>OY782677.1:0-5640860 GCA_963677975.1 Bacteroidales bacterium | reverse complement strand
AGTATAAGGATTAAAGGTGTTTACAAGCACATAGTCAATGTTCTTCCCAACAGCAAGTGCGGTATTCGAAGGTAAAGTCCAGGGAGTGGTAGTCCAGGCCAGGATGAACACATCGGTTTTATCGTTGCCAAAAAGTGCAGGAATCAACTTATGTCCGGAATCCTTCTGCACTTTAAATTGTGCAACGACCGTATTGTCTTTCACGTTCCTGTAACACCCGGGCTGGTTGAGTTCGTGTGTACTGAGACCGGTTCCGGCGGCAGGTGAATAGGGTTGTATGGTATATCCTTTGTACAGAAGCCCTTTTTTATAGAGTTCCGAAAGCAGGTGCCAGCAGGTTTCGATATAGGTATTGTCGAAAGTGATATACGGATTGTCGAGATCGACCCAATACCCGATTTTCAGTGTAAGATCATCCCAGCGGTCCTTGTATTTCATTACCTCGCTGCGGCAAGCTTTGTTGTAGTCGTCGACACTGATCTTTTTGCCTATGTCGTCTTTAGTTATTCCAAGCGTTTTTTCGACAGCAATTTCGATCGGCAGACCGTGGGTATCCCAACCTGCTTTGCGTTCAACAAAAAAACCTTTTAGTGTTTTGTATCGACAGAAAATATCTTTAATTGCCCTTGCCATAACATGGTGAATGCCAGGCATTCCATTAGCCGAGGGAGGTCCTTCGTAAAAAATATATGGTGTATGTTCGCTGCGGTTTTCAAGACTTTTCTCAAAAATACGGTTGCTATTCCAGAAATCGAGTACTTCGTTTCCGATACGGGTTAAGCTAAGTTGTTTGTATTCAGTGTATTTGGTTCCCATGAGGAGGTAATTTATGCCAATTTTTTTGAAGGCTGCAAAGATAGGATAAATTATGATATAAAAAAGGGCTGAGGCTGTGGGATTTAAAGACTTTTTTGGAGGTAAAAAATACCACCCTTTCGTTATGAAATGGAAAGGGTGGTAGTGTTTTTGTTTTGAAAAGACCTCACCCCCAGCCTTTCGATATGAAATGGAAGGGGTGGTTGTATGGTTATTTCTTGAAGACCTCACCCCCAGCCCCTCTCCTGGAGGAGAGGGGTGAGGTTCTGAGGTTAAATTTTTGATAAGGTCAGGCTTCTAACCCTTATTTTCGTAAGTAAATTATTTCTTCTCCATTACCCAATATCCCCATGGTTCAAGGGTCAGATTGAGGTTGGTGCTGTTGATGGTGAAATCGGCATTTGAGAAAACATCTTTATACTCGCCATCGGCTTTATCCCCTTTCAGGTTAACTGTTACCTTTTCATTACTCAGGTTGACGATAACTACCACGCGGCTGTCGCCTTTTTCGCGGATAAACGACAGGACTTTTGTTGGCTCGGTATTTTTTACTTGCTCGAAAATACCGCCGTAAGGAGGATTCCAGAGAGCTTCGCTGCCGTGTTTCAAGGCATTGAGTTTTTTGTAGAAAGGCGAATAATCGGCAACTTTGAAGTCGATGGTGTCCTTGGTAAAGAATTTGAGTCGTTTGTTCAGGCCGGCTTCCTGTCCGCTGTAAATCAGAGGCATCCCTGGTAGGGTGTAAGTAAGCACTGCAAATGCATTTTCGCCTGCGCCGAATTTTTCAGCTGCTGTTCCATTCCATGAGTTTTCATCATGGTTGGTTATAAAATTCATCTGGAAGGCATTTTTCGGTAAGATGGAGTCCATTTTTATTACCTGGCGACTAATCTGTACAACAGAATCCTTACCCTGTGCAACTTTATGCATAGTGCTATGCATTGTCCAGCCATAATTCATATCAAAGGCTTTTGCGCAAAGCTCAGGATGATCTTCGTTTTCGGCAAGCATAAACATGGGTTTAACTTTTTCGAGTTCAACCCGGCAGGTATCCCAGAAATCGACCGGAACTTCGCCGGCCACGTCACAGCGGAAACCATCAATATCGCAATTCACGACCCAGTATTTCATTGCGTCGATCATAGCGGCACGCATATCATTATTTTTATAATTGAGTTTGGCTACATCGGTCCAGTCGAAAGGGGCAAGGATTTTACCGGTACTGTCCTGCACATACCAATCGGGGTGTTCGGTGATCCAGGCGTTGTCGCGCGACGAATGGTTAGCCACCCAGTCGACAATTACTTTAAATCCCATTTCGTGTGCTTTTGTAACAAGGGCTTTAAAATCGGCTTCAGTTCCAAATTCGGGATTTATGCCTTTGTAGTCCTTTACCGAATAATAGCTGCCCAGGCTTTCTTTATAGCCATCCGGGATTTTACGATCCACAATTCCTATCGGGTTGATAGGCATAATCCACAGGATGTCGACGCCCAGTTCTTTCAGGCGCGGAAGGTTTGCTTCGAACGATTTAAATGTACCTTCGGGTGTATATTGGCGCACATTTACTTCGTAAATCACCGCGTTTTTACCCCATTCAGGGTAATTGGCCTTCACTTCAGGACCGGCTGGTTTTGTTTTGCAGGCTGTAAACAGAAATGATATGCAGCAAAGCATAAGGAAGGATTTGGTTAAGGATTTCATATGTTTTTTGTTTGATGGGTTTCTGGTTTTAAAGGTTCAAAGGTTCAATGCGCGTCGTTCGTTCAAAGGTTCAGTGCGCTTCGCGCGTTCAAAGGTTCAATGCGCTACGCGCGTTCAAGAGTTCAATGCGTTAGGCGCGTTCAAAGGTTCTGTTAACAGGCAGGTAGTTTCTTGGTTTACTTCTTTGCGGCATCTGTAACTTCAATGATAATGGGTTTGCCATCCCATATAAAGTTAATATACAGCCATTTGTCGGTATAAGTACAGCTGGTTTTTTCTGCTCCGGGTTTCCCTTTTTCAGGAGTAAATTTCAACTTTTCTCCGTTCACTTTTACCTCCGAAGGAATAGCGTTTGATCTTATTTCAAAGCGCATTGACCTGCTGACAGGCATTCCTGTCCAGGCCCCGGTTTTTGAGAGTGCGACAGTGGTTTTAAGCCCTGATTTTTCACCCTTATAGGTGATAAGTTCAAATTTCCCTTCGCTGAGCGACTTGCTGTTAAGCCCATTATCCTCATATTGTACGAAAGAAGTCTTTGCAGATGGATAATACCGGACCACATAATTATCACCCTTGTAGTAGTCAGTAGAAGTAACCGGCCTGGTCATGGGAATAAAACTTCCGACTTTTGCAAATACCGGTATGTTGTCGATGGCCAGTGGGAATTCAATGCGGGTTCCACCCTTGTATTCAATGCCGCTGTAAAAATCTGTCCAGGTGCCTTCGGGAAGATATATACTGCGGCTGATGAGCCCTTTTTGCACAACAGGTGCAACCAGCAGGTTATCGCCCCAGAGGTATTCGTTTTCGACCCGGCAGGCTGCGGTATCGTTAGCATACTGGTAAAAAAGCGGCTGCATAAGCGGGGAACCTGTTGTTGCATTCAGGTATGCCAGTGTATAATTATAGGGAAGCATAGCATAGCGCAGTTTCATATAGGTGCGGACAATGTCCTGCGTTTTTTCGCTCCAAAAAACAGGTTCGCTTGGGATTCCCGAGCCGTGTGGTCGTAAAATGGGGGTGAAGACGGCGAACTGAAGCCAGCGTGTATAAAGTTCATCATCGCGCAAACCTTGTGCGAAACCTCCGGCATCGGAATGGATATACCCCAGGCCGTTCATTCCCATGGTTAAGAGCAAAGGAAGTTGTGCCTGCAACCCGCCCCAGCTGCGCGATACATCGCCAGTCCAGGGATAAGCGGCATAGCGTTGCGAACCGGCAAACCCTGATCGCTGAAGGTGAAACAAACGGGTGTTCGGGAAGTTTTCTGCATATTTCTCGAACAGCATTTTGTCCCAGTAATGGCCATAAATATTATGCACCTGGTCGGCTTTACCGTTAACATGCCTGATATCGGCAGGATGGCTTTCGGGCTCACCGAGGTCGCCCCACCAGGCTGCAATGCCCATGTCGATCTGTTTTTTGTACTTCAGCCAGAACCAGTCGCGGGCTTCGGGCTTAAAAATATCGATAAGGCTGCCGGCGCCGAAATAAAACTGTTTGTCGATGTAGGTTTTGCCCAGGCTATCAGTCACAAAAACCCCTTTTGCCGCAGCATCCTTATGATTGGCTACTGTGTCGATCACATAAGGTTCCGTGATGAGTATGGTTTTGATGCCTTGTTTCCGGAATTTTGCAACCATGCCTTCAGGATCGGGCCATGCTTTCCGGTACCAGTCGAGGTTGCCAAGATGTCCCTGTATACTGTCGCCAAACCAGTAAAAGTCGAGGATAATGGCATCGATAGGAAAGTCCTTTTTCTGCATCAGTGTAACAATGCTGTCGGTTTCTTTCTGGTTGCGGTAGGCCATACGGCTTTGCAGGTTCCCGAGTGCCCAGCGGGGAGGCAAAGGCTGCCGACCGGTGAGTTGGGTATAAGAATCGGAAATTTCGGGGAAAGTGCTGCCGGCAACAAGGTAGTATCTTGCCGTTCCACCGATGGCACACCATTCGGTTACCGTTGGTTCGGTGTTACCTATATCAACATACCCTTTTTGCGGGTCGTCGAACAAGATGGCATATTTACGCGACGAAACGGTCATTGGCACCGAATAGTTGAGCATGGCAGCCCCAAATTCGTATCCATAAAAAGGCCGGTTATACAGCTGGAGTTTTTTGCCCCGCCTGTCCATTGCCATAGCACGTTCACCTGTTCCGTAAACTTTTTCACCTGGTTTTAAAGCAAAACGGACTCCCGAATTGCCCGGGTTGCCGAAAAACCCACTTTCTTCACTTAGCAAGGTGTCGCCTTTGTAAATATATGTCAGGTAAAACGGATCAGCATGAACTGTAATTGTCATAAGGCCGTTTTTCAGAATATAACCCCAGGAAGTTTGTTCAGAGATCAGGGAAACCTTCGCGGGTTGCATAATTACCGAATGAGAAGGATCGGGTTTGGATTCGGTTCCGGGCAGAAATGAAGCCTCCACAATTCCTTCGGAAAAAGGCCTGAGTGTGATAATCCCCTTATCAGTATAGCAATTCCAGGAGGAAGGTAGTTGTTCAATCCGGATAAGTTTGTGCACCTCACGGTTTCCGCCGGTTGATTCCTTAAGTTTTGGTTTGTACCCGTTAACAGGCACAACAATATCTTCATTTTCCTTTGTTTTCCCCACTATGGTTCCATCCATGTTGCGGAAAACATAAGCCAGCTGGTTTGCAACGTCATCAGGCCCCAGTTTGTAAAAGGTTTTGATGACAAAACGGTACGAATACAGGTTTTTACCTTCCCGTTTCATCAACACAGTCTTATCATCCTTTCCCCAGTTGCCGACCACATATTTCCAGTCGTGGCCGTCGAGGCTTCGGTTGGTAATTACCCCGGTATGAAGGTACACATCACCCGGAAGGTCCATCAGGGTTTTATTGCCTTCGGCTGCGTTGAAATAAAGGGTAACTGAATCGTTTATGGATGGGTTTTCGGGCTTTAGCCAGATGAGCTGGGCGGTGGAGATCTTGCAAAGAAAAAAGGCTATAAGTATTGCGGAAAAGCGGATCATTTTCATCTTAGGTTGTTCTTAGTTATTAGGTTGATCAAGAGATCGGAAGCCGGAACTCCGGAGCCCGAAGATTCACGGAGAATAAAATTAAGCTTTCCAACAACTTTTCTTGTCCTTCGAATTATAGTTTTCTTCTGATACTGACAGCCTTCTTCCTTCTGCTTTCCAACTTTGGTCTTCCGTCTTCCGACTTCGGTCTTCCAGCCTTTTACTTCGACAACTCGATAATCTTCACACTTTTTGCCGCTACTTCTATATTGCTCAGGTCTTTTATCTGGTTGCCGGTAAGTACGTCTTTCCCTGTTTTGAAACCTTTAAGGTTTTCAGCGAACCGGACAGTATTAATCGTTTTAACGTATTTTTCGTTATTGTTCATTATTACCATTACCGATTCTTTTCCAAATGTACGGAAATACACATAGATACCATCTTCGGGGATATAATGTGTGAGTTTTCCTTCCTGTACGGTTTTATTGCTTTTACGCCAGTTGAAAAGGGTCGAAATGTAATCTTTCATATCCTTTTGCTCAGGGCTGAGGTTATCGTTGGTAAACGCATTTACCTCGTCACCCTGCCAGCCACCCGGAAGGTCTTTGCGTTTTCCAGGATCGCCCTCGAGAGTTCCCCTGTCACTAAGAACTTCGGTTCCGTAGTAGATCATAGGCATTCCGCGGGTTGTTGCCAGGAATGCAAGTGCCATTTTTACATTATCGGTGGTTTTCAATACCGGGTACATACGTTCAATATCGTGGTTATCGGCGAAAGTGATGAGTTTCGAAGGATCGCTGTAAAGGAAGTCCTGCGAAAGGAGTTCGTACAGGCGGGCTAGTCCGGTATCCCAGCCTTCTTTTTCGGTAAATGCTTTCTGTATAGCTCCCATGAGCGGGAAATCGAAAACATTTGTCAGGTTGGAACGAAAGCCGTCACAATTGCTTTTATTATCGAGCCAATACGAAACCTGTGCAGGGTAATTGATCCAGGCTTCACCAACAACCTTCAGGTTTGGATATTCCTCACGGAGGGTTTTCATCCATTCAGCCATAAATTCCTTGTCGGAATAAGGATAGGTGTCCTGGCGGATTCCATCGAGCCCGGCATATTCAACCCACCAAATACTATTCTGTATCAGATATTTTGCCACATAAGGGTTTTTCTGGTTGAAATCGGCCATGGTTACATCGAACCAGCCGTTTGCCATTTTATTTGCATCGAACTGCGAATGATAAGGATCGGAAAGAACGCCGCCGCGGTAATTGGAGCGGGTAAATTCAGGCCATTGGTTCACCCAGTCTTTTTGTGGAAGGTCTTTCATCCAGTACGAATTGGTCCCGAAATGATTGAAAACCATATCCATAACCACTTTCATTCCTTTGGTATGGGCTGACTGAACCAGGTTGCGGTAATCCTCGTTGGTCCCGAAGCGGGGATCAACTTTGTACAAATCGGTAGCAGCATAGCCATGGTATGTATATCTCGGCAGGTTGTTTTCAAGTAAGGGTGTGCACCAGATGGTTGTTACGCCAAGATTTTTTATATAATCGAGATGTTCGGCAATTCCTTTTATGTCGCCACCATGGCGCCCGTTCGGACTTGTGCGGTCAGCTTTTTCGAGCATATCCGGCATATCGTCGTTAGTCGGATCGCCGTTGGCAAAACGGTCGGGCATGATAAGGTACATCATGTCGGCAGTAGTGAAACCTGGGCGCTTGGCCGATTCTTTTGCCCGGGCTTTCAGCTCGTATTCATGAGTAAGTACTGTGGAGTCCTTCTCATTTTCTTTAAATGAAATGGTAAATGTGCCTGGCTTTGCACTGTTGCCAATTTCCAGGTCGACGAATAAATAGTTGGCTCCCGTGCTGGTGCAATTCTTAACTTTTACACCTTTATACTCAAGAAATGCCTTGGTTTTACCTATATCTTTACCGTGGATCATAAGCTGAAGGGCATTGTTTTTCATATTGACCCACCAGCATGGAGGTTCCACATGATCTATAATACCCTGTGAAAAGGCTGTTCTGAAAAACAGAATACAAATAATCAGGAGAGGGACTTTTTTCATTGTTAGGCGGTTTTATTTCCGCAAAGATATAAGAAAAGAATCCATATAAAACACAGCAATTTTAGTGCAATCGTTTGCAGGATAGAAAATTATATATTGCGAATAAATAATTTTAAAGAGGATCAGATTTAAGATCAAAAATGGGAGACTGAAAGAAAAAGAATAAAGGAAGATTTCGTCTAATCCAGATCGCGATTTTTTTTACTCGTATCAGCTATTCATCCCGGAAAACATTCTTAAATTAGCTTTCGGCTTTTACATAAGATTATTTTGGGAAAGCAGCCGGCTACATTTTTTGAAATATTTTTTAACATCTTGTGAATGAATAAAATACTGATTTCTTTACTTCTGATCCTAACACTCATTTCCCGGGTTTCAGCTCAGCAAATAACACTACCTCTGGAGAAAAACAACTATCAGAAAGTTACTTCTTATGATGAACTCACTTCATATATCCGTCAACTGGATGAAAAATCGGATATACTGACAGTGGAAATCATCGGGCAGTCAATACAGGGAAGGAATCTATATGCCATGAAGTTTTCTAAAGGAGAATTCGGAAAGGACAAGGCAAAAATCAAAGTTTTATTCCATGCCCAGCAGCATGGTAACGAACAGTCGGGTAAAGAAGGGGCCTTATTGCTTTCTCAAACCTTGCTTAAGCCGGAAAACAGGTATTTATTTGATAAGATTGACCTTGCTATTGTTCCGCAAATGAATCCTGACGGCTCTGAAGCTAACAAAAGAAGGAATGGAAACGATGCCGACCTGAACCGTAATCACCTTGTGCTTTCAGAACCTGAAACAAAGGCCTTGCACCGTTTTTTCGATAAGTACCTGTTCGAAGTAACCATGGATATTCATGAGTATTACCCTTACGGCGGCGAATGGGAGGAATATGGTTACCGCAAAAATGCTGACGAAACCCTCGGCACAACCACCAATCCGAATGTTTCACAAAAAATCAGGGATTTGTCGAATAAGGAAGTTTTCCCTTACTGGTTGAAATATCTCAGCATCAATGCCTTCAGTTCGTTTGGATATTGTCCCGGCGGACCTCCCGAAATCGATTATATCAGGTTCAGTACTTTCGATATTAATGACGGGAGGCAAAGTTTTGGGATACAGAATACTCTTTCATTTATACAGGAAGGCCTGAACGGAACTGACAACTATGTTGAAAACATCAAACACCGGGCCGAAGGACAAATGACGGGTATGCGCGGGATGCTCGAATATGTTTTTCTTCATAAATCCGAAATTAAAAAGATGGTGGGAGTCGAACGCAAAACGCTTATTTCCGGTAAAGCCAATCTGAAAGTATCGATACAATCGGAGCACGTTAATAATGGCGAAAAGCTTACACTACCCTTATACTCATATGCCTCTCGAACCGATACTGTTGTGATTGTTAATGATTATCGTCCGGTAGTAAAAACATTGTTCGATGTGTCGAAGCCTGCGGGTTATCTTATCCCAAAACGGAACAAAGAATTAGTTGAATGGGCAGTCAACCAGGCTGTGACGAATACGGAATTTATAAAACAGAAAGGCCAGAGTATTGAACAGTATTTCATCAAAAGCATTGATTCAGTTGATTTCGAACGGGATATAATTATAAACCCTGTTGTGGAAGTGAACGAATGCAAAGGTGAAATTTCGGCCGCGGATTATATTTATATTCCAACAAACCAGATAAAAGGCAACCTGATCGTGCTCGCTCTTGAACCAAAATCGGAACTTGGGCTGGTAACCTATAAACAATTTGCACCTCTCTTGAAAATAGGGGAATCGTTTCCTGTACTGAGAGTGGAAAAGAAATAATTAAGTACAAATGACGATTTACGATTTACAAATGATGTATTGGGGCATACTTACCTTAATGAACCTGCATCGCTCCAAATCGTACCTCGTACTTCCGAAAACTAATAGTTCTCTTTTAAATAAAAACCCATAAAAGCTATATAGTTATGCGTATCGACCGAATTGAACTCCGCCACACCAAAATGATCCTGGTTACACCCTTTGTAACTTCAATGGGAACCGAATATGATGAACAGCATATTATGGTGCGTGTTGATGCCGAAGGCGTTACCGGATGGGGAGAGTGTGTTGCAGAAGAAACGCCGTTTTACTCCTACGAAACAGTACCGACAGCCTGGCACATATTGAACGATTTCCTCATTCCGTCAATCATAGCAAGAGATATTTCAAGCGTGGATGAAGCAATTGCAAGTTATGCGAAGGTTCGTGGGCATATGATGGCCAAAGCCGGGCTTGAGGCAGCATTGTATGATGCTTTCGCCAAATCAAAGGGAATTTCGTTGTCGAAAATGCTGGGTGGGACGCAGGAAAAAATTAACGTGGGAGTGAGTTTAGGTATCAGCGACACGGTTCCTGATTTGCTTCATGTTATGGAAAAGTACATGAAGGAAGGCTATCAGCGCATCAAAATTAAAATTGCCCCCGGCCGTGACCTTCAGTTTATTGAAGCGCTTCGCCGCGAATATCCCGGTATGTTGTTACAGGTTGATGCCAATTCGGCTTACACGCTCGATCACCTGCCAGTTTTCGAAAAGATGGATCAGTACAATCTTTCATTGATTGAGCAACCTCTTGGCTACGACGATATTTTCGACCATGCCAAACTGCAGCGCAAAATTAATACCGATCTCTGCCTCGACGAAAGCATCCATTCTCTTGGCGATACCCGTGCCGCTATCGAAATGGGGAGCTGTCGGATCATCAATATAAAACCCGGCCGGGTAGGCGGGTATACCGAATCGATTAAAATTCACGATTACTGCGCAACAATGCATATCCCTGTCTGGCATGGCGGTATGCTTGAGTCCGGCATTGGCCGTGCAGGGAATGTAGCACTGGCTTCACTTCCTAATTTCACACTTCCCAGCGACCTTTCACCTAACCGGAAATACTATACAGAAGACATAGTAGAAACATTGTTTGAACTTAATCCTGATGGCACCATTACTGTTCCCACCGGACCCGGAATTGGTGTGGAAGTAAATATTAAGGCGCTTGAAAAATATACCGTAAGAAAGTGTGAACAGAAAGCGTAAGTGGTAAAAGATTATTTACCTGGTGTTTCAAACAGGAGAGTATTCAAACATTTATTAACCAGGTTTAATACCTGATCCATTTTATTCAGATCGGCACTTTCCGGAATATCCCGCGGAGTGTGATAATCGTTGTGAAGGCCTGTATTATAGGTCATTATCGGGATGTTTTTTGCAGTAAACGATGCATAATCACTTCCTGAATGGCCGGTTACATCCCATAAATCTAGTATAAAAGGTTTTCCTAAAGTGGAATTATTACGGCGGGCAAGCTCCCTGAGATACTCATCCGGAGTGCGGGTTCCTATGCTTAGCTGGCAGGCAGTTGTATCCTCCTGCACGCTACGCGAAATCATATCCATATTGATATAAAGTTTCACATGCTCTGGTCGGTTAAGTTGCCCGGCAAAATATTCGCTTCCTATCAGTCCTTTTTCTTCGGCTATCCAGGAAGCAAAAAGTATGTTGCAGGGCGGGCTGGTGTGGCTTCCGGTCCACATTTTGGCTAAAGCCAGGAGTCCTGCCACCCCGGAAGCATTATCGTCGGATCCGTAATAAACAGTGTTTCCCCTTTTGCCAAGATGATCATAGTGAGCGCCTAAAATTACAGTCTGCGATGTATCTTTACCTGATAGCACCCCGATTACATTATTAACTGTAATTGTATCGATAAGGGCAGTAGCGGTAAGGTTAATGTCGGCATTCAACTCAACCGGTTTGAAGTTGAGGTGCCAGGCGATCTCCTGTTCTGTTTTCGGCAAATCAATTCCCAATAAAGCGGCCAGATTATCGCTTCCGGCAAAATTCAACCTGAAACAACTCACCATCGATTCAGTGTTATTAGCCGGTAATGTATATTCAGCTTTCGTATAGATTTCATCTTTTGCAGAATTATTGCTTTTTTGAAGCTGCTGGCCAGGTTTTGCAGCCAGGAAGCCTTTATTTATAGTAATTATTGCCGTAGCGCCCTGCTTGCGGGCTACCACACACTTATAATCCAGGTCGAATATGTCGTTATCCGACGCCGTTTTGAATTTTTTCCATGCAATACTCGTTGAATCGTGCTGGCCGGGATACCCTTCCATTACAAGTACTATTTTCCCTTTCACATCCTTACCGGCATAATCGTTATAACCAAGGTCAGGATCAACAATACCGTACCCGGCAAATACCAGGTCCGACTCTTCAGTAAGGGGGCGGAAAACATTATTCACCTTATAATCATTGTATTGAGTAAAATGCAATTGCTGCAACCGGTTTTTGGCAAGTGAAATATCAATTGTCGAATTAATTGTATTTATACGGATCAGATTGAAAGGCTGAAAGTAATCTGACAGTTTTAAGTCCGAAACAAAAGCATGGTTATATGGTTTCAACCCGATATTCTGCATCATCGAAGCAATATAATCGGCAGCGATACCAGCACCTTGTGTGCCGGTTTCACGGCCTTCGAGACCAAGTGATGCAAGGAATTGCAGGGTAGGAGCAAAATCGTGTATTTCGGGCGGTTTTACCTTTTCTTTAAGCAGCTGGGCATGCAGGAAAAGTGGAACCGAAAGGATAATAAGTAAAAATACCAGGGCTAATTTCTGCATGAAAATATGTTTGAAGTAGTAAATTATTGTTTGGTTACCGTATGGTCACAAAAAATTAAGAGAAATAATTTATAATTGAGAACTTCTGTGCCCTATTACCCGGCAAAGTAAGTTCTTCTTTGAACCCTGAACTCCTGAATGCCTGCAGTGTATTTGAACAGGCTTTCTGCTTTAGACCCCTGGAATGAACTACCCCTTCACCATTTTCCCGTTTGCCATCAGGTAAACTATATTGAAAGAAGTATCCATGACAAGTATATCAGCATCATATCCTTCTTTAATATATCCCTTACCGGCCAGTTTCAGGATATCAGCCGGGTTGGAGGTAGCGACCTGTAAGGCAATCTCCAGGGGAATTCCGTCTTCGGTCACGGCTTCTTTGATTTCTCTCAAAACTGAATCGGGCAATCCCATTTCAATTTTTATCAGTTTGCCGGTTTCCGGGTCAAAACCAGGCAACGAGCCGCAGGCATCGGAAGTAAAAGTAATATGGCTGATCGGAACGCCGCTTTCAAGCAGTAGTTTCAAAGCAATTGAAGGTTTAATTTCTTCGTCCTTATAATAAGGATAGGAACTGGTTGTAATATCTACATACCCTTTCTTTCCGTATTCTTTTGCATCCTCGAAAATATAATCATTGCGGTTGCAATGTGTCGGGATAAACTGCCGGTAACCCATTTCGCTGTTTTCAACAACATCATGGATGGGTTTGAACGGGTTTTGTGCATCGCCCATGTGTACATTCACTATTCCGGCCTTTCCGCCAATCATACCGGCTACCCTGGCATGAGCTACAATCCGGGTGAATTCTGACAGAGTGGGTACCGATGAGCGATGATCGGAAATGGCTAATTCACCCACTCCAATAATTTCTTCGATCAATGCAATATCGCGAGCTATATCGCCGGTAACTGTTGGGGGTGGAACCTGGTAAGCGCCCGTATACATCCATGCCGACATCCCTTTTGCTTTTATGCTTTTTACTTTCATCAGTACGCTGTCAACAGTGCGCGTTATACCATCGGTACCAAGGCAGCCAATAACGGTTGTAACACCCCCATCAATCATCATACTTATTTCAAGTTCCGGCATCCGCGATGCAGGGCCTCCTTCGCCACCGCCGCCGGTTACATGAACATGTGAATCGATAAGGCCCGGAACCAGGTTTAACCCTTTGCAGTCAATTGTTTTAACCTCAACTCCTTGGGGAGGCTCGATATAGTCAGCTATGGCCAGAATGGTCTTTCCTCCAACCAGAATATCTTTCGTGCCCAGAAACTGTGGTGAGTATGTGATGGCGTTTTTGAATAGTGTGAGCATAAATACAATTATTATTAAAAAGTTTGCTAAAATTATTCATTTTTTTATTCACTCTTTTTATTAATTTCGTTTTACCTTTTTATCTGGGATTTTATGAATCCATTAAGAATATTATCAATTCTTTTTATCACCTGTTTTTTCAATTCATACGCCCAGCCTGGCCGTTTGTTACTGGTCGGTGGAGGTTCGGAGAAAAACGGGGTTGCCAGCTGGAGTACACCTGCATACCGTTGGGCCGGCGAGGGAAAAAGAATTGCAATAATTGGTACCTCAACCGGAAGTCTGGCTCCGTATTTTATGCAACAATGTGGTGCTGCCTTTGCTAAAGAGTTTGCTATTGCCAGTCGCGACAGTGCTAACAGCCAGGTTTTATACGATACTCTTTTAACATACCAGGTCATTTTCTTCAGGGGAGGCGACCAAACAGAATACTACAACCTTTACCGCAATACACGACTTCAGGATGCTGTAATTCACCTTTATACGAGCGGTGGTACAATATGCGGTACCTCGGCAGGGATGCATATTCTTTCTTCTATTGTTTATACAGCTGCAAATGGAACAGTATATCCTTACGAATCCATTGAAAATCCTAACAACATATATGTTACCCTGGCTGATGATTTTATGAATTTTGCTCCGGGATTTGTTTTCGATACGCATGTTGCGGAGCGGGCCCGTTTTGCACGTACTGTGGGTTTTCTTGCTTACTATAAATTGAATAAAGGGATTGATATTACCGGGATTGGTATGGATGATATGACCTGCATGACGGTGGATGAAAGCGGCCTTGCAACTGTGCGCGGAACCGGATGCGCCAATATTTATATTGCCGGTAGCACTTATACGCTCAATGGGACCAAATTGTTAGCTGATAATGTTCATATAATTCAGCTGCTCCAGGGATGTACATATAATTTGAAAACTAAACAGGTTACATTTAACACTCTCAACAGGCAAATAAATTCAGCTTCGTTTGAAGAAACCGGAAATTATACCGTGCTTGCCAGCGGTAGTAATAAACTCTCCGAAAACCAGGATATGCTCAGCGAACTGGTCAAGAACACCGGGCTGGTTACCGATACGGTTTTGCTGCTTACCGGAAACGAAACCCTGGCAATTACTTTCAAAGATAAGTTAATTCAACTTGGGGTATCGGGTGTAAACATAATGGTGATTAATGCAGCTGCAGGCAGTAATCCGGATCTTGCACTGAAGATTGCAGGTTCGAAAAAGATCCTCTTTCTATCAAATTCAACCGTTACTTTCAATCAGTTTCTCTCTTCAATAAACGGTGGATTGCTCAATCAGAAAGTCCACCGGAGCGGAATGATAACCGCATTTGTAGGCGACGATGCCAGATACGCCGGCAAAACTGTGGTTGATAATTTTTATACATTGTATGCTTCGTACTATGCTCAACTTATTTTCACTAAAGGATTATCATTGCTCCGAACCACAATGATAATGCCCAACACATACTACAACAGTGATATGTATGAGAATTCGGCAACAGCAGTGCCCTATGCCATGGCACTCGATACACTGAAATTCGGCATATGGCTTACTAATCATAATTTTATGAAATTTGCTCCTGTAAATGGAAAAACAACCCTTACAGGTTATGGGATTGATCCTGTGATGGTGATCCGGAATGCTGGTTCGCTTGCTGGTTTTTCGACTCAGACTGGTACCGGAAGTACAAGCCCCAAACCAAGAATGGTAGCGGGTTTTGAGCATCTTGAACTTTCAATGATTGATTATACTACCCCGTATATTATGGGAAATGTTAATACATCTGGTATTGATTATTTTCTTTGTGAGTCCGTAGCAGAAATCTCTCCAAATCCGGTTCGGGATAATTTGACTATTTCAGTGAAAAGTCGTAGTTTTGAATGGGAAATATTTGATTTGACCGGCAAACTAATTCTGAAAGGATATTCAAATCTGGAAACTACCCGTATAAATGTTTCTCAGTTAATACGTGGAATGTATCAAGTTAGGATATTTGCCGGCAAAACTGCCCGACCAATTATTACAAAGTTTATCAAACAATGATCATTTTACTAAAAAGGGAGTTATGAGCCGAAGCAAACCTATTTTTTTATTGATAGTACTATTTCTGGCAAAAGTTGGTTGCAGCCAGCAATTACCCCAGGGAAGCCTTGTAATTGTTGGCGGAGGCCTTGCCTTTAACAACAAGAGTGTTTTCTCTCAATTGATCGATTTAGCCGGAGGCACTGAGAAAGCAGTATTTTCAGTGATTCCCTCTGCCAGCAGTAGTGCAATGCAGGCCTATGTTTACTTTAGTAAGGAACTGATTGGTTACGGTGTGAAACCGGAAAACATACATCTTATTCCCATTGCAATGGTCGATGACGACAGCACGGTGGATATAAATGAATCAACATGGAGCAATAATGGGAATGACCCAAAACTGGCTGAATTGGTTCGAAAAAGTTCTTGCATCTGGTTCAGTGGAGGTGATCAGGCGCGTACAATGAAAACCCTTCTCAGGTCGGATGGCTCCAAAACTCCCGTCCTCGAAGCTGTTTGGGAAGTCTTTAACTCAGGTGGTGTTGTTGGCGGAACAAGTGCCGGGGCGGCTATTATGAGTGAGCCAATGATTGGTGCCGGGAACAGCATGGGAGCGCTTAAACATGGAGTTGTAACCAATTACGAAGGCGATGATTTTCCTGAAAGTAATGGTGTATTGCTTACCCATGGACTTGGATTTTTCCCTCTCGGGATGGTTGATCAGCATTTTGATGCCCGGGCCAGGCTTGCCCGCCTGATAATTGCAATGATGCATGATCCTAAAACTGTGAACCTTGGATTTGGAGTATCGGAAAATACTGCCCTCATTTATAACGGCAGGGAAGAAATATTAAAAGTTGCAGGCGCTGCTGGTGTTACAATCGTGAATACTGCAAATGCTACAATTTCGCAGGTTCAAAATCTGCCCAGGATCGAAAATGTAATAATTAGCTACCTCGATGAAGGCGATATCTATGATATTGTCACCGGCAATGTCATACCTGCCGGGGGTAAACGAAGTACAATAGGACACGAATATTATAACAATGGCAATACTCTTCAAACCGGAATGTTCTCAGGAAGTGCTACCAGTTTTCTGCACCTTATAACGGTTAACCTGATTGATAACAAAGCGGTCGAAAAGGTGCAAAATATAAACTTTGCTGATAAAGACACAGGATTCCTGGTAACCCTGAGCAAAACTCCTGATAGCAAAGGATTTTATACAGATAAACCCAATGGATTAGACAAGTATACAGTTATCGGAATCCGGATGGATATTGAACCGGTCAAAATTACATTAACTCCAGTTAAATAATATTTTCCAAAACAACAATTCTACCTAACCAAACAATTAATCATATGCGAAAAACTTACTTATTACTACTGATGTTTACATTTGTAATTAGTTCGCTATGGGCACAAACTATTCCTGTAAGCGGAACAGTAGTCTCGGCAATTGACAAAACGCCGATGCCCGGTGTAACAGTGCAGGTAAAAGGCACTCAGAAAGGCTCCATCACTGATATTAATGGCCTGTACAAGGTTGAAGCAGCCTCAAACGCAACTCTTGTATTCTCATTTATCGGGATGAAACCGCTTGAAGTTCCTGTTGGGGGCCGCTCACAAATTAATATCGAAATGCAGGAAGACCGGGTCGACCTTGGTGAAGTTGTTGTGGTTGGTTACAGTACATCAAGCAAAAAACTTATTTCGGGATCAATAAGTACCGTTAACGAAAAGGAACTTGAAAATGTTCCGATCAGGACAATTGATGGAGTATTACAGGGAAGAGCCGCAGGTGTTTCCGTTAACCAGAATTCGGGTACTCCCGGTGGCCGGAATGCCATTAAAATGAGAGGTGGTAGCTCTATTAATGCAAGTAATCAGCCCCTTGTTGTTATCGATGGTGTTCCAACTATTACCGGAAGCTATGGGCAGATTGGTTACAGCGGGCAGGAGATCGATGCAATGTCGGATCTGAACCCCAATGATATAGAATCGTTTACAATACTTAAAGATGCTTCGGCAACGGCAATTTATGGTGCCCGTGCATCAAATGGTGTTATTCTTATTACAACAAAAAAAGGTAATGCACAGAAAACAAACGTCAACCTTAGTACCTCCTATGGCTGGCAAACCATGCCTGCCGAAAGGATTCCTGATTTGATGAATGCTGCCCAATGGAATGAATTTAAGGGAACTGATGTTCAAGGTATAGATACCGACTGGATGAAAGAAATCCTGCAGGTGGCTCCCACATCAAATACGGAGTTATCGGTAAGCAGCGGGAATGATAAAACACGTTTATTTATTTCGGGAAACCTATACAGCCAGGATGGTACAGTAAAATCCACATCCTTTAACCGTTATAGCGGCCGCATAAATGTGGATCACAAATTATTACCTGATCTGACCATTGGTGGAGGTGTATCGATGACCTACTCAGTTAATTACCGTGTTGAAGGGGATCAAACTTTATACGGACCTCTGCCAAATGCACTCTCCATTCCGGCCATTTTCCCGGTTTACAATGCCGACGGAAGCTATAACGAAGATGGTCCCTATGCCAACCCGGTATCTATAATTAATGAGACAAAAAATATGGCATACACTAACCGTAATAACGGGAATATCTATATTGAATATAAATTTCTGGATGGTTTTACTTTTAATACCAAGTGGAGCGCCGATATTTACAATCTTCGCGAGCATGAATACGATCCAATTACAACAGCTCAGGGATTAAAATACAATGGTCTTGGAATTGAAGGAACCACCTATGTTAGCAACCTGGTAGGAAGCAATGTGCTTCAATACGTAAAAACGGTGAATAAAGTCCACAATTTTGAAGCGATGGCCGGATTCAGTTTCGAAAAATATGCAAGAAGATCTACCTACATTGAGGCAACAAACTTTCCGAATGAAGATTTTCAATATATCAATTCTGCAGGTACAATCAGGGCAGCGAGTACATCGGCACTCGACAGGGGTATGACATCCTACTTCGGCCAGTTCAAGTACAATTATATGTACAAATATATCTTTACGCTTACAGCCCGGGCTGACGGGTCTTCAAAATTTGGTGTAAACAACCGCTTTGGGTATTTCCCTGCCGGTTCGTTTGCATGGAGGCTTAGTGAAGAATCTTTTATGAAGGGCATTAAGGCTATCAGTGATCTAAAAATCAGGACCAGTTTTGGTTTGACAGGTAATGACGGAATAGGTGATTTTGCATCCCTTGGCTTGTACAAAGGAGGATATAACTACAACCAGCAATCAGGTATACAACCAACCCAGTTACCGAACCCCGATCTGAAATGGGAAACCACACGCCAGATCGGCCTGGGAATCGATCTTGGATTATTAAGCGACAGGATCAGCATCGTAGTGGATGTGTATTATAACAAGACCAGCGATCTGCTTCTTGATCGGCCGATACCCCTTTCGTCAGGATATAGCACAATTACTGCGAATATAGGAGATATGGAAAATAAGGGAGTTGAGTTTGTACTGAATACAGTTAACATACAAAGCGATTTCACCTGGAATACTTCACTTAACTTTTCAGCTAACCGTAACAAGGTTCTGACACTATATAATGGTCAGCCGATTACCGACCAGGGTCGTGGCAACAACTGGGTAATGGAAGATGAACCTATCGGGGTTTTTGTCGGGTATAAATTTCTTGGAATTGACCCGACAACAGGGAAAGAGGTCTACGAAGATTTGAATAATGACGGAATTATCACTACCGACGACAGGGAAATTACTGGAAACCCAAATCCTGATTTCACAATTGGATTAACCAATACTTTCGGCTACAAAGGATTTGATTTCTCGTTTTTCCTTCACGGAGTATTTGGAAACGATGTATATAATGGCACTTGGATGTATCTTCAGGCGCCAACTGACCTCGATCAGCAAACTACAGCAGTTTTACGTGTTTGGCGGAAGCCGGGGGATATTACTGATATTCCGCGAATTGCTGATGGTTTGAAATCATCAAGGTTTATTGAAAACGGCTCTTTCCTCCGCGTTAAAAATGTTACTTTAGGGTACACTGTTCCTAAGAACCTGCTTGATAAACTTTGGTTGAAATCAGCCAGGATTTATATTTCGGGTCAAAACTTATACACGTTTACCAACTATTCCGGTATGGATCCGGAAGTAAATTACTATAGTACCGATAATATCATCATGGGTACCGACTTCTTTACTTATCCTCAGTCGCGTACTATCATGGTTGGTTTAAACATTGGTTTCTAACGGCTAAATCTGAAAACATATGAAAAAGATAATATTTCCCCTCATTGCCCTGGCATTTATAGTATTGTCGTGCAACAAAGTATTGGATGTTAAGCCTACAAATAGTGTAGCAGCGGAAGATGCCATAAAAAATAAAGCTGGTGTTGAGCATGCACTTATCGGCTCATATAACGCGCTTCAGACTACAGGTCTTTATTACCTGAACGCCATGATTGTCGGCGATATAGCTGCTGATAATCTCACTCACACCGGCACTATGATGGAATACAGCCACATCGAAACCAAACCCATTCCTGCCGAGAATTCAATTGTTGAAGGTATGTGGTCGGGAGCTTACAACGGTATAAACTGTGTAAATAATATCCTGGTCAAACTTCCTGCTATTGAAGATATAACTCAGGCAGAACGCAACCAGTATGAAGGAGAAGCACTCTATATAAGGGCTTTGCTTCATTATTACCTTGCAACTTATTTTGGAGGGGTACCCATACAAACCCAGCCAACCCTGGACCTGAGTAGAATTGATATTGCACGCAACACTTTACCGGAGGTTTATACCCAGGTTATTGCTGATCTTACATCCGCTAAAGCCAAACTCTCCAAAACAAAAATAAAAGGCAGGGCTAATAAGTATGTTACTTCAGCCTTATTGGCAAAAGTTTACTTGTCGAAGTTTCAGATATTAGGCGACCAGACATCAGCCGGTCTCGCAATAACCGAAGCAAGCTATGTAATTGACAGTGCAGGTTATGCCCTTGCCACTGATTACGCAAGTTTGTTCATTCCAGCAGTAAATACGCAGGAGTCAATTTTCGAAGTGGTTTTTGATGCTCAGAACTACACTCGACTGGCACAATATTTCTTTTCGCGTAATTTATCCGGAAGATATGAAATCGCGCCTGAAGCCGGATTAATTCAGAGTTACGAAACAACTGATACTCACAGACTTGCTGCTACTATTGCTTATGATACAGTTTCAAAGCAACCGTATGGATATAAATATAAAGATGTTTCAGGTGGAACTGATCATGTTTATGTATTTCGCCTGGCCGAAATGTACCTGATCAGGGCCGAAGCTCTGGCCTATTCCAATGGTTCGGTGGCTGGGATTCAGGCTGATATAAATGTGATCCGTAAAAGGGCAGGACTACCTAATACCACAGCTGCTACCATCGCTGATCTGAAACTTGCTGTTGAAAAAGAATGCCGTCATGAATTCGCGTTCGAAGGCCACCGCTGGTCCGACCTGGTCAGAACCAAAAGAGCGGTTCCGCTATTGGGAATCAATCAGGATTACACACTTTTCCCGATTCCTTTGAGTGAATTACAGACAAACAAACTGATGGTTAAAAATCCGGGTTATTAACAAACTGGTAAAAAACAAGAATATGAAAAAGAATCTGATATATTTTCTCATGTTGCTCCTGGTACTTTTTCTTGTGCCAGGATGCCAGAAATATGAAGTCGGCAATCCATTACCAAGTACAGTAGCCGATTTCTCATACAGCGCTACCAACAGCAGCAAAGCTCCCTGTGTGGTTACCTTTACCAATAAATCATTAAATGCAAAAGGGTATTTATGGGATTTCGGAAACGGGCAATCCTCAACCGAAGCTAACCCGGTTGTTCCATTTAGTACACCTGGCCTCTTTACTGTAAAGCTTACCTGCACTGCTGTTAATGACGTATATTATAACCAACTGATCAAAACTATGGTTATAAATATTAAAGACCCTAATGCAGGACTGACGCAGGTACTGTATTATACAACCAGAGGACCAGTCAACGGAGGCGCTCATCTTATAGTTCTGAACGACAATGCCCCTGTGGTCCAGGATTTTGCATCCGTTAACCTGCCAAGGCCTTATGGAATTACTGTGGATACAGCGCACAGCAAAGTGTATGTATCGGATTATTCCATTAATACAATTTACCGTTTTGATGCTGACGGGACGAATCCTCTTAAAATACTGGATGGCGCAGTTGCAGGACAAGAAATCTGCCAATCGCCCGAGGCATTGATGGTTGTAGGAAGCAAGCTATACTGGGGCAGCCCGGGTGGAATATTCCGCAGCGACCTCGATGGGAAAAACCCGGAAGTGTATAATTCGGCATATGAATTCCCGCTTGATATGCAATACGACCCGAAAACCAATAAAGTATACCTGGTCAATGATAAGACTGATTATACCGGTGGGTATTTCTCGCTTAATTTTGATGGAACAGGTTCAGCAGAACCAATTCCTGATATCGACGGCACAGCCATTGAAGTAAATACCGAAACCGGTAAAGTTTATATTGCCGGTTATGCTTCAGCGGGTACACTGATGCCCGACAACGGTATTTATATGTCGAACCTTGATGGGACTTCCTTATCGAAAATAGGGGATTACGGTACAAAAGCCACCTGGGGAATTGCCATTGACAATAAACGGGGGAAACTTTTCTGGAGTTATAAAATCTCCAACTCTAATCCGGATGGGAAAATAATCAGGGCGAACCTCGACGGCTCAGGCCCTGAAGATTGGCTCAAAGGTGTAAGTCCGCATGCTATGCTGGCTGCCTGGATTAAATTGTAGGAATATAGAAACTGCTCAAGGAGCAGTTTCTACTTAAATATCTTAATTAACCCCTAAATAAAAATCAAATTAACCCTAATCGAGCGAATATTTTAAACTTAAATTTAGTATATTCGCAAATATTAAGCCTGCTAAACTTCAAATATCATGAAAAAAAATCTACTCTTTCTGTCGGCAACTATGTTGCTTTTCATCGTAAATTGTTATTCCCAGGTAACTATGAGTACCGGAGGTATCAGTGTTAACATCAGTCAATACGGGAGAATACGAATTCTTACTCCCGATGCCAAAAGGCAGATTGAACGGGCTTCGATATTAGTCGGGACTTCTGCAACAGAAGTATTTGACTATACAAATGATGCTGAACCCGTGGACGCACCTGTTTTGGTAGCTTCACCTACTATGAGTGATTTCGAAATCTATGGTTCTATTGACAGGGGTACTGCCACAACGCACCCTAATGTATTAGTAAAATACAATGCTTACGGCTGGACCAATGGCGCATACACCATTGTAAAATTCAATATTAAGAATGCTGAAACAAGTGCTGTGAATGCATTAATTGGATTGGATATAATTCCATATATAAATTATGTGTATGGATTTGACACAGTTACATACAATAGCACCCAGGGAGTCATCCGGTTTCACAGGGGCCTGACAACAAATGCTGGAGTTAAACTCCTTTCAGCACCATTGTATTCACTCTATTCGTTTGAATGGTATGACGGTTATTCGGTGGACGCTGATTATTATACGTGGATGACCAAAGGGACTCTGCAGCCGCGGTATATTTCGACCACTGCTGACGGACCTGTTACTATAACGTCGCAGCCTACTGCAGCCATAAGCCCGGGAGCATCCGTAACCTTATTTTATGCAATTGCTGTCGGGGCTAATGAACAAACAATGTTAAATAACATAGCTGCAGCACAACAAAAGTTTAATATTTTGACTACCTCAATGAAAGATAATCCACTTTCCGATTTTGGTCTGAAAAATTACCCTAACCCGGTTAACGCATCTACTACCATCAGTTATCAGTTACCTGTTGATGGGAATGTAAGTTTAAAAATTTATAATGCACTCGGAATTGAAAAAGCTGCTCTGGTAAATTCAAATCAAACCAGGGGTTTACACACAATTAATTTTGATGCAAAAGATTTACCCGCTGGTGTTTATACATACAGACTTGCGTTTAACAATCAGGTTATTTCAAATAAAATGCTGCTTGTTAAGTAACCAAACCGGGTTAACGTTGATGTAAGAATTCAGGTCCGTTTTAGATCGCCGATACTCATCAGCAATACTCGCCACGAAGCTTTACAAAAAGAGACTGCCCCTCTCACAAGGCAGTCTCTTTTAATAGCTGATAACCCCTGATTATCCGCTCATTGTTTGGATGGTTGAAGTCGCTGAGAGGTTTTACTGCCCGGGTAATCACTCATTAAAAAAATAATTAACTAGCTAAGCTACTGGATAAAATACAGTAAATCAAGTAAATTTGAAATCAAAAACACGCTGACTTTATGACTCCAAAATATAAGATACCGCATACTTACGTCATTATTTTTTCAATCATTCTGGTTGCAGCAGTTTTAACCTGGTTTATCCCGGGAGGGGCATTCGAACGCGAGAAAATTACCACTTCTGCCGGCAGCAGCGAGGTTATTAAGGCCAATTCGTTTCATTATACCGATAATGTTCCGCAAACCTGGCAGATTTTCTCAGCTTTCTACAAAGGATTTGTCCGTTCACCAAAAATTATTGTTTTTATCCTGATTCTCGGGGGGGCTTTCTGGCTACTCAACGAAAGCAAAGCCATCGATATGGGTGTATACTCCTTCCTGAAAAAAAGCGATACGCTTAACCGGTACAGGCTGATCCGGTTCCTTGGAGTTAATAATATCATTATTACCATAGTGATGCTGATGTTCAGCTTTTTCGGAGCTATATTCGGTATGGCCGAGGAAACAATAGCCTTTGTTATCATTTTTGTCCCCATGGCCATATCAATGGGTTACGATTCGATAGTGGGTGTTTGCATGTGTTTTATAGGTGCGGGAATAGGGTTTGCAGGCTGCCTAATGAATCCTTTTACACTTGGTATTGCACAGGAAATATCGGGTATCCAGCTTTTCTCCGGGCTTGAGTACCGCTTTTTTATCTGGATGGTTGTGAATGTAGTTGGTATAGGCTACGTTTTATGGTATGCCGCCCGGGTAAAGAAAAACCCGGCCAAATCAGTGGTATACAACGAGGACGGCTACTGGCGCGAGCATCATGCCAAAGCCGACCTGCAGGTATCAGAGAAATCGCTTACTTCAACCTGGGTTGCATATGTTTGTGTTCTTGCAGGAATAGTTGCAACTGCTATCATCTGGCCTCAGAATCCCATTAAACTTGGCGCAAGTTCATTTATGCTGCCGGCACTTCCAGTTATGGCTTTTTTGTTTGCTTTTACCGGATTTATTGCCGTGCGGAAATCGATACAGGCTTTTATTTTGAACATCCTCATTTTTACCATTCTTTTTCTTGTGATAGGCGTCACCGGGTTCGAATGGGGCTTGCTCGAACTTGCAGCCTTGTTTTTCGGCATGGCGCTTGTTGCCGGTCTGGCAATGGGCAAAGATGCAAACGAAATTACGCGCTCATTTGTTACCGGTGCCAAGGATATTATGTCGGCAGCGCTGGTAGTTGGCCTTGCTGGTGGTATTATTGTAATGCTCGAGGACGGAAAAATAATCGATACCATATTATTTGGTATTTCGAAATCGATTGCAGGAACGGGTAAAATTACCACGCTTACATTGATGTATGTTTTCACATCGGCGATAAATATGGTTATTACCTCCGGCACAGCAAAAGCAGCTCTTATTATGCCTATTCTGCGCGATATCTCCGATATGGTAAGCCTTTCGAAACAGGCCACTGTAACGGCATTTCATATTGGCGATGGTTTCACAAACCTTATAACTCCCACTTCAGGTGTTCTGATCGGTGTACTTGAAGTAGCCCGTATACCCTTCGCGAAATGGTTCTGCTGGGCATGGAAACTTGTACTCATATTGGTAATACTGGGAGGAATACTTCTGATCCCAACCGTAACTATGCAGCTGAACGGATTTTAAAATAGTTACTGTATATTTGAATGAACTGATTATACAACAAGGAAAAGGTATAACGCCAGTTTGGTAAGATATCTTCTGCATTTACAATGAAGTGGAAACATTTAGTCTGGTATTATTTTTAATCCATTAAGCATAAGGGTTTGGTTGCCCGAATAGATTTCCTATTGTTTACTGAATGTGTATAAAAAGAAATTTGATTATAGGGATAAAAAGGCTTGATTCTATCTATAATGAAACTTGTTGTTTGATAAAATGTAGCTTGTTTTTAGATAAAATGTAGCTTGTTTTTACTCCTTCAGTAACAATAGAATACCTATGGCATGCATCAGAAGGTAACGTATTATTTGAAATATCCTTTTGAACCATTGATGTCAATACAATCAACAAAAAAGCCTTTCACATCATTTTGTGAAAGGCTTTTTTTCTTCCGGTAACAATCCTATTCTGCTATACCTGTGCGGTTCAGGATAAATGCCACTTCCATGGCCAGTTCCTTTAACTGATCGTACCTGCCGGTTGCTCCTCCATGACCTGATACCATGTTGGTATAGAGCAACAGCAAATTGTTATCCGTTTTCATCGAACGGAGTTTGGCAACAAATTTAGCCGGTTCGTGGTAGCGTACCTGCGAATCGTTGAGCCCGGCAGTTACAAGCATATTGGGATAATTCTGTGCTTTTACATTGTCGTATGGCGAATAGGAAAGCATATACTTGTAGTATTCTTCCACATTCGGGTTGCCCCATTCTTCGTACTCCTGGGTTGTAAGCGGCAGGCTTACATCGAGCATGGTATTCATAATATCCACAAAAGGAACCTGCGCCACCACAGCGTTGAACAGTTCAGGCCTCATATTTACAACTGCACCCATCAGGAGTCCGCCGGCGCTGCCACCCATAATGGCAAGTTTCGACGCTGAGGTATACTTATCCTGTTCCAGTTTTTCGGCACAGGCTATAAAATCGGTAAAAGTGTTTTTCTTGTGCAGCAGTTTGCCATCCTCGTACCATTGCTCGCCCATATCGCTTCCGCCCCTGATCTGGGCAATTGCAAATACAAAACCGCGATCGATCAGGCTGTAAAAGCTTGAAATAAAACGGGCATCGGAACTATAACCATACGAACCATACGAATACAGTAATGCCGGGTTGGAGCCGTCTTTTTTCATGGATTTCTTATAAACCACCGACATAGGTACTTTTGCCCCGTCAGCTGCCGTTGCCCAAACGCGTTCCACCGTGTAATCGTCGGGGTTAAAGCCCGAAGGAATTTCCTGTTCCTTCATTTTTACACTTTCGTTTTTTGCAAAGTCATAATCATACACTGTATTGGGCCGGTTAAGCGAAGTATATCGGTAACGCAGGGTAGGAGAGGTGTATTCGGGAGTTCCCATAAGGGCAGCCGTATAAACGGGTTCAGGGAAATTAATGGTTTTGGTTTTGCCGTCTGCCAGGTTAAGCACCAGGATTTCGTTCAGGCCGTTCCTGCGTTCCTGCGCAACCAGGTATTTGTCAAAAATATCGATGTAATCAATCTTAACGTCTTTGCTGTAGGGTATTACTTCCTTCCAGGTGCTGCGGTCGGCATAACCGGTAAGTGGAGCTTCGTAAACCTTCGAATTCAGGTTCTCCTTGTCTTTATACTGAATAAAGAATTTATCCTTGTGAGGAGTAACGCTGTAATCCACATCTTTTACCCTTGGGATAAAGACTTTAAACTTCCCGTTTGGTTCCGAAGCAGGCAGCAACAGGTATTCGGAAGTGGTTTCGCTGGCTGTCCTGATCATAAGATAGTCGTTTGTTTTGCTTCTGAAAACATTCACCACATATTGTTCTACAGGTTCGTCAAATACAAGTTCGTCGGGTTTGGTGCTGCCTGTTATATGCCTGTAAACACGGTATGAGCGCAAAGCATCGTTTCCTATTGTATAAAATAGTGTTTTATTATCATTTGCCCAGGCGAACGACTGCACTTTATCGATCTTTTCAGCTAAATCTTTACCTGTGGCCAGATCGCGGATTTTAAGTGTAAATTCGGCAAACGAACCGGTTTCGTTGCTTGTATATGCTGCAAACTTGTTATCGAGGCTTACATCATAATCGGAAAAAAGAAAAGCCTGTTTTCCTTCGGCCATTTTGTTCACGTCGAAAATCACCTCGTCAGGAGCCGTAACGCTGCCTTTTTTGCGGATATATACCGAATATTGCTTCCCGGTTTCGGTGCGGCTAAAATAGTAATACCCGTTCAAAAGCGAAGGAACGGACTCATCGTCTTCCTTGATACGGCCTTTCATTTCGGCAAAGAGCTTTTCCTGCAAAGCTTTGGTCGACTGCATGATAGTATCCGTATATTTATTTTCAGCATTCAGATAATCAATAACTTCAGGGTTGGTCTTGTCTTTCAGCCAGAAGTAATTGTCGATTCGCTTGTTGCCAAACTCGGTAAACTCACTGGGTTTAACAGCAGCTTTCGGAGGTGCGGGATAATCGGATTGCTGGGTTATTTTCACTGGGGTAAGTGTTGAAGGTTTACAGCCGGCAAGTGAGATGGCTATCAGCATCGACGGCACAAAAAATGATCTGATTCTCATAGGTTTCGGGGTTTTAAATTATGTGTAAATATAGTGTAAATCCGCATGATCGATTTCCTGGCAGGACCTCTTTTTTATTCTTTCACTTTAAATCACTAATTTTGCAGCCTTCATTCATTCAGGGAAAAACATTAATTTATTTAAAATTATAGAGCTTAGGCTTTAAACACACTTTTATGCAGACTGTAGTAAGCGGAATCAGGCCAACGGGCAACCTTCACCTCGGGAATTATTTTGGGGCTATGCAGAATTTTGTAAAAATGCAGGAAACCGATAATTGCTATTTTTTTATAGCCGATTACCATTCGCTTACTACACATCCCACACCTGCCGACCTTCATGGAAATGTAAAACAGGTGCTGGTTGAATACCTCGCCTGTGGCCTGGATCCTGATAAGTCAACTCTCTATTTACAAAGCGATATTCCGGAGACTGCAGAGTTATACCTTTTTTTAAACATGAACGCTTACCAGGGTGAACTCGAGCGCTGCACTTCGTTTAAGGATAAAATCCGCTCACAGCCCGACAATGTAAATGCCGGTTTACTTACCTACCCAACTTTGATGGCGGCTGATATTATTATACATAAAGCACACAAAGTCCCTGTTGGAAAGGACCAGGAACAACACCTTGAAATGACCCGCACTTTTGCCAATCGTTTTAACCGGATGTATAATGCTGATTATTTTCCCGAACCGGTAGCATATAATTTTGGAGAATCGCTTATTAAAATTCCCGGACTCGATGGCAGCACCAAAATGGGTAAAAGCGAAGGAGAAGGCAATGCTATCTTCCTGTACGATACACCCGAAGCCATCCGCAAAAAAGTAATGAAAGCCGTTACCGACAGCGGTCCTACCGAACCAAACCAGCCGAAACCACAGGCGATTGAGAATTTATTCGGTTTGATGAAAGCGTTGTCAGCACCCGAAACCTTGCAATTTTTCGAGGATTCGTATAATGCCTGCGCCATTCGTTATGGGGATATGAAGAAACAACTGGCTGAGGATGTTATCCGTTTCACCACTCCTTTCCGTGAACGGATTCTTGATTTGCTTAATGATGATGTTTACCTTGGAAAAGTTGTAAAAACGGGCCGCGACAAAGCGCACGAAAGCGCTGCCAGGACGATTAAAGAGGTGAGAGAGATTATTGGATTTAAAAGTTTTTAAGTTCTTGTATTTCAACACCAGAACCCTATAGCTGCAGATTATAAAGCTGCCCCGTTTGGTGTAATAGTTGGGAAAGGTAGTAATCAAGGTATCTATTGCCGATCAGCGGCTCCTTGTCTACTTTTTACCATCCGTATAATTAAAGTTTAATTGTTCCAACCAATCATTAACATTTTCGACTGCAGGAGCATTAGTTAAAGGGTGCTCATTTCCGAAATGTTCGACTGTTACAGCAATTTTATTTAAAATATAATTCTTTTTGGCATCGGAGATATAACCGGGAAGTGCTTCCAACACTTTAGGCATGTAAAGATTTTTTTGGTGCATCAGACCTACCCATGCTGTTGCCAGCCCGCTTGGGATAGTAATACCCAGCACTGATACCGATGCGCCTTTCATCAGTGCGCTCCCCATGCCCATGGTGCTAATGGTCGAGCAGGTTTTTGCAATACCGAGACCCGCATTTAGAAGCCTTTCTTCGAGCGATGAGTCCATATCGAGTGAATGTTCCCAGTTTTCGGCCCCAACAGCTGTTTTTACATACGTTTTAATAGTATCAACAGGGCTATTTATGAATTTATCACGAAATTCAATATTGGTATTCCTAATGTTTTTTACTGCATCAAAAAGATCGTTTTTAAGCCTGCCGTCTGTAATATATTCAGTCGCTGCTTCTTTCATGTTTTCGAGTGCCATTCCGGTATTCATAATCAATCTATTCGCTTCTTGCGGATCATTATCCAGCTCAGTTTTAAAGTCTGAAATCTTTTGCTCCACTTCAAAACCTTTTTCAAATGTGCGATAGGCAAGATCGTTAACCTCATTATAGGATGCAGTTACGGTTTGAGCCATCTGCCTGCCTATATAAAGGGGATTGTAACCGGTATAGCCTTTTTCATTTTCGGCAGTTTCTTCATACAACTTTAGGTTGTTTTGTGCTATTTTTTTGTTCTCTGCAATCCATTTTGCTGCCTGATCAGGAGTAAGTCGTTCAGTATTCCAACGCCCATTAAAAAACAGCTTATACTCCTTTAACACCGGCTCTTTGGCTTTGTTTTCGACAGGAGCTTTTTGGGGAACAGATGTTTTTTGAGTAAGATCATTTTTAGTGATTTCGCCTCCTCCATATAGCTTTTCCTGTTCTTTAACCCATTCATCATACGTCTTTTCTTTACGTGTGGGTGGGCCTGATGGAGTTTTATCCGGGGGGGGTACTACTGGCTTTTCATCTTTTCTCACTTTGGGATTTGCAGGAGGAGTTTTTGGTGGTGCCAGAGGCGGGATTGGTATTGAACCTGTACCTCCACCTGCCAACAGAGCCTGCAACAATGTTGTGATAGCCAAAGCTACGCTTGTTCCAACCACAACCTGATTGGCAGGGGGTGGGGGTAATGATCCGCCTCCACCTTTGCTGACTTCGGTTGTAACAATTTCTATTTCCTCATTACTTTCGTAAGCCGGAATGGTCAATGATTTAGTAAAAGCCCTGTTGTTGCAGCATGCAATCTGTACTTCTACCTTAACAGAATTGCCGTCCCAATTACTTATCTGGCTGTCTTTTCCGTTGTAAAAAACCACCTCCGACTTTACACAACCGGTGTTTTTAGTAATCACATAAAGGCTGCCCCCAGGTTTCAAACCGGATGGAACTGTAATGGTGCATTCGCAATCTTCACCGGCCGCAGCCTCTTCAGGTTGAGCATCACCTGACATTTCTACCTTGAATTTGGCCTGGCCAAATTTTCCAATCTGGCCCGTGAGGGTATTATTGATTATTTTTCCAATTAATGTTGGAGTTATGGATCTGCTTGCTTCGCCTTGCATGCTTATAGTTCCAGTCCCTATGATTTCAAATGACAAATCCGCCTTGAGTTTTCCGTTTGCTGTTCCATTTCCGGTCTCAGTCATATCCTCAAGCCCTTTAATTACAGATGCATGATATATATTATCATAGTGATAGGCAATATTTATTTCACCGTTATCGGAAATAACAATAGTTATCTCATTTTTCCTGCTTGTTACCGGGTAATCGCCACTAAAATCAATTTTCCCTTTGTACGTTCCGGCATACATTCTGAAATCCGTTGCAAATGAGCCGGACCCAAGGAATAGGATCAGTAAGGCAAATAAAGCAGCGGCAAGTTTTGAAGTTTGGAGAAATGTATACATAGGATATTTTTCAAATTTGTTTACACAAAATCTGATTAAAGCTTATTACCGCAGGTAGGGCAAAAGCGGGCGCCCTCCTTTAATTTTGCCCCACATTTTATACAAAAGGCCGGCGTTCCGGAAGTTATTGGTTTTTCGATGGGTTTTATTTCATTGCGGGTATCGAATAATTTACCGATGGCAGCCGATGAATTGGTATTGTTCAGTGGTACATAATGAATTACACTATCTTCCAGCGAAAAATTGAAATAGTGATTTGTGAGTGCCGTTGAACAGAGGAATGCCAAAGGCTTAGCTTCTACGCCTTTTCCGTTGAGCAATAACCGCTCTATGCCTGCCGATTTAATCCAGGTATTCAAGAACTCCGCACCTGCATCAATGGCGATAATACTCAGCATCAACCTTTCGTCGCCTGTGGCATTGTTTTTAACAGCTAATAAGTATCCCTGATCGAATAAATCGAGATAGTTTTTTTCATTACCTGCTAACTTGGTAGCAGCTGCTGAAGGTAGTAACCCGGCAATGTTTGTGACCAACCAGCTGAAATCGGGTTTCGTCATTGAATTTTTCAAAAGAGTATTAAACTCGGTTGAAGTCAATGCCAGAGTTGAAATTGCTTCGTGTTCCAAAGCATTCCTGCTGATAGTATATTTATACGAGTCGATGGTATTTGCAATCAGGATAAAAAACTCGAAATCCATAATTGCCGGAAACTGTGGCACATACTCATTTTCGTTGTTCAGGAGCAGGAAAGAGGAAATGAAGCCCGCTAAATGCTCGTTGGCAGCACAGTATTGTATTCCGTATGAATGTTTATCAAAAGTTGAGGCAAGAACAAATGAAAGGTTGTCGGCACTGCAGATATACATTTCACCAGGGGTGGTTGCCGGTCCTCCAAGGCGGATGTGATAGGTTACCACTGGTTCTGCAAGAATTTTAATACAGGCAACTACATCAGGATTGCTGGCAAGATTTTTTAATTCCCCGGTGTGAATGGAAGGGCCTGAATCACCCTGAAAAAATTCAGCAAAAGGACTGAGCAAATTGGGTTGCATTCCAGCATAGTCCTTAAGAAGAGAATATATGTCTTCTTTTCCGGCTGTAATTACTATTTCACCTGTATTCATATTGGTGTTGTTAATGATTTATTTTAAAAATGTATTTGCAAGCATTCCGCATCCCATATACATCAGGAGAAAAATAATGGAAGCAGTAAATGAAAAGATGAGATTACCGGATTTTTTACCACCCAGTTTCATCAGGTCGGAAGCTGATACCGAAACACAGGTAAATATGGCAGCGCTGGCAATGGGCTGAACTGCATTCCAGTGGAAAACATAATCCGAAAGAACAGCCATTACAGCAAACGGGAACAGAAACGCAAACCCATTTGTAACTGCTTTCATTACGATAGCGAAACCATAGGTTCTGATCACAACAGAGTTTGGCAGAGCAAGAAGTACGGTTGTAATAAATATTCCTGCAGCGATCACCATCATAATGACAATAGCATACGTTTGCGTGTAGACTGGTCCTAAACCAAGTGATGTGGAGGTGAGTTTTGAAAGAACATATATAGCTGCAAACAGCAGTATTATCCTGATAAAATCCGTTTTAAATCCGGCTGGTGTTTGTTCCATTTTAAAATATGTTGTTTAAAAGTGCCCAAAACAATAATATATATACCCCGGTAAAAGTGACAATAAATATGTTCAGGGTTCTCTTTTCGCCTGTAAGCCCTGCAATTAATCCCGACATAGGTCCGAATGCGGAAAGAACACCGGTTATACCACAGGAGATCGCGGTGTTCCAGCCGAGTGAAAAATGTAAAATCAGCCCGACAACAGCAAATACCAGGGTTGAAGTATAGCTTAAGGCAACCGCTGCCATAATTGAGCCCAGGTCGACACTGTTTCCCGCCATTTTTACAATTTGCCATATTATAGCCCCGGCAATTGCAATTCCCAATGTTCCAAATACTGAACCCTTGACAATGCCTGGTAGAACAGGAGACCCTTTATCTAGCGCTGTTTGAAGGAAGAATAAGGCAAAAGCAAGCCCTGAGAACAAAAAGGCTACCCATGCACCTTTTCCTTTCATGTTTTCGTTAATCAACTTAGCGGGATTAAACATATATCGGATCATCATTCAAGTGTTATAATTTAAATGAGAGCAAGAATTCTAATAAGGCTGATATAGGCTAAAAAAAGTAATTAAACAATCGTATTGTAAAGTTATGCAATAAGTGGCGAATTGGTACTGGCAAATCTGTTTTAGTTAATTGTTTTTCTTCATGCCTCTGCAATTAATTTATGTGCGACAATACTCTGAGTCAGATCATTCATCCTTTGAAATTTTGCTAAAGCGAGGTATACCATAGGATAAATCAACTAGCGGAGGATGTGATTTGTTTTTCCACAACTTTCCTTGAGCGCATTCTTGAATTGCTTAAAGATGATGTTTACTTCGGGAAAGTTGCAAAGACCGGCTGAGATAAAGCACATGAAAGTGCTGCCAGGACATCAAAAAAGATAAGGGAGATAATTGGGTTTAAAAGTATTTAGGTTTCGGTATTAATTTTCTGTCCAGCAACGGATTATTCCAAAAAGTGTATCGGCATATGAGTGATTTTAGTTATAGCTCTTTCTGAGCGACATAAACCTGGTGTTGTCCATTGGAACTTTTCATGACTTCGATCCATACCAGGAATTCCTTCCCGTTGAAACGCAGCAACTGCACATCACCCATATTACTGATTGTTTCTTTGGGCTTGCTGCCGTTCGGATAGTACAAAGTGTGGTTGCTGTAAAAGACAGAATTTTCAGGCTTGTCGGAAATCAGCAAACCCTTCCTGTTTACAGGCACTTCGAAGGCAAGCTCTGTTTTAAAATCTATAGTAGCCACATTGCTGAACTGCCCCTGTGTAAACACGTCATTCAAAGTGGCAGCATCTTTGTAATATCCAAGTGTATTCTGTTGGTCGAAATATTCTTTTACTTCCGGCAAAGGAGAAAGGGCAACCAGGAAGCCATTATCCGAAAGAAAAGGGGTGTAATATTTTGCACAAACTTCGAATTTAAACGGACCCAGTATTTTACCATTGCTAAGTTTAAAGGTGACCGGCAGTTTTAAATCGTTCGGATCGCCTTGCGCATAGTAATACATGCAGAGGTCTCCTTCTGGGTAACTCACCCCGCTGCTGAGATGCCCCTTGCCACAAACTAATTCTAACGTGCCGGTCGGCGAAATAATCTGGTTGGTGGAGGTAGGTGTCTTCGACCATCCATTGCTGTAGGAAATACTTCCGTAAAACCTGTCACGCCCTTTAATAAGCACAACGCCTTGTCCAAATACCAGCTTGCCTGTGCTTGCATCAGTATTATACGGGCCATATGTTTTACCCTCGAATTTAAAGGAACAGCCTTTTTCGGGATCGGAATAATATTCAAATCCATCCACTTTCCCGGGGTTTTGAATATAAATATGCTCTGGATTGTAAGGAATGTCAGGCTCATTGTCAGATATCTTTTCTTCTGTTCGCTTTCCGTCCTGGTACGAAGCATAACTGGCTGATTCGCCGTTGGCAAAAAAGCTGCCTACACCCACTTTGACATGATCGAGGATATTGGGGTTTACTTCATCTTTTTCCGGTTGGCTGATAAGCCTGATATATCCTCCCCAGAAGCGGTCTTCTTTCTGCAATGTCAGGAAAAGCCTTCCGTTTGCCTGTGGCGTGATTGAAAACATTGGTTTCTCGCCATTCATGGTTTCCACATGGTATTCACTTTGGTCTTTCGCTTCTTTATCCTCCGTCGCTTTGTCTGCTTCCGTATTGGTGCCCATAGTTTTTTCGACAGTTTTTTCAACGGCTTTATTTACTTTGTTCTTCAACTTGTTAAATCCCTGTGCTTTAGCCATCTGCACGAATGTGCAAAGGATAAAAAGCATCGCTAACAATTTTATGAGAGAAATCCGGCTAACGTTTTTCATAGTTTTTGTTTATGTAATTGAGCATATGTTTCAGAAAACTAACACATACATACTGTTGTGATTTTCAATAAGGTGGAATATTGCTCCTGGATATTTAATGTGTTAGTCAGACAAGTAATTATTTAACCAATAAGTGCTGTAGTTTATCGAAATCCAGATTTGCCTCAAAGGAATTTAATGCCTTTAAGGTAACCGGACTACCGTCCTGTATTCGTAATTCCACACTTATAAACTGAGGCGCTGCTTTTGAAATAGTTTTGTTAAAATAGTCGGGATTAAGGATAACCAATTCCCCGGCTTCAGGAGTATTAAGAATAGAAGTAAAATCGGATTTGTCTTTAAACGTTATACTTAGAAAACTGCCGTTGTAAGCCGGTTTATCTAATTCCTCCGGGGATGCAGTTTTTAAATAGTCAGATAAAACATCCACACATTTGGATTGAAACTCTATCATCTCCTGTTGACTTTTTATAAACCCTTTTTTTTGATCTTCCAGTTGTTGTATCAGTTCACTGATAAATTTTTCAGGATCGGGAAAGGTACTCCGGTAGCTTGCAAAATCTTTTGCCATTCGTTTTTCGTAGTCGGCACGGGTTTCGGGTTTTAGAGAAGGCAATAACAATTCCTGTTTGTCAACTTCTATTCTCTTTGCCTGTTTATTCCGGCTTATTTCCAATGCCTGCCTTACTGTAACCGGAATAAACAAAGGAACTCCGGGTTTTGCTATTACAAAGTATTTTGCATTGTCGGTAATTGTATAAAAGGCAAGATTTGCATATTTATCAGACGGTGTTTGTTTTTGTAGATGATAGATCTGCCTGCCATGGAGCATATCATTTATATATAATTTTTCTCTTCGGTTTTTTATAATTGTATCTCCCACATTAGTACAGGCATTTATTCCTCCACTAAATCCATTCAGTTCAAAAACCAGTATCAAACCGGCTTCGTCTTTGTTATAAATTTTATGGTCCCTGCAGCCCATCAGGTTCATGTACATATCAATACCCGATTTTATTAATCCTTCCGGCGTTGCTTTATAATTTCCCATTGGTTTCCATTTCCCGCGCAAGCCTTTAGTGTTATTTATAGAAGGCTCTATAACGGATGTATAGATTTCGGTCATCCAATTTTCCTGTTCTTTTGCAGGCAAATAATTTTCAGAATACTCTTTCCTGCAGGTAGTTGGCATATTATTCACTTCTTCGGTTGAGTTGCATTGGGCGAAAACACCTAATGAAAAGGCAATGGCAAATGTGAGAAGGGATATTTTTTTTAAACGGTTAAATTCCATTTTCAATTAGCTGTTGAGATAAATTAGAAAACCATTTCGTATATACTTCATTTAATTTGTTGTTTCTACCCTGGTTTTTCAATGAGATTTTATTTCAATACCGTTACCAAATATGTCTCCTGATGCTTTTGCCGTCACTGTATTTTTGCCGCTATCCATCCAGGATAATTTCGCTTCACTTCCCACTTTAAATGATGGCATTGCCAGGGGATTTTTTGCAAAGTAGACACTTTCCTTTGTGCTTCCGTTTTTAATAGCGATAGCATCATTTGCGTTTTTATCAATTATTTTAATAATTTCAACTGCATTGACGGCAGTGATATTTCTATTTGTTGTGGGGCCTTCGACATTGTTTCCATTTGCATCTTTTGGCACTCCGAGGTTTTGTAAGTTTAAACCGGACTTTAACTCTCCGCCTATTGTAATTCCACAATCGGTTATATTATCAAATAATCCGCCTTTGTTAAATTCGAAATATGCGCCGACAGTAACTTTAGCCCCAACTTTAGCAATACCCTGGTCATATATGCTTTTACCGGCGGTCAACCCTATCCAGAATGAACCGTTTCCGATCGTATTCCCACTTCCGTCAGAAGCATCCTTAAATTTGATCATGGGTGAATCAATTATAAGATGGCTCCCGTTGCAATCCCATTGGAAATCAATGATTTCAAGGGGATCTTTAAAGCCAATTGGCGTTATGTTGCAATGTGAAGGTTCGTCTTCCCATTTTGCCAGTGTCAGTGAATCGGTTGGTAATTTTAATTTACAACCGGGTTCAACGAACATATGGGGAGTGCTAAGCAAATCCTCTAAAAACTTGATTTTAGCATCAGTTTTTATGAGTTCAAAAACCTCATCACTTTCAGTGAACATTCTGTAATATAATTCTTCGGTTCTGAAACGGGTAATTTCATTTATATGTTTGATCATTCTTGATGTGGCTTCCCTGTTAATTTCACCAATCTCAAAATTCAGACTATTTAAAAAACACTGATTACTTCCGATTATTTTTGATGCCTTTTTCTCTATCTCATCTTTATGTTCTTCATAATCATTATCTATTTCCCTGAGTCTTTTTTGAGATTCAATAAGTAAAGCTGCAGGGAGTTTTTCCGGATTCTTTTCCAAATAACTCCTCATTTTAATACTTACAGGGGTTTGGTTTACAGCCTTCCCCATGCCATTTTGAATGGAATGAGATTGCAATGCCTGTGAATTGAAATTTTCTTCATCAGCCACAATATTTTCTTTTTGATTTTCGAGTGAATTGTATTTTGTTTTCAGAGTTGATAATTCTTCTTCAATTGCTGCTCTCCATGCAAGATAGGGAGGATAGCTTTTATAATAATCATTCATGTTTTTTTGTAACTCAGGAATCTGGATTTTTAAGAAACCCAGGGGATCATAGGGTAATGGTGGTGGTAAATTGTAATCGTCCTTGGTTATGGTAATTCCTAATTTCTTTGCCAATTCTTCTTTTTCCGGGGAATATGCTGCTTTTATCGATCGTTTCATGGCTTCTTCGGCTTCTTTATCTTTGCCTTCTTCCTTAAATATTTTACTGATTGTTTCATTCGCCTCAGGATTGTATGCTAAAATGCGTATCGATTTATTCAGGAATAACTCCGCTGAATCCTTTTCACCACAAGTATACCAGGCTTGCCCTATATTATTTAGTATAACCGGGTTGTCAGGGGAAAAAGTATTCATAAAATTCAAGACAGGAAGGGCAACCTGCGGTCCTCCCATCGAATTACACAGGACAGAAAAATTATTCAGATCGTTGTAATCGTGTATGCCTTTTTTAAGAAATTCTTCAGTAAATGCTGCCATTGCCAGATTAGGCCTGTCGGCAAGCATCAGCATACTAGCTATCAATGTATAGGTTGTGTCATTCCCATTTCCTCTTGTTTTCATTTCGGAAGCAAGTGCTTCAAATCTCGTTATAGATTTCGGGTCGAGCCGTTTCCGGATGCTAATGCACCAGTTATCCAGGAAAGATTTTAGCTCAGATTCATTTTTCAATCTTTTGCCAGAAAGCATGATTAACGCTTCATTTCTAACTGGAACCAGTCTGTTTTCATTATCTACGGCATCCTTAATTTGTTTATCGGTTACTCCCTGAGCTTTTAAGTCCAGAGTGCCATTTGATAGTTTTTCATTTATTCCCAAACTGTCCATCACCTGTTTTGCTTCAGGCGGCAGGCTTTTCATTATATCCTGTAACTGTTTCATGGCATCATCCATGTCGACCTGGTTGGCACCAGCAGGCGGCATTTTAGCCGGTTTTGATGTTTGCGCCGGAACGATAATTGCCAACAGGATTAAAAGAATGATGAGTAGAGTGTTTTTCATATGAAGTGTTTTAAACTGGAAATTTCTGTTTTCGGGAATAGTAATATACCTGAGTCCAACTTTGCTTTTGACCTTGCAAAATACGGGCTGTCCTGACTGGAAAATATGATCAATCGGAAACTGTATTTTATGAAATTTAGTGAAGTAAAAATCAATGCCAGGTATTTAACAGTTGGCTCGCCCTGGAATAATCACGAATTGCTGCTCCGGATTTATTAGTGAGAATTAATGATACTCTCAGTTTTTGATCCGTACGTATTTTTCAACAGTAGCCTCGTTTTTATCCATTTCACCTTTATCATCAACCGGATAGGTCTGCGTAAGTGTATCATTCTTCATTTCCAATGTCATTTTGATCGTTTTACCTTCCCATGGCTTATAGAAAAGAATACCTACATTTTCCTCATACCGGTTTCCTTCCAGTTTGAATGTGCCCATTCCGTATACATCTGTAACAGTTGTATCCGCTTTTATACGGCCAGTAAACATCCAGTGGTCGCCTGACCAGATTTTTGTCATATCCATATCGTTTTTACCCGGGAAATAGACAACCGATGAATCGCCTTTAAAAGTTTGAGAATGAACAAGTTTCCAGGTGCCTTCAATAGCGGTACTTTTCTTTTGGTTGCAAGAGTTGATAATGAATGCTATTATTAAAAAGTAAAAAAGTCTTGTTTTCATAATTTGAAATTTTCGGAGGTTAGTATTAATTTGATTTTTCCGGGGAAGAACAATCCGGGAACGGCTCGTTTTCACTTATAGCGGTGCCTGCATAGCACCTAGTTGTTCCATTAATGTCATCGAATCCGCCATTAACCAGTGATGTATGATTTTTTCATTTTCAATCTGATAGCTAATTACCAATGGAAATTCAACAATACGGTGGGTTGGCGGGATGCCGTTAAATTCTCCTTCATGACGGCCTTTCAATCGTCCCCGAACCATTACATGATTGCCTTCGGCCATCATTTCGTCGTTAAAAATTTCGTAATTGGGAAACACCGATTCAAAAAAAAGAATATGCCCGATAAGTTCATTATCTGTTATATATTCCTCCAATAGTCCTCTTGTTACTACGTTTCCAGCCATAGCATTAAAATATCGGATAATAAATTCCTTGTTTTGCTTTTCCTGTTCCATTTTATGTTTAAGTTAAAACTGCTGCCACGATGGATTGCAATTAATCTGCAGTATTCTTTTATTTATTCGTTGGAGATTCATGGTCCAGTCTAAAACTTATGCCGGAGCCTTCATCAAACCCAGTTGTTCCATTAACGCCATTGAATCTGCAATAAGCCAATGATGCACTATTTTACCGTTTTCAATATCATAGCTGATCACAAAAGGAAATTCGATGTTACGATATGTTGGCACAATGCCGTTAAATTCGCCTTCGTGCTTGCCTTTCATTCTTGCACGGACGACTACCCGGTTGCCTTCAGCGGTTATTTCATCGGCAAACATTTCGTACTTCGGAAATGCTGCATCAAAAAAAGCAATATGCCCTAACAGTTCTTCATCTGTCATATATTGCTCCATTAATTCCCTTGTTTTGTAAACTCCGCTCAATGCATTGATATAGCGGATGATAAATTCCTTGTTTTGTCGTTGCTGTTCCATAGTTGTTTTTATTACAAAGTTACATGCAGAAATATGAATGTGTTAGTCCATTTGTTGCGATCTTTTATTCATTTGTTGCAGAAATATTGCTCCGGCGAAAAACCGATGGTAAAACACCATATTGTTTCTGAAAAATATGTGTAAAATGACTTAGGGTTTGAAATCCTGTTCTGAATACTACTTCGCCAACGGTAAGATCTGTAGTTTCAAGCAATTCCTTCGCTTTTTGCAGCCTGATAATTTTAATATAATTGGCAGGTGCCTGCTGGATAAGCGATTTCAACCGGCGAAATAATTGCGTTCGGCTCAGTGACATGGCTTTACATAAAGCATTGGTATCGAAACTTTCATTTTCCAGGTTCACTTTTATCAGAGCATTGATGCGTTGCATAAAAGCCGCTTCCTTTGGCCGGCTTTGTTCAAGAGATGCTATCAGTTTTTCTGATTGTGTGAAGTGCGAACTTAGCCGTTTTTGAATTTCTTTATAAAACTGTGGCAGGTTATTGGCGGTTGTATTTTCCTGGATTACAAGGTCTGGAGTTTTGAACTGATGGTGTAAGGGAAGAACCAGGTGGTATATCGTTCCATTAGGAATAGAGTTCCCCGTAAAAGAATAGAATGGTTGTGCTGTAATTCCATTTACACGAATCAGGTTAAGATTAGTGTTTTCTATTTCAAGTTTCAAGTATTGATTATCAGTGCTGTAAAGTAATCGAACCTCAATCCTGCTGTTTGGTGGTAGCAGATTAATGATATTACAAATGAGTTGAGCAATGGATTGTGTTAACAGGAAAGGTTGATAAAGCACAACCTGTTTTTTTATTTCAGATGAAAATGAAATATGTACCTTATTAGCTTGTGAATAGGGTTGTAAGCTTTGCAGCAATCCTTTTATAAACGGTACAATATCGGTTTCGGAAGGATAAATCATGTTGTTACTCCCTTTGTGTGATTGATAACCAGTATTTGCAGTTCAATAAGTTATTATAGTTCAATGAATTCTGTATTAATTGGATGTGATTCGATAAAAATTACTATTGCAAAGTGGAAAGACTAGCTAACTGTTCTGTATAATTTTACTAAAGATACATATAAAATCATACATATGTGTTGATGTGCAGAAAATATCTATGGGATATGGATAAAATTGTGAGTATATTGTGAAAACTATTCCAGTTTTCTATTGTAATCTGTAAAAAATACAATCAAGTTATTAATCTTGAATCCGGAATAATCAAAATGCCTGTTTCTTGGTCGATTGGGTTTCTCTATGTTTAATCTGGTGTTGAAATTTCTTCAATATTCGGAAAGGGAATTCATCTGGTTTTGGCAAAGCTCAGTTAGGCAATGCATGTAAGATTCTAAGGTGAATATTAGATAATATAATTTTTAGGTCGAAGTTTTTTAATGTAGGGTATTGATGTTTGGGGATTTGCAAATCGCACGGATGTAAGATATCTTTCCCTGTTGCAATTAATCAGTACAAGTATGGTATATCAGCAGGTCTTAATCCTGTTAATACTTTTATTTTTGCTCTGCAAATACCACTTTGGTCTGATCGGCTTTTGAAACTTTTTTAAGGAAAGCAATAAAATCGGAATAGTCCTTTGCTTTGTACCTGTCAGCATACAGCACCAGCGACCGGTACGAATAAAGTTGCTGGCCGATCAATTCGACAGTCAGGGTATACTTCCCGAATTTTGATTCTATAACCTGTTTGCCGGGGATAAATTCTGATGAAAAACCGGCTGGTGGAGAAATCAGGATCGAATCGCGATCGCTGAAAGCTTTCCGGATAACAACATCATTCACCCTTGCCACAGTGTTTTGAGGCACTGCTATAAAACGATCGGGTGTAACAAGGGGAATAAAAATCCGGTTTCCGCTTTTTGATGCATAAGCAGGGACAAAAAGGGTGGCCTGAGTTGAACCAACCGGGATGAAATCACCATTCAGCTTGAAATTGAGTGAATTAATCGTACAATCGGAATAGCCTACATGTTTCAGGAAATGTTTCCGCTGGTCGTCAGGGCTTTCGTTTATAACATCTTCAATTTCCTCGCTCTGTATTGCTTTGTTTACAGTAAACACATCGACCGAAGCGTCTCCTTCCTCATCAAGAACTATCGAAATTTTTCGGTCGCTTGTATTTTTATTTTCATCATAAACAATTGTATGTACCAGTGATGCCCCATTATCATGCAGTACCAATGCAATGCGGTTGTCGGTAAATGACCCCAGAAAGCCGAATGCCTGCTGCTGGCTTGTACATTCAAGCCATATTGTATCCCTGTTGTCGGGTACGCATAAAATTACATGGTTAAACTGGTTACCCGGGAAATCGGTAATTACCGGGGTGGAATTGTTGCCAGCCTTAACAAGGGTGTAATAGGATTCAATTCCAATGGTTTTCAACAATGCTTTTGTGTAATTTACCAGACCTTTGCAATCGCCGTAGCCTTTTTTATCGACATAATCGGCAGGAATGGGCTGCCAGCCCCCGATACCGATCTGAACCCCGACATGCCTTGTGCGATGCTGCATGTATTCGTACACTTTCTTAACCTTGCTGCGTTTGTCGGGGCAATCCTTAACCATTTCTTTTACTTTCAGTACAGTTTCGTCAGGCAACTGATCGCGGCCGTCGATCAGATAGGTAAGGAATTTTCCGAAATCCATCCAGGTTATAAATGCATTGTCATACTCATTGTAGTTAACATGATCAGGAGCAATGAGTAAATTCGGAATCAGTTCATAGTATGGCGGGCTGAAGGGCTCAATATCAATAGCTTTGATATTGCTTATTTTCCATGTATAGCTGTTGTTTTGATCATCGCTGCTTACAATGGCTTCAGGCACCAGGTAAACTGCCTTTATTCTGGGTTTTTGCGATTTGGGTGTTATAAGTGTAAACTTTGCAGCCTGAAGCGACATGTTGGTTGCAGTAATGGGCGACCAGGCCGGGTAATTAAAAATAACCTGGCTTTTTACTTCGAACGAATATTCAATTGTAACCGGGTATTGTGCAAACAGGGGAGATACAACTTTACAGCGACTGTCGGAATATAGCGTGCCCCCCGGAGTGGCGCTTTCATCGGTAACTTCAAGGGTTTTGAATGAACGGGTAATATCTTCACCTGAGCCATTAAAGATTCTGAATTTCAGATAATTAACCGATGAATGCTTGTCGTAAATTACCCTTAGTTCCGCTTCATCCAAAGCTTTTGAATTTAACAGCGTAATGGTATACAATACCGTATTCACTGCCTTATAATCAGCATCCACCCTGAAGGTGGTTTCATATACACGGATTACACTGTTGGCATTTTTTTTAAGCGAATCAGGAATCTGCGAAACATAGTAATCAGGTTCCCCGGCTATTGCCACCGGCGAAATAAATTGAATTAAAACAAACAGTGCGAAAATGAATTTCATCAGGATCAGGCTTTTTTAAGTACTATCTGCTCAGCGTGTTTTGCCACCATGAGCCTGAAGAATTCCTTGAGCTGATTGTACTCATCGGGCAGGAACATGTTTTTGTTGATGGATAAAGTGCTGCTGATCTGGATTACACCTGCCGTTTCCTGGAACCGGCATTTAAACGAACCTGCCTTATCGGGAAGTGACACCGTTGCCTGTTGTGGCAATTGTTCAACAACCCAGCCTGCGGGAAGTGTAAGTTTTATTACATAATATTCCCTGAGGGGACAGCTGAAATCGACAGGGTAAACTCTTTTTTCGAGTTTGAAAGGATTGGTTTCCTGGCCAAAACCGCTCATTACATTCAGGTACATGCGGTCGCCGGCCAGCTGGGCTTCATCGGGGATTTCGATAGTGTAGGTTTCAGTGAAAGGCTTATCGAGTGTATCGAGGTTCGCGATATGAAATTCGGACACTGTCCAGGTTTGGTGGTCGTCAGTAAATTCCTCAAGGAAATCTTTTTCGTTTTTGGTCAGATAGCTTTCGCGGCGATCGAATCCATCCAGGCCTGAACTGCTTATTGCACATTTGCCTTTCATCAATCCATCGTCATTTAGGGCCAAATCCACCTGGGTGTATGTGTTTTTTATCTCAGTATTGAGTAAGCGTACCCATCCGGGAGCATTTTTCGAAATCACTCTTCCCTGCCCGTTGAGGCAGCGTTCAGGAAGCGTATTAAAGGGCAGATGCCCGGTTGTGGCATCAAGCAGGTAAACATTGGTATCAATAGTAACCATTGCAACCACATAGTTGAATTTTGCCAGAATTGGGTAGATCTCCATTACACGTCCATGGCTCCTCGTGCTAAGGATTACGGGTTCGGCTTTAAATCCTGCTTTTTTCAATATGGCTACAAGCATCAGGTTGATATCGGCAGCCGATCCCGTCCGTTCATCGTATACTTTTTTGGGCGGGTTATTGGCAAAAATGTCGTTATTCCCATTCCATTTCATCCGGCTACGGACATGATCGTAAACAGCTTTCACTCTTTCAACATCAGTGGTTGATTTTGCAGTAACCGCAGGCAGATAGGAAGAAAAGAAATCGCCTTTTTTTACCGTTCCCCCGAAATTATCATTTTCGAGTAATTTTTTATTCAGTGTTTCCCATGAATCCATTACCGTTTCGTCAACCGATCCCGGCATTTTTATTACTGATAATTCGAATTCGATTTTCGATACATAATCATTTGTAGTAGTAATAAATGGTTCCGGTTTCAATGCGGGAACTTCAGTGGCAACCCAGCGGGAAATGTTCACATCAACATCGTATACTTCGGTATGACCCGGTTCCCTCGATTGGTTCATTCCAACCCCGAGTTTTGATTCGTAATAGACCGTAAACTTTTGATTGGATGTTGATTTCTCATTAATTGCAAAAGGGACATATCCCTGTGAAATTAATTTGTAGGTGAAGTAATTGGGAATCTTTGTATTATATTCACTCCAGAATACAGGGATATCGGACTGGAATGTCCAGGGTTGCAGGTTAAATGTAAAATCGGAATGAATCTGATACTCATATTCAATAATTGAATTGGCCTTAACGGCTGGCATGGCCACTTTCTGTACATCCCAGTGTTCGCTTTGTTGCTGCAGGAACATATCCTCGTTCCTGGCTTTTGTTTTCACTACTTCGCCCTTTTCGAGGTTGTACGTAAATCCCTTGAATGAGGTAACGGTTTCTTTATCATTATTACCTTTGTATAATGGGATTTCAATTGTTGCATGCGAAGTTCCATCCTGTTTCAGAATATGAATACGGGTTTTCCGTTCAAAAATCAGGTAAAATCCTTTTGGCCCGTAATCAAAACGGGTATACCCAATATCAGCCACAACTTCAGCAACAGCCGAGGTATCCTTTGTTTTCACAGTACTGAAATCAGCAGCGTTTATTTTTTCGAAGTCAAAATTCTTCTGTTGGGGATAGGCGATTGCTGAGGCGGAAACAACCAATACCAACAAAACGCCGGGAAGCAATTGGAATTTCATAGGATAAAAAATTAATAGTGAATATTGTAGGATTTCAGGAAACAATTATACGCTAAATTTCCCCAGATTAATCATCGGTCACCAAAATATTTTTCGCCTATACATAATGACTGAAGCTGATATATAAAAAACAGGAAAGATTGCTGAGAAGAATGCATTCTAGTATTCATTCCGGATATAAAAAAGGTTTATATCAAATAGCATTTACCGGATTGCATATCCGCCGGACAGGAAATCACAATTTCGAAAGGTTGTGCTGAGTGTTAAAGCTTTAATCCAATACAAATTCGCCCGCTAAGAATCTTAGGAAACATATCAATATTGATTTCCGAACTTGTTCTTTCTGAAACTACCACCTTAGGGTTATCCTGTTTGTTGACCAGGTAATTAAAATCAAAAACGCATACGGGAATATTTACATCGAGAAATACCCTTGATGTCACATTATAGTTCAGGCGTGGTGTAACAAATATGCCCAGACCGATATCCTGTTGCGATTCAGGAAATTCCGATGAAATTTTTGGTTCATATTTGTACAACCTGTAATATGGACTGCCTCCGAAACCTATTGAAGGGACAACCTTTGAAGTTTCTGATTTTTTGAAATTTACAATATACTCATAGCGGATAGTTATATTGGTCGTAATAATATTGCTTCCGGCAGTAATACCGCCTGCACCGGAACCGCCGTTCAGTTCCGTTTGTGTATTGGCTTTACCCAGCCCGAAGCCTGATAATTCCAGTTCATTCGAATTCCCTTTTGCGTTCTGCCATCCGAAAGCGATTGTAGGATGCAGGATGTTTAAAACAGCTGATGTATATTCACTCCGGGTTGAATCAGGCATTTTCGGACCTGATCTGCTGGTTTCGTAATAGGATACCAGGTTATATACTTTAATAACATATTTATAACCCGGATTCGGGTTTTGTGATTGTACACAGAGGAACGAAATAACAGAAACAATAATAAAAATGATTTTTTTCATAACCCTTAAATTTTTATAACTAACGGGATGGTTTATAGGATATTGCTGTTTGCAAACATATTTTTTGTTTTAACATGTGACGGAAACCTTAATCGGCCTTCTGTTTTCGATCAATAATCGATGGCAGATAACAATTGGATATTCAATGTTTCCACAAATGCAGCAAGGATATATTGCTAAAAGGCAGTTCCACTTATCACAGCGAATATCCGCACGTCTGACAAAACAATTGATCTCCGGTATGAATTGTATTAACCTGTGATGCGATACTTATCGGTCATGATACAGGGAATACAGGCCTTTGTAAATCACTTGCAATCAATACCAAGCTTGTTTGTATCTTTGCCGCCTCAATACCTATAAATGCACGATCCCTCGATAAAACCCGAAAAAGCAGTCCTGGTTGGCCTGGTTACAGCCAAACAGGACGAAGATAAGGCCCACGATTACCTCGATGAACTCGAATTCCTGCTCGATACGGCCGGGGCCATTCCCGATAAACGTTTCGTGCAGCGGCTTCCCATGCCCGATTCGCGCACCTTTGTCGGTGCGGGGAAACTGCAGGAAATTGCCGAATATGTAAAAGCAGCCAATATCGATATCGTAGTTTTCGATGATGAACTCAGCGGATCGCAAACCCGAAATATTGAACGCGAACTGGGTTGCCGTGTCCTCGACCGCCCTTTACTTATCCTTGATATTTTTGCCAAACGCGCCCGCACAACAACCGCAAAAACGCAAGTTGAGCTGGCTCAATACCAGTATCTTCTTCCCCGCCTTACCCGCATGTGGACCCATCTCGAGAAACAGCGTGGAGGTATTGGTATGCGTGGTCCCGGTGAAAAGGAAATTGAAACCGACCGTCGTATAATCCGGGATAAAATTGCCTTGCTGAAAGATAAACTGAAAGATATCGACAAGCAAAAAGTTACCCAGCGTAAAAATCGTGAGGAACTTATACGAGTTGCCCTGGTAGGATATACTAATGCCGGGAAAAGTACCATTATGAACCTGCTCAGCAAGAGCGATGTGTTTGCCGAAAACAAGCTTTTTGCCACACTCGATACAACGGTGCGAAAAGTGGTGATCGAAAACCTTCCTTTCCTGCTTACCGACACTGTAGGATTTATCCGCAAACTTCCCCATAACCTGGTCGAATCGTTCAAATCGACCCTCGATGAGGTGCGCGAAGCCGACCTGCTGTTGCATATCGTGGATATTTCGCATACGGCTTTCGAGGAACAGATTGATATTGCAACACAGACTCTTAACGAGATCGGTTGTGCCGATAAGCCATCGATTGTGGTTTTTAATAAGATTGACGCCTATACGCATATTGAGAAAGACCCGATTGACCTGGCTCCTCCCACAAAAGAGAACATCACGCTTGAAGAACTTCAGAATACATGGATGGCAAAAGTGAATGCTCCTGCGATCTTCGTCTCGGCCAAACAGAAAACCAACATGGACCAGCTCAGGAAACTGCTTTACGATGAAGTGAAGAAACTGCACCTGATCCGATATCCGTATAATAATTTCCTGTATTGATGATCTTAAGCTAATGTGTTGTGTAATAATTTCACCTGGACAAGGTATAAAATAGCGCCGTACTGCATGAAACAATTGTATATTCTTTTTGCTTTTTTATTGATTGTTGCCGGGGCAACTGCCCAGTTGTTTGAATCATCCAACCTGCCTGTCATTATTATAAGCACGAACAATGTTCCCATCCCGGATGAACCGAAAATACCGGGGACAATGAAAATTATTGATAACGGCCCGGGCCAGATTAACTATATTACCGATCCGGGAAATGTTTACGATGGGAACATCGGTATCGAAATCCGCGGAAGTTACTCTGCTACCCTGCCGCAGAAACCTTATGCAATCGAAACTCGTGATGCCAGCCAGAATGATTTGAAAGTATCCCTTTTTGGTTTTCCCGAGGAAAGCGATTGGGTGCTGCTTGCAAATTACAACGATAAAGTATTCATGCGTAATGTGCTGGCATTTAAGCTGTTCAGTGAGATGGGCCACTATGCATCCCGCACCCGTTTTGCTGAAGTAATGGTGAATGGTGTGTACCAGGGAATTTATGTTTTTGGCGAAAAAATCAAGCGGGATGCAGGCCGGGTTAACATTGCCAAACTCAATCCCGACGAAAATTCAGGCGAGCCGCTTACAGGGGGCTATATTTTTAAAACGGATTACTGGACTTCCTTCGATAGCTGGAAATCGCCGTACCATCCCATCGGACATCCAAATTTCGATGTTCACTACGTATATTATTATCCGCAACCCGAAGATATAAGCGAACAACAGAGAACTTATATCAAAGATTATGTTACTGCATACGAATCAAGGCTGTACGATCCGTTTGTGCACGATTCGTCGGCTGGTTACTACCAGTATATGAATACACAGTCGTTTATCGACTACTTTATTGTAAATGAACTTTCAAGGAATAATGATGGATTTAAAAAGAGTTTCTATTTTTTCAAAAACCGTGATGGTATTGATAAACGGATTAACTGCGGTCCTGTGTGGGATTTCGACTGGGCATGGAAAAACATTAGCGGTTGCTCCATTTTTTCAAATACCAACGGGAGCGGCTGGGCATACAACGTAAACGAATGCAACCCTGATGTGCGATCACCCGGCTGGCATATCCGCCTGCTTCAGGATGCAATGTTTGCCAACGAACTTCACTGCAGGTGGGAGTTGTTCAGGCAGGAAATACTGAACACCGACAGCCTGATGAACTGGATCGACGAAAATGCCGGCTACCTATGGCAGGCACAGCAACGACATTATACACGTTGGCCTATTCTCGGGCTTAATGTAGGCACGCCAGTGGTTGGTATAATTCCGGGTACTTTCCAGGGCGAAATTGACGGATTTAAAAACTGGATTCAGCTCAGGCTAGCCTGGCTCGATGCAAATATGCCCGGAGAATGCTACAATATTGTTAGTAATGAACCTCTGAAGCCAAAGCCTGATATTCTCGCCTTCCCTAATCCTGCCGCAGATCATGTATTTATTGAACTACCTTCGGAAGATCATAAAGCCATACTAAGGATATATAATATTACTGGAAAATCAGTGAATGTCCCGTTCACTTTCGACGGGAACCTGTTTACACTCGATGTTCAGCAATTGCCTGTTGGAGTGTATTATGCCAGCATCATCAATTATCACAACGGGAATACTCCCGTGAAACTGATTATTTCGAGGTAATATTTTGGAATATAATCCGTTATTCTTCTGCACACTCAAACTTTAAATAATTGGAATCACCTTTAAAATTCCTGGTCATCCGTTTCAGCTCAATTGGTGATGTTATTCTCACTACGCCGCTGGTGAGGAGTTTGCGTGCAAAATACCCGGGTAGCCGGATCGATTTTCTTGTTAAAAAGGAATTCGCGGCAGTACTAGTTCAGAATCCGAACATCAACGATATTATTACTTTCGATAAACGCGCGGGAAAAGGGGAACTGGCGCGGGTACGGAATCTTGTAAGACAAAATGCATACACGCATATAATTGATGTTCAGCGAAATATCAGGAGTGTGTATATTGCTTCCGGATCAGGGGCCAAAATATCGGGTTTTTCGAAAAAGATAATGGCGCGTGATCTGCTGATCAGGTTTAAGATCAACATTTACAAAGAGATCAAACCGGTTTACCTGCGCTATTTCGAAGCCGTTGAGGCGCTTGGTGTTGGTTATGACGGGAAAGGAACCGAGGTATTCCCTCCTGTTTCGGAATCCAGGAGCGTACAAGAACTACTCATCCAAAACAAATTTACATCACAAACACCTCTCCTGGTTGTTGCTCCCGGTGCACATTGGGAAAACAAGCGCTGGCCTGCCGAAAAATTCGCCGCCGCCGCCGATATTTTCTGCCTACAAACCGGCGCGCAGACAATTTTGATCGGCGGAAAAGGCGATGTTGAAATCTGTAATCTAGTTAAGAGCAGGATGAGTGCCAGTTCGCTGAACCTGGCAGGGAAACTCAGCCTGATGGGCTCAGCTGCTATACTTGGCCATGCTGTCATGGTGTTTACCAACGATACCGGCATGTTGCATATGGCCCAGGCTATGAATGCATCTGTTGTGGCTGTTTACGGTCCCACCACCCGTGAACTCGGGTTTTTCCCGCTTCCGGTAAAGAGCCGTGTGGCTGAAACGGATATTTCGTGCCGGCCCTGCACACAAAAAGGACTACACTATTGTCCGAAAAAACATTTCAGGTGCATGAACGATATTAAACCCGAAACCGTATCGGGACTTGCAAAGGAATTACTGAATACAGCTAGCCCGGAAAAATAATTTTTAATTGAACAATGCCCGGTTCATCATTTTAACAATCTGATTCCTTTCGGAAATGAAAAAGAAGATCTTGTTTTTATGTACCATACTGGTATCTGCAATTGCTGCTCTGCTAAGCGGATGCAGTAAGGAAAATGGCAATACCGAATTTCCGGATGTAACAGCAAGTGAATTGCCTGTATCAGGCAACCTGAGATACCATTATACGCTGCTCCCTTCCGGCACGGATACGGTTGTGGATTGGTCATTTGGCCCGGCTACACTAAAGGTATCTTTTGGAGATACACTGGTAATTGCATCAGCTATTGTGAGTACTACCGGCTCCTTTCAACTGGTGTTGCCGGCAAGTATACCTGGTCACTATTTCAGCAGTATGTCTGGTTTGGCAAGCCACCAGGGAGGTACTGTTATAGCTACCCCCGAAACGATCAGGTTTATGCGGACATTGCAGTTTAAGGTTGATTATACCCAGGGCGGAACAGCTAAAAGCATGCTTGTTAACCTGTATAAACTAAAAGCCGATTTTTCGGTCGACAAAAGTTATCATTATAATTTCTACGATTCCGACGGTACTTTTGCCGGAACCGGTGCAACTGGAAATATTTACAACTGGAGTTTTACAAAAGGATGGGGAATGGTTGAATCCCTTGTTATAACCCCTGGTTTTGCTGCCTACAATTCCATATCTGTGAACACAGCTGCTGCAGGAGCTATATGGGTGAATAATTAACCTTTTAGCCACTTTATTCAAACGGACTCAGGCATCCTTTGCACAATTCCTCTCCTCATTTGCGGTCATAAACAATCTAGTGCTCAACCTGGAATATGTTGTAAAAAGTTTTTATATAAAAAAGTATTTCCGTGCTTTGGGGAATGTTATATTTATATATTTGCCTGCATAAATTCTGCTAGTATGTATACCGACCAGATACGGAAAATCGAACAGATCAAGAGTTTAATCGGGAATACTCCGTTACTCGAAATCGCATTCAGATATAAAGGTGAAGAGCGAAAAATTTACGCTAAGTCCGAAAATCTGAATATGACGGGCAGCATCAAGGACCGAATGGCGTATACTATATTGCGTAAATCGTACGAGTCGGATGATCTGAAACCAGGAGCTACTATTATTGAGGCAACCAGTGGTAATACCGGTATTGCATTTTGTGCACTTGGAAAGGCTATGGGACACCCGGTTGTAATTTTTATGCCCAACTGGTTAAGTATGGAACGTATAAACCTCATACAAAGCCTGGGCGCAAAAATTAATCTCGTCACGAAAGAGGAAGGGGGTTTCCTCGGGAGTATAGCCATGGCCGAACAACTCGCAGGGGAAATGGATAATTCATTTTTACCCCGGCAATTCTCTAATGAATATAATATTCTTGCTCATTACGAAAGTACAGGGCCTGAAATCTGGAACCAGCTGCAGTTTCGGAATATTGTTCCCGATGCGTTTGTGGCAGGAGTGGGGACCGGCGGAACCATTATGGGTACCGGCAAGTACCTGAGAAAAATGAACCCGGATATAAAGCTTCATCCTCTTGAGCCATCTAATTCCCCGACACTTACAACAGGTCACAAAGTGGGCAAGCATCGAATACAGGGAATTTCGGATGAATTTATCCCTGAAATTGTGAAGTTAAACGAACTGGACGAAATCGTACAGGTCGACGATGGTGATTCCATCATCATGGCGCAGATGCTTTCAACCCGGCTGGGTCTTGGAGTGGGTATTTCGTCGGGAGCCAATTTTATCGGGGCATTAATAGCACAAAACAAACTGGGCAGTTCGGCCAACGTAGTCACCGTTTTTTCGGACGACAACAAAAAATACCTCAGCACCGACCTGATGCGCGACGAACAGATGAAGGACCGTTTTTATTCGAAAGATATAGAATTGCTCAGTTTCAAAGCGTTTAAACGAGGTTGCATTACCTGCTGCGACCCTGAGGAATGTTCCAAGAATTATGTTCCCGGAACATGCAATAGGGTGCCTTTTCCCGAATGTTTTATAAATAAAAAATAGGTCAGCTTTTTATTAAATAGGTCCGTATTCCCCACCAGATTGGGTTTATATCAATCAGTGATTTATTAATGCTATTTATTTAAAAAACAAAATTGCTTTTCCCGGAATTTTTCAGTCGCTCTGAAAAAGTTCTGTGTAATTGTGCAGATATTTTCTTACGCCCGTACTAATAACATTGATAATTTTGCGTTGTTATTAGTGAAAACCACTTTCCCTCATTATGCGTTATAAGACCCTGCGGGGTATAACAATATGGCTAATAAGCATTTCGCTGTTTATTGCCGTTTCGCTTTTGCTGGCTCAGCGCTTCCTGGGTCCGGAAGTTAAACGATTGTTCATTACCGAAATCAATAAGTCGCTTGCTGCTGAGGTCCAGATCGATGATGTGCAACTAAGCCTTTTCAAAGATTTTCCATTTGCGTCGGTGAGGTTTTCGGGAGTCCGCATGAAAGAGGCGAAAACACTTCCGTCAAAATACTACCTTCTTACAGCCGGAACCATTTCATTGCGTTTTAATGTGTGGGATCTGCTGCATAAGAAGTACCGTGTGAAAATCATAAGGCTCGATAATGTTGAAATTGCACCCCGTGTGTATGCCGACGGAAGCGATAATTTCCATTTCTGGAAACAAACAACAGGAAAGGGGAACGAAAATTTTAATTTCGAATTGCAGCGTATTATTATCAGGAACCTGCATGCGAAGTATATCAACGATACTTCTCACGTTTTTATTGATGTTAATCTCCCAGGTTTTGTTGCCAAAGGGAATTTCGGAAGCAGCATATACAACCTCGACCTGGCCGGGAATATCCTTCTACACCAGTTCAAATCGAAGGGAACATCTTATGTTTCGGAACGAAATTTCAATATATGGCTTACCCTTGATGCGAATAGTGCTACAGGACTATATTCCATATCGAGAGGAGCCATCGAAACCGGGAAACTGAAACTCACGGCTGCCGGCAATTTTATTTACAGCGAAAAGCAAAAACAGCTTGACCTTGATGTTACAGCATCAGGCTCTACTCTCGAGGAAATGATTTCACTTGTACCGGCAAGGTTTACAAAGGATTTTGAAGGGTACCGTTTCGAGGGGAAAGGAAATATAACATCAAAAATATCCGGATTTTTCGGCGGAAACCATATACCCGCTGTTAACGTCAGGCTCGAAATGGCGGGAGGAAATATTACTGAACGAAAATCGGGTGTGAGCCTTCAGAATGTATCAGCCCTGGCAGTTTATGGGGTAAAACAGGATGGAGCCGGCGAATCCCTTTCGATCAGCAATCTCAAAGCCAGGCTGGGCGACGGTTCAATTAGCGGGTCATTATTGATGAAAGGCTTCATATCGCCCGCAATCCAGTGTAACCTGGTTGCCAGCCTGAACCTTGACCAACTGCAGCAATTCCTGCACTTCGATCAATTCACATCCATGACAGGATGGCTGAAGCTGAACGCGGCTTTCGACGGTCGTATAGCCGAAATTGAAAACCCGCAGTCGGCCGATTTCCTGAACAGCAGTATTACCGGGAGCGGGAGCATTGCAAAAGCCAGCCTTGGCCTTAAGGAGTACGATTTGCCTATAACGGAGTTAAATTCAGTATTCGAATTTAACGGTAACGACCTTGAAATGAAACAACTTGCCTTCAGGGCCGGTCAAAGCGATTTCAACCTGCATGGCACGCTTGGCAACCTTGTTTCCTGGGTTTTTGTTGATGACGAAACCCTTTTTATCACAGGGTCACTTGCATCGAAACGCTTCAACTGGGACGAGTTATCATCGGCTCAACATGGTTCAGGCAACGAATACCAGTTCCGCTTACCGGGCAATATCAGCATCAGCAACCTTCAGCTACGAAGCAGTAATTTTACCTTTGGCAAATTCATAGCAGCCAACCTTACCGGCATGGCTCAACTCGAAAATAAGGTTATGTCGGTTAGCAATATTGCTATGCTTACCTGCCAGGGAAAAGTTACAGGGCAGGTAGTTGTAAATGCACAATCAAAAGAGCATTCGCTCCTGCAGGCCAAGGTCCATCTCGAAAATATGAATGTAAAAACTCTCTTCACCCAGTTTGGTAATTTCGGGCAGGACGACCTGAAGGATGAGAACCTTGAAGGAGTGGTAACTTCGGATCTTGTATTTTCGGGTATTATGCAGAATAACCTCGACATCGATCTGAATTCGATAAAAGCACATGCCGATATACGTATCGATAACGGAAGGCTTGTGAAGTTCAGCCCTATGCAAAGCCTGTCATCATTCCTGAAAGTTGAGGACCTGGCCGATATACGTTTTGCGACACTGCACAACCAGGTTGATATAGCAAACGAGGTAATCTATATTCCAGCTATGGAAATCAAATCGAGTGCCCTCGACCTGCAGCTAATGGGAACGCATACATTTAATAACGATCTTGATTATCATTTTACAATTGCCCTTGCCGACCTTGTAGCCAGTAAATTTAAAAAACGCAACAAGGGATTCGACAACCAGGCAGAATTCGGACCCGTGGAAGACGACGGCCGGGGCCGCACCAAGGTATATGTTTCGCTTACTGGTACAGTTGATGAGCCTATTGTAAAATATGATAAAAAGGCAATGCGCAAAAAAATTGCCAGCGACCTGAAGGCCCAGAAAACCGAGTTAAAACAGATTTTTAAACAGGAATTTAACCGCATGCCCGGCGATACCATTAAGAAAGCCCAGCAACTGAAAGATAAGGAAATCCTTAAAAAACAGGAGCAGGGAAAATTCGTGATTGAATGGGACGACGATAAGAAGGTTGAGTAAATACGGGTTTTAGAGGAAGAGTGAGTGAGGGGTGAGGGGCGAGGGGCGAAATGAGGGGAAATAAGGAATTTGACAATTCGGCAATGAAACAACAAAGAGTTGGATGAAATAAAGCCTGAAACGATGAAAACCCCGAAGCTCACCAAACCCTGAACAGTCGAAAACCCGAAGGGCATTGAAACTATTGTCGTATATTTATTGCCTGAAAAAGCCTGCCTTAACTCTGTTTTTATAAAATGAAACAATCCTTTTTCAACCGATATAGTATTTATAACCGGAAGAAGCTCTGGAAAATCCTATTGCTTATTTTCGCTATCGTAATTGTTGTTTTTTCGCTTTGGTACTCAAACCTGCTGGTGAAAAAAATTGCCCGGGACGAACGTATGAAAATACACACCTGGGCTAATGCCATTCAAACACGCGCCCAGCTTGTGAATTCCACCCAGAGCTTTTTTGCACAGATAAAGGAAGAGGAGCACAAAAAAATCGAATTGTATGCCGAAGCTCAAAAACGGTTTATCGAATCCAACACTAACCAGGACCAGGGTTTTTACCTGAAAATCATCGAAAACAACACCTCAATTCCTGTTATTCTAACCGATGGGAAAGGTAATATAATAGGTCAAAAAAACACGGTTTTCACTTCTGATACTATTCCAGGTATGAAAGAAGTATTGAAAAAACAATTCTCAAAATATCCTCCTATCCCAATTAATTATTACCAGAACGAAGTCAATTATATCTACTACAACGATTCCAAGCTGTTCACCGAAATGCAGGTGGTACTCAACAACCTGGTTGAGGCATTTTTCAAGGAGGTTGTAAATAACTCCGCTTCGGTCCCGGTATTGATTACTGACAGCCTTCAGACTCAGGCCCTGAACTACGGTCAGATCGATACAACACAGATTCACGATTCGGCTTACCTGCAGCGCCTTATCCAGGATATGAGCGCCGAAAACGATCCCATCGAGATCACAATTTCAGGCCAGGGGAAAAGGCTTATCTTTTATAAGGATTCCTATGTTTTAACCCAACTGCGTTATTTCCCGTATATACAGCTAGCCATCATTAGTATTTTCCTGCTGGTGGCATATATGCTTTTCAGTACAGCCAGGAGGAGCGAACAGAACCAGGTTTGGGCAGGCCTTGCCAAGGAAACCGCGCACCAGCTGGGTACGCCGCTTTCATCGATGATGGCATGGGTCGATTACCTCGAGGCCAAAGATATAGACAGTGAAACGATCGAAGAACTTCGTAAGGATGTTAACCGGCTGAGTACCATTACCGACAGGTTCTCGAAAATTGGGTCAAACCCATCGCTGGTTCCCGAAAACCTGGTTTCGGTTATATACGAATCGGTTTCGTACCTGAAAACAAGGACTTCACAAAAAATCGCCTATTCCATCAATTTACCTCCCGAAGCATCGATTGTGGTTCCTTTGAACCTGCAGCTTTTCGAATGGGTTATCGAAAACCTGGTAAAAAATGCCGTAGATGCCATGACCCGGCAGGGAAAGATTAAAATTGAAATCCTCGAAGAAGCCGATGTTGTGAATATTGATATTGCCGATACCGGTAAAGGGATCCCCCGCAACATGTTCCGGACTATATTTTACCCGGGTTATACAAGCAAACAACGAGGCTGGGGACTGGGTTTATCCCTTTCGAAACGCATTATCAGCGAATACCATAAAGGCAAGATCTTTGTAAAAAGTTCCACAATTGGGAAAGGCACAACGTTCAGGATTGTATTGAAAAAGAGTTAATCTGATAATAAAATAAACATATTTTTTTTAAAAAGAATTTACGATTTACGAATGACGATGCAGCAGAATCATACCTCGTAAATTGTACCTCCTAAATCGTACCTCATACCTCGTAAATCGTATCTCTCGCATTCCCATTAACTAATGCCCATGGCAGGAATCTACATCCATATACCATTTTGCAGGCAAAAATGCAATTATTGCAACTTTTATTCCCTTGCCAGCACAAAGTATGTGAGCCAGGTTTCGCAGGCGATTGTGAGTGAATTGGCGCAACGCAGCAGTTATCTCGGGGGTGAGAAAGTGGAAACCATTTATTTCGGCGGAGGTACACCCTCGCTGCTTTATGCACCGGAAATTGAAGGAATTATCAATGCTGTTTTTAAGAATTACAATACGGATTCCGGTGTTGAAATCACCCTCGAAGCCAATCCCGACGATCTCACACCCGCAAAGCTGAAAGCCTTTTCTGTAGCTGGCATAAACAGGTTAAGCATAGGGATACAGTCGTTCAGGGAGGAAGATCTTAAATATCTTAGCCGCACGCATACCCCGGCACAGATTAGCCGGTGCATAACCGATGCAAAACAGGCCGGCTTTCAGAACCTGAGTATCGACCTTATTTATGGCATCCCTACCCTTACTTACGAAGGCTGGAAAGAGAACCTGGAGAAAGCATTTTCATTTGGTATCCCTCATATTTCGGCCTATTCACTAACGGTTGAAGAAAAAACCCCGCTTGATGTGCTGATCCGCAAGGGAAAGATAAGCCCGGTTGAAGAATCACCTGCCCTGTTACATTACCAGTCGCTTGTTAGCTGGATGCAATTGCATAGATATGAGCACTATGAGGTTTCAAATTTCTGCCTGCCAGGGCAGTATTCGCGGCACAATACAGCTTACTGGCAGGGAAAACCTTACCTTGGAGTTGGTCCTTCGGCACATTCATTCAATGGCAGCTCCCGGTGCTGGAATGTTTCCAACCTTGTAAGGTACATCGAATCTATTGGCAACGGAAAGGTTGAATCAGAATCGGAACTCCTGAGCCCGGTCACCCAGCTCAATGAATATATCATGACTTCCCTTCGGACCATGTGGGGATGCGATCTTGTTGCTGTCCGCGATAAATTTGGTGCTGAGGTAGCTGAAAAACTTCTGCTTGATGCACTTGGCTTTATCGAAAAACAACAGATGATCTACCGGGAAGGCAAACTCACACTTACTGCCGGCGGATTGCTTTTTGCCGATGGCATCGCCTCGGAATTATTCTCTGAAGAAAAATGAAATCCGGCTAATGCAGAGTTCAGTTTCTGCCTCTTTTACACAGATAATAATGCCACAAATAAAAGGTTGCAAGTGAACGGTATGGCTTCCATTTTTCCGAATATGTAACCATTTCTTTTTTTGTTGTAAGGCCGGTCAATTCTTTTATCGTATTGATAATTGCAATATCTCCTGCCGGGAAAATATCTTTTGCCTGTAAACAGAACACCAGATAAATATCCGCTGTCCAATCACCAATTCCTTTGAGTCTTTTGAGTTGGTGTCTGACTTCATCCAAGGTAATTCCGACAGTTTTTCAAGCTCAATTTTCCTTTCAAGTATTGCTGATGACAGTGCCCTGAGATAAATGGATTTCTGCCGGCTGATCTGGCAAAGCCTCATTTCCTCATCAGAAAGTTTAACTATTTCCCCGGGAGTAAATGCCGGCAGAAACGAATTGAGTTTGTTAAAATGAGCTTTGGCTGATTGTAAACTAACCTGTTGTTCTAAAATGATCCTCGACAGGCTTATGAATCCTTCCGGCCTGTTCCAGTTGGGTGGAGGTCCGTAAAGGGTATGGATAGTTTCAAAAACAGGATCGCATTTCAGTAGTGTACTTATATCGGCCGTATTAACAATTTCTTTCATAGTTTGCAGAGTTTATGCTGAATGGTATTAGTTTTCACGGAAACTTTAAATTTCGCATTCTGCCTTTTGCTATACTAAAGCCCCTGCAACTATGGCTATGAATCCCGCTATCCCATTGATTACGTTATTTATAATCACTTTTATAGTGCTCTTTTTCACTATCTTCAGGATAAAATACATAATTCAGGAAGGGATAGATATGTACGAATTTAGAAATTATTTCTAATTTAGCCATTCATTAAAATTAATTTACTGAAACAATGCCCATTCTCGGATCGATTATAAAAAGTGCCATAGAATTCAGAAGTAAAATCCCTATCGAAAACCTGAAAACCCAGGATGCATTAAAGGTTCAGATTCGCACACTCAGGAAACTGCTGCGTCAGGCACAGCTTACCTCGTTTGGCGAAGAGTACGGCTTCCAGGATATGCTGAAACAGAAAAATCCTACAAATTTGTTCGCAAAGCGTGTTCCCCTCTTCGATTACGACAGCATGCACCGCAACTGGTGGTACCGTTCGCTGAATGGCGAAGCATATGTGAGCTGGCCGGGACAGGTAAAATATTTTGCACTTAGTTCAGGAACATCAGGGGCAGCAAGCAAATACCTCCCGGTTACAAGCGATATGCTCCGCGCCATAAAGAAAACCAGTATTAAGCAGTTGTGGTCACTCTCAAAATATGATTTTCCGCCTGATTTTTATTCAAAAGGGATATTAATGCTGGGTGGAAGTACCCAGCTGCAATTTAACGGAACTTACTACGAAGGTGATCTTTCTGGCATCACGGCCGGCAACCTGCCTTTCTGGTTTCAACATTTCTATAAGCCGGGCAAGCGCATTTCGAAAGAAACAAACTGGTCGACAAAACTCGATGAAATTGTTAAAAAGGCTCCCGAATGGGATATAGGTGTAATCAGTGGCGTGCCGGCATGGCTTCAGATTTTGCTCGAAAAGATAATTCAAACCTATAATCTGAACACTATCCACGATATGTGGCCAAACCTTAATATTTATGTACACGGTGGTGTTTCGTTTGCCCCGTATATAAAAGGGTTTGAGAAGTTATTGGCCCATCCGCTCACCTACATGGAAACCTACCTGGCATCGGAAGGATTTATAGCCTACCAGAGCCGCCCAAACACCAATGCTATGCAACTGGTGCTCGATAACGGAATTTATTATGAGTTTGTGCCTTTTAATGAAACGAATTTCGACGAAGACGGTAACCTGAAACAGGATGCCGAAGTGCTGAATATCAGTCAGGTGGAGGAAGATAAAGATTACGCTTTACTGATTACAACCTGTGCCGGGGCATGGCGTTACCTGATAGGCGATACCATACGGTTTGCATCAAAATCACTGAGCGAAATTGTGATAACCGGTCGTACCAAGCAATTCCTGAGCCTTTGTGGAGAGCACATCTCGCAGGAAAACCTGAATCACGCCGTGGAAATGCTTTCGAGGAAACTCAATATTACCATACGCGAGTTTGCCGTAGCCGGGGTGCGCCACGATAAAGGAATGTTCGCACACCGCTGGTTCCTGGGATGCGATTCACCGCTCGATGCAACCCTGGCAGCCGGAATCCTGGATGCAAACCTGAAAATACTAAACGACGACTACCGGACCGAACGCCTTCACGCCATACAGGAAGTAACGGCCGAAGTAATGGATCCTTCGGTGTTTTATGGCTGGATGAAACATCACGGCAAACTTGGGGGTCAGCATAAATTCCCCCGTGTGCTTAAAAACGACAAACTCGACAGCTGGCTTAAATTTCTGGCAAACCGAAATAAATAACGGGTTTCCTGAATATACCGGTTGGGTGGTCTCCGGAGAGAATGAATATTACATCTGCCCGCTCAACCAATGAAGACAACCTGACTATCGATAAATTATTATTAACACAACCCCGAATCCAGATGCACCCACTACTGCAAGGCATATTATTAGGGTTGACCATTTCGGTAATGCCGGGAGCGCCATTATTTACCCTGCTGCAAACCAGCATCCACAGGGGACTGAAATCGGGTTTCTTCCTTGCCACAGGTATTTTTCTGAGCGATGTCACTGTGGTTTATTTTACCTTTCTTGGTGCTTTGCAATTTATTAACCAGAAGAACAATTATATGATTGCCGGCATTATCGGCGGCTTTATCCTGATCGGTTTCGGTATCTATACTTTTTACCATAAAGTGAAGATCGACGAAAATAACCTTGCGGTTGAAGTGAGGGTAGCCGGACCTGTAACCTATATGCTTAAAGGGTTTTTCCTCAATATTATGAACCCTTTTGTATGGATACTCTGGATTTCGGCCATGGTAGGAGTCAGCTCAGGATTTGGCGATAACAAACATGGGGTGGCTCTCTTTTTTATCGGGACCCTGGCTTCCATCTATAGTTCTGATGTATTCAAAGTATTCATTGCCAATAAAATAAAGCAGAAGCTTAAACCAGGCCTGATCAGCCATATTAATCACCTTGTAGGGCTGATCCTGGTTATTATCGGTATTTCATTAATTATCACCGCCTTTACCGGGTTCTGAAAATGCCCTCAACAATTTATTGAACAGGGGAATTGACATTTACAACTAAACCATCTGATTTGCTTAACAGGAAACACTTTAACCCGGTAAGGAGTATTTCGGCAAAAGGAAAATTCCTTACCGGGATGATTCGGCTGGGCTTTTGGGCCAGGCGGCTTTTTGGCGGAAAGGACTGGGACGATCCCATGCCCGGTCACCACGAAGATCCGCTCCGAATGAAGAGTGGGGAAGTTTTGCACCTGGCACATAAATATTACTACCGCGCAATTACTCATTCAACCGGTAGAACTGAAATGGCGGGGCACTTTCATGAAAATCCGGTAGGTTTGACTGTACCGCCAGATTTTAAAGCATTGCAAAGCATTACCCTGTCAGCAGGTGGCGATCTTATGCCTTACCAATGTATGGATAAGGAAACCTGTGCCCCTGTTTGGGACGAATGCGGCGATTTCTTTTTCGGAGCCGATATTGTTACAGCAAACCTCGAAACACCGCTTGTATCGGAATCGAAGCCGTCGGCGGTACCTGAGGTAATGCTCTCAAACATGTATTTCAACAGCAGTGCCGAAATGTTTGATGTATTTTCGGGTATGGGCCGGTACAAAGGCTACGACGTGCTTTCCGTTGCCAATAACCATTCGCTCGACCAGGGCGAAGCTGGTCTGATGCAGACACTTGATTTTCTTAAAGGAAAGCAAATACGATATTCCGGTGCTGCTTCAAGCAGGGAACTGTTAAACGATTTTCCGATAATTGAAAAAAACGGGATCCGGGTTGCATTCGTGGCAGCAACATTTTCGCTTAATGCATTAACAGCACCTCCCGGCAAAGAATGGATTGTGAATCATTTGCCTTTAAATGAACCCGAACCGGATATCGGCCTTTTGATAGAACAGGCTCAGCTTGCCCGACGGCGGGGTACCGACCTGGTTGTTGCAAGCCTTCATATGGGCCTGGCTTACCAGCCTTTTCCGGCTCATACTACGATTGCGACCATGCACCGTATTTGCGAACAAACTGGTATCGATATTATACTGGGAGGCCATCCGCATAATACGCAACCTTTCGAATTTTTCACCTATACCGATCCTAATAAGGGTACTCTCAAACAAAGTGTTATCATTTATTCATTAGGCGATTTTATTGCATACGATATTTTCAAATGGTGCCACCTGCCGCTGATGCTTAAATTCACAATCAGCAAGGGAGTTTCGGGGACCTTTGTTACAGGGGTTCAGGCGAAGCTTGCATATATGCAGGCCGGTATACGGCGGGGAAAGGTTACATCGTTAAAACTTCGTGATTATAAAAGCCTTGCCAAAAACACAGCTGACCTTGATGCTGATTCGCTGAAAGAGTTTAATGAACTGCAGCAGTTTGCCGGACAGTTCCTGCTGCCGGGGAATGTAGGACGATTCCTGGTTTGATTTTAAATTGCGATGAGACTTGTTTTAGTTTTCTAGTCTCTGGTTTCCTGCATCAAATACCTGCATCCATTGGCCAGCAACCAGCAACCAGTAGCCAGCACCCAGCATCCAGCAGCTAACCCTTACTTCCTAAATCTTCCTGTACAAAAAGGAGAATTCTTACCGGAATACAACCGGGTAGACAAGGACAATGGAAAATGCCAGGAAAAGTATTCCTACGGCATAATTGATACCGTTCAGCAGGCGGTCGCTGAAAAAACGCTTAAGCTGGGCTGCCCCCAGCGATATAAGGATTTCCGTTCCGAAAATGGCCGAAATAGCGAATACATAAAATATAAAACACTGGTGCGGGCTGTAACGCGCCACCTGGATAATATTTGTAGTAACAACAACCCAACCGATAAAATTTCCCGGATTCAATAAGTTCAGCAGGAAGCCTGAACGCATAAAGTAGAAGATTCGTCCGGCACGCGTTACAGGATAGGTAATGTGCGTTTTATTCCGGAGATTTTTTATTCCATAAACAACCAGGAAAACCGCTCCGCACACCCGAACAATATCTTCGGTAATGCTTCCTTTCGGGATTAATTCCGAGTTGAAATAAGCAGTTGTAATCAGGATCGCATCCGAAAGGATTACTCCCAGCGATATGGATATACCACTCTTAAAACCACGGTCGATGCTGGTTTGCACCAAAGCAAAAAACACGGTACCGAGCATCACGCTCATTACCATTCCGGTGGCCAGTCCTAAAAGTATTGCTTCGGTCATACAAATGCAAATGTAAAGAAATTTCCCGAAAACTCTGTTTTACTGTATTCCAATACCGGTTGTCATGACAGTATGATAAAATTCCAATGGTTGTTAAAGATTCAGATGTAAATAATCTTAAATATGAATTAAGTTAAGTAAGCCATATATGAGTTCAGAAAATGATTTAAGGAATAATTAGTTATTACAGAAAGTTCTGATCATAGGAATAAATACCTGTTGTTTCTTGTACTCAGTATTCAGCTTATAATACTCTCGTGGAGAACTTTATCAGAGTATAAAAGTCATGGTTTTTATCCTTTCTTCGGTTGGGAGTGTAAAGTCTGGCTTTTGGCTTCTAACTATCCATATTGGTTAGTCGATCTGTTTTTTTCAAGGCAGGTATTCTCCTGGATATTGTTAGTTATATCGCTTTACCTGATAGTCTCAGTAATGGCTAGTCTCAAATAAAAAGGGGAAACAGGAACAAACTGATGACCCTGATACCCTTTACCAGTTTGAACGCGCCACCGACCTGGTCGAAACCGGCATCTATATGTACATTCGCCATCCGCTTTATTCATCACTTATCTTCCTTGTCTGGAGTTTTTTTTTGAAAAATCCTCCGGCTGATCTGATTAACAAAGCTGGGTTTTCTTCTGTATTTCTTTATCTTACGGCCGTATTCGACTAAAAAGAATGCATTGCCTTTTTTGGCGAAAAGCATATAAAGCTCATCATGCAAAGTAAAATGTTTTTTCCTTGGATATTTTGAAACCTGGTTGGCCATTGTCAGATCCCATTTTCGCATGAGTCACATTTTCTGATGCATACTCATATGAGCCTCAGTCTGGTTGAACAAACATTGGTTCTCCCTTGAAAGAAATCCGGATGACAACCAAAAGATATTGATATACCGCAACTTTTCAACCATTCAAGTGTTTGTTATAATTAATTGTATAAATACAACTGAACTAATAGCATTCAATGACTAAATCAAAATTCCGGCTTTGGGCTCTGCTTCCGTTGATTCTGGTTATCATGCTTCCGGGATTCTCATTTCTTTTATTTTACATAGTATTCTTTACGCCGGATGACAGTAGTATATCGGTATGGATATATATATTACTTTGTTTCATTATTAGCTTTTTTGCACTTTTAGAGATATGGATTATCTCAGAAATCAGGCAAAAAGTGATCTGGGTTATGATTGATAACAAGTCAATATGTGTCAGAGCTTTTTATGGGCTTGGTTCTAAAAGGCAATTCGAACTGAATGATTTTAATGGATATACTACCTCACGGATACCGGCAAGGTATAGCGGGACTTATGAATATTTATATTTAATCATGGGGAATAAAAGAGTCATTATTCTTTCCGAGTTCTATCACAAAAATTATTATGAATTAAAACAAGCCCTGTCGCGAAAAGTAAAATTTACAGGTGACACTAAATTTGAAATGGCAACAGAATTAAGAGAGATATTGTAATAAAGTCTGGGCAGGGAAGTCAAATACCGAACGAGGCAGCCAATCGTAAGGGATTAAACCCTAATTGTCATCCACAAACCGTATATCCTTAATATTCAACTGTATATTCTTGGCACCGTTCCATTCGTTTTCCTCGATATGGTAGCAAATATTCATGCTCTGTCCACGCTGTATAGCATCGAATTTTTCGCCCTGCTGGAATGCAATTCCCGAATAGGGCGCACTACGCACCGACTCCTGGAAGACCGTGAGTTTAACATGGTTTTTCCCCACAATGCGCGCATGGCCGGTATCCACGGTATCGTGCGTCATGAAAACCGGTGACATATTTCCCGGGCCAAACGGGGCGAACTGTTTCAGGATTCGTATAAACTTGGGCGTAATCTGGTTCAGGTTTATTTCTAAATCAACTTCCACTTCTGGGATCAGCATTTCGTCGGTAATGCTTGCCGAAACTATTGAATTAAATCGTTCGCGGAAGGGTTTCAGGTTTTCGGGTTTCAGCGATAATCCGGCTGCATACATATGCCCCCCGAAATGTTCGAGCAGGTCGCTGCAGGCATCAATAGCATCGTACACATCGAAATCCTTCACCGAGCGTGCCGACCCTGTAATCAGCCCGTTCGATTGGGTTAATACAACTGTCGGGCGGTAATAGGTTTCGGTAAGCCTCGAAGCCACAATACCGATAACCCCTTTGTGCCAGTCGGGGTTGAAAACCACCGTGGCTCGTGCCTTGCGGAGTTTATCGTCTTTTGCAATAATATCGAGTGCTTCGAGCGTGATCTGGGTATCGAGCGTACGGCGCTCGTTATTGAAATCATTGATCTGGAGGGCAATACTTGCCGCGGTTTCCATATCGGGCGAAACAAGCAGTTTTACCGAGTTATTCCCGCTCTCGATACGTCCTGCAGCATTAATTCTAGGTCCGACTACGAAAACCATATCGCTGATGGTAAGTTCACGGCTGAAAATACAACCGGCTTCTTCTCCTTCGGTGTGGATTTCGTCATCGGGTTTTCGCACAATGTTGGCAACGCCCAGTATCGATTCGATACCCGGTCGGGGATTCGTATTTATAAGTTTTAATCCGAAATGAGCCAGTATACGGTTTTCTCCGATAATTGGTACAATATCCGATGCAATGCTTATGGTAACAAGGTCGAGGTATTTGTAAAGGCTGTCGAAAGGAATCTTATAGGTTTGGGCATAGGCCTGTATAAGTTTGAACCCCACGCCGCATCCCGAGAGTTCATCGAAAGGGTAGGTCGAATCGATCCGTTTGGCATCGAGTACGGCTACTGCCGGTGGCAATTCGTCACCTGGGCGGTGATGGTCGCAGATGATAAAATCAATACCTTTTTCATTGGCGTATTTGATTTTATCGACAGATTTTATACCGCAGTCCAGTGCTATTATCAGTGAGAAGTTTTCCTGCTGTGCATAATCTATTCCTTTGAATGAAATGCCGTAGCCTTCGCTGTAGCGGTCGGGGATATAATAATCGATAAACTGGAACCCGTTTTCTTTCAGAAAGGCATAAACAAGCGAAACAGCGGTGGTTCCGTCCACATCGTAATCGCCGTAAACCATTATTTTCTGGTCTTTGGTGCGCGCTTCGGCAATCCGTTCGATTGCTTTATCCATGTCATTCAGCAGGAAAGGATCGTGCAGAAGTGAGAGATCGGGCCTGAAAAATGCTTTGGCATCTTCAAAACTGGTAACACCCCGCTGAACCAGCAATTCGGCCAGTGCAGCTTCAATCCCCAATGCCCCGGCAATACCCGAAACCAGGGATGCATCACCTTTTTGTTTTAATACCCAGCGTTTTTCCATATCCATTCACCTTCGGCAAATATAGAATATTTATTGGATAATTCTATAGCTTTTTAAAGGCCAATATCCTGATGTTTGAACAGGATGTAAACCGTGGTAACAGTGAATTTTCTAAAAGGTGGACCGCATAGCCTCAACCGGGTCGAGGCGTGAGGCTGTCCATGCCGGGAACAAACCCGAGATCAGTCCTATAATTGCCGATACCGAAAGCCCCAGTATAATATTTTTAAGGCTTAATACCAGTTCCATACCTCCGTACTTCGTTACAAGTACGGTCCCGAGATAAATAATCAGCAAACCGACAAGCCCCCCCAGAAGCGAAAGGAAAATAGCTTCGAAAAGGAATTGCTGAAGAATGAACGCATTCCGTGCTCCCAGTGATTTCTGAATCCCGATCTGGGCAGTTCGCTCTTTAACCGAAACGAACATTATATTGGCAATACCGAAACCACCAACTAATAATGAGAATCCGCCTACAACCCAACCTACAATGGCAATTACACCAAATATCTGGTCGAAGCCCTGGGTAATTATACTGGTTTCGTTAATAGCAAAATTATCTTTAACCGTAGGTTTCAGTTTACGTACCGAACGCATAATACCGGTAAGCTCGTCGCGCAGGGCTTCGTTCGAAATCCCTTTCTTGCCTTTGACAAGAATATTAGCTTCAAGGTCATGACTATCGAGATCGATAAAAGTTCTTGCAAAGTTAACCGGTAATACAACCCAGCGATCGTTCGAACCACCAAAGGCATTATCACCTTCTTCCTTGAAAAGACCGATAATTTCGATTTTCCGCCCGAAAATTGAAATTTCTTTTCCAAGAGCATCGCCGCTACCCAGGAGCTCACTTATGATTTTACTGCCGACAATAGCAACAGGACGTCCGCCCTGCGATTCAGCCAGTGTGAAATACCTGCCCCTGCTTAAGTTAATGGCCTGCACTTTGTCGTATTCGTGTGAAGCGCCTATTATTACTGCATTCTCGAACATAACGCCGTTGATTTTAATGTTACGCTGTGTGGCAACATAATATCCTGCGGCATCAGTAAGGGAACTGCGTTTCTGGATTTCTTCCATTTCCTGCAGACGTACCTCCGGGCGTTTCATATATTCCCACCAGGCATAGTTTGCATCACCCATCGCCCATGGCCATTTTCCAACGAAAAGCACGTTGCTGCCCAGTTCCTCAATGTTCTTTCGGAGTTTGCTTTCAATACTGTCGAAGACGGTAAGCACCGAAATCACTGAAAAAATACCGATTGTAATTCCAAGGAGCGACAAAAATGTCCGGACCTTATTGGCTGTGATCGCCTGCATAGCAAAGGCAAACGATTCACGGATAAGTCTTAAATATAGCATGGTATAGTAAAATATTTTAGTTTCAGGTTACAGTGTTTCTGGTTTCAGTAGTTCAGGTCTTAAACCAATTTCCAATTATTAAAATCTCTAAGGAGCATTTTGTCCACCAAATTATCCTCTTCCGTGCCTCTGAGGTAAAAAAACATGCAGTATTCATCACAAATTCTGATCTTTTTCTGAATGTAAAATTACATACAAATTCAATGATATTCACCGCTCAAAGGCACATTCAGTAAATATTGGTTTTTTTCTGATTTTCCTGAAAATTGTACCTTAAAATTTAATAAAATTGCAAACTCTTACCGGATAATCAAAACCCCTATGAATACTGTAAAACCCATCCGCTCAGCATTGATTTCGGTGTACCATAAGGACCGAATCGATGAAATTGCCAGCAAACTGGACTCACTGGGAGTTACCATTTATTCAACAGGCGGAACCTACGATTTTATTTGCAGGCTGGGTATTAACGCGCTTACCGTCGAAAGCCTCACAGGCTATCCTTCCATTTTCGGTGGAAGGGTAAAAACTTTGCATCCAAAAGTTATGGGTGGCATTCTGTTTAGGCGCGACGAAGAGGGGGATGTTAAACAGGCTTCCGAATACAAAATCCCACCCATCGACCTTGTAATTGTTGACCTATACCCGTTCGAAGAAACTGTTGCTTCGGGAGCTGCTCAGGACGATATAATTGAGAAGATCGACATTGGCGGCATTTCACTTATCAGGGCTGCTGCTAAAAATTATAATGATGTACTGATTGTCCCCTCGGCTGAGCAATATAACGATCTGATTGAATTGCTGGATGAGAAAAGCGGTAAAAGCGACCTGGCCGACAGGTATTATTTTGCAGCCCGGGCTTTCGCTGTGTCATCACATTATGATTCGGCTATTTTTAATTATTTCAACCGGGAAGCCGGGATAAAGTCGTTCAGGCAGAGTTTTAACAAGGGCGAAGTGCTGCGCTATGGCGAAAACCCACACCAGGAAGGCATATTTTATGGCGATGCGGGCGAAGTTTTTAAGCAGCTTCATGGCAAAGCCATATCCTACAATAACCTTGTTGACCTTGAAGCAGCACTCGCATTGATTAAGGAATTCAGTGAACCTTCATTTGCCATTATCAAGCATACCAATGCCTGCGGCGTTGCCAGCCGCCCAACCCTGAGACAAGCCTGGATTGATGCACTGGCAGGTGACCCCGTTTCAGCCTTCGGCGGAGTGGTTGCTTCCAACCGCATAATCGATATGGAAACAGCCGGTGAAGTGAATAAACTGTTCTTTGAAATAATAATTGCACCCGATTATGAAAAAAATGCACTGGAACTCTTAAAGGCAAAGAAAAATAGAATAATTTTGCAGATTAAACCATTTGATTTTCAGGCGAAACAATTTAAATCAGTACTCAACGGGGTTATTGAGCAGGTAAAGGATACTCATACCGAAACTGCATCCGGCCTTCAGAGTGTAACTGAGACAAAACCTGACGACCAACAGGTAAATGATTTACTGTTTGCCAATATCATTGTTAAACATTTGAAGAGCAATGCTATTGTACTGGCCAGGAACGGTCAGCTGCTGGGTGCAGGGTGTGGCATGACCTCAAGGGTTGATGCGCTGAAGCACGCTATATCCAAAGCTGCGGAGTTTGGCCTGGATCTGAATGGTGCCGTTATGGCATCGGATGCTTTTTTCCCTTTTGCCGATTCAGTTGAACTGGCACACAACGCGGGGATCGCTGCGGTTATACAACCCGGTGGATCAGTTCGCGACGAAGATACAATCAACTATTGCAACCTGCACGGGATTGCAATGGTTTTTACAGGGATAAGGCATTTTAAACATTAAACCGCCGGCCTCGACCGGCATGAAAATTGAATTTTGATTAACGGCTTTTAAAAAGGAAGAATATTAACACATGGGACTTTTTTCATTTCTTACAAAAGAAATTGCGATGGACCTTGGCACTGCCAATACCATCATTATATATAACGATAAGGTAGTTGTTGATGAACCTTCGATTATTGCTATCGAACGTAATACCGGCAAAGTACTTGCAGTTGGCAAACGTGCACAGATGATGCATGGTAAAACCCACGAAAACATTAAAACCATCCGCCCGCTGCGCGACGGTGTTATTGCTGATTTCCAGTCGGCCGAATACATGATCCGCGAATTCATCAAAATGATCGGCCCAAGCCGCAGTCTTTTTCCTCCTGCATTGAGGATGGTTATCTGTATCCCATCAGGCATTACCGAAGTGGAAGAACGCGCCGTTAAAGATTCGGCCGAACAGGCCGGCGCCAAGGAAGTGCGCCTTATACACGAGCCTATGGCAGCTGCTATCGGAATTGGTATCGATGTACTTGAACCAACCGGCAACATGGTTATCGATATCGGCGGCGGAACGAGCGAAATTGCTGTTATAGCTCTCGGCGGTATAGTGAACAACAAATCGATCCGTATTGCCGGCGATGATTTTAACTCCGATATTGAAGAATACATGCGTAAACAGCATAACATCAATATTGGCGAGCGCACTTCGGAACTTATCAAAATTGAAGTGGGATCGGCATTAACCGAAATCGACAACCCGCCGCCTGATTATGCCGTACATGGCCGCGATATGCTTACCGGTATCCCGAAAGAGATTTATGTAAATTATGCCGAGATAGCTCATGCACTGGATAAATCCATTTCGAAAATTGAAGCCGCCGTGCTCAATGCACTCGAAATGACACCTCCCGAACTGGCTGCCGATATCTTCAAAACCGGTATCTACCTGGCAGGCGGAGGTTCGCTGCTTCGCGGTCTCGACAAGCGCATTCACATGAAAACAAACCTTCCGGTGCATGTTGCCGACGATCCTTTGCACGCTGTGGCCCGCGGTACGGGTATTGCTCTCAAGAATTTTGATAAGTTTACGTTCCTTATAAAATAATGAAAAGTTCCGTGTGCCATGTTCCGGGTTCCGCATCCACATGGCACCCGGCACAAAGCGCCAGGCAACTACTCTGACAAAACACTATTTTATTCAAAACGATACCGTAACTGACTATGCGTAATATCCTGGTTTTTATCGTCCGGTATCATTTCCTGTTGCTGTTTGTTGTGCTCGAGATGTTCTCGATCACGCTCCTGATCAATTCGACCTACTATCAGAGTTCGACCCTTTTGCAGGCCGGGAGCCGGGTTACAGGGCGTTTTTATACTACCATCAGTAATGCCACCGATTACCTGAAACTCCGGACTACAAACGAACACCTGGTGGAAGAAAATGCCCTTCTCAGGCAGATGAAAGGGGTTTCGTTCCTGAGAAACGACACAGCCACCTTCTGGGTTAACGATACACTTTACAAACAACAGTATAAATATATTGTTTCAAAGGTCGTTCTCAATACCGTTGGCAAGCGGAACAACTACATCATGCTTGATAAAGGCTCACGGAGCGGAATACAGAAAGATATGGCTGTAATCACCTCCAGGGGTATAGTTGGTACGGTTGTAAATGTTTCGGAGAATTTCAGCTGGGTGATGAGTTTGCTTAACAAGCATACCCGCATAAGCGGCCGTATCAAGAAAAACGACCAGATGGGAACCATAGTCTGGAACGGCATCGATCATCTATACGGAACACTTACCGATATTCCTGCACATGTTAAAATAGCCAAAGGCGATACGATAGTGAGCTCCGGCTATTCCTATATTTTCCCGGCAGGGTTAATGATAGGTACCATTACCGATTTCAGGGTGGAACAGGGCGAACATTTTTATACTATCCCTTTCAGGTTCAGTGTCGATTTTAATGCGCTCCAGTATGTGTACGTCGTTAAGAACCTGATGAAAGACGAACAGGCAGCACTCGAAAAAAGCACGGAAGGGATAAAGGATGAATAGGCTCGTTTTTACAAATATCGTGCGCTTTGTCGGTCTCATCCTGATCCAGGTGCTGGTAATGAACAGGATCAACTTTTATGGCTTTCTGAACCCGTATATATACATCTTATTTATTCTCCTGCTTCCTTTCGAAACACCGGGATGGCTTCTGCTGATCCTGTCGTTTGGTACCGGCTTAACTGTCGATATTTTCAGCGGCACTTTGGGGCTGCATGCTGCCAGTACAGTGTTTTTGGGTTTTATGCGTCCGGCAATTATCAAGTTTGTTGGCGAAAAACCCGAATATGATATCACTACCCAGCCCAAACTTGAGCAAATGGGGCTTAAATGGTTTATGGCGTATGCCATTGTGATGACATTTACACACCACCTGTTTCTGAATTTTGTGGATGTATTCAGCTTCACCGAGTTCTGGCAAACCCTTTTACGTGTTGTTATCAGCACGCTTGCAACTTTCCTTTTCATTATGCTGTTCGAGTATATTTTTGCCACGAAAAAGGAGAAGTAGCCGGATTCCGAAGATATCAAAGCGTTGTCCGTTTCACTTTTGCAATTTTCCTGCTTCCATTGGATATCGGAAAAAGATATACTTTTACGAAAAATTAACCCAAAACAAAACCATATGAAAAAATTACTTGCAGGCAGTATACTAATAGCTGTTCTATTAACAGTTATTTCGTGCAACAATAAGAAAACGGATGGATACACTATTGAAGGTACCATCACAGGCGCTGATACCGGGTGGGTACTGCTCGAAAAACGATCAGAAGGCAAAATGATCGGGGTTGACTCAGTAAAAGTAAAAGAAGGGAAATTTACATTCACAGGGAAAGTCGATTTGCCCGAAATGTTTTACTTCAGCCTGAAAGGCGTTGACGAAAGGCTGCCTTTCTTTGTTGAAAATTCAGCCATAGGTATCAAAGCGTATGCCGACAGTCTCGACAAATCGACGGTTACCGGTTCAGCAACACAGGACCTGTATGGTATTTACCAGAAGGAAGAAACTGCTTCGGAGGCAAAAATGGAAGCTATATATGCTAAATATTTGAAGGCTAAGGAAGATAAAGATACCGTTGCAATGAAAACCTTCAGCGATGCCCTTGATGCTGAGCAGAATGCACTTCCGTTATTTATTAAGGATTTCGCTTTAAAGAATGGCAAAAGCGTTGTATCCCCCTACCTTGTATTAAGCAATGCCTGGGCATTTACTCTTACCGATTTACAGCAAATAAACAAGGCTTTGGATCCTTCAATTGCCAATTCCTCCTATGCTAAAAAACTAGCCGAGCGCGAAGTGATTCTTGCTAACGTTGAACCGGGGAAGCCGGCTCCTGATTTTACGATGAATGATTCGACCGGGAAACCTATTGCCCTCAGCAGTTTTAAGGGAAGAGTTGTATTAGTCGATTTCTGGGCATCGTGGTGCGGCCCGTGCAGGGCTGAAAATCCGAACGTGGTGGCAGCATACAAGAAATTTAACAGCAAAGGGTTTACGGTTCTCGGCGTATCACTCGACGATGACAAAGCAAAGTGGGAAGCTGCTGTTGCAAAGGATGGCCTTACCTGGACACATGTAAGCGACCTGGTCCGCTGGGATAATGCTGCGGCAAAACTCTACGGTGTACGTTCGATTCCTGCAAATTTCCTGATCGACAAAGAAGGAAAAATTATAGGAAGCAGTCTTCGCGGCGAAGATCTTATGAAGAAACTTGAAGAAGTATTAGGGAAATAGTTCCTGGCCTGACTTAAATCAAAAAGCCCGGAATCAGTTGTAGTTCTGGGCTTTTTGCATAATAATGATAAATAGTCTGCTCATTTGGTATCGGCTTCTTTTATGATAATTACCTTTTTCTCCTGTTTTACCGGGGCTGATTTGTCAACATCGGCTTTAACGGTAACGGTTTTTTCGTTTCCGTTGGTTTCCACATTTTTGCGGATAATGATTTTTTCACCATTGTCGCCATCAATCACGTATCTTTCCTCGTTTTGAGGGGCCATGCCCTGCTCACCGTTTTTGTAAATAATTACTTTTTCCTGCCGGTTATTACCGCCTTTGTGTTCGCAACAGGCTTTGTCGCAGTCTTTGAACGAAATGATTACTTTTTTGCCATGATGTTTCTTTTTAATAACGATATTATCCAGTACTCCGAAAGGCATCATATTTTCAAGACCCATTGAACGTATCATCCCCTGCATCATATGCTCCAGCATAGGGCCCTGCATAGGAGGGAATCCATGGGCCATGTTAAATTCACTAGGTATCCCCGGATGAGGTGGGGGAACCGGCATACTAGACCTGTCGTTTTTGTCGTTGAGGATAATTACGCGTCCGTCGTTTATAATAATGGTATCAGGCGAATTTCCTTCCGATTCGGTATAAGTGATCTCTTCTGGCCCGGAATGGCGGATTATAACCTGCTTTTCGGTAGTCTTTCCCTGGTCCTGCATGTCTTTTAAAACCTTTTGTTCCATAAGGGAAGCATCTTCTTCAAAGTTGCCTTCTGTAACGTAAGTTGTATCGGTTTTAACCACCTTGCCGTCGGTTTCGGTGGTAATGCGGACAGTAACAGTCTTCCTGCCATTTTCCTTGTCGCCGGCATTCTGTTGGGCAAAACCACCTGTTGAAAGGAGCAGAAACCCGGCCAGTGCCAGGGAGGGGAAAAGGAAGTTGATTTTTGTTCCGGTTTTCATGGTATGATTATTTTGGATTAGGATTCGGATAATTTCGATTCAAAAATAAGTGACAAAGCTATGGAAAATTCGTGCCGGCAGTTAATTAATGTTAAACCTTGTTAATTAACGTTTTGCAGATTCTGGCATTAAGAACCGGTAAAAGAAATCACATGTGTAAACCTCAATTTTAATACTTTTGATATTTAAATACTCCGTGCAATGAAAAGCAAAGCAGGCCGCTTACATCTACATGAGTTTGAAAACCTGTCGGCGGTGCCGGGTATACTTCATTTTGTTACGACGCGCTTTGGTGGTATAAGCCAGCCTCCATATAACAGCCTGAACCTGGGGCTTCATACAGCCGATACATCCGAACATGTTCTTGCCAACAGGCATCTGCTGGCCGGCGAAACAGGGATAGCTCCCGATAAATTTTTATATGCCAGCCAGGTTCACAGCGGCGATGTTAAAATAATTGACCAGGCAGCAATAGAAAGTGGTGTTCTGCTGCACAATCCGCGTACCGATGCAACTATCACTAACCTGGCGGGTATTTGCCTGATGGTTATGGTAGCCGATTGTGTGCCCCTGCTGCTGTACGATCCCGTAAAGAAAGTTGTTGCAGTAATTCATGCAGGCTGGAGGGGAACTGTTCAGCATATTACATCCAACACTATTCGTAAAATGGCGGATCATTTTGGCAGTGACCCGGCTGACATTATTGCCGGCGTTGGTCCGTCAATCGGTCCGTGCTGCTACGAAGTAGGAGAGGAGGTTCGCAAAGTTGTTAATGAGAATTTCGGAACTACCCACGGTTACCTGGTTTACCATCCACACAGCCCGAAACCTCATTTTGATCTTTGGTATGCCAATCGCAAACAACTTGCCGACCTGGGAATTAAAACGGAGAACATTGAAATTTCATCACTCTGTACAAAATGCCGTCAGGATATTTTTTTTTCATCGCGCGCTTCCGCGGGAATAACCGGGCGGTTCGCCGCAGGGATTTTTATAGGTTGAAAAGTTTTACTGATTGAGCAGCTTGAATGGCTTTGATTTCGGATTAACCTGAAACGCTGAAACTTGAAACACTAGGACAAAATATTCATGCAAACCACGGCCCTCATCATATTCATCATCACCTACATCGGTATTATTTTTACCCGGCTTCCGCGGATGAATATCGACCGACCGTCGGCAGCGTTTTTCGGGGCTGTAGCCATGATACTTTTCGGGGTTATGAGTTTCGACGAAGCCATACAAGCCATCGATTTCAATACCATTGCTTTATTGCTGGGAATGATGATCATTATTTCCACGCTGGAGCTTGACGGGTTTTTCGAATGGATCGCCCTGCGCACTCTTGCTGTTGCCGGTACACCATTTAAGCTGCTGGTTATCCTCACTTTTACAACCGGCATTGCCAGTGCTTTTCTTGTTAACGATGCCGTTGTACTGTTGTTTACACCTGTTATAATCGGCATTTGCCGGTCACTTAAAATAAACCCGATTCCTTTCCTTATTGCCGAAATACTTTCGTCGAATATCGGGAGTGTTATGACCATTACAGGGAACCCGCAGAATATGCTTATCGGTATCAATTCGGGGATCTTGTACGGGCATTTCATGCTTTACCTCCTCCCGGTGTCGCTTACGGGAATGATAGTAATTGTATATGCCGTTAAGTGGTTTTATCCTTCGGCTATTCCTTCGGCTTTTCCTGAAAAAGAGAAAACTATAGATGTTGTATCGGATGCAAAGGAAAGCGGGATTTCGTTCAACTACCATTCCATACGTTTTTCGGTTCCTATTTTCCTGCTGGTTATTGTCCTTTTCTTCCTTAGCAGGCCGCTCGGACTCTCCATACCGCTTATTGCGCTCATTGGAGCATCACTGATACTGTTGCTGGGACGCATCAAACCTTCGAAAGTAATCCGGCAGGTCGATTGGGTGCTGCTGCTGTTCTTTGCATCGCTGTTTATTGTTGTGCAGGGTGTTGAGAAAGCTGGCCTTATGGACCAGCTGCTCAGCCGTATACACCTGGCCGAAAACGGTGGTGGCCTTGCCGGCATTCACCTGGTGAGCCTGCTGATGTCGCAGGTTGTAAGCAATGTTCCGTATACCGTAATAATGCTACCCCTGATGAAAACGGCAAACAGCGAAATCCTGTGGCTTGCGCTGGCATCGGCATCCACACTGGCCGGGAATGCAACTATAATAGGAGCCATGGCTAACCTCATTGTGATTGAGACAGCCGAAAGTAAAGGGGTAAAAATAAAATTTATGGAATTCTTTCGTATTGGGGTTGTGGTCACACTCATTTCGATGATACTCTCATTTGGTATCATCTATCTTGAAATGCAGATGCAGTAGGAAAACCAATCCAATGACCGTTAAAAGCACTGGCTATAAACCGATCGCCGTTTCACCACTCTCCTTTCGTTTTCTTCCTTGATTTTCCTTTTCCCGTTCTCCTGGTATTCGGAGCCCTAAACCCTAACCCCCAAAACCTGATCCCTAGAACGGAAGATCATCCTCAACCGGTGCGGCATTGAACGAAGGCGGAGCCTCATTCGGAACCTGTGGTGAAGAGGTTTGTACAGTTGACCCGGCACCCTGTTTTTCAACACGCCATGCTTTGGCTTCGGTATACCAGCGGCTGTTGTATTCGCGGCTTTCGATATCAAAAAATACTTTTACTGTTTCGTTCAGTGTTAAACCGGCCTGGTCGATTTTATCTCCCCAGAGGGAAAAACATACTTTCTTCGGGAATTGTCCATCTGCTATTTCGATGATAAATTCCTGTTTGCGCCATTCGCCATTTTTCCCTTGTCCGGTTACCAGTGGTAACAACTGAGCTATTTTTCCAATGATTTCCATATCTGTACTATTGTGATTTTGACTTGCGAAAATAACACAAAAAAGCTGAACAGGGGGTGGATGTTTATAACTATATTTATCCAAAGACAACGTTTTTTAAGCTACCGGGTTGGTATTATTAGCTTAAGATTATTGGATTTAAGGATTCAGCTTTTAGCTCCTGTCGGAAATATTGCCATCCTGCCGGGCCTAATTCTTCATGGGTTCGCGATTCCCTCACTGCATCTTACAAGGCCTCGTTGCATGAAACCGGAAAATTAGTATTTTTGATGATCCGCATTTCCGGGATGCACCACGGAGAGTTGAAACTAAAAGATTCATTTTTAAAACCGATAAAGCTTGCTAAAAACAATCAGCTGGTTTGCATACCTGTGGTGGAGTATGCTGATCCCCAGGTTTCAGCTCATGAAACTTAACAGGCAGGGAAAGATTGCTGAACGCGATGCATGCGCGCATGAAATTGCCCGTAATTGGGCGCAATCAGGCCTGGCGATGAATGGTTCAAGCATTCATGTAAGCGGCATCGAAAATATTCCTAAAACCGGCGGCCTGCTTTTTGTAGCCAATCACCAGAGCAATTTTGATATTCCTATCCTGGTCGGACATGTTCCGCGCGATAAAGGGTTTATTGCTAAACTGGAATTGCTGAAAGTGCCCTCGTTCAGCCGCTGGATGAAGTATTTAGGCTGTGTTTTTATCGACAGGAGCGATCCCCGCCAATCGCTTACAGCCATTAACGAAGCCGCCGAGCGATTAAAAGCAGGACACTCACTCGTTATATTTCCCGAAGGCACACGGAGCGCCGATGGGACCGTGAGCCCGTTTAAGGCAGGCAGCCTCAAACTGGCTATGAAATCCAAAGTGCCGATAGTGCCGGTCACTATTAGCGGCTCGAAGAATATTATGATCAAGGGCAGTTCGATAATTCGATCGGCAATCGTAAATGTAATCATTTCGCCCCCTCTTAACCTGGATGAATTTAAAGAACTCGACTCGAACGAAATTGCCGAAAAAGTCAGAAGTATTATTATCTCTAACCTTTAGGGAGTACAGCAGTGTTTTTCCTTCTTCCGGCGAAAATCTATTCCTGGTTTCCCTCCCCGGGATGCGGAAATATTTTAAATTTGACCGGAATCTGAATTGCGATACAGAATAAAATAATTACATAATAAACACAACTATCGTTACAAAAACCTTCTCATGAAAAGCAAACTTACCCTTATTTTAATGGCAGGATTTTTAGCTATTGTGCTCAATTCCTGCAAAACTCCAGAGTCGGCCGACCAGAAAGTAGAAAAGCTTTTATCGCAACTCACTCTCGAAGAAAAAGTTTCGCTTATTCACGGGAACACCTATTTTACAACTCCTGCTATCCCACGCCTCGGTATTCCGGCTCTTCATCTTTCGGATGGCCCGTGCGGTGTTAGGGAGGAAAACTCCCCCGACAACTGGAATTCAGCCAACTGGACGAACGATGCAACTGCTTATTTTCCATCGCTTACATCGCTGGCATCGACCTGGAATACTGACCTTGCAACCGAATTTGGAAATGCTTATGGCGAAGAGGCTGTTATAAGGGGAAAAGATATAATGCTTGCTCCCGGGATGAACATTAACCGTACCCCGCTCAACGGCCGCAACTGGGAATATATGAGCGAAGACCCGTTCCTTGTTTCACGCATTGCCGTGAATTATATTAAAGCTGCCCAATCGAAAGGAATCGCAGTCTGCGCCAAGCATTATGCGCTCAACAACCAGGAAAAGGACAGGGGAACTATCAATGTGGAAGCTTCGGAAAGAGCTTTGCGCGAAATTTACCTGCCGGCTTTCGAGGCTGCAGTAAAGGAAGGCGAAGTGCTCAGCGTAATGGGTTCGTACAATAAATTCAGGGGAAAGTTTGCCTGCCAGAATACCTATCTCCTCCGGGATATCCTGAAAGGCGAATGGGGCTTCCGCGGTTTGGTAGTGTCCGACTGGGGCGCCGTGCACAATACAATGGAAGCAGCCACCAACGGGCTGGATCTCGAAATGTTCCCCATAGGCGGCAAAGGCGATTACTACCTGGGTCAGCCACTGCTCGATTCAATTAAAGCCGGTAAACTCAATGCAAATGTTGTCGACGACAAGGTAAGGAGCATATTGTATGTTATGGTGAAACTTAATATTATTGGCAAACCTGAACCTGATACTACCGGGATGGCGGCTAAACTGGGTTCTCCCGATAGGGCAAAGACAGCACTTAAAATAGCTGAAGAATCGGTTATACTGCTTAAAAACAACCAGGTTCTCCCGATGAATTTTAAGAATATCAAAACCCTGGCGGTTATTGGCGACAATGCAACGCGTAAACATTCGCGCGGAGGCGGAAGCACTATCATTAAGGCAAAATATGAGATCACTCCTCTCGAAGGTTTACAGAGCAGGTTTGGCAATTCGGTAAAAATTAATTTTGCAAAAGGGTATGCGGTTTCGAAAGATCTTAAAACCATCGACAGGGCTTTGATAGCGGAAGCCGTAAAAACTGCAGCTTCGGCCGATGCTGTTCTGATTTTCGGCGGGTTGAATCACGAACCCGGTCTCGATTGCGAAGGCACCGACAAGTCGGATATGAAACTTCCTTACGGACAGGATGAACTTATAAATGCCGTTATTAAGGCTAATCCGAATACGGTAGTGGTTATGATTGCGGGCAGTCCTGTCGAAATGGGTTCGTGGATACAGGATGTGAAAGGCCTGCTTTATACAAGTTACCTGGGCATGGAAACCGGTACAGCGCTGGCCGGAGTGCTTGCTGGCGAAGTAAACCCCTCGGGAAAACTTACCTATACCCTGCCCGTTAAACTTGAGGATTCACCATCGTATGTGCTTGGCGAATACCCGGGAGCAAATGGCACGGTGAATTATAAGGATGATATCTGGGTAGGTTACCGCTACTTCGATACAAAAAACATAAAGCCATTATACCCGTTTGGTTTCGGTTTGTCGTACACCACCTTTGCATACACCAATTACAAGGTTGAGGCAAGCAACAAGGCAGATGCGGTAAACTGTGTAGTTTCATTCGAAATTAAGAATACAGGTAATGTTGACGGGAAAGAAATTGCCCAGGTTTATGTTAGCGACCCTGAATCGATATTGCGCCGCCCTCTGAAGGAACTTAAAGGTTTTGCCAAGGTCAGCCTCAAAGCCGGCGAATCAAAGAAAGTTGAGATTAGCCTCGATAAACGGGCCTTTCAGTACTACGACCCGGCTAAGAAACAATGGGTACTCGAACCCGGTAAATTTGAAATCTTTGCAGGTTCATCGTCCGACAATATTCTGCTGAAGCAGCAAATAGAGCTGTAGGGAACCCTGTTTCTCTGCTGGATGCTGATAAACAGGATACAGGGATTTCAGGTGAACTCCTTGTAATCAGGGTGCTTGTCATTGTTTGGTCTTGCTGAAAATGAGCATGCTGTGGAACAATAATGCAATATTGTAAACAGTTTTCCGTTTTCAATCCTATTGATTTCGGTATGCGGTTATTGTTGCTTTTTGTCGGGCTGGTAATTTCTGTAAGGAGTTTTCCTCAACCCGATACGTCAGGTTTAAAACACAAAAACTATGTTTCGGTTTCGGCCGGTTTCCAGTCGGGCAGCATAATCCCTACCACTGATTTTGTACGGGGCGATAACCTGCAGGGGAAACCGCTTGAAAAGTACCAGGCTGTTTCGCTGAAAATACTCTGGCAAAACCCGGGTTATACAGGCTGGCAAAAGGTGTATCGTGCCCCTTACTATGGTGCAGGCGTTACAATGAGCAATTTTTACGATCCGTCCGAGGTGGGATACCCTGTTTCGGCATACGGAATACTGGGTATACCAGTAATGCGGTTACGGAAACTGGAGTTATATTCCGAATTCCAGTTTGGCATTGCCTGCAGCTGGAATCACTACAATCCTGAAACCAATCCCAGGAATCTTGTTATCGGCGGTGGAATGACTGTTCACCTGAATATAGGTTTCAATGCTTTTTACCCGCTTACCGACAAGTTAGACCTGGGTGCAGGTCTGGGGTTTATTCATTTCTCGAACGGGGGCTTCGAGCGCCCGAACCGCGGATTCAACATATATTCGCCCTCGGCGGAACTGAAATACCATTTCGGTGACCGCCCCGATACACGATCGGTAAAATCGCCCGGAAGGTTGTCCCGTTCCGACGATTTTTATTTTATGCTGGGTTATGGCGATCACCAGCTTAACGATCATGAACTGGATACGAATTATTTTGCGATAGGAGGGATAAGTGTCCTGTATTTCAACCAGCTATCGAATGCTTTCCGACTGGGTTACGGAACGGATATAAATTACTGGTGGGGGCTCAATGCTTTTCCCGATGGAACTATAGGGCCGAGGAAACTTGAAAATTTTACTGTAGGGTTAGTGCTTCAGCCCGAGGTTATTATCGACAGGCTTACCCTTGTGGGTGGAATCGGCATTTACGCCGTTCACCGGAATTATGGCAGTTTCCGGCAAACCTATCAACGGCTGGGAGTGCGCTACGAATTTTACAAAACACTTTCGGTAGGAGTAAATGTTAGGGCGATAAATTTTATGCTGGCCGAATTTCTTGAATTTAACATGGGATACAGGATCAGGCGGTTTAAATAAGCAGCCAGCCGGCAAATTTATCAGTATTTATTGTTTGGTTCTGAAAGGGCAGAAAAACATAAAGCTGAGCAATCGTTAATTGCTGTTCGTTAATAAATACTATATAGAATTGAAATACAATGTATCTGATGTTATCCCTCGAGACTTTTTGTATAATAGTTCAGGTTTTCGCTTGTAATAATGTCAATGGGTGAATAGTTATCCTTGATAACATCTTTCTTTAAAACAAGATGTTCAAATAAGATGGAAACCACCTTGAAGGCTTGTTTCTGTGGTCGCTGACCGATAAGGAAATCGATGTACCTGTTTTGAAGCAGCTTAATATTCTGGGGAATCAGGTCGTACCCGATTACAGGCAAATTATCCAGGTGGTGTTTTTCCAGGAGCTGGGCCACAATATAGGAACGGGAATTGGGAATATAAACACCCTGTATGCCATATTCTTCAATAATCCGTTTATCGAAATTGATTTTATGGGGATCGCTCGAATCCGGGATTTCGCGCTGATAAATTTCAATCTTTTTGTGTTTCGGGTCCGATTCAAAGAATTGCCTGAATCCCTGGACCCGCTGGTACAGCATATTCGTATTCCCAAAAGAAGAGGATATATTCACAATCAGGATCCTTGCCGGATCAGGAAGCATATAATTCATCAGTTTTGCAGATACATACCCGCTCTGGAATCCATCCTGGCCGACAAAACTAAGATAATTTCGATCTTTTAAACAGGAATCGAGAAAACAATAAGGGATGTTTGATTTCTCACATTCGTCGAGGAATAAATGCGACTCCTTTGTAAAAAAAGGAACCAGGATTACACCATCAGGCTGGTATCCTGACGCCTGGCTTGTTGTTTCCCTGAACGATTGTTCATCAGTTGAATCAAACTCAAAATTAAACAGCTTAAATCCAAAAGGACCAAATTCAGCAATTGCTTTCGTGATACCTTCCGTCGATTGTAACCAGTATGGATTGGATTTGGTGTGTTTCGGCCGGATAAAGGCAATATTAAATGTTTTTTTTGTTGCAAGCGACCGGGCAAGTATATTGGGCTGATACCCAAGATCCTTCACTATTTTTAATATCCGGTCGTGTGTATCGCCCGATACTTCAGCCCTGTTGTGAATTACCCTGTCGACAGTTCCCGGCGAAACCCCTGCAATACGGGCAATTTCTTTAATAGTAACTATTGGTTTTATACTCTTGTTTGCCATTTTAGCAATCCTAACTTTTAACAAAAGTAAAAAAAATATTACCGTGTGCGCACACGGAATAAATATTTGCGTTAAATTTGTAAGGATTTTCAAAACTCAAACTCCGGAATGCCTGATAGAATAAACCGGATACCAGATTTGAAGTTACTATCTCATACGACGATGATGCGACAGAAAACAGAGTAATTGCATTTTTTGTCAGTTAATCTGCAAATTAAAACAGAACTCAAAAAATTAATTCAATAACAATACACTATGATTTTCGGAAAGTATTCAATTGGAATCGGCGATCGCTTCGAGAAAGAAGCCCCCGCTCAGCTCGATGCCATTATTGCAGCCAGTGCATTAGGTGTTATGGTTACACCTGTTTGGAACAAATCGAACCGCGAACATTCGATTGTTCATTCAAGCCCTGCCGATACACGCAAAGCATCCGATGAAGCAGTTGCACTGAAGAATTTTAAAAGCAGTTACTTCCTTGATGCCGACCACATTAATCTTAGTAATGTGGATAAATTTATCGCTTACTGCGATTTTTTCACCATCGATGTGGCCGACTACATTGGTTTACTACCGGTTGATGAGGTTAAACTGAAACTGATGCTTGATAAGCTTGTTTCACTTGTTGGACGTATATCTATTCCAGGTTTGGACCAGCCGATTGAAATAACATCTGATCTGCTCCATTCGATAGTTACCAAGTTTTTACCTGCCATAGATGAAGCAGGGAAAATTTATACTCATATCAAACAGCAAAAAGGGGATCTCCCGTTTATAACAGAGGTATCCATGGACGAGGTTGATGAACCGCAAAGCCCGGTGGATATGCTGGTAATCCTGAAAATGATTGCCGAAACCAAAATTCCGGTTAACACAATTGCCCCGAAATTTACCGGCAGGTTCAATAAAGGCGTTGATTATAAAGGCGATATACAGAAATTTGAACAGGAATTTGAAGCAGACCTTCTTGTTATAAATTATGCCATTGCCAATTTCGGGTTACCTACAGACCTTAAAATAAGTGTACATTCAGGCAGCGATAAATTCAGTATATACCCTATTATCGGGATGATGGTACGCAAACATAACAGCGGCCTGCACCTGAAGACTGCAGGTACTACCTGGCTCGAAGAAGTGATCGGCCTGGCAAAGTCGGGTGGTAAAGGACTTGATATGGCAAAACGGATTTACAGTGAAGCCTACAACCGTCTCGATGAACTAACAAAACCATATGCATCGGTTGTTGAAATTGATCCGTCGGAGTTGCCGGCACCACAGGAAGTAAACGGATGGGACTCAAATCACTATGTGGAAGTTCTGCAGCACGACCTGGATAATAAGAATTACAATGTATCTTTCAGGCAACTGATACATGTCGGGTATAAAGTAGCTGCCGAGGCCGGCGACGAATATAAGAACCTGATCGTCGAAAACAGGGATGTTGTAGGCAGTTGCGTGAGTGAGAATATACTCGAAAGACATATAAAACGAATTTTTATTTAGAAATTCAATTTAGGAGTAATTCTAAAAACCCATTGATTTAAACATTCTGATAAACAATAAAATGAAAACAAATTATCAAGTCCGGTACAGTTCGCATCCTTCGGATGTGAAACAGTATGATACCGCAAAGCTGCGTGATCATTTCCTGGTAAGTGGCCTATTTATACCCGATGAATCCAACCTGGTTTACACTCACTTCGACCGTATGATCGTAGGTGGAATAATGCCGGTGAGCGAGCCAGTAAGGTTGGAATCAGTTCCCCCTTTACGATCAGAGTATTTTCTCGAGCGCCGCGAACTGGGAATCTTTAATGTGGGAGGCAAAGGCACCGTCAAAGTCGACGGTATTGCAATTGCATTGGACTACAAAGAAGCGCTTTACCTGGGATCAGGCAAACGGAATGTGGTTTTTATAAGTGACGATAAAAACAAGCCGGCGAAGTTCTACCTCAATTCGGCTCCCGCCCATAAATCGTATCCCGACCGGAAAATTACCAAAAATGAAGCGGATGTGATAGTGCTGGGGTCTCTCGAAACATCAAATCACCGTACAATTAATAAAATGCTGGTAAACAGTGTTTTACCTACCTGCCAGCTGCAGATGGGCATGACCGAACTGAAACCGGGAAGCGTGTGGAATACCATGCCTCCGCATGTACACGACCGACGCATGGAAGCCTACTTTTATTTCGAAGTGCCCGAAGGCCAGTCGATCTGCCATTTTATGGGACAGGTTGATGAAACCAGGCATATCTGGATGAAAAACGATCAGGCGGTTATTTCGCCGGCATGGTCGATCCACTCAGCTGCCGGAACCAACAATTATGTGTTTATCTGGGGCATGGCCGGTGAAAACCTCGATTACGGAGATATGGATACCTGTGCAGCCGATAATTTAAAATAAGGACGAAATGATGCAAAATTTATTCGATTTAACCGGCAAGGTAGCCCTGGTAACCGGGGCAACCCACGGATTAGGAATGTCGATGGCAGTGGCCCTCGGAAAATCAGGAGCCAAAATTGTAGTGAATGATATTTCAGCCGAACGTCTTGAAGCTGCAAAGAAAGAATACCTCGATCAAGGTCTCGGCATTGCTACCTATGTTTTTGATGTTACTGACGAACAGAAGGCTGAAGAAGGGATTGCCCGTATTGAAGCCGAAGTCGGGCCCGTTGATATACTGGTAAACAATGCCGGTATAATTAAACGCATTCCCGCTGTGGATATGGCAGCTGCCGATTTCCGCCAGGTAATCGATATCGACCTTACTGGTCCGTTTATCATGGCTAAATTTGTTGCTAAAAGCATGATCAGGCGGAATGCAGGTGGCAAGATCATCAATATCTGTTCGATGATGAGCGAACTTGGCCGCGAAACGGTTTCAGCCTATGCCTCGGCTAAGGGCGGTTTGAAAATGCTTACCCGCAACCTTGCAACCGAATGGGCAAAGTTCAATATACAGGTGAACGGAATCGGGCCGGGTTATTTTGCCACCAGTCAGACAGCACCTATCCGGGTCGACGGGCATCCTTTCAACGAATTCATTATACGGCGCACCCCGGCAGGGCGATGGGGCAACCCCGAAGATCTGCAGGGTACCGTAATATTTTTGGCTTCAAAAGCATCGGACTTTGTGAACGGACATATTGTGTATGTTGATGGCGGGATCCTGGCTTCGTTAGGCAAGGCATCGAATGAATAACTTATAAAAAAAGTTTGAAAATGGATAAATTTATTACCGACGACTTTATTCTGAATACAAAATCAGCTCAACGGCTTTTTCACGATCATGCTGAAAAACTACCGATCATTGATTATCATTGTCACCTCAGCCCGCAGGATATTGCCAACGACAGGCAGTTTAATTCCATCACAGAAGCATGGCTCGAAGGCGATCATTACAAATGGCGCGCCATGCGTACCAACGGGGTTGACGAATCATACATTACAGGAAAGAAAGACGATTTTCAGAAATTCCTGAAGTGGGCCGAAACGGTTCCACAGACCTTGCGGAATCCTTTATATCACTGGACGCATCTCGAATTGAAGCGATATTTCGGGGTTGACAGCCTGCTCAGTCCGCAAACTGCCAAAGAAATATACGATGATTCCTCGGCAAAACTGCGGAGCAGTGAGTATTCGGTGCGCAACCTGATGCTCCGGATGAATGTTGAGGCAGTTTGTACGACCGATGATCCTATTGATTCGCTCGAGCATCACAAAAAGATCGCCACCGATGGCTTCAAAGTGAAAGTTTTACCGGCCTGGAGGCCTGATAAAGCAATGGCAGTTGAGGATCCGGCAGCATTTAACCAGTATATCGGTAAACTTGCTGAAGCGGCAAACCTGGAGATCATCACCTTTGAAAACCTTATCGATGCACTACGCATCCGGCACGATTATTTTCATGCAAACGGCTGCCGCCTCTCGGATCATGGAATTGAAACATTTTATGCCGAAAATTATACTGAAGATGAGATCAGGACTATCTTTAAAAATGTGAGGGATGGCAGGAATCTTGCCCCTGAGGATATTTTAAAGTTCAAATCGGCCATGCTTTACCATTTTGCTATTCTCGACCAGGAGAAGAACTGGGTACAGCAGTTTCATGTCGGAGCATTAAGGAACAATAGTTCACGAATGATGAATACCATGGGCCCTGATACTGGTTTTGATTCAATCGGCGATCTGCCGGTTGCACAAAGCATGTCGAGGTTCCTGAACCGTTTGGATACGAATGACCGGCTGGCAAAGACCATACTTTACAACCTGAATCCTTCGGATAATGAGGTTTATGCAACTATGCTGGGCAATTTCCAGGGTGGCGGAATTCCGGGTAAGATTCAGTGGGGATCAGCCTGGTGGTTCCTCGATCAGAAAACAGGGATGGAGCGTCATATCGAAGCCCTTTCGGCGCTTGGACTGTTAAGCCGCTTTGTCGGTATGCTTACAGACTCGCGCAGCCTGCTTTCGTATCCACGTCATGAATATTTCAGGCGCATACTCTGCAATATTTTAGGTAACGATATGGAAAAAGGGGAAATCCCCGCCGATTTTGAACTCATCGGGAAAATGGTTGAAAATATTTCCTATCACAATGCAGCGAACTATTTCACTTTGTAAAAGCAGTCTCGGTTTACGTAATTAAACCACATTTCATAACTCATAACTTATAATTCATAATTCATAACTCCTCATGCCCCAGTTCACTAAATCCCAGATATCATCCATTATGGCTCATGCCGGCATAATCCCTGTATTTTACCATGCCGATGCCGAAATATGCATTCAGGTCGTAAATGCCTGTTATAAAGGAGGATGTAAAGTTTTTGAATATACCAACCGTGGCGATAAAGCTAAAACGAACTTCCCGGCAATAAAGAAATTCATAATGGAAAACTGTCCCGGTATGATCCTTGGGATAGGCTCAATCCTCAATAAGGGCCAGGCTATGGAATTTATCGAACTTGGAGCAGATTTCATTGTGAGTCCGATACTTGACAAAAAGACCGGGAAATGGTGCACGAAAAACGATATTTATTGGGTGCCTGGTTGTGGAACTCTTACTGAATGTGCAAAAGCGCTGACATACGGGGCCGATATTATCAAGGTTTTCCCGGGAAATGTTTTAGGGCCAGGCTTTGTAAAAGCCGTTCTTGGGCCAATGCCTATGTTGAAGCTAATGCCAACAGGAGGAGTTGAACCTACTGAAAAAAGCCTGGGTGAATGGTACAAAGCCGGTGTTGTCTGCGTAGGGATGGGATCGCAGTTAATCCCGAATGATGTATTAAAAAATGGTGACTATGGCAAACTCGAGGCGGATGTTAAAAATGCTTTCACCATACTTCATCAGATAATACACTAGAATTCCCGGTTTAAGGTTGATCAGGAGAGTGGATTATTTAACATCAACCAATTTACCATTAATATAAAACTCTTTAAAAGTAAGATCGCGGGTAAAATTGAGCAGGTTGCCGTTCTTTACGCCGTTAAATCTGCAATTTTCGATAACTACATTGGTAACCGGGCTTCGTTCGTAAGCATCGAGGTATAAGCCATAATCACTTTTTTCGCTGATTACGTCCGAAATAAATATATTTCTGACCACAGGAGTGAAGTTGCCGGCATCCCCTTCCTGGTATTTAAACGAAACCAATACAACAGCCTCTTTTACCTGGCCGATTTTTATATTGCGCATATAGATATTTTCAACTATACCTCCTCGTACCGAATTTGTCTTAATTCGTAAAGCCCGGTCAAGGTTTGGACTATCCATCACGCAGTTTTCAACAAATACATTGCGGACGGATCCCGAAATTTCACTTCCTATTACCACGCCTCCATGACCATCATTCATCTGGCAATGTTTTATTACAATATTTTCACTTGGTACATCTATTCTGCGTCCGTCATTATTACGCCCCGATTTTATAGCAACGCAGTCGTCGCCTGTATTGAAAACACAGTTTTTTATCAGTACATTTTTACAGCTTTCGGGGTCGCAACCATCGTTGTTTGGCCCGAGGCTCGATATTTTAACATTCTGAACTGTTATATTTTCGGAAAGTACCGGATTGATTTCCCACATCGGCGAACGCACAATGCTGATGCCGTCAATAAGGATGTTTTTGCATTTTATAAATTGTATGAAGCTGGAACGCAGGTAATGCCCCTCGCCGAATACTCTGTCGGTAACCGGAATTCCCTCTTCACCCATTTTATTCAGTTTATTCACACTTTCTTTCTGATCCTTTGCATTCGGGTCTTTTGAGCCTTTCCATTTCCACCAGTTTGTATCATCCGCCTGGCCATCAAGGGTTCCTTTGCCTGTTACAGCTATATTTTCCTGTCCATACGCGTAAATAAGTGGGGAATAATTGTAGCATTCAACACTTTCGAACCTGGTAAACACAACAGGCAGGTATTTTTCAGGATCCGTATAGAATTTGATTGTTGCCTTTTCGGATATGTGAAGGTTAACATTGCTTTTAAGATGGATAGCCCCTGTAAGAAAAACCCCTCCGGGCACAACTACTCTTCCTCCTCCTGCCTGGTTGCAAGCTTGAATGGCTTCATTAAAGGCGCGGGTACAGTCAGTAACGCCATCTCCTATGGCACCGTATTTTATAACAGAGAAATTCTTACACGGAAATTTCGGGGTCTTGATCACTTCTAATATAATTTCAGCCCGGTCCCAGCCAGTTTCTGAGACTTCAGGATTTTTTTGGCTAAAGCCAGGCAGGTAAAGCAGCAGACAGCCGACAAGCAAATAGGTATTCTTAACTATTTTTGAAATGTTCATTTTTTTGACCGGTATCAATTCATAAATCATTTTTTGGATGGGAGATTCAATGTCGGGTCCAATCTATTAAGATCTATCAGGACAAATTGAAAATCATTACTTAGAAATGTACATAAAAATATCCATTCGGATTAAACGGGACGCGTATCCGGGATACGGATAAATTGCTTACCTGGTTAACGAACAACCGGTTATTTAATGAATACAGGGTTCCCGGTAACGCCTTTCTGAACCAGGGTATTCTCCTTGTTTATTGAGCCTGATTTGATTTGGATATTTTTACTGTTTTCCCCTTCGATCAGTAAAGCACATTTTAAATCCGGATTTGACGAAAATCCGTTTATGCCTATTTTCTTTGAATTTTTAAGGATTAAAGAGGGCCCTTCAGTATTTCTGATCCTGATATTTTCAAATGTAATTCTGTCCGATTCCCTTATATCAGCTCCAAGTTGAGCGGAAATAGTCACATTTTTAACAGAGATATCCTGTATATTCATTTCGGGTAATCCATTGAAAAACATGGCTCGCCGTGCTCCGTTACATGTAATATTATTAAAACTGATCTTTCTGAATATGGGAGTTTCAGCCGAAACAGGGTAGGTATGAATGGCTGAAATAGTGTCTCCTTCCTCAAGCAGTTCAGTGGCTGATTTCCCGTTGTAGAATATATCGAACAGTATGGCTTCGGTAGGGATATTAATCATTTTAATGTTTTCAACATAGATGTTTTCGACAATTCCGCCGCGTCCCCTGTTGCTCTTAAACCGTAATCCTACATCCGTGCCTAGAAAAGTACAGTTTGAAACCTTGATATTCCTTGCGCCACCTGACATTTCGCTACCTATTACAAAACCGCCGTGCCCATGATATACAATGCAATTATTGATAATTACATTTTCGGTGGGCATTCCACGTTTACGGCCCTGTTCATCCTTACCTGATTTTATACAAATAGCATCGTCACCAACATCAAAAGTGCTGTTTACAATGATCACGTTCTTACACGATTCAAGATCAATCCCATCGCCGTTCTGCGAATACCATGGATTACGTACAGTTACCCCGTCAAGGGTAAGGTCCTGGCACATTAAAGGGTGAAGGTTCCATGCAGGGGAATTCTGAAAAACAACTCCCTGAAGTAACACCTTTTTGCACTCAACAAGCCCAATCATTACAGGCCGAAGGAAATCTTTAATGGAATTCCACTCGTCAATGGTCTGGATATTCTCCGGCACATTAAAGGCGGAAGTTTTCAAAGCCCCTTCCAACGATTTCCGTGTTGGATACCATGTATCATTCGACTCATTTAATACCCCGCCACCAGCGATAAGCAGTTTCCATTGTTCCGCGGTCAGTTTACTCTTTTTTACAGGTCTCCACACTTCACCGCTTCCATCAATTATACCTTGCCCTGTAATTGCTATATTTTCCAGGTTCCTGCCGTTTATCGGAGATATGCATCTTTTGGTAACGAGTCCCTCAAAATAAGTGTCAATAAGCGGGTAATCATTATAATTCTTACTGAACAGGAGCAAGGCTCCCTCTTCGAGATGAAGGTTAATATTGCTCTTTAGTGTAATAGGTCCGGTAAGCCAAACTCCCCCCGGAACATTAAGTGTACCGCCCCCTTTTTGGGTTAGAGCGTCGATAGCATTACGAAAAGCTTCAGTATTAAGACTAAGGCCATCACCATTACCCCCGAAATCGGTAATTGAAATGGTTAAGGATGGGAAATGCGGAACAACAACCTGTTCCATAGTAAAAGGTAAATCCTGATAGAGTTTATTATACGTATTTGCCACCTGACTTTTAACGACAAATGCCTGGTTTAAAAGAAACAGGGTCATTAATAAATTCAAATATTTGCATCTTAACATTTTCCGGACTTTTTTCATTCAGTACTATTCACAAAGATATTTCTGCCTTGTTTAAAGCATGTGCATTTTTTGATTTATTTAATCAGGCATTTAGGTTTTTTAGGCCCGAAATCCTGATCCTGTGCATGAGTGTATGTTTTTAGTGCTAATTTTAGTGACAGATTATGCCAATCCTCAGTTTAATGATCCCGGAATTTACATGCTCAGAATGGGCTTCCGGGTTTCATCAAAATAATTAACCTAAATTTGAAACCCATTCAAATAATCTTAAAAATCGATCAAAATGAAGAGAGTTGCGCTGCTTTCAGTATTAATATTAATTGTATTTGGTTTTTCGGCACCGAAAATGGCCAAGGTTACTGTTAAAAACACAATTGGCCTGAAGAGATTAAACGAAACTGTCGAAATCGCAGTTTCGGATATTTCCCGTATTCTCGGCAACAATGATTATACAACCTATGTTGTCTTTGATGAATCGGGGAACGAAATACCTTCCCAGTTACTGTTTCATGGTGAGAAAAATCCCGGGAAACTGATTTTCCAGGCTACAGTTGAAGGGAAGTGTAAATCCACATACACAATCAGGACCGGCAAACCTTCGGCATATCAGCAAAAAACCTTTGGACGGCTAGTCCCTGAGCGGTACGATGATTATTCGTGGGAAAATGACCGCATAGCATACAGAATCTATGCGACGGCATTAATTGCCAAAGACGGCCCCAGCAATGGAATTGACGTTTGGGTGAAAAGAACCGATAAATTAATTGTTGATAAGTGGATCAGGGATTATAACGCTGGTGTGTCGAGCTACCATAATGATTCGGGCGAAGGCTGCGACTGTTTCAAAGTTGGCAGGACTCTGGGAGCCGGGGCTATGGCACCTTTTGTGAATGATTCATTATGGCTGGGATTGAATTTCGAATCCTTCCAAACCCTCGATAACGGGCCCGTAAGAACCTCCTTCCGATTGGTTTATCCTCCCTTTGATGTTAATGGCAGGATGGTAACCGAAACCAGGTCATTCTCGCTTGATGCAGGTTATCAACTCTCAGCGGTTGTGGAAGAATATTCCGGTTATGAATCGGCAATGGAGGTTGCTGCAGGCATAGTTGAACGGAAAGAAGGACGGGTAACTGCAAAATCGGCTGAACAGGGTTACATGTCGTATAGCCTTGACGGTGGTAAGGACGGAATAACCTATTTAGGTGTTGTTTCAACTACTCCTGTAATCAAAATTACTGAAAAGACGGATCATGTATTGCTTACAACAAAATATAATCCCGGCGATAAACTACTGTACTATACGGGTGCCGGCTGGAGTAAGTGGGGTTTTGAAACGGAAGAAAAATGGAATCATTACCTGGATGATTTTTCGGCCAGGATTCATAACCCGCTTATAGTAAAAATTAAATAGGATCAGCAAGGTATACCCTGAACTTCGCGAAATGAAGCTATTTGCTAGAGTCATAATTATCATTTGGTTGTCGTTAATAATCGGTCATTTAGGCGCTCAGCCCAAGTGTACTTTTACTCATTATTCGGTTGAGGACGGGCTTTCGGAGGGTGAAGTATTGTCGATGCACCAGGACAGGAACGGCTACATGTGGTTCGGGACGTTCGATGGGCTAAACCGCTTTGACGGGGTGAACTTTAAAGTTTATAAATCAGGGTTTGAGCGCTACAGTTCGTTCACCAACAACAGGGTTGACAAAATCACAGAGGATGAATACGGGTATTTATGGACTTTGACAAATAACGGCGACGCGCACAGATTTGATACGCAAAAGGAACTGTTTATCAATTTCAAAGGTTCGACCAATAATATTTCAACGGATCAATCACCAATACAACAGATTTTCTGCTTCACGGAGGGTGAAACATGGCTAACTACTGAAAATGGCGGATGTGTAAGAATTGTATCGGATAAATCATCTGACAACTTTAAAATCAACTATTTTCAACTTGCAGGAAATGGTTCTGCGAAAACCAAAATCAGCCTTATCTATAAGGATCATTTGAAAAGCATCTGGATACTTACTTCGAATGGTCTTTCCGTGTTAAGAAACGGCCTGAAAACAGTTGAAGGAACAAGTCAGCTGATTAAGGCTGTTAACCCGTCAGCAACAGCATTTTATTCGGTGTATGAATTCGAAGACCGGATATGGTTTGGTACCGGCTCGGGCGATATAGTTTCCTATGATTACGGAAGCAAGTTATTTGATGCGATCAGAACAGGGGTTCAATCCAGGATTATTGCCATAAAGGCGCTAAATCAGCGGGAACAGATTGTTCTTACATCAAACGATGGGTTTTTTATTTTAAACCGGACAACCGGCGAAGAAAAACACTTCAGGAAAGAGAATAATCCGTCAATCCCCACCAATAAAATGATATCAGTTTATATTGATAAGTTTGGCGAAGCCTGGATAGAAACCGCAGTCGAAGGGGTTCTGCACTTTGATCCTTTCAAAGAGCAGATTACTCATTTTAAAATGAAAACGGATAAAACAAATCCAAATGTCTTTCTTCCCAACTTTTTTATTTTTGAGGACAAAAACGATTATTTGTGGGTACATCCCCTGGGTGGTGGGTTTTCATATTACAACCGGGCCCAGAAGAAACTGGAATACTTTTATAATGAACCGGGTAAGCCCTCACGGCGATTCCCCAACATACTGCACTCCGCATTTTCCGATCAGCAGGGCAACCTCTGGATGTGCACCATTTCGAGAGGAATAGAGAAAGCCACGTTTTACCCTGATCAATTTAAACTCATACAACCTAATCCCTATTCAGTTGCACATGCTGAAAATGAAGTCAGAACTGTTTTTGAGGATAAAAACAAGTTTCTTTGGATTGCAACAAAGGATGGGTCGGTTTACCTGTTCGACTCAACAAAAACCATCCTTGGGAATTTACGCGAAAACGGGACTTTCAGCTCCGGTGAAAAATTTAACGGGCTCATTTATACCATTATGCAGGACCATAAGGGGAATATCTGGATGGGATCGAAGGGAAGGGGAGTTTTTAAACTCGAAAATGCCGGGATGAGTAAAATCCCGCAGTTTAAAATTTCGAATTACATGTATAATTCCAATAACCCGTATAGCCTGAATCACGATAACGTGTATTCGGTTTTTGAGGATAAGTATGGCAGGATATGGGTGGGAACCTATGGCGGTGGACTTAACTATATTATCGAAGAAGGGAATGATATTAAATTTATCAATTATAATAACCGTCTAAAAAACTACCCTTTTATTGATTTTAAAAGGGTGAGATATATAACCGCTGATAACAGAAATAATATTTGGGTAGCAACAACCAATGGATTAATCCTTTTCAACCAGCAATTTACCAGACCCGAAAATGTTACATTTCAGGCTTATACCTATAACCCCAAAGACAAGACAAGTTTATCGAATAACAATATAAATTTCATATACTGCTCAAGGGCGAACGAGGTTTTTGTTTCCACATTTGGCGGTGGTTTAAACCAGGTACTTTTAGGAAACCAGCCGGGCGAAAAGCCTGTCTTTAAATCGTATACCGAGGAATCGGGCGCCCCCAGCGATATTATTCTCAGTATTATTGATGATTTAAAGGGAAATCTTTGGCTGAGCAGCGAAAGAGGTATCATTAAATTCAACAAGGCAACCGCTTCTTTCGAAATCTATGGCAAACAAAGCGGAATTGAGAGCAAATATTTTTCCGAAGCTACCGGAATAAGAACCCATAACGGTGAAATCATAATGGGATTCGATAATGGATTGTACTACTTTAATCCCGTACAGGTACGAAAGAGCACCTCGGTTCCTGCAATTGTTATTACAGGTATTCAGATAGGAGGGAAAGACGTTAATAATTCAGATGTTTTTCATTCGAACTCAACCTACAATTCCAGAACTTTCACCCTGGAGCTTAATCATAAAGACAAACATTTCAGCATTGGTTATGCTACCCTGGATTACCGCAATCCCAATAATATTCATTATTCAGTCAAACTCGAGGGATTTGATCAGGATTGGCATATCGAACGCAGGCAAAGAATTGCAAACTATACCAATCTTGCACCGGGGAAGTATATATTCAAGGTAAAATCAACCAATTCTGACGGGATATGGGTCGAAAATGAAAGAACAATCAATATCATTGTTCATCCGTCGTTCTGGGAAACAAAGTTTGCCCGCTTTCTTTATATTCTTGTCTTTCTGCTGCTCACGGCTACCGTAATTTATATAATATTTACCATTTATAAACTTCGTCATAAGGTTGAAATTGAACAGCTTATTACGAATATGAAGCTTAAGTTTTTCACTGATATTTCGCATGAACTGAGGACACCTTTAACCCTGATTTCATCACCGGTTGACAACATCCTGAAAAACTACAAACTCGAGCCTGATATTAAGGAGCAACTCTCAATTGTACAGAGCAATACCGAACGGATGCTTCGTTTGGTAAATCAGATACTGGATTTCAGGAAGATCCAGAATAAGAAAATGAAGCTTCAGTTAGAGGAGTTTAGTTTAGGGAACTTTGTTTCCGAAATCTGCCAGAACTTCAAAAAGATAGCGATCGAGAAAGGGCTTGATTTGAATTTTGAGGACTTATCAGCAAACGAAAATGTATGGGCCGATAAGGATAAGGTTGAAAAAATAATTTATAACCTCCTGGCCAATGCAATAAAATTCACACCGAGAGGGAAAATGGTTGCTGTTAATGTTTTAAAAACTGATGCCTGCATCATTGTAAAAGTCACCGATCAGGGTATAGGTGTGCCGAAAGAAAAAGTAAAAAGTATTTTTGAGCGCTTTGTCAGCAGCGAAAGCTCGAATATAAATTTCCAGCCTGGCACCGGGATCGGATTATCGCTCAGCAAGGAATTGGCCGAACTGCATAAAGCCGAATTAACTGTCGAGAGCATCGAAGGCGAAGGTGCAACCTTCACGGTCAGCTTCAAACTGGGTTGGTCGCATTTTGGAAATGACGCTGATTTTGTATTGATGGACGGACGATTACCTGGCAGGGTGCTACCATCAGGCCACGAAAAGCATGATGATGAGACCGAAAATGAAGACCAGGATACTGTGCCCCTGCTTCTGATAATTGAAGATAATGAGGAGTTGAGAAGTTTCCTGAAAATTGTATTATCGCCCGACTTTCATGTGATTGAAGCCGGCAATGGCCTGCAGGGACTTCAGATCGCAAAAGATCAGCTGCCCGATATTATTATTACGGATATAATGATGCCTGAAATGGACGGGCTGGAGTTGGCCCGGAGAATTAAATCGGATGGAACAACATCACATATTCCTGTGGTTGTGTTAACGGCCAAAACAGATCTGGAAACCCAGCTCGAAGCACTTAAAACAGGGGCCGATGATTACATTATTAAGCCATTCAGTTCATCCTACCTGAAGGCCCGGATCGATAATATACTGAACCAGCGGCGTAAACTTCACGAAAATTTTCTCTCTTCGCTTTCGTCAAACTTATCGTATCAAACCTCAAAGGTTTTTTCAACCGACCCTTCCCTGCCTGTAGTTGAATCATTCGACGAGAAACTATTGGCTAAGGTGATGGAAATAATGGAGAAAAATATGGATAATTCGGAACTTACGGTTGATGAACTCGTTTCAAAAATAGGTATCGGAAGATCTGTTTTCTTTAAAAAACTTAAGAGCCTTACAGGCATAGCACCCATTGAATTTATCAGGGAGGTTAGAATTAAACGGGCGGCCCAGCTCATCGAAACCGGTGAGTTTACCATCTCGCAGGTCACATTTATGGTAGGGAACAACGATCCCAGGTATTTTTCAAGGTGCTTCAAGCAAAAATTCGGTATGACTCCTTCCGAATACAAGGAGAAATATTCGGCTCATAAGTAAAAATCAATTTGTGCACGCTTAACTCAATTTTATACACCCTCCATGCTTTTCAACAGCATTATCTTTGTTTCGTTTTAATCAGTATAACTGCTACCCAAAGGATTGATTTTATGAAAAACGCCACATTGTCTTTTGCTTTTTTCCTTGCATTTGTATCAGCAATCTCCTCTTGTGGTCAGAATAGGGCTAAAATCGCTGACAGCCCTGGCTCTGAATTGTGGTCAGTGAGAATGGCAGAATCAGAAATGGTACGCTTTCCTTCCTGCTGGCAGGTTGATTTTGTGAAAGAAAAGCGATGGAATTATACCCCGGGACTCGAAGGTCTGGCTTTGGTGAAACTCACCGAAGCCACTAAGGATGACCGGTTTTTTCAGTATGCAAAAGGATATGCTGATTCCCTGATCGACGATAAAGGTCAGATACTGACCTATGCCAAATCAAACTATAACCTCGATTACCTGAATCCGGGCAAATTGCTTATCTGCCTGTATGAGAAAACCGGTGATAAAAGGTATAAAACAGCTCTCGATACGCTTAGATCGCAGATAAAAACCCAACCCCGGACATCGGAGGGTGGATTCTGGCATAAAAAGATTTATCCCGACCAGATGTGGCTTGACGGTTTATATATGGGAGCCCCGTTTTATGCCGAGTATGCCCTGAAGTTCAATGAACCTGAGGCTTTTGCTGATGTTGTAAACCAGTTTCTCCTTGTCGCCAGGCATACCTGCGACCCTGCAACGGGTTTATACCGTCATGGCTGGGACGAATCGAAAAGTCAGAAATGGGCTGATCCTGCAACCGGGCAGTCGCCCCACGCCTGGGGCAGGGCAATGGGCTGGTATTCGATGGCTATTGTTGATGCGCTCGATTTTCTGCCCGAAAATCAACCCGGCAGGGAAGAAATGCTCTCAATTCTGAAAAACATGATTGCGAAACTTGCCGAAATCCAGGATCCTAAAACCGGAGGCTGGTACCAGGTGCTGGATCGTAACGGAAACAACGGAAACTATATTGAAACATCCTGTACATCGATGTTTACCTATTCGATACTCAAGGCGGTACGCAAGGGTTATATCGACAAAAAGTACCTTGTAACTGCAACAAAAGCATATAAAGGTCTTATAAAGAATTTTATAGTTATTGATGAAAAAGGCCTGGTTAACCTCACTCGTGTATGCGGGGTTGCCGGATTGGGTGGTACTCCATACCGCGATGGATCATTCGAATATTATGTTAACGAAATAATTAGGGATAACGACCCTAAAGGCACAGGCCCGTTTATAATGGCAAGCATTGAATATGAGCAGCTGGATAAATAAACCTGCATAATGAATGAATTTAACGGGGGAATAAGCTTTCAGGTAGCTGCGAAGCATATGTTAATGCCTGATATGGGTTTTATGAAATACTTCAGGTATTAAAGTTTCCGATTTATTATTTGCATATAGAATAATCAGGATTCCCTGCCCGTTCCCGGGTGCAAAATCCCTTCTTCCTGAGTGCTTTCGCGAAAAAAAAGAATGAATCAAAAACTCCACACTTTATACAAATTATTTCACCCATAAAAACCGATTACAGAATAAATTTGCTTAATCAACAAACTCAAACCAATATTATTTATGTTAATTAACCTAAAAATTCTCAAAACGGTTGTCCTTTGTACTTTTGCTTTAATGGCAGGTACCCTGGTCAATGCCCAGATCAGAACCATCACAGGGACGGTTACTGATAAGTCGGGCGAAAAAGTAATTGGTGCTACCATATCAATTCCTGGTACGACAAGCGGAACGTTATCCGATATTAATGGTAAGTATTCGATTGATGTTCCGGCGAATGTCACAACCCTTCAGTATTCATTTGTGGGAAATGTTACTGTTACCGAAACAATTGGCAGCCGGTCTGTTATTGATGTGGTAATGGTACAAAGTGCACAGGAACTTGATGTATTAGTTGTTGTGGGCTATGGAACAGTTAAGAAAAGAGATCTTACCGGGGCAGTGTCATCGCTCAAACCGGCTGAAATCCTCAAGTCGGCAACAAGCAATCCTCTTCAATCCATGCAGGGAAAGGTTGCAGGTATCGATGTTATGAAATCCAGCGGTGAATCAGGAAGCGGGGTTGTTGTTAATCTGCGTGGAAACCGCTCCGTTAATGCCGTTAATACCCCGTTGTATCTTGTTGATGGTATTGAGTATGGCTCAACCGTCGACATTAATGCATCCGATATCGCATCAATTGAAGTTCTGAAAGATGCATCATCTACTGCAATTTATGGGTCGAAAGGAGCTAACGGTGTTATTATTATTACCACAAAACGTGGTGTTTCATCAGCCGAAAAGTCAAAAATTACCTTTAACTCTTATATATCCTTAAATAGCCCTACAAACCTTCCTAAGTTAATGGATGTTCAGCAGGAGTATATTTTCCAGGCTGAAAGACAACGCTATGCAGCCGAAAAGGTAGCAAGCACATGGGGCTCGACAGTACTCTCCGATTATCCAGCCGATAAAGTATTTTCAACAGTTGTCAGCGCTCCTTATGAGAAATCAGTGTATGGCATTTACCAGGAAGGCGGAGTCGACTGGTTTGATATGATGATGCATAACAGTGTATCGCAAAACTACGAATTAGGCATTTCAGGAGGCAGCGATAAAACAGTTTATTCAATGTCGCTTGGTTACCTCGACGAAGGCGGGCTGCTTTTAAACGACAATCTCAAGAGATATAACTTCAGGGCTACCCTGGATCATAACCTTACCAAAACTCTCAGGGTTGGAACAAGTATTCAGTATACAAACCGCAACTGGGAACGTCGTGAAGATAATGTGTATTCACAGCTCATTAAAATGCATTCACTTGCCCAGCCTTATCTCGCCAATGGTGATATCCTCGATAAACCGTCAGAACTCGCTACAAGCCATACAAATCCTTTATTAAATGAAGTAGCGGATTATTATCAGAACAATACTCTCGACAACAGGCTTTTTGGCATTGCTTATTTAGACTGGGAAATAATGAAAGGGTTGAAGTTTAAATCAACCTTCGGACTGGATCAACAGTCGAAACGGGTAGGGAAATACGAAGATTATATGTGTACCTCCAACTACCAGTCGGGCCGCGGCTCCTATATCGATGCATTAAACAGCCAGTCAACAGGCTTAACCTGGGATAATACACTTAATTATAATATAAATTTCAATGAAAAAAATGAACTCCAGGTACTTGTAGGCCAGCATGCACAGCAAAATGTGTTTGAGTCGCACGATACATATGGCTATGGACTTCAGGATCATTACGGGAAAAACGGATTCTACGACCTCACAAATATCTTACCCGCAGGGCGCGCTATTCTTAACGAGTATGTCGAGAGCAGTATGCTTTCATTCTTTGGCAGGGTTAATTATAAATTTAACAACAAATACCTGCTCACAGCAACATTGCGTTCCGACGGTTCCTCGAGCCTCTCGTCAGGTAACAAGTGGGGATATTTTCCTTCGGTTGCCGGCGCCTGGGTGATTTCGGAAGAATCATTCCTGAAGGACGTTTCAGCTATCGATAACTTAAAGCTGAGGGTAAGCTGGGGCCAGACTGGCAATTCGGCGATTAAACCCTACCAGACACTTACATCGCTGGGAAGCGAGAAGACGTATTATACCTACGGCACCCTCCTGATAAACGGGCTCGTACCAGCTATACTTGGCAATTCGGATCTTACATGGGAAACAACATCCACATTCGATGTTGGTATGGATATTTCTTTCTTTAAGGACCGTGTATCGGCCACTCTGGATTATTATTCGTCGCAAACTAATGATTTATTGCTTTACAAAGGATTACCTGCAACATCAATTTATCCGCAGGTTCTGGCTAATGTTGGAAAGACCGAAAACCAGGGCATTGAGTTAGGATTAAATGTAAGGGTGGTTGAAGGAGATGGTTTTGGATGGACTACCTCCTTTAACTATTCGATGAATCGTGATAAAATTGTTGCCCTTGCCAGTGGTGCCACCCAGGATGTATCAAATCCTGACCAGGCTCTTATCGTGGGCGAACCTGTACGTTCCTTCTACGGGTATGAGGCTGATGGTTGCTGGAAAATTGCAGAAGCTGCCGTTGCAAAAAAATACAACAAGGTTCCGGGTGATATAAAGATCATTGACAGGAATAACGATTCAATAATAAACGATCTTGATAAACGGATCTACAATAAGAGCCCGAAATTTATCATCGGATGGAGTAACTCCTTTTCGTATAAGAACTTTACGCTGTCGGCACTGGTTTATGCAAGGGTCGGCCAATGGATCAAGTACGACTATAACACCGCTTACAAACCTACCGAACAGGACGGATCACCAAATGTCGATTTCTGGACACCTGAGAACCAGGACGCCAGGTTCCCCCGCCCTGGTATTGCCTCACAGAATGATATACCTGCTTTAGCATTCGAAAATGCATCATTCCTCAAGATCAAAGAGGTAACACTGGGTTATAATCTGCCAAAAGATATGATTGGAAAAATTGGCATTGATAATCTCCGCTTATATGCTTCGTTGCAGAACTATTTTACCTTCAGTAATCTCGACAATTACGATGTTGAACGTGGTGGAGCCATCTCTAATCCGTTATCGAAACAAATGGTATTTGGATTAAACCTGGAATTTTAATGTCCTTAACAGCAAAAAACAAACTTATGAAAACTAAATTCAAATATATCTTTATATTTTTTGCAACACTTTCGATAATAAGTGTTTCGTGCAAAAATTTCCTGGATGAAGATAACCGGACCGGATCAACAGAGGATGTGATATACTCAACAAAATCGGGAATTGATGGCCTGGTAGCCTCCAGTTATACGTATCTGCGCGGATGGTATGGAAAAGAAGCCGCTTTTGGGCTCAGCGAAGGAGGTACTGATACATGGCTTACCGGATACGATAACCGTCAGAAGGTGCTTATCGACTATTCGGGTATAACCCCGGAAGTTGCCAGCAGCTCACGCGAAACGATGAATGCCTGTTTCGATGAATACTGGGAGATGTTTTATACCGCCATTAATGTTTGTAATACGGGTATAAAATATGTCACATTAGCGCCAACCAATGTGCTTTCAGTTGCTGAACGCGATGCTTACCTGGGTGAACTGAAAACCCTCAGGGCATTCTATTACTGGCATCTGGTCGAAACCTGGGGACCTGTTCAGATAAACCGCGAACCAGTTACCAATGCATCATCCGAGGCTTTCCGCGATTCGGAAGAGGATGTTTATGCATTTATGCTCGAAGATGTGGATGATGCAATCGTAAAACTGGCAGCAAAAACAGGAAAAACAGGCCGGATTAACCTTTGGGCTGCAAAAGCTTTAAAAGCCCGCCTGCTTTTATATAAGGGAAGTAAATTCAACGACAACCAGGCATATATTGATGCAGCAAAAACTGCCGAAGAAGTTATAAGCGGGAGCGGCTGTTCTTTTTATTCGAAATATTCCGATTGCTGGAGCGGTGCCAACGAAAACGGGGTAACCAACAAAGAGGTTATATGGGCTGTGGATTATTCCGAAGTGCTTGAGTACAATATATTACCCAGCAGGTTAAAACTGGATGCTTTAGGCAAAAGGATGACATGGTCGGGTATGATAATCCGCAATGCCGCAAATACAACAGGTGGAAATGCTTCGCATCTGATGTTTGTTGGAGTGTGGAACCTGGTTCCCGGTCTTACCGGTATCCTGATCCGGACCGATACCGAAGCCAAGAAAACCTTAAAATACCCTGCAACCGGCGGTCTCAATTATGATCTTGGAACAAGTTACCAGCCATACAGTAAAGGATTTACAAGGTTTGTGCCGTCAGGGTATCTCCTCGACGTTTTCAACGATGCAACCGACCAGCGCTATGCAGCAAGTTTCCGCGATGTATATTATGTGGCTCCTTCGCTCGGCGCTGCATTTGCAGGAACTGTGGCACCTCCGTCGGGCTTTGCTAATATGCGCGATACAGCCATTTATCTTTCAAAGAGAATCCCGACTGCAGCACAAATTGCAAGAGCAGCCAACCGCTATGTTCTTTTCTCACGCACGGATGTAGGAAATGCAAAGGTTTACCCGCTTTACCAGGATGCAGCAGGAACGCTTCCTACCATTGCCACAACTGCAACCGGGAACGACAACTTCAAAGGCAACCGTATGTATATACAGCTTAAGAAGTTCGACGATTATACGGGATCGGTAATACGCGACCTGGGCTCACGCGACGCTTTTATTTTCCGTCTCTCCGAAATGTACCTTATTGCTGCCGAAGCATATATGAAGTCGGGATCCACAGGCCAGGCCTCACAGAAACTAAACCAGCTTCGCACCGCCCGCGCTATAACAGGGCAGTCGAATGCGCTTACAGCTGCCGAGGAGGGAATGGTAGGCTCGCAGAATATAAATGTAATTCTCGATGAAAGAGCCCGCGAGCTTTGCGGTGAGCAGCAACGATGGTTCGATTTAAAGCGAACCGGGAAACTTTTAGAAAGAGTCAGGCTATATAATGGAAGTGCCAAAAATAATATCCAGGATCATCACCTTCTACGCCCTATACCGCAACCGCAGATGGATGCAGTTACCAACAGGACCGGAGGTCCCGATCCAAACGGATTCTGGCAAAATATTGGTTATTGATTGGTTGATGATGTGTTTACGGTTGGAGGCTGTCAGTTTACGACAGCCTCCTTATTTTATTTAATATCAATATGGTAACCAGGATGCCACCCGACATGGGCACTTAAGAATTATTGTATTTATACGACCAATCAGAGAAATAATTTGTATATTTGGTTGAGTAGTTTTAAAAAGAAAACTTTGATTTCCTGATCTCCTGATATTTTGAAACTTTGAAAATACTGCCTGTTTTCTTTAAATGTAAGAATCATAAGCAAACAAATTTTAATTGATGAAATATGAATTGTTTTTACAAAAATTCAGAACAGAGTTTGAACGGATTTAAGTTTGCCATTCCGCTTTTATCCCTTTTTATATTGTTTAATGTGTCATTAATGGCACAAAAGATCGATATTAAAGGGGTTGTAAGAGATGCAAGCACCAAGGAAACTATTCCGGGAGTTAATGTTGTTGTTGATGGGGATCTTTCGGTAGGGGCAATAACTGATGCTAACGGAAATTTCAAGTTAAGAGTTGATGCGAAAGCCGAAAAACTTGTTTTTTCATTTGTGGGATACGTCACCCAGCATATTCCCATTGCCGGAAAAACTGATTTCGATATCAGCCTTGTAACAGAAGTTAAATTGCTAGATGAAGTTGTTGTTATTGGTTATGGTACTGTACGTAAAAAAGACCTGACCGGATCAATTTCGTCAGTTAGCGGAAAAGTACTGAATCATATACCGGTTTCATCAACAGCCCAGGCAATTACTGGCCGATTGGCAGGTGTACAAGTTACAGCCACGGATGGTTCGCCGGATGCCGATATCCTGATTCGTGTCAGGGGAGGAGGTTCTGTTACTCAGGATAATACTCCACTTTATATAGTCGATGGCTTTCCAGTTAATAAAATCAGCGACATCGACCCTAATGATATCGGTAGCATCGACGTTCTGAAGGATGCTGCTTCAACCGCAATTTATGGAGCACGGGGAGCAAATGGTGTTGTAATTATAACTACAAAAAATCCCACCGGGGGCAAAACAACTGTTAGTTATAACGGATATATACAGGTAAAAACCCTGCCGACAAAACTTGCTGTTATGGCTCCGTACGAATTTGCTTTATTACAATATGAACTTGCCTCACTGAAAGGATCTTCCGGTATTAGTGGTTACGAAACATATTTCGGTTCATTCGAAGATATTGACATTTATAAAAACCAGATTGGCACCGACTGGCAGCATGAAGTATTTGGACCTTCCTATCTGGGTGATGCATTGAGCCAGGGGAAATATTCAGTGTCGAATAATTTAAGTATTATGGGTGGCACCAAAGCCACTAAATATAACTTAAGTCTTACACGAACCAATGATCCGGGATTGATGATAGGAACAGGAAATTCCAGGACAAATCTGACTTTCCGGTTAACCCATGATATTCTTAAAGTATTGGTAGCAGAATTCAATGCCCGATTCTCGGAAACTATTATTGATGGTGCAGGTACCTCGGATTATACCAAATCATCTACAAAAATCAGAAATGCAGTTACCTATAGGCCAATGAACGGGCTTGCTGATTATATCCCGATCGATGAAAATGATTTATCTGGTTCGCTGGATGTTGCCAGCGGGCTGGTTGATCCTGTTACACTTGCTGAACAAAGTTACCGTAAGCAGGATAAATTTGCCCTGAACATGAATGCTGCTTTATCGTGGACCATTATTCCCAGGCTTGTGGCACGTTCTGAATTTGGTTCAAATTATAATTATAATAAAGATAATTGGTTCTATGGCCCATTAACAAACACCGCACGAAATAATGGCAACCTTCCTTACGCCCAGATCATTACGAGTACAAGCCCGGGCTATCGCTGGTCAAATACCCTTAATTATACATTTAAAAAGATTTTTGGGAGTGACGAGCTTAATTTTCTGTTAGGACAGGAAATAAACCGGTATACAACTTCATCAATTACAAGTACTGCGCGTTTGTTCCAAAATAAAGACATTGAACCGGAAAAAGCATTTGCTTTAATGACCTTGGGATCACAGGAATATACAAACACAAATCAATCCGGCGAAAGCAGCCTGGCTTCTTTTTTCGGAAGGGCAAATTATACATTGGCTAAACGTTACCTGTTAACTTTAACCTTACGAGCTGATGGTTCAAATAAATTTGCACCGGGACACCAATGGGGATTCTTTCCTGCAGCAGCTATGGCCTGGCGGGTTAGCGATGAGGAATTTATGAAGAATCTGGCTGCTGTTTCGAATCTGAAGGTAAGGATGAGTATTGGTGAAGCCGGAAACAACCGGATGGATGACGATTTGTGGAGAGGGCTTTATTCACTGAGTTCGTCAAAACCGATTGGATTTGGCGAGGTGCCTCAACCTTATTATCAACCGGCATCTTCTATCCTTTACAATCCTGATTTAAGATGGGAAACAACAATTACCCGTAACCTGGGTATTGATTTTGGCCTGTTCAAAGAGCGTATAAACGGAGCTCTTGATATGTACTGGAATACTACAAAAGATTTGTTGGTTCAGTCGACCATTCCCTCCAATACCGGATACACAAGCCAGATGCGTAATATTGGCCAGACATCGAACCGGGGTGTTGAACTGACACTGAATGCCAATGTTATAGATTACAAAGATTTTACATTTAATGTTGCATTCAACATCGGATTTAACAAGAGCAGAATTGATCAACTGGATGGAGTTGATTCAAAACCGTTCAATTCCGGTTGGGCCAGCACTGACCTCAGGGAGCGGGATGATTATATTTTACAGGTTGGCGAGGCTGTCGGGCTGATTTATGGGTATGTAGCCGATGGAATGTACACTATTGATGACTTTGATTATAATGCAACAACAAAAAAATATACTTTAAAGCCGGGTATAGCAAATGACGCCAGTATTATTTCTGCAGTTAACTTTGGACCGGGTCACCTGAAACTGAAGAAACTTAGCTCTGACTCAAGTATGATTATCAGCCCCGATAAAGACCGCACGGTTATTGGAAATACAAACCCGAAGCATTCAGGTGGTATAAATTTTACAGCCGGGTATAAAGGGTTCGACCTGGGTTTGTTCTTCAACTGGGTATATGGCAATAAGATATATAACGCCAATAAAATTGATTTTACATCATACTGGAACAGAACCTATACCAATATGCTTGATATTGTTGATTATGAGCACAGGTTCAAGTATATGGATATGGAGGGGAACCTTGTATCGGATCCTGCTGCTTTAGCTGAGTTAAATAAAGATGCAACCATGTGGAGCCCGTTTATGGGAAGACCTGTTGTAACCAGTTGGGCTATCGAAGACGGATCGTTTCTCCGTTTGAATAATATTACACTGGGTTATACTTTACCCAAAAATATAATTTCAAGAGCGGGAATGACCCAATGCAGGTTCTATTTCACAATCTTAAATGCGTGGATCTGGACTAATTACACAGGATATGATCCTGAAGTAAGTACAATACGAAGTTCGCCTCTGACACCGGGTGTTGATTATTCAGCTTATCCGAAAAACCGCTCATTCACATTCGGGGTTAATGTTACTTTTTAATAATAACTTAATAGCTAATACCATGGTCCACAAATTAATATACCTCATAGTAGCAACCACAGTGTTGTTTACCTCATGTAAAAAATTCCTGGAATCGGATTCTCCTTCAACGTTTACCAATGAATATGTGTTCTCTCACGAATATGATATTTACAACGCTATTAAAGGAGTATATGCATTGCTTACCCTCGACGAAGGGTATTCAACCAGGCTATCCTACTATAATACCGTAAATTCGGATGTGGAAATTATTATCGGTGCTTCCGACGGGGGACGTCGTGATATCGCTGAATTTACCTGCAATACTTCAAACAGCGAAGTCCTGAAGCCCTGGAACAATCTGTATTCGGCAATTAATCGTGCAAACGAGTGTATAAAAGGAATAAAGGAAGGATCGTTATACGCAACAAATGCCAATGTACGTAATATGTATGGAGAAGCCGTAGCTCTCCGCGCCCAGATGTATTACGAACTGGTTCGCAACTGGGGCGATGTGCCATATAAAACAACTCCAACCGTAGCCGGGGATAATTTTTATTTACCCCGAACCGATCGCGACACTATCCTCTCAAATATTATCAACGACTTAATAGAGGTTGAACCTGATATGTATTATGCTGATCAGTTGCCGGAAGGAATCGAACGAATGAATCGTGGATTTGTCCAGGGGCTGATCGCACGCCTGGCTCTTGCGAGGGGAGGGTATGCGCTGCGTTCGGATGCCAGCGGAGCAATGCAAATGAAGCGAAATGAGGCTGATTATCGTCATTATTATGAAATTGCAAACGTATACTGTAAGAAATTGGTTAACAGCGGCAGGCACTCATTAAATCCTTCATTCAGAACTGTTTTCCTGAACGAATGTAAGTTCATTACACCTAAAAACGAAGATGTATTATATGAAATAGCTTTCCCTGCCACCTACAGCAGCGATTGCGGCTATTATAACGGCATTAAAATGCTGGCCGGTTCACACAATTACGGAAGTGCAAGCGGTTCGATTGCTTTCACTCCCACTTATTTTTACTCTTTCGATTCGGCCGATGCCCGGTTACCTGTTACATGCGCTCTCTATTCGCTTGATGCAACACTTAAACAGGTAATAGTAAGTCCTACCGGTGGTATTGCCTCCGGGAAATGGTGCAAAGCATTTATGTCGAGCCCGCAGGGAGTAGCAAGCACAAAATATACAGGTATTAACTGGCCAATTATGCGTTATTCCGATGTGTTGCTTATGCTTGCTGAAACCGAGAATGAACTTAACGGCGGACCAACAGCCCTGGCAAAAAATGCCCTTACCACAGTGAGGCAACGTGCTTTTGCATCAAATTTATGGGATAGTAAAGTTACCCAGTATGTTAACGAAGTGTCAGCAAATAAAGCTACCTTTTTCACTGCAATTGTTAATGAGCGTGCCTGGGAATTCGGCGGGGAATGCTTGAGGAAATTCGACCTGGTTCGCTGGAATCTTTATGGAAAATACATCAGTACCACCAGGGAGAACCTGATTCAGATGGGTCTGGATACACGTTTCGGCACCGGGCAGGGGAAATATGCAAACCATCCGGATAAGATATACTGGAAATACAAAACGGATAATGTAACACTTGATATTATCGGCTTATACCGTAAAATTACAACTCCGCCGGCTGAATATACCTCAGCCAACTGGCTGATGAACCTGGCTGCTTCCGACGGGTCAGTACCTGCCTTTATTACCGATATGTATGCAGGTTATCCTGATAATACCGGAACAGCACCGGTCCGGTATATTCTGCCGATCCATCAGTCCATTATTGCAGCAAGCCTGGGAAACCTTCAAAACTATTATAATTATTAAGCCTGATACAGCTAATGTTCAACATCATGAAGACAAAAATAATTCCTAATCTTTTACTTTCCTGTCTTATTTGCATTGCAATGCTTGCTGGCTCATGTAAGAAGGAACCTGTTGAAAATCCATTAATCAGGTTGTTTATGCCTGTTGTTCAGGATGATCCGGTTATCCAGGGTAACCAGATTTCAGTATCCTGGCTTAAAATTGACGGGGCAATTTCGTATATTACTATAATAAGCCGTGACTCAATATTTCAGAATGCGGATCAGACAATTACAGTTTCGAAGGATTCTTCAAAAGTGGTATTCAGCAATCTTCTGTGGGATCAGAGTTATTATATCAGCTTGCAGGCTAAAGCTGAAGATCCTTCAAAGGACTCAAAATCTGTAGTTTTGAAAACTAAGACCGGAAAATTCCCGACCATTTTATTGCCGCCAACATCAAGTGATGTGACTGATTATTCCATAATTGTACGCTGGTTCAATATCGGAGCCAGGGTGACCTCTATAAACGTAAACAAATTAGATGGTACATTCGTTAAGGCTGTTCCTTTAACTGATGCTGATAATACGGCTTCACTAAAAGAAATTACCGGCCTCGCAAGTACTACTACATATATAATTACCATTTTTAGTGAAACCACTCTCCGTGGAACCCAGAATTATACAACCACGGCTACGCCAAATCTTGGTAATCAGATAATTGATCTCAGGAGTATTACCGGCAGACCGACTATATTAACAGATACAATGGCAACTGCAAATTCCGGTACAGCATTCATTTTACGGCGTGGTGAAACTTATACATGCAATTCAACTGCTGCTTTTGTGCTTTCAAAATCAATTAAAGTAATATGCCTTCCAGGTGTGGGCAGCCAGGCACAGTTGAACTATGTTTATGAAACTGATTTTTCAGGAAGTATCGACTCTGTTGTGTTTTCCAATGTGTCAATTTCAGGGTTAAAGAGCGATGGGATAAGTAAAGTTTCTTATATGTTCAATACTACTTCTTCGTTTAGCTGTAATGTCGGGAATGTAAGTTTCATAAATTGTAATATCAGATCATTTGGAAATGCAGTTGTTCGTTTACAGACCGGTGCTGCTCCATGGGGAATTATTAACAAGGTCCTTGTGAGTAATTGTATCATAAATGATATCGGCAACTCGAGTGGTTATGCACTTTTCCACGCGGCCAATGGCCTGGCAGAAGGTAATAGAATCAATAATTTCGAAATGAGGAACTCAACCTGCTACAATTTTACAAAAGGCATATTGTTGAACACAATGGCGAATTCTCAATCTGTATTCGTTGAAAGTTGCACCTTTAATGATATGCTACCAGCTGGATATTACTTTATGGACTTTAATACGTATTCTGTTGCGTCTCTCAATATCAATAACTGCATTTTTGGTAAAACTAAGGATGCAGCTCTAGCCAGGGGAATCCGAGCAAGTACAGGGACAAACATTGTTACAAACAATTGTTATAATACAACCGATTTCTTTACGGTTTCGTATAATGTTCCTGGTTTAATTCCATACAGCGGACTTTCAACCGATTTATTTAAAGATCCGGGTACCGGGGATTTTAGCATTATTGCAAGCAACTTTGCAGGTAAAAACTCTTCGGGGGATCCCAGGTGGAGACCTTAATACTTACATGGGTTAACCGGGAAAAGTCTGAAATAAAAGGAATGTAAAACGCACAAGATCAGATTAGGTATTATAATGTGAGGGGCTGGCAATATTTTTACATTTAATGTTCAGTCTTCCTAATTCAGATTACTCTTATAAACCTGAGAATGTGATCCGGATTCCAGGTTTATTCTCTTTCCCGTTAAACTAAAACATGCCTAAAGATCACCCTATGCTCAAAAGCAAGAATTTATTCATTTTGTTTTTTTTACTACTAACTGATATCATGGTATCAGGCCAGCCTTTGGCATTTCCCGGAGCTGATGGTGGAGGGAAATATACTTCCGGTGGAAGAGGCGGTAAAGTAGTGTTTGTCGACAATCTGAACGATAAAGGAAACGGCAGTTTCCGAAAGGCTGTCGAAACAATGGGGCCTCGAACAATTGTTTTTCGTATTTCCGGGACTATCGAACTTGAAAAAACTATAACTATTAAAAAGGATAGCATTACCATTGCAGGTCAGACTGCACCGGGCGATGGTATTTGTCTGAAAAATTACGGAATCCTGGTTGAAGCTGACAATGTTATTATCCGCTACATCCGCATACGACCAGGAAATGAAAGCAAACAGGAAATGGATGCCATATCGGGCATCAACCACAGGAATATTATTATTGATCATTGCAGTTTCAGCTGGTCGAACGACGAAACTGCATCGTTTTACAACAACCACAACTTTACCATGCAGTGGTGTATTATAAGCGAAAGTCTCAGTGCGTCGAGCCATCATAAAGGAGAACATGGCTTCGGGGGAATATGGGGCGGTAATAACGCTTCTTTTCATCATAACCTTCTTTCCGACCACTCAAGCCGCAATCCGCGCTTTTGCGGTTCGCGATACACCAACAAGCCTGAAGAAGAACTGGTTGACTTCAGGAACAATGTTATATACAATTGGGGTTATAACAGCACGTATGGTGGAGAGGAAGGTAATTATAATATGGTAAACAATTATTATAAGCCTGGTCCGGCCACCGGTAAGAAATGTGCAGATCGCATTCTGGATCTGACTCAGCGTTTTTTTGATCCCCGTTTCAACTCCGATACGCTTGGCGCCGGGAAATTTTATATCAAAGGAAACGTGATGGAAGGTTCGCCGGAAGTATCTGAAAATAACTGGAAGTGCGGAGTACAGGGTGAAGGTGTTGACGAAATGACCAAAGCCAAATCGAAACTTAAGCGACCGGTTCACTATACAAAACTTAAAACTCAAAGTGCATATGAAGCATTCCGGGATGTGTTGAATAATGCCGGTGCCTGTTTGCGTCGTGATTCTGTTGACCTTAGGGTTGTTGAAGAAGCCCGCACCGGTATCGAAAAATATGGTGAAACTTTCCAGGGTGGCAAAAAAGGAATTATCGATTTACCCGATGCAGTAGGAGGATGGCCTGTTCTTAAACAGGAGAGCCCGGCACCTGATTCAGATAATGATGGAATAGCTGACACCTGGGAAGTATTCAAAGGCCTTAATGCCAATAATCCAGCGGATAGAAATGCTTATACCCTTACAAAGAAATATACCAACCTTGAAGTGTATCTGCAGTCACTGCTGGAAAATGGAATGAAGAACGACTAACCTCTGAAATTGAGTAAAAGCAGTTCGGAATAATGTCAGCAAGGTAGAAGTAAATTGTTCACGACTTAAAGAAAATTATTAAGCAGCTTGAAAACATTACCTGCAAAATCTTTCATTTTGGCATCTGTTCTCTTTTCCAGGAACTAGCCTGGGATCAACCCAAAATAAGATGCTTGAAAAAATGGCCGACTCATTCGCTCTCGAAAACCTCTGAAAATAAAAGAGATGCGAGTAATTCTTTTTGACCCCGAAAAAATTTAAACAAACGATGCAAAACATTTTATCTTTAATTTTTCTCTTTTCCCTTTTTATCCGGATTAATATGTATGCTCAAACTCCGGATTATTGCATGTCAGCTCCTGTAGGATATGCTGCCGGCGTTACAGGAGGCGGCTTACCAACTCCTAACAATACTGTAACAGTAACGACTGCCTCACAGTTTTCTGCTGAACTCAGCGGAAGCAAATCAATAATTATTGTATCCGGCACACTCACATTTACATCCCAGTTAAGCAGATCATTTTCAAACAAAACCATTGTAGGTTTGCCGGGAGCGAGAATGATAAATAATAATCAAGTTGGCAGCAGTTCCGGAATTTTATATATAGGCGGAGGATCGAACATTATAATCAGAAATCTGATTTTTGAAGGCCCGGGTGCTTATGATGTAGATGGAAATGATAATTTATCCCTTAAAGGTGCTTCCAGTGTATGGGTAGACCATTGCGAATTTCAGGATGGCATTGACGACTGCTTCGACATTACCGGAACTTCTGATAATGTGACCGTTTCGTGGTGTAAATTTATGCATTTAAAACCTCCTCTTGCCGGAGGTTCAGGTGGTTCAGCAGATCATCGTTTTTCAAATTTAATCGGTGGTTCAGATACGGATAAGCCTACGGATGGGCATTACAGTATTACATGGCTAAATTGCTGGTGGGCTGATGGTAATAAAGACCGGATGGTACGTGGCAGAAATGTTGAACTTCATATTTTAAATTGCTATTGGAGCAGCCAGGTGGCAAGTAACAATATCAGTTTAACAGCCGGAGATATGGGTTGTACCTGTTATGTAGAAGGTGGCATATTTGCTTGTACCGGAAAGTATGCCATTTTAAATATTCCCAGAAATCCGGATGGTACTCCCATTACTCCAATTCCTTCAGTTCCATTTAATTTTAAATTTGTTGATTGTTACAAAGCAGATGGAACTGTGCCTGCAATAACCTTAACCGGGGGCGCATCAAATCCGGGAACACTTACAGCTCCTGACTATACATATGCTGTGTATCCTTCCGGTCAGGTGGTTGCTGCAGTTACCAATCCCGTATGCGGAGCCGGAGCAACTTTACAGGTTACGGCTCAGGGGATATTATCCTCGGCATGTGGAGTAACTGCAATTGCAAAATATGAGGAATCGGGATTCCGATGTTATCCTTCATTGGTTGAAAATACATTAAAAATTGATTTCCCGGAAGCTGGAAAGGGTATTGCGAATATCAATGTTTATTCTGTTAACGGACAAAATGTATTTGCTCTTTCAAAAAAAGTAGACCTGCTGGAAACAGTGGAACTGAATTTAGAAAAACTTAACCCGGGCGTTTATTTTGTTACTATTAAATATGGGAAAAGTGTTATTTACCGGAAATTTATAAAGAGTTGAAAATGAATTTTATATGACAATTTGCTGCTCCCTGGAGATAAAAAATTATGGACTTAAAAGATTCGGAAGATTTTTCAGAATATAAAATTTTGGACACAAATAGAATAGAGTGTGAAATGAAAGATGAATTGATCCGGTATTGGTTGAAAGTATCCTTTACAGTGATTTTGTATTTACTTGCTCCGGGATTATTTGCCCAAACCGCGGAGCAGAAGCCTTTGCCCCGCGATACTTCATATACCCTTTACCAGGCCTGGATAAAGATCAAAAAGGATTTCCCCGGCGCGAAGATTGTTTATCCCGGGGTCGCAAAAAGTATACGGACAGCTTATGACATGGTTTATTCGACTTTGCCCGAAACTCCATACGGAAGGCGCGAGCTTAAACTGGATATTTTCAGGCCTGCGAAACCCGGGAAATACCCCGCTGTGATACTGGTTCATGGCGGAGGCTGGCGCTCGGGGAATAAAAGCATGCAGGTTCCTTTGGCTATGCAGATTGCAACTCAGGGATATGTAACGGCTTGTGTCGAATACCGGCTTTCGCCCGAAGCGCTTTATCCGGCCGCTGTGTACGATCTGAAAGCCGCTGTCCGCTTTTTACGCGCCAATGCACTTAAGTTTAGCATCGATCCCGATCGGATTGCCATCTCCGGAAGTTCAGCCGGCGGGCAGTTGGCCGCCTTAACAGGCATGTCAAGCGGACTTGATCTGTTCGATGGAAATGAAGGAGACACAGCAGTTTCTGCTAAAGTACAGGCCATCATTGATATGGATGGAATACTCGATTTTACGGATCCGAATGAGAGTGCCAAAGACAATAATCCGGCTAAACCCTCAGCCGGGGCACAATGGCTTGGAGTAACCTATAAGGCAGATCCCGGAAAGTGGATTGAAGCCTCACCGGTGTTATATGGCGGGAAGAACACACCCCCGATATTATTTGTCAACAGCTCACAGCCTCGTTATCATGCAGGCCGCGACAGTTTGATCAGAATATTGGATACTTTTGGTGTTTATTCCGAAGTTCATACACTCAACGGAGCGCCCCACACATTCTGGCTGTTCGATCCATGGTTCGAAACGACAGTTGAATACATGGTTGACTTTTTGGATAAGATTTTTAAAAATCCGGGGAATAAATAACTGTAGTTAAAATGAAGCTTTTGAAACTCACTTTTCTTACCGGGCTGATCATTACTTTATTTGCTTCGCAGGCTTTGGCTCAGTATGCAACGCAAATGACTGTTGCCCAGGATGGTGCCGGCGACTTTACATCCATACAAAAGGCCATTGACAGCTGCAAGGCATTTCCTGATAAACGTATAACCATTTTTGTTAAAAATGGAACTTACAGGGAAAAAATCAGGGTACCGGCATGCAACACCCACTTATCTATTATCGGCGAAAGCGTGGATAAGACAATTATTTCGTACAACGACTTTTTTGCTAAAATTAACCTTGGTCGGAACAGCACCTTTTTTACCTACACAATGCTTGTTGAAGCCGATGATTTTATAATGGAAAATATCACGGTCGAAAATACTGCCGGGCAAGTCGGGCAGGCAGTTGCCCTGCATGTTGAGGGTGACCGCAGTGTATTCCGCAACTGCAGGTTTACAGGCAACCAGGATACAGTTTATGCCGGCGGGAATTTCAGCCGCCAGTATTTCGCAGATTGCTATGTCGAAGGGACAACTGATTTTATTTTCGGAGAAGCAACGGCTGTGTTTGAGAATAGCACAATTCACTGTAAAAGCAATTCATACATCACTGCATCAAGTACAACTGAAGGCAAACCTTTCGGCTTTGTTTTCCTGAAATGTAAACTTACTGCTTCTGAGGGTGTTACGAAAGTTTATCTCGGCCGTCCGTGGCGCATGCATGCCAAGGTGGCTTTCCTGAATTGTGAAATGGGCCCTTTTATCAACCCCGAAGGCTGGCATGCCTGGTCGGAAAAGGATGATGTAAGCCAGGTAAACTTTGCCGAATACAACAATTATGGTCCGGGAGCTGATGAAGCCCAGCGTGTAGTATGGGCAAAAAGACTGAGTAAGAAAGAAGCCTCAAAGTACAATAAAGTGAATATATTCGCACCCTATAAGTGGGAAATATCTTCCGGCAGGAACTGGTATGATCCTGATATTAAGTAAAATAGCAATTGATTTTATGAAGCAAGTCCTTTCTGTTTTTTTTGTATCGCTGTTTCTGATTCTCGCCAGTCATCTCATGGCTCAGAATCCTGCTAAGGTTACCGGTGTTTGGGTGGCTGATAAAGGTGACGGAACCTATACCAACCCGGTGTTGTATGCCGATTATTCCGATCCGGATGCCATCCGGGTGGGTGACGATTTCTATATGGTGGCTTCCTCGTTTAACTGTATTCCAGGGTTACCCATCCTGCATTCGTTCGACCTGGTCAACTGGGAATTGATAGCTTATGCACTTCCCAAGCAACCACCGTATGATGTGTTCGACAAAGTTCAGCATGGCAAAGGCGTTTGGGCTCCCTGCATCCGTTTCCACCAGAACGAATATTACATTTATTATCCTGAGCCTGATTTTGGGATATATATGATTAAAGCTACCGATCCGGCCGGACCCTGGTCTGAGCCTTTATTAGTCCAGCCCGGCAAGGGACTGATTGACCCTTCGCCTTTATGGGATGATGATGGGAAGGCTTATCTTGTATATGCACTGGCAGGAAGCCGTGCCGGTGTAAAAAGTGTAATCCTGGTCAGCCGGATGAATATGGAGGGAACTAAATTGAATGGGAACCCTGTAATTCTTTTCGACGGACATAAAGACAATCCAACTGTTGAGGGTCCTAAAATCTATAAGCGAAACGGCTACTATTACATCTTTGCCCCGGCTGGCGGCGTTCCGAAGGGCTGGCAGATAGTTATGCGCTCAGCCGGTATATTTGGTCCATACGAAGTCAAAACTGTCATGACGCAGGGAAAAACCGATATCAATGGTCCTCACCAGGGCGCCTGGGTGGATACAAAAACAGGAGAGCATTGGTTCCTCAATTTCCAGGATTTGGGACCTTATGGAAGAGTCGTGCACCTTAACCCTGTGAAATGGATCAATAACTGGCCGGTTATAGGTACTGACAACGATGGCGATGGCACCGGTGAACCTGTCCGGACATTCAAAAAGCCAAATGTGGGTAAAACTTATCCTAATGCAACACCTCCCGAAAGTGATGAATTCAATTCCAGTGAAGTTGGATTGCAATGGCAATGGCACGCCAATTATCAGCCCATATGGGGTTATCCTTCCGGGAATCTTGGGTTTTTCCGGCTGAATTGTATTCCCTGGCCTGCTGATGCAGTCAGCTTATGGGGTGTTTCGAACTTGTTTCTGCAGAAATTTCCTGCTCCTGAATTTACTGTAACTGCCAGACTAACTTTCGAAGCCCGTTCTGAGGGGGATGAAGCAGGCCTTTTAGTCATGGGCTTAGATTATGGAACTCTTTCGATCGTAAAGAATAACGGCAGGCTTGAAGTACGCATGGCTTTGTGTGGCCAGGCTGACAAAGCGGGGAAAGAGGAAATTGTAGAAACTAAACCAATAAATTCTTCGATCGTTTACTTTAAGGTTCAGGTCCGCGAAGGAGCAGTTTGCCATTTCAGCTATAGTGCTGAAGGTGTGGATTATACCGACATCGGGAAATCATTTAAGGCACGCGAAGGGAAGTGGATAGGAGCCAAGGTTGGCCTTTATGCACTTGGCAGTTCTGTGGTAAATGATGCCGGGACGGCTGATATTGATTGGTTTAGAGTTACGAAGTAAGGTAAATCGGATTAGTTAAATGAATTAACTACTTTCAATTAATCAGTATCTTTTTACCTGTGCAGGTGCCATTTTGTAAAACTACCCGTACTAAATAGACTCCTTTCGACCAATTGCCTGTATTAATATCGGTAGTATTTGAATTAATGATCCGGGAATATATTTTCACACCACTTATATAATATACATCAATCTGAGTAATTAAACCAGCAATAGTAATTTTTTGATTTCCAGAATAATAATTTACCGAAATATCCGAATGGAAAGCCGGAACAACAGTTACCGAAGTAGTGGCATCATATTCGAAAGGACCTAAATCAGGCGCTGCACCATTATAAGGCAAGGATACATTGGTTCCTTTGTCAATCAATCCTGAGCTGCTCACAAGGCGGAATAGTCCACCCATATAGGGCAGCGAACCATCAGCATTTCGGGCGTCCTTGCTTTTTTCAACTGCAACGCTTACAAAATCAGATGTCGAAACCGGAATTCCGTTCCAGGTGTTGGTATTGAAAACAGTGCCTGCTCCAAAGGAATTGCTTCCTGAATTTAACGAGATATTATTGGTGAAGCTATTTGCACCACGCGGATCGTTATTATTCGGAAAACTAAACCCCCTGCCATCATCATACGAATTGCAGTTGTAGCAAAACACACGTCCTACGCCGTTATTTTGGTCAAATCCTTTATTGCTTGTACTCATGATCTTATGCCCTGAAGAGATGCAGCGTATCAGAGTTGCTCCGCCAGGTGAAGCATTGCCCCCAACTTTAAACCCATTGCCATTCCCCGAATTCGTAACTATTCCTGTTGTTCCGCCGGGATATTCAGTTACGTCGTAGGTCTTTTGCCCATTCGTCATCACCCAACAATCTTCAAAATAAATATCGTTTTGTGTGCCATAACAGTCATATCCGTCGTCCGAATTATTCCACGAGCGGCACCGTATAAATTTATTGCCAGTCCCAACGGTTAGTTTACAAGAGAAACCATCCGCATTGCCTCCTGCGGGAATCGTTTTATAGTCGAAATTTTCGTACGAATCACAATCAATGATTTCATTATAAGCTCCGGTACCACCGGTGATTTGCAACCCACCATCGCAATTTTTGTAGAAACGGCAATTCCGGATCCTGTTGTAAGAACTCTGGATATGCATACCGTTATCACCGGCACGTGTAATATCCAATCCATATACATAATAATAATCCTTCGAAACCTGGATTCCCCGCTCTGAAGATGCATTTGTTCCCGAATATCCGCGGTTGTAAAAATCCAGGATAGGTCGTTCATCACCAGGATAGGCTAAAATTGAAATACAGGCAGTTGAGGTTCCCCCTTTGTTCAAACTAACCTGGGTACTCATCATATAACGACCTCCGCGAATATATACCGTATCTCCAGCAATAGCCTTCGAAATGGCTGTAGGTATATCATAAGGCGAAGCCAGAGTGCCTGCCCCTGACGAAGTCCCGTTTACAGCTGCTATATAGGTTTTGGCGGTGACTAAGGTGATAGTGGCGATTACAATTATAAGTAAAAGCAATAACTTTTTCATTAATCCGGGTTTGTATTGGGTATTGCCATTATTTCTCAATTTGTTATTTATAAATCAATACGTTTTTACCAACTTCTTCGCCAAAGTCTATACCCAAATCTGCCTTTGATATATCCGTTTGAATCAGCTGGATGTTGGCAGTATTTTTACCTTCCAGGTGCATGAACTTGCTTGTATTATCAGGGCAGGTCACTTTTTGCATAACAAAATTACTGCAATTAGTCAATGAATATAAGGTTGATCTGACCTGTATAATATTCACTTCGCTGATCCTGATATTCTGCGCATCAGTGGCTTTAAATCCATTAACTGCAGAAATAGTCAGCTTATTAAATTCAATATCCTGTACGGGCATTTCGGGTAAACCTGTAATGGCAACTGCCTGCGCGGCACCATTACAAATGATGTTGCTGATATTGAATTTCCGGAAACGAGGTGTCTTTTCATTTACAGCTTGCAGAACCTGCTCCTGAGTCCCGGAGGTTTCATAATAGGTATCAAACAGAATGGCCTCATTTACAATATCTTTCATATAAATTTGATTTATATAAATATTTTCAACCAGGCCTCCTCTGTTGCGGCTGCTCTTAAATCGCAATCCAATGTCGGTACCAATGAAATTGCAGTTACTTACCGATATGTTCTTCATGCCTCCATCCGTATTGCTCCCGATTACAAATCCCCCATGACCTTTGTAAACAACACAATCACGGATTACTACATTCTGCAACACAGGCTCTTGTTTGTAATTGCTGCTTTTGCTCGATTTCATGCAAATGCCGTCATCACCTGCATTTACAGTGCAGTTATAGATCAGGATATTTTTACCTCCATTTATATCGATACCATCACCATTTTGGTACCACCACTCATTAAGTACCTTTATGTTGCGGATAACCATTTCTTCACAAAAAGTCGGATACAGAACAAATTTGGGTGAATTTTGAAAAGTAGGTCCATCGAGCAGTACTTTCCGGCATAAATAGAACATTAAGAGATTTGGCCTCATAAAATCACGGGCCGGTAAATAATCCTCCGCAGTAAGCTCTTTGTTTGGTTTATTAAGACTTGTTAAAACTTCCTCTCCATCCATTGCTTCCTTTGTTGGCCAGTACATAGAGTTGTCGCTGTTTACAACACCACCTGAAGCCACCAGATTCTTCCATTGTGTTTCAGTAGTTTTCGATTTTTTTACCGGCCTCCAGGTTTCGCCCGAGCCATCAATAATACCATCGCCCGTTATAGCAATATTTTCGAGCCTGAAGCCATAAATCGGAGGGGCTACCATAAAACTCTTATTCACCGGATTCCGGATGATCGGGTACTCATTGTGATCCTTGCTGAATAGTATAAGCGCTCCTTTCTCAAGCCTTAATTCGATATTGCTCCAAAACTGTATAGGACCCGTTAACCACTCCCCGGCAGGAACAACAACTGTTCCTCCTCCCATATCAACACATGCTTCGAAAGCTTTTCGAAATGCTTCAGTATTAAGCTGATGGCCATTCCCGATTGCTCCAAAGTCAGTAATATGTACTTTGAAATCAGGAATTACAGGTAAGGAAATCATGGGCATTTGAAAAGGCAGGCTATCCGGATAAGGAAGAAATGCTTTGGCATTTTGAGTATAGGTTTGAAACGGACACAGAACAACTAGTATCAGTGAGGTTATCAATGAGAATAAAAGTTTGCCTGAAATCAGTGTTTTTTTCATCGGTTATCAATTGTTTTCTTTCCCTTCATGTGCATAATACACCCAACAGGCAGCAGTTTAGCATTTAAGGGAAATAACTATAAACCAAAATGAGTTTTCATTTCTATTTACATTTAATCCCTTAAAACAGATGTTGCCCGATCAGGTTAGCCCGATAAAATCATAAACGGAGAATATGGCTTGAATCACCCTATTCCGCAATCAATATTCTCTCAATCAGGTTGCAGGATAACACCAATTTTATGATCGGTGACTTTTCCCGGGGGAAAGAACACAATTTAAAATGATACTATTTGCTAAACTTAAGTACTGTATTCGATCCGGCAACACGCACAATGTAAACTCCTTTCGGGAAATTGCCTGTTGGTATTGAGGAACACGATCGCGTAATCAGCATACCCGATGCATTGTACACTTCAAGTTTCATCCCTTTTGTATTCAATATTTGCGTTCCATTGAATGAAATGCCAATGTCAGAAGGAATTACTTTAACCGAAGTTATAGGAGATACCTTAAGCAAATACAGGTTTATTGAGGCATTACAAAACACATATAAGGTAGTGGCAGGTCCTGTATAATTTAATGTTGCTTCAGTAATTTCCGAACCTGTGGGCATATCCATTGCTCCTATGTATGTTGCACCGGTAGTAACAAATAATTTTCTGGCTGAGGTGGATGATCCGGTTATCCCATGGACCTTGATCGTGCTATTGCCAGCTACAGCAAAACTTATATAGCGTTGTGTCGGCATATTGACTAAGGGTACGAGATCGGTAGCTGATGCGCCGGTATATCCACCTCCATTAAATTTAAACCGATGGTGATATGTTGTTGTCTGATATGTTTTAACCGATGCTTCTACTTGTCCCATATTGGCAGGTGTGGTTCCTGCAGTTATTGACAGCCCCTGGATGGTTACTGTTGTTCCGGCCGGAACGCCGGCATAGATCGGAAAATTAACCGAATCGTTCCCAAAATTCCATTCCTGCGCGTTTAATCCAATTGATAACAGAATGGCTATTGTAACAAAGAGTAAAGATTTTTTCATAGAGCATTTAATTTAATTGCGATTTGACTTGATTGGAATTATGACTGCAAGTTACGCAAATAAATGAAAAAAAAATTTCGCCTGGCTCGCATATATTGATGTTTTTTGCATATAAATCGCCTGACAAAGTGCAGTTAAAAAACCGGATTCAACGTATGAGATATTACATATACCAACAGTACTGTAATGTATATCTGTTTTACTTTAACATAACGATGGTTTGAAATCGTACAAACCGGATTTCCCCGGTCCTGTTTATAACCAAAAAGTCAACAACTTTCACCAATTTTTCTACCCTGATAATGCATAATAGCGGACATCCTGGAGCCCTATACATATATAGTCAGGCCTGGGATAAACCCCTGGAGGTGATTTGTATTCCGTGCCGGCCTGTTGTATTGTCCCTTGTTTTGCTTTCCCCTATCGCCTTGCCTTGATTACACCATTACACCTGCCGCCAACCCTTCGCCTGGTTTTGAAGGTTGCCGGCACCCGCCACCGTTTATTTAGGTACATTAAAATTAATCTTCGCCTCCAGCATTAAAACTTCTCTGATAAAGTAAACCGAATCATCATGGCTTGAGCCAAGGGTATTAAAGCTCAATGTTATAAACGGGTAAATGGTGGCCGAAGACTTACCGCTGAAACATTGCTGCATGCCTATTTCGGCAGGTGTGCTTCTGTAAAATATCTGTTCAGCATCAGGAGTCATGGTTGCATGTTGTGCCTGAACCCCTAAGCAGGTATAAACTCCTCCCTTTACAGAAATAGGGTTCGCTGAACCGGAGTTAGAGTGATTCAGGGCCATTGTAAACGATACTTTCGGATTCTGTTTGGTGCAGATATTGCCAAACTCGTAGTTGTAAGTGTACGACCGTACACCGCCTGTAACGCCCCAGTAAATATCAGCCGGGTTCTTAAAATAGGAACCGTAAGCATCGAAACCATCACTACTCTCCTCACCACAATCCGATGCGATCTCTTCGCAGCTGAATACAACTGTAAGTAGCATAAGGCATACAAAAAACATGAAATGTAAGAGTTTCATAGTATACAATTTTATGTAAAGTTAATAACACTGTTGCCGAAATTATTCCTGGTCCGGCATTTTTTTTAGGACTTTTTTCTCCCTTCTCCCTTCCCGATGTCCCAAAGTTCCAATGCCTCCGGCGTTCAAAGGTTCAAAGCGCTGCGCGCATTCAAATCTCCTTGTCCCTGAATTGTCCATCGCGTCGCCCCTCGCCCCTCACCCTTCCCCAGTCCCCGGTAATCAGCCCCTGGCCACCAGTGCCCAGCCACCAGCCACCAAATCTGACAATTCCCGAACAGGATGGAAAACGATACGTATCGTTTCAAAAACTATAGTAATCGTTTTCCTAAACCTTAGTAATCGTTTTACCAAACGATAGTAATCGTTTTACTGAACGATAGGTATCGTTTTCGGTAAAATACATATTAGCAATTACGATACTAACTTTTTTGAGAACATTACGATAAAAAGTTAAAAGGTGTACATCTTCGAACAGGAATGTACACCTTTAGTTAACAAAAAGTCATGCTCTGCGCGATCAGGCTTTCTCGTATTTAAGCGTCAGCAGCATGTTCTTTAATTTAGCGCTTGGAGTAAAAATGACTCTGGCTTTTTTAACACATTCGCCGCCAACTTCATTCTCAGCAGCCTTGCCTTCGCTGCTCAGGCCGATACGAAGGCTGCCCACATCACCCAGGCGTACAATCTGGCCGTTCGAAAGCCCGTCGACCAAAACATGCGTAAAAGAGTAAACAACTGCGTTTACGTCGGCTCCGTTTATAGAGCTGGCATACTCAATTCGCCTGATGATCTCATCCATGGTTAAATCACCTGCCGATTGGGCAGATGCATAAAACATTCGTACAGCACCAGGATCAGCAGGGTTCCTTCTTTGAACTACATTATACTTTACAGCCATAAAAAAAATAATTTGAGGTTAATAAATACTTATACGCAATACACGTATAAGATGAATTACAATCCAATAAGAGCTGTATTTTAAAAATTAAGGAAGCCGGGCAAGGGCAGTGGGGGCAGATCTCCGATAGTGAAAAATGAGCTGTGTTTATTCTTTATCCGGAAAAACAAAAAAGGTTATACTTTTTATAAAACTTTTTTTTAATATAATTAGTTCAAAGGTTACAATTCAGGTGGTTAAACCAGTATAAAACTCAATAAAATCAATATATATGCACTTAGAATTAATCTGAATAATAATTACAGGGAGGCTGTAATTATGGTACAGAATTACAATTATAAACTGAATAATGCTAATTACCTGACAGAGTCAGGGGAGAGATTAACATTGATTGCTACCGGAAGTGAGGTAAATCCGTGCTGACCGAACTCCAAACTCCTCAAAAGCCTTACTGGTTAGGAAGATGCGAAATAGTTTTTATATATATAAGTCATTCATATTAGTATTTTTATTTACTTTGGATATACTGTTTCGCCTGTTATTTTTTTTTGCTTTTTACTTTTCAACACCGAATGAATGAATATCCAGCTTGTAAATCCCCGCAAATCCCTCAACAAAGCTTTCCTTAAGCAGAAACCCCTGCGGAGTGAGATCGAATTGTTTAAAACGAACCTCATACGGCTGCTCGGTAAAATTGATGAAATTGAACGCGAAGAAAACCAGAAAAACCATATACGCGATTTCCTGCGCGATACCTTTTATAAGGAAACAAACGAAATAAATACCAAGGATACCAAGGACCTTGTAATACACCTCGGCAAAACTAACAAGGATAAAGTTGGCGTTATTATCGAAGCCAAACGCCCCGGCAATAAAACCGAAATGATTTCGGCTTCCAAACCCAATTCAAAGGCGCTGCAGGAACTGGTGCTGTATTACCTCCGCGAACGCATTGAGGAAAACAATATCGATATAAAATACCTTATCGCCACCAATGTATACGAATGGTATATTTTCGAGGCAGCTACCTTCGAGAAACTATTTTATCGTAATAAGGCATTTGTAAAACACTATGAACAATGGCGCGACGGGCAGAAAGTAACCCGCGATACGAACCTTTTTTACAACGATATTGCCAGGCCGTTTATCGATACCCTGACAGACGAAATCACCTGCACCCATTTCGATGTCCGTAATTACGAAAACATACTGCGCAATGCCGACAAGGAGGACGACAAAGGACTTATCGCACTGAAAAAACTGCTTTCGCCCAACCACCTTCTGAAAGTGCCATTTACCAACGACAGCAATTCTCTTAACGAGAAGTTTTATAAAGAACTCCTTCATATAATCGGGCTCGAGGAAGTAAAGGAAGGATCGAAAAACATTATCCGACGCAAGATTACCAACAGGCAATCGGGTTCGCTTCTCGAAAATGCTATTAATATACTCGAGACCGACGATACACTCCGGCGCATCAGGGAAAGGGCCTCGTATGGCGAAACCCGCGACGACCAGCTTTTCAATATCGCCCCCGCTGGCGCGCGTTTCTAACGCGTGTCGGTATAATGCCTCTTCCATCTTCCAATTTTCCAATTTTCAAATAAATCGCTTATATTGTAGCCACAACTTTGATTAATAACTAATCATGCCCACCCGCTACATCCTTTCCACCACCCTTCAGAATATCGAAACCAAATTTGCCCTTCCACCACAATCCATTACAATTGAGCCAAATTACAACATCAGCCCTGGCCAGTATGTCCCGGTAATAACCAACGACAAACCCCACGAAATCCAACTTTTTAAATTCGGTCTTACCCCCTTCTGGGCAAAATCCGAAATGAGTCTTTTTAACGCCCGTTCCGAAGGTGATTCAAATCTCGAAGATAATCCCTCATTCAGGGGTGCAATCGGAATAATTCTCAAAAAAGCCTTCCGCAAACCCATCCGCTCACAACGCTGCCTGGTTCTTGCATCAGCCTTTATTACAGTTCCTACAAACCCAGGGCTCTCAAAACCATTCCTAGTTTATCTCCGCAACCATCAGAATCCCTTTGCCTTTGCCGGCATCTGGGACACCTGGTTTAATCCACAAACTGGCGACAACCTTCATTCCTTCAGCATAATCACCACCACCGCCAACAGCCTATTACGGTCAATCGGCAGCAAACGAATGCCGGTCATCCTTACCGATCACCAGGCTAAAAAATGGATAAATCCCCTCACCGAATTAACAACGGTTACCGGCATGCTTCGCCATTACGATTCAAAACTCATGAATGCCTACCCGGTTGATCCCAAAATTCTGAATACAGATGAAAATAGCAGGCTATTAATAAAACCAATAGGCCCTAAAATAATAACTGAGGAGAAAGTCCCACTTATGAAATTTCCTTACACATCAGGTTACCACCAGGCTAAAAAGGCCAACAAGGCGAACGATCACACTACAATGGCCGATACAGCCAATTTTATTATCTCAAAAGAAAAATAGAAAAATAGCTAATTGTTATCACCATTCACCTTTAGAAAGTCACCCCTCTCTTTTTTGAGGAGAGGGGACACCCTGTGGCGCTTTTGTAACTCGTGTCGGCACAAAATTCTGGCATAGCAACAGGAAATATTGTTAATGAATCTCATCGAACATTCTACATATAAAGATTGTTAAATATGTTTGATACACCCCGTATCAGGTGATTTTTATTGATTGTGTGAAATACCTGTATAAATAACCCGATTTGTTGGGATTTGTAAGTAAACCGGCAATTTAATTGAACTTTAAAATCATCCTCTTAAGCAGTAATTGTTTATAATTTAATTTGAAATAATATGAAAAACAAAACCTGGATTTTCATCTCTATATTAGTGGGGTTTGTGATTTTATCAACTTATAGCTGTAAGAAAGAAAGCAATGGCGGAGAAGATCCAAATAAAGGTGCCCCATCTATAAGGGTGGAATCAAGTAATGTTTATCAATTGGAAATCGTAACTCTAATTGCAAAAAACATTGCCTTTAAACAAAATATTTATACCGGGACAATTGAAGGAAAGAGCATTGAAATCAGGCAGGTTAATGATACATTATTAGCATTTATGATGCCTGTTGTTGCATCAGGCAGCCAAAAGTTAATTTTGCAGGTTGAAAGCAAAGATTACACAATATCATTTAACCTATTGCCGTCGCCGCAAATTGATAACCCGGCTTCATATATCAGCGATTTCATAAAACAGATTAAGATTCAGGATAATAATCCCACCGATCTTGAAATAAAGAAAAGCTTGGATGATGCATTGCTTCAGTTTAATAGTCTTACACCTTTGCAGCAGAAAGAGGCGGTTGACTTTATAGCTGCAAACCGGTCTGCATTGGATGAGGTGAATAGCTTACTTAATAACCATGTATTAAAATCAACAAATGGTGATTGCGCTAACGAGGTTTACAGGACCAGTCACATGAAATGTGTTGTATTGGATTATATGGTTTGTCTTGCCAGGTTATCTGCCCCAGTTGTGGTATTAGGTTTGGCAGGAAGTGCATTTTCTCCCCTTGGGACTTTTATTGGGGGGATGACAGGGATATTGTTTGTGAAGGCATTTATGAAAAAAACACTCCGCAGGTCCGGAACGCTATGGGAAGAGTTTATTGATAATACATTCATTCCTTTTAAGGCATCATTAGCTCCATCCAAATCAATATCTTTCGTTAACGGAACTGCAAAAGGCATTGTATTTAACCTTCAAATAAATAACATACAAAACACTAATTACACTCAGGGTTGGCTTAGCAATCTGGTTAAATCGTACAAAAAATTCAAAGCATTATGGGAACAGACTATTGATGAAGAACCCGTACCTGGTTTTGCTGCTTTAAAACAAGAAACAGTGAATTCGGATAATTTCGGCTTTGTAAGTCTCAAAATTTTAGATAACACTAATGTTACCGGCACCCTTGGTGGTACAGTTGACAATTTGACTATAACTTTCTCTACAACAAAAACCACAGAACAAAATTTTAATTTTGAAATAACCTATAACGACGGCGATTTTAAGGTTTCTTCATTAAATAGTGCTGTGCTTACTCTTCCGAATTATAAATTGGGTTACCTGGATGGGAATACGGTTCCAAATACAGTAATACCGTTTGAAAGAGAAAAAGCTACTTTTTTCATCTTATTAAATGACAATGGAACTGCTGCTGCCGGAATTGATTACAATCAGATTTCAATAGCTAATAATACCAATTCGAAGATTACTGTCCGGCTAACACCCTTGCCCGGAATCAACGGGTCTTTTGCCATAGATTTAAAGTCCGCTGAAGCAACCAGCCAAACCACTTCATTCGACGTTTTATATAAGTCTAAAAAGGTGCAGACTATTCAAGCGACACTCTATGAAGATGGAGAATGGTATGCCGGGTATTATACACTCAATCATTTGGCGTATCCAGGCACCCCCAATCCCAGTGATTATACACCATACTACTGTGGATCCCAGTATGGCCAACAGGGCGAGGTATACTTTTATCTCAATTCATCGAAACAGGTGGCTTTCGCAAGAAGTATAATGCCAAATATTCCAGACCTCTGGGATGTTTCCTATGATAAGATAAGTTATGATCCTTATTCATGGATGGTATTTGATAATTATGGGAAATTCAGTAACGATGATTTTTGGGAATTCGATCTTGGCCCATTATATGTTAACTCAGGAATAAGTATTGTTCCAGACAATCGCATTCATATCGGTATTACTGACATTTCTTCTTGGGATAAATCTCGTTGCTGCGATCCAACCATTGGGTACGTATATGTTTATAGAGTTGACCCCCTTGCCCCTTATATAGGGCATACACCCCCACCGGGCTTGTCGAAAGAAGAAGTGCAGAAAATGCTGGACCTGTAGTCTTCACTAATGCATTTTGCTTTCTTATTCGTAACAACCAAACCCCAATGGCTCCGCTGCCGCGCGAATCCTTTCGCGTGGCTTTTAAATCAATTCTATTATCCCCCCCCACGCATCCATTGCCGCTGTTTAAGTATCCTTTTTCCTGTCACGGTAATTGCAGAAGAACTAAATATAAAAACACAGGTTGCTTCACAGTTATTTAGCAAACAACAGCACTTCGCTTCACCTCTAGGGGCTCTGTGGGCTTCTAATGGCCTTCTGATGGCAAATTGCATTATTTAATCCTGAAGAGATTGTGAGTACTGGCTATTCCTCTCAGCTGCAGCTGATGAAGTCGCATGCGATACTACTGGAAATCACTTTGCCGGCTAATTGAATATTCCGGACAAATAGAGCCAGTAAATCCGGACGAAAGTGAGCCACTAATCCGGTTGAAAGTGAGCCAGTAGGCAAGGAACTATGGTGTGGTAAAAATAGCTTTTTTCTTCTTATGTTTTTTTTCTTAAAGATTCTCCTTTTAATTCAATTCTGTGAGCTGAACCTGACAATCTGTCCATTATTGCATCAGCTAAAGTGGGTTCATCCAGATACTGATACCATGATTTTACAGGAAGTTGGGATGTGATAATGGTTGCACGTTTCCCATAACGGTCTTCCAGCAGTTGTAACAGAGTGAGTTTAGTGTTGTGATCCAATGGAGCCAGCCCAAAGTCATCCAGTATAATAAGCGGGATTTTTTCTAATTGATTGAGCAGTTTTATGTAAGATCCATCGAGACGAGCCATAATAAATCGTTCGATAAACCGGTTCATACCCAGGTAATACACTTTGTAACCTAAGGAACCCTTGCTGAAGCGCATCTGCGATGTGTGACGTTGCAATCCCAACGCTACCGCTAGAATCCTTTTGCGTGGTTAAATTCTTACACCTCACACTCGCCAATTTGTTACTTAGCAAAGCGATCTCTTGTGGAGAAGCCGAATAACCGTGGCAGAATACCCAGGCAATCATTTCACATTAGCATACTATATGCCCTATAGCGGCCGACATTTCTGCAAGACTCGAGCGTCGTAAAGCAGAAAGTAATATTTGGCCTGGGTCATGCTACTCCAAACCCTTACTAAAGAGCTTATAGATGCTTAGTAAATAGCCGCTAAAGAAAAACGCTAACAACCTGCTCAGCAAATTGTTAGCGTTTATTATAACTGTACCCCGGGCCGGAATCGAACCGGCACATACTCACGTATATCGGTTTTTGAGACCGACGCGTCTACCAATTCCGCCACCGGGGCTCATTGGGAGTGCAAAGGTAATTATTTTTGTCAGACTTCAAAACCGGAACAAAGTTTTTACCGTTAGGGAACCCTGAACCTTTGAACTCCTGAACCTTTGAACCTTATTTTATCATCTGCAGGAAGCTCACTTCTTTTTCCGTAAGGAAACGCCAGCGGCCGCGAGGCAGATCTTTCTTTGTTAAACCGGCAAAAACCATCCTGTCGAGTTTTACAACTTCGTAACCCAGGGCTTCGAATATACGGCGTACAATACGGTTGCGGCCCGAATGGAGTTCAACCCCGATTTCTTTTTTGCTTTTTCCGCCTTCGGCATATTCAATCTCATCAACCATCGCAAGCCCGTCTTCAAGCTCGATGCCTTCCACAATTTTCATCATATCGGCTTTGGTAAGCGCTTTATCAAGTTCTGCCTGGTACACTTTACGCACTTTATGCTTTGGGTGCATAAGTTTGGTTGCAAGTTCACCGTCATTTGTAAACAGGAGCAAACCACTTGTGTTTCGGTCGAGGCGGCCAACAGGGTATATGCGTTCGCGGCCTGCATCGGCTACCAGCGCCATAACCGTGTTGCGGTCGAACGGATCGTCGGTAGTGGTTATATATCCTTTAGGCTTGTTGAGAAGAACATAAACGAGTTTTTCCCGCCGTACTTTTTCATCGCCGTACTGAACTTTATCAGTCGGTAGTATTTTGGTTCCCAGTTCGGTAACAATAACGCCATTTACCGAAACGGCACCGGCAATAATCAGTTCGTCGGCTTCGCGGCGTGAACAGATACCTGAGTTCGACAGGAATTTATTCAGGCGCATGCTGCCATCAGGGCTTGGAGGAGCCGGTTTGCTTCCGGGATAATCTTTTTTAACAGGTTTGCGGTCGTACCCCCCTTTGCGATCCGAAGAACGTTCATAGGACTTACGTGCCGGGCGCTCACCATCTCCGCTTCTTTCGTAAGGGCGGCGTGCTGGTCTTTCACCATCTCCGCTGTTGTCGTATGGACGGCGTGCAGGTCTTTCACCATCTCCGCTGTTGTCATATGGACGGCGTGCTGGTCTTTCACCATCTCCGCTTCTTTCATAGGGACGACGAGCTGGTCTTTCACCATCCCCGCTTTTATCAAATGAACGGCGTGCCGGTCTTTCACCATCCCCGCTTCTTTCATAGGGACGACGTGCTGGTCTTTCACCATCCCCGCTTTTATCAAACGAACGGCGTGCCGGTCTTTCACCATCGCCGCTTCTTTCATAGGGGCGGCGTGCTGGTCTTTCACCATCTCCGCTTCTTTCATAGGGACGACGAGCTGGTCTTTCACCATCCCCGCTTTTATCAAACGAACGGCGTGCAGGCCTTTCGCCATCACCGCTTCTTTCATAGGGGCGACGAGCTGGTCTTTCACCATCCCCGCTTTTATCAAACGAACGGCGTGCCGGTCTTTCACCATCACCGCTTCTTTCATAGGGGCGGCGTGCTGGTCTTTCACTGCCACCGCTCCGGTCGAATGTTTTACGTGCTGGTCTTTCACCATCACCGCTTTTGTCGAACGAACGGCGTGCCGGCCTTTCGCCTTCGCTGCTCCTGTCGAATGAACGGCGCGCTGGTCGTTCGTTATCACTGCTTTTGTCGAATGAACGACGTGCTGGTCTTTCGGCATCACTGCTTTTGGTATAAGACCTACGTGGGCTTTCATCTTTCCCTGCACTTCTGCTACTGCTTCTGCCAGTAGATGAAGGCCTTCCGCCACCAGGGGCTGAACTTCTTTTAGACCGGGAATCAGTATTCTTCGGGGCTCCCTTACCCGGCCTGCTATTGCGTTGCATAAATATTAATTTGTGCAAAGATATGCAATTTTGCGCTTCAAAGTGTAAAACCTGCGATTGAAGTGCAGAGATGGCGTATATAATCAGCACATAATCTGTGATTTGCATCTTGCAACAGCCTCCCTGACCATAGATTTGAAAAACAACATCGCAATATTTCAGAAAACATATGGTTTTCGGCGAAATATTTACTATATTTGTATATAAACAACCGAATTCTTTTTATGCTGTAAAGGAGGGTATATGAAAGATATGAAAGAACGGATTATTACGGTCGGGCATTTTACATGGTCGAGGGCCATGTTGCTCCAGATTATGCTGCAGGACAGCGGAATAAGCTGTTTTATTGTCAGCAAGGATTCTGTGCTTCCACAGGGTTTTGTCGACCTGAGGGTGAAGGAAAAGGACCTGGCAAATGCTTTAAAAATTATCGATAAGGCCTCGGAGGATGCCGGATTGGCAAAAGAGCATGCCATACACAGGATAAAGGTTATACGACGTATAATGGTTCCGGTCGATTTCTCGGATATTTCGTTTAATGCCTGCCGCTTTGCAGTGAGCCTGGCAGCTAAATTTAAGGCGGAGGTGAAGCTTGTACACGTTTTCTATAATCCTGCCATCGATGTTTCGCCTTATGCCGACCATTATTCATACCAGATAAAGTTAGTTGAAAGCCTCAGGGAAATAGAGAAAAGTGCACGCGAAAACATGCTGAAACTTGAGCATAAGCTCACCATGTGGTGTATAAGGGAACGGTATTCGCAGGTCCGTATTTCGACCAAACTTCTGAACGGCTTTAATACGGATGAATTGCTGCTTTACAGTAATGTTTACAAACCGGCTATTATTGTAATGGGCACCCGTGGACTTACCCGCGATAATTTTAAAGCCTTCGGCAGAGTTGTAAGCGAGGTGATCGAAAAATCTAGTATCCCTGTTCTGGCACTTCCTACCGGCACTTTAACTACCATTAAGGAGATAAAATCAGTGTTGTATGCCACCGATTTTGACCCTTCCGATTATTCAGCCCTGAACAGGTTGATTCAAATGCTGGCACCTTTTAAAATAAAAATCCATTGTGTACACGTTTGTTTTGTACAGAAAAAACCCTGGGATTCGGTGAAGCTTGAGGAATTGAAAACACACCTTTCGAATGAGTATAAAGGAGCAGATATCAGTTTCCATATTATGATCAGCGATAATATCCTCAACGGGCTTGAAACCTACATAAGGGATAATAATATCGATGCGCTGAGTGTAACAACCCACAGGCGAAATCTCCTTGAGAAGTTGTTTATTCCCAGTGTATCGAGGAAAATATACAAGGAAACGGGGAAACCACTCCTGGTGTTTCATTCAGGGACCTGAGCCATATGGGATGAAGCATCATGCAAAACTTATTGCAGATTTTGAATTATCAGCTGGTGAATTTTGGGTACATATTATTTTGATGTGATGGAATCCATTTTTGATTTGAAAAATTTTGAAAGCAAAATGAATTATTACTTTTAAATCCAGATTAGATATTATTTCTCTTACTTTTTGCTTAATCAAAAAGTAACAAAAAATCAAGGCTTTATAGGCTTTTAGTGTTTTTACTACGTCAGGTTTTTATCACGCCATGCAAGCCACTCGCCATGGAACATTTAGCAAGAAATAAGCTTTGGCAAGTTGGCTCATTTCTGCATGGCTTGCTAATACCCCACGCTCAAAAACCTTCCTTGAAAAACTACTAAAACCCTATAAGGCCGGTCCCATCAAAGAAAATTTTCACTTTTGGCAACATTTCGGGTTTACTATTTGACTTTTCACCAGGATTTTCAGGGTGTAAGGACCGGCCTTATAGAAATTTTACAATCCCGCCAACAGCGGGATAGCCGAAGGTAAACAGCGCGGGCATGTGTCCGTCGGGGCCGGATAAACTCCGCAAAACACCAGCTTCACGTGCTGTCAGGTCCAGGCAACCAAATTATAAAGCCTTGTTTTGCGAGCCTTTACCGAGGCGTACAGATGTGTAAAATTTATATACAGCCTAGACTTTTTATTCGCACTGTATTTATTTTCAAAGGTGCTCATGAGACCGCTTCGCTAAGTTGGTTCTTTTGTGGCATGACAAAAGAACAAAATCAAAATCAATAAGAAATTTTCCCTTCCTAGTTAATAATGCCAAGCACATCAAAATAATATCATGCCTGAAATTGTATACATCTGGCTTTTTTGAATATATTTGCTTATTCCATCAGGTGTTAAAATAGTATTTCGTAACAGTTAAGAAAATTATAATAATGAAAGACAACATTCAAAAAAATGCATCCTCAGGTGCCGTGTATGGATTGGGTTTCATTGGCGCTGCCGTTTATTTTATTTCGCATGCCACCGGTTTCTGGATGGGCGTGGTTGGTTTCCTAAAAGCAATTGTCTGGCCGGCCTTCCTGGTATACGAAGCCTGCAAACAAATGGGCATGTAACGAAATAATACCGGCGATAAAATTACCGGCTTTTCAGGTACAGGTTCAATACAACCTGGAATTCCGCAATAAAGGATTTAATATCATTCGGTGATGTTTTCGCCTTAATCAATTATATTTGTATAAACCTTAACAAAAAATACCATGGTAATAGGATTTATTATTCTTGTAGTTGTGATCCTTGCGATCCTTATCAGTATTTATAACAGGCTGGTTAAACTCCGGAACCGGCGCGAAAATGCGTTTGCCGATATCGACGTGCAACTGCGTCAGCGTCACGACCTGATTCCCCAGCTGGTGGAAACAGTGAAAGGCTATGCCACGCATGAAAGGGAACTGCTTACGCGTATTACCGAAGCCCGTTCGGCTGCCATGCAGGCTAAAACCATCGACGATAAGATACAGGCCGAAAATGCACTGGCAACCGTGCTGCAGGGACTGAAAGTTGCCGTTGAAAATTACCCCGACCTTAAGGCAAACCAGAATTTCCTCCAGCTCCAGGAAGAATTGAGCGATATCGAAAATAAACTCGCTGCCGCACGCAGGTTCTTTAATGCTGCCACTACCGAATACAATACGGCTGTGGAATCGTTCCCGGCAACACTTTTTGCGGCCAGTTTCGGTTTTAAACGCGAAACCCTGTTCGACCTGGCTGCTGGCCGCGCTGCTATGGAAGAGCCTCCTACTATTAAGTTTCAGTAACGGGGAAGGTATTTGCAATTTACGAATTACGAATTACGATTTACGAGTGTCGAATTTCGAGTTACGAGAGTCGGGGAAAGAATTACTACTGACCAGCAACCAGCAACCAGAGACCAGTGACGATGGATATATTTAACACTCAGGAACGTCTTTTTTAAAAACCGAAAAAGAACTTATTCATAAAATATGGAATACGTCGGTATCCAAAGCCAGATAAGGAAAAACAATTTTCTTTCGGTTATTTTACTTTTTGCATTCCCGTTGCTGTTGCTGGGCATGGTTTATGTTTTTCTGCTGTCGACCGAAAAGGATCTTCAAACTGAAGCCAACCAGGCTTTTATCCGTGCTTTTCCCTATGTGCTGGCAGGCGTTGGCTGCTGGTTCGTGATAGCATGGTTCTTCAATACATCGTTTATCAGGTTGGCAACCGGGTCGAAGCCCCTTGAGCGCATAGAAAACAAGCGGGTTTACAATCTGCTCGAGAACCTTTGTATTGCCAATGGTTTAACGACACCAAAACTGTTTGTTATACAGGATTCTTCATTGAACGCTTTTGCAAGCGGGCTCGGGGAAAAGGATTATTCTATTACACTGTCGAGCGGTATAATCGAAAAACTTGACGATGCCGAGTTGGAAGGTGTATTGGCGCACGAACTCTCGCATATACGCAACCGCGATGTCAGGCTGCTGATTATTTCGATCATATTTGTCGGGATTTTTGCATTTGTTGCCGAAATAGCCTTTCGAAGTCTGAGGTTCGCCGGTGGCGGCCGAAAAGGGAAAGGAGCCGGATTGATCATACTGGTGGCTATCGTAGTATCAGCTGTATGCTATCTGGTTTCGATACTTCTCAGGTTTGGCATTTCCAGGTCGAGGGAGTTTATGGCCGATGCCGGATCAGCCGAAATGACAAAGAACCCGCAAGCACTGGCCTCGGCTTTACGCAAAATATCAGCAGATCCGGCCATCGAAGCTGTCAATAGCCGCGATGTTGCGCAGTTGTTTATCGACAACCCGAAACCTTCGGCCCATGGTTTTTCGTGGGATAATTTATTTGCTACGCATCCGCCGATTGAAAAGAGGATTGAGCTGCTGGAACAGTTTGTTTGATTCTGGTTGCTGGTATCTGGTTGTTGGTAGCTGGTTACTCAGCACTGGGCACTCAGCACACAGCACTTGGGCACTCATAGCCCCTTCGAGGTTCACATTCTGGCCATAAAGGCATCCTTCACATGGTTAAGCACTACTTTCCCATTGCCTAATAGTATTCCGATCACATCGAAGCGGGTATCTCCATTGAAGTTTGCAAATTGAATATAGGCATCTGCTGTACGGACTATGGCTCGTTGTTTAGCCGGTTTTACTTCCATTTCGGGTTCACCGAACAAATCCGTAGTGCGGGTTTTTACTTCAACAATTACAAGCCATTCGCCATCACGGGCAATAATATCAAGCTCATCGTGCCCATAACGCCAGTTGCGCTGCAGGATTTTATACCCGATCCGGCGAAGATGTTTTTCGGCCAGTTCTTCACCGATTTTACCAAGCTCGTTGTGGTCGGCCATGGTTTGAAGGGTTTCAGGGTTTCAGGGTTCAAAGGTTCAAAAGCGCTTCGCGCGTTCAGAGTTCAATGTCTTCATGTGTTTGAGTGTTTCAGGGTTCCATTGCGCTTCGCGTGTTCAGAGTTCAATGTCTTCATGCAATTCAGGGTTTGATAGAAGACAGATTAGACAATCCGTAATCGCAAATCCGAAATTATTACCTTCACTTTACAAACAATCGTATCACATACAAAATGGCATAGATAAACCCGATAAATCCCAGGAAAAACAGTGATGGTTTCAGGATTTTCCAAAATGGGATTCCTGTTTTCGCGGTTTCGACTGAAGGGGAAAACCTGAGCGATACTCCCGCTTTATCGATACTCAACTGGACTTCACGGCCCATGATCAGGGCGCGGTTATCGGGAAAATGTCCTGCCGGGAAATTAAAACAAAGCGGGGTACCTGCTTCAGCAGCATAATCAGCAATTATCTGTTCGACTGTTTTACCGAACGGAATGGTGTTGTCATTCATCTTTGTCAAACCACCTGTAATTATGGCTTTCACTCCTGACAGTTTGCCGCTGCGTTTCAACCCTGTCATCATACGGTCCATATGATAGAGGTACTCATCAAGATCCTCAAAAAAAAGAATCTTATTCTCAGTTTGAATGTCGGAAGGGGAGCCGGTGAGCGAATAAAGTATCGAAAGATTTCCGCCTGTAAGCTGGCCTGAAACATTGCCCGGAATATTCAGCGCATGGCTTCCGAAATGGTAATTCAACTCTTCACCAAACAAGGCTTTCCGCAAGGATTCAACGGCTTCCATCGAACCTTCTTCAGCGAAGTTGATGGGCATAATGGCGTGCAGGGTTTCAATACCAAACTGGGCTTGAATATGCGAATGCAGAACCGTAATATCGCTGTATCCTACAATCCATTTCGGGAATTGTGTGAAAGCCGAAAAATCAAGCTTGTCGATTATCCTCACCGTTCCGTAACCACCACGGGCACTGATAATGGCTTTGATTTCCCTGTCGTCGAGCATCATCTGGAGGTCAGCTGTTCGTTCTTTGTCGGAGCCTGAATACTGGTTGCTTTCGCCGAAAAGATGCGGTCCCGTTACTACCTGCAATCCCCACGACCTGAATATGCCGATGGCTGCATCCATTTCGGAAGCTGTAACTTTTTTTGCCGGGGCAACAATGGCAATTTTATCGCCGGGTTTCAGGTAAGGAGGAGTTATCATGGGAGTTGATTTCAACATCAAAAGTAATGAATCCGGTTGAATGTAAATTCAAAATTTATAATGCAAAATTCAAAGTTCAAAAAGCATCTCTCTTAAGATTTATTGTGCTCATTACTAAACATATACAAAAACATAATAGCGCATTAACAGTGAAAAAGGGAATTTATTGAGTAGAAGGGTTAATTTTTAATTTTGAACTTTGAATTTGAACTTTTGCATTTTTAATTTCTGTCAATTCCTAAGCTATTCTGTATCTTTGCACACTATTTTGATGAGGAGTGAGACCATGACAGATTCCAGTACCGAAGCTTTTAAGCGCTATACAGTTACTTCTGCTTTGCCCTATGCCAACGGCCCGATTCATATCGGCCATCTTGCCGGCGTGTATATCCCGGCCGATATTTATGTACGATTCCTGCGTTCCTGTAGGCGCGATGTGCTTTTTATCGGGGGCAGCGATGAACACGGCGTTCCTATTACAATAAGGGCACGCAAAGAAGGGCTTACTCCCCAGCAGGTAGTGGATAAATACCATGGAATCATCAAACAGTCGTTTGAGGAATTGGGAATTTCATTTGATGTTTACAGCCGTACTTCGGCACCCATACATCATGAAACTGCATCAGCTTTTTTCAGGAAATTGTACGATAATAACCAGTTTATTGAGAAAGAAAGTGAGCAATATTACGATATTGAAGCCCAGCAATTCCTTGCCGACCGTTACATAACAGGTACCTGCCCTCGTTGCGGCAACGAACGTGCTTACGGTGATCAATGCGAAAACTGCGGCTCAACACTCAGTGCCACCGAACTTATAAACCCAAAATCAGCACTCAGCGGGAATATCCCGGTAATGAAGGAAACCAAACACTGGTACCTCCCGCTCGACCAGTATGAAACCTGGCTTAAGGAATGGATTCTTGTATCGCACCGCGACGACTGGAAAACCAATGTATACGGTCAGTGCAAATCGTGGCTCGACAGTGGACTACAGCCCCGCGCCGTAACCCGCGATCTCGACTGGGGTGTAAAAGTGCCTGTTGAAGGTGCTGAAGGGAAAGTGCTTTATGTTTGGTTTGATGCACCAATTGGATATATATCAGCTACCCGCGAATGGTCCGAAACCACCGGGAAAGACTGGGTTCCGTACTGGAAATCAGCCGATACCAAGCTGGTGCATTTTATCGGCAAGGACAACATCGTATTTCATTGCATTATATTCCCGGCCATGCTTAAAGCCGAAGGGACTTATATCCTTCCGGATAATGTTCCCGCCAACGAATTCCTGAACCTCGAAGGGGATAAGATTTCGACTTCGCGCAACTGGGCGGTATGGCTTCACGAATACCTTGTCGATTTCCCTGGCAAGCAGGATGTGCTGCGTTATACACTCGCCGCCAACGCTCCCGAAACCAAGGACAACGACTTTACATGGAAAGATTTCCAGACCCGAAACAACAGTGAACTGCTCGCCATTTTCGGCAATTTTGTGAACCGTACCCTTGTCCTCACACACAAATACTTCGGTGGAGTAGTTCCCGAATTGGGTGAAATGAATGATACCGACCGACAGGCGCTGGCCGATCTGGCAGGTTTCCCTGAAAGGATTGCAGCAAGTATTGAGAGTTACCGCTTCCGTGAAGCCCTCAACGAGATGATGAACTTAGCAAGGCTGGGGAATAAATATCTTACTGAAACCGAACCCTGGAAAAATTTTGCCACCAATCCCGAAAAGGTAAAAACCAACCTGAATATTTCATTACAGGTTTGTGCCAACCTTTCGATATTATGTGAACCTTTCCTGCCGTTTACCTCGGCTAAATTACTCGGGATGCTCAATACCAGCCTGCAACCCTGGTCGTCAGCAGGTTCAGGAGTAATACTTGCCCCTGGGCACAAACTGGACGAACCTGCATTCCTTTTCGACCGCATTGAGGACGATGTTATTGCAGCGCAGGTTAAAAGGCTTACCGATACAAAGGCCGAAAATGCCCTTGAAAACAGTGTGATTGCAGAACAGAAACCCGAGGTAACCTACGACGATTTCACAAAACTCGACCTGCGTATAGGCACCATTATTGAAGCAGAGAAAGTGGCTAAAACAGCCAAACTCCTTAAACTTACAATTGATACCGGCCTGGATAAACGAACCGTGGTTTCGGGCATTGCCGAATACTATACAGCCGAACAGGTAATCGGACAGAAGGTAGTTCTCCTGGCTAACCTGGCCCCGCGAAACCTGAAAGGAATCGAATCGAAAGGCATGATTCTGATGGCTGAGAACAAGGATGGCAAACTGTGTTTCGTTTCGCCTACAGAAGCCTTTGGAAACGGTTGTGAGGTAAGATAGATATACAGGGGTTAGGTATTAGGTATTAGGGATTAGGAGTGGGATTAACTTTAAAAGTTGAAGTTAATATTCTGTTGTTTGGATATCTCTAAATGCACCATATAATTATTGGCTCCACGCTCATTAAAATATACCTTAAGGAAGTCAATTGCTGTACTGTTGAGTCATTGAAAAATGGATCCTCCAAAATTGGTAGATAAAACGTACCTTCTCGAAAAATTCCCCGGAAAAGGCGGATGGACTTATGCGCTGATTCCTGAAATATTACAGGACAGGCATGCGTGGTTTGGCTGGGTGAGGGTAAAGGGCAGCATTGATGGATGCGAATTCAAAGCCTATCACCTGATGCCGAATGGCAAGGGCCAATTGTTCCTGCCTGTAAAGGCAGCAATAAGGAAAAAAATAAAGAAAGAAGCCGGTGATCGGGTACACGTGATTTTGTTTGCCGATAATGCCCCGCTTGAGTTCCCTCCCGAACTCACCGAATGCCTTGAAGACTATCCATCGGCATCACAATCGTTAAGCAGATATACAGATGGGGAAAAGAAAGCTTTCGTTGAATGGATTTATTCCACGAACAACGAAAACACAAAAGTCGAACGTATTGCCCGGATGATAGCATTACTTGAACAAGGCCTGCGATTGACTGAAAGGTAATTGCTTCAGAAAAAGGGTTTGTCAGAGTTCCTTGACCCTGAGCACAACACTCCACTGATCGGTCATCTTAAAATCGTCACTGATCTTGAAATTTTTCATTACCTCTACTTCAAGCACAATGTTATCGAATTCAGGCGCCATGATGCCCCCCAGGTCGAAAGGAAGAAATCCCTGGTTGATCAGCGATTCGTCTACAATTTCATCCATTTCAACAAAAGTGCAACATGGGAAATCCATATCATCAATTTTCCCGACAAGTTCCCTGTATTTTGCAAGTGCCATATTTTTATCATCATAGTCGCCAAATGTGGCAATGAGGGCCGGGATCGTAGACCCAATCGCCGATTTGGTGAGGTAAGTTCTGTCGGAACCTGATAACACAATTTCTGAATTAAATTCAGTATCTATAAATAAAGAACCTTTTTCCTGGGGGATTTCAGCTCCTTTAATCGTGCTGAACCCGTTTTCGAAATCCGCAACGATATTTGCCAGCTGGTTTTCAAACCCGGCAGCGTTCAGGTCAATTTTTGACGATGATTTAGCTTCGGTTATTGTGCCCTTCTTTTTATCGCCATAAAGCGAAACTTTATCACCCAGTTCAACGGCTTCTTTTCCGATCATTACCAGGAAGTCCCCCTTGTCGCGCATATCAGCAGGCATGTTTTGGTTAATTTCCATAGGTACCCATAACAATACGGCATCAGTGCCAATATCGGCCACATAATAAATGTTGCATTTTATGAGGAGTTCACGGCCGCCGTTATTTCTTTTATCGAGGGTTTCGATGGCTGACGGCCATTGGTTTTCCTCGGCATAAGGGCAGAGTTGTTTGGCAAAATCAGGGTCAGTGACGGCAATCAGGTCGTTGAGGTCATTTTGATTATCACACAAATGAGGCGTTGAACGTATCGAACCTCCATCAATAATTTTTGTGTATTTTGGGGTTGATTGGGCCCAGGAAGCCCCAGTGAGCAAAAAAAGGGCGATAACTGTAAACAGGTTTTTCATATCGGAAGCAGTTAAATGCTAAGGAGTTTGAATATGATGAACAGAAAAGGGTATGATTTGTTTCAAAAAATGGAAAATACAAAAGGCTGCGTTTCGAATAATTGTGACTTCATGGATTTCCTGGTTGAAGGCTGGAATTATTTTCAGCCTTCTTTATTTATATATGCTTTTATAAATGCACTGGTTAAACCAGAAGCAGTAAACCTGAGTCAGAAATCGGGTTCACAGTCCTTATCTGACGCCAGTTTGTACACATGGGCTCTCACTTTTTGTGCCCAGACAAGATGCGTATGCGAAGAGTCAAATGTTTTCCAGGAAATGGGTTTGCCGATGACAAACCTGATCGTTTTGTTTCGTTTGTTGAATAATTCGCGTGGCAACAGGGCAAGTTCTATATTGGTCTTAATTCCGAATGCCCTGCGCACCAGGTTAATGTTGTAGAACAACCTGGAATTCTTACCATGAAAATAAAACGGAACAATATCCCTCTGGCATGAAATGGAACGCGCGATAAAGCTTTTCTGCCAGGCCTGGTCCTGCACTTTACCGTCGTAACGGCGCGATACAATCCCGGCAGGGAAATGGGTAATTGCCACATCCGACTGGTATACTTTTTCCAATTCAGCCACGACTGTTTTCGAGCTCATTCCAAACGGATTTACGAGCGCAATATAAGGACGAAGGTTTGGTACGAAGCGGAATGATTCATTTCCTATGGCTTTGAACGTACCGTATTTTTCGATAACAGTCTTGGTAAGTACAAGGCCGTCGGCAATCCCGAACGGATGGTTCGAAACAAAGAAGCATTTCCTGTTCTCCGGGAGGTTCTCAAGTCCTTCAACTTCAATTGTAATATTGAATTCTTTTATTATAGCGCGGTGGAATTCGGCTCCTTCAAGATCCTTATATTTTTCGATTATTATATTCAACTCATCCTGTTTGATAATCATCTCGAGCCACCGCACAACAAACTGAGGAAATTTTTTCAGAAAATCTGAATCGCTTTCCTTAATGGACGCAGCAAGGTCAATATGTTTCATAATCTGATGATAAGAATTCGGTATTGCTAAGGGTCTCCGGCGGTATTAATCTGAATTGCGAAATGTACTCATCAGCCTTTACAAAAAACAAAATCAACAATTACATTGATCTGAGGCTATATTGAAGAGGAAATTAAACCGGAACGGCAGAGCAAACATAGTAATAAATTTGACATAACAATATTTTTTGGAATATGCATCCCGAATCTTTCCGACTTTGAGGCATTCATATTTGCTGAAAGCCATAAAAAAAAAAGCTAAAATTCTTATTCCAGCTACCGGTAACCAGGGCCGAGTGCCGAGTACCCAGTGCCGAGTGCTGAGTAACCAACAATCATCTACCAGCAACCAGTTACCAGCAACCAGCTACCAGTAACCCGTTTCAAAATATCCCCACTTTCCCCTAAAAATATTTTACCAAATCTTTCGCCGGTTTCAATTGCATTTCTGGTTAAATTTGAGGGTAAATTTATTTGGTATGTTGAATATAGCTCTATTCGGTCCTCCAGGTGCAGGTAAAGGAACACAGTCGGAATTCCTGATCAGTAAATACAACCTGTTTTATATTTCCACAGGCGATCTGTTACGTAAAGAGATAGCCGAAAAATCGAAGCTCGGCATGGAGGCTCAAAGCAGCATTGCATCGGGAGGGCTGGTATCGGACGAAATTATTGTACAAATTATCGAAAAGACTATTACCGACAACCCGGATTCCAACGGGTTTTTGTTCGACGGGTTTCCGCGTACATACATCCAGGCGTATATCCTGGAGGGGCTGATGCTGAAACTGAATACTTCGTTAAACTGCCTTATTAGCCTTGCCGTTCCGGAAGAAGAATCGGTGGCCCGTTTGCTGAACCGGGGAAAAACATCAGGCCGCAGCGACGATAACGAAAAAGTAATCCGCAACCGGCTTAGGGAATACAACGAGAAAACGCTTCCTGTACTACAGTTTTATAAAGATAAAGGTATTTTCGAGGAGGTGAACGGCTGCGATAGTATCGAAAATGTTACGCAGTCCATTACCGCGATTATCAGCCAGGAGTTAAGTAAAAGCCTGTTTAATATCGTGCTTTTCGGTTATCCCGGGTCAGGGCGGGGATCGCAGGGGAAAGCGCTTGCAAAGCATTTTGGTCTCGAATACGTGGCTACCGGAGCTATGCTTGAGCAGGAAATTGCTGCCAACACAGCAACCGGCCGGAAAATTACCGAGCTTTACGAAAACGGGCAGCTGGTGCCCGACGAAATAGTGGTTCAGCTTATAGAGAAAAAACTTGCAAGCTCAAAGGATGTGAAAGGGTTTATTTTCAAAGGATACCCTCGGACGCTGGTTCAATCCTATATCCTGGATGGTATGCTGAAAAAATACGGCTCATCCATTTCGCAGATTATCGAAATTGAAGTACCCACACTTGAACTGATAAGCCGCCTCGATGAGCGGAGTAAAACCAACAGCTGCATGCCTTACGATACAAGCACTGCGAAGATTGTAAAACGCCTCCAGGAGCACGAAATAAAGACTGTGCCTGTAATTCAGAAATACAACCAGTTGCATGGCGTTATTAAAATTGACGGACAGGGATCATTCGACGAGGTTTTTACCCGAATTTCGGCGGCCATCGAGAATGGGTTTAAACATATCCGGTAGCTGATTATTGCCTTGAAAAGACGTTCAGAAAGGAATCGATAAATAAAAAAAAGCCATCTCGAAAAGGAGATGACTTGATTTGTGGTAGCCCCGACAGGAATCGAACCTGTATTTAAAGTTTAGGAAACTTCCGTTCTATCCGTTGAACTACAGGGCCATTGGAAACGGACTGCAAAAGTAATCTATTATTCTAAATTGAGCAAGTTGATATCAAATTTCACCAGACCTCCCAGTCCACCGCAATTGTTTCGTTCCTCGAAGTGGGTTTTTGCAATCCGTTGGTCAGTTGAACCACCCTTTCGCCCACAATCTTTTTCAGTTCACTGATCTTTATCGTTGGGTAGGTTTGCATTGCCTCCAGGATGGCATATGTAAAAACCCCGTTTTTCAGGTCGCCCCGTTCAAGTGCAAACTGCGTTCCCCCGGCAGCTGAAATAATGGTGGCTCCCGTGCTTTTCCCCACATTCACAAAAAGGCTCTGCATAAGCTCGAAGCTGTTTTTCATTCCAAGGTGTGCTTCATCATCTTTGTACTCAATGGGTTCAGCTCCTTTTTTCAGATGCATCGAATCAGCTGCAGTACTGATTCGTACCAACTCGTCCTTATCCACTTCACCGCTGTGACAGGCATCAATTAACAGGAGTTTTTTACGGGCAGGAATGCTGTCGAGTAAATTCTCGAGTTCATCATAAGGGAGGCCGTTCAGCTCCGGTTTTTCGAAATTAACTGAGTAAGTCGATAAGTAATAGTCAAAATCTTTGCTTAACAGACCATGGCCGGAATAAGCAATAATCACTTTATCGTTCTCTGTTGTTCGGAGCAAATATTTCTTCAGCGCTTTTACATTACTTAATGAAACATTTTCATTAAATAAGGTATCAATGATTATATCGCCTTTGTATTTTTCTTTCAGTTTTGCTGACAGATCGCGGATGTCCTTCACACTGTAATGAAGGTTGTATCTTGTATCGGCAAACCTGTCGATACCGATGCCGATAAAACGGGTAGTAGCATTTTGTTTGACTTCGGGTGTATAGTTGACTTCCAGTGGCATTCGGTAGCTTTCGGTACCGTTGTCATTGGTGATGGATGTTTCAATCGTGTTTTTGCCCTGGGAGAGATTTACCGTAATGGTTGTATCCAGGCTATTTGAGTTTTTAGAGCGTAAGCTTTTACCTTTTAATCCAAAAACCGGCACTTCATTCACCCAAATATTGAAACGATCTAATTTGTAGGTGCTATCCACACCTTTGATATGAAGAGTAAGGGTGCCACTTCTTTGCTCGTATTCAATATCTTCGCGGTTTGCAAAATCCGATTCGGGAACGCTATAGCCTTCCCTGAATGCAGTGGTATCAATACCCAGTTTCCGTATTCTTTTTTCCCAGGCTTTTTTATAAGACTTAATCAAAATCGAATCCTTATTATCCATGGCTTCCAACACTTTATCAGGACGATTGTATTTGGTGTCCAATTGTTCGAAAGTAATTATCTTGTAATCTTTAGTAACATAATGCAGAAGTTTTGCTGCAGCCGGGGTGCATTGGTAATAGCCTTTGGGTGAAATGATTATCCAATCGGTTGAATCAATGAAAATGATTTTATACTTTACTTTACCTGTACGAGTATCCCATGCCCGGATTGTATTATCAATACTGGCTGTCAATATCTCATTACTGTCATTTGCAAAAGCCATTTTAAGAACCCAGCCCATATCTCCTGAAAAGGTTTGCATGATATTCCCTGTTTCAATATTTATAAGCTTTACAGTATCGTTTCGGGCCAACATTAGTCTTTTCTTATCAGGTGAAAGGAGAATATCTATGGGGTAAATGTATTCTTCAGGTTCAGAAAATAGGATAAACTTGTTTTCAATTTTACCAGTTTCAAGGTTCCAAATGCTTATTCCAGTATTATCACTGCAAATAATACGGTTCGTGTCAAGAATCTCCAAATGATAGTAAAGATCATATTTACATAATACAGAGTCAGCAAAAACTTTTTCAAGAGAATCCCCATATAGAAACAAATTATTTGAAACATGGGTACATAATACAAACGACTTATTATCAGGCAGGAATTTCAGATCTGAAATACTTTTTGCCTCTGTGTTTTTAATAATCTTTGCGCCTATAATATCCAAGATTTTAAATCTTGCACTGTCAGATACAAATATTCCATTTATTGAGGGTATGGCTTTATAAGCAAGTAAGGACTCATTTTCGTTCATAACCAAACCTGGTTGACCATCTATCCATCCTTCTTCTTTACTTAATGTATCTATGAAGTTCCCATTCCTTTCGTAACTCAGAATATAGGTAGCATAGTTATTACCAGAGGCTTTTCTTTGAATAAAATGAACCCGGTTATTTTTTGAGAACCGGGAATTGGCAATAAAAGAATTAGAGTTATATATATCCAGACTATTATTTGTTTTATTAAAAAACCGGATCACCCCATCTTCTGCTATTATGACTAACATGCTATCCTGTTCCGAAATACCATTAATGATCGAAGTACGGCTGGTAATCCTTTTATTTGGTAAGGATTGGCCAGAGGGTATGAAAAATATTGTTTTTATGTTGGCTACGACCAGATCTTTTTTAGGGGAGAGCATAATAACATTATTAACAGTAGAAACATCGTTATCCATTAAGTACAGAGAATCAACACATTTTTGCTGAGTTACGGACCATTTCCTTATTTCGATGTCGGGCCAGTACCTCCCAGGGTTTTCAAATAAACTCATCGAATAGAACTTATCATCCGTTTCACCAGCACAAACAGCTTTGGCCGGCATTTGATGACCAGCGAATCGAATGCTGTCGATACCTCCTATTTTATGCATTCGAATATTCTGGATTGTAGTATTAACCGCTGTAAATACATAATTGCCCTCTTTTGAAAAAAAGAAATCATTTAGGATGCCATGTTTATAAATGAAACTTTCAGCTTCTATATATTCCAGGGCGTCATTTATCTTCCAAACGGAAAAACTACTGTCTGCCTCAATGCTGGCCAGCTTTTTACCATCAGGAAAAAATTTCAGTTTTATTACACTTGATGTTAATTCATAACCCGGTATAATTTTTTTTGAATAAATATCGAATGCACATATTCCATTATTACTGCAGCCGGCAATCAACCTGCCATCAGGTGAAAAGCATACATCATTTAATTCTCTGTTAAACATTGAGTCAATGGTAATGATACAATCACCGGTAGCAACATTCCATATTTTAATATCAGTATCTGTACTTCCCGAAACCAGAAGACTGTCGTTGGGGGAAAAGCCGATTGCGTTTACACTTCCTTTATGCCCTTTATATACCCTGAGTTCTTTTTTAGTCCTGTAATCCCATAATTTGATAGTGAAATCTACTGAACAGGTGGCGACATATTTCCCATTATGGGAAACTGCAAAGTTCTCTATCCAAGCAGTGTGGGCAGTAGGTATTTTAAGTGTGGTTTGCTGCGCATTTATACTACTGCTTAACAGGGAAAAAAATACAATCAGGAAAAATCCTTTCATATAAAGATATTTTAATAAAAATGTTTCTTCTACCACACCTCCCAATCTACCGCAATTGTTTCGTTCCTCGAAGTGGGTTTTTGTAATCCGTTGGTCAGTTGAACCACCCTTTCACCCACTATCTTTTTCAGTTCACTGATCTTTATCGTTGGGTAGGTTTGCATTGCCTCCAGGATGGCATATGTAAAAACCCCGTTTTTCAGGTCGCCCCGTTCAAGTGCAAACTGCGTTCCCCCGGCAGCTGAAATAATGGTGGCTCCCGTGCTTTTCCCCACATTCACAAAAAGGCTCTGCATAAGCTCGAAGCTGTTTTTCATTCCAAGGTGTGCTTCATCATCTTTGTACTCAATGGGTTCAGCTCCTTTTTTCAGATGCATCGAATCAGCTGCAGTACTGATTCGTACCAACTCGTCCTTATCCACTTCACCGCTGTGACAGGCATCAATTAACAGGAGTTTTTTACGGGCAGGAATGCTGTCGAGTAAATTCTCGAGTTCATCATAAGGGAGGCCGTTCAGCTCCGGTTTTTCGAAATTAACTGAGTAAGTCGATAAGTAATAGTCAAAATCTTTGCTTAACAGACCATGGCCGGAATAAGCAATAATCACTTTATCGTTCTCTGTTGTTCGGAGCAAATATTTCTTCAGCGCTTTTACATTACTTAATGAAACATTTTCATTAAATAAGGTATCAATGATTATATCGCCTTTGTATTTTTCTTTCAGTTTTACTGACAAATCCCGGATGTCTTTCACACTGTAATGCAGGTTGTACCTGGTGTCGGCAAACTGATCAATGCCGATACCAATAAAACGGGTAGCAGTGCTTTGTTTTGCTCCGGGCGTATAATTGACCTCGAGGGGCATTCGATAGCTTTCAGTGCCATTTATATTGGTAATGGATGTTTCAATAGTGTTTGCCCCAAGTGAAAGTTTTATAGTAAGTGTACTATCAAAAATATTAATGTTCGAATGCCGCAGATTTATTCCCCGCTGACCATACAATGGCACTTCATTCACCCAAATATTGAAACGGTCAAGTTTGTAAGTGCTATCCATACCTTTGATATGAAGATCCAGGCTACCACTCCTTTGCTCGTATTCAATATCTTTGCGGTTTGCAAAATCTGATTCGGGAACGCTATAGCCATCCCTGAATCCAGTGGTATCAATACCCAGTTTCCGTATTCTTTTTTCCCAGGCTTTTTTATAGGACTTAATCAAAATCGAATCCTTATTATTCATGGCTTCCAACACTTTATCAGGACGATTGTATTTGGTGTCCAATTGTTCGAAAGTAATTATCTTGTAATCTTTAGTAACATAATGCAGAAGTTTTGCTGCAGCCGGGGTGCATTGGTAATAGCCTTTGGGTGAAATGATTATCCAATCGGTGGAATCAATGAAAATGATTTGATACTTTTCTTTTCCTGTCCGGGTATCCCATGCCCTGATAGTATTATCAATACTGGCTGTAAGGATCATATTACTGTCACTGCCAAAAGCCATTTTGTGGACCCAGCCCATATTACCTGAAAATGTCTGCATTATTTCTCCGGTTTCACTATTTACAAGCCGGACTGTATCATTCCGGGCTAACAGAAATTTTTTCTTATCCATAGAAAGTTTTAAATATATTGGGGTAATATAAGTTCCTTTATTTGAAAAAATGGTGAACTTATTTTCTAATTTGCCGGTAGCCAGGTTCCATATACTAACGCCCCGGTTGTCACTACAAATTACATGGTTGCTGTCAAGAATTTCGAGTTGAAAGTAATAGTCATTTTTGCCAATAATTGAATCTTTCATAATCTTGACAGTGCTGTCCCGGTATAGAAACAATTTATTGGATACATTCGTGCATAACACATAGGACTTATTATCAGGTAGGAACTTTAAGTCTGAAATTTGTTTTGCTCCGGAATTCCTTATTATTTCATTGTTTCTGTGATCTCTTATCTTAAACCTGGCGCTGTCACTTATAAACCGTCCGTTATGGACCTGTGTTACCTTATATGCCAGCAATGACTCATCAGCTGTCATTGCCAGTCCAGGTTCATATTCCATATATCCCTTTTCAGTTGCAAGAGTATCTGTCTTTTCCATGTTTCTGTCATAACTCAGTACATTTGAAATATAGCTATTCCCGGATATTATTCGTTGAATAAATTGTATTTTGTTATCATTTGAAAATAATGCAGATGAAATAAAGGAATGAGTATTGTAGATAGCCAGGCTATTATTTGCTTTGTTTAAAAAACGGATAACTCCATCTTCGGAGGTGAATACACAAATGTTGTCCTGGTCCGAGATGCCATTGATGATGGTGGTCCGGCTCCTGATCCGGCTTACAGGAGTGGATTGTTCCGCAGGAATAAAAAAGACTGTCTTCAGGTTGGCAACAACAAGATCATTTTTTTTTGTGAGTAGTAAACTTTTATCAACTACTGAATTGTCATCATCTGTAAGATACAATGAATCAACACATTTCTGCTGGCTTACAGACCATTTTTTAATTTCGATGTCGGGCCTCAACCTGCCGTTGTTTTTAATGGAACTCATCGAATAGAATTCATCATCAGATTGGCCGGCACAAATAGCTAAAGCAGGTTCGGAATGGCCTGCGAAGCGGATGCTGTCTTTGCCTCCCACTTTATGCATTCGTACATTATTGATGTTTGAATTTACAGCCGTAAATACAAAATTGCCCTCTTTCGAAATAAAGAAATCATTGATGCTGCCTTGCTTATAGCTAAAACTTTCCTTTCTTAAATAAACCAGGGCGTCGCTTACTTTCCAGACAGAAAAACTGCTATCCGTTTCAATACTGGCGAGTTTTTTACTATCAGGGAAAAATTTCACTTTTTTGCCCTTTGAGGATAAGAAATAGCCTTTAATGATTTTTTTTGAATAAATATCATATGCACATATTCCATTTTCACTGCAACCGGCTATGATTCTTCCATCGGGCGAAATGCACACATCATTTATCAATCTGTTGAACATAGAGTCAATAGTGCTGATGCATTCGCCTGTAGCAACATTCCAGATTTTAATCTTTGAATCAAAACTACCTGCCGAAACTAACAAGCTATCGTCGGGTGAAAAGCTGATTGCAGATATCCCACTCGTATGACCAGTAAATACTCTTAATTCTTTTTTTGTCCTGTAATCCCACAATTTGATTGTAAAATCGAGCGAACAGGTTGCAATGTAATTTCCATTATGGGAAACTGCAAAATTTACAATCCAGGCAGTATGGGCCGTGGGTATTTTCAGGATGGGTTGTTGGGCATATGTAAAACTGGCTAGAACATAAAAAGACACAAATAGGATGAAAAATTTCATTGGTAATAAGTTATAGTATACATAATTAGAACATTACACTCCTGTAAACAGTAATTAGCTTATTTTAACAAGTTGGGTTAAGACCTGTTTATTCGATTGAAACTCATCTTGTTCCTCTGCTTTTTAACAAACTAATTTCAAGAATTACTATAGTGTAGTAACAAATATAAGTCGTTATTGTTAAAGCGATGATATTGAATCGTTTAAAGACAAATGGTTGATCAAAGGGGAAAAAACTATCTCCGGGTATGAATTTTTTTTAAGTATTTTGCATAAAAACCTTGACGATCCTGCCATTCCCCACCCCAAAATCAAAACTATTGAACAAAACTGATGAAGGTTTGTTTTTTTTGATAACACATAAAAGCAATCATAAAGTACCACCGCTTTTGTTAACTTACTTCAGAAAAAAGAAGAAAAATATATCACATTCAAAAATTGTATTTTTTCTTTTTTCATTACATTTGTGTATTGAAAAGTTCATGAAACGGCATATTTTGAATTTCATTGAATTACTCAGGTTTCCCTTTTTATTAATTACCGCAATACCAACAGTTCATTATTTTTTTAACCAAACTAAATGTTTAATTAAAAACTATTACTTATGAAAAAACTAATTTTTCTTGTTCTAATGGCATTTTTAGTTGCCCAGGTAGGTTTCGCTCAAAAAGCACAGGTTGTTAAAGAAGTTAAAGCAGCCAAAGTTGAAAAATCGCGGGGCGCAAATCCAAATATTAAAATGGGTGCGCCGACAGTTGACAAGGCTAAGGAAAAGCAAAGAGGCGATTGTGCCATCAAATTTGATAACTGGACCGGTTTTGTTGTCGACGTTTATGTTGATGGCGATTACCAGGGAACAGTTGGTGCATGGGGAAGCGGCTGGGTAACAGTTGGCGAAGGCTACACAACCATATATTGTATCACACGGGGAGGAACGTATGAATGGAGTGCTGCCGGAAACTGCGAAGGCGATTATTTATTCAAACTCAGCATTTAATAAGGAATTTAATTTTTTTGATAAAATGGGGCTTTCATATAGGAAGCCCTTTTTTTGTGCCCGCATTTTTGTGCTTCCTATTTCCCTGATTTTTGACTATCTTTGAATTGTCGCTGTAAATTATTATAAAAAATGTGTTCCCGGTAATTTCATTTATATTTAAACCTATTCATATGGCTAAGTTAATTTCTATGTTTTTAGTTGCTTTTGTCGCCATACAGCTTTGTTGCCGGCAAACTGCAACCGCTCAGGTGAAGGTGGAAGTAAAAGAACTAAAAGCCGCTAAAGCTGAAAAGACAAGAGGTGAAAATCCTAATATCAAAATTGCTGCGCCTACAACTGACACTGTTACAGAAAAGCAGAAAGGCGACTGTTGCATCAAATTCGACAATTGGACCGGATACTATATTGATGTTTATGTAGATGGTTGTTTCCAGGGAGCGATTGGGCCCTGGGGAAGTAGCTGGGTTTATCACTATAGCTTCAGTACTATTTATTGCATTACAAGAGGAGGAACATACGAATGGGCCCATTCCGGAACCTGTGAAGAGAATTTTGTATATAAACTCAGTATTTAACAGCCAATCAGGAGTTTTTTATTCTAAAAAGGGCTTCCAACCTGAAAGCCCCTTTTTAATTGCTGTTGCAAATATTATTTTGGGATACTCTTAATAACCACCTTCTGAATTCCCCATTCCGATGGAGTAATCAGGTCGCCACGAGTACGGGTGCCGATGTTTAATATTGAATTATATCCCGATTTACTTCCCCTGCTCAAAACCCCGGGCTGATTCAGAACCTCCGGGTTAGGAATAGGCTCGTTGGTCGCAATCATCATATAGGTGTCAATTCCGCAGGGGTCGGATACCCTGAGCAGTTTTGACTTGCCCAGTACCGACTGTTTAATAATATTCCCTTCGGCATCAAGCCATGGAGCCCTGTTTTCGACACTGCCTCCCAATGGGAACCATAATTGCATTTTCCCTTTACTATCGATGCTGAAAACATAAATATAGCGTTTGGTTTTATCCCAGGAATCAAGATTTTTCTCATCCAGTTCAAGGTAAAATCCAAGAATATCTCCAACCTTAACTAACTGATCTGTAGTTACAAAACGATCGGTAGTCGAATTCTTAATAACGAGCCTGAACGGGAAGGAGCCATCATCAGGTGGTGGTGATAAAGTTAACCAGGCTTTGATTTTTGCAATACGAAGTGAAAACTCGACAAGGCTGTCGGCAACAGCTTTCGGGCCACTTTCATTATTTTCGAGTGTAAAATAATTGGTGCGCAAAGGCATTGTATTGCTGAAAGCGCTATCGCTGCCGGCAATCTGGGGTATAAAGTATGCGTATTCCAACTTTTCGTTCACCATCCGTCCGGTAAGAAAATATTGTGCATTTGATGAAACGGCAACGGCTTCAACTGCATTCTCATCTTTGTAACGCGCTTTAATCATGGTCTCAAGGTTAGCGGGTGGCGGCAGGCTTATGAGTAATTTGGATCCCTCAGGAAGATTTTTGAGAATTGTGTTATTATCCGGTGTTTTCCCCAAGCTAACAACTTTGTTATTGGGTAATCCTTCGTACCACAATCCATCCGAAAAGAATACAGTATGGCTTGGCGCATCTTTAACAGGATCAGTAATAATGGTTATGCCTTTCTTGTTTCCGATGGCGTTCAGGTTCTTTGCAATGGCAGTTAGTTGAGTATAAGTATATGGCGAAGGTGTTACATACACTTTCAGGAGAGCCCCTCCGGGCATGCACCAGTTTTGAAGCTCAAAAAGATCACCGGGTTTAACAAGCTTACCGTCGCCTGAAGTTATTGTGGCAGTACATTTATTAATTGCATCAACTGTTTGAACCTTAACCTTGATTTCCGAACCGCCCTTTTTGCAGCTCAGCTCACTGCCTTCGTAAACACCAATTGTAAAACCGCCCTGTAATGTAACATTGCTGCCTTCAACATTCATTACGGCAACCATTGTCTTTCCGTTTAGGGCACCTTTTTCAATCCCGAACAGCGTAAGTGATTTACGATCCTCGGTTGCTGCTAATACAGGTTCCTGCTTTTTACCGTTGTATTTCATTATAGCTCTCAGGCTTGAAAAAATGTCGGAAGCCGAAGAGTTGACAGGCAAAGTGGTAAGCGACTGCAACAGAGCAATGGTAAAGGCTCCGTGAGGAGTTCCTTTATCGTCGATCTGCTCGCTGGCAAATTCAAAATCCTGCGAAGCTGAGATGATAAGAACGCCTCTTTTTTCGGGTGGTGCGGGTAGTGAAGGGTCTTTGGCATCATACGAAAGGTCTTCTTCTATATGGCGCATTTTGGGAGGATTAGCGCTGGGACTCCCGCGCCCGATTGATCCGCTGTGGCAGCAATCGTACAATATGGTTAGTATTACTCCCTTATCAGCAAATTTGTTGAAAACGGCCGCCAGTTCTTTATCGCGGATATCCTTAGCCCCAAGATATGAATCAGCAGGAACCATGGTTTCATCTTTCAGGTCCTTTTCTTCCGACATGGAATTCTTCACCTGCGAACCGTGCCCGGCATAATATATTACTGCAATATCGCCGCTTTCACAGCTTGCAAGCAGGTTGTTAAATCCATCCAGTATATTGTCCCTCGATGCTTCACTATTTAAAAGTACTTTAATGTTTTCATCGCGGAAGCCATACCTCGATTCCAACACCTGTTTTACCGAAAGTGCATCATTGGCGCAGCCATCGAGGTTCACCCATCGGCCACCCCGGCCTTCGGGGTCGTATTTATCAATTCCGATAACAACAGCTTTTTGAATTCCTTTAGCATTAACGCTCATAATTACAGCAAAAAACATGAGCACAAGGAGATAAACCTGAGATTTTTTCATATCAAAATTTGTTATGATTAAGCATATTCAAATATAACAAAGAAAATAAATCAATGTTTTTTTATTTTAAATTTCATGTTTTGTAACTTTGAGGTACGTATATTTTTTTTTATCCTTTCCATTACCCGGGTTGCAGTAAGATCCGGTTTAACAAAGAATACATTTATCGGGATACCGGTTTCGCAGTAAAAAGTGTTATCAATTGATCATAATCAGTTCCACACAGATGCAATCCCATGTTATGAAAAACAGGCTCCAGTATTTTGTATTGATAAGTTATTTCATGCTTTCAGGCATGAATCACCTCTTTTCACAATCGAATCTGAATGAAGATTTTCCTTACCAGCTTGTCCTTAAGAACTCGCAAAACGGAAATTTGCTTAGAGGAGGGTATGCCTATGATGGTGAGATTTATGGATTTTCACTGATCAGGAAGGAAACCCAAAAACAATGGGATAGCAGGTCGTATTTTATCTATGTCTTTTCAATAGATGCAATGAAAACCGGTAATTGTTTCTTTCCCCGGTCGCCATGGGACATTTACAATATTAAAATTGATGACAAAGGCCCGGCCGAAATAGTGCTGGGACCAAAAAAGTTGTTCAGGATTACAGCTCCATACGGGAAAGACAGCTATATCATGGTGGCTTCCGAATTGCCAATACCCTATCTTCAGGGTTCGGATATACCCGATATTATCGAAGAAGCCCAGGCCGACAAGCAAAAAAATGTATATGTAGATGTGGTTGTGGTTCAAAGCCTTGCGTCATCACCTGCCGAAAACAGTAAACAGGATATTCCAGTTCTTCTAACCGCCATCCCCGAGCCTGACAGCCGCGGAATAGTGGTCAGTCAATCCCCGTTCCGGTTTTTTGGCTTTGCCCAGGCTACAGGTGGAATAAAACAAATCAGCGTGAATGGACAGCCGGCAGAAATTAAAATGGTGAATATGCAGAATTTCAAATGGGAAAAGAAACTGAACCTGCAAAATGGGAATAACAAAATTGTAATAACAGCTACTTCTCTCAATGGCGATTCGGTGAACGATTCGCTTACCGTATTTTATGATAGCCGGCGTGGCTCAGCTTCGCTTGAAGACGAAGCGGGTACTGTTGTGAGGGATGGAACCGATAAAGCACTTTTTATTGCCACCGATATATATGATTCCTGGGGAAATCTGAAAAATCCCGTTTCGGATGCCCAGGCAATTTCCAGGGATCTGAATGAGATTTATGGTTTTGGTATCGATACTGTTTTTAACCCGACCAAGAATGAAATAGTGAAGGTTTTAAAAAATTACATTACCCGGGAATTCAAACCCGACGACCAGCTGATGATCTTTATTTCCGGTCACGGGTATTTTGATGAAGTAATGAAGGAAGGGTTTATTGTTGCCAGGGATTCAAAGCAAGATGATGAATTTAAAGAATCCTATATTGCACATTCCTCCCTGATGCGAATGCTGAACAATATCCCCTGCAACCATATCCTTGTGGTACTGGATGTGTGTTATGCCGGTACGTTTGATGACTATGTGGCAAGCAATAAAGGGATTAACCTCTATGCTGAAAAGGACAGGGACAGTTTCATTAGCGACAAATTAAAATACAGAACCAGGATCTACCTGGCATCAACGCGAAAAACCCAGGTTTCCGACGGGGTGCCCGGCGAACATTCGCCCTTCGCAAGGAAATTTCTTGAGGCTCTTCGCACAAAAGGAGGAGCGGATAAAATACTTACCATGAGTGAAATAATGAGTGTAATGGACAAACTGCCTTCCAATCCCCTTAAAGGTGAGTTCAAAGGGAACGAACCGGGGAGCGATTTCCTGCTTATTGTAAAATAATATCTTAAATACCTATCGACCTCTATCCCTAAAGCTAATTAATAATCATGCAGGGTTTGTAATCCTATAAAACGTATCGAATTTGTTCAATAATTATATTGCCAGCTTAAGTACTGAAGAATCAAAAATATGCAGACTTCCTGTTGTATCTCTTCTATTCATTATTTCAATATTTATTACTGTTCCGGTATATGCCCAGAATCCTGAACTGATTTTGCCCATAGGGCACACCCAGGCTGTGAATACGGCTGTTTTCAGTCCTGATGGTAAATATGTTCTGACTTCCTCAATGGATAACACTGCCAAAATATGGGAAACCAGAACAGGGAAACTGCTGAATACGCTCGAAGGGCATACCTTTATTGTTTGGACTGCAGCTTTTAGCCCTGATGGAAATCGCGTGGTTACAGCCTCAATGGACAATACCGCCAAAATATGGGAAACCGGCTCGGGGAAATTAATCAGGACACTTAAAGGTCACACGAATGATGTGACGTATGCGGTTTTTAGTCCCGATGGCAAATTTATAGTATCATCATCAAATGACAGCACCGCCAGAATTTGGGATAGCCGATCAGGAAAACTTTTAAGTACGCTTACCGGTCACACCTCATGGGTTTATCCTGCCCGGTTCAGTCCCGACGGGAAATTTATCATTACTGCATCGGGCGATAAAACGGCTAAATTGTGGAGTTGTCCTGTCGGTAAGTTGCTATACACGCTCACAGGTCATGAGATGAATGTTTTTTCGGCGGCTTTCAGCCCCGATTCGAAGCTGATTGTTACCGCATCGAAGGATAAAACCGCAAAAGTCTGGGAAACAGAAACAGGCAAGCTGCTCTATACTCTCGAAGGCCATACTGACGCAGTGCTATCAGCCGTTTTCAGCCCCGACGGGAAATATATTATTACAGCCTCGAGTGATCATACAGCCAGAATCTGGAATAAAGACAACGGGAAACTGGAGCAAACCCTAAAAAGTCACAGCAAATCTGTTTTCTCAGCAATTCCTAGTGCCGACAGTAAAAAGGTTGTAACCGCTTCCGACGATAAAACAGCAATAATATGGGATGTTGCAAGCGGGAAACCTCTGATTACATTAAAAGGTCACATCTCATGGCTAGCCCGGGCCGAGTTCAGCACCGACGGGAAATACGTTTTAACCGGCTCGAATGATAACACGGCAAAAATCTGGGAAAGCAATACAGGCAGGTTAATACATACACTCGAAGGGCACGCGGATGAAATTAACAATGCAGTATATAGTCCGGATGGTAAATTGATACTCACCAAGTCGTGGGATAAAAAGGTAAAAATATGGGAAAGCAGCACAGGGAAACTGTTCCGTACCCTGGAAGGGCATCAGTCAGGAATAAACACTGCCTTGTTTAGTCCTGGTGGGAAATATATTTTAACAGCTTCGAACGACAGCACTGCAAAAATCTGGGAGACGGCCACAGGGGTTCAGGTCTTGTCGCTTGAAGGGCATAAAAAAAGATTACGGACAGCTGTTTTCAGCCCCGATGGAAGGACCATCTTAACCGCATCCGACGACAAAACTGCTAATATATGGGAATCCGGTAGCGGAAAATTATTGAATTCACTTAAAGGACATACCGCGGCAGTCAGGTTGGCTGCTTATAGTCCTGACGGGAGCTGCGTTGTTACAGTATCGGATGATCACACTTTTAAAACCTGGGAAAGTGCTACCGGAAAGTTGCTTAGCACCAGTGAATATAACCTGAAAAATCTGGTAACTGCTGTTTTCCGTCCTGATGGTAATTGCATTTTAACTACTTCGGGCGATACTACGGCCAGAACCTGGGATTGCCATTCCGGGAAACTGCTAATCATACTCAAAGGTCATACCCGGACCGTAAATGCGGCTAATTACAGCCCCGACGGCAAATACATTGTCACTGCATCGGTCGATAACACCGCCAAAATATGGGACAGCAGAACCGGATTGCTTATTAAAACGCTGGAAGGTCATCTGAATGGAGTAACAGCTGCAATATACAGCAGTGATGGCAGCTATATTCTGACATCATCCGATGATAAAACTGTCAGGTTATGGGACAGCAAATCGGCGGAAATACTGCATGTATTCGAGGGACATGCATCCTGGATTTTATCAGCTACTTTCAACCCAACCGGGAACAATATCCTTACAACATCGTGGGATAAAACAGCTAAAATATGGGATGTACATACCGGGCGCGAAACAGCGTCACTGATTTCGATTGATGAAAACGACTGGATCGTAACAGTTCCGAAAAGTTCCGGAGATCAACCATTACATGGCTGTTATTATTATTGTTCGAGGAATGCCTTACAAACTATGGGGTGGAAAGTGGGTACAAAAATATTCAATTTCGAGCAGTTTGATCTTCAGTTCAACCGCCCGGATATTGTCCTGGAACGGATCGGACTGGCACAACAGCAACTTATTGATTCATACCGCAAAGCCTATAAAAAGCGATTGAAAAAAATGAATATTGATGAAAAAATGTTCAGCCCTGAATTTCATGTACCCGAAATCGCTTTGCTGAACCCGGAGATGATTCTACCTGTTACTGACCAGGATTCGGTGATAATTAAAATCAAAGCCACCGATCGTAAATATTTACTCAACCGTATTAACCTTTTTGTGAACAACGTTCCGGCTTTTGGTGAAAACGGAATTAGTCTGCAGGGGCAAAACAAGAATACACTCCAAATGGAAATCCCTCTCCACCTTTCGCAGGGGAATAATAAAGTACAGGTTTCGTGCCTCAACGAAAAAGGGGTTGAATCTCTTAAAGAAACCTTCGAAATCCGTTATGAACCCGCGAAACCGGTAAATGCGGATGTTTATTTTGTGGGAATAGGTGTATCCGATTACACCAATACCCGTTTAAACCTTAACTACGCTGCAAAAGATATCAGGGATCTTTCAGCTGTATTTAAGGAAAAATATCATGGATTAGTAGTCGATACTTTGCTTAACAAAATCGTTACACGCGAAAATGTACTCAGCCTTAAAAAACAATTGCTGAAAACCAAGGTTGACGACCTTGTAATTTTGTCGATAAGCGGTCACGGTTTCCTGAGCGACAGCCTCGATTTTTATTATGGAACCAGCAATATTGATTACAGGCATCCCGAAATAAGAGGATTGTCATACGACGATATTGAGTGGCTGCTCGACAGCATTCCTGCCCGTAAAAAACTTGTAATGATGGATGCCTGCCATTCGGGCGAAGTGGATAAAGACATTCTTGGCGGATCCGGTTCGGTTGAACTTGCCGAAAACATTACATTCAAAGGCACGAAAGGTGCCGAAATGATTGCGGACTCAAACTCTGTCGGATTACAGAATAGTTTTGAACTGATGCAGGAATTATTTACCAACCTGAGTAAGGGAAATGGCGCTGTAGTTATCTCTGCCGCAGGAGGATTGGAATATGCTTATGAAGGTGCCGGTTGGGGAAACGGGGTTTTCACCTATTGTGTCCGCAAAGGACTTGAAAAAATTGAAGCCGATGCAAGCGGTGATAAAGCGGTTTCAGTCAACGAGTTAAAAGAGTATTTATATTTACAGGTGGGGAAGCTTACCAACGGGAAGCAGAAACCAACATCGAGGAGTGAGAACCTGGAGAACGACTGGCGTTTGTGGTAAAGCTTTTCAGACAGAAAAATTAAACTAAAGTTAGAAGAAAGGTGTTTCCCTTAAACCGAAAATTTACAAAATGAACTATCTTTGTTTTAATCTGTAATTGGAACAATTTATTAAATGTAATAGTTCTGAAATTTATTTGATTACCGGTATTCACAGACATCTTTTTTTATTCCCCGGGAGATGATGCTTAAATATCAGATAAAATCACATTATTTCCCCATTAAAATCTTAAATGGTAAAAATATCTCTTTGCTCATAAGTGCATTGCTATACCTGGCCATAGCCCAGGCACAGCAAAATAGAACTTACCAGACACCCAATAAATTTTACTATCCCGATTACCGTATCTATACTCAATACAGGGGCTCTGTAGATACACCCTTGGGTATTGATCTGGGAATTCTGGGTTATTATTCAGGGATGTTCATGTCATGCAGTACCGGACATACATTTGAAACAAATACAGCTGATTACAATGGGGATGGAAACGTTGTTTTTAACAGCATGGGAGATAGTTTGGTAAATACAGGTAACCCTCAGATCGGCCGAGGGAATATATCGGTTGGATATATTAACCGGGTACATTACAATGCACTGTTATACACAGGTGCAGGGTATGGCTGGTCGCACCAGGTGGATGTTTACAATGAGTATGATGATATTATGCAGACAACTCAAGAAGTTTATGTTCGAAATTTACCAAAATGGTTTGGAGGAATTGAAACTTATGGAGGGATAATTATTGACCTTCATAAAATAACGATAAATAGCGGGTTGAGTATATTGAATATGAAGAAGGAAACTCTGATTTGGACATGGGGATTTGGATTTTTCCTGAGCCGTTGAAACAAAATTAGAAATGAAACAGAAGAGTATATTATTAATATTGTTGATCATCCGGATAGTTTGTCATGCTCAAACATCAGAACCAGACATGATTTATAGAGTTGACAGGCAAAATCAGAAACAACGATTGATAACTTTGGATGCAGGTTTGAATTATTCCTATTCCGGGAATACAATTTTATATGGCGATACAACTCAATGGACATCCAAACCAATCCCCGGTCCAGAATTTGGAATATCATTTGTTTCCATCAAAAGAAACTTTTTCGTTATTGAACATCAATTGCTCTATAGCATTGAACGTCAGAAATTTGACAAACAATATATTTCTTCCATACCATCCATAGGATACTTCGTGCTGTTTGGTTATCGAATGTCAGATGATATTAAAATAAAAGCCGGGGTTGGGGCAGGGAAAATTAATGCACTCCTTAATAAAAATTCTTCAAGCCCGCTTTATAATCATGATGTTTCGCCTAATGATATGTACTTCCGGTTTAAAACAGAAATTTCGGCTGTAATATCGCCAAAAGTCTTTTTAACTATTGGTTGGAGTTCTGGTTTCGGAAAACCACTTTACCAGGCTGATGAGAGTTCTGTTTCTGCCTACCGTTCGATGTTGATTGCGTTTAAATTCCAGTACTGTTTATTTAACAAGCAAAGCCTCATTCAAAACCAGGAGAGCTTGCTTAAATTCTCAAAATAGCATGCTGAAGCGAATTTTTGTATTAATAATATTTTTGATCAGCAGCCAAATTCTTTGTGGCCAGATTTTGTTTTATACTACAAATCTGTCTGTTCCTTTGGCAGTTAATTTCATGAAGATTGATCAGGATCTTATCTATTCAAAGAATAGCAATGCAGTGTATATTAATGATCATAAGAATCAATTTATTGCTGCCCCCTTATTAAATATTGGTGCCGGTATAGGCGCGGACCTTAGCAGGGTTTTAATCCGGGCGGAAGTGAATCTCCGGTCCGAAATAACCTCGTATAAGGTCCGATATCCGATTGCCCCGGAAACTGATATGGAATACATCGGCGACATGAACACTCTTTTCGTGGATATACCTGTTGTGTTCGGCGCTACATTTTTAAACAGCAGGAAGATAAGGCCTTACGTGGAACTGGGCGGTGTATATTCTTACGATTTGCTGGTTAATTCCGAATACCCTAACGAAAAAAGCAGCATTTCCGAAACCAACCTTTATGATGGGCTGCTCTATAATAATGCCCGAAGTCAATTTAGTGGTGTCGGAGGAGTTGGCATTAAATGGGGTCTGGTTTATATGACTTTAAAGTACCAGCAGCGCCTTACAGGACTGGCGGAGGGATGTAAATCAGGATTCTTTTCTATAAATGTTAACTGGAGGATGTATAAGTTTAATAAGTCAAAGAAGTACATTCATTTTGAAGACTAAACGATGCGAAAATTATTGACAGTAATTCTGCTTGTATTGGTTGCCGCTTCATGCAGAAAACAATTTGTTGATAAGCCAAAAGATACAGGATTGTTTGTCCCTGTTTTACTATCATCACAAGTTGAAACCTATACATCTCAATCAATTACATTCAACCTTGATATTGCGATTTGCAATGATAGCATACTCAACACTCCGGATTCTTCAGATATTCACTTTTATAACGGATCGACATACCGTTATAAAATTCTGAACCAGGAAGTATTAGGCCCTGATAGTCGTGGGAATTTCTGTACGGCATTGCTGGTTGACCAAAGTGGGAGTTATTTAAGAAAGGATTTTAACAACGAACGATTTAAAGCTTTAAACGGATTCTACAAAAATATACTGCCCGGCGACAGTTTCATATTGTCGGCCTATTCAAAAGGCGGAAAACTCCGAGAAGATATGTGCACAGTATATTGGAATCAGTTTGTAAATACGTATGATGATGGTAACATTAAAGACCTTTTAAATCTGGCATCATTAACAGGAGGAGCGCCATGCCTGTTTGATGCCTTGTATTTTATGACGGATTATATGGCTGCAAATGGCAGTGGGAATAATCGTTCGATTACTGCATTGGTTCACTCCCAGGATTCGGTCAGTAAACATACTATAACGGAAGTAATTGCAAATGCGCAGGGAAAGAATGTAAGAATCAATATTATCTGGCTGGCTGATGCAGGTTTTAACCCAACCCAGCTTTCCAGGATACCAATACAAACTGGTGGATTTTCAGTTTATTGTTTTGCTGATAGCAATTTAGCTTCAGTATTTTTAAACCTGAACAAACTATTAAGAAATGATATGACAGCACAGCGTTTTAGAGTTAAATTTTCAGCTGAGGGTATCAATTTTGGTCCCGGATTCAGTCTTCAACATGTTATAGGGGTTACCGGGTTTGAATTACCCTGTTATTTTTATCTTGGCTTATAATAATAAAATGGCATGAGGGCTATATTGATAATTGTATTGACCTTTATTATCGCATCGGAACTTTTGGTTGCTCAAAAAGCCGAACTTTCGATTCAGAAAGGGCATGTCACGCCAGTTACAAAAATAGCTTTTGATCCTGCAGGGAAATTATTGGCAAGCGGTGATAAATCAGGAAAGGTTATTATCTGGCATTTGGCAACCTCCCGTCAAATGGCAGAATTTAAACTTCCCGGCAAAATTTCGGCACTTTGTTTCAGCCCCGAAAGTGCATTCCTGCTTGTTGGTTACTCAGACAGTATTTTTGCTGCTTACAGGATTGAAGACTCAAAGACAGTTTTTATCCAACCAATTAATTCCAGCATAAAAACTATTGTTTCCGGCAATTCAGGTTTAAGTTATATTGGCGGAGACCAATTATTTGGGATAAATTATATTAAAGATTCTATAAATCTTATTCAGGATTCGCCCTGTGTGGAAATATTAAAAGACGGAAGCACCGGAGTCCTGATTTTATTTAATGCCCAGGGCTATAGATGGATGAATAACCCGACGACACTTATCCCTTCTGACCAAATCATCTATTCTGTGCACAAAAATAAATGGGATTCGAAAAGGAATAGGTATCAGAAGAGAATAAATAAATTTACAGGGGATAACAGTTTTTCAAGATACAGGAAGGAAAGGGCCGAATTTCTTCTTTGGAATCTGAAATTCAAAATGGCTTATGATACAGTCACTAATTATGCAGTGAATATCGCCAATAACCGGCTGGCAGCCGCTCGGGGAAACAGACTTGAATTGTACGATTATAATAAAGGGTATAATTTGAGTTCCAGATACTGTGATTATTTTGATGAAAAATTTAATTCGGTAGTTATTTCGGATAAATATAATTTAGTTATTGCAACTAATACTGACAGAAGCATCTATGTTTATTCGGCTGAGCAGGGTGAATTCCTGTCACGAATAATGGAGCACCTTGGTCCGGTAAATGACATCCGGCTAAGCCCTGATCAGAAATATTTTGCTACTTCAGGCGATGATTGTTCAATAATACTCTGGAGTACGGAAAATCTTCAACCTCTGAAGCGCTTTTATTCCAGGACATTTCCAATCACTGCTTTGTTTGCTGATCTTCCCGCTACTACTTTGTATTATGGAAATGAGATTGGAATGACAGGATGCGTAAAAATGGATTCTTCGGATTTTAAAATCCGGGCTGTTAAAACACAATCCGGTCCTGTCACAGGAATTTCGGTTTCAGCTGATTCATTGTGTTACACGGTGGGAACGGATAATACATTAGCACAGGTAAATCTCTATTTGGGAACACCTGTCGATCGCATGAAACACTACAAACCTTTTCCGAATTCCGATAAAACCGAAATTATCATTTTCGGAAAGAAATTAATCCTGACCGGTACAAAACAAAAAACAGCATTCCTGAAAATTCGGGGCAGAGAAAGGCGGAATCCTCTGGTTATCTATGATCAAAAGGGGGCTAGTCTCGATAATAAAAAGGTTCTTAGTTTCAAGCTTGACCAGGAAACATGGCTGGAAGCGCGCAGAAATAAGTATTTCAGTACTCTCGTCGAATCAGGCAACTCGGTTCAGGAGAACTCATTTTATTCGGTTTTATCCGATGTGCTGATTGATTGGAAAATATCAGATAAGGGAATTTATTACCAGACGATTCAATTGGATAAGCCATGCACCGGAAAAGCATCATTGCTCAATTCCGATACTATAGTGTTTCAGTCGGATTCAAGTTTGTCATTCTTCAGCATTTCAGCAAAAAAGGAGGTTTTGTCATTCCAAATTGAGACTAAGGCATATGCAGTAATGATGCCGATAATAGTTTTCTCTTCAGGCAGCAACCTATTCTCCTATAATATTGAAACCAAGAATCGGGATACGATACCAGGTATTCAGAATAATATCAGGATAATCAAATTTATTAAGGTTGATATCATTTCTGTTGCAGGTGAAGATGGCTTTATTCAACTCTTCGATATTAAAAATAAAAAGAAATTATGTACAATTATTCCAATTGATAAAGACAAAGAAATAGCGATTACTGACGACAATTACTTTCTTGCATCTAAAAATGCTCTTGATGCGCTGGGGTATAAATATGGGTCCAGCTTTTTTTCACCCGAACAATTCGACTTGCAGTTCAACCGGCCTGACATTGTATTGGAGCGGATTGGCCTGGCTCCGGCAGGTGTTATAACTGCATTTCGTAAAGCTTACTATAAACGATTACAGAAAATGAATTATAATGAGAGTATGTTTTCGTCTGATCTTCATATGCCTGAAGTTAGTATAATTAATATGAGTGAATTATCGCCTGTTTCCGCCATTAGCCTTATTAATCTGACTGTGAAAGCTAAAGATGCAAGATACAAACTTAACAGCTTACACCTGACAGTTAACGGAATTCCTGTATTTGGAATAAACGGGATTAACCTTCGTTACAAAAACATCGATTCCACCCAGATGGAAATCCCTCTCCACCTATCGCAGGGGAATAATAAAGTGCAGGTTTCGTGCCTCAACGAAAAAGGGGTTGAATCTCTTAAAGAAACCTTCGAAATCCGTTATGAACCCGCGAAACCGGTAAATGCGGATGTTTATTTTGTGGGAATAGGTGTATCCGATTACACCGATACCCGTTTAAACCTTAACTACGCTGCAAAAGATATCAGGGATCTTTCAGCTGTATTTAAGGAAAAATATCCTGGATTAATAGTCGATACTTTGCTTAACAAAATCGTTACACGCGAAAATGTACTCAGCCTTAAAAAACAATTGCTGAAATCCAAGGTTGACGACCTGGTAATTTTGTCGATAAGCGGTCACGGCTTCCTGAGCGACAGCCTCGATTTTTACTATGGAACCAGTGATATTGATTGCAGGCATCCCGAAATAAGAGGATTATCATACGATGATATTGAGTGGCTGCTCGACAGTATTCCTGCACGCAAAAAACTTGTGATGATGGATGCCTGCCATTCGGGGGAAGTAGATAAAGACATTCTTGAAGGATCAGGTTCGGTTCAACTTGCCGAAAATGTCACGGCCAAAGCTGCGAAAGGTGCTGAAATGATAGTTGACTCAACCTCAATGGGTTTGCAGAATAGTTTTGAACTGATGCAGGAATTATTTACCAATCTGAGTAAGGGAAATGGCGCTGTAGTTATCTCTGCCGCAGGAGGATTGGAATATGCCTATGAAGGCGCCGGCTGGGGAAACGGGGTTTTTACCTATTGTATCCGCAAAGGACTCGAAGATATGGAAGCTGATGTAAACGGCGATAAAACAGTTTCTGTCAACGAGTTAAAAGTATATTTATATTCACAGGTGGGGAAACTCACCAATGGGAAGCAGACACCAACATCAAGAAGTGAAAGCCTGGAGAATGACTGGCCGGTGTGGTAATTTGTTTGTCCCACTAAAAAATTTAAGCCTCTTTTCATTGTTTTTAATTATTTTTGATATCAGCATTTAATTCACTCTCCATGAAACTAACGCTTACTTTCGCCATAATTGTCCTTACAGGTTTCTGTTCATTTGCACAAATCAGGGGCGCAACAGCACTCAGCAATCCCGAAATTCCTGAAGGGAATACCTATGCAATTGTTATCGGCATCTCAAAATATAAAAATTTACCGCCTCTTCAATATGCCGACAGGGATGCACAATCATTTTATGATTACCTGGTCTCCAGCGAAGGAATGCATGTCGATTCGTCAAATGTATCACTGTTTATTAATGAAGCTGCCAATATTAATAACCTGGGAAACAGCGTAAGCGATGTCCTTCAGAAGGATATTAAAAAAGGCGACAAGGTTTTCTTTTTCTTTGCCGGTCATGGCGATTACGATGCTAAAATTATGCGGGATCAGTCGCTGCTCTTATTGCAGGGAGCTCCCAACGGCAATTATTTCCAAAATGTATTCAGTGGCGACTATATTTCGACAAGCGACTTACATATAAAATTTACAAGTGAACTCATCAAAAGAGGTGCTGAAGTAATGCTCATAATAGATGCATGCCATTCGGGTGGGATGAATAGCCAACTTGCCGGCGGCGAACAGGGTGGTATTATAACATCCAATGCACTTAATACTATTCAATCCACCGTAAAACTGTATTCATGCCAGGCCAGCCAGTATTCGCTCGAAAGCACGCAATTTGGAGGAGGCAGGGGATTGTTCAGTTTCGTACTGATGGAGGGACTTTACGGTATGGCTGATGCCAACAACGACAAAGCAGTGAGCATGAAGGAACTTCAGCGTTACCTCGAAGACAATGTGCCTATGCTAGCTCTGCCAAACAGACAGGACCCGGTTGTGAAAACTGAGGATAACACTTTGGTGGTTGCCATGGTAAATGATAATTTGCTTCGTGAATACAAAATGGCTAAAGAACGTAATATGTCGTTTTTACTGGCTGCCAATATTAAAGGCAACGAAGAAGCCTGGATTGCTGCTATGAGCATTACACAAAAAGAACTATATCAAAACTGCAAGCAACAGATAAAGGTCAAAAACCTGAATGAAGCCTATCTGATATATAAGAAGTATGAACTGGAGGATAAAACCAGTGAAGCTTCTATCTTATTGCGACGTAACCTGAGTGCTGCCCTGCAGGAAGGTGCAGCTGTTATACTCACACCTATGCTAGAGGATGTGAGTAAATTCAATGCCGACCTTGGAGTAGTGGCTCAGGCAAGGGATTACCTGGATAAAGCAGCAGAACTTTTAGGCAAGGATCATTTCTTATATGACAAACTCCAGGCCCGGAAACTGTTTCTGAAAACACTTGTAATTATATTAAAAGCGGAGGATAAAAAAAGATCGAAAGAATGCATTCAATACCTCGAAGAATCTGTTACACTGGAGCCGAATGCCCCTTACTCCTATTATTATTTGTCAAGTTTGTATTCAACCGAAAAACGCATTACGGATGCTGAAAATGCAATTAAAAAATACCTTGATCTGATACCCACAAGTTGCTGGGCCCATAACAATTATGGTAATCTGCTTTTGTATAAAAACAACTACAGTGAAGCCGAAAAAGAATACAAAAAAGCAATAGAAATTGATCCTTCATTTGCAACTCCGCATTATAACTATGCTATTTCACTCGAACGCTCGCAACGCATTCAGGAAGCAATAATAGAATACAAAAAAGCCATAGAACTCTATCCCGATTATGCTGATGCACATCATAATTTAAGTATTCTGCTTTCGGGTTTAAATCTTTACGACGAAGCCGAAACCGAGTATAAAAAATCCATTGAACTGGATCCTGCCAATGTTAGTTCTTATTATAATTATGGCATTTTTCTGATTCAGCAAAAACGCAATGATGAAGCCGAAATCCAATACCAGAAGGCTCTTATTCTCAACCCCGATGATGAGAAGGCATTATATAGCTATGCCATTTTGCTCGTGAACTTTAAACGGTACGATGAAGCTGAGAAAAAATACAAAAAGATCATACGGATAAAACCAGACTATGCTCTTACTTACACTGGTTATGGATATATGCTTAATTTGTTGGAACGGTATACGGAGGCGGTGCAAGTCTATGCAAAAGCAATTGAACTAAATCCCAATGATGCTGACTTGCATACCAGCTATGGCTTTAACCTCCTTAAGGCAGGAAAACCCGAAGAATCTGAAATAGAATACAAAAAAGCACTGGAATTGGATCCCGGCAATGTGATTGCCCATAATAATTACAGTCTTCTACTCTATGATCTGAAGAGATACAAGGAGGCGGAAGAGCAAAACAAAAAAGCAATAGAACTCAACCCTGCAAGTGCCGATGCCTATATTAATTATGGTTATTTGCTCTATAACCTGGAGCGATACCAGGAATCAATTTCGGCATACCGAAAATCTTCAGTATGCAATTCGGATACAAGCAGTGTATACAAGTGGATAGCCTTTATATATTATACCAATCTCAAGCAGTACGATAGCAGTGCTTATTATTACCAAAAGGTGTTTCGTAATGATAAAAATGACACTAGCTCACTTGAGAAATATGCCTATAGCCTGCTTCGGTTAAATAAAATTCCCGAATCAATTAAGGCTTTTGAAACCGAAACTGAACGATTTCCTGATTATCCCTGGGGATACTATAACCTATGTTGTGTTTACAGCCTTCAAAACGAAAAGGGGAATGCACTCCCTTATTTTAACAAGTCACTGCAAAAAGGGATGGAACTACCTGAGCATTGGCAGATTGATACGGATTTGGATAACATCAGAACAATGCCTGAGTTTAAAACAATCCTTCTGAAGTACTATTCGCAGGATGAACTTGATAAATACCCAACCTTATTTGTTGTTCAGAAAAAGTAAAATATTTTGGATTTTTTATGCTTTAAGGTAGAGCCCTGGAGTTAACTGATTCAAAAACCGACTTGGTTTTGAGTAGGATTAGTCCGTTTATCTGCATCAATTTACCAATTAAGACAAGAGTTCTTTTTTCTTAATTTTGATATTGGCCTCTTATACCTGTTTGTATGAAACTTGTGTATACTCTCTTTTTAATATTGACAAGTATATGCTGTGTTGCCCAAAATAGGGGAGCAACTGTACTGATCAATCATGATGTTCCCTACGGCACGACTTACGCTATCGTGATCGGTATATCCAAATATAGAAATCTGCCACCATTACGATATGCCGATAGGGATGCCCGGTCGTTTTATGATTACATGGTTTCCAAAGAAGGGATGAATGTCGATTCGTCAAATATATCATTGTGCGTGAATGAATTGGCGAATATCAACAATCTTGGTAATTGCGTTAGCGATATTCTTAAAAAGGACATCAGAAAAGGTGACAGGGTGATTTTTTTCTTTGCCGGTCATGGTGATTACGATGCTAAAATTATGACTGATCAATCGTTGCTTTTGTTACAGGGGGCTCCAGATGGCAATTATTTTCAAAATGTTTTCAGTGGCGACTATATTTCGACAAGCGACTTACATATAAAATTTACAAATGAACTGATTAAGAAAGGTGCTGAAGTGATGCTGATTATTGATGCCTGCCATTCTGGAGGAATGAATAGTCAGCTGGCAGGTGGTGAGCAGGGAGGTATAATTACTACTAACGCGCTTAATACGATACAATCGACAGTAAAGATGTATTCATGCCAGGCTAATCAGTATTCACTTGAGAGTACACAATTTGGAGGAGGCAGGGGTTTGTTCAGTTATATATTGATGGAAGGGCTGTACGGCATGGCTGATGCTAATAACGACAAAGCTGTGACCATGAAGGAACTTCAGCGATACCTCGAAGACAATGTGCCTGTGTTAGCACTGCCAAACAAGCAGGATCCTATTGTTAAAACCGAAGATAATACCATGGTTGTATGCTTGGTAAATGATAATTTGTTGAGCAGGTATAAAACAACTAAAGAGCAGGACCTTCCGTTTATGCTGGCAGCCAATATTAAAGGCAGCGAGGAGACCTGGCTTGCAGCAATGGGCAACACACAGAAAGCGCTTTATCAAACCTGCAAACTACAATTGGAAAACAATAATCCGGACAAAGCGTATACTACATACAAACAATATGAGTTGCAGGATAATAGCAGCGAAGCATCCATTATGCTGCGCCGTAACCTTAGTGCTGCCCTGCAGGAAAAGACAGCCACCATTCTTGCGCCAATTTTGGAGGATGTGAGTAAATTCAATTCAAGCCTCAAGGAAATAGAAAAGGCAATTGATGACCTGGAAAAAGCTATGGAGTTATTGGGGACAGAGCATTTTTTATATAAAAATCTCGAGGCACGTAGATTATTCTTAAAAACCCTGGAAATTATAGCTGGTGGTAATTATATGCCAAAAGCAAAAGAATGTATACTGTATCTGGAGCAATCAATTTCCCTTGAACCCAACGCTCCATATACATACATTCTATTATCAATGATATATTATGAACATGGGAATTCAACAGAAGCCGAAATTAATGTGAAGAAATATCTGGATTTAATTCCCAACAGTATTTGGGCACTTAATAATTACGGTGTAATGCTTCATGATTCAAAACACTACGCCGAAGCAGAAAAGGAATATAAAAAGGCGATAGAACTTGATCCTGCTGACCCTGATGCTCATGTTAATTACGGTTTGTTGCTGAGAGATCTGAAACGATTTGCGGAATCGGAAAGTGAATTTAATAAAGCATTGACGATTATTCCGGATAATGCAGCCGCACATTATAATTACGGGTTGTTATGTGAAGATCAGAATAGATTTACCGAAGCAGAAAGGGAATATAAAAAGGCAATAGAACTTGATCCTTCTTATGCTAATGCGCATAATAATTACGGTGTAATGCTCTCTGCTTCAAAACGATACGCCGAAGCGGAAAGGGAATATAAAAAGGCAATAGAACTGGCTCCTTCAGACGCTGATGCTCACGTTAATTATGGCTTGTTACTTAGTGATCAAAAAAGATATGAAGAAGCTGAAAGCGAATACAAAACAGCCCTGGAACTGGATTCATTTAATGCTGCAGCACATAATAATTATGCAATACTTCTTGAAAATCTAATACGCTATAAGGATGCAGAAATTCAGTATAGAAAATTGATTGAACTTGATCCGGGTAACCCCCAAGCTCATAAAGGCCTTGCAGATGTACTTGATAACTTAAAATCCGGTAATGAAGCCGAAACTGAATACATAAAGGCTATATCGCTGGATCCCACTAATGTGAATGCACATATTAATTATGGAAATCTACTGATGCAATCGGACCGCGACAATGAGGCTGAAACCGAATACAGGATAGCCATAGAACTGGATACGGACAATATGATTGTACACAATAATTATGGTTTCCTGCTAAAAAAACTAAAACGCTATAAGGATGCAGAAACTCAATACAAATTAGTAATAGAACTTGACCCGGAGAATACGAATGCATTATATACTTTATCCTGTTTTTATAGCCTGCAGGGCGAAAAGGACAAAGCAATCGTCTATTTCGATAAATCTTTGCAAAAAGGAATGAAAGAACCTGCTATCTGGCAGGAAGATACTGATTTGGACAACATCCGCACACTGCCTGAGTTTAAAACACTTTTGTTAAAGTACTTCAAAAAGAAAGAATTGGATAAGTATCCGGATTTATTTATCAATAAGCGGGAGGCAATAAAGCAGATTTTTGGCAAATAAACATAGGTATATCCCCGGTTATGAATGCCCGAAATATCCTGAAACAAGAGCAATCTGATAAATATTATTATTTTTACAACCCATTCCTAAACCTATGATGCGCTTTCTTAAAACACGGGATACATTTTTATCGACAATTTTTGTTTTTATTGTTACCGCTTTACTTGGCTTGGTGGTAATTAATATCCATGTGTTTGATCCGTTCAAGAAGGCATTCCTCGATTTTGAATTTACCGATATTTATTACTCAAAAATAAGGAACGAAAGGTCAACTGTTGATACAGGTATTGTCGTAATAAATATCGGCAATCTTCAGCGCGATTCAATAGCATTGCTGTTGAATCGTGTAAATACTCAAAACCCAAAAGTTGTCGGGTTGGACGCATTTTTCATGAGCCGGAAAGACAGTATTTCCGATTCATTACTAAAATCAGCATTGTCGGGTACGAAAAACCTCGTACTGGCAGGAATTCTTACTACGGATGAAGTAGGCCGGAGTAGTATTTCAGGCACACACCCCTGGTTCGGCAGGTATCAGCCCGCTTTTGCCAACCTTACAGGAAATGAAGAAAATACAGCCACCGTCAGGGAGTTCCGGCCTTTTGTGATAAGTGATGATTCTTTGTGGTCATCCTTTGCGGCAGAGGTAATAAGGAAAGCAGATAGTCAGGCATGGGAAAAACTGAAGTCGAGGGGAAAACACAGGGAAATTATCAATTATACAGGTGGACCCGGTTCTTTTCTGTGCCTCGATTACAAAGAACTTTTCGATCCTGCCACTGACCTTCGTGTTCTTAAAAACCGGATAATTCTGCTGGGCTACCTGGGCGAAAGTTTCGAAGCGCCAAAAGATATGGAGGATCTTCATTTCACACCCATGAACTCAAAGGTTAGTGGTCGCACTATCCCTGATATGCGAGGAGTCCTGATTCATGCCAATATCATTTCAATGGCTTTGCGCTCCGGTTATATTGCAGTTATCCCTTCATGGTTCAACTGGCTGATAGCTTTTGTGCTTTGCTATATTCACCTGGCAATATTTATATTCCTTTATCTTCGGCGTCATAAATGGTACCATCTGATTGGTAAAATAATTCAGTTTGTTACCTCGGTTCTCCTGATCTGGTTTGCTTTTCTTTTGTATGAGCACTTCGGAATAAAATTTTCCGTAGCACCTTCGGTGGTTGTTATTGCACTGTCGATGGACTTATTGTATTTTTATGAAGGCTTTGTAAAATTCCTGGCTGTGAAATTCGGTTATAAAAGCATTTTTGAGGTCCATTAACAATTTACCAGAATGAAAAAGTCGCTGATCATAATCCTGATTCTATTTGTATTTGCAGGCATTGCTTTTGCGCAAAACAAAAGCTTTAAGGTTTTCTATTGCCAGGGGAATGCATTTATTATTACGGGCAAGCAGAAAAAAGCAGCTCAGCGCGATATGCTTATAAACGAAGGCCAGGCATTGAAACTCGATAAAAATGCCTCTATAATACTTGTAGCAACCGATAGAACGGCATTGCCGGTGGGTGTTGCAGGATCATATTCTTTTAAAGAGTTACTTCACCTGCTGGATGAAAACAGCCGCAGCCTTTCCAGCCGGTATTTTTCTTATGTTATCAGCGAAATGACCGAAGCACACGAAAAACCGGAAGATAAACTTACCGGGGGAGTATACCGGGCTGAAAAGCTTATGCGGATGCCTTATGATTCCTGCCTTGTGATCCAAAACAACATCAGGTTTTCTTGGGTACGCGGAGTGTCATCTGAATTGCTTTTTCTGACTGTCTGGGACAAAAACAAAAAAAACATCCTTAGTAAAACATTACGCGACACAACCTATAATTACGAAATCACCCACGGGAATACGGAACAGCCCTTCGAATGGTCGGTTGGGTACGAGCCTGACAGGTCGGCGAATATTGCTGCCCGCACATTTACAGTTGCTTCAGTGAAAACGATTGGCCGCTTGAAGACAGAACTGGCTGAACTGGAGAAAAACTTCAGCTTTCAACCCGAATTTAACGAGTTAATCCGCCTGAATTTTTATGAAGTAAATCACTTGTACTTTGAAGAGTACAATGCAATGGTTGAAGCGCTTAAGAAATTCCCCGACAGCGAACTTCTGCGTGAATACTACGATTGGTTTTCAAAAAAACAATAACAGGAGTCAGTATCTTCCTGCTCAAACTTTATTTTCCTTGAACCTCTGTTGAAAAGATTACATTAAAGGCAAAAGTGGTAATTCGGTTAGTAAAACAAAACAGCCTTTAACAAATTCTCATCTCCACTCAGATAATAGCGGGCCAGCTGGACATCATTAATATCATTAGAAGCATAGGGCAAAAGACACAGGTCAATAATCCCCGTAAGTGAATTGATACGGATAGCTGAGCCGAGATCGCGTACGTTTTCTGTTTTCCACAGGTTACTTCCCCCTTCATTATATACACCCGCTGCCAGAACAATATATTTATTCATTGATGGATTCTCGGGGGATTTCAATTCTTTCATTTTTTTATACTCCTTTTTCTCATCTCTAACATAATAGCCCTTGCTGGTCTTTTGTGTAACAACAACCTGCGGATGGTCGTTATCAAGCTCGAAAATCCCTGTAAGCCGTATAAAATCATTGGCAATCTGTTCCTGGTCCGAAGCGGCAAAAAGCCTGCTTTTTATAGTAATGGTTTCAACCTTTCCATTCAGATTCACTTTGCACACTAAATTACTTCCGGGAACAATTTTTTCAAATTCACCCATTGCTTCTTCGAGGCTGCGAACTAAAACCGAATTTACCGAAATTACTTTTGCTCCCTTGTAATGTTCGATTAGCTGATAGTCAGGGGCATTGCGTAAGGCGCCGTCAATTACCGGAAGTTCGTCAACCGCTTCAGTATAAGTCTCTGACTTTTCGGTCACTATGCGACTTTCCTGCGACAGGATCAATCCGAAATAAGCCCTTTTCACCACTCCGTTATTACTGATAATATCATTGAACAGCCTTTCCGAAATGGATGATTCCAATGCAAAGTTAATTTGGGATTGCCACAGTGTTTCGTTTGATGGGGTAGTGGCAAATGCGATCTGCGAATTGATGCCGACTACTTTCCCTGTTTCATTGATTAAAGGGCCGCCGCTGTTTCCCCAAATAACTGTTGCTGTCGTTTGCAGGAATCCGAACTTGCCCGTCGTACCTCCCCGGACCCGGTTTTTTGCACTGATTATTCCATCGGTAACCGTGTAGGGATATTCGCCCAGAGAGTTGCCGATAGCATATACTTTTTGCCCTATACGGGGCACAGTATTCGAAAACTGGATAGATGATATTTCTGTTCCCGGGGTATCAACAAATTCGAGTACTGCGAAATCGTAAAACGAATCCCCGCCTAAAACTTTTACTTCGTATTTATTCCGTGAAACTGTAAAAACATATAAACTTCCACTTTCGGTCGATGCTGTCTCAATCACGTGTGCATTGGTAATCACATATTTTTTACCATTCTTCGCAACAACAAAACCCGAACCCGAGCTTTTGGCCCCTGTAAGATCGAGCGCTTTTGCATACGCTTCGGATGATGCAAATGCTTCACCACGGAAACCCAGTGGTTTTTTAGCAATGTCTGTTTTAAATACCGCAACTGTTACAACAGCCCCGAGGGTATTTTCAAGCACATCCGAAATGGTTTGAGCTGCAATAACTTGTGCAAAAAATGCAAATGCAAGGAGTATAATAGCCTTTCTCATAATTATATTCGTTTTTATTGGGTAAAAAAGTTGACTAAAGATATTGAAAAAACAATAATCAGCAAGAAGTGTTAATTGACTTTTAACTTTTTAAGTGTAAAAAGCACCGAAAATACCAGGATATTATTTTTACCATCATTCGGGAATATAACTTATTTTTGGTAAACTGCTCAGGAGTTGCCCTCTGCTTTAAATCTAAAAACATGAGTATCCATATAAGAAATTTCATTTTAATCCTCTTCTTAACTCTAATTACTGTAATACCAAAGCAAACAAGTGCAGGAGTTAAAATAACTGAGGATCAGAAGGGCAGGCTTTTTGTGCTTTCCATCGGTATCGACAAATATCCTTACATGCAATTAGATTACTGCGTTTCCGATTCGCGGTCAATTACTGAAAAAGTGATAAGGGATTACCTCGTTAGTATACTCGAAATATCAGCAAATGATTCCAGCCAGCTCCTGTTGAGAAGAAACAGTGACTCAGTAAACAGTTTCGTTTTAAATAATGGAGAAGCCAGTTTTTTAGCAATAAAGAAAGCCTTCGAAACGATTTCGCTTACAGCAAGGCCCAATGATTTTTTTGTGTTTTATTTTTCGGGGTTAACTGCTGAAATAGGAAGCACCAAACAAACATTCCTGGTGCCTTTTATTACAGGAATTCAGGAGATAAGAACAATGCAGGATTCTTTATTTGCTTCAAATTCATACATCTCAATCAAGCTTTTATCAAAGTGGATGGACCTGGTACAGTGCAAAAACCAGCTGATCATATCCGAAGCAGGTAATGGCGATGAATTCAGCACGAATCTTGCCATTAACCTTTTCGAAACAAATACGATCCTGCAGGCAAATTCATCACGCAACAGGGTTATAATCACTACGAATGAACTTGGTGTAGAAGGCAAGCCCTGCGAAGGAACTCAGCCCGGTGGGCCGCTGACCAATTTTCTCTGCCATTCATCCAATATCCTGTCGGTTTTTGACGAACCGGCGAAATATGAGTTCGAGATTTTACAAAAGGACGTAGCATGCAATGTAAACCAAAGAGGGCATATTTACTCCAGGTTTTTATTCGAAAAAAACTTCTGTGCATTACAGCAGAAACTTGTGAGCGGCAATCCCATGCGCGGAAGCGAATTGATTGATGATGAAAACGAAACCGGGAAAGCCAAAGCAACTCAAAATAAGCCAAAGAATTATGCAATACTTATTGCTACTAACAATTATAATAATACTGACTGGCCGAATCTGAAAAACCCGGTGAATGATGCCACGGCAATTGCCGACCTGCTTAAAAAGCAATTCAGTTATGAAACAAATACCGTGATAAATCAAAACCGGGATACGATATATGCAGCCATAAAAAAATACAAAAGTATATTGAGGGTTGAGGATAACCTGATGGTTTTCATAGCCGGGCACGGTTATTATGATAAAAATTTTTCGGATGGAAACATTGTAACAAATGATTCGAAATCGGTAGGCGAAGATCCAAACCTGGATACCTATATCCCGCTTGCCAAACTAAACCGGCTTATCGATAATATGCCTTCGAAACATGTTTTTTTAGTGCTGGATATTTGTTTTGGCGGATCATTCGATCTGCTTTCACCCGATCTAGCTATTGAAAAATACAATTCCGATAAAGCCGATATTTCAATAGATACGCTTATTGCACGGAAAAAGGATAATTACAGCAGGATTTTTCTTGCCTCAGGATCAGGAACCGTGCCTGATTACTGGTCGAATTCGCTGAACCATTCTCCTTTTGCGCAAAAAATGATTGATGCAATGAATGGAAATGAAAGTTTTCTTACCCCGGGTATACTCTATTCATCGCTTGAGCGAAATATTACAGAACCTAAATTCAAATCCTTTGGCCGCCACGAACCCAGGGGGGATTATTTCTTTGTTCGGTTAAAGCCGTAAGGATGATGAATCGATCCTGGATGGCACTTTATTATATAGGAATTCTTCTTATTTCATTCTAAGACAGATATTTTGTAAAAAATCAGTTAGTATAAATGGCCTCCTGCAATCATATAATTATTGATTTGACAGGGATTAGAGATTTGTGAATTCTTTATAGTAATCCAGGACGAAATTCCGTTTATTAGTTGTATATTTATTGCTACTATATATAATCCAAATAGTCCAATTATTATGGGATTCAAGCATTTTAACTTCAAGGATGCCAGGGTAAACGTTTTATCTGCACGACCTCCCCGCACTAAAAACATTGATCGCCGCAAATTCTTCAGAGCCATAGGTTTAGGCGCAATTGCCCTGACACCGGTTGTAGGTTCATTCAAAAAAGTTCTGGCAGCGCCTTTCGAACTCAGGCCCAATGCCAACGGGTTTGAGGTACTCCGGAATGGATCAACCGCATGGAAGTTCCCTGCGAAAGTATTCGAAAAAAATGCGAAAACAGTGGTTACCGAGCTTAATAACGCATATTTCATCGAAATAAGGAATGTCAGGTTTGCCGGGTCACAGCCAAAGTTTGATGTACTGGTTAAAATATACCACGACGATTTCCGGTGGCGGATGAAGGCTGAAGTACCGCAATTCGCTCTTGCCCATGAAGTCGATTTTCTGCAGTTCCTCGATAAAAAGGAATGCATCGGAGGCAGTTCGCTTGTGCAATACGATTTTGGGTCTCCCGCAAATACCTGCTCCCTCTCGCTCAACGGGAAAGTAAATATGGCATTCGACTCGCAGTGGAATTTCAGCATTAATGGCGACAAGACCATATTCCTGAATTACAACGGGGTATCTTATGCATCGGATAACCTTACATTAACAAATAACGGCCGCAAAACGCACACGAATTTTATAACTGCACCTTCAGCAGCTTTAATGATGACCTTGCCTGGTTTTGTTTCATGGCCTGGTTTTGTAAATAATTTCTCACTCAGCAAGTCGTATAATCTCTCATCCTTCGGTAATTTCCCTGACCTCAACCTGCTACTTTGGACCGACAAAACCGGTAAAGATCATCAGTCGCTGGTAGTCAACTCCGATAAAGGAGGCCTGACTTTTGGCAATTCGCATTTTGAAAATTTTAATTTCAAACTAAACCGGTTTTTCCTTGTTTCTGAGACACTGAATAACGAACTGCCTCAAACCTACCTGGCTGCGGGCATCAACCAGGATGGTCAGTGGTATTCGAACCCGCTGGGGTCTTTCCTTATGGGTTCCAAGAGTGATATGCCCGATTTTGAGGCGATGGGGACAGCAGTTCATTTTGAAAATTACCGGTTTGCACCGCATATCTCATCGTTTAAGCCCGCTATCGAAAATACCGTTACACTGGCAGCGGCACTTGCTGAACCTGTGCGGTTAAAAATTGTTTCCGAAACCCCCGATCCTGCACTATTACCTCCGCTAGTTTACATTCCGGTTCCCGATACGATTATTAGGCGGAAAACAAATATTAACCCGGCGATAATTAACGTTCAGCCTCAGCCGGAAAAACCTCCTGCTAGAGGAATAAATATTGAACCACAGCAGCAGCAAGTCAAACCTGAAACTCCCGAAACCAGGCCTGTTAAACGGCAACAGGACCCACCGCAGGTTAAACCCGAAGCCCCCGAAACCAGACCTGATATACGGCAACAGGAGCCACAGAAAGTAGAACCCGCGCGGGATCAGCAGCAGCAACCTGTTAATAACCGTGTAGTTACCCCTGAAAACGCTGTTAAACGAGAAGCCAGCAAACAGCCTGCCCTCGAAATCGACAAGGGAATTGTTAACCTGAAACCGCAGGCGCTTAAATTCAGATTGCTCCGTCCTGAGGACATGCTATTGCTCGATTTCGAATTCTCAAATTTTGTTTTTTCGAGCCAGGATGCAAAAACTGTAGTCCGGTTAGCGGATAACACGAAAAACGGGATGATTAAAATCTGGTTTCAAACGCAGCATACCCTCGAGGAAGCTTTTTATGAAACTACTACTATCCCTGATCCTGAAACAGGTTCAGGAGGAATGACCGACACGGTAAAACTCCCTGCCCGCCACCTGAGGGCTCATCGCAGCAGGCTGGTTTTCGAGTACAAAGCCGGCAGCCCCGCCTTTGATCTTAACATGGAACAATTGCTCGACTGGTCGAAATTCGACCTTCGAACCCATCCGCGTGCCTGGATTAAACTGCCCGCCCGCATCGACCTCGATCGCTTCAACAGGATTAAATCGCCACCCACGGTCAGAAAAACCCCGACAGTTTCGCTCCAAAAGGCCGAAAAGCAATACAGTGTGAAACTTGCTCAAAACACACGTAAAGTATCGGATAAACTCCTGATCTACCAGGAAGATAAACTTTCGCAGGTAATTGATTCCGAGCTGATTGCTTCAATGAAACCGGAATACCAGGTGAATAATATCTACCAGTACCTGAACCTGGTTGAACAGATTCCTGCTGATAGTACCAGCATCGAAGCGCCTGCACTCATGTACATTTCGCCAAACCAATTAGGCGGATTTATTCATAAAATTGCAGCTACTCTCAAGCCTGTTATCGAAAGAGCCCCTTCCGGCAACCGAATCAGGATTGCCGATAGTTTTTCGGGGGTAAAAACTGAAATAACAGAATTATGGCATACAAAACTAGGTGTTAAACTCAAGGATGGCCAGGTTTCGGACGATCTGCCTGCATTGACCTCCATAAGGGCGCTTTGGGCACATGATGCAAACTCCGATTTCAAGAGGCTTCCTGCCCGTAACTGGCCGTTTATGGCTTCGCTCGATGCCAACAACAGGCATAAGCTGGTTCACACAACTTCAAATTACTATATACCGTTGACGGGGCAAAGCAGCAACTATACACCAAAATCGGTCCCGGTTGACAGGCTGATGCTTTCGTCACTTGGGGCATACCTCGACTGGCATGCGTTTTTCGATGTTCCTGCCGATGCCGATACCTGGCTCAATATTATTGAATGGCAGCATTTTGCCACTCTCGGGCGCGATCATTTTGTTAAAATTGTTGAAGAAGGCTACCTTTTCCCGTTTGGGCACAGGGCTGCGATAGTAAAAATTACCGAACGGAAATTCCATCCGCCAACCAAAGCTGCCGTAAACAGGCAGAGGATGTTTATCGTCGTGCTGGAAAAGGAAGTATTGTACGACCCATATACACCTGACAATAAATTTATTACATTCCCATTCCAGGCTGTAACTATCGAAACACCGGCAACACCAAATATCGATAACCCTGCCGAAAAGCCCAGCAACATTACCTCTTTCCCTCCGGAACCAGTTAATGATAAATACAGCAGATCGGGAAATGGTCCGGTTAAGGCGAACACGGCCTACAACTTTTATATTTATGTTGATGGAACGCCTTTCAATTTTAATATTACTACAACCGATAAGGAAGGAAACAGGCAAAAGATACGAATGCCTCTGGCTTTTGTTGAGAATTTTATTGCACGGGACGATAAGTACATTGCTCGGATTATAGATGACTACAAGTCAAAATCTGCATTAAACGAAATCAGCTATGCAGGGCAGAAAGTAGCCTATGCCGAAAGCCTGCTCGAAAAGGACACCGAATACGAAACCAGCAAACTCAAATTTGGAGGGATGGTTTTCCCTACTACGGGTAACGGAAGCATACGATTCCATCCTATAATGCAAAAGGCATTTATTTATCTCGAACAGGTGAGCCAGCTTACCGGGAATAAACAACCGGTGGAGATACAGGTGGTGGATGATAAAAATAAAGGTCACGTTTTTGCCAGCGTAAATTCAGCCCCAAAAGTTGATTTCTCAGGAGGAGCGGATAAGTCGGGCGGTTTCCTGTCGCCCAATATGACCATTACAGCACTCAGCCGTCTGCAGGGTCCGGTGGGCGGAAATATCGACGATATCAGCAATATGGTTTTCAAGGCAGCCGATTTCTTCAAGGAAATGGGTGATATGAAAATAGCCAAAATCTTTGGGGTTATTGATATTTTCTCCCTCTTTGGCGTGGAACTGGGCCTTGGCGATTCGATGAAATCATTCGTGAACAACATTAATTCTGCGCGCGAAAGAATTGAAAGTTATAAACGGGAAATAGAATTACTGAAAGACATAGCGCTTAAAGCCGGAGAGACAGGTAAGCAGGCAATCCAGGATCAGGTGGACAAACTGAAAGATGACCTGAAGGCAGCCGCAAAAAGTATGATTGAAACGCTGAACAATAGCGTGCCTAAAATTCCCAGCTTCAAAACATACCTTACCGAGGATGCATTTCACGTGGAATACAAATGGCATCCTGAACTTAGCAGTAAAAATATCGAAATATTCCCCGACATCTTAAATGTCGTTCTCAAGAATGATCCGGATAAATCGCTCTCGATAAATACTCATTTCACCAAATCGTTTGATGTAGCCCAAAGCCCGGTTTTAAGCACAGAAGCCGTTTTCGACAAGTTTTCGGTGGTAGTTGCCAAAATGATCGGTGTTAATTTCAATTACCTGAAATTCAGCGGAGGTTCTTCTGGTAAAGCAGCTGTAAATGTCGACCTGGGCCCTGGTATGCCGCTGGAGTTTATGGGAGCGCTCGATTTTGTTAATAATCTGCAGAGTATTATACCTAAAACCGGGTTTTCCGACGATGGCCCGTTCATTGAGCTAACCACTGCCGGGATAAAAGCCGGTTTCACTATTTCAATACCAAATATTGAGGTCGGTGTTTGCATGATTTCAAATATCTCGCTGGGCGCTTTTGTAAACCTGCCATTCACCGGCGATCCGATGACTATAGGATTTTTCTTCTGCACCCGCGAAAACCCGTTTATGCTTACCATCTCCTGTTTTGGCGGGGGCGGGTTCTTCCAGCTTATTACCAGGCTCGACGGACTGCAATCTGTTGAAGCAGCATTCGAATTTGGGGCAGCCATGTCGCTCAATGTCGGAGTTGCTTCGGGAGGCGTATCGGTTATGGGAGGCATTTACTTCAAATTGGAATTTTTAAAGGTTGATGTTGGTGGCAAAACTATCGACCGCACCAAACCGACATTGATGTCGTACCTGAGGATTAACGGGCACTTATCAATTTTGGGCCTTATTCATGTGTCACTTGAGTTTTATCTTACCCTCGAACCCATATTTGATGTAACCGGCACTAAAGTGGCAAAACTCGAAGGTTCAGCAACTCTGTCAGTTAAAGTCGAAGTCCTGTTCTTCAGCAGAACAGTTTCTGTTACCGTACGCCGCACACTGGCAGGCAGCGGTGGCGACCCGAAATTTATCGAAATGGTGGATGCCGACGACTGGCAGCAATATTGCCTTGCTTTTGCCGATTAATACATTATTAACAGAAATACTACCAGGCTATGATACAGGAATTGGTTTTTACAACCCTCCCAAATAACAAAGTAACCCGCGATGGCAAGCAATATCTGCAGGTTTCAGTTTTTGTTACCCCTCGCGTGAAGAACGAGTCGCAGCTCAAACTTGAAAGTGTGCCCGATATGCTGCACTGGGCAGAAAAAATCCGTGATATAAAATTTTTATTCAGGATCCAGGGTACAAGAGGTGATATCGAAGCTACGCTGAACAAGGATCAGATCGATGTTGGTTTTTACCAGAGTGTATTTCATAAAGATATCCTTGTCGAAAAATCGGAGATGGAGCAATTGCAGCTTAAGAAGATTAACTCCTTCCCTGTAAAGCATATTTCCGATTTTTTGCAGCAAAACTATAAAATGGCGGCTATCGAAAGCCCCAGAACCATGCTTTCGGCTGATTTCTTTATCGATCCCGAAAAACTTGGAGTCATTTCCGATCTGAAAATTGATCCGGCAACACCAGTTGAATCGGTAAATGCAAACCGTAAAGAGCCATTGCAATTAAAATCGATCATACTTCAGAATAAAATCCCCCAGGCTGAGTTGAAGTCGACCCTGCGTGCCCAGAAATTTGTTCCTTTCATGAAAATGCAGGAGCCTGTAAAGGACTTCTCACAACTGCGGACATTCCATTCACTCGATAAGCCAACACTTTCGCCTGTATTCCTGAAAAAGCCGACGTTTGAATTTCACAGTATAATTTCGGTAGTCAACAGTTTTCCACAGATGATGCGGAAACTCGGGTTTATACTTGATTTCGAAATTCCCTACAACCCGGGTATTCCTGCAAGCGGAACCATTCACCTGGTACCCACATCACTGAGTTTTACCGAAACAGCTACATCGGTTTCCGTTCCTTTATCGGCTTATACAATTACCAGTGATAGTTTTGTAATGAGCGATACACCGGATTCAATTTTCAAAAAAGGATTCGTTAAAATCAACACCGACGACTTTTCGGTAGTACAAATTGATACCGATGGGCTGGCCTTAAAAACTGCCCATGCAGTTGAAAGCACCACCCAGGAGGTTGCCCGTTTTTTTGAGGCCAAATCAAGGCTCACACTCAACCCGGCAGTGAGGCCCGAAAACATAAGGATGCAGCAAACCCAGCGCATGCAGCAGACCCAACAGTTTCAGGCGGCGCAGTCGGCCCAACAGTTCCAGCTAAACCAGCGTGTTCAGGCTGCCAAACCTGATGTGAAGTTTAACAATACTATCCAACTGCAACGGATTAAGCCTTTCGAGAAACTGAAAATTATCGAGCCGCCTGCCAAATCAGGATTGCCCACCATGCGGAGTGCCGGGATTGCGCTCATCCGCAACGGAATTTCGAAACATGTTGTTAAAAGGCTTGAACGCAATATCAGTTTTCAGAAAATGCTGATCGACAGTGCCCCGTTCGATCCTGTGTTGAAACTGAAGTTACCTACTGAGGTACTGTATTCGAACGATGTGGTAATGGGTTACCGGATGGATATAGCCTACGAGGAAAATCCGACTAAATGGTATTCACTGCACCAGCGCAGTAATACGTACGCCTGGTTCGACGATGCCGGAACCGAACACCCCGTGGAAGGAACCAGTCCCGACGAAGGCTATATCGAACTTGCCCTTGCTGAGCAGCGCGATAACAAGGATAATCTATTTGTCCCCGAAACACTGGCCCGCTGGGAAGGCTGGAGCCTTTCGGTCGGGAAACCAGGCTTAGCCATCGACGAATCGAACGACCACCCTGCACCCGAACTCAAAGACAAGCACGATTTTATCCGTTCAAGGGCTGATGACCGGAAACGGTATATGTTTGACCCCACGCTTGATTTCAAACTAAATGCGCAAAGCAAAATTGTTCCTGGTACACTTCCCAAATTACGATACGGCAAAGACTACCGTATCCGCATACGCACAGTCGACCTTTGCGGGAACAGCCTTCCGCTTGCCGCTGCCTCCGACTCACCGGGTGAAACCATCCGCACTAACATCAAATACCTGCGGTACGAGCCCTTGCTCAGCCCCATTTCTTTGGTTGGCAATGCATTGCGCGATGGCGAATTCCTTGAGCAAATGGTAATTCGCAGTAATTACGACCGGTCAGCTGCTGATTTCGAAAGCGATCCTAAAGTCGTCACCCAGACTTCAGATGGGCAATCTGTCAGGTATTTCCTTCCACCCAAAGGAAGCCAGTCGATGGCCGAAACTCATGGGATGTTCGAAAAAGCCTTTAGTAACAACCCTGAAGCCGCCCAAAAAATCTATTCTATTATAACATCGCACGAAGGATTGTACGAACCTGAAAAAGTAAAAACCCGTGAAGGAATTGTACAAAAGGAAAAAGTATATAAACCATCCGATATTGAGATTATTTACCTTCCTGATCCCCTTGCAGCTGGCATTGCCGTGTTTGCTGACGAAGAATCCGAAAATACACATACTCAGGATTTTGAACCACGCATGTTCAGTTTCTTCACACACGAGGAACTCACTCCAACTACTACCAATGATGTTTCAATTCCGGAGGACTGGTTTAATTCGGGAATAATCAGGTTTGTCCTTGTCGAGGGTACACTTAATTCAGCCTGGGATAAAAGCACCGGGATATTTACAATATCGCTTCCGAAAGGAAACAGGATGAAGTTGAAAATAAGCACTTTTTGGCGCGAGAAAGATATCAAAGAACTTTCAGCTTTATGGCTGCTTATTAAAGAAGGAGCCTCAGCGAAACTGGCAGAACTGGAAACCGCGGTGTTGAGTGGACAGCACTGGATGCTGAGCCCGCCGCGTAACCTTGAACTTGTGCATGCTGTGCAGCAACCAGTTGATGCGCCTGTACTTGAAAAAATTCTTCCTGAGCGTGATTATGGTGATACAACTGCCGATCTGAATGCCCGTTTCACTGTGCATGGCGAAAGCACTGATTTTGTCGAACTCCAGGCTGAATGGACCGAACAGTCGGACGATGGCATATCCGTTGAGATCGAAACCCGGAATTTCAGGTATACCATTCCCGATATCGACATTTATTACCACGATAAAACGGTTACAATCGGAAATATCCCTGAGTTGCGACCTGATCTGAATGAAGCTGAAAAGCGTGAAGTTTCGCCGGTATGGAAAAGCGATCCGGTGCGGCTGGCTCAAACCGATGTTCAGCCCGGGGCTTTAAAACTTAACCAGTTGTACCGCAAACAGGCTACCCAGCTGGTCACACTGGAAAAAGATAAAACTGCAGTTCCACTGACAGTAACCTCATCATTGAAATTTGAAATTGCCGAGTTCGACCTGCACCTGGTGAAACTGCTCGACCTGCGGAATTTTCCGGTCGACCAGGCTTTCGGCGATACTAAACACCGATGGATCGATTATTCTGTGGTGGCAACTTCAAGGTATACTGAGTACTTTGCCCACACATTTAAGGATATTGGCAAACATTCGTTCAAACGGGAATCGGAACCTAAAAAGGCAGTAAATATCCTCAGTACTGCCCGACCTGCAAAACCGAAAATTGATTACATCATCCCTACTTTCGAATGGCAGAGGACTATAAAACAGGATACACATTATCACAGGCGAAAGGGCGGAGGATTAAGGGTTTACCTGAAAAGGCCATGGTTTTCGAGCGGCGACGACGAAATGCTTGCTGTGATCCTGCCTAACCGGGAAACAGGCGGAGGAGTGAAAGCAATGTCCTACTCTATGCCTTCGTACACTAATATTTATACCCACTGGGGTGTTGACCCGCTATTTGTATCGGAACTCCCGCAGCTTACAAGCCCTCCGGCAGAGAGTTTCCGGCTGGACCCTGTAATTGATAAGGACTTAATTTATCCCCAGCAACCTGAACAAACAGACCTGAAAGTTTCGGTCGTTGCATACCCGGTTGAATTCGATAAAGAACGTCAAATGTGGTTTTGCGATATTGCCATCGATACAGCCCGTATGTACTACCCATTCATAAAACTCGCTCTGGCACGTTATCAGCCGCATTCGCTTCACAGCGGCAATACCGACTGTTGCCTTTCGGGTGTGGTTATGGCCGGTATGATGCAGCTTGTGCCCGAGCGCACCGCCACGCTTAAAGTGAGTAACGAACCAGATTCAGTGCGGCTTACCATTACCGTAAACGGCCCGGTTTATAGTGAACGCCAGTCGAATTTCGATGTAATATCAACCCTCAGGTTCAGTATTGTTGATTCCATGTACCCGCAACCCATTCAAGGGGTATTAACCGACGGGAAAAACAAACGGAAAATGGAAGTTGATACCTGGGATACCAATATACTTGCTTCTGACAACGCCTTTACTATTTCTCACGAGATAAGGATTCCAAAGGAATATGCAACCAACCCTTTCCAGGTTGTGGTTGAAGAAATAGAACATGGACCAACCAGAATGGACCTTGCCGACAGACTTTACGACGACAGGCTTGGCAATCCTGATGAAACCGACAGGCTGGTATATGCTGATGTTTTTAAAGTGAACGAAAAATCAGAAGAAAGATCACGTTAAAAGGATTAAAAAAACTGCCCCCCGTTTGGAGAGCAGTTTTTCGTATGTGCAAGAAATTTTTTAGAGAGGATAGTATGCCGTGCCTGATGCGTTATTGCGCTGCCAGTCGACCCTGAATTTGGTTGGGCATGCATCGCCCTGTACCGGCTGGTTGTTATCGTCGTAACCGAAAGTTACCGTTGCGCTCATGTTTTTTGAAGGAATCTGGTGAACTTTTATTCCCGAACAGGGTTTGAAATCGCAAACCTGTTTGTGAACAATAGATTGGGTTATTTGTGTGTAAAACGCTTCGCCCTGCCTGTTGGTTCCCCATACAACCAGGTTGGTATAGCCTCCATTGGTCCCGTCAACAGAGCCAAACCCGTCGACAGTCATTACCAGGTGTCCCTGGGTACCTGTATAGGTGAATTTCCGGGCAACATTCCATGTTCGTGAAGTCTCATTTTCGAAACTTGCCTGCATTGTACCCTGCACTGTCTCAACGTATGATGTAATTAAATTACCAACCTGCCAGCGTAGTCCGCCGTTAACATTTGTGAAAGTTTTGGTCCCGTTAAGTGTTATCGACTTGTTCGAATTAACACGGGTAACATTCAGGTTGATATATTTGAATACAACAGCAGCTCCGGGCTGATACCAGCGAACACCAACTTTCCGTTTGATTTCAATTTTACCTGTCCAGATAAGATTTCCACGGCAATTTAATCCGTCATAGGTGATGTAGAAGGTAATAGTATCGTTAACAACAGAGGTAGAATCGACTGTGCCATGACATGGTCTCCACACTTCGCTCGATTTAAATCCGCTGCCTAATGACAATAATGATTCAACATCGCTGGCAGCGTCATTCATAATACCGTCAATGTTGTTTTCGTCAGTAGTTAGCTGTACAATCGAAGCCGGGTCCGACTGGCCCGAACTCAGGTCGTCCTTTTTACACGAGGTAAATGCAAGGGTAAGTGCAGTAACAGCAATAACCGAAAGTTGAATGAAATTTCTCGTTTTCATATTCGTAATGTTTAGTTATTATTTATTGTTTTAAATTTCAGAGTATACTTATTATACACACAACCTGAGTTTTACCCTGATGCCTATTCAAAAAAAAAGAATTATTGATATTTAGGGTATTCTGCTTGCGAGTCCAGTCGGATTTATTCTACAAATAATTGATAAAGTGGGTGTTATAACCTAAGCATATTTAGGATGAAAAAGGCTATTTGTATTATTTTTCGGCAACCTAATATACTTTGTGGGTCTATTTTACAGTTTCCACCATCACAGTTATACCGCATGCCCCGAAAAAACCTGCTGCACCGGCACTAAGATTAGTCGGAGTATTCGCATTTGCCGTATTGAAAAAGCCTCCCTGCCAGGTGGTTTCGAGCAGTAATGCCCGTATAAAAGCTGCATGCTGATCGGTTAGCGAATACCTGCGCTCGGTGATAACGGTTCCGAGTGGGAAATTGATTTTTTCAGTTCCGGGAGCAAAAACTTCGCTTACATCAAGCGTTTTCAATACATAATAATAAAGTTTTGCCTTACATAAATCAGGACTCGTATTTTGATAACCAGGCGCTGTTGACCAGTCAAGTAATATTTCAAACATGGCTGAACTCCCTTGATTATAGGGGAAAGGGACATTGGTGAAGTGAAAATTTGCATCCCCTGCATTCCTTTCATAGCCGATAAACTGCAGCTTTTCAGCCGGAGACAGATCAGCTTTGGCTGAATACAAATTACCTCCAACCGTAATGTTTAAGGAATAGGTTTTAGAGTTTATACCTGCAAATGCTTCATTTGATATATATATTCCCTTCTTGGCCGGATCTTCATGAAATGCATAAACCGATTGGCCGGCCGAAACAGCACTGTGGCATCGGAAACAGCCGGAGCCGGTTCGTTGATATTGGCTACAGGTTTCGATATGTGTATAACCTGAAACTGCATTTCGTCAGTGATTATGCCATCTACAACTATAAAATTTGTATTTCCCGACTGTAACGGCCAATCCGTCAGCTCCTCGCATGATTGCAGCAGCAAGGTAATCAGGAGGTATGTCATTATTTTTCTCATCAGAACCTGAAAATATAGTTTAACGATGGAATTGCACCTGCTACCGATATGGATGTTGGAATAATTTCGACTCCACCCTGGAGGTTGGACGGAACAACAATATTTCCATTATCGTCCATTATTTTATTAAAGTTTACCGAAAACGGGTTATGCCGCCCGTAAGCATTATAAACTGTAAGAATCAGGCTGTGCTGGTAGCGTTTTTCGGGTTGGCTGATTACACAGGTAACCGAAACATCCAGCCGGTGATAATCGGGAAGCCTGTTGTTATTTTTTTTACCGTAAACAGGTACACTATAGCCGTTTAAATAATAGAAACCGGTAGGAGAAGTGAATGGTGCCCCTGTAAGATAGGTCCAATGTGACGAAAAATTCCAGTGCTTGCCCGTTGCATACGAAAAAGTAAACCCGATATTATGCGGCCGGTCGAAAGCAGCTGGAAACGCTTCGCCATTGTTTACATCTGCAATCTGTTTCATCGCCCTGGAGTAAGCATAGCTGATCCAACCGGTTAATTTGCCCGAACTTTTGCGCAACAATGCCTCGAAACCATACGACCATCCGCTGCCAAATCTTAATTCGCCTTCTATAAGCGGGTTGATAAGCATATTTGCATGATCCTTATAATCGATCTGGTTGTACAGCTTTTTGTAATATGCTTCGAGTGAAAAATCGAATTGCTTTTTTACCAGTTTACTGAAGTATCCTATCGAAAACTGGTTGGCCTGTTGCGGTTTGATATTTGGACCGCTCGGCACCCATACCTCGAGGGAAGTAAATGGGCTTGTGGAATTGGTGAGCACTTGCAGATACTGTACTGTATGGTTGTAATTGAACCTTAACGATGTAATGTCGCTGATTTTATAACTGACATTGATGCGTGGTTCAAAGTTTACGAAACTCTGGTAAATAGTACTTTTTGCCACCTGCACAGTATCGATTACATTGTGAAAGGCATCAAAGAAATATACCGACGAAGGCCCGAGATCGTTCCAGCGGGTAAGCCGTGCCCCGTAACGGGCGAAAACCCGGTTTCCCAGTTGCTGCTCGTTGCTTGCATATAACGCAATTTCAGTAGATTGATACTGTGAGGTATTTGATCCGTTTTCTTCATCATCAACAAACATTTTTCCAGGGTTACTCCTGTGGCCGGTGATTTCGATGCCTGCTTTTATTGTGTTAAGAGGATTGAGATAGTATGTAAAATCGTTTTTCAAGGTAGCGTTAGTGATGGATGATGTCCAGTAATTCAGCGGGTCTTTGGTGATTTCGAGGTAGTAGTTGTACTTGCTTATATCAGCAGTTGTATTTGAAAAGAGTCTGTTGTTGAAGATATGGTTCCACCGCAAAACGCCGGCAACATTTTTCCAGCTTATACCAAATACATTCCGGGTTACCGCGTTGTCGCGCTCAAAAACATCGCTTCCGGTAAACGTGGTGAGATACAACCGGTTGTTTTTATTGAGCATGACATTGAACTTGGCGTTGAAATCGTAAAAATTGAATTTATAGGTCTGTTCGTCGTCGTTAAGGAATTTCAGCCAATTGAGGTTCGATTTCCGCCCCGAAACCAGGAATGAACTTTTCTCCTTCCGGATAGGTCCTTCAAATGTGAAGTCGGAAGTATAAGGCCCGATATTCCCTGCCAGACCAATGCGTTTCAGGTTTCCTTCCCGCGCCCTTACATCAATCACCGATGAAAGCCTGCCGCCATAATTAGCCGGGAAATCGCCCTTGTAAACTTTTACATCCTTAATGGCATCGGGAGCCAGGGCCGAAAAGAAACCAAAAAGATGCGAAGGGTTGTAAATGGGCGCTTCGTCGATAAGCAGCAGGTTCTGGTCGCTGTTGCCTCCGCGCACATAATAAAACGAGGAACCATCGCCGAAAGTAACCACTCCCGGTATGTTCTGAAGCGATTTAAGCACATCCACATTACCGGCAAAGCCCGGAATCTGCTTTAAGGTTGCCGGTGAAAGATGAATATCGCCTGTTTGACTCATTTGCGATATGCCTGTATCGGAACCTGCTGTAATGACAATCGTATTCATTACAACTGCCATGGGAGCAAGATCAAGGGTTGCTTCTATATTTTTCGTTAGCGTAAGTTGTCGGATCGAGGTTGAATATCCAATAAATGAAGTTATTACACGGTATTCGCCCTGTGGCAGTGATAAGGAATAAAAACCATAGGCATTGGTGGTAGTGCCCTGCAGTGAAGCTTCATCGTAAACATTGGCCCCGATTATGCCTTCGCCGGTTGATTTGTCGCGGACATAACCGCTGAGTGTGTATTTCCGGGCTTGTTTCGTTGGCAGATCGGGTTTTGGAAGGTTTTCGGTTTTCTGAGGTTTTAATATTACCTGCTTCTCCGACACAGTGTATTCAATGCCATTGGCTGTAAACACTTTTTCGAAAATTTTCGAGAGTATTGTGTTGCGGGCAACCAGCGTGATTTTTTTATCGATAGGCAGGCTTGAGGGATTATACGAAAACAGGATATCCCCTTTTTCGCTGATCTGTTTGATCACTTCGCCCAGTGGCTGATCGTGTACCTGTATTGTGATTTTCCTGTTGAGATCCTGGGCAAACAGGGTAGAGGCTGCCAGAAAAAGCGAGCAGGTGAGCAGGAGCTTATATGATAGTTTGATGAGAAACAATTATAAATTTCGGGTTTCGGAAGTTGGATTTCGGAAGTTTATTTTGAATATGTTTCTACTGAAATTGTATTTCGGAATGACGCAAAGTTAAATGAAAAGTACGCAGTGAAATTGGCTTGCGCTCGTAGCAATTGAGTTTGAATGGGCTACAAACCGGGATAATCAGTTTTTCGACGCACATGTAATCTTTTCGTTATGACATACAAGCACATTTTCTTTTTCCCCATGCCAGTAATGCATCCCGTTACCAAGGCAGTCGTTATAGTCGGAACACTTTTCGCATTGACCTGTCTTAGTCCAGCCTCGGTCGCGGAACGGTTTGAATTTTTTTTGCCACACATCATAAAAGTTGTCGTGGTATATATTACCCTGAGCAAACGACCTGTCGATATTCGGGCATGCCGAAATGGATCCGTCAATTAATATAGATCCGATATTGATACCTGCCCGACAGAAGAAGAACCCGTTTCTCACTTCATTTTCATAGGAGCCCACAAAACCCTCGCAACTGAATTTTACATCAATCAGCGACAGTTTTCTCCTGGTTTTTATAAAATCCATTACTTCTTTTAGTTGCTGATCGGTTAGGAACAGTTCCGGGTTTTGTTTGGCGCGGCCTATCGGAACAATCGTGAACAGCCGCCACGCCTTCACGCCTTTCAGTATTAGGTAATCAAAAATAGCAGGCAGTTCAGGCAGATTGCGTTGATTTACGCAGGTAACCACATCGAAATTCAGCCTTGGGGATTTAACTGCCAGATCAATAGCCCTGTCGGCTTTTGAAAAACTGTTTTTTGCATTCCGGAGCCAGTTATGGTTCTCCTCAAGCCCGTCGAGGCTGAATGTTAAAGCTCCCATACCGGCATTCAATAAAGCTATGTGTTTTTGTTCGTCATAAAGGTACCCGTTCGAAACCATGCTCCAGTGCATTCCGCGCTTCCTGATTTCCATGCCGCACTGTTCAATATCCCGGCGCAGGAGTGGTTCTCCGCCGGTTAATACAACGGTTATTCGTTCTGAGGTGCGAGGAATAGTATCGAGTGCCGAAAGGAAATCAGCCAGGGGCATGTCGTCGAAGGAACTGTCCTTCGTGCAGTCACTTCCGCAATGAAGGCAATTGAGATTGCACCTCGAAGTGCATTCCCAGAAAAGGTAATTCAGCGGATGGATCCTGGTTTCGTGTTTCTTAAAACCCCTGAAAATTTGTCTTTTAATATACCTGATCATCTATTTGTTTTCCAGGGCGACATCAACAAAAACCGTATCCCGCGCATTGTAAAGGGTTGTATCCTTCGACTGGTAAGTTCCGTTCTGGATCGAATCCGTATCCTGGAACTTCAGTGCAAAAGTGCCCCCTGTAAATACATAAAAGGAGAATTTACCCTGGTCGTCAGTGTACTGGAACTGCGGGCTATAAACAGCTGATACTTTTATTCCTTTAATAGCCTGTCCGGTTGCTTTCGATTTTACTTTTCCCTGAACCAGCACATCGAAGCCTGCATTATCCTGGGGCGTACCATAACAGGCCTCGAAAACGAAAAGCATGGTGCCGAAACTCAGGCCCCCTATAATTGTTCTTAGCCAATTCCGTTTCATTTCTGTAAGTTTTATGTGAATAAATACGATTGATGATCAAAGTACGAATTTAGCAATAATTTGTGTAAAATGCCTATTTTTTAGTCTGTGATTTTTGATTTTTCAGGGAATAGGTCAATCCAAACCTTAAGCCTGTTTCCACAACGCGTTGGTGGTAAACATCATGCATAAAGGGGATAAGCGAATGTGCTTTCAGGTACGGGTTTGCAAAAACAGATAGACCGCAGGCGAAATCGTATTTCCCTCCAAGGCCTAAACCTGCCCCAATCCCGGTTTGGTTATCAATCGGGCTTGCAACTGTGGGATCAATATCCAGGATCAAGCCCCCGCTAAAGAAGAAGTATTTCCCGAAATTTAAACGTAGCGAAACAGGGATATTGACCAGCGTGAATTCAGCGCTATATGGTGCATAATCCACATAAGGCGGTACATTAGGTGTAATTGTAATTTTATGTGATGAATATTCAATACCGGTTTCCAGTTCCAGTCGTTTGGTATACTGATGCAAATAGGTGAAACCTAATGTATAAAAATAATCGCTGGTATACCCGGGAGCACCCGTTATTTGCTGAAGATAAATAACATCATTTGAACCGAAAGATGAAAAGGTGATACCAAGTCGGCTTTCACGGTTATGCAGTTCAGTTTTTTGTGCAGGAGAGCTTAAACTTGTCAGGCAAATAAAGAACAAAACAATAATTTTTGCTTTCGTCATCTTCCGTGTAAAGTCAGTTGAGTTGAATTGATTCTATAATTCTACAAATATTGGGGCATGCATAACATTTATCTGCAGCCCTTTCCCGAAATCACGATGCTGTTCCCATTCTCTTTTAGCTGTAAATCGAGTGTGATTTTCAGCACTTCCATTACCGACTCAAGCGATTGTCCGTTGAATGTTGCCGTGACCCTGCAATCGGACAGTTGCTTATCAGCAAGAACGACAGGCGTCCGGTAAACGTGCTGCAGGGTTGTAACAACCTGCCCGAGGGTTTCGTTATCAAATACAAGTATCCCGGTTTTCCATGCCATGTAATTGGGGTCGGCATTGGTTGATTTGGCAATGCGTTTCTCACCTGAAATGAGTTCGGCCATCTCGCCTGGCATCAGCACAACTTTTTCGGTTGGTTTTGCCTTGTAATAAACCGATACTTTGCCCGTGGTAAGTACAACTTCTATGGTATTTGCAGCGGTATTGGTGTTAACATTAAACTGTGTGCCAAGCACTTCTATCCTAGCATCTCCTGAAGAAACAACAAAAGGTTTCGTCTTATCATGAGCAACTTTAAAATAGGCTTCGCCTTTCAGGCTGACTTTCCTTACTGCGGATGTAAATTCGGCCGGGTAGGTTATTTCAGAGCCTGCATGCAGGGAAACCACCGAACCATCGGGCAGCACCTGTTCGATATTCTGAGCCCGGGCTGTTACAATTATGGTCGAAGGTTTTGAGAAATATGTATAAAGAAGGAATGATGAAACTAAAAGAACGATTATCGCCGCTGCGGCCCGCCAGCTAGTAAAAATAGCTGAACGCCGGGTTTTATTCACATGATTCAATGCGATAACCTTTGGCGATTCAATGGCAGGAGTGGCCGGATTTAGTTTCGATTGCATGGCAATCCATTCCTGATCAGTATTAATGGCTGAATGAATGTTCTGTTCTTCAATCAGTTGCCATGTTTGCATATATTCCCTGAAAAGCGCCTCATGCTTGGTATCTGCATTCATCCATGCCGATAAAATGCGAAGTTCTTCTTCAGCAATCTCGCCGGAGAAGTACCTTGTTATCAGGCCAATATAATATGTTTCGTTATCGTTCATGTGCCTTGGCTGTCAATAATACACTTCAGTTGCATTTTACCCTGATGAGGGGGCGAAGATTTTTTTGATGTTAGATGTCGAAAGTCGGAAGTTCGTGGCTGGAAGTCCGAAGCTTTTCATCTTGTCCACGTGTCCCATCTTCCCCCGTCCTTCGTCCTCCGTCCCATCCTCCATAATCATTTATTAATCATGCAGTAAACAAAAATCAGCAGCAGGGTTATATACTCCGCCAGCCTCACCCGCATATGCTGAAGGGCTTTCGATATCTGAGTCTCGACGGTCTTCACCGAAATCTGCAGTTTGTCGGCAATCTGCTGGTATTTAAGGTTTTCGTAGCGGTTCAGAATAAAAATCTCCCTGCATTTATCCGGTAGTTCATTTATAGCGGTGTCGATTTTCAATTTAAGCTCATCATGCACCATGGTGTCGGCTCCATCATATTCGGGCACTTCGAGCAGGTTTTCGATATTGAGCAGATAGGGGTCAAATTTACGGCTGTCGCGAAGGTGATTGCTGCATTTATTGTGAATAACCATAGTAAGATACGATTTTACAGGCCGGTCCATATCAATGGTTTCGCGTTTTTCCCACAGGCTTATAAATGCATCCTGTACAATTTCTTTCGCCGTTTCAAAATCTTTCACATACCGCTGTGCAAAAAAACACAAGCCCGAAAAATGACTCCTGAAGAGTATTTCGAAACCCGCGTGATCGAGCGCCTGGATAGTATATTTCTCTTTATTGTCCAGTTGTTTGCTTATTGACTTTGTTAAACAATCTGATTGTACCAGTGATAAGTCTGCAAAAATGCAAAATTAATGCCGGTAAAATCATGCAGGCGGGTATAATCCGGCTGATTTGTTAGAATTCGTTCTATTTGATGACTTCCGGCACTCAAAGGTTTAATCGAGTTTCACTGCAAGTTTTCCTTTTATACTAACCGGTGCCACAATACCTGCCGGAACCAACATAGGTTGCTGAACTTCAATGCCGTTGAGGATTCCGGTTACATAAAACCCTTCACCAAGGTCATACTTTTTGAGGCTTGTGGCCATCAGGTCGTAGGTTTCACGTATATCGGCACCAATAGGGTACGACATGTTTTTCGCTATCATCTTCTCGATTCCGCTGTTTGCCAGCCAGCTTGCTGATTTCAGAAGTACATTTTTTGTCTGAACCGAAAACTGCAGACCTTTCAGGATTATACTCGAATCGGCAACACGGTATTCAGGCAGACCGGAAAAATACAATTTCCCTTTTATACTCCCGGTAACATCAGCGGCTATGATCATCTTATTTTCACTACCGTAAACATTCACACCGGTAATTGTGATTTTCTTTTTCCCGAAATCGTACGATGTATTTACCAGATTTGCCTTTGTAACGGAATCGAGGTATTCGTAACCGATATAGGAAACCACGTTGGCCAGGAATTCGTCGCTGTATTTGTTCAGGGATGTAATTTCAGGAAGGTAAGGATTGGTGCGCGTCGGGGGCTTTTTACCGGTAAAACATTCGGCAATTCCCTGTATGGAAGAAGTTTGTTTTATAATTCCTTTCCCGCCGGTAATTGGCATAGCCGAAATGGATTTCGGGTTTATGCGCAGCCACAAACCATATTCTTCGTCGAGCAACATGGGTTCCTGTATGGCTTTCCATGCATCAAGGGCCGTGGTTTTCATATCGAGACTCTTTACAAGACCTTCGTCAATGGCCGAATTGATGGTTTCGGTATTGTATTTTATTACAAGGTCGGCGATAAATGTGATCGGTAAATCGATTGGTCCGATTTTCAGGGTTGGTTTGCTCAGCCATTCGTAACCGTCGGAAAAAGTAACGGTAGTAATGGTCCAGTCCTTGTTTATTATAACAGCAGTCTGAAATTTAAGGGCTATTTCTGCATTCAGTTCGCGGTAATCGGAAAGGGAAACTCCGAACTGTTCAATTTTCCACCCGGCTTTTATCCAGAGCTTCAGCGGAACCCTGTAAATAAACTTACCGTTTTCGAAACCCAGTTTGATGTTATCCTTTTTCCATGCCTTAAACATCAGGTTGTCGCCCCCGTTATCATCAAGGCTGTTGTCTTCGTAAATCAGCCCGGTAAGATCTTTGTTCAGCAATGTTTCAAGCGCCGATACCTTCATTTCGATGGGAAGGTTAATTGTTGAAGGAAGCGGTTCGTAATTGAATGCCGTATATTTTTCGGCCGGTCGCTCGGTCGGCAGCATCGGTTTACTGCATGAAAGCAGGATAATTGAAGCCGAAATAAACAACATAAAGTTTTTCATTTTCTCCATGCATAGTTTGTTATTGTGCAAAGGTAAGCCTACCGAAGAAATTAAATCTGATTTCTTGCCTATCCAGGCTTTTATATTCATTGCTTTCTGATAAAAAAAATGTACTTCTGCAGGAAATCGCAGAATTCATCTGCAAAACGTCTAACCGTCAGCAATTATTGTTTTGACGAATAGTTATGGCAGTTCATCGATTGTGTTTCAAATAGCTATACCGGAAGCCTATTTTTGTAAGGAATAGAAACAACCTAACTAATTAAAACATGATGGAATTGTATACCATGAATGCATGCTTATCAGATATCCGGAAGACGGTTCTTTGGGTTGTCAGCTGTTTCGTGATTCTGTTGCCGGCATATGTAAACGCCGGAAGAAGCCTGCAACGGCTCGATTCTACTTTGCTGATGGTAAAAACTATCGAAGCAATGCGGATTACCACTCCCCCTAAAATAGACGCAGTTATGAATGAAGCTTTCTGGAAAGAAGTACCCGTTGCCGGGAATTTTGTGGAGTATACGCCGCGGAATGGCACACTTCCTCCTTTCAGCACCGAAATCCGGATAGCATATGATGATGTGGCTTTATACATCTTTGCTACTATGTACGATTCGCATCCCGACAGTATTTGCAAAGAAATGGGTCGCCGCGACCAGATAGAACAGCTTTTCACCGATTATATTTCATTCGATATACTTCCCTACAACGACGGGTTGAACATGTACGAATTCAAGGTTAGCCCTGCCGGGTTGCAGAACGACTGTAAATACTCGGCAGTCGGGCAGGATATTACCTGGGACGCAGTATGGGAAAGTGCCGCATCCATTAATTCCGACAGTTGGACAGTTGAAATAAAAATGCCTTATTCCGCCCTGAGGTTCCCTAAAACCGATAAACAGGTCTGGGGGATAAATTTCTGGCGAAACCTGCGCCGTACACAGGAATGGTCCACCTGGTCGTTTGTCGACAACAGCACCAATGATGTATTTGAATATTATGGGACTTTAACCGGAATTCAAAATGTCAATCCTCCTATGCGTCTTTCGTTTTCGCCCTATGTGGCAGGGTATACCGAGAAAAACCCGCAAAGCAACAAATGGCAATACTCCCTTCGCGGCGGAATGGATTTAAGGTATGGGATCAATGAAGCCTACACGCTCGATATGATGTTAATACCCGATTTCGGGCAGGTGCAATCGGACGATGTAATCCTAAACCTGACTCCTTTCGAAGTCCGGTATAACGAGAAGAGGCAATTTTTCACCGAGGCAACTGAATTGTTCCAGAAATGCGAAATCTTTTACTCCAGGAGGGTAGGAGGAAGCCCCCGGAATTATTATGCGCCCTACGATAGCGCGCGTGCTGACGAAACAGTGATTTCGAACCCGGATATGACGCGGATTATAAACGCAACAAAAATTTCGGGACGGAATGCAAAAGGAGTTGGAGTAGGTTTTTTTAATGCTATGACTACCAACACATACGGGGTAGTTGAAAACAACGAAACCAGGGCAACCCGGAAAATTATGACGCAGCCGTTTACTAATTATAACGTGGCTGTAATTGATAAAAACCTGAAAAACAGGTCCTATATCACTTTCATCAATACAAATTACCTGATTCCCTCAACAAAATTCTCAGCCAATGTAAGTGGTGTTGAGTCGAAACTCACCAATAAAGCCAACACTTTCAGTTTCCTTGGCAGGTTGAATGTGAGCCAGAAGTATTACAGCGGCGATTCAACAAAGCTTGGCCAACAGTATCTTGCAGTTATATCGAAACCCAGTGGTAAATTCCAGTACCAGCTGCTGCGTCAGGAAACCGGGGCCACATACGATCCGAATGAAATGGGCTTTCTGCTCTATAATAACGAAGCAATAAACAGGCTCCGGCTTTCGTACAATATACTTGATCCGGTTTGGAAAATCCGGAGTTCAGGTACTGAGTTTTTCGTTCAGTATTCAACCCTGGTGAAACCAAACAGCTATAAAGAGCTGATGTTTGATATAAGTAATGGTACTTCTTTCATTAATTACTGGAGTACCTACCTTGAATTGGCGTATAAACCACTCGGGGCCGATGACTACTACGAATCGAGGGTTGATGGTATGGTTTACAAACGGCCGGCCAGTTTCGATATCATCTGGAGCGTTGGCTCCGATAACAGGAAAAAATTCCGGGTCCAGAGCATGCTGGGATTTACAAATGCACCTGAAAATAACAACATCAGCTTTTTTGTCGATGCTACACCACGTATGCGCTTTACCGACAGGTTTATGGTTTCCTATAACTTTAATTATACCAAAAACCTGAGCGACTATGGCTGGGTTAATACCGCATATGATTCAGTTGGCAATGCAACCAGTTGGTTTGGTGAACGTGATGTTACAACTATCAGTAATATTCTCAATCTGAGATATATCTTTAATACAAAAGTTTCGCTCACCCTCAGGGCCCGCCATTACTGGTCGAAAGCTGATTATTCCGAATATTATACCCTGCAGCCTGATGGTTCGCTCGCTCAGGCTGAATATACCAGGAACGCGGATATTAACTTCAATGCGTTTACAGTTGATCTCAATTTCGGATGGTATTTTGCCCCAGGCAGCGAATTAAGTGTTGTGTGGAAGAATTCGATATATACACAGGACCGAACCCTGGTCGATCATTATTTTACCGATCTGGGAAATACATTAAGTTCTCCTCAGACAAACGGGTTTTCGATACGGTTTCTCTATTATATTGATTATCTTTATGTGAAAAAATGGTTTGGCAGTGGCAGGACTGATCGCAAAGCAGGACAAAATCAATCACCGGTTACAGGTTAATGCAAGGATTTGCTCCTTATGCTGTTTAACAGTACTAGTGTTTTTATGGCCTGTTTTTTTGTTGGCACAGGATGTAAATTTCACGGGTAAAATAGTGAACAGCCTGACCCGTGAGCCGGTTGAAAACGTAAATCTTAAAATCCTTAATACGCCTTACGGTACCAGTACTGACAAAGAAGGGCGGTTCGGGCTGCATTTGAATAAATTTCCTGTTGTGGTCGAAATTACCTGCATAGGGTATGAGTCATTACGTATTGAAATGAATAAACCGGAATCCAGCCCCCTGGAAATTGCTATGCAGCCTGCCGTGCTGCAACTTGAAGGTGTTACCGTTCTAGCCAAAAAGGCAATTCCTGTTTACACGAATCCAAACTACTCGGTACTTGATTACGAACTTCTAAATGATAACCTGCTGATACTGGTGTACAAATACCAGTTAAACCGTTGTGAACTATTACTGCTGACCCGCGTGGGAGATACGCTGGCACGGACAACCTTACCCGATGTACCACCGATGAAGTTGTATAAAGATCCGCTGGGGAATGTGCATTATTTTTCGAAAAAGGGAAATGCATTCCAATGCTATTTCGACCTGGAAGGCAAAAAGCTGTCATTTATATATAGATTTTCAGTCGAAAGGGTACTGCAGACTTTCGGGGATATAAAATTTGAAATCAATAAAAAATTGTTTTTCCAGGAAAATACGCCTGAAGGCTTCTCCTCTCAAATGGGTTACTATAGCAGGGAGGATGGGAAGAAATACCTTCAATTGGCTGATAATCAAAAAGAGGCAAAAGCGTATTATGCCGACCTAAATTCATTCCTTGAACCTACACGTCCGGGCGATGATTATTCGATGGGAGCAAAGATGCAGGCATATGAGCTTTTTTATAAACCAAAGAATAATGCGGTAATGGTAAAAGCCGGGCCGGGACTGATTGCTGTTTTCGATTTTATCAGCGATACCCTACAAATCTTAAATCCGGACTGGAAAATACTTTCAACCTCATCGATCAGTTTTCACAAAGAGGCAAAATCAAACCTGTTGTCGTCCATTGCTACGGCATTTTCGGGCAATGAATGGAAATGGCAGCCTGAGATTTATACGGATGAATTTACCGGAAAGATTTATATAAGTTTTGTGAAACAGGGCCGTGTAAAACTGTGTAATATTGATTTATACACAGGTAAAATTGCTGCAGAATATGTGTTGCCAGTATTGTTTGTCGAGAAAATTAAGATTTACAAAGGGGAGGCTTTTTTTAAGTATAAAGAAACAGGTGAATTCGAGAAATGGAAATTATATAAAATGAAGTTAGGATCAATATGAGAGGCCTTGTTGAAATCCGTCTATTATAAGACCAGGGTATTTTAGGTTTTATATTACATTGACGTATCGAAACCTTATTCTATTTCAAGTATCATATCATAATTCGAGCCGTGGTATTCAAATTTCCCAAGAGTAACGAATCCGTTTTTCCTGTAAAAATTTACCGCCTTGTCATTATCAGCCTGAACGCCACCCCACAGGATCACCCTTTTTGTCCCGGTTAATTCCAGTTCATTACGTATAAACTGAAACATGGAATTACCTATTCCCTGGCTTTGCCAGGCATCAGCCACTGAAGGTGCATAGGTGCAGTCTGTTTCATGATTCAGGGTTAATCCATAGGATTGAAGGCGGTTGCTATCGTGTTCAATATAGCCCTGCCTGATGATAGCATAAGCAATCACACAGGACGATTCAATATCAATTGCTATGTAGCCTTTGTATAGATTTGTGCTGCCATATATCTCCGCAATGTCCTGTTTGCCGAAAGCATGCGGCCCGTAGCGCCTGGTTGTTTCGTATTGCAGGTGCTGAAAGTAATCGCAAAGCCTGTCATAGTCTTCGGGCCGGAGTTTTCGTAATTCGACCTGCCTGTTGTTTTTTGCTTTGATCAGCATAGTATTTGGTTTCCTGAATCAGCCGCTAAGTTAATTAAACAAACTTTATGCGAATTGATGTAGCCGCCTGATTTGTTTAAGAACCAGAAGATTTTATTACCCGTATCCTATAAAAGCATTAGAAATTAAAAGTAAAAATTCATTCCAGGATCCGTTATAAAAATTACCACCGAAGCTACAAAATTCGTATTTTCATCCCGTATTAAACTTTAAGATTATGTTGTTAAAATTTCAGGTTGTTTATAAAACCCATATTGGCCAGGAACTGATGATTACTGGTTCAACTGAAGGCCTGGGCGCAGGCGACCGGCAGGATGCAAAACTGATGATTCTTGAAAACGCAATAACCGGGCTTTGGGTTTACACCCTCGAAACCGATTCTGCTGATGGATTCAGTTACAGGTATTTTGTAAAGGATAATAATTTTAATACACATATCGAAGAATGGGGACCCGACCGGGTTTTTGCTCCTGAAAACAGGTTTAATAAGAACATTCTTCTCTCCGATCGGTGGAGACCTATGTCGGACCCTGAGTACGCCCTGCATTCGTCGGCATTTATGAATGCCATTCTAAAACCGGGCAGTACTTTCAAGGCGCCAAAAGCAAAAGCAGCCGATTCGGAAGAAACGGTTGTACTTCGTTTCAAACCTAATGTCGTTAGAATAAAACCAGGTCATAAAGTAGCTGTAACCGGGAGCACGAAAACCCTAGGCAGCTGGAATGAGAAAAAATCAGTAACTCTCGGCAATCCCGATCATCCGCAATGGAGCGGCGAAGTAAGCATGAATGTTTCGGATTTTCCGGTCCATTATAAATATATTATCAAAAACGAAGATGGTAAGACTGCATTCTGGGAAAAATCGTACGACCGGATTGTTAACCTGCCTGAAGGGGCTAAGCCTGATATAATTGAAATCGGCGACGAAAAATTTGATTTTCCTCAATACCCCTGGAAAGGTGCCGGTGTGGCCATTCCTGTGTTTGCTTTGCGCAGAAGTAAAGGATTCGGGGTCGGCGAATTTTCCGATTTAAAACTCCTTGTCGACTGGGCCTGCGAAACAGGGTTGCGACTGATCCAGATTTTGCCTGTTAACGATACTGTCGCCAAACATACCTGGATGGATTCGTACCCTTATGCTGCCATCTCGGTATATGCACTTCACCCTATCTATATTAATATTGAGGAGATTGGGAAGCTGAACTCCGATATTAACCAGCAGATTATCGAAGCACAGGGGAATTACCTCAATTCGCTCCTAAAAATAGATTATGAGGCAGTTATGGCTCTCAAATCAAGGTTCTTCAAGCTTATTTATGATCAGCAAAAACAGGAATTTCTGAACGATACTGATTTCCTGCAGTTTTTTAATGACAATAAATACTGGCTCAGGCCTTATGCCGCTTTCTCCTACCTGCGCGACCTTTTCAATACACCCGATTTCAGTCGTTGGGGCGAATACAGCAAACCTACGAATGAACTCATGGCTCACCTTACCGACCCTGGTGCGGCACATTACGACGACATCGCGGTTCATTATTTTATACAGTATCATGCGCATCTGCAATTGCTAGCTGCCGCTGATTATGCCAGGTCAAAAGGAATTGTACTTAAAGGCGACATCCCTATAGGTATTTACCGCAACAGTGCCGACGCCTGGCTTAACCCCGGGCTTTACCATATGAATTGCCAGGCAGGCGCGCCACCTGATGATTTTTCGGTTAAGGGCCAGAACTGGCGTTTCCCGACTTACAACTGGGAGGAAATGGCAAAAGACAACTATGCCTGGTGGCAGGAACGCCTGAGGCAGTTATCAAGATATTTCGATGCATTCCGTATCGACCATATTCTCGGGTTTTTCCGCATCTGGGAAATACCTGATACACAGGTTGAAGGATTGCTAGGGTATTTCAACCCGAGTATTCCGTATTACCGCGATGAATTGCAGAACCGTGGCATTTGGTTCGACGAAAAACGGCTGTGCAAACCGTATATCCGCGAACATTTTCTTTACGAACGCTTTGGTGACCTTACTGAATTTGTGAAAGCAAATTACCTGGTAGAATCAGGTTTCCAGTGCTTCGACCTTCACCCCGATTACGATACACAACGCAAGGTTGAAGAAACGCTGGTTGTGGAGCCCGATGCCAGTCCCGAGGTAAGGAGCAGGTTGGAGAGGATAACCCAGGGATTGTATTCCCTCATTTCGGAAGTAATATTTCTTCCTGCTCCCGGAACAGGTGGAAATGCGTTTTTTCCCAGGCATACGCTTCATTTCACCCGTTCGTACCAGGAACTGGATTACCACACAAAGCATGTTATTAACGAAGTTTATCTCGATTATTTCTACCATCGAAACGAGGAGTTCTGGCGCGGAAAAGCAATGGAGAAGCTTCCGGTTCTTAAAAACGCAACCAGGATGCTGTTATGCGGCGAAGACCTTGGTATGGTACCGGCTTGTGTTCCCAGCGTTATGAATGACTTAGGGATACTAAGCCTTGAGGTGCAGCGAATGCCAAAAGACCCGAAAATCACTTTTGGTCATCCCTCGGGTTATCCGTATTTATCGGTTGCAACGCCTTCGTCGCACGATACTTCTACAATACGGGGCTGGTGGGAAGAAAATTACATGCAATCGCAGCGCTTTTATAATGAAATACTCGGAAATGCATTCCAGGCGCCATTTTTCTGCGAACCCTTTATTGTAAAGCAAATTATTATACAGCATTTATACTCGCCGAGTATGTGGGCCATTTTTGCAATACAAGACCTTCTTGGTATGGATGAAAAACTGAGATTACAGGATGCGCGTGCCGAAAGGATTAATAATCCCGGTAATCCAAATCATTACTGGCGTTACCGTATGCATCTCAATCTCGAAGACCTGATGCAGCAAACCGGGTTTAATGATGATATTAAAAATCAACTACAAGCCTCAGGACGACTGGACGTGTATTAATTGAGAAACCGGTAAAATAGTTTCATTAATTGAAGAAAATAAAATAGGCTGCTAATAGAACTGCTGCAACTATTCCTAATACTGCAACAACTTTATTTTCGTATACCAACAGGCGTTCGCATTCAGCAACCTGTTGTTTAGCCGTTTCATTATCAATATTGGTTGCAAGGGCTTTGGTATACCAGGATTTTGCCTGCCTGAGAAGTTGAATTTTAAAGAAATCGTTACCACGGTTCATGAAATCAATGAAATCACTTTCGGCAGCGCTTCCCGGGGTGGGTGAATAATCGTGTGTCATAATACAGTTTCTGAAGCACACAAATATAGTTAAAAATAGCACGAAATGCTACTGTTTTTGTGATTTTTCCGGCAATCCATTGCTTATGCTGCCATGAATTAACTTTATGTTGTTTCGAACGTTATATATCATTCAATTGTCATACTGATATTTTCTATTTTTGTACAACATTGAATTTACCCTTTTCAATCTAAATTAAAAACGAAACCATGAAAAATTTCTCTCTCAGCGTTTTAACCATATTTATTCTGGCACTTTTCATTTTTCAGTCGTGTAAAAACGCGGGAACAGGAGCCGAATGTAATACAAATAGCTGCCAATCTGTTAATGCTGACTCACTGGTTAACCTATGGTGCGTGGCATGGAATACAAAAGACTCAGTTGCATTAAAGGGAATGATTGCTGAAAAAGCATTGGTAATTGATAAGGATTGGACTGTTGAAGGAAGGGATTCAATTTTCGCAAAATGGATTTCAGGCAGTTTACCTTCAATCAGCAATGTAAAGACAAAGGGACTCAGAACAACGTCCTGTGGCTGTTGCGTGAGCCAGACAGGGTTTTATAAACTTGATTCCTCAACGAAAGAAGGCGTAAAATCCCAGACAGGCAATTATACATTTGTATGGATGCAGGCTGAGGATAAAACCTATAAATTGGAAGTAATCCATCTGACTGAATTCTAGGGGCGGGAAAGCAAAAGGATCTAGTAGGGTGAAATTTGATTAATTTCCTGAAAACCAGCACAAAAAAAAGACCGGAATTGCTTCCGGCCTTTTAGTCCCTTAGGGTGGTGTCGACTGGAATTGAACCAGTGACACACGGATTTTCAGTCCGTTGCTCTACCAACTGAGCTACGACACCATGCTTGGTAGGGACTGCAAAAGTAGCATATTTTTTCAAATTCCAAGTGTTTTTACAGAAAAATTGCCATTAACGAAAAAAAAACAATGAAAACTGAAAAAACAATGTAAAAAAAAGTTGGCTTTCGCTTTGGTTTTAAAAAAACTCCCTATATTTGCACCCCATTAAGAAATTTATAATCAATTCATTAAAACATTTTGAAAAATGACTAAAGCAGAAATCGTTGCTGAAATAGCCAGTAAAACCAACATTGAAAAAGTAGCCGTACAGCAGACAGTTGAATCATTCATGGATGCTATTAAAAAAGCAATGGCTGATGGCGAAAATGTTTACCTGAGAGGTTTTGGTAGCTTTGTTGTGAAACAGAGAGCAGAAAAAACCGGCCGTAATATCTCAAAGAATACAACTATCATCATCCCGGCTCACAACATCCCTTCATTTAAGCCCGCAAAGGTTTTTGTTAGCGAAGTGAAAAATAAAGTTAAATAAATCCTGAATTCACTTTCTATAATAAAAGTAAGCTATGCCAAGCGGAAAGAAAAGAAAAAGACATAAAATGTCAACGCACAAACGGAAAAAACGTTTGCGCAAGAATCGTCATAAGAAGAAATAACCACGATTAAACTCTATGATTTCATCACATGAAACGTGTGTTATTTCATGTGATGAAATTTTTTTTTACGTACTTTTACCCTCACATCCCTATGCCAATGTGCATTTTAAAGGTGTGGCAAGGAGTAATATCTGATAAGCTGATACAGCTGTGATAAACAAGGAATTAATAATTAATGCCGGTGCTTCCGAAGTAAATATTGCGCTTCTGGAAGACAAGGTGTTGGTGGAACTTAATAAGGAAAAGACCAACAACAGTTTTGCTGTTGGCGATGTGTACCTTGGCAGGATTAAGAAAATAATGCCCGGGCTCAATGCTGCTTTTGTGGACGTGGGTTACGAAAAGGATGCTTTTTTGCATTATCTCGACCTGGGTCCGCAGATCAATTCATTTCAGAAATATACCCGCAACGCTCTTGCCGGTAAAGAAGCCCTGCTTAAGATGCAGGACTTTGAAGTGGAAAATGATATAGAGAAAACCGGTAAAATATCTCAGGTGCTTTCTCCTAATCAGCAAATCCTTGTTCAGATTGCCAAAGAGCCCATCTCAACCAAAGGCCCCCGGATTTCATCCGAAATATCGTTTGCTGGACGTTACCTTGTACTGGTACCATTCAGTAACAGGCTTTCTATTTCTCAGAAAATAAAAAGCGCCGAAGAGCGCAACCGGCTCAAACGCCTTATTTCTAGTATAAGGCCTAAGAATTATGGGGTTATTATACGTACCGTAGCCGAAGGAAAACGTGTTGCCGATCTCGACGCCGATCTGAACGCCCTAGTTCAGAAATGGGAAGCCGTTTCGCTTAAAATGCTTGGGGCAAAAGCTCCTCAGAAAATAGTTAGCGAACTCGACCGCACCTCGGCAATACTGCGCGATATGCTTAACGAATCGTTTAACAACATTCATGTTGATGATCCGGGCGTTGCCGAAGAAGTAAAAAATTATATCCGTACCATTTCGCCCGATAAAGTCGAAATCGTTAAGGTTTATAAAGGTAAAATCCCCATTTTCGATAATTTCGGTATCGATAAGGCAATAAAAAATTCATTTGGTAAAATCGTTACCATTAAAAGCGGTGTTTACCTGATTATTGAGCATACCGAAGCACTGCACGTTATTGATGTCAACAGCGGTCATAAAGTGAACAGCGACAGCAGCCAGGAGGAAAATGCCCTTTCGGTAAACCTGGAAGCCGCAACTGAAATCGCCCGACAACTTCGCCTTCGCGATATGGGAGGAATAATCGTGGTCGATTTTATCGACATGCACGAAGGTTCGAACCGCCGTAAACTATACCAGCGGTTGAAGGACGAAATGGCAAAAGATAATGCCAAGCATACCATATTACCTCCCAGCAAATTTGGACTTGTTCAGCTCACACGCCAACGCGTGCGCCCCGAAACCAATGTAGCTATTCTTGAGAAATGCCCTTCATGCGGAGGAACTGGCGAAATTAAGCCCAGCATACTGCTTACCGACGAAATTGAAAATAACCTGCAATACCTGATACAGGATCAGAACGAACCTTACCTGAAAATAAACCTTCATCCTTTTGTGTATTCGTTTTTGAAACGGGGCGGTTTCCTGCGTTCGATACAGTGGAAATGGTATTTTAAATATAAGAAATGGATTCACCTGAATCCCGTAAATTCTTTCCAGTTAACTGATTACAGGTTCCTGAACAAGAACCAGGACGAAATCAAGATGTAAAATGAACGGCTCCGAAAGGAGCCGTTTTTGTTATACAGTTATTGGCCCGAAAAAATATCCGGAATTTCATCAATCCCCCTGTGGTCCCCCTTTTCAAAGGGGGACAGGGCAAACAAGGTCCATTATTTTATTTTTTCAGGCAAACCGGAATATCTGATCAGCATTTGCTTAGTATGTGTCCCCCTTTTTTTTCAAAAGGGGGAACAAATGGGATTCAACTCGAAAAATACTCCAGTTTATTCCGGATTCAGTAAATTCCTTCTTTCTTCCAATGCATTAACAGCATAATAAATCTGGTTATGCACCCAATGCACCTAAAACCTCATATTCCTGGAACCTTATTACTGTAAAACCAAGTTCTTCCAATCTCAGTTGTCTTTTATAATCTTCAGATCCTTTAGTCAAATGGCTTGAATCATCTATCTCAATAATAAGGTTAAGTCTCCTGCATACGAAATCTACGTTATAATTTTCAATTATAAACTGCCTGTTAAACTGATATCCGTTCATTAACCGGGCTCTTAAAACCATTTTCGATAATACAGCTGCTCCTTTGGTTCCAAAGGTCTTTAATTCCCTTGACAATGGTTTAAGATCAGTATTCCGGAAATATGGGTTCATTTATCAAATGAGAGATTGCGAATCTAACACTGGCATTTATGAGAACGACAAGTAGGAAAGTGCAATTCTTACCAATAAGTATTGCTCACCTGTAAGAGTAAGTAGTATTCTTATTTCACAAATTCAACTTCGTAATCCATGTTAATCAAAATATCAGCCTTCGCACGCAAAGCCTTAACCATTTGATGCTCCTGCTCCAGGACGGCCATGCGGTATTCATTCTGGGGTTCTTTACCCCGGACTACCTGTGCTTTCTTGGTTTCGTGATACGTGAGTTCGATAAAAATGCTTAGGTCGACACCATCGGTTTTTATGGCATACAATCCATCCACCACAATCATATCGACTGTTGAGTAGTCGGTTGTCAGCTGGTCGACCTGTTCTGTGACTAGGTCGACACAAGGACCAGTGGATAATTTTCCGGCTTTAAACTCGGCTATATTCCGGTAAATTGTATCCCAGTCGTATTCGCCGTAACCAACTACGTTCTGAATCCCGTTTTGCTTACGCCATTCAGTACGAAGCAATGGCAGAATGCGGTAATAATTATCGATATGAAGTGGTTTTGCAAAAATGCCGTATTTTCTGAGCCCTTTGGCAATAACATGTGCCAGTTCCGATTTCCCTGAACCTGATTCGCCGGAGATCCCGATTATCATTTTGGGTTTACGGTTGGCAAGGATTTGCTCAATAATTTTCTCACCGGCTTTCTGGTGCTTTTCAGTAATTAACAATACATCGCCTAACATAGTGCTGTTTTTTTAGTGTTGTTTTTTGTTTCAATGCTTCAGAATATAGCTGAAACAAGCTTTATAATTTAACTAAGCAAGGCTTATCCGCGGAAGCAGTAATCCTTCTGTTTTTGATAAGGACATCGACCTGCTTATCAACTGTTAATTCAACCTGTTCCCTTTTTATTTTTACTGTAAAACGTATTCCTTTGAATGAAAGGCCGAAACTCAACGATTCCCATGCATCAGGAAGGTCAGGATTAATGACAAGGATGTCCTGGTCAAATGAAATGCCTGCAAAAGTCGATAAGGCAATCAGGACGGTTCCAGCCATAACGCCGGCGTGAATGCCTTCGGCGGTTGTACCTCCCTGTATATCAACGAAATCGCTTGCAAGTGCATCTGAATAAAGCTCCCAGCTCATTTCACGGTTTCCGGCTATCGACGCCAGCCTGGCGTGTACAATCCTGCTTAATGTTGATCCATGCGAAGTCCGGCCGAAATAATATTCCAGGTTACGCTGCAGGTAATCGCCAGGTAAGGTGTATCCCAATCCTTTAATCAAACTATCGACTTCTGTTTTTTCAAGGTTGTAGAAAGTCATAAGCATATCAGCCTGTTTGGCTACCTTGAATTCGTCAGTCGAAAGGCCTTCCGCTTTGAGGATGCGGTCCATACGGTATATATTCCCGTATTTCTGCTTATAAAATTCCCAGTCGAGTTCTTTCAGGTCGAAATAGCCTTCGTATTGGGCAATAATTCCATCACTGTTAATGTCCAGGTATAATTTTCCGGAAATGTTTTTCCATTGATTTATTTCATTTTCGTCGAATCCAAGCTTTTTGAATTCAGTTAACCCGCTTGCGCCATAAGCTTCGAGTATCAGTGATGCTTTCCTGAAAGCCCATGCTGTCATAAAGTTGGTGTACGCATTGTTGTTAAGGCCACCTTCTTTGGCGTCGGGATAGGATTCATGAAACTCATCGGGACCCATTACTTTGGTGAGATCGTAACGTTCTCGTTTCTCGTTCCACTCGCATTTACTGGCCCAGAACCGGCAGATCTGCAGGAACATTTCGGTTCCATATTCCTTCATGAAGGCAAGGTCGCCGGTTACCTGGTAGTATTGCCATATATCGAAGGCAACTGCAAGCGAAACGTGCCGCTGCAGTGAACTGTGATCGGCGTCCCATTGACCGTTAAGCGGGTTAAGGTGGATTACCTGGGTTTCTTCACGGCCGTCGGATCCACTCTGCCAGGGGAACATTGCTCCGGAATAACCATATTCGGCGGCATATTCCTTTGCTTTTTCCAGCCTGCGGAACCTGTAAAGAAGCATCGATTTGGCAACTTCAGGGAGGTTGATATCATAAAGTGGCAGGATAAAAAGTTCATCCCAGAATATATGTCCGCGATAGGCTTCGCCATGCAATCCACGCGCAGTAATGCTGGCATCGATAGTGCTGTTGTGTGGCGACATGCTTACCATAAGGTGATAAAGGTGCAGGCGCAGCATTTTTTGCGAGAAACGATCACCTTCAACCTTCATATCAATTTTATTCCAGGTAGCCTGCCAAGCTATGCGGCTATTATCGAGCAATGTCTCAAATGAATCAGTTGTATTGTCGAGGCAAGCGCTGGCTTCAGCCAGGGGATCGTTGACATCATCAGGTTTCGAAGTGTAAATGGCAACTTTTTTTATTAAAGCTACTTCATTATCCTGTTTCAGATCGAAAGTTATTGTTCCTGATACGTGGGAAGTGGATATTGTTTGTGTTAAATCAACCTGAATAGGTTTGCCTTCCTGTAAAAACGTATAATCAACTGCTTCGGCTATCGTAATCCCTGATTGGGTTGTTGAGACGACCACATATTGCCTGTTTCCGGTTGAACCCTCTTCAACTTCTCTCAGATGCTGCTGGTTAAGTGACTTATACCGATCGACACCATCATTGATAATGGCACCATTAATTCCTGATTTAAGGGTTAACTTTCCGCTGTAGTTCAGTGGTTTAACCGAATATTGAAGCATCGACAGGTGAGGGTGGGCCATAGAGGCAAAGCGACCGGAGCGGATCTCGGTTTCGTTCCCCTGCTTGTCGCACACGCTTAGTATACGGGTAAGCAATCCTGATTTTAAATCAAGTTTGCGTTCAATCGATAGAATCTCAGTGTCATTAATATCGAACCATTCTCCATCATTAACCCTGAATGTAACCTGAAGCCAGTCGGGTGCATTAACAAAATCTTCATTCCATATATCCCTTCCGGCAATGGGCGTGCTCAGGCGGTTGTAAAGGCCTGCAATATAAGTGCCGGGGTAATTTGATTTGCCTGCACTGCACTCTTCCATGGATCCGCGGGTGCCGAAATATCCATTTCCTACAGTAAGCAAGGCTTCACGTGTGCGCTCTTTAAGGGGTTCATAAGTACGGTAGGTAATATTCCAGCCGTCTTCCTCCATTCCCGCAGCAAACCAGTTGTTTATTTCTTCGAGCGATGTTTCGGCTATATCGTCTACAACAATGTCGGCACCGTTAATCAACAATTCCTTTTTATTCTCCTCGCGGGCCAGGCCAAGTACCAGCCCGAAATTCCCGGCGCGGCCTGCCGCTACTCCCGAAGTTGCGTCTTCAACAACAATAGCATTATGCGGTTTTACCCCAAGGTTGGCTGCTGCAGTCGTAAAAATATCGGGTTCGGGTTTTCCTTTAAGACCCATTTCAGCTGACACTACTCCGTCGACGCGTGTTTCGATAAGGGGCATTAATCCTGCGGCTTCAAGTACTGCTTCGCAATTCTTACTCGAAGAAGCCACGCCAATTCTTATCCCGGCTTTCTTCAGTTCATGTATCATTTGAACCGTGGATTCGTATACACTAACTCCATCGCGTTTCAGCACTTCGTTGAAAGTAATGTTTTTACGGTTTCCTAATCCGCAAACCGTTTCCATTTCAACGGAATCGGACGGATCACCAAAAGGGATATTGATACCACGCGATTCAAGAAATGATTTTACTCCGTCGTACCGGGGTTTGCCATCCACATATGGCAGGTAATCGTCTTTTTGGGTGAATTCCCTGAAAGCTTCACCATGTTCGGTTTCCCGCTGATGGAGATAATCGTCGAACATTTTTTTCCAGGCATGGCTGTGAACCAACGCTGTTCGTGTTATCACGCCATCGAGGTCGAATATTACGGCTTCGAAAAGGTATTTATTGTTCATTGAATGTCGTATTTATTTTTGAAGCTCAATGGAAAGGATTTCCAAGGTAGCCTGTTATTGAGCTTGTTTAAGATCCTACCACCAGGGAAGTAGTGTTTAAGCATAGAGGAATTCTCACTCAATTAAGTTTAATCCACCTGAAACCATAGGGCTCAATGGTTCCATTCAGGGATTTTCCCAAAATTTCGGACCCGTTGAATTTATTATCAAGTTCACTTATTCCACGTTCCCGATCAGTTATGTTATGAATTACAAGCCAGCCCTTTTGATTCCATTCACGTTTAAAAATGAGTAATTCTCCATTTGGAGCATCGGGAGATTCAATAAATTCGAGTGATGCACGCCCGAAAGGTGTGGACTCATTTCTTACGCGGAGCATATGTCGGAGCGGGTAGTAAACTTTGCTTGTGAAACTGTCAGCTATAGTCAAAGCGGTGTCGATCTCAATCCAGTTCATCTTACCCCGTGCCAGGAAACGGGTATCATCTTTCCCTGTAAGTGCGATAGTTTCGTTATAATACTGCTTGTCGTTATATTTGCCAACCTCATCCCCATAATAAATAACAGGCGTACCCGGAAGTGTGAGTATGATGGAATAGGCTAGCAATATGCGGCGTTCGTCGCGGTCCATGAGTTCCGATAAACGGGCTGAAATACCTTCACCCAGGCGGAAGTCCCATTCTGGCTTACGGCAATACTGCTGGTGTATATATTTACGTTCTTCCTCTGTAACATATACTAGTTCGAGGCTTAATTCGTCGTGGCAGCGAAGGAATGTGAACCATTGCCCGCTTTCGGGTAGCTCGGGAGTAAAAGCCTTTGAAAGCGTTTCTTCAATAGGTTTGCCGCTTTGCATGGCAATGGATTTGAAGATACGGGGCATGAGCGGGAAATGATAGGCCGCCTGGCACTCGTCGCCATTACCCATGTATTCGACCACTTTAGCTGGTTGCTGACAGGCTTCAGCCAGCAGGAGGGAGCCTGGTTTTACATAATCGAGGATGGCCCTGAAAAATTTTACAACGGCATGAGTCTGTGGGAGGTTTTCACAATCAGTACCTTCCAGTTTCCAGATATAAGGTGTTGCATCAGCCCTGAAACCATCTACACCGGCATTTTGCCAGAAAAGCAGGATCCGGCACATCTCAAATAATACTTCCGGATTTTTGTAGTTTAAATCAGGTTGAAAATTAAAGAAACGGTGGAAAAAGTACTCGTCGCCTTTTTTCTCCCAGTTGGACGTTTCTATTCCTTTAAATATAATTCGCGCTTCCTTGTATAACGTATTGGTTTCGGACCAGATAAAATAGTCCCTGTATGGATTATCTTTCGATTTTACAGCTTCGAGGAACCAGGGGTGTTCGTCGGAAGTATGGTTCATTGAGACGTCAAAAATAACTTTCAGCTTCCTGCTATGGGCTTCGGAGAGAAATTTCCGGAAAACTTCCTGGTCGCACGATGAACAGGATGCATCCAAAAGTTCGGGCCTGATTGAATAATAATCTTTTATATCGAAACCGGCATCGCGCATTGGCGAATCGAGGACCGGAAGAAGCCAGATACAACTAACACCCAGGTCTTTCAGGTAATCGAGTTTTGTAATAAGGCCCTGAAAGTCAGTGTTAAATAAATCGGCATACAAAGAATATACTACGGCATCCTTATACCAGTCTACAATCCCGGTATCAGGTTTTGGGGATATAAAGTTCCTTTCAACAGTGAGCAGGAAATTCTCCAGCAGCTGTGAGGAAATGCCGGGATAAAGTATACCCCAGATATCAAATAACTGATTACGTTGTTGCATAACCGATAAATGCTACAAATTGCAACGGAGAATTATTAAAGAAAGCCATAGTCGCTTTTAGAAGGGAAACCAAATGATAAGCGACAACTCGATAGTGATAGGGAAGGTGAGAATTGAGCAGGAAGGATCTACAACATTACCATCCCCGGAGGAACCGGAAGTATTACATAATTATTAACATATCCCGCCAAAGGAAGGGAAATGCAGCACAATTACGTATTGATTTTAAAAAGGGGCTGTCCCTGTTTAGGTGCAGCCCCTTTCAACTCCAACTTATTTATTAGTTCTTTACAATGGTACAGTGTGGGGTACCATTTAGCCACAATGTAATTGTATAATTTCCGGCTGTGGCAACAGCAATATTCGCACCACCAGGAGTAAGAGCATTAATATCGCCACCAAGATTAATGTCCCAGCCATCGTTAGCCCTGAATTTCATTTCTCCGGCTGTTAAGTTGACCGTGACTTTGAAGGCTTTTAGTGTATTATCCCAGGTCATATTCTGATCAGTATCCCAACCTCCAGGAGTAGCGGCCCCGATTAAACCCCATCTGTTGGCGCTATAGGTGTAAGCGTTAGGATGGCTCAAATCAAGAGTAAAGAAATAATCAGCCTCAAGAGTGTTGGGGATGTTATTCCCACCGGCATTCAGAGTAGAATTACCAGCAGTGCTTCCATAATTGATATCCCAGCCATTGTTGGCTCTGAATTTGAATTCATTTACAGTAAGATGTACTCCACCTGTCCAGGTGCGGGAAGCCGGCTGATAAGTAAGGGCCGTTGAATTATCCCAGCCGCCCGGAGTGGCAGCACCAATAACACCCCAAACCGTATTGACTGCAGTGTATGTTAAGGCTGTAGCATCTACATTTATTTTGTAGTAGCCAGCAGGGGAAGAGATGTTAGGTCCGCTGGCATCCAATGATCCTGCCGTGGCACCGGAACCGTAGTTAGGCCCATCCCAGTTTGGTTTTGTAGCAAATTTCCATTCGTTGGCTGTCCCTGACATGTAAACATATCCTTCAAGCTTGTCAGGTGCTGCAATTGTGCTTATCACCTGGGGTGATTTATCGGGCGACCAATCGGCATAGGTTGAACCAGGGTAACTGGCGGCAACATAATTACCGGGAATATTCCAGGTAAGAATGTCGGCAAGAGTGGTAAATGAAAGATCGGCTCCATAGGCTGTGCCTGCACTGTTTGTCGCAAAAGCGCGTACGTGATAGGTTGTGAATTTTGTCAAACCTGTAATATTGCTGACAAACGATCCTGTACCTGTTCCACCTGCAATTTTAGTATCAGTAAGGGTGGGATTAGCGTTAAGGCTCCATACTAAGCCCCTTGCTGTAACCGTGCCGCCTCCGTCATAGGTGACATTGCCACCCGAAACAGCCGATACTTTGGTAATAGCTGTAACTGCTGTTGTTGTAACGGCAGGAACATCAACCAGTGTAACGAACATTACCTGAGGACCATAACCGGTACCAGCGCTGTTTGTTGCATAAGCACGCACATAATACATAGTGTTTCCCTTAAGACCGGTGAGAGCGCTTACAAAAGCACCAGTTCCGTTTCCATTTGCGGTTTTGCTGTTTGCAATGGTAGGAGCAGGGCTTTCACTCCAGCACACACCTTGAACAGTAACAGCGGCTCCGCCGGGAACTGTTACAATACCTCCACTTGAGGCTGAATTACCAGTAATTGACACAACAGGTGCAGTCGCAAGTTCAGGAACAACAGGCAAAGTTGTAAAATTATACTCTTCACCATAAATGGTTGTACCGGCATCGTCAGTAGCATATGCACGTGCGTAGTACTTGGTAGCATAAGCCAGTCCTTTTAAAGTCACTTCAAAAGTAGCTCCGGTGGCTTCGCCGGTATATGCAGTTTTAAGGTTAGCTACAGTAGGAGCCGTTGCTGTATTATAGCAAATACCTCTTTCGGTAAAACCACTACCCTGAGCAACAACGAAACCAACAACCGTTGCGCCGTCAGAAGTAATATTCGATAACTGGGATGTCGAAAGTTTCGGATCCAGTTTTACATCCGGGTCTTCCTTGGTACATGCGGCAAAGAACAGTGACGCAGTAATAAGGAGGGCCAATAAACTATATATGGTTCTTTTCATGAATTTATTTTTTAATGGTTAATTTCAAATGATTTTCCCTGGGGGACTCCAAAAGGTTCACTGTGCTTATTCGAAGCGCTGCTGTAAACAGGCACAGCGAACCCAAGGTTATCCGCCGACTAGTTTTTCTTGATGGTGAATGTTCCGGTTTCAGGAGCTGCAAATTGCGTTATAGTTAGCCTGATAGTATAGTTACCGGCAGTAACAGCGATATTATCACCATTATGAACTAACGAAGTTTTAGCAGGATTCCATCCAAGGTTCCAGGACCACCCATCATTAAACCTGAATTTTATTTCACCATCTGTAAGGTTAGCAGTGATATACCATTCGCCGGTTTGGGCATCATAATCCATTTTCGTGTCAGGAGTATTCCAGCCATTGGCAGTTGCTGAACCAACAAGCCCGATCATATAAGGAGCTAAAGCATAGGTCAGACCAGTTGTGTTTGCTGAGAGTGTGTACCATCCGCTTCCGGTTGATGATGGAACAGCTATAGGTGTACCATTCACCTTTAGAGCACCGCCATTATCACCATAAGTAATGTTTGCATCCGGATCTTTCAGGGTAAATGGTTTTGCAACATCGAGTTTAACATACCCGAAGTATTTACCATCACCTAAAGCAGATTCAATTTTTTGGGTTAAACCCGAACCGATTAGGTCAAGACGTGGTAAACCATAGAGAGTAACATCAGCTGATTTGGTATCTGAGGAATAAACCATTGGTTTCGCACCTGTACCGGCATCAACAACGAGTACTGAGCGGATACGGAAGTCAACAGAGGAAACCTTGTCGGCAGGGAATTTTTTAAGTAAAAGTCCGTTCAGATCGCTAACCGTGATTTTCATTGCTGTATCCTGAACCTGGGAGAGAATAGTTGTTACATCAACAAATTTATTTCCTTTGGCACAAGCCTCCAGTACATAGGTTGCTGAAGCAACAAAACCGGGATTAACAGGGGTGCCTACAAATTTAAGCGTGTTAGCACCGTTAGCCCTTGTAAGGGTTAAATTGGGCATGGTCACAATTGTAGGTGCAACCGGGCTGGTCGACATAACGACATTCGTCCCGTCCTTTTCACATCCTGAGAAAAGACCGATCAACCCAATGACAGTTAAATATATGATTAAATTTTTCTTCATTGTTTAAAAGTTTAAAGGATTAATAACCAGTATTTTGTTGAATGTTAGAGTTGGCGGAAATTTCGTCGGCAGGAATAGGGAATACATTAAGCCGTGGATCGGTATTGGCTCCATTTAATAAGCCACCTTTCCATGCCCAGTTGTAATTACCATTCGTAAATTTACCGAAGCGAACCAGGTCGGTACGGCGTTGGGCCTCGTAATAAAATTCACGTCCACGCTCATCTAACAAAAACTTATCGTTAATCTGGGCAGCTGTGATAACACCGGCAGGATCATTGTTAAAAGCACGTGCCCTTACTGTATTCACATCGTTAAATGCTGTTGGATCAGTCATCCTGTATTTAGCTTCGGCTCTCATAAGCAATGCATCAGCATAACGGAATACGGGGAAGTCGGTACTTGCGAAGGCAGTACTGTAATTTGCAGCTTGTGAACCATCAGCATTTTTAGCGGTAAACTTATACACTCCAATACCATAATCGCCACTCGATGAAGCACTTGGGATATCTACCTGCTTTTTAACTTTGCAGAAAATGCGGGTGTCTTTTATACGGGGATCACTAGCTGAGTTGAAGGTATAGCCTGAAGTTGTTGGAATAGGACTTGTACCATATACTTTGGTTGTATCGCCAAGCAGTACATATAAGAATTGTTTCTTCGACCTGTTACCGTTCCAGTTGGTGTTGGAAGTTAAACCGGCAACATCTTCAGCCCTCAGGTAGGTTGCATCGCAACTTGATTCGATAAGGAATGTGGTTCCGGTATAACCTTGTGTATTTACTCCATCATATGCGAAAGCAAAAATCATTTCAGGGTTGGAAGCTCCGTTGTTGTTTGCGCTGAAATTCTGACGGTAGTTGGTAGCCAATGAATATTTACCACTGTTGATTACTTTATCGCAGTAAATTTTGCAGCTATCCCATTTTGCTGTTCCGGTATATACCTGTGCATTAAGGTATACCCTTGCAAGCAACATCCAGCAGGCCCCTTTATCAGCTTGCGGGTATGACGATTTAGGTTCACCTAACGTGCCTTCGATAGCATGTAATTCGGAAACTATGTAATTAAACAATTGCTTTCTTCCCTTAGCCATATCTGGATCTAATTGTTTTGGGAAGAATTTTCCAACCTGATCGGCTTCAGTTGTGAAAGCGGGATTTGCAAACAGGTCCATGCTCCATGTATAAGCTAGTGCCCTAAGAAAACGGGCTTCTGCGTTATAGCGGATTATAGTTGGGTCAGTACTTCCCTGTGTGGTCCTGATGAACTCATTAGCATAGGTTACAGTTAAGCTTAACCGCTGATAAAGTGCAGTAAGGAAAGGATTTTGCGGACTCCAGGTTTGTGTATTTAAATCAGCAATACCAACATCACCCCAGGCGCAAATGGCCTCGTCGGTTGTTATTTCCTGCAGATTCCACAAGGCCCTTGTTGTGGTGAAAAAGTTCTCATCAGAAGCAGCAATATCCGGCCCTCCATTAGCGCCTTGCCCGGCGATAGTAAAGCTGCCATAAATTTTAGCTAGTACCTGATGCATATAAGCAGGATCATCATTTAAGTTACCGGCCAGGATCTTAGTAGGATCCAGAGGGGTAACATCCAGATCTTTCACGCAGGATGAAATCACCAATGCCGAAAGGAAAAAGCCTATTATAAATATTTTCTTCATGTCTTTTTAGTTTTAAATGATTAGTAGCTAAGACTTACTCCAAGCATAAAAGTGCGAGGTCTTGGATAGTTGTTGTTATCAATTCCTCCGCTGATTTCTGGGTCAAGGCCGGTATATTTAGTCACAGTCAACACGTTTGAAACGGTAAAGCTTATACGTGCATTGAGTTTGTTATAAATATTATCGAATTTATAACCTGCGCTTAAGTTGTCCAATTTGAAGAATGAAGCATTCTCAAGGTAGTAATCAGTTGTAAACTGACGTTTCACAAAGTTTGTTTCGGCCAGCGAAGTTGGGAAATTCTTCCAGTAACCAATCTGGTACATCTGGTCGTACGAAGCTCCTGCTGCAACCTGGTTAAACAAATAATTACCTATACTGGCACGTGTGCTACCGGAGAAGTCAAAGTTTTTGTACGTAAAGCGGGCGGAGAATCCCATCAGATAATCAGCACGCGGATTATGATAAATGTATTTATCTGCATTATCACCGTTTACGGTACCACCCTGACCTGAAAGATCTACATATAATCCTTCAATCGGGTTGCCGTTTTCATCATAAACCTGTTTGTTCAGGAAATATGAAAAGGCAGGATACCCAACTTTGGTTATCTGTGTCTGGCCGGTGAATGAACCTCCGTTAGCATAATAGATAGCATAATTCGGATCATCAGTCATATTGAGTTTGGTAATTTCCTGTTTGTTGTAACCAATATTGAATCCAACGCTCAGGTACATATCCTGTTTTGAGATAGGAACAAGGTTTAACGAGAACTCAGCTCCGTTGTTTTTGAGGCTGCCCACATTTGTCAAAACCTGGTTCGAGAAGTTACTTCCGCTCGGAACATTAACGGTATTCAAAAGATCTTTGGTTTCGCGCTGGTAAACATCAAAATTACCAGTGATACGATTGTCGATGAAACCAAAATCCAAACCTATATTAATGGTTGATGTTTCTTCCCATTTAATGTTAGGATCGTAAGCATCAGGACGTAAGGTTGGAATATAAACTCCATCAATCATATAATAGTTTCCTTCTGAAGCTGTTCTGTAGGTTGCCTGGGCAGGGTAATCGTTACCAATATCCTGTTGACCCGTAACGCCCCAGCCTAACCGGAGTTTCAAATCAGAAATTGCTTTAATATCTTTCAGGAAGGATTCTTCTTTGATTTTCCATGCGAATGCCGCTGATGGGAATAAGCCCCAGCGGTTGTCCTTCGAAAAACGGGACGATCCGTCATCACGAATGGTGAAGGTGAGCAGATACTTGTCTAAAAGGGTGTAGTTCAAACGGCCGAAAAACGAAACCAGGTAGTTTTCAGTAACAAAAGATGATACATTAACCTGCCTGTTTTGCCCTGGTGAAATATATCCGGTTGTATACGAATCGCCTTCACGTTTGAAATGCTGCCATGAGTAACCACCGGTTAAATCAATTTTATTTACCCCAAATTCTTTGGTATAGTTCAGGTAAAAATCAAGAAGGTTGTTGTAGTTCTTGCCGCTGTAACTGTTCATTTTACCCCAATATGGATTGGTAAGAGTATTAGGTGAGGTAATCGGGCGGTTGTTATGTCCATTACTCTTTGTATAATCAGTAGCCAGGTTGAGATTGGCATGAAGCTCAGGAAGGAAACGGAATTTATAATTAAACTGTACATTTCCGATTAACCTGTTAACTTTTGATTTGTTGTCGATTGACATAGCCTGTTCAACCGGGTTTGGTGTTCCAAGGGAAGCCCCGTAATTGACCCATTGATAATAACCATCCGTAGCGGTATTGCCATCATAAACCGGCTGAGTAGGATCCATATTTATTGCTGAACCAATAGCTCCATCATCGCCAAAATTCTGGCTCACGTTCATCCCTTTAGCATTAATACTGACTTTCAGATCCTTTTGTAAGAAAGTTGGATCGAGGCTGATCGAGGCAGTAGTCCTTTGCATATCCGTATTTTTCAGGATACCGTTCTGGCCTGTGTAACCAACAGAAACCCTGTACGGCATTTGTTTGTAAGCACCCGAAACACCCAGGTTATGATCCTGTGAAATAGCTGTGCGGAAAATTTCTTTCTGCCAGTTGGTATTAGCACTTCCAAGTTTGGTGTAGCTGTCAGCACCAAATAAATCCTTGTGATCAAAAGCAATTTGCCTCATTTGATCTCCGGAGAACACATCTTTATATTTTACAGCAGCAGCTATCGATACATTTCCATCATAAGTAAATGTAGTAGGCTTGCCGACAGTACCTTTTTTGGTAGTGATCAGAATTACACCATTCGAGGCACGTGAACCATAAATAGCGGTTGCAGAAGCATCTTTCAGAACGGTAAAAGTTTCAATATCGTTAGGATTAACAAACGAAAGGAAGTTCGAACTACCGCTAACATTATGGTTATCAATAGGAACTCCATCGATAATGATTAGAGGATCGTTAGAAGCATTCAACGATGAACCTCCGCGGATGCGAATAGTTGCACCGGCACCAGGAGCTCCGCCTGCATCAGTGATTACAACACCGGCACTTTTACCTACCAACAAACTTTGTGGCGATGTAATTGCACCCCTGTTAAAATCCTTACTGCTTGTAACATTGATTGAACCAGTAGCATCGGATTTCTTTACCTGTCCGTACCCGATTACTACTACCTGCTCGAGAGTAGTCGACGATTGCGCTAATGCGACATCAAGCATACTCTGACTTGTAATGGTTACTTCCTGCGGATCGTACCCGATAAATGAAAAGGAAAGGACTGATCCCACCTTAACTTTTAGTGAATACTTTCCATCGATGTCAGTGAGCATACCTGTTGTGGTACCTTTTACCTGTACCGTTGCCCCGGGTAGCGAACTGCCATCTTTAGCATCTGTAACTTTTCCTGAAACCTGAATTTCCTGTGAAAATGCCTGGAAGGCAAATGTCAAGGCAACAAACAGTAGCAGGATCCTGAAAGAGATTAAATTTTTCTTCATAGATCTGACTTTCATGTGATTGAACAATTGGTTAATTATTGGTTGAGTTAATGATTTTTTAAAGCTGGAATAATGATTGTTTTTGAAACAGCATTATAAAGATAAGGTTTTTTTGAAAAACCAGGAACATATGTCTAACCAGGTGAAATAAAAATGGAAGACATTTTTACCGCAACTTTTTAAACATATATCGAAAGAATAGCGCAAAGCTAATAAAAGAATAGTATGAAATCTCACATATTATACTCTTTTTTAGGCATTTCTATAATTTTTTTTCATGAAAACGTTTTCGCAAACGTTTGCATTAACTTTGCAAAATGAATTTATTTTTACTGTTGATGCTGAAAAGCCTCAAATCTGATAAATTACTGATTATCAGCACATCTTATTGTAAAAATGACACTAACCCGGGATCGAAACATTATTGACCTGCGGTTTGATATATATATATATCTTTATTGCAAATTTTTGCGAACATTTCCATCAAATGAAAACTCCTCAATTAACAATTAAAGATATTGCACGCAGTCTTAATGTTTCAATTTCAACTGTGTCGCGTGCGTTAAAGGACCATCCGGATATAAGCCACGAAACCAAGGAACTGGTACGCAACTATGCTGAGAAATTCAATTACAGGCCTAATGTACTGGCTCTGAGCCTTCGCCGACAGCGAAGCTACTCCATAGGGCTTATAATTCCTGCTATAGTTCATCATTATTTTTCATCGGTTATCAGCGGAATAGAGGAACTTGCCCATAAAGAAGGGTACAACCTCATCATTTGCCAGTCGAACGAAAACCAATACCGCGAAATGATTAACCTGCAAACGCTTATCGATCACAGGGTAGATGGTATTTTGGTTTCGCTGAGTAAAACCACACAGACTTACGAACATTTCAGCGATGCCCTTAATAACGGAATGCCTATGGTTTTTTTCGATCGGGTTTGTGAAAAGCTCGAAGCGGATAAAGTTATAACCGACGATTTCGAAGGAGGATTTATTGCAACCGAGTACCTTATTAATAAGGGGTGCCGGAATATTATTCATCTTGCAGCTCCTCAAAACCTGCTTATAGGCCGCGACAGGCGCAACGGGTATTGCGAAGCTATACGTAAAGCGGGAATCGAAGTTCGTGAAGACCGCATACTGAAATGCGATACCCGCGAGGAAGTGCAAACCCTCAGGCAGCATATTTTGAACCAGGTTCCGAACCTTGATGGAATTTTCGCAGTTAACGACAGCACAGCTATTGCTGTTATCCAGATTTTACAGCAAAACGGATTACGGGTTCCCGAAGATGTTTCGGTAATCGGTTTCGGCGACGGGCCAAACGCTTCGATTATTAAGCCGGAACTCACAACGGTGATTCAGAAAGGCTATGAAATGGGACGCGAAAGCGTAAAACTCCTGTTACAACGTTTAAATAACCCTGCCGCCGACATCAATTACCAGACCAAGGTCTTTAAGCCTACATTAAAAATAAGGCAATCGGCCTGACGTTCAGTTGGGAATTGAAATATTAAATATAAAGAAGGGGCGAAGGGAGGCTAATGATCTCGGATGTTAGATGTAAAGAGTAATTTTTCCATCTTCCACCTTCCACTTTCAACACTCCTACCAGGTTTACCCGGCACACCTTATTGTACGATCACCTTGCGTACAACCTGCTGATTCCCGATCACGACTTTCAATAAATGAATGCCTTTTGTTTTGGGTAACCAGGGCAGCTGAAGTCGGGTAGTGATGTTCCCTTTATAAATGGTCTCAGTCTTGCTGCCAAGAAGCGTATAATCACTTACTTCACAGAATGAAGATCCGCTGATGCTGATTTCGATATTGCACATTTCCGAAACAGGGTTAGGTGAAACAACCACAGAGAAAGGTTCCTTTTCTTTAGTCGAAATTCCGTTTGGATTGTACTTTTCGGAAAGGTACACGCGGTATTCGCCGGGCTGGAAAATAAGATTGGCATTCAGATCAGATACAACCAGTGAATCACCCGTCATATATTCATACCATTTTCCTGTACGGGTGAACCCGGGCGAAACATTTGTGGGAATAATGTCGAAATTTCCCAGAACTATAGCGGTTTTGCCTGAATAGTTAAGTTGTATTTTTTTTGTTGAACCTGCAACGTCCAACTGGAAATCGGATGTGCTGAAAATCGGGTTGTTCTTTTTCAGGTAAATCAGTTTCACGTATTCGTTATAAAGTTTCACGCGATCCGGTTTGCTCATATAATCCCAACGCGGAGGTTTCTGGTCGAGCCTCGAAGCCGAAGTGCCGCTTGGGTAGTTGATCGAATAATCATATCCACGTTCGCCAAACTGCCATATCATCTTAGGTCCGGGAATAGTCAGGAGAAATGTTGCAATTAACCCGGCCCGTTTCAGGGCAGTTGTGGTATCCTTGATAGAATAATTTCCACTTGTTTTTCCTTCAGTAATGCACCGGTACATTTCGCGTTCCTCATCGTGGCTTTCCATGTATGTAACCAGGTTTGGAACTGTCCATCCCCGCGAAGTGTAGGCAGCCGATGAAATATTGCTCGCATCATTAGCATTATTCCCTTTTGCAGCTTCGCCATACCTCCCGCTCAAATTACCCCACAGTATTATGCCGGAGTTCGATAATTCACGTTCCTCGCTGTTATCGGAAAGATGTTCGAATATTACGATAGCTTTCGGATTTCGTTTCCACATTTCGGTTGCCATGCGCTTTAATATCGCAATGCGGGAGGCATCGTAAGCCCATCCGTCGCCGGGAGTGTTGGTAAAGCCTTTTGTGAAATCGAAACGGAACCCGTCGAAACGGAATTCGCTCATCCAGTATGATGTAATACTGTCGACCAGTTTTTTTGTATCGGCACTCTCGTGGTTGAAATCACTTCCCCAGTAATAGGTGGTATTAGGCGAAACTGTATTATACCAGGGATTATTGGCGGCTGGACGCGAGTTGGCAGCATCCCAGTATAGCATTACAAACGGTGAAGTTCCATAGGAATGATTAAGAACCAAATCGCCCAGCACTGCAATGCCCAGTTGGTGACAAGTGTCGACAAGTTGTTTCAGCTTCTTTGCTGCTCCATAATACTTATCAACTGCGAAATAATAATTTGGATTATATCCCCAGCTCAGGTTTCCCTCGAATTCATTTACAGGCATAAGTTCGATCGCATTTATTCCGAGCTTCTTTAGGTAGCCGATTGTATCAATTACTGCCTGGAAAGTATGTTTCTGGGTAAAATCACGCACCAGTAATTCATAAATTACAAGTTTAGTATTTGCCGGGGGGACAAAACCCGAAGTCCGCCAGGTATAAGGTTGCTGTGCGGTTTGAAATACAGTGGCAATTCCCTGGGTTTTACCGGTTGGATATTGGATCAAAGCAGGATAAGTATCGGAAGTTATATATTGATCGTTCCATGGATCGCTGACTTTAGCTGCGTAAGGATCGCCAATTCGGATATTGCCGTCGACCAGGTACTGAAAAACATATTCCTTGCCCGGAACCAGGCCATCAATCTGGACCCAATAGTGTTTCCCGTCGGCAGTGCGTTTCATGTAAGATAACTCATCAGGCAGCCAGTTATTGAAATCCCCGATAACATAGGCGAACTGTTTGAACGGAGCATATAAAGAAAGTAGTACTGAAGTTCCGCTCAGATAATTGATACCGTCTTTAATACCGGCAGGTAATTCGGCTACCGTTACAGCCGGACGTACATAATAATAAAAGGAATCGGCAACCATTGCCGTTGATGTCTTTGCTACTGCTTTTACGAGTGAACGGCCGTAAGTTGAAGCAGTAATGGTATAATTCAGCAGGGCTGTATTCGTACCGGCCATTTTCTGCCCATTAATATATAATAAGGTAGAATCAGCAAATACCGACGAAACACTTACATTTTGAGTTGCATTGAGGTTCAGAAACAGAAAGTTCTCGGTCGGGTTGGTTATTGTAACGCCCAGGGTTGAAGGGAACACATCGTAAAAAATATCGCCTCCGGTGGCAGTTTTTCCTGTTTTTGATCCATCGGAGCTGCGAAAGACAAATGCTAGTTTCTGGATAATTTCGGCTGCCGGAACATTATAAAAACTGCGAATTGAAGGCCCGATTACAAGCTTCCATTTATTATTACCAAGAGGTGTCAGTTTACATGCCGGGATATTTTCGCTCCAGCCAGCTTTAACATACTTCCAGTCCGAAGGGGATGTGCTCTGGTTGGTTATTACACCTGTATGTGCATAAACATCGCCGGAATATCCCGCCAGTCCGCCGCTTCCCTGTGTGGCATCAAAAACTACTTCCACACCGTTCAGGTCGGTAGGCAGGGCAGGGGTTACAGTAATTAACTGTGCAAAACCATTGTATGCAGCAATAACCAGGAAACCGACAAAGACGATCAGATTTTTCATTGTAATCGATGTTTAAACATGGCAAATTTAAGCTATTTACCCAGAATAGCTTTGTCAATTTTTTAGGTTTATAAGGTGATGAATGATAGAGCCGGTGAATTTCGGATAAAAGCAACAGGCTACTAACGCTTAAACCCCAGGATTCTCTTCCTGTGCTACTTTATCTTTTTTAAAACAGCGGCTGATAATGATTTGAGTGAAATCGAGTCACCTTTATGTTTTTTATTGGTCAGCAGGTCGATCCAGGTGCTGTTGGGCGGAAGTTTAAAAGCCTGTTTTGTCGGTTCCAGGTTGAACATCACAATGACGTCATTTTTTGAATCGGAGCGTTTATAAGCCAGTTTTTTACCTTCGGTTAAAAGGAATGTAATGTCGCCGGATGACAATACCTGGTTCTCTTTACGAATGCGGATCAGTTTTTTGTAATAATTGAACTGCGATTTGTTAAATGCCACCTTATCGTAGGTTTTTGGTCCGGGCTGTATATTGGTACGTGTTTCGGGATCAAACTTCAATTCCTCCCACATAAGGGGTTTGCGACAGTTTGGATCGTCGGCTCCCCACATTCCCATTTCTTCGCCGTTCCAAATCTGCGGGGCTCCAATGGTGGTAAACAGATGAACAAGATACAACTGCAACCGTTTGTATGTTTCGGCATCAGGCTTGCCGGTTTTGTAATCTTTATTATCGTTAGGTGAAGCCTGGTATTTGTATTTATTGGTATTGTAGAAGTCGCTCAGCAATCGTGGCGAATCATGGGTTGAAGAGGTATTCATCATGGCATAGCGGTTAGCCGAAAACAGCCTGGTCCATTCGAACTGCAGACTATCCTTCAGTTGTTCGGCACTGATCTCATAATCTGTCTTTGCGAAGAAATACCTGGCAGGTTTGTACGCCTGGTAAAACATCACGGCATCGAAAACATCGCCGCTGGTAAATGGAAGGGGATTCATGAGTTTATTGGGCCATTGTTCCCACCATATTTCGCCTACAAGGTAAGCTTCGGGATTCACTGCGCGGACAACCTTGCGGAAATCGCGCCAGAAACCAAGTCCAACATGGTCGGCAACGTCGAGCCTGAACCCGTCGATACCTTTGGAAGCATCACCGCCTGGCGCCAGCCAGTGTATTGCTACGTCGAGGATATGTTGTTTTGCACCGGCATTGATATCGCCTTCATACGCATGACCGATTCTGCGAACAGTTGTAATATTCACTTTCCTGATTTCGGGCAGGTACTTGTTCCCGAGCCAGCCTTCGTATTTAAATTCATTTTCTGGTGTTGCTGGGTTATCGAATGAAGTAATATTATACCAATCTTTGAAAGCTGATTTCTCCTGGTTTTTAACAATATCGTCGAATGCCCAGAATGAAGTACCCGTATGATTCCACGAATAATCCATAATAATCTTCATTCCGCGTTTATGAGCTTCATCCACCAGTTTCAGGAAAAGTTTGTCGGCTGAAGTCCATTTCCAGGTTGAAGCATCATCCGGGTTTTCGGCAGCAATCATTTTTTTATCACCTTCCGGATCTGGTCCGAAGTTTATATCGATGTGATGGTAATTGCGGGCATCGTACTTATGCAGCGAAGGCGCATCGTTGAGCGGGTTCATGAAAAGCGCGGTAACACCCAGATCCTGAAGGTAATCGAGTTTATCAAGCACACCCTGCAGATCGCCTCCATAGCGGCGGTATTGCACGGCATCGTTGAATGATTTTCCTGATTTTACAGCCCAGTCTTCCTGCGTGTACCAGTCGGATGACCATGGCGTAAGGTACCATCCGGCGGGAGTTTTGATATTCATAAACGGAACATCCATGTTTTCCGGTGTGGGATCGTTGGTTTTATCTACGTTGTTAAATCGCTCGACAAATATCTGGTACCAGATAGCGTTTTTTGACCAGGAAGGGGGTTGGTTAATTGGAGTCTGTGCTGATGCAAATCCAATCGAAATAGCAAAAGCAAGCATTAAGGAATATTTCATTTTCATACTTTTTAATTTTTACAAATATTCTGAACTGAGGTGAAGGATGAAACATCATTAGCTGATTGGAATTAAGATTCCGCTGGTTTTCAGCTACTTTATTGTCATTTCAAAACCAAGGTTTCCTCCATTTTTTATTTCTTCAAATGTAATAAATGGTTTGACGATTTGCTGACCATTGAGAAGAACTTTTTCGGTATAGATATTTTGTGAAGAATAATTCAGAGATTCGATTATTAGTGTTTTAGCATCAGGCATATGAACCTTTGCCTTTTTGAATTGAGGTGCCCCCAGCACAAATTCATTTCCGGCGGGATTCACCGGGTAAAATCCAAGACCTGACAGAATATACCAGGCCGACATTTGCCCGCAGTCGTCATTACCGATCATACCGTTGGGTGTGTTGTTCTGAAACTCACTGATAATTTGGTGTATATATCTCTGCCCGGTTTTCAGTGAGTTCGAATAGGCATACAAATAAACGGTATGATGGCCAGGTTCGTTGCCATGAGCGTATTGCCCGATCATGGCTTCCTGCCCCAGGAATTTGTTAGGATTCAAGGCTTTGATAGTAAAAAAATCGTTTAACTGTTTTGTGAATGCTTCATCCCCGCCCAAAAGTTTTTTCGTACCATTGATATCGTACTGCGCAGGTGTCCAGAAATATTGCCAGGCATTGGCTTCAGTATAATCACCGGGGTTGTTCATTGGCGAAGTGGCTGCCAGCGGATCAAACGGTGTACGCCAGTTTCCTTTTGTATCCTTTCCGCGAAACATTTTAGTTTCAGGGTCGAACAGGTTTTTGTAGTAGGCAGCTCTTTTATTAAAGGTTTCAGCTGTTGATTTATCGCCGAGTTTCGATGCCATTTCGGCTACACACCAATCATCGTATCCGCTTTCGAGGGTACGGGAAACGGCTTCGTTATCCAGTTTATCAAAAGGGTAATACCCATATTTGTTGTATAACTCCCAGTCTGAATTGATGTGACTTTTGGTTGAGGTTTCAACCATTGCTTTCAGTGCTTCATTTTTGTCAAATCCGGTGAAACCCTTGTTGTATGCCGAAAGAATCATTGGGATGGAATGATTGCCTATCATACAGTAATTATCCTTCCCCCAGGCTGCCCAAATCGGAAGAAACCCAGCCGCTTTATAATGCAGAATCATTGAATTTACAATGCCGTTAATCTTTTCAGGAGCAATTATTTCGAGAAGCGGGAATGCGGCACGGTACACATCCCAAATCGAAAGTGTGGAATAATATTCACCACTTGGCGCAAGCGCAATTTTATCGTCTGCCCCGCGGTATTTGCCGTCAGCATCGGCAATATTCGAAGGCTGTAAAAACAGGTGATATAAAGAGGAGTAAAATATTTCTTTCTGTCTCGGGTCAACTTCAATTTCGATTCTTCCCAGGTACTTATTCCAAACCTTTTCCGCGTGATGCTTTACCTGTTCGAAATCCCAACCCGGAATTTCAGTTTTCATGTTACGTTTTGCCCCTTCAACCGACACGGTAGATAGAGCAATTTTTACCTGTAAGATTTTACTTTTACCCAGGTTAAAGGATAAGATATATTTCGGGGCATTTTCTTTCGGGCCTTTTGCCATCTGTTCGGATCTGGTAAACGGCTTATCAAACTTTATCACGAAAAAATACTTTCTTTCCACCCAGTTTTTGGTGTGGCTGTAGCCCGAAATGGTTTGATTATCCTCAATCTTAACATTGCTCTCTAGTACCAGACTATCGGTAAGAAAACAGAGCCCGTGCTGAAAATCAGCCAATATCCAGGCCTGTTGAGAAGGGTATGTATATCGGTGAAAAGCAACCCTTTCGGAACAGGTGAGTTCTACTTTTACCTGGTCATTTTTGGTCAAGGTATAATAGCCTGTGCTAGCCTTTTCAGTTTTTTTGAAGTAGCGGTTCCGCAACGATTTGTCATTGGTTTCGACATAGGGCAGCAGGAGAATATCTCCCATTTCGCTTATGCCGGTTCCATTGAAACGGGTTTGTGAAAAACCCAGAATAATTGTATCCTGAAATTGATATCCACTCGTATAATTCCAACCTTCCCCGCGGTTATCAGGACCGGGCTGTACCATCCCAAAGGGCATGGATGGTCCTGGAAAAGTATGCCCGGTGCCATCGGTTCCAATGAAGGTGTTTACAAACCGGGTATAATCTTCGCCTGGCATTTGAGCGAACAAACGACAGCTGAAAAAAGCTATACAGGTAAAAACTGATACGACTATTCCTCTGCAACACATAAGGTTACTTTTTTAAAATAAAGAGTACCGGTATCTCGAACCTGTCATTCCACGATTTCTCCGAATGATCCTTCCCAGGGAAATATTTTGTAATCCAGTTTTCAGTTGAAAAACCCCTGACCTTCATCACCTCATCCACCTTCTGTTGAAGAGGCGGGTATAAAACATCCAGAGTCTGATCGCCATAATCGAAATAGAGCTTATGTGTTTTCGGATCGGGTAGATTGGTCGCCAGGTAATTTACAAAAGCATCAGGAACCGGATTGTTTTCAATTGAAAATGATCCTGGCCAGTGAGTGCTCAAACAAGCTGCACCGCCAAATACTTCGGGGTATTCGCAGGTTGCGTACATCGAAATCAAGCCACCCATGCTGCTCCCGGCTATAAAAGTATTCTTATTGTCGGTATATGTGGAATAGGTTTTGTCAATAAATGGTTTTAGCTCGTTTACAATAAATTTGAGATAATTATCAGACACAGGTATAAATGGTTCGGTAGTTTGTAATGTCGATTGCAACTGTTTTGTCGCTATGTCCTTTTCATCAGGGTTTAACAATTCAAATGGTTTCTGTGGAAAATATTCCTGATGCCTGAGAGCGGTATTCCAGATACCGACAACAATGCAATCCTTTATTTTCTTTTCGCTGATCAACTTTCCAATGGTTTCATCAACACCCCATTCCTGGTGGTTCCAGTTGATCGTACTGTCGAATAGCATCTGTCCGTCGTGCATGTACAACACTGCATATTTCCTTTTGTCATCATACCCGTCGGGCAACCATACATCAACCGTGCGGGCATCAACATATGCGGAAGGGAAGTTACTGAAACGCCTGATTGTTCCTGCCAAAGTCTGAACCTCATTCTTAAAGGTTTCCTGCCGGAGAATAGTGGCACCTAATGGAAGAAGTTTTACATTTTCCGGTTTGCCGGTGCGTTCGTTTACCAGTGTGGTGTTCAGTTCAAGACCTTGCCATTTGCTGCCGGCATTATCAATCATTTCCATTGTTATACCAGGTGTTTTTTCGGAAGAAAGCCTGTATTTCTGCATATTAACAGGTTCATATTGGTAATCATTTAATCCCTCAACGGCATATTTTTTCGTTATGGTTTCGATGCTTTCGATCGGCAATGCAAATACCAGGGCTCCGTATGTAAAATAATTCTCTTTATTCCGATCCTGTTTGATTTCGGGCTGTGCAAGCAGGTCTAGCCGTATGGATTCTGTTCCGGTCCAGGTTTTGTTAATACTGATGTAGCCATCCTTTTCAGTGAATCTGCAATTCAGGTTAAAGGTCTTTGCCCATGCAGGTTTGCGGATTTTTAAAACAAAGGTAACCGGTTTTTCGACCGACACCTGGTAATTGATCGTGTTGCTGAAAGGATAATCCGTTTCTTCAATAATCTGAACCTTTGCACCTTTCACCCCGGTTTTCACTTCGCAGGGTCCCAGCAATTCCGAAACCAATCCTTCGTTGTCTTTCATCCACATGGATTTTACATAATAAGGCATAATCCTTCCGGCATTGGGGACACAGCAAACCGCAACATCCTGGTGCGCAGGCGAATATTTATAACGGGTTTGTTTTTCAGTTCCCTGGATTTCGCCATTCCGGGTTCCTTTCATTTCGAACGAATTGTCGGTTTTACAATAAGCAATGGCGCTTTTCCCGGGCAGGCGTGCTCCCTGGGCGGCATTAAAGAAAAGGTGTTCGACCAGTTCACCATAAGATGCGTTGCCCGATTTTTGAAGGAGGCTGTTATATCCATCCATTAATTCCTGTAAGGAGCAATATTCATAGCCTGTATTAGTTGCATTGGCAGTCCTTTCACCTACCCATTCATCCCCGATCGGACCGCCTGATGGCGTTGTACAATTGCTGATCCGCTTCAGGTACAGATCAAGAGCTTTATTAAGTTCCGGATTCCCGGTTGTATAATATGCCAGAGCCAAAGGACGCAGATGTTCATAAGTATGGGCACCATGATTTTTTAGTTTATAAGCAGGATCAATAATTTTCGGGTACTGGGCATCCTCGGCCAGGATGTTTTCCGAGAAGTCTTTATACAGGAAAAGCGCATAATCCAGGTACGACTGGTAGCCGGTAAGCTGGTATAAACAATCGAGAATATCGGTAAAAACCAGCCCGTGAGTCATTCCTCCGGCAAACGGTTTTACTGATTTAAAGGGCGAACTGTTATTGACAGGATAATTCGCCATGACGTTATCGACCGCTCTTGTAATGGCCGCAAGTATTTCAGGCTTCTGAGTGTATTCATACCAAGCCAGTAAACCGCGCAGAACTGTAGTTTTAGCCCATAGTTCACCGTTTTCATCCTTAAAATTATAGCGCAGATCAGATGAATAAATCCCGAGATAGCCATCTGCATCCTGGGTGGAAAGTATATAACCGACATATTCCTGCACTTTAGCCAGGTAAACTTTATCATCGAGGAGAATAGCATTTCGGATAAACCCGTCCTGCCAGTTCGACTGGGTTTCGCTGTTCCACCAAAGGTATTGTGGGTCCATATCCGGGCCTATGTTTCCAAGATTTTTCGATTTGTGCTCTTTTGTAAGTCGGTCGGCACCGTAGATTTTATCATTCATCAGTTCAGGTACAAGCCGGTCAAGGTTTCCTGCGAACCCATCCAGGTCAGCCTGCATCTGCGATTTCATCCAGCCCAAGGGTTTTATTTCCCCGAATGGCAGGTACTGTAGCTTTTGCATTTGAGTATTGGTGATCCGGTACACATCTCTGGTGTTGGATTGCGCTTTAGATATATGATTTCCTGTAATAATTGTACCTAACATAAAGAGACGAATAAGCAGCTTTTTCATTGGTTCCGAATATTTTTTTGATGATTCAAAGATATGACCAGTTTTACCACCCGCTAATAATTATTTTATCATTTATTGACCGTATTATGTCCAAAATGCTATTTAAACTTTTAAATTTATGGCAAAAATATTCAAGCATGAAACCAAGTTTCGAGCAGGTAAACAAACAGGCTGACGGATCTCAATTAAGGCAGCTTATTCTTGATCTGTCTGAATTTGAGCCATACTGGCACTTCCATCCCGAGTTCGAGCTGACTTATATTATCAGTGGAAGCGGGAAACGGATTGTAGGCGATTCGGTTGAACCCTTTAGTACCGGCGATCTGGTTTTACTCGGGCCTGATTTACCTCACACCTGGAATTCTGCCCCGGGTGAGAAAGGGCAGTACAAGGCCATTGTTTTTCAGTTCGGCCGCAACATTGTTCCTGGCCAGGGAACCGGATTTCCCGAATTTCAGAATATTACGAGGTTATTGGATCTTTCAGTCCGTGGTTGTTTTTTTTACGGAGACGAAATAGGTTCTTTGAGTAAAAAAATTACCCGAATATCAAGGCTTAGCGGATTGGAGAAAATGACAGCCTTCTGGCAGGTATTGAATGAACTTGCGACAAAAGGAAAGTTTGTTTCACTTGCTTCACAGGGTTACGTTCCGTCATTGAATAAACACAATGCGGACAGGATAAACAAAGTTTTCGGGTATGTTTCGGACCATTTTGGGGATATGATCAAGCTATCGGATGTAGCATCGCTTGGGCATATGACCGAAACTTCCTTCAGCCGTTTTTTTAAACAGATCACAGGTGAACCATTTACCGACTACCTTAATAATACCCGGATTTCACACGCCTGCGTTTTACTCGCCGGCCGATCGGATAGAAGCATTTCAGAAATCGCGACAGAATCCGGTTTCAGAAGTTCGACACATTTCAACAGGATGTTTTTGCTAAAAAAAGGTTGTACACCAAGCTATTTCAGGCAACAATACAAGGGGTAAGGCTTCGGATCAGATGTAGGATGTGGTATGCATGATGTGGGAATAAGCGTCAAAACTATATTTCCAACTCTCCCTTAATACATTAAATCCTGATTTCTTCTGACCTCTTCCGTCTTCCGACTCCCTGCTTCAGGCCATAACTTAACCCCTTTCAATATTTTTTACGATTTCCCCTCAATTATCCAAGCGAAGTAATATTTTTGTAGTATCGCAATTAATGAAAAACTAAAACTATGGGCAAGCGACCACGCTTAACTTTCTGGCAGATCTGGAACATGAGTTTCGGATTTATGGGCATTCAATTTGGTTTTGCGTTGCAGAACGGAAATGCATCACGTATACTTATGACCTTTGGTGCCGAGGTGGACAAACTGAGCTGGTTCTGGCTGGTAGCTCCAATTACCGGTATGATTGTACAGCCGATTATTGGCTTTATGAGCGATAAAACCTGGAACAGGCTGGGTAGAAGAAGACCTTATTTCCTGGTTGGTGCAATACTTACAAGTATCGCCCTGGTACTTATGCCAAATGCGCCGCACCTTGCGAATTTTATCGCACCCATGTTTATTGGTGGTGGTTTGCTGATGATTATGGATGCATCAATCAATATATCGATGGAACCATTCAGGGCCCTGGTTGCTGATAAGTTGCCTGAGGAGCAGCATACACTTGGTTTTTCGATGCAGACACTGCTTATTGGAATCGGCGCTGTAGTCGGGTCGTGGCTTCCTTATATGCTGGGAAACTGGTTTGGCGTTTCGAAAACCGCAGAAAAAGCCGGACTAATTGCCGACAATGTAACATATTCATTTTATTTCGGCGCTTTTGTATTGATTACAACCATTTTATGGACCATATTCAGTACTTCCGAATATCCGCCCGATGAATTGGTGAAAACAGCTGAAGTGGAAGAAAAACCTAAAAAGTTTTTCATTCCTCCTATTATGATTAAATTGTTGCTTGTTCAGTTTTTTTCTTGGTTTGCCTTGTTTTCGATGTGGGTTTATACAACTCCGGCAGTAGCTTTAAAATATTACGGTACCAGCGATCCTAACTCCTTAGCCTTCCAGGAAGCCGGCGATTGGGTTGGGATATTATTTGGTATTTATAACGGGGTGTCGGCAATAATTGCATTGTCGTTGCCAATGATAGCTAAACGTCTTTCGAAAAAAGTTACCCATTCCATCGCGCTTTGTATAGGGGGAGTTTCTTTATTGTCGTTCCTTGTTTTCAGCGATCCGGATTATCTTATAATTCCGATGATTGGTATCGGTATTGCCTGGGGAAGTATCCTGGCTATGCCTTATGCCATGCTTGCAAGTTCAATACCTCCGAAACGAATGGGAATTTATATGGGATTGTTTAATATGTCGATCACCATTCCGCAAATTGTGAGCGGTGTGTTCAGCGGATTGATTCTGAAATACATATTTGGTGGAAATCCAATTCTCAGTATTGTTATGGCAGGAGGAAGTATGTTCCTGGGTGCAATAGCTGCTCTTTTTATTAAGGAGAAACAGGTATAAGGATATTATTACTGCGCACAACCCCTTCAAAGGTTTTAATCCCTTGAAGGGGTTTATTATGTCAGCTTTTATTATTTTTCAGGCTGGAATTGTGCCCGTAGTATAGTTTTCAATTCTTCAACTTCATGCGCATTACTTAACAGGTGAGGTCCCACCCGAGTACGGCAAAGGGCGCTGAGGTATGCACCACTTTTGAGCGCAGTTCCAAAGTCGCGTGCAAGCGAACGTATATAAGTGCCTTTCGAACACACGATCCTGAAATCAACCTCAGGCAGTTCGATACGGGTAATTTCAAATTCAGGAACACTCACCGGGCGAGCTGCCAAGCCCAGGTCTTTATCCTTACGTGCCGATTCGTAAGCACGTTTCCCATCTATTTTAATAGCTGAAAACATAGGCGGAATCTGCATAATGTCGCCGCTGAGGCTTTTTGCGGCCTGGTAAATCATTTCTGGCGTAATATGTTCGGTTGGGAAAGTCTCGTTCACCTCTTTTTCCATATCGTACGATGGAGTGGTAGCACCAATGGTAAACGTGCCGGTATATTCTTTATCAAAATCCTTAAATTCCTCTATGCGTTTGGTGGCTTTGCCGGTGCAGACTATCAGAAGGCCGGTAGCCAGCGGGTCGAGGGTGCCGGCATGACCGATTTTTATTTTTTTCCCGATAAGGTGCTTGATCAGGCCGCGTAGTGAGCCTATAACATCGAACGATGTCCAGCGGTAAGGTTTGTTTACAAGAAGAATTTCGCCTTCGTCGATGTTTAGCATCTGAGAATGTTGATTTATAAAGGTTTAAACCACGGAGGCATGGAAGACACAGAGGTTCATGGAGATTTTTATTTTCGGATTTTGCTTAGGTGAAATGTCAGTCTGAGATTCAGAGAAATTTTGTTAATTCAGTATTCCGAATAGAAGAAATGGCATTTCCTCTGTGTTCCTCAGAGCACTCTGTGCCTCTGTGGTAAAAAATCAGATTACCTTCAGGTCAACTCCCAAGGCAAGCAGTATTAGCAATACTGCGCCGACAATGATGCGGTAATATCCGAATACTTTAAACCCGTGTTTCTGCAGGTATGTGATGAAAAACTTTATCGCAAGCATGGCAACCACAAAAGCGACTACATTCCCGAGAAGCAATACGCCCAGGTTATCGGCATTGAAATGTTTGTAGTCTTTCAGCAGTTTATAGGCCGAAGCTGCTGCCATGGTTGGAACAGCAAGGAAAAATGAGAATTCGGCCGCTTTGGTGCGGGTAAGTTTTTGCTGCATACCTCCGATAATGGTTGCTGCCGAGCGCGACACTCCAGGAATCATGGCTATGCACTGGAACAGACCGATAACGAAAGCATTTGTATAAGTGGGTTCCCTTTTCTCGTCGGTATTGTTGAATAACGTATCCACAAACAGGAAGAAAATACCTCCGAGCAGGAGCATCAGGGCCACCACAAAAACACTCTCGAGCATGGCATCAATCTGCTCGCTGAATAAAAACCCCAGTATGGCTGCGGGGATAAAAGCAACGAAAAGTTTGTAGTAAAAATTAAACGACTGGAAGAACCGTTTCCAGTAAAGGACTATAACCGAAAGGATTGCACCAAACTGAATATTAACGGTAAACGCTTTTGTGAATTCGTTCATCTCGGTACCAAGCAGGCGTTCGGTAATGATCATATGCCCAGTCGACGAAATGGGTAAAAACTCGGTTATACCCTCAACAATGGCAATAATAATGGCATGGAGGTAGCTCATTTTGTTTTCAGGTAAATAGGTTTGTGAGTAGCACTCTCAGAAGTTGGCAAGAAACAGTGAGCGATTGGTAAGGGTGTGAAGGGGAAAAAGTTTAAGCCTAGCCAATTGCCTTTTGCCAACAAACGGTAAAACGAGTAAGTGCACCAGGATCAGTTACAAATAGTATTAATCTTTCGGCCTTTTCATGATGGCTACAATTTCGACACCGAATCCAATAAGTACCAGGATAGGGGCAAGCGTTAAACGCCTGAAATCGAACATTTCCTCGTTAAATACATTCGGGTCTTTTGAGCCGCCGCCATTCATCAGGATAAATCCTAAAACAATAAGGCCAAGCCCAACAAGCATAAGGATATAATTTTCTTTCCCGAAGGCAAATACAGGATGGCTGTTATCGACAGCTTTTTTTGAGGCTTCAGGAACCATAGGTTTTGCAGTTTTTGCCATTTTTATCTGTTGTTTTTATTTCTGAAATCCAGTTCAATTGGAACCGGATCATTGGATTTACTATTTCAGGAATGATTATTAGCGCATATAAAGATTATCCACTTTCATCCTCAGGAATTTATTTACCGATACCCAGGTTGATATTGCCGAAAGTATAACCCCTGACAGAAGAACCCCTGCGAAGAAGACCGAAAATTGCTGTATATCCTCCAGGTTAGCAAGTTCGGGCATACGCTGCCGCGCAAGGTAAAGAATACCGGTTAGCATAAGTATAGCTACAACTCCTGCAATAACGCCGTGCAGTATGCTTCTTTTTATAAACGGCATGCGGATAAACGATTCGGTGGCACCCACAAGCTGCATGCTCCGGATCAGGAAACGCCTGGCATATATCGATAGTTTGATTGTATTGTTGATAAGGATAACCGAAATGATAAGCAACAAAAGACTGAAGCCGAGAATCACAAAACTGATCTTTTGTATATTCGAATTCACCTGGTCGATAAGCGAACGCTGGTAAACCACTTCTTTAACCAAAGGGCTACTTAGAAGCAGCATTTCAATTTTTGCAATGCTGTCGGTATTGGCATACCCGGCTTTCAGCTGCAGATCGATCGATGCCGGTAGGGGATTATACCCAAGAAACTGTACAAAATCTTCCCCCAGTTCGTTCGAAAGTTCTTTTGCAGCCTGTTCACGCGAAATATATTCCGCATTTTTGGCATAGTCTGCTTTTTTGAGGTGGATCGTGTAATTAAGCGCCAGGTTATCGGGAGCATCTTTTTTGAGCATAACCGAAATGCTGATGTTTTCGCGCACATAATCGGATAGTTTCCGGCCATGCAGAATGATCAGTCCCAGCAGTCCAAGCATGAATAATACCAGCGTAATGCTGATAATACTTGTAATGTATGATGCCCTGAGCCTGCCGCTACCGGTATTATTCTCTGTCATGCTTTTCTTTTGATAAGAAGTAGCGAAAGTAATGAAAAAATCTGTGCCATAGGTGCATGCCAAAATATGCTTTGCATAAATTAACATTTGAAAGACTGTATTTGTAGCCGAGTGCATTGAGTTTTTCGATTATTATTGTCAAATCCATTCAATGAAGGTCTTTTACTTATCATTTTAAGCCTTAAAGCCAGCTTTCCGAAATCCTTTAAAAATACTACCTTTGCACGCTCGTAAGCCACCAGGCATGCGATACTTAAAAGTTTAATCTGAAACAACTTACAGTCTAGATGGAATATAATTTTGGTGAAGTAGAGAAAAAATGGCAGGAAAAATGGGCCGCGGATAAAGTGTATAAAACCACTATCGTTGTAGGGAAACCCAAGTATTATGTGCTTGATATGTTTCCATATCCTTCGGGAGCCGGTTTGCACGTTGGTCACCCGTTGGGATACATTGCATCCGATATTTTTTCGCGTTACAAAAAGCTGAAAGGTTTTAATGTTCTTCACCCTATGGGTTACGATGCCTATGGCCTACCGGCCGAACAGTATGCAATACAAACCGGCACGCATCCTGCCATTACAACCGAACTGAACCTGGCACGTTACCGTGAGCAACTTGACAAAATCGGTTTTTCGTATGACTGGGACCGCGAAGTGCGCACCTGCGATCCGGCTTATTATAAATGGACACAATGGACCTTTATCCAGCTCTTCAATTCGTGGTATAACAGGCAGCTTAACATGGCTAGGCCGGTCAGTGAACTGATTACTGCATTTGAAACAGAAGGGAATGGTGTGGTTCCTGCAGTATGCAACGAAACTCCTGTTTTTTCAGCTTCCGGCTGGAAGCAGATGAGCGAAAAAGAGCAGCAGGAAATCCTGATGAACTACCGCCTGGCTTACCTTGCCGAAACAGCTGTAAACTGGTGCTCGGCGCTGGGTACCGTGCTGGCTAATGATGAAGTAAGCGAAGGATATAGTGTGCGTGGCGGGCATCCCGTTGAACGTAAAAAAATGAAACAGTGGCTGCTCCGCATCACAGCCTATGCGGATCGCCTGCTCGAAGGATTAAACACCATCGACTGGAGCGAATCAATCAAGGAAATCCAGCGAAACTGGATCGGGCGTTCCGAAGGTGGAAGCATGAGGTTTGAGGTTAAGGATCAACCCGGAACAGAGCCTATCGAAGTCTTCACCACCCGCCCCGATACTATTTTCGGCGCTACATTCATGGTTCTTGCTCCCGAACACGAGCTGGTTTCGAAAATCACAACACCTGAATGCCGAAAAAAAGTTGAGACTTACCTTAGCTGGGCCAAAAACCGTTCGGAACGAGAGCGCATGACCGAAGTGAAAAAAGTAAGCGGCGAATTTACCGGTGCATATGCCATCAACCCGTTTACTAACCAACCTATTCCGGTTTGGATCGCCGATTATGTACTTATGGGTTACGGAACAGGTGCCATAATGGCGGTTCCGGCTCACGACAGCCGCGACTTTGCCTTTGCACGCCATTTCAGCCTGCCAGTTGTGCAGGTAGTGAATAAACCAGGTCATGAAGCCACCGACCCGGCCACCTGGGACGAATCGTACGATTCGAAGGAAGGCATTATGATAAATTCCGGGTTTATTACCGGCATCCAGGTTAAAGAAGCTATCAGCAGCGTGATTCGTGAATCGGAGAAAAGGGGAATAGGAACAGGCAAAATCAATTTCCGCCTGCGCGATGCCATTTTCAGCCGCCAGCGATACTGGGGCGAGCCTTTCCCGGTGTATTACAAGGACGGAATGCCTTATACCCTGTCAGAAGATCAGCTTCCGCTCCATCTGCCCGAAGTGGATGCATACCTGCCGACCGAAAACGGGGAACCACCCCTGGCACGCGCCAAAAACTGGAAAACATCCGAGGGTTATTCATTGGAAACCAATACAATGCCCGGTTTTGCCGGTTCGAGCGGGTATTATCTCCGTTATATGGACCCGCGCAACGACAAGGAGTATTTCTCGAAGGAAGCGGTAAGTTACTGGCAAAATGTCGACCTCTACCTGGGCGGAGCCGAGCATGCCACAGGTCACCTGCTGTATGCCCGTTTCTGGAATAAGTTCCTTTTCGACCTTGGATATGCAGTCACCGAAGAACCCTTCCAGAAACTGATCAACCAGGGTATGATTCAGGGCCGTTCGAGCTTTGTTTACAGGGTTAATCCCGAAAAAATGGCGGAGTACGTTCTGTGGGAACGTATTAAGGATAATAAACTTGGAGTTAGCTTTGTACAGGACTACCGCGACGGTAACCGCAAATTCGACTACTTCAGCCCCGAAGCCAGGCTGATAATTGAAGTCAAGAAGCCCAAATCGCTCGAAAAACTTGTTGAGCCCTACACCGAATATGCTGAGAGCAAAGGATACAAACTCCTTATGATCCCGATGATCGATTTTATTGAGCCGGGTATCGATAAGGTGGTTGAACGTATAATCGCAGCAATCAAAGGAGAGGATGTGCCGGTGTATATCGAAAAAAAGGGACTCGATCCGGTTCCGATCTTTATTTCGAAAAATTATTCAGGGCGCGAAAATTACTCGGATGCCTTGCATGTTGATATCAACCTGGTTCATAATGATACACTTGATATTGAAGCATTCAAACAGTGGCAGCCGCACCTGAATAAATCGCTTTTTATCCTCGAAGATGGGAAATACTTCTGCGGAAGCGAGGTGGAGAAAATGTCGAAGTCGAAGTATAATGTTCAGAATCCCGACGACCTGATTGAGCGTTACGGAGCCGACACACTGCGTTTATACGAAATGTTCCTTGGTCCCCTGGAGCAATCCAAGCCCTGGGATACAAGCGGTATCGAAGGCGTTTTCCGGTTTATACGCAAGTTCTGGCGCCTGTTTCACGACCATGATATTAATTTCAGTGTTTCCAACGAAGCCCCCACTGCTGCCGAACTGAAGGCCTTACACAAAACAATTAAAAAGGTTCAGGAGGACAACGAAAGGTTCTCGTTTAATACAGCAGTGAGTGCTTTTATGATTTGTGTAAACGAACTTACCGAACTTAAATGCAACAAGCGTGCGATCCTGAACGAACTGGTTGTGCTTGTTTCGCCTTATGCACCGCATATTGCCGAGGAACTATGGCAGCTGCTCGGTAATGAGGGATATGTATGCAATGCCGTTTTCCCTGAATACAAGCCTGAATTTACTATCGATAATACCTTCGCTTACCCGGTTTCGTTTAACGGGAAAATGAGGTTTACACTCGAACTCCCGGTTGATATGCCAGTTCCGGAAATCGAAAAAGCAGTACTGGCTGCTTCGGAAGCGCAGAAATGGCTTGGCGGGTTGCCACCTAAAAAGGTGATTATTGTACCACGGAAGATTGTGAATGTGGTGGTGTAAGGAAAGTACTAGGGAACAAGGGGACAAGGAGAGGGGCAAAGCTGTCCCAGTCTTCCACAATCTGCTATCCATTTTCCACCTTCCACCTTCTATCTTCCACCATCTACCTCCAGCATCCCACATCAGACCTGCTTTACCACCACTCCCAGCCTGACCGGTTTCTCCGATATTCTGCGGATCAATCCGCGGGCAATTAGGTCGAGCAGTACGGTTTCCATATACCACGAAATATTGCCTTCGAACTTTCCGGCTAATAGCTCATTCGAAAGTTTTGTCAATTCCCTGTGCCCTATTTCCGGTTGTGCGCTAAAGATATCCAGTATGCAATCACGCATGGTATCGTATTTGCCCCGGATGATATTTTTCCCCTTTTTGCCGTCGGGATGCAGGGTCAGGATTTTGTCTTCAGCAGGCATACTATAAATTGGATGTTATGGTCCTGAAAATGGAATTGAAGAGATTGATGGGATAGAAGAGGCCACTTACCAGCCACCAGAAACCAGCAACGTGCGCAGCGCATTAAATCCCTGAACGCTGCAGGCCATTGAACCCTTGAACGCCGCAGGCATTTGAACCCTTGAACGCCACAGGCATCGGAACCTTTGAACGCGCGCAGCGCTTTAAACCCTTAAACGCCGCAGGCTATTGAACCTTTGAACGCCGCAGGCATTTGAACCCTTGAACGCCGCAGGCAACTAAACTCTTGAACGCGCACAGCGCCTTGAACCCTGAACACCGGAACCATCCCTAACCCCTAAAACCTAACTCCCAACCCCTACTTCAATATTTCCCTGGAGATAATGATCTGCTGTATCTCCGACGTCCCTTCATAGATCTGTGTAAGTTTAGCCTCGCGCATGAGGCGCTCAACGTGGTATTCTTTTACATACCCGTACCCGCCGTGAATTTGTACGGCCTGGGTAGTTACTTCCATGGCTATTTCGGCTGCATAGTATTTGGCTAAGGAGCTGGCGTAGCCATAAGGCTGGTGCTGATCTTTGAGCCAGGCCGCCTTGAGGCAGAGGTTGCGGGCGTTTTCAATTTTTACAGCCATATCGGCCAGTTTGAAGGCAATGGCCTGGTGGTTGGCAATAAAAGTACCGAAAGCTTTACGTTCCTTGGCATACTGCACAGCACGTTCGAAGGCTCCACTCGCAATTCCCAGTGCCTGCGATGCAATCCCGATGCGCCCGCCTTCGAGGGTTTTCATGGCGAAGGTAAATCCGAACCCATCGGCGCCTATGCGGTTCTCCTTGGGAACTTTTACATCATTAAACATTACCGAATGGGTATCGCTGCTGCGCATTCCCATTTTATCTTCGTGCGGACCGACACTTATACCGGGAGCATGGCGATCGACAATCAGGCAATTGATGCCTTTGTGCTTCTTTTCAGGATCCGTTTGGGCAATAACCAGGTATGTGCCGGCTGAATTTCCATTAGTAATCCAGTTTTTGGTTCCGTTAACCAGGTAATAGTCGCCCATATCCACTGCGGTGGTACGTTGTGAAGTGGCATCAGAGCCAGCATCGGGTTCCGATAGCAGGAAGGCCCCGACTTTTTCGCCCCTGGCCAGGGGTTTCAGGAATTTTTCTTTCTGCTCTTCGGAGGCAAATGCCTCAATACCATAACATACCAGGGAGTTGTTTACACTCATAATCACACTGGCCGAGGAATCCACTTTCGAGATTTCTTCCATCGCCAGCACATACGAAACAGTGTCCATTCCGCCTCCATCGTACTTCGGGTCAACCAGCATCCCCAGGAAGCCCAGTTCAGCCATGCGTTGTACATGTTTGGTAGGATAAATGGAACCTGCATCGCGCTCAATTACATCGGTTAATAATTCCCGCTGTGCAAAATCGCGGGCGGCGTCGCGGATCATCAACTGCTCTTCGGTGAAATTAAAGTCCATCGGATGTAAAAATTATAGGTTGGTTTTGAATAAGTTTGATTTAACAAATATAGAAACATTACAATAACTACAATCGATATAGTTAGATATTTTATTTTGTTGTTTTCTGCTATGCCGACATAAAAAAACGTCTGCCTTTTTGGGGCAGACGCTCTGTATATATCCGATTCCGGGAAACGGAAACCGACGGGTTATTATTGAACAATCACCTTCAGAACATGTGTTTTCTTGCCGGTTTCAACTTTCATAAAATAGTTACCTCTGGCAACTCCCGAGAGGTCAAAATTATAGGAGTTGGCCCCATTGCAGAACTTCGACAATACAAGCTGCCCCTTTGAATTCAGTATGGTAACTTTCATATCCATCATTTCGGATGAGGCGTTGCTGATAACAAACAGCCCGGTTGTCGGGTTAGGATAAACCTGGAGTGTGTTTTCAGGATTTTCGTCAAGCGAAACAAAGGATGGCAGCTGTATAACTTTTACGGTTGCAGGTATGGTCCCGGTACCATTAATGAGCAGGTTTGCCGTGCGTATAACAGGTGTAAGGTTTTGCTGGTAGGCTGCAGTAATTACCCCGTTGCCGCTGCCCGACGATGTTGGCTGGCACCAGCTTGCATCGCTGCTGCAGGTCCAGGTAGTATTGGCTGCTACTGCAAATGCAGTTGATCCTGAAGGGTCGTTCACGGTTTGAACTGCCGGTGTAACATTTAAAGTTGCGGCGGGAGCACCCTGAACAACGGTGACAATAGTCGAAAGAGGCACTATGCCCGAAGCAGTTATAGTAATACTGGCTGTACGTCCTGCAGCAAAAGAGTTCTCACTGAACGTTGCTGTTACGGTGCCGTTTCCGTTTGCTGAGCCTGTAACCGTGCACCATGAGGCGTTGCTTGTTGCTGTCCAGTTAAGGTTCGAACTAACTGCAAAATTTGTTGTACCTGCAGCATACCCTACATTCTGAATATGCGGATCTACCGATAGGAAAGGTTCGGCCGCAGCCTGTGTTAGGGTAACAATGTAATTCTGAAGTCCGGGAACAGTTACAGCAAAGTACGAAATCCGGGGGTAAAGTGTGGTGTTGGCCTCGTAGGTTGCGGTCATTGTTCCGTTACCGGTTCCCGAAGCTGTTACATTACTCCATGATATATTACTGGTGGCTGTCCAGGCTGCGTTGGTTGTAACCGTGTAATTAGCCGCTCCGGCAGTTGCAGGTACATCAATGTTCGCAGGTGTTACACTTAGCGAAGGAGCAGCCGCAGCCTGGGTTACAGTTACTACTACCGGTGTTAAGCCGGCAACAGTCACAGTGAGGTTAGCAACCCTAGCTACTAAGGCTGTGTTTTGCTGGTAAGTGGCGACTAATGTTCCGTTGCCGGTACCCGACGGGGTAACGCTACACCATGCTGCATTGCTTGCAACCGACCATGCCGAGTTGGATGTTATGGCAAAGTTTGTGGTCCCGGCCGGTGCAGTTACATTCTGGTTAGATGGTGTTACTGTTAAAGTAGGAGCCGACCCCGATTGGGTTACTGTAACAGCTACCGGAGTAAGGCCGGTTACTGTAACTGTAATTGTAGCAATACGCGATATGTACAAGGCATTGGCAGTATAGGTTGCCAATATTGTACCGTTTCCTGATCCCGAAGGAGTAACCGTACACCATGCGGAATTACTTGTAACGGTCCAGGGAGAGTTGGAGGTTACTGCAAAGCTAGTATTTCCTGCCACAGCGCTTACGTTCTGGTTGGCAGGTGTAACCAGCAAGGTTGCAGCTCCTGCAGCCTGCGTTACTGTAACCACAATAGGTGTAAGTCCAATGACCGTTACAGTGATATTGGCGGTACGGCCGGTTAACAGAATATTCTGGGTATAGGTGGCTGTGATTGTTCCGTTGCCGCTGCCCGATGGTGTTATTGTGCACCAAGCAGCATCGCTCACAACCGACCAGCTTGAGTTTGAGGTAACTGTGAAACTGGTGTTCCCGGCAGGAGCAGTAACATTCTGATTCGGAGGTGTAACACTCAAAGTAGGTGAGGCACCGCCCTGCGTTACTGTAACCACCACAGGATTGGCACCCGGAGCGGTAACTGTAATATTGGCAACCCTCGACGAAGCACCTATATTCTGGGTAAATGTGGCTGTAAGTGTGCCGTTTCCTGTTCCCGAAGGAGTAACCGTACACCAGGCCGAGTTGCTTGTAGCTGCCCAGGCGGCTGTGGTTGTAACAGTGAAAGGAGTTGTTCCTGCAGGCGCAGTAACATTCTGGTTGGCAGGTGTTACAGTGAGTGTTATGGCACCGGTTCCGGTAATTGAGATATCGTCAATTGCCCAGTAATAACCAAAACTTCCCAGGTAATTCCATTTGAATTTCACTGCAGCCTGCCCGGCAACAGCTGCAACAGCCTGGTTAAACGTAACCGGGTTGGTGGCCGAAGTTGCCGTAAAGGTCTGGATAATGGTCCATGTAGTACCATTATTAATACTATACGAAAGTGTTCCTGATGAGCCGCTCCATGCTTTGAAATAATGTTTGAACTGGAGGTTCACTGACGAATAACCGCTCATATTAATGGTAGGTGTAATGAGGTCCACATTCTGCGAACTGCCGCTTCCGTAAGCATCGCTGTTCAGATAGGCATAGTTTCCTGTAAGTGCAGGGTTTGGTGATTGGCCTGTAATAGTTCCGAATTGCCATATCTGTCCGCTTCCCTGTATATCGAGCTGGGTCCAGCAGGTGGGGATAGTAGTTGCTGAAAACGATTCGGTAAACGGCAATGAGAAAATCGCACAAAGAGTAGTAAAAGTTATATCGTCACCGTAATAGGTGCCGTTTGCATTGGTTGCATAGGCTCTTACATGGTAGGTTGTATTTGCCGAAAGACCGGTGATGGTGCTTGTAAATATGCCTGTTCCGGCTCCATCGGTAGTATGGTTCCCGCTGGCAACCGGGTTAACCGTGGTTGACCAGCAAACTCCACGCACAGTAACGGATGACCCTCCGTCGGTAATAACATTACCACCCGATGCAGCGCCAGTGAGCGAAATACCGCTAACTGCAGTTGTTGTTACAACAGCAGCTCCGGGAGTAAATGTGAGGTCGTTGCCGTTTGAGGTTCCTTCGCTGTTTACTCCAACCAGCCTGTAATGATAGGTTACGCCACTTGTAAGGGCAGTAAGGGGAGCCGATACAGGTATATCGGATGTGCCGGCACCTGCTGCAACTGTAGCCGTATTTGATCCGTAACTTGCTGTTGTTCCCCACTCAAAATGATAATTGGTTGCATTTCCGTTAGGGTTTACAGTTCCATTTATAGTTCCACTAGTACTTGTAATGGAAGTTGCCGGTAGTGTTGCAACTATTGGAGTATTTGCAAATTTAAACGAAGCGATTTTTGTTGCCCATGGCCATGTACCGCCATAGGTACCCACATATTCCTGTGTTGTCCAGAAAGTCTGGTTATCAGTTGGATCAATGCTTACAGCAGTGTAGTCACCCCAACGTGTGGCGCCGGTCATTGCCATAGTACCAGTTTGTATGATTCCTTCGGGTATGGTAAGCTGGTTCAAAGCATCGGCTGCTTTACGGCCGGTAAAATAAATCGAGGGGAACATTGTACTGCTCGAAACGGAATAGGCCATTCCGATATCACCAACTGAATTCATGGCAATACTTCCCATCCAGCGCGACTTGCCATCACCCGGATTATACGTTGATTGCTGGTATATCGAGAAGGTCGATCCCACTTTACGATATTCGTACCACCTCATGGCTGCAACACCACTTACCGATACGCTTCGGCAGGTAAGAAATGTTTCGTAACTTCCAAAATTGCGGTATTGGTTCCTGAACATAAGCCTGTCGCCTAATCCGTCAAGTTTGTTGGTTGTCCCCGACTGGGATACCGCCGATGATGTAGCCAGTTCGGTATATGCGGCAACAGTTAGTTTGGTAACATAAGTAAAAGTTGAGTTGGCCGGTGTTGTCCAGTCGGCATGCAAGGCCCATATCCTGAGTTCGGAAGTAGGCTGATCGTCGTATACAAAATAGTTAGGAGTTCCTGCTGGAGGAAATGTGCCATCACAATCGGAAGGTAACATTGAACCGCAATTGCTTCCTGCCGATGAACCTGTACCACCAAGAGTTTCAGTTTTAAAATATACCATTCGTGCTGTCGGATCGCCGGTAAGCATTTTGCTTCTTTCCATAACACAGGCTCCGGCACCTACGAAACTCCCGGTTGTATTGGTATTAAAACGGTTGATGGCCATATAGTATCCGTCATTCCACACTCCCAGTTTTGGATAGTCGGGCATATAGTCGAACTGGAATGCATAGCGGTAATAGGCTCCTGTAGGATCAGGAGTTGCTGAAACTGCTACCAGCTGGTATTCGGTGTAAGGTGTACCTGCACAGTCAATTGCAAACTGGCTGATTATCCAGCGGTCAGCGTTTTCGTCGTAAAGAATAATGGGATCACCATCGTTATGCCCGTCCCAGTTTCCTGAAAAACCAGACCAGATGGTTGATGTTGTTACCGGCCCGTAAACGGATGTACCTGTTTTGGTAAACATTTGTAACATACAGTTAACAGCCTGCACATAATGATTTGGCCCGACATCGCCGGCAGGATCAGGAGGTGTAACACGGCCGCCTGTGTTGTTTCCGTTATTTAAACCGTTAAAGTTTGCGAGGGGTACAGTAGCTGTTGCCCTGCTGTTGTTATAATATTCGGTTTGTAAAGCCTCATCAGCACGCACAATCTGAGATGCATCCCTGAATTTGTTCGGGACTTCGTGCTCGGTTTCATTTTCTTTTTTAGTCCACTTTTTCCAGAATGCATCCTTTGCAGGTTTCATATCGCGCAATGGGATTGATAAATCCGCGCGGATCGCAGTTCTGATTTCAACAGTCTGAGCAGCTGCACGCATTGGCCACTGTAGGACCGCACATAGCAGCAGCCCGATAATAAGAGTAAATTTATTCATCAGCATTAAATTAAAGTTTCGGTTTGGGTTGGAATCTGATATTTAATGAAGTGATATCCGAAAATCAATATCAGCTTATTGGAAGGGGTAAAGATAGAAATTTTATTTTAATTAATCTCCAACTTCAATCAGATTAATAGACGGTTACCATTTCCCGTGCTGCCTTTTGAATGCCTGAGCGCTTGAAATCACTGATATTTTAATGTTTCCGTCTTGAGGGATTTTACTCCTTTTATGTTCAATTTAACCATCATAATCCAAAAAGCTATTTCTGATTTCTTCACAAGAAAATACTTCTGTTAAAGAATTCATTCCAGATTTAAAAAACCGCCTGCCGTGAGGCAGGCGGTTTATAAAACAGAATGATTGTCGTACGAAAAAGCTTTACTTATTGAACAACAATTTTCATTACGCGGGTTTTCTCCCCCGAGTCAATTCTTACATAGTAGCTTCCGCTTGCTGCCTGCGACAGGTCGATGGTATAGCTGCTCGAACCTTTAAACTGCTTCTTAAGGATTGCTTTCCCTTTCGAATCGATGATAGTAACACTCATATCGACCATTTCGGATGAGGCACTGCTGATAACAAACAAGCCTGTAGTCGGGTTTGGATACAGATGGATATCATTATCAGGCAGTTCGTTCAGCGAAACAAACGAAGGTAACTGGATCAACTGAACCGTTACAGGAGCTGTTCCTGTACCGCTCACCTGGATATTTGCCGTACGCATTACCATGGTGAGGTTCTGCTGGTAGTTTGCCGTTATTGGCCCTATACCCGTTCCTGAAGGTGTAACCTGGCACCAGCTTGCGCTGCTGGTACATGTCCAGTTGGTATTTGACGAGATATTAAATGTTGAGGTTCCGGCCGGGTCAGTCACAGTGCGGGTTGCAGGAGTAACTGTCAGGAAAGCTACCGGGGCCTGTTGCGTAACTGTCACTAAAATCGGAGGTATTCCGGTTGCAATAACCGTTACATTGGCTGTTCGGGTTGCTGCAAATGTATTTTCGGTAAACGTTGCAACAATAGTTCCATTGTTACTGCCCGATGGAGTAACCGTGCACCACGAAGAATTGCTGGTAACCGTCCATGGCAGGTTGGAACTTACAGCGAAATTGGTTGTACCTGCAGCATAACCAACACTCTGGTTATGAGGATCGACTGTGAGAAACGGTGTGCCCCCGGCCTGTGTAAGGGTAACAATAGCATTCGGTACTCCGGGCACCGAAACAGCCATGTATGTAATCCGCTGATCTAGGGTAGGGTTGGCTTCGTAAGTAGCAGCCATGGTACCGTTACCCGTTCCCGAAGGTGTATTGTTGCACCAGAATGAATTACTGGTTGCTGTCCAGGAGGAATTGGTTGTAATTGTGTAGTTTGCTACCCCGGCAGTAGCTGGAACATCAATATTCGCTGGTGTTACAATTAAGACCGGAGGTGCCGGAGCCTGCGTTACTGTTACTATAACCGGCGATAAACCGGCAACTGTGACAGTAATGTTAGCTATGCGTGATGATAAGGTTGTATTCTGCAGGTAGGCGGCTGCAATAGTACCGTCGCCAGTTCCCGATGGTGTTATGGTGCACCATGCTGCACTGCTCACTGCCGACCAGGCTGAATTGGAAGTAACTGCAAAACTGGTATTTCCAGCTGGTGCAGTTACATTTTGATTGGAAGGGCTTACCGATAAGGTAGGAGCAATACCTGATTGGGTCACTGTAACAATAACAGGAGTGAGTCCGGTAACAGTTACTGTAACATTTGCTGTGCGGGAAGTAAATAAGGCATTAGCAGTATAAGTGGCAACAATTGTTCCGTTACCTGTACCCGAAGGTGTAACAGTACACCATGCTGAATTGCTGGCAACAGTCCAGGAAGAGTTTGAGGTTACTGTAAAGTTAGTATTTCCTGATGCTGCACTTACATTCTGGTTTGGAGGAGTAACACTTAAAGTCAGAGGTCCGGCTGCCTGAGTTACGGTTACCACAACCGGAGTCAGGCCGATTACTGTTACTGTGATATTTGCCGTACGTCCTGTTAACGGAATGTTCTGGGTATAAGTAGCCGTAATTGTTCCGTTGCCGATTCCCGATGGCGTAACCGTGCACCATGCAGCATCACTAACCACCGACCAGTTCGAATTTGAAGTAACTGTAAAACTGGTGTTACCAGCGGGTGCAGTAACATTTTGATTCGGCGGGGCAACGGTGAGGGTGGGTGCTGCACCTCCCTGGGTTACAGTAACCACAACAGGATTTGCCCCTGAAGCGTTAACCGTTATATTGGCAACTCTTGAGGAAGCACCTGTATTTTGCGTATACGTTGCTGTTAGCGTTCCGTTACCTGTTCCCGACGGGGTGACTGTGCACCAGGCTGAGTTACTTGTAGCTGTCCATGCTGCAGTTGTGGTTACGGTAAAAGGTGTTGAGCCTGCTGGTGCAGTTACATTTTGGTTGGAAGGAGTTACTGTAAGTGAAACAGCACCTGTTCCGGTTACAAGTATATCATCAATCCCCCAGTAATAGCCCCATGTACCGGTATAATTCCATTTAAATTTAACAGCTGCCTGCCCTGCAACTGCAGGTATGGCCTGGTTGAAGGCGGCAGGGTTGGTTGCCGATGTGGTTGTAAATGATTGGATTATTGTCCAGGTCGAACCGTTATTTATACTGTACGAAAGTGTGCCTGATGAGCCGCTATAGGATTTGAAATAGTGGTTAAACTGCAGGTTTACTGCTGTATATCCGCTCATGTCAATAGTCGGGGTTACAAGGTCGGCATTCTGCGAGTTGCCGCTGCCGTATGTATCACTGTCGAGATACGCATAGTTGCCGTTTAGTGCCGGGTTTGGCGATTGCCCGGTAATAGTACCGAACAGCCAGATTTGCCCGTTGGCCTGGTTATCGACCTGGGTCCAGCAGGTGGGAATAGTAGTTCCTGGAAATGATTCGCTAAAAGGCAAACCGTATATTCCGCACAATGTGGTGAACGGAACGTCAGCCCCGTAGTATGTCCCATTTGCATTTGTTGCATAAGCCCTGACGTGATAAGTTGTGCTTGACGAAAGACCAGCTATAACACTTGTAAAAGTCCCCGTGCCGGCACCATCGGTTGTATGATTTCCTGTTACAACCGGGTTTACTGTAGTTGACCAGCATACTCCGCGGGCTGTAACGGCTGAACCCCCGTCGGAGGTTACGTTACCACCAGAATTCGCCCCGGTAAGTGAAATGCCTGTAACAGCGGCAGTAGTTACAACTGCTCCTCCGGGTGTAAACGTCATGTCGTTACCGTTGGTTGTTCCATCACTGTTGGTTGCCACTATTCTGAAATGATATGTAATTCCGGAAGTTAAACCTGTAACGGGTAAATTTACAGCAATAGCGGAATTGCCGTTTCCGACAGCTACAGGTGTAGATGAATTGGTATAGGAAATTGACGTTCCCCACTGGAAATAATAACTTGTTGCCAGTGTATTCGGATTAACCGAACCATTAAGAGTTGCTGTGGCAGCAGTTACTGCTGTTGCAGCCAGAGTAATAGCCATAGGTGAATTGCCGATTTTAAATGAGGCAATTTTTGTCTTCCTTGTTCCCCCTGTTCCAAGGTATTCGCTTGTAAACCAGAAAGTTTCATTATCGGTCGGGTCAACTGACATGAGCGAATAGTCACCCCAGCGGTTATATCCCGTCTGGACATTTGTACCTGTCTGGATAACCTCTTCAGGCACATCCAGTGTTCCGGTGCCTGCAAGATAGGCACCGGCAGTCTGCCCGGTGTACCTTATGCCGGGATACATAGTTGAAGAGGAAATCGAATATCCGAGACCAATTTTATTATTTGCATTCAGCATAATGCTTCCCATCCAGCGTGAATGTAAATCAGGGGCATAGGTACCGGTTTGGCGTACCGTCCATGTTCCGCCTGATTTACGCAGTTCGTACCAGCGAATGCCAGCATGGTCAGTAGCATCAACGTCGACTGTATGACAGCATACTATTGTTTGATAAGATCCGAAATTGCGGTATTGCGGTACATTCATAATTACCTGTGGAATGGCATCGAGCCTCTGGGTTGTGCCTTGCTGGGGAATATTATTCCATGTTGTTCCGAAATTGCTGTCGAACGCAGTTACTGTAATCTGCTGAGTCCGGTTAAAAGTTGAAGAAGCAGTATTTGACCAGTTTACAGCCAGTTCATAAAGCCACAATTGGTCGGTGCCGCCATTAAAAGCGTCGTCGCTCATCGAAATAAACATACCCGGAGTACCTGCAGGTGCTGCTATTCCATCATTGTCGAGTGGTGGTACACAATTGAACCCATCACTGGTTGACGGTCTCCACGGATTATCAAACCCCACCATTTTAGGAGCTGCTCCCCCGGTAAGCATCTGGCCGCGTTCGAAAACATAAATATCAGTTAATGTGCCTGAAGTATTAGTTCCCATATAATACCCATCCTGCCAGATACCTATTTTTTCGTAATCAGGTGTATCAGCCACATCGAATGAGTATTGATACCAGCTACCTGTAGGGTCGTTGGTTGCTGACACCGCAATAAGCATAAGGTCGTTCGATCCGCAGAGCGAGAATTCAACGGCAACCCAGCGGTCTGCCATTTCATCATATTGGATCAAAGGGTCACCGTCGTTACAGTTCGATCCCGGAACACTCCCGAAAAGCAGGTTCATATTTGTTGGGCCTGCCAGCAAAGTGCCTGCTTTGCTGTAAATGGCATAGGTTGAATTTACCGTTTGCATGTAATGATTAGGACCGGCAGTCCCGTTACAATCAGGTGGGTAATAGGGTGATGTTTGGGCATCGAAATTTACGATCGGGGCTTTGCCGGTACCGGTGGTTCCCATGGTTTTCTGCCAGGCCTCATCAGGTCCTTTAGGGAAAGCGGTTGCTGCGAAAGGATATTCCCTGTTTCTTAACTTTTTATTAAAAGCTTTCGAATCGGCTTTTTCTTTAATAGCCTGAATTTCAGCTTCCGTAAGAGGTGGAATGTCACGTAAAGGCATCGAAACGCCTATAAATGTTCCTTGTCCGATAACCGAAGGGTGAACCGGGGCATGGTCTTGTGCCTGCAAAGAAATGGCAAATACACCAAAGAGTGCAGCAATAAATACTGATCGTAAGTTCATGGGTTTTTTATTGATGGTTGGTTGTTGTTGGAAACTTAATGTTGAGGAGCTATCCGTTTTAGAGAAAACAAAAGCAAATATAAAATAAAAATATTAGAAAAATCTCAAACTCAGGTTTTAAATATATGGATACTGACAATTCATTTCAAGCATCTGAATCCTAAATCCAGCCTCTCAGTTTATAGTAACCCAATGCAAAATACTCGCGGATTACAATTACTTCGTAGCGCAGGTGATTCCAGAACTGGTATCGCACCTGCAGGTTTTTCCCGATGGGGGGAGCCAGTTTGTTGCCTTTGAGGGTGCTGTCAGCAAATGTGAGGTCAGCGAGCAGGGAATTGTCAAAAGTTGGCAGGCCGCTCACATCAGTAAATCCACATTTGCGGAAAGCCAGGATTGCTCTCCTCATATGATCAGGCGAAGTTATAAGGGTAACAGGCTTATTGAGTTGCGATGGAATTTTCTGCGCCATTTTCAGGGCTTGTTCCCGTGTATTGCGGCCCTCGTTTTCGAAGGCTATAACTTGTTTGTTTACGCCCCGTAAAACCAGTTCTGATGCAAACCTGACAGGGTCGCTGCTGCTGTCGGAGAGGTTGCCGGGAATAACTATGAATACTTTAGCCGCTGGATTTGCGACAGCTAATTTTGATGTAAAATAGGAACGAAGTAAACCATCGGCGCTTGGCATACCTGAACCGCTTAACAATACAATAGTTGAAGGTGGGCGGGTAATTTTACTGTTGCCTGTGCCCAGCGAGTAATAAGCCCAGAACGGAAGTGTAGTCAATGCAAGTATGCATAATCCTATAAAAATTCCGCCGAAAGTAATAAGCAGTACTTTTAAAATATTCGCGAACCTGCGTGTGCGTTTTCTCATTGCAAAGTAAAAAGAAATAGATCAATATGGTTTTTCCTCCCGGTGGCAATACCAGTATAGGCGAAGCCGCTGTTTACCCTAATCCGCAATCGGGAAAATGCATGTTGAATTTATCTTTTCAAAAGGAATAGCGGCGATTCGACTACATTACTCGAATTAAGCGCCCTGTCCTTAATATAAATTTCAAATCCAACTGTATCGCTTTTCAGCAGTGGCCTGGCAAAATAGAGTTCGAGGTACATGGTAATATCTCCTTTAATGTTTTTATTCCGGCCGGCAGGAGTGAGTATAGGGATACGGGAATTAAAAGTAATAGTGCTGTCAACAGGTTTAACTTCAACCAATTGTTTGTTTATTACCTGCATGAATTTCAGGTAAAAATTGTATTTTCGAGGTTCGATAGTATCCCACGAGTACAAACCTATATCGCCATCTCCGTCGGTATAGGTAATGGTAACAGCTCCCAGCGAATCTTTCCCGTTGATATCTCGGGCTGTAGCAAAGCTCCCGAATTCAATCCGGGGAATAATTGGGTACTGATCTTCTTTAATGCATCCTGCAAGTCCTGTAAATATCAAAATCAGCAGAAATAAGCTTATCTTTGTGTATCGATTCATTGGCATAAAAAAGAGCCCTAAAATTACACAATTTCCGCTATGGATTTCACAGCATTTAAACATAGTATATTTAACATTCAAAGCCCTTTTGAATTTAACGAAATAGCACTCAGTTTATTTCGCTACCAGTACAAAAACAATACCATTTATAACCGTTTTGTCGATGCCCTGGGAATAAATGAAAGTACAATTTATCATCCGGAGCAGATCCCGTTCCTGCCGGTGAGCTTTTTCAAGACGCACCGGATTGTTACCGGCGATTTTCCCGAACAGCTGGTATTCGAAAGCAGTGGGACTACCGGGGCCGAAACAAGTAAGCATTTCGTTGTTGATGCTGACCTCTACCAGAGGAGTTTTACATCAGGGTTTGAGTTCTTTTACGGCGATTTATCGAAATATGCCGTTTTTGCTTTGCTGCCTTCATACCTCGAACGTCAGAATTCCTCTTTGGTATACATGGTGGAAAGAATCATGCAGAAATCGAACCGACAGATGGGTGGGTTTTACCTGAATGAACTCGACGAACTGAAAACCAGGTTGCTTGATGCCCGTGATCAGGGTTTGAAAATTATGCTTTTTGGTGTAACTTTTGCTTTGCTCGATATGGCCGAAACCTTCCCGGTTTCAATTCCTGAAGCAGTAATTATCGAAACCGGGGGGATGAAAGGGCGGCGTAAGGAGCTTACCCGCACCGAACTTCACGAAACCTTATGCAGGGCTTTTGGAGTGGAAAAAATACATTCCGAATATGGAATGACAGAATTATTATCTCAGGCCTGGTCGAAAGGAGATGGTGTTTTCCGCTGTCCTCCTTGGATGAAGGTGCTGATTGCCGATACCAACGATCCGCTTACCATACTCGAAGAGGGCAGAAGTGGTGGCATAAATATTATTGACTTAGCTAATGTACATTCTTGTGCCTTTATCGCAACACAGGATTTAGGCCGCACATTCGAGGATGGCACCTTCGAAGTGTTGGGCCGTTTCGACAATAGCGATATCAGGGGATGCAGCCTGTTGGCGGTGTAATACCATTTCACAGGAATGTTTGCAATATGATTATTGCTTATTATGGTTTAGAAACCAGTTTATAATAGATTTTGTATTTACATGCATGTAGTTTTTTCTATTTTTGTTGAAGTAAATATTTGAGAATTCTTATTTTTGTGTATGTTTTAAGATATCTGAAGTATTCAAATTATTTGATAAGGCTTTCCCGGGGATTTCCCATATTGTTTTATTTTTTTGTTTCTGCAAAGGATACAGCCAGCAAAACATTGAGAGTGAGAAACTCCCTGTAACTGCGTTTTCAAGCGAAAGCGGGCTACGACAAAGCAAGGAGAGCCGTGTTTGCCAGCATAATCTGGTGCTGATCTGGATGGTAACCGGTACTGGGTTGTATTATTTCGATGGACGTAACTTAAAGGAATTCCGACTGCCAATTGGCAAGGGATACAACCAAACCGGCAATATTGCATTATGTGGCCGAAAGCGAACCAAGCCAGTTGGTGCTGTCGCCTGCTCCAAAAATCGTTGGAGCAATATGATTTTATCAATCAACGCTGCATCAATAGGTTTTGCACCGGGGTTTTCTTTATGTCCTTGATTAATAGCCTAGCTTTAAATAATATTCGAAACATCTCTTAATCAATTACTTTGCTAATTGCTTCCAGGTTTGCTCCTGTTTTCCTTATGTTGGGGAATTAATTGTTCCTCAAAATAATCCTTTACTAAGCCGCGTTTTGTACATTTGTTATTGAATAGCTTATTCATTTTGTATTTTAACAAAAAAACATATTTATTTGATTAACAATGAAATAATTCATAGAACCCTCCTAAATAATTTTTCCTGGTATTCTCGATAATTTATAAGGTAATATGCGTTTTCCCTTCAAGGCATTAAAAATCTCTGTTTCAAAGTTCCCATTTTGGGCTTACATTTTGGTTGTCGTTAGCCTGATTGTGAATGTCTTTTATATCATAGGCCGTCACCAGACTCCCGAAGATGGTTCCTCAGGAATATGGGTGAATAATCAATTCGTCATCTCAGGAGTCACAGCCGGAAGCCCGGCTGATAAAGCTGGCATTAAGGAAGGAGATATATTGGTATATGTTCAATCAATACCCGTTAAAAAAGATGTTATAGGATGGAGTACAGATTATTTTAAACCAGGGGATATACTCCTGTACAGATTGATACATGATAGCCGGGAATTGGAAACAAGGATAACTATTTCTTCTCAATGGGCAGAACACAACTTGTTCTATATCATGTTTTATTCTCTGGCATTGTTTATTTTCTTAACCAGTATTTATATTCTGTATAAAAAGCCAACTGATCTTTCTGCAAAAGTCTTTTTTATTTATCTTCAGATATTTATTATAGATCAGAACACAACAACAATTAATTTAGATAAGCCTTATGCCATTTTAGCATCAATAGCATTCATACTGAGTTATAACCTGATTGGCCCTTTTCTTATTCATTTTCACCTTCTCTTTCCTAAACGCTCCCGATTGATTGAAAGGATCCCTAAACTTCCATGGTTGTTTTACCTTATCGGATTTTTATTTGGCTTGATTTATATTGTTTTTATGTTTTGCAGTAAATATTATCCACTATCTGATTTGAATAAGATATATGCTGAATTTTATTATTGGGGCGTTGGCTGGATGGGAATAAGTCTGACGCTTGCATTGGGTGTTGCGATCTACCAATATTTTACCATTAGAGAAAAGTTTTTCAGGAAACAACTGAAGCTTATAATTATAGGATCATTGTTTGGGCTTGTGACCCCTATTATATTTAGTGTGCTTCCTGATTATTTCTATCAATTGATGTTTGAAAAACATCTTATGCTTTTACTTGAAATACCTAATATAGTGGGTGGTTATATAATGATTGCATTTCTGGTTACTGCTATTTTCAGGTACAGGATATGGAACATTGAATTTCTCTTACGGCAAGCAATCCTTTACACTACTGCCACATTGATAACTGCTCTTGTTTATTTGTTATTAATATATGTTACTGATCTGCTCACTATCATGGAAACCAGGCTGACACGTTTCCTGATTCTTACTGCATCCGTAATTCCTTTCCTTCTATTAAGGGACTGGGTGCAACAGATGGTTGCCCGATTTTTTTATCGCGAATCATATGATTCAACCATAGTAATAAAGGATTTCGAAGGGAAACTGGCAGGGATTTACAATCCGGTTGATTTAAAAACTAAGATTTCAGAGAGTCTGGATGAAATATTTCATTTCAAGTCATTTGTATTTATGATGAATACCAGGGAAATGAAATATGAAATTGCGTATGCCAAAGGAAAAGAAGGAACCGGATTTCCGGTTGATTTCCAGATGACTCCTGAAATGGAAATGGTGTTTAGGAAAAAAAAGGTATTAATTGTTGATGAACTACATGAAAAATCCTCGTTGTCTGATTTGTTTAATGCAGAACTGATCATATCGATTCCGGATGAGAATCAACTTTTTGGATTTTTCTTCTGTGGTTCTAAACTCTCTGAAAGGCCTTACTCATCACAGGATATAAAGGTTTTATCCCTGCTTGCGCAAAGGATTACTTCCTTGTTTCGAACGGCTCAGCTTTTTCAAAGAGATCTTGAACAACAACTCATGTTGGAACGTGAGCGGGCCAGAATATCCCAGGATATGCACGATGAGGTTGGAGCGAGCCTTACCCGAATTTCAATTTTAAGTGAACTGGCAAAAAGGCAACATAATGAATCGCCGAAAACGGAGCACATAATTGATCAGATTTCCGAAATTTCAGGGAATGTTGTAGATGAAATGAGCGAAATAATATGGGCGATGAATCCGCGTAACGATACCCTCGACAGCTTTACATCTTACATCCGCCAATATAGTTCAACATACCTCGAATCGGCTGCTATCGATGGCGTTTTCAATTTTCCTCATGTAATACCTGCTCATCCTATGTCGGCTGAACTCAGGCGAAACCTTTTCCTGGTGGTTAAGGAAGCCTTGCATAACATCGTGAAACATTCAGCTGCCACATCCGTAAAATTGAATCTGTTCTTCGATCACAACCTGATCTGTATTCAAATTGCAGATAATGGCAAAGGATTTATCACTGGTAAAAATGGTGCAGGAAACGGGTTGATCAATATGCGCAAACGGATGGATGATATTGGCGGGCAATATAAGATTACCTCAAAGGAGGGACAAGGAACAATTATTGAACTTTCTGCTACCCTGCCTGTAAAAATTAAATCACACTAAAGGGTGATGGTTTTTACTTTTATGAGAATTAACTTTGCATTCATGTTTTAAAAATCTGTTGAAATCATGTCAGAAACTATAAAGGTCATCATTGTAGAGGATGATCAGGCTGTGCGTGAAGGATTGCAGATGCTCATCAATGGGTCCGATGGGTACTACTGTATTGCTGCCTGCGCTTCTGCTGAGGAAGCTCTCGGAATTATTTCGAAGCAGCAGCCACAGGTTGTTTTAATGGATATTAACCTGCCGGGGATGAACGGTATTGAATGCGTTGTTTGCATCAAAGGATCACATCCCGAGATACAGGTGATGATGCTGACCGTTTTCGACAATACCGAGGAAATTTATAAATCGCTGGCAGCAGGGGCTACCGGTTATCTGCTGAAAAAAACACCACCGGCCAAACTGCTCGAAGCCATAACGGAACTGGTTAACGGAGGTTCGCCTATGAGCGGGGAAATTGCACGCAAAGTAGTGCAAACCTTTCTGAAACCATCTTTACAGCAAATTCCTGAAGCCAATCTTACACCGCGGGAAGAAGAAATCTTATCCTACCTGGCCAAAGGGTATCTTTATAAAGAAATTGCCAATACACTTTTCATCAATATCGAAACGGTAAGGACCCACATCCATAAAATTTACCAGAAACTGCAGGTGCGCACCCGCACCGAAATGTTGCTTAAATGCATGAAGCAACAATAAACCAAATCATAATACTTAATTATCCTTACTTTCTTGTTAAAAAATCACACGAAAGTGTGATTGATTTTTTTTTCCCGGTACCTGACCTTTGGCAGGAATTAATTCCATTTTGAGGGAAGTAGTTATTGAATCAATCAAAACTTTGCGTTTTTTGCAAAAACGTGTTTAACAGCGCATTATACTCAATATTTATGTTCCGTAATTAATCCGGATTCTAAATAAGCTTTGTCGAGTCAAAACTTATATGCTATGAAAACCAGATTTCTCTCTGCCAGTTCTTATGCTGATCGCTCTATTCTATTGCAGCCCGCCTCCCGACAAAACTTCTGCAATTCCGGAAATGGATTCGATAATGAAACCATGGATTGTTGACTGGAATGCTGCCGATGTCGTTTAAACTGACCTCCGTTTTTGCCTCACATACCCATTAGTTGACATAAAAAATCTATAAATATTCAAAGATGTCTCCGAAATTTCACCGACTACAACACATATCGCAAAATCAATAAATCTTTAAATTTTAGCACCATGAGAAATTTACAAATCTTACTTTGCGCTCTGGCTATTGTAACCATTGCACTGTTCCATTCAGGTTGTAACCAGGCCCCATCGGATATAACCGGCCCGGTTATAGATGTAAATAAAAAGATGATGGAGGCCTTTGTCAAGGGTGACACTTCAGCCTTACTCGACTTATACCAGACTGATGCCAGACTTTTTCCTGCCAATAATGAAATAATTGATGGCAAGGATGCAATTGGGAAATTCTGGACTGCAACTCGCCAGATGGGTATTACAAGAGTACTTTTTGAAACAACAACGGCACAAAAATTCGGTAAACTTGCTATTGAAGAAGGTCAATACAGTTTGTTTGCCGGAGATAACATCCTGGTTGATCAGGGTAAATACCTGGTAACCTGGAAGCAGGAGGGAGGCAAATGGAAAGTTTACCGCGATATATGGAACGCGAGCACTCCTGCACCTGCAGTAAGAGCAGCAGCCAACGATTCGGTACTGATTGTTCTCAATTATGTAAAACCTGATAAAGTTGAACAGTTCGAAAATTTTAACATGAATATACTTTCGCCTGCTGGGGCAGAAACAAATCCACAAGCAAAAGCAACCATAAGAATGCAGAAACCTGTCAGTAAAAATGCTGATGGCACCTATACCTATATTTACCTGATGGATCCATTCAGAGGTAATCTAAACTATGACATTGAATATTCACTAAAAGCCAAATTCGGGAAAGAGAAAGCCGATGAGTATATGAAAATGTACCTCGATTGCCTTGAAGGGGGCAATTCAAAAGCAATGTTATTGACAGAGACAAATTGGTAGAAATCTTAAAATTAAAATTAAATATGAAAACAAACCTTATTAATCGAATTAATCGAATTCTGCTTGCTGCAACGCTTATCCTTCTGTTGTTGCCTGGAGGCAAATCGCAAGCCGGTGGCCCGTCTTTTAAGGAGTTAAACAAAATCAAACTTCCTTTCACCCCTTCAACCCATTGGTATACACATACCGATGATTTCAAATTCTTCCTTTGCTCTACCAAATCGGATATGCTGATGCTCGATGGTATTAGCGGTAAAATTCTTTGGCAAACCAATTTTAAGAAGGATTATAAAAACGAGAAGTTTTCGAACCAGTTCTGGAATAAGCAAGCTAACGTAGTCCTGTTATATGATGAGGATACCAAAAAAGGCATTGCCATGAAATACTTTATCGATGGGAAATCGGGGAAAATACTCTGGAGCAGCGATAAATATGTTTCCGATTTCGGACAGTACGAACTATCGGATGGTTTCAGTAATTACTACGATGCGGGTACCAACAGCGTACTCTTGCCAACCAAAGAAACAGTTGATCTTGTTGATGTTAACACCGGGAAAATACGCTGGTCAAAAGCGATTACACTAAGCGGGAAAGAAAAGGAATTCGATTGCTTTATTATGCAATATCACGACCTGGTTAAAATTATCACAGGTAAAGAGAGCGAAATTTACCTCACAACCACCGAAGGAAAAGAAATTAAGGATATTGAACCTTATTTCAATAAGAAAAAATACTTGAGTGATCGCAGGCATGCTTTTATTATCGACATACCTGAGAAAAATATGTATGTACTTATGCAGGGTGAAACCAATAAATTCGTTAATTCTCTCTCGGGAGGATCCATCCCCAGGTATAAGCTTAATTTCCGGGCATATAATTCCAAGACTGACGAATTACTATGGAATAAACAGTATACACTTCTGTTTGATTGTAATTTGATAACCCTGGAACCATTTATCAGGATGTTTTACGACCAGGGAATGCTATTTGTTGAACATGACCATTTTATGACCCCGGATAAAGGACTCACCGTGCTTGATCCCGTAAACGGCGAAATTATGTGGGAAGCTCAGTTCCGGACCTGTGAAGCTAAAACAAGCGGGATCAATAAAAACTATTTTACTCCTTTCCCGGCACCGCATCCCTTGACTAAAAGCGGGAAAACTTATGTTGTAAATAAAACAAAAAATATTGTTTCCTGCTACGATGCCGCAAAAGGGACCAAAATATGGGATTCGGAAAAATTTCCGGATGCGCAGAAGATTCCGGCCCTGTTTGCTACTGACAAACTGGTTATTATGTGGCATGGAGGCGACGCTGTAAAAGCCGTAAGTATTGTAAAGAGCAGTGGTCCTAATGAATACCGTAGCGAGTATAACAACAAGGACAAATACGGCATTATCGCATACGATGCCGCAACGGGGAAAGAGGTATGGAGCAGTGAAATCATCTCGAAAAAAGCAAAGGATAAATTTGATTATATTGCAGGAACAGAGATGATTGACGGGAAATTATATTGCGCTACCGACAAAAATTTCTTCATTCTGGATCCGGCAACGGGCGATATTTTGAACAGTATCCCTTTGGCTAAAGCAAAGGTGGGTGATGCCTGGAAGATGGTGTATTTCGGAAAGGAACATAAAATCGTAATCAACTGCGACCAGGGCATTGTGAAAATAAACCCGGCTGATGTAAAAATGGACGGAGTGGTTGAAACCCCAACAATACCTTTCTTGTTGCCATTCAATGAAATGAATGCAGATGATTATTACCAGGATTATGCTGTCGTCACAAGTGGCAATGCCGAAACCTGGAAACTAAAGGAATTTGCATGCATTGACCTTGACAACATGAAAGTTAGGGGTTTGGATGAAGGAGATCTGCTGTTTTATGATCCATCCCATTTCAGCCAGGGAGCAGAAATGTTTTATAAAGTTGATGATAGTGAAATACGGTTCTTTTCGGTGAAATAGATTGTGAAGCCGGTGATAGCTTCAGGGGTGTCACCGGCTGTTTTTTATGCATTATTTCGGGATAGTATGCTAAATTTTATCAGACTTATTTTAACCCTCTTCACCCTGATCATCTATAATAGCAGTATTGCACAGATTTTTGAGAATTACTCTGTTTATTCCTTTGCACCGGGAATCAGTTCTTCCAGCGAAGGCAATAACTACAGCGGATTCAGTATGACTGCCAACGCCGCGTCAGGAACGGGTTTCTTTCACGCGGAAGTATCTTCAACCCTTGGTTTCAATCCGGAAGTCTTTATGAATGAATATCTTACACTCGACCTGGCTGTCGGAATCCCTTTTAAATTAGGTGATTATTCCGAAGCCCTGATAGCTCTCAGCCCATTTTCGATCAATATAACAGTGGATGGAAATATCGGATTGGCTACTTTATTCAAATTCCGCTATGGCAAAATATTCCTTGAAAACAAACTGGTATTGGTTGAATATAAAGAAAAGTCGGGTGACCCTTTTTCCCTGAATAATTCTTATTATGGGATCAGGCGTGTATTCGGAAATGATTTAGGAGTCGGGATCCGTTATACATCATTTTCGCAAAACTATTGCATACTGGGGTTTTATATTTCGTATGGGTTTGAAGAGAATCGATAAGCAGGGCAAAAGCAAAAAGGTTTAACAATTGTGATCATATTTCTCGAGATGCGTTCTCCGACAATTGAATACAAAGGCTAGCTAAAAACAGGATTAATGTTTAAAACTGCAGTACTGTTTTATAGTTCATTATAACAGTCGTCGTCTCACCAGGTTCTCACATCAGTACATCCGGTGAATATCCCGATTTTACTCTTCCCCTTTCGTCCAGTCGCCCTGCTCCCAATCGCCTCTCGCCGGGTCACCCCTCAATTTAGCTTTCCTCCTTCACCCAAACTTCCCGTATATCATTCCTTGGCGAATTCACCAGCTTCGAAACCGGGTAAGCATCCATTAGTTCCGGGGGATATGCGCTGAGCAATCCCAGTATTTCATGGCTGTCCTTACTTTCGAGCCATTTACGTTCACTTTCCGGTCGGAGTATGACAGGCATACGGTTATGAATGGGTTTCATAAAACTATTTGCTTCCGTGGTGATAATATTAAATGATTCAACCACTTCGCCTTCGGGCGACTTCCAGCGTTCCCAAAGCCCGGCCATACTGAAAACGGGATTGTTTTTTACAAAAATCCGGTATGGCTGTTTCAATTCGTCCTGTTTCCACTCGTAAAAACCATCTGATGGGACCAGGCAGCGTTTGCTGAACAATGGAATCCGGAACGAAGGTTTTTCAGTAATGGTTTCGGCACGGGCATTTATCATTTTATTCCCTATCGAAATATCCTTTGCCCAGGGAGGAATCAGTCCCCAGCGATAATAACTCAGCCGGTGAGGTTTTTCGCCTGTAATAACAGCAAGCAGTTGAGTTGGGGCACCGTTATACCTCGGAACATAAGGTGCATCGCCTCCTTCGAGTTCGAACCGTAAGTTCAGTTCTGCTTCGGTGACTGTGAGTGAAAAACGGCCGCACATTTCTTAAAGGTTGGGGGTTGGTTGACAAAGAGAGGGGAGAAGGGGCGACAAGGCGAAGGGCGATTAATTTCGATTTTTAAATTGCGATTTCGGATCAAACACATTAATCCCATCAATCCCTTTCGTAAAAGTAAAAATAATGTTTTAATTACAAAGCCTGGTTTAAAAAACAATCAACCGGTTTGCAGTTAAGTTTTTGTATTTTTATGCCTTAAATATGTCGACTGATGAAAAAGTTTGCAATTATCCTTGCCGGTTGCGGCGTATACGACGGTGCCGAAATCCACGAAGCGGTTATGAGCATGTATGCTGTAATGAAGAATGGCGCTGAATACCAGTTATTTGCACCTGATATTAACCAGCATCATGTGGTTAACCACCTTACCGGTGCCGAAATGCACGAAACCCGGAATGTGCTTACCGAAAGTGCACGCATTGCCCGGGGTAAGATACAGCCGCTTACGGAGCTTGATATGCGTGTTTTTGATGCTTTGCTGTTTCCGGGTGGCTTCGGGGTTGCTAAAAACCTTTGTTCATTTGCCTTTAAAGGCGCTGATTGTGATGTTCATCCGCAGGTTACCAAGGTGGTGCGCGATGCCGTAAGCCTGCGCAAACCTATTGGAGCTTTGTGTATTTCGCCGGTAATTTTAGCCAAAGTATTGGGCGATGTTGAAATAACTATAGGCGACGATGCCGGGACAGCTGCAGCGGTTGAGAAACTGGGCGCGAAACATAAAATTGCTACTCACGGGCAGGTTGTAACCGACAGCAAACACAAAGTCTTTACAACTCCATGCTACATGCTCGAGGCCAATATTTTGCAGATTGCCGAAGGCGCCGACAATATTGTAAAGGCAATGCTTAAAGAGATGTGATCAGCCTCACCCTGCCCTCTCCTGAAGGAGAGGGTGTTGGACAAGTTTTTTGAGATAAAAAGAGTTTATTAATTCAAGAATGGCAGTATGCTATTTCTGAAGGTTTTGCTTTAGACTTTAAAATCCGAAATCCTGATATTATTAACCATTGATCGCCCTTCTCCTCAAGGAGAAGGGAAAGGGATGAGGTCAACAAGTGTGCAATTATAAAATACCGCTCCATTTAGCTTTCACCATCTGCATCACCATTCCGTGATCGAAAGCCAGCGGAGGTAATTCATTCATGTCAAACCATGCGGCCTTTGCAGCATCGTCGCCTGCAAGAGGTTTCATAGTAGTTTCATCAGCGAAGCCTAAAAATACTGTTGTTATCGTACGGTGGCGCGGATCGCGATGCACCTGGCTGAATGTATGGAACTGCTCAAGACTTATCCCGCTTATCCCCGTTTCTTCCTCAAGTTCGCGCAGGGCAGCCTCTTCAAGCGTTTCATCCATATTCAGGAAACCGCCCGGCAACGCCCACATGCCTTCGAAAGGCTGATGTTTGCGTTCGATCAACAGAACTGAATTTTTGTTGTCGTGTTGTTTAATAATAACAATATCAGCCGTAACAGCCGGTCTCGGGTAATCGTAGCAGTGTTTCATATTAGGTCAGATGTCAAAGGCCAATTGTCAAAGGGATGGACAAGGGTTGAAAATGTTTGAAAGGCAAAGGCATAACAAAATCACGGAACCTTTGTCCTGCCACCTTTGCCTGTGACTTATTCATTTTCTTCATCCCCGCTTCCTGATAACTCTATTATCTCGCCTCCTGCCGATCCCGCTACAACCATCACAATTTCTCCTTTTGGCGGATGTGCTTTATACCACTGGGCAAGCTCTGTTAATGTCCCGCGCCGGTTTTCTTCATAAATCTTGGTGAGTTCGCGCGATACGCATGCCTGCCTGTCGGCACCCAGGTATTCGGCTAGTTGTTCGAGGCTTTTCACAAGGCGAAAAGGCGATTCATAAAGTATAAAAGTATACGGTTGCCTGGCAAGCTCCTTTAGCCTGGTTTGACGGCCTTTTTTATGCGGTAAAAATCCTTCGAACAGGAAGCGGTCGCATGGGAGACCTGAATTTACAAGTGCAGGTATAAAAGCTGTTGCTCCGGGAAGGCATTCAACATCAACCCCGGCCTGTATGCAGGCGCGGGCAAGCAGGAAACCGGGATCGGAAATACCGGGTGTGCCGGCATCCGAAATAAGCGCCATAGTGGTTCCTTCTTTGATCTGCCTCACCAGGTTCTCGGCGGTTTTATGCTCGTTAAACTGGTGGTGTGCCAGTACTTTCTTGTCAATTTCGTAATGCCTCAGCAGTTTCGACGAAGTACGCGTGTCCTCAGCCAGGATAATATCCACTTCCTTCAGTATTCGCAATGCCCGCAGGGTTATGTCCTCGAGATTGCCGATAGGAGTGGGGATCAGATAGAGCTTCATGGGCCAGGGGTTGGGGATTAGGGGTTGGGATTTAATGGATTGATGAGATTGACACGATCGGTAGGATTGACGCGATAGAGGAAAATATGTCGTTTGATTCCGGTTTTTAGTATTCTTCCTGGCATTTCAAAGCGTCACCAAACTCCGGAACACTGAAACTCTGAACCAAATCAATCCCTTCAATCTCCTCAATCTTAAATAAACCTTCTCTTGATAAAATCCTTCATCCTTGCAACGGTTTCCTGTTTCTGGTTCCAGGCCGAAGTATGGTATTTCTGGAAAATCCAGTTGGCTTCGTCGATGTTCACGGCTTTGTTGATCCTAGTGATGGCTTCCATGTATTGCCCGGTATTGTTGTCGAACAGTTCGCTCACAAAAGTAAACCTGTCGTTAATCCCTATACCTGCCGACAAATCGGTTATCGGCTGAAATACAACTCTTGAAGCTGCTGATTCGTTTGCGGGTGCATGTGCTATGGTTTCGCTCAGCGATTTATTACCCTGGTTAAACCTGTCGGCCAGCATAGTGGGAGCATGGTCAGGATGAAATTCTGTTACCGGTTTTACTGCCTGAGGTTGATAGGTATGTTGGCGTGCTATAACTTCCGGCTCATCAGCAGGCTGTTTTTCGGGAGTTGAATCCGCTACGGGTTCTGCCTGGTATTTAACTTCAGGTTCAACTTCTCTTACATAAGTTTGTGGGGCGGTATAAATTTCTGAAGGTTCAGGTTTCGGTTCGGGTTGAGACTCAGGCTGTGGCTGTGAAGCCTGCGGTTCTGGTTGCTTCTGGGGTTGGGCCTGAGGTTGAGTATACGTTTGAGTCAGCGGAGCCTCTGGTTCGGGTTTCGGAATTGCAGCAGTCGGAGGCGTTGGTGCTGAAGCCGGAGCAGGCTGTATTTCAGCAGCGGCAGGAGGTAGAACCGTGACTTCCGGTTTTTTTGAATAATGCTGGCGTTCCTGGTTCAAATGACCTATTGTTTTGAAGGTATCGTACAATTTACGGAGTTCATCAAGCAGGAGATCAAGTTCAACCTGCGAAACAGTGCCGGTTGGAACGTACAATTGATTATATCGGGCTACAACTTTCCTGATCTGTTCGTCAGCTTCACGTGTAAGTCGGTTTAAATCCATGGCAATCGAAAGTATTAAAATTAGTTTATGATGTGTTGAAAGATTTTCTGTTTTGGCGAAGCGGCAAGGCTTTTCCGAAACATTTATTTATTAAGTTTGCGTTCGTTAATGTGCGATAAAATTAGCAAAGAATAAACTACAAAGCTTATGTTTCTTGAAAAATCCACCAGCAATCCTTCCCAGGGCAGGGGTTGGATCGAAGTTATTGTTGGTTCCATGTTCTCAGGTAAAACGGAGGAACTCATCCGAAGGCTTACCCGTGCACGTATTGCCAGGCAAAAAGTGGAAATCTTCAAGCCTGAAATAGATAAACGGTATGATGAAATAAATGTTGTTTCACACAACGAGAACAGCATACGTTCCATCCCGATTCAGAATGCTTCGCAACTGCTTCTCTATATTGAAGGAATGGATGTGGTGGGTATTGATGAAGCCCAGTTCCTGGGTGATGATCTTCCGGCTGTATGCAACTACATTGCTAACCAGGGCATAAGGGTAGTGGTTGCGGGCCTCGATATGGATTTTCAGGGCAAACCCTTCGGTCCGGTGCCGGCCCTGATGGCAACTGCCGAATATGTTACCAAGGTGCATGCTATCTGTATGCGCTGCGGCGATCTGGCTCAATACTCACACCGCACCATCGAGAGCGAAAAGCTTGTTGTATTGGGCGAAAAGGAAAGTTATGAACCACTTTGCCGCAAGTGCTACACCAATGTGAAAACCGGATTTAAAGATTAAACACGCACAATAATCCGGACCCTGAGTGGGTTTTTGTAATTCCCGTATTTAACTTCAAACAAATTCAAATGAAAAACATTGTTATCATTGCAGTTTTGACATTATTACTAGCTGCGTGTACATCGCATCCGAAGGAAACCCGCATAAAGATTTCAACTTCCTATGGCGATATTGTAGTTCAGCTATACGACAGCACACCGAAACATAAGGAGAATTTCGTAAAACTTACCGAAGCTGGATACCTGAATGGTACTTTATTTCATAGGGTTATACAGAAATTCATGATTCAGGGCGGCGACCCTACCTCGAAATATGCAAAACCAGGTGCTTTATTGGGTGATGGCGACACAAATTACACTATTCCTTTCGAGTATGTCCCATCGTACCTGCACAAACGCGGCGCATTTGCCGCAGCCCGCGAAAATGATGATATGAACCCGCTTAAAGCTTCGTCAGCCTCGCAGTTTTATATTGTTCAGGGAAAGGTGTTTACAAACGACGAGCTCGATGCAGTTGAGCTTAAAGTTGAGCGGCGCACCAAGCAGTATATTATGATGGACCTGTTGAAGAAGGACGGGAAAGAAGATGAACTCAAAGCGTTCAGGACTATGGTCGAAAACCGCGATACGGCCAGTATGCGGCAGGTAATCGGAAAATACCACGATGCTGTTGAGGCTCAGTACATGCGAACCAAGCCATTTATAATTACCGATGAACAACGCCGTGTTTACACAACCATAGGAGGAACCCCTCACCTTGATGGTGCTTACACCGTTTTTGGCGAGGTAATCAGTGGCATGGATGTTGTAGATAAGATCGCAGCCGTTAAGACTGACACCAACGACCGTCCTGTAAAGGACATACCGGTTACGATTACTGTTCTGAAATAATTTGCAATCCATCAAACAGTCTGCTTCATAAGTCTCAAGACCCAAACTCCAAATTCCAGGACCCAGGCCAGGCCATTATTTTCGTTCCTCGTCCCCCGTCCCTTTAGTCGGCAAAATATAATAAATACCTACCATAAACGTTAAAGCAACAAATTAAACCCAGAAAAAATGAAACGTTCACTCTTTTTAACATTAACACTTACCTTCCTTTTTATGATGGAACTTGACGCACAGAAAATGACAAAAGTGCTTATCCACACCGATATGGGTGATATTACGGTTGAGTTGTACAACGATACCCCGAAACACCGCGATAATTTTGTAAAACTGGCTAATTCAGGGTTTTACAATGGTTCAATATTTCATCGCGTGATCCGTAATTTTATGATCCAGGGCGGTGGACCTGCTGCCGGTAAAGCTGAGATTACAACCACAATCCCTGCCGAAATCCTGCCAAATCATTTTCATAAAAAAGGTGCCCTTGCAGCTGCACGTATGGGCGACCAGGTTAACCCGCTGAAAGCTTCGTCAGGCTCGCAGTTTTACATTGTCCAGGGCGATAAATATACCGAAGCTCAGCTAACCCAGTTTGAGGCACAGATGGGCAAGAAATTCACCCCCGAGCAGCGTAAAGCTTACACTACTGTTGGTGGAACACCTCACCTCGATGGAGGATACACGGTTTTCGGCGAAGTAGTTTCCGGACTCGATGTTGTTGATAAAATTGCAGGCGTTTCAACTGCTCCCGGTGATAAACCGTATAATGATATTAAAATGACCATGAAAGTACTTTAGGATTTTAGATTTCGGATTTCGGAATGCGGATTTCGGAATTTGCATTCTTCAGGTGACAATGCCTTACTAACGCGATCTGTATCTGTTACAAAAATCTTTTTCGTTTTAAAACTTTTCCCGACCTTTGCAACTCCCGTACAACCAATGTGCGGGTGTTATTTTTTGAGCGTATGAAAGAGAAAATCAATCATTTACTGGACGAAGTTAAGCAATTTGAAGCTCAGAGTGCCGACCAGCTGGAGCAGTTCCGCATCCGTTTCCTGGGTCGTAAAGGCCTTTTGCAGGATTTGTTCGATGCGTTTAAAGACCTTCCCGGCGATCAGAAACGCGATGTGGGCCAGTTACTTAACGTACTTAAAAATGCTGCACAGGATAAAGTAAATGAGTTGAAAGATGTTTTCGGGGGTACGGCTTCAACCGCTTCATCCGACGATGATCTTACCAAACCGGCAGGTTTCCGCGAAGCAGGTACACGCCATCCGCTGATGATCGTACGTAACGAAATGATAAACATTTTTACCCGCCTGGGTTTCACGGTTAACGAGGGCCCTGAAATTGAGGACGACTGGCACAACTTTTCGGCGCTCAATTTCCCGCCCGAACACCCGGCCCGCGATATGCAGGATACTTTCTTTATTGAGAAAGATCCCGATATTGCGTTGCGTACGCATACGTCAAGTGTTCAGATCCGTGTAATGGAAAATACAAAACCACCTATACGCGCTATATTTCCCGGACGGGTTTACCGAAACGAAGCCATTTCGGCCCGCGCACATTGTTTCTTCCACCAGGTCGAAGGATTGTACATCGACCGTAATGTTTCTTTTGCCGACCTGAAACAGACTTTATTGTATTTCTCCCGCGAAATGTTTGCACCCGATACACAGATCAGGTTGCGCCCTTCGTATTTCCCTTTCACCGAACCCTCTGCCGAAATGGATATTTCGTGTAACCTCTGCGGTGGTAAAGGCTGCAGTTTTTGTAAATATACCGGCTGGGTCGAAATACTTGGTTGCGGCATGGTTGATCCGGCTGTGCTCGAAAACTGCGGCATCGATAGCCGTGAATATTCGGGTTACGCTTTCGGAATGGGAATCGAACGCATTACAAACCTTAAATTCCAGGTAAAAGATTTGCGTATGTTCAGCGAAAACGACCTGCGCTTCCTTAAGCAGTTTGAGTCGGCCGGGTAGGGAAGACAAGGAGACAATGAAAAGGTGCAACAAGGAGAATAAGGAGTGGCTGGATTCGCGTACTTAAGGCACACGGAACATGGTACCTGGCACTTCCCGTTTAATCCGAATGCTTAAGTTTAAATGTCACCAAACAAATGGTATAACCCTTTTTGTATTTCCCATATAGGCTTTATATCCGGGATAATGTTTACAAAGTAAATCTTCCTCGAAACGCATTTTTACCACAAGGCATGCAAGCAGCACAAGGCTGACGGTTAATTTCACATAATCAAACTGGCCCACCAGCAAAGCAGCAGCAAATATAAAAATGGAGGTATACATCGGGTGGCGGATCAGTTTATAGGGCCCGCCCGATACCATTGTGCCATCCATGACCGGGTTCGGAACGATATTAAAGTTTCCATATTTCATAATAGCCATAGCCCAAAATGCCAGGAACCCGGAAACAGAAAGCAGGCTAAAAACCCACCATTTCAGTATAAGCCAGTTTGTAAAAATGGCTAGAAGAGCTAAGCATGTAAACTGAATGGTAACCAGGATTTTTCCTTTCATTGATCTTCGGCTGATGGCATTATCCGTTTCTGGCTCTCATTCTTTTTCTTTTTCAGCTCAGTAAGATGAAGTTCCAGGTCCTGCAGCACAGGGCCTAGTTCTTTAACGGTTTCCTGTTTTATACTAACAGCCAGTTGAACACCGCTTATCGATTTCACCTGCGAAACAAGGCGGATTACCTTTTCATCAGGTAACGCACCATGTATAATAAGGAAATAGCTAAATTGCCTGTGCGTTGGCAAAAGCATAATCCCCGCACTACTGTTGGTCAACAGGCAGAAATCGCTCCTGTAATCCTCGTCCTGGTAATAAAAGAATTTGAAGCTGTTGAGCGTATCCGTTTTTTCGAAGTACACAGGAAGATCTTCTTCCCTTACCAGGTTAAGAAATGAGAGGTTATTGATAAAATGAACCAGTTGAATTACAGGAATTGAGGTTGCAATACCAATAAGTGCATCGGCCGGTTCAAAGGCGGGTTCAAGACGTGGTACGCGGGCCATTTGATTTCGGATGTTTGATTTCGGATTTCGGATTTGGACTTTTGAATTTAAACCAGCAACCAGTAGCCAGTAAGAAGAAACTTTATTTACGCATAATCCATCTTTACCGTATTCGTTTGCCCTGCCACATAAATAGGCGTGCTGGCAACCTTTATTAGCAGGTCGCCTTTTTTGATAAGCTTTTCACTTATAAGCTGTTCAGTTATAGCTTTGAATGTTTTGGTTGTGGAAGTAACAATTTTATCGAAATAAAAACCCTTGATTCCCCATACCAGGTTCATGCGGCATAACAGGAAATGATTGCCTGAAAAAATTAAAATATCCTGCTTTGGTCGCTGACTGCTGATACGCTGTGCGGAATAGCCGGTAATAGTCATAGCTATGATTGCGCTGGCATTGGCTTCGATAGCCATATTGCATGCCGCCGACAATACCGAATCGGAAATAACCCTTTCTTTATCAGCGCAGTTTGCTACGTGGGGTTTATTATAAATCGCTTCGGTTTGCTCCACTTCGTTAATAATTTTTTCCATGGTCTCAACCACTTCAACGGGGTAATTCCCTACCGAAGTTTCACCGCTGAGCATAACTGCATCGGCCCCATCAAGAACCGAATTGGCTACATCATTTACTTCGGCACGCGTAGGCCTGATGTTGGTTATCATGCCTTCCATCATCTGGGTGGCAACAATTATAGGTTTAGCAAGCTGGTTGCATTTCCTGATCAGTTCCTTCTGTACAAGTGGCACCTGTTCCAACGGAAGCTCAACACCAAGGTCGCCCCGGGCAACCATGACCGCATCCGTTTCGGCAATAATCGAATCCATGTTTTTAACGGCTTCCGGCTTTTCGATTTTTGCAATTATACCCGGTACGTTTTCGGTAATCCCCACTTCTTTGATAACCTGTTTCAGGTACCTGATATCCTCCGCTTTTCTTACAAACGATAAAGCTACCCAATTCAATCCGTGTTCGAGTATGAATGCGAGGTCGCGTTTATCCTTTTCGGTAAGCGATGGAAGCGAAACCAAGGTATTCGGGAGGTTTACACCTTTTTTGCCCGATAAAATTCCGCCGTGAATAACTTTCACTTTCACTTCGTCCACTCCGTTGGTTTCGATAACGCGGAACAGGAGTTTGCCGTCGTCGAGCAACAAGTCCTCACCGGGTTTTACATCGCGTGCAAATTCAGGATAGGTAATGTAAAGTCTGTCTCCGGTGCAAGCGCATTCGTTGGTTGTAAAAACAAGTTCATGCCCGTCGGGCATCATGGCTTCATTATTTATAAAAGAACCTATACGTATTTTTGGTCCCTGCAAGTCGCCAAGCAGGGCGATATGTGTGCCGAGTTCTTTGTTCAGCGAACGCACATGTTCAATCACGGCAAGGTGATCGCTGTACGATCCGTGCGAGAAGTTCAGCCGGAATACATCAACGCCGGCTTCAATAAGTTTCCCTAGCATTTCGCGGCTTGAGCAGGCCGGGCCGACGGTGGCAACTATCTTTGTTTTCATGATTCTGTTAAAGCAGTTATTGTTATATTTCTTTTTTACTTATCGATCGGAAGAGGTGCGAGGTGTGAGGTGCAAGGTGAAAAGTGGGGGAAAATCAATTCTCCTCTATCCCTTCCCACCTCATCAGTTATTACGAAAAATCGTTACACCCAACTGATTCAAACCGCCGGTTAACCCGCCTGGTTCCTGACTGAATCCTGTATTTCTATATAAATGGTGCCTATTTCCGGTATTTCTTTTTTCAGCTTCAGTTTCATCTCTTCTATAAGGTCTTCGGCATCGGAACCTCTCATATCATCTGCAATATCTACCGATATCAGAACCAGGTACCTGCTGTCGCCCATAACCATGGTTTGAAGCCGGTTTATATGTTTGATCTGCCTGTACTTGTGAATGGTGTTCCGCATCATTTGCCTGCTTTCGCGGGGCATGCTTTCGCCGACGATAAGGTTTTTAACCTCCGCTATCAGCATAATGGCAACACATAGCAGCAGTAATCCAACCGAAATACTGCCAATTGCATCAAAAACCGGGTTCACAAGCCAGGCCAGCAAGGTTGAAACAAGCACAATTACAAGGCCTGCCATGGCAGCTGAATCTTCGAGCACTACAACGATCAGGCTTACCTGTGTGGAGGCTTTAATGGCTTTGAGAAATGGCAGTTTGGTGGTTTTACGGAATTCTCCAAAAGCGACCTGGAACGATTTAGCCTCAATAAAGATAGAACTGATCAGAACGGCAAAAATCCAGTAAATATTTTTAATTTCTTCGGGATATATCAGTTTATGAACGCCTTCGTAAATCGAAAACAGGGCGCCGACAAAAAACAGCAACATGGCTACCATCAGCGACCAGAAAAATACTTCGTTGGAGTACCCGAAACTATGCATTTCGCTTGGCGATTTTTTTGCTCTTTTATGGCCTATCAGCAATAGCACCTGGTTAAAACTGTCGGCAGTAGAATGTATCGACTCGGCAAGCATGGCGGCGCTGCCGGTAATAAAGGCTACAATGTATTTGATTATGGCAATAAGCAGGTTGCCTCCCAGTGCGAAAACAATGGCTTTGTTCGATCCGTGTGTGCTCATTCTTAATTATAAATTCTGAAGTATAAAACGGCATTCCATACCAGGTCAACTGGCTATTTCACTCCCGGAAATACTCTCCATGTGAAAAGAATGGAATCAAAGGCTAAGTTACAATTTTTTCAGCTTCAAGATGTAACAATGCTTTCATTGCAGCATCCTGTTCGGCGCCTTTAATGGAATAATCGCGCCCTTTGCCTAGCGAGATTTTATCGACCATAACATCAACTACATATTGTTTGTTGTAACCATGCCCCACTTCGTTGAGGGTAACAAATTCAAGCGAACGTTTTTCGCGTTGGGCCCATTCAATAATGCGGCTTTTGTAATTTGTGTCGTTATTCTCAAGGTCCTGCAGGTCGAAATGCTGGTTTATAACTTTTTCGATAACCACCCGGCGGGTAAAATTATAGCCTTTATCCAGGTAAATTGCACCGATTAATGCCTCAAAAGCATCGCCTTTCATCGAACGGAATACATTGTTGCTCTCGTTGTTTGCTAGAATAAGGGTATCGATACCAAGTTTTTCCGAAAGTTTATTCAACTGAGTCCGGCTTACGATACGCGAACGCATTTCAGTAAGGAAACCTTCGTCTTTATATGGAAACATTTTGAATAGATGATCGGCAACTATGGCACTAAGTATGGCATCACCAAGGTATTCGAGCCTTTCGTTGCTGATGCGGTTGCCATTGGAGAGCTCAATGGCCTGCGATTTGTGGCGGAATGCCAGTTTATACAAAAAAATATTTCCGGGGTAATACCCGAAAATATTTTTTAATGCTACAAAAAGTTGTTTGTCTTCAGAGAGAAATACCCTGATAGGCCTGATAATTTCGAAAGGCAAAATTACTTAACGAATTTCTTGAAAATAAGCGTGGCATTATGGCCACCGAAACCGAAAGTATTACTTAAAGCTGCGTTAACAGTTGTATGCAATGCTTTATTGAATACGTATGTAAGTGACTGATCCACTTCCGGATCATCAGTAAAGTGATTGATCGTGGCAGGGATAATGTCATTCTGAACGGCAAAAATAGATGCCATGGCTTCAACAGCTCCGGCAGCACCAAGCAGGTGACCCGTCATCGATTTTGTTGAGTTTACATATACACCTGATGAATGTGAGCCGAAAAGTTTGCCAAGGGCAGCTGTTTCAGCAATATCGCCAAGCGGGGTTGAGGTACCGTGTGTATTAACATGGTCGATATCATCGGTAGTCATGCCGGCATCTTTTATTGCGGCACGCATCGAGTTTAAGGCTCCGAGTCCTTCAGGGTGTGGTGCGGTGATGTGATAAGCATCGGCACTCATTCCGGCTCCGGCGACTTCAGCATAAATCTTGGCACCTCTTGCAAGGGCGTGTTCAAGTTCTTCAAAAACAAGAGCAGCTCCGCCTTCACCCATTACAAAACCATCGCGGTCCTTATCGAAAGGACGTGATGCCGTTGAAGGATCATCGTTCCGGGTTGAAAGTGCATGCATGGCATTGAAAGCGCCAACCCCGGCAATGTTGATTGCTGCTTCGGAACCTCCGGTGACAAATGCATCAGCCATATCAAGACGAATATAGTTGAAAGCATCAATCAGCGCATTTGCCGACGAAGCACATGCCGAAACGGTAGCAAAATTCGGACCACGGAATCCATAACGGATCGAAATCTGTCCGGCAGCAATATCGGCAATCATTTTCGGGATCATGAGCGGGCTGAAACGAGGTGTACCATCGCCGGCAGTAAAACCTGAGATTTCGTCGAAAATGGTAGTCATGCCACCAATTCCTGAAGCCCAGATAACACCAACACGATCATGGTCGATTTTTTCATCTTCCAGGCCGGAATCCTTCACAGCCTCATCGGCACAAACCATGCCGTAAAGGGTAAAAGGGTCAAATTTCCTGACCTCCTTGCGATCAAAGAAATTTAAAGGGTCGAAATTTTTGATTTCACAGGCAAACTGCGTTTTGAACTTGCTTGTATCAAAATGTGTGATGGGGCCAGCACCACTAACTCCATTAACCAACCCGCTCCAATATTCCGGAGCCGTGTTGCCTAATGGAGTCAGCGCGCCAAGGCCGGTAACTACTACTCGCCTTAACTTCATCGAATGAGATTTACTTATTTTGCGTTGCTTTCGAGGTAAGTGATAGCATCACCTACTGTACTGATTTTTTCAGCCTGATCGTCAGGAATAGCAATGTTGAATTCTTTTTCGAATTCCATGATCAGTTCAACGGTGTCCAGTGAATCGGCACCCAGGTCGTTGGTGAAACTTGCTGCAGGGTTTACTTCTTTTTCGTCTACTCCCAGCTTATCAACGATGATAGCTTTTACTCTTGTTGCAATGTCGGACATTGTTGTACGCTTTAATTGGTTTTTATGCTGCAAAGAAATAACAAATTAGAGTATAAAACAATATTTACCTTGATTATTTTAAGGATATACTGCTTAACATACATCTGTTCAATACTATATGTTTTTAATATTGAGCGCATTACAAACGTATTGGTGTTCCTGCCTGCAGTTTTTTATTATGCTTTTTACCTATATTGCCCGTATGTCAGCAGGATTTTGTTATTTTGATGAATGAAAATATTCCGGAATCCGGGCCCAGACATACTGGTTCTGAAATTAACAATTCTCAATGAATAAAATTCCCCGTATAGCTGTTTTCGCCTCCGGCAATGGCAGCAATGCCCAGCGACTGGCTGAATATTTTTCAGAAGCCGGAATGCCGGAAATAGCAGCCATTTATTGCAACAAACCTGATGCTTTTGTTCTTGAAAGAGCGAAACGGCTTGAGATACCTTCTGTTTTATTTGGCAGGGATACGTTTTATAATACGCAATCCATTCTGGCTGATTTGAAAACCAGGGAGGTTGACTGGATCATCCTGGCTGGATTTCTTTGGCTAATACCTGATTATATTCTAAATGCATTTCCACAGAGGATCATTAATATACATCCGGCACTTTTACCTTTATACGGAGGGAAAGGCATGTACGGGGCCAGGGTCCACGAATCGGTAATAGCAGCAGGCGATAAACAAAGCGGGATTACCATTCATTATGTAAATGAGCACTACGATGAAGGCGATATTATTTTCCAGGCTACTTGCCAGGTTCAACCGGACGATACTCCTGACATGCTGGCGGCAAAAATCCATGAACTGGAACATGAGCATTTCCCCGGGGTTTTGAATAGGTTAATAGTTAATGGGAAATAGTATCAAAACAAAAAGGATATCACAAGAAAATGGGAAACAGTCATACCGGCTATTTCCCATTTTTAGTTAACTTTTCTCTATTACCTATTTATTTATATATATTCCTTCACTTCCACTTCACCCTTCAGCACCATCAGGCCGTTGAAAGCGAGTGCCCGCATTTCGTCCTCTCCGGGATAAATATAAACAGGTGCAAACTTATAAATCCTCTCAATTATCATATTGGTGATCCACTTGCTGTGAGCCACACCTCCTGTGAGTAAGATAGCATCTACATCACCTTTTAGCACCGGAACCATCGATCCCACGCTCTTAGCCACCTGGTAAGCCATGGCTTCGAGGATGAATTTCGCTTTTTCGTCGCCGTTCTGGGCGAGCTGCTCGGCTTCATAGGCGCTGTTGGTTCCCAGGTGGGCAACAATTCCGCCGTTGCCGACAACCATTTTTGCGACCTCCTTTTCGGTATACTGGCCACTGAAACAAAAACGTACGAGGTCGCCGGTAGGCAATGTACCGCTTCGCTCAGGCGAAAATGAGCCTTCGCCGTCGAGACCCTGGTTTACATCAATAACACGCCCTTTGTAATGCGCCCCTACTGTAATTCCACCACCCATATGTACAACAATAAGGTTCAGGTCCTCGTAATGTTTCATTATGCTTTTGGCATGCTGACGGGCAATAGCTTTCTGGTTAAGGGCATGAAAAATTGAGATACGCTTAAACAACGGATGCCCGGCAACACGGGCAATATCATCAAGTTCATCAACCACAACCGGATCGGCAATATAGGCCCTGGCATTGGGAAGTGATCGGGCAATTTCGTCGGCTATAAGACCTCCAAGGTTGCTGGCATGTTCTTTAATAGGGTGTTCATGAAGATCGAGCTTCATGGCATCGTTTACAAGATAGACCCCTGAGGAAATGGGTTTCAGCATACCGCCCCGGCCAACTACCGCCTGTATTTTATCCAGTTGTATATCGGCTTCTTCCAGTTCCCTGTAAATTATTTCCTTGCGGAAATGGAACTGGTCAGCAATATGTTCAAACTGTGCTAACTCCTCGCTGGCATGCGTGATGTTCTTTACAAAAACAGGGTTCATGTTCTGGTAAACCGCAATTTTTGTTGAAGTTGATCCCGGGTTGATAGCCAGAATGCGAAAGTCTTCCATAGGGTATCCCTGTTATAAGTTATGCCATTAAAGCGGCAAGGGCAATCGAATAGGTTTTGGTTAAAGCGCTGTCGCCGCGCGAAGTGAGTACGCAGGGTACACGTGCACCTGCCACGTAAGCTGCCAGTTCGGCGCCGGCCAATTTGGTGCCGCCTTTAAAGAATACATTTCCGGATTCGATATTTGGGAACAAAAGGCAATCGGCATCACCGGCAACCGGGCCGGTAACTTTCTTAATCTGAACTGATTCCATATCAATGGCAGCATCGAGTGAAAGAGGCCCATCAACCACACAACCCGGTATCTGTCCGCGGTCACTCATTTTGGCCAGAATAGCTCCGTCAACGCATGCAGGCATTCCTGCAAGCATTTGTTCCGTAGCAGCAATTACAGCAACTTTTGGTTTTTCGACACCGCAAGCTTTCGATACTTTAACCAGGTAGTCGATCATTTTGATCTTCTGTTTCAGATCGGGCTGGGGAATAATGGCCACATCGGCAATGGTGAGCAGTTTATGGTACGAAGGGAACTCCATAACCGAAACATGCGACAGAACAGCGCCTTCGTTGGTAATACCAACTGCTTTGTTAAGGATAGCACGCATGTATTTGTCGGTACTGAGCGAACCTTTCATCAGGAGGCTTGCTTTGCCTTCGTTGATAAGTTGTACGGCAAGGGTAGCTGCTTTGGCTTCGTTGGGCTCATTCAGAATTTCAAATCTGGTTACATCCATATGATGCTCTTCACAGGTTTTCCTGATAAATGCCTCGTCGCCGGTAAGTGTTGCATCAACAATTCCTTTTTCGACAGCAGCGTAAACTGCTTCGATGGTGTGTGCATCGTTTGCGAAAGCAACTGAAATACGTTTCTTGGGTTTGCTTTTCAGCAAATCAAACATCTGTTCTAATTTTGTAATGGCCATATGCCCTCCTGATTTATGTATTGTTAATGGGATAACACGGAAAAAGAAAAAAAATTCAATTTTTTCGGGCTGCAAAATTAGTTATTTCCTGCTCATTCCCGATAGTTAACTTGTAGTTTTATTGCTATTTAGAATATATATAAGTAAAAGCCCTCTTTTATAAGAAAATACTTTTGCTGAATGTATAAATGCCTATGTGTATACCTAATTCTCTCACGTATTCAGAACGACACTTTCCGGAAAAAACATTTTGCTTTCTGATTTGTTGATTTCTCGTAAACACTAGGAAACCTTAAAAAGCAGATTAAATTCTTCAACACGTACCAAGAAGATTATTGTATAAAACATATGATTTTGAGGGGATTGAAACAAATTGCCGGGTGAAAAGCAGAAATATTGCTTACATTTACATAGAATTTTCCAGCCGTCAGGAATTTGAACACTTCTTAAAACTTTGCTAATCTGCTTTATTTGTGCATGCAAGTTGCAGCCTTTATATTGAGAAGAACTGAAAAATGGTTTAATGTTCGGCCTCTAAAACCGGTTTCGGGGATTATGCCGGAAACTGAAAATATTTAACCTTAAGTTTTAACAAAGGGACTTCCATAGCTACTGAATATTCTGAAATATGAAAACAACCATTAGATTACTGATTTTGTTTCTAGGTTTGTCCTTATCAGGCCATGCCCAGGATATGAATAGGTCCGAACCGGATGGAGGAGAATATATTTTTGAAAAATACGATGCCCAACATCCCGAAATTACACCTCAACAGTATGAAATGATTGAGAAGCGGTGTAATGAAAACGTTAAATTATTGGGATTGGATAAGATTACGAAAAGTAACGAGACTGTACTTTTTGATATGCCGGTTAAAGCTGCTTCCGGATTAAGCGATTGCGGATACCAGTATACCGGGGCTAATGTTGATCAGGATAATACGACTGGCTCTATAAAGGACTACAATTGCGGAACAAATACATACGACGGGCATAAAGGAACCGATTTTGTTATATGGCCATTTGGTTTTTATAAAATGGATAACAGCCAGGTGGAAATTATTGCGGCTGCCCCCGGAACTATAATTGACAAGCATGATGGCGAATTCGACCGAAACTGCAACACGAATACGTTAACAGCAAATTATGTGATAATTCAGCATGCTGATGGCTCCCGGAGTTTATACTGGCACATGAAATCCGGAACAGTTACCACGAAAGCAACAGGGCAACCCGTTGCAAAAGGCGAATATCTGGGAATTGTTGGCAGTTCAGGAAGCTCATCAGGACCCCATCTGCATTTTGAAGTCTGGAGTGGAAGCACACTTTCTACCTGTGTTGATCCGTTTTCGGGCACCTGCAATACATTGAATTCAAACTCCTATTGGGTGACTCAACCCAGTTATACCGAAGCAAGGGTTTTAAAAGCGTCGGTTCATACTACGGATATCGTTATGGCCCCTTGCCCGAATACAGGAACCCTCGAAGAAAGTACTTTATTCCCTGTTTCTTTCCAGGGAGTTGGGCTGCCTACCGGGTATGCAAAGTTTTATGTTTTTCTGATTGATGCATCTGTTGGTTCAAATCTGGCGCTGAAAATACTCAATCCCGACGGATCCGTATTTGACAACAATAACTGGACTTACACCCCAACCCTATATTATAAGGCTAGTTACCTCGGCTGGTCGAAAAAGTTGCCGACTGTGCCAGGAGTGTATGCTTTTCAAACGACCTATAACGCAGTAGTATGCAACCAGAGTTTTACGGTGAGTAATTCTATTGGCATAGCCGAAGAAGATTACCTTTCGCACTTTCAGGTTTTCCCTAATCCAGCTAATGACAATATTTATATATCAGCTGATAATATTGAAAACGGCAATTATAAATTTGTTTTAAAGAATCTGACCGGGCAAACTCTTATGGAGGAAAGTGCCAATTGTGAGCATGCATCAATCCGGAAATCGATTCCTGTTTCGGGATTGTCGAATGGTTTATATTTCTTGACAATTGAAGCCAATGGACATACTGCCGAACGGAAAATAATTATTCAGAAATAAAAATGAACCTTACTGCCCTGGCAGATTTTATCAGGGTGTTAAGACTGATTCACAGCAAAATCAATATAGCGCAGTGAATAGGAAAATTAATTTTGTTCTGATTCAGTACTTGCTACTTCGTATACAAATCAATCATCTTCTGTATTGCCTGAGAGCAAACCGGGCAAAATTTATCGCCCCTGAATGTGCGCATAAGGCAGTCCGGGGTTGGGCGGTAAAGACCTTTGGCTACATAGCCGGCACCTTCGTAAACACCCAGCTGAAGAGGTGTAATGTTGTCAACAGGTGTCGGGATGGTTGTATTCGGTGCAAGCAAACCTTTCCACTTTGTTTCGAATTTTACAAGGGTTGTAATATTGGGTTCCCAGGGTTCAAGATCAGTTGGGTACATATCATTGAAGGAGGTGGAGCCATCGTCGTACTCATCAGCCAAACCGGCAAAACCATGCCCGAATTCGTGAACGAAAATCTTAGCTGCGGCTTTGTTGCTGTTTACCGAAGTGCTGTAATAATTATAAATGGATCCGCCCCCGTATTTTGAGGAATTCACAAGGATGTAAATCTGGTCGTAAGGAGCATTGGCAGCGAGGTTGCGAACGCTCCGGTTATCGGTTGTCATAAGGTATCGTTCCGAATCGAAGGTATAGAACGAACTGTTCAAGATGGTATTTTTCCAGATATGATCACCCGGAATATCGGTACCGCTTTCGCGCGAAGGCGCCAGGACCGCACGTATATTAAATTTATCACGGTTCTGGGTAAAGGGTTCGAATTTGAAAAGTTCAGAAGCAAACTTATCGCAGTCGGCTTTGAATTTATCCATTTCAGCTGCCGTGTAACCTTCCGGCACTATTACAATATCGACTTTGGTTGCAGGATCACCTGATACAATAGCATCATAAACAGGATATTCCATTTGTTTTTCGGAAGAAATAAAATAGCTCTTTACATCAACGGTATATTCGAAAAGTCTATCGTAAACGCCTTTCTTGTTGCGGCTGTAGAATTCAACACGCACATTCTTCTTTGGAAAAGGCATAACAACGGTTTCGGTATATGTACGGCTGGTAAGTTTCGCCTCTTCGGTAAACTGCCATTCATCAAACAGAGCACAAAAGCCATGGCTGTATATAAGAGTGTTTGTTTCAACATCAAAAGCCTTGAAATAATACTCACCGAACTGCAGGTTGTCGATCAGGAATGTATGCGATCCTCCCCAGAAAGGCTCTGACCTCACCTGGTCAATTGAGTACAATTCGTGATTACTGTCGCCGGTATGCCAATAATCGATTCGCAGTGTTTTGTTTACAAACCAATCGTCGAACGATGCAAAAGCCTGATAAGATGCAATAAAAAGAAGAAGAAGGAAGATTAGTTTTTTCATGATCCAGAGGAAATTAATTACAACACAAAAGTATAAAATGAATCGTGATATTGGCATAAACTCTTCAGCAATTCGGTTCTTGTTTTAACCTTAAAATTTGATTAATTTTGTACTGTTGTGAACCGGGAGCCTGAATTTATGTTGTACTGTAATGCACTTCAGTCTTAATGCATTTCGGGTTAAGGTTTGCTGATGGTCAGAATGTATGATCTTAATAATTCTTAATAAATCCTAATAATTCTAATAATGCAAATAGAGGCTAACGTGAAAGCGAAGACCGAAGAAAAATGGGTAAAAATTATAGCCCCTTACCGCAACGGTGATAGCCTCCATAGTTGGTGGCAGATCATCAATACGTTTATACCTTATGTAATTCTGTGGGTTCTGATGGTCATCAGCCTTAAATACAGCTACTGGATTACTCTGCCCTTGATATTGCTTTCGGCCGGATTCCTGGTAAGGTTATTCATCATATTTCACGATTGCGGGCATGGATCGTTTTTTAAGTCGAAACTGCTGAGCGAAATTGTAGGATATGTATTCGGGATACTCGCTTTTACACCTTACCACCGCTGGCATCATGCGCATCTTATCCACCACCGTACAGTTGGTAACCTCGATAAGCGTGGCTCGGGGGATGTCTGGACGCTTACGGTTGATGAGTACCTGGCACTGCCAAAACGCAAACAACTGGCATATCGCATATTTCGCAATCCTTTTGTTATGTTTGGCCTTGGAGCGGCTTTAATGTTCCTGGTTGCAAACCGGTTTACAAGGAAACATTTTTCGATCAAGGAAAAAATGAGCGTATATGGAACCAATGCCGGGATTGCTTTGGTTGCATCTGTACTTTGCATGACAATAGGCTGGAAAGCTTACCTGCTGATCCAGATACCGGTGATGTATTTTGCCGCGATAGGCGGAGTTTACCTCTTTTACCTACAGCACCAGTTTGATGGAACTCACTGGTATACCGACCAGGACTGGGATTTCAAAACCGTTGCCATTCACGGCAGTTCGTATTATAAACTTCCGAAAATCCTGCAGTGGTTTTCAGGAAATATCGGGTTTCATCATATTCACCACCTGAGTTCAAAAATCCCGAATTACCGCCTCGAAAAATGCCATAAAGAAAATGCTCTCTTCAGTACAGTTAAACCTGTTCCCTTTTTTAAAGGATTTAAATATGTAAACCTGAAATTATGGGATACAAAAGCCGGCAGGCTGATCCGTTTCAGAGATTTAAAAATGGCATAAAATGCAAAGAGAAGCGCAATTGCACTTCTCTTATACTTTAGGGATGTTCTTTCGTTTTATAAATTAGGATAATCGGTATATCCTTTTTCGCCACCTGCATAAAATGTTGTAGTGTCGGGTTCATTCATGGCTGCTTTAAGGGCGATACGTTCGGGCAGATCGGGGTTGGAAATAAACAGGCGGCCAAAGGCCACCATATCAGCAATACCTACTTCCACGGCTTTTTCTCCTGTCTCGGGAGTATAATTTCCGGCAGTAATCAGCGGCCCTTTCCATAAAGGTCTGAAGAATTTCGTTACTTCCTTTATCATGTGCGGGAAAGCATCGAGGGGCATCATGGGCTCAACAAGGTGAAGATAAGCAAGGTTATAATCATTGAGTTTATTCACCACGTAACTGTATATTCCTGCCGGATCGGAATCGTTCATCCCGTTTCGCACATTACTGGGCGAAAGACGGATTCCTACTCTTGTATTACCAATGGCACTTATAACAGCTTCAACAACTTCGAACAGAAACCTGGCACGGTTTGCGATGCTGCCGCCGTATTTGTCGGTTCGGATATTGGATGAGGAATGCAAAAACTGGTCGATCAGGTAGGCATTGGCACCATGAATCTCCACGCCATCGAACCCGGCTTCAATCGCCCGGCTTGCTCCTTCGGCATAATCCCTGGTAATGCCCGGAATTTCGTTTGTTTCGAGTGCCCGTGGCACTTCCATTTGTTTATGGCCTTCGGGTGTATTGATTATTTCGCCTGCACTTATTGCCGAGGCCGAAACCGGCAGGCCTTGCCCGGGTTGAAGTAGCGAATGCGAAATTCGTCCCACATGCCATAGTTGCATATAAATGCGTCCTCCGGCTTCATGTACGGCTTTTGTAACCGGTTTCCACCCTTCGACCTGCTGCTGGTTCCAGATTCCCGGAACATTCAAATACCCTACAGCCTGGGGTGAAATTGGAGTTGCTTCCGAAATAAGTAACCCGGCTGAAACACGCTGGCGGTAATAAGTTGCCATAATTTGGGTTGGAATATAATCAGCGTCAGCACGCCGGCGGGTTAATGGGGCCATAATAATCCGGTTCGGAAGCGAAAGATTGCCAATTTTTACTGGCGTCATTAAGTATTGATTCATGAATAAATTAGTTTGAAGTATAAACTGTTTCTCCCTGTTTTTGTTTCAGAGAATAACTTTAAAAGAGATTCACGGCAAAATTGAACAAAAACTTTGGAACTGGAGTGGTGATAAGGACTTAAGGAGGGCTAATTGTATGATTGTTAATAAATGAATCCGCATTTGTATTTCCCAATGGATTCAATATTTAACTTTATACCCTCATTTCCAGGTTAAAAATCTTCAACTATGAAAAACAGATCCTTGCTGATCCTGCTTATTTGTTTATCAGTTTCAGCTGCCATTGCCGGTACAATCAACGACCTGGTTAAAAAAGCCGGTGACCGTAAGTTATATCCCGGCTCGAATGTACTGGTTATATTCGACAGCACTCGGGTCGAAATGCTGGAAAGCGGGCTGAGCCATAATTATATGCATCGTCTTTACAAAGTCCTTACTCCCGAAGGTGCAAAGACTATGTCGGTTCTAAAACTGGATTACGATCCGCTTTCGGCCTGGTCCGAAATAAGAGGAGTAACAGTTTACCATGCCGATGGCACTCAAACTGCTGTAGATACTTCAAAAGTGCTCGACTATCCGCAGCCTGCGCGGGCAATCTATTGGGGAGCACGTGAAAAAATGATTGAAATCGGGAGGCTGGAACCGGGGGATGCAGTTGAGGTTTTCCTCTATCGGAAAGGATTTACTTATGCCTTGCTTACTGGTGGCGATGACGATGAAAGATATATCCCGCCTATGAAAGGCCATTTTTATGATATTGTTCCTTTTTACAGCAACGACCCCATTTTATCAAAAGTATACCGCATAAGTGTACCCGATACCAAAGTGCTGCAGTACGAAGTTTACAACGGCGAAGTCAGCTCAAAGATGTGGCGCAGCGGCAATAGGCTGGTGTATACATTTTCGAAAAAGGATATAATGCCGTTTAAAACCGAACCCCGCTCAGTCGACCTGTCGGACATTGCTCCAAAATTGCTTATGAGCACAAGTCCCGACTGGAAATCGAAAAGTACCTGGTTTTATGGCGTTAACGAAGAGTATAAAAGTTTTTCGGCTAATGATGCTATTAAGAAGAAAGTAAATGAGTTGCTGCAAAATGCACGGACTGAACTCGATTCAGTTACTATACTTACACACTGGGCTGGTGATGAGATCCGTTACCTGGGAGTAAGCATGGGCAAAGGTGAAGGATATACCCTTCACAACGGCGAAATGAATTTTACCGATCGTTGCGGTGTATGTAAGGATAAAGCCGGAATGCTTATCACCATGCTTCGTGCTGCAGGTTTCGAGGCATACCCGGCAATGACTATGGCAGGTTCGAGGATTGATTATATCCCTGCTGACCAGTTTAACCATTGCGTTACCGTTGTTAAAGGCAAAGCCGATGGTAAATACCACCTGCTTGATCCGACCTGGGTGCCTTTTGTCCGCGAATTGTGGTCGAGTGCCGAACAACAGCAGAACTATCTTATGGGCGTTCCCGAAGGTGCCGACCTGGCTGAAACACCGGTTTCGAACCCATCGAACCATTATCTCCGGATGAGTGGGAGTACCAGTATTGCAGCAGATGGCACATTGGAAGGTGATTATACTGTAACTGCTGAGGGTCAGACCGATGCCTCCGTACGCAGTTTGTTCACACGGGCCTATATAGCCGACTGGACTGCCAACGTCGAAAAAGAAGTTTTAAAGATTTCACCGCTCGCACAACTTGTTAAAGTTACATACGACGATCCCTATAATTACCTTGCAGGCCCGGTGATGATGCAATTCCGTATCCGTATTCCCGAATATGCTACCGTAGCGGGTGATGAACTGATTTTTACACCCCTACTCGCAAGCGGTTTTATGAAAAGGGCAATGCCTCATATGGGTTTTGATACCGGTTTGAAAGACAGGAAATTCCCTTTCCGCGACCGTACATCGCATACAGTTGAAATAACTGAAAAAATCACCTTGCCTGATATAAAAGAAATAGTTTATTCGCCGGCCCCCGAATCGGGCGATGGGAGCGGAGCTCAATATTTCGGTATGGTGAAAAGGGAAAATGATGTATTGAAATTTTCGTTTAATGCAAGCTTTCCGAAACGCATTTATCAACCCTCCGATTGGGAATCGTTCCGTAAGGCAGTTGCTTACCAGAACCAGCTTGTGACGGATCCTTTGATTGTAAGAGTCAAATAAACAGGTACGATTTACAAATGACGATTTACGAATTGTAATGAGATAATCGTACCTAGTACTTCGTCAATCGTACCTCTAAAAACAAAAGTTATCTGTCAGCAACAATCCTTTTCAAAAAACCTCAATCCTATGTTTCATAAAATAATCCCATTTGTTTTATTGCTTTTAGCTGCAAACGGTCTTATTGCCCAGGTCGGGAAAACTGATGCCATTTACCAGGAGCAAACAAAAGAATACACACTCGAAAAAGATGGCAGCTGGTCGTTTCATTACAATCACAAATTACTGATAAACAGCTATTATGCCTTCCATAATCTTTATGGTGAGGATTTTATTGTATATGATCCTGCTTTTCAGAAACTGAAAATTAACCGCTCGGTCACTACAATGGCCGATGGCAAACAGGTAGCTACACCTGAAAATGCATACAATGAGTTGTTGCCGGGATTTGCCGCAAATGTTCCTGCCTGGAACCGCCTTCGCGAAATGGTTGTAACACATACAGCACTTGAAAAAGGGGCAACTATTGATTTCGATTATACGTTATCATCAGTGAAAGGCTATATGCCTGTTTTTATGGCTAACGAACAGCTCTGGATGAATTCACCTGTGAAAAAACTTATTTTCATAGTTACGGTTCCTTCGGCTACAATACTAAATTTGGAGCAATTCAATATACAGGCAAAGCCCGTAATATTGAAATCGGGCGGGAAAACCAGCTATACCTGGACGTTGACCGATATGCCGGCAGCAACACACGAAGATTTCAGACCTCACGAACAGCAGAACCGGCCGAGGATTGTATTTGCGGTGAGCCCTAAAAAATCTGATGCCATTTCGGGTTTTGCATCGCAGGATGCATTTAAATGTGAAATCCCGGCGGAGGTTAAAGCTGCAGCAGCATATGCAGTTGCAGGAACCGACCCACCCCTGCTGAAAGTGCTTAAACTGCTGGATAAAGTGAGTACAGAGCTGAATACCTGGCAGGTTCCTCTGCAGTACACCGGATATAAACTCAGGAATGCAGCTGCAACCTGGAAAAGCAATGGCGGTACGGATGGCGAGAAGTCTGTTCTGTTAACATGCATGCTTCGTTCGCAAAACATACAGGCCGAGCCAGTGGCTGTTGTTGCCGATAGGTACTATTCAAAAAAAATTGCAAGTCCCGCGTTATTTGAGCGGTTTTTAGTAAAAGTTTACATCCCGGGGCTGGACCCTGTTTTCATATCGCCTGTACAGGCAGAACAGCAGGATCTGCGTTACTCGCTGGGCGGGAAACGGATTATAACGATCGTACCGGATAAAATCCAGCTTTCGGAACTCATAAGCGATTCGCCGAATGTGTTTTCGCTCACAGGAAACCTTGAAATGGATACCGACCTTATACTCCAGGGAAACCTGAATCTCGAACTTGGCGGCAGGCTCAATCCCTGGCTGAAAATTCAAAAAGATACGGCCTTTGCCGCATCAATGCTTTCAGGTGTTTTCGGAGCCGGGAAGGTAAGCGCTGTAGTAAAAGGCAAAACCGATATTGACCTCTTATCGTTTGGATTTAAAGCTTCTGCAACTTCGTTTGCAAGCGAAAAAGGCGGACATGTGTTTTTAAAACTTCCAGCTGCTTCTTTGGCTTCCGACGGCTGGCATATGACCGAGCTGATCAGCAATCGCACTGAGTTGCTCGACCTACCGTTTGCTATAAACGAATCGTATGATATTTTTATCAAGATTCCTGATGGAATGGCCTTGGCAACAGCGCCTGCCAAACTAAGCATGAACAATGAATTCGGCAGTATTGACTGTTCGATTTCAGCCGAAGGGAGCCAGCTTCATATTGTAAGGAAGATCATCATCCTGAAAACAGAGGTCCCTGTCGATAAATATGATTCTTTCCGCACCATGATCAATACCTGGAACAGTAAAAAATACAGGGAAGTGGTGCTGAAGAAAGGGAATTAGTTGTGAACAGAATTATTGATTTGACTTCAACATTCTATGCAATCTGAAGCAAGCAAACACCTCAAAAGAATGGATAAGCCAGGCAATTATATAAAAACTTCCGCAACAGAATTTTTGAAACTTACAGCCGCCGGGCTGGTTGCCGAGGCATTTGATTTATATGTAGCGCCGGACTTCAGGCACCACAATGTGCATTTTAAAGGCGATGCCGGATCGTTAAAAGAAGTCATGGAAGAAAGTGCCAGGATTCTTCCCGGCAAAGAACTGGAAATCCGGTTTGCCATACAGGAAGATAAAAGGGTGGCAGTGTATTCGAAGGTCACTATAAGTCCCGGAGAGCCTGGAATAGCACTGGTGCATTTTTTTCGGTTCGTGGATGATAAAATAGTCGAATTGTGGGACCTTGTACAGGCTCCGCCGGATGAAATTGTCAATGAGAACGGGATGTTCTGATAATAGACCTAATAAACAATCGTTTTTCCCGGCTGCCTGCTGAGAATCAGGTTAGCGAATCTCCTTGCATTAGTAATCTGCATTTGCAAGGGAAAGGTATTTTTCCGATATTTGATAACAGAATTTTTGAACTTAATATTTTTGCAGATAACAACCCCGAAGGGGTGTTATTATTCTAGAAGATAAAAAGAGGTTTAAAAACAAGAACCCCGAAGGGGTGACATGATTATGGCAGGAACATTTTCGCAAATTTACATCCATGTAGTTTTTGCAGTTAAAGGAAGACAAAACCTGTTGCAAAAACCATGGAGGGATGAGGTCTTCAAATATATGGCAGGTATTATCAAGGGGAAAAACCAGAAACCGATTATTGTAAACGGGGTTTCTGACCACGTTCATTTGCTTATTGGAATGAAACCCTCCATATGCCTTTCTGATTTGGTACGAGATATTAAAAACAACACAACCAATTTCATTAAAGAGAAAAAGTTTCAGACTGGGGAATTTGCCTGGCAGGAAGGATACGGGGCCTTTTCATATTCTCATTCTCAGGTGGATGATGTTTATCGGTATATATTGAATCAGGAAGTACATCATCAAAAAAGAACTTTCAAAGAAGAATATCTTGATTTTTTAGAAAAATTTGAGATAGAACACGATTTGAAATATTTATTCGAATGGATGGATTAAATATTTCACCCCTTCGGGGTTTGTTTATTCCTGTTTATTCTAAATTTCTATAATCAGGCCATCCCTTCGGGATTTGATGGAAAAATTAACCGGATGAAAGCATGAAAACCGGGTACAGATACGTTCTTTGGATATTACCCTAAAAATGATTTGCGTTTAACTAACCCCGAAAGGGTGATATATATTATCCTCTAACGAATGCACAATTTTCCGTCATCGATTTTTTATGAAAAATTTGAGATAGAGCAAGATTTGAAATATTTATTCGAATGGATGGATTAAATATTTCACCCCTTCGGGGTTTGTTTATTCCTGTTTATTCTAAATTTCTATAATCAGGCCATCCCTTCGGGATTTGATGGAAAAATTAACCGGATGAAAGCATGAAAACCGGGTACAGATACGTTCTTTGGATATTACCCTAAAAATGATTTGCGTTTAACTAACCCCGAAAGGGTGCTATGATAATTGCAATAGATATTACCCTAAAAATGATTTTCGTTTACCTAACCCCGAAGGGGTGAGATATATTATCCTCTAACGAATGCACAATTTTCCGTCATCGATTTTTTATGAAAAATTTGAGATAGAGCAAGATTTGAAATATTTATTCGAATGGATGGATTAAATATTCCACCCCTTCGGGGTTTGTTTATTCCTGTTTATTCTAAATTTCTATAATCAGGCCATCCCTTCGGGATTTGATGGAAAAATTAACCGGATGAAAGCATGAAAACCGGGTACAGATACGTTCTTTGGATATTACCCTAAAAATGATTTGCGTTTAACTAACCCCGAAAGGGTGCTATGATAATTGCAATAGATATTACCCTAAAAATGATTTTCGTTTACCTAACCCCGAAGGGGTGAGATATATTATCCTCTAACGAATGCACAATTTTCCGTCATCGATTTTTTATGAAAAATTTGAGATAGAGCAAGATTTGAAATATTTATTCGAATGGATGGATTAAATATTCCACCCCTTCGGGGTTTGTTTATTCCTGTTTATTCTAAATTTCTATAATCAGGCCATCCCTTCGGGATTTGATGGAAAAATTAACCGGATGAAAGCATGAAAACCGGGTACAGATACGTTCTTTGGATATTACCCTAAAAATGATTTGCGTTTAACTAACCCCGAAAGGGTGCTATGATAATTGCAATAGATATTACCCTAAAAATGATTTTCGTTTACCTAACCCCGAAGGGGTGAGATATATTATCCTCTAACGAATGCACAATTTTCCGTCATCGATTTTTTATGAAAAATTTGAGATAGAGCAAGATTTGAAATATTTATTCGAATGGATGGATTAAATATTCCACCCCTTCGGGGTTTGTTTATTCCTGTTTATTCTAAATTTCTATAATCAGGCCATCCCTTCGGGATTTGATGGAAAAATTAACCGGATGAAAGCATGAAAACCGGGTACAGATACGTTCTTTGGATATTACCCTAAAAATGATTTGCGTTTAACTAACCCCGAAAGGGTGCTATGATAATTGCATTAGATATTACCCTAAAAATGATTTTCGTTTACCCAACCCCTAAGGGGTGACATATATTATCCTTCTAACGAATGCACAATTTTCCGTCATCGATTTTTTATGTAAAATTTGAGATAGAGCAAGATTTGAAATATTTATTCGAATAGAAGGATTAAATATTTCACCCCTTCGGGGTTTATCAATTCCGGATATATCTGATTGTCTAAAATCATGTCATCCCTTCGGGATTCGATGGAAAAATTACCAGTGTGAAATCGTGAAAAACGGGCATAGATACCTTCTTTGGATATTACACTAAAAAAGATTTGAATTTACCTTACCCCGAATGGGTGTTATTATAATTACTTTAGATATTACCCTTAAACTGATTTGCGTTTACCTAACCCCGAATGGGTGTTATTATGATTACTTTAGATATTACCCTTAAACTGATTTGCGTTTACCTAACCCCGAATGGGTGTTATTATAATTACTTTAGATATTACCTTAAACTGATTTGCGTTTACCTAACCCCGAATGGGTGTTATTATAATTACTTTAGATATTACCCTTAAACTGATTTGCGTTTACTTAACCCCAAATGGGTGTTATTATGATTACTTTAGATATTACCCTTAAACTGATTTGCGTTTACCTAACCCCGAATGGGTGTTATTATAATTACTTTAGATATTACCCTTAAACTGATTTGCGTTTACCTAACCCCGAATGGGTGTTATTATGATTACTTTAGATATTACCCTTAAACTGATTTGCGTTTACCTAACCCCGAAGGGGTGATATGATAATTGCATTAGATATTACCCTAAAAATGATTTGCATTTAACTAACCTCGAAGAGGTATTCTGATAATTGCATTAGATATTACCCTAAAAATGATTTGCGTTTACCTAACCCCGAAGGGGTGGTATTATAATAGAAAATAACAAGCAATTGAAAAGATCACAACCCCGAAGGGGTGATATAAATCATCCTGGTAAGGATTACACTATCGTTCTGCCCAACTGCCCGCCATCAATCAGGTTAGCAATGCGTTTGGCATTGATAAACTGTTTCTGAAGATCGATGGAAATATCGTCGGATTCGGCATTCTTTATCTTCTCAAGCAGTTCTTTGAGTACCTGCCGCACCCGTTTCGACTTAAAGGATAATATGGAATTAGGAATAAGGAAATCGAGTACTTCGTGCTCCTGCAGAAGCCGGATCTTGCGTTTTTCCCAGTTCGGGCTGAATGTGTACCGTGTGGCTATAAGGTCAATAACCGGGCCCGAAACAGCATTGTCGGGATGATTGGTGAGTTTGCGGTAATCAATATCGGGATTGATCCTTAATTCCTCGGCACAGGTGTTGAAAATCTGCTGGAACTGGGGATTGCTGAAATCAAGTTCATCAGCTTTAATATCGTTGATAATAAAACTGGCCGCTTTCACGTTCTTTTTTACCGGTTCGCTTGTTATAGGATCAGGGTAATTGGTTTCGATTTCAACATCTCCGTAAAGCAGCAATTGCCTGATTATTTCTCGTTCAATTTCTTCGGTCGAAAGGGCATCGAACGAATCTTCCTGTTTTTCAGCAGCTTCGGTAGCAAAAAGATTGTCGAGGTCTTCGGCTTCAGGAGCCGTAGCACCCGATTTCTGGGTGAATTTCCTACGTAATATTTTATTAAGCTCATTGAGGATGGCTTTTTCATCCATCTGCATCTGGCTGGCGCTCTCCTTCACATAAGCCAAACGTGTTAGCTGATCGGGAATAAGTGAGATGCTCTCAATAAATTCCTTTATCACGGAAACCCTTTTCAGCGGGTCGCGTCCGGTTTCACTCAGCAGCAGGTCGATCTTGAAATGGATGAAATCCTTTGCGTTCTGCTTGATAAACTCCTGTACCTCAACACCACGTCGGGCGCGTGCGTAGGAATCCGGGTCTTCCCCATCAGGGAAAAGAACCACTTTTACATTCATCCCCTGCTCCAGTATCATATCGATGCCGCGGAACGAGGCTTTCAGCCCTGCAGGGTCGCCATCATAAAGAATAGTAATATTCGGGGTGTAACGTTTTATCAGCCTGATCTGGTCAACGGTAAGCGAGGTGCCGGATGAGGAAACCACGTTTTGCACACCGGCACGGTACATCGAAATCACGTCGGTATAGCCTTCGACCAGGAAACACATATCGTTGGCGGCAATGGCATGCTTGGCAAACGAAATTCCGTAAAGGACCTTGCTCTTATTGTAAATCTCACTCTCAGGGGAGTTCACGTATTTCGGACGGGTTTTATCCGTAGTCATGATCCGTCCTCCAAAACCGATTACCCGCCCGGCCTGACTGTGTATGGGGAACATAACCCTTCCGCGGAAGCGGTCGTAAAGCTTACCATCACGGTTAATGCTCAGGCCCGATTTCTCAAGCATATCGGTGCTGAAGCCATTCTTAACGGCATGTTTGCTGAAAGCATCCCATTCGTCAGGGCTGTAACCGAGCTGGAATTCACGTATGGTATCGTCGCTGAAACTCCGGCCGTGGAAATACGATAAACCTATCGAAAGTCCTTCGTCGGTATTGAAAAGCTGGTCGGCAAAGTATTTCGCAGCAAAGTCGGTTATAGCCAGCAATCCTTCACGGGCCGATTTTTCAGCAACCTGTTCGGCTGTTTCGGCTTCTTCGTGGATTTCGATATTGTACTTTTTTGCCAGGTAACGCAGGGCTTCGGGGTAGGTGAATTTTTCATGTTCCATAACGAAGTTCACCGAATTTCCTGCCTTACCGCAGCCAAAACACTTATAAATCCCCTTGGTAGGTGAAACGTGAAACGAAGGTGTGCGCTCATTGTGGAAAGGGCACAGACCAGTAAAATTGCTCCCGCGTCGCTTCAGGGCGACAAAATCGGCTACTACCTCTTCCACGCGGGCGGCATCAAAAATCTGCGATATGGTATCGTGCGGGATCAAGGTTCAGGGATTGAGTTTCGGATATGCAAATTAACAAAAAAAAGGTTTGTGAAGTGTAAATCGCGTTTTCGGATTTATCTGTCACCCTGAGCAGAGTCGAAGGGTGCGATTTCGGAATTATTGTTTGAACGAAAGAGACTCTTTGTGGATAACAGGAAGAGTTATTCCGAATCCACTTTTGCCAGTTTCATTATATTTTCGGGACAAACCGGTTCGCCCGCGAAGAAATCATGGCTCTTGCCCTGGGTAATAGCCCACCTGTCGAGCCACGAAATTCCACCGTTCTTATGGTAATGGTCGGTAGTCTGATACGCTTTATCTTCAAGAGCGGTGGCTAGATTTACAAATGAATAGCCGTTTCGCACAAACATCGCAAGCAGTTCATCCATATAATCGCTGTTAAGCGAATTGGCATGGATAAGCAGGATCTGCCGGACATTGCGGCCAAAAAGTTTTTCCGATTGTCCTTCGTAATACCTCAGTTTCAACTCCATATAATTTATATATTGCTCACCTGTGGCGGCAGCCAGGTTTTCATCATGAGTTTTCAGAACGCTATCGTATGCGGCTGCAAAAATCCATTCTGCGTTATCGATTGTAACAGGGGCTTCAAGATAGTTCTTCGATTTAAGGTATGCGGCCAGCGAATCAGCTTTGGTTTTGCTGTTTCCACGGTGGAGGTAAGGATACCTGAAGTAAACCATCGTTTTTTTACTCTCCTTCAAAATTTTGTTCAGCAAAGGTTCATTCTTCTCAATATCATTTACAAACTGGCTGTAGCTAACTCGATTGTAATCGGGATGCGAATAGGTATGATTTCCCAGGTCGAAACCTTTTATCAGCCATAAACGCAAAAGGTTAAAACGGGTCGAGTCCAGATTGCCGTCAATGTATGCTTTCGATAGGTTTACAAACCCTGTTGCAGGAGCGTGTTGTCTCTCAAGCGCAGTAAGCAGGTTAACAGTACGGCCTATCAATACCCTGTTCGTCATAGTCCCGATCCGCACAAATGGCAGGTCGTCGATAGTTATGGCGACCATTTTCCCCTGTGCGAAAACAACGGAAGTGAATAGAATACAAAAGAGTATAATGCTGATCCTCGACATAATTTCTGACTTAATCCTGTTTATTTATCATCTGCAAAGTTCAGAAATAAAACCGCAGCCGTACGAAACATTTTGGGTATCCGGTAACCTTCATTTTTTTAGTACCTTTACATATATCATTCATTAAAGACTGGTACGTATAAAACGACTTCAATTATTTGAACATTTTATTAACAAACCAATAATCCTGATTTATGAAAATCCCTCTGCCAACAAGTTTAATAATCGTGCTACTGTGCGGTATTTCGGTTAATTCTGCAAAATCACAGATGGTTCGTGAAATCAAAAAAATAGAAATTTCACCTGATTCAAAAGCAATTGCTTTTATAACGATGGAAGGGACCAAGCAAGGCAAATTTAAAGGCAACGTACAGGGCGGACAGAAATCGGAAATCATTGATTTTAACTATTCACTTTCCCAGTCTTATGATCAGGCGTCAGGTCAGGCAACTGGTAAAATCAAGCATGGCGCCCTCACCGTTACTATGAAAAATGGACCCTCTACACCTCAGATCTTGCAGGCTCTTTCGACCAACGAGGTATTAAAATCGGTTTTCATAGAATTTGCCAGGACGCAGCCCGACGGCACCAGCTTTATTTATTACACTGTGAAACTGGTAAATGCACGTATTACCCGCGTTAACCAGTCGGCCTATACTGATCAACCCTCAGCTAACCACGGTGGCCTGCCCCTTGATGAAATTTCGTTTGTGTTTCAAAAGATTGAAATAGAGCAGAAAGACGGCAATACCATGACGGTTATTGATGCCGGCAATTTCTAACCGATTACAATTTGCCTCTTTCAGAGACTCTCTGTGATATATTCTGGTCTTTTGTACCCTCTCTATCTCCCCCTGATTTCAGGGGGAGGACAAATAAAATAATCTTTTTCGAGTATGAAACGCTCTGATTTTGGTACAATCTTCTCCCTCCCTGATTTCAGGGAGGGCTGGGGAGGGTAATATTTGATAAATTTATACAATAAATAAAGTAATTTCCCTTCTCGTTCGTCTACCTGTGTATATGGACGAATTAATTGCATTACCGATGGCGCAGCGACAGCAAAGTATTGTATATGCTGTTCAGAATTATGGGAAGCGTTTGTTCAGTTTTATACGCAGCCGCGTTAAAAACGACCAGGACGCCGAGGATATTCTGCAGGATGTTTGGTACCAGCTTAGTTCCATCATCGATACCGAACCTATCGGACAGCTCAGTGCCTGGCTTTACCGCGTAAGCCGTAACCGGATCGTGGATAAAAAACGAAAGCAAACTACGCTTTCGATCGAAGACCTCGCTTTTGAGGACGAAGACGGCGGAATGGTTTTCCCTGAGGCTTTGCTATCAGGGGGATTGAATCCCGAAGAAGAGTTCGAGAATGCTTATCTCAAAGAAATGTTTTTCGAATCGCTTAGCGAATTGCCTGAAAAACAAAGAGATGTATTTGTGATGAACGAACTGGAGGAAATGACACTCCAGGAAATTGCCGATAAAACAGGTGAAAGCATTAAAACGATCATTTCGCGAAAGCGTTACGCGGTTGCGCAGCTGCGGAAACGGCTCGAAAACATGTACAACGAATACTAACAATTTAAAACTTAGAAATCATGATGTGTTGTGGACACGAAAGGGGACGGAATTTTTGGATCAAACGAGCCATTTTCATCCCGATTGCAATAGCAGCAGGTGTATTTATTTTTGGAAGCGTGGTTATGCTACTTTGGAATACCTTACTCCCTGCAATATTTGGAATAAGTACGATTACGTTCTGGCAGGCCCTGGGAATACTGGTTTTGTCGAAAATTTTATTCGGCGGATTCGGAGGCCATCATGGCCGCCATGGTCACTTTAACCACTATAGCCATGGCCGTGAGTGGAGAGAAAAATGGATGAACATGAGCCCCGAAGAAAAGGAAAAACTACGTGCCGAATGGCATGGAAGGTGCGGTTCACCTGCGAAACAGGACTAACAACGAGTAATTAATTTTCAGCCAGGCTCAAAGTGATACCAAACCGGTACTCTTGGGGCCTGGCTGTTGTTTTGATATTTAGTGCTTGCATGCTAACAATTAGTATTTAATAACATAGGCATCTTCGGTTCAGATAGCCTTTCAGCCATGCCCATATCTTTTCCATCATCACCATCAAATTAGGAAATTTTTACTTTTAGGGAACAATAATCAGGTCAAAATTTGTTATTTTTACAACAGCCTGAAGATGTGGGATTGATGTAAATGCAGGATATGCACCGAAGCGAGTAATCCACACTATAATAAGTAGTATATTGTTTATGTTTAATCAGTTTTTGCAAATGCGAACCTTTTTATTGAGTATTCTTATTTGTCTTTCTTGTCTCTACTCAGGATTTTCACAATCCGTATCAAACGACCTCAGGAGTGACGTGCGACAAGCTATCATGAAAGGACAGTATGATAAAGCGATTAGTACGCTTGAAAGTATTGATTCGATTGGTAAGGACACTACAGGATTGTATGACGCTCTTATTTATCTATATATCTTTAAAAAAGATTGGGATAAGATTTTAAAGGTTCCGGTGTATAATTTGAATGAATGTAAAGATACATCACTAGTTAGTTTGGCAAGGTTCATTTCGAAGTATCCCAAAGAGCGAATTTCCGATGACCCTGCAAAATTACGTTACAAGTACAAAGCTGGAGGTCCGGTCATTAAAGTCAGATTAAATGGTAAAATGTACCGTTTCGGAATTCAAACTACAACTTCAATATCAATTCTTTCATCGGATGTGGCCAAAAGGTGTAGGGTAAAATCGAATTTCCCTTTTGACACTAGAAAGGAAAGTGATAATGAAGATGATGACGATCTATTTTCTGGCGTGATTGACTCGTTAGAAATAGGCCAGTTAAAAGTATATAATCATGCATGTTGCGTGATTGATAAATGGAATCTTGAGTTAAAGGTATTGGGAGTCAGGATATTCAAAATTGACGGAATACTAGGCTGGAATTTTCTACAGGAATTTGATGTCAATATCTTCAAAGACCCTAAAAAAATTTCATTTATTTCTAACAAGAAAACTACTGAATCAAATTATAATTTTATCTGGTTAGGCTATCCTTTTGTTTCCTGTAAAAACCCGGAAGGTGATTCATTACTGTTTATGGTTGAAGCAGGCACATTTGGATCAAAAGTCTTTAAATCGTATTTATCAAAAACTGATACTACCAATGTTAGAAAGAAGAAAACGGTTATTTTCAATGAAGACAGCAAGGAAAAAATAAATTCATTCTTTTTCGATGAGATAAATCTGATATTTGGAGATCAAATCATAACATTACATTATCTCGAATCCCTTCCTACATTTGATTTTCCATTCTTGGGACTGATGGAAATTGATGGAGTTATTGGTGTTGGTGAATATTTTCAACATAACGTTTACTTCAATAGCAAGAAAGGATATTTATTATTTTTAAATTCGACACACTAGCATGCCTTAAAACATAATACACTTTCGGGCACAATTCCATCGGAGTGATATTGAGGGAGAAAGTAGAGCTCTGTATGAGGTTAAACCGCTATATATAAAATTGTCCCCACATCCACCGGCATTCCATCGTATAATTCAATAATCTGAGCACCTGAGCGTGCCGCAATCGCTTCGATCTGGTCTCTTTCATTGATGTACCGGAGACTTCCGCAGAAAAATAAATTTTCTTCAAAAATTCCGCATGCTCCTCCAATAAAACCATTTTCAAATCCATCTAATTTTACGCACGAAGGTTCAACAAAAAGGACTTCCAACTTCTGTTGTATAAGCGATTTCTCAATTCCCCGATCCGATGTAATAAATGATCCACCCGGCAAACCAACCAGGTTACAGCGGACATAGCCTTGTTTCACTTTTATGATTTCAAGCCCGGGATTGATTTTGGAGATGGTCGGATCACTAATTGAAGGGTTTTGAATTAAATACGTATCGGTTACCAGTGCGTTATACCTTGCCGAATCCGGGTATTCGCTGCCAACCGGCATTTGCCCGATGGTATAATTTACAGAGTGCTTATTCAGAAGTGAATAATATTTTTCCAGCAGGTTGGGTGCAACGATCAGCCCGGCAGGCGTGGGGCAGAAAAAAATATCAGGATGCCCTGAAATAGCATCGTATGTAATGTTCTGGGTGGTAAATTCCACTATTTCGCCGTACGCAGCCAGCCTGGCTTTTGCTGCTGCCGGCATTTTACTGTCACACAGTATCAACATGGTATTCAAAACCTTTAAGATCCGGACTTTCGATAAAAACAACCTTCCTGAAACTTTCCAGCAGCATGGTTTTGTTCATGGCTTTATATCCTATGGCAGGATTGCGCATTCCATTTGCTATGGTTAGGGTAAGCAGGTTTCGGCGCACATTTGGGTAAACTATTGAGCTGAAAATCCTTCGCCAGATTTCGGAGAAAACCATTTCGCCAAAACCCACCTCAAACGGTCCTGCCACAAGGCTGGTGCGATCGAGCAGACCTTCGGAGGGATGGAGCCCTGTGCGGAGAATTTTCACCCCGGCATCAATAAACAAAGGAACAATTTCGGCAACTCTTTGAATAGCGTCTTCAAGCGTAAGCGGCTGGTAATTGCCTTCGAGGTAAAGCTGTTCAAGTTCTGTATTTTTTATCACCAGCGTGGGATAAATACGGGTGCAGTCAGCCCCAAGACGAATAATTTCCTTTGCGGTGAACAGCGATTTTTCAGCTGTATCGCCTGGTAATCCTATCATCATCTGGAGTCCAAGGTTAAATCCCTGTTGTTTTATCATGCGCGAAGCTTCCTGCACTTCGGCCACCCTATGGCCGCGCCCTGCAAGTTTCAGCACTTCATCATCCAGCGATTGGGCACCCAGTTCAATGGATGTTACATGGTGCATCCCGAGGAAATCTAAAATATCTTTATTAATGTAGTCGGGTCGGGTTGAAAGCCTGATTCCCTGCACCCGGCCCGATTTAATATAGCTTTGAACCGATTCGAGGTAGGCCTGCTGCTCTTTTATGGGTATGCCTGTAAAATTCCCGCCGAAAAACCCTATTTCCACTTCACCGTCGGCGGGAATAGTCAGAAGATGTTCATCCACTTTACTGATAACTTCATACACAGTTGGCGCGCATTCCGCTCCTGCAATACGGTGCTGGTTGCAGAAAACGCATTGATTTGGACAGGCTTCTTCAGGAACAAAAACGGGAATAGTAAAATGGCGGGACTTCATAAGGTGCAAAAATAGCGGAATATTCGTTCCGTTTACCCTAGAATAGGCCGGATACGGAAAGCGAAACTGGGTTCAGGAAATTATTTACCTGAAGTACTTCCTGTTAGCAAAGAATTAATAAATTTATACCGGATAAATTCCGCCGGTTCCCGGGCTTTCCGGGGAATGAGTTACAATGAATACTATTCCTGCCTTAGATATTAAAAAACCGCCCCGCCGAAGCAGGAGCGTTTTTTCTGATATCCGCTATTTTCTGCTGAGTAACCCTAAAATCAAGACATTGGTTAAGCTTGACGCTGAAAGCGACAGGCAGGATTATGTGAACAGTATACTGCAGCGAACCGGTATTGGTGTCGACAAATACAGGATGCTGAACATCCACCGGATTGGTGTCGAAGCTCCTGCAAGCTACCTGTTCGAGGAGTTGCTTAGGTGGAACGGCGATTCCACCTGCTGGCCCAATCATATCGCCAGAGTGAAACTCATTGATAATAAACTGGATAAAATAAGGGTTTCGTTGTTTGGCCTTTCACGGCATATTTTAGGTCTCAGGAACGGGATATTCGGGCATCATTTCCTGCAGTTGTTCAATCTCGATGCAATAAAAATCCAGCGCTTTCCTGATCCGTCGGATAACGACAATGCCCGTTACCTGCTGTATAAATGTAGTGGTGGGTACCCGATTGGCGTATTCTCGATGTATGTCCGCTCTTCCATTCCTGAACGCAGCGAAACGGAGATGTCGCAACTGTTCATCCTGGTTGGATTTAATTTTTATGGAATCGAGTCGTTATCAAAAGTCACTATCCTTAATAAAACCTGGGAAGCCATCCATAACAGGGTTACCCTGAATATTGCAAACCGCATCAAACAACTAAGCGAATGGCGGTTCGAAGAAATTAAGAACCCGCACGAAAAAACCGGATAGGACTGGCTGGCAACTATGAACTTTCTTTGATACCTGTTTTAAGTATCGGATAAATGAGAATAGAATTACATTTTGGGAATTTGAATCCTGTAAGAATCTGGAATTTAGTAGGATTAGCTATCCTATTATCGCTTTTTATATATCCGAACAGCACTTTATCAGCACAAAATGTCAGGGGAACAGTATTGGAAGCGAATTCCAATAAACCCTTATCCGATGTGAATGTATACGTCAAAGAAACCGGAATCGGAACCACGACAGATGAAAAGGGAGAATTCCATCTAAGGTACTTCACTAAAATAAAAGAAACCGATACATTAAGTTTTTCGTGTATAGGATACGAATCCAAAGCAGTTGCATTCTCCGAATTAAAGAGCAACAATTTTATTGTACTTCTTTCCGAAAGCGTTCACCTGCTTGGAGGTGTTACAATTACAGCCGACAAGAAGTTGAATCTCCAGATTGCCTGTACCCGGCTGGCAACCATGAAAAATGGATTATTTTCGTTTGGTTCGGTATTATCAGGTGATAAAATATTTGTCATAGGTGGCGACGAATCCACAAAACCGATCAACCAGATGGCGCCCGCATTCAGGTGGGAAAATTACAGCAGCCATTTGTATGTTTATGATATACAAACCAATAAATGGGCCACATCCAGCCTGAAGTTCAGTAAAAGAGCTTATCATAACATTCATTTTTATAATGATAAATTATATGTTCTGGGTGGCAAAACCTTATCTCCAAACCGGAAATTTGAATACCTGGAGGATAAAATCGAAGTATACGATATTAATCATAATACCATATTCGTTGATAACACCAATCCTCACCAGACCGTAAACTTTGCTTCTTTCGTATATAACGACAACTTAATTGTCATGGGTGGGTCAACCAGAATTAATACAAATGAGGAAAAGGAGTCCACAGCAAAAGTTCATTTATTAAATCTGAAAACCGGTTATTGGTTCGAATTAGGCGATATGCCTGTTGCAATGGAAACCAAAGGCGTTATTATCGATAGCATTATATATTTAATTGGAGGCTTTGATTTTAAACCCCTCGATGGGATAGAAACATACAATATCACAACCGGGAAATGGGACCAGGTTGGGCGGTTGTTTTATGGTGTCGAAAGGCCAGCGCTGGCTTTTAATGAAAATAATATCTATATATTCGAGGATGGGCGAATTCAAACATACAACATCGTTACCCGGGAACTGAACCTGTATTCGATTGATCTGCCTCTCAAATCATGCGAATTGTTCTGTTCGCATAATATGCTGTACATACTTGGCGGCTATATCGATAATGAAATTTCAATTACTCCTTCCGCGGATTTATATCGTATTGATCTGGATGAATTTAATAAAGCCGTGGTTTACAATACAAAAGCTTTATAAGCAACATGTCTGGCAGGAAGATTCACCTTCTACCTGCTTATCTTTTTATCTCGCCGTATTTTCCTGCATAATAATCCCTGTAGGAATCCTCAATTTCCAGGTGGCTGTTCATCACAAACGGACCTTTTGCAACAATGGGTTCTGTATAGCTTTCGCCTCCGAAGAGGATTATTTCAATGCTTTCGGCGGAATTATTAACCATTACGATGCTTCCTTCGTTCCGGTCGAATTCGATAAATTCTCCTTTATTGAATTCAGCATCGTTGATAACAGCATTATGAAGGGGTAAAAAGGCTGCTACTTCGGTTTCAATGTCGAATTCTACTTCAAATTGTTTCCCGGCAAGCAGGTGAATATGGTAAAGGAACTGCCTCGAAAACTCCGGAACCTTCGAATGGAGGTCTTCGTATTTCCCGGCGACAATTTTTATCAGCCCCGAATTATCCGGCAATTGTTTCTGTGGTACTTCTGTGGCAGGAATTGACAGGTATTCAGGCTTTTCGGTTTTATTTGCAGCCGGGAGATTGATCCAGAACTGGAAGCCATGAACAAGTTTGCTGGTGGTTTGTGTATCATACGTAAGGCTCTCATCGTGAATTATTCCGCTGCCGGCTTTCATCCATTGTATGCCACCAGTGTGCACCCTGGCATGGTTGCCTGTACTATCGAAATGTTCCCCTTCCCCGTTAAGGACATAAGTGAGCGTTGCGATTCCACGATGCGGGTGAGGTCCGGTCCCGCTTTTATCGGCCGAAATGATCATACGTGGCGCTATATGGTCGAGAAAAACAAAAGGGCCAACGGCATCGGTATAGCGGTTAGGTATAATGCGGAATATAGTCATGTCGCCTATATCGGCTCTCTGGCCTTTTCCTGAAAATCTTATTTTTTTACTCATGCATGAAATATGGATTCATATAAAACAAGTTATGGCAGGGAAATGTTTGTTAATTGATCTGTTTTGCCCGGATTAGCAAATGATATTTCCACCCAAAACGAAAGTCATTTGGAACGGTCGCTCACTGGCTTCCAGCATTGGGTAACCCAGTTACCGGACATAAAAAAACCGGGGAGAGATTAGCCCCGGTGCAAGTAGTGGTAAAGGTTTAACAATAAAGGAGAATCAAACCTTTCCGGCTTTCTTCTCTTTCTTTTCAAGTCTCTTTTCTTTTAACGATTTGGTAGCAGGTTTTTTAACCTCCTTATTTTCTTTATCCTTCGACTTTCCCATGGCATAAAAGTTTATTGGTTACACAGGTAACAAATTTAACGTAAAAATTATTGTAAAGCAAGGAAAATAATTTTTCGAAACAGCAATATTTTGCCCTAAAATAAGAGTGGAATTAATATGTATTTTTAGCAACTGTAATTTTAGAATTATAACATGCTGATAAAAAACAAAACTCTGTTCCCGGGCGCAGGTAATGGCTTGCTATTCATTATCTTACTCGGCTTTCTGTCATTCGGGATGCGTCACCTTGATTCATCACGAATAGTGGATAAGAGGGTAGCCTATGAACGATTTATCCGTGAATCCGCGTTGCCTTTCCGAAACCTTGGTCACAGAAAATCAGGTAACGGCCAGGAAACCGATTCCCCCGAACTTGCTTCGCTGCAGGAGTTTTTTATGACTGTGGACCCGGTTTCGCAACGTGTTCCGGCCGAAAGGCTTCTTGATGCATACAACAGTTTGAATGAAAATAAATCAAACCGTTTGAAATCAGCCACTTCCTATCAGGTGCAATGGACAGGAACCAGCGCCGATATGGGAGGCCGTACTCGGGCTATATTGTGGGATCCGTTAGTCCCGAATAAAGTGTGGGCCGGGGGAGTGACCGGCGGGCTATGGTATAACAACGACATTACAGCCGCATCCAGTTCCTGGCAACCGGTTAATGACATGTGGGATAATTTGGCTATCAGTAGTATTACCTACGATCCGGAAAACCCGCTCGTGATGTATGTCGGCACAGGTGAAGCCCAAACGGCGCTCATTACCTACCGCGAATCCAGCGGCAGGGGAGTTGGGATCTGGAAAACCACTGATGGCGGGCAAACCTGGGCTCTTCTTCCTTCAACCTCACAGTTTGCTTACGTGACTAAGATGGTAGTGCGCAGCGATGGGATTAACAGTGTGATCTATGCAGGAGTCGCCTCAGGATATTACCATGGAAATCAGCAAAGCCAGCCATCCGACGGGCTGTATCGTTCGGCTAACGGCGGGCTCACCTGGCAGCAGGTATTGCCGAATATCACCGGGTATACAGTTCCCTACTGTGTGAGCGATATTACATTGGGTGCTGATGGCCGCATTTATGTGGGAACCATGCAGAATATTGCAGGGAACGGTGGAGCTGTATTGCTTTATTCCAACACGGGTTTGTCGGGTTCATGGACGCGTTTCGAAGCAGTTGCAACACTCATACAATCAGCACCTAAGTACAAGCTTGCAAACAGGGTGGTTATAGCTACAGCCCTGTCCGATGCAAATATAGTTTATGCAGCATTTTCAGCCGGGTATATTGAGACCGGCGACAGGCCATATTATTTCGGGGAGTACCTGTACCGTTCGGATAATAAAGGCGTTACATGGTACCAGGTTAACCTCCCGGGCAACAGCCATGAGTGGGCTAACCTTGCCTGGCATGCAATGATTTTATGTGTCGATCCCAGCAATCCGGATATAATATATGCCGGAGGCCTCGATCAATGGCGTTCCATCGATGGTGGTCTAACATGGAATCACTTGTCCGACTGGTCATTAATGTACTTTGGCGGAGGCGATCAATACATACATGCCGATCAGCATGCAATTGCGTACCAACCGGGTTCTTCATCAACAGTAATCTTCAGCACCGACGGGGGAATTTTCTTATCAGAAAACGCAAATGCCGGCATCCCGGTATTTCAGCAAAGGAACAAAAATTATAATACACTACAGTTCTATACCGGGGTGTTACAGCCCACAGCCGGGACAACAGGCATGGTTGGCGGATTACAGGATAATGGAACGTTATTGTACCAGGGCGTGCCCTTAAGTATCGACAATATGATTTCCGGGGGTGATGGTGCTTTTTGTTTCTGGGACAAGGACAATCCCATAGTAATAATTACCTCAATCTATTTTAACAGGTATTATATTTTCGAGAACACTACCAATACCAATTTTATTGACAGGTATAGCGGGGTGTTTGTAAATCCTGCCGATTACAGCAGCACTTATAATACCTTATATGCAAATGCGTGCGATTTCTGGGGAGCAGGTGCCGATCAACTGCTCAGGGCTTCAAATATTCCTTCGAATATTCATGACACAATTATCGCCGCTAACACAAATGCAACCTCTTATTTCTCTCATGTAAAAATTTCGCCTTTCAGCACGAATTCGTCCCATAATCTTTTCCTTGGAACAGTTTCGGGGCGCTTGTTTAAAGTTACGGATGCAAATACCGTTCCTTTTTCTACAGAAATAGGAAGCCCTATGTTTCCTACTGCCAATATTTCGTGTGTTGCAATCGGTGGATCAGAAGATACTTTACTGGTAACTTTCAGCAATTATGGGGTGTCGTCAATCTGGCAAACATATAATGGCGGGCAAACCTGGAAGGAAGTTGAAGGTAACCTGCCCGATATGCCTGTGCGATGGGCCATTTATCATCCACAAAACAGCAAACAGGCTCTGATAGCAACCGAACTGGGTGTTTGGTCGACAGGCAACCTGCAGGCTGCACAAGTGAACTGGATACCCCAAACTACGGGTATGGCAAATGTGAGGGTCGATATGCTTACGCTTCGCATTTCGGATAATACGGTGCTGGCTGCTTCGCATGGTAGAGGATTGTTTACCGCTAAATTTAATCTTGATGTAACAACACCAACAAAGGATTTTGCCGGTGTAAAAGATCCTTTTACAGTAACCGTAAGCAGTTCAGCTATCGAAATACAATCTGATATTCAACAAACGGCCGAATATAGCCTGTATACTGCTTCCGGGAACCTTCAGGTGTGGGGAAGACTCACGGCAGGTACCCGGCAGAATTTTATAAATACTACCACACTTTCAAAGGGAGTTTACCTCTTTTCAATTGAGTATGGCGAGCAGCGATTTGTGAAGAAAGTATTCTTGTACTGACAAACAGATTTATTCTGATAAATAAAGATACCTGCCTGCCACAAATATTGTAATAATCCGCAAATCCAATCTATATGAAACTGTTTTCATTTCCGGCCCTTCTTTTTGTATTATTTTTCGTGGTCACCGCATGCAACAACCAGCAACAATCCAGCCAGGCTGGTTTTGACCCTGACAAGGTCCAGGATGGTAAATTCAAGGACGGGGAACAAAAGATTAATTATCCGAACGGGAAACTGAAATACATAGTTGTTTACAGGAACGGTAAGCCAAACGGGCAGGTAAAACAATTTTACGACGATGGTAATTTATACATGGAGGCTACTTTCAAAGATGGAAGACGTAATGGTAAATGCACCTATTTTTCGAAAAACGGGAAGCCATTTTCGGTTTATACTTATGTGAATGGAAACCGAGAAGGTGAAGGAATTAAATATTGGCCAAATGGTAAAGTTGTATCAATTTCTATTTTTAAAAATGACAAGGTTCAACCAGGACTGAAGGAGTTTTACCAGGATGGAACCCCGGTTATTTTCAATACCAAAATTGTTATTACTGAAGTTGACAGAATAGCACTCGAAAGGAAATACTACCTGAAAATCAGTCTCAGCGATCCCAAAATTGACGCGAAGTATTATGTATCGGTATTATCCGAAAAGGCCCCACGGGTTCTGCTTCCAAAATCGGGTAAAACGGGTATTTATAATGTGCCGATTGCGGGTGAGAGGTTTATTATGAAAAAACTGGTTTTTGATGCCGAGTACCAAACTTCGCGCGGGAATACAATGAGGCTTCAAAAATCATTCAACCTCGCTATCGATTAAACTTTGCTAAAGAGCTTTGAGTTTTTCCTTAATCTCCTGGTTCTCGGGATCGAAGGTTAATCCCTTTTTAAGTGCAGCTTTTGCCTTTACACTGTTTCCGGTTTTAAAATAATATGAACCTGCCTGGCTGTAAACCGGAGCCGGGTTACAGCAATAGCGCGTTGCCTCGGTATAATAACCTCCTTTGTCGAACAATTCCAGAAGTCTTTCACCTTCATAGGCGTTTTTAGCGCGGAATGCCTGCTGGGCTGCCTGGATTATTACCTGGCAGCGTTTGTTTCTGAAAAGCTCAAATTCCATTAATACCGGGTAAAGCCCGGCAACAGAATCATATGATCTTACAGCATCTCTGCTGTTATAGGCATCAATTGCAAAACTGTTTATATGATCCTGGATGAAATATTTTGCAACATCCTTGCTTTTTCCCCCGGCATACCATTTACAGGCAGTATCAAATGCTTCATTGGATTTATCTTTCGATTCTAAATATGCAATATACTGTGTAAAATAAATTTCATCGATTACCTTCCTGACATCATCGTCGGTTATGCCAGTATAAATAGTTTTATAAACTGGCAACAGTGAATCAGGCGAAGGGAAATGGCTGAACAGTATTTCGCGGGTTGATTGGTAGAATTCGTCGACAATTTGGTTCTTACGGTTTTTATCATCGGTACTATTATAATAAGCAACAAGGAGCGATGCTCTCAAAGTGGAGGTTTTATCCTCTGTCAATATGGAAAGTTTCAGGAATTCTCCCTGCAGTTCTTTCAATCCATCCATGGGAGTTAGCACATTAGCCTTGGCAACCATTTTGAAGGCGTCTAGGAACTTTTGCTCTGAAAAAGCAGAATAGGTGGCGTTCAGATATTGATACCCTACCAGTCCCTTTATTCCTGTATTATTCAGCTTAATGAAATACTGATCAAAAATTTCTGCTGCTTTATTGTTTTTCTCTTTATCCGCATTGGTATAATGCAACAGCATTCCATTTTGTATTGCCTCGCGCTGCTTTTCATCTGTAAGTTCAATACATCCGTTTATCGGATCTGTTGTTTCAAACAGATAGGGCACATCTCCATCGTATACCATCGGGTACACATGACCAGGCATGAATTTAATGGTATACTTGTATGACAAATCTTCAAATAGGAGGCTATATAACAGCGTAGCAGTCAAACAGTTATATTTTCCACTTGTAAACATATCCGCGAAATCGGCATCAAGATCATACTCTTTTAATAAGGTAGTCTGGACATGTGTAAAAATAAAAACCAGCCTTTTACCTGATTTCTTGATCCCGGATATATTGTTTTTTAAAAAAGCGGATTCGGTCCGGATTACTTCCTTTACCTTATTAATTTCCTGTACCCCCGATTTTGGATTCACTGCAACCGCCATTGCAATATAATCGGGCTTCCCACCTGATAAATAATTGGCAAAACCCTCCTTTTCAATGGATGAATGGAACGACAGCCGGCTAAGTGTATCATTGGGTTGAATAACAGGATCAGCATGCACAGCTTCATAATAAACTATCAGGGCAGGAATAAAAAATATCAATAAGGTTTTATGTATCATATGCGGAAGATAAATATTAATATACTGTCACAAGAACTCCTCAAATATAAAAAACTTTAAAAACGAACAAACAGCCATCATGAAATATTTACAATGGCTGTTTGTTTCAGATACTAATAAGGCAGGAGTCAGGAATGCAAAATGACTTACTATGCGAACCTACTTTTTCCCAAACGTTTCGACGGCCTTCTTAAATGCTTCGTCAGTCCGCAGGTAGATAAGGTAAAACCCTTTGGAATCGAATAAGTTACGGGCGATATAGCTCTTCATCAGATCGCTGATATGCTGTTGTGATGCTGCTGTTTCGGCAGCAGGGTATTTTATGCCGTTTTTCCCGGCATACTCAATATATTCACTGTATATACTTTCGGTAACCTTGAATGCATTGTCGAATTGAGTTGCGTTTTTATAAACTCCTAAAGCAGAGCGGTCTCTGTCGGTATAATCGAATGCAAACTGGTAGAGTATACCTTTATTTACCGATTCGTTATAAAATTTCAATCCGGTATTCCGTTCAAGCGGGATGAAAATATCGGGCATAATTCCCCCGCCGCCGTAAACCGTTTTTCCTCCGGGCGTGGTGTATTTGAGTGAATCGTTGAGTTTGATACTGTCGGCATTTTCGAGTTCCCCGTCGGTCATACGGTGGTAGTACTCCATATAATATTCTTCATTTCCATTGGTATAGGGTTTCTGTATACAACGGCCTGTTGGAGTATAATAGCGGGCAACAGTTAAGCGAAGTGCCGATCCGTCGCTCAGCCCAATCTGTTCCTGGACCAGGCCCTTGCCGAACGAGCGGCGTCCGATGATAGTACCGCGGTCGTTATCCTGAATAGCGCCGGCTACAATTTCGCTTGCCGAAGCCGATCCTTCGTCGATCAGCACAACAACTGGAAGTTTGTCCCATAACCCGCTCGATGTTGATTCAGCAACCTGTTTCGGGCGGTGAAGGCCCTTGGTATATACTATAAGTTTGTCGGCAGGCAAAAATTCATCGGCTACTGCAATGGCTTCGTTCAGGTAACCGCCTGTATTGCCGCGCAGGTCGAGGATCAGTTTACTCACCCCTTCCTTCTTCAGATCAGCCATGGCTGTGCGCAGTTCATCGGCTGTTGTGGCACTGAACTTGCTGAGTTTTATATATCCCACCTGTGCATTTACAGCATACGAAATATCGATACTCCAGGTTGGAATAACACCGCGTATAATAGTGAAGTCGATAAGTTTTTTAAGCCCTCTCCTGAAAATACTAACCCTGACCTTGGTGTCCTTAGGGCCTTTGAGCAATTTCATTACTTTATCGTTATCTATCTTTATACCTGCAATGTTTTTACCTTCAACCTTTACAATGCGGTCGCCGGCAAGCAGGCCGACTTTTTCCGATGGGCCTCCGGGAATGGTATTGATAATCATCACCGTATCATGCTCAATACGGAATTGAACTCCGATTCCTTCGAAATTTCCCATCAGCGGGTCATTGGCATCGGCAAAATCCGAAACAGGTATATAAACCGAATGCGGATCAAGGCTCAGGAGCATGCCATTTATAGCTTCCTGGTTCAGTTTTTGGGTATCGACACTGTCGACATAATTTTTATCTATAAACCTTATCAGTTCATTGAGGGTGTTTTTCCCCTGCACACCGCTGCCCAACAAATTGTTCTGAAATACAGAACCCTTCATCAGGTAGTACCCGATCAGAATTCCTGCTATGAGCACAAGGGCGAAAGTTATAGGGAGATATACACCTGAACGTTTGTTGTTTTCCATTTATTCTTATTGGTATTAGATGTTATTAGATTTTTGCCGGATTGAATGATATAAAATAATGCAATCTCAAGCGGGAACCGTAAAACGAAATCAAAGGCACTTAAAGTGTGTTGTAATATTTACTTTCCGTATTTCGCAGCAGCTTCTTTCATAGTTACTGCCGACCAGTTTATAAACATACGCTCAACTTTTTCGGGGTCGTAGCCTTTTCCGAGTTCGAGGTAACCGCTGTCCTGGGTATGAAGCACTTTGCCTTTCTCATCAAGTATTACAAAAACAGGGAAACCAAATCGCTGCGGGTAACCCAGTGTCGACAGAAACTCTTTGTTATAATTCTCCTTGCTGTAATTAACTTTAACCACTTCGTAATTGGTCTTTACCAGGCTGTCCAGTTTTTTGTTTTCGTCAATCAATTTGTGGAAGCGTACACACCAGGGGCACCAGTTTCCGCCGATCTGCAGGAATACATGCTTCCCTTCGGCCGAAGCTTTTACAACGGCAGCTGCCACATCAGCTTTTACATTGGCATCGGGATTGTAAATAGTTATGGTTTGCTGGGCTGATAGTCCAAGACTGATAAATCCAAAGATAAGGGTCAGAACAAAAAGTTGTTTCATAAAGTACTCAGGTAAAAAGGATTATGGATGGTTTTAAGGTTCCAACAGCCTATAACAATCCATCCGGAATGATGCTGACTGAAACAAGGAACAAAAATACCGTAAAATTGACTTCAACGTAAGATAAGTATCATGTTAAAAATTCACAAATGAAGAGGATTAACGAGTTGCAGTTTAAAAGGAGTTAATGCTTTTTCTAATTTTGCTTTTCTGCAGTGTGCATTTAACGAAAACCGTAAACCATGAACCTTGTAATCGATTCCGGGAATACGCTTACAAAACTTGCTTTGTACCAGGGCAGGGAAATGCTTGCATTCACAAGTTTTTCGGATATTACTGCGGAATCGTTTATCAGTTTTTGTGAATCGGAAAGCGGAATCAGAAATGCAATTCTTTCATCTGTAAAGGAATATCCTTCCGAAATCGACGAATTTCTTCGCCTGAAGTACAATACGGTCTTCCTTGATCATACTACACCCATCCCGGTAAGCAACAGGTACCTCTCGCCCGAAACTCTCGGGAAGGACAGGCTTGCAGCTGTTGTCGGGGCAAGCCGGATGTTCCCTGATTGCGATATACTTGTTGTCGACGCCGGAACAGCTATAACCTACGACCTTATCACAGCTTCAGGCGAATACCTCGGTGGCGGAATTTCGCCCGGAATAAGTATTCGTTACCGTGGTTTACACACTTTTACCGGTCGTTTGCCGTTACTTAATTCCTATGATGATGCTCAATTAATCGGTACCGATACTTCTTCCAGCATAGCTTCGGGTGTGCTGAACGGCACCCTGGCAGAAATGGAAGGAATCATACAGCGTTACCAGAAGCTGTATCCTGACCTTAAAATCATTCTGACCGGAGGCGATTTTAATTATTTTGATAAAAGATTAAAAATTAAGACCTTTGCGGCCCCCAACCTGGTACTTGAGGGCCTAAACCTAATACTCCGATTCAACCTTGAAACACACTTATAATAGTTATAAAGTAATACTTGCTGCAGCCATAATTTGTTCGGCATTTGTAGTAAAAGCCCAGGTTAAGATTTCTTCGCCCTATTCGGTTTTTGGCATAGGGAATTTATACGGAGTCAGCAGCCAGATGAATATGGCTATTGGGGGAGCAGCAACAGCATTCAGCAGCCCGTACTTTATTAACCCGGCCAACCCGGCCTCATACATGTCGCTCGACAGCAACAGTTTTGTTTTCGACGGGGCTTTCAACCTTCGTTCGGGTACCCTCAAAACGCTCGATCAGTCGCAAAAAACCAAATTCGGAACCTTATCGAACATTTACTTTGCTTTCCCTGTAACAAAATGGTGGCGCGCAAGCGCAGGCCTTATGCCATATTCGCATGTAGGTTTCGAACTTCAAAGCGATCAGATTATTGAGAATATAGGCGAAGTACTGAATACATACAGCGGTAACGGCGGGCTGAACGAATCCTACATCGGGAGTTCATTTTCGCCTTTTAAAAACCTGTCGCTGGGGGTTAACATGTCGTACCTTTTCGGAAATATTGTTAAAGAACGTACTACTACTTTCCCCGATTCGTCAGCCTATATTAATACAATGCTGAGGAGTTCGGCAAGGCTTGATAAACTCAATTTTGATTTCGGACTCTTGTACCGGGTCGATTTAAAAGAAGGTATGTATTACCAGATCGGGCTTACTTACAAGCCAAAGCAAAATGTCGACGGGCGAGCTGAAAAACTGGCATACACATACACTTACAATGCTTCACAGAACACTGAAACAGTAATCGATACAATCAGCTATGTGGTTGGGAACAACGATAAAGTTGTTCTGCCGACTGCTTTCGGTGCCGGATTTCTGATCGGAACCACCAATCGTTGGCTTGCAACCGCCGATTTTAACTGGCAGCGCTGGAGTGAGTTCCGCTATCTTGGCAATGACCCTGGGCTGAAAGACAACCTCCGTATTTCAATAGGAGGACAATACAGGCCTTCACCCGTTGATATCGGTAAGTATTACGAGCGTATCAACTACCGTGCTGGATTCCGTTTCGAGCAAAGTTACCTGGAAAAGGATAATACCAGAATTAAAGATTTCGGTTTGAGTTTAGGCGTAGGATTACCTATGAAGAAATCAAGATCAACTATGAATATTGCAGTTGAAGTTGGAACGCAGGGAACAACCGATATGGGGCTTGTAAAGGAAAATTACATCCGCCTGACTATTGGGGCAGCACTCCAGGAAAGATGGTTCCTCAAAAAGCGTTTTTATTAAAACCGGCCTTTCCTTGCTGACGAGCCCAGTAGTTTAGTTTAAAGAGGCTTTTCAGGATCTTCATTAAAAACTTTAACAACAGTTCTTCAGAATAAAGGAGCAAAAGTATAATTTGCACTATCGGGCTGGTTTGCTTGATTTAACTGCCATCCTTTTTTACCTGCAAAGCCGGAAATATGACCACGACACATAAAGTATTATGCAAATTTCCTGCACTGTGCAGCATTGCTGTCATAGTTGTAATGACTTTGATGATATCGTGCGAAAATGACCTAACAGCCGTAGTTAAGCTTACAAAAAAAGACTCTATCCCCGATATCACAATCCTGAATGTGGATGTGAAACAAAGTGAGTTGGGTATGATGAAGTATGAACTTACTGCGCCTAAAATGGTGAGTTTTCAGGCCGGTGATGCTTATACCGAAATGCCGATGGGACTAAAAATTGTGTTTTTCGACTCCCTTATGCAACCCAAATCGGAAATTACGGCCAATTACGGCATAAGTTGGGATAGCAGGCGCACCATGCAGGCACGGGGAAATGTGGTGGTTAAAAATTACCAGAAACAGGAAGTACTAAATACTGAAAGTCTTTTCTACGACCTTAACCAGCGTAAAGTTTCGACCGAAGACTTTGTTAAAATCACCTCGCCGACAAAAATAATTACCGGGAAGGGTATGGAATCGGACGAATTGTTCGAAAACTGGGCTATTCGGAGTGTAAATGCGACTATTTATGTTGAAGATGATAAATAATCCACAAAGGAACCTTAACTTTGGTATTATTCAGGGATCACACCTGGCAAGAAATTAACAGTCCTGTTTCAGATTAACTAAAATATACGGCACAAATTTCCCCGCTTGCAAAAAGGGATGTGTGCATGCTAAAACCGAATGGATAACTACCTGATTATTTTAATAACTCTCCTGGGTTCCGCTTTTTTTTCGGGAATGGAGATTGCTTTTGTTAGCTCGAACAAACTCCGCATCGAACTCGAAAAAGGCAAGGGTCTTCTGTCAGCAAAGCTCATTTCAGGCTTTATACATCATCCATCGCGTTTTATAGGGGCAATGCTCGTCGGTAATAATATTGCACTTGTTGTATATGGTATTGCTGCGGCTGCCATACTTGAGCCGTTACTGAGAACCTGGATACCCGCACCCTTTGCTAGCGAAACAGTTATACTTGTGTTTCAGACCATATTATCAACCTTACTGATCCTGGTCACTGCCGAGTTTCTGCCCAAAATTCTGTTCCGGCTCAATCCCAACGGTTTACTCAACTTTTTCGCCATACCGGTTTATCTTATATACCTGTTTCTGTATCCATTCATGTATTTTTTCCTGGGACTTTCCGAGCTTATCCTGAGGTATATATTCGGTATGCGGTCGGGCTCCGTGAAATACCAGTTTACTGCTATCGATTTTGATGAATACATCCGCGATTTTTACAACCCGGCTGCAGCCCAGGTCGACGAATCATCGGAAATACAAATGATACAGAATGTACGCGACTTTCATACAACCAAGGTGCGCGAATGCATGGTGCCACGCAACGAAATAATAGCTGTCAGCGATGATATTTCTATTGTTGAACTTCAGGATCTCTTTACCCAGAGCCAGCACTCGAAAATACCGGTTTACAAGGATAGTATCGATAATATTACCGGCTATGCACATCTATACGACCTTTTCGGGAAACCAAAGGATATCAGGTCTGTTGTACGACCGGTTATGATTGTGCCCGAAACAATTGCTGCCAATAATGTTCTCAATATGATGATCAGCCAGCGGAAAAGTGTTGCCGTGGTTGTTGATGAGTTTGGAGGCACCGCCGGAATGGTTACAGTTGAAGACCTGATTGAAGAAATTTTCGGCGAAATAGAGGATGAATTTGATGTTGACGAACTTGTTGTAAAGCAAAACAGCGAAAACGAATTTATACTGGCAGGCCGCCTCGAAATTGATTTTCTGAACCAGGAGTATAATATGGGGCTGCCACAGTCGGACGAATATGAAACCCTCGCAGGTCTCATTATAAGCCAGCATCAAAGTATTCCTGAAATACGCGAACAGATTAAAATTGACAGCTTTACATTCACTATTCTGGAAGCTTCTGGCAGCAGAATCGATAAGGTTTTGCTCAAAATTGAAGATTAAACTGCCTGTTTTTCAAATATTCGGGATAATCCCCATGGCCTCAAAGCCCTATATACAGCGCAGAACCATAATAAAGGGCTTCATTTCCCTCCTTATAATAGAAGATTTTAAAAATTATTTTTCCAACTGAGGAATTATTGTAAATTTGCACCTCTTTTTACGAAAACTATAAAAATAAATACAAATGGCAATTATTGGCGAAATACGAAAACATTACTGGTTACTTGTAGCTATAATCGGGGTTGCTCTTCTTTTATTTGTACTTAGCGATTTCCAGCGCAAACGGTCGAAACAGTCGAATACGGTAGGAGTTGTTGCAGGCGAAAAAATCGCGATCACTGAATTCAACAAGAAAGTTGAAGAAAACAGCGAATTACAGAAAGCTAACAGCAAAAAGGAAAACCTTACAGCTGAAGAAAACTACCAGGTTCGCCAGCAAACATGGCAACAAACTGTTAACGAGATTGTAATGGGTAAACAGTACGATATGCTTGGCATCACTGTTACCGTTGAAGAACTCCAGGATCTTGTAATGGGCGATCATCCTCACGATGCTATCGTCCGTAGTTTTACCGATCCTAAAACAGGCAAATTCGATAAGAAAGCCGTTACCAGTTTTTTACAGAACCTTGATAATGCTGAAGTGGTTTCACCCGAAACAAAGCAACAGTACCTTATGATGGAAAAAGGTATTAAAGCTGAACGCCTCTCGAACAAATACACCAATCTGATCACAAAGGCATTGTACGTGCCAACTGCTTTTGCAAAACGCAACTACATTGAGTCGAATACAATGGCCCAGGTTCGTATTACAGGAGTATCATATAATACAGTTTCCGACAGCGCTGTCAAAGTTACAGATGCTGATTTTGAAAAATATTACAACGAGAACAAGTATAAGTTCAAACAGGATAAGCCATATACAAGCCTTGAGTTCGTGATGTTCGAGCCTAAAATGTCGGCTGAAGATATTGACCTGATGAAAAAGAATCTCCAGAAAACATACGACGAATTTCTTGTTGCTACGGATATAGCTGGTTTTGTAAATGCAAATTCCGATAACCGTTACGACAGTACATGGCACAAGCATGGTACTTTTGCCCCCGCAATTGACACTTTGCTTTTCAGCGCTCCGGTTGGACAGGTATTACAACCCATGGAAGACAATGGAATGTACCGTATTTTTAAGGTTGTTGACCGCCAAGTTAAACCCGATTCACTAAGGGCCAGCCATATCCTTATTTCGTATGCCGGCACACCGGTTAAAGATGTTAGCCGTACTCGCGAGCAGGCCGAAAAACTTGCCGACAGTGTTTTAAACGTTGTTCAGAAAAACCCTGCTGCATTCGAAGGGCTTGCTTCCACGATAAGTGACGATGCTTCTGCAAAATCAAAAGGCGGCGATATTGGATGGTTTGCTGATGGCGCTATGGTCCCTGAATTTAATTCCGCGGTTTTAAAAGGAAATATAGGCGATATTAAGAAAGTGGAAACCCAGTTTGGGTACCACATCATTAAAGTTGTAGGTAAAAAAGATCCTGCAACCAAAATTATAGTTGCAAGTATTGATTACCGCATGGAAGCCGGAAGCAAAACCATTGAAGCTTTATACAACGAAGCCAGCAATTTTGCAGCTACTAACAATACAAAGGATAAATTCGAAAAAGCGGTAAAAGAGAAAAATCTGAATCTTCGCACTGCTGACAGGCTCGAAACAGATGCAAATACAATTCCTGGGCTGAAAACCGCACGCGAAATAGTACGCTGGGCATTTAACGAAGATACTGAACTGGGAGGTGTATCCAATGTATTCGACATCGAGGGAACCTATGTAGTGGCAACTTTGAAAAATAGAGTAGAAAAAGGCTTCATCCCTCTCGAAACTATAAAGGATCAGCTGAAACCAACCGTTATCCGTGAGAAAAAAGCTGAATTACTTATGAAAAAGGTAAGCGACCAGTTAGCAAAAGGCAAAGACCTGAATACTTTTATCCAGGGATTCCCGACATCTAAAATCGATACCGCCGATGTTTCGTTTATGAGCGCTAATATTCCTAACTACGGTCACGAAGCCAAACTTACAGGTAAAATATTTGCAGCCGCCAAAGGCCAGCTTACCGGTCCGGTTCAGGGTGAGCAGGGAGTATATGTGTTTGTTCTCGACCAGATGAAAGACGCTCCTGCTACTACCGATTATTCAAATCAGAAAAAACAGATTACTATGCTGTTCCAGAATATGTCGGGCATGATGCCGATGATTCTTGAAGAAAAAGCCAATATTAAGGACAACAGGTTAATTTTCTACTAGTCTGTTTTGATTCCATATGAAAAACCGCTTCAGAAATGAGGCGGTTTTTTTTATCTTCCCGAGGAGGTCGGACTCTTGTTGCCATACTGCGTGTTACTCACAATATGTTAATTTCCGGATAAAAGTGATTTAAACTGCGAGTAAACAGATGTTCCCTTTTTCCCCAATTTCTTGGTCGATTCCATCATATCGGCCATTTCTGCAACCACTTCTGGAATACTTTTCCCTCCTGTTAATTCGGCGATTTTTCGCTCTGCAGTGATTGGATCAATTTCATTTCTACCGAAATTTTCCATTATTTCGCTTACTTGCTTCCAATGCTCCTGGGTCTGTTTCAGTTTAGGCGTTTGGACTGAACTTTCCAGAATAGGCATGAGTTTCGTATTTACATCTTTTGCTGTCCCTCTGCAAATCTCCTGGAACTTCTCATATTTTGAAAGAAAAGCTTCATTCGACATATGATTTGCCTTATATTTGGTTACATCAGCCGTTTGCTGAATCCATTCGCTTGAAACATTGCTCATATCACCGGTTAAAACTGATAAATCTTTATATGCTTCTTTATTTACAGAACTAGTGACGGTTTCCCAAGCCTTTTCGGATTCTGCGCCTGTTGTGTTTTTATACGCCTGCTTCCAGCTTTCCTCTGCATCTCTTTGCCAATTTGAAACACTGGCTTGTTCTCCTTCTTTTGTGAGTTGCACTTTTACAATAGTACCGTCAGCTTTCTTTACGTTTTCAACAAGACCAATATCATAATCCATTCCTACCTTTCCGGAACTTGACGCATTTCTGAATTCCTTAATCTTGAAATCATCCCAGCCTTTTCTTTTCATCGAATTATAAAATTCCTGTTCAACTTCTGCATGCACAGAACGGATATTTGAAATATACCGCTTCTGAGTCATTGGGTCCCCATTATATTTTAAATAGTTTTTAGCATTGGGATTTGAGTTGATTTCAATGGTTTTTTGCCTTAGTTTTTCCTGTATTCCTTTAATTTCAGCAATTGATTGTTTTGATTTTTTAGCGGCCTGAAAACTTTCCTGTAGCGCTTCGAATTCTTTTACTATGTTTTCACCTTGTTTTCGTCTTTGATTAAAAATTACCAGATCTTCCGATGTCATGGCTGCTTTCTGGGCAAGGTTAGCTACCTCATCTGTTTTATTCAGAACATTTCCTGCTGCTTGCATGCCTTTCCCAAGAGCATAAAAACCCCCGTTCAGTGCTAATTTTACAACTGCTTCTTTTATTCCTCCTTCAATATAACCTGTTGTTACATCATAAGTTGCCATTATCAAAGGACCACCAAACAGTGAAGTTCCGGTCATCGCTATATCAGCTCCTGTTTTTACCCTCTCCGCGGCGGTAGTATACTCGTCATAGCCAACTGATTCTTCTTCACTTTTAGCTGCTTCCAGTTGCCTGTAACCTTGGGTTTTGTTGAAAATCGCATCTCTCACTTTTTTTATAGTGGCTTCATCTCCGGTTGCAAGTATTTTGCCTGTAATTTGTTTGTCGATAAATGCAAGGGCAGTTTCTCTCTCCCCGTCAGGAAGATTTAAGGCTTCCTTTCTAATCAGGCTAACATCTCTTTGATCTTTGAGATATTTTTCCTGCCCGTCCTTGATCCTTTGAACAAATAATTGATGAGCCATTTCATCCCATTGAGTTCGGGTATGAGTAACTTCGCCGGTATATAGAGTATTTATTTTATCCTGTTCTGCTGAAATATCAGCTTTCGCTCCCAGGATGCTCAATGCCAGTTTGTTTTTTAAATCAGTATTCCGCTCGTTTTCAAATTCCTCCTGAACTTTTTGCATATTGGCTTCAATTATCCTCATGTTGGATTTATAGAAATATTCATCCATCATTCTAACGATTTGTATTCGTTGCTCCGGAGTGAGCTGATCTGCTTCATCTTTTGGCTCTTCTTTAACCTGCTTTATAAATTCATGAGGCATGACTTTCAACTGACTTGAAAAAAGATAGTTAAATAGTTCTTCTTCGTTTTTAACAGCCAGTTTTTTTGCTGCATTCATTCTTAAAAAATTGAATTCTTTAAGGACAATATCTATTTCTTCCTGAGGCGTTTTATCTTTTTCAGCCTGATCCAAATAAGCCTGATAGGAAGCTTCGTCTATTTCAGTCCCCACATAATTATGAATTTCACAATTTATCACCATATTGCCTGTTATTCCTGTAAACTTAATTCCCCCCCAATGCGTATTATCTCCATCATATTCATTTAAATCATTGGTTGTAATAAGCACTCCCTCTACATTCCAGCCCGGAAGTATATAGGCCTGTGATTTTTTATTTCCCTGTATTTGTGGGTTCCCCTGTGCGGCTTTTATGGTTCTTTTATATAAATCATAGGCTGAATTATTATCGGTATTCCTGTAATAATCAATATCCATGCTTACAACGGCTTGATATTCCTTGAATCCGCCACTATTAGTATATCTGGGGTTATTTTTAAAGACAGTATATTTAATACTCTTTGCCGAAGCAGGATAATCATCTCGTGGGCAACTAATTGAATATTTAAATTCATAATGATCATAATCTTTGTCGTAGATCCCCACCTGATAAATTTTACAATCTTTCTGACACTCACCCAAAATAAAAGGGGTTACCAGGTTTTCGTCAAATGTTTGTTCTATAGCCGGTTTTTGAAGTTTTATTTGTTCTGAAGCAATCTTTTTGTCTCCTGATGAAGTACTGTCGGCTTCCACTATATCAATAGCATCAGCGATAGCTTTACCGTGCGCTATGCTGTTATCGCATGTTTGTTTTATCGGATCAGGGGGATTGCCAAGTTTTTCAATATTGGCAACAATATTCATTATATCCTGCTGAATATAGTTAAGCGTATTTTCTTGTCTTTGTGCAAGATTTACATCCTGAGTTTCTATTGTTTTATTTCCCCATTGTATTGCCTCTACTGCTTCCGAGAGGGCCGCGTCTTTTTCAGCATAAGCTGTAATATACTGATTTTTTGCTGAAACAAGTTTAGCCAGAAGTGGCGCAACTGTATCAAAGTAAGCTTTACTTTCAATGGTTGGCATATTGAGGTAATACGCCCACTTTTTCTCGAAAGCATTTTCCTGTTCAATTGATACATCCCCAATAATTGTTTTCATAGCAGCTTTTGCCATCAAAACTGAATTTTCATATTTAAGTTCTGCAAAGCTTTTTAAATCATTTAATTCTGCAGCACTTGGCACCGTACCTTTTTGAACAACATCAACATTTGGAGTAACAGCCCATAAAAAATCAGTACCGGTTACACTATATTTGCATGGATCAAAGCCTTTAAAATTACCCGATCCTAATTGATAATTAATCTGAAAATCCTGGCCTGCTGGTTTCGGGGAATTGGTAATAGCTGTCTGATTATTCTGTTTTATTGCCTGATAGCCGTCGGGTTTTTCTTGTTCTTTGTCAGAACTTAAGCTTTGATTTTCCGTTTTCTCCAGGTTTTTGACAGCAATTTCATAATTGGGATTAGCTTCTATTGATTTTTTAAAATCTACGATTGCACCCTGAATGTCGTCAAGATTTTTTTTAGCCAGGCCTCTATTGTTTAAGCATTTATAGTTATTGGGATCTTTTTCTAGAATAAGATTATAGTCGTCAATAGCGCCTAAATAATCTTTCATTTGAAGTTTTGCCCAGGCTCTTACTTCGTAAGCATTAAGATTTGTTGGTTCTTTTTGAATTATTGGGTTTAACAATTCAATCGCTTCCTGATTTTTCCCCATCAGAGTTTTAAGAAAAGCCATATTGATAAATGCGCTGTTATATGTAGGATCGATAGTAACTGCTTTGTTATAATCCTGTAAAGCAGCATCATATTCTTTTTTTTCCTTCCTGATAATGCCTCTTAAATTATACGCTTTTGAATTATCAGGATTTAATTCCAGGGCTTTTTCACAATCAACAAGTGCTCCATCCAGGTCGTTGGAATTGGTTTTCGAAAAGCCTCTTTTTCTGTAGAACTCACTATTGGAAGGATTAATATTTATAGCTTGTGTATAGCAATTGATAGCCTCGGAATAATTTTGCTGTTTTTCGTATTCAATACCTTTGTTAAAAAAATAGCAAGGATCGCTCTTATCGGAAGTTTCGTAATAACAATCAGAGATTGGTTTTGGGTTTGCTTTAGACTTAAGCGTATCGGTTATTATAACCGTATTAATTCTTTGTACTGCCTTATTCACGGAATTCTGGATAGCGCTTTTAGTATCATCCAGGATTTTTTGTGGATCATTCAGTAGTTTTTCCAAGTTTTGGGCATTACAACTAATACTCAAAACAATAAACAAAATACTAAGATAGGAAAGTGCAGACAATTTAGAATAATGGTTAGTTTTCATATTCAATTCGTTAGAAGTGATAAAAAAACTCAAACTCTTATGTTAAAACTCAAATTACACAATAGATTATTGATGAGATGTAATTAATTGGTAAAGAGTGTTTTAGTGGTTTTTCTGCTGATGAGTAGCATTAGAAAATTTTAAATTGAATAAACGCTGTAATCTCATCTAATCAGAATAAGGCTTACAGAAGGTTTACGAATTCAATCTTTACTTTCAATGCGGAGGTAAGGTTAGACAAATATATACATAAATTAATTGACTCGTAAAACATTCTAAGAATGTATTACTTGATTTTAATGTATACTTTTCAGAAAGTAATATCAGACAATCAGAGTCGTCTTGTGATAATTTGTAAAAACTTCGCTTGTGTTTGTTTGCAGAGCAAACAAGCCGGCTACACCAGTTGCAACCTGTACGAATCCTGTTTTATAAAAATGAAAAGCAGTATTGTGAACGCCCAAAGTGAGGATCCACCGTAACTGAAAAATGGCAACGGGATGCCGATAACAGGCATAAGACCAATGGTCATACCCACGTTAACAAAGAAATGGAAAAAGAGTATGGAGGCAACTCCATACCCGTAAATGCGGCTGAAATCCGAGCGTTGTCGCTCGGCCATCATAATAATCCGGATAATCATCCATAAAAACAGCAGGATAACCACCAGTGACCCTAAATAGCCCCATTCTTCGCCTACGGTGCAGAAAATAAAGTCGGTACTTTGCTCAGGAACGAAATTGAACTTGGTTTGCGTGCCCTTTAAAAACCCTTTACCGAAGAATCCCCCGGAACCAATTGCTATCTTCGACTGGTTTACATTATACCCGGCACCTTTCAGATCAATTTGCTTGCCCAGGAGTACATTGATACGTGTTTTCTGATGATCCTCAAGAATATGTTCAAACGCATACCCGACACTGAGTACAAATAGGGAAGCCACAATAAAAATGCTAAACACCGTGAGAAGATTGCGCACGGTCCGGCGTATAAAAAATATAAATCCTGCAAGTAAGACCCCGATCACTGTAATTACAATATACTGGTTGAAAAGTAAGGCCATTATAGTAAGTATGACAACGGCAACTCCAAGCAAAAGAATACTGCCCGGCATTCCCTGTCGGTAGAGCACTAATGCAAAAGAGGCATAAACTATGGCCGACCCGGTATCGTTTTGCATAAGGATAAGAAGGGAGGGAATAGCAAGGATAAGCAAGGGAATGATCTGCGATTTACGTTTCCGGCTGTCGAAATCCAGGGCACTCAGGTAATGGGCTAATGCCAGGTTTGTCGCAAACTTGGCAAATTCGGCCGGCTGCAACCTGAAACTTCCGATCTGGAACCATGATTTGGATCCTGCAATCTCCGTCCCGGCAAACAAAACAACAATCAATAATAGTATGGTCCCTCCATAAATAGCATAAGCAAATGTGTTGAAGAACTTAGCATCAGTAAGAATGACCATCAGCGCCAGCACAAGTGATGTGATAATCCACATCATTTGTTTTCCATACGACTGCGACATATCAAAGATACTTGAGTGCTCGTCGTTATACACGGCAGCATAAATATTTATCCAGCCTATAAGCACAAGTGCAAGATAAAGCAGGACCAGGGTACGGTCGATATATTTAAAAAGTCCTTTTTGCTCTTTCAATTGTTCAATAGGTTAGCATTAAGCATTCGTTCTTCAATTTCTTTGCGCTTCACTTTATGGGTAAGGTATTTTTCAATCATTAGCGAAGCGATGGGAGCTGCAACTGTTGCCCCATAACCTCCTGCTTCAACGATCACACAAATAGCTATTTTAGGATTTTCAACAGGCGCAAATGCGATAAAATTCGAATTATCCTTCCCGCTTGTTGTCTGGGCTGTACCGGTTTTTCCCGCCATTGTTATACTATCAATTTTATATGCACGTGCGGTTCCATGAGTTCCTTCAAAAACTTCCATCATACCCTGGATGACTACGTCGACATAGACCTGGTCGATTGTGGCTGTATTTTTCTGGCTTGAGAATTTTGTCTTGTTCTTTTCGTTTCCAATTGCCCTTACAACATGTGGAGGATAGAAAAAACCACGATTGGCAACCATGGCGGCGTAATTTACCAGCTGAAGCGGGGTTGTAAGCACTTCACCCTGGCCGATAGCAAGTGAACGTATAGTCATTGAATTCCAATGGTCCTTTCCGTATATTTTATCAAAGACCTCCGATGGAGGCAGGTTCCCTTTGAGTTCAAACGAAAGATCGGTGTTCAGTTTACGCCCGAATCCCATACTCATCAGGTGGTTGCGCCATACATCATACCTTTGCTTGGTGTTTGCATAATCGGGGTCGCTCATGATGGCCTTGAAAACCTGCCAGTGAAAAGGATTACACGACTGCTGGATAGCCATATAAACATCAAGTGGCGATACATGATTATGTGTACATTTAATTGGTGATGAACCTGGTCCCTGGCAACTAAAGCGCGTCTGGGTAGTAATCACACCCATTTGCAATCCTATCATATCAATTGCCATTTTAAATGTTGAACCGGGAGGATACTGCCCCATAATGGCACGATTATACAAAGGTTTAATAGGATCGTTGTTCAATTCCGCATAGTTTTTTCCGCGTACCCGGCCTACAAGCAAATTAGGGTCATACCCGGGGCTGGAAAGAAATGCTAATATCTCACCTGTTTTAGGATCAATAGCTACTATGCTGCCGCGTTTGTTTGCCATTAACTTTTCACCGTATTCCTGCAATTCGGCATCAATGCCGGTATAAAGATCGGAACCCATTACTGCGGCAGTATCGTAACGGCCGTTTTCGAAAGCCCCAACATCGCGGTTAAAAACATCTACCATCCTTATCTTTAATCCTTTCACCCCGCGAAGGTCCTTTTCGTATGTGCGTTCTATTCCGCTTATGCCTATATAATCGCCCTGGTTGTAATAAGGAAGTTTTTCGACCTGTGCAGGCGTTACCTCACCGATATAGCCCAGAAGATGTGCACCGATCGACATAGGATATTTCCGCAACGTACGCGGCACCACGAAAAAACCGCTGAACCGGTAAAGTTTTTCTTCGATATACCCATAGGTTTCTTTCGAGATCTGCTTTTCGAATGCCGAAGCCAGCATAGGCGAATAATCCTTTGCCCGTTTCATCCTTTCCTTGAAACCATCAATAGTAATATCGAGCAGGCGGCAAATTTCGGCGGTATCGATATCCTTTACCTGCCTCGGGATAACCATAAGATCATATACCGCTTCGTTATAAAGCAGGAGCTTGCCGTTGCGGTCGTAAATAAGTCCGCGTGCTGGGAATTGCGTGACATACCGTAATACATTGTTATTAGCCGAAAGTGTATAACTCCTGTCGATAACCTGGATATAAAACAAGCGAACCAGATATATAAAGCCGATTACCACGAAGGTAGTGATAATCACAATTTTACGATCGGCATAAATACGGCTGGCCATTGAATAATCTGAATTCTATATAGGGTTGGAATGTTGGCGGATTGATAATGCAAAAATACGGATTACAGCATTCAAATACTTTAATCCCAAGAATAATTATCAATAGATATAAACGAAAAAAACCTGCTGAAATGTTGTGTTTCAGCAGGTGATTGTATATAGGGGTAAACGTAATGTTTTAAGATTATTTACGGGTATTTTTCTTTGTTTTGCTTTGTATGTTTGACGGCTGCGAAGGATAAAAGTTACATTCATTTTCAAAATATTTTGTTTTAGCTGCTGGTTTGTTCCTGTTCCCGTCAGGCGCTTTTATATATCGTCATTACAGGTTAAAAAAGGAATGAACCGGGAATTTATTAAATGCCGGTGATCCTGAAAATCAATTTGAAAAATCTATTTCTTCGCCATCAGCCCGGTAAATCTTGCATCCTGCCTGTAGTCAGTAAAATCCGCATCCGATTCAAGCCTTTTTATATCATTGAATCCCAAGCTAAAAGCTTTTTCCAGCGATCGGTACATAGCATCTTCATCGTGATTTAATGCAGCTACTTTTGCCGCAAGGTATGGGGGTTCGGAATTGGTTGGATCCACTAAAGTGTATATTGCAATAAACTTCGATGCTGCTGCCGGTTCGCCTTGTTTCAGCGCACCCGTCGAATACATATAACAGTTCAGGCTGAGGAATCCGAGCACCCTTTTATAAACAGCACTTTCATCGGCATTTGAAGTTAACAGCGACAGGGAATGCAGTTTTGCAGCTTCCTTTGTCCACCAATCAACGCTCTGTTTTTCGACTTCAGGAGCATACTTGCGCTGAAGATCCTGTTCCATGGTCATAAGTTGCTTTTGACGTTCAAGGTTTGTCGCCACATCTTTTTCCTTCGATAGCCTGTCAATTTCCGATTGAAGTGGCGTTACGTCGGTTAAACCCTGCAGGTAATGCATCATTTTTAAATAGGTATCCTGCTGTTTTACATGATAATTACCATCCGCAAACTCACTGGCTATCTTATCGTTTTTCTCAATAAACGAATTGATTTCGGCTCTGTTGTCGGGTATTGATTTCTGACGCATGGCATCGAACCTGATCCATGTGAAAATATCGGGGATCAGTTCCTTGGGCGGCCACTGGTGAATGCCGTTAAAAACAAGCAAATGATGGATATACCCTGCCTGATCGAGCGACTGGTCGAGCTGCTGCATCTCGGTAAGATTAAAATCCTGGTTTCCGGCTACAGCCAGGTAACTGAAAGGGCTAACGGGTTTCTGTTTAATATTGGGTAATCCGGCCCCGCAGCCCACCACACCGGCCACTCCGCCTTCGGTAATGGCTGCTGCTCCGGCCACACGCGATCCGCCCGAGAACCCGCAGAGGTAAACTGCTTTTTTTTCGATGCTGAAGCGTTCGGTAAGGTCATTGAGGAGTGTTCGGTAAATAGCTGTAGTTTGATCGGCAGGCAAGCCATTTTTCGAATTATTCGATCCCGCTATAATAAACCCGTTTTTTGCAGCTTCTACACTGAAAAGATTTACCGGTAGCAATCCGTCACCATGCGAATCGAAGAGGATAAGTACAGGGCAGGGTTTCCCGCTTTTGTATTGAGGAGGCAGGAACAAGGCGTAGCTCTGGTTTGTATCGGCCATGCTGGCTACCCGCGGATATGTTTTTGAATTTTCAAATGTTGATCTCTCTTTCTGCCCGCCTGTGGCGCACGATATCGAAAGAGAAATCACAAAGCAAAGCAGGAGGATGGAACAGCAGGGTTTTATCATCACAAAAGGATTAGAAAGAGACCTGGAATTATATTTTTTTTACAAATTTCGCTTTTAAATTGAATTGTAACAAAATAATGTATATTTGAAGACTCACAACACAGCATCATTCATCGTATCATGTCAGGTTTTAGGAGGTTGATTTTCAGGAACATTAAGCGGCGCGACGAGTTCGGATTTTTATAATATACTGGTTTAATGAATCTTGTATTTTAGTTTTAAAACATTCAAAACATGGAATTACCCTTTGCAGAACCCTACAGAATAAAAATGGTGGAATCCATCCGCTGCAGTACCCGCCAGGAACGCGAAAAATGGATAAAAGATGCCGGTTACAATCTTTTCAACCTTCGGAGCAGCCAGGTCTTTATCGACCTGTTGACCGATTCGGGCACCGGCGCGATGAGCGACAAACAATGGAGCGAGATGATGCTTGGCGACGAAAGCTATGCAGGCGCTTCATCCTATTACAAGCTTAAAGCAGCGATTAAAGACATACTGGGATTCGATCATTTCCTTCCCACCCACCAGGGCCGTGCTGCCGAAAACGTACTCTTCAGCGTACTGGTTAAGGAAGGGGATGTGGTACCCGGAAATTCCCACTTCGATACCACCAAGGGCCATATCGAATTCCGGAAGGCTATGGCAATTGATTGCACTATTGATGAAGCATTTAATACAACCATAGATCATCCTTTCAAAGGCAATGTTGATCTCAATAAACTGGAAGATGTTCTGAAATCGCACCCTCACGAACAGGTGCCATTAATCATGGTTACCGTTACCTGCAATTCGTCGGGTGGACAACCTGTTTCACTGGCTAATCTCAAGGCTGTTAAACAACTGGCATTAAAGTATGATATTCCTGTAATTTTCGATTCGGCACGCTTCGCTGAGAATGCGTATTTCATCAAAGTACGCGAAGAAGGACAACAGGACCGTAGCATACGCGAAATTGTGACCGAAATGTTTTCGTATGCTGATGGTATGACCATGAGCAGCAAGAAAGATGCTATAGTAAATATTGGCGGTTTTATCGCATTACGCGACCCGGAACTCATACAGAAAGCTTCGGTATTCAATATCATGTACGAAGGCTTTTTGACTTACGGCGGGCTTGCCGGCCGCGATCTCAATGCTATTGCACAGGGTTTGTACGAAGGTACCGAATTCGATTATCTAAAGTCGCGCGTTGGACAGGTAGCTTTGCTCGGCAGTAAATTAACCGCGTTTGGAGTACCGGTTCAGTTACCCTACGGCGGGCATGCAATATATGTTGATGCAGGCAGAATTCTCGTAAATTTGCCAAAAGAGCAGTTCAGGGCTCAAACCCTGGCAGTTGAACTTTACCTCGAAGCAGGAATACGCGGTGTTGAAATAGGAGCCATCCTTGCCGACCGCGACCCTCTTACCCGCGAAAACCGCTATCCTGCACTTGAACTTCTGCGCCTTGCCATACCTCGACGCACCTATACAAACGACCATATAAACTATGTAGCCGTGGCTATGGGTAATGTGTTCGAACGCCGGCACCAGATTACAACAGGCTATGCCATCGAAGAGGAAGCTCCTATTCTGAGGCATTTTACGGTTAAACTGAGTAAGATCTGAGGGAATTAAGAAAATAAAGAAGGTACGATTTACGATTTACGAATGTATAGCACATTCGTAAATCGTCATTCGTACCTTTTCGCTTGATACTTTCAGGTGTTTCCCGAAAAACGCTCTATTGCTTAACAAAAGCAGGCGGCGGTGTATTTTCCGGTTTGGATCTTATTGGAATAACGCCTCCCATTTCACCCATTACGTTTACCAGGTCGGAGCCGGTTGGAACCACGATCTTCGAATTGTCCTTTAATGATGTTTCCATTGCCTGTATCCTGCGAAGCATCTGGGCGTTGCCAACGAAATATTTCTCAGCTGATTCGTTCACCAATTGTATAGCCTGTGCTTCGCCTTCGGCACGAAGTATGGCAGCCTGCTTGATCCCTTCTGCCCGGCGGATTTCGGCACGTTTTTCGCCGTCGGCCTTGGTTTCGGTGGCAGTAGCATAGTCGATGGCAGCTATCTTTTCGTTTTCGGCTTTCACAATTTTATTCATGGTTTCCTGCACATCTTTAGGTGGATCAATCTCCTTGAGTTCAGTGCGGACAATCTCGATGCCCCAGTTCTGGGTTTCTTCGAGCAGCGTGCCATGCAATTCCTTGTTGATCCTGCCGCGCTCGCTGTTGGCCGATTTCAGCGTCATAGTACCGATAATGTTACGCAAGGTAGTACGCGCCAGGTTTACTATCTGGTATTCGATGCTATTAACATTATACTGCGAATTTTTCACACTGTCCTCGTCCGATTTGATCTTGAAATACACCTGCGCATCAACCCGTGCATTCAGGTTATCGTTTGTTATGATTTCCTGGGGTTCGGCATTGATCATCTTTTCGGTGATATTGATCTTATACATTTTGTCAATCCCGGGAATAATCCAGTTAAAGCCAGGAGGCGCAAAATGATGGTATTTCCCAAGCCGCTCAATAAGAGCCCGGTTTGTAGGCCTGATAATACGTATTCCTGCAAAGAAAAACAGGATTACTGCTACAACGATAATGGTTATCAGATTTTCCATAATAACGGTTTTAGAATTAGTTGTTAAATGTGAATTTGTAAGATTAGCTTATTTACAAATATAAAACTTTTGTATATGTAATTCAAACTTTTTTTTGGGAAATAATCTGATGATTTTTAATTCCACAAATCATATCATCAACTCGGCATACATAGGCTATGGAGTCGTTAAGCACTCATCTCCTCTCCTCAGCCTTTTGCTGTAAAACCAAGTCCCCAATTACCCGGGACTAATTTTGAATTGTTGAATCCTTATTGGGGTTGTAAAACCCTTCAATGGTTCCAAACCCTTGAAGAGTTAATTTCAAAACATCGTCGACAATACTCAAAACATTGTCGGCGATACTATAAACATCGACGAGGACACTAAAAACATCGACGGCGATACTAAATACATTGACGGTGATAGTAAAAACATCATCGGCGATTATAAAAGCTTCGACCGCGATACTAAAAACATCAGGGACTATTCATAAATCTGTGTAAGTAGTCCACCATCCACCATCCGACACCCGATATCCGACATCCGACATCCGACATCCGACATCCGACATCCGACATCCGACATCCGACATCCATCTATTTTCCGTATCTTTGCCGGCTATTTTCAACAAATGGACGAAACAAAGAAAGAAAGCCGTTACAGGCGGATTATCAGCCAGCTGGAGGGATTACTAACAAAAACTGACAACCCTGTGGCGCGTATGGCAACCATTGCTGCCGTACTTAGCCATAAATTTGATTACTTTTTCTGGTGCGGGTTTTATTTTGTTGAGGGTGATAAACTTATTGTTGGGCCGTACCAGGGACCGGTGGCCTGCCAGGTATTGCAGGGCACAGGGGTTTGCCTTGCCGCGGTAACGCAGAACCAGAGTATTGTGGTACCCGATGTACACCAGTTCCCGGGGCATATCGCCTGCGATTCGCGTTCAAATTCCGAAATTGTTATCCCTGTGCGCGGTGCCGGGGCTGAAATACTGGCTGTTCTTGACGTTGACAGCGCTGAATTTGCTTCGTTCGGCGAAACCGACCGCGTATTCCTTGAGGCAATTGCCGCTATGGTTTATAAAAATCAATAACTAAACAGGCTAAGTTTACCGATGAGTACTTTCAAAATAGTTATTCTTGCCCTTGCCTTGGTTTTCAGCAGCTGGCCCGCATACATCCTTGCGGGGATAAGACTGGCAAAAGAACCGCTGTTCCGCAGGATCAACTATTCCGGAATAATGCTCTCGGTGCAGTTCCTGCTTGCAGGTGCCGGCCTTTATATCGGAACTAAAACAGGCAGCTTCGATCAGAAGGTGAATATGACAATAAGCCTTGTGCTTATACTTGTCATAGGTCTTAGAGTTTTTCTGGCCGGAATAAAGTTGCCGCAAGCCCAGGACGAATCTTCTGATCCGGCTGATGCGAAAGTCACTTTTATTTCGGCCATTGTCGAAGGGATAGCTTCACTGGCGATTGGACTGGCAATAGGACTGCTTTCGGTCAATCCATTCCTGCACTGGATTGTAATCGGAGTATTTTACTTAATTGGGATAGTTATAGCAATCACAATGGCATCCATGATGGGGAACAGATCACTGCGGTTTAATTTGGCTCCTTTTGGAGGATTTTTGTTCCTGGCTGCCGCTCTGAAAATTATACTAACACTTACGGGATATGGTTTCTGAGTTATGGACAAAACCGGGATGTTTTAATTAGGGAAAACTGTACAGGAAAAGAATAAGCCCCAAGACTTAAATTCCAGGACCCAAATTCCAGGAGATATAATAAAAGACTACATAATACGAAAGCACTAAAAACCAGCAGCCAGCAGCCAGCCACCACTAACCAGTAACCAATCTCCAGCCACCACTAACCAGTAACCTATCACCACTAACCAGCACCATTAAATATATAATGAGGACTCTACTACTAACACTTTTAATAGCCTTCCTATACACCGCCAAAGCACAGCCACCTGCCGGGTATTATGATGGAGCTTCCGGCAAAACGGGGGCACAGCTTAAAACTGCTTTATACAACATTATCATGGGCCATACCTCAATTAGCTATGCAGCCTTGTGGACCGCCTTCCAGTCCACTGATAAAAAACCCGACGGGAAAGTATGGGATATGTATTCCAATTGTAGTTTTACTTTTGTTACAAACCAATGCGGAAACTACAGCGTTGAATGCGATTGTTACAACCGTGAGCACTCCTGGCCCAAAAGCTGGTTCGGTGGCGATATCAGCCCTATGTACACCGACCTGTTCCACCTTGTGCCTACCGATGGCAAAGTAAACGGTTACCGCAGCAACTACCCCTTTGGTGAAGTCAGCAGCCCGACCTATACTTCCGGGAACGGAAGCAAGCTGGGCTCATGCAGCTTTCCCGGTTATACCGGCATCGTATTCGAACCTGTAAATGAATACAAGGGAGATTTTGCCCGCAACTATTTTTATATGGCAACGCGTTATGAGAATATAATCTCAGCTTGGCACTCGTACGATGTTAGTGCCGAAGCGATATTACAGCCCAATTCGTACCCGGCATTCGAAACCTGGTTTATTAATCTCCTTGTTAAATGGCATAACAACGACCCTGTAAGCCAGAAGGAAATTGACAGGAACAATGTGGTTTACACCTCTTTCCAGCATAACCGTAACCCCTATATCGATCATCCTGAGTATGTGAATAGTGTATGGGGAACCAATGTCGGCTTATCCGATACACGAGCAAAGGTTGCCCTCCAGGTTTATCCTAACCCTGTTTCGCAGTCGTGTACGGTAACTTTACCTCCCGAATTCGACCAACAAAATGCTACTTTTACTGTTTATTCTTCAACGGGTTTGCAGGTAAATGTACCTTTGTCGGTTGCCGGTGAAAAGGCATCAGCCGATCTCAGCAAGTTGCCATCAGGCTTTTACCTGATGCAGCTTTCGCTGAACGATTATCACACGCTTTACCAGGCCCGCATTATCAAGAAATAATTAAAACTTCCGGCTTTGCAAACCATACGACTTACAAAAGAATTCAAATTCGAAATGGCCCATGCCCTGAAAGGCTACGACGGATTGTGCCGCAATATCCATGGTCATTCGTACGAGCTACTGGTTACTGTTATCGGGAAGCCCGTATCGGACAAAACCTCTGTTAAACTGGGGATGGTAATGGATTTCGGCGACCTTAAAAAGCTTGTTCGCAAAAGCATTGTTGATGAATTCGACCATGCCCTTGTGCTTAGCCGCGATTCAGCCGACGATTTCAAGCCCGATGCCGAAATGTTTGGCCGTACAATACTGGTCAGTTACCAGCCCACAAGTGAAAACATGATTATCGATTTTGCAGCCCGTCTTATTCCGTTAATGCCCCCGAACGTAAAACTCCACCATCTCCTCCTGCGCGAAACCGTTACATCCTATGCGGAGTGGTATGCTGAGGATAATGGATAATGTGGGAAGTTTGATGTTGGATGTGGGATTTAGTGCTGGTAGTTGTATTATTGGAATCAGGTAAATTCTTTTAAAGGATGTAGTTTTTACATCTGACATCCGACATTCTTTCTAGTCTCCCGAATCCAGTTTCATCTTCACCCTCGAAGTGAGTATATCGATTGCTACTTTATTTTCGCCTCCCTGTGGAACAATAATATCCGCATAGCGTTTGGTAGGCTCAATAAACTGCAAGTGCATAGGTTTCACCCAGCGGTAATAATGATCGAGTACCTGGGTGTAATCGCGTCCGCGCTCAATGGTATCGCGTCGTATAATACGCGTGAGGCGGTCGTCGCTTTCGGCATCTACAAAAATTTTAATATCAAGCCGTTTGATCAGTTCAGGGTCGGTATAAATAAGTATGCCTTCAACAAGTATAACTTTGCGGGGTTTTATTTCGACGGTCTCGGGAAGGCGGGCACATGAAATATAGGAATATACGGGCATTTGTATGGTTTCGCCACGGCGCAGGGCATCGAGATGCTCAACAAGCAGGTCCCATTCAATCGAATTCGGGTGATCGAAATTGATCTTGAGTTTTTCTTCGGGCGAAAGATGGCCATTGTCCCAGTAATAGGCATCCTGGGGAATTACCGCAACTGAATTTTTTGGCAGGCGTTTAATGATTTCGCGCACAACGGTTGTTTTTCCGCATCCAGAGCCACCGGCAATTCCTATTATAAGCATATTGTGTGCTGATTTTGAAAGTATAGTAACTATAATAAAATGTAAAAGTAAAAAAAAGCCCCGGATTCACGGAGCTTTCTTTGTTATAAAATGGATGTTTTATTGTGTAATCACTTTGAAGCCGTGTGTTGCGTGCAAGGTGCCGTCTACTTCCGGCACTTCGGCACTTCGGAACCCGGCACCACTTCTAAAACAGGAAGCTCAGTAAAACCCCTGCAGCAACGGCACTGCCGATTACACCGGCCACATTCGGTCCCATGGCGTGCATTAGCAGGTGGTTTGTTTTATCGTATTCAAGCCCGATCACCTGCGACACGCGGGCGCTGTCGGGTACCGCCGAAACCCCGGCATTCCCGATTAAAGGGTTCATTTTATTGCCTTCCTTCAGGAAAAGGTTAATTATTTTAACAAACATAACTCCTCCGAAGGTTGCAATTATAAATGAGGCTGCTCCAAGAGCAAATATCCCTATCGATTTGGTGGTTAAAAAAGTAGTTGCCTGGGTTGAAGCGCCAACAGTAAGACCAATAAGTATAGTGACTATATCGATCATCGGACCTTTAGCAGTATCAGCAAGTCGTTTGGTAACCGTGCTTTCTTTCAGGAGATTGCCGAAGAACAACATTCCGAGTAAGGGCAAACCGGATGGCACTATAAAACACGTAAAAAGCATCCCGATTATAGGGAATAGTATTTTTTCGAGTTTTGAAACGGTTCGCGGCGGCTTCATTCGGATAAGGCGTTCCTTTTTTGTGGTAAGCAAACGCATAACTGGTGGTTGAATTACTGGAACGAGGGCCATATACGAATAGGCTGAAACTGCGATAGCACCAACCAGGTCAGGTGCAAGTTTAGATGCTAAAAAGATAGCCGTAGGGCCATCGGCACCGCCAATTATTCCAATTGCTCCGGCTTCATTCGGGGGAAATCCTAATGCAAGGGCTGCGGCATATGCACCGAAAATTCCCAACTGGGCAGCAGCGCCAATCAGAATAAGTTTTGGGTTTGAAATAAGAGCCGAGAAATCAGTCATCGCCCCTATACCCAGGAAGATAAGAGGAGGATAAATCCCTTGCCTCACTCCGTAATATAAATAATTGAGCACGCTTCCGCTCTGATAAATACCAATCTGAAGGTTATTCGGGTTGCTGCTGGTGGTAAATTCGGCTCCCCAGAACGGGATATTACCAATAAGAATTCCAAAACCGATCGGAATCAGTAACATCGGCTCGTATTCCTTTGCAATGGCCAGGTATATAAAAGCAAGCCCTATGGCGATCATGATCATGTGCCCGATTGTAAAGTTGGCAAATGAAGTATACCCCATAAACTGGTTAAGGTGATCGGACAAGAACGCCCGGAAATTTTCTGAAGTATCCATACTATTATTCCCCGATTACAATAAGAATATCACCTTCCATTACACTGTCGCCTTTGCTTATTTTTATTGCTGTAACCCGGCCCTCTTTATCGGCATTGATGTTGTTCTCCATTTTCATGGCTTCGAGCATCAGCAGTTTCTGCCCGATTTTAACCATATCGCCTTCGCGAACGTAGAGTTCAAGAATAACCCCAGGTAAAGGCGATTTGATATTCCCGGTTCCCTTAGGTCCCGAAGGACTTGCTGTCTTTATTACCGAAGGATGTGAATCGGTTGACGGAACAGCCAGGGTACGTATCAGTTTGGGCGTCTTTACTGCTTGCATTTTGCGGTCAATTTCAACGGAGTAGGTTACGCCGTTAATTGATACTTCGGCTATATCATCCTCCACGCCTTTAATCTCAGCTTCGTATTGGTTACCGTTTATGGTAAATTTAAAATTTTTCATCTCTTATTGATTTGGCATTCTGCGCAATCCGTAAATTTTTGAGCTCCAGGGCGAATAGGTTTTTGAAGCTTTCTTGAAAGTCATAACAGCATCCTCCAGGCCTTGCATTTGTTCCTGGTACAGGTGCAAAGCAACCGAGATGGCAGCCAGCGTTTCACCCGATATATGTTCCATCACATCCGGAACATTTTCGTTGGGCCGGCTTTTTATGAAACGCTTTTTCAGATCCACGTTATACAGTTTTGCAATGTATTTGAAAGTAAGGTAAAGTAGGATCAATGAAATAAACACAACAGTCATTGCAATAATAGTCATGGCAATACCCGTAGGATCCATTTTACCAAATTCCTGGGCAGCTTTACCTGCTACCCGGTCGCCGGCGGTTACCAGTAGTAATGTCGAGAGCATCATAACGGCAGGTTTGAATGTTTCTTTGGAGGATTTACATCCTTTTTTGTCGATAAGGCCTGGAAAGCCCGGATTACCCTGAACCGTGTATTGCGCGGCACGATCACATCATCTATAAAACCATAACTTGCGGCATCATACGGGTTGGCAAACTTGGTTTTATACTCGTTTTCGTACTTGTGAAATTCCACTTCCCTTTCTGCAGGGTCCTCAATTTCGGCAAGTTTTTTATTATAAAGTACTTCGATGGCGCCTTTAGGACCCATTACAGCAATTTCGGCCGAAGGCCATGCATAATTGATATCACCGCGGAGGTGTTTCGAACTCATCACATCGTAGGCTCCTCCATAGGCTTTACGAAGGATTACGGTTACTTTTGGAACAGTTGCTTCGCCGTAGGCAAACAATAGCTTTGCCCCGTGAATTATAATACCGCCGTATTCCTGTGCCGTTCCCGGGAGGAATCCCGGAACATCAACCAGGGTAAGGATAGGAATATTGAAAGCATCGCAGAAGCGGACAAACCGGGCTGCCTTGCGCGATGCATTAATGTCGAGTACCCCTGCAAGGTAACTGGGCTGGTTAGCCACAATTCCTACCGACATGCCGTTGAAACGGGCATATCCGGTTACAATATTGGGTGCGAAGTGGCGGGCAACTTCGAGGAATTCGTTGTTGTCAGCAATAGCATGAATTACATCTTTAATATCATAAGGTTTGTTCGGGTTTTCGGGAACAATATGATTCAGCGATTCTTCAAGGCGGTCGATGGGGTCAAGGCAGGGAACCAATGGAGGATCTTCGAGGTTGTTCTGTGGCAGGTAGCTCAGCAGCTTACGCAGAAGCAGGATGCCTTCCTGTTCGTCCTCGGCTACAAAATGCGAAACACCGGATTTTGACCCGTGTACCATAGCTCCTCCGAGTTCATCGTCGGTAACGATTTCGCCGGTAACGGTTTTTACAACTTTAGGGCCGGTTACAAACATGTAACTGTTTGTTTTCGACATGATGATAAAATCAGTGAGTGCAGGGCTGTAGACAGCGCCGCCAGCGCAGGGACCGAAAATGGCCGATAACTGAGGGATAACCCCCGAGGCCATAATATTGCGCTGGAAAATCTCGGCATACCCGGCAAGGCTCTGAACACCTTCCTGTATGCGCGCTCCGCCTGAATCGTTGATGCCGATAACAGGGGCACCGACTTTCATAGCCTGGTCCATCACCTTACATATCTTTTTGGCATACATTTCACTCAGCGATCCCCCGAAAACGGTAAAGTCCTGCGAGAAAACATATACCAGGCGGCCGTCGATGGTACCATAACCGGTAACAACGCCATCACTCAGGTATTTCTCGTTTTCGATACCGAAATCTTTGCAGCGATGCGAAACGAACATGTCGAATTCTTCGAAACTGCCTTCGTCAAGCAACAGGTCAATACGCTCACGGGCAGTGAGTTTGCCTTTTTTATGCTGCGAATCGATGCGTTTCTGTCCGCCGCCCAGCTTTGCAAGCTCCCGTTTTTCAAGCAGTTGCCCGATTTTATCCTCTATTGTCATTGTGGAATTTTATAAATAGATTGTTTGTATTAAGGGTAGGGTGCCGGGTTCCGAGATTCCGATGTTCCGAAGTTCAGGGTTTCACTCCGGCAACCGGCACTCCGGCACTATATGTTTTTATTCTCGCAAAGTTCGGTCATCACGCCAAAAGTCGATTTCGGATGAAGGAAACCTATGCTCATTCCTTCGGCACCTTTACGCGGCTGTTTGTCAATAAGTTGTATCCCGTTGGCTTCGGTTTCGGCAAGTGCATTCTCAATGTCTTTTACTGCAAAAGCAATATGATGTATGCCTTCACCCTTCTTTTCGAGGAATTTCCCTATTGGCCCTTCAGGGTTGGTGCTTTCGAGCAGTTCGATCTTGGTTTGGCCTATCATAAAGAATGCTGTCCTTACGCACTGGTCAGCAACTTCTTCAACTGCATAGCATTTGAGTCCGAAAACTTTTTCCCAGTATGGAATGCTGTCTTCCAGGCTTTTAACTGCAATTCCGATGTGTTCGATGTGTGATAAATTCATGACGTATAAGTTTTTGCAAAATTAATTTCTTTTTGTTATTGAAATAACAATAGATTTAAAATATAGTTCAATTGCGATAATATGGAACTATTCTACATAAGTTGTGTAAGAAGCTGGTTAGTAGTTAATTGATTAAAATGTACGGATTTGAACAGTAAATAACCAGTCTTAATAGTAACCTGATCTGGCAAACGGGGGATGAATTAAAAGATATCCACTAATAATTCCGTTGATTTTATTCAGGTTGCGGCTTTGAATATAGGATTTGTTTGTAATTTTGAAATCCAGATTAAGCGTTACTAAACTGAAATAAGCAGTTTCAAAGAATACCGGATAAGCCTTCTAAGACCGCTGAATCACAACTGTAACAATGAGTCGGATTTATAATTCAGGTTCCTTTTTCCTGGATTTTCAATCGTCTCAATGCCGGACTTAGACTATGATCAAACAAAAAGCTGTTGGCTTCAAACTTATCCTTGCGCTTCTCCCAATCTTCTTTTTTATCGAAAAGTCGGATTGCCAGACCTCTGAAGTCGTATTGATTAACGGCAATTTTCATAATATTCCGTTGCTAACCTTCCTCAGCGAGGTTGAAAGCAGGTACCCGGTCAAAGTCTTTTATAACCCTGAATGGTTCAAAGATATTATAGTTGACCAGGATTTTACGAATACTCCGCCTTCAAAGGTGTTTGAGCGCGTTCTTACCGGAACAGTTTACCAGTATTATATTGTGCAGGGAGCCTATGTTTTTCTGCCAAAGAAAGAAGTAGCTGAAATAAAGGACAAATCAAATCCATCAGGGTATTATGAGACTGTAAAGGCAGCGAATGACGAAACCGATTTTATTCCCATAGGAAGTACCAGTTCTCAGGGCAACTCCCGGACAGCCGAAATCAGAGGGCATATACTCAACGGAACAACCAACGAATCTATTCCGGGAGCCTCTGTCTATATTAAAAACATAAATATAGGAACCACGTCCAATAGTGATGGTGTTTACTCTCTCAAACTGCCTGTCGGAAGTTACAGAATAACGGTAGAGTGCCTGGGATTCGAAGCTACTTTCATTAATATCAAACTGATGGGCAACGGTAATTACGATGTCCAGCTTTTCGAGAAATCTGTAAAACTCAGCGAATTTGAAGTATGGGCGCGCCGGCCTGACCAGAATATCAGCAACAATCAGATGAGCATAGTACAGCTCGACCGCAAGACCATAAAACAGATTCCCGCTATGATGGGTACAAAAGATATCCTGAAGAGCCTAACTTTGCTCCCAGGCGTGAAATCGGTAGGGGAATTCGGTGCCGAGATCAATGTGCGCGGGGGAGCCAACGACCAGAATTTAATATTAATCGAAGGAGCACCTGTTTTCAATACAGCGCACTTATTTGGGCTGGTTTCGGTAATCAGTTCGGATGCCATTTCAAATGTTTCGCTTTACAAAGGCGATATCCCTGCAAAATATGGCGAACGGGTATCATCAATTGTTACTATCGACCTTAAACATGATAATGATAAAGCATTACATGCCAGTGGCGGAATTGGTGTTGTCGACAGCCGCTTAACCCTCGAAATCCCGGTAATAAAGAATAAGCTTTCCATCCTGGCCGGAGGCCGGACTACCTATTCCAATTACCTCCTGCACCTGATGCCGGATGTTAACCTGAAAAATAGTAATGCCAGTTTTTATGACTTTAATACCCTGATCAACTGGAAAATCAACAATAGGAACAGCTTGTCCTTATTCTATTACCGCAGTTACGATGTGTTCGGGTATGCTTCCGAACTTGATTACAATTACGGAAACGATATAGGTGCGTTTAAATGGCTTCATGAATTTAACTACAGGTTCAAAGCAAACTTCAATGTTAGCTTCAGCAAATACAACATCGATAAATATGATGTTAAGAATATGTATGAAAAAAGCAAAACGGCTTCGAATCTTGATTATAAAAGTGCAAGGCTTGATTTTGCATATTCCACCGGACGTAATAAAATCGACTTCGGTGCACAGACACTATACTACCGCATCAACCCGGGTATATTAAATCCTTCCGATTCACTCTCACAGGTTCTTCCTTTTAAAATGGCCACTGAGCAGGCAATGGAAAATGCTGTATTCCTGTCGGATAGTTATGAAATAAACGATCAAATCAGCTTTACAGCAGGGCTAAGATTCTCGGCCTACAGCTTGCTAGGGCCGCACACGGTTTACCTGTATCAACCGGGGGTGACAAAATCGGTTTACTCCATAACGGATTCAACTGTATATGGTAACAAGGGAGTTGTAGCCTCATACCACGGATTCGAGCCCCGCTTTTCGGTCAAATACCAGTTCGACATGACGAATTCGGTTAAGCTAAGTTATATCAGGTCGAACCAGTACATTTCATTGATTTCCTACTCATCCGTTTCCACTCCCGAAGACAGGTGGAAGCTGAGCGATCCTTATTTCAAGCCCCTGGTATGCGACCAGATCGCCATAGGGTATTTCCGTAATTTCCGACAAAACACTTTTGAAACCTCCATTGAAGTGTATTATAAAAATATCAAAAACCTGGTTGAATATAAAAACGGGGCGCAGCTTGATTTAAATCCATACCTGGAAACAGCGGTGCTTAATGCCGAAGGACGGAATTATGGAATTGAAGTCCTGGTAAAGAAGAATTCGGGCAAACTCGACGGATGGATAAGTTATACCTATTCGCGTTCGTTTAAGAAGACTTCGGGTGTGTTTGCCGAAGAAACGCTGAACAACAATATGTACTATCCATCGAGCTACGACAAGCCCCACGATTTAACCATCATGTCGACCTACCATTTTAACCGCCGTTGGAGAGCTTCAGCAAATTTCAGTCTCAGTTCGGGAAGGGCCGTTACGCTGCCTGAATACAAATACCAGGTTGGAACGAACTGGGTTATTGAATATTCCGACCGCAACAAATACCGCCTGCCTGCATACCATCGGCTCGATTTGTCGATAAGCCTCGATGAAACTCTGCGACTGAAAAGGAAATGGAAAGGGAGCTGGACATTCTCGATACTAAACGTTTACGGGCGGAAAAACGCTTATTCGGTCTTTTATAAAAAAGCAGCCGTTTCACCGGCAAACGACTTCCGCATGTACAGCTTGTATAAGATGTACATGATCGGTAAGCCGATCCCGACCTTAACATATAACTTTATTTTCTGACCCTATACACTGTACTATGAAGAAATCAAACCTGTTGCTTTTGGGAATCGTAATTTTACTCTTGCACAATTCGTGCCAGGTAATTTACGATGATCCTTCCATACAACAGGATAAAACTACGCTGACGGTGCAGGCACGGCTGACAAATGGCGCCAGGCCCTATTATGTAAGGCTTTCGAATGCGCTGCCATTCAACACTCAATACAACACCCTTGCAAAGGACATTGCTGTTAAGGGTGCAAAAGTGGTGATTGCCGATAATGCAGGCAATTCGGAAGTGCTCACCGAAGGGACTTCGGGTTTATATATGACTTCAGCCGATGGCATACAGGGTACTGTCGGTCGGTCGTACACACTTACAATCACCACAAAAGAAGGCGATATATACAAATCGGGTGGGTGCTTTTTAAATGCGCCTCTGCCCGTGGATTCAATTTATTATGAAGCTGCAATACATCAAACCCTGAATACTGGCACATCAGTTGTTACCAATGAAAGCGGCGTGAATCTTTATACGGACCTGACATCATTAAGAAACCGGACCGCATACTGCCTGTTCGAAACACGGGTAATAAGGGAAATGTATACAAACGAATATCCCAAAGATCCCCATGAACCGGAAGTACGCGTGTTTAGCTGGACTGTCAGCCAGTTGGATGAGGTGCCGATACTGAATGCAAATATTACTCAGGATGATAACATTATCAAAAAGCAGCCATTGGGTTTTATGGCAAAAGACAAAATGTCGAACAATCCGCCGGCATATATAACCTATAGTATGATCGGCCGGGTTATTAGCTGTTACACGTACTCAATATCCGAGGAAGCGTATTTGTATTATACCCATCTCAGGCAGCAGTTAATTGCTCAGAACCAGATATTTGATCCGATCAGCACAAATCTGGTAAGCAATATCAGGTGCGAAAATGATCAGTCAAAAAAGGTATTCGGCTTGTTTGAAGTTTCGGGGAAAGCCGGTAAACATAGTTTTATCAGGTATAATGAGAGTGATATGATTATCCATTCCATGGACGTTGATGATGTACCCGAAAATATTTCAAACGGTATCATTCGCGACCATCCGCAGGTGTATGATACCGTACCGGTTTTCTGGCAACATTTTTAATAATGAAAACATAAATTGATGACGCAGACCACGTTAAGCATTTTGAAACAATGAAAGTTGTACATACTCTTGTTATTGCATTAATAACAATGTTTTGTTTCCTTCCCCACAAAGGAAGTACACAGGATATTGTGTTTATTCAACTGGATAAAAATGTAATAGTTACAGGAGAAAGTGTTTTTTATAAGGCCTATTTGCTGAATAGCAAAATGACGAATTTCAACAGCTCCAGCCAGGTTTTATATATCCAGATCACCGATCCTGTAAGCAGGAAAAGCTTTGTGTTCCGATCGGATATAAGCAACAAGGGAACCTGTTACGGCGTAATACCAATCCCTGATACATTAAATACCGGGTATTACCAGTTGACTGCATACACCAACAGCATGCGCAACCTAAATCCCGAACTGGCTTACTCTGATAGGATTTTAGTCATTAACCAGGCCAGGAATACTCCCGCAACACTCGAGAACATTGTCTTCCGACAACCTTTGGATACGGTTTTAAAAGAAGGTGTTTCAACCGGCAATTTGCATGGAAGTCCCGAAATAGTCCCTGATAAGAAGGTATATGGTGCCAGGCAAAAGGTCACGGTCAGTATTAAAAACCTGCCCGACTCAATAGCCTGGGTTGATGTTTCAATAAGCGTTACCGCGAAAAACCCTTTTGAAGTTCCCGGATCGCCCGAAACCAATATTGCTGCCTATTTGCCTTATATGTGGGGTAAGATGAAAGAGGCTGCGAAGTCGTTGGATTTATATGATGGAAATGATTTTTGCCGTTACCCGGAGGAAGATAAAGGATTTATTTTCGCAGGAAAAGTGCTGGATAAAGCTAACCTGAAGCCGGTACCCAATGTGTATGTTTTGCTTACCGTTGCCGATAGTGTTGCCAATTTAAAATATGCACTTACCGATTCGACCGGAAAGTTTTATTTCCTGCTCGGTAAAAATTACAACAACAGGGAGCTCATCCTTCAACTGAAAGATTCGCCGGTTGCTGTTGAGAACCTGGTGATTACAATTGATGATAAAACCTTCAATCCTTATTATTTGGTGTCAGGATCAGTAATGCCGGATTCGGTCAGTTTGGATTTTATAAGCACCTGCCGTCAATCGGCTATGGTGAATAAAATCTACCATTATGGGAGTAGCACTGCTATAACAGCAAATAAAATCCCAATCCAGGATCGAACTTTTTTCGGCAAACCGGATGAAGTTATCCGTCCCTCCGAATTTCTTGAAATGCCGAATTTTGAGGATATTGTAGCCAATATTGTTCGAAATGCAAAATACAAGTACAGCGATGATAAATCCACTATACTTGTTGTTGACGGTTTGTCGCATCAATTCTGGGAAGGACATAATGCCCTGGTGCTACTCAATAATGTCCCGGTATTCGATTACAATATACTTAATTCGCTTGGCTCGAAATTGATACAGCGTATTGAATTAAAAACCAACCGTATGTTTTACGGTAACCTTGAGATATTCGGAATCATTTCTATATTTACAAAAGAGGATTTTATCCCTGTTTTAAAAACAGGACACAAAGTGGTTGCATTTCCGAATGAAGTCCTGGTATCGGGCATAAACTTCAATTCCCCCGATTATAGTAATATAACACAAAAGAATTCGAAAATACCCGATTTCAGGCAGACACTCTACTGGAATCCCGATGTAGAAATCGATACGAAGGCTCAAAATACAATTGAGTTTTATACTTCCGACTTAAAATCAACGTACGACATCATTATTCAGGGCATTTCCGTAAAGGGAATCCCGGTGAGTTCCCGCACGACCTTTGAAGTTCGTTAAACAGCTGATGATATGATAAAATACGCTTTGGGTTTACTACTTCTACTCAGCCTGGCAGCCAGGTTAACAGGCCAGCAAAGCAAAGGCTGTGGAAACAAGGGTTTAACAAAATTGCTGGAAGAGAAATTAACAGGGTATGCTGTTGGCCAACCTCTAAATCCAAAGCAGTACTATACCGATGACTGGTGTGAAGCTATAGTTACTTTAGCTGACGGAAGCACTATAACCGGCGAATTTCTGCGTTATAACGGCTTGCTCGAAAAATTTATCTGGCTGAAAAAAGCTACAAACCAGGAGTTGATTCTTAAAGACGATGAAGTAGCGAAAGTGTACCTGAATCCTCAGAAATTGATCTCTTCAAGCACTTTTGAGAGAATAAAAATGAAACACTGGTACGATGCCGATTCAGTTTTTGTATTTCTGGAGGTACTGGCCGAAGGACCTGTTACCCTATTTGCCCAACGGAAAATAACCGAGAGCCAGAGCCTGAATGAATATGTAAGCGACTTTCGGTATTATATTCAGGTAAACCGTAATGCATTGTGTTCTCTAAAGCCCCGAAAGCATGACCTGCTGGTTGCGATGGGCAGTTATAAGGATGAATGCAAACTGGCACTGAACGAGGCTAACCTGGGTATTGGCAACGAAGCAGATCTTATCAGGGCTGTAAACTATCTGAACAGAACGATCGGTTTCAGGAAATGATATAATTGAATGATTGTTTAGGTAATTTAAACAAAATATCCTTGTGTATCCTGCTCTTTTATTCCACCGTTACCGACTTAGCCAGGTTCCTTGGCTGATCGACATTGCAGCCGCGAAGCAAGGCAATATGGTAGGAGAGGAGCTGCAAAGGAATCGTTGCTAGTAAGGGTACCAGCATTTCATCACATTCGGGGATCTCAATGAAATAATCGGCCAGGCCGCGCACCTGTTCGTCACCTTCCGATACAATGGCAATAATTTTCCCTTTGCGGGCTTTTACTTCCATAATATTGCTCACTACCTTATCGTACTGTCCTTTACGGGTTGCAATCACAACCACAGGCATAGCCTCATCAATAAGTGCAATTGGCCCGTGTTTCATTTCAGCAGCAGGGTAGCCTTCGGCATGAATATAGGATATTTCTTTAAGTTTGAGTGCGCCTTCCATTGCAACAGGGAAATTAATGCCGCGTCCCAGGTAAAGAGCATTATTTGCTTTACTGAAAACTTTGGCTATTTTGCGCACTTCCTCGTTACATTTCAGTGTTTTCTCAATCTTTTCAGGAATGGTGTTGAATTCGTGCAACAGGCGGAAATAGCGTGAGGCCGTTATGGTTCCTTTTTTCTCGGCAAGCATAAGAGCAAGCAAAGTAAGAATGGTAACCTGCGATGTAAATGCTTTTGTGGAGGCAACACCAATTTCGGGTCCGGCATGTGTGTAGGATCCGGCATGTGTGGCACGTGCAATTGACGAACCAACCACGTTGCAGATTCCGATAATGGTGGCTCCTTTCGATTTTGCCATTTCAATGGCTGCAAGTGTATCGGCAGTTTCGCCCGACTGCGATATGGCAATAACTATATCATCTTCGTAAATCAAAGGGTTACGGTAGCGGAATTCAGAGGCATATTCCACTTCAACAGGTATGCGTGCAAGTTCTTCGATTAAATATTCACCCACTATACCTGCATGCCATGAAGTGCCGCATCCGACAATGATAATGCGTCGGGCCGCGAGGAATTTAGGTATATAGTCCTCTATACCGCCCAGTACAATAATACCCTGATCCATATGCAGGCGACCGCGCATACTATCGCGTACGGTACGCGATTGTTCATAAATTTCCTTGAGCATAAAGTGGTCGAACCCGCCTTTTTCTAGAGCGCTCAGGTTTATTTCCAGGGTCTGGACATAAGGGGTTTTTTCGATATCGGCAATCGTACGGATTTTTAACCCTTCGGCCAGGCTTATCGATATAACTTCCTCTTCGCCTGGATATACCACCTGCCTTGTGTACTCAACTATTGGTGCAGCATCGGAAGCAATAAAAAATTCGCCATCTCCGATTCCAACAACCATTGGACTCCCTTTCCGCGCAGCAACCAGTAAATCAGGTTCATCCTGCGAAATAATTACTATGGCATAAGCCCCTGTAATTTGTGTGAGTGCTATGCGAACTGCTTCTGCCAGCGGCTGTTTTTCGTTGGCAATTATATCTTCAATCAGGTACATGAGTACCTCGGTATCGGTATCACTACGGAAAACATATCCGCGTTGCTGAAGTTCAAGTTTGAGCACACTGTAATTTTCGATAATCCCGTTGTGGATAATCGCCATTTTTTCGTTCGATGAAAAATGCGGGTGTGCATTAACATCGTTGGGCTCACCATGTGTGGCCCAGCGTGTATGCGCAATGCCGATATTGGCGGTAATGTCCTGCCCTTCGAGTAGGTGCTCGAGGTCATCAACTTTGCCTTTTGTTTTTAAAACCTTTAGCGATCCGTTCAAGAGGGCAACCCCGGCACTATCATATCCGCGGTATTCGAGCCGGTGTAATCCGCTAAGTAAAATCGGGCAAGCTTGCTTATCGCCTATGTATGCAACTATTCCGCACATAAATATCGTTATTAATTGATGACTTTAATTCAATGAGAAATACCTTTATAAACCAAAGGTATGATAAACCGGTCAAAATTACACAATGTTGTAATACTCATGAATAATAAGGAGCACTATATTTATTTTCTTCGTGAAAAGACAGTAACACTTTCTAACACTTGCAAAATAACCTCAACCCGGGTGAAATTATATCTGATTTATTCCTGCAGCAGAATTTCACCTTCAGGAAAATAAACCAGAATTGGTTCGTTCGTTGAAACAGGCTGTAAGTGGAATAAAAAATCTAAAATGTATGAGCCAGGCTCATGTAAGTTGGTCGGGGCTGAATCACAGACCTGGTAAAGGCAACTATTTAATGGTATACCTGAGATAGAGCTTCAAATCCGAGATCGGGGATGAAGTGCCGTTTAAAACCAGCCGGTTACCCATATAAGAGTGTGGAATAATCAGGTGCAATCCCCTTTGGTTCGTTTTTCCTAACAGGTATTGTTGTATATACCTGGTTATGCGGAACCTGTATGTGTTACCTGCAGGGTAATAATACCCGCTGTAATAATCAGCACGTGTCGATTCATCTATAATCAGGTTCGGGCTGGTAGTCCCGGCCTCCCCGATTTCCCTGAGCGTAATATTACCAGGGTTAACAAAGTCTTTCGATACGGATGAGTTACCAAGGATAAGTTGAGCATCGTTAATAACAACACCGTTCTTTTCACCCCATTTTGCGAGGTTTGGAAACTGGAGTTTGATTTTTGTGCCAGCCAGTCCCTGTGCAAAAAGGAATTGCTTTCCGAGAGTGGTATCACCTGCCAGTTGGTTCCTCAATGCGGGAATAGCTTGCGAATAGCCGTAATGATTGTAGTTTTGGAATTTAGAGGCTGAAGAAGAAAGGAGGAAATCATAACTCAGAGTATCTAAGGCTGCTGTGTGGTAATACATCGATAATTTACTTGCATCCGATATCCTGAACATTATTATTGACCCTTTACCCGGGGTATTCTCAGGCTCAGCGATGATACATAATCCTTTATAAAACCTGACAAAATTGGTATTGTTATTCAATGATGAGGTATCCTGTGGGAACATTACCGCATTACCAAAATTCGAATTAATAGGTATCCTGAGCATCATAGGCTGTTTGCTGCCGTTGTAGTATGCACTGTCATTTGGCCTAGGCTGGAAAGTTAGTTCACCTATAGGATGTGCCTGATCATAATTAATAGTTGAATTTGACCAGCAATGTATTGAATCAACAATACTATCCGTAAGCGAGTATACCCGTAAAGTCATATTTGTGAGTGTATCGCCGTAGGCTGAGAGGTACGGAAGGTACAGGAAAGCGGAATCAAATACCGGGTATGATCCGAAACGTGTACTAGTTGACAGGTATAACTGGGAGTAGAAATTTGCTGTTGTGCGTCCAAAGATAGGATCATAGAAACTGCCAACCTGACCGTAGAAAATCGCATTGGCATCATCAACACTAAGATTATGTGTGTAGACCGAATCGTCAGGTATTGTGTAGGCATTAATTTGTATAGTATCAGTATACCCCATGTGTAAAAGATCCAACGGATCAAGCAGATCCAATCCGATTGGAGTCAGTTCTTTTGTACATGAAGCAAAAAGCAATGAAATAAGGGCGAATAATGATAACTGGCGGAGAAAAACTAGCCTTTTCAAGGGTATGATTTTTATGATTATTTTAAATAGGAAGGCTCGGGGCAGAAATATCAGCTGTGTAAAATCTTTTCGTAAAATTCGTTATAAACCTGTATGTAGTTATCTCCACCCTGGTATGGAAGAACGGGTTTGCCTGATTGTTCAATATACTCAGCGAGTTCGCTGTTGATCTGTTCGTTAGCAATGATTATTCCATCCGAAAGATCAATAGAAGCTTTCATAAGGCTCACGAAGTCAGGTTTCTTGAAATGCTTCAGGTCCTTAAGTGCAATATTTTCATGCTTGAGTTTTGCCTGCAGGTTAGGGTGAAGGGGTTCGGTGAAATCATCATCATATATCGACATGATGATTTTAGCAGGAGCAAAAAGCGGGTTCTCGTGGTATACCTTTTTTACATAAAGCGGTGTAAGCGCCGACATCCATCCATGACAATGAACAATATCGGGACTCCAACCAAGTTTTTTTACTGTTTCCAGTACACCCCTCGAAAAGAAGATTGCACGCTCGTCATTATCCTCAAAAAATACATTGTTTTTATCGCGGTATACATATTTCCGGTGGAAATAGTCCTCATTGTCAATAAAGTAAATCTGCATCCGGGCTTGCTGTATCGAAGCTACCTTGATAATGAGTGAGTGATCGGTATCGTCAATAATCAGATTCATTCCTGAAAGACGGATTACTTCGTGAAGCTGATTCCTGCGTTCGTTGATGCTACCAAACCGGGGCATGAAGGTACGGATTTCACGTCCTTTCTCCTGTATTCCCTGAGGCAAATGCCTGGAAATTAGCCCCATATGGCTATCCTTCATAAAAGGTGTTATATCCTGCGTTACAAATAAAATCTTTGTTTTCTCCATGTTAAACACTTCACTTTATTGGGAATGCAAAGTTAGTAAAATTTTTGGTACTGAACCAATAAGTGGTTTAGGTTCATGTAGATAAAATTGAGCAAATGAAAACGGCAAGCTTTTTTTCTATATCCTTTTGCTCTTAAAAATTGAGATATTGTACATATTCTGAGCTATTTCCGGCTTGCAGTTCGAAAGCGATCACTGATTGTTAATATTTCATAAAACGGTATTAATTGTATTAAATAGAATTCCTCACCGGGAATAATCAACTTTAAATGCGCTGTTTGGTTAAGATTTAAAAATCCATTTTTGAAGAAATTTGGCATGAGCAGATAGATAAATATTTAAAAGAGAATCTACTTCTGAAGGAAGCAATTGCCTGGAAGTGGATTCAGGAATACGAATCAGGTAAGTCATATTAATTGCCACCGGTTTTCAATATTGCTTTTAGTTAACAATATCTTCTTCATTACTGTTTTACCAGCCTCGACTACAATCAGGTATACTACTGTCTTCATACTCTGATTTAATGCGCTTGTTCCCTTTCCAGGTATTCTAACATTTTAAATTAGCCTTCCTTCAGGATCAAAGATCATTAAAAAACACTGGTATAAAAAGGATAAAAATTTGACTTAATGTTGACAGATGTCAAAAATCTGCATTTATTATTATTTGCCTGAATATGTGAACACAGCGCAATAGAAACAATCCCAAATTACACCTTGAAAGCTTGAGGCAATCAAATGTAATTTGGGACAGGTAAATTTGAGAACGGCCGTATGGTTAATTAGCCGGATCTGCATTCGGATAAAATTATCCGGCAATTAGAATTTTCTTCCTGAACTGAAAACTTCCGGCTTGTACCGCTACAATATATATACCTGCTTTCAGCTGTTGATTGAGTTGTTGCGTGCCTGTTCCCGCTACTGTTGTGTTTAGTAACATTCTTCCCGACAAATCAATCAGCATAACATTGGCCTGAACAGCATCAGTGTTCATTTCGAGTGTAATATAACCTGATTCACTTGTTCTTACTGTGATGTCTTCAGTTTTATTAGCGAGCCCGGTAGTATTAATTACCTGTACAGCATATGCTGTAGACCATGCACTTTCGCCACAGCCATTTAGACCTTTAACCTGCACCTGTGCAACACCATGGAAGGCATTGTTCCAGGTTACCTGGGCGGTTGAACCTGAACCGCTTATTGTTCCTGCATTTGCCGGAAGTATTTGCCAGGTGAATGAAGTTGCAACGCCCGTTGTCGAATAACTGCTTGTGGTAGTATTTTCCAGATTCACATTTGCAGGTCCCTGGGGAATTGCAGGAACATCAGGAATGGTATTCACGATTATTGAAAGCAGGGAAGGTGTTCCGCTGCCTGCAGTATTACTTCCACTGACAGAAATAGCTCCGGATGTCGCTGAAGGTCCAAAGGAAACGTTTACCGAGGTAGTACCCTGGCCACTTACGATGCTTGCTCCTGAAGGAGCGATCCATACATAGTTTGTAGCTCCGGCAATAGTTCCAACCGAATAGGTTTCGCTGTTGTTTTTACACACTGACGAAGGGCCGCTTATGGCTCCTGCTGCTTCGGGTAAACTGACTGCTTCCTGAACCGTGAGCGTGCTCTTTGTTACCGGACCTGGATGTCCCCTGACGAAAGCGCCATAAAATGTTACAGCCCCGGTTCCGGCGGCTGGTGCTACCCAGGAGAACGTCCAGGTATTAGTTGTATTGTTGGCAAGCTGATGAGTTACATATTTATCGCTGCCAACAAGTTTGTTCCCGGGACCTGCTATGAGGGTCCCTAGCAAGGTGCCGGAAACATTCTGGGGTGAAACTTCAAAACCCATTTTTGCCGATCCGGTAAGCGGATTGGTGGCAGTAATCGAATAGGTTGTCCCGGGTACATAGCCTCCGGATGGGATATTTGATGTAATCAGGCCAGCTGTAGTCGAGCCTGAACCCCCATGGCATTCGGTACAGAGACCTCCATCGCCCGGAGAACCTGTTTTTGCAGGGGGAGCACCATCGGGATACAAAACCGAAGCAGTCAAAGTAATAACAGCAGTAAATGCAAAAATCCATGGTAAATGTTTGATCCTCATAATTTTGTGTTTTCTGATTAGTAATTGTTCTTTGTATTGTATGATCAACAGTTTCGAAAAGTTATCTATAAATCACTAAGTGGAAATTAATTCCTGAGATCATACATAGGTTAATAACCTTTTTGCAGGTATAACATGCTATTGAACAGCCTGATATTGGATTTGTTCAATAAGCAAAAAAAAATGGCCACGGGATTCACGTGGCCATTTGAAAAAGTAATAAAATGGAATTAATCGTTACCGACAATCATTTTGTTCGATTTACGGCGTTTAAGCCTGATCTTTAGCACATAGGTTATGTAATACATTGCAGGAACAAAAAGCAATGTAAGGAAAGTAGCAAAACTCAGACCGAAAATAATGGTCCACGAAAGCGGCCCCCAGAACATTACGTTATCGCCACCTACATGAATGTGAGGATTAAGATTGGTAAAAAATGTGACAAAATTCAGGTTAAGACCGATTGCAAGCGGCACGAGGCCAAGGATCGTCGCTGCCGCAGTAAGTACAACAGGTGTGATACGGATTTTACCAGCCTGTACAATGGCTTCGCGGGTTTTATAGCCACGTTCTTTCAGTGTATCAATAAACTCAACAATTAGAATTCCGTTCCTGACCACAATACCTCCAAGTGCTACAACTCCCAAACCGGTCATAATGATAGAGATACTCATATTGAAGATCACAATTCCGAGCAGTACCCCGATAATACTGAAGAAAACCTCGCTTAAAATCAGCAGGGCTTTACTCATCGAATTGAATTGGGAGATGAGGATAAAGAAGATAAGGCCTATTGCAATTAGCATTGCCATGGAGAGGAAGCTTGCAGCTTCCTGCTGATCGACCTGCTCACCTGTGAGACTGATATCGACACCTTCGTGTTTTGGGAACGCAGCTGCAAGTTTTGTGATTTGTGGCACAATTTCATTAGCCGTATAGCCGGAGAGCACTTCGCTTGAAATACTGATGATTCGTTTCAGGTTCTGCCTCTTTATGCCTCCATAGGTATCAGTATACCCGATTGAAGCTACGGATGATAACGGAATAGAACGTAACTGACCCGAATTCATATCACGGTAGGTAATCTTTAGGTTTAACACGTTATTTATATTCTCGCGTGTTGCCTTTGAATATTTCAACTGTATTGGGTATTCATCCTCACCTTCTTTATACTTCGAAATTTCGGAGCCGAATACAGCGGTACGGATTTCAGTAGCAATTTGCCCTGTTGAAATTCCTTCGATATTAGCCCTAGTTCGATCGATATTTACCACGATTTCAGGTTTTATAGCCTGGAAATCCGTTTTGAGTTCTTCAACCCCGGGAACCTGGACCGAATCAAGATAATTCTGGAAAGCCTCGGCATCAGTAATCAGATCTTCCAGGTTTTCTCCGGTAACTTCAATATTGATTGGTTTTCCGGTTGGCGGACCCATCTTGTTTTTTTCAACGGTTATTTCTGCTCCCGGAACGCCTTTAACAGCTTTGCGGAATTCATCCAGGTAATTTGAAGTGTTTATTCCTGCCTGCCTGTTTTTATATTCCACGAAATTTATAGTTACTTTTCCTTTTTCCGATGATGCGGAACGGTCGAACATTCCTTCACCAGCACCAAGTGCTATATTAGTGATAATTGATTCAACATTCGGGTTGTTTTCGCCCAGAACGTCTTTGATGCGGTTTTCGACAATCCGGGTTACGGAATCCGTTACCTTCTGATCAGTACCTACCGGTAACTTAACAAACACATTTATAGTATTTGGCATATTATCGGGGAAAAACAGGACTTTAGGATTGCGCAGACCTACAAGAAAGAAAGTAAAGAAAAACAGGATAGTGATTCCGCCTAGCAATATATACGGGTTTTTACCCCTGAGGAAAAACCGGAGTTGGCGGTCGTAAATTTCCATCAGGTAAATCCAAGCGGTATTCTGCCACCAGTTTATCAATAATTTGAGCACTTTATTGTAAAAGAAAACAAGCAATGCTGCAAATGCAAATAAGTTACCTATTCCAAATGCTGCCTCGGAACGATTTACTGCAAAAATCAAGTATCCCGGTACAGCAAGAGCAAGTAGCGCAAGGATAGTCTTCCTCACATTGCGTTTTGATTTTGCCAGATCAGGAGTATCGTACTCATGACGCATAAATGAGATTGCAAATACCGGGTTGATTATATAGGCTACAAAAAGCGATGCAAACAATGTAAGAATAAGCGTTACAGGCATGAAATACATGAACTTGCCTACAATACCAGGCCAGAATGCCAAAGGAAAGAAAGGAGCCAGTGTGGTTAAAGTCCCCGACAAAATGGGCAGGAATACTTCCCCGGCCGCCTGCTTGGCAGCCAGAATTATATTGGGCTGCTTCTTATGGATACGGTGGGTATTTTCGATCACCACAATGGCATCGTCGACAACAATCCCAAGTGCAAAAATGAACCCGAACATTACGATCATGTTCATGGTAAATCCAAGTCCCGGCATAATCATCCAGGCTACAAACATGGAAAGCGGTACTGATAATCCTACGAAGAACGCATTGGTGAACCCCATGAAGAACATAAGAATAATGGTCACCAGGATAAATCCAAGTATGATGGTGTTGTTTAGCTCTTCAAGCGTGTTTCGCGTATAACGCGACGAATCACCCGAAATGGTCACTTTTACATCTTTAGGATAAACTTTCCCGACCAGTTCATTATTAATTATTTCCTTGATTTTGTCGGAAGCATCAATCAGATTCTGGCCGCTTTTCTTGATCACATTCAGGGTAATTACATTCTGGCCGTTGAGGCGCGAGAAGCTTTCCTGTTCTTTAAATCCGTCGGTAACGGTGGCGATGTCTTTCAGATAAACCAGGGCACCGCTTGATGATTTGAACGCAAGGTTCCTGATAACGTCAATATTGGTAAACTGCCCCACTACCCGGATTGAGCGCTTCATTCCGTAACTGGTAATATTCCCGGCCGAGATTGTAAGATTTTCCGAAGAAACTGCACGCTGTATATCGGAGAATGTAACATTGGCTGCCTGCATCCTGTAAATATCAGCATCGATCTGTATTTCCCGTTCGAGGGCCCCTACAATGTCAACACGAGTTATTTCTTTCAATAATTCTATACGATCCTGGGCCTGTTCCCCATGTTTTTTAAGTCGTTCGAGGTCGTAATTACCCGAAAGCTGTATATACATGATCGGGATTTCGGAGAAGTCGATCTCTGCCACATCCGGCTGCGAAGGCAGGTTATTCGGCAAATCGGTTCGCGCCTTGTCCACAGCATCTTTTACACGCTGTTTTGCTTCGGCAACTATAACATCAGTGTTGAATTCGACAACAACTATCGAGAAATCCTGCAGGGAACTGCTTGTAATCTTCTTAACACCGGCAACGCCTTTCAATTGTTTCTCAATGGGCCGGGTTACCAGGTTTTCCATATCGGTTGGCGAAGTTCCCGGGTAAACCGTGTTTACCATTACGGTAGGTATAACAATTTCGGGGAACTGCTCTTTTGGAATACGCAAATAGCTTACGATTCCAAGCAGTGATATAAAGATCGCCAAAACATATACGCTGGTTTTGTTATCGATAGCCCAACTGGTGGCGAAAAATTCTTTGAATTTATTTTTTTCCATATACTATTTTTTCTTTTATCCTGACAGCTTTCCTTCCAGAAGGTTCACCACCACGATTATTTAACTGAAGGCAAAAAGAGATAAACTTATTTGATACTTAAAGGTTGTCCTTCAACCAGTGAATTGAAACCTGTACTGATAATCTTATCGCCGGCCTGCACACCTGAGATTATCTCTGCCAATCCGTTATAGGTTTGACCCAATTCAACTTTTTGTTTGTGTGCAACTGATTTTCCGCCTTCTTCCTTTGCTACATAAAGGTATTTCCCGTCAGGCGAATCTTTTACAAGATTAACCGGCAAAACAAGAGCTTTCAGATTCTGGTAATCGTTTATTTTAACTACTGCAATCATATTGGCCCTGTATTCAACCTTACTTGCACCCAGGTGAATTTCGACTTGGAACGAACGGTTCGATGGATTAATATATTTGCTCGAGAAAACAATCTTCGATTTAATCTCCTGGTTAAAATCAGGGAAGAAGACAAGCACATCGTTACCAACTTTTACCTTAGGAGCATATACCTCTGCAATGTCGGCCATTACTTTTACGCTGCTGAAATTTACTACCCTGAAAACAGGCGTAGCACCGGAAGCCGCCATCTGTCCTACTTTAACACCAACTTCTTCAATTGTTCCGTTTATAGGTGCTTTGATTTTATACATTTCAACCTGCTGGCGCAAGGTGGCAATATTTTTTTCAAGAGATTCTTTGTTGTTTTTGGCCGTAAGATATTGTACTTCGGAGCCTATTTGCTGATCCCACAGCGATTTCTGTTTTGCAAAAAGGTTGGTGGCAAATTCCAGTTGTTGGTTTACCCCTGCAATCTGCTGCTGAATTACATTGTCATCAAGCTGGGCAAGAACCTGGCCTTTACGCACGGCATCGCCTTCTTTAACATAAACAGAGGTAACTACTCCGGGCATCTGAGGGGCAACAGCAACATTATCCTGGCCGTCGACTTTTCCCTGGACTTCGATATAGTGGTTAAATTCAGATGGTTGTAATTCGGTTACCATCACATCGGTAAATTTGATACTTGTACTATCACTAACTTTAAGTTCGCTTTCCAGTTTCTTGATCTGCTCGGCAAGCTCATCATGTTGTTTCTTTAACTTAACAAGTTCTGCTTTCTTGTTACCGGTGTTGCTGCAGGCGAATGCTATAATTACAAGTGCAAGGACGATAATTGATTTGGTCATTGTTTTCATCGTATGTTATATGTTATTGATTACAGGTTGTTATTTAATTTGTCGAGTTTGTTTTTGGCGGAAATCACCGAGAAAATAGAATTATACATATTGCTTTGAGCCGTAAGGTATTGATTCAGAAATTCAGTAATATCCCTGCTGGAAGCGAGTCCTTCCTTGAATTTTATGAGTGATTTATCATAAATACGCTTGGTGAGTTCTATATTCTTTTTGTCATTCTGGTATTTCTCATAAGCGGTAGTAAGTTCATTCACGGTGTTGATGTACTGCAACTGAAGTCCGTTAGCCACATTTTCCTTGGTGTTGACCACCTTTTGCAATTCCATTTCACGTTGCTGAACCCGTACATTCCTCATTCCGCTCGATGCGATAGGAATGTTCATCGATACCTGGATTACATCGGCTGGGGTGAAATCGAATTCCGGTTTGTTCATTTTTGCTGAATGGCGGTATACTGCAGCCAGGTTTGGCAGATAAAGGCTTTTTTCGCGCTTCAGGTTAAGCGTACTTATTGCTTCTGTTGTATTGAGTATCTGGTAATCGAGGTTGTTATTTATATTAAACTGTGTGCCAACTATAGTTTCGAGGTTAATTGTTCCGGCAAGACTTTCAAGATTATCAGTAAGGATAATCTGACTTGCGAAAGAAACACCCAGTTGGAATTTTATAAGATCATATGTTGCAGCAAGCTGCCTGTCCATTGAACTGACTGCGTTGGTAAGGGTAAGTGTTACCAGTTCGATCTGATCAACATCGGTATTTTCAATCAGGCCCTGCTGATACATGGCCTGCATATCGGTGAGTGTTTTTTTTGTATTTGCAAGAGACAAACTCAGGATGTCACGGGTTTGTTTCAGAACAAGGGCCAGGGCATACGAATTGGCTACGCTCTCCTTAAGGTCGATTTCTGTTTTTTGCTTGTTTTGGTCGGTCATCATGTAGAATACTTTTGTAGCCTGCAAACCGACAATATATTCACCACTGAAAATCAGCTGTGAAACTACGATATCGAGGGTTGCATTGTCCTTGACTCCCAGTTGAATAGGCGGAGCAGGTGTATAACCCATGTATACGGTTTTGTTAGTAATATCGTCAGAGGTGAGAGTGGTTCCGGCTGGCAGATCAGTTGCCAGGTAGGTATATCCTCCAAGGCTCATTTCAGGCACTTTAAATAAGTGCTGGTAATTTGCCTGAGCGCTAACCTGGGGTAAACCTATGGCTGTGGTTTCCCAGATTTTCTTTTTAGCTATTTCCTTATCGAGCGCCGAGTTTTTGGAACTGGCATTGTTTTTAATAGCATAATCCTGTGCCTGTTTGAGGCTCAGTGTTAAGGTTTCAGCTTGTTTGTCCTGGGCCGGTGCATTCGTTTGAATAAACAAAAACAGGCATACGGATAAAATAATGTTAATGATTGGTACCTTCATGGATCAGATAATGTTGTTGAGTAGTTTAATTTGTTTTTCATAGTAAGCAAGGCCTTCGGCATTGGCAATTCCACGTATGTGATTATCGAACATAACCTGGAATACTTTTTCGAAGCCAAAATTGGTCGACGACAGGAATTCGGGATCGTGCACATCAACCAGTTTCTGGATGTAAAGCCTTGCAACGAGTTCGATATCCAGGTCGTTACGATAAATTCCTTCCTCTATTCCCTGTGCAAAATTGCGTTTTACCTGTTCGAAAACATAGTCGCGTTTCATAATCACAAACTCACGGTAAATAGCAGGATAGTACTTCTGAAGTTCAAAAATATTCACAGGATTCATATCCTTCATTTGCTTGCTGACATTCCTGCTTACTTCGAGGAGTATATCTATAGCGTTCATGCTTGCAATGTCGCCGGTAAAACAAACGGTGCTTTCTTTGCTGTGCATGTGTTTGAGTGTCATTACAACCAGCTCGGTTTTATTGGCAACATACTGGTAAATCGTTTTTTTTGACATACCAACCTCGCGGGCAATATCGTCCATCGATACGCTGCGAATCCCGTAAATCTTGAACAGGCGAAGGGTTTCGGTTAATAATCGGTCAAGTTTTTCATCCATTTTTCATCGATTGAGGCGGCAAAAGTACAACATTAATTAATGCCGGAAACGAAACGAATAAAAAATGTTTCCACCTTTCAATTGTATCGACCTGGCCAAATCTGGATTCTAATGCAAAATTCAAAAGAAAACAATGGCTCAACAACCAAAAAGCGGTGAATGCCGGAAATGAAGCGGTGAACAGGCAGGAAGGGGCGATAGGTGATTATTGTACAGGGTGACAAGGCGATAATGCGAGGGGCAAGTGGTGAGGGTGAAAAGACCCGGTGATACGGGGACAAGTAGACAATATGTCTTGTTCTGAATTAATTCCGATCAAGGTTACCAGGGGAAAAGGTCAAAATGGGAAATTTGAGCTAATGTTTCAGCAAAGGAAATACCATGAAATACACAATGCTGCCTGCAAAGTTCATGTAAGAACGATACGGAATCAAATTTTTCTCCTGCGAAACACTGTTGAAAAGATCAATACAAGAAACATGATCGAAGTGAGGATAAATATCCTCCCTATATAGTCGCCGTGTTTCACGTAAAAAGTAATTTTATCATTGGCATTGATCGTTGCCCTGATTGCTGCCGGTGTCCAATACGTCGTGCGTTGTGAAATATCGCCGCGCTGGTTGATGAAGCACGAAATTCCGGTATTTGCCGATCGGGCAACACTACGGCGGGTTTCAATTGACCTGATGACCGAAAAAAGAAGGTGCTGCCGGTGCCCGGCAGTATTGCCCCACCATCCATCGTTGGTGATCACAAAAATTACATTGGCACCGTTTTGAATAAACCTGTTAAGGAATTCTCCATACACTGATTCGTAGCAGATTACAGGTGCTATTTTCAGGTTATCATTAATTATAAAAGGAGTCTGATCGGGGTTAATCCCGAGGCTTCCCACTGTTCCTCCGAGGTTAATTGCAAGTTTTTCGATAAAAGGAAGGTAGTGAACCAAAGGCATCAGCTCAACCCCGGGCGTAAGTTTCGATTTGTGATATTTCTGCAGATTTCCATCGTGGGCAACAAAAAGAGCTGTATTATAGGAATCGTAATACCGGTCGGCATTGGTGTATTTTCTGGCTGTTGCACTTAAGGGTTCTCCCGGCAGAAATTCTTTCCTCGATGAGATACCTGTAATAATATTCATTCGCCTGTAACCTGAATTAAATTGCCGCATGCGGGCAATGCTGGGAGAAAACTCAAACTGGTCTTCGAACATTCGTTCCTGTATTGCACTCTCAGGGAAAACCGCAAATTCCGTTAAACTATCAGCTTTTTCTGCTGCCTGGGCCAGCATGCGGTTGGTAATTACCATGGGTTCAAGTTCAAATTGCTCATTGTACGGATCCAGGTTTGGCTGAACCACAACAACATCTACCGGGTTTGTGGTTTCGGTGTAGCGGTTGTACATGAGTATTGAAATAATGATTGGCACTATGATCAGCAAAATTGTTCCTGCCATCCGCATACCTATTTTCCGGCTGCATATTTTCAGCCTGATCCGGTCGCGAACAAAAAAGAAAAGCAGGATATTAACCAGCATAATCCAAAGGGATCCGCCAAAAATTCCGGTAAATTCGTACCATTGGATCCATTTTGGATACGATGCAAAACCATTGCCCAGGTTGAGCCACGGGAAATTCAGATCCCAGCGGAGGTGAATATACTCAGCTGTCAGCATATACCCGATCAATGAAGTATAGGCAGCAGTTGCTCCCGAAAGTCGCCGGTGGGTAACATGAAACAGGTACAAGGCCCCGCCGACAAGCGATGTATTTACCAAAACAGTAGCCACGATGCCTATAGGAGTTGAATTATACACCCACCATGTTGTCAGCAGCACCCAAACTGAAACTGTTAGTGCTGCATAAGGCATAAAACCTGAAGAATGATTTTTATCGCGGTTTTTCCATTGCTCGTACTCGACTACAAGCAGAGGGACAAAGCCGAAAAATAATAATACCGGGAAACCGCGTTCGGGCCATGCAGCACTGAGCAAAAGGCCTGATAATATTGATAGTAGTAATTTATATATTCTTTTCATTGATCATAAAATAGATTTGCAAAGGTAATGATTAGGATGTTCGTAATATGGTTTGTATAGCTGCAAAAAAAACACATCTGTCCGGGGAATAACCAGGTATCAGGTAATGTGGAAATTGCCAAACTCATGCCAGAAATAGGTGTTTTAAGAAATCGGCCTATCATCAAAAAAAATTACAATTTTTGTCGAAATCGTGTTAGAATTATCTAACTTTGTGTTAGAAATAATTAACATTAATAATCATGAAAAAGTCTCTTTTAGTTGTAATCGTTTCGGTGTTGGTTCTGGCAACAACTTTACTTTGGCAGGTGAATCCCATGGTGCATACAATTTGGGAAAATATACAATTTTTTATAATAGGGGTGCTTGTATGTTTCGGGTTGTATGTGGGCTACCGCCGGTTTACCAGTGAAATGCGCGGGCAGCCTGCCGAAGACGAATTCTCGAAAAAAGTACTGCAGAAAACAGCTGCACTGTCCTATTATGTTTCGCTCTACCTCTGGTTAGTAGTAATGTACCTGAGCGGCAGGTATAAGCTGGAAACTGAAGTACTGATTGGGGGAGGAATACTCGGGATGGCGGTTGTTTTTGCTGCGGCCTGGATTTTCTTTAATTTCAGAGGTGTTAAAGATGCATAACCGGATAAAGGAATTAAGGGCTAAAGGCAATCTCACCCAGGACGACCTTGCCCGTATGGTGCAGGTACGGCGCGAAACGATTGTTTTCCTCGAACAAGGGAAGTATAATCCTTCGCTGAAACTTGCGCATGATATTGCAAAAGTATTTGGACTTTCGATTGAGGACCTCTTTGTTTTTGATGACTGAATCTCCCGGATATCGCATTTTGTCATGAAAATCAACATGACAAAAAGGCGAATTTAAATGGCTTAATTCTGATGAACTCAGATATACTGTTCGGGATTACAATTGCTGATTATGCATCGAAAGCCATTCTAGGATAAACCGATCGTTTCACCGTCGGAACTTTGCCAGTCGTAGCTATACAAGCCGTCGAGCAGCCGTTTCTGCTTTTCTTCGGGTGTAAGAATATTGTATTTGTGCTTCTCTTCCTCGAGTTTCTTACGTTTTTCCTCTTCCACACGATGTATTTCGGCCAGGTAAGTATCCTCCATCCGCTTTTTAAGAAAATCGCGGGCTACTGATGGGAAGAGTTCAAGTAAAAGTTCTTCCTTTTCATTCAGTGCAAGGCGCACACCGCCATACTCGTCAAAAACAGGGTTCTCTTGTTTTTTGTAGAACTTTGTATCATAAGGTGTTTCTGTTTTAACACCGGCAAGCTTAAACCTGAAGTCGGGATCAACAGGCACTGGAGTATGGCCGTATACTCCTTTTACAAGGTTTACGAATTGAATCGATTTGGTTGTATACAAAGGCACCCCGTTTGATTCGTCAAGGGCGCAATTTACTGCCTGAACCCCAACAATCTGGCTGGTTGGCGTAACAAGCGGCGGGCAGCCGGAAGCAAGCCTTACGAGCGGGATAAGTTCAAGGGCACGCGGAAGGAGTTTCTCCAGTTTGAGCGCTTTCAGCTGCGCGAGCATGTTGGAATACATTCCGCCGGGAATTTCAGCTTCACAGATTTTACTGTCGGGTTCAGGGAAGCCAAACCAGCTTTCGATGCGGTGACATACTTCGAGCAGGTCGTCTTCCTTGTCGGCCTTGGCATATGCAATGGCCATTTCCATCATCTGTTCGATGTCCTTGGGAAGTTTATCGGTAAGTATGTTAAACTCCCTGGGGAATTTGTAACTGTCGAACTCGCTTAACTCGTAGCGTATCGACCGCAGTTCCTGGTCAAGCCCGATTACCGCTTCCACATTTACACCGGTACTAATGTTCATCCGGTTGCAGAACAACTGAATCAATTCGTAAGCCGGAGCAGCTGTTCCCCCGGCAAAACTCATAAGGGCAGTATCAACTATGTCGGCTCCGTTCACAATGGCCATGAGTGTGGAAGCAAGTCCATATCCGGGGGTACAATGCGTGTGAAAATCAATTGGAACCGTCACGTTTTTTTTGATCATACGCACAAGTACGCCTGCTCTGAGCGGGGTAATAAGCCCGGCCATGTCCTTTATAGTAATGATATCTGCTCCCATTTCCTGAAGCTGAATAGCTTTCTGCAGGAAGTATTCTTTTGTAAATATTTTGCTTGGAAGTACTTTGGCATGGAACAGAGCTTTCATCTTTTCCCGTGTCGAATATTTCGGGTCGACAGTGTATACTATAGTACAATCAGCAATTCCGCCATTCTCTTTCACTGATTTAATAGTCGATTGTATATTGTCAAGATCGTTCAGGGCATCAAAAATCCTCATAATTGAGATCCCCGATCGGATGGCATTGCGGTTGAAACCACTTATAACATCATCCGGATATGGGTTATATCCAAAGAGATTACGCCCGCGCGAAAGGGCAGTTAAAAGTGTGGAGTCACCCATTACCTCATGAATGCTTTCGAGCCTGTCCCAGGGGTTTTCGTTGAGGTAGCGCATGATTGAATCAGGAACTGCACCTCCCCATACTTCCATAGCATAAAACCCGGCATTTTTGAATCCCGGGAGAGTACGTTCAACCTGCTTTTGTGTCATTCGTGTGGCAAAAAGAGATTGTTGCCCGTCGCGGAGGGTAACATCACGAATCAGAAGCTGCTTTTTAGTCATGGTTCAATTGTAATTTGCTGTATATGTCAACCCCTATTTGGATATATTTATCTAATAAACAATATGTTAAACCAATTTATTGTTAATTGAATAACAAAACGCACTGTTAATTAAATAACAATACAAAAGTAATGTTAATCACATTCAGAGAAACAAAATATTAAAATATTTTTCAGGGATATGGCCTTTATAAAAAGAATTCTGATTTTTCATTCAGCTGATTGATTTTAAGTAATTTCGCCAATTGAAAATTAACCCCTAAAAAGCAGCCTTATGTTAAAACACGTTTTTCCATTTATCATTTCACTGGTATTGATTTTGGTTGTTGCGAGCAGCTGCAAGCAAAAAACTAACAGTGATAAATCAGCTAACGATACAACCGCTATGAGCGATATGCAGAAAAAAGTAAATGATTATGCCGTCGTTAAGTTAACCACCGATCTGAGTAAACTTACCGAAAAGGAAAAACAGATGCTCCCTGTCCTGGTTGAAATTGCAAAGATCATGGATGATATTTTCTGGGAACAAACCTGGGGAGATAAAAAAGCATTACTTGATACGATCAAAGATCCGTACACAAAGCAGTTTGCTGAAATTAATTACGGCCCATGGGACAGGCTTGATGAAAATCTTCCGTTTATTGCCGGTATAGGCGAAAAACCGAAAGGTGCTAATTTCTATCCAACGGATATGAGCAAGGAGGAATTTGAAAAATGGAATGATAAAAATAAAGCAAGCCAGTACACGGTCATTGAAAGGAATGCAGATAAGAGCCTGAAAAGTGTCTGGTATCACGAAAAATATGCTGATAAAATCAAACAAGCTTCGGACCTGTTGCTAAAGGCAGCTGACCTGGCCGAAGATGCCGGTCTGAAGAAATACTTTACTTTGCGATCGAAAGCTTTGCTGAGCGACGATTACTTCGAAAGTGATATGGCCTGGATGGATATGAAAACCAACACAATTGATTTTGTTGTAGGCCCTATTGAAAATTATGAAGATGAACTTTTCGGTTACAAAGCAGCTCACGAAGCATCCGTGCTTGTAAAAGATAAGGAATGGAGCACGAAACTCGAAAAATACGCAGCCATGTTGCCTGAATTGCAGAAGGAGCTTCCATGTGATCCGAAATATAAAAAAGAAGTACCCGGCACCTCATCGGACCTGAATGCTTATGATATTCTGTATTATGCAGGGAATTCCAACTCAGGTGGCAAAACCATTGCCATTAATCTGCCGAACGACGAAAAGGTTCAACTTGCAAAAGGCAGCCGCAGGTTGCAGTTAAAAAATGCCATGCAGGCTAAATTCGACAAAATACTTGTTCCAATTTCGAATGTGCTGATTGATCCTTCGCAGCGGAAGAACATAAAATTTGATGCTTTCTTTGGCAATGTAATGTTCCACGAAGTATCGCACGGGCTGGGAATTAAAAATACCATAACCGGAAAGGGTAACCTGCGCCAGGCACTTAAAGAACAATATTCAGGATGGGAAGAAGCCAAGGCTGACATTGTTGGTTTGTGGATGGTTAGCTGGCTGATCGAAAAAGGTGAACTTTCAACAATTACGGTTGAGGATGCATATGTTACTTACATGGCAGGACTTATCCGTTCGGTGCGTTTCGGTGCTGCCGAAGCCCATGGCAAGGCCAATATGATGTGTTTTAATTTCTTTGAAGATAAAAAAGCATTTTCGCGTAACGAAGACGGAACGTTTAAAGTTGATATCGATAAAACCCGCAAAGCTGTTGCCGAATGGAGTGCATTTATACTTAGCGTTGAGGGAGAAGGCGATTACGACAAAGCTGTCAGTTATATGAAGGAAAACGGGAAAGTCCGTCCGGAACTTCAGGCTGGCCTCGAACTGCTTAAAACAGCCAATATCCCGAAAGACGTGGTATTCGACCAGGGAGTTGTATCAATAGGACTTTAAGGTAGGTTATAAAAGACGAGGATGGACCGGGGCGAAAACGGTAAGAAGGAAAAGCAAGATTGAAAATAATCTATTCAAAACTCAGCAGGATAAACTTTCTGCTGAGTTTTTTTGTTAAAATTTACCCTCTTTTTCACAGAGTGTATTAGGCAACTTGCAGAATAAAACCATCAACTTGCAGAGGATTAGCTGTTCGTTTGTCGCAGTTCCGATTTTTTAATAACAATAAACATATCTTTGCTTAATTAATCAAATACGTAATAAATAATCGAAAAATGAAAAAGATCTTACTTGCTGTTTGTTTGCTTACTGCGGTTTTCGCAAAAGCAGCCAATACACCCGACGAAGGCATGTGGCTTCCCATGTTTGTTGAAAGGTTAAATTATGTTGATATGCAGAAAATGGGGCTTCATCTTACAGCTGAAGAGCTATACAGCATTAACCACTCTAGCCTGAAAGACGCTATTGTAAGCCTGGGTGGTTTTTGTACTGCCGAAGTTGTTTCGTCAGAAGGCCTGCTTTTTACCAATCACCACTGCGGTTACGATGCCATTCAGAACCACAGTAATACGACCAATCACAGGTATCTTGATGATGGTTTCTGGGCAATGAATAAAGCAGAAGAACTTCCTAACGAAGGGCTTTTTGTTTCGTTCCTTGTACGTATGGAGGATAAATCAAGCGAAGTGCTGGGAGTTGTTACCGGTGATATGGACGAAGCTGCCCGTGGCACTGCTATTACAAAAAAGGTTGAAGAACTGAAAAAAGAAGCCAGCGAGGATGGAAAATACAAAGTTGAATTAAAGTCATTCTTTAACGGGAATGAATATTATATGTTCGTTTACCAGGATTATAAAGATGTGCGCCTAGTTGGAGCACCTCCTTCATCGATCGGGAAATTCGGTGGCGATACTGACAACTGGATGTGGCCAAGGCATACAGGCGACTTTAGCATATTCCGTATATACACGGCTCCTGATGGTTCACCGGCTGAGTATTCGAAGGACAATGTGCCTATGGCAGCTAAAAAATTCCTGCCAATATCAGTAAAAGGATATAAGAAAAATGATTTTGCCATGATATGGGGTTATCCCGGCCGTACTGACCGTTACATGAATTCATGGGCTGTCGACGCTACTCTGAACGATATTGATCCAGTGATCGTTAAAGGATTGGGTCTGGTTCTTGAAAAACAAAAAGAAGTAATGGATAAAGTTGACTCTGTTCGTTTGGAGTATGCTAGCACCTATGCCAGCCTTGCCAACTTCTGGAAAAACAAGTTGGGGGAAGCCCGCGACCTTAAACGTTTGGATGTTGTTCAGAAAAAACAGGAACTCGAAGCCAGGTTGCAGCAATGGATTAATGCCGACGACCAGCGCAAAGCAAAATATGGCGATGTACTCAGTACATATGCTGACGTTTACAAACAGATTAAAGACCTTAACCTTAACCAGCAATTGTGGTATTCGCAACTTATGATGTTCGGTTCGAAAGCATTCACTTTCCCAGGACAGTCAACAGCCATTGAAACTGTTTTGAAAACAGGTGCCAAGGGTGATGATCTTAAAAAACAGATGGAAAAATACAAGGAGACATCCAAAGAGCATTTTAAGGAATACAGCAACGAAATTGAACAGAATGTGCTGGCTGCAATGCTCAAACTGTTCCGTGCGAATATACCTGTTGCTCAGCAACCTGCAATTTTCCTGGTTATCGATAAGAAATACAAAGGTGACATTGATAAGTATGTAGCCGAAATGTTCGAAGAATCAATTTTCTACACCGAGTCGGAATTTAATGAATTCCTGAATAAACCAAGCCTGAAAAAACTCCAGAACGATCCGGCACTCAAGATTTATACCTCGTTCATGGATAATTTCAAAACCTTACAGAAAACCAGCCAGGATCTGGGTGTCAGGAATAAAAAAGCTCAACGTTTATTTGTTGCTGCCCTGCGTGAAATGGATGCTTCAAAGAGTTTCTATCCTGATGCCAACAGCACCATGCGTATGACTTATGGTAAGGTTCTCGATTATTACCCTGCCGATGCTGTTCATTACAATTATTATACAACTCTCGATGGAGTGATGATGAAAGAAGATCCAAATAATGAAGAGTTTATAGTTCCTGCCAAATTAAAAGAACTTTATAACAAGAAGGACTATGGCAGGTATGGTGAAGACGGTAAACTTTATACCTGTTTCCTTACTGATAATGATATTACGGGTGGTAACTCCGGAAGCCCTGTCATTAACGGCGACGGTCAACTGATTGGGATAGCTTTCGACGGAAACTGGGAAGCTATGAGCGGAAATATTCTTTTCGAACCGGAACTTCAGCGTACTATCAATGTCGATATACGTTATGTGCTTTTCGTTATCGAAAAATATGCAGGTGCCAGTAACCTGATTAATGAACTTAAAGTAGTTCAATAGTCTGCTACAGCACTATATTATTTTATAAAGGGCTCTTTCGGGAGCCCTTTTTATTTACATGCGGTTTGCATAAAAGAAAATGACAAACTGAACATTCATGACTTACCTTTGCAGTGATTATCAAACCCCGAAATATTTCGATGGAAACACAGAAAAACAACCCTTTACACGGTATAAGCCTTGAAACCATATTACAAAGGCTGGTTGACCATTTCGGCTGGCCTATACTCGGGAAACTTATTCATATTAACTGTTTTATTGAAAATCCAAGTATTCAGTCGAGCCTGAAATTTCTGCGAAAGACACCCTGGGCCAGGAAAAAAGTTGAAGAACTTTATCTCCGGATTCACGAAAGTGATGATCCGAAACTATGATTACCCTGGTTTCGAAATGAAATTAATTTGAATATTATGACACCGGTTTATAAATCCGGGGATCACTGCAGTTGGATAAAATCTCCCTGAGAAGTACAAAAAAAAATCCCTCATCGGAATACCGGTGAGGGATTTTGGTATAAAATAGAGCTAAAACTACATGTTTTTCAGCAGTTTAGCGTTTTCGACAATAACTTCGTAGAAATACCCTGCACCGAAGTCCTTTTTCAAAGAAACCGTACCTTCGAATGTAACCACATCGCCAACCTTGGTACCATCGTGGGTTGTGATGGTGAGGTCGAACGATCCGTTGCTGTTGGTTCCATCCTGGATATGCACCCAGTTTGTATTCATGATATCAGCACTGAATTTCACAACTTCGCCCCTGATCTTAACCGTTTTGCCGGAATAGGAATCTTTATTTGCATAAAGTTCGGCAATGCTTATGCCTCCTTCGGCGGGTTCAACTTTTATGCCTTCTTTGGGTGTAGGCGCCTGCTTCCCTTTAAGAGAGTCGGCTACCGAAACTTTCAATACAATTGGCTGGTCGCTGAATTTGTCAACAAAGCTGATTACAGGAAAAGTCCTTTTTAACTCTTTGCTTTCAAAATTGCTCATTTCGACACCTGGTATATAATAATAGTATTTTCCTACTTCTATTTCGGAACGTATAATAGCTATCCAGTTTTCCTGTTCTTTGTCCGAAACGCGGAGATAAGTGTAATTGCTGGTTTGAATAACTTCTTCAACTTTAACTTTATGCACATTAGGGGCAAGGTTCTCGTCGACTGTACTTTTCGATTTGCAAGCGGCTGCAAAAATGATAAGGCCGGCAAGCAGAACAAACAAATTAATCCTGGTTTTCATATAATGAAGTTTGTTATTAATATATTAATTCAATTTCCTTTGCAAAAGTATTCATATTTGTGCATATCTTCAAAGTAGTTTCCCAAACTCCGGCATTTTAATTTTAAAAATGTGTGATTAGGTAAAAAATAAATTACAACACATTAGCTGTAAGGCTATGAAGGTGGATTTGGAAAGAGTCGGTGATGGATTAATTCCTGCTCACCCATGGACTTCTAAGGTTCAATCCATAATACGGAGTTCCCGGTACCCTGCAGGTTTTCTTCCCAGTACTCATTAGCCGGATCGATCATCCATTTGCCGTCGACTATGAATTTATAGGTGTATTTTCCCGGTTTCAGATAAACAGGATAAGTCCAGGTTCCGTTCTTAAAGATCATGGCGAAAGAATCCTCACGCCAATTATTGAAGCTGCCTGTTACGATAACCTTTTTTGCATCAGCAAACTTTTCCAGTGTAAAAGTGTGGTTGGGTTTAAACGTTATGCATGAATTAGTGAAATTCCCGCTTCCGGTAGTGTTAGGATTATCGGGATCGGGCATCCAGGTCCCGTCGACAATAAATTTATACTCATAATTGCCTGCTCCGAGTACATATGGTAATTCCCATCCATCGGCCGTTTTATTCATCACAAGTTCGTTGTAACTCCAACTGTTGAAACTGCCTGAAAGGACCACCGAGCGGGCAGTACTATATCCATGGAGCCTGAAAATCAAAGTATCGCCTATTCCGATGAATGAATATACATTACCCCATGCATCAGCATGAGTTGTTTTATTTCCCGGATCGGTAATCCAAAGCCCGTCGACAAGAAACTTATAGGCATGTGTACCCTGATCGAGATAAAGCGGGAGTTCCCATCCTCCGGGAACAGGTTTCATCCGGAGATCTTTCTTTTTCCATCCGTTAAAATTACCGGATACGTAAACTTTTCGGGCATCAGGGAAGCCATTTAATGTAAATATATGATTGTAGATATACACAACTGAATTATGGCCTCCCCGCTGGTCGTTCTCTTTTTTCAGGTTACCGGGGTCGGTAATCCATTTACCGTCGACAATGAACTTGTAGAGATAACGTCCTGGGCCGAGCTTAATGCTGATTTCCCATCCTGATTCGGTCCGGCTCATTGGATTCTGCATTGTGCTCCAGGTATTAAAAGTACCTGAAAGGAATACCTGGCCGACTTTAAGATACCCGTTGAGAATAAAACGCGCAGAACTATCATTGTATTCAACCGTGGGGTTTTTGGCAAAACTGTTGACTCCGTATTTTTTAGGTTGCGAAAAGATGGGGCCGATATTAACGGGCAGCATGAAAATCCTGTCGTCGAGTAAGAATAAGTCATTCGGATTGTAGGCTGATCCATGCCCGTTTAATGCTTTCGACAATTCAAAAATATCTGCATCAATTTTGTCTACCTGCCAGGGAATGCTGTCATATACAAAAGCGGGTTCTCCTTTGAAAGCCAGCTCAATTAATGTACTGTCGAGGCTGAAAAGTGAGGAGATTTCTTTTCTTTTTGCTTCAGGCCAGCGTTTGTCGAGTTGGAAGTAAATGCGGTTATTATTAATATAGCATACATTATCCTGCTTGTTTTGGGAGAAGCCGTGGATAGCCGGTAAAACAGCGAGAATAAGCAGGATTAATATGGTCGGGAACTTCATTTTGCTGCTCCTTTCCCAGTGCTGAAACTGATTTCGTGTTTTGCGAAATTAATGCAAAAGATGCCCTTTTGCCAAAAGTCGTAGCCAAGCATCCCATCGATGACGCAACCATATGCTTCGCTCATGGCATCGAGGTTTGTAATTACGGTTTCCATGGATCCGAACTGGTGATCGCCGAATTCAAATTCTTTCATGGTTCCGTAAAGCACTTCTACAGTTCCTCGACCGGCACCACCCAATCCTGAACGGCGGTTAATCTGGATTGTATTCATAACTTTTTTGGGAACACTGCTGCTGATCACATTGGATTCAGCACCCGTATCGAGGCAGAAATTCATCATTTTATCTCCTATCCGCCCTTTGATAATCATTATATTATGCTGTGTTTCAAGTTTCTGAACGAAGCTGAACTTAATTTCAGGTTGGCTGTGGTTGAGCCTGTTCCCTAGTTTATCAATACGGTTCAACTGCAGTTCGCTGTTATTTGCATCAAAAACCACTTCAAAATCCTGAATCATATTTAAACTGAAAAGTCCCAGGATTTTGACACCTCTCCTGTTTTCGATATGGCCAAGGTCGGTTATATCGGCAACAACATTTTCGTAATACATTCCCGAAATATCGATCCGTCTGACAACAATTGTTGATATTTTGTTAAATGCCCCGGTTATGCCACCACCTGCGGGCTTTTCGTTGCTAACATATTTCCTGAAATAGGTTTTGTTTAACACAAGCCCCGAGGCTCCGGTGTCAAAAATGAGGTTGCCTATCTGGTCGTCGATTCGTGCTTCGATTAGGAAAAGCCGCCCGGCACGTTTCAGAGGAATTGTAATGCTTTGAAAATCACCTAAAGGCTCATCGTTCCTCGATAGAAAGTCGAATATGGAAAGGTTGGAATAAACCCTTGGCAGTGATTTAGTGTCGGGATTATCCGCATGCAGAGCTTTTAATGATATTGCGGTTATCATCAGCAGGCAAACTGCTATAGAGTGCCATGAGCTATGAGTTGATTGAGTTTTCATTTTTCGAAAAGCTCTACGAAGTTACAAAATTGTCGGAGATTGACAATCATTCCTGTTCCGTGAAGAAGATCGAAACCTTGCGGGCAGTGGCTGCATTAACCTTTTACTAAAGAAAGAAACTTTACAGGATGGTTTCTTGATTTTTTTTAACTGGTGAATCAAGATCAAATTTCAACAAAAGACTTACAATATGTGGGTTAAAATTAAGCCATAAAAAAGGTATACCAGTTTCCTGATATACCTTTCAGCGGATATGTAGGATAAGCGCCTTTCGATGCCAGGAGAAAACCGGTGGCTTATTTTTTGGGAACAAAAGTCATCAACTCTTTCGAATCATCGAAAAAGGCAACTTTATTCCCGTTCATTTTTATTTTAGTTACCTGGGCCATGGTTGCAAGGAATAAGGTTTCGCCGTTTCCCGGGCAGGCCATCCGGGTCATAACCCCTGGCACCAGCTTGATTGCATCTTTTTTCAGATCGAAGGTTCCGGCGAATTTATTGCATCCTGCCGAGCCGGTAAGTTTTCCACTAATATCAAAAGTCAGGAAAGGTACACTGTTTCGGAATTCGTTAACGTCAATGCCTTCCCCGTTCAATGTGTATAATTCCCATGGATGCGACGAAAGACGTGTTGCTAAACTGGTTTTAGAAGTAGTTCCGCAGGAGACTGTAATAAAAAGTGTAAAAATTACTGGCGACAAAAGGCAGATTAGTTTTTTCATCAGGTTAAATTGTTTTCAGTGAATAGTTTATGGGCAACATTAATTGAATGTTTATTTACCTTTTAATCAATCCTTCTTTTTGGAGCTGTTTCATAAGGAGGCGCGAATATCCTTTGAAAAAGTCGTCGAGGCTTGTAGGATTGTATGCATCCGACTGGACTGACCATAACAACTGATCGGAAGCCAGATCGTAAAAATTGGTTTCGATATAATATGTCTTATCCGTGATGTAATACCCGGGATCAGAAACCTCTTCATAGTAATAACCTATATATCGGTAGTAGCTGCCATAGTAACCATGGGCAATCGGATAATATGTAGTTCCTGGCTGGTAACGGTCTTCCGATTTAACGTCAAGTAACGCAACTGTAAGCACAGCATCGCATCCGGCATCTTTTATGATTTTAGCAAGCTGTTCCCTGGAAGTGTTGTCGTCCTGCGATGTGAATTTGGGTATCAGCACATCGCTGCTCCGAACAGCTTTTTGTCCACGTTTCTGTATGATTTCAGCTAGCCCGGTCTCGACAGTAACCTTTGCACTTATATTCTGGGCAAGCGTAAGTATAAAAACAGAATGATACGGACCTTTGGGAAGAACCTCTCTGTTAACCCAGGAACTTAATACCTGTTGTGGTGGCGTACAGGCTGAAAGCATCAGGGCGAAAAACAGCACCGGATAAAATATACGTTTCATAGAGGAATGATTAAGTTTAGGAACAAATTTGCAATCTGTTGATTATTAGTAAAACGCAGACCTACTTTTTCTTTCTTGTGAGTCCTTCCTGTTTAAATTTATACTCAAGCATATGGGAGTAATTTTTGAAGAAACTTTCGAGACTTCTGGGATCATAAGCCTCCGATTGAATCGAAATCAGAAGTTTGTCTTTAGCTGCATCATAGAAATTGGTTTCGATAAAGTAGGTTTTGCTTTCGACATAATAGCCCGGGCTATATGTCATAGGAGCGTAATAGCCATAATAACGGCCATAACCACCGTAATAACCAGCCCTGGGATAATAGGTTGATCCTGGCTGGTAGGACGTTTCGGATTTTACATCGAGTAAAGCAAGTGTCAGCACAGCATCACATCCTGATTCTTTGATTGCATTAGAAATCTTCTCAGATGTTAAAGTGTCTTTCCCGAGAAATTTGGGCGTAAATATAGCCGTACTTTTCACAACTTTTTGTCCACGGGCAGTAAAGACCTTCTCCAGTTCATTTTCGATATATATTTTGGCATAGGCATTCGGAGTAAGGGTCATGATAAAAACTGACTTAAACGGTTCTTTGGGCAGGTTTTCTTTATCAGCCCAGAAGCTTGTGATTTTTTGAGGCGGAGTGCAAGCTGATAAAATTACAGCAATCATTAATGTTGAGAAAAAAGGTCGTTTCATAATTTCATTTATTTAGTATAAAATATTGCTCAGTTTTCAGTAAATTGGTATAACGTATTTGTTTGTTATTCAATAATCTGTAAGCATTATTAATCCAAAGCGTGACTGCTGCCCCTTTAACGGTTATTTATTTTTATAAATTAAGCCTCCGTTTAATCCAAACTGCCACATCGGACTGTAACCTTTCAAATACGGCGGATTCCTTTACAGACCCTAACAATACCTGCAAAACTCCTGTTATTCCTTTTTTACCAGCCACCACCTAAGGCACGATAAAGGTAAATGTAAGCCGACAGCTGCTGTGCCCTGGTAGCTGAAGCCTGGAGTTCGGAATCGAACATTGAACTTTCTGCTACTAGTACTTCAAGGTAATCGGTGTACCCGTTTTTATATCGTTCCTGCGAAAGCATGAGTGCTTTGCTGGCGGAAGCAGCCTGGTGACTTCGGGCCTGGTATTCATCACTGTAAGTTTGAACAGAGACGAGTGCATTTTCAACTTCTCCAAGAGCCGAAATATAAACGCTCGCATAATTGTTTGCTGCTATCATAGCCTGGTCTTTTTGTATTTCGACCCTGCGTTTGTTTGCACCAAAGGCGAAAATGGGCCCCGTAATTCCTGCTGCTGCGTTGGTTACAAACGAAGCATCCGAAACAAGTGATGAAAGATCGGCACTGGCGAGGCCAAGAAAACCGGTGAGGTTTATATTGGGCAGACGCATAGCCTGGGCGACACCAATGCGTTCGGTTTCCGATTGCAACAAATACTCAGCCTGTTTAACATCGGGTCTCTGGTCGAGCAGGCTCGAAGGCAAGCCTGCCGGAATAACCGGCATACCGGTTTGGTTCACATTCTCGAGGCCACGGGGAATCGACCTGGGTGTTTGACCCAATAAAATATTAAGACTTCGTTCGGTGGAGCTCAATTGGCGTTTTACACTGCTCACTGTAGCAATAGCAAGCGACAACTGCTGATCGGCCTGTAACATATCGAGTTCGGCAACATCGCCACCTCTGAACCTTTCGTTTACCAGATTAAAGTATTCGGTGCGGCTTTCGACGGTACGTTTTGCAATTGCAAGACGATTATCGAGATCGCGCAGCTGGAAGTAGTAGGTAGCCACATCACTGATCAGGGTTGTTGAAATAGTTTTCCTGCCTTCTTCGCTTGCAAGCAGTTCAGCATACGAAGCTTTTTTAGAATGACGCAGTTTCCCCCAGAAATCAATTTCCCATGAAGCAGTCGCAAGCACATTGAATGCGTTTGATGATTTATTGTTCAACTCTGCGGAACCGCTATAGCCAAATGCAGGAAGCAAAGCAGCCTGTGAAATACCATAGGTTGCCCGCGCCTGTTCGATATGCAGAACGGCATTTGCCAGGTTGTAGTTATTTATAAGTGCTTCTTTTATGAGATTATTTAAAACAGTATCCTTAAAGATCTGGAACCATTTCAGATGTGCGATGGAATCAGGGGTGTTGACATAGGAATTCTGATCAATCCATACCTTTGGTGTTTCAACCGTGGGCCGGGTATATTTGGGTCCTACCATGCACGAAGTGAGTGCAGCTATGAGTATAATGACACTTAGTATCTTTTTCATATTACTTGCCCTCCCCGGTTTTAATTACTTCAGGTACAACTTGTTTCTTTTTGCCCATATTTTCGATCATTACGAACAGTCCGGGTACTATAAGTACTCCAAGGATGGTAGCAACCAACATCCCGCTGAATACAGCCATTCCCATAACAATGCGGGCCTGGGAACCTGCTCCTACAGCAGTCAGAAGCGGAGTTACACCAAGGATGAATGCAAAGGCTGTCATAAGGATTGGCCGGAAGCGTAATTTGGCTGAAGCCATAGCTGATTCGAGCAACGGTTTTCCGCTTTCGTGCTCCGTCTTTGCAAATTCAACAATAAGAATAGCATTTTTAGCTGCAAGGCCTATAAGCATTACCAACCCGATTTGTGCAAAAACATTGATAACATAAGCGTCGTTTGCAAAACGGGCGAGGAATAATCCGAGGAAAGCTCCGAAAACTGCAAAAGGAGTTCCCAGGAGAACACTGAAAGGAAGTTTCCAGCTTTCGTACTGGGCGGCAAGGATAAGGAAAACGAACACCAGGGCCATAATAAATACAGAACTGCCTCCGGGGGAATGTTTCTCCTGGTATGACAGGTTAATGTAATCATAGCTCATGGTTGAAGGAAGCACTGTTTTGGCTACTTCTTCGAGTGCAGAAAGCGCCTGTGAACTGCTGTATCCTTCGGCCGGTTCGCCACCGATTTCGGCTGCCCGGAAAAGATTCAGACGGTTCGTGAAATCAGGACCCGATACTTTTGTAACGGTAACCAGGGTGGATACAGGTACCATGTCGCCGTTGCTGTTTTTTACTGACATTTGCTGAAGTGATTCGGGATTTATCCGGTCCTGGCCTTCAGCCTGGAGGAACACTTTATACTGTCGTCCGAACCGGTTGAAATCGTTCACATAGTTAGCCCCGAGGAATGCTCCGAGTGCCTCGGTGACCGATGAAACGGAAACCCCCAGCTTCATTGCTTTTTCGTTGTCGATCTCAAGTTTATATTGGGGACTACCTGCATTAAAGGTAGAATAAACCCTTTTGATTTCAGGACGTTGTTGTGCAGCAGCAAGAAATAACTTGGTTTGTTGTTCAAGGTATTTCGGTGTGTTCCCTCCCCGGTCCTGCAACATCATACTAAACCCTGCCGCTGCACCGAGGCCCTGTATGGCCGGCGGACCAAATGCCATTACCGTGGCATTGGTGATACTGCGCCCGAAAATCATATTCAGTTTATCGGCCAGTTGTTTTGCTGTCATTGATCTTTCTTCCCAGGGTTTCAACGACACAAAAATAAACCCGTTGGAGGGTAAATTTGAACCTGTCAGCAAACTAAATCCATTGATAGTTGTATACGCTTTAAGGGATTCTTCTTTTGCCAGGATGGCTTCAACTTTGCGTGTAACTTCATTGGTTCGTTGTAATGACGAAGCAGGAGGACAACCTACATTCACAAGTAAATAGCCCATATCCTCCTCAGGAACAAAGCCGGCAGGGACTTTTAAACCTAAAAATCCTGCAACAATTATAACCACTACCAGCAATCCTACAACCCGTAATGATTTGCGGGCAAAATAGCCGGCACCAGTTAAGTATTTGTTTGTAACACTACCGAAAACTTTATTAAAACCACGGTAAAATTTTGGCATTGGACCTTTTTGCTGGTCGAGGGGTTTGGTTGGTTTAAGCAGCATAGCGCATAAGGCCGGACTGAGAGACAAGGCGCTGAAAGCAGAGAAAGCAACTGAAACTGCAATAGTTAGAGCAAACTGCTGGTAGAACCTTCCTGTAATACCTGGAGTCATAGCTACGGGAACAAAAACAGCAATCAGAATAAGAGCTATAGCCATGACGGGCCCGGAAACTTCTTTCATTGCCTGTATGGTAGCATCTTTTGGCGTTTTTCCATGCTCGATATGGTGCATCACGGCTTCCACCACCACAATGGCATCGTCGACTACTATTCCGATTGCAAGCACCAGCCCCAGCAGCGATAGCGTGTTGATGGAGAAGCCCAGCAATGGGAATACAGCAATGGCACCCATAAGTGAAACCGGCACTGTAATTAATGGGATAAGAGTTGCCCTCCAGTTCTGGAGAAACACAAAAACAACAAGAATTACCAGTAAGATTGCTTCAAAGAGTGTTTTAATGATATCATCAATCCCGGCTGTAATGGCAAGTGTGGTATCAAGTGATTCCTGGTATTCTATATCTTTAGGAAACCGATTCGACATTTCTTCCATGGCGGCTTTGGCATTTGCGGCTACTTCGAGGGCATTGCTGCCGGGCATCTGATATATGGCCATGGTAGCAGCTGGTTGTCCGTTTCTACGGGTTATCGTACTGTAATTTTCGGTTCCCAATTCAATACGGGCAATGTCGCCAAGCAAAACCTGCGACCCGTCTTCTTTGCTTCGGACAATGATTCCTGAAAATTGTTTTTCGGTTACCAGGCGATCCTGTAAAGTAGCACTATACGTAAATTCAGTTCCGGCAGGGGCTGGCTCAGCGCCAAATTTCCCACCCGGACTTATCATGTTCTGGGCATTCAGCGCACTCTTAACATCTGCAACGGTAACACCAAGTTTACTCATTTGGCTGGCTTTCAGCCAGATTCGCATGGAGTAATCACTGCCAAAAAGCGTAACGTCGCCAACTCCCTTTATCCTGGCCAGGGCATCAACTATGTTAATACTTGCATAATTGTTCAGAAACTTTGCGTCATATTTTGGGTTTTTGGAAGTTATAGTGAAAAGCAACATAGGAAATGACAAGGATTTCTTGATCGAAACCCCGGTTTGCTTCACACTTTGAGGCAGGAAAGGTTCCGCCTGCTTCTCCTTATTCTGGGTAAGCATATTGGCATTATCGAGGTCGGTACCCACATCAAAGGTCACTTCAATTGTACATGCTCCATCAGAAGTATTAATCGATTTCATGTACAACATATTTTCCACCCCGTTTACTTTCTGCTCGATGGGTGTAGCAATAGCCTGTTCTACATTTAATGCATTTGCACCTGTAAAACTGGTAGTGATTTTCACAAGTGGAGGAACAATATCGGGATATTGAGCTACAGGTGTCTTTTGCATGGCAAGGTAACCGAGTATCACAATAATGATACTGATTACCATGGCAACTATTGGTCGTCGGACGAAAAATTCTCCCATATTATTTGCTTTCTATAAGTTATTTACCAGGTGCAGTCTTATCGCCGGGTATACCGGGTTGCCAATCAGTAGATACAGGTTTAATAATAGTGCCGTTTCTGAGCAATTGGGTGCCGCCGAAAGCGATTTTGTCGCCGGCTGCAAGTCCATCCTCAACAATGTAAGCATCCCTGTATGTTGGTCCTGTCATAATTATTTTCATCTGCACTTTGCTGCTATCGCCCAGCACATAAACCTGGCTTATACCCTGCATTTCGATTACAGCCCGCTGTGGCACCAGCAAGGCATTTTTTCTCACATCGGTCACTATCAGGACTTTTACATACTGGCCGGGACGCAATATTTTTTGCGGATTAGGGAATGAGGCTTCGAGTGTCATTGCGCCCGTTGTCGGATCAATCTCCCTGTTTACAATGTTTAATTGCCCGGTTTGTGGATAAATGGTTCCGTCTGATAATTTTAAAGTTATCGATTTACCTGCACCTTTTAAGCTTGAGTTATCCTCAGTAGCTAACCTGAAAATGCGGAGGTACTCCTGTTCGCTGATCGTAAAACGAACCCGCATTTCACCTAAGTCGGAAATTGTATTCAGAACCGACATTGCTCCGGGACGCACATAATCGCCAACCCTGACTTCGGATATCCCGATCAATCCTGAAATTGGAGCAGTGATCCTGCAATACCCAAGCTGGATTTTTGCATTATCCAGTGAAGCCTGAGCAGCTTTTATCCCTGCTAATGAAGCTTCGTATGTTGATTTCGCTGCAACAAGTTCCCGCTGACTGACGGCATTGATTTTAGCAAGGGGCTCTATCATATCCAGGTCGGATTTGGATTTTGCCAAATTAGCCTGGGCCTGGGCCAGTGATGCTTCGGCTTCACTCACTTTAGCCTGGTAGGGTAACGGATCAATTGTATAGAGCAATTGTCCCTTTGTAACCAGGTTTCCTTCCTTGAAAACAAGGCTTTCGATAGTGCCATCAACGCGGGGATTAATCTGGATGTCCGACTGACCATATGTCTGGCCGGTATACTCCGACTCGAGCCTGACATCCTGTTGCACAACACCTGTAATAGGCACTTCGAGTGCTGATGCAACCGGAACTGCTTTTTTACCGCAGGCGGAAAGCAACAGAAATACGGGTAATACAATTAATAAAGTTGTGTAACGCTTCTTCATAAATTGGTTTTTTAGATAAATATATTTGAGTGTATTGAATTTTTCCTGCTTTGTATAAGAAGATCCGAATGTCAAATAGGCCTGAACATCAGATCTTTCTACATCAGGAAAGTAGAATGAAAAGAGTTTTTAATGTGATCCGCGATTTAAAAGATTTTTATAATATCAATTGAATTTTGCCGATGCTAAAGTCATTAAGTAGCATAAAGCAATCAACCTTAAGCAAAGATAAAGAATTTATGGAAAGCCAATCAATGTAGTAAGAATTTTCATTTATGACTGAAACCAATAAATCACTATTCAATCAGGGAGTAACTCTTCTCAGGAACAAACGGACTCCGACTGTGCCTGGGATTTTATAAGGTTAACTGATTAACCGTCTTTTTTAAATGAAACTTTGCTATTTTTGAATTTATAACCCTAAATAATCTGAATATGAATCAACAGATCAATACAAAGAATTTTTATGACATTATTATCCGTCTGGCTGCATTAACCCTTATTGTTGTATGGAGTCTGATGATAATCTACCCTTTTGTAAGTATTATTTTATGGGGGTTTATATTTGCTGTTGCCCTAATGCCCTTGCACAAAACATTTTCATCGGCCATGGGTGGCAGGCCGAAACTCGCATCAGCAATAATTGTTTTAACGGGCTTAACTCTTATTATTTTGCCAGGATGGCTGTTCCTCGATTCGATTATTGGTGGGGTTGTGGAGATGAAGAAAAGTTTCAGTGCTGATATTTTAACTATTCCTCCGCCTGATGAAAGCGTGAAAGCATGGCCGTTATTAGGAAATGCAGTATACGATACCTGGAATTCGGCTTCCTCAAGTCTCGGGGAAACCCTGATGCAGTATAAGGATCAGCTACTCGGATTTGGAAGTATGCTGGCTAAAGGAATAATGAGTGCAGCTAGTGGCGGATTGCAGATGGTAGTTGCGTTTATTATAGCCGGGATTTTACTTGTTACACCGGGCGTTGGCGAATCGGGACTGAAATTCTTCCGTAAGCTTGTTGGGAAAAAAGGGGACGAATTTGCCGAAGTAATTGTAAAAACAATTGGTAAAGTTGTTAAGGGTGTTATTGGGGTTGCTTTTATACAGGCGTTGCTTACAGGTATTGTCTTCCTGCTGGCAGGCGTTCCTTATGCAGGATTGTGGACACTATTAGTACTTATACTGGCAATACTGCAACTGCCTGCGGCAATAGTAGTATTCCCTGTTATTGCATACCTGTTTATGACACATACTACCTGGCCCGCCATTCTATGGACTGCCTTTTTGCTGGCTGCAGGCTTGTCGGATAATATTTTGAAGCCGCTGCTGCTTGGCAAAGGGGCGCCGGTTCCAATGCTTGTGATCTTTGTAGGGGTTATCGGAGGATTCATCCTTTCCGGGTTTATCGGCCTTTTTACAGGCGCTATAGTTATATCGATTGGATATAAAATGCTGGTTGCATGGATTGATGACAGCAATCCGCAGGCAGAAGAATTAAAAGCTGAACAGGCTGGTTAGAGTTCTGAATGGGGTGCGTCTATCAACTTCTTTGTAATAAACCATAACCGGTTGCAATATTAAACGCAATTATGTTGTTTTCTGACAACAATTTCACTTACTGTAGCTGTTTTATTGGTGGTGCCTGAAACTGTTCCTTATTGAGGACTCAATTGAATGGGTTTTAATTACCCCGGTCTCAAGTGTCAGATTCAGAATTCCATGTTGGAATTGAACTGATATTGTCAATATTGGTGTAATTTAATTGAATTTTATCTAACCATATAACAGGCAGGCTTTGAGTTTTTAAGATTAAGTAATGATTACTACTGAGTAAGTAATTTCGGAGGAAAGCTTGAAAAGTTAGCCCCGGTTTCAAAATATTGTACCTTTATCAAAAAAAACAACAACCATATTTTTTCCCGGAATCCTATGCAAAAAAAAATACGCGTGAAACATTTGTTTGTTCTTGCATCATTTGCTGTTTCAATGTTTTTTATTTCATGCAGCAGCATGAATACCTTTTCGGAGTATAATAAGAGTGTCGATTTCAATAAATACAAGACTTATTCCTGGATTGCACCTGATGATTCCAGCCTCGAAAACCAGGTGCTTCAAAACTCGTATGGAAAAGCAATAATGGCAGGTTCAAATACGGAATTGAAAAAGAAAGGGATGATCCTGGATAATCAAAATGCAGATGTTGTTTTCAAATACCATCTTGGAATAAACCATACAACCAAATACTCGCAATCGCCAACATTGAGCATTGGTGTAGCTTATGGAGCCCCAGGGTATTATTACGGGGGAGTTGCCGTTCCGGTATCAGGAGGAAATGTTTCCGCCAGCCGCCAGGACGAAGCATTCCTTATGCTCGAAATGTATGATCCGGAAACCGGTTATATTTTATGGACCGGCGGAGCAAGGAAAACAGTGGATAATACAGCCGACAGTCAGAAAAATATGCAACTTGCCCTTCATGCCATATTTGCGGAGTTGCCTGTTAAACACAAAGTCAAATAGCATTTGTGGTTGCCATCCGACAACTGTAGTTACTGATTTTCTTGAATACCGGATACATGCGGGCGACCTGATAGGTTTTTATCGGAAAGAACTTAAAGCGGGTTTATCGGATTTAGTTTCCCCTGCCATTTCCTGATCATTTGTTAACTTGACGAACGTAATTATCCCATAATATACTACAGATTTTTTGCTTCATGGAAACAGAACGCGGTAAAAAGAGAAGTTTACGGCTATTTACAAGGATCGTACTCTTGATACTGGCAATAGTGGTTATAGCGCTCAGTTATGCAGGTATTTACATTTCCCGGAATTTTAATCAACTTCTGTCGGAGCAGATCCACAAAGGATTCAACAAAAGTATTATTTCAGATGTTTACGACTTAAAATTCGAGAAATTAAGGGTAAATATTCTAACCGGGAATATTAAGGTTCTGAATGTAACCCTGGAGCCCAGGCGAAAACTGCTTCACGATTATCCCTATATTAACAGTTCATTCCAGCTTAAAACAAGTAAGTTAGTTCTGGAGGATGTTAAAATTATGACCCTGGTAAAAACCGGGAAACTTGAGCTTAAACGGATTGAGATCAACAGGCCCGAAATACAGGTTTGGTTAACCGGCAGGAATCACGTTTTCCTGCCATACAAAGATACTTTAGCCGTTAAAAGTAAAACCGACACCACCGGAAAGAAGTTTCTGAATTCATTTCTGCTCAGTGAATTTGCACTGTTGAATGCTTCGTTCCATATTATCAATACCGACAAACAGCGTCAATTCAGTGTTCAGAATCTGAATATTACCCTTAACAGTCTGAACCTGACGCAACAATCGGGGCTTGATTTGTATTCAGTTCAAAATGTAGAGCTTAAAATAGGTGAACTTTCAGGCAAAATGATGAACGGAATCCGGAGTTTCGAACTGAAAGACTTCGAAATGAATATTTCGGGCTTCGATATCCGTAAATCAAAGGATACACTTGTTTATCACTATGCCGATTTCAATACGGGTTTGAAGGACCTGAATATGAATCTGGCCGACAGTGTTCTGAATCTCCGTTTAAAATCTCTGAATCTTTCTTGTTCCAAGAAATCTATTTCACTGAAAGGTTTTTCGATTAAACCTAACCTGAGTCAGGCCGAGATGGTCAGGCGCGAGAAGTATCAGAAGGCACAGTTTATACTGGCAGCCGGATCGATAGAGTTGATCAATGTTAACTTTGACACACTTATATATTACAGGAAGTTATTTGTTGATGAAATTAAGATTGCCAAAGTCGATGTTTCACTCTTTAAGGACAAATTCAAACCGTTCGACCGGACAAAATTTCCACAATACCTTGGACAGAAGCTTGCCGGAATTCCAATTCCAATAGTGGTTAACAACATTAAAGTCAGCGGTATCAGCTTTACGAATGTGGAGCATAAAGAGGACGGTAAATATGCCCGTGTCGTTATTTCGCATGGTACGCTGCAGGCAAAGAATATTACCAACTTGCCATCGAAATCATCCCTCACTTTAAACGCTACAGGCTTTGTAGAGAATAAGGCACCCATCAGCCTTACTGCGGCTTTCAGTTACCTGCAGCCACAATTCAGTTTTAGTTGCAGGATCGGGAAATTCAACCTGCCTGATCTCAATGGTTTGCTGGCAGCCTATACGCCGGCAAAAATAAGAAAGGGCGTTGCTGATGAAATATCCTTTACAGGAACTGTGTTTCGAACCAAGTCGACCGGCACTATGAAATTTTTATACCACGAACTGGATATTGACCTGAAACTTACTGAAAAGAAGTGGCAGAATACGTTAGTTGCTTTTGCTGCGAATACCTATCTGAATACAAATAATCCACAGCCAGGTAAACCGGCAATTGTTGTACAATTCAAGGCTGACCGGGATATGAATAAAGGCGGGTTTAATATCATTCTCCGCTCATTCCTGGCAGGAATGAAAGAAACTATGGTTCTCACAAAAGGCAACAAGCAGGCTTACAAAGAAGCAAAGAAAGCTGCTAAAGCCGAAAAAAGGGCAAATGAAGGGGGAAAAGGAAAGTTAAATCCGATAAAGAAGAAATAGGGGTTCAAAGCTCCGGAGTTTCAATATGTTAAATGTCCTGAGCCTGTCGAAGGGCCGGGTTGAAGGTATTATCGTATTTCAAGATGTCTTTTTCTGTAGTTTCGGCATGATGATTTATTGACTTAAATCATTATCATTTTTGAAATACCTGCCTTTTGCCAGCTACATAGACTACCTTTGTACTAATGCATTTTTCAGCATTCTATAATCAGGCAAAGATTTGGAAAAGAATAACATCAGTACAGGGGGAAAAAGGCCGCGTAAAAAAGTATTTCTGTGGCTATTGGCATCATTTGTTGCTCTTATTGTTATTTCTTCCGTTATTATATCTGTTCGGCTCAACCAGCTTGTTGCTGATGCCCTTCTCAAAAGTTTTAATTCAACTGCAGCTTCGGATGTATATGAACTGAAGTTTGATAAACTGCGGGTTAATTTTTTCCGGGGCAACATAAGGGTTATGAATGTAGTTATTCAACCCAGGCAGAAGCCTTTGCATAATTATTTATACATTAACAGTACATTCCGACTCACAACCCGGAATTTGCTTTTGGAGAATGTACAGATACTTACACTGTTCAGAACCAGCAAACTCAGGCTGATAAAAATTGAAATTGTAAAGCCCGACATCCAGGTACAAATGGCCGGAGAAAGAAATATCTTTATCCCTTTTGCCGACTCATCAGCTGCTGCAGGTAAGAGAATTAAAGACCTCAAACGATTTTTTGATTCCTATTTTCTAGCAGAATTAAAACTGGTTGATGCTTCATTTCAGCTTATTAACAAGGGCAAAAAGAGGGAATTCCTGGTTGATAAACTAAACATTTCTCTTGCCGGTTTAATGCTGAGCCAGATACCGGGCCGGGATTTGGTTTCGTTCAAACAAGTTAACCTGCGGATAGGAGAAATCTCCGGAAAGATGCAGAATGAAGCTATCAGGAAGGTATCTATTAAAAATTTCAGTTTGAATATTGACTCACTGAATATTCAGAACTCAATTGATACGTTGATTTATCATTTTGTCAATTTTAATACGGGTATGAAGAATCTGGATATTCTGACGGCTGATAGTACTTTCCGGATCGGAGCACAATCAATCAATATTTCATACCCGACTAAATCTGTCATTCTTGCTGGTCTGTCATTCAAACCAAATATCAGCCGTGCATCGGTGCAGAAAAGGTTCCGGTTTCAGGTACCCCAGTTTTCGGGCACGATTGATACAATCAGCATACTGGATATAAATTTCGACACCCTGATTTACCAAAATAAACTTTTTGTTGACGAAATTGATCTCACGAATGTAAGGACGTCAGTTTTCAAGGACAAAACAAAGCCACTTAATAAAGATAATATTCCGGATTACCCCGGGCAATTAGTGAAAGCAATTCCGTTTCCGGTTATGATCAGGGAAATAAAAGCCATAGGCGTAAATATTGATAATGTCGAAAGGAAAACTGACGGGAATATAGCCCGTGTAAAAATTCAACGCGGCACCATTAATATACAAAATATTACCAACCTGCCTGCGGATAAAATGCTTACACTCAGTGCCCATGCTTATATTGAGAACAAAGCTTATTTCGACCTGGGCCTAAATTTCAGTTACCTGAAGCCGCAGTTTAGTTTTAGCGGGAAAGTCGGCAAATTCAATATACCTGATTTTAACCCGTTTATTCAATCCTATCTTCCTGTCTCGTTTAATAAAGGTATTAACGACGGCATAACTTTCTCAGGTAATGCATATAGGACAAATGCTTCGGGTACTATGAAATTTTTATATCATGACCTGAATATTGAAGCGAATCTTCCCGATAAACCCAAATGGCAGAATTCGGTCATCACTTTTGCGGCAAATACTTTTCTGAATAATGCAAACCCTCCTGCAGCCGGACGTCCTGCAAGAGTTGTGGGTTTTAAAGCTGACAGGGATATGAACAGGGGTTTTATAAACATTATTCTGAAATCATTCTTTGCGGGAATGAAAGAAACCCTGATGATGTCAAAAGGGAATAAACAGGCTTATAAAGAAGCCAGGAAAGCTGCTAAGTAAGAGAAGAAATTGAATGAAGGGAAAATGCGGAAATTGAATCCGCAGAAGAAATAAGTTTTGGGCTTCGGATTTACAATCCGGTTTCATTTTCCGGTGTGACATTCCTATAGTTACGAATTGCAATTTACGATGTACGATTAAAAATGATTTTACCAGATTAATCGTAAATCGTGCTGCGTAAATTGCAAATCAAAACAGCCTTAGAACGAAACTGCTGCTCCAAGTTGCAGGTATTGGTTGGAAGCACCTGCATCGTTAATTTTGACTAATCCCCTATGGTAGCGTGCTTCGATTGTGAACATCAGGATCTTAATGCCGGCTCCTGCAATAAAAGGGCAATCGAAAGTTTTTGATTTCTCGGTAGCCGATGGAGCTGCCGAACTACTGCCAGTGTAGACTTTTTCACCTACCTTGAAATTAGCTCCGACACCTGCAAGTGCAAATAATGGCCCTAACTTTACTTTCAAATAAGCCGGAACGCTAAGGTAATTCAATACCTGCTTGCGGTCGTTATCCATGGTAGCACCTGCCTGGAAGTATTCGAGCCCAAGGCCTATATGAACAGCAGGGATTATCTTATTGTCCCTGAATAAGCCTACATAAAAGCTGCTGTATGGATCGGTACCTGTAAGTTGCGAACCATCTTTGTGCCATGAGGAACTCTGATACCCGGCACGGATTCCGAGTTTATTAGCATTCTGTGCACTGGTGTGCAAAAATGCACCTGCAAAAAAAAGAACAAACAGTATAGAAACGATTTTTTTCATAACGCGGTTTTAAAGGAGTTTAAAAACAAATATACCTACAATATCAATTATAAGTACCGGAAATCTGTAAAAAAGGAAATAAACGGAACCTTATACCCAATATCTTAAATCATATGCATGGATTACCAGCAGTGAAAAAGTTCGTGCTGCAGTGTTGTAATCGGGTCTATAAAAACCGTATTTTTGGTTTTTATTTCCTGTTTCACCCGAAATAGCTCCTGATTCTGGATAATTAATGAAAATGGAATTTGTTTATCAGTCGCTACATTGGTATAAAAAAGGTATCGGTACAACTCCGGGATGGACGCTACTTTTATTTTTCCTGTGCTGTCAACCTGATGGACTTATTGCCCAAACTGTGTATTATACCCAGTTTACTCCTGAATTCAAGCTCAACCGTGCCTTTTCCGATAAGTGGGCAGGCGAACTGGATTTAAATAATACATTCAGCAATACACCTTCGCAGGATAAAGTTTTTAAGACAGTTATTCAGGGATCAGGACTTTTGTGGGCACATTATTTTCTCTCGCCCCGCTGGAAAATTTCTTCCAACCTTGCTTATTATTACAACCATGATTCACCTGAGATAGGGCAGTACGAATCGAAGGAATGGCGTATAGGATTACAGGGCAACTACTATATTCACAAAATCGGGTATATTCTCTTAACCAGGATGAGGGCTGAAGCCCGTTTCATTTCCAACGATGAAGGCATTTATGAGGATATGTACCGTTACCGACAGATGTTAAAATATATGAAAACTATCAATAGCCAGGTGCTGCGGCAAGGAGTTTTTTATGCAATAGCTTCCGAAGAAATAGTTTTCAGAACAAAGTATCAACCCGGAGGGATGCACTATTTTGACCGTAATGTGATTGCTATCGGTGGCGGATATATGATCAACGATAACCTTCAACTCGAACTGACTTATTCAAACGAGTATCTGCCACGCGATAAACGGAATGAGATGAATAACCTGTTTACGGTTACATTTACAACAAATAACCTGTTCACAGCAATAAAAGGGAAAATTGGCGGTCTTTTCACACAGCCCGATGAATAATTCTATTTCTTTTTTTCTTTAGCCTTTTCTTCATTCAGAAAACAGGCTAATTGTTCCTGGATTGCCTTTTTATGCAATTTAAAAGCATAAGTCCTGATACCTTCGGTTCCTTTCATGTCAATTTTTACTTCTGCTGCTTCGAAATTCAACAGATCATCAACATCCTTCATGTCAATCAGGTACAGCAATTGCATGGTAGAATCATGATCCATATATTGCGTATCGAAATGACGAAGGGGATACGTTTTATTATTTGAAAGTGTAAGTATTAAGTCTCCTTTTAACTTCCGGCCTTCCGGTTTTTCCGGAAAAGGGATAGGTTGTAAGGTAATAAAGTAATTCTCCTTATCGGTAATTATCCCTCCTTTAAGTTCTTTTGTTTTTGTAAAGTAAAAAACCTTTGGTTCCATGGTATAATACATGGTACCATCAGGCGAAAGCCGGTTCGAAATATCGCATTGAGCGAACGAGCTGATCGAAATGGCAAAGAACAAAAAAAGGATGAAATTTTTCATTTTCCGTGAATAAAGCTTCACAAAGTTAGGTAATAAAATCTATTGGTTATTGAAAGACCGCTTAACGGTAGAATTCGATTGTTTGTTCGTGCAATTTCGTAAAACCCGGATGCTGGGCCCGGGTGGTTCAGAATTCCTGGTCTTGGAATGCTTCTTCGGATACCTCATTACTAGAGATAAACTCTCTTTGTTTCGAAGTATCACCTGTTAATTCAATGGCCTGGTAGTTCATTATTGCAAAGCTACCCCTGGTGCAAATACTGGAGTATTAATGATCACGGCTGATATTAAAATGCCGGGTATTAATTACAGAAAATCAATGTTAATTAAAGGGAACTTGCAGGTGGTGCAAGTCTGATTGCTTTAGTCCGGGATTCAAGTTGTTTGATAAAAAATATATTAAGTAGTTTATTGTCGTCAGAAAGAAAAGCTGATGACATCCCATTGAGAATATCCATATAGAGTATCGCCGGATTTGTCGGATCGTTGTATTTTGCATTAAGTTTAACTCCAAATTTTTTAAGTGAGCCATCTTCAAGAATAAGCCCCAGTGTTTTAACGATCTGGTTGTCTTTTACTTCAACTTTACCCATATAACAATCCGATTTGCCGCCTTCCCTTACCGTTACAACAACTTCCTGTATGCCATCGGGAACCGCACTGGCGCCCCTTTCGTTAAAAAGCTTTACATATTCCTCATAACAGTTTGATTGTGCACTGGAGCTGAAGGGGCTGGCAAAAATCAGTATCGAAGTAATCAGGAGTAATTGAAGTAGATTTTTCATTTTCAACATTTATTAAGTTTATTGATTAAGTTAAATATTTATTGGAAGAAGCTAATTTAATTTGGTAAAGCAAATATACATAAAAGGCTGTAACCCCATAAGCTTTATACAAAATTGAGAATTTATTACTTTTCGGTGCCGGGAGAGTGACCTGAAATTGCTACTGTATAAGTTTCGGGATTATTAACGAGGTCGTCAACCGAGACTTTCCGGCTGATGTGTCCAAGTAAATGCTCAATTTCTTCAACGCGCAGCATATCGCGAACACCTGAATGGGCTTCGGCAATGTGAAGAGAAATTCCTTTGGCTTTCAGATCGAGGTAAAGTTTCTTTATCAGCCTGGTACCGGCAATATCCACATAAGGCGAAGTGCTGAAATCCCAGATTACACATTTAAGCAAGCCTTCGGATTTGAGAATTTCTCTCCATACCTTTTTCCTGATATTTTCAACATTAAAATATAAAACTGAGGCTTCGACCCTGAACAGCAGCAAGCCCGGTATGCTTTCATTATCGGGATGGCGGATGATGTCGGTATAACGTTTTGTGCCGGGGATACGTCCCAGGAATGCAACATGAGGATCCGATACAGCCTTGATCAATAAAACTAATGATGCAACTGCTGCAAGTACAACCCCTTTGAGGATACCAAAAACAAGAACACCCGTCAATGCTATTATAGCCACGCTAAACTCCATGCGGCTCACTGTCCATAGCCGTTTCAAGCCTTTCAGGTCGACCAGGCTACTTATAGCTACCAGCATTATAGAAGCAAGCACAACAGTGGGTAAATTTTTAAGAGGACCTGTCAGGAAAAGAAGACACAATGCAATGGTAGCCGAAGCAAACACCAGGGATAGCGGTGTATTGGCGCCAGCTTTGCTGTTTACTGCTGATTGCGATAATCCGCCGCTTACCGGGTATCCGTGCCCAAGGGCTGTTGCTGCATTGGCTGCGGCAAGAGCAAGAAGTTCCTGACGTGAATCTATCTCGTAATCTTCCTCATCTGATATCGCTTTAGCAGCCGAAACACTTTCGATATATGCCAGAAGGAAACAGGCGAACGCCAGCGGAATAACTCCATTAACATCTCTTACTCTTAAGACAGGTAATTGAAATCCGGGCAGGCCAGCTGGCATGGCTCCGGTTAACGGGAAACCATATCTGCCGATCGATGTAGTTGAAATAATTATAATTGAAGCTACAACTAATAGTATGACTATGGGACGGCCCGGGAAATATCTTCTCCCCGCTATTAATAGTATAATTCCCGAAAATCCAAAGATCAAAACTGTAAGATTTGTTTCGGGAAGTTGTGTGAAAAATATATCCACCCTCTCAAAAAAACTATTACCACCGCCCTTAATTCCAAACAATTTTGGTAATTGAGTCATAGCAATTGTAAGAGCTGCACCGGCTTTAAATCCCATCAGTACTGATTCACTGATAAAACTGATCAGGCTGTTTAATCGTAATAAATATGCTGAGAAACTTATTGCTGCCACCAGAAGTGCAGTAAGCGAAGCAATTTCGGCCCAGCGTTGGGTATCTCCGTTAGCCATAGTTGATATGGTAGTAGCTATCATTAACGAAATGGCCGAAGTTGGACCAATCGCCAGCTGCCTTCCGGTTCCGAAAATTGCATAAAAAAAGCCACCTATCAAATAGCCGTAAATACCATATTCCACGGGCAATCCGGCCAGCGATGCATAAGCCATTGAAACCGGAATGGCATATGCAGCTAAAGTAACACCTGCAATAGTATCCTGGCTCAGCTTTTTAGCAGAATACTCTTTGATCCATTGTAAGGGCGGGAAGAGAGTGTCCAACATAAAGAAGGGGTTGGGGATTGGGGGTTAGGGATTAGGAGTATTGATGCCTTCAGGCGCTTAAGAGTTTCAGGGTTTCACGTTTCAGAGTTTAGCGTTCGCAAAGCTTCGGTGGTGGCTTGCTAAAATATGTCGAAGGGCAAGGTTTCTTGATGCTGGTCACTGGTTCCTGGTTTTTGGTTCCTGGAATTTGGATCTTTGAATTTGGAATTTGGTCCCGCTGCTGCGGGATGGGGCTTGGTTCTTTAAAACTTACCCTTTCTCCGCTAACAATTCTTCCTTGATGCGCAATAATTCAATCCGCTGTTCCTCGCTTACTGTCGGGTATTCAAGTTTCATCGAATCCAGGGCATGCAGGATTGCCGAAGCAATCACCATGCGGGCATAAGGCTTATTATCAGCCGGAACAATATACCATGGCGATTTGTCAGTAGCAATCATTTTGATCATTTCCTCATATGCTCCCATATATTGTTTCCAGTATTTGCGTTCCTCGAGGTCGCCGGCACTGAATTTCCAGTTTTTTTCAGGCCTCTCAATCCGTTCGAGGAAACGTCTCTTTTGTTCCTTTTTGGAAACATTGAGAAAAATTTTCACTACCAGTATGCCATTTTTGTTGAGGTATGATTCGAAATTCCGTATATCACTCAGACGGTCGTCCCAAATGGTTCCGGTTATCAGTTTTTCGGGCAACCTCTGAAATTTAAGAATGGCTTCGTGAACACGCACCACCAGCACCTCTTCGTAATACGAACGGTTAAAAATCCCTATCCGGCCGCGCTCGGGCAGGCGTTTCATACAGCGCCATAAATAATCATGATCCAGTTCTTCCGCAGTAGGAGCTTTAAACGCGGTTACTTCACATCCCTGGGGGTTTATACCTGACATTACATGTTTTATTGCTCCATCCTTGCCGGCAGCATCCATGGCCTGGAAAATTACCAGTAATGCCCATTTGTTCTGGGCATAAAGCTTATCCTGCATTTCGGCAAGAGCCTGAATGCCTAGTTGCAAGGTCTGGTGGGCGAACAGTCTTTCATCTTTATCAAGATCAGAATTTCCGTTTGTTGAAAAATCCTTTAGTTTGAATTTCTTTCCATCAACAACCCTGTAATGTTTTGCAAATTTCTTGGCACGGGAAATAAACTCTTTTCTGCTCAGATCGGTAATAGCGGTAATTTTGCTCTGGACTGCATCTTTTACCGGGGTAATTCCCCTTTTTGTTGCCATAATAAGTAAATTAGGTTGTATGATTTAACAAAGATAAGCTAGTTATTGCTAAGATCGAACCGATGGTATGTGTGCAACAGTAATTCCAGACTTAAATTAATTAAAACAATCAGGTTGAAATTTAAAGTTTTGGTTTTTAAAACCGATTTAAACCGGAATGAATTCCTACATTGATGAAGTTTACGATTACCAGGAAAATGTTACTTTTGATAAATTGTGTATGAATGCAAAGGATTAATGACCAAATAAGTGAGGGAGGAAATTGGATGAAACAAAACAGGCTGTATAGTCATGGCTTAATTTTAATAGAAGCATTTTTCTTGCTGTTGTGTAAAGTTTCATTTGCCCAGGTCGAATCGAAAGATTTCAAGGATGTAATGAACCAATGGAAAAGTAAACCCATCACCGATATAAAAAATGACCTGCTTGTCGGGGAGACCTATTTGTCATTACTGCCGGTAATTGGTTATGCACCTGCAAATGGTTTCCTGGCAGGAGGGGCTATCAGTTTCTCCCGCTTATACGGGCATCCGCCTACCAACCTATCGTCAGGGATGCTCAATTTCCAATATACTACAAAAAGACAGTTTATCCTTAATGCAAGGTCGAAAATTTATCTGCCGTGGAACAACTGGTTTCTGCAGGGCGACTGGAGGTTGCTGCTTTTTACCCAGCCTACTTACGGACTGGGAATCGATAATTCCGAATTTAACAAAACACAATTGCATATTAATAACCTGAGTGAAGTGGAATATGACTCCCTCGCTGAGCCTATGAAATTTAAACTTATCAGGTTTTATGAAGAAGTATCGCGTAAAATCGGAAATTCACATTGTTATGCAGGTTTAGGGATTTCGGTCGATCAGCATTTCGGAATTGAAGATGAGAAGCTGGACACAATTCCGGAAAGCCCTGATTATTACATCACTAACAACTATGAATACTCGCACAGGAATAATTTTTCACCGACTCATTACGGTACTAACGGAATAAAAATCACCTTGCTTACCGATACACGCGACAATATCAGCAATTGTTATAAAGGATATTTTGCTTCAATTTCCATGTTGTTTAATGTTAAAATCGGAAACAATTCGCAGCAAAGCATCCAATTGCTTTACGATGGCCGCTATTACCTTGGATTAAATAAAGAGCGGCCAAGGCATGTGCTTGCTTTCTGGAGCTGGGGTAATATATTACTTGCCGGGCATGTACCTTACCTGGCGCTTCCTTCAATCGGCTGGGATACTTACAACCGCTCAGGCAGGGGATATATACAGGGAAGATACCGCGGGCTGAGTATGATTTATAATGAAGCCGAATACCGTTACCCTATTTCAAAAAGCGGCCTTTTCGGTGGTACAGTTTTCCTTAATGCGACTACAGCCAGTAATTATTCCCACAGCTTATTTGCAAATACGGCATTTGGTTTCGGGGCTGGGCTTCGCATGCAAATGGACAAACGTGCCCGCACAAATCTTACTGTCGATATTGGGATCGACAACAAGCATTCCAGGGGAATTTATTTCAATCTTCAGGAGGCATTTTAACCATCCGGATTTTCAGGCTGTTAGTTCAAGGAATGAGTGAGTATATAGTGCATATACTGATTACAGAAATATCTGGCTTTAATCCCTGATTAGTCCGGATATGACTAATTCCTGCTACTTTTGTGTTGTCCGGATTGAAGTATGAAACCTGTTATCCTTACAATGTTGTTTTTGTTTATCACTTTATTGCCGCTGAGGGCTCAACCTTCAGCCGGTAAGGGATTTCCATCGGCTGATACAACCGGATTCAGATGCCAGGTTGACCTTTTGGATTACCTCGTAAAAATATTCAATATTAAAAATCCGGATGAGAAACGCGATAACCGGAAAATACGCTTTACTCTTTTCCCCACATCCAACTCATCGGGCAAAACTTCATTTACTTCGTTTAACGCTTCTTTTGTATTGGGAGGGGATAATGTGCATACACACGTTTCGACCTTCTATTTTTATCCTTATATAGGAGTCGGCGGGCAATATGGATTCGATGTTCAATCGTATGTTTGGTATCCCAAAAACACATGGAATTTTATCGGTGATTATTTTATCCACAATTATCCTCAGAATACATGGGGTTTGGGTGGAAACAGCCCAAGCGATTATGAAACATTGATTAAATACCAGCATCTACACATTCATCAAAAAAGCATGAAAGAGATCTGGCCCGATTTTTCAGCGGGTTTTGGTTACGCATTAGATAGTCACTACAATATTCAAGTTGAAGAATCGGGATTGGATACGTTAAACAGCTACTTGCCATTCAACAAGGAAAATTCTATATCATCAGGACTTTTGCTCCCGCTACTTTACGATAGCAGGCAAAACTCAAACAATCCGCAACAGGGATTTATGGCCGGCTTAACATTCCGATTCAACACTCCTCTGCTTGGAAGTGATGGTACCTGGCAATCGATGTTTCTTGATGTGCGGAAGTATTTTCCTTTGCTTAACTTGGGCCACGGACCGAATATACTTGCGCTGAGGGCTTATTACTGGACTATCTTATCCGGCAATGTCCCTTACCTCGATTTGCCTGCAGTTCGTTGGGAACCTTCAACCGGGCAGGCCTCGAGAGGGATTTCGCAAAACCGGTACAAAAGCAATGCCCTGATATATCTTGATACCGAATATAGGTTCGGCATTACGGCCAATGGATTTTTAGGCGGGGTGGTTTTTGGCAGCCTAACTTCAGCTTCGGAGTATAAGAACCAGCATTTTTTATACTGGAATCCGGCAGGAGGCACTGGGATAAGAATGAAATTCAATAAATATTCCGACACGAATATAGCATTCGATATCGCCTTTAGTAAGGAGTATTGGTCGGTATACCTGATTATTGGCGAAGCATTCTGAAATCTAACCGGACAAATAGGTATTATTCACGTACAGGTGTTTTTTTTGAAGCCGGTTTTGTTTATCTTTGACTCTTCAAAGTGCCATTCATGCTCTTTTTACTGCCGATAAAGCAAGATTAAATTTTACGGATTAATTTAAGACCATTTTATGAAACACATGTTTACAAGCATACTGGTTTTATTTGCATTGCTACCTGTTCTGCATGCGCAAACAGTAAAACAGGATACAATAGCAATTATGATTCTCGATCGAATGAGTTCCGTGGTCGGGGATCTTACTTCAGTTCATTTCAAGATTGAAACAAGGCAGGATGAGGCGGAAACTGATGCCGGGATTATCAGCCATTTCGGCGAAAGTGATGTTTACTTTTCCGGAGCAGATAAAATGCTGGTACTTTCCCATGGAGACAAAGGACACCGGGGCTACTGGTATAACGGTGAACAACTGGCTTATTATTCTTTCAACGAAAACAATTATGCTGTTATCCCAACACCGCTATCAACAATCGAAACCTTTGATTCGCTTCATAAATGCTACGATTTTGATTTCCCTGCTGCTGATTTCTTCTATCCCACGTTTACGGAGGATTTGCTTGCCCAGTTTGATCAGATTACCTATAACGGGAAAAAGTTAATTGAAGGGAAAGAATGTTTTTACATTGTGGCCCGAAATGAACAAATGCAGGTTCAATTCTGGTTTGCCAATGATGCAATGAATATGCCTGTAAAAATGTTCATTACTCAATTGAGCACTAATCCGGCTTTGCAATACGAAGCTACATTCTCAAACTGGGAGCTTAATCCCGACCTTCCTCCTTCCATATTTGAGTTTGCACCGCCTCCCCAGGCACGCCGTATTTCCATTCTCTCAAAATGCGACCAGTAATTAACCTCCGAAAAGCCAACCTAAATGAAATCAATAAATTTTAAATCAGCCATTGTCTTTTTTTCGTTGTTTATAGCCTGTTTATTTATAGCTTCACCTTTTGCCGAAGCTCAGCGTATGTCGCACGGCGGAGGTAGAGGTAACAGGGGTGGGGGAGGCGGAGGCGGAATGTCCAGGCCATCAGCATCACCTGCATCGCGACCTTCATCGTCTTATTCCCGACCTTCCAACAATTCCTCATCAAACAGGTCATCCATCAACGGCGGCTACAAGAATACGCGTCAAATTTCGCCAAACATGCCATCAACAGGTGGAAATGCAGGAGTTTCGAACCGGGACACCAGACCGGGTAACAACAACAATGGAAATTTCAATAATTCAAACAGAAACAGCAATAATGGCAACCGAAATACGAATATAAATAATAGCCATAACACTAATATTATTGTTAACAATAACAGGCCTTACCCCCATCCACCCCATGCTTACGGTGGTTATCATTATAACTGTTATCACCCATATGCATATCATCCATACCACCCATACTACTATGGACCCATGTATCATCCGTGGGGATTCTTCATGGCAACGCTGGCAGTTACTGCAGTTGTTGTGAGTGTGCAGAATCAGCATTATTATTACGATTCGGGAGTGTATTATATACAGAGTGGCAGCGGTTATACAGTAGTTCAGGCACCTGTAGGGGCAACTGTAACAACACTTCCGCCCGGATCGCAGACTGTGGTTATAAACGAAACCACCAACAATTATTACTACGGTGGAACCTATTACGAAAAATCAGACAAAGGTTATACAGTTGTGCCTCCTACAGCAGGAACTGTTGTTGAAGCACTTCCCGAAGGCGGTGAAGAAGTGAAAATTGGTGATATAACCTATGTTAAAGTGGGTGAAGTCTATTATCAGCCAATTAAACAGGATGGGAAGGATATGTATGAAGTAGTCAATGTTGCGCCTGCCGGATAGTCGATAGGGGAAATAAACAAACAAATCAGGTTGGTTTTGGTAAAATAAATTTCCGGAACCAGTTTGTAAATTCAAAATTACACGGGATGAACAGCCCGATGCTGTCTTATCCATTATTAGAAGAAGAATACCTGCATAAAGGATCAGCCAGTTGTGAACATCGTAAGGGATTTTCAGGTAATTTCTTACTTAGTAATGGATGTTTTCAAGAATTAACGCCTGTTTGGTCTCAAAATTCTCTTTTCGACACGCAGGCAAGGAATGCCACATACATACTTATCTCTGTAAATGCGGGACCTTTCTTTTCTTGAATCATGACATCCGACTCGTACTAAAAGGAATTCATAATATGCTAATACTCAGTTCTATGAAAATAAAGCAAAGACCTAACAGCGTTTTCAGGTTATTGCTGGCTTTAATAGCTGTCAGTCTGATGGCCATATCATGCCGCGATAAGGTCGATTTGTTCCAGATCGAACGATTAGGAACACTCTCATTTTCTACCGATAACCTGGTGACCCAGCATGCTGATGATGTTCATTTCTACCGGGGTAAAGAGTCGTTATTTTATTATGACCCAAAAAAATATGAGTTTTACACCCGCTACCTGCTCGAAGCCCGTGGTAAAGATGCCAAGGGCGTGGATATGATCCTGAGCATTGAAGCAGACTTTCTTATCGACCAGGATTATATAGGGGTGTACCGGCCATCTTATGAATACAACCTTGGCGGAATGTATAGTTTTAACCTGATGAACAAGGATTCGCTGGGAAATTTTAAAAGCTACAGCCTCGATCCCGCTTTCCTTGCGCAAGACTATCTACAGATCGAAAGGCAGAGTCAGGAAGAAAAACTAATACTTGGCAAATTTTTTGTCCGATTAATATGCGAGCAGAATCCTGCTGAAAAATTAACGCTTTACCAGGGAACCTTTAAGGACATATCCTATGCTCAATAATTTAAAGTTAGCAACCTGGATGCAGTTTGCAATCCTGGTTCTCGGTTTTTCCGGCTTCACCCGTGCACAGGAAGTGAAAGGCAGCTTTAAGCCTGTTGATGTAATAATCATGGTCGATGGCGGTATACTTTACGGAAAAGTGATCGAACTCAACACCGACAATATCCGTTACCTCAGGGCCGAAATGCCCGAAGGCCCTATAGTGGCTATACCTAGTAAAGACGTTTATGCTATTTCATATGCAAATCAGACATACGAAGTAATAACCCCTGTTTTAGGGAAAAGTAAAACCCAGAGTTCAAAGAGTGGAACATCTGTTTATGTGAATGAAGCAGAAGGGAAACTGGCAACAAAGCCCGACTCCCTTTCAAGCAGCTGGAAAGAGAATATCGGAAATGGATACATAAAACTGGGTATGGGATTTTCGCGGCAATATTCGAGCCTTAAAGGTGTGGAAGATTTTACTAAAAGTCCGAGTTCTCCTTCCGTTAGTGCTGATTACTATTTTAAATTTAACAAGTATATCAAATTAGGAGGGGCATTAGGTTTTGCCGGGTTTAAATATGCATACGACTATTTTAGTGAGTACGATCAGATCGGAATCACCCAGAATATCACTGAAAAGATTGCTACCCTTGGAGTTTATGCCAGGTATGATATTACGGGAGGTATTATAAAAACGTATGTTCGTGGAGGGGTTGATTTTAACTTCACCTCAGTGGATGCTAACGGTGAAATTTATTTTAAGGATGAAAATAAAAAGGTAACAACACATTCTGAAGGCCGTGGATTTAATTCGGATTTTGTCATCCGGGGTGGTGCCGAGATTTTTATCGGCAAAAATTTCGGGTTATACTCTGATATAGGAACCGGAAAAAGTCTTGTACAGGTAGGGGTTGTTTTTAGTTTGGTTAAAAAGTAGAAGGGACAACCATCATGAAAATAAAATCCAGATTACTTATCTTCTTTTTAATAGTGATTGGCCAACCGTCGTTCGCGCAGGATAAAGGGTTTACATTATTACTGGGCCCGTCAGTAAATGTATTTTATGGAAACCCTGACGACAGGTTTTCATATACTCCTGAACGGATCGGCTGGCATTTCAATGGCCAGTTTGGTTTTATTTCCACCAGGGGGGGGGCTACCCGTGGTAATATGCTCGGGATTTACGGATCAGCAGGAAGTACAAAACCCCAGATGATTTCTTTGCTTCTGCCTACTGATAATGGGCTAAAAAGCAGTATTGATACAACCAAAAACTTTAATGAGTTCTTTACTCTCGAGGCCGGAATGACAATTATGAGATTCCTGAGAGCCAGCGCAGGGCTCGGCCGGCAGTATTATACATACAACAAAGATTCGAAAGGTGTAATAAATTACTATAGCGGCACAGTGGGTCTTACGTTTAACCTGGGTGCAGTGAACTGGGTGATCGAAGCCCAACTTATGGCCGGGAAGGACCTTGCAAAAAATGTGATTAAAGCCAGCACCGGCTTTATGGTGAAGTTTTAAGCCCATAGTTACACAATCTGCAGGACTGACCAATCGGTTTGCCTGAATTATAGTTAATTAAGATGTTATGCCTGCCTGGCAGGCTCCTCCCGAATCGTAAAGACAGGACCGGTATCCAGGCATCACTCTGTAAATGAAACCAATAGAAGTTGTATTTTCGATCCTGCTCTTTTTAAATTCAACACCCGAAATCACAAGGTTGTACCCAGGAAATTCTAACTAAGAAAGATGTTTAATTTCTCCAATAGTGCATGTTGATCTGCTTCTGACTATGAAGTGCTTAGCTTTATATTGATGGAATAATAGGCTATTCCGGACCCCGTAAGGATTATATCAACCTTCATTCTGTCACAGAAAACAAACTGGTACCTTACCGGAACCTGACTGAATGATTCCCCGATAGCATGTTTGTTTCGGGTTCAGCGGGTAATCTGCCGTATTCAGCTCCCATTTATGTGTGAGTGTAAAGAAATCACGTGAATAATAAGACCCGATATAAACACCATGGGGAGCATCAAATTTATTTAAGCACTTTAAATAAAACCTATATTCACCCGAAATGTGAAATCGTGACTGCTTCACTTCATTTTGCAACTTCATAAAGTCGCTTCCTGAATTTTTTGGAAAAGGGAAGGATGCCCGGCCAATATTGACTAAAAACGACATGTCGTTTTTAGTGTTCGCTCGTACCCCGGAATTGTTGACTTGTTGCCGAACAACAGGGGATTCGTAATGTTAATAAGGACTGTGTTTCTATGGACTGTGTCTTTTTGTGTAAAAGGGTTAATCGCAGGTGAAATAACCGTCGACAAAAGCAGAAATGATATAATGCCTTTGTGCCAATTAGTCTGGATATTGTTTTGGAAAATTCAATTTCAAGGTTTATTCCTTTTTTTAGAGGTCGATAAACTCATGGGTTGTTAATCCGTAAAATTAAGCAAATCAATAAATTTCGGATTGGGACGGCATCGGATTTATACAAACCACAGGTAATTTTGCATAGGGGCGCTCTTGTTCAGTTTAATATTCTTAAATTTGAAATTGACGAAAAAATCCAATTTTGGAGGCACAAAACAAGGTTCTGTTAATATTGAAAAAGTTATTTCAAATTCTGAAATACACTTTTCTTTTCCTTTTTGTATTGTTGTTTCTTCTTATTGTTGCGGTCAACCTTCCTGTTATTCACAGGGTTTTAACGGCTAAAGTAAACACTATTTTTCACGATAAAGGTATACCTGTTCATGTAGGTGGGTTTTATCTGCGATTGGATGGGAAAATCGGGCTGCAACAGATTGAATTTATAGTAGCACCAGGTGATACCATGGCCATTTTGGGTAAAATTGATGTAGCCATTAACCCATTTCCCTTGCTAAAGCATAAGATTGTTGTTCAGGAACTGAGTCTTGAGGATATATTCGTGAACCTGCAGGTGGATAAGGAAACCGGGGAGTTAAAGCTGCTTTCCTTTTTTAGTAAAAGCGAAGGTAGGAAACCGGAAAGCGAGAAGCCGGCAAATAGCTCATGGGATATACAGATACACAAAGTTAGGCTGCGAAATATACACTTTCGTTTCGACGATCAGCGTCAAGGTATCCTTATTGACCAGTCAGTTGCCAAAGCCGGCCTTGATTTCGAAGTATTTTCGCTCGCACAAAAACTGATCAGAATACGGGAGGCTAAATTCGAAAAGGTCAAAGGACTTGTACGAATTTCAGAAGGCATGACAGAAACCGACACGGTAAACTCTTATTCACCGGAAACTCCCTGGAGAATATCGTTGCAAAATTTTCAGTTTGCTGATATACATTTTACCCTCGACCAGCCGGATAACGGGCAGCGGATAATAACCTCGATTGACAAAGCTAATATAACCGGTTCTGACGTTGATCTGGGTTCGGGTAGGATACGGATTTCGAAGATCGAACTGAATGATCCTGCTATGCACTTTATAACCACCGGAATGAGTAATGAAGTCAAGACCTCTGCCGTACCGACTGAGGGGAATATATTTAAGTCGCTTCCATGGTTAATTGCCTGCGATGCCATCGTGATTAAAAAAGGTTTGTTCCTGGTGGTCGACACGATTTCGGGGAGTTATAACGGGTATAAGGATTGGATGCCGGTTAAAGACATAAATACTGATTTTACTTCCTGCCGTATTGACTCAACGGGGGCAGCATTTAACCTGGATGAACTCAGTCTTGCACTGAATAACAAGGCGTATGTGAAATCGGGCAGGATTAACTTCGAAATGGATTCGCATCAGCATGTAAACCTTTCGCTTGCGTTACTTGCTTCACTCGACAAACAACAAACCTGGTTTAAACGGAATGAAGATATCAGTCTTTCTGCCGGTCTTTCAGGATCAACTGAAAAACTGCTGATCGGCAAACTCGATTTACACTCACCTTCCGGTATTGATTTGGCCCTTTCAGGCTACATCACATCGGTATTGAATATGCCTCAATCGGGATGTGACCTGTCATTCCTTTCCAACTCCATATCCCATAACCAGGCTGATGAACTGGCAGCATTGTTTGCAACCGGCTTGAAATTGCCTGATTTTAAGCCGGCTGTTCTCTCAGGCAGCATAAAAAATAAGTTTCTTGAACCACAATTTGCCCTTGCTGTCAGGAGTGAATCGGGGGATATAGCGATGAACGGAAATCTCAATACGAAAAACACAAGCGGAAACCTGCATGCTACGTTGAGCCAGCTTATGCTTGGCGAAATTATAGGCGACTCCTATCCCGACAGGATAAACGCCGAGATAACAGCTGGGGGCGGATTAAGCCCGGGTAATGTTATTAAAGGAAGTGGAAATATTAAGATTAATTCAGTTGTTTATCAGAATACAACTTACCACAATATAAATACAGATTTTACTTTGGCTGACAATACCTGCAGGTTTGAATTGCAGGTTAATGATACTGCAGTGAGCTGCAATATGAACGGTATGTATGCGTGGAACGGCCCGCGGCAGATGGGAGATGTTAAAGGTGTGTTTGATATCGATGCTTACGCTTTACATCTGGTTCCTGAGCAACTTTCGGGCAAAGGGGAAATTACAGGCAATTTCAGTATGGCAGCCGATAGTCTCACAGCACTTGTAAATCTGAAGAATTTTACCTTCAGTAACGGGCTTAAAACCTCAATTCTAAATAATACTGACCTATCGATCCGGATGGCCGACAACCTGCTGGACACAAAATTAGAATCAGATTTTATGACCGCTGCATTTCACAGCAGGTCCTCGTTAAGCGACTTATTAAAAGCAATAGATTCAGCCCGTTTCGAAAATGTATTCAGCCTCGATTCGGCCAATTTTCTGAACCTGGATGCCATTTCGCAGTTCCCGGGTTTTCGGTTCAATGCAGGTTTACAATATAATCCTGTGTTCGCCCAGTTTGTGCCGGATACAGTTTTTAGTTTCGATAATATTCATTTCCTGGTCGACAAAGAAAACGCTGACAGCCTGCCACAGGCTGAAATTTCGGCCGGCAGACTTATTTACAACCAGTATAAGTGTTTCGGCAACAGCATGAAAGTGAAGTTTGAGAAGGACAAACTGAGCAGTACTTTAGTTATTGACAGCCTTGATGCCGGTAAAATTCCTGCGGGATCATGTTCACTGGAGTTGAATGTTCTGCCGGGAAGTATGCAGGGCAGTCTCCAGGTTTCGGACCACAAAGGTCTGGCATTATACCATCTTGAGGCTGATGTAAGGAAAAAGGACGGACTTATCATTATCAACTCTCCGGAACCTGCATGGATAATTAATTCGAATACATGGACTGTATCACCTTCCGAATTTTTAAGATTTGAATCTGCAACACATGACCTTGTTGCAGATTTACACCTGCAATGCGATACAATGCGGATTGGCCTTACAGGCCGAAAATCGGTTAAGCTCTCACTTGGCCTCGAAGATGTACTGATCAGCAAACTCATCATGCCTGAATTTGCCCAGGATATTCCCGATGGATTCTTGAACGGAAATGTAGCATATAGCGATAATGGTCAACAAAACCTGGATTTTAAACTTGACATAAACCAGTTTAAATGGGACGATTTCCGGCTCGACCGCATCGCCACCGAAGGAAACCTGGTAGCCGACACATCAGGTATAGTCGAAAGCAAAATAAATGTTCAGCTCACTGATTCGGCAGCAATAGTCGTTACTACCGGTAATAAAAATAATCCTCCCGGACAGTTTCTTGCTTCAACGTTCACCAATTTCCCTGTTCCTATACTTTCACCCTTTATTGGTGATTATGCCAACAAATTACAGGGTACTGTGAGCGGAGAAATTTCATTGGGTACTGAAAATACCAGGTCAAGCCTCAACGGGCAGATCCGTATGAAGGATGTTTCTTTAAACGTTATTCCCCTGAATTCCTGGTTTTCCGTTCCCTGCGATACCTTGGAAATTAGTCATAACCGGGTGGATTTCAAGAAGTTTATAATACTTGATACCTTGCAGAAACAACTGGATATTGAAGGAACTATTGATCTTGCCGGCCTGGATGATATTGACAAAATGACTACCAACCTTAAGGTGACAGCCGACAGGTTGCAGGTATTAAATACCTCTGTGAAGGATAATCCTGAATTGTTCGGGTCCATTGTTGTAAACTCAGGGCTTACTATTACCGGGGCACTCAAAAGCCCGGTTATTAAAGGTAGTATTACCCTTGAAAAAGGGACGAATATAACCTACAGGCAGGTTGAAGATATCTCGGTAAGCAGTTCTCAGAAAGATATACTTTTTGCACAGCTCGACAGCAACCGCATGGTCTTTAATTCCGACACGATTAAAATCAGCAAATTTTCGGGAATGCCATTTATACAGGCGGCCATACACATTAATCCCGAAACAGTATTCAATGTCGAAATAGCCAGCAACTATAATATTAAGGTTCGTTTTTCCGGTGATGGTTTACTCGATTATGCCATGTTACCCAATAACACAATGAGTCTGACCGGTAATTATGAAATCCGCAACGGTTCGTCGGAACTCAAATTTCCAGGCTGCCCGATGAAATATTTCATTATATCTCCCGGTAGTTCGTTTCGCTGGAACGGTGACGTGGAAGATCCGGAACTTAACCTTGAGGCTACAAACAAGGTAAAAGGCTCGTATGTGAATCCTGTCGATAATCAAAACCGTAATTGTGATTTTATAGTGTCGATGAAGCTTGCAAACAGACTTTCGGATCTCAGCATTGTATTTGATGTAAAAAGCCCTGACCAGTATATCAGCAGTGTGCTTAATTCACTTACTCCTGATGAACGAATGAAACAGGCAGTGAATCTCCTGCTTTTCGAAGGGATCGACCTGCCAGGCATCAAAAGCTCAACAAGTTATTTGTCGGCGCAAATCGACAATTTCTGGCAAACCCAGCTGAACTCGGCAACGAAATCAACCTTTAAGAAAACGGATCTTTCATTCGGTGTCGACACCTATACCCAAACTTCAGCCAGTGGTGCACAGGAGGAAAAAACCAGCCTCTCTTACGAAGTTGAACGGAAGTTTTTCAAGGACAAAGCTTCAGTTAAAGTTTCCGGAAGGTTGAGCGACAATGTCCAGGAAGCCGGTCAGACAAACAGTATGGTCGAGAACTTTATCTTCGAGTATTCACTCGACACTGTAGGATCCAAATTCCTCAAAGTATACATGAAGAAGGATTATGAGGATATACTCGAAGGAGAAATAACCAAATCGGGAGCAGGATTTATTTACCGGAAAAGCTATCCCAGGCTGAAGGATATTTGGCAACGCAAGAGGAAGCAGTGAAATGATCCCAAACTACAATCATCAGGTAAAACAAATTAATCGATGCAGCACCGAAAAGCAACCATCATTCCGTTAATTGCCCTTGCAGTTTTGCTGCTCGATGCCTGTTCGAATACCCGTTTCCTCACCGGTGACCAGATGTTGTATACCGGCCGGAATAAAGTAGTTGTAACCGATACCGAAAAAGGAAATGAGACCAGGGCTGCCATAGCTGTTGCTAAAGATTTAACATTCCGGAAGCCGAACGGGGCATTATTGGGAACAGTTCGGGTTTTGCCTCCTCTTCGGTTATGGACGTATAATTATCTTAAACCCCGAAAAGAAGGGAAGAAACCAGGCTGGTTATACCGGACCTTCAGCAGTGAACCTGTTTTAATTTCAGTGGTAAATCCCGAACAACGTTGCCGGAAAATTGAATCGGAGCTTTTTGGTATAGGATATTTTAATTCACGTGCTACTTTTATTCTTGATACGAATGAGCACAATCCGCGTAAAGCTAAGATATCGTATACTATTCAGGTCAATAACCCTTACCATATCAATAAAGTTCTCAAGGCTACTCCTGAAAATTCTTTCGACAGCCTTTTAAACACTAGTACTCAAAACCTGAAAATCAAACCGGGGGATGTGTTTAGTATTGAAACTATCAGATCGGAAAAACGCAGAATTGCTGCCACGCTGGTGGAGCAGGGGTTTTATTTTTTTGGTCCCGAGAATATACAGGTTGTAGCTGATACCACGGGTACCATGCACCAGATTAACCTGATGATTGGTAAAGGCCCCGAAACCCCCGTTTTTGTTTGCACGAAATATACCATTGGCAAGGTTATAGTAAACCTTTATGATGTACAATCTGATATATATGCAAGTGACTCTCCTTCCGATACAGTGTTTTTTGATGGAATAATCATTACCGGGCTTAAAAATTACCTGCATCCGGAAGTAATTACCCGAAGTATATTATTCAGGAATGGGGATTTGTATTCCACTTCGAAGCACCAGGGAACAATCATAAAACTTAATAATTACGGGGTTTTCAGGTACGTTAAACTGCAATTTGCCATTCAGGATACAGCAAATCAGGAGCTGGATCTGAAAATTGAGCTGGCTCCCAGGGACGATATAAGCCTGAACCTCGAAGGATTTGTTCAATCCAAATCATCGGGATTTGTCGGGCCGGGCGCTGAGGTTACCCTTGCACACGCTAATATAGCCCGCGGAGCAAATACACTGCAGCTCAAAATGTCAGGAGGGTTCGAATGGCAGATTGGTTCAAAAAGTGCTGATGAACTCGGAAACAATTCATATAACTTAGGTATTAATACTTCCTTTGTTTTCCCCAGGCTTGTGCTGCCTTTTAAAACAAATGAACAATCGAAGCTCCTGGCAACAAAATCAATCGGAACACTGGGTTTCGAGTTCCTGAACAACGTAATGTACTACCGGATGAACTCGGTTAACATCGGTTTTGGGTACCAATGGAAAAAAAGACAGAAAATAACCCATGTTTTTTACCCATTTAAGATCAATATGGTGAATTTGTTGAAAACAACACCTGAATTTGATACCATTGTTGCGAGCAATCCTTATGTAAAAAAGAGCTTTGAAGAACAGACAATTGTCGGGATGGAATATGACTTTACATACGACAATACTGCACGCAAGTCGAACTGCTTCTATTTGCAGGGAATAGTCAGCACTTCAGGGAATCTGGTCGACTTGGTTAATTCAGCAGGTAGCAGCGAACGGCCCTATACTGTGCTTGGCAATGTGTATTCACAGTTTGTGAAAACATCGGTTGATTTGCGTTATTATACCGGCAGTATTAAGAAAGGCATAGTGTTTCGTTTGTATTCAGGTGTGGGCTTTTCGTATTTGAATTCCTCAGTTATGCCGTACATCGAACAATTTTACAGCGGAGGGTCCAACAGTATCAGGGCATTCACTGCACGTTCGCTTGGCCCAGGCAGTTACAAGCCGGTTGATTACAACGGAATAATTGATCAGACTGGCGATATTAAACTGGAATTTAACCTTGAGTATCGTTTCCCTTTTTCAAAAACCATACTTGGGGCATTGTTTGCTGATGCCGGTAATGTGTGGTTGCTTAACCCCGATGAGAACCGCCCCGGTGCAGAATTCAAATTGAAAAATTTTACCAGCCAGTTTGCACTTGGAACAGGGCTTGGATTACGGTTTGATTTTGATTTCTTTGTTTTACGCACCGATTTGGGATTCCCGCTCCGGACACCTTACCTGACAGGAAACAGCAACTGGTTGGTGCCTGATGATATATTCCATGGATTCAGGCTGAATCTTTCCATAGGTTACCCTTTCTGATAAATTGCTATCATTTATTGCGCTGCATACTATACACCAACTAACATATATACTGTATCCTGTAAATAACAAAATGTTTAGATATTCTTAATGTTACGGAAGAGAAATTCGATTGAATACTTTTGTGAAACAGTATTTAGAAGAAACTTTCTTATATGTGCCCCTGCTTTCTTCAGAAAAATTATTGATAAATAAACGGAGAGATCTAATCACGCATCAATAAAATCAAAATATTAATATTTACTTAGTAGCAGCCAACTTCTTTTTTGCTCTTTTCGCATTTGCTCAATCCAACAATGAAGATGTTTAGCTTGTACAGGCTATGTTCGGTAAGGATAATAATGAACTCGTTAATGCGTACATGGCAATTCCTTACGCTCAGGGTGCAGCTTTCTGAGGCTTATACGATCAGTATGAAACCGAAAGAAAGGCATACGGGAAGAGAAGTATCGCACTTATTGAAGAATATGCAAAATCGTATGCTTCGTTGGACAACTAGCAGGCTACCGTTTTGATGAATAAGAAACTGGCTTTGCAGGGAGATTATGTGAAATTGCAGAAAAAATATTTCGGCAAAATAAGTAAGGTTATTGGTGCAAAACAATCAGCCAAGTTATTCCAGTTTGAGGATTATATCGAAAAGGCTATCCGTATCAGCATACAGGAAGAGATCCCTTTTATTTATGAACTTGATAACAATTGGAATTAGTATTCCGGAGTTCCTGCGGGATATTATCAATAGAAAAGCAGGTTGTCCCCTTAAGTACTGCCTGCTTTATTTTTACGAAATGAGGTTAAAGTTCAAGTTAGTTTTTATAAAACCGTTGTAAAAAGTCATACCTGCATGAAAACTGGATTTTTGTAGCTGAAGTTTGCCAGCCATCGTTATAGTTTTCGCGGTTTATCCAAATTACCTCGCCACCAGCCATCAGGTTTGGAGTTAGGTAATACAGCAGGTTTGCACTGGCATATTGTCCCCTGTGGAAAGCATCATTTGCCTGCCCGTCAGAATTAGTAATATTCACCAGCGAATATCCAACCGAACTGCTGAACTTTTCGTTCCATTTATGGTCGAGGTAAGCCGAAAAACCTGTAACCGGTAAAGCAACGCCCTTAATAGGAGAGGTTGCATTGCCTAAATCATGCTTTATCCCGATATCTGTAGGGGCATCGTTCATAAAGTTCTCAATTCCCTCACCATAAACAACCTGGCCTCTGAACATATTTTTTTTACCAAATAACAAATTAGTAGTCAGATTAAGCCCCCATCCGATTGCGTGACCACTCAGGTCATATTGATCTGTTCCCTGGTCGATCCATTGTATGTCGCGTACAATGCTTGCCAACTCGGTATAACCCCAGTCCCTGGTCATCCGGAATTCGGCTGATATATCCGGTAAATTATACTTTGGTTTTATATCATCCAATTCAATCCGGTCGCGGTACAAGCCTTCGTCGGCACTGGCGCCTGGCCGCTCGAGTGCAACTGCCAGCCTGTTTCTGCCCTGGACAGGAATAAAACGCAACTGTACATTTTTACATAACGACATACCCACCGGACCCCAGTATTCAACGGTATTCGGGAATCCATCAAAATCGCAGAAAAGGCTCCAGCCATGGCCTACAGCAAATTTCCCTATTTCCATCCAGGCATAAAGCATGTGAAATGTAGTTTGCCCAACATTGGGCCCCATACCGAATAAATCGAAATCGAAACGGGCCTTGAGTTCTCCAAAGCGCGTAGCTGTATAACTTTTAAAGCCCAGCGACGACTGCCGCACGCTAAAGTAGGAATTACCGTTAGTCCCATATTCGTTCTTATGAGCAGGCAATTGAGTTGGCCTCATTACATCAAAATAAAGAGGATTCACCTGGTTAAAATTATAACCCATATCTGTCATGATTTGGCCATAAATATCAAATACGGGCTTGCCTGTTTCCTGGGCAATGGCGTTTACGCTGAGTAAACTAATTATCAGCGCATAAAAGAGTTTTTTCATGGCTAGAAGGCTTATTTGACAGAATAATTTCGTGATTAAAGTTAATATTATTTTCTAAAATATGGAGCGTTACTTAAATTTCTGATAAAGTGGAATCGATTGGATTTTATGGAAGTTTCAAAAATCAGCGTCATTAATTACTAAGGCAAAATTTGCTTTAATAAGGTCGCATCATTCTGCTGAATATTAGTCAGTTTGCCTTAAAAAATGCTAATTTTACAGCATGTTAATTACCTGGTTGGCTTTTTATGCATAATAATAAGTATGGCTTTGCTGATAAAATTGCATAAATTTGCTGCACAATTTGGATCCGGTACTTTTCCGAATAGCATCCGTGTAATCCTTATTTCAAGATTGATTTAGCCTTCTGATTAACGGATATGTGCCAATCCGAATAATTCCTTCTGAATAAATAAAATCAGATTAATATTAACCATCAAAAAGCAATAAAAATGAAAATTCTGCAAATCTTAAGTTTCACTGCACTGGCCTTCCTGCTGACTCAGTGTTACCCCGCCGGACCGGAGTATATTGACGAACTGGACCTGGTGTATACGAATTATGATCCTGCCTGTAATTTTACAGCTAAGCACACTTTCGCAATCCCGAATAAGATTATGAAAATTGATGATGACCTGGTTAACGGAGGAGGTCCCAATTTTGTAAAGGATATTTATGCCAAACAAATGCTCGACCTTATCCGCCTGAATATGACAAATAATGGCTGGTCGGAAGTTGATGTGGATTCAAACCCAAAACCCGATGCGGTTCTTGCTCCTGTTGCATATGAACTTACAACAACCTATTATTACGGATATGGCGGATACTGGGATTGGTGGTATGGTTACGGCTGGTATTACCCATATCCTGTTACTACATCCTACTCAACAGGTAGTTTAATTGTTACTATGGCCGACCCTAACGATCTGAGTCCTGACGATAAGATGCATGCTGTTTGGGGCTTTGTTGTAAACGGTGTGCTTGAAGGAAGTACTGCCAGTTTTACTCAGCGTATTACAAAAGGTATAAACCAGGCGTTTACTCAGTCACAATATTTAAAAAAATAACAACTTCAGCATATGAAAAAGATAGCAATTATAACCATTATGCTGGCAGCCGGAGTTTTTATATCACCGATTGTTTCAGCCCAGAGTTTTACTTCCATTCAGTATACAATGGGTATACCAGCCGGAGGCCTGAAAGACCATGTTAGCAAAGTCAGCTGGCGCGGGGCTACGGTCGAATTTCATAAAGAAGTTGCACCTTCGGTTACCGTTGGGGTAAATTTCGCATGGAGCACCTTTTACGAAAGGATGGACTATGCCAGTTATACAAGGAATAATGCAACACTAACAGGAGTACAATATCGTTATGATAATCTGTTCCCTATGCTTGTAAATGCGCATTATACTTTCGGAACAAATACACTTGTACCTTACGTGGGACTCGGTATAGGAACTATGTACGACCTGCGCAATACCGATATGGGCACATGGACACTCGAAGAAGATAACTGGCATTTACTTATGACCCCCGAAGCCGGTTTTATGTATGATATTTCGCCTGGTACCAGCCTTAAACTTAATGCAAAATATGACTATGCGTTCAAGATCAAAGATGCTGAAGCTTTCGGTAACCTGAATATCAATTTTGGTTTCGTTTTCAATAGCTGGTAGCAGTTTTATTAAAATATAATCCTGGTCAGCGGATCATTACTGAAAAGCCCTTTCTGTTTTATGGAAAGGGCTTTTTTAGTGCTTTTTGCTATTGTTTTTATCAAAATAGGCAGTTTATACTATTAGTCTTCGGCCGTTTCACCCGGGTCCTTTTTCTTGAAGAAATCTGCAATATACCGGCCAGCCGTTTGTAGAAGTTCCGGATTATTTGCCACATAGCGGTTGAGGCTGTCAAGTATCAATACCCCTGCCTCGGAGAGCAACGATGCGCGTCGGGTTCGGGCGGAAGCTTTTTTACTGAATAATCCTGCCAATAGTGGAATTGCAATACCGATTATCTGGCTTCTCAGTTCAGGTGATCCGGCGATAGAATTGAAAGAATTTTTAATCAGGGTAAAAGGGTTAAGGCTTTCGTAGGTAACTTTAAACTGCTCTTTCAATGCCTGCTGCTTTTGTGCCTGCTCTTTTTCAAGTGTTGCGATGGCTGCTTTCAGTTCTGAATAGGGAGTGCTGTTTTGCATAGGATTTTATTTAAGCAGTTGATTAATTACCTTATTCCGGATTCGTTCCTTTATTTTATCGTGCAAAAGGAAATGGATAATGATACCGCAAAGAGCATAAAACGCAGCTACCATAATGAATCCGAAATATACCGAACCCCAAAGTTCGCCCAGCCAGAAGGCGATCCCGAGGTTTAGGAAAAGCACGAATATGAGTACAAAAATCAATACCACCAGGTTGGGAAGCAGGGTCGAAACAATATCCGATGCTTTGTCCGTAGCCTTGAGTTTGTAAAGTTCAAAACTTGTTTTTATGTAATCTTCCGTCTTTTGCCAGAGCGGATCCAGGATGTTTTCTTTTTCTTTCATGCAGGTAAGTATTAAGTTGGCCTGAAGTATATATACAAAAGTTACATGCTGATGCAATTGATCAGTAGTAGAGTGATATGGGATTTATCAAGCAAAACCATGAATTGGATGTGCGACAGGGTAAGAAACCATTCTGCCGTATAATCCCTACCTGGCTTCAACCGTTTCCTCGGCTGTAGTTTCTTTTGCCTTTTCAAAATGTTCGGTCACATTATCGACAAATTCGTCGAACTTTTGTTTTAATGCATCCGAAGTTTCTTTGCTTTTTTTTGCGATTTTTTTACGGGTTTCGGTCCCTTTGTCGGGGGCAAACAAAACCCCGAGCAATGCACCAACAGCAAGACCAGCCAGTGCACCGATAACAACATTTACTTTACTCATGATTCAGTTCCTGTTAATAGGGTTCATATTTCAACTTTCCAGCCGTTAAAATCCTAATCGGTCATACCGGCATGTATTTGGTTAATTGCTACATTCAATTGCATATCAGCACAATAAATTGTCCGGATACGTTTATGAATTGAAGGCGATTCATTTCTTAAAGGTACAAAATATTCTCATTTTTGGTATAAATAAATGAGAACTAAGGAGCTGAAGCTATTCATGCCTGCGTGTTCCCGGCCTGACATCCCTGTTTATATTCTCCCTTTGCCCTAGATTTTTTATTCCCCCATTTGGAATCAGGATATCGGAGAATAAACAGGAAGTGTTGGCTTTTTCAGTTGCAGGTTTTATATATTGCACTATTAGTCTTTGTAAATTGGTAGTATCTTTGCGTTGTGATCACACTCTTTAAAAAATAATGGATATGAAAACTATCGTTGCCATAATCCTGCTTATAATTACACTGGGCAGTACTTCAGGTTTTGCCCAGCAGAAAAGCAGGAAACAGCTTAAGGAAGAAAAGAAACTTGAAAAGCAGGAACAGGTCGAGCAGCTGGTTGATGCCAGGTGCTTTGTTTTTAATGCCCAAAACGCCATTCCTATGGGGTTTAAAACAGTTAACATATCAACAAGTTCGTATACTGTGAAATTTTACCCCGATCTGATCGACTGTTACCTGCCTTACTACGGCCAGGGATATGCCGGTGGCGGGTATGGTTCCGGCGAAGGAATAAAATTCAGTGGAAAGCCTGAAGACTTTAAGGTTACTAAAGGAAAGAAGAATTACATGATGGATGCCGTATATAAAGCGGAAAAGGATACATACCGGCTTTCGCTTTCAATAACCTTTTCCGGTAGCGCAACGCTGACGGTCACAAGCAATTACAGGAGTTCCATTTCATTCAATGGCTATATAGCTCCACCTGCCGCACCCTGAAAACCTGCATGATAAGTTGGCTGAAATAATACTTTACAGGAATTTGCTTTTCCTGCCTTTTCCCGCCACCGGAACCATTGTCGGTTTTGGTTTACCCTGGCAGGGCAAATTCGAGGTTCAACAATAGAATACTGCATCTTCGGACTGCGACCCATAAGAGTTAAAGAAAAAAATATAACTTTGCTTGAACTTGACCCGGTTAAATTAACTTCATAGTGATGCGAAAGATTACTTTCCTGTTTGTATTAGGCCTGCTGTTTCTTGCTTCAGCAGCACAAAACAGTAGTGTAACCGACAGCATTGACAAGGTAATAGCGGGTACTGATGACGTTGCAGTAAAATTAGACATATTGGTTGCATCCTCTTCGAAACTGGTGTACTCGGATGTGACGAAATCACTCGAATATGGCAAACTAGCCTATAAACTGGCCGATGAATCGTCAAACAGGAAGGGGAAACTCAAAGCCTGCCTGCAACTGGCCAGCGTATACTATTTTTTATCAGACCTTACCATGGCTATGGATAAAGCCATGGAAGCCAAATCGCTTGCCGGCAGCCTTGATATTGACCAGGAACTGGCCCGTTCGTACGATGCCATTGGAACCATCTATTACGACATAGGTAACCAGGCAAAAAGTTCGGAGTATTTTTTTCTGAGCCTGAAAATATACGAAAACCTGCATGACAAAGAAGGGATAGGAGCTACATTCTGTCGCATCGGGACTCTCTACTTCGATCAGAAAGATTATGTGAAGGCAGTCGAATATTATTCCAATTCCATCCGCCTTGCCAGGGAACTCGGTAATAATATGGGCATAGCCAGTAACCTGAATAACCTGGCAAAGGTGTACAGTGAGAAAAAGGAATTTACCAAGGCACTGCAAACTTATGAAGAGGCAGTAAAGATAAATCTGAAAACCGGGGAGATATACCTTGTTGCAAGTAATTACCTGAATATTGCCGATGTTTACCTGAAATTGAAACAATACCCGGCCGCAATTTTGAAATTAAAGCAGGCAAGGGTAATATTCGAAAAACTTGGGAATAAACTTCGCCTTGCCAAAAGCCAGGTGTTACTAAGCGAAATTTACATAAAAACAGGACAATTAACCCAGGCTGAGACACTTGCCCAGAGCGCACTTAAAATAGGCGAAACACTGGGATACAAGGAGATTATTGTTTCGTCTTCTGCAGCCCTGAACAAACTGTACCTGCTTGAAAACGATTCGGTTGCCGCCTTCAGGTATTTTATACTCGAAAAACAATACCAGGACAGCCTCTTTCGCGACGAAAAACAAAAAACGCTTGCATCGCTCGAATTCCAGTACCAGTTCGAGAAAAATGAACAAAACGAAAAACTGGCCAGGCAACGCAGGAATATAGCAATTATGGTTATTTCGGGATGCCTGCTTTTTAGTATTATAATTATTATACTGATATCGAAGCAATTACGACTCAAAGCGAAGAAACTTCAACTTGAAAAAGAAAGCCACGAAAGGGAACTCGATTTCAAGAACAAAGAAATGGTACTCAACGTTATGTCGTTGATGAAAAAAAATGAAATGCTGGCCGACCTTTCCGAAAAACTGATTCATATAGAACAGGAAACAACTTCGGCCGAAAGCAAGGATACAATTCAAAAAGTGGCCCGGGAGTTGCAGAAAAGCCAGGAGGATGAAATCTGGAAAGAGTTTTCGCACCGTTTTAAGGAAGTGCATGGAGAGTTTTACGATAAATTGCTACAGAGATTTCCTGCACTTACACCTAACGAATTAAAGCTCTGCGCATTCCTGCGCCTCAATATGTCGTCGAAAGATATTGCCGAACTTACAGGGCAGCGTATCAGTACACTCGAAACGGCAAGGTATCGCCTCAGGCAGAAACTCGGAATAGCAAATTCCGAAATCAACCTGATCACTTTCCTTTCGTCGTTGTAATTTCAAAGGTTACAATCACTTCATCTTACAGGATATTTATCCTCTTCGAAGGATTTGAAGGTGGATGGTAGAGGGTGGATGGTGGAAACCTTATCATAGAACCATTTTTCTATCCTCCGCCTTCCTTTTTCTGTTTAACAGGATAAGTATCTTTTTCACAGGATCTGGTGTTAGATGATAGAGGGTGGAGGGTGGATGGGCAGAGAATGCATACTCTTTAATTTCTATCTTCAACCGTCTATCCTCCACCTTCTATTTTCTATCTAACAGGAGAATTATCTTCTTCACAGGATCTGATAGTAGATGATAGGGGGTGGAGGGTGGATGGGCAGAGAATGCATACTCTTTAATTTCTATCTTCAACCGTCTATCCTCCACCTTCTATTTTCTATTTAACAGGAGAATTATCTTCTTCACAGGATTTGAGGGTAGATGATAGAGGGTTGAGAGTGGATGTTTGTTTGAATTTTCTTCCACCTTCTACCTTCTATCCTCCACCTTCCATTTCCTCCTACTTCCAATAAATAAAAAAAGTGTTTTATATGGGTATTTTATATGATTATGATAATCAGATTATTGCAGTTGCAACTCTTAGTCTGTACAGTTAATGTATAGGTGTTTTTTTTGCCCTGTAATGGTTTTGTACAGGCCATAAATTAGGAATAAGCTTCATTGTACTATCATATTTGCATCATAATTCGGCCAGGGAGTTTTACCAGCGGATTAGTTAACACCAATAAGTGAAAAAACAACAATGATGAAAAAGCCAAAAGCCATTAAAGAACCACTCCTTACACAGCCTGTTGACGGAGAGCCGGTGGAACAGGTTGAGGAGGAATCCAACTCTGAACAGGCCGATGTAAATTCGATACAGGAATTTATTGAACTCAAAAAGCTTCAAAATAAAATTCTGAAGAAAATGATTGAAAAAATCAATCATGCCGAAAACAAAACCAATAACAATTAATAAATCAAGTAATCAAAACAAAATGAAAAAATCATTACTCACTCTGATCATTGCGTTGTTATTCGGCGCATTATCATTCGCACAGCCTCTTACGGGTGTGAAAACAATCCCGGGGGATTATCCTTCGCTGGCTTCGGCAATAGCATCGCTCAATACCAATGGTGTGGGCGCAGGTGGTGTTACATTTAAAATCAATACTGTTGCCTATACCGAAACATTTTCAACTCCAACGGCGGGTTACATTACAACGCTTACCGGATCGGCGGCAAATCCTATCGTTTTCATGAAAAACGCTGCCGGTGTTAACCCGATTATTACGGCAGCTGCCGGGGTAGGAACCATGGACGCCATAATAGCAATCGCAGGTTGTGATTACGTAACTTTCGATGGAATTGACGTCAGGGATGATGCAGCTAATATCACTGCCACCTCCCAGATGGAATGGGGTTACGCAATTCTCAAGGCTTCGGTTACCGACGGCTCCCAGAATATTACGATTAAAAACTGCAGAGTTGCCCTTAATCCTTCATATACAGCAGCTTACGGTATTTATTCCAATAACCATACTACAGCTTCGGTTACCCAATTGGTGCTTACTGCAACAACAGGCTCAAATTCAAACCTGAAAATATACAACAACATAGTAAGTTCCTATTTTGGCATTTATGTTTCAGGATACAATCATACCACATCGCCCTATGCTTTTTACGATCAGAACAACGAAATCGGAAAGGACGGAGCGAATACAATCACCAACATAGGTGGAGGAACCGTTGAAGCTTATGGTATTTTTACCAAATACCAGAATAACTTAAAGGTTGCCAATAATATGGTTACCAGTTCCAGCGCAGGTACAAAAAATATCTATGGAATTTACCTTACTACTGCTTCCAATGCGAGTTACGATCTTTACAGCAATACTGTGTCCATCACCTTTAATCCAACCGATCTTTTCGGTAATGCTAACTTCAATGCTATTTATTGTGATATGGGCGCCAGCGGAACAACCAATACTGCGAACGTTTATAACAATACGGTAACGAACTGTAACTTTATTAACTCCGCGGCTTCGGCAGCAACAAGGGGCATCTATTTATTAAATATGGGTGTGAATGTAAATGTTTATGGAAACAGCGTAACCAATAATACCATTGGTGGAGTTCCTACTGCAACAGCCATAGGTGAAATCAGGTATATGTGGATACAACCTGCGTCAACTACCAAAGGACCCTGTGTTGTGCACGATAATACAATTTCGGGTAATACCAGGATACAATCTGTCCAGGGAGGCGGACTTACTTATTTTCTGGCAATCAGTGGAAGTGGTACAACTCTCAATGCATACAACAACACAATAAATAACAATAACGTCGCTTCTAACGGAGGCTGTAATGGCCTTTATGTTACTTATGCTGATGTAACTTCAAAAGATATATACAGCAACACCGTTTCAAATATCACCCAGGCTAATGGCTCATTCAGCGGTATTTATAGTGCCAGTGGTGTATTGGGCCGGTTCTACAAAAATACTGTCAGGAACATAAGTTCTTCCGCAACTGCAGCAAATGCAAATATTAACGGTATCTACCAGAGTTCGGGCCCTACTGCAGTATATTTTTACAACAATATGATCAGCGAGTTGAGTTGCCCGGTTTCTGTAGCATCTCTTGGTTATGATTATAATATGCTGAACGGTTTTTATGTGGATGCAAGTGCAACAGTAAAAGGGTTTTACAACAATACTGTATACCTGAATGCAGGCACTACATCAGCAACTTTTGGATCTTCGGCATTCTGTGCGATGTCATTAACCGGGGTCGATCTGCGTAACAATATATTTATTAATACTTCTGCAGCAGCAGGTGTGGGATATACTGCAGCTATCAGGAGCAGGAATACAAGTACTGCAGCATATACAAATTTCTCGTCGAATTATAATAATATGTATGCAGGTACTCCGGGTCCGGCAAACAAAATATTTGTTATTGGTACCGGCACCGGAACTTACACTTCTGCTCAGACCCTTCTTGATTACAGGACTTTGACGAACATGGATTTACAATCAATTTCTGAGCTTACTCCTTTCATAAATGTTGCCACATCGCCATACGATATTCATGTAAAAACAACTGTTGCCACCCAATGCGAAAAAGGAGGGTTTGCCATTACTACTCCGATTGCTATATCCACCGATTTTGATGGTGACGCAAGAGGAACTACTCCCGATATAGGTGCCGACGAGTTTGCAGGTATTGCAAATGACCTTACCCCACCGCAAATAGTGTATACTCCGTTTACCCAAACAAGCAGTTTCCTGGCACGTACCCTTACTGCAACTATTACTGATGGCAGCGGTGTTCCCACCAGCGGTGCCGGGCTTCCGACATTATACTGGAAACTTAACAGCGGCTCATGGCAGGCTGTAACAGGTACCTGGGTGAGCGGTTCAACGTACACATTTACGTTTGGAACAGCAACAGCATTCCAGGATTTGATTTCGTATTATATTGTTGCCCAGGATATGGCTGGCACTCCAAATGTGGGTGCATTCCCATGGGTAGGCGCTGCAGGATTTACGGCAAATCCACCGGCCAGTTCCACACCTCCCACCACTCCGTCGAGTTACCTTATTATTCAGAATATTTCAGGAATCTTCCATGTGGGTGTAGGGAAAGACTACGCTACCCTCACTGCGGCAGTCAATGATCTGAATTTCAGATATATGGTTGGAACTGTGACTTTCCTTCTCGATGATAACAACTACCCAGGCGAAACATACCCGATTATACTTAAAAGGAACCCGGGAAATATTGCTGCCAATACAATTACAATAAAACCGAATACAGGCGCAACCCCGGTTTTCACTTCTACGATAGGTGGAAGCGGGATTATAATATTGAACGGGCTTGACTATGTAACAATTGATGGCTCGAATGTTACTGCAGGAACCGACCAGAGTCTGACTTTTGAGAATACCGCCTCTGTAGGGGGATCATTCGTACTGGGCTTTACAGGCTTTAGCGGAACGGATCCGTCAACCAATGTTACCGTGAAAAACGTTGTGTTAAAAGGCTCAATAACTAGTCCTGATAATGAAACGTATGGTGTTTTATTTAATGCGGATGGCAGTACGACCGCCGGTGGATTCGACAACATCACTTTTAGCAATGATGCCGTTAAGAGAACTAAAAACGCGGTTTATATTACCACAGGTACTGCCAGTAACATAAATCACAATATACAGGTACTGAATAGTACAATTGGTTCGGTGACTCCTGCTGATTATGTTCTTCGCATTGGTATAGCCATATCAAATTCGGATGCCACCCTCGTTCAGGGTAACGATGTAATGGGCCCTGCTGATGGTGCTCCACCAACATTAGCAGCTTTACAGGGTATTGGTTATTACTCCGGTACATCAAATACCAAAATTACCGGGAATAAAATACACGACTGGTATGCGCTGGCCCCTTCCTGCATCGGTATAAAAAGTGATGTCAACAGCATCGCTACCGTAAGTGAAATTTCGAACAATCTGATTTACAACATAAAGTGTAATGGGATGAACCCGGGTACAAGCCAAAACCTGGCCTATGGAATTGAAATACGCTCAGGCGGAAATGTAAAAATATTGTTTAATACAATCTATTTATCAGGTCCTTTCCTCGACGGATACGATTCGTACCAGCCTTCATCCGGTTGTATAGGGTTTATGGAATGGACTACCACGAAGTTCGATGTAAGGAATAATGTCTTCCGTAATGCAATGACCAATCCTTATCCGAACCCCGATACAACATTAGCAATGGGGAGAGCATACGGCATTATGATTGCCGGAAATTATGCCACTATCCCGGCAATGTTCGATTTCCTGGATAATAATGATTACTTTATCGACGGGTACCGGGGTGAAATTGCAATGATTTACGGCACAGGCGGTACCAGCTGGAACGAAATAAAAACGCTTCCATTATGGCGCACCTATACAGGCAAAGAAGCTAAATCAATAACTGATAACCCGACATTTGTATCCGCGACTGACCTCCATGTAACAAATACTAACCTGAACTGCGCTGGTATAGCAGGAACCGGAGTTACGAAAGACTTTGCCAATGTTAACCGCAAGAGTCCACCCGATATGGGGGCCTATGAATTCTCCGCAACCATTTCCGATTACCATACCCTTCCCGCTACAGCGGTTACACAATCAACAGCTACCCTGAATGGCGACCTCAATACAAATGGTGAAGTTTCGGAAACCTACCTCCAGTGGGGTTTGGATGTAACCTATGGCGGTTATGGAATTCCGTCAGGCTATGGAAGTACTCCAAAAGTAAGATCTACCACATTGGTACCTTTGAATGCCCCAATTACCGGGTTAGCACCAAATACAACCTATCATTTCCAACTAATAGGTTTTGTATCTACATCGCCTACCCAGACCCAGATTTTAGGAAGTGACCTGACATTTACAACATTGCCACTAGTACCCGTTGTTGTTACAACAGCAGCTACCTCCGTTACTGCCAATGCTGCCCAGCTCAATGGTACGGTGAATCCGAACGGCGTAAATGCTACTGTTACTATCGAATGGGGATTAACTACTGCTTATGGGAATACAGTATCGCCTACACCAGGTTCAGTTTCGGGATCAACGGCCTCAGCCGTATTGTATTCGCTTTCCGGTCTTACACCTTATACAACCTATCATTACAGGGTTGTGGGTACAAATACGGGTGGAACAACCAATGGTACTGATATGACCTTTACCACGCTGGCAGTTCCTTCAACGGTTGTAACCATGGCTGCTTCGAATATTGTGGTTAACATTGCTACACTCAACGGAAGTGTCAACGCCAATTATGCACCAACCAATGTAAGTTTCGAGTGGGGATTAACAACCGCTTACAGTAACACAACACCTGCTACGCCTGCTTCTGTAACCGGAAGTACAGCAACACCTGTTTCTGCAGGAATTACCGGTCTTGCATTAGGTACTGTTTATCATTTCCGTTGTGTGGGAACTGGTCCTGGCGGAACTATTTATGGGGCAGATATGCAGTTTAATTCCGATTGCCCAACTCCTTCATTACCGGGAACTATAACCGGTCCGCAATCCGTATGCCGCAATACTACCGGTAATATATATTCGGTTGGCACTATTGCAGGTGCAACCGGTTACAACTGGACTGTTCCTGCCGGAGCCACTATTACCGCAGGTGCTAACACAAATACCATTACTGTCAGCTACTCGGCATCGGCCAGTTCAGGAAATATCACTGTTGCCGGTACCAATTTCTGCGGAGCCGGAGCATCGGTATCACTTGCAGTCACAGTAAATCTGCTTCCGGTACCTGTAATTCTCGGCCCAACTTCATGGTGCAAAAATGCTGCAGGTGCAATCTATACTACCCAGACAGGAATGACCGGTTATGTATGGAGTATAACAGGCGGAACCATAATAGCCGGTGCCGGTACCAGTTCGGTTACAGTTACCTGGAACACCGAAGGAACCCAGACGGTAAGCGTTAACTATAACAATAGCAATGGTTGTTCGGCAGTGTCGCCGGTTGCTTATCCTGTTACTGTGCTTGCGTTGCCTGTACCTGTTATTACAGGTGCCAATGTTGCCTGCGAATCGTCAGCTTATCTTGATTATACCACACAAGCCGGTATGAGCAACTACCAGTGGAGTATGTCGCCGAACAGCGGTACCATTTCGATAAGCAACACCAATATGGTAACTATTTTCTGGACTTCGCCGGGAGCAAAATGGGTAAGTGTAAGCTATACCAATACAAACGGATGTACAGCCGCAACCCCGACCATTTACAACGTAACCGTTAACCCGTTACCGGTTGCCCCGGGCGTTGTTACAGGAACTGCAAGTGTTTGTGCCGGTGCAACCGGAGTAGCATACTCGGTGGCAGCAGTAACCGGTGCAACCGGCTATGCATGGACTTTACCGGTAGGAGCAACCATAGCTTCGGGAGCAGGGACACGTTCCATCACGGTTAACTTTGGAGCAACAGCTGTTTCGGGTACTATTACGGCAGCAGCCCAGAATGCATGCGGCGACGGACCTTCGTCACCGGCGTTCCCTGTGGTTGTAAACTCACTGCCATCAGCAGCAGGAGCCATCACCGGGACATCAACCGTTTGCCAGGGCTCAACAGGAATTGCTTTTACAGTTCCGGCCATTGCCTCCGCAACTTCGTATAACTGGACCTTGCCTGCAGGAGCCACCGTTGCAACGGGTGCAAACACCAACAGCATAACGGTTAATTTCAGCCTTACTGCAGTTTCGGGTAACATCACGGTGAACGGTGTAAATACCTGCGGTACAGGTACTGCATCAACCTTCGCACTTACGGTAAATGTAAAACCAGCCACCCCGGTTATTACCCGCAACGGCAACCTTATGACCAGCAGCGCTGCTGCCGGAAACCAATGGTACAAAAACGGCGTTGCAATTACCGGGGCCACGGCTCAAACCTACACCATACTTGCCGATGGTACCTATACCGATATTGTAACGCTTAACGGCTGCAGTTCGGATGTATCGAACAGCATAGTTATTAATCATACCGGTGTTGGCGAAGCAGATGCACAGGTAGTAAGCGTGTACCCGAATCCAAACAAGGGCGCATTCTGGTTAACGATCGACTCAAAGACGGCAGCAGTATACGATATGCAGGTACTGAACAGTCTTGGAGCAGTTGTACACCAGGAAAAGAACCTTGAAGTAAGCGGTACCTTCAAACAGTACTTCGATCTTGGAAGCTTATCAGCAGGGATGTATACCATCGTACTTCGTTCGGATACCAACCAGATTACCAGGAAGATTATAATAAATAAATAGTGATTAATTGATTTGATAGTTAAGGCCGTTCCACCTGGTGGGGCGGCCTTTTTATTTGTTTTTCTTCTGGAAGTTGAGGATACTCATCCTGCTTTCGGGCATTTTAAGTTCTCATCCTGCTATTGGCCACCTATTCCTGAAAATTAGAAATTCCGGCTCCTTCTCCAGCAAAAGTTGCCCGAATTTCGAATGAGCTCACTTAAGTTCAGAAGGAGGGAACATATTTTAGTGAAGAACACATTTTAAAGGTCAGGGTTCCATGAATTATAGGAGTATAAATTTTGTATAAATTGTAACAGGAATTATACTCCATTTCTGAAGGTTCAGGTTTAACGTATACATATTCATCACTTTAGCAGTAAGCATTTTTACATGGACTAGGTATGATACAGGGTAAACCGGATTTTGTCCGGCTTGTCCCAACCTGGCTGTTGTTTTTGCTTTTGTTAATTCGTAAGTTTGCTAAACGTTTCCGTTTCACCTGCTGCATGAAAAGAAAGACATTATTTTTTATCGTGCTTTTGTCCCTTATTCTTACCCTTTTACAGGATAATTACTGCTATAGCCAGAATACACTCAGGATCGATTCGCTAAAGTACCTGCTCGGAAAGGAAAATCCGGACACTATCGTGATAAACCTTAACCTTCTGATATCGGATGAATATTTGAATGTTGACCTTCCCAAAGCCTTTCAATATGCCGAGGAGGCAGTTAAGATAGCAGGAAATTCAGGTAACCAGGACCGGGTGCTTTATACGGAGTACAAATTGGGAATGGTTTATTATCACCAGGGATTGTACGATCCGGCGTTAAAGAAAATATATCCCTACCTGGAAAGGTTAAAAGAAAAGGGGAATACGAAAAGGGTAGTGGTTTGTTTGAATAATGTTGGGGCCATTTACCTTGATATGTCAGAGTTTAAAAATGCAAAACAGATTTTCCTCGAAATTCTTGAAACAATCAGTAAACTTAAATCGGCTAACCCTTCGGTTGATTATGTAAAGGAAATGCTTTCAGCCTATGGAAACCTGGGTGTTGCCTGTCTGAATATGAAAGAGTCAGCCCTGGCAATCGAATATTTCAAAAAAGGCATTGAACTTGCCCGGAAGAATAAAAATCAGGAGACACTTCTGGCAAACCTGCTCAATAACCTGGGAAGTGCCTATTACGAAAGCAATCAATTGGATCTTGCTCTGGATCCGATCCTGGAATCCTATTCCATCAGGCTGAAACAGGGTGATTTACGATCACTGGCGCGTTCGCAACGCAACCTTGCCATATATTACACTAAATCGGGCGACCTCGCAAATGCCCGTATTCACCTATACGAAGGATTAGCGCTTGCAACAACTTGTGGTGATATATCGCTGCAGACCAACTTTACTGAGAAACTTTTTTTATACTATCAGAAAACAGGAAATACGGATTCAGCGCTCAGGTATCACATCTCATTAAAAGACCTGATGGACAAAATGAATATTGAAGAAGCCAGAAGCGAACTCACCAGGCTGGAACTCACCATGCAATTCAGGGAAAAAGAAAAACTGAACCAGATCGAACAAAAACGAAAAGAATTCCGGTATATGATAATTGGTATCGGAATGCTATTGTTTCTAACGGTTATCAGTTTGTTATATATGCTATCGCAAAACAGGCTTAAACGCTTAAAACTTGAAAAAGATAACAGCGATCTTGTCTCAAGAAACCTTGAATTAAACAGGCAATCGCTCGAAAATGAACTGGAACTCCGCAATAAGGAACTTACAACTAATGTAATGTTCCAGATACAGAAGAATGAACTGGTGCAGGAAATAATCGGGAAACTGATCACTCACAACAGGAATACAAATAGTTTAGACTCAAAAGCAGTTTATGGCATTATTAAGGACCTGGAAAAAACACTTGATAGTTCAGCATGGAGCGAATTTGAAGTGCGTTTCAACCAGGTGCACAACGAGTTTTATGCAAAATTAAATAGTATCAATTCTGAATTATCCACTAACGAACGAAGGTTATGTGCTTTCCTGAGGCTTAATATGACTACCAAGGAAATTGCATCCATCACCGGCCAAACGATAAGGAGTATTGAGGTTGCCCGCACCCGTCTTCGTAAAAAGCTCAATCTTACCAACTCCGATTCCGGATTGACCGAATTTCTTGCAACAATATAAGTTGCTGTTTCCCTGTTAAATACACTTTCGTGTAGCATAAATGTAGCAGTCATTTCCGGCCGCTGTAGCAGTATTATGCAGTCCTTTTTTTTGGAACAGCCTGGCTCATGCATGTAATATTGCAGCATAATTGATTAGCGGTGGAAAAGAAAGCAAAACAAAAAAAGGTGAGTGTTCAGGAGGATATTGAAACAGCCAACCCTGAATTATTCACCGACATTGAAAAATTTATTGAGCGGAAAAAAACGGAAACTAAAGTGTTGAAGAAACTACTTGAGTCACTCAACACCGAACTGACTGCCAGCAAACTGGCTAAAACGACGCACGTCAGAAAGAAAACATAAATCTTGCAGATAAAGGAGTTGTTAGTCAAATGTTCAAGACACCTCCCGTCAAGCAACAGTATATAGTGGAATCCAAACAATCAATAAATCATAAAACAAAAAGCAAACTATGAAAACAAGAGTACTCTTAACCATGGCTGTACTTATGATCAGCCTTATGAGTTTCGGCCAGCTCACCGGTACTAAAAACATACCGGGCGATTATCCGACAATTTCAAATGCTATCCAGGACCTAAACGGACAGGGTGTGGGTGAAGGCGGAGTTACCTTCAACATTGCAGCGGGTTACACCGAAACATTCTTATTTAGCGCTGCCGGAAATATTACAACTCAAACCGGTTCGGCATCCAATCCGATCGTATTTCAAAAATCAGGCAGCGGAGCCAATCCACTTGTAACCGCTCCAATCGGCACCGGAACACTGGATGCTGTATTCTCATTTGCAGGCTGCGATTATGTGACCTTCGATGGTATCGATGTTAAAGAAAGCGCAACCAATATCACCACCACAACCCAGATGGAGTGGGGCTATGCGATACTGAAGGCAGGAGCTTCCAATGGATCGCAGTATATAACCATAAAAAACTGCGGTATTACTTTAAACAAAACTAATACTGCAACAGCAGGTATTTATTCCAACAACCACCTTACAGGCAGTACAACCCAATTGGTTGTAAGCGATTTGAACGGTACAAACTCCAACCTGAAAATATATGGAAATACGATCAGCAATTGTTACACGGGTATCAATGTAACCGGATGCAATTCGGCTTCACCGTATGCTTTTTTTGACCAGAACAACGAAATAGGAAAAAATGCTGCTAATACCATTACGAATTTCGGGGGATCAACCGTTGCTATGAATGGTATCTATACAATTTATCAGAATAACCTGGTTGTTGCTAACAACAGTGTTTCAGGAGCTATTTCCGGTACTACTGCTCAATGCACCGGAATACAGCTCGGTTCATCGCCTAACGGGACCCTTCAGCTATACGGCAATACGGTGTCCATTCAGTATTCAGGTACAACTGGTGCATTTTATGGTATATATGATAACATGAGTGCTACGGCAACAACCTCCAACTCGGTGAGCATCTACAACAATACAATAAGCGGATGTACCATGAATGCGGCAACCTCAGGTAACTGCTACTATCTCTATATTGCTCATGGCGGTCCCAGTTCGACTATACATGATAATATAATTACAAATAACACCTATGGGTCCACAACCACGGGCGCAACAGCTACCGGTACATTCGCCTGTTTTTATGTACAGGCTAACCCAACTACGAACGGTACTGCCGATGTATATAATAACCAGGTGACGAATAATGCAAGGATACAGTCGGTGCCCGGAGCCGGATCTACCTACCTATACTGGCTGAACAGCACCGGGCTTGTTTCGAACGTATATAATAATACGGCCATTAACAATACCACCGGCTCAACAGGTGCTGCTTACGGTTTTTACCTGCTTACAGGTTCGGCAACGAAAAACTTTTACGGCAATACACTTGATGGAATTTTGAACGCAAATGGTTTGGTGTATGGAATATACAACGGCAATGGCACAACTGTTTATATTTACAGGAACATCATACGCAACCTGACTTCCAATGCAGCCGGAAGTGTAGTTTACGGGATAAATTTCAGCAGCCTTACCACCAACGGTAATGCCTATATATATAACAATTTTATTTCGGAACTGAAAACCCCTGTTGCAACCACTGCATCTGCTGCACTTTCGGTGATTGGTATGAATTTAACGGGATCATCCTCAGTCACACTTATGGGAGTATATAATAATACTATATATCTCGATGCTGTTTCAACAGGGGCCAATTTCTATACTGCCGGCATATTTCTGGCAGCCAATGTGGGTAGCAACGACCTGCGCAATAATATCGTAATAAACAAATCAACACCTAACGGGACCGGGGTCGCCTGCGCAATTGGTTACGATGCAGCCGCAAGCATTGCAAATTATTCCGTTAATTCAAATAATAATAATTTTTATACTGTCGGTCTCCCCGGCAGGGGAATAATGTACGATGGCACTACGATTTATAAAAGCCTGCAGGATTATAAACTAAAGGTTTATCCTAAGGATATCTTCTCGATTTCCGAAAATACAAGCTTTATAAATACTGCCACTACTCCTTATAACCTGCATGTGAATACCGCCATTCCGGCACAGGTTGAGAGCGCAGGTGCCGTGGTATCTTCCCCGTTTGCAATTACAACAGATATTGACAATGAAGCCAGGTATCCGAATACGGGTTATCCTGTAAATGCCGGTTATCCCACTTTTGCACCGGATATGGGTGCAGATGAGTTCGGTGGTATCCCGAACGATATGACGCCGCCAAATATCTATTATACTCCTTTTAGTTTTTCTGCATACCCGGGTGTAAGAAACCTTGTTGCTACAATTACCGATCCAAGCGGGGTGCCAACCAGCGGGTCTGGATTGCCACGCCTTTCGTGGAAGAAATCAATAAATGGTACCTGGAGCTATGTTACCGGTACTTCACTTGGGAACAACCAGTATAATTTTTCATTCGGAGCCGGAACAGTACTGGGTGATACAGTATATTATTTTGTACTTGCCCAGGATATGTTCACAACTCCGTCAGTTGGTTCGTATCCCTATGCCGGGGCTACAGGTTTCAGCAGCAATCCGCCGGCTTGTATAGTGCCGCCAACACCTGCAGCCTCGTATGTGATTACAGGCCCGCTATGCGGAACCTACACCGTGGGGATTGGTAAAAACTTCACTACACTTACTGAGGCAGTGAACGCCTTCAATACCAAAGAAATAACCTGCCCCGTTGTATTCGAGCTTACGGATGCTGCCTACTCAGGTGAAACGTACCCAATGATTTTCAACGACAACCCCGGAAGCAGTGCAACCAATACCCTTACCATACGGCCGGCAGCGGGTAAAACACCAGTTGTATCTGGTGCATCCTCTGATTGTGCATTCAAGTTCAACGGATCTAAATACATTATTATAGATGGATCCAACGGCAATGGCTCCGACCGCAGCCTTTCGCTCCAGAACAATGATGCTTCGGCACTGAATGCAGTTATAAAAATTACACATAATGGTACATCGGCTGCATCTAATCTTGTAATTAAGAATTGTTTTACATCAACTTCTCTTGCAGGTAATTTTGCCACCTATGGAATCCTGTTTGATAATAATACCGGAAAGGGCGGGTACTCAAATATAGTGATGAACAATAACGCTATTACGACCACACGTTTTGGCGTCAATATAAGCGGAACATCGACAAATATTACTTCAAATATCCGGTTTACGAATAATATAATAGGATCAAACTCCGATGCAACCGGTGTTGCCCGGCATGGTCTTGATGTGCAATATTCCGACAATGTTCTGATTGAGGGCAATGAAATTATGGGACAGCCTTCGGGAAATGTTCCGTTCCCGATTATCGCCGGAATTTATGTTATAAACAACTGTACCAATGTGAAAATACTTAAAAACAAGGTGCACGACTGGATTTCTATCTCAACCGGAGTAAGTATAAATGCGTTTGGAATTGTATACAGTATCGGGGTTCAAACCACGGGAGAAATATCTGACAACGTGGTATACAACATAAAGCACCCCTGTCAGTCGACAAATCCGCTCCAGGCCGGAAATCTTTCCGGTATCGCAATCGGCAATAATGTCGGGGTTCTGAAGGTTTATCATAACACGGTATTAATCAGCGGGAACTTCCTGCAACCGGATGTTGCAACTTCATCCTCATGTATGAGCATAGGAACCGGCAACACCCAACTCGATATCAGGAATAATATTCTTAAAAACTCAGCCCAACCATCCTCAGGGACACCTGCATCCTTGTCGTTTGCAATTATTGTTAACGGAAATCCAAGCATAGGTATCATGGATAAAAACGACTTTTTTGTCGATGGTGTAGGGCCGAATATCGGGGTCTATAATTTTGTAAATCAAACAACCCTGGCCAACTGGCAATCCGCAACCGGAAAAGATGCATTATCGCTTAATGTTAACCCGGTATTTGTTTCAGCTTCTGATTTACGCCCTACTTCAGCAGCACTAAACAACAATGGTACTTTCATCCCGACCGTTCCAACCGATATCGCCGGTGTAATGCGTAACGATCCAAGTGATATGGGTGCCTACGAATTCGGGAACGATCCTTTTGTGACAACAATAAATGCAAATTCAATTTTATCGGCAAGTGCTGTTATTAACGGTTCGGCAAACGCTGCAGGAGGAAATGTTACAACCTTTTTCGATTACGGGATAACAAACGCTTATGGTACTTCTCAGGCAGCCAACCCTTCGTCAGTTACCGGTTCAGCAACAACACCTATACAGCTTTCTGTATCAGGTTTAGCCCCATCAACTGTTTACCATTTCAGGGCACGCAGCGTTTCTTCCACCGGCCTGACTTCATTTGGAGGAGATTCAACTTTCACTACCCTGGCTCCGCCACCTGTGGTAATTACAACTGCTGCAACTGCTATAACAGGCAGCAGCGCCTCCCTTAACGGTACTGTAAATGCAAATTCACTTGCGGCCTCAGTTACAATTGAATATGGGCTTACTACTTCCTATGGGAATACGCTTACGGCAACCCCTGCAAGTGTTAATAGTTCAACGCCTGTTAGTGTTACGGTGCCAATTTCGGGACTCCTTCCAAACAACACATATCATTTCAGGGTAAATGCAACAAGCGCGAGCGGCACAACCAACGGCAATGATATGACTTTCACCACAGCAATGATTCCCGGTACAGTGGTCACCCTGGCAGCAACAAATGTTGTGGGTATCAATGCAACGCTCAACGGCACAGTAAATGCGAACTACGCTTCAGCCAATGTAACTTTCCAGTGGGGATTAACCGCCGCTTACGGTAATACCGCTACTGCTACCCCGGCCTCAGTTACCGGCAGCACCACTACCCCGGTTTCGGCAATCATAACAGGACTTGCACCTGCCACAGTTTATCATTTCCGCTGCGTTGGAACCGGACCTGGTGGTACATCCTACGGTGCTGATCTTCAGTTTATCTCCGACTGTCCTTCCCCTGCTTTGCCGGGAGCAGTTACAGGGCCTCAGGTCGTTTGCCGCAATACCTTCCAGGTTTATACGGTAGGCGCTATTTCCGGTGCAACAGGCTATAACTGGACCGTTCCCTCTGGTACAACGATTACCGCAGGAGCAAATACCAATACAATTACCGTGAACTTTTCCGTTACTGCTACCTCAGGCAATATAACAGTTGCAGGAACCAACTTCTGTGGAACAGGGGCACTTGCATCTTTAGCCATAACTGTTAATGCACTTCCGGTGCCAACCATTTCGGGCATCAACTCATTATGCCAGAATACAACCGGTGTTGTTTATACTACCCAGCCGGGAATGACCAACTACTTGTGGAGTGTTACCGGCGGAACCATAACGGCAGGAACAGGTACCAATGCAATTACAGTTACCTGGAATTCGGTTGGCGCTCAATCGGTAAGCGTTAATTACAACAATAGTAACGGCTGTTCGGCAGCTGCCCCGGTAGCCTACCCGGTTACAGTACTTCCTTTGCCGGTGCCTGTTATTACCGGTGCCAATGTAGCCTGCGAATCGTCGGCTTACCTCGATTACACAACCCAGGCCGGTATGACCAACTACCAGTGGAATATGTCGCCCAACAGCGGTACCATTTCGATGAGCAATACCAACGTGGTAACTATTTTCTGGACATCGCCGGGAGCAAAATGGGTGAGTGTAAGCTATACCAATGCCAACGGATGCACGGCAGCAGCACCAACAGTTTACAATGTTACTGTTAACCCGCTGCCGGTAGCCCCTGGAGCCGTTACAGGAACTGCAACGGTTTGTGCAGGTGCAACAGGAGTTGCTTACTCGGTAGCAGCCGTTACCGGGGCAACCGGCTATGCATGGACTTTACCTGCAGGAGCAACCATTGCTTCGGGAGCAGGGACACGTTCCATCACGGTTAACTTTGGTGCAACTGCCGTTTCGGGTACTATTTCGGCAGCAGCCCAGAATGCATGCGGCGACGGACCTTCGTCACCGGCCTTCCCGGTGGTTGTTAACTCACTGCCATCAGCAGCAGGAGCCATCACCGGGACATCAACCGTTTGCCAGGGTTCAACAGGAATTGCTTTTACTGTTCCTGCTATTGCTTCAGCAACTTCGTATAACTGGACCTTGCCAACAGGTGCAACCGTTGCATCGGGGGCCAATACCAACAGCATTACGGTGAATTTCAGCCTTACAGCTGTTTCGGGAAACATTACGGTGAACGGTGTAAATACCTGCGGTACAGGTACTGCATCAACCTTCGCACTTACGGTAAATGTAAAACCAGCCACCCCGGTTATTACCCGCAACGGTAACCTTATAACCAGCAGTGCTGCTGCCGGAAACCAATGGTATAAAAACGGTGTTGCAATTACCGGGGCCACGGCTCAAACCTACACCATACTTGCTGATGGTACCTATACCGATATTGTAACGCTTAACGGTTGCAGTTCGGATGTATCGAACAGCATAGTTATTAATCATACCGGTGTTGGCGAAGCGGATGCACAGGTAGTAAGCGTGTACCCGAATCCAAACAAGGGCGCATTCTGGTTAACGATCGACTCGAAGACAGCAGCTGTATACGATATGCAGGTACTGAACAGTCTTGGAGCCGTTGTACACCAGGAAAAGAACCTGGAGGTTAATGGCACATTCAAACACTATTTCGATCTTGGGGAACTATCGGCCGGGATGTATACCATCGTACTTCGTTCGGATACCAACCAGATTACCAGGAAGATTATAGTAAATAAATAGTGATTGTTTGATTTGATAGTTAGGGCCGTTCCACCTGGTGGAACGGCCTTTTTAAATTGCTTTTCATCTGGCAGTGGAGGAACCTCATCCATCCGCCTGAGGTGGATACTTTCTTATGAAAGTTGAAGGGGATCGGTATTCTTTATTAATTAAGAAGAGAATCGGAATTATTATTTTTTGGAGAAGAGCAAATACGGGATTTTGGGGATGGAATGAGACTTATAAGTTATAAATGTGGAAAGTTGTAGGGTAGTGGTTTTTGGGAATAAGCTGCTTTTGCCGGTCCGACCGTTTAACTTAGTTTCGAATCAATAACCAATTAGTGTGCTATTACCACTTTCGCAAATAAAGCAGATTCGCGAAGGATAAGGCGAGCATAATATATTCCGGGTGGGTATTGGGCGAGGTTTGCATTAATGGTCTGCTGCCCGGGATTCAGCCTGACACTGAACAAATGACCGACAGTTGCACCGTTTCCATTTACTAATTCAATGGTTACATCCTGCTGTGAAGGTACATAGAACGAAAATGAAACTTCATCCATAGCTGGTACCGGGTAAACTTTCATTGGGTTATAAACCAGTGGATGATTCACTCCGACTACTGCATTCGGGTCCCGCTTCAGAACTGTTCCGAATAAACTAATACCGAAACCAATATTATGCGAGGGAAAGGAAAGCTGGGTTATAATGCTGTTATAATCGGTTTCCTCCGGTATCCAGGTAATGCCCCGGTCGGTTGTTTTCAGAATCCGGTCCGAAGCTATATACCCGGTATCATGAGTGGTGAAAAATACATCGTAGCACCTGTAAGGGAAATTGCTGGGCGTCCAGGAGGCCCCGCCATTTGTCGTCCTGAGCAGTAGCCCGCAACTCTGGCCGCAGGCGCTTGAACCGGTTACATAGCCTGTATCAGCAGTTGTAAAAAACACCCCATGCAGCGAATAATAATTAGCATGGTAAACGCTTGTCCAAGTGGCCCCGCTGTTGTTGGTCCGGTAAACGGAGCCTTCGTCTGTAACAAAGTATCCACGTTCAGGAGTTGGGAAATGCGAATCCCATATTCCGGTTCCACCCATCGGCAAACTGATGCTTGCAATCTGGTTCCAGGTGTTGCCGCCGTCAGTCGTCTTTACACAGTAAGCGTATTCCATTACGCTTGGAAATGCATAGCCCGTTTCGGGGCTCTGAAAATAAAAGCTCCATATATAGGGTGGCGAGTTGTAACAAAGACTCCATGTTGCACCGCCATTGGTAGTTTTATAGATACCTGTAACTCCGTTTTTTGTTGTATAGACGAATCCTTTTTCGTTGTCAATAAAATAAACCGAATAGATCTGTGATGTAAACGACCCTGTAATATCCTGCCAGGTGTATCCGCCGGTGACTGTTTTCATAAGTTTGGCCCCTTCATAGGCCCCGCAGATAAAACCCGTATCGTTGTTAAGAAACTGTATGCCCCGCATCTGCTTGTTGGTTTCGTAAATCTTGTACCACTGGGCATTACCTGTTAAGGTATTCATGAGGAAGGCAGGAATGAGCCAAAAGAGTAAATAATTTTTCATTGTGTATTTTTCGTAATGAATGATGCAAGATATGAAAAATTGTTTATCCGGGAAAAGTGTAAAGGATGCACAAACTAAGCGGTTATTATTAATATTTCAGCGGGTACAGAATATTTGCATCTCTTATTAAATCGCTTCATTAAATCTAAAACCACTAACCGATATAGCGTTGCATGTCTTATGCTAAAGGATTTGTGCGGTAGCGGGGATATTGTAACGCATAACAGATGCAGCCCGGATGTTTCGAACAGCATTGTAATAAACCATACCGGTGTCAGCGAAGCGGATGCACAGGTAGTAAGCGTGTACCCGAATCCAAACAAGGGCGCATTCTGGCTCTCTATCGATTCGAAGACCGCAGCTGTATACGATATGCAGGTGCTGAACAGCCTGGGAGCCGTTGTACACCAGGAAAAGAACCTGGAGGTTAATGGCACATTCAAACACTACTTCGATCTTGGGGAACTATCGGCCGGGATGTATACCATCGTACTTCGTTCGGATACCAACCAGATTACCAGGAAGATTATAGTAAATAAATAGTGATTGTTTGATTTGATAGTTAAGGCCGTTCCACCTGGTGGGGCGGCCTTTTTTTGCTTACACCTGGCAGAAGTACGAAAAGTGAAATGTTTGCGATCGAAGAATCAAGATACAAAAACGGATTATTGCACATTAATTGAATTATATATATCCTGAAGGATCCATATAAAAATCTTTTGTATTTTTGAATTAATAAACTCAATTCTATGAAACGAAAACTTCTTTTCTCACTTATCGGGGCCATTGTAATTTTTGCCTGGCAGTTTATTTCATATGCCATGCCCAATTTCCATAAGTCGGCATCGGCCTATACACCAGCACAGGACAGCCTGTTTAAGGCATTTGAAAAACAAGGGCTAAAAGAGGGTATGTATATGCTCGGACAGCCCGACCCTTCGCTGAGCCAGGCCGAACAGCAGGCTGCTATGGATAAACTGGATGGGAAACCCTGGGGAGTTCTTAATTATCACGAAACCAATACGATGAGTATGGGTATAAACATGATAACAGGAATACTGGTATGTTTCGTGATCTCCTTCCTTTTGTTCTGGCTGTTCCTGCAGCAAAAGGATCCTACACTCACTAACAGGATGTTGCTGGCGCTGGCCGTAGGTTTGATAGGATTTTTCTTTGTTCCTTACACTAACTTTATCTGGTATAAAGCACCGGATATCTTTGCACATTTTGCCGATGCTATTTTCCCCTGGCTGATACTGGGATTTATAGGGCATAAAATGGCACCATCGGAGGCGAAATAGTCTTTTGCTCTTACTGTTAAACCTGAAAATCAGGAATCAAAAACGATTCTTACGGTTTAGACTTTGACATAATAGCCGTTTTCCCTTATCAAACGGCCTGATTCAGCTTGTTAATGATAACAGGCAGATAACCAGCAAATAATTAGTGTGCAAATATCTCCAATTTGGTTTGGTTAGATAAAACCTTTCCACCTGTTGGAACCGCCTTTGTTTTTGTTTTTTATTTGAGGTTGAATACTAACCCGGCAATCAAAATCATCCGAATCTTCCGGATTAACCAAAAGGAATATTAGTTAAATTGCATTCAATTCAGGAGCCCTTCATATTGAAAAAAAATAATATGAGATTTAAACTATTTGTGCTGGTTTTGATTCAGTCCTTTTTTATTGCCGTTTCGGTGCATGCACAACCCTATAAGCAACAGAAGGAAACCCTGAACGATACCCTTATCAGCAGTTCGCTTGCACAAATTAATGCGGATAGCATTAAAAGCACTATCCAAAGCTTACAGAATTTCGGAACCCGGTTTATGCTTGCCCCTAACCGCAGGGATATTGCTGTTTGGCTTAGGAACAAATACATTTCCATCGGGTACGAAAACACCGTAATCGACTCATTTTTGGTTGTAAAGCAATGGAATAACAATACCTATACTTTATACGAATACAATGTTATTGCCACCCTCACGGGTGAATTAAATCCGGAAATTGTATGTGTTATGGGCGGGCATTACGATTCGTACTCGCAGACAGGTGATCCCATGATTACCGCCCCGGGTGCCGATGATAATGCTAGTGGTACTGCTGCCGCCATTGAAGTGGCACGTGTAATGAAGAAAAACAAATACATTCCGGCATTTACAACTCAGTTTGTAGCCTTTGCAGCTGAAGAACTGATGCTTTCGCCCGGCGGATGCGGCAGTTGTTACTTCGCTTCGCAGGCTAAAGCTGCAGGCAGGAAAATCCTGATGATGCTTAATAACGATATGATTTCCTATACAGCCTCGCCGGGCAACTGGAAAGTTAAAATTCAGCCCTATGATAATTCCGGCTGGGTATCGAACTTAGCCTTTTATATTGCCCGTAATTATACTTTATTGTCGGCCCAGGAAGGCTATCTGAATTCATGGTCCGACAGCCATCCTTTTTATGATGAAGGGTTTTGCGCTGTTTATTTTGAAGAATCCGAATTCAGCCCGTTTTATCACAGGGACTCGGATAGTGTAGCAAATTACAATATGGCTTACTGTGCCGAAGTAGCAAAAATATCGTGCGGCATGATGCTGTACCAGTCGATGCACCCGAATGTAAAAAAACTGCACGCGGTGCAGGCGGGTAACACTATCAGGATATCGTGGAACAAGAACCGTGAAAGTAATGTGGCAGGATACAATGTTTACCGTTCAACTGATCCTGAAGGCACGTATTCGAAACTAAACAGTGCGGTGCTTACAGTAAACGACACCCTTTTTACTGATCCGGCGCCCCAGCTTTTAACTGAATTTTATTATGCTGCAGTTACTGTGGATGCCCTGCAAAATGAAGGAACCATACTCGAGTATGATTCAGCCATGGTTTTAACTCTGAACCAGGGCATTCTTATTGTGGATGATAGCCAATCGGAATTTCTCGATCCTCCCGATCCGGTAGTGGATGCTTTTTATGATTCACTCCTTGTTTCATTTCATCCCCATCATTACGACATCAGTTCCGCCGGACCCATACCGCTTGCGGAACTGGGTAAATACAGCACCATACTCTGGCATACGGATCGGTTTACAAACGGTTCAAAATTCTTTGAATCGCAAAATGTTATAAAACAGTACCTCGGAACAGGAGGTAATCTGTTACTCACCACGGAAAGGTTTATTTACACTACAATGCATGTGTTCACCAGTGCAAAAGCATTTTACCCGGGAACATTCGCATACGATTACCTGCAGTGCGACAGTATATACAGGAATGCCTCTTCCCGGTTTTACAAAGCCCGGTCGCTTTTGCCCGGCTACCCTTCGATGGAAATTGATACAACCAGGACACCCGCAGCCTCCAATCATCACCTGAGCTTAATAGAATCAGTGTATAAGCTTGATGGTGCAAAAAATATCTATGCATACGATTCCCGCTATGATTCAAGCAGTGCACAGGGCAGTATGAAAGGTCTGCCGGTCGGATACGAATATCGTGGCAACCGCAGTAAGCTTATTGCGCTGAGTTTTCCGCTCTGGTATATGCGTATGAATGATGCAAAGGCGTTTGTTACCTATGCCATGAAAAATGTTTTTGATGAATCGCTTTCCATACCGGAAGTATATTCAGAAACGAACAGGAACCTGATTTTTCCGTGTTTTCCGAATCCATTCAGTGCCTCCACCACCATTAGGTATTATTTACCGGAGGCCGGGTATGTAAATCTTGGGATATACGATCTGACGGGCAAACAGATAACCGAACTGGTAAATAAATCACAAGTTGCTGGTACTTACAGCTGCATATTAAACAGTGATAATCTGATCAACGGGCTTTATTTTTGTACACTTACTACAGGCAAAGGATCTCAATCGATTAAACTGGTAGTTTTAAAATAGGCTGTTAATTTAGTTTTTGTACAGTTCCAGGAATTGTTTCCGGCAATAACTTACAGGCATTCAGTATCCGCTGCGCTGATACGACCGCCCCGAACAGCTACATTTATCAGGATGGTAGTTATGAGATAAAGTTATGAATTATGAGTTATGAGATATGAGCGCTGATGGCTGAATGCAGTTATCTTTTAGGAATAAGATGGGTTAGACGGAGTAATTCAGTCTCTTTATATACTACTACGCGAAAAGGATTAGCTGCAGTGAAAGTTCACCCTCGGGCAGCGAAGAAAAGGAACAGTTTAGGATTAACAGAAGCCTATTTTGTCGGACTTAATACTAATCTCAGTAATTCCGCCCAATCCCAGGTGCCTCCCGTAAAACAGCCATCGAAAGAAAAAATCATTTTTAAATTATAAAGAATAAAAACCAGTAGTATTGGCAGAAAGATAAACTTCAGGACAGTATGCTTGTCCATTGCATTTAAAAAAAAGCTGAATGGAAGGGCCAATATCGGATAATATTCAACATAAGGCCGGCAACCATAGGAGCATCCATAACCCCAGTCGTACCAGGATGAAAACAAGATTGAAATGAATAAAAAGTACACACTGATGAAAACACTCTTTTTAGCTGATTCTTTGTAATAGAAAAGCAAGCCGGCTAAAATTATAATCATGAGTGGATTATAAATAAATAATCCATTGTTAGTCGAAAACCATAAGTACAACAGTTTAGGTTCAAAAATATTTGAAAAGGTTTCATTGCCGTAAGAATAGTGGAAGTAATTATCATAGGCATATTTCCAGTATATGAATTGGGGGATAATAACAAGTATAGTTGAAATGCCTGCTGCTGCCCACTTGCTTATATTATTTTTTATTTCCGAAAATCTGATTGTATTGAAGATAAAAAAAACAGGGAGAAATACTATATTTATTGGCCTGACAACCAGTATAAGTCCTGTGATTAACCCGAACAAAATATAAAATATTGTTTTCTGATTCTGTTTAATAACGAAAGGTGCAAGGTAAATGTAACATGTAAAAAGAAAGAGTGAATATATGTGCGACATTCCTGTTTCGAAAATTGAAAAATAGAAAATATTAGTACCGAGGTAAAGACAAATTATTGTAATGACTGATATCCTTTTACATACATACCGGATTAGAAACAAATAAAGAAGGATGAGAGAAAAAAACGAATAAATCGCGGCGGATATATCAATGGCTTTGTGGTATATTAATGTAAAACCATTGTCATAATATCCCAGGCGTTTTGATAAATAATGACATGCAATTAACGATGGGCTCAGCATAAGGGCAACCCCATAGGTGTATTTGGTCCTGATTTTACCATCTTTAAGAGAAAACCCATTTCCGGTTTTTACATCGATATCGGTTGGCAGCTTTTCAGCCTGGAAATTATACATAAACAGGGCTGGGAAATAAACAAAGTATCCCGCTTTATCACCCCAGATTTCAGAATGATAATTCTGTATACCCGATCTGCTGTGCCTGTTAAGTGTCACGAAAACCAGGAAACCCAGAAATACTATTAAGACCAGGTATTTAATACCCCGGCTTAACATGATGTTGCATTTAGCTCACCTTTTGTTTGACGGAAAACTCTTCTTAATTCCCACAATATCAAATACATTTATATTGATGTTTTATTTATTGTTGCTGTAAAGCGATATAGAAACAGACCGTATCAAGCTTCCTTTTTTTGTAAATACCAATCCCAAACCGGGATATACCAGGGAAGACATTGCGCTGGCCGGCGTCATCAAATGTTGAAATCAAAGATATGAAGATAAATTGAATATAATCGGAAGCAGATTTTGCACTGGTGATATTTATTTTACCCGGAGAAGCATAATTGAAGCGCAATGGCTGATAGGAGTTATAAGTTATGAGTTTACCAATATGAGTTATGAATTTTTTTTTAGCAGTGCCCTTGCGGGTATAAGATGCGTTGGCAGGGGTAATTACACTTTCCGGACGTTGTGAGAAAAAAAAATATTGTCTCGGAAAGCCATTTTCGATTTATTGTTGTTAATAGATTAGATGTATTAACTGAATATCTGATAAAAAACAGCAAAATGAAAAACTGCTTTATGTCCCTTCTTTTATCCCTGGTCGTTATTACAGGGTTTTCGCAGAATTCAAAGTTTGAATATACCGGAAGGAACACCCCGGCAATAAATAAAACCAAACTGAACGAAGCCCGTTCTGTTTATGAAATTATGCCTGAATTTAGCCGGTACTTTATATTGCCGTACAATGAGCATGCAGAGTTTGACAGGCAGGTAGTACCGCTTTATCCTCAGGCATATTATTACCCCGGTGAAAATTACAATTACCTCTTTTCAGATATTTCGGTAGAAATTTCGGTTATTTCCGGCGGTAAACTGATGACATCAGCCGGAAAAGGCGAAGTCCTGAGTCCGGAACAAAAACATATTTTAAACCTGGCCGATCTGGGTACTGATATCAGAATGAAAATTAAATTCAAGTACAGGAATCCGGCAAACCGCAAATCCAGTGCGGTTAATGATATTAAGGAAGGGGAATACAGTGTTACTGTTATTCCACAAACTGAAGCACAATACCCCGGTGGTTTCAGGCAGTTTACTGAATATCTGACTCAGAACGTTTTTAATAGAATTCCCGGGCCACAGGCTTCTGAAAAGATCAGCCAGGCAGTGTTGCGATTCACTGTTGACGAGGAAGGCCTTATAGTTGATGCCCGGATAGCTAAAACATCCACCGATCCGGGAATCGACGAATTATTACTTGATGCAACCAATAAAATGCCCAAATGGGTTCCCGCACAAAATTCAAAGGGAGTAAAAGTCAAACAGGAATTCAGTATCCCTTTAGGTGGCGGCGGCTGTTAGTCAGTAAGCGGACCGGACAGCAGCAAATGCTGTAGAATAAAATTCTATTACTACCTCTACTGGAAAGAAGTATTCATATAAGGGAAAACCCTGCTGATTAGGCAGGGTTTTTGTGTTTAAGTTTTAGCATAATGAAAGCACTCGATTCACATGCGTCAGACGAAAATAAAATCTAAGACGGACTTCCTCATACAGTCAGTATAAGGTGTCCGAAGGGTGGATAAGGTCAAAAAGTTTGAGAATACTTGATTCCTGTCAGCATGAGCAATAGTAAATTTATTTTAATTTAACCCGAGTCCGGTAAAAAAAAGCGTCCCATTGAAATGTTTCAATGGAACGCTAAACAGGATAAACCTGTCAGAGATTATTCTTTTTCGAGACTCCAGCCGGTTTTTAGCCCGACTATAAACCAGGCAAGCGAAACCGTTCCGAGTGCAAAAATTGTATCCCCGATTACCCTTAGCCACCGGAAAAATGATAAGGTATCGCCCTGCATAAAATCAGCCGAACGGGCATACCATAATCCGTATTTTACACTTACCCAGGTTTGAGCCAAGCCAACCGGGAGAACACTGATTAAAACCATAAGAGCAAGCCCGATGTTAATAGCCCAGAATGCAAAGCGGATGTATTTTTGTTTCCAAACTGCCCCGGCATTCATACTGCGAAGTACGAAAAGCATCAACCCGATACCAAGCATGCCATATACACCGAATAAGGCTGTATGCCCGTGAACTGCTGTTGTATTGAGCCCCTGCATGTAGTAAAGCGCGATCGGCGGATTGATCAGGAATCCGAAAATACCTGCTCCCACCAGGTTCCAGAACGAAACAGCCAGGAAACTGTAAACAGGCCACTTATAGTTTTGAATCCAGTTGTTGGTGCGTGAAAGTTTAAGCGTTGAATATGCCTCAAACCCTATTAAAACCAAAGGTGCAACCTCAAGAGCGCTGAACGAAGCCCCGATGGCAAGAATAGCTGTTGGCGTCCCTGTAAAATAGAGGTGATGGAATGTGCCCAATATGCCGCCTGATAGAAAGACTATAGTCGAAAACAGAACATTGGATGTCGCCGTGACCGCGCGAATAAGATTGAGTTTAACAAAAAGGAAGGCGATAGCAACAGTAGCAAACACTTCGAAAAAGCCTTCGACCCAGAGATGGACTACCCACCAGCGCCAGTATTCGGCAATGGCCAGGTTTGTTTGACGGCCCCACATAAGTCCGGCACCATAAAAGGCAGCAATGGCTATCGAAGCAATCAGGAACATTGCCAGCAAATGGCGGTTTTCGTCACGTTTTTTAATGGCCGGCCATATAGCACGCCCCATAAGAAGTAACCAGAGTACAAGACCAATAAACAGGAATGCCTGCCAGAAACGACCAAGGTCCACATATTCATACCCCTGGTGACCGAAGTAAAAATTGGCGACCAGTCCAAGTTTCTGCATAATGCCAAACCATTGCCCGATAAGTGATCCAACCACAATTACCAGCAGGGCAAGGAAAAGGAAGTTTACACCAAAGCGCTGGAATTTCGGTTCATAACCCGAAACAGCCGGAGCAAGGTATAGTCCGGTTGCCAGCCATGAAGTTGCTATCCAGAATATTGCAATCTGCACATGCCAGGTTCGTGAGAGGGAATAGGGGAGGAACTGGGCCAGCGGAAATCCGTAGAAGGCCTGCCCTTCGACACCGTAATGCGCGGTGACAATTCCCATAATGACCTGTACCAGTATCAACCCGGTTACAACCCAGAAATACTTCAGAGTTGCTTTCATCGAGGGTGTCATCACAAGTCCGAAGAAGGGATCGCGTTTCAGCATTTCAATAGGTTCATCATCTTTGCTTGATGCATAGTACCAAACCAGCAATCCTATACCGATAAGCAACATGATCACACTGAAACCTGTCCATAAAATAAGTGAACTGGTAGGTTTATTATCAACAAGCACTTCCGATGGCCAGTTGTTGGTATATGAAATATCGCTGTCAGGACGATTGGTTACACAAGCCCATGCGGTCCAGAAAAAGAAAGCATTCATCTGAGCCATGCGTTCCGGGGTTTTCACCGAGTTTGGCGGAATGGCATAGAACCCGCGGAGCTTTATAAGTGCAGTGTCGTTCATAAACAAGCCGGCATAGTGGCTGCTCACTTCAGCAATAGCAGCTGCACGCAGCGGCGAAACAACGAATACATTTTTTGCTTCATCATAGGAATTGGTCCGCATTTCTTTTTGCAGGCGAACCCGGTACATTGCCTGTTTTTCGGCCGGAAGGTCATTGTATTCCAAGCTGTCGTTCTCACGTGCATAGGCATTCAGGATGAATACCGCTTCGCGATGCAGCCAGTCGGCCGACCAGTCGGGCGCTACATAAGATCCATGCCCCCATATGGTGCCGACTTCCTGGCCGCCGATCGATTGCCATACATTCTGGCCATCCCTGATGTCCTGCCCTGTAAACAGGACTGTGCCCTGTGTAGTAATTACCCGGGCCGGTATTGGCGGAGCTTTCCTGTAAATTTCCCTGCCGAAATATCCCAGTACGGCAAATGAAATTACCATGACGGCGATAAAGGCAATCCATAGTTTTTTTGTTGTCATAAGTTTTGGTTTTAGTTATTTGCTTTATTTGTTGAGGTTAATTGATGTTTGCTATTTATTGAGCCAGTCTCAATGCTTTCGGATATAGTATATTGTTTTCGAGATGCACATGAATATGAAGGTCATCCTCGAATTGTTCCAGCAACTTAAGCGAAACACGGTATGTATTGCAGGCATCGGCAGGAAGCAGGTAGTTTTGGGTCAAAACATTTATTTTGTCCATTGCGCCCCCGGCAAACTCATGTTCACCCTGCATACGGGTGATTTCAGAAATAATAGTTGATTTAATCCGGGGCGCACTGTTCAAAACTGCTGTTTTGATTGCCGGGAATAAAACCTCTTCTTCGTTTTTCAAATGCTGCAGAAGTTCTTCATTGATTTTAGCGAATAATTCAGCAACTTCAAGTAGCTCTGTGTGATGCCCGCCGTGAACATCAGCTATTTTTTGAGTATAATAGACTAACTCAGGAAGAGTTTTAAGTACAAATTTGTGATGGGTGTTTACTATGTAATCACAAAGGAACCCCAGGTCCCATTCTTTAAAATTCATAGAACTGCTAAGCGGTGTCAGCGACAAGGAATCGAGTTGCTGAACTATATCCGATAAATCGGCTCCTTTTTCGGTACAGGCTTCGGCTAGGCTTTTGTTGCCCCCGCAGCAAAAATCGATTGCAGCATCCTTAAATATGGATGCGGCCCTGAAATCGTTGGCGACTATTTCGCCTATTGTTTTTTGGGTATCGGATACTGTTGACATCTTGGTGTGTGTTTATTTTGGCACAAAGATATATATTAAAAACAAATAAAAGACAAAAAGGTCTTTTAATGTTAATATAAATTATTAGTTGTATCTTTGCTGTATAAAATTTCTAAAAACGAGGTAGTTATATGTTCAATAAAGAAACGGAATATGCCCTCAGGGGGTTGGTATATATCAAATTGCAAAACCAGGAAGGCCGGAGGCCGGGCATTGCCGAAATAGCAGAACAAATTGATGCGCCTCATTTCTATACCGGAAAAATCCTGCAGCGACTGGTCCGCCAGGGATTTATTGAATCGCAGAAAGGGAAGGGGGGAGGATTTTACTTTAATACCGAAAAGCCGGATTTATCGCTTAAGAAATTAATCATTGCTACCCAGGGAGAAGCAATATTCTGTGGTTGCGGCTTTGGCTTGAAACAATGCGACGAAAACAATCCCTGTCCGCTTCATTATAAGTACGCTCCTATAAGGGAAGCATTAAATGAGTTGGTTGAAAAGGAAAATGTACAAAGCCTGGCACAAAAAACAACAAGCGGCGGCGAATCCGTCACCCACAGGTTTAAATAGGAACATTCACCATTGTTTAAGTGCGGGTTATTAAAAAAGATGGGACACAGGGTTTTATTGAATTTTGTATATTGTATCTATACCTGAGTATCTTTAAGTACAGGGTGAATCATATATCCTGTGAAGCGGAAGCTACCAGTCGTGTGACCGACTCCCTTATTTCGTCTTCTGTAAATGGTTTTGAGAGGAAACCATTAATGCCTGCTTTGGCGCACTCAATTTGAGTATAGTAATCTATCTGGGACGAAACCCCGATTATTGGCGTCACTTTGTTAAATATCCTGATTTGTTTCGCAGCCTCAATGCCATTAAGCACGGGCATATACACATCCATCAGAATAGCATCGAAATTACTGGTTTTACATTCGTTCACAGCCTGTACACCATTTTCGACCAATGTATAATCCCATTCAAGGATATCCATGCAGATATCCATTAGTTTTTGAAGCATATCGTCATCTTCAGCTATAAGAATATTCATCAGCTATTTCCTATGACCAGTTTTCTAAAGATAAAATGTAAAAACAGTGCTTTTTGATCCTGTAAAATCTCACCGCCCCTTCTTCATAAAGCCAAAATTAGGATAATTATTTGACCTGACTATAATTAATTAGGGCCTCTTTTGATTCCTTTTAAATATGTAATAAAAACAAAAAACGCGGCTCAGAAACTGAACCGCATTTTTCTCAACAAACAACAAAACCAGTTATGAAATTACCTCTGTAACCAGCAGAGACATGTAATACAAACTCTTTGTTTAACTAACCGATACAAAAGTACAGTCATCGGTTTACGCAGAATGTTAACGAAACAGAAAGAACGTTAACAGTTGTTAAGTTTCGGATTTGATTCCGTATTCCTCTATTCAATTTTGGTTTTTTCTGTCAGAAAACAGATAATACTTTCGAGTTTATTCTTCAGATCAACCAATTCCCCTACGTTAAGTGTTTCCGAAATAAGTCCTGCCGCAAGTTTCTCCGGTATGGTTGCCGCTTCATCCTGCATTAGTTTTCCTTTCGATGTAAGTTCTACAATTACTTTTCGTTCATCACTTTCTGATCGCTGTCGTTTGATAAGGCCAAGCGACTCCATCCGTTTTAAAAGAGGTGTGATGGTATTTGTATTGAGTATCAGTTTTGTTGAGATCTCGTTGACCGAAATAGCATCTGTTTCCCACAACACCATTAGTACCAGGTATTGTGGATATGTGATTCCAAGTTTATCGAGGTGGGGCTGATACTCCCTGGTTATCAGCCTGGAAGCAGCATATATCGGAAAACACAATTGATTGCTCAGTTTCAGTTGGTCAAATTCCATTTTTTCTTTTTTTTGTTTGATAATGAGTGAACAGGCAAATCTGGTGAAAGAAAGAAAATTTGTAAACAGGTAATTTTGTTGAGTATCCCTATTCACCTGATATGTAAACAAAATTAGTTCAAAATATTTTCAAGGTATTTGTCGATTTTTTCAGGCTCGGTAACAGGTGCAAATCGTTTAACCGGTTTACCATTGGCATCAATAAGGAATTTGGTGAAATTCCATTTTATTCTACTTCCCAGAATTCCGTTAAGTTCACCCTTCAGATATTTATAAATGGGATGAGCGTTCTCACCGTTAACGTCAATTTTCGAAAACATGGGAAAACTTACCCCATAATTGATCAGGCAGCCTTCGGAAATAGATTTCTCATCGCCTGATTCCTGGTTGCCAAACTGGTTGCAGGGGAAACCCAGGATAACAAGTCCTTTGTCTTTGTATTTCTGATATAGTTTTTCCAAACCTTCATATTGTGGAGTTAAACCGCATTCGCTGGCTGTATTGACAACAAGAATAGATTTGCCCCTATAGTCATCCATGCTGATTTCTTTTCCCTGCAGACTTTTAGCATTAAACTGATAAAAATTTTGTTTCATGATTTATTGATATAAAATGTTATTTATTTCGTTTTAAACAGGCTTTCCATGCCCCGGTCGACCATAATGCCCATGCCACTAATACCGGCTGGAAAAATAAGCGTATAAATCTGTCCTGGTCGGAGTTCAAACCGAAAGCATCAATATGATTAACATATTGAGAAATATTTCCGGGAAACACCAGGATAAAGAATAGTGCTGCCATACAGCCAGCTAAAGCTTTCCATTTGGCTATAAAAATCAGGCTAAACCCAAGGGCTATTTCGGCAAAACCTGAGAGAATTATAACCAGGTCGGCAGGCAAAGGAAGCCAGGTTGGTACTTGCGCCACAAATTCCAGTCGTGCAAATGTAAGGTGCGAGACGCCTGCAAATAACAGAGCAGCCCCCATGAGTATTCTGAAAGCAGTTTGAAGCCAATGAGTTTTAACACAATAGCTCCATTCGGTTTTTTCTTTAATTGTCATTTTCTGATTTTGACTAAATATCGCAAGCGATTAAATCAAGTGCGATGCAAAGGTACATATTATTATATCGCAAGCGATATAAAATTTATTTTCTACAACTAGTATGAAATTGTCACGATGTTATGAGTGTTGTGCCAATTCTATTGAGCTCAATCCGACAGGAAGTAAAATTTGATCTAATTCAATAATATTGCCGCACAGGGCATCTGATTTATTCACTTCCGACTTTATCGTATTACACAAATACGGCTATATTGAACCATTCTCAGTTTTATTATTATGTAATACTACGAATGTGGTTGTAGTTTAGGAGATGGTTTAAAACCAGGAAGTTTAAATTGAGGAGCTTTGAATATGGACTACCGGTCTCAGCAATAGTAAGTGTTAACCAGTGGCACATTGTTTTTGTACTATGTTTTTAGAATAGCCAGTGATGCAGGAATAAGATATTTGCAAGAGAGAACCAGATATAAACAAGTAGGTATAAGTAATTTGCTTTTTTCATCATATGCCCTGACAGGAAGATCGCATACAGTTCGCTCCAGGACTAAATGCAACGTAAGGATTGATAGATAAAGATTATTTATTTAACAGCTCGATTAACGGTTCATAGATTATTAGTACCGAAGGTGTCTTTACAAGCCACTCGCTGTTAGATTCCAGAAGTTTTTTCCAGCTTCCGAGACTTATGATAATTAGATCCTGGTTTTCGAACAGGTTGTTTTCCACTGCCTGATCAGGAAGCAGACAGATATGATTAGGTGCATTTTGTTCTATTGACCTTAATGTTTCTTTCATTTCTGAATTTTTTACTGATCCGTTCGCATCCAGTATAGTTATCTGAGCTCCTGAATTAGAAATTAGTCTTTGGGCATACTTTATCAGGAATTCATCCCTTCTGTCAAATACGGGGATGAGAATCCTGTCGGTTTTATTGAAATTTTTATCAACCAGGATGCCCACAGGAACTTTGCTTCTTGAAAGAACAATGCGTGTGCTTTCCTCAAAAGGCAGTTTCTCGATCCATTTGTCCCTGCTTTTTGCTGAGTGAATAATCCGCTCAGGAGCAATAATCCGGGTTGTGAATCCGAGTATCTTCCCCAGGATGCTGCCTTCGTAGATGGATTGGCCGATCCCTATCAGCAGCAAATCAAAATCGCCCCTGTTTGCAGTTTCCGGGATATCGGTAATTATATTATTCGAAACCTTAAAAAGCGATGTGATTTTCTGGTTGAGCATTTTTGCTTCGACAATAACAGGGGCAAAACTATCCTGCTCATATTCATCAATCTGCTCCTGGCTAAGCTCCTTGTTAGGCGAAAGGTGAAGCACTGTAATCAAGGCATTGTCGTTCATTTTTTTAACAAAACTGTGAGCAAGCCGCAGGAGGACTATACCTTTCTCAGGCCTGGCAAATGCTACCAGCACTTTATATTTACTCAACTGACGGATTTCTGCCTGAATGGGGCTTGTTTTTCTGGTAAAAAACTTATTTATCAGATTTAACGATGGTCCTGTCATAAAGGTAGTTACCAATGCCATTATCACGAGCATCGAGAATATTTCGGGCGAAAGTATTCCAAGATCGTAACCGATATTCAATACAACCAGTTCCATTAAACCACGTGTGTTCATTAATGCCCCTATCGACAAACTGTTTTGCCAGTTTTGCCCCACTAACCTGGCAGCCAAAGCCCCGCCTATGAATTTGCCGGCTACCGCAATAAAAATAATAAGACCGGTTATTCCCACCAAATGAAAATCGTTTATAAGACCGATCTGTGTTCGTAAGCCGGTAAAAACAAAAAACAAGGGTAGTAATAAAATAATTGCGACGTCTTCAATTTTTTCAATCAACAGGTTCTTAAACCTGGCATTCTGAGGCATGATGGTGCCAGCCATAAATGCACCAAACAAAGCATGCAATCCAATCACTTCAGTGAGATAGGATGAAATGATAAGTGTGCAAAGGAAAATAGCTATCACAGGCTTACTGAGGTTTTCGCGTGTTGGGTGCAGGTCACCCACACGGTTCAGGAAAGGCCTTATCACTTTTAACATGATCAAAACATAAAGGAATGCCAGCAATAGAGTAAACACTGAACTCATCAATGAACCTGCCTTGGCAACTGCAACCACTGCTGCAAGCATACTCCATACGGTTATATCGTCAACAGCCGCACAGGTAATAACCATGGCACCCAAAGGCGTTTTCTGTATGCCTCGTTCATGCACAATCCTGGCTAGTACTGGAAATGCGGTTATACTCATCGCAATTCCGATAAAGAGGGCAAAAGGCAGGAAAGGTATTCCCCGTGGAGCAAATGTGCCATAGATAAAATAAGCCAGTCCAAGCCCGAGTGTAAACGGTATGACTATGCTCATCTGGCTTATGATTACTGCGTCCTTTGCCCTGTTTTTCAGCGTCGTGAAATCAAGTTCCATCCCGACAATAAACATAAACAGGATCAGCCCGATCTGGCTTAGAAACTGCAGGTTACCGAGTGAATGGACCGGGAAAAGAGCGGCTGAAAATACCGGCATAAATGCTCCTGCAAACGACGGACCTAAGAGTATACCGGCTGTAATTTCACCAATAACTGCCGGTTGCCCGATTTTAAACGATAGCCATCCCAGGATACGGGCGGCTATAATTATGGTAATAATCTGGGCTAACAATAGTGCTAAAGGGCTCTGTATATTATGCCACAGGCTGATAATGAACTCGGTTAATGCATTTGTCTCTAAAACTGCTTTAGCAGAAACCCTTCCTGTCTCAAGACCTTTACCCAAAATAAAAATTACATACATAAGAGCCAGAAAACCAAAAATAGTTATCAGATAAATGATTGTAATCTTTAATTTCTTCATAGCTGCAGGTTGGTTTAAGGCAAACTCTTTTATACTGAAATCACACCCTGCTGATTCTTAAATTAAGAATTGCACAATGAATTTGTGATTTTTTTTGATGCAGGTAATGCATCATGGCACGATTCGCTTTTCGCCGGATTGTTTGTAGCCTGATCCGATAAATATCAGCCCGGGACACAAAATTGCAACATATTTATGGGATATTTTGTCCGCTTCCTTCTTACTGACCTGATTTTGGAACAAGACAGTAAAAAACTGTAATGAAATGATATTTAAATCTCCTGTATAAAATTCTTACGATACATTTCGCTTAATGTCAGTGCCAAAGGCTGTCCGTTTTCATCATGGATTCGTGTGGTTATTTCATTATGTAAAAAGAAGTGGACCGCCTTAAATGCTATCATTTCTTTCTTATTGATCTGGCAAAACTGACCACGGGGTAGAATTTCCGACAGGCGTTCGAAGGATATATTCTTAAGCAGGAGTGATGAATTATCATTCATCCTCGCAATTTTATCCCTGCTGTCGGTTTCCGAAGTTTTAATGTACACAAGCTGATCGGTGAAAATCAAAGTGCGTCCTTTACCCGTATTAAGCTGTATATATTTCTGAGCTACAGAATTGCCTTCGATTCTCTTTTTTGCTTTTTCGACTGCAAGTTTCAGCCGTTCAGGCTGCACCGGTTTATGGATATAATCAACGGCATCAAGGTCGAAGGCATCAACAGCATATTGTTTGTACGCTGTGATAAATATAACGGGCTTCCCCCTCAGAATACGGGCAACCTCTAGGCCATTCATGCCTGGCATTTCAATATCGAGAATGTACAGGTCGCAATCTATTCCGGGAAATTCCTTCAGAAACATTGCCGGGTCATCAAATGCCCGTATAACTTCTAGTTCAGGAATTTGTTCACAGAGAAGTTTCAGGTATGCTAATCCCTGCAACTCATCATCGAGCAGCAAGCATTTTAGCCTTGTGTTCAAGAAGGTTGATTTTTAGTTGAGCAATGTAAACATTATCCTCAGTAAACTTATCCAGGGAGTAATTTTCCTTGTAAATGATCTTTAAACGTTGTTCCATCATTTCGTCGCCAAGGCCGCTTTTGTCCTTTTTTATTGGCTCTTTTGCTGAAATTTTATTGGCTACTGTAAGCGAGAAATGCTGTCGTTAAATGAAATTGTTACCGATATGAATGCATCAGGGCTTTGAATATCGGCATGTTTAAAAGCATTTTCGACCAGTTCAACCGAAATAAGCGGGACAAGGTACCGCTGATGATACAAGGGTTCATTTTCATGAATCTTCAGTTTCACTTTCAGCTCAAACAGCGGGCTGAGCTTGATTTTATTGATCTCAATCAGGCTTAAAATAAAATCGACTTCTTCCTTTGGCGTAACATATTGTTTGTGGCTGTCGTACAATATATAATCGAGCACATTTGCCAGTTTGTCGATGGCATAATACGACTGGTACACATGCGACTGAATGGAGTTAAGTATGTTTTTAAGCAGGTGAGGATTAAGCCTTGACTCTATCGTTTCCAGCCGTATATTCTCCAGCTGGTATTCAATTTCTTCGGATTTCTTTTTTGTCTCAAGGTTTTTCTTTTGTTCCTTATGAAGCCGTATCAACAAGTAAACAATCCATGCTCCGAGAACAAGGGCGATACCAATTGTCCAGACCATATTTTCGTTCATGAATATTTGCTTAGGATCCATCTCAGAACAAAAGTAATGCTTATATGCTTAAGTGCAATGCCAGCTGCTTAAATGAGGGAATGCAAATACCTGTTTTGAATAATAATATAAAATACCCGCGAAGTGAAAAATCCGGAGCTGGAGATATATCTGCTTTATCAGAGCGATTCCAATTACGCGGGAGATTTACTTTGGAAAAGTTAATGATATACAGGAACAAGGACACATTTAACCAATCTTATTTAACAAGCGAAAAGATTACCAGCGGGTAGAAAGCTTTCGCAGCAGAGCGGGAGACAAAGTATTTGAATTAACTATAATTAACACCGATCCGGGATTGTACTGAAATAATAAAATTTGCCCACCGTTATAGCATTAAAGCAAATTAACAGGAAGTAATTACCATTACCGGGAGTATGTTTCCCGGCTTGGAATTTATACTGTAAACTTATCTCAAAAACCAACCGCTATGAATGCTACGCGTGATATTAAAGGTGATCATACTGCTATAAACATTATTCTTGACGCCATGAAAAAACTGGCACTTGATATGCAGAAAGGCAAATTCATCGACTCATACAGGATTGTGCAGATTTTTGATTTTCTCCATTCATTCAATGAGCATACTCATTATGAAAAGGAAGAGAAAAGTCTTTACCCGGCTTTACTGGAATATAACATACCCTGGACAGCCGACACAATTGAGCACCTGGCCAGTGAACATAAACTGGCTCATGCGTGTATAAACGAAATTGATGCTCTTTTCCAGGAATACCTTTCGGGCAACGTGCAGGTTATTGATACCCTGGCTTTAAACATGCTTGAGTATATTGAACTTGAAAAACGACATATTAAGATAGTAAATACTGTTGTGCTGCCTTTGTGTGAACGGGTTTTTGATGCCAGGAAGCTACAAACCCTTGCAGTGGATTTTAAAAGGATTCAAAAACTGAATGCCGGGCAATTAAGGTATGAGGATTACTACCAGTTGCTTGCAATGATCTATTCGGAAAATGAAGTCGTAAGTGAAAGGGTTAATCAATGACGGAGTTTTGAATTATGAAATATGAATTATGAGTTATGAGTGAAGTGGATTGGTGCCTTTTGTCGTTGTTGGAAAAGTAGCCTTACGCGTGGGGTATGCATCAGAGTTACCAATAAAGGCCGGCGGTGAGTTAAATCACAATACTAAAAGTCGATTGCATCGTACGAAATAAAACCAACATTGCTACCCATAAACCTGGCTGGTTTTACTTTCGGATAACGACGTATAACATCCTGTATATCATTTTCCAGGTCCTTCTCAAATCCGGTAACAGGAACTTTTGGGAAAACGTTCAGGAATTCCCCGTCAATTACCTCTCCTTTGTCCGAAATCCTGATCTGGTAGAAAATGGCTATATTCTCAAGGCGGTTAAGCTCTTTCAATGCCTTATATTTTACAGCATAATACAATCCGGCCTTTTCCTTCAATTCCTTGTATTGGTTTATTCTTTCAATAATGGGTGGGACGGGAGTGTTGAGAAAATATTTCGTTGAGTCAATCAAAAGATATACAGCAATTACATCGGTTGTTAATTCCCTCATTCCGAGTATATCGTCGCTGCAACCCAGGTCGAGACACAAGGCCGGGTTTTTTGCATTGCGCTCGTGCACCACGCCTGTTATATCCCCCGAAGTTTTCAGGTACTGCACTTCCTCCAGGTACCTGAAGTTCGCGGCGGAGGTTTTCACAAATTTCCTGTCGTAATAAATGGAATCAACTTTATAACAGCAGTGTGTATTGAATAGCCGGCTTGCATCAGTATCGAAGTATTTGTTTGCGGCAATATTCAAATCTTCGCAGGACCCCGCCGTATCGTAATTATACAGCCTCGATATGGCCCGGTTAAAATACACATCTTCATTTTTAAAGGTACATAAGGCCAGTGTTAATAACGAATCGGCTTCCCTGTAGTTGCCGAGTTCTACCAGCCTGGTTCCGTTCAGGTAGAATTCTTCTCCCTGGCTCTCATTGTTTAGCGAATAATTAAATTGCTGCCCGTTTGAAATTAAAACCGCCAGGACCACCAATGCGAATATAATAGCTGGTTTTCTCATACTAAATAGGATAAAGTTATATGCGATAAAATTGGGATTTTCATCCGTTGTCAGCAAACAAAGCCGGAATGATTCCCGTAAAAATAGTGTATTTATATGGATTGTATCCATTATGCTCCCGGCAAGCATCTGCTCATGTGCTTGCTCGTACCCATGCAATTTGTAATAAGCCCCGTTTAGTTCACAATCACAAATCGGGTAGTAATGGTATTCCCGCTACCGCGCATACATATCGATCACTTCCGAACTAGCCCTTGTGCAGGCCGGGCAAAATGCCTGTTCTGCTTTCTACAAATTGCATGCTGATTTTTGTTGGACAATTTTGCGAATGGCGTTAATCGCTGTATATGTTTATTTCCTCCCAAGCGGGTTTGTTTTCCAGGGTTTGGAGTAATTCATACTGATCATCAAACTCCTGTTATACATTTCCTTGCTTTGCGAGATGTTGGTTAAACCATAATTATATCTGATATCCAGTGCAAGCCTTTTCTCCTTGATCTGAAACATGTATCCTCCACCAATTTGAATACCGGCATCAAACCGCTTAAAACCTTCGCTTGAATTATTAAAGGACAGGTCAGTAGTCAAACCATCGATTTTGCTGGTGCCTTTAAGATTATATGCTATTGATGGCCCGGCGTTCATATAAAATTCGCCAAAATGGAAACGAGCTAACACGGGTAGTTCAATTGTATAAAAACGAAGCGTTGATTCGTTGAAGGATAATTCGTTATCAGTTTTTAATTTGCCGCCCTTCCTGATAAAATACAAATCGGAAACAAGTGAAAACCTGGATGTGATACCCGCCTGAAATGATAAGCCGGCCTGAATGCCATTAACCGATTTCTTATAATCTGCCAGGGCCATGTTCGAACTGCCATAATTGAGATTTGTACTCACCACATTAACCATGAGGTCTAAATAGGTTTTTGCTGTTTTGTCAGCCTTTTTTATTTTTCCTGGTCCCAACTCTGTAGTTTGGCCAAATGTGTTTGCACATAGGAAGATCATACCTATTAGGAGTGCTGTTTGTATCTGCTTTTTCATATTGCTTTTTTTTATTGATTAGTTTCAGCAAAAGTATAGGTATGGGTATATGCCTGCAATTCGGTTATGCAACGAAAGTGAAGATGTCTGCAAACTGCTGTTATCATTCTGCAAAACGCTATCATGTAAATCATTCGTTATTGTCCGTTGGCGAAAGGCATAGAATACACCAACACGGGTGCGAGCATAATTATAAATGGCAAGGCTTTGAAAGTACTGTAAACAATAATTGAAGTAGTTACCTGTAGTGAAGTGTGCTTTTTTCCTGGCGCGCCTCGGTGTAATTGCTTTTTTCTGCAATTACCGTGACAGGAAAAAGCGTATGAAGCCACCCGGCACTGTCTGTGCGCAACGGAGAAGAGTATTATTGAATCAGAATGCAACTGGAATTGTTAAGCTAATCCAATTTTTAGGAGGTGGGAGGTTGCATTTCACCCAAAGCCAGGTAAAAACAAAAAGTCAAAATTCCAAACACTTTATTGTTCTTCTACAAACTCATTCACTTTATCGCAAATATTTTCACGAACTAAAATCTTATCTTTGATTTGTAATTCAATAAATTGAATGATAATGAAAAACTATTTTATTACAATCTCAATCCATATTATAGCCTGGGGTTTGCTATTGATGGTTCCCTTTTTGTCCGCTTATCAGGTTATTCAATCTTTTACCCCAACAGCTACTATTTCATTTATTCCGATTATTATTTCAAGTCTTTTTCTTATAATTATATTTTATTTCAATTATTTTGTCCTGATTCCCAAATTCCTCTTATTAAAAAAATACTTGTTATATGTAATTACGCTTGTATTAAGCATTGTCACAGCTTTTGTTTTGTCAGGTGTATTTTTTAATTTATTTGGTGTTAATCCGGGTAATATAGCAAGCTTTAATCCTATGCTAATAAAAATAGAACCAGTTATGAGAGCAAATGCTTTTTTGACGCTGTCTGTTTCAATCTTAGCATCAATCTCATTAACCATTAACGATCATCTCCGGCAATTGGAAAAAGAAAAATTAATTGCTCAAATTTCTTCTTTACAATTCCAAATCAATCCGCACTTTTTATTTAATACTTTAAATAATATATATGCTACAGCAATTGATACCTCACCACGAACCGCGGATATGGTTGATAAACTTTCGGAAATGATGCGATACACTATGAAAGAAACTCAAAATGATTTTGTGCCATTAGAGGAAGAAATTAATTACCTTAACAATTATATTGAACTGCAAAAGTTGCGTTTAGATAGTAAAATAAAATTTGATTATATCGTTGAAGGAGAGTTAACCGGATTGCAAATTGCCCCCATGTTGCTTATTCCCTTTGTTGAGAATGCATTTAAGCATGGTGTAAATTCCGAACAAGACAGTAGCATCAGGGTTAATATTAAAATAAACGAATCGGAAATCCATTTTTTAGTTGCTAATAACAAAGTTGACATTCAATCCGGCATAAAAGAAAATAGTAATGGTTTAGGAATTGAGAACACGAAACACCGCTTAGCTTTGATATATCCTTCCAGACATTTATTGACAATAAAAGAAACTGAAAATGATTTCATTGTATCACTTCATATCAATTTACTATGATTACAGCAATAGCAATTGATGATGAGCCTTTGGCATTAAAGGTAATTGAATCACATTGCGAGAAAACAGATTTTATCAATTTGCAAAGAACATTTACTCATCCTACTGAAGCATTACATTACTTACGGAAATATCCTGTTGATTTATTATTTGTAGATATACAAATGCCATCAATGAATGGAATAAGCCTCGTAAAAGCCATTCAGCAAAATACTATGATAATTTTTACTACCGCTTTCAGCGAATATGCTGTGGCGAGTTACGAGCTTAATGCTATTGACTATTTATTAAAACCCATCAACTTTAATCGATTCAGCCAGGCTATAAACAAAGCCAATGAGTATTTTAATTATACAAACAAACAAAATCATTCTGAAGACAATCATATTTTTATCCGAGCAGATTATAGTTTGGTAAAAATTCCTATAGCTGACATTTTATATATTGAAGGATTAGCGGATTACTTAAAAATATTTATAAGAGACAAAAAAACTGTTGTGGCACGTATGACAATGAGTGATATGGTGGATAAATTACCTGAAAAAGACTTTATTCGTGTCCACCGAAGTTATATTTTACCCTTTAAGCGGATAGAGTCTGTTCGCTCAAATTCGATAACTATTCCTGAAACGGAAATACCTATTGGCAAAACCTATATTAAAGATTTTAATAGCAGGTACAGACAATAATATCTCATCAACGGTTCATTCTTCGCTGATCTTTATCCCTTCATCTCAATAATTTTCCAGTTCATTATTTTGATATCACATTTGTATCATTATTATAAACTAATGATACAATGAGAAGAACATTGGAATTTAAAGAAATCATATTTCTAACCTTATTCTTTGCAACATGCAGTTTTTATCTGCATGCTCAAAAGCCATTAACACTCAAAGAGTGCGTCAATTATTCAATCACAAATAGCAGCAATATAAAAATTGCAGGGTATGATGTTTCCATCAGCCAAAAGAAAGTGAAAGAGCAAATCGGAACAATGCTTCCCCAGGTGGATGCTTCAGGGTCATATACCGATAACCTGATATTGAATACTACTGTACTTCCAGGTGAATTAATGGGTCAACCCGGAACCCAGATCCCGGTAACAATGGGAACAACGCACAATTTGACAGGTAGTATACAGCTATCTCAAAAAATCTTTGATCCAATCTTTGGAATAGCATTAAATGCGGCAAAAATAAGCAAGCAACTATCGGAACAAACTTTATCGAAGACGTCGGAGCAGACAGCTTATAACATCAGCATAACCTATTACCAAACATTAGTTATTGAGAAGCAAATGAATTCGCTGCGGGCCACACTTGTCGCGTCAGAAAAATCATTGGAATCCACAGGTTTAAAATATAAAAACGGAATGGCTAAAAAAGTTGATGTCGACAAAATCCGTGTGAGTTATAACAATACAAAATCGCAATTGCAACAAAGCGAACTCAGCTACACACAATCGCTGAATACACTAAAATATCAAATGGGCATGCCACTGGATAATACTATTATATTATTGGATACTGTACTTAGTATCGACATTCAACCCATAGAATTTCAGTCAGATCGCTTTTTAATTGATAACCATATTGATTATCAATTACAGAAAACAAACCTTAGTATTTACGAAATGGACAAAAAACGCAATATGGCTGGTTATTTACCATCGCTTTCATTTAATGCAAACTATGGTTATAGCGCCATGCGCAACCAGTTTGACTTTACTAAATCAGGGGGAGATTGGTATAAAGGATCAAGTATTGGTATTACTCTCAAAGTTCCCGTGTTCGATGGATTGCAACGCAACGCAAGAATTTCACAATCACAACTGAATATCGAAAAAAGTCTGGAAAATATTCGGCTTACTGAGCAATCCATTAAAGTTGAGCTTTCCAATAGCGAAATCCAATATCAGAATGCTGTTGATAACATTCAAAGTGAAAAAGACAATCTTGATTTAGCGGAAAATGTATATAAAAACACCCAACTCGAATATCAGCAAGGCGCAGCTTCGTCACTTGATTTGGTACAGGCTGAAAGCTCTTATCGTGAAAGTCTCAACAACTATTACAACAAGCTGCTGAGTCTTTATATTGCTAAGATAAACCTAGAACAATCAAAAGGAACCTTAATGGATTATATAAACACTTTAAAATAACCTATAGTCATGAAGAAACTAATTATCATAGTTATCGCTTTATCAGTACTGGCACTTATTGTGTTCAGGCTGTCGACCAACTCTAAAAAAATAAACGCAAACAAAGATGTAAGTACTGATCTGGCTTATGTTTCGGTAAATGTTTCGCCAGTTGCAAAAATGGCTATAAGCGATCAACTTCAACTCACAGGTTATATGGAGGCGTATTCTGAAATAGATGTTGCCGCTGAAGCACAGGGGAAAATTATTTCACTGAATGCTGCACTTGGACAAGTTATATCAAAAGGGAGCATTATAGCTATCATTGATGATAAACTAAAAAAACTTGCTGTTCAAACTGCCGGTATCAGTGTCGCAAAACTTAAAAAAGATCTGGAAAGGTATTCTAATCTTTATAAAGGAGGTACTGCAACTGAACAGCAATTAAATGAAGCTCAGAATTTATATGAAAATGCTGAAATCCAATTAGAGCAAGCAGAAAAACTGCTGGCAGATGCTACAATTAAATCCCCGTTAAGCGGCATTATTACCAAAAAGCAGGTTGAAGAAGGCGAATACATCAATATTGGAAGCCCTATAGTTACAATCGTTGATATTTCAAGACTTAAAATCAAATTGAATGTCTCTGAAGTAAATGTATATCAACTTAGACAGGGCGATAAAACCAGGATAACAACCGATATATATCCCGGGGTAACATTTGAGGGTAATATTAGTTTCATCAGTTCCCAGGGCGATGATTCACATAACTATCCTGTCGAAATTGTAATACCGAATAATTCAAAACGCCCTTTAAAATCAGGAACTTTTGCAAATGTCAATATTAAACTTCCTGTGGCCGCGGACGCATTATATATTCCCCGTGAATCTCTGTTGGGAAGTATAACAGATGCCGAAGTTTATGTTGCCGAAAATAACAAAGCTTTACTTAGAAAAATTGTTGTTGGAAATGGGAACGACAAATTTATAAAAGTAATTTCCGGTTTAAAGGAAGGCGAAAAAGTGATAGTAAACGGCCAAATAAATCTATCTGAAAACAAGGCAATTAAAATTGAAAATTAAATACTACAATTATGTCGATTACTGAAATTGCAATAAAAAGACCAACGCTGGTAGTAGTAATTTTTACTGTCCTGTCTCTTCTTGGTATATCCAGCTATACAAAATTAAACTATGAACTAATTCCTAAACTTAATTTCCCTGCGCTCAGTATCACAACAACATACCCTGGTGCCTCGGCAAATGAGGTAGAAAGTTCCGTTACCAAAGAACTGGAAGATGCCCTTTCATCCCTTGAGAATGTAAAAAGTATGCAATCAACTTCTCAGGAGGGATTATCTTCTATTACCATCGAATTGGAATCGAGCTCCGATGCTAATTTAGCTGTACAGGATGCACAGCGTAAGATCAATGCAATGGCGGCAAATCTGCCAACCGGTGTGAAATCGCCATCTATTAATAAATTCTCTTCCGATGAAATGCCGATAATTAAGTTTGGGGTCACAGCCAAAATGCCTCCGACAAAATTGTATTTACTAACGGATAACCAAATCAAGTCGCAGCTTTCGAAACTTAATGGTGTAGGACAAGTTACGCTGGTCGGTGGAAATGAACGGGAAATTAAAATCAACATCAATAAGCATAAACTTGATGCTTACAAGATTACAATCAGCCAGGTGTATCAGGCAATTTATAATGCAAACATCGAAATGCCTACCGGTAAAATAGAAAGCAATGTTAAACAATATACAGTTCGGTTACTGGGAAAGATAAAATCAATAGAAGAGTTTCAAAACATAACGGTTTCAAGAACAGTATCCAGCAGCAGTATCAAATTATCAGATATTGCAGAAATTGTTGACGGCACTGCGGAACAGACTAATTTAAATAAAATCAATGAAAAAAATTCTATTGGCATAAGTATCCAGAAACAAACAGATGCCAATACTGTTGACGTTTGCAAACGGGTAAAAGAGCAATTGAAAGTACTCGAAAATCAATATCCCGATTATCAGTTAAAGTTTGATATCGCTTCCGACAATTCTACCTATACTTTAGCTTCGGCCAATGCAGTAATGGAAGATATAGGTTTTGCTATACTGATTGTCGCGTTTGTAATGTTTGTTTTTTTGCATAGTATCCGAAACTCTGTCATCGTTTTAATTTCTATACCGGCTTCAATTATTTCGGTTTTCATTGCCATGTATATTTTTAATTTTTCGCTCAATATGCTCACCTTAATGGCTCTCTCTCTGTTAATCGGCATTTTGGTTGATGATTCTATTGTGGTTTTGGAAAATATATACCGTCATCTCGAAATGGGAAAAGATAAACACCTGGCGGCGCTCGATGGCAGAAATGAAATTGGTTTTACTGCGGTAGCAATTACCCTGGTTGATGTTGTGGTTTTCCTGCCCTTATCATTAGTATCTGGTATGATTGGCAATATGCTCAGAGAGTTTTCCCTGGTTGTTGTTTTTGCAACACTCATGAGCCTCATAGTTTCGTTCACCGTTACCCCGTTATTAGCCTCCCGTTTCAGCAAAATACAGGATTATACAAAAAAGTCAATTATCGGAAAGTTTTCTATTTGGGTAGAAACGACATATAATAAGATAGTAGGATATTACGAAAGAATCCTGCAATGGGCACTGAATCACCGTAAAACATTGTACCTAACAGTAACCGTATTAATCATAATATCATTTTCCCTTGTAGGAATGGGCCTGGTAGGCACTGCATTTATGAACGATGGCGACCAGGGAGAATTTATTGTTAAGATTGAAGGTGAACCGCAGAATACTATTTATCAAACCACACAGCTGACACAAAAAGTGGAGGATCTTTTGCTTAAAAAACCAGGGGTTGTTAAAGTGTATTCGAACATCGGGTATTCAAGTTCCGATTTTGGAACTGGCAGTGGAGTAAATAATAAAAGTGAAATAACAGTTAACCTTGTGGATAAGAAACAACGAAAATTATCGGTTAGCGAGTTTGCCGCTATGATAAAAAAAGAGGTTCAGGAAATTCCCGGATTAAAAGTTAGTGCCACTCCTACTACCGGAATGGGAAACGCTGATGATGCACCAATACAGGTGTTATTACGCGGGCCTGATGTGAATAAACTTTTTGAAATGGGTGATAGTGTGATGAAAATTATAAAAGAAGTACCGGGAACAAATGATGTAAAATTATCCATTGATAAAAGCAAACCTGAATTGCAAATCAAACTGGATAGGGAAAAAATGGAGCAATTAGGTCTTAATGTGCTACAGGTTGGAAGTACATTGAACCTGGCATTGGCCGGAAATACTGACCTGCAATATTCCGAGGGCGACGATGATTTTGACATTAATGTTCAGTTCGACCAATTCAACCGTAAAAAAATTGACGATGTGGGATCACTCACATTTTTAAATAACCAGGGAAAGGTTATTGAATTAAAGAACTTTGCCGCTATCACTCAGTCGTTGGGACCTAATAAGCTTGAACGGTACGACCGTATTTCTTCACTTACAGTAAAATGTTCGGTGTATGGTCGTCCGGTTGGAACCGTGGGTGAAGAAATAAAAACTGCTATAAAAACAAAAATCCATTTTCCCGAAATTACTATTGATTATAAAGGTCAAATGGAACGACAGGCTGATGCATTCAGTAGTTTGTTCACGGCTATTGCTGCGGCATTAATTTTTGTGTACCTGGTAATGGTTGCTCTTTACAATTCTTACCTGTATCCTTTTGTTGTTCTGTTTTCAATACCGGTGGCAGTAATCGGAGCTTTGTTCGCGTTAGCACTTTCAGGAGAATCACTTACTATTTTCTCGATGGTTGGAATGATAATGCTGATTGGGCTTGTATGTAAAAACGCAATTCTGATTGTAGATTTTGCAAATAAATTCAGGGAAAAAGGTCTATCTGTGAGAGAAGCATTAATCGATGCTGGTAAAGAAAGGTTGCGACCTATCCTGATGACAACATTTTCAATGATTTTTGGTATGCTCCCAATTGCTCTTGCTTCGGGTGCAAGTGCCGAAAGCAAAAACGGACTGGCATGGGTTATCATTGGCGGTTTGACCAGTTCTTTATTTTTTACATTAGTACTGGTGCCGTCAGTTTATATGACCATGGAAAAATATAAAGAAAAATTCAAAAACATATTTTCACGTAAAAATAAAATTATTGCGGTAGAAAATCATGGATGAATTAATAAACAAAATTGCGAATCTGTTGATTAAATACGGAATTAAAAACATTGCAATGGACGATATTGCGAGGGAACTTGGGATATCGAAGAAAACACTATACAATTCTTTTAAGAACAAAACCGACATTCTGATAAAGGTGGTTCAGCATGTTCTGATTCATGAGTTTATGGAACTTGATAAATTGATCTGTCAAAAATTGAATGCGATTGACCAACTTCAAATAATTGCTACATATACAATCAATACTCTTCTGAAAGTAAATCCTGTTTTACCCTATCAGTTGCAGAAGTATTATCCCCAGGTCTCGTCGAAACTTATTTCCCAAAGACGAGAATATATCCAAAAGCGCATAAAACAGAATTTCAGTTTAGGGATTGAACAAGGTTTTTACCGTGAAAATTTTAACGTTGAAATTCTAGCAGTTTATTATTCTAACTTCCTGAATAACAAATGTATTAAACTTTTTGTCGAGGAATCGAATGTGGATTATGATAGTTTAATCAGGACTATCTTAATAACTTCTCTCCGTGGAATAGCAACATCAAAAGGTATGGAATATATAGAGGAGAAATTCAGTAACGAAACTCTTAATCCTTAATTCGAACTAAAAAAGGAACAGAAATATTAGCTTGGATTTAAAAAATCAGGAAAATGGTAATTGATTTGTTTTAGTTTGCATTTTCCCTGGTATGCCTTGGAGTATTTGCTTATTTCTGCAAATACCGTGACTGGATGCTTCGACTCCGCTCAGCATGACCAGTACATGGAACTATCTGGAACAGCTTTTACAATTATCATAGCCGTGTCATTGAGATTAGAGATTTTCAAAATGGAGATAGTATTCCAGCGGTTGGTTGTTTTTATCTTTCCTTATGATAATCCATATTAATAATGATGAAATAAGTGTTAAAGGAGTGAATACTGATTTTTCAAAGAGAGATTTTGCCAATAGATTTCCAATAGTATACATAGCAAAAACCAACGCAAAAAACCATAAAATCCCGTTTATTATTTTGTCATTTATTGCGTGTTTTATAAAGGTTCCTTTCAAAAGCAATACTGTTACTAAAAGTAGATTTACTAAAATTGATACAATTTCAAAAACATACATTTCGCTAACTGATTTCAGCTTACCTGCCCAAACGATTTCAGAGGAGATAATTCTGGTGATTATCAGCAAATGAAATACAATTACGGCTATCAACAAACCTAAAATAATTTGCATGGATAGAGTTTTCGATATTTTGTTTAGCATATTTAAGAGTTTTTAATCAATATAGTCTGTTGAAAGTAATTCAACCAAAACTTCAATGCTTTTAAGTACTGGCTTTTCACTATCCTATAGTTCAAGGACAACTGGTATCCATCGTTTTTCATAAACAACTGCTTCTTTTTGTGCGTGTTGGTTAATGTAAAATAAATTCATGTTTATTGTTTAAGTGCAATACTCACGAATGGTAAAGGTTATGAAAAGGAGCGATTTGTATTGGACTTTCCTGTCAACCAAGACTAATGAATTTGAAGGCAAAAACGCCACATTATGAGCTATAATTGCCATTTTTATAGTCTTTCTTTTGTGGCGTTTTTTTACCTTGTTTCAATTCCTTAATTCGTATAAGGCATTTTTTTACTTGCTTCTCTCATAAGGTCGTCAACAAGTTTCGAAGGACTGCTACCCAGGTTTCCTGAAGTTTTATAATCATAGTTCCAGATCAGTTTTTTGCTTTTGTAATCACTGATGCTCAACGATGCATGAACTTCATTTGTTGGACTCCTTGAATCGTTAAAAAGTACTTCTAAAACAGCAGCTCCGTCCGACATTGGTTTCGACAAACCATAATTTGAAGTCATAATGCCGTCAACGCCAAGTACTTCGCATAATTCAGCGGTTGTCAGAGAATTTCCGGGGTAACCGGCTTTTCGGAGTTTAGCATTTGTTGTTTCAATCTCCTGAATTTCCTGTGATATTTTCCCCTGCATTTTTCTTTTAAGCATCCAGGAATACATTTCATTCTGAAAATTAATTGATTCTGTTCTTTGTTGCTCCATTAATGCTTCTGCACTAAATTTCTTTTTTGCTGCAATCGAAACAGTTGGGGGTACAATGGCAATGATTTTTTGATTGCGGGCTAGTGTATATGCATCAGGACTATAGAAAATTTTAGCGCATGAAGAAAATAGAATTGCTACAAGCATGATGATCGTAAGTTGTGTAATCGGTTTCATTATTTTATGATTTAATTGGTTTAATTATGGAGTATCCGTTTTTTCTTATACTGTCGGAAAAGCAGTATTATTGAATTGAAATGCATGTTAAGATCTGTTATGAGCAGGATTTAGTGACTTAACTTCCTTGCGGAATATCCTGTTTTTGAAGGGCCTGTTTAAGAGCCCTTTATTTTTCATTTTAGAATAGTAGAGAAATCACCCACAGAAGAGCTAAACCCTTTAACGATCAGCCATACTGCCAAAGTCATTTCAAAAGCGAATACAGGGATCGCCAGCAATGCACCCCAAACAGAAATCTGAGGAAATACCCCGAACATCACCAAAAGGGCGGATATAAAAATAAGCGGTCCGCCTGCAAGACCCAGAACATATATGAAGCCAGGAACGAGGTTTGATTTATATAATATATAGCTCATCATCAGTGTACCGGGCCCCAGAGCCAGGTTAGGACCAAGCAAAAATGTCCAGTTGTGTTTTGTCACTAATAATTTGCCGGCAGTCAGAAAAGAGGATGCATTCGGAATTGCTGCTTTTGCATACTCCTGGTTTAAAGTTACAATTGATAATAAGCTTATTGTTCCTATAATTATAATAGTAGCCTCGAGCAGCCTGAAACTAACATAGCCAATAGCTATACTTTCATCTTCCTTATTTAAAATCGGATACATCATAACCGAGGTACCCATTACTGAAAAGGCAAGAACCAATTCACATAATGCTCCCCATATTACCCGGGTTTCATTTGCTGAACCCTTAATACTATAATCGGCATCAATCAGAATAGGCTGGTATAGAGCAAAACCTATTATTGCTGCAGCTGCTGCAAGTATAAATAATACACCTACAATGATTTCGTTCTTTCTGTTTGAGTCCATTTTTTTGTTTTATATGGTATTTCTGACAACCAAATTCTTTTATCTGTCTAGAAGTTATCAGTAGTTAGGATATTAATTGTTAAACATTCTTTGATAAGCTGTTACATTTCAATTTTATCGCCTTTTTTTGTGCTTAGCCCTTCAATAATGATTATCTTTTTAATGATACCTTTTTCATTTTGAAAGGACATCCTTATGTCATCATCTTTTTGAAAGAATGTATTTTCTTTATACGCAAAAATCTCAGTTCCAGGCAGGTTGTTTCTTTGAAGGAATAAATGATCTCCTGCCCGGGTTATTTTCACCTTGTAATCTGCATTTATAACATATTCACCAACATATTTTTCCAATACCTCAGGTGTAAGTTTCATCTCATCAAAATAAGAATAAGGCTGGTCATAAAGAATGGCTAGAATGGAAAGGCCAATAGTTTCAATCTGATGGTTGAAAATATTATTAAGCAATATTATACATACATCTTCCTCCTGAATCCTGCCAAAATAACTTGTATATCCCAGGATATTACCACCGTGTGAAACAACCTTTTTGTTATAGATTGTGTCAATCCAGCAGCCTAGTCCATATCCATCCAGAAAAGGAGTTGTAGCTACTTCCAGACTTGATTTATCATAGATCGTATAATTTAATAACCCTTTATGCCATCGGTATAAATCGCCCACTGTACTATACAAAGAGCCTGCTGAATATGTAGCAGTTGAATCCCATGGGATAGACGCTTCCTTTATGGTTTTGGTATACTTTGTATAGCCTATCGCTTTGTCGGGACTTTGTAACCCTGCAAAATCGAAGCCTGAATGCTCCATTCTTAATGGCTTTAAAATAAATTCTTTAACAACTTGCTCATAGGGTTTACCGGTCACTTTTTCAATGATCAAACCTAAAAGGATATATCCTGAATTGCAGTAGGAATATTGCGTGCCCGGATCAAAATCCAGTGGCTTATTGATGAAAAACGAGAGCATCTTTTCTTTACTCCTTGGCTGAGTACTCTCATTAAAAGCAGTATGATCCCTTAAAATCTCATAAATACCTGAAGTATGTGTGAGTAAATGCCTGATCGTTATTTCATCGCCTCTTTTAAAGTCAGGAAAATATTGACTGAGCTTATCATCAATCGTTAATTTATGCTGTTCAGCCAATTTTAAAATTACAGCAGCAGTAAATTCTTTTGTTGTTGAGCCAATCTGGTAAATGGTGTTTGAAGTATTATGAATGTTTTTTTCTACATCCTGGTATCCAAACGCTTTTTCGTAAATAATCCTGCCATTTTTAGCCACCAATACCGAGCCATTGAAGCGGTTTAGCTGAACAGCTTTTTCAATAAGTGAGTCTATTTTATTTTCGAATTGCTGAGCAATTACATTAAATGACAAATAGATAATCGCAAATAATGTTATTAATACTTTTTTCATTAGCTTTTTTTTAAAGATGTGAATACTGTTCCTTTTGCAACCCTATTTCTTTTCCTTTAATAATATGTCGAGCTTTTCTTTTGTTTCAGGAATTGCTTTAAGAGACAATGTTTTTTTGAAACTCTCAATTGCTTTTTCTTTATCCCCTTTTGCCAGGTACAAATCCCCCAATCCATCATAACAATTAGCCGTTCCCGGATAGTTTGCAACATTTAGTTTAAACAATGCTTCTGCCTTACTGAATTGTTTTTGACTCAACTTATAGTATGCAAGACCATTAACCTGGCTTTCATCCGGTTTAACGGGATAGCCCGTTTGCTCAGAAACATTATTATAATGCGTTGTTAATAAAGAATCCAGTTTGAAATTGGGATCGTCCAATTCACTGTTGTAAATTTTAAGTTTGTAATAATCAAAAATATAACGGAGGGCGTCATACTCCCCGATCAACCGGACGGAACTGTGATCGTCATTTTCATAAAATTGGTGTTTGAAACGCAATTGATTTGTTTTGTTATTGGAAACATACCTGATGAATTCCAGGTTACTGCGGATAAGCTCAGTACCATCAGTAGTATCTTTTTGAACTGCAAGCGTATCCATTCCTTTTTCCATCCGGTTGGCCAAGGCCATAAACAAGGTTTTCCCTTTATAATTCTTATTTGCTAAAAGCAACTTTGCATCTGTTACAATTTGCTGATTGTTCCACCACAAAGCTCCATCCAGAGAAACATAAGCATTGAACAAATTGGAATGATGTATTAAAGTGTTCACAACAGCGAGGCCACCAACAGAATGGCCAATGAAGATCTTATAGGGCGCTGTCGGGTAATTTGATTCAATGTATGGCATCAATTCCTTTTCCACATAGAGCATGAATTTTTCGCCATTGCCAACAATACCGGGAGTTTCCTTATCTGTACCAAATGTCAGATCCGTCATTCGGTCAGGATGTAAAATCCCGACTACGATCATTGGCGGACAAAAACCCGCGTTACTCATGAATTCGGTTATACTAACGATATTGTTAAAATTTGCATCTCCGTCCAATAAATAAATTACAGGGTAACGTCCTTTACCGGTATTATCATTTCCTCCGTTGACGTTTGGAATATGAATCCAGACTTTACGCTGTTCACCTAGTATTTCTGATTGTGAGCTTTTTTCAAATCCAGTGGTAAAAGGATTGTTTTCCTGTGCCTGGGCACAAAAAGAAAAAAGTAACATTGCGAAAGAATAAAAAAATGTTTTCATGTGTTTATATTTTTGTAACAATTATGTATTCTGTAATTTATTTTTTTTTGTATAAACTGCTCATTGTGCGGAATCTACTCCCTCCCTGATTTCAGGGAGGGCTGGGGAGGGTAAAAAACTAAATCTCACAAAGTATACCCCCTCTGTCTCACCCTTGAAAAAGGGGGAGGACTTATGAAAAAAATCTTTGTTCTGTTGAATATTATTAAATTCACTTCCATATTCATTACCGGTTGGTGTGATTATTTTGGGCTCATGGGTATTTCATCTGTTATTATTTATTTTTAACGGGTCACATGGAACTCACCATAACAATCATCCCTCTTTGTGACTATTTATTGGTATGGCTCGTTTCATGGAAATATTGTTTCTGTTTTACTTACTTAACCTTACTAAATACCAGATTCCTTACCCGACCTACATCTTTGAGGATAAATCCCGAAATTTCATTCTGAGCGTTTCTAGTAAATTGAAAACTACTCACAGGTGAAGCAAAATAATCGGCATGTTCAGAAATCAGTTCTGCTTCAGGATTATTATTACAATACTGAGCAAGGGATTGGGGGAATTTCACATACAATTTATTCTCTTTAAATAGTACAGGATAAGTTGCGTTAATCTCTTCGCTGTAGTATTCTCCAGAATACCGGCTTAATTGTTCTGCTTTTAATGGTAAGACGTTTGACCCAAGGTATGCCAGGGGGAATTTCTGACCATCCTGGATAATTGTAACTTTTGCTGTTTCTCCTTTTGAATCTTTACTGAATATGAATTTCAGATCGGCAAACGTCAAAAAAAACGAAGTATCTGACGAAGGGAATATTTCGAGCTTATCCTGGTAAGGAGCCTTAAAAACCAGATGGTCAGTTTCTTTGGTGATTGTTGCCTGAAGCCACAGCTTTTCATCGAAATACGTCCCAACATAAGATTGAAGTACAACAGAATCAACCTTAATCTTTACAGGATTTGGTTCTGCCGCAACCGTTTTGGGTATTCCTTTCACAAACAAATCGGTTATCTTATATGTAAGGCCTGTCACATCCACAGGAATATTAAACAGGCACACCACGGCAAATTTTTCGGAAGGAATCTGGACATATTGTGCCGTAAAATCCCCTGTGCCTCCCTGGTGACTGATTGTTTTTAAACCATTGTGATCCGAAATGTCAAGTCCAAATGCATACCTGCATGTGTCGCCATTACTGAGAGTTGTAAGGGCGGTCATTTCCCGGGTAAAATCCCATTCCCCCAACTTATTCTTATAAAAATTGTTATCCCATTGCAGGAAATCGTCTACACAAGTATATATATTTGATTGACCAACAACGGTACTATTCCTCTTGCCTGTTCTTTTGAATTTTTCATCTTCTCCCCAGGTGTGGCCGGAGGCACTGTTCATTATAATTTTGCTGGGATTGTCGTAAATGGCGGTTTGATTCATCCCTGCGGGCAGGAAAATATTTTCCTCAACGAATTGACTGAATTTCATTCCGCTGATTTTTTCTATAATCTTTACCAGTAGAACATATCCCGAATTGGAGTATAAAAATTCGTCGCCAGGTTTAAAGTTCAGGGATTTTTGTTTGATTATCAAACTGTAAATTCCATCCTGTGTTTCTGTGGAATCCTGGGTTCCTGCTATTAAAGTTAGCACGTCATTTGACCGTATTCCGCAGGTATGATGTACCAGGTTTTCGATGGTAATTGTATATCCGTAATCAGGGAAATCGGGGAGGTATTTCCGGATATCGTCCTTAAGAGTAAGTTTCTTTTCGTTTACCAGGATCTGAATTGCAGCCGCTGTAAATTGTTTCGATACTGAGCCCAGGTTAAACAAGGTCGTAGTTTTATTTGACTCCTTTGTGTCGAAATTGGCTAATCCATATGCTTTTACAAAAACGATCTTCCCGTTTTTAATGACGCCTACAACCCCTCCGGGAGTTTTCGATGACAAACCCATTTGAGAAATCATAGTATCAATCTTAATTTCGATTGAATCGTTTATTCCGTTTGTATCGAAGAATGAGTTGGATTTTGCTGTTCCAATAATGCAAACCAGGAGCACAGCAATAGATATAATTTTTTTCATTTTCATTTATTAATGAGTGTATGTTCTATTTGGCCGGAATGAAAAATCAACATGTTTCAGCTTTGATCCCTGGACGGACCATGTTGATTTTTCATTTTTACGGCCTTTAAAGTCTTTTTGAATGGTTCAGGTTAAAAATACAAGCGGTACATCAGGTTTGGATACATGCCGAACTGTTTAACATAACCAACCTTGCCGGGAAGTTTCTCATCGTAATACTCCGATAGTTTAGCCTGCGCATTGGTAACGTTATCTATATTGACAAAAAGTTCGTGGGTAATTTTTTGTTTGTTCCACTTGTAGCCGGCTGATAAATTTACCTTGTAGAAATCCTCGAACTGGGTATCGTACGCTTTCTTATAATCCCAGAATTTGTTGGCTGCTGGATCAACAGCGAGGTTTCCCTGAGCGTCCCTTAACAATGGAATGTACTTCTGTCCGCCTCCGAAAAATACTTTGGCATTTAAGTTCAGGGTTTGGTTTTTCTTTTTCCCCAGAGTGGCAAATTCTTTACCAAATAGGATATTTACCAGGTAGTTGTTGTTGTATTGCGTATTCCGCTCAACACCTTCAAGCGATTTGTATTTTGAATTATAAAGCGATGCATTTATTAAATAGTAATAACTGTTGTTGAAGAAGCGCTCAATGGTAAGTTCCACACCATAGTTTTTGCCGGTTCCTTTATTTACTAATTCAACGTACCTGTAATCAGTACCTTCATTTATGGTTGCATAATAACTTGTGTCGTTGTTTTCGACCGGTAAATTGTACAGGTTCTGGTAATAGGCTTCCAGTTTAACTCTTAAATTTTCGCCGAAACGTTTTTCGTACCCCAATACATAATGATCGGCTTTTAGTAAATCCAGGTCTTTATTGGGTTCGGTTACACTTCCATCTGCTTGTTTCACCCTGGCAAAATAGTTGTGCACACTTTCCATGGTGCTATGTTTGCCATATCCTGCACTAAACGAACTTGTGCTGTTAATCTGCCAGTTTAAGGCAACTCGTGGTTCAATGGTACTCTTATGGTTGTATAATACATTCATATTGTGAATTCCGGCAACCATCGTAATGTTCTCATTAAAGCGGTGCTTCAAACTTATAAAATTGCTCAGCGTGCTTATGTTTTCATTAAAGTCAGCCAGTGTAAACATAGCCTTGGTACTATCCTGTGCACTGCTCTGGTTGTAATCGTAACCCAGGAGCGCATATTTGGTTCCTATCTGAAGTGTGTTTTTTGCATTTAGTTTATTGTTATAGGTTATAGCTCCCCGGTAGGCTGTGTTCCTGATACGGCTTTGATAATCGAGAACCCTGTCACCCACTGAGTCGTTTAGAAATTCCCCCTGGCCGTCATACATTTTAGTCGTTTTCACCTTAAAGACATCTTCCTTAATACCGCTGGTTGAATAGGAAAGTGTAGTTTTAATAAAACTCTTTTCATTCAGGCTTATAGTATGATTCATACCGTAATTTGAGAGGTTATTATCTTTGTTGTAATCCTCTGTAACATCAGCGGTAAGGGTTCCGTTACTGGGAGTAGTAATCTTGTCAGCCTTAACATCCGTTACCTTACCGCCACTGGCACCTATCAAACCAAAGAAGGAAAATACTCCTGCTTTCTTAGTTGGCAGCAAAATTTTAAACGCACCATCCTGGTACGCAAGATCACCATCAATTTTAATCAAGCCCAGCTTGTTCAACAGGGAAATGGTAGAGTACCTGTAATTGACCAGGAACGATCCACCATAACCTTTTTTAAGCGGTCCTTCCAGTGTGGCTTCGGTACCCTGGATCCCTACACCTAATGATGTTTCATACTTTTGGTTGTTCCCGTTCCTGAATTTTAGATCGTACACTCCTGATAAAACATCGCCATACTCTGGTGCAAACGCTCCGGTTGAGAAGTCGGATGTACTTAACAGGCTGTTATTTAAAGCGCTGATCCCGCCGGTTATTGTATTTTGATCGGCGAAATGAGTAGGATTGGGAATTTCGACACCATCCAGCCGCCATTGAATGTATTTTGGTGAGTTACCTCTTACGATTATATCATTTTGCCCGTTTTGGGAAGTTGTGACGCCTGAAAAATTTGTCAATATTTTGGAAGGATCGCTCAGGCCTCCTGCATATCGCTTTGTTTCAACGGCTGATATTGAACGTGAACTAATGAGGGCCATTTGGTTCATAGCCTCTCCTTTGTTCTTATTTGATTTAATTACAACTCCTTTCAGATCCTGAACAGATTCCTGCAATACGAGATTTAAAACATTCTCTTTGCCGGAGTTTAACTCAATATCCGAAATGGTTTTGTTTTCGTACCCTATGTACGATAGTTGCAGTGTAATTCGACCTACAGCTATTTTTTCCAATTTAAACTCACCATTTAAATCGGTTGTTGTTCCAATTAACGGATCGCTACCAGCTATTTTGACTGTCGCCCCGATTAAAGGGATTTTGCTGTCGATGTCAGTTATGGTACCTCTCAACGTTTGTGTTAACTGTTGACCAAAAGCCATTCCAGTTATCAGGACTAATAATAAGGTTGTGTAAATCAGCTTTTTCATAATTTGTCTTTTTGAATAAATAGGTTAATGATTTATGCAAAAGTCTATGAATAAGTGCGGGAGCACAATTTGATTATGCACAGCTGATGGAGATGTCTGCAAACTCCTTATATATGTCTGCAAAACTGTTACCGGAATTTAGAATGTTATTTACTACCGGGGAAAAAGGCTCTTTTGTTTATTACCTGTGAAAACAGTTCTATGTAGGTTTCTGAAATAGGGATTATCTGGTCCGTAATCTTTATTCTTCTCCGTTCGATGGATTCAATTTTATTGATGCCAACCATATACGATTTATGAACCCTGCAAACCAGGTTGGAGGGCAGTATCTGTTCCAGTTCACTAAAGTTCTGAAGGGTCATAATCCGTTTGTTTACCGTATGAATCCTCCGGTAATCCCTCATTCCTTCAATATATAAAATGTCGCTGATATTTATTTTCTCTAACCGGTTTTCGGTCTTCACAAAAATAGATTCCTGTGGTGGGGAAATAAGCAAAGATTGGTTAATGTTATCCTGGGCCTTGTTTACTGCTTTCAGAAACCGGTCAAACGTAAATGGTTTCAGCAGGTAATCGGTAACATTGAGTTCGTATCCTTTTAAAGCATATTCCTGGTAAGCTGTCGTAATGATAACCTGGCTGTCAATCCTCGAACTCTCCAGCAATTCGATGCCCGATAATTCATCCATATTAATATCCAGGAAAAGCAAGTCGACCTTATTGGATTTTAAATAGAACAGACCATTAATAGCATTATCGAACGTACCACTTAAATTCAGAAAGGGTATTTTGTTGACAAATTCCCTGGTTCTCTTAAGAGCCAGGGGTTCGTCTTCTATAATAATACAGGAATATCTATCCATTTTGAATTGTCAGATTTACAGTATACAGGTTGCAGTGATTTATTAACTCTAATGTATGTTTCTCAGGATAAATCAGATTCAGGCGTCGTTGAATAAGCTCATTGCCCAAACCATTGCTCTCTTGCTTTAATTTCCGGTTTGAATCAAACTTGTTTTTACATACGAATCGGATGGAGTGCTTTTCAATAAAGATCTGAACAATAATGGCATTGTCAATTTTCTTGTTGGTAGTATGCTTAAAAGCATTTTCAATAAATTGAATAAACACCATTGGGGCTATAGTTTTATTGCCGGGAGTACCTGTTATCTGAAAGTTTACATAAGTAAGATTTGAGGTTCTTATTTTTTGTAATTCAATGTACTTCTCAATGTATTCAATCTCTTTTTCAAGCAATATGGTTTCTGTCTTGGTTTCATACAACATAAAGCGCATAATATCGGAAAGCTTATTTAAATAATTGGAAGCTACTACCGCATCATCCAAAAGTAACACATCGATATTATTCAGGGTATTGAACAGAAAATGAGGATCCAACTGGGCTTTAACCAAAGCCATTTCAGTGTCATGATTTTTTTGCTGCAATTCTTCTTTCAGTTTTATTTCATCAACCCACGTTATAAAACCTTTAAGGACCAGTGCCAATATGCCGGATATTAAAGCAATAAGGCTCATCGCCCCTATTACTATAATAACAGTAGATCTGCCGTTTTTGCCGCCCTTATCCATATCATGAAGCTGACCCGATTCTATCAGATAGCGCATCAGGATATATACTATAATAGAAGCGCCTACTGAAATCAGGATGCCGGAAATAATGGAAAATAAATACTTCTTTTGCTGCAGATATTTGGGGAATACCAGGAAATAACAACCATAAAATGTTATGAACGAAGGAACAAATGCAAACAGGAAAAGAGATTCAAAAGCATTCTCAACCCGTGCTGTCTGATCAATTGCATGGCTGCTGCTTCTATAGAAAACTAGTAGTATGATAGCTATCAATACGAGGTAGCACGCCCAAAACCCAATATGTAACAAAACAGCAATTGACTTCTTCATATATTTCAGTTTTGCTGTTTTACAAGAATAAAATTTGGCGAAATTATCTCTTTTCTGGGGAGAATATTTGTCTGCAAAATAGGGCATTGCCTATAATTGCTGCATTCTCTTCATTTCTTAAATCCACTTATAATTATTGTATTTTTCTGTTTGAGTCTGCTTTTTTATTTGTGTAACACTCAATCAGAATAAAACTCATTGAAAGACAAACAGTTATTTCCCGTTAAAGTTCATAATCAAGGGGAAATTATGCCCATCGGCCTTTCACGTTTTCAATTAGTAAAAACTATTATTCCAAAATCTTGATTAAAATTTGAATATTGATTTTGAAATACTAACAATATGTCTGTGTTTCTTCCTGTAATAACAGTATAGCTTGTGAACATAAACCAGGATGTGTTGAACGGGAATATCAAATTTTTGTAATGAAATTGGGCAACAGGGAGGCAATCGTTCCTCCTTAACTCAGAAGAAAACCTGTTTTCTCAAAAAAAAAGAATTCTAATTCCCTCCTGGAAAAGAGGTTTCATCTTGGACGGATTAAGTCAGGAGAAACCAACTGAATTGCGAATAAAATCATCAAGAATATAACTTCCGGCTTTCCGCAGAACAGGAATAAAATCGCTCATACCCACTACCGCGCATACATATCGATCACTTCCGAAATAGCCTTGGTACAAGCCGGGCAAAATGCCTGCTTGTTGCGTGTAAACATTATGCAATCGAGGGCTGAGCGGTATATGCCGAACTGCATATAGTTCCCGCCTTCGAAGGCTCCGGTGGCATTTTTGTATTTGTTTTTATCAAACATCTCGAGCGAGGTTTTCTTTTCGCGTTCGAAAAGGGCTTCCATTTGCATTTCCGGTACATTTGCCGCACGGAGTTCCCGCCTTTCCTTCTGGATTCCGAAACTGAACGTATCAAATTCAGTTTTCGACCAGGGTGTCGGGACCGGGGTTCCGGGTTTTACAAGTTCTTTCCATTTCAGTTTTGCCGGATCAAGCAGGGCGGTTACATTAGGTTCCCAGGGTTCAACCGTAATTTTGGGAGTCTGGTACGAAACATCGGAAGTGTAATACTCATCGGCTAAAGCCGCAAAACAATGCCCGAATTCGTGTACAAAAATATAGCGCGAAAACGCATTATCAGCAGCCACGGTTGAGTAAAGGTTGAAAATTCCGCCGCCGCCATAGGTACGCTCATTGATAAGGATAAACATATAGTCGTAAGGAACTGTAGCAGCTACATCACGAACTGTGCGGTTATCGTAGGTAAGCGCATAGCGCTCCGAGTCAAATGCACCGTACGACATCGAAAGGGGTGAACGTTTGAAAACACCCGGGTTGGGTTTGTTTACTCCACTTGTTGCCGAAGGCGTTTCCACAGCCCTTACATTGAAATCTTTTTTGCGCGATTTAAAGGGTTCGACCGAAAAAAGTTCGTCGGTAAGTGTGGTAACATCCTTGTAGAACTTTTCCATTTCGGCTGCAGTATATCCATCGCCCAATATTACAATATCAACATGGTTATCGGATTTACCGTTTACAACATAATCGAAGGTTTTATACGTGGTTGCCAGTACCGAAGGATTCACGAACCTCGAATTGGGATCGATTACCGTGCTCCAAACGGGCACAAAGTTGTTTTTAGCATCGCGTTTTTCGATTGTAAGCCTTACTGGGAGTTTAGGCCATGGAAAGCGCACTGACTCGTGGAATGTAGCCCAGTTCGGATCGCCTATACTCTGCCATTCGCCGAAAACGCTTCCAAAACCACGGCTATAGAGTACTGTATTGGTTAAGGTGTCGGTAACCGTATAAAAATAGAGTCCGCGGTTCAGGTTATCGGTGAGGGCTGTATGGCTGCCAGCCCATATGCCATCGTTCAGCACCCGGTCGGGCGAAAAATGCTCTTCTGCAGCAGTTCCCGAATGGAAATAGTCCACACGCATGGTCTGGTCAGTGAAATACCTGTCGTAATTAATGTCCACATTAGGCTGTGAATACGAAAGCAGGCAAAACAGCAGGGCGGCAAACAGGATAGTTGCTTTTTTCATTTTCAGAATTTGGTTAGGGTGCAAAAATATCAAATATAATACTCCCAAACGTTTCCCCGGCAGCTATTCTATCTCAATATTATATTTCGCAAGTAAACCGGTTACGGCTGCCTGTGAAAAACGTGCTTTTTTAATCCGGTTCCGCTCGGGATCGAATGAATAATTGACGGCGGACCTGAAATCGGCTTTCTCGAGGATTGTATTATAGAAAACAGTCCGGTGGAGATCGCAATTGTCAAATGATGATGAAGTAAGATCGGTTTCGGTGAAATCGGCTTCTTCCATTTTACAGTTCACGAAAATGGTCTTTTTGAGTTTCATCCTGTAGAAAACCGAATGGCTCAGTATGCAGTTTTCGAAACGGAACGACAACAGGAAATGGTTCGCTTCATGAAATTTAACTCCCAGTAGTTTGCAGTTCACAAATTTAATATCGTTCAGTGTGGCATTTACAACCGAAACCAGGCTCAGATCGCATCCATCGAAGGTGCATTCGCGGAATACAAAGTTTGATAAGTTGGCTGAGTAGAAACTGCAGTTTTTAAAGGTGCAGTTTTCGTATTCGGCGCGTTGTAATGGGGAAATTGTGTAATCTATCCGTTCAAATAGCATGTTATAGGTTTTATAATATTCTGATTCATTCGCCGGGTTGCTCATACTGGCTCATTTCGGAAATTTCAACCGGGATCTTTATAGTAAAAAGGGCCCCGCCATTTTGCCGGTTTTCGGCGGTTACGGTGCCTCTGTGTGCTTCAATAAAACCCTTCACAATTGATAATCCAAGCCCGGTTCCCCCTGCCAGTGCATCTTTACCCCGGTAAAACTTATTAAAAACCTCGGATAATTCTGCAGCAGGAAATCCTTTGCCCCTGTCCATAACCTGGATCGTGAGTGAACCGTTATCGTAGAAAAACTTAAGTCTTATATTCGTGCCGGGAGGAACATTTTGAGTGGCATTCAGCACCAGGTTGTGAAGAACCTGTTCAATAAGCCCGAAATCAACCCAAACCAGCGGCATATCAGTTGGAATCACAATCGAGAATTTAAAAGGCAATAACTCCTGTTTCAGGTTTTCGGAAACTTTATTTGCCAGATCATGTACATCGCACCAATCGGGACGCGGAGTTATGCGGCCTGATTCGAGACGCGACATATTCAAAAGGTTTTCGATAAGCCGGTTCAGCCTGACAGAGGCAATGCTTATTTCGGAATAGAGTTTCCTGCGTGTTTCATCAGGATACGTCTGCGAAAGCAAGGTATCCGAAGCGCCCAGAATAGTTGCAACCGGGATACGCAATTCGTGTGAAATGGAATTAAACAGGGTTTTATAGAGTTTATCCGATTCATTCAGTATCAATGCTTTTTTAGCCGAGCTTCGTAAGAATTCACGCTCATATTTACCTGAAATCTGCGACAGGCAAGCATCCCAAAATTGTTCTTCGCCCTGCGTGAATATATTTTTCTGCTCAATGGCTATTACACCCATGTTTTCGGTATTGCCTGCTAACGGATAAAATGTATAATCAGCTGAAGGTAGAGTATCGGTGTGCTTTCCCGCTTTAGTCGAATGTTTGAATACCCATGATGCAACACTGAATTCATTTTCAGACAGCACAATTTTAGTCTCGTTTTGTACCTGGTTATTCAGTTGATTCAGGTCATTTTTTAACATTATTGCACAATCGATATCGAAATATTTCCGGATATATTTTATTGCAATTTTCGAAACATCTTCAATCCCCGATGTTGCTGACAATTCACGGGTAAGCTGGTAAAGTGCATTGGTGCGTTCTTCCCGAACCCTGATCTTTTTCTCCTGCCGGCGCACACGCGAAGTTAAGATGCCGTTTAGCAGGGCGATAATGAAAAACATGATTAACATCATCATATCTTCTGCTTCTTCGATATGCAGGGTAAACTGAGGTGGAATGAAAAAGTAGTCCCAAATTAAGGCACTGAGTGAAGCTGCCAGCAAAATAGGGCCTGTTCCATAGAAAAGAGCAAGTATCGAAACCAGGAATAACAACCCAAACGAAATAACCTGGTACCCGAAAAAATCTTTAATCAGGTAAAATCCTAATGAGAATAATATAACAAAAAGTGTAACTATAAGGTACTGCCTTATAGTTGAAGTGAATGGAGGTATCGAGACTTTCTCCCTGTATTTGTCTTTCGATTGACTGTCGGAACCAAGAATATACACATCAATATTTCCACTGTATCGTATCAGCCTGTTAACAAAATTACCCAGTCGAAGCATGGAGAACAGACTGCGGACCCTGGGCTTGCCGACTATTATATGAGTCACATTTTCTTTTTGGGCAAAATCGACAATTGCTTTTACAATATCATTATTGGTTATTATCCTGAATTTAATTCCCAGCTGTTTTGCCAGGTTGATATTTTTGTCAAGTTGTTCGCGTTCTTTAGGTGATAGCTTATGCAGGGTTTCAACATAGAGTGACTGAACGGTAGCACCCATGGAGTAAGAAAGATTCTTGGCCCAGCGTAACGATCTTGTTGATTGTGGCGTATAATCGATTGCTACCAACAGATGTAATCCCGATTTCCATGGGCCACGGATACGCTTGTGCTGCATATAATCATGCAGTTGTTTGTCGACCCTGTCGGCAACAATACGCAATGCCATTTCACGTAATGCGTTTATATTGCCCTTTCGGAAGAAGTTTTCGATGGCTTCTCTCGATCTTTCCGGGGTATAAACTTTGCCTTCGGATAGCCTTTGAAGTAATTCTTCAGGAGTCAGGTCAACCAGCTCGACTTCATCGGCATTCTCGAAAATCTCATCAGGCAGTGTTTCGCGCACAATGATGCCGGTAATCTGTGCAACAGTCTCGGAACGGCTTTCAAGGTGCTGAACATTTAAGGTAGTGTAAACATTGATCCCATTCTCGAGTATTTCAAGAACATCCTGGAATCGTTTTTTGTGACGGCTTCCGGGAGCATTTGTATGAGCCAGTTCATCAACAATTACAACCTGCGGGTTCCGGGTAATGATAGCATCAAGGTCCATTTCCTGTACCGGGGTTGATTTATAATCATAGATTTTCCGTGGAAGTAATTCGAACCCTTCAATCAGTGCGGCAGTTTCCTTGCGGTTGTGCGTTTCAACATACCCGATAATTATATCACTGCCTTTCAACTTTTCGGCATTGGCAGTTTGCAGCATGGTATATGTTTTCCCCACACCTGCACACATACCGAAAAATATTTTCAGTTTTCCGCGTTTGCTTTTTACTTCTTCACTTTTCAGGGAAGCTAAAAGCTCATCGGGATCGGGGCGGTTATCGTGGATTTGATTCAATTTTAATTGATTTGAAAATGTAGGGATTTGAAGATTTGAAGATTTGAAGATTTGAAGATGGGAAGGATGGTTAGCTTGATTTTGAAGAACTGATTATTTTTGACAGGATATTTATTATAGATTGAAGCTTCTCTTTTAAACCCTCAGGTATAGGGTAGTTTTTTGACATTCCGCATATGTCAAGCCAATAAACCGTTTCGTCGGCTTCTTTTGCCGCAATCTTCATTTTGTGAATAAAATCTGCCTTGCTTTCGGCATTCTGAGCTTCTCTCACATTCGCTCCGATTGATGTCCCTGATTTGATAAGCTGACTCGAAATTACATATTTCCTTTTCTCTTCAAGTAATTCGGAGTATTCAATAATATCAAGTGCAAATTCCAGAGAGAGATTTATAATCAAATTGTCTTTATCATTTCTCATAGCGATTGCTTTATTTATTTTTGATGAGTGGATTTGAAAATGAACTGCTAACAAATAATCTCTGCTGAATAATTTTCAAAAACGCACTTCACATTTTCAAATCAACACATTTTCAAATCTTCAAATTATTTTATCTCATCCACCCTCAAATTTAGCAATAAAACATTAATACGCGATTCACCGAAGATTAAAAACTGGGGAGCTTCCGACAGATTTTTAACACAATTCAGCAGCTTTTGTTTTTGTTGTGTATTGAAATTGCGGGCCTGGGCTATCCGGTTAATCTGAAGCATGGCTGCTTCGGGCGAAATATGCGGATCGAGACCACTCGCTGAAGCAAAAAGCATTTCTGACGGTACAACTGTGCTGCTGTCGAGCTGGTTAATAGTATTGAAATTTTGCTTTCTTTTGTCAACAAGTATTTTCAGTTTCACATTGGTTAACCCGAAATTTGATCCACCCGAAGGTAATGGATTATAAGAAACCGCCGAAGGCCTGGAACTGAAATAAATTGCCGAATCAAATTGCTGTCCGATAAGTTCGCTGCCAATTATTTGATTGTTTTTTACAATTAAACTGCCATTTGCTTTGGCAGGGAATACAACCTGTGCAATACCGGTAACTAAAAGCGGGTAGACCAATCCTGTTAAAACGGTAAAGAACAGTAAAGTTTTCAAAGATATGATGAGAGTTTTCATTTTGGACTTGTATTAAAGGTTTATTAAAATATCAATAAGCTTAATCCCGACAAAGGGGGCAATTAAACCTCCTAATCCAAAAATAAGAAGGTTACGTGTTAATGCCTGGATGGCAGAAACCGGTCGGTACCGAACACCTTTTAAGGCAAGCGGAACTAAAAGTATTATGATAAGAGCATTAAATATTACGGCACTTAGTATAGCACTCTGAGGCGAACCAAGGTTCATGACATTCAGTACTGAAAGGGGACCTATACCGGTTTTACCCGAATAAAGTGAAATAGCAATTGCCGGAATTATTGCAAAATATTTTGCCACATCGTTAGCAATGCTGAACGTGGTTAGTGCACCTCGTGTCATAAGTAATTGTTTGCCTACTTCTACTACTTCAATTAATTTGGTGGGGTTGCTGTCGAGATCGACCATATTACCTGCTTCGCGGGCTGCCTGTGTGCCTGAGTTCATGGCAATTCCAATGTCAGCCTGTGCCAGAGCCGGGGCATCGTTTGTTCCATCACCTATCATACCTACCAGGTGTCCGGTGGCTTGTTCTTCGCGGATACGGCGTAATTTATCTTCGGGAGTGGCTTCGGCCATAAAATCATCAACACCGGCTTCAGCAGCAATTGCAGCAGCAGTTAAATGATTATCTCCAGTGATCATTACGGTTTTGATACCCATTTTACGTAATTCGGCAAAACGCTGCTTGATTCCGCCTTTCACAATATCCTTTAAATGTACGACCCCCAAAACCCTGTTATCTTTTGCTACAACTAATGGAGTTGCGCCCAGACGTGCCAGATCAGAAACTATTTCCTGCACTTTTTGAGAATAAAAACCGTTGCTGTTTTGTATAAAAGAACGAATTGCTTCAGAAGAGCCTTTTCGGATCTTATGAATTTTACCGTCATCGGATATTATATCCACACCACTCATCCTCGATTGAGCCGTAAACGGAATAAATGTTGCATTTAGTTGGTGAACTTCCCTGCCACGAATATTGAATTGTTCTTTGGCAAGTATTACTATTGAACGCCCTTCGGGAGTTTCGTCCGATAAGGATGAGAGTTGGGCGGCATCGGCCAGTTCTTCGACTGTTACTCCTTCGGCCGGGATAAAATCGGTAGCCATGCGATTTCCCAGCGTAATGGTTCCTGTTTTATCGAGCAAAAGCACATCAACATCACCGGCAGCTTCGATAGCCCGGCCGCTGGTTGCAATTACATTTCGTTGTATAAGCCTGTCCATACCGCTGATTCCGATTGCACTTAGTAACCCTCCAATAGTAGTAGGAATCAGGCAAACCAGCAATGCTATCAGAACCGGAATTGTTAAGTTTTGAGTCATAGGCAATCCTGAGGCTGTGAGAGCGTATCCGAAAAATGCCGGGAGCGTAACCACCGCCAGCAAAAATATTATTGATAAGCCTGAAAGCAAGATGGATAAGGCTATTTCGTTGGGTGTCTTCTGCCTTTTAGCTCCTTCAACCAATGCTATCATACGGTCAAGGAACGTGTCGCCGGGTTCAGTGGAAATCCTGATTAAAATCCGGTCGCTGATTACTTTTGTGCCACCGGTAACAGCTGAACGGTCGCCACCGCTTTCGCGGATAACCGGGGCTGATTCACCGGTTATGGCCGATTCGTCAACACTGGAAATTCCTTCAATAACTTCACCATCCGAAGGGATAACATCTCCCGCTTCGCAAACTACAATATCGCCTTTTTTAAGTTCCGGTGCCAAAACCAAAACTTCCTGCTTTCCGACCAACTTACGTGCTTTGGTTTGTATACGGTTTTTCCGTAAACTGTCAGCCTGGGCTTTACCCCTGCCTTCGGCAATGGCTTCGGAGAAATTAGCGAAAAGAACTGTAAACCAGAGCCATATGGTTATCTGAAAATTAAAGGAGGAAAAACTTCCCTGAAAAATACCCGCTAGTACTACAAATGTTGTAAGTAAAGAGCCTATTGCCACGATAAAAATAACCGGGTTTTTAACCAGCGAAGCAGGATTTAATTTGATAACACTATCAACTGCAGCCTGTAATAATATTTTTTTGTTGAAAAGACTGGTTTTATGTTTTGTACTCATTTCATTTAAAATTAAAAGGTTATTGCACTGTTCATCAACAAATGCTCAACAACAGGCCCAAGCGATAGTGCAGGAAAATAAGTCAGTCCGCCAACTATGAGGATTACCGAAATCAGTAAGCCAATAAACAGCCAGTTATCCGTGCGGAATGTACCTGCCGATGGAGGGGTGATATTTTTTGAAGCCAGGCTTCCGGCAATTGCCAAAATCGGAATAATTACGCCGAAGCGGCCGATCAGCATTCCGACTCCAAGTGTCAGATTGTAAAACAGTGTATTTGCATTCAAGCCGGCGAAGGCACTTCCATTATTTCCCGCTGCCGACGTATAAGCATATAGAATTTCCGAGAAACCATGAGGCCCGGCATTATTCAAACCTGATAAACCGTAACTACTCACCGAGGCCCATGCTGTAAAGATCAGTATAACAAAACTGGAAGCCAGGTTAGCAATTATAGCCATCTGTACTTCGAAAGCACCAATTTTCTTGCCCAGGAACTCGGGGGTGCGCCCAACCATTAACCCTGCAATGAATACAGTTAGAATGATAAATACTACCATTCCGTAAAGCCCCGCTCCAACTCCTCCAAAAATTACTTCACCCAACATAATATTGATAATGGCTACCATGCCTGAAAAAGGCGAAAGGCTGTCGTGCATGGCATTTACAGCCCCACAGGAAGCATCGGTGGTGACTACCGAAAACAGCACACTGTTTGTAATGCCAAAACGGGTTTCTTTCCCTTCCATAAGCGGTAAATGTCCGAAAACAGGATTGGCCGAATATTCAGCATATAACGAAATGCTTAACCCTGCCAGAAATAATATCATCATGGCTGCAAAAATGGTCCAGCCTTGCTTGCTGGATTTTACAAACCGGCCATATGTAAAAGTTAATCCGGCAGGAATAATAAATATGGCGAGTATTTGCAGGAAGTTACTGAATGGAGTAGGATTCTCGAAAGGATGGGCCGCGTTGGCATTGAAAAAGCCGCCCCCGTTCGTGCCCAGCTGTTTAATCGCTATTTGGGAAGCTGCCGGACCCATCGGGATATCCTGTTGGGTACCTTGCAAAGTTTGCGTTGTTTCATAGAAATTGAAATTTTGTACAACCCCCTGGCCGACTAATACAATGGCAAACAGAATTGAAAGCGGCAACAGCACATATAGTGTAACACGGGTAAGGTCGGTCCAGAAGTTGCCAATTTTATCGGTACTTTTCCGGGAAATACCTCGTATAAGCGCAATTACCACTGCTATTCCGGTTGCGGCACTCACAAAATTCTGAACGGCCAGACCGGTCATCTGTACAAAATAGCTCATTGTTGTTTCGCCGGCATATCCCTGCCAGTTGGTATTGGTCATAAAGCTTACAGCTGTGTTAAAGGCTGAATGCCACGAAATATTTGCAAGCTTAGCCGGATTCAACGGAAGATATGCCTGAAAAACCTGTATCAGGAATAAAAATACGAACCCGGCAAGGTTAAATGCCAGCAAACTGAAAGTATATGATTTCCAGTTGGTTTCTTTATCAGGGTTTATTTTGATAAACCGGTAGGTCAATTTTTCGAGCCAGCCAAAAACGGGTAACATAAAATGTTTTTCTCCGGTAAATACCTTGCTCATGAAATTGCCTAATACCGGTGTAAGACCGATCAGTAAGGCAATAAAGAGAGCAATCTGCAGAAAATCCTGTGTTGTCATTGTTTAATAATTTGTCTGATTTTAAATCAATTGCGGAAGCTTTTCTGCTTTAACCCATTATAACTGATCAGGTTAAAAACAGTGTTCGGAATCGCATTCGCTATTTGCTTCGTATCCTGGATTTTTTAGTTTTAGCCGGCGATATGATCAGGAAAAGAATTACCAGGAATGCAAAAAACGCAAATACAGCATGGCCGTAATCGGTATAATTATCCATTTGGGTCCTTCCCTTGGGCAGAATTGCCGGGATTGCCAGAATTATATTCATGAAGATTTTCATGATAATTGTTTTTGAAACGCTGCAAAATTATTTCCGATTATATAAAGGTTTTATAAGGATGTTGCTCTGAATATAAAGATTTTGCAAAGAATCAAGTTTAACTTATACTCATGGTTGCTTTCTTACACGGATCATCCGGGGAGCAGGTTTTTAACCTGCTGAATGAAATCATTAGAATTTCTCGGGTTTTATAAGTGAATAAACCAGGTATCCAAGGATTACCAGAGCTATTACCGCCCCGATTGCATATCCTGCCGGGCTGTTCATTTCAAATGCCTTGGGTGTAACTACTAAAATTGTTGAGTGCATGATGTGTTATTTTAAACGCTACAAAATTATAGCCGTATTTATAAGGGTTTTATAAAGATTTGTACGGTGATATAAATGTTTTATAAAGAAATACCATACCCTATCCCAACGTTCGCTGATATCATTATCTTTATAAAATCTTTATACTATAGTCCATATATTTATACTATACTTACAATACCGGACGTAACTTTGCTTATTAATACAACATACAGTGGAGATCATATTTAAAAACCAGCCCGGAAAGATTCAACAACATATATACAGTGTTGCCATAGTACTCCTAGTGTCGGCCGTGTGTTATGCCTTTTTCCAGAATACAGGGTACCATTCGGTTGCACTTATACTGATGGCTGCTGTATCCGTAATAGCTATGTTCTTTGAAATTACACCTGTAATTACTGCAGCCGTATTAAGTGCTCTGATATGGGATTACTTTTTTATCCCGCCGCGCTTTACATTTCAAATCGGCAATGAAGAAGATATCCTGATGTTCCTGATGTATTTTATCATTGCATTACTTAATACAGTTCTCACGATTAAGAAAAGGCAATTCGAGAAAAAGGCCAGGGAAAAGGAAGGTGAAGAAAACCTGCTGAAACTTTACAATACAATATTGAATTCATTATCCAACGAGCTCCGGAAACCTATCGCGGCTATAAAAGGAGCTACTGACAAATTGCTGAGCAAAACACAACTTGTTGATGAAAAACTTAAAACCGACCTGATTTCCGAGATCTCGGTTGCCTCACTACGCTTAAATCGCCAGGTTGAAAACCTGCTCAACACTTCAAGGCTTGAATCAGGAACGCTGAAATTAAACGGCCAGTTTTGTGATATTAACAGGCTGCTGTATGCAGTTATTTCCGAATTCCGCGAAAATGAATACCATCATAAAATTGAAACAATTTTACCTGAATCATTGCCTTTTTTTAATATTGATTTTGGCCTGATGGAACAGGTGCTGCTGAATCTTGTTCACAATGCAATAAACTACAGCCCGCCAGGATCAACAATAACATTGAGTGTTGAATATGAAAAGGACAAACTTATACTCAGGGTAGATGACGAAGGCCTGGGTTTTCCCAAGGACCAGATTGATAAAGCTTTCGACCGTTTTTACAGGCTTACGAACCCGGGAACCGGTGGAACAGGTCTTGGACTTTCGGTTGTAAAAGGATTTGTCGAGGCACACAAAGGAAAAGTTTTTCTTGAGAATATTCGTGGTGGTGGTGCAAGATTTACAATAGTGATACCCGCAATCACATCGTATATTAATTCATATAAAGATGAATAATGCTGAAATACTGGTAATTGATGATGAGTTGCAGATTTGCAAACTTCTCGAAATTACCCTAGAAAGTAATGATTTTCATGTAACAGTTGCGCATACAGGAAAGGAAGGAACTATTACCGCAGCCAATCATCCCCCCGACCTGGTCCTGCTCGACCTGGGCCTGCCCGACATAAGCGGACAGGAAGTATTGCGTAAATTACGCGAATGGTATTATAAACCAATCATCATTCTTTCTGTTCAGAATGATGAGGCAAACATTATACAGGCACTTGATAACGGCGCAAATGATTACCTTTCAAAACCATTCAGAACGGGTGAATTACTGGCACGTATCCGCACCGCATTACGTAGCTCTTCGGTTAATAACGATGATACTATTATTACATGTGGTAATCTGATCATAGATTTCGCAAGCCGGACCATCAAAAAGAAGGGTGAAATCATCAAGTTGACTTCTACCGAATATGCTTTACTTGCTTTATTGATTAAACATGAAGGACGGGTGCTTACCCACCAGTTTCTCCTTAGGCAAATCTGGGGCCCCGGTTATATCAATCAATCCCAATACCTTAGGGTTTTTATAGCTCAATTACGCAAGAAAATAGAGAATGACCCGAATCAGCCGGAGTTTATTATTACCGCTTCAGGTGTGGGGTATAGGTTTGAAGGGAACATTTAAATTACAAAACTGATTGAAACTTGCATAAGGCTTGTCAGTGCTTTTGGTTTTCGGATCGAAAGCAATAACTCCGGAAATAGGTAAACGATATAACCATATATTACCATAAATCCTACTGCGCTGCTTCTCAGGTTGTTCGCACCCCCAAATAATTCACAGCCCTGAATGTACTTCTCCGCTGACTGCTGAAACTCTTACAAGTGCTGTTGCCCACTTTGGCGTTAATTTCTTATCAACCCGTACTTTGCCAATTCCGCAAGCAACTCATTTATTTTAATTGGTTTAGTCATGTAACCGTCTCCACCGGCTTCGAGACATTTTTCGCTCATGCCAACCTCGGCATAGGCTGTCAGCATAATAACCGGGAGGGTTTTGCGGAATTTTTTAATTTCCCTTGTTGCATTCAGCCCATTCATAACAGGCATTTTAATGTCCATCAAAACCAGGTCGATGCCAGGATTAGCGCGGCAATGTTCAACAGCCTCCTGCCCGTTCTCAGCCCTCATTACTCTAGCGAATTTATTCAGCATTATCTCCAGAACAAGAAAACCCGAATCATCATCTTCGGCAATCAGTATAGTAGGATCAGAAGGCTTTAATCCCTGTAACGAAGCGCCTTCGGTAAAGCCTGGATTTCTTCGTTCCTTCAGACCGGGAATTGTTAATGAAAATGTACTTCCAACTTCTTTAATAGATTCGACCCAAATGTTTCCTCCAAGCAGTTGTACAAGACCATTAACAATTGACAAACCAAGTCCGCTGCCTTCGTATCCCCTTGTATTGTCAGAATCTTCCTGTATGAAATGTTTGAATATGTCAGGAAGAGCAGCTTCGCTTATTCCCTTTCCGGTGTCAGTAACCGAAATTCGGAGCAAACCATTCTCAGCGGATATTCCCAATGTAATTGCCCCAGATTTCGTAAACTTAATGGCATTATCCAGTAAATGAGCAATAATTTTCGTCAGTAATCCCTTATCCGTGTTTATTATTTTGGTCTCGGATTTATAAGGGTTTTTAACGGAAAAAACAAGATGCTTTTCGTTGCATCTTGAATGAAACTCATCATAAATATCATCAATCAGTTCGTTGAGAATAAATTCTTTTTCCCGTACTTCCATATTACCTGATGTAATAAGCGAAATATCCATATAATCGGTAATTGTCTGTAACAGGCGGTTGCTGCTGTTATTAAGTATTTTCAGGTATTTCTCTTTTTGTTCGCTGGTAACGGATGGCTCAGCAATGAGAGGAGCAAAACCAAGTATTCCGTTCAGGGGTGTACGTATTTCATGAGAAATATTATTCATAAAGGCTGTTTTCAGCCGGTTACTGGCTTCAGCTTTCTCTTTTGCCTGCAGAAGTTCCTGTTCGGATTGTTTCTTTTCAGTGATATCGATGGTGACTCCACGTAATTCAATTAATTTGTCGTTTTCGAAATGAGGTGTGCTTATACTTTGTATCCACCTGATTTCGCCGTCAGGAAGAAGGTAACGAAAATCAAAGTCAGCTCCGTTCCGGGTTTCACTCATCTTATTAAGATGTAAGTCAATCAAATATTTATCATCTGGATGAATATTCCTGGTAAAGTCCTCAAACGTAACAACTTTATTAAGTATATCATACCCAAGGATCAGATACATATTTTGTGACCAGGTATACTTATTTGTTTCCAGATTCAGGACCCAACTGCCCATTTTGGCAATTTCCTGGGCACGATTTAATTCCGCTTCGCTTTGCCTGATAACTTCTTCGGCGTTTTTTCGTTCGGTGATGTTAATATCCACGCCACGGTACCCTTTGAAATTACCATCTTTATCAACTATAGGTACACCATTGGTAAGTAAACAGATTCTTTTCCCGTTTTTAGCAATATTCCAGTTCTCAAGGTTCCTGATCGGAGCTCTTTTTGCAACAAGATCATTGAATATTTTTCCTATTCTTTCAGCTTCGTCAGGGGGCATAAAAGCAAATGGAGTTTTCCCGATTATATCTTCCTGAGAAGTTTCGAATAATTCATTCCCTTTAATTGAACTATAGGTATAACGACCATTTTTATCTATTTCCCATACCCAGTCGGCGGTACTGAAAATGATGTCTCTCAGTCGTTCTTCGCTATTTCTTAATGCAATTTCGGCCAGTTTCTGCTCAGTGATATCCCTGGCAACCGACATTATTGAGGTGACTTTTCCCTCTTCGGTAAATTCTGGTACAATTAATGATGAAAAATACCGAAGTCCATCCGGAGTCATGAAATCAAATTCAAAATTGCGCTGTTCCGCTGTTTCAAATACAAAACTCATATTCTGATTCCAGACGGCAATTTTTTCTTCCGGCATACCAAGTTCTCCGTTTGTTTTCCCTAAAAACTTTTCGGGAGGTAAACCGGATATTCTCTCAATGGCCGGGTTGACGTAAATATGTCGAAGGTCCTTATCGAAACGGGTAATAATATCCGGAATATTTTCGGTTAATGTACGGTACTTTACCTCCTTGTTCTTCAGTTCTTCTTCGGCAAGTATGCGGGCATTTTTTCCCACTGCTTCGTCAAGGGCCCTTTTTATAGCGAAGGGAAGCCGTTCGAGCCGGTCTTTTAATACATAATCAACGGCGCCTTGCTTGAGCAGTTCGATGGCCAGTATTTCACCAATTGAGCCTGAAACACATATAAACGGGACATCAGGACATATCTCATTGCTGATGGCCAGCGCCCGGAAAGCATCAAAGCTTGGCAGGTTATAATCGGCTAAAATAATATCAAAGGAATTGTTCCGTAATGAAGATTCGAAATCCTTTCCTGTTTCAACCCGAGATATATCAATATGATATCCTGCTTTTGTAAGTTGCTCGCTGATTATTTCGAAATCCATCAGGGAGTCTTCAAGCGAAAGTACTTTCAGCACCATGTCAGTCCTGTTTGTATCAATCATAACTTAGCCCTCCATCAGGGGGAAGTTCGTTGAGCACTGCCCAGAAAATCCCGATGTGTTTTACGGCATCCAGAAAGTCCCTGAAATTTACCGGTTTTACAATATAGGCATTCACACCAAGTTCATAACATCTTTTCAGATCCGGTTCTTCCCGTGACGAAGTAAGCATGACTACCGGGATGGTTTTGAGTGCAGGATTACTCCTGATCGCCTGCAGAACCTCGATGCCATCAACACGTGGCATTTTAATGTCCAGCAGAATAACTGCAGGCAGATCAGGTTTTCGGTTTTTAAATTCCCCTTCGTAATTCAGGTACTCCAGTATTTCGGCGCCATCGTTCAGAACCACTACCCTGTTAATAAGATTATACTCCGACAATGCTGTGAGAGTGAGTTCGACATCCTTTGGATTGTCTTCTACTAAAAGAATTTTACGTAATTGAACCATGAGTGTTAACTTAATTTTTAGGTATTGTAAAATAAAATGTCGTTTCTGTGTCAATCTGTGATTCGGCCCATGTACGTCCGCCATGTTTTAGTATGATACGGCGCACATTTGCAAGCCCAATGCCGGTTCCTTCGAACTCCCTGTTGGAATGAAGTCGTTGAAATACCCCGAATAACTTATGAGCGTATCGCATATCAAATCCGGCCCCGTTATCGCGGACAAAGAAAACAAATTCTTTGCTTTCTTCCCTGAAACCAATTTCAATAACGGCTGTATCTTTCTTTTGAGTGAATTTTACTGCATTACTCAACAGGTTGTACCATACTAATTTAAGAAGGGATTTATCGCCGGTTATTTGTGGGAGATCGGAAATTTTCCAGTTTATTTTGCGGGTTGCAGATTCATCTTTTATCGGTTTCAACGTTTCTTCAAGAACAACATTCATATCCAGACTGGTTTGGAGCATTTCTTTCCGTCCGGTTCTCGAAAACTGTAGCAGGTCATCGATGAGAGTGCCCATTTGCTGCGATGAGTCCAGGATTGTATCAAGATAATGTTTCCCTTTTTCCGGAAGCACATCATGGAACTGGTCCTTCAGTAAATCAACAAACCCATTGATATGTCGCAAAGGTGCTCGCAAATCGTGTGATACGGAATAGCTGAAAGCCTCTAGTTCCTTGTTCAATTCCGCGAGTTCTTTTGTACGCTGAAGTACCCTCAGTTCGAGTGTTTCGTTGAGTTTACTTATTTCTTCTTCCGCCCTTTTCCGCTCGGTTATATCGATAAAGGTTGCCAGCATATTCCCGCCGATAATTATCCCTGAAATAAGCATTTCACGAACATTGCCATTTTTACAGGTTACACGATATACATCCGGTTCAATATCAGTATTGTTTATTGCAGCAGCCTTTACTGCTGCTTCCCAATGTTTCATAACCGATTGCCTGTACTGCTTATCGGGATAGGCTTTTTGCCACCATTCAGCAATTGAAGGGATTTCAGTATCAGGATAACCAAAAGTCTTAATAAACCGGTCATTTCTGAAAATTACTTTACCTTCAGAATTTGAATAAATTATTGGTAAAGACAAGTTCTCAATCAGTAGCCTGAATTTTTCTTCACTTTCACGAAGGGCCTTCTCACTAAGTCTTCGTTCAGTGATATCCTGCATTGAGCCTTGCAATTTCATAACATTTCCATCCGCAACAATTGGGTGACCTATGGTTCTTATCCATTTGTGATTACCCTTTGCGCTTATAATTTCAAGCTCCAGGTCATATGGTATGGCCTTTTCCACAGCCTCCCGGAATGCCTTTTCAATAATTGGTCTAGATTGTTCGGAATAGTAATTTATACTTAATGTAACTGAAGCCGGTGTTTTGGGATCGAGATCGTGAATACGTGCAACTTCTTCGGTCCAGGTTGATTTACCTGTTGCCGGGTCATAATCCCAACCGCCAACCCTGGCGATCCGGCCTACTTCTCTCAATAATGCCTCGTTGTACCGCAGGGCTTCGTCAGCATTTTTTCGTTGTGTTATATCAACGTTAAATCCATACCAGGTTACACTGCCGTCAGGAAGTCTTTCAGGGGTGGAATTAGAATAAATCCATTGAATATCCCGGCCAGGTATATGTACCCTGAATTCGCAGGTAAAATAGGTAAGATGCTCAGCCGAATATTCAATGTCGCGGATTACCCTCTCGGCATCTTCGGGGTAAATTACACGACCAATCGGGCCAAAGTCATCCAATACATCTTCGGGTGAACAGCCAAAAATATTGCGGATACCTTCTGAAGCGATAGGTACGAAATAGGATCCGTCAGGCCTTCGTGTAAACTGAAAGATAAGGTCGGGTACATTAGCCGATAGTTTTCTGAATTCCTGGTCCTTTTCACGAATCTTTACTTCAGCGTGTTTTCGTTCAGTAATGTCAGTCGCCACCCCGTGCCAAAAAGTACTTCCGTCCTGTTCCCGAATGGGCATAGAGTGCCCTTCAATCCATATCAATCCATTCTCAGGATGAAGCATTCGCCATTCGTAACGCCAGGGAGTTAAATTACTTGCAGATTCTTCAATTGATGCCAGCAAATTTTTAAGATCGTCGGGATGGATCAGTGCAAAGTAAGGTGTAGCGTCCTTATCCAGCTGGGCTGTCGGAATTCCAAAGTATTCTGCAAGTCGTTGCCCTCCGTATGGGAAACAAACTGTGCCATCGGTTCTTAAATGTGAAGTGCAGACGATTCCAGGTGAAGTCTCGAAAATATTTGCCAGCTGGTTACGGGTTTTCATCAGTTCGTCTTCGACTCGTTTGCGTTCGGTGATATCCCGGACGATGACAGAGATTTGCCCTTTTATCGTTTGGTAGGCATATGTCTCGAAATACATTTGATATTCATTTGAAAAGAATTCATATATACGAGGTATTCCGGTATTTGCGACCATGACGTAATTATTAAACCACTGAGTGGTATCAACTCGTACCAATTCCTTGTACCGTTTGCCAATGATCTGATCACGACTCATCCCCACAATCTTCTCAAATTTCGGGTTAACTTCTACATATCTGTAATCGCATGGATTGTTATTATTATCATAGATGACCTCAGAAACATAGAAACCATCTTCAAGGGCCATAAATAAAGTCTTGAACTGTTCTTTGCTTCGGATAATTTCTTCTTCAGCCCGTTTGCTTTCAGTAATGTCCTGAAAGAAACCATAAACTCTCCGGTTTTCGATATCTGCTTTCCCAATGGTATGAACTTTCCGCAGGTTGCCTTTTGCAGTGATAATTTCTAGTTCCAGATCAAATGATTCACCGTATTGTATGGCCCTTTGTACTGCCTTTTCTACAATTGGTTTGGAAGCCGGAGTATAAAAATTAATTCCCTTATTGACATTGGGATCAAAATCAAACTCAACTTCATGAATCCGGTAGACCTCATCTGTCCAGATTGTATCCAGTGTATCTACATTAGCCTCCCAGCCACCTACTTTACCCATTGACTCTGTTTCGGAGAGTAGTTGCTTGCTTTTTTTCAGGGCTTCCTCAGCGATTTTTCGGCGGGAAATGTCCTCGATTACACCCAGGTTGTAAAGAAATTGTCCTTCGCTGTCATAGGTGGCTGCAACCGTTAGCGATCCCCAGATTACCTTCCCGTCTTTTCGGAAATAGCGCTTCTCGGTTTTATATACAGCGATTTCTTTATTTATAAGTTTTTGAATATTTGGCAGATCCTTTTTCAGATCATCCGGATGGGATACATCCTTAAAGGTGAATTGTTGAAGTTCAGCCTCACTATAACCAAGGATCGCGCAGAAAGTTGAATTCGCTTTTTTAAAGCGGAATTCCTTATCAGCCATCACCATGCCGAACGGCCCATCTTCATAAAGTTTACTGAACCTGAATTCGCTTTCAAACAGTAATTTCTCCTTTTGTTTGCGTTCAGTAATATCGACGGATAAAATAAATACTCCTTCCGGAGCAGGTTGAATGCTCAAATCGAACCATCCGTGGTTTCCATCCGGAAAAACAAATTCGTTTTCGAAATGACTGGCGATTTTCATTTCCAGCGTTTGTTTGATGTGCTGAAACACTTCGGTTGCCTCAATACCTGGCCACATATCCATATACCGTTGCCCGAGCAATTCTTCCTTTGGTCGTTTATTGTGAATTTCGGCGCTATGGTTTATGTAGATGTATTTCCAATCGAATCCGATAATCTGGCAGCCTTCGAGCATTTGATCAAGCGTATTTCGGTATCGCTCTTCATTTTTTGAAATAGTTTCGAGTGCAGCATTCTGATCTGTAATATCATGAATGTGGGAATAAATCATTGTTTTATTTCCAAGACGTATCGGGCCTGAAAAGACTTCAACATCCCTTATCTCATTATTGGCCAGGCGGTGCTGAAATTCAAAATGGTTTTGCTTTTCAGCTACAACCGCTTCCAGATTGGCTTTAACCTGCTTAGCATCTGATGTATTAATATCGCTGATTCTTTTTTTGCATAACTCGGAGTGTACCCAGCCATAGTAATTGCAGGCAGCCTGATTTGCATCAACAATTTTGCCCGTTTCAGGGTCTATAAGTACGATTACCGATAGATTATCGTTAAATAATGCGCTGTAATGATTCTCGCTTTCGATGCGCTGAGATTCAGCAATTTTTAATTTTTGCATATGCCTTTTTACAAGCAGATACAAAAAGGTGGAAGTAGCAAGAATAAAAAAACTGCCTTTAAATGTTTGGAATTTTGTGAGTAAACTGTCGTCGGGTTCAAGCATATCGAGCACTTTATCCGAAAAGAGAATCCACAGGAACCCAAATACCAGATAGGTGAGTGTGATTTTGTATTCAAACTTAAAGGTTCGGAGAAATTGAGATACACGAGTTTTCATTTGCTCAGTATTAGTTCGCCAACTTACAATCCCGGTTATTAGGTACATTGACAGAGAAACTGCTGATCCTTACTCTGTTGGCTGGTAATTGTATAATTTCTATTCCACCGTTTATCCGGGAAACCCAGTCATCCGGCTTGACAGAATTCAATCGGTATTTTTCTTCCCCTTCGCTTAAAACAAGTTCAATTATCTTATGTTCAATCAAATCATTAAGAGTAATAAAAGTTCCTGCCGCGAAAAGATGCATTTAACGAGCAAACCAATGGAGGCTCTGATCCTGAAAAAATATAATCATTTTCGAAATGAGAGGGAATTCCTGTTTCGAGCGTTTTACTAATAATCTGAAATACTTTGGTTTCTTCAATCCCCGGCCACATATCCATATGGCGCTTGCCAAAAAGTTCCTCTTTGGGCCGGCGGTTGTGAATTTCAGCAGTTTTATTCAGGTAAATGTATGTCAAGTCGAAACCGATTATCTTGCAAGCTTCAAGCAGATGGTCGAGGATATCAAATAAACGAGCTCCACTGTTTGCGGCTGCGCCCTTTGCAGGATGCTGGTTAGCCGAAGGCAGGGTGCTTTTATAAGGAATACTTTTCTCAGGGTCTTTTAATGTGGTTTTCTTAAAAGCTGCTCGTTGCTTTTTCAGCTCCAGTATTTCATGATGTAGCTCTTCTTTGGTTTTTACAAGTTTGTTCATAGCCATTTCATTATTTTGAATGGGATGAATAAGGCAGTTTTACTGATTGCAGCAATTGATAAAACGGATATAAAATAAGAAGAGGCCTGACATCAGAAATCTGAATTATCGACTAAGATACAGCATTTTATTTCGGATTATTTAAAATTGTCAAATTTCTTTCATATTATTTTTTAGAATAGTTTATCAATTGTAACTTTTGGGGATGCACGTTAGAAAACAAAAACTATAACGTTCTGATAGTTATGGAGCTGGAAATTCAGGCATTCATTTTCAGATGGCCTGGTGGCTATCAATTAGCTCTTGCCTGTGTTTACGATATTCGATTATAGGTTTATCACCCATTATGAGCCGCTCGTCCATTTTAACCGCGCTTTTCTTAGGCAATTGTGTTATTACAACCCGTTTATCCTGTCTTAAAATTATAATACTCGAAACTTTACCAATATAGTTGAAGAGCCCGCGCAGGAACGGGATTTTAAACATCCGCTGGTAATAGCGTAAATACACCAGCGTATTTTCTTCGTCGACTGGCACAAAAGCTGCAAAAGCCCTTATTTTATCCGAAATAAAGTTCTGCCATATATTAGGGTAATGGAACTGGAGGTGGAAAAGTTTTTCGTAATCAGCAATTTCATCGGGTTTCAGCGGTGTTGTTTTGCCGTCGTCTTTGACATTATTGACAAAAAATGTGATCAGTTCTTTTTCACGTTTCACCACCGGGCCGTTCACAAGGGTTTTATCGCCCCGGCCGATGGTGGTGCGGTGAACAAACGGCAGGTGTACCACATCAAGCTGATTTTCGATTGCCCTGCTATAATGAACACTCCAGAGATCGATAAAGGTTGAATACGAGAAATCAGCAAGTTCCTTAAAGAAAAAGGGCTCCTCAGTAATCTTGTCGTCATCGCCCCACCATATCCATATCAACCCGTAACCTTCATAGGTTTTATATGCCCTAACCTTCATGGTTTCAGGTACAGGCTTGTTTCTGCCGTTAGCCGGAATAAGGGTAACCTTTCCCGTTTTATCATAAATAAAACCATGAAATGGGCATTCGAGTTTTCCCCCGATAATCTTTCCGCATGCCAGCGAAACCCCGCGATGACAGCAGCGGTCGTCAATACAACATACTTTATTGTTTTCGTCACGCCACAGGGCGAGGTTCTCATTCAGTCGTTTTATCCTGAGTGGTTTCCTGCTCAGTTCTTTTGAGTCAAGAATGACATACCATTGGTTATAAATCATACTTTTGGCTGAATATAAGACTTAAAGCTGATAATCAAGGATTCAGGTACTCTATTTTTCAGGAAGAAACTTATCTTCTTTCATTTTATAAACAACCTCTTTTGCCACTTCGTTCACCACTTTGTCGAGTTGCTTTGGATTGGTCGAAGCCGTAACTCCCGACCAGAGCAATTTTTCGTCCTTCAGCGAGAAAACGTTCGTGGACACAATATATTCCATATCTGTTGCATAGGAACTTGAACTCAGATAGTCGGGAAAGTAATAAATACCGTTTTGCTGATAAGCCGGATTATGACCTCCAGCTACATACGTGCTTTTTGATTTAACAGTAATAAGCCGCATAACAATAATAGCATCGTACCCTTGCTCCTTAATCATGTTTTTAACCTTCAGTGTGTCCTTGCCTAATTGCTTTGTAGTGAAAAGCGGGTATGAAACATTCAGCAGTTTGTGGTTCGAAACAATCTGGTCTTCTGCAACTTTTCGGGCGTCTTCCTCTTTTGCCAGAACCAACACCAGGACTTTTTTAAACTGATCGGGTGATAAGGTTGCACCCGGTGCTTTCCAGCTGTTTACGATGTATGTTGAGCTGCAGCCGGCAACCAGGATGCTCAATGCAAAAAAGAGTCTTTTCATAAATTTATTTTTCGGTAGAGAATTGATGATGTTGATTAAAGCCGTGAATCGGCTGCCTGTGGCATGTAAAACTACAAAAAAAACCAATTGGCCGGTTATTTGCCAGCTCTTGAGAATTTAACCGGTATACTTTCAGGGTTTATTTGCCCTTTTTTAAAAGGAAAGTATTCAAATCCAGAGCGAAAAGTTTTGCCGGCAAAAAGAAAATGCTGGCCTGTATACTTTCCGACGAAAGCCAGGCTGTATTATCGTCGTTTAAGATTATGCCTTCCGACTGTCCTACCTGCAGGGCCGATCCCAGTTCGATTCGTGTTTTTTGACCACTGAAAAAAGTACTGTTGTTGTATCCGGAAAGGAGCCAGCAAAAGCAATCCCAGAATTTCCCGCCAGTGTTTTTATAACCAAGCAAAACAATGTTTCCCAGCTTGTTGATTGCAGCATCGGTAACCAGACCGTCGGTATTAAACTCTTCTGACAGCCTCGCGATAAAAGTGCCTGGAATGGCAGGTATTGTGTAATGACAGGTTTTCTTATCGACCCAGTTTTTACTGAACAACTGGAGTGAGTCATTATAAAAGAAAAAAGCCTCACAATCAAAATTTGTGTTGTTTAATGTTGGTTTGAAATCTGACTGGTCGGGATAACGGAATTGGATAATTCCAGCCTGTACATGGTCTGACTGCGGGTTTTTAAGGTCGTTTTTTGCAATTTTAAGGATGTGGAGATCGGTTCGGTTTCCAAGATTATTGCCGAAATCGCCGATATAAATGTACAAACTGTCCTGTGTAAGGCTTTCCCAATCCGTATTTGATGTATTACTTACTATAACTGTTCTCAGTACCTTTCCGTTTACAGGATCGATTTGGTATATTTCTGCCGGATTGCCACTGTCATTTATAGTCCATAACATATCGTCGAAAAACACCAGGCCGGAGGTTTCCTTTACAGCCAGTGGAAGTTCGGTGATAAGTGATGGATTGTAGCTAAAAGCTCCGATTTTCCTGTTCAGGGTATCGGGAATGCCCAGGGTGTTCTGTCCGGATAGTGCAGATGCATAGGTGTTGATGTACAGAAATGAAAAAATGAAAATCAGCAGGCATAGATACCTGCGGCTTTGTTTGCACCTGTCAAACCATCCGGGATATATAACCTGAATAAAGCCGGAAGGATTTGTTTTTTTATCCAGTCCGTCGGGTTGCTGACGGCTGCTTTTAACCGGAATTGCACCCATTTATTATTGAAAATTAATGATCCCGGGTTTGCCGATAATGAAATCGGGTAATCCAAAATCGGTTGATCTGACTGGATTTGCCTTGAAAACATCCTCACCTATCCCAGGAATGGAAGGATAATAGGCAAACGAAACCTGGAAGTTCTTGATTACCAAATAATCGTTATGGATCAGGACTCCGGCTCCGAATTGCGGGTACATATGGCTGTGACTGAACCCTGAATTTTCATCACCCAGCATTCCAAATGCAAAATTCAGATATGGTCCGAACCTGAAGCCGGCAAGGTTCCATGGTGCATACGATTGGGTTTGTATAACGAAAAGCAGCCGGCTTGTTCCTGTAAGCTTATCGCTGTTGAAACCATTGAGCCCGTAGCCATCGTTTAGCGTAAGCCTGTCGTAGACATGGCGGTTAAAACCCAGCGTGAGCTCGGGACGGGCAAACTGCCTGAATTTCCACTCCCCGATACTGAACAGCACCGAGAAATAATTGATGCTTGCCGTAATCATGCCCTGTGAGTGGTTTGTGGCATTAATAAAAGTGCCATATTCGAAATTGGTACCGAAATATCCCCAGCGGAAGATGTTTCCCCACGAATACCTCAGGCCCCAATACCATCGTTCCTGGTTCTTTATCTGGTAACCGCCTACAATTCCCATTGCCAGTCCTACCGGCACATCTTCGGTTGTTCCGAACCTGAAAATATAACTCTGTTTTACGTATTTGCGGCTCGAAATTCCAAAGCCTGCAAGATAGAAACGTTCACTTGTAAAGTAATCGGAAAGCTCGGGTTGCTCAATTGGTTTGTCGAGGTACCTGATATTATACAAACGCCCCGAAAGAACAAGTTTAGTCGATCGGCTTGTTTCGGAATTTCCTTTGAAAACCTGCCAAGCTGCCGCCGCCCAGTAATCCTGGATATTGTATTTCGACTTCAGGTACAGCCGTGTTGTATCGTTTTTATAAATCCAGGACGGCTTCAGTTCCTGGGAGGCATAAACACCACCGGCCCAGCGTGCTACAGGCGAAAAGAATGGTCTTTCGATGTTCAGGCTTTTGATATAATTGCGGTCCACATCCACGGCATAACTTATCCGGCTGTTTATGTATGAGTTTTTAATGTTCGGTATATAATAAAAAGCCGAAAATGCATTGTTACCATTCAGGAAATTCTGGTAGTACCTGTTCGAAAAAGTATGCCCAAGCCCGGCAAGATTTTTATCCGACAATTCAAGGGCGAAACTGTTGGCCGACAGGGCTCCGTCGGGGACAATACTCCACAAGTCGCTTGCGCGTAAATAAATATCAACCGAATCGGAGTCGGGGCTTGTAAGAACGGTTTGAACCGATACATCATGAATATACCCCTGATCCCTTACAAGCCTTTCCGATTCTTTTACAAGCAGCGAATCGAAACGATCGTATTTCTTAACCAGGAGCCGGTTGCGTATGGTAAGATTCTGCGATTTTATATGCATGGCATTACCGCTTCTCGAAATGAAATCATGCGGTCGGACTGCAGTATCGGTTATCGAATAACCGAACGGATCGAGTGTGGTAATATGTATATTGCGTATAACTTTTCCTTCAAATGCGGAGTACGATTCACTGGGTTTCGAACCCGGGATTTCGGGAACCAGGGCATTACAGGCGCTTACGGGTTTAAGAATAAATCCGCAAAGTGCACTTGTGACTTTGTGCTGCGACGAATAATCCTCTATTTTCTTATAAAATCCCGGAATCGTATTTTCTGAAGTTCTCTCCTGTGCAAGGGCTATACCACTCGACAGGCATGAAAAAAACAGAAAAATAATTAGTTTCCGGCTCAGCATCAGATGAAATTTGTTGGATTAAAATAAATGCAACGAGTCAGTTATTTGCCTTGTTTTACAAAAATAAGCATTTTGAAGGCAGGATAAAAATTTCATTTTCCATTCTTACTAAAACATCGGTCGATGGTTTAGTCGCTGGTAAAAGAAACGAAAGTTGGCAAAGCAAGTGTTGTTGATACTATCCCAGGCGTTTATTTTTGATATTTGATGCCGGACTATCGTTTTCCTCAACTGTCCTGACCCTGAAAGCCGGTGCCTCATAATCCTTCTCAAGGTAATTTGCCGGGATTGTGGTCATACTGCCATCGCGCTGATAACGGTAATGAGGCGAAAGAATTTCAATTCCGGCCTCGTTACAGCAATCCTGTATGTTTTCATGAAGTCGTGAATAAATCGAGGCCAGTTCGTTAGCTTTCTTTGTGTAAGCGTTAATCTGGTAGGAAACATAAAAGTCGTCGAGACTGATCTGAAGTACAAATGGAACCGGGTTGCTGAGAATATTTTCAGTACGTAAGGCGGCATCAATTAAGGCCTGGTGAATATCTTTCCAGGGTATGTCGTACCCGATGGTGACGGTTGTGTGAATAATCAATCCGTTAGCATTTGCCAATGTGTTAGTGGAGTAATTGGTAGTGCTGCTCAGCAGAACAGTTGAATTCGGTACAGTTACATCTTCATTTTTAATAGTACGGATGCGGGTAACCAGGGTTGTTTTTTCCATTACATCACCTGTTATTTCACCGATCTTTACACGGTCGCCTATTTTAAACGGTCGCATGTAGGTAATTACCATCCCCGCGACTACATTAGCGATTGCACTCGACGAACCCAATGAGAGCAATACTCCTATAAATACTGAAACCCCTTTAAATGCGGAGGAATCGGAGCCAGGTAAATAAGGGAAAATCAAAACTAACATAAAAGCATAAAGTAAAAATTTCATGATCCGGAATGTGGGATGTGCCCAGTCGGCATGAAAGCCGCCGATTTCGATTTCTCCATTTTCAATCTGATTAACAAAATATTTGATTCCTCTTAGCACATATTTAAATATCAGTAAGATCACGATGATAGTGAACAGATTAGGTAGAAATCCTATAATCCCTTTTATTCCCTGCCTGGCAGGGCTCAGTACCCATCCGATCAAGGTGCTGGTCCACATTTTTGTTTCAGGAAATATGCTGAAAAGTAAGGGTAATGAAAGGTAAACGGTAAGTATGATAAACAGGATACGGAAAAGATTGCTCACCCTGAGTACAAATGTTTCAAAATGTTCGGGTGTGAAAATCCTGATCTTGTTGATTGTTAATCCGTTCAGGAATTTATCCCTGTTCTTTACAAGTGAGCCATTAATCCATCTGAATATTTTATTTATCAGAAAGATCAGTAGCCATAGTCCTGCAATAATTAATAGGATCAGGCCTATGCGGATCAGCCAATTTGTTAAACTGTTTGCTTTTTGTTCAGCCAGTATGCTTGCTGCTATTTTAGCACGGTATTCTGCAGCCACTTGCATTTCATCCTTATCAAGCAGCATGGCATCAACCTGAGTGACTACCATTACTGTAATATCGCTGTTATAGGATAGCACGGTACCGTTTTCGGTTTGGACTACTTTAAGTGAATCCGGTTTAAAAAACGGATCGGAATAAATTTTAATTATCCTTTTTGTAATATTTTCGGCTCTTTCAGAGGGTGTGAATGAAGCCGTCCGGGTGTACACCAGGAATATAGTATCGCGGAAGGGTGCAACGGCATACCCTTTCCCATTCTTTTTCAGATCCCTGATTTTGTTCATCAGTTCCAGGCGGCTAAGCGAATCCTTCACCCTGAGTTTTTCCAGTTGTGCTTCCAGGTCCCTGGTTCTCTGGCTATTGCCCGAAACCTGTACAAGCTCATTCTGAAGGCTCATTCTAACCAGTGAATCCAGGATATGTTGCTGGTATAAAATCGCAGTTTCTGATATTTCTTTTGATTGAGAAGGAGTCTCTTTTGCAAGTTTATTTTGTGCATAAATGGAAGAACATTGCAGGCAGAGCGCAAAAAGAATTAAGAAAAACAACCTGGGCATATATTGGGTTTTTGAAGATAAAAATTTGTTTGGCCCGTAAAGGAATCCGGTGAACAGGTCTGAATTGAGCTGGATAAATATACAAAAGTATTTCAACAAATTAATTTCAGCAGAGTTGAAAATAATGGATGAAAATAGTATAATCCCGGATGTCGGAGTGTTTGCCTTGCTTTCGGGAATTTCAAAAATATAAGGGCAAAAAAAAAGCTGACGGGGTTTCCGACAGCTTTTCTCTTAAAATTTTATTTATCTTAGTGCTGAACTGTAACCTTTTGTGAGTAACTCAGGTTTTTGCCTTCAACATTCAGGAAATAGAATCCTTCGGCAAGTTTAGCTACATTGATGACGTGATTAATTTTTCCGGATGTGCTAACCATTTCCTGGTAAACAACATTGCCAAGCGAATTGATCATTTTTACTTTCAGAACTTCTGAGGTTCCTGTATTGATCGTAACATTCATATTGGCAGCAGCCGGGTTAGGATAAATACTTACAGGAGTTGATGTTTCAGTTTTATCAACACCAACACAGCTGGTGGCAAGTATGTCAACATATTCTGACCAATCACCCAAGCCGCAGTCGTTGGTTCCCCTGGCCCTGAGGCTAGCTGTACCATACCAGCCATTTGTCCAGTGCACTGCACATGCTTCGCCGTTGGGAGTAAGTGTTCCTGCAGCAGCAGGATAAATGTCCCATTCATACGAAACAGCAGCCGGACTCGAAGTTGTGTACGTTGTAGTCTGGTTTAGATTGTTATTGCAAATCTTTAATGCACCTGTAGGAGCTGTACAAACAGCACCCGGACGGATAGTAACATAATTATGTTTTGTTATGGTATCGAAATGGCTACCTACCCGGGTTACCAATTGTACATCATATGTACCCGGTGTATTATATAAAACGGTTTGTCCGTCATATTCTGTTGATGAACTTGGTGTGCCTCCCGGGAAGAACCATTCAGCATCGTTAGGACGACCAACACTTTGGTTTACAAAATCAAGTGTGCTGTTCATACAAACATTGGTAACTCCGTTGGCTGTAGCAAAATCAGGTGTTGCAGGGCGCATACCGTTATGGATTTCTTTGGTGCCAGGATCCTGCACAAAACCAACAAACTCGAGGTTTTCCATAGTCCAGAGTGGATCGATATTGGCGACAATATGTACTGTCTGTGTATTTGAACTCGAGAAATCAAGAGGGGTTCCATTCTGATTAGGAACCATCAGCCTGTTAAGGAACTCGAGATGATTCTGTCCTTGCCAGGAATAGGGAATATTGGATTGTGTAACAACAAAATGGAAAACCGGTTGGTTGTTGGTAAGGGTTGCAACTTTTGTAATAACAAAATCAAATACAAACTGCTGACCGGTATGAGCAACGGTGTAATCGATCTGAACTGGAGATGGTTTGGCAATAGCAGCATTGTATTTTGGCAGGTATGAAGGATACATACTTGTGGTATGATTTCCACCGATTACAGGGTTCTGTCCATCGAAATAGGCACCAGGGTTACCACCGGGGTTGTAATATACTGAACGGGCCTGCGAAGCTACAGTTACAAATGGATCAGGTCCCTGCCAACTGTTGTGATGTTCTATCCCTGCAACGCTTTTTCCGTTTGCATAAAGATCATCCAAACCCATCATGGCACCTGGACAGTAAGTACAATATGTACTTGTAGTAATCTCCACAACAACGAGGTTACGCTCAACCTGTGTGTGAGCTACCATTGTCATCATGATGAATGAAGCAACTAAAAGAGTAAATTTTTTCATAAGCAGATTGATTTGTTTGGGGTTTGAGTTATTTGGGGTTTGATTTATTATTGGCAGAATATGGTTTCCAGTTCGAAAGTTATGAAGATCAGCGGTTTGATCAAGAGGACAAATATAATATTTATTATATTAAACGATACACTTAAATAAAAATATTTTTTAAGTAGTGTGAAAAAAGTTTTTGGGTGCGGATTTACGATATTTCGACGATGTTAAAGGATTAACGTGCGTTTTTTTATTTGAAATGCATGCCCGGCCTTTCAATTGCTGGTTATCAGAAATCGTTACAGATGTTTATCAACAATTTGCTATCTTTGGTGTTTACTGAACACTTCGTTCGATCCGGTTCGGAATGTGCCGCGTAGGTTCGTATAGAAAAATCGAATTTAGTTAAATGAAGGATACCAGGTCCCAGAGTATATTAAAACATATCAACGCCAGGACAATCCGCGCCCACCTTATCATTATTTTCGGGCTGCTGCTGAATGCTCTTGGATGGACGGCTTTCCTGATTCCCGCCAAGATAACCGGAGGTGGAATTACCGGTGTATCGACCCTTATTTTTTTCGGGACAAGCTTCCCTATGGGTATCACATACCTGATAATCAATGCGGTACTTGTAGTTTTTGCTATTAAAATCCTGGGTCTAAATTTCGGGGTGAAAACCATTTTCAGCGTGGTAGTATTGTCAGTATTGTTTTCGCTCCTGCAGGAATATATAACCAAACCTGTCGTAAGCGACACTTTTTTATCAACAGTTATCGGAGGCATACTGGGTGGTGCCGGTGTCGGGATAGTATTCTCGCAAGGAGGAAGTACCGGTGGAACCGATATTATTGCCATGATTATCAATAAATACAGGAATATTAATCCCGGCAGGATCATTCTTTATCTTGATGTTTTTATTATTGCGTCCTCTTTCCTCATATTCCGCTCGCTCGAAAAAATTGTTTACGGTTATGTGGCTATGGGTATTACTTCCTACACGATCGACCTGCTGTTCACCGGTTCAAAACAATCGGTACAAGTGTTTATCTTTTCGAAGAAACACAACGAAATAGCCGATCGCATCGGGAAAGAACTCAGCCGCGGTGTTACAATAATTGATGGCACCGGCTGGTACTCAGGTGAGCAGACTAAAATTCTCCTTGTTATGGTGAAAAAACCTGAAGCCAGCCAGTTGTTCCGTATTATAAAAGAAATCGACCGCGAAGCTTTTATGTCAGTCAATAATGTGATGGGAGTATATGGAAAAGGATTTGAACAAATACGTACCTGAAAGCTTCCCTATACGGCTTTCTTGAAATTGCAGGAGTTACAATCCTACTTCCCGAAACAATATTTGATTCCGATTTCGACACCGAATTCTATTTCTTTTGGTTTGTAAAATACTTCGGTGAACCGTGGTGATATATAGGGCTGAACTTCCAAAAGCCACGATTTCCATTGCTTTCCTACACCCGCCGAGAATGTGAACGTATTCACAAGGCTTACATTTCCTTTAGCCTGGAAATTATCCTGATGCATCCCGCCTGTGTCGGGTGCGATAGTATAATAGAGTTTCTGTCGTAAATACACATCCAGGTCGGTTCCCAGTGAAAAGGATAGATTGTAATTCCGTTTCAGGGGTAAACGATAGTTGAAAAATAATGGTACCTGTAAAATTCTGTTGCTTATTGTAACGTCGCGCACATGGTCCTGCCCGGCAAAATGATCCTCGATCCTGTGATTAAAATCATGTGGCTTATGCCCGAAAAAATCCGCCTTGTCGGTGAAATGCTCGTCCCGGTAAATACGGTATTTCAACCCGGTTTGTATACCGAAATGATCGGCAATTATGAATTCAGCGTTAATGCCGGGAGTAAGCGACTGGCCGGAGAGTTGAAAATCAGTTCCAACCTTTATTGATGAACCTTTCACCCGCGAAAACGGATTTTCCTGGCTTTTACCCTTTTTTTCGGCTGGTAAAGTGTCGGCTGACAGTATTCCTTTTGATGGTGATGTTTTGTTATCAACAGCTGATTTACCAGTGATTTCACCCTGAGAAACAGCGGGAGACTGAGGCGCAATGGTTATTTTTCCGGTGCAGTCAGATTGAGTGTTAACGACATTTGGTTCGGGTTCAACTTCTGATGCCGGAATAATTTGTACACGGTTATTTTTATCAGGTGAAGCGATTTCAGCCTCAACTGTCACCGTTTCCGGTGATGGTTTGACTGAATTAACTGTAAGCTGGCTGGTAGTTTGTATGGCGGATTTCACTATTGTGGAATCGGTTGCCGGGGAATTTGTTTTTATAGTTTCAGCAACCGGAGTTTTATCAACTGCCGCATTGGAAGTCGTTGTAGCAGCCAGCCTGGGCAGTTGGTTTTGAGTAACAGTTTTTGTTTGTGTTAATGCCTTTGAATTCGGATTACTCACAGGGGTTGAGTGTGTATTTTTTTCTATTGATCCGGATTGCTTGTTTTCTGGTGCAGGTGAAACAGGATTGGGACTAATAGCAGGCAGATTAAAAGTATCTTTTGTGTTTTTAAGTATTTCGGTAGCAGGTATAACAGACTGTTTTGTTAAGGTATCAGCTGAAAAAGACACAGTCTTGTTGCTCCTGAACTGGGAAACAGACCAAATCAGGGCAGTTGTAAAAGCGGCGGCTGACAAGGAGTAAAGCAGCCATGACCCGGTGCTTCCTTTCCATGGAAATCGGCTCAGCTTCATCACCTGATGATGAACCTTGTCGATATCGCTCTCAGTATATGTTTGATTGAGGCTTTCCAGTTTTTTCCGGATCGCATCGTCAAATTCCTCATTCTTCATTGTAGGGTAGAGTTTTTAATTCATAAGCAGAGTGCTGATTTGGATTTAACTTCAGTATCATCGATTGCAGTTTTAAGCGGGCATCCTGGAGGTTCGATTTTGATGTTCCTTCCTTTATTCCCAGTTTTTCGGCAATCTCTTTATGTGTATAACCATCAATTACATACAACGAAAAAACCATGCGGTAAGCGGGTGACAATTTTTGCACCAGGCCAAGAATTTCTTCGGACGAAATCCGGCTGACGGCGTCTTCAGTTATATCGGCAACATGTACATTGTCAAGGTCTTCATAATCGGGCAACTGGCTGTTTTTTCGGTAATAGTCAATTGCAGTATTAACTGTAATTGTTCGCAGCCACCCTTTAAAAGCTTGTTTTTCGTCATATTTATGAAGATTATTAAAAATTTTCAGGAAACTGTCGTTCAAAATTTCATCGGCAAGATCATTGTTTGAACTGTAGCGGAGAGCGATGCTTTTCACATACCCGTAGTAAAGTTTGATCAGGGCACGCTGAGCCGAAGCATTCTCGCGTTTGCATGCAGCGATAACACTTTCAGGATCTTCAGGATTAAATTCGCTCTTTCCCTTAAACAACTTCATGCCTCTCAATAGCTCCACATTATACTTATACGAAAATACAAATTTAAAGGTGGGGTAAATGAAATTTTATTTTTTTACCCCACCATCGACTCAAGCTTACCGTATTGATTAGTAATTACAGTTCAACATATGTTTCAATAAAATTAAATAAAATGAAAAAAGTAGTTTTCAGTTTTTTAGTTTGTGCTTTTGCACTCATGTCATGTTCAAAAGACGATTCCTTCACTACAAGCCCGGAACAAATATCGGTTTCGTCAACTCCTGCTTCAATCGTTAGCTATGTCGGCCAGAATTATCCTGATGCCACCATCTCAACCGTGTTCAAATATTCGAACAGCGATACTGTTTACACAGTTACCCTCAATACTTATGAACTTATAGCTTTTGATGGCCACAACGGCTTTATTGGTGAAGCAATGTCGGATACGCTGTGTGATCTGCGTCCTGATAATGATTCAATCCCGGGTGGTCATCATGGTGACAGACGTCATGGTGGTGGTCGTCACGGTGGCGGGCACCATGGTGGAGGACCTGGCGGCTTAGGGATTCCTTATGATTCAATTCCGGTAGCTGTGATAAGCTATGTTACTGCCAACTATCCTGGCTATACAGTTCATCATGCTAATCTTGCTACACTATGCCAGTTCGGAAGCGTAATGGAAGTTATGATTGATTCAACCTTCCAGGAGCACCGGAAACTGATTTTCGATGTTACAGGTGTATTTCTGGCCAAAGCATCACGGGTTAATACTGCCGATCTGCCTGCTGCAGTAACAACAGCCTATACTGCTGCTTACCCGGCATATAAGGCCTGCGAAAAATCCGAAACATTTGTCCTTGCCGATGGTTCTGTGCAGTACAAAGTATTCCTGAACCTCGACAAAGTTCGTACAACCGTGGTTTACAAGAAAGACGGAACACTAGTTTGTACACAGTAAATCGGGTTATTCCTGATCACAGTCCGGCTTTCGAGAACCTGTGAACAGTTAAATGAAATCCCGGTCCCTGGCATCTTGTAGCTGGGGACCGGGATTGTTTTAAATAGCCGGGTCTGAACTTAGATGTTTGTATGTCCTATTTTCCCTGGTGGTATTCTGTTTTTACAATTGAAATTATCAGCTTGTTGTCGCTCAGCGAAATAATTTTCCAGGTATAATCAACGGTGCCTCCCCAGAAGCCAACATTAACTTTTACAATATCATCCGTTAATGCCCATGTGCCGTCGTAATCGGCAGTGGTTATAGGCGGCGTTCCGCACCAGCTGTTGTTTTTACGTTCGATGACTTTATTGCGATTAAGAAACGTAATCCCGTATTGATTTTCGGCCAGTTGGACGGAACGGTCATAAGTCACCAGGGTATCGGTGAAAACGGGATTTATCCAGGTTCCGGTTAAAGATGTATCCTGCTCTTTTATAGGATTATCCTCTTTATGGCAGGATATTAGTACCAGGGCAAATACAAATGCCAGTATAATTTTTTTCATATGACACAGTTTTATAAGTAGTGCCGGTTTGAAGATTATTTTTAAGTAAGTCTCAAATTTATTCAGGAAAAGAGTACAGCACACAACGTAACCCTTTTCAGTGTAAAATCTTTTATTTTCCCCCGATCGGAATTTTACTCAGCAATTGAATGGCTTCCAGGTCAGCATAAGAATACTGGTAAATGCCATCCTGTGCAATCATAATAAGTACATCCCCGAAAGGAATAACATCAAGCGCATTCAGGTCGGTGTATTGTTTGAGCTGATGCTGATCGATCTGAAGCGGGTCGGTGGCATCATATATTTTCAGTCCGGCCGGGCCGTCGCATACAAAGAGTGTTTTACCATCAATGCCCAACCCATATGGTTCAGTCATCGGATAGCCTTTCAGCAGCGATGGGGCCATGATATTATGTAGATCAACGACCTCCAGCAGGTTTTGCCAGTTGCCGCAACGGTTTCCTGCCCTGAGAGTTACATAGGCAAGGTTATCTTTTACAACAACCGGGTCGCAGCTTTGAAAATGATTATACTCCGATTTGTAAACCGGTGTTGCAGGGTTGCTTACATCATAAATCAACATGCCGGTTTGCGTGCCAACAAAAAGGTAATTGTTGTCGATAAAAACAGTTTCCACAATCCTCGACATCTGGATTTTGGCTCCTGTCAAAGGTCTGAAGGGTTGATCGATATTAATTACCTGCATGTCGGATTGGTTCAATCCATAGAACTGGTTTCCATTTATTATAAATCGTGCCATCGATCCGCCAATACCAACAGTTTGGGTTACGCTTGGCGAGCCAAGGCTATTTGCTTCGGTGCGCATAAAGTTACCGGTTCCTTTGTCATAATAATAGAAAGGCATGATCTGGTTTTCATCGATCTCTTCGGTTACCTGGCTTACCTGCCAGCCTGTAATTACACCCTTTTTCTCATCAATGTTTGCTATGGGATAGGGCTCGGTTGTTCCAGGGATGGTGTATGGGAAAATATCCTTTACACGGGCAATCTCAACAGGAGAAGAGATGTTTGAAATATCGATCACGACAAGATCAACATAATTATCGGCATACAGGTAGTGGTCTCGAATTGCGAGGTCGACATTACCGGGGATTTCGATAAACGAAAGGTTGACGGGCGCTGCCGGGTTCGAATTATCGAAAACATGAATTCCTTTGAACTTTTCGTTTACAAACAGGTAATTCCCCTGTATGTATATTTTCCCGGCACTTTGAATCGCATTTGCAGTTTTCGATTTCACCGGCATGCGCATATCTTCATACGACATGTACTGTGGCACGTTGGCTGTATATTTGCGGTATTCCAACCTGGTGTCCTTACATGCTACCATGCCTGCAAACATAAGCAGGGCAAAAGGAACAGCGATGAACAGATTCTTTGTTTTCATTGTGATATGTTTTTTTAACTGTTGTTTCAAGGTTTGTAATCCAACGTACCGAACGATCACATTTAAATAATCGGTTTAATTAAAAAGAAAACCAAATGAGAAAGTCAGCCGGTTATATTTATCGTAAACAATTGTTTCATACTCAGAATAATAAGGGTTATACCCGCTTACGGTTTTTGTTTTCTGATACCTGTACCCCAGGTTAAATACAATGGCATTGCGTCGGGAAAAGTTAAACCTCATTCCGGCACCCACCCCGGCAAGCATGCCACCGGAATATTTCGAGTAATCCCCTTCTTCATTATTCGACAGGGGAACTGCATATCCTCCGAGTACATAAATACAGGGAGACCACGATCCCGGGAGCAGGTAGTACCTTACATCGGCCATAAATGGCAGTTGCTGGTGTGCGAACCATTCGGTTCCCAGGCCAACCCCGGTTGATAAGCGGTTCAGGAAAAGGTAGGAGGTAACAAAAGTAAAACCGGCCGAATTTGTTGAACCTCCATAAAAATTAACATCTGCGGCCATCTCAACCTGCGATCCGCCGTTAGTACGCTCCTCTGATGGAATGAGCTGGTTAATCAGTATTAGTTTAATTGCTGAATCGGGTACTACAAATGTGCTGCGGCCTGATATCTGGATAGTCGCGTGTACCCCGGGCATAGTTTCGGTGACCTTACCCCTGTAAATGCTTCCATTCTTGAGATAGAGAATATCTTCCCTGTTCTGGGCATAAAGATTTCCTACCGAAAACCCGGCAAGAACGGCAACAATCAAAAGAATCTTATTCATAATGCAGTCGGCAACAGAACAAAGGGGATATAAATCCCGATTTGGTTGCATTGAATGCAAATAAAATCCGGTAAATCACTGTTTTGATCTGAAATGAAAAAACCTTCCCCGTGAACAGGAAAGGCTTGAATTATCGGGTAATGAGTTTTTACTTACCGCACCAGGCATTTATCTCTTCGATACGAAGCGATGGAATTTCGAGTTTCAGTTTTTTGCGCAGGCCACTCAGTTCGTGAAGCAGTTTGTTCGGGTTTGCTTCTTTGAGGTCGCCTGGGGTTTTTATCCCGGCTTTACGCAGAACAGGAACCCATCCTGATGGTATGCCGAGTGCAACAAATTCCTCATCGCTAGCACCGGTAGCAACTGTTGCTTTTTCGGGGCGCATCTGCGGGAAGAACAATACATCCTGGATGGATTGCTGGTTGGTCATAATCATAGTAAGTCGGTCGATACCAATACCGAGTCCGGCTGTTGGGGGCATACCGTATTCGAGCGAACGGAGAAAATCTTCGTCGAGTACCATCGACTCATCATCACCACGTTTTCCCAGTTCGAGCTGCTCTTCGAAACGGGCGCGCTGGTCGATGGGGTCGTTAAGTTCGCTGAAAGAATTACAAAGTTCCTTTCCGTTACAGATGGCTTCGAATCGCTCAACCAGGCCGGGTTTAGTGCGGTGTTTCTTAGCCAGGGGCGACATTTCTACTGGGTAATCGGTAATAAAAGTAGGCTGAATGAGGTTGGGCTCAGCAGTTTCGCCGAACAGTTCATCAATCAGTTTTCCTTTACCCATGCTTTCGTTGGTTTCGATATTCAGCTTTTTGCAGGTTGCCCGAAGTTCCTCTTCGCTCATTTCTGAAATATCAATACCTGTAAAATGCTGAACAGCTTCGTACATGGTAAAACGCTTCCATGGCCGTTTGAAATCAATTTCGTTGTTTCCAACCTGCACCTTGGTGGTTGCGTGTAGTTCAATAGCAATCCGTTCGACCATTTCCTCAACTGTGTCCATCATCCATTCGTAGTCCTTGTAAGCTACATAGAGTTCCATTTGAGTAAACTCAGGATTATGAAAACGATCCATTCCTTCGTTGCGGAAATCTTTCGAAAACTCAAAAACACCATCGTAACCACCCACGATCAGTCGTTTGAGGTAAAGTTCGTTGGCAATACGCATGTAAAGCGTCATATCGAGGCTATTGTGGTGCGTTTTGAAAGGGCGTGCAGCAGCACCGCCATATAAAGGCTGAAGTATGGGTGTTTCAACCTCGAGGTAACCCTGGTTGGCCAGGAAATTACGCATGGTATTCACAAGGCGGGTGCGTTTTACAAAAACCTCTCGTACTTCCGGATTTACAATCAGATCGACATAACGCTGGCGGTACCGGACTTCGGGATCGCTGAACGCATCAAAAACCTGATCGTCCTTTTCTTTTACTATTGGCAATACACGCAGTGATTTGCTCAAAAGTTTAAGCGATCGCACATGAATGGAAATTTCGCCCATCTGCGTAATAAATACATAACCACTTACTCCGATAATATCGCCAATATCCATCAGCCGTTTGAAAGCAGTGTTATATAGAGTTTTGTCTTCTCCCAGGCAGATTTCGTCGCGTTTGATATATAATTGAATGCGTCCTGTGCTGTCCTGGAGATCGACAAAAGAAGCAGCACCCATGATACGGCGTGTCATGATGCGTCCTGCTATGCTCACGTTTTGAAATGCTTCATTATTTACATTAAAGTCTGCCAGAATATCCTTTGCTGTGGCATTAACCGGGAAACTTTCGGCCGGGTAAGGGTTTATACCAATGGCATTGAGTTCGGTTAATGAATTACGCCTTATTTGTTCCTGTTCGCTTAATTCGAGTTGCATTTTTGAATTTTTTTGCAAAGGTATGAAATTGAAATGAGAGTGGGAAGGGGGATGTGGAATGTCGGATGTTTGATGTTTGATGAGGGCAGAGAGTTGAGGCTGGAAGGTGGAAGATCGAAGATAGAGAATGCCTGAATCAGGAATTTAGATTTGCAAATTTTGGAATGGGAACTTTTGTCCTTTTTGAGTCGCTTCCGTCTTCCGACTTCAGGCCGTTGATTTCAACGATAATGAACAATAAGAAGTAAACACAGAAAATACTTCATGCTGCGATTCTTCCAAAATACTAATTACCTTTGAAGCGTTAAAATTGTTTACACAAGAAAATATGAGGGTGGATTTCAGCAAAATATTCCCGAAACAGCGAAATGTTATTGCTTTGGCTATTGTGCTGTTTATCCCGCTCATTTTTATCGGAACGCGCACCAGTCACGACTGGGGCGACGATTTTGCCCAGTATATTCACCAGGCAGCCAATATGGTTAACGGAATTCCACAGTCGGAAACAGGGTATGTTTATAGCCAACTGAATTATATAGGACCACAGGCTTACCCGGTCGGATTCCCGCTTCTGCTTGCCCCGGTTTATGCTGTTGCCGGCAACAATATGGCTGCATTTACTAGCTTTATCTCGCTGATATACATAATGCTCGGACTCTTGATGCTGGCTTTTTACCGCAGGTATTTTTCATGGATCACTGCGTTGGCATTAGCTTTGATTTTCCTGTATAACCCCCAAATGGTTATTTTCAAGCGTGAGGTAATGTCGGATATCCCTTTTACTGCATTGCTGCTTCTGAATTTTATCATTTACCTCAATTATAAAACCGGCAACCTGAAACAATTCACACTGCTGGCCCTGTGCACAGGAATAATGCTTGCTGTAAGGCCTGCAGGAATTGTATTTGTTGCAGCTATAGTCGCGGACCAGGTATATACCTGGATCAGGCAAAAAAGGGATATTGGTAAATACGCGTTGCGATTATCCCTCGTAGTGCTAATCCCAGTATTTCTCTATTTTACAATCAACTCACTTGTATTCAAAATACCTTCGGGCGGAAGTATACGTGATTACCTGCTTTTTTATTATTCGGGCGATTTCATCCGGATCATACCCGAGAATTTATCGCATCACATCGAGGTTTTCAGGTTCCTTTATATTCCCGAAGCTGGGATATTCAAGGGATTTTCGCTGCTTTTAGGGTCGGTTATGCTTACCATGACTTTACTCGGCTTTATAAACCGGGTTTGTAAAGGACCCGAGGCAATGGAGTGGTTTTTTATTTTTTATGTTGTAATGCTGCTGGTTTTTCCAAACAATGATTCGGCCTACAGGCTGATGGTTCCGTTGGGATTCCTGTTCCTTTTTTATGCGGTTTCGGGACTTAAAACGATCCAGATTTTTGCAGGATTACCCACCTGGAAAAAGGCTGTGCCTGCCGGAGTCCTGGTTTTTTTGCTGTTTTTACCCGGCCTGGTAAGCATTGCACGGTCAGGAAGTAACATACTCGATGGACCACAACGGCCCGAATCCATTGAGGCTTTTGATTATATCCGGAAAAATGTTCAACCCCCGTCGGTTGTGGTTTTTGCCAAACCAAGAGCTTTGGCGCTTTATGCCGGCTGCTGCGGGCTTGCCGATCCCTTTACAACCAACCCTACACTTATACATACACAGGTAATGGACTCGAAAGCTTCGTACCTGCTTATCAACAGCAAGCTCACTTCCGAACCCATGAAGCGCTATTCGCGAGTGATGCTGGGCAGGCTTACAAAACAATGGGAGAATAAAGAATTCGTGCTATATAAGATTAACCCGTTTAATCCCTGAGCACATCGCTGAGAACCTGAACGGATTTAATTTCGCCGAAGGTTGGAATGTGTATACGGTAATACATCAGCATTTTAGTGAGCAGGTCATTACGAACGGCATAGCCGGCCTTAATATTCATTACGCCTGAACTGATAGCAGTGATTGCTTCGGAGAAACTGTTGCTTAGCGGCGAGGAAAAATAGTAGGCATGTTCGGGAGGTTGAGGGCAGAAATTTCCGCCCACCATATCAAAGTATGTGTTTCGTGTATCGAAATTATTGTGTGGATCGAATCCCATAAACTGTGTTAGTCCGATTGTAAATGCCAGCGGAAAGCCGGCTACTGAATCTTCAGTACTGTTGAGATCAAGGATCGAATCTTCGATAAACGTGAAAAGGTTCGGGTCAGCCATTTGAGCCGAAAAAGATCGGGTAAGCAATTCGCTTATATAAATGCTCACCGCTGTTTTACTCATATCGGTTGCAATGCCGTTAAGGTGATGAAAGCAGGAAGCATCGCGGATTATCCGCAACCCTTCGCCTTCCTTGTGGTTCGCAACGAGATGGATGACCGAAAGCGGGGTAAACAGGTTTCGTTTTATCCGTGCACCCTTTTTACGGATCCCTTTGGCAATGTACGATTGCAACCCCAACTGCTCGGTATATACTTTAACAATAATGCTGGTTTCGGAATAATCCATACAATGAAGTACTATTCCTTTGGTCGACATTATCATAATACACTTTTGTTTAAAAAGGCAGCTGAAAACCCTTATCCCGGAACCTGCGGGGTGAATGCCTCCCTATGATTTGGTGATGAATTACCTGACGAAAAGAATTTTTTGTGCTTTTTTCTGGGTACCATCAGGGTTTGTAACAAAAATAAGGTAAACCCCCGTATTTACCTTCTTTCCTTCGAGATCGTGCCCGTCCCATATTACACGTCCGCCATAAGCCTGGGTTTCGAATACAAGAGCCCCAGCGATATCGGTAATTTTTACATTCGATTCGGTGACAAGGTTGCTTATAAACACCGGTCCCTGGTATTCAGGCCTGACCGGGTTGGGATATACTATCAGGGAATCGAGCGTTGGTGAAGCCGCAACTTTATAGTCCATGTAAGATACTATTCCAAGCGCAGTTGCAAAATACACTTCACCGTTATCAGCTATTTTGATGGATTGAATTGTATTGGATAAAAGCGGGCTGTTAGCGGAAGTAAAATGTAAAAGTTCCTTTGTTCCGTCGGCCGACATAAGGAATACCCCTGATTTATCGGTACCCAGCCATTTTTCGTTGTTCCCGTTTACAGCAATTGCTGTAATAGCTTCGGTACCCAGCAGGGGATGCAGGTATCCTTCTTCCTCAACCATTACCTGGTCGGCATTGTAATTGCCGCCGTTAAATACGTTACCCGGCGAATAAATCCTTGCTACACCCTGGTCGGTTCCCAGCCACAACTGGCCTTCGCGGTCAACAGCCATGCTTGCGATGCTTGAACCGTCAAGTTTGGCAAGGCCATCGGAGGAGGTGAGTTTTTTCGACTGGTCATCGGAGGTGATATCGGGAGTATTATTGTCATTAAAAACAAAAAGTGCAAAATCGCGCAGCTGCAGCCATTTCTGGTTATAATCATCAATTACGATTCCACCAACATCAATTCCGGTACCTTTATTTCCAAGGTTATAGGATTTCCATTCACCAGTAGCCTTCCGTACTGATAATATGTTGGGAGCACTAGAATTTGTTACCCAAAGGTTATTCCTGTTGTCGAATGCCATGCCGCCAATCCGCAGGTATCCTTCCCCAAAACCAGTGTAGTATTGAAGCGAACTGTTGCTTACATTATAAATCTTTTTCAGGGCGTTGTTTTCGAACTCGATCAAACCCATTCCCCAGCTACCCATGAAAACATGATTTCCGTTACCGGGATCGGCAGCAACGCATAAAATATCGCGGAAATTAATCATTTCAGGTAACGAAACCTTATCGTACGAACTCCATGAATTTTCATTAAGCGTATAAAATTCGGGATTTTTATAAAGGGGATCAAATGTAGCTGACCGGCCTCCGGGGACGGCCCATAAATGCCTGCCGCTTATATCCATCGCTGTTGTCACTGATGAGGCTGGTCCGTTAAAAATATAATTTGTTCCCACAAGGTTGGAGCCTATACTCCAGAGCGCTTTGTCATTATCGGCAACCCACAATAAGCCTTCGCTGTCGAGAAGGGCATCAACCGGGCGCATGGCGCCGGGAGTGTAGCTTTCGTAATGAGTTTGCTCCGTACCATCAGGCCGGTAGGTTGTTACAAACACATAACTCGAAATCACCATGCGGTCGCCGCAAACCCGCATTGAGGTACGTGGCCAGTGATCGTTTGGGACGAAATAGTTCCATTTTTCACCGTTTTTTACAAACATGGTATCTGAATCCCATGTGTATTTGGTTTTGTTCGCATACACTTTTCCGCCGAATGCGGCTATCAGGTTGAAATTATCATTTGGGCCTGTGATTGACGTATTTTGTACCCAGTTGACATAAAACGCAAGATTTGATGAGGCTAAAGCCGAATAAATCCCTTTTTCGGTGGCTGCATAGAATTTGTTATCTGTTGCGTTAAATGTGAGGGTTTTAACATCCAGTTGTGAGCCTGAAGCCCCGATATAGTATGTGTCCTTAATTTCTTCCCTGTTAAGGTCGAGGACAACAATTCCAAAGCCGCAGGCCAGATAGGCCAGGTTATCAATAATTGTTATGCTGTTGATAGTTTTATTTCCCAGGATCTGCTTCCGTTTTATATCCGGGATATTAATTACGGTTGATCCTTTCACAATATCGATATTGGTATTCAGGTACGCTATAACCAGGGCATTTACCTTAGTACTATATGCAATGCTGCTGATCCCGATATCCGAAAGCCCGCCGACAACTTTATTAAGGCGGTTCATGCTGTTGTCGGTCCTGTCGAAATACATCACACTGTATGGGGTTGCGGCAAAAATCCTGCCGGGTGCTTCAGTTACTGCTTTACTGTTGCCGTAAGGAAGATGGTCGAGCCATTGGTTGTAGACCCCGCTTTGTGCAAAAGCCCCGGATAATACTATAAACAAGGATAATACAAGTAGGGTAAATCTTGCTGATTTCATAAGATGGTCGTAAGGATTTTAACGTGCAATTATAACTCGATTAATTGAATTTTAGTATATGCAATTGATCTTTGATTCAACATCATCTGCCCGTTAATTTCTTGTGCTTAAATTATGTCACACTTTCGCATATCACAGTTGGTCCACAAACTAATGACAGATTAAAATATTCTTTTCCGCTACTAAACATAGTATTCGATTTACAGCGTAACCAGAATGGATAGTCACAGGTAATTAAGAAGAAAACCAGCCCTAAAGTTTAAAATTCAGGAAATAAATTATCACGGGCTTTATAAGAAAAATTGTCAATTTTAATTATAGATGTTAAGACTCAGATATTAAGCGGCTTAGCCTGAATATGGTTATTTGTGCAAAAGTTACAATCCCTGCTTTTGTAAATTATTAGTATCTTCACAACCTTAAAACAGCCTTCGACCCGCATAAAGTACCTGAAGTATATCTTGAAATCAGATGATCAGAGTTCTTAGCAGGTTGAATTGTCGTTTTGAATAATACCTTCGTCACGTAAATGATCCACTATTCTGATTTTGCCATAATCGAGGGCCTGAGGCTCAATAGTGATTTTATCATTCACTACGTGTATAAGGAATTTTTCCCTACTATAAGATACTTTATTAAAAACAATGCAGGCCTCGATGAGGATGCAGAAGACGTTTTTCAGGAAGCACTCCTGGTTGTGCTGACAAAGATTAAATCGGACGAATTTGAACTGAGTTCCTCGTTCATCACCTACCTGTATTCCGTCAGCAAAAATATTTGGCTTCAAAAACTGAAACGCAAACGGATGACATATAAAAACCAGGATGAACTCACCAGGTATCTCGATACTCCTGAAATAGGTGAGGAGGTTCACCTGGAATATGAGGTGAAATACCAGTCGTTTGTGAAACAGTTCGAAAACCTGAGCGACGATTGTCAGAAGCTGCTTAAATTATTCCTTACAAAAATGTCGGCAAAGGACATTGCCGAAAATATGGGATATAAATCGGAGTTCTACGCAAAAACCAAGAAATATCTCTGCAAGGAAGCATTGAAAAAACTGGTTGAAAACGATCCCGAGCTTAAGGGAATAATTGAATAGCAAAAATTGAACCTTCTTTTTTACAAATGACCTGTTTATAAATGGAAATAAAATATATTTCAGGCATTGTGAATATCGGCGGACTTAACCTTGGCGGGCACAACCCTGTGAGGATACAATCCATGACCAATACCGATACCAACGATATTGATGCAACGGTGGCGCAGAGTGTCCGGCTGGTTAACGCAGGTTGTGAAATGGTTCGTATTACGGCACAGGGAGTTACCGAGGCTAACCAACTCCGGCTGATTAAAAACCAACTGCGATCGAAAGGGTTCAAAGTGCCGCTTGTTGCTGATATCCATTTTAACCCCCATGCAGCCGAAATTGCTGCCGCCATCGTTGAAAAAGTCAGGATAAACCCCGGTAATTATGCCGACAAGCGCACAATTGGAGCAAGCCTGAGTTCAGGCGAATATGATAATGAACTGGAACGGATAACTGAACGTATAAGGCCGCTGCTCGATATCTGCAAATTGAATGGTACCGCTATCCGGATTGGAACCAACCACGGCTCGCTCAGCAACCGCATAATGGACCGTTATGGCGATACACCCGAAGGAATGGCCGAAAGCGCACTTGAATTTGGCCGTATCTGTCTGGCCGAAAATTTCAGGAACTTGGTATTTTCGATGAAATCGAGCAACATCAGGGTAATGGTGCAATCCACCAGGCTGCTCGTTCAAAGGATGATGGCCGAAGGAATGAATTTCCCGCTCCATCTTGGGGTTACCGAAGCTGGCGACGGCGACGATGGTATTATAAAATCGGCTGCCGGTATCGGTACCCTGCTCGAAGAAGGAATTGGTGATACAATCCGTGTTTCACTAACCGGGGCTCCGGAAATTGAAATCCCTGTAGCGATTGCCATTACCGAACGGTATAAAGACAGTAGGGCAGGAGCGAAACCCGGAGTTCCGGTTGAAGTATCCCCGCAGTCAGAGATTCCTTTCAAACGCGAAACCATTGCCGTTTCGGGTATTGGCGGGAATTATCCAGTTGCCGTTATTTCTGAAAAAGCAGGCGAAAAGTGCCTTGTGGACGAGCATCTCGAAACCCTGGAAGTGCTGGCTGAACGAAATATTCCATTTTTAAAATTGGCCGAAGGCTGTGCCTCTGAACTAAAGAAGCAGCTGCTAAGCATTCGTGCTGACAGCACCCGGCCGCTAATTCTGAAAAACACATACCAAACAGGTGACCTGCTCCGTTTCCAGGTAGATAGTGCTATCGATTTCGGGAGTATTTTAATTGACGGCGGTGGCGATGCCATCTGGCCCGTAGCTCCCAATATAGCTCCTGAAACTGTTAATCATACTGCCTTTGCCATATTGCAGGCAACCCGGGCAAGGATAACCAGGACTGAATTTATTTCGTGCCCTTCGTGTGGACGCACTTTATTTGATATAGAAAAAACTTTGCAGCAGGTGAAGGCAGCCACCAAACACCTTATTGGACTTAAAATAGCCGTAATGGGTTGTATTGTAAACGGTCCCGGCGAAATGGCTGATGCCGATTACGGGTATGTGGGAGCAGGAAAAGGCTTGATTACATTGTATAAAGGGAAAGATGTGGCAGGGAAAAGCATCTCCGAGGATCATGCTATTGAAAAACTGGTTGAGCTTATTAAACAGTCGGGTGACTGGAAAAATGCTTAACCCGAGTATGAAGTATCAGGCTGGATTTCATTTCTACTCTTCTCCTTGTCTCTCCTTCCCCTTGTCCCTTTTTCTATATTGAATTCTTAATCCTTAATCAACGCCATCCCGCATTTTGTGCAATTCCCTTCTACAACCGATCTTTCTTCGGGATGCATTGGGCAATAATAATCGCCGGTAGCCGGTTTTTTGTTTCCGGCAGTCATTAGTTTATATGAAAGTCCGACTGTAAACTGGTACTGAGTGCCTACCTGGGTTTTGGTCAGATACTGGTAAACAGGTATATCAGCTACACCGTAGACGCTCAGGTTGTTAAATGAATAACTTACCTGCGGGCTTACAAACACTTTTTTGTAACCGGTAGCTTCGGGATCATAGCTGGGATAGGCATACTGTAGAATATTCTCGTTCAATTGCATTTTTTTAACCGTTTCGAACCGGAGCTGAAGGGTAGTTCCAAGGCTTTTGAAGAAAGTTTTCCCGGCAAACACTCCTATGCTTGCAAAATCGCCGATCTTTTCACCCAAAGGATTCCATCCCTTTTTAACATAGATCATATTGGCAAAAAGCCTGAATTTCTTTTGCGGGTAACCGCGATAAAGGAAAGTATAAAAAATGAAATCCTGCGATCCCGACGAAAGCTGTACGGATTGCGGGTTGGTAACATAATAAGTTTCGCCCGAAAAAGGTTCGGTACGCATGGTTGAATCGTTGTAGGTTCCTACCGGAATCTTAAAGCCTAAACCAACAGTTATTTCGTTAGTGGTTTTCCCTGTACAGTAATTGAAAACCCTGTAACGCGGGAAGAGGATCAGGTCGCCGAAGCCAATTGATTTATAGGTGGTTTCAGGATCACCGTTAAGGCCGGTTTCCTCTTTGAAAAAGTAATTTCCCCCTTCCACCGACATGGTCAGGTCGGGTGTAACCCCATAAGCAACCCTGAAATATTGGTAGAGGCTGCTGTATTTGTCGAAATACTTATTCCCGTTATCGCGTTTACTGCCTGTAAAAAAGTTGTCGCTCTGTATGGACTGTACATTGGTATTCAGTTCGAGTTGTGATTTCATAAGTACTCCCTGCGAAGTCCCCCCTGCAATAGGACTTCCCGATCCGCCCGAACAGCACTGGGCAAACGACAGGTTTGTGTAACATAGAGCTAACAGTACAACCAGGAATGAGTACTTCATTAAAGTCGGGATTTAAATTTTTATTAGGTGATAGCTTTTGTTAGTGTGTGACAACGAATTTGGTAACCATCATTCCTGAATCTGTTTTTACATGGGCATAATAAATACCATCATTCAGGTCTTTTGTGTTCAGACTGATAGTGTTTTCGCCTTGTTTAATGGTATACGACCTGGGTTGAGCAACCTGCAAGGCATTGTTGTTATAAAGTGTAATCTTACAGGATCCTGATTTTTCAGTATTAAAACTTAATGAAACCTGGTTAGCAGCCGGGTTAGGGTAGCATTTGATTTCCGTTGCTTTTGAATCGTGAACGCCAACAAAATAATCCTGCAGGGCGGTGGTTATTGCATTGCTCAGCAGAGTTGAATTCACGCTTACGTTCGCATTGTAATAAACGTGATGCGTATAATTACCCACAACAACTATTTTGGGCATAGCAGCCGAACCATAATCAGCCATATTTATAGCTGTATTCGAAAATTGAGTTATATTGATGAGCCCGTTTGCAACACACCAGCTGTTTAACGATGAACAGCTTGTATTGGCATAATCATCACACACATACATTTTAACCCGGTCGGGGTATGTGGCGCTGAAACTCTGGGCAACAGCATATGATGTCTTGCTTGCCGGTATACAGGTGGAACAAGGCATAACCCAGCAAAGTATTATCACTTTACCTGCATCAAGTTCACTGAAAAAGTTATGGCTCACGCCGTTACAATCATTACAGTTGAAGTTTGTAGCGGTTTGACTGCTGGCTCCAAAAGAGGTCAAAAGCAATATCAGGGCGAAAAGTATGGTTTTCATGGGCTGGCTTTTATATTTAACAGTGATTTGAACTGATTTTACAAAACGAAAGTACTGGTTTTTAGACTATGTATGTAACAATTTCGATATGAATTTTGTTTGAAGTATGAAATGCGGGAGAAAAGTCAGGATGACTTTTCTCCCGCAGGAAATTATTTAATTGAATACCTGAAACCGGCATATACGGTTGCCCCTACAATCGGGCCCCATACCATGCTGGTATCAAAGTGTGTATGGTAGGGACGCCAGTATTCGGTAATCGGGTCCTTCTGTGTGAAATTGGTGAGATTCTCACCCCCAATGTAAACCTCGAAGTGTTTGAATTTCCGGGTCACCTGTGCCAGGAGTTGGGCATAAACAGGTGAAAACGCATCACGCTGAAGTTTTGCAGGCATTTTCTGTGTATCAGGAATACGGGCTTTGCCATTAAGCTGCAGGGTAGCATCGAATTTCCACTTGTCGAATTTGGTGGCGTACGAAGCCGTGAAAAGACCTTTGTATGCACTTACCATTGCTTTTTCGCGTAACACTCCGTTTTCGGTAACTTTTACATCATTGAACCGGAAGGCAGCAAGGATATTAAGTTGTTTTACAGGCTGGAATGTAAGTTGTGCCTGCAAAATATTGGAATACGATTTTCCTGTAAGGTTGTAGAAGTACACATCGGCCGGCATACTGTCGAGATCAACAATTACCTGGTTGATAAACCCGGTATGGTACGCTTCTAAGTCAATCTGTGCATCGCGGGTGAACAGTTTAAAGTTCTGCGTGAGATTAATACCCATGTTCCAGGCATTTTCCTGCGCGAGCTTGTCTACAAAATGTATAACCCGCTGGCTGGCCATTATGGAATAATTTTCGGCAAACACGTTGGCCGTGCGGTATCCTTTACCGGCTGAAGCCCGTAAGGTGGTGGTAGGAGTTATTTTGTACCTGATATGAATACGCGGGGTATAGAAAGTGCCGGATGTGTTGTGATGGTCAACACGCAGGCCGGCAATAAGCGTCAGTTTGTCCTTCAGGTTGTATGTGTATTCGAAAAAGGCACCGGGTACAATCTCTCTACGATCCATATTGTATGTTGTGTCGTGCATACTGTAGATCGTAAAAAGCGAGTCGGGATATGCATCTATGTCGCCTCCGGTAACCTGGTATAAATAGGTAAAATCGGTGCGGGCGTATTCCTCCTTATAATTATCGTACATAAAACTCAAGCCGGTTGTGAACTTGTGATTCGCATTTCCGCCTATCGCATCCTGGTACAACAAATTGCCATACATGCTCTTTTGGGTTCCTGAATAATTGTTCAAACCGAAAAAGCCTTCCTGGTTATGGTAAATTCCTGAAAGGATGAGTGCAACGCTACGGTCGGGTTTGTCCTTGAACATGATCCCGTTTTTCCAGAAACTCTCTAGGCGTTTTGTGCGGACCTGCAGTCCATAGGTTTTTGTACCGTCATAAATCCCATTTGTGTCCTGTTTATATGTATCGGGATTGAAATCGAGGAATCCGCCGATTCTTTTTTCGTCGATATACTTGATCCCAAATCGGGAAACAAATTTCCCCGGGACCATGTAGTCCCAGCGGTTCATGATGTTGAATGTGTTTTGTGTTGGCAGGTCACGGAAAAGGTCACCGTTTGCATCATTGGGGTTGTTGAAATGGCTGTAATGCCCCATTACCATTGTGCTCAGTTTGTCGTTGAGTTTAATGGCTCCGTCGGCATTTATTTCCATGCGGCCGCGCTGGTTCCCGTATAGGTTCATGAAAAACTTTTCGCTGGTTGCGGGTTTCTTGAGTTCAACATTGATCTGGCCGGTGGTCGATTCGAACCCGTTTACAACTGACGATGCTCCTTTTGATAACTGAATAGATTCCATCCATGAACCGGGAATATATCCCATGCCGAATGAACTGCCAAGCCCGCGGATAAGAGGAACATTTTCGGTAATGATCTGGCTGTAAACGCCCGAAAGTCCAAGCATCTGTATTTGTTTCGCACCGGTAATGGCATCGGCATAGTTTACGTCGACCGATGAGTTAGTTTCGAAACTTTCGGCCAGGTTGCAGCAGGCTGCACGTCGAAGTTCTTTGGTAGTAATCACCTGAATCTTATGCGGATCGACCTGCGAAATATAGGTCCCGCCTGAATGATCCCTGATTTCAACCCCGCTCAGTTCGCTGCTTGCTTCCACCATGGCAATATCGAGGTGGTTTACTCCCTGCACATCAATAGTATCGGTACGGTACCCGATGAAACTCACCACGATTTGCTGGTTTGTAATTCCTCGGCGAGGCAAGCGGTACTTGCCCGTTGCATCAGTTGTTGTTCCCGAATAAGTTCCTGCCCAGCGGATACTCACACCGGCAAGTGTTTCGGGTTTTAATCCTCCCTGCGATCCGCTCACGATACCGCTGAGAGCCTGTGCGGAAGCGTTTCCTGCAAGTGCTATAAGCAACAGGCAGTAAAATGAACAAAAAAGTATTTTATTTTTTAACATTTTTTTGATTTGATCAGTAATGAAAAACTGGAAATTAACCTGTTTCCATCCCTTTATTCAGGCAGGAAAGGCAATTCCGGAAAAGGCTTAAAGCCTGGTCCGGCAGTTTTAACTGATCAGGGGAATGCGCTGCTGGTTAAGGTACAGCACAAGTTTACGCCCCGACAGGGGCACCGGCTTTAAGCCGGTATCAGCAAACGAATTAATTCCATCATCGTTGCCTGGAATATCAAAAGTGTTGACAAACAGCGCACTAACTGCAGGCTGCATCAATTTATAATGAGTAAAATCTTTTACAGAGAACTCAATGTTTAGCTTGTTGAAATAGCTGAGGTTTGAGCAACAACTTTTATTATGAAAAACCGGTTTGTCAGTATTCGTTTGCGGATTCATCCCGGATTCATCGTCTTTGCATCCGCAGGTAGCTGATTTCTGAATTCCCAGCTCTGTGAAAAATGCTATTCCTGAAAGTTTATCATGGCAATAATGAGCCTTGTACGAAAAGCCTAAAGTACCAGCCATTACCAGCACTGCAAGCAGTATGGTTAAAGCTTTATTCACGAACAAATGAAGGCGCTTCCGTTTCATATATAGTTTATTGAATACAAAAGTAAACAATAGAATGATTTCAAGTTAAATTATTCGCTTAAATGTTTGTTAACAGTTTTATTTGGACCTGAACAGCCATAGTTTCAAAGGCGGTGCAGGATTGAATTAGTGTAAAATCCGGCTTCCCGGTTATCCTAGTAACTATTGCCTAATAACTTTTAACTATTTAAGCCCGCTTACAACATTGAGGCTTTGAGGAATGATATTAAATACAAACGGCGTATGCCCGAGTGATTCGCCATCGGCTTCCATGTACATGGGCGGTTCGGAGTGAATGATTATTTTCGACGACCTGTAAGTGCTTACTTCGGGCATGCGGGTGAAACTGCCATCGAAAAGTTTAATTATATTCCTGATAATTTTGAATTTCCCTATCGGGCGAATAATCGTCATATCGAAAAGCCCGTCGTCGGGTAATGCTCCGGGAGCTTGTTTCATGCCTCCGCCATTGTACTGGCAGATGCCGACACTCATGCTGAAAATATCCGATACAATTTTCTCTGAATCGACCAGGATAGTAACCTTTGTGACGGTGTAACTGAATAAACTCGAAAAAATGTTAACAACGTACGATAGAGGATTACTTTTTCCGAGATCCTTCTGCTTGTTGGTTTTCTGGGCGACAAGGGCATCAAATCCCATGCCTGCCATATTAATGAAGTAACGTGTTATTTCTTTCCCTTCGTTTGAGATATATTTTATCGTTCCGGTATCCTGGACAAAAATTTTATTTTTTGTAATCAGTTTAACAGCCTGTTTGTAATCACCGGGAATATTGAACATGCGGCACCAGTCATTGCCGGTTCCCACCGGGATCATGCCAAGGGTTATTTCATTTGCTGGAATATGACTTTGGGTAAATATTCCATTCACCACTTCATTCAGTGTACCGTCGCCTCCAACCACAATAATATTTCGGTATCCGTTTTCGATATATTTCCTGGCTAACAGGACGGCATGGTTACGGTGTTCGGTAAAGACATTGGTATAAGCTATACCAGCCTCTGCAAGTGCAGCTGCAATCTCAAGCCAATCCTTTTCCCCCTTGCGCTTTCCGGCATTGGGATTAACAATTACGAACCATTCCATTGTGACGAATTTGTATGAAAAACATGGTTTTGGACGGCGAAAGATAGGAATAATATAAATAAAGTATTATAAATCGATAAAAAACTGGAGTTCGCCATTTTAATTCTTGTTTGAACTTCCATGACTCAGTTTCTATCACACAATTTCAAGGTGAGGACTCCATCCTCCACCTTCAATCCTCCATCTTCCAGTTTTTTATATCATTCGTCCTTCCCACTTTCCCCGTTTCAGGTATAACCACGATAGCCCGCCCAGAACAATAGCATACATATATTCACATAACCACACAACTTCAATCGGTTCATGAAGTTTAACCGTCAGCAGCCAGGCAAAAACGAGGTAAAGACTCAGGGTAAAAACCTCGATAGCCAACCCTGTGCGTGTATTGCCAGTACCCAGCACACCATTGAACAGGACGATAGTGGCTGAAAAGAGGAAAACAGCTCCCAGTATTATATAATACGATGCAACCGACATCTCGAGAAGATTGGTATCACTTGTATAAATTGAAATCATAAACCGCGGGACCAAGGCAGCCACCAAGGCAACTATAAGCATGATTCCCATGCTGAAAACCAGGACTTTGTTAATTATCGGGATTACCTGCTTCGAAAAACCGGCACCAATTGCGTTGCTCACAATGCTGCTTGTAGCTGAACTCATAGCCCAGGCAGGTATCATGAGCAGCATATATATACTCCGGATAATATTGGAAACAGCAAGTGATGTTTCGCCCATTTTCTCGATAAGAAGGAAAAATCCAAGCCAGACCGCATGCGACAAAACGAACTGTATCATAATATACAGAGAAACATCAAGAGTGCTTTTAACAATTGAAAGGTCAGGTTTTACAAAAGCGAAGAGTTTATATTTAGCCAGGTGCGCCTTTCGGGCAGTAATGGCAAAAAAGAACAGCAGCGAGCAGACTTCCGAAATAGCTGATGCCAGTCCTGCACCTGAAATTCCCATTTGCGGAAATCCCATTTTACCGAATATTAGCCCGTAACCAAGGAAAACATTTATACCGGCCATAAGTGCTGCACTTATGCTGATGTATTTCGTAAACGTAATGCCAGTATAGAAGGAGCGGAAAAGTAAGGCTGCCGAAGCAAAAAACAACCCGAAAATCCTGTATTTCAGGAATATGGTACTTGCCCTGAATACATCGTCAGAGGCTATAAATGGCTTGAGTATATGAGAACCAAAAAATATGATCAGTATGGTAATCAGTATCGTTAAAATTCCAAGGAAATAGAAACTGTTATCAAAAATGGCACCTATGGCCGGGTAATCTTTTTCGCCATGCCTGCGCGCAATTAAAATCTGTACACCGGTTGTAAACCCATATGCTGCCATAAACAGGGTAATATAAAATAATCCGCCAATGGCCGAGGCCCCCAGTTCAACAGCACCCACATGCCCGAGAAATGCAGTATCGGTAACATTCACAATATTCTGGGCCACCAGGCTGATCATTATCGGCCAGGAGATATTCCAGATTTTTTGAACGGATGGGGTGTGAGGCATAGGGAATTTATATTCAAAAGTAGAAAAGTTGCCGGTTGTCCGGCAGAAACCTGTTTGGAATTGTTCTACAAGAAATTGGCGGATATCCTGGCTTACGGCTTAATTACGGTCGGGTTACTTATTGTTATACTCCGACATAGTGAGTGTTGCTCCGGCCAGCACAAAACTTTTAATAATGGCAACTGCTGTTTCGATACGAGGCAGAAGAATTTTTTCTTCTTTCTTCGACCATTGTCCGAGTACATAATCCACCTGGAATCCCCTTGCATAATCCTTGCCGATACCGAAGCGCAGCCTGGTCCAATCGGCAATTAAAAGGGTTTCGATGATATGGTTTAATCCGTTGTGGCTGCCGCCGCTGCCTTTGGTACGCATACGCAGTACGCCCAGGTCGAGATCAACATCATCGGTTATTACAAGCAGGTTTTCGAGTGGTATTTTTTCCTTATCCAGCCAATATTTCACGGCTTTGCCGCTCAGGTTCATAAAGGTGGTAGGTTTCAGGATAATCAGGAGTTTGTTTTTAAGTTTGGCTTCAGTCATATAAGCATGACGATCGATTGTGAATTTTACACCCAGTTCACCAGCCAGTGCATCGGCAACAATAAAACCGATATTGTGACGGGTATTTGCATATTCCTCGCCGACATTACCTAAACCAACAATTAAATACTTATCCATGCCTGTTTTTTACGGGTGCAAAGATAACACTTGATGATTAAGATAAAGGGATAGTCAGATAAATTTGAATTGGAGACGATCGAAATGCAGTTTCATGGTCTTAAACAACAAATTCAAGGCAAACCGTCAAACCAGAAATAAGTAACCAGAACTTCAACAAGTAAACAGCAGCAAGAAACCAGAGACCAGTAACTTTTTATCTCCCCCCAAATCCCAAATCCCCAATCCCTAACCCCTTATTTCAAAAATATCCCAATCCATCCCCACTGTAAATCCTTTTCGGAAATCGGCCAGTTGATTGAAATTCAGGTTTATGGTTTCAATGCCTTCCTGGTCAGGAGCAATTTCGGTTATATGCTTTCCTTTGAAATCAATTATTGTTGAATCTCCCTGGTGATTGGTGCCTTTGCCATCGATGCCAACGCGGTTAACAGCAGCAACATAGCACTGGTTTTCGATGGCACGAGCGATCAGTAGCTGGCGGTAGGCATAGCTGCGGATTGCCGGCCAGTTGGCCATATAAAGCAGGATATCATATTCGTAAATTCCATCTTCCCAGGTGTTCTTGCTCCAAACCGGGAAGCGGAGGTCGTAACATACAAGGGGGCAGATTTTCCAGCCATATAATTCAACAACCAGTTTTTCACCACCTGCCGAAAATTGTTCATGCTCGTTCCCGGGATGAAACAAATGCCTCTTATTGTAAGTTTTATAATTTCCGTCGGGTTGCATCCATACCAGGCGGTTGTAGTAGTTACCGTTCTCAACTACAACCAGGCTCCCGGTTATAACGCTTTTCAGGCTGGCTGCCTGGATGGCCATCCATGAAATGGTAGGACCATTCATATCTTCAGAAAGCGACCGCTGATCAATAACAAATCCGGTGTTGAACATCTCAGGCAACACGATCAGATCGGTTTTACGGTCGATTTTCCCGAAAAAATCTTCCAGCTTCTGGAGGTTGGCTTTTTTATCCTGCCAGACCAGGTCAGGCTGGACTAGGGTGATTGTGAGATCGGGAATCATGGTGGTGAGCTTAAATTTTACAAAGAATTTCAGCAGCCTTTATTAATGTTTCTTCCGTTTTTGCAAAACAGAACCTCAGCACTTTATTATCCTGTTTATCGTGGTAAAAAGGCGATACCGGCACCGAGGCCACACCAAATTCTTTTGTTACCCGCACTGCAAAATCCATTTCCTTTTCATCCGAAATAGCACTGTAATCGAGCATCTGGAAGTAAGTGCCGTGCGAAGGAATAATCCGGAAGCGCGATTCCTTCACGAGGTTGGCAAATAAGTCTCTTTTCTGCTGGTAAAAGTCAGGCAGTTGCCGGTAATTTTCCTTATTCTTAAGGTATTCGGCTACAGCATACTGAATTGGGGTGTTGGAGGCAAACACAACAAACTGGTGAACCTTGCGAACTTCGGCCATCAATACTGCAGGCGCCATGATAAAACCTGTTTTCCAGCCTGTAGTATGAAATGTTTTTCCAAATGATCCAATCACGAAACTCCGGCCTGCAAGTTCAGGGTAGTAACAGGCGCTTTCGTGGCGGATACCGTCGAATATAAGATGTTCGTATACTTCGTCGCTCATTACTACTATATTGGTATTGCGGGTAATTCGGTCGAGATGTTTCAGATCTTCGGCCGAAAGCACACTACCCGTAGGGTTATGAGGCGTATTGATCATAATCATTTTCGTACGACTGCTGATCATGCTTTCAATTTCGGGCCAGTTGATGGTATATCCCGGAACCTGCAACGAAGAATAACGTACCACCCCACCGCATAGTTCTACAGCAGGTGCATAACTGTCGTAGGCAGGTTCAATAATAATGGCTTCGTCACCTGCATGTATCATGGCCGTTATAACACAAAAAATAGCTTCGGTGGCTCCTGCAGTTATATTGATTTCGGAAACCGGATCGTAGGTAATGCCGTATGTGTCGAATGCTTTTGTGGCAATAGCTTCGCGTAAAGTAAGTACTCCGGGCATTGGGGCATACTGGTTGAAACCTTCACGCATATAATGGTTCACAAGGTCGACCAGTTCCATCGAAATGGGAAAATCGGGAAATCCCTGTGAAAGGTTTATGGCACCAACTTCGTTGGCAAGCCCCGACATTACTGCGAATATGGATGTTCCTGCTTTTGGAAGTCTTGATTTTACGTTGCCGTTGTAATTCATGTTAGCCGTGTTTCTGGGGCTCAAAGGTAAAGTATTAAAATATCAATTTCTTTAACATCAGTAAAAAATGGCTCGCAGGTCCAATCCAATTTCGGATTTTCAAATTTTCTCATTCACAAATTAATCTATACCTTTGCTTTACGAAAAATTCAAATTCTCATTATATGAAAAACATTGATAATTACGACTTTACAGGAAAACGCGCGCTTATACGCGTTGATTTTAATGTTCCGCTTGATGACGACCAGAAAATCACCGATGCAACCCGGATTGATGCTGCATTGCCAACGATCCGCAAAATTCTTGCCGGCGGCGGTTCAACCATTCTTTGCTCGCACTTGGGCAGGCCCAAAAAAATAGGCGAACCAAAACTTTCGCTTCGTCACCTTGTCCCATACCTGGAGCAGGCTCTAAATACCACGGTAAAATTTGCCGATGACTGCATGGGCCAATCCGCAGTGGAACTTTCAGCAACACTCAAGCCCGGCGAAGTTCTTCTGCTCGAAAACCTTCGTTATTACGAGGAAGAGGAAGGAAAAGCACGACTTCCTGAAACTGCTACCGACGAAGAAAAAGCCGCTGCAAAAATCCGCGTTAAAGCTGCTCAGAAAGAATTTACAAAGAAACTTGCCAGCTATGCCGATTGTTATGTGAACGACGCTTACGGTACAGCTCACCGGGCTCATGCTTCAACTGCGCTTGTGGCTGCTTATTTCCCGAATGATAAGATGTTCGGTTATTTGATGAACAATGAGGTAAGTAACATAACCAAGGTTCTGCACGAAGCACAGCACCCGTTTACTGCCGTACTCGGCGGAGCAAAGGTTTCGAGCAAAATCGAAATCATTAATAACCTGCTAAGCAAGGTCGATAACCTTATTATCGGCGGAGGCATGATGTTTACCTTTATCAAGGCCAAAGGTGGTAAAATCGGCGGATCACTGGTCGAAAACGAATACCTTGACCTTGCAAAAAATATTATGGCCGGGGCCGAAGAACTGGGAGTTAAAATCCTGATCCCTACCGATGCAGTTATTGCCAATGCTTTTGCTGACAACGCCGAACGTAAAGTATGCAAATCCGATGAAATTCCCGACGGATGGCTTGGAATGGACATTGGTCCTGATACAATCAAATATTTCAGTGAGGTTCTGGTAGGTTCAAAAACAATCCTTTGGAATGGCCCAATGGGTGTATTCGAAATGTGCAACTTCCAGAAAGGTACCAAGGAAATTGCTCTTGCAATAGCTGAATCAACTGCAAATGGAGGATTCTCACTTGTTGGTGGTGGCGATTCGGTTGCTGCAGTTAACAAATTTAAACTGGCTGATAAGGTAAGTTATGTGTCTACAGGTGGAGGCGCGATGCTCGAATCGATCGAAGGAAAAGTACTTCCCGGTGTAAAGGCTATTCTTGAAGACTAATAACTTTCATTAGTTGATTCGTTTGATTTAAGAATATGGATTAACGATTTTAGATTTTAGAAATATCCCTAAATTGGGGTTTTCTGCCAAACTCGCAAATCATAAATCGTTGATCTTTGTTCGACAATCTGAAAGGAGTAAGAATTAGTAAATATTACAAAGCAAAACTAATCAGGAGTTTTTGGCCTTAACGAAACTTCTTTGGTATTAAAGTTTTCAGAAGCCGCAGGAAAAAGGAGTAATATCCCCAAATCCTGCGGCTTTTTCTGTATTGCCCGAAACGATACAACAAATAAGTTCTATTTACCTGGGTTTATATCGGGATCTTTGTCATGAAGAAAATCTTCAACCTCTACCGTATACTTCTGTATCATCGGAATCACCGCCGGGGCTACACCCGATATAGGTTTATATAAAACCGAATTTTTTTTTTCTTTGGCTGTCAGGAGGCTTTCTTTTGGATCGATCCGTGTAAATAACAAAAACAGGAAACTGGCTATCAGAAGACCTTTGGCTATACCGAACAATGCTCCTGCTAGTCGATTGACAATTCCAAGTCCGACCGTTTTAACAATACCGGTAAGGAATTTGCCCAACAGGAAGATAAGTACAATTACAATTACGAATGTTACAATGTACGCTATCAGTCTGATGTTGCCGCTTTTAAGTCCCATGTCATACTGAAGCCAGCTAGCAGTAAATTCCGAAAAATGCGAGGCAGCATAAAACCCAAGCACCAGACCGGCCAGTGTGGCTATGCTTATAAGGAAGCCGCTCGAAAATCCTTTTATTGCGAAGTACAGCAGGAAAACAGCAAGTATAATATCAATGGTTGACATACAAATTATTTCAGATTTCTCCAGTCAAATTCCCTAATCCCTAAGGCCTAACCTCTAACCGCTTTAACAGGCCTGAGTTTTTTGGTAAGTTCCGAAGTAAATACAAACTCCTGGAGTTCAGGGTTATCGGTTTGTAGTATATTATTTTTATCCCCTTCCCACCAGATTTTCCCTTTATAGATAAAATATACTTTTTCGCCTATCTCCAGAACCGAATTCATATCGTGTGTAACTACAACGGTGGTCATATTATACTCCAGTGTAATTTCCCTGATAAGTTCGTCGATAAGGTGTGCCGTTGGCGGGTCGAGGCCCGAATTAGGCTCATCACAGAAAAGATAACGCGGGTTCATCGAAATGGCACGGGCAATGGCAACACGTTTTTTCATGCCACCGCTCAATTCGGAAGGATATAATTTATTGGCATTTTCAAGATTCACCCTCGAAAGGCAAAAGTTTGCGCGTTCAAGTTTCTCCGGAAGTGTTTGTTCTGTAAACATCGAAAGCGGGAACATTACGTTTTCTTCAACGGTTAGCGAATCAAACAATGCACCTCCCTGGAAGAGCATCCCGATTTCCTGCCTGATTTCCTTCATCTCGTTGAACGACATTTTAGAGAATTCACGCCCATCGTAAAATACCTGTCCCTGGTCGGCTACAAGCAACCCTACAAGGCATTTTAACAAAACCGTTTTGCCCATTCCGCTCTGGCCAATAATAAGGTTTGTCTGCCCTTTCTCCAGTGTGACACTCACATTTTCGAGTACCAGGCGGTCGCCAAAGCTTTTGCTGATATTTTTACCCTCTATCATGCAAGCAGGATTTGAGTAAGCACAAGATTCATGAATATAATCGAAATGCTGCTGTATACAACTCCGTTTGTACTGGCTTCGCCAACTTCGAGAGCACCTCCTTTTGTATAATAACCGTTATAGGCCGAAACCGATGCGATCAGGAATGCAAAAACTATTGTTTTGACAAATGCATAAAAAATATCATACAAATGAAAAAACGATTGAATGCCATAAATATATTCTGACGAAGGAAAAAGACCTGTAAATATTCCAGCAATCCATCCTCCTCCAACAGCCAGCAGCATGCTCATGGCTATCAGGAAAGGATTGATAATCATCGATGCTACAATTTTAGGAAGTATCAGGAAAGCTGCGGGATTAATACCCATAATCTCTAGTGCATCAATCTGTTCGGTAACCCGCATCGTGCCAAGTTCCGATGCAATCCGCGATCCGACTTTCCCTGCTAAAATCAGGCTGATAATGGTCGGCGAAAATTCCAGTTCTACGCTCTGCCGGGTCACAAAACCAATGGTGTACGACGGAATAAGCGGAGTGTCAATATTAAAAGCCATTTGTATAGCTAAAACAGCACCCATAAATACTGAAATGATTGCAACAATCCCAACCGAAGCCAGACCGAGTTTTTCCATCTCAACAAGTATCTGCCGGAAATAAATAGACTGCTTTTGAGGACGTTGAAACGCCTGCCTTAACATGCTCAGATAGCGTCCAAAGTGGAATAAATATTTCATGTTGTACAATAATTAGTGCTAAATTAGCGTAAATTTTACGATTAGAACTCAAAGAGTTTAAATTTTAAATCAATTTAACTAAAATTAGTTAATGGTTTCAAGTGAAGGGTTATATAATTTGAAATTGAATAAATGAAAATGAAAGCGGATAAGATTATAGATATACTTTCCAGAATGCCGGGCCGCCGAATGCTGTTCCTTGTTGTTACAGTAACGATAATTTGTGTAAGCGGTTGCTCTTCAGGCAGGTACAATAGCCGTAGCGACTGGCATCGTACACCTGCTTCAACCGGAAAGAATAAATGTGGCTGTTTGTTAAATCGTTCCGGAAATAACACTTTCAGGTTGTATTACAATACTCAGTATGTCTTTCAAGCCTGAAACAATCGAAAATGTTCTCGCCCGTTTTCCTGAGCAGGCTCGCCAGCTTGTGCGGGAGCATTTCGAACAATACCACTTCCGGTTTAAAATCACTAAACCAAAACTGTCGAGGCTTGGCAGTTTCAGAGGTGTCCGACATGGTTCAGGGCAGATAATACAGATTAATTCCGACCTTGGACCTTTTACTTTCCTTCTGGTATTTCTGCATGAGCTTGCTCACCTGGTTATTATGAAACAATATGGCCGGAGAGTAAAACCTCATGGACAGGAATGGAAAAATGCATATCGCATTCTCGTCCAACCTTGTTTTGAACAACATATTTTTCCATCGGAACTTGAGGCAGAACTCAAAAGGTATTTTATCAAAACTCCTGCAACCTTCCACCGCGACACACACCTTATTAATACCCTTGCTTCAGTTGAGGGAGGCGTTGCAATCCTGACACTCAATGATGTTCCGGCAAATACTGCTTTTACCCTTACCAATGGCCGGCAGTTTGTGAAACTCGAAAAGCTCCGTACAAGGTATAAATGCTACTGCCCCAGAACCAAAAAATATTTCCTTGTTTCAAAGTCAGCGCAGGTGCTGCTGCCATAGGAATCCGGACTAATTTTGAATTGTGGATTGCAATTTGCAGCTTTTAGTCCCTTATCTCCGCCATCCGTCTTCCTGCATCCTCATGCGATGGCGCAAAGCGCCACTTCCGCTTCGCTCCAGCATCTGATATCCGCCATCCAACATCCGCCATCCGATTACCGTAATACAGACTCTCTCATCTCCGGTCTGCATCCGGTTCCGATACCTTACATTCGTTAAAATAACCTATAATTGCAGCGATTTTTCCTCCATGTGTTTCTTATGAAAGCGGAATTAGTACATTTGCAAAAAATGAATCTCAATTTGTTGTTATATAAATCGTTATAACTCAACACACCTGATGAATAAAAACTATTTCTGTATTATAATGGCAGGCGGAGTCGGGGCACGATTCTGGCCACTCAGCCGTAATTCGCGGCCCAAACAGTTTATCGATATCCTGGGAACAGGGGAAACATTGATTCAACAAACCTTCCGCAGGCTTACAACCATTTGTCCGCCGGAGAATATTTTTGTAGTTACTCATCAGCATTACTTCGACCAGGTAATAGGGCAGTTGCCTGCAATCCTGCCCGAGCATGTGCTTTGCGAACCTATGCGCCGCAACACGGCTCCCTGCATTGCATACGCAACTCATAAGATTAAAAAAATTAACCCGGAAGCTTCAATTGTGGTTGCTCCTTCCGACCATATAATTCTGAAAGAAGCTGAGTTTACCCAAACACTGCTCTGTGCCCTCAAAGCTGCATCTACAAGCAACTGGCTTATCACACTCGGAATCACACCCAGCCGACCCGATACAGGATACGGCTATATTCAGTTTAACGAAAATCTTGAGGTTTCGTCGGATTGCAGGCTACGCAAGGTGAAAACGTTTACCGAAAAACCACATCACGAACTTGCGGTTTCTTTCCTTCAAAGTGGCGACTTCCTTTGGAATTCAGGTATTTTTATCTGGTCGCTCAAAAGCATTGTTGATGCATTCGAAAAATACCTGCCTGAAATAAATACTCTCTTCAGTGACGGTTCCGAAATGTATTATACCGAAGATGAAGCTGGATATATTGAAAGTGCCTACACGGTATGTAAAAGCATATCAATCGATTATGGTGTGATGGAAAAAGCCGACAATGTTTTTGTCCTTGCAGCCAATATAGGTTGGAGCGATCTTGGAACCTGGGGCTCCTTATACGAAACCTCATTAAAAGATTCGAACGGGAACGCCACTATAGGGTCAAAACCACTCACTTACGACACTCATAACTGCATTATAAATTTACCTTCCGAAACTGTAGCTGTTATACAAGGTATGGATGATTGCATCATAGTTGAAGATAATGGGATCTTACTTATCTGTAAGCGGTCTGATGAGCAAAACATTCGCAGTTTTGTGGATGCCGTGAGGAACGAAAAGGGCGACCTTTACGTTTAGGATTAATAATTTACCTGTTTTAAAACATAATTACTACTAATAATAACTAAGAATTCCTGCTTCAATGAAAAAAATCACTCTTTCTCTACTGGTTTTCCTTTCGGTTATCTCATTCCAGGTCCGTGCCGACGAAGGAATGTGGCTGCCGCTATTCGTTCAACGTCTCAATTTTGTGGATATGCAGAAACAAGGCCTGCATCTCACTGCTGAAGAACTATACAGCGTAAACCATTCCAGCCTTAAAGATGCTATTATTCAGTTCGGTGGAGGTTGTACTGGTGAGATTGTATCGCCAAACGGACTCATATTTACCAACCACCATTGCGGATACGGATCGATACAGTCGCATAGTACCGTGGAGCATGATTACCTTAGTGATGGCTTTTGGGCAACACGTTATGAAGAAGAATTACCAACTCCAGGGCTTACTGCCAAATTCCTGGTCAGTATCCAGGAAGTTACCAAAGATGTGCTGGTTGGTGTAACTGAAAATATGACCGAGTCACAGCGTTTGGACAAAATCAGGGAAAATTCAAAAAAATCAGAAGAAGCCGCCACTAAAGGAACAAAACTGGAAGCAAGGGTTGCTTCGTTTTTTAATGGAAATGAATACTATATTTTTGTATATGAGGTGTTCAGGGATGTAAGATTTGTAGGTGCACCTCCCTCTTCGATAGGGAAATTTGGTGCCGATACCGATAACTGGATGTGGCCAAGGCATACAGGCGATTTTTCAGTATTCCGCGTTTATGCTGATAAAGATAATAACCCTGCTGAATATTCCGCAAGCAATGTTCCATATACCCCAAAACACTACCTGCCGGTATCCATCAAAGAGAAAAAAATAGGTGATTATGAAATGATAATGGGTTACCCCGGCTCAACCGACAGGTACGCAACATCCTATACAATTAACTGGGCTCTCGAGAAAAATAACCCGATGGTAGTGAAAATCCGCACCGAGAAACTGAATATCCTCCGCGACGATATGGCCGCCGACCCACAGGTAAGGATAAAATATGCTTCTAAATTTGCTGGCTCAGCCAATTACTGGAAATTTTATATCGGCCAGAATAAAGGTCTGAAAAAACTTGGCGTTATCGACAGAAAACGGGATATCGAACAGCAGTTTACTGACTGGATGAAAAAGGATCCGCAACATCTCACGGAATATGGCAATACATTATCCAGCATCTCAACGGCTTATGAAACCATTAATAAGTATGAACCTGCAGTCCGCTATAATTCAGAGGCCATTGTCAGAGGGTGCGAGATCATTTCTTTTTCGCGTAACTTTAATAAGCTGGCCGATGAACTTGGCAAACTTCAGCCTAACCAGACCCGGATAGCTGAAATCAGTAAGCAACTCATCGAAACTTCGAGGCAGTATTTCAAAAACTATAATATGCCTACCGACGTCAAAATGCTTGCGGCTATGCTTAAACTCTATTACGAAGACGTACCTAAAGATATGCAGCCCAAATATCTCGAAACTTTGCGCAAAAAATATAAGGGAAGTTTTGAAGCTTACTCTAAAGATGTTTTTGATCATACTATGTTCGGTAGTCAATCCTCCGTTGAACAATTCCTGGCAAATCCAAAGTTGAAAACGCTAACGAAAGATGCCGTTTGGCCATTGCAAAAGGCTTTTGCAGCAAACGCTGCCATTATCGACAGCCTGGTACGACCTGCAAATGAACTTCTGGCCAGGGGACGCCGGCTTTTTGTAAAAGGATTGGAGGAAATGCAGGCCGGAAAAACCTTTTACCCTGATGCCAATAGCACCATGCGTGTTACTTATGGCAAAGTGCTGGATTACAGCCCCGCTGATGCAGTCGATTTTAATTATATTACAACCCTCGATGGTGTTATGGCCAAAGAAGATCCTACTAACCCCGAATTCGTGGTGCCGGCTAAACTTAAAGCCCTCTACAATGCTAAAGACTACGGCCGTTATGGGGAAAATGGCAAAATGGTAGTAGGTTTTATTACCAATAACGATATTACAGGCGGAAACTCAGGAAGTCCTGTTCTGAACGGCGATGGCGAACTCACAGGTCTGGCATTCGACGGAAACTGGGAAGCAATGAGCGGCAATTATGCGTTCGAACCTCAGTTGCAGCGTACAATTTGTGTCGACATCAGGTACGTGCTTTTTGTAATTGATAAATACGCCGGAGCTACCAATCTCATTAAAGAGCTCGATATCCGCAATTAACCTTATAATACAAACCATTGTACAAATGAACCGATTAAATTTTTTAAAAGTAATTGTCGCCATTACTCTTGTTGTATCGCTGAATTCCTGCAAGGACGACCCTATTCCTGAAGAATACCTGCGCAGTGGAAACAGTGTTGCCTTAACCGGTGACGGCAATCTGATAATTGCAGGCTATAATACAGGGACCGGTGGCTACGATGCCAACCTCATCCTGGCAAATTCGCTAACTGGCGATACAATTTGGTCAAGGTCATTCTCCACATTGTATGTCGATGCTTTTTATAATGCCAAAAAGGCAAACAAAGGTGGATTTATTGCTACCGGTTTTTCAAACAGGGCCCTCGGGGCATCACCCGGTACGATAGTTGTAATAACCGACAATGCAGGCAAACTTGTTCAATCAGCTGTTTACGGAGGGTCAAGCAACTCCCAGGGCTTTTATGTATTACCGCATTCCAATTCCGATAGCGGTTACCTCGTTACAGGGTGGATTCAGAAAACTACCAGGGCCGACCGGGATATCTACCTTTTAAAGCTTAATAATGACGGATCCGTTAAATGGGAAAAATCCTATGGCCCTGCAGGAAAATATTCTTCTGATACCACTTTCGATGCTGCTTATAGCATTGCTGCAGCTCCGGGTGGTGGATATTACCTCACCGGTTCCTTAAAAGGATACAGTTCTGGTGGTGGCAAAATCTTCCTTATGAAGGTTTCATCGAAAGGTGATAGCCTTTGGACAAAAACCTATGGGTATGGAATAGGGTTCTCGGTTACAACAACACAGGATGGTAATGTAGCTATAGGGGGAACATCTCAGGCAACTTCCAACAGTGAAATTACAATTCTGAAAACGGATACAGCCGGTAAAATCATCTGGAATAAAGTATACTCACAAGCGGGTCTCGAATATGGTTCTACTTTGATTCAGACCACCGACGGAGGATATGCTATAACAGGCATTACCAATAGCAAAGGATTTGGCAACGACGATGTGTACCTGATCAAAACAAATCAAACTGGTGACATGGAATGGGACAACTATTTTGGAGGTTCCAATGTTGATCAGGGTTTTGGGTTAGTACAGAATTCCAACCAGGAATATTTCATTACTGGGATGTCTAATTCCGACGGTAGTTATGTCTTTTTAAACAAAACCGATTATGCCGGAAAACAGATATGGGTCAAGTTTATTAAATAGATAATTTCAAGGATGATACTCTTGTTTGATCCGTTTTTCGAAATTGTAAACATTCGACAATTTTGTATCTTTGTTGAGTATCACAATACAAGTAATTGAAAGTTGAAAATCATTTTCCAATAAGCATTATTATGAAACTTCATCTGCGACTAATCGCTGTTTTCCTTATCCTGTCCGTCACAGTATTGGCAGGTAAAGTTGAAATGACTTATCATTTCAGTTCTCCAAGCGTCAGTAAAACCGGGAATTTCCAGACGTTCAACTTTGAGAATACGATGCTTACGGCCTTACCAGGCCAGCCGGTAATGCCATACCGCCAGGTTAGCCTGATGCTTCCTCCGGGAGAAGCGGCCACTGGTATCGAAATCATTTTTAGCGGTGAAGTCAGCTATCCCGGAAAATACGAGATTTATCCACAACAGAATGTTCGCCCCTTGTCAGTAGAAACTTCGGGTGATTTCATTAGGGACAACACAGTATACAGCCAGGATGCCTTTATCCCGGCCGATCCCAAGGGGAAGCTGATTACTTCTTTTCTGAACGGACGCTCCTTTGCATTGACAAGTTTCACCCCGGCACGTTACAACCCGGTTTCCGGCCAACTTGTTTATTATACGTCAGCACGGGTTATAATTACCACAGCAGCTGATGCCAGGGCTACCGAAGCACTTGAAAATTTAGTTCCTTCAAGTCCGGAAGCTGCTCACCTTGCCGAAAACAAAGAAATGGAGAATGCCTATGCGCGCGACCGGCAGGTTAACTCAGGTGACTATGAATACCTGATTATTACTGGCTCTGCTTTTTCAACATCGTTTAATAGCATGATAACCAATTATTTAAGAGAGGGAATCCGGACATCTGTTGTTACTGTTGAAAGTATAATTGCAAGCATGACTGGTAACGATACCCAGGAAAAGATAAGGAAGTTTATTATCCAGGAATATCAGGCACATGGAGTACACTATGTGCTTTTGGGCGGCGATACCGAATTGGTTCCGGCCCGTGGATTTTATTGTTATGTTCAATCGGGCGGTGGATATACCGATAACAGCATTCCTGCCGATTTATATTATTCAGCTCTTGACGGGAACTGGAATACAAATGGTGATGCCAAATGGGGCGAACCAGGCGAGGACGACCTCCTGCCTGACATAGCTGTTGCCCGTATGCCTTTCAGCAACGCAGCCGAACTTACCAGGATGCTGAATAAGAGTTATAAATACCAGTTCGAACCGGTTGCCGGCGAATTCCGCAAAGTGCTTATGGCCGGCGAATGGCTTTATGACAACCCACTTACCTATGGCAGCGATTACCTCGAACTCCTGAAAGGCGAAAGGTCCGACAATGGATATTCAACCAATGGCATTCCGATTGATTACAACTTCGAATATTTATATGAAGAGAATGGATCTTACGGGAAAGCTGACCTGATGAATAAACTGAATTCCGGACGGCCGATGCTTAATCATGTTGGTCATGCCAATGAGAATTATGTTATGATGTTTAGCCCGCAGGATATTACGGATGCTAATTTTGCAGGATTGAACGGTACTACCCACAATTTTACAATAGTTTATACCCATGGATGCTATTGCGGAGCATTCGATTACAACGACTGCATTGCTGAAAAAATAGTAAGTATCAACAATTTCGCAGTTGCCTTTATTGGAAATTCACGTTATGGCTGGTTTAACGAAGGACAAACCGAAGGTCCCTCGGCACACCTGCACCGCGAATATATGGATGCTTTGTTTAATGATAAACTTAATCGCATAGGGCGTGCACATATGGAATCAAAAATCGCCACAGCTCCATGGGTTACTGCCCCGGGGCAATGGGAACCAGGAGCTATTCGCTGGTGCTTCTATGATTGTAATGTGTTGGGCGATCCTGCTTTAGCCGTTTTTACTGATAATTCCATCTCAATAAATACCGTCTACCCTGCTACTGTTCAAACCAGTGCCACCAGCATAAGTGTGGATGTTTCAGGTAATGGTGGCCAGGTTTCTGATTTAACCTGTGTACTGATGAAAGACGGAGTTATGATTGGAAAAGCCATTACAGATGCTTCAGGACATGCTGCTATCAACTTTGATGTAGCCGTTACTGTTTCAGGTCAGGCTCAGCTTACTGTATCAGGGTTAAACTGTACTCCGGTTAGCTACAACCTCAATTTTGTCAGCTATGTAGGATTGAACAATCTGCTATCAAAAGAAGCATCCTTAAGTATTTCACCCAATCCAGCCCATACAATGATTAAAGTGGATGCAGAACTCATTCTGAAGTCAGATTATTCTATCGAAATTGCCAACTCTGATGGTAAAATTGTTCTCACTACAACAGTGAAATCAACCAACAGCAATGGGATAGCACATCAGAATTTTGATATTTCAAAGCTTAGCGCAGGATATTACACCTGTGTATTACGAACAGGTAACAATAAATTGTCAAAGGCTTTCATCGTCAGATAAAAAGCGGGTATACCTGTTTAAATCAAAAAAGGCTGCTCATTGTAAAAATGAGCAGCCTTTTTTTATAATGACTTCTTTTTATTTGATTCCAGTTATAAACTTATAGGTAAGCATGGTATAAATAAGTTTAGCTACAAGGTAATCGGGGGCTTTGTTTTCTTTGTTGGGAACCAGTTCGGTAATATCGAATCCCACTATATTAACCTGTTCGCTGATTTTTTTCAGGATATTAATAATATCGAACCAATTCATTCCACCTGGCTCAGGAGTACCTGTCGATGCCATGATGGAAGGATTAAGCACATCGAGGTCGATAGTAATGTAGACATTTCGTGTAAGTTTGTTGAGCAATTCGTACATCCATGTCGACTGGTCATAAATCTGCATGGCATAGAAAACACAATCAGGTTTTATATCTTCACGTTCGGCTGCGCTCATACTCCGTATACCAACCTGGACTATTGGAGCCATTTCCGTTGCCCGTGCCATTACGCACTGATGATTGAATTTTGAGCCATTATGTTCATCGCGCATATCAACGTGAGCATCAAATTGCAGAATGGTAAGATCGGTGAATTGTTCACTTGCTGCTTTAAAAGCTCCGATACTTACCGAATGTTCGCCTCCCAGAATAACCGGGAATTTTTTCTTTTTAAATAAAGCTTTTACCTTATTATATACTTCATCAACCATAGCTTCGGGCGAAGAATCTTCAGTTAATGGCTCTGCAGTATGAATGCCAAGTTTATGTACTTCGCTATCTGTATCGATATCGTACATTTCGAGGTTATACGATGCATCGATGATGGCTTTCGGTCCTTTATCAGCACCTTTTATCCAGGTGGAGGTGCCATCGTATGGCACAGGGACAATGACAATTTTTGAACTCTCAAACGCAGTAAATTCCTTAGGTAAATCACCGTACTGTTTCATGATAAAATATATTTTAAACTCAGGACCATTATTTTTCAGGAATATGTGAATGAAATTCACTTATGTCCATAAAAGAAGAAACAGGTTGTAATCCAGGTTAAAAAACTGAAATACAGGCTAATGGTAGTGAGTGAGGTTAGTATGCATTTTTGTTTAAGCGATGCGAATTTAATATAATTTATACATGCAACAAAAATCTTTATGTTAAAATACCTTCAAGGTCAAACTGTCCGGTTTTAAGGTATTGACTTTGTGCTGTTTGAAACTCTATACCGCATTCAGTTTTTTTACAGAAATTCCAGGATCCGAAACGTCGAATGTCCTTGGATCAGTAACCGAGTATCTTTAGCATCGATTTATGACTTTGCTCCTTGGCAAAGAGTTTGGTGAAGTATTCACCATCCTCGTCAACATCTATAATAATATGTTTGGGCGCAGGAATCAGGCAGTGTTGAATACCTCCGTACCCGGATAACGAATCCTGGTAAGCCCCGGTATGGAACAGACCGATGTATTGAGGTTCATCGTCCATAAGTTTGGGCAGGAAAATCGCATTTGTATGAGCTTCAGCATTATAGTAGTCTTCACTGTCGCAGGTAAGCCCGCCAAGGAAGACTCTTTCATATTCCTGGTCCCAATGGTTTATAGCCAGGAGAATAAATTTCTGGTTTATTGCCCAGGTATCGGGAAGTGTGGTAATGAACGAACTGTCGATCATGTTCCAAAGCTCACGGTCGTTCTGGCGTTTCTGGTCGATAATGCTGAAAAGTATGGCACCGCTTTCACCTACAGTAAATGAACCGAACTCAGTAAAAATATCTGGTTCCTGCGTTGAGTTCCTCTGGCAGATGCTTTTTATCTGCGAAATAATCTCTTCGGCCATGTAAGCATAATCGAAATCGAAATTCAATGAGTTTTTAATCGGGAATCCACCACCAATATTCAGTGAAGTAAGTTGCGGACATACAGCCTTGAGTTCGCAGTAAACCTGTACACATTTCGATAATTCGTTCCAGTAATATGCCGAATCGCGTATACCCGTATTGATAAAGAAATGCAGCATCTTGAGTTCGAACTTGGGGTTGTTCTTGATTTCTTCTTCGTAGTAGGAAACAATATCGTTATACCTTATCCCCAGACGTGAAGTATAAAAATCAAATTTAGGTTCCTCTTCCGATGCAATTCGTATGCCTATTTTAATCTTGCGTGTTATAGTCCGGTCATATTCGTCAAGTTCAAACTTGTTGTCTAGGATAGGGATTACATTCTCAAATCCTTCTTCGATGAGGTTGCAGATATTTTCGATATACTGCGGACGTTTAAACCCATTACATACTATGTATGCCTCTTTCTTTATTTTACCCGATTCATATAAGGATTCGATAATCGGGATATCAAATGCCGATGATGTTTCAATATGAATATCATTTTTCAATGCCTCTTCGAGCACAAACGAAAAGTGCGAACTTTTTGTACAGTAACAGAAATTGTAACTTCCCTTGTAATCGGACTTTGCAATGGCCACATTGAATAGTCTTTTGGCTTTCTGGATCTGCTTGGTGATTTTAGGCAGGAAGGTTACACGTAAAGGTGTTCCATACTGCTTAATCACTTCCATTAATGGGATATTGTTAAATAATAATTCGTTATCCTCAACTTTAAATTCTTCGGTAGGGAAGTCGAAAGTCTGTTCAATCAGGTCCAGGTATTTGTTTTTCATTGCAAGCGGTTATAATAAATTAGAAGACAAAGTTAAGTTAATATTTGTGAATTAAGATATTAATTTCATTCCATATCGATTAGATACACCTTTTATTTCTCATTTAACTTACCCGGATTTTTGTAATTAATTAAATTAAGCTGCACCAAAAAAACTATTTTTTATTCGTTATCAATCGGGTAAGAAATCATAATATTGCATAACACTTGCGGTACTTTGGTTTTAAAGACCGGATTAAACATTAATTTTTTCACAATGCATGAAACAGAATTAATTAAACAACCACAGTTGGATTACCCGGTGCATCCGCTTATTGCTTCGCGGTGGAGCCCACGTGCGTATGATTCAAGACCAGTTGAGCCATTAAAAATGCAGCGTATTTTTGAAGCTGCACGTTGGGCAGCATCTTCCAGCAATCTTCAACCCTGGTATTTCCTGGTTGGGTTTAATGGGGATGAAGTATTTTCAAAGATTTATACCACATTGGCTGAATTCAACAGATTGTGGGTTGCTAATGCCCCGGTTTTGGCGCTTGCGGTTGCAAAAACTACTAACTCACGGGACGAGCTGAATAAAAGTTATGCATACGACTTAGGCCAGGCGGTTGCTACACTTTCTCTCCAGGCAACTGCTGATGGAATCTATGCTCACCAGATGGGCGGGTTCGATGCAGATGCCGCCGCCCTGGCACTTAACATACCCTCTGACTATAAAGTTCTGGTAGCGTTTACGCTTGGATATTTAGGAGAAGTGGAAAACCTGCATCCCAATCTTTCCAAACTTGAACTTACGCCAAGGGCGCGGAGGCCTGTTTCTCAAACTGTTTTCACTGGTTCATTCGGGCATAAGGCCGATTTTCTGAAATAGTTTTGAAGCCTGTTTCTATTACCTTTGCATTAAATATTAGTCACATGCGATTTTCACAATTAGTACTGGCAGTCCTGGCATTTGCAGCAGTTTCATCGTGTAAGCAGAAATTAACCCCTAAAACTGATGAAGCAGAGCCTGAGGAAAAAGCACAGGCTGTTAAAGCTGCTGATTTTAATGCCGACTCGGCAATGTTTTTTATTGAAAAACAGGTTCAGTTCGGACCAAGGGTTCCTAACAGCAAAGCTCAGGCCAACTGTGCGGCATGGCTGGAGAAAACGCTTAAGAAGTATTCTCCTCAGGTGATTGTTCAGCCGTTTACAGCAAAAGCCTGGGACGGAACCACACTTAAGTGCAAAAATATTATTGCCTCTTTCAATCCTAAGAGTACAACCCGCGTTTTGCTCTGTTCTCATTGGGATTCGCGCCCATATGCCGATCAGGATCCGGATACTGTCATGAAACGCACCCCTATTGACGGGGCCAATGATGGGGCTAGCGGTGTGGGTATTTTACTCGAAATTGCCAGGCAGCTGAAAGTTGTTCCGGCCTCCGTAGGGGTTGATATTCTTCTTCTTGATGGCGAGGATTACGGAGCACCTCAGGATGCCGGTTTTGTTGGATCCGATGACTGGGCCCTTGGTTCGCAATATTGGTCAAGGTACCCTCATGCGCCGTCGTATAGTGCCCGGTTTGGAATATTGCTTGATATGGTTGGTGCCGAAAATGCTGTCTTTACTTTGGAGGGAACCACTATGTATTATGCACCTGATATTGCCCAGAAAGTATGGAATATGGGCACCTCAATCGGGTACAGTGATTATTTTTCGCAGGATCACACCAATGGGTTAACGGATGATCATGTGTATATAAACCAGTTGCGACAAATCCCTACTATCGATATTATTCAGCACGATCAACTGACGCAGTCGGGATTTTACAAATACTGGCATACCAGCAAGGATAACCTTGATGGAATAAGTAAACTTACATTGATGGCAGTTGGTCAGACAGTGCTAACGGTTGTGAGAAGTGAAAAGTAAAATCCGGCTAACCCGGAATTATCAGGAGCATATGTTCTTAATAAAAAATCCACAAATGAATACGGAAAGCAGTCATTTGTGGATTTTAGTTTATTAAAGGCCAATCAGTTAAAGCAGGTCATTCGCGAGGTTAGCCAGTTCTGATCGTTCACCTTTTTCGAGCCTTACATGCGCATACATAGGATGCGATTTCACTTTATCGATAAGGTAAGATAGACCATTACTCTGCGAATCGAGGTAAGGAGTATCGATCTGGAATATATCGCCTGTAAACACAATTTTGGTATTCTCACCTGCACGGGTAATGATGGTCTTAACCTCGTGAGGAGTGAGGTTTTGTGCCTCGTCAACAATAAAAAATACATTGCTGATACTCCTACCGCGTATATATGCCAGGGGAGTAACTACCAGTTTCTCGTTTTGTAGCGAATCGGTAACCACTTTATGCTCTTTGTCTTTTTCGCCAAACTGGCTCTGGATAAATTTAAGGTTATCGTATAGGGGTTCCATATATGGCCCGATCTTTTCCTTGATATCACCTGGAAGGAATCCAATTTCCTTATTGCTGAGCGGAACAATAGGTCTTGAGAGGTAAATCTGTTTGAAGTCGCGACGCTGTTCCATAGCTCCTGCCAGAGCAAGCAGTGTTTTACCGGTTCCGGCTACTCCCTGTAGCGTAACAAGTTTAATATCCGGATCCATTATTGCATGCAAGGCAAATACCTGTTCGGCATTACGGGGCATTATACGGTATGCAGGCCGCTTGTCGAGGCGTTCGATACGCTGGGTGGTTGCATTGTAGAAGGCCAGGGCCGAGTTCTTGGTATTCTTCAGAATAAAATACTGGTTCGGAATCGGATTTTCCAAACCTATGTCATTTATATCACACCAACCATTTTGGTAAAGGTTGTCGATTACGGATGAGGGTAATCCTTCAATAACCCTTTTCCCCGTGTATAATCCCTCGGGATCCTTAATTTTCCCGGTAAGGAAATCTTCGGCCTGCAGGTTGAGCGATTTTGCTTTTAAACGGAGATTCACATCTTTCGAAACGAGTGTCACTTTGCAATCGGGGTTTTCTTCCACCATTGCAAGTGCTGCATTCAGGATGCGATGATCTGGTTTGTTATCGCCGAACATTTCGCGGGCATCCATTGCTCCTTTTTCGAGCATAATTACTTTAAACTTACCGCCGCCTGACTTTGGTAAAGTAAGCCATTTGGTAAGCGTCTTTTTTTCAGAGAGGCGGTCAATAATACGGATAAACTCGCGGGCTTCAAAGTTTATATTGTCGTTTCCCTTTTTAAAATTATCCAGTTCCTCGAGAACGGTTATCGGTATTGCAACATCATTGTCATCAAAACTGTTAATAGCGTTGTGGTTGTATAGGATTACGCTGGTATCGAGAACGAATATCTTCCTTTGTTTTTTGGCCGGTTTTGCAGCCGCTTTTACTGGCATAAAAATGTAGTTTAGAAGGTTGGACCGGTTTATTCAGATGATGAAAGTCCGGAGCGTTTTGCCGCTCAACAGAATACTATTTTGCTGTTGCAGTTTCCTATATACCTGATGAAATTTGCAGGCTGAAACGGGGGTTTCTTTTTTCCTTTATCTCATTCCTTTTCCGGAAGCGGTATTGGCTGCCGGGCACAGGTATCAGGATGCCTTGTTTACTGCAAAATAACAATCAGGAAAAGCTTATTTTACAATACAGCCACGGAGATTATGAAAAAGTTATAAACAGTTACAGCAGGTATGCTGATTTTTAAACTTTTAACAAGGTAGCGGAAACAATTACACCTTTGTTTCGTTTACCTTTAGAACGAAATACTTTGACAAACAAATAATGGACTCAAACAATTATATGCTTATTACCGGTGCCTCCGGTGGAATCGGATTTGATATTGCCCGGCTGGCAGCCGCTGATGGGAAAAGTTTGGTACTTGTAGCAAGGTCGTCAGGCAAGCTTGACCAATTGGCCGACGTAATCAGGAAAAATAATACCTGCCAGGTGATTACACTCGCAGTCGATCTTTCGACCGAGGATGGAGTAAATACCCTGATCACCGAACTGAAAATGAAGAATATTATGGTGGATACCCTGATAAATAACGCCGGTTTTGGTGATTTTGGCGATTTTGCCCAGGCCGACCTCGGTAAAAACCTTGAAATGATCCGGCTAAACATAAGCGCTCTCACGGAGCTGACACATACTTATGTGCAGGAAATGATAAAATCAGGCAAAGGACAAATTATGAACGTAGCTTCCACCGCAGCCTTTATGCCCGGACCCGGCATGGCGGTTTACTATGCAAGCAAAGCTTACGTATTATCCTTTTCCGAAGCGCTGACCCGCGAACTAAAGGGAAGTGGTGTTAGCGTTACAACCTTATGCCCCGGTCCGACCGATACGGGTTTCGCCTCAACAGCGGGCCTCGGTAAATCGCTTCTGCACCGTTTACTTCCTGCTGCTACCTCAATGGAAGTAGCTAAAGTCGGTTATAAAGCCATGCTGAAAGGAAAAGCAGTTGTAGTTCCCGGTTTTATGAATAAACTCAGTGTTTTCACGCCGCGTATCTCGCCACGTTCATTGGTGAGGAATATGATTTACGGGATTCATAAGAACCATTGATGGGACGGGAGATGATATAGATTGGATGGTGGATGGTAGAAGGTGGATGGTGGAGGGGCGACAGGGTGAAAGATGGATTTTGGATTTCAGATGCGCTATGTCGGATGTTTGAATGGTCAATCCAGAAGACAAGGTCACATGGGGACAAGGGGATGGGGCGAAAGGCGATGGGCGGATGTTGGAAGTGCGAATTATCAATCTCATCAATCTCATCAATTTCGGGAAGTTGAGAGGATCGAGGGACTAAAGGAACCAGCAACCAGCCCCTTATTTATGAACCATCATTTTCAGTTTCGCCAGGTCAAAACCATTTTTTACAAGCCTGACAGCAATATACTCCCAGGTTTCTTTCGGCATATCTGGAGTACGGCTTAAAATCCAGAGGTATTTGCGCGAAGGCCCCGAAACTACTGCCCATGAATAATCCTCAGCTTTGTCGATTACCCAGTAGTCGGTTTTAAACGGCCAGAAAAACTGCACTTTCAGTTTTACATTATTGGATCCTTTCACCGGGAAGGCTTTGCCAGTGATTGACTTCATTTTACCGTTCACACTTCCTTTACGGCAGGAATTGTAAACATTTACATACCCTTTATCGGTTAATGTATAATCAGCTGTTACGCAATAGCAATCCTTTTGAAACGACATAGGATACGAGGCAATCTCATACCATTTGCCTGCATATTTCTGTAGTTCAACAACATCGGTAAGCGTAAGGGGATTCTGGCTCATAGTACAGGAGGTTATAAAGAGATAAAGGATAGACAATACAGGTTGTTTGAAATGGGACATAGTTTTTGAGTTTTGTGTAAAGTTAACTTAAAAGCGGGATAATGCTGCATATCAAATAAATGAAAAGAAATTGCGTTACTTTTCAAACACAATACCCATGTCGATGATGCAAAAGTATGTATTCCCGGGATTATGGACAGGTTCGCTGTTCCTGTTGTTTTTCCTGTTAGTTGTTCCTTTCTCAAAAGGGGAGGAAATCAGCCTCACAGATGCCATCAGCAAAGGCTATGTAAAAGCAGCGATTACCGGCAGAACCGATGATACTGCCAGGGGTTACCTCGGCAGCTATTACGGACCCTGCATGCGGCTTAACCTGCAGAATATTGCAAAAACTCAGCTTACACTCCGTCTCGAGAGCGGCCGTTTTCTCGAAACTGCTGATACCGGCGAACAACGTATGATGATTACGCAGGAAGAGCTGATTACCCTGCTGCCGGGTAAAAAGAAAAGCATGAACCTCTATGCTATGTGCACCGAAATGCATGATGCCTCACCCGGCAGGGAATCGCTCCTGGCATTGGGCAAAATGGCGGATGGAAACCTGCTTGCATTAGCACAGTTTATCGGGCAGAATCATTTTCAAAGCCAGGCAGCCCAACAGGCGATATGGGCTATTACCGACGACAATGATTTAGGCAGTATTTACTCCGAAAATGCTGACGAGATGAATAAACTTCAGTCGTTTGTAAGCAAACTTACAGGGAAATTGCCGCCACCTACACCGCACAGCATATTTTATTCGAGCGGGATGGTTTCGGGCGAAATAGTGTTCGAAAATACACAGCGCGAAACCTATTCATTTTATATGGTGAGTGAAACGGGGGAAAAGATTGGTACTTTTTTCGAAAATAAGACTATTATACAGCCTATGCAGACAACGCTCACCTGGCGGTTCCGTTTCAAGGGATTTCCCAAAGGAGTTTATTATGTGAAGTTATTTAATTCTAAAAACGAAGTTGTTGTAACCCGCCCTATGGTGATTAATTAGGATTATTATTCAGCACCTGCACGCTTTAATGCGCTATTTTTATTTACTTTGTGTAACGAGTAAATAATCTCCCAGCCGATGAAAACCCTCCTAATCAGTATAGTATTGCTCCTGGCCTTGCCATGCATTAATGTTGAAGCCTGCACATCCATTATCATAACCGGCAAAGCCACCCCCGATGGCAGGCCCATCATGTGGAAAAACCGTGATACGGATGCCAGCCAGAATGCCATTATGTATTTCAACGATGGCAAATACAATTCTATAGGTTTGGTTGATTCGGACGACAAGGAAGGAAAGGCGATATGGATCGGTTACAACTCCGCGGGTTTTGCCATCATGAACACAGTTTCGTATAACCTTATCATGAAGGATACCATTGATGTTAAAGACCGGGAAGGCATCATCATGCGCGAAGCCCTGCGGGAATGTGCATCAGTAGCTGAATTCGAAACTTTCCTCAAAAACTACCCAAAACCTATGGGCGCCGAAACTAATTTCGGTGTAATTGATGCGCTGGGTGGGGCAGCTTATTTTGAGGTGGATAATTTTTCGCACAAAAAACTTGATGTAAATGATCCAGGTCTTGCACCTATGGGGTATATGATACATACCAATTTTTCGTTCACCGGTGACCCGGATGGCGGAAGCGGGCAAATACGCTATAATACGGCTGAGAATCTTTTCTACCAGGCTGCGCAGCAGAATAACCTTACTGTAAGGTTTATACTCCAGCATGTAAGCCGCTCGCTTTATCATTCGCTTACAAAAACAGACCTTACAAAAGCATATTCCGAAAATCCTTCGGAACAGAAATTTGTGAATTTCACCGATTTCATTCCAAGGTATTATTCTTCATCGGCGGTTGCCATACAAGGTGTTAAAACCGGCGAAAATGTGGATTATACCACCATGTGGACTGTGCTGGGATTCCCGCCGGCATCGGTTGTTACTCCGCTATGGCTTTGCCAGGGTAAGAACCAGCCGGCTATAGTAACGATAAATGAATCGGGGGTTGCCCCATTGTGCGATAAGGCAGTACAGCTTAAGCATCAGGTTTTCCCGATCAAGTATGGATATGGCGAGAATTATATCAATGTGAACGCCCTGTACAACAGTGCCGGGACAGGGATAATGCAAAAGCTGAAAGGGCTCGACGACCTTATCTTTGATGATGCCTGTAAGAAACTGGATGCCTGGCGTAAAAACAAAGACTGGAAAAAGGAGATACCTGATTTTTACCGCATTCTGGATGAAGAGATCCCCAAGATGTACCTGGCTTTGTTTGGCTTGTAAATTGTTAAGATTTTAATCTCTATTCGTGGAATCAACAAAGCAGAAAGCCGCAATAGCAATATACTTTGCGGCTTTAACGCTTTTAAAAACAACTGCTATTCCTTTGCAGCAGGTTTATCGCCAACCATCAGGATTTCGTTGGCAACAATCTCGGTAGTAGTATGCTTGGTGCCGTTTTTGTCTTCCCAGTTGCGGTAGGTTATACGTCCGTCGATAGCGACTTCGCGGCCTTTTTTCAGGTACTTTTCGCAGATAGAAGCCAGGTTGCCCCAAGCAACGATGTTGTGCCATTCCGTTGCTTCTTTCTTATTGCCATCCTTATCGGTGAAATTATCGCTGGTGGCGAGCGAAAAAGTGGCTACTTTGTTGTCCTTTTCAAGATTGCGGACTTCCGGATCCTGGCCGAGGCGGCCGATCAGTTTTACGTTGTTGCGTAGTGTGTTCATTTTTTTCAGGTATTAGGGGTTAGGATTTAGGGTTATAAAGTAATTTAAAATGCAAAATTCAAAGTTCAAAATTCAAAATGATCTTTGTGATATTGATATGTGAACTTATTGTAGATTCGAAGATTTGTTTGATCGGGACTTAGCTGTATAAATGCATTTGGCAATAATGTTTGCAAGTTCTTTCGACTCATTTTGAAGTGAAAGGATTTCAGCTCCTTTGGATAACAATTTTGCTTCTTTTATTATACCTATCCAATAAACTGACTCCCTAAGCTCTTTCAATACAATCTGCAATTTGTAAATGAAGTCAGCACTGCTTGCCCCTGCTCTTGCATCTTCATAATTAGCTCCCGCTGACGTTCCGGCCCGAAACAGTTGCCCGAAAATATGCCGACCTGAGTACTTATTATTCATAAGATCTTCTGTCTCAAGTATCCCAATTACCAGTTTCATAAACCGATCTGACAAATTATCCGAAAAGCTGCTCATGGCTGATAATTTTGAACTTTGAATTTTGCACTTTGAATTTTGAATTATTTATTATTCGGCCCAACAAAAAGCATCTCGCTTGCAACTATTTCGGAGCTTACATGTTTTGTTCCATTCTTATCTTCCCAGGTGCGGTAGGTCAGGCGGCCGTCGATGGCTATTTCCTTTCCTTTTTTTAGGTATTTTTCACAAATGCCAGCCAGGTTGCCCCACACAACAATATTATGCCATTGGGTTTGTTCCTGCCTGTTACCGTCCTTGCCAGTAAAGCTGTCGCTTGTGGCGAGGGAGAATTTTGCGATTTTGTTTCCTTTATCCAGAGTTTTTACTTCAGGATCCTGGCCGAGGCGGCCGATGAGTTTCACATTGTTGCGTAAAGCGTTCATGGTTTTTGAGTTTTTAGGGTTAATTAATTAGGATTTCAAAAAGTACTTCGTTCATTCAACCGGCTTGTTCCGGATTTGATGAGACAAATTTACGGCGGGTATTTAAGCTGATTCGGTTAATAAATATTTGTATTCGGATAAAAATATTTATAAGCGTTTGTTGTCGTTTGTATTCATAAATGTATTATATTTACAGTCTCGTAATTATCTAGTTTACTTATTATTAACTAAGAATAATCTAATTAAGAGTATCTGAGGTCGCGGTATCGTGAAAATCACAATTATTAACCAGTTTTTCAAACCTAACATTGTATGGAAAAATTTTGCCTCGATTGCGGAGAACCGATCAGCGGGAGGATGGATAAGAAATTCTGTTCGGATATGTGCCGTAACAACTACAACAACCGGCTTAACAGCGAAGTAACTAACTTCATGCGTAATGTGAACAATATCCTTCGAAAGAACAGGCGTATACTTTCGGAACTTGTTCCGCAGGAAGGGAAAATTAATGTCCACAAGGATAAACTCCTGAATAAAGGGTTCAATTTTAATTATTTCACCCATCTGTACACCACCCAGAAAGGAAGCGCTTACCGGTTGGTATACGAGTATGGCTACCTGCCTTTGGATAATGATTTCTATATGCTTGTAATCAGGGAACAGAAAAGCTGAAGGCGATTAGCGGGCATTATTTCTCAGGTTGCCAAAAGATTGAGTCATTTTTATTTTAAGGATTTTGCCTTATTAATTTTGTTTGCCCTGTATATACAAATTCTTAACAAAGGAAATCCTTATATAGCTTTATCTTTGCAAACTATTTATGGCGGTGAGTAAGCTGGAATACACAAAATCAAAAAATCGGTCTAATGAACTTCCAAAACTCATCCATCATAACTTATAACTCATAATTTTATTACAATGGCAAAACCCAAAAATATAGCCCTTGTGGCACACGATAACTGCAAGAAAGACCTGGTTGAATGGGTGCAGTGGAACTGGGAAATAATTAAAGATCATAAACTCATATGCACCGGCACTACCGGACGGATGGTAGCGGAAGCACTGGCTTCAAGGATGGATGAAGACAAACTGGATGATATCCAGATAACCAAACTTAAATCAGGCCCGTTTGGTGGTGACCAGCAATTGGGAGCCATGATAGCCGAAGGCAAAATTGATGTACTGATATTCTTCTGGGATCCGATGGAGCCGCATCCACACGAGGTGGACGTAAAAGCGCTGGAGCGTATTTCGGTACTTTATAATATCCCGACAGCCTGTAACCGGTCCACAGCCGATTTTATTATTTCATCGAAACTTTTTAAGACGGATTACGAAATAATTGCTCCTGATTACTCGTGGTATACGAACAGGAAGATTACCCTGTAACGGTTTGGGCTGGAAGTCGGAAGTCCGAAGTCGGAAGCAGAGAGTGAGTGCGGAAAGTTTTCAGAGTATTTGAAACTGATTACTGATACTTATATGCTTATTGGAAGTTTGCTTATTATTTTCTTCGGACTCCGGTCTTCCGACTTCCGTCTTCCGACTCCTGACTTCCGACATTAACTTAATTCTTATCTTTACGCTTCCAAAAAAAACACTGTGGAAAAACTTTTTCTGTTAGATGGCATGGCTTTAATATACCGTGCTTTTTTTGCAATGCAGCGCACCCCGCGTTACAACTCAAAAGGACTCAATACCTCCGCTATTATGGGGTTTGCAAATACATTGTACGAATTACTTAAGAACGAGAAACCATCGCACATAGGTGTTGCATTCGACACACAGGCGCCAACTGCGCGTCACGAGGACTTTGAGGGATATAAAGCCAACCGCCAGGCTATGCCCGAAGACCTGGCAGCTTCAATTCCATATATAAAAGAACTGATCAGGGCATTTAATATTCCAACCCTTTACGTGGATGGTTACGAAGCCGACGATGTGATCGGTACACTGGCCAAGGAGGCTGAGCAGGCAGGCTACCAGGTATACATGGTTACACCGGATAAGGATTTTGGCCAGCTTGTTAGCGAAAATATTTTCATGTATAAACCTGCCAAAGCCGGCGAGAAACCGGTCATAATGGGGGTTCCTGAAGTATGTGAAAAATTTGGAATAAAACATCCTTTGCAGGTGATCGACTTCCTGGGATTGATGGGCGATGCTTCGGATAACATTCCCGGAATTCCGGGAGTAGGGGAGGTGACAGCCCGAAAACTGCTGGCTGAATATGACTCGGTTGAAGGCGTTCTTGAAAATGCGAAATACATTAAAAACGAAGTTCTCAGGAATAAGGTTGAGAATGGACGTGAATCGGCAATTATTTCAAAACAGCTTGCCACCATTATACTTGATGTTCCTATTGAGTTTAATGAAACCCATCTTCATCTCGATCCGCCTGATGCCGAAAGACTGAAAGCGCTGCTCGATGAACTTGAGTTCCGCACATTTGCCCAACGCGTTTTCACTGATCTTTCACTAAACCCGGGTGGAATTCAGACTGCTGCTGCAACAAAACCTTCTGTCGCAAAGCCTCCCGTTTCGAACGGGCAGGGAGATCTTTTCAGCATAGCCGATGTTCCTGTTGAATCGGTTGCAGGTAGTTACAAAACCATAAAGGATACCCCGCACGAATACCGCGCTGCCGCCGACGAAAACAGCCTGGCAGAACTTCTGGCCGAACTTACTAATTCAAAATCATTCTGTTTCGATACTGAAACCACAGGGCTCGATACCGTGGTAGCCGAACTGGTTGGAATGTCGTTTGCCACACAGGCTGGTAAAGCCTGGTATGTACCTGTTCCGGAAAACCGTGATGATGCAAATGCCTTGGTGGCAAGGTTTAAACCGGTATTCAGCAATCCCGCCATTGGAAAAACCGCGCAGAACATGAAGTTCGATATTGCCGTGCTGGGGAATTACGGGATCGAAATAACAGGTTCTACTTTCGATACTATGCTCGCCCATTACCTTATTGAGCCCGATATGCGTCACAACATGGATTTACTGGCCCAAACCTACCTGGAATATTTACCTGTAAGTATCGAAACCCTGATCGGGAAAAAGGGGAAGGCGCAAACCTCAATGCGGACAGTCCCGCTTGAAGAGATTAAGGAGTACGCTGCCGAGGATGCCGATATCACATTACAATTGCGTCAGGTTCTCGAACCCAAACTGGCTGAAACTGCAACACTGAAAATATTTAATGAGATTGAAATGCCCCTGGTACCCGTTCTTGCAGGAATGGAGGCTGCAGGTGTTAAGCTTGATTCGCAGGCGCTGAACGATTTCTCGAAACAACTTCACCAGGAAATAATAAAAGTTCAGGAAGAGATTTGGCAACTTGCCGGGGTTGATTTTAATATTGCTTCTCCCAAACAGCTCGGTGAAATCCTGTTCGACAGGCTCAAGATTGACGATAAACCAAAGAAGACTGCCACTAAGCAATACCAGACCGGTGAAGATGTGCTTCAGAAACTGGTTCATAAGCATCCGATGGTTCAGTTGGTTCTCGATTTCCGTGGTCTTACTAAGCTAAAATCGACTTATGTGGATACTTTGCCTTTGCTAGTTAACCCGGTTACAGGGCGTATCCATACCAGCTATAACCAGGCAGTTGCAGCCACCGGCCGGCTTAGTTCAACCAATCCCAACCTGCAGAATATCCCTATCCGTACCGAACGCGGCCGCGAAATCCGTAAAGCATTTGTTCCGAGAAACGGGGACTATACCTTGCTTTCGGCCGACTATTCGCAGATTGAGCTCCGCATTATTGCTTCGATGAGTAATGATGAAGCTATGAAAGAAGCTTTCCGCCAGGGATTAGATATACATACAGCTACAGCTGCCAATATTTATAATGTTCCCCTCGACAAGGTGGATCGTGATATGCGCCGCAATGCCAAGTCGGTAAATTTCGGTATCGTTTACGGTATATCCGCATTCGGGTTGAGTGAAAATCTGGGTATTCCCCGCAAGGAAGCGGCAGAAATTATCGATCAGTATTTCATAACCTTTCCGGGTATTAAGAAATTTATGGACAGTACCATGGCATCGGCCCGCGAAAAAGGATATGTTGAAACACTTATGGGCCGCCGCCGTATTATCCGCGATATTAATTCGGCCAATGGTGTGATGCGCGGTTTTGCCGAACGTAACGCTATAAATGCTCCCATTCAGGGTTCTGCAGCGGATATGATCAAGATTGCAATGATTAATATTTACAGGGAATTTCAGCGTCTTTCGCTTCAAAGCCAGATGACCATGCAGGTGCACGATGAACTTGTATTTGATGTGTTCAAACCCGAACTGGAGCAGGTAAAACAGATTGTCGGCGAACTGATGCGTTCAGCTTTGCCTCTGGATATACCTGTCGAAGTGGAGATGAGTAACGGTGAGAACTGGCTGGAAGCACACTAATTAATACACGTTTACATGGCGGCCAAAGAGGAATCACTCCAGGCCGGAATATCGTTGTTGACAATAAAGCCATACAGTTTTAAAAAATTATTACGATATTTGTGTTACTCAATTTACCGGAACTTTAAGTTCAAGTTCCTGATTACCTGAATTTACTGAACTGACTTTGTGAAAAAATATTTCATGCGGAAATATCTATATATATCTCTTTTTTTGTTCAGCTTCTTTTCAGCTTCGGCCCAGCACACACCCTGGCGCCCCGGTGAAATGGAGGTGAAAGTTGCTTTCAATGATCCGGCACAGGCGCAGATTGTCGGATCGCTGGGGCTAAATGGAGATATTTATAATGATCATGCATGGTTGTATCTTACACCCACCGAATTACTGAAACTGAAACAAACCGGGATTCCTTATACAATAAATGTTCCCGACCTTAATGTACGCTCAGCCAGTTACGGACCAGCCCAGGTACCGACAGGATACTACACATTTGACCAGATAAAAGCAATTGCTGATAGCCTCACTGCTAATTTTCCCGGTATTTGCAAAAAAGTCGTTTTTGGTTTCACTCCTCAGATGAAAGAACTGGCCGCACTGAAAATCAGTGATAACGTGGATGTTGACGAGAATGAAGCCGAAATACTTTTCGATGGTGGAATCCATGGTGATGAAGTTGGAGGTTCACAGAATGTGATACAATTTGCTCGGGATCTTTGCCTTGCATACGGAACTGATAACTATATTACCAGCCTGGTTAATGGGCGAGAAATTTGGCTTTATTATTGCGTAAATCCTTTTGGCCGTGAGTATATGACCCGTCAAAACGGTAATGGAGTTGATATTAACCGTGATTTCGGATATGCATGGGGTGCCGAAGGCGATAGCCAGTTTCCTTTTTCCCAGCCCGAATCGAGGGCTTTGCGCGATTGCCAGTATTCGAACCAGTTTGTCTGCTATACCAATTACCACAGCGGAACCGAAATTATTGCCTATCCGTGGAGTTACAGGTACAGTCCGGTTCCTGATAAGCCACATACGGATAACCTGGCTAAAATATATTCCGACAGTTCCGGTTACCAGGGATTACCTTACGGACAGGGTTCAGTAATGATGTACCTGATACAGGGTAGTACAAAGGATTTTAACTATGGGAGCCTGGGTTCAGCGGCATGGTCGATTGAGATCTCTCTCAATAAGCAGCCGGCAGCCGATTATGTACAGTATTATTACAACATCAATAAACCTGCAATGCTTGCTCTTATCGAGCAAACCGGGTATGGGATTGAAGGTACCGTTACCGATGCGGTAACGGGCACACCAATTAACGCAAGAGTTTGGGTCGAAGATAATTACCCGACTTATACCGACGGGGATGCAGGTGATTTTCATAAATATATGATTCCGGGAGAATATAACCTGCGTTTTACGGCCAACGGATTTATCACTAAGCGTGTAAATCATGTAACTGTAAATGCTAAGCAAAGCACGGTGGTAGATGTTCAGCTTCATCCTGAGAAGTCGCAATACGGATACAGGACCCCGGTGAGCAATATTCCTTTTTTTGATGCCCAGAATCCCGGTGATGAAGGGTATTCGGCAGCATGTCTGGGGGCACCCGACCAAGTGAACTATTCACTCGGAAGAGACGGCTATGTGATCGTTGATATGCTGAATCCGGTTATAAACGAGCCCGGACCTGATATTACCATATTTGAGGGTGATGCCAGTCCTGAATCCTATAAAGTTTACGCACTTACTGATATGGATTCGCAGTGGAAAATGATGGGAACAGGACAAGGGACCACTAATTTCGATCTTGCTTCGACAACCTTGTCCGAAGCACGCTTCTTTGTCATAAAAGATAATGGAAACAACCCGCCTAATATGAATAATGGCGGATTCGACTTTGATGCCATTAAAAACTTACATGCACCTGTACCGGATACACTTGCGCACCTGTCGGGAAAAGTAACGGATTATTTCTCAGGTTTACCTTTGGCAGGTGCAACGGTTAAAATAGGTGACAGCACCGTGCATTCTAATTCAGGTGGTTATTATGCAATTGATGTACAGAGGGGACCGCAGCTAGTTTGTGCAGGGAAGGAATTATATAATTCAAGCTGCGACACCATGCCTTTGCCACCTGCTGTTGAGGTTTCACACGATTTTTCATTGGATTATAACGTGGGCCTGATTGAACCCGGTTCTGCAGGTATATTGTCGGCTATACCTAATCCATTTACGAATATTTTTAATATCAGGTTTTATAACGAAGTGGCCGGGAGGGTTATTATCAGTCTGAACCCGGTATCAGGTATTGCCGGAATCACTTTGAAAGATGGATTGTATGGTCAGGGCGAGCACAGTCTGAGTTTCAATCCACTGGAAGAAAGCTGGGGCACTCTAACTCCCGGCATTTTTATCCTTAGTGTGCAAACTCCCACCCGGCGGCTAATTGAAAAAGTAATCAAGGTAACTGCCAGATAAAAGACTCAGCGAATTCGTGTTTGTACGTTCTTACTGAGCAGTTTGAAGTTGTTCTTCATTCCGGTTCTTACGAAAAAGTAAAAACATGAAGAACAAACTGATCATAAAGAAAACCGTTATTGCCAGTACGGAATAACGCATGCTACCCGTAAGTGCTTCGATTACTCCAAATGAGAAAGTTCCTGCAACTGTGGCCATCTTTTCCATCACATCGTAGAAACTGAAGAATGAAGTATGATCGGTGGTATCCTGTGGCAGCATTTTCGAATATGTGCTTCGTGCCAGTGATTGTGAACCACCCATCACGATCCCGATAAAAAATGCTGCAGTTACAAATTGTATAGTATTTGTAATAAAATAGGCCCCGATACAAATGAGTGTCCACATTACTATTGTAATCATTAAGGCCTTCAGGTTACCCAGTTTTTCCGAAATCCTCGAAAACATCCATGCTCCGAGCATTCCTACGAGTTGAATTACAAGTATAGTCGGTATTAACACATCTTCTTTGAGCCCCATTTCTTTTTCACCATAGGTCGCTGCCATAAACATGGTAGTAAGTACACCCATCATCAGGAAAAAAAAACCGGTAAGAAACATAGTAAGTTTGTACGATTTACGAACCTGGTTGAAAACCTGGCGTAATTCGCGGTAGCCATTGGTAAGGACGGAGTCTTTTATTATCCTTTTTCGGAAAGTATATTTTGGTAACCGGCTGAATGTAATCTGTGAAAAGGCAATCCACCAGATAAAAACGCTCAGGAACGATATACGGGCAGGCAATGAACTATCTGCTGCTATTCCGAAAAGTCCTGGTTTCATGATCATGAGCAGGTTAAAAAGCAACAGCACAACCCCGCCCAGGTAACCCATCGAATAGCCGCGGGCACTGATACGGTCCTGATCCTCAGGCTCGGCGATTACCGGCAGAAATGAATTGTAAAATACGATGCTCCCACCATAACCTATTGTTCCCAAAGCAAATGCAATTATGCCAAGTTCAACATGTTCCCTGTCGAAGAAAAACAAAGCCCCGCAAGCTGTCGCCCCGATAAGGGTAAATGCCCGCATAAATCCTTTGCGGCGACCGGTATAATCGGCCATTGACGAAAACAAGGGAGACCCTATAGCCACCAGCAGATATGCTGCTGCAATGGCCCATGAATATAACACAGTATTAATGACAGGAGCACCAAAAAAGGAGACCGTATAATTATCACCGGTACGGGTTACTGTATTATAATAAATGGGGAAAATAGCTGATGCTATAGTTAGCTGGTACACGGAGTTTGCCCAATCGTACATCACCCAGCCGCGAACTATACGCTTATCTCCCTTGACTATTGCCTGAACATCCTTTCGGTTAATCATAATAGCTTCCTTTTTAGTGACTGCTAATATATGAAATCATTTGAATATTCTTTATCGCGTTTGTGAAATTGAAATGAACCCGGCAAAGAACTCCGGGTACTCATTTTTTTGAAATTGCTCTTCGCTATAATATTGCCTTCGGTCAGAAAGGGAACAGAAAATGAAACTACCTGATAATTGAGAGTTTCCCTGTTTTATACGAATTGCCCTGCGAAATGCGGTAGAAATAGATGCCTGCCGGGAGTTTTTCTCCGTTCAGGTTGTTTCCGTTCCAGAAAACCGATTTCGATCCGCCCGTAAGGTCCTGCTTTAGAGGAGCCGCAACAAGTTCACCTGTCATTGAATAGATCTCGATGCTGACAAATGAATTCTTTTTGTTCTCGAACATAAAGGTCACACTGCCGGATGTGGGGTTTGGGTAAGTAATTACATTACTAATGTCTTGTGCGGGGTTGTTTCCTGTTAGGAATAAAGGGTTAATACACAGCATTATATTGTAACTTATATCTTCTGCGATAATCCGCAGCGAATCGCACAGCATTGAGGTTGCACCCGGTAAAGGGAGTACCGGTTTTACCTTGAGTTCTACCGTATTTCCCGGTTGAAGGGTATAAGGCAGGGTAAGGGTCCAGGGATCGATATGCCAGGCAAACGGGCTTATGCCTTCGTTTTCAACCTGGTTTATCCCGATCCCGAGGGTTGAATAATTAGCCAGCACTGCTGTTTTACCGTTTATTATTTCATCGGCAGTATTATACATAAGCGTATCAGGTGAAATAACCATTTTTGCGTTTTCGCTTATTCTGACAAAGAAAGTATGAGGATCGGGCGCACCGATATATGGGTGATTGGAACTTCGGTTTGAGGCATCCTCGGCATGAATGTAGTAAGCAATTGATGCTCCTTCCAGCTGGCCGGGTATGCAGGCTGTCCAACGGTCACCGGTTGTGTGCGTCATGGTGACGGTATCCCAGGTGCCTGAATTAACCCTAAAAATAGTCCAAACCGAATCGGGATAAATTAGTTGGTTACTGAATGCGGTTATATCGGCATTAACATCAAAACAGGTTTGTGCATCAACGGTGTCGTGAAGCGGTGTGTGCGAAATCATAAGCATGCCGAGATCGGCCATTTCGTGGGTGCGGCAGTGCAGCGCATCAGTCGATACCCACGCAGCAGTTCCGGTGAGTCCCAGGAATCCAAAAACCCTGTAACCCGGCATGGCCTGCTGGTAGGCCAGCAAAGCGGCTGCATCGTTCGATGTCCCCATTATTGGCACACATACTTTATCTTTTAAAATGAATGAATTGCTGTAAGGCTCGTCGTTAGGGGTATTCACCCTGTAAACCTTATAGTGTGTTCCGTATGAGGAAAGCTGGCTGGCAAAAAAAGTAGCAGTGGCTTCAATTTCGGCGTACTGGGGATGAGTTGATGGCACCTTTCGGATAAGTATTTTATCGGGTGCCAGGAATTTCCCCCAACAATCGATATGATCAATATAGGTTCCGTTCGGATCCTGCTCGACCATATAATTGTCGATACCCAGGTAATCATGAATTTTCTGTGCAATCTCGGGATGAGTCTGAGTTGGATTTTCGTCCCATACCAGGGTTGTTGACGACGCCTGGCTGATCCCGTTTGTCATATAATTTCCGCCCGTATGAATCACATTCATGCCAAACCAGGGAATGCCGAGGCTTGTTGCTAGCACTTTTGGGATATCATCGTCATTTGGCCTTGGCCGGTTATAAGGGAAATCAACAATACCCACTTCCTTATTCCCAAATGTAACATACCATGGGCCATAATCCCTTGTCCAGTAGGAATCGCTTGGAGTAATCAGGAAATTGCAGTTATCGAGGTTAACTCCTGCCGACAGGTACTGGCTGGTAACCGTGCTTTGTTGTGAACTGTTGGCAACAACCGTTGTTAGCTTGGCATCCAACGAAAGCTCTTTAATAAGGCTCATAGGGATACCAAAAGGATACCTGATCAAAACACCATCGTTGTTTCCAAATTCCTCCACATTCCGAATTGCCCCCGAGGGGGGCGGGGTTTCGATAAACCCCAAAGCAATCCGGTAGCTATAAGCAGCCTCTTCGGCTGTCATGATATGTCGAAGGCCATTATTAGGATCGGTTTGCTGCGAAAAAGCATTATAACTTATAATCACAAAAAACAGAACTACAAGAATGGTAAGTTTTTTCATCAGGAAGGTGTGTTTTACGATTTTCAAAAGTAGCTAAATTCAGGATCAGGCAGTGGCGATATAGGAAAAATCTCATTATTTCTGACAATAATAATTAAGGAAAAGAATTTGTTGTTTTTTCAGTACCGTGAATGGTCTGGCATAATGATTGCAATACAACTAATTGGTTTTTGATTTTGGTTAATTGGCTTATTTAGAGCAGGCGACATTTCCGGTAAATTTAACCGGAGTATTACTTGTAAGCAAATCGAGCACCCTGCATTGCAGGGTGCTCGCTCTTTTTATAACAAGGCGGCTTGTTTTAAGGAGTTTCAAGATGAAATTATTCCCGCCTGAAACCAGGAAGAGGCTATCTATTTAATTATAAGTGGGTTGGTTGAACGCCCATTTCCATTGTCATTTTTAAGCTGGTATTCTCCGGCAGCTAATCCAGGTATTGAAAAGTTCTTTGAACCAATAATAGTCATGTTGCGATTGCTGAACCAAACTACTTTTCCTTCGTTGTTTATCAGTGTCATGGAATAAATAACAGCCGAACCTTTGAGCGGTTTAAGTGAAAAATTACCATCGTTTGGGTTAGGAAAAATCACATATTCATCAGCAACTGATGCGTTATTAAAATGGATAAGGATATCTTTTTCAGACGCACAACCAAAAACACTGGTAACGGTGATATTCGCTCTCTGCAACCCGTTAACTGCTAACGCCGAATCAATAACTGCCCGGGGACTTGTTATTCCCATAGGGTTCCAGATATAGGTCATATTCCCGCTTAATGATGCATCAAGTTCTACCGACGACCCCTTCCAAATAATTGTATCGGAAGGTAAAGTTATAACAGGTAGCGGGTGGATAATTAGTTCCAACGATTTCTCCATGACAGGACAACCGTCGAAACTGTTAATACGGAGCTGGAGATTTGTTTTTCCATTAGCAGTTTCGATTCTGCCAGGAATATAGACTGCATTTTCCAGGTTGCTGTCTTCAAAAACGCCATCACCGCCCGTACTCCATTTTACCGAGAAATAGTTTTGGGCTGATGAGGAGGTGGCAAAACCTGAAGCTTCGCATATAGAGCTGGTTACCGGTATATTAACTGTTGCAGGTACATGAACCGGAAGGTGAATATTATCGATCCATACTGCATCGCTGTATGCGGAACCTGAAATATCTTTTGAATACCTCCATTCAATCAGTTTAGTGCCTGGTTGTACTTTAAAGATATGGAAACTCCAGTCGGATTGTCCGCTCCATTCACCAACCACGGTTCCATCAATAATAAACTTCAGTTTATCACCTTGTTCGCTCGAAGTCTTACTCCAGAAGCTCACAAAATCGCAGTTTTGAACATTACATGGATAACTGAGTGAAGTACTTTCATTGTTATTAATCTTCCCTGACCGGGCAGAGAATACACCATCAAAAAACTGGCTGTTGTCGTTCCACCAACTTTGGGCTCCCTCATTAAGCCACCCAATGTTGCTTTTCATACTAACTTCAAAATCTTCGTCAGGCATAGATACCGATGTAAAAGCCATAACTTTTCCTTCGGAATAACCAGTGCTGTTTACAGGGGTCACCTTCCAGTAATAGGTTTCATTATATTTAAAGTTAAACTGGGGTTTAAAGGAATTTGAATTTATCCTGAGCCCGTTTATAAGGTTTGTTGGTGGATTATCAGTTCCCAGATAAACCAGGTAATAATCGGGATTGCCTCCGTCGCCACTATCCCAGGACAGTGTTACATTTATCGGCTGATTTTTGCTGTGATTAACAGGGTTACAGAATTCAACTTCACCCGGAATATTTACTACCTGGATAGTTTCGACCGATGGCAGGTAATTTAATGCTGTTGTTGTTAAGATAAGACTTACACCTGATGCGGGGCGATCGAGCAGGATTGTGGCCATACCATTTTCAAGTGCTGCTGTTCCCAGTATAATTCCTTTGTTGCTGATACAGGCAAATCCTTCGGCAGTATTACATTTGATTGAATAGGTTGTTCGCCCTGACCCTATTGTCCCTTTATGGTCAACAATCATTTGTTTAGGTAATGATGTCCTGATACGGAGTGATGGATCACCAAATAATATCCAGGTATCAGTGGTTCTGTATCCTGCCTCACCATATTTGTCATTCATGCTCATCATGCCTCTGATTGAAACAGCTCCGACTGTTGAGAGTGATTCCGTGGGATTGCTAAGAATTTGAGCAATTTTATCCTGTGTTTCCATTGGGGGTGAACTTGTCTGCGGACTCGATGACATCACAGCCACAACGGCTCCGGTAGGCTGCCCTTTGCCATTGGTAGCCCGAAGCCAGGCTTCTGCGTTGCAATCTTTTTCAGTAAAATTTCCAGCTTCGCAGGCAACAACCCAAACAATAGGATACCTCCTGTAGTTTTTAAGACCGGAAACACCTGAATTTGTTAACATCCCTGTAGCCAGTAGATTGGCCGATCCATGACCTGTATAAAAGATGACACCGGATCCTTCGTTTATTTTATCTGTAATTTCAGTTGTACTTGGATTCCCGGCGGCATCTGATTCGCCCTGTGAGCCGTCAAGAAACTCATAAGTGGTTTTTGGTGTAACCGATTTTGTTGTTTTAAGCAGGTTGCGAATATGCAGGAAATCGGATTCCCCGTCATCTCCGGGACTCTGAGTTGATCCGATACCAATTATTTTGGTAATCCACGATGCATCAGGGCCCGGTGAAAGTTCATATTTCAGGGTACGTTCAACCTGTATTTCAACATCCTTTATAGACTCGGCTGAAAAACGGCCTACAAGAATATCGGGGTAGTGATCATTGCCCGATAAGTATGAATAATAATTGTCGCTTGCCCCTTCATGAATCATATACGATGGAACATATTTAGCATCACCAACCAGTAACAGGTAAGCCAGGTTCGGATGACTGTGGTAGTATTCTTTAATATAGTTGTATAATAGCTGACAATCGGTAAACTGCTCAGAATTAATTATTTCGACAGGAATTCCAGTTTGAATCCTCCATTCAGCCAATGGCAAAATGGCTGTCCTGAATTTTTCTGGGCAGATAATAAGCATGCTACCCTTTTCGGCTGGCAGGGTACCGGCTTTGAGTGCTGATGTTTCGTCGGTTGGTGCTCCTATATTAATCCCTTCGATCGGGATTATATTGAAATCCGTATATTTCAATGGATTAATTCCGGTACCTGGGGTATAAACCAGATCAATTGATAAGTGATGATAGAACCGAAGGACCCTGGTTACAGGATTGTATTGAAGGGGATAAACATGGAAGGACTGGGCGCGGGTATTGCGGACAATGAATGGTTGATCAGAGTCGATAAGTTTCCCGGGATAAAAGGAGTCGGATGTATAGGCTATTCCTTTTTGGCGGCTATTGCTACACAGGTTACGGAGAACATTTCCTTCGGAGGGAATCACATCTATATTGGTATAATCAGTATGGCTTTCGGATATAATTCTTGCAACAACATTTCCATCAGCGGGAATTTCAAGGGAGAAACTATATCGTTCCAAATCGGGGCTCCCCATTTCAAGGACAGGTTGACCGCCGGGGATTTGTAAAATCAGGGCTTTCGTAGCCTGATATGGCTTTTCAACGAAATAAAATCCCGGAATATCAATTACCACCCGTGATAGGGAATTTAGGTTTCCACTGGTAATAATACTTGTTTGTGCTGGTGACTGGGAAGAAACGCCAATCCATTGTTGCCCGAAAAGGGCTGATGTAGTCAGGATAAAGCAATGCAGAACCATTATTGGTTTTAAAGAGTAATACCGAGTCACTGGGAGTGGAATTTAGTATTACTTTATTGCACTGAGAACAAAAAGTAATACTATATTCTCCTGCTTTTTCGGTATAAAAAACAGGAATTGTCCAGGAATCATCCGGGTAATAAGGACAGGTATCAGAAGTTTATTGTGTGATCTTCAGTCTGATATAAAATGGTTACTCGATATTATCTATCCGGCCGATTGGCTATAAAAGCATTTCTGACGCCATTATTTTTGGGATCAGTGGAAAAATATGAGATTGTTATTTAAGCTGGAATTACCACTTCAGCAGCCAGGCAAAAATAAGCGGAGCCACAATAGTTGCATCACTCTCAACAATGAATTTTGGGGTATGAATATCGAGTTTGCCCCATGTTATTTTCTCGTTGGGAACTGCGCCTGAATAAGATCCGTACGATGTGGTTGAATCCGAAATCTGGCAGAAATAGCTCCAGAAAGGGACATCGTGCCATTCGAGATCCTGGTACATCATTGGTACAACGCAAATCGGGAAGTCGCCGGCAATGCCGCCGCCAATCTGGAAGAATCCTACACCCTTGCCCGATGAATTGCCCCGGTACCATTCACTGAGCCAGATCATGTATTCAATCCCGGATTTCATCGTGGAAGGTTTCAGTTCTCCTTTAATGCAATACGAGGCAAAAATATTTCCCATGGTGCTGTCCTCCCATCCCGGGACAATGATAGGCAGGTTTTTCTCGGCTGCAGCAAGCATCCATGAATTTTTCGGATCAATTTCGTAATCCTTTTCCATCACTTTACTTAACAGCAGTTTGTACATGTATTCGTGAGGGAAAAAACGTTCGCCTTTTGCTTCGGCATCTTTCCATATTTTTTCGATGTTATGCTGTATTTTCCTGAAAGCTTCTTCTTCGGGTATACAGGTATCGGTTACACGGTTAAGCCCTTTTTCGAGCAATGCAAACTCTTGTTCCGGGGTAAGATCGCGATAATTCGGGACCCGGCGGTAATGCGAATGAGCTACAAGGTTCATAATATCCTCCTCGAGGTTAGCACCGGTGCAACTGATAATCTGTACTTTATCCTGGCGGATCATTTCGGCTAACGAAATTCCTAACTCGGCAGTGCTCATGGCACCGGCAAGTGAAATCAGCATTTTACCGCCTTCGAGCAGGTGTGTTTCATAGGCTTTGGCAGCATCAACAAGGGCTGCAGAATTGAAATGCCTGTAATGATGCTCAATAAACTGTGAAATGGGGCCTCGGTTCATAGAATCTGTTTTTTGCAAAGGTAAAAAATCGGGATGAAAATCTATGGTTTTTGCCTATTATCTGATATTTTACATTATTAAGGGACATTGAACATGTCGCGGTGACCCCGGAATTTTAATTTCAGAATCATTTTTACCAGGAATAAACCTATAGATATTTGCATCAGAGTATATCCGTATATGGTCTGCAGTTTAGATAATCTGTTTCAGGAAAATGGGTTTTGCTTCTGTATCTATAATGCAAAGAAAAATAATCGGAATTATATTTATGTTAATTTAAATTCCTTTCCTGTCTGTTTCTTCTGTCATCAGCCATCTGTTCTTTTTTCAAAGAGTTTCTCATTTGTTCTGATCTCCCAACTAAAATTCTACATATGTAATTCATCTGTAAATAAAGAGTACCTTTGCAGCCTTTTTCACAAGTAAATTTTTACATGCAAAGTATCCGAAACATTGCCATAATTGCCCACGTCGACCACGGCAAAACAACACTGGTTGACAAAATATTACATAGCTGTAACCTCTTTCGCGATAACCAGGAAATCGGTGAACTTATACTCGACAATAACGACCTTGAACGCGAACGCGGAATAACCATCACCTCGAAGAATGTTTCGGTTGAATATAAAGGTATAAAAATTAATATTATTGATACCCCCGGTCACGCCGATTTTGGCGGTGAAGTGGAAAGGGTATTGAAAATGGCCGACGGAGTACTGCTTTTGGTTGATGCTTTTGAAGGTCCGATGCCTCAGACCCGTTTTGTAACTCAGAAAGCACTCTCGTTAGGATTATTACCAATAGTTGTAATCAATAAGGTGGATAAAGAAAACTGCCGTCCCGATGAAGTGCAGGAGCAGGTATTCGAATTGTTCTTTAACCTTGAAGCATCTGACGAACAGCTTGATTTTCAAACTATTTATGGCTCGAGCAAACAAGGCTGGATGAATACCACCTGGCTCGAAGAAACCGATAATATTTTTCCTTTACTCGATGCAATCGTAAAATATATCCCTGAGGCACCAACGCCCGAAGGCCCGTTACAGATGCAGATCACATCGCTCGACTACAGCTCTTACGTGGGCCGTATTGCCATTGGTCGTGTATCGCGCGGTGAGGTTAAAGAAGGAATGAGTGTTGCTCTCCTGAAAAGGGATGGTACCACAACCCGCTCAAAAATAAAAGAATTATATTCCTTTTCCGGTCTTGGCCGCGTAAAAGTTACTTCGGTTCACTCAGGCGATATCTGCGCCCTGGTTGGCCTCGAAGGTTTCGATATTGGCGATACAGTTACCGATCCTGAAACCCAGGAGCGTTTGCCCGAGATTCATATTGATGAGCCAACCATGAGCATGCTTTTTACCATCAACAATTCACCGTTTTTTGGTAAAGAAGGCAAATTCGTAACATCGCGCCACCTGAGCGAGAGGCTTACAAAAGAAACTGAGAAAAACCTCGCCCTCCGTGTAGAGGAAACCGGTTCATCGGACCAGTTCATTGTTTTTGGCCGTGGTATTCTTCATCTTTCGATTCTCATCGAAACCATGCGCCGTGAAGGCTATGAGTTACAGGTGGGACAGCCACAGGTAATTGTTAAAGAAATTGACGGCGTAAAATGCGAACCTATCGAATTGCTTATCGTCGATACTCCAATGGAAGTATCGGGAAAAGTTATTGAACTGGTTACACAGCGTCGCGGCGAATTGTTGGGTATCAATCCAAAAGGCGACTTGCTTCACCTTGAGTTTGTGATTCCATCGCGTGGTATAATAGGGTTACGAAATGCAGTATTAACCGCCACTGCCGGTGAAGCTATCATAGCACATCGTTTTAAAGCCTTTGAGCCCTGGAAAGGGCCATTGCCGCAACGCCTTGCAGGTGTACTGATAAGCATAGATACTGGTATGGCAACTGCTTACAGTATTGATAAACTTACCGATCGCGGCCGCTTTTTTGTTGAACCATTCGACGAAATTTACGAAGGCCAGATCGTAGGCGAAAACTCCCGCGATAACGACCTGGGAGTAAATATTTCCAAAGCAAAGCAAATGACCAACTTCCGTACAACAGCTAAGGACGAAGCAGTCCGTATGCCGCCGGCGGTCAAGTTTACACTTGAAGAAGCACTCGAATATATACAAATCGACGAAATGGTTGAAATTACACCCAAGTCGATGCGTTTACGCAAAATTTACTTAAAGGAACATGAGAGGAAACGCATGTCGAAGTAGCTTCCTAATCACTGAACTTCCTAATATTTGCGATACGAATGACGAAATACGAATGAGATTTGTAGATTGTCATTCGTATTTTCATGAATAATAAATTCTGTTTATAGTAAATCATTCTTTAAAAAATACAACATAAACCCCAATATTTGCCCTTATGAAACCTACCCGAATCCTAGTTTTAGTCATATTCATCCTCCTCCGGGGATTGTCGTCACGGGCCGACGAAGGCATGTGGCTTCCCATGCTTGTAAGCAAATACAATGTCGGGGCAATGCAGCAGATGGGTCTTAAACTGTCAGCTGAACAAATTTACAGCGTCAACAAGGCTTGTATAAAGGATGCGATCATTTCGCTCGATCACGGAGGATGCACGGGGTCGATAATTTCGGCAAAAGGCTTGCTTATCACCAACCACCATTGCGGCTATGATGATATTGCCGGACAGAGTTCAGTAAGCAACGACTTTCTGACAAATGGTTTCTGGGCAATGAGACCCGAGGAAGAACTCCCATTGGCAGGGAAAACGGTTTCGTTCCTTATCCGTATGGAAGATGTTACAACCCGGGTGCTGGCTGAGGTTACTGCTGGTATGGACGAAGGTGAACGCGGACAGGCTGTGCAAAAAGCTTCGGATAAACTGATCGAGGAAACGGAGACAGACTCTGGATATGAAGTGTCGGTTGAGAGTATGTTCGAAGGTAATGAATATTACATGTTCGTTTACGAAACATTTAACGATATCCGTATGGTTGCAGCACCTCCTTCATCTATCGGAAAATTTGGCGGAGATACCGATAACTGGATGTGGCCGCGCCATACCGGCGATTTCTGCTTGCTCAGGGTTTATTCCGGGGTTGATGGAAAACCAGCTGAATATTCGAAAAATAACCAGCCATATGACCCGAAATATTTCCTCCCTGTTTCTCTTGCAGGTATAAAAGAAGGCGATTTTTCGATGATACTTGGCTATCCGGGCGCCACCGACCGATATCTAACCTCGTACGGAATCGATGAGAAACTTACCCAAAGTAATCCCGCTGATATCAAAGCCAAATGGGCTAAGATGGAAGTGATGAAAAAATATATGGATGCCGACGATGCTACCCGTATTGCGTATGCAAGCGATTACGCTTACCTGGCCAACTTCTGGAAGAAATCGTTGCAGGAAAGCAAAGCATTGCGCAGGCTTAATGTGAGCACCGATAAGAAAGGCACTGAAGATGATTTTGAAAAATGGGTAAGCCTCGATACGCTTCGTAAAGCGAAATATGGTAATGTTATCAGTGATTTTAAAACCTTGTACAAGTCGGCTGCCGATAGCAGGGCCAATGAGGCCAAGGTTTACATAGAGGAATTGCTTATGGGCGCACGGATCTTGTTTATTGCATTCCAGACCGGTGAACTGGCTGGAAGGTTCGATTCGGCTGATTTCAACGAAATGGTTGACCTGAACAGGGTTAGAGCCGAGAAATTTTATAAAACATTCAATCCGGCACTTGAAAAGGAATTGCTCACCAACATGCTGGACCTGTATTCGGAAAATGTGGCAACGGCCTATATACCTGATTGCTACACTACCATACGGAAGAAATTTAAAGGAAATACCGCCAGGTATGTTGACTATATTTTCGACAATTCCATTTTTGCTTCAAAAGCCAGCCTGGAAGAATACTTTGAACACCCGAGAAAGAAAACCCTGGAGAAAGATCCCGCCTATATTGCCGCCAATTCATTTATCGCTTCATATATGATTGCCCGCTTATCGCAAATGATTGATGAAGACAAGTTTTCGGCAGCACGCCGAAACTACCTTGCCGGTTTGCGTGAAATGAATCCGGCAACCGTTTTTTATCCTGATGCCAACAGTACAATGCGCCTCACTTATGGTGCAGTGAAATCGTACAAACCTGCCGACGGGCTTTACGCTGATTATTTCACAACTATGAAAGGTGTTATGGAGAAGGAAGATCCAACGAATGAGGAATTTGTTGTATCACCCAAACTGAAAGAATTATACAGGAACAAGGATTTTGGTCCATATTCCGTAAATGGAATTATGCCGGTATGCTTCCTTACAACACTTGATATAACAGGTGGTAATTCGGGAAGCCCGGTTATAAATGCCAAGGGAGAACTTATCGGATTGGCTTTCGACGGAAATTCCGAGGCAATGAGCAGTGATATTAAATTTGATGTTGAGCTGCAACGAACCATTTGTGTTGATATCCGCTATGTATTGTTTATCATCGATAAATTTGCCGGTGCCGGTTACCTTGTGGATGAAATGAAAGTTGTTAAATAACTGAAGTTATTGATGAAAATGCAGAAATCAGTATTCATGAATACTGCTTTCTTTTTTTATATGGATAAATAGGAAACGTCCTTAGCTCAATACACAATCCAGGCTAATTCTTATTAAAATAATGCGGTTCATCGAGAAATCCTTTCATCTTGATGGAACCCGATATTTCGTCGCGGAAAGCCTGTGTTGAGGTTACTGCGTCAATTCCACCAACCAGGAGGCTGACATCATAAAGGGTCAGTTTTTTACCCGATACCAGGTAATGGTAATTATAATACTTCCCGGTTGACTCTTCATGAGCATACAGAATGTCTTTGCCATCAATATTTGTAACGTAGCCTTTGAATTTAGCATCATTTACCGAATACATTGACCCTTTCTCAAGTACTTCAATATTATAACTGTAATCATCGTTTTTCTCGACTTTGACCACCTGTATATCGCTGCAGGTGTCCATAGAGCAGGTCCAGGTGCCCAGGAGGGCTTTATCAATTTTCACTGTGCCGGGCTCGTCGGGAGGAAAGGCAATACCAACCGGGCATCCGTAAATAAAGAATAGACTGAAAAGCAGTGCAGGCAGGAAGATAAATTGTACGATACGTTTCATAGGTGATGGGGAATAATAGATTTTTAGATGGATTGACAATCTGTTAATCAACAAATAAACCAACTGATTGTTCGTGAAGGAAATAGGAATCTGAGCAGTTCTTTTTCAAAACTGCTGGAACATTCGTTTTCAGGCTTAGGATAGAATCTGTCAGTACAAATCCTGTTCGTCGGTGCCAAAAGCGCCGTTCGACTGGTTGTCATTAAATGATGCACAATCGAAATAATCTTCCTGCAATCCTTCGGGTCTTTCGAAATTATTTTTCGAGACCTGTAATTGTGCATCGGCATAAATCCTTTTCATATACAAAGCCCAGATAGGCAAAGCCATATTAGCTCCCTGCCCGAGTGCTGTTGTACGGAAACGTATAGTTCGGTCGTCGCCACCTACCCAAACGCCTGTTACAAGGTCGGGGGTAAGGCCCATAAACCAACCGTCGGAGTTGCTTTGTGTTGTACCGGTTTTACCAGCAATCGGGTTGTTGAGACCATAAGTTCCCCTAAGTCGTGATCCAGTTCCGCTTTCGACTACACCTTTCATGAGGCCGATCATCATGTATGCTGTTTCTTCGCTCATAGCCTCATCCTGATGAGGCACAAACTGCGCGACCACATTACCGTGTTTGTCTTCGATACGCGTAATAAACAAGGGCTGGACAAAGATTCCTTTATTGGCGAAGGTACTCATTGCTCCGGTCATTTCGTAGAGTGAAATGTCGGGTGTTCCAAGGCAAATGGATGGTACTGCAGGTAAGGGGCTGAAAATGCCCATTTTCCGGGCGATCTTAATAACAGCCTGTGGCCCGAAACGTTTTATGAGATAAGCCGAAATCCAGTTTATAGAATTAGCGAGGGCTTCTTTAAGGGTAACCATCTGTCCTTCCTTGTATTTGCTTGAGTTCGAAGGTGACCAGAGTTTGCCGTTCGATTCGATGGAATACTGAACATTGGATACTTTAGAGCAGGGGAACATCTGGCCATCCTGCATGGCAACCGTGTAGACAAATGGTTTAAAGGTGGAACCAACCTGCCTGCGGGCAATAACAACATGATCGTATTTGAAATACCTGAAATTTATACCGCCAACATAAGCCCTGACATAACCTGTTTGTGGTTCCATTGACATGAGTCCTGCATGCAGAAACCATTTATGATACTTAATTGAATCCATAGGACTCATCATAGTATCGATATCGCCTTTCCACGAAAAAACTCTCATCGGGATGGGCGTCTTAAAAGCCAACTCAATCGAGTCAACTGACAGGCCTGCTCTAACCATACTCCTGTAACGGTCCGACCGTTTCTTTGAGGTAAGCAGCAGTTTGTTGATTTCTTTTACATCTGTGAGATCGTACGGCGCGTGGGAATTGCCTTTCCAGTGGTTGTAAAATGCAGGCTGAAGGTTTTTCGACATATGTTCTGTAACTGCCTCCTCGGCATATCGCTGCATATGGGAATTAATGGTAGTATATATCCGCAGGCCGTCCTTATACAAATTGTAATAGGTTCCGTCGGCTTTCTTGTTTTTAGCTACCCATCCGAAAGCCGGATCTCGCTCCCAGCGGACCGAATCGGCCAGGTAATCATCGGGATTATCGTAGTTTACTTTTTCGGGTTTATCCGCCATAAGCGATTCGCGAAGGTACTCCCTGAAATAAGTTCCGGGGCCGCTGTTGTGGTCCTGAAGGGTAAATTGTGACATGTCGAGCGAGAGCATACGAACCGAATCGTATTGTCTTTCAGTAATATACCCGTTTTTAGCCATTTGGCTCAATACAACTTCCCGGCGCTTTTTTGAACGTTCATTATTTCTTACCGGGTTGAAATACGAAGGAGCTTTAAGCAAGCCAATAAGTACTGCCGATTCCTGGAGGTTAAGTTCGGCGGGTGTTTTGTCGAAATAGGTTTTCGAAGCCGATTTTATTCCAAAGGCCAGACTGCCGAAATCGACGGTGTTAAGGTACAATGCAAGAATTTCTTCCTTGGTATAATTGCGTTCAAGTTTAATGGCTGTAATCCATTCTTTCAGTTTGGCATAAGCGACACCAAAAATGGTATAATGTTGTTCGCGGGGGAAAAGATTTTTAGCAAGCTGCTGGGTAATTGTACTTCCTCCTCCTTTATCTTTGTTTGTAATCATCCCGATTACTGCACGGGCGATTGCCTTTCCGTCGATGCCCGAATGTTTTTCGAAACGTGCATCCTCGGTTGCTATCAGGGCTTTTACAAGCCACGGTGATAATTCCGAATAATGGATATTAGACCTGTTTTCGAGGTAAAAAGAGCCCAATGTCTTCTGGTCGGCCGAAATAACTTCCGAAGCAAGTTTGCTCTTGGGATTTTCGAGTTCTTCGAAAGTGGGCATAAACCCTAACCAGCCTACCGAAAGAAATACAAAGAACAGGCCGGCAGCGACCATGGAAATGAAATAGAATTTCCAGAATCTTCTTACCCAATCATTTTCGTTCAGATTTTTTTTCATTCTTCAAATTGATTGTAAAAACCGGGCAGTAATTTCTCAAGCGTTTATTATCGGAGTCAAAAGAGCCTGGTCTTAGTTTTCCTGTTTCTTAATAAGGATTCCTACATCCGAAATACCATTCAGCAAATTCTTGCGCATAGCCTGGTTTACAGCTATTACGTAATTTCCCGGTTTACGGAACCTCACCCCTCTGCGGAAAAGGAAACGGTTATCCTTGTGCTTGCCCATTCCTTTGCCATACCATTTACCGTCGGGAGCCGCCAATATGCATTCGGCTGTATCGCGCGAATAGGTATCACCCGGATAATAGGCGGTTATAAATAGGTAAAGGTTCTGCATATCGTAATCGGTGGTATTGCGAATCTCAAAATAAAAATCATAAAGCGAAAGCGAATCTTTTGTGTCGAAACTATAGAACAGGGTATCTGATGCTTTCCATTCGTTGTTTTTCAGGTGGATTGATTCGCTGTGCATTACGTTGTTATTGCAGGATGTTGACAGAAAACCTGATGCTGCAATAAGCATAAAGAGCAGAAAAACCTGGTAACGCACTATATTATTAATATAACCCATGAATTTATTAACGGTTATCAGGTTTGTGGGAGGTAGGTTTCTTTTTGTCGAAACGGTGGAGATCTTCGCTCGCAACTACCAGCCCGATTGCTGGTTTCTTATCCTGTTTAATAGTGAAATCTTCGATTTTTTCAGGGATCTTTCCGTTTTTATTCATTTGAATAACTTCTTTCACCCTGTCGACAGTAAGCGCAAACATTTCGTGTTCTTTACCCTTGTAGCCGAACCACATCGTACCGCCAAACACATCAATTTTCTGAAGAAGTACATCTCCCTGTTTTGTTTTCAGGACTGAATTTTCGTCGGGGAACGATTTTAGTGCATCGTTGTAGGCTTCTACTTCGTAGTTGAGGCAACATTTCAGTTTCGAGCACTGTCCGGCAAGTTTCTGCGGATTCGGTGAAAGTTGCTGAACGCGGGCTGCTGATGTTGATACAGAGTGAAAACCGCTTATCCATGTCGAACAGCATAACTCACGTCCGCACGAACCAATGCCTCCCAGCCTGCTGGCTTCCTGCCGCATGCCGATCTGGCGCATCTCGATCCTGATTTTCAGTTCGTCGGCAAGAATCTTTATCAGTTCCCTGAAATCGACCCTGTCCTCGGCGGTATAAAAGAAAATAGCCTTGGTGTCATCGCCCTGGTATTCAATATCATTCACCTTCATTTTCAGGCCAAGTTTCAATGCTGCAACCCTTGTTTTATAAAGGGCATCATGTTCTTTCGAAATGGCGATCAGCCACTTATCAATATCGCCCTGTTTAGCTTTACGATAGAGTTTACGTAAATCTTCCTTGGCCGGGCTGACGTTTTTCCTGATCATCTGCATCCTTGCTGCCTCGCCGGTAAGAGTAACAATACCGATATCATGACCAGGCGATGCTTCCACTGCGACAATATCGCCGTTATGGATAAGCAGCCCTGAAGGAATCCTGAAGAAATCCTTATGGTTGTTTTTAAACCGGACTTCTGCACAGTCGAACCTGGCGGTGGAGCCAGGTTGCGGAAGCTTGCTCAGCCAGTCGTAAGCAGCAAGTTTGGCGCACTTTTGTTCCGCTCCCGCCCGCCCGATCAGCGGGTTGTTGTTGCTGCAACAGCCTCTCGAAGCGATAAGTTCCTTGTTGGGTATATTGAGTTGAATGTTTTCTTCCATGTTGGATTGTAATCGGTCTTCCACAGTTTCAATACGAAATAACGGGAATTCCTGAGTTATAGTATAGTCCCGGTGAAGTATGGCCTATTTTACGGCAGCATACATCCCGGTAAGGATTTACAAATTTACACTTTTTTGGTTTGGGGCATTGCAGGAATTTTCAGAATCCTGGCAATGAGGTGCGAAAGATCGGTCAACACAATAAGTGCATTGGCATTCCGCTCAATGTGATAAATAGCCCGGTTAAATTCCTCATCGAAGTTTTCGATATTGCGCGGATGAATAAATCGGGAGAAATTTTTCACAAATTCCAGTTCCTCTCCATCCAGTTTTACCAGGTGGTGGTTACCCACATTGTACTGCAGGCATATCCTGAACATGTGAAGCCCGTATGCCAGCATCTCTTTTTGTTTTTCGCGGCTGCCGTCACCCAGCAGTAATGGAATGGTTTCCTGGAGTTTATCGTAGTCTTTGAGGTTGGTTGCAATGGTAAAACAGCGGCGCATCCATTCGCGGAAAATTATGAAACGTTCGCGTTCGGCCTCGAGCGAAATGGTCCCCGACCCGGTTTTGCCAGCCAGCATTAAGGCAACTGTATAATTTCCATCCGCGATGCGGGCAATTTTTGCGGCATCAAGCTGGTTGACGTCATGTTTCGATTCGAGAGCTTGTTGTACTTCACTATCCTTAAGTTGCGTGAACTTTACAAGTTGTGCCCGCGAAAGTACGGTAGAGATAATCTGGTCCTGGTTCTCGGAAATCAGTAAAAAGAGGGTTTTGTCAGGCGGCTCCTCCAGGTTTTTAAGCAATTTGTTGGCTGAGGTTGCATTCATTTTTTCAACCATCCATATGATCATGACCTTGTACTCGGCTTCGTAAGCTTTATAGGCCAGGGTGCGGTTAATAATATCAGCTTCTTCTGCATTTATAAGACCTTGTTTTTTCTCAATCCCTATTTTTTCGAACCAGTCGGGCAGCGAAACATAATAGTTGTTCTGAAGCAGAAACTCACGCCAGGAAACAATAAAGTCAGTGCTGAAAACGGTCTTCTTACTCTCGAACTCCTTAGTTTTGTTGATCGGGTAAATAAAATGAAGATCGGGGTGAATAAGTTTGCTGTATTTCCTGCATGAAGGGCATTCGCCGCAGGAATCTTCGGGTGTACGATGGCGGCAGTTGATATACTGGGCGTAAGCAAGAGCCATCGCCAGTTTGCCCGATCCTTCAGGACCAAGGAAAAGCTGTGCGTGGCTTACGCGGTTATCGGCTACAGTGCGACGGAGCCGTTGTTTCAGAGGCTCCTGGCCAATTATATCGCTAAATTTCATGAGTTGGCAGTGTGAAATAACTTCCTGCCAAAGGTAAGATTTTTTTAACATCCATAAGGCCATGCTTTCAGGCGGATTCGCTGGGTTTACATCGACCAGGATTGAGATTAAAGATCGTACTAATGAAAATAAGCATCCAGTTACAAGTAATTGAATGCTTATTAATCCATATTCTAAATCCGGTTAGGCCGGATGCCCAACTATTATTTTAATTCGAAAAGCGGTAATGGGATTAAAATCCCCCTGCAACCACTTTCTTTTTCTGTGATCCTATTTTAGCACCCAGGAACTCGCGGTTCATGCGGGCGATATTGTCGATAGAGATTTGTTTTGGGCACTCAGCTTCGCAGGCACCGGTATTGGTGCAGCTTCCGAAACCAAGTTCGTCCATTTTGGCAACCATGGCCTGTACCCTTCGCGATGCTTCGGCTTTGCCCTGTGGCAAAAGGGCCAGGTGCGATACCTTGGCTGCAACGAACAACATGGCTGAAGCATTTTTGCAGGCTGCCACACAGGCACCGCATCCTATACAGGCTGCAGCATCCATCGATAAATCGGCCTTATCTTTTGGGATGAGTATGGCATTGGCATCGGGAATACCGCCGGTATTTACCGAAATAAACCCTCCAGCCTGGATGATTTTATCAAGTGCCTGCCTGTCGACCATCAGGTCGCGGATAACCGGGAAAGCTTTCGAACGCCAGGGTTCAATCACAATGGTGTCGCCATCTTTAAACTTGCGCATATGGAGTTGGCAGGTAGTTACAGCATCATCAGGTCCATGCGGACGGCCATTGATATACAGGCTGCATGTTCCGCAAATGCCTTCGCGGCAATCGTGATCGAATACCACAGGGTCCTCGCCTTTTGTAACAAGCTGATCGTTAAACACATCGAGCATTTCGAGGAATGAGCTGCTTTCGCTGATGCCTGTAACTTTATAGGTTACAAATTTTCCTTTGGCTTTGGCATTCTTCTGACGCCATATCTTTAATGTAAAGTCCATCTGTTTAGGTTTTAGGTTTTAGGGGTTGGGGTTTAGGGATGGTACCAGTTTAATGGATTTATCCTTAAATCATTACCTCTTGTCCTTGATTTTTTTATTTATGATGATCACAGTAGCTAAAAGCAGATTTATTGAAATACTGTTAGATGTGTTTTCAATAAGGTATTTGAAGTATCCTACTTATAATTCCGTTGTTTCACTTCAATTGCTTCATATTCAAGCGGTTCCTTGTTAAGCACAGGTTCTTTATCATCACCTTTATATTCCCAGGCTGCAACATACATAAAGTCTTCATCGTTACGCAAGGCTTCACCTTCTGGAGTCTGGTATTCTTCGCGGAAATGCCCGCCGCAGGATTCTTCCCTGTTTAGAGCATCCATTGCCATAAGTTCACCTAATTCCATAAAATCGGCAACACGCCCGGCTTTTTCAAGTTCAGGGTTTACTTCATTGTTTTCGCCTGTGATTTTAACATCTTTCCAGAATTCAGCCCTGATCTCACGAATCATTGTAATTGCCTTTTGCAGACCCTCTTTGTTGCGTGCCATCCCGACGTATTCCCACATAATCTTGCCTAACTGGCGGTGGAAATGATCAACCGGTTTGCTACCCTTCACATCGAACAGTTTCTGGAGGCGTGATTTAACCTGTTTTTCTGCTTCTTCGAATTCCGGAAGGTCGGTTTTAAACCTGGGAACATTGATCTGGTCAGCAAGATAATTCTGCATGGTATAGGGCAGAACAAAATACCCGTCGGCCAGGCCCTGCATAAGTGCCGAAGCACCCAGTCGGTTTGCACCGTGGTCGGAGAAATTAGCTTCACCCGCAACAAACAAACCCGGAACAGTCGACATCAGGTCATAGTCAACCCAAAGTCCGCCCATGGTGTAATGCACGGCAGGATAGATCATCATAGGATTCTCATATGGATTTTCATCCACAATTTTCTGGTACATCTGGAAAAGATTTCCGTAGCGTTCCTCAATCACATTGCGTCCCAAACGTTTGATAGAGTCAGCAAAATCGAGGTAAACAGCCAACCCTGTTTCGCCTACGCCAAAGCCTGCATCGCAGCGTTCCTTGGCGGCACGCGAAGCAACATCGCGGGGCACCAGGTTACCAAAAGCAGGGTAACGGCGCTCGAGGTAATAATCGCGGTTTTCTTCAGCAATATCCTTTGGCTTTATTTTATTATGGCGCAGTGCTTCAACATCTTCCTTGCGTTTCGGTACCCATATACGGCCGTCGTTGCGGAGGCTCTCGCTCATCAGAGTAAGCTTCGACTGGAAATCGCCGTGAACCGGGATGCATGTGGGATGTATCTGCGTAAAACAGGGATTCCCGAAGAATGCACCTTTTTTATAGGCTTTCCACACGGCAGTAGCATTACTGCCCATAGCATTGGTAGATAGGAAGAATACATTCCCGTATCCACCTGTAGCCAATACAACAGCATGTGCCGAATGTCTTTCGATTTCGCCAGTCACAAGGTTTCGGGCAATAATACCCCGGGCACGACCATCAACAAGCACAACATCCAGCATCTCGTGACGGATAAACGACTCAACATTACCAAGGCTTACCTGGCGTGCCATGGCACTGTATGCGCCCAGCAGCAATTGCTGCCCGGTTTGCCCGCGGGCATAAAACGTTCGCGAAACCTGCGCACCGCCAAACGAGCGGTTATCGAGCAGTCCGCCATATTCGCGGGCGAACGGGACTCCGAGAGCAACGCTCTGATCGATGATAGCTCCGCTAACTTCGGCCAGCCGGTAAACATTTCCTTCGCGGGCACGGTAATCGCCGCCTTTAATAGTGTCGTAAAACAAACGGTAAACACTGTCGCCGTCGTTCTGGTAATTCTTCGAAGCATTTATACCTCCCTGTGCAGCAATGCTGTGGGCACGACGAGGGCTGTCCTGGTAACAAAATGCTTTCACCTTAAAACCTAAAGCACCCAGCGATGCCGAAGCTGATGCACCTGCAAGCCCGGTTCCTACAACAATAATGTCGAGTTTCCTTTTATTGGCCGGGTTTACCAGGGCGATATGGTCTTTGTAACTGCTCCATTTGGTCGCAACCGGCCCCTGGGGTATTTTCGAATTGAGTTTTGTCATACAAATTATGCTTTTATAGCTGACAATCAGCCCTTTTAATGCCTTTTACCTGAAAAAAATGAAGAACAAGGGAATGCTTGCAAATCCCAGTGGGACGACAATTGAGTAAAAAGTACCAACTGCTTTTATGAAAGGAGTGTATTTAGTATGGTTGAGTCCCAAAGTCTGAAATGCCGATTGAAAAGCATGATGAAGGTGAAAACCAAGGAAAATCATGAGTACAATATACAGTATGGCATAAAACCTGTCGGCAAAAAGCAGGGTTGCCATCTGGTAAAAGTCCTCTTTCCCGACTCCTTCGGGCGGACTTACTAGTCCGAGTTTTACAAAATAGAAATTGGTAAAATGTATACACAGGAAAATGAATATAATAGCCCCTGTGTGAATCATGTATTTTGAGAAAAACGACAGGTGCGAGTATCCCTCAATTTTATACCTTACAGGTCTTGCCATCCAGTTCTGGATCTGGATGATAACACCGATCACAATATGGATTGCAAAGCCGCCCAGAAGGACATACTCCATGATCTTGACCAATGGATTTGTGGTCATGAACTCTACACCAACCATAAAGGCTGCCCCACCATCATTCGATAGCAGCAAAAGGTTTATTCCCAGGTGAACTACCAGAAAAGAAATAAGGAAGAGACCCGCAAGAGCCATTACAACTTTTTTGGTAATGGATGAGTAAAAGAATAGTTTATTGCCCATACAATTATAGATTTATAAATTTACCGGCAACTCTGATTTTGGCAGGGAAAATAATTCATACTTTTGGTTGCCTGTGAGTGGAACAAATATAGAAACAATACCATATAACTTCTACAAGCAGAATAGAAAAAAATAATAATTTTTTTGAAAGCCGGAACGGCTCTTTCAATAACTTAAAATACAGAGCAATGCGATACAAAACCATTAGTAAAGAAATGTATATCCGCAACCGGGCAAGGCTCGTGAATTCCATGAAACCCGGTTCTCTGGCCATCGTAAACTCAAACGACGAAATGCCCCGTTCGGGTGATCAAACATTCCAATTCAGGCAAAATTCGGATATGTTCTACCTCACCGGCCTCGACCAGGAAAAATGTATTCTTACACTTTGTCCCGAACACCCTATGGAAAGCATGCGCGAAATCCTGTTCACGGTGAAAACCAACGACATGATGGTTACCTGGAACGGTCATAAATATACCATGGACGAAGTTCGTGCCGTTTCAGGTATTAAAAATGTAAAATGGACCGATGAGTTCGAAATTACACTTCGCGACCTGATGTCGAGGGTACAGGTTGTATACCTGAACCAGAACGAATATCCCAAATTTATTACCGAAGTGCCGGATCGTGATTCCCGGTTTGCCTTAAAAATGAGGCACGACTTCCCTGTTCACTCCTACGAACGCCTGGCTCCCATCATTACTGAAATGCGATTGGTGAAACAACCTGAGGAGATTGCCCAGATGCAGAAAGCCTGTGATATTACCAACGATGGTTTTCGTCGTGTTCTGAAATTTGTGAAACCCGGACTCCTTGAATACGAAATTGAAGCCGAGTTTACCCATGAGTTTATCCGTAAAGGAAGCGCCGGACATGCCTATTCGCCCATTATCGCTTCGGGCGGAAATGCCTGTATACTGCATTACAATACCAATTTCAACACATGCAACGACGGCGATTTGCTACTTATGGACGTAGGAGCCGAATATGGTAATTATGCAGCCGATATGACCCGGACTATACCTGTAAACGGGAAGTTTTCGCCCCGCCAGCGCCAGGTTTACGATGCCGTGCATAGGGTGCTTAAAGCCGCAACTGCCATGCTTAAACCGGGAACCACCAACGAAAAATGGCATGGCGAGGTTTGCAAAATCATGGAAAAGGAACTTGTAGGGCTGGGTTTGATAAGCCCCGATGATATCAGGAGCCAGACCGGCGATTCCCCGGCTTTCTTCAAGTACTATATGCATGGAACAGGTCACTTCCTGGGCCTTGATGTGCATGATGTGGGATCACGTCAGGTAATATTCGAAACAGGTATGGTTATGACCTGCGAACCGGGGATTTATATTCCTGAAGAAGGAATCGGGATCCGCCTTGAAAATGATATTATGGTTGCCGAAGAACCGGTGAACCTTATGGCAGGTATTCCTGTTGAACCGGATGAGATTGAGAGGTTGATGAGGGGTTAGGAGTTTGGGATTAGGATTTAGTGGATGTAATTGGGATTTTAGGAGTTCGGATAGTACGTCTCCTAAATACACTGTGACTTTTTTATCTTTTTGATAAACAGCTTCTTAATGTGTATTTAAATATTTTTCATATATTTTTGTAATAAATTGCGATCAGTTGATACTTTATAAGAAACATTTTAAGCATGAAGTCACTGAAAGATGAATTTCTTGAAATAGTATCTGCTTATCAGGGTATTTTGCACAAAGTCAACTATATCTATTTCCGGAATGAATCAGACAGGGAAGATAATTTTCAGGAAATAATTTATCAGTTGTGGAAATCATTCCCGGGTTTAAGAAACAGGAATAGCATAGGTTCATGGATTTATGCCGTTTCAATAAATACATCAATTTCAAGGTTAAAGAAATCAACGAAGATTGAGTATCTTGATAAACTTCCGGAATCGTTGGATACGGTTGATACAGTCGAAGAATTATCGGCAAATGAAAGTATCCGTTCATTGCTGCGTGCTATTTCCAATCTGAATGAAATCGATAAATCAATCATGTTATTATATCTCGAAGAAAAAAGTTACGATGAAATCGCACTTATACTAGGGATCTCAAAGTCAAATGTAGGTGTCAGGATTAACAGAGCAAAAGAGGTATTAAAACAAAATTTAACCCATCTTTATTATGGAAACGAATGAATTACAGAGCATATGGAAAAATATGGATTCTGAGATCAATCTGAAAACTATGGATCAGCTGAATCAAACACTCCTTGCAAAAACCAGGAAAACGATCAACAGGTTCCTGTTTATTTTTAGCATCGATATTATAGTATGTATTGGGTTGATTGTTTTTCTGATAACCACAGCTCTCAATCGGCAAGGGGATTATCTTTATCTGGTTAACAATTCATTACTTGTAATAATAACTCTCGTTTCATTGATAGTTTCGTTATTGTCGGTAAGAAAGCTCCAAAGCAATAAATTCAATTTATCCTTAAAGGATTGGCTGGAACAAAGAATCAAAATGTTATCCGGATGGTTATTAGGCAAATACAGTAAGCTGTATATTTTATTAATCCCGATTCTGCTTGTAATGATAAATTTATCGATTCATGTTTATTATGAATACAAACCGTTTATTGTAGTTATGAGAAATGAGGAATCAATTTTTGGTATGATAATGGGATTCCTGGTAGGATTGATTGTTTCCTACTTCGCAATAAATAAAATCAGGGAATATCAGTTAAAAAATCTTGACTATCTGAAAGAGCTATACACACATCTTTGTAATTAGCACTAACTATCGTCCAAATGAAGTTTAGTGGTAATCAGCAATTTAATTTTCCCGCTTGGTACCATATAGCCGGTAGCACAATTTGCTTTCAACCTTTTCTCGTCCCAAGGCCTGCCTACTGACATCCATAGTTCTTCAAAGTCTCATCTTTCACTTTAAATCCAAGCGATTTGGCTTTATTCAGGTCGGCACAGCCATCACCGGTAGGGAAAGCATTTGCCGGCAATTCGAACCAGGCAGTTGCACGGTTATAATAAGCTTCAGCGAAATCCGGTTTGAGCTCAATAGCTTTGCTAAAGCATTCGTAAGCTTGCTTGTACTCGAATTTTTTAGTGTGATCCACACCTTGTTTGTTCCATTCGGCTGCAGTCTGCGAAAAAGCGGCTGCTGATATCAATAGGATAAGCCCGGTAATAAAGAGTAATCTTTTCATCATTTGCAGTTTTAATTTTACAAAGTTAATCCAAATATAGACAAAGGCTGCTTTTCCTTATACAACTGATATGCCAAAATTATATATTTGCATTAAATTAAAATGTTTTTTCAAAGACCTTAATTCCCTATAAAATGTTCAACTCTGACGTTTATACCAGCAGGCGTAACGCGCTTCGCAAACTTGTGCCTTCAGGCATAATCATTTTTCCTGGAAATACTGAAGCTTCGTATAATTACCCGGCTAACACTTATACATTCAGGCAGGACAGTAATTTCTCCTACTTCTTTGGCCTCGAAAACCCTGATTTTGCAGGTGTAATTGATGTGGATAATGATGTGGATTACATTTTCGGCAACGATTTCGAAATTGATGATATCATCTGGATGGGCCCTCAGCCAAAAGTTGCCGACCTAGCCGCAAAAGCGGGAGTGAAAAACGCAGCATCTCTTGACGAACTTGCCACTTTTACTGCCAATGCGATCAGGAAAGGACGGCAAATCCACTTTACACTTCCATACCGGGCCGAAACAATCCTGCAGGTTAGCCAGTTGCTTGGCATCAGACCATTAAGGTTGAAAGAATATGTTTCAATGCCGCTTATCGAAGCCATTGTCAAACTGAGATCGGTTAAATCAGACCTTGAGATTGCTGAAATCGAGAAAGCCATTGGTACAGCCTGGCACATGTTCACTACCGGTATGCGCATGGCTTACCCCGGGAAAAAGGAACAGGAAATTGTTGGTAGAATGGAAGGGATTTCAATCGCACATGGAAGGCCGGTTTCATTTCCGATAATTTTAAGCATGAACGGCCAGATATTGCACAACCACCACCATGAAGGTATATTGCAGGAAGGACGAATGATGGTAATGGATGCAGGTTCGGAAACCTCGCTGAATTATGCCAGCGATATAACGCGCACAGTGCCGGTTGGGGGTAAATTCAGCCAGAAACAACGAGAAATCTATGAAATTGTTCTCAATGCAAACCTGAATTCGATTGCAGCTACAAAACCGGGTACATTTTACCGCGATTGTCATACGGTTGCATGCGAAACTATAGCAGGCGGGCTAAAAGATTTGGGGCTAATGAAAGGCGACATTAAAGAAGCAGTTGCTGCCGGAGCTCATGCATTGTTCCTGCCTCATGGACTTGGTCATATGCTTGGACTCGATGTTCACGATATGGAAGGACTTGGCCAGATAAATGTCGGTTACGACAGCGAAATACAACCCAGCAAACAGTTCGGAACTGCATACCTTCGTATGGGGCGTCGTTTGCAACCAGGTTTTGTGATCACTAACGAACCCGGCATTTATTTTATCCCGGAACTTATCGATATGTGGAAAGCTGAAAAGAAATATGCCGAGTTTCTCAATTACGATAAAATTGAAGAATACCGAACATTTGGTGGCATCAGGATCGAAGATGATATCCTTGTAACAGCCGATGGACATCGTGTGCTTGGCAGGCCAATTCCTAAAACAGTGGCTGAGGTTGAAGCAACTATGGCCGATAGAATTGATTAATGTGTCTTTACATACGGAGTGTGTCTGACACATTCCCCATATCAGGTGTCAGTGCACACGAAATGTGTCTGACACCTGATGTTTTTCAGATCAAATCGTATTCAAATGGAAAAAACAATCCGTTTCCAGGGTAAAAAAATTGCTTATCAAATCAGCGGTAATGGCCCGGCCATGATTCTCCTGCATGGTTTTCTCGAATCAAAAGCTATCTGGAACGATTTCACAGATGTGCTTCAAAGTAAATTCCTGGTAATTGCTGTCGACCTGCCAGGTCACGGACAGAGTGAGTCTTTATCGGAAATTCATACTATGAAGCAGATGGCCGAAGCCGTTAAGGCGGTTCTTCTTGCTGAAAATATTGAACATGCTGTTATTGCAGGCCATTCAATGGGAGGGTATGTAGCATTGCAGTTTGCCACTGAATATGAAAACATCCTGAAAGGACTGGTGCTTTTCCATTCACATGCCGGTGCCGACAGCGCTGAAGCAAAGGAAAACCGACGAAGGACCATTGATATCGTGATGCAAAACAAAACTGGCTTTATCCGGCAGTTTATTCCCGATCTTTTCGATAAGCAGCATCAGGCTGAGTATTCCAGACCTATAACTAAACTTCAGAATATAGCTGCATTGATGAGTCCTGAAGCAATAGTAGCCGCGCTTGCAGGAATGCGCGATCGTGAAAGCCGGTTGCCCTGCCTCTCAACTTTAGCAATCCCTGTTCTTTTTATTGCCGGGAAAAACGACAGCCGAATATCATTTGAACTTATACTTTCCCAGGCTGTAATGCCTTCCCACAGTGAATTGATGCTCCTCGATAATGTCGGGCATATGGGTTTTATCGAAGCTTTCCGTAAAACTTCACAGGCACTGCTGCACTTTGCATCCAGGTGTTCCGATTAATATTTCCTTTCAAAAAAAAGATCAGGCAATTCCATGGTTCACATGGCGTTGCCTGATCCTGTATTTAAACGAGGTAGAGAGTTACCTTAGAATCACAAGCTTAGTAACAAGCAATTCCTTATCGGTTTGCACTTTTACAAGGTAAGTTCCCTGTGGTGAATTGCTCAGGTCGAACTTATACTCGGATTCGCCTTTGCAGTTGCGGGTTAAAACTGTACTTCCATGAGCATCTGATATAGTCACTGTCATCGATGGGTATTTTACCTGGTCGACAACAATGCTGAACAGGCCTTTGGCCGGGTTAGGATAGATACTCAAACCTTTTGATCCGTTTTCGGGTACCGAAGCCGTTTCCTGTCCCTGTATAAGTGTAGCAATCTGGGTTGTAACCCCGGCTGCCTGTACCGAGATTTTTGTACTGCGCACTTTCTTGCTTGGGTTCCATGGGTATACAGCGGTAATTTTCCCATTCCCTGAACCTGAAGGCGTAACCACGCACCATGCCGAATCAGCTGTTGCAGTCCAGGTCGTATTTGATGTAACAGTAAATTCAGTCGACGATGCATAGGCATTCACATTCCTGATTTCAGGAGAAACCGTTAACATTGGTGCGGCACCAGCCTGGGTGACTTTAACAATAATAGTAGGTATGCCGTTCACTGTTACTGAAATATTGGCCGAACGTGCGGTTATTGCCAGGTTTTGAGCATAAGAGGCAGCAATTGTCCCGTTTCCGGTTCCTGAATTTGTTACGGTACACCATGCCTGGTCGCTTGTAACTACCCATGAAGTATTTGAAGTTACAGTAAATGCAGTATTTCCCAGCGGATCGGTAACGTTCTGAATTGGCGGTGTAACAACCAGGATAGGTGCAGCCCCGGCCTGGGTAAGAGTTACAATAACTGCCGGTAACCCTGTTACGCTGATCGTGATTGAAGCAACGCGCGGACTAACAGACAGGTTTTCCTGGTAGGTGGCTGTTATTATTCCTGCTCCTGTACCTGAAGGAGTTACTGTACACCAGGTTTGGTTGCTTGTAACAGTCCAGGAGGTGTTTGAAGTAATATTCACCGGTGCTGTTCCTGCAGGGGATGTTACATTTATGTTCTGGGGATTAACGGTAAGAGTAGGCTGGAAGAATGTTGTAGCATCAGCAAGTACACCGCTTGAATATTTCTTGTCAACATTATACGAGAATACTTCGTAGTAATACTTCGTTGACGATGCAAGTCCGGTATGGTTAAATGTATTGGCAGCCCCGGTTGCCAGAACAGTACCTCCGCCGGGAAGTATGCTTCCGGGGGTGTAGACTGTGCCGTTAGCAGGTGTTCCGAAATTTCCGTCAGCCGACCATGCGAGTAAAACATCGTCATTATCCGGGTTTTTCGACCATCCTAGGTTTATTTGTGAACTGCTCTGTGGTAAAGCTGTGAACACAGCAGGGTTTGCAACAGGTATAGCAGTACAGAGTATGTTTGCTGCCCAGCCATCGAAATTTAACTGAGCGTTGCTGTGGAAAACAAAAAGCAGGGCACCGTCAGGGTTGGTAGCTGTTAAAGTTCCGGGCGAAGTTGTTCCACAATAAGTCCCTATTTTTGTGGCTGTTTCGGTTGTTCCGTCATAAATCTTTAAGAAATCTTTAGTGCAGCCTGTCGAGGATTCGAGGTTGAAAGCGGTGAACTGGGCCTGCAATTTACTACCGGCAATTCCGGGTATAAATAACATACTGAAATTTTCGTCATTTCCGTAATTCTCTGCAGATCCACCCGGATCGAAGAAGGTAGCACCACATGTCGAAACTGTAGCATTCGACATTGAGATAGCAGCGTCAATTACATTAATAAAGTCGGTTTTAGTTTTGGTCGAATTGCCATTTACCGTAAGTGTTATCGTTTTCAGCCCTGTACTGCTGTACAAAACTGTGTGCGGACCCTTGGTGTCAGCAGTTGCAGGAGTTGCTCCATTGCCAAATTCCCAGTGCCACGAAGTAACCTGGCATGTTGATGCATCATCGAATGTGATAAGATTGTTCACTACTACCTCGGTTGCATTTGAAGTGAAATCAGCATTTGCAGCATTCACCTGGATGTAATTATCTTTTGTTATTGTTCTGCTTCCTGCTGCGGTCGATACCGTTAGGGAAACCGTATAAGTCCCCAGTTCATTGAAAATTACAACCGGGGATGTTGATGAACTGTCGGTTCCAGCTGTATAGGTAACAGTTGAAGGGGTAAATGCCCAGGCATAGCCGGTTGGACTTCCAGTTGCCTGGCTTGTAAATGTTACAACTGAGCTGCCTTTGCAGGGTAAGGTGTTGTTGGCGCTAAATTCCGCATTAGGAAGTATGGGACCAACAAGGAAAGATGCTATTTGTGTTTTTCGGCCACCCTGCGCATATTCGGTTGTAAACCAAAAAGTGCCATCGTCGGCCGGATCAACCGATAATTGGGCATAATCACCCCAACGGTTTTGCCCGGTTTGTGAGCCGGTTCCTTCAATTATTACTCCTTCAGGGAAATCAAGTACCCCGGTATGATTTTCATATTCGGCAGCTGTCTGACCACAAAAACGGATACCCGGGTACATTGTTGAACTCGAAATGGAGTATCCCAGCCCGATTTCGTTATATCCGTTAAGCATTATACTTCCCATCCAGCGGGAGTGTATATCGGGGGCAAACGTGCCTTGTTGTCGGATTGTCCAGGTAGTAGATGGCGGAGTTTTACGCAACTCGTACCAACGTATTCCGGCATGGTCACTTGCATCCACATCTACTGTGTGACAGCAAACCAGGGTTTGATAGGATCCGAAATTCCTGTATTGCGGCACATTCATTATTACTGCCGGAACAGCATCTAGTTCCTGGCTGGTTCCTAATTGTTTGATGTTATTCCAGTTATTGCCAAAATTACTGTCGAATGGTGCAACATCAAGTTGCTGCACCCTGCTGAACGTAGAGGAGGCTGTATTATCCCAGTTAACGGCAAGTTCATAAATCCAAAGCTGATCAGTACCACCGCCAAATGCATCATCGGACATGGCTATAAAAAGTCCGGGCGAGCCGGCAGGTGCAAAAGCTCCATCGTTATCAACCGGAGGGACACACATGAAACCATCAATAGAACCGGGACGGCTTGGATTATCAAATCCGACGAACTTTGGACTGCTTGCCCCGATCATCATCTGTGAACGCTCAAAAACATAAGTGTCCTTGCCTGATGATTTATTATCACCCATGTAATAGCCATCCTGCCAGACACTAAATTTCGGATAGTCGGGATTGTTATCTATATCAAAGGAATAAGCGTACCATGTTCCTGTCGGGTCGTTTGTGGATGAAACAGCCATCAACATTACATCATTTGAGTGACCGATAGTAAACTCACATGCAACCCATCGATCAGCCTGTTCATCATATAGGATTATAGGATCACCGTCATTATAGTTTGCTCCGGGCACACCATTAAATAACATATTTAGGTTTGAAGGACCTGCTACTTTTACTCCAGCTTTATTATAAATAGCATAAGTTGTATTTATCGTTTGCATATAATGGTTTGGCCCGGCAGTTCCACATGCATCAGGAGGATAGTAAGGAGAAGACTGACCTTCGAAGTTTACTTCAGGGCTGCTGGCAGCTGCTTTGTTCATGGTTTTCTGCCACACCGCATCAGGACCTTTTGGTAAGGCTACATCTGCAAACGGGTATTCTCTTTTACTCATTTCAAGATTAAATTGTCTTGCAATGGCTTTTGCTTTTAACACCAGTTTTTCTTTATTGGTTATTTCAGGAATATCACGAAGTGGCCTTGTTTCGCCTAAAAACGTTCCGAATCCAGTCTTGGTTGGGTGAACAGGGATGTCCTGAGCATGGGCAAATTGTATTCCTGCTGCCACAATAACAGCAAGCATCAGAATTCTGATTTTCATGGATTGGGTTTTAGTGTGTATTTATTATTGTAAAGAGAATGGAGGGGGATATGCACAATGAAGTTCGCAAAAATAATACAATATACCTAAACAGCAATGTTTTAAATATGTTTTTGAAGTATCCCTGATTTTTAATGTTTATGCATTTAAACAACAGGAAATCATACAGAAATTTATCGGAATCAATTATCGTTACTTTAAAGGAACAATAGCTGTGATGCATGCCTGCTTACTCTTCGGTTTGTTTTATTATGTGTTTGATATAGGTTTAATTAGTGAAAGAATAGTGCAGCCTCAAAAGCCCATTTAGTCAATTCACTATAGAAAAAAATAAATACAGCAAAAAAAAGATCAGGCAATTCCATGGTTCACATGGCGTTGCCTGATCCTGTATTTAAACGAGGTAGTGAGTTACCTTAGAATCACAAGCTTTGTAACAAGCAATTCCTTATCGGTTTGCACTTTCACAAGGTAAGTTCCCTGTGGTGAATTGCTCAGGTCGAACTTATACTCGGATTCGCCTTTGCAGTTGCGGGTTAAAACTGTACTTCCATGAGCATCTGATATAGTCACTGTCATCGATGGGTATTTTACCTGGTCGACAACAATACTGAACAGGCCTTTGGCCGGGTTAGGATAGATACTCAAACCTTTTGATCCGTTTTCGGGTACCGAAGCCGTTTCCTGTCCCTGTATAAGTGTAGCAATCTGGGTTGTAACCCCGGCTGCCTGTACCGAGATTTTTGTACTGCGCACTTTCTTGCTTGGGTTCCATGGGTATACAGCGGTAATTTTCCCATTCCCTGAACCTGAAGGCGTAACCACGCACCATGCCGAATCAGCTGTTGCAGTCCAGGTCGTATTTGATGTAACAGTAAATTCAGTCGACGATGCATAGGCATTCACATTCCTGATTTCAGGAGAAACCGTTAACATTGGTGCGGCACCAGCCTGGGTGACTTTAACAATAATAGTAGGTATGCCGTTCACTGTTACTGAAATATTGGCCGAACGTGCGGTTATTGCCAGGTTTTGAGCATAAGAGGCAGCAATTGTCCCGTTTCCGGTTCCTGAATTTGTTACGGTACACCATGCCTGGTCGCTTGTAACTACCCATGAAGTATTTGAAGTTACAGTAAATGCAGTATTTCCCAGCGGATCGGTAACGTTCTGAATTGGCGGTGTAACAACCAGGATAGGTGCAGCCCCGGCCTGGGTAAGAGTTACAATAACTGCCGGTAACCCTGTTACGCTGATCGTGATTGAAGCAACGCGCGGACTAACAGACAGGTTTTCCTGGTAGGTGGCTGTTATAATTCCTGCTCCTGTACCTGAAGGAGTTACTGTACACCAGGTTTGGTTGCTTGTAACAGTCCAGGAGGTGTTTGAAGTAATATTCACCGGTGCTGTTCCTGCAGGGGATGTTACATTTATGTTCTGGGGATTAACGGTAAGAGTAGGCTGGAAGAATGTTGTAGCATCAGCAAGTACACCGCTTGAATATTTCTTGTCAACATTATACGAGAATACTTCGTAGTAATACTTCGTTGACGATGCAAGTCCGGTATGGTTAAATGTATTGGCAGCCCCGGTTGCCAGAACAGTACCTCCGCCGGGAAGTATGCTTCCGGGGGTGTAGACTGTGCCGTTAGCAGGTGTTCCGAAATTTCCGTCAGCCGACCATGCGAGTAAAACATCGTCATTATCCGGGTTTTTCGACCATCCTAAGTTTATTTGTGAACTGCTCTGTGGTAAAGCTGTGAACACAGCAGGGTTTGCAACAGGTATAGCAGTACAGAGTATGTTTGCTGCCCAGCCATCGAAATTAAACTGAGCGTTGCTGTGGAAAACAAAAAGCAGGGCACCGTCAGGGTTTGTGGCTGTTACAGTTCCGGGTGATGTATTACCACAATAGGTCCCTATTTTTGTTGCTGTTTCTGTTGTCCCATCGTAGATCTTTAAATAATCCTTGGTACAACCGGTCGAAGCTTCAAGAGCGAATGAAGTAAATTGTGCTTGTAACTTGCTCCCGGTAATTCCAGGTATAAACAACATACTGTAATTTTCATCATTACCATAATTTGCCGATACTCCACCCGGATCGAAGAAAGTTGCACCGCATGTCGAAACAGTAGCTTCAGTCATAGTGATTGAAGGATCGATAACACTGATAAAATCTGTTTTCGTGTTGCTGGCGTTTCCGTTTACGGTAAGAGTAACAGTTTTCATACCTGTAGTGCTGTAGGAAACTGCATGAGGTCCTTGTGTATTGGCTGTTGCAGGAGTAGCCCCGGCTCCGAAATCCCAATGCCAGGATGTAACCTCGCAGGTTGAAGCGTCGCTCAGGGTCACCAGGTTATTCACAACAACCAGGTTTGCATTTGCAGTGAAATCAGCATTTGCAGCATTTACCTGAATATAATTATCTTTTGTTGTAGTTCTGCTTCCGGCGGCGGTTGAAACTGTTAGGGAGACAGTATAGGTGCCAAGTTCATTGAAAATTACACTAGGTGCAGTAGATGTGCTGTCAGTTCCTCCGGTATAAGTAACAGTAGAAGGTGTAAAAGCCCATGCATACTCCGTCGGACTACCGGTTACCTGGCTTGTAAATGCAACCGATGAATTAAGCTTGCAAGGGTAGGTGTTATCGGCTGTAAAGTCGGCAGTTGGCAAAATAGGGCCAACCAGGAAGGAGGCAACTTTGGTTTTCCGGCCACCCGATGAATACTCGGTAGTAAACCAGAAAGTACCATCATCTACCGGGTCAACTGATAATTGCGCATAATCACCCCAGCGGTTATAGCCGGTTTGCGATGCGTTTCCTTCAAGTATAACACCCTCGGGCAAATCGAGCACACCCGTGTGATTGGCATATTCAGCCGTTGTTTGGCCTGTATAACGTATTCCGGGGTATACAGTTGAGCTGGAAATAGAGTACCCGAGCCCGATTTGATTTTGACCATTCATCATAATGCTTCCGCACCAACGGGAGCTTTCATCAGGGGCATAGGTGCCTTGCTGGCGGATTACCCAGGTTGTTGCCGGCGGTGTCCTGCGTAATTCGTACCAACGCACACCTGCATGATCAGTATTGTCAACATCCACGGTGTGGCAACAAACTATTGATTCGTAGCTGCCAAAATTCCTGTATTGCGGGACATTCATTACGATTTGAGTAAGCGCACACAATTTCTGGGTGGTTCCCGGTTGTGGAATATTATTCCAGCCTGCGCCGAAATTACCATCGAAAGGTGCAACATCTAATTGCTGCTGCCTTATAAAGCTGGATGAGGCTATGTTGTCCCAGTTTACTTCAAGTTGATATATCCATAACTGGTCGTTGCCACCGTTTAAGGCACCATCGGCCGAAGTGATGAAAATACCAGGTTCACCTGCAGGCGCATAAGGTCCGTCGTTATCAACCGGAGGAACCATGGCAACACTGCCGGTATTTGGCCGCCAAGGATTATCGAAACCAACCATTTGTGGTGCAGGATCGCCAATAAGCATTTTCGAACGCTCAAAAACATACATGTCCTTGCCGCTGCCGTTGTTATCACCCATGTAGTATCCATCCTGCCAAACGCTGAATTTCATATAGTCAGGCATGTCAGCAACATCAAAAGAATATGCATACCAGGTTCCTGTTGGGTCATTGGTTGTCGAAACCGCCATAAGCATAAGGTCATTTGATCCGGTTACTGAAAATTCGGCTGCAAACCACCTGTCGGCCTGGTCATCGTATAAAATAATAGGGTCGCCATCGTTATAGTTTGCCCCAGGCGCCCCGTTAAACAGCTGGTTCATATTGGTCGGACCGGCTAACTTATTTCCTGCTTTATCATATATTGCGTATGTACAGTTAACGGTCTGCATATAATGATTTGGTCCGGCAGTACCATTACAATCAGGTGGAAAATACGGTGACGACTGTCCTTCAAACACAACTAAAGGGTCAGTAGCTGGTGCTTTCCCCATAGTTTTTTGCCATACATTATCGGGCCCCTGCGATGCGGATTTGTTTGCTGAAGAGCGCTTTGGCTTCTCGAATTCAGTATTGAACCGGTTAGCAAAAGCTTTAGCTTTTTGTATCATGATTTCTTTCTGGGTCTGTTCAGGAATGTCGCGCAGCGGCCTAGTTTCGCCAAGAAACTTCCCAACCCCGGTTAAACTTGGATGAACAGGGACATCCTGTGCAAATGTTTTTAGCATTCCTGCCGACAGTAAAGCGGCAAGCATCAGAATTCTGATTTTCATGTTTTTGATTTTAATGGATATTATTACCTAAAAAAGACAGTAGTGGATTTACCTGAACGGATGTCACAAAAATAATATAATATACCTAAACAACAATTATTTAAATAAGTTTTATATCAGGCGCCCGAATGCAATTAAATAGGATTATGTATACTAAAATACCCTATAGCTGATTTTAGGGATGGAGAATAAGAAATGAAATTTAATCAGGAAACGGCAGAGGTTATTTCTTGTAAAAGTGCATCTCTTTCAGGTACTTATAGGCTTTTTCAGGAATAAAGTACGACATATTTTTACCCTGGCGGATGGCGTCACGTATAAAACTGGATGAAATTTCAACCATGGGAGCCTCGAAAACAGTTACCGAGGGATTTCGAGTGAGTTCATGATCCTGTGACCCCCGACGGGGATAAACATAGAATTTATAGAATTCAAGCAGGGTTTCCCAGTTTTTCCATTTATGGAAAGTTGGGAAAATATCAGTCCCCGAAATAATCACAAATTCACGTTCCGGGTATTTATCCTGGAGGTAAGTCAGGGTATGAATCGTGTAGGAAGGTTTAGGCAGTTTAAATTCAATATTGCACGACTTAAAACGGCTGTCGTCTTCAATGGCCAGGTTCACCATCTCAAGGCGATGATGGTCGGCAAGCAGGTTCTTTTGTTCTTTCAGCGGGTTGAGAGGCGAAACAACAAACCATAATTCATCCAGATCGCTGAACTCATACATGTAACCGGCAATAATAAGATGTCCGGTATGTATTGGATTAAATGATCCGAAGAGGAGCCCGGTTTTTTTCATGTTAAACTTTTTTAAATACGAATGCCCAGGAAATCGCTCACAAGCAATCCGGCTTGTTCAAATGCAGCTTCAAGAGTATTGTTAATAATCACTTTGTCAAATCCATCTTCGAACGTTAGTTCCCATTTAGCCTTTTTGAGGCGGTTCTGAAGGCTTTCCTCGCTGTCAGTAGCCCGGGCACGCAAACGGGTTTCGAGTATTTCGAACGAAGGTGGCTTGATAAATAGGGCAAGTGCGTTGCCGCCATACATTTTTTTAATATTCAGCCCGCCAACCACATCCACGTCGAAAACAGGGAATTGCCCGGCTTCGTTTATTCTCTTTACTTCCGAAACCATTGTACCATAATAACTTCCGGGGTACACTTCCTGCCATTCGAGAAGTTTCTCATTGCTGATCAGTAAGCGGAACTCATCCGATGACACAAAGTAATATTCCCTGCCATCTTTTTCCCCTTCGCGGATTTTACGACTGGTTGCCGAAACTGAAAAGCCGAGCTGCGGGAATTTTTGAATCAAATGTCTAACTATGGTAGTTTTTCCGGCACCTGAAGGAGCGGAAACGATTATCATTTTATGCGCTAGTGAGTCCAAAAGGATTTTCTGTTTAGTAATTTATAATACACTTATTTCCACCAGCCCCCATCAACCCATCAACCTATCAACCTTCAGCCTAAGCACCTCTTACAAAACATTACTCACCTGTTCCTTGATCTTTTCCAGCTCATCTTTCATCTGTACAACGATCATCTGTATTTCGGCATTATAGGCTTTCGACCCCAGTGTATTGATTTCGCGCCCGATCTCCTGGGTAATAAAACCTAATTTGCGGCCGTTCGAATCGGAAGATGTAAGAGTATCGAGGAAGTAAACACAATGTTTGCGCAGGCGAAGTTTTTCCTCGGTGATATCAAGTTTTTCGAGGTACCAGAAAATTTCCTGTTCAAACCGGTTTTCATCGAATTTCTCAACCTTGGTTGTCTTTTCAAGGAACTCGTCCTGGTTGCGCTGGAAACGCTCCCGCAGATTGGTAATCCTTAGGCTTTCGAGAGGTTCCACTTTCAGGAGCAGGTCAAGGATCAGCTGTATGCGTGAACTCATATCTTTGCCCAGTAATTCGCCTTCGGCAGCGCGGAAAACATCAGTCAGAACCAAAGCTTCGGTAACGGCATTTTTTACAAGCAACCATTCGTTTTCGTCAGGCGCTTCACGACCTGCTTTAAGCACATCGGGCATTTTGAGTATGGTAGACAAAATATCAGGTCCGGTGGCTGCGCCTAACTCAAGTGCAAGTTGGTTTATTTCGTTATAGATTTGTTTGGCCAAAGGACGGTTTATGCTGAATTCACCTGTATCCGAATCGCTGTCGACAGTAATCATGAAATCGATTTTTCCACGTTCGAGAACCCGGTTTAATTCAGCTCGTATTTCTGCTTCCTTGTCGCGGTATAATGCAGGAATACGCGTATTTACATCAAGTTGTTTGCTGTTTAGTGTGCGGATTTCAATATTTACAGTCCGTCCACCTGGATTGACTGTAGTTTTGCCAAAGCCTGTCATCGATTTGATCATAGTCCATTTTTGAATGAACAAAGATACAATGTTTGTTTGTTGAAGCAGCCGGGCTCATAATTAATAGTATCTGTGTGTCTGAATTTCAGGTTGCTAATAGACGAGGAGTCCGCGAACTGAAAAGGGTGCAGAAAGGTTAAAGTTCTGCCTAAGGCATTGTGTTTGCTGGGGATGCCTTGGACTAAATGCTTGCTATTTAATCCCAGCCTCAATCTCAGCCAGAACCTGATGGATAAATGACCATATATGTAATCTTCTCAATAAAATCCATATATTTGAATAGAAAATTCTATCGAAACGATGAACCGCCCGGCACCAGCCATAACCAGCCACAGGCTTTACAGCGAACCACCCCGGTTTTATGAAGCCATGCTGAATGATATTGAGCAGGCTGAGCGTTACATTTATCTCGAGATGTATAAATTCGGAAACGACGAAACCGGTCTACGGTTTCGCGAAGCTTTAACGAAAGCAGCTGCAAGGGGCGTTCATGTGAAATTGCTGCTCGACTCATGGGGTGTATCATACAAGGAGGATTTTTTCAGCGAGCTTTCCGCTAATGGGGGTGAGGTTCGTTTTTTCAGGAAGATCCTCTATACTTTCGATTTTTTCACCAAAAATCACAGGCGTAACCACCGCAAATTCCTGCTTATCGACGACAATATCAGCTACATGGGTTCCGCCAACATAACAGGCTACTCACTGCAGTGGCGCGAATCGATGATCAGGCTTACAGGGGGAATTACACTCATGTTTAAACGATCGTTTCTCGAGAGTTTCAGGATTTACAGCAAGTATATTTTTAACAAATTCACTTTTAAGAAATCGAAATTTATCGACCAGTTTGAGCTGGTCGAAGATATGCCATCGATATACCGGCAGCGTTTGAAGACTAAACTGGAGCGGTTAATTAACAGGGCAAAGAAGGAGATTATAATCGAAACTCCCTACTTTTTACCCGGGCACAAAATGCGTAAGTGCCTGGCGGATGCAGCCCAGCGCGGTGTGAAAGTTAAAATAGTACTTCCCCGTCATTCCGATGTAAGGGCAATCGATTTGCTCAGCAGTAAATATTATGGGTTCTATTACTTAAATAATATAAGCCTTTCGTTTTATACTCTGAATAATTTGCATGCCAAGCTTTTACTTATCGATAATGAGATATTCGGTATAGGTTCTCCCAATATTGACTACCGGAGTTTCCGTTACCAGCATGAGGTAATGTTATTTGGCACACACAAAGGAATTGCCGAAGAAGTTAAACGCCATGTGGAGGAAACCATGCTGAACTGCCTCGAATTTGACCACGTAAGCTGGATGCGCCGCCCTAAAATTGAAAAAGCGCTAGGATGGTTCTTACTGCCGTTCAGGCATATGTTTTAGGAAGAGTTTCATGGTTTCAGAGTTTGAGAGTTTCAGGTTTTCAGAGTTTCAGGTGTGTGAGTTCAAGGTTTATTATGTATTTGGCTGATTTCCCAACCAATCTTTTAACCCCCAAATCCTCAAATCTTTTCAATTAGCCTTTTGCTTTTTTGTCACAAAATATATCCCGGTGAATACCAGTATTGCGCTTACAATCTTTACCAACGATATTTTCTCGGCAAATATCAATATCCCCATAACAGCCACCAATACCGGCTGCAGGTAAGTGTAATATGCTACTACGGATGAGGATAAACGTTTTAACGAGTAGGTAATAAAGAAATACGCCATAAAAGTTGTGCCAAGAATAATGTAAATTATTGCAAACCAGGTATAGGAATCAAATGAGCTGAACCGGATTTCCAGAGCCTGTTTAATGGTGAATGGAAATACGGCAACAAATCCGATCAGGAAAATCCATTTCATCATCACAAGAGGGTTGTATTTCACCATGAGTGGTTTCGAAACCACAAGGTAAAGACTCCAGCATATTGTGTTCGCTACAATAAATAAATTGCCTGTTAGGTGCCCGCCGTCAAGCGAAAGCGGGTTGCCGAAAAGGATAAGCATAAGCGCTCCTGCCAGCCCCAGCAGTATTCCATAGATCCTCGAGGTACCAATCCTGTCCTTCAGTACCCATGCGGCAAATACAAGCACAAGTATCGGGCTTGCCGAATTGATTATGGATGCATCCACAGGAGTGGTATAGTTCAAACCTGTAAAAAACATCATCTGGTTGATTGAGACCCCGAACAAACTGCTGAGGATGAGCCGGGGGTAATCGGCACGGTCAATTTTTAATTCCCGTAACTCTTTAATGCTAATCTGTATCAGCCCTGCAATCAGGAATGTGCCGAGTACGCGCAGGAAAATAATCTGCATCGGCAGCAGGTGGTTGGGCATAAGTCCTTTGGCAATCCAGTAATTGGCACCGAACAGCAGGGTAGCACCAAGCATTGAAAGATGTGCGCGGAAGTTTTGTTTTACCATGCTGCAGAATGGTGTTGGGGGTTAGGATTCAGGGTTTGAAGAAAATTGTATCAGTTTTGCCGGAAGTCCTGCTTTAGTTTGCTCACAAAGGTGCGAAATATATTTGTATATGTGTAAGTGTATGCTAATCAGATAAATGGCATAGGCTTGTTTGATTAATTGGATTTTGAAATTAAATTATTTTTAACTTTTAACAATATAATTTTCAATATATGGTTCTAATTGATATATAAATTCATCCTTTACTCTATAGCTCTATTTTACCATTACTATTTTAATTATTCAAGGCAAAATGCCAAACAATTAACCACTTTAGCCAATTTAACCAATGAAAAACCTTCTGTTCCTGTTTGCGATCTTAGGATTGCTCATTTTTAATGCTTGTGAAAGATCTGCCGACCCGACTTCCCCCACTCCTGATTATTACCAGCTTAAGCCGGGAAATTACTGGGTTTATCAAATTCAGGAAATCCAGAATGACACTTCGGTTCAAATTTCGCCATACACCGATAGTGTTTATATTGAAAAAGATACGTTAATAAATGAAATAAACTATAGTAAACTAAGGGGGACAAACTGGATGCACTCTCCCTATACCAATTATCTCAGGGACTCGTTAGGATATTTGATTGATCAGAATGGACATGTATATTTTTCGGTTGATAACAATAGAGATACATTATATGCATTTAATATTCAGAATATAGTTAGGATTGCATATAAAATGGATATGGATGATTCGCTGGTTTCTGTTCCGGCGGGATCATTTAATTGCCTGTTCAGCCGATGCACCGTCACATTGCTATATCCTTCAATGAATCGTCTGACTCGAACCCAGGGAGAGTTCAGAGCTGACGGTATTGGTTTGATAATGTCGAGCGCTGTCAATGCCGGAGAAGGTAATTATCGGATCAAGCACAAACTGCTCAGGTATCATCTGGTTGGATAAACTAAAAAAGCAGCCCGCAAAGGCTGCTTTCGTTTTTCCATTTAAGTCAACGGATTAAGCAATTGTAATCTGTTTAACTGCTGCCGGCTGAACTTCTTTTTTGGGAAGTATCACGTTCAGTATTCCGTTTTCGAATTTTGCGGTGATGTTTTCGGCATCAACGGTTTCCGGAAGCTGGAACGAGCGCTCGTAGCGGCTCTTGTACCCGAATTCGTTCCAGGTGTACTTTGGTCCTTTTTCATCTTCCTTAGGCTGACGGCCTGCTGTGATAGTCAGTACTTCGTCTTCGAATTTAATTGTAATCTCTTCTTTTACGAAACCCGGCAAAGCCAGTTCGAGTGTATATTCTTTTTCGTCCTCGCGAACATTGGCTGCAGGTTTGTAAGTTACTTCGGTTTCGGTTGACTGGCGTTCAATAACCTCGTTGAACAATGAAGGTAAAAACGGGCGGAATGCAAATTGAAGTGTGTTCATGGTATATTCTCCTTTTAATTTTTGTTAGACAATTAGTTTTGATTGTGAAAGGAGCTTTTCAATTTTTATGCCAGCAAGTAAATATTCGATTTTCAAGCCAACAAAGCGCCATAATGGCAGGTTATGAAAATATTATGTGTCATAATGGCTTATAATTCAGTGTTTTGAATAAAAAAGCCTGTTCCCAGGCTCAAGTCTGGCTGTAAATCAATTCTTCAAAGTTTTCAATCAAAGGTCTAAGTGTACCATGAGAATATAGGAATCCCGATTCACAATGATAAATTTGGACTTTTACAGAAGTATAAGATTATTTGGATTTTTTTTAGTTGGGAAATGAATTGGCCCAATTGCCGAATTATAGTATTGCCGGATCTTTAAATTCACAGGCTTACTGAAAGAATTCAAATCTATGGTCTTGCTTAACTTTACCCGCAGTGAAACTAACACTCCATGATCATCATCAACCTTTGCTCGTTGTTTTCGAGTTCCGGGCGGAGGTTATGTTCTTCATGCTGTATTGCCTGGCTGCAAAGCCTTTGATAGTCGATTGAGCGATATTATCTGATAAACCAATTCGTTTTTTCAACCTGTTAAGCTGGAAATCTCAAAATACAGCTATAATAAAAATTCAACGAAATTTTCATTGTTGATAATATCAAATGAATTATTCGGATAGATATTGCTGAACGTTTTGCTCAGCCGGGCTTTTACCCTTGGATTCCATTTTAATTCAAACGTATGAAGGATTCCGTTTTTTTCGATTATAAGATCTATTTCCTGCTGATCACTTGTACGCCAGAAATAAAATTTGCCGTATTCCCGTTGGTTTTGATCTTTCTTCCATAACTCACTGATGATGAAATTTTCCCATAGTACCCCTGTATCCTGCCTGGCTTCGATTGGCCTGAAATCGCCCAACAGAATATTCCTGATACCGTTATCGAAGAAATAAATTTTCCTGCTTTTCGAAAGTTCTTTCCTTTGATTACTACTAAAACTAGGTAAGCGGAATATAATATAGGTCTGTTCGAGGATGAAGATATATTTTTCAACTGTTTCGCGATCGAGTTTTATCAAACGTGAAAGCTCATTATAGTTAACTTCGTTTCCAACCTGCATTGCCAGAGCTTTCAGAAGTTGAATAATTTTTTCCGGTTTTTTCAGGCCCTGCCACATCAGGACATCCTTGTACAAATAGCTATCCATCAGCATTTGTAGCCGATGGCGTTCATCACCTTTGTTGGTAACCACCTCGGGATACATACCATACAATAGTCTTACAGGCATGTGCTGCAATTCAGTTAGTGGATTGGTTTCATCAGCCAGTTCTTTATAACTAAAAGGGAACAGATGGTACTCCCACTTTCTCCCGGTCAGAGGTTCACTCGTTTTATTACGGAGTTCAAAAGAGGAGGATCCTGAAACCAGCAACTGGTATGTTAATCCTGAATCAAAAAGTTGCTTCAGGCATTTCCCGATATCACACAACTGCTGGGCCTCATCAATTACGACCAAATCCGGTTTGCCTATATAGGTCTGGAACGAGTGTGTTGAGAACCTTTCAAAAAGTGACTGTACGATTGATTCATCTGCGTTCAGCCAGACAGTTTTAGTATCGGCGGCATCCGTTATTTTTTTTAGTAATGTAGTTTTGCCAACCTGCCTTGCTCCAAACAATAAAATGACTTTTTCATTGGTCATTCGACTTGTTATTGCACTTTCTAGGGTTCGGGGTATCATAATTGTGGCTATTTTCTGCAAATATACCGATAAATACAAGAATATATCCGGAAATTATACGTTTTTCAAATTCAGTCTAAACTGTTTTGAAATTGGTTATCAGAGAATAGAATGGGGCTTCAGTGATAATGACTTCCGACTTATACCGGGTGGACAGTTTTAGCTTCCATAGTCGATATTTGAATATCTTCCTTACAGATATTCAATGCAATAACAGAAAACATCAAAATGTGCTTTCTCTTGATGTTTGAGGTAGGTAAAATGTGTTGAGAATTACCCGCAATGGAAGTATTGCTCCACGATTGCCATCAGTTTTTCATCGTTGTTTTCGAGTTCCTGGCGGAGGTTCTGATCTTCGAACTTTTTCAGTTTAGCCGCAAAGCCTTCAATTACTGATTGTGGGAATACGTTGTATTTCCTGTAAATTTCACCCTGTTCGAGCAGCCTGTCAGCCGAATCCCAGCACGAAACGGGCAACTGGCCCAGTTTGGCTGTCTGCTCTTTGTGCTCATCGTCGAAAATATTTACATCCACATAGGTGTTTTTTGCGTACTCAAGCGCATTTTCCATTTCGATGCCATGTCGCGCTGCTACAGTAAGTCCTGCAAGCAAAAGATAAATATCGGCAGAACCATCCGGGCAGCGGAATTCGACCGTTTGTTTGTTGGTGAAATCCCTTGGCTCAACGGGTTCCTGTGGGTTGGCATGGAATATCATATTGTTGGTTCCCGACCATCCAAGCGGCACACGTACCAGCACCGAACGGTTGCGATCGCCCCAGCATATATTGGTAGGTGCTTCCTGGTGCGGAACCAGGCGGAAGTATGATGTAGGATTGGTATTGCCAAAGGCCGTAAGTGAAGGAGCAAGGTCAAGGTACCCGGCAATGGCTTTGCGTGCAATATCGCTCAGTTTACCTTCGGCTACCATGGCATTATCTCCCTCTTTCATCAGGCGTGTATGTATGTGCATCCCGCTGCCAGCCTTGCCAACTGTGATCTTAGGAGCAAAAGTTATTGAAACACCGTATTTATAAGCAAGAGTGCGGAGTATCCATTTTGCAATTACAAGTTGATCGGCAGCATCTTCGAGTGTATCGGGCAGGAATTCAATTTCGTTCTGCTCATATTCCATCCCATCGAATTTAAAATTGCCCACTTCGGAATGACCGTATTTTATTTTCCCACCCGTTTGGGCAATAGCATACATGGCTTCGGCGCGGAGAGCTTCCCATTTGGCAAACGGAAACGATTCGTGGTAGCCTTTCTGATCGGCAGCCTGGAAAAGATCGTCTTCGGGACTGATAATGTAATATTCAAGTTCGCCCATCACCTCGAACGATAGACCTGTACGTTCTTTCAGCGCTTTATGAGCTTTACGCAAGATATATTCGGGAGAACTTTCAAGCGGGTTGCCGTCTTTATCGTAATAGGAGCACAGTATATCTAGTGTGGGAATTTCAGAAAACGGGTTTACGAAAGCCGTTTTATAACGAGGTATAACGTATAGATCGCTGGAACTGGCGCCAATGAAAGGAAACAGGCTTGAGCCATCCACCCGTTCGCCCGTGGTTAGGATATTATCGAGGTGTTCACGGCTGTTTATGACGAAGTTGAGTGTTTTCAGCCTGCCGTCGCCACCGGTATACCGGAAATTGATCATTGCTATATTGTGATCATCAATATACCGTATCAGGTCGGCTTTGGTAAACTCTTCACTGGGTTTATTAAGATACTGAACCAGTGAACTCGGGTTCATTTCGGTAAGGCTGTTTGCAAAAGGATTTTTCATCGTATCTGGATTGCCAAAAGTGGGGGCAAAAGTAACAACTTTATATGGTACACAATAAAATATTAAGGGCATTCCACCTAAAATCACTAATTTTGAACGCTTCTAAAGTATAATGCCCGTAGATCCGAACCTATGATTACATCCGAACACATTATATTTGCTGGTTTCCTTTTTTTTATTGCTGCTATTCTTGCGCTTGACCTGGGTATTTTCGACCGGAAAAGCCACGAGGTAAAGTTCCGCGAAGCATTGATATGGACGATTGTATGGGTAAGTTTGGGTATTGGATTTTATTTTCTGTTGTTCTATTTCGGTGAACGGCTCCATGGGGTGAAAACGGTTGAAGATGTTCAGCACAGGATTGATTTATACAAACATACATACTCAGTTCTTGGAGTAACCGATAATGATGTTGCATTAGGGATTTACCGGAAAAACCTTTCGCTTGAATACATTACCGGCTACCTGATCGAATACATGCTCTCGGTAGATAATGTATTTGTGATGATACTTGTGTTTATGTCGTTTGGTGTGCAGAAAATGTATTATAAACGGGTGCTGATGTGGGGTATAATTGGCGCCGTTCTCATGCGGTTTATATTCATTTTTATGAGTGCTGCACTGATTCAGCGGTTCGACTGGATACTGTATATCTTTGGAGCATTCCTGGTATTTACAGGAATAAAAATGTTTCTTGAACGCAACAAGGAAGACAAAGTAGATCCTGCACATCATCCTGTTGTGAAATTCGTTTCCAGGTATTTCCCTGTGCATCCCAGCTATTTCCGGCAGCATTTCTGGTTTCGCAACAAGCACGATAACAATCGCTTGTATTTCACTCCTTTATTTCTGGTTTTGCTGGTAATTGAATTTACCGATGTGATTTTTGCGGTTGATTCAGTCCCTGCAATATTTTCGATCACCCAGGATCCCTATATTGTTTTCTTTTCCAATATATTCGCAATCATGGGATTACGATCACTTTTCTTTGTTGTGGCCCATGTTATAGGCATGTTCAGGTTCCTGAAACACGGGCTTGCTTTCCTGCTATCGTTTATAGGATTCAAGATGCTGCTGCATGTTCAGCTGAATGATATTGGCTTTACAACCCTGCATTCCCTGCTTGTAATAATTGGTATACTTGGGATCAGCGTTGCAGCCTCCCTGATATGGCCTGATAAGAGCCGTAAAAAACGCAAAGCAGCGAGTGAGCTTACCGGAGAAAAGGCGCTGTAGTCAGCTGGATTTTTCTTCCTGCGACATGTGTAGTTAGAAGTGAGAAAAATGAAGAGGGATGGACACTGTTTTTTGGAAAATCTCAAGTCCCTTCCGCCTGAGGCAAACCAAGTCCCAGATTTCAAGTCTCAATTTCAGGACCTACTTATTGGGAATTCACCTTTCATCCTTTAAAACCGCAAACCGTAATATGGCATTACAGAATTGATTATCCTCACTTGATGCCTATATGTCTAACACTCAATGAAGTCCGATTTTTCGGATCCGCATATAGGGCAAACCCAATCGTTGGGCAGATCTGCAAACCGAACGTCCTGCTCCGCTTCATCATAAACATAGCCGCAGGCAGTACATTCATATTTCTTTAAGTTGGTTGCCGGTGCTTTTTCTTCAATTTTCGATTTATCGATATAGGTTGGTGCATTTTTAGGTGAAAACCCTTTGCGAACGCGCCGGTAATGCAGATATGTTATTGGATCTTTCGTGTCGTCGACCACTTCAGCCTGTACCAGTTCGCCTATAAACAGCAGGTGTGTCCCTGTATCAATGGTCTGAACCACTTTGCATTCGAGGAAAGCGATACAGTCGTTCAGTACGATAGGTGCACCGGTTTCGCCATATTTAATATTCATCCCGGCCATTTTGTCAAAATCCTTCCCGCTTTTGTACCCAAAGCGCCCGATCAGGTCCGGATCGGTATCAGTATGCAGAACCGAAACAGCAAACGAACCAGATTCCTGGATAAAATTAGCGGTGTAATTGTCTTTGTTACAGCTGGCTGCAAATTGCGGCGGCTCGGCTGTAACCTGGAAAACGGTATTTGATATATATCCGTTGCCGCTTGTTTTATTGCCGGAACTTACAATATACAAACCGTATGAAATCTGGAAAAGCGCTTCGAACTGTATCATGGAGGGGAAATTTAAAACATTAAATATAGCCAAAATCCAGATTGATAAGGGGAAAAAGATTTCGGTATTCGGATTGGCGATTTCGGATTTGAATTCTTTCTTGTGATTCTTTCTACCTGGAGAGTGAACTTAAGATTGTACCGAAATTATTACCTGAATTATTACCGAAAAATTCAGGTCTGTATATATTTAAATCCGACATCCGAAATTCTTAGATGCCGAAATATTTCTCAAGCAATATCTGCCCGGCTACATATGCACTGATTTTTTCCTGCTGCAAATCGGCTTCCACCTTGCTCATAAGTTTTTTAATTTCCACCTGGTGGTAAAAATGGTCGTGCAATGCCTGGTCGATCACATTCATCATGATCTGTTTCGACTGCTGCAGCCTGCGTTTTTCGAAATAACCGTTGGCTTTGGTAAACTTTACGTATTTGCCGATCAACTCTTCCACTTCCGGGATTCCGGCTTTGGTAAGTGCTGAACAGGCTTCGCATAAAGGCTGCCAGCCCGATTCAGTCGGCGGGTAGTAGTGAAGGGCACTCCGGAGTTCGGCCTTTGCCACATTCACACGGTTTAGGTTATCGCCGTCGGCTTTATTTATAACAACGGCATCGGCCATTTCCATAATTCCGCGTTTAATACCCTGTAGTTCGTCGCCGGCGCCGCCGAGCATAAGCAGTAGGAAGAAATCGACCATCGAATGAACTGCAATTTCACTTTGACCAACCCCGACTGTTTCAACAAGAATTGTATCAAAACCCGCAGCTTCGCATAAAATAATCGTTTCCCTTGTTTTGCGGGCGACTCCGCCTAACGAACCGGCTGCGGGGGAAGGACGGATAAATGCATTATTATCGACCGAAAGTTCTTCCATTCGGGTTTTATCGCCAAGAATACTTCCGCGCGAACGCGAACTGCTGGGATCGATAGCAAGTACTGCGATTTTATGACTTTGCGAGGTTAGATATTTCCCGAATGCTTCAATAAATGTACTCTTTCCCACACCCGGAACACCGGTAATTCCTATCCTGACTGAATTGCCTGAAAGCGGCAGGCATTTGCTTATAATGGTTTGGGCCAGTTCCTGGTGCAACGGAAGTGAACTTTCGATAAGGGTTATTGCCTGGCTCAGTATAGTACGGTTCCCTTCGCAAATCCCATTAATATATTGGTCCGGAGTAAGATGTTTACGCCCTGGTTTGCTGAAATGCCTGGCGGCTCCTTCGTTCACCGAGGGCGGCTGCGGAATGCCGTCATTTACCTTAAGGGCTGATTTGAATGGCTTGTTACTTGCTGAATCCATAGACCAAAAATAACAATTTGCAGCATTCAGGATTCATCAAAAGGATAAATCAGAATAAAAGAATTTTTTTTTATCAACAAAAACGAAAAATTGTTACTTTTGCACCCTCAAATCTCTCGGTAGCTCAGCTGGTAGAGCAATTGACTCTTAATCAATGGGTCACAGGTTCGAATCCTGTCCGGGAGACCATAAAAACGGTATAACCATCTGTAAATCAATTAGATAGACAGATGGTTTCTTCTTTTTGTCTCCGAATTGTCTCCGATTGTGTCCGGTTTAGTTCAGTTTTATTCTAATGAATAAGTGATTACTATCTGACAGAGGGCTTTTCGAGTTTGTTCAGGATTGATTTATTTTAGCAATACACTCTTTAAGGCTATCGCGCCAATAGGGTATTTTTATATCGAATTGTTTCCTGATCTTCGATTTATCCAGTACGCTGTAAAACGGCCTGACGGCAGGCAACGGATAATCGTTGGTTGTAATCGGGTTTATTTTACAATCAAAACCGGCGAATTCCTGGATTGCTTTAGCAAAGTCGTACCAACTGGTCACCCCTTCGTTTGAGTAATGATACACTTCTGTTTTTTCATTCTCCATTGCAAGGGGAAGGATGTCGAGTATGGTTTTTGCAAGGTCGCGGGCATAAGTAGGAGTACCGGTCTGGTCAAAAACAATATTCAGCGTATCGCGCTCGGCCCCGTATTTCAAAATTGTTTTGACGAAATTTTGCCCGTACGAAGAATATAACCATGAGGTCCGGATAATAATCGCTTTCCCGCCTTCCTCCACAACAGCATCTTCTCCGGCCGATTTACTGCAGGCATATACCGAAACCGGGTTCAGAAGGTCGGCTTCGGTATAGGGGGTGAAATGGTGGCCATCGAAAACATAGTCGGTCGATACCTGTACCATATAAGTTCCTGATTTGGCTGCTGCCCTGGCAAGGTTACCCGGAGCTACTGCATTTATAAGAAATGCTTTTTCACTGTCAGTTTCTGCCTTGTCGACCGCGGTATAGGCTGCACAGTTAATTACTGCATCGGGGTGTTGAAGTTCAAAAAAACGATTGATGGAGTTGATATCTGTAATGTTAAGTTCGGCTACATCAGTGTAAATAAACTCAAAAAACGGGTACCCTGCGGCCAGTTCCCTTATTTCGCTTCCCAACTGTCCGTTCGACCCGGTTATCAGTATTTTCATTTGTAAAGGATAATTTTATAAAATTAAACGCTAAACGTCAAATGTAAAAGGATCAGGAGCATTCTGCCTTTTTCATAATTAATTCAGTGTTTTTTTGTTTAAATTTTTGTTTGGTAATACAATTATGACTTTATCAGCCTGTCAAAATAGGCTATAGTCTTAACCAATCCCTCATCGAGCTGGATCTTCGGTGACCAGTCGAGTTCTTTCTTCGCAAGAGTTATATCCGGCTGGCGCTGCATTGGATCGTCGCTTGGCAGTGGCATACGTATAATTTTCGATTTAGAGTTGGTAAGTTCAATTACTTTATTTGCCAGTTCGAGAATCGTAAATTCATTAGGATTGCCAATATTTACCGGACCTGTAAACTCTTCGCGCGATTTCATCATGCGGACCATACCTTCAACCAGGTCGTCGACATACTGGAAGCTTCGTGTCTGCTGTCCGTCGCCGTATATCGTAATATCTTCGTTTTGCAGTGCCTGCATAATAAAATTGGAAACAACCCTGCCGTCATGCGGATGCATTTTAGGACCATAGGTATTAAAAATACGTATGATCTTTATCCTCACATTGTTTTGCTTATGATAATTAACAAAGAGGGTTTCGGCCGAGCGTTTCCCTTCGTCGTAGCAAGAGCGCTCACCAATAGGGTTTACGTGCCCCCAGTATGTTTCAACCTGGGGGTGCACCTGCGGGTCGCCGTAAACTTCGCTTGTTGAAGCCTGAAGAATTTTAGCTTTGATACGTTTTGCCAACCCAAGCATATTAATGGCCCCCATAACCGAGGTCTTCATTGTTTTTATTGCATTATACTGGTAATGAATGGGTGAAGCAGGACAGGCCAGGTTATATATTTCGTCGACTTCGATAAAAAAAGGCATTGTAACGTCGTGTCGTATTAACTCGAAGTATGGATTGTTCAAGAGGTGAACAATATTCGCTTTTTGTCCTGTAAAATAGTTGTCAAGGCAAACTACTTCGTGACCATCGCTGAGGAGCCGCTCACATAGATGCGATCCTACAAACCCGGCACCGCCGGTTACCAGTACTTTTTTTCTTATCATATATTCGGGGATTAGGTTGTTAGGCTGTAGGGGTTTAGGCTTTATGAGTTTAAGTTGCAGGAGATTCGCCTGCTGGGGTTTAGGGTGATTGGCAACAATTTTTTCATTGTCGTTTACGAAGCGACCGAATTGGAGCACCTATTACTTTCTCAGCTTCAGGAAGTTTCAGATTGCGGCTTCTGCTTCCGAATTCTCTGTATAACCTTAGCGGAAGTCTATTCCAAACTAGTAAATTAATTCGTGTAACGAACCGAAAGTAATTTCAAGAAACCTAAGATATTCAGGCATGCTTTCTGTTGCTCACTTTTCAACAATATTTGATGAAACCGGCATTGTCGCTTTCCTCATCTGTGATGTTAAGCCATATATTTCTTCTCGTGGGAATTTAAGCGTTGAACGATAAATTACAAGGACTATTTCATTTGCAAGCACAAATGCCCTGCGGTACGTCTGATCCCTCTTTTAGCAGGATTAATTTTAAATGCTTTTCCTTAATCCCTAAAAGTCTGCAGCCTAATTACCTATTTTGAAGTATCTACTCCAATACAGAAATAATCGAATCCGTTCCGTTTCATTTCAGCCTGGTCGTAAATATTACGTCCGTCGAAGACTACTGGTGTATTCAGTAATTTTTTAATGATTTTAAAATTCGGAAACTTAAATTCGGACCATTCGGTAACCAGAGCCAGGCCATCGGCATCAATTAATGTTTCATACTGGTCTTCAGAATAGGTTATGGTTTCACCGAGGTGATGTTTGGCTTCTTTCATGGCTACCGGATCATATGCTTTTACATGGGCACCGGCTTCGAGCAGTTTTTTAATAATAACCAATGAAGGAGCCTCGCGCATATCATCGGTCTGCGGTTTGAACGACAATCCCCAGATAGCAATGGTTTTGCCCTTGATATCTCCTTTATAAAAGCTCATTATTTTATTAAATAGAACCGATTTCTGATCCTTATTCACTGCTTCGACAGCTTTGAGAACCCGAAGTTCATATTTGAATTCATGGGCTGTTTTTACAAGTGCCTGTACATCTTTCGGGAAGCAGGATCCACCGTACCCTATGCCGGGATAAATGAATTTATTACCAATACGCGAATCGGACCCTATTCCTTTGCGGACCATATTAATGTCAGCACCAACAATTTCGCACAGGTTGGCAATATCGTTCATAAAACTGATTTTTGTAGCCAGCATCGAATTGGCTGCATACTTGGTCATTTCGGCCGAAGTAATGTCCATGAAAATAATAGGATGCCCGTTGAGAGTGAAAGGTTTGTACAGGCTTTTCATCAATTCTTCGGCCCGCGTGGAATCCAAACCAACCACAATGCGGTCGGGTTTCAGGAAATCGTCAATGGCAGCCCCTTCTTTTAGGAACTCAGGATTCGAAGCGACATCGAAAGATATTGCAGCACCCCGTTTATCAAGTTCATCCTGGAGGGCAGCTCTCACTTTAGCCGCAGTCCCAACCGGCACTGTACTCTTTGTTACAACAAGGAGATAATCGTTTATGTATTTCCCGCATTCGCGTGCAACCGCAAGCACATATTTCAGATCGGCGCTGCCATCTTCGTCGGGAGGAGTCCCTACAGCGATAAAAAGCACCTCACAATCCACCAATGCCTCTGCTATATGTGTTGTGAAATTAAGGCGGCCTTTTTTTACATTGCGATGCAACATTTCATCAAGGCCGGGTTCGTATATCGGTAAGATCCCGTTTTTCAGATTCTCAATTTTTTTCTGATCAATATCGACACAAACTACATCGATACCCACTTCGGAGAAGCATGTTCCGGTTACCAGACCAACATAACCGCTTCCAACTATTGCAACTTTCATACTAGGAGAAATTAGAGGATTAATAGTGTCACAAATATAGTGTATGTTTGAATAATTGGTAATTATTTTACTTGTTTTTATAATTGCTCAACAGGATATTTTAATAACGCATTTATTAATTGGACGCAGGGCCGTTTAATCTCTGATTGCAGGTGAAAATAAGCTGCCTTTTTATATTCTGGAGGCTATTGATTTTTCAGCGAAAAGATTGCGGTGTATACTCAGCTTTTACTGAATGAATGTTGTGATTTTGCAAATGAAGAATAATTATTGCCTCAATGGTTTTGATTCTCATGAGATATTGATTCAATATACTTTCGGGAATCAAACTTTTGTGCTTTCATATTTTGAGAACTGGTTATAAAGTGATTTTTCTTATAATCAGGCTGTTTTTGTGTAGGTTGCAGGTAACAATATTTCTTGGGATTTCTGACAGTTGTTTTCAACCCTGAGTCGGAAATTTGTTGCTGCTTTTATCATGAAGGAATATTCTGAGTATTTTTCACACAGAAATAATTTAGTCCTTTTCCGGCTTTGAGAACCCAAAAAGATCAGCAGCTCGAATTTCGCAATTAATTTGTTAAAGGATTGTTGCTTTCATTATCTTTGAATCGCTGGAAAGCAGTAATTTCTTTAAAATATACGGTTAATCATTTCGGGAACTAACACCCCGGTTTTTCACAACACAATAAATATTCGTACATGAAAACAGAACAAAGTGTTTTCTCCGAGGCCAACGGCTGGGAAATGAAATCAGATAATAACCTGGGCAAAATTGCACAACTGGTATTTTTGTTTGGCAATAAAAACTTATTGAAAAACCAGCAACATATTGATTTTGTCATAAAAGCATACCCGTTGGCTCAAATCGTTGGGTGTTCAACTTCCGGGGAGATTTACCAGGAAGAAGTGTTTAATCACAATATTGTATGCACGGCTGTTTGGTTCGAGAAAACAACACTGGAAATATCGTGCCAGGCCATCCATTCGATGGAGGATAGCTTCAGCGTTGGCGAAAAACTTGCTGCAAGCCTCGATAAGAAAAACCTGGCTCACATCATGATACTTTCGGAAGGATTGAACATTAATGGCAGCGAGCTTACAAAAGGCATCAACAACCAGATCAAAAACCGCATTTCGGTTACAGGGGGGTTGGCCGGTGACCAGGATCTATTTTCCGAAACTGTTTTGGTATTTAACAAGGCAGGTGTGAAAAACCAGGTGCTTGGTATCGGATTTTACGGTGAAAATCTGGAGGTAGGTTGTGGTTCGATGGGTGGCTGGGACTCATTTGGTGTTGACCGCGAAGTAACCCGTTCAAAAGGGAACATCCTTTATGAGCTTGATGGCCAGCCGGCGCTCGAACTCTATAAGCGATACCTTGGGGCTCATGCTGCTAACCTGCCTGCCTCAGCACTTCTGTTTCCACTGAGCCTCCGGTTGGCTGATACGGACGAAGCTATAGTCAGGACTGTGCTTTCGGTTAATGAAAAGGATGGAAGCATGATATTTGCCGGTGATATACCACAGGGTGAATATGTCCGGCTTATGAAAGCCAATTCAGATAAACTGATAGATGGCGCCAATGGTGCGGCAGAAATGTCGAAAATCAGTCTCCGTCATCCGGATGCTGACCTCGCAATACTTATCAGTTGTGTCGGTCGTAAACTCGTTTTAAAACAAAGGGTCGAAGAAGAACTTGAGATCATTCGCGAAGTAATCGGCAGCAAACCAACCGTGACAGGGTTTTATTCCTATGGCGAGATATGCCCGCTCAAACCTTTCGAACAACATTGTGAACTTCACAATCAGACCATGACAATTACCCTGTTTAAGGAAATATAAACGTTGTAAATAACAGGCGGTATCATGAATAAACTACTGGCACGCCAGATTAAAAGGCACTTTGGTTCTCTGGAAAATATACCTGACGAGCTGCAAGGAATAATTGCCGATATCAACAATACCTATGAGAACTTTGATAGCGACTCGAGGTTACTTCAGAATTCAATTGAAATCAGTTCACTGGAGCTTCGCAATGCCTATCAGAAACAGAAACAGGATGCCGAAGCCCAGAAGGAAACCATTAATAAAATAAAAGAAGCAATCTTTGCAATAAAGCCGGCATCCCATATAGGGATTATTGAAAGTGAAACCCCTTTTTCGGAGAGCAATATTATGTTCGACTCACTTATGAAAATGATTGAGGAACGAAAACATGCCGAAAAGGAAATACTGAAATTATCACTTGCCGTTGAACAAAACCCCGCTTCGATAGTAATTACTGACATTGCAGGCAATATCGAATATGTAAATAAAAAATTCTGCGATATAACCGGATATGCAAAGGAAGAGGTTATAGGCAAGAATCCAAGAATTCTAAAATCTGATACTTCTTCAATAGAATCGGCAAAAGAACTTTGGGATACCATTCTTGCAGGAAAAGAATGGAAAGGTGAATTCCATAATAAAAAGAAAAACGGAGAACTGTATTGGGAACTTGCATCTATTTCAGGTGTAAAAAACCAAGATGGAGAAATTATTAATTTCCTTGCAATCAAAGAAGATATTACCGAACGTAAATTATTCGAAGAAACCCTTCAGAACGAACGTGCTCTTTTCCGTACTATTATTGATCTGATTCCGAATGCAGTATATGTGAAAGATACTGAAGGAAGAAAAATTATTGCAAATCCTAAGGAAGTTAAGCTTACCGGGAAAAATACTGAAGCTGAAATAATCGGTAAGACTGACTTTGACTTATTCCCATTCGAACTGGCCAGGAGTTCATCAGAAGAAGATATGTCAGTGCTCAGCTCAGGAAAACCAATCCTGAATATTGAAGGAACACTGACTGATAAAAAAGGCCGTACTTATTCGCTCCTGGTTTCGAAAGTTCCTTTATATGACATTCAGGGGAAAATAACCGGGCTGGTTGGCGTTACACACGATATCACTGAGCGCAAACAGGCTGAAGATGCCCAGCAACTTGCGCATAAATCACTGACAGATATTTTAAATGCAGCCATACATACCTCAATAATTTCGACGGATACTGAAGGTATTATAACGGTATTCAGTAGGGGGGCTGAACTAATGCTTGGCTATTCGGCCACTGAACTTATTGGAAAACAAACACCGGCATGTTTTCACCTGGAAAGAGAGCTTTTGCAGAGGGGTGCCGAACTTTCGGAAGAACTAGGCAAGCCGGTCGAAGGATTTAATATTTTTATTGCTAAAGCCCAGATTCAGGGGCATGAAGAACGTGCCTGGACCTATGTCAGAAAAAACGGCAACACGATCCAGGTCAGTCTTATCGTAACGGCCATTCGCGATAACAATGGTGAAATTAAGGGTTTCCTTGGAATTGCAACCGACATCACGCAAAGGAAGGAAGCCGAAGAAGCCCTGGTACAAAGTCTCAAAACATGGGAAGCTATAATTTCAGCCTCACCCGATGGAATCGGAATGGTATCTTTCGACGGCAAATTACAGTTTGCATCCGACAGATTGTCAGCCATGCATGGATTTTCGCTCCATCAGAGAAATGAATTTTTAGGCAGACCGATTTATAATTTTATAGATTCTTCTCATCACGATTTGTTGACCGACTATTTGCAAAATTTGATCAGAAGTACGAATGAAAAGCATCGGTTAGTCGAATTCCTGGCAGTACGACGGGATAACAGCAGATTTCATGTCGATATAAACCCCACTGTTTTGTATGACTCAAAAGGCAAACCGGTGAACATCCTGTTTATCGAACGCGATATTACCGAGCGTAAGTTGGCTGAAGCTGAATTAATAGAAGCTAAGGAGAAAGCGGAAGATAGTGAAAGCAAATTCAGATCTATTATTCAATCACAAGCAGAGGGAATTGGTTTCATTAATCAAAATGAAGTATTTGAACTTGTGAATCCTGCTGCTGAACGCATATTTGAAACAGAAGAAAATAAAATGGTAGGAACCTGTTTGTATGATTATTTAAATGCGGAAGAACGGGACAAAGTTGATCAGCAAACCCGCAACAGAGGAGCCGGTTATGTAAATACATATGAACTGCAAATAATTACCCAAAAAGGAAATGACAAATATATCCATGTAACGGCTACCCCTAAATTGGATAGCAATAACAAATACCTGGGGGCCTATGGGGTTTTTCAGGACATTACCGACCGCAAAAAGGCCGAAGAAGAAGTGAAGCGTGTATCAACACGATTGGCACTGGCAACATTTGTTGGTGGAATAGGAGTATGGGAATTGGATATCGCAAGCAACATTATCCTGGCCGACGATCAGATGTACAGGCTTTTCGGAATTGAGAAGGAGAATTCTGAAAGTCCATACGAAACCTGGTTATCCGTAATTCATCCAGATGACAAGGAAAGAGTTAACCTGGAAATGCAAAATGCGTTTCGTGGTGAAAAAGATTTCAATACCGAGTTTCAGGTATGCTGGACCGATGGTACAATCCACAATATCAGAGCCCTGGCAACGGTTCAAAACAACGAATCAGCCCATCCGGTCCGAATGATCGGTACAACCTGGGATATTACCAAGGAGAAACGGACTGAAGCTATAATTTTAAAAGCCTGGCAGGACGCCGAACATGCCAATAAGGCAAAAAGCGTTTTTCTTGCAAATATGTCGCATGAAATCAGGACACCTTTGAACGCTATAATTGGGTTCTCGCAACTCATGAACCGCGATAAGCTATTGTCGGAAGCACAGAAAGAGTATAACAATTCAATCATTCGTGCAGGTGAACACCTGTTGGCTCTCATTAACGACATTCTGGAATTATCGAAAATGGAAGCAGGCCGTCTCGAATTGAATTCGAGAAATGTTGATCTTAAAGCCCTCCTGGCTGATATCCAGATGATGTTCAAAGGCCCTGCTCAATCAAAGCACCTGCGTTTTATTTTTGAAACTTCCCCCGAACTTCCGAGATTCATAATTGTAGATGAAAACAAACTAAGGCGTATATTTATTAACCTGATCAGCAATGCAATAAAATTCACCGATGAGGGTGGAGTTGCTGTTCGGATCCGTATGGATAATACCAGCAGGAATAAAAACATGCTGGTTGCCGAAATCCAGGATTCAGGCCCTGGTATAGCTGAGAACGAATCGGCAAAACTCTTTAAACATTTTGTCCAGACAAGCACCGGTATCAATAAAAGCAGCGGTTCAGGACTCGGTCTGGCGCTAAGCCGCGAACTGGCTCTCCTGATGGGAGGCGACATATCATTTGTAAGTGAGACCGGAAAAGGCTCCGTTTTTACTTTTCAGGTGGAGGTAAAAATTGGGGAGGCTGTTGCGATTCCTTCGATTATTAACAGAAGGGTAATTGGAATTGAGAACCAGGTGAAAAAATACCGCATTTTGGTGGTTGATGATAAAGAGGAAAACCTGCAGGTAGTGGTTAATCTGCTTAATTTGGTTGGGTTCGAAACCAATGAAGCCTTCAACGGACAAGAGGCAATTGCAAAATTCGAAACCTGGAACCCGCATCTGATACTGATGGATATGCGAATGCCGGTTATGGACGGATATGAGGCAACCCGGCTTATTAAGCTGACTGAAAAAGGGAAACGAACTCCGATAATTGCTCTCTCAGCCAGTTCTTTTAATGATGAATGGCAAAAATCAATTTCACTTGGCATGCAAGGACACATACGCAAACCTTTCCGTGAAAGCGAATTCTTCGGCATCATTGGCGATGTCCTTGGAATCAGGTTTATTTATGAGGAAGAATTACCTTCTGCAGCCGACGAATACTTCATCGATACTATTGATAATGAGGTAATCAGCAAAAATATTACAAAACTGCCAAATGATCTTGTGTTGCAAATGAGGAATGCACTTTCCGTTGCAGATCTGGACTTGCTTATCGAACTGATTAATCGTATTGATACGGATAATTCAGATCTTGCAAGGCATTTATTGACACTTGCCAATAATTATGACTATGATTTTCTTAAACAATTACTTTGTTTGAAAGAGATTGAATGATGAGTCATGAAAATTCAACCGGCCAGTAAATTCAGGCAAAAGGAATCGAATGTGCCCAGTTGCCTGGCGAAAATAAAATTATCTATAATGAAAACAAAGAAATCAAAAGGCTCAAAAAATTGATACACTTTTTTTACAATTAATTCCGAAATCAAAACCTACCATGAGCATTTCGAATCCGATAAAAAAGAAACCCTTCCAGGTTATATTTCTGGTACTCGTTATTATGGCTTTCGGTGGGATGTATATACGTTTTACCTGGAATCGAATTGAAAAAGGGCAATCGAATGAGGTATTACTAATAGCCAGGAACATAGAATCGTTATTGCCAATACAGGGTATTATTGAGTATGGCGATAAGCTCGACGATTTTGACAAATCTCAATATCAGGTTATTAAAAATGAATTAGAAGAAATTGTCCGTGTAAATACGAAAGCAAGATTTGCCTATATATACACTCTCCGCGATGGTAAGGTTTACTTTATTGCCGATTCCGAACCTGAATCTTCTAAAGATTATTCCCCTCCCGGGCAGGAATACGACGAAGCTAAAACCGAAGATAAACTTCCTTTTGTTGACGGGAAAGCACGGATTACTTCTTCACTTCCCGACAGATGGGGTACATGGCGCAGTGTGCTTATCCCAATAAAAGATAAAACTACAGGCAAAACTATTGCTGTTTTCGGAATTGATTACGACGCTAAATCATGGACCGATGCTTTATTTTTTGATATAACAGAGTCAAGTATACTGGTGGTGCTATTGATTTTTGTTTTTATCCTCTTCCTGGTAATCAGAAATAAAAACAAGTCCCTCTTAAATGAGATTGAGGAACGCAAAAAGGTTGAACAAAGAAATTTGTTGTTGGCCTACGCAGTGCGTAGCATCAGTGATTGTGTGAGTATTACCGATATGGATGACCACATTATCTTCGTTAACAATGCGTTTTTGAAGACATATCAATATAGCCAGTTAGAACTGGTGGGGAAACCGATCAAGATATTCCGTTCGCCAAATAATTCACCCGATATTGTAAAACAAATTCTTCCTGCCACCCTTATGGGAGGCTGGAATGGTGAACTTCTGAACCGGAGGAAAGATGGCAGTGATTTTCCAATATCCCTCTCAACGTCTTTAATTCATGACGATAATGGAAAAGCTGTTGCAATAATGGGCGTTGCCAGGGACATTACTGATCGTAAGCATGCCGAAGCTGAACTTGAAGAAAGCCGCGAAAAATTCAGGGGCCTGTCCGAAGCAGCTTTCGAAGCTATCTTCATCTCCGAAAATGGTCATTGTATTGAGCAAAACCATGCAGCGGAGGTAATGTTCGGTTATACTTCTGAAGAAGCCATCACAAAGTTCGGAACGGACTGGATAGTGCCCGAAGATCGCGAAATGGTAAAGCAATTTATGCTATCCGGTTACAAAGAACCCTATGAAGCAAAAGCTTTGCGAAAAGACGGTACTACATTTCCTTGTGTTCTAAGAGGACGAATGATGCACTATAAAGGACGTAATGTTCGGGTTACCTCTTTGACTGACAATACCGCACGTAAAAAAGCGGAAGAAGAAGTAATACATGTATCAACACGTTTGGCATTGGCTGCACGTGCCGGTGGCGTTGGGGTATGGGATTATGACATTGTTAATGACACCCTGGTCTGGGACGATCAGATGTTTGCTCTATACGGTCTTGAAAGAAGCAATTTTAAAGGCGTCTACGAAGCATGGCGGTCGGGTCTCCACCCCGATGATGTTAACCGGTGCGATACCGAAATCCGTCAGGCTATAAACGGTGAAAAGGAATTTGATACAGAATTCCGCGTAATTTGGCCCGATGGTTCCATTCACAATATCAAAGCTCTGGCTACAGTTCAGCATGATGATTCAGGCAATCCCATACATTTGATCGGTACCAATTGGAATATTACGGAACAGAAAAAAACTGAAGCGATACTTTTAAAAGCAACTCTGGCTGCAGAAATGGCTAATCAGGCCAAAAGCATATTCCTTGCAAACATGTCGCACGAAATCCGGACACCTCTAAATGCAATCATAGGGTTTTCGCAATTGATGAACCGCGATAAACATCTTACAGAATCTCAGAAAGAGTATAATGTTTCAATTATTCGTGCCGGCGAACATCTGCTTTCACTCATAAACGATATTCTGGAATTATCGAAAATGGAAGCGGGCCGTTCGGAGCTTAAGCCAGTGAATATTGATTTAAATGCATTATTGGAGGATATATGCATGATTTTCAGAGAGCCGGCCAAGGCTAAACACCTGAAGTTTATCTTTGAAACATCCGATGATCTCCCGCAAAATATTATTGTTGACGACAGCAAGCTGCGTCGCATACTTATCAATCTGATCGGAAATGCTATTAAGTTCACCGACGAAGGAGGTATAGCCGTACGCGTGCGAAATGATAAAATGGGTCAGCTTAACAGCATGCTTATCGTTGAAATACAGGATTCAGGTCCTGGGATTGCCGAAGGTGAATTAGATAAACTGTTCAGGCACTTTGTTCAAACAAGTTCCGGAATAGGCAAACGCAGCGGTTCGGGACTAGGACTGGCGCTGAGCCGTGAAATGGCCAATTTAATGGGAGGCGATATTACTATTTCCAGCGAGGTTGGAAAAGGTTCGGTTTTCACTGTTTCGGTCAGAATAATAGAAGGTGATGCCGAGGCGGTGAAAAAATTTGACAATAAGCATGTGATAGGAATTGAAAATCTAACCCATGAATGCCGAATTATGGTTGTCGACGATATGATCGAAAACCTTCAGGTTGTTGTGCAGTTGCTCAATATGGTCGGGTTTAAGACAATAGAAGCTGTAAACGGACAAGACGCGATCGAAAAATTCGAAAAATGGAGCCCTGATCTTATTTTAATGGATATGCGCATGCCGGTAATGGACGGTTATGAAGCAACCCGCAGGATTAAACTGACGGAGAAAGGGAAACAAACTCCGATAGTCGCTCTTACAGCCAGTTCGTTTGAGGATGAACGACGAAAAACCGCTGCACTGGGTATGCAGGGGCATATACGAAAACCATTCCGCGAAAGCGAACTACTTGGCACAATCGGTGACTTACTGGGAATTAAATACATTTACGATGATGAAATTACATTTTCTCAGGATAAGGTGTTAATCGATGATGATGCATTTGGGGAAAATATTGCGGAACTGCCGGCTGACCTGGTTTTACGAATGAAAGAAGCAATTGCAGTTGCCGATATCGACCTGTTGATTGAACTTATTGATAGCATTGATACGAATAATTCAGACCTGGCCAGGCATCTTTTATCGCTAGCCAATAATTATGATTACAATTACCTTCAACAGGTATTAAACAGAAAGGAGAAAGAATTATGAAGGATGAATTTGCATCAGGAGAATATACGCCCAACATATTAATTGTTGATGATGTTCCTGCCAACCTTAAGGTCTTAAGTGGTATACTTAAGGATGAAGGTTACAAAATACGGCCCGTGCTATCGGGTGAACAGGCTTTGCAGGTCGCCGAGAAAGATAAACCTGACCTTATCCTCCTGGACATTATGATGCCGGGATTAAATGGTTATGAAGTCGCACTCCTGTTAAAAGAGAACCCCCTGTTAAAAGATGTACCGGTAATTTTTATCAGCGCATTGAATGATACTGGCGACATTGTAAAGGCGTTTACCTCAGGCGGGGTAGACTATATTACAAAACCTTTCCAGTCAGAAGAAGTCAGGGCCCGTATTGCAACCCACATGAGACTTAGCAGGCAAAACCATGAATTACAGAAACTTAATGCCGAAAAAGATAAACTTTTTTCTATAATAGCACACGACCTGCGCGGACCCATTGGTGCATTTAAACAAAGCCTCGAACTGATTACCGGCAAAACACTCGTGGATGAAAACATGAAAAACAGGCTGCTTGGCCTGTTAAATGTCTCAGCCAATAATGTATACAACTTGTTGGAAAACTTGCTCAACTGGGCAAAAAACCAGGCAGACTTTATAAATATTGAGCCCAGGAAATTTCAACTTAACCAGTCCATACAGGAAAATATTGAATTGCTGTTGCCTCTGTCAAGTCAAAAAGGAATAACTATTTCTGCAAATGTTGATGCATCCTGTACTGTTTTTGCCGATCAGGATTCGGTTAACCTTGTACTGAGGAATTTAATATCGAATGCGATAAAATTCACCCGGGTCCAGGGCACAATTGCAATAACGGCCATTGATGCTGGTAGTGAGATTGAAATAATAGTTCAGGATAATGGGGTAGGCATGGAAAAAGAACTTGCTGATAATCTTTTCAGCTCAAATACTTATTATACTTCAGTTGGAACCAATAACGAAAAGGGATCGGGTTTAGGACTGGTTTTATGTAAGGACTTTGTTGAAAGAAACGGAGGTAAAATACGTGTTATAAGCATCCTTAACGAAGGAAGTAAATTTATCTTTACTTTACCTAATGGGAATGTGTAAATCAATTCAATATGTACGGAATTGTAAACCAGGCAATTGAAGACCTTGTTACATCCAGTTTCGGGCAGGAAAAATGGGACAGGGTGAAACAACTCAGCGGTGTAGATGTTGATTTTTTATCAGCAACGAGCCATACAATGATGAAATCACGTATAAACTTGCCAGTGCAGTCGGCATAGTAATGGGTTTATCAATTGCCGAAGTTCTCCAAGCGTTTGGTGAATGGTGGGTTCTGCAAACCGGGAAGGAAAGATATGGGGGATTGATGCAGGCAGGTGGGAATAATTTAAAAAATTTTTTGATTAACCTCCCCAATTTTCACAGCCGTATCATGCTTATTTATCCCAGACTTACCCCGCCTGAATTCAGGACAAGTAATAGTGAAGAAAAAAGTATTCACATTCACTATTATTCAAAACGTGAAGGCTTACAGGAATTTGTCAGGGGACTGATTTCCGGTTTGGGTAAAATGTATGATACCCCTGTAATGATCGAACTTCTGGAAAGTCGTGTTTCGGGTGGTGATCATGAAGTGTTTAAAGTTAGCTGGTAATTTCTGGTAAGTATGGTATCATTTGAAACATCACAGTTTAACCGCATTTTCCCGTTTTATTTTTTGCTGAACCACGATTTGGTTATCGAATCGAACGGGGTCACATTGGAAAAGCTTTTTCCCGGAATCAAAGGGAAAACATTTGCTGAAAACTTCATTTTAATAAGACCCGAACTATCTCAGGTAGATTTTAATTCTCTTGAATTATTGGTAAACCAATTGGTTATAATTGGATGCAGGAATCAGCAGAAAACTACATTGCGTGGCCAGTTGGAATTTTTACCAGGTGAAAATCAATTATTGTTTATTGGTTCTCCCTGGTTTGGATCAATGAACCAAGTGATTCAGAATAACCTCAGCATAGATGATTTCGCTTTACACGATCCAATGATCGATCTGCTTCATGTATTAAAATCGCAGGAGATTACCACTGAGGATCTTAAGAAACTACTTCAGACTATCAACAAACAAAAAAATGAGCTGAAGAACGCCAGTAAGGAAATATATGATATTGCCTTGTTTGCTATGCAAAACCCGGATCCGTTAATAAGGATCGACTTTCAGGGTAATGTATTGAAAATAAACCCTGTTGCGGAAAAAATTTCGGAATTTACCTATAACAATGAAAATTATACCACCCCTGATTTCTGGCGTAAAATCGCATCTCTTGTTGATCCTGCTGCCGAACGAGAAACTATTGAAGCAAAATCGGCCGGCAGATGGTTCTCCTTTGTAATAAAACCACTTCCTGAAGAAGGATATTTTAATATTTATGGAAGAGATGTTACCGAACAAAAGGAAAATGAGGAACAATTGCTGATCCTTTCATCAATAGCAGCCGATAATACTCACGGGGTTGTAATTGCAGACAAGGAAGGTAAAATTGAATGGGTAAACCGTAGTTTCGAAAAAATGACCGGTTATACCATTAATGAGATTAAGGGGAAAAAACCGGGGCAACTTCTGCAGGGGAAGGAAACAAGCATAGAAACCAGCACTTATCTGAGAAACCAGGTTTATATTGCTGAGCCATTTGTTTGCGAAATACTGAATTATAACAAATCGGGGCATCCGTACTGGTCAAGGATACGGGGACAGGCGCTGAAAGATAATGATGGTAATGTGATCAAGTATTTCTCCATAGAGGAAGATATTACAGAACTCAAAAAAAACCAACTGGAGATAGAGCGGCTTTCGCTGGTTGTAAAAAGCAATCTAAAAGGCGTGCATTTTACAGGCCCTGATTTCAAAATAAATTATGTTAATGAGTCACTGCTGAAACTTACTGGCTATGAACTGAATGAGGTTATTGGGAAAACACTCCCTGAAATCGTCTATGGCCCGCTAACCCAGGCTGAAAGCATCAAAGAACTTGAACTTGGCCACCTTGAAGTCAAACCGGTTGATGTTGATATTATTTTATACCGGAAAAATAAGACCTGGTTTTGGGCTAATGTTAAAAAACAGCCGATCGAAAAGAACAATAATTTACAGGAATATTTTTCGATTATCGAAGATATTAGTGAAAAGAAAGAGGCAGAGGAAACCCTCAGGAATTCAAAAATCAGGCTTGCTGAGCTGATAAAAAGCCTCGACGAAGGAATATTGCTTGAAGATGAGAACAGATCAATCGTGCTTACTAATACTAATTTCTGTTCTATGTTCGGCATTCCGGCCAGCCCGGAAGATTTGACAGGAGCAGATTGCAGCGGATCGGCCGAACAAAGCAAATTCATGTTCAGAAATCCTGATGAATTTGTCAGAAGGATTGAACAGACCTTATCCGATAGGAAGACAATACTGAAAGAAGAGTTGGAATTGGTTAGCGGGCATTATTTCGAACGCGATTACATACCCATTTCTATTGATGGTATTTATAAAGGCCATCTCTGGAAATACAGCGATATCACGGAAAGAAAAAGCCAGGAGAATTCACTTAAAAAGCAGGAGGAAAAGTTCCGTAACATTATCGCTAACATGAAGATGGGATTGCTGGAAACTGATAACGAGGATGTTATAATGGATGTTAATCAGCAGTTTTGCGAAATGTCGGGCTATTCGAGGGAAGAATTAATCGGGATGAAATCCGTTGATCTCCTGGTGGGAGATGGATTCAAATCAGAGGCAAGAGAAAAAAGCAGTTCGAGGCTCAAAGGGGCTTCCAGTACTTACCCATTGCAGGTAAAACTTAAAAACGGAGATTTGCGCTGGTGGCTGACAAGTGGTGGTCCTAACTTCAACGACAAGGGCAAACTTATAGGGACGGTGGGTATTTCCGTTGATGTTACCGACCAGAAAAAACTAGAGCATGAACTCGAAATCGCCCTCCTTAAAGCGGAAGAATCATCCGTTGCAAAAGAAGCGTTCCTGGCCAATATGAGCCACGAAATTCGGACTCCTCTAAATGCAATCATTGGAATAATAAGGGAGTTTTCGCGCGAAGTCTTGTCGCCAAAACAAAGCATGTACATTAAAAATGCAACACTGGCAAGCCAGCACTTGCTTTCAACGCTCAACAATATTCTTGATATTTCTAAAATCGAATCCGGCCAGCTTGCGCTTGTAAATCGCCCCTTTAACCTTCACGAAGTAGTTGTTGAAGCCATTTCAATCCTGGCACCTTCAGCCCAGGAGAAAATGCTCAAAATCAGCGAGCGGATATCCCAAAGATTAGCCCCGGCATACATGGGCGATTCGAGCCGTATCAGGCAGGTATTGCTAAATGTAATCAACAATGCTATAAAATTTACCGAAACAGGTAGTATTTCGGTTGAATGTATGCTGTCGGGAGAGAAAAATAATATTCATACCATTCAGCTTAAAGTTTCCGATACAGGTATCGGCATGGATGAGGCTTTTGTAAAAACCATTTTTGAAAAGTTTTCGCAGGATGATTATTCAGCAGTCCGAAAATATGGTGGCACCGGGCTTGGTATGGCAATAGTAAGCGAACTGATTCATATGATGGATGGTACTGTTAAAGTCTCCACATCGAAAGGAGTCGGAACAACTATTGAGATCAATCTGGAACTTGAACTGGCTGACGAAACCGAAATTGAGACCAAACCTACTCCCGAAAGTTACAATTCTCTTAAAAACAAAAAAATCCTGCTGGTCGAAGACAACGACCTGAACCGGTTGGTGGCCGAAAATTTACTTTCATTCTTTGGTATGAAGGTAACCGAGGCTGTTAATGGAATTGAGGCTATCGAAAAATTGAAACAATCGGCCTTCGACCTGATATTAATGGACTTACAAATGCCTGAAATGGGAGGTTTGGAAGCTGCTGCTCTGATCCGAAATCAAATGCAGCTGAACACGCCTATTATTGCCCTTACAGCCAACGCTTTTAAAGAAGAATTACAACGCTGCATGCTTGCCGGGATGAATGATTACATCACCAAACCTTATGAAGAAAACGTCCTTTTGGAAGCCATGCTTAAATGTCTCCCACTGGGGAATGATAATGTGGTAACTGTAGATGTTCAGCCCGAAACTGAAAAGAAACTCTATAATTTAGAGTATCTTTCTCAGTTCAATCGTGGGAATGCCGATTTTATCAGGAAAATGATCAATGGTTTTGTTGAACTGGCGCGCTTCACTGTTGAGCAGATCGAGGCCGCTTTCGCTACCGGAGACTTTGACACTATAAAAAAATTGGCTCACCGTATTAAGCCGAATATTGATATGTTCGGGATCGAAGAATTGAAGCAGGAAATCAGGTCAATTGAATCGATTGCAGGCAAATCCGGGTCAGATTCTGAACTAGAGGGTTTAATCAGTAAGCTCCATCATGTGATTAATATTGTGGTTAAACAACTGGAGGAGGAAAATTTTTAATAATCAGTACAGGCGATTTCCCGGCTAATATGCTGACAAGGAGATTAAATACTAAATTATTTTTCCCCAAAGCTGAAAATGTTTTTTTTTAGCCGTTTTGGATCAGTAAACTGCTTACATTCGTAACTTAGCTCATTGTTTAAAGGTTCGGCTGAATTTTTTCCTTACCGGGAGGTTCCCGGTAATCGGTAAAAACAACCGTAAACGTTGCTTGTTGCAAATAATAATTTTTAATCACCGATTAAATCCGACAGAATATGAAGCAAACAATACTAGTTGTTGATGATGAACAAAACATCCGTATTTTACTCGAAAATTTCCTTTCGCAGGATTACGATATTACTAGTAAAAACGATGGTATAGAGGCGCTCGAGTGGCTCGAAGTTAACCTTCCTGCCCTTATTATTTGTGATATACAGATGCCTAATATGGATGGATACCAGTTACTTGAAAAGATTCGTCAGCGGGGTTATACAAAGCATACGCCGGTTATTATGCTTTCAGGAACCGAAGCCAGCAAAGAAAGAGTGAAATGTTATAGACTCGGGGCCCAGGATTACCTCACCAAACCCTTCAACCCCGAAGAACTTGAAGAACTGATCAAAAAAAACCTGTTTCCTATCCATTATGCAGTGAAATGGTGATCATCAATAACTAAATTAATTTTATCCACTGCAAGATTTTTTGCTTCACACCTTGAAACTGATTATGGAAAACTTGCTCAATATACTTTACATCGGAAGCTCACCCCTGAATATCGGGATAATTAATAATTGCCACGATATTACACTTCGCACTGTGGAAAACAGGCTTAAAGCTGACATTTTGTTCAGGGAAGAACATGATTTTGATGCGATAATCAGTGAGACATCCGTTCCCGGCAGCGATGGAATGGAGATATTCGAATGGGTTCGCCAACGACCCATATTTAATAAAATTCCTTTTATCCTTGTTGCTTCGGAATTCAGGGAGGACCTGTTCAAAACAGCGTTCAACAAGCATGTCGATGACTTCTTTGTGACCCCTTTGCCGGCAGCACACGATTTGGTTGCCCGGATACAGTTCCTTTGTGATTTCAGGAGCAAAACTGTTTCTTCTAAGCCAATACCGGTAGCTGATATTGAATACAGGATGCCGCTTTCAAAGCGCCTGTTCGATATTGCGGTAGCAGGTTTTACATTGTTATTACTATCCCCTTTCTTGCTTCTTATCATGCTTGCTATCCGGCTCGAATCGAATGGCAAAGTCTATTATATTTCGAAAAGAGTTGGCCGTAAGCCATTCGATTTCTATAAGTTACGCTCAATGCGTACGGGTTCCGACTCCGAACTGGCAAAACTTGCCAAAGAGAAAAACCAGTATAACACTTCGTCCATACCGGCCGAAATTGATTTCACCTCTCCATGCCCCAGGTGCAGTGAATTGCCTGCAGGCCAAACCTGCTCGCCTGTTCTGCACATCAAAAATTACACAATATGCGATTACTGGTTTAATATTCAAAAGAAAGAAGTTGCCAAAACAAAGTCAGCATTTATCAAAATTGTTGACGATCCGCGTATAACCAAAGTCGGGAAAATTATCAGGAACACCAGTATTGATGAGCTGCCCCAGCTTATCAACGTTCTGAAAGGCGATATGTCGATTGTCGGAAACCGGCCCCTGCCTGTTTATGAAGCTGAATTGCTCACAATGGATGATATGTCAAAACGGTTCCTTGCCCCTGCAGGCATAACAGGGCTGTGGCAGGTCGAACTAAGGGGACGGGGCGGGGACATGTCGGAAGACGAACGCAAACGCCTTGATAATGTGTATGCCGATCATTTTGTTGGTAATAACTATTCTTTCTGGTACGATCTGAAACTCATTTTGAGGACGGTTCCTGCCCTGTTTCAGAAAGACACTGTCTGATTAAAACGTAAAAAACATAATATGAAATTCAAGCAAATTTTTATTCTTCTAGGTTTGACCTGCATCTATCCGTTCGCAGTAATAGCACAAACTGCCAAACCGGTTGATCAGCACTTGTTTTTCGACAGTATTTCCATTCCTCCATTGACTGTAATGATCGATTCAGCAATTGCACATAATGCTATGCTGAAGTATTTTGAGCAAGGTATTCAGGCTAAAAAGATTAGTCTAAATATGGATAGCAAGGCCTGGACAAAGAATTTCGGAGTACAGGCTGACATCCGTTATGGTACATTTGATAACTTCTCAACTAATACAGCCGAAGGGCAAAACCCCTCTTTAATTGCCACCAAAACCAATCAGACAAACTATGGAGTGGGAGCATATTTAAAACTTCCTCTTTCCGATTTTATTAACCATAAGAACCAGATTGACCTGGCTAAAATGGAAGTGGAACAGGCTAAAAGTATGGCCGAAGTTCAAAGGGATCAAATCAGGCAAATGGTCATCAAACAATACAATGATCTGATTATGAAACTGTCACTTCTTAAAATAAAGGCCAAAAATCTTGAGACTTCAAGAATGAATATGGTAATGGCAGAAAAAGAATTTCAAAATGGGGTAATACCTTTAGGAACCTATTCAAGCATGTCGGAAACAGCAGGCAATACAGAAATCAGTTTTGAAGAAGCCAAAGTCGATTTCAAAACAGCATATATGATTCTCGAAGAACTGGTCGGATTTAAATTCAATATAAAAATACAATAACCCAGACGGATGAATATAATTGATTTTATAAGGATATTGCGAAGGCATCTGGTTTTATTACTTGTAACTCCGCTTGTACTGGCTGCACTGGTAACCTACATGACCAGGAAGCCTGATCTGAAATTTAGTTCCGAAACTACGCTTTATACCGGAATCGCAACAGGCTCTAGCGTTGAAATGAATAAAGCTATCAATTCACTGGCTTCAAATACTTCATTTGATAATCTTATTAATGTTATAAAGTCGCGCGAAACGCAGCAGGAAGTTGCTATCCGGTTGCTGGCACAGCATCTTTTACTTGGGAAAGCAGATCCACAGTACATTTCAGCAGCGAGTTATTCGGGGATTAAAAAAATTACACCTGCCTATATTTTACGCCTGGTAGTAAAAACACCTGGTTCCACGGTGCAAAAAGCTCAGGAAAATGAACCTGTTTCTGAAAATGAACCTGATACATCAATTGTAAATAAGACTTTTTCATTTTATTCTGATGCAGACTCAACCAATCCTTCATGGCTGCCGGCTTCAATTAACCAGGCGGCCTATGAGCAGACAGTTAAAAATCTGACTGATTACATGCACAGCAGTGATACCAACTTTATTTATAAGCTGCTTAATTTTTCACATCCTCATTATTCTATCAGTGCACTGTCAACCGTCAAAGTGCAGCGAATTGGCATCAGCGATCTTGTGAGTTTGAAATATGAGACTGACGATGCTGCAATCTGCCAGCAAACGCTTGAGCTCATTACAGAAGTCTGTATTAAGAATTACAGGAGATTCAAAGAAAACCGATCAGATGCTGTAGTTAAATATTTCGAATTTCAACTGAAACAGGCTGCTACAAAACTATCCCTTGCCGAAGATAAGCTGCTAAAATTTAATACAGATAACAATATTATAAATTACTACGAACAAAGTAAAGCCGTAGCAGGTGTCAAAGAACAATTAGATCTTGATTACAATAGCAAAAAAGTTCACCTGGCCGGAGTGCAGGCTGCAATTACCCGCTTAGAGGAAAAACTTGGAAATCAGGAACAGATACAATTAAAAAGCTCCAGAATACTTGAACTGAGGGATCAACTGGGAGCAGTTAGCTATAGAATTACATCAATCGAAAATAAGGACACAATTGACAATAAAGACATTCAAACCCTGGGTGAATTGAAAGCACAGGATGAAAAACTGAAGGAAGATGTAAAGTCAGCTGTCGGGGAGTTGTATAAATATGGAAATACTACCGATGGATTACCTGTTAGTTCTGTTCTTAAGGATTGGATTACCAATGTGATCGATGCTGAAAACAGTAAAGCTGGCCTTGTAGTCATGGCTCAAAAAATCATCGACTTTCAGAAACAATATGCAATTTATGCACCGGCAGGTGCGAATCTGAAACGGATCGAAAGAGAAATTTCCGTTGCGGAACAGGAATTCCTGGAAATATTACACGGGTTGAACGAGGCTAAACTGAAAATGCAGGATAATGAGCTATCTTCAAATCTGAAAACAATTGATCCACCGTTCTACCCATTATCTCCAACGCCGACCAAACGTAAAATGCTGATAATTATAGGGGCATTGGTTGGCTTCCTGATCATTCTGATCAGCGTACTGCTGATGGAATATTTCGATGAATCACTTAAAAGCCCTGAAAAAGGTTCGCAGATTCTCAAATTGCCTGTGCTGGGAATATTCCCCAAAATATTGCTTAAAGTTCAGAATACCAATTTCCTTTTTATAACAAACCGGTTACTGGAAATCACAATACAGAATATTGAATTGTATCTTAATACAAACAAATCCGCAAAAAGCACAAAGACACTCTTGATATTCAGTGTATTAGGGGGCGAAGGTAAGTCGACTATAGCTGCCAACCTGGCTCAAAAACTGAAATTGCAGGGTGAAAAAGTGATTGTCCTGGGTTTTTCTCCCGAAACTTTGTTGAAAACTGAAACCACCCAGATTGGTTACCAGGATATAGTACCTCAGGCTAAACCTGCCCCAAAAAGCGGGGGCAAGCAGCGGGGGTCAATTATCAGTATGCTTTTAGGGTATCCTGATTCGCGCATCGACTTCGATAGTCCTTTCCTGGTGAATTCAGAAAAACGCCTGGAACCAGGCGAATACTTTGTATACAATGTCAGCGAAAAGTTCTACTCGGTTAAAAACTATAAGGATATTCTTGAACAGAATTCAATTAGTCCGGATTTTGTTCCTGACTTTGTTTTAATTGAATTGCCGCCCATTTTATACTACCCTTACCCGGTGGAACTTGTCTCGGATGCCGATATCCCCATATTGATATGCCGATCGAACAGGGTTTGGTCAAATGCCGACCAGGTAGCACTTGATGGATTCATGAAACTTACCGAAAAACAAACGCATTTTATCCTGAATGGGGTTGAACTTACGGTTGTTGAATCGGTTCTTGGTGATTTGCCTAAAAAACGAAGCAGGTTACGGAGGCTGGTGAAAAAACTTTTTCGACTTGAATTTTATGCGAGAAACCATATTTAACCTCATACTTCAATTATAAAGCATATATAATGCATCACTTTCTTCCGGCCAGGCAGAAACCAGATTTTGCCGGAAGAGACGCATGAGGTATTGTACTTGTTTTACGGGAAAGTGACTTGTTACGGTTGGTAAATTCTTAATACCACCAACAGTACTCAAAAGTGTCGGTTTTTTAGCCGGTTGTGAGGAGAAACGAATATTAACAAAGTAAGAGGCTAAGTGATAGAATAATTTTATGCTGACCCAGCAGAACCCTTTCGAATCAACATCAGGATCAAACAGGCTGATGAACCCCGGATCTTTAGTATTAATACTAAGTATTACGGTAATTTCGGCATTGGTGATCAGCAGGATGGAAATTATTGGAGGCCTGGTTCTGATTGTCCTGCCTTTCGTTTTTATTTACATATATTATTTATTCCTATACCCGATTATCGGCTTATATACGGCTATTGTCTTTGGCTTTTTATTACTTGGTTTAGCCCGCTATATTTCGGGGATACAGATGGGTATAGTTCTGGATGGTTTGCTGATATTAACCTTTATAGCGCTCTTTTTTAACCGGTTTAAGGAAAAGATCGATTTCTCCCCCGCAGCAAAAGACGTCACCTTATTAGCGTTCATATGGTCATGTTATTTTGTTTTCGAGTTTGTCAACCCTGAAGTAGTTGACAGAAGTGTATGGTTTGCAGGAAGGGGGGTTGCGCTATACATGCTCATGATTGTACCGTTAACCTTGCTGTTTATAAATACAAATAAGAAATTAGATATTTTCTTCCTTATATGGGGAATCTTTTCGTTGCTGGCAACAGCTAAAGGAATAATGCAAAATACGCTGGGTGTTGATTATGCTGAGAGACAATGGCTGAACGAAGGAAATGCTTCTACCCATATCTTATTCGGTAAACTCAGGGTTTTTTCCTTTATGAGCGATGCAGGTCAGTTTGGTGCTAACCAGGGCTATTCGGCAGTAGTAGCGATAATTATCGCTTTTGTCCAGAAAAAACGCTGGATGAAAATCTTTTTTATCATAGTTGCTGTTATGGGGTTTTACGGGATGGTTATCTCAGGAACACGCGGCGCCATCAGTGTCCCGTTTGCCGGATTGACCGCGTTTTTCGTCCTTAGAAAAAATACGGTTGCACTGGTTTCGGGAGCTATATTGATAGCGTCGTTCTTTATATTTTTCAAGTATACCTATATCGGGCAAGGCAACGCGGAAATCAGGAGGATGCGATCGGCATTTGACCCCGACAACGCATCATTACAGGTGCGTCTTGATAACCAGGCAAAACTGAAAACCTATCTGGCAACCCGTCCTTTTGGCGGAGGTATTGGTCATGCAGGAGGGAAAGCCCGGAAATTTGCCCCGAAAGCATTTTTGTCCAACGTACCGGCTGACAGCTGGTATGTTTTGATATGGGCCGAACAAGGCATAGTAGGCCTTACATTACACCTGCTGATTCTTTTTTACATTATCACTAAAGCCTCCTTCAATGTCATGTTCAGGATTCGGGACCCAATAGTGAAAATGAAAATGGCAGCCCTGGTTTCAGGAATGTTCGGCATTATGGCGGCATCATACGGCAACATGGTGCTGGGGCAAATGCCAACCAGTGTATTAATCTACATGTCAATGGCAATTATGCTTAGTTCCGAAGTTTTTGATAAAGAAGCATTGGCGGAAAAGCAGGATTTGAAAGTTTTGGCTTAAAAAGTCAACACTTTTAAAAACTTGAAATAATTTAAAACAACCGATTCAAATGGCTCAATCGTTATAACTCAAAACATGAAAATCAATCAGCTGAAAGCCGGAGCAGTATTATCATATGTCATTTTGGGATTGAGCAATGTGGTTGGGTTGCTTTATACGCCTTATATGCTGCGTATGATGGGCCAAAGTGAATTCGGCCTGTATTCGCTCGTTGGTTCGGTGGTTGCTTATCTCACTATTCTTGATTTGGGTTTTGGAAATGCTATTATAAGATACACCGCTAAATTCAGGGCCGAAGGAAAAACCGAAGAACAATACTCCATGTTCGGGATGTTTATTGTGCTGTATTCGTTTATTGCGCTTTTAGCACTTGCGGCAGGATTAGCCTTGTATTTCAATGTGGAGTCGATTTTCGGGAGTGCTATGTCAGCTAATGAGCTAGGCAAGGCCCGTATCCTCATGCTGTTGATGGTTTTTAACCTGGTGTTTACTTTCCCGTTCAGTATCTTCGGCTCCATTATAACCGCCTACGAAGATTTCATTTTCCAGAAAGTAGTCCAGATTGTGCGGATTGTTCTCAATACATTGGTCATGGTATTGCTCCTCAAACTTGGTTACCGGGCTATCGGGATGGTTGTGCTGATTACTATTTTTAATGTTGCAAGCCAGCTGATAAATTTCTGGTATTGCAAGTACAGGATTAAAGTCAGGTTCTACTTTAATAAATTTAATTGGGGATTTCTCAGGGAAGTGGCCATGTATTCTTTCTATATTTTCCTGAATGCAATCATCGACAAGATATACTGGAGTACCGGCCAGGTGGTTCTGGGAGCTTTTGTTAGTACGGCTGCTGTTGCCGTATTTGCTGTAGGGATTCAGCTTGAGAATATGTACATGAATTTTTCAACTGCCATTTCGGGCGTTTTTCTTCCCAGGGTAACAGCCATGACCACGAATGAGAAATCAAATAAGGCGATTTCCGACCTGTTTATCCGTACAGGCAGGATACAGTATATAATAATGGCTTTTATACTCACCGGTTTTATTGTTTTTGGCAAGCAATTCGTCATTTTATGGGCAGGCGCAAATTATGCCGATGTATACACAATCTCTTTATTGTTCTTCATACCGCTTACAGTACCATTGATTCAGAATCTTGGAATTACCATTTTACAGGCACGAAACAAAGTGCGCTTCAGGGCATTGCTTTACATCGTAATAGCAATATTCAGTTTAGGATTGCAGCTTTTTGTTGTTAAAAAGTATGGTGGCATTGGTTGCGCTGCCGCAATCTGCATTGCCATTGTAATCGGCCATATCATCGTCATGAATATCTATTACTACAAAAAACAGGATATTGATATCCCTAAATTCTGGAAAGAAATTGGTAAAATGTCGGTTACTCCCCTGATTCTTGGCAGTGCGGCATATTTCCTCATGAGTCTTATTCATCTGCAAACAATCCTGACCCTTGGTGCAGGTATCATAGTGTTTTCACTTATTTATTTGCCGGTTTTCTGGTTCATGGGGATGAACGAATCGGAGCGTGAATTAATGAATAAACCCCTAAACCGGGTTTTTAAAATGCTGAAAATCCGAAGATAATAATGTATAATGTTAATGAAATGTAATTTTGACACCTTTATATTAAATGATGGAATCAGGAATATAGAGGAACTTTTACGAACAGTATAAATCCATTTAAAATGGGATCATTAAAAAACAAGTTAAGACAATTGGTGCCGCAGAAGATGCTTTATCTGTATTACCTGCGTGCTGCTAAAAAAGCGGTTAGTTTTGACCTGAAAAGGCGTGTTCATGATAAAGTATTTAGTGATTCGGAAGCCGAAAAAGTAAAACGCGATTTAACCTTAGCCTATCACATAGTTGAAAAAGGATTAACCATGCCTGTTCCGCGTCCTGGTTTTGGTAAACCGATCGTGGTAAATTTAGTTGATACGGTTTTGAAATACCGGAAATTAAACCTGCCCAAGGATGAAATGGAATATACGCAATCGGTTTCCGTTTTAAAAGAATACCGGGATTTTCACGAACACATCAAATTTAGATTGGATGATGATGTTGCCGGGAAACTCGCACTTCTTGAAAATGAATTTAAAACCACCGAAGGGTTGAAGCAGATCCAGATAAGCAGGGATGAGTATTTTAAGTATGCGAACAGCCCTTTCGACCTGTTTTGCCGTTCACGATATTCGGTCCGTAATTATACCAGCGAGGAAATTCCATTGGCTGTATTATACGATTGCGTTGACCTGGCCCAGAAATCCCCTTCCTTTTGCAATCGTCAGCCAAACCGGGTGCATATTGTTAAATCACCCGAAATGAAAAAACAGATTCTCGAAGTTCAAAATGGTAACCGTGGATTTGGTCACCTGGCTGAAACCTTGTTGGTAATTAGTTCAGTGATTTCGACTACAAAAGATATTCATGAGCGAAATGAAAATCACTTAAATGGTGGTATCTTTATAATGTCGTTACTAAATGCACTGCATTTTAACCGCATCGGAGCCTGTTCACTCAACTGGGGCGTCGCAAATGATAAGGATGTAATACTTCGTAAAATCCTGGATATCCCCGAAAATGAAGTCCTCCTGATGATTATTTCCTGTGGTTACGTTCCCGATAATTTTTCCATTGCCGCATCGCCACGAAAAAGTGCAAAAGAAATAACTGTTGAACATGTTTAGTAATCAACAGGTTGTCAATTACATGAAAAGACAAAAATGATATGAAAATAGGAATAATCACCTTACCCTTTAATTCGAATTACGGAGGTTTGCTGCAGACGTTTGCATTGCAATCTGTATTAAAGCAAATGGGGCATGAGGTATGGTCGGTTTACCGCCGTAACCCCATCATGCCATTCCATATTAAAGTCCTCTCCTTCTCGAACCGGCTGTTTAGAAGTATACTGACCAGGAAAGCCGGAGTTATCAGGTCATGGGCTACAGCCAAAGAGGAACTTGTTATTGATCAGCATACTATCCGTTTCATCAACGAAAATATCCGAATAACCGATTTTCTGAAATCCGAAAATCAATTTGCCAAACTTAGCCGTTATGGATTTGATGCATATGTGGTCGGAAGCGACCAGGTGTGGCGGCCAAAATATTCACCTTCACTTGCAAATCATTTCCTCGGTTTTGTTGATGCAAAATCCGGTATAAAACGTATTTCATACGCAGCGTCTTTTGGTGTCGACAATTGGGAATATACACCCGAACAAACCGAAGAATGCAGGAAACTGGTCAGCCTGTTCAATGCGGTTGGCGTTCGCGAAGATTCGGCAGTTAAACTTTGCAAAGAGAACTTCGGAATTGATGCCCTGCAGGTTCTGGATCCGACACTATTACTGGCCAAAGAAGATTACATCAGACTGGTTGAAAAAGACAATATTCCCAAATGCAACGGAACCTTGTTAACCTATGTTTTGGATAAATCACCCGATAAACTGGAATTTATCAATAAAATCGCCCGGGAAACAGGTTTGAACGAAGTTTCGATAATGCCCAAAAGCATATTCAGGGATGCAGGCAGGAATAGAATAAACGACTGCATATATCCTCCTGTTACAGCCTGGTTAAGAGGCTTTATGGATGCCGAATATGTAATTACGGATTCTTTTCACGGAACTGCGTTTGCAATTATTTTTAACAAGCCTTTTTTGGCCCTTGGCAATAAAAAGCGCGGCATGACAAGGTTTACATCCTTGCTCAAAACATTTGGTTTGGAAGACAGGATCATCCAATCGGCTGATGACCTGTTGACTGAAAAGCTTTATGCCCCGATCGATTTTCAACATGTCAATAAAATCCTTAAAACCAAACAACAGGAAGCCTTGAAATTTCTGGCAGATTCATTACACAGTCGATAACCAGGCTTTTTTTACAGGCCAAAAAAAATGGCAACATGCTAATATAATTATCCCTAACTTGGCTTTGTTTTAGTAACCATGCCGGCATAATAATACCATTAACACTGCGGGGAAAGAATAAAAGTAATTATACGGGAGTCCAGGTTTTATAAATCACTTCCTAAATTCAAAATCGTATGTACTACAGGAACATCTCAGACTTAAATCAGATAATACTCAGGCGGTTGAGTATCATACCCCGTGATTTCGACCTAATAGTAGGAATTCCGCGAAGTGGTATGCTACCCGCAAATTTACTTGCACTTTATCTCAACAGGCCGTATACCGACATTCATTCATTCCTGAATGGTCATATCTATAAAGCGGGTGCACGCAGCCAGTTTTTCGACCTGAAGGAATTTAAAAAAATCCTCGTGGTCGACGACAGCATTGCATCAGGTGCTGCCATGTTGGAATGCAAAGCAAGTTTAAAGCACCTCGAAGCACAGTTTTCGATTAGTTATTGCGCAGTGTATGTGATCCCTGGTAAAGAAAAAATGGTGGACTATTTTTTCGAAGTAGTTCCTTTACCCAGGTATTTCCAGTGGAATATTTTCAACCATTCAACACTCGAAAAAGCCTGCTTCGACATCGACGGTGTTTTGTGTGCCGATCCTACTCCCGAGCAGAACGACGATGGGGCAAAATACATGGACTTTGTGCTTAATGCGCCTCCTTTATTTATCCCGGGCAGTAAAATAGGAACCCTCGTCACATCAAGGCTTGAGAAATACCGTAAAGCCACCGAAACCTGGCTTGCAGCCAATAAGGTGAAATATAATGAACTTATTATGATGGACCTTCCCGATATGGCCGCCCGACAGAAAGCCAACAGCCATGCCGAGCATAAAGCAAAAAACTACATGTCGAAACCGTATGTGCTGTTTATCGAAAGTTCAATGGAACAGGCACTCGAGATAAACAGGATCAGTAAGAAACCGGTGCTTTGTACCGAAAATTTCGAGATGGTTTTTGAGGCCGAATCGATGATGTATAACCTGAAAAGCGGCAAGTATTTTCCCTGGCTTCGAAAATATGCGCTTAAGGTCAGGAACAAGCTTCGCAAACTGAAATAGTCCGGCCTGAAACGAATCTCCGATTTATTTGTGAATTAATTATACCTACGCCAATCAAACGCATAATCCTCAATCAAATAACCTAACCGGAACGGCACAATGGCTAATAAAAAAATACTTGTAACAGGAGGCACCGGGTTTATTGGCTCGCATACTGTAGTTGAACTTCAGCAAAATGATTACGATGTGATTATTGTCGATAATCTTTCAAATTCATCGGTTGATGTACTCAAATACATCGAAAAGATTTCAGGAGTTATGCCGGTCTTTGAACAGTTCGACCTGGCTGATGGCAAACTGACTGCCGAGTTTTTCAGCCGGAACAGCCATATCGACGGGATCATCCATTTTGCCGCTTTCAAAGCGGTTGGCGAATCCATGGTAAAACCACTTGATTATTACAGGAATAATCTTCAGTCGCTGATAAACCTATTGGAAGGAATGAAGACTCACGGGATATCCAACATGGTTTTTTCATCCTCCTGTACCGTATACGGACAACCTGACGAACTGCCTGTTACCGAAAAAGCACCCATCAAACCTGCATGGTCACCTTATGGAAACACAAAGCAGATGTGCGAGGATATCCTGAAGTTTGTAACTCAATCGCATCCAATCCATGCGATTGCCCTGCGCTATTTTAACCCTATAGGTGCACATAATTCAGCTCTTATCGGGGAATTGCCTTTAGGAGTGCCGAATAACCTGGTTCCTTTCATTACACAGACAGCCATTGGTAAACGTGAATGCTTAAGTGTATTTGGCGACGATTACAGCACCCCTGACGGAACAGCAGTGCGTGATTACATTCATGTGGTCGATATCGCCAAAGCGCATGTAATCGCCGTTGAACGCATGCTGGGAGGCAAAACCAAACTTGACCTGGAGATTTTCAACCTGGGCACCGGCACCGGGTATTCAGTGCTTGATGTAATTTATTCATTCGAAAGGGTAAGCGGCGAAAAGCTTAATTACAAAATAGTTCCCCGCCGCCCCGGAGATGTGGAAATGGTATGGGCCGATACCCGCTTTGCCAACGATGAACTGGGATGGAAAGCCGAAAAATCGCTCGACGAAATGATGAGTTCAGCCTGGAAATGGGAGAAAGCCCTGGTAACGCGGCCGGTTTAATTCTTTTAGCGACCAATTTGATTCTGTTATATTTAAACTTCTGCAAATCAAGAAATTAATTAATTAAATTGAATCATAAATGAATCCGGCATTACAAATATTTTATATTGTGATACAGGTGTTGATTCTTGCTTTTCTAGCACTCTCAACCCTGTATATTTTTGTTTTTGCCTGTGCCGGACTTTTTTACAGGCAACCCGTTTATCTTCCTCGAACTATATACCGGAAAATTGCTGTTCTCATCCCCGGGTACAAGGAAGATGATGTAATTATGGAAGTAGCAAGGGAAGCACTTTTACAGGATTATCCCAAAGAACACTATGATATTGTAATTATTGCCGATTCGTTTCAGCCTGAAACGCTTGCGCACCTCAGGGAACTGCCAATTAAGGTGGTGGAAGTAAAGTTCGATAAGAGCACGAAATCAAAGGCATTGAACAAAGCCATGGAGGTATTGACTGGCGTTTACGATATCGCAGTTGTGCTTGATGCCGACAATGTGATGGCGAATGATTTTCTTACAAAGATAAACGCCTGTTTTGAAAAGGATTTTATGGCCGTACAGGGACATCGTACTGCCAAAAATACCAACACCTCGCTTGCCATCCTGGATGCCGTGAGCGAAGAGATTAACAATCACATCTTCAGGAAAGGGCACAGGGTGCTTGGACTTTCTTCTGCTATAATTGGCTCCGGCATGGCTTTCAGGTATGGTTTTTTCAAAGAACTGATGTCGGAAGTAAAAGCAGTTGGTGGTTTTGACAAGGAAATCGAACTGAAATTGCTGAAGGACGGGTATAAAATTGAGTACCTCAACGATGCCCTGGTTTTTGACGAAAAAGTTCAAAAGGCCGAAGTGTTCAGCAATCAGCGCCGCCGCTGGCTTTCAGCCCAATTGCACTACTTCAGGAAGGATTTTTTGAATGCTTCAAAGCACCTGGTTTTAAAGGGGAATGCCGATTATTTCGACAAAGCGGTACAGTTTATCCAGCCTCCCCGTATTTTATTGCTAGGTGCAGTTTTTCTTTTCGGAGCAGTTTTCGTGGTTTTAAACTTCATACTCGGCATTTGTTCATGTTACTCAATGCTGTGGGGTATCGTCGTGATACTGTGCGTGCTTTCCTTTTTATTCTCAATACCGGGAGCTCTGTATTCCAGAGAAACGGTGAGGGCCCTTGCCAGTCTTCCCAAAGGGATGATCCTGATGATGGGCTCACTGCTTAAAATTAAAGGTGCAAACAAAAATTTCATTCATACCAAACATGGCAGCGTAAAACCAGGAATAAATAAGGAGAGTTGAAATAATTACAACATATGAGACTAAACTGAAACCCGATGAGCAGTAACCATAATATTGTTTGCGTTTCGAATACAACCTGGGAAGGCTTTTATACAAAATCAACCGTTCAACTCATGTCATTACTTGCCAGGAGAAATACGGTATTATTTGTAGAATATCCTTTCACTTTGAAAGATATGCTTTCAACCGTATTCGGGAAGGGCAGGGCCCCGGTTTCAAGGATGCTGGGTTTTAGTAAAAGGCTGATAGTGGAAGAAACAAATTTTGATACAGAAGTTCATCACCTGGTCATTCCGCCGTTGCTTCCTGTTGAATTTATTAAGGTTGAACCGCTGTATAATCTGCTTTTAAAACTCAATAGTTATGTTTATGCACGATCAATAAGGCGCGCCCTCCGAAAACTAAAAATGGATAACCCAGTTTGCATAAATGCTTACAACGCTATTTACGGTAAAAATCTTGTCGGGAAATTAAGAGAAAAACTCAACCTGTTCTATTGTTATGATGGCCCCAATACAGGCCGCTACGGGCAAAGAGCAGTAGTTGCCGATCAGGGTTTTTCAAAGCAGGTAGATGCAGTGATTGTTACGTCCGAGTTCCTGGCCACATCCCTCAAAGAGTTTAACCCTGAAATGTATGTTGTTAAAAATGGGGTTGATTTCAATGTTTTCAATCAAAGTGCAAAAACCGGTTTGAGTAATGCCGGTAAAAGAAAGAAAGTTGGATACATCGGCAGCCTGGATCAGCGTTTTGACATCGATACTATCGAATATTCAGTAAAACAACTACCGGATTATGACTTTGAGTTTGTAGGTGAATTAATGAATAAAAACATTGAACAACACCTTTCAGGATATCCGAATGTTGTATTCAGGCCACCGGTAAAACCTAATGAAGTGCCGGGCTTATTGCAAAAATGCGACGTGGGTCTTATCCCTTATATCTGTAACGAATACTCAAAAAATATTTACCCTTTGAAAATTAATGAATACCTCTCGGTTGGGGTACCGGTTGTACTCACCTCTTTTGCTGATCTTCCCGAATTTAATGAAATCGTCAGTTTTACTTCAGGGAAGGAAGCCTTTTGTGCAGCTATAGTTCGCGAGATTGAATCCGACAGCCTGCAAAGGATAACCAGGAGAATTCAATTTGCCGAAAAAAACTCCTGGGAGAACCGGGCTGATCTGTTTGAGGACATTATCAACCATTGTCAGGATAAGAAATCGGATCACCAATAAATAAGATTGTTATGCTGCAAAAAAAAGAAATAAAAAAACCCAGACTTGAAAGACTTGAAGCCTTGCGCGGGTTTGCAGCTCTCTATGTCGTCTTTTTCCATATTCTGCCACAGAAATTTTATCTGCTTGGTATTAATGTGGGAATACTTTTCCGGTTTGGACCCGAGGCGGTTATAGTCTTTTTTGTGCTCTCAGGATTTGTAATCAAATATACCTATGAGAAATCAAAGGATAAATCCTTCAAACACTACTTTATCCGACGTTTTATCCGGCTTTATATTCCGCTGTTTTTTATTTTCCTGCTGGGTTACCTGCTTAAATGCTACCATGAAGGTACATTGGCTTATCCCGAATGGTTCACGCTCCTGGGAAACCTGTTAATGCTGCAGGATGTTATTTCGCAGAAACCGCATGTTATTTCGCCCGCGTATATGGGAAACGGGGTCCTCTGGTCGCTCTCGTACGAATGGTGGTTCTATATGCTGTTCTTTTTGCTGGCCAATAAAATTGATAAGGAAAAACTTAATAAATGGGTCAGTATAATCACGATAACAGCAGCAGTTACATACGTCATTTACCCGTTTCATGTTAACCGGCTGGCCATGTATTTTGCTATCTGGTGGATAGGAGTGCGGTTTGCCGAAACGTACCTTTCGGGAGGGAAATTTACTATCCGAGGTATTATGCCCTATGCTTATGTGTTATTTGCAATTACAGCGATACTGGCCGCTAACCTGGCCATTCATTTTTCGTATACCAAAACGTACACTTATCCTCTTGTGGCCTATCCTTTCATCGAATTACGGCATTTCGTATTTGCTATTATGGTTATGTTCGGAGCTATAATCTGGCAAAACCTCCACTGGCGCGGCTTTAACCTGATTTTCGGAGTTTTCAGATACCTGGCTCCCTGTTCATATGTGATTTACATTTCACACGCGTACCTTGTTGTGGAAGCTACCTACCTGCGCTTTATCAATAATAAAGTGATCGAATACGGGCTTTACGTTATTGGACTCATCATTTTTTCGTACCTGGTTGAAGTAGTAATTTACAACCGGATTAAAAAAGTCATTATCGGTTGATTGCAGATGATCCGTTTCATCTCATATTAACACTAAACATGGGGAATAAAAACATGAAAATAGGAATAGAAGCTCAGCGTATTTTTAGAAAGAAAAAACACGGAATGGACGTGGTTGCACTGGAACTCATCCGCAATCTTCAGCTTATTGATACCGAAAATGAATATGTGCTGTTTATTAAGCCTGACGAAGATCATTCGGCAATAAAAGAAACAGCTAATTTTAAAATTGTTGAGATTGGCACAGGGTTTTACCCTTTCTGGGAGCAGATTGCATTACCAAGGGCTGCCAGGAAAGCAGGATGCCAGATACTTCATTGTACCAGTAACACTGCCCCTGTAAGTACTACTATACCGCTGGTGGTAACACTGCACGATATCATATACATGGAAAGCAGTTACCTTAAAATATTGGAGGGAAGCGGAACTAATTATCAGAAGTTCGGCAATGCATACCGCCGTATGTTTGTTCCCAGGGTGATTAAAAAAAGCCGGAAGATAATTACAGTTTCGAATTTCGAAAAAAACCGGATCGGGCAATTCTTTGGAATGGAAGGCGATTCACGGCTGGTGGCAGTATATAACGGAGTGAGCGAACATTTTAAACCTGTAACTGACAAGAGTGAATTAACAAGGGTTAAAGAAAAATATCATTTGCCGGATCATTTTTTCTTTTTTCTTGGTAATACCGATCCGAAGAAGAATACCAAAGGAACCCTTAAAGCATTTTCCGATTTCCTGAAACAAACCGGAAGTGATTTGCACCTTGTAATGCTCGACTATGACCTCGTTGAACTCGAAAAACTTCTTACCGAAATTGGTGATCCCGGACTCATCAGCCGGATTATCCTGACCGGGTATGTTGTAAATACTGACCTGCCTGCAATCTACTGCCAGTGCGAAGTGTTTTTATATCCTTCGTTACGCGAAAGTTTCGGGATACCTATGCTTGAAGCTATGGCATCAGGCGCTCCCGTTATCACTTCCTCTACTTCGTCGATGCCTGAAGTAGCAGGCGATGCAGCCTTGCTGATTGATCCTTTTAAACCGGAGGAAATTACATCGGCCATGATCAGGATTATGGAGGATAAAGAGTTAAAAGCGGATATGGTCAGGAAGGGCTTTGTTCAGGCTGCGAAATTTTCGTGGAAAGCCATGGCCGGGCGTGTACTTGATATCTACCGGGAAATCGGAGCCGGAATTAAATAGCAGTTCGACAAAATCAAATAAAAGACCGAATCTAACTTTTTTAATAGTCGTTTTATGTTTCGTCCAATCATACCAGCCAATATACGGATCCACCAGTATGACTATGAAAAACCGGAGGATATTCCCGAAGCAGTATTTGAAACGATACGGGCCGGGTTTGCTTCCCAACGGTCTGAATCACCACTGGTTTCGGTAAATATTATTGCCTGGAACGAGGAATCGAATATACTGCGCAATCTTTCATCATTAAGTGCTATGAAAAGTGCATATGCGGTTGAATATGTGTATGTCGATAATAATTCGAAAGACAAAACCTCCGAAATCATTCGCAGGTGTGGTATTACGCCGGTGTTCGAAACAAAACAGGGCTATGGTTTTGCCCGGCAGGCAGCCCTTGAGAATTCCCATGGCACATATATTTTAACCGGGGATTCGGATACCATATATCCTCCTACCTGGGTTGATGCCATGCTGAAACCCATACTTGCGGGAAAAAGCATTGCCAGTTCAGGCACCTATTCCTTTACTCCGGGCAAAGGTCAATCGCGCCTGCGTTATGCTATCTACGAATTCTTCCGCGACATCATTCATTATTTGCGTACGTTTAACCGTCCTTATCTTGCAGTAGGAGGAGTAAATTTTTGTTTTTCCCGTGAAGAAGCCCTTAAAATCGGGTTTATTAAAAACAACTCACGATCCGAAGACGGATCCATGGCCCTGGCTTTGCTTAAAACCGGTAAAATAAAAAGAGTTACTCAATTGAAGGCTGCAGCCTGGACCATAACGCGTTCGGTCGAAAACAGCGGTAGTTTCTTCAATGCAATTAAAACGCGGGTTATCAAGGAATTCAGAAGGGTCAGCATTTATTTCTATAAACATGATTAGATCAAGTGCCAGTAAATTAAGAATATAACAAAATGCAGATTTAAACCTAAATGTTATGAATACAAGTTCCCCGATTGCAGTTATAGTGGCATGTGATAATCACTATGTGATACTCCTGGCAGCACTGTTAAAATCAGTTGATTTTCACCACAAATCAGGTGAAAACATAGAGGTTTTTATCGTCGATGATGGCATTACGGCCAGAAACCGGAAAAAAATGGCGGCTTCGCTCATTTCGGACAAGATGCACCTGAACTGGATAGCTATGGATGATGCCATCCCGGATAATATGAAGATCCCCTTTGACAGGACTTCGTACCCTAAAAATATTCATACCAGGATCTTTATCCCGCATTTCATACCCGAACGGTATGATAAAATTATATACCTGGATGTGGATATGATCATGATGCGCGATATTTCAGATTTATGGAATATCGACCTTGGCGATCATATGCTGGCTGCTGTAATGGATCCACGGTTAAAAGTATTCAGTAATTCATGGGGCGGCATACTGAATTACAAAGAATTAGGATTTGACCCTGATACCAAATACTTTAACACCGGGATCCTTGTCATCAATATTAAAAAATGGAGGGAAGAAGATAGTGCAGTTAAGGTAGTAAAATGTATTTCGGATAATGAAAAGTTTGCCAATTATCCCGACCAGTACGGCTTGAACATCGTAATGGCAAACCGTTGGCTCGAACTGGATCCCCGTTGGAACGCTTTTGCTTCGGATGAATGTGCCGATCCGTTCAATATCCATTTCATCGGCCGCAAACCAATGTATAAAACCTACGACAACCGCGAGGAATTCCGTAAAATATTCTTCGAACATCTCAACCGTACCAAGTGGAAAAACCTGAGGCCCATTGGCGAATCAAAACGCTATATAAAAAAGCTTAGCAATGTAATTAAAAAAATACCTGAATTTTTACGCCGGTAATGTATCCAAGTAACCTTTAAACCAGAACTGATGAAAAAAGTAATAACGTACCTGCGTTATCTGATCGAATACCTTAGGTATGGCGATTTTGTGTCGATTGTGTCATCGGTCAGGTATCTGAAAAACAGAACATCTCATAGTAACGACAGGCTTGTCAGAACCTCAGTCGGGACGTTTTATTGCCGTAAAAACACCAACGATTTTCAGTTTGCAAACTATTATTACGAATGGGGTCTCAAGAAGTTTATACTGGACCACGTAAATGAATTCTCGGTTTTCATTGATGGTGGTGCCTGTATAGGCAGCTATAGCATACTGCTATCGAAATTCAATATCAGGTGTATTGCCTTCGAACCTTTAGCCGACAACTATCTGGCGTTGCTGAAAAACCTTGAATTGAATAACCTTATTGACAAAGTTAAAATATTCCCTTTAGGCCTGAGTAATGAGAATGTACAAGCCAGGTTCAAATTTAACCCGGTTAATACCGGCGCTTCCAGGTTTGATAAAGACAACATATTGACAAATCCCCATAGCGAAATACGCACTTTCGATGCAGTACTTCCTTTATTGGAAATTGACAAGAATGAGAAAATTCTACTTAAATTTGATCTCGAGGGTATGGAAGTAGAGGCATTGCAGGGAGCGCGAAATTTTATAACGCAATATCCGAATATTACCTTTCTGATTGAGTATAAACATTCAGGAATTGATAGGGTGAAATCGGTGCTAAACGATAGTGCTGAATTTGAAATAGGGATCATTGACGAGTTCAATATATTTGCCCGTAAGATCAGGAATTTAAATAAATCCGAATTGATATGATAGCAATAAAAATCCTATTTTGGGCACTTCTGTTCGTGATATTCTATGCCTATATAGGGTACGGAATCCTGCTTTTTATACTTATAAAAATCAAGAGGGTTTTGGGTATTTCAAAAAAAACACCACCTGATCCCGGGTACGAACCTGATGTTACACTGTTTATTGCTGCCTATAACGAAAGAAGTTTCGTAGCTGCAAAAGTGGCGAACAGCCTTGAACTGGACTACCCGGCTGATAAGTTACATATGGTATGGGTAACCGATGGATCCGACGACGGAACTCCCGAAGAACTCGGGAAATATAAAGGGGTTGAGGTCTATCATCTGGCGCAGCGAAGCGGTAAAATAGGAGCGATGAACCGCGGAATGCAGTTCGTGAAAACACCCATTGTTGTATTCTGCGATGCCAACACCATGCTGGGCCGGGAATCGATAAGGCGTATTGTCAATTTATTCAGTAATCCGAAAGTAGGCTGTGTTTCGGGCGAAAAACGAATTTTCAGCAAGGATAAAGATGCCGCTGCCGGCGCAGGTGAAGGTTTGTACTGGAAATATGAATCCACCTTAAAGAAATGGGATGCCGAACTTTATTCGGTAGTAGGTGCTGCAGGCGAACTTTTTGCCATCCGCACCGAACTATACCGTGAGGTGGAACGCGATACCCTGCTCGACGATTTCATCATTTCGCTGCGGGTTGCACAGGAGGGGTATACTATTCAATATGATCCCGAAGCCTACGCTATCGAAACTGCATCAGCAAATGTAAAAGAAGAATTAAAGCGTAAAATCCGGATCTCAGCCGGTGGCATACAATCCGTCGTCAGGATGCGTTCACTCCTGAATTTCTTCAGGTACGGAACTTTATCGTTTCAATACATATCCCATCGTGTTCTGCGCTGGACGCTGGCTCCGCTTGCACTCCTGTTCCTTATACCTGCCGGGCTCATTCTTGCCTTGAATGAAGGAATAGCCGGATTTGGATTGTTTAGTATACTTTTCTGGCTACAGATACTGTTTTATTTGTCGGCCCTGCTGGGATGGTATCTCGAAAACCGGTCCATTCGCGTAAAACTGTTATTTGTCCCTTACTACTTCTTTATAATGAATCTTTCCGTTTTTCTTGGGTTTAAACGATACCTTAAAGGGTCACAATCGGTAAACTGGGAAAGAGCCAAAAGAGGGAACTGAAATTTATTTCTCATACTCATGTTACGAATCTCAATAGCGTTTATACTGCTGTCATGTTCTTATGTCCTGTGCAGACCTGCATGGGGCCAGCAGCATGTATTTATTGTGGATACTGCAGTGACATCAGTTGATGCCAATGTATCGCCTTACGACAGGGTGCAGCCTGGCGATACTTTATTATTCAGTGCCGGCGAGCGAAAATTGATCCGGATTGAGAATTTTGCGGGCGAAAAGGATAAACCTGTGATTATTATGAATCACAACGGACAGGTCATTATTAATACGGACCACTATTACGGAATGTCGATACTCAACTGCAGGTATATCAGGCTTACAGGATCGGGTGATGTAAATCATTTTTATGGGTTCAGGATCAGCCGGGTCGCAAATGGAGCAGGGATCGGTATCGGCGGGTTAAGTTCTGATTATGAAATCGATCATATACGTATCGAAAATTGCCTGTCGGCAGGAATTTTTGCCAAAACAGATCCTGATTGCAGCCTGCTTACTACACGCGATAAATTTACCCAGTATAATACCCGTATTCATGATAATTACATAGGTTCGGTAGGGACAGAGGGATTATATATCGGGAGTACGCAATACTTTGGCCAAACCGTGAACTGCAACGGGGTTGATACACTCCTGTTGCCTTCACTGCTCGAAGGAGTTGAAGTATATAAGAATATAATTGAATATTCCGGATGGGATGGTATACAGGTGAGCTCCGCATCAAAAGATTGCCATATTTATGATAACATGGTGCTTTTCGACAGCCGCAAGGAGTATTACGGACAGATGTCGGGGATAATTATCGGGGGCGGATCCAAATGCGATTGCAACAATAATTTTATCAGCCAGGGAAACGGAAACGGGATAGAAGTATACGGCCTGGCCGGGCTTAAGGTTTTTAACAACGTAATTGTCGATGCCGGAAAAAATTTCCTTCCCACAGATAAATCCAGGATGGTTTACGGCATTTTTGTAACGGATATTACCGCACAGAAGGATTCGGCATTTAATTTGCTTTTCAATACCATTGTAAATCCGAAATCGGATGGCATCCGCTTCGTAAGCATTGTTACAAAAAATAACCTGATCGTTTCAAATCTGATTGTGAATCCCGGTAATTACGATTATTATGAAAACGGCAGCACTCCTTTCAAGGGATATGATTCCTACATTATGTTTCCCAACAGCGCCTCCGATGCCAGGGTAGAGCATAATTTCCTTACCCGTACTATTGAAGATGCCAGGGTTTCAGAAGGTAACTTTGCTCCTGTAGCCGGTTCTCCGCTTATAAATGCAGCTTCTCCTGAAACCCTGGGTATTGATTTCGATTTTTATCATTATCCCAGACCCTATGGCCCTTTATCCGATATCGGAGCTTATGAATATGATCCGGCTCATCTCGGGCTGCCTGTTGAAACAGGTGAATACTTGCCTGAACTGCGTTTATATCCAAATCCTGTAAAATCATTACTTACAATCAGGTTCAAAGCAGAAAGGGAATCCGGATCCAGGCTTGATGTTTATAACCTTCGTGGAAACTATATAACCGGGAAGAATCAACACTATATTCCAGGAGAGGATCAGAAAATAGAACTTGAAGTTGAAAACCTTAGCGCCGGAATCTATTTGTATATTCTGAATTCTGGTGGAAGATCATTTTCCGGCAGGTTTATTAAGATTAATTGAACCTATCGGACAAATAGCGTAATACAAAAACCCGGATTAAACAGGTTGCTTTAAAAAAGCGTTTCTCCCGGTCCTCTGAACTGATTTATAAGCCGGCATATTGCAATTCAATCGCTATATTTGCAATAGATCGCAGCACAGCGGAATATGCCCAATGCGATGCATACTGAACCTTTAGGATATTTACAGGCAAAACGACAAAATATGAAATCCGGAATAAAAATATTTGCAGGAACCTCGGGAAAGATATTTGCCGGGCGTATGTGTCGTTATCTGGGTATTGATGTAGGAAAAACCGGTGTCATTACCTTTTCGGATGGCAATACATATGTAAGGATTGAAGAAAATGTAAGTGACGAAGAAATATACCTTGTTCAGCCGATTGGTTTAAACCCTAACAACGAGTTCGTCGAAATGTTATTCTGGATGGATGCATTCAAAAGAGCAGGAGCCAGGTATGTTACAGTAATCATCCCGTATTTCAGCTACGCCAAAGGCGATAAGAAAGATGAGTCGAATGTTTCGATACGGGCAAAAGTTTGTGCCGAATGCATTGAACTGGCCGGTGCCGACAGGGTAATTATGATGGATCTGCATGCAGCCCAGATACAGGGATTCTTCAAGAAACCGGTTGATCACCTGCTTGCCAGGCCTTTACTGGTAAAGTATCTTGAAACTATCATATCGAAGGATACAGTGGTAGTTTCGCCTGATGCCGGCTTTGCCAAAAATGCCAGAAAATATGCTGCCATGCTGGGTGTTCCTCTTGCTATAGGCGATAAAACCCGGTCGACCCACGATGAAAATGCTGAAATTATGGAAATCATAGGAGAAGTTTCGGGGAAGGATGCCGTAATAGTCGATGATTTCAGCCTTTCGGGAGGATCGATAGTTGAGATCGCAAGTTTGTTGAAGAAAAAGGGGGCTAAGAAAATTTATGCCTGTTTATCACACCTCCCGCTTAGCGAAAAGGGCGTGGCTGCAATTGAAAAGAGTGATATTGACCTGGTAATTTCAACCGACAGTATTACAAACGACAGGGTGAAAACGTCAACAAAAATTAAAATTATTTCTGTTGCTCCCTTATTTGCCGAAGTTGTAAAACGGATGCAGAACAGGCAGGAGATAAGTGATTTATTGCACAACATTCCACCCGAAGTTTTCAGGGCTGCGATTGAATACCTTTAGTTATGCTCCAAACTAAGTCCGGGCGAGCCATCAATGCTGATCATTGAGCCTTTTATCGGGTTCGCTGTTATAAGGAATCAGGCAGGTTAGTAAGATTAAATATTCCGGGGGTTTTCGCATCAGCCGCCTGAATGATTCAAGCCTATTTTCAATATCTTTGCAGCAATATTGGAGTTGGAATGATTATCAATCCTCCATTACCTGGGTTATACAGCCAATAATTGATTTATAGCGAATTTAACTAACCAGTTATCATGAAGAAAATACTTGTAACAGGAGGAGCCGGTTTTATAGGATCGCACCTTGTGCGACTGCTGTTAAAAAAATACCCGGGCACCCGGATCGTTAACCTCGATAAGCTTACCTATGCCGGCAACCTTGCCAACCTTTCGGATGTGGATATGCTCCCTAACTACGAGTTTCTGAAGGGCGATATTGTTGATGAGAATTTTATTATGGCCACATTTGAGGCGTACCAGTTCGACGGGGTAATACACCTTGCAGCCGAATCGCATGTGGATCGTTCCATTACCAACCCGAAGGAATTTATTATGACCAATATTGTTGGTACGGTGAACCTGCTTAACGCAGCACGTTTCCACTGGAAGGACAAGTTCGAAGGGAAACGCTTCTACCATGTTTCGACCGACGAAGTGTATGGTTCGCTGGGCGATGAAGGCAAATTCCTCGAAACCACACCGTACGATCCGCGCAGCCCGTATTCGGCATCAAAAGCCAGCAGCGATCACCTGGTAAGAGCCTACCATCATACCTATGGTTTGCCGGTTGTAATTTCGAATTGCTCAAACAACTACGGTCCCAACCAGTTTCCTGAGAAGCTTATTCCGTTGATTATAAATAATATACGCCACAGTAAACCTTTACCGGTATACGGACAGGGAACCAATGTGCGCGACTGGCTGTATGTGGAGGATCATGCCAAAGCTATCGACCTCATTTATCAAACGGGTATTGATGGTGAAACCTACAATATCGGAGGCAATAACGAACGCCAGAATATCGACATAGTCAAAACCCTTTGCCGCATTATGGACCGCCATCTTGGCCGTGCCGAATGTGAGAGCGAAAAGCTGATCACTTACGTGAAGGACCGCGCCGGTCACGACCTGCGTTATGCTATTGATGCGACTAAGATCAAGGAAACGCTCGGGTGGGAACCGGAAGTTCAGTTTGACGATGGTTTCGAAAAAACGGTTGCCTGGTACCTGGCGAATGAAAAATGGCTCGATGAGGTTACTTCGGGGAACTACCTGAAGTACTACGAAAAGATGTATAAGGACAGGTAGGGGATGTTGGATTGGCGATTTCGGATTTAAATTGGACCCTGGTCCGCCTCAGGCGGATGGGGCTTTGAATTTCTCAAAAACTCCGCGGTAAAAATATTTCATCACCCCTTTTGACTAAACCAATATTTCCTTACTTTTGCACCTCGAAAGAGAAGTAAATGCGTGTGCTTTGCTTGTCGATCGGGATGTAGCGCAGCTTGGTAGCGCGCTTCGTTCGGGACGAAGAGGCCGCTGGTTCGAATCCAGTCATCCCGACAATACGAAAAGCCTGCTTGCTTTAAACATGCAGGTTTTTTGCCACTTTAGCTCAGTTGGTAGAGCAGCTCATTCGTAATGAGCAGGTCGTGGGTTCGAGTCCCATTAGTGGCTCTTGAAAAGCCGCCGGTATGGCGGCTTTTTCTGTTTATGGGGAAACCTTTTTTGTTCTTGGCAGGGAACGGAACATCCGTCGTCGTTGTGGAGTATATCGTCAATGTTTTTGAAGGTTTGCTCGGACATAAGGGGGTAAAAAGGAATATTGAAGTAAAAGTATGGAATGAATTATATGCTTCAGATCAACAAAGGATTTTTTATTATCTAATTCCCATATGAAGGGATAAATCTGTATGATGGCGGGAGACCTTTATGGCAGATATTGATTCTTTCAGGTATGCATTATAAGTCAGTGGTTGAAAAATACGAGCAGGAAAATTGGATTAGATAGAAAACATGTGAAAAGTATAATATCGGATAAATATTCCCAAAACAGGTACCAGTAAATTTAGTGCATTTTGCTTATCCTAATACCAGTAGCTTTCAGAAGCAACAGTTCATCATACTAACATGGATATCCGGATTATTTGCCAGCCATCTCAACGGGCACACCTAAAATCTTTTGCACAAAAAGGTTGTCAGGATTTTTATAAACTGTTTCGTTTTGTATAAAAACAGGAAATTCCAGATCCTGGTTTTTGAATGCAGTCAAAGGCAAATCGTCGGGCGAAATATAGTATTCTGAACCGTAATACCGTACCTGCCAATCAACAAAGTCGTAGCTGAGGTAAACAAGTTCGGTACAACTTATGGTTTCGGGTGATTCAAAATCACAAATAAAGTCGTAATCTTTCCCTAATTGTTTTCCCGTATTGTTAACTATTGATTCTTTTTGCGATTGGGTGATGTTTTTTAAACGAAGTATTAAAAAATCTTCGCCATCAGCGTATTCCTCGAGGCTGCTGATTTTAACACCCTGACGAATAGCTTCTACAACCGATTTCCTGTTAATTCCGAATTTGAGCCGGTCTTTTCTCTTTTCTTCACCAGTGAGTAACTTATTCGTTATTCCGGGTCCAAGCCAGATAGCTGCATGGCCAAAGTAACCCGGAATAAGTTTATCTGTTAAATGGCTGGGTGATTTGCTCAGAATAATATCAAAAGGTTGCAGGAAGGTCGTGAGCTTTTCCGCGTTCTTTTTTTGCTGCAAAGACACGTGTATAAGCCCTGAGCTTTTGCCAAGTGTATTAATTGTGGTAAAAAGTAAATTGTATCCTATACTGTTTAACCTGTCATTTTTCTGAAAAATACGGCATGTTATTTCCTTCAGCCAGTTGGTCCCTGGGAGGGTTTTCAAAATGCTGTCAGTAACCGGGGAATAGTATTTCCTGTTTTGGCCGGATATTTTTTTTCTGACCGACGCTGAATAGAGATAGGCTCGGCTTCTTCGGAGTGCTCCTTTCGGAATATGATTTCCCGATTCACCCTGGTTCAGAGTCCTTCTTGCTACCCTGTTTTTCTGGTACGTATTTTCATACATTGAAGCTGAATACAGTAGTTGGGCCGCAGCGCAGGTTTCAACAGACCTCATGCTGTCGCTTTCACCTGGACTCTCCCTGAGGATTGAATTGTAGTACCGGTCAAAGTCCAGTTGCCTGCCAAATCCGGCAAACAACTGATTTACAGCATTGGCTTTCAGGTATCTCTTTTGTCTTTTCTGTATTTCGATCGAATGAATTAACGAATCCGCATCCTTACTCAATACTACTCTTTCCTGATCCGAAAAGCTTTGTGCTTTATAGAATGATGATTTTGCAGGCCAAAGGTCTGTTTCAAGATAATTCTTAGGAATAGTAATACATGATGCAAAAAAAAATGCCGGGAAGGACAACAGGAATATCATCTGAAAACAAAAGGTATAATGAGGTTTATCCTTCATTTTGCTTGATATCTTTATGTAATCCGATCGTTCCGGTTGTTGAATTACTGGTTCAATTTTTAATCGGATTACAAGTGGCCGGAAATTATACAAAAATATACACAATGTTCACCTGAATTGTGTAAATAGCATTCAATATACAAGCCAGTAAACTGAAATATTTAATACAGTAGGCAACATTTTTAGGGGAACTTAACTATGGTTTTATTTAAATATTTAAATATTTGACCAGTTTCAGCGTCTTTTTCAGGAACACAAAAATAATAAATTTTTACACGGAATGGTTAATGCCCTGTAAATCTGAACGGTGAAAGTACGCATTTCGCCAGGTTGGCTGCAGTTAACAATATTCTGATCTCAATATTGAAAGAGATGACTGTAAAACTTGGAACCTTACGGCACAAAAACCTGCCGGATCCAACAGCTCCCGAGAAGTACTACGCCATCGCACACGCAAAGGAGGTTACTGATATTGACGGTTTGTCGAAACTGATATCGGATAAAAGCACCATAAGCCGGCCGGATGTATATGCGGTTATTGCAGCACTGCCCGAATCCATTATCAAAGAGCGTATGGCCGGACGATCGGGACTCCTCCTTCGCACCTGCTTCGGTACTTCTTCGGTACTTCTTCGGTACTTCTTCGGTACTTCTTCGGTCGACCCCTTGATTTTACTGGACCTCCTCCGAACGAGGTACGAAGCAGGTACGAAGGAAGTCCGAACAAGACCCTTACAAGCTATGGTAAAAACCCGGGCCGTGTGCGGACTGAAGGTGTGTCCCCTTGTTTCCCGGTCGCCCTTTCGCCCATCGCCCGTCTCCAGGTCACCCCATCGCCCCTCACCCGATCGCCCCTCACACCATTTCCCTTTCTTTTCCTCTAAAATATACCCTGTTTCTATACTCTTCCTATACTACTTCTATACTCTTCCTATACTCATCCTATACTATTGAGTATAGCCGGAGTATACCATGTGTATAGGAAACCATAACCAAACCTATAGGAAGGGTATGGAAATGTCATCCATAGCTTGCCTGCAAAAATCGTAAAATCGTTTTACTGAAAACGGAAAAGCGTTTTTTGAAAACGGAAATGCGGTTTTCCAAAAACGGAAAAGCGTTTTTTTAGAACGCAAAGACGTTTTTTATCCTATTAATATTAGTACTGCCTGAAAACAAAAAAGTGCACACCCCGGCAAAGATTATGCACTTTCATATGCAATTCTGAAATAAGCAGGTCCTGCAATCAGGCTTTTTCGTACTTCACGGTAAGCAGCATGTCCTTAAGTTTAGGGCTTGGAGCGAAAATGATCCTTGCCTTCTTAATGCACTCCCCACTGGCACCGATTTATAATCGGTGACGGTATAAATAAAAAATCACAGGGCATTAGCATTCAACGAAAACAATATTATAGCTAACCAGGAAACTACGCCACCCCCTTCCTGTACAAATACTTTTGAAACTCAATAAACAACGTCTTCACCTTGCTTACCCCTCCCAGCTTATCGGTGGCATCCGATAAAGCCTGGTACTTTAATTCAAGCAATGTCGGCAGCTTATCCTGGTCGAGTTCTTCCACACCGGTTTCAATATATCGCGAAAGTACAAATTCAACAAACTCTTTCTGGTTGTTGTCAAGAAGGGCAAATATAGTATCCTGTGCTGAGGCTACACGTTCCTCGCGTGTTACCGGGTTTATGGCATATGCAATATATTCAGTCACATCGAAGTCAAATTTTCTCAAATTGCAGGTCAATACCAGGATTATTTATCCATTAATGCTTTTAAAATAGGCTCAACCCAGCTTTCTTTCCCGATGTTGTACACAATAAAATCACTATCGAATTGCCAGTATGCCCAGCTGAAACCAAGCTTTTCGGCGGTTCGCGCAACAAAGGCGGTATAACGTGAACGCGATTCGATATCGCCTTTGTCATAGGCGCCAAATTCGCCTAAAAATACAGGGCGGCCGTTTGCTGTTGACCAGTCGGCAGCGACCTTAAGTTTAGTTTCAATAAATGTTTTTTCTTCCTTTGTGCCTGTCCATTTAATACCGCTTAAATCTTTAAATTCATTTGCCCAGTATGCACCCTGGTGAGTGAATGACATAGGGTGATAGAAATGAACTGTTACGATAATGTTTTTATCGTCTTCGGGTAATACCAATGTTGGTAAACTCTCGATACCATTCCAGTTAGCAGGGCCGATAATGAGCGTGCGGTAAGGATTCGTTTCGCGAACCAGTTTTATTGCATCAGCCAGGTACTGATTCCATAATTCTGCACTGAGTTTCTGATTGGGTTCATTCAGTAGTTCAAACAACACTTCGGAAGGTTGGTCCTTATAGCGTGGTGCAAGCTGCCGCCATACCGACATAAACATATCCTTTTTTGCAACCGGATCATCGGCCATAGCATTATATTCATGCATATCGAGGATCACCATCAGCTTAGCCTTCAGCCCTTCTTTAACAACCCAGTCGAGCGTTTCGAGCCATTTCGGATTGAGTATATAGTTACTATCCATGCCTGAGAATGCAAACATATTAACTCTTATTGTCGAAAAACCTGCCTCCCTGATCATCCTGAAGTAGTTTTCCTTAAAGCGGCCTTTTGTATAGTCTTTCCAGAGTGCATCATCATAACCGATAATATTAACACCCCTTCCCATTTTCGCGCATTGTTCCTTAGCGGAAACACTTTGTGCAAGCATTTCGCACTTAATTAGAAGCAAGGCAACCAGGATTGCACCAAAGAGAAATACCTTTTTCATTTTGTTATTGGAATTTAAATTTTATGTGATGCCAATATGTTAGCATTCTCATATAGACCTGCTAAACAGAAGTCGCATCCAAGCTCCTGCTTTTACTATCGCATAACCGGTTAAATCGAATCAGAATACATATAAACACTGGCAGGAAGCCGGTGGTTAAATGCCGGTAATTACTGATTTTACTGCTTTTTCCTCTTCTTCGGAAAAGGAAGTATTTTTCAATGTCCCGATATTATCATTCAGTTGTTTTACAGAACTCACCCCAACAATAACCGAGGTAACCCGTTTATCGCGAAGCAGCCAGGCTGTTGCCATCTGAGCCAGTGTCTGACCTCTTTGTATGGCTATTTCGTTAAGTTGTCTGATCCTGCTTATAAGTTCAGGAGTAATGTATTCGGGTTTAAGAAAATGAGCTTTCGAAGCGCGCGAATCCGCAGGGATGCCATCCAGGTACCGATCGGACAGAACACCCTGGGCCAAAGGCGAGTAGGCAACAAATCCCACACCATTCCCGTCAAGTAAATCCAACAGCCCGTTTTCAACGCTCCTGTCGATCATGGAATACCTTGACTGATGAACAAGGCAGGGAGTGCCGAGCCTGTTGAGTATCTGCAAGGCATCATTTGTCTGTTCCTTCGAATAATTTGATATTCCGGCATACAATGCTTTTCCGCTTCTGACGATATGGTCGAGAGCTGTCATAGTTTCTTCGAGCGGGGTAGCGGGATCGAAACGATGGGAGTAGAATATATCTACATATTCAATACCCATGCGTTTCAGGCTCTGGTTACAGCTTGCTACCAGATATTTCCTTGAACCCCATTCGCCATACGGGCCTTCCCACATATCATAACCCGCTTTTGAAGTAATAATCATTTCGTCACGGTACGAGGTGAAATCTTTCTTCATGATGGATCCGAACACTTCCTCTGCTGAGCCCGCCGGCGGGCCATAGTTATTTGCCAGGTCAAAATGGGTAACACCTTTGTCAAAGGCTTCCCGTAATATTTCCCTTGATTGGCTGAAATTATCGACAAACCCAAAATTGTGCCATAAACCGAGCGATATTGCCGGCAGCATTATCCCGCTTCTTCCGCAGCGATTATACTTCATTGAACTATAGCGGGCTAACCCTGCTTTATAAGAATTTTCCATTTAGTAAAGTAGTCTGAAATCCAGGTAATCGTAATTCATATTCCCCTTTGTTACGGTCTTCAAGGTCAAAACATGGATTCCTTTTCTGAGTTGCACAGTTGCCAGTGAATCAACCCGGTTCCAGTGGTGCCATTGCCTCCAGGCGAGCGTATCATTTTCATTATATGTGGAGGGAATCAGTAACTCCTGTGTAAGCGGCCTGCCATCCAGATCCAGTGAAATACCTCCCTTGCTGTTGGCAGTGAACATGAGCCCGATTGCGTAAGTTCCGGTTTTAGTAACCTTTACAGTATACTTTATCCACTCGCCCGGCTCTGTCCAGCCGACATACAGCTGATCCATAACCGGTTCAACCACATTGTAGAGATTATTGTCGACATCATTGGATTTGGTGAACGAAATATCCACCCCTTCGTTCATCCTGAATTCATTCAGGAAAGTCCCGTTTGCAGGATTGAGTTTGCCGCTCCCGTTGTTTACCGTGTCTTTATCATGGTAGGCAACACCTTCGCCACCCTGGTCGTAATATTCACACTGGAGTTTCCCGGGAATCATCTGATGGATGTTTTTCCAGGCTTTTCCTGTATATTTCCCCTGCGAAAATGCAAATGGACCTGGCAGGGTCATTTGAATAACAAGCATCAGAAACAGGCCGGAATTTATTGTTTTTTTCATGCTGGCTTAATTTGAGGATATGAAGTTGAACGATCCAATCCTATGGGAAGCAAACCGGTTAAGAGGGTTACCCCATCTCGGCAATCACCCTGTGAACTGAGCCTGCTTCAAAAACAGGAAGTAAATTTGAATCCAGCATTATCCCATCGATGGAAACCGACCTGATTCCTTTACTGACATGGTTTCTGTTTACCACTTTTATCTCGTAGATTATCCCTCTGAACTTGCGTGTAACTTCAAAACCATCCCATTTTACGGGGATACACGGATCGACCCTGAGCCCATCGTAATCGGGCCGGATTCCCAGAATGAACTGGCTTATTGTGTAGAAGTTCCACGATGCAGTTCCCGTTAACCATGAATTCTTAGCTTCGCCGGGTTTGAAAGCCTCCTTGCCGGCAATCATCTGCGCATATACATAAGGTTCGGTCTTGTGCAATTCACTAATTTCCTCCAGGTACGACGGGCAAATCTTTTTATAATACTCCCATGCCTGATCGCCCCGGCCGATTTCAGTTTCTCCTATCATAATCCAGGGGTTGTTATGACAGAAGATGCCCCCATTCTCCTTATAACCCGGAGGGTAGGAGGATATTTCACCATATTCGATATGGTATTTTGTATAAGCCGGATTATTCAGAACGATACCGTATTGGGAATCGAGTCGTTCCTTTACTGAATCGAGTGCCTGTATGCAAAAACCATCTTCGCTGCCTATCCCTGCCATGGTGCACATCCCGTTGGATTCAATAAATATTTTCCCTTCCTCGTTCGACTTGCTGCCGATTTTGTTCCCATAAAAGTCATAAGCCCTCAGAAACCACTCACCATCCCAGCCGTGTTTCTTCACAGCATCAATCATTGCATCAACAAATGACAGGGCACGGGAAGCCTCGTTGGTTTTACCAAGTTTAACACATAAGGTTGCATACTCACGGCCATATATTACAAACAAACCGGCAATCATTAAAGATTCAGCTTTTGACCCTTCCGACTTATTTTCAGTAGTCTGGAACGATTCGTTGGGATCGGTCGAGAAACAGTTAAGGTTCAGGCAGTCGTTCCAATCGGCACGGCCAATCAGGGGCAAGCCGTGAGGACCGAGATTGTTTATTACATGGTCGAACGAAACGGTCAGGTGATCAAATAATGGTTTTACATGGTTAGGGTCATTGTCGAATGGAACCATTTCATCCAGGATTGTGAAATCACCTGTTTCTTTTATGTAGCTGGTGGTCCCGAGTATCAGCCAGATGGGGTCATCATTAAATCCTCCTCCTATATCGTTGTTTCCCCTTTTAGTCAAAGGCTGGTACTGATGGTAACATCCCCCGTCAGGGAATTGTGTTGAGGCGATATCGATAATTCGTTCGCGTGCCCGTTCCGGAACCTGGTGAACACAACCAATCAGATCCTGGTTGGAGTCGCGGAATCCCATTCCGCGACCAATTCCGCTTTCGAAAAATGAAGCCGAACGTGAGAAGCAAAATGTGATCATGCACTGGTATTGATTCCAGGTGTTTACCATACGATCCAGTTTGTCATCGCCCGTGTTTACCATGTAAGTGCCAAGCAGGCTATCCCAGTATGCCTTCAATTCGCCAAATGCTTTATCCACTTTTACAGTAGTGTCGAACCTGCCTATAGTAGTTTTGGCACCTGATTTATTAATACTGTTTTTAGCTTCCCATTTTTCATCTTCAGCATTTTCGCTATACCCCAGAATGAAAATAAAATCCCTGGTTTCGCCCGGTTGGAGTTCCATTTCTATAAAGTGAGATGCTATGGGTGACCAGCCATGTGCGATTGAATCAGAAGAATTTCCTGATGCAACTGCTTGTGGGAGCTCAAAACCGTTATACAAGCCAAGAAATGTTTCGCGGTCAGTGTCGAATCCGTTAACCGAAGTATTCACCGAATAATATGCATAATGGTTGCGACGTTCCTTGTATTCGGTTTTATGATAGATTACAGAGCCTTCAATCTCAACTTCGCCGGTTGAAAAATTCCGTTGGAAGTTTTCCATATCGGTAGCTGCATTCCACAGGCACCATTCGGTGAACGAAAACAGTTTAAGTTTTTTAACTTCCCCTGTGCTGTTAGTAAGTGAAAGTTTTTGAACCTCAGCCCAGGTTTTGAGCGGAACAAAAAAGAGCAGATTTGCTGTTATGCCATTTTTAACCCCTTTTATAGAAGTGTAATTCATTCCATGACGGCATTCGTAATTATCGAGAGGAGTTTTACAGGGCTTCCATCCCGGCGACCAGGTCGTTTCTTCATCTTTAATATAAAAATAACGTCCGCCGCTGTCTATCGGAACATTGTTGTAACGATAACGGGTAAGACGGCGGAATTTTGCATCTTTGTAAAAAGAGTATCCTCCTGCAGTATTCGATATGAGTGAAAAAAAATCTTCATTACCCAGGTAATTGATCCAGGGCCAGGGTGTTTGTGGATTAGTTATAACATACTCCCGGTTTTTGTCGTCAAAATGTCCAAACCTCATATACGTACCGATTATTATTGCAATTTCTACTTTGTGATATTTATTATTCAGATTCGCTGATGCGCCTATTGTTTAATTCAATTGTAATTTCATCCATTTTCTTCTGCGTTAACGGATAAAGAGTCATAAAAACAGCAGCAATCAAGGCTATAACAGTTGGTATCCAGCTCATCAGCATAATGATTCCCGGTACAGCACCCTCGATGGAAACAGCATCCTGTCCGTTATAATGAAATGCTGAAAGTACCAGTCCGATAATGGCTCCTGCAATGCCTCCTCCGAATTTGGTAGCAAAAGAGCCCGCCGAGTATACCAGTCCTGTAGCCCTGCGACCGTTTTTAAATTCCGAATAGTCGGCAGCATCGCCAAGCATGGCAAAGAACAAAGTCGGGAATATAGCAGCCCCAAACTCGGAAATTATCCCGATTGTGAATATGGCTATTGTATTGGCCGGGCTGCATAAAAAGAGCAAAGCATTTACAAAACCCGAGAAAATAAGAGCGGAAATAAAGAGGTTACGTTTCCCGTAGCGTTTGCCCAGCGGGGATGTGATCATAGCCCCGGCAATGGAAGCAAGCATTAATCCGACCATATACGAAGCTGCGAGCAACTGGTTGTGGAGGTAATGGGTAAAGTAGATTACCACAATGCCTTGTTTGATCGAATTGTAAACATTAAACAGCATTCCGATCACCAGGAGTATAATCCATGGCCTGTTCCTGATCAGGTCTTTCAGATCTTTCCCGAGGTTCGTTTCCTGGTCTTTCGGTGGCAGTACGCGTTCCTTCGTGGCGAGGAAAGTCAGCATCAGGAAAAGAGACAAGAAAACCGATAAAACATAAATAGAACTGCTGTAACCACGTTTCTGGTCAATAATGCTGATATTTTTTGCTTCAAGGTTTTCCTCACCGCTAACAATAAAAGCGTATTCTTTTTTAGCTTCCATCGAAAAGCTTTTACCTGCGGTGGGCTCATCAGAGCCTGTATTCATTGTAGTATCAGCCCATGTAAACAGGGCAATTCCATCCTTGGTTTTGATGTTAACATTTTTAATATCCGATGTTGTTGATACGGTTACTTCATACTTTTTCGAATCCAGCCTATCAATCTTAATAACAGGGTTGATGTTCCCGAAATTCGCGACCAGGAACAATAAAGCACCCTGAACAACCATACCACCCGTAAATGCCCCGACCATACGGTACGATCCCAGGCTGGTACGCTCTTTGTCGTCACCCGTCATTACTGCCATTAAAGCTCCGTACGGGATATTGTTAGCTGTATAAATAATAAAAAACAGGAGATAGGTAGCGTATGCATAGATAATCTTCCCCGATGGGCCTAAGTCAGGGGAGGTAAAAAGCAGCGATAAGGATATGCCTAACGGCACTGCTGTCCATAATATCCAGGGGCGGAATTTTCCATACCGTGTATTTGTACGGTCGCATATAACACCCATTATAATATCGATAATTCCATCGCTGAAGCGGGCAATAAGCATAAGAAAGCCAACGGTGGCCGGGCTTATCCCAAAAACGTCGGTATAAAATATAAACAGGAATGTTGCTACACCACGCCATGCAATATTTGCAGCACCATCGCCGAGTGCATACCCTATTTTCTCGGAAATCCTAAGTTTTTGGTTGTACAGGCTCATGTTGATAAGAGTAAATTATTAGGCATTAACATTAGTTAAAAGTAGCACAATTTTCAGGCTCAGCCTTTGGTTTGTTCAATCCAGCCATGGCGACTTTTTTGAATTCGCATGTTTCCTTTCGGTTGAATTTCAGTTTCCACCTGAAATTTGCAGTCTCCCTATTGACTTTTTCACTTCATAAGCGCCAGTTTAGCATGTTAATACTTCCGTTTCGGTTCGTAAAGAGCCAGAAATTAAGCCTGGCTAAATGAACATATTACTATGCACACTAACCAGGCTTGTCAACATCTAACCTCAATCAACCAATCTTTATTTTTTTGTTTTCAATTCAAACACCAGTATGAATTGCTCATTCTGCTTAATCCGGAATTGAACCTTTTTGATTAACACTAAATCCTATTGAGTAAGTACCAGATTATAATCTTGTTCACAGCAAAATGCTGTTATAAAACTTTCACCAGCTCCTGTTCCAGTTCGGCAATAATTGTCCTGTAACAACTTGCCTTGGCTGTTAACCTTACATAATCGGGATTTGCATTGTCCTTGAATTTTAGGTTTTTTATCAATTCGGTAACCCATTGCAGTTTCCTTTTATACTCATCTAATAATTTATCCATGGCTAAAATCAGGATTTATTTATTTTTGACAGATCAGTGATAAACTGGTTTTAAGAAATTGCATTTAATGAAACAGTCGGAGAACTTATTTAATTACATCCGGCAATCCGCCGGATGTAATTAAACCAATTATTTTCACCAGGCCTGATTAGTAACCAGGATTCTGATCTTTATCATCCATCATTGTGTTGGCAATAATTTCGTTAAGAGGGATAGGAAACAATTCGTGTTTGCCTGTAACGAAACCGATATTGCCCATTTGTGCCGGAGCCATTCCCCAACGTACCAAATCCCAGTAGCGGCTTCCTTCGAAACACAGCTCCTTTGCTCTTTCAATAACAATCTGATCAAACAGGGCTGCTCCTGATTCGGTATGAGCAGCAATACCGGCACGATCGGTTATTTTCTTAAGTTCAGCCTGGGCTGCACCATCATTTCCGCTCTTATTATACGCTTCAGCTGCCATTAACAATACATCTGCGTAGCGAATGATCCTGTAATTGGAACCGTAGTTTAATTCAGGCTGTCCGGTAGCAGGATCGGTGGTTTCCGAAGCCCTGTTGGCATATTTTAACCGCAGGTACCCTTCATAATCGTAAGGATATTCGCCTGGTTGGTAAGCACCGCCGGCTGCAAAGTAATCAGCTTCCGAAACTACCGAACCTTTTATGCGTTTATCGGCTGGGTTTGAGTATAAAAGATCTCCGATTTCTTTCGACGGAAGGTTAAATCCCCAGCCACCTACTATGTTTAATTTAGTCGGGTCAAGGTGCGAAAAGTCGAATGATCCGTCGCCATCAGCACGTGGTCCTTCGAGCTGCATCTCTATATTGCTTTCGTTACCCCCGCCCCATGGGAAGTTGCCCCAGCCGTAATTTTCCTGTGATGTGTAGGAAATTTCAAATACAGATTCGGTACCGAATTCATGGCTTTTAGCCCAGATATCAGGATAATTTGCCTCAAGACCATACTGATTGCTACTAATACATGTACCTAAAACAGTAGCAGCTTCAGCATATTTCTTCTGGTACAGGTATGCTTTACCCAGCAAGGCTTGTGCCGTACCTTTTGAGAAACGGAACTTATCAATAGCAGCATATTCACCCTTGGTTGGCAAAACAGCTATTGCATCTTTCAGATCAGTTTCTATCTGGGCATAAACAGCTGCAGGGGTTGCACGTGGCAGGCTGAATTCCGAAGCCTGTGTTGGGTTTACAGTCATTAAAGGAACACCTCCAAACATGATTACAAGGTCGAGGTAACTAAATGCGCGTAAAGCTTTTGCTTCGCCTACCATAACTTTCATCGCCGTTGTTGCATCGGGATTACCTCCAACATTTACAATTATCGTATTACACGAGTTTATTGTGCTGTAAAAATTCGTCCAGATGGTAGCAAACCGGGTATTGTCGGATGTAATATTGAAATCATCAAGATATTGATATTCAGGTGTATCGCCGGCATTTGGTCCTGCACACTTTGTGTCGTCGGCAGGAAGGTTTTTGATAAAAAACACGCTGGCCCATGCTCCGGCTGAATAATTCTGCTGGATTTTATTATAAACCCCCATGGTGGCCAGTTTTACATCATTATCAGTTTTCAGGAAGTTGTCGCTTGATAACTGTCCGATTGGTGCAACTTCGAGAAAATCTTTACTGCAACCTGCTATTACAAGCACGACCAGTAAACTTAAACTATATAGTATTCTTTTCATGATTTATCGTTTTTAAAGTTTAGAAACTAGCTGAGAGACCAAATAATAACTTCGAAGCAATCGGGTATAATCCCCTGTCGACACCCTGGCTTTGGTTATTATTACTTCCGGCTTCAGGATCCAATCCCTTATATTTGGTAATTGTAAAATAATCGTCGAGGGAGATATAAGCCCTAAGTGAATTAACCCCGAATTTCGAAGTTATCTCGTTTGCCAGAGTATAACCCAACTGTACCTGTTTGATTCTCATGTACGAACCGTTTGAAACCATTAAGTCGCTGCGGTATACATAGTCGCTGCTGTTATCTGCTCTCGGGGAACTTGCATTGGTATTCGTGGGAGTCCAGCGGTCTTCAAATAAATATGCAGGTTTATTGGATAAACTCCGGTCAGTCCGGTACCAGGCCATGAAAATATCGTTGCCCGAAACGCCCTGGAAAGCAAGAGTGAAATCAAACCCTTTGTACGACATAAAAATGTTGCCTCCATAAATTAACGAAGGATGCGGGCTGCCGATTTTCGTCTGGTCGGTAGGGGTGATCTTCTTATCGCCATTCACATCAACAACGATTGGATCGCCTGCCTGGAATGTAGTTCCGTATTTGGTATTGTATGCATCAGCCTCGGCTTTATCGTTAAAAATACCATCGGTTTTATACCCTTTGAAGTACCATATCGGTTGTCCTTCTTCGAACCAGGTCAGGTTATAACCACGCACATTTGCACCACTAACAGGAGCATTCACATCCAGTTTGGTAACTTCATTTTTCAGGGTCGAAAGGTTCAGGCTTGCACCATATTTGAATTCATTATCCTGGTTATTATAACCCAGTTCGAATTCGAAACCTTTATTGTTAACTGTGCCTGCGTTCACATATGGCATACCGCCACCCGTTGACATAGGGAAGGTTCCTATGGCAATTAAGTTTTCGGTATTTTTATTGTACCAGTCGGCTGTGAAAGTGATTTTGTTATCCAAAAGCCTGACATCAATACCTATATCGGTCATTTCAGTTCTTTCCCATTTCAGGTCCTTATTAACCAATTTCGAAATTTGTGCACCTGGCTGGTATGTACCGGTTGGATCAGGATATTTGATACCGGCGAGTGTCCATAACTCTTTATCTTCATTTCCGGGAAGATTCGATTTGCTTCCATTCGAACCCCAGCTGGCTCTGAATTTGAAATATGATATAAGATCTGTTTTAAAGAAATCTTCTTTACTGATAACCCATCCGGCAGAAATTGCAGGGAATACTGCATATTTCGAATCGGTTGGGAAAACGCTGGCTCCATCGCGGCGTACTGAACCTTCAAGCAAATATTTGCCTTTATAGCTGTATGATAAACGTCCGAACATCGAAGCCATGGTATTTGTTGTAGGAACTCCCCCGGTGCGGTCGTAAAGATCAGAAGTGGTTGCTCCCTGGTATGCATATGGATCACCCGGGTATACCAATGGTGCCGAGTAAAGAGTGTATGCAGGGCCGTTATATTCCTGGGCCGAATATCCGGCCATTAAAGTGAAAGAATGATCATTTATATCCTTAGTATAGGTTGCAAAATTCTCCCAGAGCCAGGTATTGTATTTATTCAGATTGTCAGTAACATTCGTTGTTCCGTTCTGATTTTCGGTTGAGAAGTAATACAGCGGACTCCAGATATGTTGATTCTGATACGTCAAATCCACACCAATTCGTGAAGTAAATGAGAAACCGGCAAAGGGTTTAATGGTTGCATAACCGGTTCCCATCATTTTATCCTGCTCGGTTGTGTTATGATAGGTAGTGAGGACTGCCAAAGGATTAGCCATTTCGCCTGAAACATTCTCGGTTAAACCAAAATAATTGCCGGCATCATCTTTTACAATTACTTTCCCGTCATTTAAAAGAGTCTGTACGTTAGCAGGAGTTCCCGTATAAGTAACCGGGGTAAACGGGTCAATCAGTAACGCACTGTTTACAAGGCTCCGGTATTCATCATCCTGACCTACATTTTCCTGGTTCGAATGGCTGTAACTGAAATTACCGCCAACTTCGAGCCATTTCTTTATATCACTTTTCAGATTCAACCTTGAAGTATAGCGGGTGTAGTTAGCCTTATCGCCTCCAACTATTCCATCCTGGGTAAGGTAAGAACCCGAAAGCATATAGGTTGTCTTATCATTACCACCCGAAAACGACAAATGGTGTTTTTGCATGGGAGCTGTCTGGAAAGTTTCACTCAACCAATCGGTATTTGCACCAAAACGGTCCTGTGTAGTTTGTCCCGATTCAGTCATCCATTGTTTGTATTGAGTGGCATCCATCAATTTCATATCAGTTCTTACACTTTGTGAGCCGAACTGAAAATCGTAATCAACCTGGCCTTTACCCGATTTACCCGATTTAGTGGTAACCAGAATAACCCCGTTGGCTCCTTCGGTTCCATATATTGCAGAAGATGCAGCATCTTTCAGAACTTCCATTGATTCAATATCGCCCGGGTCGATGTTATTGATATCGCCGGTTTTCATTCCATCGACAATAAACAACGGATTTGAGTTTGAATTTGAGTTGGTTCCCCTGATCCTGATCTTTGTGCCTGCTCCCGGCGAACCTGACGTTGGCAAAACCATAACACCAGCGGTTTTTCCCTGTATGGCCTGGTCGGCCCTCGACGATGAGGTAGTTTGTAAATCTTTTGCCTTTACCGACGAGATTGCCCCGGTAACCAGGCTTTTCTTTTTCACACCATATCCAACAACAACAATCTGATCAAGGTTTGTTGCCGATGAACTGAGATTAACTTTTATCAGTTCTTTGGTTATGGCTACTTCCTGCGTTACCATACCAATAAAAGATACTACCAGGGTTGTTGCAGTTGATGGGACCTGCAGGGTAAAATTCCCATCCATATCGGAGGTTGTACCCTGGGAAGTTCCTTTTACAAGAATAGTTGCTCCCGGTAAGGTAGCATTGTCTGCATCGTAAACAACTCCCTTAACAGTGGTCGTTTGCTGGGCAAAAACAAGTGAGAATGCACTCAGCCACAAAATCCCGGTAAGCATCAGCATTTTTCTTTTTATGCCGAAGTGCAAGTAATTGTAGAGATTTTTTTTCATAAATTGAATTTGGTTGTTTGAGGTTTGTACTTGGTGAATTGAATAATTGATTCGAATTAGTTAAACATATGATTCTAAAGTTCAAATTCTGTGTTTACAAGTGCCAATTATTTAAAGCTAAATTTCGATAGGTAAGGATGCAAATGTATAAGCAGAAAACCTCAAGGTCTACAAACAGATTTCCCAAGACTAATGGAATATTATCCTATATTTGTCCGATATAATGATTTGGGGTATGAAAATTGATGTTTTCTATGAAAAATTTGCCAGGGAGGCCGAGTACAGCATTGATTTTCTGGAAGTAGATGTCCCATGTCTGGATGTCCCATGGCACTATCATCCAGAAACAGAAATAATATATATAACAAAAAGCACCGGGTCCCGATTTGTCGGGGACCATTCGGAACCCTTTGCTGAAGGGGATGTTGGTTTAATAGGGGCTAACCTGCCTCATGTATGGAAAAGTGACCCTATTTATCAAAAAAATATTCCTGGATTAGGGGCCCAGGTCATGGTCATACACTTTCGTGAAGAGATTTTCAAAAGTCCCTTAGCTGTGCTGCCCGAAATGCAGGGAATCAATCAGTTGCTTTACGAATCACAGTTCGGAATCAAGTTTTTCGGCTCTGCCAGCCGGAATATCGAGGTTTTGATGAAAGGAATTATGCGTACTTCGGGGATTCAAAAACTTGTTAAATTGATTGAACTGCTTGACTTTATGGCGAAAACCAACGAAAAGCAGTTGTTAGCCAGTATCGGGTACTCAAAAATCAGGAAATCAGCTGATTTCGACCGGTTTGATAAGGCACACCGGTATATGATCGAAAATTTTCATCAGAACATAACCCTTGAAAAAGTAGCAGTTATTGTTGGTATGACCACAACTTCCTTTTGCCGCTATTTCAAAAAGCATACAAAAAAATCATTTCATTCTGTTCTGAATGAAATCAGGGTTGGACATGCGTGCAAATTGCTTCTTGAAAATAAAATGAATATCTCAGGTATTTGCTATGAGAGCGGATTCAATAATGTATCAAACTTTAATGAGCAATTTAAGAAAATAAAAGGAATTACTCCAAGTCAGTATATAAGGAACAGGTAATAGCGGAATTGATTTTAAGACCGTATTTTAGCCAAATACCATGTCAAGAAATAAACTACGTTCGGTTGTATAAAATGAACAACACCTGGGCCGAAAAAAGGGCCTAGCCACTTATCCGCCTTTGCGCGGTAAAACAATTGGAAATACAGGGGCTAAGCCCGGTTAGCGCATCCTGTTATCACTTCGGTTCGTGATTATTCAATAACCACAATCAGCGACATCCTACTTCTCCAACGCAGTATTCACATTCACTATTCGGACCGATTCGAGCGATTTTATAGCCCTGTCGGAGAAGAAATCGGCTGCAGGGAAAACCTGGAATGCACCTCCATCGGTGTTTTCGGGTGAATAAACCACAAGAAATTCCTCCTGGTCGTTGCGGTTCATAATCTCACTGAAACTGTATGCTGCATGGTATCCGTCCTTCCCGGCAAGGATAACCAAGCCGGTTTTCAGGTTGTCCTCGTTAAGTGTTGTGTATTTTGCCACCAGATCCTTAAGCATTACGCCTGTGAAAGGGGTAGTGCCATGTATTCCGCGTCCGCGCCCGTAAAAAACAGACGGGTAGGTATGTTTATCGAGAGTGGCAGGCAGGGTGCTTATAGCAGTTACTTTTTTATCTCCGTTCGAAATACTGAAACTTATACTGAACATAGGGCTCATCCCTTTAACGATATCGAATTTGCCGTCGTATGATTTAACCGTTATTTTTGTAGGGTTGCTGATATTGCGGTGCGTAAGCAGGTCGGCGGCTGCTATAACCCTCGATTCGGTGGGTAAAGGCCACAGGTCTTTTGTTTTCGAAGGTACTATGCGTGCTACCTGGGTAGCAATAATAATTTCATGACGGTGGATAGGATAATAGATTTCGCCCCAGCTGAAAATTACTTTCTCTCCCAAATCGTTTTCCACTTCAACATATAAATCGATAATAGGAGGGAAGTCGGCTTCGTTTTTCTTTTTCAGAATCACCTGGTTCAGTATATCATACAGCGAATACCCGTCGTAGCGGTATGCACCTACAAACTTATCCTTAGCTTCACTCAGCAGTGTTTCTTTTACAATCACCGAACGCATTGGCAAAGCCTCAAGACTTATGTTCCCGGGGTTCGTTATCTCGCCAAGTACTTTTATGGATGGTACATTCAACTTTATCGTTTCAGCATCATCGTAAAAGTCGTTGGTTTGAGCTTTGAGCGATACAACCGAAAGCATCATAAATGCGATCAGGATTGAAATAGTGCTTTTCATATTCAGATGGGATTTGTTGTGGATTTATTAATAAGTACCTTCTCTTCAAAATTGATGTTTTTCCGGGCATACTATCCGTTCAGTAATTAAAAACATTAAACACAGAATTCAAAACGCAAAAGTATTGCAAGCTCCATTACGTATTCATTCTTAATTTTATGTTATATGTTTTGCGTTCCTATTTTCTTCCGACTGGTTACAGTCTCAGGCAAGTCTTTGGGTGTGTATATACCGGAATGCCCTAAAAATTAACGGCGAACTCCGCCGTTATAAACCTCCCGGGACAAACCGCATACTTGCTGTCGTAATACTTTACGTCAAAAAGGTTTTGTATGTCGAGCGAGAGTTTGTAATGCGTTTTAAACGCTTTCCATACTTTCATATCCACGGTTGTATAGGCGGCATATTTGTCGGAAAGCATGATTTCGTCAACGGTATTCTGGTCATTTATATACATGGCCCCGTTATAATGAACCAAAGCGCTCAGGTTCAAAATGCTGTTATTCCAGTTTGTCCCGGCTGAAAAAATATGGGCCGGAACATCCGTGAAGAATTTACCCGCCAGGTCGATGGTATCGGTTTCGGTAATTTTGTGGTAAGCGAGTATGGTTGAATGCGTATACGCATAATTGGCAAACACGGTAAGTGAATTCAGTATATCGTACCTTATTTCGGCTTCGGCACCGTACATTTCAACATCGCTAATATTTGCCCTTATAAAGATCGGCCTTTCGCCGAATCCCATATCTATAGTTTCGCCATTGCTTACATAATACTGGAAATCAGTTCCCCGCGAGTAATAAACCGATGCTGCGAAAGTTGATTTCAATGTTGGCTTCAGGTCGAAACCGGTTTCGTAGTTGTTGAGCGATTCAGGCTGAACTGCCGGATTTGCAATCTTAAATCCTCCTTTTATACGGCCCGACCGGCAAAGGTCGTCGAGTACCGATGGCCTGAACCCGTGCGAATACATGGCATAGATGCGGCTGCCGGCATGCCGTTTATATTGTACCGATACCCTTGGGCTGAATTCGTGCCAGTTTTGTTCGGGCATATGGGGCACCTGGTACCCTCCGCCCACCATAAACTCTGTTTCCACCGAAGGATTCTCAATATAGAAGCCCCCGTCGTAAAATTGTGCCATATCGAACCTTAACCCTGCAATCACCCTGACCTTGTCGTTTAGCAGGCTGATTTCATCCTGTGCGAATAAGGCATACGTGCTCATTTTGCCTTTGTTATACACAATATCGGTGGAGGTGTAATATTTGTCCCAGGCATCAACACTCCCGTTCTTGAAATCGAATCCTCCCGTAAGCAGGTTTGCTTTACCCATTGAGGCGGATACAGTTGTAAACCACCCCAAATCGCGTCTCGTCGACAATACATCATACCAGGTATAATCATCTTTGAGGTATTCGTTCACTTTCTTGTATTTTTCGGTGAGCGAGTACAGCGATGTATTCAGTTTCAGCTTTTCGAAAGTGCCGTGGTAATTCACAATAATTCCGTACGAGTCATGATCCGTTGTATTCCCGTCGGGCTGGTATACCTTTTCGCCGGTTCCGCGTTTATCGTTATAGTAGTTTATCATGGCCTCGATGCCGTGTTTGCCGGCGAATGTATAGCCGGTTTTTAAATTAACACCGGTTTCTTTCATGTTCGATTTCACGATGTAGGGATTGGCTTTAACATCGGTTTCCGATTGAGTTATATAGCCGTCGCTCTGTTTTGCCGAAAGGTTTGCCAGCCAGTACCCTGAATTATCTTTGTTTTTAACTTTAAATTTTCCACCTGTACTCACCTTTCCCCCAAATGTATTGTAGGTTCCATATTCAACCGAAGCTTTCAGAAATGACTGGCTGTCGGGTACTTTCGAGATAATATTTATTATTCCGCCCATGGCATTTCCGCCATAAATGGCTGATCCGGCCCCTTTTGTGATTTCGATTTTCTGAACGGAATTAATATCGATCATATTCCAGTCCACGGTACCGCCATCCGATTTATTAACCGGAACCCCGTCGATAAGCACAAGTACGCGTCCCTGTTCCTTGCCGCTCATCCCGCGCATGCTAATGATACCTTTGGTGCTGTATATCCCGAAAGGCCGGCTGTAGTTTATCCCGGGAGCATATTTAAGGGCTTCATCAATGTTCTGGATCGGGATGCTGCTCAGCATTTTCGGCGAAATAAGGTTCACCCTTACCGGGATATTCATAAGCCGGTTATCGGTGCGGGTAGCAGTAACTATAAATTCATCCATGTTGATTACAGCCGGGATTATTGAAAGCGAACCCAGGTTGTTATCGCCCGGTTTTAGAAAAGTTTTATATTTTAAAGTCTCAAAACCCACATAGCTAATAGTTAGTGTAACTGAATCGGACGAAAGGTTGCAGAGTGAAAAGTTACCGTTTTTATCGGAGATTGTACCTTTAATAGTCGAAACAGCAATATTGGCATCGGCCACCGGTTTGCCTCCGGTTGAATTTACAATCTGCCCGCTGATACACGATTGCCCTGATACGGTTGGAGATAAGCATGCAAAAAAGAGGGATACGAAAACAAGGGTACCAACGATTTTAGGTTTACGAGCGAAAATTCCGATACAGTTCAGAACAAAGTGATGCATAAAATTTCTTTTCATTGACATGCCTGCTGATTTCAGTTTTGAACTTTGATCCTGTTTAAACACCTTTATTTCTGAATTTTTATGGCGATATCGATAATGCCATCTTCTTTTTCGTCGGCGTGAACTACTTTTACAAGGCCATATTTCCCCTGCTGGGTTTTGAAAGGAATCACTTTCCCTGTGTAACCGTATTTACAGTTACCGCTGACTTTATCTGGCCTGAAAGCCGTAACAAGTAAACTGTCGTTTACGGCTGCATCGAACTGAGCCACCGATACCAGGTTGTTATCGCTGCTGTAATAATCGTAAACAATGTTGTTTTTAACCGGCCAGCCGGCAAACTGCGGGTAATACGCAACGGCAGCGGTATATCCCGGGCATGTAAATGTGGGTGAAGGCAGGCCGGAAGTAACATAATAATAGGTACACAGGTCAATCTCAGCTTCTTGACCGCTAACGGTTGTTTCGTCGAAAACCAATCCTGTATTTACATCAAGGAAATGACCTGAACTGTGGTTGCCCTGAAAGCTAAGGCGGATATTATCGAAGTGATTAACCGGGCCGTAAGCTGTTCCTGTACCTTTAAAAAAAACGAGTGTACGAACAGCAGTATCGCGGTCGGCATTCATAACCATAATACGCCAGAGTTCGTAAGGAGATGTGTCTTTCGAAAAAGTATAATCGGCATCGAGGCCTTGGCTTCCGGCATAAATGCCACGGTCGAGCTGTGTGAGCGTATCGTTGCCTGTAATCCTGTCGATGCGGATGTATGTAAGCGGTGCTCCGGCTCCCGAAGCAAGCACACCGATTTTTATGATACCTCCTACCGGGATATATGCCCCGGCTGGTGTATAGGAAGATCCGGTTTTAAGTATTAATGAAGCCTTAGCTGCCGGATCATCTTTCGTACAGGAATTGAATACTAGCCCTATAGCTAAAAACGAAAAGAAAAAAAACCACATGCCTTTCGCGAAGGGATGCGGTTTTTTATTCATTTGTACTGTTATACCTGTCATTTTTTAATTCTGGATCTTAACTGCAATCTGTAAGGTGCCGGTTTCGGTACCGTCAACTGCAGTTACTTTGTAAAGACCATATTTCCCAGAGGTAAGTTTAAATGCATATACATCGCCAACGGTGAGGAGTTTGGCTTTTTTAAACTGGTTTTTCGCATCGTACGAAGCCAGGATCACTGCATCGTTTTGAACGGCATCAAACTGTGCGGTTGTAAGCGTAGTTTTTACAAAGAAAGTAATATTCTTTATAGTGTATAATTCAGGCGAGGTTGAGCCGGTAAAAATTCCGGTAATGCCCGAACCTGGGGCGGCCAGCGTCATAAGGTTAACATGCCCCACTGTATTTTCGTAGAAACAGAACATATCAATATCGGCCTGGTGAAGGAAAGCATCGGCCTGGGTATATAGGTTAGGAGTAGTGCATCCGCAGAAATCAACAAAGCCTTTTTCGGTGGTATTGCTCTGGGCGCCTAACTTTATATTGGCATAAGTGGTGATCGGACCGAAATTTCCTGTAATAACAATGGAGTCAGTTTTACTGTTGCCGGCAATATCAGTAGTGACAAATTTCCAGACCTCCTTGTCGAGAATGGTTTTTACCGAGTAAAGATTAAGAATAAAGGTAGGACTGTTGAAAGTTGAATCGAAAACATTCTGTCCGTTTACCGTAACCAGGAATTTTACCAGTGCATCGGTCCCGTTTGATGCGGCAGTGACGCCAAATTTGAGCGTATCGGCGTATTTTGCTGAGGTGTTGGCAGAAATGTAGCCTGTTGCCTGTTTGAAACTGATAGTAGGAGGGACAGGATCGTTAGCTTTTTCGCAGCTGCTGATAAAGATTGTAGAGGAAATCATCAGTATGCTGATGATGTAAATTAAGTTTTTCATGGTTTAAGCTGTTAGGTTATTTCGATTAGAATACATATTCATAACGGCGGCAAAAGTAATCGTTTCCAGGTATAAAGCAACAGTCAATATGTAATTTATTTTTATTTCAGATAACACGAAATTACCCGGGTAGTGGATAAAAAAAAACTTGGTAATCAACGTTCCAGGCTTTCAATTTTATAGTTTATAAATTCTGATCATAATACTCGGCCAGTTTCCGGTACATATGAAGCCGGTCGGTTCCGCTCACATTATGCTCATGCTGCGGGTACACGAAATAATCGACCTGTTTGCCTTTTTTTATACATTCCTGTATAAACTGAAGGCTGTTCTGCCACACAACGGTTTTGTCCTGAGCGCCTTGCATCACCAGCAGTTTGCCGTCGAGTTTATCAATATAATTCAGTATGCAGGCTTTTTTGTATCCCTCGGGGTTTTGCTCCGGGGTATCCATATATCGCTCGCCATACATTATTTCGTAGTATTTCCAGTCGATTACCGGGCCGCCGCAGGTTGCCACTTTAAACACCCCGGGGTTTCGGAGTTTGAGTGTAAGTGTCATAAAACCTCCGTAACTCCAGCCGTCAAGTGCCATGCGTGAAGCATCGATATACGGAAGTGATTTCAGGTAATTGACGCCAACCATCTGATCAGCACTCTCGATATCACCAAGCCTCCGGTGTATGATTTGTTCGAAACCGGCTCCCCGGTTCGATGTGCCGCGGTTGTCGAGCGTCCAAATAACATAACCTTTCGATGCCAGGTAGTTAAAATATAAATTTGCACCGCCCAGCCAGGTATCGGTTACCAGCTGCGAATGAGGCCCGCCGTAAACGTAAACCACAACAGGGTATTTCTTTGCCGGATCAAACCCTACCGGTAATATTATCCTTGCATAGAGGTCGCTGCCATCGTCAGCTTTGAGGGTCACCATTTTTGTCTCCCCTATGACAAAATTCTTCACCGGGTTTACATCCTCGGAAATCATTTTCACAACCTCAGCTTTTTCGTTCAGCAGGCTTGTACGCGATGCAACTTCAAGACTGCTCAATCGGTCAAGTATAAATTTGCCTTCTGGTGAAACCAGCGTTGAATGTGTCCCTTTTGTAGCGGTATATTTAATAGTCTTGCCTGTTTTGAGCTCAACGGAATACAAATGTCTTTCGAGCGGGCTTTCCTGTGTGGAAATGTAAAAAATGCGTGTTTCTTTCGGATCGAACCCCTGCAAAGCAGTTACTTCCCAGGGGCCTTTTGTAAGCTGTTTAACCAGGTTTCCCTCAATATCGTACAGATACAGGTGATTGTACCCGTCGCGACGGCTCTGCCAGATAAACTGCTGAGGATTGGTTTTAAGAAATAGAAGCCCGTTCAATGGTTCAACATATTCATTGTCGGTTTCTTCAAATAATGTTTTAACAAAATCGCCTGTAGCTGCATCATATTTATTCAGCCACATATGGTTCTGGTCGCGGTTGAGAACAGCTATGTAAATGTTTTTTTCGTCGGGGCTCCAGCTAATATTGGTGAGGTATTGTTCGGCGGGTTCGCCTGTCTTGAGGTATATAAGCTGGTTCTTCACCGGGTCGAATACCCCGACTGTAACATGGTGGCTTGCCATGCCTGCCATGGGATAACGGATATATTCAACCTTCGCTTCGCGTTCATCGATATTCACAAGCGGGTATTCGGCTACCATGGTTTCGTCCATACGGTAAAAGGCCAGCAGGTTCCCTTGCGGTGACCAGAAAATCCCGTCCTTAATGCCGAATTCGTTTCGGTGAACAGTCTGGCCGTTTACAATTCCTTTGTCGGAATCATTTGTTACAGCTATAGTTTTCCCTTTATCGGATATATAAAGATTATTTTCCTTTGTAAAGGCCACACGGCCCGAAACGGGTTCAAATTCGGAATTTTCACCTTCTTTCTCAAAACTGTTTACAAGTGTCAACTCTTTGTTAACAATATTGAACCGGAATATCTTCGAATCGGTTAAATAGCGGAATGTGTTTTCATCTTCCCATTTGAAAGCAGGCAAAGACTGCAGTTTCTTTTGGTCATTTTTTTCAGCCGCTAGGTTTAGTTCATCAAGTGAAAAAATGGTATCCGAAGTTCCGGCTTTAATATCGCTCTGTACGATGCGGTTTTTGGCATTCCAGGTATAAAGGCTGGTGCTTCGCCATTGCAGGTTTGATAGTGATGTAGGAAAGAATTTCCTGTTTGCCAGGTCGTCGATCGAAAGTTGTTTTTGCTGGGCAAACAAGTGTAATAAAGAGGTTAACACTAAAACCAGCAGGAGGGAGGTCGATTTTTTATTCATGGGGAATGCTTCGGAATTATCAGGTTCAATTAATTCGTTGTTGATTCATATACAGGATAAGCTATTCCTGAAATGAAGCGCAAATGTAGAAAAAAGTAAAAGTCGGAAAGGATTTTATAAATTAAAACCCGGCAAAGCATAAAGACTTCAACAAATAGTTCAAGGTATTGAATTTGAGATATATACCTTTTGTGTTTTTTGTGTGCCCTTTGTGATTTTTGTGGAACAGGCACGAGAAGAAAAATCTTTACTCCAAAAGTGTCTACCTTAAAAAACAGCTTTTGCGATTTTACAAATGTTATCCGATTTCCCCATGGTATAGAAATGCAGCACAGGAACTCCAAACTTAACAAGTTCGCGCGATTGCTGTATGGCCCATTCAACACCCACCTGCCTGACCTGCTGCGTGTCGGCACATTTTTCGACTTCTTTTACAAGCTCATCGGGTATATCAATTGAGAACGTACGCGGGAGAGTCGAAAGCTGCGATTTCAATGAGATTGGTTTTAGGCCCGGAATTATAGGGATATGGATTCCTGTTTCGCGGCATGCATTTACAAACTCAAAATATTTCGAATTGTCGAAGAACATTTGTGTGACAATATAATCGGCGCCGGCATCCACTTTTGCCTTCAGGTAGTGAAGGTCGGTAGCAAGGTTAGGGGCTTCCATGTGTTTTTCGGGATATCCGGCTACTCCAATGCAAAAATTGGTAGGAACAGGGTTCATGATGTCTTCCTCGAGGTAAATTCCATGGTTCAGTTTCACCGCCTGCTTCACAAGGTCGAGAGCATACCGGTGGCCATCGGGTTCAGGCTTGAACTGTTTTTCGCCGCGTAAATTGTCACCGCGAATCAGCAAAATATTATCAATTCCCAGGAACTGGAGGTCGATCAGTGCATTTTCAGTTTCTTCCTGGCTGAAACCACCGCAAATCAGGTGGGGGACCACATCGATACCGTATTTGAATTTTATAGCCGCCGCAATAGCTACAGTTCCCGGCCTTTTACGCACAGTGCGTCGCTCAAGCAGCCCGTCCTCGCGTTCCTTGAAAATTACTTCTTCGCGATGATAAGTCACATCCACAAAAGCTGGATTAAATTCAATCAGCGGATCGATCGTATGATAAATGGAGTCAATGTTTTCGCCTTTAAGCGGAGGAAGCAATTCAAAGGTAAAAAGAGTCTTTCCTTTGGCATTGGCGATATAATCGGTAACTTTCATGGGTGGTGTTTTAATTTATGTCAAAGGTTAAAAGTTATAGGTATCAATCACTAAATCCTAACCCCTAATCCCTGTTTTTAATAATTCAAATTCGACGCCAGCAGCTTTTCGACTTCTTTAACTGTAAGATTTTTGCGCAAAGCATAATCCTCAACCTGTTCCTTGCTTATACGGCTTATAGCAAAATACTGGGAAGCAGGATTTGCAAAATAATAACCGCTTACCGCTGCTGCAGGGTACATGGCGAAATTCTCGGTGAGCGAAATACCTGTTTTTTCAGCATCGAGGAGCCCGAAAATCGTGCCTTTTTCGCTGTGCTCGGGGCAGGCCGGGTAACCTGGTGCCGGACGAATACCGGAATACCCTTCGTGAATGATTTGTTCTATTGTGAGGTTTTCATCCTTAGCATAACCCCAGTATTCCTTTCGAACTTTATCATGCAGCAGTTCTGCAAAGGCTTCTGCCAGGCGGTCGGCAAGTATCTTTACCATTATGGCATTGTAGTCGTCATTCAGGTCCTCGTAGTAGTTTACCCATTTCTCGATTCCCAGTCCCGCTGTTACCGCAAACAACCCGATATAGTCGGTATAGCCTGCTTCAGCCGGGGCAATAAAATCGGCAAGCGAAAGATTGGGGATGCCGCCATCCTTTGCCTCTTCGTTCCGGAGGAAATGCAGCATAGTTGTTTTGCCTACTTCGGTTGTTAATTCGATACTGTCGCCAATGGCATTGGTCGGAAAAAACCCGAAAACTCCGTTTGCCTGTACCATCTTTTTTTCGATGATTTCGTTCAGCAGAAGCTGAGCCTCATCAAAAAGCTTACGCGCTTCAATGCCTTTAAGCGGGTCCTCGAAAATTGCGGGGTATTTCCCGTTGATTTTCCAGGCATGGAAAAAGAAAGTCCAGTCGATATATTTCCTGATTTCTTCCAGCGGATAATTATCGATGTGCTTTACGCCTATGAAAGAAGGCTTAACAGGTACAAAGGTACTCCAGTCTGTTTTGAATTTGTTAGCCCGTGCCTGGCCAAGTGAAACATAAGTGACACCAGCTCTTGTGCTTTCGTGTTTGTGACGTAGAGCTGAATATTTTTCTGTAACCGAATCGATAAAAGGTTTTTTGCCGTCGGCTGAAAGTAAGGCTGCCACAACTCCGGTAGCTCTTGAAGCATCACGGACGTGTATAACCGGGTTATGATATTCGGGTGCAATCTTTACAGCGGTATGCATTTCGCTGGTTGTGGCGCCACCTATGAGCAAAGGAACGGAAAATCCACGGCGTTCCATTTCCGAAGCAACAAATGCCATCTCTTCCAGGGAGGGCGTGATCAGACCCGATAAGCCAATTATATCAACATTTTCCTTTATGGCAGCATCCAGTATTTTCTCGGCATGAACCATTACTCCGAGATCAATCACCTCGTAGTTGTTGCAGCCTAAAACTACTCCAACAATGTTTTTGCCGATATCGTGAACATCACCTTTAACAGTTGCCATGAGTATTTTTCCGGCCTTGTTGTTTTCGCCAACTATTTTTTCGGCTTCGATATAAGGCAGCAGCACGGCAACCGCCTTTTTCATAACGCGCGCGCTTTTAACTACCTGGGGCAGGAACATTTTACCTGCACCAAACAGATCACCAACAACGTTCATTCCTGCCATCAGCGGGCCTTCGATTACTTCGAGGGCTTTGGCAAAATGAGGACGGGCTTCTTCAACATCAGTTGCAACATCGGCATCAAGGCCATGGACAAGTGCATAAGTAAGCCTTTCGTTTACAGGCAGTCCGCGCCAGGCTTTTGCAGCAGCTTCGGTCTTCTCCGAAGTTTTCATTTTCGAGGCATAATCAATCAGCCTTTCGGTTGAATCGGGTCTGCGGTTGAAAAGCACATCTTCGATTAGTTCAAGCAGGTCGGCCGGAATATCGTCGTAAACGGGCAGGTTGCCGGCATTTACAATACCCATATCCATTCCGGCTTTAATGGCGTGGTATAGGAATGCCGAGTGCATAGCTTCGCGCAGTGTATCGTTACCGCGGAATGAGAATGAAAGATTACTGATCCCGCCGCTTACCCTGGCATACGGAAGGTTTTTCTTTATCCATTTTATGGTTTCAATAAAATCGACCGCATAATTGTTGTGTTCCTCTATTCCAGTGGCGATGGCGAGTATATTGGGGTCGAAGATAATATCTTCGGCAGGAACCCCTATTTCATTGACCAGGATGTTGTAGGCCCGCCGGCAGATTTCAATACGTCTTTCGAAAGTGCTGGCCTGTCCCTGCTCGTCGAAAGCCATTACAACCATGGCAGCCCCGTAATTCCTGATCTTCCGGGCATGATCCCTGAAAGTATCTTCGCCTTCTTTCATGCTGATGGAGTTCACAATGGCTTTACCCTGGAGGCATTTCAGGCCGGCTTCGATCACTTCCCATTTCGAGGAGTCGATCATGATAGGAACTCGGGCAATTTCGGGTTCCGACATCAGCATATGCAGGAAACGTGTCATTTCGCGCTTAGCGTCGAGCATGGCATCGTCCATATTCACATCCAGTACCTGGGCGCCGGCTTCCACCTGCTCGCGGGCAACGGAAAGGGCTTCATCGTATTTTTCCTCACGGATTAACCTGGCAAATTTCTTCGATCCCGAAACATTCGTGCGCTCCCCGATATTGATAAAGTTACTGTCGGCAAACACAAGCAAAGGCTCAAGACCGCTCAGGCGAAGATGTTTATCGATTTCCGGGATATGCCTTGGGACGGACTGTTCAGCAATCAGGCATAGTTCCCTTATATGTTCAGGTGTTGTGCCGCAGCACCCGCCGATGATATTTACCGACTTATTCTGAAGTATAGGACTTACATGCGCTGCCATCTGGAGCGGCGACTCATCATATTCGCCAAACTGGTTGGGCAAACCTGCATTTGGGTAAGCGCTTATATAAAAGGGAGCTTTACGCGAGAGTTCCTCGACAAAAGGGTTCAGTTGTTCTGCTCCAAGCGAGCAGTTAAAACCGACGCTCAACAAATCGATATGCGAAACCGAATTCAGGAAAGCTTCGACCGTTTGACCTGAAAGGGTGCGGCCGCTGAGGTCGGTAATAGTTCCTGAAACCATAACAGGCATGTGGAGGTTACGTTCGGCGAGAACTTCGTTTATAGCATATAACGCGGCTTTTGCATTCAACGTATCGAAAATGGTTTCAACCAGCAGCAGATCGACGCCACCGTCGATAAGTCCGCGAACCTGTTCGTTATAAGCAACTCTCAGCTGGTCGTAGCTTACAGCGCGGAAACCGGGATCATTCACGTCGGGCGACATGCTTGCGGTTTTGCTGGTCGGTCCGACAGCACCTGCAACGAAACGGGGTTTTAGCGGATCAAGGGCTGTGAATTTTGATGCTTCGGCAACAGCAATACGGGCTGAAGCCACATTCATTTCGTAAACTATGGATTCCAGCTGGTAATCGGCCATCGAAACGGAAGTGGCATTGAATGTATTGGTTTCTATAATATCGGCACCCGCTTCGAGGTAGGCTTCGTGAATTTCACGGATTACTTCCGGTTTTGTGAGGCTCAGTAAGTCGTTGCAGCCTTTAAGGTCGATGTGGTGAGAGGCAAACCTGGCGCCCCGGTAGTCGGCATCCGATAGTTTGTACCGCTGAATCATGGTGCCCATGGCTCCGTCGAGCACCAGTACCCGGTTTTGAAGAACCTTATATATAGTGTTATTTTCGCTCATGCAATTTATATATTTAACCGTGCTGCATGTTTTAATACAACGCAGCAGCACATAAGTTTGTTAACTCAACACAATCAATATCTCCGCAATCCGGGAGCAGGAGTGTGTTTCAATTATAATCTCCGCCAAAGGCGGATCAGGTTTTGGCACCTTACACGCCTGGGGGCGGTGGTTGCCAGAGGTTCGCTGAGCCTGTTCTCTCCCCTCTTCTTTATAACTCAAACCTCCTTGTTTTTAAAAAGGAATATTTGAAGCAGCAAAGATATATGAAATTATTGATATGAACGCAAGGTGTTTGCTGAATATGTCCGTAATGGATGCGGCATTAATAAAATTTAATAAATTTGTAAGCAGATGTCCTGACTTTGGTCAGTTCTTAAGACATTTACGGAAATTATATACCAACAATGAAAAAGAACCTATCTGCACTCAGCATTTTATTTGTTCTGATGTTAAGGTATCCACCTTTACCCAGGATAAACCTGTTTCCCAAAATTCAGATAGTGCAGGTTTGCAGGTTGTCGGTCAAACAGCTAGCATTGGAATTTCACGTGAATTAGATCAAAATAGAGACAGTTGCGACAGGAAAGTAATATTAAGGCTTAGATAAATATTCGTTTTATTTATAAACCTGTTTTCTGTGTCCGACAGACACAACCGTGACCCGGATTACAAGATTGTCGATCTCATAGATTATCCTGTATTCCCTAACCCGTATGCGGTATGCATCTTCGCCTTTCAGTTTTTTATAGCCATAAGGGCGCGGATTATTTGCAAGCCTGGCGATAGCAGTCTTAATAACCGGAATGACCTGTATATCCAGTTTCATGATTTGCTTCAGGGCATAACGCTCAATAAAAACTGCGTACTTCATTATTTTAAAGCCTCTTCAATTTCCTTAAAAGCCTCATCGAAAGGAATTGCTTTACCCTTGTGGGTTTTTGCCTTACGATATTCCTTAATTTCATCCAGTTCTTCAGCGTCAGCAATCAATTTTTCATACACTTTTATAGGAACCTGAACAGCTATCTTGCGCCCTTTGTTATCTATAATATAATTCTCCTGAAACATATCTTTTTAGAAATTATGAATTATTGTGATGTAATTGATTTCAGTTGTATAAATGCCATCTGGGCTTTCTGAATTTGATGCTAAATTACATCACTTTCAGCGAATTTCGAACTATTCAAGAGCTTTTTTTTGACTGTTACTCTAACTTATATTAAATTTCTTCACTCCCTCCGCATCCCCTTTGCGTCGTTGCGATTAAACCTTTTTCATTTCAACCTCGATATCCGCCTGAACATTTGAATTCTTTTGCAGTTTAATATGCATAAGTCCGAAAAAATTGTACCTTTGCACCCCTAAAAATCAGAATACTAATGGAAAACCTCACCGCTAATTCTACCATGAAATATAAAGTACGCGACCTGTCGCTAGCCGACTGGGGCCGCAAAGAAATTGAAATCGCCGAAAAGGAAATGCCCGGACTGATGGCTATCCGCCGCAAATATTCGGCTGAAAAACCGCTTAAAGGTGCCCGTATAACCGGTTCGCTGCACATGACCATCCAAACAGCTGTTCTGATCGAAACCCTTGCCGAACTGGGCGCCGAAGTACGCTGGGCAAGTTGCAACATATTCTCAACCCAGGATCATGCTGCTGCCGCTATAGCTGCTGCAGGTATCCCTGTTTTTGCGTGGAAAGGCGAAAGCCTTGAAGAATACTGGTGGTGTACCAATATGGCACTCACCTTCGAAGGTGGTAAAGGCCCGCACCTCATAGTTGACGATGGTGGCGATGCTACCCTGCTGATTCACAAAGGATTTGCTGCCGAAAAAGAACCAAAATTACTCGAAGCCCAGGGTTCAAATGCCGAAGAGCAGGTGATTATGAACCTGTTGCGCGAAACTTTCGTTGAAAATTCAACCAAATGGCATGGTGTGGTAGCCGACTGGAAAGGTGTTTCTGAAGAAACTACTACTGGTGTTCACCGCCTGTACCTTATGATGGAAAAAGGCGAATTGCTTATTCCAGCTATCAATGTAAACGATTCGGTTACCAAATCGAAATTCGATAACCTATATGGTTGCCGCGAATCGCTGGCTGATGGTATCAAACGTGCCACCGATGTGATGCTTGCAGGCAAAGTAGTAGTGGTTTGCGGTTATGGTGATGTTGGTAAAGGAAGTGCCCGCTCGATGCGCGCTTACGGAGCCCGCGTAATAGTTACCGAAATTGACCCTATCTGTGCACTCCAGGCAGCCATGGAAGGTTTTGAGATCACTACGGTTGAAGATGCTTTACCTGAAGGCAATATTTATGTTACCACAACCGGTAATAAAGATGTGATCACCGTTGAGCATATGATGAAAATGAAGGATCAGGCAATTGTTTGCAATATCGGCCACTTCGATAACGAAATACAGGTTGATAAACTCAATAACCTTGCCGGCATCGAAAAAATTGAAATCAAACCCCAGGTTGATAAATACCTCTTCCCTGACGGACATGCTATATTTATGCTTGCCGAAGGCCGCCTTGTGAACCTGGGTTGTGCAACCGGACACCCTTCGTTTGTAATGAGTAATTCATTCTCGAACCAGACACTGGCTCAGCTCGACCTGTGGAAAAACAAATACGAAATAGGTGTTTATCGTCTTCCTAAATACCTTGACGAAGAAGTAGCTCGCCTCCACCTCGAACAACTTGGTGTTAAACTTACTGTTCTTACCCCTGACCAGGCAGCTTATATTTCGGTGCCTGCTGAAGGGCCTTACAAAGCTGATCATTACCGTTACTAGTAGAGCGGTTTTTATAGATACAAAGGGCTGTTCGCATACGCGGACGGCCTTTTTCGTTTAAGGAAGTATAGGTCAGGAGGGACGAAGGACGTGGGGCAAAGGGCGAGGGAATATGAGATCCTGGGGATCTGGGGAATTCCGATTTCGGATTGAAAAATTGAATATTGTTCCTTGATCCTGAAAATACATCACGGGATTTGGTTCCGATCAATCAGGATTGGGACTTCTGAAAAGAACTTAGCATCCACAGTCCTATATTGAACTCTAATATATCCAATTTCCATCCTCAACCTTCCAGCTTCTGGTCTCATTACCTAATAATTATGCCGGAAAGGACATAGAAAAAAGCCGCCTAATTAAAGATCAGGAGTACTTCCCCGTCGTAAGTGTACCGGTATTTCATCAGAAGGTAGGGCGATGGGCCGGAATAGGGTGAGCCATCGTAGAGAATGAACTTCGAATTGCAAACCGAATCCATACAAGTGGTTCCTGATGCGTCGACCGAAATCCTGGCATAGGCTTTTTCGGGGTCAAACGGACAACAACGCTCGTATACTCCAAACTGATCTTCAAGAAACCTGTATACTACGATTCCCCTGTATCCGCCATTCACATATTTATAGCCCCCAATTGGAATAAAATCGAGTGAATTGGGGTATAATGGAATATTAACGTAAACGTAAGGTATAAGTGGTTGATTCTCTTTGTTGCAGCCAGGTGCCGACAGCAAGAGTAAGAATGAGAGTAAAAGCAATTGTATAAAGAATCCAGGACGAAGCATCATTCCGATTTAATTGTTCAAAAGTACAACTAAAACGCAATCTGCAGCGTAAAATTGCGTTAGCATATGACAACTGTTCCGCAAAATTCATATCTGGTTTTTGAAAAACTTAACATTTACTAACAAATGAGGAATTCCCTGTTTCATAAACGGTTTTATTGGATTGCTTTAGTAATTGTCCTTACTACTTCATCATTAGTGACTACGGGTTGCCGCATTTTAAAAAGAGACAAGCAATCGGTTGCCGAAAAGAAACAGGCCGAAGCCGATAAAAAAGCAACAGCGGAATACGAGAAAGCCCGTAAAGCTCATTACAATAACCAGAGCAAGGAAGCAAAAAAAAGCATGAAACATACTGAAAAGCAGGCCGCTAAGTATAATAAGCCCAGGAAGCGAAGCTGGCTTTCGAGCAAAAAATGCGACTAAGTGTTATCTGTATTTATTTCCGGGAAACGTTATCTTTACAATGACAGGTCTGGTTAATTCGGGCTTAAAAAGGTTGTGATTCTTTAATTTCCATATTGAAATTCGTGATTTTGAATGATACTCATTTAAAATCTATATGTTTTTTTCGTATCTTTACACAAAAATAATAATTCGCGGAAATTCGATGGAAGACTATATTTATATCCTGGTGGGGATAGCCTGGGTAGCATATTCAATATACAGTGCCAGGCAAAAAGCTTTACAAAAGCAACAATCTCCGGGATTGCCCCCAAAAGGTCCGTCCCAATCTTCGCCATTGCCGATTCCACGTAGGATGGGTGATGGAAAGTCAGTCCTCGATGATTTGATTCGTGGTCTCGCAGGTGAACCTGTTGCGATTCCGGCTGAAACCAGACCAGTTGCCCCAGCCAGAACACACCATTCGAAAAAGGTTTCGGAATTAAATCAAACGTACGAAGGTTATACCGGTTACAAGTTTATTTCAACTGCTGAACCCGTTTCGGTTACCCGGAATCCGGACGACACCGCTGTTACTGGTCCGCATCATGAGCAAATGATAAAAAATGTAAATATAAAAAGAAATTTTAACCTTCGTGATGCAGTCATTTTCAGCGAATTACTGAACCCTAAGTACTTTTAGCCGGGAAATTTTCCGGTTAAAGTTTGATTTGTTAAGGAAAGTTAAAAATATTTTTACCTTTACGTGCTTTTTTCAAGGTAGGCTATTCCTATATACAGCAACATAAAAACTAAAATTTATGGTAAGAAAATTACTCTTTCTCCTTGTTTTGCTTTTAGCAGCAAACGTAGCGGTACTGGCTCAATCGGGTGCGCTGCAGGGCAAAGTTATCGACAAGGCAACCAAAGAGCCTATTCCGTTCACCAATATTATTATTGAGAACAAGGGAACCCAGGCTGGTGGTACATCCTCTGACATCGATGGCAAGTACACAATCAAACCGATTACCCCCGGAACCTATGATGTGAAAGCCTCATTCCTGGGTTACAAGCCGGTTCAGATTACCGGGATTCCGATCCGCTCTGGAATGATCGAATACCTGAACATTGAGTTGGAGTCGTCAGCCATCCAGGTTGAGGGTGTAACAATTACCAAGTACAAAGTACCACTTATCGATAAAGATAAGACTGTATCAGGCGCTACTGTTACTTCCGAAGAAATTTCGAAGATGCCAAGCCGTAATGCATCGTCAATTGCAACCAGCGTTGGAGGTGTTTTCTCCCGCGACGGGGAAGTTGGAAATATCCGCGGACAGCGTTCGGATGGTAACGTTACCTATATTGACGGTATAAGGGTGCGTGGATCAAGTTCCCTCCCTGAATCAGCTATTGAGCAGGTGTCGGTTATACTCGGCGGTGTACCTGCCCAATATGGGGATGCAACAGGCGGTATTATCAATATCACAACCAAAGGGCCTTCAAGGAAATTTGGTGGCGGACTTGAATTACAAACTTCCGAATTCCTCGATCCTTACGGCGCCAGCCGTGTTGGATTAAATATGACGGGTCCGTTGTTTATGAACAAGGATAAATCGCAGGCATTATTAGGTTACTTTATTGCCGGCGACTTTAATTATCACAAGGATGGTGCAACTTTACCGTTAGGCCTGTACAAGGTGAATGACGATAAACTCGCCGAACTCGAAAAGAATCCGCTCCGTCCTTCATCAACAGGAAACGGAACCTATCAGAATGTGGAGTTTATTCGGATGTCGGACCTGGATCCTCTTAAAGCATCGCTTAACAGCAATGGATACGATATTAATACGTCGGGGAAACTCGATGTAAAAACCGGTAAAAATACCAATCTCACTTTCGGAGGTTCGTATAATATGTATTCAGGTAATAACTTTAGCCTGTATCACTCGATTTTTAATTATAACCGCAATTCTTACTCAAGTGGAAATACATGGCGTGTATTTGGCCGTTTTACCCAGCGTTTCCCCGCAGCTAAAGATGCCAATAACCTGATTAAGAATATTTATTATTCAATCCAGGCTGACTACACAAGTATCAAGAACAAAACAGAAGATCCTGAATTAAAGGATAATCTGTTCGCTTATGGTTATGTAGGGAAGTTTGATACGTATAAGCAGATACGGTATGATAGTATAAGCGAAACAGTGAGTGGCATAACGAAAAGGACTAAGACAATGAATGGGTATGCTGATACTGCCATTATGTTTCAGCGTGCTGAGTTTAATCCTGTATTGGCAAATTACACAACAAATTTCTACGAATTTTCCGATCAGCCCCAGCAATTGAATGATATCTACGAAGGCGGTGGAATGCTGAATGGCTATACACCTAACGGAAGATTTGGCGGAGTTTACGGATTATGGTCAGCACCAGGTAACCAACAAGCGGGGTATTCGCAGAACGATACACGCCAGATTACTGCAAATATGAACTTCTCAGCCGATGTAGGAAACCACGAAATTAAACTTGGGTTCACGTTCGAACAATACAGGGCCAGCAGTTATAGTTATAGCCCGGTTACATTCTGGACTCAAATGTCGCAGCTTACTAATGCACATATCATACAGTTGAACAAAAAGGATTCAATCGTAAGCAAATACACCTATGCCGACGGAACCCAGGTAACACAGATTGATTTCCAGAGAAAATGCGACAGCGCTCAGCAACGTACTTTCGATCAGAACCTGCGTTCAGCGATGGGCTTATCAAGGTATGGCACTGAATGGATTGATGTAAATTCATATGATCCGGCCAATAATACGATTTATTACCTCGATGACCATGGACTTCGCCATTCGGTTAACCTCAGCAAACCTCTTTCGGTTGATTTATTCAGCCCTGAAGAATTCCTGAATAACGGAAGCCCGTTTGCAGCAGCAAGGGGTTTCGACTACTATGGAAACAGGCTAACATCGAAACCAAGTACGATGGACTTCTTCACCAAGACAGATGCCAACGGTAACTTTACACGCGAAATTGCTCCAAGCGAACCCATTTATATGGCATTCTACCTCTCCGACAAGTTCTCGTTCGATGATCTTGTATTTAATGTTGGGGTCCGTGTCGACCGTTTCGATGCCAACCAAAGCACTTTAACTGATCCATACTCGCTCTACCCGGTTAAAACAGTGGCCGAAGTTACTGATCTGCCACACAATACTACTGCTATGGGCGATGATTATGTGGTTTATGTTGACAAACAGATTGAGCCTTCACGCATTATGGGATACCGCAATGGCAATCAATGGTACGATGCCGATGGTGCTCCTTTACAGGATCCATCACTCCGTCTCGATGCCGGAAACGGAATTATTCCTTACCTGTCAACACCTAACCAGAAAAAGGAAATTACTAAGGAATCATTTACGGATTACGTTCCACAATGGTCGGTAATGCCACGTATTTCATTCTCATTCCCCATTTCTGACGAAGCATTGTTCTATGCCCACTATGATGTTATAACCCAACGTCCGAAACAAAATGCCGTATTTAATCCGGTCAGCTACTATTTCTGGGACTTTGTTTCAAATCCGACCATGAGCAATCCGAACCTGAAACCTGAGAAGAATGTGAACTATGAATTGGGATTCCAGCAGAAACTTTCCAATTCTTCATCTATCAACATTTCGGCTTTCTATATCGAATCGCGTGATCAGATCCAGTCGTTCCGCTATACAGGAGCGTACCCGAAAACATATTATTCATACAATAATATTGACTTCTCCACAGTTAAGGGACTCACGGTTGCATACGACCTTCGCCGTACCGGCAACGTGCGTATCAGGGCTAACTACACTCTCCAGTTTGCCAACGGAACAGGATCAAATCCTGAAACATCCTCGGCACTCATTCGTTCGGGACAGCCAAACCTTCGTAACCTCATCCCTCTGGATGCTGACCAACGTCATGCTATACAGGTGAATGTCGACTTCCGTTATACCGAAGGAACCGACTACAACGGACCAGTAATCGGAGGAGTACAGGTATTAAAAAATGCCGGGTTCAATATTACAATGAACGGTGGTTCAGGCACACCTTATACACGCTCGAGTAAAATTTCTCCTTTAACGTCTACTACCAATATCATCCAGGGATCAATCAACGGTTCGCGTCTGCCATGGTCGTTCAGGATGGATGGCCGTTTGGACAAAGACTTCACTATTGGGGTAGGTAAAGACTCGAAAGGCAACAAAAAAGAGTATTTCTTAAATGCATACCTCCAGGTACTTAACATCCTGAATGCTCAGAATATTATGGGAGTATATGCTGCAACAGGTAATCCCGATGACGACGGCTACCTGGCAGCTGCTGAATACCAGGCTCAGATTTATTCCCAGCTTGATCCGCAGGCTTATATCGATATGTATAGTATTGCTGTAAACAACCCATATAACTATAGCTCCCCGAGAATGATCCGTGTAGGTATAGGGTTAAACTTCTGATAATATACATTTCAGTTTAGAAACGAAAAAAAACAAGAACTATGAAAAATATACTCCGCGTTATACCATTGATTTTACTGGGCTTTCTGCTGGTAGCAAATACTGGTCTTGCCAGGCAAGTTGATTTTAAGTCAGGAGTTCCGACTGTAAAAGCAACGGCCGCAGGATGCGCACCAGGTGCAAATTTCAAATGGCTCGAGATCAATAATGTTCGTACCCGTATCAATACAGGTGGCGATATGTGGTGGGACTTTGAGACAGCTCAATATGAGATACCCAAAGGTTCGAAAAAGATGTCGATGTTTGCCGCCGCTCTCTGGATCGGAGGGATGGATGCTAACGGTCAGCTTAAACTAGCTGCCCACAGGTATCGTTCAGGTCCTAATAACCAGGCTGGTTCATTTGCCGACTTCTTTTCGGGTCCGTTATCTACTGATGGAAAAGCTTCAGTTGGTACTGAAGATTGTGCAAAATATGATAAGCTGTTTTATATCACCCGTCCTGAAGTTAATAACTTCATTGCATGGTTCAGTGATAAAGCCGGAAATCCTGATTACCAGATTCCACAGTCGATTCTTACCTATCCTGCTCATGGCGATGTCGCAAAACAACAAAGTTATTACCTGGCTCCTTTCTATGACATGGATCCCGACGGAAACGGACCGGCACAGCCAAACGGTATTTACGACCCTGCCAACGATGGGGATTACCCGTATTATGACATTTCAAATGTGCTTTGCGGTTCGAAAGTGCCAACAGCCGAAGGAAACGGAATCCTTGTAGACCAGGTTTTGAAAGGAGACGCAACTTTATGGTGGGTGTTTAATGATAAAGGAAATATTCATACCGAAACCAGAGGAGAACCTATAGGTTTGGAAATCAGGGCGCAGGCCTTCGGTTTTTCCACAAACGATGAAATCAATAACATGACTTTTTATAGTTATGAAATTATTAACCGCTCCACTTACAGGCTTACCCAAACTTATTTCAGCCAATGGGTTGATGCCGACCTTGGATTTTCGGAAGATGATTATGTAGGCTGCGATGTTATGCGTGGATTGGGATACTGCTACAACGGTACAGCCATTGATGGTAATGGCCAGTCATTTGCTTATGGTAACCAGCCACCGGCTGTTGGAGTTGACTTTTTCCAGGGACCATACATTGATGCCGATAAAAGCAGCAAAACGAATGGCGATAACCCAGCAATTACTACTGATGGTACCTGGTTCATGAAAGGCTCGTTTGACCTTAAATTTACCGGAGCCGCACAACTGGTTCTTTGGGATGGTGATACAATCGGTAAAGCAGTTGCCCCCGGAGATACAATGTATACTGTTATTAATTCAGCTGCTCTGAATGGTATCAATTTCGGAAACGGCGTTGAAGATGACGAACGATTTGGTATGCGCAGGTTCGTTTACCATGAAAGAACCGGGTCAAACAATAATATTACCGACCCTTCAGTTGCTGCCGACTATTATAATTTCCTTCGCGGACGCTGGAAAAACGGTGACCGTATGCGTTATGGCGGAAATGGTGAAAATACAGCATATGGCGACTCCTGCGAATTCATGTTCCCGGGAACTACTGATATTTACAATTGGGGAACCCAGGGTAAAGTACAGCTTAAAAAAGACTGGTCGGAGCGTACAGAAAACAACCCTGTTGGTGACCGTCGTTTTATGGAATCGGCAGGTCCGTTTATCCTTGAACCCGGAGCAGTAAATTATATTACTGTTGGTATTCCATGGGCCCAGGCCCAATCAGGCGGTCCTGATGCATCAATCACCCTGTTAAAACAGGTAGATGATAAATGCCAGCAGCTGTTCGATAACTGTTTTAAAGTTATTTCAGGACCTAATGCCCCGGATCTCACTATCCGTGAAATGGATAAGGAATTGATACTATACCTTACAAACCGGAAAACAAACGATGCCGGTAATAACTTCCAGGAGAAATATGTTGAATATGATCCTCGTATTCAGGCTCCTGAAGGCCAAAAGTTTGACACCCTTTATCATTTTGAAGGATATCAGATTTACCAGCTCAAAGATGCAACCGTTTCAGTTGCCGATTTGAAAAAACCAGAACTTGCACGCCTCGTCTTCCAGTGTGACGTGAAAAACGACGTTGGAAAGATGGTAAACTTCTATTACAACCAAAATCTCGGTGGAAGTGTACCTGTTGAGGAAGTAGGAAACCTCGACGGGTTCCCGCTCAACAACGGAATTATCCATTCAGTAAAAATGAAGAGGGATGCATTCTCAGGTAATGCGCTTGTTAACCATAAGCAGTATTATTACCTGGCAATAGCCTATGCTCAGAATAATTTCAAACCCTATGTTCAGGTTGATCCTACCACGATAGACGGACAAAAACTCCCTTATCTGGCAGGCCGCAGCAATATTAAAACTTATACTGCTATACCACATCTGCCTGTTGGTTTGGTTTCTTCGAACAGCGAATATGGCGACGGTGTAATTATAACGCGTAATGCAGGGCAAGGTAACGGAGGCCAATTCCTCGAATTAGCCGATGAATCAGTTGCTGAAATCCTGTCGAAACCGATGGCTGACGCTGTTACGAACCTCCCGGGAAGTGCAACATATCCTATAGCATATAATCTTAAATACAAAAAGAGTCATGGCCCGATTAATGTCAGGGTTATTGATCCGTTGAACATCAGCGAAGGCAGTTATTCAGTTAAATTCGACTCGATGTATAATGTACGTGTCCCATTGCAGAATGTTGATACATTAATTCTCGCGTCTAAATGGTCGCTGTGGGATAACAAAACAAATAAAGTGTATGTTTCGGATACAACCATTGATGTTTTAAACGAACAACTCTTCCTTGATCTTGGTTTTTCGGTAAGTATCGAACAGCAGTACCTTCCCGGACCTTATGTAGTTGACAAGGCATGGGTGCCAACATCTGGTGGAGTTCCGGGTCACTATACACCTGTTTATGGTGTTTATGCTAAAAACAACGGCTTAATAGGTGCAACCATGAGCTACCAGGATTCGTCAAGAAAGTGGCTTAATTTCCTCCCTGATATTGATGGAGTAGGGCAATTGGACTGGATTAAGGCAGGTGTTAATTCTACCGACTGGCAAAATGTCACTAAACTATACGATCCCGAAGGTATTTATGAAACCGTACTTGACGGTACATGTTACGGCCAGGCTGGAAGAATTACGTTTGCCAAGCCTAAAACCGGCGGTTTCGCAACATTTACTAACGGTACCTGGACGCCTTATATCTTTGCACAGTCGGCAAATGTTGGTGGAGATTCTATTTTCGGTATTGCTAACAGGGAATCCCCTTCTATCTCCCAGACATATAATGTGATGATTGACAATGCAAGTATTGATATTGTATTCACAAAGGATCGCACCAAATGGACCCGTTCAGCTGTTGTAGAGGAGTCGTCAAATACAAATTTTGCCGAAGGGAAAGCAAAAAGACATGACCTCAGAAAACACCGTTCGGTGAACCAGGATGGCGATACTTTAGTTTCGAGTACTGACCCGGCCAAGAATTCGGAGTTCATTGCTCCTTATGGAATGGGATGGTTCCCTGGTTATGCAATTAATGTTGAAACCGGTGAAAGGCTGAATATTGTTTTCGGTGAGGATTCACGGTTGAATGAGGACGGAGGAAAAGATTTGAAATTCAATCCTTCAAACAGGGTAAGTATCCCGGGCAAACCAATGACAAAAGATAACATTGTGATGGGCGGGCGTCATTATATTTATGTTTTGGCTCATGTTGTAAATAAAAAATCGTACCCCGGTATGATACAGACTAATCCGGCAACACCAGCTGATACCTATGATAACCCGGCTTATGATGGATGTGCTCATTTCGTAAAACTGATGAATGCTAACTATGCAACTACTTTCCTCAGATCCTTCATGAAAGGATTTCAATTCTCAAACTGCATGTGGACAGCTATTCCGTTTGGACCGGCCGACAGTGATGTGCCATGGCTTGATAATGATGTTAAAATCCAGCTCAGGATTATGAAACCTTATGCCAGGTACTTCGGAACTCCATTAACCGGAGGTGCACAGAATACCAATAAATATTGGCCGATGTACACCTTTGACACAAAGAGTGTAGCGACGGATACCAATAATGTAACAAAAGCCGAAACTGACCTGGATCAGATTAATGTGGTTCCGAACCCATACTATGCCTATTCACGGTACGAAACGAACCAGCTTGATAACCGGGTAAAAATTGTGAACCTGCCTCAGAAGTGTACTATTACTATTTATTCAACAAACGGTAATATTATTAGGCAATACAATAAGGACGAAACTAAAACATCGATCGACTGGGATCTCAAGAACTTTGCGGGCATACCTATTTCAGGTGGTGTATATATAATTCATGTGAAGAGCGACCAGGGTGAAAAAATTATTAAATGGTTTGGTTCACTTCGTCCTGTCGATCTTAACGCATTTTAATCACCAGGAGTAATAAGCAAATTAATCTCATTAAACTGACTCTACAAATGAAAAATATTTATAAGTCAATAATAACGGTGCTCCTGACAGCAGTATTGGTACTACCGCAGGTTACTTTTGCCGGTAACAAAGACCGGTCGGGACAGGCAGGAGCCTCTGAACTCCTGATTAATCCGTGGGCACGCAGCGCAGGCTGGGGTGGAGTGAATATTGCAAACAGTTTCGGACTCGAAAGTCTTTATACTAACGTGGCAGGTCTGGCTTTCACCAAGAAAACCGAATTGGTATTCAGCAACACTCAATGGCTCAAAGGCTCTGAAATCGGGATTAATAATTTCGGTTTCGCCCAGAAAGTCGGTGAATCAAGCGTACTAGGTGTTTCGGTTATGGCAATGAGTTTTGGCGATTTGCCTATAACCACTGTCGATTTACCCGAAGGCGGAATTGGTACATTTTCACCAACCTTTCTGAATATCAATATTGCTTATGCAAAAGCTTTCTCCAATTCAATTTACGGAGGATTTAATTTCAAGATTATTTCCGAATCTATAAGCGATGTTGGAGCACAGGGAGTAGCAATTGATGCCGGTATTCAATACATAACTGGTGTTAAGGAAAATATCCATTTCGGGATATCACTCAAGAATGTTGGACCGACCATGAAATTTAAAGGAGACGGTTTATCAATCCGCAGTTTCCTTCCCGGTCAGGAAAGCCAGTTCACAGTCGAACAGCGTTCGGCCGATTTCGAATTACCGTCACAACTGAACATTGGAGGTTCTTATGCGTTTTTATTCAACGACGTACATACATTCACACTAGCTGCAGCATTTATTTCAAATGCTTTCAACAACGACCAGTATGTTATCGGTGGTGAATATAATCTGAAAAACTATCTTATGCTACGCGGTGGATATACTTATGAAAATGGCATAACAACCAATGAGCGAACCACAGTTTTTACCGGACCGAGTGCAGGACTTACAGTTCAGGTCCCGCTTAATAAAGAGAGGAATTCATCGTTCTCGATTGATTATTCATATCGCGCAACCAATCCTTTCAAAGGCTGCCATGCTATGGCTGTGAGGTTGAGCTTCTAAATACTGCCAGCAGGTTTTTCTGCTAAACTAATTAAACATTAATGGAAAGGACCCTTTTTTGATAAAGGGTCTTTTCTTCTTATTAATTAAAAATAAATTGCTACCATTATGACCCAGGTAACATATTATACGAAAGAAGGATTCGAAAAACTCAAGACAGAACTTGAACACCTTGTGCATATCGAGAGGCCAATGATTTCGCAGCAGATAGCCGAAGCACGCGATAAGGGAGACCTTTCGGAAAATGCGGAATACGATGCTGCAAAAAATGCCCAGGGAATGCTTGAGATGCGAATCTCGAAAATCCAGGATATGATACGTAGTGCACGACTCATCGATGAATCAAAAATGGATGGATCGAAAGTCCAGATTCTGTCGACAGTCAAAATCAGGAACCTCAAGAATCATGCTGAAATGACATATACCCTGGTTCCTGAAAATGAAGCAGATCTCAAAGCGGGTAAAATTTCGGTTTCGTCGCCTATTGCCAAAGGGCTCCTGGGTAAATCCAAGGGCGATAAGGTTGATATTTTAATACCTGCGGGTTCAATCACTGTTGAAATCGTTGAAATAGCCGTAAAATAATTAATCATGGCAGGAATATTCGCACGCATTGCATCCGGAGAAATTCCTTCGTTTAAAATAGCTGAGGACGATAGGTTTTTCGCTTTCCTTGATATTAATCCCCTTGCAAAAGGCCATACACTCGTTATCCCTAAATTGGAAGTGGATTACCTGTTCGATATGGATGAAGAAATGTATAGGGACCTATGGCTGTTTGCCATGAAAGTAGCAACCGCAGTAAAAAAAGTAGTGCCGTGTATTAAAGTCGGAGTTGCAGTAATTGGGCTTGAGGTACCTCATGCTCATATTCACCTGGTTCCCCTCAATACAATGGCTGATATTAATTTCAGCAGGCCGAAACTTAGTTTCCCTGCTGATGAAATGAAACAGCTAGCACAGCAGATTGCATCTGAAATCTGATAGCAAATTGCTTGTAACGGAACAAAAACCGCTTCATGCTGAGGCGGTTTTTCTTTTTTAACCCTGCCGGCTCAAAACCCGCTTATGGAATCTATCGGAATATCGGTCCCGGATCTGAAGGGCAACATAGCATTAACTAATCGCGCTTTGCTGAAATGTGCAAGGTCAGTTACCTGTACTGCTTTTTCTGTAATTATGTGTTTGCTGAGAAGGTATTCGCGCATGGTTCCCCGTAGCAAAGGCCGTTGCGGGGTGACCCAGTTTTCGCCTTCCAGGAAAACAATATTAGAAAAACTGGTGTCGGTTATACATCCATTCTTTACTATCAATATTTCATCACAATGCTGCCGTTTTTCAAGGAGTAAATTCAGCCTTTCCCGGTCGGTGTATTTATAGTTGTACTCAATTGTGTCGTCAGCAATGAGTTTCAGCGACCTGATCACCTTCGGGACATACAGGCTGAATGTTATCTCTTCAATCTGTTTCCCATATTCCACCCTGCAACGGGCAATGCCTTTGCTGTATTCAGCTGGAACTTGAATCGCTTTTTCCAGGACCGGGCATCCTGCAATTCCGAAATGATCATTCCAGCTGGCTGCAAACCGGATGGCATGGAAGCGCATATTCTGAGGTATGCCATCAATTAATCGTATGGTTTCAAATAATAGGGACATACACTTTGTCGGTTAGTTCTTTGTATTCCATTTCGGGGTTGCTGTTTACGGTGATGCCTCCTCCGCTGCAGAATACCAGGCTGCCGTTTTCGTTCCTGATAAACCGTATCATCACTCCTGAGTCGAGTTTTACACCGTTAAAATACCCGAAAACTCCGGTATAAAATCCCCGATTGTAAGTTTCGGCTTCGTTGATGATCTGTAGCGTTTTTTTCTTTGGAGCTCCCGAAATGGATCCGGCAGGCAATAGTTTCCGGAAAATATTACCCAGGTTGGCCATGTATTGTCCATCCAACTGCCCTGATATCTCCGAACTCACCTGGAGCAGGGACTTTTCATGCGTATCGATTTTCTCGATATACCTGAACCGTTTAACGCTGACGTGGCTTGTAACCATACTCAGGTCGTTGCGTATCAGGTCGACTATGGTGTTGTGTTCGGCAGTTTCTTTCGGATCAGCCAGTATCTGTTTTTCTGCATCAGGCAAAGCTGCATCAATAGTGCCTTTCATCGGAAACGAACTGATACGGCCGTTTTCAATCTGGACAAAAATCTCTGGTGAGAAAACAACAAACCTATCACCGAAAAGCAGGCGGTAGCGTGCATTACTCCTCGAAAATATTTCGGGAAGAGTTATTGAGATTTCAATACTTGTCGGGAAAGTGAGGTTTACCAGGTAGGAGTTCCCTGCAAGCAGGTTTGCATAGACAATCCTGAACGAACGCATATATGCATCCTGTTCAACAGGCATTTTAACCAGCTTTACAGGCGTAGAAGCACATTCATGTTGTATTGCACTTCCGGAGCCGTTTATGTTGAAATAGACACCCGATTGCGATGCCTGGCCGGGTTCAAAGAAAAAGCCATTTTCAACATTAAAGTCAAAGCCGAACAGAAAAGGCTCTTTCCGTTTTCCATACTCATTCATAAGTTCAAAAACCTTTTCGGCGGGTATTATCATTCCATTCCTGTTTTTCATGGCAATAAATTTACCAATAAACCCGATGTATTGGCTATTTTTGTGCACTTGCCTCGTAAAATGAGAATACTGCTTATCGATAATTATGATTCATTCACATGGAACCTGCATCATCTGATTGTTGATGCAGGTGTTTCTGCTATTGATATAATTGAAAATGATAAGGTTACACCGGAGATGGTGGAAAAGGCGGATGCCCTTGTTTTTTCTCCCGGACCCGGGCTTCCCGGCGAAGCCGGACTCATGAAAAGTATAATCAAAGGGTATGCCGGACGAAAAAAAATGCTGGGTATCTGCCTGGGTCACCAGGCCATTGCTGAAGTTTTCGGTGCAAGCCTTCTGCACGCCGATGAAATATTTCACGGTACAGCCACTCAACTCGTTATTTTAGAACAGGATTATATTTTCCGCGATATGCCCGGCCTGATCGAAGCAGGCCGATACCACTCATGGGTTGTTAACACCTTATCAGTACCTCAAGAACTGCTGGTTACTGCTGTCGACCAGGCAGGCGTTATCATGGCTATCAGGCATAAAACGCAAGATATTACAGGGATGCAATTTCACCCGGAATCAATTATGACCCCGTTAGGCGAAAAAATGATAAGGAACTGGATAACAGGATAGTGCTTGTCTGTACGTGAACATAGAAAACCGGGATCAATAAGGATTCAAAGTTTAATGTAATTTTCAAAATTGCAACTGGTATAAATTTTGCATTTTGAATTCCTTCCTAATACGCCCTTTCGTTCCGTCCTTCAATAAAATTGATGAATGAGCGGTTCACGACTTTATTTCCGCCGGGGGTTGGATATTTGCCTGTAAAATACCAGTCGCCGGTATGCCCAGGTATTGCCTGGTGAAGGTCTTCGATGGTTTGGTAAACTATAGCCACTTCAGCTTTACATCCCGGAGGGGTTACCAATTGAGCAATTTTTGCCGAAATCTGCTGTGGTGTAAAAAGATCGTATATTTCCTTTACGTAATTTACAATCTGTTCTTTCGGAAGTTTCTCCTGGGCTTTACACTTAAGGTAAACTTTGTTTAGAATCCCAGTCTGGTGCGTATCTTTAAGCAATTCAATCGTTGCGGTAAAGGCTATAAAATCAGTAATCTTTGCCATATCGATCCCGTAACAGTCAGGGTAACGGATTTGCGGGGCCGATGAAGCAATCACAATTTTTTTAGGTCCAAGCCTGTCGAGCATGCGGATAATACTCTGTTTCAGTGTTGTACCTCGGACAATGGAATCGTCGAGGACAACCAGGTTGTCGGTTCCCCGGCGGACTGTGCCGTATGTAACATCATAAACATGCGCAACAAGATCGTTCCGTTGCGAATCCTGTGTAATAAAGGTCCGGAGTTTTATATCCTTGACTGCAACCTTTTCGATTCGTGGTTTTAATTTGAAAATTTCCTGTAGCTGTTCGCGGGTAATATTTGGTCCTGCTTTAAGTATCATATCGGACTTAATACGGTCGCAAATATTATCGAGTTCTTCAACCATACCATAGTAAGCCGAAGCGGCAGTATTTGGAATGTAGCTGAAAACGGTATTCTGCATGTCGTGACCAACTTCTGCCAGGATGTTTTTTGTGAGTGCTCCGCCAAGTTTTTTCCGCTCGTTATAAATTTCCTTATCGGTTCCACGGCTGAAATAAATTCTTTCAAAAGAGCATGAACGCCTGGGAGCTGCAGGCCTGATCTGTTCCTCCGTAACGGTACCATCACGGCGGATAATCAAAGCATGCCCCGGTTTAACTTCCTGAACATTTTCGTACAAAACGTTTAAGGTTGTTTGTATTACCGGGCGTTCCGAAGCCGCAACCACGATTTCATCGTCTTTATACCAGTAAGCCGGACGTATGCCGTTCGGATCGCGCAAAATAAATGCATCGCCATGACCGAACATTCCTGCAATGGCATACCCGCCATCCCAGTTCTGTGACGATTCGCTCAAAAGGTCTTTAATATTCAGGTTTTTTGCAATAAGCTCAGTGCTTTGCTGCTTATTAAATCCTTCTTTCTTGAACTTATGATAAAGTTTTTCGTTCGATTCGTCGAGGAAGTGACCGATTTTTTCAAGTATTGTAACTGTATCGGATGTTTCAACAGGGTATTGCCCGAATTCGACGAGCCGCTGGAAAAGTTCGTCAACATTGGTCATATTGAAATTTCCAGCCAGCACCAGGTTACGTGTCATCCAGTTGTTAAAGCGGACCACCGGGTGCAGGTTCTCGATATTGTTCTTTCCGAAAGTGCCATAACGCAAATGGCCCATAAACACTTCGCCAAAAAACGGGATCTTCTTTTTAAGCCATTCCGAATCAATCAGCTTATCCGGGTCAGTATGTTGTATATCCTGGAAAGGTTTGTAGATCTGTTTAAAAATATCATCGATAGGGGCGGGGGCATTTGAACGAACCCTGTCGATATATCTTGTACCTGGAGAAATATTCAGTTTAATACTGGCTACACCTGCGCCGTCCTGACCCCGGTTATGCTGCTTTTCCATAAGCAGGTGCAACTTGTTGATGCCATAAAGTGTAGTGCCGTACCTCGAATAGTAATATTCAAGTGGTTTGAGTAACCGAATAAATGCAATACCACATTCGTGCTTGATTTGTTCACTCATGGCAGATACGCTTTCGTTTAAGGGTTTGTTTGAAGGTATCGAATTATCAGCCGGGTTAAATAATCATCTGCAGCAGCAGGCGTAGAGTTATCCAGCCTGTTGTTGTATGGTAAATTGATCATTCGAACCGGGTTATTTATTTCTTAATCAGTTTTTTACTACCGGCAAGGCCATCGTGGGTATAAAACATCATGATGTAGGTTCCTTTTGCCAGGTTATCGGTGTTGAGGCTGACTTTTGATCCGGTAAGCGATTCAAAATCCAGAACCTTACTTCCGGTAAGGCTTACCAGTGTAATTTTTTTGATTGATTCGGGAAACTCGACAAACACATTACTTCTGGCCGGATTAGGATACATTTTTACATGATCCATTGCTTCATTTTCAGGAATGCCGAAAGCAAGTCCCTGGTCGTTGTAATTGCAGGAGTATATATATTTATCCTTTTCTACCAGCCATAACCTGTTTGGTCGACCGTATGGGAATTCAGCTGTTGCATTATCCCAGGAACTGTTGATGCGGAATTTAAATTCAAGCAGGTCGCCAACCAGGAAACCAGGTATAGTAATGGTATATATGCTCGAATCGGTATTAGGAACAATAGATAATATACTTTTTGTCCCGTCGAAATTATTAAATGTACCAGCCACATCCACGGTGTCTTTCCTCGAATTAAAAACGGAGTCGGCCTTGTATTTCAGCATATTAACCCTGAATGTAAGGCTGATAAAATGAGTTGAATCCTCAGTTACCTTAATATCATCCAAAGCAAGTTTGTCTCCGCCTGAAGCTGTATTGAGCCTGAATCCGATGTACACAACCTTGTTGGCATAACCGGCAGCAGCAAGGTCGAGGGTTTGGGCTGCAAATGCAGCCGAATTGGACGAGGAATACGAACCTGCAGGACTATTAAACAGACAGCCAGAAACGGATTGTTCGGTGGTGGAAACATACACCTGGTAGGTATCGGTTTTCCCGGTGGTTAATGATAATGTTTTCCACGATAGTTTCGAAGCCTTTCCAAGACGGATTGCAGGTGTTACAAACCAGTCGTCAGCAGCAACTGCAGGATCATAGTTCGAAGTGGCAACTGCTGCGTGATTTCCGGTTGAACCAGCTGTGGTAACATACCAGGGAACCGTTTTCAGCGTGTCAATACTGGTACCTGCCGGATCCCCTTTGTCGAGGTTCGAAAGCACATAATCCTGAAAAAGCCTGGCTGTATCTTCGAATGATTGATAATACGTTACCTGCTGGGCATTAACAGCACCTATAGTTGCCAGGATGAAGAGTATTACAATAGAGATATTTCGCACCATACTTTTGAAAATGAAAACCACTTTGCCCTGTTTTATTGATATAAATTAATGATTAACAATTACATATCAATAAATTCAAACTGATCGGGATAGTTTGAACAGTGCAAATTTACAAATTCCCCGGCAATAAAACGTGGCTGAACAAATATAGAAGTACAGAGTTATTAATTATTAGTAAATTTTAACGTTATTTTGCTTATCAAATTGATTAAACACAATTTCTGTCCATGCGTTCAATAATGTTCCTTGTTTTTTTTAGTATAGTTCTGCTGATTTACAGCCTTATAAACTATTATATCTATATCCGTGGTATGCAGGCTTTACCACCGGGAATGATTTTCAGGAGATGGTATCCGTGGATATTCCTTTTTCTCAGTTCTTCCTATGTTATAGGCCGCTTTATGGAACGCGTCTGGATATCGCCGCTGAGTACAGTTTTTAATTTTTCGGGCTCATTTTGGCTGGCGTTGATGTTCTATTTTCTATTAGCCGTTGTTGCCATCGACCTGGTAAGGCTCATCATTTATATTATCCCTTTAAAGCCAGGTTTTATTCTGAATAACTACACCGAAGTTAAAAAGTACTTATTTTTTGCTATTGTGGCTGTAACCGGGGCAGTTGTGCTGGCCGGTCATATAAATGCATTATTGCCCCGCGTAAAACGAATCGATATAAGTATCGATAAAAAAGCCGGGGAAATGAAAACCCTGCACATAGCTGCAGCCTCAGATATTCATATGGGCACACTGGTCGGGCCTCGCCGTACAGCCCGTCTTGTGAAAATGCTGAATGAGCGGAATGCCGATGTTATATTGCTGGCTGGGGATATTGTTGACGAAGACCTGGGTCCTGTTATCCATTACGATCTTGGCAGATCGCTGCAAAGACTCAAGGCTCCACTTGGAGTTTATGCAATTACAGGAAATCACGAATACATAGGTGGAGCCAAAGCTGCAGTTAAATACCTTGAAGAACATAATATTAAAATGCTGATGGATACGGCAGTCTTAATAAATAATAGTTTTTACCTGTCCGGTCGTAACGACCGAGATTCGAAGCGCTTCAGCAACACTGAGCGAAAAAGCATCACGAAAGTACTTGAGGGAGTAGATTTCGCTTACCCTGTACTTATGATGGATCACCAGCCATTTAACCTGCAGCAGGTTGCTGATGCAGGGGTCGATTTCCAGCTTTCGGGGCATACACACCACGGGCAGATTTGGCCACTCAATTATATTACTGAAGCAATGTACGAACTGAGCTGGGGATACAAACAAAAAGACAATGCACATTTCTATGTTTCGAACGGTTATGGAGGCTGGGGACCACCGGTACGTATAGGAAACAGGCCCGAAATACTGGATATCTATATTGCATTTAAGTAGGCGGAGGATTTTATTAGGGTGAATGTTGGAAGTCGGAAGCCTGAAGTCGGAAGCCTGAAGTTGGAAGTCGGTAGTCAGAATAGGGAACTGGAGATCAGAAGTCAGAAGTTGTGCGGGAAGAACGCATAAACTGCTATTTCCGTCCCTCGCCCATCACCCATCACCCTTCATCTCTATAATCAATAGAATCCTTTAGAAAATAATCGCATCCAAAATTCTGTCCGAAAATGAACATCGAGAAAGCTTATATCCAATCACCGGTCGGAATAATTGAAATTTCAGGAAGCGAAGCAGGGATACGTTCAATACTCTTTATGGATAATGATTGTGAGTTAACTCAAATCCCTGATTGCATGACAGAATGTGCCAGCCAGCTTGCTGAATATTTTGAAGGAAGGCGAAAACAGTTTGACCTGAAAATTGATCCCCGGGGTACTGGCTTTCAGTTAAAAGTTTGGGAACAACTACAACTGATTCCATTCGGTGAAACCATTTCGTACCTCGATCTTGCCCGCATGACCGGCAACCTGAACAATACACGTGCTGTTGGCAATGCAAATGGTAAAAACAAACTCAACATTATTGTTCCCTGCCACAGGGTTATAGGCAGCAACGGAAAACTAACAGGCTATGGAGGCGGACTTTGGAGGAAAGAATTCCTGCTGAAATTCGAAATGGGAAATGCAATGCCTGGGCTGTTTGCCGGATTATAATCTATATGGTTTTTAGGTAACTATACCCTCTTATCCCCGAAACAAATTCCCATTTTCCGTGATTTTTTAATAAGCGAGTGCTCGGGCGGAACCAGTTTAAGCCTGCCACCAACCTGTTCGAGAGGGACTGAAGTAACCGTTTCGCCGTCTTTGCAGACCATAAGGCCGAATTTTCCTTCGGCAATCAGTTCAACGGCATGAGCACCAAAACGGGTTGCAAGTATGCGGTCCATCGGAGTGGGAGAGCCCCCGCGTTGCACATAGCCAAGGATGGTTTCACGGGTTTCCAGGCCGGTTTTCTCGCGGATGCATTGCGAAACATAAGATGCAGCAGAAACTCCTTTTGGTGTTTCGATGCCTTCTGCTACAACAACAATGGAATAAGGTTTCTTGTTCTTTGCCCTTTTTTCGAGGTAGCGTGCAACTATATCCATATCAACCGGAATTTCGGGTATCAGTATTACATCGCCACCACCAGCAATTCCGGAGTAAAGCGAAAGCCAGCCGGCATGATGACCCATGAGTTCAATCACCATGATACGTTTATGCGAATTTGCCGTAGAATGCAGCCTGTCGATTGCTTCTGTTGCTATTGAAACTGCAGTATCGAACCCGAAGGTCACATCTGTACCATATACATCATTGTCGATGGTTTTGGGCAGGCCGATAATATTCAGCCCTTCGGCGGCAAGCTTAGCGGCTGTTTTCTGGGTTCCGTTCCCGCCAATCACAACCAATGCATCCAGCCCTATTTCCTTATAATTTTTCTTTATGATTTTCGACATATTAACCCCTGTAATGGGATCGTTCTTGAATGGCTTGTCGCGTGAAGTTCCTAATACGGTGCCACCAAGGGTCAGCATTCCCGAAAGCTGTGCTTCTTCCAGTTCAACAAACTCCTTTTCGATCAATCCCCTGAATCCCGACGAAATACCAATTACTTTCATACCGTATTCGGAAATAGCTGTCTTGCCAACTCCCCGAATAGCTGCATTAATACCAGGGCAATCACCCCCTGCAGTGAGTATTCCTATTTTCATTCCACGTGTCGAAGGCAACATATTGTATAGTTTTGATGAAAAAACAAAGGTAAGAATATAGTGACCAAACCTGCATTAAATTACCATATTGATTTCAGGGATCTATATTATAAACAGCCGAAACGGCATAAGTATTTGCATCCTTGAAAATATTCCTGAACAAATGAACTCCCGGACATAAAAGGCAGTAATTTTACAATTGAAAAGCGCGCATTTCAAGTGGCATAATTCTCGATATATATACACTATCAGCTTAGACTGAAAATCAATATTTGCGGATGAACAGGATACTTAGAACGTTCGGTTTGTTTTTTGCCTTATACAGTACAGCATCAAGTGCGCTTGCTCAGTATACAAATGTAATGGTGAGTAATATTGAATATCCGGAAGAAACATCAATTTATATTAATCCGAAAAATACTCAACAGATTATTACCGGGGCAAATTTACGATCGGTGTATATTTCAAACGATGGCGGGCTCACGTGGAACCGCACAGCGATTGCTTCAACTTTGGGTGTTGCCGGCGATCCATGCATGGTGATCGATACAAGCGGGTATTTTTATTATTTACATTTATCAGGCCCTGCCCAGGGAGCCTGGCTCGACCGTATTGTCTGCCAGCGATCAGTTAATAATGGTTTGACCTGGAACGATGGGTACGGAATGGGATTAAACGGAACCAAACAACAGGACAAAGAATGGGCTGCTGTTAATCCTAAAAACAATGAAATTTATGTTACCTGGACGCAATTTGATGTATACGGCTCATTCGAGTCAATACACAAAACAAATATAATGTTCTCAAAATCAATTGATCAGGGAGTGAATTGGAGTGCTGCTTTAAGGATAAACGAAATTTCGGGCGACTGTGTCGACAGCGACAGCACTGTAGAGGGTGCTGTGCCGGCAGTAGGTCCGAACGGGGAGATTTATACAGCATGGGCAGGGCCGGCAGGCCTGGTTTTTGATCGTTCGACCGATGGCGGGTTTACCTGGCTTAACCATGATATATTAGTTAGTGATATTCCAGGTGGATGGGATTACAGCGTACCAGGAATATACAGGGCTAACGGATTGCCTGTGATGTGCTGCGATTTAAGCAACAGCCCATATAAGGGAAATATTTATATAAACTGGACTGATGAGCGCAGCAATTCCGTTTCCGGACAGGATGTGGATGTATGGATGGTGAAATCAACGGATGGTGGTAATACCTGGAGTCCTCCAAAAAGAGTAAATAATGATACCCCCGGAAGGCAGCAGTTTTTCACCTGGATGACAGTTGATCAGGTTACAGGTTATATTTGGTTTGTTTTCTACGACAGGCGCAACTACAACGATACACGCACTGATGTTTATTTAGCGGTTTCGAAGGATGGGGGTGAGACTTTCGAGAATTTCAAGGTGAGCGAAAGCCCTTTTATCCCGAATGCTGGAGTTTTCTTTGGCGATTATACAGGAATTTCGGCTCACAACAATATGGTACGCCCGGTATGGACGCGGCTCGACAATTCCACTCTTTCGGCCTGGACAGCCATTATCGAACCCTATTTTACAGGAACAGCCAAAGAAGAATATGTTCCGTTTGCTATTGAGCAAACTTATCCTAATCCCTTCAGCGAGAGTACCGTGATTTCTTTTAAGCTAAAGGTATCGGCCGCCTTAAATCTTTGTGTATATGATGTTTATGGTTATAAAGTGGCCACATTGATCAATAACTCCCTGGTTCAGCCAGGAAAATACATCCATACATTCGTGCCCGAAGAATATAACCTCCCTTCAGGGGTATATTATTTTTCGCTTACCGGGAACGGTATTAATAAACAGCGCAAAATTATATACGTGAGATAGGTCCCGGGGTTATAACATGACACGGTAAAATAGTGTAAAATAAAATTGGTTTGAGCCTTCCTTGGTTAATTAGTATAAATCCGGAAGAGAATAGTTCAGAAATGAACAACTTAGATTCGTTTTAATTAAACTCTTCTTTTAAATTGTAAGTTTATGGATGTTTTATTCCGCTATGCAACTTTTTGATCCTATTTTGTACCTTTGTTATCTGAGTAGTCTCTTTAAAGCTATCCAATCCTCTCCTTCACAGGGTGGGGCATCACTTAATCCTGAAAAATGAGCAATCCAAACCTTATTCTTGTCGAGAATATACGTAAAGTTATTTCAGATTATAAATCCGGCGAACTTACATTCCAAAATCTCGCCAAGGACCTGAATCTTTCGCAGGATGTCCTGGTGAAAGAATTTGGGTCCGAAACAGGCCTTGTGGAAGTTGTTCTTAATTACGAACAGCAAAACCTTGAAAGTATGTTTTCGGATTTCGAGTTCCCTGAAATCAACGCTATTGATGACTTGCTGCAAGCCAGTAAAGAAATCAACAGTAAATTTAAGGATATTCTCCCCAGTATTACTTTCGACCTGGGAAAAGATTTCCCTGAAGCAAGGCAGAAGTTTTTTGAAAACCGCATACAGTTCGTAAATTCGATGGTTAAGCATAATTTCGAATTGGGTATCGAACAGGGAATGTACAGGCCTGATCTGAGTACCGAGTTAATCTCACGTTTGTATATCAGCAGGCTGATCGATATGCATAATCCCGATTTTTTCCCTAATGAAACCATTTCGTTTTCAGTGCTTTTTGATGTAATGTTCGATAATTTTGTCCGGGGGGTGTGCACCGAAAAAGGGAAAGACTATTATGAGAAAAAGATAAAACATCTGAAATTTTAATCATTTTCATAGCAAGCCGCGTATTTCATAACCTGTTGCCGGATCAATACGGCCTAAATATTTATCTTTTTAAAAGTATAACAATACTTTTGGAGTAAAAAAAATCTATCTTTAACAGATTAATTTTTTTTTAAATGGCAAGAGTTGTAGTACTAGGAGCCGGAATATCCGGACATACCGCTGCGCAGATTCTGAAGCGGAAACTTGGGAAAAATCACGAAATTATAGTGATAAGTCCGAATACTAAGTACCAGTGGATCCCTTCGAATATTTGGGTAGGAATCGGGCAGATGACTGCTAAAAACGTAACCTTCGAACTGGCTCCTGTGTATAAGAAACTTGGCATAGTTTATACCCAGGCCAAAGCAACTGCAATATATCCTGAAGGCGATGCCACACATACCAAACCTTTTGTGGCTGTAGAATATACAAGCCAGGATAAAAGTGGTCAAACCGGCCAGGTTGAGTATGATTACCTGGTAAATGCAACGGGACCAAGGCTTAATTTCGCTGCTACCGAAGGACTTGGTCCAGAAGGCTATAGCGAATCGGTATGCACATATCTGCATGCTGCACACGCCTGGGAGAAGTTGCAAGTATCGCTCGATAAAATGGCGAAGGGCGAAAAACAACGTTTCCTTATTGGAACAGGTCATCCTACCGCAACCTGCCAGGGTGCTGCTTTCGAATATGCATTGAATGTTGCATTCGAAATAATCAAACGGAAACTAAATGATAAGGCTGAAATTACCTGGATCACTAACGAATATGAAGTCGGCGATTTCGGCATGGGCGGGGCATTTATTAAAAAAGGCGGATATATAACATCTACCCGGATATTCACTGAATCTATCCTGTCGGAATACGGGATAAAATGGATCAAACGTGCCGGGATAACCAAAGTGGAGCAAGGGAAAGCCCATTTCCAGACACTCGATGGCGAAATTCATGAACAGGAATTCGATTTTGCGATGCTTATCCCGGCCTTTGCAGGAGTTGGAATCAAAGCATTTGGGAAAGCCGGTGCCGAAATGACAACCGATTTGTTTGCTCCAAGCGGCTTTATGAAAGTAGATGCCGATTACCAGCCAAAGGATTTCGAGGATTGGTCGGTTGACGACTGGCCATCCGTTTACCAGAGCCCGAAATTTGATAACATCTTTGCTGCAGGGATCGCTTTTGCTCCACCTCATGCTATTTCGAAACCCATGACCAATAAGAACGGGCTGTCTATATTCCCAACTCCTCCCCGGACAGGGATGCCTTCAGGTATTATGGGGAAAGTGGTAGCTCTTAATATTGCCGAACGGATCAAAACCGGTCAGAAAGAGCTCCGGCATAAAGCTTCGATGGGGAAAATGGGAGCAGCTTGTATTATTTCGTCAGGGTATGGATTGCGCGATGGTATGGCAGCAACCATGACTGTTTTCCCGGTTGTGCCCGATTACGAGAAGTATCCTCAATGGGGGCGCGATACCAGTTATACAATGGGCGAACCCGGGTTGGCAGGTCACTGGATAAAATTAGTGCTGCATTTCATGTTTATTTATAAAGCTAAAGCAAAACCTTTTTGGTGGCTAATTCCTGAGTAAATTTTGATTCCGGGATCAATCTTAAGTTTTTAACAGGCTAAATTTAAACCAAATGATTAAGAAAAATATTGTGAAAGGATATAAGGATGAGGCTTATCCCCCATTGCCAACAGGAAATACTCGGTTTTGGAGGAAGTTTTTCCCATGGCAGATTGTGCGCTTTTTTGTGCTTAACTTAAAGATTATGAGGATTATTGTGGGCGGCCATTCGTGAGTCGTAAGCATGGTATTTAGATTGTTTCTAATCATTACTTCCGTCGACCAACATGTAAAAAATAATGTACATTTGTACATATGTTACAGGCTTTCAGGGAGTATATAAAATCAGCGGATTTGTTCGGGCAGTCGGACCGCATTCTCCTCGCGGTAAGCGGTGGCGTTGATTCTATTGCCATGGTAAGGTTGTTTAAGGATGCCGGCATCGACTTTGGAATTGCTCATTCCAATTTCGGTTTAAGGGCTGATGAATCGGACGGGGATGAGATTTTTGTTAAGGACCTGGCTTTCCATCTTGGTGTTCCCTTTTTTGTAAAACATTTCGATACCAAACACTTTGCTGCCGAACATAAGATCTCGATCCAGATGGCTGCACGCGATCTTCGCTATGCCTGGTTCGACGATATAATGAATGAAAACGGTTACAGTTTTGTGGCAACTGCCCATCACCTCGACGACCAGGCTGAAACTTTTTTCATAAACCTTTTGCGGGGTACAGGGATCAGCGGAATGCACGGTATTTTGCCAAAACAGGGTCGGATAATCAGGCCGCTTATGTTCACAACACGTGAAAAAATAATGGCTTTCGCACTCGACGAAAACCTTGCCTGGCGCGAAGACCGTTCGAATAAAAGTCGAAAATACCTCCGTAATAAGTTGCGTCTCGATATTTTATCAGAACTCCGGAAAATAAATCCCGTGTTCAGTTATAAACTTAACGAATCGATTGCCCACCTTCGTGATGTTGAAACCATTTATCATAATCATATTGTTGGCGTAACTGCTGACCTGGTTCAGGAAACCCCCGAGGGAGTGCTTATTTCAATCGACTGGATCTACGAATACCAGCCTCATGCCACTTACCTTTTCGAGTTACTGAAACCCTATAATTTTGCTTACCCGGTTGTAAAAGAGATTGTAAGGTCAATTGATACTTTTTCTGGCAAAACGTTTTACTCCCCGACACATCGTTTGCTGCGCGATCGCGAAAATTTCATCATTCAGCCACTCACCGAGTTGAATACATGCCCGGTCACTGGCGAAGTGGTTCTTCTTGAAAAAAACATTACAACACTTGATAACCCAGTCAGCCTTTGTATACAGCAGACTGATAAAATAAGCGATCTTCCGATGGGTAAATCCTTTATAGCCTGCCTGGATGAAGATAAATTAAAATTCCCTCTTGTAGTGCGAAAATGGGAAAAAGGCGACTGGTTTATTCCATTAGGACTGAAAGGCAAGAAAAAACTCAGTGACTTTTTTATTGATCAGAAAATCTCTGTCGCCGATAAGGAAAAAACCTGGCTCCTCGTTTCAGGCGAAGATATTGTATGGGTCATAGGAAAAAGGATCGATAACAGGTTCCGCATAACTTCAAAAACCCGGAAGGCGTACGTTGTTACTAGTGTTGATGATAGCATTGAAGCAACTCCTGCTGCATGTGGTTGCAGTTTGCTTTTTAGCTGATCCTTAACTTCCGGACAGGTATTTCAGGATAGTTCTCATACGAAAGTCCCATTTCAATTAATTTCTTAATTAATTCTTTTCCAAAGGCGTACCACCTTCTTCAATAATTTATAATTTTGTCAGCTTATTAATACGGCTTATTTTAAATTCCCTAATCACAGCATTCAATGAAGAGAGTACTTAATAGCGCTGGTAAAGCGATGTTGTTAGTTCTATTGCTAAATCTTTTAACAGGATTTTCAGCCTATTCGCAACTGCAGGAGCCGGTAAAATGGGCCTTTAAAGCAAACAGGATCAATGATACAACTGCTGAACTGCAGTTTATTGCAAGTATTGAGCCTACCTGGCATATGTATTCGCAGCAGGTGCCTCCCGATGGCCCGCGTGCCATGATTTTTACAATCGATAAATCAAAAGGATTTCAACTGGTAGGTAAAGTTAAGGAACCTAAACCTCACGTTGAATACGACGATATGTTCGAAATGAATGTTCAGTTCTTCATTGGTGAAGCCATATTTATTCAGAAAGTTAAAATTCAGAGTAAAAAACCGGTTAAAATTACCGGAGAAGTTGAATTCCAGGCCTGCGACGACAAAAGTTGTATTGTCGATACTAAAGCTTTCAGTTTTGATCTTGCCGGATCGAAAACCTATATAGCGCCTGTGGCTGTTGCCGCCGATACTTCTGTAGCGAAAGCTGCTGATACCGCATTGGTTGCTAAAACAGATACTATCCCCGCTAAAACAGAAGCTAACTCTTCCCGCTCGCTCGATGACGGGAAAACACCGCTATGGCTATTCTTTTTGATAGCTTTCGGTGCCGGCCTCATTGCTATTATTACTCCCTGCGTTTTCCCGATGATACCGATGACGGTTTCGTATTTCATGAAATCAGGGTCGAACGGCAAAGTTCAGGCTTCCATATACGGACTTTCGATTATTGCTATTTATACCCTTTTCGGAACTGTTATTGCAGTGCTTTTCGGGGCCGAATTCAGCAACTGGATCAGTACACACTGGATTCCGAATATTTTGTTTTTCCTCATTTTTGTGATTTTTGCAGCTTCATTTTTCGGCTACTTTGAAATTACAGTGCCCAATTGGCTTGTTAATAAATCAGTTATAAATGAGGATAAAGGCGGCACTGTTGGTACTTTGTTTATGGCGCTTACCCTTGTGCTGGTTTCATTCAGTTGTACCGGACCAATTGTGGGTACCATATTGGTCGAATCTGTCGGGGGACAGGTTCTCAGGCCGATAATCGGCATGCTGGGGTTCTCGCTGGCGTTTGCCATTCCGTTTACTTTGTTCGCTCTTTTCCCGCAATGGCTGAATAAAATGCCGAAATCGGGTGGCTGGCTTAATTCCGTTAAGGTCGTTCTTGGCTTTGTTGAACTTGCGTTTGCATTGAAATTCCTCAATGTTCCCGACCAGACTTACCATTGGGGAATCCTCGATCGCGAAATATACCTGGGCTTCTGGATAGTGATATTTACAATGATGGGATTCTACCTTCTGGGTAAAATCAAATTTCCGCACGATAGCGAATATCCGGTGGTAAAATCATTCCCCCGCCTGATGTTGATTATAGCAACATTCACATTCGTCATTTATCTCATTCCCGGTTTATGGGGAGCACCGCTAAAAGGAATATCAGGCTGGCTGCCTCCAATGGAAACACAGGATTTTGATGTTACATCCATCGTTCGCGAAAATTCAGGCAGCGGAGGAAATGAAAGCAAGGGAAATATTGCCGAAACTCCAAATTATCTGAATACAGCATTAAAGCTTCCGCATGGATTAAAAGGTTATTTCGATTATGACGAAGCACTTAAAGCTTCCAAAGTCCTGAAAAAACCTGTTTTTGTAGATTTTACCGGACATGGATGCACCAATTGCCGTGAAATGGAAAACCGTGTATGGAGCGATCCTCAGGTGCTGAAACGCTTACGTGAAAATTTCGTTCTGGTTGCACTTTATGTTGATGATAAAGTGATTGAAATGCCCCAGAATCAATGGTACACAAATAAAGCAGGACGTGAGGTTAAACTCCTGGGGAAGAAAAATACAGAAATACAGATTGAGAAATTCGGGGCTAATGCACAGCCATTTTATGTTGTCCTCGATGGCGACGGCAATTCGATGGTTTCGCCTCATGCCTACGATCTTGATATTGCCTCGTATATCAAATTCCTCGATGACGGCTTAGCGGCCTACAACCTGAAGTACGGGATTAAATAGAAGTTTACCGAATTTATAATAGCCGACAATATTTTGATATTGTCGGCTATTTTTATCTTTCTGATTAACAGTTGGATATAGCGGAGGCGTGATTTTCTTTTTAAAAAGTTTAAATTTTTTTCATTCTTGGCACAGACTTTGCAACATGCTTTATAACGGAAGGTCTAGAACTCCTGTTATTAAAGAGTTAAATAAATAAAGTGTTTAATAAAAATACTGCTAAATCTTACAGCCATGAAAAAGATAGCCATAATCCTGATCCTCTCGATGGTAACTGTTTTAAGTGCCGAAGCACACAAATACAAACACAATCGTTCCCGGTTTACCATCACATACCAGACGTTTTACAATGAACTTTCGCCTTATGGCGATTGGATCTATGCACCCGACTACGGGTATGTCTGGCGACCTTATTTTGATTATCCTGATGCTTTCAGGCCTTATTCCTCGAACGGGAACTGGGTAAACACCAGCTATGGCTGGACATGGGTATCAGGTTACAAATGGGGATGGGCAACTTTCCACTATGGCCGCTGGGATTTTGATAATTACCTTGGATGGGTATGGATTCCCGGTTACGAATGGGCACCTGCCTGGGTAAGTTGGGGTTCGTACGGCGACTACTGGGGATGGGCTCCGTTGGGACCAAACATTCGCGTTCAGGCAAATGTTGGATGGTTTGCACCTTCACCATGGTGGACTTTTGTACCACGCGGCCACTTTTATTCCGATAACTGGAACAACTATATATACGACCGTCCTGTTTACGTCACCAATATTACCCAGATCACGAATGTATATGTAAATAACAACTCCAACAACACGAACAACTGGTATTACGGGCCGCGGGTAAATGATGTCGAAAAATACGCCGGAAGCCGCGTAAGAACAATGGAAGTTGTTGAAAGTGAAAGAGCGGACAGGACAGGCGTTAGCAACAACCGCGTTTCGATTTACCGCCCTGCAGTCGAAAACCGGGGCAACAATGAACGTCCTACGGAATATCGCAATGTGGAACAGGTTCGCAGGGAGGCATCAACGCTCACAACCAATCCGAGGTCGATCAATCCAGGTGAAAACCGTACCCGTGAAAACAGGACCGCCACTACTGCTCCAGCCAGAAACACTGAAATCCGCACACGTAACGAAAATCAGGCAAATCCTGCCGGAACGCGGACTCCAGCGGTTGAACCAGGCTCACGTAATAGCAATGTGAATACAAATTCAAGGGAACCAGGAGTTGAACCACGCACAGGAAACTCACGCCAGGTTCAGGGTGAAAACAGGAGGGAAACACCTGCCCCTGCCAGGAACCAGGAAGTAATTAACAGGACTGCTCCCGTCAATGGTTCAACAAGGGTTGAAGAACGTGTAAACACCAGGACCAGAACAAGTGAACCAACGCGCGAAAATGCCGGGAATACCGTTAGCCGTAAAACTGAAGAAAGACCTGCAGTCACGGTTCAGCCTGAGCGTAAAACCGAAACCCGTACCACTGCACCTGACAGGAGTGTTCGTGTTGAAAACAGCCGTAAAGCAGAGGCCCCAGCCGAAAATACAAACAAAACTGAAGAAGTGAAACGCGGTTCGAATACAGAAAGAAGTTCGGGTGGAAACCCGGCCCGCAGATAACAGGTTAATTAATCCTGGCAACGGTTGCAGAAGATATTCTGCAACCGTTTTTTTTGGACAATCAATTCTGAATTTTAGTAATAGATTATCCTGCAATGATGGTTTCGGCCATTACTGGTTAAAGAAAACAATGAAGTATTCAAATTATGTCGATAATTTCTATATTTGCCGGTTGGTTGAAGCAATTCACCTGAATCGAAAATAATGTCTTCCTTAACAAATCAGATTTCTATGAACTGGGCTTATTTACACTTGATGATAAACCATTTCCCGATAATCGGAGTGATAATCGGGACTATGTTGCTGGTTGCTGGTATGGTTTATAAAAACAATGGCGTGATATTGAGTGGTCTGGGAACCGTGGTTTTTGCTGCGCTGTCAGCTATATTGGCCTACCTCACAGGCGATCCGGCCGAACATGCGGTCAAAGGTCTTTCCGAAGTTCATCAAAGCCTTGTAAGCCTGCACGAAAATATAGCTACCGTTACCATGTACCTTCTTGTCCCGGCGGGACTTATGGCGGCAGTTACTTTCTATAGTATCGTTAAGAAAGTGAAGACAGTTCACTTCCTTATAGTTATCACCCTGATTTTGTCGATTATCAGTTCAGCGGCCATGGTTTACACGGGGCGCACCGGGGGACACATCCGTCACAGCGAATTCAGGAACGATTCAGTTAAAAAGTATATGTTTGAGCATCAGAATGATACAATCGATGAAGATTAATCAATGTCGGGCTTTATTTTGTTGAATCTGTAAACTGCTCTAAATACAAAATGCCCGTTAAGCTCGATGCTGAACGGGCATTTTTTTAATTGTAAAATGATTTTACGCTTTTTCGTTCAATTCATTCTCGAAATACTTATAGAACCAGGTAATGGTTTCGATCCCTTTGTAAAAACATTCGAGATGAAAGTTTTCGTTTGGTGAATGTGCGGCATCGGTATCGAGGCCGAATCCCATCAATATGGATTTAATACCAAGTACCTGCTCAAAAGTCGAGATGATTGGGATGCTTCCTCCGCTTCGTGTCGGTATGGGTTTAATTCCGTAAGTTGTTTCGTATGCCTTGCTGGCAGCTCGATACGCAGCTGTGTTGGTAGGTGCCACGTAAGGGAATCCGCCATGATGTTCGGTAACTTTAACCTTCACATAATCGGGCGCAATTGCTTCGAAATGGCGTGAAAACAATTTTGCTATGGTTCCTGGTTCCTGGTGCGGGACAAGGCGCATGCTTATTTTTGCGGAAGCTTTTGCCGGTAAAACGGTTTTTGATCCTTCGCCAATGTACCCTCCCCACATACCGTTTACATCCAATGTCGGGCGCACACCGGTACACTCATTTACAGTATATCCTTTTTCGCAAAGGATGGTCTTGACATCGATTTTTTTCTTGTATTCTTCGAGGTTGAATGGCGCCCGGGCCATATCCCTGCGCTCTTCGATTGAAAGTTCAAGTACATCATCGTAGAATCCAGGAATGGTGATATGGTGATTTTCATCATGCAGCGATGCAATCATACAGGCAAGGATATTAGCCGGGTTGGCAACGGCTCCGCCATAAAGGCCCGAGTGGAGATCCATTGCAGGACCGGTTACTTCAACTTCCATATAGGCAAGCCCGCGTAACCCAACGGTGATGCTAGGTATATCGATGGCTATCATGCTCGTGTCCGAAACCAGAATAATATCTGCTTTCAGCATTTCCTTGTGGTCCGGAAGCCATAAAGCAAGTGCCGGTGAGCCCATTTCTTCTTCGCCTTCGATCATCCATTTAACGTTAAACTGAAGTTGATTGGTAAGAACCAGGTATTCGAAAGCTTTAACCTGCATAAACAACTGGCCTTTATCATCCACAGCGCCGCGGGCATATATTTTGCCATCACGGATTTCAGGCTCAAAAGGAGGTGAGTGCCACAATTCGAGCGGGTCGACCGGCATAACATCGTAGTGCCCGTAAATAAGTATGGTTGGTTTTAAAGGATCAATAATTTTTTCGCCATACACAACAGGGTGGCCGGTTGTCGGCATAATTTCAGCCTTGTCGGCACCGGCTTTAAGCAGCTGGTCAACTATGTATTGAGCGGTTTTCACCATATCGTCCTTATGTTCACTTTCCGAACTGATGGAGGGTATACGGATAAGGCCAAACAACTCATCGAGATACCTTTGTGAGTTGGACTGAATGTAAGATTTGAGATTTTCCATGAAAATTCTGTTTGTATTTTTACTTATTTGGGTATCGTTCAATTGTAATGAGAAAATGTTATTGTTCGAAATAGTTGAGTTCAAATGTGTTGCCGTCGAATTTGCCATACGAAAAATGACGTACCCAATCGCCAAGTATTATACAACTTGCCGTTTCGGAAACTTTTATATTTGTAGGAACGTGCCTGTGTCCAAACACAAAGTAGTCGGTATCAGGTTTTTTGGAGGCCATTTCGCGTGCGAAAACAAGCAGGACTTCCTGGTCGGCAAGAGCATATTTCGCATCGGTATCCTGTTTTATGGTTTTCGAAATGCGGCTGCCACGCGAAAAATAAAGCCCCATTTTTGTACCCAGATCCGGGTGAAACCATCGGAACAGGAACTGGTTGAATTTTGAAAGAAATACTTTCCTGAGGAATTTATACCCCTTGTCGCCGGGGCCTAAACCATCGCCATGCGCCAGGAAGAACTTTTTCCCTTTTAGTATGATTTCCTGGCTATCGTCATGAATAATGACTCCGGATTCCTGGTTAAGGTAATCGAATGCCCAGAAGTCGTGATTGCCTTTGAAAAAATGTATTGGGATACCCTTTTCGGTAATTTCGGCGAGTTTTGCAAACAGGCGTGTATAGCCTTTCGGAACAACGGTTTTGTATTCAAACCAGAAATCGAACAGGTCACCCATCAGGTAAATAGCTTCGGCATCCGGGGCTACCATGTCCAGCCAGCGAATGAGCCTTTTTTCGCGCACCAGGCTTGTTTTCCGGTCGGGGATGCCAAGGTGAAAATCGCTTGCAAAGTAAATATTGGTATTCGTTAATGCCATCAGGTGAATCAGTTTTGCTTAATTTTTTGCTTTTGTTTATTATTTATTTGCCATAACCATTATCATAAAATGGTCACAGCGGGGCACTAAGATAGTAAAGAACTGCAACCTGTTATAGATTCTTCTTTATTAACACTTCCAGTTCGAGGAATTCAGGCTGCCTTATAATTATGTTTCCGTCTTTATCAACAAGAATCATCGACGGGAGGCTTTTAACACCATATGCTTTACTGAACTCAGAACCAGGGCCTTTAACGTCAATAACGTTCATCCAGTAAGCCTTATCGATTGCGCATGCTTTCTGCCAGAGTTGAGTATCCGTGTCGACCGAAACAGCATAGATTTCGAATCCCCGGTTATGGTATTTGGTATACACGGATGTAAGATTAATATTATTTTGACGGCTTAATGCATTCCAGCCGCTCCAGAAATATACCAGGGTGAGCTTCCCTTTTAACGACGAAAGTTTTATTGCTTTGCCTGAGGCATTGGGCAAAGTAATTTCCGGAGCCTGCTTTCCCGGAGCCAGGAGGCTGTCGTTGATTGCTGTTAAGGCTAGTTCATTCTTTAAACTCAGTATTTTAAGGTGGAATGCATTAACCAGACTATTCTCCGGATAGCCCTGGAAAAGGGCACTGTCGAGTTTGAGGAATAGGTCCGGATTTGTTTTTTCGGTTACAAGGAGGTTGGGACCAAAATTATTTGAGATGATCAGTAGCGATGCCAGGGAATTAAGGTGGCTTCCAACAAATGATACGACTTTAGCTTTCTGCCGGTTGAAAATGTCTATGTAAGCTTCGTCAAGTTTGTTTTTAACCGATTGGTAATCAGTAGTATTGCGGCTTTCAGCAAACAAAGCTGATAATGAATCTACTTTAACGAGGTTTTCGGATGTGAACCGGTGGTATTGTGCGTACAATTCCGAATTTGGAGAACCCTGGATAAAATAGGCTCTCTGGATGGAATCAAAGTTGGCTTTCAGCGTGATTTTTTCCCCGGGTTCAATCACAAAAGTAACTTCCTTGCCGCCATTGAGCCTTAAAACATAGAACCCGGCTTTCTCAACCGCCAGTTCTATAGTGAAATTTCCTGTTGCATCGGTACTGGCTGAATCGATAAGTGGTTGGCTTGAAGGGAGGACCTGGTAGAAAAAAAGTTGCTTACCTGGAATGTTTTCAATAGTTCCGCTTATGGTTACGTTATTTTCGGGAGCCTTTTTACAGCCCTGCATTAGCATACTTATAATAACAATAACAATAACAGTAAGGAATCTGATATACATTCTGGGTTAGCGATAAGTGTACAAATGTCGGAAAAATTTCAATGCTTAGGAAAAACTGCCTTGCAGGTTCTAATGCAGATTTTTCATTTTTTAACACTGTGCCTGATACTGAATGTTGTAAATTAGCATGTTCAAATTATACTATCTCAATGAGAATAAAATTATTTTTTATTTGGTCGGTTTTACTCATAATCTTCAGCCAGTCAGTTGATGCTCAGAAAGTAATATTACTTCGTAAAGCCGGGAAAAATAAAAATATTTTTTATAAGCTGGGCGATAAAATCACCATTCGCACCGGTGATCCGGAATTTACTGCCCGTGGAGTGATAACCCATATTGATGATTCTGTTTGCACAATCAATAATGACTATTCATTTAAATATTCAAAAGTAAATGAAGTTATACGTCCCAGGAATTTTCTGCTCCATAGCTGGCGAACATTATATCTGGCTGCAGGCGTTTATGCAGTTGGCAGTGTTTTCAACAGGGCAATCAATAGTGACGACCCTATAATTGATAACACTATTCCCATAGTAAGCGGTTCATTTATTGTACTCGGTACAACTGCCTACCTTTTCCGCTACAGACATTTCAAACATGGAAAGGGATGGACTCTCAAAGTGCTTGATTTCGATATTTATAAGGAGAAATATGAGCATGAGGAGTAGGGGATTTGGGCAAATCCGCTGATTTCCACCAAGTGTTTTCCGAATGATCACGATTTGAGGATGCAATTTCGGGCACTCCTTTCATTTCCCTGAAATTGACTACTTTTGCATTAATCACTCTATATGACTCACTCCGGATTACTTCTGAAAGCAATGCGAAGCTCACATCTCACACTTGATGAGGGACTTACACTATATTTGAACGCTTCAACTGCTGAACTTATGTTTGTGGCTAACCAGGTAAGGCAGAGGCTGCACCCTGGGAAACAGGTAACCTGGCTTATCGACCGCAATGTAAATTATACCAATGTTTGTGTTTCGGGATGCCAGTTCTGCAATTTCTACAGGGGGGCTAACCACAGGGAAGCATACATTACAACTATTGAACAGTACAAGGAGAAAATTGACGAGCTTTTTGCACGAGGAGGGGAGCAGTTGCTTTTTCAGGGTGGTATGCATCCGAAACTCGGGCTCGCTTTCTACACCGGTTTATTCCGCCAGCTCAAGGAACTTTATCCCCGATTGAAACTGCATGCCCTCGGACCTCCCGAGGTGGTGCATATTTCGAAACTTGAAGGGATTAGTTACCACGAAACACTCGTAGCACTAATTGCTGCCGGGCTCGACAGCCTTCCGGGTGCCGGGGCCGAAATACTGGCGGACCGCGTACGAGGAACCATTTCGAAGAATAAATGCAAGGTAGGGCAGTGGCTTGATGTAATGCGGGAGGCGCATAAACTTGGCCTGACCACTTCGGCAACCATGATGTTCGGTCATATCGAAACCATGGAAGAGCGCATACAGCACATGATTCATATACGTGATGTTCAGGACGAAAAACCAATGGGAGCAACTGGCTTTATTTCGTTTATTCCCTGGCCTTTCCAGGATGAAGGTACAACCCTGCAGAAAAAATACGGGATCTCAAATTCAGTGAGCTCCGAGGATTATATACGCTTAATTGCAGTAAGCAGGCTAATGCTTCCTAATGTACCCAACATACAAGCTTCGTGGCTCACAGTTGGTAAGGATACTGCGCAACTGTGCCTCCATGGCGGGGCCAACGATTTTGGCTCTATAATGATAGAAGAAAACGTGGTGAGTGTTGCCGGGGCAAATTATAAATTTGACGAAGAAGGTATTCAGCGGGCCATTCGCGAAGCCGGCTTCGAACCCCGGTTGCGCGACCAGCAGTTCAGGCCGGTATTACTTCCCTGACCCGATAATTCCGTCTACATAATTAAGAATCAAATCGGTTGCACCGCATCCGCTTCTGACGAATTGCTTACATATACTTGAAGAGTCAGCCAGTATTTTGGAATCCGACAATAAGTCATTTGTGAGCAAAGTCAACTCTTCTGCACTTCTCACCTCGAATGCACCTTTTAGTCCGATAAGATCCTTTGCTTCCATGAACTTTTGATAATTTGGTCCAAAGAAAACGGGAAGACCGAATGCCGCTGCCTCAAGAATATTATGTATTCCAACGCCAAAGCCGCCACCAATGTATGCAATCGTCCCGTATTGGTAGAGTTGCGAGAGCATGCCAATTGAATCGATAATTAGGATTTCGGCATTTGCAGCTTCAGCAGCATTGGTTTTCGAGAATTGTACTGCTTTCCCTCCGGCCTTCAGCATGAGCGACTGTATGTGAGCGGGATGAATCTCGTGAGGAGCAATGATCAGTCGGAAGGTATGCATGCTTATTGCCTTGAACCTGAAAATCAGTTCTTCGTCAGCAGGCCAGGTACTACCGGCAACCATTACAGTGTGATCTGAAGCAAATGCTTTTGCGATCTCAATATCTGTGGGTTTGGAAGCAACAGCAGCAACCCTGTCGAAACGTGTATCACCGCTTACTTCAGTATTGGTGATTCCAAAAGAGCCAAGCAGCGATTTTGAAAAATCGTTCTGGACAAAGATTTTTGTAAAACCCCTGAGTATATTCCGGGCCCATCTTCCGTAAGGCTTAAAGAAATGCTGTTCGGCGCGGAACAAGGCCGAAACCAGGATGACCGGGATCTGCTTTTGCTGCAAGTAGCTCAGAAAGTTGTACCAGTATTCATATTTTACCCAGAAAACGATATCGGGTTTTACGGCACTCACAAACCTGCTGACATTGCGTGGAATATCGAGCGGAAGGTATAAAACAGAATCAGCTCCGGAATATGCCCTGCGCACTTCGTACCCCGAAGGACTGAAAAAAGTGAGAAGAATAAAGTAATCAGGGTGTTGTTTTTTAAAACTCTCCAGGATGGGACGTCCCTGTTCAAATTCGCCCAGTGAGGCACAATGAAACCAGGCTAGCTTCCGGCCGGGTTTATTAAAAGGCGGTATCGAAAATGATTTTTCCAGCTGTGCTAATGAGTTTTTCCTTCCCTTAACCCACAATGCTGCTTTTTTATTGAACAACGAAGCAACCCTGATCGAAAGGCCATAACATAATATCAGGAAAGTATAAATTTGCTGCATGTCAGGAGGTTAGGGGATTGCCTTCTAATAGTAGAAAAACTTCTGGCTTGACTTTTTATACAAAGGCAGGTACCAACCAACTTTCAGGGTAGTGAGCAGATCGATTCGTTTCTCATCGGGGCGGATCATTTCGTTAAAATAGTATGCCCGTCGCGACGAAGTGAATGCCTGTACAAACTCAATGCCTGCAAAAAAATTGATAGTACGTTGATTTCCCATAAACTGGTACCCTATATATTCCGAAATAGCAGGTCCGTTGCACATTTTATCGTATCCTTTTTTATATTCACCTTTAAGCTGGGGTGCTGAATTGTTTGGATCCTGGATACGGATTTTATGCTGCAGCATACCTCCTCCGAGCTGGAACAGCAATCCTGAATTCGGATTCGGACCAAAAAAGGGAACAAGTTTACCTGCTTTTGCCCAAAGGCTGTAGCCCCTTTCGAGCAACATTACATTGGCGAAAAAACCGGCCTCATCAATTATGAATCCATCGGAGGTCGAAATGCCTGAAAGCACTTCGGTCTGGTTTTTAACTCCGTCGCGGAATATGAAATTCCCTTCCGCGCTTATGCTCCACCCGCTTTTCCATTTGAACATATAACCACCCCCGATCTGGTGGGAATACCCATACCTGTCGGCCAGATCGCCACCCGGTTTGCTGAATCCGTATGTTGCATAAATCATACTCATGCTCAAGGCTGAATCCCTTACGTTCACCTGTGCTTTGAGGGAGAACGGACCAAGTATTAACAGGAGTAAAGTCAGTCCGGGTATGGCGGAAAATTTCATATCAGGTATTAATATTCATGCAAAGATACAAATCGCATGAAGGTAAGAGCTGCTTTTATATTAATTTGTCATTTTTAAGAATTCTTATGTTTTTTTAATCCAATTTATATAGCCCAGGACAGTTTTTACATGTTTACAATGGATATATTTGCACCGCGATAAGTAATAAGAGAACAGAAGTATGAGAAAAATTTCAATGGTCGATTTAAAGACTCAGTATGAGAATATTAAGCCTGAACTGGACAAAGCGATAAATGAAGTTATCAGTTCATCCATGTTTATCAACGGACCAATAGTTAAAGAATTTCAGGCCGCGCTCGAAAAATACCTTAATATTAAACATGTAATTCCCTGTGCTAATGGTACTGATGCACTCCAAATAAGCATGATGGCACTCGGGCTTAAACCCGGCGATGAAGTAATTGCACCTTCTTTTACCTTTATTGCAACCGCCGAGGTTATTGCACTGCTGGGACTCACACCGGTACTGGTCGATGTTGAACCCGATACTTTTAATATCAGCCCCGAAGCTATTGCAAAGGCTATTACACCGCGCACCAGGGCAATTGTACCTGTGCACCTTTTCGGCCAGACTGCAGATATGGATGCTATTATGGCAATTGCAAATGAGCATAATTTATACGTGATTGAGGATGCCTGCCAGTCGATCGGTTCGGATTACCTCAATGCAGCGGGAGAATGGAAAAAATCCGGAACTATCGGGCATTTAGGCTGTACTTCATTTTTTCCTTCCAAAAACCTGGGTTGCTTCGGTGATGGCGGGGCTATATTTACAAATGATGATGCGCTTGCCGCTAAAATACGGTCAGTTGTAAACCATGGGATGACTGTAAGGTATTATCACGATGAAATTGGTGTTAACAGCCGCCTCGACAGCTTACAGGCTGCTGTCCTGAAAGTTAAGCTTCAATACCTCGATAAATATGCGCAGGCTAGGCAGCATTTGGCTGCAGCTTATACCAAAGCATTTATTAATGAGCCTAGACTTGTTGTACCGGTTCAATATACCCGCTCCACCCACGTATTTCACCAGTACACTATCCAGGCTGTAGGGTTTGATCGTACTAAACTTATTGAGTTCCTTGCATCGAAAGACATACCGGCTATGATTTATTACCCGGTTCCCATTCACCTTCAAAAAGCATACCTCGACCCAAGGTACAAACCGGGTGATTTCCCGGTAACTGAACAACTCAGCCACACGGTTTTTTCGCTGCCCATGCATACCGAAATGGACAATGAACAACTCAATTATATCATCACATCGGTGTATGAGTTCCTGAAAACAGTATAAAATCTTTAGCAACGGTCTGGCCGGATGTAAAGAAAGAATTTACCCGGTTTTTCAGATACCGGAAATCAGAAAAAAATCAGAAAAAAATAAGTAGACATGACCGAAAAAGGATATTTTGCACACCCGACAGCTGTAATAGATGAAGGATGTAACATTGGCAACGGAACCAGGATATGGCATTTTTCGCATATCATGCCTGGATGTATTATCGGCGACGGATGCAATATCGGCCAGAATGTTGTGGTATCGCCTGATGTAGTGCTTGGAAAAAATGTAAAAATTCAGAACAACGTTTCGATTTATACAGGTGTTGTTTGCGACGACGATGTTTTTCTCGGTCCTTCGATGGTATTTACCAACGTGATAAATCCACGCTCGGCTGTTAACCGAAAGAATGAATATGCCCGGACATGGGTCCGCAAGGGAGCAACCATTGGTGCCAACGCAACCATTGTATGTGGCATCGAAATTGGCGAATTTGCATTTATTGGTGCAGGGGCTGTTGTTACCAAATCAGTTCCGTCGTATGCTCTTGTAATAGGTAATCCTGCCCGACAAACCGGCTGGATGAGCGAATACGGACAGAAACTGAAGTTCGACAGCGAGGGAATTGCTGTTTGCCCGGAAAGTAAAGTCAAATATCAACTCAGAAATGGGGAAGTAAATAAAATATAATTAAGATAGCTTATGGAATACCTGGCTCAATCAACGCGATATCAGCAAATGCAATACCGCCGCTGCGGGAAAAGCGGAATCCGGTTACCGGAAATTTCACTGGGGTTATGGCATAATTTCGGATATGTTGACCGGTTTGATATAGCCAGACAAATTGTGTTGAAAGCCTTCGACCGCGGGATTACCCATTTCGACCTGGCAAATAATTATGGTCCGCCTCCGGGTTCAGCGGAGGAAAATTTCGGCCGTATGATGAACGACGATTTACGCCCTTACCGCGACGAAATGATTATTTCAACTAAGGCAGGTTACCTTATGTGGCCTGGACCATACGGTGAATGGGGATCGAAGAAGTACCTGGTATCGAGCCTCGACCAAAGCCTGAAACGCATGAAACTTGATTATGTTGACATATTTTATTCGCACCGGCCCGATCCTGAAACGCCGCTTGAAGAAACCATGGCTGCACTCGACCTGGTTGTCCGTCAAGGCAAGGCTTTGTATGCCGGAATCTCGAATTATCCTGCCGAACTAACACAAAAAGCATCCTTTATACTTCAAGAACTGGGTACTCCCTGCCTTATTCACCAGCCTTCATACAGCATGTTTAACCGCTGGGTCGAAGATGGACTTCTTGATGTTGTTGAACAGGAAGGGATCGGGTGTATACCATTCTCGCCATTGGCTCAGGGTTTACTTACCGATCGTTACCTGAACGATATACCTGTAGATTCGCGGGCAGCCAAGCCACATGGATTTCTAACCGAGGACAGGGTTGTGCTCATGCTGCCCCAGATTAAAAAACTGAATGAAATAGCTGTCAGGCGGGGGCAAAGCCTTTCGCAGATGGCAATTGCATGGCTTTTGAAAGATAAACGTGTGACTTCTGTGCTGATAGGTGCAAGTTCGGTTCAGCAACTCGAAAACAACCTTGGTGCACTGGCAAAGAAAGATTTCGATAAAACTGAATTGCAGGAAATCGAAGAGGTTCTGCTTGGGGAATAATCCTAATTACAGTTTCCTGGTTTTTTAACAACGTGCTGATTTCCGTTTGCGGTCCAACAAACCACGGGTGTGCATCTTTTTTATATATTCGCTGGCATCAGGCACTTTGCAGGCCGTTCCGCCCATGTCTACTTTTACGGTGCCAAGCGATAAGGCTGTTTTTACAGCTTCGTCAGTCAGGTGCCGGCTATACCCACCGACAGCAATAACAAAATTATTCATTGTGTGCCGCACACGGTTTTTCTCCGAATGAATTGTTACTTTTACCCTGTTGAGTAAGCCTTTATAAAGTTCCGCATCAATAAATTCGTCTTCTTTTATTGCAACGATGCTTGACAAAGTTGCCCAGCCACAGGCCGCAATATTTTCCTTGTCCGATTCGATCCACTCCAGGGCAAGCCCGATGCCGAACGGGCTTTCGGCTGCAACCCATGCCACAGTGAATTCGCTCAGCATATACCAGTATGCTTTTTCAACCCACTCATTAAGATCGGCTTTTGTCATTTTAGCAGGTTCAGCAATAAGACCTGCAAGGTACATGGCATCCGAATTGCCGGTACGGAAAAGTTCAAGGGAAAGAGCATAATCGAACTTTACCTTTTTCTGTATTTTCTTTAAATCTTCAACTTTTACACCATAAAAAGGTTCAAGGGCGCCATGTTTGACAAGGACTTTTTTTATGCTTTCGTTACCCATTTGCTGCAGTAACTGTATGATTTCACCAAGGTCCATACAAAGGTTATTTGAGTGTTAAAACGATTATAAGGCACAAAAGTTCAAAAAAATACCCTGGTCCATCGATGGAACAGGGTATTTTTTTGAAGTAAAGTAAATTTAGAAGCCCATTGATTCAATTTCAGGAGCTATTTTCCTTGCAAGACCTTGCAGAACCATACCCGGGCCAAGTTCGATAATGGTTGTTGCACCATCAGCTACCATATGCTGTACAATCTGTGTCCAGCGAACCGGTGACGTTAGTTGTGCAACAAGGTTGGCTTTGATGAGAGCAGGATCGGAGTATGGTTTGGCATCAACATTCTGATACACAGGGCAAACAGGAGTATTTATAGTTGTAGCTTCGATAGCAGCGGCCAGTTCAACACGTGCCGGCTCCATCAGCGGGGAGTGGAATGCTCCACCCACCTTAAGCGGTAAGGCGCGTTTTGCACCGGCAGCTTTTAATGCTTCGCATGCAAGTTCGATGCCTTTCAGCGAACCTGAAATAACAAGTTGCCCTGGGCTGTTGTAATTGGCAGGTACGACCACTTCGTCAATTCCTGAAAGTATTTCTTCAACAGTAGTATCATCCAATCCAAGTATGGCAGCCATAGTGCTTGGTTCTGCTTCACAAGCTTTCTGCATGGCCATGGCGCGTGCATAAACAAGACGGAGTCCGTCTTCGAACGACAATGCTTTATTGGCAACCAGGGCCGAGAACTCTCCGAGTGAATGTCCGGCAACCATATCAGGTTTAAAATCGGGTAACGTGGCTGCGAGAATTACAGAATGAAGGAATATGGCAGGCTGTGTAACACGGGTTTGACGAAGGTCTTCGTCGTTGCCGGCGAACATCATATCAGTAATACGGAAACCAAGAATTTCGTTGGCTCTTTCGAACATTTCTTTTGCCAGGGGATGATTATCGTAAAGATCTTTGCCCATTCCGACAAACTGAGCTCCCTGTCCGGGAAATACATATGCTTTCATAAATATAGTAATTACAACTGCAAAGATAAAGGATAAAATAGAGAATCAAATGAATATAACCCTTTTTACGGTTAATACATCCGACATCCGACATTTTACATCCGACCTGCTAATGTAACCTGCTGCCAATCAAATGAATAAATTCAGCCCTCGTCTTATCAACCAGGAAAGCTCCGGTGAAATCGGAGGTTGTGGTTACCGAATTCTGTTTCTGTATGCCGCGCATGCTCATACACATATGCTGTGCTTCAATTACAACGGCAACTCCTAAAGGCTTGAGTGTGTTATTGATAGCGTCTTTAATCTGAGTGGTAAGGCGTTCCTGCACCTGCAGCCTGCGGGCAAAAGCATCCACTACTCTTGGTATTTTACTCAGCCCCACAATGTGCCCGTTTGGGATATAAGCAACATGCGCTTTTCCGAAAAACGGGATCATATGGTGTTCGCACATTGAGTACAATTCAATATCCTTCACAATCACCATTTGTTTGTAATCCTCGGCAAACATGGCAGAGTGCAGGATTTCTTCAGGGTCGAGATCGTAACCATGTGTGAGAAACTGCATGGCTTTCGAAACACGTTCAGGGGTTTTTTCAAGGCCTTCGCGGGTGGGATCTTCCCCGATCAGTTTCAGGATTTCACGATAATGGAAAGCCAGGTCTTTTATGGTCGACATGTTGTAAATGTCACGCTTTTCGTAACCGTCTTTCAACTCATAATCGTCCATATTGTTTTCGATTATCATGGGTTTTACTATTTCGCTGCTCATGGTATATTGGGATTGGGGAATTAGAATTTGGGGGATTGATGGGATTGATGGGATTGAAGGGATTATGACATTAAGTAGGGTTGGAGTGTTATTTCAGCTGCCGAAATATTCAGCAAAGTTATTTTCGGTTTCACATATTTTCACGCTGTGCAGGCTCGCGCCCAAAATGGAAATGGGTTCTTTCAGCTCGTTCCAGATTCCGATAGCGAGATTTTCGGTGGATGCAAGCTTTCCTGCCATGAAATCAACTTCAAGATTTATATTCCGGTGATCGAGCTTTTCGAGCACCTGTTTCTCTATCAATGCACTTAAATCCTTCAGATTTACAAGAAAACCGGTATTGGGATTTACATCGCCTTTTACAGTTACATAAAGTGTGTAATTATGCCCGTGCCAGTTTGGGTTCGAACATTTACCGAATACCTCTAGATTTTTTTCATCACTGTATTCTGGTTTAAAAAGTCGGTGGGCTGCATTAAAGCGTTCGCGACGGGTTATATAAATCATAGGGTTGAATTTATTCTGCAAAAGTACCACTATTTGTACAGATACCTTAATTAAACGGTTGAAAGACGAAAGTGTTTAATAATTACGATAATTAATTAAACAAAATCTGCATCATAGATTTTTCAGGTAAGAAATGAAATAATAAGCAGCGAAATAAATTTTATAACAGGCTTATAATCCTGATTCTCTGACTGCCCGGACAAACAATTCCAGTTTGCTGCTGTCGAGAAGTCCTTTTGTCCGCACCCCGCTGCATACATCGATGCCATAGGGTTCTACTTCAGTTATAGCCTGCTTTACATTGCCGGAATTCAACCCGCCGGCGAGGAAAACAGGTATGCTGACCTGTTCACGGATAGTGCGGCTGAGTCTCCAGTCGTGGGTGCGGCCTGTGCCACCGAGTTCCTTAATCTCCAGGTTCGGGTTTCCGCTGTCAAGGAGAAGGGCATCGACCTGCTCCGAAACCTGCAAAGCCTCAGTAACTGAACTTTCATCCAGCACATGAATTACCTGTACGAGTTTTATTCCCGGCAGTGCTTTGCGCAGATCAAGGTAACTTCCCTGAGTCAGGGAGTCAACAAGTTGAATCGTATTGGTTTGAGTTCGCCGGTGATGGTTTATGATTTCGTTAACTGAAGTTTCGCTGGTTAACAAAAACGTACCTGTTGTTGAAGGTACAGCCTGTGCAATTTCAAAAATAAGCTTGTCGGCTATTACTCCTGGTCCACTTGGCATTGGACCAACCAACCCGATAGCCGAAGCGCCGGCTTCGATTGCAGTAAAGGCTTCGCTAAGGCTGCCGATACAACAAATCTTGATCACGGGAATCATCAGTTTTATGCTTTATTTAACCGGAAACTGGATTTTCGGGGTATGAAAGTTTATTAATCTTTTTTATCTGTATTTTGAAGTTGTAACAACCAATAAATTTCAAATGCAAGGTAAACTATGTAAAGTACCAGCAATGTAACCGAGAACCGGATTGCATCATCCGGGAATTTATATGCATAGCCGCCAATAACCAAAATAAGAACCAGTATTTTGAGCATGCTGGCAATCATAAAAGTATTCGAAAACCGGCTGAATTTCTTTTCGCTGGCGCTAAACAGGGCTGTCACAAGCATTAAAGTGATGCCTGCGAAAAGCAGCAGCAGCATTGGCCAGTACTTCGTTATCAGACTGCCTGCAAAAAAAGAGACAGTAAGTCCTATAATGGCCAGCAAAACGGTAAGTATGGAGAGGTTGCGTATAAAACGGTTAAGTACTTCCTTCATTATGACAGTTATTCTGAATTTTGAGTGAATAAATATGTTACGGTCGGTTTGAAAAACGGATCAGGGTTTCCGAATAAGATCTTTAACGGCTGTATATATAGCCGCCCCAACTGAGATAATTGAAAGCAAAACTGTAAAAACCGGGAAACCGATTTTAAGCCATTGATCAAGTTTCACACCTCCGTAAATCCCTAGTCCTATGATTGCGAACATCTGGAATGCCAGGCTTGAATAGCGGGCATAGCTTTCGAGGGTAGGCCTTTTTTCGTTAGAGGGCTTCGGGCTGGGAGGCAGGTTCTGGTTTTTCATTAAATGTATCGGGGTTGCCCATTTTACAGGCACCGGTAAAAACAGCGCCAGGCTCAATGGCAAGTTTATTTGTAAGTATATCGCCGCTTACAACAGCATTGGCTTTTAGGCTCAGGAGTTCACTCACCTTGATGTGCGCTTTCACTTCGCCCGAGATGTCGGCATTCTGGCAGTTGATTTCGCCTTCAACCCTGCCGGTGCTCCCAACCACTACTTTGCCCGAAGCTTTTATTGTGCCTTTAATAAATCCATCAATACGCAGGTCGCCATTCGACTTGATATCGCCTTTAATATCAGTTCCGTTTCCAATAATGTTAACTGAAGGGGTTTCGTTGGGTATTATTTTTGACATATCACTGATTTTTGAATTACCAAAAACAAAAATAGTGCAATAATTGATTTATGCACTATCAGGTTATTAAAAAGTAACATTTTCCGTAGAGACCTTCAACAGGAGATGGTCTTTAGTTTATGGTTTGAGGTAATACTTCCTGAAAAAATTCAGGTACCCTTTATAGTTTTTCTCCCTGTAGAATATCGGGTAATTATCCATCGAAATAACCATTTGCATGTAATCACTCCTACTTAGGGCTCCAGTGGTATAGCTGTCGCTGCTTATGCTGTAATAAAAATCCATTGCAGCATCATTGTTCCTGAAACTGCTTATCGAGATCATCTGCCATCCGCCATCGAGTACAATAGCATTCACAGCCAGGTTTGCATTTGAAAAATTCTTGAGAATAAAATCGGTTATCCTGATTTTTGTCGCATTTACATTCACTTTATTTCCATCAACCAATAGAATGTAGAAATGAGTCTGATTAGGGTTAACTTTATAAATATCAGGAACTATTGTGTCGTTATTTTGCATGAACGAAGGCTGCCCTGCCATCGACTGCATTTTAGCAGAGTCGGCCGCGGAGGTTCCATTGACTGTTGCAACAGTTTGAGTAACTGCTTTAGCATTCTTATCGTACTTCTGGAGCATTTCCTTGGCCAGTGGTGTAATTGGGTGGGAAGGATTATGCTGCACCAGGCTGTTAAGTGCCACAACCATACTATCGATGCTCAGGGTTTTCCCCAGAGCGATAGCTCGAAGGTACTCGAAGCGGGGAACCAGGTCCTTATCCTTGTAATCCTTCATAGCATTATTGCTGTAAAGCAACACCAATTTATACTGACCGCGTTTGAAAGCCTGGTACGTTTCTTCGTAAAGCGATGAAGCCCTGTTTTTTTGTGCAAGTAATTCCTTGTTGAAATCCGGATCTCTTATCAGTTGTGCATAATCGGTTTCGGCATATTTATTCAAAATAATATCGCTGTACTTTTTCGATAGATCTTCATCAGGAATTTCCTTGCCGATAAGATAAAGCTGGTAATATATTCGTACAATATCCTTCATATCGGAGAAACGGGTTACCAGGTCTTCGAAAGCTTTAACTGAATTAGGGTAATCTTTTAGTCCGTCTTTATAAATGTACCCTAGGTTTATCAGTGCAGCGGAAATCAGTTTATTGGAAGCTGCCAGTGCTTCAGGCGTTTTTGGTAATTTAGCTATGTAGGCTTCGGGACTTTTCTGATTGCCCAGTGATTTTGACCCTTTGCCTTCGCCCTGCGCTCCAAGTGAATCAGATTTCACCGAAGGATCAAGTGCAAGTTCATCAGCCTGCAGGATAGCGCGTTTATTCGACAATCTCCAGTTATCCTCGAGCTTTCGCCTGCCCCATTTGCGCATAAATTCGGAAAATCCGAAACTAATTGCCGAAGGATTGTAGAAGTACCAGCCACCACCACCGATATTCTGGATGTTTTCGTTCCGCATGTCGGGCACGTTGCTGAGCATATTCATTTCGCTTTGCTGCAGCGCTTCCAGTTCTTTCTGACGTTCTTCTTCCTTGATCACCTTTTCGATGATCTTATTAATAACTGCTGCCAGCTCAGCATCAGGCATACGGGCAAGCCGCTGAAGGCTGTCCTCGTATTGCACAACCTGTAAATTACGCACCAGGTCGCTGAGTGTATTAGTACGAGTACTTATAGCGATGTAATCAGGATGCTCAAGAGGAAGCGTCTGCAAAGTAGTATCGTAATACATGGCTGCCATTTCGTAGTTCTGTTTCTTGAAAAACAGATCAGCAAGCTGCAAAGCAGAAGTAGATTTCTGGTAATTGTTTTTAACGCTGGTTGCAACTGATTTGGTAAGATACTGCATAACAAGCGAATCATTTTTATCGAGTAAGGCCAGCTCAGCAAGGGCATAGTAGATCTGGTCGTAATATTCGTTATTTTTCGAATCGCGGAGCATCCGTTTAAGCTGCTTTTCGAGCCCGGCTTTATCGCCTGAATAAATATCGAATGATTTTGCCAGGTTAATCTGTGCATTGAAAACCATCTCGAATGGAGCTGAACTCTTGATTACTTTAGAGTAATAATCGGTAGCCTGGGCAAAATTGCCCTCTTTCTGGGCGATCTGTCCAAGAATAAAATTTATCCTGGCTTTGAGTTTTGGGTTTGATGCAAGTGCCAGGCCTTGTTTCAGGTTGGTTTTTGCAGCCTCGTAATTAGAGGTCTGTATATAATAATCAGCATAAAGCAATGGTATTTCACGCTGTATTTTGTAAGGGACTTTTTGTTTTGCAAGTATGGCTTCCAGTTTTTCTCCCTGTGCAACCACATCTTCATATCTTTTTTGCTGCAAGTATCCCCGGCTTTGCCATAATGCGGCCTCAAGTTCCATAGGTTTGCCTTCATATTCATTCATCAGGTATTCCATGGTACGGCGCGAATTAGCGTAGTCCTGTTTATAGAACTGAGCTTTACCGATCAGCAGGTAACAATCGTCAATCCATTTGTTATATTCCTTTTTACTGAAATACATCGAATGCCGCGGAATAGCTACACCGGCTTTTTCGATAGCCCTGTCCATATCTGAATAAATCTTGCGTGCTTCTTCCGGAGTTCCGTAATTGTATACAGGGAGGATTGAAGTGTAATTATCTGTAACACTATTGTTTAAAACGGCTTTGCCTGCTTTGAATGCCTCATTGCCATTCCACCAGATGTTGTAATGAGTGGAAACATTATGGTATGCACGCCGCGACCAGGTATTCTTTTTTGTAGAGCAGGAATATAAAAATACCAGACCGGTAATTAAAAACGGTACGAAAAAAAAACGGATAAGTACTTTCAATTTCAAAGGGGTAGGATGTATTAATTTACCAGGAAGCTATTGTAACTATATAGTAACTCAAAGAGTGCAAAAATATTTCATTTTTTCGAATTTCCCGTTAAAAGTCTCGTTTTGTTGCCATTTACTTTAAAACTGGCTGATAGTTATAAGGGGATTGGGTTGGGGTAGATATAAATTCTGTTAATTGCCTTATTGGTTGTACATTTACATGGGGAAAATCCCGTGTCCGTTTCCCCTTGTTAGAAGGCCTTAATAGTAAGTTTATGCAAGAGGCTGTAATACAGTGTTTAATGAAATATTTTAAGGACTTTTATGAAATAATATTTTGTCCTTTTAGTGCTCACTTTTCTTATTTTAGGTAGGTTTGCAAAATAATACCCACACGTTGGCAAAAATGAAACTTAAATCCGAAGGAACAAAAATCTGGAAGCTGCTGTTACGCCGGATCCGCGATCAGTACAGGCTTGTGATTTTGAATGAAGATACGCTCGAAGAACGTCTCTCATTTAAACTTTCGAGACTTAATGTATTTATAGCCATAGGTTTGTTATCAATAGTACTTGTTCTAATTACAACCTACATTATTGCATTCACTCCGCTTAAGGAATATATCCCGGGGTACACTGATGTTACCCTGCAAAGGCGCATTTACGAATTACAGCTCCGTTCCGATTCAGTTGCGTTTGCCATGAGGTCGCAGGAGAGTTACCTCGAGAACCTGCGAAAAGTGTTGGGTGGCAATCTGCCAGATGAGCGGGAAATGAAACCACTCGACACAGCCCAGGTGCGTAATTACCAGAATATAAAGGATAAACGCTCGCCTGAGGATTCGGTTCTGCGTACAGAATACGAAAACGCGAGTAAATATAACCTTTTTAAGTCCGACAAGCCTTCGTCCAAAGGCACGACAATGCATAATCTTACTTTCTTCCCGCCTATAAAAGGAACTGTAACCAGCGAATTTGATCCTTTGCGCAAGCATTTCGGGATTGATATTGTTGCAGCACGCGATGAGGTGATAAAAGCGGCCCAGGACGGTACTATAATTTTTTCGGGCTGGACGGTAGAAACCGGCTATGTTATTGCAATACAGCATCCGGGTAATGTTGTAACCGTTTACAAGCATAATTCGGTGTTATTGAAAAAAGAGGGTAACATTGTGAATGCCGGCGAAACAATTGCCATAATCGGGGAAAGCGGCGAACTTTCAACCGGTCCGCACCTTCACCTCGAACTCTGGATCAGCGGAATCCCGGTGAATCCGAAAGACTACATCGTTTTCTGATGAAACGACGCATTGCTATACTCGGATCAACAGGCTCAATCGGCACCCAGGCTCTTGAGGTAGTTAAACAGCATCCCGACAAACTTGATATTGAAGTGCTTACTGCACATTCCAATGCACCCCTGCTTATCAGGCAGGCAATGGAGTTTATGCCCAATGCCGTTGTGATTGGCAAAGAAAGTATGTACGACCGTGTTTTCGAAGCACTCGATCCTTATGATATAAAAGTTTATCGCGGCAGCGATTCAATCGAACAGGTTGTCGAAATGGACACAGTTGATATGGTGCTGGTAGCACTTGTCGGCTGGAGCGGTTTAAAACCCACCCTCCGTGCCATCAATGCTGGCAAACCGATCGCACTGGCAAACAAGGAAACCCTGGTTGTTGCCGGTGAACTTGTTACCAAACTGGCCCGCGAAAAAGGTGTAAATATTTACCCTGTCGATTCGGAGCATTCCGCTATTTTTCAATGCCTCGCAGGGGAATTCCACAACCCGGTTGAGAAAATTATCCTTACCGCTTCGGGCGGACCGTTCAGGGGGATGAAACACGATGGATTGTTGAAGGTAACCAAGGAGCAGGCATTAAAACACCCGAACTGGAATATGGGCTGCAAAGTAACCATCGACTCGGCAACCCTTATGAACAAAGGCCTCGAAGTGATTGAGGCAAAATGGCTTTTTAACCTTCTGACCGACCAGATCGAAGTGGTTGTACACCCACAAAGCATCATTCATTCGATGGTACAGTTTGCTGATGGATCAATAAAAGCACAGATGGGTCTGCCGGATATGAGGCTGCCGATACAATATGCACTTACTTATCCCCAAAGGCTGCCGTCTCAATTTCCTAAATTCAGTTTCGACCAGTGCCTGCAGTTTACTTTCGAAAAGCCGGATAAGGAAAATTTCCGTTGTCTCAGCCTGGCCTACGAAGCCATACGCCTGGGCGGCAATATGCCCTGCATAATGAACGCCGCCGACGAAGTGGCGGTACATGCATTTCTCAGAGAGGAGATTACTTTCCTCCAGGTTCCTGAACTTATTGAACAATGTATGGCAAAAGCTGGATTCGTTGCTAATCCTACCCTGAGTGATTACGAAGCGACTGATAATGATGCCAGGGCAGTTGCGACAGAGTTGATCCGTAAATTTTAATTGATACTTCGGGCTCTGAAAATTCGTGATTTAAACAAACAGAATATTGAAATTCAAAATCTATTATCTTAATCGGTACCGGTAAATAATAACAGCCTATTTCGGCACCTTGGTTTTCAAGAGCAAAAAAGCAGTAAATTTGCAGCCCGTTTTATACGGGAAAAATTAATCTTAATCATAGCAAATATTTCGGATGGTCATTCTAATAAAAGTAGCCCAGCTGCTTCTCAGTTTATCAATACTCGTGATCTTTCACGAATTCGGTCATTTCCTTGCCGCAAGGGTTTTTAAAATCCGGGTCGAGAAATTCTACCTTTTCTTCGATCCCTGGTTCTCGTTATTTAAATTCAAAAAAGGTGAAACCGAATACGGTGTAGGCTGGCTCCCCCTGGGCGGATATGTGAAAATTTCGGGTATGATCGACGAATCCATGGACAAGGAAGCTATGAAACTCCCTGCCCAGCCATTTGAATTCAGGTCGAAACCTACATGGCAGAGGCTTATCGTGATGCTTGGTGGTGTTACTGTGAACGTAATCCTGGCAATCGGCATTTACGTGGTTATGCTGGCGTGGTGGGGTGAACAGTACCTTCCCAACGCAGAAGTGAAATACGGAATCACCGTTGATACTCTTGGACAAAAATTGGGCCTGCGTAATGGCGATAAGATACTTACCCTTGATAATAAACCGGTTGAGGATTTTTTCAGGATACCGGCTACGCTTATACTCGAAGATGTTAAAACTATACAGATTGTCCGCGACAGCCAGCCCATGGAAGTTACAATTCCCCCGGCGTTGATATCAGAAGTTATTAAACATAAATCACCTGATTTTATCAGTGTTCGTATCCCTTTTGAGGCTGCTGATTTTGCTCCCGGTTCAAATGCGAAAAAGGCCGGTATGCTGGTTGGCGACAAGATCATCGGTATCAACGGGCAGAACACTCCCTTTTTTGATGAATTTAAAACTGTTGTTCTGAACCATAAAAATGAAAAGGTAAATGTTAATGTGCTCCGCGGAACAGATACAGTAACACTTGCAGTACAGGTTTCGGATCGTGGACTAATTGGCGTTGCCCCAAAATCACCGGCTGGTTATTTTACCTTTAAAGAGCATAATTACAATATATTGCAGGCAATCCCGGCCGGTACTATTAAGGCTTATGAAAAAACTGCTGATTACCTGAAATCGCTGAAACTCCTGTTCAAACCCGAGGCTAAGGCCTATGAATCAGTTGGCGGTTTTATCACAATTGGCAGCATTTTTCCTTCCACCTGGGACTGGGAGGCTTTCTGGGGATTAACGGCATTTCTTTCACTCATGCTGGCGGTGCTGAATATCCTGCCTATACCTGCACTTGATGGAGGACATGTTATGTTCCTTATGTATGAGATTGTAACAGGCCGCAAACCCAGCGATAAGTTTATGGAATATGCGCAGATCACTGGTATGGTGCTGCTTTTCGCCCTGCTTATTTTTGCCAATGGGAACGATATTATCAAGCTTTTCAAGTAAAAAAACGAACTGTATATTTCAAAACCCGGCCTGCAACAAGCAAGCCGGGTTTTTTATTTCATAGTGAGTCGAGCTTATCAATCAGTGTCCGGATTGATTTTAATGTGTGATGCATTTATAAAAGAGTGACTTCAACAAACTAATAACTATCTTACCAGGGTAAGAGTACCACGTAGTTTGGTCAGGTCATTGGCTGTAGGATTCAGCGGATCCACAAGCCTGTAGGTAATAAAATAGCTGTATACACCAGGCTCGGCTATCTGTCCTTTTATAGATCCGTCCCAACCTATACCATAATTGTCGGATTCAAAAATTTCTTTTCCCCAGCGGTCGAATATATACATAGCATAATCATGCAGAACCAGGTCGCCGAGTATGGGTTTGAATATTTCGTTAATGCCGTTCCTGTTAGGCGAAAAGGCATTAGGGATATAGACTTTGTAACAGGGAATCAAAAATGCAGTATCAGAAGCAATACAACCGTTTGCATCGGTAGCTTTTACCCAATAAACACCTTCGTCCTTTTCCATATATACCGAATCAGTGCTGCCGTCGTTCCAGAGATAAGCCGAATAGCCTGGGCCGGGAGTAAATTTATGCACAGTGCCGGCACAAAAGGCATTCGGCGATCCAAGACTTACAACTGGCAATATATTAACATTGATTTTCTGCCACACAGTATCGTGGCAGCCTAATGGATCGATCCCGATTACGAAATAGTTTCCGGCATCGCCTGTTACTAAATTTGTAAGCGAAAGGCTGTCGTTGTTGCTTTTGATGACACCTGCCGGATTGCGCCATGTATATGTCATCGGGGAAGTTGAAGTTGCTGAAAGTGTAATGGAATCGCCCACACAATAATCACCATGGCCCGAGGCTGATACTGTAGGACCGGGTTTATCGGCAAGGAAATAAATTCCTTTTGTTGCAATACAACCGTTTGCATCCTTAACCTGCACATTGTAAGGGATTAATCCGTCGAGGGAGTCAAAAACCGGGTTGGCATTCCATACCGGGATTGACAAAACAGAATACTGGTAAGCCCCGGTTCCACCAGCGGCTGTTATGGTTATAATTCCGTTTCTCAGATTGCAGCTTTCGCCAATAGTATCCACTTTTGTTATATCGAGTAAAGGTGGTTTGGTTACCGTTATTGCTGCTGAGGTTGCCGGATTGCCAACCGCGCAACCCACGAGCGAAGAAGTCACAATAGCATATACTTTATCGCCGGGATTCAGGTTTGCAGTATATAACTGCGACTGCTGGCCGGGAACCAGGGCCGTATTTAGATACCACTGATAAACAGGCGCTGTGCCTCCATTTACCGGGTTGGCTTTAATTGTAACCGGATCGTTGGTACACAGCGTGGGTTGCTGGTTCACCGTTAAACCAACTACCTGGTTAGCTTTTACACTGAAACTAATGATGGGTGAAGTAGCCAAAGGAGGTGATGCACAAGTAAGGCTCGAAATCATTTTGGCAAAAATAAAGTCACCGTCAGCAGGGACCAGGGTCAGAGTAGGATTTATCTCATTTGGCATAAGTATTCCGTTCTTATACCACGAATAAACCGGGGTTGCCCCCCCGAAACTTGCTGTGGCGGTTATGGTTGCAGGGTCGCCGGGGCAAAGTGAAGTAGCCGGTGTGGCAATACTTACAGCCGGCACTGCATTAGCCGTTACCTGCTGGGTAACTGAAGCTGATATTGTCGGTTTCGGGAACGAACAGAGCGCATCAGGCATGAGTTCGGCATGAACGATATCACCGTTAACAGGGATGTAAGTAAAAAATATTGAAGTTCCCGGTGTGGTTCGCGGCACTCCGTTTACATACCACATGAAAAGTGGTATATTACCTCCCCATTGCTGATCGGCCCTGAAAGTTACGGGTATACCTGCGCAAACAGGGTTTTTGTCAGGTGTAATATCAATGGTTGCAGTATTGGTTTGATTTACAAAAACGGATAAATCAACAGGAGTACTGGTGCAACCATTGGCAGTTTCACTAACGCTTAAAGTATAAACACCCGAGGCGTTCCAGTTAATATTTACTTTATTAGTACCCGGACCTGACGGAGTGATAGTACCTGCCCCAGCCGGTGATGTATTCCAGTTGCAGGTTGCACCTGAGGCGGGAATTGAATATTCAACCGGAATTCCTTCGCAGACTATTTGGGACCCTCCCACAATGCTTACTGGTGAATTTATCGGTGGTGTCACGATAGTGATAACCGACATTACAACGTTGGGCGAAGGGATATTGTTGGGGATTGCGCAGGGAACACTCGAATTTATAACAGCATGTATTACATCCCCGTTCACGAGGTTATTAAATGTCAATTGCGGGACACCGGGAGTCGGATTGGGTTCCTGTATTCCGTTCCTGAACCAGGTGTAAAGAGGGGAGGTGCCTTCGTTAGTAGGTGTGGCGGTAAAAGTAACAGGATCGCCGCTGCATGCGGGGTTGTTTGGAGTCGAAATGGTAACCGATGGTGTGCTGGGATTGTAAACAGTGATATTGAGTATAGCCGGCGGGAGGGTACTTCCGCCTGAAGTTGTTTCCTGTGCAGTTATGAAGTAATTACCAGTTGAAGTCCAGTTTATATTCACCTGGCTGGTTCCGTTTCCGGATACAATCAAACCTCCGCCCGAAATACTCCAGCTATAGGTTGAAGTACCATTCGGTATGGAAATTGCATAGGACGATTGATATCCAAGGCATGCTTCGGGATCGCCGCTGATAGGAGGCGTATCCAATAATGAACCCTGCACGCTGTAATTACTGCTATTTGCCTTTGATTCAAACTGCGCTCCTGATTTTCCGGTAAGAACAGTTACCTGTGCTCTACTCTGGTTGGATAGCAGGAATAATAGCATAAGCATTACTATCCCCGTTGAATAAGAGAAAGATTTCAAACTATGGCAGGCGGTTATTCGCATAAACAGGCATTATTACTAATCACAACTGGGTAATTGTACTTTTCATTATCATTAACTCAAAGAGTTAATATAAAGTGTACACAGGTACAAGATTAATGGTGCAAAATTATAGAAAGTAATAATTATACGGCATTAGCTCGCGAAATTTTGCGAACAAGGTATTGTTTGTAAATATTGGAAAATGCGTTAGTTGGAAACAATATCTGAATTCGGCTTTCGTTAATTCGCCATTTTTAAATTATTATAGATCCAGATGAAGCAAACCTACTTTTTCAGTTGACCTGTTAACCTAAAACCAATCAGATTTCAACGACATGAAAAAAGTAGTTTTATTAGCATTAGTGCTGTGTTCAGCCATTATTGGGTTTCCCTAGAATGTTAGTTACAAAGCTGACCAAAAAGTCAGATTTGGATTCAATCTCGGAGGTAGCTATTAAATTCTCCGGTCAAAGCAAACATTACCCGCGGAGGCCATGATCTCGAACGGAGGCGGAGTAAGTATAGGCATATTTATGGATTATTACATATCAAAGTACCTATTATTCTCGCCTAAAACAGAAGTATCATTCAATTCATGCCGCGTGGAATTAAGTTTTCAGGATAAGCCTGGCAGAACTGATTATGTGTTCCCGGCAAGTATTGATATAATGACTCATTTCCAGTATAAAACCGGCAACGGGAAAGTACAGCTATATTTTCTGGCTGGGCCGGATGTGAAATTCCGCCTTTCAACCAATTCAAAAACAAACACAGGATATAAAAATTCTGCCGATCTTGCAATTGACTTTGGAATCGGATTTAATGAAAAAATACGATATTTCATTTTTGCACCTGAACTCAGGTACTCACCTGGCCTGCTTAATATTAACAAAGATCCCGCATTGCAAAATTTAAATTTCAATAAAATATCGTTGATACTAAATTTCAAATAAAGGTCCTGGTGTAAAAAGACTCAATAATATTGGCTCTTTTATCAAACGGCTTTTTTAAAACCTGTTATGTTTGCAGGTAAACCTTTAGCTAAAAAAGGGAATAATCAGGTTTCAAATGCCGGATTATTCCCTTTTTAAAATAGTATGAGTAGATCCGCCAAAATCGGTAAACTGACGGGTACCTGAACACAAACTCTAATCTTCCAGTTTCTCTTTCAGCGACTTAAAGCCTTCGCCTAGAATTTCGTTAGCCTCTAGTACCGTGAGAAAGGCTGAAGGATCGATTTCGTGGATATATTCCTGAAGCAGCGCCATTTCCCTTCGGTTTACAACTGTGAAAATAATGGTTTTATCAGAACCATTGAACATGCCTTTACCAGGAATATAGGTTCCCCCGCGATTCAAGTCGTTGATAATCCGGCCCCTGATTTCCTCGAATTTGTCGGAAATAATAAAAAGGGTTTTATCCACACTCATTCCCTGGAGCACAATATCAATGGTTTTACCTGTGATGTAGATCACGATCCACGAATACAACGGGATCTTCCAATCGGCAAAAACCAGGAGCCCGATCAGCACAATCGCCGAATCAACATAAATCATAAGCTGACCCAGGGGGAGTTTTGTGTATTTTGCAATAATCATGGCCACAATATCCGATCCGCCCGATGTGGCTTTCGATTTAAAAATGAGCCCCAGTCCTAATCCTACAAGAACTCCTCCAAATACCGACGAAAGCAATGCATCGCCGGCAACTAACGGAGCCTCACCGAAAAAATAAGTAATACCATCCATAAATACTGAAGTAAGTACAAACCCGACTACCGTTTTAACCCCGAACCTGGGACCTAATATCCTAATGCCTATTATAGTAAGCGGGATATTTAGAATTAATCCCATCAGACCTATCGGGAATCCTTTCGGTGCCCAGGTCATCATCCCTTCGGTAAGATAATGGATCACGATTGCTATTCCATATACCCCACCAGGCACAATTTTATAAGGCGAAATAAAAAAAACAAAGCCCGCCGCTAAAATTACCGAACCTATGACAATGAGGCTGTAACTGGCAAACCATTTTTTTGAAAATATTCTTTCAGGTCTAAATTCCATAAAATCAGTATTATAACATTAATTTCCGGTGTTTTTTTAAGAGGGTGCAAATTTCGGCAGTTATTTCGACAATTCAATGCTTTACAGATAAATATATCGGATATGAATGTTCATTAATTACTTGTTTTTAAACCACCCTGCTTTCATCCCGGAAAAATTTGTCAAAATCATCAGTTACCGGGCATATATCCCGGCAATAAAACCTTCAAGTTGTCGTTATCTGGTAAAAACAGAAAAAAATCATATAATTTGTTGAAATCAAATTGAATCATTTTTGTTGTTAATACTTGGCTAAACCTAATTTTTGATTAATTTAGCCCGTTTTTTGCAGGTACTTATGCTCCCGACAACCTCTATGCGTACGATTTCTATTGCACTCTTTATCCTGGCTTCAGCTTTGGGGCTCAGGGCGCAGCAGGATCCGCAGTTTACGCATAATATGTTTAATCATGCATTTGTAAATCCCGGTTCATACGGGCTTAGCGACGGTATTACGGTTACCGGCATTTTCAGGGAGCAGTGGTTGGGTTTCAAGGATTATCATGGCGATAAGGTGGCTCCCGAGACTTTTCTTTTAACTGCCGATGCCCCTGTTAAATTTCTTCATGGTGGATTAGGTATAGGAATCGCTCAGGACAAAGAAGCCCAGATAAAGAATATGATTGTAAAATTGGGATATTCGTACCACATGAATATAGGCAATGCCAAATTAGGCATTGGTTTGAATGCCAATCTCAACAATAAATCTATTGACAAGTCGAAACTCAACCCTATTGATGAAAGCGATCCTGTTCTTGCAGGACTTCCTGGCGACGGGGTTCTGATCAGCGACATTTCGGCGGGTGTATTTTTACAAAAACCACGTTATTATATAGCTGTTGCCTCGACCCAGATCCTTGAAAGTAAAAAATCAACAGGATCGGCCAGCGGGGTGGCTTTTTATCAAAACAGGCGTCATTATTACGTTACAGGCGGCTATGACATTACTCTTCCGGCTTTCCAGGGCTATGTTTTCACCCCTTCGGTTTTTCTGAAATCGGATGGGAATGCTTTACAGGCCGATCTGAATGTGATGGCGCGTTACAATAATAAGATATGGTATGGCGTTTCATACCGGATGAACGATGCAATTTCACTGATTATTGGCATGGCTTATAAGGATCTTGAAATAGGATATTCTTATGATATTCCGACCAGCCAGATTGCTGCAACCGGAAGTCACGAAATAATGGTCCGTTACAGGTTCAAACTCGAAAGGGAAAAAACCAGAACAGGTTACCGTAATACACGATTCCTATAATTAATTGAATAAAACCAATGGGTTCTTAATGAAAATATTTACAAACCCGGATAATAAAAAACATAACTTTTCGTTTAATGATACTGAAATGATCTCAGCTTGTGCTGAAAGGGCTGTTAATAATGGGGAATGAGAAAACATTATAACCCGGAAATGCAGGGATTTTGCCCTGCCAACAGTTCAGAAAGCACCCTTTGAATCAAAACAAATAAAACAGCAATGAAAAAACTGCTTTGTATTTCTCTGATCGCAATCCTATTTGTCAGCTGCCGTAACACCGGCAATGGAGAACTAATTGGTGTTCAAAACAGAGAGAAGTTCTACCAGCCCGACCCGTTCGGCATGGCTTATGTGCCAATGGGAAGCTACACTATGGGATCAGGCGATCAGGATGTGCCCTACGCTCATCTGAACAATCCCCGCACGATTACAGTTACGGCCTTTTATATGGACGAAACCGAAATCACCAATAACGAATACCGCCAGTTCGTTTATTGGGTAAAAGACTCCATTGCCCGACGTATGCTCGGTGAAGTAAATGCTGATCAGTTCCTGATCTCGGAAAACAAAAAAACCGGCGAAGTTTACGACCCGCCTTACCTGAACTGGGAAGCAGAAATAAAATGGGATGATGAGGAAAACCGTGATGCACTTGAGCCGATGTTCCTTCCCGAAAATGAGAGATATTTCAGGAAAAAAGAAATAGATACACGTAAACTGTTCTATGAGTATTACTTCGTCGACCTGCTTGCTGCATCACGCAAGGATTATTCAGCACCCGGCGATCCGAAAAATGCCAATTTTGCAAACCGTCCCCAGGGGATGAAGGACCGCTCCGTTTTTGTACGTAAGGAAGTTATTAATGTATACCCCGATACCCTGTCGTGGCTCCACGATTACGCATACAGTTACAACGATCCTATTGCTCAGCGCTATTTCTGGCATCCTGCTTATGATAATTATCCTGTAATTGGTGTGAACTGGAAACAGGCATCCGCATTCTGCGTATGGCGCACCCGATTACTTGAATCGTTCCTTTCAAAGAAAAAAACCGCAGTACCTAACGAATTCAGGCTTCCGACCGAAGCTGAATGGGAATGGGCCGCCCGCGGTGGTAATTCACTCAGCCCGTACCCATGGGGAGGACCTTATACACGTAACGATAAAGGGTGTTTTCTTGCCAATTTCAAACCTTTGCGCGGCAACTACATCGACGATGGCGGAGCACGTACCATTATTGTAGCCCATTACCCGGCTAACGACTTCGGATTGTTCGATATGGCCGGTAATGTAGCTGAATGGTGTGCTGACGCTTACGACGAATCAGCCGGCCAGTTTACATGGGATATGAATCCTACTTATATGTATAACGCTAAAGATGATGATTCACCATTACTGAAACGTAAACTTGTACGCGGCGGATCATGGAAAGATATCGCTTACTACCTCCAGGTTTCAACACGGGCTTACGAATACCAGGATTCATCCAAATGCTATATAGGCTTCCGTACCGTCCAGGATTTCATGGGCCGTCAGAAAGATGATAATCCATCACGTGCTTCAAGGATATATAACTAGATCATCGTAAATACGCATCTTTGAATTACAATTAACATTAAATCATAACATTAGAAACTAAATATTAAATTAAATCACATCATGGGATTAGATAGTTTTGTCAGCAGCAAAGGTTACAAAAACTTTATGTCGAAATTGTACGGTATTGGCGCTTCAATTGTTATTGTTGGAGCACTCTTCAAAATCGTGCATATTACAGGTGCCAACGAAATGCTTTTTGTTGGTTTAATTACTGAAGCAGTAATTTTCTTCTTCTCGGCTTTTGAACCACCTCACGTTGAACCAGACTGGAGCCTTGTTTATCCTGAACTGGCCGGAATGTATCATGGTGGCGTACCGGGTTCTCCTGGTGCACTTAAAAAAGGATCGAAAACAGTAACTCAGGAACTCGACGATATGCTTTCAAAAGCTAAAATCGGTCCCGAACTTATCGAAAGCCTTGGTAACGGAATGCGTAAAATGAGCGAAAACGTTGGTAATATGTCAAATGTAGCCAGTGCAGCTGTGGCAACAAATGATTTTGTTAAAAATGTTACCGAAGCGGGTAAATCAGCCGCTGAGCTTTCAGGATCCTATAAAAAAGCAAGTGATATTCTCCTTCAGGATGCAACAGTGGTTGGAGAGTTATCTACCAACATTAAATCAGCTTCAGCATCCGCCGGTACTCTTGCTACAACCTACAACGAGGTGTCATCGGCCATAAAGAAAGAAATGAATGCGACCGAGTCATTCTCAAACAGTCTGTCAACTGCAACCGATTCAGCCAACAGGCTTGCCGAGAAATATAATATTTCAGCCGAAATGCTGAGTAAATCAGCCGAGATGCTTAATTTCAGCACACTCGACAGCAAACAGTATAACGACCAGTTACAGAAGATTTCAGCTAACCTGGCAGCTCTCAATACCATATATGAAGTTCAGTTGAAAAGTTCAAACGAACAGATCGAAACCACCAATCACCTCCGTTCAACAGTTGGTGCTTTCCTTAACAGCATGAACGATTCATCAGCTAATATGGTGAAGTATCAGCAGGAAATCGACCAGCTTACCAAGCGTGTAAGTGCTCTTAACCAGGTATACGGCAACATGCTTACCGCCATGAATGTTAACCTTGGGAAATAACAGGTTTTTCAACAAACTACATAAAATATACTCAATACTGAAAACGCTTAATTATGGCTGGATATAAAGAGACGCCTAGGCAAAAAATGATCGGGATGATGTACCTGGTACTCACAGCCTTGCTGGCACTCAATGTGTCTGTTGAGATTCTGAATGCATTCCTGGTAGTAAACGAAAGTATGGAAACTACCAACAGGACCTTCAATAGCAAAACAACAGATTATTATAATAGTTTCGAACAGCAGTACTCAATTGATCCTGGTAAAGTCGGACCTTATTGGGAAAAAGCAAAGCAGGCACGTAAACTTTCGGATGATCTGAAAGCATATCTTAACGATGCCAAGTACGAAGCAATTGCCCGCTCCGAGCGTATCCCGGTTGATTCAGCCAAAGTACGCCCCTTGTATACAATCGGTACCAAGGATAAATACGACGAAACCACCGTGTATTTTATCGGAAATTCAAACGATGGATCCAAAGGGAAAGCCGGCGAAATGCGTGCACGCATTGCAAAATACAAACAGGATCTGCTGAACCTGGTTGACGAAAAAGACAAGGCTGCCATCAAAGTCGGTCTCGACCTCGAAGGACCATTTTACGATGCCGATCACAAGAAGCAGAACTGGGAAATGCATAACTTTTATCATACTATCCTGGCTGCAGATGTAACCATTCTTAATAAACTGGTTGCCGAAGTACAAAATGCCGAACTTGATGTGGTTACACACCTGAGAAGTAAAATAGGTGCTACCGATTTCAAAATCGACCAGGTTGGAGCAACAGTGGTTCCCAAAAGCCAGTATGTTTTCATGGGCGAGAATTACGAAGCAGAAGTATTCGTAACAGCCAAGGATACCAAGCAGAGCTTTACTGCCAATATTGGCGGACTTCGTACCAGTATTGATGGTGTTATCAAAGTTACACTTCCTGCCTCCTCACCAGGTCTCAAAACCGTTACTGGAACAGTAAATTACAAAAAACCGGATGGGTCAATGGAATCGACACCGGTAAAATTTGAGTACATTGTTGCACCTCCTTCCTTATCCGTTTCAGCTACCAAAATGAATGTTTTCTATATTGGTGTTGATAATCCTGTATCGATTTCGGCTGGTGGAGTTTCACCCGATCAGATACAACCGACTATTTCCAATGGAACAATCGCCCGCAATGGTGCTGAATGGGTTGTAAGACCTGCTACTGTTGGCAAAGCATCCGTAACAGTAAGTGCTAAACTTGGCGACCGTATGAAGAATATGGGTGCCGTGGAATATCGAGTAAAAACGGTGCCAAGCCCCGAAGCCTTTATTGGCGGTGTCAGCAGTGGCGGCGTAAGTAAAGATGTTGTTCTTGCCCAGGGTGCAATTATCCCTCGTATGCCTCCTGATTTTGAATTTAACCTGAATTTTGTGATCGTTTCTTTCAAATTTTCAGGAAACAGGAAAGGCGATATTATTGATTATGCCGGTAACGGTAACAGCCTGACAGCTCAGATGAAAGACTTTATACGTGGTTCGCGTCGTGGTGAGAAAGTAATCCTTGAAGATATCTTTGCTAAAGGACCGGATGGAAAAACGCGTAAACTGAATACGATTGTACTTACACTTCAATAAATCAAACGATTTTAAGAAATGAAAAGAAATATTCTGATAATCGCAATATTACTGCTTGTTATATCCTTTTCGGGTAAGGCGCAGCAGATAATGAATACCCCTCCCCGCGATGGAGTAGTCGATAAAAGCGAAAGAATCGAGAAAAAGCCGATTGCTTATCCATGGGTCAGGAATGCGGATTATGTTTGGGAAAAACGCCTGTGGCGCGTGATTGATATGCGTGAGAAAATGAACCAGCCCATGTATTTCCCTGAAATCCCGCATAATAACTGGCGCAGTTTTATGACCATTATGATGGATGCTATAAAGGAAGGAAGCCTGACAGCATACGATGCCTCGTCGCCTACCGATGAGTTCATTCTGTCAATGCCATACAAAGAGCTGATGCAGAAAGTCGAAAAAGCCGATTCAATGCAGCTGCAGCGTTCGTATCCTCCTTACGATTTCTACGATACAGTTATTGTTAAGAAATTGAATACAACTGATATCAAAAAAATCAGGATCAAGGAAGACTGGTTTTTCGATAAACAACGTTCAATGCTCGAAGTACGTATTATTGGAATATGCCCGGTTATAGATGTATTCAACGATGATGGTACTCTGCGTGGCGAAAAAGCGCTTTTCTGGATTTATTTCCCCGAAGCCAGGCCTATACTTGCAAAAAACGAAGTATTCAACAGGTTTAACGGCGCTGCCAAGCTCACTTACGACGATTTCTTCTGGAAAAGAATGTTCAGCAGTTATATCTATAAAGTCGACAACCAGTACGACCGCAAAATAAAGGAATATGCCACAGGTATCGATGCTATTCTTGAATCGGAACGTATAAAAGAAGACCTGTTCAATTTTGAGCAGCAACTCTGGGAATATTAAAATTTATTCACCGGAAAAACGGTAGAAAAAAGGAATGAAAAACAGGGCAACTCTTCGGATTCGGAGAGTTGCTTTTGTTTTTATACTTTTGTAGTTAGGGTATACTTTAAATCCGTCCGAAACGGTAACAAGCATTGAACTGTAAAATTTATAAAAATGTCTGCCGATCTGCTGCAAACTCCTGTTGAATACCTTAAGGGTGTAGGACCCAAACGCGGGGAACTGCTTCGTAAAGAAGCCGGTGTGAGTACTTATTACGATTTACTTACCTATTACCCTTTCAGGCATGTGGACCGCAGCCGTTTCCTGCCAATAAATGAAATCAATTCCGAAAATGTATATATCCAGTTGCGTGGCAAAGTACTGGATGTTCAGTTGGCAGGTAAAGGAAGGAGTTCACGGCTGGTTGTTACAATCAGCGATGGTACGGGGACCATCGACCTGGTATGGTTCCAGGGAATCAGCTGGGTGAAGGATAAATTTACAACCGGCAGCGAATGGGTTGTGTTCGGGAAACCTACACTTTTCAGCGGTCGCTATAATATTTCGCATCCCGAAACCGAAACCATGGCTGAGTTCATTGCCCAGCCTTCAGATCCGTTTCACCCCGTTTACAATTCCAGCGAGAAAATGAAGCTAAATGGTCTTAGTACCAGGGCTATTTCGAAAATTACACGGACACTTATTTCGCAGGTTAGAGGCGTTATCCCTGAAACCCTTAACAATTCCATTTTAAACGAATTGCGTTTCATGGGCCGCGAGGATGCATTCCTGAATATTCATTTCCCTCCTGATAGCGAGATTCTTGAAAAAGCAAGGGCCAGGCTTAAGTTCGATGAATTATTCTTTATTCAGTTGCGGCTTCTGAGGTACAAACAAAACCGTTCCGAGAAAATAAGGGGGAATGTCTTCGCAAAAGTTGGTAACTTGTTTAATGGTTTTTATAAGGACTACCTGCCGTTTGAACTAACCAATGCACAAAAGAAAGTGATTCGCGAAATCCGGGCCGATATGGGTTCGGGCAGGCAAATGAACCGTTTGCTCCAGGGGGATGTGGGTAGCGGGAAAACACTCGTTGCCCTGATGTGCATGCTTATTGCACTCGACAATGGTTACCAGGCCTGCCTGATGGCACCCACTGAAATACTTGCCAACCAGCATTATTCAACCATTGCCAAATTCCTGCAAGGCATGGATGTGAAGGTCGATCTGCTGACCGGCAGCACAAAGAAATCGCGGCGCAAGGAAATACATCCCATGCTTCAGTCGGGTGAACTGCATATTATAATCGGCACTCATGCTTTGATTGAAGATGCCGTTCAGTTCAGCAATCTTGGGCTTGTAGTTGTTGATGAGCAGCACCGTTTCGGGGTTGCTCAGCGGGCAAAAATGTGGAGCAAAAGCGAAGTCCCGCCTCATGTGCTGGTGATGACGGCAACACCTATCCCGAGAACTCTTGCAATGACCGTGTATGGCGATCTGGACCTTTCGGTGATCGATGAGCTGCCGCCCGGGCGTAAAGCCATTAAAACCTATCATTTCTACGAATCGGGGCACGAAAAGGTTTACAATTTTATGCGACAGCAAATTGCCGGCGGAAGGCAGATTTATGTCGTATACCCGCTTATCGAAGAATCCGAGATGCTCGATCTGAAAAACCTCCAGGATGGTTTCGACCATCTTAAACAGGTTTTCCCGGCACCACAATACACTCTCAGCATGGTTCACGGCCGCATGAAGGCCGACGAAAAGGATGCTGAAATGCTTAAGTTCAAAAACGGAGAAACCCAGATCATGGTTGCAACTACCGTAATTGAAGTTGGAGTTGATGTGCCGAATGCATCTGTTATGGTGATTGAAAATGCCGAACGCTTCGGGCTTTCGCAGCTGCACCAACTACGCGGAAGGGTTGGGCGCGGCGCCGATCAGTCGCATTGCCTGCTTATGACAGGTTTTAACTTGACTGCCGACGGACGTATTCGCATCGATACCATGGTCCGTACAACCGATGGTTTCGAAATCTCGGATGTGGATTTAAAACTTCGTGGCCCCGGTGACCTCGAAGGAACCAGGCAAAGCGGCATTCTCGACCTGAAACTGGCTGATATTGTCCGCGATGAACAACTTCTTCGTGCTGCCCGCAATATAGCCCAGAAACTTTTAGACGACGATCCGCAATTGCTGCATCCCGATAACCAGCGGATTGTACGCTATCTCGATTTCCTGAAAAGCAAAACCTCGGAATGGGCGATGATCAGCTAGGTGTGCAAATGCATGCAGATACATCCACCTAAAAAAGTCCTGTGCAGATGAACTGTCCCTGACAATCAGGGATGTATGAATAATATTGGAATGCTGAAACCCGAACCTTGATTAAGGTCTGGATTTGGAATTTATTTTGAGATTTGGTCTTTGAATTTGGATCCTTAGTTTAGGAATTCGGATTTTCTCCCCGGCCTATTTCCCTCCTGAATAAACCACCTTCTTCGTTTGCATAAAATTCCCTGTATGTAAAACAAGGTAATATACTCCTGCCGGAAGGTTGCCGGGCACCCAGTCGCAGTTGTAATCACCTGCCGGAAACTGGCTGTTAACAAGGGTTGTAATCATTACACCGTTTATGTCTCGGACCTGCAGAAGCACATTTGTATGTTCCTTGAGGGTGTAATTGATCCGGGTTGAGTTTGTAAATGGGTTAGGCATATTCTGATATAGTGTTGCGTTGCTCACTGCCTCAGGGTCGTTAAGTCCGGTTATGAGCGATGGGCTTCCTGCCTGAATCCAGGCTGTGTAAATGAGCTTTGCAAGCGCATTGGATGCATTATGGAACAAGGGAATTGTGAAGCTCTTGCTTTTGGCCCACAATGCATTTTTATAAACGGTTGAACTGGTGCTGCCACCCGAAAGTCCTTTAGCGTAATTATCAGCAGCAATCACCGAATCGCAGTACTTATAATCCGCATACAGGTAATCGAAAATATACTGGCTTACATTGGTGATCTCAACAGCATTTTCGCCTGTATAAATAATCTGCGAAATAAATGCATTGATCATGGTGGATTCGTAACGCGAGTGTATTCCTGAATTCCCGCTATACTGTCCGTCATAGTTCCTGGTAATATGCAGAGGCATGTGACCGTCGGCAACATAATGCCCGAGGTCGGCTGCAAATATTTTGGCTTTTGTAAAATCGCGCCTCTGCATGCTGTTACGTAATGAATCGAACGAAGCTTTGGTTGCCCATGGTAAAATTCCGTTATTGATTACAACAGCAATTCCGTGAAGGGCTATTATCGAATCATAGGTTTGCGGAATACGACCTGTTGCTAAAAATTCACTATAGTTGTCAATGTCGATAAAGTGCTTTGGGCTTTCGGTAGGATCGGAGCTTTTGCGGGCATCGGCATCCGAAGCATGATCGCGCAGGAAAGTAACCCACGACTGTAATTGCTGCATCTGCGGGTTAAATGATAAGCCTGAAGCATCGCTTATTTTACTGTGGCCTGTGCCGCCCCAGCTGCCAAAGATCAGTATTGCCGATAGAAGTAATATAGAGGAGTATACGTATTTTTTCAATGCTTTGATTTTAAGAAATGTGGAAGGCAAAAGTACACAATAATCAATACGATTACGGATAAATAAACAAATTGAAATTGGTTCAAATAAATGGCAAAAAAGCATGCCTTTGATCCTCATTGTGCTAATCCCTGGTGGCAATAGCACGGTTAAAACAGGAAGTAGTCTAAATTTATTAATCCGCTTACATAATCATAAGTCAAAACTAAATAATCCCTAAATTTGCACCCTTTAAAGATTTTATAATGAAAATATCATACAAGTGGCTCAAAGACTATGTAAATGTTAGCCTTGCGCCGGTCGAAGTTGCCCGGATATTAACCGATTGCGGCCTCGAAGTGGAAGCTATCGAAGAATACGAATCGGTGAAAGGAGGACTTAAAGGCGTTGTCATCGGACTGGTGCTTTCGGCCGAACGTCATCCGAATGCCGATAAACTTACCTGTTGCAAGGTGGATGTCGGCAACGGCAAAGTTCTCGATATCGTTTGTGGCGCTCCGAATGTTGCTGCCGGTCAGCATGTGCCAGTGGCTACCATAGGAACTGTACTTTATCATGGTGACGAATCCTTTACTATAAAAGCCGGGAAGATTCGCGGCGAAGTCAGCGACGGTATGATATGTGCCGAGGATGAACTTGGGCTTGGCGATTCGCATGCCGGTATTATGGTATTAAACGAAAATGCGATTATTGGTTCACCGGCTGCCGAATACTTTGATGTTGAATCGGATACGGTTTTTGAAGTCGCCATTACCCCCAACCGTGCCGATGCCACATCGCATATAGGTGTTGCACGCGACCTGGTTGCAGCAATAAATAACCGCGAAATACAGAATAACAAGGTAGAACTTTCGCGCCCGTCAGTTGATGCATTTACTATCGATAACAAAGCACTAGAGGTATCCGTTGATATTCAAAACCCGGAAGCCTGTGCACGGTATTCGGGCCTTACCGTCAGCGGGCTGACGGTTAAGGAATCACCCGCCTGGTTGCAGGACAGGCTTAAAGCTGTCGGGCTCAGGCCTATCAACAATATTGTCGATATTACCAATTATGTATTGATGGAAACCGGGCAGCCTTTGCATGCTTTCGATGCAGCTTATGTCGACGGTAACCAGGTAATTGTAAAGAAATTGCCGGCAGGAACAAAATTTGTGACCCTCGACGGGGTAGAACGCAGCCTCGGCACCGACGACCTTATGATTTGCAATGCCGTTGAACCCATGTGTATGGCCGGCGTTTTTGGTGGCGAGAAATCAGGCGTAAGCGAAAAAACAACTTCAATCTTTCTTGAAAGTGCCTATTTCGACGGGACTCATATACGTAAAACCTCTAAACTGCATAATTTAAAGACGGATGCCTCGTTCCGTTTCGAACGCGGCGCCGATCCGAACATTACAGTTTATGCCCTCAAACGCGCTGCCATGCTTATGAAAGAGATTGCAGGCGGAGTTGTATCATCAGGAATAGTTGATGTATATCCTGTTCCGGTTGAGAATTTCTGTTTTGAGGTATCGTTCGATCGTATTAATGCTCTTATTGGCAAGCCAATCGACAAACAAAACGTTAAAAACATTCTTAACTCGCTCGAAATCGAAATACTTGCGGAATCGGAGGAATGTCTGCAACTTTCCGTTCCTCCATTCAAGGTGGATGTTACACGCGAAGCCGATGTGGTGGAGGAAATATTGCGTATATATGGCTACAACAACATTGAACTCACCGATTCCTTGCATTCGTCGCTGTCTTACAGTCGTAAACCCGATCCCGAAAAACTCCAGCAAAAACTGGCTGACTACCTCAGCAACAACGGTTTTAACGAAATACTTACCAATTCGCTTACCAGTTCGGCCTATTACGAAAAGTCGGAAGTATTTCCCATTGATGATTGTGTGAAAATACTGAACCCGCTTAGCAGCGAGTTGGGTGTAATGCGCCAGACCCTGCTTTTCAGCGGGCTCGAAAGCATTTCGTACAACCTCAACCGCCGTATGCCGGATCTGAAATTTTACGAATTCGGGAATGTTTACAATTATATAAGTGCGCAGGCCGCCAGCAACGACGTTACCCGTAAATACAGCGAACGCAAAAAACTATCCATATATATTACCGGCAGCCAGCAGGGCGAAAGCTGGTATATGCCTGCGGGTAAAACCGACCACACATTTCTGAAATCACTGGTTTACGCATTGCTGCGCAAGGCTGGAATCGGTTTGCACAAACTGGCAGCTGCTGAAATTGATTCCAGGTTGTTTTTCGAAGGGGAGGCATTTACACTTAATACAAAACCTTTCCTGAGTATTGGAAAATTGAATGGCGGTTTACTGAAACAGTTTGATGTTAAGCAGGATGTATTTTACGCGGAAATCGACTGGACGGTTCTGCTCAAAGAAATAAAACCCAACAGTGTTAAATTCAGTGAAATTTCCCGCTTCCCTGAAGTCCGCCGCGACCTGGCCCTTTTGCTAGATAAAAGTGTTAAATTTGCTGATATCGAAGCATTTGCTTATAAAAACGGGAAAGGTATACTGCGTTCAGTTAACCTGTTTGATGTTTACGAAGGCGAAAAGATTGAAGCAGGTAAGAAATCGTATGCTGTAAGTTTCACTATGCAGGACGATCAGAAAACCCTTACCGACAATGATATCGAAAAACTGATGAAACGCCTTACCGAAGTTTTCGAAAAAGAACTGGGAGCCGTGATCAGGAAATAGAGAATACTTTTTACTGGGAAGCCGGGCATGTCCCGGCTTTTTCATTTTCCGGTTTTCTTTCACCAACTCGCCACCAACTTCCTTCTCTCTTTTTTTCAAAGAGAGGGGGACCAAGGGGGTGAGTTTTTTGGAAACAACTGGGACCAGAGCGATGAGTAGGTAAATGAATCTATTGTCCCGGCTTTTTTGATTTTCCGGTTTTCTATCACTAACTCGCTACCAACTTCCCCCTCTCTTTTTTTTAAAGAGAAGGGGACCAAGGGGGTGAGTTTTTTCAAAACAGCTGGGACCAGAGCGATGAGTAGGTAAATGAATCTATTGTCCCGGCTTTTTCATTTTCCGGTTTCTATCACTAACTCGCTACCAACTTCCCCCTCTCTTTTTTCAAAGAGAGCGGGACCAAGGGGGTGAGTTTTTTGGAAACAACTCGGACCAGAGCGATGAGTAGGTAAATGAATCTATTGTCCCGGCTTTTTCATTTTCCGGTTTCTATCACTAACTCGCTTCCAACTTCCCCCTCTCTTTTTTTCAAAGAGAGGGGGATCGAGGGGGTGAGTTTTTTCAAAACAACTGGGATCAGAGCGATGAGTAGGTAAATGAATCTATTGTCCCGGCTTTTTTGATTTTCCGGTTTCTATCACTAACTCGCTACTAACTTCCCCCTCTCTTTTTTTCAAAGAGAGGGGGACCGAGGGGGTGAGTTTTTTCAAAACAACTGGGATCAGAGCGATGAGTAGGTAAATGAATCTATTGTCCCGGCTTTTTTGATTTTCCGGTTTCTATCACTAACTCGCTACTAACTTCCCCCTCTCTTTTTTTCAAAGAGAGGGTGACCGAGGGGGTGAGTTTTTTCAAAACAAGAAAGACCAATGGAAAGAGTTCTTTCGCAGTGCCGAAGTCCCGGGTTTAAGATATAAACCTGTAAGTAAAACTCCATTTGCCATTTTGTCAGCAATACTGCCAAAAATCGTTAAACGGCTTGAATGTTTCCCGATAATAACATTAACTTTGCACAGCAAAAGCTTCAGAGGCTAAGAAAATTATGGATATTCTTTCGGTAAAACAGCGTTTTGGAATTATCGGCACTTCCCCTTTACTCGACAGGGCAATAGATATTGCACGTCAGGTTGCGCCAACTGATCTGAGTGTACTCATCACAGGCGAAAGCGGTGTAGGGAAAGAAATATTCCCACAGATCATACATCACCTGAGCGCACGCAAACATGGTTCCTATATAGCTGTAAACTGTGGGGCCATCCCTGAAGGAACCATCGATTCGGAACTCTTCGGCCACGAAAAAGGCTCATTTACCGGTGCTCACGAGGCCCGCAAAGGATATTTCGAGGTTGCAAACGGGGGAACTATTTTCCTCGACGAAGTGGCCGAATTACCGCTCTCAACACAAGTGAGGCTGCTCCGTGTCCTTGAGTCGGGCGAGTTTTTCAAGGTAGGTTCGTCGAAAAGCCAGAAAACAGATGTTCGCGTGGTAGCTGCTACCAATGTTGAGGTGCAGACTGCTATCGATCACGGTAAATTCCGGCAGGACCTGTTTTACAGGCTGAATTCGGTACCTATTGCCGTTCCGGCTTTACGCGAGCGGAAGGATGATATTATTTTACTTTTCCGCAAGTTTGCCTCTGATTTTGCCGAGAAATACCGCATGCCTGCACTTGAGCTCGACGAGGAAGCCAAACAGATACTCATGAATTTCCGCTGGCCCGGCAATATCAGGCAGCTGAAAAATTTTACCGAGCAGATTTCTATCATCGAACGCAACCGGAGTATTTCAGCAGCAACCCTGCAGCGTTATCTGCCCGAAACCGTTCGCCGCGATTTGCCGGTGCTTTTTAAGGACGCAAACAAAGGCAATGAAATGTCGGAGCGTGAACTTCTCTATAAAGTGCTTTTCGATATGCGCCGCGATATCACCGACCTGAAGAAACTGGTTGGCGAAATTATCGGGCACGACGAGGTTGATAGTCATTTTAACAGTTCGACATCGCATATTCCTGAACATTTCGGCACTGAGCCTGTACGACAGGATGTAAGCAGGGTAGTGGTGCACGAACGCTCACAACCCATTGATGACGAGCCGTTTGTGCATAGTGAAGTTATGGAGGAATCCCTTTCGCTCCAGGACCGGGAGCTCGAGCTTATCCGCCGCGCACTCGACAAGCACGAAGGCCGGCGTCGGAATGCAGCTAAAGAACTTGGTATATCCGAACGTACATTATACCGCAAGATCAGGGAATATGGAATTAAAAGTTAATAGCTTCAGGATGCGAAATACGTTTTCTAAAATACCTTTAATGCTTCTTTTTTCAGGGGTTTTATTCCTGTTCCAGGGATGTAGCTATTCGTTTACAGGTGCTAGTATCTCGCCGAGCGTAAAAACAATCTCGATAAGTTACCTGCCCAACAATTCACTGCTCGTTCAACCCACTCTGAGCCGTACATTAACCGAAACAATCAGGGATAAATTCACTACCCAGTCGAACCTTTCGCTCGTGAATTCAAACGGCGATCTTACTATCGAAGGCGAAATAACCGGTTATACTACAGAGCCTGTGGCTATTACTGGTGATCAGAAATCGGCTTTACAGCGCCTCCGTGTAACTGTAAATATCCGCTTCGCCAACAAACAGGACCCGGCCCAGGATTTTGAAACCAGTTTCACCCGTTTCCAGGATTATGATGCGCAGAAACAACTCTCGGCAGTCGAAACAAGCCTCATCGAAATAATTTCCAACGAGTTGGCACAGGATATTTTTAATAAAGCAGTTGTGAACTGGTAAATTAGAAGGAGATTATTCCGGATAAGGGAATTGTATTAAATTTACGGTTTACGAATGATGATTTACGAATGATGATTTACGAATGACAAATTACGAATGACAAATAATCCTGATATAAATCGTACCTCGTAAATCGTACCTGATTTTAATCAAGTGTATTATCTTTGGTATGATTTTAAATTACAAATCGCTTAAATAAGTTAATAAAACTTTTACGCCCGAAATATAAGCAGTGCCCGCATGACTCCCGAAACCTTTAACCGCTACCTTAAAGACCCGTCGCTGCTCGATCAGCAGACTGTCGACGAGATGTGGGTTTTGGTAAAAGAATATCCTTATTTCCAGGTTGCAAGGATGTTGCTGGCAAGGAACCTTTTCAATACAGGGCATGAAGCATATCCACTGGCACTCCGCCTCGCTGCTGCTTATGCCGGCGACAGGAGTAAACTCAAGGAACTTATCGAAGGTTCGCCTGTGAAAATACCTGGGTTTAAAAAGGACATAAGCCCGGCGAATGCAGTAGAAATAAACCCCGATACCGAAGTTGCCTTTACTATCCCCGAACCCGTAATAATCGGCCAGGCTGTATTTCCTGAAGCCGGTCCCGAACAGGAAAAAACGGACGGGGTTGGTTTGGCTGAGGCTGCAAGGGCAAGGTTGCTGCAATCAGAAAGTGAGAGACAAACAGAAGCAACACCCGATTTTAATTTGCCTCCCCTCGAACAACCTATGCCTGTTGCCGGACCGATTGAAACAGATTTGCAAACTTTTGTTCCAAAAGAGCCAACCATACACAACCCGCTTTTCGATACCATTATCTCGCGGTTAAAAGCAATTGAACCTACCGATACCAAAGAGGAAGAGTCGTATTTCGAAAAAAATGCATCAGGCACTATACCTGCAACTGAAGCCGAAATAGCGCGCAATAACCTGATCGACCGGTTTATACGTGAAGAACCCCGTATGAGCGCCCCTAAACACGAATTCTTTAATCCCGACGATAAAGCAAAGCAGAGTACTGTCTTCCCCGAGGATATGGTAAGCGAAACTCTGGCAAAAATTTATTACCAGCAGGGGCTTTATTCGATGGCAATAAAAATTTATGAAAAACTCATGTTGCTTATTCCCGAAAAAAGTAGTTACTTTGCAGCCCAAATTACTGAAATCGAAAAAAAACGTAAGTAACACAGTTATAAATACATAAAACAATAGAGTATGAATGCTTTTATTTTTGTTTCCGTTCTGATCCTGATCGCTTGCGTGCTCATGATACTCGTAGTGTTGGTTCAGAACTCAAAAGGTGGTGGATTGGCCTCGAATTTTTCATCTTCAAACCAATACATGGGAGTTCGCAAAACTGCCGACTTCCTTGAAAAATTTACCTGGAGTCTGGCAGTAGCATTGCTCGTACTCTGTCTTTTTTCGATAGTTGTTATCCCGCGTGGTGCAAAACAGAGAACTTCCGATACCGAACTTCGTCAGAATATCGATGAAAATGCACAACCGGTTCAGGATTTCCAGGCTCCTCCTAAGGAAGAGAAAAAATAATCCGCCCGTAAAACATTATTTTGAATGTCAGAATGTCACGTGCATTCTGACATTCTTTTTTTTTGTCAGATTCGTTTTCATGGCAAGCCACGCTTGTAAAAGCTTATTAAAGGGCGTAAGTAATACAAAATCAGTATTATAATTGGTTTTGGGTATGCTTATGACACAGGCAGGAAAGCGGGTTTGGCACGAAATATGAGTATTGAAATTCACTCAAAATAAAATTATTTAATCGTTTAACATAAAAATCAAGTAAAGAACATGGCACAGGTTAACGTAAAGCCTTTGGCCGACCGAGTATTGGTTGAGCCGGCAGCAGCCGAACAAAAAACAGCAGGTGGTATTATTATACCCGACACTGCAAAAGAAAAACCACAAAAAGGCACTGTAGTTGCTATTGGAACTGGTAAAAAAGATGAGCCCCTTACCGTAAAAGTCGGCGATAAGGTTCTGTACGGAAAATATTCAGGTACCGAAATCAGTGTCGAAGGCAAGGATTATCTGATCATGCGCGAAAGCGATATTCTGGCTGTGATTTAATTTATAACTCAAAAAAGTACTTCAGATATGAAAGGGAAAGAAATCATTTTCGAAACCGAAGCCCGCGACCGCATGAAACGCGGAGTCGACGCTTTGGCAAATGCAGTTAAAGTTACACTCGGACCAAAAGGCCGCAATGTAATTATTGAAAAAACCTATGGAGCACCCCAGGTTACCAAGGATGGTGTTACAGTTGCCAAGGAAATTGAAATGAAGGATGCCGTCGAGAATATGGGCGCCCAGATGGTGAAAGAAGTAGCATCGAAAACTGCCGACGTGGCAGGCGACGGTACTACAACCGCAACCGTACTGGCTCAGTCAATTATTTCGACTGGTCTGAAAAACGTTACAGCAGGTGCAAATCCGATGGATTTGAAACGCGGTATCGAAAAAGCAGTAGCTACAGTAGTTGCTGACCTGAAAAAACAATCACAGGCAGTTGGCGACAGCATCGAAAAAATTAAACAGATTGCATCGGTCTCGGCTAACAACGATAGTTTTATCGGTGAGAAAATTGCCGATGCTATGAAAGCAGTTTCAAAAGAAGGGGTTATCACAATCGAGGAAGCAAAAGGCATGGAAACAACGGTTAAAATCGTTGAAGGTATGCAGTTCGACCGTGGTTACATCTCACCGTATTTTGTTACCGACGCCGAAAAAATGGAAGTGGTTTACGAAAACCCGTATATTCTCATCCACGATAAGAAAATCAGCAGCATGAAGGATTTCCTTCCAGTACTGGAAAAGGTGGTACAAACAGGTCGTCCTCTGCTTATTATTGCCGAAGATGTTGATGGAGAAGCACTTGCAACACTCGTTGTAAACAAAATCCGTGGCTCACTCAAGATTGCTGCCGTAAAAGCCCCGGGCTTCGGCGACCGTCGTAAGGAAATGCTCCAGGATATCGCAATCCTCACAGGAGGTACCGTTATTTCGGAAGAACAAGGTTACCGCCTCGAAGATGCCGACCTGAGCTACCTCGGACAGGCTGAAAAAATCAATATCGACAAGGATAACACTACCATTGTAAGCGGTAAGGGCGCTAAAGAAGGAATTGTTGCCCGCGTAAGCCAGATCAAGGCTCAGATCGAAACCACAACATCGGATTACGACCGCGAAAAACTGCAGGAACGTCTTGCTAAACTCAGCGGCGGAGTTGCTGTGATTTATGTTGGCGCTGCCAGTGAAATTGAAATGAAGGAAAAGAAAGACCGTTTCGACGATGCACTGCATGCAACACGCGCAGCTATCGAAGAAGGTACTATCCCAGGTGGCGGTGTGGCTTATATCCGCGCTATTGCCAGCCTCGATAATGTTAAAACCGACAACGAAGACGAAGAACTTGGTGTGAAGATCGTTAAACGCGCTCTCGAAGAACCGCTTCGCCAGATTGTAGCCAATGCAGGACTCGAAGGTTCAATTATCGTTCAGAAAGTAAAAGACGGGAAAGATGATTTCGGATTCAATGCCCGTACCGAGGTTTACGAAAACCTTTACAGCACCGGTGTTATCGATCCTACCAAGGTGGCCCGCGTAGCCCTCGAAAACGCTGCTTCCATTGCCGGAATGCTGCTTACAACCGAGTGTGTTATCGCCGAAATCAAGGATGATAAGGAACCTGCTATGCCTAATCCAGGCATGGGCGGAATGGGTGGAATGTACTAAACTACACCAACCTCACTATATATTCCCAATTAAAAGCCCTGCTTCGGCGGGGCTTTTTTATTTGCAATTTGCGATTTACGATTTACGATTTCGGATTTGGTAATTAACACCTGAACAGCTGATGCTTCCACTCCGCTCAGCATGACTCAACCTGAAACCTGAAACTCTGAAACCTTTGAACCTTGAACCCTTGAACCCTTGAACTTCTGAAACTCTGAAACCCTGAAACCCTGTTGCTTCGACTCCGCTCAGCATGACTGAACCTGAACCCTTGAACCCTTGAACTTTTGAACTTTTGAACCCTTGAACTTCTGAAACTCTGAAACCCTGAAACCCTGTTGCTTCGACTCCGCTCAGCATGACTGAACCTGAACCCTGAAACCTTTGAACTTTTGAACCCTTGAACCCTTGAACTTCTGAAACCCTTCTCTTACAACTTATCCACCCTCAAAAACACATCCCAGTATTTTTCTTTATTCATATCGCTCCAATGGATCTGCATGCGGCGGTATTGGTAGGTTTGAACCTGGCAAAATATAATAAGCAGGAGCACAAGGCTGATAAATAAGTTCTTCAGTTTACGATTCTTTATTTCATATAAGGTAGTTGCCAGCAGTACAGCAAAAAGTGCATAATACTCAACCATTACCCTTTGCGAGAAACTTCCCCCGTAGAACCACATGTGCCAGGAAGAGAAAACATATATAAGAACCATCAGGAATGCAAGCAATGCATAAAACCCGAAACGGTTCTTCCTAAAGATGAATACAAAGCCTGTAAGGCTTGCCAGCAGTAAGGGTGTATATACAAACATCCCTTTCCTGTAGCTGAACAGGAAATTCCATATCTGCGGATGAAGAAACTTAAAGCCTTCCTCAGTATAGGAATAAACAATGAAACTGCCGGTCGAAATTTTATATATCACCAGCTGAATAGTTACCACAAGCAGGAAACACATAATGGCCCACACAAGTTTCACGCTTTGCGTGGCCATGAATCGAAATTCCAGTACTAAACTTTCGCGGCTGCCAGCTAAAAACGGTACAGCCAACACTACCAGCAGGTTTACAGGCCTGATAAGGGTTATAACAGCCAGCAGGAGAGCAATATAAACCAGGTGTTTGCCTTTGGGATCCGAAAAATACTTACGCACGGCATAGCAAAACCAGGCAATGGCAGTAAACGAATACAAATGCGACATCGCAAACTCGGTGGCAGAGTAATAAAAAAGGTTCGTGCCGAACACGATCGCGAATAGTACAAAAGCTATTATCTTTTCGTCGGGGACAAAGGTTCGCATTAATTTGCGAAGGCCGAATAATCCCAGCATAAGGTAAAATAATGCCCCAAGGTGCACCAGGAAGGTGTAATAGTAACTGTATCCGTCGGCTGTAAGCCCTGTGGCCAGTGTTATTGCATGACCCGCCAGGAAAAAAGGCAGCAGGCACAATGCGGTCCCGGCGTAATACTTATCAACCGTTTTGCCGTTAATGGTCCTCAGGTAGTTGTATTCAAGATTCTGGTTGTAATAGATATGATTTTCAATCGAATCAAAAAAACCGAAATTAAGGTCATGGTATATGAAAATGGCCGGCAGGTAAGCATAATAGCCTTTGGCATCGGCTTCGATAATACCGTTTTTGTAATCTTTTTTGAAGGAAGTATTGGCCATCGACCACAACACAATTGCTCCTATGAGCCACGGCATTGCTGCCGGCCACGAAATCAGGTGTAAAGCATTTCGGTTGAGTTTCACTATGTCTTCAATTATATTAAACTGATCCTGAATGCAAATGTATAGATATTAGTCTTTGTTATTAAGGAAGCGTTTCTGGTTTCTGGATGCTGGTTACTGGTGGCTGGTTTCTTGTTCCTGGCTGCTGGTTTCAATGTTGATGGGCAATTGACAATGGATAATTGACAATTGACAATGGATAATTGACAATGGACAATGGACAGTTGACAATGGGGTTGATGGGTTGATGGGTTGATAGGTTGATGGGCAATTGACAATGGATAATTGACAATTGACAATGGACAATGAGGCGATAAGTTATGAGTTATGAACTATAAGTTTATTGGCTGTTTGTAATATTACTTCATTTCAAATCTCCAAATCCGCAAATCCCCAAATCCTCAATCATGCTTAATTAACTGCCCTCCCCCGGTCCTGGTGCCCGATATTTCAGGCGGATTTCCCCTGTAGTATATGTTTCCCAGACCGGCTATTTCGTATTCAAAATGATCACGGGCATTCACGTAGCAGTCGTTAGGGCTGGCGTTGCGCATAAACAGGAAATTCGATTCCAGGTCAAGGCAATGAAACGGTCCGTAACCGCCCGAAAAAATAAAATTTACCCCGACTTTTCCCTTTATATTCATGTCGGCCGAACCGCTTGTAATACTCAGCTTTGCGGTGCCGGTGCGGATAGTAAGGTTGATATATCCTGATCCGCCTTTAGCCGTTACTGATAAAGAATCCTCGCGTATGGTATCCGTACAGCTTACGGTTCCCGTGGCTTCGTAATCGAGTATCAGCAGGTGGGGCATCGATACATATGCCGTAACCTGCTTGTTGTAGGTCCGCATCCAGTTGAACCTGTTTGTGTTGCTAATTGTGAGCGTGTTGTCGGAAATATCGGTTTTAATTCCTCCCAGAATGTTTTCACCGCCCTCGACGCGTATGCTGAAGGATGGAGCCTGGGTAATTACAAGGTTGACATTATCATTCAGGTAAATACCGGTGAAATTCCCGTTTACAGGCCTGTTCACCGATACAATATCGCCGGTACGGAAGGTCATTCCGGCTGATCCATCTTTCTCGCAGGAGCCTAAAGCAATGCTTGCGGCAATACAGAGGCAAATGCGGATACTCCGGATATGGTTCATTTTCTCGAACGAATGTTTAATTGCTGTTCTCATTGCACCCTCCCTCCGTATATCCATGGTATTTTATATCCCACCCCGAACCCCACGAAATCAGCCTGCCCGAAATGTGTGCGCAGAACCACGCTGGCGTAAAGGTTTTTTGTGAAAAGGTATTGTATGCCAAATTTAAAATAAGAGTTTTCGGGAACCATCAACCCGTGAAGGTAGAATCCCAGCCCGAAATTATACGACAGTTTCGACATAATCAGTTGGTACTCAGGCCCTATACCGAAACGGAGCAGTTCGCTTTTATTTTCATATTTCACCTCTTTCAGATCGGCAAAGTAGGGATCGGAGGTATTAATGGTGAGATCCATATTAATCCCCGCGGAACTTTTAAACGTGAACTGTTTCATCACATTCCCGTTTAAATTGTAAATCATAAAGGTACGCCCGTATTCGCTTCCCATATCTTTAACTGCTACGGTAGCCCCTATCGAAAAGTCGATTGATTTAACGCCCGGGAATTCGAACAGGTATAGCGAAGGGACAATTTTTTTGTTCAGGTACGGGTTTTCCTTACTCAGGCGGTAAGCAAAAGCAATGTTCAGGGATGGTGTATTTATTCCGTAATTCGGTGTTTTGGTCGAACCGTTCGAAAAATGCATCAAAGCAACGCCAATTGCTGCATTCATGCGGGGGTTGAATCGCCAGCGGTACTCGGCCATCAGGTTAATGGCAGCATTCAGGTGCGATCCTATGGCAATGTATTTGTAATTCTCAAGCCTGTCGAAACGCCGGGTCAGATATCCCAGCCCAAGCCCTACCCTGAAATTGAGTTCATTTTTCCGACTGCGCACAATAGGGTAATTTACATACGGAAACAATGCGTGGGCGCTCCCCACGAAATCCGAATTTCCAAGTTGCGAATACCAGTAGCTCACCCCTATAAAAGGATAACCATAAACTGACTGCCAGCGCTCGCGGCCATAGGTTTCCTTACCCAGGTTCAGTTCGAAAGCAGGGAAGTGGGCATTAAAAATCTTCATTTCGAGGTGGTGGTTGATCATGAAACCATAATTCACCCGCCCTTCGAGCAGCAGGTTCGAACCCCAGAGTTTATGCTGGGCTATGACAGGACCTCTTAAAAAGGCCAGCATAACTATCAGTAAAACAAATGGTTTCAATCTCGTCCGGGGCATTCGTAGCTTATTAATAAAAAAGGCCTTTTCATGGCCGGTATACTAACGCAAAAATACTGTCAATCGTGCATTTGGCAAAGCTTTTATTTAGGCAGGCTGTATTTCGGTGACATTCGGAACGAACCTATGGAGAAGCCGGCAATTGAAACCCGTGTTTATAAATTTCCGGGTAGTAATGGTAATTCCCATGTTACCGGCCTGTTTCATTATCCGGTTTCTGTAACTAAATATTTACTATCGGTAAATCAATACTATGATGCTGGTTGTACCACCTGATTTTTTCTGACAATAAGCCGGGCACTTATCCCTCTTTCCTTATATCCGGCCATTTTATCGTAATTCACCTGCTGTTGCCGGCTTTATAATGCTTTCAGCAAAAAGTTTTCTCTATTAAGGGATATTCCAGGTTGATCCAATATCTGCGTGGTAAACATATAAATAAAGCCGGGCAAATAAATCGCAATTATTCGCCCGGCTTATTAAAAATTTAGTTAAAAATTACTCAGGTTTCTTGTCTGCCTGTTTAGCAGCTGCCCTTTCGGCTTTTCTTATTTCCTGGTATTTTTTGAATTTTTCCTCCCCAATTATGGTCTTTAATTCAGCGTCATGTTTTGTTTGTAATTCTTTCTTTTTGGGTTTATAATCTGCACTTTCTTTATTCGTATTGTCTTTATAGAAAGCCTTCATTTCGGCATCCTGCTTTGTGAAAAGGGTTGTAACCTGGGCTTGTTCATCAGCGCTTAAGCTTAAATCTTTGGTCATTTTTGCCACGCGTTCTTCAATACTTGTTTTCCTGGGATTCTTCTGCTCTTTTTGCTTTTGGGCTTGTGTTGCAATGGCAAACATAAATAAAGCCGAAAATAAAACGATTGCGTACTTTTTCATAAATGTGTTTTTAAAGGTTTATATGTTTTTAAATTCAGTTATTCGACCTTCCTGACTCCAAATGGTTTAATTTAAAAACCGGAAATAAGTTATCCCTCCCTTTTTATCCCCTGTCCCCCGTCTCCCGTCTCCTGTCTCACATTTTCACAAGTTATCAACCTAATCTCCCCTCATTAACGCACAAAACGTACCTTTACAAAAAAAATACACAATGGATAAACGACTATTCGAATTCGAAAGGCTGCTCAACATTATGGACGACCTCAGGGCTGGATGCCCGTGGGACAAGGAACAGACTTTCGACTCGCTGCGGCACCTTACCATTGAGGAAACCTACGAGCTTTCGGATGCCATTCTTGAAAAAGACCTGCCCGAAATCCGTAAGGAACTCGGCGACCTGATGCTGCACCTGGTTTTTTATTCAAAACTTGGCGAAGAAGCCGGATCATTCGGTATTGCTGATGTTTTGCAGGGGATAAACGAAAAACTCATTAACCGCCATCCGCATATATACGGCGATGTTAAGGTGAACAGCGCCACCGATGTTAAGGATAACTGGGAAAAAATAAAACTGCTTGAAGGCCGCGAGTCGGTGCTCGAAGGTGTGCCTATGTCGCTTCCGGCCATGGTGAAAGCATACCGTATACAGGATAAGGCCAGGGGAATAGGATTCGACTGGGATAATGCAACCCAGGTGTGGGAAAAGGTTGAGGAAGAAATTGCTGAACTCAAACACGAACTGGCTAACGGAGCCGAAACCATCAAAACCGAGTCGGAATTCGGCGACCTGCTGTTTGCCCTGATTAACTACGCCCGTTTTATTGATGTAAACCCCGAAACGGCCCTCGAACGCACCAACCGCAAGTTTATAAGGAGGTTTAAGTACATCGAAAAAGCCGTAAATGCCGATGGCAAAGCCCTGCAGGATATGACACTGGCCGAAATGGATGTGTACTGGGAAAAAGCAAAAGAAACAGAATCCTGAAAAACGCCTACTGGATTTTGATCCCTAACTTGAAATCAATCCCCAAACCCCTCAGGTCCGAAGTAGCAGATGCGCTGTTGCCTTGTCCGAGGTAAATACTGGCCACATTGTCCATATCCATATCGTAAAAAGCCAGCATATAATAAGGCTGCAACTGGAAAAACGCCATACTGCCCAGTGGTATCTCGATAATGGCATTCACTGCTGCCTGCACACCGCCTTTTTTATCCACAACACTTTTCGAATCGCCGAAAGCCAGTTCATACTCACTGTTACGTACCGTTGAATAGGTATAGCCGAACTGTCCCCCAAATGCCAGGTTACGCAGAAGATAATAGTCATAGGCCAGGGTAACCGAGCTGTGCCGTGTCGCAATCTCGAAAGTGCCGGCATCAGTGCTTATTACCGGGATTATGCCTTCGGCTTTTGCTTTATTAAAGAGCTGTTGGTACGAAAAAAGGAATGATGATTTTTCGGACTGCGAACCTGCAAACAAGGTGTATCCCTTATAAGGCTGCTCTGTTTCGAATTGCGTGGTAAGTCCCGGGTTGGCAGTGTTTACTGAGGTAAGAAAGGAGTCAAACTCTTTTGTTTTAAACCAGGAAGCCGAATATCCGCCGCCAATTATAAAACCCGACTGCGCGAAACTGTTTAATGCCGTCATCAGCAAAAGGAATAGGTATACTTTTTTCATCAGGGTAAGATTGAGATTATAAAAATGAACAGAATTGATACAATATTGTTCGCTGGCTTATTCCGGGAAAAGGCATTGCAATACATAAGGTTAATAAGTAATACCGGTGATATTTGCCTTTAAACGGGCTCAGTCAGGCGAAAAATACGTAATTTGCACACTTGTTACGTTGTCATCCTCTTAAGCCGCTTGTGTATTAAGCGACCACCTTAATCTGAAAGCCACATCTAAATTACTAATTAAAATGAATAAAAAGGTACTGGTGTTATTGTTTTTATTTGCTGCTTCGCGCCTGTATGCAGGGGATAACGACAGTATTGTTTATCCTCAGCTAAATGTAACCTACCTGAAATCATATTATTACGATACGAAAAGTTTTATTGTTTCGCCTGCCAGATGGAAGGTCCGGCAATGGATTGGCTTTGGCGCGGTTGCGGGGGCCGGCCTGCTGGCTTATACACAGGATGAGAGAATACAGAAATATTTTGTCAGCCATCAGTCGGCTACCGGCGATAAACTTGCCACATACGTTTTTGAACCCTTCGGCAACGGCACATACAATACAGTTTTAATAGCCGGACTATACCTGGGCGGACGTGTGGCAAAGGACAAGCGGCTTGCCGGCACTTCGCTTACAGCGGCCAAATCGTATGTTGTGTCGTCGGTTTTTACAACTGCCCTTAAGCAGCTTACCCACAGGCACCGCCCTTACCAGGATGCCGTTCCTGACCATGCCAACTGGGAAGGCCCAATTGCCGGTATACACTATAATAGTTTTTCTTCAGGGCATTCATCTGCGGCTTTCAGCCTGGCAACTGTATTTGCAATGGAATACAGCCGCACCATATGGGTTCCGGTGCTGGCATATACCCTGGCAACCGGCACTGCCGTTTCGCGGCTATACGACAACAAGCACTGGGCCTCCGATGTGGTAATAGGCTCGGCCATTGGTTTTGTAACCGGCCGCTTTATGTGGAAACAAAGCCGTAACGGAAATTCCCGCCTCAACATCCTTCCTTCAATGGGCACCCAGTCCGGGTCGGTGACCTTTTTGTACCGTATCGGATAAGCCCGGCGGCAAGGCATGGTTTCTGGTTACTGGTTGCTCGTTGCTTGTTGCTGAATCCTCCAACTTCCAACCTCTATCCTCCCCCCTCCAAATCCTCACAACTCATAATTCATAACTCATAATTCATAATTCATATTCAATTTTTCCTAATTTTGCTTCCCCTTTAATGTTTTAATCAATACGGCAGTCCGACTGCTGTTCATCAACCTATCCCAATGAAAATTCTGACCACCCTTTTTGTAAGCCTTATTATTACCCTCGGCTTAACAGCCCAGATTCCTGCCGGTTATTACGATGCTGCTGCCGGTAAAACCGGCGCCGAACTTAAAACAGCGCTGTACGATATTATTAAAGGGCATTCAGCCGTATCGTATGCAACACTCTGGACCTCATTTCAAACCACCGACAAAAGAGCCGACGGCAAAGTATGGGATATGTATTCCAACTGCACGTATACTTTCGGCAGCGATCAGTGCGGAAGTTATGGTGGTGAATGCGATTGCTACAACCGCGAACATTCATGGCCCAAAAGCTGGTTTAACGATGCCACCCCTATGTACACCGACCTGTTCCACATTGTGCCGACTGACGGCTATGTGAACGGCCGCCGCAGTAACTACCCCTTTGGAACTGTCAGCTCACCCACCTATACTTCGGGTAACGGCAGTAAATTGGGTTCCTGCTCGTACCCCGGTTATACCGGGATCGTTTTTGAACCAATAGATGAATACAAAGGCGATTTTGCCCGGAACTATTTCTATATGGCAACCCGTTACGAAAATGTGATTTCCGTTTGGCACAGCTACGATGCAAATGCCGAAGCCGTTCTTCAGGCCAATTCGTTCCCGGTATTCGAGGACTGGTTTAAAAACCTGCTTTTAGCCTGGAACAATTCCGACCCCGTAAGCGCAAAGGAAATAGCCCGGAACAACGCCGTATATGCCATACAGCACAACCGCAATCCCTTTATTGATCATAACGAATACGTGGCTTCGGTTTGGGGCAGCGGTACGGTTTTGCCGGAACCTTCCAACCATGTGCTTTCGTTTGCTACCGGCTCAAGGACCTCAACCACAATCCCGCTCACATGGAATAACAACGACGGAGCTCAGCCTGCTGACAAGTACCTTGTACTCATTAATACAACCGGCACTTTTGCAAGTCCTGCCGACGGAACACCCGTAAGCGACGACCTTAACCTGGGCGATAATGCAGGAGCAGTAAATGTTGTACACAGTGCCCAGGCATATACTTTTACTGCTTTAACCCCCGGTACTACATACTATTTTAAAATCTTCCCTTATACCAATGCAGCCGCAAGTATAAATTATAAAACCGATGGCACAGTGCCCGAAGTGTCAGCAGCAACACTGAGCACGCCGCAGCTGGCAGTAAATCCTGCCACACTAAGTGATTTCAGTTATGGTCTTTCATCAGGCCCTTCGGCATCGCAAAGCTATACTTTAAGCGGGGCTGCGCTTACCCCGGCTTCGGGGACTATTACCGTTACCGGCACTGCTTCGTTCGAAGTAAGCACCGATAACAACACGTTCGGCAACACGGCAACGGTGAATTATTCTTTATCAACCCTGGCTAATACCCTTGTATATACGCGTTTAAAAGCAGGCCTGGCAGCCGGAAGCTATACGTCGCAGAATGTAAGCAATGCAGGCGGAGGTTCGGCAACTGTGAATGTCAGCTGTTCGGGTTCGGTATCAAATATATTGCCTGAACCGACCAATTATGCAACCAATTTATCGGGAAACAGCATCCTGCTCGAATGGAGCGATGCCCTTGGCGGCGTTCAGCCTTCAGGTTATCTTGTGCGCAGGAGCAGCACCGGTTTTGATGCAATTACAGTGCCTTCCGACGGAATAACCTATTCGGCAACCGGCGATATGTATGTGCCTTTCGGTCAGGAATATGTATGGGTGAAAGACCTGGCTGCAGCTACCACTTATTTTTTCAAACTCTTCCCGTATACCGGCAGCGGCAACTCAATCGACTATAAAACCGATGGCAGCGTTCCGCAGGTGCAGAAGACGACGGAGCCGTAGGGGAGAAGGGAGAGGGTGGATGGTAGAGGGTGGATGGTAGAGGGTAGAGGGTAGAGGGTGGATGGTGGATGGTAGAAGGTGAATGATGAATGATGAATGATGAATTGTGAATTGTGAATGGTGAATGGTGAATGGTGAATGGTGAATTGTGAATGATGGATTGTGAATTGTGTATGGTGAATGGTGAATCTCTGAAAGCAGTAACCTGCAGGCAGTAACCTGTAACCAGAGACCAGCAACCAGAGACCAGCAACCAGAGACCAGCAACCAGTGACCAGCAACCAGCAACACTGCAACTCCGACCAGTTCCTGAATGCTTCAGAAATCTTCCAAAAACCGTCTCTGATGAATTTAAAATTTGTCTCCGATGAATTTAAAATTTGTCTCCGATGAATTTAAAATTTGTCTCCGATGAATTTAAAATTTGTCTCCGATGAATTTTTATACCCATTCTTATGTTTTTTTGGGATATTCTGATGCTTCGACTCCAGCATGACCCACCCTGAAACCCTGAAACCAGCAACCCTGAAACCAGTAACCAGTAACCCTGAAACTGAGGAACATGCAGGTAACTATCGGATCCCGGATTTAATTGAAGCATAATTGGATTTTCAAATTTTGAGACCACTCCTGAAAATTAAGTATGCCACTAAAACACCAGGCCACCAAAACCCGCAAAAAGCTAATCCGCCTCAGGCGAATAGTACATTTGGTGGAATTTAGTGTTTTTGTTCTTTGGTGGCAACAAATTTCTTTTCGGGGCAGACTCAATTCTCAGATTTTCAATTTTCAAATCCCCAAATCAATAATTAGTCAGGGCTGCTGTGGTAAGGTATACTGTATCCTTGTCCCACAAACCCGGATTACGGTTTTAATATTTTCCCAGGTAAGAATCTTCACTTTTCATAGTTAATAAATTCAATAGTATGAGTTAACAACTTTTGTTTTCTTGGTTAAGGAATCCTGTCTTTCATAGTTATGAAATTATGCAGGCAATTTTTGAAACGGGTTGTAGCGGTAAAAAACGCGAATTTTATAACTTTTCTCACTTTAATCTATTAATTTCTTGTACACCAGCAACCGGAAACCAGTCACCAGCAACCAGTAACCAGTAACCAGCAACCCCAAATCCCCAAATCCCCGTCCCCCTCAATTAACAATCATTTAACTCTAAATTATCAACACATATGCTGGTTTCCCGAATTAATCAGTATATTTGAAAACTGTAATATCAGGCCGGATTTTACTCCGGATACAGCGTATTCGCGGGATTTATTTTTTTACTGAAAACAAATATTCGCATCGCACATAAAAATATTTAATGCATTGAAATCCAAATTACTATGAAAAAACATGTACACATCTTGAAAAGAAACTTAAGCATAATTGCCATGCTGCTCATACTTACCTCCTTCGCGGGGTTAAAAGGATGGGGGCAAACAACATTTACATGGAATTTTGGTACATCTGCAGGTGTGGCCTCTCCCAGTTCAGGGTCTCTGGCAAATCTCACGGTTGGAGATGTTTCAATCGGGAATTCATTAGGCTCAGTTGCAACTTGGTTAACAACAACTTCTCCATCTAGTGGATATACTGGTTCTAGTGCACAGTTCAATGCAGGGAATGCTGCAAAAACCGGCGTTTTAGTGACCGGTGCAAGTGGAAGTGCATATTTTGAGTTTACTCTTACTCCTGCTGCAACTTATTCAATTTCATTAAGCTCAATTTCTTTTGGAACCAGGAGTACAGGTACAGCTCCTCAAGCCTATACTTTAAGATCTTCAGCTGATAGCTATGCAACTGATATTGCCACCGGAACGATCGCGAATACTAGTACCTGGGCCTTGAAAACCAATTCTGGTTTGACATTCTCAGGCTCAAGTGGAAGTGCAATTACTTTCCGTTTATATGGCTACAACGGAGCAGGAAGCCCAGGTAGTGGTACAATAAACTGGAGAATTGACGACTTGTCGATTATAGTGAATGTAACCAGTGGGGGAGGTGGTTCGACTCCTCCGGCATTAACCGCTGATGCAACCAATAACGATGTTGATCATAATATTGATATTACATTTCCTGATGACGCTACATGGCGAGGTTTTATTACTGCGGTTAAAATCGGCGGTAGTTCCTTAACTCCAACTACTGATTACGTCATTTCAAGTGGGAATATACAATTATTGCCTTCAGGGCTAAATCCTCTTTTAACAATAAGTGGTACAAAAAATGTAGTGGTCACTGCAACCGGGTATACGGAGGCGGCGGTTTCACAGGTAATTAATCCTGGTACTGATGCTAAATTAGGGATGAAAACTCAGCCTGCAGCACCTGCAACAAGTGGCGGGGCTCTTGGGACTCAGCCTGCTGTTTATATCCAGGACCAGTATGGCAATAATAACACAAGCACTGCAAGTGTAGTTGCGACTGTCGGGGCAGGGGGATGGACAATAGGCGGAACAACTTCAGTACCGGCAGTTAGCGGAACAACTACATTTACTGATCTTACAGCAACCGGCCCGGGTATCACTGGTGCCACCATTACTTTTACATCAGGGGCACTTACACCGGTTACCTCAGCTGCTTTTAATATTCCATGCAGTGCAGCAGGCTTCCCTTTTGTTGAAGATTTTAATTATACTGCAGCTCAGTTGTTAACAGCCCATTGCTGGACAGCCCATAGCGGGAGTGGCACAAACCCGATTACTGTTGCTGCAACCTCAATCACTTACCCAGGGTATTTATCCTCAGGTGTTGGAAATGATATTACTATGACTACAACAGGCGAAGATGATAATCGCCAGTTCACAACACAAACTACCGGGGTTGTTTATGCTTCATTCCTTGTAAATGTTACAACTGCCGGGTCCGGTGATTATTTCTTTCACCTTGCTCCAAGTACAATTGGTTCAAGCTTCAAAGGAAAAGTTTTCATAAAATTGAATGGCTCGGATATAAACTTTGGTATTGCACACTCCGGCACCGCTGTTTATTCTTCAACTCCTTATTCAACAGGAACTACTTATCTTATTGTATTGAAATATACTTTCAATACAGGGTCAGCCACTGATGATGTAGCAGCAATTTATATCAATCCTCCGTTAAATGATGTTGAACCAGCCAGCGGATGGCTTATAAATACTGATACTCCTGCCGATCCGGCTGATATTGGCACAGTTGCTCTCCGTCAAGGAAGTACCGGCACATCTTCATCACTTAAAATTGATGGAATCCGTATTTCAAATACCTGGTCAGATATAGTAGGTTTACCACTTGCCGAACCCACCAACCACGCTACTTCGTTTACGGCCACAACCGTTACCCCTTCAACCATTTCCTTAACCTGGACCGATGCCGTAGGCGGACAACTGCCGCAGAATTACCTGCTGAAAGCGGCTATAAGCCCGGCAGTACCTGCTCCTCCAACGGATGGTATACCGGAAGCCGACGCACCGTTCGTGCAAAATATAGCTTACGGAATTCAAACCGCTACTTTCTATTCCCTTGACCGGGGTACAACCTATAATTTCGCAATCTGGCCGTATACCAACACAGGTGCAGCAATCGATTATAAACTGGGCAGCCAGCCTACGGCAACAGCCACCACATCAACAGGCGTTTACCGTTCGGTAGGCACAGGTAGCTGGAGTACATTAACTACCTGGGAATATTCGGCTGACGGCAGTACAGGCTGGGCAACCCCTTCTACAGAACCAGGCCCCACGGATGATGTAATCATTAGCAATCCATGGTATGTTTATATTGATGGCTCCTCAAAAACATGCAGGGAACTTACTATTAATCCCAGCGGAGGCCTGTCAGTTTATCCCGGGGGATCACTTACCGTGAGCGGTACTGTTACCAATAGTTCGAGTGCAGCCCTCTTTATTTCCAGCGGTCCGACAGGCACCGGCTCGCTCATTACCAACAATTCCTGTCCTATAACAATTGACCGGTATATGACGGGTTCCACCACGGCATGGCACCTGATTTCGCCTCCTGTAAGCGGGCAGAGTATTAACGGGCTTGTTACCGACGTTTCGAACGAAATTGCCTACATAGCTCCAAAATATGGTCTGGCTCCTTATGTGAACTCTGTTCCTGCATGGAAACATTATAATACTGTTTCGCTCGACCCGTATAATGCAGCCAGCTCAGGATCGTTAACCATATGCAAGGGATACGAAGTATTGCGCAATACCGATGGTTCTGTACGATATACAGGTAACATTGTAAGTTCGGGACAGGCAATTGTACTTACAGTTCCCGCTTCTCCCGGCACAGCCTGGAACCTGGTTGGTAACCCTTTCACTTCACCAATAAATGCAGCTAACATTGGCACAAACTTCCTGGCTGTTAACGATGCCGTTTTCGATCCTTCCAACAAGGCGCTGTATGTATGGAATGGCTTAACCTATACCCCGATAAATAATACTTCGGGTGCACAGTATATTGCCCTTGGACAGGCTTTCTTTATGAAGGCAAAAACCGATGGCGATTATGCACAGTTTACCCTCGATATGCGTACACATACCCCAACAGCTTTTTATAAGAATTCGGAAACAACATGGCCAAAGATCAGCCTGAAAGCCGATATTGCCGGCAAAGCACGCAATACCGATGTTTTCTTTATCGATGGTACAACAGCCGGTCTCGACCCGGGTTACGATGCAGGTATGTTTGACGGCACCGGCAGCGATAACAGTATTTATACCCGTATGGACGGCAGCAACGTAGGTTTCGCCATACAGAGCCTCCCCAACAGCCCCGATAAGGATGTAACCATTGCGGTTGGCCTGAATTCAGCAGCCGGGGCAACGGTTAAGTTTACGGCCGAAACCCTCAATATCCCTGCGGGCGTTAAGGTTTTCATTCACGATGTTACAGCCGGAACCTATACACGTCTCGATACACCGGGCAGTTCGTACCAGGTTACGCTTACTTCAGCAAGTTCAGGTACAGGCAGATTCTATATTACAACCTCGCGTAACGCACTGGGAACCGGCGATCAGCCTAAAGAAGAATTGTACACTGTAATTCCGCTTCCGTCTGAGAACAAAATCCGTCTTACGGGTTCGTTCGTAAAAGGTTCGCAGGTAACCATCTGCAGCATGAGCGGGCAGGTATTGTATACCGGCAAACTTGAAAACAACAACGAAAACGAAATACGTTTCGCACCGGCTGTAAGTGGTATTTACCTGCTCAGGCTTCAAAGCGGTACTATGGTTGTGAACAGGAAGATGAACTGGGTGTATTAGGAGAGGTGAGAGGTGAGAAGGCTGGAGCGAAGCGGAAGTGGCGCCTTGCGCCATGGAAGGTTGAAGTTGGAGGGTAGAAACTGAAACCCTGAAACTCTGAAACTCTGAAACCAGAAACCCGCAACAAACAAAGAATTTTATATAAAACTTCAAGCAACATACATACAATGAAGAAGATAAATAAAGAAAACACAGCCCATACCGATATCTCGAAAAGGGAAGCTTTGAAGAAATATGGAAAGTTTGCACTTTTTACAGCGGCAGCGTCGATAGTGTTCTTTTCGCCAAAAAAAGCGCAGGCCGACAGCCCTGTCGATCCGGGTTGGGGAAGTTAAAACGGCTGTTATCATGCCAGGCAGGGTAAAGGATATGTCCTTACCCTGCCTTGTATTTTTTATATTTTACAGGTATATACTATTACCTCCTTTCGTTTTGTTGCTTTCACGGCAAAAAGGCCTGCTCCGGATCCAGCCCGGATACTGCGATCATAAGTAAACCCGCTTTTCTGCACCACTTTTCCCATGGCAAATGCTGTCAGGATTAATTTATCCATAGTATTATCTGCTAATGGGTATCTCTGACATTTTATTTCAGGCATGTTTAAGCAGTTAAATACAGGCAGGCAGTAAATTTTATTTTGCCGTATTTTCACCTTATTTGCGAGGCACAACCAAGCCCCGGTGTTGACCGGCAAAGTCTGCGGAAACAAAGCGGGAGATTTATTTTTATTTTTTTTGAATAAAGTATCAAAATACCCTTGTTCCGGCGAAGGAAAAGCCTAAATATGTATTAACTTTAGATGTTTCAATATGACAGCTCAATGGTATCATCAGTTTCGTTGCAATACAAGTAGGACGGAATACGCTTAAACCTGTTTTTCCGCCCGGAAAGTAAGGCCGACATTGCTTTTTACCATTCCTGCTCAAGGATATTTGCGCGTTGGCTCCGGATTTGTAATGTATGCATGTTACCCCTCATTATTAATTGATTACGTAACAATTGAGCATTAATCCCGATTTTATGAAAACTCTTTTCAAACAAAACATCCACGTTCTGTTCATCCTCAGTGCTTTGTTGTTTCAATTTGCAGGAACGGTCATGGCGCAGCCCGGTTCGCTGGATCTCAGTTTCGGTACAAATGGTATTGTAATTACACCCGGTCCGGCAGGCTATTCGAGTACAAATGCTTTGGCCATAGTTGTACAGCCTGATGGAAAGATTGTCGGAACAGGGTTTACCTATAACAGTGTTACCAATACACAGGATTACTGCACTGTGCGGTATAATACCGACGGCACACCCGACATCGGCTTCGGAACAAACGGTATGGTGATCACCTCTGTAAATACCCACGATGATTATGGCAAAGCCCTAGCAGTGCAGTCGGGAGGGAAAATTGTAGTCGCCGGATCTTCGTCGTTTAATGGTTCGAATTTTGAGATTGCCCTTGTACGCTATACAACGGCGGGCGCGCTTGACCCTACTTTCGGCTCAGCCGGTTTAACAACTTTGCGTTTGGGCGTTACCTGTCATCCTACTGATATAAAAATACAGGGCGATGGGAAAATCGTAATTTCAGGTTATGCCTTCAATGGATCGTTTAATTATTTTGTTTGCGCAAGGTTTTCGCAGGATGGGGTTCCCGACGGAACATTCGGCACATCGGGTATTGTATCAACACCAATTAATTTAGTTGATGACGAAGCCAACGCATTGTTGATTCAGCCCGACGGGAAAATTGTACTTGCCGGCTGGTCGTTCGACTCTACACCAAAGGACGATTTCGCTCTTGTAAGGTATAATACCGACGGAATCCTTGATAATACCTTCGGCTCATCAGGAAAAGTTATCGCTCCCATAGGTGCAGGCTTCGATTACGGTTATGCAGTAGCCATACAGCCTGATGGTAAAATACTGGTTGGAGGCTATTCGATAAATGCAAACAATGATTTTTCGCTTGCCCGTTTCAATACCGACGGAACGCCCGATGTTTCATTCGGCACAGGTGGAATTGTGATAACAGCTGTCGGGCCGGGTGATGAAGAGGCATATTCACTGGCCGTGCAGGCCGACGGGAAAATACTGCTATCCGGTAACTCAGCAAACGGAGCCTTTGGTTCGGATGTTGCACTATGCCGTTATAACTCCGATGGGTCTTCTGATATCACCTTCGGCTTGAATGGAATTGTTAAAACAAGTATAGGCACGTCAAACGATTATGCACTTGGCATGGTTCTGCAACCCGCCGACGGAAAAATACTGGTGGCAGGAAATACTTTTTCTTCCGTTTACCAGATTCTTGTTATGAGGTATAATGTTAATGCCCCGGCTCCCTGCAGCAATTCAACCCTGCCTTTTACCGAGGGGTTTAATGCATCGCTTATACCCGATTGCTGGACACAGCAATTTGTAAGCGGGACCGAATCATTTACATTTCCGGTCGTAAGTACCGGTTCGCCTGCACCCGGACCTGCCGAAGGAACTCACCAGGTTATGTACAGTTCATTTTTTTCCTCGTCAACACGGCTCGTATCGCCACCAATAACTACAAGCGGGACGTTGAGTGTTGATGTACAATTCCAGTGGTTTTTCAGCAATATGGGCGATGAATCCGAATATCAGACCGAAGGTCTCCAGCTGCAATTTTCAACTGATGGAATAACCTGGATCGATGCAGGTTCATTTATCAGAAGATATGGCCCCGTTACAGGCTGGTCGTTGCAGACTATTACTTTGCCCGAATGTGCAGCCGATCAGCCAATCCTCTATATTGGTTTTCTGGTTTCAGGAAACGGAGGTTACGATTGTTTTATGGATGCCGTCCTGGTGCATGAAACTCCGCCAACAGGGTATTACCGTTCAGTTGCCTCAGGGAATTGGAGTACAATGGCAACCTGGGAATATTCGACCGATGGTTCCGGCGGTTGGATAACGCCGGTTGCCGAGCCGGCATGCACGGATAACGTGCTTATTCGTAATCCGCATTCTGTAACCATTGACGGGTCCTACTCATACAGCAGGGACCTTACTGTTGAAACCGGCGCAGTCCTCACCATTGACCCGCCGAATTCCATTACCGTATGCAGGGTGCTAACCAATACTGTAAATACGGGCCTTGTTATCAGGAGTAATGCCAGCGGCACCGGATCCATAATTGCCGGTAACCCTGCAAATCTAACAGTTGAGTCATACCTTACCGGCTCCACCACCGAATGGCGCCTGATTTCTGCTCCTCTGAGCGGGCAGGGTATTTATGATTTTGTTACGGCTGTAGCCAACGATATTGCCTTCATTGCACCAAAGTACGGGTTGGCGCCTTATGTAAATACAATTCCGGGCTGGAAAAACTTCAATACAATAGCATTGGATCCCTACAATGCAGCCAGTGCAGGACCTTTCCCTATCTGCAAGGGATACGAGGTTTTGCGCAACACCAATGGTGTGGTTACCTTTGCGGGAACCCTCGTAACATCAGGGCAGGCGATGCCTCTCACAACTCCTGCTGCACCCGGCAACAACTGGAACCTGGTGGGAAACCCTTTTGCATCAGCCATAAATGCTGCCAATTTCGGTGATAACTTCCTTGATGTAAATGCAACTATCCTGGATCCTGAAAATGTTGCCTTGTATACCTGGAACGGTTCGTCGTATGACGTGATAAATTATTTATCCGGAATAAGAAAAATACAGCTGGGGCAGGGTTTCTTTGTAAAACCCATGGATGGGGAGCCCTTTGTTTACTTTACTGCAGTCATGCGCACCGCTAATTCAGGCGGGACTACCAAAAATACTGAAAATGCCTGGCCTCAGATTAATTTGAAAGCCGACATTTCAGGTACCAGCAGGAATACCGGGGTTTATTTTGTTAACGGATCCACCAAAGGCCTCGATCCGGGTTACGATGCAGGTGTTTTTGACGGCAATAGCAGCAACAACAGTATATATACCCATATCGAAGGCATTGAAACAGGTTTCGGGATACAGAGCCTGCCCAATAACATGGATAATGATGTTACAATCTCTGTTGGCTTAAATGCAGCGGCAGCCACTACGGTTACCTTTACAGCCGAAACAATGAATTTGCCTGCCGGTCTTAAGGTTTTCCTTCACGATGTTACCGCGGGAACCTTTACCCGCCTCGATACGCCGGGCAGTTCATACCAGGTTACGCTTACCGCAGCCAGTAAAGGAATTGGGAGGTTCTATATCATTACGTCGAAGAATTCGCTGGGAACAGGAACACCTTCCGGGGAAGAACTTTATACTGTAATTCCCGTTCCCTCCGAAAACAAAATCCGTCTAACGGGTTCGTTTGCAAAAGGTTCGCAGGTAACCATCTGCAGCATGAACGGGCAGGTACTTTATACAGGTAAACTTCAAAACAGCAGTGATAATGAAATACGCTTTGCCCCGGCTGTTAGCGGTATTTATTTACTAAGGTTACAATGTGGGACAAAGGTTATAAATAGGAAGATAGCGTGGGTGTATTAGAGAGGGGAGAGGGGAGAAGGCTGGAGCGAAGCGGAAGTGGCGCTTTGCACCAAGGAAGGTGAGACGCTGAACCTTTGAACCTTTGAACCTCTGAACCTCTGAACCTCTGAAACGCTGAACCTTTGAACCTTTGAACCTCTGAACCGCTGAACCTTTGAACCTTTGAACCTCTGAACCGCTGAACCTTTGAACCTTTGAACCTCTGAACCTTTGAACCTTTGAACCTTTGAACCTCTGAAACCCAGTGTCCAGTGCCCAGCAACCAGCAACTTCAAAATATACAATCAATCCCCTCAATACATCAACCCCACCCCTTCAATAAATTAAAGAAATAAAAAAAAGCAATTATTTTTTAGAAAATTAGTATAACTTTGCAAAATCGTATATATAGATGGAAAAGATAAAGAATAAGAAAGTCACTCACAGCACCGATCTGGGCAGGAGGAATGCATTGAAAAAAGCAGGAATGTATGCAGTTTTTACTGCAGCTGCATCACTGGTGTTTTTAACACCTAAGAAAGCACAGGCTGACAGCCCTGTTGATCCGGGTTGGGGTAGTTAATTCAATAGTTTTCTGACGGGCAGGTTAAGGCTTTTCTTTGCTCTGCCGGTGGTTTGTATTACATCAATGCCATCAGGCAACGATGTGATTGGATTGTAACACAATGATTATTATGGTTGTTGTGTTTTTTTTTTGGAGGTATTACTTTTAGTGTGATGGCTGGGCTACTGAGCATTATTTTTCAGAACATTATTTATTCAGGGTGGAACATCCTCAGCTAACACAATTGCTGGGATGTTTAATAAATGCATCCAATCAATTTGGAGATGCCTCTGATTTAATATAACTTTGTTTGGCAGACTTGTTTAATGCTCAAAGTCTTTTTTTTGTTTACATACTATCCTTACACAGCGAAATTCACCGGATCAGCAATAATTAAAATACTAAAATCATGTCAACAAGGTTAAAACTTGAAATCATTGTATGCCTGCATATAGTGTTTGCTTGTATGTTGATCACAACAGTAAAAGCGCAAAACCCCACGGTACAATATCCGGTTAAAATGGATGTTTCATTGCCTCTGATTCAAATGCAACCCGCAATAAAGGATGCAACTGAGCAGGGAGAAAATGAAGAAGAGCGAGCTGTCCCGAATAAAATCAGGAGATTCCCGGATGCTGATCCCAACTGGATTGATCCAGTTTTGCAGAAATACTACAATATGCCTTCGTCGAAGGCCCCAATGGCTAACCCCATTCTTAATATTAACGGTATAAATAATGGTTCCAACCCTGGCAGGTATACCCCGCCGGACCCTGCTGGTGATGTAGGCCCAAACCATTATGTACAGGTTGTAAACGTTAGTTTGCAGATTTTTAATAAAACCGGTACATCTCTTTATGGGCCGGTTACAACTTCAACTATATGGTCGGGGTTTACCGGAGCATGGACCGGCCATAACGATGGTGATGCAATAGTGTTGTATGATGAAAATGCGGATCGCTGGATCATTTCCCAGTTTGCTGTTGATTGCGGCACGTATCCAGCATATACGGAATACGAATTGGTAGCAGTTTCAACCACGTCTGACCCGACAGGGACGTACTACCGCTATGCGTTTCAGTTCGATTATATGCCCGACTATCCCAAGCTCGGTGTTTGGAACGATGGTTATTATATGGCGGTAAACCGTTTTAATACAAATGTTACGCCTAACACTTATATTGGAGCAGCCGCCTGTGTTATGGAAAGAAGTAAGATGCTCACAGGGGATCCGACGGCACGCCTTACCTATTTCAAAACCGAAACCCTCGGGGGTACTGGTGTGGGAGCAGGAAGCAATTGCTGGGCTATGCTGCCTTCCGACTGCGATGGAACCATGCCCCCTGCCGGCACACCCAATTATTTTGCCTACATTGATCCTGATTATGTTAGTGCTACTCAAATGATGATATGGGCATTCCATACCGACTGGACTACTCCTGCCAATTCAACATTTACTTATAATACTGCGATTACGGTTGCTACTATGTCAGCTTTGGGATCTGTACCCCAGTCAGGTTCTACGTCAGTACTTGATGCTTTAAGCGACAGGCTTATGTTCAGAAACCAATACCATAATTTCGGTACCTATGAATCGTTTGTTACCTGCCATAGCGTCAGCAGCGGTGCTACAGGCGGAATAAGATGGTACGAATACCGGCGAACCGGTGGCGTATTTTCGCTTTACCAGCAGGGTACCTATGTGCCGGCCGATACAAAATACCGCTGGATGGGCAGTATTGCTATGAATAATAGCGGCGATATAGGACTGATATATACAGCATCAAGCAGTTCCTCCTTCCCTTCAATCTATTTTACGGGACGTAAGGCAGGGGATCCACTGGGTACAATGACGCTGCCGGAAGGAACTATCCAAACCGGCACAGCTTCAATATCAGGTACATATGGCTATCGATGGGGCGACTATTCCGCTTTGAATGTTGACCCTACGGATAACCTGACATTCTGGGGTACGCACGAGTATGTCGGTACATACGGTGGCTCTTATCCATGGTCAACAAAAATCGCTTCCTTTAAAATTCCTCATACACCGGTTGCTACCACATTAGCTGCTTCTGCAATTACCGGGACAACAGCAACATTAAACGGGATTGTGAACCCGTCAGGACAGGCTAGTACCTATCATTTTGAATGGGGTACAAGCGTTTCATATGGCAATACTACAAGTGAGATTTCGGCAGGTTCAGGTTCTTCTGATGTAGCCGTAAATGCACCAATCATCGGGCTCGTTGTCGGAACAGTATATCATTTCAGGATTGTTGCAACGAATGTTGATGGTTCAGTTAATGGAAGTGACCTTACACTCACACCGGGAGGAGCCATTCTTACTACAACAGCGCCGTCTGCAATTACTCAAAACTCTGCAACAGCAGGAGGTAATATTACAATCGACGGTGGATTTTCAGTAACTGCCCGTGGCGTTTGCTGGTCAACTTCGGCTAACCCGATTGCATCAGGCAGTCATACTACGGATGGCTCAGGAACGGGAACTTTTATTAGTTCAATTACGGGACTATTGTCAAATACACTATATCATGTAAGGGCTTATGCAACAAATGCCAATGGTACCTTTTATGGGGATGATCAAACTTTCACTACTCTATGTGGAACCAATTTAGCCTTACCTTTCAACGAAAATTTCGATCTCGTAACGTTTCCACCTAGTTGCTGGGCTAAATACCGCGGTACAAACGGATTGGGAACATTGCAGGACTGGGTAAGGACTACAACAACTCCCTATGCAGTAGCTTCGGCATACGTTAGATACGAGGCAGTTACCGGAGGAAATGCAGAAGACTGGCTGGTGACGCCGTATATTACACTTCCTGCAAGTGGAACAACTACTCTGTCTTTCTACCAGAAACAGACCTATTCATCTGACTATGGTTCTTACTATTATATTAAAGTTTCCACAACTTCACAAATCCTGCAGAGTTCTTTTGCTGATGTAACAAGTTACGGTGAAACTTCCTTCAGTACCGCATACACTCTTAAATCTGTTGACCTGTCCGCTTACAACGGGCAAAGCATTTATATAGCTTTTGTTATGGTGAATAATGATGGCGACAACTGGTATATTGACAATGTAAATTTAGATAACACGAACAATTACTGGTCAGGTGCTTCAAGTTCTGTATGGGAACTTGCAGGTAACTGGAGTAAAGGAATCCCAACAATCTCGTCCGGTATAGTAATTCCTCCTGTTACCAATCTGCCTACTATTACCTCTCTTCCGGCTTCTCCTGCAGTTTGTAATAATATGATAATTATGCCGGGAGCTTCAGTTACTGTAAATGCCGGAAAATCCTTAACAATAAGCGGGACTGTTACCAATTCAGCCGGTGCAACAGGCATTGTAATTAAAAGCGATGCTACGGGTACGGGTTCGCTGATTACAAATTCCAGTGTTCCTTCAACTGTCGAGCGTTATATTACCGGTTCAACCGGCAGCCCTTTACCATGGCATTTTATATCGCCTCCTGTAAACGGTCAGAGTATTCCTTCCTATGTAGGGGCGACCACCAATATTGCTACCAATGGCACCAAATATGGATTAGCTCCTTATGATAATTCAATTCCAAACTGGGTGCCCTATACAACAAGCACACTCGCAGGAGCAGGAAATTTTGCAGTGGCTAAAGGGTATGAATTGCTGCTTACAGCCAATAGCACAACTACATTTACAGGAACTATTGCAGGCTCCGACAAGAACATTGCTGTTAACACCCCCACATCGCCTGGTACTGCCTGGAACTTAATTGGTAACCCTTTCACATCAGCTATTAATGCAAACGCAAATGCTCATGCTACAAATAACTTCCTTTCGGTTAACTCTGCCATTTTTGAATCGGGGTACCAGGCTGTCTATTTTTGGAATTCAGCAACCGGCAGTTATGGCTTGCCTGTAAATAACGCTACAGCGGCTACCTATATCCCTCTCGGACAGGCTTTCTTTGTCAAATCGAAGGCTGGTGGTGCAACAGCATCTTTTACAACCGCAATGCGCACTCATGATGCAACGGCATTGCATAAAAATTCCGAAAACCAGTATCCGCTCATTTCTCTTAAAGCTGATTTTGCTGATAAAATCTCACAAACCGATATATATTTTATTCCGGGTGCAACAACCGAAATAGATGAAGGGTACGATGCAGGGATTTATACTGTCGGGAATACGGATAAAACAGTTTATACCCATATCGAAGGAAGCGATATAGGTTTCGCAATCCAGAGCCTGCCCGCTGAAGTTTATACGGGGTGCTATGTTCAGGTTGGATTGGATGCCAAACGGGGATCTGAAGTTACATTCAGTGCCGGTTTGTTTAACCTCCCTGCTGATGAAATGGTTTACCTCCGCGATATTTTCGCCGGTACATCCACATGCCTGAGTATTCCGGGCAATACTTACAAGGTGGTATTAAATGACGATTATTCCGGAACTGGCAGATTTTACCTGACCATGTCGCAACTTACGGTAGGAAGCCAGGCTATTCAGGAGGATCTTTACTCAGTTGTTCCTGTGCCGCGGCAAAACATCCTCCGCCTTGCCGGACATTTCGTTCCGGGCTCAAAGGTAGCCGTTTATGATATCAGCGGACGGGTAATTGACTCCTACTCAATTTCAAATGAAGGGATAAACGAACTCCATTTTTCACCCGCTTCAAGCGGTGTTTACATGGTAAGGATTCAAAGTGGTTCGTCTGTAATAAACCGTAAGTTCAGCTGGGTATATTAAGAAGGACAGGTTGTAAAAGGATAGATCGGGAGGTGTGAAAACAGGATGAAAGCGCGATTTTGAAAGGAGTCTCCTTTCGAAGTAATCCGACAAATTATTGTAGCAACCTAAATCAGGTTTAATTGAAATTTATTCGTTGTTTTAATTATAGAGAGTTCTGTTTTCGCCCGTAATATTCCGGAAACAGCACACCTTGGATGCTGAAAAGGTATATTGAATATCTTTCAGGCGTAGCCAAATTATATAGCATACAAGGAAAGAAACCACAAATACTGACCTGGAAAGAAGGGAAGTTTTGAAAAAGGCGGGAATAAATGCAGCCTTTGCGGCTGTTTCAGAATTGCTCATGCTTGCACTCAAACCTGCACAGGACTAGAGCCCGGTTGATCCGGGCTGGGGATCGTAGAATCATCTCCGGATTACTCTGAACCTGATTCCAGGTAGTTTTATACGTTCTGTTCTGATAATAAAACCGGCCTTCAATTTCCGGGAAAGGAATTGGCCTGGATTATTTTCTAATACAGGTTCTGCTCAGTTTTTAATTTTCCAGCTTTTTGTAGTTTAAAAGTAAACATCTGCACCTGAAAAGTGTTATAATATTTCTTTTATTCTAATTTCTGAAATTTTGCTAAAATAATTCATTTTTCATGCTTTATAGATGATCTCCCTTTATCGATTAATGTAAATGTTTCTTAATGAACTTATAATGAATAACACTTCCGTAATCTAAACTTAAAATCTCCTTTTATGGCAACACGGCTACAACTGATAATTCTTATATGCCTGAATATTATTTTCGTTTTATTAATAATTCCAAATGTTAGGGCACAGGTTCCGACTGTTCAGTATCCTATAAAGATGGATGTTTCGATACCCCTGAGTTCAATGCGTCCCGCTCAAAATGATGAGGCAGTGCCGGGGGAAGAGGAAGAGCGGAGTATTCCCAATAAAATCAGGAGGTACCCTGATGCTGATCCTAACTGGATTGATCCGGTAATGCAGAAAGAGTATAATATGCCTTCGTCGAAAGCACCTTTGGATAACCCCATTGTTAATTTTAGCGGCATAACCAATGGTTCCAACCCTGCCCGGTATACACCTCCTGATCCGGCAGGAGACGTTGGCCCAAACCATTATGTTCAGGTTGTAAATGTGAGTTTGCAGATCTTTAATAAAACAGGGACATCTCTTTACGGACCCGTAACAACCTCAACAATATGGTCAGGGTTTACCGGTGCCTGGACAGGACATAATGATGGCGATGCTATTGTAATGTATGATGAAAATGCTGATCGCTGGGTAATCTCCCAGTTTGCTGTTAATTGCGGGACTTTTGGTTCGTATACAGCCTATGAACTTGTAGCTGTTTCAACTACGGCTGATCCTACCGGGTCATACTATCGCTACGCGTTCCAGTTTGATTATATGCCTGATTTCCCTAAACTCGGGGTTTGGAATGACGGGTACTACATGGCTATTAACCGTTTTAATACAAATGTTTCACCTAACGTTTATATAGGGTCGGCCGCTTGCGTTATGGAAAGGAGTAAAATGATAGCAGGTGATCCCACGGCGAGGCTTACCTACTTTAAAACAGAAACACTGGGTGGCTCAGGTTCCGGAATAGGAAGCAATTGCTGGTCAATGCTGCCTTCCGATTGCGATGGAACCATGCCTGCTTCGGGGACTCCTAATTATTTTGCGTATATCAATCCTTCGGTCAGCAATACTCAATTAAGAATCTGGGCGCTGCAAGCAGACTGGACAATTCCTGCAAATTCCACATTTGTTTTTCAAACTGCATTACCGATAGCTGCCTATGCAGCATTGGGATCAGTGCCTCAGTCAGGATCTGCATCCTTACTGGATGCTTTGAGCGACAGGCTTATGTTCAGGAACCAATATCGGAATTTCGGAACCTATGAATCATTTTTAACCTGCCACAGTGTAACCACTGCCGGGATAGGAGGAATCAGATGGTATGAGTACAGGCGTACAACGGGCGTTTTTTCCATTTACCAGCAGGGGACATATGCCCCTGCCGATGCAAAGCACCGCTGGATGGGAAGTATTGCCATGAATGCCGCAGGAGATATTGGATTGATATATACCGCTTCAAATGGTTCATCATTTCCTTCAATCTATTATACAGGACGCAAAGCGGTGGATGCTGCCGGGATAATGACTATGCCTGAAGGAACTATTCAAGCAGGTACCGCATCACTATCAGGGACAAATGGCTATCGTTGGGGCGATTATTCAGCTTTGAATATTGATCCATCCGATAACTTGACCTTTTGGGGTACACATGAATACGTTGGCACATACGGCGGCAACTACCCATGGGCAACAAAAATTGCCTCTTTCAAAATCCCGCACACACCGGTTGTTACAACTACAGCTGCTACAGATATTACTTTAGGAACAGCTACATTAAATGGGATTGTGAATCCTTTTGGGCAGGCCGGTACGTATCATTTTGAATGGGGAACAAGTATATCATATGGAAATACTACCAATGAGGTTTCAGCCGGATCCGGTTCAACCGGTATACCTGTAAATGCAGCAATCAGCGGGCTTGTTGTTGGTACTACATATCATTTCAGAATAGTTGCCACCAATGTTGACGGAACCAGCAATGGGAGTGACCTTACTTTCGCGCCGGGTGGTGCTTTACTGACTACAACTGCTGTTTCAGCGTTAACCCAGAATTCAGCATCTGCAGGTGGAAACATTACTGCCGACGGTGGTTCTGCAGTCACTGTTCGGGGTGTATGCTGGGGTACTTCCTTAAATCCGATTGCCAGTGGAAATCATACAACCGACGGATCCGGAACAGGTGTATTTACGAGTTCTGTTACCGGGCTGTCAGCAAATACGGCCTATCATGTTAGGGCATATGCAACCAATGCTAACGGAACATTTTATGGTGATGATATTTTATTTACAACACAATGTGCAAGTTTTCTGCTGCCATTTACTGAAGGCTTTTCAGCTTCAAGTCTTCCTCCATGCTGGTCACAGGTCGATTACCAGGGATATGGCCAGGGATGGCAGTTTGGGACGACCTCTTCAACCTATTTTAAACCTTCTTTTGCAGGGAGTTATGCCTACTTAAACAGTGATGCCTACGGACGCGGCAATACTGAATTTGCCGATCTTATTACTCCAACTCTTGATCTGACCGGGTATTCATCAGTAAATCTTGCCTTTAATCATTACCATCGTAATTTCGGGGCACCTGAAACGGCCACTCTCTACTATTCAATTAATAATGGCTCTACATGGGTTCAGATTCAACAATGGACTTCAAACACATCAAATCCTCAAGTTTTTAGTCAGACAATTCCTGCAGTCATAGGGCAATCGCAGGTTAAATTTAAATGGACATATTTCGCTACCTGGGGTGCAGGCTGGGCAATAGATGCTTTAAATATTACAGGTGTTGCCTATGTCTGGACCGGTGCTGTAACGACCGACTGGAATACTACAACTAACTGGTCGACCGGTACAGTACCTGCCGGCACTAACTGGGTAATAATACCAGGCGGATTAACCCGCTATCCTATAATTTCGACAGCAAGCAAACAGTGTTCGAACCTGCTGATATACAGTGGTGGCAGTGTAACAATAAATCCTACCGGTTCGCTCACAGTTAATGGTACGCTTACTAACAATGCCGGCACTTCTGGAATAATTATTAAGAGCGATGCTACAGGAACAGGCTCACTTCTTGGAAATTCATCAAACAGTGCAACCGTCGAAAGGTATCTGACGGGATCAGCAACTGACTGGCATTTGGTTTCACCTCCGGTCAGCGGGCAAGGCATTGAGTCTTTTGTTACTGATGCGGCAAATAATATTGCCTTTATAAGTCCTAAGTATGGACTGGCTCCTTATGATAATACAGTTCCTGCCTGGAAGCATTACAATACAACGGTCTCTGATCCCTATTATATAGGATCAGCAGGCAATCTTACAGTCGGCAAAGGCTATGAAATATTACGTAATTCGAATGGAGTTGTAACCTTTACAGGAACCCTCGCAACCGGAAGTCCCACAATCCCTGTAGCTGCTTCATCAAGTGCCTGGAACCTGATCGGGAATCCCTTTTCATCAGCTATTTATGCTAATAGTCTTGCGAATGCAACAAACAACTTTATAACCCAAAACTTATCGATTTTTAGTCCGGGCTATGCTGCAATCTATATTTGGAACCCTGTAAGCAGTTCCTATACCCAGATAAACCAGGCAACAGCTGCTGCCTATATTCCTATAGGGCAGGGATTCTTTGTTAAATCGGTTGCCGGTCCGGTTAATGCAACTTTCCCGACAGCCGGGCGTCTTCATTCAACAACTGCCTTTACAAAGGGGGCGGAAACACCATGGCCATCCATCGACCTGCAGGCTGGTATTGATGGTAAGGCCTGTAATACTCAGGTATATTTTATCCCGGGGGCAACAACGGAAATAGATGAAGGGTATGACGCCGGTATTTTTACCGGTGAGAATATTGATAAAGCAGTCTACACTCATATCGAAGGAAGCGATATAGGATTCGGAATCCAGAGTTTACCCGGCGAATCTTACAAAGGTTGCTATATTCAAATAGGATTGAATGCCAGGCGGGGATCTGAGGTAACATTCAGCGCCGGTTTGTTTAACCTCCCTACAGATGAAATGGTTTACCTCCGCGATATTTTCGCCGGTACTTCCACTTGCCTGAGTATTCCGGGCAATACTTACAAGGTGGTATTGAATGACGATAATTCCGGAATTGGCAGATTTTACCTGACCATGTCGCAACTTACGGTAGGCAGCCAGGCGATTCAGGAGGATCTTTACTCAGTTGTTCCTGTGCCGCGGCAAAACATCCTTCGCCTAGCAGGTCATTTCGTTCCGGGCTCAAAGGTATCCGTTTATGATATCAGCGGACGGGTAATCGACTCCTATTCAATTTCAAATGAAGGGATAAACGAACTCCATTTTTCACCCGCTTCAAGCGGTGTATACATGGTAAGGATTCAAAGTGGTTCGGTTGTGATTAACCAGAAATTTGCATGGGTTAATTAATTGCCATATGATTTATTTTCTATTATTCCACCGATGCAAAAAGCTGCAGGTATCGGTGGAGTATTTTGGGCTCGAAGCCATGCGGCATATAAAGACCCCTAAAAATATTTCATAAAAATATTCTTATTTAGGTATGAGTTTTTTATATTTGCATTATTAGCACAGGAGGATCCATCCTGTAAAATGCAGCTCCGTTTGACCGGAAAACCGGTACGACAGGCCTACTATTAGGATCACATGAAGCGGTAACCAGGGTCTGCCTGACCCGGTATACTGCTTTGATGGATATCCGCTCGCTGAAAGGGGAGTTTAACGGCAGGTCTGACTTGTGTTGCATTTGGAGGGCTTAACATATCCGGCTGTGTCGTGAAGCTGTTATTTATTAACATTTCTTATATGCGATCCATTACTCTTCTTTCAGCCTTTGCAGGTATTCTTTTTCTGCAAATTACCTCATTCTCAATACAGGTACTGGCAGTTACTGCATCACCCTACCCGTTTGAATTCCGGCAACCCGATGGGAAAAGGGTTACCCTGCGCATGATGGGAGATGAAAAGGTTCGGTGGGCTGAAACCATGGACCATTATACGGTAATACGGAACCAATCCGGAGCCTGGGAATATGGGATCAGCAATGCCGTTGGGGACCTGGTGCCTTCCGGGATACTAGCCCATAATAGTAACGACCGTGACATGGCCGAGCTTTCATTGCTCAATGGAATCCTTCCGAAGCTTGCATTCAGCCCTTCGCAGGTTAACCTGATGCGCTCGATCTGGAACCAGCAGCAATCGAAAGCCCCGGGAAGCACAAGCGGTTTTAGTCCTTCGGGTACCCGGAAACTCATACTGATTCTGATTGGATTTACTGACCAGGCATTTACTAAAACCCAGACCGATTTTGGGAACCTTATGAACCAGGTTGGATATAACGTTGGGAATGCTGCCGGAAGTGTGAAGGATTATTACCTCGAAAACTCCTATGGCCAGTTTACAATGCAAACCACGGTTGCCGGGCCTTATACGGCATCACATCCTATGGCTTATTACGGAGCTAATGATGCATATGGGAATGATATAAATCCTGCAGCCATGGTAACCGAATCTGTGTACCTGGCTAATCCTGATGTAAACTTCGCTGATTTCGATAACGACAGTAATGGGTATCTTGACGCCCTATACGTTATATTTGCAGGCTACGGAGAGGAAGCAGGTGCCTCAGCGGATGCCATTTGGTCACACTCTTCAGGTATAACCCCTGTAACGCTCGACGGGGTTGTTGTGAGCCAGTATGCATGCTCCCCTGAACTGAGAGGTGGAAGTGGCTCCACAATAACCGGTATTGGTGTAATTTGCCATGAATTCGGACATGTATGCGGAGCACCTGATTATTACGATGTGGATTACGCCAACGGTGGCCAATACGATGGAACCGGAAGCTGGGATATGATGGCTGGCGGCAGCTGGAACGGTGACGGAGATGTGCCTGCCCATCATAATGCTTTTACAAAGGCTAAGATTTATAACTGGCTCACTGCCTCCGTGTTAAACTCCACTCAAAACGTAATCCTCAGGGACATTCGTTATAACAAGGATGTAGTTCAGTTCAATACTACCACTGCAAACGAATATTTTTTATGCGAAAACAGGCAGCTTACCGGATTTAATTCGACAAACCCGGGTCATGGGCTGATTATCTATCATGTTGATGGAGATTTTATTCAGTCAACCCCATATGCCATCAATTCCGGATCGCACCAGGGGATGTATCCCATGTCGGCTACGTCTTTATCCCAGAATGGAATCATGCTGTCAGGTGTTTCCAATATTGGTACCGATGGATGTCCATGGCCTGGTTCGGGAGGCAAAACCAGTTTTACCGATGCCACAACCCCGTATTCGAAATCATGGGCCGGCAATAATACAGCGAAACCGATAACCAATATAACGGAGAACCTGAACGCCAGGTCGGTTACATTCTGTTTTATGGGCTGCAGTACAAGCAACGACCCCGGAAGTTTAACCCCTACTGCTATTAATAGCAGCCAGATTAACGTTGCATGGACGAAGAACGGTAGCGGAAACAATGTAATGCTGGTTTACAGCGCAACGGGAGTTTTCGGCGCACCGATAAACGGAACCACTTACCTGGCTGGCAATTCAATCGCTGGAGGAGGTACAGTCCTTTACAACGGGGCAGGAACTTCCTGCAATCATATGGGACTATTGCCTAACACTTCTTATTATTACAAAGCTTTTTCCGTTCTTGCCGGAAACAGTTACTCAACCGGGATCGTCAAATTAGGAACAACATCCTGCGGAGCGATTGCGAAGCTGCCATTTGCTGAAGACTTCAATTACGAAACCTTTCAGCCCGAATGCTGGGCCATATTCAGAGGTGCTAACGGGTTGGGAACCGGTCAGGATTGGGTAAGAAATACAACATTCTGGGCATACTCAGGGGGTACAGCTTTTGTATCGTACGAAAGCGTTTCAGGCGGGCTTGCTGAAGACTGGCTGGTGACCCCTGCCATCACATTGCCTCCTGGCGGCGCAACAACTCTTACTTTCGTCGAGGCACAGGATTACGGAGCGATCGATTACGGATCAATGTACTATATAAAAGTTTCAACAACCAGCCAGAGTTCATATGCTTCCTTTACGAATGTTATATCGTACGAAGAGACTAGTTTTGGTGCAACCGGTTACACCCAGAGGTCGGTAGATCTTTCGGCCTATAATGGTCAAACTGTATATATTGCATTCGTAATGGTTAATAATGACGGCGACAGCTGGTATGTCGACAATGTAAAAGTTGACAATACAAATAATTATTGGACAGGTAATTATAATACTTCCTGGGAAAGCTCTCTTAACTGGAGCAAAGGATCTCCTGTAAGTTCATCGAATCTTGTAATTCCGCCAACGATCAGTCAACCCATTGTAAACTCGCTGCCTGCAAGCGCTGCCAACTGCAATAATCTCACCATTTTAAGTGGTGCAACGCTTACTGTCAATCCAGGCAAAGCACTTGATGTGAATGGTACAATAACAAATTTGGGCGGACTTTCAGGTATAATCCTGAAAAGCGATGCTTCAGGCACCGGTTCGATGAAGGCTAACAGTGCAGTAAATGCAACAGTGGAGCGCTATATTACAGGTTCAGCTACAGCATGGCACCTGATTTCCTCCCCGGTAAGCGGGCAGAATATCCAATCTTTTGTTACCAGTTTGCCCAACGATATTGCTTTAAATTCGGGTTTTACTCCTCCTAAATATGGTCTTGCACCCTACGTAAACACAATTCCGGGCTGGGCACATTACAATACGACAAATGTGGCCGCTGCCGGAAGCTTTCAGCCGGGCAAAGGATACGAAGTATTACGAAACTCCGGCGGGGTAGTTACTTTTGCAGGAACACTGGCAAGCGGAAGCCCAACTATACCAGTTTCAGCCGGAACGAGTGCCTGGAACCTGATCGGGAATCCTTTCTCATCATCATTTTCAGCAAATCAGAATGCAGATCCGGCATATAATTTTCTTACCCTGAACAGCCCGGTTTTTGATAGCCCCGGCTATGTTGCATTGTATGTATGGAATCCAGCCAGCAGTTCATATACAATTATAAACCAAGCGACAAGTGCAGCTTATATCCCGGTAGGGCAGGGATTCTTTATTAAATCAGTAGCCGGGCCGGTTAATGCGGTATTCTCGGCTAACGGACGCGTACATTCAGGCCAGGCCTTTCTCAAGAACAGCCAGTCATCGTGGCCCGCGATTGACCTGCTGTGCCAGATAGACGATAAGCCGTGCAACACCCAGGTGTATTTTATCCCGGGAACAACAACCGGTATCGATGCAGGGTATGATGCAGGGATTTTTAATGCCGAGAATACTGAAAAGGCAGTATATACTCAAATCGGGGGTAGTGATATAAACTTTGGTATTCAGAGCCTGCCCGGGGAAGCAATAGCTGGCTCAATAATTCCAATAGGGTTGAATGCACAGCCAGGTGCCGAAGTTACTTTCAGCGGAGAGTTACTTAACCTTCCGGACAATGTGATAGTACACCTGCGCGACATTTTGGCCGGCACCTCTGTTCGACTCAATACGCCTGGCATTACATACAAAGTTACCCTGAATAACGGAAGCAACGGAACTGGCAGGTTTTACCTGATGGTATCAAAACTTGTAGATACCCAAAAGTTGCAGGAAGATATATGCTCGGTAGTACCCATGCCGGCTAAAAACATACTGCGTATTGTAGGTAGTTTTATTCCCGGATCGAAAGTTGATATATATGATCTAAGCGGCAGGATACTTGGACTTTATACTATTGACAATGAGACTATTAACGAGTATTATTTCACAGCAGCTTCAAGTGGTGTTTACCTCCTGAGGATTCAAAGCGGTTCAACTGTGATTAACAGGAAATTTGCATGGGTGTACTAGCGGCTGACATTAACAAGTTGATTAGTTGAGAATTTTGGATGGAAAATTCAATGAATATCCATTTGGTTTTAAATAAATTTAAGTTCCAAGTTCCCTCCATATATATAATCACTTAACTTTGAAGCAGGGAGAGCCTGGTTTCGCTGAACAGAGTTTCAGTGAAGTTTATTCTTTGTAACTTATTTAATTACAGCAAAATAGGATATTAGCAACTGGCCACTCCAACACATTTTGTGCCGGCTTATACACCTGTGCCGGCCTGGAAAATTGAAATTCAAACCCGATGGAATATCTGGAAAGGTCAGTTGAGAATCGAAAAATCATCTGGTTTAAGGAGAGTAACCGCTATTCGCTTGTAGAATTACCCGCATATGAGGTAATTACACAGTTGATGTGTTCGGTTCTCCCTGATGAAATAGCGCTATGGTGTTCGGAATACTATACATTGCCCCCGGCAGAAGCCAGGCGGTTTGTTGATGAAATAGCTGATATGGTTATGCAGCAAACTGAGCCGTCCTCACCTGAAACAGGAATTCCCGGAAACGAAAATCCCATATCTTCTCCTTCGGAATTTTATTCACGACGGTTTTATAAGCTCGGGCATACCGTTATTGCTGTTGATTACCAGGGCGAAGAACTTGAGTACAGGATACATCCCAAATTTGCACATCTTGAAATAGCAGCAAATATATTCAGAGATTACCATTTCAGGGTTTTCATGCAAAATGACGATTTTGTGCTTAGCATCGATGAACTGATTATCGGCAAATGGAAGCGCGAAGATTCCCATTATTTTACCGGCAAATTTTCGATGGAATTGCTCAACCGTATGTATGCGAAAACAGATGCTGACTGGACAGGTGTATTTCATGCTTCGGCTATCAGTAATAACGACCGTTGCATAATGTTCCTGGGGGATTCGGGTTCGGGAAAAAGCACCATTGCTGCCATCCTGATGGCGGCCGGGTTCGGCTTGCTGGCCGACGATTTTGTACCCCTTGAAGCTGCTTCTACCGAAATATTCTATTTCCCGGCTGCTGTCTCAGTCAAAAAAAAGGCTGTAGAGATTCTGAGTGCTCAATTCCCGCAATTGCTCGAAGCCGGTGAATATTCATACCCGGGAGTCGGGAAAACTGTCCGTTACCTGGCACCACAAATCAAGAACGGAAACAAACGAAACGGTTTTCCCTGCAAGGCACTTATTTATGTAAATTACATGCCGGGATCAGGAATGGTTATTGAAAAAATGCCGAACGATGAAGCCTTCATGCATCTTGTACCTGACTCGTGGATATCGCCCCTGCAGGAAAATGCATCAAAATTCCTTGATTGGTTCCTGGCCCTGCCATGTTACCGGCTCACTTATTCCGACAATGAAAAAATGGTAAACGCTGTGCACGAACTTTTTCACCATGAATAAACTTGATGCCCTTTTATTTACCGGGAAGTGTCTCACTCTCGGGCAATATCCCGGCCGGATAAGTGAGGTACGCGACATTATCAGTTCAGGAGCCGTGGAATGGGAGAAAATTGTGTGGACAAGCACTTCCCACCTCGTTTTTCCGGCACTTTACATGCAGCTTGGTCGTGCAGGCCTTTTGCCTTTGCTGCCTCCCGACCTGGTTGCCTACATGGATGAATTTGCTTCCATGAACAGGGACCGCAATAAACAGATAATAAATCAGGCAAACGAAATTACATCACTCCTGAACCGGTACGGATTGTCGCCGGTATTCCTGAAGGGTACAGCTCACCTGCTTAGTGGATTGTACACAGATTTAGCCGAGCGGATGGTAGGCGATATCGATTTCCTTGTATACGAGAAGGATATGGAGCGAACTGCTGAGATATTGCTTGCTGACGGGTATAAACCCTTGTATGCCAATATCGCTGAAAATGTTCGTGTTCAGAAACACTATTCCCGGCTGGTTAAAGATGAAAGCATTGCTGCCGTCGAAATACATCACCAGGTTTTCGCTTTCCCTAACAATAAACTGCTCGATGCCGAAGTGATTATACCGGCAGGCAGGAAGCTGGAAATAATGGGTACAGCCTACATTCCCTGCATTGAACACCAAATAATTTATAATATACTGAATATCCAGCTAAGTGAAAACGGGTATTATTTTGGCAGGTTCCGCCTTTCGCAATTGTACGACCTGCTGCATTTATCAGCTAATACTGACCTTTTGCAGATACTAGAAAAGTATAATAAATCGATTCATCATCTGAAATCAAACCTGGCGCTTGCAAGCAAAATCATTGGGTTTCCTCTGTTGATGCCGGCCCATTTGTCATTCGGCGAAAAAAACTATGTTTCAAGAGTCATGCATAAGGTGAATTCACCCCGGTGGGCGCGCTTTTCGGAATCCGTCTTGTATTTCGCTTTAAGATTCATCAATATTTTCAGGCAACTGGGGTATTCCGTGTTTAATCAGAAAATGCGTAAATCGGCTTGGAAGCGGATGTCGGATCTAAAATGGTACCGCGAACACCTCAGGAGTTATTCACGGAAATAACCGTGTTTTGCAGCATTTCATTATTTTAATGATCAGGAAATTAACTATTTCTTAACATCGCTGTTAGTATAACAGGTGCAATTCTTATGTAATTTTAAGGTCTTACACTACAACTGTCAGGATATAATTAATTCTGCCGGAATCTGTATACTGAAATTGAGTTTATGCGAGTCTTTCTGATTGTAGTTGGTATTGTATGTGTGTTCCTTGCTATACTTGGGATTTTACTGCCTGGTTTGCCTGCAACACCCTTCTTATTGCTGGCTTCTTATGCCTTTGCAAGGAGTTCGAAACGATTGCACGACTGGCTGATTAACCATAAGGTATTCGGGCCTATTTTAAGCGATTTCCTCGATAAACGCGGCATAAGGCGTAATATTAAAATCTTTTCTATACTCTTAATGTGGGGAATGATGCTGATTTCGATATTTTACCTCATCGACAGCGAAACAGTAAAATACATTGCAGCCGGCGGGGCTGTAATCGGTACAATTTCGATATTGTCGTTTAAAACAATCAGGGACTGATACCGTTCTGTGAAGAAACCGTTATCAATTTCCAGGGAAATTCCGGATTACCTCAATGCGCATCGAGGTTATGCAGCATATAGATGCTGTGCCGGAGTGTAGGTTTTATTTCGGTCATATATTCATCAACTGCTTTTACGCTTCCGGGCAAAGTATAGACTAAAGTTATTCCCATTACACCAGCTATGGCCCTCGAAAGCAGCGCATTAGGTTTTATGCTCCCGTATTTAAAGCGGATCAGTTCCATTATTCCCGGTATTTCCTTGTCAAGAAATGGTTTCACCACATCAGGTGTTATATCTCGCGGCCCAATGCCGGTTCCACCTGTAGTTATAACAATATCGTAATGCTTATCCCTTGCATCGGTAAGCAAGGTCTGGAGCACTTTGGCATCGTCAGCAATAAGTTTCCTGTCTGTTTCATGTTTCCAGCCTTCCTTTTCGAAAAAGTCAGCAAGTTCCTCTTCGATTTTCGGGCCAGAGCGGTCGCTGTATTCACCCCGGCTTGCGCGGTCGCTAAGCGTTATGACCATTACTTTGTAAACCCGTGGTGTGTAAACTATAGTGTCGCCTGCTTTTATCCGCCCGTATTTAAGTACCCGGGCAAAAATACCTTCTTTCGGCATTACACAATTGCCCACTTCCTTAAAAATGTTGCATGAGGTCCCATGGCATTCTTTACCTATCTGGGTTACTTCCAGTTCAACGTCCCCTATCGTTAAACGGTCGAGCGGATGCGTATTTACCAGCTCAAGGCCTCGGGTTGTAATGTTTTCGGCAAATTCGCCATAGTTGATTTTCCTGGCTGCTGTATGGGTAAAACGCTGCATGCTTTCGTCAGCCAGAAGGCTTACCTGCCTGTGCCAGTCGCCGGAATGCGCATCGCCTGCAACACCCTGGGCATTCAATCCGATTTCCGCTACCGGGACTTTAATTGTGCCTTTTTTCTCACTAATATTTACCGAAACAACTGTAATAGGGGAGGACATGTAGGATATGATTTTATTGAAGTTCTTTATTAGGATGTAGATATTAGTTCTCAGTATGATTTTTACTTTAGACTGGCTTATCACTTTTCGGCAGCATAACATACTGTACTCCTTCGATAATATAAAATAGGGAAGATGCCAGCAGTGAAAGCCCAAGGGAAATAAAAAATGTGCCTTTGTAGAGTTCAGGAATTACTTTCCAGTGGCTTACCATTATTCCCATTGTTATCATAAAGGTCATGAGTATATACCCGCGCAGGTCGAAAAATGCAAAAATGCAGGGACGCCGCTGCGGCAGGTTTTTAATGCGGTTTATGTATCGTTTGCTCACTTTCCTGAATACCAGCAGAAAAAAGGGTACAAAGCCGGCAATCCCGACAAGGTAGTTGACAAAATGATGCAGGGCATGGCGTTCGATAAATACAAACCCCATTTTGAGTATCCTGTAGGCTGCAAATCCCCATAAAGCAGCCCCGAGTGCAATGAGCACCGCTTTGGGTGCGCCCGGTTTCAGGATTTGAATCAGTTTATTTGGCATATTATCTTTTACAAGTCAGGAGTAATTTAGTAATTATTTGGTTCTGCTCTATTTTCATCCCTGTTGAATTGGTTTTCCTCCTGTGTGGTAAAGCTGATATTAGCCGGGTTAAAAACAGATTCGGCATTAAATTCTTTCATCCTTTTCAATCCCAACCGGTACATGAAAACCAGGAAAGGAATAAATACCAGTATCAATACAGGGTGACCCGACATTAAAAGAAAATCGTATAAGCCATGCATGAGCCAGGGAACAATAAATGCGCGTAAAAGCCATTTGCTCCGCTGGTCGGCACTGAAACGTGCCAGTCCAAGATAATATCCCATTACAATCCCGAATATGGCATGCCCGGGCACTGCAGTAAAAGCCCTGAGCAACCCTACCTGCATCGAACTTTCGGAAAACACATAAAACAGATTTTCGATGGCGGCAAAACCAAGTGACACCGAAACGGCATATACGATCCCATCAAATTTTTCGTTGAAATTACGGTTTCGCCATACCAGGATGAAAACCGCAAAGTATTTAAATGCTTCTTCGGTGGCGCCTGCAACTATAAATCCATCCCATGCTGCTTTTGGAATAGGCGCAAGTTCTTTCCCAAACTCTGAAATAAAATTTTCGGCCAAACCAATTGGGAATAATATCAGAGCACCCAGGAGAATGCCTTTTAAAATCAGTTTGATTGGTTCTTTCTCATACCTGTCGCGGAAATACACATACATCATGAGTATAATGGCCGGGGCTAAGGCTAGAAGCAGAAGATACATAACTTACAGATTGGAGGTTTGAGTGACTTTTAATTGAGATTGCAATTTCAGATATCGGTTTTAGTCTTACTAATCAGTTTTATATTGCTGATTTCCATGTTTTTGTCGACTGCTTTACACATGTCGTAAACTGTAAGCAAGGATGCTGAAACAGCAGTAAGTGCTTCCATCTCAACACCGGTCTGTCCAATGCAGTGTACTTCACTGATAGCGCTTACACCCAGTGTTTCGAGGGTGAGTTTTACATCCACCTTGGTAATGAGCAGGGTATGGCATAGCGGGATAATGGACGAAGTGAGTTTTGCGGCTTGTATCCCTGCAAGTTGTGCAACAGTAAGTACATCACCTTTTTTTACATTGTTTTCCTGTACGAGTTTAACGGTTTCGGGCTGTAAGCTGATGAATCCATGAGCTTTTGCAATTCGCAGCTGGTTGGCTTTATGGCCGACATCCACCATATTGGCTCTGCCTGTGTTGTCGGTATGACTGAGTTTGTCCATATCTGTCTATTTAAAAGAAACCCCGTTTATAAACCCCAAATCGCAAATCGGAATTATTTCCTGATTGATTCAAGAAAGCTGTTTACTGCACTATGCGAAACTTTTTCGTGTTTAAAATAGTCGATTGCAAGCTTTTTCTCTTCGTCGGTTGCCAGGTAAACATTCAATATGTTAAGCAGGTGCATTTTCATGTGTCCTTTTTGTATGCCTTTGGTAACCAGCGATTTCACGGCTGAATAATTATTGGCAAGGCCTGCGGCTGAAGCAATCATCATAAGTTCGGTTGCATCAGGATCACCAAGCAGCTGTAGCGATAGTTTTGCCAATGGGTGCAGATGGGTGAGCCCGCCGACAGTGCCCAGCGACATCGGAACTTCGAGAATAAAACGGAACATATGATCCGATATTTCAACTTCCGAAAGACTGCTGTATTGTCCGTTGCGCGATGCATAAGCATGACCGCAGGCTTCAATAGCCCTGAAGTCGTTGCCGGTAGCCAATACAACTGCATCGATTCCGTTATAAATTCCTTTGTTGTGGGTTGTTGCCCTGTATGTATCAACCTGCGCAATTCGAACTCCTGTTCTGAACCGACTAACAAATTCAGTGTCGGTATAATGATCATCGTAACTATGGGCTCCTTCTTTAATTTCGCCTTCAACCCAAGTACGTACCAGGCAATCGGGTGTATAGTTCGAAAGTATCGACATGATGATCTGCAGGCTGTACCTGTTTAATTCATTATTCCCAGCCGCAAAATCGCGGAGGGTGTCGGCAAATTCTTCGAGGCATGAATTTATAAAGTTTGCCCCCATCGAGTCGCGTGTGTCGAAAGTTGCTTTTACCTGGTAGTAATCAGGAATTTTATCCGTCATATCCACCAGTTCAATGGCAAGTATTCCGCCTCCCCGTTTAATCATGTTGGCAGTGATGCGTTCGGTATTGAAATGCATCTGGCGGCGGATTTCCGGGAAAACGCTTTTAAGCAGGGTAATTCCTCCATTCCAGGTAAAGTGAACCTGGCCTATCTTCTGCCGGCTGATTACCTCGCTGTGAAAGCCGCCCCGTTCGGCCCAGAATTTTGCAGCTCCCGATGCTGCCGCTACTACCGAGCTTTCTTCAATTACCATCGGAACCATAAACATCTTCCCGTTTATAAGGAAATTGGGTGCAACTCCGTATGGGAAATAGTAATTTCCGATAGTATTTTCGCTGAATTCATCATAAAGCTTTTGTGCCAGCGGATCACGATGAAGAGTTCCAAGCAGTGTATTCCCGAAAAGTTCCGGATCGGCAACGTTCGACGAAACCAGGTCGATCTTTTGATTTTTATCCAGTCGTGAAAACCCGCTTGTAATCTTTATGTTTTTCATTCGTTCCGTTTGAATGGCAAAGTTAGTGAATAGCGCTTGTGAAAAGACAGAGTGATGTAAAAGAACAGCTGCTTTTGCAGATTGTTTGCCATTTTGAATGCCGGTACATCAAAATTGTTTTCCCGGGGCATCCTGCGCATTTAACCAGGAATTCATTTTTTTTTATTCTTCGTATTAAAATTTCAATAGCTTTGTGTAAACATAGCCATCAGCCCATTTCATGCAATATTTTTCGGCCAGCTGTATTATTCCGGTTACGGGTGAGCCCTTATACAACAGAGTGCTTGCCGTTGCCGCAAATGGAAGTATTGAAGGCATTTTTGATTCAGATGAACCTGATATCCCCAGGAATGAGATACAGCATTTCGAGGGAATTCTTTGCCCTGGTTTTGTTAATACCCATTGCCATCTCGAGCTTTCATGGGCAAAAGGGTTGATCCCCGAGGGTGCAGGCCTCGATGCGTTTGTGCGTGAACTTGAGATTTTGAAAAAAACCGCTTCCGGTGAAAACAAACTCAATTCGGTTGCAGTAACTGCATTCGAAATGGCTCAATCGGGTATTATTGCAACTGCTGATATTTCGAATAGTAGTGACACCGTGAACTTTAAAAGTAAAACCAGGCATTATTTTCACACTTTTGTTGAAGTATTCGGATCCGATGCTACCTATGCTGAAATTATTTTTGAAAAGGCATTAGGTTTGAAAGCCGCATTCATGGCTTCAAACCGGTCTGCCGGTGTTTCCATCGTACCACATGCTACCTATTCGGTATCGGATACACTGTTCGAATTGATTGCAAGCGCCGCCAGAAATGAATCTATAAGCATTCACAACCAGGAAAGCACCGATGAAAATGATTTTTTCTTTAATGGCAGCGGACCTATTGCCGACAGGCGTGCGGAATTTAATCCAGGGCTTGTAGCCTATAAAGGAACAGGCAAAAGACCGCTCGAAAGCATTGCCCGTTATTTTGATGCTGAACAGAAGATATTATTTGTACATAATACTGTTTCGGAACAGCAGGACATTGATTTTGCCGAAGGCTATTTCAAGCAGGCTTACTGGTGTTTATGTCCGAACGCGAATCTTTATATTGAGAATACACTCCCCGATATCAGGCTGCTCCGCTCGAAAGGTTGCCGGATTACATTGGGAACCGACAGCCCTGCATCGAACCGGCAAATAAGCATACTCGAAGAAATACATACGATACAGAACCATTTCCCTGAAATTCCTCTTGCCGAACTTATTCGCTGGGGAACCCTGAACGGAGCTGAATTTATTGGAATGGAACATAAACTGGGTAGTTTTTCGAAAGGGAAAACCCCGGGAATTGTGCTCATCGAAAATACTGATATCCAAACACTGAAACTTACAAGCGAAAGCATTTCACGACTTATAATCCCTGCAGGAGAATGAAAGTAATCCTTAATAATACTGAACTAAATATTTTCAAGGGAGCAACCCTGAACGACCTGGTTTTGATGTATTCGGAACGTAGTTACAAAATGCTGAAAAACAACAAACTCTGTATTTTCGACCGGTTTGGAAACCTTACTGAACCCGACGGTCCGGTATACGAAGGCCAGGTCTTTTTCCTGAGAAGGGCGGAGTAGATGGATTTGAAATGTCGGATGGGCGATGTCGGATATAAAATGTTATATTTCAATTTATTTAGCCCCAAAACGATAGAACCACAAAGTTGTTAACTCAATTAACAAGAAGAATCATCCAAAACAAATTTCTACCCTGCCTGATTAAGTCAATTACCCTTTTACCTTTGTTATTAATTATAAATTCAAACAATACCGAATTACTATGAAACTGAGATTACTTTTCCTGTTCCTGACTCTTTTTGCCATTCAGTTGGCAAACAATGATGTATTTGCTCAAAAGCAAAAAAAATCGACCCAGGTTATAATTCTGCATACCAACGATATGCATTCCAAAATCGACAATTTTGGAAAACTGGCCTACCTGGCCGATAGTCTGCGAAAAACAAACAAATATGTGTTGCTGGTTGCAGCAGGCGATAATTTTACAGGAAACCCCATTGTGGATATGTATCCCGACAAAGGATACCCTATGATCGATATTATGAACAAGCTGCATTTTGATGCAACCGCTGTAGGAAATCATGAGTTTGATATGGGGCAGGAGTTGCAGAATAAAAGAAGGCTGCAGGCCACATTTCCTTTTATCAGCTGCAATATCGATGCTTCCAATGCCGTGGTGAAGCAGCCTGAACCATTCGTAATCCTTAAAGCAGGGAAACTGAAAATTCCATTCCTTGGTATAATACAGCTTGGCGAAAATGGCCTTCCTGATTCGCATCCTTCCCGCCTCGAAGGAGTTAAATTCACTGACGGAATTGCGAAAGCCAAAGAGTTTGTCTACCTGAAGGACAAGTACGGCATGCTCATTTGTTTATCACATCTAGGAGTGGAAACTGATGAAAAACTTGCCGCAGCCTATCCGCAGTTTGACCTTATTATTGGCGGTCATTCGCATACTACAATGAAAGAACCTATGATGGTAAACGGGGTTATGATCGTGCAGGCAGGATCAGGATTGAAGTTTGTCGGGAAAACCACACTCACAATTACAAAAGGAAAAATAACCGACCGTAAGTATGAACTTATACCGCTTGCCAACATTACCAAAACCGATCCTGAGGTTCAGGCAATGATCGATAAATACAATGATAATGAAGAAATGAGCAAGGTTGTCGGTTTTGCCGAAAGTGCATTCGGAACCCAGGAAGAACTTGGATACATGATGACCGATGCCATTACAGCCAGGATGAAAGTGGATTTTGCTTTTCAGAACGGCGGCGGGATTCGCATTTCGAGCCTGCCTCAAGGTAATATACTGATGAAGGATGTTTTCCGCCTCGATCCTTTCGGAAACCAGGTTGTAACTTTCACCATGACTGTAAAAGAGATTAAATCGCTGCTTGTAAATTCCTATAACCGCAATAAATCGCTCGACCTTGTTCCTTCGGGAATGACTTATACCGCTATTGTAAACAGCGAAGGCTTATGCACCGACGTTGAAATAAAAGACCGGACCGGCAACCTGCCGGATGAAACAAAAACGTATACGGTTGGGGTTAACAGCTATATTTCGGCAAGTTACAAATTCGACCATACCGATCCGGGTGTGACCAATTATAACACCACGGCTCAAACCCTGCTTGATTTCCTGGGCGATGTTAAGAAAGTTAGTTATGCAGGTGTGAAAAGGGTTTCAGAGAAAAAATAGGTCGTTCCTTAAGGAAATCTACCATTCATCCGCTTTTTTGGGAGCGGGCGGCAGCATACCGGCTTTAAGGCTGATAATGAGTTTTTGGGCAAAATCGTCGACCTGCTGCAGATAGTATTCATAAATAGGATCGTAGGCTTTGTCGGTTTTATCCAGCCACTTTTCGATAGGATGCCGTGAAGCGTCTTTCAGGTTGAAATTATTGATTGTATAGCGGTAACGGCCGTCCTTAAGTTCAATCTTCATCGAATAATCAATTACGCCTCCTGTACGTTTATTGCCTTTTTCCTCTGTGGCAAGTTCGAACCGGTGTATAATCTCGATTATACCTGTAGCCGGGTTACGCACCTTGGTTGCATCGAAAGGATTTTTATATTCCTTGTTAACCCATTCGATACCACGGTTAAACAACTCCTCCTGTGTACCCGTAACGGTCACTACTTCACGGTACGTAACAAGTTTGGTATCGGGGTCAACAGGCAAAGCCGGTTTGATGTCCTGTGCATTCAGACCTGAAATGGCAGTCAGAAAAACTATTATTCCAAGTACAAGGGTTTTCATAGGTTTGAGTTTTAAACAAAACAAATTTTAAGCGTATAGGTTCATTATTTCTTTATTATCGGTTTCCGTACAATGATGTAAATATCCTCGCTGTCGCGTTTCATCATGTATTTTTCACGGCCGAGCTTCTCGAGTTCAAGTGAGTCGCCAAGAAGGCGGCTCAATTCTATACTATCTGCATTCGCCTGGTCGCGGTAGAATTTCAGTTCCTTCCTAAGCCCGTTCAGTTCTTTCCTCATCTTATACTGCGAAACAAGGTTATTCCGATCGATAAACAGCATTAAAACGAGGAAAGCCACCCCTGTGAGGAGGTACTTGTTTTTTAAGATTGACGGGATATTATCGAAAATTTTTTTAAACATAGCAGTACAAAGGTAGGGAAAAAGGGGCCAGGGATTTCGGATTTTAGAATTGCGATTTGACCAGGGGACAGGGTATTCGGGTATGTGGATTTTTTAAACAGTTTATTTCGCTACGCTCAGGGTAACGCCTAAAGCCCGATTTCATCTGCAATTATTACCATTGCAGCAATCGCAATTGCCGCGAATTCATCAATCGGGATACCGATCAGTTCGCATTCCAGGATATTTTCGCGTTTTACCGAGGCTGCAAATGCCTTTTCTTTCATTCGTTTCACCACCGATTTAGGCTTAACTGAAGCGATTTTTTTATCAGGATAAACCAGGGCGGTAGCCATAATCAGGCCGGTTATGGTTTCGCCTGCTGCCAGTGCATGCTGAAATTCGGTAGTTCGTTCCTTGCCGGTAGCAACTTCGTTGTGCATACCGATGGCATCGGTTATATCCGCATCAACTCCCATTTCAGCCAGCCAACTGGCACCTTCAGGTCCGTGTGTGTATGGGTCGGCGTTGGTTGCCTCTACATCAAGGTCGTGGAGGAGGCCGGCCAGTGCCCAAGCTTCGGCATTGCGTCCGAGGTGAACCGCCATTGCCTGCATAACAACTTCTGAAGCAAGGCTGTGGGCAATCATCTTTTCGTTTTTAACGTGTGTACGAAGCAGGGTAAGTGCCTCTTCTCGTGGAAGCATCATCTGGTTATATGAAATTGGTGATTCAGTAATACTTTTTAAAATTATTGTTCGGTTAGCAAAGGTATTTAAAAGTGATTTTACTTTCTTCTAACAACGTTACAATCAAATGAATATTTTTGCGTTCCGTAACTAAATCATTATCCTGATGAAATCAATAAGAATCCTTCTTTTTGTAAGTATCCTGCTGCCCTTATTATCTGTGGCCCAGGAAAGCAATCTGTATAAATTCCTTAAAGCCATTCCCGGAGCGGAGGTTGTTAAAAAAGATACCTCAGGGTATAAAGAATTTTATATTGTTATGCTTCCACAGGCCGTGGATCACAACAACCCCAAAGGGCCTGCTTTTAAACAGAGGATTTTTGTCGGCCACGAAGGCACCGACAGACCTACAGTAATGGAAACTGAAGGATATGGCGCCGATTGGGTTTCGCCCCGAACCAAGTCGGAACCTACTCGTCTTCTGCATGCTAACCAGTTGTATGTTGAGCACCGCTATTTCGGGGCTTCAATTCCCAGCCCGATCGAATGGAAATACCTGAATACCTGGCAGGATGCCTCTGATTATCATTATATCCGCACACTTTTCGGCCAGTTCTACAAAGGCAAATGGATAGCAACCGGAGTGAGCAAAGGCGGGCAGACCGCGACTGAATACAAAGTCTATTACCCCGATGATGTTGATGTAACAATTCCGTATGTCGCACCACTTAATTATGAAAGGCTCGACCGCAGGATTGATAATCATTTCCTGACTGTTGGCACGAAAGAGCAGCGCAAACTCATTATTGATATTCAATATTACCTGCTCAAGAAAAAGAAGTCTGTTTTGCCTGTTTGGGAGCGGCTCTCAGCCAAAGCGGGTTATGAGTTTACCACGATCGATGCCGAATCGGCGTATGATTATTCAGTACTTGAGTTCCCATTCTCATTCTGGCAATATACAGCCGATGCCTCGAAACTGCCTGATCCGAAAAAGACAACGGCTGAAAGCATGGCGAACTTCCTGATCGGCATAGTGCCTCCATTCTGGTATACCGATGCAGCAAAGCCTTTTGAAGCAGCCAATTATCAATTCTATACTCAATTGGGTTATTACGAATATGATGAAAGGCCATTCCATAAGTACCTGAAAAATAAAGATTATCCCAATTCGGCATTTGTACCTGAAGGGGTGCAGATTATCTGGGACCAGTCCTACCAGGAAACACTTAAGAAATTTATCGACGGGAATCCGAAACATATGATCTTCATTTATGGGGAATCCGACCCATGGGGAGCCACCGGAGCCGATATCAGGCCGGGCAATGCGAGCCTTAAAATGGTACAGAAAGGAGGGACACACGGAGCTCAAATTTCGACATTAAGTCCCGAACAACGTAAACTGGTTATCGAAACACTCGAAAGCTGGCTGGGAATGGATATTGAATAGGAATATTTTGAGCCGGCTATATTTGTTTAGTGAAGAATGAAAGTGTTAAGGGGTATTTTTCTGTTCATCCGATTCGTATGGGAATTGCCGCAAAACCTATCGGGAATGGCATTGCTTGTTTTTCTGCAATACAAAAAACGTGTTTTGGAAACCGAAAATGAAAATTCCCGCTGTTTTATTGAAACAAAGAAAACAGGTGTGAGCCTTGGTAGTTTTGTTTTCTGGACTAAAGCAGCCAACCGCTTCCCCGGCCTTGTTAACGATTGCCGTATGCATGAGTACGGGCACACCATACAATCACTCATTTTTGGCCCCTCATACCTGGTTGTAATTGGTATTCCTTCACTTGCCCGGGTTTTGTACAGGTGGTGGTACCTTAAAAAGTACCGAAAACATTGGCAGAATTACTTTAAGGGATTTCCCGAAAACTGGGCTGATAAACTTGGTGGTGTTGTTAAGTAAATGGTTATGGGAAATGCTACCCTTACTGAAAGCTTACAATATGTCTATCTGCGGACCGCCTATTTATTTCCAGTTTCAAAACCATATTTCCTGAGCATACCAGCAAATCCAGCACCACAGAGGGGGGCAACAAAAAAGAGCCAGATCTGCGAAAGCACTTTCCTACCTGCAAAGATTACCGGCCTGAAACTGCGAGCCGGATTTACCGATGTCCCGATAATGGGAATTGCTATCAGGTGTAAGAGTATACGTGTAAATCTAATAGCCAGCTCTGCCAAAGCATTGTTGCCATACTTTGATGTGACCGCAAATAGTACAAAAAGGAAAAGACAGGTAAACACTGTTTCGGCAACAAAAGCACTTGCAACGCTGTAATTCCCCAGATACCCTTCGCCATAGCCATTTGAACCGAGGCCCCATTCCGGCATGGTCCATCCGGCAATACCACTTGCGAGGATGTACAAAACTCCGGCACCCAGTGTGGCACCAATTAGCTGGGCTACAATATAACCTATTGCATCCTTTCCGCTCATGCGGCCTGCAGCAAATACACCTGTCGTAACTGTAGGGTTAATATGGCAGCCTGATATCCCTCCGATAGCATAAGCCATGGCAACAACTGCAAAGCCAAATGCGATTGAAATTCCGAGTAATCCGGCTCCAGTGGGGCCTACCTGGGCATTCCCGGAAATCACAGCAGCTCCGCAGCCAAATAATACAAGACTAAATGTCCCGATAAATTCTGCTAAATACTTTTTTGTAGAAAATGGATTTGATTAATGATTATGTTAATACTACTAACAATAGTACATAACTAAATATTAGGTATATAGCCCCCTTTTTGAAAAAAGTGAGAAGGACTTAAATTAGAATATCTGTGGGAAAATTATCCAGCATTGAATTTCTTTGACAATGTCTTCAACTCGTCAAGTTGGGACAAAGAAAGACCTTCGGGAACAAATCCGGCTCCGCTGCACAAAAAATAGATTTTAGCTGCTTTGCACAGTATATCAATTTTGTCGAAGGTATCGGAAAGGGTCAATCCGATAGAAAAAACACCGTGTTTTTCCCAAACCACTATATCGTGCTGCTCAAAACTTCGAATGCTTTGTTTTGCAATAACATCACTCCCGGGTAAAGTGTAAGGCACAAAACCAATCCCTTCAGGTACAAAAATCATGGTTTCAGGATGCATTCCCCAGAGAACGTGATTCAGGGATTCGACACTTTTATGATCAGGATGTTGAGTCAGGGCTATCAATTCGGTAGCATGTGCATGCAATATTACTTTCTCATGAGTTCCCCGCTTTGCAATCAGGTTGTGGATTCCAAGGTGGGTAATTAATTCGGACGTCGGCGACTTGATTCCTGAGTTTTCATCTGCCAGCGAAATCAACTTGTACGACGATCCCTTATCATCAATCCGGATTATAACTGAGTTTTCTCTTGGTGAACGGGCCAGGGCGCGCATCCGGCTTCCAGTGCAGGTAACCAGGAACGAATTACCTGCCAGCGCAGAGTATGTTTCATCAAGGTGTACAATTCGCTGTTTGTCAGGTTCGCATATAATTTCGTCTGTAACAAGTTCTGTAATATTCAGCGAAATATTTCCTGCATTCCGCTCGGCCCAGCCCCTTTCCCATAAATAACCAGCAACTTCGGACAGTTGTTGATATTCAAGTTCCAGGAGTGGATTCGGTTTCAGGTTATCGTTCATAGAGCGTAAACTCGGGCAATCGTTTACCAAAAGTAACAATTATTCGGAGTATACCGCTGTGTATATTTTTATTAGATGCAACCTATCAGGGAAACATACTTACACAAAAAAACCGGCACAGGGCCGGTTCTTATTTTTGAATGCAAATTATGCGTGCTTGCTGAGGTAAGCAGCAACACTTTCGGCATTTTCTTTCATGCCTTCGTCGCCTTTATGCCAGTCGGCAGGGCATACCTCACCGTTTTCTTCAAAGAACTGAAGGGCATCAACCATGCGGATTGCCTCTTCAACGCTGCGTCCTAAAGGAAGGTCGTTTACTACCTGGTGGCGTACAACTCCTTGTTTGTCAATCAGGAACAGCCCGCGGTAAGCAAGAGCATCGCCGTTGAATTCAACATATTCTTCGTCTTCGTCATATTCCCATTCACCGGCAAGAACATCATAATTCTCGGAAATGGTTTTTGAAAGATCAGAAACAAGCGGGAAAGTAACACCTTTGATACCTCCGGCTTTCTTCTCGGTCTGTAGCCAAGCCCAGTGCGAAAATTTGCTGTCGACCGAACATCCTACAACCTGGACATTGCGTTTTTCGAATTCAGCAAGTTTGTCCTGGAATGCGATGATTTCAGTCGGGCAAACGAATGTGAAATCGAGGGGATAAAAGAAAAATACTACGTGTTTTTTGCCAATATACTGTGCGAGTGAGAATTTCTCAACAAATTCGCCACCATTGATTACGGCATCTGCCTCAAACTGAGGCGCTTTTTTTCCTACTAAAACGGCCATTTTATTTTTTGATTTTTATTGGTTAACTTATTTCGTGCAAAGATATGTACATTTTATCTCTTTTCTTTCAAATAGACATAGGCTATTAATAAAAACTGTTAATAAACAGAAATAACATCGACTTGCTTATTTTTACAGTTATAGCTTTAATCGCTTAATTATCATCAGGTCTAAGTGCTTTGTCCATTTCATCGAAGGTCAGGTCCATCAGGTTAAAATTCTTCCAGCCTGTAAAGTCGAAATGCCACCACTCGGCAGAGTTTTGCTCAAATCCGAAATATGTCATTACTCCTGAAAGTAACTTCCTGTTTGCCAGTATAGTATCGCTCAGGTTTGTATAAGCCATTCCTGCTTTAGAGGAGAAATCGTCGAATGGGGTGGGCATAGGTAGTTCCGTTCCTGTCTGCAATTCAACAAGAGTTAGATCCACTGCGCATCCGCGGTTATGTACCGACCCGTAAGCAGGGTTGGCTACAAACCGGGTGTTTGGGGAAACTTCATAAAACCTCAATGTAACAGCATAGGGGCGATATGCATCATAAATTTTCAATCCGGCTTTGTGGAATGCCAGCGAATCCTGCACTTTGCGAAGTGCATCAGCTACTGGTTTCCTGGCAAACGCCCGGGCCCCGGAATACAAGATCTCTTTCGTAAAATTATTCGTTGTTGCATATCGTATGTCGGTACGAATACCCATTACTGCTTTTTCAAGATCCACCATTCGGTTCCGTGGATCTCTATCAAGCTGTTTCTGGTAAGCTTCAATGGAAACGATGAGGTTTAGATTGTATGGATTCCGTTTAACCGATATGGTTTGCCCCGAAAGATACGCGGGTGTCTGTAACAGGGGAATGACCAGGAGGATCTTAGCAACCAGTTTTACAGGGAAACTCATTCTCAGATTGTTAGTTTTCAATGATATTGGAAAATGATTTCGTTTTCATAGCGAAGTATCCGGTTTTGAAGAAGGATATTCAACAAAAATACATTAAATAGTAATAACAGACTACCCTAAAATCCTGTTCTGCAATATCATGCTAATGTGAAATAATAGCGATATTCTTAATGAGGTCTTAATGCTCTGCAAGCCTGACACCAATAGCTTGAAAATGAAAAAACCGGAACCAGTAAAGTTCCGGTTTTAATTTCAGAGAAGGGATATTTATGCTTTGAACATCATATTGACGATATCTTCTTCTTTTATTCCTTCGGCTTCAGCCTTGTAATTCCTAACAATACGATGGCGTAAAATGGAAGTCGCAACAGCCTGAACATCGGCAATATCGGGAGAGTATTTGCCACAAACAGCGGCATGACACTTGGCTCCCAGGATAAGGTACTGCGATGCACGTGGTCCGGCACCCCAGGTCAGGTAATTGTCAGCCCATGGGTGTGCAAGCTCGGTACCGGGACGCGTTAGCGATGCCAGCCGGACTGCATATTGATATACATTATCGGCAACAGGTATACGGCGGATCAGGTCCTGGAAATATTTAATTTCTTCGGCAGTGATAATTATCTTCAATTCGGCTGTATGCATTGTTGTAGTATTCTTTACAACCTGTATTTCCTGTTCGAAAGTTGGATATCCTAGCCAGATATTGAACATAAACCTGTCGAGCTGTGCTTCGGGCAAAGGATATGTGCCTTCCTGCTCAATCGGGTTTTGAGTGGCGAGTACGAAAAAGGGTTCTTCAAGTTTATGACTAACCCCGGCAACCGTAACTGCTTTTTCCTGCATTGCCTCGAGCAGTGCACTCTGTGTTTTTGGAGGAGTACGGTTAATTTCATCAGCAAGAATGATATTGGCAAAAACAGGACCACGTATAAAACGGAATTTACGATCCTCGTCGAGAATTTCGGTGCCAATAATATCCGATGGCATAAGGTCGGGGGTAAACTGAATACGGCTGTAGGTAAGCCCGAGTACCTGCGACAGTGTATTTACCATCAGGGTTTTGGCCAGACCCGGAACGCCGACAAGCAAGGCATGTCCCCTCGAAAAGATTGCGATAAGCAGGTTTTTGATAACTTCATCCTGCCCCACAATTACTTTACCAATCTCGGACCGTAATTCATTGTATTTCTTTAAAAAATCGTTCAGAGCCTCAGTATCTGATTTGTATTGAATCATATAAATATTTTTTGTTCAGGGGAAATTAGCCTTGTTATAACCAGTAAAGCGAATTAAAGTTTATTTTTCGGTAAAGGTCCAGTTGTATTTCATGTCGCAGGATTTGAACCTGTCGCCAATACGGATATATGCAGTTTTCGATTTGGTTTCTATCCATTTGCCTATAACTTTCCCTTTCTTGTCGTTCAGAGCCCATTGCTGGATTTTGTTGTAGTCGTCCTTCATATTTGCTTTATGAGGATCGGTACGCAATTTGAGGTACAAAACCCGGTAAGCCTGTGTGCCGTCATCGGTTACATAAGGCAGGCTGCCTGATATTTCGCCAGGTTTCATTTTATCAATAACGAAAAATACTTTGGGATCGAGTTCATCAGCGGCTAAACGCGTGTTACCTGACGATTCGCTCTGGATGAGTCCTCCGTTTACTTTTCCGGGATCGTCACTGAACCTGAGAGCCGCGTTCTGAAACGTTAATGAATCATTCCTGACAAGGTCCGCCACGCTATCGAGCTGCGAAGCTGCAGTCAGCAGGTCCTCGGGCGATACTTTAGGGATAATAAGTATATGCCTTACATTAACAAAATCGCCTTTATGTTCGATGAGTTGAAGGAGATGGTATCCAAATTTTGTCTTTATGATTTCGGAGAGATCATTTTTATTTTTCAGGGCAAAAGCTGCTGATTCAAACTCAGGGGCCATGGTTCCCCGGCTAAAAAGCCCCAGTTCGCCGCCTTTGGATGCCGAGCCCGGATCTTCAGAATATAAAACAGCAAGTGTCGAGAACTTGTCACCTTTAACTATCCTGTCGCGGAGAGCAGAAATTTTATCGCGTGCTTCCTTAAGCTGGGAAGGCCCAACGACAGGAGTTTTCACAATCTGGCCGATTTCGTATTCGGTGGGAATCAGCGGAACACTGTCAGATTTCAAATGATTAAAATAGTCTTTGGTTTCGTTGGGAGTGATCTTTACATTTTCGACAATCTTCCCCTGGGCTTGCTGCGAAAGCATTTCAAGCCGCAATGGCTCGCGTAGTTCATTCTTGAATTCGTCGATGGATTTATCGTAAAATTCTTCAAGTTTCTGCTGTGAGCCGAACTGCTGGATATAATATCTGAGTCTCCGCTCCAGTTCATCATTTACCTGCCCGTCGTCAACCACCAGGCTATCGATTTCAGCCTGGTAAACAAGTAGTTTCTGAAAAACAAGGTTTTCGAAAATATCGCAACGCATTACGCGTGGATCGCCTGCCATACCCTGAGCTTTTGCCTGGGCGTAAGTTGTTTCAACATCCGACCAATATACCGGGTGGCTGCCAACGAGCGCTACAATCTCATCAACAACTTTTTCGTCCTGCGCTCTTACCTCTATGGCTGTTGCTATTAGAACAATCAGTATAGCCGGTATTATCAATTTCTTTATCATATGCTTGGTAGGTTACTTCTTGAATATTTCATATTTATTACGCTTCACGGCATCACTTATCAGGTCGTCTTCCATACGCGAAAGTAAATCTGCTTTGCGTTTGTTTAAGAGGATGGTACGTATATTACCGATTTCGAAATTCAAAGGTGAAACGCTTTCTTTACTCTTGTAAGCAGCTATTGCGACAAAATAGGAGGAAACAGAATCGTTAACCACGTAAAATTTGTTACTCTTCAGGAAGTCTTCCTGGTCGTCGACTGATAATGGAATTTTGCGTGTCAGGTCGGAAAACGATATCCAGTTCTCGTTGTCGATCCTGAATTCGGCTCCGTTTTCAAGGCACAAGGTCTGTAGCTTATCTTTATCTGCAGGCCGGTTGCTGAGCAGCAATAACCGTACTTTCGCTGCGAGTGGCGAATTCTTTTCCAGAATCACATAACTGGCCAGCACAATATTCTCCCGGAGGAGGAAATTGGCCTGGTTTTGCAGGTAGTAATCCTGAATTTCGGTCATCGGGACAACTGTATCCAGTTTTTGCTTCACAAGTTCCGATTCGTAGGCATATATGATGAGCGAATTTCTGTACTGCTCAATCTGTTTGCTGAAATCCCTGCTGGATTCATCGAGGTTGTCCTCAGCCTGTTTAAGTAATAATTCCTGCCTGACCCAATTATTAATATACGCGTTAGTCATTTCGAGGCTGTCGGCTGCACTGATTCCTGCTGGAAAAATTCCCTGGAATTCTTCCGCATACAGGTATTTATCATACACTTTTGCGATAGCCTTCTCTTTATTACCGGTTTTGCCGGGCAACAGGTTACAGGATATCATCAAAAGGCTCAATAAAGCCGCGAAAAGCAGGACTCTTTGCATGAACAATTATTTATTTAACAGTGTTTGGAAAACTTCGCGGTTTACTGTAACCGGGTATTTTGCACGAAGTTCAGCAATCCATTCTTTCTCGAGATAGTTCTGGTAATCGGCAGTCATTGCGCCACGTATGTCGTTTAGTGGCTTCGGCTCCGGTGCGGCAACCTGGTGAACTACAACAATAGCACTTTTATTATCAGCCAGCGGAATTACATTGGAAGTACCGGGGTTCCATTCGATGCCATCGAGAATTTTATTTTCCCCTTTCAGGTATTTTTTGTGTTCGATGGTAACTTTCTGGATGGAATCAACGTTAAATTTCGCAAGTATCTTCTCATCGGTTGTTCCCTTTTTAAGCATCTTCTGGAGGCTTTTCAGGATGGTTTGATCCTTTATGGTAATTACCGATGCATCGAGCCTAGGTTCCCACATGTACCTGGTTTTATTCTCCTGGTAATATTTTTCGAGCCCTACCGAATCCTTTACAGCTTTAGTCCAAACCTTCTTATCGGTAAGGTCGAAAAGCAGTATGCCATCGTGGTATTCGCTAATAAGTGCTTTAAAATCAGGTTTTTCCTTCTCCAACTGGTTGTCGGCGTACTTCATTATTGCCTCGTTAACGAATACTGTATATTGCTGCTGAACGTAGGCCATAATATCTCCTCTGTTACCGCGATGCTGTGTTGCCGCTAAGTCCTGAGCAAAGTCAGCCTGGGTATACTGCTGGGTTCCTATAGCAAACAGGTTATTTGTTAAGCCTGCTGCCTGGCTAACTTTCCAGCTTGCATCAAAAATTGAATCAGTAACCACTTTTGCCAATTCGGTCAAAGCAGTTGTATTTTGAGTAAATCCGTATTTGGATTTGGTTTTGGCAAGGAAAGCATCCTGAATTACACTGTTCCTGTCGCTCTTGATAACACGCTGGCTGATTTCATCCTTTTCTTCTTCAAAGGAGGCCACAGGTTTTTGCTCGATTAATTTGATTATATGCCATCCATAATTGGTCTGAAAGGGTTCGGAATAATCACCTTTTTCTTTCAGGTTCTGGATAGTTGCAACAAACTCAGGGAGCAACCTGTTAACTCCAAACCATGGCAGCACACCTCCTTTACCCGAAGTGGATTTATCAGCTGAGTATAATTTGGCAACATCACCAAAGTCGCTGCCGCTTTTTAAGAGTTTATAAGCCATATTTGCCGAATCAGCAATCCTGAGAGAATCATCAAGGGTTGCTTTCGGGGGATAAACAAGGATGATATGTGCCAGCTGGATTTTACCCATTGCCGGATTTTTCTGGGTAACCTTTATGAGGTGGTAACCGAAATCGGTACGGACAGGTAGGGATACTTCGTTTAATTTGGCATTATAAGCTGCTGATTCGAATGGATAAACCATATCGAAAGCTGTAAAAAATCCCAGGTCGCCTTTGGTGCCTTTATAATTTTGACCATCAACATCACGATCTTTTGCTGAAGGATCTTCGGAGGCTTCCATAGCCACTTTGCCAAAATCTTCACCCTTGGCGATACGCTTATGCAACTGTATGATTTTATTCCATGCGGCTAGGGTATCAGCAGCCGAAGCAAGTCTTTCGACGCGAATGAGTATATGGCTTGCGCGGATATCGCTAAGTTTACGGTCGTAGGCTTCGCGGACAATTTTATCATAGGTATCGTTATCGGTAAGGAAAGGCTGTGCCAGTTGCTTGCGGTATCCTGAAAGCTCATCACGGAACGATTTAATCGTATCCATTCCAAGTGCTTTGGCCTCGGTAACTTTAAGCCTGAAATTGATATACAGGTCGAGGTACTCTTCGATGGCTTTATTATCAGGCTTTTCGCCTTTTATGCTATTCTTTTCAAATACATTTACAAATTCACTTTTCGTAACCTTCTCGCTGCCAACCTGGAGTAAAACGGGATCAGCATTCTGGCTGAATACGATTAATGACAATATGCCTGAAAGTAGTGTAAGTGAAGCTTTTAAGAGTGTCCGTTTCATACTAAATCTGATATTATTGTTTAATCAAACCGGGTTTTCGCCCGGGGGTTAGTTGGTTGTACGTTAATTATAAATCCGGGATAAGCTGTTTTAGCTCCTCAGGAATAATTTACCTGCTGTAGTTCGGCGCTTCGCGTGTAATTGTAATATCATGCGGATGGCTTTCGAGTACACCTGAAGAAGTGATCTTAACAAATTTTGCTTTCTGGAGATCGCTGATATTGGCCGAACCGGTATAACCCATTCCTGCACGCAGGCCGCCTACCATCTGGTGAATTACTTCTGATAGTGCACCTTTAAACGGCACCCTGCCAACAATGCCTTCAGGCACAAGTTTAGTTATATCATCCTCGGCATCCTGGAAATAGCGGTCTTTCGAACCCCTTTGCATAGCTTCGATAGAGCCCATTCCACGATACGATTTAAACTTCCGGCCTTCGTAAATAATGGTCTCGCCAGGCGATTCCTCGACGCCTGCAAACAACGAGCCTGCCATTATGCTAAAGGCTCCTGCTGCAATGGCTTTAACAATATCGCCTGTATATCGGATTCCGCCGTCGGCAATAACCGGGATGCCTGATCCGCGCAGTTCGGCTGCAACAGCATAAATTGCTGAAAGCTGGGGTATCCCAATACCGGCAATAACCCTGGTGGTGCAGATTGATCCCGGCCCGATACCAACTTTTACTGCATCAGCACCGGCATTCGCCAGAGCTCGTGCCGCTTCGGCTGTAGCAATATTCCCGACAACAAGTTCAAGATCGGGGAAATGCTTTTTAACAAGTTTGGTCGTATCGATAACACCTTTCGAATGGCCATGGGCCGTATCGATTACAACGGCATCAACCCCGTTTTTAACAAGTTCGGTAATGCGTTCGAGCACATCGGCAGTAACACCTACGCCGGCTGCAACCCTAAGCCTGCCCAATTCGTCTTTACAGGCATTCGGACGGGCCTTGATTTTTATAATATCCTTGTAGGTAATAAGCCCAACGAGTTTGTAATCAGCGTCAACAACAGGAAGTTTTTCGATTTTATATTCCTGGAGTATGTCGGAAGCTTTTTCGAGGTCGGTATGTGCATTGGTTGTTATAAGGTTTTCGCGGGTCATAATTTCGGCAAGAGGCCGTTTCGGGTTCCGTTCGAAACGTAGGTCACGGTTGGTTATGATTCCGGCTAGCTTACCATCTGCTGTTACAATTGGTATTCCCCCGATTTTGTGCTCGCGCATAATGTTTAGAGCATCTTCAACCAGGGCAGTTTCGCCAAGGGTGATAGGGTCGGTGATCATGCCGCTTTCCGAACGCTTAACACGTCGTACTTCGGCAGCCTGTTCCTGAATGCTCATGTTTTTATGCAGCACACCAATTCCGCCTTCCTGTGCTATGGCAATAGCCATAGTGGAATCGGTAACTGTATCCATTGCAGCGGAAACAATCGGGATATTTATTTTTATTTTTCTTGTAAACCAGGATGAAGTATCAACATCACGCGGAAGCACTTCTGAATAGGCAGGAATCAGCAGGACATCATCATAAGTCAGACCATCGCCTGCAAATTTTTCACTATCAATGAACATAGGTATTTTTTTGGATCTGCAAATTTACTAATTTTAATGGAAGTCCTTGTTAAAAAATCTTAACTTTTAGCCTGTAACAAATCGCTGTAAATCAGTATAATTCATAGCCATATACTTACCTGGTATCCTCTGCTATCGTATAATTGATGCTGTTCCGCGTTTGATATATTCCCTGCCGTCAAAAGCCTTGTAGGTCACAAGGTAGGAGTAAAGGCCGGTATCGGCGATCTGCCCGTTGATGCTGCCATCCCAGCCTGAAACTATATCAGTTGTTTCGAAGATTTCACGTCCCCAGCGATCGAACACTATCATCTTAAAGGCTCCCGGATCCACGAAAGTGACTACGGGCCTGAGCCTGTTATTTTTTATGCCTTCAGGGGTGAAAGCATTAGGCATAAATAATGTAGGATCTTTCTCAATACAACGGATATTCGATTTAGAGTAAATAACCAGCGGAGATGTGAGCTGGTTGCCGGCATTTTCGTGTGCTACGACCCAGTAACAAACTTCGGATTTCGGATCAAAATTGGTTGAGGGTTCAGAAAAACTGTTTGTTGAACCTGAAACTGACAGAGCTAACACCCCGGTAGCAGGTATTCCATCGATGCGGCGAAAAATATCATACCTGTCTATTCCTTTTAACCATGTATCGTACATATTCCATGAAATCCGGTTATCCGTTGCCGAGGTTTCCTGCTCAAGATAGATGGAGGTTGCAGTATTAAATGAGAGCCTGACTATCGCTTTACAACTATCGACTACGGTTAGCCTGTAGGTATAACTTTGGTTGTGAACTCTTGCCGTTGTATCAATAAAGCTACCAAAATGGCCGGCTACATTTCCGATTCCTGTTTCGGAAGCCGAATCGATTACAACCCATTGACCTGAAGGTGAATCCCTGCGTTCGAGTTGCAGGTTGTTGACTGTATAATCGGGTTTGTACATGTAATCCAGTTTTATATAACTGTCATTTTCAACGGATACCTGCATGATATATACAGTATCGGGTATGTTCTGACCCATATAAGTGCTTGTTTTCAGGCATGAGGAGGAAGAATACAGCCCGTTTGTGCTGTAAGCCCTAACGAAATATGTATACAAATGACCGGAAATAAAATTATAACTGTCGGTGTACAAAAGGGTTGACGGGTTTTTGGTGTCATATACCTCGGTGAGCACTCCGAGATTATCATTCCTGTATACTTTATAGCCTCCCAAACCTCCCGGCATTGTATAGTAAGGAGTCCAGGTAAGGTGGGCTTTTCGTTCACAAGAACTGATTTTCGGAAGTGTTAAACTGATGGTTTGCCTCGCATCAGGAATCCCGTATGAACCCGGGCTTCGTTTACCGCATTTGTCGAGAGTTACTATTGCATAAGCGAAAATCTTCGAACAGTCGTTGGCAACTGCCGAAGTATCAACATAAAATGTAGTACCCGCAGGAACCGTTCCTATTGAAGTATATGTAGTCGGCGGTACTGTATTGCGCTGTATAATATAACCCGCCACATCGTTGCTCGTTGAGAGATTCCAGCCGATTACGGGGCGTCCGGTTAATGTTCCGGCAGGATCATAATAAATACTTACTGTATCATTTGCAACATCAACCGGGTTGGTCAGATCGGCAAACATCCCGGTGGGGGTGAAAGTATTGGACGCGGAATTATTTATCCCATCGTCGGCCTCAAATCGTATCCTGTATTTAAGGCTATAGGAAGGATCCGGGTTGTCGACACAAAATGGTGAAGAAATAACATCGTCATACAAATAGCTGGTTTTACCGGCTGTATACCTGATTTGTATTAAGTTTAAATTCCATCCGGAAGGTTCGAGCCTTTCAATGTAAAAATAACCTGGCAGCAAGGGGTCGGAAGGATTCCATGTTAATTCGGCAATCGGGAAAATCCCCAACTGGGGTGCAATGCCTTGAACATTAAGAATAATTGGAATAAGAGGACTGCTTTTTGAAGAATGGTCAGTACTTTCAGGGAAACCACTTTTCATAAAAAATGCAAGCACCAGGCCGAAAAAGAACGCCTTCCTGTTAAATGTACTTGTATTCGAAAGCTTTTCCATGAAAAAGTCAGTAGCTTTAACAAATATAGTTATTTCTCAGCAGGACCTACCACGAGTGTATGCAAATCGGCCGGGTTCAGGTATTTAATTGCCAGATCCTGGAGCTGCCGGGCATTAATATGTTGAACAGTTTCAATCATTTCTTCGAAATGCCTGATATCCAGCCCGTCTTCGAGCAATTCGCGGTAAAGGCTTGCCTGCGCAAAAGGTCCGTCCACAGCCCTCAACATTTCACCCGAAAGATAATTCCGTACAAGCGAAAGTTCATCATCAGGAACGAGGTCATTACATAAACGTAAAAGTTCCGAATTTATTTCGGCTAATGCCTGCTGGGTAAATTCGGCGCCAACTTCTCCCGAAATTACAAAGAAACCTGATTTGCGTAAAGGAACTACTGCTGAACCTATTCCATAGGTGTAGCCCTTGTCTTCGCGGAGGTTTGTCATCAACCGGGAACCAAAATACCCGCCAAGTATAGCATTCAATACTTTCATTCCCGAGAAATCGGGGTGATTACGGCAGAACATCACGCGTCCCAACCTGATTGCTGATTGCATGGCACCTTCTTTCACAAGAAAGTGGGTTTTCTTTTCTTCGGTGTAAATATCGTATTCCAACGTTTGTGTTTGGATACCTCTCCAGTCGTCACCGCCAAAATACGATTCCAGTGACTTCACAATTCCCGGTTTAATCAGGCCGGCAACTACAATTGTGCAGTTTCCTGAATGGTAGCGCGCTTTATGGAAATCAGCCAGATCAGAAGCCGAAACTTTCGAAATATCCTCAGGTTCCAGGTACATCCCATACGGATGGCTTTTCCCGAAAATGAGGGGATTAAAATGTGTCCTTGCCAGGAAATTTACTTTTTGCCTGTTCACCTCGAGCAACTGGAATTGTTTGCCGGCAAGAACATTGTATTCATCGCCGGGGAAAACGGGGTTTTTTGCAATTTCGGCCAGGAGTGGCAAGGTATTATCAAGGTGCTTGTTAAGCGAATACAATGCTACATAAGCGTTGTCGCGTTCAGTGGTATTTTCGAAATGTGCCCCGAAATAATCGAGCGATTCCGAAAGATGTTGAGCAGTATAATTCCGGGTGCCTTCACGCAGCATCAGGTTGGTTGCCATGGCCGTGAAAGGTTTCTGCTGGTACCAGCTTCCGGCTGAAAATATCAGTTCAATCGAAATTACATCCTGGGTTCCGGAATTGAACAAGTATACTTTTATGCCATTACTGAGCTGAACAATTTCCGGCTGCGGGAAATCAATCCTGCCGGGTGGTTTAATCTGTGGCTGCATCTTACGGTTGAGTAACTGGGTCATAAATCTTTAGTTTAATTGTTGCTGATCCCGGTCAGTTCCGTTTTTTGCAAAATAATATAAGGTCGAACAATTTTCGGGCCTGAAAATCTTGTTCGATTCAGCCATAATTTCGGCAGTTGTGACCGATGCATATCGCCGGGCAAGTTGGTTTGCCTGTTCTGCATCGCCAAGTAATTCGTAATAAGCAAGGTTCATTGCTTTTTCCAGGACACGCATTTCGCTGAATTCAATCATGGCTTCGATCCTGTTTTTAACTTTCTGTAATTCCTTTTCATCCACTTCCTGCCTGCAAATCAGATCAATTTCCTGCTGCAATGCACTTTCGGCAGCATGCATTGGTACACCTTTCATAAGTTTGCCGGTTATGACAAAAAGTCCTGCTTCGATATCGCCCGAAACAAACGCACTGATATCACTGAACAGCCTCAGTTCCTTAACAAGCCGTTGGTTAAGCCTTGCCGACTGCCCGGCTGATAAAATGTCGGAAATAAGGTCGGTCGCATAAAATCTGTTGTCGGTGCGGCTGCACATATGCCAAACTTTGTAAATGGCATCGTAGGGGACATCACGATTTACGGACTGGCTCCGGGCTTCTCTCTGCTCAGGTTCGGGCGACAGTATCCGTTGGTTGGGGTTTCCTTTTGGGATAGGCCCGAACCATTTTTCGGAGAGTTCACGTATTTCGGATGTTTCAACATTACCTGCGATAACCATAATTGCATTGCAGGGATTATAATACTGAGAATAAAAATCACGCACTTCGGCCATACTGGCCTCTTCGATATGCGAAGGATCAATACCTATTGTAGCCCACCTGTATGGATGAACCTTATATGCAAGCGGTCGTAATAAAAGCCAGGCATCACCGTAGGGCTGGTTGAGATAATTCTGTCTGAACTCTTCCACTACCACGTTGCGCTGAACATCGAAACTTTTGGTCGAGAATGCAAGATTGAGCATGCGGTCCGATTCGAGCCAGAATGCAGTTTCGAGATTATTGCCCGGAACGGTAAGGTAATAATTGGTAAAATCGTTGTTGGTAAAGGCATTGTTTTCGCCACCAACTTTTTCAAGAGGTTCGTCGTAACGGGGAATGTTCACTGATCCGCCAAACATAAGATGTTCGAATAAATGGGCAAAACCGGTCCGGTCGGGTTGTTCGTCTCTCGAACCCACATTATACAGTATATTCATTGCAACAATAGGAGTACTCGTGTCGCGGTGAACAATCAACCGTAAGCCATTATCCAATGTAAATCGTTCAAAATCTGTCATATTAATGTATTTTGCGGTATCGGATCATTTCAGTCAATAAATAAATAAAAGATATAACATTTACCAAACCGAATGTAAAACATCCTCTGCAGGTTCTGGCCTGGTAAAGCATGCAAAGTTAACGTAAAATTGAAGTCAGCCATTGTGCGGAATTGCATTGACTACAAGAAAAATTATTGAATCCGGGTCTATCATAGTGAAATTGGGAATAAATAAATCTCTGAACTTTCCTGGCCTTTACCCTAAGTGAACATGTAACAATAAAATATTGAGAATGATAAAATACTTTAATCCTGTGAGCCCTCGCCCATGAATGGTGTTTTATTGGAATTTCAACTTCCGTTGATTATTCAACTTTAGGAATAAGTTCAAAAAACAGGCTTTATTCTCAACATCTTTATTGGCAATGTCAGCTTAATTTATACCTTTGCCATGGCCTTATGCTACAGGAGTTAATTCATTTGTTTACAACATACTGCATATTTAAAAAATGAAAAAAGACAAAGTAATTTTTGACCTCATCGATGAGGAAAAGGACCGCCAGATGCATGGCATCGAACTGATTGCTTCCGAGAATTTTGTTAGCGAACAGGTACTGAAAGCCATGGGATCGGTATTGACCAACAAATATGCCGAAGGATATCCCGGGCGCAGGTATTACGGCGGCTGCCAGGTGGTGGATCAAACTGAGCAGATTGCTATTGACCGCGCCAAGTCGCTTTTTGGTGCTGAGTGGGCAAATGTGCAACCACACTCCGGTGCGCAGGCCAATATGGCCGTGTTGATGACCATACTTAAACCGGGCGATACCTTTATGGGGCTGAATCTTTCGCATGGAGGCCACCTTTCGCACGGTTCACCTGTAAACTCATCGGGAATACTGTATAACCCGATTGCTTATGGCGTTGAAGAGGAAACAGGCACTATCGATTATAATAAAATGGAAGCAGCAGCTTTAGCGGGCAATCCGAAACTTATAATTGCCGGTGCTTCGGCATACAGCCGCGACTGGGATTACAAGCGTATGCGCCAGATTGCTGATAAAATCGGGGCACTGCTGATGGCTGACATCGCTCACCCCGCAGGCTTAATTGCACGCGGTTTGCTTAACGATCCCGTACCCTATTGCCATATTATTACAACAACCACCCATAAAACTCTTCGTGGACCTCGCGGCGGGCTTATATTGATGGGAAAAGATTTTGAAAACCCGTGGGGTTTGAAAACTCCTAAAGGTGAAACCAAAATGATGTCGGCAATGCTCGATAGTGCTGTTTTCCCTGGAATCCAGGGCGGTCCGCTTGAGCACGTCATTGCTTCGAAAGCTGTGGCTTTTGGTGAAGCGCTATCTGATGAGTTTATGGATTATGCCATCCAGGTTAAGAAAAATGCCCAGGTTATGTCGAAAGCCTTTATGGATAAAGGATACAAAGTAATCTCTGGAGGAACCGACAACCACCTGATGCTTATCGACCTTCGTACCAAATATCCTGATATTACAGGCAAAATGGTCGAAAACCTGCTTGTAAAAGCGGATATTACACTGAATAAAAACATGGTGCCGTTCGATAGCCGTACCCCGTTTACTACATCGGGTATCCGCGTCGGAACTCCGGCTATTACCACACGCGGGCTCAAGGAACAGCATATTCCTGTTATTGTTGACCTTATCGACGAAGTAATAGCAAACCATGAAAACGAAGAGGTGATCACTAAAGTCCGTGCACAGGTAAATGAGATGATGAGTGAATTTCCTTTGTTCGCTTATTGATATTAAGCCGGGTGCCAGTTCCGATGTTCTGGAGTGTCAAAAAAAACAGGAAATGATTATATAGGGGATTCATCCTTTGCGTTGTCGCCTTGTCGCCAAGTTGCCCCTCGCCTTGTCGCTTATCACCACTCGCCCCTTCACAAACAAAAGCGGTAACGTAAATTTTCGTCAGCCGCTTTTGTGTTTAAAGTTATTTTGTATGTTTACCAAAAAATAAATCCCACCCTATGAAGACTGTATATATTGTACGACATGGCAAAGCTGCTCCTGCAAATGCTAACATTGCCGACGCTGATCGCATGCTGACCGACACAGGCGTTGCACGCACCTGCAAAATTGCCGAGTTTATGGCTGAAAGCAAACCCGTAATTGATCATATAATTTCCAGCCCGGCCGAAAGGGCGTACGATACAGCTCTTATCCTTGCCGATAAACTCGGTATCCCGGTAGCAAAAGTTACCACGGAAGAAGCCCTTTTCACCGGTGACGACTCCGATTACCTGGATTTAATTGGCAGCCTTGATAATTCGATAAACAGTGTAATGATCGTTGGGCACAATCCGGTGATCACATTGGTAGCCAACCATTTTGCAGAGCCAAAACTCGAATCCCTTCCTACTACAGGAGTAGTTTCGGTTCATCTTGAAACCGAAAACTGGGCCGATCTCAAGAAGGCGAAGGTGATACAGAACTTTACGGTTTGGCCGGGGATGTTGTAAGCATCACTTTCAAAGAATTACTTTCTGTAATCTGGTATATTCTGCTTCCAATATGCTATATATTGGCACAAATTAATATTGGGTTTCAGAATTATGCCCGGTTTGTTAAAGAACAGCCTATCAGGATTTACTGATTTTACTACTGTGAATTTATTTTATTTAATATAAAGGTTATCATTTCAAAAGAGGCCCTTACCTTTGCCTATATGGCAGGTAATATTTTTTGCCCCAATCAACAAATATTATTGTTCCACTGTTAGAGTAATATAATCTAACAAAAAAGTGAAATTGTAGATACTTATGGCCGGGATCAAGAGCAATATAATAAACCGCGAAGTCAGCTGGATTCATTTCAACGAAAGGGTTCTGCAGGAGGCTGCCGATCCGGCTACGCCTTTGGTTAACCGAATGCAGTTCCTTGGAATATACTCAAGCAACCTCGATGAGTTTTTCCGCGTTCGCGTTGCTACCGTGAACCGGATGATTACAATGGATAAGGCAGTATTTCATGATAAGTACATTAACCCCCGGAAAACACTGCGCGAAATTAATCGCATAACCAAGGAGCAGCAGAAAGAGTTTCAGAGGATTTATAATGCTGTTATACATGAACTTGCAGAGAATAATATTTTTGTTATCAATGATAAAGAACTTACATCCTTGCAGGGTAAATTTGTTGAAGAGTTTTTCCGTGATCATGTGCGGCCGAGCCTATTCCCGATAATCCTCAGTAATCTCAAAGCCGCATCGTTACGCGATCGTTCACTCTATCTGGCAGTTGTCCTACAGGTTAAAGGCAAGCCTTCGCTGGAGAAATATGCCCTGGTTGAAGTCCCGCTAAATACACTTTCACGGTTTATTATTCTTCCTCCGGAAAATGAGAAACGGTTTATTATACTACTCGACGATGTGATCCGTCATTGTCTGAATGACATTTTTTCGGTTTTCGGGTTTAATTCATTTAAAGCATACGCTGTTAAGTTTACCCGCGATGCCGAAATGGATATTGATAACGATGTTTCAAAAAGTTTCATTGAATTAATGACCGAAGGACTAAAGCAGCGCGAACTAGCACCTCCTGTGCGATTTGTTTACGACCGTCACATGCCTGAACGCCTCCTGAAACAACTGCTGGCCAAACTAAATATTAGCCAGGGCGATACCATTTCAGCCGGAGGCAAGTATCACAATTTTAAAGACTTTGTGAGTTTCCCCAATATAGGAACGCCTGATTTGGAATTCAGTCCTATGCCTCCTCTGGAACACCAGGGATTGCGCATGAACAAAAGCATTCTTTCAGGACTTAAGGAAAAAGATTACCTGCTGCATTATCCATTTCATTCGTTCCATTACCTCATAGATCTGCTTCGTGAAGCTTCGCTCGATCCCCAGGTGAGAGCTATAAAAATGACTCTTTACCGTGTTGCAAGTAACTCGAATGTCGTAAATGCATTGATTAATGCTGCACGAAACGGCAAAGAAGTAACTGTTTTCCTTGAAGTCCAGGCCCGATTCGATGAGGAAGCCAACATTTACTGGGCAGGTAAAATGCAGGAGGAAGGTGTTAAAGTTATCCAATCCATACCGGGTTATAAAGTGCACGCAAAACTGCTTCTGATCCGCAGGAAGGAAGGAATCCGGAATGTGTATTATGCAGGAATCGGCACCGGCAACTTTAACGAAACCACAGCCAAAGTATATACCGACATTTCAATTTTGACAGCCAATCGCGAGATTGCCGCCGATGTTAACAGTGTATTTCACCTCTTCGAATCTATTTATAATGCACCCCGTTTCTCAAAACTTATAGTTGCGCCTTTTCATATGCGTAATCACTTTATTAAACTTCTGAATAATGAGATCCGTAATGCCAAAGCTGGACTCGATGCCTGGATGATACTGAAAATCAATAACTTGACGGATGTTAAAATGGTTAAGAAACTATATGAAGCCAGTTCCGCGGGAGTTAAAATACAATTAATTGTCAGGGGAATATGTGTACTGCAACCGGGAGTGAGCAAGCTGAGTGAGAATATCGAAGCAACTACAATTGTTGGCCGTTTCCTCGAACATAGCCGTATAATGGTATTTGCCAATGGGGGTAATGAACTGTATTACCTTTCATCTGCCGATTGGATGGAACGCAATTTCGACAATCGTATTGAAGTGGCATGTCCGATTTTCGACCGTGACCTCCAAAGAGAGATAATGACTCTTTTGCAGATACAGCTTCGCGATAACACAAAAGCCAGGCTTATCACTCCTTCACGTTCAAATCAATATGTAAAAGGAAATCCCAACCTGAAAATCAATTCCCAGGTTGAGACGTACAAATTTTTTAAAGATAAAATTCTGTAGTATAAGCAGCCAGGCACAGGTTTATTGGTTTGGCTTTGCACTGTTTACAATAAATACAGTTTCGCCACGCCACGGGAGAGTATGGTTTTTCTCTTTGTAGTGAACATCTACCATACGGCCCTGTAATTTCTCAAGTTGCAATGCAACGCTGTCGTCAGTTACCGAAAAAAGAAATTTTTCGGATGCAATAGCAACGTTTTTATTGCTCTGAACACTGCTCAGTATCAGTTCACCTTCGTAGGTTTTAAACATGGTCCCTTTGCGTGAGAACTTCTGCAGCATTCCAGTGCGTGTGCCGTCGCTGTATGTGAAGAAAAAACTCCAATATATGTATAAACCGATAAAGAGGATAAAAACTGTAAGAGCCAGGTAAAGGTATTTCTTTACTTTCTTTATAAATAACCGGGTCTTTGTTGGTGGGTTAGCATTGGTTTTTTTTATATCGGCCATGGTAATTGTTTTTTACAAAAATAATAAATTATTGCTGAATGCGAATGTAATTGTGATGGTTAAAATCCCTGATATAATTGAGCCGATATGCATCTTAAGTCGAATCGCATCGAAATGATAATTATCTTTGCCCCACATTGAACTGAAAAGTACCGCATGATATTATTTGAAGAAGCACTGGCAATAATCAGCAATTCTGCAACTTATCTTCCCACCGAAAGAGTAAGTATCGAAACCTCTTTGGGGCGTGTGCTTGCCGAAGATGTTTTTTCGGATATAGATATGCCGCCATTCGATAAATCGGCAGTTGATGGCTACGCCTGTCGTCAGGCAGATCTTGAAAATGAACTTCGGGTTCTCGAAACTATTCCGGCAGGTAAGGTTCCTGCAAAGGTTATCGGACCCGGCGAATGCTCAAAACTAATGACAGGCGGCATGCTGCCCGAAGGGGCCGATACTGTTATCATGGTCGAAGATGTTGAAATTACCGGTTCCGATACAATTCGTTTTTTTGCTTCTCAAACCTCCCCGAATTTTGCCAGGCAGGCCGAAGATATCCGAGAAGGCGATAAAGTACTCGATAAAGGTACATTTATCAGGCCACAGGAAATTGCTGTACTCGCTTCGGTCGGTTGCGCAAATCCGCAGGTTTATAAACAAGCCCGCATAGGCATTATATCAACCGGTGACGAATTGGTAGAGCCCGGACAGGTGCCGGCTGTATCGCAGATACGCAACAGTAATGCTTACCAGCTTATTGCGCAGGCCCAGTATGCTAATTGTATCCCTAAATATTTCGGCATAGCCCGCGATACGGAAGCAGCAACACTTGAAATCCTGCAGCAGGCAGCTGCCGAGAGTGATATTGTAATTCTTACCGGGGGAATTTCGGCAGGCGATTTCGACTTTGTACCTTCAGTAATTCAGCAGGCCGGTTTTGATATCAAATTCCGCAGCCTCGCTGTACAACCTGGTAAACCTGTAATTTTTGCCACCCGCTCCGGCAAATATCTCGTCGCGTTGCCAGGGAATCCTGTCTCATCGTTTGTACAGTTCGAATTGCTTGTAAAACATCTTTTACATCTTATTACGGGAAATTCGGGTAATATGATGGAAATACGCCTCCCGGCCGGTCTTGATTTCAGGCGGAAAAAATCTGTCCGTAAATCGTTTTTACCTGTCACTATCTCATCCGCCGGAACAGTTCTGCCTATCGAATACCATGGTTCAGCACATATACAATCCTATATCCATGCCAACGGCATTATGACCTTCGAAATGGGGGAGACCGAAATAACAAAAGGAACTTTAGTAAATGTTCGACTCCTATAACCGTCAAATAAACTATCTCCGGATATCGGTTACCGACCGTTGTAACCTGCGCTGCACCTATTGCATGCCGGAAGAAGGCATAGCATTAATGCAGCATAGCGAAATACTTTCGTTCGAGGAAATTCTGGCAGTGGTTGATGCTGCAATTGCATTAGGAGTCGACAAAGTACGGATCACAGGCGGCGAACCATTGGTGCGCAAAGGAATAACCGGCCTGGTGCAAATGATTGCATCGAAACCGGCTATTACCGATTTAAGCATGACCACCAACGGGCAATTGCTCGGACAATTTGCACGTCCTTTAAAAGATGCCGGCCTTCACCGCATTAATATAAGTCTCGATACAGTAAATCCTGAACGATACCGACAGATTACCCGCGGAGGTGATATCGAAAAAGTATTTCATGGAATTGCAGCTTCGTTGGATGCAGGTCTTTCACCAGTAAAAATCAATTGTGTGATTGAAAAATCGCCTGATGAACCTGATGCCGCTGGTGTGGCAGCATTTGGACAAAAACATGGATTACAGGTGCGGTTTATCAGGCAGATGGATTTAGAGAAAGGTGAGTTTTATATTGTGGATGGAGGCAGCGGAGGTGATTGTACGATCTGTAACCGTTTGCGGCTTACAGCCAATGGTAAGATCAAGCCATGCTTATTCAACGATATGGAATACAGCGTGCGCGAATATGGCGTTCATGAGGCTTTGCAAATGGCTCTCGGCAACAAACCTTCTTGTGGAACCATTAACAGGCATGGTGAATTCTATAATATTGGGGGTTAGGATTCAGGTATTAGGGATTGGTGCTTAAAGTTGTTATGCACAGCGGTGCTTTTTATATAGAAAAAATCTTAAATTCTCTGTTGATTTGTTAATCTGAAATCTGATGTCATTCAACAAATATTATAATGCCAAATTACTGCTCACTGCCGAGTACCTGGTTCTTAACGGTGCTACTGCCCTGGCTGTTCCTTTGAAATTCGGTCAACGTTTGCAGGTTTTCGAAAACAGCCTGGGATTCATATCATGGCAGTCGATTGCACATGACGGATCCACCTGGTTCAGTGCCGAATATGAAACTGAGAATTTTGATATAATCCAAAGTAGCAACCCTGACATTGCCCTGCACCCGCAACGACTCATGCGTGCCGCCCGCGGACTGAACAATTCTTTTCTGTCGGGGACAAACGGATGCCAGGTAATTTCAACATTAAATTACCCGTTACCCTGGGGATTGGGCAGCAGTTCGACCCTTATCACAGCAGTTGCCGGCTGGGCAGGTACCGACCCTTTCCCACTGCATTTTGAGGTTTCGAAAGGTTCCGGTTACGATATAGCCTGCGCTATCAGCAATGGCCCCATTTTATATTCTCTCAAAAATAAAATTCCATCCTTCCATAGGGTTGAATTCGCTCCATCGTTTGCCGATAGGCTGTTTTTTGTTTACCAGGGTAAAAAGCAGGATTCGGCCGAAGGTATTACTAAATACCGCCGCCGGAACTCTGTCCCCGACATAAAAATGGTTGATGCGGTTAGTGAGCTCACCCAAAAGATGCTGAATGCAACAACCTTGTATGAGTTTGAACTGGTTATGCGCGAACACGAAATTATAATCAGCAAAATGCTGCTAATAGCTTCTCTTAAAGAAACAGTATTTTTTGATTTACCTGGTGAAGTTAAGTCGCTGGGTGCATGGGGCGGCGATTTTTGTATGCTCACGTGGAACGACGATATTGATTTACTGCCAGCCTATATGAAAAGTAAGGGGCTCGAAACATGGTTTAATTTCAGCGATATTGTACTTTAGCGCGCAAATTTAGTTTTCGGATGGCTGATTCTGATTTTCCAGGTTCCAGGCTTGATGCACCTCTTACCAATCCTGTGAGTGTTTCATGGCAATCGCCAAGCAATATTGCTTTTGTAAAATATTGGGGTAAAACCGGGCGCCAGCTTCCTGTTAACCCTTCGCTGAGTATGACTTTGAGTAAAGCTTTCACCGAAACCCGGCTGACTGCTTTGCCCCGCGAAAATGAAGGTACGGCAGAACTCGATTTCTGGTTCGAAGGAAAGCAAAATGCCGCATTCGGCGAACGAATGAAACGCTTTTTACAATCAATAACTGATATATTTCCATGGCTTGAACAGGTCAACCTGAAGCTCGAAACCCATAATACATTCCCGCATTCGGCCGGAATAGCCTCATCGGCTTCGGCTTTTAGCGCGCTTGCGTTGTGCCTTTGCTCGCTCGATACTGAACTTTGCGGCATATTGCTCGATGAACCCGAATTCCGCATCAAGGCATCCTATATTGCCCGCCTTGGTTCGGGCAGTGCCTGCCGCTCACTCTACCCCGGGCTGACCGTTTGGGGCCGTACAAAGTCGCTGACAGGCTCGTCCGATTTGTTTGCCTTGCCGGTGACTGAAGTTCATCCGCTTTTTAGATCCCTGCGCGATACCATCCTGATTGTAAATAGTAATGAAAAGGCCGTTTCAAGTTCCGAAGGACACAGCCGAATGGTAAATCACCCGTTTGCTGAAGCCCGTATCAGGCAGGCTGGGAAAAATACATCGGATCTGCTTGAAGCTATAAAAACCGGAAATAAAGATTCATTTATAAGAATTGTTGAAAATGAGGCCCTTACACTGCATGCACTCATGATGACTTCAGATAGCGGATTTATGCTAATGTATCCTGAAACGGTCAGGATCATTAGCCGTATACAGGAACTGCGCAGGGAAACCGGACTTGATATCTGTTTTACACTTGATGCCGGACCTAATGTTCATTTAATCTATTTTGAAGAACAAAGTGAACAAGTCGGTAAATTGATTGTTGAAGATATATTCAAAAACATTAAACAGAATACGCATATTGATGATTTTTACGGTTGCGGACCTGTTAAACTCAGCTGACCGATAAAAAGTAATTTGAACTGAAAATTGTTATAAAGACAGAATGAGTACTAAAACAGATATATTTTACGGCAAAGTATTGTTATTCGGCGAATACAGTATACTTTTCAATTCAAAAGGTCTTACTATACCTTACACCCATTTTACCGGCCAGCTTAGTTTTATTAACGACGACAAGTATACCGATTTCGATTTCGCGGTTCAGTCGAATAAGCAGATCCATGAATTTCTGGGTTTCATGCTCGAGCTCGAAGCAAAAGCCGAAATGCCCTGCAGCGTCGATTTTAAAAAACTTACGACTGACATTGAGAAGGGTTTGTATTTCGAATCCAATATCCCGCAAGGTTACGGAATAGGAAGTTCGGGAGCGCTTGTTGCAGCAATTTATTCGAAGTATTGCACCAACAGGATTGACGCCTCCGAATCCATTTCCGGTAAAGATATCAGCAGGCTCAGGGCCATTTTTTCGAAACTCGAATCCTTATTTCATGGTAAAAGCAGCGGTATCGACCCTTTAAACTGTTACCTGCAGCACCCTTTGCTTATTCATTCGCGTGAAGATATTGCCATTACAGGAATTCCGAGAAGTAAGTTCGAAAATGAAGGTGTTATTTTCCTTGTCGATACAGGGAAAATAGGGAAAACCGGCCCACTTGTAAATCATTTTCTTGAGCAGATGCGGTTTAAGGATTATGAGGATGTTTTCAAAACCGATTACATTCCCTGGGTAAACCAGTGCATTTCCGATATTCTCAGCGGAAATATGGTTTCGTTTTTCGATTCGCTTGTGAAAGTCTCGAAATTCCAGCTGAAGAATTTTACGAACATGATACCCGATAATTTTTTGGCTCCATGGCAATGGGGCCTCGAAACCGGTAAATTTCAGCTTAAGCTCTGTGGTTCAGGCGGAGGTGGATTCATTCTTGGGTTTACTACCGATTACCAGGCATCAAAAAATTATTTTTCCGGTCTTCAGCATGATGTTATTCCGGTTTACAAATCGGTTAAATAAACTTTATTAGAAAATTATTCTACTTATCGCGGGATTATTCTTTTGAATCCTGTGGCATAAGAATTAATTTGTATTTCCTGCAAGGGATTCATTAAACGAGTCGTATTTCCTGTTTTTCCCCTTTCTTTTTAATTGCGGATCCTTTACTTTTGTATTGGTTACACCCATAATTATTTTTTAATATGCAGAATTCCTTCTCCATTACAGGCCAGGTTGTTGATGTTGTTTCAGGGGAAATATTTCCCGGGAAAGTTGAAGTTACTGATGGCCGGATTTCTTCGGTTACTCCCTGTAATGAAGCCGAAAATCAGTACCTTATTCCTGGCCTGATCGACGCTCATGTTCATATCGAAAGTTCAATGCTTGTTCCGGCTGAATTTGCAAGGCTTGCAGTGGTACACGGCACTACCTCAACGGTTTCGGATCCGCATGAAATTGCCAATGTGTTGGGCATGGAAGGTATAGATTTCATGATATCGAATGGGAACCTGACACCGTTCAAATTCTACTTCGGAGCTCCTTCGTGTGTGCCGGCAACAGGTTTCGAATCGTCGGGCGCGAATATAAATGCTGAACAGATAAACGAACTACTGCAGAGAGATGATATTTATTACTTGTCGGAAATGATGAATTTCCCAGGGGTAATATATGGTGACGAAGAAGTACATCAGAAACTGGCCTACGCAAAACAGTACAACAAACCTGTGGATGGTCATGCTCCCGGCCTTGACTCCGGAAACATTCTGAAATATGCAGCTACAGGTATCACAACCGATCACGAATGCACTACAATTGCCGAGGCAATCGACAAAATACATGCAGGGATGCATATACTTATCCGCGAAGGAAGCGCAGCCCGTAATTTTGACGCACTGGTTCCCTTACTTGGAACCCATCCCGAAAAGGTTATGTTTTGCAGCGACGACAAACACCCCGACGAACTTGTTACCGGGCATATTAACCTGCTGGTTACAAGGGCCATAAAAGCTGGATATAAACCTGTGGATGTAATCCGTGCCTGCACTCTGAACCCTGTAAAGCATTATAATCTTGATAATGGGCTTTTGCAGCCCGGCGACCATGCCGATTTCGTTGTTGTGAATAATCTGGCTGAATTTTCCGTGATAAAAACTTTTATAAATGGTATTTTGGTCGCTCAGGAGGGTGAAACACTATTACCCTCTTCCGCCTATGGAACACCAAACAATTTTCTTGCATCAAAAATCTCGGAACCAGATCTTGAAATTGTAGCTGAACCTGGAAAATTAAAAATTATTGAAGTTTACGATGGCGATCTTCTTACAAGACAACTGTTAGTTGAACCGCTTGTTAAGGACGGAAAGGTGGTAAGCGATGTTGCAAATGATATATTGAAAATCACTGTGATCAATCGCTATCAACCCTCGAAACCTGCAATTGCGTTTATAAAGGGATTTGGATTTAAACATGGGGCCATGGCCTCGACGGTGGCACACGACAGTCATAATATTATTTGTGTCGGCACCAATGATGCCGATATGGTTACTGTGATTAACAGCCTGGTTGAGAACAAAGGTGGTATTGCTGTTACCGACGGACAGACTCTCGAAATACTTCCATTGCCGGTAGCCGGTCTGATGGCCGCTTTAAACGGATACCAGGTCGCTGGAAAATATGAATACATCAATTCGAAAGCAGTTAATCTCGGCGGCACACTGAAAGCGCCGTTTATGACACTTTCGTTTATGGCTCTGCTGGTAATTCCTGAACTTAAACTAAGCGACAAAGGTCTTTTTGATGGGACTAAGTTTTCATTTACAGGGTTGTTTGTATAGCAAGTGGAGCAATTTCTTGGTTCCTGGGAATAAAACATACAGATTAGAGATTGTAAAATACCTGGCAAATGATTATTAAATCACATAACTATCTGATAAGCAATACCAAATAAAATATTTAAAAACAAATGAATAAATTTACATATTTACGATGCGGTAATGTATTTATTTATACTTTTGTAAAAAAAATACAGAAATGACTGAACCTTTGAAACTTGATATCGTAAAATTAGAGGCTGCTGCAAGTAAACTGCGCGCCATGGCTCACCCTATGCGTATTGCCATTATCGAACTATTAAACAACAACAGGAAACTTAATGTTACCGAAATATACGAAGCTTTGCGTATAGAACAGGCTGCCGCATCACATCACCTTAATATTCTTAAAAGCAAAGGTATTCTGGCTTCGAAACGCGACGGTAAGCAGATTCATTATTCGCTGAAAAACAGTACGCTTCTCGATATCATTACCTGCATCAACAAATGTAACGAAGCCCAGTAAAACTATTAAATTAGTTTATTGGCAAGGATTGCCTTCAGGGCTTACAAATCCCATGTTTCTTCCAGTTCCCAATTGGTACGCACCTCGAATTTTTTAGGGTGGATAAGTATTGTTTCGGGCTGGATTTTCATTATAAATTTCCCGGTATCCCAGCGACCATTGGCATTTTTGTCCAATATGGCTTTCAGTCCGTACGTTGCTGGCGGGAGTAAGCCGAAATCGGCATATTTCCCGGTAGTTACAATCCGCTCGTCGACCACAACTCCTTTATCAGTAAGCAACTGGATAATCATTGGGTAACTTTTATCCTGTCGGTTTATCTGGACCTTAAATGTGCCGTATTCATCCAGCGGTCTCATTCCGAACATGATATGTATCGAATCACAGTTCTCGTTATAAATATCGGAAACCGATCCTCTGGGGAGGTACAAATCGTAACGGGAATTTGCATCCCACTTGTAATTGATCTTCATATGACGATGAATACTGTCAGTAAATTGTGCGAGCGGTCTTACAAATGCGGTATCCTTTCCGGTGATGATCTTTAGCTTCAGCGAGTCAGAAATATATGATTTTACAGGGTTTGAAAATGTCAATATAAAAGGCTTGCCATATTCGAGTTTTCCTCCCATTGCCGAATTTGTAAACTTCAGCTTTGTCTCCGTTGCAGTCGTTCTTGGTTTACCTACAACCTTCATAGTTGTGGAAATATTTAGTGTATCTAACACCAATCCTTGATCGGCAATTTCAAGTTTAAGTGTATCAGGCTTATTCAGCAGCCATGCATTCAGTGTATCGTTGTTATGCGTCCACTCCTTTATAGCCCATGGAAGGGAATCAGGCAGGTTTAATACTCTGAAAACCGGCGATTTGGTGGGATAGCGAAAGAAAATGGCAAGCCTGTCTTTCGATACCATCACACTCTTCAGTATGCGCTGCGTTGAATCAGGCTCAGGGAAAAGATTCAGCGAGAGCATATCTGGATTATCAATTTTCAGGCTATCTTTTTTGGACGTAGCAGTGTCCTTTAGCGACTCAGGTATATAATAAGGCTGCACGGAATCGGCGTTGAAACCAATCAATTCGGTAGGAAGGTTGTATTTGTAATCGTTATTGCCATCGAGCAGGGCAACTGCTCGGTATTTGCCGGCAGCCAGGCTGTTAAACATGAATTTCCCATCATCGGTTGTACGCGAAACATAGGTAGGAATTTGTTTCATTGGCAATGAATCGGTGAAGTCGTTATAAAGCATTACAATCGCACCTTTCACCGGCATTCGTGTAAAGGCTTCAGTAACATTCCCCGAAAGGCTAAGGGAATCAATTTGTGGACCAGTCGAAAATGCAAAATTAAAATTCCTGACAGGGTTCTCCTCGGCTAAATCAACAATGGCATTTCCGAGGTAAAAGTTATAGGTTGTATTGCTTCGAAGCGAATCTTCAATTTTAATAACTACCGAATGCCCTTTCACTTTAATATCAGGTAATGTAGGCAATGGAGGGGAGATAAGAAGGTATTTTTCGGGAGTTTTTAAACTTACATATTCATTGAAATTCAGGATGAGCTTATTTCCGCTGAAATTGGTTGAGAGGTTACGGGGTTCCGAGTTAACCAGCTTGGGTGGGGTTACATCCTTCGGACCACCGGTAGGCGAAACAATCGTGGCACACGAAATCATATATACAGCCACCATTGCCGGTATCAGTATCCGCAAAGTAAATCTGAAATAGTTGTGCAGGCCTTTAGGCATAAATACAAATAATTAGCAAATGCAAAGATGCGAAAAAATCGGGGAGTAATTAAAATCTTCATTCCTGCCCACCTTAGTTAAGGCGTCTGAAATATATGATTTAGGAATAATTAACGTATATGATGCGACTTTCGCAATAGTATTAATTGGATTTAACTGCCAGAAATTAAAATATGCTAAAATTTAGACAGCCTCTAAATTATTCAAAACATTGTATTCCTATAATTCTAACCTTATCTTTGCTTAACAAGTGCTTAAAATCAGGCAACACTATTACTGATTTCAATTCGGGATAACCTGCATCCCACTATGTTATTCACTGTACCCCTTATTTGATATTTAAATACATGGACTATGAAAGACGCTTTATACGTTGATAAGTCAAAATTGCATCTGGGCCTTGACCTTGGGTCCATTTCGCTGAATACAATCCTGATGAATGACGACAGGCAGATTCTCGAAAACCACTATACATGGTGCGAAGGGCGTCCGTTTAATGTTCTTAAAACCATCGTTTCGGAAATTGCTGCAATATACGGGAGTGAAAATATCGGTTGTATCGCTCTTACCGGTAGCGGTGGAAAAAAGGCAGCCGAACTGATAGGAGGTGCTTTTATCAACGAGATTATTGCCCAATCCACTTCATCAGCAGTGCTTTATCCGCAGGCCCGTACCATAATTGAGATGGGTGGCGAGGACTCCAAGCTGATTCTTATGGAAAACGGTACCAACAGCGGGCATTCCCGCTTGTCGGACTTCGCCATGAACAGCCTTTGTGCAGCCGGTACAGGCTCATTCCTCGATCAACAGGCAAAACGAATAGGCGTCCCGATTGAAAATGAATTTGGCAAACTGGCGTTAATGTCCGAAAATCCTCCGCGGATTGCAGGCAGATGCAGTGTTTTTGCCAAAAGCGATATGATCCATCTACAACAGATCGCAACACCTTTACATGATATTGTTGCAGGTTTATGCTTTGCGGTCGCCCGAAATTTCAAAAGCAACCTGGGCAGGGGCAAAAAGTTCAAGGCGCCATTCATTTTCCAGGGAGGTGTTGCGGCCAACGCAGGAATGGTAAGGGCTTTCAGGGAAGTTTTCGAACTTACTGATGAAGAGTTGATAATTCCCGAATACCATGCTTCGATGGGAGCTATCGGGGCTCTTTACCATATTCTGTCGAACGGAAGAGACGATGTTGTTCCTTTCAAAGGGCTTGAAGAACTGGACGCATACCTTCTGAACAAGGAATACGAAAATATCTCCCACGACCAGCTTGTGCAATCCTGCGCCACATACAACAAGGATGTAGTTGTAAAGAAAGTTGCAGGTGAAAAGATTAAAGTGGCGTTAGGTGTTGATATTGGATCGCTGAGCACGAATGTAGTGCTGATTGACGCTGATCACAACGTGGTGGCACGCAGGTACCTTCCAACAGCTAGCAAGCCATTGAACGCTGTTCAGCGGGGTTTGAAGGAAATCTTCGACGAAATTGGTGCCGATGTAGAGGTTGTAGCTGCCGGTACAACGGGTTCGGGCCGCTATCTGATCGGCGATTTTATCGGGGCTGATCTTATACGAAACGAAATTACAGCCCAGGCTACAGCTGCCATCGATCACGATCCAACCGTGGATACTATTTTCGAAATTGGCGGGCAGGATTCAAAATACATCTCTATACAGGATGGAGTGATCGTTGATTTCGAGATGAACAAGGTATGCGCAGCCGGCACAGGCTCATTCCTCGAAGAACAATCGGAGAAACTGAATATCAATATTATAAAGGAATTTGAGGACCTTGCCCTGTCGGCTGAGAGACCGGTGCGGCTTGGTGACCGGTGCACTGTTTTTATGGAGTCGGACCTGAATTCACACCAGCAGCGCGGTGCCGATAAGGATAACCTGGTTGGCGGGCTGGCCTATTCCATAGTGCAGAATTATATCCAAAAGGTTGTGGGCGATAAACCCATAGGTAATAAAATCTTCTTCCAGGGAGGCGTTACAAACAACAAATCTGTTGTAGCAGCCTTCGAAAAAATTACAGGCAAACAGATCATTATTCCGCCTCATTTCGATGTAACCGGTGCTATCGGAGCTGCAATTCTGGCACAAAAGGCTATGGTCGAAGGTCAGAAATCACGGTTCAAAGGCTTTCACGTAAGTGAGCTTCCGTTTACAATCGATAGCTTTACCTGTAAATCGTGCTCCAACAACTGTGAAATTCAAAAGGTTAAAATAGGAGGGGAGAAAAAACCTCTCTTTTACGGCGGACGATGCGAATTATATGAAGTTGACGAACGTAAGGGAAAAGGCAAGGATATCCCGAATTATTTTGAAGAACGCCTTCACTACCTCCTGGGTGATTACCGCGAAGAGGCTCCTGATGGACGAATAACGGTTGGCATTCCGCGTGCATTGATGGTATTCTGGCAGCAGTTCCCGTTCTGGCGCAATTATTTTGCCGAACTCGATTTCCGGATTGTGCTTTCCGATCCTACCGACTACCAGCTTACCAAAAAGTCGCTCGAACTGATGGTGGCCGAAACCTGCTTTCCTGTTGAACTGGTTCACGGTCACGTCGATAACCTGCTCGAAAAGAAAGTTGATTTTATATTCCTTCCGTTTATTGTAAATGCCAAGGGTACCAAAGCCAATCCTACCAATAATCCCAATTGCCCCTGGATACAGACCTACCCGTTTATGCTTCGCAGCGCATTTACCGATCCTGCAATTAAAGACAAATTCCTGACGCCGACCCTGCATTTCCGGTTTTTCGGCAGGGTTCTGAACCAGGAACTTGCATCGTTTATGAAAGGGAAATTTGGAATAGCAAAATCGAGGACCTTGAAAGCGATTCAAAAAGCCGATCTTCAACAATCGGCATTCGAAGCCGTGTTGCAATCGCGCGGACGCGGTATCCTCGATAACCTCCCGAACAATAAAAAAGCGATGATTATCCTTGGGCGCCCATACAATACCGGCGATCCATCGCTGAACCTGCGCCTGGTGGAGAAACTCATCAACCTCGATACCATCCCGATTCCGCTTGATTTTTTGCCTTTGTACCAGGAAAATATTTTCGGTGACTATAAAATGATGTACTGGCCAAACGGCCAGAAGATACTGGCTGCCAGCCGCCTTATCCGCAAGGACGACAGGCTCTTTGGCGTGTTCCTCGGGAATTTCCGCTGCGGACCTGACTCTTTTATTACGCATTATGTACGCGATGAAATGAAAGGCAAACCTTACCTGCATCTCGAAGTTGACGAACACAGTGCCGATGCAGGCCTGGTTACCCGCCTCGAAGCTTTTCTCGACAGCCTCGAGGGTTACCTGAAAGTTAGCGGCTCAAGGGAGATCGAACCCAAATACATTCATAATACCATTAACAAAGTCGAAGGTCGGACCTTGTACATCCCTTATGCCCGGGATACGGTGCATGCTATTGCTGCTTCGTCGAGGTTATGCGGCATTAAGGCCGAAGTGCTACCAATGCCAGGGGCATACGAAATTGAAATTGCCCGCAAACTGACCAATGGCCAGGAATGCTTCCCATTTATAGCCACACTGGGAAGTTTTGTAAAGAAACTTCAGGAACCGGGCGCCGATCCTTCGAAAATGACTTTCTTTATGCCCGACCATAACGGTCCTTGTCGTTTCGGGGATTATAACAAACTTCACCGCATTATTTTCGATCGGCTGGGATTCTTCGAAGCCGAAATCCTAACGCCGACCAACGATAATGCGTATGCCGAAATAGCGCCGGGGAAGTCGGGCAAGTTCCGGCTCAACGCATGGAAAGGAATTGTAGCAACGGATCTTCTGAAAAAGATGGTCCAGGAAAAAAGACCTTACGAAAAAGTGAAAGGCTCAGCCAACAGTCTTTATCAGTACTGGTTGCTTAAGGTAATTGAATCGATCGAGCATGGTTCGCGTACCCTGCCCAAAACTCTTGAAAATGCCGGTAAAGCATTCAGTGAACTCGAACTTATCGAAAGTAAACGAAGACCGCTGATCGCCATTGTCGGTGAGACATTTATGCGCGATAACCCTTATTGCAGTTCTTTCCTGGTCGAAAAACTGGAAGCTCTCGGAGCTGAAACCATTATGGCGCCTTTCGGCGAATGGCTTGTATATTCATCGTACCGCTACTGGCGCGACAGCCTGTGGAAAGGCGATATCAAAGGTTTGTTTAAGTCGAAAATCCAGCAATGGGGACAGCACTATACCGGGAATATCCTGAAAAATTCGGTTAAGGATTTTGTGGAAATGGAAACAGAAATCGAACTGGAAGAGATGATCAGAAGGAGTGCGCCTTATATCCATAAGGATTACGACGGCGACCCGGTTGCAGCTTTTGGTTCAGCCGGCGGACTGGTCCATGCCAATATTTCGGGAATTGTTTATATCATGCCTTTTACCTGTATGCCGGGTACACTGGTGGCTTCGGTTAGCAATCTCTTCAGGAAAGACCACAACAATATACCATGGGAAAATATTGCTTACGACGGACAGGAGGCCACCAATATCGATTCGCGCCTGCAGGCATTTATGCACCAGTGCCACGAATATGATCGTATCAATAATTCAGGGAAGGCAACGGTAACCGTTGAAGTTGCGGCTTTTGATGCTTAATTTTCTTCTCACTATCTGCCATGAATCTCCTGCAGTGGTTCGATGTATTTGGCTTGTAAATCAACGTTGGTTTTTCTTATTGCCTCAATAAAACATGGAATCGGGTGAATAATTAGTCAGATTTAAATCTAATTTCACTAAGTTTGTAAACGGTAGAAATAGCGCAAGCATTGGGATACGAGTCCATACAGAGGAATTGCACTAGATTGAACGCCACCCATGAACAAAAAAGGTCTAAGAATAATCGTTATTCTGGTTTTGCAGTGTTTTGTTGTGAGTGCGCAAACATTTACAAAAAACATTTGTACTGGCGAGGATGAATTTGCTAATACGGCTATTGAAACTCCTTCGGGCGGTTACCTGCTATATTTGGTAAAAGGAACATATACTAATGATCAGGGGCGTAGAGCGCACCGTGATATAATTCTGAAAATAGATTCAATTGGAAATGATATTGATAGCATTGTATTTCATGATGAAGTTAGCAGCAATTTTATGATTACAGGTCTGTTAAAACAAGATAATGACTTTTTGATACTTGGGGCCAATTTCAAAGAAGGAGATCTTAACATACAGGTTTCGTATCGGATAATGCGTTATAATTATAACCTGAATCTTCTGCATGATACCACCTTCGCAAAAAAGGATTGTTATACTTTTACAGGGAATATAGTTTTAAATTCGAAAGGGAATATTGTCATCCCAGGAACATATGTCTCATATGATCAAACTCAAATAAATTCATTCTGCAAAGAAATGTCGATTGATGGTGATTCAATTAAAGAGCATGTTTTCGAGGGTTTACAGCCTTATTCAAATATTATCGAATTGCCGGGAGTGCCTTGCTATAATATCAATAATTATCGGCAAATTGTTCAACTTGATACAAATTTCAATTTCATTCAAGTTTTATATACTGTACCAAATCAAATATATCCTAATACGATGGTGTATTTATACTCTACAAAAGCCGTCAACGATTCAACTTGTATTATTGAAGGACTTACCTCCGATTGGACATTTGATGCGGCGTGGGGTCTATTTAATAATGGGAACTGGGAAAAGGTGATGCATTTTGGGTCGATTGATACCAACGATTACTCAATGGGGATGGATTTTATATCAATAGATAATATTTATTCCTCAATTTCACAGATACCTGATACACCGCAGGAATTCGTATTAAAGGATAATCAAATGATGCTTTATAATACATCCATTAATGGAACCATCAAATGGATAAAACGGTATGGTAATAATGGATATATTCGTTCAGGAAAATGTCTGGCTACCAGCGATGGTGGCTGTCTTTGGCTTGGAAATTATTGGGACTGGCACCATAAAACAAACCATGATTATGATATTAAAATTTTGAAAATTAATCCCGATGGATCCTTCTTTGAGAATGTAAGTAAACCTATACCACAAATTAATACAGTTGTTGTATATCCGAATCCCGGGCACTATTTTGTAATAAAATCAGTTATTAATGCGGACAAAGTGCGCCTATTTAATACACTAGGTCAATTGGTTACTGAACAGAAGTTGAGTTTAGGGGTTACTCATATAAACACTAGTTATCTTCCTGTAGGAATTTACTTCTATCAGATTTTTACTTCTTATAATTTGGTTGACTGCGGCGAATGGATAAAAATAAAATAATTTTGTTCATCTGTTGGACTCATTGCCTGCCTTTTGCCTTGGTCATTCAGAAATAAGTATGTGGGTGCCGGTAGATGCCCAGCAGGAAATTCCGGATCACTACGGGTACCACTTGTCTTATTCTGTAATCTACACCCCGATGTGATTTTATTCCTTAAATTTGAACTCATGCAATAATGTATACAACATTGAGTTTCAATTAAAATTCAATCCATTCAACCAGTATCAATTTTCAAACCTTTAAGCATATGAAAAAGTGGTTTCCTGCAATCGTTCTGTGTTTTGTTTTTGTAATGAGTTGTGGCCCGGCACGGGAGAGGAGGGCTGAAAGTTCAGCCCCAACCCGTGAATCAGCAGTTGAATATGCTGCTTTGTCGGATACTGTGAGTGCATCTGTTCCATCCGATCAGGCTTCTGCCATTTCCTCATCTGCGGCTGTGGAGAAAGGTTCCGATACAAGCCGGAGGTTTATCCGCACGGCCGAGTTAAAATTCCGTGTACCTGATGTAATTAAGGCAACGTATAAAGTTGAAGATATCATACGACTGAATGGCGGCTTTGTAGCCTATTCAAACCTCACTTCCGACCTGAATTACGAGGATAATAAATCGGTAACCGCCGACTCAACCTTAATTATCACTCATTTTACCATAAATAATACAATGACTTTAAGGGTGCCGAATATATTACTCGATACTACACTGAAGCAGATCGCACCCTTGATTGAGTTTCTCGATTACCGTATCATCAATGCAAAGGATGTGGCTCTCGATATACTCACCAATCGGTTAGCGCAAATTCGTGCCCAAAAACACGACCAGCGCCTGTCGAAGGTGGTTGATAACAAAGACAGTAAAGGGGCGGATGTAACTTCGGCTGCCGAAAGCCTGTTGAACAGCCAGGAAGCTGCCGACCAGGCCTTGATTTCGAACCTGACTCTGAAAGATCAGATCCAGTTCAGCACAATCTCAATACAGATGTACCAGCGGCAATCGGTGAAATACAGCCTGGTTGCCAACGAAAAAAACATCAGGGCCTATGAACCGGGTTTCTTCGCGCGGCTCTGGAACGCAGTACAAACCGGTTTCGACTACCTGAAGGACTTCATCATATTCCTTTTCAGTATATGGTGGTTTATCCTCCTTATAGTTGCTTTTGTCCTCTTATATCCGCGTCTGAGGAAACGGAAACCCCCGGTCAAATAGGCTTGAATTTATGCCAATTCTGAGGCAATATTGTGCCTGGTCTTTTACTGCTTTATAAACATTGCCTTTGCTTTTTTGTTTTTATACTCTGATAACACCCTCTTAACACGCATTCGATGATAACCTTAACCCGGCGTTTTCTTACAATCCTGCTTTTATTGACAACAGCTACAGGTATTTATGCCCAGCATGCACCAACTGTTTCCAGTATAGGGCTGCTGTCGGCAGGCGAAAAACAGGCTTACGCAAAACTCAGGGTTCCGCATACACCGCTCATACAAAACAATTACGACCTGAAATACCACAGATTTTTCCTGTTTACCGATCCGGCTGTTAAATTTATCAGCGGTTCGGTTACATCGTATTTTGTTGTCAGACCTTCGTCTATTGGAAGCATACAATTCGAATTTGCTACGGATATGTCGGCCGATTCGGCTTTTCATAAGAACCAGAAATGTACACTTGTTCATGCCGGCCGGCTTCTCACAATCACTCTCAACAGTATTGTAGCGGCAGGGGCAATGGATTCGGTTACGGTTTACTATCATGGCAATCCCACAACCTCAGGCTTTGGGTCCTATGGAACTACATTTCACAATGGTGTGGGTGCCATGTGGACCTTGTCGGAGCCTTATGGTGCTGCCGACTGGTGGCCATCTAAGAACGATCTTACAGATAAAATCGATTCAATCGACATGTATGTGGTTACCCCGAAAGGATACCATACAGGGAGCAACGGCATACTTGTAAGCGAGCTGCCTTACGAAACCTATTTCACTCTTGCTCACTGGAAACACCGGTTCCCCATTGCATCATACCTTATTGCCATTGCATCGACCAATTACGCCCGCTTTTCGGATTATTATGTTAGGGGGAATGATTCGCTTCAGATACTGAATTATGTATATCCCGAAGATTCATTATCGCTTCGTGTAAATGCTGCCACCGTTATGCCAAGCATGGCATTATTCGAAGATCTTTTCGAGCCCTACCCGTTCTGGGAAGAAAAGTACGGGCAGTGCCAGTTTGCATGGGGCGGAGGTATGGAACACCAAACCATGACTTTCCTCGGGAAAGGAGCCTTTAACAGCGAAATAATCACACACGAACTTGCCCACCAGTGGTTCGGCGATATGATTACCTGCGGATCGTGGCAGGACATATGGCTAAACGAAGGTTTTGCATCGTATTGTACGGGAATATCATACGAACATTTATTCAACGGCTTTTACTGGGAGATATGGAAACATAATGTGATTTCCTTTGTGTGTACCGAACCCGGAGGTACCGTTTTTTGTCCCGATACAACCAACGAAGACCGCTTATTCGATGCACGTCTCTCCTATGGTAAAGGAGCAATGATGTTGCACATGATGCGCTGGATTGTAGGTGATAATGCATTTTATGCCGGGATAAGGAGCTACCTGCAGGATCCGGCTTTACGGCATGGCTTTGCGAGGACTGCCGACTTTAAGACTCATATGGAGACAGCTTCAGGGCGTGATCTTACTGGTTTTTTTGCCGACTGGTTTACAGGCCAGGGGTACCCGAGTTATACAATACATGTTGCGAAGCAACTTCCTGATCACTCGACTACACTTTTTATATACCAGACACAATCGCATCCTTCAGTGAGTTTTTTCGAAATGCCCGTGCAGATCCGGTTTTTCGGAGGCACCCGCGATACCTCGATTGTATTTAATAATACTTTTTCAGGGCAGTCGTTTTCGGTCAACCCTGGCTTTGTAATCGATTCTGCCCAATTAGATCCCCACCAGTGGATTGTATCAGCTAACAACTTAATATTATCCGTCGACAATGATCTGCCAGCAGGTAAACAACTTGCATTGATGCCAAACCCGGCGCGTGATTTTTTGAATATACAGCACAACCTTGGTAAAATTAATACTCCTGTAATTCTTGCCATGGACGGGAAACAGGCGATTGTACCGGTTAAATTACAGGATGAAAGCCGGATTGAACTGGATACCCGCAACCTGAAACCGGGAACTTACCTATTTCGGATTAATTACGAAGGCCGCAGCATAACCAGGAAATTTATTGTGAGCAGGTAAGCGGACTACAGATCCGAAAAGTCTTTGAATTCTGTTTTTAGGTTGGTATCTTAAAATACGAACTCACCGACGGCAGTATATCAATGGCCCAGTGTGTGAGAACCAGCAATACTATATTCCGGTACCGGCTCCAGTGGATTGCAAAAATAACACCCACTATAAATACCGGTATGCCGGTTAGCAAAAGAACTTGGCCCCAATCTCCTGCCTGTCCTTCGGCACCATTTGCGAGTAAGTAACGGCTCGGCAGGTGCCAGGCTGCAAAAAGTAAAGTCGAGACCAAAATCGCAGTCGTACGGTTCCATTTTTTTTCGAGGCGTGTTTGAAGGAAACCACGGAAAAAAAACTCTTCGGGGATCGCCGCAATAAATAAGGGCATTATAATACCCACAACCAGGCGGGCAGGCGAATCCGTAAAATTTCCAAAACTTTCCCTTATGCTTTGCATATGACCGCTATTCAGCAGGAAACCGGCACTGAACAGGAGAACCGTTGCTGTAATATTTTTAGAATTAGCACTGAGCCCAAGCAACAAATCCTTCATGGTATAGCGCCACCAGCCAAAATAAACTACGGCCGGTACAACCAGCAGGAGAATTATCTTAAAGATAATTGAATACCAGACATCCGTTATAAAATCTGTGGTTCCTAATATAGGAATCGGGTAATGTTTTATCGCCAGGCCGATGAAAAAGCCCGAAATGATATAGAACACAGCATATGTTATAAGGAATGAGAGTTCTTTTTCCTGCGACTTAAACTGGATGGAATTAGCCGGTATACGCTGCCAGTTGATGACTTTTCTAAAAGCTGCACTTAATGATCTGCCAGTCATTTTTTGAATATTTATTAGTTTTCCCTATGCGTTTTTTAGACGTGCCCGGGAGAAGTTAGTTACATTTTCTTCCGGCTGATTTTAACCAGACTGAACATACCTCATATATTTGTAAAAAAAGGTGAATTTAACGGTTTAATTCGACGATTACTTGCAAATAAACAATCCAGATATTTCCCTTAGCCATAGGAATCACAAAAAAATAATAAACTCTCAGGATGGTACAGCACTTTTCGGTCCTGTATGTTCGTAAATACAAAATTGTGCTGACAATCGTTTTGTTTTACTTGTTGTTAGAACCATTCACCATATTAATGCAAGGATCGAATTCATTAGTGGAATAGGAGCTGTTGATTGTTATTATAGCCTTTCTAACAAGTCTTATTTAGTCCTGTGTGTAGCTTGCTTTACGGGTTTATTCACCGGATCAGTTATATAAAAATAATAATGAGCTAAGCTTGAAATTTGTAGCCTCCAATTTTCTCAAGTACGAGGATTTTAGTTTAACGCAAAAGGATATGACTTCCTTTATCCGAAGGGAATTGCGGGGAGAAGGAACTTTGTTATTAAAACACGAAACCCTGACCATAAATTCCAACTTTCAGCTTTAACTTATGGAACAGATTATTACCTTGCCTTTAATGAAGCTAGGGCCGAAATAAGCAAAATGCGGAATGCGGTTGAAGGATCAGAAATTTTAAAACCCTGATTTGGTATTGTTGCCGGTTATTCAAGTGTTCGGAAAGAATATCCCTTTTCGAGGCAATGTTCTATGTATAACGGAAGCGCATATTCCATTCGTTCGCGGGCTTTAATACTGTCGTGGAAAACTATGATAGAACCCGGGAAAGTATGTTCAATTGCATTGGTAAGACATTGGCTGCCACTGAGTTTTTTATCGTAATCGCACGAAAGGGCACTCCACATGATTATTTTGTAAACAGGGGAAAGCTGTCGTGCTAATTTCCTGTTAATCTGCCCGTGAGGAGGTCTGAAGAGCCTGCTTTTAACCAGCTGGCTGCATTGTTCAACTTCAGATAAGAAGTCGCTGTGAGCCATTTTCCATGCTTTCACATGGTGAAATGTATGATTGCCTGTAACATGGCCGTCTTTAGCAAGCATTTCGTATACCTCAGGGTATTTCTGAACATTTTCGCCCACGCAAAAAAACGTTGCCTTCACATTGTATTTCCTGAGAATTGAAAGAACGATCAGGGTTACTTCAGGTACAGGGCCATCGTCGAACGTAAGAAAAATCTCAGGCTTGTTTACCGGGATGCGCCATACCAGCCCTTTCGGGAAAAGGGCACGAAGCCAGAAAGGGGAGGAGTTAAGGTTCATAAACTGCGGTCAGGGGGCTAAATTACATACAATTTGGCGAAATATCGAATTGAAATCACCAACTAATTGCACTGCAACGTATTAAAATGTATATTTGAAAACTATTTGATGAAAATAGATGTATTTGACATTCAGATAATTATAAAAATAAAATCACAAAAATGAAAAAATTAGTACTACTTCGCCATGGCGAAAGCGAATGGAACAAAGAGAACAGGTTTACCGGGTGGACGGATGTTGATTTATCGGAACACGGCATCAGCGAAGCAAAGGATGCAGGCAGAGTATTGAAAGAAAACGGTTTCGATTTCCGACTTGCCTATACTTCCTACCTGAAACGTGCAATAAAAACACTCAATCTTGTGCTCGAAGAAATGGACCTGATGTGGATACAGGTCGAAAAAAGCTGGCGCCTTAACGAAAAACATTACGGTAACCTGCAAGGCCTCAATAAGGCTGAAACTGCTGAAAAATACGGGGATGCACAGGTGCTTGTATGGCGCCGCAGTTACGACATTCCTCCAGCGGAACTTGCTGCTGACGATCCTCGCAACCCGCGCCTCGACCCACGTTACGCAGCCATTGGTAACGAAGCCCCTGTAACCGAATCGCTCAAGGATACTGTAAACCGTATGGTGCCTTATTGGGAAAACGAAATCCGCGAATCATTGCATAAACACGACCAGGTGCTTGTTGCAGCCCACGGAAACAGCCTTCGTGCGGTTATTAAATACGTCAAGGGAATCAGCGACGAGGATATCGTAAGCCTCAACCTCCCTACTGGTATTCCGTATGTTTTCGAATTTGATGATCAACTCAATTTTGTAAAAGATTATTTCCTTGGCGACCCCGAAGTGATTAAAAAACTTATGGACGAAGTTGCCAACCAGGGTAAATCGAAGAAATAATAACCGGCTGCTTTCTGACCGGTATCTATAGTAGAATAACTGATGCTTGTATACTTGTAGATGAGAACCTGGGTTATACCTGATGTACATGGTTGCTTCTTTACGCTTCGTACCCTGGTCGAAGACCTGATCAGGCTGCGCAGGGACGATAACCTTATTTTCCTTGGCGACCTGATCGACCGTGGGCCTGACAGCAAAGGCGTTGCCGATTATGTACTCGGACTGATGAAAAGCGGGATAAATACTCTAGTACTCAAGGGTAACCACGAAGAATACCTGGCCCTGGTATATCGCGAAGAGCAGGCGAAACTGCGCCTGAGGAAGTTACTTAATCTTAAATCCGCCCTGTATCGAAAGTGGATTCTTCATGGTGGATCAAGTACCCTGCAAAGTTTCGGCGTTACTGATGTCACCGAAATACCCGAAAGCTATATTGAATGGATCGAATCGCTTGAGTTCTACAGGAAATGGAATAATTTCCTTGTTGTACATGCGGGGTTTAACTTCGAGAACGAAGACATTTTCAGCGATACATGGGCAATGATGTGGGAAAAAGATTATAAAATTGATCCCGTGAAACTTGGGAATTGCAAAATTATTCATGGTCATGTACCCGTAACCCTCGATTTTATAAACGAAACAATCAAATCCGATTCATTCCGTTTTATCGATCTCGATAACGGGGTTTACCTTTCAGATCAACCTGGTTACGGGAATCTAGTTGCACTTGAGCTAAATACAATGCAACTGCTCGTTCAGCCAAATGTAGAGAACTAAGTGAAATTATTTCGAAATAAAAAAGCCCCGGAAAAAGCTATAATTCCGGGGCTTTTTATTTTATACATATTGCCTGTGCAATTCTATGTTAATAAATACAGCGGGCTTAATAATTCAAAGGACAAGCCTAGAATAAATTCCCTATGTTAATATAAAGGCCTTTAAGACCATCCTGCTTGTTGGTTGAGAAACCGTAATCGATTGCCAGTATGAAGTTCTCGTTCAAAGCAATACGAAGTCCTGCGCCAAGGCTGGGATGCAACTTGTCCTTTTCGAAGCTGAAATCAAAGTATTTACTTTGATCTGCAGCGCTGATCTTCGTCTTATCTATTTTAATCTGTTGCACAACCATTCCGAAATCGGAGAATCCGTTAAGTGCAAAATAAAGGTTCTGTTTACCTACATGAGTTTTTAAGAATTTCCAGCGTACTTCGAGGTTTCCGTAAGCAACACCATCGCCTACAACCCTGTCGCGCATGATTCCGCGTAAGGTTTTGGCACCTCCGAGTCCATCCGTTTTTGTGATCGACGAATATGAACTAAGCATATAGGGCTGCATGAAGAAAGGTGCAGTTCCGCCTATCGTTCCCTGGTATCCAATACGGTATACAAATGAAAGTTTGTCTTTTAAGATGGTAAAATACTGCCTGTGAATTAAAACCAGCTTGGCATACGAAAACTCCGGATTGAACAGGAACCCCGGGGCGTAAGTAATCAGGGCCTCGCTCCACATACCTTTCATAGGATTAGCTTCGTTGTCGCGTGTATCGTAAACAATACCAGCTTTAATGAAATTGGCACTTCCCCCGTTCTTTTCGGCATCGCCGATAATGCCCCATCCGACATATTTATCGAAAAGTGTAACCGTATCGGTAAGCAAATCTTCACCGCTCTTGTTTTTATTAATTGCATCGAAGTCGACACGGCCGGCTTTCATGTTCATAATGCCAAACCCTGCCAGCCAGCGGAGATGCGGTCCGGATAACTGACCCTGTACATCGGCCGTGAAGCGGAACATTTTACGCAGATCGCGGTAAAAAACGCGTGTAATGTATTCGGATGAATTATCATCGGTGAGATTGCTGTTATACCTGCTTTGGTATCCGTTAAAACCGTAAAAGTCAAGTGCTTTTTCGGTCAGGTAGCTCAAATCGGCAGTCAACCGTAAATGGTGTGGCAGAAGGTTTTTGGCATCATAAAAAATCTGGTTTGTACCGGATCCCTTAGTATAACGCGAAATTTCAACCTTCATCATTTGTCGGTACGATGGATAATTTTTCCCGTCGCCATAGTCGTACACGCTGCCTAGTGCGCCATATTGCAGTCCCATATCGGCATCATACGAAACAATCGGAAGTCCGCCGAATGATAGTCCAGTGGGTATTTTGGCTTCTTTTTTTTCTTTTGCGTCCTGTGCTGCAGCCGAGAGCTGAATAAGCATAAATCCGAAAAAAACTACTTTAAACAGTAAAGATCTCTTCATACGATTAATTGTTAATGGTGGTTTTTATTAGATTGATTAACTGGTTTCTTTCTTCAATAAGTGATTTGTACTGGTCTCCTTTTGTTATTCTGAAAAAGAACAGCCTGACCTTCTGGACAAGTTTCTTCAGGTGTTTGAAATTATAAAAAGCGAACATTCCTGAAATGGGTAACGAAAGTCCGAATCCGGCTTTCAGCAATAAATCGTCGGTAAGGAAACAAAAAAGTGTAATTACGATCAGGTAATACACCGGAAGCAGCAGGATACCGATACCAAACTGGACCGAACTTTTAAAATGCTTGTCCCGGATTTTGGCTGATGCCAGATCAGTTGTTTTATAGGGAATATAATTTAAAACTAATCCATACAGATGAACAGGGGCCGCTAATATACTTAGCAGAACTTCGGCAAGGAGTGGGACAAATCCTTGCGGTTTTTGCTGTAGTTCAGAATCGATATAGCCCAATTTATTTATTTCCTCTTGGTATGTATTGAGCGCCTTTTCAATTAAGTCAACATTGCCGGGCTTTTTCGCGAAGGATTCGGTTAATTTCTGAACTATATATTGTTTGATAGTCAGTTTGTTATAAGGGTGCCGGTTTGTGTTACGCGTGTTCCATACATTGGGCTCATACATTTCACTCAAAGTATATATCAGTTGGTAATGTTCTTCCGGTATGTGAATCATTACATTACGCATGTTTTCGGCAAGCAGGTCCATTAGTGTATTGATCGTCCGGGCTTCATTTTCATGAAAGCCTGCCAGGTAATCAGGAACAATAATAGGGGTTCCGAAAACTATAGTCAGGTCTGACCCTGCATTGAAATAATCAGAATAATCGATCCCAACCGGAACTATATTCAGATTTAGCGGGGTGGACGTACTCTCTTCAGCCTGAAAAGCAATACGAAAAATGCCTTTCTTAAGTTGTCGGAGTCGTTTCTGCCCTTCGTGGTTCCCTTCGGGAAGCACGCAAAGCGGCAGGTTCGATCTCAGTACATCAACCGTATACTGGAACACCTCCTGGTTGCGACCAAGTTCGCCATAACCATCACGGATCCGGTAGATAGGCAGAATCCTTAGGAATTTCAAAAGCTTCGCCATCGTTGGCTTTTTGAAAATATCGGCCCTGGCCATAAAAGCTACCGGCTTACGTGCAGAATATAAAACTGCCAATGCATCCATCAATGCATTCTGGTGGTTCGGGGCAAAAATAACCGGTGTGTCTGCAGGTATTTTTTCAATACCAATTACAGTTATCCTGCGGTAGTATAACCTGTGCATGAAACCTGCATACAGATACAGTAATTTGTATAAAAAGGGTTTTCTGAATCTGAATTTTTCCGCCATTCTATTATTTAACTGTAGTTGTATGTGTTTTACAATCCGCATTGCAATTAACCAGATGAAATCCGGATAAAAATTAATACAAAATTCACCCTTACTTAAAACGGGTAAAACCCGGGAACCACTGGCACGAACTGATATTTCCTGTTATAAACAGCTTTTCTGGCCAAAATTACCCGATTGAATTTGTAAATCTATAAAAAAATCCGATTAAAAAACCAATAATCAACATATTTAAAAACACAGGAAGGTCGCTAAAGAATTCAGATTTCTTACAAAGCAATCTGATTACTTTATTAGACCTTTATTTTGTATCTTAATACCCATGTGTTGGAGCATACATAGGTTTCCGGAAACTCCGGAAGCGGATTTCACAAATTACGGAAATCTGCAGCTATATTGAGTTGTAACCTACTTGAATAGAACAGTAAAAAAAACACTTAAATTTAATTTCAAAAATGATACGGAAAGCATAAAAATATATCTATCTTTGGGTGAATGATTATCATTACATGTGAATGATACTCTGTCAGATAAAATATTTGAAATTAATTTCTATTTAATTTAGTACGTTCAACCTCATAAGGAATCCAGATAATCAGTTAATGATCAGATAGCAACTCTAAAGGTATTGCTCTTTTAAATTTGCAGGTTAATAACTTATTCAATGAGCCTCAAACGAAACGTATATCAATTGCTTTTTGGTTTCCCGGAAGATAATATCCTGGAGGACCAGATTCCATTGGTACTATCCTTTTCACTTGCTATTTTCTCTTTAGTAGGTTCAGTAATAAATTTTTTCCTGGGGCTCTCCCCGATTATGATAATTGCCCCGCTTTTATCAGCAATAATCATGTTTTTTGTTTATTACCAGTCGCTCAGGGCAAAAAACAAATTCCTTTATAAGGTTATAATGGCAATAGTTTCATATTTCTTTTTCAATTTTCTCTGGTTTTTCAATTCTGCTTCCGTTGGTCCAACCCTATTCCTGTTCCTGCTTTATTTCTTTTTCATTATGATGATTTTCGAAAAGAAAAGCAGGATACTTTTTTCAGCATTACTAATGATTAACCTTCTGCTCCTTTTCATTATTGAATTTTACCATAGCGACCTAATTCCACCTTATTCGAATGATAAAATAAGGATACTTGATATTTATTCATCCTTTTTTATGTACCTGGCTTTCAGTTCCATTTTGGTACTGGTTGTGAAGTATTATTACAATCTGGAACGTAAACGGTCAAAAAAATCGGACCAGTTAAAGTCAGCTTTTTTATCCAATATGTCGCATGAGATACGCACTCCCATGAGTGCAATACTTGGATTCAGCAAGTTGCTCGATTATGCCGAATCGGAAAAAGAGCGAAGCGAGTATGTAGAAATTATTAATGAGAACGGGAAACTGCTTATGCAACTGCTCGATGATATAATCGATATTTCACGCATGGATGTGGGACAATTCGACATATATACAAAGGTGTTTTCGTTGAATTCTGTAATGTCCGAACTTAAAAAGGTTATTCGCCTCAGCCTCGATCAGCAGCATAAGCAACTTGTGAATCTTAAAATGATTGCTAAAAAGGGCGATATAGCTATTCAGTCTGACGAAAACCGCTTACGGCAAATCCTTTATAACCTGCTGTCGAATGCTGCAAAATTTACATCAAAAGGCGAAATCCAGTTTGGATATAATCTATTGGATGGAAAAGATATAGAATTCTATGTCAGCGACACCGGGATAGGTATAAAAGAAGAGCACAAAAATGAAATATTCAACCGGTTTTATAAGGTTGAGAATTCGGTTCACTCCAGTTTGCCTAGCGGGTCAGGAATAGGATTAAGCATTGTAAAGATGCTTATCGAAAAAATGGGTGGTTCCCTATCATTCGATTCCATTTACGGCCGTGGCAGTACTTTCAGGTTTGTTTTACCAGGCGTTGTACTCCAGGAATTACCTGAACCGGAAACACCAAAACATGCTTCCTATGTGTTTAGTGCACACAATAAAGTCCTCGTTGCCGAAGATGATGAAAGTAATCTGAAATTGATTTCCAATATGTTGCGTAAAATGGGGCTTAGTTGCTATAAAGCAGGGAACGGATCTGAAGCACTAAAAGTATTTACCGAAAACCCGGGAATCAACCTGGTACTTATGGATATTAATATGCCATTAATGAACGGCCTGGTTGCCCTCGCGGAAATGAAGAAAATCAATCCGGGAATACCTGTTATCGCCCTTACTGCATACGCAATGGCTCAGGATAAAGAAAAGGCTATTGTAGCCGGTTTTGATAGTTATTTAACAAAACCAATCTACCAGGATGTGCTGGCCGACTGCCTGAAGAAATACCTTATACTGCAGGTGACGGCGGTGTGATTATCCAGGTTATCGCTCTTTTTTACTTTTTATTGAAAAGTTGTGTTTATAAATATACAAAAACCCTCTCCTGTTAACGGAAAGGGTTTTTGCTGATGAAGATATTGCTTTGAATTATTTCCTGCTGCTGATTAAAATCTCAAGCATTTGTATAGCCGCTGCAGGAATTTTGGTTCCGGGTCCGAAAATAGCAACCGCTCCGGCTTCGTAGAGGAATTCATAATCCTGCGAAGGGATAACTCCACCTACTATCACCATTATATCCTCGCGTCCGAGTTTTTTTAGCTCTTCAATAACCTGAGGAACCAGGGTTTTGTGCCCGGCAGCAAGACTTGAAACACCGAGTACATGCACATCGTTTTCAACGGCCTGGCGGGCTGCTTCGGCCGGTGTCTGGAATAATGGGCCCATATCCACATCGAAACCTATATCGGCATAACCGGTAGCTACAACTTTTGCCCCGCGGTCGTGACCGTCCTGGCCCATTTTGGCAATCATTATACGGGGACGGCGGCCATCAAGTGCCGAAAATTCGTCGGCCATTTTGCAGGCTTTCATATACTGCTCGTCGCCCTGGCTTTCGGATGAGTAAACTCCTGATATAGATCTGATCACGGCTTTGTACCTCCCATAAACTTTTTCTAATGAATATGATATCTCTCCTAACGATGCCCGCTTGCGGGCAGCATCAATTGCAAGGGCAAGCAGGTTCCCTTCGCCAGTTTCAGCACATCGTGTCAAAGCTTCAAGCGAAGCCTGTACATCGTCATTATTGCGTTCGGCACGAAGTTTCTCCAGCCTGGTTATCTGCGACAAGCGGACAGCTGTATTGTCGACTTCCAGTATATCAATAGGATCTTCCTTAGCCAAACGGTATTTATTTATTCCTACAATCGTATCCCTTCCGGCATCAATTTTAGCCTGGCGTCGTGCCGAGGCTTCTTCGATACGCATCTTAGGAATACCTGTTTCAATGGCCTTCGACATTCCTCCAAGTGCCTCAACTTCTTCTATGAGTTTCCAGGCGTGGTGTGCAAGCTCATGGGTAAGGGTTTCGACATAGTATGAACCTGCCCAGGGATCGACAGCTTTACAGATATTGGTTTCTTCCTGTAGGTAAATCTGGGTGTTGCGGGCTATACGTGCCGAGAAATCGGTTGGTAAGGCAATGGCTTCGTCGAGGGCATTGGTATGCAGCGACTGGGTATGGCCTAATGCGGCAGCAAGTGCTTCAACTGCGGTTCGGGTTACATTATTGTACGGGTCCTGCTCAGTGAGGCTCCAGCCCGAGGTTTGCGAGTGCGTGCGCAAGGCCATCGATTTGGGATCCTTAGGGTTAAACTGTTGTACGATTTTTGCCCAGAGCATGCGTGCAGCTCGCATTTTGGCAATTTCCATAAAATGATTCATTCCAACTCCCCAGAAGAACGATAGGCGGGGTGCAAAAGCATCAATATCTATTCCTGCTGCGATTCCTTTACGGATATATTCCAACCCGTCAGCCAGCGTATATGCCAGTTCGATATCGGCTGTACCACCTGCTTCCTGTATATGGTACCCGCTGATACTGATCGAATTGAACTTCTTCATGTTCCTGGAAGTGAATTCAAAAATATCAGCAATAATGCGCATGCTCGGTGAAGGAGGATAAATATAGGTGTTACGTACCATGAACTCTTTTAAAATGTCGTTCTGTATGGTTCCGCTCAGTTTTTCCATCGGAACACCCTGCTCTTCGGCGGCAACAATATAAAAGGCAAGCACAGGAAGCACGGCGCCGTTCATTGTCATCGAAACCGACATTTTATCAAGCGGTATCTGATCGAAAAGGATTTTCATATCGAGTATGGAGTCGATAGCAACACCGGCTTTGCCCACATCACCGACTACTCTTTCGTGGTCGCTGTCGTAGCCCCGGTGTGTAGCCAGGTCGAAAGCAACCGAAAGTCCCATCTGCCCGGCAGCAAGATTACGCCGGTAAAATGCATTCGATTCCTCGGCAGTTGAAAATCCGGCGTATTGCCTTATTGTCCATGGCTTCATCACATACATCGTACTGTATGGCCCTCGAAGAAAAGGTACCACACCTGCAGCATAATTGAGGTGTTCCATTCCTGCGAGATCGGCATAGGTATAAACAGGTTTAACGGAAATCTGTTCGTTGGTCATCCATTCCGCCTGTCCCGTAAGCTGGGTGCTGGCTGGTTTTGGCTGGCCGCTTTTTATATCAATATTTTTAAAATCGGGTCGCATCGTATGATGAGGGATTTTGTGAATTCTTAATTAATAATTATTGTTTCTTTGATCAGAAAACACCAAGTTTTTCCTGGAACGATTCCAATGTTTCAAGCAGGTTGCTGCGCATATGAATAAACTCATCAACTCCTGCCTGTTTCAACGTTTCAAGGATTTCCTTCGGATACCCTGCTATAACCAGAATCAATTCCGAGTCGGCGGCTTTGAGCTTCTGTGCTATTTCAGTTCCAAGCGTTGCATATTCGTCATCGGAGCTGCATATCACTACTACTTCCGCTTTCGAAGCCCTGGCAGCTTTAACTCCCTGGTCGACGGTTTCAAATCCCGAATTGTCGAGGATTTCATACCCGGCGCACCCGAAGAAATTGGTTGTAAACATTGCTCTTGCCTTGCGCATGGCGAGGTTTCCGATATTAAGCAGGAAAACTGATGGCTTTTTGTTCCCTTCAGCCACATGCTGCTCGGTAGCGAGCCTCAACTGGTCGAAAGCATCCGATCCGCCAAACAGGGTAAGTTTTTTGTAGGTGGTTGGAGCTTCATCATCTTCATTCTCATCAATTTCCATATCTTCATCCGCATAGAGCTCTTCTTCAAGCATTTCATCTTCCTCGGCGAAATGGATTTTAGCAAGCATTTCCTCTCCGGGGTTAGGATATTGGTTTGTACCCAGTTGTATGAGGCGACGCTTGGCAATATCATCAAGACGAAGACCTGCTGATTTGCTAACAAGATCCTGGATATAACCTTCTTTTACGGCTGCCAGCATTCCTCCTTTTTCCTCTATTTGCAGGAAAACTTTCCATGCTGCTTCAGCTATAAGTTGGGTGAGATTTTCGATGTAGTAAGAACCTGCAGCAGGATCAATAACCTTATCAAGATATACTTCTTCCTTTAAAATGATTTGCTGGTTTCGCGCCAGGCGGTTTGATAATTCGTCTGGATCCTTAAAGAACGTATCGAAGGGCAGAATGCTAAGCGACTGTGTTCCGCCGATTATTGCCGACATAGCCTCGGTAGTGGTGCGTAGCAGGTTAACATATGGATCGTAAAGGGTTTTGTTCCATGCCGAAGTATTGCAATGGATATGCATCTGCATTGCCGATTCATTTGCAGGTTTATACTGCTCAACGATTTTTGCCCAAAGTAATCGTGCTGCCCTGAGCCTGGCAATTTCCAGGAAATAATTCGAACCAACCCCAAATGAAAACATCATACGGTTGGCTGCTTCATCAACCGGTAAACCGGCTGAGGTTGCCAGTAAAAGGTATTCATTGCCCGAAGCCAGGCTGAATCCCAGTTCCTGTACAAGAGTAGCTCCCGCACTGTTAAAATAATGACCATTAACATTAATCACTTTAAAGGACGGCATAAGTTCTTTGCCGAGTTTCAGCATAGCAGCTACTTCAGCTATATCGCTCTTTTCCGACTTCCAGAAATCGCCGTTCAGTAGTACATAACTTATCGGATCAAAATCAAATGAACCATGGAGTTTTTCAACAAGTAGTTTCTTCGATTTAGCCCAGGATGCAAAAGTCTTTATTAGTTTCGGATACGATGCTGCAGCACCAAAATGAATACCAACTTCAGTTACATCAATTCCCTTTAGGAGGTCTTCAACGTCTTCAGCTGTTTCAAGGTCGGCAGCTACAAGTCCAAGTGCAGTTGCTCCCCGTTTAACGGAATCAATCGCCAGGAGGTTAGCCTCCTTTTCATCGTCGGTTTCAATATCCTGGCGAATCTGCCAGTTGTTCGAACCTGTTTGGTTGCCGCGTATAAAAGGGTATTCGCCAGGTATAGAATTTATAGTATCAATACTCTGTATATCTTCATCCCGGTAGTATGGTTTTACATCAAATCCTTCGGATGTTTTCCAAACCAGCTTTTTCTGGTAATCAGCACCTTTCAGATCCGCCGTAATGTGGGCTTCCCAATCTTCGGTTGGTACGGGAGGAAAAGTAGCAAAAAGTTTTTCATTATTCTGATCCATAGTTAATTATAAGTTGGTCAGCGTGTTGGCCGGGCATTCCCGGATAGGTTAATTGTGGCGCAAAGGTATAAATATTTGCATAACTATCCATCCTGTTGTTAATTGATTAACAGCAGGAATAAAATAATATCGTATTTCTTGCCATATGCGATATATAACATTTCGGGCATTCGGACGTTTATTTAGAAACTGATTGCATTATGATTATTGCTATATCCGGAGCAGGTGGCTTCATAGGAAAAAGTCTGAGAAATTTTTTTATTGCTGAAGGCTTTGAAGTGAGGAGCATCGGAAGGATCAGCCGTTTAACAACTACTGTTGAGATTACCACCCTGCTTGAGGGAGCAAATGTGGTAATAAACCTAGCCGGTGCCCCGATTATCGGCCGCTGGACCAAAACGTACAAGCAAAACCTTTACGAAAGCAGGATTGTAACCACATCTAAAATCGTGGAAGCAATAAAACTTATGACAGTAAAGCCCGGCCTCCTGATCTCGGCATCAGCAGTAGGTATATACTCGCAGGAAGGTTCAAATTCCGAAACAAATTTCCGGCTTGCCAACGATTACCTTGGAGAAATTTGCAAAGCCTGGGAAAAGGAAGCCGAAAAAGCAATTCCGGATACCCGTGTTATAATTACCAGGTTTGGTATTGTACTAGGGAAACAAGGCGGTGCCCTGGAAAAAATGCTTCCCCTGTTTAAACTTGGGCTGGGAGGGAAAATAGCTTCCGGTAAGCAGGGATTTTCATGGATTCATATTGATGATGTAGTGAACGCAATCAATTACCTTATCGGAAACAAAGAACTTTCGGGTGTATTCAATTTTACTTCGCCCGGGCTTACTGATAATAAAAATTATACAAGGGTGCTTTCAAGGGTGTTGAAAAGGCCTGCATTTTTTACGGTTCCGCTCTTTGCCTTAAATATACTGTTTGGTGAAGGATCCATTGCAGTTGCCGGAGGACAGTTTGCTCCGCCAAATCATTTGCTCAATGCAGGATACAGTTTCAGGTTCCCTGACCTGGAAGGCGCTTTGATGGATATTACTTTCTAATCTTTTTGCAGGTTGGGAAGATGGCTGTTGGTGGAAGATTGAAAGTGGAGGTTAGAAAGTCGCAGATTTGAAGGGGAATGTTTCAGTGGGGGCCTTCAAAATAAGTGTATTTTCACATTTTTCAGGATGGATATTTTCACCTTCCGGTTGTTTCAACTACAGGAAAGTGAAATGGGGGAAAAATAATAAGTCAAGCCCTGACTACTGCACTATTGTCATCTCATCAATCAGTCTTTTGGCTCCGGCCATCTTATCGATAATAAACAGGCAATACCGGATATCGAGTGAGATATTCCGGCACTGATCAGGGTCGTACATCAGGTCGCTCATGGTGCCTTCCCAGCAACGGTCGAAATTGATTCCAATAAGTTGCCCATCGGCATTCAGAACAGGGCTGCCACTGTTGCCACCCGTAGTATGGTTGCTGGCAATAAAACCAACATGCATGCTTTTGTCGGCATCAGCGTACCTTCCATAATCGTGGTTGTTGTAAAGTTCTTTGAGTTTTGGTTCAACCACATAATCATAAATATCGGGATTTTCCTTCTGCATAATACCATCGAGGGTCGAGAACCATGTGTACTCAACTGCATCGGCAGGATAGTAGCTTTTTACGTTCCCGTACGAAACTCTTAGAGTTGAATTTGCATCGGGATAAAACCGCTTATCGGGTTGCATTTTCATCTGGGCGGCGATATAAAGGCGCTGCAGACTATCGTTGAATGCATTAAAGGCACTCATTACCGGAGTAAACGTGTTTTGAGAATACGTGTAGATTCCCGAGGCGAGTATAAATGCAGGATCTTTTTCTATTTTACGCACGTCGGAGCGTTCAAAATCAGCCAGGTAAGAAAAAAGTTTAACCGAATCGGCAAACATTGATTTTTTGTAGAGGTCTTTTGCCCAGGCAGGGATATTGCCTTTGTATTTAAGGGCCGTTTCTTTAATCAGAGGCGCCTGTTTGCCGGTTTCGCACGAAGAAATATAGGTTTTCATCATGGCCTCGAAGAGTTGCTGGTCGACCTTGCAATTGTAGTTTTTATAGTACCCGTTTGCTGCTGTTTTTAGTTGATCGACTATTTTTAGGATGTCGGCATCGGTTTTCGATTTGTCGTTGCACTGTTTTACCAGGTTCACATACCCGTAGGCGAAGCGAACCATTTCAATGCCTAACAATCCCTCAGAAATGTAGGTATAAGCGTTGTTATAAGGGATATAGTCGGCATAAGCCTTGCTAAAGGCCGGCATTAACGAGCCGTATTTTGTCCTTGCTTCAGGATCCGATTGGGCCCAGAATTCGAAAGCGTGTTCGAAGGCCTGTTTCTTCCCTATTGCGTCGAGACGTTTGATGCCACGGCTTTCACCAATCATTTTTTTCCATGAGTTGGCAATTCCTTTTGCTTTGGCTGAATATTGTATGCGAGTAAGGCGGTCGTTTTCCATTGCCTTGTCGATAATATCAATTCGTTGCTGGCGAAGGTTTATAGCAATAGGGTTACGCTGTAGGGCGATCATTTCCAGAGCTCCCGAAGGAAGGTATTCCTGGGTTGTGCCTGGAAACCCATAAACGAAAGTAAAATCATTTTCCTTGATTCCTTTCAGCGAAATGGTAAGGGACTTGGCCGGATGGTAAGGAACATTATCCTTTGAATATTCGGCTGGCTCATTATTTTTCCCTGCATATATACGGAACATGGAGAAATCCCCAGTATGCCTCGGCCACATCCAGTTGTCGGTATCACCGCCGAAATTCCCTATATTCGAAGGGGGAGCACCTACAAGGCGCACATCGGTGAAGGTTTCTGTAACAAAAAGATAGTACTGGTTGCCACCATAGAAAGCTTTTACCTGGGCGCTATAATGGGTCCCCTTAATGGCTTCTTTCACAAGTACTTTGTTGTTTGCCTGAATGATTGAATCGCGCAGTTTCTGGTTCATGGCATTGGTGACACCATTAAGAGTCTTTGCCGAAACGTCGTCCATCCTGACAAGAAAAGTAACACTAAGGCCCGGATTGGGTAATTCCTCTTCGAAACGCTGTGCCCAGAATCCTGTTGTGAGGTAATCGTGTTCGAGGGTACTGTGACGCTGAATATTCCCCAGACCACAGTGGTGATTAGTGAGCAGTAATCCCTGGTCCGAAACCAGTTCGCCTGTGCAACCGCCGCCAAACAGCACAATTGCATCTTTTAGACTCGAATGGTTAATGGAATAAATATCCTCCGCGCTTATGCGCATTCCCATATCGCGCATTTCTTTCTCGTTGAGTTGCGAAAGCAGCAGTGGAAGCCACATCCCTTCTCCGGCTCGGCTAAGATTAGTGAAGAGGGATAAAACCGTGACAAGTATTAATGCTCTGGATTTCATGTAATTGTATTTTTATATTTACGATTTACAAGGTACGAAGTACGATTTTTGGCTAACAGAAGGTTAGCCAAATAATAGACAGCCAGCAAAAAAATAACTGGTTATGATCGTAAATCATGTAATAATTTTATCTTCCGGCAATAGTTTCAATTTCAATGAGGGCGCCAAGCGGTAGTTTTACAACGCCATATGCGGCACGGGCAGGGCTGTTTTCAGCATAATACTTTCCGTAAACTTCGTTCATAGCAGCAAAATTATCCATATCGCTCAGCAGGCAGGTTGATTTCAGGACATCAGCGTAAGTAAAACCGGCTTCGGCCAGTATAGCACCAATGTTTTTCATGACCTGTTCGGTTTGCTCAGCGATACCTCCTTCAACAAGTTTTGAAGTTGCCGGATCAATTGGGATTTGCCCCGAAATAAACAGCATGCCGTTTAACTCGATAGCCTGGCTGTAAGGGCCTATTGCTTTCGGCGCTTTATCAGTAAAAATAACAGTTTTCATTTGTTTCTATTGGTTTTTGGGAAAGCTCAAAAGTATAAAATATTTTGAGTCCCTTAATGGGAAAAGAATTCTAGAATTTTTCTGTGCACAACCAACTATATTATTAACGGAGGGTTTATTTTGTCAATAAAATTACTTTCGGGAAAGCAGTTTTTGCTGAGGCTAAGAAGTGCTTAAAAGGGCTGTCTTGTTAGTTCTTATATTAAAGCGACTAAAATATGGGACAAACAAGTCCCAAAATGAAGAAATTAATTTTACATGTAATGAATAATATTAAGAAAAATTGATCCGAATATTAATGTAAGTGTCTGTAAAACAGAAAGGTGTGAAATTTTATTTTAAGTTTGTGTTGAGTTTGGCAAAGAAGTTGATGATTATATTCTGACTCACTCCCACATCAGGGGAATTCCCGGAAACTAAGTATCACTCTATTATGAAGGAAGTTACCAAGAGAAGTGCTTACAATTCCGTATTTGATATCCAGGCTGGTCATTTGCTCGACGCATTGCCTGAAGCAACCTTTATTTGTAACCCGCAGGGGCTTGTCGTTTCCTGCTCCGCTGAAGTAGTGCGGTTTTTCAGTTTGGCTGATAAAGAGAAGGTGATTGGATCCAACTTCCAATCGTATTTTTCTTTCGATACAGTGGAGGAAGCCAACCTGTATTTTTTGCTTGCAACAAAAACACATAACCGACACTCTGGTAAATTGCTGGTTAAGAAAAATTTCAACGAAGCCCGCCCGGCACATGTTTCGTTTTCGTACCTGCAAAACGATACTTTGCCAGGGAATTATGTATTGATCATTTTTCGTGAAGTATCAGGGGCTGAAACGGCTATTGATGAACTAAATAAAAAAGGAGCCAGGCTCTCGCGCATATGCGATACATTGCTTGGCTGCCAGGATCAGCCTTTCCAGAAACAATATAAACTCCTGTCGCAGGTTGGCGAAACACTCAGTGCTGTCACATGTTCTTACTTTAGGGTCGATAATGGAATACTGAACCTGATTGCTGCATGGGAATCGCCTTTTAATCCAGGAATATCTCCCCTTATAAGTAGCCGGCAAATTTTCGATTATAGTAAAGATAAAGAAGTTCCTATTTCCCTGATCAGGATGCCTTTGCTTCGTGCTTTTCTCGAACCGGAAAGCCAGAATCCTGCAGAATCAGGTGTGAAAACCCTGATTGGCATTTCAGTTGGACCTAATACTAAAACTGAAGGCATTGTGACTGCTGCATTTACTTCCAATATTCAGCTTTCGGAAGATGATGAGCAATTTCTCTTAACCGTTGCTGCCTTAATAGCTGAAAAATATACATCCGAAAATGTCCGGCATACAACTGTGGGATTTTCTTACAATGAATTGATTGATTGCTTCCATGACCCTATTTATATTTTGTCGACCGAAGGGATGATTCTGGACGTAAACAAAAGTGTGACAATAAACCATGGTTACGACCGTGAGGATCTGGTAGGGAAATTGCCTTTGTTTTTTTCGGACGAAGAAATGAATGAAAAGGACCAGATTGCCAGAGGTTCATTTCAATCCCTGAATGACGAAACATTGAAAACCGAATGGTGGGGAAAGTGCAAAAACGGTGTTGGTTTCCCGATTGAAATTAAATTCAGCACAAGCAGGTACTTCGAACAGGAAGTAATACTGGCCATAGTACGCGATCTGACCGATACGAAACAAACTGAAAAAGAACTCATCCGTTACAATAAGGAACTTGAAGAATCGAACAACAGCAAGGATAAGTTTTTCAGTATTCTGGCCCACGATCTTAAAAATCCTTTCCAGGGTTTACTCGGTTTTATTGACCTGCTGTACGACGACCTGGATGAACTAAGCATAGCCCAGGTGAAAGAATACCTCGCCAATGTACGCAATGCATCATACCACACATACGCATTGCTCGAAAACCTGCTTGAGTGGTCACGGATTCAAAGCGGAAAAATGCCGTTCAATCCAAGCGTTTTTAATATTCACGATCAGATAAATTCGGTTATTTTGGTTCTGGAGAATAATGCCAGGACAAAAAATATAAGGCTTCTGAACGAAGTGGAAAACAATATTACCGTAAATGCTGATAGGAACATGATTCATTCGGTTATCCAAAACCTGGTAACGAATTCCATCAAATTTTCGAATCCCAGGGGAAGAGTTATTATTCGTGGAAGGGAATCACATTCTCTGGTTAGTGATAAGGATAAGACTGAAACAGAACTCAGGAACTGGCTCGAAGTGAGCATATCGGATGATGGAATTGGTATTCCTGAAGAAATACTGCCCAGATTATTCAAACTTAACGGGCAGTATTCGCAGTCGGGCACAGCCAACGAACCTGGAACAGGCCTGGGTCTGGTACTTTGCCACGAAATGGTTGAGAAAAACGGAGGTCGTATCTGGGCCGAAAGTGTTGCCGGGCAGGGTACAACTTTTATATTTACAATCCCTTTAAATAATTAACCGCTTCAGCCTGTGTAAATTTTCTTTCCCTGCAAAATTCATTAAAGGTTGTCTCTGAAATCTTTCTTTTTTGTGAGCTTCATGTCCTGGAGCAGCGACGATTTTGCATTGATCTGGAAATTCCAGCTCTTCTGGTAACCATATGGAATCCAGTTAAATCGCATTTCCCAGCAATGCAGGTTGCGGTAAATACTGATCTGGGTGAAGGCAAAGTCCTTTTGCTGGAAGTCGTAACCTGTTTGAGCTGAAACTTTCCACTTTGATGTTATATTCACATCACCCACAACCCTAAGTGTTTGAACAACGGACCTTAATTTTTCACCTGTTTCCAGGACAGGGGTGCTTCGGTAACTGAAGTTATAATCAACATTTAACGACCAGGGATTATCCCAGTCGATATACAGGTGCGGATTGTTTTCCAGGTCCTCGAGTTCGGCTTCTGTGGTATTTGTGCCTGCGGTTTTTTTCTTCTTCTCCTTCTTTGGTGTAAAATCCCAGCCCAGACTTAAGTTCATGGCTGAATTCAGGAAACGCACAGGTTTTTTACTGATCGAATATTCCGATTTGTTGATCTCCGGTCCGGGGATCCCTGTATAATAGGGGTTGTAGAAATAGTCCAGCATGGTATGGCCATAAAACGAAGGTTCATATAGGGCATATGGACTGTATGCACTGGCATAGCTGATATGAAGTTTCTTAAAAAGGGTTGTGGTTGCCGAAATATTAATCGGCGACCAGCGAAGCGAATCGCGGGCCAGATCGTAGGAAGTTGAAATAGTAAGATTATCGATCAGAACAACCTTTTTGGTACCAGTAATTGTATCTTTCAATGAACGGACTTTCATCTCAAGATTATTGCCAATACTGAAATTAACAAGCCCCGATTTCTGGCTAGGAGGTGCCCCATATAAAGGTTGCAGGGTTCCATAATCACCAAAGACCGAATATTGCCTTGTAGTGCCTTCAGCATCTGTTTGAACTGTTTTCCAGTAACCAAGCTGCGGACTTCCGAAATCGGGAGTAAAACTAAACCCTACTGAGGGACGCATCACATGCCTGATTGCCCGTACCGGCCCTTTACGGAATTGTTTCATTCCATAAACAGTTGTGTTCAACGAGGAGGAGAAACTGAAATCATGGGCAGCCTTAAATCCTGTAATTGTATCGATATTTATATAACCATAACTCACTATATTTCCGGTAGATACAGTGTCGTCAACCCAGGTTTCACGGATGGTTTTGGTATACCAGCGTTCATTATAGTTAAAACTATTATTCCACGAAAAGTATTTCAGCACTTTGAAATTACCGAAACTAACCGGAATTGAATGCATCATCCCGTTTACAAAACGATCGGCTACATCGCTTCTGAAAACAAGTGAATCATATGTATTCAACTCATTCCTGGTGTTCATGTTATAGTTAATATTGATAGATTCATACCATTTTGCTGGCCCGGTTTGGGTCTTCTTTTTAAACGGGTAAATCCTGTTCACAGCGAACGAAACTTCAGGAAGCGTCAATGTTACCTGCTTGGTTGAGGTATTCTGGCTGTGGCGGGCACTGGTCGTTAAATTTCCCCAGGTTCCAAGGCGCATATCGTACGAAACACTTGATGAAAAGGTGTTGCTAAGATAATCGTTAACTGTGGCAGGATTATATTTGTTAAAACTGCTCGATCCCGCATTAACGCTTGCTGAAAATACCGAATTCGGACGCGCTTTCGGATCCTGCCGGTGCGACCAGTTAATGAAAAAGTCCTGGCTCCGGACATAGTCGGGAGTTCCCTGGGTGCCTTCAATGTTTATAGCATATTTCAAACTGAAGCTGCCCGAATACCTATATCGCTTTTTATAGGTCATTGCTGGTTTAATAGCCCAGCTTCCATGTGAATAAATGTCCCCTGTGAGCTTCAGGTCAAAATAGTCGTTTATTCCGAAATAATAACCGCCGTCTTCGAGGTAAAACCCCCTGTTGCCCGATTCGCCATACTTGGGTATGATCAGGCCCGATTTTCTTCCTTTTTTATTTGGGAACAACCCGAACGGAAGAGCTATGGGCAGGGGCACTCCTTCTACTGTAATATAGGCAGGGCCGGTAACAATCATGTTGCCGCTCAAAATAATTGCCTTTGTGTATTTGAGTGAAAAATGGGGATGGTCTTCAAGATCGCAAGTAGTGTATTCTCCATGACCGACATTGGTTACACTGTCGTTTATTTTCTTAATTATTGATCCATGAAGGTAGCCTTCGCCTTCTTTTGTTATTACGTTCTGTATCAATCCCTTGTGAGAAGTAAAATTATAGGCAATTTCCTTCGATTTAAAACTTAAAGTTCCCTGGGTAAATTCAGGCACACTTACATCTTTTCCCGTCGAATCCTGGGTAGCATAAGCATGGATTGTATTATTTTTAAAATCGATCGATATTATTGCCGCATTCAGTTTGATATCTTCGTACTCGATACTTGCATTTCCGTACATCCATGCCATTTGTTTTTTTATATCCATACTTATCGAATCAGCCGAAGCATAATCGATTTTTGCAGTAAGCATGAATTTATTTGCTTTTTCGGCTGCTTCACCCGGTTTGCCGGATACTAACAGTGAATCATTTACGTTAATATCTAAAGTATCCGGCTGTGATGATTTAACTGTATCAGGAACTGAAATGGTGTAAAACAAATGGGTATAGGAGCCGCTGGAAATGAAATATTTACCTGCCTGAACAGTAATAAGAACTGCCAGTACAAGATATAAGGTTATTAACCAATGCTTTGTTTGTAACTTCGGTACCAATTAGGATTAAAATGTAGTTAACATGTTAATTTTGTAATAAAGTGGAAACCCGCCACAACGTCGGATTAATCCGGGTTTAATTCAAGTAACTGGCAATTAGTTACATTCGAAATGGCAGACTTGTTTTATCAATTCTGCAAAGCTAAACAAAATCAGGTGATGACGGAAAAACGTATTTATCAGAGATATCTTATTCTTTGTTTTTTATATTTTTTTGTGAATTTGACATTTTCACAGAAAGTAAATACAGTAGTTCTGGATGCAGGTCATGGAGGGCACGATACAGGGGCACTCGGCAAAAATTCGCGTGAAAAGGATATCACCCTCTCTATTGTGCTTAAACTGCGCGATTACATAAATCTGAATATGAAAGATGTGAAGGTCATATGTACCCGTGATGATGACACTTTTGTTGAATTATTCCGCCGGGCTCACATCGCAAACGAAAATAATGCCGACCTATTTATCTCGGTCCATTGTAATTCAACAAAGTCTTCTTCAGCTTATGGTGTCGAAACCTTTGTTATGGGACTTCATAAGAGCGAAGCCAACCTTGCAGTTGCCAAAGCCGAAAACGCGTCCATCCTTCTTGAAGATGATTACGTTGAAAAATATGATGGTTTCGATCCGTATTCGCCCGAGGGGAATATTTTCTTCAATATGATGCAAAATGCTTTTCTCGACAAGAGTCTCGCTTTTGCCGGGAAAGTTCAGCACCACGTTGTTGATAACCTGCACAAGTTCAACCGGGGTGTAAAACAGGCAGGTTTTCTTGTGCTTTATAAAACGGCTATGCCGGGAGTACTCATCGAAACCGGTTTTATCAGTAATCCAAACGATGAAAAATTCCTTCTTTCGGATAAAGGTCAGGACCAGATGGTCGAAGCTATATTTAATGCCTTCAAGGAATATAAATACCAGGTCGAAAACAGGATTCCTTTAAGAACACTTCCGTCGGATACAGCTACGGCAGTTAATACCGAAGTTGTCAAGGGCAATGAGTATGTTCCTTCAATTAAAGAATCGACAATAAAAACGTCCGGGGAAGTTGTGAATAATGGTTCCCCTGCGGATGTGAAGCCTCTAGCTAAAACAGAAAACAATCAGGTTTCGTACAGGGTGCAGTTCGCCATGTATCCCGATTGGAAACCTTTGGATAGCAAGTTGTTTTATGGTATTGATGATGTAAAAATGTACCGGCACGCAGGAGCTTATAAATATACAAGCGGCGATTTTGCCACAATGGACGAAGCCCTCCTGTATCGCAAAAAACTGATTGCAAAAGGATATAAGGATGCATTTGTTGTGATTTTTAGGGATAATGAGCGGATTTCAAATGAAGAGGCAAAGAGGCTTAACGAAAAAAAGTAGTATTTTTGCACAAATTTGAGCTAAAAAATGAAAATCAGTCGTGAAATACGGATAGGAGCCTTTGGAATAATTACAGTTACGCTATTTGTAATTGGAGTTAATTTTATAAAAGGGAAAGATATATTTCACCGTCATCGTACTTTTTATGCTATATATGGATCAATTTCCGGGATACAGGATGCAGCTCCGGTAACTCTGAATGGTCTGGAAATAGGTAAAGTAACCGGACTTAAGTTCCTGAGTGATACTTCCAGTAACATTATACTTGAGCTCACAATTTACAAATCCGTTTTTATCCCTTCCAATTCAATTGCCCGTATTTCGAGCATCGACTTCCTGGGTACCAAGAATATTGAAGTGATACTTGGCGACGATAAAAAACCAGCGCTCGATGGCGATACCTTGTCAGGAGGTATACAAATGTCGCTTACCGAGGAAGTAAACAAACAGGTGGCGCCCATAAAGGAAAAAGCCGAAAACCTGCTTTCGTCGCTCGATACAATGGTAACTGTACTGCAGATGGTATTTAATTCCGAAACCCGGAAAAATATTGAAGCTTCATTTTTAAGCATCCGCACAACACTTACCACTCTCGAAAGTACTTCCTACAATCTCGATACCCTGGTATACGGTCAGCGTAAAAGGCTTGAGCGTATCATGTTCAATATTGAATCGATTACCGAGAACTTCCGGAAGAACGATGAAAATATTTCGAATGTTCTGAAGAATTTTTCAGCCATAAGCGATTCACTTGCAAAGGCCAATATAGCAGGCACACTCAACAATGTGAATACTGTTTTGGTGCATGTTGCCGACATCACCGAAAAGATTGATAAGGGGCAGGGATCGCTCGGCTTATTGCTTAACGATCAGAAACTATATAATAACCTGAACAGCTCTGCCGAACAGCTTGATAAACTTATCGAAGACATGAAACTAAATCCTTACCGGTATGTAAATGTTTCGGTATTCCCATACAGCAAAAAGCGGATGGAATACACTGAACCAGCCAGGTAAGCATCACCAGGTTTTCCTGTTTTAATTTTATAATGGAATCTGAGGCCTTAATTTAAGGCCTGTTCACTGTATCAAAAATTACATTTTCTATTCCCGGGATTACTTGGTGTCTGCTCCCTTATCTGTCTTGGTTTCAGTTTTTTCATCTACCGGAACAGGCTGGTTTTCAGGGATTCTGAAAATGTCATCCTTATGCATTGGCCTGCTTTTCAGCCGCCAGTTAAATCCTTTTAACAGTCGCTGGTCTTTAGGTACATCCTTATCGGGAAGCATATTCCCTTTTGGCTTATCGTAATAAACTATACGTTCAATTTTAGCGTCGTTCACAAAGATTCTCATCGAACTCCCCACAGCCTTGTTTACGCCTACCAGGGATTTATCTTCTTCCCGCACATAGTACACCGTTTCGGCATTTCCGTTTACATCAATATGCGAAAGCTCATTATTCACAAGATAACCAACCATATTCTTGCCCTTGATCTGGTTATAGGCTTCACTTGAGTCCTTTGAAACTATAAATGCAGTGCTGTACATGAATATTTTTTTGATGCTTTTATCGCCGGTAAGAATTTTTATAGTATCAGCGGTAAGCTGGTTCTGGGCCGACCACAGAACAGGCATACGGTACATTGTTATCAGTGAATCGGCGAAACTATACTGGAGCGAATCGCACATCCCTTGTATGTCGGTCCGGTAAAACCGGGTGTTGTGGTAGGCAAATAATTGTTTTGTTTCGTTTTTGGCAGTGTCGAATGTTGCCCTGAGTGTGTCGGCGTGGAGATAAAGCGTGTCCTTTTTATCACCCATTATGGCAACTGCATGGTTTGTTATGAGGGTATACCCCTTTGTCCGCCAGTATTCGGCATAATTGCCTTTTATAATCACATGCTGGGCCGTGTCGGTCATAACAACATGATTAATGGCTTTTCCGTATTTGGTTTTTTCGTTGTAATAGAGGCTGTCACCCGTAAGCCGGCGGTTATCGTCGACAAGTAAAGCATTCACACTGAATCGGGATTTGCTGGTTGCCCGGTCATATTCTCCATCTTCGCAATACAGGTAATTGTCCTTTCCTCTTAAAATGGTCGGGCCCAGGAAATAGGAAATCCTTGAAACCGTATTGTACTTTAATGTATCACAGTTGATCTTATATTCAGGGTTTGTAAGTACTACATCATCGCGGAAATACATCAGTTTCTGATTGGTATAATAGAAACACCGTTTACTTGTAAGTACATTATCGCCGTTTACCATTTTTCCGCCGGTGGTATAACTTGCTATGCCTGTATTCCGGTCGAAAATCATGAAATCGGTTGAAAGGGTGGTTTGTTTATCCACCAGTTTTACATCATCCTTCACCGTTGCAATCTTGGTATTCCCGTCGTAATGCAGGAATTTCCCGTAAAGGTTTAATGTATCGCTCGATTTGATGCGCACATGGCCATAACAGTCGAGGGTATTGGTTGCCTCGAAAAGCCATGCGCTGTCGCAATACAGGAATGCCCCTTCATGCTCAAATACAGGGTTGTCGAGAGCGCGGATCTGTTGGCCCAGGTTAGCATTATACCCCATACGGCCCGAATTCATCGTGATTTGCTTGCGCTGGGCATACATATTCTGAAGAGCAAACAGGAATACGAGAAGTGTTAAAGCTGCGGAAAATTGAAATCGGGACCTGGGCATAATCGGATTAAATCGCTGCAAAGGTAAGTAATGTGGGCAAATTATGCTCATATGCACCTTTTGATGCATTCCATGTTACTTTGAATATTGATATTGGTTGTGAATTTGGGTAATACATGGATAGTAATTTCATCATTCCAAAGTCAACATTATTTGCAAACGGGCACAAAAAATAATATTTTTGAATAGGAATTTCTGCCTGGAATTACTCATACTTGGCATCTTGTTTTTTTTCGGATCATACGAAACAGATTTGCTGTTTAGCTGTTACTATTTCACAATAAAGCTATAAAAAGGCAGATCACAGTCGAAATAAAAACTATTCCTGAACTCATACAACTTCGGTTACCAGGCAGGTTTACTTTTAGTCATGACAATTTTTAATCTAAAATTTAAAACTATGGCAAAAATCACGTTTTCATCCGACAGTTTGAGGAAACTCCTCCGTATCAATTACTACAATTTTTCGGAAACAAGCTTAATGGTTTTCGGAATCCGCGGAGCCACAGCCGTGAGCGCCGACTTCAGTACGTTTAAGTTCTCGCACGAAATAGAACGTACCGATCCAAATTACAACAACCCGAAATGCTCTATTGGAATATGGAACCCGGTTACTAACCAGATTGCATTATTCCCGGGAAGTACGGTTCCGCATACCGATTATATGAAGAAAAATCTTGTAGGGACTGCAAAAGCCAACTGTATGATGACTGGCTATTACAGCTATTACCAGAAAGGTTTTCATAATCCAAGTGTTAACGGGGCACATGAGGCCCTGCGTCTTGCTACTAATATTGTTCTGCGCCGTTCAAACAACGACCTGGTTTTTACAAACGATGATCCTATCGAAGTTGGAAATCCCAGCGATAATATCCATGCGGCATACTGCTTCGACAGTAACGGTAAATACAGCAGCGCCGGTTGTCAGGTTATTGTGGGACAGCCTAACAGCAAGGGCAGGGGACCCAACAGCGTAAATACCGGGTATTGGAAGATTTTCCACGATATCATTTATGGGGTGCCGCAGCAGCATTTCGATTATGCTTTGTTCAGGTATGTAGATGCTGAAGTGGCTGCAATTAGCGGGAGCAATCCTTTGCAAGCCCGCCTCCGTTTTGGATCAAAAGGCGATGTAGTAAACCAGCTGCAGCAAAAACTTACAACATCAGGGAATTTTCATACCAATGCCGACGGCGATTTTGGAAGGAATACCCTGATGGCTGTTCTTGAATATCAAAAAGCCAAGTTTGGCCTTTCCGAAGCCGATGGAGTAGTCGGAAACGGGACTGCAACAAGCCTTGGGCTTATATTACCTAGCCTCTGAAAGTAAAAGTACAATTGCTTCCTTCTCAGGAGCAAATTCTCTGTATATACTTATACGATTTTAGAAAATGGATATCAAATGCCGTTGGCTATTGCTGCCGGCATTTGATATAACATTCAGCCGGTGAGCAGGCTGCAATTATAAATTCTAACTGGTTATACTTTTTAGCCCGGGCATGTGATACTGTAAGAAATTGAATCCGAATTTTCACCAGGATGGCCCTTATCCTGAAAATAAGCTGTTTGTTCCTGGACCTAGCGACCAGCAACCAGAAACCGGAAGCCTGAAACCACTTCTGTTCATAAATTCACAAAACAAAACAAATATCGAGCTTGTCTGAATAAAAGATATTTCTACATTTGAGCCGCTTAAAACATCAAAAATAATGGCTCAGAATATAGATCCAAAGCTTAATTACGAAGAATCAAAAAGCCGTGTTGGCTACGTTCCACGACAGGAAGCCACCCAGGCAACCTACGACCGGATTGGTTTCATGTCAGGACTCGAGGTTCACCAGCAACTCAAAACCGAACAGAAACTTTTTTGCCGCTGCCCGGCAGGAATTTACCAGAAACCTGGTGATTTCGATGCTGAGGTAATCCGGCATATGCGCCCCACACTCAGCGAGCTGGGCGAATACGATGGTACGGCCCTTATGGAGTTCAAGACCCGTAAAGAAATTATTTACCGGCTGAAAAGTAAAACTACCTGTACCTACGAGGTGGATGATACGCCGCCATTTCCGCTTAACCGCGAAGCACTGGCCATAGCTATCGAAATTTCATTGGTATCGAAACTGAACATAGTTGGCGAGGTTCACATCACCCGCAAGCAATACCTCGACGGCAGCATTCCTACCGGTTTTCAGCGGACTGCAATTATTGGTGTTGAGGGCGAAATCCCTCTGAAAAATAAAAAAGTCAGGCTTATTCAGCTTAGCCTCGAAGAAGATTCATGCCGCGAAGTAAGCGATATAGGTCATACGAGGATTTACAGGACCGACAGGCTCGGTATGCCGCTAATCGAAACAGTTACCTATCCCGATATGACCAACCCCGATGAGGTTAAAGAAGCCTGTAACTATATCCGTTTCCTCGGGCGTAGTACCGGCAAGGTCCGCACGGGGATAGGGGCAGGGCGCGAAGATGTGAATGTTAGCTGCAAAGGCGGAACCCGTGTCGAAATAAAAGGTGTTGCACACAGCCGTTGGATTCCTGAGTTAACGCATAATGAATGTTTCAGGCAATGGGCCCTGCTGGCCATCCGTGACCAGCTGAATTCGCGTTTCAGCGATCCGAAAACCTGGAAACCGGTTAACGTGACTCTCGATATACATTCGCTCAACACGAAAAAAGAATTTGTAAAGGATGCCAAAAGCGAAGGGCTTAAACTTGTGGCTATAAATCTACCCGGGTTCAGGGGCATACTTTCACATTTTACCCAGCCCGGGAAAACCTTTGCCAACGAACTGATCGAAAGACTCAAAGTGATTGCCTGCATCGAAATGCCCAATATGACGCATAGCGAAGAAATTGATCCTGAATTTGCCTCGGCCGATTGGGAGAAAGTGAACCAGCTGTTAAAACCAGGCGAAGACGATGCCCAGATCATTATTCGCGGACCTGAAGCGGACATAAAGACTGCCATTGAAACTATCGAAGAACGTTGCCGCATGGCTTTTGCTGGTGTACCTCCAGAGACCCGCAAATCGTTTGAGAATGGAACCACTATCTTCGAACGTGTACTGCCAGGCGCCGACCGTATGTATCCTGATACGGATTCAGCTCCGATCCCGCTTGAAAATGAGTTTATCGATTCCCTCGGAAAGAATATTCCTGAGGAAGTTGTTCAGCGCTACCAGAGATTAAAAGACTGGAATGTGCCCGACGACTGCTTTACCTTTATTTTTAAGAAAAACCTTTTTCCGCTTATTGAACGCATCAATAAAGAACTGGATATCAGCCCGGCATTTGTCGGAAAATTCTTCGGGCATGCTGTCAAATGGGTCGAAGGGCAATATAAACCTGCTGCTGAATTTGATTATAAAATCGTGTACGCATTGCTGCGGTTCATAAAGCAGCGAAATCTCGAAATCAGTATTGCACGCCGCATGTTGCCGCTTGTTTACCAGTACCCGAAAATGGAATTCGATTCGGTACTAACAAGCATAAATTTCAAAATTGTTTCAAAAGACCAGATCGTTTCAAAAATACCTTTTCTCCGGACCAAGTTGGCTGAAATCAGGCTTTCGAAAGGTGAAAATGTGGAACATAACTGGATAATGGGGCAATTGCGCCGCCAGGCCGAAGGGAATATGAGCATGAATGAACTGCATGAGGCAATCGGGAATATAAATAATTGACGATTGACGAATGACGAAGTACCATTTATACAATATCCGATATATTGCCTGAATCTCTTCGTTAATTCGCAATTCGTAAATCAAAAATCGTAAATAAAATGACTGACGATATTTTTCAAGGATATAAAGGGGCAGCACTCGAGGTACTGAAAAAATTTAATGTACGCGTGTGGGGCCAGGCCGTGGTGAAAACTACGCGTGGCGAATTTACCGGCACAGTACTGCCTCGTTCGGAAAACGACGACGACAAGCACATCGTTATGAAAATCCCGACCGGCTACAATATCGGTCTCGATATTGCAACCATAACCGGGATGAAGGAAACCGGATACAAAAAGGCAAATTATAAAATTCCTGAAAAAGAATTTCCATATACCGAAGGTTTGCCACGCGTGAAACTTATTGGTACCGGGGGGACAATTGCTTCGCGCCTCGATTACCGCACCGGGGCCGTGATACCTGCATTTTCGCCCGGTGAGTTGTACGGTGCCGTTCCCGAACTGGCTTCAATCTGCAACCTCACCACCGAGAAAATCTTTGCAGTTTTCAGCGAAAATATGGCTCCCGATAACTACAAAAAGCTGGCCATTGCCATTGGGAAAGAAATAGAAGCCGGTGTCGACGGTATTGTTATCGGGCATGGTACCGATACCCTCCATCACACTGCGGCAGCACTGACTTTCATGGTACAGAATTCACCTGTTCCTATTGTTCTGGTTGGTTCGCAGCGTTCGAGCGACAGGCCAAGCTCCGATGCAGCTCTCAACCTGATGCATGCATGCACCGCAGCCGGTCACGGCGATATTGCAGAGGTAATGGTATGTATGTTTGGCCCTACCAGCGACGAATACGGCTTCCTTCACCGCGGAACCAGGGTTAGGAAAATGCATTCATCCTACCGCTCCACATTCCGCACCATAGGCGATACTCCGCTGGCAACCATTACCCGGAAAGGGCTTAAACCAATCAAAGAAACCTACAACCATCGCCGCAAGGACCGTAAAGTCATCATCCTGCCGTACTTCGAGGAAAAAGTCTCTATTGTTTATTATTATCCGAACATGCAGCCCGATATTATCGATTCGCTGGTTGAACATGGTTACAAAGGAATTGTGATAGCAGGAACCGGGCTCGGGCATGTGAATAAACCGCTATACCCGGCTATCGAGCGCGCTGCCAAAGCCGGAGTTGCCATTTATATGACAGTACAAACGCTTTGGGGTTATGTACACATGTTCGTTTACGATACCGGTCGCGACCTGATGGCTAAAGGTGTTGTCCCTGCCGAAAACATGTTACCCGAAGTTGCCTATATCAAACTGGGATGGGCTCTAGGCCAGACAAGTGATCTCGAAGAAGTTAAACGAATTATGCTTACACCTATCAACGACGAAATTACCAGCCGCGAACCCTATAACGGTTACCTGATTTACCAGGGAGGGGTTGCCGAGGTTGAGGAATTTATCCGGAAGGTGCATAAGTAGAGTTGTTTTTACCAGGAATTACATCTTTCCGGGTTCATGATGGGAAGTAATTAAGGATTAAACCAGGCTGTGCATAACCAGGGTAACCTGCTTGCGTACAGTTTCCATAAACTCTTTATAATCTGCCGGCTGGATCCGGTTCATGTAATACACTAACATGCCGCAAGCCATGTAGTTAAGTTCCGTTTTGATTTCTTCAGCTCTGCTTCGCTCAATATTCTGGGCCCATACGGCATATTCCCAGTCTTCCTCGCATAACCGGTTGAGAAAAGTATAGATAAGGTTTGCGGCAGGTTGTTTCTGGCCTAAATCACCCAGCTTTTCAATAAAGAAAAGATTAAATACACTCGGGTATTGAACGAAATAAGCGATATATGCTTCTGTAATAGCTTTAATTCTCTCTGTTCCTTCAGGCGTATCCTTTACTTTGACTTTGATTTCAGCCGCACATTCTTCCTGGAAATCATTAACACAAAGGAACACAAGTTCCCTCACATCCCTGAAGTAATTATATAGGGTAGCATAGGAATAGCCTGCCTGTTGGGCGATATTCCTGACATTGATACTTTTCAGGCCTTCGCCTTTCAGTAATTCTTTGGTAGCCTGCATAAAATAACCTCTCATGCGCTCTTCCTGCAGCGGTTTATTCGTCATAGGTCTCGAGTGTAATTAACAGTGCAAATATAATTAACAATGTTAATATAAAATACAAATGTTAATATTTTATTTTAAAGCCGAAATTCTACAACTTTAAATCCGGATTATTGTTAAATGTACAATTACAAAACCAGTTCAATATGAGAAATATCATTTCAATACTTTTAGTTTTATTGATTTATACTGCGAATGCACAGGAAGATGTAAAATCTTTGTTTAAAAAGTACCCTGTTGAATCGACCGGTTGCATGGTTTATATGCCTGCACCACCGGGCGAATGGACAGCTGAAAAGTCTGACGATGGCTCCGATGTGTATACTGCAACAGTCGAATCGGAAGGTATGGTTTTCGATGCAATAGTTGTACAGTTCAAAGAACCGTTTGCTGATGTGTCGGCCGAAGAAAGGGAAGAGATTCTGGTTTCATATCTCGATTTCTTACAGGATGCAATTGGTATTACTATGGCTGATGGCTACGAAAAAGGACTATCAATGTCAGGGTTTCCTACTGCATCCGGGGTTGCCGATTATTGGGAATTTGATGACGGAACCCAGGGGAAAGTAACAGGTTGGATAAATGAAACCCATCTGGCTGTATTAATGGTCTCAGCTGCCGATGATCCAACTGATAAAGCAGCAACAGATACCTTTCTTGATGGCTTCAGATTTCCGGAAAAATAGTATTTTGAGTTTCTGGCATTTGGTTTCTGGTTTCTTGTTTCTAGCTACTGGTTTCTGACTTCCGACTTCTGACTTCCGTCTTCCGTCTTCCGACTTCTGTCTTCCGTCTTCTGTCTTCTGTCTTCCGTCTTCCGACTTCTGTCTTTCGTCTTCCGTCTTCCGCCTTCCGACTTCCGTCTTCCGTCTTCCGTCCTCCGTCTTCCGTCTACTACTCTCTGCCTTCAATCCTCCACCTTCAATCCTCTACCTTCAACCTTCCAGTCAAACAATTTTTAAAATACTACGTAGAATAAACTCCTTACCATTCAATGATCATCATTTCCCGGACCTCACAGTTTTCGAACAAATTTGTTCCTATTTCCATTTACGTCGATGGCCAGCACATAGGTTCCCTGAGCGATGGCGAACGCTCCGAATTCAGGCTGGCGGCAGGGGAGCACACTATGCATGCAAGGGTTACAGTTTCAATTTCGAACAGCATTGTTTTTAATCTTAAAGATAACCAGAACATAAATTTTGAACTGGGTTCGAATGTGAATGTTGGCAAAAACATGCTTCTGGCTCTTAGTCATCCTGCCATTCTTATTGGGCTCTATTATCTTGATAAAATAATAGGTTGGGATTATTTCCTCCTGTGGGGAGTACTTGCTTACCTGGCTTTCGAAGCATGGCTGTATATTTCGAACCGGAGAAAGGCGAAATTGGTAAGCGAAACCGAAAAGCATTACTTATACCTGAAGCAGCTCGATTAAAAAAACTCTGAATTACGCTTAATCCCACTTTAACCCTGTTTATGTCCTTTACCAACCAGCTGGTACACGAAACGAGCCCGTATCTCTTGCAGCATGCACATAACCCTGTAGACTGGCATCCTTATGGTAATGAGGCATTCGAAGAAGCAGTGATTCAAAACAAACCACTGCTGATCAGCATTGGATATTCTTCATGTCATTGGTGTCATGTTATGGAACATGAGTCGTTTGAGAATGAGGAGATTGCAAAAATAATGAACGATTATTTCGTTTGTGTAAAAGTGGACAGGGAAGAGCATCCTGATGTTGATCATGTGTATATGGATGCAGTTCAGCAAATACACGGGAATGGCGGCTGGCCTTTAAATTGTTTCGCTTTGCCCGATGGGCGGCCATTCTGGGGCGGAACCTATTTCAGGCCTGAGCAATGGAAACAATTGCTTGTAAATGTGAACAACCTGTTTCATAACCGCTATGGCGAGATTGAAAACCAGGCAGCCGAAATTGCCAATGGTGTATCGCGGCAGAATTATCTTTTACTCGATGATAGCGGGGACCCGGAAGCAAAATCCGGTTTGGATTCTGCTTTCCTGGCCTTATATAATGCATTTGATCCCGAAAAAGGGGGATTAAAGGGTGCGCCGAAGTTTCCTATGCCGGTTATTCTGCAGTTTCTACTGGAATATGGGATCAAGCAAAATAATCAGGATTCAATACAACTGGTTTCGCTCAGCCTGGAAAAGATGGCTTGCGGAGGGATTTACGACCAGGCCGGCGGAGGCTTTTCGCGCTATTCGACTGACAGCGACTGGAAAGTTCCGCATTTCGAAAAAATGCTTTACGATAATGCCCAGCTTATTTCAGTTTATTCGAATGCTTTCAGGCAAACCGGGAATATACTTTTCAGGGATGTAGTTGAGCAGACAATCGAATTTGTTGATCGCGAATTAACCAGTCCCGAAGGTGTTTTTTTCTCTGCACTCGATGCCGACAGCGAAGGGGAGGAAGGCCGGTTTTATGCCTGGACTTACGAGCAATTTAATGAAACTCTTGGTCATTATGCGGGCCTCGCAACTGATTATTATGGTATAGGTAGAGAAGGCCTGTGGGAAAATGAGCGTAACATCCTGCTCCGACCGGCAAGTGATGAATTGTTTGCACAGCAGCATTTTCTTTCGGCTGCGGAACTTTCATCATTGACGGCTTTTTGCCGGGCAGAATTGCTCAAAGCCCGCTCAGCAAGGGTAAGACCGGGATTGGACGATAAAATGCTGGTTTCGTGGAATGCCATGATGATCAGCGCTTTGGCGGATGCTTATATTTCTCCGGGGAATGATGAGTATCTGGTCAAGGCTGTTAAAGCGGCTGATTTTATCCTTCAAAACCTTGTTCGGCCTGATCGGGGTTTGTACCATACATGGAAAAATGGCAAATCTCATATCAATGCCTACCTTGATGATTATGCTTTTACCTGTGATGCTTTTCTGAAGTTGTATTCCCTGACTGCTGACATAAAATGGCTTCATGAGGCAGAAGTGTTGATTGAATATGTGAACAGCCGTTTCTTTGATACGCATTCAGGTTTTTTCTGGTATTCCGAAAAGGATGAAAAACAGGTTTTTGCCCGGAAAATTGAAATTTATGATGGTGTGATCCCTTCCGGGAACTCGGTAATAGCCGATGTACTTTATACCCTCGGGGAGTTCCTGCATAATTCTGATTACCTGGAGAAATCAAAACAAATGCTGTCATCAATGGAATTGAGGTTTACACGGTACCCGACAGGTTATGCAAACTGGGCTTCCCAAGCCATGCAAAACACCGGTAAACAATATGTGGTGGCAGTTATCGGTGGAAATGCGGTCGCCTTATGCAGGGAACTGATGAGAAGAAATATCGGAAACAGTAAAGTTTATGGAAGTATCACCGAAAGCAGCCTGCCTTATTTTCAGGGTCGTTATGTCAGTGGCAAAACGCTGGTTTATGTCTGTTCAGGTACTTATTGCCTTACCCCGGTCGAAAGTGTTGAAGAAGCCCTGATGCTTTTGATTTGTTAATTTTACCGGGAAATGCCGATGTATTCTAACTTATTGAACCCAGTGCCCGTGGGGTTTACCTTATTAATAAACAGAAAAATCTGCAACAAGTAATATCCGTCGGTTGAGTAAAACACCCACCCTCCACTCTCCACTCTCCACCCTCCATCCTCCATCCTCAACCTTCACTTCTCCCACCTCTCGCCTCACACCTCCATCTTCTCCCGTCATCAATCAGCCGAAAAATCCTTAACCAGTTTACGGTAGGCCGAAAAAACATTGGCCCGTGATACGAATCCAATATATTTCCCGTCATTAAGCACCGGGAGATTATAATGCGACGTTTCTGCAAATTTTTGTGCGACATCTTCCATGGTGGCTCCCTGTTCAACAAGCGTATCAGGCATATACATCAGGTTGCGGATAAACACACTGTCATACTGATCCTGCTCAAAAATGATATGCCGGATATCGTTTATAAAAATAACTCCCAGGAAAGTATTGTCTTGGTCAATCACCGGGAAAACATTCCTTTGTGAGCGGGCTACTACTTTCACAAACTCGCCTAAAGTTACATCCGGACCGGTAGTCAGGAAGTTCTTTTCGATAAGTTTTTCGATCGAAAGCCTCGACAGTACTGCTTTATCTTTATCATGTGTGATCAGTTCGCCTGACTCTGCCAAACGTTTCGTATAGATCGAATGGGGTTCGAAAGGTATAATTGTGAGGTATGCTACAATTGAGGTGATCATGAGCGGGACAAAAAACTGGTATCCGCCGGTAATTTCGGCAATGAGGAATATAGCGGTAAGAGGTGCATGCATTACAGCAGCCATCACCCCGGCCATACCGGCCAGTGCAAAATTACTTTCAGGTAATCGGCCATTGAGGAAGAAATTAACAACTTTGCTCAGGAAAAATCCGGTAACTCCTCCCATAAACAGCGAGGGTGCAAAAACGCCTCCCACACCGCCACCTCCTGTTGTTGCCGACATAGCGACAACCTTAAAAATTAAAACCAGTACAAGAAAAATAAGCAGCAGGAAATAGTTGTTTCCCATCGATGAAAAAATACTTCCTTCGAGTACTTTCAGACCGTTTCCATCCAGGAGGTTGTTAAGGGTTTCGTAACCTTCGCCAAACAGGGGAGGGAAAAGGAAGATCAGAATACTGGCAATTGTGCCTCCGGCAGCTACCCTCATAATACCTTTGGGCATCCGGCTGAATTGCTTCTCAATGGATTGATTTGCTTTTGTAAAATAAATAGATACCAGGCCGCACAGCAATCCTAATATGGCATAAAAGGGCAGGTTGTTAAGCGAAAAAGGGTGATCCGAAACCGAAAACGTGAAAAGGACCCCTCGTCCCATAAAAAAATAGGCCAGGATAGCACCTGATGCAGAAGCAATAAGCAAGGGAATTAAGCTCACCATCGTAAGGTCGAGCATAAGGACCTCGAGTGCAAAGATCACCCCTGCGATAGGAGCCTTGAATATTCCGGCGATTGCTCCGGCAGCACCACAACCAATCAGCAGGGTCACTGTTTTATAATCGAGGCGGAGGTATCGCCCAAGGTTAGAGCCTATGGCTGAACCAGTTAATACAATCGGTGCTTCGAGCCCCACGCTGCCGCCAAAACTCACAGTTATCGTACTGGCCACTAACGAAGTGTACATATTGTGTGCCTTAATAATACTGTTGCTTTTCGAAATTGATTGTAAAATACGGCTTATACCATGTCCGATATTATCTTTTACCATGTACTTTACATAAAGATAACTGATCAGGATACCTGTAAATGGAAGCAGAAGGTATAACAGGTTGTAACTTACAAGCGAAGAAAGATTCACCAGGATCAACCGGCTGTAGTGTACTGCATTTTTCAGAATAACAGCAGCCATTCCGCCCAGTAAACCCGAGAGTAAGCTGAGTATGAGCACGAAATTTCGAGGAGAGATATAACGCAATCTCCACGAATGTATCTGTTGATAGAATTTTTTACCCGGCATAGAAAGCAAAAATAAGAATAATAGGACTAGGGTAACTATTTCCTTTTTTATGCAGCAATTATTTGTATCGATTCTATTTTTCATTAAAAGTTTGGAGTTTTTCAAAAAGCAGGATATTTTTGCATCTCAATCTGATCAGGCGGCTTCTGTTTTTAGGAGGTGCAGCCGGGCCGGTACAAAACCGGCAACAGGATAATAACCCTGTGGGACGCTGTAAACCCATAGGGTATTTTTGTGCCCGATGTGGATAGGTAAATAAACATTTAAAATTATTCAACCCTAATGAATCATTCCAGTAAAAAAAGCCGTGTAGCAGCAATGTCAGTCGCATCAAACACAACATTGGTTGTTTTTAAGCTGATAGTCGGGTTGTTTACCGGTGCTGTTTCTATACTATCAGAGGCAATACACTCAGGTGTTGACCTCATTGCAGCACTGATTGCTTTTTTTGCTGTACGGGCTGCCGGGAAGCCGGCCGACGATAAGCACACTTTCGGTCATGGGAAATTTGAAAATCTTTCGGCTGCCATCGAAGGCCTGCTGATATTTGTTGCGGCAGGCTGGATCATATACGAATCCATCAATAAGCTTATTTTCCCCGAACCTGTCGAGAACCTGCAATGGGGTATTATCGTCATGGGTGTGTCAGCAATAACCAACCTGGTGATTTCACACAAGCTTTTTCATGTCGGCAGGGAAACCGATTCGGCAGCCCTTATGGCCGATGGCTGGCACCTGCGCACCGATGTATGGACCTCGGCAGGTGTGGCTGTGGGACTTGCTGTATATATGCTCGGGAAATGGTACTGGCCAAATATTAACCTTCTCTGGATCGACCCCGTTATCGCGATGGGAGTGGCCGGGCTTATTATTAAAGCTGCCTGGGAACTCACCTCCGAAGCCGTTACTTACCTGCTCGATGCAAGCCTGCCCGTTGAAGAAGAAAAAGCAATCACCCACCTGATTGATCATATGGCCCCGCGTGTTATGAACTTTCACAATTTTAAAACACGTAAAGCCGGTTCGGAGCGTTTCGTTGAATTTCACCTGGTTGTGGAAAAAGATCTTACCGTGAAGGATGCTCATGATATCTGTGATGATATTACCACCCAAATCAAAATACAATTTCCTAAGACCGAGGTAATGATCCACACCGAACCCTGCCTCGATGAATGCGGCGGCAAATGCCAGGGCACATGCTCTATTTTTGAGGCATAATAGTAATTCATATAAAGTCCCAAATCCAATCCCGCAGCTGCGGGACCAGGACTCAGGACCCAAAAATCAGTCCTTTACAAACCTTTAATCCTGGGTTTTGGAATTTGGAATTTGGAATTCGATTTTTGGATCTTATCGATAACAGGATCATTGTTCGACTCGTTTTATAACCAATTACGCACAAACCCCTATCCCGTTGTTGATTATTTCTGTAAAACTTAACATGTGCTACAAAACTATCTTCGGGTTTTACCGTTACTTTTACATCAAGAAATCCCTGCATGAAAATTATCACCTATAATGTTAACGGAATAAGGGCTGCCATTGCCAAAGGATTCCTCGACTGGCTCCATGCTACTGACGCTGATGTGGTTTGCCTCCAGGAAATAAAGGCCCAGCACGACCAGATTCCCATTATTGAATTCGAATTATTGGGTTACAGAACCTATTGGTTCCCGGCTGAGAAAAAGGGATACAGCGGCGTTGCCATACTGTCAAAAACTGAACCCGACCGTATTGTTTACGGGATGGGTATCGAGAAGTACGACAGGGAAGGCAGGCTTATGCGTGCCGATTATGGCGATATAAGCGTGATATCGGTTTACCATCCGTCAGGAACCACCGGGGAAGAACGCCAGACATTTAAGATGCAGTGGCTTGCCGATTTCCAGGACTACATCCTCGAACTTCGAAAAACCAGGCCAAACCTTATTATTTCGGGCGATTACAACATCTGCCATCGTGCAATTGATATACACGACCCAATACGTAATGCTACCAGCAGTGGTTTCCTTCCGGAAGAACGCGAATGGGTGACCGGGTTCCTGAACCTTGGGTTTGTTGATTCCTTCAGGTATTTTAATAAAGAACCTCATCATTATACTTGGTGGAGCTACCGCGCTGGTGCACGAAGCCGGAACCTGGGCTGGCGTATCGACTATAACATGGTGAGCGATGAACTCGAAAAGAATATGCGCCGTGCCGTTATAATGCCGCTGGCTGTGCACTCCGATCATTGTCCATCGCTGCTTGAAATTGATTTTTAGTTAAAATATTTATAATTAATACATTAACTTCGAAAATGAACGGTCTCAGAATAAATTCAATAGCAAAGCTGGTAGTAATTGCACTGTTAGCAGTAGCATCAGCTTCCTGTGTTTCGACCAAGAAGTACAATGCGCTTACCGCGAAATGCAATGAAGAAAGTTCAAAACTGAATGCAAAGGTCGACGAACTTAGCACCCAGGTTAATGAACTCACTTCCGAAAACGGGAGAAATAAAAAGGACCTGGCCGATTTAAAAGCCGATACTGCCCGTCTCGGCTCCATGCTCCGCGTACTTACCGCCGATTACAATGAACTCGACCGGGCAAACGAATTGCTGAAATCGCAGTTTGCTGCCAATTTCGAGGATTCCGAGAAAGTAATGTCTGCATTAAAAGTAGCACAGGACGATCTTATTGCCCGCGAAGACCGGCTCAGGATACTACAGGCTGATCTCGACAGCAAGAGTAAAAATCTGTCGGAACTCCAGGCTGCACTGGCTAAAAACGACTCGATTACCAATGCACTGCGCAAGGCCGTTGCCGACGCATTGCTGGGATTCGAAGGCAAAGGACTCTCGGTGCACATGAAAGATGGTAAAGTGTATGTATCACTCGAGGAGAAACTGCTGTTTGCTTCAGGCAAATGGGATGTGAGCAAAGAGGGAATTGATGCACTGAAGGACCTTGCAAAGGTGCTTGAGAAAAACCCGGATATCAATGTTCTTATCGAAGGACATACCGATAACGTGCCGCTTACCGGCCAGAACCAGGTGAAGGACAACTGGGACCTGAGTGTAATGCGGGCAACAGCCATAGTAAAGATATTGCTTGCCAATGCTAAAATCGATCCCAAACGCCTGGTTGCCTCAGGCCGCGGCGAATTCCTGCCGGTCGAACCTAATACATCAGCTGCAAACAAGGCAAAGAACAGGCGTACAGAGATTATCCTGTCGCCCAAGCTCGATGAGCTTATGCAGATTATTAATGGCAAATAGGTTACTGGGTTAGGAAATTGATTTGCAATTATTGTTAACCGGCCTTGTTCAAGCCGGGATTGTATTTTATCAAATCAGGGGATTGTTGATTCTGTCAGCAATCCCTCGGTTTGTGCAAAAGAATGCCCGAAAAGTGACAACAAATTACTTAAGACCCGGGAATCAAATTCCAGGGGAATTGATAGAAAGTGCACCATTTCTTAAACAGCTGATATAAAAGATTTGGAATTTGAGACTTGGAATTCCGGAGCGAAGCGGAGGTTGAAGTGAACCGAAAACCAAGCTTTAGCATGGTGGCGTTTTGCACCATGGGACCTGGAATTTATTCCTGGAATGTGAATGCAGGTCTTAACCTGCCCTATCTAACATACTTTGACAGAATAACAGCATAATGACAGACGAAATCACAGCAAAACTTATCCTCGAGGACGGCACCGTATTCGAAGGTGTTTCCTTTGGGTGCGAAACATCGGTTGCCGGGGAGGTTGTTTTCAATACTTCCATGACCGGTTATCCCGAAAGCCTCACCGATCCTTCGTATGCAGGGCAGATACTTGTTGCCACCTACCCGCTTATAGGTAATTATGGGGTGCCCGAGGCAGTACTTACTGACGGCGTTCCCGATTATTTCGAATCGGAGCGCATCCAGGTAACCGCCCTTATTGTTTCGGATTATTCGGTTGAATACAGCCACTGGAGTGCAAAGCTCAGCCTCGGCGACTGGCTGAAAGAAAACCACATCCCTGGGCTTTTTGGTATCGATACCCGCGAACTTACAAAGATCATTCGCGAGAAGGGAGCTATGATGGGGAAGATAGTGTTTGGCAACAATGATCCCGGTTTTCACAATCCGAACCTCGATAACCTGGTTGCAGGTGTGAGTACCGATAAAGTGATTACATACGGAAACGGTTCAACACGTATTCTGTTGGTCGATTGCGGTGTTAAGTACAATATTATCAGGCACTTTCTTAAACGCGACACCACGGTGATACGCGTACCCTGGGATTATGATTACTCAAGCGTAAAGTACGACGGATTGTTTATTTCGAACGGACCGGGTGATCCGAAAATGTGCGGGGCAACCATTAATCACCTTACAGAATCGCTGAAACAGGACATCCCCATATTCGGCATTTGCCTCGGGAACCAGCTGTTGGCACTGGCATCGGGAGCTGATACGTATAAACTGAAATACGGGCACCGCAGCCATAACCAGCCAGTACTGCAATGCGGCACCAACAAGGCATTTGTTACTTCCCAAAACCATGGGTTCGCCATCGATACCAACTCGCTGGGCAGCGATTGGGAACCGTTCTTTATCAACCTGAACGATGGCACCAACGAAGGGATCCGTCATAAATCGCGTCCGGTTTTCTCGGTCCAGTTCCACCCCGAAGCCTCCAGCGGGCCTACTGATAGTGAATACTTGTTTGATGAGTTTTTGAAAGTTGTACGGGGATAAGATTAAACCACTCAGACACTAAGTGCACAAAGAAACACTAAGTAAATGTGAAATTCGGAAGATATGATAACTCAAAAGTTTATAAACGATTTATCGTTCAAAACGGTCGGCTGTGCCATAGAGGTACACAAACATCTTGGCCCGGGTTTGCTGGAATCGGTTTACCATAACTGCCTGGTTGATGAACTTGAAAGTCATGGTATCAGGGTAAAGACGCAGATTCATGTTCCAGTACTTTACAAAGGAAAGGATCTTGGCGGGCACCTTAAGCTTGATATTTTAATTGAAGACCTCATAATAGTTGAACTAAAGGCAGTTGAAACAATGATTCCGCTTTACAAAGCTCAATTATTATCGTATCTGAAACTTGCGGGGAAACCTAAGGGATTGCTAATTAATTTTCATGCAGAAAACATTGTAAGTCAAATGGTTCCATTAGTGACGGAAGAATTTGCCGTGCTTCCGAAGGAATGAGGGAAGAGAAACCACCCAAGCTCTCAGAACACTAAGGACCACGAAAAATTATTAACAAAAGATGTCACAAATTGGAGAGAAGGTTCAGTATGACCTTAGTGCCTCTCAGTGCTCTAAGTGCCTTAGTGGTTAAAAACAATTTGTTCGAGATAAAAAATATTTAAGAGAAATGAAGAAAGTATTGGTTATAGGTTCGGGTGCACTCAAAATCGGCGAAGCCGGAGAGTTCGATTACAGCGGTTCGCAGGCGTTGAAAGCCCTGCGCGAAGAAGGGATTTACACCATCCTTATCAATCCCAATATCGCAACCGTACAAACCTCCGAAGGGGTTGCCGACAAAATATATTTCCTCCCTGTTACTCCTTTCTTTATTGAGAAAGTAATTGAAAAGGACAAACCCGAAGGTATACTGCTATCATTCGGCGGGCAGACCGCCCTCAACTGCGGTATTGCGTTGTTTAAGTCAGGGATTCTCGAAAAGTACAATGTGAAAGTCCTCGGTACGCCGGTACAATCCATTATCGATACCGAGGACCGGGAGATCTTTGCCGACAACCTTCGTAAAATCAATATCAAGACACCCCGCAGCATTGCAGTTACCAGCATCGACGATGCCCTCAAAGCTTCCGAAACCCTGGGTTTCCCGATTATTGTCCGTGCCGCATTCACCCTCGGCGGGCAAGGTTCCGGTTTTTGTTACAACCGGGACGAACTGCTGAAACTTGCTGCCAATGCATTTTCCTACTCTTCGCAGATCCTTGTCGAAGAATCGCTTAAGGGCTGGAAAGAGGTGGAATACGAGGTGGTACGCGACTGTTACGACAATTGCATCACCGTGTGCAATATGGAGAACTTCGACCCGCTTGGAATCCATACCGGCGAAAGCATTGTTGTGGCTCCTTCGCAAACGCTTACTAACCGCGAATACCATAAACTCAGGAGCCTTTCGATCGAAATTGTCCGAAACGTCGGAATCATAGGGGAGTGCAATGTTCAGTATGCCCTGGATCCCGATTCGGAGGACTACCGCGTGATCGAAGTAAATGCCCGCCTTTCGCGTTCGTCGGCACTGGCATCAAAGGCAACGGGTTACCCGCTTGCTTTTGTTGCAGCCAAGCTGGCTTTGGGTTATGGGCTCCATGAGCTCAAAAACTCGGTGACAAAAACTACAACTGCATTCTTCGAGCCTGCGCTCGATTACATAGTTGTTAAGATCCCGCGCTGGGACCTGAATAAGTTTATCGGCGTCTCGAAAGAGATTGGTTCGAGCATGAAGAGTGTTGGCGAAATTATGGCTATCGGCCGTACCTTCGAAGAGGCCATTCAGAAAGGCCTGCGCATGGTAGGGCAGGGGACACACGGCTTTGTGGGTAACAGCGATATCGAATTTCCCGACATCGACCAGGCCCTTTCCGCCCCTACGGATATGCGTATCTATTCCATAGCCAGTGCTTTCGAGGCGGGGTACACCGTCGACCGAATCCATGATCTTACCAAAATTGATAAGTGGTTCCTGGTAAAGCTAAAGTCCATATTCGATCATATGGTAAAGCTTAAAACCTTTAACCATATCGAAGACATCCCGGCAGGACTGATGCGGAAATTCAAGCAAAAAGGCTTTTCCGACTTCCAGGTAGCCCGTTTTGTACACAAAACAGCAGGGAACCTGCATAATGAGATGCTCCAGGTACGCCGGTACCGCAAATCGCTGGGCATTGTTCCTTATATAAAACAAATTGATACCCTTGCAGCCGAGTACCCTGCGCTTACCAATTACCTCTACCTGACTTATAATGGTTCAGCCCATGATATTGCTCCTGAACGCGACAACAAATCGGTTATTGTCCTGGGTTCGGGCGCATACCGCATTGGCAGCTCGGTTGAATTCGACTGGTGCTCGGTAAATGCGTTAACTACCGCCCGTAACGAAGGTTACCGCGGGGTAATGATCAATTTCAACCCCGAAACGGTGAGTACCGATTACGATATGTGCGACAGGCTGTATTTCGATGAACTGTCGTTTGAACGCACCATGGACATTATCGAACTGGAAGAGCCCAAAGGCGTAATTGTTAGCACTGGTGGCCAGATCGCAAATAACCTTGTAATGCGCCTGCACGGTCAGAATGTGCCTATACTGGGTACTGCACCCGAAAGCATCGATACTGCCGAGAACCGCCATAAGTTTTCATCCCTTCTCGATACCCTCGATATCGACCAGCCACGCTGGAAAGAGCTGGTTGAGATTGAGCAGATTTACGATTTTGTAGACGAAGTAGGCTTCCCTGTGCTGATACGTCCGTCATATGTGCTATCGGGTGCCGCTATGAACGTGGTTTCGAACCGCCAGGAGCTGGATTTCTTCCTTCAGCTTGCTGCCCGTGTATCGAAGGAGTTCCCGGTTGTGGTTTCGGAGTTTATACAGAATGCCAAGGAAATCGAAATAGACGCTGTTGCCGACCGGGGCGAGATTATTGCCTACGCCATTTCGGAGCATATAGAGTTTGCAGGCGTGCATTCGGGTGATGCAACCATTGTGTTCCCGGCTCAAAAGATGTACTTCGAAACTGCCCGCCGTATCAAACGGATATCGCGCGACATAGCCCGTGCATTGAATATAAGCGGGCCCTTTAACATGCAGTTCCTGGCCCGTGACAACGATATAAAGGTAATCGAATGCAACCTGAGGGCTTCGCGTAGTTTTCCCTTTGTTAGCAAGGTGCTCAAAATAAATTTTATTGAACTGGCAACCAAAATTATGCTGGGGATACCCGTCGGGAAACCCAACAAATCGGTATTTGAGATGGATTATGTAGGGATTAAAGCTTCGCAGTTTTCCTTCTCCCGCCTGCAGAAAGCCGATCCTGTGCTGGGTGTTGAAATGGCAAGTACCGGCGAAGTTGGCTGTATAGGCGAAAACTACTATGAAGCTCTGTTGAAGGCCATGCTTTCAGTTGGTTACAGGATTCCTGAGAAAAACATACTGTTCTCATCGGGCGATTCCCGTTCGAAGATCGAACTTTTAATAAGTGCCCGTATGCTGGTGGAAAGAGGGTATAATCTATTTGCCACACACGGATCGGCTAAGTTCCTCGAGGACAACGATGTGCCGGTTACGGCCTTATACTGGCCCGACGAAGCCGGGACTCCCAATACGCTCGAATACCTGAAGAGCCGCATGATCGACCTGGTTATAAATATACCCAAGAACCTTTCGAAGACAGAGTTGTACAACGACTACGAAATCCGTCGTGCCGCCGTCGATTTCAATATCCCGCTTATTACCAATGCCCGACTTGCCAGTGCGTTTATATATGCCATCTGCAAGCTGAAGCCGGAGGATATTGCGATTAACAGCTGGGATGAGTATTGAGGGTTGACGGGGAATTTAGTTGTTTGAGTTTGACAGGAGAGGGGCGAGGGGCGAAATGTCGGATATCGGATTTCAATCCAAAGAGGGGCGAGAAGGCGAAAGGGCGGCAAAGCGGTGGGCGTCACGGCGACAAGGTGTCATGTTTGATTTCTGCGACAGTTTGACAGGACCTGCAAATTAATTATCCAATCGGTCATAGAAAATTTCGGTGATAACATTTCCGTTATCCTCTTTTAGCTTTTGAGCAGTACCATAATAACCTGCACCATAATGGATGGCAGCTTGCAAAAGTAAGTCATATAGTTCTTCCTTTTTGTAATCGCTTATCTGCTGGTATGGCCATTCTTTTTCACCTGTTCCGTAAGGGATTAACCAATCGAGGGCCGTTTTGAAACTTCGGCCGTCAGGGGTGGTATAATTCCACAGATCCATCCCAAGGTTTTCGGCCAGGGCAGCTATCTTAAACCAGGCTGCTATGTTGAAAGTGCTGTAATGAAGGGCATTGGTCCGTGTGAGTTCGAAGGGCTGGCGTCCATCGGGTTCTACCTGGACTGAGAGCCGCAAAAGAGTCGTATTTATATACTCTTTAGCCCATTCCGTTTTACCCAGGTAAAATGCAGCCGATAAAACCTGCAGATCGTACCAGGTTCCATGATTGTTCCTGACATTATGTTCACTTAAACCATTCGTGCTTTCGAGTAGCCAGGTAAAATACTTTTCGAACCATGCTCTCAGTCCTGATTCGTCATTCATGGTCCACGATTTACTCCCCGCCAGCAATCCAGCCACATTCAGCAGTGAGGGGAAATCACGGGCATCAATTATTCCGGCTCCTCTTCCGTTATTGAGCCCCATCATGGCCTGGGCATAATTCAGGTTAGGGTTCATTAAAGTGGCAGTATCCAAAAACCAGGTATGCAGGAACTGCGATGCTTTTGCCGCATATTTTTCATCTTTCGTGAAAAAATAAGCCAGGGTTAAGTCCTGCACCCATTCTGCCAGTTCCTGTAAGTACTTATGATCGGTGATCGTATAAATCTCGGGGTTGTGCTCTCCATCCCTTCGGACATATGGCAAATAGCCTGGTTGGGTGCTGTCGGGCCAGTAATAAGGTGCCATACTCATATAATCGTGTCGGTTGCCACCGGGTGGCAGCTTCGGTTTCATCATCACCGAAACCGGTTTTAGCTTAAGCTCTTTATCGGCGGATATCAGCAGATCGCCGATAAGTACATTTACCTCAGGGTTTCCTTTCCTGTAACTGTTTTTTACCTCTGCCAGCCTTCCGGGCTTAACCAGGAATGTGCCTGGCAGCTGGGCATGCAAACCCGACAATACAAAAACAAGGATAAAAGCAGAAAGTAATTTTCTCATGTTCTGATCAATCGTTTAGTGCGAACCAGTACTTCATGGCTTCGGTAAAGATAGTCAGATTGAATGAACAGGAGATGTGAAACCTGAAACTCTTCTTTTTACCACAGATGCACAGGGGCACAAAGGAACACGGAGTTTATTTTGATTGGCAACAAATTTTAACGGAATCTGAACTTTAATGATTACGCCGTATCCATAAAGGGAAAAGAAAAAGAATGCCACCAGGACACCAAGTTACAAAAATGCACAAAATACTTTTCCGTCTTCGTCGGTCATTATTTTTGGTGACATTTAGTGTTTTTGTGGTTTGGTGGCTATTAATTATTTTTCGGAATGGGCTCAATTATGAATTTTGTCCGGGTGGATTGCATTTTAAATTGCTTAACTTTGAGGGAAGCTAACCGGCTCACAAATCGTACAGTTCAGCCGGTTTGATTAAAGGGGCCGACAGGCCGGGCAGGATATAGGGTGTCATACATTGGCAGGCAGACGGAATAAAAACACAACGCATTTGATTTGCAGAATCTGAACAGATTTTTATAGAGTTTGAAAATATAAATTCAAATAAAATGAAAAAGGCGTTTTTAATTTTAAGTGCAACGATTATAACGGCTGCAATACTTACTGCCTGGGCAGGAATCAGTAAAATTCCTCAGGCGATTGGTACGTTTAAAGAAGTTAAAATTGGCACACAGGTCTGGATGGCCGAAAACCTTACAGTGGATAAATTCCGCAACGGGGACCCTATCCCGGAGGCAAAAACCGACGAAGATTGGACTAAAGGCCCGGTTTGGTGCTATTATGGCAACGATCCTGCCAATGGCGCCAAATACGGAAAACTATATAACTGGAAAGCAGTAAATGATCCTAGGGGATTAGCGCCGGCGGGCTGGCATATTCCTTCGGATGCCGAATGGACTCATTTAACTGACTTCCTGGGAGGAACACAGGTAGCCGGCACAAAAATGAAAAGTGCCGGCGGGAGGTTTAACAGTGGTCCCGGTGCAAACGAGAGTGGTTTTTCGGGTCTGCCGGGAGGCTGCCGCCGAAGCAGTACTTTCGACCTCATTGGTGCGCAAGGCGGCTGGTGGAGTTCGACAGAGGAAGATGAATACTCTGTCTGGACCCGTACCATATATTTCCTCAATGGCACTGTATACAGATCCGGCCACTTTAAAGAGTATGGTCATTATGTCCGTTGTATCAGGGATTAAGCCTATATCACATCTTTTTATGCATGTAATACCTGGGTAAAATAGTCCCATTTCGCACTAAATATCCGGAGAATGCGTATTGTACTTTGGCTGAGAACCTGTAGCTGTGGGTATATGAGCTGGGGTTTTTGAAGAGCTACTGTAGCACTTCATCGACTTATAAACAGGAAACCGCTTATCTGTTCATAAGTTATTCAGAGAATAATATAACCTTTTTTATTTTTCCGGATTAAGAATCAAACAGGTACCGCTTGCAGGATTCATTTGGTACAATCTGCTTTCCCTCCTCGGCATACTCGGAACACACAGCTCATATTACTTATTGTCCTGCTTATATACTCCTTGTATGTAAGCCAATATTAACCTTTAAAACAGTCAGGTTATGGCTATCAAGTACAAAATTGTGAGCCGGGGCAATCCTGCTGCCCCCTCGCAACCCAAGCAGTTTTACGCCAACGCCAATGCCGATGGCGAAGTTACGTTCCGCAAAGTGAGCAAGGAAATAGCAAAGGGCTCCACTACCGTGAGCGATACCGATGTGCTGGCCGTGCTCAACGACCTCAACAAAATCCTGGTGAACCACCTGTCAGAAGGCCGCATCGTGCGCTTCGGCGATTTCGGTTCGTTCCAGGCAGTAATTACCAGCGATGGCGCCGAAGCAGCCGATAAGTTCAACAGTGCGTTGATCAAAAAGGCCAAGATCCGCTTCCGCCCGGGAATCGACCTGGTAGAGATGCTTAATAACGTTACATTTGAGAAAATGAAGTAAGCCAATGCCCTGTGAAGGTACCTGTTTTTTTAGTGAGACACTGTTTTCAAAAGCGAAGTGCATTGAAAACAGATGTCGAACAATCCCGCCAAGGGCGGGAGGTATGATACCCCATGTCTTGCCGTGTAACTGTGGACCAGTGTTTACCCTAGGGTTCATACCTGTGATTGCAAATGGAATGGTTTTATAACGATTTTGGAATGCCACCTCAACGGATGGCCATCAAAAGAAAACGAGTGGCCATCGAAAAAAATCCGCTGGCCATCAAAAAAAAACGAATGGCCATCGGTTCGGGAACAAGTGTCCATCGCTTGCTAAACGACTGGCCATCGGTTGGGTGACGGGTGGCCGTCGGATTGAAGTGGGGTATTAACAGAGAATGAGCTTATTTTTTGCAATGGTAAAAACCGGATTTGCATCTTTGTTAATATATCTGTTTGGGTGGCATGTATTTCATTGAAATTTATTAATTTTGAAGGGAATGTACAATTCATTATCAGGCTTATTCTGCCGTTTTGGTTGTATAGGGCTGGATTTGGCAGACGTATATACGAGTTGGCGGTCATTGAATAAAAACATCAAATCCATTAATACTAAATCGTTATGAACAAAATAGAATTATCGACTAGAAGAAATATTCTTGACAGTTTCATTGTTACGAAGATTCCTTGGTATGGCAAATTGGAACAACAAAATTTTTTGGGAAGGCTATTTGATTTATCCAAGCTTGCTTCTAATGATACAAGATACAAAACAGCAAGTGAGGACATTTGGAAACATACTGTTGCAAATAATGATTGGCCTGATGATTGGGTGTTTACAGATAGTAGATTCAACTTTCTGCATATAGAAGATAAGATTTTCCTTGAATTTTTGTGCTTATCTATCCATCCCACAGTGAGGGATAATCCAGACCAAGTTGTAACACTTCTTGAGATATATAATAATAACCTCTCTAAATATGGTATTGAACTCTATCCAGCAGGAGATATAGCAGGAAGGCCAACTTATGAGGTAAAGAGAATTACAGCTGTTCCTGTAGTTACAACAACTTATAGAGAAACTAAACTTGCCTTAGTAATTGGTTGTTCTGAATATTCATTTGCTGGAGTATTAGCAAATCCTTTAAATGACGCTAATTCTATTGAAACAAAATTGAAATCATTAGGATTCGAAGTAATGAAATCTTTAAACCCAAGCCAAAAAGAATTAAAAAAAACGATTGATGAATATGGTGACAAGTTAAAAGGATATGATGTGGGACTCTTTTATTTTGCTGGACACGGAGTCCAAGTGAAAGGCTTGAATTATTTGATTCCGGTTGATGCGAACTTGAAAACCGAAAAAATGGTTGAATATGATTGTGTTGAAGCTGGAAGAGTTTTGGCATATATGGAGGAAAGCAAGGCAAAAGTAAATATTGTAATACTAGATGCATGTAGAGATAATCCTTTTGAAAGAAGTTGGAGTCGTGGAATTAGCCAACGAGGTTTAACCACAATGAGCGCACCGAGTGGTTCATTAATAGCTTACTCGACTTCTCCTGGCAAAACAGCCTCAGACGGTGTTGGCACAAACGGATTATATACATCTTCATTGTTAGAACACATTGTAAGTAAAAAGACTAGCATTATGACAATGTTTCAATTAGTGAGAAAAGATGTAATGACGAAATCAAAAAACGAACAAATTCCATGGGAAGCTACTTCTCTGACTGCAGACTATTATTTTAATCCATGAAAAGAATTAATATATTGAAGAGGTCATAATAGAACAACGAACCGCCAACACGGGTTTGGCTGCTATGGCTTTTGGGGTCGCGGCGTGAGAACAAAAGCCACAGCGCCAAGCCCGGGAAGGTTACTAGCAAGCGTAAAATACTACCTCGACAACTATACAAAAGTGAAATAAAAATTAAACAAATTCATTCATCATGAAAATATCCAAAGTTAAAATATCAAACTTTAGAATTTTACAAAGCATTACAGTTGACTTTGATGAAGTTGTAACTCTCATTGTAGGAAGAAACAATTCTGGTAAAACCTCGCTTGCAGAAGTGTTTAATAATTTTTTCAGTGGAGATAAATCTAAATTCAGATTTGAGGACTTCACACTTAATACTCACAAAAGTTTTTTAGAATCAAAAAAACTATTTGATGAATATAAGTTATCAATAGAAAAAAAGGAATATGAAACCGTAATTTTGGAAAAGGAAACAAAGTATAAGGAAACATTCCCCAGAATTGTAACTGAGATTTATTTAGAGTATGGGGACAAAGATGATGGAAAACTTTCCTCTGTCTCTAATTTTCTAATGGATTTAGATGATAACCGTAAGGACGCTTTGATTTCTTGCGAATTTGGCGTTTTTGAATTAGAAAAACTATTTAAATCTTATGATGCTAATGCTCCCGAATACAATTATAATTTGATTGAATTTTTGAGGAAAAACTTTCACTTCTTTGAAAAGAGATTTTTTTCTGTTGATAGAGAAAATCCAAAATATAGAAGTCATATTGACAAACCATCTGAAATAGAGAATGTTTTTCTACCTAGGTTTATTCATGCACAAACGAACCTTGACGACAAATCAGATGATAACTCTAAAGGATTATCAAAAGGGTTTGAGAGCTATTTTAAACTAAATAAAGAGAATGATGCAGTAGCGAAGGCATTGAAATCTTCTTTGGATGATACATCAATAAAATTAGATGACAACTATAAGGAATTTTTTAAAACACTTTTTAGTGATTTGAAGACTTTTGGTGTCAACAATGGAGTTAATATTCAGGAGATAGAGATTAAGTCGCATTTTGAAGTTGAGGAAGTTTTAAAGGACAATGCAAATCTTTTTTATAAACATAATGAAGGTGAACTTCTTCCCGAGAAATCAAATGGCTTAGGATATAGCAAACTGATTTTTATTGTTCTTACAATATTAAGTTACTACGAAGAACAAAGCAAAAGAAAAGCAATGCCAAATTTCAGTTTGCTTTTTATTGAAGAACCAGAAGCCCACTTGCATCCTCAGATGCAGCAAACATTTATTAAAAATATAAATCAGTTTATTAGAAATAAAAACTGGAATGCGCAAATTGTTATTACTACACATTCTTCTCATATTGTATCGGATTGCGGCTTTGACTGCATTCGTTACTTTGACAACACTAATAAAAGCATTGGTGTTGAGGTTAAGGATTTATCCTTATTTAAAGATTCCTTGATAAAGGAATCATCAGTTGCATACAAATTTTTGAAGCAATACATCACAACTACTAATTCTGATATGTTTTTTGCTGATAAAATAATAATGGTTGAAGGAACAGTTGAACGTCTTTTACTTCATGAAATGATAAAAAAGGATGCAGAAACGTTATTAAATCAATATATTTCAATTATAGAAGTAGGTGGAGCATATGCATTGAATTTCAAAGAGTTCTTAAATTTTATAAATGTAAAGACACTTATCATAACTGATTTAGATTCAAATAAACCTGAGAAGAGGGAGAACCGAACTTATCAAGTTGCATGTCCAGTTATAGAGGGTGAGACAACAAGTAATGTAACCTTGAAGAAATGGCTACCAAAGAAAATAAAGCCAAGTGAATTGATTATTTGTTCTGAAGCTGAGAAATTAAACAACACATCTAAAATTAGAGTTGCATATCAAATTCCCGAAGAAAATGGTGAAAAATGCGGTAGAAGTTTCGAAGAAGCATTTATAATTAAAAATGCTGAAGAATTTTCGATTCATTCTAAAAACCTTTCATCATGGAAAATATTTACTAATAAAATTAAAGTTGCTAATAAATCAACCAATGTAACTAAATCAATATCTGATATTATTTCTGAGTCATATTTTATTGCTGAAAATGTGCCAAGTAAAACAGAATTTGCTTTTGATATATTGTTACTAGAAAAATGGGCTGTTCCAAAATATATTAAAGAAGGATTGACATGGTTAGAAAAATAAACGAATCTTTCGAGTTAGTGAAAGATTGCATAAACATTGGTAAAAGTTTTATTGTTGAAGCTGGAGCTGGCTCTGGTAAGACATGGACATTGATTGAAAGTATAAAATATATTTTAGAAACACAAGCAACCGTTCTTGAAAAAGCTAATCAACAAATAGCTTGTATCACTTACACAAATGTAGCAAAAGATGAAATCATTGAAAGAATTGACAACAACCCATTAGTACTTGTTCTTACAATTCATGAATTTCTATGGTTCGCAATAAAAAATTATCAAAAAGAACTAAAAGCTGAGATTTTAAAATATAATAAAGCCGACACTAAAAAGCCCGTAGAAAATTTAGACGTTAAGATTGAAAAGGCAACAATTGAATATTCTCAATACGGAAGAAAATTTGAGCAGGGGAAAATTACTCACGAAGATGTTTTAGCATTTTCAAGTAATCTTTTTACCAGCTATCCCAAAATTTCAACCATTGTAGCAAACAAATTTCCTTTTTTGTTTATTGACGAATATCAGGACACTGAACAACGAACGATTGAGTTACTATTAGACCATTTACTTACTGAAGCAAAAAGTAAAATTGTAATAGGATTTTTCGGTGATTCAATGCAAAAAATATACAATCAGGGTGTTGGGAATATTCCACTTTTATATATTGAAGATGGAAGGTTAACTTTCATTACAAAAAAAGAAAACTATCGATGCTCACTTAAGGTTATTGAACTGCTTGGCAAAATCCGTCCTGAATTAGTTCAGGAACCTACTGGAAATAATTTGCAAGGTGAAATCAGTTTCATTCATTGCAATAATAATATAGCTGATGCTGAAGATAACTATTTGGAAAGTTTAGAATTTATTAAAAGGATAAAAGGTTGGCGACTTGAATCAGACACTAAAATTTTATTGCTAACACACAAAGGTATTGCCAAGAAGTTGGGTTACGAAAACCTATTGGCTGTTTATGACTCATTGGAATTCGGGAGAGATAGATTACTAAATAAGGAAGAACTACTAAGTAATTTTATTTTAGATAAGGTTGAAGTTTTGGTTCAGCTTTATCTTGAAAAAAATTTTCGGGGATTTATTAAACAGTTGGGTATTGACGGCTTTATAATTAATTATCATAGTGATAAAAATAAGATTTCATCATTGATGAACTCTTTGATAGAATTAAGAAAAGAAAAATCAGTTAAAGAAGTAATGAATTATGTTTTTGAAAATAGTCTACTCACGAAGCCAATTCGGTTAGATGAGTTTGAGATTGAAATCAACAAACCAGTACTTAACGAAAGTGAAACAAAAAGGAAAACCTTTTATGACGACTTAATGAAAGTAAAGTATTCCGAATTTATTCTTATCAATGACTATATTGAAAACTTCACACCATACTCTACTAAGCACGGAGTCAAAGGTGCTGAATATGATAATGTGTTTGTTGTAATTGATGACAATTCATGGAATCAATATAAGTTTAATGATGTATTTGCTCAGGAGAAAAAAAATCAAGGTAGGTATGATAGAACACGAAACCTGCTTTATGTTTGTAGTTCAAGAGCAAAAAATAATTTAGCTCTGCTTTCACTTTCAATGATGGATGCAAAGGCGATGCAAACAATCAATAACTGGTTTGGCTCCGACAACGTTTACGATGTAAATAATCTGAAGTAGATACTAGCCATTATAAGATTACTTGACAAATGACAGCAACAAACAAGACAATAACGATTGTAAGCCTCGACAGTCAAGAACGACTGCTGGTAACAAACGCTATAGTAAATGCGGGTATGCGTGTTCGTTGAAACATTGGAAATCTTAACTTATATTTGTGCTGGCTGACTTTGAGCAACAATTTATTCCCGCACTTGCCAGAGCGTCATCCGTTGGCAACTATCTCAGATTTTCATCTTGCCGCATACAGATTCTCCGTGTTCCTCAGTGCCCTTAGTGCCTCCGTGGTTTAAAAAAGGGTTTCAGGGTTTAGCTTCGCTGAGCTCGCTTCGCTCGGTTCAGAGTTTCAGGGTTTAGCTTCGCTGAGCTCGCTTCGCTCGGTTCAGTGGTTGAAGGGTTGATGACAATTGACAATGGATAATGGACAGTTGACAATGGGTTGATAGGTTGAAGGAATTGACAATGGACAATTAACAATGGACAATTAATTGGAAATTTGGAGGTTTGATAGAAGCTTTTGGTTCCTTCATTTTCAAATATTCAAATCCCCAAATCCTCAAATCCCTCTTCACAAATAAAATACACCCCACCCATGCCATTCCGGATTTCAATTCTATATTTGCATCAATTAACATTCAATGTTCGAAAAGCTTAAGCAGGAAATAGAAAAGGAAATACCTGTATCGCCGGGATTGATGGAGCAGCTTGTAAAGCGCGGAGTTCCGAAGCAGATGCATAAAAACGACTATGTGCTTCACGCAGGCCAGGTATGCAATTACGGGTATTTTATCCACCACGGCAGTTTTATGCACCTGCATGTAAATGATAAAGGAAAAGAAAGCGTGATAGGTTTTGCCATCGACGAGGCCTATGCCTTCTTCTCCTCACCCGAAAGCTATTTTACACGCCAGCCATCGGCATTCGGTATACGTGCCCTGGAGGACAGCCTTGTGATACGCTATTCGCGAACCGACCTGGATGAAATGTCGGCAGCTTTCCCTGAATTCAGTGCGTTTTATCACAAGATCATTGCACATGGATTCCTTACGCTTTACAAATTCAGCACCTTAAGGCTTTCGCTTACATCAAAGGAATTTCTTATGTATTTGTATACCGAACAGCCGGTGTACCTGCAGCGCATCCCCGACAAGTACATCGCACTCTTTATGGGAGTAAGCAAGGAATGGCTCTGCAAGCTCAAAACCAGGATTTTACGAAGTTGAACTAGTTCAACTTTTTTGCTGCATTCTGCACCTAATTTTGTCGTCGGTTAATTATTCCACCCTGCACAAACCTGGACGCTGAGGATTGAATTCCTTACAGTTCCCGGTTCATTCGGGTTGAAAAAGGAATAATTCCACTCAAAAAATGTGTCATAATCACTAAAAAGTCACAAAATGTTTTTCTTCGAACACATCCCCTGGTATTCGGCACTAATGTGGTTTGCTGTTGTGGCAGGCCTAATGCTGGTCAACGAATTAACCTGAATATTCCGGCCAAATAGAGCCAGTAAATCCGGACGAAAGTGAGCCACTAATCCGGTTGAAAGTGAGCCAGTAGGCAAGGAACAATGGTGTGGTAAAAATAGCTTTTTTCTTTTTATGTTTTCTTTCTTAATGATTCTCCTTTTAATTCAATTCTATGAGCTGAACCTGACAATCTGTCCATTATTGCATCAGCTAAAGTGGGTTCATCCAGATACTGATACCATGATTTTACAGGAAGTTGGGATGTGATAATGGTTGCACGTTTTCCATAACGGTCTTCCAGCAGTTGTAACAGGGTGAGTTTAGTATTGTGATCCAATGGAGCCAGCCCAAAGTCATCCAGTATTATGAGCGGGATTTTTTCTAATTGATTGAGCAGTTTGATATAAGATCCATCGAGTCTGGCCTGGATCAGCCTTTCAATAAATCTGTTCATTCCCAGGTAATACACTTTGTAACCTAAGGAACAGGCCTGCCGACCTAAAGCACAAGCCAGATAACTTTTGCCACAACCTGTGGCACCGGTAATCAGTATATTTTCACTTCGTTGAATGAAGCTGCAATCCGAAAGAGAGAGTAATTCTTCACGTGAGAGGTTGCGGTTAGTTGAGCACTGTATCTGCTCTATAACGGCATCATAGCGGAGTTTACTCAGTTTAAGATACATCTGAGTTCTTAGGCCAGTGCGGTTTTGACCTTCGGCTTCCACCAATCGGGCAATCAGTTCGTGGGAAGTTGGTTGTTCGTGCGTAGGAAGTGCGAGGGCTCCCCGGTATGCTTGCGCCATACCATTTAACCTGAGTTGTTCAAGTTGTTCTAAGGTTGCATTTGTGTTAATCATAATGATTTGGTTTTAAAGAGTGGATAGTGTTGTGAAGTATGCTAACCTTCTTTTCCGCCCCCTTCCTGTGGGCATGTGGGCAGATATAGGAAGGGGAGCGGAGAAGAAGAGTAATCCGGGAGTTAACCGTAAGTTCCGGCTCCCCGCAGGTTATCGTGTTGCGGCAGACTGTAATCAATGGATATTTGCAGCGGTTGTTTGTCCAGGCATTTTTCAAGGATACTGTTTAGAGTACCATAGGTTACTTTCCCATTGTAGGACAAAGCCCTGGCACATGCTGCTTCAAGCCTGAGCTTTCCATATTTGTCGGCTAAGCGTATTATTCCTATGCATGAACGATAAGTTTGTTCTTTAAAGATCTTCTGTTTTAAGACTTCACGGATGGCCGCCACTGTGTTTTCACCGATTGTGGTAGATTTCTTCAAAAAATATTCTTCATCCCAGCCTCGCTGTTCTGTATAATGCTTATGGTTGGCAGGCATATGCTCATCAAGGGTTGAATAAGTATTACTACGGGTATCCCGCCAATGCGAAGCGATACGTTGTTGGTTAAGGTAAATCTCTACGTTTTCAGTATCATAAACCAGGCTTACCTGCTTACCGATATATTGATGGGGAACACTGTAAAAATGTTTGTCTTCGCCCAGCATCACATGATAGTTCTTTGCTACTTTGGCTGATCGGGTTGACTTGGGAACGAAAGCTTCCTGTGGCAATGGTCGCAGCAATGGGTGCTCCAGGCTTATAAATTTATCATATCGACTGTAATCCCGACTCTGATATTTACTGTGATTGAGTTTATCTGTTTTTTCTAAAAGGGCTTTGTTTAATTCAATCAAAGAGTGAAAGTGCTCGTTACGAAGCGGAGCATATACCCGATAATAAGCTGTGTTAACACTACTTTCAACCCCGGCTTTATCGCGTGGTTTGGCTACCCGGGTAGCTGTGAGCGTAGTGTTGTAATGTCCGGACCATTGCTGGGCATATTCATCAAACGATGGCTCATAACGGTTTGCTTTTTTTACAAACTGTTTCATGTTGTCGGTACGTACCATATACGGAACTCCGCCAAAATACTCCAATGCCCTGCCTAGTGCGGCTATCAGCCAGGGCCGTTGCTGTGATGGCAATGCTTCAATGTAGGTGTATCCTGAACAGGGCAACCGGCATACCAATACAACAGATTTTATAATTTCACCTGATTGTTGATTAACATAGTTAATCGTATCGCCGGCAAAGTCAAACTCCATTAACTCGGCTGGTGGATGGTCAAAGTGCATAACAGCGTTCCTGCTATCCTGATACCGTTTCAGTAAATCACAAAACTGAGAACGGCTATACCCGCCAGGAACTTCTTCTCGGTATTCTTCCCACAATATCTGTTTTGTTGTTTTCTTGTTCTTTAACTGCTCCGTGAAGTATTTCACCCGCTGTTCAAAGTCAACATATTTGCTGTCTTTATCCGGCTCTGCTTTTACTGAAAGTACAGCTTCTGCAAGATCCTCATCATTTAACCGTAATAACTCCTTGTAGCTTCTTCCACAATGGTTTATACGAGTTACATACGCGCCCACCGTGTTCCGTGTCACATGCAATATCTCAGAAATCTGACGATTTGAAGAGCCTTGCTCTTTGAGTTGTAGTAGTCTTTTTATCAATAACATGGGTACAGGTTTATTCGCCATTGTCTAAAGGGGTTTAACCTTCAAACTTAAACCATGTTCCTGTACCTCTGGGTGGCTCACTTTGCGCCGGATTGTCAGGTGTTTTTTTGAAAAACAATCCAAAAATGATTCCTGAGTCTTTTAACGTGTCAAATTAAAGTGTCACGTTTTGCTCCGGATTTGGTGGCTCACTTTGCTCCGGATCGGTGTCACCCTTTCGTCCGGATTTGTGTCACTATATACTCCGGATTATTCATTAACCCGTGCAAGCAAATGGTTTTCGCTGTTGATCTATCTTGCTTTACCCATTGTACTCACATTTACAGTGTGGATTCATACAGCGGTTCCGGGTTCGAGTGTGGGAACCTGGTTCGCATGGGCTAAGGTGTATTCGGCACTGGCAGGCTGCCTGGGTTTTATGGGGCTGCGTTTTATAAAGGGCTGGTCACAAAAAAAATATCTTTTACTTTTTCCGCCTCTTATTTTATCCATCAATATCCTTGAAGCGGTTATCCGCGATTTTCAATGTTTCAGCTTTAATGGCTTTGCCGACGGCATGATGATTACCGGTGGATCGTGGAACATTATGAACGGTATTGCGGGGATTTTAAATATTGTAACCATTTCGGGCTGGTTCGGGATTTTTATAGGGAAGGATAAGTATAAGGATATGCTGTGGCCCGATATGCTCTGGTTCTGGATTATTGCCTACGATTTGTGGAACTTTGCATATGTGTACAATTGCGTCCCCGACCATTCGTTCTATGCCGGCGCCGCATTGCTGATATCCTGTACCATACCTGCATTCTTTATTAAAAAGGGCGCATGGCTGCAACACAGGGCACAAACCCTCGCCATATGGATGATGTTTGTAATGTGCCTGCCCGGTTTTGTCGACACCTCGAAATTTGCCGTTAAGTCGTCGAACAACCCGGCCGCATTATGGATTGTAAGCTTCCTTGCCCTGGCGGCTAATGTTGCTGTGGTGATCTACCATATCTATAAAATCCGCAGGTACAAACTTAATCCGCTTAAGGATGAATTGCATACCGACCTGGCTGCGTATAAGCTTGTTTCGGCTCAAAAGTTGGCTGGGGGATAGGGTGATTGGCAATTGACAATGGATAATTGACAATTGACAATGGACAATGGACAATGGACAATGAACAATGGTGTTGATAGGTTGATAGGTTGATGGATAATTGAAAATGGATAATGGATAATTGACAATGGTTCAGGTTGATGGATTGATGGGTTGATGGGTGGAGGGGAATTGACAATTGACCATGGATAATGATACAAGGTTTTAATCGTACTTCTTTGCGGTCCTTTGCGCCTTCTTTGCGCTCTTTGCGGTAAAAAAAAATCGTGTTTCGTTCCGGTATTGAGGATAATGGATAATTGCTTGTGCTACTTCATTTTTAAATCCTCAAATCCAATTCCTCCGTGTCCCTTAGTGTAATCCGTGCCCTGGTGAAAAGGGTTGAAAGGTTGATGGGTGGAGGAGAATTGACAATGGATAATTGACAATGGATAATGGTACAGGTTGATGGGTTGATGGATAATTGACAATTGACAATGAACAATGAACAATGGTGTTGATAGGTTGATAGGTTGATGGATAATTGAAAATGGATAATGGATAATTGACAATGGTTCAGGTTGATGGATTGATGGGTTGATGGGTGGAGGGGAATTGACAATTGACCATGGATAATGATACAAGGTTTTAATCGTACTTCTATGCGGTTCTTTGCGCCTTCTTTGCGCTCTTTGCGGTAAAAAAAAATCGTGTTTCGTTCCGGTATTGAGGATAATGGATAATTGCTTGTGCTACTTCATTTTTAAATCCTCAAATCCAATTCCTCCGTGTCCCTTAGTGTAATCCGTGCCCTGGTGAAAAGGGTTGAAAGGTTGATGGGTGGAGGAGAATTGACAATGGATAATTGACAATGGATAATGGTACAGGTTGATGGGTTGATGGATAATTGACAATTGACAATGGACAATGAACAATGGTGTTGATAGGTTGATAGGTTGATGGATAATTGAAAATGGATAATGGATAATTGACAATGGTTCAGGTTGATGGATTGATGGGTTGATGGGTGGAGGGGAATTGACAATTGACCATGGATAATGATACAAGGTTTTAATCGTACTTCTTTGCGGTCCTTTGCGCCTTCTTTGCGCTCTTTGCGGTAAAAAAAAATCGTGTTTCGTTCCGGTATTGAGGATAATGGATAATTGCTTGTGCTACTTCATTTTTAAATCCTCAAATCCAATTCCTCCGTGTCCCTTAGTGTAATCCGTGCCCTGGTGAAAAGGGTTGAAAGGTTGATGGGTGGAGGGGAATTGACAATGGATAATTGACAATGGATAATGGTACAGGTTGATGGGTTGATGGATAATTGACAATTGACAATGAACAATGGTGTTGATAGGTTGATAGGTTGATGGATAATTGAAAATGGATAATGGATAATTGACAATGGTTCAGGTTGATGGATTGATGGGTTGATGGGTGGAGGGGAATTGACAGGTAGTGTTTAATTAACTGTGTAAAGGAGCCCGCGGCAGGCGACCGAGAATTAGTAACTTTACACAATTAGTTAAAAAATGGACGAAAACTTAAAACGAGCACTAAGGGAACATTTAGGCAAGGCAAAATCTTCAAAGGGGCTATCAGAGATGCTTCAGGAGCTTTTTAAAGAAGCAGTTCAGGAGTTGTTACAAGCAGAGATGGAAGAACATCTTGGCTATGAGAAACATGCTTCAAACAGCAACCAGTTCCCTAACAATCGTAACGGCAAAGCCCGTAAAACGATTAAAAGTAAATTTGGTGAAACTGAAATTGAGGTTCCACGAGATCGGGATGGAACTTTTGAGCCTCAGGTTGTACCTAAACGCAAACGGATCATTGAAGAGATCGAAGACCATGTATTATCCTTATACTCGCATGGTTTAAGCACCCGTGACATCGAGAGCCACATCAAAGACCTTTACGGTGTTGAGATGAGCGAGGCAACCATTTCACACATAACTGATCGCATTATTGATCATATAGAACAATGGAAAAGCCGAAGGCTGGAGCGGGTTTATATGGTGGTTTGGATGGATGCGATTGTCTTTAAAGTACGCCAGGATGGCAAGGTCATTGATAAAGCTGTTCAGATTGCTGTAGGGCTTAATAATCAGGGCTACAAAGAAATGCTGGGTATGTGGCTGTGCCAGAATGAAAGTGCTTCTTTCTGGATGAGCGTATTAACAAACATGAAAAGTCGTGGTGTAGAAGAAATACTGGTCACCAGTACTGACAACCTAAAAGGATTTACCGATGCGATCAACGCGGTTTTTCCATCTGCCAAAACACAGGTATGTATCGTACACCAATTGCGCAACTCTTTGAAGTTTGTTGTATGGAAGGATAAAAGGACAGTGGCTCAGGCACTCAAACAGGTGTATGATGCTCCAGATGAGCAGATAGCTGCTAATAAACTGGTTGCTTTTGAAGAACAATGGTCGAAAAAATATCCTTATATCGGACAGTCCTGGCGCAACAACTGGGATAAACTTACAACTTTTTTTGAGTTCCCAATGGAAATCCGGAAGATCATTTATACCACTAATATCATTGAGAATATCAACCGGATCATCCGTAAATACACTAAAACTAAGACTTCTTTACCCAACGATACTGCGGTTGAGAAAGCGGTTTATCTGGCATTAATGCAGGTATCCAGAAAATGGACAATGTCTCAAAAAGATTGGCCAATAATGCTTCTTCAATTTATCAATATCTTTGGACAGGAAAAATGTGGATTAAAAATTTAACCTTTACGCAGTTAATTAAACACGGCGTTTACACAGTTAAGTTAACACTCTCAATTGACAATTGACCATGGATAATGATACAAGGTTTTAATCGTACTTCTTTGCGGTTCTTTGCGCCTTCTTTGCGCTCTTTGCGGTAAAAAAATCGTGTTTCGTTCCGGATTGAGGATAATGCATAATTGCTTGTGCTACTTCATTTTCAAATCCTCAAATCCAATTCCTCCGTGGCCCTTAGTGTAATCCTTGCCTCCGCGGTTTAAAAAGGGTTTCAGGGTTTCAGGGGTTTCAGCGAATGAAGGTTAGGGTTTAGCACTTATTTAATTAATCCCCAAATCCTCAGAATATCATTTTGTCGCATACAAATTCTCCGTGTTCCTCAGTGCCCTTAGTGTCTCCGTGGTTTTAAAAAGGGTTTCAGGGTTTAGCTTCGCTGAGCTCGCTTCGCTCGGTTCAGAGTTTCAGAGTTTCAGGGGTTCCAGCGAATAAAGGTTAGGGTTTAACACTTATTTAATTAATCCCCAAATCCTCAGATTATCATTTTGTTGCATCCATATTCTCCGTGTTCCTCAGTGCCCTTAGTGCCTCCGTGGTTTTAAAAAGGGTTTCAGGGTTTAGCTTCGCTGAGCTCGCTTCGCTCGGTTCAGAGTTTCAGAGTTTCAGGGGTTCCAGCGAATAAAGGTTAGGGTTTAACACTTATTTAATTAATCCCCAAATCCTCAGATTATCATTTTGTTGCATCCATATTCTCCGTGTTCCTCAGTGCCCTTAGTGCCTCCGTGGTTTACTTTTTCCCTACCCGAACAATATCCCGAAAACTTCTTCCACCTTGCCTACACCGGTTACTTTAATGGCCCATTTATCGGTTTTCAGTCCTTTCAGGTTATAACGGGATACAAGTATTTGTTTAAAACCCAGTTTCTCGGCTTCGGCTATACGCTGTTCAACACGGTTAACGGGACGTATTTCGCCCGAAAGCCCTACCTCGCCGGCAAAGCAGATTCGCTGGTCGGCGGGAATGTCTTCGTTTGATGAAAGTATGGCGCTTACCACAGCCATATCAATAGCCGGGTCGTCAACGCTTATACCGCCGGCAATATTCAAAAATACATCTTTTATCCCCAGCCGGAAACCGCATCTCTTTTCCAGCACTGCCAGCAGCATATTGAGCCGCCTGCTGTCGAAGCCTGTGCTCGAGCGCTGCGGAGTGCCGTAAGCCGCTGAACTTACAAGAGCCTGTACCTCGATAAGCATGGGGCGTATGCCCTCGATGGTGCTTGCAATAGCCACACCGCTGGTTGGTTCTTCGCGCTGCGAGATTAGTATCTCCGATGGATTTGTTACTTCGCGCAGGCCGCTGTCGCGCATTTCGAATATACCGAGTTCCGAGGCCGAACCAAAGCGGTTCTTTACGGCACGAAGTATACGGTAGCCGTAATTGCGGTCGCCTTCGAACTGCAGTACGGTATCCACCATATGTTCCAGTATTTTCGGTCCCGCCAGCATACCGTCCTTTGTTATGTGCCCGATCAGGATAACAGGCACGCCGGTTGCTTTAGCAAACCGCTGCATTTCCGAAGCTGTTTCGCGAATCTGCGAGAGGCTGCCTGCCGAGGATTCAATTATATTGGTTTGAAGTGTCTGTATCGAGTCGATCACTATCAGCCCCGGCTGCACGGTTTGAATATGCTGGAATATGCTTTGGGTGTTGGTTTCAGTAAGTATATAACAATCCGGGTCCTTGTACCCGAGCCTGTCGGCACGCATGCGGATCTGCTGTTCGCTTTCCTCGCCCGAAACATAAAGAACACGAACCTTTTCCATGTGCAGGGCAATCTGCAGCATCAAAGTCGATTTTCCTATGCCGGGTTCGCCGCCAACAAGTATAAGTGAGCCCTGTACCAGTCCGCCACCCAGTACGCGGTCGAGTTCGCCGTTGCCGGTAGTAGTCCGTTGTTCTGTATTTTGCTCTATTTCCTGCAACTTGCGGGGCTGCGATTCGGTGGTCTTGAAATTGCCCGTGCTTTTGGCCGTGGCCGGATCGCGCTGTATTACTTCTTCAACGAAAGTGTTCCATTCGCCGCATGAAGTACAGCGCCCCATCCATTTGGCCGATTGTGCGCCACAACTCTGGCAGAAGAATACGGTTTTGGGTTTTGACATGGGGTAAAGATAGGAAAAATGGATTGAAGTTCGAATGGAAGGGTTTTCGAATTTGATAATTTGATAATTTAACAATGTGACAATGTGACAATGTGGCAATTAGGTAATGGAACTATGAACGCCGCAGGCATTTGAACTTTGAACGCCGCAGGCATCTGAACCCTGAACGCCGCAGGCATCTGAACTTTGAACGCCGCAGGCATCTGAACCCTGAATGCCGAAGGCACTTGAACATTGAACGCCGCAGGCCCTTGAACTCTGAACGCCGCAGGTACTTGAACTTTGAACGCCGAAGGCACTTGAACTTTGAACGCCGCAGGCATCTGAACCCTGAACGCCGAAGGCATCTGAACCTTGAACGCCGCAGGCCTTTGAACTTTGAACGCCGCAGGCATCTGAACCCGGAACCTTCTTAAACAACCCCATCAACTCATCAACCTATCAACTTATCGACCCATCAACCCATAAAACTCTGAACCGAGCGAAGCGAGCTCAGCGAAGCTAAACCCTGAAACGTTGAAACCCTGAAACTCTTTATTGCCCCAAAATCTTCTTCTCAATCGCAGTAGTGGAGTAGCCTTCGAGGTACTCAATAGTAACTATTTCGCCGCCTTTGTTCTTGACAAGATCGTATCCAACAATATCCTCGGGTTTGTAATCGGCACCTTTCACAAGTATATCGGGTTGGGTGACTGCGATGAGATTGTAAGGAGTTTCTTCGCCGAAAAATACTACGGCATCAACCACTCCGAGGGAAGCAAGCACCATGGCGCGTGAAATTTCATCCTGTATAGGCCGGTTTTTACCTTTTATTGTGCTTACCGAGAGATCGGTATTGAGTCCGATTATAAGCAGATCGCCCAGGTCCTTTGCCTTTGAAAGATAGTCGATATGCCCGAGGTGAAGGATATCGAAACAGCCGTTAGTAAACACGATCTTTTTACCAAGGAAACGCCAGATGGTCAGCATCCGTTGGTATTCTGCATCGGTATAGGTGTAGATTTTCTTACGGGTTATTTCCAGCTTCGACATTTTTGCGATTGTTAAGTATAGGTAGTAAAAGTAATGAAATTATTCCTACCAGTACAATCGTTACGTTCTGCGAAGTCCATATCAGCCAGCCGAGGGCATAGCCTTTAACGCTTAAAACACCATAAAGAACAAGCGTTTCGGCAACAATGGCAGGGTAAATTCCTATACCGCCCTGAACAACCATCATTCCAACCGAACCGAAAACCAAAACGGCAAGACCGGCATCAAGCCCAAGCCCGCTGCTTTCGGGTATGCTGAAGAATACAATATAGGCCATCAGCAGGTACAGTGTCCAGATGGAAAACGTATAAAAAGCAAACAACCAGAGGTTGCGGACTTTTACAAGCGATTTCATCCCCTCCACAAAGCCCAGGACGATCTCCTTTACTTTAAGATAGATTTTGCTGGCAAGGATTCTTTTCCTGAAAACCAGGTAAATGATACCAAAAATAACAATCAGCGATATCGCGATAATAGAAAATGCGCCCGATAAATCGTAATGGAGGTTAAATTTAGCCTGGATCGGCTTATAAATTCTTTCATCAATATACCCTTTGAGCCTCTCTGCCTGCAAAGCAAGGTTGAGGAAGAAAAGAACAAGGAAAATCACCAGATCGAAAGCCCTTTCGGTAATTACTGTTCCGAACGATTTGTTGAAAGGCACATTCTCGTATTTTGTAAGAATAGTACAGCGTGTAACTTCCCCAAGCCGGGGTAAGGCAAGATTGGCAAAATATCCAATAATCATGGCAAAGAACATATTGCTGTTCCTTGGTTTGTAATCCATTGTTTCGATAAGCATTTTCCAGCGCAAAGCCCTTACATAATGGCTCAGTATTCCCAGGGGGATAGCCAGGGCAATCCACCAGTAGTTGGCATTTCTCATCGAATTCAGAATTTCCTGCTTCTGATCGGGAGTAAGTTTATGGAGGAATATCCAGATAAAGAAAATACCTATTCCGAGGAAAAGGGTAAAACGGATTACGTTCCTGAGTTTTGGATTCAAGGCTATTAGCTTAAGCGGTTTTGAGGAGTAGGGAAAACTATCGATGGTTTGTGCTTTTTGGCATCTTCAAATTCCATCTGGGCATAGGAAACAATAATAATCAGGTCACCGATCTGGGCTTTGCGGGCAGCTGCGCCGTTGAGCGAAATAACACCGGTGCCGCGTTCGCCGCGTATCACGTAGGTCTCGAGCCTTTCACCATTGTTGATATTAACCACCTGCACTTTTTCAAATTCAATCAGGTTAGCGGCATCCATCAGGTCTTCGTCTATTGAAATAGAACCAATATAGTTCAGGTCGGCCTGCGTAACAGTAGCCCTGTGTATTTTTGATTTTAAGACTTCAATTATCATAAGGGGAGCAAAAGTAAGAATATTCGTTCAGATTTGAGTCCCAAAAAATCATAAAGGACAACGAATAAACAGATTACTGCAGCATATGTTTTACGAAACAAAACCCGGGAATGCGTTTGGTTTGATGCACGGTTTCCCTTCTATAGTATGATGTTCAGAATCTTACAGGCTGCTTTTACTTTTGGACAAAACGAAACATATTTGTTTTTGCCAGGTAATAACAGGAAATGATTGGCCGGTGTTGCTTCACTTTCCAAACAACCCTGTAATAAGGCTCATGAAGAAAGAGTGAGAACCGGGAATGAGAAATAATTTTCACATTGCCGGAGGCAGTGGTGTTTTCTGATTCTGAGTAATATTGAATTTCTCTGCCCGGCCTATTCAATAGTGTCAATCAGCTAGAATTGTCGCAGGAATGGCCTTGCATAGCGACCAGCAGGAACTGATTTTTTCTTGCCGGCATCGTACATGGTGATCTTCCCTTTATAATATCCTGTGATAGTAGTATTTACATTGGTCGTGATATTGAAAGTCAGCTCATACTCTTCACCGTTCTTAACCACATCAACCGTTCCCCCGTTGAATAGAACTTCTTCACCTTCTTCGGTTGCACTGATGTAATTGATGATCAGAAATGATTCCATGCCAAATTTATTGGCAACAAAAGGGGCTGAAGAATTCGAACTGTATGAGTACTTTCCTGATGGTATCTCCATCAGTTCGGTCGTTATAAAGGTTAACATCATCAAATCGCCGCTGCCTGAGAGGGAATCCGGGTAACCTCCCTGATAATGCCATGTAAGCGAATTTTCTGTAATAAATAGTGTTGTGCCAAAAACACCGTGAGTCGGGGATTCACCCAGGTACCCGCCCCAGATAGATCCGATCAGGGAAGTTTTATTTCCATACGAAAACTGGTTTACCGGCGTCTTATCCTCTTTTTTACAGGCCTGAAAAGTTGTGATAACTATAACAATAAGAATTGCTGATTTGATTAATGAATTTCTCATCTGATATTTTTAAATGAATAAAATGAATTGGTTAAATGAGTATAACAATTAAAACAGTTCAATGTTGTCGATAAGCCTCACGTTTCCGAGGTAAACAGCCACGCATACTACGGCGTGTTCTGTTTCGTTCCAGTCGTCGAAGGCCTGCAATGTTTCCGAATTTACAACTTCCACATATTCAACCCTCATAAGCTGGCACTCCTGTATTTCGCCCAGTACAAGCTGTTTAACACCCGAAGGAATAAACCAGGAATAATTTTCCGCTACAGCGGCAAGTGCTTTGTAAATACCGGGTGCTTTAATCCTTTCTTCTTCTGTTAGCCTGGTATTGCGCGAACTCATAGCCAGTCCGTCGGGTTCACGCACAATGGAACAGGAAATAATTTCCACCGGCATTTTCAGCATTTCAACCATCCGTTTAATAATAGCGAGCTGCTGGTAATCCTTTTTACCGAAATAGGCTTTATGAGGGGTAACAATTTCGAATAGCTTTTTAACCACTACTGCAACACCCCTGAAATGCCCGGGCCGGAATTTGCCTTCCATCACTTTGTCAAGTTCACCGAAATCGAATTCGGTTGTATCGGGTTCGGGGTACATTTCCTGGGCCGAAGGTGCGAAAACCAGGCGGCAACCGGTTCCTTCCAGTTTCTTAATGTCCTCATCGAGCGTGCGGGGGTATTTGGCGAGATCGTCGGGGTTATTGAACTGTATGGGATTTACAAAAATACTTACCGCTACAAAATCGTTTTCGGCGGCTGCCTGCCTTACAAGCTGAAGGTGGCCTTCGTGCAGTGCTCCCATGGTTGGGACAAAGCCTATGGTTTTCCCTTCGGAAATCTGTTTGCTTATTTCGGCCTGGGTTTCGGATATGGTATGGGTGAGGTGGATCAAAATGTATTGTTTAAGGGTTGGATTATAATTGACAATTGAGAATGGACAATGGACAATGGGTTCAGGTTGATGGGTTGATGGACAATTGATAATTGACAATGGACAATGGGTTAAGGTTGATGGGTTGATGGACAATTGACAATGGATAATTGAGAATGGACAATGGACAATGGGTTCAGGTTGATGGGTTGATGGGTTGATGGGTTGATGGATTGAAGGGTAGTTTGAAAATGTTCGGGGTTCAAAGGCCTATGGCGTTAAAGGTTCAATTTTTATTGACCTTCCCTTGTTTTAAGTTCAGGTGGAAGCAAATCCGGGATCCTGGAATTTGGTCCCGCAGCTGCGGGATGGATTTTGGAATTTTGATTTATCTATCCCTTATTTCGCCAGAATCTTAAGGATTTCTTTCTCAAAGATTCCCATTGGGAACTCTATAACCCTGCCGAGTTCGGTTTTACTGCGGTAGAAAATAAAAGTAGGTACCCGGTCGGCTTTGTACGTTTCAACATGAGTTCCCGGTGCTTTCTTGTCGCGGTCGACACAAATAAGGGTAAGGTTTTTATACTTAAAACCTGCAGCATCCATTATTTTGTAGAACTGAGGCACCCAATCCTTGCTGTCGCCGCACCAGGTTGCCATCACAATGGTTATCTTAACGCCTTTCAGTTTGCCTGCAAGTTCCTGTATGGTTGGGGCGTCGGGTTTGTAGGTTGCATATACTGCTTTGTATGCCGAATCGAAGTTGCTGTTTACTTTAGCGAACCCGTCGCGGTTGCAGTAGCCGATCAGCATTTCATTGTTTTTCTTCGGATCGGTGGTCTTATGGTTAAGTTTCTGTGCAATGATCATAGCAGGGAAAAGCAGGAGTGCAAGGAGTACCAGGTTTTTCATCAGAAAATTATTTTGAATTTCGAAATAGGTGTATTGCAGCTTATTGCAGGCTTACCTCAATTTTGTAATCTTCAATTCATTTTACAGGATCACGATATTATTCCGGATGGCAAATTTAACCAGGTCGACGGTGGTCTTGAGCTCGAGTCTTGCCATAATGTGATTCTTATGCGACTCGACGGTGCGTATGCTTATGAATAACTTATCTGCAATTTCCTGGTTTGTCATTCCCTCGGCAAAAAGCCTCAGAACTTCGAGTTCCCTTTTCGAAAGAAGGTTCTCCTTATCCTCTTCATCGTGGGTATCCGATTTTGCTTTTTTGATGTAGCTTTTGAGAATAACGTTTGAAATACTTTCGGCAAAATACTCTTCGCCCCTGTTAATAGCGTAAATAGCCTCAATAAGTTCCTTGCGGGAAGTATTTTTGGGCAGGTATCCCCGAGCTCCGGAATTGATAGCATTAAAAATAAACTCTTCCGAAGTATGCATCGATAGTATAAGTATCCGAATGCCGGGGAAATCGTTATGGAGTTTTTTAGTAATTTCAATACCCGACATGCCTGGTAAGGCGATATCGAGAATAGCAATATCAGGCTGTGAATGCCTGAGCAAATCGAAAAGTTCTTTCGCTTCGGCGGCTTCGCCTATGATTTCAAATCCAGGTTCACCCGCCAGGATATTGGCAATCCCCGTCCGTACTAGCTGGTGGTCATCCACCAATATCAGTCTGATCTTTTCCATTTTCAGTCTTATAAGGTATTGAGACTAAAATTGCAGTTCCTCTACCCGGTTCACTTTTTATTGAGAATTCGCCTTGCAGCAGTTGGGTGCGTTCGCGCATATTTTGCAGGCCGTTTCGCTGTGCAACATAAACAGGGTCAAATATAAAACCTTTTCCGTTGTCGGAAACCTGAAGGGTAACTATATTATTAGTACGTGTCAGTTTCATGACAACCTGCGTAGCCCTGGCATGCTTCGCAATGTTGTTAAGCGCTTCCTGTGCTATACGGTAGAGATATACCTGCGATTTCTTCGACATTCGTTCGAGCGATCCTTCATTTTCGAAAACTCCGCTGAAACCGGCCAGCGATCCCAACTCGGAGCACAAAGCCCTGAGTGTGGAAACAATCCCGAATTCGTTGAGTGCTGCAGGCAAAAGTGCATTACAAACACGTCGAACGTCTTCAATCGTATAATCAATCATGTTTTTGGCGGAATCGATACCGGCCCGCATCATTGAATAGTTTTGTGTTTCGGCATTCTCGAGCTGCAGTTTAACGGCTATGAGCGATTGCCCTATGCCATCGTGCAGTTCGCGTGCAAGGCGGTTCCGCTCCTGGTCCTGGCCGTCGATTACCGAGCGGAGCCTGCGCAGCTTCTCGCGCTGCAATTCATCTTCCTGAGTGCGGATCCGGTCAAATATATTGGCAAGGGTAGTGTTGAGTTCGGCAAAAACACCTTTCCCTTTAATATCAATATCTGCTAATGAGCCGTTTTCGATATTGATCAGGTTATGGCGGAGGTGTTCGATGTGATTGATAGTCCTTATGCTTACCAAAACCAGCAATGTAAGCAGAATAAATGCGAAAGCAAGAATATAAAAAGATGCCGTTAACTTAATAAACAGTATAGCAAGCAAAAGCGAAATTAATAAGGAAGGCAGAACAAAATTGATATAAAGCTGTTTTATGAACTGGTTTTTCATTTTTGTAAATTTGTCTGGGCGTCAAAATTAGTCAGAAAATATAAAGCAGCAAAGAAACACTTTGGCCGATTAATAGTTAGCTTTGCATTAGAAATTGTTTCCTGCTCCTGCGACCCCTTCATTTTTAGCAAGGGAATTTATGCAGGAAGCCGGATATTGGATGACTTAAGGTAGAATCCGGAAGTCTGAAATCCAAAGACGGATATCATGGTGCCGACACTTAATATTATTATGAGTGCTGCTTAGCTAATATCCGTCCGATATAAGATTTGAAAAAGCAGAATCAGTTTAGTGCTGGAATCACCTGGTCTATTGTCTTAGGATTTCCGGCATACATATTTTTACATGAACTTTGATAATACCATTTAACTAATCTTAAAACATTATGTCTGAAATTGGAATTTTTTTTGGTGGCAAGGATAACGGCAGTACTGCAAAAGTAGCCCGGAAAATACAGGAATTATTTGGTGCCGGGGCTACGGTGCATAATGTAAGCGCTGCAGCAAAGCACGATGTCGAAAAATACGATTTCCTTGTTTTAGGAACAGCAGCCTGGGGAATAGGCGAAATGCATTCCGACTGGGAACGGTTTATCGATAAGCTCATCGAAGCCGACCTCTCGAAAAAGAAAATCGCGTTATTTGGTCTTGGTGACCAGAAAATGTACCCCGAAAGCTTTGTCGACGGGATGGGAACTATTTTCTGCCGCTTACCATATAAGGAAAATGTGGTAGGGAATACTTCAACACGTGGTTACAACTTCTATTACTCTACAGCCGAAAAAGACGGAAAATTTGTTGGGCTTGCTCTTGATGACGACACACAGGCTGAATTTACCGATAAGCGGATCAAGGATTGGGTAAAGCAAATCCGGAAGGAAGCTTCAATCTAGGGTTTGTTGGAATCAAAATTCAACCTGGGTAAATCGCGGTACTGAAGCATTTGACAGAAATGTTCAAATGCTTCCATTTCGGCATGCTATTCTGCCTGCCTTTCTATTGAAGAAAAAGCCCGGGAAACTGTCCGATTTCAAAATATACCAAGATATTTGTTTGATGAAATATTGATATATGTCAATTATTGAATTATTTTCAATATAACACAAAAAAAAGTTGTCATAATTGATTCTATGTCATAAAAAATATACAACTTTGCCCGATATTTCAGAATCCGGATATGCGTTACCTGCGATCAGCCATTAACCTCTTACGAAGACTTATCCTTATTGGATGGGCTTTTGCCGTGGTATGGATTTATGTAGGCAACCTTGTAAACTTTCATCAGCACCGCATTTGGGGCAAGCAACTTATTCCGGTTGCATGTTATTCAACACGCGCCAAGGAGAAAGATGGCCTTCTCATAGTTAAAAAGGATTCTGATTTAAGGCTTTCACTGCCCGGACAACATTTCGATTTTACGACTCCTGACCAGGAGCTGACCGAATCGCCTTTTGTTGAAATAATTTCGTTTTATTCCCCTCTTTCCGATGCGCCTGTTCTTCAACAGGCCTTTGTGGCCTTATCATTCAGGGGCCCGCCTGCTGCTTAATTCCTGATTGCCGTTTTTCCTGATTCACAAAAATGTATTTTGTGCATTTTCCTGTATACTACATTATACAGGCTCCGGGAATTAACTATTCAGCTTGGCATTCCTAACTCCAGGAAATTTTAACTAATACATTCAATACGAAATGAAGAGCAAACTTTACACACTTGTTGCCATACTGGCGACAACATTGGCAGGAGTATATCCTGTTCTCGCCCAGAAAGCGGGTCCTGTAACCGATACTATCTACATGGGCGCAGGGTATAGTAATGAAGTATATTACAGCCTGTCAACAAACTACAGAGCTGCTGTCGACCGTAAACAGTGGGATATTGCATTCCGTACATCACGCATGTCGGCCAGCATACTTACAAACGATGCTGCCAATAACAACCCTATTGGCCTTTTGGGTGTTGAATTGTATACTTATCCGAAATCGGACACCAGTGGCTGGGCTACAGTTGATACAAGTGGATTGTCGCATTGGAAAAACATGGTTAATTCAACCACCGATTGGGAAGAAGGAGCTTTCTGCAGGAACCAGAAAGGACATCCTGATTATGGCTGGGGTAAATACAATGCAGCTTCACACAATGTGGTTGGCGATTCGTTGTTTATAATCCGCCTGCGAGACGGATCGTACCGTAAAATCTGGATAAAGATCAAATATTCCGCACAGAATATTTATGAGTTCAAGTATGCAAACCTTGATGGATCAAAACCCAGCATTATTACACTCGATTGTGCCCCATATGAAACTAAAAATTTCGTAGGATTCTCAATGACAAACAACCAGGCTGTCGATTTCGAACCCGTAGCTTCACCTGCCTGGGATCTGTTGTTTACAAAATATATGTTTACCTATCCTGATAAAACACAATACCCTGTAACAGGAGTTTTGAGTAATTATAAAGTAAAAGTGGATGTACATAAAAAAGTTGCTCCCAATTACCGATTATGGAATGTTGCTACTATGGATTCAACCCGCTCACCAATAGGCTGGGACTGGAAATATGTAGATGCAAGTTTTATCTATCATGTCGAAGATTCCATGGTTTATTTTGTGCAGGACATTAATAAAAACATAAACCGGCTTGTCTTTCTTGATTTTGCAGGTAGTTCAACCGGCCGGATTATTTTGCAGAAGGAACTGATATCGGCAAAAGGAGTTGAAGATTTCGACAAATCTGGTTTTAACATTGCAATATATCCAAACCCGGTTAGTGACGTTTTAAACCTGATCCTGAACCCTGGCAATTCGAAAGTTGCCTTGGTTGAACTGTACGATATATCAGGGAAAACAGTGTTTCGCCAGCAATACAACCTGCAGGCCGAAACTCTGTCGACACTCAGGATTCCGGTGAGCGGAATAAAAGCAGGAACTTATGTTCTGCGGGTTAATGCCGGGGTAAACGTAATTTCACGCAAAGTGATAATACAGAATTAGGGATGATATGTTTGTTTGCGCTTGATTAACTGGGTCTGAGGTAGATGCAGCTGACCGGCTATGCACCGGTCAGCGGTTTACTTCTAAAGTTAACAAACTGCGAATTACAAGTCTCCCGTTCATAAAGATATGTAAATACTTATTTAATGTTGATAGTTTGTTTAATTGATTAGTAGGGCTAATGGCAATGCTGCCTGTCCGGGGGTGGTTCCCCGGCATGCAGTATGCCGGATTAAATTCTTTCAAAACTTAAGTATTTACGAATTCATTAAATGGTAAGTAAATTATGATTAAAAGTTTGTTTATCAGGTTAATAGGGTCGATAGTTTTGCTGCTGGCCGTTGGCGTGTCCTTCGGTCAGCAGGCAACTATCAGGGTGATTGATGCCAAAACAAAGGAAGTTGTTCCTTTTGCCAGTGTTTGTCTTGCCGGGGTTAAAACCGGGGGGGTAAAATATGCTGTTACCGATGTACAGGGCCAGGTGGCTTTCACTGGTAAGGAAAACTGTAAGATTATTGTTACATATATTGGATACGAGACGCTTACGGATACTGTTATGGCCGGGGTGAACGCTACATTAATGCTTATCCCGGCAGTATTGAATATGAGTGAAGTAGTGATTACAGCGCAGCTTACACCCGAAAAAGCCGACAGGTCAATTTACAAAGTTAGTGTTATCAATAGCCGGCAGATAGAGTTAAAATCAGCCAATAACCTTACCGACCTGCTCAATTCCGAAAGCAATATGAAGGTTTCCCAGGGAGGTGTTTTGGGAACAAGCCTGAGCCTGCAGGGCTTATCGGGCGAGAACGTTAAATTTCTAGTTGACGGGGTACCCATAGTTGGCCGCTTAAACGGGAACATCGATCTGAACCAGCTCAATCTATATAATGTCGACCATATCGAGATCATCGAAGGACCTATGTCGGTAATATACGGCAGCAATGCCATTGCAGGCGTTGTAAATATTATTACCAAGGAAAATAAGAGTGCTGCTCTAACTGCTTTTGCAAGTGCTTACATCGAGTCAGTTGGTGTGTATAATTTTAATGCCGGTTCGTCGGTTCACCGAAAGAACAGTAACTTTTCGCTTAACCTTGCACGCAATTTCTTCGATGGGTATACATCAGCTGATTCAGTGCGTTCGATGCAATGGAAACCAAAGAGACAGTATAATGCCGATGCATATTATCTGTATTCGGGTGCAAAAACACGTGTAAAACTTTCATTCCAGTTCTTCGACGAGATGTTGCAGGATAAGGGTAATTTGCTAAAGCCTTATTATGAAACGGCTATAGACAATTATTTCCATACCCAGCGCCAGACATCGAAAATTGAATCATCATATACCATATCCGATAAAAGGATGTTCAGCCTCGTAGGAGCCTATTCGACCTATGTGCGCAAACGCGAAGTGTACCAAAATGATCTCACAATCCTTGAACAAAAGCTGGCCGGCGGCGATACAACCTCGGTTGGAAGTTTTCTCATGAGAGCCTGGTATAACAGGAATTACCCTGAACAGAAATTAAATTACCAGGTTGGATTCGATGGCAACCTCGAACGTAATGCCGGCGAACGGATCGAAGGCGGATCGCAACAAATTGGCGATTATGCAGGATTCGTAAGCATGAAATACGATCCCATTAAAGCTTTATCGCTCCAGCCCGGGGCGAGATTTATATACAATACCAAGTACAATGCCCCGGTTGTTTATTCGCTCAACGTAAAATACAGTGTCTCACCCAATAGCTCGGTGCGTGCCACTTACGCACGCGGGTTCAGGGCGCCATCCATCAAAGAACTTTACCTCGATTTTGTTGATGTTAACCATAACCTTCACGGCAACCCCGACCTGCAGGCCGAATCGTCGCATAACGTAAACCTCAATTTCAGCTACAACCGCGAAATCACAAAAGCCTTTGTTAATACCGAACTGGGTCTGTTTTACAATTATGTTAATAATATGATCTGGCTGTTCCAGGTCGGGAATGATATTACTACATATTCATATGGCAATATTTCCAAATTTATCTCCCAGGGTGCACAGTTGAATGCTACGGTAAGTTTCTACCCCAAACTTACAATGAAAGCCGGGATTTCGCATGTAGGCCGCAGGTTCCCTGAAAATACAGCCGACACTACCGATACCCGGTTCCATTACAGCACCGATTTTAATGCAATGCTTACCTATAACCTTGAAAAACTTGGTGTTTCGGTTACTGCCAATTACAAGTATACGGGCCGTTTCCCACAGTTAACACCTGACGGAACTTTTGAAGGAGACTACATCGAAGGATATTCGAATCTGGATATCAGTGTGATAAAGAATTTTATGCAAAACCGGTTCTCCGTTTCGGTAGGAGGGAAGAACCTGTTTGATGTAAAAGATGTTCAGGCCGGTATCGTAAACAGCGGCGCCCACAGCAGCAGCGACGGAGCTTCGCGTGTTGCCTGGGGACGGACTGCTTTTTTGAGAATGACATATAATTTTAAGAAACTCTGATGCTACGAATAATTTCTTATACCTGCCTAATAGTACTCTCTCTGCTGGCAACATCCTGTTTTAAAGAGGATGAACTCATTTCGCCGCATGTGCCGGGAAATTATATCACCGATACTATTCCTCTCACTGATACATACAAATACCAGGTTTTCTACAGCCTTAGCGACAGTAATGCCGTGGCTACTCATCTTAAGGACAGCTGGGATCTCGGTTTCGAAGCCTTACCGCAAGGGTGGAGAGTTGTACTGAATTCAGGCTGTTTTATGAAATCGGCTTATTTGCAGGGACAACAATTCGGATCGGCAGTTGATACTGTTGGAGCACCTTGGCAGTTTAATCCATCCGACGGAACAGCTGATTCGCTGGCTATTGGTAAATGGTTTACAGTAACAGGAAGTGATACGGTTGGGACAAACCGACTTTTGGTTATCGACCGGGGCATCGATTTTAACGGGAATCCGCGAGGATTCTGTCAATTGGTTGTTGACCGTCTTACAAATGGAGTATATTATTTCCGTATAGCCGAACTTAATGGTTCAAATCCACGTTCGTTCTCAATAGCTAAAAACCAGGATGTTAACCATGTGCTTTTCTCAATAAGCAATCCTTCAGCTTCAATTTCTGAGCCGGGCCGGACATCATGGGACCTGCAATTTACCCAATATACAACATTGCTTTATACTGATGCCGGTGAACCCTATCCCTACCTGCTGACAGGAGTATTAATTAATCCTTTAATTGTTGAAGTGGCGGTCGATTCGTTAACCCCTTTCAGCAGTGTTAATTTCGAGCTGGCGCAAAAAATGAATTTCTCAAGGAATTCCGACAGGATCGGATATCGCTGGAAACGATACGATTTCGATACAGGAACCTACTCGGTAAACCCTGATATTGTTTATGTTATCCGCGACACAAGGGGCTACCTTTATAAATTCCGCTTTATCGGGTTTTATAAATTCCGTAATAATAAACTCGAAAAAGGATATCCGTCATTCGAATACCAGAAGTTGTAAATGAATAATATACGGCACAAAACGCCTCCGGATTTTACCGTTTAGCGAATTAGTAGTAAGTTTGCCGGCTCAAACAATTAAAATGATGAAAAACAGTCTTCGTATTTTCCTGCTTGCAGGATTAATAATTTTCTCAAAGTCATTACTGGCGCAGTTTATCGCTGAAATCACTGCTTCCGACCTGAAGAAAGAGATCGGCTACCTGGCTTCCGATTCACTTAAAGGGCGTAAACCTGGCACTCCCGGTGATACTTCGGCTGCAGCCTATATACGCGACTGTTTCAATAAAGCCGGCATAAAACTACTTTTCGACAAAGGTTTTCAGGAATTTGAAGTTGTGGCCGATGTTAAGGCAGGAACTAATAATTCAATAGCATTTGCGGGCAGCGAACCTATACCCGGAACTGATTTTACCCCTCTTTCATTTTCAGCATCTGCATCGGCTACCGCAGGGGTTGTTTTTGCAGGGTATGGATTTGACCTTGACCTCGATTCGCTAAAATGGAACGATTATAAAAATCTGGATGTAAAAGGTAAATGGGTTATGATACTGCGTGGTGATCCGGAACCGGATAAATCAAATAGTTTCTTTATCCCTTATGAGCAGGAACGCAGCAAAGTTTTGACTGCAAAAGATAAAGGTGCAGCAGGCGTTTTCCTGGTTTCACCATCGGATATTGAAAAGACGGATGTAATCATGCACCTGCAATATGATAAATCGCCATCCGATGCAGGCTTGCCTGTATTCAGCATTACACGCGCTATGGCTGATAAGCTCCTGGCATCGATGAATTATACCGTTGCTGCACTAGAAACAGAAATGAAGGATAACCATAAACCTGTTTCGTTGTTGCTTGGAACCATTGTTAAGGCTAACGCGGAAATTATCAAAACAAAAGTAATTACACAAAATGTTGCGGGTATTATTAGCGGAACCGACCCCGTACTGAAAAACGAATATGTGATCATTGGAGCTCATTACGATCATCTTGGAATGGGTGGTGAGGGAAGCGGTTCGCGTGCTCCTGAAACGCCTGCTATTCATAACGGGGCCGATGATAATGCTTCGGGAACTGCCGGTGTAATTGAACTTGCACAGAAACTTGCTGCAAACCGTGATCAGCTCAAACGCAGTGTTGTGGTGGTTGCTTTTACAGGTGAAGAAATGGGACTGCTGGGTTCGAAGGAATTTGTAAGCAAGCCACCGGTCGATCTTAAAAAGGTTAATGCAATGGTCAACCTCGATATGATAGGCAGGTTTAATAAAGAAACCAAGACCATTAGCATTAGTGGCACAGGTACTTCAGCAGAAGGTGATTCTTTACTGAAAGTGCTTGAGAAAAAGCGGGATTTCAAAGTCTCACATTCTCCCGATGGTTATGGGCCTTCGGATCATGCGTCGTTCTACAGTGAAAATATGCCAGTTTTCTACTTTACAACCGGGGTTCACGATCAATACCATACCCCGGCCGACGATGCCGACCTGATCGACTATGACGGCGAGGTTGCCGTACTGGACCTGGTTTATGCACTTATTAATAATGTATCGAACGGTAAAAAACTCACTTTCCACGAAGCCGGTTCAAAACAGGGAACCAAGTACAGCCGTAATCTGAAAGTAACCCTTGGTATAGTTCCCGATATGGTTTCGGGCGATAACGACGGACTCCGCGTTGACGGTGTTCGTGCGGGCGGACCTGCCGATAAAGCCGGGATTGTGAAGGGTGATCGCATTGTTTCAATTGAAGGACAGGCTGTAACCAATATTTACGATTATATGGCCAGGCTGGGTACACTGAAACCCGGACAGGTAGCCAGTATCGAAATAGTAAGGAAAAACAAAAGGCAGGTACTTATAGTACAGTTTTAAATTCTGACTTTTGCGCTCCTTTTTTGCTAATTAATGCGGGAGCCGGGATTTTTCTTACCTTAGTTGCCTATGTTACAGTATTTCACACAGGATATCCTGATCAAATTCATGAAATTCGGAGCCGTTGGTGCTACCGGGGTAGTGGTGGATTTTAGTTTTACCTGGTTGAGTAAGGAAAAGGCGAAAATTCAGAAATATTTTGCAAATGCTATCGGTTTTACTTTTGCTGCTACCAGTAATTATTTCCTGAACCGCTGGTGGACCTTCCATAGCAATAATCCTGAATTGGCAGTTGAATACTCGCGCTTCCTGTTCTTTTCAATTATCGGGTTAGGTATGAATACCATGGTAATCTGGTTTCTTGTGAGTAAGCAAAAACGCAATTTCTATATTTCAAAGCTATTTGCTATAGGAATAGTTACAGTATGGAACTTTTTTATAAACCTGATGTTCACATTTGTCTAGAAATAATGAAGCCCGGATGATTTCTCATCCAGGCTTCACCCGGTAATTTTTTCGGGTTGCTTTTAATCACTGTTACGAATTTATTGAGTTTTCGACATCGATTCAGGTATAGCAAGAATATAATTCGCTAACCCTTCCGATTCTTTTTCCAGTTCATCTATTTCGGGTTGTTCAACCGTTGATAGGGTCACAATTTTCAATGAAGGATCTGCCTGTTTCAGGTACCAGATAATACTCTGGAACCTGTCGCTGTGGTATGTGCCGTTGAAATGCAGGAATGTTTTCCCTCTCCTGAAGTTCTTCAGGATGAAATACGCCATAGTTGCATCTTTCATTGCTTGTGCGGATGCAATATACGTGGTTACATGGGTTGGTGAATCACCCATCATTTTGGCCATTTCGGCATAGCAAGCCAGTGTTGAATCGTATTTTATGGGAATAGGTGCAATGAATTGTAAAGCGTTTTTATCGAGTGTATTTAAGATATCGAAACCGCTTTTATTCACCATGGTGGCATACCTGCGAGGTATATTGGTAGCAACAAATGTAAGGCTGCTGTCGCGGGCAAAGTTCAGTAAACGCTTATAATCGGTTTTGTAATTAGGCCAAAGTTTGGCTTCGGCCTCGAAATTCTTATCCTTTAGCAGACCAGCCAGGTATTCGTTTATAATGAGTTGGTTGTCAGCTTCAAACATCTCGGCTCCAAGCATAAGGTTTTTGCCTTTTTCGGCATAAAGGTCCGAAGTTATTTCATATTCGAGCCAATGACAAATAGGGTTGTCGTGCAACTCCCCGAAGAACACAATGTCAGCATCCGAAGCATCTTTAATGAGTTCTTTATACGAAGAATTCTTGCCATTCTGATCGAAAAGCTTGAAAGCAAGCTTATCATTTTTCATCGCAAGAAGCGAAATTAGCGTTATACCAAGTAGCAGGATTTTTTTCATAAGGAAACAGAGGGTGAAATTATTTTTGATTTACGAATTGTGATTTACGAATCATACAGGGTTAATACCTGCTGACTATTATCTTCTGATTTTTAGCAGATAACGATAATTACTTCTTCAGGTCTGCACCCTGGAACATTAAAGGCAGGAGATTGGATATCCCTACGAGCAGCCATATTTTTTCGGAATTGCCCTGGAGCAGAATCCGGATTGGTTTTCCTGACAGCATTTCATATTCAGCCAATACCTGCCGGCAGGCTCCGCAGGGCGTAACAGGCGTAGCAAGGTTAAAAACCTCCGTTTTGGCAACAACCGCTATAGTTTGAATAGCAACTCCCGGGTGAATGGCCGATGCCGAAAAAACAGCAACCCTTTCGGCGCATATCCCCGACGGATAAGCTGCGTTCTCCTGGTTATTCCCGATAAATACCAATCCGTCAGCAAGCCGGAGCGAAGCCCCGACATGAAAATTAGAGTAAGGGGCATACGCTGAGTCGCATGCTTTCCAGGCTTCCTGGAGCAATTGGATATCGTCAGCATCAAGCTGAGAGGTTCCTTCAAATTCAGTGTATGCTACGGTAAGTTTATGTGTTATCATATCAGGTATTCAAAATCCGGTATAAATGTAATTGAAAATTATCAGCGATCCGTTTTATTGGCTAAAATTTGCCGCAAATTGGTCATCAGCGGCATACACCATCACTCTTGTTCCTTTGATTGGAATAATTGTTCTGCAGGTTCGGCTTTTTCCCTGCCGAGTAGCATAAGAGCAGTGAAAAGGATATAAAACGTTACTCCTTCCTGGCTTTCGATTGTATCCTCGGTAAACATCGAAAGTATAAAAATAACCAGGAAAATAAGGTAGAAGTAATTGTTGTAGCTGCGTGTAATTAATGCCGGGTAGAACATTACCACAAGGAACCATGCGAGTCCAAAAAGGCCGAAAGCAATAGTGATGGAAAGGTACTGGTTATGCGAGCGCAGCCTGTTCTGTACCGAAAGGTTGCTGTTCATATTTTTATACTGGTTTTCGAATGCTGCAGGTACATCGCCAGTCCCGACTCCGAAAACAGGGTTTTGCTTAATTATCAGCAGCGAAGTTCGCCAATACTCAAAACGCTGTATCATCGAACCCGAATTGGGATCTTTATAATTCATATAGCGCTGGTAACCGGTGAGGAAATCTTCGAATTGTGATCTCAGCCCCTTCATTTGAGGCTGTTTGTACGAATTGATACCGTTTTCAATATTCCGTATATCGTTATCCGTAAGACGGTTAATCCCATCGGCATCCTTCCTCAGGTCTTTCGATGAGAGGTAACCTATAAGTGTAAACCGGATGGATTGTCCTTTTTTGTCAAGGCTGTCAAGTGATACTTTACTGCGTAAAGGCCATGATTGCCTTAGCTCTTTGTCGCAGATGTATAAACCTATCCATTGACTATTCCTTGTTTTAAAGTTAACTGTATCGTGATAATACGTGTTGCCGTTTGCAGTGTATTTCTCCAGTTTCGTGAATTCAACCGGTGGGGCTGATATAGCTTTATAACCGATTAATACGATATACACTACAGGAAACAAAATAAGAAATGCTTCAGCCGACAGTACTGCATACCTTAGGAATACAGATTTGATTTTTACAGTATAGTATAACAAAAACAAAACTCCGAATACGGCAAAAAGCACAATACCGGTCGAGTAGTTCATGAAAAAGGTAAACCCGATTATCCAGACTGAAAAAACAATCAACAGCATTTTTTGCCATGGTTTCGGTATTCCTGCTGAATGTGCAAAGAACAATGCCGTTAAAACAGCAAATACGGCATTAAGGCTATACCTGATATGCGAAGTATGTGCACTTAGCGAGCGGCTGTCGGCAATCGGCAGGTTGAGAAAGAGTATCAGCCTGTAAATACTGCCTCCCAACACTGCTCCTATAAAACAGCCAAGTATCCAGTAGAATGTCCGGGTGCTTATACGTGGACCGGTGGCAATAAACAGGGGGAGAATGAATAGTGGCAATTTTGTGCGGAGGTCCTTCAGCGCATATTCAAAATCGGTTGTATATACCAGGCCTATCACATGCAAAAGCATGAGCGATGCAAGTATCATTGCCGGTTTGTTCCTGAAGAACTCAATAAATTTGCGGATGAGTGCGAGGAAAGTCTCTTTTATGACCTGTCCGAGAAACCCCACAAGTTTTCGGGGCTTTACTAAACTCCGGGCAGGATAATTACTGAGAAAACTTGTATCAACACCATGCCACAACCAGAAATAGAGTGTGCTGAACTGGAAAAGGCTCATGGTGAATTTCGACAGGGGTAAGGATGCTACCAGCAACGCCAGCGATACAAAATACATTGTTGTGTATCGCGGAGGCCAGATCCCTGTATTCAATTTCATGCGTATGCCAGGTTAGTTCTGAGTTTTTACCGGTTTTGACTGCTTGTCGGCTTTGATATAACTACCGTCGAGTATCGATGTGAAGGTGGTTGCATCCTTTAAAACTTTTATACTGCTTTCCAGGTCAGGATCATCGCTCAGTGTTGATTCGATCCGGCCTCTCTGGTAATAATACCTGCTTACAATTTCCTGCTGGAGAATATCTGAAATTTCTTTCCTGTTTTCAGCAAGGTCTTTCTTTTTATGAAGTGCTAATGCTTCAAGCATCGAGGCATATTGTGTTTTAATATCGTCGTAACACTTCTCGTATTCGGCAAGCTTTTTTACAGTTTCAAGTTCTTTTTCAGCAGCTGTCTTAAATTCAAATCCTTTGCTTTGCGTATATGCAACGAAATCGTTGTAATCAGCATCGCTCAGTCTGAATGTAGTGGCTGGTTCAATAGAGGGGTGGCTGGCAGCATATTTGGTTGCATAGTCGAAAATTATATACTTGGTTATAAGGTTATATGCAACTGTGGTAAGCCTTAATGAATCAGTTATAATATCGGGTAATACTCCTTTCCCGTCATAAACTGTACGCCCATGCATTGTCTTATAAGCTGACACCAGCGAATCAGGAATATTTTCGGGGTGCCCGGCCTGGTCTTTATGTGCATAATCTATTTCCTGTATGCACCTGCCACTCGGAATGTAGTATTTGGCTACTGTAATTTTTACCTGTGTATTGTAACTTAGAGGGAAAACATTCTGTACAAGTCCTTTTCCAAAGGTGCGTTGCCCGACAATAACAGCACGGTCAAGGTCCTGCAGTGCACCTGCAACAATCTCCGATGCCGAAGCACTCGAACCGTTAACCAGCACTACCAACGGGATATCTGTGTCAACAGGATCCATTGTTGTGAGATAACTATGGTTTTTGTCTTTAGCTTTACCTTTTGTTGAAACAACCAGTTCGCCCTTTTTCACAAAAATATTAACAATATTAACTGCTTCGGTTAAAAGTCCGCCACCATTGTCGCGCAGGTCGAGCACAAGCCCGTTGATCTTATTTTTGGATTTTAAATCAAGAAAAGCTTTTTTTACGTCGGACGACGCGGTTTGGGTAAAAGTATTCAGTTTTATGTACCCTATACCATCGTGGAGCAGTCCATAATATGGAACAGGCTCAATGCTTATTTTTTCACGGACAATATCAAACGTAAGTGGCTTTGCTTCTCCGTCGCGTTCGATAAGGAGCCTGAAATTGGTTCCTGGCTGGCCTTTAAGAATTGCACTTACATCGTCAACCGATTTGCCCGAAGCACTTTTATCATTTACTTTTAAGATTTTGTCCCCTGCTTTAAGTCCCGCTTTTTGAGCGGGGGAGTTTTCGTAAGGTTCCGATATGTAAATATAATCGCCCTTTTTATGAATCAGCGAACCTATACCGCCATATTCGCCGGTGGTCATAAACCTGTAATCTTCAATTTCCGATTCCGGAATGAAAACAGTGTACGGATCAAGTTTATCGAGCATGGCATCAATACCTGTTTTCATCAACTCCGAAGGATTTGCGCCATCAACATAGTTGGTATTCAATTCCTTATATAATGAAGTGAGGATCTCCAGGTTTTTGGAAATCTCAAAGTCCGATGAGGTGGTTTGTGCTTTAAGTGCTGTAAGTGGTGTAATTGCCAGAAAAACCGACATCATTACTATAACATTCAGCGTGAGGATGATTCTTGATTTCATTGCAATGATTTTATAAAGTGATTCAGTATTTATTTTGTTCAGGATCGCCCTGCTCTTATTAAAACAAACAAGTTGCAGAGTTTGTTTTCAGATTTAGGGATCAAATTAAGGTTTGATGATTCTTAAGGTTCATGGAACAGGATCGTAGCCGCTGCCTCCCCAGGGATTGCAGGAAGCAATTCGTTTTAACGTTAACCAGCCGCCTTTTAAAGGGCCATGTTTCTGGAGAGCTTCAATGCCATAGGCCGAGCAACTGGGAGTATACCTGCACGACGGAGGTAAATAGGGAGAAATAGCATACTGGTAAAACCGTATGCCACCTATCAGTATTTTACTCAGAATTTTTTTCATGTATAAGTAATAAACGATCTAAAAGCACATTTATTGCTGCCATGGTTTCGGATTGCGAGACACAACGGTTCCCGTTAAAAACTATGGCTATATCATAGTGTTTTGCCGCAGCAGCAAGCACTTCAGTGAGTTTGTGTTTGCTGAGCCGGTAGGCTTCTCTAATGAGCCGTTTCATCCGGTTTCGGTCGACGGCGTGCTTCAGGTTTCTTTTCGGCACTGCTATCAATACCTGGACAGGAATTGGCCTGGAAATTTCGGTCTTAATGTAAATCAGCCTGAACTGGCCTGATGTAAATGATTTTCCAGTAGAAAAAATCTGATCAATCTGTTTCTGGCTACAGATTTTTTCAGGTTTCCGGAAGGTATATCTTTTCAGCGAAGTAAGCATTTTGTATTCTGATAATGCAAAATTAACATTTTATACCGGAGGCGTTATAGTATATTCTTAATAACAGCCGGCTGATATGAAAAACCCCGCCTATATCTGCTATAAACGGGGCAAAATAAAATTCAGAAAAGAGGCTTAGGCTTTTTTCTGGCACTTCGTAAGGAAGGCATCTATAGCCATTGTCATCGAAGGGGTAGTGGGATTAGGAGCCGAAAGGTTAACAGTAAGCCCTGCTTCCGTTGCTGCCTGGGTGGTAGTGGTACCGAAAGTTCCTATTACAATTTCTTCCTGCTTAAAATCAGGCCAGTTGTAAAATAAGGAACGAATCCCTTGCGGGCTGAAGAAAACCAGCATATCGAATTTCCTTACATCAACAATTTCTTTCATCTCGGCGGGAACGGTTCTGTATAGAATCGCTTCACTAAAGTTAATTTTTGAGGCATTTAGCAGGTCAGGCAATTCTTTGTTGTGGTGATCCGAACATGGAAGAAGGAAGCGTTCAGACTTGTGTTTCTTAATCAGGTCCATCAATTGAGAAATGTCGTTCTCCGAATAAAAGATTTTGCGTTTGCGGAACTGTACATATTTCTGAAGATAAAGTGCCACTGACTCTGATATACAGAAATATTTCATGGTTTCGGGTATGTCAACCCTTACATCTTTTGCGATACTGAAAAAATGATCAACGGCATGTTTGCTGTTGAAAATGATTGCAGTGTGTTCGTTGATGTACACTTTTTCGTCACGAAATTCACGAACAGTAACACCTTCAATTTTGAAAAACTTAATGAACTCAATGTTCACTCCATATTTCTTGATCAAATCACCGTAAGGTGATTTTTCCAAGTCTGCAGGAACAGGCTGCGAGACCAGTATGTTCTTGATTTTAGACACGTTACTAATATTTAATTAACGGTTTCGAAAAAATGAATAGGTCCGATTTTACCCCTTGCTTACAACCCTGAAAAGTATAAACAAGGGTAAAATTTCGAGGGTGCAAAGGTATAAAAATAAATAAAACAAATTGTAGTTGTTATTTGTCATACCTGTTAAAATACCCCTGAATGTTCTGTAAAGTAATAATAATGAAACAATTGCAATGCCGGTATAAATGATATATATGTTATTCCAGTAAAAAGCTGTGATAATTACCGGTAGCAATGTTATGCCAGTTATTTGATTGAAAATCATCGTGTTGAGTTGATATTGCCGGGCTGATTCGGTTGTGCCGAAAACCATACCGGTAAAATATACCAGCAACGATTTAACGGATTCAAATATAAATAACCCGGCAAAAACTGCTGCAGTGAAGCCAAAGTTACTCATTCCCGAAGGTATCCCTCCAAACTCGTTCACAAGTAAAAAAATAAAGATTGAAGCAATACAGTAGTAAATAAAACTTAATCCCAGCCTGATCCTTTCCTTGAACAGGTTACCTTCGCGCTCCAGTTGGTTCAGAAAATGTGGTTGAGCTACTGCGCGGAAAATCTGGATAAGCCGTTTCGGGTAGAAAGTCTGTATCCAGGCAACAACTAAGAGGCATACTATAAAAACCAGGGTCGCCCAGTCACCCGACTGCCTGTTTATAGCAAGCGGTCCCTGGTGAACAGGTTTAAGGTTATGCGGAACAAAAACTGATGTGGAATGTAAAAGTTGCTTTGGTTCCGGTGCCGGTGTAATATAGTTGTAAATACTGAAATCATAATACTTTTGCAATGAATCAGCTTTGGGTGGCCGGGCTTCGTTAGTGAGAGGAATACAAACATCAAAAAATCCTGCTGTATCGGTAAGCAGGGGATTATATTGATATCGGATTATGGAGTCGTTCATAAAGGTAGCAGCAAAATTACAAATTTTGAAAGCGTGCAAACTGCATTTTATTATTCAGGCCAGTGATAATTATTAACAAACCCGAACGTGCTCGCTTAATTAAGTGTTTAGTACGTGGTTAATATGTTAAGTGGCTTAAGTGACTGGAGCGCTTAAGTGCCCTGAGTGATGAAATTTTGTTTTTATATAATTTGATTTTCCTGTTCTAACAGATTTTATTCAGCAAAACGAACTCTGATGCAATGTCCGGGATAATAAGCAAACAAAAAAGGCTTTGTCATATATGATAAACCAATCAAGAAATACAGGTATTCCGGACAGTTCAAACTCCAGGTACTGATTTCTTATTCCATTTCTTGATGCTATTCGTAATGTTATCTGGAAGTAATCTAAAATTGGTATTGACTGTGAAAATATTAACAGTAATCATTCACTAACCGCCAAATAAATTCTACCTTTGCACCAGAATTAAGGGTGTTGGATCGCAAAGTACATAATATCAAGAAGTTAAATGTAAAATTGGCTAAAATCAATATTCAAATATATTTTTAAGAAATGTCAGAAATAATTGGAAAACTAGAAGATTTCAGTCTCACTAAAAGCCCCAAACAGCATGGTTCCATCCATAAGATTGGAATTATTGGCTTTGGGTCGATGGGACAGGAAATTGCTAAAACCATCAGTCAGCACGGCTTCGATGTTGTATGTCTGGATATGAACCAGGAACGCGTTACAGGCGGACTGGAAGGTGTTGCGCGCATGCTCGATAATGAAATTCTCCGTTGGGGAATGACCAATAGTGAGAAGAGGCTTATTTTATCGCGCATTAAAGGGGCAGTTGAATACAAGGACCTGTCCGACTGCGATATAATTTTCGAGGCAATCAATTCGCGTAAACCCGGTACCAGCCTCGATATCCGTAAGGAAATCCTTCAGCATGCCGAGAAATATGTGCGCCGCGATGCCATCCTGGCTTCAAATACCGCAACTCTTATGATCTCCGACCTCTCATCGGATCTGCAATACCCCGACCGTGCGGTGGGTCTGCACTTTATTTCACCTACCGATAAAGTTAAGGTACTTGAAGTAGTCCGTAGCGCCCGTACATCCGACGAAGCTTACGAACTGGTAACCCGTTTTGTGCGGATGCTCGAGAAAAAGCCGATCGCCCTCATGGAATCACCCGGCAATATAAGCACACGTATGATCTGTGTTGTGATAAATCAGGCATGCGAAATGCTGATGGAAGGTATTGCTTCGGCTCAGGACATTGATGAACTGATGAAAACAAGCCTTGGGCACCAGTTCGGCCCGTTCGAACTTGCCGACCGTATCGGCCTCGATAAATTACAGAAATGGATGGATAACCTGTACAACGAATTCGGCGAGCATGGATATAAGACTTCCCCTGTGCTGAAAAGACTCGTACGCGCCAATTATCTTGGTAAAGCCACAGGACAGGGTTTCTACAAGTACGATTCACATGGGAAAATTGTTGAAAGCACAATCACCTGTCCGGAGTACAGGTAATTATTCAATTCTGATTTAAAAAGTTTACAATGAAAGTTATAGTTCTGAACTGCGGAAGTTCATCCATTAAATACCAACTCTTCGATATGCCATCCGCCGAAGTAGTTGCAAAAGGACTCGTTGATAAAATCGGGCTTAAAGGTGCATCCATTAAACATAATAAGGCTAATGGCGATGTGCTGAAACTCGAAGGCGAAATACTCGATCACCAGGCAGGTATCGAATTTGTACTTGGTATCCTTACCCATAAAGAGCACGGCTGCGTGAATGATATTGCCGAAATTGGCGCTGTCGGACACCGCGTAGTTCATGCCGGTGAAAAATACAACACCAGCGTGGCTATTACCAAAGAGGTAATTGCTGCCCTCGAGGAATGTATCGACCTTGCTCCTTTGCATAATCCCCCAAACCTCGAAGGTATTTATGCCATCAATAAACTTATGCCCGAAGTTCCCCAGGTTGGAGTATTCGATACAGCTTACCATCAATCGATGTCGGAAAAGGCTTATCTCTATGGTATACCTTATTCCTTGTACGAAAAGTATAAAGTACGTCGCTACGGATTTCATGGTTCAAGCCACCGTTTTGTATCACAGCGCGCTGCTGATATGCTTGGTAAAAAAATCGAGGATCTTAAAATCATTAGTTGCCACCTAGGAAACGGCGCTTCGATGTGTGCTATCAAAAACGGCCATTCCGTTGATACATCAATGGGTATGACTCCTGTTGAAGGGCTTGTAATGGGTACACGCTGTGGCGATATCGATGCAGGTGCACTGTTGTACATTGCGGATAAAGAAGAAACAAGTATTCCATATACAAGCACTTTGCTGAATAAACATAGCGGTATGCTTGGTTTATCAGGTGTTTCGAGCGACATGCGCGATATTGAAACAGCTGCTGCTGACGGCAACCACCGTGCACAGATAGCACTCGACATTTACCATTACCGCATTAAAAAATACCTGGGCGCTTACGCTGCTGCCATGGGTGGTGTAGATATTGTGATATTTACCGGTGGAGTAGGCGAAAATGCATGTGAGACCCGTGAAGAGATATGTAAAGATCTCGAATTTATCGGTATTGAATTTGATGCCTCCAAAAATGCCAATCTTCGCGGCAAGGAAGCCATTATCAGCAAACCCGGGTCTAAGGTTACCCTGATGGTTGTTCCTACTAACGAGGAATTGGTTATTGCAAAGGATACGTATGAAATTGTAACAGCATAAACCCGTTGATTTTGATAAACAGAAAAGGCAGCCAGGGCTGCCTTTTCTGTTTTAATGAGATTTGATATAAATTCTTTCAATCAAGGGATTGATAGTACTAGCTTTAAACTAACAACGCAAAAATGATATGAGTCATCCGAAATTCATACTATTATATTTTGCATTTGATGTTCCTGGTGTTTGTTTATAATTTCATAACCATGGCGACAGGAAAAGCATGCAAAACGGAATTTATGAATGATCATTATCATTCAAGGTCCTGTTCCTCCCCGCGTATATAGGTCGCTTTCCTGGTTATATGCCTGTGCTCATCATAAAATACAAACTCTCCATCCCAGCAGAACCGCATTTCATTGTTTTTCGTCAACCATAGGGCAGAGCCTTTATACTCCAGACCGCCATCAGGATAAAATCGCCGGATGTGCATCAGGCTGTCGTTTACATAGCGGAATTTTGATACTTTCACCCCGTCACTGTAGTAGATACACCTCTTTGTTTCGCTTCCGTGTTTATACCAGCCTTTGAACGTTCTTTTAGGAGGCACTGACCTGGATACTTCTATCCAGTAACCGTGCTTTTTGCCGTTGGAGTCGAACTGGTTCTTTTTAAATAGGAAGACCTGGGAAGTAAGATCCAATGAAAAACTGGCGAACAGAAATAGAAGGAACAGAGTCTTGAAAACAGATATTTTATTTTCGCCTCTCATATCCGATAATTCCAGACTTCTCATTATCGCTGAGTTTAAATTTTACAGGTATGGTAAACTTAACCCTGACTGGTTCACCTCTTTGAGTTCCGGGTATCCAGTGAGGCATATTTTTTATTATTCGTACGGCTTCAGTATCACATTCTCCACCAATACCCTTCAATAATGTAACATCGGTCACTGCACCATTTTTCTCCACAATAAAAGAAATATATACAGTTCCTTCGGTTTTATTTTTTATAGCGCTCTCCGGATAAAGCAGATTATGAGCCATGTATTTTACCCGTGCATCATCACCGCCAGGATATTCAGGCATTTTCTCTACAACTGTAAATACTTCATCACCTTGTGCGACTATTTCAGTCGGAGGAGGTGGAGGCGGAGGGGGTGGTGGGGCAATAGGCTGAGTTGTCTGCTGGCAACCAATCGCTATAATTATTAAAATACTAGCTGCCAATGGCAGTGCTAAAATAGCCTTTACCCGGGCATAACGGGTGTTCTTTTTGTAAAACATAGTTAACCTCCTTTTTATGAGTGAGTAATTGAAATTATTTCCCAGCAAAACTGCCTGTGCCGATTTATCCTGGCTGAACAAAATCCGGGTATATGCAACCGGGTCAGTGCCTGAGTGAATTACAGCCTTGTCAGCTTCAAATTCATGAATCTCTCGCAAAGCATTTTCAATCAATAGAATAAACGGGTTAAACCAGAACAACACCTGCATCAGTTGCGTGAGAACAATGTCGAAACTGTGGTGCGATTCAATGTGGATTTGTTCGTGCCTGATGATTTCGTTTAAATGCAATTTGTCCTTCAGGTTCAGGGGCAGGTACATGGTGCGGAAAAAGGAGAAAGGCGGGAAATCGGCTTTGCTCCATAGTATTCTTAAATCATTCTGATCCGATCTTTCTCCATTATTACCGAGCCTGTAAATGCCTATAACCCTAATAACCAGCCTGGCAGCGAAAAATACCGTTCCTGACAGGTATAGATAACCTAACAGGCTAAGTAGCGAAGGATAGTTACTTGCTGTTGCACTAATTTCAACCGGCGATAGGTTGATTGTTCCGATTATTCCATCATTTACGACTTTTACAATTGAAGGCACAAATGTGTTAGGTAAAAATATTATGAGAGGAATCAGGTAGGAGAGGAGCAGGCCCGATAAAAGATAAAAACGGTTAAACCGGAATAGTGGTTCCCTGCGAAGTATGAGCCCATATATGCCGTAAAAAATGCCAAGCGACACAACGGTTGCTATAAGGTAGGTTATGGACGTATTCATGGTTATAATTTTTTATGATTTTTAATCTGTTCATCAACCAGCACTTTAATTTCTTCCAGTTCCCTGATACTCAGGTTTTCGGTATTTGCAAAAAACGAAGCCAGGGCTTTGTACGAATTGCTGAAATAATTCTGTGTGAAATTTTCCAGGTATTCACGTGAGTATTCTTCTTTGTTCACAAGCGGGAAGTACTCATGAGTGCGTCCGTAGGCCTTGTGCCCGATAAATCCTTTTTGCTCAAGTATTCGTACTATAGTCGAAACCGTGTTGTATGCAGGCTTAGGATCGGGCAGTCGCGAAACAATATCGTTCACAAACCCTTTCTCCAGTTCCCACAGAACCTGCATGATTTGTTCTTCGGCATGAGTTAATTTTTTCATTTTTTCCGTATTGTGGGACAAATATACAACTAAATATTTAGTTATGCAACTAAAAAGTTAATTTAGGTTATAAATATTTTCTATAGATCAGAAAAACAGCATTTTGTATTATTGAAATATCTTAATGTATTACTGGAATAAAATGCAAATAATAGAGAAATCAGGGAAAATGTACAATTAGCCGCTCTCCTTCAGGAGAGGGGTTGGGGTGAGGCCCAAATTGGGTATTATTCCAGAAAACATTAACTGAGATGCACTTAAATTCAGGAAAAAGGGTAAATAAAAAACCGGGATATGAAAATCACACCCGGTCTTTATTTTAATACTTGATTAAATTTTATAACGACTCCATAAGTTCATCCGTCATTTCGAGGTTGTGGTAAACAGCCTGTATATCATCGTCTTCTTCGAACATTTCGATAAGACGCATTACTTTCTTTGAACTTTCAATGTCAAGTTTGGTTGTGTCCTTCGGAATACGCTGAAGCTGTGCATTTTCAGGTTCAATTTTAAGCGCTTCCAGTTTTTTCATCATGGCTCCAAAATTCTCCATGGCAGTAGTTACCGTAAAATAGCCTTCTTCAAATTGCATATCCTCGGCGCCTGCATCAATCATTTCCATTTCGAAATCATCAGGGTTTAAATTGCCTTGCGGGATGGTGAAAATCCCCTTACGGTCGAATATAAATCCAAGCGATCCGTTTGTCCCCAGGTTGCCGCTGAACTTGTTGAAATACATGCGTACATTCGAAATGGTGCGCTGCTGGTTATCGGTAGTTGCCTCGAGGAATATGGCTACTCCGCCGTTGGCATACCCTTCGAAAGTGCACTCAATAAATGATGCTCCGTCTTTATCAGATCCTTTGCTGATGGCACGCTGAATGTTATCCTTTGGCATACTTGCACCTTTGGCATTGGCGATGGCAAGCCTCAGACGCGGATTTGAATCAGGATCAGGTCCGCTTTCTTTTACGGCAACTGTAATCTCTTTATTGATCTTGGAGAATATTTTCGACCTTTTGGCATCCAAAGCACCCTTTTTGCGCTTGATAGTCGACCATTTATTGTGTCCCGACATGGGTTTCGAGGTTATGGGTTAATAGCTATTGTATTAATTATCAGTATTATACAAAATATGAATTTTGTTTTGCTGGCAAAGTTAATACATTAGTCCAAATAAAAAAACTGCCTCCCATCGGGAGGCAGCAACTCAACTAACCAAATTGAATATTAAACAAAGCAAACAAATGAAGAATAGGGTTAAGCGTAGTTTTTTGAAGCTTATTGAGCACTAAAATCCGGCCAATGTGATACCAACCTCGAATGGGTATGCAACAGGTCCTTTACCGTTCCTGAAAAATTCGCTGAAAGAATATGTTCCGTAAAGGTTGATTACACCCCAGCCTATAGTGGCCATCCCGTTTATGATAAACGGATTAATGTAAAAGTCATCCTTGCTTTTTGCTTTGGTATCGTTAATTATATTTTTAGAATGCGACCACATGCGAAACGATCCTACAGCGCCGGCACCCACATGAAAACTATTGCCTTTCATTTTGCTGTTGGTCTGGTACTCAAGTAATAAGGGTATCCTTAGCGAAGCAACCATAAGTTTACTCTTCTCGTAACGGTTTCCTGGGACTGTTGCATAGTATCCATCTAGTTTGCCGTCGGTAGTAAGTATTACATTTTCGTCGAACCTATAGTTATTCCAGGTAACGCCAAGACCGGTAACTAAACCCAGTTTCTGATTTATCAGATTAATATTCTGCTCAAAGAAGTTCAGACTAACACCCGACGATTTGTTATAATTAATATCGAGGTAAGGTGCTCCTGCCGGATAATCAATAATATGGTCCTCATTCAGCAAACCGTTCACACTCAATCCGAAACCAGCCCAGTGACCGTTAAATTTTGGCCTCTTGTTACATTTTTCAAATTTTACTCCGTCATCGTCAATCACAATGTCATGTTGCCCGATATTAACCCTTACAGAATCGTCAGTAACGACAACTATTCTTTTATCATTAAGTATAACGGTTACTGAGTCACCGTTCTCGCTTATGTTCCATGAACCATTATTTAAGTTGACCGAAACATCATCATCAGCATCATCTTTCTCGATAATTACGCTTTTTACATTATCCATTCCGTCGAAGGTGATCTCGTATTCGCCCTGTTTGGCAATTTTCTTCATATCGCCTTTATCAAAGTAGGTAATGTTTCCGGCACCCGAAAGATCAGCCGTGAGTTTTTTACGTGCCATTATTTTGGCATTTCCGGCTCCCGATACTTCAGCATCGGTATTATCAGTAATTAATTCAACGGCTTTCAGGTTACCGGCACCCGAAACTTCAGTTTTATGCTTTTCAGCCGTTCCTTTCAGCACCATATTGCCAGCGCCGCTGATCTCGGTATTTGCGGTTTTGGCAGTTAGGGTAACCGTATTGTTGGCAGCTCCGCTGGTTTCATTGTTGAAAATCCCGGTTTCAATTGTCAATGTAGCTTTTGCTGCACCTGAAGTATAAAGCCCGAAAACTTCACTTTTCAATGGGGTTTCGCTTACCACTTTGGCAGCCCCGCTTGCATCAATTTTCGAAAGTGAAACAGCTGTTACATAGACATTCATTTTCGTGGCATTCTGAACATTTTCACAATCCAGGCTTAAGGTTCCGTTTGAAACCTTTGTTGATATCCGGTTTTGCAGGTTTTCATCTGTTTCAACTTTAACGGATTGCACATCACCCTGGGAAATAAACAGGTTAATAGCACATCCGACTTTAACTGCATCAAAAGTAGCCAACTGCCTTTCTTCCTTGGTTACGTTTCCGTTTCCTCTTGTCTGGGCTTTAACACCGCTATAACTCAGTGTAAGGAGCAACAATCCTGTTAGGGTAAGTTTTAAGGTTTTCATAGTAATGTTGGTTGTATGGTTGTTTTTATTGAATTCCGCTAGCTAGACGATTAGTATGGGCCAAATGTTACAGGTATTTTAAAATATGATTCAGTTTTTCGGAAAATTGACGTATCGTGAAGCTGTGATGAATTATGGAATGGTTTATATCGCCCTTATTCTTGTGAAATCCAAGGATCCTGTTTACTGGTATAGGATTTAATGTGTCATGCAGATAGACCTGTTTTGTGCATTCCGATTAAATAGTATGGCGGATGGACAAAAAAAATCCGGGAAAATCCCGGATTCGGAAATATTGTTTCGGAAAGATTATTTTTTCAGGTCTTTTTCAATATCGAATAGTCCGCTTTCGAGGTTGTACCCGATTACTTTTCCTTCATCGTCTTTGGTCAGTTTCAATTCCATTTCGCTTGATGTAACAGTGTTAAGGGTTTGAACACCGAGTTCGGCCAGGGTCCACATCGAAAAGCCTTTGTTTTCTTCAACGGAAGGATTATTCCGCTTCATGGCAAATAAACTGCCGGCTTTTTCACTAGCGGCATTCAGCAGGGTTTTACCGGGATTTTTATCTTTCGAATTCAGTTCGGCATATTGAATTTCTTCTGCCAGTTTCAGGTTATAGTAAAACTCTGTATGCTGGTTCGAATAAATCCGGCTTACACGAATGAAGGTAAATTCAGGACTGACGAAATTGCGGTTTGTGATTTCTACAGCTGCGCGTGACTGTATCAACTCAACGGGTAGGTGGTTGGTGACAGCAAGTTGTTGTTCAGCCTTTCCCGATGTATTTGAATATCTATCAGGCGATGCCGTATTTATCCCGGTGTAGACTTTATCATTTGACTCGGCTGTTGCAGGTTGTTCAACTTTTGCGACCTGGTCAGAAGTAATTACCGGGGCGGAAATCTTAATTGATTGATCGGTTTTTAGCCTTACATAATCATTTTTCGCGATACTTACGGGAATATCGTTCCGGTTGAGGAGGAAGTAAACACTCATTATCAGTGCAAGGGAAGCCGCAACTGAGAGAGTATAATAAACAAGGCGGCGAACCTGGGTAACAGAATGTTTTAACCGGTTTTTACCTTCAAAAACAATTCCTGTTTCGGGTTCCAGAACTGTATGCTTGTATAATTGGCGGTCTTCGTCCAGTTGCGGGTTGTATTTCATGAATTCAGCAAACTGAAGCGTTTCCTCAGAGCTGAGGTCGTTTTCGAGTTCGCGGGCCATGAAAGTTTCGAATGTTTCTGCAGTAATCTCTCCGACAGGAATTGCTTTTTGTTTAAGAGAGCGCTTTGCTTTATAAATTATGTCATTTTCAGCAGGCAGGTGGGCAAGTGCAAAAAGCCTGCGATCTTTTTCAAACTGCGGGTTCAGCTGTATAAATTCATCGAGTGATGCCATCTGAACAGGACTCAGCAGGCCTTCGGTTTCTGATATCATGAATTCCTCAAAATTCAGTTCATTAACCATAGCTGTTGTTATAACCTGATTTTTTTTTAACGAAGACTTTTTGTCAAATATAATTTCCGGTTCACCCGTAAGTGTAACCGCTTCAAACTCATAAAATGCTTCACCCAGCTCGGGATTGAGTGCAACAAAAGCCTTAACTTCCTCAACCATTTCCGGGCTTAACTGCCCTTCGTGGTAGTCGAGGAAGTATGCTTCGTAATTATCCCTGTTGATTTTCATTTTATTATTGTTTGTAAGCAGTCCTTTCAGAGCACTAAATCAAGGCTTCCGATATATTGTTTCAGGAAAGTGCGTGCCCTGAAAATGTATACTTTTACCTGTGATTCGTTGAGTTGCAGTATTTCGCCGATTTCTTCATATGAGTATCCTTCGTAGTCGCGGAGCATAATAACCGAGCGCTGTATTTCAGGTAGTTTGGCAACCGCTTCATTTATTACTTCTTTCAGGTCATTGTATGTTCCAGGTGATTCATCGTGGGTTTCGCTGTAACTGTCGTCCATCGAACTCAGGCGCTGGTTTTTACGGATATGGTCGATCATGGTATGATAGGCCGTTGTAAAAAGGTAAGCGCGCGCTTTATCGTAAGAAACCTCCTTCACTCTTTCCCACATGCGTACATACGATTCCTGCACTATATCCTGGGCAGTATCGCGATCCTTAATGTTCTTAAGTATAAAACGATACACTCCGTCGGAGTATAAGTCGGCACATGAATTGTACTCGGCTGTAGTCATATTGGTTAGTTACTGCTTGTTTGTTTCCGAAGGTAATACGCTTTAAGGCTGCATAAAGTTACAAAAGAAATGAAAAATATTTTCTCTTTATTCCAATTAGAATTAATCCGCATTAATTTGATCCCACAAGCCTTCAACTGACAGATATCGTTCGCCGGTATCATAATTAAAGGTTAAGATGCGTGAACCTTCAGGAATATCAGCAATCTTCTTGTTAACGGCAGCCAATGAGGCACCGGTCGAAACACCTGCAAATATAGCTTCCTCGCGAGCCAGCCGGCGGGCAAACTTAAATGCATCATCTTTTGAAACGGGAATAACACCATCAATTAGATTTGTATCAAGGTTTTTGGGAATAAAACCGGCACCGATTCCCTGTAACGGATGAGGCCCGGGGTTGCCGCCGCTTATTACAGGTGAGAGTTCGGGTTCAACTGCAAAAACTTTCAGGTTAGGCCATAAGGATTTAAGGTATTTGCTCACACCCGAAATATGCCCACCTGTTCCCACTCCGGTAATAATATAATCGAGCCCATCCGGGAAATCGGCTGCAATTTCACGGGCAGTAGTTTCAAAATGAATTTCAGGATTAGCCGGGTTTTCGAATTGCGAGGGAACCCATGATCCGGGAGTACTGGCTGCCAGTTCCGATGCCTTTTCTATTGCGGCTTTCATGCCTTTTTCGCGGGGAGTCAGAACAAATTCGGCTCCGTAAACCGACATGAGTTTCCGCCTTTCGATGCTCATCGATTCGGGCATAACCAGGATGAGTTTGTAGCCTTTAACGGCCGCAACCATTGCCAGTCCAATCCCGGTGTTTCCCGAAGTGGGTTCAATAATGACCGAACTGTCAGTTAGAAAGCCCCTCGTCTCAGCATCTTCGATCATCGACAGTGCAATTCGGTCTTTAATACTCCCTCCCGGGTTATTCTTTTCAAGCTTGATCCAGATTTTGTACTGGGGTGGAAAGAGATTATTAATGCGAACATGGGGGGTGTTTCCTATAGTTTGTAAAATTGTGTTTGCTTTCATCAGATATAATAATTTATAGGTTCTACAAAATCTTTTTTATCACGAATTACGATCTGTGGCTTATGATAAACCAGTGAATGCGGTTCAACACTCTCGGTAAGCCATACATTACCACCTATTACGGATCCGCGGCCTACAGTGGTTTTCCCACCTAAAATGGTACTGCCGGCATATATTATTACATCATCCTGTATACTCGGGTGCCTTTTCTGATCAATCAACCCACGCTCGACAAACAGAGCTCCAAGCGTCACTCCCTGGTATATTTTTACGTTATTACCTATTTCGGTAGTTTCGCCAATTACAACACCGGTACCATGATCTATAAAGAAATTCCTCCCTATTTTAGCTGCCGGATGTATGTCGATGCCTGTTTTGCCATGAATATATTCGCTCATTATCCTGGGAAGCAGAGGTATGTTTAATATTTGAAGTTCATGGGCAATGCGGTATACAGAGATGGCATAGAAACCAGGGAATGTCATCATTACCTCTTCGATTCCCTTAGCAGATGGATCGCTGTTCAGGAAGGTTTCAGCGTCGCTGAGCAACATTTCGTAAACATCAGGCAAGCGGTTAAAGAATAATTCAACTACCTGTGTTACCTCCTCCTCGGCATCATCATGCAGGGGATAAAGTAGTTCACTAAGCCAGAAACGCAGGCGCCGGAGTTCTTTTTGTAATGATTTCAGGGATACAGTTCTGTTGCCTTTAAGCGGGAACAAAAACATGACGAGTTCATCTACAAATTTCTGAGTGCTTTCCACCGGGGGCAGGTTGGTATGGGCAATGATATAACTGCGATATATTTCTTTCGGCAGGTGGGATAATGGAATCATTTTTGTAATGTATTGGATATTAATGAAATATATTCATTTTAAACATTCGGAAGAAGCCTTTGTTCAATACACCCAAAGTGGAATATATGGTCATGAAATGTAAATCATTAGAATTCACTCCTATACCCTTACAATGAATCAATTATAAAATCTGGCCAATGCGTTATTTAACCAGGTAGTTATTTCTGTTAACAGGAATAGCAGAATTCCCCGAAATAATCCTTCAGTTTGCTTTATGATGAAACCAAAGTTTAGAAATAGAGATACAAATTCCAGTCTATTTTTTTTATAGCTCATTCATACACAGGTATTTAAACCTGCAGCTTTGCAGGCAACGCATCAGCCCGTAATATTTTACAGTTAATCAAAAACCTGGAATGGGATTGACAACGAATTAGCCGGTTGAAGCCTTCAGGATATAATCCTTAATCAGTTTTAATGCAGGAATAAAAATAAGCAGTATCCCTGCAAAAATAACCACACCTGTTACTGCAACTACCATAAGGTATGGCCTGATATGGAGCATTATTTCCTGGAAAGTCAGTTTGTCCTGCACAACCATATATCCTTTATGATAACCAGCAAGTATAAGCGCAACCCAGAAAAAAAGCAGTACAATATTCATAATCCAGAAACCGACCGAAATTAGCTGGTTTTGGAATTTACTGAACTGCGTTTTGGTAACATCGGGTATTAAAAACAGGCAGGAAGCAATTAAAATCATAGTGTTAATACCGATTGTACTCCCCATGGCATGGGCTACCGTGAGATGGGTGCCATGTGTAAAAATGTTGATAGCCGGAATGGATAGCAGGATCGAGAGCATGAGATTCAACAAGATCCACACATCGGAAGCTACAATAAACCGAACCGATAACAAATGAAAATCCTGCAGCGATTTTGTTAGGTCACGTTTCCAGTTCCAGATTAACTTTCCTAAAATCAGTAGTTCAGTCATGCTTATTCCGTAAGCTATGTAACGCACCCATATAGCGTTGGGAACGATATAGATATGATGGGCCCAGTTAAAAATCAGGTTTGTTAACCCAAGGAAATACATGATAAAGGCAAGCCGCGATTTGGCAATGCGATCATCCTGCTGTATACGGTCCATTAAGAATATTGCAGTACCGTATATAAGCATATTCCAGGAACCGACCAGCGAACCGCCTGCTTTCCATTGAACTGTAATGTCGCGTACCAGGTGATCCCTGAAATATGAGAAATTCCATAAATTCGATTCCAGGTATGTGAAAAGAAAAAAGAATATTCCAGTTCCCCACATCCAAAGGTAAACCGGCCATGGTTCAGTTTTGGCAAATACAGTTTTGAAATAATTGAATCCGAAAATGATCCATGAAATAATAATCGGTATGGCCAGCACAGGAGGGAATTCCCAATATTCCCTGCCCCCGAATTTTCCCATCAGGTACGAAACTATAACCATCATACCTGTTACAATAAAAATCCATAGATGTACCTTAAGTAAGGTATTCGAGTACAATTTTACGTTGCAGTATTTTGATACGTAGTAGTAAATCCCACCTGATGCACTAAGGAAAATCCAGGCTACGACCAACGAAACATGCAACGGCCTGCATTTAATAAAAGGAATCAAATCGAAAAACCTGGGAGTTACAAACTGGAATGCCCCTATAATGCCGAACAATACTCCACCCAGCAAAGCAAGTATTGCGAAAAGTATAAAGTAAATACTAGTCTCTTTTTTCATCTTTACCTTTCCAGTTAACGGTTCCGTCATAATTGATTTCAAATTTCTTAACAGGGGAAACCCCTGTTTTGTCAGCATAAGTAAGAAAAGCTAAAAGCTCTTCAATTTCAGTATCTGTAAAATGATAGTTAGGCATGCGTTCCGATCCGGCCATCAGGAAAGCCTTTGCAAATAAGGGACCTTTCCCTGGTGCGGAGATTTCGTTGGTGAGATCAGGACCCATGTACCCTCCCAAACCATAAATCTGGTGACAGGCAATGCAGTTTTTTTTCTGAAAAAGCAGTTTCCCTTCCTTAGCCAGATATGTATTGTACTTTTCGCCTTTATCCCCCCGGGTTCCAACTGTATAGATAACAATGGAGTATATAAAGAACGATACAATCAATATTGCTGAAATAAACCGTTTTGTGTTTAACCTCATTTTTTATTTCTTTTTTCTGGGTACTTCAATTGCTAAATTAACGATTTAAATCAAATATTGTTCTGAATTAAAGTCTGATGAAGTTTTTGCACTGTCCCGTTTTAATTAAATTGGAGGGAACATCGTTGATACTTATGGTTGATTTTAACAATCTTTGAGTTAGATTTAGTACCGGCAATTAATTACTATGCAAAAATAGTCGAATGTACACTGAACGAGTGAATATAATATATGTAATTTACGAACTGCAATCCTGAAATATTTCATATTCCTAGCTTTAATATTCGGGATCGTTCGATTCTCGATTATAAAATTGATTTTTTATGACATAATTAGAACACCCTAAAATGTAATTGCTTTTGGTTGCCTGTTATATCTAAATAAAAAAAACTTCCGTCTTTTGAAAAGTTGGAAGTTTCTGAGCAGTATTTTGTAGAACCGGTCTTAATCCAGTTTGAGTACAGCCAGGAATGCGCTTTGTGGCACTTCAATATTTCCAATCTGGCGCATACGTTTTTTGCCTTTTTTCTGTTTCTCAAGCAGTTTACGCTTACGCGAAATATCGCCCCCGTAACATTTGGCAATTACATCCTTACGTAGCGGCTTAATTGTTTCGCGTGAAATGATTTTTGCACCAATGGCAGCCTGAATGGCAACTTCGTATTGCTGCCTTGGGATAAGTTCCTTCAGTTTCTCACAGATACGTTTGCCGAAACTATATGCATTGTCGCGGTGTATCAGCGTGCTGAGTGCATCAACAGGGTCACCGTTGAGGAGAATGTCGAGTTTTACCAGGTCAGCCCTGCGGTAATCGGAAATATGGTAATCGAACGAAGCATATCCTTTCGAGATACTTTTCAGTTTATCGTAGAAATCAATAACAATCTCACCTAAAGGAAGATCGAAACTGAGTTCAACGCGGTTTTGAGTCAGGTAAACCTGGTTTTTGAGTGTACCACGTTTGTCGAGGCAAAGTTTCATAATAGCACCCTGGTAGTCGGACTTCGAGATTACCTGGGCCGAAATAAACGGCTCGTAAATATCGTCGATCCATGTAATGTCAGGCATCCCTGAAGGATTGTGCACCTCGATTTCCTCGCCCTTTGTAGTAATGATTTTATACATTACATTCGGGACTGTCGAAATAACATCCATGTTGAATTCGCGATCGAGGCGTTCCTGCACAATTTCCATGTGTAGCAGACCCAGGAAGCCGCAGCGGAAACCAAAACCGAGAGCCGCGGATGATTCGGGTTCAAAACTAAGTGAAGCATCATTTAGCTGGAGCTTTTCGATGGCAACCCGGAGCTCTTCATAATCATCGGCATCAATCGGGTAAAGCCCGGCGAAAACCATGGGTTTAACATTGGCAAATCCTTCGATGGCTTTATCGCAGGGGCGGTCCACATGCGTGATGGTATCGCCGACTTTAATTTCTTTGGCAGTTTTTATACCCGAGATTATATAGCCTACATCACCGGTAGTAAGCATATCCATAGGTTTCTGCTGCAATTTTAGCAGCCCTATTTCCTCAGCGCGATATTCTTTGCCTGTGTTAACAAATTTAACAGAGTCGCCTTTACGCAATGTGCCGTTGAAAATACGGAAATAGGCTATAATTCCCCTGAATGAATTGAACAATGAATCAAAGATAAGCGCCTGCAGTGGTGCTTCAGGGTCACCTTTTGGCGGAGGGATACGGTGTATAATTGCATCGAGAATTTCATCAATTCCCATGCCTGTGCGGGCGCTGGCCCTGATAATATCTTCGGGTTTGCAACCGATCAGTTCAATTATCTGGTCCTCAACTTCTTCGGGCATGGCCGAATCCATATCCATTTTATTCATTACAGGGATAATCTCCAGATCATGTTCAAGGGCAAGGTATAAGTTCGAAATGGTTTGTGCCTGTATCCCCTGGGTAGCATCAACTATTAGTAATGCGCCTTCGCAGGCAGCAATGGCACGTGATACTTCGTACGAAAAATCAACGTGGCCGGGTGTATCAATTAGGTTTAGCTCGAATTTTATTCCATCGCGTAAATAATCCATACGTATAGCATGGCTCTTGATGGTAATACCACGTTCACGTTCCAGGTCCATGTCATCGAGCACCTGGTTCTGAAGCTGTCGATCGGTAAGGGTTCCGGTGGTTTCAAGCAGTCGGTCGGCCAGGGTACTTTTACCGTGGTCGATATGTGCAATAATGCAAAAATTTCTGATATGTTCCATTGCTGCAAAGGTATAAAAATCGGAACAAATTTTTTACATATGTCGACAATGGTTTTATAGATAAATATTCAGGCTTCAGGGAGTTTTTGAAAGTTCCAAGTTCCAAGGTTCAAGAGTTCAAGAGTTCAAGAGTTCGAGAGTTCAAAGGTTCAAATGTTCAAGGGCTCAAAGGTTCAAAGGTCCGTGTAATCGTATTATGGTAGTGTTTAATTAACTGTGTAAAGGAGCCCGCGGCAGGCGACCGAGAATTAGTAACTTTACACAATTAGTTAAAAAATGGACGAAAACTTAAAACGAGCACTAAGGGAACATTTAGGCAAGGCAAAATCTTCAAAGGGGCTATCAGAGATGCTTCAGGAGCTTTTTAAAGAAGCAGTTCAGGAGTTGTTACAAGCAGAGATGGAAGAACATCTTGGCTATGAGAAACATGCTTCAAACAGCAACCAGTTCCCTAACAATCGTAACGGCAAAGCCCGTAAAACGATTAAAAGTAAATTTGGTGAAACTGAAATTGAGGTTCCACGAGATCGGGATGGAACTTTTGAGCCTCAGGTTGTACCTAAACGCAAACGGATCATTGAAGAGATCGAAGACCATGTATTATCCTTATACTCGCATGGTTTAAGCACCCGTGACATCGAGAGCCACATCAAAGACCTTTACGGTGTTGAGATGAGCGAGGCAACCATTTCACACATAACTGATCGCATTATTGATCATATAGAACAATGGAAAAGCCGAAGGCTGGAGCGGGTTTATATGGTGGTTTGGATGGATGCGATTGTCTTTAAAGTACGCCAGGATGGCAAGGTCATTGATAAAGCTGTTCAGATTGCTGTAGGGCTTAATAATCAGGGCTACAAAGAAATGCTGGGTATGTGGCTGTGCCAGAATGAAAGTGCTTCTTTCTGGATGAGCGTATTAACAAACATGAAAAGTCGTGGTGTAGAAGAAATACTGGTCACCAGTACTGACAACCTAAAAGGATTTACCGATGCGATCAACGCGGTTTTTCCATCTGCCAAAACACAGGTATGTATCGTACACCAATTGCGCAACTCTTTGAAGTTTGTTGTATGGAAGGATAAAAGGACAGTGGCTCAGGCACTCAAACAGGTGTATGATGCTCCAGATGAGCAGATAGCTGCTAATAAACTGGTTGCTTTTGAAGAACAATGGTCGAAAAAATATCCTTATATCGGACAGTCCTGGCGCAACAACTGGGATAAACTTACAACTTTTTTTGAGTTCCCAATGGAAATCCGGAAGATCATTTATACCACTAATATCATTGAGAATATCAACCGGATCATCCGTAAATACACTAAAACTAAGACTTCTTTACCCAACGATACTGCGGTTGAGAAAGCGGTTTATCTGGCATTAATGCAGGTATCCAGAAAATGGACAATGTCTCAAAAAGATTGGCCAATAATGCTTCTTCAATTTATCAATATCTTTGGACAGGAAAAATGTGGATTAAAAATTTAACCTTTACGCAGTTAATTAAACACGGCGTTTACACAGTTAAGTTAACACTCTCCGTATTATACTTCAACTCTATCCATTTTATACCCAACCCAATCAACTCTCCACCACCGCGATGTCCACGAATGATAACAAAGGACTATTTTATGGCTATTGTATGACTATCGTATGACCATTGTATGACCTTTGTACGCCAACTCGATCCCTACAAGAACCCAATTCGCTAAATCCTCCACAACCGAATTAATACGAATGACCACGAATAACAACGAATGACAACGAATGACCACCGCAAACCCATTCTATGACACCCCGATCCTTCTTATAATCTCCAGCATCCCCTTATTGAGTATTTTAACATCTTTTCAGTGTTTCTTGTATAATTCATTCAGCTATTATTTGTACTTTTGCACCGCAATTTGAGAATTTACATCACATTTAAAAATCAATATATTATGACAAAAATTAAAGTTGGTATCAATGGTTTTGGCCGTATCGGCCGCCTTGTTTTCCGCGCATCCATTCTTCGCGACGATATCGATGTTGTAGCTATCAACGACCTGATCGACGTAAATTACATGGCTTACATGCTTAAATACGACACGGTTCACGGACAGTTCAAATGCACAGTCGACGTAAAAGATGGTCAGCTGATTGTAAATGGCCAGGCTATACGCGTTACTGCATGTAAAAATCCTGCTGAAATTAAATGGTCGGATGTTGGTGCTGATTACGTTGCAGAATGTACAGGCTTGTTTCTTACCATGGAAACCTGCCAGGCACATATCGAAGGCGGTGCAAAACGAGTTATTATGTCGGCTCCTTCCAAAGACGATACGCCTATGTTTGTTTATGGTGTTAACCATAACGAATATGCCGGTCAGCAGTTTGTAAGCAATGCTTCATGCACAACCAACTGTTTGGCTCCTCTTGTAAAGGTAATAAATGACAACTTCGGAATCGTTGAAGGTCTCATGACTACCGTTCATGCAACAACAGCTACACAGAAAACAGTCGACGGACCCTCAGCAAAAGACTGGCGTGGCGGACGTGCAGCTGCCGGCAATATCATTCCTTCATCAACAGGTGCTGCTAAAGCTGCTGCAAAGGTAATCCCTGCAATGAAAGGCAAACTTACCGGTATGTCGTTCCGCGTTCCAACGCTGGATGTATCTGTTGTTGATCTTACATGCCGCCTCGAGAAAGCTACAACTTATGACGAAATTAAAGCTGCAGTTAAAGCTGCTGCCGACGGCCCGATGAAAGGCGTTCTCGGATATACCGAGGAAGCAGTTGTGTCGAGCGACTTTATTGGCGATTCACGCACATCGATCTTCGATGCAGAAGCTGGTATCATGCTCAATCCTAATTTTGTGAAGCTCGTTTCATGGTACGATAACGAATGGGGCTACTCATGTAAAGTACTCGATATGATTGCACATATGGCAACTGTTTAATCAGTTCCACATACATAAATGAAAAAGAGCTGCTTTAGGGCGGCTCTTTTTTTTGCTTAACGAAAAGTATATTTCCCCTTTGGGCTTATTGCTATCCAAACGCTATCTTAAAACTGTAATGCTACCCCTCAAAGTACGTTTTACAGTTCCATTAAGGGTTAATTCATACACATCACAGATATAATAATATACACCATCGCTTACAGGTTGATTGGTTCCCTGGATTTTGCCATCCCACTTAATGGCTGGATCTTCGGTTTTAAATACAAGATTTCCCCATCGGTTAACAATTTGCAGATCAATTTTTTCGACTGATGAATAAGGGAATGGAACAAAAAGGTCGTTACGTTCATCCCCGTTAGGGGTGAAAACATTAGGCAGCCGGTACGTGCCGCAAACATCGCTGTCGACACAGACTGTATCACTAAGAGGACTCTGGTTACCAACCGAATCAACTGCAAGCACAGAATAGCATCCGGCAATGGTTAGCAGGTTGGAATGTGTATAGGTTTTTATTCCTGTTGAATCAATCAACACCAATGAATCCGCCTGTGGAGGACGGTAAAATACCAGGTATTTTTCAACATCTCCAGGGCAATCAGGACTGTCCCAGGTTAGCACATTCTGAAAATTAGCACAGTCGGCCTTAACCTCTAAAACAGGTTTACATGGTGGTTCGTTATCCTTGGGAACTCCGCAGGCTTCCTGCGAAAAATTAATAAGCGGATCAGTTATCCCGGCAGTACCGTAAGTTCCGATAGCCTTCACTTTATAGCAGTATGATTTGCCATTTACAAGATTATCATCCACATAATACTTCAAAACAGAAATCCCTATTGAATCATAGAGGAGTGTAGTTTCATTCTTCCTGTAAATGATGTATTGTTCGTTTGTCCAGGGTACCAGCATATTAAAGTTGATCCGCAGTTTCTTGTCGCCTGGTGTAAATGTTATAAAAACAGACGAAGCTTTTTGTGACGGTCCTATCAGGAATCTTAAGCCCGGAGTATCATTATAAAGATCGACCCTGTAATTTAACCCGTGATCCCTGGTATTCAGGGCTGAATTCGTATATAATGTATCATTTAGTGAAGCAAGTGAGTCAATAAGGTTAAACGCAGTTCCTCCAAGGTTATCCGAACGGTAAATGAGGTATTTGTAAGGACCAGGTGCCTGTACCGGATCCAGTTCGGTTGGTTTCGACCATGCAAGGTATACCCGTCCATCCGTGGTGCCGGTCTGCAGTATGCTGACATTTGTTATAACAGGAACATCCTTCTTCAACTGAGCACAGGCCTCATTGGAAGCGTAACTTTCGGCACCGTCAGGATAAGTTGCTACAACCATATAGCAATAATCAATACCCCTCGAAAGATTGCCATCGGTAAACGATGTATCAATAGTTTTGCTTGTAGCTATAATTTGATATCCGGTATAGGATGGGACCCCGGTTTCGCAATGCCCTGCCACATATCCGTAAAAACCGTTACGTCGGTAAATCTTATACCCGCTTACGTTCGAACAACGGTTTTTATTCCATTTGAGCTGAATTGTATTGCCTAAAGCAATGGCAACAAGGTTTTTAGGTGCAGGGCCAACTACAGTAATATTCATACTCGTGAGGTCGAAGAGGTTTACCGGTTCGTCGTTATCAGTTGCTTTAAAATATACCTGGTAGGGATTTTTACGTACATGCGAACAGGCTGTTCTCCATGTAAATATTCCTGTATTTCTTCCGATTGAATCGTACGGAGAGTAAAATTCGGCAGGATTGGAAAACTGAAATGGAGCCCCGGCGGCTGTAAGTTTGATAGCATTACTGTCGGAATCAGTTGCCCTTACCCTGAATTGGAGTGTATCGCCTGCCTCCACGCAGGTATCTTCAACATGCCGAAGTACAGGCGCATGATTAGTGCAGGTTACAATAGTTATCTGCATGTCGCGCGTAACATATCCTATCTTTAGACCGTTGCGCCATTCTTCGATAAGGAAAGATATATTGTATTCTCCCTGCATCTTTGGGCTCTGCCAGAGAATTTCACCGGTAAGCGGATCCATTTTGAAAATGCCTCCTGTGTTATTGCCTACCATGTTAGGAAGTTGAAAACCGGGTATATATGCTCCGTCGGCACCCCTGCAGGTTGTTAAATGGAATGAGAGGCTGTCGCCATCAGGATCATAAGCACCGGGATTATGAAGGAAAGGCTGGTTCACACAACCCTGGTCAATAGGCGGCAGTAAAAGTAGCGGTGAGGAGTTTGATCCGATAAAAGGATTTATTATAAGCTCAGTTTCAATAAATAACGGAACCTCTACTGAATTCGGGATATTTTGTATACCATAATTCCGGTTCGGATCTTCGAGCGTGATTTTATAGGTGGCTGCACCGGGGTATGTGTGAAGCCCGGTATACAAATTACGTTTAATATCAGTCCCGACTATCTCACCATAATGGCCCATCGCAGTAAGCTCACCATTGCTACGTTTTAATACTGTGCTAGTATTATCACCCCACTTGATTTCAAGTTCATACCTGTCGGCCGGGCTGGGTGCATAAGAATAGGTAACTATTGTAACTTCATAGGTGAGGCCTGTTATATATTTGAAGGTAATTTCTCCCGCACGCTGATGCGTGGCCATAACAGGGCCGGCGAACCAGAAGATCACAAAAAGCAGTGTGAAATATTTCTTCATTGGATTTGAAAATACATTAATCTAACAGGTTTAGTATTCCTGGAACTGGTATTTAATCTTCAAAAGTACGAATTACTGAGTTAATTGTTCAATTTTTTATTGACTGATCCCGATTTTTGAGGTGATGTTTAATTGAACCGGCAAGCGCAACTCATAATCTCGGAGAAAATTAGTATTTTTGATGTGTTTAAGCAAGAAGGATGCCGGATTATGTACACTATTGATCTTCAGAAGGAGAAAAAGGAAATAGTAAAGCGATACAGGGCTTTAATGAGGGCATGGAGTTCGAACAAAGGTGTTCTGAAAAACAACCAGGTCCGAAAAGCCTTTATTATGGCTTCGCAGGCGCATAATACCATGCGCAGGCGAACCGGTGAACCTTATATTTATCACCCGCTAGAGGTTGCCCGCATTGTGGCAGGGGAGATAGGCCTCGGCGAAACAGCTATTATCAGCGCTCTCCTTCACGATGTAGTTGAAGATAACCCTGATTATACTATCGAAATGATCAGGCAGAATTTTGGGGATAAAGTGGCCTATATAGTGGATGGCCTTACCAAGATTAAAGACGGGTACGAGCGGCTGGAGTCAACAGCTCAGGTCGAAAGTATAAAAAAAATGCTTCTCACTCTTAGTGATGATGTCAGAGTGATCCTGATAAAACTTGCCGACAGGTTGCATAATATGCGTACGCTCGATTCGATGCCGCCGTCAAAACAACAGAATATTGCGGCCGAAACCCTGTACCTGTATTCTCCGCTTGCACACCGGCTGGGTTTATACGTGATAAAAAGCGAACTCGAAGATCTGGCATTGAAATACAATGAACCGGAGATCTACCGCACAATTTCACTTAAACTGCAGGAAACCGAGGCTGAACGCAGGAATTTCATAACGAAGTTTATCTTTCCAATAAGGAAGGCTATGTCGTTGCAGGGAATAAATTACGAAATTGATACCCGCGCCAAATCGGTATACTCCATTTACAAGAAAATGCAGAAAAAGGAAATTCCTTTCGAGGAAGTGTACGACCTTTTTGCTGTACGTATAATTATCGATTCGCCCCCGGAGCAGGAAAAACTTGATTGCTGGCGTATCTATACACTTATTACAGATAATTATAACCCCAAGCAGAACCGTTTACGGGACTGGATATCTACACCCAAGGCCAATGGCTACGAATCGCTGCATACCACTGTTATGAGTCCTACCGGGCAATGGGTTGAGGTGCAGATACGAACGCGGCGAATGCACGAAATTGCCGAGAGGGGATATGCAGCTCATTGGAAATACAAACAACAGGTCGATCGCGATAAATCACAGGAATCGGGGCTCGACGACTGGCTGGAGGAGGTAAGGAAAATCCTGAAATCACCCGATGCAAATACTCTGAATTTCCTCGACGATATTAAACTTACACTCTTCAGCGACGAGGTTTTCGTGTGGACACCAAAAGGGCACCTGAAATCACTGCCTTCGGGAAGTACTGTTCTTGATTTTGCCTATCTGGTGCATACCGAACTCGGGAATCATTGCATAGGCGTCAAGGTGAACCGTAATCTTGTTCCTTTAAATCAGAAGCTCAGGAGCGGTGACCAGGTCGAAATTATTGCTTCCAAAAAAAGCTTTCCAAAGGAAGAATGGCTCGAATATGCGATTACGCCCCGCGCCAGGATGAGTATTAAGGAAGAACTCAAGGAGCAGCGCAAAGTGCAAGCCGCTGAAGGCCGGGTAAAACTTGAGGGAATATTTGCCAGAATCGACCTTAAATTCAGCAAAAGCAACATTGCCCGCTTCAGCGAGTTTATGGGATTTACAAGCCCTGCCGACCTCTATTATCGTGTTTACCTCGAAGAAATTCCGGTTGAAAAAATATTTGCCTTCAGTCAATTAAATACGGATGAACTGCTTTCGCGTAAACCAGGAAGCAAGGCAGAAAGTAAGGAACAGGAAAAAACACAACTAAATCCGAAGAACAAGCCCCAAGTTGAATACGATCTCGATGATCTGAACTTTACGGTTGCTACATGCTGCCATCCTTTACCCGGTGATGAAGTAATTGCCTATACCAGTGACGGAATAAACCGGGTTGTTCATCGCACCAATTGTCACGAAGCCATCGAACTCATGGCTCGTTTTTCGAAAAGGATTATTTATGCCCGCTGGAGCAATAAGCCCATGATGACCTATCTGGGTGGTGTAAAGATCAGTGGGTTTGACCGTAAAAGCATGATTTCAGATATAATAAGGGTAATTAGTGAAGAAATGCGTTTCAATGTCCGGTCGTTCCATATCGATACTTCAGGCGATTTATTTGAGGCTTATATCAGTTTTTTTGTAATGGATACCCTCGACCTGAACCGCTCGATAGAGCGAATTAAACTGATCGACGGCGTATCTTCGGCATCAAGGATGCTTAGGTTTTTAAAAGCTTGAAATTTAGTTGCTTGTTTTATTTTGCGTGAAGATTTAGTTCTCAGGGATATGACTCATAAATAGAAAATAAATTTTTCATCTATTTTTATTTATTCTAAATAGTGATAAGAAAATTTTATATTTTTACACCAAATTCGATGAGATGATAGCTGATTCAAAGAAAATTAATTACGAAACCGTCAAGAAGTTATTTACGGATTATCTTGAAAAACTGGGACATCGTAAAACACCTGAACGATTCACTATTCTGAAAGAGATATATTCAACAGATGGTCACTTCGATATCGAAACTCTGTATATCCGTATGAAAAACAATAAATACAGGGTTAGCCGTGCCACACTCTATAATACAATCGAATTGCTCCTTGCCTGTAACCTGGTTACCAAGCACCAGTTCGGGAATAATTGTGCACAGTTCGAAAAGTCCTTTAAATTCAAACAGCACGACCATTTTATTGATATCGACAACGGCGATGTATTGGAATTCTGTGACCCCCGGCTACAGGAGATTATTGTTTCGGCCGAAAAGGCGCTAGGGATAAAGGTTACCCATCATGCACTTACACTTTATGGTACACGTGCCAACCTGGAAGTAAGTTAAAATACGGCGGTTTTAAGCGTTGTTCACTCTTTTTTTTGAGCCTTCTCAATAATAATTTTATCTTTGCAATATTGACTCCAGCAACCCCTGAAGGGTTGCTAAATTTGTGTTTATATGAAAGTAGATGTGCTTTTAGGCCTCCAGTGGGGCGACGAAGGAAAAGGTAAAATTGTTGATGTTCTTACTCCGCAGTATGATATTATTGCCCGTTTCCAGGGGGGGCCAAATGCAGGTCACACCCTGCAGATAAAAGGCGATAAGCATGTTTTGCATACTATTCCATCCGGTATTTTTCACCCCGAAAAGGTTAATATTATCGGGAATGGTGTAATTGCTGATCCGTATATTTTATCACAGGAACTGGCGAAACTTGTTGCCAAAGGAGTGAATCCCCGCCTTAACCTGCTTATTTCAAAAAGGGCACACCTTATCCTGCCCACACACAGGATGCTCGATGCTGCGTACGAACAGGCCATGGGAGCAGGTAAAATAGGATCAACCCTCAAAGGAATAGGGCCCTGTTATACGGATAAAACTGCTAGATACGGCATCCGGTTTGGCGATATTCTCTCTCCTGATTTCAGGGAGAAATATGATAAACTCAAACAGCGCCACCTGTCAATACTGGCTTCCTACAATTTTGACCACAGTATTCAACTTATCGATAAAGTCCCGTTCAGCGATTACGAACAACACTGGTTCGAAGCTATCGCAGAACTGCGTACATTTCCATTGATTGATAGCGAGTTATATATCAATAAAGCGCTGGCTGAAGGTAAATCAGTTCTTGCCGAAGGTGCCCAGGGCAGTTTGCTCGATGTCGACTTTGGTTCTTATCCGTATGTAACTTCATCTAATACTATTACTGCCGGAGTATGCTCAGGTTTAGGAATTCCTCCTTCGGCAATAGGGAAGGTTTACGGTGTATTTAAAGCTTATTGTACAAGGGTTGGAAGCGGTCCATTCCCAACGGAATTAAATGATGAAACCGGCGAATTACTGCGTAATAACGGCAAGGAGTTTGGCTCGACCACAGGGCGTCCGCGACGCTGCGGTTGGCTCGACCTTCCCGCCTTGCGTTATGCCATTATGCTTAACGGGGTTACCGACCTGGTTATGATGAAAGCCGATGTAATGAACGATTTTGATTCGATAAATATATGTACAGGTTATGAAGTGAATGGTATAACTGTACAGGATCTTACTTATGAAACATTAAGTAACCCGGTGAAACCTTTATACGAAGCACTTCCCGGATGGAGTCAGTCATTGCATGGGATAGTCGACTATGACCAGTTGCCAGCAAAACTAAAACAGTATACTGACTTTATCGAGAAAGATGCCGGGTTACCTGTAAAAATACTCTCAACAGGCCCTGGAAGGGAAGAGACAATCCGAAGATAATCACTCTGAATAAAAAAAACGCTTGCCTCAGGCAAGCGTTTTTTTTATTCATTTTTTTTATTGATCGAAAACTTTTAGGTCGTTGGGTCAGTAATTAGAGTTTGCGTTTAACTTCTACCTCTTCGTATCCTTCCACAATGTCGCCAATCTTAATATCGTTGAAGTTATCAATGTTCAATCCGCATTCGTAACCGGTAAGAACTTCTTTTACATCATCTTTGAATCGTTTAAGCGAACCAAGCGACCCAGTATGTACTACAATACCATCGCGGATAACGCGTATACGTGTGTTACGGGTAATTTTACCATCCAGAACCATACAACCTGCGATTGCACCCACTTTCGAATTCCTGAACACTTCACGGATTTCGACGTTGCAAACAATCTTTTCCTCAATTTCAGGTGCAAGCATACCTTCGATTGCCAGCTTGATTTCGTTGATTGCGGTATAAATAATGGAGTAGAAGCGGATATCAATTTCTTCGCGCTCTGCAAGTTTGCGGGCACTCATACTCGGACGCACCTGGAAACCGGCAATAATAGCATTGGAAGCCGAAGCAAGTAATACATCACTTTCGGTAATTGCTCCTACACTCTTATGGATTACATTAACCTGGATCTGAGGCGTTGATAGTTTGAGCAGTGAATCGGACAAAGCTTCAACTGATCCGTCAACATCGGCTTTAACAATAATGTTTAGCTCCTTGAAATCGCCAATTGCAATACGGCGTCCGATTTCGTCGAGTGTAATATGTTTTTGTGTACGTATACCTTGTTCGCGCTGCAATTGCTGACGTTTTGTTGCAATCTGCTTGGCTTCGCGTTCATCGGTCATTACCTTGAACTTGTCGCCGGCCTGCGGTGCACCTGTGAGTCCTAATAACAGAACCGGTGTCGAAGGACCTGCTTCTTTTACAGGGGTATTACGTTCGTTATACATGGCCTTTACCTTGCCATAAACTGAACCTGCCAGCAGGAAGTCGCCAATACGGAGTGTTCCGCTTTGAACAAGGAGTTTAGCAACATAACCGCGGCCTTTGTCGAGCGACGATTCGATAACGGTACCCGATGCACGGGCAAAAGGATTCGCATGCAGATCGAGCAATTCAGCCTCGAGTAAAACCTTATCGAGCAGTTCGGTTACATTTATACCTTTTTTGGCTGAAATTTCCTGGCTCTGGTATTTACCGCCCCAGTCTTCAACAAGTATATTCAGTTTCGAAAGTTCTTCCTTGATTTTCTCAGGATTAGCCCCGTTTTTATCAATTTTATTAATGGCAAAAACCATAGGAACTCCGGCAGCCTGTGCATGGTTGATAGCTTCCTTTGTTTGAGGCATTACAGTATCGTCAGCTGCAACAACAACAATTACAATATCAGTAACCTGTGCACCGCGGGCACGCATAGCTGTAAAAGCTTCGTGACCAGGAGTATCGAGGAAAGTGATTTTGCGCCCATCGTCGAGTTGTACTTCGTAGGCCCCGATGTGCTGGGTTATACCTCCTGCCTCACCGGCAATAACATTGGCACTGCGTACATGGTCGAGCAATGAGGTTTTACCGTGGTCGACATGACCCATCACTGTAACAATCGGGTTACGTGGTCGTAACATCGACGGGTCTTCAGTTTCATCGGCATTATCAATAGCTTCCTGTACTTCGACGCTGACAAATTCAACCTTGTAGCCAAATTCATCGGCAACTACTGCAATGGTTTCCGCATCAAGCCGCTGGTTGATCGAAACAAACATCCCGATCGCCATGCATGTGGCAATAATATTAGTTACAGGCACATCCATCATTACGGCCAGGTCGTTGGCAGTTACAAATTCAGTAACCTTCAGTACCTTCTTGTCTTCTTCCAGCCTCGATATTTCTTCCTGCATCAGCTGGCTGGCAACGTTACGTTTTTCGCGCCGGTATTTCGATGCTTTCGATTTACCGGTTCCGCTTAGTCGTTGAAGCGTTTCTTTAATCTGTCGCTGGATATCTTCCTCGGTAAGCTCAGGCTTAGGTTCGGCATGGCGTGGATGACCTTTCCCGATAACAGGTTTGGCTCTTGGCCTTTCGCCTGGTTTAGCCGGGGCTCCCGGTGAAGTGCGTGGTGCAGCTGTGCCTGGTGTAGCAATTGCAGGAACCTCGGTTCCTGTTTTGCCCTTATTAAGGCGTTTGCGTTTGCGTTTTTTCGACTTGCTGTCCTCATCGCTAGATGAAGCAACAGGTTTACGGGGTTCAGGGCGCGTTGGTGAAGGAAGTTCGATTTTGCTAAGGATCTTCGGGCCTTCGAGTTTTGTGAATTTAGTCTGCAGATAGTTAGAGTCAGACTTTTTATACATTCCGTCAAACGAAGGTTGATCGGTTGAGCGGAGCGGTGTTTCGTCAACAATTTCCGGTCCGGCAGCAGGTACAATGGCAGGGATTTCTTTAACCTCTGCGATCGGTTGTTCTGCTTTTGGTTCATTTGCTTTTTCCTCTATTACAGGAACAGGTTGAGTTTCGGGAGCTTTTTCAGCAATAGTTTCCTTTGCAGGGGTTTTCTCCGCTTTTTCTTTTTTCTTGGGTTTTTTATCGAATTGTTTTAAATCGATTTTACCAAGAACTTTCGGCCCGGTGACAGAATCTTCGATTTCCGGAACAATAACCGAAGCAGCAGTTTCTTCTTTTATCTCCTTGGTTGCTGCAATCTCTGTTTTCACAGGTGTTTCCGCAACGGGCACCGGAGCAGCAACAACTGGTTCAGCTTTTTGAGCATCAGGAGCTTTAAGAACTTTTTCAGCCTCCTGATCTTCAACTTTGACAGTTGCGGCAACAGGTTCAGCTATTTTCTTTTCCGGAGTCTTATCGGCAACCGGAGGTGGAGCAAAGGTGGTTTTAGGAACTACAGGTGCGACAGGTGCCTCTTTAACAGGCTCTGCCGCTTTTACAACAGGAGCTTTTACCGGTTTATCTTCGGCGGGTTCCTTGGGAGCAGGTTGCTTTTCCTCAGTTTTAAATACTTTCTGAGCCTGGTACTCTAACTCAATATGTTTTGCAATATCTTTTGCAGCCTTATCGGGCTGATATTCTTTGATCAAAAGAGTATGCATCTCCGGACTTAACTTCGTGTTCGGGTTACTATCGATTTTAAATCCCTTCTTGTGAAGGAAGTCAACGATAGTGGATACACCGACGTTAAATTCGGTTGCGGCTTTTCCTAGCCTGATTGATATGGGTCCGTCTGACATGCTTTTTTCGAAATTTCGCCTGAAGCTCGGAATAAGTGAGTAAAAGTACGATTTAATTTTCAAACTTATGTTTATTGGTACAGGAAGCAAAATGCACACATAATAATGCAATCCCCTGGTGATTTGCCGAAACCGGCATAACACCACCTGTGATTATATTTATTCGAACTCGGCCTTTAATATACGGTGTACTTCGCGTATGGTTTCTTCTTCCAGTTGCGAGCGGCGCACCAACTCCTCAGCACTCAATTCGAGTACACTTTTAGCGGTATCACAACCAATGCTTTTAAGCTCGTCGATGATCCACTGATCGATTTCATCGTTAAATTCCTGGAGGTCAACATCTTCGTAATCCGAATCTGTATCGCGGTATACATCAATTTCGTAACCGGTAAGTTTTCCAGCAAGTTTGATATTGTGCCCCCCTTTGCCAATAGCAAGCGAAACCTGGTCGGGTTTCATATATACTTCGGCACGTTTGTTTTCTTCGTCCAGTGTAATCGATGTGATTTTAGCCGGGCTTAACGAACGTTGTATATAAAGGTTCGAATTTGCAGTGTAATTGATAACATCAATGTTTTCGTTCCTTAATTCACGGACAATTCCATGAATACGTGAACCTTTCATGCCTACGCAGGCTCCAACCGGGTCAATGCGATCGTCGTACGATTCAACAGCGATTTTTGCTCTTTCGCCAGGAACACGGACAATATTTTTAATTGTAATCAGTCCGTCAAAAATTTCAGGAACTTCTCCTTCGAGCAGGCGTTCGAGGAACAAAGGCGATGTACGTGAGAGAATGATGACCGGGGAGTTTTTCTTCATGTCAACACGGGCAACAACAGCACGGATGGTATCACCTTTACGGTAAAAATCACCTGGAATCTGCTCTGTACGCGGCATGGTGAGTTCGAGGTCCTCATCGTCAAGCACAAGGATTTCATTCTTCCATACCTGGTAGACTTCGCCGGTAACTATGTCGCCGATTTTGTCTTTGTATTTACGGAAAATGTTGTCTTTTTCATACTCCTGTACCTTCGAAATCAGGTTCTGCCGAACAGTAAGTATCTCGCGACGTCCTATGTCAGCAAGCCTGATTGGCTCAACCACCTCTTCTCCAACTTCGAAATCGGGTTCAATCTTGATAGCTTCGGAATACGAAATCTGGAGGTTTTCATCTTCCAGTTCATCATCCTCGACAATGGTACGTTTGCGCCAGATTTCAAGGTCTCCTTTGTCAACATTCACAATGATATCGATATTTTCGTCGGTACCATTCTTTTTTATCAACATATGTCTGAATACGTCTTCGAGAATACGCATCAGGGTTTCACGGTCAATGTTCTTGAATTCCTTGAATTCAGAAAAGGTCTCGACCAGGTTGATGTGTTCCATTTCGCCCATGGCAAATCAATATTTGAGTTTCAGATTTTAATGATTTCTTTCGTTTCCTTAATATCGCTATAGAGGAACCGATGAGTAGTTTCTGTAATTATTTTTTTTACTTTGGTAAGCTGTTTTACGCTGAATCCTGTTTCGTCGGCCTCGGTAAGAGTGCCTTCGATTTTTGAGTTGTCTTTCAGCAAAACAGACACTTCGCGGCCAATGTTTTTAATGTATTGGCGTGTAAGTTTGTAAGGCTGATCGAGCCCTGATGAGGATACATTCAGTTCAAAATCTTCCGTTTCGCGGTTTAACTGCGACTCAATATATTTGCTCAGCACAATGCAATGCTCAATCAACACGTGTGTATCACTGTCGATGAATATGCGGATCCGGTTATCGGACCTTACTGCAACGCTTACTACAAAACGATCGCTACCCTCAAGGAATGAGGTGGTGAGATCTTTTATAAGTTGTTCGCTGATCATTTGATTTATTCAGTTTGAGTATAAAAAGTGCATTTTAATAAAAGAGGGGACAAAAGTCCCCTCCACTTGTCGTCACTAGCCAGAATACGGTAATCTGTATGCTAACTGTTGAATTCTGTTGCCTTGCTGGAACAATTTGTTCCCGGAAAGGGTAACTTTTTACCCGGAATTGATAAAAAGTTCTTTTATTCAGTTTCTTAAGTCGAAGCGTAAAAGAAAAAACCAAATCTTTCAACTTAACTCTAAGTTGTCCGACCAGGATTCGAACCTAGACCGAATGGACCAAAACCATTCGTGCTGCCTTTACACCATCGGACAATCATTTTCCTTTAAAAGGACTGCAAAAGTAATATTTTTATTTTACATATTTAAGCAGAAGCAAAAAAAAGGACAAATCTTCTTTTAATACAGTGGTTAATGATATCGTGACAAGCTTGTATTTATTCAATTTTGCAATTAAATGGACTACTGCAATTTGAAAGAAAGTACGAGGTTAACCTGCCTTGATTTCGCAGCTTATTCATATAGAAAATTTTGCATATTCTTAACAATTCTTAAAAGATTCAGCTTATTATTAATAAAGATTAATTTCGTTTCATATTTTAACCCGTGTTTTATTTCATTAATACTGTTTTTTATGAAAACATTCAGGAAACTGAATAACATGCTGGGCTGGATCGTATTTGCCTTTGCATCCTGGGTTTATTTATCAACCATTGAGCCAACCGCAAGCTGGTGGGATTGTGGCGAATACATTTCAACAGCATACAAACTTCAGGTTGGCCATCCACCCGGAGCTCCATTCTTCCATTTGCTCGGGCGATTCTTCAGTCTGTTTGCATTTGGCGATGCAAGCAAAGTTGCAATGATGGTAAATATTATGTCAGCGCTCAGTAGTTCGGCAACCATTCTATTCCTTTTCTGGAGTATAAGTATGCTGGGACTAAAAATAGGCAAAGACAATGAGCTTACATCCGGCCGCATGTATACAATTCTAGGGAGCAGTCTGGTAGGAGCCTTGGCTTATACTTTCAGTGATTCATTCTGGTTTTCGGCTGTTGAAGGGGAGGTTTACGCCTTGTCTTCATTTTTTACAGCCATCGTTTTCTGGGCCATTCTCAAATGGGACCAGGTAGCTGATCAGCCTCATTCGCAGCGCTGGATCATATTCATTGCATACCTGATGGGCCTTTCTATCGGGGTGCACTTGCTTAACCTGCTGGCAATCCCAGCTATTGCGCTGGTGTTTTATTTCAGGAAATACAAAACCAACTGGAAAGGAGTTGTCTATACACTGGGATTCTCGTTCTTAATACTATCGTTTATCATGTTTATGGTTATTCCTTATACAGTAAGCCTTGCCGGTAAGTACGAAATTCTGTTTGTAAATAACTTTGGCCTTCCTTTTAATACAGGAACATTTTTCTATTTTATGGTCCTGGTCGCTGCACTTGTTTGGAGTATCAGGTTCACATTTCACTCAAAGCATCGTAAACAGGATTATATTATCGGTTTTATCCTTATAATCCAGCTTGCAGTATTTTCATTGGTTACATTCCTTTGTTTCCTGGTTATTGCCGGTGTTTATTATTGGTATAAGAGCAATCCAGGCCATATAAACCGGACACAGGTGCGGGCAACAGCTAATACTGCTTTTATGTCCGTTACTTGTTTGCTGATTGGGTATTCCTCCTTTTTTCTGCTGGTTATTCGTGCCAATACGAATACCCCAATCAATGAAAATGAACCTAGCGATGCAGTAAGTCTTTTGTCATATTTAAACCGGGAACAATACGGTACCTGGCCTATTGTTTATGGACAGTATTATAATGCCCCTTATGACCCGGAAAATCCTGCTTCAGATGGTTCACCATTGTATGTTAAAGATGTTAAGAAGGGCAAATATATCATTACTGATGATCGTAAAAACACCATTCCTAACTACGACCCGCGTTTTTGTACTCTGTTTCCACGCATGTGGAGTTCCGACAAAGAACGTCAGCATCCACAGGCATATAAAAGTTGGGGACATGTTAAAGGTTTTCCGATTGATGTTTTGAACGAAGAGGGGAAAAAGGAAACCCTGTACCGCCCAACCTTTGTGGAGAATATTCGTTTCTTTTTCAGTTACCAGATCGGCCATATGTACCTGCGTTATTTATTCTGGAATTTTGCCGGAAGGCAGAATGATACACAGGGTGATGGGGATATCAAAAATGGAAACTGGATAAGTGGAATACCGTTCATTGATAATCCAAGACTTGGTGATCAGTATAACCTGCCCGACAGTATGAAAAATGCTGCACGAAATCAATTTTACATGTTTCCATTGTTGCTGGGTTTGCTGGGCATGTTTTTTCATCTGCGTAAGCATTGTGACGGTTTTCTAATTGTAATGCTACTGTTTTTCATGACGGGTATTGCTATTGTTTTGTACCTGAACATAGCCCCAAACCAGCCTCGCGAACGTGATTATGCATTTGCCGGCTCATTTTATGCCTTTTCGATGTGGATAGGATTTGGTGTTCTGGCATTATGGGAGATGCTTAAGAAAATAAATGAGAAATACATCGCAATTCCTGTTACACTGGTTTGCTTGTTTCTGGTTCCGGGTATTATGGCAAAAGATGGCTGGAATGATCATGATCGTTCGCATAAATATGCTACCCGCGATTTTGCAGCGAATTACCTTAATTCGTGCGCTCCTAACGCAATACTTATCACAAACGGGGATAATGATACCTTTCCGCTTTGGTATGCGCAGGAAGTAGAAGGCATACGAACAGATGTAAGAGTAGTAAATTTCATGCTGTCGTCAGGTGACTGGTATGTTCACCAACTTATGCGCAAGGTTTACAATTCGGATGCTTTGCCCTTCACACTTACTTACGATCAATACAACAAAGGAATAAATGAGCAGGTCGGCTATTCAGGAACCATCCAGGATCGCGTGGAATTGCAGGATGTGATTGATTATATCGCAAGTGACGATCCATCAACGAAATACCATTCCGGTAACCAGTCAATTGCATTGTTCCCGACAAACAAGGTAAAAATCTCAGTTGATTCGGCTGCCTTGGTTAATGGTGGACTAGTTCCGGCGAAATATGCCGGCAGTATTCTGAGTTCAGTGGATTTGGATATAAACACAGACAGATTATTAAAAAACGACCTTATGCTGCTAGATTTCCTGGCAAAGAACAAATTCAAGCGCCCTATATATTTCGGGAGCCCGGCTGGGGTTAAATCATTTGATGTAAGTCCTTATTGTTTTATGGAAGGATATGTGTACCGGTTTTTGCCTGTTAAAGCCGATGGTCCTGATTTCATAAAAAGAATGGGAAGTGTGAATAGTGACACCTCATACAATATATTGATGAATAAATGCAAGTGGGGCAACCTGGCTGATCCGAGGGTATATGTCGATCAGGAGAGTTACCGCAATACTTTCCTTCCAAAACAGAACTTTGCACGACTGGCTAAAACACTTATTGCAGAAGGTAAAAATGATATGGCTGTTAAGGTTTGTGATCGCATACAGGAAATATTCCCTGATAATAAAGTTCATTTCGACTACTATATGATTGAATTTGTTGAAGTGTATTTCAAAGCCGGAGCTATGGAGAAAGGGAATAAGCTCACAAACAGGCTTTTGCAGATCTATGAGCAAAACGTTGACTATTATACTGCACTCAATCCTGAATTCCGCACTCAATATAGTGACGATATGAATATGGCTTTCAGTATATTTGATTATTTAAAGCAGATTGCAACCCAGTATAACCAGACTTCGATAGTTCAGCACATTGATAAATATCTTAGTTCCAAAAAAGGATTGATTTAAATGACAGGTTAATTTTGTTCTCTTGCGAACCGGGAGTTGTGGCTCCCTGTTCGCATTTGTAGCCTGAAGAGGAAATTCGGGATAGCTTTTTTATTATGTATAATTTGATTTATGAAAAAGGATTTCAGGCTGTACATTGTTAATATTGTTACTTTGCTATCCTGTATAAGGGGGTAAATATGGTGCTCTTTTCATATCAATTCTTAAAAATTATCTGTACTTCATAATTATTGGTTAATTTCGTCCCTTCAAACAATTGTTTATTCATTAAATAAAACTCTTCATGAAAAAATTCAGGCAACTGAATAACCTGTTGGGATGGCTTATTTTTGCGGTCTCTTCATGGGTTTATTTCTCTACCGTTGAACCTACTGCCAGCTGGTGGGATTGCGGAGAATACATTTCAACTGCGTTTAAACTCCAGGTGGGCCATCCGCCGGGAGCACCTCTTTTCCAGATGCTTGGCCGTTTTTTCAGCCTCTTCGCGTTTGGTGATGTCAGCAAAGTTGCCCTGATGGTAAATTACATGTCGGCTCTCAGCAGTTCGGCAACTATACTTTTCCTTTTCTGGAGTATAACCATGCTGGGTCTCAAATTTACAAAGGATGAAGAGATTTCGCAGGGCAGGATGTATGCAATTCTTGGCAGTGGCGTAGTTGGTGCCCTGGCATATACTTTCAGCGATTCATTCTGGTTTTCGGCTGTCGAAGGTGAGGTTTATGCAATGTCATCGTTCTTTACTGCAATTGTTTTCTGGGCCATTCTCAAGTGGGACCAGGTGCACGATCAACCTCATTCGCAACGATGGATTATACTTATTGCCTTCCTGATGGGCCTATCCATCGGGGTGCACTTACTCAACCTTCTGGCTATTCCTGCCATAGCACTCGTGTTTTATTTCAGGAAGTACCCTACAACCTGGAAAGGAGTGGTTATTACGTTGGGGATATCTTTCTTTATCCTCGCTTTTATTATGTTCCTGGTTATTCCCTATACAGTTAACCTTGCAGGGAAATATGAAATTCTTTTTGTAAATAGTTTCGGGCTGCCGTTCAACTCAGGAACCCTTTTCTATTTTCTTGTCCTGATAGGAGCTTTGGTTTGGAGTATCAGGTTCACATACCAGGATAAACACACTGCTGTTAATTATGCGGTTGGCGGCGGCCTCTTATTGCTGCTGGCTATATTTTCGTGGACAACATTCCTAGGGCTTCTGATTGTAGCCGGTGCATACTATTGGTATAAAAGCGAACCCGGGAAGTTCGACCGCAGCCAGGTTCGCTCAGCGGGCAATACTGTATTCCTTTCAATTGCATTTCTTTTAATTGGGTATTCATCATTCTTCCTTCTCGTAATCCGGGCAAATACCAACACCCCTATAAATGAGAATGATCCGAGTGACGCAGTAAGCTTGCTCTCATATCTTAACCGTGAACAATACGGAACATGGCCCGTGGTTTACGGTCAGTATTACAACGCACCCCAGGACCGGGAAGATAAAGGCGGCGACGGAACTCCTTTTTACGTGAAAGATGTCAAAAAGGGGAAATATATCATGACCGACGACAGGAAAAATACAATTCCGAGCTACGATAAAAGGTTCTGTACTATATTCCCCCGGATGTGGAGCAACCAGAAACAAAGCCATATCGATATGTATAAATCGTATGGAAAAGTGAAAGGGAACCCGATTGACGTGGTTAACGAAGAAGGCAAGACTGAAACCCTGTATAAACCGACTTTCGTTGAAAATCTCAGGTTCTTCTTTACTTATCAGGTAGGGCACATGTACATGAGGTATTTCTTCTGGAATTTTGTCGGAAGGCAGAATGATATCGAGAGCCAGGGCGGCATCCGTTATGGAAACTGGATAAGCGGTGTACCTGTAATCGACAATGCCAAACTGGGCGACCAGTCGAATTTACCCGACAGCATGCAGAACCCGGCCCGAAATAAATTCTATTTTCTACCATTACTCCTTGGTCTAGTTGGATTATTCTTCCATCTGCGCAAGCATACCGACGGGTTCCTTGTGGTATTGCTCTTGTTTTTTATGACAGGTCTGGCCATTGTACTGTACCTTAATATCACACCCCAGCAACCCAGGGAAAGGGATTATGCTTTTGCAGGATCCTTCTATGCCTTTGCCATCTGGATTGGACTTGGTGTGCTGGCATTGTGGGATATGCTGAAAAAGCTGAATGAAAAATGGATTGCCATTCCTATTACCCTGATTTGTCTTTTACTTGTGCCTGGTATCATGGCGAAAGAAGGCTGGGATGATCATTCACGTGCCAACAAATATTCAGCCCGCGATTTTGCCAGGAATTACCTCGAATCGTGTGCCCCGAATGCAATACTTATTACCAATGGCGATAACGATACCTTCCCTCTCTGGTACGTGCAGGAAGTTGAAGGAGTTCGTACCGACGTGAGGGTTGTAAACTTTATGCTTTCATCAGGCGACTGGTATGTGCATCAGCTTATGCGAAAAGCGTATAAATCCGATCCTTTGCCATTTACTTTATCGTATGATCAGTATAATAAAGGGATCAATGAAGTTTCGGCTTATTCGGGCCAGCTCCAGGATAGAGTAGAACTCCAGGAGCTTATCGACCTGGTAGCCAGCGATAATCCTGCATACAGGTTCCAGTCGGGATCAAGATCTATAGCCATTTACCCAACCAAAAAGGTGAAAATCACGCTTGATTCAGCTTCGCTTGTAAAAGATGGTATTGTTCCTGCAAATATGGCTGATAAAGTAGTCGGCAGTGTTGAATGGGATATCAAATCCAATTATTTGTACAAGAACGACCTGATGCTGCTCGATTTCCTTGCAAAAAACAAGTTTAAAAGGCCCGTTTATTTTGTAAGCCCGTCGGCAATGAGCGATGCAGTGGATGTGGATAAATACTGTTACCAGGAAGGTTATGTTTATCGTTTCCTGCCTGTAAAACAGGATGACCGCGACTATATCAAAGGTATGGGAAGTGTGAACGCTGAAGTAAGCTACGATGTGCTTATGAACAAGAGCAAATGGGGAAATCTGAATGCTCCGGATGTGTATGTCGACCGCGAAAGCATGAGGAACATCATGCCGGCAAAACAGAATTTCTATCGCCTGGCACGCACACTTACGGTTGAAAACAAGAGCGATTCGGCTATAAAAGTGTGCGATTATGTTCAGCAGATTTTTCCTGACAACAAAGTTCATTACGATTATTACATGATACAGTTTGTTGATGTGTATTATCGTGCTGGTGCATTTGATAAAGGAAACAAACTGGCTGAAAGACTATTTACTATATACCAGCAGAATCTCGATTATTTCCTCTCCGTTGGCCCGCAATTCCGTACTAACTATGATGAAGATATAAACGAAGCATACAGCCTCTTCAATACTCTGAAGCAGATCGCTGATCAGTACAACCAGAAGGCGTTATCAGCCAAGGTTGGTAAGTATATGAATGAACGTATGGGGGGAATGAAATAAACCCGATTGTATACCAATAAAAAAGGGAGCCCGGGCTCCCTTTTTTATTGTAACCGTACTCCTTCTTCGGTATTTCAGGAATAGATTTCTGGACTTTATCGCCCGACGTCCTTGTGAAACATAATTAGCTGGTATCCTGGCATGTATGCGGAAATTTACTTAGTTGTTATCTTAGGCTTTATTGCGAGAATAACAATACCGGCAATGATAAATGGGATTGAAAGCAATTGCCCCATATTCAGTGGCAGGGAATTTTCGAAGTTTACCTGGGGCTCTTTAACGAATTCGATAAGTAACCTGGCTGAAAAAAGTGTAACCAGGAAAACCCCGAATAGGAATCCCGGCCTTGGTTTCCCATCTTTATGGAAATAATACCAGAGCAGGAAGAAAAAGATTACAAGGTAACATAAGCCTTCATAAATCTGCGTCGGGTGCCTGGGAAGGGTTTCGCCTGTACGTTCGAAAATAAATCCCCATGGCAGGTTTGTTACATTGCCATAGATTTCGCTGTTGAAAAGGTTACCGGTACGAATAAACAACCCGGAAAGTGCTACAACAATCACAATGCGGTCAATTACCCAAAGAAATGGCTGACGCGTTTTGCGTGAAAAGAGATACAAAGCCAGTATAATTCCTATTGCTGCTCCATGACTGGCGAGCCCGCCTTCCCAAATTTTCAGTATATCGAGCGGATGTGCCAGGTACGAAGCCGGTTCATAAAACAGTACATGACCTAAACGTGCACCAACTACAGTAGCAATAAGCATATACATGCTAAGCTGATCGAGGAGAGGCTCAGGAATATTTTCTTTGCGGAAAATACGCAGCATAATAAAGTAACCCACCACAAATGACATTGCAAAAAGCAACCCGTACCAGCGAACACTCACCGGACCAAGGCTGAAAATAGTTGGACTGATATTCCAATGAATAAATTGTAAGATCATATTCTCTGATTTAGGTTTACAAAAATACTCAGAAAACTTTCAGCATCGGATTATTTATTTTTTTCGTTTCCCCTGTACAGCATTGGCGACGATTACATTCTGAGTCATAGCATGATCGCATGCTGCTGATTGCTATTTATTATTGTATGGTCCAGGCTGTTAAAAAGATTTGGATCAGAAATAAAAGGAGTTTTTATAATATTTTGTAAGTTTGAATTGCGTATGGACGATTTGATCTATAGGATAGCATTAACACTTATTCCCGGCATAGGAAGCGTAAACGGGAAGAGTCTTGTAGCATATTGCGGTGGAGTGAAAGCCGTTTTTATGGAGAAGAAGCGTGCATTATTAAAAATACCGGGAATAGGGGAGCAAACGGTAAGCGCAATTGCTAACCACAATGTATTCGAAAGGGCGGAAGCGGAATTAATCTTTATCGAAAAAAATAAGATTTCACCTCTGTTTTATCTTGACAAGGAATACCCTGCAAGGCTTAAACAATGTCACGACAGCCCGCTTTTGTTGTATTACAAGGGTTACGCCGATCTGAACGATCAAAAAATTGTAGCTATTGTAGGTACACGTAATGCCACCGAATATGGCCGCGATATGTGCCGCAAGCTGGTTGAAGGACTTGTTAGTCACAAAGCCCTTATAGTAAGCGGTCTTGCTTATGGTATCGATACATGGTCGCATAAGGCGGCACTGGATAACAAATTAGAAACTGTTGGAGTGCTCGGTCATGGACTCGACAGGATTTATCCTTATGCAAACCGGACTCTGGCTGAAAAAATGCTCGACACGGGAGGCCTGCTATGCGAATATGTGAGCAATACCAAACCTGATCGTGAAAATTTCCCAATGCGGAACCGCATTATTGCTGGCATGAGCGATGCCGTGGTTGTAGTTGAGGCTGGTGAGTCGGGTGGCGCTCTAATAACCGCCGACATTGCGAATTCGTATAACCGCGATGTGTTTGCGGTTCCCGGCCGTATAGGTGACCCGCACTCGGCAGGATGCAATAAACTTATAAAAATCAATAAGGCTGCTTTGATACAATCGGCAGTTGATATCAGTTACCTGTTGGGATGGGATGAAACTAAAAATCAGAAAAAGCCTGTTCAAACGCAGCTTTTCGTGAATCTCACGCCCGATGAGGAGCTTATTGTCGCTACCCTTCGCGAGAAAGGGGATCTCGAAATTGATACCCTGCTTTCCGAAACCGGTCTCCTTCACACCAAGGCTGCCGCCATCCTCCTTAATATGGAATTCGAAGGTATTATCCGCTGCCTGCCGGGTAAAGTGTACCGGTTGATTTGATATTCTCCGGATAAGAATTTTCGCTGGAACTGTACTTCCCGACGGGTACTTTACGGATATTCTTATGGCAATATCTCAGCGTTTGCTTTAAAAGAGCTAATTTTACGCCAGATTCGGGCAGAACAGAATAGTTGACTCACCGAAAAATGATTAACATTTTCTATTAACCCAATGAACGGGATAGTCGTAAAATCAACAGGCAGCTGGTACACCGTACTTACAGATGACAATACGCTTTGCAACTGCAGGCTTAAAGGGCAGTTCCGTATTCACGGCATTCGCACCACCAACCCTGTTGCAGTCGGCGACCATGTGGTTTTTGAATGGGAAGGGCAGGAAGAAAATGGTGTAATCAGGGCTATTGAACCACGGACCAACTACATCATCCGCCGTTCGATAAATCTTTCCAAGTCGTCACACATCATAGCTTCCAATATCGACCGGCTGTATATAATTGCCAGTATTATACTCCCGCGCACATCAACCGGTTTTATCGACCGCTTGCTGGTTACAGCCGAAGCCTACCATATTCCTGCGGCGATTGTATTTAATAAAATCGATATTTATACCGAAGAGGCAAATCAGCGATGTGCTGAATTAATGAACTTATACTCTTCGCTGGGATATCCAACCTACGCTGTTTCATCCCTCACAGGAACCGGGATTGACATGTTGCGGGAGGAACTCCGCGGCAAAGTAAACTTATTTGCCGGGCATTCGGGAGTGGGGAAATCAGCTATGATCAATGCGCTCGATCCTTTATTGAAAATAAAAACAGGCGAAATCTCCTCGTACCATAACAAAGGAATGCATACCACTACTTTTGCCGAGATGCATCCGCTCTCGTTCGGCGGGTTTATGATCGATACGCCGGGAATTAAGGAATTTGGCCTGGTTCATTTCGAAAGCCAGGAGGTAGGGGAGAGGTTTCCCGAATTCCGTGCCCTGCTGCACGAATGCAGGTATAATAACTGTACCCATGTCCACGAGCCGGGTTGCGCTGTTAAATTGGCCCTCGACCAGGGGAAAATACACACTGAACGATATCGTAATTACCTTGGCTTACTAAATGACGAAAACCTGGATGTTACTGATTATGTGTAAGAAGCAGTGGTTTCAATACGGCTTAAATTGTATTTCAGATTAATAAAACATTGAATGAGAGCAGTTATTCAAAGAGTTACTTCCTGTGTTCTGAGCATCGGAGGTCGTGAATACAGCCGTATCGGTAGCGGAATTCTTGTGCTTTTGGGAGTTGAAGAAGCCGATTTGCCTGAGGATATCGAATGGCTTTGCAAAAAGATAGCCGGCTTACGGATTTTTGACGATGCCAGCGGGGTAATGAACCTCGATGTACGCGAAACCGGGGGCGAAATAATGGTTGTGAGCCAGTTCACGCTCCATGCAAGCACGCGTAAAGGCAACCGTCCTTCGTATATAAGGGCTGCCCGTCCTGAATTTGCAAATCCTGCTTATGAGTCCTTCATCCAGTTGCTTGAACTGAAACTCGGCCGGGAAATTGCAAGCGGGAGCTTTGGCGCACATATGGAAATTGCCTTGGTAAACGATGGACCGGTAACCATTATCATTGATACAAAGAACCGGGAATAGTCTATGTTAAAGGTGAATTCTGCAGGAAATCCACATTCAAAGTTTCTGCTTTCGTAAAATCTGGGATTTCAATACCAGAACCTCGAATATTGTCCGGGGCTGATAATTTATCCAAACCAAAAATGGCTAGAACGACCAGTTTACCCCGATACTTGGCATAAACGGTAGCTGGTACAAGCGCTCGTTGGTAACCCGGTCGACATAAAAGATATTTTCGCGGTTGTAAACGTTTGTAATCGTTAGGTTTGCTTCCAGGATGGAGGTTTCGCTCAGGCTGAACTTGCGGGTAATGCCGAAGTCGAGGCGGTGGTATGCCGATAGCCTGCCTTCATTATAAGGACCGTATAGGACATTAAGTTGTCCGTTCTCGGTTGTTATATCCGATGAGAGACCTCCCGGAAAGGTGAGGCCTTCGTAATAACCCTGGGTCTGCGTAAACGGGAATCCTGAACCCAGGTTCCATCTTACATTGCACTCCCATACATCAAGATTGCCAAATTTATAGGTAACCAGGAGGTTAGCATTATGGCGCCTGTCGTAATGAGGTGCATAATGAATAAGGCCGTCAAATTTATGAACATAGGCTAGCGAATAGGCCAACCAGATATAGAGTTTCTTATAATCATACTTCAGCGAAAAATCAATCCCTTCGGCATCGCCGGTTTCAATTATAAAGTCGGTACGCAGGTAATCGGGCTTGTAACTCGGTGAGGTAACAACATTATAAGGAGGCACATCTTCGAATATCTTATTGCGGTTGATATTGGTGAGTTGCGAGAAATTCTTGTAATATGCCTCTATATTAACAGTAATATGTTTAACCGGTTCAATTTCAACCCCTAATACCAGGTGCTGGGCGCGCTGTAGTTTATTTTTAAGCTGCTCGCCGTTAAATTCGTCCTGTATTTCGTCGCTTCCCGACAGGAAACCGTAGAAGAGGTTTACAACATCGCGGTCGCTGTTGGCTGCTATAAGGTTTTGCGAATAGAACCCCCCGGCAAATTTGAAACGGACCTTATCGCTTGCAAGGTATTTCACAGCCAGCCTTGGTTCGGGCGATGCTGTTGACAGCGAGGCATAATACTGAAGCCTGAAACCGGGTTCGATAAGCCATTTCCCTGCATTAAGCTTGTAGAAAATATAGGGTGCAATTTCCGAAGTGAATTGTTTCTGCTCAATGGTCCGGTTTGCACTGTTCACATAGCTGAAGTCGGTGGCAAACCCAAGCATTTCGAACCCGAACTTCAACTGGTTTTTCCCGAGGAAGTAAGTGATGTTGAATCCCCCGTTAAAGCCATTGATGCTGCTTGTACGCAATGGCATGTTCACTTCGTCGAGCGAGATGTTGTAATTCGAAAATGCAATATTGCCATCCATTAAAACAGGACTCGAACCGGGGATAATTACAAAATTTGTTCCTCCGCCTCCTGCATTCCAGGCATAGTCCGAAACCGACCGGTAGGTAGCCCTGTCGCTGTAATCAAAACCGAAAAAGTTGATCTTGCTGCCATTCGAACTGTTGATCGAAACTTTCCCGTAAAAATCCTGGTAGTTAAAAGGCAAACCGTCTTCGTCGATATAGCTGTAGAGTACTTTTGAACTTTGTTCGAGGTACGAATTTTTATACGACAGCATAAACGAAGAACTCCCGCCATTATCGCTTTTTTGTTTTGAGATAGGACCTTCGAGCAGTATTTTAGCCCCGAAGGTACTGGCGCCGAGTTTGCCGGCAAAGCGTTTTTTATTCCCGTCGCGGGTTGTGAGATCCATCACCGACGATATACGGCCTCCCATTTCGGCGCCGAATCCACCTGAATAAATGTCGGCTGAGCGCAGCAGGTCCGTTTCGAAAACCGAAAACAATCCAATAGAATGGAAAGGATTGTAAATCACCATACCATCGAGCTGAACCTTGTTTTGAATAGGTGATCCTCCGCGTATAAATAGTTGTCCTCCCTGGTCGCCTGTAAACACAACACCTGGCAGAACCTGCAGGTACTGTGCCAGGTCGGCCTGCCCGCCAATGGATGGAATCTGTTTGATTTGCTTGGGCGATACTTTTACTACCGAGGTCCGGGTTTCGGCTCTTTGCTCGGTATACTCAGCCGAAATACTTATCCCTTCAAGAATATAGGCTGCCTTGCTGAGATAGTATTTTTTTGTTTGTACATCGTTACCGGTTACGCTTATAGATTCCTTCAGAGTGTCGAATCCGAGGAATGTTACAACGAGGGTGTAGTTTCCGTCAGGGACTTTCGAAATTGTAAAATACCCGTTTATATCGGTAACAGCACCATAGGTAGTATGGTAGAGGTACACACTGGTAAAAATTGCCGGTTCACCACTCTCCTTTTCATATACAAAACCACGTATCGAACCTTGCTGCGAAAAGGCCGCAAATGAAACTGTTAATAATAGTAATGCAAGGCAGAAAGTAATTTTGAAGCGCACAAACATGAAGTTTATTTTCCTGGTAAGAAATCAATGCGCAAATATAGTCATATCAATAGTATGATTGATTAATTGATGCAACGAAAAAGCAGATAAATAGACGCCGGATGGAATGGAGAAGAAAAATCAGTTCAGAAACCGGTCGGAGAATTCATTCGTGAGCCAGCAGCTCGTTTTTTTGCCGAACCATTTATACCGGTTTTTTGCAATAAAACCGTAAACGGCATCCCTGATGGAAAGAGGGACAATACGGAAAATGAGAAGTATTTGCCAGGGGAAACCCAGGTGGGACGAAATATTCAGGGCGGCAGTCGATTTTCCCGAAAGGACATTATCCTGTAGGAATAAAACCGTGTCGGCCTTTTGAAAAGCTTTACCTGATATTGCCAAAATAATCCCTGCGCTCACCGACTGGAGCGAAGTAAAATTAAGATCTTTCCTGGGATTGTTTTTAAGCAGGAACTGAACGGATTGGTTGCACATATTGCAATCGCCATCAAATAGTACGAGGGGTTGCCGTTTGGCTAAGTCGTCGGGGAGCAGGTAGAGTAGACGGGTTTTCATCCTGAAAAGGCCATTTTGTGTGGATATAACACACTGGTTTATTGCTTTGTTCGAACAAAGTAATATATGGTAAAAATAATATTTTATTTCGGACAAACAAATTTAACATATATATAACAAATTGAATGTTTTTTTTATCTTTACGAAGAATTCAGACTACTAAAATCAACAAATTAAAATGAGTACAGGTAAGATAGTTTTTGAGAATGGAAAGTTACAAGTTCCTGATTTCCCGGTAATTCCTTTTATTGAAGGGGATGGAACAGGGAAGGATATCTGGGCAGCTTCGGTGAGGGTATTTGAAGCCGCAGTCGAAAAAGCGTATAAGGGCAAGCGTAAAATAATGTGGAAAGAGGTGCTTGCCGGCGAAAAAGCATTTGATGCAACCGGTAACTGGCTCCCCGACGAAACTCTTGAAGCCTTCAAGGAATACCTTGTTGGTATAAAAGGACCGCTTACCACACCGGTTGGAGGTGGAATCCGCTCGCTGAATGTTGCTCTTCGCCAGATTCTCGATCTTTATGTTTGCCTCCGCCCGGTACGCTGGTTCCAGGGTGTACCCAGCCCGGTGAAACGACCCGACAAAGTGGATATGCATATTTTCCGCGAAAATACCGAGGATATTTACGCCGGGATCGAATATATGCATGGAACACCTGAGGCAACCAAGATGATCAACTTCCTGATTAATGAGATGGGAGTATCGAAAATCCGTTTCCCGGAAACCTCATCAATTGGTATAAAACCTGTATCACTGCAGGGAACCGAACGACTGGTGCGTGCAGCTATTCAATACACCATCGACCGGAACCTGCCTTCGCTCACTATTGTCCACAAAGGAAATATTATGAAGTTTACCGAAGGAGCCTTCAAACAATGGGGATATGCATTGGTTGAACGCGAATTCGGTGATAAAACATTTACATGGGCCCAGTACGACCGTATTTCGGCTGATCAGGGACGCGAAGCTGCTGATGCAGCCCAGGCGAAAGCAGTTGCCGACGGCAAGGTCATTGTTAAAGATGTAATTGCTGATGCTTTCCTTCAGCAGATCCTGCTCAGGCCCGAAGAATATTCGGTAATAGCTACTCTCAACCTGAACGGGGATTATATCTCTGATGCTTTGGCAGCCATGGTTGGTGGTATTGGCATTGCACCAGGTGCAAATATAAACTATCAGAATGGTTTTGCAATTTTTGAGGCTACCCATGGTACGGCTCCCAAGTATGCAGGCCTCGACCAGGTTAACCCTGGTTCGGTGATTCTTTCGGGTGCGCTTATGTTCGAATACCTGGGCTGGAACGAAGTGGCACAGCTTATCTACGACTCAATGGAAAAAACAATTGCCGAAAAAACCGTTACCTACGACTTTCACCGGCTTATGGAAGGCGCCACAAAGCTGAAGACTTCGGAGTTTGGAACTGCAATGATCACTAATATGTAAGAATCAGGTTTGGAATTGTTACCAGGCCAATAAAATAAATAAAAAGACGTTTTACAACCTAACAAATTAAGTATATGTCGTTCAGACTAAAAGACAGGCTTCATGAGAAAATCCTCGAATGGCGGCCACGCATCGATAAGCTTTTAAAGGAATATGGTAATGTGGTGATCGATCAGGTAACTATCGGACAGGTTATCGGTGGAATGCGCGGGGTTAAAGTGTTGTTGACCGATATCTCATACCTCGATCCTAACGAAGGTATAAGGTATCGTGGACTTACACTACCCGAAGTATTCGAAAAACTCCCCAAGCCAAAAGGAGCCGAGATGCCTTATGTCGAAGGCCTGTTCTACCTGCTCGTTACAGGTGATATCCCCAATGAAGAAGAATTGCAGGATGTGATTGATGAATTCAACAAACGCCGCATCCTTCCACGCTATGTTTACGAGGTAATTGACGGGATGCCATGCTGCAGCCATCCTATGGCGATTTTTTCAGCCGTTATTACTACGCTGAACCGAGAATCGATGTTTGCCAAGAAATATGCTTCCGGCAAACTGCATAAACTCGATTACTGGGATTCGACTTTCGAAGACACACTCAACCTGCTTGCCAAACTGCCCGAGATTGCAACGTATATCTACGCCAAGCTTTACCGAGATGGCAAACGCATACAATCGAATCCATACCTCGATTTCGGTGCAAATTTTGCACACATGATGGGAATTGGGAAACCCTATGATGACGTAAGCCGTATGTATTTTATCCTTCATGCCGATCATGAGGGTGGTAATGTAAGCGCTCATACAGGTCACCTTGTTGGTAGTTCGCTCTCGGATGTATACCTCAGCATCGCTTCGATGGTTAACGGGCTTGCCGGGCCTTTGCACGGACTTGCTAACCAGGAAGTTCTGCGCTGGCTGCAAGGGGTTCGCGAGAAAATGGAAGACCGCGTACCTACTGAAGAAGAAATGAAACTATTTGTCTGGGAAACCCTGAAATCAGGCCAGGTAATACCCGGATACGGCCATGCCGTACTCCGTAAAACTGACCCGCGTTATAGTTTGCAGCGCGAATTCTGCTTAACCCATATGAAAGACGATCCTTTGTTCCAGTATACCGACATGCTTTACCGTGTGGTTCCTGATATCCTGCTTGCCCAGGGTAAGGCCAAAAACCCATGGCCCAATGTTGATGCCCAATCAGGAATTATTCAATGGCATTATGGAATAAAAGAATATGATTTTTACACTGTACTGTTCGGAATTGGTCGCTCTATAGGAGTCTGTGCCAACCTGATCTGGGACCGTGCACTCCATTATCCGCTCGAACGTCCGAAATCAATAACCACTGCAATACTTGAAGATTTTGCAGCAGGTAAAGAAGTGATAATAGAGGATTAGGAAGAAAATGAAATGATTTTTAAAAGCCAGTCGGAAGATTGGCTTTTTTTATGTCTTCCTGTCAAACAGCCAGGATGAAGCTTCAAAATTATTACGCACATACAATTGCAGCTCAGGAAAAAATTCCATGAACTCCTCCCTGAATTCAGGATATCCCGCTTTCAGGTTCACAACGGCATCTTCCATTTTTGAGTCAAAGGATGTTCGGCGCGCCATCCCGTTGAACGCTTGCTGCATTCCATCTAAATTGCTGTACGATACCAGCCAGTTTTGCTTTTCCATATAAAATAGCAATCTTGCTGAGCGTACAGGCAGCAGGGGTTGAAATGAGTTCAGGATATCGTATCTTGATTTTGTAAACGAGTGAATGTCAAGCGTCGAATAATCGTCCCAATGTGCCGAAAGATAATGATCGTAATACATATCGACGATCACACCTGCATATTTCCTGAAATCGTCCCTCAACCTCAGTATACTTCTCCTTACAACAGGGTGGTTATCGGTAAATGTATCGACGGCCCGGTGCATCGAAATGCCTTTCCTTACATGCTCAGGAAATTTCATAATATCGCTTCCCTTAACATGATCGGCAATGAAATTGCCTAAAATGGTTTCAGGATGGTCGCCAGCCAGGAAAAGGTGTGCCAGATAATTCAAAACAGGATGTTTTATTCATTGTACAAATGTATAAAACAAGCAGGAAGCGAGTGTGTTCGAAAAACCATTTATTATAGTTAATCGATGCATACTAAATTCTTTATGATACAAACTAATATTTCAAAAAAGTACTTGTTATTCAGGTCCAATTCATGTAGGTTTGTGCGGTAAAATCAGCTGTTAAAATAATCACAATATGGATCAGAAAATGATGTTGTTGGGCGATGAAGCAATAGCCCAGGCCGGTATAGATGCTGGTATGTCAGGAATTTACGCTTACCCGGGAACTCCTTCAACCGAAATTACCGAATATGTAATGCAATCGAAGGAAGCCAAATCGGGCAAGGTGAGAGCCGGTTGGTCGACCAACGAAAAAACAGCCATGGAATCAGCGCTAGGTATGTCGTATGCCGGTAAACGTACCATGGTTTGTATGAAACATGTGGGACTAAATGTTGCAGCTGATGCTTTTATCAATTCGGCTATCACGGGAGCCAACGGCGGGCTGATTATTGTATCGGCCGACGATCCATCCATGCATTCGTCGCAAAACGAACAAGACTCACGCGTATATGGCAAATTTGCCATGATCCCTATACTTGAGCCAACCAGCCAGCAGGATGCCTACGACATGGTTCATTACGGTTTTGATATGTCGGAACAACTCGGAATCCCGGTTCTGATGCGGATTACCACACGGCTGGCACATTCACGTGCAGGGGTGGTTCGCAAACCTTTACACGCACAAAATGAAATTCATTTACCGCCTAATCACAGGCAGTTTATTTTGCTGCCAGCAAATGCCCGGAGACAATACAAGCAGCTAGTGGCAAAACAGCGTGATTTTGAAACGTATGCAACCGAATCAGGGTTTAATGTGTTTACTGACGGCAAGGATAAAAGCATGGGGATTATTACAACAGGTATTGCCTATAATTACCTGCTCGAGAACTACCCCGACCGCCTGATTCCTTTCCCTGTGCTCAAAATTGCACAGTATCCGTTGCCGCATGACATGGTTGCCCAAATTTATAATAGCTGCGATTCGCTTTTAATACTCGAAGAAGGATACCCCGTTGTTGAAGAAGCCATAAGAGGTTTTATGGATAACGGTAAAATGATTCATGGCCGTCTCGACGGTACCATCCCGCGCGACGGGGAACTCAATCCCAATATTGTTGCAGTTTCACTAGGTAAAACCGATACCCGGGGTAAAGATATTCCTTCAATAGTTGTGGGCAGGCCGCCATCGCTTTGTAAGGGCTGCCCTCATATTTATTCATATAATGCTCTTAACGAAGCACTCGAAAAATGGAGCAAAGGCAGGGTGTTTTCGGATATAGGATGCTATACCCTTGGGGCACTCGATCCGTTCGATGCGATAAATACCTGCGTCGATATGGGGGCTTCCATAACCATGGCTAAAGGTGCCGCCGATGCAGGCCTGCAACCGGCGGTCGCAGTAATCGGCGACAGTACATTTACGCATAGCGGCATTACAGGGCTGATTGATTGTGTTAAGGACAAAAACCAGGTTACGATTATGATCCTCGATAACGAAACTACCGCAATGACGGGTGGGCAGGATTCGTCGGCTTTTGGCCGTATCGAGGATATCTGCCTGGGAGTTGGGGTTCACAAGGATCACATTTTTGTTCTTAACCCTTCGCCTAAACACCATGAAGAAAATCTTGCCATCCTGAAGCAGGAACTTGAATACGAAGGTGTATCGGTAATTATTCCGCGCCGTGAGTGCATACAAACTGCAATACGCCATCACAAGGAGCATAAGAAAGCAGAAGTAGTAAATGAAGTGAGCTAAGAAGTTTCCGGCTTCCGGTACCTGGTTAGTTTTTTCATGTTATTGCATACATCGTGCTGTACCTGGCCCTTTAGTTAAAATGCATTGTAAATAGTACTTTAAGAAATCAAATAGTATGAAAAGAGACATCATATTAGCAGGAGTAGGAGGACAGGGCATATTGTCAATTGCCACAACCATTGGTATGGCAGCGTTGAACACAGGCCTGCATTTAAAACAGGCTGAGGTTCACGGAATGAGCCAGCGCGGCGGCGATGTTTCGTCGAACCTGCGAATTGCCGATCATGAAATAGCTTCCGACCTCATCCCTTTTGGACAAGCCGACCTTATCATTTCGGTTGAACCCATGGAGTCGCTCCGCTACCTTCCTCTGCTTTCGCCCGATGGATGGCTTATCACCAATACAAAACCCTTCATAAACATACCGAATTATCCGAAAATGGAGGATTTAATGGCCGAAATCGAACATTTCGATAACCATATAGCCCTCGATGCCGACGAAATAGCAAAAAACCTGGGTTCGACCCGTTCGGCCAATATGGTTATTCTCGGGGCTGCATCACCTTTCCTTGAAATTGCCTACGAGGAACTGCAGGAATCAATCCGGCGAACTTTTGCCCGAAAAGGAGAGGAAATAGTTAAGCTAAACCTCGATGCTCTGCAGGCAGGCCGCGATTTTGCCGATGCCCACAGGAGATAGGCCCGGTTTTCTTCTTTACTTCGGGTTTGACACTAATTCGGGAATCCGGCAATATGACAATTCGGCATTTTATTGTGCTGATATTGTTGATAAGCTTAGATGAGCATTTTCGCCCCCTCGCCCCTCGCATTTCTCCCCTCACCTTTCTCCTCTCACCCTTCGCCTCTTATATTATCAACCACTTATACTGAACAACTGATTCATGCAGATAAATAAAAAGAAACTCCGACTGATTATAGGTATAATAGTATTTTTAATTGCATTGCTTGCAGCTTTTGTTGCTTTTAAGGATTTTATTTTTGATCCCATTGTTCATCCGCTTAAAGCCGCGCAAACCATTGAATATGGTATTGTTACCGATTCATTCAAAATTGACAGGAACGAAGTGAAATCGGGTGAGAACCTGGGGGGAATCTTTAAACGTTTCGGCGTTGAACAGAAGATTATTGATAAACTGCCCGTATATTGCGAAGGCATTTTTGATATCAGGAAACTTCGCAGCGGGAATAGTTATACCGCTATGATGAAAAACAGTACTGCAAATAAACTGCAGTATTTTATTTACTCGATTAACGATACCAGTTATGTGGTTTTTGACTTCCGCGATTCGCTTAAGGTATACCGGGATGCCAAAAAGGTGGTGCGCAGGCTCAGGTCGGTTTCAGGGGTTATTAATTCATCGTTATGGGCTACCATGCAGGAAGCCGGTGCCGATCCCGATATGGCAGTTGCTCTGGCCAATATTTACCAATGGTCGATCGATTTCTATGCCATTCAGAAAGGCGATTCGTTCAAGGCTATATACGAAGAACTTTCCGTTGACGGGAAACAAATAAGCATTGGCGAAATCCATTCGGCCCTCTTCGTCCATAACGGCAAAGAATACTATGCCCACAGGTTCGAACAGGATAATATTACCGATTATTTCGATCAGACTGGACAGAACCTGCGTAAGGAATTCCTGAAAGCTCCGCTGAAATTTTCGCGTATTACCTCGAAGTTTTCGAACAGCCGTATGCATCCGATACTGCGTATCCGTCGCCCGCATCACGGAGTAGATTATGCAGCCCCCAAAGGTACTCCGGTTCATACAATCGGGAATGGCACCGTATTAAAAGCTGCTTACGCAGGCGGTGGCGGGCGGATGATTACTATACGGCATAACAACGGATATACAACCTCATATATGCACCTGGCAGGCTTTGCAGCGGGAATAAGACCGGGAGCAAGCGTAAGCCAGGGACAGGTAATAGGTTATGTTGGCAGCACAGGTCTTTCAACCGGTGCCCATCTCGATTTCAGGGTATATAAAAACAATGTAGCAATCGATCCGCTGAAGGTCGAATCACCTCCTGCTTTGCCGGTTGATTTCAGGTACCGGACAAGCTTTGATTCGGTTAGGATATTGTACGAAAAGAACCTGAAGCTGGTTAAGTAAGCGATACTATACCTTTAAGTAACTCCCGCTCGCATCTCCTGACGCTTGTGACAAAACAGGGTCATAAACTCTGTGATAGTAGATTCTAAACCTGCCTATTACCCTGTTCTTTCAATAATCCTGTGGTGTTCAGCAATTAATTCATGAGTTGCATCTTTGCGATTCAGACTCATATCCATATTGTGATGAATAAACTCCGGATAACATGGAAGTTTGAACCAAATGTAGGTTGCAACATCTGTTTAGCTGAGTTCATATATATTAATTTTTCGTGTAAAAATATGTTGGTACGGTTTTTGTAAATTTCACTATTAAAGAGATTGAAATTTTATACTGCTTTTATAAAACTTACTATCATGAAAACCCTTAAACCAATCATTTGTATTTTTCTTCTTTCCTGCTTCGGATTTACTGTATCCGCCCAGGACAATGCAGAAGAAAAACTAAATCTACCCGGCGATAACCTGAATCTGTATGCCGTAATGGACCTTTTCAGGGAATCGGAAACTCTCGAAGGTTTTGAGAAAAACCTGAATGCCGAAGATTCAAAAATCAACAACCTCGACCTGAATAACGATGACCGGATTGATTATATCCGGGTAATTGATAATGTTTATGGCGATGTACACACTATTGTTTTGCAGGTAGCCATTAATGAAAAGGAAAACCAGGATGTAGCCGTTTTTACTGTGCAGAAGGACAAAAAAGGGGAGGTGCAGGTACAATTAATCGGTGATGAAGAACTATATGGTAAAGATTACATAATAGAACCTAATTATGCTGATGAAGCTTCGGTTACTACACCAAACCCGGGTTATACCGGAAACGACAAAGTAGTTCAGAAGGAGCAAGTAGTAGTAACCAAAACCACTTATGTAGAAGTAGCCAGCTGGCCGGTTGTAACCTACATCTATGTTCCAACCTACACGATATGGCATTCGCCCTGGTACTGGGGGTACTATCCATCCTACTGGAGTCCCTGGAGACCTTACTACTGGGATTATTATTACGGATACCATTCGCATTATCATAACCACTACTACGGGTACTATCACCACAGTCATCACAACCGGTATCCGCATTATAATGATAATTATTACCACGGCCACCGTTCTTATTCCAATACTGTAAACCAGCACAGGCAGAGTGGAATGTATAACAACACGTATTCCCATCCTGAATCACGCAACCAGGGATCCGCTGATTTCAATAAGAGATATCCTGACGGGTATCGTCCGGCTGCCAGACCGGGTACAAATAATAATGTTACCCGCCCGACTACCAGACCGGGGACTAATACAGATGTGACCCGCCCGGCTTCAAAACCCGGTACCCGGCCAGCAACTACAAATCCTGCCACCCGGCCTGGTGTGAGCAAGCCTTCAACACGACCTTCAACTACCAACCCTTCTGCACGACCTGATGTAAACAAGCCTTCAACAAGGCCAACAACAAAACCAGCAACAACGCGGCCTTCAACTAATCCTTCTCCTGCAAAACCGGCAGTCAGGCAACCGACCGACAGAAGTTCACACAATACTCCATCCGCCAGGCCAACTCAAACGCCTTCGACCCGCCCTTCGAATTCCGCTCCTTCGGCAAAACCTGCAGGCACAAGACCTACATCAAGTCCCGCACCGTCCAGATCGTCGGGTGGTACCCGGAATTCAGGCTCAAATTCAAAGACTGAAAGGCCCAGGTAGGACTATATTGAACGCATCTCATTGATAATAAAAGAGGGAACCGAAGTTAATTCAGTTCCCTCTTTGGTTTTATCGCATCATGTTAAGTGTGATTTCCGGCTTGCGGATACTAGTTGGATCTTGTTTACGTGATTTAGCAACTAATTTTATACCGGGCACGCCGCTGCCGCGCGAATCCTTTCGCGTGGTCAATACAAATCCAATACTATTACATTACTCAACAAACCTTTTTCTCCATTATAATCTCTGGCACTAATGTGAAAGGATTCGCGCGGTAGCGGTGAAAGGATTACCTTCGGAGAGAAAAGTTCACGCGATAGCGGAGAACCACGCGAAAGGATTCGCGCGGTAGCGGTGCGAAAGGATTCGCGCGGTAGCGGTGAATCCATTTGGTATATATATCAATTATTTTATTAGGAATTTCTTTTTTTCTTCATACGAGAGGGAATTCCACCAATGTTGTAAGATGGTTTGTGCCTTTTTTATTGAAATAAAGTATATTACATTATCTTTACAGTAATACTGAATCTTGCAACAAATATTAACATAACTATAGAGGTCCCCTTTAATCCCGAGCAGAAAAACAAAACTCTCCAAATCGACATCCCTTGGTAGTATTGTATTAATGTAACCATTAAGTTCATCATTGTATAATGTACTATCAACTTTTATATTCTCAGGATGAAGATTACTGAATTTCCTGAGCGCATCTTTAATCTGTCCGGAAAAATCAAATTCCGTCTCAAACTTTTCAGGATTCTCAACTTTAAGTTTAATTCCTATTTTGGTTATTTGCTCTGGTATTTCGTTATCTAGAGGAAAGTTTCCAATCTTATACTTGTTTAATGAACAAATAATTGGGTACAAGATTTTGTCATCCTGTTCATTTATTATCACATTAAACAACTGGTTGATATCTGATAACCAGGGGTCTCTTAACAGTAATTCCATAATCGTATAACTATACTCACGTTCTTGTAAAAGACCTAATAGCGCATTCCTGGCTTTTTGATTAACAAATTCTTCATAATATCTACCTTTAATTTGTCGATTGATGCCGATGAGGTGTAGGGTATAAATGGCACCGATTTTACCATTCTCATTACTTTTAGTATTGAAAAATTTAACCAGTGCGGGAATTGCAGCGTCACCTCTTGCAGCTATCGAAAACATATCATTTGTATAACCAATCCAATAGGATTTTCCGGTTTCAATAAATTGCCAGTCACCATTAAGCCTGGATAATAAGTTGTCAAGCGAAGTTGTTACATCAATTTCCACTTTTATACTACCACCTTCAACGGGCAAAGTATTTTCACCACCACTTGGACTTCTGTCAACAACTTGTGACATTGTACAATAATGACCAAATGTATTCAAAATGAGTATAATAAGTAACTTTTTCATTTTAGCCGGTATTTAATTTCATTTAAATGGTAAGCCGAAGGATCTGAAGTAAATGTTATATAAGGAGCATAAGCATAACCATTTCTCAGTTCGAAACCATAGGTTATCGTAAAAACTGTCTGATAATGGCACTCATTATCCATCCCCCCGCTGCCGCGCGAATCCTTTCGCGTGGTCAATACAAATCCAATACTATTACATTACTCAACAAACCTTTTTCTCTACTATAATCTCTGGCACTACTGTAAACACAATCTTCTGGTTTGAAAACAAGGCCTTCTTCAACCGGATTGTTATGAACATAATTTATTTTTTCAGAAATTACTTTATTACTCCATAATTCGATCGGTTTGTTATCATGCCGCCAGAATTGATAGTTATTTACAGTTGAACAATGCCCCGCTGCCCCGCGAATCCTTTCGCATGGTCAATACAAATCCAATACTATTACATTACTCAGCAATCCTTTTTCTCCACTATAATCTCTGGCACTACTGTAAACACAATCTTCTGGTTTGAAAACAAGGCCTTCTTCAACCGGATTGTTATGAACATAATTTATTTTTTCAGAAATTACTTTATTACTCCATAATTCGATCGGTTTGTTATCATGCCGCCAGAATTGATAGTTATTTACAGTTGAACAATGCCCCGCTGTCGCGCGAATCCTTTCGCGTGGTCAATACAAATCCAATACTATTACATTACTCAGCAAACCTTTTTCTCCATTATAATCTCTGGCACTAATGTGAAAGGATTCGCGCGGTAGCAGTGGCTATACCGCGATATGCTATCCTCCAACAGGAAGCAACGTTACTCCATCCGGAAGCAATTGCTCACAACCCGGACGCAATGTTTCACAACCTGGAAGGAATGTTTGACTGCCCGGAAGCAATATTTCACCACCCGGAAGATATATTTGCTACAGAAAAAACATCTTCCGCCCTGTCAAAAACATCTTCCGCCCCGGGAAATGCATCTTCCGCCCAATAAATGGTTTCTTCCGCCGCCGCCCGCGCATGTCTCACGATGTATTCGCTGATTCATTCAATGCAAATTTAGTGAAATTACATCCTGAGCCGGATTATAGTATACCGGATTTGTTGCTTAAATGAGAAAATTCAGCATGCCAGCGAAGTGATTGAAGTTGAAATTAAACAAATTCACAAAATAGCAGAAACTAAAAGTAGGAATATTATTTTATCGGTATCCGGTAATACGGAATTCAACTGCTATTGTCATATAGTAATTATTATAACTATTATTTTTCCTGCACGAAAAAAGAGAGGCTACCTTACTCAGGCAGCCTCTCTTCGATCATTCCGAAATAACCAGTGGCTATTTCATTTATACTATATACTTATTTCTTTGTATACGTATGTATCCCGGTTTCCTGAACAACGCCGCTCTTCCATAAGGAATAGTAGCCTGTCATTGTTCCTGTTACAGGATCGATAACTCCGGATTCAGTACCTGTCCAGTTAGCTGAGAAGGTATAGCTGGTCATTGTAAATGACATTTTGGCAAAGTCAATTGTAAATGTAGCTGTCCATGCCGAATTCCAGTAGTTGGTGGTTTTAATTGTTGTAGCCGATGCTTTGGTGAAGGTTACATCATATTTGTAAGCTTCAGCAGGCTCATCACAACTATACAGGCCCGTGAAGGTCATAATAGGCTCGAGACCGGTTGTAAATGAGTAAACCGGGCTTGTTGCTGTGTAACCGTGTGAATCGGTAGCAACAACTTTCCAGTAATATTTGGTCGAAGCCACCATTGTAGGTGAGTATGTTGCAGCTGTAAGACCAGTTGCAACAGGACCCGGGGTAGCGGTTGTTCCAAAATACACATCGTATGTTAATGCATCTTCTTCAGCATCGGTACAGGTCCACGTTAATGCACCGGCTACGCTGAAATTGACTGCTGCATCAGCAGGAGCTGTGAGCTTAGGAGCTGTAGGAGCTGTGTTGATGTAGAAGTACCATGGATCTCTGGCAGGTCCGGTAATGTTCGACGAAACTATACCGTGTGCATCCACAGTTTCAACATACCATTCGTATTCACCACCTGTTGGGGCAGTAACAGTATACGTATTACCGCTTAAACCGGCTTTAACCAGTGCTACTTCGCCAACGGGGCCGAAATAAACGTCCCATGTACCAGCGGTAGTTCCTTCCCATTTCAAAACATAGGATGTCCCCGACAGGGTCAAAACTGCACCTTCAGCAGGTGTAGGATTTGTAGGAACAGCAGCTTTATAGACAACGGGAGTTGGGGATTCATCCTTCGAACAACTCTGCATAGTAAAGATACCGGCTAAGCCGAGCAGCAGTACTATAATTATATACTTATTTTTCATAATTATCGTTTTAGTTTTTAAGTTAAAATTAAACTATTCCAGGACAAATTACTGCCTTGTACAGGTTTCATACATGATACGGTTACCAGCTGTACTATTGTAATAACAGTTCAGAATGAACACTTTTGTAACCGGGTTGTAGTAGTTAATAGTCAGGTCAGCAGGAGTAAGGGTAGCATCTCCCGTCCAGGCGGTAAACATTCCGCCGACTGAACCACCGGTAGCCGGATCGATAGGGGTAGCAATAACCTTGAAACAGTTTACTCCGCCAACAACAACAACGGTACTTGTAACTTCAATAGTTATATCGTATGATGTATAGTTACCAAAACCGGTTTTCCTAACTGTTTTACAATCTACTGTGTTGAAAGCTTCGATAGCATCAACAGGTTCGGTAGGGTTACCAGGACGAATACGATATCCGACAACGCGGTAATCACCGGCATACGGATTCGAAATCGGCAGCGACAACATGTATGATTTCATATTGCTTGGAATCATGATATTAGGATCGCTTACTGATTTGATGGTTGTAGCCGCAATAAAATTATCGCATGCGTTCAGTTTGTCGGCACCCCATACTTTACCATTCACCATTGCAGTTCTGGTTCCGGCTTTGATGGTTACGGTAGGGTTCACTATTTTGAACGAAGGATAAGCTTTGAAAGCTTTACCTGTCCTTGCGTTGTAAGCAGTTACAGCGGTAGGATCAATTTCAACTGTAACAGTTACATCCGATGTAGGAGGAACGTCAGTTGCAATATTGATCATAAAGGAGAAATTAACGGTGTCGGCAACCGGCTTCAAACTGAGAGCCTGAAGTGTAGGCTTGAGGACAGTAGCATACATTTTACCGGCTACGTCCGTCGGCCAGTAATCAGCATCATCTTTGAGACAAGAATTTAGTAAGAATAATCCTGCAAAGAGAGTTAAGATTACAATTATTCTATTTTTCATATTTTTCATGTTTAAGTTTGATTAAATTAAATTATCGGTTCTGCCAGAAAATCTTGGAAGTCCACAAATCGATGGTTCCAACAGCCAAAACATTTGCATTGTTTACGTTAACCTCATCCTGTGGGTAGAACAAGCGTACAGGAGGGATACCAGGTCCGTTTTTAGCCGGGTCGGTACTGAAATGCAAACCTGTAGGATAACCTGTTCTTCTGTAGTCGTTCCAGATTTCAACAGGAGCTATCCCGTTGAGTGCAGTCCATTTTTGGGTAAGAATAAGCTCTCTCTTATTTGTTGCTAACGAATAATTCGTTTTTGAAGTATTCTGGCTCAGGAAGTTTCCTGCTGCTGCTGTCGATAATCCCATATAGGCAAATGAACGGGTTACAGCGCTTTCGTAAAGAGCCTGTGCATCAGCACCTGTAAGTAATCCTCTTTGAGCTGCTTCGGCCTGTAGGAACAAACTTTCGAAATCAGTCATAATCGGAGCCGGCCTGGTAGGTGTGCCTATCATTGTTCCTGCATCGCCAACAGCATAACCCAGTTTGGAGGTTTTATTCTGTGCGGTCAGCAGGTCAGTAGGTGTACCGAAAATATTGCCATCATAGGATGTTCCGCTGTAAGGCTGGAAGAATTTGGCAATACGCGGGTCGTTGGTAGCTTTTAAAGCATCAACTGCATCTTTACCGGCAAAATAGTAGGTAGTAGCGTCTGATTGGCTGGTTCCGGCATTGTTGTAAAAGATCTCATAGAAAGGATTCATCTTGGTTGATGATACCACGTATGGAGGATTGTTAAGAGCGCCTTCACCTACACCGATATAACCAATAGCAGCAGTTGTTGCAAGTTTACCGGTAATATAAGCAGTTCTTCCTTCCATATCTGCCTGGTGAATCAAAATACGGAGTTTCAACGTATTAGCGAATTTTAACCATTTGGTCATGTCACCATTATAAATTATATCACTGGTGGCTGAAAGAGGCGATGCTTCAGCAGTAGCACCCTGGATAAGTGCAATTGCTGCATCCAGCTGAACAATCAGGTCTTCATAGATATCCTTTTGTTTGTCGTATTTGGGTTTCAGGTTCCCATCAGCTGTTTTGAAAGCTTCGGTATACGGAACATCGCCCCAGCAATCCACTAAATTCTGGAAAACATATGCTTTCAGGATTTTGGCGATAGCTTCGAAATTAACATTTTTAGGTGTGGTTGATTGTTTTTCGATGGCGTCGAGGTTCTGACCTGCCAGGTAGAATTCAATAAAAGCGTTCTGATAGCTTGAATTGACGAGTTTATACTGTGTCAGCACCTGAGGTTGTGAATAACCTGCACTGATTGACCATAACCCATGCCACAGGTAAACGAATTCGAAGCGTCTTGGGTTATTCATTGTATATGCTATGGCATTTTCAGCGGCTGGAAGCACCAGTTTCGGGTCGACTACAGAAGGGGAATTTGGATTTTTTTCGTTCACATTAAGGAAATCCTTGCTGCATGAACTCATAAATACCAGTATCCCTGCTATTATTATTAGAATGTTTTTCTTCATCACTTTATAAGATTAAATGTTAGAAAGTAAGTTTAACGCTGAAACCCAAAACTCTCGTAGGCGGTGTCTGGTCTTCATTAGTATAACCAACAGCATTACTTGTTGCGCTGTTTGTATTGAACTCAGGATCTGTCCATACGTTTGTTTCCGGACGCCACATTACGAGGTTCCTTCCAACAATACCGATTTGAGCAGCTTTAAGTACTTTGGTGCCGATTAGCTGTTCCAGTGGGAGATCATATGATAAAGAAACTTCTCTTAATTTCCAGAAAGCAGCACTTGTTACAGAACCTGCATCGGTTGTATGATAGTTTGAATTTACCCAGAATGACCTGCCTGCGTCGGTTACAAGAACGTCGGTATTAGGAACAAATACTCCTGGTGATGTTTCAATAACTGAGTTAGGAATAACAAACGGTTGACGGCCATTTAAAGCTGAGTGTTCGGAAACACCTGTAAAGTCGAGTGCATTGGCAACCCTGTTTACAATGTTGTTACCTGAACGGTATTCAGCAACAATACCAAGGCTAAGTCCTTTGTAGGTAAAAGTATTTACGATACCAAGAATATGATTCGGGTTAGCATGTCCTTTTTTAACCAGAGCAGGAGCTGTTTTAGGTAAACCTGTAACTGCATCAACTACAATACGTCCTTCAGGATCCCTGATTACGTCAGTAACTTTGATGGTTGGGAACTGTTCGCCGATAATAGCATAGGATGCGCTGTTCAGGATTCCATAAGCTGTACCGTCATTGATTGGTAATTCATCAAGTCCTGGATAGATGGAAATAACATTGCTTGTTGAGTATGAATAGTTGATCATAAGATCCCAGTTCACATCTCCTAAACTTACCAAAGGAGTCAACTTGAGGTCAACCTCAATACCTTTGGTTTCGAGTTCTCCTGCGTTGATATAAGCTGAACGGAATCCGGTAGCTGACGATACGGAAGCAGGAATAGTCTGGTCAATGGTATTTGATTTGTATGCTGTTGTTTCGAGGTGGAACCTGTTCTTGAGGAAGCTGATTTCAAATCCGCCTTCAAGCTCAGTTGTCATTTCAGGACGCAATGTAGGATTACTCAAAGTGGTGCTAAGCCTGAAACCTGCAGTATTTCCGTATGGGAAACCTGCTGCTGTAACGTACGAAGGTACGGTTGCATACCAGTTAGCCAATGAAATCTGTCCGGTTTTCGATATACCAGCCCTTACTTTTACGAACGACACAACCGGTCCTTCTTTTAATGCAGGGAATATATCCGATAACACAACGCTTACGTCGCCGGCAGGATACATAAACGAACGGTTTTCCTTAACTAACCTGGAATCCCAGTCGTTACGGACCGAACCATGTAAGAAAACATAGTTTTTATAACTTACTGTAGCATCAGCGAAAGCACCGAGTGAGGTTCTTTCGAGTGTCGACTGGGTCGAAACAGGCTCACCTACACGGTTTGAAATATTATATAATTCAGGAATAACCAAAGCACTGGCTGCACTGTTCATTGCATTGTACTTTGATGATAACATTGAAGTTCCAAGAATAACTTTCACATTGAAGTCACTGATATCCTTTGAGAATTTCACAAGGAAGTCGTCGGATAAATTGAGTGAATTCGACATCTGGTAGCTCGATTGTCCTGAATATGGGGTTTGCTGTCCCATATGGCCCTGGCTCCAAGGATCACTTGCGGAATAAGGTGTGTAAACAGCTTCGTCAACGTAATCGTTGTAGTTGGCAGTATTGTAAACAAGACCGGTACGGTTTGAAAGCTCTAACCATTCAACAGGTTTGAAGCTAAGGTTGAGTGAACCCAAAAAGTCGGTACGGTCATTCATCTGACGTGAGTGAGCGATCTGCCAGTAAGGATTCGGGTAATATGCATTGTAATAACCATCCAGTGTTGCGAACGGATTAGTTTCAATGTCTTTATATTGAGTTAATGGAACATGCTGAGGCGTATTTAATACATTCCAATAAACACCACGACCCTGGTTCATATCACCACCTGATACGTTGGTCTTGGTTTTTGTAACACCCATCGAGAAATCAGCTCCGAATGTGCCGTATTTTTTCCCGCCGGCCATACGAACACTGGTTCTCCTGTTTTTGTCATCCATTACAGTACCGGTCGAATTAACGTCCTGGGCTGAAAGATAGAAGTTACTGTTTTCGTCACCTCCGCTATATGATACGTCATTCTGCATCGAAATACCAGTCTGGAAGAAATTCTTTTTCTGATTTTTAATAGCGGTATAAGGAACCATCTGGTACGATCCGTCCTCGAGTTTACCACCTAATATAACCATTACGTTCGGGTCATATTCAGGTCCGAATTGCTGGTTTTCATACGATGTATAAGGATCGGTGTTCCTGTCAGGTCCAATCCACATGGTATAGTTATTATCCGAATTTCCAGTGGTTTCGCCTGATCCTGAGCCAAAACGCTCCTGGAGGTTAGGGAGATAGGAGATTCTTTCAAAAGTTGTAATATTACTAACCTTGATGGTTGGTTTTTGTTTTCCACCTTTTTTGGTCGAAACAATCATAACACCATTGGAAGCATCATTTCCATAGAGAGCTGCGGCACTTGCACCTTTCAGAACGCTGACACTTTCAATATCATTAGGGTTGATTGAATTCAGGTATGTAGCACTAACCGGTACCCCGTCCAAAACTACAAGAGCCTGGTTGGAAGCAAGAAAGTGGCGGTTACCACGTAAAGTGATCTTCGTTTCAGGGTTAACACCGTTGTTGATGGTGTTGATCTGAAGACCGGATACTTTTGCAGTCATACCATTCATAACGTTACTTGCACCTGCACGGGTGAGCTCTTTATCAGCTACCTTGGCTGTTGAAACTCCAAGCTCTCTCGATTGCCTGGTAATTCCGAATGCTGTAACGACAACTCCTTCGATCACTTCGGCTGAAGTTATCATAACTACGGTGTAGTTATTTTCAGCTGTAAGAGTTACTTCCTGCGTTTTCATTCCGACGAATGAAAACTGAAGCGTGGTTGCTGATGGTGGAACAGAAATTGAAAATTTTCCGTCTAGGTCAGTTAACACACCATTACTGGTTCCTTTTACAAGAACAGTAACACCGGGAATTCCTCCCTCGTCTTCGGCGCTGGTAACTTTACCTGTGATGGTTCGTTGTGCCAGTACCTGCATAGCTGTGAGCAGCAGCAATACCAGCAAAAAACTTAGTTTTCTCATAGGTTAATTGATTTGGTTAGTTAGTGTTTAATTTGGTTTGTTGATTAAGAATTATTTTTTAATGTTAAAATTATTTCATAGGCTTTTTTTTTGTCCTGAATTAATGTGTTGCTAAAGTATAATTTTTTTCAAAGTTATCCAAACTTTATCGTTTTTCTACATCTGGAATGATGTTTTTACTACTTTTTTATTAACCCGAAGCCGTTTATACATGATGATTATTACATGTATAACCGTGACGGTGCCGTACAAATTTCTGATATTGTGTTTATTAGTAGTATATACCTTGCTTTTGGTTAGTTTAACGGATTAATTGGTAAAAGTAATAATTTCTTAATACGCAAAACATTTTCTGTTTTTTTTTTGTATTACTCGCATTTTTTTTAATCTTTTTTTTTAAAACTGCCTGTTAGTATGCCGTAAGCTACAATTGTTACAGAAGTAACAGCCAGTGGGAAAAAAGCTAAGTGATCGCTTCCAATGAATGCAACCGGGAGGAAGTAGAGGATCACTTTACTGATTGAATACAGGTAGAAGCCGCCCATTCGGGTTTTCCATATTAAAAATACACCTGTTAGACTGCATACGGTCAGAAGGATTTCTGCCAGTACAAAGCCGGTTCCTGCTTTTAAATATATCAGCGAATTACCTGGAAATAGTTGTTCTGGAACTGCCCCCTTTACTCTATATATAATCAAAGCGATAAACATGCATATCCAGGCAGTGCCTGTTATACCCGAAACTATACACAGACAGGTAAGTAGAAATGGCCGCTTTGTGCCTTCATCAGATATCATTTTGTTAGGCTGGGAATCCATATTTATTTATTGCAAAATCCTTTTGCTTGAAAGTTCTCGGCAAACACGATGTTGAGGACGTAAATTTATTTCATAAATTTCAGGAATCCATAGTAACCAAAAACAAATATAAAGGTCAGGAATATGCTTATTCCATTTGTTGGAAACCCTTTTATGTATGCGAGTGGAAGTATAAGCAGCACCATCTGCGAAGCAGTATAAAAGTGAAACCCTGCTTTTTTCATTTTCCAGAGTAATACCGCACCTGATAATGAAACCAGGTATAACATTGCATTCAGGAAAAAAAACATCTGACCGGCAGATAGCAGCATTTCGATCAGTTCGCGGTTTTGCTCATCGGGTATAAGTGACAGGTTCTCAGAAAAAAAGCCATGCATAAGACCGATGATTCCATACGAAAATGCCCCAAGTCCCGATCCTACAAATGTGAATACACAGAGGACTTTCAGCAGGACCAGGTTTGGTATCGGTTCGTTCTGTGGAGGTTGCTGTTGTTCGTCCATTTTAATAAAGGGATTGGGGTTTGGGGGTTAGGTATTGGAATGTTGGATGTTCGATGTCGGATGTCAGATATTGGGTGTCGGATGTTGGGTGTTTCTGGTCTTGGACCTTGGAATTTGGTCCGCCTCAGGCGAATGGGTTTTGAATTTGTCTTAAGCAACCAGCAACCAGTAACCAGTAACCGGCATCAAGCCAGCCATTATCCAAGCGGACCGGTAACTTTTTCCACTTCAGTAAGTATCTCGCACGATTGTACAAGCGCTTTCATGGCATTATGATCATTGTATAAGGGCCTGTCTATTTCAAGGAAATCTACATGGCGGCGGATAACTTCCTTAGCTTTGGTAACACCTGCACCGAAATTGTATTCCCTGAAATCGAGAGCCTGTGCTGCAGCCATAAGTTCGATGCCGAGAATGCCATAAGCATTGTCCATAATCTGGAAGTTTTTTATAGCTGTATTCATTCCCATACTTACAAAATCTTCCTGATCGGCAGCTGCCGGTATGGATTGAATGCTGGCAGGGGCTGATAAAATACGCTGTTCAACAATCTGCATATCGGCAGTATACTGGCTTAACATGAGCCCGGAGAACATTCCGGCTCCTTTGGTAAGAAAAGCCGGTAATCCGACACTCAATGCCGGGTTGTTGAGCCGGTTCATCCGTCGTTCGCTTAAAACACAAACCATAGTTATTACCATTCCGGCCATATCCATTGGCACCGAAACCGGCGATCCCTGGAAATTAGCGCCTGATAACTGCAGGTTTTCCTCGGGGAAGAAAATAGGGTTGTCGCCAACTCCGTTAAGTTCTATTTCAACCTGCGAACGGGCATAAGCGAGTGCATCGTGTGCTGCACCTATTACCTGCGGTGTCGAACGCATGCTGTAGGCATCCTGAACCTTGCATTTTACACGGCCTTCGGCCAGGTCGCCGCCCGAAACCATTTTACGGATTGCAGCTGCACTTCGCATCGATCCTGCAAATCCACGTACTTCATGAATTTTAGGATCATAAGGTTTCATATTGGCTTTTAACGCTTCGAGCGACATGGATGCAGCTATTTCGGCTTGTTTCAGGAAATTATTCGCATCGACAAGGAAAATTGCGCTCATAGCTGTAAGTACATTGGAGCCGTTGATGGTAGCAAGCCCATCGCGCGCCATTAAGCCCGGAACCGGAATTCCTGCCTTATCAAGGGCTTCTTTGCCATCGAGCAAATCGCCGTTATAGTAAGCTTTACCTTCGCCCATCATCAGGAGAGCAATCTGCGACATGGGGGCCAGGTCGCCGCAAGCGCCCACCGAGCCTTTCTGGCAAACATAAGGTGTAACTCCTTTGTTAAGCATATCCACCAGAGTTTGGGTAATTTCGGGCCTACAGCCCGAATTGCCATGTGCATGCACATTAATTCGTCCCAGCATTGCACCGCGAACATATTCCAATGGCATGGGATCGCCAATACCAGCAGCATGGTTATATACAAGGTATTTCTGGAAATCTTTTACCTGGTCGTCATTCAGAACAACCTCAGAGAATTCGCCAATACCCGTGTTAACACCATACATGATTTCGCGGGCTTCGATTTTCCGTTCAAGCATAGCCCTGCAGGCAACAATCCGCTTTAGTGCATCGGGGTGCAATTCAACTTTCTGATTATGTCGGGCAACGTTAACAACGTTTTCGATTGTAAGCCCCTGGCCGGAGATGATGAGTGTCATTGTTATATATGGTTAAATGTTTTACTCGTTGGATCAATGGAATAATAGTTGTTCGTCCCTGGTTACCTGCTTCTGGTTTTCAGTTGTGTTGCATTGACAAGTGGTGACAGTCCGGTATGATATCAAAAAATGATTTTCACACAGCAAACCTACTGAAAAAATCTTTGACTTGTGATTCCTGTTAACGATTTATAAAAGAGAAATTCAGTCTGCTTATTTAAGGAATTATGCAGGAAGGTGGAAATTATGATTTTGTATAAACTGAAGCGAGTTATCGATCAGTTCATACATAAGCGTATCTTCTTCCACATATGGAACCACCTGGCGGTATTCCGTAATAAGCGATTGCAGGAATGGTGAGGTGTTTGCAATCCCCCTGAATTCGAGGGCCTGGCACGCGGCCATAAGTTCAATTGCAAGAATGTTCTCAACATTTTTTACTACCCTCAGGGCCTTTGTAGCGGCATTTGCACCCATGCTGACGTGGTCTTCCTGTTCGTTCGATGAAGTAATGCTATCGACCGACGATGGAGTGCAAAGTTGCTTGTTTTGACTGACCACCGAGGCTGCAGCATATTGAGGAATCATAAAGCCCGAATTTAAGCCGGGATGAGCCACAAGGAACTCAGGCAAACCTCTTTGGCCGGCTATTAACCTGTAAAGCCTTCGTTCGGCAATGTTGCCTAGTTCGGCAAGTGCGATGGAAACAAAATCAAGCACAAAAGCCAGTGGTTCGCCATGGAAGTTACCTCCTGAAAGTATCAGATCTTCATCTGGAAAAATTGTAGGATTGTCGGTTACCGAATTGATTTCGCGAAGAATAACTTCGGCAGCATGTTTTACTGTATCCTTTACTGCTCCGTGTACCTGTGGAATACACCGGAACGAATACGGATCCTGAACAGCTTTCCCCGGTTTATCAATCAGTTTGCTTCCCTGGAGTATAGCGCGGATATTGGCGGCAGTTTCGATCTGGCCGGGATGAGGCCTGATATGCTGTAAGTTGGCATGAAAGGGATCAAGCCTACCGTTAAATGCTTCGAGCGAAATTGATGCTGTTATATCGGCCAGCCTAAGAAGTTTGAACGCTTTCAGCAAAACCTGTACCCCGTGGGCGCTCATAAACTGCGTTCCGTTAAGCAGGGCAAGGCCCTCTTTCGATTTGAGACTGATTTGAGGAAGACCCAATTTTCCGAGTACTACCTTTGAATCCTGTAATTTATCCTGGTAATGGACTTTGCCCAGGCCAATCAGTGGCAAAACAAGGTGAGCCAGCGGTGCGAGGTCGCCGGATGCACCGAGTGACCCCAATTGCCTTACCTCGGGAAGTATACCAAGATTGTACAGGTCCAGGAGGCGTTCGACAGTTGCGGTTTGAACTCCTGAATGGCCCAGGGATAATCCGTACGCTTTTAGGACCAGCATCAGCCTTACAATTTCAGGATCGACCGGCTGGCCGATGCCGCAGGCATGCGAAATTACAAGGTTTACCTGGAGCTGCGAAAGGTCCTCTCTGGGAATGCTGCGGTTACACAGCGACCCGAACCCGGTGTTAATGCCATAAATGGGATCGGGACTGCTTTCAATTTTTTTATCAAGATATGCCCGGCAATGATCGATAGCGGTAACAGATTCGTCAGACAACACGAGCCGGGCTCCCGAGGAAAGAATGTTGTCGAGCTGATCAAAAGTGAGCGGGGCGGGGGTAATATATAAGGTGTGTTCTGCCATGGTTTCTGGTACAGTGCATTTCACCGGTTACTACTGGTGAAGGGTGAAAAAAAGAAGTGGATTTGTAATGAGCCTGCAGGACACAGGCAGCTCAGAATCTGCACTTATAGGCAGGTTCGGTTAATCTGAATGATAAAGTATAAATTCCAGCGCATAGGAATCCGGGTTCAGAATATTGGGCAAATGTATAGAATAATTATTTGCTTTGAAAAATTGTTTTTTATGCCAGGCAGGTAATAATAACCTGCCTGGTTTGGATGATTCGTTTACTTCAGTTTCGCAATGATATTGTCGGCGGTTAGCTTTTCCTGTTCACCGCTTAGCATATTTTTAAGCTGGTAAAGGCCTGAAGCAGCTTCGTCAGTTCCAATAATGATTGTATATGGAATTTTTTTATTATCGGCATAGCCGAATTGCTTTTTCATTTTAACGGCTTCAGGGTATATTTCAGCTGAAATGCCGGCTTCGTGGAGTTCCCGGAGCAGTTTCAGACTGACCATTTCTTCGTGACCTCCAAAGTTAACCAGCAGTACCGATGTTGCCTGTTCCAGATCGGCAGGAAAAAGTTGTAATTCGTTCATTACGTCGTAAATACGGTCGGCGCCAAACGAAATCCCGATTCCCGACATGCCTTTGAGACCGAATATTCCTGTAAGATCGTCGTAACGGCCGCCACCGCTGATACTGCCCATTTGTACCTGGGTAGTTTTAATTTCGATTATTGCGCCAGTATAGTAATTCAAGCCGCGGGCCAGGGTAAGATCGAGTTCAATATTGGCTGAGGGATGCAGTTCGGCTATAAATCCGAGAATGGTCCGCATTTCTTCAATTCCTTTAAGGCCGGTTTCGGATGAAGCCAGAATTTCTGACAGTTGGTCGAGTTTATGCAGGCTGCTGCCTTCCAGGTCGAGAATTGGCTGCAGTTTTGTAATGGTTTCCTGGCTAAGGCCTTTATCTGTAAGTTCTTTGTTAACGCCGTCGCGACCTATTTTGTCCAGTTTATCGATGGCTACCGTAATATCGGTTATTCGGGCCGCTTCGCCTATTACTTCAGCAATTCCCGATAATATTTTCCGGTTGTTCATCAATATGGTAATGCTGATACCCAGTTTTTTGAATATTTCACCTGAGATGGCAACCATTTCAACTTCATACAGCAGCGAATTACTGCCGATTACGTCCACATCGCACTGGTAAAACTCCCGGTAACGGCCTTTCTGAGGGCGGTCGGCGCGCCATACAGGTTGGATCTGGTAGCGTTTGAACGGAAATGTGATTTCATTGCTATGTTGCACCACGAAACGTGCAAACGGCACTGTAAGGTCATAGCGGAGTCCTTTTTCGGAAATGTATTTGAGCATCTTTCCGGCTTCTTTTCCTGAATATACTTCATCGCTCACGTCCGAGAGATAATTTCCGGAGTTCAGGATTTTAAAAAGAAGTTTGTCGCCTTCCTCTCCATATTTACCCATGAGTGTACTCAAGTTTTCCATGGCAGGTGTTTCGATGGGCAGGTAGCCATGCAATTTGAACACACTGCGTATGGTATCGAAAATATAATTACGGCGGGCCATTTCAACAGGTGTGAAGTCGCGGGTGCCTTTGGGTATGGAAGGGGAGGACATATGGAATTTAGAATTTACGATTTACGATTTACGATTTGGTCCGCATCAGGCGGATGGGTCCTGGAATTTAATGTTCCTGGCCGAAATCTATCCCTAATTGTTTGAAAACATTTTCCAGGAATTCTTTTGCTTCCGGGGTTCCTTCCTGCGGCGACCAGGGGGCGGAAGTGCCTTCGGTATGAGGGATAAAAGGGCCTTCTTTTATTTCATATACAACCGATCCTGTTTCGATGGCGGTGAGCATATGAAAACAGTTCTCTTCGAATTCAACTCCCAGTATTCCGGAGGATTTACTCATGATTGCGTGGTCCCTTATGCTACCATCATCGTTAAACACAACTGCCAGAACTGTTCCGCACAGGAGTACAAACGATTCTTCTTTCAGGCTGTGTTTATGCGGTCGGATATAGGTCCAGGGTTCAAGCGCATTGAGCAGTCGTTGAACCGGATCGCTCAGTTCGGGATGGAAGTTGTAATTCATCCGTAACCGAGGCGATGTTCGTGCCATCGCTATTACACTTTCAATGAGCTCGGTTGTTATTTTTATCATTTCCGTTTTATTCACGTGTCCGTACACCCCAAGGGTGTCTGACACGGATATGCTATGCAATTAGTTTCCTGAATTTAATCCGTTTAGGGCCTTCATCACCAAGACGTTTGCGTTTGTTTTCCTCGTAATCGGTATAACCACCTTCGAAGAAATAAACCTGCGAATCGCCTTCGAAAGCCAGGATATGTGTAGCAACCCGGTCGAGGAACCAGCGGTCGTGTGAAATAACCACGGCACAACCGGCAAAATTCTCAAGCCCTTCTTCAAGTGCACGGAGCGTATTCACGTCAATATCGTTAGTAGGCTCATCGAGCAATAATACGTTGGCTTCGGAGCGGAGTGTGAGTGCGAGGTGAAGCCTGTTCCGTTCACCGCCCGATAATACGCCCGCTTTTTTCCCCTGGTCAGCACCACCGAAGTTAAATCGCGAAACGTAAGCTCTTGAATTAATGAGTTTCCCTCCAAGGGCAATGTTTTCGTTTCCCTCGGAGATTACCTCCCACACTGATTTGTTGGGATCAATTTCGGTGTGGGCCTGGTCGATATATCCTACTTTAACTGTATCGCCTACAATAAATTCTCCCTGGTCGGGCTTGTCGAGTCCCATAATGAGGCGGAACAACGTGGTTTTACCGGCACCGTTTGGCCCGATAATTCCAACGATTCCACCGGGAGGTAACATGAAATTGAGATTATCGAACAGAACTTTTTCGCCAAAAGCCTTACTTACATTTTTAACTTCTATCACCTGGTTTCCGAGGCGTGGTCCGTTAGGAATATAAATCTCAAGTCTATCCTCTTTTTGTTTTACATCCTCATTGAGCATTTTTTCGTAAGAGTTCAGACGGGCTTTTCCTTTCGACTGGCGGGCTTTCGGGGCCATGCGGACCCATTCAAGTTCGTTTTCCAGTGTTTTTCGACGGCGGCTCTCGGTTTTTTCCTCCATTTCCATCCGTTTGGTTTTCTGTTCGAGCCACTCGGTATAATTCCCTTTCCATGGAATGCCTTCACCACGGTCGAGTTCAAGGATCCAGCCGGCAACATTATCGAGGAAATACCTGTCGTGTGTAACGGCAATTACAGTTCCCTTGTATTGCTGAAGGAAATGTTCGAGCCATTCGATGGATTCCGCATCCAGGTGGTTGGTAGGCTCATCGAGTAAAAGGATGTCGGGTTGCTGGAGCAGAAGCCGGCAAAGGGCAACCCTGCGGCGTTCGCCGCCCGAAAGAACTTTTACGGAGGTATCACCTTCAGGACAGCGGAGCGCATCCATAGCACGTTCTAATTTCGTGTCCAGTTCCCATGCATCGTGCTGTTCGATGAGGTCGGTTAAGCGGCCCTGGCGTTCGATGAGTTTGTTCATCTCATCGTCGCTCATAGGTTCCATAAAGCGGTTGTTCACTTCCTCGTACTCTTTAAGCAGGTTGACTACTTCCTGCACACCTTCTTCAACTATCTCCTTCACAGTTTTATTTTCGTCGAGATGCGGTTCCTGTTCCAGCATACCTACGCTGTAACCGGGCGAAAATACAACCTCGCCGAGAAATGATTTCTCGAGGCCTGCAATAATGCGTAGCAAGGTCGATTTACCTGAACCGTTAAGTCCAATAATACCGATTTTTGCCCCGTAATAAAATGAAAGGTATATGTCTTTCAAAACCTGTTTGCTGGGTGGGTGAATTTTACCCACACCAACCATTGAGAATATTATTTTTTTATCGTCACTCATATCAGAAGAAATGTATTTAGTGGGTTTGTGATTATTTGTTATTCATCAGGTTTTCAAGCAGGGAGGCTGAGTTCTCCCAACTGAATGCTTTTTTTACGAAGAGATGTCCATTCCCGGCAAGGGTAGCAGCATAGGTTGCGTCGCGCAACAGCCTGACTATGTGATCAGCATACTCGGCAGGAGTGGAGCCGACCAGGATTTCAAGCCCCGGTTTTGCACCAAGGGCCTGGTTGGCAAGTGCCGAAGTAATACAAGGTAAATTCATCGACATGGCTTCGAGCAGTTTATTCTGAAGCCCGGTTCCAATCCGCATAGGTGCGATGAAAATCCGGGATGAAGCATAACTGTCGCGGATATCGGGCAGCCAGCCGGTTACTGTAATATTTTCCGACCGGAGTGCCGCCACTTTTGCATGCGGGTTGGCTCCTGCAATAAGCAGGGTCGCTTCCGGGTATTGCTTTAAAACCAATGGGAAAATATCATCGGCAATAAACCTGGCGGCATCGATATTTGGAGGGTAACCCATATTGCCGGTAAAAACAATGTCGTATTTCTTTTGTGTTTCAACAGGTTTAAAGAACTCATGATCTACGCCGTTGGGTATAATCAGCACTTCATTTTTCGAAGGATGAGGCAGGAGATCTCGGTCGGGTAGCGAGATGATGGTTTTATGATCGAATTTTCCGAAAATCGCGTGTTCATACCTGAGCAATCGTTTGTACTCTATCCTGAAAAGCAACCTTGTTAGAAATGAGGATGTATCGGCCCGCCGTTTGGCTCCCATCGAGAAAATATCCTGGTAGTCAAGAGTTTTGGGGATCTTATTGTCCTTAACATACTCCGATACCCTGATGAGCTGGCAGTATATGTGGTCGGGATGGCAATCAGCTATTAGTTTATTAATTACGGTTTGAACTTTGCACCGGTAGAAATAGCCGACCTGAAGCGGATTACCATTCAGAAATGCTTTCAGCACATTCCATATCATTCCTGGCCTCCGAATTGGTATAATATGCACTTCGCTGCAAAAACGGCTTAATGTCTTTATGGATTCGGGCTCTACCTTCGATTCGCTCAGCGCGCAGAGAATCACTTCGTTCTTTTGCGAAAGGCAACGGAGCAGGTGAAAAGCCCTTAGTTTATCGCCTTTCTCAATCGGGAACGGTACGCGCGAAAGCAGGACAAATATTCTCATATCAGGTAGTAGCGCCTAAATTACTAGTAATGTATACAGATCATTAATTTCGAACAAAATCAAATATTTTCATCCGGTTTGTACCCGGGCCTGTTCTTTAACAGATCATTATAAAAAGCAGTGAGTTTTTGCATCAGATTGTTATTGTCATGTTCTTTCGCAATCAGCAGTTTCGCATTTTTGCTGAGGGTGTCGCGAAGATTTTTATCATCGCAAAGTTTTACTATGGCATCAGTAAACGACCTGGCATCCTTGGCGATAAGCAAATGCTGGCCGTTTTCGTAATTTATGCCTTCAGCCCCGATAGCGGTAGTAATAATGGCTTTGCCTGCAGCCATAGCTTCAACAATTTTTATACGTATGCCGCTTCCCGAAAACAATGGCACAACCATGATTGAAAACCGTTGCATGTATTCCCAAACGTCAGGAACTTCGCCGTCGACAATTACATTAGGAAGCGATAGTTTTGAAATCCATTCCGGCATATAGCGGCCAGCAAGGTGGAGTGTGATATCCGGTTTGCGTTTGGTTACAAGCGGCCAGACTTCGCTGAGCATCCAACGTATGCTTTCTTCATTTGGGAACCAGTTCATGGTACCGATGTGGAATAAGGAAGCTTCTTCAGGCTGATCAAGGTTTTCGGGCAGAGTAGCCAGGTTTATTCCAAATGGAATTGATATAATATTGGTACTATGCGAAAGGCGGTCAAAATTACGGGCATCTACCGGGGTGATCGCCACTATTCCGTCCACTTTATTTAAGATACCGATTTCGAAGCGTTTCAATGCCTTATACAAGTGGTTTATGTAGATGTGTTTTATTGGATTCGTGCAGTTTTCGGCAACCCGTTGCCAGATTTTGTGCTCAATATTATGGGCCCTCAGCACCACGGGAGCTTTGGAGTATTTGCGGATAATGTCGAGATATGATGCCATGTATAGCATTTCGAGCTGTATGATATCAAACGACTCGGACCGGAGAATTTCGGTCAGTTTCTGTGCAAAGGCTTTTGTGTGAAACCGTGATACATGATACGACTTGCGGGTAAGATAATTTTTCACTGCTCCCGGAATATTCAGCGTCAGATCCATATCGACAAATTCAATACGGGTTTTTTCTTTGAAATCGTCAGGAATTGTTGCCGGATCAATATGGTATTTGTTCGTATTTGCAGCTAATACCTTAACCGTATGCCCTGCCTGCAGTAGTCCACTGATCATGGCATGCATAGCAATAGGACCGCCTTCACGCTTGGGCCATGGCGATTTATTGCATAGCATCAGAATTTTCATCTCTCGGAGTTTTTTTTCGGGTTAGCGTATTGATTATTTTGCGGAAAAAGAGCTTATAGCTTTCCGAATCCATAATATCCGAATCGGTAGTAGCTTTATAGGCTAGAAAAATACCGATAGGTAAAAATATCATTGTCGACATCCACATTCCTTTCCATGGATCGGTAACCGAGGAGCGAACCGATTTTTCACCAGTAAACGAAATAACATGATATGCAACAAACAGGAGTACTGAAATTACCAGGGGCATGCCAAGTCCTCCTTTCCGGATAATGGCACCCAAGGGTGCGCCGATAAGGAACAATGCAAAGCAGGCGAACGAAAGCGTAAACTTGCGATGCCATTCAATGTCGTAACGCGCTTTAAGTTCAACTTTTTCCTTAATAAGCTGGCGGTTGTATTCGAATGACGTTTTTGTATTGCGGGCTATATCGAGTGCAATTGATGCAATCTCAAGCCTTCGCAGAACACTACTGTTTTCATACCTGGCCGAAGGCTTTATAGCAGGAGCTTTCTGAAATACTCTGTTCGTAAGATTTATACGGCTATAATTGGTAAAATAACTCATCAATGATTGATGCAACTGATTTACCCTTTGGTTAACCTCTATCCCGACTGAATCTGATGCATATTTGAGCTGTTTTACATTCAGCATATAATATGCATTTTTAAAGAATTCCTCATCGGAATGAGTCATCTTGAACTGAGAAAGGTCAAATTTAATTACTTCGCTTGTGAAGGAAGTTCGCTGGAAAGGGATCTGTTCTGAATTTGCCCGGTTTCCGCTTTCCTCATAATTTGTACCATTGTATAACGTAAGCAGCAGGAAATTACCATCGGTGGTTTTTTCCATCCGCCCCGAATCGGCAAGAACGAGTTTGTTGTTACCCTGCACCTGGCTATGGTCGTATATCATCACTTTGCGGATAGTAGCGCCATCAGGTTCTTTTTTGCCTATACGAATTACAAAACCCTGAAGCCCCGAATAGAAAATCCCATCGCGGATATTCAGTGCGAGTTTCTTTTGCCTTACATCATATAAAGTAGACCTGAACTTCAGGTTAGCGTAAGGGAATACGATATTTGAGTAATAAAATGCTCCTACGCTTATGAGCAGCGAAAAGAGACCAAGTGGCATCATTATTTTGCGGAGCGAAATTCCGGCAGCTTTCATTGCGACCAGTTCGTAGCGTTCCCCAAGGTTTCCGAATGTCATCAGCGATGCGAGCAGAATCGAAATCGGCAATGCCATAGGCACAAAAGTGAATGAAGCATAAAACATCAACTGGAAAATAACATTCCACTCAAGACCTTTACCTACCAATTCGTCAACATACCGCCACAGAAACTGCATCAGCAATACGAAAACAACAATAAAAAAAGTGGCCAGGGCAGGCCCTGCGTACGATCGTAAAATCAGCAGATATAGTCTTTTCACCAGCGGTTTTTTTGCAATCTGCAAAGGTATGATTAAATGTGAAAGTATGAGAGCGAATACCAAATTAGAATAAAACTTCTGTCTACTTTTTTTACATTTGCAAATTAAAAACCAGCAATTATTTATTTATGGAATATCATTTGATTCATGTAGACGATAAGCGGACTCAAAATCTTTTTCATGACGTAATGCGTCACATTTACAAACATGACGTCAATTTTATTTGTCCTCCTGACGATGTTATTGAAGGGGTTTTTACACCTGCAAAAAATGTCTTTTTCAGCCATGGAGAAGCTACACGCTGGATTCTGCTGGATGAAAACAATAAACTGGCTGGAAGGGTTGCTGCATTTATCAACAATAAGAAAGCCTATACTTTCCAGGTGCCTACAGGTGGTATGGGTTTTTTCGAATGTGTGAATGATTACAAGGCAGCAAAAGTTTTATTTGATACCTGTCGTTTATGGTTGTCGGACAGAGGCATGCAGGCAATGGACGGGCCTATAAATTTTGGCGAAAACGATAATTTCTGGGGTCTGCTTGTTGATGGATTTAAGCCGCAATCGTTTGGTATGAATTACAACCCTGACTATTACCAGGGGTTTTTCGAACAATACGGGTTCACCACTTATTTCGAACAGGTAACTAATTTACTCGATCTGAGGAAACCTTTCCCTGAGCGGTTCTGGAAAATAGCAAATTGGGTGAGGCAGAAACCGGAATATAATTTCAAGCATTTTTCGTACGATCAATCCGAAAAATTTATTGCAGATTTTTGCGAAGTATATAACGATGCATGGCAGTTTCATGAAAATTTCACCCCGGCCGAACCTGAAGCTATACGTATTTTATTGGCCGACATGAAATCGCTGATGGTTCCTGAATTTATTTGGTTTGCTTACCACGGTGAGGAACCTATCGCCTTTGAAGTAATGTTGCCGGATATTAACCAAATGTTGCGGTTTTTTAATGGTAAAATTAATCTTTGGGGTAAACTTAAAATATTGTTCTACGGAAAAAACAGGATTTTTACTCGTTCACGTATTACCATAATGGGCATTAAACCCCATTACCAGAAATCAGGTATCGAATCAGCAATTTTCTGGCACATGAATGCTGTTATGGAGAAAAAGCCCGAATATAAAGAAATAGAACTTTCCTGGGTAGGTGATTTTAATCCCAAAATGCGCATGCTGCATGAAGCTGTTGGGGCAACTTTCTCGAAAAGACATCTCACATACCGAAAGTATTTTGGAGAAACTCCGGCTGCCGGACGTTCAACTATAATACCTGTTGATACCAGAGAAAAACATAAAAATCAGGAATTATAATAACTTTTAATCTTCCGGATATTTATTTGTAAAATCATTTTCTCAAGAAACATAAGATTTTTTAAAACCTAATTAATTAACTATTATATTTGCAAGTCATAACAGGAAATCAAGACTGTTTTAAACAAAATACTTATAACCAAATCAATAATTGTTTAACAAATCCTTCCAAAAATGAAGACAACTTTACTCTTTGTGCTTGCTTTTGCGATAGGCGTTTCGGTATCAGCGCAACAAATCGGCAAAGCTCAATCCAAAAATGTTGACCGCAATGCGAAACTGGTAAAAGTTCGTGCTGCTGATGACCAAACCAATACTAAAGTCTACAAACCCAACTACGCACCAACAGTTAAGTCGTTGAAAACGGCGCCCGGCGTTACGGAGACACTGATTGGTGGAACTATTTATGATACTCAGACTAACGCTGCAGTTGATAACCGTTGTTATGCTTTCCCTGACGGATCTGTTGCTGCTGTCTGGACAATGGGTTTTGATCCGACCACCTATACTCTTCGTGGAACCGGTTACAATTTTTTCAACGGTACTTCCTGGGGTCCTGAGCCAACAGCCCGAATTGAAGGTGTACGTACAGGATGGCCATCCTATTGTCCATTAGGAGCCGGTGAAGTTGTTGTATCACACGACGGATCTACAGGACTTAGGGTTTCGAAAAGAGCTGTTCGCGGAACGGGTGCATGGACAACCACACTCCTTGCCGGACCTGCAGCTTCGCCGAGTGTAACCTGGCCGCGCGTATGTGCAACAGGGAACAGCCTTCATATTATCGTTTGTTCAGGAGTTGCATACCAGGGACTGGACGTAGCTTTATTATATTACAGATCAACCAATGGTGGAACTACCTGGGATGCTCCTGTAATTCTTCCCGGATTAGATGCCACCTCTCTAGGTGCAGGTGCAGGTTTGAGTTTTTCGGGTTTTGGCGGCGATGCATATGCATGGGCTCCTCCTAAAGGTGATACAATTGCTTTTGCACTTGCCGAAGGCTTTGGAGGTATCTTCATTATGAAATCGTTTGATAACGGCCTTACCTGGACCAAAACAAAGGCATTCAGCGTTCCAGTTCTTACCGTTGCTCCATCACCAATCATCGCCTCAACTGATGGTTCCATTTCGATGGCTCTCGACAGTCATGGAAAAGCTCATGTCGTTTTCGGCCGCATGCGCGTTTCCGATGATGACTATAATGTTGCCAACAGCTCATATTATCCGTACACTGATGGTCTTATCTACTGGACGGAGGGGATGCCTGAATTGGATACAGCTAAAATGGAGGATTGGGACGGACTTGTTGCAAGTGGAAACCTTATTTCCGGAATGCTTGATTATTCAGGAAACGATACAATCGATTTCCCGACTGTTGCCAGCGGACAATTTCCTTTCGGTAAATATGGTATGTCACTAACCAGCATGGCTCAAATTACTATTGATGAGCACGACAATATCTTTGTAACTTACTCATCATGCCGCGAAGACCTTATCAATCCAGGTGCAAATCCAAACGTGGAATTATACAGGCATTTATATACCATGTCGAAAATGGCTGGTCAGACCACATGGTCCGATCCAATCGATCTGACTGACGATATCGAGCATTCGTATGATGAGTGTGTAACGGCTTCACTTGCCCCGAAACCTGTTCACGGGTTACTGCATATGATTTACCATGTTGACCCTGAACCCGGAACAGCAGTTGGCTCAGATGCCGATACCCCTTCAGATACCTATGTAAATTATCTCACCTTCCCGACTTTTGTAAAAGCCAAACAGGTTGATATTGCAAAATATGTTGAGGTTTCGCCAAACCCTGCACAGGATTATGCTAAAGTAACGGTATCTCTCACCGCATCGGATAAAGTTGAACTGAGTGTTTACGATGTTATGGGCAAACTCGTTATGAACAATAACTATGGGCAGCAGTCGACTGGTTACCATACCTACGAAATAAATACTTCGAATCTGACAAGCGGAATGTATCTTTTCACTGTTAAGATTGGTAACAACCAGACTTCGAAAAAAGTTGTAGTTAAATAACCCCTTTAAACAAATTTAAAACAGAGGGTTGCTTTTCGAAGCAACCCTCTGTTTTTTTTCGGGATTGCAGTATTTCTTTTTTTTCGATTTGTTGTGACGTGGTCTTTCTTTTTGATAAGAAAGGTGTAATCTTTTAAATTGAGTTCAGAAAGTGCATAAAATCAAAATCTTATGTTAATTGTTCGCTATTATTTTAAAATTCACGAATTCCAGAAGGTTTTGGAAATGAAAATCTGGATTTTTGTTAGTTTTAGAATCTTATATACCTGTCAGTGAGGGGAATTGAAAATATATTGAAAAAATTGATATTCCAGAATCTGTCAAAAAAATAAAAAAAATAAAGAAAGCAGGTAAATGCAATTTTTTTTAATTCCTGATCAATTAACTACTATATTTGCAAAGCTTTAAAAGGGTAGAATTACACACAGATACATAGTATTAAATTCAATAATAATCAATAATTGTTTAACAAATCAATCTAAAATGAAGACTCCTTTACTCTTTGTTCTTGCTTTAGCGGTAGGCGTTTCAGTGTCAGCCCAACAAGTCAGCAAGGCTCAATCCAAAAATGTTGACCGCAACGCGAAACTGGAAAAAGCTCGTAATGCAGATGACGTATCCAACACTAAAGTATATAAACCTAACTACGCTCCTGTAGTTAAATCGTTAAAAACAGCTCCGGGTGTTTCGGAAACACTTATTGGCGGAACAATTTACGATACTCAAACTAACGCAGCAGTCGATAACCGCTGCTATGTCTATCCTGACGGTACAGTTGCCGCTGTTTGGACTTTAGGTTTTGATCCTACTGCATACTCACTTCGTGGTACCGGATATAACTTCTTCAATGGCTCAAGCTGGGGAGCTGAGCCTACAGCACGTATCGAAAGCATGCGCACAGGCTGGCCATCCTATTGCCCGCTGGGTAATGGAGAAGCAGTAATTTCTCACAATGGTGCTACTGGTCTCCAGTTGTCAAAAAGGCCGGTTCGCGGTACAGGTGCATGGTCAACAACACTTCTTGCCGGACCAACTGGTTTTGCAGGTATGACCTGGCCACGTATGATTTCAAACGGTAACAGCCTTCATGTGATAGTTTGTTCAGGTACCGGAACTTACCAGGGACTCGACCTTGCTTTGTTATATTACAGGTCCACTGATGGTGGAGCTACCTGGGAAGGTCCGACAATTCTGCCAGGACTGGATGCAACATCCTTAGGTGCTGGTACTGGCAAAAGCTTTACAGGCTTTGGCGGTGATGCTTATGCATGGGCTCCTCCTAAAGGCGATACAATTGCTTTTGTAGTTGATGAAAGTATGGCTGGTATGTGGATTATGAAATCCTTTGATAATGGTACCACCTGGACCAAAACTACAGTCAAAACAATTCCTATCATAAATGTTGCCCCAACACCTATTTTAGGTTCAACTGATGGATCAGTATCCTTAGCCCTCGACAGCCAGGGAAAAGCTCACCTTATTGTTGGACGCATGCGCGTTTCTGACGCTGACTTTGCAGCTGCAGGAAATTCGTACTATCCGTATACGGATGGTTTGATTTACTGGACAGAAGGTATGCCTGTGCTTGACACTACTGCCCTTCAGGATTGGGATGGCCTCGTTGCAAGTGGAAACCTCATTTCTGGGATGCTCGACTATTCAGGAAACGATACAATCGACTTCCCGACTGTTGCAAGCGGACAATTCCCTTTTGGCCTCTATGGTCTGGGATTAACCAGCATGGGTCAGATAACAATTGACGAGCATGACAATATTTTTGTTACGTATTCAGCATGCCGCGAAGACCTTATCAATCCAGGTGCTAACCCTAACATTGAATTATACAGACATTTATTTACCATGTCGAAAATGGCAGGTCAAACCACATGGTCCGATCCGATCGACTTGACTGACGATATTGAGCATTCGTATGATGAATGTGTTACTGCTTCACTTGCTCCAAAAGCAGTTCAAGGCAAATTGCACATGATTTACCACGTTGACCCGGAACCAGGAACATCTGTTGGATCTGATGCTGATACGCCTTCAGATACTTATATTAACTACCTTACCTTCCCTACTTTTGTAAAAACCAAACAGGTTGATATTGCAAAATATGTTGAGGTTTCACCAAACCCTGCACAGGATTATGCTAATGTAGTGGTTTCACTTACTGCATCAAACAAAGTTGAACTGAGTGTTTATGATGTTATGGGCAAACTCGTTTTGAACAATAACTACGGACAGCAGGCAACCGGTTACCATACTTATGAGATTAATACTTCGAATCTTCCTTCCGGAATGTATCTTTTCACTGTAAAGATCGGTAACAGCCAGACTTCGAAAAAAGTAGTTGTTAAATAATCTTATAAATAATTTTCTTAAAAGGACTGCTTTCCGAAGCGGTCCTTTTTTTTTGGCAATAGTCAGGATGTTGGATTTTGTAGCATTATAAGTAAATTGGATCGAAGTACTTTTCCTGAAAATACCTTCCTGATGAGAATATGTGTTATAAAGTAATAAGCAGTTGTCTCCCGATAGTAAATATCAGTTATATTTGTATATGATTTAGAATCCTGGTTTTATCGGTATTTGACTTTTGTAACAATTATTAAACCTATACGGACATGAAGAAAACTTTACTTTCAGCTCTTGCCATCCTGGTGGGTATAACTATGCAGGCTCAACAAATCAGCAAGGCCCAATCGCAAACTGCCGATCGCAACGCGAAACTTGTAAGATCCCGCTGCATCGATGAAAATACAAACACTAAAGTTTACAAACCCGCTTATGCCCCTACGGTCAAATCACTGAAATCATCTCCCGGTGTCATTGAAACTCTGATCGGGGGAACCATTTACGACACCCAGACCAATGCTGCGGTGCAGAACCGCTGTTATGCATTCCCCAACGGAACCATTGCTGCTGTGTGGACTTTGGGTTACGATCCGGCTGCTTATCCATTGCGGGGAACCGGTTACAACTTCTTTAATGGTATCAGCTGGGGCGATGAGCCGACAGCACGGATCGAAAATGTTCGTACAGGATGGCCATCATATTGCCCGCTGGGCAATGGCGAAATGGTTGTAGCCCATGATTTTGTAGCCGGGCTTCAAATTTCAAAACGTCCTGTCAGGGGAACCGGTGCCTGGACTACAACCTTCGTGGCAGCTCCTGCAGGAGCAACTAAAGTATCATGGCCAAGGGCAATAGTAAATGGGAATACGGTTCATGTTATTGCCACATCGGGTGTAGCCTACCAGGGACTCGACCTTGCGCTTCTTTACTACCGGTCGCTTGATGGTGGTACAACCTGGGAAACGCCCCGCATACTTCCCGGCCTCGATGCAGCCTCCCTCGGAGCAGGGGCAGGCAAGAGTTTTTCGGGTTTCGGGGGCGATGCTTATGCCTGGGCTCCTCCCAAAGGCGATACCATTGCTTTTGTTGTGGCCGAAAGCCTGGGTGGTATGTGGCTTATGAAATCGTTCGATAACGGTGTTACATGGACAAAAACTACTGTAATAACAATACCTGTATTAACAGTTGCCCCATCGCCGATAATTGCTTCGACCGATGGTTCCGTTTCGGTTGCTTTGGATAGCCATGGGAAAGCCCATATGGTTTTCGGACGCATGCGTGTTTCGGACGATGACTACACAGTAGCCAACAATTCGTACTATCCCTATACCGATGGTTTGCTTTACTGGACCGAAGGTATGCCAATGCTGGATACAACAGCCCTGGAAAATTGGGACGGCCTTATTGCAAGTGGTAACCTGATTTCAGGTATGATAGATTATTCAGGCAATGATACAATCGATTTCCCGACTGTTGCCAGCGGGCAATTCCCTTTCGGTTTATACGGCTTGTCGTTGACCAGTTTCGGCCAGATCAATATCGATAAGTATGACAATTTATTCGTTACTTACTCTTCTTGTCGCGAAGATCTTATTAATCCTGGCGCAAATCCTAACGTGGAATTATACAGGCATTTGTATTTTATGTCGAAAAGAACAGGTCAGACCTCCTGGTCTGATCCGGTTGATCTCACCGACGATATCGAGCATTCGTACGATGAGTGTGTTGCAGCATCACTCGCACCTGAAACGGTGCAAGGCAAACTGCATCTGATTTACCATGTTGACCCGGAGCCTGGAACTTCAGTGGGTTCAGATGCCGACACACCTTCTGATACCTATGTAAATTACCTTACCTTTATGCCGTTCTTTGATGATAAGGTAAAACCTGCAGATATTTCCAGGTATGTTGAGATTTCACCTAACCCTGCACAGGATTATGCTAATGTAGTAGTTTCGCTTACTGCATCAAATAAAGTTGAACTTTGTGTTTTCGATGCTTTGGGCAAACTTATTTTAAATAATAACTACGGACAGCAGGCAACTGGTTACCATACCTACGAAATCAATACTTCGAATCTGCCCGGCGGAATGTACCTTTTCACAGTGAAGATCGGTGAAAGCAGAACATCAAAGAAGGTGGTAGTCAGATAATGTTATAAATTAATTCCTGATATGAAGGGCTGCTTTGAAAAAGGTGGCCCTTTTTATTCAAAGCGTTAGTTTACACATGCCGCTTTTTATATCTTTGCAGTCCGAAATTAGGCTATGCTTCTGAGCGAAATCAAATACCTGGTACTTAAAGATATCAAGCTGGAATTCAAGCAGCGCTATGCTATCAATGGCATACTGCTATATGTGGTTTCAACTATATTCGTGAGTTACCTTTCGTTTGCCAGTATCATCGATTCGGCTACCTGGAACAGCCTTTTCTGGATTATCATGCTGTTTGCAGCTGTTAATGCCGTTTCGAAGAGTTTTGTACAGGAAAGTTCTTCCAGGCAGTTGTATTACTACACAGTGACAAGCCCTCAGGCTATCATACTCTCGAAGATGATATACAACTTCATGCTTATGGGAGTATTATCGCTTCTTTGCCTGCTGGTATTTACTTCCCTGATGGGGGAGTTTGTGGTGAATTATCCCTTGTTTATCAGCGCATTGCTGTTGGGTAGTTTTGGATTTGCTTCGGCACTAACAATGATTGCTGCCATTTCGTCGAGGACCAATAATAATTTTGCACTGATGGCAATACTTAGCTTCCCTGTGGTGATGCCTTTATTGCTTACGCTAATGAAAGTATCGTCGGCCGCACTGAGTGTGGGCACTTTGGCGGGCAATATGAAGTACCTTGTGGCGTTAGTGATGCTGAATGCCATTGTGATTGCATTATCCTATGTTTTGTTCCCGTATTTGTGGCGCGATTAACATTAAGCGGATAAAAAACCGGTGTAATCGCCTTATTTCGAAAAGTTTTCAATTTAACAGAATAAAAAAAATATTAATGACTGGATTTTTAAAAGCGAACTGGTGGAAACTGCTTGGTGTATTGCTGATACTTTACAGCATAATTGCGGGTTTCCTTATTGATGTTCCTGATGTAAAGGGAAACATCGGTCAGTCGATACGTAACCTGTTTTTTCATGTGGTGATGTGGTTTGCCATGATGGTGATGTTTGGCACTTCGTTGGTGCGAAGCCTGAGGTATCTTTCGACATTTAACATGAAACATGACATATATGCCATACAGTCGGCCAATGTGGGTTTGTTTTTTGGCATCCTGGGCATAATTACAGGAATGGAATGGGCTAATTTCACATGGGGAACACCCTGGACCAACGATCCCCAGCTCAACGGTGCAGCTATAACTATTCTGGCATACTTCGCATATCTTGTGCTCAGGCGTTCGATTGATGAAGAGAATAAAAGGGCCAGGATTGCAGCTGTTTATAATGTATTTGCCTTTGTTATGCTGATTGTTTTTATCGGCATACTGCCAAAACTTGCAAGCGGATCGTTGCATCCGGGAGCCGGGGGAAGCCCTTCAACCGTTAACAGCCTCGATTTTACGATGCGGCTGGTTTTTTATCCGGCTATAGCAGGCTGGATAATAGTCGGGTACTGGCTAACCGGGATCAGGGTGAAAATGGCGAATATCAGGCAACACCTGGATAACCCGGAATAGATTTCCCTGAACCGGAAGCGATTTTTAAAATAAACATAATCAACTTTTAATTGTTTAATAAATTCAATTACTGAAATGATAGAATCGAAGATTTTTGTTGTAATCATAGTTCTTTCAACCGTTCTGATCGGGTTGGCAGCATATCTGTTCTGGCTCGACCGGAGAGTTACCAAAATGGAGAAGGAAATCAAAAATAACGAAAACTAAACATGAAGAAAACGCATTTATTTATACTTGTATTCGTGGTTGCCGCAATTGGTGTAATTATCAGCCTTTTTGCAAACACGAGTACCTACACCGATTTTTCCGCCGCCATCGATAATCCGGGCAAGGAATTTCATATTATTGGTAAGCTGGTAAAGGACAAACCCATTGTATACGATACAAAAGTGGATGCCAACCGTTTTACATTCTTTATGAAAGATCAGAAAGGAGCCGAACGGCAGGTAATTTATAAAGGAGCCAAGCCCCAGGATTTCGAGAAATCCGAGCAGGTAGTGGTAATAGGTAAAATCGAGAATGATGAGTTCCTGGCAAGCAGCCTCTTGCTCAAATGCCCTTCGAAATACAACGATGAAAAGAAACCGGATGGATTCGGTGATAAAAAATACGAGGCAGGCGATAAACCAGCTGCAAAATAATAAAAGAGAAGGTTCGCCTTCTCTTTTTTTTGCCTGAAAGTATCTGGGCCTTGCTTCAATTGATCACCAATCTAATGCAGATACCCGTTTATTTGGTTTATTCAAAAGTAATTTTCAGATCATCGATAAAAACGGGTTTTTTCGACTGATTCCAGGGGTATAGTTTTACCGACTGTTCAGGGTTTAGAGGTTTGTCGAGGTAAAAACTGGCACCAAACTCAACCCATTTCCCGGTTTCATTCAGGCTATCAAGCGGGAATGTTTTCCAGTCGTAGAGTTTACCGTTTTCGCTCACATCGAGTATTATACTGAATTTCGGATTCGCAGCCGTAGTGTAAACCCAGCCATTGACTGTAACTTTTTTTGGAATAAATGATATGATATTTTTAAGAAGTTCGCAATAGGTGTATCCAAATTCAGCCGTGTCGTTGGTTGCGCAGACAAATTTACCTGAGTGTGCTGCCGGTTCCTTTGCCGCAATAACGGTCTTTTCATTTTGCCAGGAAGGGATCATAGTTGAAGCCGTTTCCATGTCATTGGTAATCTCAAGTTTATTTGGTTGAGGTTGCGTGGCTGACCCGGAATTGATATTCGAATTTGAACAACCCGAAATGATTGCACCTGCAATTGCTAATGCTAATACTTTTTTCATGATTATCTGGAATTATTGATGTGTAGAGGTTATCTGGATTTCCGGCAAAAGTAAATAAATTATCCGGTTTAAATAATTGCTTTCTAATTGCTTGGTTTATAATTACATGTAGCAATAATAACGATATAGAGAGCGTAAGGATTTCGGACCATCCGGATGGCAAACCGATTCTCCACCTCTTGTTTGAAAAACTGAAATCAGATATTTTTGACTGACAAAGCACTATCACTTACCCATGAAAGTTAAAATTTTGTAGCTTAGTCGGATATATCTGAATTGTATTCATTAAACCGAAAATATAATGTCATTTCCAAGCTTACAGGCTTTTGTTGAATTACTCGATCGTTCAGGTGAACTGATCCGGATCAGGGAATTTGTTTCACCCAACCTGCAGGTAAGTGAAATTGCCGACCGGATGAGCAAGAACGAAGGTAAAGCCTTACTTTTTGAAAATAACGGGACGGGTTTTCCGCTTCTGATCAATTCGATGGGTACCGAGAAACGCATGTGCATGGCACTTGGCGTGAAAACGCTTGATGATACTGCAAAGCAGATTGAAGAACTGATGGCCGGACTAATGACTCCCCGCGATTCGTTTTTCAGTAAGCTGGCTCTGTTGCCAACCCTTGCGGAGGTGGCAAAATTTATGCCGGGACACCGCAAAGGAAGAGGTGCCTGCCAGGAAGTCGTATTGGAGAAACCTGATCTTTCGAAACTGCCTGTACTTACATGCTGGCCTCACGATGGCGGTCCGTTTATAACGCTGCCTGTTGTACATACCCGCCACCCGGAAACCGGGGTGCGAAATGTGGGTATGTACAGGATGCAGGTGTTTGAAAATGATAAAACCGGGATGCACTGGCATCTTCATAAAAATTCGGCAGCACATTACCGCGAATATAAGCGGCTCGGGCTTAAAATGCCGGTTGCCGTATCACTCGGCGGCGACCCGGTTTATACTTACTGCGCCACGGCTCCTTTGCCCGAAAATATGGATGAGTACCTGCTGGCAGGATTCCTGCGCAAACGCAAGGTTGAACTTGTAAAGTGCCTTACTTCGGATATTGAGGTGCCTGCCGATGCTGATTTCATTATAGAAGGATATGTCGATCCGGCCGAAGATCTTATCCTGGAAGGGCCTTTTGGCGATCATACAGGTTTTTATTCGCTGGCTGATTTTTATCCTGCCTTTCATGTTACCTGTGTCACGCACCGGAAAGATTCAATTTATCCAACAACAATTGTTGGTATACCGCCTCAGGAAGACAAATGGCTCGGTAAAGCTACCGAAAGGATTTTCCTCCCGCTTATCAAACTGAGCCTGCTTCCTGAAATTCTTGACATGGTTATGCCCGACGAAGGGGTGTTTCACAATATAGTTCTCGTAAAAATTACGAAGTCCTATCCCGGGCAGGCGCAAAAAGTAATGAACTCATTGTGGGGAGCCGGGCAGATGATGTTTAACAAGATTCTGGTAATTACGGATGCAGATATTGACCTGAACGACAGCCAGGCAGTAAGCAGGCTAATATGCGAACAGGTTCATCCGGTGGATGATATCAGTTTTAACCGCGGACCGGTTGATGTGCTTGACCATTCGAGCAGCCGTTTTGCATTAGGCAGTAAACTTGGGATTGATGCAACCGGCAAACTCCCCGGAGAAAATATCTATTCTATGCCAGTCGGCTTTATTTTTAATGAAAACCTTCCCGGGCTTAAAGATATTTCCTGCAATTTTTCACTTACAAGGCGTGGTTTACCTGTACTGATAATCGGGATTGATAAAAGCCGGACTGATATCAGGAGTTTACATGAGTCACTATCAGGAAACGGAACTTTACAAGGGCTTAACTGGGTGGTATATGTCGACCCGGAAGCTGTTCACATCCGGATACAGGATATCGTATGGCTTGTAGCCAATAACATTGATCCGCTCAGGGACTGTTTTTATACAAAATCAACACATAAGGATCAAACCGGTCCAATGGCAATCGACGGAACCGGCAAATCGCTCGAAGCCGATGGTTTCAAACGCCAGTGGCCGAATGTGCTTGCCATGGATGATGACACGATCAAACAAGTTGATGAAATGTGGAGTAGACTCGGACTTGGCGATTTTATTCCTTCGCCTTCGCTTAATTACAAGGTCCTGGTTAAGAATAGGGGAGCAGTCGCTAGAGGGTAAGAGATTTGGGATTTACAAATTACGAGTTGCGAATAGTGATTTGTGACCTGGGTTTTGGAATTTGGAATTTGGATTTTATCATGGTAGCATATGATAGAATATTTATAAATATCATATTATCAGAATAATAACCTTTTTTTTAATCCAGTTTCTACCTGCGTTTACTTAATCCAAATCCAACCTTCGACAGAATTTCCCGGCTCCTTGGTAGTTGTTTTTAAATAATTACCTTTGCATCATATTTCAGATTTAAACCACAAAAAACCAATCATTTTTATGCTTAACGAGATCCTTAAAGATTTAACATCAGCCAAAGCTATCGAGCTGGAAGACAAGTATGGTGCACACAATTACCACCCTTTGCCGGTTGTATTGGCTAAAGGCGAAGGTGCGTTGGTGTGGGATGTTGAAGGCAAACAATATTTCGATTTCCTGTCGGCGTATTCCGCCGTAAACCAGGGACACTGCCACCCGAAAATTGTAGGAGCAATGATCGAACAGGCACAGACTCTAACCCTCACTTCAAGGGCATTTTACAGCAATGTACTCGGCGTTTATGAGAAATACATCACCGAATATTTCGGTTATGATAAGGTGCTGCCGATGAATTCAGGTGCCGAAGCCGACGAAACTGCCCTTAAACTCTGCCGCAAATGGGCTTACAAGGTAAAAGGCATCGCCGACGGTCAGGCAAAAATTATCGTTTGCGAAGGTAACTTTCACGGTCGTACCATTACAATCATTTCGATGTCGACCGACCCGGATTCGTACGGTGGATTTGGTCCATTTACACCTGGTTTTATTACTATTCCATACAATGACCTGGCTGCTCTCGAAAAAGCTCTTGAAGATCCTGATGTTGCCGGTTTCCTGGTCGAACCTATACAAGGCGAAGCAGGTGTTTTTGTTCCGGATGCAGGATATCTTTCGAAGTCATACGAACTTTGCAAGAAAAACAACGTTCTTTTCATTGCCGACGAAGTTCAGACTGGCATAGCCCGTACAGGGAAACTCCTTGCCTGCGATCATGAAAATGTTCATCCTGATATTCTTATCCTGGGTAAAGCCCTTTCGGGTGGTGCCATGCCGGTATCGGCTGTTCTGGCAAGCGACGAAATCATGCTGACCATTAAACCAGGTGAACATGGTTCCACTTTTGGCGGGAATCCCCTTGCAGCCCGCGTTGCAATTGCAGCCCTTGAAGTAGTGAAAGATGAAAACCTTGCCGAAAAAGCCGAAAAACTGGGTAAAATATTCCGCAACGAACTTTCGGCTGTAAAAAGCGAAATGATTGAACTAGTTCGTGGTAAAGGTTTGCTCAATGCTATTGTTATCAGGCCGAAAAACGGTTTCGAAGCCTGGGATGTATGCGTAAAAATGAAAGATATGGGCTTGTTGGCAAAACCGACTCATGGCAATATCATAAGGTTCGCACCTCCTTTAGTCATCAGCGAAGTGCAATTGCGCGAAGCTATCGAAATAATTAAAACTGCAATACTGTCGTTTGAATAAACCAACATAACCTAAGGATAAATGAAAAGCCCGGAAGTTTATAATCTTCCGGGCTTTTATATTTTCAATCAGAACTAAAGTTTTATTGCTTCCTGGCAATTGCTTTGTCGTATCCGCTCTGGACAAAATCCCAGTTTACCACATTCCAGAAGGCGTTGATGTAATCACCACGCTTGTTCTGGTATTTGAGGTAATAGGCATGTTCCCACACATCAAGGCATAAAACAGGAATTCCTCTCAGCGTTTCAGTATTCATAAGTGGATTGTCCTGGTTGGCAGTTGAGTTAATGATAAGTTTTCCAGCTTCATTTACTATCAGCCACACCCAGCCTGAACCAAAACGCTTTACTCCGGCTTCGGTAAATTGTTTTTTGAATTCGTCGAACGATCCGAAAGTCGATTTAATGGCATCACCCAGTTTCCCTGCCGGAACTCCACCACCGTTTGGTTTCATGCAGTTCCAGAACATTTCATGGTTCCAGTATCCTCCGCCTGTGTTGCGGATGGCAGGTGCATATGCACTCATGTTTGCAAAAATAGTTTCCATCGGGGTATTCTCAAGCTCGGTCCCCTTTATGGCTGCCATGAAATTTGTGTAATAGGCCCGGTGATGCTTGTCGTAATGGATTTCCATGGTCATCTTATCGATGTAGGGTTCCAGAGCGTCGTAAGCATAAGGAAGAGGTGCAAATTTGTGGAAAGGTTCCTGTTGCGCCTTCAGTGAGAACTGAATTGATATCAGTACCAGGAAAAATAGAACCAGCTTTTTCATGTTCAATTATTTTACGAGTGCTTCGTAACGTGATTCAATGACTTTCCAGTTCACCACATTCCAGAATGCCGATATATAATCAGGACGACGGTTCTGGAATTTGAGATAATAGGCATGTTCCCATACATCGAGTCCTAGAATTGGAGTTGCAGGGCAATCAGAAGTATCCATCAGCGGATTGTCCTGGTTTGCACTTGAACAAACACAAAGGCTTTTGTCAGCTTTTACACTAAGCCATGCCCAACCGCTTCCGAAACGGTTTGCAGCAGCATCGTTAAATTTAGCCTGGAATCCGGCAAAAGAACCGTACTGGATATTGATTGCCTCCGCCAGCTGGCCTGCAGGCTCGCCACCGGCGTTAGGAGCCATGCTTTCCCAGAAAATAGTATGATTGTATAAGCCGCCTCCGTGATTGCGCACAGCCATCGGGAGCTTGCTCACCTGGGTGAAAATTTCCTCGAGTGATTTGCCATTGCTGTCGGTGTCTTTAATAGCGGCAACAAACTTATCGAAGTAGGTTTTGTGATGTTTCGTGTAGTGGATCTCCATGGTCATTGCATCGATATGGGGTTCCAGTGCATTGAACGCATACGGTAATTCGGGAAATTGATAGTCCATTTTGACTTTTGTGTTTATTAGTTATTAGTATTGTTTTAAATCTACACATTAAACAAGACGGGATATAAAAGGTTCGAAAAGTCAAATCATAAAATTTCCAAAAACACATGTATATACACTGCAATCCTTATCCTGGTTTTTAAATCCGGGTTGGGATATTATAAGTAGAGACTTATTGACTACAAATACAAGTTTGATAACCCCTAAAATTCTGCGCCTATTTTAATGTTCAGCTGGCGGGGGGTAAGGTAATTGGGGACACTGTAGGAATTGCCGTTTACATCGCGCACATAGGTGTAAGAAATCGTATTATCGACCGAAAGCAGATTGAGTATTTCCAGGGTGACGTATAATGATCTGAAACCACTGAAGAATCCTGTTTTAGGTTGAATTGCCTCGCTGCCTATGATTTGTTTTGATAAACCTATATCCACCCTGCGGTATGGAGGAAGGCGGTGTGTGTGAGTATATAAGGGCGTATTCGGGGCCCCGGTTGGTAAACCGCTTCCAAAATAAAGACCAAGGTTCATTTTGAAACTGGGATCCATAGGCAGATAGTCCTGGAAGAACAATCCGAAGGTAACCCGCTGGTCGGTAGGGCGGGGTATATACCCGGGATAGATGACGGCAGAGTCAACTGCAACATTATCAACCGTATAGCCATAATGAATAACTTCTCCTTTGGCATTATAATACGCTGTATACTGATCGTTGTACAAATCCTCGGCTGTTTTCATAATCGAAAGGCTTGCCCACGATTCAACTCCTTTCACAAAATCGCCGTTCACCTTCATGTCGAGGCCATAAGCATATCCGTGTGAACCATTTATCCCCAGGTACTGTATGCGCACATTGTCGACCTGGTAAGGAATAAGGTCGGTCATGTGTTTGTAATAAATCTCGGTAACATATTTAAACGGTCGTCCCCAGGCCGTAAAATCGATATCGCTACCAGCTACAAACTGTAAGGATTTCTGCGCCAGGAGGTTAGGGTTAATTTCGCCCTGCAGGTTGCGTAGTTCGCGATAAAACGGTGGCTGGTAATAATACCCTGCTGAGAAGCGAAGTACCACATCTCTTCGCCAGTTAGGTTTGTACGAGATACTTGCACGCGGACTAACAATAAATTGCCGGTTATAATCCCAGTATTGAAATCTAACACCGCCTGTAATCGATATCGCTGTTGAGTCACCACTCGGCGACCATGTGTCCTGGGCAAAGGCAGTATAACGGTTCGAAGCGATACTGGCTGAAGTTTTAATGTGGGAATCAAGGTTAAAATCGGTAAGGTTGCCTGGTTGTCCCGGAATACCGGGAACCATTGGGGTTGAAAACCCGGCTGAGTCGATCATTTCCCACACATTTATCCGGTCGTCGATCATTTCCCTCTGGTATTTAATGCCCCATTGTGCTAAGTTTTCCTTGTTCGAATAGCTGTAACGGTTTTCGACATTGAACACATTTATCCTGAGCAGGTTTCGGGCATGGTCGAAATATCCGCCTACTCCCTTGGTTTCGATTACCCTGATAGAATCGCTCTTGTCGGGCTCATTATCAAGCTGTCCAATAAAATACTGGGCAATAATGTCGTACGATTCAGCTTCTTTTGAAGTGTAAGCCGAGGTGATCCATTTAATCTGAAGATGCTCATTAGCCTTTTGGGTAAGTGTAATTCCCCCCATGCGGCTCTCGTATTTATCTACTTCCTGCCCGTCAAAGTACATGGTTAGCAGCATTGGTGTGAAATATGTGCCAAATTTTGTATCGCGGGTTTCGGGAATCATCGTATAACTATTCGACGAAATATAGCCGATAACTGATAGTTCAAGTTTTTTCGAAAGTGTATATGTGAGAAACGATTGCAGGTCGAGGAAAACAGGGCGGTAATTCCCTTTGGTTTCAAGAGCGTTCAGGAGGTATTGGCTGGTTTTGTACCTGGCTCCGGCAAGGTAAGTGAATTTCTTGTCTTTACTCAGCCCTTCAACATGGGCCGTAGCTCCCAGGAGGCTGACTGCAGCGGATGCGGCAAATTTTACCGGACGTTTGTACCTGATATCCAATACACTCGACAATTTATCGCCATACCGTGCTTCGAAACCGCCAGCCGAGAACAATACGGACGAAACCAGGTCGCTGTTCAGGAAACTCAGGCCTTCCTGCTGTCCTGAGCGAACAAGATATGGACGGTAAATCTCGATATCATTAACATACACCAGGTTTTCGTCGAAGTTGCCTCCGCGTACTGAATATTGCGAACTGAGTTCATTGTTCGAAACAACGCCGGGCATGGTTTTCAGTAATGCTTCAATCCCTCCTGATGCTGAGGGTAGTGCATTCACGGTACGGGCGTCGATACGTATCAGATTTGTGCTCCGAATCCGGCGATCCTCTATAACAACACTTCCCAGTTCAGTAGAAGAAGCAGTTATAAGCCGGTTTACCCTTAGTTTTTCACCGGCATTTACTTTAACGAAAGCAGTGTCAGTATTGTATCCAATAAAAGAATAAATAATTTTCAACTCCCTGCCGGCAGGTATCTGCAGGCTGTAGGCTCCGTCAGCTCCGGTAGTGGTTCCCCCGGGAAGGCCTGATATGCTTATACTTACCAGTTCGACCGGCTGATTTTTATCATCGGTTACTTTACCTGTAATCATGCCAAACTGTTGTGAAAAACCTGAAAATCGCATTATCAGGATACCGATAATGAGCACAGCTTTCGAAACGGGAAATGAAAGGGTTTTGTTAAGTTTCAAGTTCAGGCCGGGGTTGCTGGGATAGCTTTTAATTAATACAGTTATCAGTTCTGATAACGTTCGATTTGCGAAAGTAGTATAATTTGAGGAGGTAAATTGCCGATTTGTTAAATATCAGCCTATTACCTGCCGGGATATTAACAAAGTGGGCAATTTAATTTCCTGAAATACCTGGTCTTAACGACGCAGTATGATTGGTTCGCGTGCTATCGCTTCTTTTTGAAATCACCACGTTTCCAGGCCTGTATAAATTTTGCCCAGGCTATAGGATTTAACAGGTTGTTAGGCATAGTTTGCCCGTTGTAGTAAAGTTTATCGGACTGGGCACTCATATAGTTCCTGTAGCTTTGTCCCGGGGTATAGCCATAACGCTCCGGATCATAATTGCGGCCGTAGATTTCGCGCATTTCCATATACGCCAGGTTGCGGCGGGCTATTTCGATGTCGTCGTCAGGGATTTCGAGAGTCAGGAAAGCATGCCTGAATTGTTCCTTGCTTGGCCAGGGATATATTACAGTTTCGGTAAGCATAATGGTGTCCGATGACATCACCTGTATAAGTGAATAACGGTTTTCGGAAAGCGTATCAGGAATGCGGAATAAACCAGTTTTGTATCCCACTGCCGTAAACGAAATCAGGTCGTTTTTATGAACCACAATAGAAAAGAATCCCCAGTAATCCGATGATGTTGCACGTCCTGTTTTTGCAACCGCTATACTGGCAAAAGGCACTGGCCGAAGGCTGTCGGCAGTAACCACAACCCCTGAGAACTGGACAAGATCGTTGACTTTCTGCGCCCTGGCTTCAAATGCCGAAAACGCGAACAATATCAATATAGAAAGTACAAGGCCTTTTCTCATCTCTGCAAAGATATTTCTTTTACACACCTTTTGTAAGGCTTTTGCTGCCTGTTTTCAAAAAATTTGTTAATGCGGGAGTATGGAAACAAAAAAAGCTGTTACCCAGGAGGGAAACAGCTCAATTACTATTCATTACAATTGTCTACTTGTTAAGGAGGAAGCCGTTTTCGCGGGCTTCTTTCATGCATGCACTGATGCCTTTCTTGTTGATTGTACGCAACACTGAAGTCGAAACTTTCAAGGTAATCCATTTGTCTTCTTCAGGAATAAAGAAGCGCTTGGTTTGAAGATTCGGGTAAAACCTGCGTTTGGTTTTAATATTTGAGTGGGATACGCTGTTTCCAACGATCATTTTCTTTCCGGTTAATTCGCAAACTCTCGACATAGTTGTAGGCTTTTCAAAATGGAGTGCAAAGGTCTGTATAATTTTATAAAAATCAAAACATTCTGAAAAAAAACTTTCAAAATGTGAATGACGTGGACCGTTGAGGTATATTAAGGCTCATAACTACGTGACAAATAGATATATGTAGCGAGTCATTCTGTTGCCAAAATCGGAATTTCTTGATTTAATTTTCTTCAAGCAACTTTCCCCTCAGCATATTCAGCGCTGCCACCGATGCTTTCCGGATATTCCGCCCGCGGTGGTCGCCCAGGAGGAATTTCCTTGCGATGGTTCCTGAGGGCGTCGCAATGGCTATCCATGTTGTCCCAACCGGCTTTTCATCTGTTCCTCCTCCGGGCCCGGCTATGCCCGATACCGCAATGGCATAATCTGTATCGAAACGTTGCTTTATGCCTTCGGCCATGGCCAGCACTGTTGGTTCGCTTACTGCACCATGGTCAATTAAGGTCTGGTGTGGCACATCCAGGAAATTCTCCTTGATTTCGTTGGAATAAGCCACAATGGAGCCTTTAAAATAATCAGAACTTCCGGCAATACTGGTTATAAGCTGTGCAATGTTTCCACCGGTGCAACTTTCGGCAGTTGAAAGTGTTTTTCCTTTTTCTCGCAGCAGCCGGCCCACAATCGTTTCCATAGTATCTTCATCAAAACCGAAAATATATTTACCGGCATATGTATATAATTCTTTCTCAGCCTTATTTACTGCGAGTTGCAATGCTTCCCGCTCGGTTCCATAGGCAGTAAGCCTTAAGCGCACCATTCCGGGTTGGGGCAGGTAAGCCAGTTTTATAAAAGGCGGCAGCGAATCTTCCCAGGGTTCGATAAGGGTGGCAAGGAACGATTCGCCAACTCCTTCGGTAAGAATAGTGCGGTGAATAATTACTTTTTCCTGGCTGCCGAGCAGGCGTGGAATGATTTCCTCTTCCATTATTCCTTTCATCTCGAAAGGGACTCCGGGCATGGAAACATAAATAATTCCTTCTTTTTCGAACCACATGCAGGGGGCGGTACCGTTACTGTTTGGTATCACTTTGCAGTTTGCCGGCACCATTGCCTGTAACCGGTTGATCTCCGTTACTGCTACCCCGCGGGCAGAAAAGAGCTTTTCTACATTTTTGTATGCCTCTTCGCTGAAAACCATTGAAGTATCAAAATACTTACAAAGTGTCTGTTTTGTAATATCATCTTTTGTCGGGCCAAGACCACCGGTTATTAATATGAGCCGGGCCCGCCCGCTGGCTTCACGTAAGGTCCGGAGTATATGGTCCTGGTTATCGGAAATGCTGGTTATCTGGTACACTTTTATCCCGATCATATTCAGTTGCTCAGCCATCCAGGCCGAGTTGGTATCGATAACCTGCCCGATAAGCAGTTCGTCGCCGATTGTAATTATTTCTGCCAGCATTGTTGAGATGGATTAGGTGATTTTAGAGTTCTGATTTTGACAGGTGCCGGATTTCGATGTGCCGGGTGCCGGAGGACAGGCATTGGTACCAGAACCGGAAGCCAGTAACCTTATTGTTCCCTGACCCCAAATAGTCTCTATGAGAAAACCGATGTGAACCCGAGATCTTTCGGGATTACCGACATAACAGGGATGTCGGAAAGGCGCATAAATTCCTGGGCATGGGAGCCGACAAAGAATTCAACAATACCTATTTCCTGTTGTGTGCATATAATAATAAGATCGACATCGCCCTGTTGCGAAGCATAGTTCAGTATGGAAGGAACCAGTGTACGTTCACCCCCGTGACTTTCGATAATTTCGAATGTACAGGCAACACCGGCTGCAGCTATAAAATCAGTAACCTGTTCGCCCTGCTGGTAAAGCCTTCCTATAACAGCCGGATCATTTTTCGACCATAAGGCTGAAACCACTTTGATCCCTGCACCATATATTTTGGCTATTTCGATTCCAAAAGTTACTTTTTGCCGTGTTTCCTTGGTAAGATCAAGAGGCAGAAGTATATTCCTGCAACCGTTATACAGATGTTTCGAATTAATTGTGATAACCGGGCAGGGCGCCAGCCGGATAACACGCGACGAATTGGCACCGAAACGTTTGTCCTGGGCTTCGCCTTCATCGGAACTATGCGTTCCCATTACTATATAACTTGCACCGATTTCTTTGGCGACTTCAGTGATTTTGGTATATATCCTGCCTTTTTCGAGACGATACGATACTTTCAGGCCGCTCGAAATTGAAACTTTCCCGGCCATTTCAGCAAGCCTTTCGTCGATTTTCGAGAGAAGTTCGTTATTCTGATCATTGCTGAAAATACCGCTGAACATGCCGGACTGCTCAAATACATAAAGCAATACGATTTCAGCCTTAATCAGCCGGGCCAGGTTATACGATTGCTCCGTGGCAAGAAATGACTGCTGTTCGAAATCAACAGGTATGAGTATTTTATTCATCCGTTTACTTTTTGATTACTTTTGCCTACAAATATACTTTTTTCCGCTGATACTTATGGCACCGATAGCTCAATCAGAACTTATACTTAATCCCGACGGAAGTGTTTATCACCTGCACCTGAAACCTGAAAACGTTGCAGATACAATTATTGTTGTAGGCGATCCGGGACGTGTTAAAGAAATTTCGAAGCATTTCGATAAAATAGATTTCTCAGTTCAGAACCGGGAATTATTTACACATACAGGTTCGATAGGGAATAAACGACTGACTGTTTTATCAACAGGTATGGGAACCGATAACCTCGACATAGTTATCAATGAGCTTGATGCTGCAGTGAATATCGATCTTGCCACCCGTGAACCTAAGAAAACACATACTAAACTCAATATCATCAGGCTGGGGACAGCCGGAGCTCTGCAGGCTGATATTCACCCGGGCGATTTCGTGGCATCAACTTACGGGATGGGAATGGACGGACTTCTGTACTTTTATGAAAAGGGTAAAAGTGTAATGAATGCCGATCTGGCCGAGGCTTTTACGCTTCATGTCCGCTGGAACGAAAACCTTCCGGGGATATATGCAGTGCCTTGTTCGCAAATGCTGATGGATAAAATGGGTACAAACCTGGTTCATGGCATCACTCTTACAGCACCCGGTTTTTATGGTCCGCAGGGAAGGGAATTAAGGCTTAAACTGGCTTATCCCGAACTGAATCACCTGATTGAGAGTTTCGAGTTCGGTGGAAACCGTATTGCAAATTTTGAAATGGAGACTTCGGCCTTATACGGGTTAGGGAAAATGCTCGGGCACGAAACGCTGACTATCTGCACCATTGTCGCCAACCGCGTTACACATAATTATGCAACCGACTACCATAGCGATGTGGAAAGACTGGTAAAACTTGTATTGGACCGGTTAACGGCATAACATTGTAATTTCCTGTTTTCTTGTTAATTCGATTCCGTCCCTGACGGGACTCAACGGATTACATTTCATATTTCACCGATATTTCGTCCCTGACGGGTCTCAACGGATTACATTTCATATTCTACCGATATTTCGTCCCTGACGGGACTCAACGGATTACATTTCATATTTCACCGATATTTCGTCCCTGACGGGTCTCAACGGATTACATTTCATATTCTACCGATATTTCGTCCCTCACGGGACTCAACGGATTACATTTCATATTTCACCGATATTTCGTCCCTCACGGGACTCAACGGATTACATTTCATATTTCACCGATATTTCGTCCCTGACGGGACTCAACGGAATATATTTCTGATTCTTCCGATATTTCGTCCCTGACGGGACTCAACGGAATATATTTCTGATTCTTCCGATATTTCGTTCCTGACGGGACTCAACGGAATATATTTCTGATTCTTCCGATATTTCGTCCCTGACGGGACTCAACGGAATATATTTCTGATTCTTCCGATATTTCGTCCCTGACGGGACTCAACGGAATATATTTCTGATTCTTCCGATATTTCGTCCCTGACGGGACTCAACGGAATATATTTCTGATTCTTCCGATATTTCGTCCCTGACGGGACTCAACGGAATATATTTCTGATTCTTCCGATATTTCGTCCCTGACGGGACTCAACGGAATATATTTCTGATTCTTCCGATATTTCGTCCCTGACGGGACTCAACGGAATATATTTCTGATTCTTCCGATATTTCGTCCCTGACGGGACTCAACGGAATATATTTCTGATTCTTCCGATATTTCGTCCCTGACGGGACTCAACGGAATATATTTCTGATTCTTCCGATATTTCGTTCCTGACGGGACTCAACGGAATATATTTCTGATTCTTCCGATATTTCGTCCCTGACGGGACTCAACGGAATATATTTCTGATTCTTCCGATATTTCGTTCCTGACGGGACTCAACGGAATATATTTCTGATTCTTCCGATATTTCGTTCCTGACGGGACTCAACGGAATATATTTCTGATTCTTCCGATATTTCGTCCCTGACGGGACTCAACGGAATATATTTCTGATTCTTCCGATATTTCGTTCCTGACGGGACTCAACGGAATATATTTCTGATTCTTCCGATATTTCGTCCCTCACGGGACTCAACGGAATTGATTTCTAATTCTTGCCTATGCATTTTACTATCAGCTATTTGACTGTTACCAGATATTTATCATTTCATTCCTGCTGAACCTTTGTGGCAGGCAATTGTTTTGTGATAAGATAAACTAAACACAAAACTAAATGGTAAATACTTCAATGTGGGTTAAAGCCTTACGGGTGATTCCACAAATAACAAAAGGGGAATGGGATAAACTGGATGTAATCTCGCGATGGCTTATTGCTACCCGCGCAGCTGTTTTCATAATGACTGCCCTGGCTGCCGCAATCGGCGGATTGCTTGCTTACCGCAGCGGAAATTTTTCGTGGGAATTTTTTATCCTTTGCATGATAGGAATTGTAATGGCCCATGCCAGCAACAACCTGCTTAACGACCTGGTTGATCATAAAAAGGGGATCGACAAAGATAATTACTATCGTTCACTCTATGGCCCTCAACCGCTTGAGCATGGATTGCTGAGCATGAACAGCTTTATGGCTTACTTACTGGTAACACTTGGAATAGCGCTGGTAATCGGGATATACCTGGTTGCTGTTACAGGCATTGGCGCATTTTATTTACTTGGTGCAGGATTATTTTTCCTGCTTTTCTATACCTGGCCACTGAAATATTTCGGATTGGGCGAACCTTCGGTGATCCTGGTCTGGGGTCCGCTTATGGTTGGTGGCACCTATTTCGTAGTCTCGGGCGGACACTGGGACAACTGGGTGGCCATACTCAGCCTTGTATATGCTTTAGGGCCAACTACTGTGCTTTTTGGTAAACATACTGACAAACTTCCCGAAGACAAGGCAAAAGGAGTAAGGACCCTACCGGTCGTAATCGGCGAGAAAGCAGCCCGCTATTCGACTATTGTATTCTGGGTTTTGCAATATGTGTTCATTATCGCCCTGGTGCTTACGGGCCACCTGGGACCGGCAATGCTGATCGTATTCCTTGCAGTCCCTAAGCTGATATGGGCTTCGAAAGTTTTCCTGAAACCACGTCCGCTTACAAAGCCTGAGGGGGCTGCAAGCGAAGGCTGGCCGCTGTACCTTGTTTCGCATGCTTTTATTTACAACCGGGTTTTCGGGATGTTATTCCTTCTCGGGTTAATAATTGATGTGGTATTATTTAAACTTGGTTTTGTCTGGAATATCCTGTAAACCGGTATTCCACATCAGTAAAAAAAACCTGGAAGATAACTCCTCCAGGTTTTTTTGTTTCCGGTTGTGTGTTGTTCAAAAACAGTTGATAAAACCAGCTTCCAAAACCGGGTTTAATTCCTGTTATAATAAATGTCATAAGCCATCCAGTCGACGATGTAAGCAGCAAAGTATACCTGGTGTAATGACTCGAACAGGGTCTTTATATTGGCTACGGATGTACCAATTAAAGCTGAAACCGTTGTTGTAGTTCCATCTTCAAAAGTAATCTGTATATCGCGTTTCCTGCAAACCGAAGCTTCAGGATCAGCAGCATGGTCAATAATTTTAACAGTGGCATTGGGTTGTAATACACCGTTCAGGTAAATTTCAGGCTTCACGGTTCCCGATCTCTTTACGATCTGCACATTGCCGATTGTTAGCCAGTACTGGAATTCACGGCCAAAACGGGCTGTGTCGTTCCTTATGGTCATTAATTTTTCCTGGTACAATACAGCATTGTTTTCGCTGATAGTAAAACTTGAAACGGAAGTGTCGCCCGAATCATACATGTATTTTGCCGTGTAACTTCCGCTGAAAGCGTATTGAGCCATATAGTGGATTCCCTTTTGTGGTCCGACAAGCGAATTGATATTGAGATTGCCTGCAACAGCATTGTTAACGCTGATTTCCGAGGACAGTGCATAATCGAAATCGTGATAATTGTTGTAGTTGTTATGATAATCAGAAACTGCGATTTCAAAATTGTTAGTCAGTGCAGTATCGGATGGTGAAAAGTGCCTCAGCAACCTGGGGTTTTGTACTTTAACTAAGGGCAGGCGTACGATCATTTTTGCGTCATCCGCAGTACGGTTGAAAAAACTGATTAACGGAATGCCCCACTTGTCAGGTTTTACGGAGTATTTGTACTCATAAACACCCTTTATTTTTGCAATTGAAATGTAGTCCCTGTAGGCTGAGTCGGCCATAGAGCCTGAGTTTTTGAATGATCCGTCGTTCACGGTAAGAATAGTATATGCCGGTGAAGAGGTAATTGCCTCCATGGCTTTGTTGAGATTGGCTGAACTCCCGGTAATGGATTGTTTCAGCGAATTTGAATCCGGGTTGCTATCATTCTTGGCGCATCCCCAAACCAGTATGCTAAGTATCGCGGCAGCTGCGATTATTCTCCCTTGTGTTTTCATGGTTATTCTTATTACACTTGTTTTTAAAAGGACTATTGACGTACAAAAATACAACGGATAAAAAGTATTAAAAGTATTTTCAGTCGATAGCCCCCAGAGTTAAGTGGAACGTCGTTTTTTGACGCCGAAACTACAGGCGGCAACAGGTAAATAGAACAGTAAGTGATACAGAGCCTGGTAGGAACGTTCCGGGCTATAACAAGTGCAGTATTCCATTAACTCTTTAAGTGGGTTTATACCGTAACGCATCACTGATGAGCACCCGATGTCATTAAGTTAACAGTAAAACAAAGAAATAACCGCAGAGAGCCGCAAAGTTTTACGCAGAGTTACGCAAAGGGGTTCCGGAGTTATCATCTCAGCGACACTTTGCGTATTCGCAGCGTTCTCTGCGTTTAAAACTTATAATTTACAAAATCCTTAACTTAACAACATTGGATGCATGCCAGCAAGCGGGCAGTGGCGGGAATCAGGACGAGGTTATAATCCCCCGCCGCGAAGCTAAAGGAGTGTTGTGTGAGAATCCCGGAATAAAGGGGCCGCCATTGCTTATACCGCATGTTACAGCTGCGTATATTTCTGTATTACATGGTATCAGAACCATACTGAAAAATTTATTGAAAATCTCTGGTCGTAAAAAGTAAAACCCTTGTCTTCATCTTCAGAGTGACTTGTATAGGAATTTGCAGGTGTCAAATTGTCTGTTGTAACTGTAGTTGTTTTTCCGGAAAGTTTTGCATAAAGTAATGAAGGTGAAAATTCTGCACCCATTGAGACCCATTTTGCAGGAAAATAATTGAACCCCATTATAGCACCAATACCGAATGAATTTCCGCCAGGAAGAGTTGTTTTGACTTGAATGTCACTTGTTCTATTTCCGGTCAGGGAATCCTTATTTACTGAATTATTATCCAGGTTAAACTCTCCGTGAAGATTAACGGGTAGATCAAAGCCTCCAAACAGTGATAGTTTATTCATATTCATTTTCCAGGTTATTCCCGGCGCAAACTGTATCTTGTTTTGTTGCCCCTTAGCCGATGTTGAATATTGAATTCCATTAAGAGTTCCGTCACTATACTCCTCAATGAAATAGTTCGTTATCCCAAATCTCAGACGAATGGTCGTCTCATTATTGATGTTATAACTTGCCAAAAAACCGCCGGCAAATGATTTATGTTTCAAATTGTAACCGTCGATTGATTCCTGGTCAATATTAAACCATCCGAGTTTAATGTCATCATTGCTGGGACTACTCACTTGTAATGTAATACCAAATTTTTTGTCCTGACTGTAAGCGAAAATACTTATGAGTAAAATGCAAAGTGTCAATATAGATTTTTTCATTTTCTTTAAATTATGAATAGTATTATTTGAACGAAAAACTGTCTTTGTTAAAGATTCAAGGTTGCCGCTAACGTTCGGGGGCTATTATAGGTGGAGTATGCCATTAACTCTTTATCTGGATTTGTACCATCACGCAATACAGATACGCGCCAGCAAGGGCTGTTCTAGTCAGTGTTTATTTCTTTGTATTTTTAAGATATTCTTGAAATGGTTATTTTTCGCAAAGTTCTTTCAGCTTATCGAGTGCTTTTGGGTAGGTCTGGTTCATATAATCTACAAAATCTTCAGTGGTGTCTAAGTCAACAGTAACGGTTGTAGTTCCTTTGTTTGCTTCGAAGGTATAGTTTTCAAATCCGTTTGCCCATTTTTCCACTTCTGGCCCTTCTGTAATTTCCTTTTCAGCTTTAATAAGACCATAATGTTGAATCGACACAAATCGGTTGGGAATGTTTTCTGCTATCCTGGAAACCATACCTCCCTTTTCTCCTTTCTCATCTACTCCAATAAATAGAATTTTATTTCCCTTGTCCCAACTTCCTTCAAAGGTCGATGTTGGGTTAAACAAAGCAGTCCATTGCTCATAAGTTGATTTACTGGTGATGCCAAGCATAAAATCATAAATCCTGGTCACAGGTGCATTGATGCTTACCGTGAATTGTAACTTTTTCATACTATTACTATTTGTTTAAATTAATCTTTCGGGTTGATATTTTACGCCATACTTGGCAGTCGTTTAATATAGCCTATAACGTTCCGGGGCTGGAAAAGTGGAGGCTTAGGTGGCACTTAACTGTTATCCGGCACAAATTTATATAAAGAATGCAAATGTTTCAACGAACATGCAACCCCGCATTTGCTATAGCGTTTGTTGTATTTTAGTATTGAATTCTATATTCTCTTTTTAGTCCGGCTTTTTTAGAAAGTTTTTTAAATAGCTTCATAACTTTAGTATTCTCAGGTATTCTATATTCTAAACAATTTATCCGCTTAGAATTATACTTGCCATTTATTTTTGCTTCGATAAACAAATAGTCTCCATGGCACCCGTCTTTTGAAATTTGACCCCAAAAATCAATTTCATCAAGTACCATACTTGCCTTATAAAATTCCTTTGTATCAGAATTCATCAATGTATCTTTTTGAACAACATTACCTATGTAAAAATCGTATTCTGCATCTGTCACAAGTAGATTAAATGAAATAATAGAATCCTGCTTTTTAAGGCTTAAATTAATAGGATTATCTGCTCTAAACCAAACAAAACGAATAAAATCATATTCTGTATTTTTCCATGATTCATATCCTAATGAATCCAAATATGAATTTAAAATACAAAAACGAAGCGTATCATATGAATCGATGTATTTTGATTCGGATTTGAAATAGTTAATTGGATTAATTATCAAATTAATCTGTTTTTTCAAAGAATAAATGAATGTTGATGTATCAATTTCATTAATGAAAATCAATTGGCAAGAAGTATCAATGTTGTATTTTACCACAGGAAGTATTGTACCGGTGCTGTCATAAACACTGATATTGTCAAATTCATCCCATCTATCATGCCAGACACCAACTTGTTTACCTTTGACAAAGTTGCCTTCAAGAATTACCTTTTTGCTATCATTGTCAACAGTAGTTTGTCTTCCATCTGTGACCACTTCTGCTATTGGTAATTTGCATAGTGAGTCATTTCGAAATCCAATTATTTTCACATTAAAATTTGTTGTTATCTGACTCTCGTTTAGTGTAATTTTCAAGATGCCATTTTCATACTGAAAATCTCCTTTGTCATTTGAAAAAAGAAATGCAGTGTCAATTCGGTTCACAATCACTGTATCTTGATACAGAAATATCTGAAATGGTTTATTTTGACTTTGTAAAGTCAGTGAAAGCAAAATAATCAGTATTGTTTGGATTGTCTTCATACTATTACACACTGCGTTCCGGGGCTATGACAAGTGGAGTATTCAGTTAACTCATTATGTAGGTTTGTACCGTCACGCATCCCAGATGCGAGCCAACAGAGAAGTGATATTGCCTGGTGTTCATTCTAATGTAAAGCCTGCTAATTCATAGTTTGCGTTTCGGCCTCCTTCGTCAGTTTGTTTCAGTATGCCTTTTTCTATAAGGTCTTTTATATCCCGTAAGGCTGTGTCGTTAGAGGTTTTGGCAATCTTAGCCCATTTTGAGGTTTGTAGTTTTCCTTCAAAATCGTCGAAGAGTTTGTTAAGCATTAATCGTTGGCGTTCGTTGACAGGTATATGTTCGTGTATTTTCCAGAACTCGGCTTTACGCAGTATTTTCTGTGTGGTGTTTTCGGTTGAGAGCATTGCATTTTTGAGACAATGCAGAAACCAGTCTATCCATTCGGTAATGTCGCCTGCGCTATGTTGCACTTTTTGCAATACTTCGTAATAGCGTTTGCGTTCGGCTAATATTTGGCCCGACATACTGTAAAATCGTTCACCGCTTCCTTCAGAACTGGCAAGCAACATGTCGGCTATAGCTCTTCCGATTCTGCCGTTTCCGTCAGCAAAGGGATGTATGATGATAAACCAAAAGTGTGCTATGGCGGCTTTCAGAACAGGATCAAGGCTATTTTCGTTATTGAACCAATCCAGAAACCTGTCCATTTCCGGTTTTACTGATTCGGGCTTTACGGCCTGGTAATGCACTTTTTCCTTGCCCATAGCGCCCGAAACAACTTGCATATCACCAGTTCGGTATCGTCCCGTTTCAATTAAGTAAGGTCCGCTATAACCCGTGGGGAAGAGTGCCGCATGCCAACCAAACAAACGTTTTTCGGTTAAAGGTAAAGTGTATCGTTGGGTGGCATCCAGCATCATTTCCACAACGCCTTCAATATAGCGGTTGCCCGGTACAAGTCCTGCAGTGTTTATGCCCAAACGCCTTGCAATGGACGAACGTACCTGGTCATAATTAAGTAATTTGCCTTCTATTTCTGATGATTTTACTACGTCGGAGGTTAAGGCGTTTAGCGTTGATTCTTCTTTGGCAGAAAAGCCCAAAGCGTTCATTTGCCCTATTATTTTACCTTGCAAAAGCCGCACCTCACCAAAAACGACATTTATAGCTTTGTGTTGCCACGAAAAATTGGTCCAGTTTTTAAATTCGTAAATGTATTTTGCCATTATCTCATTGTATTGTGCGGTAAATATACGATTTAATTACCGCAAATATGCGGCGATAAATTTATTTATTCACCGCAAAGAGATTGTTTGTTTGAGCTCTTGATTTTTATGCGGTGGCCCTGTTACTGGATTTACCGTTCCAGGGCTATGACAAGTGGAGTATTCCATTAACTCTTTATGAGGGTTTGTGCCGTCACGCATCACGAATGTGTACCAGCAAGGTGCTTCTATTCACCGGGTACACTTAAGAATTCCCTGGTTAATTTTAAGCACATTTCTGGTTGACAGGAAAATACAGAATGGCCTGATTCAGGAATTATAATAAATTTTACGTTTTTGAACACTTTCAGGTAATCAGCAATGCAGCTCCATTGTATAGGGTCGCTTTCACCCAACAGAATCATAACCGGCGTATTGAGGTTCCGTAAAATATCCCTTTTATCTTTTCCTTTTTCGATGTGCAACCCTGTTCTGAAATGCGCATAACCGCCACTACCTTTTTCAAAAGAGGGAGAACAAGGTAAATTCGTTCTTTTTGATTTTTGCTTTGACAGGTTTGTCATAAAACAATCCAACAGGCTGTCAATTTCATGGTCTGAGGCAATTTTAATACCAAAACCTGCGTAATTACTTATTTTTGTAAATCTTCTGTATGCTGCTGGTTCAAGATATTCAGAGGCAACATGTCTTGAGGTCTCTCGATTTTTTAATTTAACGCTGTCAGGTAAAGGAATAAAGAAATCGGTCATATTCTTTGGAATTATTCCGCCGGGTCCGGAAAAAATCAGTTTTTCAACTTTTTCAGGATGCTCTGCCAGATATAACGGAGCCAATGATGCCCCCCAGGAATGTCCGATAAAAATAATTTTTGAGGCTCCTGTTAAATCAACGATTGCTTCCAGATCTTTAAGATGTCGTTTAACTGTATATTCCCTGATATTACGCAGCCGGGCTGATTTCCCGCTACCAATCTGGTCATATAAATACACATCATATCCGTCGTCAGCAAGTTTACTAAAAACAGAAATATCCTGAGAAGTTACAAAACCACCCGGCCCTCCGTGGAGATAAATAACTGGAACAGGATTTCGGGGTTCGTGGCCTTTAATAAAATGATATGCAATTCTGGATCCTGTTGGTAAATCCCAGAATTGATAATTCTCCGGGGTTTTAGAGGGAGGGATTGTTCCAAATGTTGGTCCAAAAGTAAAAAGTATAATTATCGAAATTAGTATGTGTTTCATTACGGAATCGGGTTTTACTCCTTTTTTTAAATGTACCTTTTCGAATTTATCCTGATAGTCGGATTTTGCGTGTCTTTCAGGCCATGTAACGTTCCGGGGCTATATCTGGTAGCGGCATGCGGGGCAAAGGCCATATATAATTCGCAATCCCCAAACAGGGAATTAAAGAATGTAGGTTAACACTGCCTGCCGGCAGGAAATAGTAAAGTTAAACGTAAATGTATCAGTTTCAGCACGGCCACTTTTTAATTTATAATCCGGCGTTTTAAATTAACTATTTAAGTGGGATCGTACCGTCACGCAACAGAGATGCGCGCCAGCAAGGGTTATCAGGAATTAAAGTGATAATAACTGCAGCAAAATTGAAAGGTGAAAGATGGTTTTTAAACAGTTTGTTGGCCACAGTTTTTTTTATTCCGGACTAAATTTAGTTCTTAAAAGAGAATAAAAAAAGTTCATGCAGTTTTTATCTACACAAACTAGTTTAAGAAAATTAGTAAGTAAAATTCTAACTATAACATTTGCTTTGCCTTGTCCACCGTTATTTCTAACACCCTGGTCAGAAAAGAAAATTTACTTTTCATCATATCATACTCGTCACCCGATTCGATATAACAGGCAGTTCCTTCTATTATAAAACCCGTTCCCTGATAATCCTTATAACCCAAAACTTCTTTGCTGCCTAAAGCTATTTTAACCTTATTATTTACATCCACATTTTTTCGAGTTTTTCGAAAACCATAGGCAGGAATCAAAATGCGCTCATCTTCAGTAACTACCAGGTAGGAATTCCAGGTGTTAACTAAATGGGGTTCAACGCCCCATGACATGATAGATACAACACCTTCATGCATAATTACTTCTAAAAACTTTTCGCTTAGTTTGCTCATGCTATTTGTTTATTAATTTTTAAGGTCAATTTTACTTTGCTTGCCAGTAACACCTTTTGGGAGTGATAATTAGTCCTTCCGCCTTTAATTCAGCCATGGCTTTATCAACTGCTTTACGGTCAAGATTTGTTAATTCAGCAACCTTTCCCCGCGTTTAAAGGTATTCCTTCATTTTTCATTGTCTCCAACACTTGTATTTTTGCGTCCGTATTGTTTGAGTTCTGAATTTCAGTTAAAGCAACAAAAATACCAAGGGATGAGCACTTAAAAGTTAAACTGGATTAAGAAATTCGTGCTACATATTTTTTTTGCGCAGTTCACTCAAATATTCAGGGGTAAGTCCGAGATAAGAAGCAATCATATATTGAGGTACACGCAGCACAAATTCCGGAAAGGAAGTGCTGAAATGAAGGTAAAATTCTTCTTTAGACATTTCGTACAATAATTTCGACCTATGTTGTGCACCGGCGACGGCTTTTTGCATAATTATTCTGAAATACTTCTCTAACTGAGGAAGTTCAATGAGCAATTTATCAAGATTTTGATTGTCAATGGATACAATTGTAGATTCTTCAATAGTCTGGATATAATAATCGGAAGGCGTATTATTCATAAAACTTTGATAGTCAGAAATCCACCAACCTTCCAGAGCAAATTGAGTTATCTGCTCCACTCCCTTTTTATTTATGAAATACATCCTCAAACAACCTTTTTCGATAAAGCACAACTGTTTGCAAACACTGCTCCCCTGAATTAGAAATTCCTTCTTTTTTAATTGATGTGTTTCTGCATATTTGTTAAAAACTACAACCTCACTTTCACTCAAATTTACAAACTTCCGTATATGTTGGATTATACTTATATGCATTTGTCCCTACTAATTAGTATTGTGTAACAAAATTGTGGCCAACGTTCCTAGACTATGACAAGTGGCGGCTTGCGTGGCGCTCCGCTGTCACCTGGTACAAATGTCGGTGCGTGTTACGCTGTCCAATTATACTCCAAAACCCGCCATTTGTTGTATTCCCTGTTAGCAGTTGGTGAATATATTGCATAGTTTTTAGCCAGGTGATTTAAATGTACCATAAGCGAGAAACATCCAGCCAAAAAAATATTCATCTACAATAAGATTTTCCAAATGTTTTTCTATAATAGTCCAGGGTTTGCTTTCAAGTACGGGTGTTGATCGAAAAGAAAGTTTAGTAAATGCAAGACTAATTAAACCATTTAATATCCAACCGTATTTTTTACCTGATATTTTCGCACCAAAAAAAACTACCCTGGCATTTTCCTTTAAATAGGGGAGGATATTTGAAAGTGCTTCTTCCGATGCAAAAACATCTGGCGCTGCAAACATTAGAAGTCCATCAAATTTCCCTGACAGTGTAACTTTCCGGGCATCCTCTTCAATGACAATTACATTTTTCCAGTGATTTCTTTCTATTCGCTTTCGTGTATTTATTGTTGTTGCCGGACTTATTTCCACCCCAATCAATTCTCCTGCTTGTCCAATACTATTCAGAAGAAAAGGGAAACTGCCTCCTGAACCACAACCAGCATCTATTACGCGATCTCCACTTTTTAAATCAAGCAGTTTTATGGCCTTTTTTCTGACTGGTTTTATGAACGTAAAATCAAAATCCGGGAAAGGTCTCGTAAGCCGGACTAGATATTTTGCATATCGTGGGTCATTTGTTTCTTTTGTCATTTCTTATATTAACTATTTGTCCTACTATTCAGGATCTTACATAATTGAATCTTCAATACACTTACCGCCAACGTTCCGGGGCTCCTGAAGAATCGGGACATTTATGACAAGTGGCGGAATGCGTGGTTCTCAGCTATCCGCCAACACAAATGTATATAAAGACTTCAAATGTTTCAACGAACACGTATACCCGCATTTGTTAAAGCGTCTATTGTGCCCGGTATTTTCTTCATAGTCTGTAATTTAATCCAATACCGAAGTTTAAATAGCTATAAGGGAAATTTTTGTCCTTATTTGTAAATTTATAAATAAATGTTCCTCCAAGCTTTATATTAATTCTTAGTTTATTACCGCCCAATCGTATAAATCCTGCAGGCTCAAATAAAACACTTTCATCGTGATACGTTTTAAATGGTCCTGTTTCTGAAATCCATTCGTAATAATTTTTATCTGTTAGATTTGAATGAAGGTATCCTGCTTTTAATCCAAATCCGGTCTCAAAGTTTGAAGTATTATTTGAAATTTTTCCAAAATTTGCTTGTCCGAAATAGAGTTGATAATGTCCCAGCAGGTTTCCCGGATTTGCGTCCTTATATGCGTTTCCATATCCATAACCGAATCCGCCATAAAGTTCAAAAATACGGTTATCTGCTAAATTTTTGTATAGTCCGGTTGCTGCCTGAATATAATAGCTGTCATCGGTACCTACACTCCCACATCCTTGAATTGCAATTTTATTGGTTAGTCCGTAAGAAATAGTTGCATTAACGGAAGGAACAAACGAAATTCCTGCATCAACTCTCAAATCGTTTTTTTTGTTAATCAGTGGAATGTCGGTTGTCATGGGCTTATAAACTATACAACCTGACATGGTCAACGAAACCAATAACCCCAAAGTCAGAATTCTGTTTTTCATATTAGTAGCTCTTTTTTTTTCTGTCACAGGACTCCAAAGTCAATCACCAGACTACATGTTTCTCCAATGTCGTCAGTCCCCCAATACGAAGGATATACTCCATCACCAAAACCGGAATGAAACATTACAATATTTAATCCGGGTCTGTTGGGAAGATGGAAATTAATCCAATCGCCTGGATCTGTTGGATCATTTGGGTCTATTGCGTTTTTTCGAAATTCATCAGCAAAAAAATCAGTATAAATATTTCCTCCTGGATTTTTCCGCATAAAGTCGTCATAAAACTCATTATAGAAATGCCGGGTCTGTAGGTCCATGAAACAACCTAATCCTGCGTCAACCGGGAATCCAAAAAATTCATCTTCATTTTTAAGTTCGCTTACATCTTGTTCTTTCGTTACTGCAAGCTCCCATTTTGTTGCTATTGATTTTGAAAGTTCAAGTTTAACGATTGCATATCTTTCTCCCGATTCCTTTGTTTTTGCGATACAAACAGTCACCGGATATTTACCTGGTTTCACTCTTTTGTTAAATGGCAATGAATTGCTGAAATATACCAAAGGGTCACATGCTATTATTTCTCCTGTTGGAACAGATACCTCTCCAGGTGTAAACAGACTTAAGGGTGTTTCTTTAAAAACAGACTTTTCGAAAAAGCTATTGTAATCGCAATTTGCGGGTTTCACTTTTTTGTCCGGCTTTTGTCCAAATATGTTTTTAAACAGGTTCATTTTCGTCAATTAAAATTACACCTAACTTTTTTCGGCTTGGCGATGTGGCGGATTTTTAGCACAAAAGTTCAATTGAATTCCTAATGTTGAACCTTGCACAAATGGTTAATAGAAGTACTTCAGCCGCCAGATTGCCAAACCGGTGTTGCGTGCTGTTTTGTGTCAGTAGGCAGCTTCAATTTGTTTTCGAATTTTCCGTTTAATTTCGCCATTAGCAAAGGAATGGTCAATAGCTTCAAGGATACACTTTTTAAAATGTGCTTTGTCCCATTGAAATACTTTTTCCATAAGTCTATACTCGTCTGCAAGTGTAACATTTGATATTGTTCTGGCGTCGGTATTTATGCTCATCGAAACTCCTGAATTATAAATTTTGTCAGCAGTGTGGGCTTCTATTTTATCAAAAACGTTTGTCTGCACATTGCTTGTAGGGCAAACCTCTAAATGAATGTTATTTGCTTTCAGAAATGTTAATAACGATGGGTCTTCAGCGCTGCGAACGCCGTGTCCGATTCGTGAAGGGTGAAAGTTTTTCAGGGTTTCCCAAATGCTTTCTGCTCCTTTTGCTTCTCCTGCGTGGGCTGTGCAAGGTAATTTGTTTGCATGGGCAAATTCAAATGCTTTTATGTGATTGGTGATTGGGAAACCTGCTTCATCTGCTGCAATGTCAAACCCAATTATGTGAGAACCTTTAAACTGGTTTACAAGCTGAACCGTTTCCAAACTCTGCGATTCTGAATAATGTCGCAAAGTGCAGAGAATAATTCCTGCCTCAACACCATAAGTTTTAATTCCCTCTTCGGTTGCCGCATTTACGGTTTCAACAACTTCAGCTGTTGTCAAACCTTGCATAATATGTTGCAATGGTGCAAAACGAATTTCAGCATACAGTACATTGTCAGCTTTTAGTTGTTTAAATAAGTCTAAAGTAACAAGTCGTAACTGTTCTTTTGTTTGCATTAATTCAAACCCTTTAATTGCTCTTTTAATATAGTCAGCAAGGTCGGTACATTTTGCAGGTGCAATAAATGATTCTTTGTACTCTTCCAATGTTACAGAAGGTCTTAATTGTTTTACTACTTCATAACTTAAAGAGCAGTCTAAATGTAAGTGAAGTTCAATTTTGGGTTGTTTAGTGTAGTCCATTTTTGTTTTGCAGGCGGTTAGAGCCAATAGAATTTTTAGCGTTAATACTATTTTTGTATTGTCAAAATTAAAAGTTTATAGTTAATGTAAGTTCGTTAAAAACGGCACACTACGTTCCGGTGCTCCCGAAGAACCGGGACAGGGATGACAAGTGGCGGGCGCAGGGCACTTAACTATCTGCTAATACATAAGCCTATAATGATTTTAAATGTTTCAACGAACACGCAACTTAGCGAAGCGGTCTCTTGAGCGCAGCTCAAAAACCAGCATTTGCTATAGCGTTTTTTGTGCAACGTTGTTCTTTATCAATTTGTCAAAGTTCAGGAATCCATTTTATTTTAACAACTATAAAAGCCGTAACATTAATTCGAATCCATGATTGTTTTATTACTCCGTTTTGATTCTTATACTTTACAATTCGGTAATGAGTCTTTTCTCCACTTACGCCCATAATTTTAGTTTGAGGTCCAAAACTTATCTGAAATTTCGGGAATGGTCCAGTCTTAAATATACCAGGCATTGATATATCCACCAATTGATACCCCTTCTCGTCCAATTGCTTGATAATTTTCTCTTTATAATCGTCAGGAGATTGCCAAGCCCAGTCTGCCCAAATAGAGATTGCTATAACAATTGGTATAAGAACTACTATTAAAATAATGTAAGATGTTTCCATATATATTTATTCTGTGGTCATGTTACAAAAGCTGGTTTTACATTGTTGCACAACGTTCCGGGGCTCCCGAAGAATCGGGACAGGTATGACAAGTGGCGGCGTGCGTGGTTCTCCGCTGACGACGAGTACAAATGCCGGTGCGTGTTACTGCTGTTCAAATATACTGAAAACCCGCCATTTGTTATCATTTCAGCACGGCCAATTATTATTTATAATCCGGCGTTTTACAGTAACACTTTATGTGGGGGTGTGTCGTCACGCATCAGAGATGCGCGTCGGCAAGGGGGCCTTCAGGATTGTGGAATTTGTAATTACGGCTCACAATACAAATTTATGCAATTCAAATTATTTTAAAATTCCGTAATAATAAACGGTGTTTAACTATGGCACCACGCGAAAGGATTCGCGCGGTAGCGGAGTTTATACCGTCACGCATCACTGATGCGCGCCAGCGGGGGCAGTAAATTATTATTCTTTAACAAACCTTGTTACTTCTGTTATGTTGTTATTGTTTAGTTTTAAAATATATACTCCCTTTGCAAGTCCACTAATATCAATCCATATATTTTCAGGTATTGTAGTATGTTGCAAGACTAATTGCCCCAGAATATTATAAATATAAATATTTGCCTTACCTACGTTTAATAAGTGGTTAAATTCTATGTTTATTTTATTGGATGCAGGATTAGGATAAACATTAATATTGCTATTTCCCTTTATTTCTTCTATTTCAGAGAATGCAGATAAAGGATATCTCCAGACTACTCCACTCCCTAAATAAATATATGATTCTGATATAGCTAATGCTCCAAAATAATTATAAGATGTCAAACTTAAACCATCATTCATCTGTGCCCAGGCATTTCCATTATTGCTTGATGAAAATACTCCGTTGTAACCACTAGTTGCATAAATATTTGTCCCACTACTCATTATTGAAACAACAAACGGAACTGTCAGGCCGCTATTTACAGCTGTCCAACTGTTCCCATTATCTGTTGATCTAAAAGCACCACATGGGGTTCCTGCATAAATATTTTGCCCATTAAACATTAGTGAATAAATACCTATAGGACAAGTAATTCCATTATCAGCTTCAATCCAACTGCTTCCATTGTCGGTGGATAAAAATATCAGACCATCTGCAGTTCCTGCAAAAATAGTTGTACCTGATGCAGCCAATGCATAGATATTTAAATCTGTCAAACCACTATTCACTGCTGACCAACTACTGCCATTATTGGTGGATAAAAAAACCCCACTTCCTGTTGCTGCAAAAATATTTGTACCTGATACAGCCATGTCGGTTATGGAATAAATACCTAAATTGGTTAACCCATTATTAACTGCTGCCCATGAATTACCATTGTTTGTCGATAAAAAAATTCCACCTCCATTAGTCCCCGCAAAAATATTTGCACCATTTGCGACCAATTTTGTCATTATATAAATACCTTTAGTTATTCCGTTATTTATTGCTACCCAACTGTTACCATTATTATTGGATAAAAAAACCCCATTGTCACTAGTACCCGCAAAAATATTTGCCCCGTTTACGAGTAAGCTGGTGACATGTAATGCATTCAAACCTGAATTTATTTCTGTCCAGCTGCCACCATTATTGGTTGATAAAAAAACTCCTCCCCCATAAGTTCCGACATATACGTTATCTCCGATTATCATTAATGACCTATCATATGGGTTTGTCAAACCATTATTAACTGGAGTCCAACTATTGCCATTATCTGTCGATAAAAAAACGCCATCGCCATGTGTTCCAGCAAAAATATTTGTTCCTGATGCGGCTAAGGATATAATTGTAGGATTTGTCAAACCATAATTCACTGGTATCCAACTACTGCCATTATTGGTGGATAAAAAAACTCCGGAATTAAAAGTACCAGCATAAATATTTGACCCGTTAACAACTAATGAGCTGACGTTTAAATCTGTCAAACCACTATTCACTGCTGTCCAATTACTGCCATTATTGGTGGATAAAAAAACTCCGGAATTAAAAGTACCAGCATAAATATTTGACCCATTAACGACAAATGAGCTGACGTTTAAATCTGTCAAACCACTATTTACTGCTGACCAACTACTGCCATTATTGGTGGATACAAAAACTCCATCTGGATATGTTCCCGCAAAAATATTTGCCCCGCTAAAGGCTAATGCCGTAACAAAAGTGTTATTACTAGTGTTTGTCAAACCATTATTCACTTCAGTCCAATTGTTGCCATTATTTGTGGATAAAAAAACACCATCGCCTTCTGTTCCCGCAAAAATATTAGTTCCTGAGCAGGCCAATGAACTGATAGCCCAAAGTGTAGGAATATGATTCAATTCAGTCCAACTATTGCCATTATTTGATGATGTATATGCTTTTCCATTAGGTGTCCCCGCAAAAATATTTGTTCCGTTTGTTGCCAAACTGTAAACATCTCCGCCATAAGGACCATTTGTTTGTTGCCATTGCGCACTAACATTGGAAATAATTCCTAGTATAGCAATTAAAAGTAAGCTTCTCTTTTTCATTGTTTGTTTTCTTTTTAAATTATTCCATTAAATTTTATTGCCCATAATGTTCCGCGGCTATGACAAGTGGCGACGTGCGGTGTTTTCCTGTGGCAACGGGTACAAATGCCGGTGCGTGGTACTACTGTTCAAATTTACAACAAAACCCGCCTTTTGTTATCACATTCAGCACAGCCACTTTATTAATTATAATCCGGCGTTTTACAGTAACACTTTATGTGGGATTGTACCGTCACGCATCAGAGATGCGCGCCAACAAGGGTTTTTATTTCTGTCCACCTAACCATAAGTCACCTCGATTAAATGAGTACGATTCGATGATGTCTCCGATTGGTTCTTTTAATTTTTCAATTCGGTGAGGCTTTTTAATTAATTTCTCGAACCATTTCTGAGTTTCTATAAAGTCTTCGCTCGAAGCATATTCTTCAGATGCTCCAACTGTTGAGTTGTCATAATGGTCTTCGTCAAGTCGATAGTCCCATTCAAATCTTTCGAGAATTGGTTTTAAAGTCCCATAATTTTCAGGCTTAAATAATTTTTCTTGATTAGGTTTAAAAAAGTTATTTTCATAAAAATCAATACGGTCTTTAATTGCACAAACCACTTGTGAATTTGAAAAACGTGGTTCAAAAAGCCAAATTTTCAAATAGAACGGTTGCCCAAGTTTGTCAAGCTCCTTTTTCCTGTTTTCATATATGTCAAGCAATCCCTTTAAGATCAATTTTTTAGTCTTGCCTGTTGGATTTGGGAATGCACTGTTTATAATCGAAATATCACACCAAGGGTGAACAAATATTTTGACAAACTCTCTATTGTATTTTTCAAGTAAGTCAATATTTATCTCAAGATTTTCTTGTCGCCAACTTTCTATTTGTTTTTGACGACGATTATGTCCTCGAATTTTTCGATTTCTCATGCGTGGTTTTAAAATGCCCTATAACGTTCCGAGGCTATGACAAGTGGCGGCGTGCGCGGCTTTCTGCTGTCGACGAGTACGAATGCCGGTGCGTGCTGCCGCTGTTCAAATTTACGATAAAACCCGCCATTTGTTATCACATTCAGCATGGCCACTTTATTATTTATAGTCCGGCGTTTTACATTAATCCTTTAAGTGGGATTATACCGTCACGCATCAGAGATGCGGCTCAGCGGGGGATTTATACATCAGAGGGATTTTGTTTATTAAAGTTTGTAAGCATAGAATGTATTTTTTCATTTGATTCTTCCCTGTTTTCATTTTTCATCAATTCCCTTAATTTCCTAAGAACAATTGCTCTATTTCTCTGACCTGTAATTCCATACTTGTTTAATAATTCTTCCTCATTTTTTCTAATAATTATTTTTAATTTTTCTGAATCGATTTGATATTCTTTTGTTACACCTTTGAATTCATTTCGTAAAAAGTCAAAAACTTGATCCATCATATTTAAAAATCCAGATTTTAAATTTTCTTCCGGTGAGTCTGTTGTTTTCAAACAGAACTTAAGAAGTGGTTTTTCAATCCCATCAATGAATTTTGGTAAATCTTCAAAATTGGTGCATTCAAAATTGTGTGCAAACTGATTTCTTATGCTGATAATATGTAAAAGGTTTGAGTATGTTTGTTTATCAATTAAGCCACAATCGCTAAGTAAATCAATTTTGGCACGTAAACTTATTGAGGAAGATTTATTGTCTAACGCTTTAGTATCACCATATAAATCTATGCCGACAAGATGTTTGATGAGTTTAGATGTCAATGACTCAATAATGAGTGTCTTCTCAATTGCAATCTGTCTATTTGCAAATGTGTTCATACGAATGTTTCTTTAAATCACAGCTAACGGCCGATGATCTGGGTTTAACTATGGCACCACGCGAAAGGATTCGCGCGGTAGCGGAGATTTTAATGTCGAAAGAGAACCAATCATGTTATATGTCTTGCTCATTCAGTCTGCTAATTGTTAATGGTTGGGTGTCTATACTTATAGACACTGTTACCTGCATTTATTTATTTTTCACCGTGCAGTCTATAAGTATCCTGGAATCGTCTGTCTCGTCTGCGAATACAATTGCCTTAAGGCAATCCGATTTCAAATCAGCTTTACTTTTTCCTTTGAAGAATTGAAATGTATTTTTGCTAATTGATGATAAATCAGGAACAGGTATTTCCCAACTTACAACCCAGACTGTCTCTTCATTATTTAGTTTGTATGATCCAATTAACTTGGTCGACATTTTGTTTTTCCCGGGCCAATTGTCCTGACCTTGATCGAAAGATGTAATAATAATGTCTATTTCTGTTGCAAGAGTAGCAGAACAATTTGGAAGCCAATTAATATCTTTAATGTCAGGCTCTATAGGAGTAGAAACTGATGTATAAGGTGTAACTATGCGAAATGCTATTGTGAAGCCTTCTACAATTGGTTTGGGCCGCTGCCAGATTTCAATATACTTGCTTTTATTAAGAGCATCTTCTGTCTCGAAGTATTTGTCGAGTGAATTGATATAACCAAAATGCCAGCTACCAGATTGATGGAGGCTGGCTTTTAATGTACCTCTAAGTTCTCGGCAAGAAAGGTAAATGTCCGATTTTGAATGCGGAGTCCATATTTTCCAAGTTGCGGCTCTTTGTCCATGATTGTCTGTAATACCAAATCTAATAAACTGTTCTCTCATGTATTTTTGTCCAATAATTGCAGGTAACGAGTTTATAGGTTCACCTTTTTACCTGTTAAGGTAAATTTCTCTGCCTGAAAACAGCAGGCTTTCTGACCCTTTTGAGTGTTTTATGTTGATGTCATACATTTATATCAAATCATTAAAATGGCTCTTTGCCTGCAGATAAGCAGCACTAAGAACCTGTACTGCTGTTCTGTTTATATAATTCTGGTTTACAACACGAATTTACAAAATTATTTCCAACCCAATTATTTATTTTTAATAGCATATGCCCTGAAAATCAGTGCAAACCCTATGCCGGATAGTACAGCAGTTTTGGTGTATAAACCGGTATATTCTTTTGGTATACCCAAAGACCAGGATTCTTACCCGGCAGACTTATTTTCCCACCGGAAACACTCCCACACCGCCCGGAAGCATTTGTATTCCACCCGGAAGCAATGTTTCTCGACCCGGAAGCAATGTTTCTCGACCCGGAAGCAATGCTTTTCCACCCGGAAGCACTATTTCTCTACCCGGAAGATGTTTTTCCTGCAGGAAAAATATCTTCCGCCCTGTAAAAAACATCTTCCGCCCGGGGAAATGCATCTTCCGCCCAAGATATATTTTCTTCCGCCTGAAGCAAAAATACTTCCGCCCGGCGAATCGGGTATTCCGTTCCGTAAGGAACGCTATACCGCAGGTTATCAGAACGTTTGTTGATAAATATTTTGCACGCCCGGCACCAAAACGCCATTTTTTTTACTATCTTTACTGCACTATAATTGCTTTGTTACTCTATAGCCGATTCTTGTATACGTATTTCTCATTTTCTTGTATACTCATTTATTATTCTCGTAGCCTCGTTGTGATTTCCTTAAGCATATACCTTAACCCTGTATAAATCACTGAGTATTCACATTTAAATTTTAGTAGTATGAAACATCCTGATGGTATGCTGCGGAACTTCAAAAAAACCGACGAAGAGATGTTGCAGCAGGCTGATGTAAAACTGGCCTCGTTTATTGAGCATAAAGGCAGTTTTACCGAACTTTTCCCAAACCTGGCCGATCCTTTTGCCGACGACTGGGCGGTTACAATCACCAATGCGAGCGCCATGCTGCCCGATTATGCTTCGGTTGCCAGGCAGAGCGGCGAAACCGCTACACTGCAAACCCTGATGGACCAGGGCCGTACCCTTTTTCAATCGCTGCTGCTTTACACGCAGATCGCCTTCCCGAAAAATGCTGCCCTGCTAAAACTGATCGGACAGTCGCAGTATAAAGCGGCACATGTGAACCAGCTTAAACTTCCCGCCCTGATGCGTTCGGCCTATGCGGTTGCAGGCAAGCCCGAATACAAAGCGGGACTGGTAGCCAGCGGGATGAAAGAAACGGATATTGAACTGCTCGATACCCTGGCCCAGCGTATACTTGACCAGAACCTGGCCCAGGAGAAAGCCAAGGTAAACCGCTCGGTGGATTCGGGCCAGCGCATACAGGCTATGAATGCCGTTTACGAAAAAATGTCGCTGGTTTGCCAGTGTGCCAAACTGGTGTTCCAGGACAATGCCGTACTTTACAGCCTGTTCCTGCTCGATGGCGGCAGCAGCAACACGGCCATACCAGAGGTGCCCCCGGCAGCACCGGTTACCGGGTAAAAATAGGGAAGTAAAAAGCAATACCGGCGCCTCGGGTGGTTTACAAGGGGCGCTGGTTTTTTTTGGGGGTAGAGGGTGGAGGGTGGAGGGTGGAGGGTGGAGGGTGGATGGTGGATGGTGGAGGGTGGATTATGGAGGGTGGAGGGTGGAGGGTGGATGGTGGATGGTGGAGGATAGAAGGTAGACTTGGGATTTGGGATTTGCGATTTACGAATGAAAATGAATGACAATGAATGACGATATACAGCAATTATATGACAATGAATGACAATGAATGAAAATGAATGACCATGTATGACCATGTATGACTATCGTATGACCACGAATGACCACAAATGACCAATGAGTAAAATTAATTTTTCAGGTAAGCAGACCCCTGCTGATTATTTGATAATCTTAACTGTGGTTGCTGATTTCGGTGTATAAACGCTCAGGAAATAAATACCTGGCAAGAGCCTGCTGAAATCCTGTTGCTCGATCTGAGTCCCTGTCCATACCACCTGTCCCATCCCGTTAGCAAGTTTGTAGAATTCAGCCCCTGTCGGGTTCTGGACTCGGATTTGATTAGTAAACGGATTCGGAAATACCTTAATTGAGTTTAATGCTCCTATAGGATCATCAATCCCGTTTACATATAATTCAATAAAATCACCCGGTACCAGGGTCCTGCCGGTAAAGGCAGCATAGTCGGGCGCATAACGGTATACCCTGAAAACCGAATTCATGGTTTCTTCGGGCCTCACCGGGTTGGTGGGGATAGTTTGTCCCTGTGTCATCGACCCGTTGGCATCAACAGGGCATATATAGCGCCAAACGATGTTTCCCGATGTGGTTACTTCGGTAAAATCGCCATGCCCGCCTTCGCATATAATCGTATTCCCGTTTTTCTGGCGCTGCGCTCCCGAAATGTTCTCGGAATAGAGCGCTTCGGGAGGATTGGCCGTATATGACCATGTAAAGTTTGCAGGTGCGAATGCGGACCCCACAGTAATTGCATAGTTGCCGCTGCCGTCAACAGGCGGAGTAATTTCATCTACGGTTGAGTGCAAAGGGGTCCGTCCTAACCCGTTGTTGTAACAAAGAAGGTTCCCTGCCCCGGGCATACCCGGTTTTACCCACTCCACATCATGCTGCTGGAAATACTTTTCGTTTGCTGTAGTGCCGGCGCCATAAGTCAGGGGATTGCCCCAGCGGTAAAGCAGGTCGCCGCCTTTTCCGCGTGCCCCGCCTGTGTGCCCGGCTGACTGGGCTGTGGTCGTGCTGTGATCCACAATCCATACCTCGCTGTTTCCACGCACACTCATGGCAATCTGGTCAAGTGCCGGGTTATAGTCAATGGAATTCATATGGTTCCAGAAAAGCGGAAGGCTGCGGTGGTCGCCATCGCAATCGATAAGTTCGGGATGAGCGCTTACCACGCCGTAATTCGATTGCGAAGCGCTGTAATCCTGTATAAGATGATCCCATACATGCCATTCCCATACTACAGTACCACCCGAAGGATAGGTGGGCTGGATCTCAATAATGCAATCGGGAAGCATATACCCCTTTTGCTGTATTTCGGCAGTCAGCTTGGTTGGATCAAATCCGGCAGCGAGTACCTGTGCATAGGTTTTTTTCTCCACAACCAGCATGATGATGTTCCCGTTCGGCAGCTTTTTAATATCGTGATGCTGCATATAGGTAGCTGTGGAATAATTCATGTACCATACAAGGTTATCGTCCCAGTCGTATTCCTCAATACGTCCCCCTTCGCCGCCACCCGTTCCAAGCTGCGTCTGGGTCATGCAGGTCCGGATCAGATGCCCGTTTTCGAGTAAATATACCGCCTGGCCCGGCGGATAAATACTCTTTTTCCATTCATGCAGTTTCCGTCCATCGTTATTGATCAGGTAAGTCATCGTATTTTGCTTGGGCGCAAATAAGGTATATCCTTTATATGTATGGGCTGTGTCGTTAACCAGGACCCCCATAGTTCTTGTTTGCCCAAGAACTGTACCTGCCAGCAAACTGAAAAACAGAACTGAGAAGTTTATTTTCGTCAGAATCATAATATCCTCCGTATTAATTATTTAACATAAATCATTTTTTTACTTACCTGCCGGTTGTTGGCCCTCAGCACATAGAAGTATATTCCGGCTACCACCTGCATTCCGCTTTCGTTTGTTCCATCCCAGGTAACCGAATATTTCCCCTGTTGATACCGGCCATCGATGAGTGTCTTTACAAATTTTCCTGAGAAATCGAAGATTTCCATGTTTATCGTTTTGGTTTCGGCTATTTCAAAATCAATAGTGGTAGAATACGAAAACGGGTTCGGCCGGTTTTGATCAAGTTTGTCGGTTTCCTGCAGGAGACTTCCCTCATTGTAATTCGCAGTCAGATCCACAGGTTTATAATAATTCGGTGTGGACCCCGTCATGGTATTTTCCGGGCTTAGATCGTGGCCGGTAAGTGCAGGGTGAGCAGCCGTATAGCGGTAAGCCCTGAATACCCCGTTGTAAGTGGGATAATTGTCAACTTTAATTTTCTTTATACCATCCCTTGTCATAGGATTAATGTACTCCCACACAATGGAAGCATCGGCTGATGCCACTTCGAAGAAATGCCCGTCGTTCATCGAACATACAAGGGTATTCCCGTTGGGAAGTCGCTGCGCACTTGAGCCGATAGTGCTGAAAAAAGAAGTATTGTTTTTACTCGAATAGGTCCACACAACCTGTTTCGAAACATTTTTCTTCTCCTTCATAAGGTTGGCATCAGGGGAATTCACTATAGTGTAACCGGCATCAGGCGGATTCACAAAATTGCCCGTATTTACCCCCGCCGAATTCAGATAGGGATTGATCTGAATTATGTATGACTGTGGTGTAAGTTCGAAAAGGTTCTGCGCATTGCAAAAAACAAGGAAATTCCCTGCCCCCGGCAACCCGGGTTTGATCCATTGTATGTCGTGCGAACCGCCAAGTTGTTTGTGCCCTGCCGTGGCTTTTTCCCAGTTGTCGAGCACCGAAGGCGGATCGCCTTTATCGTATTTGGCAGGGTCGCCAAAGCGGTATTTGAAGTCGCCGGCAGTAGTAGCAGCAAGAGCTTTACTTCCGCTGGGATTATTTGCTATGAATGTATTTCCATGATCAATCACATAGAACTCGCCATGGACCGAATTTATTACTATCAGGTCCAGTTCCTGGTTATAATCGAGGGAGTTGCAATGCATCCAGTCGCTTTTCACAGGGTTGCCCCGGATATTGAGGTCAATTCTTCCCGGTGTATTTGCTACTACGCCATAGGTGGGTTTCGAAGGATCAATATCCTGTACTACGTGGTCGAAGAAAAACCATTCCCATATTACATTGCCCTGCCTGTCGACTTCCACAATGGCATCCATTTGCGCCCCGGTGTAATTGTTTGATGGAGAACAGCCTGCATCGAGGCATTGCTGGGCAGTCAAATCTTTGTTTGCAATGTAAATGAAGGTGGAATCGCCGAGTTTGGGATTGTATATTTTGGCAAAATCATGATGCCCGTGGTAATTCGTGCGTGTTTCAGTATACTGCCAGACTGTATTCCCGTTCCAGTCGAGTTCCCTCCAGGTATTCTGGTTGCTGGGGTTGCCTCCGACGGCATCGAGCAATGTGCCCGCTTCGGTAAACCGCGGGTTCGTGCCAAGGGGCCAGGTGCGGATAACATGTCCCTCCATATCTACCAGGTATGATACTCCGCGTGTACCGAACAGGGTATACCCGTTGTAGGCTTTCGAAACATCCCAGTAACGCGTTTCGGTTGGGACCATAAAGCATTCCTGCGCTAGCAATGCAAGCGGGGAAAGGAATATAAGAAGTACTGATTTTATGGTTTTCATAGCCGGATCCGTTATTTGATTAAGATCATTTTTTGTGTTACTACCTGGTTTTTATATTGAAGTTTACAGGAATACATTCCCGCCGGAGCATTTGAAGCATCCCACCGGTACTGGTGTCCGCCTTCCTCCAGCCTTTCATTTACAAGATTTGTTACCAGTTGGCCAAGGGGATTATAGATGCTTAAATCTACAAAATCGGGGTCCGGCAAATTAAAACTGATGAAAGTACCGGCGCGAAACGGATTCGGATAATTCTTCAAAAATAATTTCAAACTCCCCGGATGGCTTTCAATACCGGTTGTTGTATAGAAACACTTACGGGCTGTCCGGAAACCGACATGATACCAGGGGTGGTTGGGATCCTGCGGACCGCGGTAATACGAAGGATTACGGTTCGAAACCCTTGAGTGCCCGTCGTTAACTGAAGTGGTTGTATAGCCGTTGTACCAGTTGCCGCCTCGCATGCCGTGGTAGGGTTTTCCATCGGGCATAATAAACCCGCTTGTTGGTCCGGTTGGATTATTATACGGGCTTATACTGTAGTAATTCTGGCCATACCAGTCGTTGATCAGTTCCCATACATTCCCGGCCATATCGGACAGTCCGTAAGCATTTGCTCCGTTCGACGTCTGGTAATTGGCTGCTGCTGCCGGCCAGTTAAAGTCGGATTTCAGCCTGAGTGACCCGTTGTAAAAACCAACCGGTGTTGTAAGCGGGTAAATTCCTGCTTCGTAAGGATCGCCCGATTCCGGCCAGTTTGCTTTCTTAATGTCCTGGTCATTGCCCCAGGGATAATTGAGATAGGGATTGTACTGACCGCCCCGGCCTGCAAATTCCCATTCGGCTTCGGTAGGTAAACGGTACCCGTTTTTTGTAAAAGTGCAGGTCCAGGTGGTGAGATTGTAACATTCCTGGAAGCCGTTCTGCCTGCTAAGCCAGTTGCAGAAAGCCGCGGCCCCGCACCACATTACCCCGACCATTGGGTGTTCGGAACGGTAATCGGCCATGGTGAAACCTGTTCCGTCGTATTTTATACTGTAATACGATGCAACCTGGTTTGTCAGGCATAAAGTGTTGGTGTCGCCAGTAAGATGAACCTTGTTGTTGTCGACCCTCACAGTTCCTTCGAGCAGCGACGAGTTGAGGAATGCCAGGAATTGGTGGTTGGTAGTTTCGGTTTTCGAAATAAAAACCGAATCCACCTTTACGTCATGCAGCGGCAATTCGTCGCTGGGATGGCTCGGATCTACAAAGTTGTAATGATCGCCCATATTGTATACACCGGCTGGAATAAGCACTTCGCTAAAATTCAGATCTGTATTGTCGAGTCCGCCCCTTACCACCAGCACATTTTCCTTCAGCGTTTTATCGTTGTACGAAACAATTCCGTATTCGGTATTAAGGTCCCAGGCTTTTGCGGAGGTGTTCTGCAATGTTGTTGAACTCCAGTAGTTTCCTGTTATGCAATTAGGGAAAAAGGTTTTGTCGAACGATGGTTTTGTCAGGCTTTTATTGTTGAGTGATTGCAGTTCCTTTAGGCTGGGCAATCTCCAGCCGGTTAAATTGCTCAAAGTCAGATTTTTGCTATACACAAGAGCCTCCTCCCATGTCATCGTATTTGGTGACTGGATTTTCTGCCATATTAATCCTGTGAAGTTGTCCCTGATGGTTCCGTTGCCGTTGTCGGTAAAATGTACTGCCGGAAAAGTGGTTGTAACGGGATTCCGCACAGCCCTTACATGTATGCGTTTGGTTCCGCCGGCACTTATAGTTTCTGTTTTTGCATGTGCTCCTATTCCTCCGCCGGCATTAACTACCCACACTTTGGTTGCATCATCAACCCGTGTTTCGCTGGTCCACCAATATTCGGCTAAGGTGCTTGTAAAATAGGTTGGATTCAGGGCAGGATTCAGATGGTCGTAATAGTTTATACTGAACAATTCGATGCCGGTAGGCAGGCGCCAATCGGTATATCCGGCCAGGGTTAAATTGTCGCAGTATGTGGCGGCATTTTCGAATGTCATTTCACCACCATCCGTTTTTTGCCATACGAGCCGTGTATTATTATCAGTAACAGTACCGTCACCGTTATCGGTAAACGACATTGGATTAATAATGAAATCGGCATCTTCGCCTGGAGTAGAGGTATAACTAACAGTTTGACCTGTTTCGGGTAAGGTAAACTGCCTTAGTTTCTGGGCCTGCAGATGAAGGCATGACAGCCCCAGAATTATTGCGAACATGAACTTTTTAAGTAATGAATTGTCCATAAGTTGCCTGCTGTAATAATTAGTTTGAATGAATCTTATTCCTGCTTCTGAATTAACCCTGAATCTGATTGTATTTGATTTCAGGAAGGATATTTTTACTTTGTCTTGTTTCTACTTTAATTATACTTTCAAAGGTATTCTGACATTTGCTTCCGGTCAAAAACATTAAATGATCCGGGGACTTTTGTCTGTAGAATTCATGTTTTTCTATGAGTAAATAATCCCGTGTTGACACATTTGATTAATTCCGGATGACCAGGTACCTGATCGGTCACTTATTTGAAAATATCATTTTCATGCTTTTCGCGATATTGCCGACCGTAAGCTGGTAGTAATATATTCCACCCGGAAGAAAATGTTTGCCGGGATCGAACACAACGGAGTGTGAACCCGGAAGCTGATATTCATCGGCCAGGGTGCATATTTCTTTTCCCTGCATATCCAGTACTTTTAATTGCACCTGTCCAGGCAGGGTTAAAGAGTAGGTTATTGAAGTTTCGTGCCGGAAGGGGTTCGGGAAGTTTTGCTGTAGCTGGAAAGCAGGGTTCAGCAACGAATTTTCGTTTATGCTGTTTGTTGAACCCGATAGGGTATATGTATCCGCAACCTCACCGTTTTTGCGGCTTGAGTTTTCTTCGTTTGGCAGGTAGGTTCGGATATATTCCACCTTAGTGTTTAAATCCGACACAGTAACCAGCAGAAAACCCCTGCCGGGTAAAAAGAGTCCATCCACATACCCATACTGGGTTGCGCTAGTATTCGATATGTTTCTGTTTGAAGGTTGCGGCACTTCCTGGTAAACTATGCCATCCTTTTCCTGTTTCCCGTAAAAGTGATCATGTCCATGGAAAAAAATGGTAGTTTTATTCTCGGCCATCAACTGGTGGATGGGTTTGCCCCAACCTGGCCGGTACGTATCAAATCCCCATGTATTATCGGTATTTTTTCCTCCCATTTCAAACAATCCCGCATATTCTGATCCGCCGCGGGCATCGTTACCATTGCCGCCAACCAGGTTGTGGCAGAATACAAATTTGTATTTCGTATTGCTTGAGCTGATCGTTTTTTTGAACCAGTCGTACTGGTCTTTTCCTAATGACCAGCCCCAGCCAGGTTTTGTTAAAGTATGCCAGAAAGGATCCAGGACTATAAACAGCGCATCGCCCCATTCCCAGGCATAATAGGCTTCGCGCAGGCCGATATAATTTTCGGGAATAGTATCGCCCGTATAGAAAGAACCCGGTATCGGATTCGGATAATATAATTTTCGTGTATTGGTTGCCATTACAGGGAGGCTATTTTGTGTTCCGTCAATTTTCCATCCCAGTTCACCCTCATGGTTTCCGGGCACAAGATAGAGCGGGACCGAGTGACAAACCGCATTGAAATAGGGCCTGTATAGCAGATGCCGCTCAGTAATCGTTGTTTGGTTGATTACCGGCAGTTTCTCCGACATAAATATATCGCCCAGGTCGATCAGGAAATCGGGTTTTTTCGAAAGAATATTCTGCAGGGTAAGAGTATAAGCTGCGGGGTTTGAGTTGGTGTCGAGATGCGGATCGGCCTCAATGGCAAAAGTAAATGTGGATCCGCGCTTTCGTGCTGTTTGAAAAGTGTGTTCGGCTCCTGCGGCAAATTGGCCGGTACCTCCGTACTGCCTGTACCGGGTCCTGTAATAATATTTTGTATCCGGGACTAGATCAGTAAAATCCTTTTCTACAGGGATATCTTTATCAGCAATAAAAGTTGGGGTGGATTTTGTATAACTTCCGCTAACGACACCATATTCCCAATATACTTCCGACTTCTGATCGAACAGTATACTCATTGTAATGGTGTTGTTGGTTGGTCTGCCCAGGATTTCAGTATAGTTTTGGCCGAAAAGTGATTTACCGGCTATGGTTATTAAAATTAATAAAGTTATTGGTCTTATCATCGGTTCAGGTGCGATTTTCTGTAAGGATTTAAAAGCTTATCGGTTTAGTATCACTTTTTTATTGGCTTCGTACATTCCCGATTTGAAGTGCAGTATATACAATCCATTTGGAATGTTTTTTACATCAATTTCTTTTGACTCAGTCTGAAGCATAACCTGCCCTAATGTATTATAAAGGCTTACAATACATTGCTCATCGTCCGGGTATGAAATATTCAGCGTATTTGTTGCCGGATTGGGATAAACCCTGAAAGCCGGGGCGGCTTTGGAATTGTTAATCCCTGTTGTTGAGCAGTTCCCGATTGTATAACTGAAAGCAACCTCCCGGTTGTGGTGTAAGCCCGAAAGCGTATCAGCCGGAAGATAGGCCCTGATAAAATCTACTTTTACACACGAAGGGGATACCGTTACCTTAAGATGCCCCGATCCGCCAATGGTATCCGAAACATAGGCTTTGGCATTAGCCAGCATTCCTAATTGATAAGTCGAATCGCTTGGCATCGGAACTTCCTGGTATACGACGCCATCCAGGACCTCATGTGCAAAAAGGTGGTCGTGGCCCTGGAAGAATATATTTACCCCGTTATCAACAAATAACTTATGAATGGGTTTTCCCCAACCAGGCCTCTTGGTGGGGAACGAATAGGTTGTGCCGTTCTGTTCATAGCCTCCCCATTCGAACAACTTCGCATTGGTTATTCCGCCTCTGCCCTGGCCACGGACATGATGCGCAAAAACAAATTTGTATTTTGCAGTGCTGCTTTCCAGTTTATTTTTCAGCCAGGTGTATTGGGGCAATCCCAGCGACCAGTTCCAGTTTGTAGGTTTTGCCGAAGTATCGCACTGATCGCGGTAAACATCCAAAACCACGAAAAGGGCGTCTCCCCATGTGTATGAATAATAATTCTCCGGATTTTCCATACCATAAGGTTCAACATCTGGATTTCCGCTGTAAAACCCATTTGGATAAGGATTAGGATAGTAAAACTTTCTCGACAAGGTCGCATAAACGGCAATATTGTCAGGGGGAGTTTGTGCTAAATAGTAATCGAATTCGCCTTCGTGATTGCCAAGGCATACATAGAAAGGTATGGAATGACAGATGTTTCCCAGTAATGGCCTGTATTCCTTGTGTAAAGAGTCCATCTGGGCACGTGTAATTGTAGTTGGATAATGGTCGTCGCCGAAAATATCGCCCAGTGACAACATAAAGTCAGGTTTTTCGACCGCCTGGTTTGTAAGACATATTTCGTACAGATTTGTAAGACCTTTTATGTCGTATAAATGTTCATCCGCTTCGATTGTGAAGGAGAATGTGCTTCCTATGGCACGCTGGGTTTGAAATGTATGCTCTGCACCGGTCAAAAATGGGTTTACGGATGAGGAAGGGCGGTAACGGGTACGGTAATAATATTTCTGGTTGGCATTCAGAGTGGTAAAATCAACCTCCAACGGAACGCCTTTCGAAGCTGTGTAAGTAGCAGTAGTTTTTGTATAACTGCCTGGCGTTATGCCGTATTCCCAATAAACCTGGGCCGGCTGGTCGAAAAGAATGCTGATAGTAACGGAGGAATTCGTCGGCCTGCCAAGGATCTCGTTATAGGTTTGTGCTTTTGAAATTTCAGGGTATAAAACAAGGATCAGGGAAAATGATATTATAATCAGTATTAACTGAAATGGCTTCTTTTTCATTGAATCTGATAACGGAATGTTTTTTTGAACCTCAAATATTATACACACGAAATCGGATTTACCCTGATCTGAAATATTTTTTAATTTTCTCTTCCTTACAGGGCGATGCCATGTACCAGGAAGGGTAAGGGTTTTCGGGCAATATCTACAGCAGGAATCTTTTTCAGGAGATTTTAAATTCCGGATTCCGATTTCAACCTAACAATGTTGAAAAGTAATTACGAATTGAACTTTACAAGGGGGTTAAGAACCTTAATTTTAAGCATTCATTTTAAACTGAACGCCTGCAAAATTATGGAACATCTCAACCTGCTTATTCACTTGCTCGATGACCCTGACCAGGAAGCTTTTCAGCAGGTTAGCAAAGAGATACTCGCCTTGGGGCTGCCTGCCGTTGAACCCCTCGAAGAGGCCTGGTTCAATACAAACGACCAGCTGACCCGCCAGCGGATTGAGGAAATAGTTCATAGCATTCAGTACGACGGTTTGTACAGCGAACTTGCTGAATGGAAGGAAGCAGGCGGTACCGATCTGCTGAGGGGATTTTTAATAGCATCACGCTTCCAGTACCCAAACCTGGAGGATGAAAAACTGCTTGATGAGCTGAATAAAATTACCCGCAGCGTTTGGCTCGAACTGAACGACCACCTCACAAGCCTCGAGAAAATTAAAGTACTGAACCATGTTATTTTCGGGGTCTACGAATTTGGTGGTGAGATTACCGATACCAAAGTCCCGGATCATTATTTTTTAAATAACCTCCTGCAGTCGAAACACGGAAACGCGGTCTCAATAGGGCTGCTGTATATTATAATTGCACAGAAACTGATGCTCCCGATTAAAGGCGTCGACCTGTTCGGGAATTTTATTGCCTGTTACACTCACCTTCCTTCCGATTTCGAAGATGATTATAAGCCGGTGAGCGAGGTGAAATTTTATATCAATCCCTTCGCTATGGGTGCGGTTTTTACCCGGAAGGAAATACAGCTGTATCTTGAGAAAGCCGGTATTGAGCCAACGGCACCATATTTCATACCGGCCGGTAATATCACAGTCCTGAAACGCTGGGCCCTCGACCTTATGAAGGCTTACGCCGAAGAAGGCAAGATGGAGAAGGTGAAGGAATTAAAGGTGTTTATCAGGATGCTGAGTTAGGAGAGGGGAGAAGGGAGATGAGGGATTTGAAAATTTGAAAATTTGAAAATGAGGCTGATCCACCCGATCCACTGAAAATCTCACATCTCACTTCCAACATCCGACATCATCCAAAACCCTACCGGTAATAAGCTTCCAGGAATTTCCTGATATTTCCTTCCACCCGTGCCGGCACATTGCTGACATCGGCGCGCTCAAATTTCTCTCCTGTAATATTTTCGTATAGTTCGATATAGCGTTCCGAAACCAGGTTCACAAATTCATCGTCCATTACCGGGACAACCTGGCCGTCTTTGCCCTGGAATCCATTAGCCATAAGCCATTCGCGCACAAATTCCTTCGAGAGCTGTTTCTGCGGCTCTCCTTTTGTCTGGCGTTCCTGGTAGCCTTCTTTATAAAAATAACGCGACGAATCGGGTGTGTGGATTTCGTCGATAAGAAATATTTCGCCGTTTGCTTTGCCGAATTCGTACTTGGTATCCACAAGGATCAGGCCCATGCCTGCAGCAATCTGTGTGCCGCGTTCGAAAATGGCCATGGTGTATTTTTCGAGCAGTTCGTAGTCTTCGGCACTTACGAGTCCGAGTTTCAGTATATCCTCTTTCGAAATGTCCTCATCGTGTCCCACCGAAGCCTTGGTGGTAGGAGTGATGATAGGGTTGGGGAACATATCGTTTTCTTTCATTCCTTCGGGCATGGCAATGCCGCAGATTGAACGTTTGCCTGCTTTGTATTCGCGCCATGCGTGTCCGCTGAGGTAACCGCGTATAACCATTTCCACCTTGAAAGGTTCGCAGAGCCTACCGACGGTAACCATGGGATCGGGAGTTGCTATTTTCCAGTTGGGAACTATATCGGAAGTGTCGTCGAGAAATTTGGAAGCGATCTGGTTAAGCACTTGTCCCTTGTAAGGGATAGCCCGGGGCAGAACAACATCAAATGCCGAAATCCGGTCGCTGGTAACCATGATCAGCAGTTCATCGTCGATATTGTATACATCGCGGACTTTACCAATATACAGGTCTTTGAGTCCCGGGAATGTGAAATCGGTGCGGGTGATGGCATTTTGCATAGCAACAGGTGTTTATCAGGTGAAATGAATCCGTAACAACGGATGATTTTTGAAAATGCAAAATTACGAAGGATTTTACTGCCTGCTATTTCCAATCCGGGGCTTAAACCCTAATGTTTTCAACAACAATGTTAATAAGTCGCTCCCAAAGCTTTCCCAATCGCCCAATCCCATCAATCTTTTCCCCTCGCCCAATCTCCCCTCGACCCTCAACTCGTCCCTCCAAACCTACTCTTTCTTCTCGTAAGCATTAATGATCCTCGTCACCAGTTTATGCCTTACCACATCGCGAATGTCGAGCGTGATAAAGTCGATGCCTTTTATGTTTTTCAGGATTTTGGTTGCCTGCACCAGACCTGAATTCTGGTTTCGTGGCAGGTCGATCTGTGTGATATCGCCGGTGATGACGAATTTCGAGGAACGCCCCATCCGGGTAACGAACATCTTAAGTTGTCCTTCGGTGCAGTTCTGGGCTTCGTCGAGTATGGCAAAGGCATTTTCGAGTGTACGGCCGCGCATAAAAGCAAGCGGGGCAATTTCGATGGTTCCGTCCTCGAGATAGCCGACCAGCTTTTGTGTTGGTATCATATCCCGGAGTGCATCGTACAGGGGCTGCAGGTAGGGATCGAGTTTGTCCTTCAGGTCGCCGGGCAGGAAGCCAAGATTCTCACCGGCTTCAACAGCCGGGCGGGTGAGCACAATGCGGCGGACTTCCTTGTTTTTCAGCGCCCTTACAGCCAAAGCAACAGCGGTATAGGTTTTACCGGTTCCTGCCGGACCTATGGCAAAAATCATATCGTTTTCGGCAATGCTGTGTACCATTTTTTCCTGGTTCACGGTGCGGGCGCGTATCATCATGCCGTTTTTGCCGTGTACTAGCACATCGGCATTCAGTTCGCGGAAGTTCGAGATCACTTCGCCTGCATTGCCGTTGCCGGCAAGTTTGCGGATATCATCCTCGTCGAGTTTGGCGTAGTTGTCAAAAAACATCAGCATCGAGCTGAACAACTGAGAAAAAGTTTCAATATCCTGATCATCGCCGTTAATACGGACCGTATCGTCGCGGGCAACAATACGTAATTTCGGGAAGAGGTCCCGCAACAGGTTTATGTTCCGGTCGTTGATGCCAAAAATCTCAAGCGGGCTGTATGACTCTAATGAAAATGTGCTTTCGGTCATGTATTCGGTTCAAATTTGTTCCTACAGGGTATACTGTCTTACAAAATTACGGCTAATTCTTAGTCTGACGTGCATGAGGGTGATTATTTGGTGCAACTTTGTGACTTCTTTGTGTAACTTTGTGTCACAGCTATACCACAAATGACACAAAACTTCCACAAAAGGCACAAAGAAGGACGAATTTAATAAGTGAACTTTCTAACATTGTCTGACGTGCATGAGGGGGATTATTTTGTGCAGCTTTGTGACTTCTTTGTGTAACTTTGTGTAACAGCTATACCACAAATGACACAAAACTTCCACAAAAGGCACAAAGAATTATGACACAATTAAATGAAAATGAACTTTCTAACATTATTTTGGGATGTGCAATCGAAGTTCATAAACAATTGGGCCCGGGGTTGTTGGAATCCGCTTACCGGGAGTGCTTAAGTTATGAACTCGAAAAGGCCGGATTGGGAGTTCAGAAAGAAAAACCTCTACCCATAATTTATAAAGAAGTTAAACTTGACCATGGATATCGTATTGATCTGTTGGTTGAGAGCAAAGTTGTAATAGAAATTAAAACCGTCGAAGCTTTTACAGATGTTCATACCGCACAAGTATTAACATATTTAAAATTAGGAAATTACAAACTTGGATTATTACTTAATTTTTATGTTACAACACTTAAGAATGGAATCAAAAGAGTTATTAATTAAAATTTTCACTTCAAAACAGGAATAAACCAATATTACTTTAATTCTCTATTGTTCGGGTATATTTTTTACTTTTGAGCCAGGAATCAGGGGACTGGCTGCTAGTCACTGGTCACAAGTCACTGGTGACTGGTCACTGGTCACTGGGGGGTGGAAGGTGGAATGTAGAAGGTAGATCCAGCAACCAGCAACCAGCAACCAGCAGCCAGCAACCAGCAACCAGAAGCCAGCAACCAGCAACCAGAAGCCAGCAACCAGCAAACACCGTATGCCGATTATTACATTATTAAGCGACTGGGGACTCACCGATCATTATGTGGCATCGGTAAAAGGGTCGATTCTCAGCCGTATTCCGGATGCAGTAATCGTCGATATTTCGCATACCATCCGCCTGTTCGATATAAAGCATGCCGCATTTGTGATGCGCAACACCTGGCGGAGCTTTCCCGAGGGGACTATACACCTGCTGGGTGTCGACTCCATCGAATCGGACAAGCATCCGCATGTAATCGTTAAATCGAACGGGCATTATTTCATAGGGGCCGATACCGGCCTCATCTCCATTATACTTGACGATAAACCGGACAATATTGTATCCATTTCGGTTATACAGGATTCGGGCTATTTTACCTTCCCCTCGCGCGACAGGTTTGTTAAAGTTGCAGTTATGCTAGCACAAGGCACACCTATGGAAGAACTTGGTGTGCCCCTGCCTTCGCTAAAGCAAAAACTCCTGCTCCAACCCGATTTCGACGGCAAAACCATTTATGGCAAGGTTATGCATATCGACAATTATGAGAATGTTTTCCTCAATGTTACCGATAAGTTTGTGCGCGAGTGCATGGGCAAAAACCGCTATACGATTTCCTATAAAAAAGAAGATATCCCTTTGGTAAAAGCCTATGGCGATGTGCGCGAAGGCTATACCTGCGCGCTTTATGCTTCGAACGGGTACCTCCAGGTTGCCGTTAACCGCGGCAGGGCAGCATCACTGCTCGGTCTGGCTATGGATAACGATGTTCATATTGTCATGAATAAAGACTAGTAACAGGATTTTTGTCCCCTGGAAGCAACTGTTCATCCTTTTTTATTGAATATTTACTGATGCTTTCTGCTGGAGAGTTTTCCTGTATGATACTTGTAATAACAAAGGCCAAAATCATTAATTTTGCGCCTCCGAACCGAAAGGCATAACAGCATGTACTCATTATTACGTAAAGAAATCAGCTCCTTTTTAAGTTCATTGATAGGATATGCGGTTATTATCGTGTTCCTGCTGGTGAACGGGCTCTTCCTGTGGGTCTTCCCGCAGGAATTCAATATACTCGATTATGGTTTTGCCAGTATCGACAACTATTTTATGTTGGCGCCCTGGGTTTTCCTTTTCCTGATCCCGGCCATTACCATGCGCTCGTTTGCCGAGGAACATAAGGCCGGCACCATGGAAATGCTTCTTACCAAGCCGGTAACCGACCTTGAGATTATACTGGCCAAATACCTGGCCGGAGTGGTCCTGGTCCTGTTTTCGGTTTTACCGACCCTGATTTATTACGTTACCGTATATAAACTGGGTATGCCTCCCGGCAACCTCGACCAGGGCGGCACATGGGGTTCGTACATCGGTTTATTATTCCTCGGGGCCGGGTTTGTGGCCATAGGGATTTTTGCATCTTCAATCTCAAATAACCAGATCGTTTCTTTCCTTATCGCCGTTTTCCTGTGTGGATTTATGTACACCGGTTTTGAGTTTATCTACGACTTATCCATATTCGGCGGGTTCGGGCTTTTGGTCAGCCAGCTGGGAATAAACGCGCATTACACCGGCATGAGCCGCGGCGTTATCGATACCCGCGATGTATTGTATTTTCTCAGCCTGATCGCAATCTTCCTGATGCTTACCCGTTTCAGGCTCGAACGCCGTAAATGGTAACCCCCCGAAAAAGCACAGCCATGACAGAGAACAGGAAAAATATCAGGCGCAACAGTTTTACACAACTGGCCACAGGGTTAGCCATTATCGTATTGTTGAATATTATAGGCTCATTTGCCTTCTACAGGCTCGATCTTACCGCCGAGAAACGCTACACCCTCGCTCCTTCCACACGCAAAATGCTGAAGGAACTTAATGATATAGTGTATTTTAAGGTTTACCTCGAAGGCGAATTCCCGGCGGGTTTTAAACGCCTGCGCAACGAAACACGCGAAATGCTCAACCAGTTCCATGCTTATTCCGATAATATACAGTTCGAATTTATCGATCCTACCACGGGTAAGAGCAAATCGGAAATCGAGGCTATGTATAGCCAATTGGCCAAAAGCGGGCTTAATGCCACCGACCTGCAGGTAAAGGAAGAAAGTGGCCTGACCCGGAAAATTATTTTCCCCGGGGCCGTGGTTACATACCGCGAAAAGGAGATGCCCCTCGACCTCCTGCTTACTCAGGTGGGCGTGCCGCCCGACGAAGTGCTAAACAACTCGGTGCAGGCGCTCGAATTCGGGCTCAGCAATGTAATAAGGAAACTTACGGTTGAGCAGAAACCTAAAATTGCTTTTATCGAAGGCCATGGAGAGTTCACTTCCGATTATACTGCCAGTATCGAATCGGCACTGGGCGAATATTATGAAGTGGAGCATGTAAGGATCAACGGGCGGTTATCGGCGCTCACCGAGAGGACCCCGAAAGCAAAAGATTCGACAGAGTATACCATTAAGAATAAATACAAAGCAATTATTATTGCCAAACCCGATTCCGCTTTCGCGAAAGATGAACGCGATAAGTTTATTATCGACCAGTTTATAATGCGCGGAGGGAAGGTGCTGTGGCTTATCGACCCGGTATATGCCGAAATGGACAGCCTGAAAAGCAAAGCCGAAACTGTGGCGCTTACCAACGAGCTGAACCTCGACGATATGTTGTTTAACTATGGGGTCAGGCTAAACAGCAACCTTATAGTTGATATGAATGCATTGCCGATCCCGGTTGTTATCGACCCGAAAGGCAACCAGAAAATGATCCCCTGGATCTTTTTCCCGGTACTTATTCCCACTTCAACAAATCCCATTGTGCGCAACCTGAATGCCGTAAAAACGGAATTTGTAAGCAGCCTTGATACCGTGGAGGCACCGGGAATTAAGAAAACCGTGCTGTTATCCACATCACGCTATTCGAGGGTGCTGAATACGCCGGTTGTTGTGAGCCTGAGTTTCCTTTACCAGCGGCCGGATGTTACGCAGTTCAACCAGCCTTACCAGCCAGTGGCCGTGTTGCTCGAAGGCGAGTTTGTTTCACTGTTCCTGAACCGCGTTCCAATGGAAATCGCCAATGCACCCGAAGTCGGTTTTACAGGTAAAAGTTCAAATACGGCCATGATTGTAATTGCCGACGGCGATGTTATTAAAAACCAGTTGCAGCCGGGAACGATCAAGCCTGCACCCTTGCCCCTGGGTTACGACAGGTATACCGGTCAGCAGTTCGGCAATAAGGATTTTATACTCAATGCCATGAACTACCTGTGCGACGATTCGGGATTACTGTCGGTACGTTCGCGCGAAGTAAAACTCCGCTCTCTCGATAAGGAAAGGGTTGAAGCCGAACGCTCCAAATGGCAGCTTGTGAATACCCTGGTTCCTATATTGCTTGTGCTGGTTTTTGCAGTAATACAGGGTTACCTGCGTAAAAGGAAATACACCCGGGTTATCTGACGGATCATGCCCTTGGGATTAATTTGGGTTTGTAACAAGCTTTGCGGGATTAATAAGGCTCAAAATCCAAAGCCAAAGGGATTTGACGAATTGGGAGGTTTCGATTAATAAAGAATGTGAGTATTGGGGGAAGCATAACATACAGTTCTTTTATTTTATGTACCCATCCCAACCCTCCCTAAATAGAGCGAGGGGGTTGGATTATACAAGACCAGATGTTTGCTCTTCTGCACGATACAATCTGCCTCCCCTAAACTTAGGGGAGGTGCCGGCAGGCGGAGGGGTAATATTCTTGCATCAAAAATCATCATTTAATTGATGATCGCGATATTCAAAATTGAGTAGATTGGATTAGATCCGTTGAACCTGAATTTTTGAATTTTGGACTTTGAATTTTAATTACTTCGCTTCCCGCTTAATGTAAAATAAATTTTACCCGTATCAGTCTAAAAACGTAAAAAGTATATGAAAAAGAACAGGAAGTCGCTTATTATCCTGCTTATCCTGGCCGTTGTTGCAGCTTTAATGTTGTTCAGTAACCGCAACGGAGGTTTCAGGAAAAGGGACAATGTATTTGCAGTAACCGATACTTCCAGTATTACAAAGTTCTTCCTGGCTGATAAAAGCAACAATTCGGTTAAACTCGAACGTTCGAAAGGTGGCAGGTGGATACTGAATGATAAATACGAGGTCAATCCTTCGATGATACAGGTTATGCTGAGTACTTTCTGCGAGATTGATGTGAAGGCACCCGTGTCTAAATCGACCAGGAATACGATTATCCGTCTTTTAGCCGGCCATGCGGTAAAAACCGAAATCTACCAGGAGGTATACAGGATAAATCTTTTTGGTAAAATTAAACTGTTCCCGCACGAAAAGCTTACACGAACTTATTATGTAGGCGATGTTACCAGGGACAACAGCGGTACCTTTATGCTTATGGAAGGCGCCGAAGATCCGTATATCGTGAGTATCCCGGGTTTCAGGGGCTTTGTTACATCGCGCTATTCAGCTTTTGAAAGCGACTGGCGGAGTCATGCAGCTTTCAGCTCACGGGTTCCTGAAATCAGCAGCCTGAGCGTTGTTTTTAACGAAGCCGCTGCAAAATCGTTCAGGATTACAAACATCGATAACCACGTTTTCAAACTCGAATCGCTGATGGATGGGAGTAATATAGCGCATTTCGATACCACTAAAGTAATAAGGTACCTCAGTATGTTCAGGAGCCTGAATTTCGAAACTGTGCTCGATGAAATGACAACTAAAAAACGCGATTCGATACTTGCTACCCTTCCAATGAATGAAATTACGTTAACCGACAGGCTTGGCAAACTTCATACACTCAAAACCTGGAAGCGCAAAGCGGATTACAATGCAGTGGATATGTTCGGCAACCCCACCGAGTGGGATGTGGAACGCATGTATGGCCTCGTCGATAATTCGGAATACATGGTCAGCCTCCAGTATTTTGTTTTTAATGATGTACTGGTACCATTACAGTATTTCCTGCCAGCAGGGCCAGGCAAGAAATAAGTTAGCAACTTTTTCTGTGACCAGTTTTGATAAACCGGGAAATAGCCTTTTTTTTGAACGGCAGTTATTGTTAAATAATCATGGATAATATATTGAACAACAAAAGGGTATTGGTTACAGGCGGGGCCGGATTTATAGGTTCGGCACTTATCGAAACTTTGCTGGAACTGGGTAACGAAGTTGTTTGTCTTGATAATTTTGCAACCGGCAACCGCGCGAACCTGGCTGGTTTCACCGAAAATTCTGATTTTACACTGATCGAAGGCGATATCCGCAATCCTGACGATTGCCGCAAGGCTGCCGAAGGTGTAAGCCTTGTCCTTCACCAGGCCGCGCTGGGTTCGGTTCCCCGCTCGGTGAAGGACCCTGTAACAACCAACGATGTAAACGGCGGAGGTTTCCTGAATATGATCATTGCCGCACGCGATGCAGGTGTGAAACGCTTTGTTTATGCGTCAAGTTCGGCCGTATACGGCGATCACCCGGCATTGCCGAAACATGAGGAAAACACCGGTAACCCGCTTTCGCCTTATGCCGTTACCAAAAAACTTAATGAGTTATACGCCAGGGTTTTTGGTGAACTTTACGGGATGGAAACCATTGGATTGCGCTATTTTAATGTTTTTGGCCGGCGACAGGATCCAGAAGGCGAATATGCCGCAGTAATCCCGCGTTTTGTAAAAGCGCTTATCGAACACCGCTCCCCGGTAATTTTCGGCGACGGGAGCCAGACGCGTGATTTTACCTATATCGAAAACGTGGTACAGGCCAATCTCAGAGCTGCATCAACTTTGAATACTGAAGCGTATAATACCGCTTTCAATGTGGCCTGCGGCGAAAGGGTGACTTTAAATGAACTTTTCAGCTTCCTCCGCGACGGGCTTGCTGTTTTTGATCCCGGAATTGCCGGGATTAATCCCGTTTATACCGAATCACGGAAAGGCGATATCCCACACTCCCTAGCATCTATCGAAAAATCATCACGGTTACTTGGGTATTCGCCTGAATTTAACATGCAACAGGGTTTGGCGCACTCGGTAAAGTGGTATTGGGAGTACCTGAAGTAAACCGTTCTCTGTAAAAGAAAAAGAGAACCATTTCTGGTTCCCTCTCCCGTTTCAATCAAATCTAAAACACGTATTTTACAGCGAAATCCCGACTGTGAGGCTTAATGCCTTGGTGCGGTATTCGTTTGGCTGGCTGGCGATTTCGGAAACTCCCATATCGTATCTGAGATCGAAACAGATATTCTTCTTCAGGATCGGGGCTTTTACTCCGATACCCATAGTTGCGCCCCAGTCGGTGTTTTTGCTGTCGCTTACCTCTGCAACTGTGCTGCCTTCAGCGTTGTTATCCGATACGCGTGTTTTTGTATTCAATACAAAAGCGGCATAGGGTCCGGCATTGATATAAAACTCTGTCCCCGCTTTGGCAAAAACCTGGTCGTTTCTGTATTGAAACAGGACCGGAACCTGTAGGTAGTCGATAAGGAAATCGGTTTTCGCGGTCGTGTTTAATTCGGTGGTTTCGTTGCAACGCCCTTTACGCACATAGTTTACTTCGGGCTGTATGGCGAGTGATTTGTTCAGCGAAATGGTTGAGAATACGCCGGCAGTGTACGAAAACGTTACATTGTTATCGTTATACAGGTTGCCTTTGTCGGAAAGGGTAGTGGCTGCAACACCGTTGCGGAAGCCAAAACTGGTTTGGGCGAATGATGCCGTTGTAATGAACATGCATGCTGTTAATGCAATCAAAATTGAATTCCTGGTTTTCATGATCTTAATTTTTAAATGGTTGTTTTGATTATTTTTTTTATTTCCAAATTGTCCTACTCGTATGGCTTTTCGTTATCGCCCCGGCTTTTTCATGGGTTGCCGGAACCCTGTTTATGTTATGACTTTTTTGTGTCCTATATCCATGTGTAAATATTCCAAGTCCCAAATTTCAAGTCTACCCTCAACCTTCTATCCTCCACCTTCCACCTTCCACCCTCCATCTCCCACCTTCTAACCCCTAATCCCTAACTCCTCTCTCAACCTTTATCCTCATCTCCCTGAAAGGCACTTTAAGCAGATCCATCCTCAGGGTTTCCGAATTATAAACCTGGTAGCCATAAGCAATGCAGGCTGTTAGAAAGTAAACTCCTGCCTGTATCCAGAGCGATACAATTTCCCTGCTGGTCTCCGAAATGTTTGCACCGAGCGAATTCATCTTGATAAAGCCAAACATGGCATTCGACGAAGGGAATATCTCACGGACCACAAGCCATACAGGACTGAAATTCGATAGAGGCCATATAATTCCCGACAGGAAAAGCAGTGGGATGGATGTGAACAGATAGAGCATCATTGCGCTTTCCCTGTTTTTGAAAACAACCGAGAGCGTTAAGCCGAAAAATATGCTCGACAGTAAAAATGGGCTCATAAGCGCCATGATTCCAGTTAAGTTAGCCGAATGTGCATACCCGAACCACTGTGGGATCATACCCAGCATGTAAATGCACAGCAACGAATAAATGGAGAAATATGCGGCCGTTTTTCCGGCTACAAGTCGTAAGGTCCCCATGCGCTTTCGGTCAAGCGGAACAAGTGTGCCGAAAGGATGCCGTTCGCGTGCAGTTCCTGCCAGAATGCCGATAGCCAGTATAAGTGTCTGCTGTATGATCAGGATAAGGGCGGCGGGGATTCCATAGCTTGCAAATCCACCTGCCGTGTTGGCCATGGCATTATCTACCAGTCTTATCGGCTCTGCGGTAACTTCAGCCTGCCGCTCCGTGAGGCCTTCGTTCATAAGGTTTGCCACCTGGATCTGTTTGCCGGTTTCGAGGGCAACGAAACTTGAGCCAGTCATCAATGCTTTATAGTACAGGAAGAATTCCATATCCGCATAAGCCGAAACGGTAGTCTGTCGTTTCATTGCGATATCGGCACTGAAAGTTTCAGGAATCTCTACAATGCCACGCACCTCGCGTTTTTTGAAAAGCTCGGTTGCCTCATTCAAAGTCATGGTCTGGGCTGCTACTTTCAGGTCGGGAGTGGCATCAAGGTTGCGTGCAAACCTGCGGCTTTCCGACGAATGCGATAAATCAACTACAGCAATCGGGAGATCACGTACAACCTCGGGGTAATAGATAAACGAGTACAAGAGAGGGTAAACAAGGGGCACAGCAAAAATGATAACCATAACGCCAACATCCTTAAATATGAGCTGAAACTCGCGCATCCATATTCTCAGCGTGCCGGCTAACCCTTCCCTTATCTGTACCGATATTTTTAAATTCCTGTTTTCCATTGCATTTTTTTTTGAGATCTTCTTATCGTTATGATACCTGGCTGATGTCAGGCGGTAATTCTGTTCAGGATTTATGTACTCTCTCGATAAAATTCTGGTAAATCAGTGCTGATTTTAACCTTGCGATAACAGTAAGAGGCAACAGCATAAAAAGCATAAGGAATAAATAGGAGAGGATTGAGTATTTTAATTCGAATCCCGCAAGTACCTGGCTTTGGAATATGTGCATAAAGTGCCGTACCGGGAAACCACTTGCCCAATACTGGAATACCGGGGGCATGGCTTCGATAGGGAACGAAAACCCGCATAGTGTAAGTGCAAGAATACCATAGAATGCCGACAGGTTAAGTGCATGGCGCATCAGGGGCAATAATCCGATGCAGAATACTCCGATGGCCTGGTATGCAAGCACAAAAAGCAGCGAACTCAGCATCAGCCAGCCTGCACTGGTGTGCATAGGGACCTGCATTACCCTGTACAGCATGAAATTCTGGAACATCATTAGAATGAAGAAAATAACAGTGTAAGGCAGGAGTTTGCCCGTGAGAGCTGTAACAATGGATTTTCCCGATGTTTGAAGCCATTCGCGCGATGTACGTTCCTTGATTTCGATTCCAATGCTGTATACCGTCATAAGCAGGATGAAAAGCTGGAGCATAATCGGCAAAACGATTGTCGAAATATACACTGAGTAGTTTGATGTAGGATTGAACAACTGGTGGGTATTAAGCTGCACCGGCTGCACCTGGGCCATAATCAGGTCTTCAGGCTGACCCATTGCTTCGCGTTTCTGTATATTGATTGCGGAGGATAAGGTGTGAAGAATAAGTGTTAAATCGTTTTGCATCAATCCGCCTGCAATCAGGAGACTGTTTTGATAATAGTAGCTCACAACCGGCTGTTTTGATGACAGTATATCAGCCTGCATGTCCTTTGGCAAAACCACAAAACCGTAGATAGAACCCGAGCGCAATTGCGACATGGCTTCACTTTCCGATTGCAGGTTCATGGATACCATGCTTAATGGTGTTACATCAATATTGCGTGCGATTTTGCGTGATGTGGCAGTTTGATCCAGGTCAACAATTGCAACAGGCATCTTTGTCGGGACCCCTTCTTTGAAAAGAGAACCGAAAAACAGTATTGTAAGGACCGGGAAAACCAATACTGCAAGTAAATACAGCGAACGCGAAGTCATCCTGTTGCATTCCCGTTTTGCTACTTCCCGGATATTTATGAATATTAATTTCATGGGTTTTATTATAAGCTTGTTGCTGTTTTATCATCAGAATTTGCCTGAAGCCGGAACACCGGAGTTCCCTTTGTGCTGCTGACTTTATTTTGGTGTGATCCGGATTTATTTCTCATGATTCTTTCCCTCATTACACTCTATTGATCTGATTTTTATCTTCTTGCTATCTCTGTCCTTCAGCCGGCTTCTATTATCCTTTATCCATCTTCCACCTTCCACCCTCCATCCTTCATCCCCCGACTTCTGTCCTCTCACCTCCGAAATCCCGCCTACTTCATCCCTTCATAATCCACCATCAAACTCATTCCCGGGCGCAGTCCGTCAACCGGAGTTACCGGCACCGCGCGCACTTCGAATGATTTAACATCGAAACCGCCGTTGTTTTTTGTTGCCTTAAAAGTGGCATAGCTGGCCATGGCTTTTATATAGTTTACTTTCAGCTTTACGGTTTTGTTTCCAAGTGCCGGAACAGTTGCTTCAAATTCTTTCCCGATCATGATGCCGGGCAGCAGGTCTTCACGGATATTGAACACAACCCACATATCGCTGAGGTCAACAATATTCATAATAGGGGCGCCTGATCCGACCAGTTCACCCTGCTTCGGGAAGATGTCGGATACCTCGCCATTGATAGGAGAAAGAAGCATGGTTTCCGAGATATAGGATTCAACTTCCGACACGGCACCTTTAGCGCGGTTTACCAAAGCGACAGCAGCCATTTTATCTTCATTTTCAGCGCCGTTCATAGCCATATCGTATTGCGATTTTGCAGCTTTGGCAGTTGCTACAGCAGCCTGGTAATTGGCTTCGGCTTCATCACGTTTTTGTGCGGGAACTACTTCTTCGTTGTACATGTTTTGCACCCGGTTAAATGTTTTTTCAGCCAGTCGTACTCCAACTTCGGCTTTCTGCCACATTTCATAGGCTCCTGCAATCTGTTCGGCACGGGCGCCTTTAATTGCTTTCTGATTTTGTGCATTGGCGGCATCTTCAGCAGAGGTAGCCTGCATCAGTTTTGCATTCAGTTCGGGACTGCTTAGTAACACCAGTGTATCCCCTTTATTTACTTGCATTCCTTCGGTAAACATGAATTTTTCGATACGTCCGGGTACTTTCCCCGATACGCGCACTTCGTTTGCTTCGACCTGCCCCTGGAGCATAATGGGTTGAGGCTTTAATACGATCCAGCCAATAAAACTTACTGCAGCTATTACTAAAAGTAAGGTCAGAAAAGCGATCAGGAGCCCGGAATGTTTTTTATTAATGGTTTTCATTGCGTTAAAAATTTGAGTTTTCTACTGTTTATTTTAGGGTCTTATTTACCGGATATTGGAAAGTACCAGGTCACCGGTAGCTATATAGCAGTCGATGGCTGTCTGCCTCTGGGTATAAACCGCCTGCAGGTATTCGAGTCCGGCGTTCTGCATTTCGCTTTCAGCAGCCAGGCGCTCGGTTATATTTATCATACCCTGGTTGTATGATTTTACAGCCAGGTCGAGGGCCATGCGGGCGGCTTTAAGTTGTTTCTCTTTATAGGTTACCTGCGAAATGGCTGCCTGGTAATTGGTCTTTACCCTGGTTTCGTTCAGTTCAAGAAGTTCTTTTGCTTCGTCCCTGGCATTTTCGGCTTTTTTTACTTCAAGCGCTGTCTGCCTCACTTTTGACGAACCCCCTGAACGATCGAAAAGCTCCCACTTAAATCCAACTCCGGCCATCAGGGTTGGTCCTAACCCGATGTTATGGATGCTCATATCCATTGCAACAGGAGCATTGAAATCGGCATCGGCACCGAAAATATTATCATATCGCGCTGACACCTGTGCCTGGACTTTAGGCAGGTAATGCGATTTTTCAGCCTGGAGCATAAATTTCTGTGCTTCAACTCCAGCATCCAGTGCCCGTAGTTCTGCTCTTTTACTAACATCCGAACTCGTGTCGGCATAAATCAGCAAACCAAGCGAGGGACTCAATGCATCAAATTGACCGGCAGGTTTTCCCGTTAATTGAGCAAGTTTCTGGTGTAACAGCGTTTTTTTGCTTTCATATTCCGAAACTTTCGCCTGCAGGTTGGCATCGGCAACAGCTATTTCCAGTGTGTCGAAAGAGGTTGCAAATCCATTGTTCAACGCAGAGGTTGCATATTTTTTTTCGGCGGCCAGACGCTTGGCGGATTCGTCGAGCACAAGTTTCGACTGGTTAAGCAATGCAAGCTGATCGTAATACATAATCACTTCGCTTATTACGTCAGTTGTACATTTATCGGTCATGGCATCCTGGGCCTTGATTTTCTCGGTTAGCGCTTTCGATACATTTGGTACCTGGCCTCCGCTGAAAAGCAGCATTTTTGCAGTAGCATCGATACCGAAATAATTGCCATACATCATTCCATCCATATTTTTGCTAACCGACGGGAGTTGCATACCCTGCTGAACCATTAGCTGCTGCAGTTTGGTAATTTCACTGCTTAGCCCGGCCATAGTCGGGAACATAACCGGGAAAGCAGGATTCTTCATAAACTCCTGCAGCTGGCTGAGACTTTCAAATCCATCAATTTCACCAATGTTTGAGCTTACTGTTGTGTAACCAAACATGTATTTTCCTCCGAGTTCAACTTTTGGAAGATACGCTGAGCGGACAGCGGTTTTCTGCTCCTGGGTTATCTGCCTGTCGATCGTTTTTTCGGTAACTTTATGGTCTCTGTTTACCGAAAGGTTAATAAGTTCCTTTAATTCGGGCGAAACCACCAGCGACTGAGCATTTACACTACAGGTTGTGGCACCGATTGTAAGGAGTAGAATCAGAATTTTTGTTTTCATTTTTATCTTTAATTTTTGTTTAGCCTTGTGTTTAAAGGGGAGCCTGGGAGTTGATTCTTAAATTCGTTTCAGGCAGTCTTCATTCAGTAATTGTTTTTTCTTTTTTCCCTTTTTATCCGGATCTGATTTGTTGAACAATGGACATATAGACTATAAAAGTAAAATGGTCGAAAATAGGACAAAAAAATTATCGTTTCATTATCCCGTGAAAAAGTATCTGGATCAGGTGATCGAGCCTGCGTTCAATATCTTTTTCCTCAACACCCCAGAACAAAGGAATCTCCATTCCCTTCAGCGCTGTTACGATTGCGATTGCAGCAAGCCGGGTGTCGTCAATTTCGAACATGTTATTCTGAACTCCTTCGCGGAGAATATTTTCCATCATCTGGATTTCTTCCAGGTCATATTTCTTACGGATTTTTTCGATGAAATCGAGATGGCTGAGGTAATCGTCTTTTATTGCACTGTAAAAATTAGCCAGTTTTTCCATGGTACGCATCCTTACCAGGACGTGAGCTTTCAGTTTCTGGGCAGGGCTGTCGGCTTCATTAATCGTGCTTATCAGTTCCTGTTTAAAGATGGAAGCTTCCTTTTCGACAACAGCCTGGAAAATTTCTTCCTTGCTTGCAAAGTAGTAATAGATGGAACTTTTACCCTTTCGGCTGGCAATAGCTATCTCGTCCATGGTAGTTTTCCTGAACCCGAACTTCGAGAAAATGTGGCGGGCCACATTTACGATCGCTTCTTTAATTTCGTCCCTGTCGAGCATGGTTCAGCTGATTACTAAAAGTATTTTTGTCTGTATGAAGCGGCAAAATTAATACGTCAGATCCGACAATGCAAATAAAATTCGACTAATTTCGTCGAATATTCGAAAATAATTTTTAAATAGCACTAAATCAGTGATATAGAAACTTAAATATTTTGACTTAACATTCAAAATGCGTTGTAGAATATCTGGATTGGTTTTAAAACAGGATTTTTACCAGCGCTATTACTGCTGCAAAAAGGAAATATCCGGCGAACATTCCCATCATAATATACCTCAGCATTTGCTTTCGGTCAGCAAACAAAGGTTTGTTTTTAACCAACACTGCAAGGCTGAAAGGCAGGTTTAGCAGTACCGCTGATACGAGGCCTGGTGTATAACCACGATTATAAATGGTCCCGATCAGGTGTGGGACAATGACATTGAAGAGAAGAGCAGCTGCAACCGCAGTTGAAATGAAAAGATAAATTTTTGGATTTTTCGACCGGATTGCGGCTATATACGCAAACGCAACTGCAATAGTCAGGATACTTACAGCAACAAGAAATTGACAGTAAGTCGGCGGCTGTATGAATGCGATTGGACTTTTTACTTCTAAACCATGCATGGTAAAGGCTTCTTCGGCATTATGCAGTATGCTTCCTGCAGTAAGGAATGTGAAAGCTTTTACGGAAGTGAACTTGAAATTCATATATCGCAACAATAAATTGAATTTAATCCGACAATGTTAACCCTTCGTGGGTAGTAAACCCTTGAAAGGTTAAGCATTGCAAATTTACCTGTTTACCAATAATATTATATACTGTCCGATAGAAAAAGTCACTCATTTGAACCTGGAAGTTTATCTTTTTATATTTCAATTTCTATAAAACAAAAGGCCTCCTTACGGAAGCCTTTTGTAATACTAAAAAGAGATTAATTCTTCACTTATTAAGAGCCATGAGGCATAACATATAGAACCCCCAACCCCTAAAACCTAATGCCTATACAAGTCCCTGAGCAAGCATTGCTTCAGCAACTTTTACAAAACCGCCGATATTGGCACCTTTAACGTAGTTAATGGTTCCGTCAGCTTCTTTGCCGTATTTTTCGCAGGTTCGGTGAATATTGATCATAATGGTATGCAGTTCCTGGTCAACGCGTTCGCGGGTCCAGTTGAGGCGCATGCTGTTCTGGCTCATTTCGAGACCTGAAGTGGCAACTCCGCCGGCGTTAGCTGCTTTACCCGGTCCGTAAAGGATCTTGGCTGCAACAAACAGTTCAGCAGCTTCGTTAGTTGAAGGCATATTGGCACCTTCCGAAACTACGAAGCAACCATTTGCAAGCAGTTTTTTTGCATCATCTTCGAGGAGTTCATTTTGTGTGGCACATGGAAGAGCTACATCGCATTTTACACCCCATGGAGTTTTTCCTTCAACATATTCGCAGTTGTATTTCTTGGCATAATCGCTCATACGTCCGCGTTTGATGTTTTTCAGTTCCATTACATAAGCCAGTTTGTCGGCATCAATTCCGTTCGGATCATAAACGTAACCGTTCGAATCGCTGAGCGTAACTACTTTACCACCAAGTTGGGTGACTTTTTCACATGCATATTGCGCAACATTACCTGAACCGGATATAACAACAGTTTTACCGACGAAACTTTGTCCGCGGGTTTTCATCATTTCTTCAGCAAAATAGGTACAGCCATATCCTGTAGCTTCCGGACGTATAAGGCTGCCTCCCCATTCGAGACCTTTACCTGTAAGTACGCCTGTAAACTCGTTACGGATACGTTTGTATTGTCCGAACATGAAACCAATTTCACGTCCACCAACACCTATATCTCCTGCAGGAACATCGGTATCAGGACCAATATGGCGCTGCAATTCAGTCATAAATGACTGGGTGAATTTCATTACTTCATTATCGCTCTTGCCTTTAGGATCGAAATCGGAACCCCCTTTACCACCACCCATAGGCAGTGTTGTAAGACTGTTCTTCAATACCTGTTCGAAAGCAAGGAATTTCAGAATTCCAAGGTTTACTGTTGGATGTAAACGTAATCCACCTTTGTAAGGACCGATGGCGCTGTTCATCTCAATACGGAATCCGCGGTTGAACTGAAATTCACCTTTGTCGTCGAGCCATGGTACCCTGAACATGATTACACGCTCGGGTTCAACCATACGCTCAAGAATTCCCTTGTACTTAGGGTTATCTTCGATAAAGGGCATAAGTGATTGCACAACTTCCTTTACCGCCTGGTGAAATTCAACCTCACCCTGGTTTTTGGCAATAACTTTTGCCATGAACTGATCTACCTTTTGATCAATAAAACTGTTTGACATAATGATAAAAATTTAGTTGTTGGAACAATATTTTAGTGAGGCAATATTACTACTATTGATATGAATAGCAAGTTTTTTGTATAATTTTTTGTTGAATATAAGTAATTGATTTGCAGTAATATGTAATTTATTTAGATAAAATAGGTATTTTACTGATAAAATTCGGTGAAATACTTAATTGTAATATGTAATTACCTGTATATGAAGTCAGAGTATATTTGAAATTTATGCAAATTCCATAGTTCCAGGCCGGAGAGTTATGTGAATGTTAGTATAGCCTAATTTGGCTGGAAATCGAAATAGACAGTACCGGAATAAGAAATAATTTTAATAATGTAACCTTGGATATCAGGGCGTATTTTTTCAGGGACAGCTCAGTAACTTTCTGTTTGTTGTCCGGTTCTCTATGTCCCTGCTAGTTAATATGTAGACTCCCGCCGGCAGCATATCAATTTTAATTGTTGACTCGTTCCGGATTTGTTTTCTCCAGAAAACCTTACCTGTAAGATCGGAAATTTGCAGCTCCATGATTCCCGGTGATCCGGAAAGTTCAACGACAAATGACCCGTGCGAAGGATTGGGATATACTCTGACTGGGTCTTGAACATGACCTTGAAAACTTGATGAAGTTATCAGGGTGCAGGAATAACTTGGGATAGGATACTGAGTCTGCCCGTTTTGATTAAAGCAGAAGATTGAATAATAATCTGCATCAGTCTGGCCGGTTGGATAATAGTGTTGGATTAGGCCATAGGTAAATCCCACACCCTCGATCATATAGGCATTATAGGATGAATAAAATTTCCATCGTTTCCGGTACTCACTCCCAACCAGCACAGAATCAATTGCTATAACTATTGCTTCTCCCCATGATGGTCGGATATATCCTTTCAACGTATCACCCACATTCAGGTTAAAGTCATAGAGCAGGTTTTCGGTTCCGGAAGGTGGCACGAAAAATACTTTTTTATTCTCGATCTCCTGCCTTATTGCTCCTTTATATCCTTTGAAATTTGTCTGGGTACAGGTTCCTGTAATATACTTCTGTATATAAGGAACATATATTTTATGATAAGTTTTGTTACCTATTAATGTGTCCCCTGAAAACAAAATGCAATAGTTCTCAAAATCCCATCCTCCCATTCCATTGCACATTCCTTTGGTAAAACTGATATTCCAGTAGGCATTGCTGTCAGGGAATGGATGATAAATACCGGTCTGTGCTTTTGTTGACAGAGTTACAATGACCAATATCGCTGATAGATTGAATTTCATAAATCAAAACCATTAAACCGGAAATACAAAGTTATTCACCAAATATAGCAAATATCTGCATGTTTCTTCTAAGATATTTTTATTGTTTCCATCTCAGACCCAATTCGGAAAGCAGGTTCTACCTTTCTGATAACCCTGCAGAAAAGGGCGGTATCTGTTCATTTTCAGCCAGTGTTTAATTTTGTTCGCTTCGGGGACCTTTGCATCATATTTTTACTCAAATTTGTTCAGCGTTTATTATTAAAATAGAATTAGAATATGACTGAGGAAAATGAACTTTTAAATGATCCGAGGGAGATACGCCGGCTGATTTCGGAACGCACCGAGCGCCTGAAGGAACTGGCAGCAATCAACCAGACTAATGATATTCTGCGCGAAGGAAAGCCGGTTGACGAAACCCTCCAACAGCTGGCAAAACTTTTTCCCGGAGCATGGCAATATCCTGAATTTACTACCTGCAGGATCGGATACAACAACAAAGATTACCGCTCACCCGGTTTCCAGGAATCAAGGTGGCTTCAGCGCCAGTCGTTCGACTCTATCGATGGAGGATCGGGTTATATTGATATTTTTTATACAAGGGAATTTGTACATCTCGACGAGGGCCCGTTCCTAAAAGAAGAACGCCACCTTATAGTAAACCTTGCAAGTGCCATAACCGGTTACCTCAACAGCATTGCTGCCAGGGAACTGCTTCGTAAATCACGTTCGGCCGACAAAAACCGGAATACCGAGAGCCCGTCGCGCGATACACAGGTAAGCGGTAAACAACTTCTACAACGCTTCCTCAATAAAAACAACTACGACCGCGATGTTTACCACGACCTTCAGCCGTTTAAAGTAAAAGAGATATTGCTGGTGGCCAATCTTTACGATGCCTATACAATTGAAAAGGAAGGAAGGTTCTCGGAGTATGTGCTTGGCGAATATCACCAGCTGAGTTTAACATCAGTGCCGAGGATTACCGGGGTTTCGTCAGCTGAGGAAGCAATTATTCAATTGAATGAAAAGCATTACGACCTGGTCATTTTTATGGTTGGAGTCGATAAGACCCTGCCGGTGAGCATTTCGGCTCAAATCAGGAACGAATTCCCATATATCCCGATTTTTGCCCTGCTCAACAACAACTCGGATATGGCATATTTCACCGAAGTCAGCGAGCGGTTTAAAAACATCGACCGGGTTTTTGTGTGGAATGGCGAAAGCAAGGTGTTCTTTGCCATGATTAAGTTGCTGGAAGATAAAATTAATGTTGAAAACGATACCCGGGTAGGATTAGTCAGGGTTTTGCTACTAGTAGAGGACAGTCCCCAGTATTATTCGCGCTACCTTCCTCTACTGTATGGAATTGTTATGGATCAGACCCGCCGGATAATCGACGATGTAAGCACCGACGAATTATACAAGGTACTGCGGTTGCGTGCACGGCCTAAAATCCTGCTTGCAGCCAATTACGAGGAAGCTGTCGAAATTATAAACGATTACCAGGATTACCTGCTCTGCCTGATAACAGATGTGAAATTTAACCGCAACGGTCGCGAATATAAGGATGCCGGCTTCGAACTCGTAAGTTATGTGCGCGAAACCAATGCCGATCTCCCGGTTATTATACAGTCGTCGGAGCCCGAAAATTCGACACGGGCATACGAACTCAGGGCTACTTTTATCGATAAGAATTCCGAAAGCCTTTCGCAGGATTTCAAGAGTTTTATAACCCACTACCTTGGCTTTGGTAACTTTATATACCGCGATAAGGATGGTGTGCAGATTGCAATTGCCAAATCGCTGCGCGAATTCGAGAACCACCTTCGGACAATACCCGATGAGTCGCTTCTTTTTCATGCCCGCAAAGACCATTTTTCACTCTGGCTCATGGCCCGTGGCGAAATACAGGTGGCAAAAATTATCAACCCGGCCAAAGTAAGCGATTTTCAGAATGCATCCGAGCTTCGCGAGTACCTGATTGAAAAGATCAGGCAGTTCAGGAACGAACAGAACCGTGGCAAAGTGATTCCTTTTGAGGAATCGGCTTTGCTCGATGAACATAACGTGGTAACACTGGTTCCCGGTTCGCTGGGTGGCAAGGGCAGGGGACTGGCTTTTATTAATACACTTATCTATAATTACGATTTCAACAAGCATGTTCCCGATATCAATATCAAATCGCCTATAACCTCGGTGATTGGTACCGATGAATTCGAATATTTTATTGAACGTAACCGGATCCGCGAGAAAATCACGGATATTGAGAACTACGATGAAATAAAAAAGCTGTTTACCGGTAGTGTACTCACCGATACGCTGATCCGCAGGCTTCGCGTACTTCTAAAAATTATCGATAAACCGCTGGCCATCAGGTCGTCAGGGTTGTTTGAGGATTCGCTTTCGCGGCCTTTTGCGGGAATTTTTGAAACATACCTTTTGCCAAACAACCATCCCGATATTAACGTACGCCTTACACAGGTAATGGATGCCATAAAACTGGTGTATGCCTCGGTTTATTCACCCGAAGCACGTGGGTATATCGAAGCCATTAATTATAAGCTGGATGAAGAGAAGATGGCTATAGTTATTCAGGAGGTAGTAGGTAATCAATATGATGATGTTTATTACCCGCATATCAGCGGGGTAGCACAATCGTATAATTATTACCCGTTTGCACATATGAAGCCTGAAGAAGGTTTTGCTGTAGCTGCACTTGGCCTTGGTAAGTTTGTTGTTGATGGCGGGAGTGCATACCGGTTCTCACCTATTTATCCGGCGGTTGAAATTCTCACTCCTAAGGATCTGTATAAAAATTCGCAGGTTAAATTCCTTGCAGTCGATCTGGCAAAAAGTGATGTAAACCTGCTTGAAGGCGAAATGGCCGGCCTCCGCGAAATGGAAATTGATATTGCCGAAAATCATGGAACCCTCCGCCACCTGGCATCGGTATACGACATGGATAACCAGCGCCTGATCCCCGGGATTACAACCCCCGGGCCAAGAGTAATCAACTTCAGCAATATATTGAAGTATAATTATTGCCCGATGGCTAAAACAATCGAAACCGTTTTGGATATTGTAAAAGAAGCCATGGGTACACCTGTTGAGATCGAATTTGCCATCGACCTCAACCGCGATAAGGATTACAAAACTACATTCTACCTGCTGCAGATCAAACCTTTAATAGGGGCTGAACTCGATTACCAGGTAGATATGAATGAAATAAAGCGCGACGAAATTGTGCTGTATTCCGAAAAAGGAATGGGAAATGGGTTAGTCGGCGATATTACCGATGTGATCTACATCGATAAAGATGAGTTCGATAAAAGCAAGACCCGCGAAATGGTTACCGAAATTGAACATCTGAACCATTTGATGATTAAGGAAAACAGGAAATACATCCTTATAGCTCCAGGAAGGTGGGGAACTCGCGACCGATGGATAGGAATCCCTGTTAACTGGCCTCAGATCAGTCATGCAAAAACTATTGTCGAAACAAGCTTAGAGGGCTATCCTTTGGATGCTTCATCGGGTTCTCATTTCTTCCATAATGTTACTTCGATGAATGTCGGGTATTTCTCGGTACAACCCGAAATCGGCAAGAGTTTTATTGATTATGAGCTTCTGATAAGGCAGAAACTTATCAACAAAACGAACTTTTTCAGGCATGTTCGGTTTGATAATGCATTAAAAATCAGGATGGACGGGCGCAAACGTATTGCAGTTGTTACCTGGGAATAAGTATATTTTTAATCTGATCACCTGAGAAATTAGATTATATGGATGAATCCAAACCATTGAGTAAGAAGACCTTACTCTACCTTTTGCTTGCAAGCTTTTTTATCACCAACGCACTGATTGCCGAATTCGGTGGGGTGAAAATATTCTCAGTCGAGAAACTGCTTGGAATTGCTCCGCTACATCTGAATATTTTTGGCATGATTACCGACCTTTACCTGAGTGTCGGTGTATTGATTTGGCCAATAGTGTTTATTTTCTCCGATATTATAAATGAGTATTTCGGTAAACGTGGTGTAAGGCAGATCAGTTTTATAACAGCCGGTATGATTGCATATGCATTCATTGTTATTTTGCTCTGGACCGGAATGCCGCCGGCTGATTTCTGGATGAAACTGAATGGGACCGATCCCCTGGGAAGACCATTCGATATAAATTTTGCGTATAATTCGATATTCAGGGCAGGACTTGGGATCATTGCCGGCTCACTTACGGCTTTTCTTGTAAGCCAGCTTATAGATGCCTATGTTTTCCATTATTTCCGGAAACTTACAGGTCATAAATACCTGTGGTTGCGGGCTACCGGATCAACAGTAATTTCGCAGCTGATCGATAGTTTTGTGATACTTTTTATTGCATTTTATTTTTTCGGGAACTGGAGCCTTGAACAGGTTTTCCGTGTCGGGATGACTCAGTACATATACAAAGTTCTTCTGGCTATCGCCCTGACTCCGCTCATATACCTGGTACATGTCATTATCGATTCTTACCTGGGTAAAGAAACCTCAATGGAAGTGATTGAGGATGCCAATACGAACTGGGATAAAAAATCGGTTACAGAATAAACAAAGATGATCATTTTTATTTCCAATCCCTGGTTGGGTTGTAACCTGCATCAAAATACCTTCTATTTTTGCATATGAATTGGTTGAAAACGCTTTTGAGCACAGATTTCGCCAGTTCGGGAATGTATATAGGTATTTAAAGCATCAATTTTCAAAAATTTCCTTCATATGGACCGCGCCGAAAAAGCCCTCGAATATTTCGATAACAAATTTAATTGTTCCCAATCTGTTCTTACCGCATTCGCAAATGAATCAGGGCTGTCGGAAGATGATTCGCTCCGGGTGGCCTGCGCATTCGGTGGAGGTATCGGGAGGCAGCAACACACCTGTGGAGCCTTAACCGGTGCAGCAATGGTTCTTGGGCTCGTGTACGGCAAAGGGAAGAACGACAGCGACGATAAAAAACTGGATTCTTATACCAAAACAGTTGAACTCTTCGATGAATTCACCAGGCTGAATGGTTCGACTAATTGCCGTAAATTGCTTAACGACCTGGATATGCGCGATGCAGGCGACCTTGAATTGATCAATGAACGCGGTTTGTTTAATACCAGTTGCCGGAAATATGTTACAGATGCAGTCAGATTAACTGAAAAGATAATTGAAAACCATAAGCAGAACAGTGATGGGAAATATTAAGAATATAATAAAAGAAAAATATGGGTTAATTGCCGTCCAGACAAAGGAAGAGAATGCTCCAGCATGCTGCGGCTCCGTTTCGTGCGGCTCAATAGTTGATTATTCTGTTTTCAGCGAAAGTTACGACGACATTGAAGGCTATAACCCCGATTCGGATCTGGGTTTAGGCTGTGGCCTTCCGACTGAATTTGCTGCTATTCAAGCAGGAAATACAGTGCTTGATCTTGGTTCAGGCGCGGGCAACGATTGCTTTGTGGCCCGTGCACTTGTAGGCGAACAAGGGTATGTTGCCGGTATCGACTTTACCGAAGCCATGGTTGAAAAAGCCCGAGCGAATGCTCGCAGTTTAGGATATACAAATGTTGATTTTATACTTGGCGATATCGAGGAAATACCTGTACGATTCGGGGTGGTGGATGTAGTGATCAGCAACTGTGTGCTTAACCTTGTTCCCGATAAGGTTAAAGCATTCAGCGAAATATACAGGGTGCTGAAACAAGGCGGCCATTTCTGTATTTCGGATGTTGTTCTGGAGGGTGAATTACCACAGGAGTTTAAGGATGATGCGGTGCTTTATGCCGGTTGCATTTCGGGTGCTCTTCCCCGCGAACAATACCTTCAGATAATAGCGGAAGCCGGCTTTATAAATGTGGAGGTGAAAAAAGAAAAGAAAATTGAACTGCCTGACGATCTTGTCCTGAAGTATATTCCGCTGAGCGATCTGGAAAAGTTCAAAACCGGCGGAACAGGCATTTTCAGCATCACCGTTGTGGCATATAAACCTGAAGGATGCGGATGTTCCTGTTCCTGAAAGAGTCCCTTTTCGGGAGTTTTAACCTCTGATTTACACGAATCCGCTTAGCGTTTCTGGGTAAAATAGGCAATCAATATAAAGATAACGCCGGTTAATATAACCTGGAACGAAATATTCATTAGAGTTTCGTTGATTTTCAATGATAGCCCGGTTATACGGATTACCGAAAATCCAATGTAACAAATTGCTGCGGCAGTTACCAGCCAGCCATAGGTGGATATAGGTTTGTAATACCTTCGCTTGTGTTCGAACCACGGATTTTTCACTTCAGTTTGTTTATGTCAATTTCCTGCCCGAACTGCACCGTATAACCGTTATTGTCCGAAATGGCAAATTCGCGCATGCCATATTCGAAATTATCAAGGGGGTAAACTATCTCAACGCTGTTCTTCAGTTCGTTCCAGAGTTTATCTACATCATCGGTATGTATATAAATGGAACCGGTCATTTGGGGCTGTTTAAATTCAGGATGCTGCTTGGGCACCGCAAGCATCACCTGGACATTGTCGCGGCTCAGCGATGCCCACCCTATTTCTTCATTCAGTTCATCACACTTGAATTTCAGAATATTAGTATAAAACCCTACGGTCAGGTTGAGGTGTTTTGTCCATAGCATGGGAGCAAGGCCTAGAAGTTTCATAAACTCAGAAGTTTAATTACGCTCATTTCATTAACCGGATAAATGTACAAAAGCTTTTTGGAATGGTCAGATTTTCGTAAAATGAAATATCAGCACTAATCATTTCATTAGCAGACAATGAATGGATTATGTTAAAATAATTCATTTGTCGACTTTTTATTTTTCAACATTAGCTTATTTTCGATTGAGATAAGCTTACATTTAGTATGCCTATTTCCTAAGCATAAACCATGAATAATATAGGGCAATGAGTTAAACTTGCTTAACAGAAGCGGCACACATAACAAAACCAAGCCACGAAAAGAAGAACAACAAAAGGATAATTCAATTTTACTATTACATTCAATGACCTATTAATTCATTGGAAAAATTAATTATTTTTGACCTACGCAATCATCAGCTACTACCCGACGGGCGCAAGGTATCATGAGCCTGAAGGAATCTTATTTTATGAGGGAATAAGTACAACTGTTTAATATTTAACTGCAATTTACTCGGATCTACAGCTTATCTCAATAACTCATGCAGCAAAAAACCGGTCAGAATATCATTACAATTGAGCATTTATCGCATGCTTTTGGCGGAAAATCCGTTCTTGAAGATATTAATCTGCACATTAAAAAAGGAGAATTTGTAACCATTCTCGGGCCATCGGGCTGTGGGAAAACGACCTTATTGAGGTTAATCGGGGGATTTCTGAAAGCTTCGGAAGGCAAAATTACAATTGCAGGGCAGGACATGACTCAAACTCCTCCTCATCTCCGGCCCGTGAATACTGTTTTTCAGAAATATGCCTTGTTTCCGCATCTGAATGTGTTTAATAATATAGCTTTCGGGCTTCAATTGAAAAAACTGCCATCCGAAGAGATTAAAAAACGTGTGATGGCAGTGCTTAAAATTGTGACCATGACTAACTACGAGGAACGCGACGTGGATTCTCTATCAGGAGGTCAGCAGCAGCGTGTGGCGATTGCGCGTGCAATTGTAAACCGGCCTGAGGTTTTGCTGCTCGACGAACCCCTGGCAGCCCTCGATCTGAAAATGCGGAAAGACATGCAGATGGAAATAAAAGCTATGCATAAAAAGCTGGGAATCAGTTTTCTGTATGTAACCCACGACCAGGAGGAAGCGCTTACCCTGAGCGATACCATTGTAGTAATGCGGGAAGGTGAAATACAACAGATCGGAACGCCAACGGCAATTTATAACGAACCAGCCAACTCTTTTGTTGCCGATTTTATTGGCGAAAGCAATATCCTTAACGGGCTGATGATCCGCGATTGCCTGGTAGAATTTGCAGGTCATCAGTTTGAATGTGTCGACAGCGGATTTGCACCGAATGAACCGGTAGATGTGGTGATACGCCCCGAAGATCTTTACATTTTCGAGTTATCGGATAAGGCACAATTTAGCGGAAAGGTTACCTCAAGTATTTTCAAGGGAGTCCATTATGAAATGATGGTTACAACTCCCGAAGGTTACGAGTTTATGATCCAGGATTATCATTGTTTCGAGGTGGGGCGAACAGTGGGATTGCGTGTTAAGCCTTCTGATATACAGGTGATGAAAAAAGAACAGAATTTTAATTCGTTCGAAGGAAGCATAGTAGATAAAACACACGTGCGTTTCCTGGGAGAAAACTTTAAGATTCAAACTGCCGCGAAATTTGAAAACGGCAGCAAAGTGAACGTTGAGGTTGATTTCCAGGATGTACAGTTACACGATGACGAAGAGGACGGCATGCTGAGAGGTGTGGTGAATTTCATCCTGTATAAGGGAAACCATTATCATCTTACCATCCTTACCGAAGGAAATGAACGTGTATTCGTTGATACCAATGATATATGGGATGATGGCGACCGTGTAGGAATAAGTTTCCCGGCTCAGTCAATACGGATCATGGAAAACTAAATACCGGAAGACGTGAAGCGAAAAATTTTATCCTTTATGGGCCGCAGACGGAACTGGACTATACCCTATGTCCTTTTTCTTTTGATTTTTGTAGTGATCCCAATGCTTTTGATTGTATGGTTTGCTTTCAGCAACAACGAAGGGGAATTCTCATTCACCAATTTCCGTAAATTCTGGATGCAGCCCGAGGCACTTAATACTTTTATCTTCTCTATAGGCATTGCGATGATTACAACCTTTTTGTGCCTGATACTCGGGTATCCAGCGGCTTATTTATTGAGCCGTATGGAGTCGAAAAGGGCAAAGTTGCTTGTAATACTGTTTATCCTGCCCATGTGGATTAATTTCCTTATACGTACCCTGGCCACCGTGGCGCTGTTCGATTTTCTGCATCTGCCGCTGGGTGAGGGCGCACTTATCTTCGGTATGGTTTATAATTTCCTGCCTTTTATGATTTACCCCATATATAATGTCCTGCAGAAAACTGATCAAAGCCTTATTGAAGCTTCTCAGGACCTGGGTGCGACCCCACGGCAGGTATTTCTCAGGACTATACTTCCTTTATCAGTTCCAGGTATTTCAAGTGGTATTATGATGGTTTTTATGCCTGTTATTTCCACCTTCGCGATTGCAGAACTACTAACTATAAACAATATCAAGCTATTCGGGACTACGCTTCAGGAGAATATTTACAACGGAATGTGGAATTACGGGGCGGCACTTTCGCTGGTGATGCTGTTGCTGATCGGGCTGACAACGCTGTTTAACAGCTCAGGGAGTTCACAAACTGTGGAAGATGGAGGATTGATATGATAAAAAGACTGATCTCATCCTCCTACCTTGGGCTTTTGCTTATCATGCTTTATGCTCCAATCCTTATTATTATCGTTTTCTCCTTTACCGAAGCCAAAGTTCTTGGAAACTGGACAGGCTTTTCGCTCAAATTATACACATCTGTCTTTCAGGGTGGAGTACATCATTCCCTTACTGCTGCTCTTTGGAACACACTTATTATCGGTCTGGTGGCAGCTTTTGCATCTACTATTCTCGGGACAATGGCTGCCATAGGGATTTACAACCTGCAACCGGGCCCTCAGAAAGCAGTTAAATTGCTGAATACAATTCCCATTCTGAATCCCGATATCATCACAGCCATATCTCTGTTCCTGCTTTTTGTGAGTTTCGGAATTTCACAGGGATATACAACCGTAATCCTTGCACATATTACTTTCTGCACACCTTATGTAGTATTGAGTGTATTGCCTCGTTTACGCCGGATGAACGCCAACCTGTATGAAGCTGCTCTCGATCTGGGTGCTACGCCTTTTCACGCACTGCGAAGAATATTGCTCCCAGAATTAAAACCGGGAATGATCAGTGGTTTTATCCTGGCTTTTACCCTTTCAATCGACGATTTTGTAGTCACTCTGTTTACTATCGGAAATGAAGGCCTCGAAACCCTTTCGACATTTATTTATGCCGATGCGCGCAGAGGAGGGCTGACGCCTGAACTGAGGCCGCTTTCGGCCATTATTTTTGTAACCGTGCTGGTGCTGTTGCTGGTGATTAACCAAAGGGCCGCAAAAAAGAAATTATAACCGCCATGAGAGTTTACACCCGTCCCAAATACCTGCGTTCTGTTCTGCTTTTTTTGCTGTTTCCGGTAGTATTATCCTTTTTCAGTGGTTGCAACAGGGGCACTTCGCCCCGAAAAAATATCCTTAAAATATACAACTGGGCCGATTATATTGATGAAGACCTGCTTACCGAATTCCCCATATGGTATAAGGAGCAAACAGGGGAGGATGTGGAGATCATGTACCAGGTATTTGATATGCCAGAAGTTATGTACACCAAAGTTGCCCTGGGGCATGAGGATTTCGATCTTGTTTGCCCAACCCAGTACCTTATCGAACGAATGATGAAAAACGGTATGCTTCAGCCGATGATCCGTGATTTTGGGAAGACCGAAAATTACCTTGGAAATATATCTCCTTTCCTGCGCGAACGTATGGATGCTTTCAGTGTTCCGGGTATGAAAGCTGACGATTACATGGTGCCCTATATGTGGAGTACTTCAGGTCTGCTTTACAACACGAAACTCATTCCCAAATCAGAAGTTGAATCCTGGGCTTGCCTGTGGAATCCTAAAAACAAGGGTAAAATCCTCATGAAAGACCATTACTGGGATATCTATAACATGGCGGCCATTTATGGTTTTTATCCGGATATCGTTTCGGGGAAACGCTCTGCCTATAATGTATCGAACGATCATACCGATGCTGATATTGCCATGGTTGAGAAACAGCTGAAGCTCATGAAACCTAATCTGGCTGGTTGGGAAGCCGATTTTGGTAAGGAGATGATGACAAAAGGCGCAATCTGGATCGATTATGCCTGGAGCGGCGATGCGGTATGGGCCATCGAAGAAGCTGCAACAGTAAATGTATCGCTCGGGTATATAATACCAAAAGAAGGAAGTAATTTTTCATTCGATGGATGGGTTATTCCCAAATATGCGCGCAATGTAAAAGCAGCCAGCTACTTTCTGAATTACCTGTGCCAGTCGGAAATAGCCCTGCGAAACATGGATGTGAGCGGGTATACAAGTGCTGTTGCCACTCCTGAAGTTGCTGAAGCACAAATTGATTCAACTCTCACTGAAACGGTAAACCTGAACTATTTTTTTGGTCCCGGTCACGACAGGATGCAAGTGAATTCAGTCCAGTACCCCGATAGTGCCGAAATAGGCCGCTGCGTTTTGTTACACGATTTTCTCGATAAAAATGATATGGTTCTTGAGATGTGGAGCCGTATGAAAGGCGACAGCCTTAATACAGGAATGGCCTTACTTATCTTAGGCTCATTTTCCCTGTTGGCTGCCTGGATTATTTCCATTCGAATTAACAGATACAGCAGTAAAAGGCGAAGGCTTAAACGCTATTCCAATGAAAAGCCACGACCAGCAATTTCGCAGGATAATTAAATTTTTTACATGCAATATTGTCGGTAATTTCTGCAATCTGCCGGCATTATAGTTTTGATAGTTTTAAGGATTTACCGACTTAATTTCTCAGTTTCGCTTTGTAATGGGGTTCCCGGAACATTCGCGCTGCATTTACACTAATGATTATTTTTTTAACTTTATGCTCTTCAACTAATCATTATTTATGAAACGAGGTAAAGTGCAAAAGCATAATCAGGCTGCAGTGAATAAACACTCTAAAGGAGAACAGGTCATCAACCCCGACAGTAAGCATCAGCAAGCCGGAATGAAGAACCCTGTATCAGAGCTGAAGTCTGCTAAACCAGAAAGTTGGAAATATTATGGTGCACTTGCTTTGGTTGTACTGATTTCATTTGTTGTTTTTTCACCTGTACTTCATAACAGTTTATTAAATTGGGACGATGATATTTACATCACAAATAATCCATTGATACATTCGTTTCATTTGAAAGAGATTTTTTCGCAGTATGTATCAGGTAACTATCATCCTGTAACAGTCCTGGCAATAGCAACACAATACCATTTTTTCGGGTTGAATCCAACCGGTTATCATGCGGTAAACCTTTTGTTACACCTGCTGAATGTGATTCTTGTTTTCTATTCAGTTTTTCTGCTCAGCGACAAAATGGGCGTTGCTCTGATTGCGTCGCTTTTATTCGGCATCCATCCTCTTCATGTTGAATCAGTTGCGTGGGCTGCTGAATTGAAAGATCTGCTTTACACCTTTTTCTTTTTGATTTCATATATTTTCTATTTGAAATATACGAAGACCTCAAAAACTATATTTTATATAATCGCCTTATTGGTGTTTTCGGTTTCCCTGCTTTCGAAGGCAATGGCAGCTTCGCTCCCGGTATTATTATTGCTTACCGATTATTTTAAAGGCAGAAAAATAAATATAAAGATAATACTTGAAAAAGTTCCATTTTTCGTATTAGCACTCGTTTTTGGTATAGTAGCCCTATTGGCACAGAAATCGGCAGGAGCTGTTCAGGATGCGGTAATTTCCTTACCCCAGGGCATTGTTTTTGCATCATATGGATTCATTACGTATTTGCTTAAATTAGTTATACCTTTTCAACTAAGTGCATTTTATCCTTACCCGGCGCTTGTAAGTGGCAGTATTGTGATTCCAGGTCAATACTATGTCTATTTGCTCCTTATACTGATTCTTACTTCCTATATTATATATTCGCTCCGTTTCTCAAAAAAGATATTTTTTGGTTTTGGCTTTTTTGCTGTTACTGTTTTCCTCGTATTGCAATTGTGGCCGGTAGGTGGTACCATTATGGCTGATCGCTACACTTACATTCCTTCTATCGGAATTTTCTATTTGGCAGGTGAGGGACTTTATTTATTATGGAATAAGAAAAAACTGAAATGGATCACTGTTATACTTCTGAGTGTGTTTACAATTTTCTATTCAGTAAAAACATATGCAAGATGCAGTGTTTGGAATAATGACCTGACTTTATGGAATGATGTCATCAGTCAACACAAAACTGTTGTAATGGCCTACTATAAACGTGGAGTTTATTTATTCAATGAAAAAAAATATGATGAGGCATTGGCGGACTTTAATAAATCCATTGAAATGAATAAAACTTTTGCCGCAGCATTCTATTTTCGCGGTGAAATTTTTATACATAAAGAAAAGTACGATAGAGCATTGGATGACTTCAATAAAACCCTTGAACTTAATCCAAATACTATCTCTGCATACTATAATCGAGGTTTGGCTTTTATGAATGAAAAAATGCCTGATAAGGCATTGCAGGACTTCAATAAAACCATTGAATTAAATAAAAACTATACTTCAGCATACTATTCCCGGGGCGTGGTTTACATGAATGAAAAAAATTACGAAAAAGCACTGGAAGATTTCTATAAAACCAATGAATTAGATAAAAACTATATCGAGGCATATGTTAACAGAGGCAATATTTTACGTGAAATCAACAGGCATGAAGAGGCTCTGAAAGATTATGACAAAGCTATAGAGCTGAAACCCGATTTTGCAATAATTTACAATAACCGGGGCATCCTCTTTTATAAAGAAAAGAGATATGAAGAAGCTATTGCCAATTATTCAAAGGCAATTTCATTAAAAACCGATTATCCACAGGCTATTTTCAACCGAGGATTAGCGGAATTCTATTCAGGTAAAAAAGATGCTGCCTGCCTGGATATGAAACAGGCTGCCACACTTGGATACCAGCCTGCCATAGCGGCTCAAACTCAGATTTGTAAATAGAATGTTTCATAAAGTAATGTTACTGTTTCTGTTACATTACGCTCTTGAGTTCAAATATGGACATGTATAGTGAAAAGAATAGACTTGATTACAAGTATTGTAAACCCGCCATCTTCTTTCTGACTTCAGAAGTGTAACGACACAGAATTCCTGATTCTTTTTCTATCCTGTATTGTGAATTATTCAGGCTGAATATTGCATGATTTGCTTGAATTCAACTGATTAATTTTCCTGTCCGGATTCTACTTCCAATTATTTAACTGATTGTAATGATGCTTTGAAAACATCATTCACTTTAACCCCTAATGATTCTGATTTATTAACATCATTTATGGCTTCCGTTTTTTTACCCATGTAAAAGTAACCTATAGCCCTGTTTGAGTAATAAACCCCATCCTCTTTCATCCTGATGGCTTCTGAGAATTCAGTCACTGCCGAATCATATTTCTTCAGGTTTAGATATGAGACTCCGATAGAATTTATAATATCAGCATCTCTGAGGTGATTTATCTGCATATGCATATTGAAGTCATCAATTGCTTTAAGATGTTGACCTGTTGCCTGGTAATAAACTGCCCGGTTTGCATAACCACTTTCGGTTTTCGGATTCAACTTTATTGCATTATCCAGATCTTTTATGGCAAGATCGTATTTGCCCTGTGAGCTATAAGCTGAGCCTCTGTTCTCAATTGCCTTCTGCACAGTACTGTCGATTTTCAGACATTCATTATAATCGGCTATTGCAAGGTCGAATTGTTGCTTGCTGAAATATATATTCCCGCGGTTTATCAATGCGTCTTTTTCGACCTTATTCAATTTAATTGCCTTATTATACATTTCGAGGGCTTTATCGTAATTGGTTTCACGTTTGTATATGAGACCCCGGTTTGTATAAGCCCTGCTGCTGGGAGAAACCTCAATAGCCCGATCCCATAATGCAGCACTGTTTTTCCATGTTGCCGACTGTTTAAACGACAATGCAGAAAGGATAATAGCTACTAAACCCAGTATAATTGCTGCCGAAAACGGCACTATCCCTTTATTCCGGTCAATCCATTGCTGAAAATAATAACCCGGTATTAACGAAAAACCTATAAGTGAAATGTAGGTATACCGGTCAGCAATTATAGCGCTTCCGACAGGTAAAAACTGCAGCACCAGTAACAGGTTAATACCATAGAACAGTATCGCAAACGCAATTAGTTTGTTTTTACGGTATGTTAAAACTAAAATGACTAAAAGCAGGATGCTAAATAAAGGTGCAAGGTAATATTGAATAGGTAGAGTTTCGTTTATGGCCGGAAAAGGGTAAAATGTACACAGGTTGAAGGGCCAAATGGCTTTGATCGTATACATCATGATTCCATAGAAGCCAAAGAAAAACCTGAAATGTACAGGAAACATATCAGCACCTCCTACAGCGCCCTGTAACTTTTGCGCATGCATTGTCAATAAGCCGAATACCAGCGATAGCAAAAAGAAAGGAATTTTTTCGACGTAGCTCTTTGCGATTTTCAACCGATCGTAATAAAAATCAATTGCCAATAGTACGATTGGAAATACAATAGCAGCCGGTTTCGAAAGCACAGATAAAATGAAGAGTCCTAATACAAAAATATAGTCAAGGATTTTCCCTGTTTTTAAGTAACGGAGATATTGAATTAACCCAAACAGAAAGAAGAACGAGTAAAGTACATCTTTCCGTTCGGCAACCCAGGCCACCGATTCAACGTGAAGGGGATGAACGGCAAACAGCAAACTTGCAATAAATGCAATCCAGGGTTTATCTCCGGTCAGTTTCCTTATAAACAAAAACACTAGGAGAATATTCAGAAGGTGAATCAGTAAATTCACGATATGGTAGGATCCTGCATTTTTGCCCGAAATAGCATAATTCCCGGCAATAGTTAGCATTGTAAGAGGATGGTAATTTCCTTGCACAGGCTGTGTTATTATTTCCTTAAAGTTATCAAAACTTGTAATTGAATAATTATTCTGCACATAATCATCATCATCCCAGTTAACAAATCCGGCATTAAAAACCGGGGTATAAACAATAAATGCCAGTATTATACACAGAATTGGCATCCAACGGAATTTATCATTCGTTGCCGGAACTGGCTTTTTCTTTGCCGGAGTGAATGAAGCAGAAGGGATTGTTTTAGTTTTTGTTTTCTGATGATTATTACTCATAACTAAAAATATTGATTTTATAATTCAAAGTTAGGGTTTCTATTTGATGAATAGTCTATTCTAAACCGATTTCAGCGAAAAATAAACAAAAAAACCGCCTTTTAAGGGCGGTTTTTAGTAGAATGAAAGAAGAGAATTACAAACTCTTGATCTCTGCAACCAGTTTCTGTAAGGTAGCTTTAGCATCGCCAAACAACATACGGTTTTTCTGATGGTAGAAAAGGTTGTTAGGAATAGCTGCGTAACCGGCTGCCATGCTTCGTTTCATAACGATAACGTTCTTGGCATCAAGCGCTTTAATAATCGGCATGCCGTAAATCGGGCTTGATGGATCGTCTTCGGCTGCAGGGTTAACAACATCGTTGGCACCGATTACAATAACCACATCGGTATTGCTCATCTCGTTGTTGGCATCTTCCATTTCAACGAGTTTTTCGTATGGAACATCAGCTTCGGCAAGCAATACATTCATATGGCCCGGCATACGTCCGGCAACCGGGTGAATGGCATATTTAACTTCAACACCTTTACTGGCAAGGAGGTTATCGAGTTCATGGCAAAGATGCTGTGCCTGTGCAACGGCAAGACCATAACCAGGAACGATGTATACTTTCTGAGAATAGCTTAGTAAAACTGCTGCATCGCTGAGCGAGATTTCTTTCACAGTTTTGTCACCGTCCTCGGTACCTGCTGCTCCTGCAACACCAAATGCCCCGATTATTACATTAAGCAGTGAACGGTTCATAGCTTTGCACATCAGGATTGTAAGTATTGTACCTGATGAACCAACCAGGATACCTCCTGTTAGCATGGCCTGGTTTCCGTATAGGAATCCGCCCATAGCTGCTGCAACACCGGTAAACGAGTTAAGTAACGAAATAACCACCGGCATATCAGCACCACCGATTGGCATAACAAATGTTACACCATATATTAAAGCTGCTGTTGCGAAGAGGTAAATAGGCCAGTTTTGGTCGGTTTGCGGTTGCATGAAAAGAATAAGCACAAGCGCAACGAGCAATACAACAAGAAAAGTTAAGTTAACAATGCGAAGGATCGGATGTTTGATGTCTCCGATCCGACCGTCGAGTTTACCAAATGCAATCATACTGCCTGCAAACGAAACACCTCCTATCATTAACCCGAGCAGGATGGCAATTCCTTCGCCACCAAGCATATGTGCATCGCCTGCTGCAGCCATTGCATTCTGCATTTTAGGAAATTCCATCAGCGAGATAAGGGCTGCGCAGGCGCCTCCCATACCGTTGAAAATGGAAACCATCTGTGGCATAGCAGTCATTTTTACTTTAATGGATGCATACCAGCCTATAAACGAACCAATGGCAAGTGCTATCACAATCCATATAATGTTTCCGATAGGTTGTCCGTCTTTTTCGTGAAAGAGAATGGTGAAGAGTATAGCTGCTGCCATACCTGCGGCTGCCCATAGGTTTCCTGAACGGGCTGTGGCCGGATGGCTGAGTTTTTTAAGTCCCAGGATGAAAAGAATTGAAGCCAGGAGGTACGAAATCTCAAGAATGGAGATCTGACTACTGAACTGGATAAGTTTTGTAATTGTTTCCATGGTATGTCCCCCTATTTTTTCTTTTTCTTAAACATTTCGAGCATGCGATCAGTTACTACAAAGCCACCGACAACATTCAGTGTACCAAGAATCACGGCTATAAAACCGAGGATTAGTGAGAGTGTGTTTTCGGCATGTCCCATCACGATGATAGCTCCGATAATTACAACTCCGTGAATGGCATTACTTCCCGACATAAGCGGTGTGTGTAACACCGCAGGTACGTGCGAAATAACCTCAATTCCAAGAAATATTGAAAGGATAATGATGAAAATCATATCCTTGTATTCGAGGAAAAATCTTAAAACGTCTTCCATAAATAGATATGTGTTATTGGTTTGTTTGAATTCAGTTTGTTTTGGTGCATGATGCCAGACTAGCTTAGGCTTGCTTCCTGAACACTGTGCACCCAGCACTATGCACTAATCACGGACTTTACCCTCTCATGCACAATCTCTTTCCCGTGGGTAACAGCAGTGCCTTTCACAATATCATCATCCCAGTTCAGGTTAAGTGCGCCTTCCTTTGTGATAATCAGTTTGAGGAAATTGATCATATTTTTACCATACATGCGGCTGGCATCGGTAGGCATATCGGTTGGGAATTGTGAGTTTCCTATGATTTTAACACCGTTGTGCACAATGGTTTCGTTGTTTTTGGTCAGTTCGCAGTTCCCACCCGTCGAAGCAGCCAGGTCGATAATCACTGAACCCGGGGCCATGGCTTCGACTGTTTCTTTTTTAAGCAGGAGTGGAGCACGTTTGCCGGGGATCTGGGCAGTACAGATGATCACATCCGATTTTACTGCCTGGTCGTGGATTGCTTTAGCCTGTCGGGCTTTGAACTCATCAGTCTGCTCAACTGCATAGCCGCCGGCAGCTTTGTCATCAATAGCACCTTCCACTTCGACAAATTTGCCGCCTATACCTACTACTTCTTCCTTCACAGCAGCGCGTACATCGAATACATACACCACGGCGCCCAGTTTACGCGAAGTTGCAACAGCCTGCAGCCCGGCAACTCCTGCGCCCAGTATGAGCATATTGGCAGGTTTGATTGTTCCGGCAGCCGTCATAAACATCGGGAAGAATTTAGGCAGGGTGTTGGCGGCGGTGAGCACAGCCTTGTAGCCTGCAACCGTAGCCATCGACGAGAGGATGTCCATTGCCTGTGCACGGGTTGTGCGCGGGACAACATCCATGCTGAATCCTGTGATGTTTTTGGCAGCAAGCTGCTTTACCAGGTCGGCATTGAAATAGGGGTTTAACACTGCCATAATCACTTGTCCATCTTTCATCAGGGCAATTTCATCGGCTGTGGGTGGCTGAATCTTAATAAGCAGGTCAGCTCCTGCAATTACTTTGGCTTTGGTTTCGATTTTAGCACCGGCTTCTTCGTAAGCTTTATCGGAAGCAAAGGCAGTAAGCCCGGCTCCGGCTTCGACAAGCATAGTTACATTCATCTTTACCAGCGTGGCGACACTCTCGGGGAGCAAGGCTACCCGGTTTTCTCCTGGAGTTTCTTTAAGTATTCCTATTGTCATAACAGTAGGTTTTTTTTTAGATTTGTTTGAGGCAAATGTAAAGGAATTTTATCCATAATATAGATGCATTTTATATACTTTTTTTCAATTTTCAGTATAATACTTAGTTTGTAATTTTTCCTGATTAAATCAGACAGCAGGTTTTAATATTTATGAATTATCTGGGAATTTATCAGGAACGTTCATTAAAGAATATTTATAAAATCAAATTCTAATGCCTCAAATTAATAAAATAGGTTTTGATCCGCCGGGATACACTTTTACGGATTTTGCATTAACTTTGACAAAAGCTCTTTTTGTTTCTGCTCTTTTTTTCTCAGGTTATGAAAAAGTATAGTTTCACTTTATTAATGTTGTCTGTCTTACCCTGGATGGGCCTTTCAGGGCAAAACAGCAATAATACAGCGGGAGGGGGAAATAATTCGCAGAATGTATCATTAAAAAATGATACCGTCCTGAACTTTGTGCTGGATCAGGATTATAAGCTCATGCCTCCGGGTAGCACTACAGAATACAGTATAAGTAGTTATAAAAACATCGACTTTCTGAAAACAGATCCTTTTAAACTGGTGTCGCCCGGAATGCACTCTGAAATATATATATCGAATACTCACCATGGCGTAATTATTATCTCTTCGGCTGAGCCGAATACCAAGCTCAGAGATTATAATATGATACTCCAGGTTAATCCTGATTTTTACGAGACCTATTCCCGGCGCGATACTCTTGTGATATCACCTGATAAATATAATAAGCCGGTTTTCGATTTTACCAGGGCATCGGCTTTGCGACAGGATTATAAAAATGCATATAATTATTCCGTTGATCCCCGGACCGGGATAAGCTGGAGCAAAACCAATGAGAAAGATATTTTTAAGACCGACTGGGGCCTGGGTAGGGAGCTTTATGATCTGATAATTGTTATGCCGAAAATACTGGCAAAATAGGCTGGCCGATAGAAAGCTCCTATAAGCCTTAATTGTCCTTTTATCCGGTGTCCGAAGCAGTAAAGTCCCGGTTCGCTATCCTTTAAATTTCATAGTATTGGACCTGGTAATGCACCCAGAACTCCGAATTGATTAATTCCCTGCCTATTCAGTATTTTTAAACTTGTACTTTACTTCCTTCCTGCGGAAGTATAAAATTGCGTCCAAAATGCATCAAACAAAAAGCAAAAGAATCTGTTGAATACTATCATTTTTTCTGAAATTACTAATAAAACAAATCTTATAATTCATGCTGATATGCGAAAATTGATTTTACCTGCTATTATTTTTATTGTTTGTCAATCAACCTGTACAGTCTTTGCCCAGGGCTTTAACGTTGAATTACAAATTAAAAACATTGAACTGGCGGAAGTCCGGCTTGCTTATTATATAGGAAACACCCAATGCCCTGTTGATACTGTTAAAGTGAACCCTAGAGGGACTTTTGTTTTTCATTCCAATACTGCACATCCCAGCGGATTGTACCTTTTTAGCTACTCCTATTATGATGATTACCAGGAAACTAAGTACTTTGTAGAATTCCTGGTCCCGGAAAATGACCAGGTGTTTAAGCTTACTGCTGATGCCAACGACTTAAATGGCAATATGAAGGTAGAAGGTAGCACCGAAAACAAAGTTTACTTTGATTACCTGCACTTTTTAAGCAAATGCCGGGTTTCAGGCGATTCGCTAACCGAGCTTTTAAATTCTGACATATCAAAGGCTTCGCAAATTGATGCAGCCAGGAAAAAACTAAACAAACAGGTTAGTGATTATCAAAACAGCCTTATTTCTGCCAACCCCGGTACGTTGGTTTCGAAACTGATTAAAGGATCGATGGAACCCGTTATTCCTGCATTCGAAGGAACCCCTAAAGAAGTACAGAATGCAAGGTTTTACTGGTATAAGGAGCATTATTTCGACAATATAAACCTATCTGATCCGGCTTTGTTCCGGACTCCTTTAGTATTTAAAAGGGTAATCAATTTTATGACAAATATAGTAGCTCAGCAGGCTGACAGCATAAACAGCAGCCTGGATTATATTTTTAATGCAGCTTCAGGATCGGCTGTTAATGAAGAATTTTTACTGAATTATTTCCTTAACTATTATTCAGAACCCAAATATGTAGGACTGGATGCGTGTTATGTGCATATTGCAGTGAAATATTTTTGCCCTGATCAAGCAAGCTGGATACCAAAAACGAATTTGAATGCAATATGTGAGAAGGTGAAAATTTTGGAGCAGGTTATGATCGGTCATGTTATCCCGGATATAACTCTTTATGACAGTGATCAAACACCACATCGGATTAATGAAATTGAAGCTGAATACACAGTACTTTATTTCCTTCCCTACAGCAGGAATCAATTTGATAAAAAGGTTTCAATACTGGTTGATTTCGCCAAAAAGTACCACGATATTGGTGTCAAGGTCGTAACAATATGTTCACCTGAAAAACAAAGGGAAAGCAATTGCCTTGATGCTATAACGTATAATGGTTTGTCGTCTGATCTTTTTATGCATTTAAATGACGGGAATAACCACACCGATTTTAATGCTCAATTTGGCTTGAATTCGAATTCAAGGATTTATATACTTAACCGTAAACATGAAATCCTGTTCAAACAAATTGATGTGGAACAACTTAACCAGGCAATGGAAAGTATTCTTAAAAAGAAAGGTTAGATTGCTAGTAAAATTTTATTATTAAAACTGCACTCCCGGTTAACTATTCCAACGATCTCAGGACCTGTTCAACTTTAACCATCATTTCATCAGTTATGTCCAGGTGGGTGACAAAACGAACCTCCTGCGGGGCAAGTGCGAGTGCGAAAATATTATTTTCACGAAGGGTCTTCAGGAATCGTTCGGTAGTCATTTCAGCTTTGAGGCTGAAAAAAACGAGGTTGGTCTGTACCGGTACAACTCCCTGTATGTAAGGAAGAGAATTCAGTATTTCTTCAAGCTGTTTTGCCCGCTTATGGTCTTCGCGAAGACGTTCAACGTGATTATCAAGTGCGTAAATACATGCAGCTGCAAGGTAACCGGCCTGGCGCATTCCACCACCGAAAACTTTACGGATACGACGGGCTTTCCATATAAATTCCTTGCTCCCTATCAGTACTGAACCTACCGGTGCCCCAAGTCCTTTTGAGATGCATATTGAAATGCTGTCGAAAAGTTGCCCGTAATCAGCGGTTGTTACATCCGTTTCGACCAATGCATTGAAAAGCCTGGCTCCATCGAGGTGGAATTTCAAACCTGCAGCTTTACACACCTTTCCTATTGCCTGAAGTTCATTGAAATCATATAATGATCCTCCGCCCTTATTCATAGTATTTTCAACTGAAACCAGTCGGGTAAGAGGGCGGTGAGGATCATTGGGCGGATTAATATGTGCTGCTACATCGGCTGCAGTTATCCGTCCCCTGTCGCCTTCAAGAAGGCAAACTGATGCTCCTGAATTCATGGCGATGCCTCCACCTTCATAATAATAAACGTGCGACAGCTTGTGACAAATCACCTCGTCACCGGGCTGCGTATGTGCCTTTATGGCAACCTGGTTCGCCATCGTTCCCGAAGCACAGAAAAGTGCCGATTCCATACCAAATATACCCGCCGCTTTTTGTTCAAGCGCATTTACGGTCGGGTCATCGCCAAAAACATCATCACCTACCTCGGCGTCAAACATGGCTTTTAGCATTTCAGGTGTTGGGCGGGTTACGGTATCGCTACGGAAGTCTATCATTTTATTGAGGGGTTGAGGGGTTGGGGGTTTGGGTTTAGGGTACTGGACTTAAGGACTGGATGACAGATTGAGGAGATTGAGTAGATTGAGCAGATTGGACCGATTGAAAGAATTGGCTTTCAGATCAGAATTCGTAATCAATGCACGCTTTTGCGACCGAATAATCCTTGTTGAATCTTACGAAATCCTGGTGATCAGGATGAATCGTGTAGGTGTCGAGATCGGCGAGGTTGTCGAAATCCATTTCCAACACAATATCGAACGACCATTCCAGTTTACGTACATCAATTCCTGCTTTGTATTTCCTGATAAGATCAATTTTTAACGGTAGTTCGTCAAGTTTTGCTATTAATGATTTTCCGGCAGCCACCTTCATGGATTCATCAGCAAATTCTTTCAGTTTAAACATTACGATATGCCTTATCATATGCAGGGTTTAGGGTTTGGGGTTTAGGGGTTGGGAGTCAGGGGTTAGGGATGGGAAATGTTGGTTGTTGAAAGTCGGAGGTCGGATGTGGGATATTGGAGGAAGGATTTGTGATTTCGGATTTATAGGTCACCCTTAGAGGAGTCGAAGGGTGGAATTTGGGACCTGGAATTTTATATTAATGCTTCCTTTATTTGTTCCAGCGCTTTCACCAGTGTTGCTTTCTGGCAGCCGATATTCATACGCATAAAGCCTTCACCTCCAGGTCCGAACATAACTCCCGGGTTAAGGCCAACCCTGGCTTTCCTGAGGAAAAAATCATTTAATGCATCGTCACTAAGCCCCATTTCACGGCAATCGAGCCAAACCAGGAAAGTGGATTCGGGTTGAATTACTTTAATTCCCGGCAGGTATTCGGATGCGAATTCACTCAGGAATTGAACATTCTCGGCCAGGTAGCTCATAAGTTCATCAACATAAACATCTCCATGGAGATATGCCTCTACCGACGCAACATTTCCAAATATATTTCCGCCTCCTATATGCAGGTGATTGAGAGTGTTGTTGAATTTCCTGCGCAGGTTTTCGTTTTCGATAATTACCGAAGATGTGGAAAGCCCTGAAAGGTTGAAAGTCTTGCTGGGTGCAACAGTAGTTATGGTTTGCATGCTTATTTCCTGCGAAATACTTGCAAGCGGGATATGTTTGAACGGGTGTAAAATCAGATCACAATGTATTTCGTCCGATACAATTAAAACATTGTATTTCAGGCAGATTTCAGCTATACGGGTGAGTTCTTCCCTGGTCCAGACACTTCCACCGGGGTTGTGCGGATTCGAGATAACGAGCATGCGGGCCCCGTCACGGGCAAGCATTTCGAGATTTTCGAAATCAATACAAAGCCGGCCATTCTGTAAAAGTAGTTTGTTGAAAACCAATGTTCTGTCGTGATCAGTAACGGCAGTAAAAAACGGGAAGTATACCGGTGGCTGTGTTATAATTTTATCTCCCGGTTCAGTAAATGCCTGGACTGCAATATTTACAGCCGGCACCACACCCGGGCAAAATGAAATCCATTCGCGCTGAACCTGCCATTGATGACGACGTTCAAGCCATCCCATCAGCGAAGTAAAATAAATTTCCTCGCGCACAGGATAACCGAAAATGCCGTGCTTTGCTTTTTGGATTATTGCATCGGTAATGTATTCAGGAGTAAGGAAGTCCATGTCGGCAACCCACATAGGCAATGCATCGTCAGTACCCAGAAATTTCTCTATTCCATCCCATTTTATGCAGGCACTGCCTTTCCGTTCGGTTATTTTGTCAAAATCAAATTTCATATCGGATTTACTCTGTAAAAGAACGTCAAAGGTATAATTTTTTCAGACTGGGAGGTATAAAGAACCGACCTCTATCCAATATTGATGGCTAAACACCACACGACATTTTCAATTCTGGTTATAGGTAGTCCTGTTTCGATGAGAACATTTGCCTGACAGTCAATAAATCTCTATTTTTGTTTTCTATAATGCTGTTTCATGATAAATACTCCATTAAACCAGGTTACGCGTAAGTATTACTTCGACGATACTCCTTTTATAAAACTTATGCGTAAGCGGATCCACAAGGTCTTGCTAATAGCGAGTAACTACGATGCGTTTATTCTTGAAAGCGATGGCCGCATCGATGAACAGATTTTTAATGAATACACCTCGCTCAATCTAAGCAATCCTCCTGAATTTATACAGGTACCATCTGAAGCCCTGGCACTCGAAGTTCTCGATTCCGACAAGATCGACCTCGTAATCTGTATGCTTACACTCGAGGATATCGACTCTTTCGAGTTAGCCAAACATGTTAAGCATAATTTCCCGGCAATTCCAATCGTAGTGCTAACTCCATTCTCGCGCGAAGTTTCACTGCGGCTGTCGAATGAGGACCTTAGCATTATCGATTATATTTTCAGCTGGCTCGGCAATCCCGATTTACTGGTTGGTATCATCAAATTGCTCGAGGATAAAATGAATGTGGAGTACGATGCCCTCGAGGTCGGCGTTCAGGTGGTTCTCCTTGTGGAAGACTCTATCCGCTTTTATTCGAGTTACCTGCCCAATATTTATAAGATTATATTCCAGCAGACCAACTCCTTCATGACCGAAGGCCTCAACGAGCACCAGCGGATGATGCGCAAACGGGGCAGGCCAAAACTTGTAATGGCTACCACCTATGAAGAAGCCGTAAAGCTTTTCGATAAATATGAGAAGAATCTTCTTGGGATAATTTCAGATATAAGCTATAAACGTGCCGGTCACGAGGATCCTGAAGCAGGTTTCAGGTTGCTTCATTATGTGCGGTCGAAAAACGATTTTCTGCCATTCGTCCTGCAGTCGTCGGATGTAAAATACGCTAAAGCCGCTCATGACCTAGGTGTGGGTTTTATTGATAAGTATTCGAAAACCATGGCCATCGAGTTGCGAAACTTTATGATGGAGTATTTTGCTTTCGGCGATTTTGTATTTATTGATCCTGAGACCAACCGGGAACTTATGCGTGCTCCCGACCTGAAAGCCTTGCAAAAGCGGATCTTCCAGATTCCCGACTCCTCGCTCGAATACCATATATACAGGAATCATTTATCACGCTGGCTGTTTGCACGTGCACTCTTTCCCCTGGCTGAATTTTTCAGGGATGTGCGCCCGGGCGATTTTACTGAACTGGATGACATCCGCAGGTTTATATTCGAATCCATTGCAGGATACCGCCTCAATAAAGCAAGGGGAATTATAGCCCAGTTCGACCGCGAAACTTTTGATGAGTATATTAGTTTTACCCGCATCGGTGAAGGCTCAATCGGCGGGAAAGCGCGCGGACTGGCATTCCTCGATTCAATCGTTAACCGCAACAGGCTTTTCGACCGTTTTACTGATGTAACCATTAATATTCCGCAAACAGTTGTTCTCTGCACCGATATTTTCGATGAATTTATGGAAGACAACGACCTGTATAAGGTAGGTCTTTCGGATATGAGCGACTCGGAAATCCTTATCAACTTTGTTAATGCACGCTTGCCGCTTCGTTTGCATGATGACCTCCTGAAATTTATCCATCTGGGTAAAAAGCCGATTGCAGTCCGTTCATCGAGTTTGCTCGAAGATTCGCATTATCAGCCATTTGCAGGTGTTTATTCAACCTATATGGTGCCGGTAATGGTTGAGGACGACCGTTTTACACTTGAGTTGGTAAGCAACGCCATTAAGAGTGTTTATGCATCGGTGTTTTTTCATGACAGCAAAGCATATATGGCCGCAACCAGCAACGTGATCGACCAGGAGAAAATGGCAGTCGTTCTGCAGCATGTTGCAGGCACCCAGTTTGGTGACCGTTTTTACCCTTCTTTCTCTGGAGTGGCACGATCAATTAATTTCTATCCCCTTGCACCTGAAAAGGCTGAGGATGGCATTGCCAGCATTGCAATGGGATTAGGTAAATACATTGTCGATGGTGGCGTTTCAATACGCTTTTCGCCAAAGTACCCGCAGAAAATCATGCAGCTTTCTTCAGCCGAAATGGCACTTCGTGAGACTCAGAAGTACTTTTATGCTCTCGATATGGATCCATACAGTTTTAGGCCATCGGTTGATGACAGCGTGAATATGAAAAAGCATAAAATTGAAATTGCTTCTGAAGATTCCTCTTTCAGGGATATGGTTTCAACCTTCGATTACGAGAACAACATGATACGCGAAGGAATTCTCTACGATGGAAAACGGATTGTGACCTTTGCCAATATTCTGAACCACAACAAGTTTCCCTTATCCGAAATATTGTCGCTTTGCCTTGAGATGGGGGCAAAGGAAATTGGGAAACCTATCGAAATAGAGTTTGCCGTTGAATTGAACAGGGCCAAAGGGCAACCTGCAATCTTTAACCTTCTGCAGATCAGGCCTATTGTGGAAAGCAAAGAAAGGGTTGATGTTAAAATAGAGGATATTAAATACAACGAAACTATCCTGTATTCGCATGCCGCCCTTGGAAACGGCACTGTGAACGATCTGCATGATATAGTCTACGTTAAAACAGCATCATTCGATCCTTCGCGCAACCCCGAAACAGTTTTAAGGATTGCAGCTATTAACGACAAATTTATTGCCGCCCATAAACAATATATCCTTGTCGGCCCCGGACGCTGGGGCTCGAGCGACCCATGGCTAGGAATCCCGGTAAAATGGCCGCAGATTGCAGGAGCCAGGCTGATCGTAGAGTCGGGGTTGGAAAATTACCGTATCGACCCGAGCCAGGGAACACACTTTTTCCAGAACCTGACCTCCTTCCGTGTAGGCTATTTTACAATTCATCCATACATAAAGGATGGCTTTTTCGATGTAGATTTCCTCGACAGCCAGCCGGCAGTTTATGAGGATGATCTTATCCGCCATGTGCGTTTTGATGAACCGCTTACTATGATAATTAACGGACGTACCAATTCAGGTGTGCTGATGCGCCCAAAAGCTGCTGAAGCGGAAATAGAATAGGAAATTTTAATCTTTTGAAAAAATTGCATTCGGTTAACCATTAACCGGGAATCCAGATTTATTAGTCTGTTGTATATCTGGCAGCTTTTCCAATATACGATTTAATATTTTAAACTGTTAGTGTTTCGATTACTTCTCCAGCTAGGGTATAATACCTTTTCATTGCGCTGACTGTCAGGCAGGAATGGACGGGTAATACTGCCACTTTATCACCCGGTTTCAGGTTGCATCCTGCCTGGGTTAAAGAAACCACACCATGTTCCTGCGACAGAGCTTTCACCTTTCCCAGGAGTGTGCCTGTGTCCCATCCGGATTCATTCCAGTGCACAACAAGTCCGAAAACAGGATCGGGATCGGGCAGGAGCAGGGTCTGCTCTTTCGACAAATGCACAGCCCCGCCATAAATAACCGCTTCCTGGCGGTTAAGATGCATGGCTACTACCGGGCAAACCAATGCAACAGCAATTTCATCAAACCGGCACGATCCCAGCCCGAACTGCATAACATCGAAAAATACAAAATTGCCGGGACGTATTTCGTTTATTCCTTCTGCAACCGGCAACTGGCTGCACGAGGGTGTATCGCCGACTGAAAGCAACAGATCAGGGTATTGGCGAATAAAATGCTTTTTTAAATAAAGAAGTTTATCGCTGGTAAACGACTGAATCCGGCTGATTTCTTCACGGCTTCCTGCATGATAGGTATTGCCGCTGTGTACCAGGAATCCTTTGAATTTCAGTAAGGGCCCCGCTGCACTTTTCAACACTTCTTCAATCAGGCGTATATTCGAAAATGCAATCCCGGTGCGGTGATAGCCGGTATCGATTTTTATAAAAAAGCCACATTCAGAAGTCAGATTTGCAGCTATAAACCGGGCTGTTTCTGCCGATTCGACCAGCAGGTTAAGCTGAACAGAGTCTGCCAGGTTGTTAATTTCATTGATTTCGTGCTGATTAACCGGGAAAGCGATGGTTATATCTTTCCATCCATGCTGTGCAAAATACCGGGCCATTGTGACCGAGGTAACGGTTATGCTACTCACACCTTCGTTGCGGAACCATTCGCCGATTTCCGCCGACTGGTGAGTCTTGAAATGAGGGCGGAACAGGACTCCTGCCTCGCGTGCTTTGCGAGCCATTTGCCTGATATTTTCATAGCAGATGTCGCTGTTGAGAACCAGTGATGGCTTCGTGATAATAAGCATAGAACAATTACGTTATACATGCAAATTTGATACATTTACACAAATAAATCACAACCCATGAAGAATTTAAACTTTTTGCTGATAGTACTGGTTATCAGCTGTTTTACGTTCTCCTGCAAAAACAGGGATGATTCGGGTAAGAATATTGTAACAAAGCGAATTCAGTATGATGTAATGCTTCGTAGCCCCGAAACCGATATGGACTGGTGGGTTCAGAATATCGAAGGCAGTAACCGCGAAAAACTTGTCAAGGACATCATCGCCAAAGTTGCAAACGGCGAGGTAAAATCCTACGATTTCCTTACCTGTAAACCTTTCTCAGCCGATGAAATTAAACAGATGATGAAACGGGTTGATACAATCAGCGTTGAGAGCCCCAAACCGCCCTACGGACTTGTTGATACTGTTCTCGTAACGGAAATCAGGCTGAATGATATTACCAAACTTCGTTTTCTTGAGGAATGGAGCATGAATGATAAAACACTCGCTTTCAGCAAAAAGGTACTTGGTATTTGTCCTTTGGTTGAGAAACTAACTGACTCAGGCGAAATCAGGGGATATAAACCCCTTTTCTGGGTATTTTTCGACGACAGGTATCCGGCTGAGTTTGAGCTGAAGTAGAATTCACAATTTACGAATGACGATTTACGATTTACGATTGAATGTTTCTGGTATCTGGTTCCTGGTATCTGGTTTTGGTTTCTGGCTTTCGGCTTCGGACTCCTGGTGTCTGGTTTCTGGTTCCTGGCAACCAATGCCTTACGAAATATATTCCTGACTCTATGTATTTGTTATCCCAACTCCCGACCTATAATTTATAACTCATAATTGACACACCTCTGCCCATAACTCATAATTCATAACTCATAATTCATAACTCATAATTCCCCCAACCCCTGAATATGCCCTACCAGTACCACGAATTTACTAATGGAATACGCCTTGTTCACAGGCAACAGCGCGGTGGTGTAGCCCATATTGGCGTAGTTGTGAATGCCGGTTCGCGCGACGAAAATGCCGATCAGCAGGGGCTGGCTCATTTTATTGAGCACCTTATCTTTAAAGGGACAAAAAAACGCAGTAACTATCAGGTGCTCAGCCGCCTTGAGAATGTCGGAGCCGATATGAATGCCTTCACTACAAAAGAAGACACCAGTGTTTATGCATCCGTTCAAAGCAGGTATTACAGGCGGGCTGCCGAATTGCTGGCCGACATCATGTTTAATTCTGTTTTTGCATCTGTAGAAATTGAAAAGGGAAAGGCCGTAATTCTTGATGAACTCAATTCGTATAAGGATAACCCGGCTGAATGGATACACGACGAGTTCGATGAATTGGTTTTTAAGGGTCATCCTTTGGGAAGAAATATACTCGGGACAAAGGATAAGCTGAAACGCTATACCCACGAAACAATTAAGGCGTTTCACAAGGCACATTATCTGCCGTCGCGGACGGTAATAACCTCCATTGCCGATATTCCGTTCAAAAAAGCAATCGAAATTACAGGGAGTTCTTTTTCCGGCTTCGACCCGGCCGGTTCGGATCAAAGAAGGAATCCTTTCACTGACTATCAGCCGCATATTGAAACACGCAACTATTCAAGACACCAGGCACACGCGGTTATAGGGAATATTGCATGCCATGCCCATGACGAACGCCGCATTGCAATGGCGCTCCTGAATAACATGCTGGGTGGCCCGGCTATGAACTCCAGGCTCAATATGGCCTTACGCGAAAAAAACGGCATTGCCTATAACCTCGAATCGAATTACCAGCCCTTTTCGGATACCGGGCTATTCAGCATTTACTGCGGAACGGATGATGCGCTTATGCCCAAGGCAATTGAGCTGATTCACAAAGAACTGAGCAGGTTCCGTGAGGTTGCGCTTTCACCTGTCGGCATTCATACAGCAAGAACTCAACTCAAAGGCCAGCTTGCGATCTCACTCGAATCGCACCAGAATGAAATGCTTGCCATGGGGAAAAATATGCTTACCTACGGTAAGGTGGACCCGGTGGGTGAAATCGACCGCAAAATTGACCTGGTTACTTCAGCACATATTCAGGACCTGGCAAACGAGGTATTCGACACATCGCGACTGAGCACCTTGATTTTTAACAAAAAGAAAACCAACGACATATGACCGATTCTGATGAAGGGCTGCTAAAACCAGGAATAGAAAAATATGCCGTTTCGCATACTTCACCCGAAATGCCGGTGCTTGCAAAACTATCGCGTGCCACGCACCTACGCTCTCACCAGCCGCAGATGCTCTCAGGGCACCTGCAGGGTGCATTCCTGCAAATGATCAGTCATATGGTTAAACCAGGGGCAATCCTTGAAATAGGAACATTTACAGGCTATTCGGCAATTTGCCTTGCACAGGGACTCAAACCGGGAGGTAAGCTTATTACCATCGAATGTAATCCTGAAATGGAAGATTTTGCTTCGCCATATTTTGAAGAAGCCGGGTTGGCTGACACGATTACTTTGATGATTGGAGATGCAGGCAGGATAATTGAAAATCTTGAAGGACCCTTCGATATAGTGTTTATCGACGCCGACAAGGAAAATTACCTTAACTATTTTGACCGTGTAATGCCAAAAGTTGCCCCAGGAGGCTACATACTGGTTGATAATACACTCTGGTATGGAAAGGTATTGGAACCGGATGCCGGATCGGACCGCGAAACAGCCGGCATTGTAAGCTTTAACCGGTTTGTACAATCACTTCCCGGAGTAGAAAACATCCTCCTTCCGCTCAGGGATGGAATAATGATTATACGAAAAAAGCCTGAATTTATATAAATCCAGGCCTTCATGTTGCCCGACTGTTAGCAGGCAAAAGATTTTTTCTTATTTGACTTTAGCAATAGTCTCCTCTTTATCAATATCAAAAAGAAGGCTGATGGTAAGTTTTTTCTTGAGGTTTATACTTCCCTCATATTTCGCGTCGAGCGAATATTCGTTTTCAATTGTGTGCTCTTCCCAGGTGCCTTCATAATATGCCATGTTAATTACACGTATGTCGTGTTTTCCTCGGGGAACGGTCACTTTAAACGAATTGGGCTTCGATTGAACCTTCTCGGAACTTGAGCCAACAAGTTCTTCGTCAATGTAAACATCAGTCCGGTTGATGTGGTCGTACCCTTCAATTATACCTGAATACTTGGTATTCACAGTAATGGTTCCTTTTTTCTGAGCAATAGCACTGAAAGTCAGCATGCTGATAAACAGCGAGATAAATAAGATTGTTTTTTTCATAACTGGAAGGTTCTGGTTTTGTTTTAAATGGATTAATTAATAACACAAATACATAAGTATTGTTTGGTGATTTGAATTGAAAAATGACATTATTAACCGATCCGATGCTCAAAGATGGTTGTAACAGCAAATATAATCAAAAAACTACATATGAAAATATCATCTGAATAAATTTTTTCAACTGTTTTCATAACTGCCTTTCCTCAATGACCTTAGCCCTTAATGAGTATTGCGAATTTCAATATTCCATTCCGGGAGGCAGATCTGGTTTTTGATAAAAAACAGGATTACATACTGTTTTTACGCATCAGGCCAGGCCCGGCTCACCGTATTTTTTTGCAGAATTACAGCTGCAATAAACGCAGCCGTTAACAGCAAAGCAGATATACTGAAAAAAATATTCTATTTAAATAAAAAAGACTTATTTTTACAATGCCAATACAGTAAAAGTCATTAGTATGATTGGTTTTTAACGTACAAACAAATGCTAGTATAGGATATTTTACCCCTTTTAACAAAGGATTCATAACAGAGGAAAATACAAAAAGCCTGCTGTTATTTAATCTCAAACATTTAAAAGCTGTTTAACAGTTCACTGACCTGGAATATATGATATGAATCTGAATTTTAACTGCCGTGCCTGTTTAAATTGCTGAATGTTGATACCGTTAATGAACTTTGGCTAGCATCTGAATCCCTGTTAAGTAAATACATACAAAAAATATTAAGTATGAAATACCCTGAGGTTAAAAATTTTATCAACGGCGAGTTTGTTTCGTGCAACAGCCCGCGCATTGATGTGGACAGCCCTTTAACAGGCGAAGTTATTTCAACAGTCCCATTATCAGCTTATAAGGATGTGGATGATGCGGTGAAAGCCGCAAAAAATGCTTTCCCGGCATGGTCGGGGATGACCTCGAAGATGAGGTCGCAGATTCTGTATACCTACAGGCAGATTGTTGAGCAAAATGTTGAAAGCCTGGCTGCAATTATCCATAACGAAAACGGGAAGACCATGGACGAAGCTATTGCCGAAGTCCGTAAAAGTATTGAGCTTACCGAATTTGCCTGTTCAATTCCACAGATCTCGGTCGGCGATGTGCTTGAAGTGAGCGTGGGAGTGGAATGCCGCAGCGAATTTGCCCCTTTGGGCGTTGTAGCCTGCATCAACCCGTTTAATTTCCCGCATATGGTTCCGCACTGGACAGCGCCGAATGCCATTGCTCTCGGAAATTGCATTGTACTGAAACCCTCGGAACTAACGCCGGTTACAGCAACTAAAATGGCCGAAATGCTAAAGCAGGCCGGCTTGCCCGATGGCGTTTTCAATATTGTGAACGGAGCTAAGGATGTGGTTGAAGCCATCTGTGATCACCCTGATATTAAGGCTGTTTCTTTCGTCGGATCCACGCCGGTTGCGCAAATTGTTTACCGCCGGGCCACTTCAAACCTGAAACGCTGCCTTGCGCTGGGTGGTGCCAAAAACCACCTGATCGTACTTCCCGATGCAAACCTGGAACTTTCGGCTTCCGATATTGCCGCATCCATGTGTGGTTCGGCCGGGCAGCGATGCATGGCAGCCTCGGTAATGATTGCAGTAGGCAATGTAAACCCGATCATCGAACAACTTTGCGTTGAAGTAAGAAAGTATATCCCGGGTAAAAAAATGCCGCCGATTATCTCGCGTCAATCAAGGGAGAAGCTTATAAATTACATTAATGAAGCTGAAAAAAGCGGAGCAGTATTGCTTGTAGATGGCCGTAAATTCAGTAAAAACAAAAATGCCGATACAAACGGCTATTATTTGGGCCCGACAATTATCGACTGGCGGAATTCAGGTGCTAAAATGTCTTCGGAAGAAGTTTTCGGCCCGGTATTCGAAATTATTGCAGCAAAAAGTGTTGAAGACGCTTTAGCTATCCAGCACGAAAGCCCGTTTGGGAATGCGGCTTCCGCTTTCACGCAGAACGGCGCTATTGCCAAAATGGTTGCTCAGAATGCAAGCGCAGGGATGATTGGTATTAATATAGGAGTTCCTGTTCCGCGCGAACCTTTCTCGTTTGGCGGATGGAATGCCTCCAAATTCGGGGCCGGCGATATTACCGGGGCAAGTTCGCTTGGTTTCTGGTCGCAACTTAAGAAAGTTACTTCCAAATGGGCAAAGCAGGAGATTACGGATTGGATGAGTTAATGCAATTGACAGTTGACAATTGACAATTGACAATTGAGAAGAGTTTAAGAGAATATCACTTTGAATGTAAAAATATAAGTAAAATGACTGACAGGCAGCAAATTGTAAATAATAATCTGGAGTACTCATTCTTTTCGTGGTCGAAACAGGCCGGCTTAAACCCGGTGGTTGTTAAATCGGCAAAAGGTGTTTATTTCTACGATTACGACGGGAAAAAGTATATCGATTTTTCGTCGCAACTGATGAACGCAAACATAGGTCACCAGCATCCAAAGGTGATCGAAGCCATAAAAAAACAAGCCGAAGAACTTACTTTCGTGACCTGTTCGATGGCTACTAATGTAAGGGGCGAACTAGCCAAAAAACTGGCCGAAATTACACCCGGAAGCCTTAAGAAAACCCTTTTTACGCTGGGTGGATCCGAATCCATCGAAAATGCCGTAAAACTGGCCCGCTTATATACCGGGCGGCATAAAATTATTTCACACTACCGTTCCTACCATGGAGCTACCTATGGCGCTGTTTCGGTAGGGGGTGACCCGCGGAAATTTCAATTCGATAACGAAGGCGTTCCGAATATTGTTCATGTCGAAAATCCGTATTTCTACCGTTGCCCATGGAACAGCGGTACAATCGAAGAATGCGGCGAGAGGGCGGCCGCTAACCTCGAAAGGATCATACAGTTCGAAAACCCGGGAAGTGTAGCTGCCATCCTTATCGAAGGCGAATCAGGAACATCGGGCTGTATTAAATACCCGCCTTTCTACTGGAAAAAAGTAAAAGATATAGCCGACAAGTATGGAATTTTGCTGATCGACGATGAGGTAATGAGCGGGTTCGGACGTACCGGCAAATGGTTCGGGATCGACCATCACGACGTAACTCCCGATATCATGTGCGTTGCCAAAGGACTAACTTCGGGGTATGCCCCGCTAGGCGGAGTGATCGTAAAATCAGAAATCGCCGCCCATTTCAACGATGTTCCCCTGCCATTGGGTCTTACCTATTCGGCTCACGCCCTGGGGTGCGCCACTGCACTTGCATGTATAAGCGTTTACGAAGAAGAAAACCTTGTTGAAAACGCCGCCCTGATGGGAAAATATATGGAAGAGAAAGTACAGAAACTGGCCGAAAAACATCCTTCAATCGGCGACTTCCGCAATACCGGTTTACTCGGAGTGATTGAGCTTGTGAAAAACCGCGAAACCAAAGAACCGCTTACCCCGTTTAATGCCGCTGCCAAAGATATGGAGCCTACCAACCGTATGGCAGCAAAACTGCGTGAACTTGGACTTTTCACCTTTGTCCGCTGGAACTGGATCTTCGTTGCTCCGCCTCTTATAATTACAAAAAGCCAGATCGACGAAGGCCTTGATATTATTGAGAAAGCAATCGACATTGCTGATGAATACTACAAATAAATGGATTCAAAACCTGAGTCTACTCCGAAAAGTAATTTATTGCCACCAAAGCACAAAAACACCAGATAGCACCAAATTAAACGTTTTGAATTTTAGCTTTTTGTGAATTTTAGTGTCTTGGTGCTTTAGCGGCATTCTTAATTTTTTGGTTTTACGAAGCGGACCCGACATTTATATTTCCATTGTTCAGAACATTTGAATAGTAATAATCACTTAAAATTAATTGTATGTCGACACTTATAAAAAATGGCAGAGTCATCACCGCAACTGATGATTATACAGCTGATATTTTCATCGAAGGGGAAACCATATCGCAAATTGGTATTAACCTTCAGGTTACCGCCGATACAGTAATTGATGCTTCAGGCAAACTGGTGATCCCCGGCGGTATCGATCCGCATGTTCACCTCGAAATGCCGTTTATGGGGGCTTTTTCGAGCGATAATTATGAAACAGGCACATTAGCCGCTCTCCATGGCGGAACAACAACTGTGATTGATTTTGTCATCCAGTCGCAGGGAAAATCGCTTTTCGATGCTTTACGCGAATGGCAGGGGCGTGCAACCGGGAATGCATTCGGCGATTATGCTTTCCATATGGCCGTTACCGATTTTAACCCTGATACCCAGACCGAAATTCAGGATTTGATCGAGAAAGAAGGCATTTCTTCGTTCAAAACATTTATGGCCTACAAAGGCTCTCTGATGATCGACGACCGGCAGATGGTCGGCCTGATGAACGAGGTAAAGAAGTACGGCGGAATTGTTACAACTCATGCTACCAATGGCGATATTATCGATTACCTGGTTTCGAAAAACAAAGCCGCCGGCAATCTTTCGCCACTCTATCATTATCTGTCGCAGCCTGAAATTACCGAATCGGAGGCTACCGGCAGGTTTATCGATATGGCTTACCTGACCGGGTCGAATGCATATATTGTTCACATGACCAGCGAAGGCGGTCTCAACAAAGTTCGCGATGCCCAGAAACGGAATCAGAAAGTATTTGTCGAAACCTGTATTCAGTACCTTGTGCTCGATGCTTCGGTGTACGATCGGGGCTTCGAAAGTGCAAAATGGGTCATGAGCCCGCCTATCAGGGAGAAAAAAGACCAGGCAGCATTGTGGGCAGCTATCAACCAGGGAGTTGTTCAAACACTTGCTACCGATCACTGCCCGTTTATGTGGGACGATAAACGTAAAGGTGAAAACGACTTCACTAAAATCCCTAATGGGGCACCCGGGATTGAACACCGTGTGGAGCTGATTTTTTCGGAAGGGGTGAACAAAGGTAAAATCAGCCTGAACAAAATGGTTGATATTGCTTCGACCTCATCGGCTAAAATATTTGGCATGTTTCCTAAAAAAGGTACAATAGCCGTTGGCAGCGATGCCGATATTGTAATCTTCAATACGTCAACAAAGCATGTTCTTTCAGCAGCCACACATCACCACCACTGCGATTATTCGGCCTACGAAGGGCATGAAGTCACAGGTAAAGCCGAAACCGTTCTTCTCCGCGGAAAAGTTGCAATCGACAAAGGAGAGGTAAAGATCAGCAAAGGGTATGGTGAATATATTAAAAGGGCGAAGTCTTCAAGCATACTGTAAATAAGGTTACTGGTTTCTTGTTTCTGGTTAACCTGTAGATTGAACACTTTCTTTAAACCACGGAGGCACTGAGAGCACGAAGGAACACGGAGAATGATTTACGAATTAGAAACAATTCAACTTTTCAACCCATCAACCCATTGTCAACCGTCCATTATCAATTATCAATTGTCAATTGTCAATTGTGATCAACCTATCAACCCATCAACCAAACACAAAGAAGATTGAACCCTGAACGCGCGAAGCGCATTGAACCTTGAACACGCGAAGCGCATTGAACCTTGAATCCGCAACTAAAATTTCAAACAATATAAAAGATCAGATACCATGTCACGAAAAGTAAAATCCGGTTTGATTCAGATGTCCGTTCCGATTTCGGAGGGCGAAGGCAGCATTGCCGAAATTAAGGATGCAATGATCCAGAAGCATATTCCTTTCATCGAAGCTGCAGGCAAACAAGGCGTGCAGATTCTTTGTTTACAGGAAATATTCAATGGCCCGTATTTTTGTCCCGGCCAGGACAATGCCTGGTATGAGGCTGCAGAGCCTGTCCCCGGAAAAACAACACTGATTATGCAGGACCTGGCCAGGAAGTATAACATGGTTATTATAGTTCCGATTTATGAGCAGGAAATGCCAGGGGTGTTGTACAACACTGCAGTGGTGATTGATGCCGATGGTACGATCCTGGGGAAATACAGGAAAAACCATATTCCTCATGTTGCACCCGGTTTTTTTGAGAAATACTTTTTTAAACCCGGCAACCTCGGTTACCCGGTATTCCAGACCAAATACGCAAAAGTAGGGGTGTACATCTGCTACGACCGCCATTTCCCGGAAGGAGCAAGGGAATTAGGCCTGAATGGTGCCGAAATTGTTTATAACCCGTCAGCAACTGTAGCCGGGCTTTCGCAGTATCTGTGGAAACTTGAGCAACCTGCGCATGCTGCAGCCAATGGCTATTTTATGGGTTGTATCAACAGGGTAGGGGTTGAAAAACCTTGGAATATCGGCATGTTTTATGGCTCTTCCTATTTCGTTGACCCGCGGGGCCAGATCTTCTCGCAGGCATCCGAAGATAAGGACGAACTGCTCGTTGCCGAATTTGACCTGGATATGATCACCGAAGTCCGCTCGGTATGGCAGTTTTACAGGGACAGGAGACCGGAGACGTATAAGAGGATTACTGAATATTAATTGACAATTGACAGTTGACAGTTGACAATTGACAGTTGACAATTGACAGTTGATAATTGACAGTTGATAATTGATAATCAATTCGATAATGGAATGAAAAACAATATTGTTAAAAGCAAGTCGTTTGATTTCGCATTGAAGATTGTGAAATCGTATCAGTTCCTGGCAGATGAAAAGAAAGAATTTGTTTTAAGTAAGCAACTCTTGCGATCAGGCACATCGATTGGTGCAAACATAAGGGAAGCCGAACAAGCAGAGAGCAGGGCTGATTTTATACATAAAGCGGCACTTTCGCTTAAGGAAGCAAATGAATGCGACTACTGGATCGAAATGCTTTTCAGAGCTGAGTATATTGACGAAAATCAATTTAATTCCTTAAACAAGGATTTAAAAGAATTATTGAAACTATTAACATCAATTATCAAAACCAGTAAAAATCATTGACACGAAGATTGGTCTTATACTTGCAAAGTATGTAATTCATTGTCAATTATCCATTGTCCATTGTCAATTCAAATAATTTAATTAGAATCGAAAAATCCTAAACCTATGCAGGATATTGAAAAAAGGTTCCCACAGATAAAACCCCTGATGAACAGCTCAGAGGCATATTACGAAAGTTCAAGATGCCTGTTTTGCTACAATGCACCATGCATGCTTGCATGTCCGACGGCTATTGATATTCCGTTGTTTATCAGGCAGATAAATAATGGGAACCTGACGGGTGCAGCCAAAACAATATATCAGTCCAATTACCTGGGGAATACCTGTGCCAAGGTTTGTCCTACCGAGGTGCTTTGCGAGGGCGCCTGCGTTTTCACGAAAGCAAACATCAGGGCACTCGACATTGGAAGATTGCAGAATTATGCAACCGACAATGCCATTACGACAAACCAGAAATTCTTCGTACCCGCCGGGGCAAACGGCAAATCAGTTGCGGTTATAGGCGCGGGGCCCGCAGGCATTGCCTGTGCATGCGAACTGAGGCTCGCCGGGTATCACGTTGACGTTTTTGAAGCAAAAGCTAACCCTTCGGGACTGGCATTGCATGGAGTAGCTCCGTATAAGATTACCAACCGTGAAGCGCTTATGGAAGTTGAATTCCTGCGGCAGCAGTTTGGGTTTAACCTGATTTATAACAAGCGCATTGCCGCCCAACAGGATGTTGAAGAACTTGAAGCAAAATATGATGCAATATTTCTGGGAATCGGCTTAGGGAACTCGGCAGAAATTAAAATCAAGGGCGAGGACAAAGCGAATTGTGTGGGTGCTACCGAATTTATTGAGCAGATCAAGACCAAACCTGTTTTTGAACCAGTTGCAAGTAGCGTGATTGTGCTTGGTGGCGGAAATACTGCAATGGATGCAGCCTCCGAATCAGTGCGCCTGGGTGCCGAAAAGGTAATTCTGGCTTACCGCAGATCGGAAAGCGAAATGAAAGCGTATTATTTCGAGTACGACCTGGCAAAAGTTACCGGTGTTGTCGGAAAGTTCAATATTGCCCCGGTTGAAATTATGGGTGAAAATGAAGTTTCGGGAGTAAAATTTATCCGCACTGAAACAGTAAACGGTAAACTTATGAATATTGCCGGCAGTGAATTTGTCATGGATTGCAACCTGGTAATAAAGGCAACCGGGCAGATGAAGCAGACTTCGATGATGGCAAATATCCAGGGACTCAATGTTGATGTTACCGGCAGGTTACTGATTAATGAGGAAACCGGCCAGACCTCAAATCCACGGTACTTTGCCGGTGGCGATGCCGTTAACGGCGGTGCCGAAGTTGTAAATGCGGCTGCCGGCGGCAAACTCGCAGGGAAAGGGATACATCACTTTTTATCTAAATAGATTTGATGAGAACAATTTTGGCGGGAAAACAGGTAATTGTTTCTGGTAGCTGGTTTCTGGCAGTTGGTTGCCGCTAAGCAGTTATTAATAAATATGAAATAAAATGAGCTACAAGAATCTTGAGATATGGGAGTGGTCAAGGGATCTGAGTATTTCAATTCATAAAATGACATTGACCGAACTTCCTAAATTCGAAATGTTTGAAGAAGGAAGCCAGATACGTAAGTCGTCCAAATCCATCCGGACCAACATAGTTGAAGGATATGGACGAAAGCACTACCCGATGGAATACATCCGCTTCCTCACTTTCTCAATTGCATCAAACGATGAAACAATTGACCATTTAGAAACACTTTTTGAAACTGAATCACTCAGGAACAAGACTTTGTATGATGAACTGCACCAAAAACTCGAAATATTAGGTAAAAACTCAACCTGTTTATTCAGGCTATTGAGCGAAGTGCAAAAGAACCACGATCCAACAACTAATAGTCAACGCCCAGCTACCGGCATCCAATAACCAGCACCCAGCACCAGAAAACCAGCAACCAACACCCAGTAACCAGTAACCAGCCACCAGCAACCAGTAACCAGCAACATTTCTAACAAAAGATACTATGGCTAACCTAAAGATAAATTTCGCAGGCATAAAATCACCAAATCCATTCTGGCTGGCATCCGGGCCTCCTACAAATTCGGGATACCAGATTATGAAAGCTTTCGACCAGGGCTGGGGCGGGGCCGTATGGAAAACACTCGGTGTACCTGTTATTAACGTGTCGAGCCGTTATGGTGCAATTAACCACCGCGGAAACAGGGTAGTAGGTTTTAATAATATCGAGCTTATTACCGACCGGCGCTTATGCGATAACCTGCGCGAAATGGAAGAAGTGAAAAAATATTTCCCAAATCATGCGGTTATCGCTTCACTTATGGTGCAAACCAAAGCCGAATGGCAGCAGATCGTGCAGGATGTGCAGAATGCCGGTGCCGATGGCATCGAACTGAATTTCGGCTGTCCGCATGGCATGTGCGAAAGAGGAATGGGATCTGCAGTAGGGCAGGAGCCTGAGGTCCTCGAAACCATTACACGCTGGGTTATGGAGGTTGCTAAAATACCGGTTATAGTAAAACTCACACCGAACATTTCGGATATCACCGAACCCGCACAGGCCGCCCGGCGTGCAGGTGCGAATGCAATTTCTCTGATCAATACAATTCAAAGCCTGGTTGGTGTCGATATCGATAAATTCGTTACTTACCCGATTGTTGAAAATCACAGTTCGAACGGTGGATATTGCGGTCCCGCTGTTAAGCCAATTGCTCTGAATATGGTAAAAAACTGTGCCCAGCATCCACAGGTTCAGCTCCCGATTTCTGGAATAGGAGGAATCGAAAACTGGCGCGATGTGGTTGAATTCCTTTTACTTGGAGCTTCCTCAGTACAGGTTTGTACGGCTGTGATGCATTATGGATTCAGAATTGTCCGCGATATGACTTCAGGCCTTGAACAATACATGGATTCGCATGGATTTGCGACCATCGACCAGTTTGTAGGCAAAGCGCTTCCAAATGTAAAACACTGGGAAGAACTCAACCTGAAATACAGCGTTAAAGCCAGTATCGACGAAGAAAAATGTATCGGCTGCCAGCTTTGTTATATTGCCTGTGAGGACGGTGCCCACCAGGCTATTGACCTGGATGAGGATAAGAATAACCGTATTCCGCGCATTAACGAGGAAAATTGCGTGGGCTGCAACCTGTGTTCACTCATTTGCCCTGTCGAAAACTGCATCACCATGATCCGCAAGGACGACGGTTTTCAGCATCTTACATGGAAACAGCGCACCGATGCCAACGATGTTCCTACTACGTTTAATGATCCATTAGCCGGCGGACTGGCACATACTGTGCCTGAGCCTATCGAAGCACTCAGGAAGTAATAATGATGTCTTTATTGAGTTGAGGGCTTAAGCTTCTCAACACATAAAATTCGGGGAGCGGGCTTCTGGTGGCTGGCTGCTGGCTGCTGGAAGGTGGAAGTTGGAGGGCGGAACCTTTGAACCCTGAAACCCTGAAACTTTTTAACCACAGGGCACGGAGAGCACTAAGGCACACGGAGGAATTGGATTTGGGAATGTGTTAATTTGGTAATGTGATAATGTGTTGATTATTGGTAGTCATTAATCCATGCAATGATAAAAACATGAGAGAGTGTTAACTTAACTGTGTAAACGCCGTGTTTAATCAACTGCATAAAGGTTAAATTTTTATTCCACATTTTTCCTGTCCAAAGATATTGATAAATTGAAGAAGCATTATTGGCCAATCTTTTTGAGACATTGTCCATTTTCTGGATACCTGCATTAATGCCAGATAAACCGCTTTCTCAACCGCAGTGTCGTTGGGTAAAGAAGTCTTAGTTTTAGTGTATTTACGGATGATCCGGTTGATATTCTCAATGATATTAGTGGTATAAATGATCTTCCGGATTTCCATTGGGAACTCAAAAAAAGTTGTAAGTTTATCCCAGTTGTTGCGCCAGGACTGTCCGATATAAGGATATTTTTTCGACCATTGTTCTTCAAAAGCAACCAGTTTATTAGCAGCTATCTGCTCATCTGGAGCATCATACACCTGTTTGAGTGCCTGAGCCACTGCCCTTTTATCCTTCCATACAACAAACTTCAAAGAGTTGCGCAATTGGTGTACGATACATACCTGTGTTTTGGCAGATGGAAAAACCGCGTTGATCGCATCGGTAAATCCTTTTAGGTTGTCAGTACTGGTGACCAGTATTTCTTCTACACCACGACTTTTCATGTTTGTTAATACGCTCATCCAGAAAGAAGCACTTTCATTCTGGCACAGCCACATACCCAGCATTTCTTTGTAGCCCTGATTATTAAGCCCTACAGCAATCTGAACAGCTTTATCAATGACCTTGCCATCCTGGCGTACTTTAAAGACAATCGCATCCATCCAAACCACCATATAAACCCGCTCCAGCCTTCGGCTTTTCCATTGTTCTATATGATCAATAATGCGATCAGTTATGTGTGAAATGGTTGCTTCGCTCATCTCAACACCGTAAAGGTCTTTAATGTGGCTCTCGATGTCACGGGTGCTTAAACCATGCGAGTATAAGGATAATACATGGTCTTCGATCTCTTCAATGATCCGTTTGCGTTTAGGTACAACCTGAGGCTCAAAAGTTCCATCCCGATCTCGTGGAACCTCAATTTCAGTTTCACCAAATTTACTTTTAATCGTTTTACGGGCTTTGCCGTTACGATTGTTAGGGAACTGGTTGCTGTTTGAAGCATGTTTCTCATAGCCAAGATGTTCTTCCATCTCTGCTTGTAACAACTCCTGAACTGCTTCTTTAAAAAGCTCCTGAAGCATCTCTGATAGCCCCTTTGAAGATTTTGCCTTGCCTAAATGTTCCCTTAGTGCTCGTTTTAAGTTTTCGTCCATTTTTTAACTAATTGTGTAAAGTTACTAATTCTCGGTCGCCTGCCGCGGGCTCCTTTACACAGTTAATTAAACACTACCAAACATGAATTTGTCCATTATCATTCAACCTATCAACTTATCAACTTATCAACCCATTGTCAATTGTCCACTATCAATTGTCAATTATTCATCAACCCATCAACCATAGTCAACTGTCTATTGTCAATTATCTGCAGGCAATTTTATCGTCAACCCTAACAAGAAGGACTGCGAAAAAACTTTGTCCGGGATGAAATACATATCTGACCGATATAAATCAAGGTCGTAATTAATCCCGATTAATATTGATTCATTCAAGCGAAAATTCATTCCTGCCATGGCAGCAAGACAGCGGGTCATTGAAAAATAATCAGAGGTTCGGAAATAAACGTTCGTTCCTACGGAAAATTTTGGGCGAAATATGCCTTTTGGATATATATACTCAAATTGAACAGGAGTTCTTAGGAAAACCATATTCTGATTGTCAATTGTAATGAATATTGTTGATATCCCGGTGCGCAGATACAACTTTTCATTCGTGCGTGGCATCCAGAGATTTACTAACAAGCCGGTTTGTATGTAATTAGTCCCTTCAACAAAACCAGCACCCGCGGTTAATTCAAATATGGGCTCAAATAAGGGCAACTTTTTTTTATAAATCAGGCATATTTCATTTTTGCAAACAATATTCTGATAATTCTCCACCAACGTCATCAGATTTTCACGATTGGGAATTTTAATATTTGCAATCTCAGTTTGCAGTTCAGGTGCGTCCTGCATATAGACGTTTAATATTCCGATATGGGTTTTGGATTTGTACAGATAAGCCTCAGAATCTTTATATCTGATTTCTTCTGCATAAGGAAGTTCAGCAAAGCCTATACCTGCTTTTTCAATATAGTAATGATCCTTAGATTCATATCTGCAATAATAAATACTTACTTTTCCTTCTATAAGGTATTCTAAAAAACTATTTTCCCCGTTTACCTTTTTGGAGACGAAATATTTTCCATCATGGAACCGGTATCCAACAATATCATTAGCTGAATAGTTAGTATCAGGATCAGACTCACTTAATCTAAAACGGCAAATTTTGTTCATTAATTGATCGCCCCTGTAATCAATCAGGCCATAAATAGAATCGCTCCCGGGCTTAATAATGTATCCTTTCCGGAAATCAGTTTGTGCAAGTAATATTTCGTTTGTTAATAATATCCCTAAAAATATAAACAGCTTAATCTTCATAATAACATGATAGTAATTGGATTATGTGCAAAAGTATAAATTCAGGAAATCAAGCTATATTTTGAAATCGTATTTTATTTTTTTAAGGTCATCATTCGCCTGGATAATCTTCTTTTTCAGGTCTTCTTTAAATGCCACAAGTCTCTCGAAAAGATCCGGATCGCCAAGGGAAATCATCTGCGCTGCTAAGATCCCTGCATTTCGTGCACCATTAACTGCAACCGTGGCCACAGGAATGCCCGGGGGCATCTGAACGATAGCGAGCAGCGAATCCATCCCGTCGAACGACGATTTTACAGGGACACCGATTACCGGCAGTGGTGTAAAAGCAGCAATAACACCTGGTAAATGGGCCGCCATTCCGGCACCGGCAATGATCACCTTTATGCCCTGCTTATGCGCATTCCGTGCGAATTCTTCCACTTTTTCGGGCGTACGGTGCGCCGATAAAGCATTCATCTCGAATGGAATACGCAGTTCGTTCAGCACTTTTGCAGCTTCCTCCATAACCGGCAGGTCGCTGGTGCTTCCCATTATGATACTTACCAAAGGTGTCATGTTTTTATTTTTACCGCTAAATTAAGTAAAATCCGGAAGTTTGGCTTTGATTATTGGTGACAATGAAATAATATCATTTTTTTCGGAATAATACACCTGATAAATATCTTTTTACTTGATAATTCGTGCTTTAAGAGTAAATTTGCCGTGAAATTCTCAAAATATCCTTTTATGCCGGCACCCTGGAAACTGAACGATAAGTACTTCGAAAAATTCATTCTCAACGCTGATATTCAATCGAAGATAACCGATCTTGCAGCTAAAATTAATACTGACCTTGCAGGTAAAAAGCCGGTTTTTATAGTCGTTCTGAACGGAGCCTTTATTTTTGCGTCCGATTTAATCAAAAAAATTACGATTGATTGTGAGATAGCTTTTGTAAAATTATCATCATACACCGGAACGCAGAGTTCAGGTGTGGTTCAGCAGATTATCGGTCTCGACCTTGATCTCAAAGGACGGACAATCGTTGTAGTTGAGGATATAATTGATACCGGCCTTACACTCGATATCTTTCTCAAAACACTTGCCGAAATGGAGCCTGCCGAAGTAAAGGTTGCAGCTTGCCTGCTTAAACCTGAACCGTTCAAAGACAGATTCCCGGTCGATTACAATTGTTTCAGCATCCCGAATGAGTTTGTGGTCGGATACGGGCTCGACTACGATGGTCTTGGCCGGAATTCGGAAGATATTTATAAAATCGTGTAAACGATCAGGATGCTTCAATTGCCCTTTTCCGCCTGATAAAGATTAAACAGTTATAAAATGCAGCCCTCCCGGTAGGAGGGACTACCTAAACATCACGATATGCTAAATATTGCACTCTTTGGCCCCCCGGGAGCCGGTAAAGGTACTCAGTCGCAAATGCTGATTGAAAAATATAACCTTGCTTATATTTCGACCGGCGACCTGCTGAGGCAGGAAATAGCCGAAGGTACTGACCTTGGCCTGAAGGTAAAGGATCTTATCAGCAAGGGTAGCCTTGTTTCGGACGAAATTATGGTGGATCTGATCGAAAAAAAGATCATTACAAGTTCCGACAAAAACGGAATCCTTTTCGATGGGTTTCCGCGTACCCTTGTTCAGTCGTATATCCTCGACGGGCTCCTTCTGAAACTTAACACCGGCCTCTCCTGTATGCTCAGCCTCGAAGTGCCAGACGATGAACTTACCCGCAGGCTTATCGAACGTGGTAAATCCTCGGGCCGTGCCGACGATACCGAGGAAGTTATCAAACACAGGCTAAATGAGTACAAAAATAAAACTTCACCGGTAATCGGTTATTACCAGGAACGTAACCTGTATGTCCCTATCCAGGGTGTCGGACCTATCCCCGATATTTTTGAGGCTCTCAGCAAAGCCATTGAACTTACATTGCAGAAAGAATGGTTCAACCTTGTACTCTCAGGTCCTCCGGGTGCAGGCAAGGGAACACAGGGCAATATGCTCGCCAAGAAATTTAACCTGTATTACATTTCGACAGGATCATTATTGCGTAAAGAAATCAAAGCTGAAACCGAACTTGGTCTGCGCGTTAAGGAAACTCTCGATAAAGGAGACCTGGTTTCGGACGAAATCGTTATCCGACTGATTGAAAGGGAAATGAAGGTTCACAACCATGTGAACGGGTTTATATTTAAAGGTTTTCCGCGTACAATTCTGCAGTCGTATATACTCGATGGTTTGCTCCGCCGCATGAACATGGGTGTATCCTATGTAGTTGAACTTACTGCGCCAACAATTGAACTTATCAAGCGCCTCGATAAACGCGGTCGTTCGGATAAAGCACGTACCTACGACGTGTCAACCGAACTGATTATTCACCGCCTGGAGGAGTACGATACCAAAACAGCTCCTGTTATGGAATTGTACAAAAAACAAAACAAGCATGTAGTTGTTAATGCTGTAGGTACAAACGAAGATATTTTTGCCCTTCTTTCGGAAACCGTGGGTTCGGCAATGAAAAAATCAAGATAGATCTGAAGCTTTAGTCACTTCGTAGTCAGATAATTATTTGCAATAACAAAACTGCTGCCGTATATTTGATTCACGCTTAATTAGCTGATTCAATTCGTATGGTTCGGTTTTACTTTTCACTTTAAAATAGTATACATGGCCTCTTCCAGTTTTGTGGATTACGTTAAAATTTATTTACGCTCAGGCCAGGGTGGTCCCGGTTCGCACCATTACCACAGGAGCAAAATTAACCCGCGTGGCGGACCCGACGGCGGTGACGGCGGACGCGGAGGGCATATTATCATCAGGGGAAACCAGCAACTCTGGACCATGCTCCACCTGCGGTATACCAAGCATATTATTGCCGGTGATGGTGAGAGTGGTTCGAAATCGCTTATGACAGGTGCCTGCGGTGTGGACCGTATAATTGAAGTCCCTCTTGGAACCGTTGTGCGCGATCCCGAAACCGGTGAAATCGAATGTGAAGTAACAGCCCATAACGAGGAACATATTATTGTACCCGGGGGCCGCGGAGGTTTGGGAAATGATCATTTCAAGACCTCAACCAACCAGGCACCACGCTTTGCCCAACCCGGTGAACCCTTTATCGAATGCTGGAAGATTTTCGAATTGAAGATACTTGCCGATGTAGGATTGGTCGGTTTCCCGAATGCGGGAAAATCGACACTGCTTTCGGTGCTTTCGGCTGCAAAACCCGAAATAGCCGACTACCCGTTTACAACACTCAGGCCAAACCTGGGCATAGTGGCCTATTACGATGACAAATCATTTGTAATGGCCGATATCCCCGGCATTATCGAAGGTGCCCACGAAGGCAAAGGGCTTGGAGTGAGGTTCTTGCGCCATATCGAAAGGAATTCGGTCCTCTTGTTTATGATCCCTGCCGACAGCAAGGATATTAAAAAGGAATATAAGATTCTTCTCAACGAACTCAAGCAGTTCAACCCCGAATTACTGAACAAGGGCCGTTTGCTGGCCATTTCGAAATGCGATATGCTTGATGAGGAAATGATGCTGTTGCTGAAAAAAGAATTGCCGCGGATCCCGACGGTTTTTATTTCGTCGCATACCAATATGGGGTTAAAACAGCTCAAGGATATGATCTGGACCCAGCTTAATGCCTAGAGGCCATACATTGACGCTTGCGATGCCGGAGTAATGCTGCCGGCAGGTTTTTGTCTCCGGCTTTAAACCTGATCTGGATTTGATACTGAAATTCATCATCATACTTTATTGTTATGTCAATGGATTTGATTGGAAAAACCACAATTGACCCGGTCTTGTTTTATTCGGGTAAAATATCTGGCTATATTACCTGGGTTGTGTTACTCCTTCTGATAGTAAATGTTAAATTAATTGGCTGTTATACAATATTTTATAATATTCATATTTCATATCTGTTCCTTATAGCCGGATTGATCCTGATCGTTATCAGCCTTTTCAATTTAGGCCGGTCGACCCGCCTGGGCTTGCCGGAAGATGATACTACATTTGTATCCGGCGGACTTTACAGGTTTAGCCGGAATCCGATGTACACGGGATTTAACCTGTTGACAGTTTCTTCAATTCTATACACACTCAATATCTGGATACTACTGGCTGGGATTTACAGCATAGTGGTTTATCATTTTATCATCATTGGCGAAGAAAAGTTTCTGATAAACAGGTTTGGCGATCAATATACCGGTTACTTGCGAAAAGTCAGAAGGTATTTTTAGCCTGGATAGTTTAAAAATCACCACTTTGTGAAAATTAGAGACTTCGTGCCTTTTTAGCATTTTTTATAGCCACTAAGACGCTAAGTGTCAAAGGATTCTCGAAATTTTTTAAATGATTCATCTTAAAGAGATCTCGCTGGTTGAGTATTTTCATATGGCTGATTTGTACTTAAATCGGAATTGATCACAATCGTTGACTGAATCCTTTTAAATTTGCAGAAACAGATCTCCTATGAATAAATTTGAAAACCTGAAACCGGAATACAAAATCTGGTTTTCATCGCCACAGGGTGATGGAATATTAGGCGACGGGAAATGGAAAATTCTGAAACAGATTGATGAATGCGGTTCACTGGTTGGTGCCTGCGAACAAATGGGGATAACCTATCGGCGCACCTGGAACGATTTGCGAAAAATTGAAAAGATGCTCGGATTTCAACTCCTCGAAACCGTCCGTGGTGGAAACGAAGGAGGAAGCACCCGTCTTTCGCCTGAAGGCAGCCGCCTCGTTAAAGCCTTCGATAATTTCCACAAGCGAATGGATAAAATCATGCAGAAAGAATTTGCCGGCCTGCTTGAAAACCTGAACAAATGATTCTCAAATCATTCCGTAAATGATTGATGTCCCCAATATAGTTTTGATAGGAGGCAACTCGCGCCATGCCGGGAAAACAACCTTGGCCTGCCGTATAATAACAAACCTATCTGAAAAGACGGAAGTTTTTGGGCTTAAAGTAACAAGTGTGCGTCCCGGAGAATCGGGTTTGCACGGGAACCATATAGGGGAAGATTTTTCAGGCTTCAGCATTACTGAAGAAACGGATTTACTTTCCGGAAAAGATACCTGCAGGATGCTAGACGCAGGCGCTGACCGGGTTTTTTATATTCGTGCCGAGGATGAATTTATCCAAATGGCCCTTGCCCGGTTCCTGTCGCTTTATAATTCGGGGCAACCGATCGTTTGCGAAAGCAGGAGCCTCCGCAGATTTGTTAAACCGGGACTTTTCCTGATGATGATGCGTCTGCCTGCTTTCGGAACCGGAAAGGATGTAACAGAGTATCTTGATGTGGCTGATTCAGTTCTGTATTTTTCAGATGATCAGGCAGATATCCTCAGGAGTGTTGAAAGGATTTCTTTTGTTGACGGCAGATTTATCCAGGTGTAGTAAGTATTTTGAATTTTATATTGGTATAGAGGGCGTTTGGTGGGGGCAAATTTTGGATTAAGAGAAGAAGTGCCTGGAGTGCCTAAAGTGCCTAGAGTGTCTAGAGTGCCTTAAGTACTTAGAGTGAATGAAGTAATTATAGTGAATGATGTGGCTTAAGCGTCTGGAAAGCAGGAAATTGCATTAAAGCCATTAGATGTTCATTATTAATTATAGACATTCTAACCACTCATAACTCTAACCACTAATAACTCCAGACACTCCTGGCACTCACAAGTCCAGGCACTCATAATTTCCGGCAATATTGCAACTCATAACATTAGCAACTCATAACACTAGATACTGATAACTCCAGGTACTCACAACTCCAGGCACTCCCGGCATTCTCAAGTATAGCCACTTAATTCCAGTTACTCATAACTCCACGTACCATAGCCACTTAACTTTAGGCACTCATAACTCCATGCACTCCAGGCACTTATATGTCCGGGCACTCAAAACTTCATAATGATTTATTACTAATATGGTAATTATGTAATTCATTTTCAGAAACCTGTAACACATAGTGGAATCAATACGGCTAATTTTGCAACAATGGAATTAATACCTATAAACCATGGCAAAGTATTCGGAAAAAGCACAGGAAAAGATCGGGAAAGTTATGCATGAGTTCCAGGAAGGAACTTTGAAATCGGGGAAAGATGGCATTGGAGGCAAAGTGAAAAACAGGAAACAAGCCATCGCAATAGCAATAAGTGAGGCAAGAGAAGCCGGATTGAAGGTCCCGCCTGATAATGGCGAGAAGTAAATTCCGGTTTGCACTAACCATGCTGATAACTAGCAATTGGTATACCTGCCGGAACTTTCAACATTTTTGCGTTCCCGTATTCTTTATCATTAATAAATAGAAATTATGCAACCCGACTGGCCTGTTTTGATGATCTTCACAGTGATTATAATTACTATACTCATTTTATTATTATCACGAAATCAAATGGATAAGTTAGATCTTATGGAAAAAATAAATGAAGATGAGGATGTAGCAATATCAGCAGAACATAAAAATGAGTTTGGAGTTATTGACTCATTTATTCATACATTCTCTATAACCCAAATTTAAGGTATGTATATTGCAGAGGAAACTGCAGGCGAAATAAGTATTTAAATTAAATTAAGAAAAGACATTGTTTATGGATGAAAATGTGAATGAACACAATCAGCAGCATCGGCCTTACTGGAAAAGGATACATCATACTGTAGGCTTCTGGATTTTCCTTTTTTTAATGTTTGTTGCAATAGTTTACTATATCATGACGGTCGACTTTGCATTCGCCCCACACCAACAAATAAAGCAACCTGCAGTGAATAGTACAACATTGTAGCAAGCACGGCATCAGGGCAGGAAAACATCTTTATTTAGCAGATTTTATTTTGTCTGGTTTATTGATCTGTGGCTTATATCCGCCTTATCACTTTACGGTTTTCAGTTGCGTGATCCTGAATCGTCGAATTGCCGCATTGCCGCATTGCCGCATTGCCGCATTGCCGCATTGTCACATTGCCACATTGCCACATTGCCGAATCGTCTAATCTTCAAATTCCCGCATTTTCAAATTTTCAAATTACCTACCCCTCGCCCCCCATTAAAATCAAGCCTACTCAATACTAACCACCGGCCACGGCTTAGCATCCTTCCATGCACCCCTTGTAAAATCAGGGACATCCATCGAATTGCCGCGTGCTAGAACGCTTTTTTCGCTTAAAGGCACTATACTGCACCATGTGGCTGCGTCGTAAACATCCTGGTCGAGCGGCAGCCCGTTGCGAAGGCAATACATCAGGCGGTAATCCATTATAAAATCCATGCCGCCATGCCCGCCGACTTTTTTGGCTTTTTCACCAATTTGTGTGGCAAGCGGATGCTCATATTTTTTCATCAGGGCATCGTAATCGTCTTTCTTTAAAAACTCATGACCTTTGGGTTCAAGTGCGATCTGTTCGACAGGATATTTCGCAGCCATACCTTTGGTCCCGCTTATAAGATGGATACGGCTGTAGGGCCTTGGACTGGTTGTATTATGCTGGATCATTATCGTTTTGCCATTCACTGTACGCACAACCGTGGTGTTCATATCACCCAGTTTATAGGCTTGTGTAGCGAAAGACGAGGCAGCGCCGAATTTCTCAGCGGCATAGGCGGTCATACCAACCTGGCTGGTCGATATGGAAGTGAGGTAATCGAACCTGTCGCCCCGGTTAATTCCCATGATCTGTGCCACCGGACCGAGGCCATGTGTAGGGTAGGGGTTGCCGGTATGAATCTTGCTGTATTCGAGGCGCCACATATTATGATAGCCTCCTTCCTGCATAAACTTAAGCCAGCGCAAATCATGTATATAAGCGCCTTCGGCATGCATTATTTCGCCGAAAACCCCATTGCGGGCCATATTGAGGGTGTTGAGTTCGAAGAAGTCGTAACAACAGTTTTCGAGCATCATGCAATGCCGTTGTGTTTCCTCGGCGGTATCCACCAGGTCCCAGCACTGTTCAAGGCTCAGGGCAGCAGGTACTTCGATGGCAGCATGTTTGCCATGTTTCATTGCATATACGGCAACAGGTGTGTGCAGTAACCAGGGAGTGCACTGGTATATAAGGTCGATATCATCGCGTTCGCAGATTTTCTTCCAGTCTTCTTCGCCCGTGTATTCAATGGCTGGTTTCAGCCCAGCGTCCGTTACCTGCTTGTTGGCATCCTTGACTGCCTTTTCGACAACATCCGCTATTGCCACGAGTTGGGTGCCTTCCACCTGTATCAGCCTGCGGACTGCTTCACTGCCGCGCATACCCAGACCGATTAATCCGATCCTTACGGTTTTTAACGGTTCACACCTCAATCCCATGACTGATTTCCCTTTTCGGGAAGGAACCTCTTTAAACGGAATTTCCGCTTCACTGTTTCCCGATCCGAATACATTGCCAAGCGGAACCATTCCCAGTGCGGCTGAACCTGCTGCTGCCAGTTTCAGAAATTTACGGCGGCTGTTGTTATTGTAGTTGCTCATTGAATTAGATTTTTTTCAAAAATATGGAATTTATTTTCTCATAAAATAAGTTTCTTTGACCTCACCCCCGGCCCCTTTTGACCTCACCCCCGGCCCCTCTCACCTCATCCGTCCGCTGACGCGGACACCTTCTCCTGATAGGAGAAGGGAATCGGAATCCTTTATTGTTTGGATAAGTGAATCGGAATTATTTATTTTTTGGAGAGGGGGGCGCAGAAAGGATGCTTGGAATTTATGAAGTAACAGAAATTTGATTTTATATTTTGCTTTTACTTTTAAAGATACCCACCCCTGACCTTCGGTCTTCCCCTCCCTTCGTGAAGGGAGGGGATAAGAGGGGTGGGTAAACAAGACAGGACAGGCGTGTCTGATTGCTGATCAATAAGGCTTTAGGCAGATTGCGATTTTGTGCCTGTTTTGACCTCACCCCCGACCCCTCTCACCTCATCCGTCCGCTGACGCGGACACCTTCTCCTGATAGGAGAAGGGAATCGGAATTATTTATTTTTTGGAGAGGGGGGCGCAGAAAGGATGTCCTGGAATTTATGAAGTAACAGAAATTTGATTATGTGTCTAGCTTTTACTTTTAAAGGTACCCACCCTGACCTTCGGTCTTCCCCTCCCTTCGTGAAGGGAGGGTATATGAGGGGTGGGTTAACAAGACAGGACAGGCGTGTCTGATCATTGATCAATAAGGCTTTAGGCAGATTGTGATTTTGTGCCTGTTTTGACCTCACCCCCGGCCCCTTTTGACCTCACCCCCGGCCCCTCTCCTGAAGGAGAGGGGAGTGTCGAGAGGACGTCCAAAATTCAAAGTTCAAAATTCATAGTCTAAAATACCATGGCGCAAACCGCCACCATGCTAAAGCTTGGTTTTCGATTCACTTAAACCTCCGCTTCACTACATCATTCACCATACGCCATTCACTATTAACCATTCACCATTCACCATTCTCCCTTCACCCACCATCCACAACTCTCAACCATCTACCCTCCATCCTCCACTTTCCAGCCACCTGCAGCCAGCCACCGGCCACCAGCCACCAGCTGCCAGCAACAAGCAACAAGCAACAAGTCACCAGCAACCTAAAGTTACGTGAATGAAATAAGAATATAAAGCTTTCTAGAAAGTTACTGTCGTAACCATGCTGCTTATCGTGAAGGATTTCTTTAACGTCCCTCCCGAATAGGTGCCCCCCGTATACAATCCATTGGTATTGATTCCGGTGCAGGTGCCGCCTGTATAAATTGAATACGTTCCGGCATTTAAAAGCGCTGAAGAGGATACAACTACTGAATAATAACTCCTTACCGGCTGGAAAGTAACAATATTGTTACCCGAAGCATCCTGCATATGGAACAGCGTTGAAGCCGAAAGGCTTGCGCTCGATTTGGCAAGTACACTGTGCTGGGTTGATGATGTGCCCGGTGCCTGTGTCATATTGGAATTGGTGCCTGATATTACCAGAAACCCACCGGTAACAATACAGGTGCCGTTGTAGTCCATCCCAACTTCAGGAGCTGAAAGAGGACCATGCACTATAGTTGTGCCCCCGTTAATCGTGATATTCCCGTTGCTGTCGAGTCCATCGCCTGCTGTTGTATTAACAACAATATGCCCATCGTTGATTTTTAGCATGCTTCCGTCGTTGGCTTCGCCGCCATTGCCGAAAGTTGCATTGAAACAGTCGTCCGACGATTTGATATCAATATTGCCGCTGTAAACGGTTATAAAAGGAGCTTCAATGCCTTCAATTGAATTTGTGATAGTTACCGTGGCATTGGTTATGTTAATGGCTGTTTCGGATTTAATTCCGTCATCAGCTGAAGCAATGGTTACTGTTCCATTCTCAATATTCACATCGCTGTCGCATGATATGGCTTTAGCTTCAGCATATTTTGCGGTTGTGCCGGTTCCTGAAACCAGGACTTTTGCACCGGTAGTCGTAATATTTATTGTTGGCGTTCCGGTAGTATTGCCAATAGTTAAAGTTGCATCAGCCGAGATGCCTTTCCCCGCAAGACCCGAACTCGATGTAATTACCGAACCGCCCAGGATCTGGATATCACTGTCGGCTGTAAGGCAGGTAGCCACATAGGCATCCGCCTGCCCGAGCGAATTGGTATATTTAACTCCAATACCCGAATTGGTAATGCTTATGGTTCCGCCTGTTATAATAATATCGGCATCTGACGAAATGGATTTGGCTCCTTTCCCTGAACTTATAATAGTAACCGTTGCACCGCTTAAGTTAATATTAACATCCGATTTTATTGCCGTGCAGTACGAAGGATCATATCCCGAGCCTGATGCAACCAGCACCGCATCGCCCGAATTGTGTATTGTAATATTGCCGCCGCTCAGGGTCATTGCCTGGTCGCTCTTCATCGCCTTCGACCCGTTGCCGGTAACTGTAAGGTTTAGGGTCCCGCCTGAAATTACCAGTGTGCTGTCGCACGAAAGTCCTTTTACATCGGCCTGGCTGTTGGTTGTGGTAACAGAACCACCCGAAATATTTATATAACCTGCATCACCGTCGATGGCATCGCCTGTGGCAGTCACAATAAGGGTCCCGCCCGAAATTTCAATGCCGTCGTTGGCATGAAATCCGTCCTTTAGCGCTTTGGTAACAGTTATATTCCCTCCTGTAACCTGGATAATATCGTCGCTGCATAAGGCATGTTTATCAGTACCGTTTCCATCGATACTCAGACTGCCGGTGCCGCTGAAAACCAGTTTCGCTTCGCTGAAAAAGGCTGCTTTCTGGTCTTCGGTCACTCCTCCTGTCACAACAGGTGCAGCATAGGTTGTTCCATCGGCAAGTGTATTCGTAGTGCCGCTCACAAGTTCAACTGAGGCTTTTTTCTCCGATTGAATGTTAATTGCCGGTCCGTCAGGGTTGGTTATATGCACTCCATTCAGCAGGAGGTTAAACCGCTTTGCACTGTATATCTTAAACTTGCCGTTGGTTGTAGTCCCCTTGAGGCTGTAATTGATATCCTGGGTTTCGGTGGTGGAATTCACTATAACATCCGAATTGGTTACGGTTACATCCACCCCTTCGAATGCCAGCGGATTAATAACGCTGACAGAAGTTCCGTTGTAAGTTACATAAATGGTGTTTGAATTCGGGCCAAATGTGAGGCTGTCGATAACGGAAGTAGAGTATTGATGTAGTAAGCTGCTGATCCTGAAATAGCTCGTTAAACCATCGTTGCTGAAATAGATGCTGTCGGTAGCCGAAATCAGGGCGCCTAAAGTCATTTTATCCGATTTGTGGATATACATTTTCTGCTGGGCTACCAGGCTCAGGCTGCTCGCAAGGAGAAATAAGAATAGTAAGGATCTTTTCATAACTTAATAAACTTAACGTTCTCATCATCAGCACGAATAATATACATACCGCCGGGCAGGTTTCCCGTTTGCAGTGTGGCCGAATTCCCCGAAACACCCGATTGCATCACCATTTTACCATCCATGCGGTAAACGTTTAGTATAGTAGTGCCCACCGGTATATTCTCCAGGTGAAGTTCAGCCCCGACCGGATTCGGATATAGTTTTAAACGCTGATCATCAACCGCAATCGCTTCGCCAACCGATGTAAGATTGTCGAAGTAAACTCTTTGAATTAGGGAAAGACTGTAATTGTCGGTAGTGCCGCTTTTGAACCGAACCTTCAGGTTGGCATCCGCAAAACTGAGTTTTTGTATCGAACTGAGTAAATCAGTATTCAATGTGCCATCCGACTGCCTGATAACAAGCGTCTGGGCATTGAGCTGCCATGCTGCTCCGTTAAATAAAAGCAACAGCACTATGACGAATGTGTTTCGACTCATATATATGCTTTTGTGTTAAAGGTGAATTTAGTTAAACTTAGGTTTCCTGTCCTGTCTCTAACCGATACGCACCTAATCTCCCATTGGTGGGGTAAACTTAGGATTTTTTATTGTTTTTTAAGAGCCGGAATTATGAATATGTAAAATGGGGTTGATGGATAATTGACAATTGACAATTGACAATGGACAATGGACAATGGACAATGGGGTTGATGGGTTGATGACAATTGACAATGGATAATTGACTTTGACAATGGGTTGATAGGTTGAATGATAATGGACGATGGACTTATTTCATGCTTTTATCATTGCATGGATTAATGACTACCAATAATCAACACATTATCGCATTACCACATTATCACATTACCAAATCCAATTCCTCCGTGTGCCTCCATGCTCTCCGTTCCTCCGTGGTTAAAGGGTTTCAGGATTTCAGGGTTTCACGTTTCAAAGGTTCAAGAGTTCAAAGGTTCAAGAGTTCAAAGGTTCAAGAGTTCAAAGGTTATATCCTCTATCCTCCAGCTTCCATCCTCTAACTTCCAATCACCAGCCGCCAGCCTCCAGTAAACAGTGAAGGAATTTACAAATCCACCCTTATCGCTCCCTGGGACCGTATGAAAAGTTTATGACATTCTCCCGGGCCAAAAACATGCTCGAGCGTTGTAATATAAATATCCTCAAGGTCTTTAGGGACAAAGGCTTGTATGGTTCCGGCAAATCCGCCTCCGTGAACCCTCCATGCGCCCCGGCCTTTTAGCACCAGGTCGCTTAGTGCAAGCGCCAGCGATACCCCCTGTTCCTTTACATTGTTTACAGGATAGATATTCTGGTTATACATGTATGAGCTCTGCCCCGATGCAATAACCATGGCCAGGAATGAGCTGAAATCGTTCCGTTCGAGGGCTTCGACCTGTTCGACAACACGCTGGTTTTCACCCTGGAAATGGATGGCACGAAGTATGGCGCGGTCGCCGGTTTTTTCACGCAAGGCTGGAATAGATGAGATAACATCAACCATACGGACATCACGCAGCACTTTTGCCCCGAGTTGAGCGGCAACTGCTTTCATTTCGGAAGGTAAGGAAGCATATTCCTCGTTCAGGTCGGCATGGTTTCCGCCGGTGTCGGTAATAATAAGGGAATAGTCGCTCGAAATAAAATCGAAATTTACCTTTTTAACAATGGGATTCGCCGGGTCCTTAAAATCGATTGTCACAAGTCCTCCCACTGCACAGGCTGTCTGGTCCATAAGCCCGCAGGGTTTCCCGAAAAAATGGTTCTCGGCATACTGTCCCGTCATTGCATTCTGCAGGGGATCAAGCTTCCCCTCATTAAACAAATGGCTGAAAATAGCCCCTATCAGCACTTCGAACGAAGCCGACGAACTAAGCCCCGATCCTTTCGGCACGGCTCCGTCGATGCATGCATCGAAACCACCCGTCCTGTAACCCAGTTCCTGCAGGCGGGCGCAAATACCCCGGATCAGCGATGACGAGGTAAAGTATTCATCCTTATCAGGCTGCAGGTGGGAAAGGTCAAGCTCGAATGGCGGGTACCCGTTCGACGCAATCCTTACAATATCCGAGTTATTGGGCGAAGCCACAGCAACAGTATCGAGGTTGACTGCACCTGCAAGCACGCGGCCGTGATTATGATCGGTATGATTCCCGCCTATCTCAGTCCGCCCCGGTGAGCTGAACAATGCGGCTTCGGTAGCTGCGTACCGCGACCGGAACTCAGTCATCAGATCGGTATATCGTTTCTGCTGGTAAGTTTGAATTTCCGCATCGGTACCATACAACTCCGTTAATGCAGGTACATTGCCGAAGTGCAATTTGATAATCATAGCTTCAATCGTATTCATAAGGCCGGTTCTGATTTGTTTATAGCTATTGTGCTTCACGCATTTCTTACGGGCTGCAAATATATTCAGATTCGGGAGGCAATAAAAGTTGTTTTGTAAATGGTTCCAAAGTTCGTAGGTTCCCATGTTCAGGAGTTCAAAGGTTGAGCGAAGCGAAATCCCGCAACAGCGGGATTCAGGGGTTCAGAGTTTCAAGTTTCAGAGTTTCAGGTTGAGTCATGCTTGAGTCGAAGCATCAGGGATTCAGCGTACGCGGTTTAATTTGTTTTTTAACCTGTTTTGACCTCACCTGCCCCTTTTGACCTCACCCCCGACCCCTCTCCTGAAGGAGAGGGGGGCGTAGAAAGGACGTCCAAATTTTAAAATTCATAGTCTAAAATATCATGGCGCAAACCGCCACCATGCTAAAGCTAGGTTTTCGACTCACTTAACCTCCGGTTCGCTCCATCATTCACCATTTACCATTCACCATTTACCATTATCCCTCTACCGACCACCCTCATCTCTCAACCATTCATACTCCATGCTTCAACTTTCAGCCACCAGCTACCAGCAACCAGCCACCCCGCCCTGTTCGCGATGAATTGTCGTTTTCGTACCGGCATGCATCATAATGTAAGATGTGCGAACGGAGTAAAATTATTCCCAGACGCATTAGAAGGTAAGATGCGCGTGAACGGAGGTATTGAGCTATTTGGTCTGCAGTAAATTTTTTCAGATCTCTTACGATCGATCCCAGAGGAATAGTATAGGATTGTACAATTAAATGGATATGGCTTGGCATAATGCAGTAACCGAAAACAGATAGGCTTAACCTCCCCCTGGCCCCTTTTGACCTCACCCCCGACCCCTCTCCTGAAGGAGAGGGGGGCGCAGAAAGGACGTCCAAATTTTAAAATTCATAGTCTAAAATATCATCGCGCAAACCGCCACCATGCTAAAGCTTAGTTTCCGATTCACTTAACCTCCGGTTCGCTCCATCATTCACCATTCACCATTTACCATTATCCCTCTACCGACCACCCTCATCTCTCAACCATTCATACTCCATCCTTCAACTTTCAGCCACCAGCCACCAGCTACCAGCAGCCAGCAGCCAGCAAGCAGCAACCAGCAACCAGCAACCAGCCCCCCCGCCCTGTTCGCATTGAATTGTCGTTTTCGTACCGGCATGCATCAGAATGTAAGATGTACGAACGGAGTAAAATTATTCCCGCACCCATCAGAAGGTAAGATGCGCGCGAACGGACGAGGATAAAAAAACTATTAAAAATCTAATTGATGCTTTTATTACCAAAGGCAAGCTTAAACAACTTGCACTGTAACGCTAAGTGCTTATAAAGTTCGTTAAAATATTTCCATCCCAGGGAAAGTACATCAACAGCTTTGCCTGGGATGACAGAGTGGTAATGTGCCTGACTGATAATCAGTGGCTGTCTCAAAAGGATACGGGGGTTCGATCCCCTCTCCCTCCGCTTGTTTTGGGGGCTTCGGCCCCCTCACGGATTAACAGCAAAACGCCAGGCGAATGCCTGGTGTTTGCGTTTCTTCTTGCTTTTCTTTTTTATGGAAAAGTACAGCCAACTGGAACTATACCCTAATGTGTCTTGGCTTCAATATGAACAACAAACCACCAGCAAGCACTAAATACATAACTAAAGTCCCTATAAGGGTCGTTGATTCGCTATTTTGATAGAGGTTAATTGTAGTCCATACAAAATGAATAACAGTGAGGGAGATTAGCACAAACCATCCTATTCTGTTATTAAAAATCAATTGATAAACCAAAGGTAATATTACTACCAAATCCAAGACCCAGTAAGGAAATCCTATAGAACTTAGTTGAAAAAATGATGAACCGGGGTTAGAGAAAATGCCTATTCCTACTACAATTAGTGCAATTGAATATATGATTCTCTGGATAATATTAATATTTCTGTTGATCATTTATTCCAGCTTTTAAAGTTCCAGCTTCTTGATACTAAATTGAAAGACTGCACAGCATTTACAACTCTAACAGTATTATTTATTGTCACTGGAGTGGAATAAAAATAACCAAAGTTGCTTGGTACAGTTACAGACCCCTGCCTTGTATAAGTCCCAGTCGAAAGATTATAATTTCCTGATTGTACTTTTTGACCTGTGTAAAATGAAGAATTTGGATCTCCTGCATGTAAAATTCGACTAGATCCTGGTATGCTATTTAGTAAACCAGAATTACCTTGACTTATTCCAATAGCGTTATTCCCAGTTGATGTAACTAACTGGGAATGTGTAGCAACATTATTCCCATCTCGCTTTAAGAGGAAATCGCCACTTTGCGCACTTCGTAAGTCAATAGCAGAAGAATTAGCATTGCTTTGTAAATCATTGGCACCAGTAGTTTTTAATACGTCATTTTTAAAAGTGGCAACATCAGAGTAGTTTTCTGATGCTGCATCATACGTGCCAGATCCATTCCCCATTGCAAAAGGTAGTCCATTTGCTGATGCAAAATCGATCATAGTTGAAATAACTAAATCCTCACATGTAAATTCCTCACCGTTTTTCGTATATTCTTGAACCTTGCCATTGACATAGTTCCTATATTTTCCAATCATCTTATCATCCCATTGCCTAGTGATTTGCCATGCACTGTCCCCATTTATATCAATGAATTTAAGAGGATTATTTAAACCATATTGATATTGAGATTGGTTAAGATATTTTTCGCTGAACCTGTCTGGTGTATGGAAACGACCTAAAACAGGGTCATAAAACCTCGCCCCATAATCATACCACTCCAACCCGAAATCATCCTGCATTTCCTTGCCATTATACAGGTATTTGTTGAGCGAACTGGTTGCGGTGTTTTCGTAACTGAGCCCTTCAAATTTCATTCCAAAAGGATAATAGCTGTTGTCCTGCAACACAGTGCCATCCTGATCGAATACAACTCGTGTATTGCCCAGGTGATCTTTCAGGTTATACTCGTATTTGAACGAATTTCCTTCAGGCAAAGCGCGTCCTTCGGGAGTCAGGATGTAGGATAATGTCCCGTCAATATATACAAAACTGCCATCGTAATCGGTTCGTGAAACTATGGCCTGGTTTAGCCGGGTTTGTTTAAGCAATTTACGCCCGGTAGCATCATATACATACAATATCTGGGGCTGGCCTGCTTTTACCATTGTAATGCGTTGTGGCAGGTTTTGAGGCGTATAGGTAATATTTTCGATCTGCTTATTCAAATCTTTTACAAGGTTTCCGTTTGCATCGTAAAGATACTCATTTTCGGCAAAAGAACCGTTATCCTTAAACCCAAAATTCTCATATGCAGGACCGGTTTTATCATTCACGTTTTTCAGCTGGTTGCCGGTATACATGTAAATCAGATTATCAATCCCATCATAAACACCATCAGCTATTTGCCCGTTACGTTTCAATGTAATGATATTCCCGTTTTTATCGTATGTGAGTTCTTCATTGTAATTTCCCGAAAGGGAAAAGCTTGCATTTTTAAGCCGGTTCAGGGCATCATACGTATAGCTATAAGATTTTTGTCCAGGAAAATTCTGTGATACCCAGGCTATTTCTGAAATATTGCCATTATATTGCGGCTTATTTCCGCCTGTGTAATTCAGACTCATGGCAAAGAGGTCGTTGCCAGGATTGTTTACATCATTTATTTTTTCGAGCCAGCCACGGATATTGAACTGGAAATCTTCAGTTTGCAGAAAAGTACCCTCATTGGCATGTAGTTTTTTCTGTTTCACCTGCCCTAATTCGTTATACACATTTTGCGACATTGTAATTTCGGGGTTATCCCCGATTTTATAATACGTGTTTGTCAACCTTCCACCGTTTTCATACTCCATGCGTTGGTTAACCGCAAGCGAAGATGAACTGTTAATATGGTTTTCTTTTGTTTTAAGCAGTTGACCAGTGAAATTATATTTGTTTGAGATTATGTTTTTCCCGCCCAGGTGGTTATCGGCAATGGTTTGAATAAGCCGCCCGTATTTATCGTAATAATTAACTGAAAGTAAGCTGTTATCGTCAACTGCCAGTCCATCGTGTTCCTGTACTATAATTCGTGTGCCGGTAACCATTCCTTTGGTGGCATCACTGTTGCCGGTGGGGAAGTCCATTTCGGAAGCAAGAAATGCATATTCTGCAGCAATACCACCTGCTTCCAGAAATGAGTATTTATCGTAATAGGTAACTGTTTGAATCTCAAACCTATCCTGAGGGAATGCGTAGGTAGTATAAAAGGGATCAGGATCGGTAGTGCTGAACTGTTCGTAGTAATTGATATTCTGATCTACTAATGCCTGCATATGCGGCTGGTCCAATTTATCAGCAGATGTATAAATTCCTGAAATAACTGCCCTGTTGAAATTGTCATACTTCACAAACGACCATTTATTTCCTGGCCTTTGATTGCCGTCCTGAGTTAGAACTAGCATATCTCGTTTATTGTAAACCATATAGATGGGTTCGCAACCAGGGAGCTTTTTCATAGTCATACGTTTGCGGGCATCGTTATATTCATAATAATAACAGTAATCTTTTACCCAATCCGTTTGTAATGTGTATGTGCCAGTTGAAGCTGAAACCTTGTCAGATGCCACCGGAGGAATCACATAACGTAATAACCCGAAATCGTCGTACACATAATTGGTTGTAGCATAGCTGCCATCCATTTTGGATGCCCTGGAAACAACATTACCAAGCAAGTCTTTATACTCGATGGTTTCATTCCCATTTTCATCCAGTTGCCTGGTTTTATATAGTTTGCCGGGTTGATAATAATTAGTTTTCACAAGATCGTTATTGCTGTTTACCATAAATAACCCGATTTCAGATGCCAGGTTGGTTTCGTAGAATATCTCTGAAGGTTTTTCGTGTCCGGTGGTTTGCCATCCGGCACCAGGTCCGGTTGTCATTGTAATCCTGTCGAGAGGTGAGGATTCAAAATCAATGTGGGTTTTCGCATAGTTACCTTCATTTTTGTAGAAATAATTGTTAAAAGTGAGTTGCTCAGTCAGGTCGTTGTTGCGATACCCACCAGCTCCATCAGGCCCATCCTGAATGATACAATAAGGCAGGTATTTATAATCCTGCCTGCCAATGTCATTATATTTTACAGGAACAACCAAGTCACTTCCCAAAGGCATAGCCTTTACTTCAGCAGTTTGGCAAAGCCTTCCTAATCCGTCATAATAGCTAATGGATTCAAACCATTTTGAGTAGTCAAGTATAGTGTGCAAAGGGATATTAATTGTGGCATTATCAGCCTTTGGCTTATATGCACGTATGTAATTCTGATCAAAATCCCCATCATTGACAACAATGCCTCCCTGGAAAGGAAGGTTAGGATCAATAAATGCATGAAAGGGTTGTCCGGACGTAAAAAACTCAGGGATTAAAGTAACTGATACCCTTGCAGTTTCGGTTTGATTAACATAGCTTGGAATTATCCTGTTATTCCAGCCATCATCCCCGGTTTGAGCTGAAAGGATACTCCTGAAGATTAAAAAAGCTATACCGAATATAAGAAGTGGCTTTTTCATAATTATTGACCTTTATAGTGATATTCATAATATTGGATGATCTTGCCATCCTGGTCAGTTGTTGAAACCAAGCGTCCAAACGAATCATAATTATAATGTGTCGTTTTGCCGTTTATGTCCGTTTCTGTAGATTTAGGGAATAATGGCTTGTAAGCATTATAGGTATAAGAGGTTATAAACGCCTGGGATAATGTAGTCCGCAAGTTTTTGAAGATTAATATTAGTTCTGCTTCCGATTTTGTTTGAAGCTCATCATAAGTAATTGGAAGCGCTGCAATAACTTCATAATAATTGGAATTAATAATTTTAGCTATGGGATACCTGTAATTATATCCCCATAAGTAAACTGTTGTATTATCGTTATCGGTTAATATCTCATTAAGCACATTTTGTTGTGGATGAAAAGTTGCTGACTGCCTGTGTGTAAATGTATATGGGTTGGATGATGAGAATGGTATATCGTTATTATCTGACTCGAAATTATAAAAATCAGCTGCTTGACCTAATATGTTGTAATCAATTTGTGAACCTTTTATTAATCTGTTTTCAACATATTCGCGCATATCGATTGGTTTATTCAATATGTGTTTAACTAACAGATTAGAGATAGAACTTATTGATGTGCTGTAGTCAGGTGGAAAATAGGTTTTTTGTTTTATAATCTCACCCTTACTATTTTGAATTTCAACATGTGAGGGATATTTGTATTCGGTATTTCCATAAAATAATTGTTTTGAACTGCTTACCTGATGTCCTCCCGTAACGTCATATTTGGTTGTAACAACACTCTCTAACCTTTTATACCCGGTTTTATAATAATTAACCCCCCAGACGACATCATTTAAGCTCACTTCCAGCGGGTAACAACCCCAAAAAGAACTGAAAATGATATGGTTATACTGACAATTGGGCGTTTGATTATATCCTAAAAAATATACAATACGGGTTGCAGTCTCAGTATTATAAAGATTTGCTTGTACATAATATATATTATCAATATTGGCATTTTCGACTGGGAAGTACGAATATGTTTGTTTTTCAACAGGGTCACCATGGTTGTTTCTAATAGTGACTTCTTTTAAATACCCCCTCATCCAGCTGCAATCAGGAGGAGAAAAATATGGGTACCGGTCGACAGATTTATTATATTGATAATAATAATTGTTAATACGCCCATTAATGTCATCCCAGGCATGTTCTAGCCGTGTTGTTTTCCGGGTGAAAGGTTCAAGGTTAGGGTTCAGATATGAAGGTTGAAAATCATAAACATACTCGCTTTTGCCATTGTTTAGATCGGACATCGTTACATTTGTATATCCAACATAGCCACCATTAACATTACCAATCGAACAAAACGAATAGTTTATCCTGTTTGTTATTGCATCCTGAATCTGTCCGGGATCAGAGAAAAAGGTTATATAGTTCTTTATTGCATCTATATTTCGGTAAGCAAAATCAGGCAAGTCAGTAATCATGCCGGAGGTATTAGAACCATTATTATATGAAAATGACTCAATTACATCAGGTGAATTATTGCCAAAATGCGAAGTAATGGTCTTTATCCTTAACCCTGGACCCACTCGTTCCACATTATCCAACATGAAGGTATTTAATTCATATTCAAATAGTTTATATCCTTTTGTCGGGAAAATGATTTTATTTATTGTATATGCTTTGGTGTTGGTCAGATCGGGGGTTCTATCAACTCCTTCCAAAACATACTCACTTCCTTGATAACTGCCAACTTCCCTTTTATATATTGAGTAAATGGAGTTATAAGTAGAATTTTCATAATCATCAGGATAAACATATATTTTAGGTATGGATAACCGGGATGTATTCTGCTTATAATATCCCCAGAAATCAACTGATGATGTATTTCGAGATGGCAAACATAATTTCGGATCATTAGGTGAATAATTATACTCAAATGCCCATTTCTCATCCCCAGATGAAATCCCATCCAATTTTAATCGCTTAATAAAAGATGGAAACTCGCCAAATTCAGTAGACCCGGGAGCAGGTGCAAAATAGGAATGATTGAATTCCCATGTTTTTCTCGTTCCTTCAATGTTCTCGAATATTTTAATTTGCTTTAGGGCTTTAGCTTTCCCCAATACAACTTGAGCCAAAGGGTCATTACAATCTTCTCTAAGATTATCTTCAGGAACAAATTCAATTGTAGTTCCATTAAATGTGATCCTGGAAAGTCTTTGGCTTTGAATAAGTTGGTATTGGTTTGTCCTTTTTATGCAAAATGGATTTTGTTGTTCTACATTAATTATATTACCAAGTAAGTCAAACCGCTTTCCAAGATACTTTGTTTCACTTGTAGAAACATAGTGTGCATTTATTTCAGGAATATAAACGAAATCTATAGTATTTACGTTATCCGGGAATTCAATTTTTTGGAGATACCATGAAGTGTAATAGAAAACATTTTCATTTTCCCATGCTTTAGTATTCTTCCCGCCATAGTATTTTGTGCTGTAGTAGTTATCACTAAATGTTTTATAGTGATTTTCAGTATCGTAATAGATGTAATAGTAAGTGTTCAATAATTTTTCACGAAAATCATTACCAAATATATATTTGATCCCATCATCAGATGTTATAATTAACTGTTTAATTGAATTATAACATTTATTTGATTGAATTATTTCCCTTTCTATAGATATTTGAAATGTATTCTTGTGTTCACCAATAAAATGAATATCCCCATTTTTATCAAAAATGAATTTTCCACTCAATCCACCCACATTAAAACTAAATAGATCAGGTTCACCATCCTTCAGCCCGGTAGCAATATCCAGGAGAGTAATAAATTCAGCAGGATCTGTAGCATTATTTATTTCCCCATCAATTAGATTTTCGTATAGTACTGAACCTGAAGTTGAAGTGTAACCATTGTCTATTATTTCATCAGGTATACCTCGTACTTCACGAGTAATCATTCCCCCGCAATTTAAATTCCAGCCTAAACCAACCCAAGAGGCAATTTCATTCACCTTGAAACCGCCTGTACTATATGAAACACTAATTGGTAAACTAAAATCGCCAACCTTCAGTTCATAAATTGGAATATTTATATTTACTCTCCCGGTAAACATATCTACCGGATTATCTTTAAACAGGCCTAATGAAGCAGGATTAATGCCAGCGTCAACACTTCTAACTGGAAAAAGGAGAGCGTTTTTATGATCGAAAGTGCTGGTTTGTGAAGTACTTGTATTTATTTGGATGATTAATATTAGAACTAATAATCCAACAATTTTTAAAGGTTCTTTTATTTTGTCTTTCAGGAACCTATAAAAGGTTTCTGATCTTAAGTATATCATCATAATAGTGAATTATTTAGTAATAATTATTTGCTTAACTAAAGTATTTGTACCATTTTTTATATAGAGCGCATATACTCCTTCAGCCAGATCAGAAATTTTAAAAGTGAAATTCCGGCTCGGTTGAAGGGACTGCTCTTCCCTATGAATTATAACTTTACCTACTGATGAAACTAACTCAAATAATATTGAATTGTTAAAATCTGTGCTAGATAATTCAGCTGTAAAGGCTTCTCGGGCAGGGACCGGATAAATTAATGCTGTGAAGTCATTTGATTTTAATGGCTTTGTTGCTAGCTGGGTAAATGTACTTTCGCTAAATATTATGCAGCGGTTTTCCGCCATACATCCTTTCTCATCTTTCACCTGCAATGTAACTTCAGCAGGGTAAATATGATTTTTGGGTAATGTTAACCAGGGCATAGTACTGTTATCGCTCCAATGATACTCTTTCATATTCGCAGGACCAAAAAGAGTAAATGGTTCATGGCTTATAAGTAAAACCGAATCGCCTAAACTGAAAAACGGCAAAGGATTTATCTCCACATGCATGCTGTCGGCTGAAATACAACCGAAGTTATCCGTCACTTTTAAAATATAGGTACCGCTGGTGTCGACCGAAATGTGGTTCGTATTTCTACCGGTATTCCAGTTGTAAAATGCAAAAGAGCTGTCGGCTGTAATATCTAATAGTGTACCGCATAAAATAGTGTCAGCCGGCAGTTGTATTGAAGGCTGTGCATCGCAGTCGAAGAGTTTGGTGAGGTGGAAATTATCGGGGTTGTTATTAAGTTCTTCGGTTTTGCCTTCAGGAATGGTTTTATGAAAATTGCCTGATAGAAGCAGGTACCCTTTATCATCAATTTCAATTTTCCGGTTAAAATTGGTGCGGTTTGCATCCAGGGCGTCAAGTAATATTATAAGCCCCTCGGCCGAGTATTTTGCGATAAATAAGCTGCCGCCGGTATTGTTGGCTGTTGTAAAAAAGTTCTCTTTGCGTATAGAGCCTCTTGAGCTTCCGCTTATATATATCCTGCCGGTTCTGTTGCTTACAACGGAGGTAGCATAATCATTTGCTTTGCTCCCAAACCCATCGGCCCATACCGGATTTCCATATGCATCAAATTTTACAACAAAAACATCCGTATTCCCGTTTACGGCAGGGAATTTTATTCCACAGCTTGTAATATCTCCGGCATAACCACCGGTAGCTATAAGATTGTTTTTATTGTCGGTAGCAATACCCTGTATATCATCATTGTATATACTTCCTATTTGTTTCGTATATACAGGTTCGAAGGTTTTGGTAAAACAAAATATAAATCCATCGGTTTTCCCGGCTGACTGCATGCTTTTATTGCCCATGCTGATGCTTTTTTCGAAGGAACCTGCGAGGTAGAAATTGTCATGTTTATCGGCTATTACATCGTTAAGATTGTGGTTTCCTGTTCCTTTTGAAACCAGGGTTTTTGTGAAGGCTCCGGTGCTGTCGAGTAAAGCAGCAAAAATGTTACTTGAAGCGCTATTCGGTATGGTAATGGCTTCGGGCAGGCAAATGGTATGAGCGAAAGTGCCGGCAATTAAAGTGTTTTTGTTTCCCAGGGGTATCGCAAACAGTTTCTGACCTGTAAATTCACCTGAAACAGGTTTTGCCCATAGCACATTACCAGCGAAATCAAGACGGGCAACAAAAGCGGTTGTTTTATGATTGGCTTTTAATTGAATGCCGTCGCATTGCAGTTCGTCCTGAAAATAACCGGCAATACAAAGGCCTTCATCGGAGGCTTTGATTGATGAAAAATAAGCGTATCCTATGTTGGTAAAGTTTTTCACCCATTGCACGGCGCCTTCCTGGTTCATGGCTGCCACAAAAATACCCTGAGCACTTTGCTTGTCGGTAGTATTCGGTTGATCGGCAGTTTTCAAATCAGAAGCCCTGCTATCAGAATGGCTAATATTTGTGGTTTTACGATCGGCACTTAGTATTGTTGCATTGCCGTTATAATTCCCTGCAAGAAAAATGGTATTATCCTTTGCAATTGTAAAATCGCTCGCAAGTCCCCATAGCTCGCTTTCGGATTGCACGGCCCATTGTTTAATAAAGTGCTGGGCTGAAGAAGCAAGTGGCAGAATCAGGACAACAGAATAAAGTAAGAATTTGACAGTGAATTTGAGTTGCCCGAAAAGCCTGAAGTATAATTGAATTGATTTTTTCATATTTACGGCTTTATATTGCGTATAAAAGAAGAAAAATTCAAAAAGAGCTATCATTTGAGGGATGAAGTGTTCAAGCGGCTCTCAAGTTCATTATATTTCTTTTCAAGCTGAATGGTATACAGGGTCAGTTCCTCGATTTTCTGCAGAAGCAAAGCATTCATTTCGCCAACGTTGATCCCTTCTTTTTTTACGGTTTCGGCTGATGGGACATCGGGTAAATGTTGATTCTTTGCTATATATTGCTCAACTTCCTGTAAAGTATTCAATTTGTAATCCGATGCAAATACATAGTCGGGCCAATCGGGGCCTCCGGCTAATTGTACTTTTATTTCTTCGGTAAGTATGCCGCCGGTTACGTACAAATTGTATTTCCCATCCATGGGAGGCATAATCCCGATTCCGACTTTGGTTGCGTTAAAATTTAGTATGGGCTGTGGATTATTGCCATCCCAATAAATCCCCCCGGTGAATGAATCGCCGTTTTTAACCAGCCCGAATCCACCGCTTTTCCAATTGCCAACCCATACTGAACTTGTGCCTTCAGGTGAGCTGGAAATATTCAGGCTCGAAACTTTCGTATTCTCCATTACCATATTATTATCATTGGTAAACCGTAAGCCCGGGTTAAAAAATGATCCGTCCAGCCGTACCGCTTTGCCTCCAAATGAATTGTTCTGAATACTGAAGTCATGCATCAGTACATTCCGGGTGGCTTCGCAATTACCCATATTGTCGCCGCCACCACCACCACTGCCGGTAGTAAGCATCAGTTTACCGGTTTTATCGGTAGTAAGCACCATATTGCCGGTGGTATTTGTCAAAGTACTTATGGTTACGTCACCGGCCACGTGTAATGTTGTTTGGGGGTTGGTAGTGCCGATACCGACTTTACCATATGACTGATAACTAGGTGAAGGTCCCACATAAAATGTTGGCACAGTGCTATTGAATCCTATCATCAATGAGTTAGGGATACTATTGATCATATATCCATAGGCTGAAGATGAACCAAAAGCTATGGCTCCTGAGGCATTCGTTTGCATATACCTCCCTATCGCCAATGATGCTGTAGCGTTTGCAATACAATTCTGTCCAATGGCATAGGATTGTAGTTGTGTGGTCTGGCAGTATTCTCCAATTGCAAATGATTTTAATTTAGCGGTGGAAGACCGATATCCAGCTGCAAATGAAAAATTCCCATTAGCAATTGAGCTATCACCTAAAGCTGTTGAACTCCATCCGGTTGCTGAGGATTTATATCCCGATGAAAATGAATAATCGCCGGTGCTGTTGGTTTTATAGCCAATTGCCGAAGAGTATAAGCCTGTATTTGAAGAACCGTTACAGGAGGTATTCACGCATTGCGCATAGGTTATAATCATAGTTGATGACATCATGAGTGTCATAAAAGCAACTCTAAGAACTTTTTTCATATTTATTCAATTTTTATTATTTTTTCGGTATAATATCTGTAATCATTAATCTTAACCCTGGCCAGATAAACTCCGGCATTTAATCCCGATGCATCTATTTGGTTCATTCCCTTTGTCAGCATTGACTTATATACTTCCCTTCCTGAAAGATCCACTATTGTGAATAGTGCTTGTTCTGTAAATAACTGTACCTGAAAATGCTTTCTGAAAGGATTTGGGCTAACAATGAAGTCCTGCCGCGGACATACTTCAATTGGTTTGCTGTTTGTAATAATGCCTTTATTATTGAGTTTTAGAAAAAACACATCATACTGAAGCCCCTGTGTATTTTTGTCGTACCTGTCGGCCAAAATAATATACCCTCCATCCGATGTCAAAAGCATTGAGTTTGCATGATAATACGCGTCGCCGCCATAATAATTAATAAAGTAGGGCTGCAAATCTGCGTTTAACGCGCCTGCAATTAACCAGGAAGGTTTGCTTGGGAAAAAGCTTGAAATCTGGTTTTTGGTTCCTGTAAAGAAAATGCTGTCCTGATTGTGAAAATCAAAGGTGGGTCTTCCATAAGTCGTGTAAAACGATGTGTCATTTGAACCAAAATAATGCACAGGCTTCCATTGCATACTTATATCCTGTATTGTAAAGCCTATCTTCGTTTCAACATCCCCATTATTTGAAATTGACATAATACTGCCAATGAGCAAATTGTTATTAGTGAAATTTTTTATCGTAATATTATGCGAGTAATCTACATAATAGTGTAAATTAAAATTACTGTATCCTGGTAGGGGCTTTATCGACAGCAAGTTAAGTGAAGTATCGTAAACAAAAAAATGACATCCTTTGCCATCATGAGGGAAATTGGTAACTGCATACAATTTAGAAGAATCAGGTGAAAGAATGCAATCCATAAAATATCCATCCCCTTCAGCTGGATAGACAAAAGTTTTATACCTAACAAGGTTTAAATTACTATCTAACCTAATAACAAAACTTTTTACAGTATCACCACAATGTCCTACACCAAAAAGATAGTAGTTCCCCATGATCTTCCTGATCGTTTCAGCATAGAAATTTGCTAAATTCTCGACATCTATTTTTTTCTGTTGAACAATATTTAATTGGTTATCCAATTCAAATGATGAGATTGAATAGGTATTATAAGCAGGTGGAATGCAGAAAGTACCAAAAACATGATAATTGCCACCTTCAGTTTGAAATATTTTCGTGAAGCAACAAGCACTGTCATTAAAAGTGTATATTCTGGTAAGCGAATCAGATGCATTCCCGAATTTCCATATTTTTGCTTTTCGGCCCGACATATCATAATACGACTTGATATTCTCAAACCCTACTGCAATAAACTGATGTTCATTGTTTTCAATCATGCTCATCGACATTTCGTCGTGAGGGCAACGAAACAAAAGAGGAAAGGTTTCCTGGGCAATGCTGCTGCTCGAAATTCCGATAACAAGTAGCAACACAAGGATGTGAATAACCTTATTTGACGAGATTTTGCAAATCATAATTTTAAGATTCAACAACTAATCCTGAGTTATTGGCATAGGAGCAGGGGTTGTACTACAATCAAAATGTACTTTCCCATAGTGCAAAGTCGGTACATGACGCAGTGTCCTGACATTATTGGCAGTTTGATCTTCAGTTTTAAAAGTAACATCCATAAAGTTTCTGTTGAGCGTCAATAATTTAGCATCAATTATATCCTGTAACTGATCGCGATAGTATTCTATCTCAGCCTGTGCCCCGTTAACTGATTCTGAACCAATACACTCGACTTCAGGTGTAATACCATTAGCAACGTTAGAAGCAGCATAATACAACTGGTAATCACAGTAATTATCAATAGGACCTCCATTCGGATTCGGATAGTGGATTATATCATCATTGAATATATAATCCCCGGTATAGTCATACCAAACCCTCGGATTTGGGCAGGGTAAATAGATTGCAGGTTCATAATTGTCTCGAAGGTATTCGGGTGCTCCATATTGTCCAATACCCGGGCAAGAGCCACCATTCAGGTACCACAAATATCCAACTTCGTTATTTGGTAAATTTGGGGCTCTTAATCCATATCCAAAATACACTTTGGCTTTAATTATTACCGAACTCCCGCCATTGGTTATGCCGCCATTCTGTATTGAACAGGTGTAAAACTTTTTATTCTCAAAATTGATTTGCTGATAAATCTCCCTGAATTTTTGTAAAGTTGCATTGAACGCCTGCATTGCATCTATTACAAATGTTTTGTTTTCGGCACTAATAAATGGAATTGTAATTTCGACTTCCTCGCTGTAATAATCCTTAAACTTCTCATTTGTAAAGCCATATTTATAGTTCATCGATGACTCTAACACATTGAGCGCATCATTTATCAGCATTTTTTCCCCCGTTTTCAAATACTTTCCCTCTTTCACCGCTTTAGCCCCATCTATAAACCAGTGTACCTGATTTACCAATTGTTCATCGTTTACCGGATTACCCGGCGTAGTTACTTCGGGTTTTTCTTTGGTACAGGCAAATGCAAAGAGCACCAGAACAACCATGCACCGTGCATGAATTGAAAAGAGTTTCATTTTAAATAATTTTTGAAAGTTGAATAATCCGTTAATTACCTGAGCTGTGGTTTTTAGCGCAAATTATTCCAGGTACTATCTCCCCTGAGGTTGATAGGTTTAGTGCAGGATTAACAGGCAAGTAAATTAAGAGTCAAATTACTAACATCGATGCCTGGCTGAAGTAAAATAAGAGTAAAAAAATAGGCCAACAAGTACCAGTTAATCCGTTGAGTTAATCAAGATAGCAAAGTTGCATTCTATAGCCGAGTGTGTTTTATACTCTATCCAAAATTTACATAAAGGTAATACTATTTTCGAAAAAATATTTCAGTGTGGAGCCGCCTAAAGCCGGGAATTTCTGATTTTTAATTTCATAAATAACACATTATCAAAATTTTAAATTTTAGAATCAGTCTAAATATATATTATAGGTCGATATGTAAATTGGATATAATCTTGCCGGATTAGGGGAGGGGGGAATAGGGGGGATTGACAATGGACAATAGATAATGGTTTCAGGGTTTCAAGTTTCAGGGTTTCAGTTTGGATCATGCTGGAGTCGAAGGATCAAGGATTCAGCGTACGCGGTTTAATTTGTTTTTAACCTGAGTTGACCTCACCCCCGGGAGGCTGTCTCAAAAGGGCAGCCTCTTTTTTCATTGATAATCAACAGATTAATGTTGATAAAAGTTTATATATATTTGATTATCAGATAGATGTATTTATTATCTTTGAATTATGAAATCATCCAAAGCAAGGTTTAAACCTTATCAACAAAATCAGTTCATGGCTTTCCCGCCAACCTTCGATGAACTGATTTCCATGGATCATCCAGTCCGTGTAGTGAGTCAGATTATAGACCAGATAGACCTGGATCCTATACTTCGCAAGTATAAAGGTGGAGGATGCAGCAGCTACCATCCACGTATGTTACTCAAAGTATTGGTATATGGTTACCTGAGTAATATTTACAGCTCGCGTAAGTTAGAAGCAGCGTCAAGGGAGAACATTTACTTTATGTGGCTGAGTGGCATGGAACAACCAGATCATAATACAATAAACCGTTTCCGGACGGACCGTCTGAAAGGTGTAATAAAGAAGGTCTTTACTCAGGTAGTATTATTGATGTCTGAATCTGGACATGTTGATCTTCAGAAGGTATACACCGATGGCACTAAGATAGAATCCAAAGCAAACCGATACACTTTTGTATGGGGCAAGGCAATAAAGACTAGCAAGGATCGCATAGCCAGGCAACTGGAAGAGTTGTGGGAATATACCCAACAGGTAGCTGCTGAAGAGTTTAAAGACACTGCTCCCACCCAGTTTACTATTGTTGATCCGGAAGAATTACGTAAGACAGTAGAGGTGATAGATCAGGCACTTAAAGACAAGCCCGTACCGCAAAAGGTAAAGCAGAAGGTGAATTACGCGAAAAAAAACTGGTCGGAAAAGGTAAAGGAATATCAGCAGAAAGAACAGATCTTAGGTAGCCGTAACAGTTATTCCAAGACCGATCCTGATGCGACATTTATGAAGATGAAAGAAGATCACATGAGGAATGGGCAGCTAAAACCGGGATACAATACACAAATCAGCACTAACAATCAAATTATTACCCATTACAGTATTCATCAAAACCCAACAGATACCCGAACCTTAATCCCCCATCTTCAATCCTTTGAGCAAGCATATGGCTTTATGCCGGAAGAGATGACAACGGATGCAGGATATGGTTCAGAAGAGAATTATGATTTTCTGGAGAAAAACCAGGTAGAAGCCTATGTCAAGTATAACCATTTTGATAAGGAGCAACATGATAATGGCTTGTCAAAAGGGATCTTTCATGTAGATAATCTACACTACAATAAAGAACTGGATTGCTATTACTGCCCAATGGGACAAATCATGGCGTTTATTGGAGTAAAGGAAGAAATTACAGAAACAGGATACAAGAAAACTTTATCCCGATACCAGGCCCGAAATTGTTCTTCATGCCCGGTTCGTGGCAGATGCTTTAAAGCCAAGGGAAACAGAATCATAGAAGTTAGCCATCGATTGAATGAACTTAAAGAAAAGGCTAGAGCGCGGTTGTTAAGCGAACAAGGGGTGGTTCACCGAAAGAAAAGACCTGTTGATGTTGAACCTGTCTTTGGTATGATCAAACAAAATAATGGTTTTAGAAGGTTTTACCTCCGGGGTATCGAAAATGTGTCGATTGAATTTGGATTATTGGCAATCGCTCACAACTTAAAGAAAATGGCCAAAAACTAACCATTATTATCTCTTAAACGTAAGATCTGTTCAGCTTGCTTAGAAAACTATACCTTGACTAGTATAGGCTAGATAGAAACCATTGCACAAGTTTGATACCTAAAAGTAGAATACTCAATAAAAAAAGAAGCCGCCTCGATTATGAGACGGCCTCGGCACAGAAAGGATGCCTGGAATTTATGAAGTAACAGAAATTTGATTTTGTATTTTGCTTTTACATCTAAAGGTACCCACCCCTGACCTTCGGTCTTCCCCTCCCTTCGTGAAGGGAGGGGATAAGAGGGGTGGGTAAACAAGACAGGACAGGCGTGTCTGATCGCTGATCAATAAGTCTTTAGGCACATTGCGATTTTGTACCCCTTTTGACCTCACCCCCGGCCCCTCTCACCTCCTCTGTCCGTAGAGGCGGACACCTTCTCCTGACCTCATCTGTCCGCTGAAGCGGACACCTTCTCCTGGGAGGAGAAGGAAATCGGAATTATTTATTTTTTGGAGAGGGGAGTGCAGAAAGGATGCCTGGAATTTATGAAGTAACAGAAATTTTATTTTATGTTTTGCTTTTACTTTTAAAGGTACCCACCCTGACCTTCGGTCTTCCCCTCCCTTCATGAAGGGAGAGGATAAGAGGGGTGGGTAAACAGGACAGGACAGGCGTGTCTGATCGCTGATTAATAAGGCTTTAGGCAGATTGCGATTTTGTGCCTGTTTTGACCTCACCCCTGGCCCCTTTTGACCTCACCCCCGGCCCCTCTCCTGAAGGAGAGGGGGGCGCAGAAAGGATGCCTGGAATTTATGAAGTAACAGAAATTTGATTTTGTGTTTTGCTTTTACTTCTAAAGGTACCCACCCCTGACCTTCGGTCTTCCCCTCCCTTCGTGAAGGGAGGGGATAAGAGGGGTGGGTAAACAAGACAGGACAGGCGTGTCTGATCGCTGATCAATAAGGCTTTAGGCAGATTGCGATTTTGTACCTGTTTTGACCTCACCCCCGGCCCCTCTCCTGAAGGAGAGGGGGGCGCAGAAAGGATGCCTGGAATTTATGATGTAACAGAAATTTGATTTTGTTCTTGCTTTTACTTTTTTAGGTACCCACCCCTGAACTTCGGTCTTCCCCTCCCTTCGTTAAGGGAGGGGATCAGAGGGGTGGGTAAACAGGACAGGACAGGCGTGTCAGATCGCTGATTAATAAGGCTTTAGGCAGATTGCGATTTTGTACCCCTTTTGACCTCACCCCCGACCCCTCTCCTGAAGGAGAGGGGGGCGTAGAAAGGACGTCCAAATTTTAAAATTCATAGTCTAAAATATCATGGCGCAAACCGCCACCATGCTAAAGCTAGGTTTTCGACTCACTTAACCTCCGGTTCGCTCCATCATTCACCATTTACCATTATCCATCTACCGACCACCCTCATCTCTCAACCATTCATACTCCATCCTTCAACTTTCAGCCACCAGCCACCAGCAACCAGCAACCAGCAGCCAGCAGCCAGCAGCCAGCCACTCCGCTCTGTTCTCGATGAATTGTTATTTTCGTACCGGCATGCATTAGTTGGTAAGCTGGGTGAGAACGGGTTTTGCCAAAGCATTAAACAACTTCAACCCAATTTCTGGGTAAAGAAAATATACAAGAAACGTAAAATTACCTTCCAACACATGCAAAAATATGCTATATTAGCTGTGGAAAACAAGATGATAGTTTTCGTTTTGAACTCCGTTTTGATTTTTTTTGTGAAGCTTTTTTATCGCGGATAAGAGGCATACATTGGAGAAGTAGATATACTGAATAAGATTTGTCCTTAAGTTTTAAAAAGTGTCTTACGATAGAATTAGCATTGTAGCAAGGTAATGTTAGAGTAAATAAGTACAGCTGTTGTGCTTAAATATCAATAAACCTAAGTGTTAAGCATTTAAATTGTTTTTTATGAAAAAGATTGGAAACATATACTGCATGTTTGTATTACTTTGTTTTTTTTCGATTAATACGACTGCCCAAACAGGAAAAATTATTGTTACTGTAAAGAACTCATTTACTGGAATTGCAGAAAATGCAAAAATTGTAATTAATAACAATAATCTGATAAAAAATGGGGAAACAAATGGTTATGGATTATGTGAATTTGAATTACTAAGTGATAACTATCAATTAATAGTTTCATCCGATGGCTTTATTTCCCAAACGTCTCATTATTTTGTTGAACCATCTAAAACATTAAATATTATAGTATCATTAGACCCTGTTAATATACCATTAATGAAAATAATTGAAGGGAAGGCTATGATAAGTGGATACATAGTTGATGAGGGTAATAACCTTCCTGTTGTTAAAGCAAAAGTAGTATTGTCTCCCCAGAATAAAATAATAAATACTGATGTAAATGGATACTTTGAATTGATTGTTTCCGATTATACAAGCAAGGATCTGCCAATAGACAAAATTCAAAAGACATCAATTAAAATCTCAAAAGAAGGATATAATGAGTATAATTTTGTAGACATACCGCTTTACGATGAAAATTCTTTCTTTAAAATAACTCTTAATAAAGGAAATGAAAAAGAAACAAGGAGATACGAACACAAACTCATCGACACATTAAATGAGATAAAATTAGATGAAAGTAGTTTTGAAAGTAATGATTTTTACGGATTGCCATCAAAAAATGTTGTAGAACCTATTAATAAAATTAATTCAAATAATACTCTAGCCCTCCCATCCGTAATAAGGTTGTACCATGGAGTAAATAATGGACCTTGTATTTCGTGTACTAGTTGTGTTACAATCGAACAATTGAGTCTTGAAGAGTATGTTAGAGGTGGGCTTGATGATGAGTGGATACCGAGTTGGACTTCTGAATCTTTAAAAGCCGGAGCAGTTGCATACAGAACTTATGGTGCTTATCATGTTTTCCATCCTTATGGAGCAAATTATGATATTGTGGCATACCCTTGCAGACAACACTGGGATGGGACAACAAGACAAACGAGTACTATTAATGCAACTAACGCAACCGTTAATGAGGTCTTGGTTGATTGTAATAATAACATTGTATTTAGTGAATATGCTTCTGAAACAAATAATTTTGGCTGTGGAGACTGTTATTCCGGGCAGGGTAATTGGCCATGTATTTCGGATAACGTTTGTTGTGGGAAGAGCCCTTTTGGACATGGTAGAGGGATGTGCCAATGGGGTTCACAACGATGGGCTCAGCAAAGCAAGACTTATACATGGATTCTTGACCACTACTATAATCCCGGTGGTTATTACAGATGGAAAAACGGGATAACATCTTTACCTGATTTAATAATTACTGGTGGTTCACAATCAGTCACTCCATCCACTAATATACACGCCGGTTCAAACATAACGGTATTTGCATCTGAAACTAATAAAGGCGTGGCAAATACATGTCAAAATGTTGTTGGGCTTTGGTTATCTGCCGATGGAGTTTTAAATACAAATGAAGATTTATATCTTGGTAAGATATCAGGTTATCCAATCCTGATTCCAAATACGTCAAGTAATATACTTACTGCAACAGTTCAGATTCCTTCAAATACACAGCCAGGAAATTATTATTTATTTTTTTGGGCTGATGGCACCCTGAAAGCTTGCGAAACAATTGAGAATAATAATTTTGCGACTAAAATTATAAATATTTGCGCAGTACCTTCACAGCCTGGAATAATTAATGGCAATTCTTCAGTTTGTTCTGGTATAAGATATATTTATAATATTTCACCTGCTGCTGGTGCTAGTTCTTATATATGGACACTACCATTTGGTTGGGCAGGAAGTTCAAGCAGTACCTCAATAACATGTACACCAGGTTTGACTAGCGGGACTATTAAAGTTAAAGCTATTAATAACTGCGGATCAAGTACAGAGCAAACAAAAAGTGTTACTGTGGTTAGCCCAACTTTACCTGTATTAATCCGTCCGGCAAATAGTGCTACTTTAGTCAGTATTCCAGTCCTTTTTGATTGGGATGATTTTATTGGTTTATCAGCACAATACAGAATTCAAGTATCTACCTCAAATGCTGGATGGACAGCTATTAATGGATTTACATCTGGAACAAATCAAACCTCAATAATCAGAGTTAATCTAAACACAGGGTCAAACTCCTATTATAACTGGACATTATTGGCTCCTTATCCTCCTGAAGTAAATAAAAAGTATTATTGGACAGTCAGGACAGAAGTTTGTAATACGAAATCAAATTATACGCCAGTTCGAAGCTTTACTACATCTGGTAGTAAGTCTGTTGAGATTATTGATATACCTGATAACAATTCCGAAATTAGTGCTTTCCCGAATCCTTTTTATAATGAATTTACACTTATGGCTAAAGGTGAACTGGAAAATAGCTATGTTATTTTTAATGCTTTAGGATTGCCAGTCAAAAATGGTAGTTTTATTCATAAAACGAAAGTAACCCTTTCAAATTTCAATTCTGGTATATACTTAATTAGAATCAACACGGGCACTTCAATTGTTTGTATAAAAATGTTCAAGGAATAACCGCTCGTCAACGCGGAACTGATACCCGCTCGCGCGCGACTCCTAAACGCGTGCCTGGGTATAATCAAGTTTAATTGAGTAAGCGTCATGCTAAGTGCTCGAGCCGCGGGGCATAGCGCCATCGGATTTCGGATGGTTGAAGGTGGATTGTGGATGGCGGATGTCATATAGTTTGGCACCCAATCGCCCGATTGCTCCCTCGCCCCCGACCCCAACTTTTATAGGCAATTTCCACAAATATTTTTTTATTATAAAAATTATTTGAATATTCCGGCCAAATAGAGCCAGTAAATCCGGACGAAAGTGAGCCACTAATCCGGTTGAAAGTGAGCCAGTAGGCAAGGAACAATGGTGTGGTAAAAATAGCTTTTTTCTTTTTATGTTTTCTTTCTTAATGATTCTCCTTTTAATTCAATTCTATGAGCTGAACCTGACAATCTGTCCATTATTGCATCAGCTAAAGTGGGTTCATCCAGATACTGATACCATGATTTTACAGGAAGTTGGGATGTGATAATGGTTGCACGTTTTCCATAACGGTCTTCCAGCAGTTGTAACAGGGTGAGTTTAGTATTGTGATCCAATGGAGCCAGCCCAAAGTCATCCAGTATTATGAGCGGGATTTTTTCTAATTGATTGAGCAGTTTGATATAAGATCCATCGAGTCTGGCCTGGATCAGCCTTTCAATAAATCTGTTCATTCCCAGGTAATACACTTTGTAACCTAAGGAACAGGCCTGCCGACCTAAAGCACAAGCCAGATAACTTTTGCCACAACCTGTGGCACCGGTAATCAGTATATTTTCACTTCGTTGAATGAAGCTGCAATCCGAAAGAGAGAGTAATTCTTCACGTGAGAGGTTGCGGTTAGTTGAGCACTGTATCTGCTCTATAACGGCATCATAGCGGAGTTTACTCAGTTTAAGATACATCTGAGTTCTTAGGCCAGTGCGGTTTTGACCTTCGGCTTCCACCAATCGGGCAATCAGTTCGTGGGAAGTTGGTTGTTCGTGCGTAGGAAGTGCGAGGGCTCCCCGGTATGCTTGCGCCATACCATTTAACCTGAGTTGTTCAAGTTGTTCTAAGGTTGCATTTGTGTTAATCATAATGATTTGGTTTTAAAGAGTGGATAGTGTTGTGAAGTATGCTAACCTTCTTTTCCGCCCCCTTCCTGTGGGCATGTGGGCAGATATAGGAAGGGGAGCGGAGAAGAAGAGTAATCCGGGAGTTAACCGTAAGTTCCGGCTCCCCGCAGGTTATCGTGTTGCGGCAGACTGTAATCAATGGATATTTGCAGCGGTTGTTTGTCCAGGCATTTTTCAAGGATACTGTTTAGAGTACCATAGGTTACTTTCCCATTGTAGGACAAAGCCCTGGCACATGCTGCTTCAAGCCTGAGCTTTCCATATTTGTCGGCTAAGCGTATTATTCCTATGCATGAACGATAAGTTTGTTCTTTAAAGATCTTCTGTTTTAAGACTTCACGGATGGCCGCCACTGTGTTTTCACCGATTGTGGTAGATTTCTTCAAAAAATATTCTTCATCCCAGCCTCGCTGTTCTGTATAATGCTTATGGTTGGCAGGCATATGCTCATCAAGGGTTGAATAAGTATTACTACGGGTATCCCGCCAATGCGAAGCGATACGTTGTTGGTTAAGGTAAATCTCTACGTTTTCAGTATCATAAACCAGGCTTACCTGCTTACCGATATATTGATGGGGAACACTGTAAAAATGTTTGTCTTCGCCCAGCATCACATGATAGTTCTTTGCTACTTTGGCTGATCGGGTTGACTTGGGAACGAAAGCTTCCTGTGGCAATGGTCGCAGCAATGGGTGCTCCAGGCTTATAAATTTATCATATCGACTGTAATCCCGACTCTGATATTTACTGTGATTGAGTTTATCTGTTTTTTCTAAAAGGGCTTTGTTTAATTCAATCAAAGAGTGAAAGTGCTCGTTACGAAGCGGAGCATATACCCGATAATAAGCTGTGTTAACACTACTTTCAACCCCGGCTTTATCGCGTGGTTTGGCTACCCGGGTAGCTGTGAGCGTAGTGTTGTAATGTCCGGACCATTGCTGGGCATATTCATCAAACGATGGCTCATAACGGTTTGCTTTTTTTACAAACTGTTTCATGTTGTCGGTACGTACCATATACGGAACTCCGCCAAAATACTCCAATGCCCTGCCTAGTGCGGCTATCAGCCAGGGCCGTTGCTGTGATGGCAATGCTTCAATGTAGGTGTATCCTGAACAGGGCAACCGGCATACCAATACAACAGATTTTATAATTTCACCTGATTGTTGATTAACATAGTTAATCGTATCGCCGGCAAAGTCAAACTCCATTAACTCGGCTGGTGGATGGTCAAAGTGCATAACAGCGTTCCTGCTATCCTGATACCGTTTCAGTAAATCACAAAACTGAGAACGGCTATACCCGCCAGGAACTTCTTCTCGGTATTCTTCCCACAATATCTGTTTTGTTGTTTTCTTGTTCTTTAACTGCTCCGTGAAGTATTTCACCCGCTGTTCAAAGTCAACATATTTGCTGTCTTTATCCGGCTCTGCTTTTACTGAAAGTACAGCTTCTGCAAGATCCTCATCATTTAACCGTAATAACTCCTTGTAGCTTCTTCCACAATGGTTTATACGAGTTACATACGCGCCCACCGTGTTCCGTGTCACATGCAATATCTCAGAAATCTGACGATTTGAAGAGCCTTGCTCTTTGAGTTGTAGTAGTCTTTTTATCAATAACATGGGTACAGGTTTATTCGCCATTGTCTAAAGGGGTTTAACCTTCAAACTTAAACCATGTTCCTGTACCTCTGGGTGGCTCACTTTGCGCCGGATTGTCAGGTGTTTTTTTGAAAAACAATCCAAAAATGATTCCTGAGTCTTTTAACGTGTCAAATTAAAGTGTCACGTTTTGCTCCGGATTTGGTGGCTCACTTTGCTCCGGATCGGTGTCACCCTTTCGTCCGGATTTGTGTCACTATATACTCCGGATTATTCAATTATTATATTTACAGTGCTGAAAGGGAGATATTTAGATTAAGAATGAAAGCTATTATAGGAGTTTTGGAGATTGTATTTTGGAGGATAAGAAATTAAAGAATGCATCAAGTTTGTCAGCAAATTTTACGTATGACATTGGTTTTCTGAGAATGATAAAAAGTCCGGGAAGAGTGAGTCGAGATATGTAGCTAGGTATAAATTCAAGTTAACAAAATATAATACCTAAAACTTAATACGATAAATCCATGAAAAAAATATTTATTTTAATAATTATACTTTGTCAAACTTTTGGAGTTTTTTCTCAAGAATTTGGGACCGGTCTTATTTTTGCTAATGAGGAAGAATATAAGAGTATTCCCTTAGCATCAGCACCAATGATGGGGACTTTGCCTTTAGAAAAAGACTTATCAAGCTGGTTTCCTGTAGCTGGATTTCAGGGAATGCAATCATCTTGCGTAGGATGGGCGGTTGCTTATGGATTAAAAAGCTTTCAAGAAGCAATAGAAAATAAGCAAAAACCAACCAACGATTTAAGATTATATAGTCCCGCATATGTATATAATCAGATAAAAATGGGAGATTGTAGGAGTGGTTCAAGCATTGAACAAGCTTTAGACCTATTAAAAAGAGAAGGTGTTGCAAAACTATCCGATTTCCCATATAATTCCAATTCATGTAATGAAAGGCCAAATAGTGATATCAAGTCAAAAGCAAGACCTTTTAGTATTGCCGATTGGCGTAGAGTTGATATAAAAAATCAAGTTGAAGTAAAAAGTCAAATCGTTTCTGGTTTTCCTATTGTCATTGGTATGTATGTTGATGATGGATTTCAGAATCTTAAGGGAAATAAAATCTACCTTGGCCCGTCTGGAAGAGAATTGGGCGGGCATGCAATGGTTGTTGTTGGTTATGATGACAGCAAACAAGCTTATAAAGTTTTTAATTCCTGGGGAACCAACTGGGGAAATAATGGATTTGGCTGGATTTCATATTCAGCCTTTGCGGATAGAGTCAAAGAAGCCTATACTGCTCAGGATATTGTCATTACTGACCCTAACCAAATTGAGGATTCTGATCCTATAGTTATAGATAGTAATATTACCAAACCAGTTCATAATATTACTTCGAATGCATGGTTAGGAAATCCTATAATTACACATAATATACCAATGCAGACTCCCTTAGGAATGAAACCAGGAATGGTAATAACCGTTCCAGGCTCAATTAATAATGCTCAAGGAAATCAAGCTCAATTAATCTTGAGATTCTATTTTGCAGATGGAAGGCCTTTGATGGCTAACAACCAAGAACCAAATTTCCGAGATGCTAATGGTTTAGCCGCAACCGGAACACCTGTCTTACCTGTAATTAACAATCCCGCAAATGTTGGTAATATTCAATTACAGATTCCATATTACGCATTGAATTTAAAACCGACAAATGGAATGATGCAATATGATATCGCTGCTATTGCTACCTTATTGGATAAAACAGTCTAACTGACCAGTCTCCGCCGATCTATATTGACCACCTCCCGCCGATTGAAATAATCGGTACACGCCGATTCATATTGACCACCCTACGCCGATCCAAATTGACCACCCCTTAAGAAAGTGATTTCCCTTGCTCAAAGGCAGGCTTTTATGATTATGTTGACTTTGTTTTAACAAATCATAAATGTCAAACAAACTAATTCTTATGAGCAAAGTGCGAAACATTATCAGTCTATACACCACAGGTGTAAGCAAACAATCCATCGGGGAACGGATAGGGCTTCCCCGCAACAGCGTAAAAAAGTATATCCGGTTGTTCCTTGCCTCAGACAAGTCGTTGGAGGAACTTGAACAGATGAGCGATACCGAACTTGAACAATTGTTTCTGGATATGGTACCGCGCCATCACATTGAGGATGATCCCAAGCACAAATCTGTAGTAGAGTTCTTCCCTGGGATGGAGAAAGCCCTAAAGAGTCGCGAAAACACTAAGGAGAAGCAGTGGCAGCAATATATTGCATTGCATCCTAATGGCTACCGTTTATCTCAGTTTAAGGGGTATTATCTCAAGTGGTTGAAAATGCGTAACCCGGTCATGCATATGGAGCATAAGGCCGGAGAAAAGATGTACGTAGATTATGCCGGGCAAAAGTTACAATTACTGGATCCGGAAAGCGGGGAAGTTATACCTGTTGAGGTTTTTGTTGCCATACTTGGTGCCAGCCAATTAACCTATGTAGAAGCCAGCTATAGCCAACAAAAAGAAGACTTCATTGGCTCATGCGAAAATGCTTTGCATTACTTTGGTGGCGTTCCTAATGCCATTGTCACCGATAATCTAAAGTCGGCAGTAACCAAAGGCAATCGTTATGAGCCGACACTTAACGAGGCATTTCGTGACTTTGTAAGCCATTACCTGATGGCAGCGCTACCCGCAGCTCCCTATAAGCCCAAGTACAAGGCACTGGTTGAAGGTGCCGTAAAAATCATTTACCGCACCATTTACGGCACTGTTAAGGAAAGGGTGTATTCCAGCCTTGAACTTCTTAATCAGGCCATTCGGATAGCTCTTGAGGAGCATAATAGCCGGTTACTGAAAAACAGGCCGTTCAGCCGTCGACAGTTGTTTGAAGAAACTGAGCGCCATACACTAAACCCTTTGGCTGATCATAAGTATGAGCTTAAACACCGGGTTATCGTTACGGTGATGAAGAATAATTACGTTAACCTGGCAGAAGACAAGCATTATTACAGTGTTCCGTATCAATACATTGGCAAGAAGGTTACCTTGCTGTACAGCCAGAGTGCAGTAGAAATATATCATCGTTATGAACGCATAACAATACACAACAGGAATCGACAACCTTATGGATATACAACCATAATCGAACACCTTGCATCCAAGCACCGCTTCATGAGTGATTGGAATCCAGACAAGTTTATTGAGCGTGGTGAAGAGATCGGTCCGGAGACAAAGGAATACATAATACAATTACTCAATACCCGTCAGCACCCGGAACAAACTTACCGTTCGTGCCAGGGAGTTCTGAGTTTTGCTGCCCGCTCTGGGAAAGAGCGGCTCAACAATGCCTGCAAGCGTGCCCTGCAATATGAAGATTATGGATACCAAACTATCCGGGTAATCCTTCAAAGAGGGCTTGATCATAACCCCAATGAGGAACTGAATAATGATCAGAAATTACCCCCACACGACAATATACGCGGTAAAAACTACTACAAGTAAAATCACCCCTCTGGATACCCGTACCGGGTAACCAGAGGGTATTGTTTAACTTTAAATCAACTATCATGAATGAGCAAACCCTTCAAAAAATGAGACAGATGAAGTTCTTTGGCATGGTTCGGGCATTCCGCACAAGCATGGAAAATGGCAGTATGGACAAAGTAACCACCGATGAGTTGGTCTCCATGCTGATTGACTCTGAATGGGACGACCGCAACAATCGCCGGATAGAAAGGCAAATGCGAAATGCCAGGTTCCGGTATAAAGCCAATGTAGAACAGTTGCACTTTGACATCAATCGTAATCTTGACAAAAACCAGTTAATGCGCCTGGCCGATTGCACCTTCCTTCAACGTAAAGAGAATCTTCTTATAACCGGCAGCACTGGTATCGGCAAGAGTTACATCGCCTCAGCCATTGGCAACCAGGCCTGCACACTTGGATACAAGGTTCTTTACGCAAACTCAACCAAACTGTTTTCCAGGTTGAAGATGACTAAGGCTGACGGCTCCTATATCAGGGAAATCGCTAAAATAGAGAGACAGGATCTTCTTATCCTTGATGACTTTGGCCTTCAGCCTCTGGATGGATATAGCAGGTCCGTACTTATGGAAATCATTGAAGACCGTCACGGAAACCGCTCTACCATTATTACATCACAATTACCTGTGTCGCAATGGTACGAGGTGATTGGGGAACAAACAGTAGCAGATGCAATCCTGGATCGTATTGTTCATGATGCACACAGGATAGAACTTCTGGGTGAATCACTACGTAAAACGTTGAAAAACAAAATCACAGAAGCTGTTGAAGCTATGTAAAACTATCTAAATTTGTATAACGCTAATGAAAAACAAGGAAATGAGCTTTCTTAAGAATGCAGAAGTGGGGTGGTCAAACAATATCGGCGCAGGGTGGTCAATATAAATCGGCGTGGGGTGGTCAAGTTAGTCGGCATATCCAATGATTCGCTGAACATTGGAAAATTAACGGCTAGTTCATTCATGGATATTGTTCAGGGTGGAGGAAAGAGGTTAATGCAAGACCTGGAGAAACAAGCCAATGGCGAAATTGAAAAGTTTAGCAGCCAGGCAATAAAGCAATATTTCAAAAATCAGACAGATACAGCCCCTGAAATTCTGGAAAGTGAAACCAGAATGAAGGTCGCCCCATACCTGAACCTAATGGGATATGTTACCTTCAAAAACGGCAAAGCAAGCCTAACCCCTGAAAGTAAAGCGGCTATTTTTGAAAAAAGCAGAAAGTATTTGACTGATACGGAAAGTATCAAGGCCTACGAGGCACATGTGGCGGCCGCTGAGGCACTCAATGAAATGTTTGAACATATCCGTTATCATCAGTCGATCTATGGCTTAAACCAATATTTCTCTATTAAAAACGACAAATGGCAAATTGAACTACTAGCTAATTACTAACCTTAAAAATCCCAACTATGACATTCCAAGAAGAAATTATCGCATCAGTAAGCAGCCTACAAGCCACCGTGGCGGATCTGGTTGCAAAACAAAACACTCCCCCAACTCCGCCGGAACCTCCCAAGACGCCACCTCTGGGAAAAGATGAAATTTCACCGGACGTACAAGATTATTTAGATCGGAAATATCCGAAACAAAAATAGTTTGAAGCAATAGCAACGACTTGTTAACCTTTAATCATTCAGCAATGACCCATTTATTAACCTCCGATCAGGTAAAAGAAGCATTAACCACTACCAACGGCCAGCCTGTAGCAGCGGCAAAGTTGTTAAGCGTGGATTATACAACCTTATACCGATTTATCCGGCTTCATCCGGAGTTACTCATATTTCAACAGTCAGCACGTGCAAAGACTTTTAACGAACTTGAAAGCATCGTAAGCTTTGCAGTGAAATCTGGCTATGTTCAAAGATCAATCCTAGACCAAAACGGAAACATCATCGGAGAAGTTGAACTGGTTCCCATCGACGAACGCACCCGCATTGACAGTGCATTCAAAATGATGAACCTGTATAAAAACGATGCCGGAATTGTTGACGAAGTAAACGTTAATGCAGCCATCGGAACAATAGGTTCTATTCCTGTTTTGAAGTGGTTAAATATTAACAATGAATTGTCAGAATAGCCAGAATAATGCGTAAATTAGTATATCATTTGCCACATTCGCAATATGATTCACACTTTTAAAAAGCATAACATGAAGTATTCAAACGAAATGCTAGCGGTTATTAACCAGCTTGAACTGAAGCCTGAAAATGTTATGTATCTGACAATTGCGCGCTCCTACCTGAGGCGGATTGTTGAAGGTACTAAAAAGGTAGAGTTCCGATCAGTAACGGAATTATACCTGAAGAAGCTGATTAATGTAAACAGCAAAGGTGAAGTAGGTGATGACAAACCTATAACACACATCCTGTTACAAGGTGGGTATTCGGCCGATTCTCCGCGCGTACTGGTCGAAATGACAGACTGGTTCATCAAAGACACAGACATCAGAAACAACAGCGATGTTGTACGCGAAAAAATTAATCGTAACGTAAAAGCCGAAGCAGAGGCCGAAGGGTTCACAGATAATGATGAATACCTGGCACTTGTTTTGGGCGAAGTCAAATATTCCGAAAACTTTAAAGAATAGAAATCATGCCAACATTCAACACATCAAGTAAAAGAACATCTGTACGTTCTGCAATCGGTACAGAAGACAGGGCAATCAAATCAATCAGAAAGAAAAGCCCTGGCACTTCGTCAGGTGAAGCTCGAAGAGTGCACCGGCGGAGAAACCAACGAGTTGTAGAAACTTTGAAAGCCGGGATTGCTTCCCGAAGGAAAAAGGTTTATTAACCTTCCTGCCGGGACCGGCGTAAACATAAACATAAAACTCTAACACAATGAAAAGGAAATCAGTATCACATGCTACACCAGCTCCCAAATCAAAGAGCAAGAACGCGCCCCCGGATAACAAAAACGAAATGGGTAATCTCCTGCACATAGCCGCGTTAACTCACGGAATTACAGAGCAGGAAGCATTAGCCGGGTTATCAGAGTAAACGGCAAAAAGAAACCCCGACCTGGATAAGATCGGGGTTTCTGTTAAGGGTAAGTTCAACACTTACACAAATATCTTTTCTTTTATATTGAACCTGGCTATAATGCCATATCCATTATGTAAGGTCAGATATTTGCGCCCTTCTTGCATTTGTGAAGGCTGCTGAGGAATGATCCCCTTACCGGAACAATGCTTATGATACAGAGAGGTAAGGGATTCAAAGCTTAAGATTTGATTTTTCATTTGTAAATGGATTAAATGTTACTTGCATTTTTGCGACTACAACTATAGTCATACCATGCCAGACCAAACCTTACCTTAACAATTCAAAGATATTGTTTTTTACTCAGTTTTAGTATCTCGTTTTTTTATTTCATCATTCAATTCGCCTTGTATAAAAACAGCAGCTTGTAATGTTCTTTTTCGGATCTCGATCTCTATGCCTATTTCTTTGGAAATCTCATTTGCTTCTTTGGGGGCAATAACCCGGTCAGTGAGTTTCACCATTGCCTGAAAAAGTTCATTAAATAGGTTGTCAATGCTGTAACGGCTGTACCTGGTTACCTTGTTTTCGTCTAGTGTTTCCATGATCTTAAGATTTTAGAATGAATCACATAGTGGCCTAAACGAACGAAGCACATCGTCAATATAAGTTGAGTTAAAACTGACTACGTTTGAATATTTCAGATAGTTACTTACCATCAAATAAGCATGGTGTCTTTTCTCAGTCGAATACTCACTAGAACCTTTGTGTTTCTCATTAAATAATTCGAGCATTTCAATCATAATCGTTGGATCATTGCCCAAACTTCCGACATGATCAATAGCTACTTCAAACAAATCTCTGATGCAGATTGATTCCGACTGGTACAATTCTACCTGATATGTTTGTTCTACAGTGTCATTTTCTAACACTTGTTCAATTGTTTTAGCTGTTTCCATTGTGTTAAGATTTAGGGGTTAGTAATTATTGAATAATTTGAGGGTTAAAATTGTTCAAAATAATCAAGTTGACAAACCGCTGACAAAACACATAAAACAAAAAAGGCTAACAAACTGTATAACAGTCTATTAACCTTGTCAATCTGTACCCGAAGCCGGAATCGAACCGGCACGGCCGCAATGGCCAAAGGATTTTAAGTCCTTCGTGTCTACCTATTTCACCATTCGGGCGCCTGAAAAAAAACCTCCAGGTTGCTTAACCGGAGGTTTTTCGTGGCTGAGCGGAAAACGAGACTCGAACTCGCGACCCCGACCTTGGCAAGGTCGTGCTCTACCAACTGAGCTACTTCCGCATTACTATTCGTTTTGGGTGTGCAAATATACACACATTTTTTATTTCCAAAAGCTTTGCTAATATTTTTTAAGTAAATTTTTTATCTCATTCAGCTTCATAAGAGCTTCCACAGGGGTTAAGGTGTTAATATCCAACCGCATAATATCGTCGCGGATACGCTCCAGCAAAGGATCGTCGAGCTGAAAAAAACTTAATTGTATCTCTTCCCCTTTTTTGTCAGTTTTACTGCCTGATGAGACATTGTCCTGGTCGTCAGTTACATGCTTCTTTTCGAGTTGCGAAAGGATATTAGTGGCTCGTTGCAGCACACTGCCCGGCATGCCTGCCATACGGGCAACATGTATCCCGAAACTGTGCTCACTGCCTCCGGGTGTAAGCTTCCGCAAGAAAATTACTTTCTTTCCCACTTCCTTCACAGCCACATGGTAATTGCGGATACGGCCTTTACTTGCAGCCATTTCGTTCAGTTCGTGGTAATGGGTAGCAAACAGAACCTTTGCCCGGTAAAGCGGGTGATCGTGGAGGTATTCGGTAATGGCACGGGCTATCGAAATACCGTCGTAGGTGCTGGTACCGCGGCCTATTTCGTCGAGCAGTATAAGGCTGCGGTTCGAAATGTTGTTCAGTATGCTTGCCGTTTCATTCATTTCAACCATAAAGGTCGATTCGCCCGATGTAATATTGTCCGACGCACCCACACGGGTGAATATCTTATCGACCATGCCTATTTTAGCGGCATCAGCAGGCACGAAACTGCCAATCTGGGCCATCAGCACAATAAGGGCTGTTTGCCTCAGCAGGGCCGATTTCCCCGACATATTAGGACCGGTTAGGATAATGATCTGCTGGCTGTCATTATCGAGCATTACATCGTTGGCAATATATTCTTCGCCCGTCGGAAGGTGTTTCTCAATTACGGGGTGACGGCCGTTGGTAATATCTACTGTAAACGAGTCGTTAAGCTGCGGTTTCACATAACGGTTTGCCTTTGCAACCCTGGCAAAGGATAAGAGGCAGTCGAGGCGTGCGATAAGCTGCGCATTCAGCTGCACAGGCTGCACATATTCGGCAAGGTGGAGGATGAGTTCGTTGTAGAGGCGGTTTTCGATATCAAATATTTTCTCTTCGGCGCCCAGTATCTTCTGTTCGTATTCTTTAAGTTCTTCGGTAATATAACGCTCGGCATTCACAAGGGTTTGTTTGCGCATCCATTCGGACGGCACCTTGTCCTTATGCGAATTGGTTACCTCGAGATAATACCCGAATACATTATTAAAACTGACTTTCAGCGATGTGATCCCGGTACGTTCAATTTCGCGTTGCTGGAGCTTAACCAGGTAATCTTTACCCGAATAGGCAAGCCCGCGTAGTTCATCCAGTTCGGCCGAAACACCGGCAGCAATAACCTGTCCTTTCGAAACCATGGTTGGCGGCTCTTCCTGTATGGTACGGCCTATTTTATCGGCAATCAGTTCGCAGGGGTTCAGTTGTTCACCAAGGATTTTAAGCGCCTCGTGTGAAGCATCCCTGCAGGCTGCTTTAATAGGAATCAATGCCTGTAAGGCACGCCTTATCTGCAGGACCTCACGCGGGTTTACACGGCTCACAGCAACTTTCGAAATAAGGCGCTCGAGATCGCCTATTGTTTTAAGTTGTTGCTCTATAATGCCTGTAAACGAATCATTATGAATGTAATAATCAACAATATCGAGGCGTTCGTTCACAGGCAACCTGTCCTTGAGCGGGAGCAGTATCCAGCGCCTGAGCAGGCGCGAACCCATGGGGGAGATTGTATTGTCGAGGGTGGCAAGAAGCGTACTGGCACTTTCGTTGGGCGATTGGAGCAATTCGAGGTTACGCACGGTGAACTTATCGAGCCATACGTAGTGATCCTCTTCTATACGGCTTATCTTGCATATATGCTGTACTTTATCGTGCTGTGTTTCCGATAGGTAATACAAGGCTATGCCGGCGGCAATTACCCCGTTTTCGAGTTCCGATATGCCAAACCCTTTCAGCGAGGTGGTGCCAAACTGCTTAAGCAGCAGGTCCCTGGCAAATTCGAGGGTGAAAACCCATTCGTCGAAGTAGGAGAAATAGAATTTATCGCCAAAAGTTTCGATAAACTGCTGGCGTTTGTTTTTCTGCACAATCACCTCCGAAGGACGGAAGGTCTGCAGAAGTTTTTCGATATAATCATTCGATCCCTGTGCCAGCAGGAATTCACCGGTGGAAATATCGAGGAAAGCGATCCCCGACGATTTTGGAAGTAAATGGATGCAGGCCAGGAAGTTGTTTTCCTTGTTCTCGAGAATTTTATCGTTGTATGAAACACCCGGGGTAACCAGTTCGGTTACGCCGCGTTTAACAATGGTTTTAGTAAGTTTCGGGTCCTCAAGCTGGTCGCAGATGGCAACACGGTACCCTGCCCTCACAAGTTTCGGGAGGTAAGTGTCGAGCGAATGATGCGGAAAACCAGCAAGTTCGATATAGGAAGCCGATCCGTTCGCACGCCGGGTGAGAATAATTCCCAGTATTTCGGATGCCTTTATGGCATCGGCCCCGAAGGTCTCGTAAAAATCTCCAACCCTGAACAACAGCAAAGCATCAGGGTATTTAGCCTTGATGGTATTGTACTGCTTCATAAGCGGTGTTACCACTATATCTTCCTTCTCTTTGGCTTTCGTCACTTTGCCCTGTTAAATGATTGGTATGGCAAATATAGGATTATCTGTTTGGATTTTCCGCAGCTGATGGGGGGTGTTGATAATTTTAGTTGATTCAGGAGGATTTTAATAAAGAATTCAAAGTTTAAAGTTCAAAATTCAAAGTTAGTCCCAGTTAACAGGAATTTGAAATTATTACCGGGGCTGCGCTATTTTGAAAATCACTTAACATTCCAAAGTATATCCTAACTTACACTATCGGGCAATTTTGAATTTTGATCCGAAAACTTCAGGGATTAAATTTTTAAGTTCACCACGGAAATCAAAAAAATAAAGAATGCTACCAAAACGCCAATACACAATCCGCCAAAGGCGAACACAAAGGGATAATATTCAGCATGTTAACTTTGGTGTTATTTGGAGCTTTTGTGCTTTAGTGGCTATAAACTATATTTGGAATAAACTCAGATCTGCTTTTTTAACAACTTAGTTTTCTTCCCTCCAAAACCGCTAAATTTGCAGCAAAAATTGATGGTATGCGCAAACTGAGTATGGACGAACTGAACCGTGTAAGCGTTGATACATTCAGCGAACTTGCGAAACTACCCATTGTTGTTGTTCTCGACAATATCCGGAGCCAACATAATATAGGTTCAATTTTCCGTACTTCGGATGCTTTCCGCATACGTGAAATTTATCTTTGCGGTATTACTGCAACCCCGCCAAACCGCGAAATCAACAAGTCAGCGCTGGGTGCTACCGAATCAGTTGCCTGGCAGTATTTTGAAAAGACCACCGATGCAATAATGCATTTAAAGAGCCAGGGGTACACCGTTATTGCGCTCGAACAGGCCGAAGGAAGTGTTGAACTAGAGGACTATACCCCTGAAACATCCCCGAAAATTGCGCTGGTCTTTGGAAACGAGGTTGCCGGAGTAAGCGACGAGGTGATGGAAATAGTGGATGCCTGTGTTGAAATTCCCCAGTTTGGTACCAAGCATTCCTTTAATGTGTCGGTTACGGCTGCTATTGTTCTGTTCCAGTTTTACACACGGATGAAGAAACACCTTATACATTCCTGATTTCTTTCTGAAGGTTGAGCCTTGACACAAATCGTCAGGCTATAATTTCCCCAATCTGAAAAAAAACAGGCTACCTGTTGAGGATAGCCTGTACAATAACTTTTACAAACCTACTTATCGTTGGATCACCATTTTACACGAACCATTGCTTTCGCCGTTGCGGAGCATAACCACATAGGAACCTGCAGCTGCGTTTTTAAGGTCGACCGGGCTTGTGAATGCCCCGTTTATAGTAACATTTTCCTGTTTCCACACGAGCGTTCCCAGGTTGTTGTATACTTCGATGGACCAGACGGCTTTGATTGAAGATACCGCCCTGATTTCGAAATGGCCCTTGTTAGGGTTCGGATATACTTCAAAATTTTCAATTGCCAGGCTTGCCTTACGGGAGACAGAAGTAATATTTATTGAATTTGATATGGCCGAACTGCAACCATTAACAGTAACAACAACGGTATAGGTGCCATTTTGAGTCACCGTATAATTAGCACTGACTGCTCCTGTAATTATAACCCCGTTGCGGAACCACTGGTTGCCGCTTGAAGCATTGCTGGATAAAACAAAATTATTGTTGGTTATAACAGGTGTTGATGGAGTTGGGTTCACTATGATCCCGAATGGGGGTGATGACTGCCCCAGGCAGTTGCCATTGGTTGCATAAACAGTGATAATGCCCGAAATGGCTGTTGGATTGTAATCAACTGTGATATTTCTGGTACCGGCTCCGCTTGCAATGGAGGCACCGGCAGGCAGAGTCCATACATAGTCGAAGCCATTTGGAACATCGGCTACTGAATAACTTACTCCTGTCATCGGGATGCAGATGTTTCCCAACCCGGTAATAGTGCCCGGGGTTCCGGGAAGCGGAGCCACAACAACAGGAAGCGGGTTTGATGCCGGACCCGAGCCGCAACTGTTCGAACAACTTACAGTTAAATTTCCCGAAACGGAACCCATAGGGTAGTTTACGGTAATTGAATTTGTTCCTGCACCGGTTGCAATTACGGCTCCCGCGGGAAGTGTCCATGTATACGTTGTAACTCCCGCCATTGACGTAACACTATAGGAAACACCTGTTTCGCCTTCACACACAATCTGCACCCCGTTTATTGCTCCCGGAGCTGTTGGCACGCCGTTTACTGTAAGGTTAAATGGTGGTGAAGGAATACTCATACATCCGCCGCCGGTTGCATAAACGCTTATATTCCCCGATTGTGAAGCAGCGGAAAAACTTACTGTTATCGAATTGGTATTATTGCCTGCTGTAATTGTTGCCCCGGCTGGCAGGGTCCACACATAAGCCGTGGCCCCGGTAAATGCCGGAACTGAGAAAACAATTCCTGTAGCGTTTACACATACGGTTGAAGTGCCTGTAATTGAGCCCATTGTCCCGGCCAGTAAACAAGCTGTTGTAAATGTCATATCATTGCCATTGGAAGTGCCATTCACATTGTTTGCAACACAACGGTAATGGTAAGTAGTCCCGGCGTTTAGCCCGCTGAGGCTTGCAAGCACCGGCACCGGTGTGCTTCCGGTAACTGATGATGGTGTGGCAGTTGCCGTCGACCCGTACGATACTGTTGGTCCCCACTGGAATGAAGCTGTACTTGCAGCATAATTCGCATTGACCGTTCCGTTCAGAGTTGTTGTATAAAGGCCGGTATTCGTGGCTGCAAGTGTAACAACTGCAGGGGGAAGAACAACCTGGTTCGAAATGGTTATCAGGATCGAATCCAGTACTGTATTATCCTGAACAGCAATTGCCTTCGCATAAACTGTTCCGTTAGTGATTGCCGTTACCAAACCTGAACTGTTTATAGTTGCCTGACCTGTACCCTGAGCCATCGACCAGTTCACTGCCTGGCTGGCATACGAAGGGTAAACCGTATCCGTAAGCTGTAACGTACCTGAAACAACCGAAATTGTAGCCGGCACATTGCCCTGTGTAAAGACTTTCAGGCCAAATAAACCATTGTTCGAAATGCCTTGTATATATCCCAGGTATATCGATCCTCTTTTTTCAGTCCAAACATTTGCACACCTTGTATTTCCTACCGTATTGAAATTATGGCGCATTTTCGGGATTCCGGCCGGGGCAATAGTCGAACTTACTTCAGCCCGGTTGTATGACCACACAAAATCACCGGAGGCATCGAGCTTTGTTGCATAAATTTTATCGTCTTTATCATAGGTCGTAAACATGGGTGTATCATTCAGCAGCAACAGGTTGCCGATTTGCTGATCCCTCATGGTACTTATTGGATACACCACCTTGGCCTGGTCAGTAAACAGCCGGGCTCCCGTTGTTTTGAGGAATTTCTGAACATATACTCCATATGGGCTCTGGGTTGAGGTAGTGAATGAACTCACCGCCCAGATATAGGGTGAACCGGGGGAATGGCAGATATTGGTCTGCATCTGGTAATTATCGGATGAGCCTACGCTTGTGTTAAAATGCGATCCGTTCATACCCCATGGGATAGTACCATCAGGATTTATACGCTGAAGCCACGAGTTGAAACGGGAACCCGAAGCACTGTAATACCCGACATAAGCGGTATCCCCTTCATACGAAAGGGAATAATACCTGGTGCTGTGTGTGGTTTCGTTGCTTAACTGCAAGGGATCATACACTTTGATTCCTGAATTGTCAAATTGCTGGGCATAGAGAGTTGTGTATATTGCTGTGCCTCTTTTTTGGTATATCATTGTAAATTTTCCGTTCGAATTAGGAACCATCTGCCCCATAGTGGTTTTTGCTGTACCGACATAAACTGGAATAGGAGTGGCCCAGGCGAGTAGTCCATCCGTGGTTACCTTTTGCAGCATCAGTGTACTTGTGTTGCCTTCGTTAAAGGCTGAAATGATTTCACCATTGCTGAGCAAAGCAACATTTGGTGCAAGCCCGTCGCCAAGTATAAGTCCATCGGCTCCCCACATCGGCGCCCCTGTCTGCGATACTTTGTATAATACGCTTTGAAGCGTAACTCCTGAGCGCTCATCCTGGCAGGCAATTACAAAATTATTGTCAGCTGCTACGCATGCATTAAACACAAAAGTGGCAGTCCCCGTTGGCTTGTTACTTACAAGTACACCATTGGGCCCCAATAATTTGTTTCCGGCAGCATCAAACAATTGAGCCCTCATATCGAAATTACCGGTTCCGTTTGGTTGGTAAAACGCAACCCACAATTTACCGTCAGTTGTCGATGCTGTTTCCATATCAGCCAGTTCGAGTCCGGAAATCTCCAGATTGACCGATGAATTCGTATTCCATTGTGCTTTGGCAATCCGGACGTTCATCGTAAGGAGCAAAGTGAGTGTTACTAAAACGGAACGGGTAATCAGATGTGATTTCATTATTTATGATTTTAATCGGTTGAATTCAGTTTATTTATAAGAATTAACTTTTGTACCGGCCTGAATGGTTTTCACTTCTGTTATTGGAATGCCAGCTTGGTAATATAAAAAACATTACGTTTGTTATTCTCCATATAATTATTACGGATGCTTTCGTAACCGGTTGCAATAAAATAGTTATCGTACCAGTATTCCATGGTCCCAAGGTATTCATCAAGAAATTGGTCAGTACCTCTTTTTGGGGGCAAGGCAGTATAGGCCGTATTATCAACAATGGAGTTACCGTTTATTTTTTTAAAAGCCACTTTATTATTTGCATTATAAAAAAGCACAGTTTCCTCACCATCAAAAACGCAGTTCAGTTTCCTGTTCAGGTATTTGGTAAGAATGTCCCGCATTTCCATTCCATTGTTCCAGATCATATTTCCACTGCTGTCGAAACCTGCGACAAATGCATGCGAATATCTGAACCCGTTAAAAGTTTCGTAAGTAGTTGGGAATGCACGGCCATAATAATCGTACGACATCTGAGTGCTCGTGAGGTATTCGGGTGAGTATGCCTCCGAAACCAGGACTAACTGCCCATGGTTAAAAGTCACATCATGTATAAGTAGCCTGAGATTAAGTGTTTTATCATTATTTTCGTCGTGGAGCCCTTTATCAGAGGGTTTGTCTTCCTTCTTATCAGTGCGGCTTTTGGCACGGATGGCATTTACATCCGTCATATACTTAAAGGCATTGTCGAAATTGCTGAAATTAAAGTATCTGACGTTTTCTGCTATCCCTTTATTCACCTTTGCCGAAAAATACCCGTCCGAAACAGGGGTATTATCCTGGTTTTCGTTATAGTCAGGTTGCCTGAGGAAGTATGGTGAATAGTAATTGTAGTAGTAACTGTTGTAATAATAGTCGTAATAATCATACTGCCGGCGGGTATTCGACACATTATAACCGTAAGTGCCTGTAACAAGCCCGGTTCCGTCGCCCAAAGGTGTATATTGGGCCGAATTGAAACTTTTCTTTTCGATTTGCCCGGTGAAATCAAAGGTTTTAACAAGCGCCCCCGGCGAATTATACTGGTTTACAAATAAATGATTACGCGACGATGAATACTGGATTTTATAAGTAGCAAACACATCATGCCGTAATGTATCAATAGAGATGTCGAGTAACAATGCATCTTTCTCTGAAGTAATCTCATAACTCCTGTGTTCGCCGGTGACGAGTGAGAAACTGATAATTCCGGGTTGCCCTTTCCGCGTGTTATAACCGATGAATGCACTATTATCCGAGATATCGAAATCCACTACCTCTGCCTTAACAGGTATGGTTCCGCGGAACTCAGTAATCAGCTGCAATTGTGGCATTATCATGAAAACAAAGATATTTCCCTCTTTGTTTTCTTTTGTGTCGTGAAATAGAAGGTATAAAGCCAGCGGGGTTGATATGCATTTAAGATATGTTACGTCTTTGTGCAGAGGAACCAGTTTATGCCACACTTCTTTCAAATTCCTGTCAACCATCATGAACGACCAGCTAATACTATCCCTGCTGCTCTCGTTAATAGTCGGGAAGAAAATACAAACGCCTTTATTTCCTGAAGTTACATAGTTAAAGGGATCACTTCCGTTTGGGGCCGGTATCTCGAACCGCAGGGGATTTCCGCTTTGGGCACAAACATAAATAGCTGACAATACAAAAAATGCAGCCACAATAAATTTCTTCATAACTCTGTTTTCACCCCTCAAAGTTAGCAATTCTTAAGGCACCAACTTTGTATCAGTGAAATAAAAAGTACATATTCAGGCAGTACGAAGGGCAGGTTGGGGTGTATTGAGCACTGTAAAAGCCTAATTGTTCAACTTCCCGAACCATTTTTTCAGGTCACTATAATTGGCCGACAGCATATTAACCAGGAAAAGACTGTGTTCACGGCGGTAGTTCCCAATGACATAATCAATAAGTTCGTGATAACGGTCAGGGTCATCAATACGTTTCTTTAACTCAAAAAAATAATCGTTAGGGACAAGAGTGTTATATCTTTTGAATATACGTTTGAACCTGCTCTTTTTTGCCTGTACAGGGGTAAAAAGTTGTTTTTTCAATGCGGTTGCAGCCCGGGTGCTTTCATCAATAAAATAGATCATATCGAGCATGGCCAGTTTCTCGGTTTCTTCATCCTCACTTACCAGGTCGGGGAGTAATTTTTTCATTATCTGGTCTTTAAGGCGGATAATGTTTTTGTATTTTCCACTGCCTTCGATGATAGCTGCAACAAAATCGGACCAGAATTTAGCCTGGACAATACTAGGCAGAAGAAGAGCATTCCCAATTGGTGAAAAAGCGGCTGCCAGCGGCCAGGCAATAAGACTCCTGAAAAAATTTGCCCTGGTAGTTACTTTGTCAAATCCCCTGATAAAGTTATGAGTGGCAAGATAAATCCCGTTTGAAATATTAAGGCAGAAAAATTTGGTTATTTCGAACATTGCGCCTTCGTGAGGACCAACCCACACCTGGTCAAAATTACCCTTTACAAAACCTAGTATGGGTACCGAGAAACCGGTCCAGAACAGTGAATGGGCAAAGTTGGTCCAGTTGATATCCGATATATGCCATTCGTTAGGCTTAAGTCCGTTTCCCGATACCAGGTCAACAAACATATTTCTTAAGCCGGTAATTGTGAACCATAGAAGGGCGTACTCAATTCCAACCGTAAAATAGGCTGGGATAAAGCCAATCAGTATGAATATGGTGTTTTTAATTGCAGGATTGAGGTATTGCCATGCACGCAAAGGATTGATCGGTTTTTCGGTTTTTTCGTCACCAAGCAGGTTTGGTTTGCCCGGGTCAAGTTTTCCAAGGCAGACAATAGTGGGTTTTTCTTTCTTTTTTAGCGGCTTTTTAGGAATTTTAGCTAAATTGAAAATAAGTTCCGAAACTTCATCCGGCAATACATAATGGTTACGAAGAAAATAATTCCGCTGGTGTCGGGCCAGCCTGCTTTTCAAAACAAACCCCATTCCGGGTGCAAGGGTCGAACGGCCGGCAGCATCGCTTCCAATTGCGGGAATCAGGTTATGATGGCTGAGAAATTCCTGTGCATTGCGAAGTTTTGCCGGATCGTAAATAAGACCTGAATTTTCGAGAAATACTGAGGTGTTATGGTAACTGTTATGGTTAAGATGTTTGATGAAGGTTGTAAATGTAACAAAATCAGTGTCTTTGGTGTTGATAGTGCCGTAAATGTTATAAATCTCAGTATACGATAGCATTTTAAAATTATCCAGGATTTTATCAACAGCTGCTTGCAAGCCGTGCTCTAGAGGCTGGATAAATTTGATGGTTCCACCCGATTTTTTGGCCAGTTCATAAATATCTTCCAGGCTGCTGACGGCTGTTTCGGCATACAGCAATTCGTTACCGGCAAAATATTCAAGGCGGATTTTTTCAGGTTCCAGGTCTCGGTACTGTTTCCTTATCTGTTCGAATTGTTGAACGATGGAGTCGGTCTCCTCCTTTGTGAATTCTACAGGCGCTGCTTCTGCCTGGGTTTTTAACGCAGTAATCCTGAGTGCTCTTTTTTCGATCACATTTTTGAGCTTCGGATAGAGGAATTCTCCCAGTTGCCGGCGCGAGTATATTTTATGCCCCGGTACTGAGTCTTCACCGTTAAGCCGCAAAGGCTCAAGATAATAAATTGTGCCGGCAGTATAGCCTTTGTTGATTTCCGGCAAATAGGTAGTGTTGAAGTTCTCAATAAGAAGTTCGATATTTTTCTCCCTCTTTTTTTCGTTTTCTTCCAGTTCATGCAAAAACTCCCTGAAATCGTCCGTTCTCTGCTTAAGGAATTTTTTGAATTTCGATTTTTTACTGGAGAAGTTAGGCATGATATACAAATAGTGAAACCGCAGCCCGTTGGAAAGTGCGCTGAATTCAAGAGCGATATTTACTTTGATCCCTAAAATACGACCCGCCTCCAGAACCTCTTTAATTGACTCTTCGCGGTCGAGATTATTATAAACAATTGTCAGTTCTGAAATTCCTTTTATAAAAGCATCAATAATAAGTTGTGTCGGCAATTTACGGCCGTATGAAGAGCTGTCGTGAACATGGAAATCCCAGCCCATTTTAAGATCCCTGAGTTCTTCACCTGTTTCGGGAACTTCAATGATATCCAGTTTTTTTAGCAACTTGCGTATGACCCTTTGCTGACCGAATGATGACACTGTAAAATCGCGCATCAACTCAAGTTGTATCCGTTTATTATCACGGTTTTTTACAACCTCCTTCATAAGTGAAAGTTGCACCCTTGCTGCATTGAGAGGCATTTTTAAGGTTCGGGCATAAAGTATATGATCGGCCAGCAGGCTTAGAGCATGGATTCGCTCGTTATAATTTGCTGATTCGAGGCTTTTTGTAATCTTCAGATAGGTTTCTACGATAGTGGTTCGCCGTTTCCTAAACTCTTTAATAAATCCCCTTGGGTGCGAATGAGGAAACTCGTTTATTATTTCCGGAACATCAATACTCTGGTTGATACGCGAACGCAGTTTCCGGAGGTTAGTGGCAAAACTCAGGAAATTTACTATGTCGTTATACGCCCGGACCAGCATTTTTTATTTTTCTTTACAGGAATTTTGAATTCATTTCAACGGATTCTGTTAATCCTATTTTTATCAATTCTTAATAGTCAGCAGTTCGAAATTCTTTTAGGAATTATACATGATCCTTAAAATAGACCAAATACCCCATTTGGAGTAATTCCCAGTAAACGAAACCATGTTTCTCCTGCCAGAATTATCAGGAGCCAGGCCGTTATCATCATGGACAATCCGAATTTAAATGTATCTGTAATACTATAGTGGTCTGTTTCATATAGCAGTGCTGCTGGTTTGCTGTTAAATGGCAGAACATACACATGTTCGATAAGGAAAGCAACCGGTAGAGCCAAACTGATTACACTCAGATTAAACCTTCCGGCCACACCGATTGCAATGGGCACAAATATCATTGCCCGCATGGTTTTTGATTCGAACAGCAGTGCGCTGAATAGCATTACTCCAGTGAGCAGCAGGTACAATACCCAGAACGGGGTTTCAGTGCCAATACCTATATGATTAAAAAAAGCATTAACGCTGATGGATGGCAGATCAGTTTCGGCAAATCCTGCACCCAACGCATAGGCACCTGCCGAAAACAGCATCAGATGCCAGGGTATATCTACTTCGTTCCACTGGATTATACCAATGCGTGGCAGCAAGGCTACGATTGCTCCCACGAAAGCAACAGCCGTCGGGCTTATGCCATGTAACCTGTCGGTTGACCAGAAACCAAGTATCAGGAGAAAAATTACCACTGACTTCTTTTCCTGGAAACTCACTTTCCCCAGTTTGGCATATTCACTTTTCAGGCGTTCCATACCCCCTTCAATCTGTGGTAAACGTTCAGATGGCGAAAGCGGAAAAAATACTTTCATAGCCAGCAAATATCCAAAAAACATCATGACAAGCATCATAGGAAACATAGCCAACAGCCAGTCGCTGAAAAAAACTTTTCCACCAATGGCTCCGCCAATTAAAGCAGCAGCAAGTAAATTAGCTCCTGATCCGGTAAGGAACCCGCTGGCGCCTATGTTGATATATAGCAGGTTCTGAAGCACGACGCTGCGGCCAAAATTATTCCTCTGGTCACCGCCGCGAGCCCCGTATATGGCTGCAACAACCATAAAAATAGGAAGTAATATGGCTGCCTTGGCCGTAGTGGCTGAAATAAATGCTGACAGGACAATATTGATAAACATAAAGCTCAGAAATACCGAAGAGGCATTTTTCCCGAAGCGGATGATAAACCAGATAGCAAACCGTTTAGCAACCCCTGTTGCTACCAGCATACTGGCTAAAACAAACGACATAATATTTAGCCACATGACCGGGTTCCCGAGTTCGGCATACGCTTTTTTCTCGGGAAGTACACCGGTGAGAACCAGCGATATGATCAGGATGAGGGATGTAAGATAATTCGGGAGCGATTCAGTAATCCAGAGGACAATACTTGCCAGGAAGATAGCCAGCATAAAAGCATTGCTCCGCGAAAAAGCTACCGGACCAATCTTGTCAAACACTTTTTTTGCATCCTCAGTTAACTGTGAAGCGTCTATATTCTGCAGAAATGGAAGCCTCAGAATAAAAGCGAAAAGTATAAACAATAGAATTGCCAGGGGAGGACCTATATATGTCAGCCATGTTTCAAACTTCCCTTTTTTACGTTTTGGGAGCTTTTCGATGCGGTAGTTGCGCATATCCAACGGATCGAAGGTCGTTTCTTCATGAATGCGGATATCTGGTTCAGCCATAATGCAAATTCGGTTAGTTCGTTAAAGTAACTTTAGTGTTTTGACTTTAATTTTTTGAATTCCAGGTAATAAATTCCAAGTCCCAAGTTCCAAATTCCAGGATTTAAAACCTAAGGAAGAGTCTACTCCGAAAAGTGATTTTTAGCCACCAAAGCACCAAATAACACCTGATTTAATGCGTTAATTATAGCCTTTTGTAAATTTTCTTGTCTTGGGGCCTAAGTGGCATTCAATATTTTTTAAGCTTCTCGAAATAGACTCAAGCTTCAAATTTAATTTTCACCCAATCATTTTTAAAACTTTTAAAATCCTATTTTCTTTTTTTTTCTTGAAATTTGAAATTTGGGTCTTGGAATTTGGATCTTATTGGTTTGGAAACAGATTGAATTTATCTAATACTAAGCCCATTTCTTACCATTTAGTGTAGGGAAATTTCATCAGCATCGAGTTGTAGTACTTAACATCGCCGGTTACTTCTTCACCTAGCCAGTCAGGTTTTACAAACGATTCAGCTTCAAGGCTAAGTTCCACTTCAGCAACGGTTAGTCCCTGGTTTTCGCCATAGAACTCATCCACTTCAAATGTATGTATCCCCGATTTTACCTGGTAGCGGGTCTTGTCAATTACGCCGGGTTCGCAAATTTGCAGGAGAGCTTCCACTTCACTCACCGGGATTTCTTTTTCCCATTCATACCGGCTTGCCCCCGAAGTATTTCCTATACCTTTTATGGTAATAAACCCCTGGCTCCCTTTTATACGTACCCGCACAGTGCGTTCAGGGACCGAACATAAATAGCCCTGGGTTATGCGTGTCTGCTTGTATGCATCCTGCTTGAATTCGCCTGTAACCAGGAACTTGCGTTCTATTTCTTGTGCCATTTTGTCGTTTTCGATTATAATTATTAGGTTGTGTTTTTAAGAGACTATAGGAATATTCATGTTATCCTCTGAGCCGGATTCCTTGTGCCTGGTTCCGCTGTTTTCAATATCTTTAGTTCTGTTTTTACTTTTTTTTGGCACCCGGCACCTGGCATCCGGAACAGTGAACTTGTAAAAGTTTCAAAATAAAACCTTGTTAAGATCATTTTATAGAATTTCGGATCAGTTTGCCAAAGGTTTGTTAATCATGCCGATTACACGTTTGATTGCCTGCAGATAGTTGATGTTTTCGACTCCTTCGAGGCCTATATCTTTTACAGTCTTCTTAATGTCATCAACTTCAGTTGATTCTGAGTTTATGGTTATCACCCTGGCGCCGTTAATCAGAACTTCGCCAAACTCGCATATTGTATTGTTAACCATATATCCAAACCGCTGCTTATGTACTTTAACTGCTGCAAGATCGGGGTGCGCATAAATGATTTCCATAAATTCATCGAACGTGTAGACCTCTTTGTTTAGTTCAGGCATCGAAACTTTAAATGCCGGAAATACTTCGTTTTTTAATACTGAAGCCGGTATCGGAAATTCGCCTTTCATCAGCGGGTTCCATTGTTCCATTCCATCAACGGTTTGAACATAGGTTTTAATGTCCATTTTGCCGTCGCGTATTTTCGTATTATTAATGTCATTGGTCCGCGAAAGGATGTAGATTTCATCGGAATAGCGTTCCCAAACTTTTTCGGGAACCGGCATGGATAACCGGGCCATGCGTTTGGAAGCAGCATCAAAATTTTGTCCGAACGAACGGAATTCAAAACGGGGTTTGGATACTTCTCCAATCTGTAGTTCGTCTTTTGCCATGATATGTTTTGTTAGTTATTAATTTCAAAGTAGTAAAGTCTTGCTTCAGCGTCGCTGACAATATAGAGTTTGTTGCTTAAAGGGTCAAACGCAATCCCTTCGGGATTCGATACAGGGATTCGGTAACTTTTAATCAGTTCGCCCTCCATGGTGCATTGATTTACGGTTGCCGCTTCATCGCATACGATCCAGATTTGCTGGTTAGTGTTATCGACACAGATTCCGGAATAGTCGCTCGAAAACCTGAGTGGATAGTTTTTTAGCACATTCAGATTCTCATCTGTTTCGATCAATATACCGGGATTTTTTTCATTAAGTATGTAGAAATGCTTATTGAGTAAGGCATAACTGATCCCTTCAAGTCCGTTATTATCTTCGTTTTTTTCAACGGTTATTGCTCTTTGCTCAAGTTGATTTCCTTGAAGATCAAGTTTATAAATTATCCGCTGGCGTTCTTCAGCCAGGTACAGGAACTGGTTGTTAACATTGCATATTCCTTCCGGATCAGATCCCTGGTATTGCAGTTCAGCCAGTATTTTTCCTGCAACAGAGATCTTGTATACTTTGGCAGTATTATCGCTCACAGTATAAAGTATAGTGTTGTTTGAGCCAAAGCACAGGTCGGATGTTTCCGGTATATTTAGCTTGTATACTTCAACAGGAGTTAACTGTTCCAGATTATCATCCTGGCGTTCCGAGCAGGCGCTTATCATAAACATAAGCAACAATGCTCCAAACACTATATTTTCTGAAGCAAAATCGCAATTATTTTTTTTAAATCGCGATTTTGCTTTACAGTTTTTAAAATTCCGGGTTCCCAATAGAACTTAAGGATTTGTGGTGCCTTTTGATTCAGCAGATGGTACAATCCATTTGGGGATGCCGTCTTTTTTACGGGCTACCAGCGGAGTTCCTGGCCAGTTTGCTTTCAGTAACTGATCAACAACCACATCTGATCCATTTGCCAAGGTTATATCTTCACCTGATGATGATATTCCAAACTGCCCTTGGGGAGATCCTGTTCCTGTTTCGACAACATAAAATCCTTTGGAAGCTATGCTAGTACCTGCCGGAACAATGTATGCAACACCCAGCCCACCGGAATCATATATTTTGTAGCCACCAATATTTATTGCAGCACTGGTTGGATTATAAAGCTCAATAAAATCCCAGGGTAAGCCCGATGCCTGTATCTCGTTTATAACCAAATGATTTAGCGGTGTAAGTGGTGCAACCATATAGAATGGCCAGGTACTTGCATCGTCATGGTTGAATGGACTGGTGACAACACCACCAACAACAGTTTCTTCGGGGAAATATGTTCTTAAGGCTGAATTGTCTTCAGCCCGCAGGTAATAACTGATCTTGGTTAAATCAGGCTGCCCCGGAATTATTCCAGTGAATGTCGTGAAGTCAGTAGTAGTAAGAATAACTGTAACTTTAGTTGTGGCAGCAGCATTATTAAGTACATAATACAGGCGCACTTCTTTGACCCCGGATTTATCATAAGCCTTTACTGTAAAAGTAACAGGTTCATTATCCGAAGGATTCTCATTTGACAGAACAACGGAATTGAATAAAGGAGTTCCATTAGTTACAGTGAAGCTAGCACTTGTAGCAGGGGCTGTGGCAGGGAAATAGGCTTTTTTTCCTGTTTCGTCGGTAGCTACCACATAGTATTTTACGGAGGTTCCGGCTGGCATTGCAGCAAACCGGTATTTATAAGAGCCTGCACCGATCGGAGCCATTTCAGTGATTTTGGCATCCGTCCCGATTTCCGTATAAATCTTCACATCCCGGACTCCATCAGCATCGGAGACTGTAACAGTAAAGTCATAATCCTTGTTGTCATTTACACCGGTTATCAGGTTTGCATTAATGAGTGGAGGGGCATTCGTATTGCTGTTAGCTTCCCCCTTGGTTGGATTTGCATTCAGGAATACATCCCCACCGTTTGGAATTCTTGCATAAGAAACACCCAAAGGCATAGCGGGTACATCCACCTGGTCAACAATTGCTAATTTTGTATCTACGAGGAACACCGATTCCCCACCGGATGAAATACCGAAGGCTGCATATTTAGCAGGTTCGGTCCCGGCAAGTGCAACATCGCAAACAATTACAAAATAGCTTTTGGCAGGTATTTTTGTTCCTGCAGGAAATGTATAGATGGCTGCAGGTTTGTCGTAAACACCGAAACCGCTGATATCAACTTCTGCATCGCCGGGATTATAAATTTCCATCCAGTCGGGATTCGGATCACCATTGTTGGATGCTACTTCATTAATCAGCAGTTTAATATCTGACCCTACCGATTCGTCAACATATACTTCATCTTTCACGCAACCTACAGCAAAAATCAGCGCGATTGAAAGAACTGTAAGAATTATTTTTGTTTTCATTTATATTAATTTTATAAGTTCATATTATTTTAGAAGTCTATTTCTATACGTGCCTGGATCAACCCATAATCATCGCCACCTTTTCCTTGAGCCTCAGTAACTTTTGTATAGTCCATGGTCGGGTTACCATCAACATCAGTTCCACAATATAGTTTTCCTTTGCCGTTTGCATACCTGTCGTGGTCGATGTACGAATAGTTTGCCATAAATTTCACATTAGGATTCACATGGTAAGTTATACCGGCAGTATATCCATTTGCACTTCCACCCATGATATTAGCTTTGGAATCATTAAGATTAATATAGTCGTAGCGCACGGCTACTTCAATATCACCCCATTCTTTTCCTCTCGAAACGCGGGTGAATTCTCCTTCTTCATCATTATAATGATACATGCCTCCGAATATCAGATAGGCTACCGAAGCAAATGCTCCACTGGCCTGATAGTTTTCGAAACCTTCGGCCCTGTTCACTTTGGTGTACATGTATTCGCTCGAAAATTTGAGGTTCTTGTAACTTGCGGCTAATTCGCCTCCCATTAAAATGTTCGATTCCACATTTGGAATATCATCCGAATCAAGGAATTTCTTGCGGCTGATACTTGTCATATCTCTAAGTGATACCCGGTATGTATTCGGGAACTCCCAACTGGTTTTTGGCGTACGGTAGGAAGCCGAAACTCCCATGTGTATCAATTTATTGTCCTTGTTAATCGGGCGAAAAACAGCTTTCCCCGTAATTGAGTAGCCTTCGTCGGTACCACTTGCTTTATTCACATTTTGCGTATAAGTAGTAACTTCCAGGTTTTCAACATCATTAAAGTGGATTCCTCCTACAACTAAGTATTTATTCCCCCATTTCGAAAAGTTCAATCCCAGCTGGCGGGCAGGAGCAAATTCGGTCATAAAAGGCTCTTCAATAAAGGTCTGGTACCTGGAAGTTGTTGTGGTTTCCATCGAAATAGGCTCTTTGAAATATCCGGCTTTGAAGTAATAGCTCTTTTTGTCGTCCCTGTAACCAATAAATGCGTCCTTCACATCTAGTTGTCCTCCCGCAAAATTCAAATCTACTTCACCAGTCCAGTGTTTGTAAAGAATTGTCTTCATAGCAAAACGCAATCGCCTGATAGTTAACCCATCGCCAAGCGCATTAAGGGTGTTTTGATCGAAATAGTGGGCTCCGTCAAAATTTACCCGCAGGTCGAACCAGGTTCTCATAGCCTGGTTTTTTGATTCGAAGGTCAGGAAACCACTCCAGTACTCAGGATATGCAGGCACCCGACTTGTAACGATCCGGCCGTAGGCATCATACCTTACTGTATCATTTTCCTGTGCACTCGCTAATTTGCCCACAAACAGCAAGGCCATTATAATCAAGCTCAGTAAACTTCGGTTAATTGTTTTCATACATACTAGGTTTAAAATTAAAGGTTAGTAATAAAGTTGTTTAAAGATTTGTCTTTTTCAATATTCATTTTTTTCTTCAGACGATATCGTGCAACCTCGACACTTTTAGGTGAAATATTCAGGAGCGTTGATATTTCTTTTGTGGAAAGATTCAGCCTAAGAAGTCCGGCCAGTCTTTTCTCCAGGCTGGTGAGTTCAGGAAAATTCATCACGAGCTTCATATGGAAATCCTTGTGAACTTCTTCAATCTGCATGTAGAACTCTTTCTTTTCTTGTGGAAAGGACATTTTCTGCTTGATCAAGAATGACAGTTTATTGAGCTTTTCAGTCCGTTCAGCTGCATCATCTGTTTTAATTATTTCATTAAGCCCAGCTGAAATTTTTTCAAGAAAAACTCTCTGTTCACTTATATTCAGCGCTATATCCAGGAATTCCTTCCGCTTTGCCTGAAGTTTAACATTGAGTCCATTATTTTCAACTGCAATAGTTCTCATCTCAAGCTCATTCATTGTTTTCTGCGCTGCATACAATTGATTTTGTTGAATAAGCATGTCCTTTTCAACCTTTAGTCTGAGTTTTTGTTGCCTGAAAAACAGGTAAATAAGTACAAGAATCAGAATGGCAACAAGCATGATGATACCTGGTAAAACCATATTTACCCTTGGTGTTTGATATGTAATTGCCGGAAGAATAGTATTATGTAATTCCGAATTTATCATTTCGTGAAGGACCGGATAACCAAACAGTTTATGTATAATAAATAGTACACTGTAAGTCAACAGGCAGGCGGCTATCGGGGCTATTATCCACCCAAGTCCGATACGGGTCAATGCTTTATTTTCAATTTCTCGGGCACCTTTTACCAGCCCGATGCCAATTACTGCCCCGACAGCAATCTGTGTACTTGATACCGGAATCAATGGAAATGGAGGCAATCCCGATGAATAAAGCAGATTGGCAAACCAAGAGGAAGAGAAAAGAAATAAAACCACCCCCTGGGCAGCTACGATAACAATTGTAGCTTCTGGTGCAAGCGAAAGTACCCCTTTGCCGGTTTCGCTTATTGAACGCCAGTTTATCGAATAAATTCCTAATGTTATTGAAATCCCGCCTAAGAAATATAAAATCTGCAAACTGTCAATTGTAAAAATGCCAAAATCGATATTTAGATCAGGTGATAAGTTGGTAAATATACCTATTACATTCCCTATGTTATTGGCGCCTAACCCGAAGGCTGCCAAAGCAATTAACAGCATCAATGTAATCTGCAGGTAAGAGTCAAGCTTAATTAAGTGTATCCTCGATCGTTTAATGATCCACCGTATTAATATGAAAAAAATAATTCCAGCCCCAATTCCAAGCACCGGGGCCAGCACCCAAGCCAGAACAAATTCGGACAGTAAATACCAATCGGTGCTGGCATGTGTATAAAAACTCCATCCTACCATCCCTCCAACCACCGCCTGGCTGGTTGAAACAGGAAGTTTGTTTTTTATTAAAAACATTACAACTAAGGCAGCACATAGGGCTATTGAGAAAGCAATCGCCGGTTCCGTAATATTCCCGAGTCGGTGTATTGATCCTGTTGTTCCTTTTCCCTGGAATATTGCCCCCAGTAGGATGAAAATGCTTACAATGAAAGCAGCAGTCCTGAAATTCAACATTTTCAGACCAATGGCAGAACCAAAAATATTTACAGTATCGTTTGTCCCCAGAAGCCAACCCAGGTAAAAACCACTTGCAATAAATAGTAGTGTAATTGTCATTGCATATTAAATAGCTCGTTTCAATGCCATGATTGAGAGTAGGTCGGCAGCATTTTTAGCAACATCCGATAATATTTCTATATGTAGGGTGAAGTAACGAAGATGCAGTTTTTCGCTCAGTTTTAACTGTGGCAGTGATTGAAAAACTCTTCTTTTAATTGAACTTGCCAGTTTGTCAGCTTCTTTTTCATAAAGATAAACACGATGTAGCTTTTCTTTTACAGAGTCGGGATTAATAAAGTATGCTCTTGCTGCCAAAATCAAAGAATCAATAGCAAGAACAGATATCTCTGTAAGCTTGATCATATCCGGATTCAATTCGCTCGGAATAAACGGTACTTCAACATCGAATTCAAAAAGATTGGATTTTGCAAGGTCTACTATATTATTAAGTTCTTCGAGAAGCTTTAATATGTCGCCCCTTAACTGAGGCATAAGTGATTGTGTGTACAAGATATTTTCAATTTCTCTCTTTTTCAGATCAGCATCAGATGACAGGTTGGCAAGAGTCTTTAGATTATCCTCAAAGTTCTCCTTGTTTCCCTGAAGAAAGTTCTTGACCCCATCTTTAAAAATGAGACTTCCCTGGTCAATCAAGGTGAGAAACTGCTCAACTGTGTCAATTGATTTGGCTGCTTGTTTGAAATTGAACATAGATTTACTTTAATCAATTGTTACTGATGGCGAAGTTATATCAAATATCGGTATTGTTATATCAATATAGTGTTATATTTAGATTGAATAAAAAATATGTAGTGAGTCATGGATATTTAAATATCATATAATGAATGAAATATAAAGTGAACGTAGTATGTATATAAATATATATTTTTATTTTGAAGTGTATATGTAGTGAAAGAAAATGCACATCATACTTTCATGCATGTTGAAAAATTCTGATTGTTTGTTCATTTAATCATTATTATTCGATTTGAACAGGTTTGAATTAACTTGCAGTATTATATAAATTGCATGGAATCTTTTGTTTAAGCAAGGGTTAAACATAAGCAGGATCTTTTAGCCTTCTTTTAAACAGCCGATACATGGAGCCAGGTATAGACCTTCTCCTTATTTTAATGCCATTTTAAGTCTGTTTTTAAATGACAATTTAGTAATACTTTATTTTCATTATATTCATTTTGGAAATTGTTCAAACATCAAATAATGGTTTTCACTCAATTTGAGTACAGACGAAAATTGAGAAACTCAGTTAAGAGGGATCCGATACTGATTAAAAGTAATTTTCTGCTAAGTCGCATTGCAATGTATTAGTATTGTTTTCCTGTGTTAGTAATAGTCTGAACAATAACCCTAATAGAACATATAAAACTTAACAAGCTATATATGTTTGATGGTAAAGATGCAAATACAAAAACTGCCGGTTCTCTCTTCAAAAGGAAGTGAAAACCAGCAGTTAATTATAAAGAAAAATGTGTTACTTGAGTATAACTTTACTTGCTTCTGAATATTTGTTGGATAAATTCATCATTTTAACGATATACATTCCCTTAGGCAGATCACTGAGATCAACTTCAATTATTCCTTGTTCTGATTGAACTGATTTTAGTGGTTTCCCTAATGATGACAGTATTGTAATTTCGATTAATTCATTATTTGAATTTTTTGTGTAAATTTTATCTGTAGAGGGATTCGGGTATACAGTCAGGTTACTATGATCCATATAAGGCTGAAGTGCCGTAACAGGTGCCAAAGGTGCATCTGTACTCGTAATTATTACTACATCACGACGCAAAACAGTTGTTGAATTTGCACCGCTTTGCCAGATTCCGTCTGCATCAGTTTTAACACCAAAAAGAGAGTTGTCAGCATTTCGTGATTCAATTCGTCTGACTCCATTTGGGTTATTGGCACCGATCGGAATAACAGCAGTATAACTACCAATTACACTGGTACCGGCTTGCATATAAATGTCGTTAACAACTGTTGGTAATTCCGATTGGGTTGTATTAGTAGCAATAGTTTGCCTAATTTGATAGGCAAATAAGGGATCACCTGTTCCGGCAGTATTATCAAAAAGCAAAACATACTTGCCAGTTGCAGCGGTTAATGCAGTTCCGGCAAGAAATGCTCCGTCATCCGTTGTTTCCGTTGTAAGTGCTGTTGCAGCAATGTCCAGAGCAGTAATAGTTTTAGTTGAAACGAAATTGGGTGCAGCAGGCATAGTTCCTCCGGTTTCGACATAACCAACCCTTAGGTTATGCACCAGGCCTGCACCAAACCTTGTTGCATTGCCGGTTGGTTGGATATAAATCCACACAGGACCACTGCTGCCTGATGCATTGGTAGTGAATGCATTTGTAACTTTCGATCCGGAGAAAGCTGTTCCGCTCCAGATATTTCCTGCTCCATAACTTGTTGCAGCATCTGTTGTAAGCCCAAGTTGTGCCTGGATATCGTAAGCCGCGGATGGGGTAAGCCCGTCAATTCTAAAACAGAAAGCAACTGGTGTTCTGGCATTATTTGTGCTGGCTGCTGTCTTCGAACCAAGATATTTAGGGAATACCAGTTCTGTAAATGTCTGGCTTTTAAGGTTTGAAAGACCTAAAAATGATATCGGAAGTATCATCAGGAGTCTTAAGCCGCAGTTCTTGAAAGTAGATAATTTATTCATAAATTAATTTATTATTGGTTAAGAATATTTATTCTACAAATATAATGCTATTTTGGTTTTTAAATCTCAATCTGATACAAACAAATTTGGTGAATGAGATGATCATTTTGGGGTTGGTGTTTGCTGAATTCATATTCAATAACGGATAATATTGATTTTTGCATAGGACCCTAACTTAGATGATTTCAGGTTGGGTACATTTTTAAGCACCATACACTTTTATGGAGGGTTTATTGAACAGGTGACCTGAAGGTTAATATTATATTATTTTAATTTTTTAATTTATCAAAATCTGCAATAGAACAAATAATTCATTTATTTTTGGTAATATTTTCAGATTTAAATTCTAATCTTAATTCCACTTGTTTTAAGGGAAAGAATGTGCATTCATTTTTAAATTGCTCACTGTCTCTAAATTAATCAAATTTAATCAAATTAATCTAACACAGGACTTCTGTTGTCCGGAAAGAATAAATTAATGTTTATCATTGAAAAACAACCAATTAAAACTTATAACAAATGAAAAAATTTACAGAATTTTACACATGCATTCTGCTTGTGCTCCTTGCCGGCTTTCTATCAAATGGATATTCGCAGGTTGCGTTTACACCAGGAAACCTGGTAGTTTACAGGGTTGGTGATGGAGTAAGTACCTTAGCCAATACAGGAAATGCAGTTTTTCTTGATGAATACACTCCTTCAGGCACACTTGTTCAGTCAGTTCCTTTGCCAACCGTTGCAAGTGGAGCTAACCTGCCTTTAGTTGCTTCCGGAAGTGCCTCTTCCGAAGGGTTACTTTCCCGTTCGGTTGACAAGCAGTACATTCTGCTTACAGGCTACGGAACTACAATCCCATATGCCTCAAGTCTGGCTGGTACTACATCAGTAGCAGTTCCCAGGGTTATTGGTGTTATCAGTGTAAATGCAGCAATAAATACGTCAACGGCCCTTACCGATGCAGCATCCGGTAATAATCCCAGAGGTGCCTGCAGTACTGATGGAACCAACCTGTGGATATCAGGTGCAGGCGGTGGAGTACGTTATGCTCTTTCAGGCGCGACAACTTCTACCCAATTATCTACCACTCCTACCAATATAAGGGCGGTTAATATTTTTGATGGTCAATTATACGCCTCAGCTTCTTCCGGCGCTTTCCGACTCTTTACTATCGGAACAGGGGTTCCAACCACGAGTGGACAAACCTCGGTAAACCTGCCTGGTTTCCCTACTTCTACCGGCAGTCCTTATGGGTTCTTCTTTGCCGACCTTTCGCCTTCTGTGCCAGGAGTCGATGTTGTATATGTTGCTGACGATGGAGGTTCGCTTTATAAATATTCTCTTGTTTCCGGGGCCTGGGTTTCTAATGGAACTCTTGCTATCACTAGTGTGAGAGGACTTACAGGTTCAGTCACGGGATCCACGGTTACTCTTTTCGCCACTTCTTCAACTACCAGCAGCCCATACACGAGCAATATGTATACAATTGTAGATGCAACAGGTTATAATGTTACCCCTTCAGCAACTCCTACACTCCTTGCAACTGTGTCATCAACCTCTATTGCCTGGAGAGGCATCGCTTTTGCTCCGGTAGCAGCTGGTGTTGCTGCTCCAACAATTCAGACAAGTAACATTACTTTTAGTACTGTTACCAATACAGGGATGACAGCAAGTTATATTCCCGGAGATGGTACGAAACGCATAGTGAAAGTAAATACTACCAATAGTTTTACAAATCCTGCTGATGGAACAGATCCTGTTGCTAACTCCGTTTATGCCGGTTCAGGTGAACAAGTGATTTATAATAACACTGGGAATTCGGTCTCAGTAACCGGGTTGTCGCCCGGAACTACCTATTGGTTCAGGGCTTATGAATATAATGGAACCGGTACTTCAACAAAGTATTTGACTACTACTGCCACGTTGAACCCAAACAGCCAGGCAACAACTACTCTGCCCGTTGCCATAACCAATGCTGCAACTGGTATAAGTTCTACAGGTGCAATTCTTAATGGTTCCGTGAATGCCAATAATGCCAGCACCACAGTTACCTTTGAATATGGACTGACCAATGCATACGGTTTAACTGTGAATGCAACCCCAAACATTGTAACAGGGAATAGTTTAACAGCCGTATCAGCGACAGTTTCTGGTCTTGTTGATGGTAATACTTACCATTTTAGAGTAAAAGCAGTAAATGGCGGAGGTACATCATATGGGAATGACCTGACATTCCTCACCGGATGTCAGATTCCGGTACCAGCTGGAGCAATCACTGGAAATGCAAGTGTTTGCCGCAGTTCGAGTGGTGTTATCTATAGTGTGGGAGCAATTCTGAATGCTACCTCATATGATTGGACTCTGCCGACAGGAGCTACAATAACAGCAGGAACTGGCACAAATTCAATAACTGTGAGCTATTCTGCATCAGCCGTTTCCGGAAATATTACAGTAAAAGGGACTAATGATTGTGGAATTGGAGCAATTTCAACTCTGGCAGTGACAGTTAATGCATTGCCAACACCGACGCTCATTACCGGGCCTTTATCTGCATGTCTTGGTGCTACAGGAGTAGTTTATACAACTCAGTCAGGTATGACAGCCTATACCTGGACTATATCAGCTGGCGGAACGATTACTGCCGGGGCAGGCACTAATTCGATTACAGTAACATGGAATGCTCTTGGTGCCCAGACAATTAGCCTGAATTATTCAAATGCTGCCGGATGCCGTGCAGCAACACCGGTAGTATTTAATATTACAGTAGCTAGCAGGCCGATACCTGTAATTACTGGTCCAGCCAATGCATGTCTGGGATTTACTACCAATGTTTATTCGACACAGGCCGGCAATAGTGGCTATATATGGACTGTTTCAGCCGGAGGAACCATTACTGCCGGAGCTGGAACCAATGCAATAACAGTTACGTGGAGTACACTTGGAGCCAAGATAGTTACTGTTGACTATACTATTCCTGCAGGCTGTAATGCCGTTACTCCTACAAGTTTCAATGTAAATGTAAATCAGACTCCTGCACCTACAATTACAGGGGCAGCTTCGGTTTGTGCAGGTACTAACGGAGTTACCTATACAACTGAAGCAGGATTTTCGAATTATGTATGGACTATTTCATACGACGGCGTTATTACCTCCGGCCTTAATACAAATACCGTCACAGTGAACTGGCCTACAGCCGGATCACGCTATATTGCAGTTAATTACAGCAATACAAGTGGATGTAGCGCTGTTTCATCCACTTACAGGAATGTATCTGTACTTACAGTTCCGGTTCCTTTAATCTTCGGCGAAACGGCCCCTTGCCAGGGAGCTACCGGTGTAACATATACTACCCAAGCGGGTAATTCAAACTATGTATGGACTATTTCCTCAGGCGGAACCATAACTGCCGGTGCAGGAAGCAGTGCAATTACAGTTTCGTGGAATTCGGCCGGCAACCAAACAGTAAGTGTTAATTATACTAATGCCCTTGGATGTCCTGGAGTTCAACCTACAGTTTACAACATTGCTGTGGCTCCATTACCTGCTGCAGGGGGAACAATCACCGGTCCGGCCTCAGTATGTTCGGGGGCACAGGGTGTTGCATACACAGTACCCGCAATTGCCAATGCAACCTCGTACAACTGGAGCGTTCCTGCTGGAGTTACTATTGCATCGGGATCGACAACAAATTCGATTACAGTTAATTTCTCGACCACAGCAGCTTCAGGAGTAATAAAGGTGAATGGAGTAAATATCTGTGGAAATGGAGTAGTTTCACCTGGTTTCAATGTAACAGTAAATGCATTGCCAGCTACTCCGGTAATTACTCAGGTTCCTGTAGGCGATACGCTGATCAGCAGTGCTGCATCCGGAAATCAATGGTATCTGAATGGTGTGGCAATCACCGGTGCAACAGGAAAGAAATTCAAACCTGTTCATCTTGGATCATATACAGTAATAGTCACCCTCAGCGGATGCAGTTCACTCCCGTCGAACGCCATTGTAGTAACGAAGATTGTCGCAGTTGCTGATCTGGAAATAAGTAATTCGTTTGAAGTATACCCGAACCCAAGCAGGGGCCAGTTTAACATTAAGGTAGTTTCGGGCAAACCTGTTGTCCTGAATATCGAAGTTTACAATAACCTTGGTGCAGTGCAGTGGAAGCAGGAAAATGTTCAAATTAATGGTACCTATATAGCGCCTATCGATATGGGAAAAGTTCCTGCAGGAGTATACATGATAGCTTTGAGAAACAGTGACCTGAATATTGTGCGTAAAATGGTAATCATGAAGTAATCATCTTGTCTTTAGGAAAACTGAATGAAAAGCCGGAGAAATCCGGCTTTTCTGTTTCTATCAGGCCAGCATTTAAGCAATCAACGATCTATTATAAAGTAACCAATTGGTACTTGTTTATCTTTAACTAACAGAATCTGATACAAGCAGAGCAAAAAGGCCGTGTTAGCATGAGTTAGGGGCAAAAAAAAAACGACCCTCATTGTTGAAGGTCGTTCTTAGTGTATTAGAATTATCAATGGTGTTATTTCACTTCTTCAAAGTCAACATCAGTAACTTCCTGGTCAGGTGATTTTCCTGGTTCCGGGCCGGGCTGGCCTTGCGGTTCGGCACCGGGCTGGCCTTGTTGCTGCGTTGCCTTGTACATTTCCTCGCTGGCTGCCTGCCATACACTGTTAAGTTCAGCCATAGCACTATCGATACCGGCAAGGTCACGGTTTTTGTGCGCTTCACGAAGCTTGTTAAGGGCCTGTTCGATCGGTTCTTTTTTATCAGCCGGAAGCTTATCACCGAACTCTTTCAACTGACGCTCGGTCTGGAAAATCAGTGAGTCGGCCTGGTTTACCTTGTCAATTTCTTCCTTTGCTTTGCGGTCGGCGTCAGCATTAAGCTCAGCTTCTTCCTTCATTCGCTTGATGTCGGCTTCCGAAAGACCCGAAGAAGCTTCTATACGTATTTCCTGCATTTTGCCGGTTCCTTTATCCTTGGCAGATACATGTAAAATCCCGTTGGCATCTATATCGAAAGTAACTTCAATCTGCGGAGTGCCACGCATAGCCGGTGGTATCCCGTCGAGGTGGAAGCGGCCGATACTCTTGTTGCCGTTAGCCATAGGACGTTCGCCCTGGAGGATGTGTATTTCGACTGATGGCTGGTTGTCGGATGCGGTACTGAATGTTTCCGATTTACGGGTTGGTATGGTAGTATTCGACTCAATAAGTTTAGTCATCACTCCGCCCAATGTCTCGATACCCAGAGATAGAGGAGTTACATCAAGCAGAAGTACATCTTTAACTTCACCTGTCAATACTCCGCCTTGTATTGCTGCTCCTATTGCAACCACTTCGTCAGGATTAACTCCTTTTGAAGGCACTTTGCCAAAGAAATCTTCGACGGCTTTTTGAATTACCGGGACACGGGTTGAGCCGCCAACAAGTATAACTTCGTTGATATCGGCATTTGTAAGACCGGCATCTTTCATTGCAGCGCGGCATGGATCAATAGTTGCGCGAACGAGATCATCGATAAGCTGTTCAAATTTGGCCCTGCTCAGTGTGCGGACAAGGTGCTTTGGCATACCGTCGACCGGCATAATATACGGCAGGTTTATCTCGGTTGATGTTGAGCTCGAAAGTTCAATCTTCGCTTTTTCTGAAGCTTCTTTCAAACGTTGTAGTGCCATCGGATCCTTACGAAGATCAATTCCTTCGTCGTTCTTGAATTCGTCAGCCAGCCAGTCGATAATGCGCTGGTCGAAATCATCGCCTCCCAGGTGGGTATTCCCGTTGGTTGATTTAACTTCAAATACACCTTCCCCCAGTTCGAGGATTGAAATATCGAAAGTACCGCCCCCAAGGTCGTAAACGGCAACTTTTATGTCTTTATGCTTCTTGTCGAGGCCGTAAGCCAGGGCAGCAGCTGTTGGTTCATTTATAATACGTTTTACAGTAAGTCCTGCAATTTCACCGGCTTCTTTGGTTGCCTGGCGCTGCGAATCGCTGAAGTAAGCAGGTACGGTGATTACAGCTTCGGTAACAGTTTGTCCGAGGTAATCTTCCGCCGTTTTCTTCATTTTCTGCAATATCATTGCCGAAATTTCCTGCGGTGTAAAAGTACGGTCATCAATTTTAACACGCGGGGTGTTATTGTCGCCTTTAACAACCAGGTATGGCATGCGCTGGATTTCTTTAGTAACCCTGTCGTATGTTTCGCCCATAAACCGTTTAATCGAATATACAGTCTTGGTAGGGTTGGTGATAGATTGCCTTTTGGCCGGATCACCAACTTTACGTTCGCTGTTTTCGGTAAAAGCAACTATCGAAGGAGTAGTGCGTTTTCCTTCACTGTTAGGGATAACTACGGGCTCGTTACCCTCCATTACAGCAACGCATGAATTTGTAGTACCCAGGTCAATACCAATTATTTTTCCCATTATCTATTGTGTTTTACTTTATTAATACATTTTTTTGATATACGTCTTAGCATTTCAATCATTATGCCATAGGAAGTTAATTCGGGTAGTTTGTTTTGGGAAAGACGTTAGTTAATACTAGATGTCTTATAAATCTATATATAAATAGCTGTATTGCAATAGGATGACTTAAATAGGATTGCGTAATAACAAAATTGGAATTTTATCCATGGGTATGGCAGTCTTTAACGTTTTCTGACAAAAAGGCAGAAAATTCATACTCAATTTAGTAATAAAATTACATTAATTGGCATTTGGAATTTAAAGTCAAGAGGATTTCAGATCTCCCTGAAACAAAAAGGAAATGGAATGCACGGTTGGAATTTAGCAAATGATTATTTGGTAGGCTTCACAAATTTGAGACCGGTTGTGGTGCTTAAGTCGAAAATTGATTCAGGGCTGAGGCTGATAAGACGGTGTATCTGGTACCTGCACGAAAATAAACCAATTCCGTTTGTGATATTACTATAGAATGACTTTTCGATTAACAGACCTGTTGATGGGCCGTTTGCATCGAGGTATGTGGTAAATTCATCTCCAATTGCCGTTACTTCAATGTCGCAGGTTGATGCAAATCTTTTCAGCACTGCATTTTCATTTGCTGTTTCGGTGTAAGGGATTTTGTTTTCGCACAAAGTAAAGAATTCTTCGTTTTTGTAGGTAACCAGGCTTTCGCCGCTGCCTGTGGTCGATTCGGCAGTAACTGATGGAAATGCCCATTCAATCATACGATAGGCGGTATCGCCTGAAGCCCCGAGTTCTTTATAATGGAAATAAAAACGCAGTTGATACCTCTTCCCGTTGACGGCATTACTCCAGGCAAATTTCTGCACTGATGTGCTGGCCCGTCGAAAACTCAGAGTAACCGGCGGAAATGGAGGTGGCCGGTAAACCGGCTGAGTAACTTCGAAATTGTGAATAAGCATGGTTTGCGAACTCACAACATATGCAGTCTTTTTATGAGTAATTGTAAGTTTATATGAGTTATTCTCATTTAATATCGCCCTGGAGGAATAAAATAACTGTCCCGGCGAATAAAAATCGCCAGGTGATTTTGAATACAAGGTAACAGTATCGAATACAATGTTTCTTTTGGTTCCGCCCGGAGTGGTCTCAGAAAGAACCACATTAATATCTGCTCCAAAACTTGAAGAGTCAGCTACCTTGGCGTAAGTAAGTGCATTCCCTTCACCCAGGAAAGCTTTACTGATTCGCAGGTAGTGTATTGTGTCATTCTGGTTGAGCAACCCGTATACGACAGCCACTTCCTTGTAATCGGCAATTACATCAAAATCAGTTTCGCACGACAAAACTGAGAAAAGAATAACTAAAGGTATAAATAAGCGAAATAGTTTTTTCATAGATCATGCTAAACTGTAGCAAGAGCAAAAGTAATTATAAATCGGATGCGCATGTGACTGGCTTTTTTTTTCTCCCCCTTATTTATTATTATTCTTTGTAGCTTTGTGTCCCTAATTCAGGCATTCCAATTATAATATTTCGGAAAGCAGAATGTAAATCATTAAATCTAAAATTTTAGCCTATGACAGCCAAACCAGGAGTTGCATCGAAGGTTACTACTCATGTCCTTCAGGAAATGAAACACAAAGGCGAGAAAATATCGATGCTCACAGGTTACGATTTTTCAATGGCCAGGTTGCTTGATAAGGCGGGTATCGATATCATTTTGGTAGGTGATTCAGCTTCAAATGTAATGGCAGGTTACAGCAGTACACTGCCTATTACGCTCGATCATATGATTTACCATGCATCGTCGGTAGTAAGAGCCGTTCACAGGGCGTTGGTTGTGGTTGATATGCCTTTTGGCACATACCAGGGGAACTGGAAAGAAGCTCTTTCATCGGCTATCCGTATCATGAAGGAATCCGGTGCGGATGCTGTGAAACTGGAAGGCGGGGTCGAAATTATTGAATCTGTCGAACGGATCTTATCGGCCGGGATTCCCGTTATGGGACATCTCGGGCTTACGCCTCAGTCCATCCATAAATTTGGCACCTATATAGTTCGTGCAACCGAAGAAAAGGAAGCGCGCAAACTGGTTGAAGATTCGCGACTGCTCGAAAAAGCAGGCTGTTTCGGTATAGTCCTCGAAAAAATTCCAGCCAGGCTGGGCGAAGAAGTTGCCCGCAACGCAAAAATCCCGATTATCGGAATAGGTGCCGGCAAAGCTGTCGACGGGCAGGTACTTGTTCTGCACGATATGCTTGGCATTACAATGGAATTTTCACCCAGGTTCCTTCGCAGGTATATGAACCTAAGCGAGGATATTGTGTCGGCGGTTCAAAACTATATTGTTGATGTAAAAACTCTCGATTTCCCCAATGACAGGGAACAATATTAATTCAAACCTTTCCGGTACTGCAGTAAGCGGAAAGAATGTCCTTTTCGAGGATAACCATATTATCATCATCAACAAATTACCCTCACAAATTGTGCAGGGTGATAAAACCGGCGACAAACCCCTGTCCGACCTGGTTAAAGATTATATCAAAGCAAAGTATAATAAATCGGGGGAAGTATTCTTAGGTGTAGTGCACCGGCTCGACAGGCCTGTAAGCGGAGCTGTAATTTTTGCCCGCACTAGTAAGTCGCTTACCCGACTGAATGCACTTCTAAAAGATCATGAAATCCGTAAAACTTATTGGGCGGTTGTGAAATCAAAACCACCAAAGGAAAGTGATACCCTGGTTGATTTTTTGCGCCGCGACGAAGCCCGCAATAAATCGTTTGTTACGGGCGAAAATTCGAAAAATGTCCAGAAAGCATCACTTTCGTATACTTTAATTGCAAGTAGCGATAATTATTACCTCCTGGAGGTGGAACTTCACACAGGGCGCCATCACCAGATCAGGGCGCAGCTATCGGCAATGGGATGTCCTATAAAGGGCGATCTGAAATATGGCTATCCAAGGTCAAACCAGGATGGATCCATACACCTGCATGCCTATAAACTTGAGTTTATCCACCCGGTTACACTGCAACCAGTGTCGGTTACTGCTGCTGCTCCTGACGATCCTGTGTGGAACTATTTTTCCGGGATCAGCACCAAAAAATAAGTACTTTTCCCAGAAAATAATCAGGTTTTTCAGGTATCATTTTCGCATAAACTGTATTCAGGTTTTTCCAAGAACGGCCATGCTTTTTCATTATGGGACAAATTTTTGGGTTCCAGGGGAATTGGCATTTTATATAAGATTGATTTTTAGTGTTTTAAAAATCAGGGCATACTCTTTGATTGTAAATCGGTAGTATTGTTAGGTTCCGTTCATTCCGGTGAACTGTTTTTGCATTGTATAACTCAAAAATCTAACATAACGGATATGGTTGTGTCAGAAAATCGAACAGGGCAATCATTTGAAACAAATCTTTTTGGATTTGGTCATGCCTTATTTGTCTTTCCCGGGATATATCGCCCGGGCAGAGCAAAGCTCTATTCAGATGAGGCTTATTCTCCATGGAATTCATATTTTTCGCGGCTTAACAAGCCAGGGCAAAAGGTTTCTGATTGTTGTACCTGTTTTGCAATGGCAGAAACCGGCGCAAAAAATATGCATTCGTAATATGTTAAAAACCAGATAAAATGCAAAAATGCCTGAAAAACTGATTAACTTTAACCTATGAAACGACTGAATATTTTACTGGCTGAGGATGATGAGATGATTGTAAAAATCACTTCTTATTATCTTACCCATAATGGTCATGCAGTTGAAATTGCAAGAAATGGAAACGAAGCAATTTCTAGGTTTAAGGGCAAAGAGTACGACCTGATTCTGATGGACATACAAATGCCCGAAATGGACGGATTAGAAGCGGTAAAGGAAATACGTAAAATAGAAATGGATTACTACCCTGAGGGACGTACAACAATTATTGCAATAACTACAAATCCCGACAAGATGGAATGCTTGAATGCTGGTGTGGACGGCTACGCCCAGAAACCGTTTAACTTCGATGACCTGAAAAAACTTTTTCACGAACACCACCTGGTATAGTTTGCCATTTCAATTCTGTTTTCTTTCTTTGATTTGGCGGGAGCAGGCATTTGCTCCCGTTTCTTATTTAAATTTGCAGCAAATCATTCGCGGATGACAGTTTCTTCAATTGTACGTTTATTTATACTTATACTGGTATCTGTTATCCCTTTTACATTATACGGGCAGTATTATGACCTGGGCCAAGACCCGGCTTCCATTCGCTGGCGACAGATTAAGACAGAGCATTTCCGGATTGTTTATCCTGAAACATTTGAACCAAAGGCGCAACAGTTGGTGAATACCCTCAACTATACCTATACTCATGGAACTAAAACACTTGCCTTTCTTCCGGCACGGGTTCCGTTTATTATACATTCATACAATACCGAACCCAATGCTGTCACTGCCTGGGCTCCGAAGCGGGTTGAGATTTTTACAACTCCCCCGCAGGACTCATATGCACAGGATTGGCTCGATCAGCTGGCTTTGCACGAGTACAGGCACGTTGTCCAGCTCGACAGGGCGAACCAGGGATTTACTAAAGTGTTGTCGTGGTTTACCGGCGAACAGGCAGCCTCTATGGTAAACGGGCTTTTTGTACCAGGGTGGTTCCTCGAAGGCGATGCTGTTTGTACCGAAACTGCACTCAGCCATTCAGGCAGGGGCCGCAGTCCCTCGTTCGAAATGCTCCTGCGGTCGCAGGTTATGCAAAAGGGTGCTTACAGCTACGATAAAGCCGCATTTGGATCTTATAAATCGTTTGTTCCGAATAAATATGTTCTGGGATATTCACTGGTGGCAAATGTCCGCCGCAATTATGGTTACCAGGCTTGGATTTCGGCCCTTGATGAGGTTGCAAGAAAACCTTTCATCTTAACCCCTTTTAACCACGGCTTAAAAACAGCAACCGGATCGGGAAAAGTGATGCTTTACAGGCAAAGTATGTTTGAATTGGATTCGATGTGGAAATACCAGGAATCACAAACCGCAATTTCCGCTTATGACATACTCACACCGGTTATGCCGGGGAAATACGAAAACTATAAATACCCTTATTACCTGAATGATACCCTGATCCTGGCCCAGCTTTCTGGTATGGACGATATTACCCGGTTTGTCGTTGTTGGTCACGACGGAACTAAAAAGGTGGTATGTACGCCAGGTTTCCTTTCAGCCGAAAACTATTCGGTTGCAAGGCATCCGGCGGCAACCGGTAGCAAGGAGAATAAAATATCGTCGAAACCGGATTTTTTAATAGCCTGGACTGAAACAATAAATGATCCGCGATGGGAACAGAGGACCTATTCCGTCATAATGGTCTATGATAGCAGAACTGGGAAGATACATGAAGTTACAAGAGGAAGCCGTTATTATGCACCTGCGATTTCAGACGATGGGCTTACAATTGTTGCCGTTTGTGCTGATACCCGCAGCAGGAATTCGATTGTGCTTATCGATGTTGCGAATGGAATTGTTACAGATACATTAATCGCTTCAAATTCTGATTTCTATATGACACCTGCCTGGTCCGGCGATGGAACACGAATCGTGTTTACAACCCTTAAGACTGGAGGAAAGTGCATACAACTGTTTGATTCTAAATCGAAAGCAATAACTACTATCGTTCAGCCGACTTTCACCGAAATTTCAAATCCGGTTTTTGCAGAAGATTATGTACTTTTTGACGGCTCTTATACGGGAATTGAGAATGTTTATGCTGTTGATCCGGCGAATTTGCAGATTCTCCAGGTTACTTCGGCAAAGTTTGGGGCTTTTAATGCCAATCTGCGACCTGACGGGAGAATGATTGTGTATTCTGATTATTCCTCCTCGGGCTACAAACTGGTTAAAACTGATTTTTCTCCCTCAAAATGGAGAAGTGCTGAACAGCTTGGCGACTATTCTGCATCCCTGTATAAATATCTTGTAAAGGAAGAGACCGGAATAGTTGATTCCACCACCCAAACCAATATTCCTTACCCGTCGCAGCCGTATAAAAAAGCTGCACATGTTTTTAATTTCCACAGCTGGGCGCCGGTTTACCTCAATTATATGAGTGGTGTAAACAGTGCAGGTATTTCATTTTTGTCGCAAAACGACCTGAGCACGGCATTTACGGTGGTTGGTTATTCGTACGATATGGCTGAAAATACAGGAAAGGTAACTGCTGACTTCAGCTGGAAAGCCTGGTACCCGGTTATCGAACTGAATACGTCATATGGTGGCAGGGCTTCGTACACAGGCGGCGACACATCCTACAGGTATACTTTTAACGAAGCCATTATAAGCGGAGGACTCAGCCTGCCTTTGCTTTTTACCGGAGGGAAATACTACAAGGGGCTTCAATTCCGGTTACATTCGTCGCTTTACAATATTACCAGCAATAATTCGAGGGAATCGGACAAATTAACCGGTACAATTCATTCGCTCGATTACAGTATAACCGCTTATAGGTATATCAAACAGTCGCAGAAGGATGTTTATCCGCGATGGGGGCAAACACTGAGTTCAACTTTCCGTCATTCGCCGTTTGGTGACAATGATCTTGGAAGTATTATTTCGGTGGTTTCACACTTGTATTTCCCCGGAATACTGCTACATCATGGGATCAGGGTAGATTTGAGCCTGCAGCAGAATGATCCCGGAGCCTACTCGTATAATAACCAGATCCTTTTCCCGAGAGGTTATCTGAATGTTAAAGCCAATAAAATAGAGTGTTTTGCACTTAATTATAAGTTCCCGTTTGCTTATCCTGATCTGTCGCTCGGGCCTTTGGCGTATTTCAAGCGACTGAAAGCAAACCTGTTTTACGATGGCGGGCTGGCTACCGATATAGGCGAAAGCTGGAAGCTGCAATCGACAGGAGTCGAAATTACGGCTGATCTGCACCTGCTCCGCTTTGTCTTTCCTTTCGATATCGGTTACCGTTTTGGATACCGCCCTATCGAAAAACAGTATTTCGGCGATCTGCTTTTTTCTGTAAATTTGTCAAACTAATTTAATCCGCACACTATGAGATTTATTCTGAAGTTGCTTGTTTCCTCCCTGGCAGTCTTCTTTAGCGCATACATACTCCACGGGGTTTACCTCGACGGGTTCCCGACTGCAGTTTTGGTAGCTTTGTTACTCGGTTTCCTGAATGCATTTTTGAAACCTGTACTGGTTATACTTACCATACCAATCACTTTTCTCACTTTCGGGCTTTTCCTCCTTGTTATCAATGCCTGTATCATCCTCCTGGCCGATTATGCATTACAGGGATTTTCGGTCGAGAGCTTTTTTACAGCCGTTTTGTTCTCAATAATAGTTTCGGTAATAACCTGGATTCTGGAGGCTATTGCCAATCCTAAACCCCAACAGAATAATCAGCAATAATGTATTGATTGCCTACCCTAATACCCAATCCCAACCCCAAACTCCTGCCATACATGCACCACCGTTTTATAACCGATCAGCGCGAAATTGATGAAATTATTAAAAAATGCGAAGTTTGCTATGTGAGTATGGTTGACGAAAACAACCTTCCATATGTATTACCGTTCAATTTCGGTTACAGCGACGGCGTTATCTTCCTGCATTCCTCGCAAAAAGGACATAAAATTGATATTTTAAGAAAAAACCCTGCTGTATGTATTGCTTTCAGTACCGATCACCAGTTGCGTTACCAGAGCGAGCAGATGGCATGCAGCTATAGTATGAAATACCGTAGTGTACTGGCTTTCGGGAAAGTTGAGTTTATTGATGATATTGAAAGGAAGGTCGAATTAATGAATACTGTAATGGCACACTATACCGACCGGGATTTTACCTACAACCCGCCTTCGTTACGCGAAGTATGCACCTACATTGTAAAAGTCGATAAGTTCACCGCCAAGATTTACGGATATTGATCAATTTGCCTTTTTAAAAGGCTTACTTAGTATCAGCTGTTCCTTTGCTTAGCGTTAAAATACTTATGGCGCAAAGCTATATATGCTTTGGCAAATCCTAAACCCGTTAATGAGCCGATAATAATACCGGTTAAAACATCGCCCGGGTAATGCACCCCAAGATAAATCCGGCTGTACGTGGTGAGCAAGGCATATGCCAGTGTAACCGGAATAATATACCGTTGTCTTTTCGAAACAAGAATTATCAGGAAAACAGCCACGGCAAACGAATTGGCTGCATGTCCCGAATAGAATCCATACATGCCTCCTGTATAGTCATTAACAGTATGCACCAATCCAATTAAATGTGGTTCGTTAGTAGGACGCAGGCGAAGTAAATGATTTTTCGAAAGATTGCTAAGCTGGTCGCTTACAACTATCATGACCACAATAGTGAGAAGTACGGTCCAGTATTTAGTCGGGAATTGTTTATATAAAAGCCATAGAAACCAGGCATACAGAGGTATCCAGAAAAACCTGTCGCTGAAAAGCCACATCGCCCGGTCAAGAAACGGATTGTGCAGTCCGTTCAGATACAGGAGCAGGCTTTCATCTAAAGCTTTTAAGGTATCGAGCATAAGTTATTTGCTTGTAAAAAACGGATCAGAGCAGGTTTGCCCCTTTGTATTTCCTGATTTCCTTTAACTGGTCGATAGTTACAACTGATCCGGTGACCAATGAATTGTTGAAAATAGTACAGAGGATAATTTCGGCAACATCTTCCGGTTTGGCAAGTTTGCCTTCCTCATGGAGACTGATAAACTTGTCGCGGTCGGGGAAAAGAGCCAGGTCGGTCTCCCTGATGGATTCCTGCATACCTGTTTCAATAATGCCGGGTGCAAGTGCAAAAATTATCAGAGGATGTTTTTCGGCCGACAGTTCAAGTCCGGCAACTTTCGTGAACATATCAAGCCCTGCTTTTGAACTGCAGTAAATGCTCCAGCCGCTGTAAGGATAGAATGCAGCACCCGAAGTCATGTTCAGGATAACCCTTGGATTATCAAATTTTTCCGTTTTTGCTATAAAGATAGAACTCAGAATCATGGGGGCGAGCAAATTCAGGTGCAATTGCTTCTCAGCCATTGCAAAATCTGTCGATTTTAATGGTCCGACCGGATTAAGCATACCTGCATTGTTGATGAGTGCAATCCTGTCATTTTCTTTCAGATGTACTTTATCGAAAACACTTCGAATAAATGATTCTGATGCTTCAGCCGAGCTCAAATCGGCTTCAGTATAATAAAGGGGTACATCCAGGTTGGATGCAAGCTCAACAAGGTCTTCATTCATGGTCCTCGATACCGCAAACAGGGTGTTGCCCTTAACAATAAGCTTCCGGGTGAGAGCTTCACCTATGCCGCGCGACGCTCCAGTAATGATGTAGTAATTCATAATTCAATCTTTTAAGTAAAAGAGGACGAACCGTTAAAGAACTTTAAAATCCGGCTGCAAAGATACAAACAACTGAACATTCCCGATGTTTTTGCGTTTTTTATACATACTGTTTAACCAAGGCAATCCAATTGGTATCCTGACTTTTCTAATCATTAAAACGCACACAGAATTCAGTTATGAATAATGCAGTTTTTATTTTCGATTATCCTGAAAATGAACCTATAAGATCGTATTCGCCAGGTTCGCGCGACCGCAAGGAATTACAGGCTGAACTTGACCGCATGAGTTCATCGCAACCCGAAATTCCTTTAATTATTGGCGGCAAAGAAGTTTTCACTATTGATACCGGGACCGTTACGGCGCCTCACGACCACGGACATGTACTGGCCACATATCACAAAGCCGGTGAAAAAGAAGTGAAAATGGCAGTAGCCGCAGCATTGAAAGCGCATCGCGAATGGGAATCCTTTTCGTGGTTCGAACGGGCATCAGTAACTCTTAAAGTGGCCGAACTTCTGTCAAAGAAATACAGGATGTTGCTCAATGCAGCTACTATGCTGGGCCAGGGAAAGAGTGCTTACCAGGCTGAAATTGATGCAGCTTGCGAAACCATTGATTTCCTGCGTTTTAATGCGCATTATATTTCGGATATCTACAATGAGCAGCCACACAGCGATAAGGGGATCATCAACCGCCTCGAATACAGGCCGCTCGAAGGATTTGTTTTTGCAGTAACTCCTTTTAATTTTACGGCGATTGCCTCAAATCTTAATATGGCACCTGTTCTGATGGGTAATACAACTATATGGAAGCCGGCAACCACTTCTTTGCTTTCGAACTATATCCTTATGCAGGTATATAAGGAGGCCGGTTTGCCCGACGGAGTTATTAATTTTATACCAGGTCAGGGCTCAGCAGTCGGAAACCAGGTGATTGCCGATAAATATTTTGCAGGTCTTCATTTTACAGGCAGCAACGGGACCTTCAACAAACTCTGGCAAGGCGCCTCGGCTAACCTGTCCAATTACCGCTCATATCCCCGTATTGTGGGCGAAACGGGCGGAAAGGATTTTGTGCTGGTGCATCCTAGTGCAGGAGTTGATGAAGTTTCAACGGCACTGGTTCGTGGAGCTTTCGAATACCAGGGGCAGAAATGCTCGGCGGCATCTAGGGCATACATTCCGGAAAGTATGTGGCCTTCGGTGAAAAAGAGAGTAGGGGAGATGCTTGCTGAAATTAAAGTAGGCGATGTGCGCGATTTCAGCAATTTTATGAATGCGGTTATCGACGAAAAATCGTACGACAACATTATGAATTATATAGGTAAAGCACGAAATACAAGTGAAGCTGAGGTGGTATTTGGCGGAACCGGCGATAAGTCGAAAGGCTATTTTATTCAGCCTACGGTAATACAGGCTTTCGATCCACACTTTGTTACGATGACTGAGGAGATATTCGGACCGGTTTTAACCGTTTTTGTTTATAAGGACAAAGATTTCGATCTCACTGTAAGACTGGTTGACGAAACTTCACCTTACGGGCTTACGGGCTGTATTTTTGCCCAGGACAGGGGAGTGCTTATAAAAGTAGCCGATGAACTTAAATATGCTGCCGGAAATTTTTATTTTAACGATAAACCAACCGGTGCGGTTGTAGGGCAGCAACCCTTTGGAGGATCGCGGCAAAGCGGTACCAACGATAAGGCAGGGAGCCATCTCAACCTTTTACGCTGGATTAGCCCCCGTACTATTAAGGAAACTTTAATCCCACCCACTGATTACCGTTATCCCTTTATGAAAGAGGAAAACTGTCACTGATAATATGTAAATTTGCCGGCTTCGACCGGCATTTTTTATTTTTCAAATAATTACACAATTTTCATGGAACAACATCGCAACGGGAAAATCCTGACTTTGCTTTTTACGGGAGTCTTAATGGGCGCACTCGATATTTCCATTGTTGGACCTGCTATTCCTGCAATAGAACAAACCATTAAGATGGATCACCGCTCGTTGAGCTGGATTTTCAGTATCTATGTGCTTTTTAACCTGGTTGGCGTTTCTTTTCTTGCGAAACTTTCGGATCTCTATGGCCGCAGGAGAATTTATATTTTATCGGTTGCTGTTTTCGGATTTGGTTCGGCTATAGTCGCACTTTCGGATACTATAACATTCCTTCTTATCGGCAGGGCTGTGCAGGGATTTGGTGCCAGCGGGATTTTCCCGGTAGCTTCGGCAGTAATCGGTGACATTTACCCTCCCGAGAAACGCGGTCGCACACTGGGAATGATTGGTGCCGTGTTTGGCATAGCATTTATTATTGGGCCTGTTATTGCCGGCGTTCTGTTGCTCTGGTTTAAATGGAATGCATTGTTCCTGGTCAACCTGCCAATTGCTGCTATTGTAATTTTCTATTCCTGGCGATTGCTTCCATCAAAAAAGAGCCCTTCAAGACCTCATTTCGACTGGACTGGTATGGTACTGATTGCTGTGCTGCTTTCATCCTTTGCCTATGGCATCAATAATATTGAAGCAACCGAAGGAATAAGAGGAATCGTATCATTCGAAGTTTTCCCGTTTCTGCTTATAACACTAATCACCTTGCCTGTTTTTATCATTCTGGAAAAAAAGTCGCCTTCGCCTGTTGTGAAAATTGAGTTGTTTGATATAAAGCAAATCCGAATTGTTGGCCTGGTTGCGTTTGGAACTGGAATTATACAGGCGGTAACCATATTTGTTCCCGAAATGGCTGTTTATGTTTTCGGCGTTTCTACTTCACAGGCCAGTTTTATGCTCATTCCGTTTGTAATTGCAATAGCCATAGGCTCGCCGGTAGCCGGAAGATTGATCGACAGAATTGGCTCCCGGGCTATTGTAATGGCTGGTTTGGCTCTGGCTGCCACCGGATTGATAATTTTCTTCATTAATGCCGGTTCAAGATTTAATTTTTATACAGCCGGTATTCTGATGGGATTAGGTTCAGCTATGCTGCAGGGCTCGGCCTTGCGGTATATTATGCTCAACGAAGTTGTTTCATCGGAACGTGCTCTCGGTCAAGGGATTATTACCCTTTTTACAAGTACAGGTCAAATGATAGGAGCTACCCTTATCGGGATCATTGTTGCTTCAATGTCGACAAAACTTGACGGGTATTCAAAGAGTTTCCTTGTTATTGCCATGATTGCGCTAACAGTGATGGTAATCAGTTACAGGTTAAAGAGCCGGACTGAAGAACTGGCAGGTGCTTCGGCATCCGAAGTGTAATTTGAGCCAGTAAACTTTGAGCGTATTGTTTACTGTTTAAGCATTAACCTAATCTGTTGAACTACGAAACTGACAATTTCTTTAACTAATTCTTAGGATACTGTAGAATCAACATAGGATTTTGCGTGTTCATAATATTTGCTATTCAGGCTGAAATAAACAATTGACTTTCATGAAACAAATGCTTTGTTATTGATTAAATATCACATATTCAGACATATAGAAAATTCTAATATATAAGTTTTTTCAACAATTGTAATGGAAAGTGTTGATAACTTTTTGTATCAGCCTAAGAACATTTTGGTAAATTTGCTTTAGTCAGTATGCCCGGAGAATTAATAATTTATTAATTACCGGGTTTGATCATTAAAGTTTTTATTCCCGAATTTTGTAACCTTATTACAATGTTGTTTTACTTGTGAAATATCAACAAAAAATATCCAATAACCTCAAATCATTATCAACCAATTAGCTAACCAAATCAACAAACCATGAAAAAAACAGTACTCTCAATCCGAAGGTTACCCAGGCAATTTCTGCTGTTGGCTGCCTTATTAATTACAGTATCCTTTGCTTTTGGCCAGGTTACTACAGCGAGTCTTAGCGGAACAGTTGCAGACTCAAAAGGTGAAACTCTACCCGGTGCTACAGTTGTAGCAGTGCACACTCCTTCAGGAACCCAGTATGCAACAGTTACCAACAGCGAAGGACATTACAATATTAACAGTATGCGTGTAGGAGGACCTTACAAGGTTACCGTTACTTTTGTGGGTTTTAAGGAACAGGTATCCGACAATTTAACTATGGCACTTGGAGTTACTTCAAACCTTAATTTTCAAATGGTTGAAAGTAGTTCACAATTGACTGGTGTTGAAATTGTTTCGGATCGCAGCGATGTATTCAACTCTGACCGTACAGGAGCTTCAACCTCATACAACGTAGCCAAAATTCAATCCATCCCTACCATTGGCCGTACAGTAAATGATATTATCAGGTACAATCCTTTTGGAAACGGAAGTTCATTTGCCGGCCAGGATTCGCGTTTTAATACATTCACGATTGACGGATCTGTATTTAATAATGGTTTCGGACTTGGCTCATCTGCCCAGGCAGGGGGACGTACAGGTACAACAGCCGTTTCGATCGATGCTCTTGAGGAACTTCAGCTTAACGTTGCTCCTTTCGATGTTCGCCAATCCGGATTCTCGGGTGCCAGCATTAATGCTGTTACCAAATCAGGTACCAACGATTTCCATGGAACGGGTTACTATATTTTCCGCAGCGACGCTACTGCCGGTTCAAAGGCTGATGGCAAAGACATCACACCTGTTACGATCGACGAAAAAACTGCCGGTTTAAGTATCGGAGGCCCGATCATTAAAAATAAACTCTTCTTCTTCTTCAATGCAGAGAAGTTTAACAGTAGCAAACCTGCACTTGACTGGTCATTGAACAGGGGAGGTACACAAACAGGGAACGTTTCACGTGTTCTGTATTCCGATATGGAAGATCTTGCCAACTTCATGATGTCAAACTTTAATTTTGATCTTGGTGCTCTTGATAATTTCAATAATGATGTTACCAGCCAGAAATTCCTGGTACGTTTGGACTATAACATCAACAAGATGCACAAACTGTCAGTAAGATACTCACAACACAATTCAGAAGCAGGCCAGCTTATCAGCAACAGCAACAGTAGCAATACAGCCGGATTCGGAAACCGTTCGAATCTTGCCGATGCTATATCACCGCAAAATACAGGATATAAGATCCAGGATAATACCCGCTCAATTGCTGTTGAGTTAAACTCCAATTTTAGCAATAAACTCTCGAACAATTTTATTGCTACCTATAACAAACAGAACGAGGACAGGGATTATATGACCGATATGTTCCCAAGTATCGACATTCTGAAGGATGGTAAAACATACACATCAGTAGGTTTCGATCCGTTCACTCCAAGTAACAAGTTAAACTACTCCACCCTTAATCTTACCGATAATATTTCATACTATTTAGGTAAACAAACTATTACCGCAGGGGTATCATATGAGTACTATAAGTCGAATAATGTATTCTTCCCGTCATCGAATGGTGTTTATGTTTACAATTCAATAGCCGATTTCAAGAAAGCTGTTGAAAGTTTCAAACGCCATCCTGACAGTGCATTTTCACCGGTGGCAGTTAACAGGTACAACCTTCGTTACTCGCGTCTTCCAAACGGAGCTGACCCATTGCAGACACTCAAAGTTTCAACCTATAGTGCGTACATCCAGGATGAATACAAACCAACTGATCAATTAACCATTACCGGCGGTTTCAGGTTTGATGTATTTGATTACAACGATGCCAGTGCTTCGGACTTCAATAATACAGTTGTTGCCGGTCTCACTTATAAAGATGAGAATGGCAATGATTATAAAGTTAACACAGGTACTTTCCCCGGAACTAAAATCCTGGTATCACCACGACTTGGATTTAATTATGATGTGCTTGGTGACAAAACCTTACAACTTCGTGGAGGTACCGGTTTGTTTGTATCGCGTATCCCGCAGGTATTGGTGTCGAACCAGCTAGGTAACAATGGTGTTAACACTGGTCTCATGAGCTATTCCAATACAAAAGCTTATCCGTTCAGGCTCGACCCAACCCCGTTCTTACCTGCCACAACCCCTGATATCACAACATTACCTGCTTATGTAGTAAATGCAACTGATATGGATCTTAAGTACCCCTCAATCTGGAAAACAAACCTTGCGTTTGACTATAAACTGCCATGGGGTCTTATCGTAACCGGCGAATTCATCTATAACAAAACTATCCAGGGACTGAGGTATATTGATGCTAACCTTAAGGCTGCTGATACAATGTTTACTGGTCCTGACGGCCGCGACAGGTTCCCGGGTTCAGGTGTTTTAGGAAGTGGTCTGAATGCAGCACGTTTCTATAATACCCAAACTACCAATGTTTTTGTTATTAAAAACACTAAAGAAGGTACGTCTTATACTTTAACCGGAAAACTCGAAAAAACTACTTCACACGGATTTGGCGGTTTCATTGCTTATACCTATGGTGTTGCAAAGGATATCCAGTCAGTCGGAAGTACAGTACAGGCCAACATGCCAACAGTTGACGGACAAAACTACCTCGGTTTATCGTATGCTGACAACGACCTGAGACAACGCGTTATCGGACTTGTAAGTTACCGTCTCGATTATGGTGACAAAGCAGGCGGATCGACCCTTATTTCGCTGGGTATGGATTTACGTACCGGTAGTAAGGTATCTTATACTTATGGAAACGACCTGAATGGCGACGGTCAGACAAACGACCTGATCTATGTTCCTAACAGTGCATCGGAAATGAAATTTGCTTCGCTTACTGTCGGAACAGTAGTTTATACTGCCGCTCAGCAGCAGGCTGCTTACGATGCTTATATTGATGGTAACCCATACCTGTCAACACGTCGTGGAGGTTATGCCGAGCGTAACGGTGGCTATTACCCAACACTTACCCGTTTCAACTTCTCACTGGTACAGGAAGTATATTTCAAAGTCGGAACCAAAGGAATGAAAAATACCCTCCAGTTCAGGGTTGATATCCTGAATGCCGGCAATATGCTGAATAACAAGTGGGGCGTAGGTACAGTTAGCACAACTAACGCTCCTCTTACAGTATCTTCGATCGATGTAAACGGTCTCCCAACCTACAAGTTTGCCACCCAGTCAATTAAAAATGATGACGGGACCTCTTCAACTATCCTGCTTAGGGATTCGTTTGTAAAGAGTATCAACATCGACAATGTATGGCAGGCTCAGTTTGGCATCCGTTACATTTTCTAGTATTTTTTACTGTTAATAATAAAAAAGCATCCGGATTTTCTCCGGGTGCTTTTTTATTTGTTAATATAGCATTTGTAAATTTGGAATAGAATTTCACTGACATGATTATGTATAAGATACTCTTTCTATGCAGCCTGTTGATTCTCCCCGTGCTGGCCCACTGCCAGTCGGCACTTAATTCAACGCTATTGCAAATCCCTGATACATTTACTGGCTCCCTGGTTGTTGGTCACAGGGGAGGATTTGATGTTGGTTTGCCCGAAAACTCGGTTTTATTGTTTGATCATACGCTGGAAAATGCATGCCGAACACCTATTTCAATAGAGTTTGATGTGAGGAAAAGTGCTTCCGGCAGTCTTTATATTATGCATGACGAAACGGTGGACCGCACTACCAATGGTTCAGGAAAAATCAGCAATCTGCCTGACAATTATATTGATTCCTTGCGGCTGAAAGACCGGAGCGGAACACTTACCTCCGGAAGGATCCCGCTTTTTATTGAGATCCTTCAGCATTATAAGACTAAGAATATAATTTTAATGTTGGATGTCAAAGGTCCTATACTAACTGAGGTAATAAAACAGGTCCAGGATATGCAGATGGAATCAAAATGCATTCTGCTCACATTTACACATGAAAATACGAAGCTGGCATTGCAAAATACGTCTACTATGATGATTTCGGCATTAGTACAAAACCGTGATCAATGGAATTCACTGCTCGGACTTAATGTCTCTCCGGCGCAACTCATAGCATACATTAATAAGGATACTCCTGATGAACTGCTTAATGAAATAAGTGCTAAAAAAGTCCTCCTTATGACTGATATGAGTGAAAGTATCAGGAATAATTCATCCCGTTTTGGTGCAGGTTATTATACAGGCCTGTCCGTTACCAGGAAAATCGGGGTGATTATTACCGATTACCCGCTTTATGTAAATAGTTTATTCTGCAACTAAGATTTAATTCTACTAATAATTATAAAATGGATCAAAAGAGATACTGGGCATTGGTGATTATTATTTTCATCATCGCGTTAGTTCACGAGACTTCCACGGCCCAGGTTACAAAAGGCCAAACCACGGTTGTGCTTTCACTCGACGGCTTTCGTTGGGATTACCCCGCTAAAACGAGCACTCCCACACTTAATAAAATGGCTTCCGAAGGTGTTAAGGCTATCTCACTTATACCGTCATTTCCTTCAAAAACATTTCCGAATCATTATTCCATCGCCACCGGATTGGTGCCCGATCACCATGGGTTAGTGAATAACTCGTTTTATGACCGTTTTACCGACAGGTCTTATTCAATGGCTAATAACGAAGCCCGCTTCGACCCCCTGTTCTATGGAGGCGAACCTATTTGGATTACAGCACAGCATCAGGGACTGCATACAGCATCCTATTATTGGGTCGGGAGCGAAGTAGCGATTGAAGGACTTCATCCTGATTATTGGAAAATATACGATGAAAGAGTGCCTTTTGTTAACAGGATCGATACAATCATTAAATGGCTGAGTCTGCCTCTGGATGTCAGGCCGAGGCTTGTAATGGCTTATTACCACGAACCTGATGGAGCAGGTCATGAATATGGACCCGACGATCCGCGAACCTTTAAAATGGTACATACTATCGATAGCCTTACAGGAATTCTGTATGCCCGGATCAGGCAACTTCCTGATGGTGACAATATTAACTTCATTGTTCTTTCCGATCATGGTATGGGAGCTATTTCGTCGGAACGCAATACCGTGCTTCGTGAATTCATTCCCGCTACATGGCCTGTGCGGATCGAAGGAGGAAATCCCAATTTTAATATCTATGCGGAAGGAGCATGGATTGATTCAGCATATTCAGCCCTTAAAAAGGCACAAGGCATCGAAGTCTGGAAACCCGGCGAAGTGCCGGCATACCTGAACTATGGAACCAATCCGCGGGTAGGGGATATAATTGTTGTTGCCGATTCGTCGTGGGCGGTTTCACTTAACCAACCTAAAAAAGATTTTACCGGTGGCACACACGGATACGATACCCGCAACACGGATATTCATGCTATTTTTTATGCAACTGGACCGGCTTTTAAGCTGAACTTTGTGCAACCCTCGTTCAGCAATGTGAATATTTATCCTTTACTGGCTTATTTGCTTGGAATTACTCCTGTTAAGACAGATGGTGATCTTCAGGAAGTCATTAATATGCTAAAACCCAAACCATGAAAAAGACCTTATTGCTTACCTGCTTAATTTCATTAGTTCTGCTTCCGGTGCTGTTAACGGCACAGAAAGTTTCAAATCCTTTGCTTCAGTCGGGTCCAATGCCGGGGTATGCTGATATGCGCGAAGCACTCATTTGGGTTCAGACTACACGCGCTGCTGAAGTATATGCTATTTATTCCGATGTAACTGATCCCAAACATACATGGCGTACAGCCAGAATTAAAACCCTGCCTGGAGATGCATTTATTGCAAAACTGATAGCAGATTCAGTCGAACCGGGACTTCGGTACACTTATACCCTGTTTATCAATAATAAACCCGTAAAACTGCCTTATAAAACCGAATTTGCTACACCTCCGAACTGGAGGTGGCGCAGCGATCCTCCCGATTTTACAATGCTTACCGGGAGTTGTGCGTATATAAACCAGCCTGAGTATGACCGTTCCGGTAAGCCTTATGGATCGGAATACAAGATTTTTACAGGGATGGCTTCTCAAAAGGCTGATTTAATGCTGTGGCTTGGCGATAATCTATACCTGCGCGAACCTGATTGGAACTCATGGACCGGTATCGTTAAACGTTACAATCATACACGCTCGTTACCCGAACTGCAGCCATTCCTGGCATCGACGCAGCAATATGCCATTTGGGATGATCATGATTACGGACCTGATAACAGCAATAAGTCATTCGTCAATAAGGATCAGACCTTGAAGGCATTTAATCTTTTCTGGGGAAATCCTGGCTGTGGAACCAGTGATATGCCAGGCGCAATAACATCATTCCAGTGGAGCGATGCTGATTTCTTCCTTCTCGACAACCGCTGGTACCGCGATCCTGATGAGATTGATAATGACAATAAGACCATGCTTGGCCAGAAACAACTCGACTGGTTGCTCGAAAACCTTGTAACCAGTAAAGCGACCTATAAAATCGTGGCAATGGGCGGGCAGTTTCTGTCCAACGCTGATGTTAAAGCAGAAATTTATTCGGCTAACGGGTATAGTAATGAGCGACAGAAGATTATAGATTTTATATATAAATACAATATTAAAAATGTAATCTTCATTACCGGCGATGTTCATTACTCCGAAATGTCGGCTCTCAGGCAACAGGGGAAACCCACTATCTACGACCTGACATTTTCAGCTTTTACATCCGGATCGAATACTTCAGGCGAATCCTGGAAAAATACTCTCCGTATTCCTGGTACCGTGACAATTGAACATAATTATGGGATGATCAAATTCAGTGGCCCGTCAAAAGCACGAAAGATGACGGTAAGCTGCTTTAATGCTGACAATAAAAAACTCTGGGAACAGGAATTTAACCAGGAATAAGCCCACAGATTAATACATATCTATATGCCTTGAGGCAGGGATCTACTTCAACCGTTTGATAATCCTCAGGCTATGTGAGTACATTCCCTGGTCGGTGCTGAAGATGCCATTATGATCTATTCTGTCGATTTTCACGTGGCCGGAGGCATGCAGTATTTTACCCTGGGCAATAATAATCCCTACATGAATAATTTCGCCTGCAGGATTATCGAAAAATGCAAGGTCGCCGGTATGGGCCTCATCTACAAAATCAATGGTTTCGCCTGTTAATGCCTGTTGGGCGGCGTCGCGCGGCAAATCGAAACCGCAGGCGTGATATACAACCTGAACAAGGCCTGAACAATCGATACCCATAATACTGCGGCCTCCCCATAGATAAGGCGTATTAAGGTAGTCCATCGCAGTGGATGCAATTTTCGCAACTGAGAACTTCCTGGGAACTGCCTTGCTTTTGCTGAGAGTTGTGTAAACTCTGTCGCCTAGATGAAAAGTATTTGCAGCCGAAAGAGGCATGTGGCATCCTTTGCCAAGTAAAATAAAGCTGCTGTCGTTTCTGCAGTAGCATTCAGCTGTTTTATCCGTAACAATGTGCTTAGTGCCAGCTTTGATTTTCTCAATAAAGTCTTTGGAAACCGTCATCGATTGCTTCCGGTCGATCCATCCTTCATAGTTATCAAGGTGCAGTCGGATTAATAACCAGTTAGCTTTTTCCTCAAGTACAGTAAAGGTTTCACCAAATAATACCTGGGTCACCATTTCACTCCGGTCCGACGGTTCGGAACGCACAGGTATTTGTGCTATCGGGCATATTGCGTTCATAATCATTTATATAGGGATAAAGCTACATCTGCTTTGAAAATGATTTATTATCTTCAATAAGCATTCAAAGATAGTAAATGATGGTTCGAAAACAAAAATTCTTATATTCGTATGCTTTATTCTTCTGCAATGAAATTTACTTTAACCAAAAAACAATGGCGTAATTATTACCAGGTAAATAAAATACTGTTATTTCTTATTGCCCTGGTTATTCTGCTTGCCCTTTTCCCCCGCGAAGGGAAGTTTAAATACGAATTTCAGCGCGGAAAACCCTGGCAACATGATGATCTTATTGCTCCCTTCGATTTTGCCGTTCTAAAGCAGCAATCCGAATTGCAAAAAGAACGTAAAGCAGCCCTTGGGGATTCGTACCTGTTTTTCCGGTTCGAAACGGATAAGATTGAATATGCAAAAAGTGATTTCCTGGCTCGATTGGACAGGGCCGGGCAGGTTTCTTCAGCTGAAAAGGAGCTTATCATTAATACGGCATTTGCACTTCTCGATAGCGTATATTCTCATGGAATAATCGAGATGGTCCCGCAACTTGAAAATAAGAACCCGGATTTCAAAATAGCCGTTCTGAAGGAAAATGTGGCGAGAATCGTGCCATTTGGAAGTTTGTATTCAATAAGCAAAGCAAATGAATACATACTTATGAACCTCGCTACGGCTCAGGGGGTCAACGGTAAATTTGTTCTCCCGATGATACAGGCGACACTCACCCACAATATAATGTTCGACGATGATCTTACGAAGATACAGAGGGAACAGTCGCTTGCCAATATTTCGATTACCCGAGGAATGGTGCAGAAAGGGGAACGTATTATTGCAAAAGGCGACCTGGTTACAGAATCGAAATTCCAGCAACTGGAGTCGATACGGCTTGAGTTCGAGTCCAAATCAGGAGCCGGTTATAATTTCAGGATTATCCTTTTAGGCCGGTTGATATTAATTTCAATGGCCTTATTTGTTTTCGGTTTGTTCCTGTTCACTTTCAGGCATGACATATATAGCGTTAACCGAAACATTGTATTGCTTTTACTGCTTATTACACTCATGGTTTCATTTACAACTTTAGTAATGAAAGTGAATGTAAATTACATCATGGCTGTTCCAATATGTCTTGTGCCTATTATCGTCCGGACATTTTATGATACGCGGCTTGCTTTATTTGTACATATTATAACCATCATTGTTCTGGGATTTCTTGTACCCAATAGCTTTGAGTTCCTTTTCATGCAGCTTATTACAGGTATAATCACCATTATAAGTGTTGTTCACCTGCATAACCGTTCGCAGTTCTTCTTCACCTCGCTCATGATAATGCTTTCATACTCCATTATATACCTGGGTATGACCCTGATGCAGGAAGGTTCAGTTGAACAGGTAAGCCGTGTTAATTTCCTTATGTTCGGTATAAGTGCATTGCTGACACTTTTCTCATACCCGCTGATATACCTGTTCGAACGAATATTCGGGATGATTACCGATGTTTCGCTTATTGAATTATCGGATACCAATTCAAGCCTGCTGCGCGAATTGGCTATGAAATCACCGGGCACATTCCAACATTCATTAATTGTTTCCAACATTGCCGAAGAAGCGGCACGCGCTATCGGGGCAAATTCGCTGCTGGCGCGAACCGGGGCATTATACCACGACATTGGAAAAATGGATATGCCGATGTATTACATAGAAAACCAGACAGTTGGGATAAATCCTCACGATGACCTTTCGTACGAAGAAAGCGCTCGCATTATAACAGGGCATGTTATTCGGGGGATCGAAAAAGCAAGGCTTCATAAACTTCCGGAAGCCGTAATTGATTTTATCCGGACCCATCACGGCACCCGGCTTACTCAGTATTTTTTCAATAAATATAAAGAAGAGATTGGTGAGGTCCCGATTGACGATTCTTCATTCCGTTACAGAGGCCCTGTGCCGCACTCGAAAGAGACTTCCGTACTCATGATGGCCGATTCAATCGAAGCAGCCTCCCGATCGCTTAAAGCACCTACTGAGAGGCAGGTCAGCGACCTTGTTGAGCGGCTTATCGATAATCAAATGGAAGACCGGCAATTCAGGAACTCACCACTTACACTGAAAGACATTACAACTATTAAAAAAATAATAAAAAAGAAATTATTGAGCATTTACCACATCAGGATCGAATACCCTGCAGGTCAATAATCTACTGGGAAATTATTTTATACTTTTCGAGATAAGGCAAAGCATCAGGTCCAAGGTTGAACAAAAGGTCGATACTGCTTAAATCGGGAATGAAGCCGTTTGTTTCTTCAAAAACCTGTATATATCTCTCCTTATTATAATTATCAATTTGTGGTTGCCGGGTTTTGGGATGAAAAGCATTACGCAAATCCATACTTACCGGCGAAAAATCATATTGTTCAGTAAATTTCAATTCTGGTTTCTTCACCTTAAGCACCTTAAGCAGTATTTCCAGTAAATCCTGGTTCAAACGGAAAAGATGGGTGTACTTTTTCCGGTAAATGGGTTCTAACTGATCGCGGTAGTAGAGGAAATACGGGGCTTTGTTGTAGGCACTCATAATCGAACGCCAATGCAGTTGCTGCCAGTTAGTCGAATTGTCAATAGCTATATTGCCCGTGGTTGTATGGTTGCCATCAACGCGCACAACGGGAACCGTAAGGTTAAGCACTCTGCCTGATACTGCTATTACACTCCTATTCCTATAAGTTTGTTTCGGGTAGGTTTCGTGCAGATCTATTTCTGCCAAATCACACTGTATTGCCGAAGCCATCCATGAAATGGGTGGAAGATAGGCCGTTGAAAGCAATACAGTTTTCATTTATCCTGTTTTTGCAAAAGTAATGAAAAGAAAAAGGGCAGTCGAAAAAACCGCCCTTCATCTTATTGCCTGGCTGACACCATGGTGAAAACTAATTCGAGGCCAATAGTACTTCATTTATCGCGTCGGTCATAGCCTGTTTGGGCAAAGCCCCCATTGCCATCTGTGGTTTTCCGTCTTTCGGACAGAATAACAGGGAAGGAATGCTCTGTATCCCGAAAGCACCTGCCAATTCCTGCTCAACCTCTGTATTTACTTTATAGATGTTGATTTTACCTTCAAATTCCTTCGACAATTCTTCCAGAATAGGAGCAACCATTTTACATGGTCCGCACCAATCCGCATAAAAGTCGATTAAACATGGTAAAGTGCCTTCAAATTTCCATTCCTGATTCTTCTCGTAGTTAAAGACTTTTTCGAGAAAAGTATCTTTTGTTAAATGTTCCATTCTGATATATTTTTAATTAAGGTTTGTGTTTTTATTTATTCTGCAATAGTACTTCGTTTATGATTTTTTCATACGACTCTTTATCTAGTGCACCCTGGGTCATCTGAGGGTCACCTTTAGCCGGACAAAAGAACATTGTAGGTATACTCCTTATGCCAAAAAACTGGGCCAGTTCACGTTCCTGGTCGGTATCGACTTTATATATTGTAATCTGTCCATTGTACTTTGCGGCAAATTCCTCCATAAGAGGGGCTACCATTTTGCATGGTCTGCACCAGGTTGCATAAAAGTCGATGATGCAGGGCTTATCACCTATATAGCTCCATTGTTTAGGATTTTTTTCGAAGTTGTAAACTTTTTCCAAAAACATCGCTTTCGTCATAGTAACAACTGTGCCTCCTCCTGTTTCCTGAGCTGTGGCATTGGTTGTGGCGGGTTCTCCTGTAGTTTCGGTGGTTTGTACAGCCTGGGAATTAGCTGTTACAGCTGCAGTCTTATTGTTTTCGGGTGAGGCCGATCCTCCGCAGCTGCTAAGCCACACAACTGACAGGAAAACCAACCCGGTGAATGTGTTTTTCATAGTTTTAGCTTTTATTTAATGTTTCAGGTTTAATGATGCAAAGATATATTATTTATTACATATATCGCATAAATATCACTATTTATTTGTATTTTTGTCAACAATTATCGTGCCAGTGAAATTTTGTCATAGAAATAACGAATAAATTATTAGCAGTAAACGAATGGAAGGTCAAAGAATTGTAAATCTGAAGGAATTAATTGGCCAGCTAAATATTGAGCAGTATAAGGCTGCATTCAGTACACGTGAGGAATGCCTTGCGATACTGGCTAACGCCAAATGGGCTGAGGGCTTTGTTTGCCGGAATTGTGGAAGCCTGAATTATTGTCAGGGAAGAACTCCGTTTTCGCGCCGGTGCACCCGATGTAAAAAGGATGAATCAGCCATGGCACATACAATTTTTCATCATTGCAGGATAGAACTGCCACTGGCTTTTGAAATTGCGTATAGGGTATGTGGCTCGCCATCGTTGCCTGCATCAGAAATATCAAATTTACTCGAAACCAGGCATATGACATGTCTTAATTTCAAAAAACGAATTCTACATTGTCTGCAGGAAGACGGTCGTCTTTTATCTTAGGAAGACTACTCCAGGGCTTCAGGGAATTTCGATAGGTTTACATTAACTCTTGAACTGACTCTTTTCTATTCAGATAGTATAAAAAAAGAGGCTAACCATAGGTTAGCCTCTTTTCGTTATGGTATTTTCATCTTATTATTTAATAGTCCTGATTTCAACTCTACGATTTAGAGCACGTCCTTCAGCTGTTTTATTGTCTGCAACAGGATTTGCTTCACCGAAGAATCTCTTTACGAGACGATCTTTAGCAACACCTTTCTTTACAAGATAATTGATAACGTAATCGGCACGTTTTTCGGAAAGTCTCAGGTTGTATGCATCTGGTCCTTGTGAATCAGCATATCCTTCAACCGAAACGCTTACATCAGCATGGTCGTTCATAATGGTAACAACTTCGTCAAGATCTTTAGTGTATTTAGTAATCATCACCGATTTGTCTGAAGCAAAATAAACTACTTTGTAGAATTCGAATTTCTTAACTTCAGGACATCCTCCGTTAGCAGCTATACCGAATACATCCGGGCATTTGTCATCCTTATCAGCAATTCCGTCACCATCGGTATCAGGACAGCCATTGAATTGAGCAAGACCCTTTACATCCGGGCAAGTGTCATCAATATCAGGAATACCATCACCATCCTTATCGGGGCATCCTTTGAATTCTTTTTTACCTGCAACATCCGGGCATCTGTCATCCTTATCAGCTATTCCGTCACCGTCTTTGTCAGGACATCCCTGCAGTTCTTTTAAACCTGCAACAGTAGGACAAGCATCTTCGCTGTCGATGATTCCATCACCATCAGTATCGGGGCAGCCTTTGAATTCAGGTTTTCCTGCTACATCAGGACATGCATCGTCTTTATCAGCAATACCGTCGTTATCTTTATCCGGGCAACCAGCAAGTTCAACTTTTCCTGGTGTTTCAGGACACAGATCTTCAAAATCTTTTACACCGTCACCATCGGTATCTTTTGCACCAAAACGGAATTTAACACCGAAGGTATAATGCATATAGTCATCGCGTTTCTCGTTGGTTGTTGATAATTTAGGCGCGATCATATAATCGTATGCTCCCTGGAAATTTAAACCAACATTTTGTGTAAGCCAGAAATTAAAACCAACACCTGTAACTTGTTTAAAATAAGTGGTTTTATCAACGCTTTTATCTTTAATACTTGATGCACCAAGGCCTAAATAGATATACGGATCGAACCAGCAATCTTCTTTAAGAATATATCCATTTGCAAATTTGTAGGCGAGGTTAAGGTCGCCGGTCCAGAATTTGTCGTCGCTTAAAGGTTGTCCTATCGATGCCATCCTGTCGTATTCGAGTTTGCTAATCCCAAATTGCCCAATAACGTTGAATGAAGGATTTAGCACCCTTCCCACTGAAACAGCAGAAGGGAATTTATAGCCTTGCCATTTCGTATACTTGAACTGATCAGGTACACTAAGGTGCACGGTGTTGAAATCTTCAAATTGCCAATTTACTCCAACGGCCCATCTATAAATAGAGTTCTGAGCACGAAGGTTCAAATTGAAAGCAATCAGAGCGATAATTGCAAGAAATGTAAACTTTTTCATAAGTATACGATTTAGATTTAATTTGGTTTTGCTATTTGGTTAGTTATTATCCGAATGATAAAAATGTTTTCAAAGGAGCATATTAATGACACCATTTTAATAGGCATACTCCTATTCGTAGTGCAAAATTCGTGATAAATATACGAAAACACAAGGCTTTTTGTTGACTTTTTTTATTAAAAAAAGAAAAAAATATGTAAAATGCATTAAATCAACAAGATATGATGATAAATTATTTCTTAAATACTAGCTTCCTAATAACCAAATGCTTACAATCCTCAATAGATAAGACATAAACAGAACTTGCGAGTTTACCCATATCAACCTGTATTATATTTATTCCCTCTGTCACATTAACGCGCTTTGTAATGAGAATTGAGCCTTTCATGTCAATAATTTGAATGGTATTTTCGTTGCATCCGCTGCTATATTTCTCTACAGTAAGGTTCGAGACTACAGGATTAGGATAAACAGATAAAAGGCCCGGCACAGAATCAGTAATATCCAATCCAACTCCAGACGAATAATAATTGCCTGACCATCCCTGTGCATTTCCGGTAGTATTTGTCAGGAATACAATGTACATTTTTCCACTCATGGCAGTAACAGGGGGAGGTAGCTGGTTACCGCTGAACGTAGCAAGAACTTCCTGTGTTTGCAGGTCGTAAAATTTAACGATATCAGTACTGTCGAAAGTTGTAAATGAAGAAAATACAAATGTAACCGGCAAACCACCGGATGGTGTTATTTTCCAACGGCAATTGGAATTTGAGCAATAATTGTATGAACCGCTTCCATCAGAAATTGAGCCGTTGGTTGCAGTCAGGGTTGTTGTTCCTGAACAATAAACCGGGAAGACGCTTTCAAAGTCAAGTTGCCAGCCTTCGCGGGTACCTGAACCATTGGTTTTGAATTTAATGAATACTTTGTTTGTTGCCGAAGTAATAGTTCCCGGGACCGAACTGCCGGTATAAGCTCCCAGGAGAGGAGCTGACGCATCGGGTCCGTTATAGATATAAAGTGAATCGGAACCTGCTTCAGTATCGAACTTCAGGAAAGTTATTTTGACGCTTTTTACGGAATCGTATTCGGTATCATCGGGTGCAATAAGCCAGGAACAGGCAAGATTATTCTGGTAATTATACCATCCGCTGCCGTCTTCAACCGAACCTCTCAGGCTGTTGAATGTTGTAACGCCCTGGCAGGAAGTGGGATAAGTGTTTTGAACTGTGTCGGGGAACATGGGGATGACCTCCTGGGCAAAATTGAAATTGTTTCCTCCCGGTGTGAGGTTATTTGTATAAAAATAACCATCCTGCGAACCACCCCATCCCCAGTTGAAGTGATAATAATTACCTGGCTGATAACCATCGCACACAAATGCATGCCCACTGGTCGACTGAACTCCTGCCCAGCCTGCATAATAGAGTGGTTTCCGTTGGTTCAGGTTGGTTACCAGTAAACTGTCCCAGTCAATGGAAACACTATCCCTGAAAAAATATCGGGTTTCAGGTCCATACCTGAAATAGGTTTTCAGCGAATAAGCAGCTTTATGATTCCACATACCGCTGGCATCCGGCCCATAATCCATATCAACCGAAACTCCCTGGTGGAAGAGCAATTCGCTGAGCGGGTTACTAAACAGAAAAGGCTGCGATGGCATTCCGTCCCAATGATAGGTTGTAGCACCGAAATCGGCTGAAATAGTTCCATAATCAGGATGCGTGTAAGTGTAACTACCCTGCCCGGTGAGAGGGAAACGATAATAATAGAGCAATTGACCCATGGCAGTGGCAACACATCCTGTTAGACAATGCCCTCCCGGGCCGGCCGGATCAAGCGGGCACTGGTTGTTGAACGGAACATCCTGGTCCCATTTCGAAACCAGCAGTGGGTTAACATTTAATACCTGTCCGGAGGATTTCTGAGGTACAAAATTATCACTCAGCAATCGTTGCCATTCGTTAACTGTTTGGGACGAGGGAATTATATTGGCCGCAATGGCATATTCAACCTGGTTTTTATAATGATTCATCCATACTTTATATCCATCGTGAAGTTTTGACTCTTCAGAATAGCTTCCTTCAAATGAATACGCCAGCACAGGTATCACGTTATCGGATGCACTAACCACCACGTACCCGTCAGGTTTCATGTTGAAAACATAATAAATTGCCGGAGAGCCAATACTTCTGATCTCAGCAATACCAGTTTCTTCAATTGATACAGGCTTAACCAGGTTAATCCGCTCAAAATAGAAATTACGTGCAACTTTTGAGGCCTGTTCGGGTGATATATTGCCGCTGAATGAAACGAACGGAATTAATAAAAGGATGAAAGGATACAGGAATATGCGCATGACTGGTGTTTATTTCGAATGAAACTGCACTTAGTAGTATTTGGTTTCCTTAAAACAAGATGCATTTATTATTGGATAAAAGCCTCATGTTTCAATTCAAACGTAAATCAACAGCTGGATCAAAATTGCTTTTCATAACCAGGCCACACATTTCTTTCCCGAAAAATGCAAATACATTAATCGAACGCAAACCGGATTACTCAAGCACAACTTTGTAATAACCGCAGCCTTTTTCAGAGTTTATTTGTAAAATATAGAGTCCACGCCTTAAAGCCGAAACATCCATATTTGTGACTAAATTGCCTGTCGAAATAAAATTCTCCTTATACACAACTTTGCCTTCGGCTGAGACTAACCTGATGGCACAGACATTACCGGGATCTGTAATGTTAACCTGTAACTGGTTTTGAGCGGGATTGGGATATACCGAGGCCTGAATGTTCAAATTACTGCCAGCTAAACCTGTAAGTGTTGAGGATGTATACGACATATCCCAGCCGCTTGCAGTATTATCATTGTCTGTCATAAATACCAGGTATAGCTTCCCGGTAGTGAAGTTAACGGTTCCGGGATTGGTATTGCCATGAAAGGTATATAGCAAGGCTTGAGTATCCAGGTTGTAAATTGCCAGGAAATCGCTTTCATCGTAGGTGTCGAAGTAATTAAACGTGATACTTATCGATTTGGCATTGGTGGGCATAAGTTTATACCTGCAAAGTGCTTTGTTACGGTAATTGTAACTTCCGCTGCCATCCGAAATATTGCCTGCCGAAGCTGTTATGGTTGTTGTATTGCTGCTGCAGAATGGCGCAGGTTTTGCGTTATATGAGGCTTCCCAGCCATTTGTGGTTCCATTTCCATCAGTAATAAACTGGATGAGCATTTTTCCCGAAGTTGCGGTAACAACCGGAGGAATAGTATTCCCGGTGTAACTTCCAATCAGATGTGAATCTGTGGCAGTTCCATCGTATATATTCAGATAGTCCTTCCCGTTCTCAATATCAAAACGGTCGAAAGTGAGATTAATACTTTCGAGTGTATCGTCGGGCATTATAAGCCAACCACAGGATGAATTATCAAAATAAGGTGCAACCGGGCCGCTTCCGTCTTCGAGTGAACCGATAAGATTCCTTAAAGTATCAACCTGGCTGCAATGGACAACATTAAGGTTGTTGGCAGGAATGAAATTAATGATTGCCCCTTGACCGTTAGTGAATGAATTCCCACCCGGATTCAAATTAAAAAGGTGAAAATATCCATTATATGAACCTCCCCAGCCCCAGTTAAAGTGAAAATACATGGTGTCCTGATATCCGTCGACATTGAAAGCATGTCCTCCGGTCCCGAAACCATGATAATACATAGGCTGGCTTAAATCAATCTGGGAATGAAGAAGGTCTTTCCATGCAGAGTACGAATATTCATCCCTGTATTTTAATACAAGGCTCTGGTCATAACCGAAATAGTTTTTAAGAGCATTTGCAGCATCAGTGCTGTATGCCCCTGAGCCTGTCGGACTGTACATCATTTCAACCGAAATTCCCAGGTGATATTGCAACTGAGCCATCTCGAAATTTTGAGAAGTAGCGTAGTTGGCCATGTCGTTCCAATTATAGGTAGTATTTCCGAAATTAGCATAAAGGTAGCCATACGGATTGTAGGTATAGCCATGTGATCCTGTGCCCTGGTTAGGATATCGCCAGTAATACATGATCTGCGACATGGCTGTGGCAACACATCCTGACCATACATGTCCGCCGGGTCCGGCACCATCAACCGGGCAAAGGTAATTATACGGAGCTCCCTGGTTCCACAAGCAAGGAATCAGCGGCCCAACAGTAGTTACTGTGGATGCATTCCGGTTTGCAGTTTGGTTAAGCAGGGCTTGCCATTGAAGTGTATTTCCTTCGGTTGAAACAGCCTGGCTTTCTCTGAGACTGTGTATAACATCAGCATACCCTTCCATCCATTGTTTGAAGTTGTCGGGTTGCCCTAACGGCGAATAATCATTTTCTGTTGTATAACCCAAAACAGGAGGTGCGGCTTCATACGCCGGTATTATAACAAAACCTTTTGGTGCAAGGTTAATAATGTAGTAGACGGGTTCACCATTATTGTTTATCGTATAATCGCCGGCGGCTTGTTTCAGTCCTGTGCTCTGTGTTATATATATCCGCGAAAATCCATTTGCCACCTGTCTTGCAGTTTGCAGATCAATATTTTGAGCCCTCAGGCTGATAATTACAAGTGAGAAAAGAAGGATAAAGTAGAGTTTCCTGGCCATCGCTGTGTATTTTAGGCCAAAAGTATTGAAAAATAGTTATATAGTTATAAAAGATTATAAGTTTGTTTAATACCGGATTCAGAATTCCCGGGAGAATATTCTTTCCTTGATCAGGTGGTTGTTTTTGACTGAACGTATTTTAATTCTGCTTCTCAAAGGATAAAACTACAGTTATATATAAACAAAGCCTGTAAAATATTACAGGCTTCAGTTTAAAGATAATGGATCAGATTATTCCGGTAAACGTGCAATCCAGCCTGATACTTCGTTGGCCACTTTAATGTTGTAATCAAGAGCCATCTGTTTGTAGTTAACAAGGTCCACTATGGTGCCAATGAAACACAGACCAGCGGTAAACAAATAGAGTATTCCCATCCCGATCTGGTCGGTAAGGATGCGTTGAATTCCGGCTACACCTACAAATCCTGCGAGACCAGTAAGCAGAATTATTTGAGGATCCCGGCGGCGGTTGCGGTAAAAGTTGGCGAAGTTCAGCATTTGCTGATCGTTGAAGTTTTTCACCAGCGAATCAACATACACCATTTCCTGCTGCTCGAGCTCAGGCATTAATTGAAAAAGTTTAGGACTCATTTTGTTTGTGTTTTTTGGTTAATCATCAAATGATTTTAAGTTCAGGATTGATTAAGTTATATGTTTAGTATGATGTTCTTGCCTTCTATCCGTGTTTTTGTAAGAAGATGAATTCCAGAAAGCTGGTTGCCATGAGTATTGGGATTACACGCGTAATATTGAATGACTAGCCGGATTTCCGATACCCGAATCTGTACTTCTCTGATTCGTATGAACTTTTGACGCATTTTGCACCAGAAAGTTACAAAACAGTTGAGTTTTCGCATAAAAAAACGAGGCCGTCTCATAATCGAGGCGGCTTCTTTTTTTATTGAGTATTCTACTTTTAGGTATCAAACTTGTGCAATGGTTTCTATCTAGCCTATACTAGTCAAGGTATAGTTTTCTAAGCAAGCTGAACAGATCTTACGTTTAAGAGATAATAATGGTTAGTTTTTGGCCATTTTCTTTAAGTTGTGAGCGATTGCCAATAATCCAAATTCAATCGACACATTTTCGATACCCCGGAGGTAAAACCTTCTAAAACCATTATTTTGTTTGATCATACCAAAGACAGGTTCAACATCAACAGGTCTTTTCTTTCGGTGAACCACCCCTTGTTCGCTTAACAACCGCGCTCTAGCCTTTTCTTTAAGTTCATTCAATCGATGGCTAACTTCTATGATTCTGTTTCCCTTGGCTTTAAAGCATCTGCCACGAACCGGGCATGAAGAACAATTTCGGGCCTGGTATCGGGATAAAGTTTTCTTGTATCCTGTTTCTGTAATTTCTTCCTTTACTCCAATAAACGCCATGATTTGTCCCATTGGGCAGTAATAGCAATCCAGTTCTTTATTGTAGTGTAGATTATCTACATGAAAGATCCCTTTTGACAAGCCATTATCATGTTGCTCCTTATCAAAATGGTTATACTTGACATAGGCTTCTACCTGGTTTTTCTCCAGAAAATCATAATTCTCTTCTGAACCATATCCTGCATCCGTTGTCATCTCTTCCGGCATAAAGCCATATGCTTGCTCAAAGGATTGAAGATGGGGGATTAAGGTTCGGGTATCTGTTGGGTTTTGATGAATACTGTAATGGGTAATAATTTGATTGTTAGTGCTGATTTGTGTATTGTATCCCGGTTTTAGCTGCCCATTCCTCATGTGATCTTCTTTCATCTTCATAAATGTCGCATCAGGATCGGTCTTGGAATAACTGTTACGGCTACCTAAGATCTGTTCTTTCTGCTGATATTCCTTTACCTTTTCCGACCAGTTTTTTTTCGCGTAATTCACCTTCTGCTTTACCTTTTGCGGTACGGGCTTGTCTTTAAGTGCCTGATCTATCACCTCTACTGTCTTACGTAATTCTTCCGGATCAACAATAGTAAACTGGGTGGGAGCAGTGTCTTTAAACTCTTCAGCAGCTACCTGTTGGGTATATTCCCACAACTCTTCCAGTTGCCTGGCTATGCGATCCTTGCTAGTCTTTATTGCCTTGCCCCATACAAAAGTGTATCGGTTTGCTTTGGATTCTATCTTAGTGCCATCGGTGTATACCTTCTGAAGATCAACATGTCCAGATTCAGACATCAATAATACTACCTGAGTAAAGACCTTCTTTATTACACCTTTCAGACGGTCCGTCCGGAAACGGTTTATTGTATTATGATCTGGTTGTTCCATGCCACTCAGCCACATAAAGTAAATGTTCTCCCTTGACGCTGCTTCTAACTTACGCGAGCTGTAAATATTACTCAGGTAACCATATACCAATACTTTGAGTAACATACGTGGATGGTAGCTGCTGCATCCTCCACCTTTATACTTGCGAAGTATAGGATCCAGGTCTATCTGGTCTATAATCTGACTCACTACACGGACTGGATGATCCATGGAAATCAGTTCATCGAAGGTTGGCGGGAAAGCCATGAACTGATTTTGTTGATAAGGTTTAAACCTTGCTTTGGATGATTTCATAATTCAAAGATAATAAATACATCTATCTGATAATCAAATATATATAAACTTTTATCAACATTAATCTGTTGATTATCAATGAAAAAAGAGGCTGCCCTTTTGAGACAGCCTCGTTTTTCGAACAAATAAGTATTGTTTTACTTCCTTTGAAAAGGCTGGAAACAATGGATTATTTAACCACTATTTTTTCTGTCAATTTCCCTTCTGAAGTTAGAACACTCAGGAAATACATTCCGGGTTTGAAGTGACTTATATCGATTGTTTTTTCAATATCGCCCTTTGAAACGACCAGGGTTTCATCCGAAAGGATTTTACCTGTCATATCGCTCATCGTATATTGCATCGATTGGGTTTTGTTGTTATATCCACGCACCATGATAAAACTGCTGGCAGGGTTAGGTGAGATATTTAAACTGCTGACTCCCGGAAGCGATTTAGTTCCAACATTGCCGGTGTAATAATTGGCTTTGAATCCCGTAGCGGTATAGTATGCATCTGATTGGAAGATGATCCAGAAACCCCCGGAAGGAATCACTATTGGTGCCGGGATCGAATTGCCGGTTAAAGTTGCCAGAAGTTCCTGCGTTGTATAGTTCATTACCCTGATGTTGTCGCCTTCAGCCAGGTCAAATTCATCAAATGTGAGTGTCAGCCCGGTTGCATAAGGCGGATTGATCTTATACTTACAGAGGGTATTGTTTTTGTAATTGTATCCTAAACTTCCGTCAGTAAATGTACCTGAAGGCTCATACATGTTTGTGGTTGCAGCACATAGGACCGGCAAAGTCGCATTGAATTCAATCAGCCATCCACCGGCATTATCAGAGCCATCAGTGACAAAACGGATATACATCCTGTCGCCTGTTACAATTAGGTCCGAAGGAAGTGTACTTCCGGAGTATGCGCCAACACGTGTAGCACCGGAGTTTGTTCCTTTGTAGAAATATAGTGAGTCACCGCTTTTAAGGTCGAATCTGATGAATTTAACTGTATATGATTTTACCGTATCAACCGGGGCAATGAGCCAGTTGCAGTCAAGATTATCGCCATAATTAGCAATTGGACCGCTGCCATCCTCTATACTTCCTTTGAAAAACTCAAGTGTTTTTGAACTGCAACTGTAAGGATACATGCTGGAATTCGGATAAAAATCTTTGATAATTCCCTGTGAATCAGGAAATCCGTTCGGATTGGCAGATGTATAATATCCGTTATCTTGTCCACCCCAGCCAAAGTTGAAATGGAAAAGTTGAGTTGATCCGGTTATCTGGTATCCATCACATAACCATGCATGGCCTCCTGAAGTACCATGTCCCGAATAGTAGATCGGATATTTTAAATCAATCTGAGCTGTCAGTAGGGCATCCCAGGCTGTTGGGGTATAACTCGAACGGGTAACATAAGTAGTTGTAGATGAATACTTGAAATAGTTCTTAACTGCAGCAGGTACCTGATTGCTATATGCACCTGATCCGTCCGGGGCATATGTCATATCGACAGCAACACCTGCATGGTAACATAACAGGGCATTTGCCAAAGCGCCTTCGCCATTTAGTGTGCTCATTGAATTCTGCATCATATCCCATTCGTAGGATGTATTGCCGAAGTTAGCACTTTGAATTCCATAACCGGGACAGTTATAACTATGCATTCCATTCCCAACTAAAGGATATCTGTAATAATCCATGATCATACTCATAGCAGTTGCTACACAACCTGTAGGTACTAAATGAGCACCCGATGGTTCAGTCGGACAGAACTCATTATATGGAGTGCCCTGGTTCCACATAGTTGTGACCAGTGGGCCTACGGTAACATCAGTCTGGGGCGAATCGTTATGGTTACCGGATAAATACGAATCCCATGCATTTTGGATTTGTACTGTTGCATTCAAATCATGAATTCGAACATATTTTACCTGGTCAACGTAATTCGAGATTAAATAATCGAATGTGGGATTTGTTCCCGGGTCTGACATGTTGCTCTCAAAAGAATACCCAAGTACCGGGGTAAGGGCATTATCAGCAGGAATGAGAATGAAACCCTGACCATTATTCGAAAATGCGTAAACTGCCGGCTGACCTTCTGATTCGAAAGTCGTAATGTCAGTAATAGAAATAGCATTTGCATCGCAGTTGACCTGATGATTAAGGGCACATTCGGTAATGAAATTTTTTGCTGCTGTACGCGCCTGTTCTTTAGTGACTTGCTTCGCAAGCAAAGTCAATGTTGATAGAACAATGAGTGTGAAAGTTAAAAAGAGAGTACGGATTTTCATGTTTGTTGAATGTTTTTTGTTTAAACAGCCCCAAAAATACAAAAAATAATAATATGTATCTAAAAGCATAGCTGATTTTTAGTAGTTTATACAGTGAAAATGTTGTTAATTTTCAAAACATACAGGAATGCTAACTATTTCGGGCTAAACAGATTGAATTCTCAAAATATTATGTGTAAAAAATCAGAAGATATACGCAGAAAATAAGACAGAGTATTTTACTCATGTTGTATTTTACAAACAATTCATGTACGTTTGATGCAAAATTCCCTCAGATATGAAAATCCTGATAATCAATATAAAAGAACTTGTAGGTGTTAAAGAATCCCCTGAACTTTATGTAAGTGGAGTCGCTATGGGGAAACTGCTTACAATTAAGAATGCTTTTCTCTTTATTGAAAAAGGACTGATACTTGAATACGGAAGCATGGAACACCTTTTTATTCCTGAAGAGTGGAACCGAAAAGGAATTAAAGTGATTGATGCAAGCGGGAAAATGGTTTTTCCTTCCTTCTGCGATTCGCATACCCATCTGGTATATGCAGGAAGCCGCGAAATCGAATATGTCGACAAAATTAAAGGCTTATCGTACGAGGAAATTGCTAAAAGGGGAGGAGGAATACTTAATTCTGCCAAACGTCTGCACGATGCATCCGAAACCGAACTTATCGGACAGGCTCTCGAAAGGCTTGAAGAAATTACCTGGCTTGGAACAGGTGCAGTTGAAATAAAGAGCGGCTATGGCATGAATACGGAAGATGAACTTAAAATGCTCCGCGTGATCAGGGAATTGAAATATCTCTCACCTCTGACAATTAAAGCAACCTTCCTGGGAGCACATGCAATCCCACTGGAATACAGGGGTAAGCAGCATGAATATGTTGATATTGTGATAAATGAAATGATCCCCCAGGTTGCAGCGGAAGATCTGGCCGATTATATTGATGTTTTCTGTGACAAGGGATTTTTTACTATTGAAGATACCGAACGGATTCTGATGGCCGGAATGAAATATGGACTCAAGCCTAAAATCCACGCAAATGAACTTGATTTTTCGGGAGGAATACAAGTAGGAGTGAAGTACGGTGCTTTGTCAGTTGATCATCTTGAGTACACGGGTGACGCTGAAATTCAGGCACTTTTAAATTCCGAAACCATGCCAACCATTCTGCCCGGGGCAGCTTTTTTTCTGAATATGGTTCATGCTCCGGCACGCAAAATGATAGATGCCGGTTTGCCGCTCGCTCTTGCAAGCGATTTTAATCCGGGTTCGTCGCCATCGGGAAACATGCAACTGGTGCTTTCGATGGGATGTATCACCTTCCGCATGACTCCCGAGGAAGCCATTAACGCTACTACGCTGAATACTGCTTACGCAATGGGTGTGAGCGAAGACCTCGGAAGTATAACGATAGGCAAGATTGCCAATGTTTTCATAACAAAGCCTATCCCCGGAATCGAATTTATACCTTATGCATTTGGAAGCAATAAAGTGGATACTGTAATCCTGAACGGGAAGGTACTTTGATTTAAGAATTAAGTTCCCAATCATGAATAAATGAAAAAGCCGCTTCTGTTGCGGCTTTTTTTATATCTGCTGAAAATAGATTCCAGTATCAGAATTACCTGTTAATTACTATTTTTTGTATTTCGGTAAATCCGTTAACCTGGATATGAACCAAATACATTCCGTTGCCTAGTTTTTGACCGCTGTCGGAGGAGCCGTTCCAGGTGAAGTTTCGTGTACCCGCGGTGAATGAATCATTCAGGAGTTCAGCAACTTTTTGTCCTGATGCATTATAAACGCTGATATATGCCTGCGATGGACGCTCGCAGTTTAGTTGTATCGATGTCTGGTCACTGAAAGGATTTGGATATATTTTTACGCTGGCACCTGCTTTCGACAGGTCACCAGTGCCAACACCCAGTGGAACCCAGTCGGCAACAATATCCTGGTAATAGGTCGCATTGGCGGGAGCAATATGCTGAATTGCAGGGCCTTTGTCAAATTCAACAGTCAGGAATGGACCCTGGTTGCCATTCGAAGCTGAATTCGTACTGGTATACTCAACCCAAATCTGGTAAATACCATCGGGCATATCAGCGCCTGCTGCATTTTTTCCGTTCCAGGTAACAGTATGTGTCTGGTGCGAAGTTAAAGTTGCTCCGGTAGTTGCAGTAACAGTATTTCCGCCTGAACTTGCATTCCACTTTACAAGATGTTGTTTGCGGGTATTAGCCATTACTTTGCGCGAAACCACAAAAGTTCCGCCTGCGTCTTTAATCCAGATCGCCAAAACATTTCTCGGTGAATACGTTGAATTATTCGTAACCGTTTTAACAGTGAAGGTCAGTGTTCCGGGAGTAACCCCATTCTGGTTGTCGCTGTTCTGAGAATACAGAGCAGTTATAACGAAAAGGCTGAATAAAAATGTGAAGAATACTTTACAGTTCATCTTTCTTGAAATTAATTTGAGCAAAACTAAAAAAAACATTCAAATATCGATATAAATAAAAGTCAAAATATTTATGAAATAGAAAATGAAGCAGTTTTTTGCTGAAGAGTTCTAACATATTGATAGTTTGTTCAATACAAAAATTGCTTTTTACAGTAACTATGCCAATAAGTAATACCAGTTTATTTAGGCCACAGGTAATACATATAAATTAAATAAAAGCCTATCATTAATAATCCGTCATCACGTTTGAGGGTATAATTTTTACGAAAAAACTGTAATAACAGTAAAGTTACACTTATCATCACATAAAGGTCGATGTTGCTCACGGCAATTGCCGACAGCGGGCTGATTATGGCTGAAATACCAGTTATACCAAGAATATTGAAAACTCCGGCCCCTATAATATTGCCCAAAGCAATGTCATATTGCTTACGTTTGGTTGCTATTATTGAATAAATAAGTGCAGGCAGGCCTGAGACTGCTGCAACAACTGTGAAGCCGATAATTGTATTGCCTGCTCCAAGCATTCGGGAAAGATCAACAGCCCCTTTTAAAAGTGACTCTGATCCTGCCACCAAAATTCCGATTCCCGCTAATAACAGTGTAGTTGACAAGTACCATTTGGTTTTTATTGCATTAGCTGATCCATTGAATTCATCCTGCACCTCCCGGTTTTTCTCTTTTCGGGCAAAATAAATAGTAAGTACAGTATAGATAAAGATACCTGAAAAAAGCATTACTCCCTCCCCCCGGCTGAATTGCCTGTCGTTAAATAATAATACGAACCCGACAGTGGCAAGAATCAGAATCAGGATATTACCTTTCAGCAATTGCAGTTTTATTTTCAAGGGCGACACGAGGGCTGCTATTCCAAGAATAATTCCGATGTTGAAGAAGTTACTGCCGATAACAGAGCCAATCACGATATTACCCTTGCCAGCAATGTTTGCCATTATGCTTACTACCAGCCCCGGTGAAGAGGTTCCGAATGCAACAACTGTTAATCCTGCCACTATGGGTGAAATGCCAGCTTGAAGTGTAATTTCCGAGCTTCCTTTCACAAGCAGGTACGTACCAGTATAGTATAAAACAAGGGCAAGCAGGATAAACAGGATGGAAACAATCATTTTGTATATATTAATCGTGGCAGCAAAAACCTGAGTTGAAATTAAGTCGTGAAAAGAATGAAGAGCGTGTTTTTTAAATTGCAGGCATTTTAAGGGTTATTACTTTAAATTGGCTTTGTTTGCACTCCAAATAGCATTTTAAGCCTCAGAAAATAACCTGACTATTTCGCGAATTGCTTTTCCATCAGGTTGCCGGATTTCATAATCCGGGATTGCACTGCTGCCTCCCATGGTTACATTAGGTTGCTTAAATAGCATTTTGCCCGGAACAAATGTGCTTGCCGAAAGATGCAATTCCTTTGCTTTTGTACTATCGGCTATGTGTTTGATATTTAATGCATTGATTCCGCTTCCTGGCATAACCGATATTCGATCGCCGGCTTTTTGTACAAGTTCAGCGAGCCAGTCGATTCCCTGGAGTGCAGTTTGTTGCCCGCCCGACGAAAGTATCCTGGCACAACCAGCAGATATTATATCCTTCATTGCTTCTTCCTGGTTTATGACCATATCGAAAGCCCTGTGGAAAGTAACATTCATCGGAGCCGCTGCATCGACAAGTATAGCTGTTCGTTCAGTATCGACACTCCCATCAGGGTTCAGAATCCCTGCCACCACTCCATTCATACCGGCCACTTTGGCGGTTGCAACATCAAGCAGCATAGTTTCGAATTCTTTTGCCGAATAGCAGAAATCGCCTTCCCGCGGTCGAATCATAACATGAACAGGGATTTTAATATACTTTCGTGCAAGGCGCATAGTTGCTGCCGATGGAGTAAGCCCGCCTTCTGCAGGCGCCGAGCACAATTCGATCCGGTGGGCACCGGCTTCAGCGGCTGCAATGCCTGCTTCGAGGCTGAAAACCGCAATTTCAATTAGCATGGTTCTTTTTTTTCAAAGGTAAAATTATTTCTATGCGTGTGGAATAGGGAAATGGAATATAGCCGGGTAGTCAGATTATTTAATGTTCTATACTTTGGCTCTATAAAAATTAAAACTTTTAGTTTAAGCAAAATGTAATTTACTAATTTTGCGCAACTTTTATGCTGTAAGTATTTAGCTAAATAATTGAAAAACAAAAATATATGAAGCAATTGATCGAGTGCGTTCCAAATTTCAGCGAAGGCTGCAACATGGCAATCATAAAACAAATTACGGATCGTATCGAATCGGTCGAAGGGGTGCGTTTACTTGACGTTGACCCCGGTAAGGCAACAAACCGTACTGTTGTGACTTTTGTGGGAACACCCGATGAGGTAATTGAAGCTGCTTTCCAGGCAGTTAAGAAAGCCTCCGAGCTTATTGATATGCGCACTCACAAAGGTGAACATCCTCGTTTTGGCGCTACGGATGTCTGCCCTCTTATACCGATTGCAGGAATTACAATGCAAGAAACAGCCGAATACGCCAGGAAACTTGCCAAACGTATAGGGAATGAACTTTCCATACCAGTATATTGCTACGAAAACGCGGCCTTTACCGACGAACGCCGCAACCTGGCCAATAACCGCTCTGGTGAATACGAGGGATTACCCAAAAAATTGGCTGAACCACACTGGAAACCAGATTTTGGTCCGGCCGGATTTAGCGAAAAAGTTGCACTCACCGGTGCAACTGCTGTTGGAGCGCGCGATTTCCTGGTTGCCTATAATGTAAACCTGAATACAACTTCAGTTCGCAGGGCTAATGCTGTTGCTTTTGATATCAGGGAAAAGGGGCGTCCGGTTCGTGAAGGAAACCTGGTTACTGGAAAAATAAAAAAGGACGAAAGCGGCAAAGAGCTTTGGACGCCGGGATCGTTAAAAGCCTGTAAGGCAATTGGCTGGTTTATTGAGGAATATGGTATAGCCCAGGTTTCGATTAATCTCACGAATATAAGTATAACGCCGGTTCATGTGGCTTTTGAAGAGGCTTGCCTTAAATCCCTGGAACGCGGAATGAGGGTGACCGGTTCTGAGTTGGTTGGATTGATCCCTCTAAAAGCCATGACAGATGCAGGGAAGTATTTTCTGCGTAAGCAAAACAGGTCAGTAGGGGTATCGCAGGAAGAACTTGTTAAAATCGCAATCAAATCACTGGGACTTGATGATCTGAAACCCTTTAATCCGAAAGAAAAAATTATAGAATACCTGCTCGATGGTAACAGCATTCATAAACTTGTTGGTATGACCGTTGAAGGGTTTGCCAACGAAACAGCTTCGGAATCTCCTGCTCCCGGCGGAGGTTCAATAGCTGCAACTATGGGTGCCCTCGGAATTTCGCTTGCAACCATGGTGGCAAATCTTTCTTCGCACAAGCCCGGCTGGGACGAACGTTGGGAAGAATTCAGCAATTGGGCTGAAAAAGGTCAGGCATTGAAGGATGAACTGCTTATGCTAGTGGATGAGGATACCCGTGCGTTTAACCTGATTATGGATGCATTCGGTTTACCCAAAGGTAATGATGACGAAAAAGCTGCACGAACTGCAGCAATCCAGGATGCAACCCGATATGCTATTGAAGTTCCTTTCAGGGTTATGAAACGTTCGTTTGAATGTATGGACATTATTAAGGTCATGGCTGAAACCGGTAACCCTAATTCAGTGACCGATGCAGGAGTAGGTGCATTGGCAGCCCGTTCAGCCGTTTTGGGTGCCTTCCTGAATGTGAAAATCAACGCCTCCGGGTTACACGATAAAGCATTCGTTGAAAAAGTACTTACTGAAGGTGCGCAGATCCAGGAAAATGCTATAAATGAAGAAGCCGAGATACTTTCGATCGTGAATTCGAAAATATCCTGAACCTGAAAACAGTCTGATATTCAGGATGTCTTATATATTATCTTTCGTCAGAATACATCTGGTGCCATAAAGGATATGGCACAGTTGGCTTGCTGATTGTATCCAGATACTCAACGTCATCCGGAGTAAGCTGCCAACCTGAGGCCCCGGCATTTTCCCTTAGCTGCCTAATGTTCCTGGCACCTGTGATAACGCTTGAAATAGCTGACTTGTTCAGTAGCCAGTTGATTGCGGTTTGAGCCACAGTTTTATCGTAATTTTTTCCTATTCTTTCGAGGTGTTCTACTATTTCGAATCCTTTTTCTTCGTCAACAGGCCAGTATTTCAGGCTTGAGGCCTGCCGGTTGCTGCGGCGGCTGCCGTCAGGGTCGTTGCTGTTTTTCCTGTATTTTCCTGTAAAGAAACCGCCTGAAAGCGGGCTCCAGCATAATATTCCTAAATGCTGATCGATACAAAGGGGTATAAGTTCATGTTCAATATCCCGGTTTCCTATCGAATAATAGAGTTGGGTTGTAATAAATTTCTCAAGGTTCAGCTTTTCGGATATCGCCAGAGCTTTCATGGTTTGCCAGGCTGTAAGGTTTGAGCATCCTATGTAGCGCACTTTTCCGCTTTCGATAAGTTGTTCGAGTGCCCGAAGCGTCTCCTCAAGCGGGGTACCGGCATCAAAGCTGTGTATCTGGTAAAGATCGATAAAGTCGGTTCCAAGCCGTCGTAAACTGTTTTCGCAGCTTTTTATAATATGGGATCTCGAAAGGCCTGTGTCATTTGGATTATTGCTCATTGCAAAACGAACCTTGGTTGCTATAACCGCTTCTTTCCGCCTGCTTCCAAGTGCTTTGCCCAGGACAGTTTCGGTAACTCCTCCGGAATACACATCTGCAGTGTCGAAGAAATTTATTCCCATTTCGAGGGCATTTGCTACAATACTATCTGCTTCTTTCTGAGAAACGGTGGCAAGTTCGTTTTTAACTGTATCGCCTCCGAAGGTCATAACCCCAAGGCAGATTTCCGAAACTTTGAGGCCTGAATTTCCTAAATACCTGTATATCATATAGATTAAGTCTTTTAACCACGGAGAAATTCCGGTGGAATCAGTTGCCCAAAAATAGGGAATTACAGGTTCATTTTGACAGTTTTTTATCAGTATTTAGAGCATTTATATACAAATAAAAGTGGAAATTAACATTTTTTAATAGTAGTTTGACTTTGTTTTAACACATATTAGTAAGTGTTATGTAATTGATATACAATAATTGTGTACTTTTGCACGTTCTATTTGGAAAGTAAAAAGGCATGAAACTGTATGCCTTCAGTATGAACGAAAACAACACGCATGACAAAAATAAAATTTGAAAAATTTCTCGTTATTTCTTTTATTGGATTAATTATTACATTTTTCGTCGGGTTTGGCGAAAATATAACACTAAAGGCAGGATCGCCCGCTTCGGTTTCAAAAACTGAAGTCGATTTTGATCAACGCATGAAATCGCTGGAAGGCGATCTCGAAACGGGTAAAATAACCCGTACTGAATATGACAGTCTGGCGGGGATACTCAGGGCCGGCAAAGAACGAACTGAAGCAGCAGAAGGAGACCCACTGAATACCGATAAAATTCCTGATTGGGTATGCAAACTGGGTATATCGGAACCTTCCGGTATGAAATTTGACCCTGTTTTTTCGAATTCCACATCTGTTTCGGATCCTACCGAAGGGTTTAATTCCGTTTCGCTGGTATACACCGGTTCATACGAAACTGCGATGGCAGAAGCAGCACGGATTGCTGCCGATGCAAAACTATCTGTTGGCGGGGTATTTGTTGCCAAAGGAAGCCCGCATAAAAAGGATGCAGAAACAACCAATTGCGGTATCAGCTATCTGAACTACAGCCTCGGCAAAACAAATCATGATTTCCTTGAGTCGGTGCAGGTAGAGCCTTCGGGGCGAATGACCATTATGGTTACCGATAACAAACAGCTGAATGAGATCTTACTGGCTTACGCACCATTGAATAATCGACAAAATGGTGCTTCAAAACAGAAAAAGCAGTAAGTTTGGGTTTTGAAAAAAACCTGTCTCATGTCACCAAATTCATTTCGTATTGAGAACGATTCGCTGGGATCCTTAAAGGTTCCGGCGAATGTTTTTTATGGCATCCACTCCTTGCGGGCACGTGACAACTTTCCTGATCGTACCCCTTTTCATCCTGAGTGGTATAAAGCAATGGGCATAGTGAAACAGTCATGCTACCAGGCTTACAGGAGTTTCAGCATAGCGGTTGGCGAAAGGAACACTGGAAATGAACTTCCATTTGCATTACTAGGTAAAGACATTATTGATGCTCTTGAACAGGCGGCAAAAGAAATTTCGGAAGGGAAGTACTTCCAGTCATTCATTATTCCTGCAATCAACGGTGGTGCCGGTACCAGCATCAATATGAATGTGAACGAAATTGCAGCCAATGTTGCTTTGCAGAAACTGGGTTTCGCACCGGGGGACTATGATAAGATTGATCCGATTGAGGCAGCCAATATTTATCAATCGACCAACGATGTGGTTCCTACAGCCCTTAAGGTTGCAACCATGTTCCTGCTCGGTGACCTGGAAGAAGCAATAAATTCGCTCCGGCAGAAAATTGAAATAACCGAAGGCAAATTCCGCAATGAACTCCGTATTGCATACACCCAGATGCAGGAAGCTGTTCCTTCGTCGTACGGAATGCTTTTCAGTACTTACAGCGAGGCATTGTCGCGCGACTGGTGGAGAGTTTCGAAGTGTTTCGAGCGTATTAAAATTGTAAACCTGGGTGGAAGCGCCGTTGGAACCGGGATTGCTGTACCGAAGTTTTTCATTATGGAAGTGGTTCCGGCTTTGCAGAAACTCACCGGGCTCCCCGTGACCCGAAGTGAGAACCTTTCGGATGCTACTAATAACCTCGATTCGATAGTTGAAGTACATGCCATTTTGAAAGCGCATGCCGTAAACCTCGAAAAAATGGTTTCAGATATACGACTACTAGCCTCGGATGTGGCAGGAATACATGGTGTAAGCATCCCACAACGGCAGGTAGGAAGTTCAATTATGCCGGGCAAGGTAAACCCGGTAATTCCCGAGTTTGTAATAAGTGCCGCGCATAAAATATACAGCAACGATATGCTAATAAGTTCGTTAAGTGCACAGGGCTGCCTCGATCTGAACGCATATATTCCGGTAATCGGCCATGCCTTGCTTGAAAGCTTGAAATTATTGATTGCTGCTGATCAAACCATTGGGATTCATTTAATCGAAGGATTGAAAATTAACTCCGGAAATGGCGCAGCCCGGCTTTTCAGCAGTCCTGCTATAACAACTGCTTTAAGCCCTCTGATCGGTTACCGCAAGGCTGTAATGCTTTCCAAGGAGATGAAAGCAACAGGATGCGACGTATTCGAAGCTAATTTAAAGCTAAGACTTATTGATCAGGATAAACTCAGAAATGTGCTCAAACCAGAGAACCTGTTGAAAACAGGATTCACGTTAAACGATATTCTTTAAATTCAGGACAGGCGAAAAAATAGATATCGGAGAATTAATAAACAGGATTTTATCGATATCTGATTTATAGTCTTTTAATTGAAAAATGACAATGAAAAAGGGGAAAGAAATCCGTCCGCATATCGGGATATTCGGCAAACGGAACAGCGGGAAGAGTTCGCTGATCAATAAACTTGCCGGACAAGAGATAGCCATAGTGTCGGATGTGGCTGGCACAACGACTGATCCTGTTTCAAAAAATATGGAAATCGGAGGCCTGGGCGCTGTTGTGCTTATTGATACTGCTGGAATCGACGACGAAGGCATGCTGGGCGAAAAGCGTATTGCCCGCAGCCGTGAGGTGATCAAAACCATCGACCTGGCTATCCTATTAATCACTGAAAATTCAATTGCGGAATTTGAATACGGTCTGATTGACGAATTCAATAAACTCGTTGTTCCTTATTTCCTGATTCATAATAAATCGGACCAGCAACATCTCATGGCCGATACCATTTTGAAAGTCGAAAATGAACTTTCGACCATAATCCTTGAATTCAGTTCACTGAACGACACCAATGTTGAGCCGCTGGTTGCGCAGATGCGCAGTTTCCTGCCCGAAACAGCCTGGAAAACAGGCACCCTGGTTGGCGACCTGATTTCGTACGGCGATACCGTACTGCTGATTACGCCTATAGATATCGAAGCACCCGAAGGAAGGCTTATACTGCCCCAGGTTCAGGTAATACGCGATGTATTGGATCACGATGGTGTTGTAGCTATCTGCAAAGAGCGTGAAGTGGATGCTTTCTTTAAACGCATGGAACCCAAACCCAAACTGGTGGTTACCGACAGCCAGGTTTTCCTGAAAGCCGATGCCTCCATTCCGCCCGAAATACCATTAACGAGTTTCAGTATTGTACTGGCAAGACAGAAAGGTGATTTTCAGAACTATTTAATGGGTACACCCAAAATAGGGGAACTGAAGGATGGTGATCGCATCCTTATCCTTGAATCGTGCAGTCATCATGTTTCGTGCGATGATATTGGCCGGGTGAAAATTCCCCGCTGGCTGAGCAATTTTACAGGTAAAAAACTTGAATATGATACCGTGGCTGGCTTAAACCAGGTTCCCCGCGATATACATGATTATGCGCTTGTGGTGCAATGCGGAGGTTGTATGATCACACGCCGCCAACTGGTTAACAGGCTGAAACCTGCCATTGATGCAGGCATCCCCGTTACCAACTACGGTATGGCTATTGCTTATGTTCACGGGATTTATGACAGGGCAGTTAAACCCTTTCTTCAAACAGGTGCCGGGAAAGCCGATTATTTATAATGTATCAATATTCCTGTAATTGCATTGCATTAGTTTCGGTTAATGATTTTAGCTGTTCTGCCCCTAGTACTTTCTTGAAATCAGACATTTAATTTATCAAGTGTAAAAAACATATTTCCACACCGCTGGTTTTACCCTGGTTGTGTGTCTATTTAGTATCTGAATCAATCATTTACTAAAAACCATAAGCAATGAAAAACACTGGAAAAGTACTGCTGGCAGCAGCAATCATGATGATCTTTACCTTGCAGCTCAATGCTCAAAGCAGCGATGCTTCTGCAAACCAGGCAGGCAAGCAACAGAATTTGGTCAATTCAAACCCTGGCAAATTTGTCGATAAAGACAATAACGGTGTTTGTGATAATTTCGAATCAAGGTCAGGAAAGGGCCGGGGCGCAAACTTTGTTGACAAAAATAGCGACGGTATCTGCGACAATCGTGTGAATGCCGGCAATAAGCAAGCTACTAACTGCCGGAATGGACAGGGCAGGGGCGCAAACTTTGTTGATAAAAATGGCGATGGCATCTGCGACAACCGTGCGAATGCCGGTAATAAACAAGGCAATAACTGCCGGAACGGACAGGGCTATCAGCACCGCTATGGCCAGGGGAAAGGCGGTGGACAGGGCAGGTGTTGCAGGAGATAACGACTCCGGCAAGAATAAGTCATTTCATATGCCGGACGGCATTGTCTGCAAAAAAATAGCAGGTATAAACAGAGGTTGAAAATTATATCTCTGATGTGGGATTATAAGAAACTAAACCAAAATACAGGTATGGATACCAAATTTTAGGCAGTATATAATTTTCAACCTTTCATTTTATTACACATTGATGACTGACCAGGAACTGATAACCGGCATACTGAACCATGACAAACCGGTCATACAAGACCTTGTGAACAAATACCATAAGCAAGTCATCAAAACTGCCTTTTATTTTGTACATGATATGGATGATGCAGAGGACATAGCCCAGGATGTATGTATTGAGATTCTGGAGAAAGTGGGACAGTTTAACAGAACATCTTCATTAACTACCTGGATATATAGGGTTACCGTGAATAAATCGTTAAATTTCGTAAGGAAAAACAAGCGCAAACAACTCGTTCAGCAATTTGAATCTTTTTTTTATAAAAAAGACGGCAATTCAGGAAATGCAATAGCAGAGCCTTCATCTAACGACAACTCTTTCGAGAACAACGAACGGAAACAGATTCTTGATACTGCCATAAACAGTCTGCCCGAAAACCAGAAAACAGCTTTCATCCTGAGCAAGTATGAAGAATTATCGTACAAGGAAATTACCGAAATCATGAACCTCAGCCTGGCAAGTGTCGAATCACTGCTCCAGCGTGCGAAACAGAACTTACAGAAAAAATTAATCGTTCAGTTCTCTGAATATTCAAACAGGAAATAATATGAAACGAGCCATTTCAAAAAGTTTGATTGAAGAAATCAGAATTCTTGATGGCGAGTTCCATGTGACCCACAACAATAAATAATGACACATGAAACACTGCGAATTAATGCAAAAGGATTTATTTGCCTATGTGGAAAATAAATTATCACCTGTCAGGATTCAGCATTTAGACCAACATATCAGTGAATGTGCCGAATGTAACAGGATTCTGGCGGAATTCAGGAGTGTACTGGCTTTAATGGATGAACAGAAATCCATAGAACCACGTCCATTTGCAGAAACGCGAATTTTGCAGGGAATCGAATCCCGGTTAGAGAACAGGCAAAAGTCCGTCAATCCGTTTTTCGCACGGATTCTGCAACCAGCATTGATCAGTTTCGGAGTGGCAACAGCCCTGGCAATCGGTTTCTTTATAGGTACCGGTTCTTCAGATATGCATTCGCAGTTTATCCAAAACAATGAAATGATCGAATCTGTCAGATCTGATCTGAATGTGCCTGAATTTATGACTGACGATCTTTTTATCTTAACTGAATAATCCCCATGGCCATGAATATATTTAACAATAACCGTATTGTTTTCTGGATACTGATCTTTCTTATTGTGGTCAATATAGCAACTTTAGCAACCTTTTTTATTTATACCCGAAAAGCTGTACGTGAACCGGCACCTGGTGGCGGATCGGGGAAAGGGTATGCTCTGCGTCAGGAATTATCATTAAAGCCTGATCAAACCCTCAAAGTGAACGCAATAAATGAAATCTATAAAGCTTCGAGTGAGCCGATAGTAAAGGCAATCAGGGAAAAGAAAGCAGATATGCTGGATGAACTTTCGAAAGATGAAACTGATTCGAACCGGGTTGTTAAACTTGCTGACGATATCGTAATTGAACAGAAAAAATTACAGATGGCCAACGTTAAGCAATTCCTGGATCTTAAAAAAGTATGTACCCCTGAACAGACACAGAAACTCTCCCGGATTTATTCTGAAATGTATGGGTGCGAAAACAAAGGCAGCGGTCGGGGCCAGGGAAATGGTCAGGGCAAAGGGAACCGACATCGTTACGGACAGCAAAAAGATCCACTAAAATAAGAGTGATAGCAAAGAAGGTAGAATCCGTCGCCTTGCCGCCCATCTCCCGTTCGCCCATTCAGCTCTTTTTTTTTATCCTCTCTTACTGATCTCGATCAGTTCATCTCTTTTCAACACTTCGATATCTTTATTAATCAACTTAATAAGTCCGTCCTTTTCATATTCCTTTAGCAGTTTTACAGTACTTTCGGTTGAAAGCCCGGCAAAGTCAGCGATTTCGGTACGCGAAAGTAAACCGAAGATACTTTCATTTTTATAACGGATTGAATCGAGATAAAGCAACACATCGGCAAGTCTTCCGTGCATTTGCTTGTACATAATACTGCGTAAGGTTTCGTACATAGAACTGTCATTTTCAAACACCCTTTTTATGAGGCCATAGCCAAAACTCCCGTTGCTCTTAATAAGTCCCGAAATGGCATCCTTCTCAATGAGGCAAACCAGGGTATCCTTCAACGCAATTGTAGAATAATCATATGTAAGCCTGCTGAAAGCAGCCGAAAGACCTATAAATTCACCACTTTGAATTATCCGCAAGTTAAAATTGCGGTTTGCATCGCCTATCACGTATTGCCTAACCAGTCCATCAACCACGTATAAGACACTCGAGGCAAACGCGCCTTGTTTGGTGAGATTTTCACCTTTTATGAACTGGACCTGGATTTTACTATCTTTAATCAATTCAATTTCTTCGGGCAGTAAATTGGCAAAACAAGGAGCCCCTAACCCGCCAAGCACACATTCTTCAAGAGCAGTATATGTTTTCATAGATCAAAAAATAAAAGTTCTGCAAAAGTAGGTAATATCAATGTTTAAGTTCATACATGATTCATTATATGATTCTCGAAAAACGGGAACCAGATTAAGCAAAAACTTGTGCAATCTCAAGTAAGTTGTTGTTAAGATATAATTCAGGATTCATTTTCGGATACAAAACAGGTCTAATTTTGCAGCGTAATCAAAAAGGAAAAATTACGATGAAACATACAGTAAATACATCCTGGGAAGGAAACATGAAATTTGATGCCGTAGTAAGCGGTCATCACGTAATAATGGATGCTTTACCTGCCGTTGGCGGAAATGATGAAGGCGCAAGGCCTAAAGAACTTATGCTTGCCGCATTGGCAGGTTGCACCGGAATGGATGTTGTTTCGATCCTCAAAAAAATGCGTATTGAACCTGAATATTTCAATATCAGGGTCGAAGCCGAAATGACCGAAGAACATCCAAAACACTATACGTCCATGCATATCATATACGAGTTTAAAGGCGAAGGCCTTGAACCGGATAAACTTCAGAAAGCCGTCGACCTTTCGCAGGAACGCTATTGCGGGGTTTCGACCGCATATCGGAAAGCTATGGAAATAACTCATGAAATTGTAATTCTTTAATTTACGATTTACGAATGACGATTTACGATTTGTGGATTGCTCTATTACCTTATAAAAATAATCTCCCCTAATCGTACCTCGTCAATCGTAAAGATTCACCCACTAAATCCTAACCCCCAATCCCTAAAACCTCAAAAAAATGCTTTACACAAATTTAAAACACATAGAAACGGCTGCTGATCACCAGAAATTTATCAGCGAAAACGAAAATGTAATGATATGCTGCGGCCGCATGGGCCCCATGTGCATACCGGTATACGGAATTATGGAAGACCTCGAAAGCCAGTATACAAATGTAAAATTTGCCGATATGGAATTCGACAGCCCCGAATCGCACGTAATCCGCAACGTACCCGAGGTGCGCGGATTTATGGGAATCCCATTTACCATGTATTATAAAAACGGTAAACTGGTTAAGGCAACTTCCAGCATTCAGTCAATGACCCAGGTCCGTACCATACTTGATGCCGAATTTAGTTCAGCCAAATAAGAATATGGATACAAATAATCATTACGACGCAATTGTGATAGGAGCAGGTCCTGCCGGTCTTACGGCAGGCATCTACCTGTCGCGTGCCCGTGTAAGGACTTTAATCCTGAGCGAAGGCACCGTGGGCGGACAAATGATACTAACACACGAAATTGCCAATTACCCGGGTGTTGAGAACATCAGCGGATACCAGCTTTCGATGATTATGAAGAACCAGGCGAAGAAATTCGGCTGCGATATCAAATCAAATATCCAGCTTGAAACTATGATGCTGGAAGGCGAAGTTAAAGCAGTTACACTTGCCGATGGTACAAAATTCACAGCCGATGCAGTTATCCTAAGCCCCGGAGGCCGTTCGCGTACCCTGGGCGTTACCGGCGAAGACGGATTGAAAGGCAAAGGGATATCATATTGCGCAACCTGCGATGGCGACTTCTTTACCGATAAGGAAATTATAGTTGTCGGTGGCGGAAATTCGGCCCTTGAAGAGGCTGTTTCGTTAACGAAATATGCCAGCAAGGTTACCATTGTTCACCAGTTCGATCATTTCCAGGCATTTGAATATGCGGTTGAAGAAGCCCGCAACTATCCTAAAATAAGTTTTATGATGGAATCAGCCATTTCGGCATTTCAAGGAAATGAAAAACTCGAAGGGGTCGAAATAACGGATCTCAAAACCGGGAACAAACAGAATCATGCTATCGACGGAGTTTTCATTTTTATAGGATACGTTCCTAATACTGAATTCCTCGAAGGCAAACTGGAACTTAACAAATGGAAGGAAATAGTGGTGGGTACCGACATGCAAACCAGCATTAAAGGTGTTTATGCCGCAGGTGATTCCACTGCAAAACGCTACAGGCAGGTTACAACTGCTGTATCTGATGGTACCATTGCTGCCCTGGCAGCTTCAAAATATATACACGAACTTCATAAAAACAAATCATTACAAAACGCCTGATCATGACAATTGCAATAACAGTTACCGGACTTGTTTTCATTTCATTCATTGTTTACATGTATTTTACATACAAAAAGATCAAGAACACTCCTGAAACCGAAACCCATTCCGCAATAAAGGAATTGAGCGACGCGAATTTCCAGGCACAGGTGAAAAACGGTGTTACGCTGGTCGATTTCTGGGCGACCTGGTGCATGCCCTGTAAAATGATGGCTCCCGTATTGAACGAAACTGCCGAAGAATTGGGGAATACCGCTAAAATTGGCAAACTCGATGTGGATTCGAACCGTGCGGCTTCTGCCAAATATGGTGTCCGCAGTATTCCTACCCTGATTTTATTTAAAAACGGAAAAGAAGTAAACCGCTTTGTGGGTGTCAAAACCAAGGATTTCCTTCTGAAGGAAATTAAGAAAGTGGTCTAAACGAATGTTTGTCGACAAGAAAAGATTAGTAAACCTCAATCGGTTTTTAATAATAGAATCTTTAACGAAGTTATAAAAACGAAAATAATGAAAGAAACCTGTGAAACTGACAACAGACCTAAGACCTTCAGGGAATTAATCCGCTCCTCCTATTTCTGGAAACCAGCATCAGGTGCTATAATCGGAGGAGTTATAGGTTTTCTGTATTACTACTTTGCAGGATGTGCTTCGGGTTCATGCGGCATAACGAGCAACCCGTTTTCAAGTGTCCTTTTTGGTTCAGCCATGGGATTTTTTGTGGTTAACAGTCCTTGTAAAACATGTTGATTTTGTGCATATCTTTACTTTAATCTAAAACTATGGAAATAAAAGAAATAAATAGCCGCTACAGCGAACTTGCTGAATCGGAATGCTGCCTCTCTTGCGGTGGCGCAATCAATTATGCCGAAGCAAAAACAGGAGAAGTATGTGTCGACCTGGGCAGCGGCCGTGGTACGGATGTGCTCCGTATGGCTGAATCGGTAGGTAAAACCGGTTTTGTTTACGGTATCGATATTTCGGACGGAATGCTCGAAAAAGCCTGCCGGAATGCCGAAAAATTAGGTGTTGCTAATGTAAGCTTTGTCCGCAGCGAACTCGAAAAGCTCGAACTTCCCGACCATCTGGCCGATTTGGTGATTTCGAATTGTACACTCAACCATGCTTCTGACAAACAAGCCGTATGGAATGAAATATTCAGGATACTGAAAAAAGGCGGAAGGTTTGTGATAAGCGATATTTATTCAACGGCTCCGATTGCCGATGAGTACCGGAACGATCCTGTGGCTGTTGCCGAATGCTGGGCCGGTTCGGTTACCCGTGCCGAATATATGCAGCAGCTCGAACATGCTGGTTTTGCTTCGGTTGAAATACTTGAAGAATCAGCTCCATATGCAAAGGGAAATACGGAAGTATGCAGTTTTACAATTGCAGGTAAAAAAGCCAGCGGAAAATGCTGTTGCTGTATCTAAATCAAATCGAATCAAATGAGAAAAGTAATTATTTTAATAGCGTTAGGCTTCACATTGCTGTTGACTAACTGTAATAACAGCAATACCGGAAATGGAAATACCGACTCAGGCGCTGTTATTTCGCTGACAAACGAAACATTTAAGTCCAACGTATTCAACTACCAAATCAACCAGCAATGGAAATACGAAGGCAAACTTCCTGCCATTGTCGATTTTTATGCAACCTGGTGTGGCCCGTGTAAGAAATTATCTCCACGTTTGGAAGAACTTGCCGTGAAATATGCCGGGAAGATTATAGTTTACAGGGTCGATACTGACCAGGAACAGCAACTGGCACAGAGTATGGGCATCGAAAGCCTGCCAACACTGCTTTTTATACCTGTAAATGGCCAGCCCAAGCAAACGATCGGACTTTTATCGTCCGAAACCCTCGAGAAAACGATCAATGAAGTTTTACTTGTAAAATAATCTCTTAATACATCGTACCATGAAAAGTCTTGTGAAAAAAAAGAATGCAAAAACAACTACTAAAAAAGTAGCCCAGTGCTGTGCAAAAACGTCGAAGAACCTTGAAGGCTGTCACGACTAACAATCATCCTGCAATACAGCTCCGGAAAAGTTCCCGGTTAACCAGTTCTGAAGGAAAAATCTCACCTTAACGTATCAATGATTTACTCCAAACACAATATTTTCTCCAGGATCAGCGGGTCGGAAAACTATTTTATAGTAAACCTTCTCAGCGGAAGCGCTGATATTTTAGATCCCGCAGAAGGCAAATTACTCCAGGATTATCTTGACGGCAAGCACATTTCGAAGGATTTTCTGGCAAATCTTACGGAGCAGCGATACCTTGTGGATGAAAAAGAGGAAGAAGTGCTTTATCGCGATAAATACCTCGATTTTATTGATACCCGCGATACGGACGAAGTCCAGTTGTTTTTTGTGCCGAATTACAGCTGCAACTTCGCATGTACATATTGCTACCAGGACGAATATACGAATTCCAAAACAAGTCTTACCAAAGATGTCGTTGACTCTTTCTTCAGATACATCAGCTCTGAATTTGCTGGACGAAAAAAATACCTGACGGTTTTTGGCGGAGAACCCTTATTAAACTCTCCAAACCAGAAAGAAATGATCACTTACTTGCTAAAACTGGCAAATGAGTCGAATCTTGAGGTGTGTTTTGTTACCAATGGCTATTCGCTCGTTGATTATATCGATATACTGAAGCGTGCAAGTATACGCGAAATACAGGTTACGCTCGATGGCAAAGGAAGTGTTCATGATCAGCGCCGTTTCCTGAAAGGAGGAGGTGCAACTTTTGATAAAATCGTTAGCGGAATCGATGCCTGCCTGGCGAATAATATGCCGGTTAACCTGCGCATGGTAGTTGATAAAGGGAATATCGGAGGGCTGCCAGATATGGCACAGTTCGCAATAGATAAAGGCTGGACAGCAAACGACCTGTTTAAAACCCATCTTGGGCGAAACTATGAGCTCCATCACTGCCAGGCATCGTCCGAAAACCTGTTCAGCCGTGTTTCGCTTTACGAAAGCATTTACAAGCTTGTAAAAATACATCCGCACATCCTCGAATTTTACAAACCGACATATTCAGTTTCGAAATTCCTTGCTGAGAACGGAAACCTTCCCGACCCGCTTTTTGATGCCTGTCCTGCCTGCAAAACCGAATGGGCGTTCGATTATACCGGGCATATTTTTTCGTGTACGGCAACCGTTGGTAAACCTGGTGAGTCACTCGGAACTTTTTACCCCGAAGTTTCCCGAAAACAAGAAATGATAAATGCCTGGGAGAACCGCGATGTAATGGCCATCCCCGAATGTAGTACCTGTAGTATGCAGCTTGCATGTGGCGGAGGTTGCGGCTCGATTGCCAAAAACCGGACAGGAAGTGTTTGCTCAACCGATTGCCGGCCGGTAAAAGAATTACTGGAACTGGGATTTTCGGCCTATTTCGAACAGAATTAGTTCAATGTTCAAAGGTTCAAAGTTCAAAGGTTCAATGTTCAAGGGTTAAATGTTCAAAGATGAGAGGAACGAGATTATAGTTTGATGTTTAATAAATCCCAACTCCTCTCAAAAGCTTTAAGACTCAACCCTCTACAATTGTATGACCATTGTATGACAACTGAATGACAGTGACAGTCCACGAATGACAACTCAACCGACTAAAATACTCAACCCTCAACAATTGTATTACTATTGAATGACAACTAACCCTCTAAAAAGCTTTAAAACTCATCCATCAACAATTGTATGACCATTGAATGACAACTTACTATACTCAAAAGCTAAAATAGCTCAAACTTCTTCAATTGTTTGACCAATAAATACCCCATTATATTACAAAAATGAAAGAAATAACCTCATCCGAATTCGAAACCGAAGTACTTGCCGGCGGCAAAGTTGTACTCGATTTCTATTCAACCGAATGCCCGCCATGCGAAGCAGTTGCACCTAAATTTGAAGGACTGGCAAAGCTGTATGGCAACGATATCAAATTTGTCAAAATGTTTCGCCAGCAAAATAAACCCCTGGCCGAGAAACTGGGAGTAAAATCATCGCCAACCTTACTTTTTTTTGACAATGGCGTTCAGGTTGCAAATACACTCACCGGAGGCATCAAGCGAAGTGATATAATCCATCAGCTTGACAGTATGCTGACTACCGAAAGGGTTAAGGAAATCAAAAATGACATTAAACCTACAGTTTCCGAATTTGATGTACTTATATTGGGAGCCGGTCCGGGTGGATTAACAGCAGGACTATACCTTTGCCAGTCGAAAGTGAATACTGTGCTGATTGATATAGCGCTTCCCGGCGGCCACGTATCCACAACCCACGAAGTTTCAAACTACCCTGGATTTATTGATCCGCAACCAGGTTATCTGTTGTCGCATAATATGTCGGAACAAACCAAACTTTGCGGTACAATTTATAAAGTTGCTGTTGATGTTTCGAAAATCGACCTGGAGAAGAAGGAAGTGGTTGTGGATGAATTCGAAACCATCAGGGCAAAGAAAATTATCATAGCAACCGGCACATCGCCCAACCTGATGGGAGTTGCAGGCGAGCGTGAGCTGAAGGGAAAAGGTATTTCGTATTGCGCCACGTGCGACGCCAAGTATTACGGCGACAAGGAAGTGGTTGTTATCGGAGGCGGTAACTCAGCCGTAGAAGAAGCCGATTTTATCAGCAAATTTGCCAGGAAGATAACGATGGTTCACCAGTTTGATGCTTTTACTGCCAACAAGCAGGCACAGGAGAAATTGTTTGCAAATCCCAAAATCAGCATACTGTTTGAACACGAACCCAGGTCATTCGCACGCGAAGGCGATAAAATAATTACCGAAGTTGAAGATCTGAAAACCAAAACCGTTACAAAGCTGGTCAGTGACGGCGTTTTCGTCTTTATCGGAATGAAACCAAATATCGATTTGTTCAGTGATAAACTGGAACTCGATAGCTGGGGTTACATTAAAACCAATGAAGATATGCAGACCAGTATGCCTGATGTATATGCAGTGGGCGACGTAATCAGTAAAAAATACCGCCAGATAACCACGGCAGTTGCCGATGGAACTATTGCAGCTATTGCAATCGCAAAAGAATTGAGTTAACCCGAAAAACCTGATATACCATGAGCACAAATCAATTAATCATTGAGCATGTAAGCCCCTTCGACGTTCCGACAACGGTAGAAAAACTGATTGAAGCTGCCGTAAAGAAGGACTGGCAGAATCCAGCTAATCATAACCTGCAGCAATCGCTGGCCAAATCGGGTAAAGAAGTCAGGCCTGTGCAGGTTGTCGAAATCTGCAAAGCCGATTATTCGGGCAAGATGCTGGAAAAGAATGACGAAAGGATCAGCTCAATCCTGATGCCTTGCCGTATTTCGGTATACGAAAAAGAGGACGGTAAAACGTATGTTACGCTGCTGAACATGGGAGCTATGTCGACCGGCTTGCCTGCTGAAACAGCTAAAGCCATACAAGGGGCATCCGACGAAACTTTCGAAATCGTTCAATCGGTTATCGGACCTTTCTAATTCTGTAAATTACATTTTATCACGCCTTCCTTTTTGGTTGGGCAATACGTATTGCCTGATTCTCAAGGGAAGTGAACCTCTGTAAATTCCAAAGAAAGTCTTACAAATTGACAGCCATAAAAAGATGAAGAAAGTTTTAATTCTTGGTGGCGGTTTTGCCGGCGTGCAAACAGCCATCGAATTGCAGAAAAAGGGCATCTTTGATATTACCCTGGTTTCCGACCGCGACTATTTATACCTGTATCCCATTTCGATCTGGGTGCCGGTTCATATAAAAGAATTCAATGATGTAAAAGTGCCACTGTCAAGGATTCAGAAGAAATATCCGTTTCAATTGATCATTGATAAAGTGGTTGAAATTCATGCTGTTGAAAATAAGGTCATTTGCGAAAATACAACCTTAACCTACGACTACCTGGTTGTGGCTTTTGGCGCAGAGAAACTGCAGCATAAAGGCATAAGCAATACGTTATCCATTTGTGCCAAACCCGAAATGGCCCTGGAAATCCGGAACAGGATTGATTTACTGGTTGCAAAAGGGAGTGGTAAAATTGCAATTGGATTCGGAGGAAATCCGAAGGACAAATCGGCTGTACGGGGCGGTCCCGCATTTGAACTGGCATTTAATATTCATAACTATCTGAAAACTAAAAAGCTCAGGGACAATTTCGACCTTACTTTTTTTGCACCCATGGACGAACCCGGAGCCCGCATGGGGAAAGGTGCGCTAGCCATGATGGACAAAATATTTGCCAGTTATAAAATCGGCAAACGCTTTGGAAAAAAAATCAAGGAATTTGTACCTGACGGAGTGATTTTCGATGACTATTCAAAGCTGGATTCCGATTTTACGATGTTTATTTCTGCAGGAACCGGCCCCGCTCTCCTTCAAAATTCCGATTTACCGCTTTCTAAAGCCGGGTTTATTAAAATTGACAATTACGGGCAGGTAACCGGTATGTCAAATGTATATGCTATCGGCGATATTGCTGCTCTGGAGGGACCGGAATGGACTGCCAAACAAGGCCATATTGCGGAGCTTATGGGGCGCAATGCGGCGCACAATATTATAGAAGCCGAAAAAGGAAGCAGCAAACGGAAAGGCTATCAGGAACACCTGAATATTCTTTGTGTGATGGATACCGGTGATGGGGCTGCCTTCGTTTTCCGTAACAGCACTAAGGCATTTATGATTCCTATGCCTGTTGTTGGGCATTGGATGAAAAAAGGATGGGGAATGTATGCCCGCCTCACCAAAATAGGGCGATTCCCCCGTTTGCCTGGAATGTAAATGGCGGATCAGGTCGCAAATATCAAAATACGTTAATGATGAACTGCTAAGTACTTTTAAATGAGAAAATTACTCATACTGCTTGTTGATAAACGAATCCTCATCCTGTCGTTGCTGGCTGCTACCTTGTATTATGCAATAACAACTTATCATATTTCATTGTGGTATGTTTTACTGGCCGGTATCGTGCTGGGAGTGGTCTTCGGCAAAGTATTCTGCCGCTGGGTTTGTCCACTGGGTTTAATAATGGAATTCCTTATGGGTGCCAGTCCTGATGGCAAAATAAAAGGTATGTATCAATACCACAAAGTAGGTTGCCCGATTGCATGGATTTCGGGATGGCTTAATAAATATTCGCTCTTTCGCATCAAAATCAATAACGATAGTTGTAAAAACTGCGGTGTCTGCGATAAGGAATGTTATATAGTTGCTATGGAACCGGTCAAATACAGTTTATACAAACCGGCAATGACAAGGCCAGGCGAAAGCTTTACCTGCTCCAAATGCCTGAAATGTGTGGCAACGTGCCCGAATGGAAGTTTAACGTATAAAGTCTGAGGTCGGAGGTCGGAAGACGGAAGACTGAAGGTGTTAGGTGGAATACAGAAAACAGAATACAGAATACAGAATACAAAAGATGGAAGATGGAAGTTATTTATTGTTGAATAAAAAGGGATTATAATTGTCGGACAGGATTGGTAGGTTTCGAATCACTATGCTTCTGACTTCCGACTTCCGACAAAATTCATAGCCCCAATTGAAATAAATTTAATCCCATGAAAGGAAATTTCGAAACTATAATTAACGATTCGCGGCCTGTTATTGTCGATTTCCACGCTCTGTGGTGTGGACCCTGCAAGATGCAATCGCCTATTTTAAAAGAACTTGCAGCAGAACTGGGTGACCGGGTAAAAGTAATAAAGATCGATGTGGATCAAAATAATGCCCTTGCCAGCCAATACCAGATACAAAGTGTTCCAACCCTTATCGTTTTCAAAAACGGTAAACAGGTCTGGCGTCAGTCGGGTGTTGTGAGCAAAGCTAACCTGTACTCTGTTTTAATGCAGAATATATAGAATGCATGACAGAAAATAAAAATCACTGGTACGATGGCTGGTTCTACGATAAATTTATTGCACCGAACCAGGATCAGTTATTTAGCCGGATAAATGATATTATCCCTGCGCAATCGAATATAATTGATGTGGGCTGTGGTACAGGCCGCCTGGCTTTTAAGCTTTCCGGTAATAGTAATTCTGTTCTGGGTATCGACTTATCAGGAAAGAATATTGACAGGGCCCGGCTTTCATTGTTCCGCAGACCTGATTCTAAAATAACTTTTCAGCACCGCAATCTGAGTGATGTGATATATAATGATCATGCCCATTTCGATTATGCTGTGTTGACCTATGCTATTCACGAAGTTGCTGAAGATGATCGGTTAAATTTGCTAAACGAACTAGCCCAGGCAGCCGATAAGATAATTATCGGTGATTATATAGTTCCAAAGCCGGTTGGGCTTGCTGGTTGCTTAAGCGAAATTATTGAGTATATTGCAGGAGCCGATCATTACAGGAACTACAAATCATACATGGCACAAGGTGGGATTTATGCGTTGGCTGAAAAAGCCGGTCTGAAAATTAAAAACGAAATATCCGACAAGACGGCAACAAATCACATTGTCGTATTAAGCCGGTAAACAAAAGGAGTCATACTGTGTTAACAGTTTTAAATAAATAGCTATGAGTGAATTTGATGAAAAAGCCAACGATTGGGATAAAAATAAAACTCACATTGAGCGCGCCCGGGAAATTGCAAACCAATTGCTTGAAACAATTCCTTTCCGGCCTGGAATGAAAGCCATGGAATTTGGGGCAGGAACTGCTTTACTAAGTTTTATGCTCCAGGATCTGTTTTCAGCCGTTACCCTGGTTGATAATTCAGGCGAAATGATACGCATCTGCAACGAGAAAATCGAACTTTCTAAACTTGACCATATCAAGGCAGTGAAAATAGACCTTGAAACAGAGTCTTTTGAGGAAACATTTGATTTAATATACAGCCAGATGGCATTCCATCATTTAACCGAAGCCGGCAAAATGGTTCAAACACTTCATGATATGCTGAGTGAAAGTGGTATACTGGCTGTTGCCGATCTTTATACGGAGGATGGAACATTTCACGACGCAGGATTTACCGGTTATAAAGGTTTCGATCCTGAGTGGCTTTCCTCTGGTATGAATCAAGCCGGATTTAAGAATGTAACTTACAACACCTGCTTTATTCAGAAAAAGGAAGTTCCGGGCGGAAAACCAAAAGAATACCCTGTATTTCTGATGATTGCATATAAATAATACGGTTACACCTGACTTAACGTTTCGTTTCGAGAATCCTACTGGATTTAGGTTGTTTTGAAATCAATCGATCAGAAACCAGTTTTCAACATTAATTGAATCTTTGCTGTTGCCGGTATGATTAAATTCATTGTTATTCTTGTTATAAGAATAGTGCTTTCCCCATTCCGTATGATTCTGCCCTATCTGATAAATGGCATCGATAAGGTAATCTAATTCTTCATCTTTCATAGTCGGGTGCAACGAAATCCTAACCCACCCGGGCTTTTCGGATAGATCGCCACGGTTTATCTTGTCGGTGATCTTTCGCGATTTATTGTGGCTCACATGCAGCAAATAATGTCCATACGTGCCCGCGCAGGCGCATCCCCCGCGAACCTGTATCCCAAACCTGTCGCTTAGCAGTTTTACAACCAGGTTGTAATGAATTGATTCCATGTAAAACGAAACAATACCAAGCCTGTCCTCTACATTGTCGGCCAGGATATGTAAACCAGGTATTTTGCATAAGCCATTGAAAGCAAGAGCGACAAGTTCTTTCTCCCGCTTATGCATTTTCGCAACATTCATTTTGTTTTTCAGTTCCAGCGCCAGTGCAGTTCGTATCGCCTGCAGAAACCCGGGTGTACCGCCATCCTCGCGTATCTCAATATTATCGATATATTTATATTCGCCCCAGGGATTGGTCCAATAAACGGTTCCTCCTCCCGGCTGATCGGGTATTTTATTATTGTAAAGTGATGAATTGAAAATGAGCACCCCTGAAGCACCCGGCCCCCCCAGAAATTTATGAGGTGAGAAGAAAATGGCATCAAGCTGCTCCATGGGATCAGCAGGATGCATATCAATGTCGTCGTAAGGAGCCGAAGCTGCAAAATCAATAAATGCAAGACCTCCATACTTATGCATCAATCGCGCCATTTCGTGATATGGAGTCCGGATCCCTGTTACATTTGAGCAGGCTGTAAATGCACCTATTTTACGTTTACGGTCCTTGTATTGAAGCAATGTAGCTTCAAGCTTATTGAGGTTAACGAGCATATCCACACCCGGTTCTATCACCACAACATCGGCATGTGTTTCGTACCATGTGGTCTGGTTGGAGTGATGTTCCATATGTGTAATAAAAACAACGGGCTTTTCAGTCTCGTTCATGCAAATGTGATGCGATAGTTTACTGCAGCCTTTCATGCCCAGTATCCGCTGAAATTTTACAATTGCACCTGTCATTCCAAACCCTGTAGTCAGAATAACATCATTGATGTTTGCATTTACATGCTCCTTTATTTTCTGGTGGGCAAGCTGGTAAGCCCGGGTCATCAGTTTGCCGTTTTCGCTGGTTTCGGTATGGGTATTACCGATAAATGGCCCGACAGAGTTCAGGATTCTTTTCTCTATAGGCATATATAAACGCCCACTGGCAATCCAGTCAGCATATATCATGTTCTGCCGGCCATAAGGGGTTTCGAATTGCTGATTATAACCAATCGTATTTTCGCGATACTTCCTGAAGTAAGTCTCAAGTTTAATTTCCTTAATTGCTTCAGTGGTTTGATTCATATTTTTATAGCGGTCAGTATTTAAATGACATTACAAGATTTAAACCAGTTCCGGAATTTTGCCGGATTGCTTCTCGTTGTTAAGCTTCAATGCTTAAGGGCAGCAACATGTATCCGATTCTTTTTGGGCGATATAATGTATATAGCTCATGAGTTCTTCTGCAATGAGTATTCCCTTGGTTTTTATCACTACTTTATTCTGCAACTCAAGGTTTTTAAGCTGTTGGGCCTCAATATTCCTTACGATAAACGTATCGCAGTCAGCCAGGGTTTGATCGGAGATTGCAGCCGAAAGAGCTGCCGTAGCTTTTAATTGCTTCCTCAATTCCTGTTTTCGAATCTGTCCCGATTCAAAAGTCGTAACCAGGAATCCTTTGGCTGATTCAAAAGATTCATCAATTGTGAATCCATCATCGGTAGGTATCGCTATTTTCATTTCCTGAACATTTAAAGGCAAGGTATTGCCTGTTAATATAATTTCAAAATTAGATAACTAAGAGGATGGATTTGTTCACGTAAATGTGATGTTTACCGGTTCCGGATGTGTCATCTGTAATTAGATAATGTGATATTATTAAGATATATTTGTGATCTAAATCACATCATGGAACCAGGTATTTCATGAACTTAGCAAAGGAATTCAATGAAATTGAATCAAAGCTTAACCGGTATATGTTAAAGGAACTGTTACAAAAAGAAAATAAATGCCACGACTGTAAGGATATTTCGTGTGCCGCAGCAGTGCTGAATTCCAACCAGCTCGACCTGGTATCGTCCAACAGCCAGGAAAGCCTGTTCCGTAAAGGGACAGTTATAATAAATGAAGGTTCACTCACATCGCATATTATTTATCTGAAGGCAGGAATAGCCAAGGAATACATAAAAGGGACCGGGGATAAGGAAAGGATTTTGCGGATTGTAAAAAAGCATTCCTACCTGGGTTTACCTTCATTGTTTGGCGACAGGATAAACCATTACTCTTATTCGGCGCTTGAGGATTGCAAAGTTTGCTATATCGATATTAATGTTTTCAACGGACTGGTAAGGGAAAACGGGAATTTTGCCTACGAAATCCTGGTATCCACGAGCCGTGATAGTTTAAGCAATATCAACCGTTTTATACACCGCTCGCAAAAGAAGATTTTCGGCCGTGTAGCTGAAGCCATATTGTATTTTGCTAAAATTATTTACGAATCGGATGAATTTGAATTGCCTTTTTCGCGCCAGGAATTTGCTGATCTTATTGATGTTTCGAGGGAAAGTGCAACGCGGGTCTTATTGAAATTCAATTCGGAGGGAATCATTATTATAAAAGACCGCTCAATATCCATTGTTAATATGGAATTATTGGAACAAATCAGCAGGAAGGGTTAATCCCGCATATGTATTCCTCGCTTTGAATTCGTGTGATCAATGATTTTATTGTTTTGTTCCCACCGTAAACACATCAAACCCATTCTCTTTAACCAACTGCATGGCTGGCTGTTTCTGCATAACGGCTCCGCCCCAGTTATTGTGATCGTAAACGTGAGGTGTTTTAAACCAGCTGTCTATATTCATAATAATTTCAATATTCCGGGTTTTGTTAACTTCCACGGTAAATGATGAATTGGGCAGCTTTACGGTAAAATAATTCTGTACAAAAGCAAAAATTGAGTCAACAACTATAACATTACTTTTATACAACTGCCCTATTCCCAGGTGAAAAGCGAAGCTTTTTACCACGTTCGCATTGTCCTTCCAGCTGCCGTTGATCATCATATAATGATAACCGCCACCAAGTACCTCAGGCCACATCATATTCACTTCGGGAGGATTCACAAACCGAAACGACAGGTTTTTCTCTTTCGTGATACCGAAAATAAAGGAAACTGAATCGTAAGCCCCAGCCGGAATGTCATCAAATACTTCCCATTTGAGAGTTTCGGGAATATCAATATCCACGTAATGTATATCCGTCCAGTCGCTTATCAGCTTTTTGGTTCCGGCTGATTTGTGAAGCGTAACATCTGAAATAAAATACATTACCTGATTTATTTCGTAGGGATTACCTGCCGTATTTACATATTTCATCGTGTCTTTCTGCAGGGGCAATCCATCAACAAGGTGCGTAAAACTAAATGAAATATGCCCTGCTGTTTCTTCAGCCACAGGATTATCATCTTTACAGGAAATAATAGAGGACAGAAAAGCACCAAGAATTATTGTTGCTAACAGGACATATTTCGTCTGCATCAGATTGAGAGGTTTAGTGTAACAAAAAACACACGGCCGGGTTCGTACAGTTTCTCTGTCGAGCCAATAATTTTCCGGTTCAGATGCTCATAATACGAAACATCAAAAACATTGTTTACACCGGCGTTCATATCGATATTTTTACTCAGCTTGTACGCTGCCGAAAAATTCAGAACTGAGAATCCCGGCGTTTCAGGTTCATAAAAGGCATCCGAAACATGACGCTGGGCTGCTACCAAACGATACGAGACTTTTGGAACAAGTTTTCCACGCAACAAACGATAATTTACACTGAGAGTTGTTTCAAAAGGAGGTATTTCGGGCAATGCATCATGTGTTATAATTGTATCCCCTGTAACCTGGCCAGCCTTGATAATGTACTTGGTTACTTCAGGAATCCGGCCATAAGTTAGGGCTGCAATCACGTTAACACCTAGTTTATAAGCCTGCGGAGAAGTATAGCCCAGCTCGAAACCTGTAAATGTTGCTTTGTCAAAATTTACATACTGCTTCACCCCAGGCGCGCCTAGTGTTGCGGGCATAATAACCGACGAAGGGAGCAACTCTGATGAAATGTAATTCTTCACGTAGGAGTAAAAACCGTTTACATAAATGCTCCCGAGTTTCACGTCCGAGTATTTTACTGTCAGATCAACCTCGTTGTTAGTCTCAGGTTTAAGCTGCGGATTGCCCAGGTAGTCGTAATTATCGTACCCTATACTAAGCAGTTTAATATACCGTTCCAGCATATTAGGGCTTCGTGTACCACGTGCAATAGCTAACGAAACTGAAAGGTTTTCAGTAATTTTATAGGTTGATCCAAGGTTGGCACTCAGGTTCAGAAACTGCGAAGCGGTTTCGTTAAAATACTCCACACCGTTTTTAATAAACTTCAGTGTATCCTCCGAATCCGCCTTGTTAAAATCAAGCCGTATGGCAGCATCAAGTCTGAACGCTTTAAAACCGGTATTGTAACCGGCAAACAGGCCCCCATTCTGAATTACAGCCTTATTCCAGAGATTAAATCTTTTTGTCGAGGTGGTTCCCATCATCAACATGGTCATTATACGGACTCCGTCTTTGTATATATTTTCAAAATCCATGCCGGCAGATACATTCTGGTTATTTATCTTCATGCCAAGTATAGCCTTACCTCCGGTATTTATTGCGTCAACATCGGCCACCATCTGTTTTGCCTGCCAGGTCTCGCGGTTGCTGTTATCCATCAGGTGATTAACATTGGTGCGGTAAACCTTAACATCCACTTTTTCAATTACATCCGAAATGCTCCTGGCTGAGTAATCCAGTGACATCATGCGTGTATCATCGCTTTTTTCGTCCATGGTAAGTGCCGGGAACATTACATCCCTGCCATGCGATTCGCTGTACGCAGCCATTATACTTTGTTCAGAGGTGATTGCCCATCCGGCCTTCGCTCCATAATTATACTTTGTAAACGAAGTTTTATACGATGAAGTTTCCCCATCGGCCTTTCCACTGCTGTAATCGCCATACATACGGTATCCTCCCGATGCCCTGAAATACACTTTTCTGTTTCCGCCGTAGAGCGAGAAATATTCCTTTGCTCCGTCCCAATTGCTTTCGTAACCGAACACAGCATTCCCGTGAATCTCAAATTTCGTGAATGGATGCGGGCCTTCCGTCTGCAGATCGATTACTCCGCCTAATGCGGGGCCATAACTCAGTAGGTATGGTCCTTTCACAACATTAATCTGTGAAAGTTCTTCTACTTCCACATGTGCCGAAACCGGATCCATACGGTTCGGACAGCCGTTTTCAATTTTCATTCCGCCGTCCATCACCATGTTCAGCTGGCTGAATTTGAAACCACGCACTACAGGGTCAATCGCACCGCCTCCCTTCCGGATACCGGCTACGTTAGGAATACTGCGTAGGTAATCCCCCACATCGCTGGTTGAAACCGACTGCATGATTTCCTTTGATACCTGTGTTGACACGAAAGGTGTCCGTTTTACAAGGGTATCAGTAATAACAACACCTCCAAGCACAATAGTGTCGGACAGATGTTGTGCCCTGCTTCCCGCCGAGAGCAGCAGAAAACAGCTTATAAACAGGTAAATTTTCTTTTTCATTCGATTTTCATTCAATTATTTAATCATATAAAGGAATTCGTCCCAGCCCATTCAGGTTAGTACAAAGAAATTATTAGTACGTCCTCCCCATACTTGCAGAGAGAGACAGAGAGGGTAAACAGTCAATACATTTAAAAACTGTCCAATTTTATCCGTAAAGAATTGCCAATTCACAATGAAGAATTATCGTTGATAAATACCGCATTGCAACATCTATTCCTTGAGGGAAATATGCATTCAGCATTACATGTCCTGATTTGTAAAGATTCTCTTTACTTAAAAAACTGTAATCGTTGAAGAATTCTTAGACTAATGGTTGTAAAGAAGTTTTCGGAGGCACAAAAATGGCATTAACCGCCAATAATTGAAAATTGGTAGAATTGAAAATCAAATAATGAAAAACCTTTTTATGAAGAACAGATTGCCAGGTTTTAGAAGCCAGGAACTCATCCGTGTCTTTTAATTGTAATCTTTTCTCTGTGTTTTTAGATTCACCCTCCGTTTTAGTACTGGTTTTTTTAAGTTGTTTCACCAGGTAACATTTCCCCTTACAGCAACTTTTGGGCTTATCACGGTTCACACAGAGATTCCTGGCGATGTAATCTTTGTGAATCAAATAGTCAATAATCGGGATTACCGGAATAATCAAATACGCGGTAAGCACTATTAACAGAAAACTAGAGACTATTCCGGATTTCATAGTAAATATTGTATGACAAATTTACTTAGATGATTCCATTATTCGCGGGTCAATGAAAAATAAGATTGCTGTTCCGGATTACCTGTTCATCGATAAATTGATAAACTCAGTCCTATACATCTATTTACTTATCAAGGTGTTTCTTTCAAATTTCTTAAGCATCCAGCGGACAGCAAACCAGGAAACCGCTATAAGCAAAGGCCAGGTTATAAGCCATATTATTTGTGTAATCATTGTATTGATTTTTAAATTTAATTTGTTTGAAGAACTTCAGGCACTCTAGCTAACTACTATAAGCACTATAAGTACTTTAGGCACTTTAGGCACTTCTTTTTTTTAGTAAACATGTGATTCTTTTTTGAGTTCATCCATGTCGATCTTTTTATTGTCGATTGCGCGCCAGGCAATCCAGATGTAAGCGATCACAAAAGGCACCAGCAGTGAAACATAGCTCATCACCGTTAATGTATACAGGCTTGACGAACTGTTTTGAATGGTCAACGAACTCTGCAGATCGAAAGTAGATGGGTAATAAGCCGTATTGTTAAATCCAGCCAGCAGGAATAAAGCTAAAACCGTTAGAACAGTACCAATACCTGCACCCCAAATCCCTTTAGTACTGCATTTCTCGAAACAGGTAAGCGGACGAATGATTCCAATCAGAACCAATGCTACCCCAAGAACAAACATTACTGCTACAACCGGCATTTGAAGCAGGTTATGCAGGTATTTGTAAGGTTGCATTAATACTTCTTTTGTTTCGGGGTTTACCGCAAAACCATTTGATAACAAGGTCCAGATTACAAAAGTGAGGAAGAAAAATACAAAAGGAATAGCATTGATAAGAAGTTGCTTTTTAACGCGTTTCATCATTTCAGCATGACTGAGGCGGTTCATGAAATACAACAAAGCAAGGACGCGCGAAAGGAATAAAACGGCCAGTCCCAAAGCCAGGTTATGAAGGCTTAAAGCAACTTCGAGCCCGTGAGCCGGTCCGGTCCATTCCGAGATAACTGGCATTTTATCACCAGTTAAGCGGGTAATATTCATGAAGTTAACCGAAAATTGCGACCCGGTGAAGAATGTAGCCACAGCGGTTCCGATCAGCAAAGGAGCAAGAATCCCATTGAGTAGTAAAAAGATCTCATAAGTCCTTTTTCCTAAAAAATTACCTGCTTTGCTGCGAAATTCATACGATACTGCCTGGATGATAAAGGCAAACAAAATCACAATCCAAACCCAGTAAGCCCCTCCAAAACTGGTTGAGTAAAATAAGGGGAAAGAAGCGAAGAATGCACCGCCAAAAGTCACCAGCGTGGTAAATGTGAACTCCCATTTTCGACCAAGCAGGTTGATCAGTATGGTGCGTTCGTCATTGGTTTTTCCAATGGTATAAATAAGTGTTTGACCTCCCTGCACAAACATCAGGAAAACAAGTATGGCTCCAAGCAGCGAAACGATTATCCACCAATAATGCTGCAATGTGATATATGAAAATGCTTCGAACATGATTCTTTGGTTTTAAGGATTAGTTATTCGCTGATACGGTTTCTGTTGCAGATTTATCTTCGTCAGGTCCTTTTTTAATCTGCTTTGTCATAATTCTGATTTCAGCGATCAGTAAAGCTGTGAAAATGAGGAAGAACATCCAGAAGGTGATTTGAACAGAGGCTGGTTTCAATTGAGACACGGCTGCAATTGTTGGCAATATATCCTGTATTACCCAGGGTTGACGGCCAACTTCAGCTACCACCCATCCTAATTCGGAAGCGATATAAGCCAGTGGGATCGACCATAGCATCGTATAAAGAATAAAGCGCTTCCTGGCGATTTTATCTTTAAGCGTAAGGAGCAGTACTACCAGGAACAGAAGCCCGAAATGAACACCCAGTCCCACCATTATCCGGAACGAATAAAAGGTTGTTGGCACACTTGGTATCAGTTCGTGCACATCGCGTCCGGAATAATAACCATAACCAAAGTATTTGTAGTTTTCCACAAACCGAACACGGGCTGCGTTAGCCAGGCTGTCGTTTCCGGCTTTTTTTGCATTTTTATATTCGGCCAACGATGTAATGGCAATTTTGCCCAGCTCGCTTTTTTCTTTATAGGAAAGAATTTGCCTTTCCGGGTTTCCATGAACCAGATCTTTAATTCCGGGGACATATGCATTAGGATCGAGGAAAGCCATGTATGAGAGCATATTTGGAATTTCGATCTCAAAACGGAAATCCTGTTTTTTGTGAGTTGCTTCCTTTATGTCTTCCTTAAGGATTCCGATGGCTACCAGTGGTGCATTTTGTTGGCCTTCATAAAGATTTTCCATAGCCGCGAATTTCATAGGCTGAAATTGCGCCATGTTTCGGGCTGATCCATCGCCGGTTAAAGCAACAAAAGCGGTAGTAATCAAACCGAATGTTGCTGCCACAATGATACTGCGTTTAGCAAATAAATGTTCACGGTTTTTTAGTAAATACCATGCACTTACTCCTATTACAAAAACGGAAGCCAGCAAGTAACCCGAGGAAATGGTATGCAGGAATTTATTAATCGCCACAGGTGAGAACAGTACTTCCCAGAAATTCACCATTTCGTTGCGGGCTGTGTCGGGATTGAATTTCATTCCTGCCGGGTTCTGCATCCAGGCATTGGCTACTAAAATCCATAGTGCAGAAAGATTCGACCCAATGGCAACAAGCCAGGTCGAAAGCAGATGAAATTTCTTGCTTACCTTGTTCCAGCCAAAGAACATTACGGCAATGAACGTACTTTCGAGGAAAAAGGCCATAATGCCTTCTATTGCCAGGGGAGCCCCGAATATATCGCCGACAAACCACGAATAGTTCGACCAGTTGGTGCCAAATTCGAATTCGAGAATAATACCGGTAGCTATGCCTATGGCAAAGTTTATACCGAAAATGGTCATCCAGAATTTCGTAATTCTTTTCCATTCGGGATTGCCGGTACGAACGTACAAGGTCTCCATGAAAGCCACAATAAACGAAAGGCCCAGGGTTAACGGTACAAAAAGCCAGTGATACATTGCAGTAAGTGCAAACTGCGCCCGCGACCAGTCGACAAGTGAAAAGTCAATATGTTCCATGTTGAATTATTATTTTGTAAGTTGTTCGATTACATGACTACTGCGTTCTTCATCCGTTTTGAAATTCGTCTTAAGAAAATCGGGGAAAAAGAACAGTTTTAATACAAGGAAAAGAATGATCAGTTTAATAATAATGATTGCCCATAGGTTTTTCCCCACGGTCATGCTCTTGAATCCCTGGTAGTAGAATTGGTATATGTTTTTGATAATCTGCATGTATGTGCCTAGAGTGCGCTAAAGTTTTGAGTGCCTAAAATTACCTGTATTATCCGTATAAAAGTGCAACTTAATAAACACCAAGTACTCAAGGCACTCTAAGTACTTTAGGCACTTCACTCCCCTAATGACTGCATTGATGACCACCCCCTTCTCCATGGTGATCAGCATGCTGATGGCAACTTTCGCCGCTGTCGGTTATTATCCCGGAAATAAAATCCTTAACCACTTCCTGCGCATCGCCCGAGCAGCCTCTTATCACTTCAATGCCTGCATTATACAGTACATTAATGGCGCCACCACCGATTCCTCCGGCGAGCATTATTGTTACCCCATCGGCAGCCAGAACACCGGCTATATTCGACTTACAACCACATCCCTGAACGGACGGAATTGTATTGATGCGGGTTATTTCGTTTTTTTCGGAAATTGTAAACACACTATAAAATTCACAATGGCCGAAGTGTTCATCAACCTGGTTTGTACTTGTTACCGGAACTGCAATTTTCATATTTCTTTCTCCTTATTATATATGTGACTGACTGTATTTTAATCTTCTTCCTTTGACTTCGCCGCCTCCTGCCTTCCTGCGTTTGCCTTGTCCTGTACCCAGTTTGCCAACCGGGGTTAACTCATTTTCTGTTTTATGGCATTTGCCTAATTTTCTGCCTGTCTGAGGCCCGATACCTTCCGGTCCGGTATGATTGAGATGTGGCATGTTTAATTTATTTTGAAATTAAGATTTACCCTGATTGAACTTACATAGTGAGTATTTTACTTTTCAATTCCCATCAATGGTGCATGATTGAATTTCCTGTCCTTCACAACCAGGGTAGTAAAATCCATACTCAGATTCCGGTTTAGTAAAATATCGTGCCCCACGCAGATTCCGACAACCAAAGTGAGATCAACTTTTTCAGAATTAAGTTGTTCTGCCTGTCCCAAAGGGTTACACGAAACTTTATGGATACAACTCGAGGAATTTACTTCACTTTGTTTCAGCCCGCCTATACTGCACGAAACAGCTGAAACATCAAACCATTCATCAGTCAGAAGCTTCTCAATGGCTTTGGCCTGTTTTTCCATGCCATAGCAATAGGCAATTCCAAGTTTCTGATAGTTCATACGCTTTGCAAATTCAATTATTTCCTGCATACGCGATAGCTTTCCCGCTCTTCCCGAATCAACGAGTTTTGCCGCAGCCATAACAATTTCGCGGTGCGAATCATCCTGGTACTGCGAAATGGTTTCCGATTTTACGAAACTCTCCCGCTCACAGGAAATCTGCTCTTTCCTGCATATTTTATTATCACAACTCGTGCAGTTCATAAAACCTATTTATACAATTTCTAATCCTAGCCGTAAGTCTATAATTATATCTTCTGCATCTTCAATGCCAACTGATAACCGGATAAGCTCATCTGAAATTCCGGCTTTTTGTTTATCGGCGGTTGAAACTTTCGAATGTGTCATTGAAGCCGGATGTTGAATCAGAGTTTCGACTCCTCCCAGCGAAACCGCCAGGATTGCCAGGTGGAGATTGTTCAGTAATATCTTTGCCCCATGAAAACCTTCTTTCAGCCCGAAACTGATCATTGAGCCACTACCTTTCATCTGCCGCTTTGCGAGTTCATATTGTTGGTGCGATTTTAAACCTGGATATTTAACCCAGGCAACCTTGGGATGCTGTTCAAGAAACTCTGCTACTTTTTGCGCACTTTCCTGGGCACGGTCGATACGGATCGAAAGCGTTTTAACTCCACGCAAAACCAGGTAAGCCTGGTGCGGATCCATGTTGCACCCCATGTTTATCATCATGCTGCGCAACTGCCTGTACATGTCTTCTTCCTTTGCGATAATAATTCCGGCAACCACATCGGCATGACCGTTAATGAATTTTGTCATCGAATGAAATACGATATCAGCTCCCAAATCCAACGGATTCTGCAGGTAAGGGCTGCAAAAAGTGTTATCAACTACAAGCAGGATTCCTTTTTCGTGTGTAATTCCGGCACATGCAACCAGGTCGGTAATATCCATAGTAGGATTTGCCGGAGTTTCGATGTACAAAACTTTAGTATTGGGTCGTATAGCTGCTTTAATGGTTTCAATATCCGTAGTATTTATATACGTTGACTCAAAGCCAAAACGAACAAATTGTTTTTCCATTACTGAGCGGGCAGGACCGTAAATAGCATCCGTGCTTACAATATGATCGCCGCTGCTGAGCAACGACAAGTAGATGGTGGTTGCTGCAGCCATTCCGGAGCTTACTGCAATTGCGCCAAATCCATTCTCAAGAATGGCAATCTGCCGTTCGAGTGCATCGATTGTAGGATTACCCAGACGGGTATAAATATAACCGTCGCTTTCGCCCGAAAAACATTTTGCTCCTTCTTCGGCACTCGAAAATGAGAAAGTTGAAGTCTGATAAATAGGTACTGTTGCCGATCCAAACTGATCGTCGATTTCGCCCGAATGTATTAGTTTCGTACTAAAACCTGATTTTTTGAAATTCATACTATTGTATTTAGGTTTACTAATTCCTTATTTCCATATGATTCGCAGCCTACACACCGGATATGGTTTTCAAGCCCTTCAATCAATTTGAAGCATTTCTTGCACTTATACCACTGCTTTTCAAATTCTACTTGCCCGCCTTCAATTTCAATTGCCAGGCATTCAACAAACGCTTTTGCAATTTTCTTAAGTGCCCTGTTATACACCCTTGTAAATGTCGGGCGCGAAATACCCATCTTTTCGGCAGCCATATCCTGTGGTAAATCCTGATAATTCACAAGATTAATGCTCTCATATTCATCAAACTGAAGCTTTACTACCTCCAATTCACACAAAGGCATACCAAAGGGCTTGAACCCCGCCATTTTTGGTGGATTGAGGATTTTGCGATTTCTAGTGGGTCTCGGCATGAATATTATGTTTTATAATTTTATTTAGTATAGGAAAGAGCAGGTAAATTATAAAGGATACAGCTGATACAAGTAAGATTCCTTTACCAATTAAACAATACACCCCGCAGTAGAAATTATTTCCGAAACCGCAAAGTCCTGATAAACAACCTAAAACAATCAAAAAAATCCAATCAGCAAAGATGATAACCGGGAGGATCAGAATCACTTTAAATAGAATGAGAGTTTTCATGATTTATTTTTTCTACAAAGATAATGAACGTACGTTCATAATACAAATATTTTTATATATTTGCGTTAAAAATATCTATATGCTCCTCGAAGAACGTATCAGGGCCTCTGAAACACACCAGTTCAGAGTGATTTTTAACGACACTTTGAATGACAAGGGTAACCTGTTCGGCGGACGAGCCATGCTTTGGATGGATGAAGTAGCCTATATTACTGCCATACGATTTTCCCACATGAAAGTAGTTACTGTTTGTGTTGAAAATGTTAAATTCAAAAAGGCCATCCTTCCTGGATCACTGGTTGAAATCATTGGTAATGTGATAAAAGTTGGTAGTGCTAAAATTGAAATCCAGGTGGAGATATTTGTTGAGTCTTCGGAGTCAGGGCAAAGGGAAAAAGCGATTTGGGCAACCTTTTTTTTTGCTGTAGTTGATGCGAATAATAAACCTATTAGCCTTGGCAATTACAAGTAATTAATATAGCTGAATAGCACAACCACTATTACATGGCGGTGTGGTTCTTCTGTTTTAATTACCGGCGAGGTAATAGCCTTCAAAAATCAATTGAAATATTATCCGGATATTTCCTAAAATCTTTCACCCGTTATTTTTTCGATACCGCTGGTTTTATCTTTTTTTTGTGTCTAACAGTTATTATAAACCTAAATAATAACGATATGAAAAAGCTAAAGAGAAATTTAATCCTTGTCATATTATTGACCGGAGGATTAGTTGCATTTTCGGAATGCACAAAGGAAAGCACTAATGATGGTCTGCAGAGTCAGGCAACTACTAAATCTATTGAAGAAGCTAACAGTACGCTGGATGAAAGCATACCCGATGTTTCAAGGGTAACTTTGGCTCCTTTCTGCTCGAACACCTGCATTACTTCATTGCCGGTTGAATCTCTGAGCGCTTCCGAAATCGCTTCGCTTAATACCATGCGCGAAGAAGAACTCCTGGCCCGCGATGTATATGTGGCTTTATATTCGCTTTACAAAATTCCGGTGTTTAACAATATTTCCAAAGCAGAAACCCAGCATACTGAAGCTGTAAAAACACTGTTGCTTAAATATAGCCTTCCTGATCCCGCTGTTAACCATGTTGCAGGTATATTTGTAAATGCTGACCTTCAGGCTTTGTATACAAGCCTGGTTGCCCAGGGCAGCACTTCGTTGATTGCAGGTTTTGCAGTTGGAGCAGCTATCGAAGACCTGGATATTAATGATCTGCACAATCATATTCTGATTGATGTCGACAACCAGGATATTCTGTTCGTTTACAACAATCTGGAAAAAGGTTCACGAAATCATTTACGGTCATTTTACAGACTATTGAAGGTGAATGGTGTTACCTACACTCCACAATATATTGCATTGGAATATTTTAACCAGATCATTTCAACCCCGCATGAAACTGGTCCTGTTGTTTGTCCCAACTAACAGAATCTGCCTTGTACAGAAAGCGTTTGCCACTAAGGGCAGGCGCTTTTTTTTATGCCGAAAATGCAGTTGGGACAATCAAGGTTTAGTTAAGATTTATTCTTGAGCAAATGATAACTTTCAGGAGCCCAACTTGCAAAAAGTCGCGTTCATTGGGTTTTAAATGCACTCACTAACTGACTGATTGGAAAATCTTTAAGTACTAAGACTTTGTCGATACCAAAGCAATTTTAATGAAATGGTTCTTATTTGTTTGATTTGAATAAAACGGAAGGTCATTACAATAATCATTGTTGCCCGGTTTGCAATCCAGGCTAATTCAACTTCAATGAAATTATTTCTTAGGTGAAAATTGCCACCTGATACCCTGCATTGACTTTCAAAATCAGATAATCCTAATCACAAAGAGGAAGGATAATATTTATTATGCAAAAATTTAAATTCTGTGGGATATGAAGTCCCATCCATGCAATTTACCCAATAATTTACTTTGGGCCCTGTGCTTGTTGCTAAATAAGTTATTTTTGCATAAAGTTAACTCTTTCCCTTTCCTCTATGGCTATTGACTCCATCATTTCACTCGAAAGCGTTTCGGTTTTTCAGCGCGACAATCTTATTTTATCGGATGTTACTCTTAATATTCACAAAAGCGAGTTTGTTTACCTTGTCGGGAAAACCGGTACCGGTAAAAGCAGCCTGATGAAGATTCTTTACGCAGATTTGCCTTTGCTCGAGGGGAAGGCCGAGGTGGCCGGCTTCGATATTGCCAATCTGAAACAGAAAGACATCCCTTTCCTGAGGCGGAAAATCGGGATCGTGTTCCAGGACTTTCAACTGCTCAACGATCGTACCGTTAACGATAACCTGATATTTGTCATGAAGGCTACCGGCTGGAAAGATGAAGATGCTATGCGTCACCGCATGAACGAAGTACTTGATAAAGTTGGGCTTATAACCAAAGGGTTTAAAATGCCGCACCAGCTATCGGGAGGGGAGCAGCAGCGGGTTTCCATTGCCCGGGCATTGATAAACGACCCTGATTTGCTGCTTGCCGATGAGCCAACCGGAAACCTCGACCCCGAAACCTCTGATGGTATCATGCAATTGCTTTTCGAAATCCGCAAAACCGGCCGGGCTGTTTTTATGGCTACACACAATTATGCCCTGCTTCGCAAATATCCTTCGCGTATTATTAAGTGCGAAAACGGGAAACTCATCGAAGTTGGCGAAGGAGCGATTGGAATAGGGGTGGAGTGAGGATTCCGGATTTTTGATTTGGGAATTCGGATTCGATAATTTGACAATCCGGCAATTTGAAAATGGTGAATATCCAGATAAGAATATTTTGTTAAAATACCGCCAGCAACCAGCACCCAGTAACCCATCAACCCATCAACCAGAAACACCAATTACACACCAAATACTTCCCTAATCAGTTTTTGCGCATTTGCTTCATCCGAAAAACGGCCTGATAGCAATTCTGTCCGCGCAACCAGTTGATTCTGATCAAATTCAGTAGCAAAAAGGGATTCAATCTTTAATTTCATTTCAATTGCATTGTCAGCAATCTGACAAAGGCTTTCGAGTCCTGTACCTGCAAGCATTTGTGTATTAACAAGCATCCAGCGTCCGTTATACAGGGTATTAAGCAGTTTTAGCTTTAACCCGGTTGCCTGGAAAGTAACCAAAATGTTAACCTGGGCATTCCTGATTAAATCTTCCATTTCTGCCTGCGGAGGATTCGGAATCAACTCCACATTTTTGTACCCTGCGACCAGGTTTTTCAGCGACTCCGGAGGGTTAAGCCCGGCAATTTTCAGAGGTACTTTCAAATCGTTGAAAACCTCCTTTACAAGGTATTCGGCTGCCTGGACATTTTCGCCAACCGAAAGATTTCCATGATATAGAATATAACTGCCCTTTCCCGGCTGGCTATTCACTTCGCTGTTGCCATGAAAACTTGGAAGATAAATGACCTCTTTACCCGGGAACCGCCCGGCAAGGTACTCGCGGTCGGTTTGCGAAACAACCAGCATTTTGGTCGAATATTTCAACTGATCCTGGTATAACCTGAGTTTCAGGCTTTCGAGCAGGAAAAAGGCTTTCCGGCCGATATTTTTCTCGGAACGGAACAAATTGTAATAATAATGGTGCTCGATGTTGCTCTCGCGGTAAATCAGGGTTCTTCCCTGTAACGATTTATGGTTGAGGTAAAAACAACTGTGAAGTCCCTCGAAAAGTACAGGGTAGTTATCAGCTGCCAGATTTTTAAGAAGTTCATCTGAACTCCGGCTTTCTACGATGTATGGGATCGATGAAAGCTGCGATGCAAAACCTGTTTTCCTGGGATAATACGTCACGGATTCGCAGTACAGGTTTAAATGATCCGTCTGTGGCCGGTCGTATTGAAAACAGTGGAGGTGAATTTTAATCCCGGCTTTGTGCAGCGCTTTCAGTTTGTAAAATACATCGATAACACCGCCATAGTTAGCCGGATATGGAATGCTGAATGATACAATATGCAGATGTTTTTCAGGCATAGGGCTGAAATATACCAGTCAGAGTTATTTTTTCGTTTTCCCAGTTGAGCCCTGCAGCAGCTTTAAGGGTATTTTCGCGGTAGGTTGCAAGACGGTTCCCATCCTGCAGCATGGCGGAGATTTTACCTGCAATATGTCTGGGGTCGTGATTTTCGATAAAATCTCCGATTTGGTATTCTGAAATAATATTTTTCAGTTCTACCAGGGGCGTTGCCAGTACCGGAACTCCGGCATAAATATAGTCGAACAGTTTATTTGGGAGGCTGAACCTGTAGTTGATATTGGTGTCCTTATCGATGGTCAGACCTATATCGGCATTGGCGGTGTACCCGGCAAGATTTACGGGTGTCTGGCGTGGCACAAATTTCACTTTATCGTTGAGTGAAAGTTTGCCGGTCATATCTTTTAATAAGGGAAGTACGTCGCCGCCGCCTACAATTAAAAGAATTGCATTATCAATAAATTGCATGGCTTCGACAGCTTCTTCGGCTCCGCGCTGAATATTAATTCCCGAACCCTGCAGAAGGATAATTTTTTTATCAGGTGGCAGGCCTAAGTCAGCCCGTGAAGGAATTACAGCGTTTTCATGCCGTTTCGGGATGTTACGGACGATTTTAAAAGGAACGTGGTATTCTTCTTCGAACAGATTTGCAATGCTCGCATTAACTGTAATACAGTTTTTAAGCTTTGGTACTATTAATTTTTCAATCCATTTCCATACGCGCTGCACTTTGGGCCTGTCGACAAGTTCGGGTGTTGCCGTGAAATATTCGTGGCTGTCGTAAACAATAGGGACACGTTTAAGTTTATGGACCAGGTAATTCGGCAGCAGTGTATCCAGATCGTTACTCACCAGGAGGTCAGCAGGTCGGCCAAGCAGGAAGAAGAAAAGACGTATATTGTATTCGGCATAAAAAAACGGTCCTTTCTCCCAGAGCAGGCGCATACGTATGGTTTCGTAAGCACGTTCCGGCAAAGCAGGGCTGTCGGTTTTCCGTCGGCCGACCATAACAACATCAAAACCGAGTTCAACCAGTACATCAGCCGTGCGGGCTATACGCTGGTCAGTGACCAGGTCGTTTATCACGGAAATAATGGCCCTTTTCTTCTTCATATTTTCATTTGCAATGCGAAAGTAAAGTTTTCGAATGAAAAACGAAGTATTAATAACTTTATTGGCCTGTAAACTTTAATTTTGCAGTCCCAGGCAAGTTATAAATGGCCTGTATCCAGTTCAGACGCTTCCCCCATTATCTATTTTACCCTGCCAGCCTATGTTTACCATTATTGAAAACGTTCCTTTGCGTGCTTACAATTCATTCCATATGGATGTGAAATCAAGGTATTATGCCGAGGTTAAATCAATCGAAGATGTGCATGAAGCCATTGAAAGCGGGAAATTAGCAAAGTTTAGCGAAAACGGACACTTTATACTTGGCGGGGGCAGCAATATCCTATTTACGCGCGATTACGACGGGCTTGTTCTCCGAGTCAGCAATAAGGGAATCGAAAGTCATTTCGAAGAGCATGAAACTGTACTTGTAATTGCCTCGGCAGGCGAAAACTGGCATGGTTTTGTTACCTGGTGTGTCGATCACGGATATGGCGGGCTCGAAAATCTTTCGCTCATTCCGGGTAACGTCGGGAGTTGCCCAATTCAGAATATTGGCGCTTATGGAGTGGAAGTTAAAGACTGCTTTCATTCGCTCGAGGCAATTGATCTGGAGACCGGTGAAATCCGTGTTTTTTCAAAGGAAGAATGTCGGTTTGATTACCGCGATAGTATTTTTAAACAGGAACTGAAGGGCAAATATATTATCTGGACAGTAACTTTTAAGCTAAACCGGAATGCCCAGGTTCAACTCGAATATGGAGCTATAAAACAGGAACTCTCAGATCTTGGAATTGAATACCCGGGAATTTCGGATGTCAGCCAGGCTGTTATTAATATCCGTCAGAGTAAATTACCTGATCCTGAAAAACTCGGAAACGCTGGCAGTTTTTTTAAAAACCCTGTAGTCGATTTTAAATTTTCAGAGAAACTTAAAGAATCTTTCCCGAACCTTGTTTCGTACCCAACGAATGGAGATAAAGTGAAACTTGCTGCCGGCTGGCTTATTGAGCAGTGCGGATGGAAAGGCTATCGCGACGGGTATGTTGGTGTTCACGAGAGCCAGGCCCTGGTTTTGGTCAATTATGGAAATGCAAAAGGCAGTGAATTACTCACCCTGGCGCATAAGATTCAGAACTCGGTTTATGAAAGGTTCGGGGTTAAACTCGAGATGGAGGTAAATATACTATAGCGGCCTTCTTTTATTTGCGGTTTATGATTTGCAAATGACGAATTACGATTTACTAATAACAAATAATTATTTGTCTCAATCAACAGCCTTCTCAACACAATCCCATAATCTGGCTGCCGTGTTTTCCCATGAAAATTTCTGACGTTGCTCACGTCCGGCCAAAATGAGTTTTTCCCTGTACCCTGTGTCGGAAGCAATTTTTGCCATTGCATTTGTAATGGAATCGACTGAGAATGGGTCGGTAAGTATGGCCGCATTTCCGGCAACTTCGGGCATTGAGGTAACATTTGAAGTAATAACAGGCGTATCGCAATAGAAAGCCTCGAGGATAGGGATGCCAAATCCTTCGAAATACGATACATAAGTAAGCGCCAGTGCTGATGCCATCAGTGAAACAAGTTCCAGGTCCGAAACGCGTCCCGTAAAAATTACATCATCGCGGTATTCCATAGCTTCGTATGCCAGGCGGATTTCATCGGTCCACCACATCCGGGCACCGGCAAGCAGGAGTTTTATCCCTCCGGGCTTGGATTTCTTGAACTGGTCGAAGGCTCTGAAAAGGTTAACAAGGTTTTTGCGTGGATGCAATGTGCCGACAAAGAAGAAATATTCATTCCCACCTGCAAATTTTTGCCTTGTGTGCTCTTTTTCGGGTATGGAAGAAGGTGTGAACATACTTCCGGCACCATTGTAAACCACATCAATTTTTGAAGGATCGATATTGTATGTACCTGAAATATCAGCTTTTGAGTATTCGGAAACTGTTGCCAGGCGTGCTGCTTTCCTGGCAAACCTTGGAAACATAACCGAATAATATTTGCGCACAGCGAATGGAAGATCGCCCGGGAAATGTTCGAAATTGAGATCATGTATCACCCCGACTGATTTTACAGAGCTTACCAGCGAGAGAAATCCATCAGGAGAAAGAAACAGATCCGGCTTCGAACTCAGAAAATGTAGCGGCAGCGAAGCCTCGAACCAGGCCAGGAATAAAAGCGGATGCCTTGCCATTGGCGGAACCACAACCGGCGTGACATTCGAATTATATATGAAACAAGGATCAGGTTTTCGGTCGAAGTAAAATATGAACTGATGTTCAGGGTGATTCCGGGTGATAATACGCAGGGTTTCGTCGGCAAACCTGCCGATACCATCAAGCCTTCCGGCCAGCAAAAGACGTGTATTTACTGCTATTTTCAAGATAAAGGCTAAATTTTTTCTCCCCGGTATTATTTACGCAAACCTATGAAAATAATTGTACATCCGCCGCAATTAATATCTGTTTTCCTGAATTGGAAGATCATTAAAGTGTTAGTTCTTGTTATATTTTCAAATAGTCGTACTTTTGACGGCAAATGGCTGTTGAATGAAAACGATTGTTAAGTTTGTGCTGCAAAGGGTTCTGGGATTTAAAAATTATCTTTTTATTTTTGCCCTGTATATTGCGGCTACACTTAAACACGACCGAAAAGAGGGCGATTTCCTTCATTTCCTTTCCATATTGCCAGCGCATTCAACAATCCTTGATATTGGTGCCAATATTGGTGTCATGACAGTTCACATAGCAAGGAAACTTCCTGATTCAAATGTTTTTTCGTTCGAACCCGTTCCCGTAAACCTTCTGACTTTACGGAAACTGCTGAAGTTTTTTAAACTCAAAAATGTTACAGTATTTGAAACTGCTCTGGGCAATTACAATGGTACTGCCGACATCATATTACCTGAGCGTAAAAAAGTTAAATTTCATGGTCTGAGTCATATCGAAGGAGTTGAAGGTTCGGAAGGAGATACCGGTATAAAGTACAGTGTGCGCATGCAAAGGCTCGATGACCTCAAAGAACTCAGGAATTTATCAAAACCGGTTTCCGGGATTAAGATTGATGTCGAAAATTACGAATACAATGTGCTTGAAGGAGCAAAGGAATTACTCATGCGAAATAAGCCCGTTATTTATGCTGAATTATGGGAAAATAAAAACCGCGCTGATTGTTTAAATCTATTAACTGACATTGGATATACCGTTTTTGTGCTGGACGAAGGAGTTTTAGTTAAATTTGAACCGGAGAAACACCACACACAAAATTTCTTTTTCCGTATGTTGCCTCAATTATAAGGCCTGAAAATGAAGCGTAAATTTATAACCAACCTGGGGTTCCTGCTTTTTCTTAACCTTTTGGTTAAGCCATTCTGGATTTTCGGCATCGACCGGACAATTCAGAATATGGCTGCCCCGGGCGAGTATGGCTTTTATTTTACGGTTCTCAATTTTACCTTCCTGTTCAATATATTGCTTGATTTCGGGATCACGAATTTCAACAACAAGAATATTGCCCAGAACAACCACCTGTTAAACAAGCATTTCTCGGGAATAACCATGCTGCGATTTTTGTTGGCAGTGGTATACTTTGTCGTGATTTTCACCGTAGCCCTTATTATCGGTTATGATCCAAGGCATTTGTATTTCCTTGCTTTCCTTGGCTTTAACCAGTTCCTGGTTTCGTTTATACTTTACCTGCGATCGAACATTTCGGGCTTGCTGCTTTTCAGGATCGACAGCGTTATTTCGGTTCTCGACCGCTTACTTATGATTCTATTCTGCAGCGTGCTGTTGTGGGGTCATGTCTTTTCAGGGACATTCCATATCGTTTGGTTTGTATATGCCCAAACCCTTGCCTATATAGTAACAGCTCTCGTTGCCCTGATTATTGTTATAAAGAAAGCGGCATTCAAGCGATTGCATTGGGATACTGCCTTTTTTATAACCATTATCAAACAAAGCTTTCCGTTTGCATTGCTTGTATTGTTAATGTCGTTCTACAACCGCATCGACTCGGTTATGCTCGAACGTATGCTCCCGAAAGGCATTGGAACTACGCAGGTTGATATTTACGCAAAAGCATATCGCCTTCTGGATGCCGTAAACATGATCGCATATCTGTTCTCCGTGCTCCTTATCCCGATTTTCGCCAGGCTGATCAAGGATAAATCGCCTGTTGAAGGCATGGTAAGGTTGTCGTTTACGATTATTTTCACCATTTCGGTTATTGTTGCAACAGGGACTTCATTTTTCAGCGATCCGATTATGACAATGCTATATACCGGCCAGGTCCAGGAAGCGCAAAAGGTATTTGTATTCCTGATAATCGGGTTTATACCTATTTCAACAACTTATATTTTTGGGACCTTATTAACTGCAAACGGAAGTCTGAAGGCGCTTAACATTATGGCTCTCACCGGCATGGTGTTGAATATCAGCCTCAACTACCTGCTTATTCCTCATTTTCTGGCAGTTGGTTCGGCCTATGCGAGCCTTGCGACCCAATTTGTTACCGCAATCATACAGGTAATTATTGCACAACGCTTATTCAGGTTCAAAAAGGATCTGAATTATATGTTCACACTTATCCTTTTTGCCTTAGGTGTGTTAGTGGTTAATCTTGCATTCAGCAACCTGCGAATAGACTGGCGGATCGCATTTGTTGTAGCCGGATTCGCATCGGTTTTATGGGCCATGGTATTAAAACTTATTAGCATTCCCGGCCTGATCCGTTTACTCAAAAACGATTAAAAACTCTTTGTAATACATTCCCGGGGTATAGAAGTATTTGGTATATGAGGCGCCCACTTTATTGATTTGCTCCCTTCAGTTCGTTTCCTTTACGGAACCCTCAAGCACATAGAAAAGAACCTGATATTGTGCCAGTAAAAGCTTTCTTTCAGGTAAAATTGTTTTTTATTGTATCTTGGCGGGTTAATTGCAATTCAGGTAGATTTCTCTACCTTTGCAGAAGATACTTACAAGGATAATTTTATGTTAAATAACTCAACGAACAGTTCGGCTGATTCATTCAGAGTTGCATTTTTTCTTTACAAATGGCGAAAGGCGCTTACTATCCTTGGGTTATCCGCAGCCATCTTATCCGCATTTTTCTCATCACCAATCTTTATAACTCCGCTCTTCAAGTCAACGGTTATCATGTACCCGGCTTCGAGCAATTCGGTGTCAAAGTCGCTTCTGAACGAAAACGCAGTTGCCGATCAGGATATTTTGCAGTTTGGTGAAGATGCTCAAACCGAGCAAATGCTTCAGATTCTTAATTCAAGCAGGATCCGCGATAAAGTGATCTCACGGTTCGACCTGGCACGTCATTACGGGATTGAGCCGGGTGCTAAATACCACCAGACACGCCTGTATAAAAAGTTCAGTTCGAATATCACATTCAAAAGAACTGAGTATATGGCTGTAAAAGTTACGGTGCTTGATAAGGATCCGCAGATTGCAGCTGATATCGCCAATGAAATTGCAGCTTTACTCGATACGGTTAAGAATGACATGCAGAAGGAAAGAGCCATGCAGGGTTTTAAAATTGTAGAAACGGAATACCTGTCATTGAAAAATGAAGTAGCCCAGATGGAAGATTCGCTCAGCCAGCTTATGAAACTGGGTATAAACGATTATGAAACACAGGCGGAGATGCTCAACCAGCAGCTGGCGCTTGAGATCGCCAAAGGGAATACTAGAGGTGAGCGGGCACTGGAAGCAAAATTTAAAATCCTTTCACAGTATGGAAGTGCGTATATGTCGATTCGTGATGCCCTTGAACTGGAAAAAGAACAATTAAGCTATATTAAGGCCAGGTACGAAGAAGCCAGGATTGATGCTTTTGAAGATATTCCGCAGAAATTTATAGTTGAAAACGCGTACAAGGCTGAACGTAAAGCCTATCCGGTTATCTGGATCATCATGATATTTTCAACCTTAACCGCTTTACTCACAGGGATGCTGGTAATCTTTTTTGTCGAGAAAAAACCTGAGTTCCTTCAAAAACTCAGGCAAAACAATAGCGAAACATTAGTACTCTAACTGGATTAAACGAACCGTAATTCCAAAAAATAAAAATATAAATCATTTTATAAGATGGATAATTTTTTCAACAATACCAACCTGCTGAGAATAATAATTAAATGGAAATGGCACCTGCTCATTCTTGCCGTTGCAGCAGCCTTAGTTTCACTTGTGGTTTCGAGTCCGCTCTTTATGAAGCCCCGTTTTAAATCGGTAGCATACATTTATCCGTCCAACGTCATGCCATATTCTGACGAAAGTGAAACTGAACAGATGCTTCAGTGGATTAACTCCCAGGATGTTCGCGACAACGTGATAAAGAAATTTGATCTTGCCAAGCATTATGGTATTTCAACGAATGAAAAATACTTCTTTTCGACGCTCGAATACATGTATAATAAAAATGTATCCATTGCAAAAACTCAATATGAAAGCGTCGAAGTTAAGGTAACCGATATCGATCCTGTGATGGCACGCGATATTGTAAATGCAATTTTGTATTATACCGACCTCAAAATCAGGGCTACTCATCTTGTAAAATATAAAGAAGTTGTGGTAGCGATGGAAAAAGTGCTAAAAATAAAAAGTGCTGAAATTGACTCGGTAAAGAAAACGTACCGCGAAATTGCCTCCAATTATGGGGTTTACGACGTGCTTGGCCAAAGCCAGGAAATTACACGTGGCGAATTGCGCACTGTTGACGGTGGAGGAAGCGGAATTAATACAAAGGATGTTCAGAAACTTAAGTTGGGTATGATGGAGAAAAGTGGTGAACTCTTATACCTGAGCAACCGTATTTCAGGCCTGGCCAATGAGTATAGCGAAATCATGCGAAAGTATGATGTAGCCAGGTTCGATATTGATAAGAATTTTACTTTCGTGAATATTGTAACACCTCCGCAGATAGCCGATAAGAAAGCGTATCCCAAGAAGCTTTTTGTAATGTTCTATTTTGTTGCCGGAACTTTGTTGATAAGCCTTCTGACGATTGCCTTTATTGAGCGCAAACAGGATGGTTTAGCCGAAGGCAGTAACCAATAAACGGTATTCTTACTTTGACTGAAAGACTTAAAATATCAATCGTTTACTTTGTAACTGCAATCTTCGTATTGCTGAATACATATTTGGTATACAAAGAAATGTACTATGGGATACTGATTCCGGTAGCCTTTATTATGCTTATTTTATACATTTTCAGCCTCGAAAAAATACTCTTGCTTGCCGTTTTCGTTACACCACTTGCTGTTAACATAGGCGACTATGATCTTGGTGTGAGTATCTCGGTTCCAAGTGAGCCGCTACTTATAGGGATATTGTTTTTCTTTACGCTCAAGATTCTACTCGAAGGGGGAATCGAGCGTCGCATTGTAAGGCACCCGGTTACCCTGGCAATCATTTTCAGCCTCGCCTGGATGATGATTACTTCCATCACTTCTGATATACCACTTGTTTCGTTTAAATACCTTTTATCCCGTTTGTGGTTCATTGTTCCGGTTTATTTCGGTGGATTGATGCTATTCAGGACAAAGACCAACATCCGGCGGTTCATCTGGGCATATATGCTTGCCCTGATTGTAGTTATTGGGTATACAACCTGGGTGCATCAGGGGTACAATTTCAGTGAAAAAGCCGGGCATTGGGTTATGTCGCCTTTTTATAACGATCATACAGCCTATGGTGTGATACTGGCACTTTTTATCCCCGTTATGATAGCACTTGCAATTGATAGGAGTGTGTCGGCCAGGCAACGCTTTTTTGCAGTTCTGGCAGTTGTAGTTTTGAGCATTGCACTCTATTTGTCATATAGCCGTGCTGCCTGGGTCAGCGTTGGGTTTGCAATGGGAGTACTGATTCTGGTAAAACTCAGAATTAAGTTTAAATGGATAGCGATTTCGGTTGTAGCATTACTGACCGTATTTTTTACTTTCAAATTCGAAATCCTTGACAGGCTTGATAAAAACAAACAGGATGCTTCGGCCAACTTTATTGAACATATTCAATCCATATCCAATATTTCGTCCGACGCTTCAAACCTTGAACGTATCAACCGCTGGCAGGCCGCCTTGCGGATGTATGAGGAAAGGCCGGTATTAGGCTGGGGACCCGGCACTTACCAGTTTGAGTATGCACCTTTCCAGCGATCAAAAGAGAAAACTATTATAAGCACTAACCTGGGTGATCACGGCAACGCTCACAGCGAATATATCGGGCCTTTGGCAGAGTCAGGATTCCCGGGCTTTCTAAGTGTGTTATTTATTCTGGTTACAGTTATCTACACCGGTTTGAAAGTATACAGAAAGGATTCAAATGCACAGACGCGGCTGCTTGCCCTATCCGCAACGCTAGGTTTAATCACATACTACGTGCATGGCATTATGAACAATTTCCTGAATACGGATAAAGCCAGCGTGCCTTTCTGGGGATTTGTTGCCATTATTGTGGCGCTTGACCTGTATTTTAGTTCAACCGAAGAAGAAGTTAAATCCTGAAATTTTCCGAAAAAAAATACCCCCTTTTTCAAGGAGGTATGTATAAATATGTTTTCCGGCATCAGAGAATTCCCTTTTCACGGAGTATGTCATAAATTTCAGGCAGCTTACGCATAATTGCCACCTCTCTCCATTTTTTTCGAGCTTCAATCGCCGGGCTGCCGAAATAGGTAATTCCGCCGGGAATGGATTTGTCGATTCCTGAAGTGGCAAGGATTACAGCACCTTTGCCCACAACGAGGTCTTTATTTACAACAACTTTTGCCCAGAGTATAACATCATCCTCTATACGGGTAACGCCGGCAATAGCGGTATGAGCCCCGATAAGACAGTTTGATCCTATCTGTGTATCGTGGCCCACCTGCACATGGTTGTCGAATTTTGTTCCTTTACCGATAACCGTATCGCCCGATACCCCCCTGTCAATTGAACACAGGGCACCGATTTCAACATTATCGTGTAAAACAACCCTTCCGCAGGATTCGAGTTTGCGGAATCCATCGGGTTTACGCTGAAAATAATAGGCATCAGCTCCAAGAACAGTGTTTGAATGAATTACCACATTATCGCCAAGCAAACAGTGATCGTAAATGCTCACATTCGAATGAATAATGCAGTTTCTGCCGATAGTAACATGGTTGCCGACAAATGCACCGGGTTGTATTATGGTTCCTTCGCCTATAACTGCTGTTGGACTCACGGAACTGGCAGAAGCCACGAATGGCATGAATTTTCGAACGAGTGCGGTATATGCTGCAAAAGGGTCGTCATGGAAAAGCAGTGCTTTCCCTTCAGGGCAAGCGACCTGCTGGTTAATGATTACCACACTTGCCAGCGATGATAAAGCTTTCGAATAATACTTGGGATGATCCACGAAAGTAACATCACCTTCCGAAACCATATGGATTTCGTTTATTCCGCATACAGGGAAATCAGCATCACCGGAATAGGTCGCATCGATCAGAGCGGCTATTTGTTTGAGCGGTAACGGAGAAGTGAATTTCATATATGCAATAAAATAAAAGACAGGTAAACAGATACGAAAGGGATCGTTATTTTACTCTTTCGAAATAGTTTCCGGTACGGGTATCAACCTTTATTTTGGTACCCTCGTCGATGAATAAAGGTACCTGGACAATAGCGCCGGTTTCGACAGTTGCTTTTTTTAATGTGTTTGAGGCTGTGTCGCCCCTGAAACCAGGTTCGGTATAGGTGATCAGCAGTTCAACAAAAGCCGGGAGTTCACAGGTTAACGGAGTTTCGGTATCGGCATGTACCATCATTTCAACTTCCTGCCCTTCTTTCATAAACTGGTAACCATCAATCATTTCTTCATCAATCGATATCTGGTCGAAGTTTTCGGTATTCATAAAGTTGTAACCGTTTTCATCTTTGTAAAGAAACTGGTAAGGACGGCGTTCAACGCGTGCCACATCTATACGTGCACCGGCATCGAAAGTATTCGGAATGACTTTCCCTGTTTTTAAGTTTTTGAGTCGTGTACGTACAAAAGCAGCGCCCTTGCCTGGTTTCACATGTTGAAATTCTACTATCTTGTAGAGATCGCCATTAAATTCGATGCATAGTCCATTGCGGAATTCAGCCGTTGTTGCCATAATCTGGTATTAGAATGTATTAAGATTTTGTTTAAAATGGGTGCAAAAGTACACATTTTCCTGATACCTTAATAATTTGATTATGAGCCTTGCTGTAAATTGTTTATCCGGGGGGAATTGCTGTTAATGCACGATTTTGAATGAAATGTTAACTTTAAAACCGGTCGGAATTTTGCGGTTTACTAAGATCAGGAAGAGAATATAGTTGATTTTGAAAGTATAAGCGTTGAAAGGCACAAGGATCAGGCTGTTTTCCCGTTTCTTTTATAATCATCAATTACGATCGATTGAGTACAAAAATCGTGTTCATCGCTTTGCGAATTTGAACATACAATAATAATCCTGTTTTTCCGGTTTTCGTCTACAAGTTTCCGGTACCATTCAATGGCTTTGCGGTCGAGATTGGCTGCCGGTTCATCGAGAAGTACAACATCCGATTCCGTAAGCAGGGCAATGGCAAGCCGCACCCTCTGTTTCATACCGGAAGAGAAATATTTGATAGGTTTATTACGGTTGCGGGCAAGCCCGGTAGCTTCTATTACTGCATTCACATCCATATCATTTACAAAGCTGCGGAAATGGCTGTGGAATGAAAGCATTTCCTCCATTGTAAATTCCTCAATAAGTTCCAGGTATGGACCGCTGAAGGTGACATGCCTGAAAAAATCTTCAATTTCAATATTTTTTCCGTTATGGCTGTATGTAAGGGTTCCTTCCGAAGGATGAAGATGACCTGATATAATCTGCAGAAGTGTCGATTTGCCGGATCCGTTTGAGCCGAGGATTGCATAGGCGTTTCCTTGTTCAAACTCAAAATTGACATCACGAAAAATCCATTCGTAATTAAACTTACGGCTTATCTTGCTCAGTGTAATATGCATGGATTTGTCAGGTCAGGAAATGGAATTATTCTCTTGATTTTGAATATCCTTTCATAATACCCCGCGACGAACGGCTAATAAACGAGAGTATTTCATCCCGTTCATCGGTAGGATGCATGGTCGTTTCAACAATTTCGACTGCCCGGCTCACATTGAACCCGCTGAGGAAAATGATACGGTAAATATCCTGTATTTCGTTGATTTTTTCGTTCGAAAAACCCCTGCGGCGCATCCCTACTGAATTTATTCCCACATACGATACCGGTTCACGAGCTGCCTTGGTAAACGGGGGAACATCTTTACGCACCAGCGAACCTCCAGAGATCATGGTATGCTGGCCTATAGTTACAAACTGGTGTACTGCCGAAAGGCCGCCTATAATTGCATAATCTTCAACAACAATATGCCCGGCAAGTGCTACTGCATTGGCAAGTATGCAATTGTTTCCAACAACACAATCGTGGGCAATATGAGCATAGGCCATAATCAGACAGTTGTTGCCGACTACAGTTTCCAGATTGGCTTTCGTGCCGCGGTTTACCGTTACAAATTCCCTGATAGTTGTATTATCGCCAATCCTAACAATTGAATCCTCGCCGGCATATTTCAGGTCCTGGGGAATGGCCGCAATTACTGCCCCGGGGAAGATGCGGCAGTTTTTACCTATACGGGCACCTTCCATAATTGTAACGTTGGAGCCAATCCATGTGCCTTCGCCTATAATGACATTTTTTTCGATATTTACGAAAGGCTCGATAACCACGTTTTTGGCTACGTTAGCCTGTGGGTGAACATATGCTAGGGGTTGATTCATTGCGTTTTAAAGATATAGAGTTTCAGAGTTTCAGGGTTCGGAAATACCGAAGCGTTTTGTTTGAACTTTGATAATTCCGGTATTATTTTTTTCGTACTATCTGAGCCATAAGTTCAGCTTCAGATACAATTTTATCACCTACCCAGGCAGTTCCACGCATGTGGCAAATGCCGCGGCGAACCGGTGAAATCATTTCCAGAACGAAAACCAAAGTATCGCCGGGAACAACTTTCTGCCTGAATTTTACATTTTCCATTTTCAGGAAATAGGTAATATAATTTTCAGGATCGGGAACCGAATGGAGTACAAATATTCCGCCGGTTTGTGCCATAGCTTCGATCTGAAGAACACCGGGCATTACCGGTTCATCAGGGAAGTGGCCTACAAAAAAGGCTTCATTCATTGTAACATTTTTCACGCCTGTAACCTGCTGGTCGCTAATCTCCATAATTTTGTCGACAAGGAGGAATGGCGGGCGGTGAGGAAGTATTTTTTTGATATCGTTTATATCGTAGACAGGTTTCTTGTTAAGATCAATTTTCGGTCCTTTAGGTGCATTCTTGATATGCTCGCGGATGAGCTTTGCAAAATTGGTATTAACAAGATGCCCCGGGCGTGTAGCAATTACATGTCCTTTAAGCGGCATTCCAACCAAAGCAAGATCTCCGATTACATCGAGCAGTTTGTGCCTTGCGGGCTCGTTATGGAAACGAAGTTCGAGGTTATTGAGTATTCCTTCCTTCAGAACAGTAATCTTTGGCTTGTTAAAGTGTTTTGCCAGGTTGTCCAGCTCGGTTTCTGATAACAAGCGGTCGACAAAAACGATAGCATTGCTGACATCACCGCCTTTAATAAGATTGTTATTAATGAGGAATTCAAGTTCGTGGAGGAAAACGAATGTACGGCAATCGGAAATTTCTTTCCTGAAGTCTTCGATATCAGCAATCGAAGCGTATTGTGTTCCAAGTATACGTGTTTCGAAATCAATCATTACCGAAAGACGGAAATTGTCGTCGGGTACCAGTACCATTTCGCTCTTGCGTTTGGCATCGGTAAGGGTAAGAGTACTGCGGAATTCGAAATATTCGCGATTTGCTTCAAGTTCAATAATTCCTGCAGCATCGAGGGCAGCGACAAAAAATCGTCCGCTACCGTCCATAATTGGCATTTCCTCGCTGTCAACTTCTACGAGGATATTATCAATTCCAAGGCCGGCAACCGAAGCAAGAACATGCTCTATAGTTACAAGTCTCACTCCGTTTACCTCAAGGGTCGTACCGCGTGAGGTATCAACTACATGGTCAGCAATAGCATCAATTATCGGTTTGTTTTCCAGGTCGACACGGCAGAATTTGATACCATAATCAGAAGGTGCAGGTTTGAATGTCAATGTTACCTGTTTGCCTGTATGTAGTCCGGAACCGCTAATAGTAACAGGTTCCTTGATTGTACGTTGTTTATCGAACATAAATTGGTTTAGAAGGTAATGAAATTATTAGCTTTCCTTTTCGAGGCTCGCTTTTTCTTTCTGAAGTTCTTTAATAGTTTTTTCAAGATCACCTATACGTAAATATAATTTATCCAGGTTATTGAATATGGCAATAATTCGGCGGAACCGGCTAATATCGATGGCCGGAGCTCCGAGAAGTACACTTCCGGGTTTGTTTGCATTGCTTGCCAGGCCTGCCTGAGCACCGATTTTTATATCATCAGCAACAACTATATGACCAGCAAGGCCAACCTGACCGCCAAGCATACAGTTTTTACCCACTTTAGTCGATCCGGCAATACCAGTTTGAGCCGCAATAACAGTGTTCTCTCCAATTTCGACGTTATGCCCGATCTGGATCAGGTTATCGAGTTTTACACCCTTGCGAACAATAGTTGAACCCAGTGTTGCCCTGTCGATAGTTGTATTGGCACCTATTTCAACATTGTCCTCAATAATTACATTCCCGATCTGTGCAACTTTTTTATAGTTGTTGTCGCTTTGAGGTGCAAATCCGAAACCATCGGCACCAATTACCGATCCCCCGTGAACGGTGCAGTTGGCACCCAGGGTACAATCGTAATAAATTATCACGCCTGGGTTAAGAGTTGTGCCTGAACCGATGCGGACATTTTCCCCTACAAAACAATGCGGGAATATTTTCACATCATCACCAATAACAACATTATCGCTGATAACAACAAAATCGCCTACATAGGCATTGTTGCCAATTTTTGCTGATTTAGCAATTGAAGCAAGTGATGAAGTGCCGGTTTTCCCTTTGCGCATCTTGTCGTATATTTCGAGAAGGTGGGCAAAAGCCGTATACGGATCGTTTACACGGATAAGAGTGCAGCTAAGGTCCTGTTCAGCTTCAAAATCACTCTGAACAAGAACAATCGATGAACGCGTGCTATATATGTATGAGTAATACTTGGGGTTTGCCAGGAAACTGAGAGCCTCAGGTTCGCCATCTTCGATCCTTGCTAATCGGTTTACTTTTACGTCAGGGTTTCCGTCAATAGTGCCTCCAACTAGGCCGGCGATGTCTTTTGCAGTAAATTCCATCAGGATCAGATAAATTAAATTCCGCTTGGTTTAAAAAGTTTGCAAATATAGATATATTTATTTACATGGAATTCACATGTTTGTAACATATATTTAATGTGTAGTGTCATTCGCTTGCCCATTTTGGAAACCAGGTGAAGTACTTTGAAACAGACTTGTTGTATACCGCTATGTTCAGTTGTTCCGAAAGCCCCGAAATGTCCCACCTTTCACCATTTTTATCGATGATAGTGATACGGTCGCTGTTCGGATCGTAAGCACTGTTTGAAATTTCACCTTCACCGGAAAAATAAATATAATCTTCGTTATTCAGATTGAGTTTTTTGATGATATTCTTCCTGATTTTCTCTGTTTCTTCTGCCGGATAAGGGTATGTGCTAATTATAACCCGGAATAGTTTGCGATTGAGAATCGACCGGCACAATAAACTCAGTATAGGATCATTGAACGATGCCCATTGCTTGATTGCGCTGTAGATATCATAATCGTCGAGTGCGGTAAAATACTCCAGCACCGAATTGTCAGCCTGAAATTGTTCTTTGCTTACCTGGTTTTTAAGGAAGAAAAGCAAAGGTGCCGATCCCGGCAAATTCTCACCATTGGCTACCAGGGCTCTCGCCCTGCTTATGATGCTGATAAGCATATATTCCACTGCCAGCACTGTTTTATGATAGTAAACCTGCCAGTACATGAGGCGGCGTGCAACAATAAATTTTTCGATCGAGTAAATACCTTTCAGTTCTACTGCAAGGTCATCGTCGACTACTGTCAGCATTTTAAGGATACGGTCTGTACTTATTACTCCTTCGTTCACACCGGTATAAAAACTGTCGCGCATCAGGTAATCGAGCCTGTCCATATCGAGCTGCCCCGAAACCATCTGGTGCAGAAACTTACGTGGATAGCTGTTTTCAAAAATGGCAATCGCAGTGTCGAGTTTATTGCCGAATTCCGTATTCAGCCGGTGCATGATCATGAGGGTAATTTCTTCATGCGATATTCCGCTCACGATGTGATGCTCGAGAGCATGCGAAAAAGGGCCGTGCCCGATATCATGAAGGAGAATGGCCAGAGTGGCTCCCTGTGCCTCCAGGTCAGAAATATCGAAACCTTTCGACCTCAATGTTTCTATTGCTTCACCCATAAGGTGCATTGCACCGATTGCATGTTGAAAGCGTGTATGCAGGGCGCCGGGATACACCATTGATGCAAGCCCGAGTTGTTCAACCCGCCTGAGCCTCTGGAAAAACGGGTGCTCAATTACATCGAAAACCAGTGGATCGGCAATCGTTATAAAGCCGTACAGGGGGTCGTTAATTATTTTCCTTTTCACAAATTTGGCTGTTTTCAATCTATTATGTTAAATTTGTATAAAAGACGCGTTAATTAAGCAAACTGCACAATAAAAACATCACCGGGAGCATTAATTAGTCGGAACTTTAAGGCAGGCATAAAAATTTTGGACTGATGTTTCAGCAAAGATAACAAATGCCTTTGCCTGTTGTTATATAACACTGATAATTAAATAAACATGGAAAACGGAGTAATATTGTGGGCTGACGATGAAATTGACCTTTTGAAACCTCATATCATGTTTCTGAAGGATAAAGGATATGAAGTACTTACAACCAATAATGGCGACGAAGCCATAGATTTATTGAAGGTAACTACTGTGGATATAGTTTTTCTTGATGAAAATATGCCGGGCCTGTCGGGCATCGAAACTCTTTCAATAATCAAAGCCAGTTACCCGAACCTGCCAGTAGTAATGATTACCAAGAGTGAAGAAGAGCACATCATGGAAGATGCAATCGGCTCTAGCATATCGGATTACCTGATAAAACCGGTTAATCCAAAACAGATACTTTTAAGTGTAAAAAAGAACCTTGAGAATAAAAGGTTGGTAAGCGAAAAAACCACCTTCGCATACCAGCAGCAATTCCGCAATATCGGAATGGAAATTAGCAACCGGCTTGATTTTACCGAATGGACTGAAGTTTACAAGAAACTTATATATTGGGAACTGGAACTTGAAAAGGCACAGGATCAGAGTATTGTGGATATTATGCGTTCACAGAAAGTGGAAGCCAACCAGGTGTTCTGTAAATATATCGAACGGAATTACCTCGACTGGCTAAATGGACGCTCAACAGAAAAGCCTGTGCAATCGCATACCCTGATTCGCGAAAAGGTATTGCCACTCGTTAAGGAGAACCCTTCGATGTTTATGATCCTGATCGACAACCTTCGTTACGACCAGTGGAAAATGCTGCAACCGATTTTTGAAGAATATTATCGTGTTGAAAAGGATGATTTATACTACAGCATACTCCCAACAACTACTCAGTATGCAAGGAATTCCCTTTTTTCGGGCCTCCTTCCAAGCGAAATTGCAAAAAAATATCCGAAATACTGGGTTGATGAAGACGAAGAAGGAAGTAAAAACCAGTTTGAAGGCGAATTGCTGGGCGAAAACCTGAAACGCTTCGGGTACGATGTCAAATATTCGTATACTAAAATCCTCAACCTGACGGCAGGCCGCAAACTGGTCGATTCCCTTCCTAACCTGATGGCCAACCGCTTTAATGTGATCGTATATAACTTCGTAGATATGCTTTCGCATGCACGTACCGAAATGGAGGTCATCCGCGAGCTGGCTGATGATGAACCCGCTTACCGTTCACTTACAGTTAGCTGGTTCGAGCATTCACCATTGCTCGATATCATCAAATTCCTGGCAGCTAAAAAAATACCACTTATCATCACCACCGATCATGGTTCGGTTCGGGTTGGCAATCCTGTTAAGATTGTCGGCGACCGCGCCACAAACACCAATCTGCGTTATAAAAATGGGCGAAGCCTGAACTACAGCAAAAGTGAGGTTTTTGAGGTAAAGAACCCAGCCGAAGCTTTCCTTCCGCGTACCAATATGAGTTCATCCTACGTGTTTTGTAAGGGAGTCGATTTCTTTGCCTATCCCAATAATTACAACCACTATGTATCCTATTACCGCGATACAATCCAGCATGGCGGTATCTCGATGGAGGAAATGATGATTCCTTTTATCTATATGAAAGCAAAATAAGTAAATTGCCGGGTCCTGGATTCCCATTCGGGAAAATCCATGGCCCGGCATTCATATAAACCCAGAACGGATCTAAATACAAACGAGTACAATACGGATTTAAATACAATGCATGGCCGAAATCTACACCTGTCAAAATCCTGATGATCTAAAACCTATTGCCACCAGGTTGGTAGAACTGTATCCTGATAAAAGGCTTTTCGCCTTTCACGGGCTTATGGGTGCAGGTAAAACCACCTTTATCAAAACGATATGCGAATGCCTGCTGGTTACCGATACGGTGAGCAGCCCGACTTTTGCCATTATCAACGAATATCTTACCGATGATGGTGGTAGCGTGTATCATTTTGATTTCTACAGGTTGAAATCCTGGACCGAGATGCTCGAAATCGGTTACGAGGATTACTTTTACAGTGGAAACTACTGCCTGATGGAATGGCCCGAAAAAATTGTAAATTTGTTACCTGATGAAACCGTGCATGTTACAATCGAGGTTTCACCTGATACGCTTATGCGAACCATTACATTCTGATTGCTGAAACGAAAAAGGTATGATACAGAATAATTATTCAGGAATATATCACTCAGGGCAGCTGATGCCACAGGAAGAAAGACTTGAGGTACAGCGCGGGCAAAAAAACCTGGTCATAGGCGTTCCGAAGGAATGCGCATATTCCGAAAACCGTATTCCGCTCGATCCTGATGCAGTAGGATTGCTTGTTCACCACGGGCACCAGGTGCTCATCGAAGCGGATGCCGGCAAAGCTGCTCATTTCTCAGATACTGAATATGCCGAAATGGGGGCAGAGATTGTATATGATACCCGGAAAATTTTCAGTGCGGATATTTTACTCAAGATTGCTCCGCCCACTATGGACGAAATCGAAATGATGGGGAATAAACAAACCGTCATTTCTTCGATTCACACTTCGGCCATCAGCGAGGAATACTTCCGGCGCTTGCTTGTGAAGCGGATTACGGCTCTTGCCTTCGAATATGTGCAGGATAAAGCGGGCACTTTTCCAGTTATCCGTGCCATGAGCGAGATAGCCGGTAATACATCCATGCTGGTAGCAGCTGAATATATGAGCAATCCCGAATACGGCCGGGGTAAAATGCTTGGAGGATTTTCAGGAATATCGCCAACCGAAGTTGTAATCCTGGGTGCAGGTACAGTGGGCGAATATGCTACCAGGGCTGCACTGGGGATGGGTGCTTTTGTAAAGATCTTTGATAACTCGGTATATAAACTGCGCCGTTTGCAGAATAACCTCAACACCCGTGTATACACTTCGATGATTCAACCCCGCGTTCTAATGAATGCGCTGCGTTCGGCCGATGTGGTAATCGGGGCCATACACAGTGCCTATGGGCGTACGCCTGTAGTAGTGACCGAAGAAATGGTACAGCAGATGAAATCGGGGGCTGTAATTATTGATGTAAGTATCGACCAGGGTGGCTGTTTCGAAACTTCAGAAGTTACAGATCACCGCAACCCTGTTTTTAAGAAGTACGGTGTAACTCATTATTGCGTTCCAAACATTGCATCGAAAGTTCCTCACACGGCTTCTTACGCTTTAAGTAATTTTCTTTCACCCATTCTTTTGCGTTTCGGCGAAGAAGGTGGTGTGGAAAAAGTGTTGCATTCTGATTACGGGGTGCGCCAGGGCGTATACCTGTACAATGGAGTTTCAACAAATAAATTCCTTAGCGATTCGTTTCGGCTTCCTTTCCAGGATATTAACCTGCTGATGGCCGCGTTCAGGTAAAAAAACTTTCAGTAATCTAAATATTTTTCTATTTGTCCCGTTTTAAATGGGATCATACAAGCATTAAATGCAAAAGCTACTCCTGATTATAAATATTATCTTACTATTGGTTACTCCTTCGATAACAAGGGCGGAATCGAACGAAAACGAAACGGGTAAAGTCACACTCAGTGGCTATGTTCACGATCAGGCGAACGGCGAAGTCCTTATGGGTGTTTCAATTTATTGTGCTGAAACAAAATCGGGGGCGGTAAGTAACCTGTACGGATTTTACTCGGTGAGCCTTATGCCCGGGAAATACCACCTGCGTTATTCATACGTTGGGTATAAAACCCTGGAAAAGGAAATCCAGCTTGATAAAAATCTTACCCTTGATATTAATCTTGAACCTGTCGAAGCGGTTCTGGGCGAAGTGGTTATAACCGGGAAACGTACCGACGAGAATGTGCGTGCCCCGGAAATGAGTCTTATGAAAATGGATATCAAAACCATACGGAGGGTACCTGCTTTACTGGGTGAAATTGATATTATAAAAGTACTCCAGCTTTTACCGGGTGTTCAATCCACCAGCGAAGGTTCTTCGGGATTCAGTGTACGCGGCGGCAGTTCCGACCAGAACCTGATCCTGCTCGATGAAGCTACCATCTTTAACGCTTCGCACCTATTGGGATTCTTTTCGGTGTTTAACAACGACGCAGTTAAGGACGTCGCTTTATACAAGGGTGATATCCCTGCTTCTTATGGCGGGAGGTTATCGTCGCTGTTGGATGTACGCATGAAAGATGGGAATGCAAAAAAATTCGGGGTTACTGGCAGCATTGGAACTGTTTCGAGCAAGCTTACTATTGAAGGGCCTATTATTAAGGACAGGACAACCTTCCTGGTTTCGGGCCGGCGCACCTATGCCGATTTGTTCCTGCCTTTAGCCAAGGACGAAAATGTTAGGAAGAGTAAACTGTATTTCTATGATTTAAACATGAAGCTTTCACATGTTATAAACGAAAACAACCGTTTATATCTATCCGGTTATTCGGGACATGATACCTTTAAGAATGAATTTGCCTCAATGGGATTTGGCAACCAGACTGCATCCTTTCGCTGGAACCACCTGTTTACAAAGAAACTCTTCTTTAACCTGAGCCTTGTATTCTCGAATTACAATTATGCACTTGGAACCCCCGAAGGCGACGCCAGTTCATTCAAATGGACATCGCAGATGCGCGAATATTCAACCCGCTTTGATTTTACCCATTACCTTTCCGATACTCATACTTTACGATATGGAGCAACTTTTATGTTTCATGAGTTCTTCCCTGGAAAAGCAACAGGACTGGGTACCGAAAGTGTAGTCACAGAGTTTATACTGCCAAAGGAATATGCCCTGGAGCACAGTCTTTATATTTCTGACGAATACAAGGCTACATCGAAACTCACACTCAAGTACGGCCTGCGCTTAGCGCTCTTCCAGAATATTGGCCCGGGAACATATTACAATTTTGATAATAAGTATAAACCTATTGACAGTACCGTTTATGCCCGGGGCAACATTTTTCATACTTACCCAAGTCTTGAGCCTCGGCTTGCTTTTACCTACCTGTTAAACAAAGTGTCATCGTTCAAAGGCAGTTATTCCCATACGGCCCAGTATCTCACACTTGCTCAAAACTCAACGGCGGGCACTCCGCTCGACATCTGGTTCCCGGCAACACCAAATGTGAAACCACAACTCTGTGACCAGGTTGGTTTGGGCTATTTCCATAATCTGAAAAATAATATGTATGAGGTTTCGGCCGAAGCATATTATAAAAATTACCGGAATGTTATTGATTTCCGCGATCATGCTTTGCTTCTGCTAAACCCTTATCTGGAAGGAGAATTGCGTATCGGAACCGGATATTCATATGGATTTGAAACTATGATCCGTAAAAACGACGGGGCGCTCACAGGATGGGTAAGTTATACGTATTCCCGTTCGTTCCGAATCATCCCAGAAATAAACAATGGCAATAAGTACAATGCTCCTTACGATAAACCCCATTCGGTAAATATTGTACTGAACTATGATGTTTCAAAACGTTTCAGTGCCTCAGCTACCTGGGTTTATGCAACAGGTTTGCCGGTAACTTTCCCTACAGGCAGGGCTGTTATTGGTAATTCCATAATACCGATCTATTCAAACCGTAATGCTTATCGCATGCCCGATTATCATCGCCTGGATATGTCGGTTTCGTATAAAGGGAAAGATAAACCCGGCAGGAAATGGCACGGAGAATGGAATCTGTCAGTCTACAATGTATACAACAGGCATAATGCCTGGGCAATCAATTTTACGCAGGATGCAGCGGATCCTAATGTAACCTATGCCGAGAAAACCTACCTGTTTGCAATCATACCTGCGCTGACGTACATTTTTAAATTCTAATCTGCATGAAACATTTTGCACATATATTTATCATTCTGTTTATTTCACTGGCTGTATTTTCGTGTACTGAAAAGATTGATATAAAACTGGATGAAAGTTATGCCCGCCTGGTTGTTGATGGTTCTATTACCAACGATACTATGGCGCATACTATCAGGTTGAGTTCGACATCGAGCTATTATTACAACCAGCCGGCTCCCATGGTTTCGGGAGCTAACGTAACAATTACTGATGGAACCCAGACCTTTCTGCTTAGTGAAAAAACGCCGGGTATTTACCAGACTGCCAGCTCCGTTTTCGGAATTCCCGGGAAAACTTACCAGTTAAACATTACGCTTGCCCAACCTATTGGCGGTTATGTGGATTATACCGCATCCTCAACCATGTACCCTGTTCAACAACTTGATTCGATAAGTTTGCTTTTTCATCGCGAATGGAGTCAGCAAGGAATCTGGGAGGTGAAATGTTATGTACAGGAACCGCCGACAATCGATTTTTACCGTTTCCTGATTTTACGAAACCAGACCTTGCTTACCGATTCGCTCGACGAATGGTTTGTAACCGATGATGTATTTTTCAATGGGAATTATACTAACGGAGCTACGGTTGCTTATCTGCAGCAGGGGGCCTCACAGGAAAGCCTTAGTCCGGGCGATGATGTTACCGTTGAAGTAAATAGTATCGGCAAGGATTACTATAATTTCGTTTTGGAAGCACAGGCAGAACTTCGCGGGTCGAATCCCTTATTCAGCGGGCCTCCTGCCAATGTAAAAGGAAATATAAACAATGGGGCAGTTGGTTCATTCAATGCTTACTCAGCTACAAGATCCACAGCTAAGGTGCCTGTTTTTAAATAACTATGAATATTGCAAAGGTCACCTGCCGGGCCCCGGTTACAGTTCGCCGGAAAATCATAAACCTTAATCTGGAATAGAATAAACTGACAGAATTATTTACTGCTAGCCCGGATATACTCCGGAAGTTGGTAACAGCCGAAACTATGCACGATATTGAACCCTACTATAACTGGCGCAACTTATATATAGCCGATGAAGACGAACGCTCGCCTTTTTATGGCCGCGAGTACAGCGAGTTCGAATTCACGGGACAGGTGTATAATTACCTGATTCATCCGCAATGGGATTATATAGGTTCCGAAACGCTTTACCTCAAAATACTGTTTGCCGATTACGAAAAAGGCTTCAGTATAATAGAATTTATTGGCGAATGGAACGACTGCCTTTACAATGATGTTATGTACCTGTACCGCAATGTAATTGAATTTCTTCTTGAGCAGGGCATTCATAAATTCATACTCATTGGCGAGAATGTACTTAATTTCCATTATTCCGACGATGACTATTACCAGGAGTGGTTCGACGAACTGGGTGATGGCTGGATCGTATGCCTTAATTTCCGCGATCATGTGATTAAGGAGTTCGAAAACGGCCACCTCGACTATTATATGGCAATGGGAGGGAGGTTCGATAACCTGCCATGGAGAACGGTTCTGCCCCAGAAGTTATTCCTGATAATTGACCAGATGATCAGCAAGCGACTGAACCCATAAAATAGTAAAGCCGAATCATAAGATATAAGCATTCCAGGTCGAAATGTCCGGATACCGTTTTGAAATTTGATCCGTGAATTTTGTTAACTGGAAACTGATCCACTTTAAACTAACACCGATTTTAATCCTTCGGTTCGGTAAACACGGATAAAATAATTTAGATAAATTCCAAATTGGTATGAGGTTAACCTTTCAACCTCATTTTTATATAATTTTGCTTATACAAAAATGCGAAACCTGCATAACTTCTTGCGGGTGCGCGACAGGATTCATGGAAAATACGTTCTACATCCCGACCCTGCTGAAGACATACCGGCGACTGTTCGAGTGTCTTATGTTCTATAATTAAGCTTTCCCCCTCCAATATTACTTCTTCAAGTGATAGATGTTTCGCTGTTCGTGGTGAAGCACGCATAATGCTGCACAGTATCTCATTGATTTATACGAAAAATGACATGTTCGAAAAGATAATTCCACATACTGCTATTCCTGAGCGACCAGCAACAGCCGAAGGTAATTTTTATGAACCCCAAAAGGATAAAATCGGGCCGGGAATGAATGAGCGTATTCAGAAACTCCGCAAACTGAGTTTCGAAACGCAGCCCTCGCTTTCGATTGAAAGGGCCCTTCACGAAACCTGGTTTTACAAAGAAAACTATGGCAAATATTCTGTCCCGGTTTTGCGGGCACTCAATTTTCTGGACCATTGCACGAAGAAGACCATTTACCTGGGCGAAGGCGAATTGATTGTTGGCGAACGCGGACCCCGGCCGAAATGTGTACCTACTTTTCCCGAACTTACATGCCACAGCGTCGCCGATTTTCATGTGCTGAATACACGCGATATGCAGCGCTATACAATCAGCCAGGAGGATATTACCTTATACGAAAAAGAAGTGATTCCATACTGGGAGGGGAAAACACAGCGTGAACGGATATTTAACCATGTTCCCGACGAATGGCGGGCAGCATATGAAGCCGGGTTGTTCACCGAGTTCATGGAGCAGCGTGCACCCGGCCATACCTCACTCGATGGTAAAATCTACAACAAGGGAATGCTCGATTTTAAACGGGAAATTGCAGCAAACCTGTCAGCTCTTGATTACCTTAACGATTCAGCGGCAACCGATAAAGCCGAGCAATGGAAAGCCATGGACATTTCGTGCGATGCCGTAATCGTTTTTGCGGAAAGGCATGCTGAACTGGCAGAAGAACAGGCGCTAATTGAAAATGACCCGAAACGGAAAGCGGAATTGAATAAAATTGCTGAAGTCTGCCGTTGGGTTCCGGCTCATGCTCCCCGAAACCTGTGGGAAGCTATACAGATGTATTGGTTTGTCCACCTGGGAACTATTACCGAACTCAATGGCTGGGATGCAATGAATCCAGGCCATTTCGACCAACACCTGGCTCCTTTTTTTTATAAGGAAACAGCAGAGGGAACCCTCACCCGCGACGAAGCCAAGGAACTGATTTCCTGTTTATGGATCAAAGTAAACAACCATCCGGCCCCGCCCAAAGTGGGAATAACAGCCCGTGAAAGCGGAACCTACAACGATTTTACCAATATTAATATCGGCGGTGTGAAAGGCGATGGCACCGATGGTACCAGCGAGGTTTCGTACATCATGCTCGAGGTTATTGAAGAACTGCACGTACTTCAGCCCGGCAACTCGGTGCATATAAGTGCAAAAACACCGGATAAGTTCCTGCATGCCGCAACGCGTGTAATTCGCCAGGGACATGGTTATCCGTCTGTTTTTAATCCTGATATCTACATTCTCGAATTGTTGCGGCAAGGCAAATCCCTGCAGGACGCGCGCGAGGGAGGCTGCAGCGGCTGCATCGAAGTGGGTGCATTCGGCAAAGAGGCATACCTGCTTACCGGTTACCTTAATGTACCAAAAATCCTGGAAGTAACCCTTAATAATGGTAAAAACCCGGTAACCGGTAAAAAAGTTGGCATCGAAACAGGGGACCCGCATAATTTTAAAACCTATGAAGAACTTTATAATGCTTTCGTGAGGCAGCTTCAGTTTATAGTAGACCAGAAAATGCGTGTCAGCAACTATATCGACCGTATGTTTGCCAAATATGCCCCGGCGCCTTTCCTGTCGGTAGTAATCGACGACTGCATAAGTAATGGCCGCGATTATTATGATGGAGGTCCCCGATATAACACCAGTTACATACAGTGCTGCGGTTTAGGGACTGTGACCGACAGCCTGGCTGCTTTGAAAAAACACGTTTTTGAAGATGAAACTTTCGGCATGGAAAGAGTTTTAAATGCGGTGCTGAAGAATTTTGAAGGCGATGAGCTGCTTCGTCAGACTATCATTAACCGTACACCCTTTTTCGGTAACGATGATGACTATGCTGATTCCATAGCAGTTAAAGTTTATAATGACCTGGTGGATACTATCGACGGGAAACCAAATATCAAACCCGGTGGGAAATACCATCTGAATATGCTTTCAACAACCTGCCATGTGTATTTTGGGAAAGTGATGGGTGCCAGCCCGAACGGACGGCTGGCCGGCAAGTCCATTTCTGACGGAACTTCACCTTCGCATGGCGCCGATACACACGGCCCTTCAGCGGTTGTAAAATCACTAACCAAACTGGATCATGTTAAATCGGGAGGAACTCTACTTAACCAGCGTTTCCTGCCGAGTCTGATGCGTAAGGAAGAGGATATTATTAAACTGGGTCACCTTATCCGCAGTTACTTTACCCTTGGTGGTCATCATGTGCAGTTTAATATAGTCGATACAGCCACCTTATATGCCGCCCAGGCCAGTCCTGAAGATTACAGGGACCTGTTGGTGCGCATGGCCGGTTACAGCGATTATTTCAACGATATGAATGCCGACCTTCAGCAGGAAGTAATTGAAAGAACGGAGAACGATTCTTTCTAGGAGTATGTCGGATGCCGTAGCGAAGCGGAGGTGGCACTTTGCGCCATGGGATGTCGGATGTTGATAATACCTGAATCAAATAACTTCTTCAGTTTTCTGTCTTCTGCCTTTTGACTTCTGTCTTCCGACTTCTGTCTTCCAACATCCGACTTCTGACTCCCGACTCCCGACTCCCGACTTTCAGCAAAACAAATTCAAATATGCAAACACTGGCCCAAACTCATACACAAAGCACATGTCCCAAAGCCTGATCTTCGATATAAAACGATACGCTATTAACGATGGGCCTGGAATACGCGTGGTGATCTTTTTTAAAGGTTGTAACCTGCATTGTGCCTGGTGTCATAACCCGGAGAGCATCTCGGCAAAAATGGAGAAAATGTATGCCCCTGTTAAGTGCATTAAGTGTGGAAGTTGCGTTGATGCATGTCCCGAAGGTGCAATCACTTTATCCAAAGATGGAATCGTAACTGACCCGAAACTTTGTATTTTATGCGGAAAATGTACGGATGTGTGCCCCACCAAAGCAATTGAAATGTCAGGAAAAATAATGTCGGTCCCGGAGATAATGGACATTATTGAAAAAGAACGGCCATTTTTTGATCAGTCCGGGGGCGGGGTTACATTTTCGGGTGGAGAGCCACTGGTACATTTCAAATTGTTGGTTGAGTTGCTTGATGAATGTGGCAGAAGGGGAATACACCGCGCAGTGGATACAGCCGGGTATGTAAGTACCGAAACGCTGCTTGAGGTTGCCAGCCGCACTGACCTTTTCCTCTACGATCTGAAACTTATTGACACCCTGATGCACAAGACCTGGACAAATTCAGTTAATGAATTGATACTTTCGAACCTCAAAGCACTGGCTGAATCAGGAGCACGCATAATTATAAGAATTCCGCTCATTGGTGGAATTAATGATACTGATGAAAATATTGAGCAGACTGCAAAATTTATCACTGGACTTGCAGGCGACCGGAAAGAAGTCAATCTTCTGCCATACCACGCGATTGCACAGAACAAATACATGAAACTCGGTAAATCCGGGGATTTTGAACAGCTTCAAGAACCTGGTAAAGAATCAATTGCGCGTGCAGTTGCAATCTTCCAGGGATTCGGAGTTAAAGCAAATGTAGGAGGATAGTATAGGAAAAAAGATTCCGATGGTCAGGATGTTAATTCAATAAGCTAAATGGAACATTTTTACGAAAATGCAAAAGCATGGCATATTAGGAAACACAGATTTCTGATTAAGGATGACTTTTGACCTTATCCGGATTCTGGCAGAACCTATATTCCTTTTTTAATGCAGTATATTTTCACAGGAATTTTACCAGTAAAAATTTATCAAACTGAAAAAATCGTTCTGTTTAATGCGTTTCATCTCGCTTCCACCAGATCAGGGAAACCGAAATGTATTTATTTTATTTGAAATAGAAATTTACACTTTATATTTGTATTACTATTGAATTATACTTGGAGATCAAATTATTACTGCTTATACATCATTTTTCCCATCCTGAACTGAATTATACTATTAATCTTAATAGCCTGGGCTTATGGAAACAGTTTTAATCGCAGGTGGCTGTGGATTCATCGGGCATAAAGTAGCAATTGAATTTTTAAATTCAGGGTATAAAGTTATTATTGTCGATAACTGGATGATCCCGTTTCCGGATCCTGCCGGAGATGGCGAACATAAATATGCCTACCGCATAAGGTTGCTGAAAAATGCCGGGATTATTCAGGAAAGTATCCTGAATACAGATAGTATTAATCGGATTTTTTTAAATGAGAAGCCTGGTATTGTGGTTCATCTTGCTAATTCGCCAAATGCAGCCTTTGCCAATAACAAACCTTTCTTTGCTGCAAAACAAATAATTGAAGGGACCCTTTCGCTGCTTGAAGCTTCAGTCAATGCTGGGGTTAAGAAATTCGTTTATGTATCGTCAAGTATGGTTTATGGCGATTTTCAAACAAATTGTATCAGCGAAGATCACAGTACTGATCCGAAAGAGTTGTACGGACTTTTTAAACTTATGGCCGAAAACCTTGTTAAGAACTACCATCGGCTGTTTAATCTTACCTACTCCATCCTCAGGCCTATAGCGGTATATGGACCAACAGGGCATGAGACTTTTGTGCTTACACGGTTCATAAACGAAACCAGGAAGGGTGGAACAATTAGGATCCTCGGCAAGGAAACCAGGCTTGATTTTAATTTTGTTGATGATGTGGCAAGGGGCATTCTCTTAGCAGCAACCAAGCCTGAAGGTAATAACCAAACTTTCAATCTGGGATCAGGTCTATCGCACAAGCTGGTCGATATTGCTGATTTCCTTAAGACACTCAATCCACATCTCAGCATTATAATTGAAGATGCCGATCCATTGTACCCGAAAAGAGGTGCTCTGAATATAAGTAAAGTAAAAAAAATGCTCGGGTACACCCCTCAATATACTCTAAAAGCAGGCTTAAAGCTTTTTTATGATTCACTATGACATAAAGTTTACTGGTCTTGGGAGGCTCTATGCAGCCCACAGGAATGAGTTTCTTGATGCAACCGACAAGGCATTAAGTTCAGGAATTGCTGTCGGCGGGCCTAATGTTGATGAATTTGAGAATAACCTGGCTCGCATTTCGCAGCGTAAATATGCAGTTGCGGTTGGCTCATGTACAGATGCTCTGTTTTTTATTTTAAAAGCATGCGGAATAGGGGAAGGGGATGAAGTAATTACCACATCGTACAGCTTTATAGCTACAGCTTCGGCTATTCTTCGTGCAGGAGCAAGGCCTGTATTTGTGGATGTTGATGAACATTACCACCTGGATTTAGCTAAAGTACAGAATGCTATTTCGCCAAGGTCACGAGCTGTTTTAGTGGTTAATTTATTTGGCGATTGTGTTAATTTCGATGCGTTTGAACGGTATTGCAGAAATCAGAATCTGCTGCTTATTGAAGATGCTGCACAATCGTTTGGAGCCAGGTTCGATAGTAAGCCCAGCGGGAAGTTAGGGATTGCATCGGCATTTAGTTTTTCGCCGATGAAAACATTGCCAAGTTTTGGCACAGCCGGTGCTATCGTTACAGATAATGAGGGAATTGCTACAATATGCAAAAGTCTTCGGCAACATGGGAAGGGCAAGGACCGACCTGAATCTGTCATGTTGGGTTACAACAGCCTGCTTCCTGCAGATAAAGCAGCCCAGATGAATGTTGCGCTCAGGTATATTGACGAATGTAAGACCAGGAGGGGTGAAATTGCAGCTAAATACATTTCTGCCTTAAGCAGTGTAAATGGTATACTGACCCCAAAAACAAGACAAAATGCTGAACATAGCTGGCACAAGTTCGTAATCCGTATAAACAGACGGGACGAATTGCAGAAATATTTATTCAGCCGGGGAATACAGACACTTGTGCATTATAAACTGCCATTACCGTTTGAACCGATTTTCGCATGTATTAACCCTCATGCTTTTTTAAAAGCTTCAGAATATTCAAAAACCTGCCTGAGTCTCCCTATTTATGCCGAACTTGAAAACATGGAGGTCGATTGCATTATTGAGCAGGTTTTAGGTTTTAGGTAACCGACAAAACAAAAATCCACGTCAATCATTCGATTGCGGGGTTGTGTTTGTGCCCGGGATAGAACTTCTGGGTGAATCACTACGTAAAACGTTAAAAACAAAATCACAGAAGATGTTGAAGCTGTGTAAAGCATTCTAAATTTGTAAAACGCTAATGAAAAACAAGAAAATTAGCTTTCTTAAGAATGCAGAATTGGGGAGGTCAAACAATATCGGCGCAGAGTGGTCAATTTAAATCGGCGTGGGGTGGTCAAATTAATTGACATATCTACCAATGGTCATAGCAGAACTTAGTTTTCCCGAATGGTTAAGATTATTGCTGATGGAGGTTATAGAGGTGAATTGATTGAAAATACTCGCTGAATCAATGGATGGATAGTTGTAATAGTTATTCGGTCAGATTCTTCAATAAATTTGAAGTACTACCAAAACGCTGGATTGTTGAAAGAACCCTCGCTTGGATTGAAAGCTATAAGAGATTAAGCAAAGACTTTGAGTATCAATCCGAAACAAGTCAAACAATGATCCAACTAGCTATGATAAAACTTATGCTTAACAGAATAAGAGTTAGATTGTCTCTTAATTACCATGACTTATTCGGGTATTTTCAGTTTTGTTCTTTACATTAATGCCGTTCAGCCTGCTGTATGCTTCAAAGCCAGTTCGTTCTGTGGGATATTGGTTTTAACGGTTTTTGTGTGGATAAATACAACATAGTCGTTCCTGAGGAATACAAGTTTATTGCTGTACTCCCATTTCTCCTGCCGCTTATCGCCATATATCCATTTGGTAAGGGGCTGTCCCATGGCCGATATAACCCAGGCTTTGCTGTCGCCGCGTTCGATCTTTTCTTGAAATCTTTCCGGCATAGTATCAACCGAATGGATTGTGGTATCTCCTTTATAATAAGGAGTGTAAACTGGCAATCCCGCATTTCCCCCGGTAGTTTGCGCAAATACGCAGACGCTTGAGATAAGTAATGCTATAAGGAGTAATTTTTTCATTGAGCCTATAATCTTCACTCCTTTGAAAGAACGCGACATTCCTTCAAGTCCTTCGAGTATACTGGCAGAGTTACCTGCAACCAAAACCTTTAACATATTCTCAATATTATTAAGTATGGTAAAGGTATAACCTGCAGGCAGGTAAGGTTGTAAGAAATCGGACTTTGGTTTGTAAGAAAATTCTGTTTTTTATGTAAGAAAATCCTTACTCGGCAGGAGGGGGGAAGGATTTGTGATTTGTGATTTGGGATTTGCGAGATGGGAATTGATAAATGACAATGGATAATGGAAAATGGATAATTATCTAAGGGTTTCCAGGGTTACAGGGTTGCAGATTTTCAGTGTTTTAGAGGTCGAATGATCAGGAGTTCAGTAATTCATTTTGCCAGCCAATGAGACTTCGGTGTGAGTTCAATAGAAGGCTCAGTGCTCAGTCGAAGGGGTGCTTTCAGCCTTCTTAGAGGTTCTTAGTGAACCTCAGTGTCTTAGCGGTTTATAACTTCGGCTTGAGCTCAGTCGAACGCTCAGTCGAACGTTTGTCGAAGTAGAGTCGAAGCATCTTGGTTTCAGGTTACTTGTTTACGAACAAGAAAAAATACTATTATGAACATTCACAACATGCAGATTCTATTAACACACAAAAATAATCATCAAGCCCCAATTCGCTGGGGCTTTTTTGTGCACAGAAAAGTAAAGGGCTTTTGTGTAAAAGTTCAGCGAATAATGTATAGAATAGACAGTTTTATATATGCAATTACATGCACATGCATAAACTTATATTATAAGTATATATAAGTTGTTGAGAGTTGTCAAAAAAGGTCAGTCTTGAAGGCCAATTGTCTGCAAATCTCTGGAAGCATTGATATCATTGAGATATTCGTGCCCGGAACAGGACCCGAACCTGCACATCCGCCTTAGGCGGACCCTGGTCCCTGAAACCAGCCCCCAGCAACATGCCATCAGTGTTCAGGGTGGAGCAGCTCAGCCATCAGCCAAAAAGGATAAAAACAAAAATCCCCGTCAATATTTCTATTGCGGGGTTGCGTTCGTGCCCAGAACAGGACCCGAACCTGCACATCCGCCTTAGGCGGACCTTGGTCCCTGAAACCAGCCCCCAGCAACATGCCATCAGTGTTCAGGGTGGAGCAGCTCAGCCACCAGCCAAAAAGGATAAAAACAAAGATCCCCGTCAATATTTCTATTGCGGGGTTACGTTCGTGCCCGGAACAGGACCCGAACCTGCACATCCGCCTTAGGCGGACCCTGGTCCCTGAAACCAGCCCCCAGCAACATGCCATCAGTGTTCAGGGTGGAGCAGCTCAGCCACCAGCCAAAAAGGATAAAAACAAAAATCCCCGTCAATATTTCTATTGCGGGGTTGCGTTCGTGCCCAGAACAGGACCCGAACCTGCACATCCGCCTTAGGCGGACCCTGGTCCCTGAAACCAGCCCCCAGCAACATGCCATCAGTGTTCAGGGTGGAGCAGCTCAGCCACCAGCCAAAAAGGATAAAAACAAAAATCCCCGTCAATATTTCTATTGCGGGGTTGCGTTCGTGCCCAGAACAGGACCCGAACCTGCACATCCGCCTTAGGCGGACCCTGGTCCCTGAAACCAGCCCCCAGCAACATGCCATCAGTGTTCAGGGTGGAGCAGCTCAGCCACCAGCCAAAAAGGATAAAAATAAAAATCCCCGTCAATATTTCTATTGCGGGGTTGCGTTCGTGCCCAGAACAGGACCCGAACCTGCACATCCGCCTTAGGCGGACCCTGGTCCCTGAAACCAGCCCCCAGCAACATGCCATCAGTGTTCAGGGTGGAGCAGCTCAGCCACCAGCCAAAAAGGATAAAAACAAAAATCCCCGTCAATATTTCTATTGCGGGGTTGCGTTCGTGCCCAGAACAGGACTCGAACCTGCACATCCGCCTTAGGCGGACCCTGGTCCCTGAAACCAGCCCCCAGCAACATGCCATCAGTGTTCAGGGTGGAGCAGCTCAGCCACCAGCCAAAAAGGATAAAAATAAAAATCCCCGTCAATATTTCTATTGCGGGGTTGCGTTCGTGCCCAGAACAGGACTCGAACCTGCACAGCCGTAAGGCCACTGGTCCCTGAAACCAGCGTGTCTACCAATTTCACCATCTGGGCAGATGGGTATTCAATTTTGTGATGAGTGCCCAGGACAAGACTCGAACTTGCACATCCTTAAGGACACCAGCCCCTCAAGCTGGCGTGTCTACCAATTTCACCACCTGGGCAAAGCGGGTGCAAAGATAATACTTTTTCGAAATGTTAAACAATCAAAAAAAGAATTATTTCAAAATTGTGACATTATGGCCGATCTTAGGATATGTATTGCCTTGGAGGAGTCCTGATGCCGGATTAAGTGCCGGAAAATCAATACTATTGCTTGTTAATTTATAGTGCTGCCTGGAAGAAATGAGGTTTTAAATAAAAATATTTCCAGTTAAAACCATTATTGTTAACTTTGACAACCGCACTTAAATACAAGCACTATGTTTACCAAAGACGACCTCAAGCAATTGCAATCACGTGGCAGTGACCTTAAAGTAGTTGAAGCTCAGATAGATAATTTCAGGAGAGGATTTCCTTTCATTGATCTCGACAGGCCTGCAATTGTTGGTGATGGCATTAAGGCTTTCAATCAGCGTGATGCCAAAAAGCTATCGTATTACTACGATTCCAACTCAAAACGTTATGAAGTGCTGAAATTCGTTCCGGCATCGGGTGCCGCAAGTCGTATGTTCAAACACCTGTTTGAATTTATGGAAGCCTTCAGCGGTTCGGAAGCAGATATAAAACAACTGCAGACTTCTCCCAAACTAAAAATGATACGGGATTTTTTCGAACGCATAACTGAGTTCGCTTTTTATAATGATCTTGCAAAAGCAATGCGCAAGGACGATTACAACTTAATGGAATGTATTGAAAAACATGAGTATAAAATTGTTATTGATTATCTGTTGAATCCGGTTGGACTCAATTATGCCAACCTTCCCAAAGGCCTCCTTAAATTCCATTCTTATACGGATGGTTCGCGCATGTCGATTGAGGAACACATGGTTGAAGCGGCCAACTATTGCAAGGATAAGGAAAAACGATCGGCAATCCATTTTACCGTATCGCCCGAACATGCCGATATGTTTCTCGATGAAATAAACCGGGTAAAAGAAAAATACGAGGATCAGTTCGACCTGACCTATGAACTTACTTTTTCGCTTCAGAAATCATCAACTGATACTATAGCCGTCGACCTGAACAACAAACCTATACGCGAAGCTGATGGCCGTCTTATGTTCAGGCCGGGCGGGCATGGCGCACTGATTGAAAACCTCAATGACCGCGAAAGCGAAATTGTGTTTATTAAAAACATCGACAACGTGGTGCCCGACAGCATGAAACCGGATACTTATCTGTATAAGAAAGTACTTGGAGGTTACCTTTTCGAACTGCAGGATGCTGTTTTCGAGCATCTTGAAGTTCTCGATGATAAACCTGATGATGAGGATATCCGTTCCGTATTGCGTTTTATCAAATCGAAACTCGGCTTTGTGGTCGATCCGGAATTCAGCAGCATGGCCCGTGAAGATAAAATTGAGTACCTGCATCAAAAACTGAACCGGCCTATAAAAGTATGCGGTATGGTTAAAAACGAAGGAGAACCCGGCGGAGGACCTTTCTGGGTAAAAGAACCAACAGGCGAAATTTCGCTGCAGATTGTTGAATCGTCGCAGATTGATATGGGTAATGCAAAGCAGAAGGAAATTCTTGGTAAGTCGACACACTTTAACCCGGTAGATCTGGTTTGTGGTGTTCGTGACTATAAAGGCAAGGTATTCGATCTCCGGAAATTTGTTGATCCTGCAACCGGTTTTATTTCAATCAAATCGAAAGACGGAAAAGACCTGAAAGCACAGGAACTTCCCGGTTTGTGGAATGGTGCCATGGCAAACTGGATCACAGTATTTGTTGAAGTTCCTATCTGTACCTTTAACCCTGTGAAAACGGTAAACGATTTATTAAGAAAAGAACATCAATAGGTGTGGTTCTGTAAATCATTTCGAGCTTTTTTGGGTTTATATCAATAGTAACCTGATATCTATAAGTATTGTAGCCTTTGATAATATAGGAAGTATAGTTTATGCCGTTTATCATTATTCTTATGAAACTACGAGTATTTCAATTGTTTAGCTTTAAGGGTTCAATTATTTTTGCATTGTTATATCTCTTACTGTTTCAGAACTCTCAATCAGTTGCACAATCTTCCTGGCCATCAGAGAATTGGACATCAGCCCAGAACCTCACCGGCTTTATGGATCCAAATGGCCTGACAGAATTAAGCGGATTACACTGGAATCCTCTTTTACATCGGTTGTATGTAATTGACGATGTTGGCAACTTAAGAGTTCTTCTTTTAAATGAAGCAACAAATACATTCTCGCTAATTGCAAATAAATTTGTTTCAGGTGGCCCGGAGGGAATTACCCAGGTTGATTACAGTGCAAATGAGTTTTACACAATTGATGAAAATAGTTATGAGATCAGAAAATATGCCCATACTTCTGATTTTTCAAATATTACCCTTATCAAATACTGGAGTTTACTTGTTCCTCCTTCAACTATGCTTAATACCGGGAATACAGGACCCGAAGGTATTGCATTTGTTCCTGACAGTTATTTGACACGAATAGGGTTTAAAAGCCAGATAACCGGTCAGCTCTATACTTCGGCAAAGGGTATGGGAGGTTTGATTTTTATTGCTCATCAGGACCAGGGTTATGTGTGGGTTTTTGATCTGAATCCGAATACGAACAATGACTTCGCCTATGTCGGGAAGTATAAAACCAATGAAACCGAAAGTTGTGATCTGGAATTTGATCGTTCGACAGGCTTGCTTTATATACTTCATAACACAGGTTCTAACTACCTGGAAGTAACTGATTTATCCTCAACAGTTATTACTGGCGGACGAAAATTCGCTGTTGTTAGCGAGTATAACATTTCAAATCCTGCCGGGAATACAAATATTGAAGGCTTCGCAATTACCCCAAAGTGCAATGACAGCCTGAATGTGAGCGCTTGGTTATGCCGCGATGTAGCCAGCAGCGATAACATCCAATATCAGAAGGATTGTTTACGATGGTTTCAGCCATTTACGGCCATAGGTTCTTGTGCCATAAATACAAATCTGGAGCCGGAGATTAAGGGTTTGGATAAAATTATTCTATATCCCAATCCTGCCAGTGAAATGCTTTTCTGCAAAAAAACACTTGAGAATATAAAGGTATATAATCTATTCGGTGTACAGATTGTTGAACGAAAGGGATCAGCAATTTCATTGAACACTTCACTTTTATGTGATGGAACTTACATATTGAAATGTACTCAAGGGACGGCCCTCTTTATCGTAAGACATTAAATATTGTTTTTGAAAATTGTCTATTCATTCAATCGAATGATTTAGTATAAATTTACCAGTTAGTTTTAGAGTGTTTGCGGATCTCTTTCTATTTCAAACAGATCATTTTCTGTTGTAAAATGCTTTTTAAGGAGCAAGTCTGCTGATATTCCATAAATCATCATCGAGTAAATACTGTATCCTGTCGTGCAACCTGCCAGGCCTGCCCTGCCAGAATTCTATACGGTCAGGTTTAAGGCGGTATCCTCCCCAATGCGCGGGCCTCGCCAGATGCTCATTTTCCTGCATGGCCTGATATTTCTCAAGTTGCTGCTCAAGCTGGTTGCGTGATTCAATAGCCTCACTCTGGGGCGAAATAATTGCATTGATGCGGCTTTCGATTGGGCGTGAAAAAAAATAGTCATCTGATTCAAGCGGGCTGACCTTTTCAATGCTGCCTTCGATACGAACCTGCCTCTCGGTCAGCGGCCAGAAAAAGTTTAAAGCTGCAAACGGGTTTTCACCAATTTGTATTCCTTTCCGGCTCTGGTAATTGGTAAAAAAAACAAATCCGTGTTCACCAAACATTTTTAACAATACAACCCTGGATGAAGGCCTCAACTTTGCAGATACCGTTGAAAGCACCATGGCCGCAGGTTCGGGCTCACCCGATTTCATTGCTTCAGCAAGCCAATCCCTGAACCATTCAAAGGGTTCAGCCGGGTAATCGCTGGCGTTTATTTCATTTAGCCGGTATTCTTTCCTGAGGTTACGCAGGTCCATTTCTATCCTGTTTTCGATATTCATTGCAATAATAAACAAAAAAAATGAAGGTATGTTTTGAACGGCAGGCCTCAAATTAATTGCTGAAAGCCTGTAATTTCATATCTTCGCACCCTGATTCCAACAATGGATCTGTTTATTGCTGACAATGAGATTTTTCTTCATCCTTAATTTTCTTGCTTTTATGGTTTGTGCTTTGGCAACGGCACAAATCCCCGCCGAGTTTAACCGCTCGGAATATGTGAAAGCGATCAAAAAAGAGCGGGCCGAAAAGGATAAGGAGATGCTTACTGATGAAAAGTCGCCTATTGAAGACAATGAAAAAGCAACATTCAGCCATCTGCATTATTTCAAACCCAGGACTTCATTTCGTAAAGTAGCCACATTTGAGCGTTACGACCAGGCTATGCATTTTTACATGAAAACCACTACCGACAGGCTCCCTGAATATTCGTTGTATGGTAAAGTAACTTTCAGGCACAAGGGCAAGGAGTTTACGCTTAACGTTTACCAGAACATTGAGTTGATGAAAAAACCCGGGTTCGAAAAATACCTTTTTATTCCGTTCAACGATAAAACCAACGGGAGAGAAACATACGGAGGAGGCCGTTTCCTGGATATAACCGAAACAGGAGAGGAAAAGTTGCTTATTGATTTCAATAAAGCATATAATCCTTACTGCGCTTACAATCATAAGTATTCATGTCCAATTCCGCCCGAATCCAACAATCTTGAAATAAAAGTTAAAGCAGGCGAGAAAAAATGGCATAAATAAATTTTTGTAAGCAGGTGGGAAGTAAACCGGTATACCGTTTCGAATTAAATGAAATATTAATCCGTTAGCATAAATATGGCACGAGTACTTGATACATCCGGAACCCGGATTACCATACGGCGGTTGCTCCGAAGGCCAAAATACCGGTATATGGCTGTCAACCGTATCGTGCCTCATGTGCCATGGATTATACTTTTCGCCCTGGCTGCCTACCTCTATAAAGCCCGAATTTTTGCCGATTCCGGATTTTATGTTTCACAGTTTATCAATAACCAGACTTTCTGGATCGAATGCCAGCGGATTGTACTCGGCATTTCCCAGATCATCCCGCTTATAGGTGTTTGGCTGGGACTTGATATTAAATACGTTCTGTTACTTTATTCACTCAGCCATGTAATTTTCTTTTATATCCTTTTCCTGTTTGTGTATTACGGGTTGCGCGACAGGCGTTCGGGATTGCTTATAATTCTTTCGCAGACAGTGGGCATAATGTACAGCTTTTTTACACCCATGTTTGAACTCTACTATGGCGTGCCTTTGCTTATTACATTTTATGCCATTTGGAGGCTGCCGTTTCGGTACAATGTGATTTATATTCTGCTTATACTCGAAGTCCTGATACTGCTGAGCCACCCGCTGGCATTCATGCTGTTTGTTTACCTGTTGTTTTACGACTATACAAAGAAGACAGCTAAACCAATCAGGTTTTACATCCCGGTCGTATTGGTTTTTCTGGGAGCAATTGTATTCAAGTATTTTATAATGTGCGATTATGAATCGGGTAAAATGGCCTGGCAGTTTAATTACAGGGACAACACCCAATACCTCCAGTTGCTTAACCCGGGGTATTATAAAGTGCTTGTAATCTTTATGGTACGGTACTATTCGGAGGTGCTGATTGCACTTGCACTGGTTATCTATATGCTGGCTCACCGGAAACAATGGTTCAGGCTGCTCGTCGTTACCGGAACATTTCTGACTTATGTTTTCCTTGTTAATTCGGCTTATTCGGTTTCTCCTTCCCGCTATATGGAACAGGTAATGTTCCCTTTTGTCCCGATTGTTTTTATCCCTCTGGTATATGGTTTTCGTACAGTTGGAAGGCAGGGTCTGGTTAATATCTCAGTTCTGCTGGTTTCGGCACTTATAGTTTACAGGCTTGCTGTTATTTATTATGGAAGCGACATATTTGTAAAACGCGTTGCACAGATGGAGCAACTTATTGAAGTTGCCCGCCACAAAGGAGGCAGCAAGTTCGTTGTATCACCCAAAAACATTGATCATGGTTACACCCAGCTTAACTGGTCGTACCCAATTGAAACCATGCTTCTCAGTGCTATCGACGGAAACGACATAGTGGTTACTATAGCCCCTGAAGAAGATTTAAATTCACAAGAATACAACAGCAATCTTAAGGTGGACCAGTTTATATTCCGTACACGCGAAATTAAGGATCACACCTGGCTGAATTCCAGGTATTTTCATCTTGATGTGGGTCCATACCGCAGCTTAAATGATCCCGCTAAAAACACCGATATCAGCACTGTGGCAGGAAATCTTCGTATCACGATTGATGCAAAGCAAATATACGAGGCTATGGATACGGTGTGGATTCCGGTTTCAGTTGTAAATCTGGGTGATATCCCACTGAATTCGGGTGCGAACAATAATGTTTATTTTTCTTATTTTTGGATGGACAATAAAGAAGTTCTGAATTGGAACGAAATCCGCACTCCTCTTCAGGCCGATATAATTAAATCGTTCAAACAGCACATCCGCGTTGCAGTTCCTGTCCGGAAAGGAAAGCTGCAACTGAAAGTCGACCTTATTTCAAATGATCAATGGCTGGGTATACGCAGCCAGAATGATGTAATGGTATACTAATTGATATGAAGAATGTTAAGCCCGGTTTTACCGGTCGAATAAATGCAGGAATCGTGAAAAGGAAAATTTTATTCATACTGTTAATTGCAGCCGTTTTCAGCCTGCATGTATCAGCAGCTGAAACAGGCTATAAGATTACTGTACGCCTCACAGGTACTAACGATACCGCTTTGTATCTTGCTCATTACATGGGCTCAAAACAATACCTCGACGACACTGCTTTCAGGAATAAAAAAGGATTTTTTGTCTTCGACGGAACCGAAACGCTCAAACAGGGAATGTATATTGTTGCCAGCGAGAGTAAGAATAAATATTTTGATTTTTTCCTTACAGGAAAGCCTCAGCTGGAGTTTTCATGTGATCCTTCGCAGGTTGTAAAAACTATGCAGGTTAAAGGTTCCGACGACAATAAGGTGTTTTTCGAGTATATTAAATTCCTCGGGAGTAAACAGATTGAAATTGAGCCTTATACGAAATGGTTAAAGAATAACCCTGACCGTACCGATTCCTTGGCAGTAGTTAAAAGCAGGATCGATGCCATTGATAAAGAGGTTAAAGCCTATATTAAAAGCTTTTACACTTCAAATCCGGGATACCTGTCGGCAAGTTTTGTAAAGGCCAATACCGACCCGGATTATTATCAGTATATAACCAAACCGGACGGTAAAATCGATTCCAGTCTCATCTATCGGGCATTCAAGACCCATTATTTTGATAATTTCGATTTTTCGGATCCACGATTAATTTACACTCCTGTTTTCGCTCAGAAAATTGATTTTTACTTCGACAAGATGATAGTTCCGGTTGAGGATTCATTAAAAACGGACATTGGCCGGGTTATGGGCCTTGCATCAGCAAATAAGGAGATGCAGGCTTACCTGGCCTGGTTTCTCTCACTCAAATACGAATCGTCGAAAATTATGGGGCATGATGCATTGTTTGTATACATAGTCCGCACCTACCTCCAAACCGGGAAGGTGGACTGGCAGTATCCTGAGGTAAAAGACAACATTATTAAGCGTGTTAATACACTTGAACCTTTGCTGTTGGGCAAAGTAGCCCCGAACCTGATATTGCTCGATACTTCGTTTGTTGGTCATTCGCTGCTCGAAACCAAAGCCAGGTACACCTTATTGTTTTTCTGGGAAAGCACATGCGGCCATTGTAAGATGGAAATGCCTCACGTTCTTAAATTCTATGATGAATTTCATGAAAAATATGACCTGCAGATATTTGGCGTCAGCACCGATACCTCAATGGTTGAATGGAAAGCCTTTATCCGTAAAAACAATATGAAATGGATTAACGTTAACGGGCACATGAGTCTTAGCGGAAATTACCATACCTTATACGACATCATCAGTACGCCGGTAATGTACCTGTTGGACGAAAACAAAAAAATCCTGACCAAATTAATCCTTACCGATGAAATCTCAAAGTTCATTGAGAAACGGGAGGAAGGGATGGAAAACAGGAAGAATGCAAAAACGCCTTAAGAATTTGAAAATTTGAAAATTCGGCAATTCGGCAACTGGATATAGAGAAGCTTTAGTATTACTTTACACCCAGCAACCTGAAGGCAGTGCTCAGTGCAGAGTGCTCAGTGCCCAGCCAGTAACCAGTGACCAATAACTAACGACCAATAACCAGATATTCGAAAATAGTGCTCAGTGCATAGAGCTCAGTGCCTAGCCACCAGCAACCAGTGCCCAGCAACCAGTCACCAGCAACCAAAAATCCACAACCCCAAAAATGACTAAACAAACCATCTGGATTACCGGAGCATCATCAGGAATCGGCGAAGCGCTGGCCATGCATTATGCGGCAACCGGGACTCTTCTTATACTGTCAAGCCACGAAAAAGCTGAACTCGAAAGGGTTGCAGCTAACTGCAAACAGCGCGGGGCCGAGGTTCAGGTTATTCCTTTTGATCTGACTAAAAAGGAGCAGATTGAAGAAGCTGTTAAAAAAGGAATATCAACAATTTCGAAGATCGATATACTTGTAAACTGTGGAGGAATAAGCCAGCGTTCGCAGATTATCGAAACCCCCGATGAGGTAGCCCGCCGTATCATGGAAATTGATTTCTGGGGACATGCCATGCTCACCAGCAGGCTTTTGCCTTTTATTGTAAAAACGGGCGGGGCGCAAATAGCCGTTCTGAGCAGCCTTTCAGGGCTGTTCGGCTTCCCGCAACGTTCGATGTATTGTGCTTCGAAACACGCTCTTCATGGGTTTTTCGAAACCCTCAGGCTTGAACATCACAAGGATAATGTGCATGTAACAATGGTATGCCCAGGGAGGGTTCGGACTAATATTTCCTATCATGCTCTTACTTCGGCAGGAGTGGAGCACGGGAAGATGGACAAAGGCCAGGAAGAAGGAGTTACAGCCGCTTACTGTGCTGCAAGGATAGCCCGGGCAATAAAAAAACAGAAAAAACAGGTAATAATCGGGAAAAAAGAAGTAATTATGCCATACCTGAAGCGGTTTGCTCCCTGGCTGTTTTACATCATTGCTTTACGGATTGATCCGAATGCGTGAGTGTTAATTTCGGATTTCGGGTGTCGGATTTTGGAAGGTGGAAGGTCGAAGATGGAGGGTTGAAGATGGAAAATAGAGGGAGGAATAGAGAATACAGAATGCAGAATACAGTATGTAGAAGGTCGGAGGGGGATTGATGAGATTGATGAGATTGATCCGACACTTTGAACGCATTTGGCTTTTGAACATTTGAACACAGAAACTCTGAAACTCTGAACCTCTGAAACTTTATTTGCTGCAGGCATTTGAACCTTTGAACCATTGAACTGTTGAACCCATTAACTCTGACAAGGAGAGGGGCGAGGGGCGAAGGGCGAGACGGCGAACTGAGATTGATGAGAATTGAAACCCAACCTTGAACGCCGCAGGCCTTTGAACCTTTGAATCCCGCTGTTGCGGGATTTCGCTTCGCTCAACCTTTGAACCTTTGAACACTGAACCACTGAAACTATAAACACCGCTGACCTTTGAACATTTGAACCATTAACCCCATCATCCCCATTGTCAATTATCCATTGTCAATTGTCCATCAACCCATCAACCCATCAACCCATCAACCCTGAAACCCATCACCCCCTAACCCCTTCAAAAATAAATGAATCAAGTAGTAGTAAGCGGAATACAGCAGCTCGGTATCGGGGTGCTTAATGTTGCAGAAGCATGGAAATGGTACAGGAAGTACCTTGGTATGGATATTAAAGTATTTGAGGAGAGCGCTACTGCCTCACTTATGCTGCCTTATACTGGCGGGAAACCTCAGAAACGGCACGCCGTTCTTGCACTCAACCTGAATGGGGGAGGTGGTTTCGAAATATGGCAGTATACCGAGCGGATCCCGCAGGCAGCGCAATTTGTGCCGGCCCTGGGCGACCTTGGAATATATGCAGCAAAAATTAAGGCCCGCGATGTTAATAAGACACATGCTTACTTTACTTCCGAAAATCTAAAAGTAAGCCCCGTTGTTACCGATCCTGACGGCCGTATCCATTTCTTTCTCACCGATCCTTACAACAATATTTTCCAGATCATTGAATCGCACAACTGGTTCGGCAACGAGAATAAACACACCGGGTCGGTATATGGAGTTGTAATCGGGGTGACCCATATCGAAGCATCCATGAAAGTGTATTCCGGCATACTTGGATATGACAAGGTGGTATTCGACAAAACCGGAATATTTCCCGACCTGGTTTCACTCAATGGGGGAGACTCGAAGTTTCGCCGTGTATTGCTGAAAAACAGCAAACCGCGCCTGGGTGCTTTCAGCCGGCTGTTTGGCGACAGCGAAATAGAACTCGTGCAGGTGGAAGGACGCAAGCCACGCAAAATATATGAAGGCCGTTTCTGGGGTGACCTGGGATTTATCCACCTCTGTTACGATATCCGCGGCATGGAAGCATTGAACATAGCATGCGCCAAACGTGGTTTCCCCTTTACTGTCGACAGCATTGCCGGCCACGATGGCAACAGTTTCGATATGGGCGAAGCCGCCGGCCATTTCTCCTATATCGAGGATCCCGACGGAACCCTTATCGAATTCGTCGAAACCCATAAAGTCCCTATACTGAAAAAACTGGGCTGGTATCTTAACTTACGTAAACGGCATCCCGAAAAGCACCTTCCTAACTGGATTGTAAGGGCGCTGGGAATGGGTAGGGTGAAGGATTGAGAATGTATAAATGGTAAATGGTGAATGGTAAATGGTGAATGGGAAATGGTAGATAGTGAATGGTAAATGGTGAATGGTGAATGATGAATGGTAAATGGTAAATGGTGAATGGTAGATGGTGAATGGGAGACAGGGGGCAGACTGGTTTCCATTTTGTTTGACCTTAGCTGCCAAAAAAGTCCTTTTGCGGGGGGATCGGTAAATCTCAAATACAGCTCACCACTAATTTGAAACCACAGGCCACTCGTTTGAAACCGTTGGCCAATCATTTGAAACCGCAGGCCACTCATTTGAAACTACTCGCCACTCATTTGTAAACCGCTCGCCACTCATTTGTAAACCGCTCGCCACTCGTTTGAAACCGCTCGCCACTCGATTGTAAACCGCTCGCCTTTCGGTTGAAACCACTCGCCTTTCAGTTAAAACCGCTCGCCATTTAAATAGCAGGTCGTACCTGGGATTGAGTTGACCAGATTTTTTTGTATTTATCCGAAATTGTGCGAAAAGAATCGCCCGGTTGTAAGGGGATTGAGAGATTGATTAGATTAGTAGATCCGCCATCCGCCATCCCACATCCCACATCTACTCCTCCTTCCAGATCCTTCCTTCCTGGTCGATATGCCAGGTGGATTTACTTTTAGTTCCCGGTAAACTAGCTTCCCATTTTGAGATCAGCATCCTGATCGTAGGCGAAAAAGGTTTCCCGTTCAGGGTGTAGTTATCAAGTTGCAATGCTTTTAAATCTACGGTATACGAACCGGATTTTTCGAAACATGCTTTCTCCCTGTAATACAACATCCTGAGTGCCCATTTTATATCCTGGTCAGGATCAGGAACAAACAGGTCGTTGCCTTGGCCGGCTTTAATTTCCGAAAACTGCAGGTATCCCCATGTTTCGGGCTGGTGCATGGCTATAACTCCCTGCGGCGACCATACCCAGTTATTCTCAGGCAATGGTTTTTCCTTTCCATCGACCATATGGGTGCGCTTTTTGTATTTCCCATCTGTAACGTCAACCGTCCATTCTACGCGCGAAAAATCAATCCGGTACTGTTCCCCCTGTACAGGTAGCTTACCGGTCCTGCTCAGCTCGGTAAGTGCATCCAGCGGAAAGGCAATTTCAGTGGTCCAGCCCTGGTCGGTATCGCCGGGATTATTAATAGTACCGTTAACATGAACCGCCGATTTTATACCGTTAAAGTTCCAGTTGTCGATTGCAACATTTTGTTTGATATTATCGCGGTAAGGCATCAAAAGCATCAGGTCCCATTGTGTATTCAGGGCGTTCATTTCATATTCGGCATAATTATGTGTATCGCCGTCGGGATCGATAAATACTTCAAAATCGTTATCGTTAAAAATCACACTTTCACGTTGGGTGAGATTAGCCCAAACATTGGGTTCTTCCAGTTCGGCTGCCACATACAGGTATTTGTCGTCCCACAGCATTTTTATCCTGGTTTTATAGGCAGGCTCAGGCTTAATGCTGCCTTCAATATCCACAAAATACTCGCTCCACGGGGCATTATGCCAGTCTGCTTCATTCATCAGGCCATCAACAGTAAGGGGTGACGATGCCCTGTAGCAGACATAATGCCTTGGATTCACAGTGCCGGCCGGCTCCTGCGCATATGCTGATTGTATTTGTAAACCAATAATAGAGAGGAAGATGGCGAGGGTAAGGTTTCTCATTTTTCCGACAGATTTTATAATTTAAAAATAGGCTTAAATATTGATTTGCCAGCCGATTTGACGAAAATATTTTAATTTCCGTCTCTTTGTAAATAAAATTCAAAAGAGTGTATTTTTACAACACCGATTACCGGGAATCACTAATTTTATCAGGTTACAACTCATCATCTGATTATGAGAAAGAAAGCATTCCTTCTGCTTGTATCATTAGCTTTTTCGTGTATGATTTATGCACAGAAAACTCCTGTTGATTATGTTAATCCCTTTATTGGCACAGGCGGCCACGGGCATACCTATCCGGGTGCAACCATGCCTTTCGGTATGGTACAGCTGAGCCCCGATACAAGGCTCGAAGGCTGGGATGGTTGTGGCGGATATCATTACGACGACAGCTATATTTACGGATTCTCTCACACACACCTTAACGGAACCGGTGTGCCCGATCTGTGCGATATATTGTTTATGCCCACTACCGGCGAAACCCGCTGGAACAATGGCTCCGACGGGAAACCCGGCTACGGTTCGAAGTTTAAACACAGCAGCGAAAGCGCTGAACCCGGGTATTACAAGGTTGTTCTCGACGATTATTCAATTACTGCTGAACTAACTGCAACAACCCGCGCCGGTATGCACTGCTATACTTTCCCGGGTGGAGCTGAATCGAATGTACTGGTCGATCTTTTTCACCGCGACGAGGTACTTGAATCGTCAATTAAGGTTATAAGCAACACCCGTATTGAAGGATTGCGACGTTCCCGTTCATGGGCCGATAACCAGTATGTGTATTTCGTTGCCGAATTTTCGAAACCTTTCACTTCGTTCGAAATTGCTGTTGACAACAAAACTGCTGCAGGAATGAAAGCAGCTGATAATAAGAAGAATATTAAAGCAATTTTCCATTTCGGGAATGTCGCCGGCGAAAAGATACTTGTTAAAGTTGGGATATCGGCAGTGAGTACCGGTGGCGCATGGCTGAACCTGAACCGTGAGATGCCGGGCTGGGATTTTGCAGCGATCCGGAACAATGCCCGGTTTGCATGGAATAAGGAATTAATGAAAATTGAAGTCGAAGGAGGCAGCGATGTGCAGAAAACGGTTTTCTACACCGCTCTTTATCACACTATGGTTAATCCGAATACTTATATGGATGTGGATGGCAGTTACCGTGGCCGCGACCTGCAGGTTCATAACGATGCATCGTTTACAAACTATTCGGTTTTCTCACTTTGGGATACCTACCGGGCTTTTCATCCTCTTATGACCATTATCGATCAGAAACGTACCCTCGATTATATAAAAACCTTCCTGGTTCAATACAGCCAGGGCGGTTTGCTGCCGGTTTGGGAACTCGACGGCAACGAAACTTTTTGCATGATAGGGTATCATTCGGTTCCTGTTATTGTGGATGCCTACCTGAAAGGGATCAGGGGTTTCGATACTGAAATGGCTTTGCAGGCTATGCGAAAGAGTGCAACCCGCGAAGGAAATATGGGATTAGCAGCACTCGACCGCAAAGGATACATTTCAACCGAGGATGAATCGGAAAGTGTATCGAAAACACTGGAGTATTCCTACGACGACTGGTGTATTTCGCAATTTGCAAAGGCCACCGGCAATATGGCTGAATATGTTTATTTCGGCAAACGGGCACAGAATTATAAAAATGTGTTCGATCCCTCAACAGGATTTATGCGTGCCCGTTCCAACGGGGGCTGGTTTAACCCTTTCGATCCTTTTGAGGTGAATTTCAATTATACCGAAGCCAATGCATGGCAATACAGTTTTTCGACTGTTCAGGATATGAACGGCTTTATCCGATTACTTGGCGGCAAAGCCGGCCTTGCCGCAAAACTCGACCAGTTGTTCAGTGTAAGCTCAAAGACTTCGGGCCGCGACCAGAGCGACATTACAGGACTCATCGGGCAGTATGCACACGGCAACGAACCGAGCCATCATATGGCTTACCTCTACCCGTTTGCCGGCCAGCCCTGGAAAACGCAGCAAAAAGTCCACCAGATTTTAAATACATTTTATCATGATAATCCGGATGGCCTCGCGGGCAACGAGGACTGCGGTCAGATGTCGGCCTGGGCTGTATTGAGTGCCATGGGATTTTACCAGGTCACTCCCGGAAGCGATTACTACGTAATAGGTACGCCCTGGTTCAGCCAGGTTACCATCAACCTCGAGAATGGAAAGAAATTTGTGATAAAAGCTAAAAATGTCACTCCGGACAATTTCTATATACAGTCGGCTACACTCAATGGTTTAAAGCATGTGTCATCGGTACTTTCACACTCTGATATTATGAAAGGCGGCGAACTTGAATTTACGATGGGCAGCCAGCCGAATAAAAAATGGGGTGTCGGCCCTGGAAATGAACCCGAAACAGCAATAACCGATAACCTGATTGTCCCGGTACCCGGTATTACCGATGCTTCCAAATCATTCAGGGACAAAAAGGAAATTACAATAACCGGACCGGCCGGGGCAAACTTTTATTATAGTGTCGAAGGCGAAAACAGTATTCCCTCGGGGCCATATACAGGTCCGTTTACAATTGAAAATTCAGCCAGGATAAAATATTATGCTCAAATGAACGGTGGTGTCAGCCGTGTGGTTACATCGGAATTTGTGCGAATGGCCGACGATAAGGATATTACCCTTATAAATCCTCCGGCTAACCAGTATTCGAGTGGCGGGGCCAACAACCTTATTGACGGAATCAGGTGTTCGCCCGATTTCAGGATAGGCGGCTGGCTGGGCTTCGAAAAAGTAAACCTCGAAGCCATCATCGACCTGCGAAAGGTTAAACCTGTAACAACTTTTGGTGCCGGGTTTTTCCAGGATATAAATTCATGGATTTTCTTCCCTGCAAAACTCGAATTTTTTGTTTCCGAAAATGGCACTGATTACAGGTCGGTATGTATTATAAACAATGATGTCCCGGTTGATAAAGAAGGTGGAATCCTCAAAACTTTCCAGAAACAGCTTAAGCCGGTAAATGCACGTTATGTAAAGATGATAGCTACAAATATCGGTATTTGCCCGCAGGGCCATAAAGGAAACGGGGGAGCGGCATGGATGTTTGCAGATGAGATTATTGTGGAGTAATTTTAGAATCTTAGAATTTGAAAATTTGAAAATGAAAAAGTACGAGTGGAATGAGTATGATGATTAGGTTTAGATAACAAATAAGAGGTATGAAAAATAGTGAGTTACATATAGTTCTGGGGTGGTTGAGAAAGGCTGCTTTGTTGATTTTGGTGCTTGTTTCGGGTTTCGAAGGCCGGGCACAACTGATCAGCAACAGCAAAACCAGGGTTGAGATGCAGCTGATGTTTCAGAAACAAAAGCAACTGGCAGAGGGAAGAAGTGCGCAGCTTTTTGATGTTTTTAAAAGCCAGCTTACAGCCGACGAAAGAGAGGCGCTCGAATATTTATATGCTTATATGCCTTTGAGCGATCTGGCAGATTATGAAGGCGAATTTTTTCTTCAGCAGGTTAAAACCGTATTGAAAGCCCGCAACGAAATGAGCTGGGGAAAATCGATCCCTGAGGATGTTTTCCTGCATTTTGTACTTCCGCCGCGTACCAACAACGAGAACCTCGACATGTTCAGGGTAGTAATGTATAATGAGTTGAAAAGCCGTATTGCTGGGATGAATATGCACGATGCCGCCCTCGAAGTGAACCACTGGTGCCACGAAAAAATGACTTACCGCAGTACCGACGATCGCACAAGCTCACCGCTTGCAAGCCTGAAAACCTCATTCGGCCGTTGCGGGGAGGAATCGACATTTACAGTTACTGCACTTCGCACTATCGGAATCCCTGCACGCCAGGTTTATACACCGCGCTGGGCGCATACCGACGATAACCATGCATGGGTTGAGGTGTGGGTTGATGGCAAATGGTATTTCTTCGGAGCCTGCGAGCCCGACCCTGAACTGAACATGGGTTGGTTTGCCGAACCCGCGCGAAGGGCTATGCTGGTGCATACCCGTGCCTACGGGGCATATTATGGCAGCGAGCCGGTAATCGACCGGCAGGAACGATTTGCCGAACTGAACCTGATCAGCAATTATGCGGCTTCAAAAAATATATATATTAAAGTGGTTGGAACCGATAAAAAACCTGTTAACGGTGCAAATGTTGAATACCAGCTCTACAATTATGCTGAGTTTTACCCGATAGCTAAGGGCATAACCGGCCCTGAGGGTATAAGTTCTATTGTAACCGGACTTGGTGATCTGCTTATCTGGGCATACCAGGGCGAAAAATGGGGTTACGGTAAAATTTCAGTCGATAAACAGGATTCAGTAACCATTATCCTTACTGAACAACACCCCAACGGCCATTTCGAGAAGTTTGACTTAATACCGCCGGTTGAGAAAACGCCTTTGCCGTCATCTTTGACCCAAAGCCAGCGTGATTTAAATTCGGTAAGGCTGGAGCGCGAAGACTCTATCCGTTCCCTTTATATGTCGACATTTAAGGATTCAGCCTGGGTTGTATCGTTTGCTGCCAGCCAGGGACTCAGTACCGAAAGGCTCCAACCAATATTCGAAAAAGCATATGGGAACTGGAAGGAAATTGCAGATTTCATTTCCGGAACACCGGATCAATTGAAAGAATGGGCCTTATACCTACTCGAATCGGTTACTGAAAAAGATATCCGCGATACCAGGGCCGAAATTTTAAATGATCACCTTAAAAATACATTCAATACCACCAATCCACCCCCGGTCGAAAATAGGGAGTTCTTTGCTCAGAACATACTCAGCAGCCGGATTGCAAACGAGATGATGCTTCCATGGAGGGGCTATCTTCAAAATTCATTTGGGGAAGATTTCGCAAAGAAAGTGAAATCGGATATAAATGTACTTATCGACTGGATCAGGACCAGTATTACAATTGATAATGTTGCTAATATGCATTCACGAGCCCCGCTTTCGCCCCGTGGTGTTTATGAACTCAGGGTGGCCGACAGCCGTTCGCGCGATATCTTTTTTGTTGCTGTTTGCCGGAGTTTCGGTATGGCAGCAAGAGTTAATACAGCTACCGGCTTTCCGCAATATTATAACGGTGAAAAATGGATCAATGTTGCATTTGAGCCTGTTACCGAAAATATTACCGAAAAAGGGAAAATTCATTTTATTGACCCCGATGCAGGTTTTGATGCAAAATATGCAATTAATTTTACAATAGCCAGGTACAAGGGAGGCGTTTACCGGACCGTGGATTTCGATTATGGAATGAAAGTGAGCGAATTTGATGCCGGTACTGAGGTTGAAGCAGGCCGCTACCTGCTCGTAACAGGCAACAGGCAGCCCGATGGCAGCGTTTTGTCATCGGTTACATTTTTCGAAGTACCGGCAAATACCACAACGGATGTTGCAGTCGGAATCCGGCAGGATTTTACAGCAACCGAGCCCTGGGCAAAAATTAATACTTCCTCCTATCAATTCAGCAGCTTTTCGAACAAGGACGTATTGAAGTTAAGTAACCTGGCCTCGGCAAAAGGTGCAATACTGATCTGGATCGATCCGGATCAGGAGCCCTCGAAACATGTTATGGCCGACATTCCAGCAATTAAAGAACTGGTCGAAAAATGGGGAGGAAGCTTATTGTTTCTGATCAACGGCAATAAAGTGAGTGCTTCGTTCAATCCAAGCCATTACGCTAATTTGCCTGCTCAGAGTATTTTTGCCTGGGATAAAAATGCTGTTTTGCTGAATGAAATTGCACGTTTACGCAGTCAGAACACAGGCAATAATCTCCCTGTAATTGTTATCACCGATGCGAAAGGGAACCTGTTATTTTACTCCGGAGGATATAAAATAGGAATAGGTGAACAAATTGCAAAAACTATCGTCCCGATGAAGTAACTTTTCGAAGAAAAGTTTATTAAGTAATGGGGAAATAAAGAAAAATCACTCTCAACTTTTTTAACATTATGCGATTCAGGAAATTTCTGCCAATACCAACAATTTCTGGTGATTGTGATATCAGATAAATCATCTGAGGCAATACACCTAATACCTGGTGTATCCTAAAGCGGTAATGGAATAAATTGAATGCATGAACTTGTAAATTGAAGCCTGAAACCTGTAAATCAAATACATAGCCAGTGTTTATATAGTTTATTATTCTGATGAAATCATTAAACATCATTAATCCTGTGAAGCACATTCACCAGCTTTTTTTTCGGGGAGTTCTGCCGGCCTTCATTTTAGCCTTTCTGGCTTTAAACATTACTGCTAAAGAAATCACAGTTGTATCACCCGATGGCAGGGCAGTTATTAAGCTTGATTATTCAAGCGGGCTTATGATTTCGGTCGATTTCAACAAGCATCAGGTTATGTATCCATCATCTGTTTCGATGAATATATCTGAATATCCTGCAGTATTCGAAAACCCGGTCCGCCTGAAAGTAATAACACGCAAACTGAATACCGAAATTATTCCTGCAGTAGCTGAGAAACGCAGCCGCATCCCTGATATTTATAATGAGACGGAAGTCTGGTTTAAAGGAGGTTACGGTATAAAACTACGCGCTTATAACGACGGCGTGGCATGGCGGTTTTTCACCCGTTTCCCAGATTCAATCACTGTTATAAATGAGACCGTAAACCTGAAAATGGCGGCTGCCGATTCGGTGTATTACGGCGATGAAGATAATTTTGTATCGCATTCCGAAAGGTTTTATACATGCCGATCGGCCGGATCAATCAAGGCTGAACAGATGGGAATATTGCCCGCTGTTTTCCGGAAGGAGAATGGCACACTGGCTGCTTTTACGGAAAGCGATCTGCTCGATTATCCGGGAATGTACCTGCTTGGCAGTAATTCGGCTGATGGATCATTTACATCTGCCTTCCCGAAGGTGGTCGATCGTATGCAGCCTAAAAAAGATCGCGATTACGGAATTGTAAGCCGCAAGGATTATATTGCCAGGACCAAGGGAACCCGTGAGTTTCCGTGGAGGGTATTTGCTCTGGCCGGTAACGAATCGCGTCTGCTTGAAAATGACATTGTATACAGACTTGGAAGCCCTTGCAAACTGAGCGAAACTGCATGGATAAAACCAGGCAAAGTGGCATGGGACTGGTGGAACAACTGGAATATTTCGGGAGTACCCTTTAAAGCAGGTATCAATACAGATACGTATAAATACTATATCGATTTTGCATCATCCAATAAACTCGAGTATGTGATTTTTGATGAAGGGTGGTCGAAGCCCGAGGATCTTGAGTTAATAAACCCGGATATGGATATGGATGCCCTGTTTGCGTATGCAAAAACGAAAAATGTCGGCATCATTCTTTGGGTTACTGGCAGGGCCCTGGAGCAAAAATTCGAATCCTCGTTCGAGAATTTCAGCAAATGGGGATGTGTAGGTGTTAAGGTCGATTTCCTTTGCCGCGACGACCAGGCCATGGTTAATTTCTATGAGCGTGTTGCAAAAACAGCAGCCAGGTATCATATGCTTGTTGATTTTCATGGTGCATTCAAGCCAACCGGCTTCAGCCGGACCTATCCCAATGCACTTACCCGAGAAGGTGTTAAAGGCCTTGAAAATGTGAAATGGTCGAAAGATATTACCCCCGCTCATGATTGCACTCTGCCATTCACCCGTATGTTTGCCGGGGCAATGGATTATACGCCGGGTGCCATGATCAATTCAAATAAAGAGTCGTTCGAAGTGAATTATAGTTTGCCAATGAGCATGGGAACACGTTGTCATGAACTGGCAAAATATATTGTATTCGAAAGTCCCTTGCAGATGTTGTGTGATAACCCCACCAATTACCTCCGTGAACCGGAATGCCTGTCGTTTATTGCAAAAGTCCCGGTTACATGGGACGAAACCATTTGTCTGAATGCCTCAATAAGTCATTATGTTACTGTTGCACGCAAAAAAGGTAATGAATGGTTTATCGGATCCATGACCGATTTCTCAGCGCGGAATTTCGAATTCGCTCTCAGTTTTCTCGACGAAGGCCAGTACTCACTGACGCTTTTCCGCGACGGAACCAACGTTGATCGACGGGCTGATGACTATGCTGTTGAAAACCTTACTGTTGACAAAAAAAGTATCCTTAAACTGGCTATTGCTCCCGGAGGAGGATATGTCTGTAAACTAACAAAACTCTGATCTTTAGCTCAGGAGCTTTGATGCCTGTGTCAATCAAAACACCATGTTAAAACCTCATGAAATAATAATTGAATGAATAACTTTACCTACCACTACTTGGATAACTCACCAGAGATATTTCTTATGTCATCTCATCCCGACAATTGTCATGAAAACAATCTTACTCGTACTGCTTACGTTTTTTCTTGGTATTTTATTCGGCCAGGTATATTCTCAACCTCTTTCATTTTCACCCAAAGGCATAGGAGGCGGAGGAGCATTGTTTTTTCCTAAAATTAATCCGGCTAACGATAACGAATTTTATGTTAGCTGCGATATGAGCGAACTATTTCACAGCACCGATTTCGGGAATTCTTATACACAGGTTCCTCACACAAAGCTGCAGGTCTTTAATACTTCAACCTGGGAATTTACGAACATTCCTAATATTGCTTACAGCAACTTTAACGACGGTAATGAAGGCTACCCGGTAAAAACCACCGATTGCGGATCCACATGGAATAGAATTACCGCATATAACATGGAAACCTATGGACATGTTTATAAAATGGCTGCCAACTATAACAAACCCGACCAGCTATTAATCAACGCATATGGAGATATACTGTTTTCAAATAATGGCGGCAATTCTTTTACCCTGGTAAAACATGCAGCCAATATGGGAGCTGGTCTGATAATGGGAGGAGTGTTCTGGGAGGGGAATAATATATATATAGGAACCAATGATGGCCTGATTACCTCGTCCAATTCGGGGGCTACCTTCTCTGTTCAGAGTACTACGGGCATTCCTGTTGGGCAGGTCATTTGGAATTTTACTGGTGCAAAAAACGGTAATACTACCAGGTTCACATGTATAACGTCAAATGTGAGCGCAACCTATAACGGTTTGATGCCATGGGATTATTACAACCTTGGCAAAGGCATCTATACAATGGATAATGATAATGGAACCTGGGTATGGAAATCGGCGGGTATAAATTTCGCAACCGACTTTGTTGTCTACACAGCTATGGCCGAGAATGATATTAATACCATTTATCTTGGCGGACATGATGTTGCACAAAACGCTCCCCTGGTTTATAAATCGGTTAACGGAGGCACTTCATGGAATAAGGTTTTTAATACAGCCACGAATGCAAATATTATTACAGGCTGGGAAGGTTATGGTGGCGATAAAGTCTGGAGCTGGAGCGAAACCGTTTTCGGAATTACGGTATCACCTGTCAATGCCGACAGGGTGCTTTTCAGCAATTACAGTAATGTGCAATCAACAATCAATGGCGGTGCTACCTGGAAACAAGCCTATGTAAACTTTGTCGACCAGCATCCTGCCGGATCCTTGACCCCTACCAAACAGACCTATACCAGTATTGGCCTGGAGAATACAACCTGCTGGCAGGTTTTGTGGCCTGATGCTGGCTCGATGATGGCATGCTTTAGTGATATAGGCGGTATACGAAGTACCGATGCGGGTTCCAAATGGGGTTATACTTATACAGGGTTCTCGGTTAATTCACTTTACCGTCTTGTAAAAACGGGCAACGGGAAATTATATGGCGGTTGTTCAAATATTCATGATTTATACCAGAGTACACGCCTGGCGGATGCTCAACTTGATGCAGCCGATGGGAATGGTAAAATAGTATTCTCCTCCGATAGCGGTTCAACCTGGGGTACGTTGCATTCGTTCGGGCACCCGGTTTTCTGGCTGGCGGCCGATCCCCGAAACGCTGAACGCATGTACGCTTCGGTAGTACACTTCGGGGGAACACAAGGTTCGCAGGTGGGAGGAATTTATATAACGAATGACCTGTCAGCAGGAGCCTCATCAACCTGGACCAAATTATCCAACCCGCCGCGTACCGAAGGTCATCCTGCAACCATTGAGGTTTTAAACGACGGGAAAATGGTCTGCACTTTTTCGGGCAGGAGAAACCCGGCCGGAGCATTTACCAACAGCAGCGGAGTATTTATTTATGACCCGGTTACAACTGCCTGGACTGATGTAAGCGATCCAGGCATGCGTTACTGGACGATGGATATTATTATAGACCCGGGAGATTCTACACAGAATACATGGTACGTTGGCGTCTACAGTGGCTGGGGCGGTGCCCCGAATGGCCTGGGCGGTTTGTACAAAACCTCTAACAGGGGATCCTCATGGACAAAACTAACTTCTGTGCAGTTCGACAGGGTGACCTCACTCACCTTTAACCCCCGGAATTCCAAGCAGGCTTATCTTACCACCGAAACGCAGGGGCTTTGGATGAGCAATACGATGAATACTCCCAACCCAGGCTGGACACTGGTTAACAGTTACCCTTTCAGGCAGCCTCAACGAGTTTTCTTTAACCCTTACAAACAAAACGAAATGTGGGTGACCAGCTTTGGAAATGGAATGAAGGTTGGACTGCTTAACCAGACCGGAATAGCAGAGATGGCTGATAATAGTAAAAGCATCGGTGTGTATCCGAATCCGTTTAATGATTATTTCTGTTTTTCTGATTCGCCTGGTGCTATCGTTTCGAAAATTAATATCTACAATGCCAAAGGCCAGGTATCGCTTTCGCGAAATGGTGGGAATCATTCAATAAATACTGCTTTTTTACGACCGGGAATTTATATTGCAGAGTTTATTTTAAACGATAATACCATTGTCCATAAACAAATTATTAAACATTAAGAGTACGTTTCAGTTTAGAATTGGATAATCCAGCTTTTGTTATCAGGCAATTTTTCTGTAATTTTACTTTGCTGGTGCTGAAATACCACGTTTGGTAATTTTCAGAAAACTGCAAGTGTAGCTGACTATGGACAAGGAAAATGAGTTTGAATTTCGGAAATTAGGATTTAACGATTTACAGGTCCTGGTAAAATGGGCTAGGGAAGAAGGCTGGAATCCCGAGCCGCACGATGCAGAAGTTTACTGGGAAACGGATCCCGATGGGTTCTATAGGTATTATCTTGATGGCTGCCTTATTGCAGGAGGATCAATAGTGGCTTATGACAAGGCATTTGGGTTTATGGGCTTTTTTATTGTAAAACCCGGATACCGTTCAAAAGGCATTGGCCGGAAATTATGGTACCAGCGTCGTGACATGCTGCTTTCGAGGTTGGAAAAAGATGCACCTGTTGGTATGGATGGTGTGGTAGCCATGCAGCCTTTTTATGAAAAAGGAGGATTTGCAATTGCTTTCAGGGACGAACGCTACGAAAAAACCGGGATGAATTTTCCACCCGATCCAAATATCTCTGCAATATCGGATGATGATTTTGAGGCAATACTAGAATATGACAAAACGTGTTTCGGGTTTTCGCGTCCGCAATTTCTAAAACCCTGGCTTGCACTCCCGGGGAATAAAACATTTAAATATTCGCAGGATAACCGGCTTAAAGGATTCGCTGTAGTTCGGAAAGCTTGTAAAGGGTATAAAATAGGTCCTTTGTTTGCTGATAATGAAGCTGTTGCTGCCGGTTTGTATAAAGCCTGCCTGAATTCGGTGGTTGGTGAACCAGTATATCTGGATATCCCGGTTATTAACCCGGAGGCAGTTAACCTGGTAAGAAAGTTTGATGCAACTTACGTTTTCGAATGTGCCAGGATGTATTTTGGCAAGTCACCCGGCAACGACATAACCAATGTATTTGGCATCACTACTTTTGAATTGGGCTAATGATTCTAAGACTTAAAGAAGCATGAAAGCATAAATAACTTCTTCAAAAACTGGTTTGAAAAACTGAACACTAAACCATAAACCACATATGACTGTACTTAATCAATTAGCATCGGCTTCGGGACTTAAAGGCAGTGAAGCAAATATTCGCCTTGCAAAAGAACTTTCGGTTTCGAAAAATCCTGCTGCCGTTAAAGAACTCGTTGCAAACCTGTCGAATAAGGATAAGAATATTCAGAGCGACTGCATAAAAACCCTTTATGAATTGGGTTACCTGGCTCCCGCTATGATTGCAGACTATTATGCCGGATTTATCAGTCTGCTCACCAGTCGGAACAATCGCCTGATATGGGGAGCAATGATTGCTCTGGCTACAATTACGGAACTAAAACATCGCGAAATTTTCGATTCACTTGATAGAATCATGTTTACCGTAGGGATGGGCTCTATTATAACTATCGATAACGGGGTGGAAATACTTTCGCTCCTGAACAAACACCACAGCTATTTTGATACTACCGATCCGCTCCTGGCTGAACTGCTGTGGAAATGTCCTATTAAACAACTCCCGATGTATATGGAGAAAGCACAGGTCTCGGTTAATTATCGAAACAAAGAAATCTACCTGTCCATTATTGAAAAACGCCTGCCGGAATGTGATAGCGATTCGCAGGTGAAAAGGCTTGAGAAATGCATGAAAATACTTAAAGCCCGCTAGTACGAAAGTATTTCGAAAAAGCACAACAAATTCGTATGTAAAAGTCATATCGCTTCTTATAGTGACTTCAATAATCTGCATTAAATACTAATTCTTTTCTTCCTATATTTGGACGGTAATATCGAACCATCAGGTAACGGTTTTGCCCTGGGATAGCCCGTGAGTATTGTAAATATTCGTTTTCGGCTTATACCCGGTTTTTATTTCAGATTGAAAACTACACGTATGAAGATTGAAACTCCCCAGGTTACAGGAAGTATAATTGGCCTTAAGAAAGAGTTCGAAGATCGGTACATTACCTTGCATAAGCATACTTTCCCAGGTGTGCTGGATTGTATTCACCGCTCGAACATCTGCGATTACTCCATTTTTTTGCATAATGGCACACTATTCAGTCATATGGTTTATTCCGGGAACAACTTTGAGGCTGATATGGCACTGATGGATACTGATACAACCACACAGGAATGGTGGAAACTTACCGATCCCATGCAGCAGCCTTTCGACTTCAGGGCCGGAAATGAATGGTGGGCTAAAACCACCCTTTGGTTTGATGCCGGATTTGATCAGCAGGCTTCCGGCCCCTGTATCCGTGAGGCATACACTCTTCCGAGGCCTTACGGTTTGCCGGAAACTGCTCCCGATTTTCATTTCGGTGATATCGGTTTCTGGGGAACCACGTACGATCTGAAATGCCTGCGAATATTCAAAGGAGCGAACGATTTATTCATATACCTTGAAATTACGAAACCAACCGAGCATTCGTTTTTGCTTGACATCATTTCCCGCGTCCTGAAATCAGATACTGTTCCTGTGCAAATGACGGAGGTCTTTCATACCGAATCAGGAAATCCTGGAAAAGGTGCACAAAAGGCATTTGTAACCGGATGTTTCGATTTGCTGCATAGCGGGCATGTGGCTTTCTTACAGGAAGCAGCCACTTATGGAGATTTATATGTTAGCATAGGATCCGATAATAATGTTCATCAGCTGAAGGGTCGCTTCCCCGTCAACAACCAGGACGAGCGTAAATACATGATCAGTTCGCTGGCTTGTGTAAAAGATTGTATGGTTAATTCAGGCTGGGGATTAATTGATTATGTGAATGAACTTAACGAGGTGCAACCCGATATTTTCCTTGTAAACGAAGACGGACATACACCTGCAAAGCAATCGCTATGTGAGAAAATGGGGATTAAATATCATATCCTGAAACGGGTTCCGCATGCCAACCTTCCGGTTCGTTCAACTACGGCACTGCGCACGGAGTGCACAATTCCCTTCCGGATCGATCTTGCCGGCGGATGGCTCGATCAGCCCTTTGTTTCAATGCATTTTCCCGGACCGGTTATAACTATAAGCATTGAGCCAACCATTGATTTTAACGACCGGAGTGGAATGGCTTCGAGTACCCGAAGAAAAGCGATAAGCCTGTGGCGGAATGAAATTCCTCATGGCGATTACGAACACCTTGCCCGTATACTCTTTAGCTTCGAAAATCCGCCGGGGACAAAAGAAATTTCCGGTTCGCAGGATTCGCTTGGTATTGTGCTTCCGGGGCTTAATAAACTGAACTACAACGGCGGTTACTGGCCGGCCGAAATCAACCCGGTATTCGATGAACAGGTACTTTCGTGGATCGAAAAGCACCTCTGCCTAATCTCGCTTGGGCCGCGTGAGCAATCCTACAGCCCGCTTATTAATACAAGGATCGATAAGGATGGAGCCAAAGCACTGGCTGATGCAACCAACGATTGCTGGAACGCAATATTAAACCAGGATGTCCGTGCATTCGGCAATGCTTTCAGGCGGTCGTTCGAGGCCCAGATTGCCATGTTCCCGAACATGGTTGACGATGAAATAATGAACTCAATAAACCAATACATGGATAAAGCCTGGGGATGGAAATTGTCGGGAGCCGGAGGCGGAGGATATATTATCCTTATAACCGATGTACCTGTCGAAGGCTCAATGAAGGTGAAAATCAGGCGCAAAAATACACTTTGAACAGGTAGGCAATAAGTTCACGGAAGCCTTCAACCTTCAATCCTCTGCCTTCCACATTTCAACAGACAAAGCTAATGACCGAAAAACACAAAATCGTCAGCAGGGAAACAATACTTCCTTTTATCCTGGTTACAGCTCTTTTCTTTCTGTGGGCTTTACCCAACAACCTCAATGATATCCTCATCCCGCAGTTTATGAAATCGTTTGAGCTAAGCCGTTTAAAAGCGGGTTTGTTGCAGTCGGCATTCTATCTCGGGTATTTCCTGCTGGCCATGCCGGCAGCTCTTATCATGGATAAGTATAATTATAAAACGGGCCTTATTATCGGGTTGCTTCTTTTTGCAGCGGGCTGTTTCCTTTTCTGGCCGGCAGCAAGTGCAGGTGTATACGGATTTTTCCTCTTTGCATTATTTATTATAGCTGGCGGGCTGGCTTTTCTCGAAACCGGCTCAAACTCTTTTATTGCCGTATTAGGCGACCCCGCAACTTCGGAACACCGGCTCAATTTTTCACAATCGTTTAACCCGCTAGGATCGATGACCGGGGTTCTTATCGGAACAGTTTTTATATTCTCGGGGCATGAATACACAGGGGCCCAGATCGATGCTATGAAAGCTGCCGGCACATACCAGGCCTACCTCCATGAAGAAATCATGCGCGTTGGTCCGCCATACCTTGTTATCGGAAGTATCATCCTTTTTTGGGCATTCCTGATATGGAAAGTCAAGTTCCCTGTTGAGAAAAAAAGTATATCCAGTGAAGGAAGCCATAAAGGGAAATTGACGGAATTGCTTCATTATCCGCATTTTATAAAAGGTGTTGCAGCACAGTTTTTTTATGTGGGGGCTCAGGTTGGTACCTGGAGTTTTATGATACAGTACCTGAAAGACTATATGCAGAAATCTGAAAAAGAAGCCGGGGCGATGCTTTTTATTGCATTGCTTGTTTTCGGGATAGGGCGATTTGTTTCAACAGCACTTATGAAACGATTCGACCCCAAGAAGCTTATGGGTACATACAGCCTGCTTAATGTTGCACTTTGTACGATTGCGGTGCTGTTTCCGGGATTTATCGGTGGCTGGGCCCTGGTAGCAACCAGCTTTTTCATGTCGCTGATGTTTCCTACTATTTTTGCTCTCGGGATTAAAGGATTAGGCCCTAATACAAAACTTGGCGGATCGGTAATAATAATGGCAATAATCGGGGGTGCCGTGTGGACTCCGGTTATGGGCCTCATTGCTGATAAAACACACAGCATGGCGCTGGCGATCCTGATTCCCCTGATCAGTTACCTGTTTATTATCTATTATTCTTATATCGGATCTAAACCTTCAGGGCCGTTATATGAAGCTACTGTAACTTAAGCAAAAGTTTCAACTGGTTTTTATCAAAATATTGTTACTTTAATACCTTGTTTAACAACAAAATATACCAATTATGAAGACTGCTTTCTTCACCTTTGTTCTTTTAATTTTAAGTGTTCAGGCTATGCGTGCTCAGGAACGCGAAGAACCTTATATTGTTCCAGGCGACAGCCTTGTTGTGAAAAATATTGAAGAGTGGCAGGATCTTAAATTTGGCATTTTTATGCATTGGGGAACCTACAGTCAATGGGGAGTGGTTGAGTCGTGGAGCATCTGCCCCGAGGACGAAGGATGGACGCAACGTAAAGGCCCTTATTCGAACAGTTATTTTGAATATAAAAAAGCATACGAGGATCTTCAAAAGACCTTTAACCCGGTGAATTTTAACCCTGACAAATGGGCCGCTGCTGCCAAAGATGCAGGGTTCAGGTATATGGTTTTAACGTTCAAGCACCACGATGGTTTTTGTATGTTCGACAGCAGGTACACCGATTATAAAATCACCAGTGTGAATACGCCCTTTCATACAAATGCCAGGGCAAATGTCGGGAAAGAAACCACCGAATCTTTCCGCAAGCAGGGATTTAAGATCGGTACTTATTTCTCGAAACCCGACTGGCACTGCGATTCCTACTGGTGGCCTTATTTTCCGCCAAAGGACCGTAATGTAAATTACGATCCGAAGCGCTATCCTGAACGCTGGCAACAATACAAGGATTTTACCTACAACCAGATTGAAGAAATTCTTTCAGGTTACGGTAAAGTCGATATTCTATGGCTCGATGGTGGCTGGGTCAGACCTAAACAATCCATCGATCCGAATATCGACTGGCAGAAAACCATACCTTACGACCAGGATATAGATATGGCTAAGATTGCCATGATGGGCCGCCGGCACCAGCCCGGGCTCATTGTTGTGGATCGCTCGGTTACGGGCGAATTTGAGAATTACCGTACACCTGAGCAGCAGATTCCCGACAAACCTCTCGATTACCCGTGGGAAACCTGCATGACAATGGCTTCCTCATGGTCATATGTTCCCGGTGATATTTACAAACCTGCCGGGACTATAATCCATTACCTGGTCGATATTGTTGCAAAAGGCGGGAATTACCTGCTTAATATTGGCCCCAGCCCGCTTGGCGATTATGATACAGTGGCTTATTCACGCATGAAGGAAATAGGGGAGTGGATGAAAGTGAATTCCGCGGCTATCTATTCAACCAGGCCGGTTGCACCGTATAAAGAAAACAATATTTGCTTCACACTGAACAAGGACAAAAGCGTGAACGCTATTTACCTGGCCGGGAAAGATGAACTAAATCCTCCTTCGGAAATCAGGATTAAAGGCATTGTTCCGGCTGATAAAGCTATTATACAGTTATTTGGGGTTAAAGGCAAACTGAAATGGAAGATAGAAAACGGTGAAACCGTGATTCTTATCCCACCATCGGTTCAAAAATCACCTCCCTGCAAATATGCCTGGTCGTTCAGAATAAGCCAGGTCATGTAATCTGGCGGTAACCTTCCATTTAATATTAAGTACAAAAAAATCCCGGGAAAGTTTATTCAACAAACCCGGGATTCATGTTAGCTTCCCTGAACTATCACAGGGAAGTCAGGCGTTTATTTCTTTTCAAACTCCAAAAGCTCCACATCAAATATAAGCGTTGATCCTTCAGGAATTGGTCCGGTTTTCTGGTTGCCGTAAGCAAGTTTAGCCGGGATATATAGCATGTATTGTGCACCTGGTTTCATGCGCTTAAGCGCTTCTGTCCACCCGGGGATAACTCCGCTTACCTGGAACTCAAGTGGTTCGCCACGTTCGCGTGAAGAGTCGAATACTGTTCCATCAATAAGAGTTCCAGTATAATGAACCGATACCATATCGTTATCATCAGGCGATTCGCCTTCGCCGGCTTTGAGTACTTTGTATTGCAGCCCGCTAGGGGTTACAATAATACCTTCCTTGGTTTTATTAACAGCAAGGAAATCGTCGCCGGCTTTAAGGTTTTTATTCAGTTCCTCTTCCGATTGTGCCATCTTTTTAGCGCTCATTGCTTGTTGCCATGCCGTCATGATCTGTGCGATCTGGTCCTCGGAGAACAAAGTATCCGATTTTGCCTGAGCATCGGTAAATCCTTTGAAAACCATATCTTTATTCAGATCGATGCTGTTTTTTGCAAAACTGCGTGCAATATCGGAACCTATAATATAACTGACGGTATCATTATTGCTTGCGAAAACAGGAAGAGCGACCACCTGGCCTTTTTTGCTTTTCTTTTTCTTTTCTTTTTTCTGGGCATAAGCCTCAGTGGAAACTGCAGCAATCAGGACCATGATTATGCTGAGTAAAAGGATCTTTTTCATAGTGGGTTTAATTGTTTGCGCAAAAGTAGGGAAATAATGTAATTGTAATAATTAAAAGATGTTAAATAGGAATATGAAAATCTGAAAATCAGATGCTGTTGCGTTTGCCAGTTTCTGGTGTCTGGTGCCTGGTTTCTAGTGCGTAATATCAAGTAATCAGTAACAAGTGACAAGTAGCCAGCAACCAGCAACAAGTGGCAAGCATCCCGTTCTTACATTTTGCCTAAATTCATTTTCCTAAACAATTACAACCGAATTTTCCTCAATCAGCGGTTCACCACGGTAGCAGCGGAAAATCTGGGCTACGGTAAGTACATCCTTCGAACAATAATGAACAATACGTGGAAGGTTCTTTTCGTTGTAATAGACATCTGCCACCTGGCTGCCGTCGATGTCATCCTTGGGCGTCGTAATGTTGAAAATTGCCGCCAGCAGTTCGAGTGAAGTATAGTTTTTGTAGTCACCGAATTTCCATAACTCCATGGTATCGAGGTGGCCCACTTCCCATGGCTTTTTACCCGAAAGATCGAGGATGGCCGGAATAGGGATACCTTGCACAAGCATCCGCCTTGCTATAAACGGGAAATCAAATTCCTTACCATTGTGGGCACATAACAGATGTTCGGGTTTATTGTAATGTTTGTTGAGTAAGCTGGCAAAATTATCCAGGAGTACTTTCTCATCGTCACCGGCAAAGGATTTGATCCTCAATTCCCCTTTTTTGTAAGCCCCAACCGAAATACAGATTGTTTTCCCGAACTCGGCATAAATTCCTGCCCTGTTGTACAATCGTTCAGGCGTAACAGGTTCATCAGGTTGCGCTGGGTAAGCTGTTAACCGCTCGGCTTTCCTGCTCCACAGTTTTTGCATACGCTCGTTCAACTGGTCATATCTGGCAACGGCCGGAACAGTTTCAATATCCAGGAAGAGCACGTTTTCAATCTCAATTTTGTTCAGCATAATCCAATGTTTTATATTGGTAATCAATTAGTTGAATCGAATCCTGTTTTTCAGTAGCTATTCAAACAGAACAATAACATAAGCAAAAGAAATTTTTATTAAAATGCAGAAGATTTGCCCGGGGAAGTAGTTAATAGCACACGATATTGAAAGAATCAGATGGTAAACATATTGGGCAGGTTCATTTTCTGATATAAAATTACAAACTTTTATTTCTCTTAGCTTCAATTGGTGTAATTTTATTGCATGCTTTTACGGTACTGCATTTTTCTTTGTTTTTCAGTTGTTCTTATTGTAACAATTGCAGTTGGCTGCAAAAAGAATGTAGATACAGTTTCCCCTGTAATTACTGTTATATTACCCGCCTCACAAACAATTTATGAAAACGGCGACACAATAAAGTTTAAAGCTTTATTTAGCGACGAAACACAACTTAAAAGTGTAAGTGTCCAACTTGTTGATAAAGACAATAAGCCAGCCCTGGCATCTGTAAGCAGCAATCTGGTTACTAATCCTTACACATTCGCAGGCGGATATATAATTGATGATCCTTTGCTCCCGGGCGCTGTGTATAATCTCAGGTTCCAGGCATCGGACGGAGTGAATATTACGAACCGTTTTATTGAAATACAGGTACATGAACTGCCCCGTAAACTGCTTTATCCTCTCATAGTTACTCATCCGAAGGCAGACTCCTGGCAGACATACTCTCTGCCGGAATCCGGTGGCTGGAAGGAACTTACATCGCACACAGGTGATTACTGCGGTTCGGCTGTTAACCCCGCTTCCTCCCTTTTTTATTTTTGCGGAAAATACCTGTCCGGTCTGGCAGCTGCAAAACTTCCTGGCGGAAATGCTGCCTGGTTGGTGAAACCTGGCTTTAACTCATCACAAAGGTGGTTCGAGGGAATTTCGTTTAATTCGCCGCTTTTGTATGTGGCCTGCTACGAAGGGAATATAAGGGGATACGACAAGTCCGGGAACGAGATATACAAATCCGAAACATTTCTTAATTCATATCCCTATCTTTCGGTTTGTACCAAAAACCTTATACTTGCTTCCTATAAAGATGATTTCAGTGCTAACAGGAACCTGGTTGCATTTCATAACCAGGGTGGTAAAATGATTTATACAAAGTTTATTCAAAAAGATGTGATTGGGATGATCAATACAACCTCCGATAACGTTTTGGTTTTCAGCAACGTTAATGGTCATGGTGATATTTCCCTCTGGAGTGGTATTGATAATTCCTTTGTGCCTATGCGGACCCTGCCGGAAGGACAGTTTCATGAAGCTATCAAAATGGATAACGACAACTATTTTATTTCGACAAGTGTCGGACTTTACCGGTATGAACTCAGCACCAATGCCCTGTCACAATTTATTTCAAAAACAATTAACAGCGAAATTTCTTACGATCCCTTAGCTTTGCAAATCTATACATGCACCGGTAAAATGCTTGAAATATACTCTATCCAGTCGGCAGCGCTGGTTGGAAGTTACCCTTTGCCTGATACTGCTGTGGACCTGCACCTCGTTTTTAATAAATAAATGGACAAGAAGAAAATAACCCTCGAAACTACTTCTGATGGCTCGCATACCTTGTTTGTGCCCGGACTGAACGAACATTACCATTCCGTGAATGGTGCCCTGCAGGAATCAGAACTCGTTTTTATCCACAACGGCCTGCATTACATACCAGTCTGTACAAAGGAGATTAACCTGCTGGAAGTAGGTTTCGGCACAGGGCTTAATGCGTTGCTTACAGTTCTTGAAGCAAAAAAGCAGCGCCGGAAAATTAATTACATTGCCATTGAGCCAGAGCCTGTAGATACTGATCTGGTTGAAAAGCTGAATTATCCTGAACGCATAGGAGGAACCGCGGCTGCCGGGTATTTTCGTAAACTGCATGAAGCCGGTTGGGTATATCCGTCATTTCTCAGCGACTATTTTATTATCAGTAAAATACAGGCAAAACTCGAAGAAATATCGCTGAAGGACGAACAGTTCCACCTGGTTTATTTTGATGCCTTCGGGCCCGATGTACAGCCGGAACTCTGGACAATTCAAGTCTTTGAGCAACTTTTCAGATGCATGAAACCTGGCGGTGTACTGGTGACATACAGCTGCAAAGGAACTGTTAAACGAGCACTTCTTTCAGCCGGATTTACAATTGAAAAGCTTCCGGGACCGGTTGGTAAACGTGAAGTACTGAGGGCGGTGAAGTTGAAGGGTTAAATTTGAAAATTTGAGGATTCGAAAATTTGTGAATAGGATTATTCTGAGATTAATCATTTAGATCCCTTTAAAATTAACCAATAACCTACCACCAGAAACCAATACAGAGTATCCAGTGCAGATTGCCCAGCAACCAGCAGCCTGTAACCAGAAACCAGTAACCATCAACTAACAACCATAATAATATAGAAACAACAACAATACATTATGATACAATACATTCAGGGACCGACTCTTATTAAAGCAGCCGGCAACAAGGAAAAGAGGATTGAAGAGTTTTTCGGCCGTGTAAACAGCAGTACTTCGGAGGTCAGCATTGCAAAAATGACTAGCCCTGAGGGATGGGTCGAACCAGGGCAGTGTCCCGAGTTTAATGAGTATACCCTGGTGCTGAAAGGCACACTAAAGGTAGTTACCCGCGGGGAGGAATTCCTGGTAAGCGAAGGGCAGGCTATACTAACCGGCAGTGGTGAATGGGTACAATACAGCAGCCCGTTTAGCGGAGGCGCCGAATATGTAGCAGTTTGTTTACCCGCCTTTTCGATGGATCTCGTTCAAAGAGATGAATAATCTCCTATAAGGTTCGTGATGCATATTTGTGTGATTTGGGTTCGGTAATTACAAATCGGCAAACGAATTCGTCGAACTTACATACTTTTTATTGAAAATCCCTGCAGTTAGTAAACTGTTGATGGTATTGCGAAGGGTTTTTATCCTGTCGGAATAATTTGCCTCGCCTATCGAACAGAGATTTGTAAATGCAAGGTTGTAATTCCCGCTGGTATTCAATGCATTGGCAATTCGGTCGTTTTTAGCCCGGCCCTGGTGGCGGATATCGCAGATCACCTGGCATACTTTTGCAGGTGCTCCGTCAAGGTTGAAACGCTGGCTGTATTCAACCATGTTGTTTTTAAAGTGTTGTATGGCTGTGTCAACCTGTGTTTTTCGGTGTTCAGCACTGTTAGCTGCCCAGTGTACCATGCGGGCGGAGCAGATCAGTTCCTGGTTCTCGATTTCCGACAGCGAAGGATTAAAGTAGTCCATCAGGGCCTGCGTGGAGGCTGTGCTTTCCAGTTGCGATAAGGAACTGTTATTGTTTTTATAAAATATCCTTGAATCTTTTAGCACAAGCTTCGGGAAATAATATGCGGCATCGGGGAGTGCAAGCAGTTTGTGGAAAAATTTCACAAAATCACCGTCGGGCACATGGGCTGCATACTGCATGAAGCTGAAGGTGAATTTGGCGCTGTCGTATGTATTCAGGCATAAATACGAACCTTTGCTTTCGGCCATAGCCGTAGGATAAATAAAATGCGCCCAGAAACCGGATTCGGCAGAATAAACAGCAGGGTCATAAACCAGCCCGGGTGAGATCTGGGTATTGTACAAGCCGGTATTGCCCTGGTACATGGTACGCTTACCTATAAGGAATTTGGGTTGTGCCGATCCGTTGAGCTTTGCAAAATCAGCTGTGCGGCCGTTAGCCTGCACTTCGCTCGAAAGTGAAAAATCGTAAGCCATTCTTATTTGAGTTTTAGGATTAAGATTGAACTCTCTATGCCCTTATTATTCAATGCCGGGGCAAATGCTTTATAAAGTTACAAAATATAACCCCTGACTGATCACTTTGTTGTATACCTGAATTTCGGAAACAAGCGGAACCCGAATTTTGTGGCTTTCGAGCCTTCTTTGAGTTCTTTGTGGATTATCCTTTTTTAATGATCCTGAAGTTTTTCACGAAGGCTTACTATGCGGTAAGCCCTCACCTGATCTCAAAAACCTGGAAGCCCTGTAACGGGCAATACTGGATATTCGTTTCCTGTACCACAGCATGGTAAGGACCTTGTTTACAAACAGATATAAATATTTCCAGCTGTCCGGAATCACCTTCGGCTTCGATATACACACTGCCGTCGTGCTGGTTTCTTACAAAACCTGCAATATTGAGCAGATCAGCTTTCTGCCTCACAAAATACCTGAACCCGACACCCTGTACCCGGCCGTGAATTATAAGTATGGCTGATTGTTTACTCATTTTTTTAATCCGGTCTATATTATAAAAGCACCAGAGCCCAAATTTCAAGATTCAGAAACAGATTTTCTTATATTCATATATAAAAGAATTTTCAAATTTTCAAATCCATCCCCTTCGCCCTTTCTTCCTCAACTTCCTTTATACTCTTTGGTTTCGGCTTGCCAAGCAACTCAAATCCAGTATCTGTTACCAGGAAATTCTCTTCATTCCGCAGCCCGCCAAAAGTCCTGTATTCTTCTACTCTATCAAAATTAATAAAATTGCTGTTGTGTTTATCCGCTTTCCATTGATCGATAAGTTCCGGTATAAAGTAAATGCCGGGTTCGATTGTGAGAACAAATCCGGGCTCCAGTTTTCGACCCAGGCGGAGCGATTTTAGTCCGAACTGGGTGCTTTTTGCTTCGCCTTCATATCCGACAAAAACTTCACCAAGATCCTCCATGTCGTGCACATCCAGACCCATCATATGTCCTAAACCACAGGGGAAAAACAGTGCATGGGCACCTTCGGCAACAGCATCATCCACATTGCCTTTCATCAGACCCAGATCTTTCAATCCTTGCGTAATAACACGCGACGACTCAAAATAAATGTCTTTAAACGAAGTCCCAGGCCTAAGCATGCTGATGGCCTGGTTATGGCTTTCGAGGCAGATTGTGTAAATGTCTTTTTGCCTGGGTGTGAATTTGCCGCTGACCGGGGTAGTGCTTGAAAGATCACCTGCGTATCCCATGGAAGTTTCGGCACCTGCATCCAGGAGGAATAGGTCACCCTCCTTGAGAGTATTCCCGTGATAATGGTTATGAAGTGTTTGACCGTTGATTGTTGCAATAATCGGGAACGAAATCTGTCCGCCCGAAGCCAATGCAATCCCGTGAACTGCAGCAGCAATCTGAGCTTCAGTTATTCCTGGTCTGGCCATACGCATCGATAGGGTATGCATATCAACACTCACATTGCAGGCCCGGCTGATTTCAAGAATTTCTACCTCTGATTTGTAATTTCGCTGATTCACAACTCCCATGATAAGCTCAAGTGATGCCCGGGCTTTTGATTCATTAGGAAGGATGCCAAGCCATTCGTAGAGTTTGATTTTATTTTCGGCACGGTATGGGGGAAGAAAGTGGATGTTTCTGCCCCGCGACTTTGCTTCCTCCAGCAATACAACAAGCGATGAGATATCGCCTGTTTTTGTCATGCCAGCCCGTAAAGCCCGATCTGCAATGGAAGGCTGTGGTCCCATCCACACAAAGTCATCCATTGTCAGGTCATTCCCGAATATTTTTTCCTCCCCCGAATCACAATCAAGTATTCCGGCCAGGTAGGGATAATTCAGTCCGAAAAAATACAGAAATGTGCTGTCCTGCCTGAAATGATACCCATTATCGGCATAATTCATCGGGCTTTCATCGTTTCCCAATAAAAGTATTAATCCGGACCCTACTGATTTTTTAAGCTTTTCGCGACGCTGAATGTAAGTTTCTTTTGAGAACATGAGTGTGTTTTGTTGGTGTTTTGTTTTATCCTTAACCGGTGAATTTCAGAATTCAGGGATACAGGTTGCTGGTTTCTGGATACTGGATTCTTGTTATGTATAGTCTGATTTTCAAATCCTCAAATTCCCTCATCTTCTCTATCTCTCCATCCTCTTGTCTACTTCCTGCTGCCCCAAACCTGCACGATCACAATTCCTGCCAGCATAAGCAGACATCCTGCAAGATTCTGCAGACTCAGGATTTCGCCAAGCAAAAACCATCCGCCGATAACAGCAAAAACAGTCTCGAAACTCAGGATGATAGAAGCATATGCAGGGTGGACATGCTGCTGTGCAACAACCTGCATAGTATAAGCCATACCAACTGACATAAATCCGCCGTAGAGCAGAGGTAAAACTGCCCTCATGATTGAATCAATCGTTATGGTTTCAAAAACAAAGGCAGTTGACAAGCTCAGGATTCCACAAACTGCAAACTGAAAGGCGGAGAGTGAGAGTGCGTCATGTGTGTCGACAAGTTTATTTATAACCTGCACGTGAACCGCCCAGAAAAAAGCGCTTAATAAAATCAGGAAGTCACCTTTCTGCAGGACTAACGGACCGTTGATTGTAAGCAGGTACAAACCAGCTAATGCTATAATAGCCCCGGCCCACAAGAGTTTGGTTATATGTTGCCCGATGAAAATTCCAATGAGAGGCACGAGGATGACATAAAAACCTGTAATAAAACCTGCTTTGCCTGCTTCGGTGTATACCATGCCTGCTTGTTGCAGCGAAGCCCCGATAAAGAGTACCGATCCTGCAAGAAGTCCGCCTTTCAGTATGTTTCTTTGCTTTGTAGATGCGTTCCCGGGATGGCTTTTCATCCAGAAAATCAGTGGTAAAAGCGAAGCACTTCCCAGCAAGAACCTGATCCCGTTAAATGTAAACGGCCCGATAAATTCCATGCCGGCACGTTGGGCAACAAATGCAAATCCCCAGATGGCTGCCGTTAGCCAGAGCATAATGATTGCACCTCGATTGTAAACCCCTTTTTGCATAATATCTAACAGAAAGCAAATGTACAGGAATGGTTGAAAAAAGTAATTCAAAGTTTAAAATTTAAATTTCAAAGTTCAAACTACAAAAAGTACCGAATCAGCCCAACACTTTCAACATAACCCGTAAAACTCCGAATGACAAATATTGACTAATAATCACTACGAATGACCACGAATGACCACGAATGACAACAAAGCCCCCCAATCCTCCTTCAACTTCACTGATTTCCTCACTCCTCCATTTCCCTTATGCTCCCTTTCGCAAAAAAACATATCTTTGATCCGTTAATTAAAAACTTTATGCAACTATTACTATTAAGCAACTCAACCAACGCCGGTGAAGAATACCTGGGATGGCCCCGCGAAATACTTAAAACCTACATCGAAAAAAATAATATCAAATCCTGCGTTTTCGTGCCTTATGCAGGTGTCACAGTCAGCTGGGATGATTACACTAGCCGAGTGAATGATGTATTCAGCCAGTGGGGGTGTGCGGTTCGATCGGTTCATTCGGTTTCTGACCCTGTATTAACTGTGAGTAAGGCCGAATGCATTATTGTAGGCGGCGGGAATACTTTCAGGCTGGTACAGTTAATGCACGATACCGGGATAATGCCAGCCATCAGGGAAAAGGCTGTTGGGGGAACACCATTTATCGGCTGGAGTGCAGGATCGAACATTGCCTGTCCTTCGTTGCGGACAACCAACGATATGCCAATAATCCAGCCCTCTTCTTTTAATACCCTAAACCTGGTTCCGTTCCAGATCAATCCGCATTACCTTGATGCCAATCCTGAAGGACACGGCGGCGAGACCAGGGAACAGCGGATTAACGAGTTCCAGGCTTTGAATCCTGAAGTAGTGGTTGTTGGTTTGCGCGAAGCAACTGCGTTGCATCTCGACGGGAATTCGCTAAAACTTTTAGGTAAGAGGTCGATGCGCCTATTTATCGCAGGGAATGAGCCTGTGGAATTTGAACCAGGCAGCAATCTTGATTTCCTGATCAGGGAATAGCATGTCAAGCTGTTACAAAAAAAACGCAGATTCAGGTAGTACCTTGAATCTGCGTTTTTTGTTTCTGGATTGCAGCTTATCTAAATTGCTGTTTCAGTGAATTGATTTAATGCTTTTTTAAAGGGCAAATATTATTTTATCCGCCAAATCGGAACCGCACATTCAATCCGAACGAATTTGCTCCGAATTGTGTTTCTTTCACGACCCATAATGTCGGTCTCCAATCGGTTCCGACTGAAATCGGAACACTATTGAAACGGTATTCGAGACCAATCTCTCCGCTTAGTCCTAGCCAGAAATCGTTTCCGATTAATGTTGCAGGACCAGCACCCAGGTACCAGTTAAATGCTTCGTCACCAAGCGGTTTGTAGACAAAATCCCAGAGCGCATCAATCCCTACACCACCTTTGTAAAACCCAAGGTCGGCATGTATTCTGCCTGGTCCGTCACCAAATACTCCATCAACTGCAGCACCACCGGCACCATTTGTTCCGCCAAAGCGAACCCCGATTTCCTGTGCATTTGCCAAAAAGGTCGCTGCGAAAGCGATCAGTAAAGTAAATACTAGTTTCTTCATAAAATAAAGTTTTGTTTAATGATTAGTAACAATAATAACACAAAAATATGAGATTTTGTTTCATTCGAATATGGAAAAAGTTATAAATCCCAAATCCCTGAAATTCTGACAATAAATCTTAGTTTCTTTTTATCTTTGCCCCATGCACGAAACAATCCTGATCCTCGATTTCGGTTCGCAGTATACCCAGCTCATTGCCAGGCGTATACGCGAACTTAATGTGTATTGCGAGATACATCCTTTTAATCACATACCTGAGCTGGGCAATCATATTAAAGGAATTATCCTTTCCGGAAGTCCTTTTTCGGTGCGCGACCCGAATTCACCGGCACCTTATCTGGCCTCAATCAGGGGTCGATTCCCATTACTTGGTGTTTGCTATGGTGCGCAATATTTATCAAAAACCGATGGCGGAGTAGTTTCTCCTTCCGAAATACGCGAATACGGGCGTGCGAACCTTTCTTTTATCGATCACAAAAGTGAACTCGTTCGTGGAATGGCCGATGGCGGCCAGGTATGGATGAGCCATGGCGATACAATTCTCGAAATCCCGCAATCATATGAGATTATTGCAAGTACTCCTGACGTAAAAGTAGCAGGTTTCAGGATTGAAGGCGAACCAACCTATGGAATCCAGTTTCATCCCGAAGTATACCACAGTGTGGATGGAACCGTTTTGCTACGCAATTTTATTGTAGATATATGCGGATGCAGCCAGGACTGGACCCCATTGGCTTTCGTAGAAACCACGGTAAATGAATTAAAAAAACAGCTTGGTAGCGATAAAGTTGTGCTTGGGCTTTCAGGTGGTGTCGATAGTTCGGTAGCAGCTGTTCTGCTGCATAAGGCTATTGGGACACAATTGTACTGTATTTTCGTTGATAACGGATTGCTGCGGAAGGATGAGTTCCAGTCGGTACTCGACTCATACCAGCACATGGGATTAAATGTGAAAGGTGTTGAAGCCGGTAATCGCTTCCTTGATGCATTGAAAGGAATTACAGAACCTGAAGCGAAACGCAAAGCAATCGGCCGTACATTTATTGAAGTTTTTGATGAAGAAGCTCACCGGATTGAAAACGTAAAATGGCTTGCCCAGGGCACTATTTATCCTGATGTAATTGAATCCGTTTCTGTTAAAGGTCCTTCAGCTACCATAAAAAGCCATCATAATGTTGGCGGGTTGCCCGATTTTATGAAACTTAAAGTTGTCGAACCGTTGAAAAGCCTTTTCAAGGACGAAGTTCGTCGTGTAGGGCACACTCTTAAAATCGACCCGAATATACTCAATCGCCATCCTTTCCCGGGACCCGGGCTTGGGATACGCATACTTAGCGATATTACTGCTGAAAAAGTGACAATTCTGCAGGAAGCCGATGCTATATTTATAAACGGTCTGAAAAGCCATGGCTTATATGATAAAGTCTGGCAGGCGGGAACCATGCTCCTTCCGGTGCAGTCAGTAGGTGTGATGGGTGATGAAAGGACTTACGAAAATGTGGTAGCTTTGCGTGCCGTAACCTCAACGGATGGGATGACTGCAGATTGGGCATACCTGCCTTACGAATTTCTTTCGGCCGTATCGAGCGAAATAATAAACAAGGTGAAAGGGATTAATCGGGTTGTATACGATATAAGTTCAAAACCACCTGCAACAATCGAATGGGAATAACATACCTTTTTTAGTTATGCATTTCTCATTTGTAAAGCATGCAGTCATGTTCGGTAAAGATTTGCTATATTTACAACCGCTTCCCTGCAGGAATCTATAATACATCATTAACCATGCGTATCCGTTTTATTCTGTTTCTTCTATTGCTACTAACGCTTGTATTCCCTTTTAATATTCAGGCCCAGGATATTACTGTAACACGGTCGGCACATATTGAAACGTATAAGGGAAAAACGTATTATTTCCATTTTGTTGAGGAGGGACAAACAATATCGGACATTGCCAAAGCTTATGAAGTAAGCACCCAGGATATCATTAAGGAAAATCCGTTAGCAGAGAAAGGTCTCAAGCCTGACATGATTTTGCGTATACCTCAAAATACAGGATCTGCAAAACCTGATGTTATTCCGGTTGTTGAAAAATCGAAAGAACCTGAAACCAAAGCGCCGGTAAACAAGGTTAAGGAACCTGAAAAAACAGGTCCTGTTGAAATCGATAAGAATCCGGCACCCGCAATAGTTAAGTCCGGAACGGCAGTTCCCGTCAACCAGGAGCCTGAATACCTACTCTACCTTGTAAAGAAGCAGGAAACACTTTATGGGATTTCGAAGCAGTTTAATGTTACTGTCGACGACATAATGAATGCCAACCCGGGTTTCAAAGGGCTGAAATCGGGTCAGAAGATCAAAATCCCTGTAAAGAAGGCTCCTTCAAAACCCCAGGCAAACCTACCCCAGGCGCCAAAGGTAAATATGCAGGAATCTCTTCCTGATGAAATCGAAGTTAAGACGGGTGAAACGCTTTACAGTATCAGCAAGCAGTATAAAGTTACAGTCGACGATCTGATTGATCTGAACCCTCAGCTCAGTGGAGGACTTAAAGCAGGGATGGTTATAAAATTAAAGAAATCCAAAGCCGTAAAGGCTGAAACGGTTATCACTAAACCAGAGCAGACTGAAATTATTCCGGAAAAGGTTGAAACTAAACCTGAAAAGGTTGAAGTTAAGCCTGATAAGACAGAAGTTAAGCCTGATAGAACAGAAATTATTCCAGAAAAGACAGAACCTAAAACGGAAAAGAGTTCCTTTATAATAAACACAAATGCAGGGAAATGTTTTAAAGCGGAGAACCTGAAAAAGACATGGCAGGTCGCTCTTTTGCTGCCGTTTGTGCTCGACGAATCAACTGATTTGTTTGATGCTTCCGAGGACAAATCCCCTTCCGGTTTTGAAAATTTCAATTATTTCCAGTTTTATGCAGGATTTATGCTGGCAGCCGATTCGCTCGAAAAATGCGGTTTGCATGCACGCATACAGGTTATTGATGCGGAAAAATTTAACGATACACTTACTATCAGGCAGACATTGAGGAAACCGGGTCTGGAAAAAATGGATCTCCTGGTCGGTCCGCTCTATGCGCCTTCGTTCACTATTGCTGAAAGGTTTGCCCTAAAAAATGAAATTGGCATTGTTAACCCGCTTTCGCGCCGCGAAGGAATTGTTGAAGGGAATCCTTATGTAATTAAAGCACAGACTTCCGGTTTCGGAGCAGCTAATAAGCTTTTTTTATACATCAGCGCAAAGTATCCGGATGCAAATATTATAATGGTTCGAAACGATAACAAGGAATTCAAAACCCTTGCTGATGCATTCAGAACAGCTGTTAATGAAGGGATCAGCGACAAGTCGTTCCTGGGGACTCTGCAGGAAACTGTTTATTCGATTGATTTTATGGCTGGTGTAACTAAGAATTTGAAAGCCGGGGCAAAGAATTTTGTGATAATGTTCTCGAACAATAAAACAACTGTTCCGAATTTTGTTTCCCTGTTGAATCCGTATGCAAAATCCAACGATCTTATCCTCGTTGGTATGGATGGCTGGGATGAACTCGATCTAGAGACTGAATTCCTTGTTAACCTTAATTACCACCAGCTTTCGTCCGAATATATAGACTTCGAAAGCGAAGCAGCGAAGCAGTTTATAGCCAGTTTTCGCAACAAATACGGTGCAGTTCCGCTTCCCTCGAAATATGCTTACCTGGGCTATGATATCGGGTGGTATTTTCTTACTTCACTGATGTGGTACGGCGATAATTACCTTTCGTGCATTCCCGGAAACCAGGGAAAAGGACTGCAATATAACTTTGATTTTTATTCGTTAAAACCTGGCGATGGCCTTCAGAATAACAATATTTCAATTATTAAGCTCCAGGATTACAAGATGATACTTGCCGAATGATCCTACTCGGCAGGATTCAGGTGTCAATGGCCTGTTTTCAAGGATTTCAGGAAGGGATAATGGGTCCTATGCGGAAGGGTAAAATACTATTCAATTGATTATGATTATCGTATTGAAATATATACGAAGTTACAATGTGTGAGTAATACTATCGATGGCACCTCAGAACTTATAAAGCTATATTCTAACCAATCCTTTGCCCTTAAACAATCGGATTACCGCGCTGTTTCAGGTTTCGCAGGTATTGAAAGAAACGTGCGGCCATAAATATCAGAACGAAAACGAAAATAATGGTCGCACCCGATGGTATATTATAGTAATACGATATAAACAATCCGGCTACACTTCCCGTAAAACTGATTATCATTGAGAGTAATATGATTTTTTTAAGATCATTTACAAACAGATTGGCGGTACTCTGAGGAATAGTAAGGTACGAAATTACAAGTATGATCCCGGCTACTCTTATGTTAATAACGATAACAAGTGCAACCAGGGTCAGCATAAGATAATTGAAAGTTTCGACCGGGGCGTCGTGCGAACGCGCATATTCCTCGTCGAACGAAATGAAAAGAATGGTCCTGTAAAAAAGCATGAAAATTGCTACTGTAACAACGGCGAGGATTCCCATCATTGCCAGGTCAGTTGGGGTAACCGTAAGTATGCTGCCAAAGAGGTACGACATCAGGTTTGGTGCATAGCCGGGAGTGACATAAATGAAAATAATTCCTACAGCCATCCCGAACGACCATAAAATACCTATTGCCGAATCTTCGCGTATATCAGTCTGTTGCGACACAATCCGTATACCAAAGGCCGATAAAATGCTGAAGACAGCAGCACCCAGTATAGGATTGATACCCATGAAATATCCCAGCCCTATACCTCCGAATGAAGCATGAGTAATTCCTCCGCTAATAAAAACCATACGCCGGGCTACAATATAGGCGCCGATAAAACCGCAGCTGATACTGGCCAGCAAAGCAGCTTCCAATGCATGAATTACAAAATCGTACGATAGAATTCCAGTCATTTTTATTCGTGGGTGTGGTCGTGTGTCTGTTCATGCATGAAATGTTCATCATGCTCGTGGCCATGGTCATGTTTTTGAAGTACTGTATGCGGAATATCACCGTGTGTAATGATCTGCAACGGGCAATTGTAGCCTGCAAGTTGTTCTTCGGTAATGATATTCGAAGGGTGGTAATGCAGGTAAGTGTTGACGCAGGCAATTGTTTTAACAAAATACGAAATGGTCCCTACATCATGCGAAATGATCATAATAGCCATCTTTTTATTAAATTCCTGCAGTAGCTCGTACATTTCGTGTTCAAAACGGTTGTCGACAAACGTATTAGGTTCATCAAGAATCAGGAGTTTAGGTGAAGAGATTAATGCCCGGCATATAAACACTCTTTGCAACTGCCCGCCCGAAAGCTCCGCGGCAGTTCGTTTGGCAAGGTGGCTAATCCCGATCTGATCCAGCAGGTCAAGGGCCAGTTTCTTATCCTTTGAGGAATATCGGTTGAATCCTTTTCCAGCCGACATGAGCCCCGAAAGTACAATATCCTGCACCGTAATTGGGAATTTCCGGTCTATATGCGATTGCTGCGGCAGGTACCCTATAAAACTCCCTGCTTCATCGTCAAAACGTTTTATTCTACCCGAAAAAGGCTTTATTAAACCAAGTATAAGCTTTATAAGTGTAGTTTTCCCTCCGCCGTTTGGTCCGATTACACCAATAAAGTCCTGGTGAGCTATGCTCATGGTAACATCACGCAACACTATCCCGTTATCGTAACCGGCGGTAACATTCTCGAGTTTTATCAGTTCTTTCATGATTAGTTTACTTCGCTGGCGGCAATCAGTCCGGCCAGAGCAATAATGTTCCCTGCCCAATCCTCGCTCATAGGGTCAAAAATAATAACTTTCCCGTTAATCTCCCTTGCAATGGCTTCGGCATTGCGTGTATCGAATTCTTTGGATATGAATACATTTTTTATTCCCATTTCCTTGGCAGTCATAATCAATTCGGCAAGGTATGCCGGTGACGGCTCTTTCCCGTCCTGTTCGATGCTGATTTGATTTAAACCATAATCATGGGCAAAATAGCCCAGGGCAGGATGGAAAATCAGGAAGGATCTTCCCTGGAAGCCGGCCAGCTTAGTCCGTATGATACGATCGACAGAATCAGCCAGAAGATTAAACTTAGCAAGGTTTGAACCGTAAAATGAGGAATTTGCAGAATCCTCCTCCGAAAGGGCCTTACAAACATTAGCTGCCTGAATTTTCATGCATGCAGGTGAAAGCCACGTATGCGGATCAATTCCACGGCTGGTTTGATCGTGGTCAGATCCTCCATGATTATGCCCCGTTAACATCTCAATTCCTGCATTGGTATTAACCACCTTCATTTTAGGATTCGATGCCTTGAACCGGTCCATCCATGTTAATTCAAAATCGAGCGCACCAAGGGCAAAATAAAACTCTGACGTAGCAATCTTCTCCATATCACGGGGTGTTGGCTCATAAGTTTCGTGGTTCGAGCCTGTCGGCAACATTACCTGTATATCGAATTTATTACCTGCTATTAACTTAACCAGGCTGCGCTGCGGAATAATACTCACTGTGAGCTGGGGCTTATTACTTTCAACCTGTCTGTCCTTACAGGAAACCAGTGCGACTATCGGAAACAGGAAAACAAGTATGAATTGGTAACGGGTCATAACTGCAAAAGTAAGCATAAAGCCTATGATGTGGAAATTCTGTTTAGTTTTGTGAAATCGAACAGGGTGTAACCCCAAAGCTGAATTAACGTCATAGGAGTATAATACCTGCAACCATGAACTCATCCGAATTTAAAGTCAAAGGCGAAGACCTGATGCGGAAAATCCGCGAACTGATCAACGAAGGCAATGTTCACCGTATCATAATTAAAGATGATTCCGGCAAAGTGTATATCGAAATACCGGTAACATTAGGACTGATCGGAGCTCTAATTGCGCCGGTTTTGGCTGCCGTAGGTGCACTGGCAGCCCTGGCCGCCGATTTTACTATCGAGGTGATACGTAAGGATTAGTGACTCACAGGTCCGATTTTGTTCTCGATTGAAGTAATTTTCTTCTGCATGCGCCCAGTTTCCCCATCACGTATATCGAACGAAACTGTACAATAAACCCGCGAGCAGTCATCCTTTAGTAACGCATATGCTTGCAAAACAATGGATTGAGCTTCTTCAAGAGTAAGCGTTTCGATAAGAGTTCCCATAGCATTCAGCTGATAGGGAAGGTCACTTCCGCGGATCATTTTTATAACGCGGCTAACATATGGACTCGCACTTTCTCCTTTATCGGTTGGGAAAATGGCAAATTGCATGAGGACGGACATTTGATTTAGAGGTTAAGGGTTAGTAAGTGGTCAGAATTTGGGAATGACAGTTGTATATTTAAATGAAATGTTCAGAAGATAAATATTTTCGATTTTAAATCCAACTTCCGAAATTTGAAATCAAAAATCCGACATTTACTTGTTCCAAATTTTCCATGACATTTCTGCCTGTAATTCAAGCATTTGCTCTCCATTCTTTGTTTTTGAACCGACTACTTTTCCTCTTTTAAGGAAAAGGGACTCATCTGGATTATACACCAGGTCGTAAAGTAAATGCTTGTCGGTAAGATATTGATAGGGGAGAGCGGGACAATTATCAACATCAGGGTACATTCCACACGGAGTGGTGTTGATAATGAGAAGGTTGTTCCTTATTTCTTTTTCGGTTACCTGTGAATATGTCAAATGATTATGTTCCTTTTTTCCCCGCGATACCAATGTGTAGCCAATATTTAATGTGTCGAGTACATAGCATACTGCTTTTGAAGCGCCTCCTGTTCCGAGTACAAGGGCTTTTTGATGATTAAATTCAAGCATCTGTAGCAAGGATTCGCGAAACCCATAAACATCGGTATTATAACCATACAGGTTAATCCCTGCCAAATCCCTGGTAACCTTTACACAGTTAACAGCTCCAATGGCTGAAGCCTCATCCGATATACAATGTAATTCCGGGAGTATAGATACTTTATGTGGGATGGTAATATTAAAGCCTTTTAAATCAGGATTCTGAGTCAGGAGATCATGGAGCTCAGAAATATGTTCTAAAGGGAAAAGCTTGTATGATGCATCCCTGATGAGTTCGTCAGCAAACTTCTTTTCGAAATAATTCGCCGAAAAAGAATGCGAAAGCGGGTACCCGATCAGTCCGAATAATCGCATATCAGTTGCCTGCCGGCTTTTTTGTCAGGTTCATATAAATTTTATATACATAATACAGGAAAGCAAGCCCAAGTATTGCTATTACTACAATATCAATTGTATGACTATATGTCATTACAACGGTCCAGTTTTCCTTAAGTTTATACCCAACATAGGCAAGGAATGAATTCCACATTCCGGCACCCAGTATGGTGTAAATACTAAACTTCCAGATATTCATTTTTCCCAATCCTGCAGGGATACTGATCAGATGGCGGACAATGGGTACAAACCTTGAAATAAATATGGTTATTTCGCCTCTTTTACTGAAGAAACGCTCGGTCATTTCAAGGTCATGCACATCAAGCAGGAGGTATTTGCCAAAACGGCGGATAAAAGGTTTACCGCCATAAAACCCAATAGCATATGATAATAATGAGCCAACAATACTACCTAACGTACTTGCTATAATAACGCCTGAAAAAGTAAGCTGGCCGTCCAAGATCAGGAAGCCTGCAAAAGGCATTACAGCTTCGCTGGGGACCGGGAAGACCATGCTTTCGAGTACCATAAGTAAAAAAATACCAGGATAAGATGTCGCTGCAATAAATGCTACGGCAGTATTGGCAATCCATTGGGTAATGCCCATATCAGACAGGTTTTAGGGATTAGGTTTCAGGAGTTAGAGCAGGATATAATTATAGATCCTGGTTTTTATATGATTCAATAACGGCAAGGATTTCAGGAGAGTTTTTGGCTTTGTCCGAATATTCGAGCAACTGGATATGAGCGTCAAAATCCTGTGTTAAAGCGATGAAAAGCTCCAGGATTGCTTCCTTATTCCTGCCTGCTTCATAAAGGTATGCAACACGCCGGTAGGTGAGTGCAGAGTTTTCGCCCTGATAATAAATACCATCTTCGAGTATTTCGAGTGCCTTGGTAAAGTCTTTTTTTACATCAGCATAAAAATCGGAGTAATCGAGCCAGATTTCAGCATGGTAAGGTTCGAGCTCACTAGCTTTCTGGTATGAAGCGCCGGCATCGTCCTGAAATCCGAGGGCAAGTTGTGTTTCGGCAAGTACAATGTAATACTCGGCATTATCGTTCTCAAGCTTGATAGCCTGCTCCATATGGGATAAAGCTTCGAGATGCTGGCCTAGTTCGACAAAACATAGCCCGATTCCCATCCACGAATCCGAAAAATGACGTTCGATACTTATCGATTTCCGGTAGTAATCAATGGCCGTTTCATATTTCTCCATACTGGCATAACAATCGCCAATATAGTAATTGGTCATGGCATCGGGCTTTTCGAGTTCAAAAGTCAGTTTGTAAACGTTAATCGCTTCCAGGTACATGTCCATTTGCTCGTAGCATTGGGCTTTGCTGAAATATGCCGGTGTAAATGTCGGATCAATGGCAATAGCGTAATCAAAGCTATCAATTGCTTTTTCGTATAATTCGAGTGTACTGTATGCTATTCCCAGGTTATACCAGGCTACAAGCGAATAAGGCCGTTTATTGATCTCTTCATTGAAAAATTCGATGGCTTCGCTGCTCATTTGCCCCATTTCGTAACAGTACCCGATTTCGTAAAGCAGGCTTTCGTTTTCCCGGTTGAGCTTAATTGCCTGTTTCAGATGATCGGCAGCCTTTTTATATTCCCTCAGGTTCTGGTATTCGAATGCTATGCTGGTATGTATTTCGTCCAGGTCTTCATCCACTTTTGGGATTGCTTTCTGGTATTCATTTATAGCTTCGGCATGTTTATGAAGCGAACTGTAAACCGTAGCCCGCGTTAGCGCAATATCAGGGTTCTGCGGATCAAGGGCGTCAAGGCTGTTGAGCCGGGCAAGGGCTTTTTCCGGCTCGCCATTGTTGAGGAAGTATTGAGCCTTAAAAACCTGGAAACTGATTTCGGCAGGGAATTGCTCAATGGCAAAATCAATGGCCTTGCGTGCCTTAAGTAATTCCGATTCACTGAAGTAATAGTAGATTATATCTTCCAGTTCACTACTGTCGAAGAAGGAATATCCGCCTTCCCCGACACCGTTTTCGAAACGTTCGAGCAGCTCGCGCAGGTATTCCTGGTCTTCTTCGTAATTGTCCATTCCCGGTAAATAATGATTCGACGCTGCAAAGATAATAATTTTAATTGAGTGGCTAAAACTTGCCAGGCGTTTGCTGCAGGAAGGATATAATCAGGATTCGTTATTTTATACTTGTTTCTGCTCGCTTTACTTTCCTCTCCTGTCGTGAAATCTGGATTCTGACAGTGTACCTGCAAAACTTTTCTCAATTCACCCTGTAATCGTATCTTTGTGAAAAAATACGTCGCATGTCATTAATTAAAAGTATTTCGGGAATCAGGGGCACAATTGGTGGAAAACCTGGCGAAAACCTCACACCGCCTGATATTGTTAAGTTTGTTACCGGTTATTCAATTTATATTAAAAACGCGACCCCTACCGGAAAGGTTAAAATAGTGGTTGGACGCGATGCAAGGGTTTCTGGCATAATGGTGAGTAATCTTGTTTGCGGCACACTTATGGGACTAGGTATCGATGTTATCGATCTGGGCCTTTCGACCACACCAACCGTTGAACTTGCGGTGAGTGAATATAAAGCTCAGGGTGGTATTATTCTTACCGCCAGTCATAACCCGGGGCAATGGAATGCACTCAAACTGCTCAATTCCGAAGGAGAGTTTCTCGATAATGAAGCGGGAACCCGGGTTCTCGAAAATTCCGAATTAACGGATAACGTATATACCCCGGTTGAACAACTTGGCAGTTACACAACCGATAATACGTTTATCGACAGGCATATAAAAATGGTACTTGATCTGCCTCTTGTTGACACGGAAACCATTAAAAAGGCAAATTTCAGGGTCGTAATTGATGCTGTAAACTCTACAGGCGGCATTGCTATTCCGAAATTGCTTAAAGCACTGGGCGTTGAAGAAACGATTCAACTATATTGCGAACCAAACGGGCTCTTCCCGCATAATCCTGAACCCTTGCCTGAGCACCTGCAAGAATTGAGTAAAACTGTGGTGGAACAGAAAGCACACCTGGGTTTTGTTGTTGACCCTGATGTTGACAGGCTGGCTATTGTGAGCGAAGATGGCCGGATGTTCGGCGAGGAATATACGCTTGTGGCCGTTGCTGATTATGTGTTACAGCATACTCCGGGCAATACGGTCTCCAATATGTCGTCGACACGTGCCTTGCGCGATGTTACCGAAGGAAAAGGTTACAGCTATTCGGCCTCGGCAGTGGGTGAAGTGAATGTAGTAAAACTGATGAAAGAGACCCATGCCGTTATCGGTGGCGAAGGCAACGGTGGGGTGATTTACCCTGAAATTCACTACGGTCGCGATGCACTTGTCGGAATTGCATTGTTTCTGACCCACCTGGCTAAAACCGGGCTGAGCTGTTCGCAACTCAGGGCAAGCTATCCTGAGTATGTAATTTCTAAGAACAAAATCACTCTTTCGGACGGAATGGACACCGACCTGATTCTCCGGAAAGTGGAAGAAAAATATAAAAATCAGCCCCACAGCTCCTTTGATGGGGTGAAAATCGAATTTGGCAACGAATGGGTGCATCTGAGGAAATCTAATACCGAACCAATTATCAGGATCTATGCCGAAAGCGTAACAGCCTTACAGGCGAAAGAACTTGCTGAAAGGATTATCAGGGATATTAAGGAATTGATTTAGTTTCTGGTTGCTGGTCTCTGGTTGCTAGGCATTATGCACTGAGCCCAATGTTCTGGTTTTTGGCGGCTGGTAGTTTATTTATAAAATTTGTAAATTTTCATATCCCACATCCCACATCCCACATTTCTTAGCTGTTCATAAATTGTGAATTACTATTTCATACCGCGGGGTAGCAATCGCTTATATTGCATTATTTTAGCTGTCACTTGTTAAATCAGTGCACCATGCCGAAGCGCGGAAGAAAGAAGCCTCGTAAGATTAAATTCTACCAGAAGAACCTGAAGATTCCTGAATCGCAGAATAAACTGCTTAGGCAGTTCTGTAAGAGTCATAAAACTACTGAAAACAAGGTGTTCCGTAAAGCTTTACGCGAGTTTTTGCAGCGCAATGTTCACCTTATCGATCATCCTTATCACGAAGTGAGTGCTAACCAGCTTACCTTATTCGATTTCTTTGGTGAAGAGAATGTCAGTACAGGAACCTGAATATCCCGGTAGAAGTTTCAAACCCCACTATATTATCTCAAAGGGATCTCTATAAATAACAGCCTCGAACTGCCGGTTGCCTGAACCCTGAAAGATTCGGTTTCACTCACAGCTATTGCATCTCTTTGGTTCAGAACCTGGTTGCTGATTTCAGCAATTCCTTCGGTTACCATTACAAAAACTCCGTTTCCGGGAATATGTATGACATATTCAAAACTTTGGTTCACATCTATTTGCAGTGTTGAAATATAGGCATCCTGGTGAATCCACAATGCCCCATCAACCTGCCTGTTATCGGGTGTTACCAAAGTAACAAGTTCCCCTGATCCTACATTGCTTTCAATAAAAGCCTGGTCGTATCGCGGTCGAAGACCTTTCTCCCTTGGGAAAATCCATATCTGGAAAAACCGGATAGGTTCAGTTTCCGAATGGTTATACTCAGCATAGTAAATCCCGGTTCCTGCACTCATTACCTGCACTTCACCGCTGTTTATTACCTGGATGTTACCCATGCTGTCGCGGTGTTCAAGGGCGCCCTGCGAGACAATGGAGATAATCTCCATATTGTTATGCGGATGGAGGTCGAAACCGGTTCCACCGGCAACTGTATCGTCGTTAAGTACCCTCAGGCAGCCAAACTGCTCACGGGAAGGATTAAAATAGGTTGCAAAACTAAAACTGTGGTATGTGTCGAGCCAGCCATGCGATGCATGTCCGCGTTCAGCAGCAGGATGTAATTCTGTTTTCATTATAAATGATGTAATAATAGTTATATAAATAACAGTTCACCAATCAAAATGTTGTACTCCAATGGCAAATGTAAAGTGCTGGATTGGCTGCAGAAACAATCTATTCCTGTTTTTACGGGCATGGAGTACCGATATTCGATTTGCACTGTTTACAAATGAAGCAGATGATTTGACCAGGATCAAAAATCTGCAATCCTTGTTCTGCAATCATTAATAAATTTTTAAAATTGCCAGTAAATTTTCAATTAACCCTTATTCCCCTGGTAAGGCTGCCGCATAAGTATCGAACGGCCCAGGGTTATTTCGTCAGTATAATCAAGTTCATCGCCAACCGGAATTCCGCGTGCTATAACTGAAATATTCAGGCCAAACTTCTGCAGCATTTTAAAAAGATAAAAATTGGTAGTGTCACCTTCAACCGTGGCAGGCAAAGCCATTATAATTTCCTTAAAATCTCCTGAACCGGCTTTTTCGATTACAGGAGCTATGCTAAGATCCGATGGTCCTATTCCTTCAACAGGGGAAATAATACCGCCTAGAACATGGTAAACCCCTTTGAACTGGCCTGTGTTTTCAATTGCAAGCATATCGCGTATATCTTCAACTATGCAAAGGATTGAATGATCACGTTTCGGGTTGGAACAAATATCACAGGTTTCGCGATCCGAAATATTGTTGCACACCTTGCAGTATTGTATTTCACTTCGCAGTTTAATTACCGACTCTCCTAAAGCTGCTGCCATTTCAGGTGGTTGCTTCAGCAGGTGCAGGGCCAGGCGTAAGGCAGTCTTTTGCCCGATTCCCGGTAATCGGTTGAAATTTTCAACCACATTGTGTAATAAAACTGATGAGTAATTGCTTTCCATATTAATTTGCTTTGCCTTTCAATCAGGAGCAATTCCTGGACTAATAAATTGTAAATTTGCACATCAAAAGTAGACATTTTTGTGCCAGAATACGATAATTTGAATACCGGCGTTTATTCACCTACTTTAATGCATGCCACTATGAACCGACCGAAAGGAGTATTGATAATTATTTTGTTACAACTTATTGTTGTTTCGTTGCTTACAGCTCAGAATGTTACTGATTCAAAAGGACTTAAGCAGGGCGAATGGCATAAAACGGATGCTAAAGGCAGGCTCATTTATGTTGGCAGTTTTAAAGATAATGTACCCCAGGGTATTTTTAAATATTATGATGAGGACGGTAAAATCCGTTCTGAGTTAAACTATTCGGCTGATGGTAAAAAAGCCACCGCTGTTAACTATTACCCCAGCGGTAAAAAGATGGCTGAAGGTACATATACCGAAACAAAAAAGGACGGGCACTGGAAATACTATAATGACCTTGAAGTGATTTCGGCTGAAGAATACTACCAGAAAGGAGTTGCTACCGGAACCTGGAAGACTTATTACGACGATGGCAAACTGCTTGAAGATTGCCCTTACACTGATGGCCTGAAGAATGGAACCTGCAGGCAGTATTTTTCGGACGGAACCATAAAATCCGAAATTACTTTCGTAAAAGGTACGCACGAAGGGGATGCAAAATACTATTATCCCGATGGCTCACCCATGCTCACCGGGCAGTTTCACGGCGATCTGAGGGACGGATTATGGAAAGCCTTTAAACCAAATGGCGATAAGGAAAGTGAAATTGTATACTTTGCCGGTGAAATTTCGGAGGAGAAATACTATGATAAAGCCCGTGAAGCCGAGTTGAAAGGCGAAACCAAACCTATCCCGGAATAAATCATCCGTAGTAACTAAAGCACAAATTCATTATTTTTCGGATTCCGGAACCTTTTGCAGCAGGCAAAAGCTACTTTTCCGTTCCCAGACCGGGATTACCGGTATCGAGTACTGCTTTCCACTTACCATCGGCCTGTTTCTTCCAGATGGTTGCATAGGTTCCTGTTTCCGAAATTGAATCGGAGGGTTTATCGGTTACTTTGAACGTGCCGTAGGTGTAACCAAAATCTCCCGAAGTCGCAATTACTGATGAGGATGGTTCCCATGTAAGAGTAAAGGCAGTGTCACTCCGTTTTTCAAGCAATGCCTTTATCGCGTCAATTCCTTCAATCGGATAGTGGTTTGCACGAAGTAGCACACCAGCCGAATCGAACATGGCAATAAAGGCGGCATTCATTCCTTTTTCGGCCGACATGGCTGAATAAAACCGGTCGGTGTCGGCTAGAACTTTAGGGTCTTCCATGACTTTTTTATTTGTACAGGCTGTTAATCCGAATATCAGGACCAGGATTGAAATAACCTGCGTGTGAAATGAGAATGTTTTCATAATAGTTTGTGTTTTAAAGTTCAGTTTCAATTTCGGTAAGATCATGAATAACCGGTAACCCGGCTTTGCTTAGCCGGCTATATGACTGATGTCCGGTTGCGACAAGGATACATTTGCATTTTATTTCAGCTGCTACTTCCGAGTCGTGAATGGTATCACCAATAAAGATAATTTGCCCGGGGCTGAGGCCAGCCTGGCTGAGATAATTGATTGCATTTCCTGTTTTGCTGTTTGCGTAGTGATCGCCAATGCCGCCAATATATTCGAAATAATGTGTTATGCCGAGTTCAGCCACCGATTCCTGTAATGCGTCGTGTTGCATAGCTGAAATAATCGCCTGCCGATAGCCTTTCTGCCTGAACTTTTCGAGGGTTTCGACTGCAAAAGGAGTAAGGCCGCAAGCCGGTAATGCGTTGAGGTACAAATTGATAAACTCCATGGCGACAGTCTCCCATTTTTCGATTGAAAAATCAAAACCAATTTCTTTGTAGTATTCTATCACAGGGAATGTAAACACATCGCGGTATTTTTCAATGCTTAAAACCGGCAGGCCCCTATCGGTTAGCATTTTATTAATTGCAACCCGGCATATTTCGGCATCATCGAGCAAGGTGCCGTTCCAGTCCCAGATTATTGTTGTACGCTTTGGCATATTTCTCTCCGTGGTATTGTATGTGTATACGGCAAATTTGTATTGCTAAATTGCAGAAAAAATGAATGCTCCTGGCATGTTTTTCTAATTAATTGATACAACAATGTGATGTTTTGGTTTTAAATCAGACTTCACCAATGCAATATTTTCCGGAGGTTAATCATTTTTCACTTTTCATTTTATACTATTCGCTTTTCAATGTTATCTTTGCACCTCAAATTAAACACGATAACCATGATACAGCGTATTCAGACCTTATACCTCACACTTGCATCTGTTGCCATTGCCTTGCTTTTTGCTTTTCCCCTGGCCCAGTTTTTTTCCGAGAACGGTGCTTATGTTTTTTCAGTAACCGGTCTTAAGAATATGGTTCCGGGCGAACCGAATGCATTTAGCCCGGTTATTTTCCTGCCGATTATTATTGTAGCAATTGGCATTGGATTACTCACCCTTTATACAGTTTTTCAATATAAAAACCGCTCGCTGCAGATTAAATTGACGAATATCGGGGTTCTGGCCTCAATTGCATTGATTATGGGCGTTTTCTTCCTGTATATTCCAATGATCGAAAAGAAAATCAATATTGTGCCTGACTACAGCAAAGCATTTGGTATTTACCTTCCGCTCGTTACCCTTGTATTTATGGTAATGGCCAACAGGGCTATAAAAAGGGATGAAAAACTGGTTCGTTCGGCCGACAGGCTCAGGTAGAAGAGCTATTTCGGATTTCGGATGTTTGTTCTTATTTGTCAGCATATGATTAATCATATCAATCTTATCATCCTCCTCCCTGGAACTCTGAAACCTGAAACACTGAAACCCTTATCACCGTTGTTTCTCAAACACTTCCAGATACCGTATATCATTCCCGTCAATTACAAACCTCACACAGGTTATCACATGATGGAATCCTGAATTTCCTGCTGCACCTGGATTTATATGAAGCAGTTGGTGTTTCTTATCGTACATTACTTTTAGAATATGCGAATGGCCGCAGATAAAGAGGCCGGGTTTTTCGGTCTCGATCAACTCCCTTATGTCCTTTTCGTACCTTCCCGGGTACCCGCCTATATGAGTGATTAATACTTTGACATCTTCACAATTAAAAACCTGGTTTTTAGGATAAGAGAGCCTGATATCGGTCCCGTCTATATTTCCATAAACAGCCTTAAACGGTTTGATTGATGCAAGTATATCAGCTGTTTCTATTTTCCCGATATCGCCTGCATGCCAGATTTCATCACAGCCGGCGAAGAAATCCATTATCCGGGGATTCACTGTACCGTGTGTATCACTCAGTAACCCTATATGCTTCATAAATGGTTTCCTCCAGCCTAAATAGTAAGTTCGGTTAAAACCATTTTTTCTTCTTCATAAACAGGTACATAGTAATACCCATTAAAGACAAGCCGGCTAAAAATATGAAATACCCGTATTTATAGCGCAATTCCGGCATATTGTCAAAATTCATCCCATAAATACTCGAAACCAGTGTCATTGGGATAAATATGGTTGAAACCAGAGTAAGTGTCTTCATGATACTGTTCATACGGTTAGCATTTTTAGCCATCAGAAGATCCATCATGGATGAAATCATTTCGCGGAAACTGTCGATGGATTGAATGATAAACGAAAGATGATCGTTAATATCCGTAAAATACTGCCTGGTGTAATCAGTAATCATTCCTGATTCTTCGCGCGACATGAATCTTATTTCTTCCTTTAATGGATAAATACTTTTCCGAAGAAGCATCAGGTTTTTCTTTAAGCCAAGAAAAGATACAGATAGGTCAGTTGTATCATTGTCGATCAGGAGTTTCTCGAGGTCTTCGATCTGGTCTTCGGTGTGATCAAGAAGTATATAATAATTATCAACAATATGATCGACCAGCAGGTAACACAGGTAATCTTCCTGCCTTACCCGGCCTTTGCCTTTGCCGGCTTTCAGGCGTTCAATGATAGGGGCAAAAATATTGTTGTCTTTTTCTTCGAACGAAATGAGAACATTTGGGCTTAAAAACAGGCTTACCTGTTCATATTCAATGAGTTGTTCGGGTTCGTTCCAGCTTAGGTTTTTTAGGGTGACGAATAAACTTTTTTCAAGATCCACAACTTTGGGTAAATGTTCCACATTGAAAATATCCTCGATAATCAAGGGATGTATACCGAAATTTTCAGCCAGTTTCTGAACTTCTTCTGTCTGGCTAAAGCCTTTAACGAGTATCCAGTTGGTTTTTGTTTCCCCCTGTAATTGTATCGCTTTATCAACAGAAATGTTTTCGTGGTAGTCGAAACTCACGTCATCGAAGACTAACATATTTATTAAAGTATCCAGGGTTCCTGAGCCTGTATATACCAGGCTTCCGGGAGGTAAACCGGATTTCTTGCTATGGTGTTGTTTCTTCATCCTTCGAAGTATTATTCAATTACCACAAAAATAACCATTCTGTTAGCAACAATCACTTGCCCGGGAACTTTAATTCAGAAATTGGTAAATCCTATAATTCCTTCGGGATAAACAGGGTGCAACAAAAAGATCACGATATGTTATATGCAACGAAAAAAGCCGGTCATTTGATGACCGGCTTTGGAATGATGAAATCAAATTTATTTTTTGTCTTTCAGCAAATCCCTGATTTCGGCAAGTAACACTTCCTGAGCCGGAGGAGCTGCTGGAGCTGCCGGGGCTTCCACTTCTTTTTTCTTTGCTGAATTCATGGCTTTAATGATTCCGAATAAAACAAATGCAATCATCAGGAATGAAATTATAGCCGACAAAAAACTGCCATATTTTACCGACCCCCATGTGAGGTCCTGTATGTTTTTTGCACCGGAAGCTTCAAGCGCCGGATTTAGCAGCAATGGAGTAATAACATCGTCAATTAATGACTTGACTATTGCGCCAAATGCACCTCCGATAATTACACCGACTGCCAGGTCGATTACATTGCCTTTCATGGCAAATGCTTTGAATTCTTTAAGTAGTCCCATTTTGTTTGTTGTTTTGGTTAATCCTTAGTTGTGAATTATTACAGAATTATTTGTGAGCTAATGAATAGGCAAATCCAAGACTGAAAGTTTCCCTGAATTGTGTCCGTGGTCCATGTGTAATGCCTTCTTTATCAGTGTATTTTATATTGTCATCATAAATGAGCATTGTTGTAAGGCTAAGAGAAATATACTTATTTACTTTCATAAGAAAATCATTTTCAAAACCAACAATTATATTCTGCGGGTTGTGGCGGTAATCCGAAAATAGATCCAGTTTCGACATATAGTTTAGGTTTTTCATGATATCTTTTTTAAAGATCATATTCAACGATCCCCCAACCTGCCATAAAGTGGTATTATCGCCCTTTACACCAAATGCTCCTATAAGATTTTCTTTATCATCAACCATGTGCGTTAGTTTGCTGTCGTTTACAACCGTTAATCGAGCCCCTATGGGAGAAATGAAAAGTGAAAAATAATCGACCGGTTTATAATTCAACCCAAGGGAGAGTTGGAAATACCCGGGAGCCATAAATTTAGAAATATAATCGGTTTGCGGGTAATTATACCCCTCAGCGAACTGAGACCTGAATTCGAACAAACCGGCATAATCCCAGTTGTGCCAGGCATAAATACCCCCTTTGGTTACAAAGTTTATTTTATCATTGATTTTACGCCATTTCGGATCCGATTGTTCCATGTATGAAATGCCGTATGCAAGGCCTAAATAGTTGCCCCAGGTAACTTTATCTTTTGAATAGACTTTAAAAATGCTGAGTGCCGCGTTCAGAGCAAAAGAATTCTCGCCACCTGCAGCCCAGTTTGTAAAGGTTGTTTGCGAGATACCCAGTGAAAAATCGTAGTTTGATTTCCAGGCGGTGTCAACTTCCGGTGTTTGAGCCATGAGTTGGAATGTACAAAAGATAAAGAGAGATACAAAAGTAAATTTCCGCATAAAAAAAGTGTTTTGTTTTCAAAGATACGTTAATGTCTTTTTAATAACAAACTTTATAGCGGATTGTTTTTAGAGCTGTTTAACTATTTTGAAAAAATATTAAAATGTATATTAATGCAATTGTCAGATAATCAATAGTATAGAGTATAAATTTGATTAGTTAAACCAGGCTTACTAACAAAAGCGAAAATATCAGCTATATTTCCTTAATGTCGGAACTCCTGATCCAGCCAATGCTTCCGTTCGAAATACGGATTTCCTGCCAGTCGGCAACTTTATCAAGCAATGTAACTTTTGTCCCTTCGTGAAGAACAAAGATATCCTTGCTGTTGTCGTCGGGTGAACTCTTAATATTTACAGTCTGTGCAAAAACTATTGCCTGATGTTTGTTCTTAAGATAATGATTGCGCTGCGATGCTGCTAAAATGCCTACACTAAAAAGCAGGAAAAAGGAAATTCCGGTCCAGAAACTGATCTTGCGTACGAGTATATTGGAAGAGGCTATATAACCAGCTATTAATAGTAAAGCGAGGGTTAAAAGGACTATGTTTATCAAGGCAAGAGTGTTAAGACTCATAAGATTAACGATTTCTTTCCACCATCGTTTATAGAACAATTCGGGAACAGTTTCTACCTTATCAGTAAGTTTGCTGTTTACTACCTCAATATTATTAATAATATCTTCGTTATTAGGTGCAAGTTTTAAGGCTTTCTCATAAAAGTAAACAGCCTGGGCATTTTCATTGGTCCTGAAATAGGCATTCCCTAGGTTGTAATACAATGCATACGACTCGTTTCCCCCGGCAATTATTTTTTCGTACAAACTAATGGCCTCGGTGTATTGCTTACTATTGTATGCTTTTGCTGCCTGTGCAGCAAGTGCATCAGGGTTTTGCGCAATAGCCTGAAATGCAACCAATAGTATTGTTGCAATCATGACAGCAATTTTTTTACATTTCATAATATTCTATTTTGCACTTGAACCTCGAAATTTCAGCCTGGATTTTACCTCAAAACCTGTTCCGTCTCCGATATTGTTTTTATTGCCAGGTCGTATAATTGCTGCATATTCATGGCATTTCCGGGCGGTGCATAGCGGGCAAAGTTACAGTCGTTCAGAGTACTCATAAACCGCTCGGTAAGCGCCGGATCAACATTGCGTTGCTCAAGTTGCTCCCTGGCGGTATCCAACGAAAGCAACGACATCGGGATATTGAATTTGTGGCTTATATATCCCCAGAGTGCAAATGCAATCTCTTCGTGGAATGCTTCGCGCTGTTGGCCAACAAGCAGTTTTTTTGCTTTTTGCAGCCGCTTAACAGCTACACGCGTTGCTTTTTTACGCTGCATAAGCTTTGCATCACCTCTCAAACGCATATTACGCCGGTACAAAAGCAGGAACAAAACAAAGCCGATAACCGGCAGTAAAAGGATAAACCAATACAAAGGTTTGCCGTAAAAATAGTCACCTGTGGTATGAATACCTAGAGGCGGTTCCATCAGATACCTGATATCGCTTCCAAGTATTTTTACATCACCCTGGGCAGTTGGCTCGGCCGATGTGCCTGAACCTTTGTTCACTTTCAGCTTAAAACTTTCCGACCGAAGGGTAACAAAATCCTTACGGCTCAGATCAAAATAGGAATACTGTATTGGATCGATAGAGAAATCACCTGCTGCGCGCGGAATTATAAGGTATTCAAAAGTCCGGGTACCGGAAGTGGCTCCCTTATTATTGAAATTGTCGATGATCTTTGGATCGTATACTTCGAAATCGGGTGGAAAATTTATACTCGGTTTTTCTATGAGATTAAGGTTACCTGAACCAGAAACCGATACCTTCAGAGTAATTCCATCGTTGGTGTTTACCACGGTATGATCAACTTCAGCTTTCAGGTTAAACTGTCCAACTGCTCCGGTAAAATCAAGAGGGCGGTTGGCCGATGGAAGCGGTTTAACGTTCACTGAAATGGAGTTGGAACGAAGGGTTTTCTTTACATTCTGAAGTTCACCCCCTATGAAGGAGTCGTCCATAAAGTTCTTAAAAAAGGGATCATTGCCAAAAAACGGGTCGTCGGCAAAAGGGTTACGCCCTTTAACTTTAATCTGGTATATAACATCCTGTATAAGCGGATCAATAGTAAGCAAACCTGATTTCTGGGGAAATAACGCAGCTTTGCGCAATTCGGCAACAATATATTTCTTGCCGTTCACCGTTTCGGTATACTGCGGGTATTGCGTAGCATCCTTCAGAAGATCCTGTGCCCAGAATCCCGGGTACGAAGGAATTTTCTCCGGCTGGTCGATCTGCAACCTGTTTGTTGGGGTGTATAGTTTGAAAGTGACAATAATTTGCTCTCCCTGGTATGGATTGTTCTTATCTACAACCGCTTTCAGATAAATATCGTTTCCAATATCATCCCTTGTTTGGGCCTGGTTCCCTCCCTGAGGCTGGGTGCCGTTTGGATTGGATTGAGTCGGGCGCGGGTTCTGTAAAACTGCAATAGTTACTGTATTCGACATATAACGCTTACCGTTCGATGTAATTACAGCCTGTGGGATTGTAAAAGTTCCTAATTTATTTGCCTCGAGAATGAACGTGAACGATAAGGTAGTAGAATATTCCAGCTTCCCGTTTATATTCATGATATTTTGCCCCTGCGAGGTCATTGGTCCGCTTAATACATCAAAGTTTGTTATTTCCGGACTCATGAAATTGCTGCCCTCGGCATTCAGCATGAAAGTCAGCTGAAACCGCTGTCCGAGGTACACCTGCTTTGGAGCCTGCGAGGTAAAGCGAACTTCCTGGGCCAAAAGCAGGCCGGGAAATGCAAGCAGTAAAATAAATAACAGTTTCAATTTCATTTCAGTAATTTGATTCAGTTAAAGAGCTGAATTATTGATATATAGTATATCGTTTTTAGTTACTATGCATATTACCAGTCTTTTTCCGGTTGACTCTGGTTAGTGGCAGTTTTTTTGTTTGTCTTATCAAGCGTTCGTTTTTCATTATTATTCATCGCATTCAGCATACGGTTCGCATCCTGCTTCGACATATTGGGTTTCGGCTCTTGCTGCTGTTGTTCCTGTTGTTTCTGTTGCTGCTGTTGCTGCTGTTTTTTGTTTTGATCTTTCTTTTGTTGCTGAAGTTTCGCCATTGCATACGACAGGTTATACCGGGTATCTTCGTCGGATGGATTTTGTCTCAGTGCCATTTTATAAGCATCAATACTTTCTTTATATTTCTTGTTCTCAAGCAACGAATTCCCAAGGTTATAGTATACATTGGCATTCGACGAGGATTTTTTATCTCCCTGTGCAAGTTTCTGGTATTGCGAGGCTGCCTCATCATAGTTCTGTTGTTTATACAATGAATTCCCCAGGTTAAAAGTAGCTTTCTGCGAATTCGGGTCCTTTGTAAGGGCTTTCCGGTAATTAATCTCAGCATCTTTATAATGCCCGTCATTATATGCGCTATTACCCGAGCGTACCAATTTCTGGGCAGGCTGGGCAAATACTATGCTCCCTGTAAGAAGAAGAATTATGGCAACAATATTCTTCATCAGTTCGTTTTGGTTTTATTACTGAATAATTTGATTCGTCCGGCAAGCTTTCCTTTCCGCTCAGCAATTAGCACCTCGCAGAAGATTAATAGGAGAGCAGCAAGTATAAAAAACTGGAACCTGTCCTCATAATCGGAGAAAAACGCTTCGTTATACTCCGCCTTTTCCAGTTTATTGATCTGGTCAAATACTTCCTGTACTCCCGATTGGGAATTGTTTGCCCTAACAAAGATACCTTTTCCAGCCTTTGCAATTTCCTGTAACATGGGTTCGTTTAAGCGGGTAATTACAGTTACACCTGAGGCATCTTTTTTGTAACCAATATGTGTACTGCCGCTATACATAGGGATTGGCGCCCCTTCAGGCAGCCCTATACCAATTGTATAAACCCTGATTCCTTTCGAAGCGGCATTCCGGGCAGCTTCAACAGCATCATCCTCGTGATTTTCGCCATCGGTAATAATAATTATGGCTTTACTTTGTTTTGTGTTACCGAATGATGATGCACTCGTTTCGATAGCATCGCCAATTGCGGTTCCTTGCACCGGTATCATGCCTGGATTAATATTGGAAAGGAAAAGCCGGGTGGCTGAATAATCGGTTGTGAGAGGCATTTGAATGTATGCTTTACCGGCAAAAGTAACCAGGCCGACGCGATCGTTTTCCAGTTTTCCCAGGAGATGAATTATTGCCTGTTTGGCACGCTCAAGCCTGTTAGGAGTTATATCCTGGGCCATCATACTGTTCGAAACATCCAGTGCAAAGACCATGTCAACGCCTTTACGCTTTATTTTTTCCAGCTTCGATCCGGTTTGCGGATCCGACATGCCAATAACAATAAGCATCCAGGCTATAGACCAGAGTACGAATTTAAGGATTTGGCGCGCCCCCGAATATTCAGGTAAGAGACGCATAACCAGTTTAAGGTCACCAAACAGTGACAATGCTTTTTTCTTCCGAATCCTGACATACACAAAAATCAGTACCCACAGCGGAATAAGCAGCAGCAGGTAAAGGAATTGCGGATGGGCTAGTCGGAACATAATTCTGTATTTAAGTTAAGGAATAAGCTTTAGAACTAAAAAGCGAAGGATAAATTCGAACGAAAGCAGAAGTAGTGCCAGTATAACAAAGGGAAGGAATTCTTCTTTTTTCCTGCTGAACTCTGTTACATCAATCTTCGATTTCTCAAGCCTGTCGATTTCGCGGTAAACCTCCTGGAGTTTCTGCTTATTCGTGGCCCTGAAATATTTGCCGTTGGTAAGTGCCGAAATCTTCTTCATTAGCGGCTCATCAATCTGAACTTCCATGCGCTGATACTGCATGCCAAATTGAGTACGTACCGGAACCAGCGCAGTTCCTAAGGTTCCAACTCCAATGGTATAAATTCTTATCCCGAAAAGCTCGGCAATTTCAGCAGCTGACTGTGGGTCGATAGAGCCCATGTTATTATTACCATCAGTGAGCAGGATGATTACCTTACTCTTGGCTTTACTTTCTTTGAGCCGGTTTACAGCAGTTGCAAGGCCATCACCAATCGCAGTTCCATCATCAATCATCCCGAATGCAATATCCTTATACAAGTTGATAAGTAGTGCGTGATTCGATGTGAGAGGGCACTGTGTAAAGCTTTCACCGCTAAATACTACCAGCCCGATACGATCATCAGGCCTGCTGCTTATAAATTCTACTGCAACTTCCTTTGCTGCTTCAAGCCTGTTCGGTCTGAGATCTTCAGCAAGCATTGTACTTGAAATATCGGTAGCCAGCATAATATCAATACCTTCAACGCTGATATCCTGACGGTTCAGGTTGGTTTGGGGCCTGGCCAATGCAAGGGTTAGAAATGCTACTGCCAGCATCCTCAAACCGAAAAGTGAATATCGGGTGTAATGTTTCCAACCGCGGATCTGGTTCCTGAAAACAGCTGTTGACGACATCTGCATCGAAACCGAATAGTGCCTCAGCTTATACCAGTACCATGCTATTGCTGCAGGTATCAGCAATAATAGCCAGAGGTATTCAGGATCAGCAAAATGCAGTTTAGGAATCATGCTTTCTTTTCCGTGCTAGGTAATTTATCAGTCTTGGTTTCAGATAATTTAGTATCGGCATCGCTGATGACAGGTTTGGTGCCATCGATAAACTGGCGTGCGAAGGTCATACTCTGTTCGTTTTCATTCCGTTGTGGCGTAGCTTTTGCGAATTTTGCATAATCAGCCATAACAAGGATATTATCCAGTAAACGCCGCGGATCGGTTTGAAGACCTGCCACGTCATAAGCAGCAAGTATCTCGGAAGTTGTCATTTCCATCGCCTCGATGGAAAATTGCTGATGCAGATAATGCCTCAGAATGTCGGTAAGCTCAGAATAATATTCCTTAATTTTTCCTTGTTGCCATAACTTTTTATCTTCAAGCAGGGAAAGGCTTTGAAGTGCAGTCTCCCAGGGTGGTCCCTGTGGCCTTACAAGTACCGGGAAAAGAGGTTTATTCATTCTTTTTCGCCAGAAATAATACCACACAAATCCGATGATTAACCCAAGAATTAAGGCTGCCCCCAGGTAAGGAGCAAGCTCTTCAAACGAAAGCGGCGCGCTTATCGGTCCTCGTATATCGCGGATGGCCCTGGTAGTATCTACTTCAACAGTTCTTACTTTGAGGTACACCCCATCCGATAATAATTCATGCCTTGCAGTATCACCTGCAAATGTATAATAGATCGTAAAAGGCGGAACGTAATGGAACCCGGTATCAAATGAGGTGATCTGTATACTCTGGCTATAGTTTACAAATTCTTTTCGGCTGGTAGCATTCGTATCAATTTTCGATTTCGATGCAACTTCAATAGCCGAAGTAAGCGTATCAGTAATTATCGGCCAGTAAACTACTGAAGACTTTGGCAGTGTTGTGTTTAGTCGTAGTTGCACCCTTTCACCAATCCTGATCGAGGAAGTATCGAGGCTCAGAATTGCTTTCTGCGAAAAAGCTTCTGCACCGGCAAATACCAATACTATCAGCAGTAAGCTGCATGTGAAAATGTTCCTGAAAGTAATTTTCATTTTCATTGGCGCAATTCGCGTTGGGTAAACAGTTTCATCAATGGTTTTACATAGTCCTGACCGGTAACAATTATTCCGGTATCCGTTCCCGACCTTCTGAAAATACCTTCTATAGTCATTTCATGGTTTTTCCACCATAAGCGGTAATTGTCGCGGACTTTACTGCTCGACGAATCGACCCAGACTTTGTTCTTCGACTCCTTATCATAAACTTCTATCATTCCTACTGTCGGAAGTTCGGTTTCTCTCTGATCATATACCCTAATTGCAACCAGGTCGTGTTTGCCTGAGGCTATTTTTATTGCCGGCTCGAAGGAGTGATCAATGAAATCGGAAATAATAAATGCGGTGCAACGTTTTTTTATGGCATTGGTCAGAAACCGTAATGCTCCCGAAATATCAGTGCCCTGGCTCTCAGGTTTAAAATCAATAAGTTCACGAATAATCCTTAAAATATGCGATGATCCCTTTTTGGGTGGAATAAACTTCTCAATTTTGTCGCTGAAGAAAATCACACCTACCTTATCATTATTTTGAATGGCCGAAAAAGCAAGTACTGCAGCAATTTCAGTCATAAGATCTTCTTTGAATGCGCCTTTTGTGCCAAATTCGTTCGAACCACTCACATCAATCAGCAACATAACCATCAACTCTCTTTCTTCTTCAAAAATCTTCAGGTATGGGGTGTTGAAACGGGCAGTAACATTCCAGTCAATATTGCGGATATCATCACCGTACTGGTATTCACGAACCTCGCTGAAAGCCATACCCCGACCCTTGAAAGCGCTATGGTAATGCCCCGAAAAAATGTGTCGCGACAAGCCTTTCGTCTTGATTTCGATACGCCTGACTTTTTTAATTATTTCAGAGGGTTCCACTGTGGTTCAGGTATAAATTGAGAAAGTGAATTAAGGGTGAAGGTCAGTGATTTAAAGAATATTTTATCCTTTTTTGAACTAAGAAATTTGATTTTTCATTAAGATTTCTGATTTCATCATCTAAAGGATCTCTAAATACGAAATCGAATATCTCAAATGCTAATTCCTGTTTTCTTTAAAGTCAACAGCATTGTCAGATTCTGATTTTGTTTTTTTAGGGCACTTCAACAGAGTTAAGTATCTCGTTGATAATATCTTCAGTTGTGATATTTTCAGCTTCGGCTTCATAGGTAAGCCCGATACGGTGCCGCAATACATCATGTGCAACAGCCCTTACATCTTCAGGAATAACGTATCCGCGTCGTTTAATAAAGGCAAGTGCTTTGGCAGCCATAGCAAGGAATATACTTGCCCTTGGCGATGCTCCATAACGGATCAGATCCTTGTATTTTTTCAGGTTATAATCTGCCGGGAAACGGCTTGCAAATACGATATCAGTAATGTAATTCTCAATTTTCTCATCGAGGTACACTTCTTTTACTATCTCCCGTGCCCTTTGTATATCGGCAGGTTTCAGGATTTTACGTGTGGTGAGTAAATCGCTGTTGATATTTTGGCGCAGAATTATTTTTTCCTCCTGTTTCGAAGGATACGTGATGACCAGTTTTAACATAAACCTGTCAACCTGCGCTTCAGGTAAAGGATATGTTCCTTCCTGCTCAATAGGGTTCTGGGTTGCCAGCACAAGGAATGGATCGGGTAGGGGATAGGTTTTATCGCCTATAGTTACCTGCTTTTCCTGCATGGCTTCCAGTAGCGCACTCTGAACCTTTGCCGGCGACCGGTTGATTTCATCGGCCAGGATGAAATTTGCGAAAACAGGCCCTTTGCGAACATGAAATTCTTCATTCCGCGGGCTGTAAATTAATGTTCCGATCAAATCGGCAGGCAGCAAATCAGGTGTGAACTGTATCCTGCTGAAATTTAAATCAATTGAATTAGCCAGTGATTTTATGGCCAGTGTTTTGGCCAGGCCCGGGACACCTTCAAGCAAAATATGCCCGTTCGACAAGAGCCCGATGATCAGGCGCTCAATCATTTGTTTCTGCCCTACAATCACACGGTGCATTTCCAGGGTAAGCATGTCTACAAATGCACTCTCGCGCTGTATCTTTTCGTTTAATTCACTAATGTTGCTTTCTAACATTGCTTATATTTAATTTGGATGTGCAAAAGTAAAAACAGGCACTGCTCCAGCACTCGCAATGCCTGTTAAAAAATGTTAATGCCCGGCTCTTTCAAGCAACTTTTAACAAAAGGTTTCAATCTATGTGATAATAAGTAAGATCCGAACTATTTGATTTCTAATTTTTTCCGTATTTCTTTTGGAATAGCATCTTTATTTACCATAATTGCGATTGTATTCAAACGTATATAAGCCTCTGAAATGTTCAGGTATCCGCCATTGCTGTTGCTGTCGGGCGCCCACGAATTCTTGGTCTTGAAATACCGTTTGCCGTTTTGATCTGTTACTGTTCCGGTAATGTGCATCAGGTGATCGTCAGTTGCCGAGAAATCGTCGAAAGCCGCCTGCCTCATCTCTGTTGTTACATTCTTTTCAGGAACCGGCTTTTCGAAGCTGTAAAACTGTGCTTTACGCTCTTTTTCGGTAAGTTTCTCCCATTTACTCTTTTCTGTTCCGGTTATTTTCTCAATATTAACTTCCGGTACAATGGCTACTGCGTTTTTGTGCGAAAAACCTTTATCGCTGACATCCCCGTCCCAGGTTATGGTATAGCCATTATCAAGTGAATAATCCATTATTAGTACCAACTCGTCCGGCGTAACATTATAATAGATATTATCCGACCAGTTATCAGGTACTTCGAGTATAAATTTTGAATAATAAGGATGATGCGAGTATGAAGTAATTTCTACATAATCATCCGGATTTATCTTTTTGAGTAGTTCAGCTTTTACAGGATTGCTGCCAGAGGCTGGTACCTGGCCCATATAAACATCCAGAACAGCCGAAATGGCATTACTCCACTCAGGCGACAACTTGCCTCCTGGATTTTTAGCCAGGGCTCCTACCATTGCTGTAAGCACCGCTTCAAGTTCGGAATGCGAGGGTTTTGTCTGACCATTAGCCAGGCCTGAATAATCGGCTTCGGTCATTATTCCCGACGATTTTACAATGTTCATTACATCATGTGCCTGGCCTCCCTGTCCGAAATTAGCTGTACCATGCAGGCGTACATACTGCCTTGCCTTTGTTTCATATGCTTTGCGTGCAAAATACATTTCCGATAAATCGAAGGTATCCTTTGTAAGACGTATTAATTCTGATTCAATAAACGAGGTTGTGGCAAAACTCCAGCAGGTGCCTGAAGCATATTGGTCTTTCACCGGGCTTGCCGGGAGATCAATAACTTTCGTGAAAATATATTTTTCAGTAATTGAATCTTTAGTCTGTGCATACGAATGGTTAGCAGTGCATATAACTAATGCCAATGCAAGTAAAGGAATAAAATATTTCATGATCAGGATTTTAATATGTAAAGCAAAAGTAGGGATTATGAAGTTCCCCCTGTACAGTAAAATGTAAGTTTTTTTAAATGCAAAAGACCTCCGGTTTTTATTCCCGGAGGTCTCCTGATTTTGATTTGTTTTACCAGTTAGTCTTTACAGAGCAACTGCATGCGTCCTGATTTAGGGGAGTGCAGCAATTGTATTGGCTAAGAGGGTCGAGGTATATTTGTAGTTATGAATACCTAAACTGTAATCCCTGAGGCAAAGCTGGAAGTTTATAATAGCTCCCATCTGGGCATTGGTAAGGGTGATTTTAGGCAAAGTAAGGTTGAATGCGGTCTGAGCTGCAGTCCATGAACTTGATGGGCTTGGGCTCTGGAACATACCTGATGGGTTGTTGGTTTGTCCGTCAGGATTGTTGATAGGATCATAAATGTTCAGGTAACCATCATAGTTCTTGCTTGTGATGCCGGCCCACATGTTGGATTCTGTATCAGGATTCCTGTTTAGAATTTCAACTCCACCAATCGAAAGTTTGGTAGCAAGAGCCTCAAGTTTGGCTTTTATGTCAGCCCTTGGTGTAGCCCAATGTGCAGGATCTGAGGTTGCGGTGAGACCTGGGTGACATCCGGTTGCTGTACATCCGGCAAAGTTTCCTTTTGCAACGAAAGTATGTCCGCCGGCGCGACCTGTTTGAGTTGCCATATGGCAATCCTGGCATGAAGCATTGGCTGTGTGCCATGAATTCGAATAAGCTGCACCTGTAAATTCAACTCCGCCTATACCAGCATATACTGCACCGGCTGTTCCGTAGTGGGTATGTGTCCTGTAACCAGGTTTAATTTTGTTCAGACCATTTGCCTGAGCAGCATCATAGAACTTAACAGTCGGGAAGTTCTTCAAACTGTCATAGTTGAGTACGTTACCATTGGTGTTCGAATTGGTGAACGGACGTGGTTGGTGACATTTTACGCAAAGATTGCCTTTTCCTGCATCAGCTGCGAGGTTGATGGTTTTTGCTCCGCCGAAAAAAGTCATCGGAACAGCAGCTACAGTTGTGAGAGGTGATAAGTCAGCTTTTCCATAGGTGGTATGCAGGCTGCTGTGGCATGTAACACATGTAATTTCGCCTATTGATTGAGTAGCTATAGTTGCATAAGGATTTGTCCACTTGTGGGTAGTAGCGTTTTCAACAAATGCTGTTGAAACGTTGTTTTTACAGACATAAATAAATGCTTCTGATGCGTGGCAAGGAGTACATCCTGTGTTACCTGATTCTTCGAAAGCTGCTTCGCCGTAACCGTGTTTTGAGAACTCATACTGCATCGATACCAGGTCAACCGTTGTTGGGTTGTGGCACTCGGCGCACTTGGCTGATCCGTCAACACCATTTGTACCGTTTGTACCGTTGGTGCCGTTAGTACCTGCAGGTCCCATAGGCCCTTCTTTGGTACATGCTGAGAAAATACTGGCTCCGATAAACAGGAATCCAATACCGATTACAAAGAGATTTTTTTTCATAATTTGTTGGTTTAGTTTTGTTTATGTTTGATTATTAGGGTTCGGAAAATATATGTAGGTAATTACATATTGTTATCTAATTAACAAGGCAAAAGTGTTGCTTTATTTTATCATACGAAAGAAGTGTTCGATGACATATTCGCAGGTAAATAAAGTAATTTTCCATGTTTCCATTGATATATATCAATTGTTAAATATATTGATACATGTTGCATGGGTAATTATGATTGATTGGCTTAACCGGGAAAGAAATAAACTTTATTTTCATATTCCCTTTCCGTTACATCGGGATTAAATTTTCATACAAATTTATATCATATTCTTATAATTAGTTAAATGCATATCCCTTAAAATCATATGAAATATGTAATTTATTTCAATTCTAAATTGTATCAAGATCTGAAATTATATTTCGAGAGGTATAAAGTATAAATATCTGGAAATAGTTATTTTCATACTTAGTAAAGATTACTTCTAAAGGGTATTAAAGGATAGGTAATATTGCTGTTTACAGCAAAATAACACTTTTGAATTATTAAATTAAATGTAGTATTAGCGCAATCGTGAATTTGCAAGTACTACCATCGTGATCTCCACATACTATGTGAAGAAACTGAAGGCGAAAAGCAGAGAAACAGGCTCATAGTTCTCCGTTGAAAATTGTATATGTGCGGGACCATTTTACCTTTTATCAATTGCAACCTGAAAGGAATCCTGGATGTTACCTTGACATTCAAATGCAGATCGAATTTCAGGTCCGACAATTTTCTTTAACATAGAAAAACCGCCTTACAGGGGCGGTTTTTCATTAGTAGAAATCCTTGTTGTAAACAGCAAATATGTTGGCAGGATTATAATAATTTGGTAATCAGTATAGTCACTGCAACTATTAAGCCTTTATTCATAAAGCACCCTGTGGCATTCAGAACAAAATGCTGTTTTCCATTTTCCCCTTATCTCGGTAGGATGTACAAACTCCATCGAATTTCCTAAAGCCACCGTTTGTACTTTTCCGGTTGGCCCCTGGGCCAATATGGAATGGCACAGATTACAATCGCGCGATATAGTTTCGCCGGTTGCTGTTTTGTGCCGATCGGAATGACAGCGGAAACATCCATCCGATTCCAGGTGGCCTATATGATCGAGATATCTTGTTGCATCGACCTTCATAAACGGGAATACATTTTTGTCGTATTCACCCTGTATAGCCAGAATAGCTTTGCTTATACGCTGAAATTGATTATCGTATGCCCCTGCGAGTTCATCTTTATAATAGGCTGTCACCACGTTCTTTATTTCAAGATGAGCAGAGTCTTTTGTGTTATAAGGTACTTTAAGCGCTTCCATGGCCGCCATTTTAATGTAAGGGATGTCGTTGGGGATCAGTCCCGATACCATTGCATTGTCAATGTAATTGGGAGCCGAGAGATATTTATGCGAAGGGCGGTTATGGCAGTCCATGCAATCCATGGTCCTGTGCTCAAGCGTGTCCATGGCTTTTTTATTGATGGGATTCTCTTCATCCATAAAAATTTTCACTTTTCCCGTTTTCAGGTCAGTCAGCCTTACCCATGGTATACTTTCGCGATCCGTAGACCCTGCGATATATTCAATTCTGACGTTTTTATTGATATGCCAGTGAATCCCTTCTGATAGACCTTTGGCGCTGTACTGAGGTCCGATTTTCATTAGCAGGGATGTGTTCCATTCGGTATTGCCTGAATCAGCAATGTAAGAGCGTAAATTCCTGAGTTTTTGTGAGTAGAATTTTTCGGGCCAGTGACATCTTTCGCAGGTTTCGCTTGCTGGTCGCAAATTGTGCAATGGTGTGGCAATAGGGGTAGAGTATTTTTTGAAAATAACAGAGTATACCTGGTAAAGCCCCGAGAGCTTTGATTTTACATACCAGCCGGCACCTTCGCCAACGTGACATTCAACGCACCTAACATTGGCATGTGAGGAATGCTGGTAGGCTGTATATTCAGGTTCCATTACTTTATGACAAAGTTTACCGCAAAATTCAACCGACTCAGTATAATGAAAAGCCTGGTAACTGCCCATACCAGTTGCAACAAGCAGAACAAAAGTTATAATCGATATCCTGATTATCGCCGTTCGTTGAATTTTGTTGTTCATATCCAGGATAGGCCAATTTTGCTTCGTTGGCTGTTTGCCCTTCATCTTCCTTCTTTTGTTCAGCATCCCTGCAGGAATAAGCAGGAGTCCCAACACCATAAATGCTGGCGATACAATGAATGTGAATAATCCCATGTAGGGATTGTTCTCGGTCGAAAACAAGGTGAAAAGAAAAAGTAAGATTATGGCTATCAGGCTGTTGACAGCTAGTAGAAAACCAGTAATGGTTATCCAGTTATATGCATTTTTTGGCATTTTCATATGGCTGTGGAATTAGATTTTAGCAAGTAAATTAAATACATACCTATGTGTATATATCTTTCAAAAGTAAGTAATTATACTAAAAAAGATAAGTGTTTACGCTATTTATAAATAGTCTTAATAGGGGAGGGCTGAGCTGAAATTCACGAAGTGTTCCTAGATTCTGGAAGGTTAAAGAACATTATACCTGATTGAAAAAATAAAATGGAACAGACTGAAGAATTTGTGATTCAATAGGTAAACTGAAAAATTGATCGTTCTTATTAATTTAATTCCCAAACAGGATAAAATGATTTTGGTTTCTATTATATACACATTTTTTCCTGCAAAAAAAAAGTGCTCCGTTTCCGGAACACTTTTTTAAAATAATTTTAGAAATTATAATCCTTTAATGTATCCAATAAGTGCCCACCTGTCGGCTTCATCAAGAATTTTCTTTTCGAAATTGGGCATTTCATCCCGGCCTACCATTGTTTGGAAATAGATATCGCCATCGGACTGTCCTTTAAATTTTTTATCTGCGAATGAAGGAACCAGGGTTTTCAAACTTGCTGATTTTGGACCATCACCAAGACCTTTTGATCCGTGGCATGATTTGCAATGTTTGTTATAAAGGTCTTTCCCAACTGTTGCAATTGAAGGATCACCAGCTTTAACGCTGCTTTTCATTGTTTTGTACTTGGCAGGAACAGTCCAGGGTCCGCCTGCTTTCTGAGCCATTGCAATGTTAACAGTTACAAAAATAACGGCTGTACAGATAAATGCAGCCAGACGAATTGATGTTTTCATGATTGATTGTTTTAGTTATATGTTTACTGGTTCAAATTTCAAGCCAAAGTTAAAAAGAAAAGCAATTATGTTGATGAATGTTCATAAAAAAATATCTAACTATCTATATAAATATGATATGAATATTGATAATGTGCTGAATATTAACTATATGATAGGTTATATTTATTAAAATAGCTTTCAGTTAAACCTGTAAAAGAGCGAAAATCTTCACCAATAGAGCCAGAAATAACGTTATTGATGAAACTATCAGGATAAAGAGTCCGAATTTCCCCACATTCCCTTCTGCATCAAGAGCAATATAACCTGTGATAACCCCTACAACGGAAAAGACAATAAGGACGGTTGCCAGAATAGTATAACCAAAAACCAAACTTAAAACTACTATTCCCGGGAGTCCGACAAGCGCAAGTAATCCTATTGTAAGACAGCCTTTTGCCTGAATAAAATCGAACAATACAGAGAAAAATTTGAACAGAAAATATAAAATCAGTGCGCTGAACAGAACAACAGGTACAATAACCCAGGGACTGTTCAAACTGTTATGAGATGTAGCTTCAATTGGGTCCATTGGTTAAGATTTGAAAAACGTGGTTGATATTTTTTCCTGACACTATCCGGCAGTTATCCTGCAGCAATTTCGCGGAGCATTCCCCTGAACATAAATAAATGAAAGGGCAGCATCAGTACCCAGTAAATACGGCCACTCAATCCGTGAGGCATAAATGTTGCAGTCTGGTATAGGTAATAGCCGTCATCTTTTTTTTGTATACGGAATTCGAGCCAGGCTTCACCCGGAACTTTCATCTCGGCGAAAAGAAGTAAGCGCATGTTCTCTTTATCTGCAATAAGCACCCGCCAGAAATCGAGTGAATCACCTGGGTTTAATTCGGTGGCATTTCGCCGTCCTCTCCTGAGCCCCACACCTCCAACCATTTTATCCATTACTCCCCGTATCTCCCAAATCCAGGTAGCGTAGTACCATCCATTTTCACCTCCTATCGAAAACATTTTATTTAATACCGACTGAGGGTCAGCTGTAATTAATGTCTTACGCCTGTCGCGCAGAATACCATATACCGGTACATCCAGATGCTGAAACAATAGTCCGGGTTTTTTCAGCGAAACAGCATCGGTCCAGCTTGATTGAACCGTATCGAGGTTGATTCGTTCCAGTGCTCTCCGGCATGCTTCCTTATAAGTTAAAGGTGTTATGCCAAGTATATCTTTAAGCCGAGTTTCCTTGCAAACTACTTCAACTTTCATGCTGTTAACCAGGTTTACAGCGAGGTAATAGGATGTGGAGGTTACGAAATAAAGCCAGTATGATGAGATCCTCGGGCTAATGAAAGGAACCACGTATATATGCCGTTTTAAGCCCCTGACTTCTGCATACTGTAAAAGCATCTGTTTGTATTGCAGGATTTCGGCTCCTCCGATATCGAAGGTTTCATCGTAAGTCAAAGGATTGAGCATACACCCGGTCAGATATTTTATAACATTACCAACAGCAACCGGCTGGCAGAGCGTTTTTACCCAGGTTGGAGCAATTACCACGGGCATTTTCTCCATCAGATCCCTGATTATTTCAAAAGAAGCGCTCCCACTGCCAACGATAATTCCTGCCCGGAGCACTGTAACATGCTTACCCGAACTTTTGAGAATATCTTCAACATTTTTTCTCGATTGCAGATGTTTCGAAAGTTTCTCGGAGTTAGAGATTCCGCTCAGGTAGATTATTTGTTTGCAGTTGGATTTTTTAATGAAGTCAGCAAAATTTGCTGCCGACTGGGCTTCCTCTTTCATGAATTCGCCAATGGATGTTGACATGGAATGGATGAGAAAGAATGCAACATCCAGGTCCAGTGAAACAACCGATTCAGGAACAGGATTCAAAAGGTCGGTCTCTATACCTGTAAAACCGCTCAGCGGTTGATCGGAAGTCATAAGCCGTTCGAGGTTCCTGACCAGGCAGGTAACTTCATGACCTTGTTCAAGCAGTTGTTGCAACAGTCTTTTCCCAATATACCCGGTACTTCCGGTAAGCAATACTTTCATTGAACTTGTTCCGTATTTGTCGTAAATCAGGGTATTATGGAATTGAGGGGTATTACTTTACTGGTAATAATAATGGCTTTATTCGTATAATGACTGGTGGCATTCCGAACAGTAAGCAGTTTTCCACTTTGTGCCGATATCAGTAGGATGAACAAATTCGAGTGTTGAATTCACCGAAGCATTGGCTATTTTACCTGTAGGGCCCTGGGCAATAATTGTATGACACAGGTTGCAATCCCTCGAAATGGTTTCGCCTTTTGCCGTTTTATGCCTGTCGGAATGACAACGGAAACATCCTTCCGATTCAAGATGCCCGATATGATTGAGGTATTTGCTGGCATCGGCTCGCATATAAGGAAAAGCGTTTAACGAATATTCCCCCTGTATTTTTACAATCGCATTGCGGATTGCTTTTTCATTCTTAATGAAAACTTCAGGGTGCTTAATACTATAATAGCTTAGCATTTTTTCATTTATACTCTCCATAGCTGTTTTTTTATCAGGATACGGATTTTTTAATGCCTCCATTGCAGCTAGTTTGATGTAAGGTATGTTTTTCGGGATAGCTCCGGAAATAAGAACTACATCAAGATAATCAGGCGGGGATTTGAACAGGTGGGAAGGCCGGTTATGACAATCCATGCAATCCATATTCCGGACTTCGAGTTTGGCCATTTCATTTTTATCCAATGGATTCTCCTGGTCAGTAAAGGTTTTAATTTCCCCGGTTTTGAGGTTGGTAAGCCTTACCCAAGGTATGCTTTCGCGGTTCCGGCTGTCGGAAACATATTCAATCCTGAAATCCTTGTTTATGTGCCAGTGTATTCCTTCGGTAAGTCCCATCGGACTGAATTCAGGGCCTATTTTCATAAGCAGAGCTACATTCCATTCAGTATTGGCTGAATCGGCGAGATAAGATCGCTGGTTCCTGTATTTGCGCGAATAAAACTTTTCGGGCCAATGGCAGCGTTCGCAGGTTTCGCGCACAGGCCGAAGGCTGTATATGGGAGTTTCGATTGGACGTGAATATTTTTTAAATAGTACTGAGTACACCTGGTAAAGTCCCGACATTTTTGACTTAACATACCAATCGGCTCCATGACCAACATGGCATTCAACGCAGGTAACCCTTGCATGTGCCGAGTGCTGGTAGGTTACAAATTCAGGTTCCATTTCCTTGTGGCAAAGTGTTCCGCAGAATTCGACCGATTCGGTAAACTGGAAAGCCCGGTAGCTTCCCATAGCCGAAGCGCCCAGGAAGATCATAGTTATCAGGAAAATTTTTACAATAGTGCCCCAGTGTTGCCTTTGGTTGAGGTCGATAATAGGCCATGGACCTTCTCCCTGTGAAGCAGCCTTCTTTTTATGTACTGTAATTGCAACACCAAGGGGAATGAGAATAAGCCCTAAAACCAGGAATACAGGGAGTATGATATAGATAAACAATCCAAGGTAGGTGTTGTACTGCGCTGACAAAACGGAAAACAGGAACAGAACCAGTATCAGAATGAGGCTGTTAGCTGTAATAATAAACCCAGTAAGGCTTATCCAGTTGTAAAATGCTCTTGGATTTTTAAGTGACACCGGTTAGAGGATATAAATTATTCCTATTCGTTAGGGTAAAGATATATATAAATTATTAATTATGTATACCGGGACCAGCCAATTTTTATTGTTTCTTAATTGGGGTAAACCTGATTTCTGCCAGATCCAGGAATAGACTTCCATTGTTGAGTGCAAATTGCTGCCAATAAGAAGGCATTATTACTAATATAAAGATATGGTACTGAACAGGCCGGAAAGAATCTTAAGGACTGAATGCAAAAGCCACCCTATCAGAGGTGGCTTTCATACTTGTGATTCTTGTTTATATTACTTCAATGGCAAAGGCAGATCAAGACGAAACCGGGTGATCAGGGTTTGGTTACTTTTTTAGCTTTGCCAGATGATTTATTTATCATTACCAATTGAATAACCGCATACATATAATGCCCCCAAACACCCAAAAGCATTACTATAAGGGTTATAATCATCCAGAGAGGCGCAATGGGTGTCCATAGTTCACGGGTTGGCCTGTCGGGACTGATAAGGTGTTTCTGGAGACCCCAGGCATTCGATGAATACCCTTTAACGTTACCGAAAATCTCATGTTCTTCGATTGAAGCGATTACTGTTAAGTTTCCAAGCGAATCACCAATAATGTCCCTTGGAAATTCGGCAGTTCCTACACCTGTTGAATCGAGCGAAATTTCGGCAATTTTCAGTACAGAGAATAATTTTGGAATACCAACTGTAAGGTCCACAGCACCGATTGAGGTTTCAGTTCCATCAGCGTTAAGTTGTGTGCCTTCAACCTTTACATACCTTATAGAATCCTCTTCATAAAATGATACTTTAAGTTTTGCAGGTTTAAGACCAAACTCGCCTTCGGAGGCTTCGAATTTGTCGTTGCCTTCATACGAAGCTTTAAGATTGAGCATTTGCAGCTCATTACGCGGATACTGATTCTTAGCTGGTATCTTCAAAATGGCTTCGCCATGAAAATCAGTTTTTACTTCCCCTATTTTTGTATCACCATCAGTTCCTGTGGCATAGAATACAACCGGGGCATTTGCAAGGTTCTTGCTGCCTTCTTCGTGTTTAACACTTACTGTCGCAATAAGCTGGATGCTGTCGTCAGATGTGCTGATGCAGTTAAATCTCAATACTGATACGGCAGGCTCCGAAGATTTGGATTTATCCTGGGCATGCAACTTTACAAACCCGGTTAAAAGTGTTACAACAAGTATGATTACGGGGATTATCCTTTTCATGATTTTGTTTTTTAATTTCTGTTTACTTAATATTTAACTATCAGTAAATTGGTTACTTCAAATAAATATCACCTGCTTCGAGCGGTTCTTCTTTTAAGTCAGAAACCTGGACAATCGGGATTAATTTGGAAGCAATGGTGAAAAGCAGACAGAACATTGCACAACCGGCAGCTGTGAGCGCCCATTCAACCCATGTGGCTGAATAATGTTGCCATGCCGGACGTGCATCCTGAATAGGAAGGTAAGGTGTTTCAAGTGTCGGAACCACAATAAGATAACGGTTCAGCCAGAGAGCAATAACCACAATTCCTGCAGCAATTGTAATGTTCCTTATTGTACGGAGTTTTTTGAAACCAACCACGATCAGAGGAACAAGAACACCGACATAGTTGGATAAAATGAAGAGGAAGAAATAATTCTTCAGGAGAACCTGGATAAGTTGCTCATCATTTTTTTCCGAACCATACCATTTTGTAAGATATTCGCTAAACGTAAAGTAACCGAAAAATGCACCAAGGACCAGCATTATAACGCCCACATTTACAAAGTGCTGCAATGTGATATGTTCTTCGAGGTGGTATGCTTTACGAAAGAAAAACATGGAAACTATCAGTACTCCTGTGCCTGAATATACTGCAGCAATTACAAAATAGGGTCCGAAAATCGTGCTGTGCCATCCGGGTTGAAGAGTAACACTAAAAATCCATGCCAATACCGAGTAAACAATTATGGCAATAGCTATTACCATTGCAGCCATAATATCTGTAGCTCTTTTTAGCCTTATTTGCTGATCAGGTGTACCGGTATAACCAAGAGCAAGGATTTTGTACATTTTTTTCTGCCACTGTGGAACTTTCAATTCAGCGAAGTCGCGCATTTTACCCAAATCACGAAGAAGCGCCAGGTAAAGGAAAAGAATACAGCCAAAAATATCGGTTGAGATAGCTATAACGTCCCAGGTTATAGGCGACTGTATGCGGCCGAAAAGTATCAGGTTGGGAAGGCGGTCGAGGCGGCCAACACACAACATAATGAAACATGGGCCGATTAACAGCGAGATTATGGTAATAAACTCAGCCATCCGGATAATAGGTTTACGCCATTCGGCATGAAATAGGTGCAGAGTGCCCGAAATCAAAGCACCGGCATAACTAATACCCATGAAGAAAATGAAATTTACGATATAAACACCCCATACCACGTTATCGCGCATACCTGTAACGATATGACCGCGCGAAACCTGCCAGTACAAGGCAAACCAACCATAACAAATTACAACAATCAGGAAACCTATCCAAAGTTTACCTAACCTGCTGGTGTGCTCAATTTGCGGTGCAAATTCCCTGAGTAATTTATCTGAACTTACTGTGCTGCTCATAGTTTGACCTCCTTGTCATTAAGTTTTTTTACATAAGGTGTATTATCAAACCTTTTCCTGGTTTCCTCATCGAGTCCATCCAGACCACGTTCAACAGGGAATTGCCTGTCGACAGGTGGCAGGTAATAAACATTCGGCCGGGTACCCAGGTTTTCCAAATACCTGTATCCGGAACGATCACGAATCAGTTCACTGAATTTGAACGTCTCAGTTCCATTGGTAACAACATCTTCGTCGATATCACCGAAGTAGATAACTCCCATTGGACAGGCAGAGGCGCAATAAGGTAATTTACCCTCTCGGGCAAGGTCGGGGCAGAAGTCGCATTTTGAAACAGTACCTTCAACACCCGGAACACTTTTTTCGGGTGAATAGGACTGATCGATTTTATATTCTTCATCAGGTTTCCATGCAAATACACGTGTCGAATAGGGGCAACCTGTCATGCAGAATTTACATCCTATGCAACGTTCGTTATCGATTAGAACAATTCCGTCGCTACGTTTATACGTTGCACCAACAGGGCAAACACTTACACATTGCGGGTTATCGCAATGATAACATGGTTTCGGGAACCAATAGGGAGCAGTTTTTTCCGAATCCTGCATCAGGTATACCTTCATAAACTCTTCGCCTTTCGGGAGGTGATGGCCTTGCTGGCAGGCTTCAACACACTTGCGTGCATTTTTACACTTGGCCAGATCGATAACCATGACAAATTTACGCCCCGGAATTCCTTCGTGGGATTCCTCGCGGCCTACAGGAGCAAGAGTAAGATAATTTTTATCTACTTCCATAACTTCTCCTGAAGTGGTGAGCACTTTTATCTTCTCACCCGATGAACTACAGCCGGTAGTTATCAATCCGGTGGCGGCTACAGTTCCGGCACCGGCCATCAGGCCAAGTTTCAGGAAATTCCGCCTTGAATTGGTTTCTTCATTCTTCTTATTTTTCATAATCGAATGCAATTAATTAATTAATTAAATATGAAGTGAAATTATATCAAACGCCTGGTGAGGAATCTGTATAATAATCTGTATTGTTTGTCAGTGTGATTCGTGGAACCCTGTTACCATACTTTTGAAGTTGCTGATAAATGTAGCTCCAATGGTGCAGAAATAAATGTGCACAAACATAAAGAACGACACGAAGAAACCAATGATTACATGAATAAAATCATTGAATTTCAGCCCGCTACCACCCATAATTTTGGTAAGTACAAGTTCGGGGTATAATAATGCCCAACCGGTGATGATAACGATGGGAACAAGCACAAACATTGCTCCTACGTAAGTAAACTGCTGTAAAGGATTGAATTTGCTGTCCTTACTGATAGGGAATGGTGGTTTTTCGTGTTTGAAAATTCCGAAGGTATAGTAAGTAAACTGCTTTAGAAGTCGTTGTGTAAGTCCTTCCAGGGTTATTTTGTAGTACTTGCCATTAGGAGTAGTAAAAGTGCCGAGCAGGAAAATGAAGTAATTGGCAGTGAGAATTATCCCACTAATGTTGTGCATTTTTACTGCGATATCGAACCGGATAAAAGGGTTAGCAGGATCGGTATATTGCATACTTACTCCGCTAAGGATCAATAGAATGATTAAAATGGCATTCAGCCCGTGCCAAAGTCGGACCCACACCGGGTAGAGATATATTTTTCCTGACATTATTTTTTGCGTTTTATGATTCTCAATGATCCGTGAATTAAGATGCCTGTGATAACGCAGCCAAACATGATAAGGCTGATGAGCCCAAGGTAGTAATTACGGTTTGCACCAATTACGTAGCCTTCGTTCATGATTACCCCATTATAGAATCCTGCTTTGCTGCGGCCTTCCTGCACTTTGTATTTATAAAGTGAAGCCATCAGTATTGAATTGGTCGAATGGCATTCGACACACCTGCGGACAGCTTTTGCTTTTGGTTGTATGTTGTGAGCCACAAGAATTGAATCGTTAGTACGAGTGTGGCATTCGATGCAACGAACATTTTTGAAGTGCAGAGCCTGGTTAGGTAACCATGCATGAGTTTTCAGAATGTTCGGATTAACTTTATCCGTGAGCATCTGGTATTTTGTAATATCGGCATGGCAATTCAGGCAGATAGCATTATCGTATGCTACGATATCTTTTATCTTTTCTTCTGAACGGGCATTTATTTTGTAGGTGTGCGGATTGTGGCACATCCAGCAATTGAAGTCGTCGCTGTGTTTAGTTGAATGCACACTAGCCTGGAATTCGGTTTCGATTTGCTCAAATTTGAATTTTGCGTATGCTTCATCTCCACCGTGACAATCGATACAGGCATACTTGGCTTCCATTCTGAGTCTTCCCGGGTGTGGAAAAGTGTCGTAATCTTCCGAATGGCAATCGGTGCATTTAAATGTCTTATGATTTGAATCGTAAAATTCATTACGATTAATAATTGTTTCGAGGTACATCCTTTTGGTAACCTCAGCCCCCGATTCGGGGTTTACATATTTATACTTCGATTGCCCGTGGCATTTCAGACAATTCTCATTAAATTTTTTTGTTTCTTCTTTGGGTTTGTTTTGGGCTCTAATTGCAAAAGCAGTCATCAATAGGATGCAAAATGCAAGCGAAAAGCGAACCCGGATATTCCAGGCGATACAGTTAGATTGAAAAATCATTTTTTAGGAGTGTTGGTATACGGACTATGCATGCAGGAAAAGAAAAAGGGTGCTCAGTTACTACCGAACACCCTTTCGAGAAAAATTATTTCTTCAAGGTACGGATGTAACCTACTACAGCCCACCTGTCAGCTTCGTCAAGAATCTTCTTTTCGAAGTTTGGCATTTCGTCGCGGCCTACAAATGACATGTAGTAGATCTCGCCATCAGAGTATGCCTGAAATTTAGCTGTTGAGAAATTGCTAGTACTGGTTTTCAGGTTAGCTGCCTTTGGGCCATCGCCTAAACCTTTTGCACCATGACAAGATTTGCAGTGTTTGTTGAAGGTCTCTTTGCCAACTGTGTTTATTGAAGCATCTCCAGCTTTAACAGTACTTTTCATTGATTTGTACTTGGCAGGAACTGTCCAGGGCCCTCCGGCTTTCTGAGCCATGGCCACATTGGCTGCTACGAAAATAATTGCGGTGCAGATAATTGCAGCAAGTTTCATTGATGTTTTCATTCTCTGAATATTTATTGGTTATTAATGGTTTTAATGCAAAAAGTGTTCCAGAAGTAGGTATGAAGTTTTAAAAATTCCACAAGCGGGTAATATTCAGACCGACCAGGAATTCACCTTTGAAAAAGTCATTCTTGTTCCACATAATGTCTTCCTGTGGTAATATTCCCTGTGCTGAGGCCAGGTAAATGTGGAATGCATGGGTGCTTGTCGAGATCTCAAAACCAACACAGATATTTGGTTTTGCAATGAACGAAGCATCGCTGTCATTAAAACTTTGGCTGTGTTCCGAAATACCCTGCAGTTTTAAAGGAAAATCTCCTGAAACAATAAGAGACCCTTGTGGTGAGAATTTGTATCTTCCTGCAAATGAGAACGAAAGCCTGTCGTGGTCAAAAATTGAATCGACCGAATTGTAATGTATGAATCCCGGAGCAATCTGTAGTGAGAGATGATCGTCGAAACGGCGGGAAACTACCAGCTGTGTTGAGTAGGACATCCTGTTATTGAAGGAGTAGTTTTCCTGCCATTTTGAATCAGGACTTCCATCAATTCCAACGACTTCATAAAGCATCACGGTAACAGGAATACTGTTCGAACGGGTTTGTTCGATAATCCTGTATTTCAGCTGCAGATCTTCCATTTTGTTGAATTTTGTTGCACCTACACCAACTGTCAGATTATTGAGAATGCTGTAGTTAATTCCAAGACGGATGTTTGAAGGAGCCCAGATACCATAAAGATCATGGATACCGTTTTCGACGATTCCGAATCGGTGCTGAATAATCATTTCGAGAGTCTTCGCCGGATTTACAGTAGTTGTAGCTGCATCAAACAGCAGGCCGCTTTCAAAAGCCGGGCGTACAGGCCTGTCCTTAGGTGTTTCAACTATTGAATCTTCGGTTGCGTCCTGCGCAATGGCGGTTGTATTTACCATCAGCATTGTTAGCAGGAACAGAGTACTGAATTTAATTGTAATATATATCTTTCTCATTATTTCCTTTTTTTTTGTGATGGATGAACTTAATTAGCCTTTGCCCCGAAGGTGATCCAGTTGAAAATGAGGTCCCGTTCTGCATCGGTGGCGTATCCAACCATAGATCCGGTTTTAATTTTAGTGTAAAGAGAGCTGTTTCCGGGTATAGTATCAGGTACATAACCACCGGAGATAAGAGCATTGTACGACTTGCCGACTGATAAATCAGGTTTGTAATTCGAAGGATGACAGCTGGCACACTTTGCAGTAAAGAACGGCTGGATGTCGAGTTGATAGCAGAGAGTATCAGCTGTAGCTGAAGGGGGTGCCTCAGGAGGAGATGGCACGACATAATCATACTCACAGGCAGTTAGCAACATGAGGACGGTGCCGGTTAGAAATAATAATTTGAATAGTCTCTTTTTCATAGGTACTTTTTTTTAGGTTTTATGAATGACTGATTAATAAGGTTTCGTTTAAACTACTGTTTTTTATTTAACAATACAAAGGAATAGTTTTATCACGAAATAGCGATAATATTATATATGATTGTTTGTTAATATTATTTTGATACTTATCAGCAGAGATATTGATATATATCATTATATTTGCAGTCTCTACCGATGGTTTTGATACTAAAGAGTAATTCAATACTTCTCAGTTCTCAAATCATTCTTATCCAAAATATAAATTCCAGTGAATCAATATACTCATTACACCAAGGGTTGTGCGTCATGTAAGGACAGGGCGGATATTTTTGGCTGCCTTGCACAGACTGAACTCGACCAGATTGATGATAAACGGATAGAAGTTCACTTTAAAGCTGGCGAACTTATATTTAAGCAGGGTACTCCGAACATGCATTTTCTTTGCCTTACTCAAGGTAAAGTGAAAACATATATTGAGGGATATAACGACAAGAATTTAATACTTAGCATAGTTAAACCGGTTTCCTATATTCTTGGGCCGGGTATCTATGCCGACCAGATGCATCATTTTTCAGCGATGGCAATTGAAGATTCTGTTGCTTGCCTTGTCGATCTTGAAACATTTAAATCGTTGATCAGGAATAATTCTGATTTTGCTGAAGACTTCCTGAAAAAAGTCAGTCTGCAATCCATTTATAACTACGAACTTTTCATCAGTCTTACCCAGAAGCAAATGCCGGGCCGAATTGCTGATGTTCTGCTTTACCTGAAAGATAAGGTATACGAGACAAATCCATTCCACACCACTCTTTCGAGGCAGGACCTTGCTGATATGTCGGGAATGTCGAAAGAAAGTGCTATCCGTATATTGCGCGAGTTTAAGGATGAAGGAATTATCGTGGTGAACGGTAATGACTTTGAAATTCTGAATTCCGAACACCTCGCAAAAATAAGTCAGACTGGATAAGCCTGCTTTTCGGGACTTTTAGAGGAGAAATAAATTAATGTTCAGTAATATTGATATACTGTCAAATTCCGGATAGAGATTTGAGAGAAATAGGCGTTATTTTTGCATCCGCCTTTCCGATTCTTTTTTTTGAATTTCCGCATGCGTTCGATACTAACCCGTACAGTTTTACTCGTTTCGTTTGTCAGTTTTTTTACTGATGTAGCCAGCGAAATGCTGTATCCGGTGATGCCGGTTTACCTTCAGTCAATCGGTTTTTCTGTATTGCTTATTGGCATACTGGAAGGTGTTGCTGAGGCTACAGCCGGCCTCAGCAAAGGCTATTTCGGGAATTTTTCGGATAAATCAGGAAGCAGGGTTCCTTTTGTGAGATGGGGCTATACGTTAAGTGCTATTTCCAAACCACTGATGGCTGTTTTTACATTCCCGGTCTGGGTATTTTTTGTCCGAACACTCGACCGCCTTGGTAAAGGGGTAAGGACCGGAGCCCGCGATGCAATGCTGAGCGATGAATCGACCGAGGAAAATAAAGGCAAGGTCTTCGGATTTCACAGGGCATTGGATACGGCTGGAGCAGCTGTCGGGCCGTTTGCAGCTTTAATATTTCTATTTTATTACCCTTCCCAATATAAGTGGCTGTTTGTTATAGCTGTTGTTCCCGGCATTGCAGCCATTGCGCTGACTTTTCTTTTAAAAGATAAACACACCGGCATTGTTTCAAAAAGGTCGCCAGCATTCTTTGCATTTCTTTCGTACTGGGGAAAATCGTCGAAACGCTATAAACTGCTTGTTGCCGGATTGCTTGCCTTTACACTTTTTAACAGTTCCGATGCATTTTTGCTGCTTTCAGTTAAAAGCAAAGGGTTTTCGGATACGTTTATGATTGGTGTATATATTTTTTATAACCTGGTATATGCTTTACTCTCATTTCCGGTTGGCATTCTGGCCGACAGGATAGGGCTGGTGCGAACACTCATTTTCGGACTGGCTGTTTTTGCCGTGGTATACAGCCTGATGGGATTTGCAGTAGTATCATGGCAGTTCATTGTTCTTTTCGGGATGTATGCGATTTATGCCTCAGCCAGCGAAGGCATTTCGAAAGCGCTTATCAGCAATATTGCAGAAAAGGATAAAACAGCAACGGCCATTGGTTTTTACACAAGTTTTGCCAGTATATTCACCATGCTGGCCAGCAGCCTTGCGGGGTTAATCTGGTATTCGTTTGGAATGAAGGCTATGTTTATTATTTCAGGACTTGGAGTAATGGCAGTAGTAATTTATTTGAGCTTAGTTCAGCGGTTGATTTTCAATCCTGAGCCTAAATAGAACGCAGAAAATTTATATTTTTGGAGCTGAAGCCTGGTGTACGAAAGGCTATTATACAATATTGAGCGTTTCAGTTATATTTTCTGATCCGGATTTCCTTCTCGCCTTTTCTGATAAGATTTTAATCATTTCAATTCTAAGCATTTCGGGAAATATATATGAAACTATCATTATTTTTCAAATTCCTCATTGGTTATCCCGTATCAAAATGGTAAGTTTGTAAAATGAAATTTGTCTCCCGTATTCTATTTATCGTTTTGATAATTATTCCGTTTGTAAAACTGGAAGCCCAGAAATCTATTCCGAAAGGTTATTTTTCTTCCCCACTTAACATCGCTCTTTCAATGACAGGTTCGTTTTCGGAAGTCCGTCCCAACCATTTTCATTCAGGAATTGATTTTTCGGTAATGAAAAAGGAAGGATTGCCAGTTTTTGCTGTAGCCGATGGATTTGTATCGCGGATAAAGGTATCGCCGGTTGGATTTGGTAACGCTTTATACATCGATCATCCTAATGGCTTTACTTCTGTATACGCCCATCTGCAAAACTATAACGATACCATTACATCTTATCTCAGGAAAAATCAATACAAGTCAAAAAGCTTCGAAATTGACCTTTTCCCGGCAAATAAAAAGGAGTTTATTTACGTCAGAAAGGGTCAATTGATTGGATACGCCGGCAATTCAGGAGCTTCGGGCGGTGCTCACCTTCATTTTGAACTTCGGAATACAAAGACTGAAAACACTATAAACCCTGCATTGTTTGGGTTTAATATTGCGGATAATTATGCTCCTTACATCGATTTTATTGAAGTTTATCCCGAAGATGCTAATAGCTTTGTAGGTTCATCGAATGTGAATACACGCTTTAATGTTAAGAAATCGGGCCGTGGGTACAACCTTGTGTTGAAAGACACGCTTTCGCTTTGGGGTAACTTCAGTGTTGGAGCTCAGGCATTCGATTTCAATTCGAACCAGTCGGATCGCAACGGGTTTTACAGCATGAAAATGTATCTTGATAATGCTGTTTTCTTTTCGATGGTTTGCGACAGTTTCTCTTTTACCGAAAGCCGGTATGTAAATGCATCAATTGATTATGCTGCTAATTACAACCAGGGGCAAAGAATAATAAAATCGAAGAAACTGCCTGGAAATATTCTGAGTTTCTTCAAGTCCGACACCTGTAATGGTATTCTTACGTTTAAGGATACCAAAATTCACGAAGTTAAGATTGTGGTTGGTGATGCTGCCGGAAATGAAGCAAATCTGCGGTTTTGGGTAAAACCTCAGCAAACTGCCGGGTTTGTGCAGGTTCCGGTTATTCCCGATGCCGATTCATCGGTCTTATTCAGATTTGATAAAGTAAATAAATTTGAAACACCTGATTTGAAGATTGAATTGCCACTCGGCAGCTTATATGAAAATATAATTTTCAGGTACAGGAAATCAGTTGGTGCGAATTCAATGTTTTCGGATATTCATTACCTTCACGACCCTGAAATCCCCCTGCAGGGTCGGATCAAAGTTATGCTCAAAGCAACTAAACTACCTCAGAAATTCCATTCAAAAGCTTTGCTTGTACGAATTGACCGGGAAGGGAAGCGGGAACCAGCAGGAGGTTCGTACGAGAATGGCTATGTATCCACAACTACGAACCTGTTTGATGGCTATGCCATTGTTATTGATACGGTTGCACCTGTTATTAAACCTTATGCTGACAATACGAAATCCAGGTCTGGTTTAAGATTTACTGTTTCGGATAATTTTTCCGGTATCAGGAATTACCGGGGTGAACTTAATGGCGAATGGGTACTGGTGGAATGGGATCCGAAAAATAAACTCATGATTTATCGTTTCGATAATGCAGTTCAACACGGTAAGAATATCTTTGTGCTGAATCTCGAAGATGATAAAGGAAATAAGTCAAGTTATACGACAACTTTCGACAGGTAAATTTGAATCTTGTCTGTTAGATGAGCACTGAATTGCCATTAAATGCAACCTGGAATACTCAACTGATCAATTGCTCCCCATCAACAATCGAATGAAAATTCAAGCATTATAATTCCACCCATAACCAATCCTCAAAACATAAACAATTTAAATACACAAAGTTATGACATTTCAACTTCCTTCATTGCCATTTGCTCCCGATGCACTGGAACCAATTATTAGTTCACGCACAATTGAGTTTCATTATGGAAAGCATCACCAGGCTTATGTTACAAAGCTTAACAGCCTTGTTCCGGGCACTGCTTTCGAAAATGCTTCGCTCGAAGAAATTGTTCTGAAAGCCGAAGGCGGCATTTTTAATAATGCAGCCCAGGTATGGAACCACACATTCTACTGGGAAGGATTTTCGGCTAAGCGTAACACCACACCTTCCGGAAAATTACTTGAAATGATCAACAATGATTTTGAGTCATTCGAAGCGTTTAAAACCAAATTCAACGATGCTGCTGTTGCCCAGTTTGGCTCAGGTTGGGCCTGGCTGGTGCTGAAAGCCGACGGGAAATTAGCCATTGTAACAACGGGCAATGCAGCCAACCCTATGCGCGACGGCTTAAAGCCGCTTCTTACCTGCGATGTATGGGAACATGCATATTATATCGATTACCAGAATCGTCGACCCGATTATGTGAATGCTTTCTGGCAACTTGTGGATTGGGATATTATTGGAAGTAGAGCAAAATAAATTCGCTTTTATGTACTCCTCAATCATTTGGTACTAATTAACTTCTCTCCATTTGAAGGGAAGGACTCGATACATTATTTTTACTTTAAAGCCGGCTGATCTGGAAACCGGCTTTTTTTACGCTCTCAATTACCTGGTCTGCAATATCAGCATGGGCTGTAACTTCAAGAACTTTATCTGGGTTTTCGAGGTCGACTGACCATTTCTCAATATTAGCAAGGCTTTCGAGGCCGGGAGTAATGGTACGGACACAACCGCCACATTTAAGACTGGTTTTAAAACGAAGTGTTTCCATTTTTTATTTTTCAAAAGTATATATTATTTCGATTTTAGGCGGTAGTCGAAGGTTCAGCAATTATTCAGTTCACAAAGTTTCCCACCGGGTTCAATTTCAATAGTTGAGTGTGCAAAACCTTCAATTTCCAGTATTTCCCGTACTTCAGATTTGATTGTTTCGGTCTCGGCAACGGTCATGTCAGGATTTACACTTGCATGGAGCGACGCAATACTGTATGTACCGTCAAGAGTCCAGAAATGAAGGTCATGTATATCAATAATTCCCGGCACTTTTAGCAGGTTTATTTTGAAATGATCTACCTGTTCTTTTGATGGCGTAGCCTGCATAAAAATGCGGAACGTCTGCCGCATATTTCCGAAAACCCTGAAAAGAATGAATACCGTTATTATCATCGAAAGCAGGGGGTCGAGAACAGGGATATCGAAATATTTCATAACTATACTGGTCAGCAGAACAGCTACCCAGCCTGCAACATCTTCGAGCAGGTGAAGGGAAATTACCTTTTCGTTCTGGCTCTCACCGCCATGCAGCCGGAACATAGCCATACCATTTATCAATACTCCTACAATTGCCAGGTAGAGCATTCCCTGGGCATGAACAGGCTCAGGCCTGATTAACCTTGGTATAGCCTGTGAAATAATGATTACTGATCCAACCAGCAGAATCAAGGCACTTATTGTAGCTCCGATAAGCGAGTATCTTTTATAACCGTAAGTGTAAACGTCGTCGCGTTTTTTGGTTGAGAACCGCTGAAAATACCAGGCTAAGCCAAGTGCAACCGAATCACCCAGATCGTGAAAAGCATTGGACAGTATTGCCATGCTGTTTGTGAAAAGTCCCCCGGCAATTTCGATCAAAGCAAAAAATGCATTTAGCCAGAACGCTATTTTCAGGTTCGATTCAGCCTTATCATTACTGCCGGATTGATGGTGATGATGTTCCATAACTAGGTGCCGGCTTTTTTTAATCGTAAACTATTCAATACTACTGTTACTGAACTCATAGCCATGGCTGCGCCTGCAATCATCGGGTTGAGCAGAAAGCCGTTTACAGGGTAGAGTACCCCGGCAGCCACAGGAATAGCAATAATATTGTAGAAAAATGCCCAGAAAAAATTCTGGCGGATAATGCGGACAGTGGCTTTTGAAAGGCGTAAAGCGTGAGCAACCGCATCCAGATCGCTTTTCATAAGGATAATACCTGCACTGTCGATGGCAATATCCGAACCGGATGCCATTGCTATTCCAAGGTCGGCTTCGGCCATTGCAGCCGAATCGTTGATCCCGTCGCCAACCATGGCCACTTTATATCCTTTTTGTTTTAGTTCTGTGACAAAGTGCTTTTTATCGGCGGGAAGCACCCCGGCATAGTAATTTGTTATTCCAACCTGACTGGCTATAATACCTGCAGCAGGTTCTTTATCACCTGTAAGCATAAAAACTTCGATACCGTCATTCCTAAGCAGGTTAACAGCGTTGGACGAACTTGCCCTGATTGTGTCGTCTATTGAAAACGCAGCAATTACTTCTCCGTTTACTGCATAAAACACGGAATTGCCTTCAGCAAACCCCCCTGGCACGATAATTCCGTTTTCTGACATCAGAGCATGGTTTCCAACAAGGCATGAATATTTCAGGTTTGCTGCCCTGATACCTTTGCCGGGAATGTCTTCGAACTTTTCGACCGGAAGCATTTCTTTGTAACTGAAAGTTGCAGCAATGGCATAAGCAAGCGGGTGGGCAGATCGTTTTTCGAGCGAAAACAACAAATGCTTTAGAATTTCATCTTCCTTTAACCAGGTACTTTTACTCACTTCAGGCTTACCCGAAGTAAGGGTTCCTGTTTTGTCGAAAATTACTGCATTTACAGTGCATGCTGTTTCGAGACTATCAGGATTCCGGATAAGAATGCCTCGTGAGGCACCACTTCCGATCCCAACCATCAAGGCAGTGGGTGTAGCCAAACCTAAGGCACAGGGGCAGGCTATAATCAGAACGCTGATCGTAGTAAGGAAAGCGAACGTTAGTGATGGTTCAGGGCCCAGAAACCACCATGAAGCAAAAGTAATTAGTGCCAGTAAAAGAACAATGGGGACAAATACAGATGCAATATTATCAGCCAGTTTCTGAATCGGTGGTTTGCCTGACTGAGCTTCCTGTACCATAGCTATAATACCTGCAAGCAGAGTGTTTTTACCGGTTTTTAAAGCAGCGATAACCAGGTTCCCGCTGGTATTAAGTGTGCCGGTATATACGCTTGCGCCGGGAGCTTTAAAAACCGGAAGTGGTTCGCCCGAAATCATACTTTCATCAATATATGACTCGCCACCTGTTACCTCACCATCAACCGGGATTCGGTCGCCCGGCCTCACCATTACCAGGTCGCCGGTAGCAACCATAAGCAGCGGAAGTTCCATTTCAATACCATTACGTGTAATGGTAAGAGTTTTAGGCTGCAGGTTCATGAGGCTGCGGATAACTGACGATGCCCTGCTCTTCGAACGCTCTTCAAGAAATTTCCCGGTTAGGATAAATGTGATAATAACTACAGCCGATTCATAATAAACATGTGGTTGCAATCCTGCTCGTAAAAAGATATCCGGCAGTATGGTGTTCAATGCACTGAAAACAAATGCAATTCCCGTGCTAAGGGCAACAAGAGTATCCATATTTACCATACGGTGACGCGCCTGTTTCCAGGCATTTACAAAAAATCCTGATCCGGAATAAACAATTACAGGGAACGATAAAACAAGTAGCAGCCAGTTTAAGTTTTCGATGTGAATGATATGGAACATGGAAAGAACAAATACCGGGATAGAGAAAATAATTCCAACCACTAATTTGATCCTGAGCTCATTGAAATGTTGTTTTTCGATAATTGCAAGCTTTTCATTAAGATCTTCTTCTTCAATAATAAGCCCGTAACCCACTGATTCCAAGGCCTTAACCATATCAGCCGGCAAAACAATAGTGGAATCGTAGCTAACATACACATTGGCACCGGCGTAATTAACTGACACACTGCTCACACCGGGAAGAGATGCAATCATGCTCTCAACGCTCCCGGCACACGCTGCACACGACATGCCAGTTACAGCAAAAACTTCTTTTTTAAAAATCGTATTCAACTAACTCTTTTTTAGTACAACAAAGATACTACCTTCTTGTTTCCTCCGGAAATGTGTAATTTGAAAGAGTAATCCTTGTTCATTTAGGCAAAAATAAAAAATCCGCTCAGATGCGGATTTTTTAACTAATTGAAAGTGACCCCGATAGGATTCGAACCTATGACCCGCAGCTTAGAAGGCTGCTGCTCTATCCACTGAGCTACGAGGCCTTTAACCTGGTGCAAAGATATAAAAACATTTCTATCCTGTTCCCGAAACTTGCCTCCGAGCGCAATATTCCTATGTTATTGTATATGAGCATTCCTGATCATTTGTCATTCTTTTCAGGAAATGGTTGAAATATTTAATGTGTACATTTGCATCAATACGCTATTACTTTTTACCCTTAGTGCTATAAACTAGTGTAAGATTTTGGTCACTGCACACAATAATCCTGTGTAGTTTATTTATATGCCCTGCCATGGAAAATAATCAAATAGCTGCTAATTCCAATCAGTTCGATTTTAGCGATCGCACTGTGCTTATTGCTGAAGATATTGATTTTAGCTTCCTTTATATTGAGGCTGTTCTGCGTCGTACCGGAGCAAAGATTCTTTGGGCTCAGAATGGGAAAGAAGCGATTGATTATATAAATGCAGATATAAATATCGACCTTGTGCTTATGGATATGTATATGCCTGTTATGGACGGTTACGAGGCAACCAGGTTAATTACAGAACTACGTCCCGGACTGCCGGTTATAGCTCAAACCGCTTATGTTCTTCCAGCTGATGTGAAAAGATGCTATGCTGCAGGTTGTTCAGGATTCCTTGCTAAACCTATACGCAAAGAGATATTGCTCGATACTATGGCTGGTTACATCCATAAAGTTAAACAACAGGAACAGTTGCTGTCCTTAAAAAAAGTTGGTAATTGCTAAATACCATTAATTGTATTTGAATATCGTTCAGATTAAATGATACCTTGCATCGCAGGGTATTTTTTTTATTTATTTTTTAAGTCTGACCGGTATTTCTGTATCCTTATTTTTGACTATTTAAACAATGGTGGCAACATATTATCGTATTCAGTTACACTCTGGTATTTATATGCAAAACTAAGCAATGTAGCTTCATCATACAGGTTACCAATAAAACTGATACTAGTGGGGTGAAACTTTTTATCAAACCCGTTAGGAACTACCACACATGGATTCCCGGTAAGATTTGTCAGAAGCATCTGATTGCCCCCATCAGTTGGAGCTATTATAACGTCAAAATCTTTCATTACCGAATGTATTTCCTCTATCAGCTTATATCGCAACCTGTTGGCCTGTATATATTGTACTGCAGGGATAAACTGTGCCGACCTGAAAATATTGGGCCAGGCATTCTTATCCTGCAGGTTCAGTTCATCATCCTTATTGCTCAATGTAAGGTCGTTAAAAGCAGCTGCAGCTTCAGCCACCAGAATTATAGCAAGTGATTTAACCGGTATTGTTGCCGAATCGGGGAATACTACAGGAATTAGATTAATACCCATTTGGCGGAACAAAGCCAATGAAATGCTGTCGTTTACATGGTTTTCATCGCCTTTGTCGAAAAGCGATTTGAGGTAACCAACCCTAAGTTTTTTGAAGTTAACCGAATTGTTATAATTAAAAGGATAATCGGTAACCGATTTGTCAATTCCATCCGATCCTCGCATTGCATTAAAAACAAGGGCACAATCGAACGAATTCCTGCAGATTGGTCCCACCTTATCCATACTCCAGCTTAAGGCCATGCCTCCGGTACGGCTGACCCTTCCAAAGGTTGGCCTTAGTCCGGTTACACCACATCGGGTGCTTGGTGAAACTATTGATCCCCAGGTTTCGGTCCCGATTGCAAAAGGCACCAAACCAGCTGAGGTTGCAGAAGCTGATCCTGCCGATGATCCGCTCGATCCCTGTTTCAGGTCCCAGGGATTACGCGTTAAACCGCCAAACCAAACGTCATCCATAGCAAGCGAGCCTAATGAGAATTTTGCTACCAAAACAGCTCCGGCGGCATCCAGTTTCTTTACTATCGAAGCATCCGTATTAATAACCTGGTCCTTATATGGCGCAGCTCCCCAGGTTGTTTTGTATCCTTCCACAGCAAACAGGTCCTTGATACCATAAGGTATTCCGTGTAAAGGCCCATGCCAGATCCCATTCGATAAGTCCTCATCCGCTTTGTGAGCCCGCCGTAATGCCCTTTCTTCGGTTAATGAGATCACACAATGCAAGGTGTCGCCGAATTTTTTAAGCCTGCCTATGAAAAAGCGTGTAAGGTCGACTGAGCTTATTTTCCGGGTTCTGATTAATACAGAAAGATCGGAAAGGGGATAGAATGCAAGTTTATTTGCATCATCTGGTAAAGCGACTTCAGTGGGTAATTCCCAATCAATTGGTACCTGAACCATATTGTAACTTACTCCGGCAGGAATCGGGTTGAACCAAAGTGCCGACGGTAAGGAATTATCAATAGATAGGCCGTGTATTATCCTGTAATCGGAAAGCTGGCTTTCGAGTGTGCCGATCATCGAATCCCGCTCCGAAGCGCTCATGTTAAGGTCGAAGAGTTTTTCGGTAGCAATAACTTGCTCATCAGTAATATGATTGTTATTGGAAGTGCGGCTGCAACCATATAAAGTGGCGATTCCACTCACAATAACAATAAGAAAGAAAACAGGAATGTTTTTCATGGATGCTCATTGATAAAAAAACAATTATGGCAAAAGAAATTTCTTTTCCAAAAATATGCAATAATGGCATGCGACTTTCTGGAAATAAAAAAGCCCCTGGCACTGCCAGAGGCTTTAAAGTTGTCGGGGTAGTAGGATTCGAACCTACGACCCCCTGGTCCCAAACCAGGTGCGCTAACCGGACTGCGCTATACCCCGAACTATTACTTCAATTTTACTTCTAAAAGAACTGCGGAGAAGGGGGGATTCGAACCCCCGGTACCCTAATCGAGTACGACAGTTTAGCAAACTGTTGGTTTCAGCCACTCACCCACCTCTCCAGTGGTTATGAAAAAACGCTTCCGTTCCTTCAAAAATGGAGTGCAAAAGTACACATATTACTGACAAGTGCAAATTTATTTTTTATTTTACTGTAATTTATATTCTGATGTATTCGGGGGTACAAAAAAAGTAATCATTTAAATACAATTTTGGATCGGTTATTGCTGTATTAAGTGATTATATGTTTCTCTTTTGTTTGCCTGAATCAAATTAAAAATTAATTTTACATAACTGTTAATTTAGTAAATTAATAGTTGCTAAATACTGCCACCTTAAATTAATAGGATAAACTTTCTAAATTAACCCATATGAAAAAGATTCTGATAGCTCTAATGATCATTCTTTCGACTTCAGGGGCCTTCGCACAGGTTTTGGCCACAGCCAACTCGCCCGAATATAAAAACATCCTGAAAATGTCGGTTTCGATGTTTACAAAAAGTACCTTCCAGATGGGATATGAGCGGTTTTTCGATCCCAATACAAGTCTTAATATTTCTGCTGGATTAGGATTTAAAGACACCGATTACGAAAAATTATTTGCAGTCCGAACTGAGGCACAGATGCGTTTCCATGTGTTTACAATAATCGAACCGCGCCAGAGTCACAGGCTTTATTTTGCTCCTTACCTTGTAAATGAATATTATGAGACGGAATACAACAGCTATATGACAGGATACCAGGTTTGGACTACCGATACCTACGATGCTTTCGGGGGCGGTATGCTTTTTGGCTGGTCCTATTCTTTTGCCAACCGGATTAACCTTGATGTTTATACCGGGGGTGGTTTCAGGAAGACTTTCAATTATAGCGATAATTCTAATTATAATGATCAGACTGTTTTTGATAACGCTTACAGCGGAATTGTTCCCCGCCTGGGCATTGATATCGGCTTCTGGTTTTAGAACGACATAAATAAAGCATTACTCCTGTCATCGTTCCGGTGCAGGAGTTTTTTTTGTGCGACGTACATTTTTCTTTTTTTATACCAAGTTTTTTCGAAATTTACTGCTTCAAACCACATTAGGTATTTGTACTTGTTTATTTTGTAACAGCCACATTAACAAATAAATATAGATTATGGGAAAAACATTTGCTGAAAAAATTCTGGGCGCCGAAGCAGGTGCTATCGTATTCCGTCGGCCTGATATCATCCTTACGCATGATAACACTGCCAGTATTGCAAACACTTTCAAAAAAATGGGGGGCGAAAAGGTAAAGGATCCTGATCAGTTACTTTTTGTTCTCGATCATAATGCCCCTCCAACAAGTGCAGAACTTGCCAATGATTACCAGAAGATTAGGGAGATAGCTGCAGAGCAGGGGATCAGAAAATTTCATGATGTTGGAAAAGGAATCTGCCACCAGATCATGGGCGATTATGCTAGGCCCAACATGATAATTGTCGGCAGCGACAGCCATACATGCACCGCCGGGGCGTTCAACGCTTTTGCAGCCGGAATCGACCGCACCGAAACCGCAGGTTTGTGGCGACAGGGCGAAACATGGTTCCGCGTACCTGATTCAATAAAAATTATTCTTACAGGTAAATTGCCAAAAGGCGTGTTTGGCAAGGATCTTTCACTCTGGATCATCGGGATGATGGGTTCGAGTGGGGCCGATTATATGTCAATTGAATACCATGGGGAAGGAGTGAAGTCATTATCCATCTCCGACAGGATGACTATTGCCAACCTGGCTTCGGAAATGGGAGCCAAGAATGCAGTATTCCCGGCTGACGAAATATTAAACAAACATCTGGGTGAAATCGTCCCTGGTACATGGGCTGATCCCGATGCTGTTTATGTTAAAGAAATTGTGATCAACCTCGATGAGATTTTCCCGGTAGTTGCCGCACCTCATAATGTTGATAATGTTAAGGCATTAGCCGAAGTAAAGGGAACCAAAATACAGCAAGCCATGATTGGTACGTGTACCAACGGCCGTATTGATGATCTGCGCGAAGCAGCCGCAATACTTAACGGGAAAAAGCTGCCAGTTGGTTTCCAGTTGCTGATTATCCCTGCATCACAACCAATTTACCTCCAGGCGATGGACGAAGGCCTTATCCGTACCTTTATGGAAGCCGGAGCCAGCGTCCTTGCTCCATCGTGCGGTCCATGCCTGGGAACAGGGCAGGGGATACCTGCTGATAATACGACCATTATCTCAACGGCCAACCGCAACTTTAAAGGCCGGATGGGGAATAAAACATCACTCATTTACCTGGCATCGCCAGCCGTAGTTGCTTATTCGGCGCTTAAGGGCGAGATTTCGGATCCACGCGGAACCAATGCAAATGACAAGTATCCTTATACTATTGAACAAAGTAAAACTGTCGACATTAGTCCCGATGATGATCGTTTCTCGAATGGAACATGGAACTATTCGGATGTTGATAACCTGAATACCGACCAGATGTTTGCCGGCAACCTGACCTATAATGTGAAAAGTTCAGAAGCGGAAAAAATAATGCCACATCTCTTCAAGGGATTCGACGATAGTTTTGCAGAACGTGTAAAAGAAGGGGATATTATTGTTTCCGGCGCTAATTTTGGTTGCGGCAGTTCGCGCGAGCATCCTTCGGTCGGGCTTGCTTTTGCGGGCATTAAGGCCGTGATTTGTAAAAGTGTGAACCGTATTTTTTATCGCTCATCGGTGAACCAGGGGTTGCCGATAATTTTGCTTCCTGAAGCCGTTGATGCTTACAAACAAGGCGACTTTGTTGATATTGACTTCGAAGCCGGGAAAGTAACTATAGGCGAAAGTGTGTATAATTTTTCTCCATTACCTGACAAACTGGTTGGAATTTTTAAAGCCAAGGGTCTTGTTAATTATGTAAAGGCAAATTCATAACTAACGGAATATATTAAAAATATTCAGAAAGCTGCTTCGTTGGATGCAGCTTTCTTTTTTTGCCCTGATCGGTTTCTTTTAAGTAATTTCACACTTTCTAATTCGAATGATGAAGACAAAACTCCGATACCTCATCTTATCCCTTTTTGTGGTAACAATTATCATCCTTGCAGGCGGATACCAGTTGCCTAAATATGTCAGCCGTCTAACAGCAATTGCTGCTCTTGCCATAGTGGACATACTCTACTGGCTTTCGATCAGGAAGTCGCTTTCATCAAGGTGTTCAAAACCTTTTAAAATCATCTACTGGTTGCCTCTGGCCTGGCTACTGTTTTTTTTTATTACAGGACTTATTGCTCCTTATACCGAATGGCCCTCTTTTTTACGAATATACGTACCGGGTTTACTCATGATTTTGCTGATCGGGAAAGGTATTTTCCTGACTTTCATGATTGCAGGTGATATCCTGGTTTTGCCGATAAATCTTTATCGAAATATTCAGGTTCGGAATAGATCCCCAAGAGTGCGTTGGCAAAGACCCCGCTTTGTTTTGGTATTTGCATCTGCCGTTTCAGGCCTGGTTATGATGATTTTCGTATCAGGAATGTTCTTTTGGGTGAATAATTTTAAACTTACAACTGTAGAAGTTGCAGTGAAGGATCTGCCGCGAGAATTTGACGGCTACAAAATCATACAACTGAGCGATATGCACCTCGGGAGTTTTGCTACAAAAGGTCCTTTAACTAAAATGTTAAGCATTATTAATGCCCAAAATCCTGATTTGATTCTTTTTACGGGTGATCTTGTTAATCTTACTACGGAAGAAGCATTTCGGTTCGAAGCAGAGTTGAAACGGATCACGGCGAAAGATGGAGTATATTCAATACTTGGGAACCATGATTACGGGGAATATTCGCAATGGAATTCGCCTTTGGAAAAGGAACAGAACAATAAAGCACTAGCTGAATTTTATGAACGGATTGGCTGGCATTTGCTCCGTAACCAGAATGAGGTTATCACACGCGACTCGGCCTCAATAGCAATTATTGGCGTTGAGAACTGGAGCATGAACAAACGATTCGGTAAAAAGGGAGATCTGAGAAAGGCACTTGTTGGAACCGATCAATGTCAATATAGAATTCTTATGTCGCATGACCCATCTCATTGGGATGGTGAAGTAAACACTTTATTTCCACAAATCGGGCTCACACTATCAGGGCACACACATGCTTTCCAGATTGCTATCGAACAGGGAAATATCAAATGGAGCCCTGCTTCATTGTTGTATAAAGAATGGGGTGGATTGTCAGAAAAAATTCACCCTGATGGAAATAAACAATACCTTTATGTCAACCGGGGAGCAGGTACACTCGGATATCCCGGCCGTATCGGAGTCAGGCCTGAGATTACGCTAATAACATTGAGGCGAACGGGATAAATCTTTCTGATTATTTCATTTAACTTTTGATCATTTATACTGCGGGCACACCTCTGAGAAGCATTTATCCTTACCAAACCTGATTTATGAAAAATCTCCTGCTTACACTTTGTTTCACTGTTATAGTGTTTAGCAGTTTGTATTCACAGAATACGCTTTTCGATAATTCGCGTGTTTCGTCAGTTTATATTATGATTCCGGCAGATTCGCTGGATAAAATTATGACAAATGTGCTTTCTGATTATTATTACCATGCACTGTTTATCTATGATTATGGAGCCGGACGCGACACTGTACAGAATATTGGATTCAGGTTAAGAGGAAATACATCGCGCTTTTCGAAAAAGAAATCGTTTAAAATCAGTTTCAACGAGTATGCTGCAGGGCGAAAGTACCAGGGTGTTAAGAAAATTAACCTTAATGGCCAGCACAACGATCCAACCCTTATACGCGAGAAACTGTTTTATGACACATGGGAAAAAGCCGGTATGGTTGAACGAAGGACCAGTTTCGTAAAATTATATATCAATCTGGCATATTACGGACTTTATACTAACCTTGAAGAATTCGATAAAGACTGGTTACAGCGTGTGTATAACGAAAACAGCGGTAACCTCTATAAATGTACTTCTCCCGCTGACCTTGTGTACCACGGATCAACACAGCAGGTTTATAAAAATATCCAGAGCGGCTCGGTAACCGGTGGAAGGGCTTATGATTTACAAACTAATGAAACTGCTGATAACTATTCCGATCTGGTTGATCTTATCACAACTCTGAACCTTCCGGCCGATACTGCATTTGCCAGGCTTATTTCAAAGAAAATTGATATTGACAGCTTTCTGAAAGTCTTTGCCATTGATGTTGCTACCGGTAACTGGGATGATTATATGTATAATAAAAATAACTTTTATTTATATCATCGCGCCGTGGATGATAAATTTGAGTTTGTTGCCTATGATACCGACAATACCTTCGGAGTTGACTGGGTGAATAAGGACTGGGCAACCCGGAATTGCTTTAACTGGTTTAACACGAATGAACCCAGGCCATTGGCTTCAAAAATCCTTGGGATACCCGGATTTATGGCGAAATATCATCGATACCTCGATACCATAACAAACCAAATAATAAAACCTGTTCTTATTTTCCCGCATATCGATTCACTTCGAAACCTGATAACTAACGCTGCGCTTGCAGATACGTATCGTACTCTTGACTATGGCTATACAGCCGACAACTTCTTTGATGGATATACTAAAACAATTGATGGTCATACGCCTTATGGCATTAAACCATTTCTGGAGAAACGTTATTCAACATTATTGGATCAACTGGCACCAAATTCGGTTCCTGGAAAAGCTGAAGCGACATCTGAGTTACGGTTGTTCCCAAATCCGGCGCACGACAGGCTTTTTGTAAATATTTCCGCTGAAATCACCGATCGTCATTGCAGAATAGTTGATGTTACAGGACGGGAATTTATTTCATTTATAATTCCAGGCTTTCAGGAGAATACCGTTATTCAGGTTGGGAATCTTCCTCAGGGGATATACATGGTGATAAGTTTAAATAAAGGAAGCATCGTTAGCAAACGCTTTGTCAAATATTAAAATTCCCAATAAACTTCCTTCACCTTTAAATCTTGCGGAAAACCTGCCTGAGTTCCTTGGTTACCTCGCAGGCAAAATCCTCAAGCACTTTGTTGTTCAGCCGGTTTGCTGCTGCATCAGGGTTAATAATTGAGATTTCTACTTTCCCATCCACGTGTTCCTGAACAATTACATTACAGGGCATCATCATGCCGGCTTTATCCTCAGCCAGCAAGGCTTTATGCGCAAAATGAGGATTGCAGGCTCCCAGGATACGGTAAGGCCGGAAATCAACATCTATTTTTTTCTTCAGGGTGTCCTGTACATCAACATGGGTAATTATGCCAAAGCCATGTTCTTTCAGGATTGCGGTTACATGATCAATTGCGTCGTTGAATGATTTATCACTCAGTTTGGTGAAATAGGGGTTCATGTTGGTTAGGTTATTGACTATTAATAATTGTTTTTTTGTTTCGATTCCTCAGGCGATTTATTATTCATACCCGTTCCGGATTATCGCTTTGCCTCCTTTTTCGAATTTCAACAAAATTTCTTTGGCATTTGTTGAAGTCAATTGTTCCATTTTTTCGCTGCTGCTGATATAAAAAGTCGGAAATGGCAGCCTGATGCAAGCTATTCCACCTTCAATGGAAGTAATTGTAAACGAATCAATTACTCCATCCTGTTTTTTTGAACTAACAAGAAATGCTCCCTCAGTCCTCAGGTTTTCGAAAGTAATATTCTTCCATTCAGATGGCACAGCAGGGAAAATCCTGATGATTCCGCCTTGACTCTGCAAAAGCATTTCCTGGATACCCGAAGCAAAAGCAAAATTGCCTTCAAGTGTAAACGGATTGTAGGTAAAACTGCTGTTCCCGGCATTACACTGATCGCCATTAAGGTGAAAACTGTTTGGCGAGCAGAAACAGGATGCAAAGGTACGCAATGCTTTGGCAGCATCGTCACCACGGTTCATGCAGGCATACATATTCGCCAGCCAGCTGAACGAATACCCGCACCATTGCGAGGAGCCGTTTTTCTCGATGCGGGCTATACTTTTTCCTATAATCTTATTATCAACATCTTTATCGAAATCGAGTAGCCCTAAAGGATGAAAGGCCAGCATATGCGAAAAATGGCGGTGTGATTCGCCAAGAGGAAATCCCCTGGCTATAGCGAGTCCTCCGGTATCATCAAGTTCGTAATATCCAAATTGATCAAGAATTGATTTCCAGTGTTCCGCTTCGGTGCCGAGACCTAATTCGGTAGCCAGTTCGGCAGCTTTTTCGAATGTAAACCTGCAAAGGGCAAGATCGAAATTGCTCATATCGAGGAACCATGCTTCCATCCGGTTGTCCCTGAATTCGGGGCTCGAACTCATCGGCAGTTGCCTAAGCCCGTTTTTTATTACTGTAACCTGTTCGAGGAAGGTTGCAGTTTCCGAAAACCATGGATATGCCTGGTTCCTGAGGAATTCACGGTCCATGGTGTAGCGCCACTGTAAATAGAAATGCTGCGCCATCCATGCTCCAATGGTAGGGGAGAGTGAGTACATATGCCAACCGCCCATGGCTGAACCTTTCAGGGTTGAAACACCAGGGACATTCAGTCCACCTGCATCAAATACCTTTTTTGCATAGAGTTCGAAAACGTGTCTGTTTTCCCAGAGCCAGTCAGTAAATACGGCTCCTTCAACGGGATGATTGCCTGCATAGGAAGGCCAGTAGCTGAGCTGGGTGTTCAGGTCGTTATGAAGATCGCCTTTCCATGGAGGAAGTTTCCCGTTGTCGGCAGTCCATATTGCCTGCAAGGTAATGGGTGGAGCTCCCTTGCGTGAGGTTGCACCAAATTTATACATTTCGAGATAATACTGCTTTTCGAGCAAAGTGTCGGGTAGCGAAACGGATGATTGCTGCCAGTAAACGGACCACCATTTTTTATGATCGGTCAGGCTGTTATCAAATCTTGTTTTATCGGCTTTTTTAACAATGACAGCAGCAGTTACTCCATTTCGATTACCATTTTCCTTTGAAGTAATACTAAAGCAGCCTTCAGTCCCGGTTTTTGTTTTTGAATTTAAAACTGCAGCTTCATATTCAAAGGTTTGCCATCCTTTCTGGTGATATATTGTCAGGTTCTTGCGGGTAACAATTATTCCTTCAGGGTAACCAAGCCGGCGAAGATCGTTGCCTTCAACAACCTGGTTTTCTGCAGGTATTGGATTTGTAGAGTTGTATGCCGGTGCTTTTATTACAGGCACAGGATCCGCGCCTTGCCAGTTGTAGCGGGCCAGAGGTTGTGTAGCATCGACAAATGTGCGGAAAACTACCCCGTTTTTCCACCTGATGATACAAATGGCTGATGCAATATCCAGAGTAGCTGACTCAACCTGGCCCAGTTTGCTGATATTGAATTCAATGGCTGCACCAGGGATTTTGGTTGGTGCGGCATCGCGATCGTAAGGCAAATCAGCCACTTTCCAGACAGTGTCGAACTCACCTTTTAACCTTTGCTGATATGCCCATTTGTAGGTGTACTTTTCAATATCAGCCGTCGGGCGCAGGTCCCATAAATCAGCCCGATCGACTGACAGGCGGAGCATCCCGTCCTTCTGCCATACAAGCACACCAATCATTCCGTTTCCCAGGGGGAAGCCTCGGTCCCATCGATTCGGAATGGACCCAAAAGTTAAATTGTGTTTAACCACGGGCTGGGCATTTGAAATACTTATTATAAAAAAGCTTGTCAGGAATATGGCTAAAATTCCGGGTTTCATTTATTTCGGGATGCTAATTGTAATGAAAGGCATTAATTTCGATTATAATACTCAAACTGTTGTCAGAAGTGTAAAAATACAGATTTTCAGGCAACGAAAGGGCAGGCTTTAAACTGTTTTATCAGATAAAGTTATGGCTTTAGCTGGATTAATAGCGCTTTTCAGTCCGATTGGCTGCCAAAGAATACTGGGAGAATTTAAGAAATATAAAGTACCGGTTTTACATGCTGTAATCATCCTGAAACCGAAGTAGTTCAGGGTTTTAATATCTGACGGCAAATAACTTTTTACCTGAGAACCTGAATTTTTGAAGAGTAAGGTTTACCATCGATAAATAGTCGGAGATAGTACAATCCGGCACTTAAATTTTTGGTATTCAGTTCGGTGAGCTGGTCAGGTGAAACATTGGCCGGAGGAATATATTCAACAATTTTGCCTTCCGTGTTTATTAAAGTCAGACTCAGAATGTGATTTTCAGTATCCACTATTTTAATGTTCACTTTTCCGGTATTTGTTGGATTTGGAAATACCGAATACAATGTTATTACCTCTGTCTCTTCTATTCCGTTAGTGCCAGCGAGATAAAATCCAAGCGATTTTGAACAATTTTTTGAATCGGTAACTGTAACCTGATATGGACCTGCAAGCAAATTGATAGCCGTAATTGTGTTCTGGAGAAACGGATCATTCCATTTAACACTATATGGAGGGGTACCTCCTATTACATTTATTGTCGCTGACCCGTCACCAAATGGTGTTGATGAATCATCGAGAATTGTAGTAAGACCCAGAAGCATTGCCGGAGGTTGGGTAATTTCAAGTGATTTGAGTTGAACACAACCATGTGAATCAGTTATGGTAACAGAATAATTACCTGCAGAAACATTATATAGTCGATTTCCAGTTTGACTGTTACTCCAACTATAGCTATATGGCGGATTACCAATAATTATTACAGGTGTTACAGAACCGTTATTCAGTCCGAAACAAGATACATTTTGGCCACTTAAAGAAAAATTCAACACATCTTTATCAATTTGGAAATTATGAGTTAGTGAGCAGTTCTTCGAGTCTTTAACGATTACCGAGTATGTTCCACTCTTCAAATTGTTGATTGAAGACGTCGTCTGTCCATTATTCCAGGAATAGGTATAGGGAGGTGTACCTTGATTTATAGTAACAGTGGCTGTACCATTGTTTTCCGGATTGCAAAATTCATTGGTTTTTGCATATGTTGCTGCGATTGCAGATTGAGCTACAAGGCTTGTATCAATAATAGCGCATCCAATTGCGTCGTGTATTGTTACAATATAAGTACCTGCTGTAAGATTACTTATTGACTGCCCAGTAGATCCGTTGTTCCAATTATACTGATAAGGGCCAATTGTTCCAGAAGCATTAGCTAGTACTGAACCATCTGCATTACTTGAACATGATACATTTTGAATTGTCTTTGACAGCGTTAGCCAACCGCATTTATAGATCTCAGAGCCAAACTCAAGCACCTGAAATGAATTACCAACTAAAATTTCCTTTTGACCATCATTATTTATATCATCAACAACGATACTGTTATAAGCACCTGTAATCTCAGCCAATTTATCTGTAACTGTTGTCTTCTCGTTATCATTGTATATATATAATTTACCTCCCGATGTAAATATATATTCAGGCAATGCTGAGTTACCAAGATTTGCCAACTCGATTCCATCAATTTTTTGATTTGCAATAGTAAACTGCTTAACAATCTGATAGCTAGTGCCATCGAGAACTACTATTTGCCCAGACGAATTGCCAGCAATGATTTCATCAATATAATCTCCATTAATATCATAGGTAGTAACTGCAGTATATCCGTTACTTTGATTAAAAAGTTGTGAATGACTTGTACAACCTTGAACCATTAGCCTCCCCCCGCTAATCAAAATGAGTTCCTTTTCAGACGAAGAATTAATGTTTGCAATTTTTGCATGAATAGGTTCATAATACAAGGATCCAGAAGTGTACAAAATGGAAAAGTCGTCAGGATTGATATAATAGTAATGGTCACCTGTAACAGCAAGGATTTCTTTTTTTGAATCGCCTGTAATATCTTCCACTTCTACTGCCCTGAATTCGGAAATATTGGAGGAGTAAGGGAAAATGACACTATTTTGTTTCGCTTTGGTAAGACCATCAATGACCCAGATTGCTCCATCATATGTATCATCAGCAGCAACGATTATTTCCATCTGAGGATCACTGTCGATATTCTCGAGTTCAACATCCCAAACGCCAGTCCATATATCGTACATAAAATTACCTGTACTCTGCCATTCCAATAAATGAGTTAATCCATCAAATACCGAGATTACTCCACTTTCGTAACCACTTTCACTTTCATACGATACTGCAACAACTTCCTTTTGTCCGTCATTATCAATATCACCAGCTTTTACAGCATAAAATGGCCCATCTATATCTTTGCTCTGCCACTCAATTGAATGTGTATCGGTAGAGGCCACGTATAGGTAGTCAGATCCGGTTGAGGTCCAACCAGCACCCCACATGATCTCCAAAGTTCCATCATTATCAACGTCACTCAGACTCAATCCTGTTACCCCATGTTCGGGGTTGGCAATGCTCCATTTCAGAGATCCATTTGTGGAGTTATGACAATAAATTTTTCCCCATTGTCCATCGCCGTAGAAAATCTCATCAATATGGTCATTATTTACATCCGCCAGTAATAGAGCCTGGATGTCTAATTCACTGGGTATTTGAAATTTTAAGCTCTTTGTATCAGCATCAAAAACATCAATATAGGCCCACGACTTGGCGCAAACTATCTCACTCATTCCGTCAGCGTCGATATCTGAAATTTCGATCATATACCCCCAATCAGAACTTTGGCCAGAATAAAAAGACCATTTTGTTTCTAGATTTCCGTTGGAATATTTTAAGACTTTCCCGAAAGTTGTAATAATCTCAATATCATTATTATTATCAACATTCCCCAGGCAGAATTCTTCGGCTCCCTGATTTATTAGTCCTTTTGAAGTATAATTAGTTGCATTGAAGAGGTAGATATTATTATCAGTGCTTATGACGAGTTCATTTATGTTATCGTTATTAGCATCCCCGAATTCAATATCATTTATTGAAGCCGATAAACTCGGGGCTCCCGGAATGTTAAAAGTTCCAATAAATGCCTTGTTAACACTATTATAAATACTGATTTTCCCAGCAGATGACCCGATAACAATTTCCTTAATCCCATCATTGTTCAAGTCAAGAATTTTTATTCTCGTAATTTGTTCAAAAAATGGAGTACTTACAAAATCATGATTGTATTTTTGGGTTAATGCATCATATTCGAGGGTATACCACACCGAGGTATATGTGGATGAGTATCCCATATTTGCACTGCAAAGTATTTCGTTTTTCCCGTCTCCATCAAGATCACCACAATAGATTGATTTCCTGCCTATGCTTGTTCCCATAATCGTAAATTTCCATATCGGTTCTGCTAAAGTTCCGGAAGTTGGAAGATCGGAAGATGCTTTTGAATCCGGCAAAATTGTGCTTTCTCTTTCATCTTCAGGAGTCTGATCCTGAGAATAATTTAGCTTCTGATTCTGAGAATTCCAAATTACTCTGCCATATTGATCCCTGTATTCATTTCTTGAATTCAAGGAATTTTTAAGAATTGTTTGACTAAAGCAATGTAATAAGATTAACTGCATAAACATTAACAGGACAAATGTGTTTTTCATAGGAATTATTATTGAGAAGGTTTTTCTACAATTTCGGAATTACATTTGTAGCCAAGGTGAAAATACAGGATAAGTGTTTGAAAGAGAACTTAAGAGACTTTATATTTAAATTTGCTATAAAAATAATTAAAATTAAAGTTCCATAAAAAAATTTCTGACAAATAATTTGAAGAGAATTTTTTTAAGTAAAAAAGTTGCAACATATTTATTTCAGGAATAAATATTCTGAATTTAAACGATACAATTACCTAATGTTCTATTGGTAAAATTATAATGATGCGGAATGAAATTTATCAGAAGTAAATCCTGAAAATAAGCATATTATACGCCCTCATAAAATTGATTTGCTATATTCCCCGATGTAATTCTGGTACTAGAATCAATCAGGATACCCATGTTCTTCATCAGATAAGTTGCATTCAGGTTTTTACAGATTCCTTTGTGTAATTTATAATCAATCACCATTTTATCATTTTCTATTTCTATTTCGAAACAGAGATTATTTACATGACCGGGATAGATATTTGCGAGTTCACCGAGCATCAGATCGTGAGTAGCAAATAAGCCTGCCGATTTGTAATGAAGCAATTGTTCAATCAAAGCTATTGACCCGGCTTGTTTGTCCTTTGAATTGGTTCCTTTGAGTATTTCATCCAGCAGGATTAATTTCTGCTTGCCGCTTTCAAGTTCATCAATGATCTGTTTCAGGCGTTTCAACTCAGCATAAAAATAGGATTCGTGTTTCACCAATGAATCAGAGGTGCGGATGCTGCTGTGAATTTCGACAGGAGAAAAACTAAGTTCTGATGCACACACCGGTGAACCTACCATTGCAAGAATATAGTTTACCCCGATGGTCCGGAGGAAGGTGCTTTTCCCCGACATATTGGCTCCGGTTATAATGTAAAACTGGTTCCATCCCCTGATATCCATATCGTTAACAACCCTCTCACCAGATGCTATAAGAGGATGCCCGATTTCACTTGCCTGGAAATGGAATTCAGTTTCAAGCATCTGTGGAAAGGTAAAATCCGGCTGGTTGTAAGCAAAATTGGCAAGGCTCGAGAGTGCGTCAAAATCAGCAATTGCTTCGAACCAGTCCACAGCTTTCATTTTGTTGTCGTTCTTCCATTTTTCAGCCCTGAGCAAAAGATGAAGGTTGAACATGAAAAGGCCATTTAGGATAACAGAAACAAGAATATTCAGATTCTGGTCCATATAATTTAATATCACAGAGAGCTGGTGAATGGCTTTCGAAGGACTTTGTGATTCAGTAACCACCAATCGTTTCCTGAGGGCTATGAAATACTCAGATCTGAAATCCGTCTTTTCAATTAATCTGAGTGACTGTGCATACTTGTTGAGGATCTTACTTTTTGAAGTTATAATGGATTGTACTTTCAATGTCTGGCGTGCGTATAGAATAACAATAATCCACTGCACAACAATCAGTAAGCCAGGGAATGGAAATATCCCGGCAATAGAAAGTATAATGCAGATCATCGTGATTGCCGGTAGTCCGAAGGAAATTATTCGTAAAAATTTAAGATTTTTAACGGGGCTTTCGCTTTCGAGCCATTGAGTCATTTCTTCTTTATCAGATTCGGAGATTTTTTCGTTATGAAACATTAACTGCAGTTCCTGCCGCACTTCAACCATTCCGGATAATTCTTTAACAGCATCCTGCCGTTGGATTAACTTACTGCAGTATTGAAATGCATTACTGAAATAATCAGCCAGCCGGAGTTTGCCAAAGATGGTTGCAGTGCGGTTAATGTATTGAAATACTGATCCTTCGCCGAAAATATCAAGGTCGTGAGTATAGTCGTGCGACTCATTTACAAATTCATTCCCGGCATTAAACAAACTGTAATCTCCACTTAGGGCTGACAATTCGTTTGTGTTAATTTCCTCCAGGATTTCAAAGCTGATGATCTTATTTTTCAGTTTGTTATCATAAATACTCAGCCCCACAAACAGAATGAGGGTTAGAACTGCCGGTAATCCAGACCAGAATAATTGAGTTGTAAGGAAATAATAGGTAAACAATACAATTCCTGTAAAGGACGCCAACCTGAGTACAGGCAGCGGTTGCTGCTTTTTTTGAAGATTTTGTTTCTCCCTGGTGAGAACAACCAGTCGTTGATTGTACTCTGATAATCTGTGAAGCATAAGTGTTACGAAATAGATCGTAAAGGTAGGATAATTACAATTCCTGGAAATCAGTATCCTATCACTGGGAAAACAAATCCCCAATTCCTAACCCCTAACCCCTAACCCCTTCCTACAAATACCTCCTGTCCTTTACAAACGGCAGTTTCACCATTTTCTCTACGTCTACGCTTGGAAAACCAAATTCCTCTACAATCCTTCCTTTCATCAGGTACACGCCCCGACCTTTAAACGGGTATTGTTTAGCCGATTGAGGGAAGTGAACGGTATCGAAAAACTCGCCGTCGGCATCGAAGAAAGTTCCGAAATGCATTATCTCATTCCTGATGGTCCGCACATATTTGATTGTAACCAGTGATCCCAGCATACGCACCGTATCACCTACACGTGTAGCTAGCTCATGAGCACGGAGTTCGCCGCGGAAGGTGGTCTGCAGAAGATCGAAATAGCCCATTGTTACAGGGAAACCGAGCAATTCGATTTCATCGAATGCATCATCCACGATGGAATGGTCCAATGCGGGCATATGGAACTGCCTTACAGGCGTGGTAAAAAGCGAACCGTCGGTAGGTGGAGGTGCCGACTTACGCAAAAGCAGATGTACCTGCCACAGCAACTCCTGCTTGCTTATGCCTGTAAAGCGTAAAGCATTGAGCCGGATCAGTAGTATAGCCTGTTCAAGTGTGATAGGTACGCGGCTGACGAAATCGGATAAGCTGGCGTAGGTACCGTTGCGCTGCCGCTCATCGACAATAGCGTGAGCTATATTGCTTTCGAGGTTGGCTATGTACACAAATCCCAGCCAGATTGTGCTTCCGCTGATAGTGGTGGTATGGTTGCTGCGGTTCACGCAGGGCAGTTCGATGGTGGCGCCGCAGCGTTTTGCTTCATTGATATAAACCCATGCCTGGTAAAATCCCCCGAAGTTGTTGAGCACGGCTGTCATAAATTCGAGGGGGTAGTATGATTTCAGGAACAGGCTCTGGTAGCTTTCCACCGCAAACGAAGCCGAATGTGCTTTCGAGAAGGAGTAACCGGCAAACGATTCGATCTGACGCCAGACTTCGCGGGTAACTTCGTCGGAATGGCCCTGTTCACGACAGCTCTCAAAATATTTATTCACAATTTTATCAAATTCTACCCGCGAGCGGTATTTCCCGCTCATGGCGCGGCGCAGCACATCGGCATCGGCCAGGTCGAGGCCGGCAAAATGGTGACATATTTTCAACACATCTTCCTGGTATACCATCACACCGTAGGTTTCCGCAAGCTGCTCCTCCATAATGGGATGCAGGTATGTGAATTTATCCGGGTTGTGGAACCTCCAGATGTACTCCTTCATCATCCCCGAACGGGCAACGCCGGGACGAATGATACTGCTGGCAGCCACCAACGTAAGGTAATTGTCGCATTTGAGCTTTTTCAACAGTCCGCGCATAGCCGGGCTTTCGATGTAAAAACAACCGATGGTTTCGGCTTTTTTCAATTGTTTCTTTATCTTCTCATCCTTTTTAAATTCGCTTACCCTATGAATATCAATGTTGATACCCCGGTTAAGCTTTATAATATCCACGGCTTCCTGAATATGCCCTATGCCGCGCTGGCTGAGGATGTCGAGTTTTTCGAACCCCAGGTCCTCGGCAACATACATATCCCATTGCGTGGTGGGGAATGCTTTGGGCGGCATATCGAGTGCTGTGTAGGCTGTGAGCGGTTCTTCCGAGATTAGTACCCCGCCGGCATGAATGCTGCGTATGTTAGGGAAGTCGGTCATGCGGGTGCCGAGTTTTACAATGTGATTGGCTATATCATTGTTATTCAGCGGATTGTTGGGTTCTTCCACCAGCAGATCGATTTCTTCTTTAGGCAATCCGTACACTTTACCCAGTTCGCGCAGAATGGATTTACCTTTAAATGTGGAGGTGGCGCCAAGCAGGGAGGTATGTTTGTGTCCGTATCGCTTGAAAATGTATTCAAATACTTCGTCGCGGTCCTTCCACGAAAAATCGATATCGAAATCGGGCGGGCTGGTGCGTTTGGGGTTTAGGAAGCGTTCGAAATACAGGTTCAGTTCAATGGGATCCACATCGGTGATGCGCAGGCAGTATGCTACAATGCTGTTGGCCCCGCTACCCCGACCCACATGGTAAAACCCGCGGCTCATGGTGTAGCGGATAATGTCCCAGGTGATAAGGAAATAGGAGGAAAAACCTAGCCTGTCGATAATTTCGAGTTCGTGTTTCACCCGGCGGAGAGCTTCCTTGTCTTTTTTGCCATAACGGTAATGCAGGCCATCCATGGTAAGTTTTTCGAGCAGAAGGCGATCGTCATAAGTACTTGCTGAAAAAAGCTTTTTGTTTTTTACTGTTGTGAAGTCGAACTCTATTGTGCAATCATCAAGTAATTTGCGGGAGTTTGCGATAATTCCGGGGTAGTATTCAAATCGTTTTCCGAGATTGGCCGGAAGTACAAAGCATTCGTCGGGAGCAGCCACCTGCGATGGAACCAGCATGCTCAGCAGGGTGTTGTTATCGATTGCGCGGAGGTTGCGGTGAAGTTCGTACCCGGGTTCATCATTGAATGTTACCGGGCATAAAGCCACGAGTTTGTCTTGGTTGTGGCGGTAATCCGACGATAGTAAGCGGTTCAACTCGGTACTCCGGATGCCCGTGTATTCATTTTCGCGGAGTTGGCCGGGTGATTTTTTTCCGAAAGGGTAAATTACAATACTATGGCTAAATGTTGGCGCTTCCCCCGGTAAGGGCAGGTGATTGATGTTGTGGTAACTGAGAAATTCGTTCAGTTCCATGAACCCTTCGTTGTTGCGGGCTATACCGACGTACAATAATTCGTTCCCGGCGCGGAATTCGATGCCGGCAACCGGTTTCACCCCGTTTTTAGTGCATGCTTTCACAAAATCGACCACACCCATGCTGTTGTTTATATCGGTGAGGGCAAGCTTATCAATGCCGGATTTTACAGCCATTGCGGCCAGTGTTTCCACTGAAAAAGTGCCGTAACGGAGGCTGTAATAGGAGTGGCAGTTGAGGTACATGGGGATTTCGGATTTCGGATTTGCGATTTTCGGATTTACGAAGTACGAGGTACGATTTACGAATTACGATTTTTGAGGTGTTCTGACATCCGACATCCCACATTTTCTCCCCATCTCCCTGTCGCCCCTTCTCCTTGTCCTCTTGTAAGCAATTTCCGGCTCAATCATCTTCATCTTCGTCTTCATCATCCAGCCCTACGGCCCTTACCAGCGATTTGCGCCCGTAGCGCAGGCGAACACGGTCCATGGCCTGGTAGAGGTTTATGAGCTCGGGTGTCTGGTCGAAAAGGTCGATCTGCTGCACGCCGGTTACCAGGTGGCTGAACCTTATGCCTACCAGGCGGATAAGCATACGGCGCTGGTACAGTTTTCGGAACAGGTCTTTGGCTATGGGTATCAGCACATGGTCGAAAGAGGTGTAGCCGATGCGCTGCTGCACGGTATGGGTGTCGAAATTGGAGTAGCGGATTTTTATTGTGACGCACGAGGTGAGTTTCTGTTTTTTACGCAGCGAAAAGGCAATTTTCTCTACCATGCGCACCATCAGTTCGTTAATCATATGTATATCGATGGTGTCCTGCTCAAACGTAGTTTCGGTGCTGATCGATTTGCGTTCGGAGTAGGGGATAACCGGGGTTGTGTCGATGCCGTTCGCTTTCTTCCAGATCACCAGGCCGTTCAGTCCCAGTACTTTTTCCATCATTTCGGGGGGCATATGGCCGAGGGTATCGATGGTGGCTATACCCATGGAACGCAGCAGGCGGTAAGTTTTTTCGCCTATGCCGGGAATTTTGCTTATCGAAAGCGGCCCAAGGAAAGGGATTACACGGTTGCCGGGAATTTCGAGTTCGCCGTTGGGTTTGGCTTCGCCGGTGGCAATTTTGCATACCGTTTTGTTTACCGAAAGTCCAAGCGAAATGGGCAGGCCTGTTTCGCTGATAATACGTTGGCGGAGTTCGTGTGTCCATTTCATGCTGCCGAAAAAGCGATCCATGCCGGTAATATCAAGGTAGTGTTCGTCGATGCTGGCTTTTTCATACAATGGCGCTCGCTCGGCAATAACATCGGTAACCATGTTGGAATACCTGGTATATTGTTCCATGTCGCCGCGCACGATGATGGCATCGGGGCAGAGCATACGCGCCATTTTCATCGGCATGGCCGAATGTACCCCGAATGTACGTGCCTCGTAGCTGCAACTCGATACTACACTACGGTCGGAAAATCCACCAACAATAACAGGTTTCCCGATAAGTTTGCTGTTCATGAGCCGTTCGACGGCAACAAAAAACGTATCCAGGTCCATATGGACAATGGTGCGGGATTTGACCTCAACACCCGATCCTCTCTCCTTGATGACCTCACCCCCCGGCCCCCTCTCCTTGAGGAGAGGGGGAGGGACTCCAATTGTATCAGGGAGATAAGAAGGGGAACTTAAAATATTTTTTTCATCAGTTGTACGCATTTTGTAAAAATGTATTACCTTTGATTAAAAATTAATCAAAATATTGACTACAATATAATCATAATTTCTGAAACATGGATAATATTGTTAATAAAAACCATAAAGACCTGGCAAGCTATGTTGCTACGTTGGGACAAAACATCAAACTGCTGCGCAAACGCCGTGGCCGCACACAGGACGATATTGCATTTGCCCTGCAAATGAAACGATCAACCCTTAGCGGGTACGAAAACGGTGTTGCCGAACCGGGCATAGAAGCATTGCTTGCCCTGGCAAAATATTTCAAAATATCGGTCGATACCCTGATAACCGTTGATCTGGGCATGCTTCGCGAAAGCGAATTATACCAGTTGGAACACGGGTACGATATTTTCGTAAACGGCGGAAATCTGCGTATTCTCACAACTACTGTGGATAGTAGTAATAAGGAAAATATTGAAGTGGTAAACCAGAAAGCTTCGGCCGGTTACCGTACAGGTTTTGCCGATCCGGAATACATCAGGGTGTTGCCGACTTTCCAGATGCCGTTTCTTTCACCGGACCGGAAGTACCGGACCTTCCAGATTTCAGGTGACTCGATGCTGCCGATTCCTGATAAGTCGTGGGTAACCGGCGAATTTGTGCAGAACTGGGACCTGGTGCGCGATCATCAGGCATACATTATACTTACCCTGAATGATGGTATCATGTTTAAAGTAGTTGAGAACAGGTTGAAAACCGAAGGGCGGTTCCTGCTACATTCACTGAATCCGCTGTATGAGTCATACCCGGTTGATCTGAAAGACTTACGCGAAGTTTGGCGCTTTGTACATTATATCAGTTCGGAACTGCCTGAACCCAATCTGCCTGCAAACCAAATGGCAGGAGCACTGGCCGCGCTTCAGAATGAAGTTGCAGGTATTAAAGCCCAAATGGCAACCCAGGGAAAACTTTTCAACGATGACAATCAGTAGATTAATCAACCAATATTGTTGAAATACGGCATACAAGTTGTGTAATTCAAACTGTTCAGGCAGCCTGACAAAGTTCGCTTTTTAAATATTTCTAAAAAGTTATGCCATGATGAAGTTTTTATTTCCATTTTTTGTATTACTGGTTGTTTGCTCATGTTCCCTAACCCGGAAAGCCAGCACTTCAAACCCGCGCTCTCTCATAATAACCGACAGCACCCAGTATGGGATTATTATAATCGACCCGGATTTTGACAGATGGTATCTAGTGAACTACACCCCGGCAAAGGAATACAGTAACGAGTATTACCGGGCCAGGAACCAGGTTGGAGTAATTAACTGGAACGATTATTATGCAAGGAACCATTTCAATCGCGTAATAGATGAATACCTGGTATACGACAATTCGATCGATTATGGTATTGATGTAAACCGAAAACTATATTGGTACTTTAAATTTGTTGAGGAGAATTATAAAATCCGGCTGATACATTAACCTTGCTGCCCGGGGATTGTACAGTAGGATTCATTAAATATGGGATGACATTATTCCCTGCTTTTTTTTAACGGGAGTTGTAACTACCTTTGCGCTCTTAAAAATATTGAAAAATGGCGCTGAAATGTGGAATTATAGGTTTAGCCAATACCGGCAAAACCACTCTGTTCAATTGTGTTGCAAACACCAAAATTCATGAACAATCGGGAGGGCAAAAATCCCATATGGGGCAGATTAATGTTCCCGATAGCCGGCTTTATGCCATGGATGCGCTCATACATTCGCAGCGTGTTTTACATGCAACTGTCGACCTTGTAGATATTCCCGGGCTTACCAAGGGATCAGGGCAGGCTGAGAGTACATCCAGTAAATTTCTTGCCGAGATACAGCAAACAGATGCCCTTATTCATGTTTTGAGATGTTTCGACAGTGCTACAGTTCCTCATATCGAAGGCTCTGTAAACCCGGTTCGCGACAAGGAAATTGTTGATCTGGAACTCTGTATCCGAGACCTGAATATGGTAGAACGAAAAATACAGCGCACTGAAAAACTGGTTAAACTTGGCGATAAGGATGCAAAAAAGGTGATGGATATTTTACATGTCTATAAAACACATCTAGAGGACTTCAAGCCTGCACGTACAGCTCCGGTCGGAGAGGAAGAGCATAAGCATATTGCTGATATGTACCTGATTACCGATAAGCCGGTAATTTATGTATGTAATGTTGATGATGCCTCAGCTGCAACCGGGAATACCTATTCAGAACAATTGAAAGCAGCTGTGGCAGAGGAAAATGCAGAGGTTTTAGTGATGGCTGCAGAACTTGAAGCCGAAATTGCAGAACTCGAAAGTGCTGAAGACAGGGAAATATTTTTAGCTGATGCAGGTCTTACAGAGCCTGGCGTAAACAAGGTTGTTCAGTCCGCTTATAAACTGCTGAATCTTATGTCGTTTTTTACCGTTGGTGTTAAGGAGGTCCGTGCATGGACTATTCATAAAGGTATGACTGCTCCCCAGGCTGCCGGAGTGATTCACAGCGACCTTGAACGTGGCTTTATCCGTGCCGAGGTTATGAAGTATAATGATTATATCACGCTTAAGAGCGAACATGCCTGTAAAGAACATGGAAAACTTGCCGTTGAAGGCAAGAACTATGTGGTTTGCGACGGGGATATTCTGAATATCAGGTTCAATGTGTAGCAAACTATTCTCGCAGTTTCAATACTTTTAGCCTTGTAGTTTGAAATAAACCGGCATATGGAAAATTATTTTAACCGGCTTACCATTGGCGGTACCAGGTTTCCATTTAGGCATAAGTTTCACTACCCTGATGACTTCCTCATCGCACCCTCCTCCTATACCACTTAATATCTTAATTTCACTTATTTTCCCGTTACTGTCGACGATAAAAGAAACGTATACTGTTCCCTGGATTCCGTTTTCTGTGGCATTTTTGGGGTATATGATATATTTCGCCAGAAATTGATTTCGGGCCTCATCTCCACCATAAAATTCAGGCATTATAATACAAACGCTATCAAGAATATTTCCACTTGAATCGTACATTTTCTGATAGCTCATATTGAGACATGGCGAATATTCGATGATTGAGTATGAATATTCTAGAAATCTCTGCTGAACATATGAAACTGTATCATGAATGCGCGTTCGATGGAAACAAACCTGATTAAAATACTCATTTACGTCATCAGTTGCTCCTTGTTTAAAAGCAGAGCTCAAGTACTTGCATCCTGTGCAAGTATCTTTCATTTGAAAGCAGCACTTTCCAATATATAAAAAAGCTTCAGAATTAGGTATTTTGTTTACCGATTGTAACAAAGCCTTAATTGCCTGGTTATATTTGCCCTCGTTATACAATTGTTTTCCTTTCTCGATCAGTTGAGTGGATTTTTCTTTTTTTTGAGCAAAGATGGTGCCTGCTAAGACCAATAATGTTATGAGAATTATAAAAAAAGATTTCATGGAATCCAATATATATAGTTAAGATCAATTTACGTTAGTTATAGATATCGGAAAGCAGTGTGACCGGAATAAGTATTTTTTTAGCTTTATTTCATTATCCCCCTCTGATTCAGTGCCTGCTGGTATTTAGCTGCATTGAGTTCATGCTGTTGCAGTGTAACTGCAAAATTATGAAAACCTGAAAAGTCTTCGCGGGCACAGAAATACATATACTTATGTTGCCTGAAGTTTAATACGGCATCGATAGAAGAAATAGAAGGTAGGCAGATAGGGCCAGGAGGTAATCCAAGATACATGTATGTGTTATAAGGTGAATCAATTGATTTATAAACATTCAGTACCCGTTTAATGCTGAAATCGCCCAGGGCAAATACGAGTGTTGGGTCGGCCTGGAGCAGCCATCCATCCCTAAGCCGGTTGATATAAACACCGGCAACATCCGGTTTTTCATCGTTTTGGTTGGTTTCCTTTTCGACTATTGAAGCAAGAGTATATGCTTCCAGTTTCGTCAGCCTGATTTCGGACAGTTTTTGCATTCGCTTTTCGTTCCAAAAGGCTTTGTTTTCTTTGTACATGCGCTCTATGAATTTCTCAGCAGAGATATTCCAGTATACTTCATAGGTGTTTGGAATAAACATACTCATCACATCCTTTGTAGAATAACCGAATTGCTTCAGGTAAGTGTTATCATCCAGTTTTGATAAAATCGAAACAGAATCAGCTTCAATCTGTTCCGAAATACTTCCGGCAAGATCCTGTTTTGTTCGTATATTATTGAAAACCAGTTTAACAGGGTCCTGTTTGCCTGCCCTTAATTTGGAGAGCAACTGCCTGTTACTCATTTTTTCAGTAATCACATAGTGACCTGGTTTGATAAGGTCAGGGTATTTCATTATAGCTGCCAATTGCTCAAATGATTCACGGTGAATAATTGAACCGTTCTTGTAAAGCATCTGCTTTACATCATCCCAGGTGGCCCCTGATTTAATATTGAAGGCCATTGATTCCTTCCCGTTGAGCCAGACATTAGGTTTGTAAAGCATTCTGTAACCCATATAGCCAACAATTAGGCCGGCAAAGAGAATAAGAGTAATAATTACAGAAATGATCGTTCGCCTTTTGGAACGTTTACGGTTGCGTTTTCCAACATTAGCGTAATAATTAGCCATTTTCGGAGGAGTTTTTGACGTTTATAAGTTGGAATATTAATTCGTCGGTCCATTTGTTATCTTTCAATAACCATTCCTTTTTAATTCCGCAGAGCACAAAACCTGCTTTTTCGAAAAGCCTGGTGCTCTCCTGATTTGAATATTCAATTGTACAATACAACTGGTGAAGGTTAAGCGTCCGGAAACAATAGTCTATTAACAGCTGAAGTGCTTCGGTTGCGAATCCTTTTCCCCGATTGGGTTCATCGATAAGTATACCCACACCGGCGCGCTTATTTTGAGGATCAAAGTCGAAGAGATCAATGCTTCCTATGGCTGTATTCCCTGATTCGCAGGTATGCCAATCGATCATCAACCTTAACTGCTTTGAAGAAAAAATATCATTATCTGCATTCAGAACAAATTGTTCGATTGCAAAACGGGAATATGGAGTAAGAGTATTTCCCAGGTGCCAGATGCGGAAATCATTTTCCCACAGGTATATTGTATCAATATCTGATGGTTCTGGGGCTCTCAGGAGTAAATTCGGACCAATCATAAAATTCAGATTTGGATTTCACCGTTGTAAACCAGCCTTGCCGGCCCGGTAAGCTTGACCTTCCTGAAAATTTCACCGGTCCTGTTAAAGCTAACGAATAATCTTCCTCCGGCTGTATTTACATAGAATGATTCGCCCCCGTATTTGAGCGATGCGGCAATAGCTGATGCAGTTACACCTGTCCCGCACGAAAGTGTCTCATCTTCAACACCCTTCTCGTAAGTACGGACATAGAGTTCCTTTTTTAGTAGCCTGGCAAAGTTCACATTTGTGCCTTCGGGTTCGAAGCGTGCATCGTAGCGCAGTTCACGGCCGTCTTCAATTATGTCAATGTTGTCAGGATTATCGACAAATTTAACAACATGGAAGGTCCCTGTATTGAGGTAACAGAAATTATTCGACTGCGAATACACAACAGGGTCCTGCATTTCAAGTTCAACAATCATAACAGGCCCGCTATTTTCAGTAATTGTTGCATGGTGAATGCCATCAGCAGCCATAAAACGGCATGTGTTTGAAATAATACCCAACCGATTGGCAAAAGCAGTAATACAGCGTCCGCCATTGCCACAAAAGGTAGCACGACTGCCATCGGAATTGAAATAATTCATTCCAAAATCATACCCTTCGCTATGTTGTACAAGCAGTATTCCATCGGCGCCAATGCCAAAATGTCGGTTACAAAGCTGGCTGATCAGTTTCTCACTTATTGGAAACTGTAATTTCCGGTCATCGATAAGTATAAAATCGTTGCCGGTTCCTTCGTATTTACTGAATTGAAGTGTCATTTCGGTAACAAATTTAGTATATTCCTTGTCAATTTGTCAGATTCGGCAATGAATATGACATTTTTATTTACTGACGCGGTTACATCTCATTTTTCCGAAATTCTGACAGGGTCGAAATTTTCAATTGTTTGTTGTATAAATATTTGTAGATCAATATTATAATAATCTATAATGTACAATTTGAATGTCAATTCCCATTTCTTAACATTAATTAACAGCTTGCCAAAAACTAATGGTATTAATCTTGCGTTAAGATTAGAAGTTCTAAAAAAAAGTCTTAAATTACCTTAAGTTTAACAATCACTTTCAAAAACGGATTAAAATGAAAAAGTACGCAGTTTTTTTTCTAATGGCAGTGTTAGGCGGATCAGTATCTCTGGGCGGTTATGTCCTTTTACAAAAAAACAGTGAGCATCAACAGGGTATTCCTCAGAATACTATTCCAGCTCAATTGACAAGTTTAACGGCTATGAGTGCAGCCTACCCTGATTTTACAGTACCTGCAAGTAATTCGATTCATGCGGTAGTTCATATTAAAACACAATATGCCCGCAAGAACAATATGTATGATAATTTCTTTGATCTTCATGAGTTTTTCGGCGAAAGCCCTTATAATCCCCAGACCCCACTTGAGGGAGCCGCATCAGGTGTTATTATTTCGGCTGACGGTTATATTGTAACCAACAACCATGTGGTTCAGGATGCAAGCAAAATAGAAGTGGTGCTCAACGACAAGCGTTCCTACGAAGGTACAATAGTAGGCACTGATCCTTCAACTGATCTTGCAGTTGTAAAAATTAAAGAAAGCAACCTACCTTTCCTGAGTTACGGGAATTCCGATGATTTACAGATTGGCGAATGGGTGCTTGCTGTTGGCAATCCGTTCAATCTTACCAGTACAGTTACGGCTGGTATCGTAAGTGCCAAAGCAAGGGATATAAATATATTGGGCACGCCTGACGGGTCTTCGATCGAATCATTTATCCAGACTGATGCTGCAGTTAATCGCGGAAACAGTGGTGGAGCACTTGTTAATACCCGTGGTGAACTTGTTGGAATTAATGCCGCAATAGCAAGTGGTAACGGGTTTTATGCCGGCTATTCATTTGCCATCCCTGTAAATATTGTAAAGAAAGTTGTCGGCGACCTGATCGACTATCGTGAGGTTCAAAGAGCATTCCTGGGGGTAAGTATACGCGAGATTGACAGTAAATTTGCAGAAGATCAGGGTATTAAAGAACTCCGTGGTGTATATGTTTCGGAAGTTAACGACGGAAGTGCTGCAAAAGAAGCCGGAATGAACAGGGGGGATGTTATTACCTCGATTAATAAAATTTCAGTCAACAGCACTTCGGAACTCCTGGAACAAGTAAGCAGGTACCGCCCGGGCGAAAAAGTTGTGGTGGTTGCTAACCGCGATGGGGTTGAAAAAACATTTAATGTTACGCTTCGCAACCGTGAAGGTAATACTAGCCTTGTTAAGAGTGAAGCTAAAGACGTGTTGCCTATGCTTGGTGCAAAGATGCAGGTTGCTTCCTCAGATGTAATGCGTAAACTTGGTATTGATCATGGGGTGCAGGTAACAGAAATCGGCGATGGCTTATTACGGAATGCCGGGATCAGGGAAGGGTATGTAATAACCGAAATTGACAAAAAACCGGTCAGAAGCATTGACGATGTTAGTAAGATACTATCCAACAAGAATGGAGGCGTGCTTCTGGAAGGAGTATATCCCAACAGGGTGAGGGCTTACTACGGATTCGGAATAAACTAAAGCAATATAGATATCAGGTCGAGCTGAGTTATAAAACAAATTGACAAATAATTTGTTTTAACTAATACTTCAGATAGTAATTCTGATGTTTTACCGGAATCCTTTGTATCCGGGGTTAAACTGCACTTTAAGGAGTGCAGTTTAACCGGTTTTAAAGATAAAATGTCATGAGACAATTAAAGATAACCAAGTCGATTACCAATCGCGAAACTGCCTCACTGGATAAATACCTCCAGGATATTGGTAAGGAAGCAATGATTACTGCTGACGAAGAGGTGGAACTGGCCAGGAAAATCAGGGCAGGTGACCAGAAAGCTCTTGATAAGCTATGCCGCGCCAACCTCAGGTTTGTGGTATCGGTTGCAAAGCAATATCAGAACCAGGGTCTCAGCCTTCCTGATTTAATAAATGAGGGCAATGTCGGACTTATAAAAGCCGGTCAGCGTTTCGACGAAACCCGGGGATTCAAGTTTATTTCCTATGCGGTATGGTGGATCAGACAATCCATTCTTCAGGCACTTGCCGAACAGTCGCGGATTGTTAGATTGCCCCTCAACCAGGTAGGCTCCCTGAATAAGATTAAAAAGGAAACATCTCGCCTTGAACAAAAATTCGAACGATTGCCTTCTGCAGATGAACTTGCTGAAGCATTGGAAATACCCGGTTACAAGATTGATGCTGCATTAAAGATTACAACCAGGTATATTTCGATGGATGCACCGCTTGTTGAAGATGAAGATACCAAGTTTATTGATGTTTTTGTTGATGAGGATTCGCCGTTTACCGATTCGGGTTTAATGAAGGAATCACTTTCACTTGAAATTCAACGCTCACTTTCAACCTTAACAGATAAGGAGAGGGATGTAATAAACCTTTATTATGGAATTGGTATCCCTCACGGGCTTACTCTCGAAGAAATAGCAATGAAATTTGATCTGACCCGCGAAAGGGTCCGACAAATTAAAGAAAAAGCTATACGGCGGCTAAAACACAATTCGAGAAGCAAACTTCTGAAGTCTTACCTTGGCGAATAGGGATCAAAAGTATTAAGTAGCTTCTACCTAAAACGGCTGTAATTGCCTTATATGTTTATGCAAAGTGATTTTGTTTAGTGAATAAAATAATAGATTTATTATCAAGTTTAAAGTTTTGCTTAATTATATTTGAAATATTTATTACTTATACACTAATAATACTTAAAGATCAATATAAATAATATCGGTTAAGTAATGACTCTTTTAATTGCAGAAGATAATGATATTAATCAGCAACTCATAACTCTATACATGAGTAAGATTGGTTGGGATTATGTTATGGTAGAAGATGGGCTTGAAGCAGTAGAGGTATTTAGCGACGGACATTTTGATGCTGTATTAATGGACATTGATATGCCTTATCTCAATGGAATAGAAGCAGCTAGGAAGATACGGAAAAAAAATAAAACTATACCAATTATTGCTATTACAGCCTATGCTGATGAAGAAATGCGTAGTGACTGCACTAATGCGGGGTTGAATGCCTTCCTGACAAAGCCTTGTACCCGGGAAGAAATCATGTCGATAATTAAAGAATGTGTCGGAATAAGCATCCTGAAACCTGCTGCAATTTAATTCTTCTCCTTTTACTGAACTCTTCTGAAAATCTTTAAGACTTTTTTGTTTATTTTCAAGGAATTGACCGTTGTGATTTGTAATTTTGCACGAGTTAAGATCCGGTTAACTTCATAGGTTATTTTTTATCGGGCATGATTTTTCCCGATATCAAACAAATTGTATTTACTGCCAGGGTCTCTTTACAATATAGCTATGTCAGAAACAAAATACATTTTTACAACCGGAGGAGTTGCCTCATCATTAGGTAAAGGGATCATAAGCTCATCATTAGCTAAATTGCTCATTGCCAGTGGCTATCGCGTAGCTATTCAGAAACTTGACCCCTATATTAACATTGACCCGGGAACCCTGAATCCCTATGAACATGGCGAATGCTTTGTTACCGACGATGGTGCCGAAACCGATCTTGACCTTGGGCATTACGAACGATTCACCAATGTCAGGACTTCGCAGGCGAATAATGTTACTACTGGAAGGATATACCAGGCAGTAATAGATAAGGAAAGGCGTGGCGACTATTTAGGGGAAACCGTTCAGGTTATCCCTCATATAACCGACGAGATCAAATATCGAATCCAATTGCTGGGAGCCAGCGGCAATTATGATTTCGTAATAACCGAAATCGGTGGAACTGTTGGTGATATTGAATCGTTGCCATATATAGAAGCGGTAAGACAGATGAAATGGGAAATGGGCAGCCGTTGCCTTGTTATACACCTAACTTTAGTTCCTTACCTGGCTTCGTCAGGCGAACTCAAAACCAAGCCTACCCAGCATTCAGTTAAGATGTTGCTCGAATCGGGGGTTCAACCCGATATCATTGTATGCCGTACCGAAAAACACCTGAACCAGGCCATACGGAATAAGATAGCACTTTTCTGTAATGTGAATCCCCTGGCTGTAATCGAATCGGTCGACGTGGAAACCATTTATGATGTCCCGATGTTAATGCTCGATGAGAAACTCGACCAGGTGGTACTCGAAAAAATGCAGGTAGTAAACAGTAAGCAACCAGATCTTAAAAGCTGGGAAGATTTCCTTTTTAAACTTAAACACCCGGTTGGTGAAGTAAAAATTGGACTTGTCGGTAAATATGTTGAGTTAAGGGATGCCTATAAATCCATTACCGAATCGTTTATACATGCAGGTGCCGAAAATCAGTACAAAGTACAGTTGAAAATGATTCATTCCGAAACAGTTACTGAAAGTACATCGGACGAGTTACTTAAAGACCTTGATGGAATTCTGGTTGCACCCGGTTTTGGTGAAAGGGGAATTGAAGGGAAGATAATTGCAATAAGGTATGCACGCGAAAACAAAATACCGTTTCTGGGCATCTGCCTGGGTATGCAATGTGCAGTAATTGAGTTTGGTCGTAATGTTCTTGGATATGCTAACGCACATTCAACCGAGATGAATGCGGCTACTCCTTTTCCTGTGATTGATATCATGGAAGATCAGAAAAAAGTCAATCAGAAAGGCGGCACCATGCGGCTGGGCTCATACCCCTGTACACTCAAACCGGGTACCAAAATCTGGGAAGTATACAAAACTGCCGAAATCGTTGAGCGGCACAGGCACCGATATGAATTCAACAACGCTTATCTGGCTGAATATGAAAAAGCAGGTATGATGGCTGTAGGAATAAATGAACAGAACAATCTTGTCGAAATTATTGAACTTAAGGACCATCCCTGGTTTGTAGCGGTTCAGTTCCATCCTGAATACAAGAGCACGGTTGCCTCGCCGCATCCGCTTTTTGTACATTTTGTAAAAGCTACAATCCTATATAATAAAGGGCAGTTAAAATAATATTTCCAAAAATTTATGTGGCTTGGCAAAGCAGTGAAGAGGATAGTTACCTCATTCTCTTTGCATGTTTTACTGTACAAGTTCAACATTTTGTATCTTTGCCGTCCGGATAATTGCCTTGAAAATCTAAATTGTTGAAATTCAGTATTTTCTGTCAAATATTCAAATTTTGAAGTAATCAAACATATACATTTTGATAAATGAGTAAGAATAACATTCTTGGATTGGTAATCATAGTTGGTTTATTGATAGGCTACAGCCTGTGGATGACTCCATCGAAAGATCAATTGGCTGCCGCCAAACGTAAAAATGATTCAATAGAATTGGTAAAGTACAATGATTCGCTGTCAAGGGCCATGACCGAAATGGTCAGAAAAGCTACAGCTGATTCATTGGTTAAAAACAATCCTGCTGCAGCTGAACTAAAGGCAAATGATACAGCAGGTGGCGGTTTCACAGTCGAAAATATAAAAGAACAGAAATTCTACACTCTTGAGAATGACCTGCTGAAACTGAAAATTTCAGCCCAGGGAGGCAGAATATGGTCGGTTCAGTTAAAAAACTACCAGACATTTGATACTTTACCTCTTATTCTTTTCAAGGGTGATTCGTCAGTATTCGGATTTGAGTTTAATACCGAAGACCTGCGGACCTTAAATACAGCAAACCTGGTATTTGTTCCTGCCGATGCAGGGTTAAAGGATTCAGTAAGGGTTTCGGGCAAAGATTCACTGCAGTTTGCACTCAGGGTATATCCGGGTAAAGTCGATTCCTCCGCTGCAAAGAGTTACATTGAATATGTTTACACACTCAAGGGCAACGATTTTATGGTTGGCTATAAAGTGAAATTTGTAGGCATGAAAGGCTATATGGCCCAGAATACCCGCGATATGTCGCTTCTATGGAGTACAACCCTGTTGCAGCAGGAGAAGAGTCTTAAAACCGAAGAGTCGCAATCGACGGTTTATTATATGGACCTGGCAGGCGAGGTGGATAATCTTAGCCTGACCAAGAGTGAAAAAGAAAGTTTATCCACTCCTGTGAAATGGATTTCGTTTAAACAACAATTCTTTTCGGCTTCATTGATTGCCTCGGATAAATTCGAAAGCGCTGAAATCGAAACCGTCGGGTATCCAATTGATAATACCGACCGGAAAGTGAAAACCATGAAGTCGGCTGTTATTCTTCCATTTAGTTTCGAAGGTGATCAGACGTATAACCTTAAATGGTATTTCGGACCTAATAAATACAAGGTTCTCAGGCAATATGGTTTGAATTTCGAACGGCAGATACCGTTGGGTTGGGGTTTCTTCCTGATGCAGTGGATCAACCGGGGGCCGGTTCTATGGGTCTTCAACTGGCTCGAATCGTTCAACATCAGTTACGGTATCATCATTCTGATTCTGACCATTATACTGAAAATTGTACTCTTCCCGATCGCATACAAGACCTACATTTCATCTGCTAAAATGCGGATTCTGAAGCCTGAGATCGAAGAGATAGGGGCGAAGTTCCCCAAGAAAGAGGATGCAATGAAAAAACAGCAGGCAACCATGGCCCTGTACAAAAAAGCCGGGGTAAATCCGATGGCGGGCTGTGTTCCTATGCTGCTGCAATTCCCGATTCTGATTGCTTTGTTCAGGTTTTTCCCTGCATCGTTTGAACTCAGGCAGCAGTCGTTCCTTTGGGCAACCGACCTTTCGAGTTATGATTCTATCTTCTCTTGGACAACTCAAATCCCTTTGCTTAGCCAATTCTACGGAAACCACATCAGTCTTTTTACTCTGCTGATGACCATTTCGACCATTATTTATACCAAAATAAATAATGATATGATGGGATCGACACAGCAAATGCCGGGTATGAAAACCATGATGTACCTTATGCCGATTATGTTCCTGGGATTCTTCAATAATTATTCGGCCGGGTTAAGCTATTATTACCTGCTTGCCAACCTATTTACTTTTGGCCAGATCTTTATTATCCGCAAGTTTGTGAACGAGGATAAACTTCATGCCCGTATCCAGGAAAATAAACTGAAGCCGGTGAAGAAATCATCGTTCCAGAAACGCCTCGAAGAAATGACAAAACAACAGCAGCAGAAGGCAAAGAGGAAATAGTAACTGGATACTGGTAGCTGGTTACTGGCAGCTAGACTCTACACACTGGTAACCGGAAACTATGAACCAGAAACTAAAATAATAAGAGCCTCATTCCCCAAATAAATAATCCGCAGTCAGAATCGTTACGATTGGCTGCGGATTATTTATTTATATCAAAAGCTATTGGTTGGATACCAGGCACATATTGGCTAATCGGTAAAGTAAACGGGCACCTACATTGGCATCCCATTCATCATCTCCTGGCGCAACTTCATTAAGGTCGAAACCAATAATGGTGCGACCTGAATAAACAAGCTTTTCGATAAGATAAAGGGATTGTTCCAGTTCGAGGCCTCCAGGTACGGGAGTTCCCGTATGAGGGCATAATTTTGGATCAAGGCCGTCGATATCGAAACTAACGTAAACTTTTTCGGGAAGCGTGTCGATGATCTGGTCACAGACTGTCGACCAGGTTTCGCCAGCATATTCAAGGTGTTTTAAGTCGCGGTCGAAATAGGTGCTGATTCGTTTGTCGGATTCGATCAGGTTGAATTCAGCCTCGCAGTAATCGCGTATTCCTACCTGTACAAGCCTGTTTACCTGCGGTATCTGTATCGCGTTATACATAATGGAAGCATGCGAATATTCGAAACCTTCGTATGCTTCGCGCAAATCAGCATGAGCGTCGATATGAAGAATTCCGTATGAATGTTTTTCAGCTAATGCCTGCATTAATCCTAACGGAGTTGAGTGGTCGCCTCCAAGCAGTGCGACAACTTTGCCGCGTTTCAGGAGTTTAAGGGATTCGTTTTTTACCCATTTGTTAAGTTCCCTGCCAGCAAGGTTAATTTCATTACGGATTGCCAGTAGTTCCGCGTTTTCATCGGGGTTAAATCCAACTGATAGTTCCAGTATGTATTTTTCGGCTTTCAACCTAAGCAGGCCACTCTTTTGTTTTGTTGACTGATCAATCTCTTTCATCGATATACCCAGTTTCCATGCGTCCTTAACAAAAGGATCGTACAGGTCGACCTGGAAGGATGCCTCAAGAATAGCTTCCGGCGCCAGTGCGGTGCCAGCTTGGTACGAAACTGTGACTTCCCAGGGAACGGGCAGTATTACCAGTTTAGCTTCGGCAGGCGTGAACGGCAGCCCGTAAATGTTTCCGCTGGTATCGCCTAGACCGTTTGGGTCGAATGCTGCAATTTTAGTGTTGAGGTCCATGGAAGGAGTGTTATTTGTAAAGTGCCTGGAGTGCCTAGAGTGCCTAGAGTTGATGGAGTGCTTAAAGTGATTGAGTTAGTTTACAGTATTTGATCGGATTCTATGTTTTATGTGATTTTTTATCCGGAATTGAGCTTTTGGAAAAAGTCTACAAATCCATGTACAATTATATTCTGTGGTTCAATTGGATTATCCTAAAAATGCATGGTTCAATATTAACTCCAGGCACTCAAAGACTAAGGCACTGAATAGTTACGACATTTACTATTTTTCAAGATATCCGAGAAATTTTTCCATCCCTTTACGCTTGGCATCATCAAGCGTATAGCTTATATCATTAGTAAGGTACGAAACCAGTTCATCTTCAGTAATATGAATCTTTTCGGCCATTATTACCGATTGTTCCCTATGCTCAACTCCCCACGCAAGCGCGGCCTGGAAGGCAGTCCTGAATTTTTCCGGCAGCGGTTTTCGCGACACCCAGGCGGCAAACACAAAAGGCAGACCGCTGAATTTGATCCATTCACCGGCAAGGTCGTAGCAAAACGGGTATTGTTTACTCAATCCGAAAGTTTTATCGCCAATAAGGACCATTCCTTCGTCAGAGGCAATTTTACCTCTGAGTTCTGCGATGCTTTTCCATTGCGGGTTTATTTTCCAGTGTTCCCTGGCAAGTACTTTAACCAGGTTTACCGATGTGCGGCTGTCGGTATCGAGATAAATGGTCTTCAATATAGTTAATCGGGAGTTTGCAAGTAGTAGTACCGATTTCACATCTTTATCGGCACCTATGCATAAATTGCTTTCGACAAGGTAGCCCGGAATTTCGGGCAGGGCACCGACCGGGATCAACCCGATATCGGCTTCGTTGTCGCGGAGTTTGCGGGCACATTCCGAAGGTACATCAAGGCTTAATTCAAAGCCTGACAAAAGGCCGGAATGCTTTAATCCATATATAAACGGTAAGGTATTATAATACGAAACGGCAGTAATTCGGAGAGGATTCATGGTGGCGAAATTATAAAAAATTCTCCTATAGCTGATTCAATTTATTTAGTATGTTAACTCTTTATATTAAAATATTTTACTACCTTTGCACCCCATTTTGCAGTACGAATGTATGCACTTTCCGGTAGGAATTACTTTGTATCTGCCTGTCAATCAACCTAATGTTAAACCGGCCGTACCGGGAGGCCACAATCAGATTATATTATGAGTAACGACGTTAACGTTAACGACGAAGTAAACAATGTTGAAGAATCAGCTGATGTAACATCCAATGAAGTAAACGAAACTGTTGAAGTTCCTGTTGCCGAGGTTGAAACCGAAGTGGAAGAAGTGGTTGCAGAAGTTCCTGCAGTGGAAGAAGTAGCAGAAGAAGTTCCTGCAGTTGAAGAAGTTGTTGAAGAGGTTGTACCTGTTGTTGAAGAAGTAGTTGCAGAAGTTCCGGCTGCCGAAGTGGTAGTTGCTGAAGCTGCAGTTGTTGAAGAAGCTCCAGCTGAAGTTGCTGTAGCCGAAGAAGTTATTGAAGAAGTTGCTGTTGTGAAAAAGGAAGTTGAGAAAGCTCCTGAAGCTCCTGTTGCCCCGGTTGAATTCGACTGGAATGCAATTGGTAAGAAACATGAGGCTTATGCTCCTGCCGACCGCAAGCGCTTGGAAGACATTTATGACAAAACCCTCAGCTCAATCGGCGACCATGAAGTATTGGAAGGTACCGTAGTTGGTTTAACCAGCCGTGAAGTTGTTGTAAACATCGGATTCAAATCGGATGGCGTTATTGCTTTATCAGAGGTTCGTTACAACCCTGATCTGCGCGTTGGCGATAAAATTGAGGTGTATGTCGAAAATCAGGAAGATATGGGTGGACAGCTTCAGTTGTCGCACAAGAAAGCCCGTATACTCCGTTCATGGGAGCGTGTTAATACCGCTTTCGAAACACAGGAAATTATCAACGGTTTTGTAAAATGCCGCACCAAAGGTGGACTTATTGTCGACATCTTCGGTATCGAGGCCTTCCTGCCGGGTTCACAGATTGATGTTAAGCCTATCCGCGACTACGATCAGTTTGTTGAAAAGGTTATGGAATTCAAAATCGTTAAGATCAACCATGAATACAAAAATGTGGTTGTTTCGCACAAAGCACTTATTGAAGACGAACTGGAGGCTCAGAAGATCGAAATCATTTCGAAACTCGAAAAGGGTCAGGTTCTTGAAGGAATCGTTAAAAATATCACTTCATACGGTGTATTTATCGATCTTGGCGGTGTTGACGGACTTATCCACATCACCGACCTTTCATGGGGACGTATCAATCATCCTGAAGAAATCGTTCAACTTGATCAGAAAATCAATGTTGTTATCCTCGATTTCGACGAAAACAAAAAACGTATTGCCCTCGGCCTCAAACAACTTAGTGCACATCCATGGGATTCGCTTCGCGAAGATCTTAAAGTGGGTGACAAAATCAAAGGCCGCGTAGTAGTTATTGCTGATTACGGTGCTTTTGTTGAAATCGCACCTGGAGTTGAAGGTCTGATCCACGTTTCAGAAATGTCATGGAGCCAGCATCTGCGCACTGCCCAGGATTTCCTCAGGGTTAATGACGAAATCGAAGCAGTTGTTCTCACACTCGATCGTGAAGACCGCAAAATGTCGCTCGGTATCAAGCAGCTTATCCCGGATCCATGGACTGACATCGTTAAGAAATACCCTGTTAACTCACGCCACACTGCTACCGTTCGTAACTTTACCAATTTCGGTATTTTTGTTGAACTCGAAGAAGGTGTTGACGGACTTATCCACATCAGCGACCTTTCGTGGAGCAAGAAAATCAAACATCCTGCTGAATTTACCAAAATCGGCGAGACCATTGATGTAGTTGTTCTTGATGTTGATGTTGAAAACCGTCGTTTGAGCTTAGGCCACAAACAACTCGAAGAAAATCCATGGGATGTATTCGAAAGTATTTTCACAACCGGTTCAGTACACAAAGGAACCGTTGTAAGCTCATCGGATAAGGGAGTTGTTGTAGCTCTGCCATACGGTGTTGAAGGTTTTGCACCTACACGCCATGCACAGAAGGAAGACGGCTCGAACCTGCAGGTTGACGAAGCACAGGATTTCAAGGTAATCGAATTCTCGAAAGAGAACAAGAAGATCATCCTTTCGCACGCCAAAATGCACCAGGATTCGAAAGCAGCAGAAAGAGCAAAAGAAGACAAGAAAGAGGAAAGCGCTGAAATGCAAACAAAACGCGCCGTGAAGAAAATCAAGGACAACCTTGAAAAAACCACCCTCGGTGACCTCGACGCTCTTGCTAACCTGAAAGCTTCAATGGAGAAGAAAGAAAGCGAAGGCAAATAATCCTTTGGTTCTACCAAATAGAAAGCCGGATCGGGAAACTGATCCGGCTTTTTTCATGCTGGTAAGAGAATTAATTTAATTTTGATCAATTATTGTTTATTAGAACCTTTTTAAATTCCAAGACCCAAAATCCAAATTTCAGGACTCAAGGAAACAATCGAAATTTAACCTTTTATTATACTCTCTTCATCTTTTTATATTGGGACTTGGGACTTGAGACTTGGAATTTGGGTCTTTCTAAATCTTTTGAGAAGTTCGACCCTTTGAAATATTCAGTCGGAGCCATTCCACCATTTTACCACATACTTCCTCCTTTTCGGGCTCGTTGTGAAGTTCGTGGAATTGTGTTTTATAAGGAATAAAAGTTAGAAATGCATTTGATTTTTTTGCAAACTCGTCACTGGCTTTGAAGGATGTAATCGGGTCGGCTTCGCTGTGCAACAGCAACATAGGGATTTTCAGGCTGGCAGCATTTTCAATGGCCCATTCACCCATCGAATTGATAATTGTAAAAGTGCTTACCGAAATCTTCCAGTGAATCAGCGGATCATTATCGTAAGCTTTACAAATCGCCTGGTCATGGCAGAGGTCTTCTGATTTGAGACCATTTGGAAGTAGCAGTGAAGGATACAGTTTCGCCAGTGTGGAAGCCACTTTCTGCAAAATGGCCGAAGGCTGTTTGGTCAATCTCAGCCAGGGACTTGAAGCAATGGCGAAATCTATTTCTTCCGGAAACCGAATAGCAAAATTGATGGCCAGGTTGCCGCCCATACTTTGCGAATACAGTATAACCGGTAAATCAGGGTGTGTTTTACGGCTTTCGCTCAGAAGGAAACTTATATCCAACATCACCTGTGCGAGTGAATCGAAATGACCGCGTTTACCGCCGCTTTTCCCATTTCCGCGCATATCGGGGGCTATGAATATATACCCATCGCTGACAAACTTTTCGGCAACATAAGCAAAACGGCTGCCATGGTCCGAAAGCCCATGAAGCAATACTATCATTCCTTTCGGAGCGGATTCCGGAGTCCATTTACGGACAAAGAAGCTGAGTTTTTCCTGATTTGTAAGGGTATATTCGCTGTATGCCATCGCATTAGGTATTTGTATTTACGAAAATAGGGATTATTTCGTTTAGAATTATTCACATTTAAATTATCCCCCGAAAGATATAATTAAACGACCTTTGCAGTCCAGAAACAGATTTTTAAAATGCTTCCATTTACCCTTACCATATTGGGCAGCAGTTCTGCAACCCCGACTTCGAACCGTAACCCGACGGCACAATTGCTCTGCCATGGCGAAAAGCTTTTCCTGATCGATTGCGGCGAAGGTACACAGGTGGCGCTGAGGCGGATGCATATCCATTTTCAGCGCATCAGGCATATCTTCATCAGCCATCTGCATGGCGATCACTTTTATGGCCTTATTGGGCTTATTTCATCGATGCACCTGCTGGGCCGTACCAAACCGCTGCATATTTACGGGCCTCCCGTTCTTAAACAAATACTTGATTTACAACTGGAAGCCTCACTCACTACCCTGATATACCCGCTCGAATTTCATCCAACACAGGCTGATGGACCTGAAGTCCTGTTTGAGGATGATCATATTACGATAAGCAGTTTCCCAATGCTGCACCGCATTCCGACCACCGGTTTCCTTTTCAGGGAAAAGCCTTACGAAAGGCGCCTGCGGAAAGATATGCTGAACGAGTTGAATATCCCGGTGCACCTGATCCCACTATTACGCAGGGGTGATGATTACACCGCACCCGACGGCACGGTATACCCCAATGAAAGTATCACACTGGAATCTCCCCCGCCACGCTGTTACGCTTTTTGCTCGGATACTGCCTATTTCGAAGATATTATCCCTGTAGTAAAGGGCTCAAACTTGCTTTACCACGAAACGACTTTTATGAATGACCGTATTGCGAATGCTACGGATAAGTTTCATTCAACTACGGGTCAGGCGGCTACTATTGCCAGGAAAGCCGGAGTGAAAAAACTCCTTATAGGGCATTATTCAGCCAGGTATGACGACCTGCTACCTTTACTTGATGAGGCGCGGGATGTGTTCCCTTTTACAGAGCTGGCTGAAGACGGAAGAGTTTTTGAAATTTCGTAAAGTCGTATGTCCCTATTTTCCCAGGCTGACTTCATAAATCATATCGAGCAATCCGCCCGATTCTTTATCATTGGTCAGTTCCCAGAACATGATGCCTCCAAGTTTGTTATCCCTTGCATATTTTGCTTTCTGGTAAACTGACTGCAGGTTATCGAAAGTAGCAAAGGTTTTTGTGGATGCATTATACGAGTATGGGGCTTTTGCCTTGCTGTCCCAATAGTAAAGAAACCCGGCTTTTGAACCTAGTTTTTCCTCCGATTCCTTATAACTGATGTACCCGCTGAATTTTCCTTTCTGGTACAATCCATTATTTAAAGGCTCAACGCCGCTGTATAGCCGTGCATAAAAAGCAAGTCCGATAACCACTTTATTCATCGGTACCCCGATCGAATCGAGAAACAGTATGGCTGCATCAGTCGATTCCCTTTGTTCAGGCGTGGAAAATAAGGAAGTTAGGTGGCCTGTTCGTTTGCTGTTGCCATTTACCAGGTCGTAAGTCATCATATTGGCATAATCAACCATAGGCATTACTTTATCCCACTCGATTGATGTTTTCAGGTATTCACTGAAGCCTCCAGCGGCAAAGCTTAATTCGTATTCCTGACCCATTGTATTTCGAAGGGTTTCGATAAGCAGGGTGAAATTATGCCTGTCGTCGGGTAAGTAATGGTAACCGGGAACCGATTCAAGGGCCGGGTATTCCCAGTCGAGGTCGAGTCCATCAGCATGATACGATTTTAAAAGTCGTAGAACCGATTGAGCAAAGTCCTTCCTTCCGGTTTCGGTATTGAAAACATCGCTGCAGGCCGGACAGCCGCCCCATCCGCCCAACGAAAGGATTATTTTTAGTTTCGGGTTGGTTTCCTTTAGTTTAACCAAACGTGAAATAGCCAGGCTGTCGGCTTTGCCGGCCGTGAGATTATTCCCTTTGAGGTGTAAAAAACTATAGATAATGTGGGTAAGCTGGCTGGTTTTGTAATTGGATATACCACTGCCATCGCCATTATAATACGCTATAATAGCCATTGGCTTTGTTTCTGACTGGCTGTAAACCAATTGATTGCAGAAAGGAGATGAGAATAGTATTAATAAAAAACAAAAGGGTTTATTAAATCCCCTGGCTGGATGCATGTGATTTTGGTTTAATACCCGCCTGTTTATTCATCGGGATGACCGTACAAAGTTATGTATTCGAACGAATTGGAAGTCCATTTAATGAATTTTAGGAAATCGTGCCATTTTACTATGATTGAAGCTGTATTTATACAAGGATGAAAACTTATTGTTTTACTTTCCAGCAGGTTATGGTCGAGGAAAACGTGGACATGGTGTTCGGTATCGTTAATCAAGCCGAAAGGCGTAACCGAACCGGGAGTAACTCCAAGGTATTTCATCATTCGCTGGTCGGACGCAAAGGAAAGTTTTCCTTGTTTTAGTTGCTTTTCCAGTTCATGAATATCCATTTGCTGGGTATGCTTAAGTATAACGAGGTAATGTCTGTTTCCCTTATGATTTCGGAAGAACAGGTTCTTGCAATGGGTAGCATCCAGGTCCTTCCAGTATTTCATGGCTTCTTCGATGGTAGGGGCTGCCGGGTGCTCGTGGTATTCGAAGTGAATTCCCAGATTGGAGAGGAGCTCGTATAATTTAGGATCGCCGTTCATAGAAGGGGTTGGGGGTTGGGGATTAGGGTGAAAAACTGAATTTTCCGTGCTATGTGTCATACACCCTTCGGGTGTGCAGACACATTAATGAGATCTCTTATAACAACTGAAGCACAGAAACATCCGAATATAGCTGGCATATAGGATATCGTTCCGACATTCGATTTCTTATTTGATTCGCCTTCCTGCAAAATCACCGAACTCCGGTCGACAACTTCAGGCGAAAAGATAACTTTTATACCTTCCCATACACCCATTTTATGAAGCCGTTTCCGCATGTAATAGGCCAGTTTGCAGTTATATGAATCGTTTATATCAGCTACCTGCACCTGCATGGGATCGTATTTGCCGCCGGCTCCCATCGAACTCACAACCGGCAAATCCAGCCTTACACAATGAAACAGAAAGAAAACTTTTGGAGAAAGGGTATCAATGGCATCAACCACGTAATCATATCCGTGTTCCAGGATTTCGATTGTGCGATCGTCCTTGATGTACTCTTTAATCACTGTAAGTTTAAGTTCAGGATTTATATCGAGAAGGCGTTTCGCCATGACTTCGGTTTTGGCAATTCCTTCGGTACTTTTTAGTGCAGGCAACTGGCGGTTCCGGTTGCTGGAATGCACCGTGTCGCCATCAATAATGGTTATTTTGCCTATACCTGCGCGACAAATTTGTTCAGCTGCCATAGCACCTACACCACCCATTCCCGCAATAAGAACATGCTTTGACCGCAACAGGTTAAGTTTCTCTTTACCGGTCAGAAGTTCGGTGCGGCTAAGCCAGGCTGGAATGGTCATGGTAAAATTAAATCTGTGCGAAGATAAGGAATTGTTGAGTCTAAGGCACCCGATAGTGCGAAGGAACTGAACAACCCGATTATTTTCTGACTCCTGATGGGTTTGAAGATTCTGATTAAAATCAGCATTGTCAGTAACCAAATCGCTGTTTCAGACACCCTTCCGGTGTGCAGACAAAGCAGGGGATTAGAGCGTAAGAAGCTTTTCGAGAGTATTGGGATTTCGTGTGGTAGCCGGAATCCTGGTTAGTTTTTCGATAAATGCATTCGGGAAACCGTAGTTTCCTTTGTAAAGTGTTGATATAGAGATAAAAGTCGTTTTGCCAGAATATATTATTTCAACATCACCATTTTTTGAAAACAATGGCAGTGTAAGTACATCTATAAAACTGCTTTTGAGAAAAGTGATATAGTACTTTTTTGATAGGTCAGATTTTAAAGTATTAAAAAGCGGTGAAGAAACAATCGCCTCAATATCAGAAGTTTTCCTGAGAATTACATTGGTGCGGAATCCGAATGATTTTTCAATCAGATCCTCGATCAGTTGAATAAGTTCCGCCGGATCCGGATTGTCAGAATTAAAAACCACGTTGCCGCTTTGTATATAGGTTTTAACATCAGCAAAGCCAGAATCCGATAATACATCGCGCAAAAGTTCCATTTTTATGATCTTCTGGCCTGAAACATTTATCCCGCGTAGGAAAGCAATATATCGTAACATGAAATTTTAGTTCAAAGGTTCAAAGGTTCAAAGGTTCAAAGGTTCAAAGGATCAAAAGTTCAAAAGTTCAAAGGTTCAAAGGTTCAAAGGTTCAAAGGTTCAAAGGTTCAAAGGTTCAAAGTCAACTGGCAAAGGTAAAAGGTTCTGTTGTTCATAAGGTAAAAGGGGCACACTCATCTTCAAATTCTCATATCCCAAGAAGCATTCCGCCACATCCACTTCGCTCCTGAATCCCTTATTAATCAGAACCTGAACCACGGTCTTGCAACCCCCATCATTCCCATGGGAATCATACTCAGGATCAGGAACAGGGCTATTCCTGTCCAGATCAGGGTGCGACGATGCTTGCTTCGTGAGTCCGGAGTGCGTTTTACAAGTATGCTGCCGGTTTGGGCAAGTGCAATTGCTACTATGTTGGTAAAAGAATGTTCAACAGCCCAAAACCTGAGGACAGGATCTTTCATTGCTGCCCCGAAATTGCTCATCGCTTCTGCGGTTAAAGGGCTCAACACAAAATACAACAGTATGCCTACCAGTAGCTGAAGATGAAGGCTGCTTAAGAAAACAAGCGACCATTTTTTCTGCGATGCTGTGTAGGCAGTTTTGGAGGAAAGCCCTTTAGCAGCAAAAACGAGTACAAATAATGCAGCTACAAGAATAAGCCATCGGTTCCATGAGTGTAAAAAGAGCGTAATCGTATAAAAGGTATTCATTATTATGTAGTTTTATATATAAACGGTTAGCATGTAGTTTTTGTTTCGGTTTCCCGAAAGTTTTAACATGGTAATGGCTTTGTCAGGCTATGATTAAACCTGCTATCGAGGTGAAATGAACTTTATTAAAGAAAAATGCAAAAATCCATAGGGTATTTCCTTTCTGAAGTATCTTATAGTTGTAAACAAGCACTAACTTTAACCTCATAATTTTAAAGCCATGAAAACTACCATTAAAATTTTATTCAGGATTGGTATCATAATCATCTTTATGTCAGGTTATGGCTCAACGTACGGGCAAAACGGCAATGATACCTATTATACTATAACCGGGCAGCTGAAAGATTCGAAAACCGGAGAAAAAATCAGTTATGCAACCATAACTGTACCGGGCTCAGGGATAGGAACTGTTTCTAATATCGATGGTGAATTTACGCTCAAAGTCAGCAAAGCTCTGAACATTGATATTTTTGAGATTTCACACCTGAGCTATGCTACAGCGAAATTTAAAATCAGCGAATCGATAGGAAAGGACAAGACCTATTACCTTGACCCTCAATTTACCTTGCTGACAGGGATTTCGGTTATACCGCAGGATGCCAGGAGGCTCGTGGAAACAGCTCTTAAAAGCATTAAGAAGAATTACAGCGAGGTGCCCAACAGTATGACCGGTTTCTACCGCGAAACAATAAAACAGCGCCGCGAATATCTTGCAATTTCCGAAGCCGTGGTCGATATTTATAAAGCACCCTACAATACCTATCAGAATGACCAGGTGCGGATTTTCAAAGGGCGCAAAGGTACGAATGTGAAAAAAGCCGATACTTTAATGGTTCAACTGCAGGGTGGTCCGAATGTATCGCTGTTGCTCGATATAGTAAAGAATAAAGATCTCAGTATAGCACTCGATAACCTCGACAATTACCGCTTCGAATTTGGATCGCTGGTAAATATCGACGACAAACCAAACTGGGTGGTTAATTTCTCCCCGAACATAGTGACCGAAGATCCGCTGTATTATGGCAAACTTTATATCTCCCAGGACGAAATGGCTATTACCAGGGTTGAATTCAATCTCGATCTTAAAGATGAAGTAAAGGCATCGCGCCTGTTTGTACAGAAAAAACCTATGGGACTGGTTTTTATGCCAACTGCTACAAGTTACCTGGTTACCTATAAAAAACAAAATGGCAAGTATTTCCTGAATTACGTGCGGGTTGACCTGAAATTCCGCTGCGACTGGAAGAAGAAACTGTTTAAAAATTACTATACCATAATGTCGGAACTTGCTATTACCGACAGGCATGAAGATAAAGTTGATAAATTTGCAAACCAGGATTTGTTCAGGTACAATATGGTGTTCGCCGAAAAGGTCGAAAGTTTCCTCGATCCCGACTTCTGGGGCGAATACAATATCATCGAACCGGAGGAATCCATTGAGAATGCAATCAAGAAGATTTCAAAAAATATGAAGAAGTAAAAGCAGGTTTGAAGTCAGTGGTTGGAAGTCAGAAGCAGGAAGAGTTTAAACATAATCCTAATCTTCTGACTTCCTGCTTCCGATATCCAGCATCAACCATCCACCGTCTACCATCTCTCTATGCCTCTCATTGATTTATACATACAAAAAAAGATCCAGGGTGGCGACATCCGTGAGTTTGAGAGGCTTTTTACTAGGTATTACGAACCTTTATGCCTGCATGTAAATAAGATTCTCCGTGATATGGATACTGCCGAAGATATTGTACAGGAATTCTTCTATAATTTCTGGAAAAACAGGGAGACGCTGAGCGCGAAGATTTCACTAAATGCCTACTTGTATCAATCGGTCCGTAACAACGCGTTGCACTATCTCGAACATTTGGCAGTAAGGCAGGAATATGCGCAAAGCATGACTTCAGGGAAACCCGGAGAAATACCGGCAGAGCAATTTTCGGATGTTGAAATGAATGAACTCGAAAAAGTAATCAGTCTGACACTTAAACAAATGCCGACGAGATGTTCAGCCATTTTCAGGATGAACCGGTTCGAAGGGAAGAAATACCGCGAGATAGCCGAAATCCTGTCTATATCTGTAAAAACCGTCGAAGCCGATATGGGGAAAGCACTACAGATATTCAGGAAAACGCTGAAGGAATTTACCGGCGAAGAAATCAGCATAAGCAACTGAATAATATGAAGTTGATTTAACGGACTTGTGTTTTGGAACAAAGATATCACGCCATGAAAACAGATTATAACAACCAGCCGGATGCCGAAATACTTGCTAAATACCTGTGTGGCGAAATGAATGAAGCGGAAGAAGGAGCCTTTATGGAAGAAATATCGGCTTCGGAACAGAAACTAATTATGCTTGAAAAGATGAAAAAACAATGGTCAGCCATCGAAGGATATACCGATAATCAAAAACCAGATACTTCAAAAGCCTGGAATAAACTCCATGCCCGGCTCGAAGACGATAATTTGATTCCTGCAAAGGTTCCGATTGGCCGTAACAGGCTGATGCCAACCCTGCTGCGGGTTGCTGCGGTAGTATTAGTGTTGATTGCCACGGCAGTTGTGATCATCATGAGTCAAAAATCGAAAACCATGCCTCCGGCCGAAATGGTGAAGCTAAATACAGATAACGAGCATAATACACTGGTGAAAACCCTGGCCGATGGTTCTGTTATCTATCTTGCCGGTAATTCGATGTTTTCGTTTCCGAAAGTGTTTGAAACAGGTTCGCGAAACGTGGGGCTCAAAGGCGAAGCATTTTTCGATATAGCTCCAAACCCGGCGAAACCTTTTATTATTGAGACCAATGAAGCATTCATACAGGTCATGGGAACAGCGTTCAATGTTAAAACACAGAACGGGAAGGGTTTCGAACTGGTTGTCGACAGGGGTAAGGTAAAAGTCACGCTTAAAAAAGATCCTTCTCACAGCGAATTTGTAACTGCCGGTGAGAAAATAAGCACCGTGAAGAACAGCCTGGTGAAAACAAAACAATCTCCAGCCGATGTCAATACCTGGTACAGGCAGCGGATGCATTTCAAGGACGAATCGCTGCAGAATATTATCAGCGTGCTTAATCGGAATTTCAATACTACATTTGTAGTCGGCGATAAACAAACCGGGAACCGGAAACTTACAGTTACTTTCAGCAACGAAACTGCAGCTACCATGACCGAACTTATCTGTATGACCCTCAACCTGAAAAGCCAAACCATAAATGGGTCTGTTGTATTATCCGACAAGAGTACAAGGCAGCAATAAACCTTTAGCCAGGTATGCCTGTTTTTCAATATTCAAAGCCTGTATAAGTTTTGCGGGCTTTTTATTATTTTTGGTTAATTCAGCAGCAGGGCAGGGGACCATGCTCGAAAAGCGCCTGACCATCCCAAAACAAATTACTACGCTTTATAATGCACTCAACCTGATTTCGCAAAAAGCGGATGTACTTTTTATCTACGACAGTCAGGTTGTTGAGAATAACAAAAGGGTAAAACTCGAAGCCCAGAATGAGCCTATACGCCAGGTACTTGACGAAATAATAGCAAACCCTGAAATTTCGTATAAAGTAATTGGGCAGCATATTCTTATTTATCGGATTCAGAAAACGGTAATCCCGCTAAAGGACGCAGAGCCGCAAATTCCGGGTAAGGATAGCATCACTACTCTTTTCGTCAAGGGACATGTGTTTGATAATGAGAGCAAAGCAGCACTTTCATTTGCCTCGATAGGAATAGTGGAAGAGAATATCGGTATCATAGCAAATGCCGACGGATTTTTCCAGCTGAAGATCCCGGTTTCGTATGCAGGTTCAAAGTTAATCGTATCGCATATGGGTTACCTGAGCCAAAGTATCCCACTCGGGTTATTAAGCGAGCAGCAGGTTGATATTTACCTGAGTCCGAGGGTTATTTCACTCCAGGAAGTTATCATAAGGTATATCGATCCGAAAGTAATTATTCAGAAAGCTATGAAGCAGCGGGAACTGAACTACAGCAGCGATCCCGTTTATCTTACTTCGTTTTACCGCGAGGGTGTACAGAAAAACAGGAAGTACCTGAGTTATTCGGAGGCGGTGTTTAAAGTTTACAAATCGGCATATACCCATAACGAGTATGCCGACCAGGTAAAGTTGCTTAAGTCGCGTAAAATTGAGAACGAAAGTCCTGCCGATACTGTTTATGTAAAACTTAAGGCAGGTGTTCAGTCGGCATTGCAGCTCGATATTGTGAAATGCATACCCGGATTTCTTGAAATAACTCCACCCCTGGATTATACCTATACATATTCCGACCTGGTATCGTTCAATTCCCGGGATGCATATGCTATTACGTTTGTTCAGAATAAGGATATTAAAGAACCGCTGTTCAGGGGAACCCTTTTTGTTGATAAAGAGAACTTTGCGATTCTCGGTGCCGATTTCGAAGTTAATCCCGAATACCTCGACCTGGCTGCCCAGGACCTTGTGCTGAAAAAAAGCCGGAGGCTTGTGGTGAAACTTGAAAAAATCAATTATTCATTACGGTACACGCAGTTTAACGGCAAATATTATCTGAGCCATGCACGCTGCGATATTAACCTGAAGACGCGATTGAGGCATCATCTTTCATCCGATAATTTCAATACGTTCCTCGAATTTGCAACCTGTCATATCGATACGCTGAATGTGGTTAAATTTCCAAAACAGGAAGTGCTGAAGCCTGCAATGTTTTTCTCGGAAGCATCTTTCGATAACGGCGACTCATTCTGGAACGATTACAACATTATTGTTCCTGAGGATAAACTGGCCGAAGCGCTTTCGAAAATTATAGGGAAGATCGAAATGATAGAATAACAGCACTGCTCTGTAGTTCAGGTAATAAATGCTGAAGTTTGAATCTCAAACCTGAACTTCCTTCCACTTACCTCTTTTGAAAAAGTACCATGCAAGTAGTGCAATAAGTGTTTCGGCTATGGGAATAGCCAGAAACGCACCTGTTGCCTTCAGGCCAAGTCCTGATGCCATAAAATAGGCCAGCGGAATCTGGAATAACCAGAAGCAGACAAAGTTAATAATTTTAGGTGTTCGCGTGTCGCCAGCTCCGTTCAGAGCCTGTGTCATTACCATTCCAATCCCGTAAAAGATGTAGCCTGCACCCATGATCTGCAGAGCCTGCACCCCAAATCTCACTACCGTATCATCGTGTGTAAAGAAACGGATTATCGGGTTGGCAAAAAACAGGAACAAAACCATTACAAAACTCATGAAAATAGCGTTATACCTAGCAGTCAACATAACACTCTGTTCCGCCCTGAGGGTTTGACCTGCACCAAGGTTCTGGCCAACCAGCGTTGCGGCGGCATTACTCAGTCCCCATGCAGGCAATATAAAGAAAACAACATTACGGATAGCGATCTGGTAACCAGCCGATGCACTTGTGCCTCCTGTTTCAGCAACAAGACGAGCCAGTATGATCCAGCTTCCGCTGGCAATTATAAATTGAAGGGTAGCAGGCCAGCCGATATTAATAATCGTTTTGATGATGGGCAAATCAATCCTGAAATGCTGCCTGCGGAATTTTATTATCCCTTTTCCCTTGAACAGATGGTAACACTGATAAATCACACCTGATGTACGTCCTGTTACAGTTGCCATAGCTGCTCCTTTTATTCCGAAGAAATGGATCAGGACCGGGCAAAGCAATATGTTAATGAAACTGGCAATCCATAAGCTTTTCATGGCCATGGCAGCGTCGCCTGCTCCACGGAATATGCCATTGATCAGGAACAGAAACATAATGGCCGAACTGCCGGCAAACATAATCCTGGTAAAAATGGCTCCGTCAGCTATCACTTCTCTGCTGGCACCCATTAGTCGTAATATGTCCGGAGCAAAAACCGTCCCTGCAATGCTGATAAGCAATGTTCCAAATATAGAAACTACAAGGGCTTGTGCACCTGCATGGGCAGCCGCGTCAGGATTTTTTTCTCCGATCCTGCGCGCAACAATAGCAGTTGCGGCTGTACTCAATCCGATTGCCACCGAATAAACGAGCGAAATAACCGATTCGGTGAGACCTACGGTTGCAATGGCATTTTGCCCGAGCTTGCCTACAAAAAACATATCCACCAGGGCGAAAACACTTTCAAGGCTGAGTTCAAGGATCATTGGAACAGCCAGTAAGAAAACTGCTTTACGGATATTACCTGTTGTATAATCCTGTTCGGTGCCGTTAAGCGATTGCTTAACAAGCAGATATGCTCTTTTATAAATATTGACTTGATGTGTTTCGGGCATACAGGGTTTTGACTATCAGTAAACTTTGGAAACAGTATATAACAAAACCGGGTACCGAAAGTTTATTCGAATTCAGGGGAAATAAAGGTTTTAGCCAGATTTCATCATCATACCATCAACCTTTTCCTTTTCACTTTTTTTCATTAACTTTCCAGCAGCCTGTCAATTTCCGCATTTTGTTCTTCGCTGATCTCCATCGTTTTGTTGAAATTATTCCAGTTGATGATCTGACGTTCGACGCCCTCCCAACGGTAAACATCGAGGAAACTTCCGCCGCGCCTGATATCCTGGACTTTATAGTATTTGAATAAATGGACAAGGTTGCCGGAATTTACATCCTGGCCTGAGAAAGTAATGCGGATCAGGCAGTTTTCGGGAAAGGCCAGAACGGTTTTTAAATGTTGCAGGGGAACAGGGTTTTCCGGGTCATCGAGCCTGAGGTTGATGTACCACGATATCTCAACCAATGGCCTCGAAAATGCATGTTTGAACAATGTTTTTTTGACATTATTTTCGATCAGGAACATATCGAAGCTTGCATCGCAGTCAACAATGGGTTTTCCTTTATTGCCAACCCGTGCTGAAAGATAAATTTTGTTGTTGTTATGCCTTATGTAGATATTTTCGGTCAGGAAAAAATCTTTCGGCCGTTGTATAAACAGGTATGCAAGATATCCACCGAAAAACGGTGTGTAAGCCAGGCCAATGCAGGATTCGATAACAATAATTACTTTTCCGGCTATCCCGGTAGGGATGATCTCACCATATCCTATGGTTGAGAAAGTGACCAGGCTGAAATACAGGTAATCGAAAAAACGAAGTTGGGCTAATGGGTATTTTGTGTTGATTGACAGGCTGTTGAAAAGGTAAAACGCCACTCCGAATATAAACACTATAACCAGGTAACCGGCAATTCCCCTGATTACGGTATTCCGGATACGGTTATCCTTAAAATAATGAATGACCTTTTTATAGAATTTTCGCTTTGGTTCCATAAGTAGTATTTCCGGCGTTTATTCAAGATCTGTAACTATACAACTATTGTAAGTTGATAATCGCTGTTTGTTATAACAAATATACGCAATTGAAGAGATAATTATAAAAAGCAGAAAATTCATATTCTCCGTCAAAATATGTCAGCAATCCATTCTTGCAGAGTCCCGCCAAAATTGACGCGGAAATAAAAAACAGTTTTCCACCCTCTACCTTCCACCTTCGACCCTCCACTCTCACCTCTCCGCTCTCACCACGCCCCTCGTCCCTTCTCATATCTATGAATTTATATTTAATTAACACCCTGCAGCAGATTCCCGCTTTTTCAGCCTTAAAATTTCATACTGTTTGCCTACCTTTGCACCCTCAAAAACGAATCGCTTTTAAGTTTATGGAAATACCAAGCAAATACGATCCCAGGTCGATTGAAGACAAGTGGTACAGCTTCTGGCTCGAAAATAAATACTTCCGTTCGGTCCCCGACGACAGGGAGCCTTACACCATTGTAATTCCTCCGCCAAATGTTACCGGCGTATTGCATATGGGCCACATGCTCAATAACACGATACAGGATGTGCTTGTACGCCGTGCACGAATGCTTGGTAAAAACGCATGCTGGGTTCCCGGAACCGACCATGCATCTATAGCCACCGAAGCCAAAGTAGTTGCCAAACTGAAAGAAGAAGGCATCGAGAAGTCGGATCTTACTCGCGAATTGTTCCTCGAACACGCATGGGAATGGAAAGAAAAACACGGAGGTATCATTCTTGAGCAGTTGAAAAAACTGGGCGCTTCGTGCGACTGGGACCGTACCTGCTTTACAATGGACGAAGCCCGCTACGAATCAGTAATTCAGGTATTTATTGATTTATACAACAAAGGATTGATTTACCGCGGAGTACGTATGGTGAACTGGGATCCCCAGGCGCTGACGGCACTCTCGGATGAAGAAGTTATTTTCCGCGAGGTTCAGAGCAAACTCTATTACCTGCGTTATAAAGTTGAAGATACCGATAACGAATGGGTAACCATTGCAACCACCCGTCCCGAAACGATACTTGGCGATACAGCCGTTTGTTACCATCCCGAAGATGAACGTTTCAAACACCTCGAAGGGAAACGAGTGCTTGTTCCGTTGCTCGGCCGCTCAGTTCCAATGATCAGTGATGAATATGTGGATCGTGAGTTTGGTACAGGTTGCCTGAAAATTACTCCTGCCCATGATGTGAACGACTACCTGATAGGCCAAAAGTACAACCTCGAAAGTATTGATATTTTTAATCCCGACGGCACTCTGAGTGAAAAAGCGCAGATGTATATTGGCATGGATCGTTTTGCCGTTCGCGACCTGATTGTTAAGGATCTGGAAGCAGCCGGTAACCTTGTTAAGATTGAAGAATACGCAAACAAAGTCGGTTACAGCGAGCGCACCCATGTGGCAATCGAGCCAAAACTCTCGATGCAGTGGTTCCTTAAAATGGCTGATATGGCTAAGCCTGCACTTGATGTTGTTATGAACGACAGTGTCAAGTTTCATCCCGAGAAATTTAAAAATACCTACCGTTACTGGATGGAGAATGTACGCGACTGGTGCATCAGCCGTCAGCTCTGGTGGGGGCAACGCATACCGGCCTTTTACCTTCCCGATGGAAGTATAATTGTTGCACATTCACCCGAAGCTGCTTTAGGGAAAGCCCTGGCAAAATTTCCGAACCTTACGCTTGCCGAACTCAGGCAGGATGAGGACGTGCTTGATACCTGGTTCTCGTCGTGGCTCTGGCCTATTTCGGTTTTCGACGGCATACGCCATCCTGACAATGAGGATATAAATTATTACTACCCGACCAATGACCTGATAACAGCACCCGAAATTCTTTTCTTCTGGGTGGCTCGTATGATCATGGCAGGGCAGGAGTACCGAAAGGAAATCCCTTTCAAAAACGTTTATTTAACCGGGATTGTGCGTGATAAACTTGGTCGTAAGATGTCGAAATCGCTTGGTAATTCACCTGATCCTATCAAGTTGATTGAACAGTTCGGTGCCGATGGAGTTCGTGTTGGAATGCTTCTGACCTCGCCTGCCGGTAACGACCTTCCATTTGATGATTTATTATGCGAGCAGGGCCGGAATTTCTCCAACAAAATTTGGAATGCGTTCCGCCTTATCAATGGCTGGGAAGTGGATAAAGATCTTAAACAACCTATGTACGCTGCACTTTCGGTTACCTGGTTCAGGGCCCGTTTCAGCGAAGCGCTTACCGAAATCAACGAGCATTACGATAAATACCGCCTGAGCGATGCCCTGATGGGTGTTTATAAACTCGTGTGGGACGATTTCTGTTCCTGGTTCCTTGAAATGATAAAACCAGCCTACCAGCAACCGATTGATGCTGAAACATACAAGGCTGCTGTTGCGCTGTTATCGGATCTCATGCAGGTTTTGCACCCCTTTATGCCGTTTATTACCGAAGAAATCTGGCACCTATTGCATGGCGAATCGGTTGAAAGCATCATGATTTCGAAAATGCCTCTGCCTAAAAAGTACGACGAGAAAATTCTTGTTCATTTCCCGTACACCCTTGAAATTGTAACCTCAATTCGTACGATCCGAAAGGAGAAAAATATCCCGATCAAGGACCAGCTGGAACTTTTTATCCGTAAACCGGGCAAGGAAATCCCGAATCTTCTATTCGATTCACTTATCGAGAAGTTGTGTAACCTTTCACCCATAAAGTATGTGAACGAAAAGGTTGCAGGAGCAGCTTCATTCCTGATCAAAGGAAATGAGTTTTACATTCCTGTGGGCGATAAAATTGATGTGGAAGCCGAGGTAAGCAGGCTAAACCTGGAACTCGACTATACCCGCGGATTCCTGAAAAGCGTTATGATAAAGCTTTCAAACGAAAGATTTGTTGCAAATGCAAAACCCGAAGTCGTTGACGTTGAACGCCGGAAAATGGCTGATGCTGAAACCAAAATCAAGACCCTCGAAGAGCAGATTTCACACTTTATTCAATAAGATTAATTGAAGTTTATAGCCACTTGGTATTTCTCAGACTTCTGAGGGGCTAGGTGGTTTTTCTTTTTTACTGCTTGATTAAAAATCAGAAGAATAATATGCCTTCACCTTTTCCCGCAGGTTATAATTCGACGACATTACTTCACCGTATGCACCAGTGGAGCGGATAGCTATAAGGTCGCCACGTTTTGTAACGGGCAATAACTGTGCTTTCCCGAAACAGTCGGAGCTTTCGCAGATAGGCCCAACTACATCGTAGCGCTCCAATTCACTATCGGTATTTGAAAGGTTCTCAATTTTGTGGTATGCCTGGTAGAGTGCAGGGCGGATCAGCTCGGTCATACCGGCATCGAGGATCATAAAATTGGTGTTTACCCCGTTTTTAATGTACAATACTTTGGAGATCAGGCTGCCGCATTGAGCCACAACAGCACGGCCCAGCTCAAAATGAACTTTCTGCCCGGGATAAACATCAAGGAAATCGTGAAAAAGCCTGAAGAATGATGCAAAATCTACAATAGAATGCTTATCGGGTTCATGGTAATCGATGCCCAGGCCGCCGCCAACATTCAGGTTCGGAATCTCAATCCTGTGCATCTGAAACCATTGCTGAAACTCATTTATCTTAATACAAAGCGATTTAAAAGCGGTGAGGTCGGTAATCTGTGAACCTATATGGAAATGTAACCCGATTAAACGGATGTTTCTTAATGTTTTCAGTTTTTCAATTATTGTTTCAAGTTCCCACTGGTTGATACCAAACTTATTTTCTTCGAGTCCTGTGGTAATATATTTATGCGTATTAGCACTTACGTTTGGGTTAAGCCGCAGGGCAACAGGTGCAATTTTATTTGTTTTCCTTGCCATTTCATTTATGACTTCCAATTCCTGAATGCTTTCGCAATTAAAACTATGTATGTTGTTTTCCAGGCCGGTAAGTATTTCCATGTCACTCTTGCCCACGCCGGCAAAAACGATCCTGTCGCTGGTAAAGCCTGTTTCGGCTGCCCTCGTCACTTCGTTTCCGCTTACGCAATCGGCACCCAGTCCTGAGGCCATTATCTTGTCCAGGATGGTACGGTCGGCATTGGCCTTCAATGCATAATGAACTACATAACCGTAGCGTCCTGCCTCTTTATTCAGGCTCCTGAGGGTGCTGTCCAGCAACTCCAGGTCGTAATAATAGAACGGGGTGGGGGTGTTATTGAATTTATCGGTGAGTGCTTTCGGAAAGGATGTCATAATTAAGGAATCCATTATTGTTTCAAGGCAGTAATCTGTGTTTGATGATGCTGGAAGTCGGAAATTGGAAGACCGAAGTCAGGTGGGCATTATTGTTTTAGTGCAGTGATTTGTGTTTAATGATGCTGGAAGTCGGAAGAACGAAGTCTGGCGGGCAATTTATTTTCAAAAGATTTGTCAGCCCCTTTAAAGAAAATTATTTTTTATTTTGTTTATCAGATTTTATTTTGACCACAAAGTACTAAGGTTTAGAATTGGCTTCCGACTTCCGACTCCGGTCTTCCAGCCTCATAATCCCTGTACAGGTAATCATTCCAAGCCGAAAAGTCCTTTATTCAGCATAAGAAGTGTCTGCTTTTTCAGCTTCGTGTCCACAAGAATTGAAATATTGTTTTCGCTTCCCCCATAGGATATCATCCTTACAGGGATATTGCGTAGCGCATCGAAAATGGATCCGGCATAACCGGGTTTATCAGCCGGGAAAAGGCCAACAATACTTACGATGCTAAGATCAGTGTCTACGTTTACAGTCCCGAATTCATTTAGCTCTTCGACAATATTCGGCAGGTCATCGGTACTATCGACGGTAACGGATACAGCGACTTCGGATGTTGTAATCATATCAATAGGTTTCCGGTAGCGTTCGAACACTTCAAAAACAGCCCTCAGGAAACCATATGCCAGGAGCATTCGGCCCGATTTGATATTGATAGCCGTAATTCCATCTTTTGCGGCTACTGCCCTGAACCCTTCGGCCTGGTTTTCCGACGAGATGATTGTGCCGGCAGCTTCAGGCTGCATGGTGTTAAGCAGTTTTACCGGAATATTCTCATTTTTTGCAGGCAGTATGCATGTGGGATGCAGGATTTTTGCACCAAAATAGGCTAACTCGGCTGCTTCGTCGAAAGTGAGTTTTGCGATAGGGTAGGTGCTGTTTACAACACGCGGGTCGTTGTTATGCATCCCGTCGATATCGGTCCATATCTGGATTTCTTCGGCACGAACGGCAGCACCAATGATTGTTGCCGTGTAATCGCTCCCGCCCCGCTTCAGGTTGTCAGTTTCGCCATAATCGTTCCGGCAGATATAGCCTTGTGTTATGAAAAGTTCAATGCCTGGATATTTATTGAGTTCATACCTGATATTTTCAGTAATATATTCCATATCCGGTTCGGCATTCGCGTTGATGCGCATGAAATTGAGTGCCGGCAGCAATAAAGAGTCAATTTGCTTTTCTTCGAGCAGGAACTGGAAAAGCGCTGTCGAAATAAGCTCACCCTGGGCCAGGATGGCGCGTTCTTCATTTACAGTAAAAAGATCGCGTGTGAATGAGCGCAGGTAATCGAAATGGGTCGAAATGAGTTCAATCCCTTTCAGCAGGCTTGTTTCGGAATTGTACAATTCATTTACAACTTCATTGTATTTTTTTTCTAATACGGCTATCAGTTGCCCTGCCATATCATGCTCTTTGCTGTAAAGTGCCTGGCTGATATCGACAAGAGCATTGGTTGTACCGCTCATAGCTGAAAGAACCACTATTTTAAGCTTACCATCATTGATAAGTTCAACCAGCGAATGCATGCGTTGTGGCGAACCTACCGAGGTTCCGCCGAATTTCAGGATCTTCATACTTGTGTTTTAATTAAAATATTTTTTCGCCGTTTTCGCTGGCTTTGATAAGTTTTTCAAGCCGGTTCAACCGGGTTGCTTCCTGTTTCGCACTCATGATCCAGTAAAAGATTGTCCGGCGGTACGAAGGGGCCTGCGATGCAAAGAACAGTTTAGCTTTATCGTTCGAATCAAGTTTCTGTTCAAATTCTTCCGGAAGCTTTTCCGGCTTATTTTCATAACTGTAGATGATCGATTTATCTTCCTTCCGTTTCTCATACAACACAAGCCCTGAAGGTTGCATGCGCCCGTTTGAAATAAGTTCTTCAGCTTTTTTAATATTGACTGCGCTCCAGTTGCTGCTAGCTTTTCGGGGTGTGAAACGGTTGCAGTAACTTTCCCCGTCGATTGATTTCCTTATCCCGTCGATCCAGCCAAAACAGATAGCCTCTTCAACGGATTGCGGCCAGGTAATGCTTTCTTTTTTTACCGAGGTTTTGTAGTAACCAACCCAGAGTTCTTTCACTGACTTATGGTTAGCCGAAAGCCATTCCCTGAAATCTGTTGCCGATTTAAAAAATACAACGTTCATAAGCTATTGCATGAAGGGTTCTTAGGATTAGGAAAATCTCAAAGTAGATAAATTTCAGTAGTTCCCGAAAGGCGATTCCAGAATATTATGTTTTGTTTAAAGCAAATACTATTCCTGTTACTGACTTTACTTTGTAAAGACATATTGAATAATATTCGCTCCCATCTGCAGGGCCTTCAGCCGTTTCTCAGGCGAATCCTTGTGTACTTCGGCATCTTCCCAGCCATCGCCAAGGTCGCATTCGTAATCGTAAAAGCAAACCAGTCGTCCTTCCCATATGAGCCCAAACCCCTGGGGTGGTTTACCGTCGTGTTCGTGTATTTTGGGTAAACCATTCGGGAAATTATAGGTTTGATGGTAAATCGGGAAATCGAAAGGTAACTCAACGAATTCAAGTTCGGGGAATACCTTTTTCATCTGTGGCCGGATGTATTTGTCGATGCCATAATTATCAGAAATGTGCAGAAATCCTCCGGCAATCAGGTAGTTGCGGAGGTTAAGGGCTTCCTGGTCGCTGAAGATTACATTTCCGTGCCCGGTAGCATCCAGGTAAGGATAATTGAATATTTCAGCACTTCCTACTTCAACGGTAGCATATTCTTTGTTGATGCTGGTCTTCAGATTCTTATTGCAGAAATCAATCAGGTTCGTCAACGAAGTAGGGTTGGCATACCAGTCGCCACCGCCATTGTATTTCAGCAAAGCTATCTGGTACGTGCTTTGCGAAAACCCGGTGATATATATTATGATGCTTAATGTAAGCAGTAAACTATATTTTCTTATCATTTTTCGTTGGCAATATTTATAGTATGACAGGCTATAATGGCTGCCGTTTCAGTTCTAAGCCTCGATGGTCCGAGGCTTACAGGAGCAAACCCGTTTTTCAGGGCCGAATCCATTTCTTTACGGCTGAAATCGCCTTCGGGCCCGATAAGGATGGTGCAATCTCCTCCTTTGTAAGCATTTTTAAGATGCATTGGCTGAAGTTCTTCCACATATGCAACAAACCGTGCAGGCGGAAGGTTCATTCTGATGAACTCTTCGAGTTTCGCAGGCTCGTGCAGAACCGGCATGTAAGTTTTCAGCGATTGTTTGGCTGCCGAAACAAGTATCTTTTTCAGGCGGTCGATCCTGATCTGGATCCTTTCCGAATGTTCGCAAATCAAAGGGGTAATTTCATCAATGCCTATTTCGGTAGCTTTTTCGAGGAACCATTCGAAACGGGCAATGTTTTTGGTTGGGGCAACTGCCATGTGCAGACTGAAAGGGCGTTTCCCATAATCCTTATTTACACTGAGGACCATTACGGGGCAGTTTCGGGTATCCTGCCCAAGGATCTGACCTTCATAAAGATTACCCTTTCCGTCAGTAAGATTTATTTTATCCCCGTTTCGCATCCTAAGCACTTTAATGCAATGAAACGATTCTTCGTTGCCAAGTGTTACCGGGCAAGGGAGCGCTTCAAAAACAGGATCGATAAAATACAGTTGCATGGTTGAATATTCAGGGCAAAGATACAAAAACACTGGCAACAGATGGAATGCGCTGATCATCGCTCCCAAAAAGAAAAAGCCCTCCGAAAGGAAGGCTTTTCCATTTCCTAATCGAATTTACTTTAGAATAAGTTTTTGCATTTCCTGGGTGTGGTTCCCGGTTATTCTAATCAGGTAAACGCCTTTGGCCAGTTTAGCCAGGTTAAGTGTTTCCGATAGCGAAGGTTTTGAAGTTATTGCCTGTTCAAACACAACTGATCCCTGAGTATTAATCAGCGAAATGATAATATCTTCTGTTGGTTGCTGCGAATACAGGGTAATGATTCCGCTTGTCGGATTTGGATAAATAAGGATTCCCTTTTTTTCGAGGGATTGGATACCTACATTCGGAGTGCCTGTTATTACAATATTATCGATGTAGAGGTTATTGCCGTTGCGGTTGTAACTTTCAAAAGCAATGCGTACACCTGGTTTCCCGGCCCATGCGGTAAGGTCAATAATATTGCATTTGCTGCCCCAGCCTCCGCCGCACCAGTCGTCAGCGTTTACAGGCGCAAATGCAGTAAGTTGCTTGGGAACTGTAGCCAGGGTACCATCACCTTTTTCGCCGGCGGCGAATACGCGGGTCCAGGTTGAACCACAATCATCCGAAACAAGTATTACGAGCGAATCCGAAATGGTTGTAAAACGGTTGGCATAGGCATGTTCGAATGTCATGAACACAGGAGTTGTGCCAATAAAGTTATATGGCGGCGAAATAAGCCTGTCACGCCGTCCCGGAGGAACCGAATAATTAAAGAAGTTCATCCAGGCTGCCTGGTTTCCGGGGGAGTTGCCGCCAACATTAGCATAGTCCCACGTGATATAATTATCGGGGTTTTCGATTGTCCATCCTTTACTGGCCATGGAATTACCTTCGAATGACTCGCTGTATGGTGCTTTGTAACCTCCCACCATTATATAGTTAACTTTTGACACGCTGCGTGATCCAATTGTATTGGTAGCTTCCAGGGAAACAGTATATGCACCGTATGCAGTAAACCGGACCTGCGGGTTTTGAGAACTGGAACTCGTTCCGTTTTCATAAACAAACGTAGCAGGGGTAATGGTCCATGTCCAGGCACCAGGGCAATATTTTGTGGTATCTGTCAACCGGACAATGGTATTCATGTTGCAAACCGCAATAGGTGAAGCTTCAAAACCAACTGAGGGTTTAAGCGTATCACTCACTGTAATATACCCGGTTTTTGTCCTCGAATTCGAGCCGCTGCCATTTGATGCTGTAAGCTGAACATCGTATTTTCCCGGAGAACTGTAAACTATCCCGGCGGGGTCTTTTACATCGGCTGTTGCCGGATTTGCACCTGAGAAACTCCAGTGCCACTGGCTTGGGATTCCTCCCGACAGGTCGGTGAAATTTATTGGGCAACCAATAGGTACTATCGTTTTATCGGAAGTAAAATCAGCAACCGGTGTAGACGAGTACATATCCGACTTCCACATTCCACGGCCGAACGTGCTCACTTTTATCCTGTCGCCTTCGGGTGAGGCCGGATCGTAATATATTTCGGCTTCGGTAGCCTTGATTGCTGCTGGTAAGCCATTGCTGAATGGTATCCAGTCTGTAAGTGAATTATCCTTGTAATAAACTCCTGCATCGGAACAAACATATAATCCTTCAAAACTGTTTTTATAATAAACAATGTTTGAATAATGTATTGACGGGAGGCCTCCTGAAATATCAGTCCAGCTTGCTCCTTTATTATCCGATTTAAACACTTTTTTGTCCTGGGTAATATAAACTGTATTTTCCTCAACAGGACTTGCTTCAATATCGGAAATTACCGATGCAGAGGCTAGTTGAGACGTAATGTTTATCCATGTCGGGTTAACTTCGAGAGCATCGGTACTCAGGTATAATGACCCGCCGCTTGAAGCATACAATATTTGAGGATTCACAGGCGATTCCTCCAGAACGGAAAGATTTGCTGTATTTATGGTTGAAATTTTCTTCCAGGTAACAGAAGCTGAATTTGTTGTTTTAATATTTGTGCTTCGCCAGATGTTTTTATACCCGATAAACATGGTGTTAGGATCATTTTCGGCAATAATAAAAGGTGTAACCCAGGCTCCTTCTTCTGTAATACCGTTGACCCCATTACCTGCGATTTGTCGTGCATTAGTTCCAATAACCCTGTTAATAGCGCCATAATAAACAGTTGTATACCTAACCATTGGATCTGTTGGATCGATAGCACATTCCATACCGTCACCACCACCTATTGACATCCAGGCGTCGTAATCAAACAAGGAAGTTCCGTTATCCTGGTAACCGTTAACAACCAGGTCGTCGATGGTTGCACTTTGACCGAGCTTGTATGCCTCACTTATAGCCAGTCCTGTTGTAATTTCATTCCACGATTGTCCCGAATTATTCGTATAATATATGCCACCGTCGTTTCCAAGAAAAATCCTGTTATCAACGGGGTTTACCTCCAATATATGCTGGTCGGCATGTACCTCTGATACCCCGCATCCACCATACCAGTGACCTGAAATCTGCCATGTTACACCTCCGTCGAGGGACCTCCAAACGTTTACACCACCTGCATATATAATATTGGCATCAACAGGGTCGGCTGCGAGTGAAAGGTCGTACCAGGCCTGGCCTCCTGTCCCGGAGCCATCGCACGACCAATCCATTATATTGGGTGAACTCGACATTTCAGTAAAAGTAAGCCCGCCATCTGTGGAACGGTATAAACCCCTGAACCCGTTATCGCTTTTTGCAAGCAAAAAATAAACATATTCAGGGCGTGCCGGTGTTACAGCAATTACACCCCTGGCTGCTGATGGAATTCCAGCAGTAATATTTGTCCAGGTTTCGCCTGCATCAGCAGAGCGATAGAATTTTCCCCCTTGTGTGGCATAAATTATTTCAGTATTACCTGGTTTGAAGCAGGCATCCTTATATACGCCCCCGGTTTTCATTATCCATGCTTCACCGGCATTTACTGATTTGTAAATACCACCTGTTGTTGCAGCATAAAGAATCTGGGTATTGGTATAATCGATAAGCATACGGCCAACAATTTTATTGCCCATACCATTATTCGAAAGCTGCCAGGTTTCACCGCCGTCAGTACTTTTCATAACTCCCATGCCAGGGGCATCGCTAGCATCCCTGTCGCCGGTTCCTATATACATGGTTGTCGGGTTCGAAGGGTCGATAATTATAGCTGAAACTCCCAGTGTTGGTAATATATCCGTGGTGGTCGACCAATCATTGCCGCCGTTCGAGGTACGCCATAATCCACCGGCAGGGGCACCGATAAATATTTTCTCGGGATCAATCGGGTGGCATGCAATAGCATTTATACGGCCAAGTCCCTGGTATCCGCCTCCCATCGCAAACGGCCCCTGGCTGATCCAGTTCCCTGATAATGAAGTGGCATTATCGAATTGTGACTTATACGAATTGTATGCCTTCATTACTTCATCAGGAGCAGGCATTTTCCCTTCAGGACTAACACGTTCCTTCATCATGCTTTCCCAGCGTTTAAAAGGTTTCCAACCACATCCTTTAGTTATAGGTCTGTTTTCCCAATATTTGTTGAAAGCACTCTGGATGCTGAAGAAATTAGCATCAGGATCCTGCATCATCTGAATCCAGTATGGAAATTGCGAAGTGTCGGCAGGACTGGTAACGGTTTGTGCTTTGGATTGCAGGGATACAATCATCACAAGCAGAAGTGGAATAAACAGGTAGAATTTTTTCATATCGGAGAATAAAAAGTAGAATTCTTTTATCAAATGATTTTACGGGATAGGCTGATTAAGAAAAAAGTTTTCATCACTTACAGATGAAAGCATCGGACATGATAATACAAACTGAAGAAGAACGCTGTTCAGTATTGAAAAACCAACACAAACATTATTTGTTCTGGGCAGGTGCAGCAAGGACTTTTTCTCCCTTAAAAACATACCCGGCTTCGTTGATTGCATCGCCTATGGCTTCAACCGAAGTTTTTGTGGTATCGAAGCTCACAACAGCGGTCGAATCGAGGTGCGATGCTTTTACTGAGGTTACCCCGTCAATTTTGGTAACAGCTTCCTGGATAGTGTTTTCGCATCCGGTGCAGGTCATGCCTTCGACTGCTAAGGTCATTGTTTTGGTAGCAGCAGAAGCCTGTGATGATTTGTCACTGGCTGATTTTCCTGAACATCCGGCTACAAAGGCAGCAACCAGAAAAATAAAAATAAGTTGTTTCATTCGGTTCGGTTTTGAATCCAAAATTAAATATTTAACCAATGCAAAACCAAGAAGGTTTAAATATACCAATCAATTATTTCTTCCTTGCATCCCTTAAAAAAGTTTGATTGCAATAACTGAAAGTATTCTCATGTTTTAATTGTATTCAGCTAAATCGGCAGCAGGATGACACTCCCAATTTGTTGCCCGAAAAGCATGTTCAGGCTGGAATATTCCGTAAATTTGTTCGTTACTAATCCCTCGGATGAATAAAATCAATAGTTAACAAAGGCTCTATGTACGAACTTCTTTCAAATAATTATATCCGTATTATCGGAAGCACACTGGCAGTTTATCTTTTTATCGTAATTGCTATCCGTCTTTTCGGCAAAAAGGAACTGGCACAACTTTCGGTTGTTGACCTTGTTTTTATCCTATTAATAAGCAATGCGGTTCAAAATGCCATGGTCGGACCCGATTCGACTTTACTTGGCGGGCTTGTTGCCGCTTCAACCCTGTTCCTTGTAAATTATGTGCTGAAATATCTTTTGTTCCGCTTTCCTCGATTCGGGAAGATCGTTCAGGGCGATGCCACTATGCTTATTTACCAGGGGAAAATGATTGAATCGCATATGAAAAAGGCCAGGGTTAGTGTAGATGAACTTATGGAGGCCGTGCGCGAACATGGTGTAAAATCAATCAAGGAGGTCGACCTGGCAATTATGGAAGTGGACGGAAGTATAAGTGTGCTATCCGAAAAATACCAGCGAAAAACCGTAAAGCGGCGCCAGGCTCATAAAGCACTTTCTCAGCAGAATTGAGGATGTCGGATGTCGGATGTGGGATGTGATGATTTCGGATGTGGGATGTGGGATGTCGGATTTCGGATGTGAGGATTTGAAAATTTGAAAATTTGAAGATGAACTTGCTATTTTAAATCTTTGAACCTTTGAACCTTTTTCCCTTCGAACATCTAAACCTTTGAACCTTTGAACTCTCAATGAAGGTATTGTAGCAGAAAACAAATCCGCCATCGCAAATCCACATGATCGCCTCTCGCCTTTCGCCCCTCGCCCCTCACTTTTTCCCTCAACTTCGTCCCCTTATTCCTCCAGTGCTGTCAAATCCCCAACATCCTGTCCAAGAGCCCTGGCTTTGATAACCCTGCGCATAATCTTTCCCGAACGGGTTTTCGGCAATGAATCGGCAAATTCAACAAAGGCCGGCCGTGCAATAGGACCTATCTCCTTGGCCACATGGGTTTTTAATTCTTCGGCCAGTGCCCCGCTTGGAGCAATACCCTGCCGCAATATAACCGTGCAGTGGATAATATTCCCGTGGAGTTCATCAGGCAAAGCGATTGCAGCTGCTTCGGTAACCGAAGGATGGCTCACAAGCGCACTCTCTATTTCGGCCGACCCAAGCCTGTAACCACTCACCTTTATTACATCATCAATACGGCCAATGATCCAGTAATAACCATCTTCGTCTTTACGTGCCGAATCACCGGCAAGGTACCAGCCTTGTTTGGCATATTTCTCCCAGTATTTTTCAACGTACCTGGCAGGATCGCCTAAAATGGTGCGGGCCATGCCAGGCCAGGGATTCTGTATTACAAGGTTGCCTTCTTCACCGGCTTTTACTTCTTCACCGTGGTCGTTTACAATGGCAATTTCATTGCCAAAGAAAGGTTTGGTTGCCGATCCCGGCTTTAGCGGGGTTATAGGCAACGGGGTGATCATAAACCCACCGGTTTCGGTCTGCCACCATGTGTCCATAATCGGGCAGCGGCTTTTGCCAATCACTTCGTAATACCATTTCCATGCTTCAGGATTGATAGGTTCACCAACTGAACCAAGTAAACGCAGCGAACTCAGGTCGTGTCGCTCGGCCCACGAAGCACCGAAGCGCATCAGACCTCGTATTGCAGTAGGGGAGGTGTAAAGTATATTTATTCCATACCGTTCGATCATCGACCACCAGCGGTTCGGATAAGGATGGTTTGGAGCACCTTCGTACATCATTATGGTTGATCCGTTGATCAATGGCGCATACACTATATAGCTGTGCCCTGTAATCCAGCCCGGATCGGCGGCGCACCACCAGCGGTCCTCCGGTTTGATATCGAATACATACCTGTGCGTGGTGGATGTATAAACAGCATATCCGCCATGGGTATGCACAAGGCCTTTAGGCTTGCCGGTGGTTCCAGAGGTGTATAATATAAATAGCGGATCTTCGGCATTTGTTTTCTCGGTGCAGCATTTGCTTGTTGCAAGCGGCATGCCCATCAGGTCGTGGTACCAGAAATCGCGGTCATTTTCCATATAGCATTCTTCGCCCGTGCGCTTCACTGTTATGCATACTTCAATAGTAGCCGAACGTTCCATGGCTTCATTTGCAATAGTTTTCAGTTTGGTGGCTTTCCCGCGCCGGAATCCTCCATCAGCGGTTAAAAGGATACGGCTCTTCGCATCTTCGATACGTTCGGCAAGGGCTTCAACACTATACCCGCCGTAAACCACGCTGTGAACAGCGCCGATTTTGGCACAGGCCAGCATGGCAACAACCAGTTCCGGTATCTGGGGCATATAAATAGTAACCACTTCCCCTTTTTTAGCACCCATAGCGCGAAGCACATTCGAAAACTTGGTAACCTCACGGTTAAGCGCATGATACGAAAAAGTACGTACATCACCTGGCTCACCTTCCCAGATTATAGCCATTTTATTTCGTGTGGCATTTTTCTGGTGACGGTCCAGTGAATTATGAACAATATTAATCTGTCCTCCGGTAAACCATTTGTAAAAGGGTTTATCAGTGTCGTCGAGTACTTTATCCCATTTCTTGTACCAGTCGAGGCGTTTGGCCTCCGCAGCCCAGAATTCCTCCCTGTTTTCGATGGAATGTTTATACAGCGAGTCATATTCTTTAACGGTTGCTTTCTTGATTACTTCTTTCGAAGGGTAGTAAACCGTATTCAGTCCCGGATCGGTTGGGTTCATAGCATCTTAAGTTTTGAGGGGTTTATTGCTTGCTTAAAAGTAACAATATTTCTCACTCGCAACTCTGGAAATTCTATTTTTTTTTCGAAAATGATTTTCATTTTATTAACCTGGATTTGAAAGGAAGAAAAGAATGTATGGTCCAGGGAATTATTATTAAAATCAAGCAGGATTAACAGTATAAAAGAAAAGCCCCTCTCCTTTCAGGAGAGGGGTTGGGGTGAGGTCCTGCTGCTGCAGAAGAGGTTCGATGAAGGCTTAATAAGAAAGCACCCGAAAAATGCCGGATATTATGCACCTAAAAGCCTTCCTGCTATCATCACCAGCATTACAAAAAGGTAATACACATTAATCAGCACAAACGACTTGCCGACGTTAAACGGCTTTTTGCGGTTAAGCAGCGGAACGAAAACCACAATTAACGCAAGTGAAAGCAAAATGATAAGGGATATGCTCCACACTTTGTCCTGTAAACGGAACAGGGGTAAAGCCAGCGCCGAAATAGCAGTTGCGGCTATCCATACAAAAGTAAGACGTTTAATCTGCTCATTGGTAAGCAGTTGGGTAAGCGAAGGCAGATTGGCGCTTTCGTATTGTTTCCCAAGTTTCAGAAGCAACAGCCAGAAATGGGGTATCTGGCCCATAAAGAAAAAGAAACCCAAAGCCAGCGCCTTCGGATCAGTAAGGCTTCCGCCACCGGCAACCCATCCTGCAAGGGGCGGCAAAGCACCTACCATCGAGCCTGGAACTGCAGCAAAAGCAGTTACTTTCTTTAAAGGAGTGTAAATAAGGTTATACCACACAAATGTCGAAACGCCAACTGCTAGTGTAAGTAATCCAGGTCCGAAATAAAGCACAAGGCAGCCTGAAATAAAGTATGCAACAGCTATGCCTACGGCACCCGGCTTGCCTATACGCCCCGATGGGAGCGGCCTGCCTGCGGTGCGTTTCATTATTTTATCCGTATCGGCTTCCTGCACCTGGTTTAATGCCGAAGCACCACATGCCATAAGGAAAATTCCTAAAAAAGGTAAGATAAAGCCACGGTCAACTGCTCCGTTGCTTAGTATATAGCCGGTGAAAGTTGTAAACGCAACGGCAACCGATATACATACTTTTCCCAGTTCGCTGCTTATCTTCAGTAATTCGCGGAAATTATTTTTCTTCTGCTCCACCTAAAGTCTTAATGTATTCGATTATTTGTCCGACCTGCTCATCGGTAAGCTGTGTCTTGTAATCAGGCATTGAGCCTTTCGGGAAGCCCTTTACAACATCGGCATTGGGTTCGAGGATTGCCTTTTTAAGATAATTTTCGTCAACTGTAACTTCACGGTCTTTCCCATTGGTTTCAACCGTTGTTTTATGTCCGAAAATTCCTTTATACGATGGACCTACTATTTTGGTGCCATCAGCTGAGTGGCAGGCAATACATCCTTTCTGTTCAGTTAGCATTTTTCCTGCAGCACCGGGCACCGCAGCTGCCGTGGAATCCATTTTGGCCGGCCCTGAGGCATACCATTTATCAAAGCTTGCCTGGTCGACCACTTCAACTGTTGTTCCCATATACGAATGCCGCAGACCGCAGTATTCCGCACAGAACAGGTCGAACGAACCCCGCACCATAGGTTTAAACCACATATAATTTTCCGTTTTACCCGGTACCACGTCTTCCTTAAGCCTGAAGGCCGGGATATACAAACTATGGATCACGTCGAGCGAAACCATATTAAGCACTACTGACCGGTTGACAGGTACAAAGAGTGTATCCTCCACCTTACCGTTTTCATACTCGAAGTGCCAGCTCCACATTTGGGCTGTGACTTTTATTTTCATGGCATCGGCCGGGACCTGACGTTCCGGAATATACGAATGCCATCCTATCCAGAACATAAACAGAACAAGTATCAAAGGAATAACTGTCCAGATGATTTCCAGCTTATTGCTTCCTTCAATTTCGGAGGCGACAGGATTCTTTTTCTTGTTGTATTTAATTATGAAATAGATAATTACGGCCGTAATACCTATTAAAAAGAAAAGGGAGATTCCGATGATCACAGCAAAGGCTGTATCAACTCCTCCCGAAAGGCTTGTATTTCCTGAGAACATAGTTATGGACGGTATAAGTAATCAAAAAATGTTATTATAATCACTACTACATAAATGGCAAGTACAAGTGCAACCATGAAGCGGTAGATTTTCTCATCGAACTTCAGGTGCATAAAGTACAGCAATACTATGGTAGCCTTCACCGAAGCTATGAGCATGGCAGCAGCAGTGTTAAATGGTCCCAGGTGAACACTCGTAATGGTCACAGTAAGAACTGTAAGGACAATCAGGCTCAACAGGACAATTACCTGTGATTTATAGGAGGATATATGGTTTTTATGTTCGCTCATAGGGCTTAATGTATTAAATAGAACAAAGGGAACAGGAAAATCCAGATCAGGTCGACCAGGTGCCAGTAAAGGCCACCGTTTTCGAGCAGCGAAACGCGTCCCTGGTTTACAGAACCATTCCTGACTTTAACAAATACAACTCCCAGCAGCACCATACCAACAATAATATGTATGGCATGAAGCCCGGTCATAAAGAAATACAGACCGAAAAAGAGCATGTCGCCTTTGCTGAGGCTCATCAGGAACTCACTTCCGGGATAAATGTCGTGGTGGATTTTGGCTCCCCATTCGAAGTATTTGTTTACAAGGAAAACCAGGGCAAGTAAAAGCGTGGCTGCAAGGAAAATCAAAGTGAGCTTTTTATTGCCAAGCTGCAAAGATGTTATTGACATTGCAACGGTCATACTGCTTACCAATAGAATAATGGTGTTGATTAGTCCTATGGTAACATTCAGTTCCTGGTTTGCAAGGTGGAATTCGACCGGGTGTTTAAAACGGTATACGGAGTAAACAATAAATAAGCCGCCGAACAGGAGAATCTCGGTGAAAATAAACAGCCACATTCCTAATTTAGATGCATCCGGATCGAAGTGATCCGTATGTGCTACGTGATTTTGTTCCATATCCGGTCTATTTTTCAATTAATTCATAAGGTTCATGATCGATAACCGGAATTTCTTCGAAGTTTTCGAGCGAAGGCGGCGACTGTATTTTCCACTCCAGCGTGCGGCCTCCCCAGGGGTCGTCCATTTCTTCGGGTGTTCCTTTTTTGGCTCGAAGCAGGTTCACAATAATTATGATAAGGGCTGTGGCCAGTATCCATGAACCTATTGTCGACAAAAGATTCAAGTTTGCAAACTGCGGCAGGTAATCATAATAACGGCGTGGCATTCCCATAAATCCTAGGAAGAACATAGGCATATACAGTACATTAAATCCAATGAATAGTAAAAGCAGTGCACGATTGGCTACTTTTTTATTATACATTTTGCCGAACATTTTCGGGTACCAGTAATGCAGGGCTGCAAAAAAGGCTATTCCTGCCCCGCCGAATACGATGTAGTGGAAGTGGGCAACCACAAACATGGTATCATGCACATGCACATCGGAGGAAACACTTCCCAGCACCAGTCCGGTAAGCCCGCCTATCATAAAGATGAAAATAAATGCCATGGCCCACCAGAAAGGCGGTTCGAGCGAAATGGATCCCTTATACATGGTTGCTGTCCAGTTAAATACTTTGATAGCACTTGGGATTGCAACGAGGAATGTAAGAAATGAAAATACAAGACGGGCAGTTTCGCTCATACCCGAAGTGAACATATGGTGTCCCCACACGAGGTAACCTACAAATGCAATGGCAAGGCTCGACATGGCAATGGCTTTATAGCCGAATACGGTCCTGTGCGAGAAAGTTGTGATTATTTCGGTTATAGCCCCCATTGCCGGCAAAATCATTATGTATACCGCCGGATGCGAATAAATCCAGAAAAGGTGCTGATACAGCACAGGGTCACCACCTTGTGCCGGGTCGAAGAATCCGATATGAAGCACACGGTCGGCTACCACCATGAGGAATGTGATACCAACTACCGGTGTGGCAAGCAACTGTATCCATGCAGTGCCATACAACGACCAGATAAACAATGGCATACGGAAGAAACCCATTCCCGGGGCACGCATGCGGTGTATGGTTACAATGAAATTGAGCCCTGTGAGAATGGATGAGAATCCGAGTACAAAGGCACCAAATACGGTCAGGACCACATTGGTATTTGTCTTCAGGCTGTAGGGCGCATAAAATGTCCATCCTGTATCAGGAGGGCCGTCGCCTGTAAAAATTCCAACCAGAACTATCGCCGCACCAAATACAAACAGGTACCACGAAAAGAGGTTCAGTTTCGGGAAGGCTACATCCTTGGCACCGATCATTATCGGGATCATAAAATTACCGAACGAAGCCGCAAGGCCCGGGATAATGAAAAGAAATATCATGGTAAGCCCGTGCACCGTGAAAAGTGCATTGTAGGTGGCTGGTCCCATAATCTGCCGGCCTGGTGCAATAAGCTCAAGTTTCATAAATAAGCCCATTACCAGTCCTGCCAGGAAGAAAAAGAGCTGCGAGTACAAGTATAGCAAGGCTATACGTTTGTGATCGGTCGATAAAATCCAGGCACGGATCCCGGTATACTTACCCTGGTATTCAAGGTAGCTGGGCATCCGTTGTGTTGAAGTGTTTCCGGTCATGTATTAATGTTTGATTACTGTTTAACTGTATTTGAATTTTTTCTGCGTCCGCGTAGTAAAAGATATGTAAGCAGCGATAATGCAAAAATGATTGTGATTGTAGCTGTAAGCCTTGTTATGTCTAATGAATAGCGTTCTGATTTCCGGTCGTAGGAATAACAAAACTGCAACACCTTTATCATGGTAGGAGCCGATTTGCCTTTCGAAGCTTCGTAAACAGCCAGTTTGAACTCGAACGGCTGGTAACTGATCCCTTTCAGGTAACGCGTTATTTTGCCTTCCGGGCTGATCATAATCAGCGAGCCTTCGTGCATAAACTCGTTATTAACGAACTTAAAGCCGAACCCGATTGCCTGGGTGGCCTTTGCAATGTTGGCACTGTCACCTGTGAGGAAAGTCCAGTCTGCTCCATCCTGGCCTTTGATTTTCTTCAGGTAGGTATTTCGTTTTTTTGCTGCCAGATCGGTCGATTCGCGGCTGTCGAAACTTATTGTAATAGCCTGGTATTCCTTTCCCAGCATAAGGCCTGAACTTGTCATGACTTCGGCAAGCCCGTTCATCAAAGGGCTGCAGATACCCGGACAGCGGTAGTAAACAAAACACAGAACAGTAGGCTTTGTGATAATCTTTTTCAGGTCGACAAGCTTCCCGTTATGATCTGTAAGCATAATTCCCGAAGGGATGTATTGATCAAGGTGTTCGGTGATCCCTACCTCCAGGTCTTTCACATTCCCGGCCTGTGAATTTGTGGAACTGAACAGCAAAACCATCAGCACAAATGGGAATGTAAACCACGAAATGGTTTTTTTCATTTTGAATTTGATATTAGCAATGTATTTTTTTTTCAAGCTGATTTCGAAATGGAATTACCGGGCAATGAAAATCCGGTTATACGTAATTAAACCCCAATTAACGCTTTATTAACAAAAGGCAACGGGGTTTTGTTTAACAAAATTTAAACTTTTGTTTAATTTTTGTTCAGGAAATCAGTTTTCGAAACGAGCCAAATGCTAATACTTTGCAAAGCAGAATATTAGCATTTGTTAAAGCCTTAACAAGAAACAGATATAAATCTGCTAATGTATGTGATGATGAATACTTTCGTCGAGATAAGGATGGTTTTTTGCAATCAATGGAGCCTTGGCAAGCGCCTTGCTGAAGGCGAACAGGAACAGGCCAGCAACTCCGGCAAAAATACCCAGTTCGATGATGCCAAACTTAGGAGTGGTTGTGAAATCAGGCATTACCTGTTCGAATATATCGGTATATAAACCAACCAGCAGCAGTATGCAGATAAAATAAACAAAGTTGATGTTTTTGTCTAACTTCTGCGGAAGCAAACCGATAAAAGGTATGAACCAGTTTATAGCAAAGTTGGCGATGAAGAATGCCATCCAGCCATTATTCCAGCGTTGAGCATAATAGGTGGTTTCTTCAGGAATATTACCGAACCATATTAATGCAAATTGCGAGAAATACAGGTATCCCCATATGATACTCAAACCGAACATGTACCTTGAAAAATCAAGCAGATGATACTCGTTCATATCCTTGAGATATCCTTTCTTATGCAGTATAATTGCAATAAGTCCGACCAGGGAAGTACCATGGTAGAATGCTGCGGCAAAGTTTTTAAATGCAAAAATGGTACTGTACCAGTGGGCATCAATCGACATGATCCAGTCGAACGAAGCAATCGAGAACGTAAGCGCAAGTACAAAAATGAATATTTTTGACCAGAACTCCATTTTTTCGAACAGTTCGATTCCGCCAAGACTGTCTTCCTGCAGCGAAAGCTTGCGCAGGTAGCGTGTAAGCAGTATCCATGCGGCAAAGAAAATTACAATCCTGATCATGAAAAACGGTACATTCAGAAAAGGTGATTTATGTGCCAGCAGTTCATCATGTGCAACCGCATCGGCATTCGACCAGTGATACACATCATTCAACCCGAAAAACATAACAAGCATGATAATGGCAGCATACGGTATGTATGCCATAAGTGCTTCGGGAATTCGCCTGAACATCGCCGACCAGCCCGATTGAGTGATATATTGCAGGCTGAAAAAGAAAGCAGCTCCGATAGCAAGCGACAGAAAATAGTAATTGTTCAGCAGTAGGTTGGCCCAGGTTCGGTGGGTGTCGGTAAGGAAACCATAAACCAGCCCGATAACCCCAAGCCCCATGAGGCCGTAGGTTATGTAATTAAATTTCTTGGTAAATATAACTTTGGTATCCATACTCACGGAGCTTATTTGTTCTTTTGAAGAGTGTTTTTAACATAAAGGGCTATCTTCCAGCGGTCGTCGGGCCTGATCTGCGGACCGTGTGCACCCATGGTATTAAATCCAACGCTGATGACATGGAAAACTTCACCTATAGGTGCAGCCAGCATACGTTCTGATACCAGCGATGCAGGTTGCATTGTGAATTTACCGCTTGTATACAAATGTCCATCACCTTTACCGGCAACGCCATGGCAGTTCTGGCAAAAAATGGTGAACATTTCTTTACCGCGTACCAGGTTTGTATCGCTGGCTTCGAGTTTGCAAACCAGTTCTTTGCCGGCCTGGAGCCGTCCTTCGGGGGTCGCCGGGTACTGGTAGGGTATCATTTCACGTGGGATAGAACCCGGAACAGGTAACTGCATGGTGATCTTGTTAGCCATACCAGGCGATGGGGCATACGTTTCGTAAGCCAGCGAATGAGCCATGTCGGGGAAATACTCGTATCCTTTCTGAATACGCGTGCGGTCGCAGGAGGCAAATAAAACTGCCACAATTGCAAACGCAGTTAACCTGATCGGGGCTTTACTGAAATAACCCATATGATTTAATGTTTTACGTAACATGTTAAAATTCCTTTTCATAAACTTCGGATGCTCCGCTCGCTTTCAACACAGCTGAAATAGCTTCAAACCCGCCTCCGGCAGTTTTTTTGTCAAACAGTATTATAAACTTATCATCTGTTGAGCGTTCGTCGGGAAGGAAATACTTTTTACCCGGATATACTTTTGCTCTTAAAGAGAAAGTGAACAAACTCAGGATGGTTATCGTAAGGATGGTAAGTACAAGCGTAATAATGATAAACGATGGAAATGCATTGGTCGGCTTTCCTCCGTAATTGATCGGCCAGTCGATAACGGAAGTGTAATAGAGGAAGGATAAAACCCCGACTACAGCCGCAAATCCAAAGAAGAAGGCAGCCAGCGTAAAGCTTGATTTCCGCTTTAGCGCATCCATGGCTTCCATTACCGGGTAAGGAGTATAAATTTCTTCGATGTTGAAGTTCTTGCTCTGGGCGCTTTCAATACCTTCCAGCAACTCATGTTTACTGTCGAATACGCCTATTATATGTGTAGCATTCATAAATGATCCGGTGTTTTAATGTTTTTCCGATATTTCGGTTGGTTTCAATACACTCTTCACTTCGCTCATAGCGATCATAGGCACATAGCGGAAGAAAAGAAGGACGCCGATTGTGAAAATTCCGATAGTTCCGATGTAGATTCCGACTTCAACCCATGTAGGTGAATAGGTAGTCCATGATGATGGAAGATAATCTTTCGACAAGGAGGTGACAACGATGTTGAAACGCTCGTACCACATACCAAGGTTAATGATAAGTGAAATTATAAACAGCGCCGTTATATTGCTGCGCACCTTTTTCGACCACATCACCTGTGGAATTATAGCATTACAAACAACCATTGCCCAGAACATAAATGAGTAATCGCCGGTGAGACGGTTGTGGAAGAAAGTAAACATTTCGTAAGGGTTACCGCTGTACCAGGCCATGAACACCTCGGTGGTGTAAGCCGTTCCCATGATTAATGAAATGAAAACCAGGATTTTGGCAATTGCATTCAAATGCGAAGAGGTTACATAATCTTCCAAATGGTAGTATTTGCGAATTACAATCATAAGAGTCATAACCATGGCGAAACCTGAGAAAATGGCACCAACCACAAAATAAGGCGGGAATAAGGTTGTATGCCAACCCGGTATTACTGAACTGGCAAAGTCGGTTGATACAATGGAGTGAACCGAAACCACCAGAACTGCTGCAATACCTCCAAGTACGTAGCTTAATCCTTCATAGCGCAGCCATTCTTTGGTTGAACCGGTCCAGCCGAAAGCGAAGAAACCGTAAACAGCTTTCTTCAGTTTTGAGGTTGCCCTGTCGCGGATGGAAGCAAAATCAGGAACCATTCCGAAATACCAGAATGAAGCCGAAATCAGAAGGTAAGCACTTATTGCAATAAAGTCCCAGAAAAGCGGTGAGTTAAAGTTAACCCACAACGGGCCGCGTGTATTAGGATAAGGGAAAATGTAAAATGCAAGCCAAACGCGGCCCATGTGAATGGCTGGGAAAATAGCTGCACAACCAACTGCAAACACAGTCATGGCTTCGGCAGCACGGTTAATTGATGTCCGCCATTTCTGACGCAGAATGAGAAGGAATATCGAGAATGCTGTTCCCGCATGTCCTATACCGATCCACCAAACGAAATTGATGATTTCCCAGCCCCATGCCACTGAATTGTTCACATTCCATGTACCTAAACCATATCGGACGGTATAATACAATGCGAAAAAACCAATACTAGCCAGGGTGAAACCAACACCCAGGGCAACTTTCCACCATCCGGGGGCTTTATTGTCAATCGGAGCAATAATGTCGCTGGTGATCTGCCCGTAATTTTTATTACCCAGAATCAGCGGACCTCGTACTTCTGCTTTATACATATTAAATCAGTATTGCCGGTTATTTATTGTGCTATTATAATGTTATGGTTCAGAAACTTAATCCTGAAGATCAATTATGCTTTTTTTTCTTCAACATCCGTATTCCTGACTTTTGTCAGGTAGCCAACTGTAGGCAGAGTATGTATTTCTTCAAGGAGATTATAGTTACGCTGGTCAGCAAAGAGGTCGGTAAGTTTAGCCTGGGTATTGTTCCGGTCGCCGAAAATAATGGCTCCGGCAGGGCAAACCTGCATACAGGCAGTCTGGATTTCGTTGTCGCCAAGCGGACGGTTTTCCAGTTTTGCCAGTAGTTTCTTTTCCTGTATGCGCTGTACACAGAATGTGCATTTCTCAACCACACCGCGTTCACGCACAGTAACATCAGGGTTAAGCACCATACGTCCAAGATCGCTGTTCATATTATAATCGAAAGCATCGTTGGTAGCGTAACGGAACCAGTTGAAACGGCGAACTTTAAACGGGCAGTTGTTAATGCAGTACTTGGTTCCTATGCAGCGGTTGTAAGCCATCTGGTTAAGGCCTTCGCTGCTGTGATTGGTTGCCGAAACCGGGCAAACGTTCTCGCAGGGTGCGTTCCCGCAATGCTGGCACATGATAGGCTGGAAGTATACAGTAGGATTTGAAACCTCGTCAGAGTAGTACCTGTCCATGCGAATCCAATGCATGATGCGGGTTTTTACCACTTCCTGTTTCCCGACAACTGCAACATTATTTTCAGCCTGGCAGCCGATAACACAAGCGCTGCAACCTGTACAAGCATTCAGGTCGATCGACATACCCCAGTGGTGTCCTTCGAATTTTATATCTTTATATAAAGAAAGATTTTTTGCTTCCGTTTCGGCATGCATTTCGTTACCGGCATCAGGTTTTTCCTGCCATTCAGCCAGGGTGGTTTCGCGGACAATATCGCGGCCTTCCATCGAATAATGCGACTGGGTTGAAGCAAGTTCGTATTTCTTACCGGTTTTGGCTATTGCAGCAGCTGCCATGTACCCTTTGCGATTGCCGTTTTCCACTTTCATGAAAGGGAATACATTAACCCCTACACCATCGGCAACTTTTCCGGCCACACTGCGTCCGTAACCGTATGCAATCGAAATAGTTCCGTCAGCCTGCCCCGGCTGCACGAAGGCAACGAGTTCAAGAGCATCGGAGAGTTTAAGTACATCGCCGGTAATTACACCAAGCTTTTGAGCCATGGCAGGTGAAATAGCCGCAAAATTATCCCAGCATACTTTCGAAACCGGGTCGGGCATTTCCATCATCCATGGATTATTGGTATGCGATCCGTTGCCAAGTGCAATGGTTTCGTAGAATGCAATTTCGGTTTCAGCGGTTTTTATAGCAGCGGCTTTACCTGATGCATCGGTAAGCGGTTGTGCGTTGAACGAAGGCAATGCAGCCGCAGCAGGTAAACTGAACACCCCTCTTTGCAAGGTGTTGTTCCAGAAATCGCCTGTTGTAGCAAATTCTGATTGTTTCGAAGTAAAATTCTGCTGCCAGTATTGTTTCAGGTAATCGCTGTAAGGAAGAGCATTACCAACCCATTTCAGAAGGCTTTCCTGTGCCTGGCGGGTATTGTAAATATTACGGATCGTTGGCTGCTGTAAGCTGTAAATTCCTTTTTTAGGCTCGGCATCATTCCACGATTCGAGGTAATGATGATCGGGAGCAATAATGGTGCAAGCGGCTGCAGTTTCGTCCTTTGCATTTGCAAAGCTCACCGATAAATCAGTTTTTTTAATTCCTTCGAGTAGGGATTTGGTGTCAGTGTAGTTATAAACGGGGTTAACATTGTAAAAAATAACTACTGATGTTTTTCCCTCATTCATTTCGGTAACCAGGGTTGCCATCTCGCTGTCGATACCTTTACGGATATTGAGAGGAGCCGAAAAGTCAATAGTGCTGCCATAGTTTTGCAGCATAAAATTAATTGCGTTAACAACCACCTGCAAAGCCGTGTCATTTGTTCCGCACACTACAATCGATTTGCCTTTTGCACCGATAAGTTTTGCTGCAAGTTTTGTAACATCCACGGCCGAAACCGGGGCTGCGAAAGTGGTTCCCCCGCTGGCTTTAGCTATTTCATTATAAAGGCTCAATATCACTGATGCCTGCTGGCTTGGTTTAATGGGGAAACGATAATCGGCATTGGCGCCTGTTAGCGACATACCCGACTCGAAAACAGTTAGTTGTGATATTGTCCGTTTTCCCTTATTCAGCCTGCGGCTGGCAGCCCAGCGGCGTGTGAACTCAACCGGCATAAGCCAGGTGCCCAGGAAGTCGGCTTCAAAACTGACAATCACATCGGCTTTGTCGAAATGATAATCCGGAATGCTTTGTGAACCAAAGGTAAGGTTGTTCGCTTCAAGAATTGCTGACGATGAAACTGCATCGTAAGTAACATGCTTTGCTGTAGCGTATTTTGCTTTAAACTCATTAATAACTGATTGAGTCGAAGGACTTATGATGGTAGAGGTTACCAGTGCTACTGATTTTCCGGCTGCTGCAGCTGCAGCAAGTTTTGTATTCACTTCGCTGTCGACAGCACCCCAGTTTGATTCTTTTCCCCCGATGTACGGTGTTTTATAGCGGGCACCGTCATCGTACAAACTTAATACCGAACCTTGTACACGTGCACTTGTGGATCCGTTACTGATAGGGGAGAGGTCATTCCCTTCGATCTTGATTGGACGGCCATCGCGAACTTTTACCAGAATTCCGTTATAATCCTGCCCGTCGAAAAAGGTCGAAGCATAATGATTCGCCATGCCCGGAGTTATTTCTTCAGGTTTGTTCAGGTATGGTATGGCATTATTTACAGGGTTTTTACAACTTGTGGCAATTGCTGCAGTGGCGAAACTGAAACCGCAGAATTTCAGAAAGTTACGCCTTGATGAAGGCTTGCCTTCAATTTCTTCGTTTATCAGGTCAAGCACCGAACGCGATGCATCGGCATCGTTCTGTCCTGGATTGATTACCGGCAGGCCCGACTGCTCTTCAAGACTTTTCCAATATTTCTTTTCCATTTATATATAGGAGAATAAAAGGTTCTTTTTAGGATTGATAGGATTGATATGATTGATGGGATTGATTAATAGTGACATTTTGCACAATCAATTCCACCAAGGCGCTCGGCAGTTATTTTCTTTCCTGCTTTAGCTTCGTCGTGAATGGCCTTAAAGTTTTCGTAATACTTATTATCGATCTGCACAGCGGTTTTGCGGTGGCAGTTCACACACCAGCCCATTGAGAGGTCGGAAAATTGTTTTACAAGGTCCATTTCTTCGACTTTGCCATGGCAATCCTGGCATATTACTTTTGCTACACCCACATGCTGGGCATGGCTGAAGAAAACATGATCAGGCAGTTTGTGTACGCGTATCCATTCGATAGGTTTACCCGATTCCTCTGCCCTGTATATCTTGTTGATTTCGAACTTGCCTGAACGCATGCCTGCTTTAACAACCTTGTGACAGTTCATGCAAAGATTCGATGAAGGGAAACCAGCTGATTTACTGTACGATGCAAATGAATGGCAGTATTGGCAGTCGATTTTGTTCTGGCCTGCATGTACTTTGTGTGAGAATTTTACGGGCTGATCAGGCATGTAATTTTGGGTGCGACCGAGTTTGATGCCTTCCTGCACGATAAGTGTTCCATGCACACCTAGACCGACAATTATAACCAGGACGTGTATAACCCGGTATTTGACTTTTCTAAACCAGATAAGGTCGGCAAGGGCAAGAGCCATAAGCAGGCCAAGGAACAGGAACAGTAACATGCGGGCCGGGAATGTCTTTTCCCAGGTCATACCATCTTTACCTACTTTGGATAGGTAGGCTGAAATGTCAAATATTTCCTTATCGGATAACTGGAGTCCCTTGTGAACTTCGGCCATCTTGGTTGAAGTCGGCTCCCTTAGTACCTGATAGAGATTGGTTCCGTTTGGTTCCTGCCATGCTTTTGCAAGATCAACCGCAGAAGGGTTGAAATTTAGTGTATCGGTTGCAATAATAGCGTGACATGAAACGCAGTTGAGAGTTACGCCTTTAGCGAAAGGAAGTACTCCTGAGAACAATCTTTCACCCCGGAGGACGTCATCGCGCCAGAATCCATCTTTTTTGGTGATATCAACCGAAACTTTTATTGCTTCGGCTGGCTTGTAGGTTTCAATATAGGTAATTAACTGATCGAGGTCGGCATCTGTAAGGAACTTATGGTCCGGCATAGGAATTTTCATGTTTTCGTTGAAAACCTGAACGGCAGTCTTATCGCCGGCTTTTACCATATCCTGTGAGCCATGGATGAACTTTTTCATCCATGCTTTATCACGCCTTTTTGTTACGTCCTTTAGCCCGGGACCTACAAGTTTCTCCTCCGTAAGTTTGTGGCAAATCACACAGTTCTTCTCGAAAATTTCTTTGCCTTTGTTCTGCGCTTGCGAAACTGAACTGAACAGAAATCCGGCCATGATCAGTATGAATGGCGCTGTCAGCCGCAGTGTTATCAGTTTCTGTTTGTTGGATGCTTGTAGGTGCATACGTGTTTACTGATTAATAAGGTATATAAAATGACAAATCAGACATGCAACTTCGATGCATACCCGGGTGTCGCTTATGATTTATTGTTTTTGGGAAACAGAAAGAAATGTAAGTTTTTAACCATGCATCTGAATCTAGTTTGTTATCCATTTCACAGCACAGCGAATTTAGAGAATATGCTATTTCGATGCAAAACTATTTTTTTGTTTTTTTAACATTTGTATAGTTTTAACTTAGTCTAAATAACAAACCGGCCTGCATATCAGCAGTAATAGGCAGTACAACAACAATATAGAAGTATAATTGCCATTCTAAATTGGAATATTTATTTTCGGATTTAAGTATTACAATACCCGAATAAATTATTAAAATAATACGAATATTTATAGTAGTGTCAAATTTTGTTATGCTTAAAAATTCGATTTTTCCACTGTTTTTAGCTCTTATATAAGGTAAATAATATACTTTGAGCAGGCTTTTTACTAAAAAAAAGGGGAGTAGTTTATATACCCCTCTTCAATAGGTATTCTAATCTTGTAACCGGCTATTACTGATTTTATTTTATCTTCTGTCTTCAACAAAGACCTACCAACTCCCACCGGCCCCTCCACCGCCAAAGCTGCCGCCCCCGAATCCGCCAAATCCACCACCGCCCCCGCCGCTGAATCCTCCGCCGCCGCTGCTGCCTCCTCCGCCCATCATCCATGGGAAAAACAACATTCCTCCCGCACCTGAACGGTTAATGGTCCGATGGTTATTATTGTTTCGTGAAATCAGTAATACAATTATAATTATTATAACCAGGATAAAAAAGACCGAGGAGCCTTTTTTGCCTTTACCATAGTCAGCAGCCTTGTACTCGCCTTTTACGAGTGCCATCAGTACGTCAGATGCGGCATTAATACCTCCGTAATAATCGTTCCGTTTGAAAAACGGAATCATTTCGTTATTTACAATATCGGAAGCTGTTGCATCAGGAACAAATTTCTCAACTCCATAGCCTGTAGCAATAAATGCTTCTCCAGATTCGGAAGCTGTTTTAGGTTTAACCAGAATCACAAATCCATTATCCAGTCCGCTGCCACCGACTCCCCATTTTTGCCCGAGTTGTTGTGCATAATCTGCTTTATCGTAGCCTTCGAGTGATGAAACAATAACAACAGCTATCTGGACAGAGGTGGTATCATTGAATGCGACAAGTTTTGCTTCGAGTGTCTGTAACTCCGAAGCATTGAGGATATTTGCAAAGTCGTTTACCAGGCGCGGAGGAACTGGTTTTTCGGGTATTCCTCCCTGTGTAAAACCTACTCCTGACAGAAGCAGAAGCATGCTCAGAAGAAGGACTGTCGTTATAGTATTTCCGGATTTCATGGGTTCAGATTTGATACAGATGTCTTGAATGATTGTTTCAGAGGTTAGCTGAATGAAATTTCATCAGGAAGTTCATTTACGTCGTTCACCTTGTAAGGGAAATTCTTCTTAAGCTGCCTGCCTGTTTCGGTAATGGCTTCGACTAAGCCTTCGGTAAACCTGTTTTCGCGGAAATGTTCCAGCATCTTGTTCTTTATACTGTCCCAGTAATTTTCGGTTACAATCTTGTGTATTCCTTCGTCGCCTATAATGGCAAATTTGCGGTTCTTCACAGCCAGGTATATCAGCACTCCGTTCCGGTTTGCCGTTTTGTGCATCTCAAGTTTCTGGAAAATCACAAGAGCCCTGTCCATCACTTCGCCCTGGCAAGTGTTTTCGATATGTACACGTATTTCACCTGATGTGTCGAGTTCGGCATTCATTATGGAAAGACGCAGGTCCTCCTGTTGGTCCTCGGTGAAAAAATTTCTTGCTGTTGGCATTATAATAAAATATTAAGTGTTTTTATCCTGTTCAGTGAAGCAGCAAAGTCGCGAGTAAGAAAACAGTGAAAAATTCAAAATTAACCTCCTTTGACTGTTCACTGCTTTCTTACATCCGACTGTTTTATCTTTCTGATCCTGATATATGTACATTTTAAAGCAATAATTCACTTCAAACGGTCGCAACCGGATACCTAGAGTCTACCTGGAGCTTGCTGTTGAATTACACGTGGCCCCTCGCAGCCGATTAAAACTCAACTTTAGGTGCATCTTCAGCACCGGCTTTTGCTTCAAAGTAAGGTTTCTTTACGAATCCGAACATTCCTGCCATAATGTTGGTCGGGAAACTACGCAATTTTGAATTGTAGGTCTGAACCGCCTCGTTGAAATTCCTTCGTTCGACGTTGATGCGGTTCTCGGTACCTTCGAGCTGAGCCTGCAATTGCAGAAAATTCTGGTTTGCTTTCAGGTCGGGGTATTGCTCAACGGTAACCAACAGGCGGCTTAGTGCTGAACCCATTTCGTCCTGTGCTTTCTGGTATTTTGCCAGGGTGGCATCGTCAAGTTTGGCTGGATCGATATTCAATTGTGTCTGGGTTGCTTTGGCCCTTGCTTCTATAACCCCGATCAGGGTCTGCTGCTCGTGGTTGGCATATCCTTTAACTGTGCTTACCAGGTTTGGGATAAGGTCGGCACGGCGCTGGTATGCTCCCTGCACATCCGCCCATTTTTTATTTACATTTTCCTCTGACTTTACAAGACCATTGTAGGTTGAAGGAATTGAAAGCAACAGAATTATTCCGAGAAATACGACTGCGCCGATTATAATCCATGATTTTTTCATTTTTCTGCTTTATTTGGGTTTGTTTTTGGGTTTGTTTTTATTTGGATTGTAGTTTTTACTTAATTTATGAGAGGCTGGAGGGCAGAATTCAGAAGTCAGAATTCAGGAGTCAGAATTCATAAGATTCGGAAAACCAATTTTAGTCATGCAATGTAGATTTTTTTTCCAACTTCAGTCTTCCAACATCCAGTTTCCGACATCTAACATCCAACATCCAACATCCAACATCCAACATTACTTTATGATATCTACGCTCCGTTTAATAAATCCCGTGAGCGCTTCGCCTTTGAGCAGGTTCTGCGAAAGCAGGGCAATATCAATCAGTTGTTTAATCATTTTCACATTGTTTTCTTCATTGCTGTTTTCGAGCAGTTGGTTCATCAGTTTGTGGTTCGAGTTGAGCACGAGGTTGTAGCTGTCGGGCATATTCCCCATAAAAGCATAACTTCCGCCACCCATTGCCGACATGTCCTTCATTCGACGCATGAATTCATTCTGCGTTACAGTTACAGGTAAATCATTTTCACCCAGGTTCTCGACCGTTATATGGTAGATTGCTTTATTAACCTGTTGTTCAAACAATTCAATAAGCTGTTTGGTTTGATCTTCACTTAATTTTGATGGAAGGTCGTCGGTCTTTTTTATTAGCTTATCAGCAACTTCAGCATCGACACGTACAAAGTGACTTTTCTCAAATTTCTGTTCCAGCGAATTAATAAAGTGATTATCGATAGGGCCATCCATTACGAGAATATCGTAACCGCGCTCCTGAACATTCTGTATGTAACTGTGCTGATCATCAATGTGCGAAGTATAGAGATAAATCAGGTTGCCGTCTTTATCCGTCTGGTTGTCTTTGATAAAGTCCTTATATTCGGTAAAAGTATAGTACTTGTTATCGATGGATTTGAACAGGCAGAATTTCTCGGCACGCTCAAAGAATTTGGGTTCCGAAATCATTCCGTACTCTATAAAAACCTTGATATCATCCCATTTCTTTTCGAATTCCTCGCGGTTGTTCTTAAAGATATCTTCGAGTTTATCAGCCACTTTCTTCATGATGTGGCCTGAAATCTTTTTCACATTCGAATCGCTTTGCAGGTATGACCTGGAAACGTTCAAAGGGATATCGGGCGAATCGAGCACTCCATGCAGGAGTGTAAGAAAATCGGGTACAATACCTTCGACCGAATCGGTTACAAAAACCTGGTTGCAGTAAAGCTGGATTTTGTCGCGCTGAACCTCGAAATTTTTCTTCACTTTCGGGAAGAAAAGTATCCCGGTAAGGTCGAACGGATAATCGACATTGAGGTGGATACTAAACAACGGATCCTCGAATGTCATCGGGTACAATTCCCTGTAAAAGTTCTTATAGTCCTCGTCCTTGAGTTCCGATGGTTTTTGCTTCCATAACGGGTTGGTATTGTTGATGATACGGGGTTTTTCAACTTCAACCTGCTTTGGTTCACCCTTATCATCTTTCTCGGTTTCGGATGGTTCCCATGTTTTTTCGTTGCCGAAACGGATAGGAACCGGAAGGAACTTGCAATATTTATTCAGCAGTTCCAGGATTCGGTTTTCTTCGAGGAACTCATTTGATTCTTCGTTTATGTAAAGAACTATATCCGTTCCTCGACCGGTTTTTTCAATTTCATTGATTGTATATTCAGGTGAACCGTCGCATTCCCATTTCACAGCTTTTGTACCGGCTCCCTTTTTGAAGGTTTTCGTATTGATTTCTACTTTGTCGGAAACCATAAACGAAGAGTAAAAGCCCAGCCCGAAATGACCAATCAGGCCGGCCTGTTCAGCTTCGGATTTATTTTTGAATTTTTTTACAAACTCTTCGGCACCCGAAAAAGCAATCTGGTTTATGTATTTCTCGATTTCCTCTGCAGTCATTCCTATACCGCGGTCCCTGATTGTCAGTGTTTTGTTTGCCTTATCCAGGATAACCTCAATGGTAAGGTCGCCGAGTTCGTCCTTCACTTTGTCGAGCGACGAAAGGGTCTTTAATTTGGTTGTTGCATCTACTGCATTGGCGATCAGTTCCCGGAGGAAAATTTCATGATCGGAATAGAGGAATTTTTTAATGATGGGGAAAATGTTCTCAGTCTGTACGTTGATTTTTCCGGTTTGCATAGCTAATGGTTTTATATTTCTTGCCTTAGTTGATCAAAGCCTGTGCCATGAGTCGGGGACTGTCAAATTGGCACAAAGGATTTGGGATTTGCGATTTCGGAATGACGATTTATGAGTGACGATTTACGAATGACGATTTACGAATAATGTTATGTAGAAGCTGATTATAAGTTAAAATAATCGTAAATCGTACCTCGAAATTCGTAATTTCTTATCAGGATATAGCTAAAGATTATTTTATCATTTTGTGCAAGGCTAACTTTTTATTTTCTACCTTCGTTGCATTAAGTAAAACACGTAAAGTTTGAAGTTTTTTGTTTTAGTTGTCTCATTAAGTGGCTATTAACTTACAAATTTAAATATATGAATGATATTGAATGGGGCAGCCTTCCGTTCGGCTACCAGAAAACAGATTACAACCTCCAGTGTTATTACCGCGAAGGTGAATGGGGTAAACTTGAGATTACCCAAAATGAATACATCCCTGTACACATGGCTGCTACGGGCCTTCATTATGGTCAGCAGGCATTCGAGGGATTGAAGGCCTATATGGGAAAGGATGGAAGGATCCGTTTGTTCCGCTGGGAGGAGAATGCAAAACGTATGCAGGATTCAGCCAACGGCATTATGATGGCTGTTCCACCGACCGAACTCTTCAAGGAAGCTGTTTTTAATGCAGTACGCCTGAACAAGAACTTTGTTCCACCATACGGAACCGGAGCTTCACTTTATATCCGTCCTTTATTGTTCGGATCGGGACCAAGAGTAGGTGTAAAACCTGCCGATGAATATCTTTTCCTTGTGTTTGTTTCACCTGTAGGACCTTATTTTAAAGAAGGCTTTAACCCGGTTAGCATTATGGTTGCACGCGAATATGACCGTGCTGCTCCAAAAGGAACCGGACGATATAAAGTAGGCGGAAACTATGCTGCCAGTTTAACAGCAGGCGAACGTGCTCATAAAGAAGGATTTGCTTCAGCATTGTTCCTCGACGCACGTGAAAAGAAATATATTGACGAAGCCGGTCCTGCCAATTTCTTTGCAATCAAAGGAAATACCTATATCACACCGCTCTCAGAATCCATTTTACCTTCAATTACCAACAGGAGCCTCATGACCCTTGCCGAAGATATGGGCATGACTGTTGAGAGAAGAAAAGTTGCTCTTGAAGAGTTATCCGATTTCGACGAAGTTGGAGCCTGCGGTACTGCTGCCGTTATTTCCCCTATAAGGAGGATCGTTGATGTTGAGAAAGGTACTGAATGGAACTTCTGTCTCGATGGTAAAGCCGGTGAAGTGTCGTCGAAACTTTATAAACGACTGCTCGATATACAATACGGTGATGCCGAGGATACCTTCGGATGGACATCGCTGGTCGATTTGTAAATGAAGTATACGATATTACGAACGCCGGTTGAAAGACCGGCGTTTTTTTGCATCTACTGCCGTTTTGAAACTATGCTCATGAAGAGGGGGCAATGACCTTTTCTCTTTTTTTACGGGATGTTTGAATCATCATGCCGTACACATTCAGAATTTCCGGAAGCATGTCATGTTATTACTTCCCAAGAAGTTCAATGGCTGCATCCAGGTATGAGTATACCTCTGCAGGAGCGTGACGCAGTGTTTTTTTACTCCGGTCGGTACCTAACCGAACAACGACTGTATTGAGAGAAGGGATTATAAATATATACTGGCCTAAAATTCCCCGAGCATAGGAAACTTTATACCCCATGTGGGTCAATATCCAGAACTGGTAGCCATAGTAATAAACCTGCTTGCCGTCATCACTCTTCAGCCAGTAGGCGGGTGTGGTAGCCTCTTTAATGTATGCTTTCGAAACCAGTTGCCGGTTATTAAACTGGCCGCTGTCCAGAACCATCTGCCCGATACGTGCAAAGTCGGTTGCGGTGCTGTTGAAGCAGCAATAGGCTTTTTCCACACCATCGGTACGGTCAATACTCCAAAGTGCCGGATGTTCTGCTCCAAGTGGCTGCCAGAGCTTTTCGGAAGCATATTCAGAAACTGTTTTCCCTGATGCTTTTTCGATAATTAGCGCAAGCAACTGGGTGTTGCAGCTCTGATAATTAAATATCCTGCCCGGTTCGCTTGTAACTTTCAGGCCGGTTACCAGTTTGCGAAGGTTTCTGCCGTAGTATGCTTCTGTTGTTACAGAGAACAGGCTTGAATAACCTTCTTCCCAGGCTATACCTGAACTCATGGTTAGCAGATCCTTAATGCGGAGAGTGAACCCATTCGGGTTTTTATAAGCAGGCAGGAAATCGGAGACAGGCTGGTCAACATTGCTGATTTTGCCTTCATCAAGCAGGCATCCGATCAGGAGTGAAACAATGCTTTTGGCGGCTGAAAATGAATTGCTCCGGGTGGTATCCGAAGTGCCATCCCAGTATTGTTCATGCAGGAGTTTGTTGTTGTGAATTACAATGAAAGCGGTTGTGCCGAAACTGTCCATTACCGCCAGGTAAGCAGGTTTTATCTGCTGCAGGTTATACAGCGAGTCGTGCTTCCATGGAACGGGTTTTGTACTGTTAACTATGCGGTTTTCGAATATTTTATAGTCATCGATATTAGCATGCCCGTGCAACAAAGCCTGACGCACATAGGTGGGAGCCAGTACGAAAATCACTACAAGTGTGAAGGCAACTGCCGCTGAAATTCTGTATGCCCACTTTTTCATCAGGACTAAACTAAACGGTTATTGATCAGGATTTCTTTCATTGCAATCTGCATGAGTTGAGCTTCGAGCATTGCTTTTTCAGCAAAATCAGTTCCCGAAGAAGCGAATAAAATACTCCTCGAAGCGTTCACCAATATACCGCAGTGGTTATTTAAACCATACTTTGCAACTGCTTTAAGGTCGCCACCCTGTGCACCAACACCTGGAACAAGGAGAAAGTGATCGGGGACAATTTTTCGGATTCCTTCAAGCATTTCGGCTTTGGTTGCGCCAACCACATACATCATATTATCGGGCGTTCCCCACGAAGAAGTGCGCTGTAGAACCCGTTCGAAAAGTCGTGTTTCGTTTATGTCAGTAAACAGCTGGAAATCGTCGGACCCTTTATTTGATGTAAGTGCCAGGACTATAGCCCATTTCCCCGGGAAAGCCAGAAAAGGCTGAACGGAATCAGCGCCCATATATGGAGCCACGGTTATTGCATCAAAACTGAAACCTGAGGCAGCCTTATCGAAAACTGCGATTGCGTATTGGGTTGAAGTATTTCCAATGTCGCCTCGTTTGGCATCGGCGATTGTAAAAACCTGGTTGTTGTATTGTCCGAGGTAGTTCATCGTTTTTTCGAGGCTCATCATACCTTTTATTCCACGGCTTTCGTAAAAGGCCAGGTTAGGTTTGTAGGCTACCGTATAAGGCAGTGTTGCGTCGATGATCAGTTTATTGAATTCAAATACAGGATCTTCCAGATGAAGCAGGTGGTTTGGGATTTTTTGAATATCGCTGTCGAGACCGACACAGAGGAATGACTTTTTGGTTTGAATCAGGCGGAAGAGGTCGGTACGGTTCATCTTTAAAAAGGGAATTTATAGTATATATGAAGTACTGTACTACATGGATTTGAAAATCCACAAAAGCACAATTGTATACACAAATTAACACAAATTTAGTGTGTCAACCTGATAAACTATTAAAAATAGTAGATTTAAATTCCGACATACGACATCCGAAATTACTCAGTAGCTTCCTTCAGCCTTTCAGCATTTTCGGCCAGCTGCAATGCTTCAATAAAGTCCTGGATTTCGCCGTCCATAAATACCGGCAGGTTATACATCGTAAGGTTGATACGATGATCGGTTACACGGCTCTGGGGGTAGTTGTAAGTACGGATTTTAGCCGAACGGTCGCCGGTTGAAACCATGGTCTTACGCTTTTTCGATATTTCATCGAGGTATTTCTGGTATTCCATTTCGAAAATTCGTGTGCGAAGCACGGTCATAGCCTTTTCGAAATTCTTCATTTGCGATTTCTCGTCCTGTATGGCTACCACTATCCCGGTCGGGGCATGCGTTAACCGAACTGCCGAATAGGTTGTGTTTACACTTTGTCCCCCTGGTCCTGACGAACAGTAGGTGTCCTTGCGGATATCGCTGGGTTTGATATCAACGTCAAATTCATCGGCTTCAGGCAATACTGCAACCGAAGCAGCTGAGGTATGTATGCGGCCCTGTGTTTCGGTATCGGGTACGCGTTGTACGCGGTGTACGCCCGATTCGTATTTAAGCAAACCGTAAACGCCATCGCCTTTTACCTCGATGATTACTTCCTTGAAACCTCCCATGGTGCCTTCGGTCATGCTTACCGGTTCAATTTTCCAGTTTTTACGTTCACAATAGCGCACATACATACGGTAGAGGTCGCCGGCAAAAATACTGGCTTCGTCGCCACCGCTGCCGGCTCTGATTTCGACCACGGCATTTTTAACATCCTGCGGGTCGGATGGGATAAGCATAAGGCGGATTTCTTCTTCGAGTTTGTCGCGCTGTCCGATGAGCGACTCCAGCTCTTCGCGGGCAAAAGCACGCATTTCATCGTCCTTTTCTTCATCAAGTATCGAGCGGCATGCTTCGATGCCTTCGACAAGGACTTTAAATTTCTTATATCCTTCTATAATCGGCTGAAGTTCCTTGTAGTCCTTGCTGAGTTTAATATATGCTTTCATGTCCTGCATTACATCAGGATCGGTGATTTGTTCTGCTATTTGTAGGTAACGTTCGTTTATGGCTGCAAGCTTATCTAACATATACTTATCTGATTTTTGCGGGTGCAAAGGTATGAAAAAAGGGAATAGGGATAAGGGGTTAGGGGTTAAATGCTTTTATAACAACAATTGTTGCTAAGGTGCTGGTGCAAAAAGGATTAGCACCTGCCTTGGTCGGTAATGATATAAATAGAAACATAGTGGAGTACAATCCGTAACTAAGATTGTGCAGTCAGGGTTTATTTCTCAGCGATTAAAGTAACTTCTTTTGTTACGATGCTGACTTTATTCCCGTTTTCCAATACAAATTCAATTTTGAATTTCTGCACAGTTCCTTTTGTTGGCGTTTCGTGCAACCTGTATTCCAGATTTTTATACAAGCCGAATTCGGAGTCGTTCAGATAGGCAAGAACAAATACCTCGGGATAACCGGCTGGCAGGAAATACTCTGTAACATCGGAATCTTTCAGATGTCCGTCGTCAAAATCTTTTAGTGTATAGATAGTGAAATTTGTAATTTTATTTTTTGGGGAATATGTATCCGGGTCGCAGGGTGAAGTGGCAAGAGCAGAGTTTGAGAAATCAAGCCGTGTTTCCGATTGTGACACAACTTCCATGTTCAGTTTGATGGCCAGTCCAAAAGATGGACCCTGGAAAGAGGTTTGATTTGTGGGTGCACCTGTCCAGGTTCCGTCATCGTGTTTTACATAATGTTCGTAGGTGATTTCGCAGCCGGTCCAGTTGTAGTAAAAGACTGACGGTTCAGGACAGCCGCACCGGATCAGGTTCAGCAACAGTAAAAACGAAATCAGAAGAATTGCTCTGTTTTTCATAAAGAATAGATTTTTCCGGATTTATATTTACATGAATAAACTTATATTCAACATTCCCCTTGATGTATCCCGATCGGGAAAGCTACGGCAACCGAAGTCCATTAATAGTTACATCATACTGATTTCTGAATTTTCTTCCTGAGCCATACCGAAATACAATTATGCACTGTTATTAGTCTGATCCAGTTGAGCACATGGTTCAGTATTTCTTATAAAAAGATTTCAGGTAAGGCGTCACCTGGTTGTATATTGGTTTGGTGAATTCGATAAACAATTCCTGGGGGCCCGGAGGCGAAACCGGTCTTTTTTTGCACAATGCAAGCTGGTCAGCATTCAATGCCCTTTCGTCGCCGTTGAATGAGCCCCATTCGGAGAACCAGGTAAACTGGCCCGGAAATTTTCGCTGCGAAGCAACATTGTTGTTCGGAAGGTCAATGATCATCACATCGAGTACTCCGTTCGAAATCAGTTCCCTGCGGTAGGTGGTGAGCTTTGCTTTAACGGTATTATAAACAATTTTCTTTGTCCCGTTCGGCATATCCACCGTGCCTACATTAACGCTGTCGCGTGTAAAATCTTTGGTAGTTTCCTTATCGTAAACCTGCCCGATAACGAAATCGTCAAAGTTCATGCGCAGAACCTGGTCGGGGTATTTAATACCGGCACTATTGGCCGATTTGGGCGAATAGTATTCGACAAATTCGTTCGGTCTGTTGCTTACAAGGTTTTCGATAATCTGGTTCAGGAAGAAGTCGGAAGTAAGCTGGTACTTCAGCGATACCGGGATTTGCTCCACAATAACCTTGAGGGTTGCATTGAATTTGGCTTCAGGAAGGCGATCGCGTACATCGTGGTATCCCGGAACAAAGTTGTTGGCATTAATGTAATTATAATAAGCATCTTTCCACGCAAGCCTTGTATTCAGTTTCTCATTTTCAAGCCCGGCATTATATTGTTCTTCGGCAGCCTGTTTCTTTGCCTCAAGCAGCTCGGAAGTAAAGTAGTTAACATTCGGGAAAATATTCAGGGCAGCCGGGCAGCGGCTGACTTCGTCGGACAAGTGGTTCATTTTTTCGTAATAGTCGGCAACTTCGCTGTACTTGAACTGGCTGTTGGTGCTTAAAACATAATCCACTTTGCCCTGGAAATAAGTGAGAGCCATAGGATAACTGTCTTCAACAGCCTGGAGCGCTTTCTTCGAATCCGGGTTATTCCTTAGCCTGTTTACAGCCTGGAGCGTGGCATTGTAATAATCGCCGCGTTCGTATGCTTTTTTGCCTGTTGAACATGATAAAAGTAACAGGCTGATAATAAATGCAGTAGAGAATAATTTAGCCATATTTATCGATTTATAACTGGTTATTTCATTTGTTTACGAATTTAAACAAACAATAAACATACCAAAGCGAAATTTAAGAAAGAATTGCTTTTAATTAAATTCATTTCGGGTCTTGCCGGAACCGGTATTTGTAAATCGGGTTTAATTACTATCCAATCATGGTACGAATTCCGGTTCACTGATCAGGAAAAGACACTTGAATGAAATTGGTTTTTCTATTGTTAATATTAGTGCAGATACGGGTGGCTGATTATTTGCCAGGCCGATTCCGGATAAAATAAGTGAGTAAAGCATTTTGGCCCAAAAATTGATACAAAATTCCGGAAGGAAAATCCTTAAATTTGAATCGGTAAATTGAGTTTAACGGATAGTAAGTTACAAATTGACTAATTAAAAACCAATCCGGCACTAGGGTAAAACTTATTTGACCTTTCAACCCGGATACGTTTTCTACAATCGACAAGGAATATGCTTAAACACCTTACCTTTTTTATATTTTTTCTCATCATTGCTGCTGAAGTAAAATCGCAGGGCGAACCTGACAGCCTGGTAGCTGCTGAAGTGCCTCAATGCGAGATTATTGCATACAATTCAACAAATTTTATCATGTACTATTTTGCAAGGCAGGATCTGGATAGTGCCGGAATAGTACTGAACGACTGGGAAGCGGCATGCGGAACCAGTGAACCGATCATGCGTACGCGTATTTTGTTATCGATATACAGGAACGGTTTCAGCGAGGCAATGTACGACTCAACCGCTGTGGATTGCGTGCTTGAGTACCTTTTGAGAATGGAATCCGATTCGGTTGCTTACATGAATTACCCTGAGTATTTCGGGTTTGTTCCGGTGCGGGGGGAATACGATTATTTTACACAAAGTATTGCAGATACGCTTCTGAATAGGGCTTTCTACAATCCGGCCGAATTGTATTTCAGCGAGTTGTATTCCAATGTGTTGAATGAACCTATGGCTGAATTGCAGAATGATACAAACTTCAGGCAGACAGAACTGAAAAGCTTTTACGATAGCAGGGTGAACAAGTACCGGAACCAGCCTGAATTTAACTTTAATCTATTTACCGGCATATGGATGCCATCTGATAATGCTTCCCTGCTCGGAAATCACCCGGTATTTGGCTGCCAGGCCGGCTATCATAAACAAAAAATGACCTATAATGTTGCCCTTTCGTTCCGCATCGGACAATCGAAAAACTATTATGAATTTCTGCATAACGGCTATATCGATTCGACCCGCAATTTCTTAGGTGTATATATAGGTGCCGATTTCGAACGTGAAATTTTGAAGTTCAGGAAGAATGAAATCAACCTGCTTGCGGGTGCGGGCTACGAAGGATTTGATGCCGTAAAGGTGAATACGGATGATACGGATACTGAAAATGACGTAAGTCATCCCATTGGCTCGGTAAATATCAATTTCGGGTTGGGATACAGGCATTATCTGCCAAATGGACGATATATAGCCCTCGAGGGCAAATACAATTTTGTTAATTACGATAACCACGGAGGAACAAACCTTTCGGGCAATTCTGCTACAATTTCGTTATTGTATGGCGGGTTTAGGAACGAAAATAAATACCACGCCCTTCACGAACTGAGGTATAAGGAATGAATCAGATAAAAAAAGACGACCATGTGGTCGCCTTTCAGTTTAATGAAGTCTGGTACCATGCTTTTAAAAAAGCTCATTTAGTTTAAAGCCTGGCGTGGGTGCCATCGCAAAATGGTTTCTTATTCGAATGCTTACAGCCGCATAAGTAGGCTTTGCCTGTTTTCTCGGCGGTGAATGCCACAGGAGCAAACTCGGTTTCCTGGTGGGATCCGTCGCAAAAGGGTTGGGTGCTGCTGCGTCCGCAGGCACACCAGTAGTATTCGTTTCCTGCTTCCAATTCAACGGCAAATGGCGCTTTTTGGGCAATTTTTGGTTCCATATTTTATATGAGATTAGTTTATAAATTCAATATTTCGGAAATTTTCCGTCAAAAGGTAATACATTTTTAAACATTAGCACAAACGGGTGGCATAAAAGAAAGCTGAGACCAGCTCTTTGAACATCAGGAAATCCCTGATAAAACCAGGCTATTTTGAATAACAGCGGAAGCCTGTTAGTGAAACTTGAGCTTTGCAAAGGATTATCTTATCTTAAAATAGGTGTATGAATATCCTTACAAATGGTAACGCGCACTATTTCAGCGATTCAAGGTATTTGTCTTCTACCGGCATCCCATTCTCTTTTGCTTTAAGGGCGTACTCAAGAGCTTCCTTTTTGTTGCCAAGTTTATTGGCGCATTGCGATAAATTCATCCAGGCATCTTTATTCCGGGTTTCGGTTCTGACTACGACAAGAAAATCGTTTACAGCATCCTGGTATTGAGCTATGTAAGCATAGGCAATGCCCCTGTTCATATAAAACGAAATATTGTCGTCGGTTTTTGAAATCAGTGAGGTGTATTGCTCGATTGCTTTTGCATAATCACCGGATGAGAATAAGGCATAGGTCCTGGATTTTAAAATATCCAGGTTTCCGGGATCCAATTGCAGGGCTTTATCATAATCAAGAAATGCGGAGTCGAAAATCTTTTGCTGGGCATAAATGTTGCCCCTGTTCTGGTAGACTTTCGCATTAAGAGGATTGTACTGGATTGACCTGGCATACGCATTCCTGGCATTAATGAAATCATTATTCAGGCCATATATGTTGCCAATGTTACTCCAGGCACCGGCATCTTTGGTGCCCAATTGCATCAGGATTTCATAGTCCTTCATGGCTTTCGCGAGGTCATTTGCTTCCCGGGCATAATAGTTTCCCCTGTTTTTATAGGCTACTTCCGCACGGGGATGAATGTTTATCACGTTCGTCCAAAGGGTTTCGTTGTTTTTCCATATTTTGACCTGTGCATTTGTTTTCACCATTAGTAAAAGAATAAAAGCGACAGCAATCCCGATAAATAAATATCTTGTTGATCCGGATTTTTGAACCAGGTACCCTAACCCCGCATAAACTGCCAAAGCCAGCCCTATATAGGACAGGTAGCTGTAACGCTCGGCAACAATAGCCGATCCAACTGTAAAGAACTGCAGCACAAGTGCCATGGTGATTATGTAGAATGCCAGTCCGAATAAAATTTCTTTGCTTTTCCGCAGCAGTAAACCTGCAGTGATGCATGAAGTCAATACGGCCCATGGTAGCAGATGATAGTAGAATGGGAGTTCCAATGTCCGGTGCAGAAAAGAAACCGGGTAAGGATAATAGGCCGAGAGATCGAACGGTGCAAAAAATTTGATTAAATAAAAGAAGAATCCATAGCACCCGGCTAATATCCGGTAATACAATGGCATTGCTTCAATTGTGGAAACAGCGCCCTGTACTGACTGGCTTTGGATTGCCATAATTCCAACATAAACTGCAACGATCAGGAATGGTATTTTTTCGATCCAGCGACGGATACTAATACTGTTATCGGAATAATAATCAATAAAAATCAGTACGACAGGTAAAGTTACTGCTACAGCTTTCGAAAGAGTTGAAGCCACGAATGCGATAAACGTAATTACCAGCCAAAAGTATTTAGCCGAATGCAGGTACTTAAGGTATGCAATTAGCGCCAGAAGGAAGAAAAATACGTAAAGTACATCTTTACGTTCCGATATCCAGGCTACGGATTCAACATGCATAGGATGAACCGCAAAAATCAAGGCTACAAACAATGCAGGAAACCATTTCTTTTTGAGTAGAATATAAATAAACAGGAAAACCAGTAAGGAATTGAGCAAATGGAAAATTACACTGGTCCGGTGGAAAACTGCTGCATCCAACTGATGGGTTTTGGGATTGTATGCTGTTTTATAGTCGATGGCAAGGCTCATGACAGTAAGCGGATGGTAATTACCAACCACCGATTTTGTAGTGAAAAACATTTCAATATGTTTATTGTCAAGCGACCTGATTAAGTCGTTTTCATTCACATAATCAGGGTCGTCCCAATTGGTAAAGCCATTCCTGGTTGCCGAGGAATAAACTGCCAGAACACTGATAACCAGTATTGCAATCGAAATCCATACCATCCTGTTTCCCGGTTTTTGTTCAGCAGGTTTTTTTGTAAGAGTAGTATTTTTTTTAGGTGGAACGGTTTTCTGTTTCATAAACATCCCGGTAAAAACAATAAATTATAACGAATTGTGTAAATAACAAAAGTAGTAGATTAATGCGAAAACACAGCAGGCTGCTCATTCACAGTTGCTCAAATACGTCTGACAAAATTCAGTAAAAGAATATTCCCGGATTTTAAGAGAATTATGATACCGTTTTCACTGAATTTGATCAGTACAGGTAGGTATCGTTACCGTTAATTATTGTAAGTTTCTTATGATCAGCTGCCTCGCAATGCCCGATAATTCTTGCCGGGATTCCGAAATTTTCGGAGATGGTGATAATCTCAGATGCAATATCCTCATTTACATATATTTCCATACGATGCCCCATATTGAATACCTGGTACATCTCGCGCCATGGTGTTCCCGATTGCTCCTGTATCATTCGGAACAATGGTGGAACAGGGAAAAGGTTATCTTTAATAATATGCAGATTCTCAACAAAATGCAGCACCTTGGTTTGGGCACCACCGCTGCAATGTATCATGCCATGTATTTCGGCACGGTAATCCTCGAGAATCTCTTTTATAACAGGAGCATAAGTACGGGTAGGGGAGAGAACTAGTTGTCCTGCGTTTACACCTTCAACTTCCGTGGTATCAGTCAGGTTCAGCCCGCCTGAATATATCAGATTCACATCAATAGCCTGATCGTAACTTTCGGGGTAACGACCTGCGTAAAGCTTTGAAAATACATCGTGCCTGGCCGAAGTAAGACCGTTGCTACCCATACCTCCATTGTAAGAATTTTCGTAAGTAGCCTGCCCGAACGATGCAAGCCCGACAATCACATCGCCGGGTTGTATTTTGTTTTCAATTATTTCGATTCGGGGAACCCTTGCCGTTACTGTGCTGTCGACAATAATTGTACGGACGAGGTCACCTACATCGGCAGTTTCACCGCCTGTGGAGTGAATTCCTATGCCATTGGAACGCATCATGGCCAGGCATTCTTCAGTGCCTTCAATTATAGCTGAGATAACTTCGCCCGGCACCAGGTTTTTGTTCCTGCCGATAGTAGATGAAAGCAGTATGCCATCCGTAATTCCTATGCAAAGCAGGTCGTCGGTATTCATTACAACTGCATCCTGTGCAATACCTTTCCATACGGATATGTCGCCTGTTTCGCGCCAGTAAATGTAGGCAAGCGACGATTTGGTGCCGGCGCCGTCGGCATGCATTACACAGCAATACTCCGGATCGTTACCGAGCAGGTCAGGTACTACTTTACAGAAAGCATTCGGGAACAAACCTTTGTCCATCTTTTTGATGGCATTATGAACATCGTCTTTTGTTGCCGAGACTCCCCGCTGCAAATACCTGTCGGACATCGAAATAAGCGTGATTTGTTAAATTTAAACAGTTCCTGTTTCAGGAATTTCTTAACTCTGAAACCTGAAACTCTGAAACCTATTCTGCCTGCTAGTTAAAAATAATCTGGTTCTTCTCTTTGTCGAGGGTATATGCCCCGAATTTCTTAAGCACCTTTTCCGACATCATAACGGCGGTTTTTTGCTTTTGCAAAACGCTTGCCTCAAGATCGAATGCCGATTTGGTTGCGATATTTATTTCACCGATGATTAAAATAGATTTATCTGCAACCGAATTATTGCCAAGGATTTTTTCAGCATCCCCGTCGAAATCCGTTTTGCCGATTGCTCCTGATTTCAGCAGTTTTAAGGTTTCATCAACCGAGAAACTCAGGCCAGGGCCTTCCTCACTCAGGGTAACCTGCGAAGTATATCCATTAATTACAGCGCTGAATGAGAGCGTATTATCAGCATTTTTTGTAAGCTGTAAAACATTATCTTCAGGATTAATAGCTATGCTCACTCTTGTTGCCTGGGTACCAATGGCCTGGTTTTGTGTTTTGGGGACAAAGTCTTTGCTTAAAATCCTGAACTCAGTACGGCGGTTAAGGGCGTGGGCTGCTTCCTGAGCAGGCTTCGAAGGCAATGAATCAATAAATGCCTGCGATAGCAGAGTCCCGGATTTAAATGCAAATCCATCTTTTATAACGTCCTTCGAAAGCTTCCTCGGAACACGCTCACCATAGCCTTTGGCTACAAGGCGGTCAGGGTCGATACCACGGTCGATAAGATAATTTACAACTGATTCGGCACGACGCTGCGAAAGTACATCGTTGCTTTCGTCACTTCCCCTGGTATCGGTATGGGCAGCAAGTTCAACAATTATAGTTTCGTTTTCGTCGAGGGTTTTTATGAGTCCCTGCAGCGAATCCTGGTACTGTGGTTTGAGGTCCCATTTTGCAAGGTCATAAAGAATATCCGGAAGAACTACCGGTTTATCAGGCAACGGTTCCAGCCTGAAATTAACAATCAGGTCTTTGCTGCTTTCGAGTCCTACGGTTGTTTCCTTTGCTTTCTTGTTGAAATAATTAGCCTTCAGGCAGATAAGCTCGTAAGTAGTGTTGGGTTTGATTTGGGCTTTGTTAAAACTGTAATGTCCCTTTGCATCGGTTCGTGCTTCGATACTGGTGCCGTTCGATCCGGTAATTTTGACAACAGCACCCGGTATAAACTGCAGTGTATTCTCATCTTTAACTTCTCCAGAAAGCGTGAAAATTATAGGCGGATTGCTAAACGAGTACAAATCGTCGCTGCCACGACCTCCTTTGCGATTCGATGAGAAAAATCCTTCGTCTGACTCAGGATTGAAAATAATTGCAAAATCGTCGCCCGGCGAATTGATCGGCACCTGCATATTCACAGGTTTTGACCAGTCACCTTCCGAAGACAAGGTAGAGCGGAAAATATCGAGTCCGCCCATACCGGGGTGCCCGTTTGATGAGAAATAGAGAGTAGTATCGTTACGCAGGAAAGGGAACATTTCGTCACCCGGAGTATTGATCACGGAGCCCAGGTTTACCGGCCTGCTAAAGTTGTCGGTTGTAGTTTTTCGTGTAGCCATCCACAGATCTTTTCCGCCTTTTCCTTTGGGCAGATCGCTCGAGAAAAATAAAGCAAGTTCATCAGGGCTTACGCAAGGATTCCCGAAAACAGTCGTACTGTCGCCACCCAGGTCCAAAGCTTTGGGTTCGCCCCAATTTCGCCCGGCACGTCGTGAAACCATGATTTTACAACCCTGGAGGGAGCCCTTGTCATTGGAGCACCGTGTAAAGTACATCTGGTTAAACTTGCTGTTCACCGAAGGGTTTCCTTCGTTAGCTTCGGTATTGATTATATTGCTGGTTTCGAGTTGTACAGGAGTCGACCATAACCCTTTCGGATCAAGTTTCGAGATAAACAGGTCGCTGAAATTCTGGCCTGTCCAGTTGTCCATGTCCTTGCCTGTTGCGGCATCGCGTGTTGACGTGAAAATAATAGTGTTGTAGAGTTTATCCGCATAGGTGGCCGAGAAGTCCGATTCTTTCGAGTTCAGGATTTTCTGGATTGTAACCTTATACTTTGTAGGGTTATCGATCCATTCCTGTGCCAGTTTGCACGAAAGTGCGCCATTGGGACCGCGCGGATCGTCAGGTGCCATTTCGGTGTATTTATTGAAATAAGTTTCAGCATCCTTGTATTTTTCATTTGATTTCATGGCCTGGGCCAGGTAGAGGAATACAAGAGGATTGTTTTCGGCAAACTTAGTTTTAACAAGACGCTTATATGATGGTTCAGCTTTTTTTGTATTGTTGGTAATACGGTAGCATTCAGCAATCTGGAAGGAAATTGTTTCCTTGTCGGGCTTTGATTTGGCTTTTGAAAGCGCTTTCTTGTATTTCGTAGCTGCAACGTTGTATTGCATATTCCTGAAAGCATCATCAGCCGCGCGCAACGACCGGTTCTGGGCAAGCACCGGGAAAACGGCAAGGCTGAAAAGAAAGGTTAAAACAAGGATATGTATTCGCATATTGATCTGAATAGTCTGGCAGAATGATGTTTTAGTATCGTGAAATAAACGGAAACTAAACGGTTTTATTATATTGGTTTTGTTAGTGTCTCGTCAGGTTTGGCCGGTTCCTGTGAAACTTCTGTGGCTGCAGCAGGTTCATTTATTATACTCCCGGCAATGTTTGGCGATGAGGGCTTGTCGTCGGTATTCATATCAGTAATAACCTGTGCTTTGGTCCGGTTGAATTCGCGGCTAACATTAGCCAGTTGTTCATTGACCTTGCTATGAGCTGACTTGATTTCATCCTCGAGCCCGGCAGTTTCCTTCTTAAATTCACGGGTAAGGTCGCTTGTTGCCTTTTTCATCTGGTTCATCATACGACCCGCTTTTCGGGCCATTTCGGGCATTTTATCAGGCCCGAAAACCAGGAAAACAACAAGCATAATAACCAGAAGTTCACCACCGCTGATATCAAGGAATAATAGTACCGGTGATCCGGGCATAGTATGTGTGTTTGGAATTAACCTACAAAAGTAATAAACTAGCTGAACTTTATCGGAAAAACTTCATTTGAAAGGATTAGATAAATAATGGAATGTAACAAAGCCCCGTTATAAACAGGCTTCAGTTTTGCAGGGTAAGTGAATAGAATTTCGATAATCCATCCTTTTTGCAAAAACCAATCCATACTATCCGCTGAATATGAATGAAAAAAGCCTGAATTTCGCAGGCTTGTGAATCATATTTGAATCTGATCCTGGTCAACCTGCCCGGAGCAGATCACTGAAGATTATGGTTGCTCTTATACATTAACAACTCATTTCACCCGCATTTTTCTTGGCTGACAGAAGGTTATAAGCACCTTTGACAACGATTTTTGCTGTTTTCTGATCGAATCCTTCGGGTAAAGTAATTTCGGTAAAACCGCCATCCGTAACTCCTTTCTGAACTTCAACCATACGGTATTCGGTAAAAGGTTTTCCTCCTTCCTCCTTGTTTTTTTCGAATACAAAAATATAATCCTTGTCATCGAAATTTACAATGGCTTCGGCAGGTGCCGAAGTTACCTGGTTCGACGTTGCTTCGATAATGGCATTTACATACATTCCCGGCATCATATTTTTACATTTACCGGGTACTGAAGCATACACTTTGTATGTTTTATCAGCATTAACTGATTTGCCTGTCTGGGTTATAACGGCATCGTGCTGTTCGGTTTCATTGTTTATGAAAAATCGTATTTTTTGACCATTAGCCACTTTATCGGCATCTTTCTCAAAAAGGGTAAGTTCAAGAAACATGTTATCACTGTTTACAATTTCAAACATTACATCCGATGGTGATACGAACTTTCCAATATTAACATTCACAGTTTTAACATAACCACTTATAGGTGATACGATTGCAATGGAGCGGGAAATATTATCGTCGTTAAGATTTACAGGGTTTATCCCTATCAGTGCAAGTTTCTGTTCAAGGGCTTTAACCTGGGTTTTCAGACTTTTATAATCTGTAGTTACCTGTTGCAGGTTCTGCTGCGAATACACATCGTCTTTATAGAGTTCTGTGTGCCGTTTGTATTCGGCTTCGGCATATTCAAGTTTGTTTTTTGCATCGAGATAATTCTGCTGGATATCGATAAAATCCTGGTTTTCGAGTATCGCAAGAGTTTGGCCTTTGGTGACTGTATTTCCCGGCAACAGCGAAGCGCTTTTTACAAAACCACCCAAAGCAGCCGAAACGGTTGCCAGACCCTGAGGGGCAACTGCCACAATTCCGTTTACTTTGAGTGTGCCACTGAGTGAACGCATTTCAATGGTCCCGGTTTCAATACCGGCAAGTTTCAGCTGGTCTCCGCGAAGTTCAACAATATCGTCAGGGAGAACTTCGGCCTTCTTTTCTTCAGCCGGTTTGCCGGATCGGTTGCAGGAGGAAAATGCAAACACGAATGCTGAAAGTATGATGATTGATTTTATGGTATGGTTTATCATGATTTTTTTGATTTAAAATGTTTTACCGGAAATATATTCGATGTTGACTTGTGTCTGGATACAGTTGTTGAGTGCATCAAGGTAATTCTGTTTGATGGTGAGTGCCCGGTCGAGGCTCAGGACATAATCAAGGTAATCCATTGCACCAGCTTTGTAGCTCCGGCCCGACTGCTCAATTATATAATCCGCTTCGGGTACAGCATGCTGTTCATAAAAATCAACACTTTTACTGTACTTTTCGTACTCATCGAGAAGGGAACGATATTCGGATGCAAGTGTTTTTGAATATGCTTCGGCACTGCTTTGGGCAGCGTCCTGGCGTATTCCGGCCGCCTTTACTTTGGCGGCGAAAGGTTTATACCATATCGGAATTGTTATGCCAGCCTGGAAACCATTGAACCGATCCCCTTTACCAAAGGTAATGGGAACAGAGTTTATTTCCTGGGTTCCCTGCATGGTCTGGCTGAAATAGCCAAGCGAAATCTCGGGCAATGCACGGCTTTGTTCCAGCTTTTTCTCAAAAGCTGCCACTTCAACCTGTTGCTTGCTAAATCCGAGCGATGGGTTTTGAGAAATTGCCATGGAATCGGGCAATACTGAAGTAAGCTGATTTCTGCGGAGTGAATCGGATGGTAAATAGGATTCTGTTGTATTCAGAAGTGTCCGTAGTTTTCGGATATAAATACTGATATCAGAACTGGCTTGTTGAAGCTGGTTTTTAATTTCGAAACTTTTCGAACGGGCAGTAATCATTTCGAGTTTGTTTGTTTCGCCTGCTTTTGCCCTCAGTTCGGCTGCACGAAGGAAGCCCGAAAAAAGGCTGTCCTGGTAAACAAGCAGTTTCTTTTTCCCGAGCAGGTAGGCTAATTGCCAGTAAACCTGTTTTACCTGTGTGGCAATTTCGAGTTGCGATCCTCTCATTTCCCACTCACGGCTTTTTATTCCAGCTGCTGCAAGTTTGTTCTGGTTACTGTAAACTGTTGGGAAGGCGAATGATTGTGATACGGTAAAACTGTTGTCCTTTGTATACGAATTAATTTGCCCGTATTCTCCGTCGATAGTTGTTTTTGGGATATCCCATGAAGCCCCTTTCAGGACTTTCTGTGCTTCTAGCAGATATACTGATGATCGGACTGTGAGATTACTGTCCATTGCGATTTTTACCGCTTCAAGCAGGCTTATACCGTGGGTTACCTGTGCTTTTGCAGTATTGGCAAATGTGTTGCCCAAAATGAGTATGAATACTACTGAGAGTGGTTTGATCATTTTTCTTTTGAACAAGGAAAGGAAACTACCTGACGAAAAGATGATGTAAAATACGGGTAGAATTATCAGGGTAAGGAAAGTTGCCGTTATAAGCCCGCCAATAACTACAGTTGCCAGTGGCTTCTGAACTTCGGCACCTGCTGAATTGGAAAGCGCCATTGGAAGGAATCCGAGCGATGCAACCGCAGCTGTCATAAGTACAGGCCGAAGTCTTATCTTCAGGCCTTTAAGCACGCGTTCGGTAATGTCGGTTATGCCTTCTTTTTCGAGACGGTTAAATTCGGCAATCAGCACAATGCCATTGAGCACCGCGACTCCAAACAAAGCAATAAACCCGACTCCTGCCGAAATCGAAAAATTCATGTCGCGAAACCATAGTGCAAATACTCCTCCCATTACTGCCAGCGGAACCGCCGAATAAATAAGCAATGTTTGCTTCACTGAATGGAAAGTGAAGTATAACAATACAAAGATCAGTAGAAGCGCTACCGGCACAGCAATTGCCAGCCTGTTTTTGGCAGCAACCAGGTTCTGGAACTGCCCGCCGTAGGAGATGTAGTAAGCCGTTGGAAGATGAACCTGCTTGTCAATTTTAGTGGAAACTTCATCTATAACAGTCTGAACATCGCGGTTGCGGACATTAAAGCCGATAGTGATCCTTCGTTTGGTGTTTTCACGCGATACCTGGGCCGGTCCTGATTTGATTTCAATGTTTGCCAGCTGCTCGAAAGGAATCTGTCCTCCGTTAGGCAGGGCTACCGAAAGGTTTTTAACATCTTCCAGGTTTTGACGGTAATCTTTATCGAGGCGGACAACCATCCCGAACCGTTTTTCTTCATCAAATACAACTCCTGCCTGGCTGCCTGCAAATGCTGCGCGCAACACACGGTTTACTTCCTGCACCGAAACGCCGTATTGGGCAAGCCGGTCGCGGTTGTAGGTTACCTGCATCTGGGCAAGGCCGGTGACTTTTTCCACATTTATATCCTCAACACCAGGTATGCCTTGAATTATTTTCTCAATTTCTGCGCCTTTTTCTGATAATATACCTAGGTCGTCACCAAATATTTTTACAGCAATGTCCTGCTTCGATCCCGACATGAGTTCGTTAAACCTCATTTGTATAGGTTGCTGGAACTCGAATTTAACCCCTGCAAGTACCACAAGTTTTTCTTCCATTTTTGCGACAAGTTCTTCACGGGTTTTGGCCGAAGTCCACTCATTTTTTGGTTTCAGGGTGATGATATAATCGCCTGTTTCCATTGGAGTGGGATCGGTTGGTATTTCGCCGGCACCGATTTTGCATACTGTATGCTTTATTTCTGGGAAATTTTCAAGCAGTATTTTATTTGCTTTCTTTACCATATCCACAGTATTCGAAAGCGAGCCTCCCTGCAGGGTAATTACTCCTGCCGCGAGGTCTCCTTCCTCCAGCTGCGGTATAAATTCCCCTCCCAGCCTGTTGAAAAGGAATAAGCTGTATGCAAATAGTAAAAGAGTAGAAACGGTCACCAGTAATTTGTGTCTTAATGCAAAAAGGATCATAGGATTAAATGCAATATGTACCCGGTCCATGAGCCTGTCGGAAAGATTGCGTTTGTGTTCGGTTTTTTTGCTCAGGAATAATGCCGAAGCCACAGGAACATAGGTCAATGACAGTATGGCTGCCCCCAGCAGGGCAAAAGTTACAACCTGCGCCATTGGGCGGAACATTTTGCCTTCGATTCCGACCAGCGCCATAATTGGAAGGTAAACGATAAGTATAATTATTTGGCCGAAAGTTGCGGAACTCATCATCCGTTTGGCCGACTCAAACACATTTTCATCCATCTCTTCCTGCGAAAGCCGTTCAATCCCCTGGTGATGGTGCTTGCTCATTGAAATCCTGTGTACTACACTTTCGACAATGATAACTGCTCCATCCACAATCAACCCGAAGTCAATAGCACCCAGGCTCATCAGGTTGCCCGAAACGCCAAAAAGATTCATAAGTGATATGGCAAAAAGCATTGAAAGCGGAATGACCGAAGCAACAATAAGCCCTGCCCGCACATTTCCAAGTAAAAGGACAAGGATAAAAATAATGATCAATGCTCCTTCAATAAGGTTTCGCGAGACTGTTCCTATAGCTCTGCTCACAAGTTCCGAGCGGTTCAGGAATGGTTCAATCCGTACGCCTTTGGGTAAAGATTTCTGAATCGACTGTATGCGGGTCTCCACATTTTCTATAACTTCATGGGCATTGGCTCCCTTGAGCATCATCACCACGCCACCGACTGCTTCGGATGTATCAACCACAAAAGCTCCATAACGTGTTGCACTGCCGTATTGAACAGTTGCAATATCCCGAACCAGTATGGGTATGTCGGAGCCATTCGATTTTACCACAATTTTTTCAATGTCTTCAAGAGTTTTAACAAGCCCTATTCCTCTAATGAAATAAGCGGTTGGTTTTTTGTCAATATATGCACTCCCGGTATTTTCGTTGTTGCGTTCGAGGGCTACGAAAATATCAGTCAAGGTGAGGTCCATGCCCCTTAACCGCTCAGGGTTTACCGCTATCTCATATTGTTTTACAAAACCACCATAGCTGTTAATATCGGCAACATTTGGTGTACCCAGCATCTCACGTCGAACCACCCAGTCCTGTAAAGTGCGGAGTTCCATGGGAGTATATTTTTTCTCCAGGCCTTTGTCTACAGCCAGACGGTATTGGTAAATTTCGCCAAGACCTGATGAGATGGGTGCAAGTTCAATTTTAGCCAGCCCCGCAGGAATATTTTCTTCTGCTTCTTTAAGCCGCTCCGATAACTGCTGGCGTGCCCAATACACATCCACATTATCCTTAAAGACAATAGTAATAACTGATAATCCAAGGCGGGATATAGAGCGAAGCTCAATAATATCAGGTATATTGGCTACTGCAACTTCGATGGGTGCAGTAATAAAACTCTCTACCTCCTGCACTGCCAGCGAGGGCGCCAGCGAGATTACCTGTACCTGGTTGTTTGTTATGTCAGGGATGGCATCGATAGGCAGCCGGGTAAGGGAATGAGTACCCCAGCCTATTAATGCGACTACGAAGAGCCCGACAATAAATTTATTTTTAATCGAAAAATAAATGATTTTTTCTATCATGGCAAGAAACTGAAAGTTAATACAACGAATAGCTAAAACCTGTATTGGGAAAATCCAGCAGGAATCAACCGATAAGAATCCGGATTATATTAAGCTATCTTGGGTGGTTGCCAGATATTGGCAAGCGGTGAAGTGAATTCTTCACATGGGGAATATGAATATTGTTTTTCAGGGGACGCAAAACAATTGTATTGAGGCTGGTATCCCTCAAAAATAAATGAAGTGGCACAACAGTTGCAGGTGCAGAAAGGAGAGCATCCATCGGCATCGTTGTGCTGATGATTGTCTTGTAAATCCTTCGAAAGTTCGGTTTTCTGCAAATTTCTTTCATTCGGAATATCAATGCAAGGCATTGCTGTTAACACAAGCACGTAAAGTGATAATATGACTGCAAAAAATTTCATAGGCGAATTGGTTGGCAAAAGTAATTTAAATTCAATAAACAGAATCAAAATCTGGTTTAATTATTACCGGTTGGCTGATTGTAATTCAATAATTCTTCTCTCTGGCATGCGGTTTATTTGTCTATTATTTTGAAATCCAGGCTTATAATGTTAGTTTTTATGTATGCAGCCAAGTCAATATGTCGATCACATAATCCTTGACAAATGCCTATTATTTATACAGAGTATAAATTACAAAATCTCATATTTGGAATACTGAATACATTAATTTTGCCTGTTAATCGAATAACAACGAAGTGATAAAAATGAAGATTTGATTTTGCATTTTTGGTATTCATAATCATCAGCTGCATATCAAAATTCTCATTACAAAACGCTAGCCGGATCAACCCAGTAAAATGGAAGTTCAGGTTGCATAAAAAAGCTTCAGCGATATTATTGATGGAATATCTTGTTTAATCTTAGTGTAAAATTTACCTATGTCCGCTTCACACGAAAGTCATCACCCGCTAACCCTTAGTGGTGAGATACGGTTGGATACCGGTGTTATAATAAACAAATGCTACCAGTGCGGCAAATGTTCGGCCGGCTGCCCGGTGGCAGAGGAAATGGATTATCCGCCAAGCCTGGTCATGCGAATGTTGCAGACCGACGATCCCAAACAGTACGAAAAACTGCTGAAATCCATGTCGATATGGCTCTGCGTAAGCTGCGAAATGTGCCTGACCCGCTGCCCGATGGAAATTGATATTCCAACCCTGATGGACAACCTGAGACAGCGCTCTTACAAGGCTAAAAAGACAAATCCCCAGGCAAGAAAAATCATTGCTTTCCACAAATCATTCCTCGATTCGATCAACTACACCGGTCGTTTGTACGAAATGGGGCTGATTGTAGATTATAAGATGCGCACCGGTGCCATGATACAGGATGTAGCCATTGCACCTAAAATGTTTATAAAAGGCAAGTTAAACCCTGTTCCTGAAGTGATAAAAGGAAGGAAAAAGATTGCTGCAATTTTTAACAGGATTCAGAATAATAAGGAGGGAAAATGATAAAAGTAGGATTCTACCCGGGTTGCTCCATGAAAGGCGGCGCCCAGGAATACCAGGAATCAGTTTCAGCCCTGGCAAAAGTATTTGACATCGAACTGGTCGAAGTTCCCGACTGGAACTGCTGCGGGGCAACCGCTGCACATAATATGAGCAAGGAATTGTCGCTTAGCCTGCCGGCACGCATTATGGCGCTTGCCGAAAAGGAAGGGATTACCGATATTGTTGTTCCCTGTGCGGCATGCTATAACCGTTTATCGCTGGTGAAGCATGAAATGGCTGAAGATCCTTCGCTGGGTTCAAAAATTGCCTCTATTATCGATATGAAATACGAAGGCACAACCGAGATACTTAATATTATCCAGTTTATCGATAAGTACATAACCGACAGGCTCGAAGAAAAGGTAGTTAAACCATTCGACTACAAATCAGCCTGTTATTATGGCTGCTTGCTGGTGAGGCCTCATTCCATCCTGAAATTCGACAGGGTAGAGGATCCGCAAAGCATGGATGTTCTTGTTAAAAAAGCCGGCGGCAATGCTATCGACTGGGCGTTCAAGACCGAATGCTGCGGTGCAGGGATGTCGGTTTCACGTACCGATACCGTTGCCAGGCTGTCGGGTAATATTATGAAAGATGCAGTGGACCGCCAGGCTGAAGTTGTTGTGGTTGCATGCCCAATGTGCCATTCGAACCTCGATATGCGCCGCCCCGAAATTAATAAGTTCCTTGGCGAGAAAATCGATATTCCAATACTTTATATATCACAGGTATTGGGTCTGGCTGTCGGGCTCGATGCCAAAACGCTCGGATTGAACCGTCATATGACTGCAGTTAACCTTCCGGAAAAACCGGCTAAGGAAGCTGTGGTTGCCGAGGTTCCTAAAAAAGTTTCAACCACTCAAAATATGGAGGCTTAACCATGTCGCGGATAGGAGTTTTTGTTTGTCACTGTGGTGAAAATATTTCAGCCACTGTAAATTGCGAAAAAGTAGCCAAAATAACCGGTGAACTGAAAGGTGTTGAATTCGCCACCGACTATAAATATATGTGTTCCGACCCTGGCCAGACCTTGCTGAAGGAAGCCATAAAGGAACATAAGCTGGATGGTGTTGTTGTAGCAGCCTGTTCGCCGCGTATGCATGAGCCTACTTTCCGCAAAGCCTGTGCCGAAGCCGGCCTGAATCCTTTCCTTTGCGAAATGTCGAACATCCGCGAGCATTGCTCATGGGTTCACCCGAAGGATGATCTGACTACCGAAAAAGCCCAGGACCTGGTAAGGGTAATGGTCGAAAAGGTTAAAAAGAACAAGGCGCTGAATTCCATTAAAGTTCCGGTTACGAAAACAGCTCTTGTTGTCGGCGGCGGAATTGCAGGTATCCAGGCAGCATTGGACATTGCCAATTGCGGCCACAAAGTGGTTATGGTTGAGAGGCAACCTTCTATCGGAGGTCACATGTCGCAGTTGTCAGAAACTTTCCCTACGCTCGACTGCTCGCAATGTATACTTACCCCGCGGATGGTTGAAGTGGCTCAGCATCCGAATATTACACTTTATACCTATGCTGAAGTGGAAAGTGTGGATGGTTTTATCGGCAATTTCAATGTGAAAATCCGCAAAAAATCCAAGAGCCTCGATGAGGATCTTTGCACGGGCTGCGGACTCTGCACTACCAAATGCCCGCAGAAAAAAATACCTAACGAATTTGAACGCGGTCTCGGGATGCGTCCGGCTATTTATGTGCCTTTTCCCCAGGCAGTTCCTAATAAACCTGTAATCGACAGAGAAAACTGTACCTATTACATTAAAGGCAAATGCAAGGTTTGCGAAATCGTTTGCCCGACCAAAGCTATCCGTTTCGACCAGGAAGATGAAATCATCGAAGTTCCTGTTGGTGCTATTGTTATGGCCACCGGTTTTGATGTGCTCAAACCCGATTTTTTCCCCGAATACGGTTACGGAAAATACAAGGATGTAATCGATGGCCTTGCCTTCGAGCGCCTTGCATCAGCTTCAGGCCCTACACAGGGTGAAATCCGCAGGCCATCCGATGGACAGATTCCCAAGAAAATCGTTTTCGTCGCCTGTGCCGGCTCGCGCGATCCTGCAAAAGGTATTGAATACTGCTCCAAGATTTGCTGCATGTATACTGCAAAACATGCTATGCTTTACAAACATAAAGTCCACGACGGAATACCATACGTTTTCTACATGGACATCCGCGCAGGTGGCAAGAACTACGAGGAATTTGTACGCCGTGCCATAGTTGAGGACGAAACGCAATACATCCGCGGCCGTATATCAACCATTTATGAAAAGAACGGGAAACTGATTGTTAAAGGCGCCGATACTCTTATGGGCGCCATGCCTGTCGAGATCGAAGCTGATATGGTTGTACTGGCAACAGCCGGTGTAGCCAACCACGGAGCCGAAGAACTGGCACAAACCGTTCATATTTCATACGACCCATATAAGTTCTTTGCCGAAGCCCATCCCAAGCTGAAACCTGTCGAAACCAACACTGCAGGTATTTTTCTGGCAGGTGCCTGCCAGGCCCCGAAAGATATTCCCGAGTCGGTTGCTGCTGCTTCAGGCGCTGCTGTTAAGGTTGCTGCTTTGTTCAGCCAGAACGAATTAACACGTGATCCGCTTGTTGCCGTGGTCAGCCGTCAGGCGCCGCCCGTGTATTCGCAATGCGTTGGCTGTTTCCTTTGCCAGAGTGTTTGCCCATACCAGGCTATTGAGCGTGAAGAAATTAAAAACAGGAACGGTGAAGTTATCAAGACACTTGCAAAAGTTAATGAAGGACTTTGCCAGGGATGCGGAACATGTGTTGCATTATGCCGGACCAAGGCAATTGATATCCACGGGTATTCGAATCAGCAGGTGTATACTGAAGTTATGGCATTACTGAATGATTAAGGTTGGGAATACAGAATACAGAATACAGAATAAGAATTAGAATTTTAGAATAGAGAATACAGTAGATGGAAAATATTCCGGCTAAGCGTTTTCAGGATCTTATTGTGTGGCAGAAAGCCCATGAGTTGGTATTACCTATCTATAAATTTACTGAATCATTTCCAAAAGCAGAAGTGTTTGGTTTGACATCACAACTCCGAAGAGCAGGGATTTCCGTGGCAGCCAATATTTCAGAAGGGTTTAAGAAAAAAGGGAAAAAAGATAAAGTGCGATTTTTTAATATCGCCCAGGGATCACTTGAAGAATGCAAGTATTACTTTATATTGGCAGCTGATCTGAACTATGGAAACGATTCGAACCTGAATGAAAAAGCGGAAGAAGTTAGTAAACTGTTAGAATCATATAGTAAAGCAATTCTGAATTCTGTCTCCTGAATTCTGAATTCTAATTAAAAAAACTAAAAGGGTCTAAAAAAATAAAAGAATGCAGGAATTTGAACCAAAAATTGTGGCATTTGTGTGCAACTGGTGTACTTATGCCGGTGCCGACCTCACAGGAACCAGCCGTACTAAGTATGCGGCCAATGTGAAGATCATCCGCTTCCCATGCACGGGCCGTATCGATTTCATGATACTGATGAAAGCTTTCGAAAACGGAGCCGACGGAATCATTGTATCGGGATGCCATCCTAACGATTGCCATTACAGTACCGGCAATTTTCACGCCCGCAGGCGCTGGATCGTTTTTCGAAACCTGCTCAACTTTACCGGCATCGACGTTGAGCGTATCCAGTTCAGCTGGGTATCGGCAGCTGAAGGATTCAAATGGGCTGATGTTGTAAATAATTCAGTGAAAAAGATCAGGGAAATAGGCCCTTACGAGAATTATAACAAGATAGCCGTTTCCGCTTTATTTAACGAGGAGGGTGTAAGCAATGAGTGATCTGATTAAGAAAGTAACATCGTTACTGAACGATAAAACCATAAGTGCTTTTATCGGGTACGAAAAAGGTACGGCCGACCGCATAAGGGCTGCATTTGTCCGCAACGATGAACAGGCTCAGAAACTGGTGTTGGATGCATCATGCACGCAAAACCTTGCCGGCTACCTTATGAAACATGAAGTAAAACGCATAGGCAAGCTGGGAATTCTGGCCAATGTTGCTGCATTACGGAGTATTATGCAACTAGCTTCGGAGTTCCAGGTTAAGGATGGAGAAGTTTTCGTATTGTTTGCAAACCCGGATGGATCTTTTACCGAATTCACCGATTTTCATTCCATTGAGGCTTATCTCGAAACAACCGATACCGGTATAAAAGCGGATGAGCAGGAAATGATTTCCCGCCTTGAAGCCATTTCAAACCAGGAGCGCTGGTTGTTCTGGAACAAAGAATTTGAAAAATGCATTAAGTGCTATGCCTGCCGCGCTGCCTGCCCAATGTGCTACTGCCACCGCTGTACTACCGATGTAAACCAGCCCCAGTGGATACCTGTTGCAAGCCACGAACTTGGTAACCTCGATTACCACCTGATGCGTGCCATGCACCTTGCAGGGCGCTGTGTAAACTGTGGCGAATGTGCCACAGCCTGCCCGATGGATATTCCGCTCAACCTGCTTACCTATCAGCTGATCAGCCCTATAAAGGCTACTTTTGGCGCAACTGCAGGAATGAAAGCGGATGCCATGTATGCACTTTCTACTTATAAACCCGACGATAAGGAGAACTTCATTATCTGATGCTATGGAGAAACAATTAAAAATACTGAAACACAGCGATCTGCCTAAGCTGATCGAACGCTTCACTGCGAATGGATTCCCTGTTCTGGCACCGGTGCGCAAAGGCAAGGTTGTTGAGATCGAACTTGTGCAAACCCTAGGCGAAATCGCCCTCGATGTTTTGCTTTCAACACAGTCGGCTAAAAAAGCTGCTTTCCCGAAAGTAGAAAAAGTGCTTGAATACACCCTGGAGAAATCGGGTACCAAACAGTTTCCTGTCGATATTGACAGCTATAAAGAAACTATTCTTTTTGGTGTACGCCCCTGCGATGCATCGGGATTCAAATCACTCGATGCAATTTTCGGTGATGAACCAAAAGATCAGTTCTACCTGATGAAAAAAGAGAAATCAACCATTATTTCCTTTTCATGCCCCGTAGCCGACGAATATTGTTTCTGCACTTCGGTGGGAGGCGGACCTGGCAATACAGCAGGCAGCGATCTGCAGTTTACCGGGATAGGCAATGAGGAAATCCTGGTTGAGATACTCACCGGAAAAGGGGAAAAGCTGGCAGCCTTGTTTGCCGACCTGCTTACCGAAGCCGGTAAAGACACCGACAAGAGCAAATTCCTTGCTGATGTGAAGGTTGTATTTGATGTTAACGGCGTTGTTTCAAAAACAACCGCATCGTTCAATAATGCTGCATTATGGCTTGAACAGTCGCTGCGTTGCATTGGTTGCGGTGCCTGCGCTTTTGTATGCCCAACCTGCGCCTGTTTCGATTTCCAGGATGAGCAGAACACCAAAAAGGGAGTTCGCCTCCGCCTATGGGATTCGTGCGGTTTCTCGCTGTTTACACTGCACACTTCCGGTCATAACCCGCGCGAGGTTCAGAGCCAGCGCTGGAGACAACGCCTGATGCACAAATTCTCCTATATGCCCGAACAGCTTCATGTTGTAGGATGCGAAGGCTGCGGACGATGTTCAAGGGCCTGCCCTGTGGATATGAATATTAAGGAGCATTTGACGGCAATAGGGGAGACTGTAATTGTTTAATGTGATAATTAGTTAATGCGATAATTGAAAATTTGAGGATTTGAAAATTTGAAAATGTGGGAGCAAATAAAACATTCAGCAATTCTAACTCATAACTCATATCTCATAACTCATATCTCAGCACTAATAAAAATAACCAGTAAATAATAAAATGGAGCAACAGAATATTTACCAGCCTTACCTGATGGAGATCGAAAAGATCACCGAGGAGGCTCCCATGGTCAAAACATTCAGGTTGAAATTTAAAAACGAAGAGGAAGGCAATAATTTTTCGTTTCATACCGGTCAGTTCGGAGAATATTCCGTTTTCGGCGAAGGAGAAGTTACTTTCTGCGTAGCTTCGCCCCATACCCGCAAAGGATATATCGAATGTACTTTCCGTGAAGCCGGACGTGTGACCACTGAACTTGCCAGCCTGAACGAAGGCGATACCATCGGGTTCCGCGGGCCATACGGGAATATTTTCCCGATCGACGAATGGAAGGGCAAAAACCTGTTGTTTATTGCAGGCGGCATTGCTTTGCCACCCATGCGCAGTGTCATCTGGTCATGCCTCGATAAACGCGATCAGTTCAAGGATATATCCATACTTTACGGTGCCCGTTCGGTTGCAGATCTTGTTTATAAACAGGAACTTGAAGAGTGGAAAACCCGCCCGGATGTTAAACTCGTTACCACAGTGGATCCCGGGGGCGAAACCCCCGACTGGAAAGGTGATGTTGGATTTGTGCCAACTATTCTCGACCGGATGCAGCCGGTGAGTGAAAATACAATTGCAATTGTATGCGGACCACCTGTCATGATCAAGTTTACATTTCCTGTCCTCGAAAAATATGGTTTTGCCGACGATCAGGTATTTACAACACTTGAAAACCGTATGAAATGCGGCCTTGGTAAATGCGGCCGCTGTAATGTTGGAAAGGTTTTTGTTTGCAAGGACGGGCCGGTTTTTACCCGTACGCAATTAAAACAATTGCCTGACGAGTATTAAGCCTTGAATATATGATGAAAAGGACCTGCTGGATATACCGGCAGGTCTTTTTTCTTTTGATACACTTTGCCAAAGAGAAATTGGGAATGTTTGTTAAACAAAAATATACCCGCGCGCATCAAAGATTTTTTAAGTGGTTGTTGATTAGGTTATGCTTACCGGCACGGAGTAAAAATCACTGCCAGCGAAGGGAGAGCCATCCAAACCGAGGTGTCACGTGAATGCATTAAGAAGGCAAGGATCATTTTCGCTCCAAGCCCGAAACTTAAGGACATGCTGCTTACCCTTAAGTACGAAAAAGCATGATTGCAGGTGATGCGTATTTCAGAATTGCAGATCAGAGTGCACAATCTTTGCCGGGGGTGTGCACTTTTTCGTTTTAAGGCTTCACTAATATTAATATGGTAAAAACGTATTTATGTTCTAAAAAAACGTATTTACGATTTAGGAAAAACGTATTTACGGTTTCAAAAAACGTATTTTCGTTTTCAGTAAAACGACCTTACGGTATTTGCAGGCAAGCAACGGATGACATTTCCATACCTTTCCTATAGGTTTGGTTATGGTTTCCTATACACATGGTATACTCCGGCTATACTCTGGAGTATAGGATGAGTATAGGAAGAGTATAGAAAGAGTATAGGAAGAGTATAGGAGTAGTATAGGAAGTGTATAGAAAGAGTAGAGAATGAGTATAGAAAGGGGCAGGATAGTATTCTAATGTGCTATTAATTAGCACTTAGTATTATAAAACCGAGTCTGAATTCAATTCTTTATATATCAAAATACTGATAAAGAACAATATTCACTTTGCTTTTTTTGTTTTCATACCTTTTCCTTGATGAAAAGGTATCCAAAAATCAAGGCTTTACAGGCTTTTAGTGTTTTTGCTACGTCAGGTTTTTGCCACGCCACGCAAGCCGTTCGCCAATTTACATTTAACATATTTCTGGCTTTGGCGACCTGGCTCACTCCTGCATGGCTTACTAATGCCCGGCGCTCAAAAACCTTCCTTGAAAAACTACTAAAACCCTATAAGGCCAGTCCCTTTAAAGCATATTTTCTTTTCTTGCAACATAACGGCTTCTGGATTTGACTTTCCTTCAGGATTTTCAGGGTGTAATGACCGGCCTTATAGAAATTTTACAACAGATGTATCCGCCTGAGGCGGATAAAACGCGCAGGTACGTGCTAAAGTAAAACACCAGCATTACCTGCTGACAGGATGATATACCCAAATTTTCAAGCCTTGTTTTGCTAGCCTTTACCGAGGCGTACAGATGTTTAAAATTTATATAAAGCCTAGACTTTTTATTCACACCGTATTTATTTTCAGAGGTGCTCATGAGATCGCTTCGCAAAGTTGGTTCTTTTGTGGCATGACAAAAGAACAAAATCAGCAGTAAATTTTACTAATGGAATCATGACAACATTAGATTAAAATAATATCCTACCCAAAAATTATTAGTCAGACAATAATGCATTATTTTATTATTTGTTTCCGGTCTGGGAATCGGGGAATTTCCTTTACGGCGGGTTTGCCCGGTTTGGGCAGACCATATTCAGCTTTCCGGCGGGCTTGCCCAGGTTGGGCAATGATGAATTCTCATTCAGGCAGGCTTGCCCGGCTAGGGCAATATCTAACCAGGTTTCAGGCGAACTTTTACAGTTTGGGCAATGTTGAATTTTCTTTCCGACAGCTATGCCCGGTGTGGACAGAAGTTGTTCCGGTTTCCGGCAGTTGTGACCGGGCTGGTTTTTACACGTACGCAATTAAAACAACTGCCTGACGAGTACTAGTCTTTTAATAAATGCTGAAAAAGACCTGTTGGATATTCCGGCAGTTCTTTTTTTTACGAAGCACACTTGCTGAATTTGCAGGTGAACGAGTGTGAAAATATAAATATTCATATCTGGTTAAACTTACCTGTTCATTTGTTGTCAAAGATCATACTCTAAAAAAATAAATTATGAAAAAAATATTAATGGCAGTACTTATTGTTCTGCTTGCGATGGGAGCTGCTTACACTCAGCCAGGAGGATACGATCCGGCTGCCAGGCTTCAAAAAGAAATGGATGGTCTTACCACTGCTTTAAACCTAACAAAGGACCAGGTTGAAAAGGTTACTCCGATCATAACTGCAGGACAGAAAAAGCAGTCGGAACTTTTTGCAAAAATGCGTGAAGCCGGTGGCGAGGTTGATCGTGATAAAATGCACGATGAAATGAATAAGCTTCAGGCAGAAACCGATATCGAACTTAAAAAGGTTTTAACGGCAGAGCAAGGGCCTAAACTTGATGCTTACCGAAAACAACAGGCAGATGAAAGGGCAAAAAGGATGCAGCAGATGAATTAAGGTTAGTTGGTTGAATTAAATTGGATTAACAGGTGTCAAAAGGGAGATTAACTTTTGGTGCGTGTTTTTAATATAAGTTATTAATTTGATATGTAAATCGAAGAATGTGAGATCGACTTCCGAAATATCATCTCCGAAAGGACTCCTTTCGTATTGGATTTATAACCTTAATAAAAGATTATAGGTCAGCGTCAATATTTGCATTTTGGAGCTAACTGCTAATCTTTTAGACTTCGCACCGAAAAACCACTATTCCTATTATATTCCCCTATATACATTGCTGCAACGGTTGTAAAGGTTCCTGAACCAGGCATCGCTTGAAGTACGGAGAGTTACAACAACAGTCGTCGCTTATACGTACATTGAGGAAAACACCATCGATGCTGCGGAATTTTGCTGACATAGCTGAAAAGCCACATTTGTTTCTGTATTTTTGGAAATCCGGATTATCAATTGTTCCAGCTTCGGTTGATGATATCCAGTTGTGTATCCTCCTTTGCATTAGTTCTATTATTCCCTTTAAAAGTACCATCGTAATTTTATCCATTGGCGATCTGGTAGTTCTCCATGATAGTCCGTTCAGCATCAGATGGAAGATGCCTTCCAACCGGGTATAAGTTCCGGCTGTCTGTAACCGCATACCAATGTATATAATCGTCCATAGGTGGTAACGGTGCTTTTATTCCCATTACACGCCCGTTGGTATTTAGGTTCTGTTTCAGCTATAATATTCAGAATGACAGGGGTGGTTGTAACCGTCAGTTCCCCATTGCGGTATCATATCGTTTTCAGGTTCTCAACCATCCAGACCTGTGTCTCTATCGATCGAGTTTGATTCACAATCCTATCAATATCAGTTACATTGGCCGCAGTTAAAGAATCATACTTATCATCTTTTTTACAACTGTGTACAATATTAAAAACAGTCCAATCATTAGTATTGAGCTAAACCAGATTATTCTTTGATAGCGTATGAAATTAATTTAATAGTCTACTGTTGGTATTGGTATTGCAAAGCAAATGGCTGGTAGTATGGTCGTTAAGGAAATGTAAGCTAGCAGGTACAGCATTCCAGCAGCCAGGACGCTATTCAACGAAGATAACTACTTTGTGACAGTCCTATCGTTAATATGGAAAATAATAAAATCCGCCCGATACCAAAACTATTACCAAATATAAGGGACAATTTTATAGCGGGTTTTTAGGCAATACTCGTTATAACCCTTTAATTCGTTCCTTAACGTTTTATCTTCCAGGCTTGTGCGGGTAATAAAAAGAATAATCAATATACTAATGGGTATTATGCTCCAGAGGGAACCAAAAAGCAATGGAAATCCCAAAGCCTGGATAATCGAACCCATATAGGCAGGATGCCTTACAAATTTATATAACCCCGTTTCACAAACCATATGCTCCCTGTCAGTCTGTATGCGTACCGTACTCGAAAAGAACTTATTTTGTTTCTGGGCAATAAGGAAAAGGAGTTGTCCTGACGAAGTGAATATAATACCTACAACAATGATGCTCCAGTGGAAATCGGGCGACCAGAGGTACCGGCCCGAATCAAGCCCGGCAGTGATATACATTGAAATTGTACACAATAATGATAATCCCAATATTATTTTATCCCAGTGCTTTGCCCCTTCACCCGGCTTTGAACGTTCGGCCAGGAGTTCCGGATCGACACTTAAAACCGTGTAATTCAATACCGACATGAAAAGGCCGATAATGACGTAAACCAGTCCCTGCCAATAATTTATGCGGCCGGCGCTTATAAAAATGATAGCGAAAAATACTAATGAGCCTGTAAAATGCTTTATCAGATAACCTGTTTTCATAATTTTGCAGTTTTAAGTTATGTTATAGTCTGTTTTTCTGCAAGTTGTTAACATATATGCGGCCTGTATGCTGCAAGGAATATGCATCTCAAAATTAATTCCATTTCATATTGAATTAGCCACAAAGCGAAAAAAAAAGACCTGCAGAAACCGGCAGGCCTTTTTTTAGTTATGAGTTATGAATTATGAGTTATTAGGTAGGCTTTGGCTGAAAATCCGAAATCCGAAATCCGCATTCCGAAATTAAACAATCTCCGAATATAGCCTCATGAACTGAACGCGTTCGAATTCGGCAGGATTCTTTATGCTTTGCTGGTTCATTTTACCCCTGAAATCATCGATTGTTGCATATCCTTTTTCGTCCATCCATTTGCTTATACCATTTACTATTTCCGAAATTACCGGGTAGCCGTGTTTGTACATGGCCGAAACAACCTCAATGGCAGTTGCGCCTGCAAGCAATTGTTTTATAGCGGTTTCTGCTGTATGAATACCTGTTGTGGCAACCAGCTGGCATTCGGCGCGTCCCGACAACAAAGCAATCCAGCGCAGTACATGCGAGTATTCCGATGGGTCGCTTAGCATGTATTTGGCGTGGGTTTCGAGTGAGTTGATATCAATATCGGGGTGGAATGGCCGGTTGAAAAGCACAAGTCCGCCTATCCCTGTTTTGGAAAGTTCAATTGCTGTAGTGGCGAGTCCTGAAAAATAGAAGCCCATTTTGAGGGATACAGGAATTTTAACCTGTTTTAGTACAGCTTCGATAATATCGAAATATACCTTTTCGTTTTCTGCCGAGTTCTTCATTGTATTCGACGGAAGCACATAAACATTGAGTTCAAGCGCATCGGCGCCGGCTTCTTCGATACGCCTTGCAAAATAATGCCAGTCGTAGGCCGAAGTACAGTTAATGCTTGCAATTACCGGAATGTCAACCGCTTTCTTAGCATCCGATACAAACGAAAGGAATTTTCGTAAGGTTAAATCTTTTGCATGATCGGTAAGGTACTGGTATGCTTCGTCATAATCATATTCCCTTTCGTTCAGAACCGACTGGTAACCTTTATGAAACGAATTGCCGTTATCTTTTTCCGATTCACTTAGATAGCCATCCATTTCGTGAAGTATCTGCTCTTCGAAAATTGATTTCAGCACTACCGCACCTGCACCGTTTTCAGCAGCATGCTTCACTCCGGCAACAGTTCCGCTCATTCCCGAACTTCCGACGATCACAGGATTTTTCAATTTTAAACCAAGGTAATTGGTTGACAAATCAGCCATATTGATCTTTTTTTTGATAGGTTATTTAGTATAACAAAGATAGAATACTCCTGAAAAGGATAACACTTTCACCTCAAGATTATTGATTTTTTTTTCAAACATAGTTTTTTTGCAACACAGCACCGGAATGATGGAAACAGAATTAGTTTAATGCCTGGAACAGAAAGGGTTGTAGGGCCTGGCTGCATGCAGTTAATCTCTTTGGAAGGCAGGAAAACAAACAACTGCCACTCCGGCTTGTGCCAACATTCGGTATTTCTCTTACAGATTGCTTACTGAATAGCTTTATCTTTGCGGCTATAAATAGTAAGTATGTTACATAGAGAACTGCATTCGTACTTAGGTTGTATAAATGAAGAAAATACGGCGGTGCAGCATTCAGGGATTGTCAACCTTCATCGGTATCCATTCCAGGGTTCCGGTTCGATGATGGCTACACCAGTTCCCAAGAAAGAAAACCAGATATTTCCTGCAGTAAAATAATCTTACAAAACTTCTGCAATTCAATGGGTTGTACAGAGGTTTGTTTATTGAAATACTTGTGCAAATAATACTCTTTTCGTCTGCTAATGAAAAAGAAATTACCGCTGCCACATAATGCCCTTACACTTGCCGGTATAGTTATTACTATGGGAATTGTTTATGGCGATATAGGTACATCGCCCCTGTATGTAATGAAGGCCATTTTGTCAGCTTCGCAGGGGACTATTAAACCGGATTTTATTCTCGGGGCAATCTCCTGCATAATATGGACACTTACCCTGCAAACTACCGTTAAGTATGTTATGATTACTCTCAGGGCCGACAACAGGGGTGAAGGCGGTATACTTGCATTGTATGCATTGGTGCGGAAACGGAAAAAATGGCTTTTTGCCGTTGCAATTATAGGTGGCAGCGCTTTGCTTGCCGATGGCGTTATTACCCCTTCAATTACTATTGTTTCAGCAGTTGAAGGTCTTCAACTGGCATATCCCCATATCCCTATATTGCCTGTAGCGCTTCTTATAGTGGCTTTGTTATTTCTTATTCAGCAATTTGGTACTACTGCTATTGGCAGGTCGTTCGGACCTATGATGGCAATCTGGTTTGGTATGCTGGCTTTCCTGGGGATAGTTCAGCTTGTCCAGCTTCCAATGGTTTTAAAGTCGTTTAACCCCTACTATGCGGTTCACCTCCTTTATCATTACCCACATGGATTCCTTTTGCTCGGAGCCGTGTTCCTGTGCACAACCGGTGCCGAGGCATTGTATTCCGATTTAGGACATTGTGGGATAAACAACATACGGGTAAGCTGGATTTTTGTTAAAGCCTCGTTAATTATAAATTACCTTGGACAAGGCGCCTGGATACTCATGCAGCATAAAGAAGGGAGCCAGATCCCAAACCCGTTTTTCGCAATTATGCCATCCTGGTTCCTGATTCTGGGTGTACTGATTTCGACTGCAGCTGCGGTTATAGCCAGTCAGGCTTTGATAAGCGGTTCGTATACGATAATCAGCGAGGCTATTCAGCTAAATTTCTGGCCTAAAGTCCGCATTAGCTACCCTACTACCCGCAAAGGGCAAATGTATATCTCCTCAATCAACTGGCTGCTTTTTGCAGCTGTGGTTATAGTGATACTGATGTTCCAGACTTCCTCCAATATGGAAGCCGCCTATGGTCTGGCAATTACTATTACTATGCTTATGACCACGTTGCTTATGGTTCATTACCTCATGAAGATCAAGCGGAAACGATGGATGATTATACTGTTTCTTACTGTGTATTTTACAATCGAAGGCTCCTTTATGGCGGCCAATCTGGCTAAATTTATTCATGGAGGCTGGTTCACAATACTACTTGCAGGCCTTATAGCATTTATTATGTACGTATGGCAGCGGGGCCGGAGGATCAAGAACCAGTTTACCCGTTTCGTGAAAATCGCGGATAACGTAAATACAATTAAAGATATTAGCCAGGATGTTTCCATCCAGAAATATGCAACTAACCTGGTATATATCACACATGCTGACTACGCTACCGATATCGAGACCAAAATCTTGTATTCCATCTGCAACAAAAAACCCAAACGGGCTGATACCTATTGGTTGTTACACGTACATATTACCGACGAACCGCATACAATGCAGTACTCGGTTGACAAGATTATTCCCGGTGTACTGATGAGGGTGGAATTCAGGCTCGGATTTAAAGTTCAGCCGCGTATTAACTTGTTTTTCAAACATGTACTTGAAGAACTTGTTGCTGACCATGAGATCAACCTTGAGTCGGGTTATCCATCGCTGCGCAAACATCATATCCCTGCCGATTTCCATTATATAATTATCCGCCGTATACAAAACTACGATTTCGATTTTCCGGCATTCGAGCAGTTTGTTATGGACGTATACCGATGGTTAACTAAAATGTCAACCTCCGACATCAGGGCTTATGGTCTTGATACAAGTAATGTGGTTGAGGAAAGAGTGCCATTCGTTATCGAAACCGGTAAGCGAAATATCTTGAAAAGGGTGGATTAGATGTTCTTAACAAGCAATATTCCTTAAATCTATTTTTCAGATCTGAAAAAGCTATACTTTTCTATATGCGATAGTATCAGGCAGAAGATGGAAATGTTAATTATTGCGCCTCAAAGCTAATAATCGCTTTCATTTAGCCAGTAATTCCAGTCCAGACATTTCCAGTTGTCCATAACCTTGTGTCACAATGGTTTTTTGCATTCATCAGTATTTCAACTTGTGTTTTATTGAAGCCAATGCTATGTGAAGTTCTTATTTATATATCAGATATTGAATATGTGATATTTCATAAAGTGATGTTTATCAGTATTATATAATTTTATTTAAATAACCTCCAAAGTGCATTTTAATGTAAAAATTATTGAATTTGTTTTTATATAAAGTCTAATTTTGCACCCTGGTACAAAAGTGGGTAAAACAATCACTTTTATTAAAATTATACAAACAATGGGCGATATATTGTTGAAGACACTTATAATGTTTGTCCTGGCATTCGTTATAGCTATGGTGGTTTCGCTACTCATTTACTGGATACGAAGTCTGCTGACATCGGTGCGTGTAAATAGCCTTTTCGATGAGAAATCGAAAATCATGGTTAGCCGTGCCAGGAGAATTCATAAAATTCATGATAAAAATATAAGCGAAATAGCCGAAAATGTTGAACACGAGGTTCATCCAGAATTATTTGATTTTTATCGTGGCATAAATGATGAATTCGAAGCTCCCGAAGACTATAACGGAATCCTGAAACCCATAGTCCGCAGGAAACGCGCTGCAAAGAAGCACAAGAATATTTAGTCTTAAAATGAAATTATATGGAAGGCATAGATTTTTTTAAGCTGTTTCAGGGTTTCGGAACCATAGCGGCTTCAAGTCCAATGATTATAATTGCCCGCTTCAGCCTGATGATTCTGGGTGCATTGCTTGTTTATCTGGGCAAAAGGGGAATACTTGAACCTTTGTTGATGATCCCGATGGGTATTGGAATGGCTGCAATTAATGCAGGAGTTATGTTTATGCCTGACGGTACGATGGGAAACCTGTTCCTTGATCCTATGATCAGTAAGCCCGACGAACTTATGAATATTATGCAGATCGACTTCTTACAACCTATCTATGTACTCATGTTCAGCAATGGACTGATTGCCTGTTTCGTGTTTATGGGAATCGGAGCTATGCTCGATGTAAGTTATCTGCTCGACAGGCCTTTTTCAAGTATGTTCCTGGCTATGTTTGGCGAGCTGGGTACTTTTCTCACTATTCCAATTGCTGTTTATTTCGGACTGAACCTTAAAGAAGCCGCATCCATTGCCATGGTTGGCGGTGCCGACGGGCCAATGGTTTTATTTACTTCGCTCAGCCTGGCCAAACACCTGTTTGTGCCTATAACTGTAGTGGCCTATTTATACCTGGGATTAACGTACGGCGGCTATCCGTACCTTATCAGGTTGATGATTCCCAGGCACATTCGCGGAATTAAACCCGAGCCTCCGAAACGCAAAAAGAAACCGGTCAACTCGGGTATGAAACTTACCTTTGCCGTTCTTATCTGTACTGTGCTTTCATTCCTGTTTCCGGTAGCATCTCCCTTATTTTTATCCTTATTTGTTGGTGTAGCCATAAAAGAATCTGGTTTGACCAACCTGCTCAATTTTATTTCAGGTCCACTACTTTACGGCTCTACATTCCTGCTTGGATTGCTTCTGGGTGTATTGTGTGATGCCAGTTTGTTGCTTGATCCCAAGGTATTAATACTTCTCGTTCTTGGAATAACCGCTTTGCTGATTTCCGGAATTGGCGGAATCCTTGGAGGCTATATTCTCTATTTCCTTTCGGGGAAAAAGTACAACCCAACTATAGGTATTGCAGCCGTGAGTTGTGTTCCTACAACAGCCAAGGTAGCTCAGAAAGAAGTTTCGAAAGTAAATCCACAGTCATTTATTCTGCCTCAGGCCATAGGAGCCAATATAAGCGGGGTAATTACAACTGCTATTATAACAGGTATTTATATTACGCTTCTCAGCTAAGAGAGGGGATTTCGGATTTCGGAATTCGGATTAGGGAATTTGAGGATTTGGTAATTTGATCTACCAACCCATCAACCCATCAGCCCTAAAATCCGGCTCCATTGTCCATTGTCCATTGTCAATCAACCCATCACCCCATCAACCCTTAAATCTGACACCATTGTCAATTATCTATTGTCCATTGTCAATTTTCCCCCAACCTCTGTCAGATTGGGAGATTCCAGGCGAATATTCCCATCGCTACCACGGCTATTCCACAAACAATAATTAATCCTGCATTGATCCGTGTAATAACCAGATCCTGGAGGTGATCACGATCGGTGAATACTTCGCGAACAACATTAAAATAATAGTAGATACCAACTACTGCCATAAGTATTGCGAAAATTGAAATCGCAAGGAAACCCTGGCTGATTGATAATACGAAAACCTGGTATTTCGCCATGAAACCTGCTGTTGGAGGAATACCTGCCATCGACATCAGTAAAATGGTCATAAACACAGCAAGCCAGGGAGCTTTCTTGTATAATCCCTGGAAGGCTGATAGCTGATCCAGGCCGTTCGAAGCCCGCTTCACAAGGATGAATATAATGAATAACGGAACTGTGGCAAGTGAGTAAACAAATGTGTAGTAAAGGATAACTGAAGCTGAAGTACTATGTTGCGAAAGCATTGCCAGCATAATAAAACCGGTATGGGCTATTGAAGAGTAGGCAAGTAGCCGCTTGAAATTTCCCTGGCGTAGTGCGACCAGGTTACCGATAAGCAGCGATAGTCCTGTCATGACCCAGAGTGCTTTTTCCAGAGGCACAGGCAAAGGCAGCAATCCCATACCCAAAAGTCGGTAGAAGGCTGCAAACCCGGCAGTTTTAACCACAGTAGCCATAAATGCTGTAACCAGCGTGGGTGAACCTTCATACACATCAGGGCTCCAGAAGTGGAAGGGAGCAACAGCTACTTTAAAGGCAACTCCTATTACAATAAACAGTAACCCGACCAGGAGCATGGGGGGAAGATCGCCATGGAACTGTGCAATATAGGTTTTTATCTCGGGCAGGTAAAAAGTAGCTGAAGCACCATAAACCAGTGCAATACCAAACAGGAAAACAGCAGTGGCGAAAGAACCCAGCATAAAATATTTGAATGAAGCTTCGTTCGATTTGAATGAAAATTTCTTGCCTCCAGCCAGTACATACAGCGGAATGGATAAGATTTCAATTCCCAGGAAAAGCATGATCAGGTTCGAGAAGGAAGTCATCAGGAAAGCCCCGGTCAGGGCAAAGATCATCAGAGAATATTGTTCGGCAACATGAAATTCCATTCGTTTATAATAGTCTATTCCGAAAAGGAATATCAGAATAGTGATTACAATCATTGAAAAATTAAAGGCAATCGAGAAATTATCGAAAATAACCATGTTGTGGTAGTATCCGATGTCGGAACCCCAGTCTTTTGCAGAAAGGAGAAGGGTGACAATCAGCCCTGTAATGGCTGCAGGAGCGAGTATTGTTTTGTTTTTTGTCAACCCGAGGTAAAGGATTATTATTCCAAGAACCGTTGTAAATATTATTGCGCTCATCTGCTATCCTTGATCAGTGTATTTGTGAAATTTGGTTATTGAGGCAAAGCCGGTAGTGCGCCTGCGATTGGTAAAAGAAGATTCTGCATACTGCTGACTGATGCTTCAACCAGGTCGAACACAGGTTGCGGATAAATTCCAAGTCCGAAAATTATTGCAATCAACGGGATCAATATGATGTAATCGTGAAGGGTCAGGTCAGTGATGTTTCCCAGAACGGGTTTTTTATCTCCAAGCATAACACGTTGATACGCATATAGCATGTATATGGCTCCGAGTATCATTGTGATTCCGCCAGAAAATGCAAACCAGACGGATTGATGGAAAAGTCCTGTTATAATCAGGAATTCCCCAACAAATCCTGCTGTGAGCGGTAGGGCAACCGAGCCCAATACAACCATCAGGAAGAGGATTGCCATATTCGGGGCCTGGAGTTTTATACCGCCCATTTGCGGCAGTTCCAGTGTAGCCGTTTTTTCTTCAATAAGCATAACAATGTAAAAAAGTGCCACTATAGTCACACCATGACTGAGTACCTGGAACAGAAGCCCCTGCAGCGCGTAGTAGTTTAATACAAACATGGCAGCAACCATCAGCGATATATGGGCCATGGATGAAAATGCAATGAGCCTTTTGATGTTGGTTTGCCTGAATGCGATTACTGAAGCATAAATAACTCCTATCAGACTCAGTATTATTACTGTGTTTTGCCAGTACACTACCCCAAGCGGGATAACCGGGAACAGGAACCGAAGTGCTCCGTAAATTCCCATTTTTGTCATAACCCCGGCTAGTATCATTACTCCCTGGGTGGGCGCCATGGTATAGGTTGAAGGTTGCCAGGTATGGAACGGGAATACAGGCATTTTGATGGCAAAAGCTATAAAAAGTACCCAGAACAGCCATACCTGGGTTCCTGCCGGAATAGCGAGGTGATTGAATACTGAAAAATCGGTGGTATGCATTCCCGGAGTCAGATGGTACAGGAAAATGATACCGAACAGCAGAAATAAACTACCTGTAAGTGTATAGATGAAAAACTTGAAAGTTACATTCCGGCGGCCTTCGCCACCCCAGAGCAGCAATATGAAATACAAAGGAATGAGTGTCAGTTCCCAGAATACATAAAACAGGAATGCATTCTGGGCCAGGAATACACCTATAAGAGCAGCCTGAGTAGACAGTATCAGTGCATATAGAAGCGAAGCCTGGGGCTGATCGCGTTTCATCCCGGCCATAATGATAAACGGGAAAAGGAGACCGGTGAGCAGTAACATAACGAGACTTATACCATCATATCCCAGTGCAAAGTTGATTCCCAGGAAATTTATCCAGTTCACTGAATACCCGCTTACGGGAACAGTGAATACCAGGCTGAAAGTGAGCAGGAAATTAATGATTGATGAAGCCAGCGCAGCCCGTTTTACAGCAACTGCACTCCTGACAAGCAGCAGCAACAGACCTGTTATAAAGGGTATCAGAAGAATGATCAGTACTATCATAGGGTTCAGACTATCAGGATAAAAATGATAAATAAGAGGATGCCGGCAACCATGGCAAAGAGGTAGAAACTCATATTCCCTTTTTGTAGTCTTCTCAGGAGAGTTCCTGTATGTTCTGTTACCTGGCCTATACTGTCGACAGCAGGATCAAGCACTGTATTCTCAACCTTGTGGTAGAAGAAATCGGAAAGGAATCCGAAAGGTTTCTCGAAAACTGCCGCGTAAATTTCATCAAAGTAGAACTTGTTGTAAATCAGTTTGCTGAAAAGCGGCATAGGTTCTCCGTCCTTTGCCGGAATTACAGCCTTACTTACAAACAGGCGGTAGGCGTAAACGATGATAAGGACCAGTATAAGCAGCGACCCCAGTATTAAACCTGTTTCGGTTGAATGGCTTAGCTCCTCCGATGCATTGGTTTGAACCGCACCCTGCAGGAAGGTGCTGAATTTCGAATCTCCGCCAAACAGCGATGGGATATTGAGGAAACCACCAAATACCGATAGTGCAGACAGAATCAGCAACGGAACCGTCATCACTTTCGGCGACTCATGCGGATGAGCCCCGGCAAGGCGCTGTTCGCCGAAAAATACAAGGAAGAGCAAACGGAACATGTAAAAACATGTAAGCAAAGCCCCGCCCAGTGCCAGGATATAGAGAACAATATTGTGTTCAAAAGCTTTGCTCAGGATAAGGTCCTTGCTGAAAAAGCCCGAGAAAGGAGGAATTCCGCTTATTGCAAGTGTGGCCGTTAGAAATGTAAAGAAGGTGAGGGGCATCTTTTTCCTCAATCCCCCCATTTTACGAATATCCTGTTCTCCGCCCATGGCATGAATTACGCTACCGGCTCCGAGAAACAAAAGCGCTTTGAAAAATGCATGCGTGGTAACGTGGAAAACACCTGCTGAATAAGCTCCAAGACCGAGTGCAAGGAACATATACCCTAACTGCGACACCGTTGAATACGCAAGAACCTTTTTAATATCGTTTTGTTTCAACCCGATAAGGGCTGCAATTATAGCCGTAGCTAACCCGATTATAATTATGAAATTCAGGGTAATAGGGGCGAGGTTGTATAGAATGCTTGAACGGGCAATCATATATATACCTGCCGTTACCATAGTGGCAGCATGGATAAGAGCGGAAACCGGTGTTGGTCCGGCCATGGCATCAGGCAGCCAGGTGAACAGCGGTATCTGGGCGCTTTTGCCAACGGCTCCTACAAGAAGCAGTATAGTAATCAACGTTATCACAGGAGCACCTGCCTGGAAAGAGGCTGCCTGCGAAAATACTTCCGAAAAAGTAACGGATTTAAAGGTGAAGAAAAGTAGTATGATTCCGAGTATAAAACCAAGGTCGCCTATTCGGTTCATTACAAAAGCCTTACGGGCAGCGTAGTTGTATGCCGGGTTCTTAAACCAGAAACCGATGAGTAAATAGGAACACAAGCCAACACCTTCCCAGCCAATAAACAGTACAAGGTAATTTGCACCCATCACCAGAAGCAACATGCTGAATGTAAACAGGTTCATTTGGGCGAAGAAGGAATTTACACGCTCATCGTCGTGCATATACCCGATTGAATAGATATGGATCAAAGCCCCGACTCCGGTTACAATGAGCATCATAGTGAGCGACAGGTGGTCTATAAGGAAGGCAAAGGGGATATACATGCCGCCGATTGCGATCCAGTTAAAAAGTGTTACAGTAGCAGCTTCCTGTCCTGATGAACGGAGAATAAAAAACAGATAAACAGAAACAATAAACGACAATATAACCATGGAACTGGCAATAATTCCCGCCATGTTGTGTTTCAGGTGCTTGTAAAGAAGACCGGTCACAAGGAATCCCAAAAGGGGAAATGCAGGCACAAGCCACGAAAGGTTGATATAGGGAATTGGATCTACCATTTTAAGTGGTTCAAAAGATTAATATCTACCGATTCAACATTGCGTTTCATCATAACAACTATTGAAAGCCCGACGGCAACTTCGGCAGCAGCTACTATCATGATAAAGAATACGAAAACCTGCCCGGTTGGGTCGGAGTGATAAGCCGAAAAAGCTGTCAGCAGGAGGTTAGCCGAGTTGAACATGAGTTCGAGGCACATGAGTATTGCAATGATATTTCGCCTGAACAGCACCCCCATAAGACCGATACTGAATAGTGCCACGCTCAGTACGATGTAGTTGTTTAAGGGGATGATTTGTATGGCGGAGGTAATGTCCTTCATAAATATGAGTTATGAGTTATGAGTTATGAGTTGTTTTGTTTCGAGGTGAGTATTGCGCTTCGTAGCATTTTCAACAACTCAGTAGCTTCATTATTCGTATTATTAAATTCCTCTTCATTTATATATTCGGTTGCCCTTAGCAGTTCGATCCAGTATATAGTTTCGTCACATTCTTTTTGCGCGATGCCCAGTTTGTGTATAAAATCCTTAGTGCTTTCAGCATTCTGAGCTTCCCTGACCATTGCGCCTATTGCCGTCCCACTTCTTAAAAACTGTTTGCGGAGTGTAAATTCTTTTTTTGTTTCATTCAGCAGTTGGCAGATCCTGATTATGCGGATCGCAAACAGAAAGCTCTTATCCTTAAGTATGCTCTTTTTCCCGCTCATGGTTTACTTTATAAGGTTTGTGAACTCATCACTCATCACTTATAATTCATAGCTCCTCATTCCTCCCTCGGATGATCTTTCTTCCCGAACATCACCGCTCCAACCATAGCTGATAGAAACAGGACTGATGAGATTTCAAACGGAAGAAGGAATTCGTGAAACAGCGTTTTTCCGACATTCGATACCAAACCTATTTCGCTTGTAAAGGCATAACGGGGATTGATTTCGAAGGTCTGCCTTGTTGCTGCGAGCAGCACCAGGAAGAAAAATCCACCGGTTACAACAGCCATTAATCGTGTGATTTTCGATTTCTGAGGTATAATAGCCTTGTTAAGGTTCAGGAGCATAATTACAAACAGGAATAAAACCATAATAGCACCGGTGTACACTATGATATGTACCACTGCCAGGAACTGGGCGTTAAGCAGTATGTAGTGTCCTGCCATTGCTATAAAGCAGATAATCAGGTAGATAACATTGTTGATCGGGCTTTTTGAGAACACAACCAGCAAGGCACTTATAACCATTATCGCCGAAAGCAGGTAAAATAGGAAGATCATTATTTTTAGGTTTTATTTCAGTTTTATTAATACTGAGCGCAGTCGAAGTACGGGTTTATTTATTGTGTGCAAATCGTTTAATCTCTTTAAACTTACGGACAGCCTCCGTTTGCCGTTTCGAAACATCAATCCGTTTGGCCGGATCAAGCGGTTCTACAAGGATGTCTTTTCCGTAAATAAACGGATTCCGTTTGTATTCCGATGCTACAATGCGGTCGGTAAGGAAGATGGCTTCTTTAGGGCAGGCTTCTTCGCAATCGCCGCAGAAAATGCAGCGAAGCATATTTATTTCATATACTTCGGCATATTTTTCTTCACGGTAAAGATTTTCTTCGCCAGGTTTACGTTCGCCGGCAATCATGGTTATGGCTTCGGCAGGGCAGGCAACGGCACATAATCCGCATGCAGTGCAGCGTTCACGCCCCAGATCATCGCGTTTCAGAACATGCTGCCCGCGGTATATTTCGCTGAATTCGCGCGTTTGTTCGGGGTAACTTATGGTAGCTTTCTTGCGGAAAAAATGTTTCAATGTAATAAACATGCCCTTCGCGATGGCAGGAATATATATCTTTTCAAGAAAAGTCATATTCTTGTCCGAAACCACTATCGATCTGTCAGTTAGCCTTTGCATGGTGTTCGGGTTAAGTAAGTTCGGTAAAATAATAGTAAACGCCTGTTGCCAGGATGTTGAAGATAGCAAGGGGAATAAGACCTTTCCATCCAAGGTTCATCAACTGGTCGTAACGGAAACGCGGCAATGTCCAGCGAATCCACATATACAGGAAGATTACAAAGAGAATCTTCATGAAGAAGAATGCTGTCCCCAGAAGGGTAACCGCATTTGGCGAAAGCCCGAGCTGGTCGATAAACGGCATATTGTAACCACCGAAATACAAGGTAGCTATCACAGCGGATGATATAAACATGTTGATGTACTCAGCAAACAGGTAGAAGCCGAGTTTCATGGAACTGTATTCGGTATGGTAGCCGCCAATGAGTTCGGTTTCGCATTCTGGCAGGTCGAAAGGGGCACGGTTGGTTTCGGCAAAGGCACAGGTCAAGAATATCAGGAAACCCAGCGGCTGATAAAAAATATTCCAGTGCATGCCATGCTGCTGCAATACGATTTCGTGAAGGCTGAGCGAACCCGTCGTAACAACTAATGCCACAATCGACATGCCCATGGCCAGTTCATAGCTGATCATCTGTGAGGCGGCACGTATGGCGCCGTACAAAGCATATTTATTGTTCGAAGCCCATCCGCCAATCATAATTCCGTAAACGCCGATCGAAACCATAGCGAAAACATACAGTATCCCGATATTGAGGTCGGCGATCTGCATGGAGAATTCACGACCGCCTATCGTAATTGTTCCTCCCCATGGAATTACAACACCGGTAAGCAGGGCTGTGGTCATGGCAATGGAAGGCCCGAGAATAAAAAGGGCCCTGTTGGCTGAAAGCGGTATAATCTCTTCTTTCATGAACATCTTTATGCCATCGGCCAGGGGCTGTAATAACCCGAAAGGTCCGGCACGGTTAGGCCCGCGGCGGTCCTGCATAAAAGCGGCCACCTTACGTTCACCATAGGTCGAGTACATGGCGATCAAAAGGGTAACCAGTAAAATAATAAACAGGAAAATGGTTTTATATATGTACAGTGTCCAATCCATTGTAGCGTCTTGCGTTGCAGAATTCGTATTTATGTTTTACAATTATTTTGATATCGTTTGCCGGTATCCACACTTATTTATTTGTCATCTTCGCTATTTTCGGGTATATCCAGCTTTTCGTAGTGATTTTGTGAAATTACCGAATGTCTTTCGATATGCCGGGGCCCTTCGATTACCCAGTCCGCAATTTCTTTGTGTTCGAACCGGCAGCTATTGCAGATAAATTCTTCCAGTTCGCCATATTTATCTTTTCTTCCTGTAACACGCAGAACTTCAACGCCTTTCATCCATAAAACTGTTTTGCCACCGCATTTCGTACAATCGCGGTGTGCATCGAACGGATTTGTATACCAAACCCTGCTTTTAAAGCGGAAAGTTCTGTCAGTCAAAGCTCCTACCGGGCAAACATCAATCATATTTCCTGAGAAGTCGTTATCAACTGCTTTCAGGATCAGCGTGCTGATTTCGGAAGTATCGCCACGTCCCAATACCCCATGAACGCGTTTGTCCGTGATCTGGTCAGCCACCATCACACAGCGGTAACAGAGGATGCAGCGGTTCATATTCAGCTTGATCAGGTCGCCGATATCAATAGGCTCGAAGGTACGGCGGTCTTCAACAGTGCGGGTTTCTTCAAGTCCATGCACATACGAAAGGTCCTGGAGGTGGCATTCGCCTGCCTGGTCACATACAGGGCAATCAAGCGGATGGTTAAGCAGGAGGAATTCGGTTATCGCCCGGCGGTTTTCCATTACTTCGGGTGAAGTTGTATTTTCAACAACCATACCGTCCTGGACCAAGGTGCGGCACGAAGCTATCAGTTTTGGCATCGGTCGCGGATCTTTTGATGATCCTTTGGCAACTTTTACCAGGCAGGTGCGGCATTTTCCTCCGCTTCCTTCCAGTTTCGAGTAATAGCACATTGCAGGCGGAACCACACTGCCGCCAATTATGCGTGCTGCGTTCATGATGGTTGTTCCTGCTTCAACCTCAATTTCAATGTTATCGATGGTTACCTTTAAAAGGGGCATTTCTGTAGTTTTACGTGTTCTTCGAATTCTTCGCGGAAATGACGTATCGCACTGGCTACAGGCCATGCAGCAGCATCGCCGAGCGGGCAAATGGTATTTCCTTCAATATGTTTTGATATGTCAACAAGCAGGTCGATGTCCTTCATGGTTCCATGCCCGCTCTCGATCCGGTGCAGAATTTTTTCCATCCAGCCTGTTCCTTCGCGGCATGGACTGCATTGCCCGCAGGATTCATGATGGTAAAATTTTGCAAAAGTGAGCAGGTTTTTAACAATACAGGTGGTTTCGTCCATAACAATGAATCCTCCGGAACCCAGCATAGTGCCGGACTGGAAGCCTCCTACCGACAAGGATTCATAGCTCATAAGCCTGGGTTCGCCTGCAGCTGTTTTAAGTATCAGGTTTGCAGGAAGTATGGGGACCGATGATCCACCCGCAACCACTGCTTTCAGTTTATTGCCATTGCGGATACCACCGCAATACTTATCGCTGTAAATAAATTCTTCAACAGGCAGGCCAAGTTCAATTTCGTAAATACCCGGTTTGTTGATATGTCCGCATGCAGAAATAAGCTTTGTGCCTTTGCTGTTACCAATACCTATGGAGGCATAAGCTTCGCCGCCATTATTAATAATCCAGGGAAGTGCAGCAATGGTTTCGACGTTATTTACAACAGTCGGACATCCATATAACCCGACAACTGCCGGGAAAGGCGGTTTGATCCGCGGATTACCCCGTTTGCCTTCGAGTGATTCCAGCAAAGCAGTTTCCTCGCCACAGATATATGCTCCTGCACCGGGCTGGCAATACAAATCGAGCGAATACCCGCTTCCCAGGATATTATTCCCCAGAAAACCGTTTTTATACGCTTCGTCTATTGCTTTCTCAATTATTCGGAGCACATAAAATAATTCGCCACGGATATAGATATAGGATGTTTTGGCTCCCAGCGCATAGGACCCCAGGATCATTCCTTCGATAAGCTGATGCGGGTTGAGCTGGCCTATATGCCTGTCCTTGAATGTGCCTGGTTCGCTTTCGTCGAAATTGCATACAAAATACCTCGGATTCCCGCTTTTTTTATCAATAAATCCCCATTTCATACCTGCAGGGAAACCAGCTCCGCCACGTCCGCGTAAGCCCGATTTTGTTACTTCGGTGGTTACCTGGTCGGGAGTAAAGCTTGCCAGTGCTTTTTCGACAGACTTATAGCCTCCCAACTGCCTGTAAACCTCAAAACTGGCCAGACCGGGTACTTCGATATTTTCCAGAAGGATCTGTTTTGCCATGGTTACAGGTAAGGATTTGTATGTGATATTTTATTTTCCGACTGCCATTTGCTGAGCAGTTCATCGGCTTTTTGTTTGGTTAGATTTTCGTGGTACTCGGTTCCAACCTGTATTACAGGTGCATTGCCACATGCTGCCAGGCATTCGACTGTTTTAATTGTAAACTTACCGTCGGAGGTGGTTTCGCCCGCTTTTATTCCTAGCCGGCTTTCGAAATGGTCAAGTATTTCGTCGGCGCCATTCAGCCAGCAAGGACCTGTCTGGCAAACTTCTATTACACAATTGCCTACAGGCTGAAGATTGAACATGCTGTAAAAAGAAGCAACCTCATAAACTTCGATAGGTTGAATATCAAGCAATGAAGCCACGTAATCCATTGTTTCGGAACTGAGCCAGCCGCTGTTTTCGGCCTGAGCAATATGCAGCACAGGAAGCAAAGCAGATTTCTGCCGGCCTTCCGGGTACCTTTTGATGATCCGGTTTACGAGATCAAGAGTTTCAGTGTTAAATTCTACTGTATTAGGTTTTGATTGCATTTATTTATGGTAAAGTTTTAGGCTATTGTATACTTGTTGATGAATCTGTACTTTTTTAATGGCTGGGAGTCGGAAGTCTGAAGTCGGAAGCAACTGAATTCAACCTTTTAACTTTTTAATTTCATTTTCAGGAACCCTAACCTGCACTATATTATCCTATTTTTTCTATTTTCTATTCTCCATTTTCCATTTTCTGCCTTCTACCTTCTACCTTCTACCTTCTGCCTTCTACCTTCTACCTTCTACCTTCTATCTTCTATCCTCCACCACCTAAGCATCCAGCTCTCCCGCAATTACATTCATCGAGCTCATTGTAAGAATGGCATCCGATAACATGTTCCCTTTCACCATTTCGGGATAAGCCTGGTAAAAAATAAAACAGGGCCTGCGGAAATGCAGCCTCGAAGGTGTGCGCCCGCCATCGCTTACGAGGTAAAATCCCAGTTCGCCATTAGCTGCCTCGATGCAATGATACACTTCCCCTGCAGGAATATCGGTTTCGCCCATTACAATTTTAAAATGCCAGATCAGGGCTTCCATGTTATTGTAAACTTTCTCCTTGGGCGGAAGCACAAAACGCGGATCTTTAGCATAATAGGTTTCCTTATCCCCCATTTTATCAAGCTTTGCAAGGGCCTGTTCAATAATACTGAGGCTTTGCCACTGTTCTTCCTGCCGAACCATAAAACGATCGTAGGTATCGCCGTTCTGTCCGATGGGGATTGTAAAATCGAATTCATCGTACGAACAATAGGGGTTCATCACCCTTACATCGTAATCAACGCCGCAAGCACGAAGGTTAGGCCCGGTAAACCCGTAAGCCAGGGCTCGTTCGGCCGGGAAGGAACCTACATTTACAGTACGATCCATAAAAATACGGTTCCTTGCCAGAAGTCTTTCAAATTCCTTGAGTTTTGCAGGATATGATTTCAGGAAATGCTTGATTTTATCCCAGGCTTTAGCACTGAAGTTTCGCTCGAAACCGCCTATCCTGCCCATATTGGTTGTTAGCCTTGATCCGCAGATTTCTTCATAGATTTCGTAAATAAATTCACGATCCTGAAAAAGGTATGTGAACCCGGTGAGCGCACCGCTGTCGACTCCGATTACACTGTTGCAGATCAGGTGATCGGCAATACGCGCCAGTTCCATCACAACAATACGGAGATAATCGACACGTTTAGGTGTTTCGATGCCGAGCAATTTTTCAACAGTCATATGCCAGCCCATATTATTCAGTGGCGCTGAGCAGTAATTGAGCCTGTCGGTAAGCGGGGTGATCTGGTAAAAAGGCCTGCGTTCGGCAATTTTTTCGAAGGCACGGTGAATATATCCTATGGTTTGTTCAGTACTTACAATAAACTCACCATCCATGAGCATGACATTCTGGAACACACCGTGTGTAGCCGGGTGGGTTGGGCCTACATTCAGGGTGTTGTACTCTTTGGGTTCCTCAGCTTTTATAAAGTCCCGTTCCCAATAATCTGCATCAATTTCTTTTGCCATGAATGGTCTTGTATTCCGGTTTATTATTCTTTGTAAAAGTAATTTGTTATTTAAAAGTTTCTGGTTTCAGTGTTCTGAGTTCAGGTCTGACATCCGACATCCGAAATCAATCTCTCATCTTCCAAACATACTGTCATCCTTATCCTCGCGGGTTTGATCTTCAAGAGGAAAGTCTTTTCGCATAGGGAATCCGACCATATCGTCGACATTGAGGATACGGACCAGGTTTGGATGTCCTTCGAAAAGGATTCCGTAAAAATCATAGGTTTCGCGTTCCTGCCAGTTGGCTGCAGGCCAGATGTCGGAGGCTGTAGGCAGCTTCGGATCATTTTCGGGTACAGCTGTTTTGATACGGATACGATGGTTACCAACCATGTTGTGAAGATGGTAAACAACTCCCAGCTGCTGTGTGTCAGGATAATGCATGCCGCAGAGTGTTGTCATGAAGTCGAATCGCAACTCCGCATCATCGCGAAGAAACAACAGGACATCATGTATAACTTTCTTAGTCACACTTATGGAGAGCATATCAGTCAAAACTTCATGCGAAAGCAAGGCTTCGCCGAACTGACCGGTAAGTTTACTGATAACGAGTTTATTTCTTTCGGGCTTTAACTGGAACACAAATAGGATTTTATTTTGTTAAGCAGGGATTCTTCTCAAAGAGAACGTATATTTTGTGATATTTTTCTCAAAAATATAAATATTCTCCCGGGTTTACTCCATATTATATTGTTTCATTAAATCTTCGTAAGCCTGTGAATTCCTCCTTCTGAGTGATTCATTGCCAACCAGTTCCTGTATTTTCAGTATGCCGTCGATAATCTGTTCGGGTCGTGGCGGACAACCCGGTACATATACATCTACCGGGATGACACGGTCGATACCCTGTAAAACGCTGTAGGTGTCAAAAATTCCGCCGCTCGATGCACATGCTCCAACGGCAATAACCCATTTGGGTTCAGCCATTTGTATGTAGATTTCGCGTAATACCGGGCCCATTTTCTTGGCAACGGTTCCCATTACCATTAGTAAATCACTCTGGCGAGGTGAGAAACTGAGTCGCTCCGACCCAAAGCGGGCCAGATCGTAAGTTGATGCCATGGTTGCCATAAACTCAATTCCACAGCAGGAAGTAGCAAACGGAAGTGGCCACAATGAGTTTTTACGTGCAAGGCCGACCGCCTTTTCAATGGAAGTAGCAAAGAATCCCTGCCCTGAAATTCCTTCAGGAGTATCGGCAATTGTAGGTTTGATTATATGTTCGTTTCTTTCTGACATGAATAAGCTGTTTAACCTCCTGCTTAGCGTTTATCCCATTTTAATGCTCCTTTGAGAATGATATAGACAAATCCCGCCAGGACAAGTGCCATAAATAATAGCATCTCCCAAAATCCTTCTTTTCCCAAAAACTTAAAATTTACTGCCCAGGGATACATAAAAATTACCTCAACATCAAAAAGGACAAACAGGATAGCAATAAGGAAGTATTTTACTGAAAAAGGGCTACGTGCATTACCCATGCCTTCGATGCCGCATTCAAAATTTTCGAGCTTGGCTTTCGAGGAGCGCTTTGGCCCCAGGAAATGAGTGAGAACCATCGTTGTAATAACAAAACCGAGTACAACAAGCGATTGAATAAGTATGGGGATATAGTCCTGAGGCATGCGTATAATAGTATTGTGAATTAATTAACGATTGAAATTGATCTTTGTTCGGAAAAACAAACATTTTATCCGAATAAGATGTGGAAAGTGCCGATACTTACATCTTTTGCATTAAAAGTAAAGAAATTCCGGTTAATGCAAAGTTAATAATTTAAACAAAATCTGAGGTGTAAATTGTTTTTGAAATTACCCTGATAAACAATCAGGTTCTTCAGATATATTTCCGCTTATTCATTTTGCGGTTAATTGCCAAAAAGCGTTAATTTCGTAGCAATCGGTTTATTTTGTATATTTTTGTAGAAGTAATATATCCTGATCAGGAATTGAAAAATCAGACTATAGATCGTATACTTGATGATATTGCCTTCGAAGGTCGTAACAAGGAATATGGTGCTTATTTCATCAGGAAACGATATGATACATACCTGGGCTATAGCCTGGTCATTGCCATAACGACTGTATTGTTAATCCTTTTTGTAATTGTTAAATATTCAGGATTAAAACAGACCGATTATTACCTGAACCCCAGCCATGGCGGGCACTCCGTTGCATTGGATCTTTCTGATAAGCCATATGGGTTAAAAACAATGAAATCAGCCGCAAAGCCTCCTTCATCATCAGACTTTATTCTGCCCAAAATTGTAGCAAACATATCTGAGGAAAGTGCCAGTGCGAAAGACAAGAACACCAAAACTGAAGGAAGTAAAGATACTACAGCCGCCGGAAACAGCGATTCAAACAGGATTGATTCTGCCAGCATGTCAGGCAGCGGCGATGGAATTGTTGGCGAAGTTTATGGATCGGCTGATATAAACCCCCAGTTCCCTGGTGGGGACAAAGCCATGCAGGAATTTATCAGGGAGAACCTGCATTATCCTGAGATTGCGAGAATACAGAATATTTCCGGTATTATACATGTATACCTTGTAATTCAATCGAACGGATACATTAGGGATGTAAAAGTAATAAGGGGTCTGCAGGCAGACCTGGATAATGAAGCTATCCGCGTTGTTAAGGCGATGCCGGTGTGGAAACCTGGCACGCGGCGTAATGTTCCCGTAAATGTACGCTGCATAATCCCAATTACGGTTTCACCACAGAAATACAATAAATAACAGCTTTGTATTATTTGCTCAGCATTCAGGGTTTTATGCATTGATTATTAAATATTTGCATGTAATCTGCTTCTGATATTGAAGTAGATTTATAGGGAACGATATTTCACTTGTTACCTGGTACTATTTCTTTCACTTCAGGGTTACTCAGCAGAAGCAACTAACCTGGCTGTATACTGAATTTTACTTATTTTTTTGACCTCCTGTTCCCGTTAAAGTAATAATAATTACTTTTTTCAGTTACTGTTAACAAATAACTGTTTACAAGTACATGCTCTTTCAAATTAAAGTTGCATCTAACAGCAGTACCTTTATACCAAAATCTTTAAATTTATGATTAACGGAGTAATTCTTCAAATCGTTCAAAGTGTTAGTGGCACAACCGATACAGCTACCCAGGCACTGGCTGGCATTCCCCAGGCCCAGGCTCCTGTTGCTGAATCATTTTCATTAATGGAACTGCTTGTTAAAGGCGGGCCGATTATGATTCCGATTGCCATCCTTTCGGTTATCGCTATTTATGTTTTTGTTGAGCGACAGTTCAGCATCCGCAGGGCTTCCAATTTTGAAGCAAACTTTATGAATAACATCCGTGAGTTTATTTACAACAACCGTATCGATTCGGCAATTGCCTTTTGTAAAAGCAATAAAAGCCCTTTATCGAGGATGATTGAGAAAGGGATCAAACGTCTTGGCCGCCCGCTCAAGGAAATAGAGGAATCAATTGAAATTGTCGGGAAATTCGAGGTATATAAACTCGAAAAAAACATTGTTATTCTGGCTATTATAGCCGGTATTGCTCCTATGTTTGGTTTTATAGGGACTATCATCGGTGTTATCAAGATTTTCCATGATATTTCCCTCCAAGGGGACGTAAGTATTACTACTGTTTCGGCCGGTTTATATACTAAAATGGTATCAAGCGCAGCAGGCCTGCTGGTTGGTATTACTGCATTTGTTCTTTACCACTGGTGTAATATTATGGTTGAGAAAACTGTTCAAAAGATGGAATATAGTGCTATGGAGTTTATGGATCTTTTACAGGAACCTTCAAAATGAACCTTCGCAAACGAACTAAAATAACAGCGGAAGTCGCAACATCATCCATGAACGACATCATGTTTTTCCTGATGTTGTTCTTTTTGATCATGTCGACTTTGCTGAATCCGAATGTGGTTAAACTCACCTTGCCCAATTCGAAGCACAACCAGACTTTGCGCCAGAAAGAAGTAACGATTTCGGTTACAAAGGAATTGCAGTATTTTGTAAACAATGCGCCGGTCACATTCGAAATGCTTGAGCCAATGCTGGCATCGGAATTAAGTAAATCAAAAGACCTGACGGTGATTTTGCGTTGCGACAGCGGCATTACAGTTCAGAATCTTGTGAATGTGCTTGAAATAGGTAATAAGTTGAAAGTAAAAATGGTATTGGCAACCAAGGCTCCCAATGGAACAAACGGATAATAATCGCGTAAGAAACCATATTCTGGGTATAGCCGGGACTTTATTGTTCCACGGCCTGCTGCTGTTTTTGTTTTTTGTCATTGTTTTCCACACACCGATTCCACCCTGGCCCGACGAGGGCGGAGGAGGAGGAGGAAATGGCCTGGAGATAAACCTTGGTACCAGCAACGACGGTATGGGCGATAACCAGTTTGCCGATATCAGCGTGCCGGATTTTGAAAACAGGAAAGTTACTGAAGCCATTATACCACCGGTTCAGCCTGAAATTAAAGCGCCAAATACACAGGCCGACGACATATTAACACAGGAAAACGAGGAATCGGTTGCTGTACCTTCGAAACCGGATAATACCAAAAAGAAAACCGAAAAAAATACTGCCGTAAAACAGCCTGTTCAACAGGAAGTTGTTAAGCAACCTGTTGTTAACCCTAACGCTCTTTATAAAAAGAAAAAGACTGCCAACGATGGTACAACCGGCAAGCCTGGTAACCAGGGCAGGGAAGACGGTACAAACAACTCAGGTAACTATGGAGGTACAGGTACCGGCAAGGGTACAGGCAACGGCTCAGGCGACGGCAGCGGTTCCGGCTCAGGCTCGGGTTCCGGCAACGGCTCAGGGACCGGCGGAGGGAATGGAAACGGTATATCATACGACCTGGGCACACGCAGCGCCCGAATTTTGGGCCGTCCATTCTATAATTCGCCGGAACAGGGCAAAATAGTCGTTTCAATCAAAGTTAACAAGCAAGGCAAGGTGACTTATGCATCAGCAGGGGCAAAGGGAACCACTATTTCTGAAATCGGTCTGCGCCAGCAGGCTGAGAGTGCTGCCCTCAAAACTGTTTTTACGCCCGATGCAAATGCCCCCGACGAACAAAGGGGAACGATAACCTATGTATTCAAGAAAGTCAGGTAAAAACAAGTTAAATACTCCGTCTTTAACGCTGATACAGTCTGTTAAATAATAAAAGCTCTGCAAACTGCAGAGCTTTTTTGTTTAGTCATAGTGAGGACCATATTTACATCAACAATTTGATCAGGATAAGAAGGGCGGCAAATCCGCCTATTATGATGAAAAACGGCAAAACACCTGAGTTTTTCTTCTCTTGATCGTTGTTTTCGAAATTTTCATTTGTATTCATAGTGATGGGTTTTATAAAAAGGATTAGAAGGAAATGCCTGTATATTCCTATGTCAATTTATTGTGACCGGATTACAGGTTACCCTGGAAAATAAATTTGAGAAATTGCCTTGCCAGAGAAGGAAGGCAAAAAGGATTTATAGAATTTCTATATCCGTATAGCACCATTAAGAATAAACAGTGGTGCAGGGTTATAATTGATTGCTTTAACCGGACCGGAGGGGATGCCGGCAACCCAGGCTAAAGGGATTTCAATCCTGCCAGCAAATATAGTACTGTACTGAAAAGGTATACAATAGTTTCTATTCTGTACGCTTTGGATGATATTTCCCCTTGGAGGTACTACGAATATATCGAGCAACTCCTGTTTCTGAACATATGTTTCCTGCCATTGGCCTTTTTCTGCGTTGTATAGCTCAAAGTTAACCAGGTTGCCGATTAAAAGCGACTGGATAAGCGAGATAACAAGCAGAAGAGAAAAAGTAGGCTTCATGTTCCGGGATTAATTTGATATGGCAAAGGTACGTGTTTTCATGCTGCGGGAATCTTCTGCTTTTGCACTGATATTGAGCACCGGTTATTTTTTTTCTAAACCTTGCTTAATAAGCTGTTAAACCAAATAGTCTAAATTTTGTATGCAAAAAAAAGCCCTGGAATTTCCGGGGCTTTTTTTATAAATAAGGTTGAGAATTATTTTTTCTCCGCTAATTTCAGCTTCGCAGCCTGACGGTTTCTCTGCCACATAATAAGGTCGTATGCAATAGGTGTAGCGTTCAGGATGGATGAATAGGTTCCGACAGCAACACCAATCATTAACGCGAATGTAAACCCGCGGATAACTTCACCTCCGAAGAGGAACATAGCCAGAAGTACCATAAAGGTAATACCTGATGTGTTCAGGGTACGTCCTAAAGTACTGTTGATAGCTGCGTCCATTGTTTCCTGCAGGTTACGTTTCGGGTAAAGAGCGGTATACTCACGGATACGGTCGAAGATAATTACCGAGTCCATAATGGAGTAACCGATAATGGTCAGGATAGCAGCAATGAAATGCTGGTCGATATCAAGACTAAATGGAAGTAAACCGTGAAGTACCGAGAATATGGTGATAACAATAAATGTATCATGGAACAGTGAAACAACTGCACCAACTCCCCATTGCCATTTGCGGAAACGCAAAACTATATAGGCAAATACAATGAGCAAAGTAAAGAATACAGCATAGTAAGCTTTTACCAAAAGGCTATAAGCAATAGTTGGCTGAACTTTCTGTGAACTCATTTTTCCATAGGCTTTCTTTTCGGTATGCGAAAGGAAATCAGCCTGCGAGATTTTATCTTTATAAAGCGGACTTAAACCTCTGAATAACTTAGCCTCAACAATTGAATCCACTTTAGGTGATGAGTCATCAATCATATAAGAAGTAGTAATCTTTACCTGGCTGGCCTTACCAAATGTTTTTACTTCAGGTTCCTGTCCATATTCGGTTAACAAAGCTTTACGGATATTATCAGTACGCACATCATTGTCGAAACGTACAACAAAAGTACGCCCGCCTTTAAAATCGATACCGTAACTGAGTCCTCTTGTAAATAAGGATACTATCCCGATAACAACTAGTGCACCTGAAACAATGTAGAACACTTTTCGGAGACCAATGAAGTCAATCTTTGTGTGGGTAAGAATATTTTCAGTAAAACGGTTCCAAAGAGTAATCGTTTTGTTTTTGTCCAAAAGACGGATAAAGAGCAGGTGTGTAATAAAGATAGCACAGAACATCGAACTCAGGATACCAATGATAAGCGTGGTAGCAAATCCCTGTACCGGGCCTGATCCGAAAACGTAAAGTACTATACCTGTGAGTAAGGTGATAACATTACTGTCGACAATAGCTGTTAATGCGTGTTTATAACCGTCATCGATGGCAAGTCGCATGCCTTTTCCGGCCCTGAGTTCCTCCCTGATACGTTCATAGATAATTACGTTCTTGTCAACGTCCATACCCAATGTAAGCACAATACCTGCAATACCGGGAAGTGTTAAAACAGCACCAATCGAAGCAAGTACTCCGAATACAAAGAAAAGGTTAACCACAAGTGCAACGTTTGCAATAAGACCTGCTCGGTTGTAATAGAATATCATATAAAGCAGGGTGAGTGCAAAAGCAACAATAAATGACCATAAACCGGCATTGATTGCTTCTTTACCAAGTGTAGGTCCAACAACAGCTTCTTCAACAATACGTGCAGGTGCAGGAAGTTTACCGGCTTTCAGCACGTTTGCAAGGTCTTGTCCTTCTTCAACACTGAAGTTACCTGATATGGATGAACGTCCGTTAGGAATTTCATCGTTTACATTAGGCGCTGAATATACATAACCGTCGAGTACGATAGCAACTTGTTTTCCAACATTATCACGGGTAAGGTTACGCCATATTTTTGCTCCTGTATTATTCATTCCCATCGAAACTTCTACTCTGCCGTTCTGGTCGTAGTCCTGGCGGGCGTCAATAATAACATCTCCGAAAAGCGCTGCGGTATTTTCACGGTTCGATGATTTCAGAGCCATCAGTTCAAGAACTTCAGGTGCATCCTTTTCAGGTTTTACCATCCAGGCCAACTGGCAGTTACGTGGGAACATGCCTTTTACTTTAGCTAACATCCTGTTAACACGTGCAGTATCTTTTACAGCTGCATATCCAACAGTGGCTCTGTTGGTGGCAAAAGTTTTTCCTCCCTGCTGCTGATAAGCAGGTTGCAGGTAAGCATAAAGTGGGTTTTCTTTCCTGTATTTCTCAAGTTGCTGATCTTTACCTGTTGAAGTAGTATCAGATTTGAGTTTATCTGCAAGGCTTGATTTTTTTGCAGTATCAGTCTTTACAGCCTTTGTATCAGCCTTTGCAACTTTACTTGAGTCTGCACTTGCAACAAGGGTATCAGTAACCGCTGTAGTGGAGTCATTTAATCCGGTCATGCCGGCGAGACGTTTGTTGGCATCGTTGAAAACCGGCGCCAGTTCGCTGAATTTATATGTTTCCCAGAATTCCAGTTTTGCAGATCCCTGTAAAAGTTTACGAACGCGGTCCGAATCCTTTATACCTGGTAACTCAATAAGTATACGGTCGCTGGTAGCGTGCTTGCTGATATTAGGTTGTGAAACACCAAAACGGTCAATACGGTTACGCAGAATATTGAAAGTACGATCGAAGGCATCGTTACATTCCTGGCGCACAACTGCCAGAACTTCTTCGTTTGTCGAGGTTGGCCTGATCTTCTCGCGCAATTCCATACGGCCGAAAATGGCTGAAAGTTTTGCATTCGGATCGATCTGGGTAAACGATTCGCCAAAAAGCGTTACAAAGTTCGACTGGCTGGTTTTTTGTTTCTCAGTCGCCATTGCCATTGCCTTAGTGAAAACAGGGTTTGTACTGTAGCCTGACATACCATTTACCACATCGGCAACGGATACTTCCATTGTTACGTTCATACCACCCTTGAGGTCGAGTCCGAGGTTGATTTCACGGTCGAGACACTCTTTATACGTATACTTGCGGAGAAGTATATTATAAACAGGCTGGTTTGCTACTGAATCGAGGTAGTAACGCGTACGGGCTTCGATAATGGAGTCCTTTAGACTGATTTCAAGAAGGGCATCGTTTTTTGCTAATTGTTTAGCTAAGGCAATTGCCTGTTCGTTATTGGCATAATTATCCGCTCTATTCCTGGTAATCGAGGTTACCAATGTAAATGAAAGCTGGAAAAGAGACACCAATGCAAAAGCTATTGCAAAGAAACGTATTGTGCCTTTATTCTGCATGTGTTTAGAATTTAGGTAGTTAGATAAACTTTACTTTTTTGAGCCTGCAAAGATAGAAATCTATTGGCAAATAACAAACCCGGCTGCATAAAGAATTGTGCCGTTTTGTAACCTACTTATTAACAAAGCGCCTGATTGACCTGTGATTATGCTGCTTTTAGCAAGGATTTTTATTTCTTTTCTCCCTGATTTTAATAGCATCTGCATTATTCCGATCTTTGCATTAATGCTCAACAGATTTGAGATTTTTACAATTTGTTTTACATCTTTCCAGGGATATGAAAATTAATATTCATCTGAAAATAGCCGCTTTCATACTTGTTTGCATGCTTTACTCTTTATCAGTTGCTAAGGCCCAGGTTACAATCCTAAAAGTGCTGACTTATAATATACGCATGGCCACACCTGATGATACTCCCAATACCTGGGATAACCGCAAAGAACATGTATTCTCGAACATACGCGAAGTAAAGCCTGGTATTTTTGGATTACAGGAAGTGCTTAAGGTACAACTTGCAGATTTTGAAAGGGCTTTCCCGTCATACAAAAGAATTGGCCTGGCCCGCGACGATGGTAAAGAGGCCGGTGAGTTTTCGCCTTTGTTTTACGATTCAGCCAGATTCAGCCTTCAGTCATCTTCAACATTCTGGCTTTCGCAAACCCCCAAAGTAGCCGGTAGCAGGGGTTGGGATGCCGCATGCAACCGTGTTGTGACCTGGGGGAAATTTAAAGAAACCAGGAGCGGAAAAATGTTCCTCGTTTTCTGCACCCATTTCGATCATATGGGAGAAATTGCCAGGCGTAATTCGGCTAACCTGATTTTACATGTTGTGGATTCACTTTCAGGAAAGTTCCCTGCTATTGTACTGGGCGACTTTAATGCTTCACCTGACTCCGAACCCTATAAAATTATAACTGACGGGAAAAATCCGGCTCATCTCACTGATGCCCGCTTATTATGTTCCGAAAAACAGGGTCCTGAAATTACGTTTACAGGTTTTAAAGTGAATGGGATACCAGGCCAACGAATCGATTATATTTTTATAAAAGGCTTTAAAAAGGTTGTCCAGTATAAGGTAAACTCCCAAAACAACGGAGAGTATTATCCCTCGGATCACTTACCAGTAAGTGCAGGGTTGAAGGTTTTTTGATGTGAGATGTGGGATATTCGATATTGGATTATGGAAAGGAAAGGGCTGAATGTTGAGTAAAGAAACTGCAACCGGAAAATGGAATTTGTGTTTTGGTTTAATTAATGATTTATACACTGAAGAAATTTGTTTAAATGCAAAATTTGAAGTTATTCCGGCAATTTGGTTTCCTGGTTATAGTCTTCCTAAGTTCAGTAAACTCTAGGGCAATAGCCCAGTTGTCGGTTATTCATGAATATAGCCGTAACGACAGTGTTTTACTGATTGGTGATAATGCCGATACTTTATTGTACCCGTTTGCAGGAGGAATGAACAGCTGCCAGTTTGCAAATATCGACATCAACCTTGACGGAATTGATGATATCCTGGTATTCGACAGGCATGGAAACAAAATATTACCATTCCTTGTTTTGGCCGGTTCACCTGTAAAATACCGTTTTGCACCTGAATATGCTTCACAGTTTCCTCCACTCGAACAGTGGATGCAGGCCATTGATTATAATACCGATCATAAAAAAGATATTTTCACTTATACCACAGGTGGAATCAAGGTTTACAGGAATGATTCCGAAACCAGACTGAAATTCACCCTGGTTACAAATCCTTACTTACTGTCGATGCAGGGCACCACTTTGACCAATATCCTTGTTACGTATGCCGATTACCCTGCCATTACTGACATTGATAATGACGGGGATTTTGATATACTCACTTTCTGGGGACTGGGCTCTTTTATTGAGTGGCACAAGAACACTTCGATTGAACTTTACGGGAACCCCGATTCGCTCACATTTGTGAAAGCATCGTCATGCTGGGGCCATTTTGCCGAAGGAAATGAAGATAACACTATCGTGCTCGATACATGTGCAGCCGGAGATTCACCTGCTAATACCGCCAGAAATTTCCTGGATGATCCCAAGCATACAGGCTCCACTCTGCTTGTAAACGACCTGAACGGTGATGGCTTAACTGATATAACGATTGGTGATGTGGATTTCAGCCAGCTGGTCCACCTCGTAAACGGAGGTACACCGGCTGATGCCCGGATGGTATCGCAAACCAACCTGTTTCCAAATTCTGCTGATGCTGTTAATATGAATTCATTCCCGGCTGCCATGCTAACCGATGTGAATAACGACGGAATCAAAGACCTGCTTGTATCGCCTTTTGAGCCCTCCTTAACCAAGTCGAAGAATTTTAAAAGCATCAGCCTGTATACCAATACAGGAACCAGCTCGCAACCCTTATACAACAAGGTGTCAGGCAGCTTCTTGCAGGACGAAATGCTCGATCTGGGATCGGGAGCCTATCCTGTATTTTTCGATTATAACAGGGATGGATTGCAGGATATCCTGGTAGGAAATTACGGCTATTCCGATACCTGCATTTATTCACCTCTAACAGGCTTGCAATGTACGTTTACAGCTAAGGTTGCGCTTCTGCTGAATACAGGAACCGCGTCGAAACCTTCATTCAGGCTTGCAGACAGGAATATAGCCCATCTCGATTCGCTTCACATGCAATCGCTTATCCCCTCGCTTGCCGATATGGATGGCGATGGCGATGCCGATCTGGTATGCGGCAATTCACTGGGGAAACTTGTATATTGCGAAAACCGGGCTTTACCGGGTCAATCGGCCAGTTTTAAATGTACTGATGTGTCTTGGTATTCGATTGACGCAGGTGACTTCGCAGCGCCTCAGCTCCTGGATATGGATAATGACGGCCTAACCGATATTGTTTGCGGCAAACGGAACGGAACCCTGAATTATTATAAAAATACCGGTAACAAAACGGAACCTGATTTTTTCCTGGTTTCGGATCAATTAGGGGGAGTGGATGTTACCAACACACAACTTTCTAATTACGGCTACAGTGTTCCGTATTTTTATAAGGACAATCCTGGTAGGACCTATCTTTTCGTCGGATCCGAATTTGGCGATGTATTTGTTTACGACCAGGTAGATAATAACCTTGATGGTACTTTCAGACTGTTAGGCACAGTCTCGAAAGTAAAAGAAGGCTGGCGCAGTGCTGTAGCAATTGGTAAGCTCAACAACGATTCGCTCAGCGATATGCTTATTGGCAATTATTCCGGCGGCCTGGGCCTGTATTTCGGCAACCCCGGTAAACTTTTCGGGATCCATGAGGCTTCACCAGCTCTGGTATCTGCGCTCAGCATTTTCCCAAACCCGGCAAAGAATGAAATCAGAATTAAACTTCTGACCAATAATTCAGCTTCGCCCGGATTGATTCAGATTCGCTCGATAACCGGTGAAACAGTTCTGAAATACACCCATATTGTTTTGCCCGTGCAAATTGATATTTCCCATTTAAGAAACGGTATATACCTTATTTCGTATGAGACTCTTAAGGGGGGGGCAACTGCTAAACTTGTGATATGCAGGTAAATATAGTTGTGTGAAGCGTAGGGTTGCCTGAGTTTAATTCTCCGTCAGAAGACATAATTCCGATGAGCAAAAGAGACAAATTCTGTCGCAATTCAATATTTATATATGATTGATCGTTTCCCAGGTTTACTAATAATTAAAGCTGCTCCCTCCAAGGAATTCACGTAAAATAGATGTTGGTGGAATTTCCCTCGGTTTCAATGGTTTGAAATAACTGAAGAAATCAAGCAACCTTGTGGCTTCGGCATATTCAGGCTGGTTGGGTTGTACTTCTAGTAGAATAGGTTCAGCATAGGGTTTTAAAACTGCGAGTTCATAAAGCAAAGCTGAATTGAACATAGTGTCGGCTTCTTCCTGGTAGGGGAAAATATGCTTTTCTTCTCCCTGCCTTACGCTCTGCCATCTCGAAACGGTTTCCCTGGCGGTATATTTACGGTAACGGTAATCGCGGACTATTCTCCTGATCAAACGGTTATCGGTTGTGCTTACCCGGTTATGCCCGTCGATATTCAGTGAAGTGAGAGCCGAAACATATATTTTAAATTTAACATCTGCGGGGATCGAATTGGTCAAGACCGGATTTAAACCATGAATGCCTTCAATAATCAGTACATTCTCGGGTTTCATCTGCATGGTTTCGCCATTATAATACCGGGCACCGGTTTCGAACGAGAACTTGGGTAATTCAACTTTTTCGCCATTGAGCAGCGATAGTAAATTCTTGTTGAACAGTTTAACGTCCAATGCCTCCATGGCTTCATAGTCGTGTTTTCCATTTTCGTCGAGAGGTGTATCATCACGATCGACGAAATAATTGTCGAGCGACAGGGTGAGGGGTTTCATCCCGTTTACGATAAGGTGAACCGCCAGGCGCTTGGCAAAAGTTGTTTTCCCGCTTGATGATGGTCCGCTTATGAGGATTATTTTTACCTTGTCGTTCCGGCTCCGTATGTTGTCAGCAATCTGTCCTATCTTCTTCTCATGCAACGCTTCCGACACTTTTATCAGTACTTCGGACTTGCCGTTTGAACAGGCATGGTTCAACTGGCTGATGTTAGGGACATCCAGGATTCTGATCCATTGAGAAAACTCCTGGAAAATTTCGAATAATTTTTTCTGAATCACCAGATTCTCAACTTTTAGCGGATTAGTCTTTTGGGGCAATTGCAGAAGCAACCCATTGAAGTATTTGTTTATATCGAACACTTTCAGGTACCCGGTTGATGGCACCATACCTCCGTAGAAGTATCCGATATAGCCGTCGAGGCTGTAATAGTTCGAAAAATTCTGCCCTTTATGTTTCAGCAGGTCAATTTTATCGTAAAGCCCGTGTGCTTCAAATTTTCTAATAACTTCCTCAGTTTCTTCCTCAATGTGAACAAATGGCTGGTTCGCATCTACTATCTGGTGCATCCTTTGCCTGAGGGCTGACACATCTTCGAGTGACAATTCTTCGCCGGGCTTCACAATTTTACAATAAATGCCTTTCGATATCGAGTGATCAATCCGTATATGAGCATCCGGGAAAAGGTCGCTGAAAGCTTTGCAAAGAATAAACGAAAGACTCCGGAGGTACATTCTCATTCCATTCGGGTGCGTAATATCGATGAATTGCACAGTAATGGGATGATATATTTCGAAAGAAAGCTCTTCGAACCTGTTATTGACCAAAGCACCCAAAACCGGGTTTTTTGTATCAACTTCAACTTCTTTCAAAACTTCATTCAGGGTAGTTCCTTTACTTACGGTTTTGGTTGTACCGCAATTGACGCAATTAATGGCAACAGTCTTAAGCATAATCATTCTCTTAATTTGATCGAAAACGGTTCTTAATTTTCCAGGGTATGCGGTGATATTCCTGCATTATCAAGTATGACTTTCAGATACTGGGCAGTGTAGCTGACCGTATTCTGTATGAGTTGCTCCGGAGTTCCCTCGGCAATAATATAGCCGCCACGTTCGCCGCCTTCGGGCCCGAGGTCTATAATATAGTCGGCTACTTTTATCACTTCCAGGTTGTGTTCAATAACAAGTACTGTGTTTCCCCTGTCGACCAGTTTGTTTAGCACATGTAGCAGAATATTTACATCCTCAAAATGCAAGCCGGTAGTGGGTTCATCAAGTATATATAAAGTCCGGCCTGTATCGCGTTTCGAAAGTTCTGTTGCAAGTTTAACACGTTGTGCTTCGCCGCCCGACAAAGTGGTCGATTGCTGTCCCAGAGTAATATATCCCAGCCCGACCTGGTTTAAGGTGCTGATTTTTTGTAGTATGGATGGTATGTTCCCGAAAAATTCAGCTGCGTACTCTATAGTCATATTCAGAACATCAGTTATTGATTTTCCTTTGTACCGGACTTCGAGTGTTTCGCGGTTGTATCGTTTGCCTTCACATACTTCGCATGGAACGTGAACATCGGGAAGGAAATTCATCTCAATAACCCGGATTCCGGCCCCCTGGCAGGTTTCGCAACGGCCGCCTTTGACATTGAACGAAAAACGACCTGGTTTGTAACCCCTGATTTTCGATTCGGGAAGTGCCGAAAAAAGTTTCCTAATTTCATCGAAAACACCTGTGTAGGTTGCCGGGTTCGAACGCGGGGTGCGCCCGATCGGTGATTGGTCTATTTCAATAACCTTATCGATAAGTTTCAGCCCTTCAATACTTTGATAGGGTAGAGGCTTTTGCTCCGAGCGGAAAAAATATTTGCTTAATATAGGATAAAGGGTTTCGTTGATAAGACTTGATTTTCCGCTGCCTGAGACTCCTGTAATGCATGTAATTACACCCAGAGGAAGATTAAGTTCAACGTGTTTCAGGTTGTTGCCCGAAGCTCCTTTAAGGGTCAGGTAGCCGTTTTCGAGTTTACGCCGGGTTTTTGGCATGGCAATTTGCTTCTTTCCCGAAAGATACTGGCATGTAATACTGCCACAATCATGCAATGATAAAGGCGATCCCTGTCCAACCACATGTCCTCCATGTGTTCCTGCACCAGGTCCCATATCAATCACATAATCAGCTGCCAGAATCATGTCCTGGTCGTGTTCAACAACGATTACCGAGTTCCCTGTGTCGCGTAAGTCTTTAAGCGAATTGATCAGCCTGTGGTTGTCGCGCTGGTGAAGCCCTATGCTGGGTTCATCAAGTATATACAATACCCCGACCAGTTGTGAACCTATTTGTGTTGCCAGTCGTATGCGTTGCGATTCGCCTCCCGAAAGACTACCCGAGGACCGGTTAAGCGAAAGGTAATCGAGTCCTACGTTAAGCAGGAATGATAAGCGACTCCGTATTTCCCTGATGATTTCGTGTGCAATCAACTTTTGCCGGTCTTCGAGATGTTGCTCCAATTCAGCAAACCACTCCGAAAGATTGATCAGGTCCATTTTCGAAAGCTCGGAAATATTCTTGTTGTTGATCCGGTAAAATAATGATTCCTTCTTGAGGCGGCTGCCATCGCATTCGGGGCATGGGACCGAATTCATAAAGCCTTCGGCCCAGCGCTTTAAGCCTTCAGGATTACCGGTTTCATTCTGGTTAAGTATGTGTTGGACAATTCCTTCGAAATTGAGCGAATACGACGAGGTTACACCCAGGTATTCGTTTTTAACCTTTATCACTTCTTCCGATCCATATAAGATGGTTTCGATAGCAGCATCAGGAATATCGGCTAAAGGAGTATCGATAGTGAAATGATATTTATGTGCAATAGCCTCGAGTTGCCTGAAAATCCAGGTAGGTTTGTATTCACCCACCGGTGCTATCCCGCCTTTCTTGATACTTACTGAAGGATCGGGAATTACCTTGGTAAGGTCAATTTCCGAGATGTAACCCAGACCTTTGCATTTCGGGCAGTACCCGTATGGCGAATTGTACGAAAAGCTGTTTGGTTCCGGTTCATCATATGCAATACCAGTTTCGGGATCCATTAACAGGCGGCTGTAAAAACGGGCATCAGTAGCTTCAATTTCCATTACCATCAGTGCGCCTTTTCCCTGACGTAAAGCGGTTTGTATTGAAGATGTAAGACGTGAAAGTGATTTTTCGTTGACTTTTATTGTATCGATTACAGCCTCAATATCATGAATCTTGTATCGGTCGACCTGCATTCCGAAACTGATCTCGCTGATTTCGCCATCGACACGCACTTTCAGGAACCCCTGCTTGCGGACCTGTTCGAAAAGTTCGCGGTAATGTCCTTTACGGCCGCGAATAAGGGGAGCCAGGATGTAAATGGTTTGTTCGGAATAATTTGTCATAATCAGATCAATGATCTGATTGTCGGTATACCTTACCATTTTCTGCCCAGATACAAACGAAAAAGCTTCACCTGCCCGTGCAAAAAGCAGTCTCATGAAATCGTAAATCTCTGTTATTGTGCCTACTGTGGAACGTGGATTGCGGTTGGTCGTTTTTTGTTCAATAGAAATAACAGGACTTAAACCTGTAATTTTATCTACATCAGGACGCTCAATATCGCCCATAAACTGGCGTGCGTAGGCCGAAAATGTTTCCATGTACCGGCGCTGTCCTTCGGCATATATGGTATCGAAGGCGAGTGACGATTTACCGCTGCCGCTCAAACCGGTTATTACAACCAGTTTGTCGCGCGGAATCACAACATCGATATTTTTCAGGTTATGAACACGGGCGCCGTAAACTTCGAGATACTCCTGCTTCGAAGTAACCGGGACTTCCGGAGATTCTTTTTCGCTGCTGCCCTGGTTCATAATTAAATTGCAAGTTGATTCAATAAAAAGTACTTATTTAGGCAGCGATCCGGCAGTAATGGTGTCGTTAAAAATCTGTTCCGCATTATCAATTTCCGATAATAAACCATCAAAATCCTCGAAGCCTTTCTTCGGAAGCGAGATAATATATTTTTTCTTTGAAGTATTCACCAGTTTATCCGATCGTAACCAGGGGTTGAATTCTTTCAACAACCGGTAATTGATGTTTTGTGTTTTTGCAAACGAAGGCAGGTTGTTTATACTCGAATCGATCGATATGGTATACGTTGGAATAGGAGGGTACAGATCTTTCTTGCGAATGAAATAGCCATATTCGGTAGGGTGTTCGTAAAGCAGTTTAAGTGCGATTATACGGTAAACATAACGCATGGTTTCCTCGGGCAGGTATAGGTCGTAGTAATTGCTGGTACTTTGTCTTTCCAGTTCCTTGGTGATCCGGCCTTCGCCAACATTGTAAGCTGCTGCTGCAAGGGTCCAGCTGCCGAATTTATTGTATGAGCCACGTAACATTTTACAGGCTGCCTCAGTAGCCTTCTCAACATGATATCTTTCATCGATCTGATCACTGATTTCAAGACCGAACAGTTTACCCGTGGCTGGGATAAACTGCCAGAAACCTGCAGCACCCGCCGGTGATTGTACATTCGTCAAGCCACTTTCGATAAGGGCAAGGTACTTGAAATCTTCGGGTATCTTATTCTTTTTCAGGATAGGAACTATTATATGGAAATACCTGTTCGTTTTCTTGAGCATAAGCAGGGTGGAGGAATGCCAATACGTATTTACCATGAGCTCACGGTCGAGGCCTTCGCGTACATAGTACAAACCAAGTGGGGCTTCCTCGCCGGCAAACTCAGCCTTATCGGGTAAAACAAGTGAAAATATCTTGTTGCTGTGCAGAAAAGCTTTCTGGTAATCGGAATCCGCGGCAGTTTTCTTAAGGTTGTTGGAATAGTAAAACCCTTCGAAAGCTGCAAAAGCTACAAGGGCAAGTATAAATATGATTCTTTTACTCATTTACTTCATTTTAGGTCAGAAGGTCATCAGTATAACGACCTTTTTTCAATTTCATTGTTTTCAGAATACAACAGCCTCGTTCAATAAGGGAGCCATTTTATCTTTTTCTGATAACAAAGGGTTATCAATTCGCCAATTTATCTGCAACTCAGGGTCGTTCCAGCGAATGCTACCTTCTGACTCTTTATTATAAAAATTGGTGCATTTATAAGTGAAGATTGTATCGTCTTCGAGTGTAACAAAACCGTGAGCAAACCCAACTGGTATCCAGGCGATGTGTTTGTTTTCGGCTGATAATACCATCGAAACCCATTTCCCGAATGTAGGCGAATTACGCCTGATATCAACTGCAACATCGAGCACTGCCCCACTGATAACCCGTATTAGTTTCCCCTGTGCAAATGGTTCACGCTGGAAATGCAGTCCGCGAAGTACATTTTTTTGCGAATTCGATTCATTATCCTGAACAAATTGGCCGCTAATGCCAAAATCGCGGAATTTCCTTTCATGGAAGGATTCGAAGAAATAGCCGCGTTCGTCGCCGAATACATCCGGCTTGATAATCAGGACTTCAGGAATTGAGGTCGGTAAGAGTTCCATAAGCGAATTCGGGAATTACAAATGAATAACCTCGCCGTAAGCTGCAGCAACAGCTTCCATAACTGCTTCGCTCATTGTTGGATGCGGGTGAATGGATTTAATGATTTCGTGCCCTGTTGTTTCCAGTTTACGGGCAACTACGACTTCGGCGATCATTTCGGTAACGTTATCACCTATAAAGTGAGCTCCCAGCCATTCGCCATATTTAGCATCGAAAATCACTTTAACAAAACCGTCTTTCGAACCTGCTGCGCTTGCTTTTCCTGAAGCGGAATAAGGGAATTTTCCTATTTTAATATCGTAACCTGCTTCTCTTGCCGCTTTCTCTGTCATTCCCACCGACGCAATCTCGGGTGTTGTATATGTGCAACCCGGAATATTATTGTAATCGATAGGCTCAACATGCATGCCGGCAATTTTTTCGACGCAGGTAATACCTTCGTGCGAAGCCACATGAGCAAGGGCAGGGCCCGAAACTATATCGCCAATAGCGTAATATCCTTCGACGTTGGTGCGATAAAATTCATCAACGAGCACTTTACCTTTTTCTGTTTTAATGCCGGTTTCTTCAAGACCTATTCCTTCGAGATTGGTTGCAATGCCGACTGCGGAGAGAACTATATCACAGTCTACCACTTCGGTTGCTTTTGGTGTCTTAATGCTAACGCGGCATGTATCGCCTATTATTTCGACGGATTCAACTGAGGATGAAGTCATTACTTTCATGCCTGATTTTTTGAAACTGCGTTCCAGTTGTTTCGAAACGTCCTCGTCTTCTAACGGGACAATATTGGGCAGAAACTCAACCAGTGTAACCTGCACCCCAATGCTGTTATAAAAATAGGCAAACTCCGACCCGATTGCTCCTGAACCGACAACCAACATGCTTTTGGGTTTAACCGGTAAAGTCATGGCTTCACGGTAGCCTATTATTTTCTTTCCATCCTGTTTCAGGTTCGGAAGTTCGCGCGACCGTGCTCCGGTTGCAATAATTATATGGGTAGCAGTATATTCGGTTACTTTACCTTCGGAATCAGTAACTTCAACTTTTTTACCGGGTTTTACTTTCCCGAATCCTTGTAAATGATCAATTTTATTCTTTTTTAAAAGGAATTGTATTCCTTTGCTCATCCCGTCAGCTACATCGCGGCTGCGTTTAACCATTGCGGGGAGGTCGGCTGTTGCTGTTCCTTCAAGGGCGATCCCGTAATCTGCAGCATGCTTTAAGTAGTTGAATACCTGAGCACTCTTTAGCAAAGCCTTTGTCGGAATACATCCCCAGTTGAGGCAAATGCCTCCGAGTTCTGATTTTTCGACAACTGCTGTTTTGAATCCAAGTTGAGATGCGCGGATAGCTGCCACATAACCTCCTGGACCACTGCCAATTACAATAACATCATAATTCATATTGAGTGAATTTTTAAATGAGCGGCAAAATTACCAATTTTTAACCGGATTTGACCTGTTTTCTTTTGAATTTCTGTATCAAAACAACTGATCAGCTGGTTTTGTTGACGGATTCGTAGAAAAAACACACTTTATAAAAGCCGGAATTTCCCTTAAATGCAAAACGACCTGCTGAAAACAGGTCGTTTGCATTGCCAGGTATTATTAGCAATTATTTTTTAGGCTCTTCGGTTGCGGGTGGAACTTCTGATGGCATTTGCGGTGCTTGATCAGCAGGTTCTTCCACAACAGTGTATCCTGCAGGGATCTTGAACTTTTCGGCTGGTATTTTGGCACCGAGTTCAACTTTTTCAACAATCATTTCCATAGGTCCTGCCGAAAACTTAAGAGGTATGTTTTTATAGTGCACACCGGTAATAATATTCTGTGGATTAGCACTGTCGGGAGCCATTGTGAATTTTATACCTTTTAACCCTGCAATGGTTTCGGTTCCATCTTCCTTGAATTTTATTTTAGCTTTTTTCTCAGCACTAAGGTTGGAAAGGTTCATATTATCAGCCATTTCAGGAGTAAATGCTGACTTAATAACATTCTTTGTTGCCCTGTCCTGTCCTCCTGCTATATTTTCGATTTCGTAATGGTATGTGATATTTCCATCCCTGATATCGACAGTATGCTGTTTCATAGCAGTTCCCATCATGTCACCTTCTACTGTCATTTCACGCATTTCCTTGGTTCCGTAATCATCAAAGTAAATGGTCTGGGTCATTTTCACACCCATCATTTCGATTGGTTTATAAGTTATAATTCCGCTCTTTTCACCGTAAGGTTTATCAGCGCTACCGCCTTTGTTTTCGGAACAACCCGAATTTAAGGCCATCAGGATGGCAAGGCTAATCACCTGTACCAGTAAAAAAGATTTCTTCATTATGTGTAGGTTTTGATTATTTCCGGCAAAAGTAATAAAATATTCCGAATTGAAAGAATAGTATAAGATGTTGAAAAACAAATAAATAGATTGGATCAGATTTTGTTGGGAACCTATAATTGTTCCTTTTTTTGCACTTTCCCGGTCAGCAGGAAGGCTAATACAACCGGAAGGAGTGCTGTAACCATAAGTACAACCGGCAGGAACCAGGACGGGAACTTGCTGTTAGGGGATGCAGCGCAGGTCTGCCATTCGATAAACAGAAAAAGGAATACTACGAACGCTTTTATTGACCTCATGATCCTGGTTGCTCTTGTATACAAGAGGAGAGCATTTTCAGCTGTAACCTTTGCCGGATAATTGAATGTATGAGGGAATTTATTCAGAACAGTAAGACCCGTATAAATAATTATACTGATTGCCGGCAAAATAAAAATAGTTGTTTTACTACTCCAGTCATCGGCCTTGCCGTTAAACCCGTAATGTGTGGGAATAGTATCCGGCAGGTTTTTGAATGCAATTACTGGTAATAAAATGCTTGCAGCCAGGCCGAAAACCGCAATTGCTTCGATAACATAATCAACTTTGGCCGGTTTTGGTTTTAAGACAGGACGGTTTTCATCAGATTTGCTCATAATTTGACTTTTTGTCCATAAATTCACCCGAAGGGGTGTGCGAGTGGGTGCTTGTTTTATATTTTGCTCAGGTAAGTGTGGTTCACTCAGCCGATTGGCAATTGCCGCGAAAAACCTTCCTGGAGCGAAATAAATGTTTCGGTGAATGAAATTTCGGGAATTGCCTGTATCTGTTCAACTATGACCTGCTTCAGATGCTCGTTGTTGCGGGTTATAATTTTAATGAGTAAAGAATATTTACCTGATATATGATGGCACTCAACGATTTCGGGGATCTTTCGTATTTTATTGAATACTTCGTTGTGCGTGCTGGTTGAAGTTAGATTTACCTGTATCCCTATAAATGCGCAGGTAAGGTAGCCCATGCTTTTATGGTTGAATATAAGCTGGGAACCGGAAATAATACCGGCGTCCTTCATTTTACGGATCCTCTGGTGGACCGCTGTGTGCGTCACTTTGCAGTTTCGGGCAACTTCGACGTACGACATGCGCGCATCAGTCATTAATTGCTCAACAATCCGTTTATCGAGTGAGTCAAGATGAAAGTTATTCGCCATGGTAACAAGTATAAAAATTATAAATGAAAGTAATAGTGTGCAATTAAATTCAAAATTAAAATATTATGTGATTAAAGGATTCAGAAATGCAAAATAATTGTTCATATTGTAAACATCTGGTAGTTTTGCATAATTAAATTTCAAGTGCATCACCTGTTTTTAAAAAGGTATTAATTTCACACAAAAAATAATTATGAAACACGATCCCTCACGCGCAATTTTCGAAATGAAACAGTTCGGCGAATTCGGCGATGTTAATCCATCAATAACCGATTCAGCCACGTATACATTCCTGCAGGCTAAAACTATGGCCGATACTTTTCACGGGGAAGCAGAAGGGTGTTTCCTGTATTCAAGGCACTGGAACCCGAGCAACAAATACCTTGCTGATGTTTTGGCAGCAATGGAAGGCACTGAGGAAGGCTGGGTGACTGCTTCTGGGATGGCCGCAATTACCTCTGCTATCCTGCAATGCTGCAGTGCAGGCGATCACATTGTGTCGAGTGTTTCATCGTATGGGGGTACTTTCGCATTTATGCAGAACTACCTTCCGAAATTTAATATCCGTACTACATTTGTTGACATCACCGACCTTGATGCGGTTCGTAAAGCAATCACTCCCGAAACAAAGCTTATTTATACCGAATCGATGACTAACCCAATGCTGCAGATATCCGATATCCCGGCTTTGGCATCAATTGCCAACGAGCACAATATCATGCTTATGGTGGATAATACTTTCACCCCGATGATCATTCAGCCGGCAGCTTTAGGAGCACATATCGTGGTTTACAGCATGACCAAGTTTATAAATGGCAAAAACGATTGTGTTGCTGGAGCTATCTGCGGCTCGCACGAGTTTATAAATTCGCTTATTGATGTCAATAACGGTACAGCTATGCTACTTGGGCCGGCGCTTGATCCGCTCAGGTCTTCAAGTATCCTGAAAAATATGCATACCCTTCATATCCGTATGCAGCAGCATAGTAAAAATGCTATGTACCTGGCCATAAAAATGAAAGAAGCCGGTTTACGGATCAGCTATCCGGGCCTTCCGGATCATAAAGGACACGAAATAATGAAAAGCCAGATGCATCCTGATTTCGGGTTTGGAGGGATGCTTTCCATCGATATGATCACCAGCGAGAAAGCCAGCCGCTTTATGGAACTTATGGAGATGCATGATGTTGGATACCTTGCTGTAAGCCTGGGTTATTTTAAAACATTGTTCAGTAACTCGGGAAAAAGTACATCGAGCGAAGTTCCTGAAGAAGTTCAACTCGATATGGGCCTTTCGGCAGGGTTGGTTCGTTTCAGCGTCGGGCTCGATCACGATATCGAACGAACTTGGAAAAGCATTGAGCATTGCCTCCAGTTGATGGAGAACTAATTTAGGATTTCGGAATTCGGAATTCGGATGCTGGAAACTAGAATTTGGTTTTAAAAGTTTAATTTGCTGATAGTTAATACTTAATTTACAAAATCCCAAATCCGAAATCGCAATTCCCAAATCCCAAATGATTAATTGTATCTTTGCTGGTATGATTAAGCTAATTTTCCTGATAGGTGCAGGCGGTTTCCTGGGGACGGTTTCGCGTTTCCTTGCTTCGCGCTGGTTTACGGTCTATTTCCCTTCGGCATTCCCGTTTGGCACCTTTGCGGTGAACATTGTAGGCTGCCTTTTAATCGGTATTATATACGGAATTACAGAAAAGGGGAATTTGCTGTCCGACGAATGGCGTTTGTTCCTTACCGTGGGTTTCTGCGGCGGTTTTACAACTTTTTCAGCTTTTGCTGCCGAAAATGTTGCTTTGCTCCGCGATACCGAATACTTCAATTTCTTTTTATATACCGGCAGCAGTATTTTTATCGGCTTACTTGCGACTTATGCGGGCATTATGCTTATTAAACTCCTGTAATTATGGATACAAATGATAATGTTAAAGTTTTACGGGTTTATACCAGTTCAACTGATAAACTGAAGCACACTCCTTTGTATGAGATGATTGTATTCGCCGCAAGGCGAAACGAGATGGCCGGGGCAACCGTGCACAAGGGAGTCATGGGCTTTGGCGGCAGCAGTGTTGTTCATTCGGCTAAATTCTGGGAAACAAACGACAAACTTCCCATGGTAGTTGAGATAGTTGATGAAGGTGCTAAAATTGATGCTTTCTTCGAAGTGATTAAACCTTACCTCGAAAGTGTCCGTTATGGCTGCCTTGTAACAATTGAAGATGCCAGGGTGCTGCTGTATAAGGCCGGGAAAAAGAAATCGGTGTTTGAGTTGTGATTGTTCCTGGTTCCTGGCTAGTTGTTTCCGGTTGCTGGCTGTTTGTTTCTGGTTTCAGACATAAGTCCTGATTCCTGAATCACAGAGGTCAGCAACATCGAAATTCGTCATTTAAATACCCAGTTGCCTGTCCTCCGTTTTCCGACCTCCCACTTCCGTCTTCAGTCTTCCAATCTCCGTCTTCCGATATCTAACATTCGACTTCTGACATCAAAAACCCCCTATTCTTTAACCACCTTTTTATAGATATAGTCTGCTCCCTGTCGCAGGGTAAATCCTCCAATACTGCCGTCGGTAGATTTGCTGAACAGAAATATTATCCCAGCCTGGTCGAACCTGAATTCGGTTTCGGAAATGGCTGCAAGCGGGAACGAGGGCTGGCCGGTTGCCTGGGCAGTAAGTTTATCGCCTTCAACATTAATTGTAATAACCAGCGGCAGTTGTTCCGATGTAAACTCTCCCTCGTAGAGCGCAAGTTTCTCGGCTGGTATACTTATAGTTTTGAAATCAGGAATCTTGTATGGCTTATCGAAATAACAGCTCAACAGTCCGATAAGAATATCATTCATAGGGTATTCAAGGCCATTGGAACTAAAAGCGATTGCCAGTTTTTCGTCAGGGAAATATGCCAGTGAGGATGAAAATTCATCGATTCCGCCGTTGTGCCCAAAAGCCGTCCTTTCAAAGAAGGGGATTTTGAATATACCTAGACCAAAGCCATCAGTAAGGCTTGTCATCGTTTTCAGTGAACTTTCGCTTACAAGTTTTCCATTAAAAAGAGCCGTAATAAAAGTGGCAAGATCAGGTGTAGTTGATATTACCGAGCCTGCACCACCCGGAATACTCATATCCGTTTCAGGCTGAATTACCCATTTCCCATTGTTATATTGAAACGATGAGGCTTCATTTTTTGAATGGTCAATTTTGCCTCCGTACATGGTGTTCTTGAGACCAATACGGGAAGTAATCCTTTTCGAAAGATTTTCCTGGTACGATTTTCCCGTGATATCTTCGATGATAAATCCGAGCAAAACAAAATTGGTATTGCTGTACTCACCTTTTTCACGGGGAGCAAATGCCGGTTTCTGGCTTTCGAACAGGTCAAGCAGTTGCTTCCTGCTGCGGACTTCGGTCATCCATTTCGGGTAATCCCCGTCATTAGTAAAATTGAATAAGCCGCTGTGGTGGTTAAGCAAGTCTTTAATTGTAATGGAATCGGCATTTGGTATCTTCCTGAAAAACTTCGATAAAGGTGTATCAAGACTCAGCTTTTTCTCTTCAACAAGTTGAAGTATCATTACGGTGGTAAACATTTTACTTATTGAGCCTATCCGGTATCGGGTTTCAGGCGTAGAATTCACTGTTATGGTTCCGCTGTTCTCGATAATCCCGATAGCCCGGCTGTAAACGATTTTGTTTTCCTGCATAAGGGTGACTGAAAACATGGCTTTATTGTTGGTTGACAGTGCATTAAGAAGGCTATCGATCCGGCTGCCACCTGGAAAACTATTTTGTGAAAACCCGGTCAGGGAAATAAATGTTACACTTAATGCCAGTAATGCTGAAATAAATATTTTTTTCATGATGCAGTGAAATTTTGTTTGATGGATGTTATCCTGTTGTGACGCTTGCAGGGATAAAAAGTTACTGATTTTCGCTTTTGGGTTCAAAATTTAGTATGGTTTTCATAATCAAATACAGTGTTCTCTTAATTTCTATGAATTTCGCCGGACTCAATGCTTATCAAAGAATTTTTTCTAATTTTAATTTCTCAAAATTGCATTTTGGGTTCGCTCAAAAAGTTTGTGATTTCATCCACATAACACTCATAATATGGCAGACTGGCTTAAGAAGCAACAACATTGGCTTTTCGTCCTTCTCGGAATAGTTTTGGCACTTGTCTTTTATTTTTTCAACCCGTTTTCGTTAAATGATGATGCAGCCAAAGCTGTTGCGGTAGCTATTTTAATGGTTGTGTGGTGGGTGACCGAAGCTTTACCAATGCCAGCAGTAGCACTGGTTCCCCTGGTTTTGCATCCGCTCCTGAAGCTCGGCACAATCGAGGAAGCCTCAAAATCGTACAGTAACCCGGTGATTTTCCTTTTCATGGGCGGGTTTATGTTAGGCTTGGCCATCCAGAAATGGAACCTTCACAAACGTATTGCACTTCAGATCGTAAAACTTACCGGTACCAGCGGCGACAGGATCATCCTCGGATTTATAATTGCCACCGGTTTCTTAAGCATGTGGCTGAGCAATACCGCAACCACAATGATGATGTTCCCTATTGCACTGAGTGTTATTGCTGTTATGAAAGAGCATGAAAAACCGGGGCCTGGTTTTGTTAATTTCTCACTGGTACTTATGCTTGTAATAGCTTATGCAAGCAATATAGGTGGAATGGGTACTATAGTCGGCACTCCTCCGAATGCAGCATTCGTTGGCTTTATCGAGAAAAAATACGGCTATACGGTTCAGTTCCTCGACTGGATGCTCCTTTGTACTCCACTGGCCATATTCCTCCTGGCAGCCTTGTATGTGGTCTTAACAAAATGGATGTTCCCAAACCGTATCAAGAACAGCAAGGAAGCAAATGTATTTATTCACCAGGAAGTTAAAGCCTTAGGCCGGTTAACCGGAGCTGAAAAACGGGTGCTCATCATATTCCTGGCTACTGCCTTCATGTGGATTACTAAGGACCTGATTAATGAGCTCAATCTTTTCAAACTCGACGATAATATGATTGCCATCATTGGTGCCCTGGCTCTTTTTGCTACTCCGAGCGGAAACCGGAAAGAAGGCAAAGTTGTAATGATCCTCGATTGGGAAGATACTTCTAAGATGGCCTGGGGAATATTGCTTTTGTTTGGTGGCGGAATTGCTATGGCAGGATCGCTCGAAAAAGTAGGTGTTATGGCTCAGATAGGCAACTGGCTTGCCGGTTTCAGCCATAGCGGCGGTTTTACACTGGTATTTTTTATTGTTGTTATTTCTATATTCCTGAGTGAACTAATGAGTAATGTGGCCCAGGTGATAGTTCTGGCACCGGTTCTGGCTGCCCTGGCCGATGCGTTGCATATGGATCCCCTGCTTCTTGGCATACCCATGACACTTGCTGCAAGTGCTGCATCCATGATGCCAATGGGCACTCCTCCTAATGCGATCGTTTTCGCAAGTGGTTATATACGCTTGCGCGATATGCTTAAAGCCGGGTTTGTAATGAATATAGTGAGTATTATTGTGATAACACTGTTCTGCTGGTTCCTGCTTCCAATGATAATGGGCGTTTTGAAATAATAACGTTTAAAAACATTAAATTCTCTTATTTCAATTTGTCCTTAAAAACCTTCCTGAATTTCTCCAGTTTGGGAGCTATTACAAATGTGCAATAAGGAGCTTCGCCATTCAGGTTATAATAATCCTGGTGATAATCTTCTGCTTTATAAAATTCAGCACTAGGGCTGATCTCAGTCACAATCGGTTTATCAAACGCTTTTTCTGCATTCAGTTTAGCTTTATACGCTTCGGCAATTTGCTTCTGTTGTTCATTGTGATAGAAAATGGCCGAGCGGTATTGAGTTCCCTGGTCAGCTCCCTGACGATTGAGCGTAGTCGGATCGTGGCTGCTCCAGAAGGCTTCGAGCAATTCGTCGTACGAAATTACAGAGGGATCGTAAATTATTCTGCAGGCTTCGGCATGTCCGGTCATGCCGGAACACACCTCACGGTATGACGGGTTTTTGATTTTTCCACCTGTATATCCCGATGTAACCGAAACAACACCTTTCAGTTCCTGGAAAACAGCTTCCACACACCAGAAACAGCCAGCGGCAAAAGTTGCCGTGTCAGTCTTAATCCCATTTGCTTCTTTATCCATCAGTTTATCGTTTTTTATTGTATTGCTTCTGCAACCTGCTACAAGCAGTATCGAGAAGATAATCAGGGTAAATCGTTGCATGATTGTTACTATTCTTGATTTAAAACAATTATCCGAGGTTTAAGTTCAGGGTATTGCTTTCTAAAATAAAACAAAATTTTGTTTTGCATTCATTTTTAGAAAAAACTAAATATATTTTAGAAGACTGAGATTGAACTCATTACGATTATTTATGAATCAAAATTTCAGCAACTTGGATTTGTATTTAAAAACTTATTACTTTTGCAGCAGTTCTTTTCAACACCATCACTTATCAAGAAAGGCTGAGGGAAATGGCCCTTTGAAGCCTTGACAACCTGTCCGCATCACACCGGACAAGGTGCCACATCCAACCGCTATTGGCGGAAAGATAAGATTGGAAATAGTTTTGCGATATCGTATCCGCTATATCTTCAAAGCTCTTCTGACTTATCGGGAGAGCATTTTTTATGCTCATTCCGGTAGCTCTTTCTGGTAAGTGATTATTTTTTTTGTTAACCAATATAAATCACATACCATGAACAAAATCACACAGATTATCCATTCCATTCCCGTCGACGAACTTACCGGGGCAATATCGGTCCCTATATATCAGACTGCAACGTATGTTCAGGAAGCTCCCGGTGTAAATAAAGGATTCGACTATGCACGTACCAACAATCCCACGCGTGCCGCACTCGAAAAAATTGTTGCCCAGCTCGAAGGCGGTACAGCCGGATTCGCTTTTGCCACAGGGCTTGCAGCCATCGATGCCATACTCAAAACGCTGAAATCAGGCGATGAAATTGTCGCAGTTGATGATATATATGGAGGTGCATACCGCCTTTTTACGCATGTATACCAGAAATTTGGTATTAAAATTCATTATGTCGATACAACTGATGCACTTAATGTAACTGAATACCTGAATGAAAACACGAAACTGGTCTGGCTCGAGTCACCTACCAATCCGACACTTAAGATTTCGGATATAAAAACTATTGCGGCACTCGCTCATGCAGTCGGAGCCCTTGTTGTAATCGATAATACCTTTGCAACTCCGGTTGCTCAAAATCCGCTTGAACTTGGAGCCGATTATGTAATGCACAGCGGAACCAAATACCTTGGTGGCCATTCCGACCTTCTGGCCGGGTTGGTTGTTGTAAAAGATGATAAACTGGCCGAAAAACTCAAATTTATTCAGAATTCATCAGGTGGCGTACTCGGACCTCACGACTGCTGGCTGGTAATACGCGGCATCGAAACGGTTGCCCTGCGTGTTGAACGGCAATGCGAAAATGCTGTAAAGGTCGCAGTATTCCTCGATTCGCACCCTGATGTGGATCATGTGAATTATCCCGGACTTGTATTCCACAAAAATCATGAAATAGCTAAAGAGCAGCAACATGGCTTGTACGGAGGAATGATTTCCTTCTCGCTTAAAAATGATACGGAAGAAGCCGCTGTAGCTTTTGTTACCTCCACAAAATTATTCAAACTGGCCGAAAGTCTTGGGGGAGTTAAGAGCCTGCTATGCCATCCATCACAAATGACTCATAAATCAGTTCCCCGCGAAAAACGACTGGCATCGGGAATAAACGATTCGCTTATCAGGCTTTCCTGCGGAATAGAAGATGCCACCGATCTGATCAGCGACCTGGAACAGGCGTTTGTGAAGGTGAGGGTAAAGGGTAGGGGGTAGAGAGTGGAAAAGATTGAAGACGATTGATGGGATTGATGGGCTTGATCAGATTGAAGATATTGAAGGGATTAAACTTCCGGCTTCCGTCTTCCGTCTTCCGACTTCCAACTTCTGTCTTCTGTATTCTGTCTTCTGCCTTCTGTCTTCTGTCTTCTGCCTTCTGCCTTCTGACTTCTGCCTTCTGACTTCTGCCTTCTGACTTCTGCCTTCTGACTTCTGCCTTCTGACTTCCGACCTCCAGCCTTTAAACAACAATAAAACTAATAAAAAAATCTAAAATGACAAACGATAAAAAACTGATCATCGGCCTTTTTGGTTTCGGCGTAGTAGGCGAGGGGATATACCGTGTTCTGAAACAGACTCCCACGCTGCAGGCTGAGATTAAGAAAATATGTATCAAGCATCCGGATAAAAAACGTAATGCTCCGGCGGAATTGTTTACCACTGAGGCTGATGTGCTGCTGAACGATACCGATATAAATGTAATAGTTGAGCTGATTGACGATTCCGAGGCCGCCTGGAACATTGTATCAGCTTCGCTGGGCAGCGGAAAAGCGGTGGTGAGTGCAAACAAGAAAATGATAGCTGCACACCTGGCAGAACTGCTTCAATTACAGCTTGATAACAATGCGTCATTTCTTTATGAGGCGGCTGTTTGCGGCAGTATTCCGGTGATACGTAACCTCGAAGAATATTACGATAACGACATGCTTAATTCCGTATCGGGTATTATAAACGGCAGTACAAACTATATTCTTACCCGGATGAATGAAGATGGTATGGCATATGACGAAGCGCTGAAACTTGCCCAGCAACTGGGTTTTGCCGAGAGCGATCCCACCCTGGATGTACAGGGAACCGATGCAGCCAATAAACTTACAATTATCCTGAACCATGCCTATGGGATTGTTTCCGATCCCGCCGACATCATGTGCAAAGGAATCACCCAGTTGCACCCGGCTGATAGTATTTATGCAAGGGAAAAAGGCTTCAGCATCAAGCTGGTCGCACGTGCCCAGCGGGTAAACCACACCGATGTGGCCGCCTATGTTCTGCCGACTTTTGTTGGTCCGAGGAGCCAGCTTTTTAATGTGCGTTTCGAATTTAACGGCGTTATTATCGGTACGCGTCTTGCTGATGAGCAGTTTATTTACGGCAAGGGAGCCGGCCGCTACCCGACTTCATCAGCAGTATTGAGCGATATAGCAGCATTACGGTACGGTTATAAATACGAATACAAAAAATCACATACCGGTGTGGATTACCAGGTTTCGGACAATCACATTTTACGGGTGTATGTCAGTTGCCGGGATATCAAAGATATTGTACAGGCCGATTTCATCAGCATCGACGAAACCTATACCAGCCAGAACCGAAAATACATTACCGGCACTATAAGTTTTGATAAACTTAGAAATGCAGCCTGGTTAAACAATCCTGATAATTCAGTAATTGTTTTCGAAAACCCCGGAGTGGCCGAAGATCACCAGCTTGAAGAACTTGTTTAAGGCAGGTCGTTTTTATTCTTTGCGAAGACACAACCTTGCAGTTGGTATATTTCAGGTCTGCATAATCATAAGTTTCTGAGCCGGATATTGATAAATTAATCAGATATTTGCAGAAGCAATCAGTACCCGGATGGTAAAAATATCGGCAGTAATTATCGCTTATAACGAAGAACGCAATATTGGGCGGTGCTTAGCATCGGTTGAGGGAATTGCTGATGAAATTGTTGTAGTGGATTCTTTTTCGACAGATAGGACCGAAGAGTTTTGCAGGCCATTCGGAGTGCGTTTCATTAAACATGCATTCGAAGGTCATATCGAGCAGAAAACCTGGGCTGCCAGCCAGGCCATATATGATTATGTGCTTTCACTCGATGCTGATGAAGCCCTTTCGGAAACGCTTAAAAAATCGATAGCCGAAGTAAAAGCCAACTGGCAATCGGATGGGTATTCATTCAGCCGTTTGACTAATTACCTGGGGAAATGGATAAAACACTGCGGATGGTACCCTGATGTGAAACTTCGTTTATGGGACAGGCGGAAAGGCAAATGGGGAGGAAATAACCCGCACGATATGGTTATTATGAATGAAGGATCTTCGGTTCGTAAGATTAAAGGAGACCTGCTTCATTATTCATATTACTCAATCCGGCAGCACATCGATCAGTTTAATAAATTTACAGATATTTCGGCTGTGGATGCTGCCCGGAATGGCAAGAAAGCCAATATTTTCATCGCCCTTGTTAAAGGAATCTGGAAATTCAAGCGTGATTATATTTTCAAACTTGGTTTCCTCGATGGCTACTACGGCTTTGTGATTTGTTCACTCGGTGGATTTGCCACCTTCAGCAAGTATCTGAAAATAAGGGAACTAAAGAAAAAGCAGTAAATCGAAAAACTGCAGGTACATCTGATTTTTTTTGTTTTTCGAGAAAGTTGGCAATATGCGGTATGCAGTTGGCAATTTTTTTTATGATTCATCTGTTTTGCCAATAGCCAACTGCCGGCTGGTATAAACCACTTACCAGCTTACTTCATTTCTTTCACCCGCTTTCAGGTTACTGATCACCAGTACCTTCTGCTGCATTTTCCTGCTTTCGAAAAAGAGAGGATCCTTCGGCTTAATGGAGTTATAAAGGTCGATACTGGTTAGTTTTGGCTCAACGCCATTTCCATTCACATTTATTTGATTAGCAACTGTTTCAAAGCCATGAAGGATCACCGACACAAACCTGAATTTACTTGCATACGATTTAGCCGAAAGCGGTTCGATGATAATCTTCTTCGCCACCGGATCAAATGTCATTTGTGTTTCGAGGAAACTTCCGGTTTCGTAAGCATACGTTATACCGTCATCTTCATAGTAATTGTACGACGAACCTTTACTTCCGAAATAAACGTGTACAAAAAGTGTATCCGATGGTTTCTCGCTTGTGCTCTGAACTAAAGTCTGCATAGGTATAATACTTCCGCCCCGGGCGAATACGGGCAGCTTATCCATCGGGCATTCAACCAGGATTTCCTGTTCTCCTTCGTATTTATGTCCGTTCATAAAGTCGTACCATTCGCCTTTTGGCAAGTAAACTTTGGTAATGTCCTTTGTGCTTTCAACCGGTGCAACCATAATAGAGGGGCCAAACATAAATTGCTGCTGGTAGGCATAATACCAGCATTTTTCGTCGGAGGTATTATCGATGACCAGGGTACGGTTTACAGGAATTCCGGTTTTGTGGGCTTCGGCAAAAGCCGAATACAAATAAGGCATAAGCCTGTAGCGGATCGAGATATAATTGCGCGAAATATTTTCAACACTTTCGCCGTATGTCCATGGCTCCGATGAGTTCTCGTTGCTGGCTTTGTGTACCCTGTAAAAAGGAGTAAATGCAGCAATCGACATCCATCGTGCAAAGAGGTTCGGGGTTGTAGTACCCATAAATCCGCCAACATCAGCGCCTGAAAAAGCCATACCTGTTAAACCCAGCGAATTAATAAGCCTGCACGAAAGCATCATGTGGGCATCGCTGGCAAAATTATCGCCTGTCCATATCGCAGTGTAACGCTGCGCACCGGCATAGGAAGCCCTGGTAAGCGTAAGCGGCCTACGGCCATTCATCTGGCTCCGGGTGCCTTCGTAAGTACTTCGCGACATCTGCATACCATAGGCATTTTTAGCCTGTTTGTAGCTTGCAAACCGCCCGTCCCAGTCAAGCTGAACGATCGAAGGCGTAAAGCCACCGCCCCAGGAAGCAATTTCATTCATGTCGGTCCAGAAACCATCGACACCATCTTTTATCATGGGACCAAAATTATCGCCCCACCATTTTCGCACAACCGGCTTTGTAAAATCGGGAAAATGACACCATCCCGGCCATACCTGGGCACAATAATCTTTTCGGTCAGGATATTTTATAAAATAATTCAGGTTCACACCTTCTTCATAAGCTTTGTATCCTTTTTCAACCTTGATACCCGGATCGATAATAACAGTAGTATGAACATTCATATCCTTCAGTTTTCCAAGCATTTCGGCAGGTTTTGAGAAACGTACCGGATTCCAGGTGAATACTTTATATGCATCCATATAATGAATATCGAGATACATTACATCGAGCGGAATTTTCTTCTCACGGAAGGTTTGGGCCATACTAAGAACTTCTGTGTCGGGGAAATAGCTCCACCGGCATTGCTGGAATCCCAGCGCCCAAATAGGGGGGATATTGATTTGCCCGGTTAAGTTGGTATAATGGGTAAGAATCTGCCTTATCGTGCTGCTGTAGATAAAATAGTAATTCATTTCGCCCCCGTCGGCACCAAATGATGAATACCTGTCGTTGGAAGCACCGAAATTGAAAGTACTCCTGTAGGTATTGTCGAAGAATATTCCATAATTCAATCCATGATGGATTCCGATATAAAACGGGAAAGTTGAATATAAGTCATCGTCATCGACCTGGTAGGAAGGATTATCGGTATTCCAGTTTACATGGGCTTCGCCGCGGCGGTCGAGGTTGCCGGTTTTTTCGCCAAGGCCGATAAATTTTTCGCCTTCCTGTAGTTTTTTATAGGTCGAAACTTCATTTTCAACCCAGTTTGTGCCAAACGTATCATCCTGGTTTATGACGCGATTGTCAGTTGTCAGGAAATTAAACCTCACCGGTGCAGTTGAAATCTCGAGCCGCAGCGAATCGGTTGTCAGGGTCACAAGGCCTTCGCTCTCAAGTATTTTGAAATTCACTTTTTCGGGTTTACCAACAACGGCATACGAAAAGTCAGGTTCAAATTCGTTTTTTACAATCCGGATCCTTACAATACCGGCATTGAAAACAGTTATTTCTGCTTTACCGAAAGTTGTTTCAATTGTAAGGCCTGTTTCCGTCTTTTTCATCTTTTTCAGGTTGCCTAGGCTGCCTGATGTTAGCTGTTGGCTATAAGAAGCTATTGTGAATACAATAAGGCTGAAAAGAATGGCAATGTGTTTCATGATTTCCCTGTTTTATGGTGTAAAATTAGATATTTATCGGGGATTTGCAAGGATGCCGCGTAAGTGTTACTGAGAACTGGTTGCTGGCAACTGGTGACTGGTGACTGGCAACTGGTGACTGGTGACTGGCGGCTGGTGACTGGCGGCCGGTGACTGGAAGCTGATGACTTGCGACTGGCAGCTAGGTAGCCAAGACCCTTGAACCCTTGAACCCTTGAACCCTTGAACCTTTGAACCTTTGAACCTTTAAACCTTTGAACACTTGAACACTTCAACCCATCAACCCCATTATCCATTATCCATTGTCCATTATCAATCAACTCCGAATCAATTTCTATATTTGCAAACCAAACCTATTGCGGATGCTGTTTCTACTGTACGCCCTGTTCTTTTCGACCTGTATATTTTTTACTTTCAAGTATTTTGAGAAATTCGGCATCAACATTTTACCGGCAGTGGCAACAAATTACATATTAGCTGCTGCCCTGGGATATTTCAGTTGTCGTGATACCACAACGATCGGATTAATGATTCAGCAACCCTGGCTGATGTTAGCCATATTTGCCGGGATAACATTTATCTTAACTTTTGTTGTTTTTGCAGTGTCAACACAGCGGGTTGGAGTAGCATTGACGGTAGTTTCGGGGAAAATGTCGATCGTGCTTTCTGTTGCCGTGGGTATTGTACTTATAGGGGAACCCCTGGGATTGATGAAGATTGCAGGAATAATGGCAGCCCTCGTTGCATTTTATCTTTCCAACAAGGGCAGGGGAGAAGCTGCTGTTGAAAAAAAGTATCTGTACCTGCCACTCCTGATATTCCTGAGTACAGGCGGAAACGACTGCCTGATGAAACTTTCGGGCGTGTATTACCCCGAACGCAATGATATTCAATTTCTTACTGTAACATTTTTCGTTGCATTCGTAATAGCTTGTATCCTTATAATCCTTCGTGGAAGGCTAAAACCTGTAAAAATAGGCTGGAAGGATATTGCAGCCGGTTTAATGCTGGGTGTATTTAACTGGTACTCGACTTATTTTTTCATAAAGGGATTGTTTATACTTCCCATTTCGCTGTTTGTACCCGTTTTTAACGCGGCATTGGTTTTCGTTGCGGCTGTAGCCGGCTATTTTTTCTTTAACGAAAAGCTATCGTTGGTTAACCGGATAGGGATTGGCCTGGCACTACTGGCTATCGGAGTAATTGCCTTTTCGTATTATTAGCTCTGAAGGGTTTTTCTGAGTTGGGTCAGACCGAATTTGCCGGCTATAATATTGTCGAGCACTGTTGCAGGCAACCAACGTTTCATCAAAGGATACAGAGTGGATGATTTGCCTATGCGGATAATGGGTTTAGGATTCTTTTTCAGCAAATGCTTTACAAGCCTGACTGCAAATTCTTCAGCAGTAGTGGCACCTTCCTGCGAAATATTGGCCCTTTTATTAACAAAGTCAGCAACTGGTGCATAAAACGAATAATCTTTGTCGAAGGCAAGGTTTTCGGCGGCAGTTTTCCCGAAATTTGATTGTATCGCACCAGGCTGCACGGTAATGACCTTTATCCCGAAAGGCTTTAATTCCATGCGTAATGTATCAGACCACGCATTCATAGCCGCTTTCGAAGAGCAATAAGCACCGGCAAATGCACTCGGCATTACACCCGAAATACTGCTGATGTTCACGATCATACCCGATTTCTGTTTTATCATAGCAGGTAATACCAGTTGTGTTAATGCTGCCGGTCCGAAAAGATTGGTTTTGAACTGACGGTGTATTATTTCGTCGGAAATCTCAGCTAATGGACCCATCTGGCCATAGCCGGCATTATTTACAAGAATATCGATCCCCCCAGCTTTTTCTATAACCTGGTTGATACATTCTTTTCGCGATCCGGCATTATTGACATTAAGTTGCAGCAAAGTTATCCCACCCGTATACTCTTTACTTGATTTTTCAGGGTTACGGCTGGTGCCGAAAACAATAAATCCCAATCCTTCAAATTCCTTTGCCAGTTCCAGCCCTATACCTGACGAAACACCGGTAATCAAAACGACTTTTTTATTCATAACCGTTTGTTTTAGATGCCTGGTTAATCGATTGACAATTGACAATGGAAAATTGACAATTGATAGAAACGAGAGTCTGTTTCCTTTTACTTCTTCCCGAAACAAAACAAATGATGCTCGCCCCTTATATATATTCTTCCATCGCTTATAGCAGGGGTTGCCATGCAAATTTCACCAACAGGATTAATGGTTATCTGCTCGAATTCGGGGCCGGCTTTCACCACGATGACGCCTTTTTCTTCGCTTGTAAAATAGAGTTTTCCATCGGCTGCTACCGGTGATGCTGTAAATGCCCCTCCGCCTTTGAGCGTTTCGCGGTATTTCTTTTCCCCGGTTTTTGCATCGTAACAGGTCAAAGCGCCATTGTTGTTGAGGGTATACAGATACCCTTTGTAGCCGATAAGTGTAGGCATATAAGTGCCTCCCCGTTTGGTTCGCCATTGTATAAATCCGCCTGAATCGAGGCTGTCGGAAATCGAAATATCACCTTTTCCTCCGGGCTTTATAGCCCAAACCGGCTGCATAGGTGAATATCCGTTCGAAATGTAAACCAGGTTGTCCATTACTATTGGTGTTCCTACCGTGATTTCAGAATTTGGCGCAAGCCGCCACAACTCCTCACCGGTTGAAGGATCATAAGACCGGATGAATTTAGTCGCATTGGTTATTAGTTCGTCCCTATCCGGCCCGGAGTAAACCGTTGGTGTTCCCCACGATGAAATTTCCTCACGCTTGGTTTTCCATACCTCGCTGCCGGTTTTAAGGTCGTAAGCAGCTATGTATGAGTCCTTCGACCGGTCGCATTGCACGATTACCGTATTTTTATAAATGATAGGCGAACTGGCATGGCCCCATTGAGTTTCTTCCTCGAAGAACCATCCGGCATCCAGTACACCCAGATCCCGGCGCCATTTTTCGTTGCCTTTCATATCATAACATACCATTCCTTCCGAATTGAAAACAGCAACTACGTATTCGCCATTGGTAACCGGTGTCGGGTTTGCCTGGGTTCCTTTAGGATGTCTTTTGACCCGGGGAATACCTTCGTATGCTTTCTTTTCCCAGGTAATATGCCCTGATTTTTTATCAATGCAATACATTCGCCAAATATGTGCCGACAGGTCGGATGACGGCTCTACATCGCCGTACAGACCGGCCTTTAGGTGGGCCGATGTATCACTGCCCAATGCAGTTGTAAGAAAAATTTTGTCGTTCCATATTATCGGGCAGGAATGGGCAAGCCCAGGGATAAAGGTTTTCCAAATCAGGTTTGTGCCTTTTATACCATCGAAACTGAGTGGTGGGAATTGCCCGTCGCCGTTGCCGCATGCCTGGTTCCCCCTGAACGAAGGCCAGTTCAGGGGTTTCTGAACTTTTCCGGTGATATCGGTAAAAGCAGTTTTTTGTGCATTGGTGTCAACCATCTGATTATCAAGCCTATAAAAGACTGTTTTGTTTTCTCCTTCCAATAGAGTAAGGCTTACCGGTATATCCTGCACCATTTCAAACTCTATAGTAACATTTGGGGCACCGGAAATTGCAAATTTCGTCTCTTCTTTTAATTCGAGCGGATAATCTGGACTTCCGTTGAAGCTTAGTACAAAGTTACCATTGGTAAACCGGGTTTCGATCTTGTTTTCGTCCTTGCTCTTATAGGTACCTGCAAGCGTTTGTTTTATTTCGCCACCCGGCTTCTTTTCGGGCAGAACAGCTCCTGCATCTTTTAACCCGGCAATTATAGAGTCGTTTTTTGATGCCGTTGCTATCACCAATACCGAGGAAAGTGTTGCAGCATCGAACTTCTTTGCTTTTATTAACGCAGCAACTTCACCTGCTTTCCCATTTCGCACCGCTTCAGCAAGCGCATTTTCCGCCCCTGGTGCACCTTTTTCGATCAACAGAAGGATAATTTCGGTCATGTTGCTATATTGGGCGTACATGAGCGGTTCTTCAGTGCTGATGTCGGCACCATGTAATATCATATCTTTAACTATTACTGAATTACCCTTATCGAACGACCACAGAAAAGGAGTTGCTCCGTAAAAAGAATCTTTGGCATTAGGGTCAGCACCGTGGGTAAGCAGGTAATGCACCGCTCCCGGCTGCACCTTATCAGTCGCAAACATAAGCGCTGTTGCACCATATTCAGTCTTTACATTTACATCTATACCTTTATCAATCAAGGTTTTCAGGGTAAGCGTGTCGCCGGTTTTTGCAGCTTTCCAAAAAAGTTCGTTCTGATTCTGGGCATACAGGCAGGATGCAATCAACATCGCGGCAAGCAAGGGAAGGATGTTTCTGTATTTCATAGCGCACTTGTGATTTGATATCTGGTAATTGATTTATTTAGTGCCGGAAAATTCTTCAACCGTCATTATATCAAAGGTAAAAAACTTTTCAATATAGAATATTTCTTTGTATACGAGCTTTATTGGGTTAATGCGTTTTGTTGAATAAAAAAAAGAAGCAGGGTATAATTGCCCTGCTTCTTGCCTTTGTAAAAGATGATTAATTATTTTATTTCAAAGAAATCGTCTTTCAGTTTTGAGTTCATCTTAACTGATGTTACTGTCAGTTTGAAAGTCTGTGGACCCATTGTCTGAGTCAGTCCAAACGGAAACATGACACCGTCAACAGCTTTGTAATCGGAATATTCAACGGTTCCCTGTTTGGATTCGGAACGTACTTTCAACCCGGTTTTTACATCATAATAGTCCATATCTTTCTTATCACCACCTTTGTTCACCTGGACCTTATAAAGTTGCGTGAGGTCTTTCTGCTCTTCGATGCCAAGCAGTTGTGAAGTATAGCCCAATGCTGCATAATTCATTTCGGGGAATATGAGAGCATTCTCTTTCATTCCGGCTAATTCGTCGCCTTCGATAGGTTTGGTTTCGCCACTCATGGGTGATGACGACATTCCTTTGCCTGCATTGTAGACCTGCTTTGCAAATACCATTGCACCTGATCCGATCTGCATAAGCATTTTATCCGGCGCTTTAAAGTAAGAATCAAAGGTTATAGTCTGCCCCTGCATGCTGGCTTCTGCATTTATAGTTACATCTTTTACTTTTTTAAGTTTTTTGGCGCCCCCGATTGCATTCACATACGTATTAATTACCTGGTCGGCAGTTAATCCTTCCGGTGCAGGTTTCAGCTTTTTGCTTGGGTCGTATTGTTTACCATCGATATCGTAATACAATACATCTCCCGTTTTCGAGAACTTCTTGAGTTTTGGAGCAATATCTTCGGCTTTACCGACTACCAGCAGGTACGAATTGTCAGGCCTGATATATTTCTGCGCAGTTTGCTGTACATCAGATGATGTAATGGATGCAAGGGTAGTAAGGTAAGTGGAATAATAATCCTTTGGGAGGTTATATCGTGCGGTGCTGATTGCGAAATTTGCAATTGTTGAAGGATTTTCAAGTGCGCGGCCAAAATTCCCCATCATATAATTCCGAACCATATTGAGTTCATCATCGGGAACTGGCTCGGTACGCATACGGTTCATCTCGGCCAGGATTTCGGTGAAAGAGCTGTCGGTAACAGGGTTACGTACTTCTGCTGATGCATTGAACTTACCTATGAGTTTATCAGGCTGAATGCTAGAATAAGCGCCGTAGGTCCAGCCGTGTTTCTCCCGCAGGTTGTTGAACAGCCTGAAAGTACCGCCGCCAAGAATACTATTGGTGAGTTTAACCTTTATTTCGTCGGGCGAGCCTGGTTTGAGATCAAGAGGATAGGTTACATTAATTGTTGACTGAACCGAATTTGGCCTGTCGACAATAGCAACTGTTGTTTTGGAAGGAGCTTTTGGTGTTGGATACTTAGCCTGTGGAACTTCACCTTTCTGCCAGCCTCCGAAATATTTCTCCACCAGTGGTTTAGCTTCTTCAAGGCTGATGTCGCCAACGATAGCCAGGTAAGCAATATTGGGTTTGAAATAGGTTTTATAGAACTCGTTGCATTTTTCGAGTGTAATTTTTTTAACCGATTCTTCCGAAATATTCTCTCCGTATGGGTGGTTGCTGCCGTAAACAATTACTGAGTTAACACGTTGCGAAATGGCTTTCGGGTCATTTTTATCTGCTTCGAGGCCCGAAAGTGTCTGCGTACGGATTTTTTCCAGTTCTTCGGCTTTAAAATCCGCATTCAGCAAAACATCCGACATGATTGTGAGCAGCGCTTCGTTATGCCTGGTCAAACAACTTGCATTCATTCCGCCGGCTGAAGTATTCAGGTTTGCACCAAGCATATCAACTGCTTCATCAATCTGTTCTTTTGTCCTGGTTTTGGTTCCCCTTTTCATCAGTTGTCCGCCGAAATCAGAGTATCCTGCATATTCGCCTTCGAATATCGGATCATAATCCAGTACAAGTGAATAGGATAAGCGCGGGATTTTATGGTTTTCGACAACAAAAACTTTTAAGCCGTTGGCTAACTCAAACGACTGGTACTCACCTATTTTAATTACAGGTGCCGGACCGGCCTGAGGGCGGATGCTGCGGTTTATCACTTCTTTAACCACAACTGTCGGAACAGGTTCAACAGTTTTTGCTTTTATTTTTGTTTTGGATACCTGGGCTGCCAGTGGAAGTGTTATCAGTAAAGCAGCTATTATTGAGAAAAATTTATTTTTCATGACGTGGTTCCTCCTTTAGTTTTTTGGGGTTGGTTTCGGTAAATAAGTCAGAACCACCCTGTTTTCAGGGGTAAGGTATTTTTTAGCAACCCGCTGCAGATCAGCCGGTGTTACCGCCATATAGCGGTCAATTTCGGTATTGATCAGGTTGGCATCTTTGAAATACACATGGTAATTAGCCAGGTTCTCAGCAATACCGGCCATAGAACTGTTCCCGGTTACAAAATCATTTTCAGTTTTGTTTCGCAGTTTCTGAAATTCAGCATCCGTTATAGGTGTGGTTTTTACTTTCTCGATTTCGGCGTCAATAGCTTTTTCGAGGTCAGCAGGCTGAACGCCCATATTCACCAGCCCGAAAATGAGAAACAAACCCGGATCTTCAAGAGCAAAAGGGAACGACATTACCTGCAGCGCTTTCTGCTGCTGATCGACAATAGATTTATACATACGTGAACTTTCTCCATCGGAAAGCAGGGTAGTCACCATTGACAGTGCATACGAATCAGGTGTTCCCTGGGCCGGCATATGATACGATATAATAACGGCCGGTAACTGGATATTATCATAAACCGTATCGGTCACTTCCACAGTTTTTTCAGGCTCAACAATTGATGGCCTGTAAATTTCTTTTTTCCCTGTCGGGATATCGCCAAAATACTTTTCGATCAGTTTTTTAGTGCTTTCTATATCCAGATCACCTGCGATTGATAAAGTCGCATTGTTGGGGACATAATAAATGCTGTGGAAATCCATGAACTCCTGCAAAGTTGCTTTGTTCAGATCTTCGGGGTAACCAATCGGGGTCCATTTATAAGGATGAACCTTGTATGCGTTCTCCATGGTTTTTTCAATGATTGAACCATAAGGACGGTTGTCGTAGGATTGTTTGCGCTCTTCCTTAACAACTGCACGCTGGGTTTCAACCCCAATGCTATCGATACGAAGATGTAACAGTCTTTCGGATTCCATCCAGAGTCCGAGTTCCAGTTGGTTGCTCGGGAGTATCTCATAATAGTAGGTACGATCCTGCGAAGTGTTTGCATTCAGGGTGCCTCCGGCAGTGAGAGTGATCTTGTCGTACTCACCGCGGGCAATATTTTCCGAACCTTCGAACATAAGATGCTCAAAGAAATGGGCAAATCCGGTACGTCCGGGTACTTCGTTTTTCGATCCTACATGATACAGGATTGAAACAGCTACAATAGGAGTGGTATTATCCTGGTGCAGGATAACATGCAGACCGTTGGGCAGATCGTATTCAGTGAATTTGATCCTGCCTTGTTGTGCCATGGCCCCCATAAAGGGAAATATGGCTAACAACAGAATTAATAGTTTGATTTTCATAGATTGGGTTTTGATTTATTGATATTTAGGATGTTAAAGATTATTCTTTTAATAAGTATTCTAATATTATTCTTTTTTACCAGCAACCAGCAACCAGCAACAAGTAACCAGTAACCAGCATCTATTTCTGTACGTGTTCAAGCAGCCATTTGTATAATTCAGGGTCGTTATATGCCTGTATCCAGGAGTCGTGCCCTATCCCCGGATAAATGGTCATACGTGCCGAACCACCATTGGCATTAACCGCTTCGACCATCTCGACGGTGCGCCTGACCGGAACCACAGGATCGGACTCACCATGAAATGCCCAAACCGGGGTATTTTTCAAGTCATCGGCAAACTGTATATCACCGCCCCCGCAAACCGGAGCTATAGCGGCAAACTGATCAGGATATTTGCATGCCCACGACCAGGTGCCGAAACCACCCATGCTCAGCCCGGTAAGGTATATACGGGAGGTATCGATGCGATATTTGCCCTTAAGTTGTATCAGCATTTGCTGGAGATCCTCTATATTCCACCAAGTCCCAACCGGGCACTGAGGTGAAACGGTTATAAACGGGAAATCAGTCCGGTTATCTAGAAAAGAGGGAGGTCCGTTCTTCTTTACCAGGTTAATGCTGTCGCCCCGCTCGCCTGACCCGTGAAGGAAAATCATAATGGGGAACGATTTGTTCTTCTCTTTCTTGTATTCTGCAGGAATCCATAAGAGGTAGTTCAAGGTAGTTTTACGTACAATGCTTACCTTTTCTGCTGTTTGTGACTGTGATATAAGTTGTTGATTTAAAGAGATTGAAATTATTAGAGAGAGTAAAAAACCACGTATTTTCATGCGGAAAAAAATTAATAATTGATATTCCGGAGGAATTTGCTTTTCTGCTTTAATGGCGCCTCAAAGTTCATAATAATTTCGTTAACATACTTCAATAATTCAGCTGATTTATGAGTAGTTGCAACACCAATTACTTCCATACCTGCTGCTATTGCAGATTGTATACCCGGAATTGAATCTTCGAAGACCAGACATTCCGACGGAGTGATGCCAAGTTTCTCAGCAGTGACGAGGTAAACCTGTGGATCGGGCTTGCTCCGGGTAACCATGGATGCATCCGTTATTGTAGTGAAAAATTTTTCAAGACCCGTTGCTTTTAGTGTAAAAACAACATTTTCGGAGGGAGCAGCCGTAGCCAGGGCGATGGGTATACCACTATTATAAACCTGCCGCATAAAGGCAGGCAATCCTTTCACGGGTTCAATAAACGGTGAGTATAATTCCCGGTAGATCGACTCTTTTTCATTCGCTAACCTTATGCTGGCTTCTTCTGTAATGGAACTGCCAAACATCGATTTAAAGATAACCTGGTTGGTTACGCCGAAATGCCTGGAGAAATCTTCTCTTGTAATCTGAATATCATGCCGCTTTCCAAACTCAACCCAGGCTTTAAAATGCCATTGGTGATTGTCGACAATCACGCCATCCATATCGAAAATTAGAGCCATCTGAGTGCCTGGTTATTCTGTATAATTTTTTTTTTGCCGGCGCTAAATTATGGAATGAATTAATACTTTTGAATAATAATTATGTTCACGTGATACAATCTTTAAAAACAATCATCAATATCAATAACCTATGAATCCAGGATATTTAAAAAGCCTTCGTATTATTTATATTTCACTGGCAGCCGGACTTGTATTATTCTCACTTACAAGCCTTTTTATAAACTTTTCGGTAGGCCCTTTTTTGGGCACCGACCTGCCCGTTTCGGAAAAGACTCCTTATATCATAGTATTAATTTTATTTACAGGTTTTACTTTTATAGGTTACAAAATGATTATTCCAAAGAAATTAGACAATTTGCAGGGTATGCATACACTGGAAGAAAAACTCCTTGCCTGGCGCGAATTGAATGTAATGCGCGGAGCACTTATCGAGGCTCCCGCATTTATGGCAATCACGCTGTTCCTGCTTTTAGGCCTGCATGTTTTGCTGATATGGCCTGTTGCCTGCGTAGCTTTTTTCTTTTCTATGCTTCCGAAACGGGAATCCCTTATTGAAGAAGCTAAGTTTTCAACATCCGAAACCCAGGAATTTGACCGGATGAACCCACTTAAAAAGAGTTTAGGTTGAATAAACTATAGTATTTATTTTTTTATTTCAGGTTATTATCCTCTTTTACTGATAATTGGATAATATGAGTTACGTTTCACTGAAAGATTTTATATTTTCCCGGACAAATAATGTAAATTCAGTATTTTACTTACCTTTCTGTATATTACTGTTAATCATTATATTGTATAATTATTTAATATTTTCCTTCTTGTGTCATGAAAATTATTGTTTTTCAACATGATGAATATCATTCTTTTACGAATGTAAACGGAACTTATTCAGCTAATAAATATAAAATGCCAGCCGAGATATAATTTTTATAATTTTGCACCAATTTTGAAAAACGAAATCAAATACCGCAAATAATTGGTATTCAACAATATAAATATATGAGAAGAGCAATGGTATTAACCGGTGGCGGTGATTGTCCCGGTTTGAATGCAGTAATCAGGGCAATTGTAAAGCGTGCTTCACACGAATCGGATTGGGAAATACTGGGTAGTATTAAAGCATTCGACGGAATTCTGAATGAACCAACTGAGCTTATGGTTCTTGATGCTGAGCGGGTTGCCGGTATTCACTACCAGGGAGGAACAATACTGCAGACGACTAACAAGGGTGGCCCTTTTGCCTGGCCATTTAAAAACAAAAAGGGCGAATGGGAATACGTTGATCGTTCGGAAGAAATGATCCGGAAACTTTCATACCTGGGTATAGAAGCTGTTATAAGTATTGGGGGCGACGGTTCGCAAAGGATTTCCCAGCGCCTGTTCGAACAGGGACTGAACATTATAGGAGTTCCTAAAACTATTGATAATGACCTTTCAGCTACGGATTCAACTTTCGGGTTTCAAACCGCTATAGAGGTTGCCACCGAAGCAGTCGATAAACTGGTTACAACCGCAACCAGTCACAACCGGGTTTTTATTCTTGAAGTAATGGGCCGCGATGCAGGCTGGATTGCCTTAAACGCAGCCGTTGCCGGCGGAGCCGAAATATGCCTGTTACCCGAAATTCCTTACGATATCAACGAAGTCCTTTCAAAGATAAACGCACGTTTCCATAAAGGTCGCGGTTTTGCTATCATCGTTGTAGCTGAGGGTGCCAAACCAAAGGACGGGACTGCATTCGGCGAAAAAAGTAAAGAAATAGGTTACGAGAATGTCAGGCTTGGTGGTATAGGGTTTAAGCTCGAAGATGATCTGAAAAAGCTTGGTTGTGAACACGATATAAGGGTTACTGTGCTTGGTCACCTGCAGCGCGGCGGTATTCCTAACGCTTACGACCGGGTTCTTGCATCGCAGTTCGGTGTTAAGGCATTTGAAATGGTTCTGAACGAAGAATATGGACGTATGGTTTCGTACCGTCATCCTTATATTACAAGTGTTACATTGAAAGATGCTATCCAGAAGCCAAACCTTGTTACCCTTGATACTGCTCTGATGAAAACAGCCCGTGGATTGGGAATCAGTTTTGGTAACGACCAAATTGCACTCGAAGAATAAGGGAAAATAGTATTCTTTTATTTTCGCCTTTAAAAAGAGCGACATAGTTATTTTAGGGACGCAAGGTATAGATATCCAATCAAATACACTTGCGTCTTTGCTTTTTCGTTGTTGAAGTGCTTTCAGAGTATATTACTTCATGAACCCATTTAACAGATAACAACCTTAAACTTCAACCAAGCAAGTCGGCCCGGTATTGGATAAAATACCTATTTTTGCGCCCGATCAATACTGATAGAATGGCGAATTGTATTCATTGCGGGCAGGATTGCGGAAAGAATCCGGTAATTTGGGACGAAAAGCCTTTCTGTTGCAATGGATGTAGTATGGTTTTCCAGATACTTGCCGAGAAAAAACTCGACCGGTATTACGAAATGATGCCTACACCCGGTATCAGGCTTGAGCAGGAGAATACATCGGGTTCGCGTTATGCTTACCTTGATACTGATGAAATTAAGACAAAACTTCTCGACTTCTCCGATGGGGGGATTTCGCGAATCAATTTATTTATTCCGGCTATCCATTGCAGTTCGTGCATCTGGCTGCTCGAAAACCTGGCCAAACTGCACAAGGGGATTATTCACTCACATGTAAATTTTGTGCGAAAGGAAGTAAGCATTACTTTCCGCGAATGCGATATTTCCCTCCGCCAGGTTGTTGAATTGCTGCATTCCATTCATTATATCCCTGACATCAGCTACAGGAGCGAAAAGAAAAACGAGCATCAGCGTGCGAACCGGCGGATGATAATGAAAATTGGTGTTGCCGGTTTTGCTTTCGGCAATATAATGCTTCTCAGCTTTCCCGATTACCTTCCGGGTGGTGAAGCTGTTGATAAACTTATGGCAGGTACTTTCGGAATAGTATCATTTATCCTGTCGTTGCCTGTAATTACTTTCTGCAGCAGTGATTTTTTTCTTTCGGCTTTTAAAAGCCTGCGTAAAAAGATAATCAATATCGACCTTCCTCTTTCGATCGGGATTCTTACTCTTTTTCTTGAAAGCAGCTACGAAATATTCAGCGGATCAGGTACGGGCTATATGGATTCGCTGGCAGGGTTGCTGTTTTTTATGCTTATCGGGCGCTGGTACCAGAGCCGTACCTATCAATCTCTTTCGTTCGATCGCGATTACAGGTCCTATTTCCCGATAGCTGTAACGCGTATTTCGGAAAGTGCCGAAGAATTTGTCCAGCTGAAAGATCTCAAAATCGGGGATCACATTCTTGTCCGAAACGGTGAACTGATTCCTGTCGATTCAATTCTTACTGATGGAGATGGTAATATTGACTATAGCTTTGTTACAGGCGAATCGATCCCGGTAAATAAAAAAACCGGTGATTTTGTTTTTGCCGGGGGAAAGCAGACGGGTGCAGCCATTAAACTGAGAGTTGAAAAAGAAGTAGCTCAAAGCTACCTTACCCAACTCTGGAACGAAGATAAACTGGGAGATGAACGTGAAATGCAGATGCAAACCGTTGTGAACAGGGTTAGTCATTATTTTACATTGGTAATACTTGCTATTGCTTTAGGTGCAGGCATATTCTGGTCGTTCAGCGATCTTGGCAAAGCAGTATACGTATTTTCATCCATCCTTATTGTTGCATGCCCGTGTGCGCTTTCGCTGACTATACCCTTTACATTCGGGAATGTGATGCGGGTTTTCGGGCGGAATGGATTTTATATCAAGAATACCGAAGTGATCGAAAAACTAACACAGGCCAATACAGTTGTTTTCGACAAAACAGGTACGCTGACTCATTCCCGTTCAATGAATATTGTTTGGGAAGGAGACGAAATTTCAGCAACCGAACAGCAATGGGTGAGGTCAGTTGCCCGTAATTCAACACATCCTTTGTCGGTAATGGTCAGCGAGTGGCTGCCAGTAAGTGTCCTGCTTAAAGTTGAAAATTACAGGGAACTTTCAGGGCTCGGGATTATTGGTGAAGTTGACAATCACAGGGTGATGCTGGGTTCGCGAAAGTTTATTGCAGGAACCGACGATACGGAAGAAAGCCGGAATTCAACAGTTTATGTTTCGGTTGATAACAGGATACGGGGCTTTTTCAAACTTGAAAATCATTACCGCTCCGGTTTAAATGAGGTGATTTCCGGTCTTCAGCCCATGGAACTCCACTTGCTGACAGGCGACAACAATTCGGAGGAAGAGAATCTTAAAGCCTATTTTACATCAGCCACTAAACTTCATTTTAACCAATCGCCGGTTGATAAACTCGAATATATAAATGAGTTGAAACATAATGGAAGAAATGTAATTATGATCGGCGATGGTCTCAACGATGCCGGGGCATTGCTCAAAGCTGATATCGGAATAACCATTGCCGACGACATTTATCATTTTTCGCCCGCCTGTGATGCCATTCTTTCTTCATCAAAATTCGGTAGGTTACAGGACTACCTGAAATTCTCAAAATCAGCACTAAACATTGTATATGCAAGTTATTTGATATCCTTTCTTTATAACATTGTAGGTCTGTCATTTGCCATTCAGGGTTTGCTGTCACCTGTAGTAGCAGCTATACTTATGCCACTGAGTTCAATATCGGTTGTGACATTTGCAAGTCTTTCAGTTTCTGTTCTTTCAAAATCAAGAAAATTTTAATTTAATACGATCTATACTTAAATTAATTCAGTATCTATTTACCTGTTTTTTATAGCTTGTTTTTCAATTGTTAATAAAAAGTTAATTCAACATATTTGTAATATGTTTATTTTCAAAAATATATAAACTTATACGGAATTGTTCTAAATTACATAGATGCTGAACTTTGTAATATCTGATTCAATATCTTTGACTAATTCAATATTTCGATACTTAAATGAGTGTTATAATTGTACTTATCGGCTTCAGTATTTTTGTCGCCTCCGGATTTCTGATAGCATTTTTATGGGCTGCCCGGTCAGGACAGTACGATGACGATGTTTCCCCTTCAATCAGGATTTTATATGATAATGAAGATATAAGTTCAGAACCAACAAATACAAACCAAAACAAAGTTTAGTTAAACCAAAAAGCGTATGGAATTACAAAAATTTTACTACGACAACAAAATTGTGAAAATGTTTGCCTATGCCACCATATTCTGGGGTGTTGTAGGCATGCTGGTTGGAGTACTGGTTGCCTTGCAAATGGTACTTCCGGCGGCTAATTTCAGCCTGCCGTTCACATCGTTCGGGCGTGTCCGCCCTGTTCACACGAATGCAGTAATTTTTGCATTTGTAGGTAACGGTATTTTTACCGGTTATTATTATTCATTGCAGCGGTTGCTTAAAACAGGAATGGCTAGTAACTGGATGACCAGGGTCCATTTCTGGGGCTGGCAATCTATTATTGTAGCCGCAGCTATTTCATTACTGGCTGGTTTTACCACAGGTAAAGAGTATGCTGAACTTGAATGGCCAATCGACATTGCTATTGCCCTTATCTGGGTAATTTTTGGCTGGAACATGATGTGGACCATTCTTAAGAGAAGGGTAAAACACATCTACGTTGCCATATGGTTTTACATTGCGACGTTCGTAACAGTTGCCGTGCTTCATATTGTGAACTCAATGGAAATTCCCTGGGCAATATTTAAAAGCTACCCGGTTTTTGCAGGTGTTCAGGATGCACTCGTTCAATGGTGGTACGGGCATAATGCAGTTGCATTTTTCCTCACAACCCCATACCTGGGACTTATGTATTATTTTATGCCTAAAGCTGCCAACAGGCCTGTTTACTCTTATAAACTGAGTATACTCCACTTCTGGGCGCTAATATTCCTTTATATCTGGGCAGGTCCGCACCATTTACTTTACCAGGCGCTGCCAAACTGGGCACAGACGCTGGGAACTGTATTCTCAATCATGCTTATTGCTCCTTCGTGGGGAGGTATGATCAATGGTTTGCTTACCTTACGTGGCGCATGGGACAGGGTTCGCGAAGAGCCGGTACTCAAATTCTTTGTTGTCGCAGTTACTGCTTATGGTATGTCGACATTCGAAGGACCAATGCTTTCGCTTAAAAATATTAATGCCATCAGCCACTTTACCAACTGGACAGTTGCCCACGTTCATATCGGGGCCCTGGGCTGGAACGGTTTCCTTACTTTCGGTATGATTTACTGGTTGTTTCCTAAAATGTTCAATACCAAATTGTTTTCCAACAAACTGGCTAATGTACATTTCTGGCTGGGTACCCTTGCTATGTTATTCTATTCGCTGCCATTATACTGGGCAGGCTGGACAGAAGCATCGATGTGGAAACAATTCAACGCAGCCGGCGAACTGGTATATCCTAACTACCTCGAGATAGTAACGCAGATCATGCCAATGTATTATATGAGGCTGTTTGGCGGATTACTCTATTTTGCCGGAATGTTCCTACTCGTATATAACATTTACAAAACGGTTCAGGCAGGTTCGTTTGTTGCACTTGAAGCAGCTGAGGCACCCGCTCTCGAGAAAGAAGGAGCACGCCAGTCGGGCGAAAGCTACCATCGTTTTATCGAGCGCCGTCCGGTTCAGTTTATGATCCTGGCTATAGTCGCAGTTCTGATTGGTGGAATAGTTGAAATCATCCCGACTTTCATTATCAAGTCGAATATTCCAACAATAGCCACAGTTAAACCCTATTCACCGCTCGAATTGCAGGGAAGGGATATTTATATAAAAGAAGGTTGCTATGTTTGCCATTCGCAGATGATCAGGCCTTTCCGCTCCGAAACCGAGCGCTACGGCGAATATTCGAAAGCCGGTGAATATGTATATGATCATCCTTTCCAGTGGGGATCGAAACGTATCGGGCCGGATTTGTTCCGCGAAGGCGTGAAAAGTGGTCCGCTCTATAAACCGAACTCATGGCATTATAACCATTTCATGGATCCTCAAAAGATTAATGCACAGTCGCTTATGCCGAAATATCCATGGCTTGCCGAAAAAGAAATCGACATTGAATCGACCCCAAGAAAAATCAGGGTTATGCAACAACTTGGAGTTCCATATCCGGCGGGCTATGATCTGAAAGCTACTGATGATGCAAAAGCCCAGGCCGAAACAATTTCAGCCGGCTTAAAAGCTGAAGGAATTAATGTGGCTGCATCGAAACAGGTAATTGCCTTAATTGCTTATATTCAGCGTCTTGGTACTGATGTTGGTGACAGTAAAACAGCTTTAAAATAATCAAAACGGAAAACACATCATGGGAATAGCTTCACGTTTATTCGATTCTATTGAAGGAATCTACTGGTTCCCGATAGTAGCATTAGGACTTTTCATTCTTTTCTTCGGGCTTATGACAATTCATACGCTTACTATGAAGAAAAGCAAGGAAAAGGAATGTGGTGAATTACCATTCGAAAACGATGAGAAATACAACTCACATGAAGTGTAAGTTAAACATTCAAAAAACAGAACGATGAGCAATACAGACGAAAATAAAAAACACCAGGAAGAACCCGAAATTGACGAACTGACCAAGGATCGTTATCTTGGAGGCCACGAATACGATGGCATCAGGGAACTTGATAATAAATTGCCACGCTGGTGGGTATACCTGTTTTATGTGACCATTATTTTTGCAGTGGTTTATCTGCTTGGTTATCATGTTACAAAATGGTGGCCGCTACAGGAAGATGAATATAAGAGCGAGATGGCTGCTTTGGATTCGCTGAAAAAAGCCAACCCACAGGCTACTGTCGATCTCGAAACCATGGTTCCTATGACTGCTGCCGCTGACCTGGCTGCCGGGCAGGAAACATTCAAGAAAATATGTTCAGTTTGCCATGGGCAACAGGGACAAGGGCTTGTTGGGCCAAACTTTACTGATCAGTACTGGATTCACGGCGATACGATCACGAATTCAATTTCGATTAAGAACCTGTTCCAGGTTGTTACAAACGGGGTAATCGAAAAAGGAATGATTCCATACAAGGACCAGTTGAGCCCGGTTCAGAGGCAGCAGGTTCTGAGTTATATACTTACCCTGCAGGGAACAAATCCTCCCAATCCGAAAGCTCCGCAAGGCAAGAAGTACGACAAATTCGGCTGATATCAATAAAACTTCTGCGCCAGATCAGCTTTTTAACTGATACTTTCGGAAAGTTTAAACAAGCAAAAATAAAGGCTGTTGAAGTGTTGCACTTCACAGCCTTTTATATATTTGCATAAATTACATACAATATGGAAGAGTTCGACGAGTTTGATGATTTTCGCGATAAACAATCGACCATAGGCGACGATGGGAGCCGGGTTTGGGTATATCCCAAAAAACCAAAAGGCAGGCTTTACAACTATAGGAAATTAGTTTCATTATTCCTGGTTGCTGTTTTTGTTATTATACCCTTTATCAAAGTTAAAGGTGACCCCCTGTTGCTTTTTAATTTTCTGGAAAGGAAATTCATCATTTTCGGGGTAATGTTTTACCCCCAGGATTTCCACCTGTTTGTACTTTCAATGATAGCATTCATTGTTTTTGTAGTGCTGTTCACAGTGATTTTCGGAAGGATATTTTGCGGGTGGATATGCCCGCAAACCATATTCATGGAATTTGTCTACAGGCAGATCGAATACTGGATTGAAGGTAATTACAGTAAGCAAAGAAAATTGGACGATGCTCCGCTTGATTTTAATAAATTCTGGCGTAAAGGGCTGAAGCACCTGATTTTCTACCTCATTTCATTTGTCTCAGCGCACTTTTTCCTTGCCTATATCTTCGGTATCGAATACGTGCGTGATTTGATTACGGATGGACCAGGAGCTCACCTGGGCGGTTTTATAGGGATGATTATCTTCAGCGGTGTGCATTATTTTGTTTTCGCAAAATTGCGCGAGCAGGTTTGCATCATTATTTGTCCCTACGGCCGCTTACAGGGAGTATTGCTTGACCGCAACTCCATTGTTATCAGTTACGATTATAAACGAGGAGAGCCCAGGGGTAAATACAACCCGCTTGAAGACCGGAACACCAAAGGGAAAGGCGATTGTGTCGAATGCGGAAGTTGTGAGGCTGTGTGTCCGACTGGTATTGATATCCGCAATGGCACCCAGCTCGAATGTATAAATTGTACAGCTTGTATTGATGCATGCAATACGGTTATGCGCCGTGTTAAGAAACCCGAAGGTCTCATACGCTATGCTTCCGAAAGCAGCATTGCCGATAAAGTTAAACTCAGGGTAAATTCCAGGATTATATTCTATTCCGTAGTATTAGGTGGTTTACTGGTGTTAATAGCATTCCTTTTCTCGATCCGCACCGATATTGAATCCACGATCCTGCGTCAGAAAGGTACCATGTTCCAGGAATATGACTCGGCTCATTACAGCAATATATACCAGATTCAGGTCATTAATAAAACAAGGAATTCACTTCCGGTTGAACTAAAACTCGATAAGCCTGAAAATGGTGAAATAATGATGGTAGGTTCCCCATTAATTGTCGAAAAAGGGCAAGTGGGTGAAGCACAGTTTCTTGTATTAATTAAGAAAGGCGATCTGAAATCGTCGAATACAGAAGTTGAGTTTAAAGTTATGAGCAATGGTAAGGAAATGGATGAGATTGAATCTACATTTGTAGGTCCAAATTCGTTGGACAGGAAATAGACAGGGAGAAAGGGAGACCTGGGGAATGGAAAGAGGCAGGTTAACTAGATACAGTATCATCGAACAAAGATTATTGCAGATGGTTTAATCACTTTTGTAAACACCGTAATTTAGAATAAGCAATATGAAAATTAAGTTTAATTGGGGAACAGGGATTGTTATTTTTATTTCGTTGTTCCTGCTTGCTAATGCTATTGTTATCTACCTGAGCCTGCAACAGAAGAACGATCTGGTTGCAGAGGAATATTACCCACAGGGGCTGGAGTACCAGAAGCAGATTGACCGTTTTGCAAATGCCAATTCTCTGAAAGGGAAAATTGTGATTAATGAGGATAGAGACGGTATTGTAATCAGCTATCCTGCTGATTTAAAGGGAAAGGTAATTAAAGGACAGGTTGTGTTTTTCAGGCCTTCTGACGAAAATGCGGATTTCAATGACAGCATTCGGTTTGATACAGCAATGATCCAGCATATTCCGGTTGATAAATTCATTAATGGAAAATATGTTGCCAAGTTCTTCTGGACCATGGATGGAATGGAGTATGCCAACGAAAGTGATTTCCGGGTTAATAAATAGAGCCTGCTTATGATGGGGTAATGCTCAGCGTTGTTGGAAATGAGAAGGAAAATTAATCACGACTGGCGGTTAGAAAGCAAGACCAGAACAAAGAATGCTGTGAAAAAAAAATGTTATTTTATACTACTGCCGATACTTTTGCTATCTTTCAATATTAGTTTCGGACAGAAACTTAAGGGGAGAGTTAAATCGTACCGGGATTCGTATTTTGCTATAAGTGGAACTTTTGGTGTCATGTCGAAAGGAACCAAATTGCACGATTCCTCATATCGGGATCAGTATGTTGTTTTTAACGAAGCCGGAAATGTGACGCAGGTAACTGAATACAACCCTGATGAATCTGTTTACTGTACCTACAAATGCAATGACGGATACAAGGACAATCTTTTTGAGTCTTTGATTGTACGATTTGAGCAGGAACCAAAAATTGACAGGAAACCCTTTATTATAGAGTCAGTTAATTACCACTGGGGCGAATGGTGCGCTATGCTATACAGGAATGACTCCACCGGGTTACCGGCCGAAGAAATTATTTATGACATGATGGGGCGAGAAATGTTTTCAATACGAATAAAAAGAGATGCAAAAGGCAACCCGGTCGAATATCACAATTCGAATGGTACGATTGACTGGTATAAATATGATACGAAAGGAAACAGGATTGAATGGATTACAGGAACATCAAACGGGGCAGCGATAATACGCACATATAAGTATGATGTTAACGATGATATACTTGAAGAACAGATTGATGATTTGTATAAAGCGAACTACCACTTCTATAATGAAATCTATACGTTTGTATATCAATACGATAAACATGGTAACTGGATAAAACGAATAGACTATGAACAAAGTATACCCAAGCGAATGGTACTTAGAACGATTGATTACATGCACTGAAGTACTGAAATGTAAACTCTCTCACATCTGATCCCTGCTAGCTGACAATCTTGAATAATTGACTAATTATCCTCAACCCCTAACCCCCAATCCCTGAAAAAAATATGTTTCTCTGGACCGCATTTATAGTAGGATTAGTAGGAAGCGCGCACTGTGCCGGCATGTGCGGCCCTATTGCGCTGGCACTTCCGGTACAAAGTGATAACTGGTTTACACGCTTAAGCGGTGGATTGATTTATAATGCTGGTCGTGTTTTTACGTATGTATTGTTGGGAGCTGTTTTCGGATTCCTCGGCAAGGGAATACAAATGGCTGGTTTCCAGCTGTGGGCATCGGTTGTAATAGGCATTCTGATGATCGTAACTGTGGTTGTTCCGATTATGTTTAAACAATTGCCTTCGCTTACAAATGTCTTCGAAGGGTATTCATCGCGTTTATTAAAAGGATTCAGAAATATGTTCCGCAAGGGTAAAACTTCATCGCTGTTCGGAATTGGGCTGTTGAATGGAATACTGCCATGTGGGCTTGTTTATGTAGCCGTTGCAGGTGCAATTAATACCGGCGATGTGCCTTCGGCAATGTTGTATATGGCCTTGTTCGGTGCTGGCACTATCCCCGTCATGCTGGCTGTTTCAATGGCCGGGACTATGATTAGTTTGAAACTCAGGATTTTTGTAAACAAACTCTCACCCTATATCATCATACTACTCGGGGTTTTATTTATTCTTCGCGGACTCTCGCTCGGAATCCCTTATGTAAGCCCAAAAGCTGAGGCCCTCACACCAGTTGTCGAGAAAGCGCATAAATGCTGTAATCCGGATAAATAAAAAAAACTTTTTTAATAAAAGAACATTTATAGTCATTAATCAATAATTTTGCACAAAATTAACAACTAACCTATGAAAACCAGAAATTTTATTGCAATTGCTATGGCAGGCTTTTTCGGTCTTGCTTTGATTACTTCATGTGGTGGCGGAAAAACCGGAGATCAGGCTAAAACTGACAGTACTGCTGTTACCGCTGCACCGGCTGCAGTGCCCTCTGCTGAGGATATGGCTAAAGGTAAAGCCATATTCGAAACACCTGGAAAATGTATCACCTGCCACCAGGCAAACGGCCAGGGAATTGCTAACGTATTCCCGAATCTTGTTGGTTCAAAATTCCTCCTGGAACAAAAAGTTCTTGCAGTAACCCAGGTATTGAATGGTTCAGCAAAAGTCGGCAACAAAACTATTAAATATCCGGCTCCAATGCCTCCGCAACTTGCTACAAAAGAAGAAGCTGTTGCAGTCATCAACTACGTGTTAAACAGCTTTGGAAACCAGGGTGGCGTTGTAACCATGGATGATGTTAAAGACGTTGTGGTTGACCCACGATAGTTAAATGCTATTTTCTATTTAAAGGAGCTTCGGCTCCTTTTTTATTCCCTATGCTCCGGCTTTTGTAAGTTGAAAGCATTATAAAACACGATTTCCGGAAATTCAGTTCTGACTTTATAGTAATGAGTTCATCCGTTTTTGAAGACATTAATTTCACAGATCTTAACTCCTGATTTCGTGAGTTTTCTGATTGTTTTTGTCTTGCTCTTTTCCGATTGGGCACCGATTGCATCAGGGATGATATAGATATCATATTTTCGTTCTATCCCGCCCAAAGCAGTTTTTGTTACACATCGTTCAGCAAGAAGTCCGGTTATAATAATCTCTTTTGCATTGTTTTGGTTTAAAAAACTCAGTATTTCGTTTGAGGCAAATGCATCACCCTCAGTTTTAATAAAAGCAGAAGTGTTGACAATCAAAAGGTTTGTGTCAAAATCCTGGCCAGGTAAAGCGTCGATTTTAATCCCTTTGAACGAAAGTGAGGCCACCCGCGCAATTGATTTGATATAAATTACTTTAGCCGGATCCGATTTTCCTATCAGCGAGTTGATCGATTTCAACATATCGCCGGCAGCCTGTGCCGATAATAATTTCCCGGTCCAGCATTGCTGTACATCAAGAACAAGTACAAATTTTTCATTTTGAAACTGTTTTTCCTGCGAAAATACACTGCAGGGGATCAGAATCAGGATTCCCAGGAAGCTAAGGTATTTGATCCAGGTTTTCATTGTCTGCGTATTTATACAGATGATTCCGTGCAAAAGGCCTGTGTATATACAAATGTAGAAAAATTTGAGCCTCAATTTGCATAAGTAACTGCGGATCAGGATTTTTAAGATTTTTTATATGCAACGCACATCCGGTGACGGAATTCTAACTTCATTTCTTCTTGCTTATGATATGGATGCTTCCCCTAACGAAATATCTAGATTTGACCTACGGGAAATTTAATGATTTTGTACATAAACGGATTTATAATTCTAACGTTTATAAACACATTTTCTTAAGTTTTTTAATATCACCATTAAAAACATTGAAATCAACTTTGCCCCTGATTCCATCAACCCGGCCCTGTTCGCTGTGCTGCCACCAGGACCATGGAGTGATAAATTCATTGTAAAAGCGTTCGTGGTCGAAATAGCCTGCAATCCATAGCGGGTATTCGCTGAAATAGCCCTTTAGATGGTTTTCGTAAAAATGGATATTGGTATAAATAACAGGCTTCACTTTGTACTGTTTTTCGAGTCTTGCAAGAAAAACGGTAACTCCATCGCGGATTTTTTCGGACGATTTTCCGTTGCTCATCTCAATGTCTATTACAGGTGGCAAATCACCTTTCGTTAGCTTAACCTCGTGAATGAAATTATCCGCTTGTTTGCCGGCATCACGCGATGGATAATAGAAATGATAGGCACCCCTGATTAATCCGTTCTGTGCCGACTGCTTCCAGTTTTTACTGAACTTATCATCCTGCCGGGTAATTCCTTCAGTAGCTTTTATAAAAACAAAAGTGATACGAATACCGTTTTCATTCATAAGGCTAACTCTTTTCCAGTCAATTTGGCCCTGGTGTTTCGATACATCAATTCCGTGAACGGTGTACCCCTTTGGCATTGGTATACCGAAAGAGGATACAGCAGGAGCGGGGATATCATCATGCTGAAAAACCTGGCTAAGCCATGCCGGAGCCTTGATAATCAGAAGCAATACAAAAAACAGGCAGGCCGGAATGACTATCAGCCGCACTAATAAATTTACATTTCCCTGAACTTTCATTTAAACAAATAATTTACTTACTGCTCATGTCTTGAACCACTTTTGTTGAATCAATATTTCCTGATATCTCTTATTGCTGACCGGATATTAAGTATGATTTTTTATATCGTATGGTTACGGCAGGTCCAGGAAGTTGGATAATTTCATGTATTTTTGCGGACTTTCATTTATGCAACAAATGTACTATTGTTGGATAAACGGAAAAGGATAGAATATAGTTTTAATGCGAAGATAAAAATGCTCAACGACGTAGTAACAATAGGCCGGAAACATACAAATGCTGCATCAACCTTGTTCGACAGGGTTATGCGCGATCGGAAAGTCAAGTACATAGTATCTATTTCGGGCGAAGTAGGTGCAGGTAAATGTGAGATTGCTCACGAATTGGGCCGTAAGCTAATTGATTCCGGTATAAGTGTGAAACTGCTTCACATGGATAATTATTACCATATCCCACCCCTGGAGCGTCATGAATGGCGGATAAAGAATGGCCTGGAGAAAATCGGCTACGAGGAATACGACTGGGACCAGATCAACCGGAACCTGGACGAATTTCGTATGGATCGTAAATCCGTATTACCACTGGTTGATTTGTTTACGCAAAAGGTCGACCGGCTTTATACCGATTTTAAAGGAATTGAAGTCCTCATTATCGAAGGTTTGTACTCAATAAAGATAAACCAGAGTGATCTGCGGGTTTTTATCGAACTTACCTATGAAGATACGTGGGAGGAACAAATGACAACCCATAAAGAAGTCCTTGATGATTTCAGGATGGAAGTGTTAAAACACGAGCATAAGGCTGTACAATCGCTCAAAAGCCAGGCCGACTTCTATATCGATTTCGATACAGCCGGAGAAATCTTCCATTTATAAACCATATAACTTCAGGTTTTAGTGTTTGTTAATGACCCATGTCCCAAATTCAAGGTTCCAGGCCCTGAAACCCTGAAACCCTGAAACCCTGAAACAAACAATACTTTCAGCCCCTTAATCCCTAACACCCAAATCCTAATCCCTAAAAAAACACGTGAGTCAAAAATATAATTTCCCCGCTTGGGCTCAAAGTCTTACCGTTTACGAGGTAAACCTGAGACAATACTCCGAAAGCGGCACGATAAAAGAGTTCAGGGATCACCTGCCGCGATTAAAAGATCTGGGTGCAGGTATTCTATGGTTTATGCCTGTGCAGCCTGTAGGGCTTAAAAACCGTAAAGGAACACTTGGCAGTTATTATTCGATAAGCAATTATCACGCGATGAATCCCGAATTCGGGACCATACAGGAATTTATCGATCTGGTCAGGGAAATTCACTCCATGGGAATGTATGTAATACTCGATTGGGTTGCAAACCATACAGCATGGGATCATCACTGGGTTAAAGATCATCCTGAATATTACCGCCGTAACGAAGCAGGTGAGGTGCATCCGCCTTTCCCTGAATGGGAAGATGTGATCGGACTGGATTATTCCAGCGGGGACCTGCGACTTGCCATGATTGAGGAAATGGATTTCTGGATGGAGAATACGGGTATTGATGGATTCCGCTGCGATATGGCTATGCTGGTTCCGACTTCATTCTGGAACCAGGCAAGGGAAGCCTTAAATAAGTATCCTTCGCTTTTCATGCTGGCTGAAGCTGAACAACGCGATCTGACCGAGGAAGCCTTTGATGTGCTGTATAACTGGAACCTGCATCATGTTTTTAATGATATAGCTAACGGGAAATATGCAGCCGACGAAATCCGCTGGCGGATTCCATCCGAAATAACAAGTTTTCCGAAAGGTTGCGATAACCTGCTCTTCATTAGTAACCATGATGAGAATTCATGGAACGGCTCCGAGACCGAACGGCTCAATTTTGCCCTCGAAGCTATTGCGGTACTGATGTTTACATTGCCTGGAATGCCATTACTATACTCAGGGATGGAAGCCGGTAATTACCGGAGGCTATCGTTTTTCGAGAAAGACAGTATCGATTGGAAACAGGATAAGATGGCGGTTCTGTATTCGAAACTGGCAAATCTCCGTAAGAACAACCCTGCATTGTGGAGCCCGGGAAACGAGAATAAACTTATGCTTCTAACCACCAGCAACGATTCCGCTATCCTTGGGTTTACCAGGGAAAAGAATGCAGGTAAAGTGCTGATACTAATTAATCTTACTGACCAGCCTGCGGAATTTCATATCGAAGGCTTAGGCTACGAAGGCCGGTACGTTGATGTACTTAACGGCCTTATGCCCGTTACTTTTGGAATGAATCCCTGTTTCAGCATACCGGGCTGGGGATACAGGGTGTACAGCGGGCAATAGAATTTTTTAAAGATGTTTGATTCGAAGCAATCATTTACTATTTTTGCAGCAGTTAAGCGGAAGTAGCTCAGTGGTAGAGCGCCAGTTTCCCAAACTGGAAGTCGAGGGTTCAATTCCCTTTTTCCGCTCCGCTCACAAAATCAACACATTGCACTCATATCAAGGCTTTCCGAGAGGGAGGTCTTGATTTTTTTTATCGCATACTCAGCAAAAAAACGGTCGATTTGCTGAGAAATTTGTCACGAATTTGTCACGAAACGACCAAATTGTCACGAAATTGTCACGAAAAAATCATATAAAATGAGCAAGTTTTCAGCGGTCATCCTCTCCCATCAGATCAGATCCGATAAGACAGCGACAATCAAGATCTCAGTAACTCATCGAGGTCGGAGAAAATATATCGACTCAGGTCTTGTCCTTAATACATCGGATCTGACCAAGACTTTCAAGATCAAGACTCAATCCTTTATCGACTCCTCTGAGGATGTGATGAGGGGATATCGCTCGAGGTTGAATGATATCGCTGATCATCTCCCTCATATGTCTGTCGATGACATTGTCGATCTGTTGACTCATCAGGAGACCTCTCCTCAGGAGATCGATTTCGTGATGTTCTCGCTCAATGAGATCGAGCGGTTGAGATCCTCGGGACATTGGGGAGTCTCAGAGAATCATCAGACCGCTCTCAATGCCCTGATCAGGTATGTCGGGAGGAGATCCCTCAATGTCTCTGATATTAATGTCCGATTTTTACAAGGCTTTGAGGTTTTTATCCGTGACAATCCTGTCGGGAAGTCGGTCAAAACAATGTCCCGTGCTGTGTCTCTTTATATGTCATCAATCCGAGCGTTGCACAATGAATTGAAACGACAAGTCAATGACGAGGATCTCGGGATCATCCCTGTCCCTGGATCTCCTTTTCTGAGATACAAGATCCCGACCGCTGATGTTGCTCGGAAAAGATCCATCTCTCCCGAGTTGATCCGTGCGATCCATTTGCTCCCCTATGCGACCCCGAAATCTCATCCCTCATACATCCGTTACAATCTTGCAAAGGATTGCCTGATCCTCTCCTTTTGCCTGATGGGGATCAACTCTGTTGACTTGTTCTCCTGTGATAATCTCTCCCGCTCGGGATGGTTGACATATAACCGAAAAAAAACAGCATCGAGGAGATCCGACAGAGCGGAGATCTCGATCCGTGTCCTCCCGATCATCGAGGATCTGATCAAAAAATATCGGGACAAATCAGGAGAGCGGGTTTTCAACTTTTATCAGCATTACTCCTCCCCGATGAATTTCAACCAAGCGATCAACAAAGGTCTCAAGTTGATCGGCAAAGATCTCGAGATCCCTGACCTCGAGTTTTATTGTGCGAGGCATTCATTTGCCTCGATCGGAGTCAATAAAACGGGGATTGATAAATTTACAATTCATTCCGCTTTAAATCACACAAACGAAAAAATGAGAGTCACAGACCTTTATGTCGAAAAGGACTTTTCTCTCATTAATGAGGCAAATAAAAAGATCATTGATTTTGTTTTCAATCCTCCTGAGTCAGACCATCAATGAGGGAGCGGAGTGTCCTGTCTCCCTCGGGAGATAAGATCAGCCGATCGAAACCCGCTTTTTTTGTCCCCTTGAGGACATCGAGCATCAGCATCCGAAATCCTGAGATCTCGTCTCCCATCAACTTGATGATCATTGTCTCTTGTTCTGTGATGTTCATAACTGCATATATTCGAGGATCGGGAGAGTCCCTTGATCGAGGATGAGTCCGACATTGATGTGAGGTTTTGCGAAATTTCTCCCGTATGCCATAGCAAAGGATTTCCAATCGATCCCGCTCCCGATTTGCATTGCAAAATTTAGTCTCCTTTTCCCTGCGATGTATTGGATGTAAGAGTCGGAGTGAAAGTGTCCCTGTGCGACTGAGATGAGATCCTGTTTCGCCCGAGAGATTGCCTTTCTCCCGTTGCCGTGACAATACAAAACATCGTTATATATAAACTCCTCAGAGTAGTTCCATCCTGGAGTATCAAGGATGTCCCCGATCCCCTTGATCCATCGCTTTGAGATGCCTGATGAGAATGCTTTTCGATCGGGGATCTGATCGTGATTTCCGAGACAGACATCAGCCTCGGGGAAAGCGTTGTAATATTTTCGGATCTCTCGGATTGCGAGTTCCAACTCCCGACCCGCTGAGTGACCATCGGGATCGATATCGTGAAAGGAGGAAAAGTGATTGTCGAGGATGTCTCCCGCAAATATGACCTTATTACAATTATATTTATTATAAATGTACTTGCAAAAATCGAGGTATTTTTTGAGAGTGAAAGGTTGATGGAGATCTCCGATGTGTAAGATCCTGAGGTTTTTCTTGTTGAGTCCGATCATTTGATCAGGGATTTGAGAGTGAGTGATTTCCTGATCCTGATGATCGTATATGCGAGGATCAGTCCCCACGCTATCAGACCCGAGATCAGGAGAGCCTTTTCGATCCATCTGAGAGGCATTCTTGTCGGTCGGTCAACAGGATAGGGGACTCGGATCTCTTTCTCTGTGATCGCTGTCGATCGCTGTATCGCTCCCGTGATGGTTGCGGGGACATCGGTCTCCTTTTGAATCAATGTGTGTCTCAGGAGGCTGTTTTCGATCCAAGCGAGGGAGGTTGCAAATCGGGTGTCGAGTCTGTCGATCGGGGTTGTGATATTGATTGCGACAGGGACAGGAGTGTTGTGAAAAACTGTGTCTCCTGGTATTTTTACGAAAATAGTTGTATCACGATACTCGACCCTGATGACCTCTTTTGTGATAGTTTGCACCGAGGTTTTTGAGGATCGACAGGATGCGAGAAAAAGGATTGCAAGTATGATGAGAATGAATGAGAGTTTTTTCATTTTGGTTGTCTTTGCGAATCATAAATAAAAGTGCTGAGTAATTGAATAGATCGAGGATCGAGTCCTCGATGCTCTCATTGTTCGGGGTCTTTCCCTTGAGGAGTTGTCCGAGCCTTGCAACCTTGACAGCGATCAGGGAGAGGCATTGTTGATCAGGGGAGATCCCGACAATTTTCCCCGCATCCTTGAAGTTGCTCAAGACATCCTCTCCCGCATAATCCTCCCGCTTTGACAGGAGGATCTTTTCACATCGGGAGGTCAAATCTCTGTATGTCTTTACTTGTTCGGTCGAGTTCATAATGACAGGAGTTTTGTGATGTCCTCATACATTGATTTTCCGAGAGAGTTCCTTTTTGACCTGAGGATCTGTCCTCTATTTTTCCCTCTCGAGAGTGAGATATGCACCCAATCAGGAGAGAGGCTGTCTCCGAATTCCCATATCAATTGATCAAAAGGGAGGTTTTTTCGGATGTGATCAAAAAGTTGTTTGTTTGTCACTCCTCCTGTTGCATCGAGATCCATTGCCTCCCCGATGATGTGTTTTGATGTCGGGGATGATCCTTTGATCTTGCTGTTGACAGCGGTTGACCGATAAAACGAGTTGATCCTGATGGGTTGCCCGAAATAGGCTCTCAGAGGCTCGAAAACTGATTGAGCGACATATTGCATCGCTTGAATCTCTTTGCTCCCTGGGATGTTCCTGAGTCCGTGTGCGGTTGCCTCCTTTGATCGGGTTGCCTCAGACATTGTGATATGTTGCGAGATGTCGATCATCCGATGAATCTCCCATCGTTGCGGTCATCATCATCATCAAATCTCCGCTCAAATCCTCCCTGTTGACTCCCTCCGAGGAGCGAGTCCTTTGCTCTGAATAACAGGAAGATTGTCGGCATTGATGCGATATAAACCTCGAATTGTATCACTCCCTTGATGAGTAAGTATGTCCCGAGTGCGAGGATCATCAGTCCGATGACTGTTGTGATGTAATTTTTTATGAGTCTTTCTTTCATTTTTTTCGTCTTGAGAGTTTTGTCCTCCTCCGCTGTTCGTAAAACGAGCGGAGGGGGAAAAACAGATTTATGATTGTCAAGATCCCCGCTACAATAGCCACAAACCAAGCCCCGTGCTGAAGTGCTGTGTTTGCCTGACTGAGAGGAGTCGTTGAGACAAATATCCCCCCGACTGAGGTTGCGATGAGTTTGGATGAGTCTGTCAAATAGTTGAGGATCGCATTGAGCATCGTTGTATTTTTTTAGATGGTTAATCAATCGGGAAAAGAGGCTCAAGGAGGATGAGTTTGTCATACTCGATGTTGACTCCCTCGATTTTGTCAGGGTTGATCAGGTATAAAACAAGATCATTCTCCTCATTCATTGCCTCGTTGTATTCAGTTAACAACTTTGTGTGATGCTCCTGATCCTCGGTTGATAGTAACCCGATCGACTCCTCAAAACTTAATTTCTCGGCAACTCCGAGATCGTATGCTTTTTGCTCGAGAGCGAGGAGATCTGTGTTGAATCCTGACTGTATATCTTTGACTGCTGAGTTGACCTTGTTGAGATTGCGCCTGAGAGCGTAAAGGAGATTAAAGTTGTCGATTTTTTGCTCGATGCAATATGCAATCAGAGTGATGAGATTGCCTTGCATTTTTAATACCTGATGATGTTTCATAGTTGTATTTTTAGGGGTTGTTTTCCTTAAATACTATCCTCATATAAATACTAATATTAAGGATTTACCTATACCCTTTTAAGTTTCAAAACAGTGACAGCGATCCCCGATGCGACATCGACTGTGAATGACAGGGAGTCCCCGATTGACAATGTCCCTGGGAGATAAGTTGCTCCTCCCGCAATCTCCCCTCCCGTTGTGTTATGGTTGAATGATGTTGATGCTGATCCGTTTTTTGAAAAGTGAGAGGAGGATGACCCGTTTTTTGATTGCACCCAACAACTCACAATCTGATAATTGTGATATGCTTTTGGCATAATAAACATTGTACTCCCGTTGCTCGAGAGGTCGAATTGCATCACAAATGTCTCGATGTCCTCTTTCCAAGATCTGACCCCCGCTGTTGAGGATGTGAGGATCATCCCGTTTGCAGATGGGTTGTTGATGATCGGCTCATATGCTCCCGATGCGTTGAGCGTTAATTGTGCGAGGGTTGCTCCCGCTGTCCCGACTGATGCCAAACCGAAAGACATCCCCGACCCTGCGACAAGCCTGATCCCCTGGTATGTCTCAAAGAGCGGATCTCCGATGACAATTGCATCATCTGTGTTGACTCCAAAGTACCACGATTGAGGGGTCGGGAGAGCGACCCAAGATCTGACCCCTGTTGTCGATGATGCGAGGATCATCCCGTTTGTCGATGGGTTGCCGAGGACAGGCTCATATACTCCCGTGTGTGTGTGTGATGCGGGAGAGTATGTTGTATTGTCATATGAGATCGATGCCCCTGATGCCTTGACAAATCCTGTCCCGTTGAGGACTGTCCCTGAGGATGCGTTGATTGTGAGTTGTCTGAGATATGATCCGACTGTCCCGCTGTTACTCTCCGCAAATGAGACCCCCGACCCTGCGACAAGCCTGATCCCCTGGTATGTTTCAAAGTTAGGATCTCCGATGACTATTGCATCATCTGTGTTGACTCCAAATGACCACGATTGAGGGGTCGGGAGAGCGACCCAAGATCTGACCCCCGTTGTCGATGATGCAAGGATCATCCCGTTTGCTGATGGGTTGCCGAGGACAGGCTCATATACTCCCGAGTGAGTGTGTCCTGATAAAGCGAAATCTGTCGACAGTTTCCCATCGAGGAGACTCGCATTGAGATTTTCGACTTTCGTTGTTGATAATACAACAAGAGGGGGAGTCCCTGTTGCGATTGATGTCTTGAATTGATTTTTTATCACAACTTTTCCATCGCTCGAGATATAGACTGAGTCTTGTAATATTGCCCCGATGCTTGTTTTTATTGCGACCCCGAAATCGTTTGCAGTTTCCTCCCTTACAGTTGCGATTTGTCCTGAGTTCCAATGTGCCTCATTATCTCCATCATAATCCCGAAAAGAGATCCCGTGTGATGAGTCTGCCTGAGATCCTGTCGATGAGAGGATGAGATCCTCGACAAATGCTTTCTCGATTGCGGGATTGCTTATTCTCCCGAATCCTTTTATTTTGAAGTTTGCAACTTGATCGGTCTCCTGTTGGTTTTGGATATATCCTGATCCTCCTGTGATGGGAGCATATGCGATCCCTGAGGATGCTGATCCCGATCCTGATGCTCCTCCCGTTGTTGTGTTTGTTCTCCCGTTGCGGAGGGTTTTGATGACTGACCGCTTGTCGATTGTTATGATTGACATATTTAAAAAGTCTTATTAATTGTGAGGCTGTCGATGTTGATCTCCTGGAGAGTGATATCGGATGAATTGTCAGCGTAAAAGTGAGTGCAACCTGTGATCATAAATTTCTGAGTCAGGTAGTTTGAATATCTGAGATATCCCACGATCCGAGGCAATAAAGAAGTCGAGCAAGTGAGAGATAATGTTTTCCCCTCATAATTTCCGACAAAGGATCTGAGGAGTAAATTTTCGATACAATCAGTCGATCCTCCCCGTGTCCATTCTTTTAACCATTCAAAGGATGTCCCTGTCCATTTCAAGAGTCCTCCCCGCTCTGTTGGATGCTCCTCGATGTTTGTCCCTGTCAGGAGCGTGATGTCATCTCCTGTCTCTTTGTATTGCTTATTCATATACCCGACATACTCGAAATCCTGATCGGAGACCTCATTCCCGTTGTTATCGATGAGAGTGAGTTTGATATCCTTGATCCGACAGTCTGAGACTCCTGAGATTGCTCCGCTCATATTATAAACAATGTACCTCATAATATTGAAATCGATTGTCCCGTTTACAAACCCTGAGTCAAGCGGGATCTCATAATCGACAGTTTCAAATTTTCCGTTGATCCTCTTGAGTTCGCCTGATGAGATCCACTCCCCCTCAATCGGTTGATTGATGGTTTGTCCGATCTCGGTGTGTCCTGTTGATGGTTTCATAAACTTGATAAAAAATGCTTTCGAGGCATCTGATACATCGACCCATCCCCACGACCCCGCATTGTTATGCCATTTTTTATTGCCGATAATTAACTCAGCCCAAATCCATCCCTCGGAGATCAGAGCGGGGACATATGCGGGATTTTCGAGATCTGCATTGTCCCGAAAAAATGCATTCATTGAGACCCTGAGTTTGTAGTTTGCGGGGATGATACTCGGTCGGGATGTTTTGAGAGCAAAGGACTGAGTCCCCATTGTCAGGAGCGAAAATGTCCCGTTAATTTTGAGATAGTGATCGACCTGAGAGACATCATCGACTCCCTCCATTTTGATGAATTGTCCTGAGTTCGCCCTGTCCCACGATTTTGAGGAGGACATCTGTGTCTCTTTCCATCTGTAAGGAGCGACCCCGAAATTTGTCACACTCCCTGGATCTGAGAAATCATCCGAGGAGTTAAAATCGAGGATGTCTGTCATCCGATACGGAGAGTATTTGATGACTTGTTTGTTGATCCCTGGTATTATGGAGAGGGTCTGATCTGAGGATGTGAAACCTATACTTGAGAGATCTCCGATATTTGCGAGGATGCCATCAGTATCAATATAGGAGAAATCTGTCAGGCTATATCTCTGCATCACTCTCATCTCCCCGATTGCGAGGCAATTGATGTCGGTTATATACAGACCGCCTCCATCCTGTTGAATAAATGCGCCATAGGGTCGGAGGATCTGCTCGAGGACTGTCCTGAGGGTCTCAGGATCTCCATCCTCATTGTAAAAGTTTGCGTTTTGCACAAATGTCCCGTTGAGGATGGTTTGTGTTGATGTCAGAGTGACTCCGACCGCCTGAGTTGTGAGTTTGATCCTGAGGTCGATCAGGGGGAGAGACATTTTCTCGATGATAAACCTGAGGATCTCGAATTGTGTTGATGCTCCTGAGATCTTGCTCCCATCATCGGAGACATAATTGAGTCGATCAAGGAGAGCGAAACCATCAGTCCCCGAGAATGAGACTGTATAATTGTTTAACTCGCTGAAAGGCTCTGAATATATCTCAGAGTCGAGCCATCCGACCCAATTGAGAGAGCCTGATATATAGTGTCGGATCTGATACTCTTGCATTTTTGCAGTATAGAGACCGAGAAATTGCATATTAGTCTCGGAGACTAAATTGATCGTGCATCCCGATCCTCTCACGGGTTCAAACTTGTCAGCATCAGGATAAGAGACTGAAAAGGGGTTGTCATCTCCTTTGACCTCGACCGCTGTGATGGTTTCCGTTGTATCGTGCCAAATCTCGACCCGATGAGGGGTCTCTCCGATTGCTTTGAATGTGAAAAAATATTTTTCCTGGAGGCTCATCTTATCGGGTGTTTTTTATTTTTTGGTTTATGTTTTGGAGGACTCCGACAAGCGTTGTCCCGTTGATGCGGAAAGTGACCTCTCCTCCTGATCCTCCTGATGCCTGTCCCGCTCCGTTCGCCATTGCGAAAAGGTTTCCCTGCTGAGTTTCGTTGAGGATCATCTCCCGAGAGTTGACCCGTGCTGTGAGTTTATCTCCTGAGTAACTCGATCCCCCCACGATGCCCCCGTTCTCGAATACTCCCGCAATCTTACCGACAGTCATCATCCCTGTTGCGATGGTTGATGCGAAAGCGAGTCCCATTGCTATCGGCCCGAGTTTGGCTGTATTTGCGAGGATGTTGACCCCTGCTAACCAAGTTGAAATTGTTGCCTGTGCGATTGCCATCCCTTTATATGCGATTGTATTCTGATCGAATAATCCCGACATTTGTCCGAATGAGTCAGCCATCGATCCGAGGTTCATCTCCTGAGTCTCCCGCTCGATTGCCCTGCGATATTGAGCATCTTTTTGAGCCTCTGTCAACTCGATCTCTCGATATCTCATTGAGATTGCATATTTCTTTTTGAGGTTTTCGGTGTGTTCTTTTTGCTCGATCTTATATTTGTCTTTTCCTGATTTGACCTCGGGGATGTCTGTTTCCCCTGTCATCTTGATCGCTACATTTGCGACCCTTTCCATCGGGATCGCTGTCTGTTTTGCGATCTCCTCATTGACCTTGATCAGTTGTCTCTCATATGCGATGAGTTTTTCTGTCATCTCGGGAGTGACTGTGCCTCCCTGAGTGATCACATTGCCGATCTTCTCTTTGAGGTCGGAGATCTTCTTTGTCAATTGATCATATGCTCCGACTTGTTGACCCGTTGTTTTGATTGTCAGGTTTGCGACTGATTGAGCATAATTCGCATTGATGAGATCGATATTTTTGTTCGTATCAATCAGGATTTGCATCCTCTCGGCTGATGCTATCCCCTCGAGTTCCCTGATTGCGAGTAATTTCTTCCCCTCTTTTTCGATCTCGAGTTTGTCGTTGACCTCTTTGATCGATGCGATCTGTCGATTTGAGTTGTCGATGAGTTCTTTTTTTCGGATCTCGTTGAGTTTCCAAATGTCAAACTCTTTTTGTTTCATTTTCCCCGTTGCAACGAGCATCTCCATTTGAGACCCTGTGAGTCGGGATGCGTTCTCCTGGATAAGACCGAGGAGATCCCTGTGAGCGTCTCCGAGTTCCTTGATCTTTGCGATGCTCTTGTCTGTTGCCGAGTCTGATGCGGAGAAAGCCTTGACAAGATAATAAACTCCGACAGCCACAACAGCGAGAGCGAGGACGATGATTGCGATCGTTGCCGAGAGGACAATGAGGGAGGCATTCAAAGCCCAAGTCGCAACAGTCGCAATATTAGTCGCAACAGTCTGAGCCATTGTCACGACTGCATCCTTGACTTTGAGTGCGATGTTTTGGATCAGTCGGGTCTCAAGTGCATCCTGGATGACTCCCATCGCTTGAGTGATCCCGATCAGAGCGATCATTGTCTGTTGATACTTTTCCGCTTTTTCTTTTGATACTCCCATCAGGGTCGCAACTCCGACCGCTCCCTCGGCAACAGCGGAGACCGCTTGTAAGCCTTTCGCCATTGCTGACCCCATCTCTGTCCCGAGGATCGCTTGTTCTGACTTGAGGTCTCCCATCGCATCCCGCAACTCCCCGATCCTGTTTTTGATGATCAGGATCTCCTCTTTTGTTTTGCCTCCGAAATTCTCTTTGTTTAGGAGTTTGATCTCAGACCTCATCGCTCCGACTCCCATCTCTGAGACATCGACAAAGGATCGTTTTAATCCTGCGATTTTGGGAGATATGGTTGAGGCTGTATCGGAGATGTCTCCTCCTGTGACTTGAAATCCCGATCCTGTGTCCCTGATCGCTTTTGTCAGTTCCCGAGTCCGATCCCTGAGGACTTTGATCTCTGCCTCTGATTTTCCCGCAAACGAGATTTTCATCACAGAGGATAACTCCTTTTTCAGATCCTCGACTCCTCCTTGAGATACATTCTGAAAGGACTTTTCGAGTTCGATGTTTTTTGCTTTTGAGGAGTCAACAAACGCCTCGATATCTGCGACCGATTGTTTGAGTTGATCTGACATCCCTGAGGCATTCAGAGAGAGAGTTGTCAGGAGGTTAAATTTGCCCATATTTTTATAAATTTAATTTTTCGGTGTTCCCTGAGTTGAAATTCTCGAGGCTCTTTGTTTTCTCTTGCATCATCTTGAGACTCTCCTCCCGACTCATCCTTTTCGCTTTCATTTTTACGGGTTGATCCTCCCAATTAAAGGAGATGAGATCCTGAGGAGTTGTCGCTGTTGACCCGCCTGATTTGACAGTCCAAAAAGCGACAAACCTCGATCTCTCCCACTTGTCTTGATAATTGAGATTGTATCTTTTTATGAGAGATTTGACCTCGAAAAGTTCCATCTCATCCAAAAAATACCCTGGATCAATCCCGCAATCGAAAACCATCATCCCGTAAAGGTCTGTGATGCTTATCGGGTCTCCGCTTTTTTTTTATCGACAACAGCGGTCTCAGGAGCGAGGTCGAGACCCATATCCCGAGCGAGTGCGATGAGATACTCATTGAAATCCTCGAGTGCTGTCGGGTTCTCATCGATCAGGTCGAGAAACTCATCGAATGAGAAAAGGAATGTCTCCCGATTGCAAGTTGTGAGCATCGACCACATCATCGACATCGAGTCTGTGACTGATGGTTGTGTCTCATATGCGTTGCGACCCGTTAATCGCTCGAATGCGATTAATGCTCTGTGTGATTGTTTTACGATGTACTGCTGTGATCCGATTGTGATTGTTGCTTGTCTCATATGGTTGTTTTTATGTAAATACTATTTACTTAAAAAAACTGCATAAAATGAGATTTCGGGATAAATATGACATTTATTTACTGAAATAATTAAAAAACAGGATAAAAAAACGATTGCAAGGCCGATGCAACTCGCTGATATTTTGAGAGTTCTGTTGTGAAAAATATATTTTCGATCCTTTGTAAATCGGTAAATATATGTAGTATCTTTACCAAGTCAGACAGACACAAAATAAACCCTTAAAAATCCCCCTCACAATGATCATCGCTCAAACAATTCTCTCACAACTCGGAGGCAATAAATTCATCGTTATGACAGGCTCAAAAAATTTCATCTCTGATGGGAATACGCTGAGAATGAAATTGACCCGCAACAATGCAAAGGCTCAATTTTTATCGATCACTCTCAACTCGATGGATCTGTATGATATGACTTTTTACTCACTCTCAAAGGATTTCAAAATGATCATCAAGGATCAAAAAAATGGGATCTATTGTGATATGTTGCAAGATATTTTCACATCTGTCACGGGTCTTTATACTCACTTATAAAAAACATTTTCCCCGAGGGATCATCTCTCGGGGATCTTTTATCCGATACAAAAAACAATTTTTCCCCTCAATTAATAAACCCTTTAAACCTTTAAAAAATGGCAACTTTATCAGATTTAGTGCAAATTTTATCAGACAATAAATCCCTCGCATATACGGAGGAGCAAATCATCGGATCTGATGACCTGATGACAATCACGGGGTCGCATAATGGATCAGCAATCAAGATCCTCCTCACATTCTCGATCGCTCCCTCATTGCAATCGATGTTATCTCGGAGGCTTGAGGTGCGTGTGACTGCTCAGGTTCTCCTTGATGGTGTCTCTGCTTTATGGATTATGCCTCTCTCTCAGGATCAATGTCAGGCAATCGGATCGATCATCGCACAGAAGTCTCAGGAGATATCCTCAGAGCGGGATCGGATCGCTCTCGCATCCCTGGAGATGGTTGTCGGATCAAGTATGACAAAAAAATAAAAATAGAGACCCGAGGAGAGATTTTCGGGTTTTTTGGTATAAATATGACAGAAATCTCCCGAGATATCATCCTCGGGAGTATTTTTTTGCATTTTATTTTATTGTAACTCGCTGATGTTTTGCGAGTTCTGTTGTGAAAAATATATTTTCACTCCTTTGTCGAGTAGTATATATATTTAGTATCTTTACCAAGTCAGACAGACACATCATAAACCCTCAAAAACCCCCTCACAATGATCACTCTCCCCGCAAAAATCACTCTCGCAACAGTAAAGTCATTTATCAAAAAAAATCAAGGTCAACTCTTTATCAATATAACATCCGAGTTTGATGGTATGACTGATGGATGTGAGTCGAGAAACAAAGGTTTCGAGTCTGCAAAAACTGAGTCAACTCCCTGTATGCAATCGCATTCACTCGGGATCGATGGTGCTTTTTTTGTTGGATCATCCCGTGATTATTTCTCCGCATACTCTGACAACTCATTTGAGGGGATCAAAATCTCGAATTGTTGCGGTCGTTTCATCCTGGCGGTTAAAAAGTAAATAAAAACAACCCGACCCGAGGAGAGATCCTCGGGTCATAAATCTCAAAAAAATGAATAATATCCGCAGAAAATCAATCAACAGCATTCTCGATCAGATCGAGACCCTCAGGAGTCAACTCGAAGATCTAAGGGATGAGGAGCAAGAGTCTTTCGATAATATGCCCGAGGGAGTTCAATCGAGCGAAAAAGGGGAAAAGATGGAGACCGCAATCAGCAATCTCGAGGATGCGATGTCCTCGCTCGAGGATGTTGTCAACAGCCTCACAGAGTCAGTCGAATAATTAACCCGACCCGAGGATCTCTCCTCGGGTCATAAATCTCAAAAAAATAATGAATACAAGACTCAAAAAATCTGACATCGACTCTCTCCGTGAGGTTGTCAGGATATCAAAGATGGAGACTTGCAATTTCGGTCATCCTGGAGATGGGGAGATTGTTCTCAATGGATTAAAGGAGGTAGATGAATTTGTCAAGGAGCGGGTTCGGTTGTGGGTCAAGTCGTGGATCAACTCCCCTCTGAGTGAAATATTGAGTAATATCGAGGAGGGTGCAAAATGAGGACAGCATATCAGTCCCTCGGTTATATTTACCGATCCCGAGATTGCTCTGATCTTGATGATATCGAGATCGCTCTCAGGGAGTGTCAGGGACTCATAAAAATACACGATCGGACTCCTGCCATCATCAGGAGGGTCAACTCGCTCAATCGCTTAGAAACAACCTTTAAAAATAAATCTATATGAACACGAAAACAGCGATCATCATCACATCCCCTGTCGTTGAGTGTTGGGGAAATTTCCGAAAACTGTGTCAGGCTCGGGGATGGGTTTATCAGACTCTCAGCAACTCAAAAAGAGTCCCGAGGATCGGTCATCCTGTGATCATCGAGGGGGAGACAGTTCACAGGGTTGAGACCAAATAAGACACAAAGAGAGCGAGGAGAGATCCCCGCTCTTTTGCATTAAAACAAACCCACAAAACAAACCTTATGCCATTACGAGAGACCCTGTTCCCTCGAATGAGACCGAATATGAGACAGTCTCGTTGTCAGGAGCATTGACTGAGATCGCTGTGATGTACACCGACCCTGTGAAATTCTTTTTTGTTGCGAGGAGTGTCTGTGCGGGAGCGTCTCCTGTTGTTGCTCCGAATGCCATCACGATCGGAGTGCGGGCGATCATCAGAGCATATAACTCATCGTGAGTCGTTGTTGTCGTTGTTGCTGTTAATACCTCAGTATAAAGAGCATCGGTCGAGGCTGAGAATTCTAATTTGCCTGGGAGTTTTTCTTTCCAATTTCCCGAGTCTTTCGACCCGATGTCACGGGTTGCGAGTTTTATCTCGAGTTTTGCGGATGTTGAAAATGCGATCGGTAAGGATGCGAGAAACAGCATCATATCTCCACCGTATGCGATTTTTGTCGGTTCTGTTGCCATAGTATCAGATTTTTGTTTTAAATACTATGCCCCCGAAAAAAATCATACGCTCTTGATCGAGAATGTGAGAGCCTGTATGAATGCACCCTCCGCATATGTCTCCGCTCCTGATGTCAGGATGAGACTCCTGATCGATCCTCCCCGATATCCGATCAGAGCGGTCGCAACTGCCTCGGAGAGATCGATTGTCTCCTTGTATGACTTTGCGAGGATCGTGATGTTGATTGTTGAGTCGGACATCCCTGTCCCCTCCTTTGTTCCCTGGTTGACAAATGATCTCTCATACACGATGCACGGGAGGACAGTCCCCTCGGGGATTATCAGGGGGTAAATTTTATAATTATTATCTTTATCCTTTCCGACAAGGGTTTTGACTCCTGTGTTTGCTGAGAGGATCGAGTAAATTGCTTTTCCTGTTGTTATCATATGTGTTGATCTTTATGACATTGTTTGCATAATGTTTTGAGATTTGTCTTGTCAAATCCGATGATCTGTTTGTCCCTGATGGTTGCTCCGTTCGATATCGGGATGATATGATGTACATCGATCCCCGATGTGATGACTCCCCGAGCGAAACAAACCTCACAGAGAGGGGACTCTTTGATCTTCTCGAGCCTCAGGGATCTCCATTGCGTTGTGTTATATACTGCGATGTGATTGAGGTTGTCCCTCTTGCTGATCGTCTTGTATGACCGCTTTTGAGTCTTATAAACTTTTTTAGGAGGGAGGTAAATTGTCGGCATAAATTATGATTTTGCAGTCATATCTTCGAGGCTCTTGATGATTGTCTCTGATACGATCCGAAAGGTCTCCTCCTGGTTGTTTTTAACGACTCCGAAAAAATAGGAGTATGCTGTCATTTGTCCCCTGTTCATCGGAGGGGTGATCTCTTTCGAGGTCGGGTTTTTTCGTTTGAGAGTGACCCTTTTTGTTGTCCCAAATTCCAACCACCTCAGGAGATATCCTTTTTGTTTATTATATACTCCCGTTCTGATCCCGATCTCATCAGGAGTCCTCCCCTTGAGTGCCTCCATTTTGAATGATGTTGAGAAGTAACTCGATTTGCTCTTTGCCATCCCTGACAATCTCGCTCGAGACTCATTGTTGATCATATTTGCTCCTGCGATCATCCCATCGAGGACAGCCTGAGACCTGACTGTCGAGTTGAGGGAGTTGAGGAGAGTGATCAGATCCTCGGGGTTTTCGACATTGAATCCGACAGGCTTACTCATTTATTAACTCACAATTAATGATCAGTCCCTCCCGATATCCGATCGGGGAGATCGAGAGAATGCGATATTTTTTGTCCTCAAAAACAATCTGACAAGTCTCGACAATTGCGGGTCGATAATGGGTTGAGAATTGCAAGACCTGGGAGTTGAAGATCTCCCGAGAGTCGACTGTTTTTGTCCCCGAGATATACTTGAGGGATGCTTTGAGGGTCATCAGATCCGAGAATGTCTCCGCTCTCGATCCAAACTCATCGACTGTCGATGAGAGGCTCTTGACTGTGATGCTGTGTCGCATCTCTCCGATAAGTAGTGCCATTATGCGATTGTATAAATACGATAAAAGTTGAGTAAGAATTTGAATGAATACGGGATCTCAAATCCTTGAGCAAAGGAGACAATCCCCCTGTTGAGATAAAGGTGTTGAGCAAGTAAGAGACTCGCCCATTTGATTGTTTTGGGGAGTGCTTTGACTGTTTGTCCGTTGATCTCGACTGTGATCAGGGAGGTCTCGATCCCTCCGTTGCAATACTCGAAAACAGCCATCTCGACAACAGAGATCAACTCGGAGAGATACTGATCCTCATCCGTGAAAGTTTCCTCAATGTTGAGATGTTGTTTTAACTCGCTGAGTGATGTATATGTGTTAGCCATTGTTAGAGGGGATTAGAAAAAAAGGAAAAATTTTGAGGTGTCAGGGATTACTCCTCCTGATATTGCGATTGCTGTGCTGATTGATAAAAAGGTTGAGGGGTCGTTTTGGTTGTTGTACTCTGTGTCAGACCAATCCTTTGAGAGTACCCCGTTATAAATCCTTAGTTCGTCAATCTGTCCGTTCCAATATTGTAGCCGCCCCCCGTTGTAATTTAATGCTCCTATTACTCCCACAGGAGAGTTGAGATATAGGGGGCTTGTATATCCTGACCCCATATTTGTCGATGAGTTTACATTGTTGGCGTAAAACTCATATGAGGAATTGCTTTGTTTTATTATTGCCGTGTATTTATTCCAAGTATTGTTGTTATATGTACTATTTGGCATTTTGCCGTAGAGTGTCCCTGATGTATTGTTAAAAGTATTAATGGACATTTTATTCCCGAATCCCGCATCTAATTGAGCGAGCCTATATCCGTCATAATTGCTCCCGCTATTCCCGAACATACTGAATAGAATTGCAATTGTGTTAATTTGACTTGTTTTCGCCCACGCTGATATTGAAAAGTCTGTTGTCGGTTTTATCGAAGCATTGCTCCCCACATTGATATATTGTGAGGAGGAGGAGATAAAATTCCCTGCTCCTCCGATCTTACCTGTTGAGGCTGTTACTCCGTTGTTGACTCCATTGTTTACCCCTTTAGAGTCTGAAACCGAGATGAGCGAGGGTGTTCCAAAATGATAGACTGCTAAAAAATCTGTCCATAAATCTGATTTATTCTCCTGTGAGACTGCAATTGAATTGTCCCCGATAGCCATATAAAAAACTGTATCGGATGAATTTGAAAGGGTCGGGAGTTTTATCCATATTTCGACTTTTCCTGTTGTTGGGTTGTAGTTGTCTATCTCGTGAGGGAGTCTCGACCCTGACAAATCATTTGTCAAATAAAATGCGATGTCGTATCCGTTTGCATTTGATATGAATCCCCCGTTTTGTATCGATCTGAGTTCTGCATCTGTTGTTGATAACAGCACGGGAAAATTTGTTTGTGCTGTGTTGACAACTTTCAAGTGATCGACTGTTATGGTTTTTATGTGACTATACGACATTTAAACCTCCTGGGATAGTGCAATTAATTGCCATTTATTGAGAGAGTTCGCTGTGTTGTGCATAAATCCGAGGGTCAGGATCTTTGATGCGATTGTTGTTGTCGGGAGAGAGACTCCTCCTGATGCGTATGATGTCCCGAAACTTATTGTCCTTGCAGTCCCGTTGTCTTTTATCCTGATGAGTAGTTTTTGAAAGTTGACAGGAGTACCGCTCGGATTTGCAATTGTGAGAGCAACTGCCTGTGCCGTTATCTCAATAGCATCATCTGAGTCGGAGTTTGGGGTGACTGTTGCTCCGCTTGAGACCGATTGCACTCGGGGAGTGATCAGGTCTCCCTCTTTGATGAGTTTTTTTTCGTTTGTCCCTATTTTTTCATATAACCCATCACTCTTTGCCCCAAACCCCACAAACCCCGAGTCGGGGGTTGTGAGGGAGGCTTGAGTTGAGAGATCCTGTTGAGATAATATCTTTTTGCTCATTTTATCCGATGATTACGACTGTATATTGTCCCGCTGATGGTGCTACATTAAAATTGAATGTTGTGACTGTTGTCGATGTTTGCACGATCTCGCATTCGATCACATCATATGGAGTCGCTGTCCGATATACTTGAGCGTTCACAGTCCTCGCTCCGATGTTGTGAGCGATCGCATATGTGAGAGATCCTCCATCCCCGAGGGTTGTTGTGAATTTCTTTGCAACTGTGAGGGTCGCTGTGATCCCGAGGTTTGTCTTGAGTTTGAGAGGGGTGACCGCTTTTGTGTCATCCGTTCCCGTTGTGACCTCTGCTTGAGTTGCGAGAGCGATGATCCCCGCTGATCCCTCGGATGATGCCACAATGTCGGGGATGTTTTTATTTACGAGTACCCAATGAGCGAGGGTTGTCGGTGTGTTCTGTTTTGCGATGATCATATCTCCGACCTGGAGAGGCTCGGTAAAAAATGTACCCGCCACAGTTACCACATACACAAACCCGTTGTTGATTGCGATCGGTGTTGTGTCGAGATGGGGAGAGTCTGTTGAGGCATCGTAACCGCCTTGAAAAACGAGAGACCCTGCGACCGCTCCGTTGACCGCTGAGATCAGAGCGAGGATCTTATTTGCTGACAGGAGGTCGGTTGTCCCTGTGCCTGTGTCGTTGATTGCATAATGTTTCGATGCATCGTTGATGTGCGATGTGAATGATGTCAGATCTGTCGAGTCTGTCACAGTCAGCCACGCTGTCCCGTTGAAATATTTGATCCTTTTTGATACTGTATTGTAATAAAATCGGGACTCCGTATTTGCGGGATCTGATGCGAGGTTTTCGAGTTTCGCTTGTAAAAGTTGATTGAGAGCGAGATCAATGTTTGAGAGGAAAATCCGTTTTGCCATTTCTTATATGATTATAAATTAATTACAGTATGCATAACCCCCGAATTGAGCGGAGAAAGTCAAAGTCAGATTGTTGTTATCGATGTGAGTGACCTCTCCCTCATACTCTGTCCCCGCTGTGTCAACTACTGTGACCGATGGATGTTTCCCGAGGTTGTGAGAGACAGTCCAAAAAGTTGAGGGGACTCCCTGAGTGTGAGTATATGAGAGATCGTGTCCCGCCTGTTGGATCGGGATCTCGTTTGCATCATTCACAACATAGGGTTCGCCTGTCACGATGTCGATCCCGAATGTTGCCTCTGACTCCGTTGCTGTTGGTGCTGTGATGATGACCTCGGGAGTGTCATCGCTGATGATATAAGGGAGTCCCGTGATCAGGTCAATTCCGTATGATGCCATTGTATATGCTTTTTCTTAAATACTATTTTCGAGGTAAATCTGTAAAAAAAAGACCCTCTCAGATCGGGAGGGTCTTTTCTGTATCGAAATTAATCGGATGACTATTTGATCGAGGCAATTGCGAAAGCCTCTGCCCTTTTCGGTTTGGCATCGAAATAAGCATTTATAACAACTCTGATGTTACCTTTCCCTGCCTGGGTGTAAGGGTCAACTGTCAGGTCGATTGCTCCCCATTGACCGATTACAAACTGTGACCAATCTCCGAAAACAACTCCGAATTCGTCTGCTCCAACTTGTAAGGCTTTTGCGACATTGTTAGTCACTAAGGTCGGATATCCGTTGATCGTGCCATCGGACTCCATAATGTAATTAGGCATATTTGCGACCTTTACAGTCGTTTTTAACTTGCCCCGACCACCTGCATTTGTGATGTATTTTGCAGTTGTAAGAGCGTTGGCGGTGTCAACAGCGGTCTCAAGAGCGACCATATTTGCGAAAGTTGCTGTCCCTTTAAGGGTTGCGGGTGCTACTGCGAAAAATCCTCCTGGTTGAGTTGCTGAAACTGCCTCTTTGCCGAAGATAGTTCCCTCGAGTTTGCCCTGTATCGATTTCACGATCTCAGCCATCAGCATCGACTCCGCTCCGATGGAGTCCTGAGCAAGAAACTGTTTCGAGATGTCGATGAAAGTTGTCAGTCGTTTCGGGGTCAGAGTGACCTCTCCTGTTGCTCCTGCTCCATCGGTTGCGTCGACTCCCTCGCCTTTCCAAGCGGATGTTGTCCCTGCATATGTCGGGATCGAAACATCTCCGACCAAACCATTGAGGAAAGTTGCTCCTGCCTGTACTAATACAAGCGATGCCTGTAATGACTCGAGCATCGGGAGTTTTTGTTCTGCGATGACCTCCTGTCCTGAGGTTGCTGATGTTGCCATAATGACAGCACGGGTCTCAAGAGGGATCTGAATGTCTCCCGAAAAAGAAAGACCTGATTTGCGCATTTCTTCACGACCTACCTCAACTATTGCGAGGTTTTCGGGAGAGAGGTTTTCTCCCTTTGCACGGGAGCGAATTGCTTTGATGAGGGAGAAAGTTGTTGTTTCCATTTTTCTTGATTGAGTTATTTGAGTAGTATGATTTTTGTTTGCGAGTTGCTCATCGATCTCCTGGATCTCTGAGTTTGTTTCTGTGAAAGATCTCATTTCGGTTGTTGACAGTTTTCGCTTTTCTGTTTTACCCGCTCCAACTATCTCGGAGAGTCGAGAGACTGCGATTTTTCGCTTTTCGATCAATTGTGCTTCATCCATCTGTTTTTTTGTTTTAAATACTATGCCTCTGATAATTTTGATATGATCTCATCGAGGGGAGCATAAAACTCCGCAATCTCATCAGCCACGACCTCAGGGATGACCTCAGAGACAATAACTGTCTCAGGTTCGACAACTGCCTCAGGGATGACCTCGGGGATGACCTCGACCTCGGGAGCGACAACAGGAGGGATCTCCTCAGTCCGTGTCTCCTTGAATTTGTCGAGCGACCGACAAGTTGCCTCGGTGTAAGCGGGGGAGTTGACAAGTGAAAAGTCACGGATCTCCTCAAACTTTGTGATTGTTCTCAGATATGTTCCATCAGGTTTTGAAAACCACTCATCCCCATCATCGGCAACACAAAAAGCAAAGGAGCAACTGTCAACATCTCCCGACCTGACAGCGGAGAGGATCTCATCTCCCTGAGGGGTTTTCCTGGCATCGAATGAGAAATCGACTCCGTTCGCTGTGATCGCTATTTTGAGAGATCCTTTCCCGTATTTCGACCGAGCGAGGGGGATATCATCATCTTCGTGATTAAAGAGGAGGAGGATGTCTGATTTCGACAGGAGGTCGGCTGATACTGCCTCGGGTTTGATTATTTCGGTAAACATCCCCCCGAGGAGTTGGCTCTCGGTGTTGAATACAATTGCTGTCCCTGAGATGGTTCGGGAGTCTCCCGTTGCTCTGAGTTCGACTGCATACCTTTTTTCGATATTTGTTTCCATATTAGATAAGTTTATTGTCGATTTGATTTGTCGGTTTTGGTTGCTCTGAGATCAGGTTGTCCGATGGTTGTACATTGACAGGGACAAAGGATCTGTTTCCTCCCGTGACAGGATAAGGAGCATCGGTCTTGTATCGGATCTCATTTGTTGTCAGTCCTCCGATTTGAAACATCTTTGAGTAATAGTCGGCTCTTGATGTTGCATCGAGCCTCATCAGGTTCTCGGTGTCACATTTCAACTCAGAGGATCTCCACTCACTCGGGAGATATAGTTTCCGAAACATCTCGCTCTCGATCTTCTCGATGATGGGTGTGAGTGAGTTGTTTAAAAAGTCGAGTCCCTGCTGTTCTGCTGTTGAGAATTTGCCTGACTCTGAGAATGCGAGAGCGGGAGGGACATTGAAAAAACGACAGATCTCGAGGACATTGAATTGTCTCGACTCGAGGAGTTGAGAGTCTTTCGGGTTGACCGATATTGTCTGATATTCGAGACCATCCCCGAGGACAACGACTGAGTTGCTCGAGCCTCCGAGATCGCTGTTTAATTGACTGATGAGATCCTGTTTCGCTCTTTTTGCCTGTGCGGGGTTCATCCCTCCTCCTTGCACGGGTCTCAGGATGCCTGACATATTACCTCCCGATTTCCAAAAATTGGAGGCGTGTGACTCGGAGTTGTAAGCGATCCCGAGGGAGTCTGATGCATATGTGATCGTGCTGACTCCTGTGATGCCATCGGTTGTATAGTTGAGGATATGGATGATCTGACTCTTGTCATACTCTGCCCCTGTCGATGTGTCGATGTATTTGATATCATTGTTTTGGATATCGACAAAGATGAAATCGGAGTTTAACAGGGTCAGGGATGTGATTTTCCCTGTCTTTATCCTGGTAATTAATATGTATGCATTCCCTTTTGTGAGCATATTGACAATGATCATTTTTTTGAACATAAATGATGATGTATATGCGTTCGGTTGAATGTTTAACAAGTCATTGAGACCGCTGTCATTGTCAACATATTTCCAATTTAATTTGATTGTATAGGGGATGATCGGGAGCGATGCAATCGAGTCACTCAGGAGGTTGATGCATCGGTAAACTGTCGAGAGTTTTGTTGCTTTCTCCGCTTTATATGAGGATGTCGATCGCATCCTCAGGACTCCGAGGACAGGGTCGATCCAATTGTCGAGGGATCGCTTGAAAGGATTTCGCATATGTTTTTTTGATTAAATACTATTATCAAGGGATTTTTGATCAACTGATCTCATATGAGTAAATCGGGGACTCGAGCATCCCTCCGAATGCATCCATCATCGAGGCAACTGCATCGATCTTTTTTGACTTTGACCTCTTATCAATGGAGTAATTCCCCATTTTGTTGACATCGAGGATGACATTTCCGATCATCCATTTTACAACAGAGTTTCTCTCGATTGCGATCCGATCCGATTTGAGGAGTCGCTCGAATTCCTTGAGGGGTTTGTTTAGTGACCCTGGCATCTGAGAAAAGGGTTGACATTGCAAACAAGCCTCAGTCGCATTGATAATGAATTGAGTTGAGTTGAATTTGTCGTAATATATTTTTTTGATCGGGGAGTATTCATTGACCTTGAGGAGATCTTTGAGGATGAGATCATAATCACAGACATTGCCATCCGTGATATTTATCTCGCCCCGAGACCCTGCCTCCTTGAAAAATTGAATATTTTGATTACTGTTGACTGAGTCCTCGGGGAGATATAGTGAGTTGAAAAAATATGAGATCCCATCAATGTGAAATAAATATGAGACCGATGTGACATCGGAGACAGATGCGAGGTCGATCCCGACAATGCACTCCTGATCAATGAACATCGGATCTGACATTTTGATCTCTGTTGACATCGCTGAGTCGATGAGTTGCTCATTGATCCATACATCGAGAGTGTTATTTCTCAACCATCGATTAAAGTGTTTAACGAGGACAGATGTTTTTTCGCTGACATTGTTGACCGCTTTGTTGACCTCGGACTCGAGAAAATTTGCATAAACAGATATATGCAAGTTTGGATTTGCTTTGACCCAAGTGTCGGGGTCAGCGAAATCATCCTCCTCATCGATCGTGTAAATGAGAGCGAATTGACTCTCATCGGTTTTCTCTCCCGAGAGGATCTCTGTGCAAAATGTTCTCAATTGATAGCAAAATGACTCCGTATTGAAACCCGCTGTTGTGATAGTCATCAGGAGAGGCTCGAGTCTGCCTCCCTGAGATGATTTGAGGACATTATACATCCGATTGTCGGGTGCTTCGTGTAACTCATCAATGAGACAAAATGAGGCATTCAGACCGTCTAATTTTGTCGGGTCTGAGGCTGTCACGATCAACTCATTGGTCTTGAATTTGATTGAGTTGTAATAAGGGACGAGGTGTTTGTGTTTGCGGTCGAGTTGTTCTGAGAATTGGAGGACTTTTTTGAAATCGACATTTTTGACCTGATCCCTGGAGTTTGCTGAGATGATGATCTGAGCATCGACATCGACAAGTAAATGATACATCGACAAGGCTGTGACAAGTTGAGATTTGCCATTTTTCCGAGCGAGTTCGATGTATGCCTGTCGATATTTTCTCAGGGAGTTGTCTCTCCTGATGATCCCGTAAATATTCGCAATTATGAATATTTGCCAAGCCTCGGGGATAAACTTTTTCGGGGTTTTTTGCTCTGTTAGATCGAGGTTGCTGATAAACTTGACAACACGATCGACCTCTGTCGATTTATAGGTGTATTTGTCGGACACGATGTCGGACAGGAATCGCTCCCCTGCTTGTTTCACATAGATACAAGCGGGGATCGCTCCTGATATGCAATCTCGAGCGTATTGAGTTGCTGTTTCGAGATTGCTCATTTATTACTCCTTGAGGCTCTTGACTAAATTCTCGAATGCATCATCCTCCTCGGGGTTGATCTTTGCATTGACTTTCCTGAGTCCCTCGATCTGTTTCCCGATTTGTACATTTAATTGATACATCAGATATCCTGACTTAAAATTGCTTTTCCCGTATTGTTTAACAAGGTCATTGTACTGAGAGACATTGTTGAGGATCAACTCGATTGTTGTTTCGTCTGCGTTGAGACCCTTGAGGATTTCGGTTGTTTTGTCGGTGTTTATGAATTCCATTGTAAGCGTATTTTTGTTTTAAATACTATCAACCTGGATAATTTTATAAAAAGAGACCCCGAGAGGATGTCTCGGGGTCGGGTTGATCAGATCGATGAGGCTGTATATTTAGCGGGGTTGATATCATCCCCGATGTCATCCCATACTCCCGAGAGATCTGTGAGGATCTGCAAAGGAGTTGATCCTCCGTGATACATAAAGGTTATTGATGCGAGTTGCTTTGAGGAGAGGTTGAGTCCTTGATATCCGTTTTTGTAGATGTCGAGAAGTATGATTTTTGCCCCTGCGAGTGAGGAATCAAAGTTATGAACATCATAAAATCCCTTTAATGTTGCAACTTTGATCGGGGTCAATACTGCTCGATTGAAATCGAGAGCGATTGACATATTAAAAATCCCTTTCCCTGTGACCTTGATTGCGAATGTCACAGGCTTCCCGATGATCGGGGTCTTTGTTACTCTCGAGAGAGTGATCCTTGCATTGATTTTTGTTGCTGTCATTTTAGTCGTTTTTAGTTGGTGTGTATTGACATTGACCATCGATGAGATATTCCCCGCAATCACATCGGGGAGTCTCAATGAATTGAGTGACAAATCCTTTGACTCTGATCATCGTGTCGATGGATAACTCGGGATGACCTGACTCGACCCATTCTTGAGCGATGGTTGTCAGAGTGATGATTGCTTTGAGGTCGTTTTTGGGGTTGTCGTTTCTAATACTCATTTACTTTCCGATTAATTGTTCGTTAAATCCTTTAGTCCTCAGACCGAGTCTCCCTGCGATCGCTCTGTATGTGTTGAGTTTCATTCTCATTGTACTCTGAATGTAGTCTCCGAATCCTCTCACATCATAGTCATTGTCGAGGATGTATTGTTTGAGGAGCAATAAAAAGACCGAGTTTGTTGTGTTGATGATGGTTTGTCCTTTGATCCTCAGGTCGATCTCGTTGATGATCTTTGCTCTGATCAGGCTCAACTCATAATCAGCATCAGGGTCAACAGGGTCGATCGAGGTGTGTTCTGATGCGAGAGGCTCATCCATATAAATACCCTTGACATATGCCTCACTCATATAGATATTAAGGTCGGAGACCTCATCAGGGATCGCTTTGTTGCATACACATTGAGTCAGGGTGTTAATGTCCACATATGGAGAGTTGACTTTGTTGCTGATGTATGTTTTGACATAGTTCCCCGAGGCTGTCCACAGGTATTGCAATGCTCCTGGTAGTTTATCCCCTGACAATTTCGGGAGGACTTTGTAAACGAGATGAATGACAATGTCTTGCTCATACTCTTTGTTGCTCCTGTGACCATTGTTGACCAATGCTCTCGATGCCATCTCATAAAGAGCATCCGAGAGATCCCTCGAGATGATCTGATATCTCTCATCGATCGAGGTTGTTTGATAGTATTGTTTAATCGCTGTATCGTGTTTGTCTGTCCAATAGTTTGCCAATAGGTCGGGGATTAAAGGGTTGAGAGATTGATTGTGATGATCATTGTGTCGGGTTTCTTTTGGTTGTATATGATCCACCCTGTTTGATGGGGGACTCCGTTGTTGAGGGTTTCGGCTGTCACTGATTTGATCCTGTCCTCTGCCTGAGCATCGAGGAGGAGTCCGATGAGTTGTGCGAATTGTTCGTCTGTCATTGAGGATATTGTTTGAGGTCGATTTCGATTTTTATATCATTGTGAGGTTTATTTATAGTGATGTGACCTCCTGATGATCTCAGAGATCCTCCGTTTGCGATAGTCTCGAGGCTGATCCTTGAGATCTTGTTTGCTTTGTGTGCCTGTTGTATTAGGTCGATTAGTTCGTTGATCTGTTTATCTGTCATTGTCGTTCTGTTTAGGTTGAGAGGTCGATTGAGAGTTGTATTGTCTGAGGGTGCGGGATCTTGTCAGGAGGTTGAGCGATATTGTCCTGATCCAAATGATAGAGGATGACTCTGAGGACTGATTGTCCTGGATAGATCTCCTCTATTGCTTTTGTCAGGTTGTCGATGTGTGCCTGTGTGATGTCCATTGTTTAGGGTTTGAAGTTGAGTTGATTTTTTTTGATGTGTCTGTTGATAAAACTGCAAAGAGGTTGCATATTAGTATAATGATTTAGCCTGATGATGTCCTCCTCTGTTGTCGCTGTCGATATAGGGATGATGTGATCGATGTCCCATCCTTGTTGTCGTTTGCCTTTCTTGTATCTCCCCGCATTGTTCCAACTCATCCACGGAGCAAAGAGACCCTCGAGATACTTATAAAATTCATCATATGAGATCCCGATGATCTCCTCTGTCCTCTTGCTTTTCTTGAGTCCCATCGATCGCAAATGATTTGAGATGATCTTCCCTGTGTGCCTCTTGAGTCTGAATAATGGATCGCTCTTTGCTTTATCTCTCCTGTATTTGTTTTGCTTTGACTGATAGGATCTCGATGACTGCTTTTTTCTTTTCGATGGTTTGATGTGTGCCTCTCGTTTGAGTTTATCGATCGAGTCGAGGATGCTGAGATTGTTTTCCGTGTCTGTCATTGTGTCAGGTTCGATGTAAGGGGATAGGGGGTCGCTAATAGAGTGAAAGGCTATATATCCACAATGTCCGATCTCCCGTGAAATATCTTGAGATTTAGGGGGTATAACTTATTGATAATTAGGATACAATAATTTTTTACCTGATTGCAATAAATTATACTGCTTTTTTATATTCCTGTCATAATGTCAGGACTCTGAGAGCGTTCTCTCGGGATGGTGTGTGATATTCCCTGAGATGGTGGTTTTTTGGATAGGCATCCCGATAGATTGCGTAAATCGGACTCTTTCTCTTTCCGTGTTTGTGTGACATCTCCTCTTCAAATTTTGAGATATCTCCGATTGTCTCGACAGGGAGCGGGGAGATCCGTTGCTCCCCGCTGTTGTCATTCATTATATATCCGATAATTGCAAACATATTCATCAATTAAAAAGGGAGATCATCATCGACAGGAGTTGACTCAGGAGCGGTCGAGGTTGCTCCCATATGCGGAGTGAAAGGTGTCGGATCGGGGGTGTGAGGTACTCGAGTATAGGTGATCTGAGGTTGACTCGGGGTCTCAGGTTGACTCGGGGGGTGTGTTGATTGAGAGAAACTCTCAGTCGTGATCCCGAAACATTTGAGATCCGTGTAAAACTTTCCATTGTACTCCCGACTCTCGGCATCAAATCGGACAGTCATCACATCTCCTGGCTGACTGCGATGGATCAGATCAGTCCGATCTCCGAACAAACTGAATGCAACAGTTTTCGGATATTGTCCATCGGTCTCGATTGTGAATGTCTGTTTTTTGAATTCTGTCCCTGACTTTGAGACTCCTGTCTCGATCGGGGTTGCTTTTTTAAATGTTCCTTTGAGTTCCATTGTGTTTTTTTGTTTAGTGATTAATATATGAGTGATGGTTTCATTTTGAAATTGTCAGCGGTGTCGACCCGTGACTCATATCGATCCCGCTCGATGTTAAATTTGTATTTCGGGAAAGTCGCACACGATCCGAGGATCAGGATCATCAGGAGTGCGATGATGGTTTTGAGATGGTTTCTTTTCATACTTTTATTTTTTACTACATTACAGAACATTACAGAACATTACAGTCAACATTACAACTCAACTCTCTCTCTCTCATTCTCTTATCTTCTTTTGTAATGTTGTAATATAAAAAGAGGGTAAACTGTCAGTATTTTATTTGTGTACTTGCATATAAATGCCCTGAGTTTCCGCTCTGAAACATTACAACATTACAAGTCTAATTTTCAGGCTGTTGGCTGTAATGTTGTTATGTGAACATTACAACATTACAGATCCGCATTGACTGAGATCCCGAGATCGGCTGATTTGATCGTGTATGCATAACCGACCTTTGACATCGCTCCCGCCTCTCCATATGGATAATATCTGATCGGGGTTGCTGTTGCCTTGAGTTTGAAATCCTTTTTTAGTGTGTCCTTGATGTAATGGATCGAGGTGTCCTTGTCGTGACTAAACCATTTATTTTTTATATCGATAGGGGAGACCTGGATCTCCTCCCTGTATGGGGTTGCGTTGAGGAGATAGTCCTTGAATTTTTCTGTAAGATCTTTATACAGTCCCGATCGACTTGCCTCCTGTACTGCTTTGAGGCTGTCATTTTTCAACTCCTCGGTTGTGAAAGGGACTCTCCCGATGGAGAAATCGACAGGAGGGAGCGATGAGAGGTAAGCGAGAAAAGCGGGGATCTCCCGACCGAGGTCTCCCTCGATGCTGTGATTGCCTTTTTTGGGCATCAATACTTTTCGCACAAAAAATCGGATCTCCTCCTGATCGATCCTTGCAAACTTGTCCTCCTGATTTGATGCCATTATGATCTTGCCATAAAACGGGACTTTATACCCTGCAATAAATTTCTCATTGACCCCGATAAATTTCCCCGTGCTGATCGCTTTGAGTTTCTCGACTGTGACCGATTTCTCGATCAGGGTCTCCTCGATCTCGATGATGTTGGCTGTTGCATATGAGGAGTTGAAATCGGATGTCAAGTCGCTCGGATTTATCATCACGCAATTGTCCCCGAAAATCATATTTAGCCAATTGAGAAAAGTTGTTTTACCTGTCTGTCTCTCGGTTGAGACGAGGACAAGGATCGGGAGCATCCTGTCGGGGTGTAAGTAGAGGCATTGTAAATACCTGAGACCGAGGTTGAGTTGTTCTCCGAAGATATGCTCCATCAGAGTGAGACTCCATTCGCATCGACCCGCCTCCTCTTTGTGTCTGAAAGGATGATATAAATTGAAACAATTATCGATCACCTCCTGATGTTCAAAGTTGTTAGGTACGAGGGTAAAATTGTCAAACTTTGCGATCTTGTTGATGTGATCTTTGCCGAAATCCTCTTTGATCTCCTCCTTTTTCCATTTTTTCAACTCAGTCCCATCGATGCCAAACCGATCCCTTTTTTTGATCTTCTTGAAATAGTCAACTCCGATCCTCAGATATGGGATGTCCTCGCTGAAAAATCGGGAGACAATCCAATTGAGACCCGCATTGTAATTACCCCGAAACCTGAGGATGATAAGGATCTGAAAGGGGGTGTAATAACATTCATTTTTAAAAGGATCTGCATTGCTCGAGAATACATAAAGAGCATTATATTTATGACCCCAAGTCGCTGAGACTCCCTCGGGTTTCCCTGGGCGTGTCCACTCCTCCGCATCCTTTTTGTCTGTTGATTTTTGCCAACCCGCATCCTTGAGCAAGTTTTTTGCATACTCTTTTTTGTTCCAATTAAACCAACTGATCGGGTCTGTGAAATCGTGATGAGAGTCGCTCCCTGCCTCCTCTGTCTCGATCTTTTTCGCTTGAGTGAGAGTCCTTGCTGTTGACATCAACAGATCCCTCTCATCAGGTCTCAGGGTCGGGAGGTCGGTCAGACTGCCCGAAATGACTGTGTACCCTGGAGAGGGTGACACGATGCAATATCCGTGATCTCCTCGGGTCTCGATCATTGTCTCTTTTGTCTCCCATCGTGCGAGGACTCGAGATCCATATTTCTCCTCTGAGTCGATCTTGTACATTATATGAAAGCCTCCCCTCAGGGATCTCTCGATGTAAAAAATGTATTTTGCAAAGAGGTCGGAGTTGAGTGCTTTGAATTTCTCGAGGATCTCTCCGATCCCTTTTTCGTGTGCATCGAAATCAATCATCTCGAGATTACCTGAGACCATCCCTGTGATGACTGCGATTGTCGAGGCTGATCGAAACTCTCTCTCAGCATCCTCGAGGTTCATCGGATAGTCTTGCAAAGATGTCCACTCCGCTCGGATCGGTTTTTTGTTCTCCTGACAAGGGAGGACTGACAGTCCTGCGATGAGATAATCCTCGGCTGACTCTGTAAGGTTGTTATATATTGCCATTTATGGGAGTTTGTTTTGTGTGACCCCTGAGACCTCAGGGGATCGGTGTGATTAAATAGGGGGTTGATGTACTTTTTTGATATTTACCGATCCCCTGGATGTCCTCAGGTAGTCAGGAGAGACTCTCTCAGGATGACCATCTCCTTGATATCCTTGAGAGGGTTGAGGGATGTCCGTGCTGTTGATGAGAATATCGAGCAACCATATGTCTCCCGCCATCCTTTGACAGCCTCGTTGAGTCTGAGTCGGTCGGTCTCTGATTTTTTGGGAGTCGGGATCGGGAGTCCGTTGATCATCGGTCTCGGTTCGATCATTTTGCGTTGTCCTGATGCGATCATAAACTCATCGATCGGGATCGGTTGTGCTTTGCTGTCGAGTATTGCACAGGCTCGGAAAGTGATCCGACCATCGACAATTTTGAATGATGTTGAGCAAGTCTTGAGAAAAGATCTGAGGTCATCTGCTGACCAAGTTGTTGAGATTTTGTTCATTGTTTTGGGGTTGTTTATAGGGGAAAACATTGTGAGAGTTTGTAATTCTGATATACTTTTTTGCTCTTGTTGAAGATCGTGACCCATCCCTCATAGGGATCAAATGAGAGGGAGGCTGTGAAAGTGATTGAGTCATCATTGATCCTGACCCATCTCCCCGCCTTGAGACCGCTCCTCCATCTCCTGAGGGATCGTTTGCGGATAATGTATGCAATGAGTCGGATCATATCCCGAGCCTCCTGTATATCCATCGGATGAGCCTCCTGAGGGGAGTTGTTTTTTTGATGAGTCTCTCTGATCCGATGATGTATCTCCCTGACTCGAGAGTTTTGTTGAATGCATCAGATTTTTTGATCTTGAGTGCTGATGCTTTGTGAGCGATCGAGTGAGTTGTCCTCCCCATTAAAAAGGAGATCTCTTTGTTTTGGATCTCGGGATATGCTGTTTTTAAGATCGAGACCTCTGTGTCTGTCCATCTGTCTCGGATCATATTGCTGATGGTGTTTCGGTTTCTGTTTCGACTACCTCGGGGACATAGTTTTTCGGGAGTGTTGTGCGAAACTGAAAGTCATCTCCGCAACATTTTTTCTGTTTGATTTTTGACCCGCATTGACAGGGAGAGTTCCGCTGTCCTTTTGTGCTGATCAACTGACATCCTTTTTCTTTCGGGTTGATGACTTTGACTGTCCTGTCTTTTCTTACTGCTTTCATTGTGTTGATTGTTTAGATTTGTTTTTGAGGATTGATTTGACCTTTCGGATCTGAGAGATTGCTATGCGTTGATTATACTCCCCGATGTTGAATGCTCTCGGAGTTCCCTGTTTTATTATGAATTTTTTGACCGCTCGGAAAAGATCAAACTCTCCTCCCTTGTTTTTGAATGAGACACAGGGTTTCTGAGCGGTCTCGAATTTCTCCCTCAGGATGGGATCTCGCTTGATCTGAGCGAGGATCTCCCGAGGGAGGTTGCTCAGGTCGATCATCCTGGAGAGATCAGCCTGTTGACTCCTCTCGATTGCGAGTTGTTTCCTGACTTTGTTCTCAGGGATCAGGCTTTCGATGAGATCCCGCTGATTTTTTGAGACATTCTCTCCGATGGAGTGAGTGTCGAGGGATTTGATTTTTCTCATTGTGCTGATCCTCTCTCTGACTTGAGTTGATTGAATGCATCCCGAGTGTTGTTGTGCATCAGGATCAATCCCTCCTCTGTTTTATATATCGACATTGAGATCGCCTCCTGATAATGGATGATTGAGACATCGGCTTTGCTTACTCCTCCGATAAAAGTGAATGTCGATATGTTCCAACCGCTGTCAAGGTGTAATCTCCCGATGACTCTCCCTGTGTTGGTTGTGATTGTGTTTGTCGAGTTCCGAGTGATGAGTCCCTCTGCGATCGCATAATCTGTGATTTCGTGTGAGAGGTTGTTGAGTAGTGCTATTATTTTTTTCATTGTTTGCGGGTTTTTAGGCTGAGTTTATTTCTCGATGATCGTGTTAATTTTTTGGAGGATCTTCGTGTTGTCGTTCCTGTTTGCGATGAGTGTCGAGTGATAGGATCTGAGGTCATCGATCCTCGAGATCGTGATTGCTGACTCCTGATCGAGTTGTGAGATGATCCTCTCGAGGCTGACTTTTGTTTTCGTGAAAATCGAGACCGCTTTTTTTGCTCTCCTCTGAATCCGTGCGAGTTTGGTTGTTGAGTTGAGGATCTTGCTTGTTGCTGATAATAATTTTTTCATACTTTAAGGGGTTTAGGGGGTTTATTTATATGCGAGTTTGAGATTGAATTCGAGATGTTTGAGGGTCTCGAGTTCAATCCTCGAGTAAGTTGATTTTGAGTTGTTGTCTCCTGGTTTGACCCGAGTTGCGAGACCTCTGTTGACCCAAGTCCTGACCTGAGTCTCTCCGAATTGTCTGAATGCCTCCCGTTGTGAGATCTCATCCTTGATTAGACCGAGTCGGGAGAGAGCGATCTCTGCTCCCATTCGAGCGGAGTCGATCCTGATGTCTTTCTCCTGTTGAATTGTGTTCATTTTGCGTTGTTTTTTGGGGTTGTTAATAACTTTTTGACATCTGAAACCCTTATCAATATTGATCTCTTATTTTTATTTCAAAAAAATACTTTCACAGGAGCATCAAAATGAGACTATTATGAGTATATTTGATCTATCAAATGAGAGTATTCGATTTTTTATGATGGGTTTCTGAGTGCGAAGTAAAAGCATTTTATAATACAAATGAGAGTATAATGAAAGTATTTTATAAATTATATTTAGTCTAAATCTTAATAAGTATGAACACAATTAGCGAGAGAGTATCTTATTTACTTGAGAATAAAGGACTTACTCCGTATGCATTTTGCAAGGAGACAGGTTTTTCGGAGGGGACATTGTCCCGAATTCTCAAAAAAAATCAGAGACCGAATGAGAGTAATATAAAAGTATTACTCGAGTTTTTCAGAGTCTCGAGAGCCTGGTTGATATCGGGGATCGGGTCTGAGGTTGCCACAAACATCAAGGATGATGTCCCCGTATGGAGTGACAAGGATGATGAGATTGCGAGACTCAAGGCTCAGATTGATGATGCGATGAGGTCGATTGCTTTATTGACCGAGACAAACAGAAATCTCTCAAGAATTATCTCGATGACAGGAGGCTCGATCGACAAGCCATTCAATGACAATCAGCGGGGAAAAGGAAAGGGGTAGATCGATATTCAGTGCAAACATCGCTATCCCTTTTGAAATATAATTTTGCACATTTAAAGGCTTTGAGCAACTAATTGTCACGAAATTGTCACAGAGGCATAAAATAAAAAGTAAATAAATGAGCATTGACAGGGGTTGTGTGAGATCGGGTCATCAGTTTCCCAAACTGGAGGTCGCGGGTCCAATCCCCGTTTTCCGCTCATGATGTCATCAGTCATTCGATTGGTGACATTTTTTTTAACTGGTTATCCTATTATTGTTATAGGATAGAGTCGAAAATTTTCTCTATATTTACTTCTTAAAACGGATTATTTTCCGGGAAAAGTTATCAATAGTAGCTTAAGCCTGATTACACAGCGATGCCATTTTCATTAGCAAACTAATATTAGCCTTATGAAAACAAAAGGTTTGTTGTATTATGTAATACTGGTCTTTGTCCTGGCATTTATGACAACAGTTGTTGTTACTACGCTCTGGAACCTGTTAATTGAAAAGCAGGGCGCCGTAGTCGACTGGAAAACATCATTTTTGTTAGCAATAATATTAAGCCTGGTTATTCCGGTTGTAAGGAATACCGGTAAAGTCAAATAGCCGATCTGTTCCGGTAGTAAATGAGTACAGGTATTTCAAACAGAAATATTAATGTTATTCCAATGCCATTAAGTAACTATGAACGAATGATTAAGCTGGCAGATGATTCGTTTGCCGCTAAAAGTGATCCTGACCAGCTTGATGTCGACCAGGAGGTTATTGAACGACTTCAAAAGATACATCCTGCTTCGGTTTCGGAATATGACGACAGCAATGGACCGGTTGCCTGGGTGGTGTTACTCCCGACAACTTATTCTTTAATGCAGCAGTTTCTTGATAAAGAAATAACCGAAAGGGAACTTTACGACCTTACCCCTTTTAATATCACCTATGATGCATTATACCTTTGTTCGGCCCTGGTATTGGATGAATACCGCCGTAAAGGACTTGCAAAGCGTCTCGCATTGGAAGCAATTGCAGAAATGCGCAAGGATCATTCTTTTAAGGCCTTGTTTGTATGGGTCTTCAGCCACGAAGGCGATCTGGCTTCCGAAACCATAGCTGCTGAAGTTTCGTTACCACTTTATAAACGGCTGAAATAACCCTTACTGTGCGATTAATTTCATCACGCGATTTGATTAAACTTGTTTCTTCCTACTTTTGCCTTAATCAGATACTTCCCATTTGAATCAGGTTTTGAAATCAGCTGACTTACTTATTATTGGTGCCGGCCCTGCCGGACTCTTTGCGGCTTTGCACTGTAGCAACCGGAATGTAATAGTGTTAGAGAAAAATGAAACACCGGGTAAAAAGCTGTTGATTTCGGGTACAGGTCGTTGTAATCTAACCCACGATTGCAGGCTGAGCGATTTTTTTGATCATTACGGTGAAAACCATCGTTTTCTCAAAAATGCTTTGCATGCCTTTACCAACCGCGATCTGATTGATTTCTTTAACAGTAACGGACTTGATACTGTAACCGATAAAAACGGGAAAGTATTCCCGGCTTCACAGAAAGCTGAAGATGTTCTTAAGGTGCTGCTTACCGCCTGTAACAGGAAAAACATTGAATTAAAATTTTACCAGGCTGTTCAAAAAGTTGAAAAAACACCAGATGGGTTTTCTGTTGAGACCGATAACAGTATTTTTACTTCCAAAACAATTGTGATCACAACAGGGGGCATGTCGTATGCTGCAACCGGTTCCACCGGCGATGGATATCACCTTGCAAAACAGCTGGGGCATTCGGTCGTGCCTCCTAAACCGTCATTGAGCCCTGTTTTTATACGCGACTATTCAATGGGTTCTTTGTCGGGAGTTTCGGTCCAGAACAAGGTTATGTATTTGTACCGTGCTAATAAGAAAATTGCTGAACACCGGGGCGATATAGGCTTTACCCATAAAGGGCTGAGCGGTCCGGGAATTCTTGATTTTTCGAGGCATATTCTAAGCAACGATACCCTGAAAGTAAATTTTATTGGTCTGAACCCGGATGAATTCCGGGATGAACTGATACGTCTTGGTGAAAAAGAGGGGAAGGTAGCTGTTCAAACCTACCTTAAGAAATTTGATCTTCCCCGCAGCCTGGTGATGCATATCCTTGATTCACTGCTTATTCAACCGGAAACCAGGCTGGCTGAAATCACAAAATCGCAGCGAAACCAACTGGTTCATGCTTTCTGTGGATTCCCTTTTGTTGTCGAAAAAGTCGGCGGGTTCAATATGGCAATGGTTACTGCCGGTGGAGTGAGTCTCGCAGAAGTTAACCCCAAAACTATGGAATCGAGGTTGGTTCCGGATTTGTATTTTGCCGGAGAAGTTCTTGATATTGATGGCGATACCGGAGGCTACAACCTGCAGGCGGCTTTTTCGACGGGTTTTCTTGCAGCAAAATCACTTTCAGGTAACCCGGAGTTATAAAAAAAGCCCCTGTATTATAGCGGGGCTTTTTTGTATAAAGAAGAATACGTAAGCGAAATCAGATTTGCCGATAACTGAACAATCGACTATTTAAAGAGATCATCCTTAGCACCTCCTTTTGGATCAACATCCTGCGATTTAGTGATTTTTATTGTTCCGCACACAATTTTCTCACAAAGTTTACAATTTGTATCTGTGAATGAGAATTTGATGCAAACCTTTGCCTTAAGCTCACAGCATGGTAACGAACTTGCCGCCGGCAGGTAAAGATTTATAGTCACTGTTTGAGGAGAAGCCAGGTTAATTGGAGCACCGTTTTCCCAAACAACTTCACGGGGATTTTCTGTCGGATTTGCCGGAATGTTGAACCCGACAGTCGGACTTGCTCCTGTTGTAGCTGGGGTTATTCCTGCAAGATTACCTGCACTAAGGCTGCTCCATGTAAATGGTTTGTTTTTGCATGCGATGCATTCTTCGTAGTTCGCCAGAAGCTGGTAGTCGATAACGGTTGCTTTAACCTGCTGGTAAGGCGACGGTCCGCCAATAATGGAGATGTTGGCAGTATAAAGGCTGTAGGCATTCCCTGCAAGCGATTGCTGGGTTAATGTTGATCCCAGGCCTTTGATGATTATTTCCTTTTCATGCGGGCAGCAATCTTCTGGCGGACATTCCACCATTATATCAAATATGCACTTATCGCAAATCACATTCCCGCACATGGCGGTGAGTTCAAGCACATATGTACCTGATTGTAGTGGTGTGTATGTGAATGGCAAATTTCCTGTAATTACTGGTCCAACAGGAGGCGTGAGCGTATATTTGATTATTCCCGGGCAGTTAACGCCTGCACAGAAATAGCTGCCATTTATACTGAAAGGTACTTTGCATTTCAGGTTTAAAGGTGTGTTGCACTTGATAATTTTAGTATTTTGCCCGGTGGTCATTGAAATGTCACCCCAATGGCTGTTTTTACAGTCGCAACTTGTTTGTGGACAATCCACCTTAAAAGTTACCATACAACTGTCGCATTTCGTAGTGCCGCACCAGCCGTAGATCCACAAGGTATATGTTCCCGACTGCGAAGGCGTAAAAGTGAACGGTGTATTACCGCCTTGAGTCGTATTATCAGGCAAAGTAAGCTGGTAAGTCACTTTCGGGGGACAATTCGGATCGGCGCATATAAAGCCTGCATTAAAGGTATAAGGCTGGTTGCATTTAAGCACATATTCACTCTTACAAGCCAGCTTAATTACATCTTTGATGGTATTATTGTTCTGAACATTTGCCTTGGCTTCAACTGGTATGTTATTTCCCTTTGTCAGCGTCATGAATTCCCATTTGCTTCCCTTACAGTCGCATCCGGTCGGGTGGCAATCAACTTTAAAAGTTACCAGGCAGCTGTCGCATTTGGTATTGCCACACCAGCCATACATCCATAGTGAATAGGTACCCGATTGGGCAGGTGTGAAAGTCAGGGGCATATTGCCGGTCTGGATTGTATTATCGGGCAGTGTGAGTTTCCAGGTTACTTTCGAAGGGCAACTTTCCCCACCGCACTTGAAGCCTGCATTTACAGTGTATGGCTTATTGCACTCAAGAATGTAATTGCCTTTGCATTCTAATTTAATCGGGTTTGGATTGATTACATTGGCCTGAATCGGGGGCGGCTGGTCACCCTGTGTCAGATTTATAAATTCCCATGAACTGCCTTCGCAACTGCATGTATCGCAGTTTGGAACAACTACAGTATAGGAGTTGCTGGTACTTGAGCATCCGGTAGCCGGATCGGTGACTACAATGTAATAGGTTCCTGAAGTAACATTGGTAAGGGTTGGCCCTGTACCGACCAGTCCAGGGTTAAACCATTGTATGGTGTAAGCTCCCGCACCAGGACCCAGCAGAGGTAATGGAGCATAAATAGTAAACGGCCGTGTGCATTCGCACGGAATGGTATCGCAGAAATGCGGGAACAATTCTACCGGCGGGCGGCGGTTAACTATAATGTTCTTTTTGCTTGTGCATCCTGTTATAGGATCAGTATAGGTTGCTGTGTAAATGCCAGCCGCGCTGACAGTGATTGACAATGCCGAAACCCCGGTATTCCACGAAATATTACCGGTATAGTTGGTAACAGTAAGCTGAATGGGTGATCCTTCACAAAGTGATCCTCCGGGATTTGATATTATTACCGGTTGAGCAGGAAGCGGGTTGACATAAATGGTCATTGTACAGGTATCCTTGCAGCCATATTGATTTGTGAGAACCAAGCTGTAATTTGTGGTTGCTGTAATACTTGGGTCATAGTACATACTTCCAGTTCCCAATAAGGTTCCATAATTCCCGTTTGCATACCATTCGGAAGTGAAACCTGGGATTTGGTTCACGCTTGTCAGCATAATGGTTCCCGGGCCGCAAAGCATGGTTGAAGGTGCGGAAGCAATCAGGGCTTTGGGCTTGGTTGCAGTTTTTACTTCCACAAGGTTGCTTATACAAGGGCAGCCACTGGCATTTGTGATAATTACCCTGTAAAATCCAGGGGTTATTACCGAAAGTGTATTGGTAAAACTGTTAGGAGAGGGAGTTACATAATTTCCAGCAACATATTGCTGCCAAACATATGTATAACCGGCTCCGGTTGCAGCCGTCAGTATTGCCGAAAATCCCGGGCAAATGTATGCGTTCAGCAGGGTACAATTGCTGATTCCCGGCAATACATTTACATTGTTGCTGGCTACGCAAGTATTGCCCAAAAGATCTGTGACTGTTAGTGTTATAAGTTTCGGACCGGTTGTTGAATAGGCGTGACTTGTGGAAGGTGTATATGCCGAAAGGCTGTCGCCAAAATTCCAGGCATAGGTTACAAATCCGCCCGGGTTAGAACTCATTACTGTCATCTGACCGGTACAAACCGGCGAAGCCATAGCTATACTTAGTGGGGTATAAGTGACTGGAATAGCTTTTATACTGGTGCATGGTGCAATTATACCATTGTTGAAAGTAATTGTGAGTTGTATGGTATAGTTTCCCCCCAAAGTATAACAATGTAATGGAGGAACTACAGATGTTGAGGTAAATCCATCACCAAAATCCCAGAGGTAACTAATCTGCGAAGGGCTTGCCAGTACTACAGAGAGATCAGAGATTGAAACACAGCCATTACAACCTATTGTATACATAAAGTTGGCTTCAATGGGAACTACAGCATTTGCTGTTGCACAGTTACCGGTACAGGCGGTAGGGTTAGGCGTTGGAGGAGCCACACAGAATGTTACACAATAATTTCCTGCATGCACATAGGTATGAGTTACCGGAACTCCCGAAGTGCCCGGTTGGGTAACTCCGTCGCCGAAACTCCAGGTTATTGGAGCACTGCCCGGATTGGCAGCTGTGCCGGTAAACGTATATGTGTTGCAGGTCAACTGGGTTACATTCGTAATTACAGGTAAGTTAATGTCGGGGCAGCAAACTTTCGCTACATTAAAAGATACGTTCTTCTGACAGGTGCCATATTTAACAATAGCGTAATAACTGCCTGGTGCCAGGGCAGTATATGAATTTGAGAGAGAACCGTTGGTGACCGTTGTAAGTAATGATCCGCCGGGAAAGATTCCGCTATACCATTCATAGGTAAACGTACCGGAACCTGGTTTTACAACCTGAACACCAAGTATTTCATTCGTATTGGAACCGTTGCAGAAGCCAACACCGCATGTGGTTGGCCGGATAAGGAATGGATCCTTTACTTCGATAGTGCGGCTGAAGGAGCAGGTCCCGTTTGTAGCGGTGCAGGTATAAAAACCTGGCGAAGTTACACTTGTGGTTGCCCCTGAAGCCATGTTGCTCCATGCATACGTATAGGGTCCAGCCCCGGTAGCGGTGAGTATAGCGCCTCCCGGCATGCAAATATTGCTTGTTTGTGCAAGGGTGAAAACAGGTTTTTTCGAAATGTTAACCGTAAGGGATGTTGAACCGCAATTGGAAGTTGCTGTGATGGTTGCACTCCATGGTCCGCTTCCCACTACCTGGCCGTGCCAAAGTATCTTAGGTGTGCTTGTGCCCTGTCCTGCAATAACAGTGCCCATGCTGGCCGGCGAAATAGCCCAGGTTACGGGTTCGCCCGGCGGAAGGTTACCGCCGCTCAGGGTATAAATAAGGCTGTCATCGACACATACATTAATTTGCCCCGACAAAGATCCTATAACTGCCTGTGCGATATTCAGGATTACCGCTGGCGACGGGCACGGTGGATATGTGTTGTATTGCAAGGTAACGGAAATCGTGCCGGGTATGCTTGTCCACAGGATTGTAGCTGAGTTTCCGGTAGTTGTTACCAAATTCCCCGGCTGAAATGTTCCGGCACCGCCCGTTACCTGCCAGTTGTAATACATTCCAGCAGGAGCTGCACTGCTCATTGTGTAGGTGTTTTGCGAGCCGGGACAAACTGTAAGTGGTCCGCTGATTGTGCCTGGTACCGGTATATTAATAACTTTTATTTTAACCTGCTGGGTCGTATTGCAATATGTACTGGCTGTTTCATTTACAGTAACAACGTAGTTCCCGGCCATATTAAACACTGGGTTGAATGAATTTCCGGTTCCTGTGGGAGGAACGACACCCGTTATAGGGCTAACACTCCAGGTAAAAGTTCCAGCCATGGGACTTACCGACAGGTTTGCTGCGCTGCCTTTACAAACTGTCTGATCGCTCCAGGCAGTAAATGTCCCCTTTGAAATTATTGTTGCAATGCCAGTACTTCCACAGCAAAGGTGCTTATTATCGAGGATTATAGTCAGCTTGTATGTTCCGGGAGGAAGCATATTCCAATTTATCCAGACTGTATTGTTATCAGGAAATGTTGTTAGCAGGAAATCGTAATTGGTGGGAGTAAGGTCGTCGAGGTGCCAGGTGTAAGTGGTTCCGGGTAATACAGGCATTGTGTAGGATGTAGTGCTTGTATTACAGGGATTCATATTCCCGCTAGGAAGAGGATTTGTTGGGATTATTGGTACTGGAACAGATGCAATGCATCCACCCGGACACTGTGCTTTTATAACACCCTGCAAAGTGCCGTTGCCCCAAACTATGGTTACCTGGTTACCGCTCTGGCTTAATATAGTTCCTCCTGTAGGAGTGAGCCAGGTAGGATTAGCACAACCAACAGCCGTGTACGTTACAGTATCACCGGCGCAAACTGTACTGATACATTCAATACTGATTATACCGGGAACTATGGTTACGACCTTGGTTATCGTATCCGAACAGCATGTTTTTATCGAAATATTTTCCTGCCCGTTCGATCCGCCCGGCACACTTACAGTAGTAAAACTCGATACAACAAGAGTAACTGTAAAATTTCCATTTGAATTAAATGTGTGAACAGGATTTTGTGACGAACTGTAATTATAGGATCCTGATGGGATATCACCAAAATTCCATGAATATACCATTCCTCCGCTGAAAGTCGAAGCATCTGTAAATGAAATAGTTGAACCAGCACAAACGTTGTTTGGTGAAAAGCTGAAATTGGCAACAGGTTTATCTTTTACAGTAACTGTAAGGCAGGTGGTAAATGTATTTCCCGATCCATCAGTTACAGTCAGGGTAAGAGTATATACGCCCATCATGGGCCATATGATGTTAATGTTCTGTACAGTATTGTTAGGATTGATTGTAACAGCAGCCGGCCCTGTTACGCTCCAGTTATAGGTAGCCCAGGTTCCAACTGCCGAATAGGGGTACGATTGTTTCTCGCATGCTGATGATGATTTGCATCCTTTTCCATTACTTCCGGCATCAGGATGGGTATCTTTTCCGGCACATTCAAGATCTTTGAACAGGATTTCGACCTGGTTGCAACTCTGGGCTGACAACTTTCCGCCAGGCAGCAGTAAAAGACTGCTGAATAAGGCTATCAGGGCAAATAATACAGGGAAGTTATATGTTGTTTTCATCTTTACCACTATTTATTTGTTACAGCCTTCTTTATTTATTGTATAGCAAACGACTTTCTCGCACACCGTACAGTCTTCAAACTGAAAGGTGTACCGGATACAGAAACGGAATTTTGCGGAACAGCATTTTACAAGGGGCGGGGCACTTATGTTTATACTAAATTGTCCGTTCAACAGGGCTCCTGAATTACTGTTGCTGCTCCAGGTGGCTTCGTGCCCGTAAGGAACGGCGCCGTTAGCTGGGAATCCTGGTGCATTAAGACTTGCTGAAATAAAATTGCCAAAGGTCTTACTGTCCTTGTCGCATGGAGCGCAATCATCACTTTTAGGAATATAACTATAGTAGATAATATCGGCAGTTACCTTTTTAACTTTCTTAGGCGAAACACTTACAGGTGTATTGAGTGTTATGGAACCTGGAGCGTAAGAGGTTTCGGCTTTTTCAGGAATCGTGATTTTGATTTTGTCGCACTCGTGGCAAATGCAATTCAGAGTATCCGTTTCAAGATCATTATCAGTAACCAGCCCCATATTGGTGTTTCGCTCTGCTTCAGCTTTCAGCACCAGATTGTTCATGTTAATGTTACAATCAACGGAAGCTGTGAAATTCATCCTTCCCTGCGAAAGCGAAGTTGATGAGGGCAGGAAACTATAAGGCAATGGAGGGGAAACCATTGCTGAAATATCCATTGGATAAGGCATCCCGAAGTTCCCGTTCACAGCAGTTATAATTATCTTTTTCAATACGGTGTTGGTGTTCGGTAAATTATTTTTTATCGTGAATTTGATAAGTTGTTTCCCGTCTTTGCAGCATTCCACGTTCAGACTGTCAATTGCTATATCAATATCGTTATCGCCTACCATGAAGGTCGATACTTCGCTCATGCCATTGTTCGATCCGTAAGGTTTTCCTCCCGGGTCGGTAGCCTGAACTGTCCATGTATATTGAGGTTGTTTACCTTGTGCATTTACAGACTTCGATTTCGAAAATGATGTCTGAGTGAGGTTTGTGACATTTTTTTCGAAAACCGCTTTGTTCGACCTTGTTGCCTGATCTGCCTGCTGGCCATCGGCTACTTCGAAGAGTTTTACATGGTAGAATACCTGGCCCGGAGGTGGAGGTGCAACTGCTGTCCACTGCAACAGAACTCCTTTTTCCAGTTCTGCCGCAGTAACTGTTGAGCCATTGGCAGGGGATAGGATTGACGGCCTTATATATTCTTTCTCTTTTTCTTTTTCCGGGTCCTGCTTGTTTGATTTTGTAACCGGTTCATTTACAGTTTTTTGATCCGCAGGCTTATTACCTGAATTCAATGCTGTTGTACCGGGTTTTGCAGCGCCCGGTTGCGAAGGCACTTCAGGTTGCATTGGAATATCTCCGTGTGGTTTTTCTTTCAGCCCGAATTTCACATTTACCCCGGCACCGATACTAAACATATTACCCGGTCCACTGGTAGTTGTGGATGCCGTTACAGGAGCCTTCATCACCTGGTAGCGGATTTCACGTTGCTGCAGATCCCAGTTTATATGGCTTAAATCGCGGTACCCGGTTGTAAATTCATCCTGCCCGGTTACTATCATGTATTGCATGCTTACATTAGCTCCGAACCGATCATTGAACCAATATATAAAAGCAACAGCGGGTTTTATTGAAAACGCATTTTGCTTATAGCCATCCGGTGCCTGGTAGGATGCAATAATGGTAAAAGGAGCAACAGAATCGTAAATCGAAATATCGGGTGGTTTGTTTTTTGTTACCCCGAACTTTAACGAAAAGGTCAGATCCATTCCTGCACTCCCTGCACTCCCGGAACTTAATGCCGTTGAAAAACTTCGTGCCCCTGTGCTTTTAGGTTTAGGCGAAAAATGAAGCGTGTACTGAGGGCCCAGCGTTATATAACGGCTTTTCCACTTGTCGTTTGAATGCTCGTAAATGAATCCTAAACTGTCAATCTGCTGGTAGTATGTATCGTAATTAAAATCAGGGCTGCTGCTGAACATGCCGGCATCAAGTCCTAACCCCAGATTTCCGATTTTGAATTGTACTCCAATGTTAGGAATAATACGCAAATCGCCTGATACTCCCGGCGAGGCTGCTGAGCCTTCATTTGCATTCAGGTTTAATATTAATTCTGGCTTCTTGGGTACCGCTGAACCGAATTTTTTCAGACCTGACTTGATTTTCGGGCTGATGGTATCCCCTAAAGGATTCCATGTTGAAGTAAACAGCGATGCTTCTGTATATCTCGCATTTAATGCAGAAAATGCAAGCCCCGGGAAAAGCACCAACCAGAGCATATATACGAATTTGGTGAGGTAGTTTTTCATACGCTAATCGGTATTTAGTAATTCGAAATATAGCAGGTACTGATAATCAGAACTTTGAAAGATGTTTTAAAATAGTTTTAATCAGGGGTTAAACTTGATTTAAACACTTAGGCAGCCTTACAAAAAGATATGGCGATATCTGAATATGATTAACCATTCATATTCATTAATGTTCACCAGGAAATTAATTAGTGTGATTCCAAAATATCGGTAATCAGGAAAGTAGCCGAATGCAAAGGGAAGGTTTGCCGGCAATTGATTGCCAGCGTATACAAGTCTGAATTATAATGGAAAATGGTTTTTGCTGTTGTTTTTTGCAGTTTTTTTTAATATCAGTTTAAAGAAATCAAGCGCTGAGGATAAATGATTGTTGACTAAAATTTCCAGTTCGGTGATTGGAGCATTATAACATTTTAAGCTTTTCGATCAGGTCGAAAAAGTTTTTCTGGTACGTATCGCTGATAGGGATCAGGATTTCACCAATTTTTATCTGTTTGCGTTCAACAAATTCGATTTTATCAATGGCCACAAAAAAGGATTTGTGAACCCTGCAGAATGCCGGTTCATGGAGTATTTCCTCAATTCCTTTTGCATTCATCAACGTCATTATACGGCGCGATTTGGTTACTATCCGCCAATAGTCACCCATACCTTCAACGTAAAGTACTTCGGCTGCATTTACTTTTTCGATGCGGGTTTCCGTTTTAACAAAGAAAAATGAAGAAGAAACCTGGGCTACCGGTGCCGGCTTTTCAGGCTGAATGTATTCGGCATGTTTCTGAATTTGTTCGAGGGCTTTGCTGGCGCCTTTTACAAAACGTTCGAACGAAATAGGCTTTAACATGTAATCAAGCACTTCGAGGTCGAATCCCTGTATTGCATATTGGTCGTAAGCGGTTGTAAATATTACTAAAGGTTTGTTCTTTAGTGAATTAAGTAATTGTATACCGGTAAGTTCTTCCATCTGTATGTCGAGAAACATAAGGTCGACGCTATTGTTGCGCAGGTAGGCCAGGGTATCAATTGCATTGGTAAATGTACCCGTCAGATTCAGGAATGGAACTTTCGAACAATAGGCTTTGATTATGTCGAGTGCCAGGGGCTCATCATCAGTTGCTATACAATTGATTTTCATAGTAACGGTCTGTTTCTGATTTTATGTCAATTCTGACATAAAGGTAGGTTATTTTAGGTAAAATCGATTCAGGATATTGACAGAATAAAAATGGGTATTCAGAATTCTGAATTCACTACTAATCCAATCCGGGATCGTTTGAAAAATGTTTGAGAAAATAAATATTCAATGACTAGGTATAGATCGAAAGCTCAATTTTATACTTTGCCGGACTGCTTTCGATATTCAGTTCATGTTTGCCGGGATAGAGCAGGCCTAGTCTCCGCTTGATATTATCAAGTCCGAATCCGCCCGATTCCTCTCCCAGTGGCTGGTTTCCTGTACGGGTGAAGTTTTCGACAGTAAAGAGCAATCTGGCAGGTTCAATATTTAAATGGATAATAATACCGGGTTCATAGTTTTTATCGCCATGCTTGAATGCATTTTCAACAAACGGAATAAGGAGCATAGGTGCAATAGTCCGGTTTTCCATATTTCCAAATACCTTAATCTCAACAAATCCTTTCTGTGGAATTCGCAGCTGTTGAAGTTCGATAAAACTATTCAGGTATTCAATTTCTTTGTTTACAGGTACGAAATCCGTATTCGAATCGTAAAGCATATAGCGCATGATACTAGACAACTTCATTACAGCTTCAGGTGCCTCAGCTGATTTGCTGTAAACCAGCGAATAAATGTTATTCAGTGTATTGAAAAGGAAATGCGGATTAATCTGTGAACGCAGGAGTGCAATCTCACTGGCCTGGCGTTCCTTTATAAGTTCATCCTTGTATTTCTGCGAATCGAACCAGTCGATGCTGAAACGTATCAGCATGGCATAAATGCTGATGATAACCGTGTATTTTAAAGTAGCCCAGAACCATTCGTATTGAAACTGAAGTTCACTTGCGGGCATCTTAACAAGGTATTTCCAGTATGCAATTTCAACCGGGAGTCTTATTGCCGATAATACGATTGCCAGTAAAACCACAAGGGGAAATATATACCATTTTCTGCTGAATTTCAGGAAATAGGGAACAAGAAAATATATGCCGTAAAAAACAAAAATATTCAGTAGTGTGGTAATAAAGATATCCTTGAGGTATAAAAAATCCTGAAGTAGTTTTGTGTCGATCTTATTGATATATACCGGAAATAATGCCTGATTAAGCATATAAATCCAGAAGAGGACATGGATCAGTATCTTGTATTTACTTTTCATTGGCAATCAAAGCTTTAATAAGTTCAATAGCATAATGTCAAAAGGCAAAGGCCAAAGGTGGCCAGTTATCAATTTTTTTCAAAAATAAGACTATTCCCGTTGATTTTACTTTCGAAATCTATATTTTGACAACTGACTTTAACCCTTTGACCTTTGAATTTTGAAACTAACCTGATGACTCAGATATATTCATTTTATTACTACCAGATATCAGCACGATTTTCAGGTGCAATATACTTTTTATCAGTTGGCTGAATGTTGAAGGCTGTGTAGAATGCCTGCAGGTTGTAAACTATGGCATTTACCCTTGCTTCGCCCGGAGAATGAACATCTTCCTTAAGCTGGCGCATGGCTGCCTCATTACGGATATTGCCTCTCCATACCTGAGCATACGAAAGGAAGAATCGCTGGTCTGCAGTAAACCCATCAATTTTTTCAGTCTTATCTTTTCCTTCAAGTGCTTTCTGTAAACCGTTGTAAGCAACATTCATACCACCAAGATCAGCTATGTTTTCACCAAGAGTGAGCTTGCCATCAACATGCAGTGAATCAAGGATTTTGTAGTTATCATATTGGTCAACCAGCACTTTGGTTTTGCTTTCAAAGTTTTTCGAGTCCTCGGCAAGCCACCAGTCGTGGAGGTTGCCTTCTTTATCGTACTGGCGGCCCTGGTCATCGAAACCGTGTGTCATTTCGTGTGAAATAACCATACCGATTGCACCGTAATTTACAGCATCATCAGCATTCATAAAGAAGAAAGGAGGTTGCAGTATAGCGGCCGGGAATACGATTTCGTTCATATTCGGGCTGTAGTAAGCGTTAATGGTTTGCGGTGTCATGCCCCATTCGGTGCGATCGACCGGTTTGCCGATTTTGGCAATGTCGCGGTTTACTGCAAACTGCTCAGCACTTTTCTTGTTAGCATAATACGAATCGGTTCCGATTGTGAGGCTGCTATAGTCGATCCATTTATCAGGATAACCGATTTTTACATTGATTTTCTCAAGTTTTGCAATAGCTTCTTTTTTAGTTGAATCGCTCATCCATTTCAGACCGTTAATGCGCTCGCCCAATGATAATTTGAGGTTGTTTACCAGTTCGGTCATACGTTTTTTGGCTTCGGGCGGGAAGAATTTCTGGACATAAAGCTGGCCAACGGCTTCGCCTAATGAATTGCTGGTTTGGTCAAGCATGCGTTTCCAGCGGGGACGTTGTTCTTTAGTCCCTGATAAAGTGGTGCCGTAAAAAGCAAAGTGTTCTTTATCGAAGGCCGACGAGAGTGACGATGCTGCTGAATTGATAAGGTCCCAGCGGAAATAGACTTTCCAGTCGTTAACAGGAACCGTATTTAACATTTTTGCCATACCTGTCATGAATTTCGGCTGGCCTATGTTAATTTCATTCGTTGCCTGAAGCTTAATGCCATCGAAGTATGCTTTCCACTCGATGCCCGGGGCCATTTTCTGTAATCCTGCAAGGTCGGTTTTATTGTAATTTGTATTAGGATCGCGAAGCTGAAGGCGTGTAGATGAGATTTTTGCCAGGTCGGTTTCGATTTTCATGACAATAGTAGCGTCTTTAGCTGCCTGTTCAGGAGTGGAACCTGCCAGAACAAACATTTTTTCCATATGTTTGAGGTATGCTGCACGTATGTCTTTCGAACGTGCATCGTCACCCAGATAATAGTCGCGGTCGGGGAGGCCAAGGCCACCCTGGTATGTATTGGCAATTACCTGGTTCGAGTTTTTCTCGTCAGGACTGCTATAGAGGTAGAATAAAGGATAATTTCCCGTGGCATGTTCCGTGATTATCATTTTCTGAACATCAGCCGGGCTTGCCATTGCTGCGATCTGATCGAGTTCGGCTTTCAGGGGGCTGATTCCATCCTTCTCAATCTTTACAGTATCCATTCCTGTATTGTAATAATCACGTATTTTCTGGTTGATCGAACCTGCAGCGGCATTTTTATCAGCTGAGGCTTCCTCCATAATGGTTTTAAGCTGAATGTAGTTTTCTTCCTCAAGTACTTCGAATGCTCCGTAACTGCTGTATTGAGCAGGAACAGGATTGTTTTTCAGCCAGGTGCCATTGGCAAACCTGTAAAAATCGTCGCCGGCTTTTACAGTAGTGTCCATGTTTGCAGCATTGATTGCCGGTTCTGATTTCTTGGTTTTTCCTGCTTCACTACACCCGGTAGTGCTGATCGCAAGAGCGATAATACCGGCAGTAGCCAGTAAAGTGTTTTTTAGTAATAGGTTCATGATGAGAGGTTAATTGATTATAGATGAGTTTTCATAAAAATGCATGTAAATGTATTAATAGTTATAATGCAACAGAAAGCTAATCGCTGAGTATGGGCGTGTAATCGGTGTATGGGGAATATTAATCGACACATCAATTATCCGATCAGCTACATTATAAGGTTCTATAACCTGCCTTCGGCTTCACACTTTCCTGGCGGCGGCGATGCCGCTAGAGGTGTGAATTTCGTTTATTTTCAGCATTACCTGAACCAATAATTATTTTTTGGAACGTAATTTTTAAATTGAAACCTGGACTCAGGTACATTCATTTTTATATACATTTGCCGCTGGAATTATAAGGAAATCAGAGTCTCTTTATTGATTCTAAACTGCTGTAAAATAACCAGATACCTAATTAATTCGCCTTTATGAAATTAGTTTTTCTTTGCATGTTAATGCTCGTTACCGGAATATTCCAGGCTTATTCGCAGGAAATCCAAAAAGTTGTTCCTTCGGATAAACCGGTGCTCTCCTGGGGTGGTTTTGTTAAAGCAGAGGGGATTTACGACTCACGACAGGTAGTTGAATCGCGCGAAGGATACCTTTTGCTTTACCCCAAAAAAGTTGTCCTTGACAAAAGCGGTAACGATATAAATGCCCATGGAAGCTTTAATCAATATGCCATGACAGCCCGCCTGAATGCAAAAGTTGTAGGGCCCGATGTTATAGGTGCAAAAACACTGGCCTATATCGAAGGTGATTTTACAGGGGCTTCAAACGCTGAAAACAATAGTTTCAGGTTGCGCCACGCCTATGTAAAGCTGAAATGGAACCATGCCAGTTTACTTGCAGGCCAGTACTGGCACCCTTTAAATGTTCCGGAGATGCTTCCCTCTGTACTGGCTCTGAACACCGGAGCTCCTTTTCATCCTTACAGCCGCCACCCGCAATTCAGGCTCGATATTACAAAAGATAAGCTTAATGCTATGATCGCTTTCATGGCACAGCGCGATTTTGTGAACAACGGTCCTGCGGGAGCTTCATCTATCTACCTGAGAAACAGCATAGTGCCAAATATCGACGGGCAATTGCAGTATGTAAGCGGCAAACTGTTTGCCGGAGCCGGAATTGATTATAAACGGCTTACTCCAAGGCTGGTAACCGACAGTAATTATGCAACAAAAGCTTCGGTTAACTGCATTTCATATACAGCATTTGTAATGGCCAAAACGAAACCCCTGGAAATAAAAATGCAATGGTTTTATGGTCAGGCTCTTAACGATCATACTGTTTTTGGTGGTTATGGGGTTAGTTCGACTGATCCGTTAACAAATGAGCAGACCTATTCGCCGTTAAACAACCTGAGTGGCTGGATTACCATACAAACTACCGGTAAAACCTGGCAAGGTTCACTTTTTGCCGGATATACCAGGGCATTCGGTTCGAAGGAAACGATTTCAGGGCCTGTGTTCGCCCGTGATGCTGATATAGACTATGTTTACCGTTTGTCACCTATGATAAGTTTTACTAAAGGTAAACTGGTTTTGGCGGCTGAATGTGAGTATACTACTGCAGCCTATGGCAAACCCGATAGTCATTATAAGGTCACCGGATCAGCTCCGGTTTCGAATACAAGGTTACAATTTTCAGTAGGTTATTTCTTTTAATCCGCTGAAAAGAATTTATTCCCTCCGGGTACAAAAAAAAGCTGCTCGTATTGAGACAGCTACAAAAGTATTAATTGGTCAGGTTTATTTTTTCTTTTTACCGGTGTTTATCCCGAGTACAGGATATAACGGGCAGAAACTGATAAGGGATGTAAGTACAAGCATAGCAGCTACTACAAGTACAATAATTCCAAGTGTACCTGTTACTACATTTGTAAAATATAAAACAACTGCTACTACGGCCAGTGTAATACGCAAAATTTTGTCGATGGTGCCCATGTTTGGTTTCATAAGATTTGAGTTTTAGGTTGATAATTTAAAGTACAAAAGTACAACCGCTTTGGACCTTTGGTATGTGATTTTTGTCACATATGCCTAAAAAAAGATGAATTCTTAAATTTATTTCGGGAAAAGTATCCAACTACCTAAAATACTGTTACTTGGTTACGTCCCGTGGAGATTTTTTTCTCGCGTTCGAGTTTCTTGAGCAGGCGGCTGATAACTTCACGGGCGGTGCCCATGTCGGTTGCAATCTGCTGATGAGTGATATTCACAACATTATTTCCATTAAGCAAAGTCTTTTCTTTCAGGTAATTAAACAGGCGTTCATCAAGCCGGTTGAAAATAAGCTGGTCAATTGTATCTATAAGGTCAAGGTAGCGCTTGTTGAACATTTCGTAAACGAAATAATTAAACGAAGGATATTTTGTTATCCATTCGCGAATTTTTGCCGAAGGAATAAGCAAGAGTTTAGTCTCCTCCAGGGTAACAGCCTCGATCAGACTTGCTGAGTTGCTGCAACATGCCGAAAACGACATAATGCACATTTCACCCGGATGTATGTAGTACAACAGAAGTTCTTTTCCCTCTTCAATGCGGCTCACCCTTATTAATCCTTTTACAACCAAAGGCACGGCCTGCACATAATTGCCTGTTTTCAGCAATGCTGTATCGGAGGCTACATCCATTTCGATGGCTTCATTCGCAATAAATTGTATCAACTCGGAATCCACCTGCGGTATTAGTTTTTTGAGGGTGATAATATCCATATATTGCCTGGATTTGGACGTTGTTAATTTTAAATTAATAATGTTGAGTGCACATTACGCTATGTACTCGGTAGTGATTAACCCAACAACCTGATAAATGTATGAAACATTAGTTAAATAAATCGTAGAAATGCAAGAGTTCACATTTGCCTTTTATAATATAACTAAAAAACCTTTGAATAATCAAAGGCTTTATGTTGAAATTTGAAGAGCCGTTCTATGGATATTTATTTCAAAACCAGCACAATTGCCGGGAGATCGGTCACTTTTCCGCTTTCGGTTTTTGCACTTATTTTCTCGATAATTATTTTATTGCCGTTGCTCATCCCTTTGATTAGGTCTTTCATCTGTACAGTCAGATTCTTCCCTGTCCCGTAAAAGTCGATAATATCGTTGTCTTTCGAAACGCTCAGGGTAAATGAAATGATTTCGAATGCAGGATTTGAGCAGAGGATTTCAGAGGAATTCAGAATGATATCTTTGGAGATGTTGCCACCGCTTAAGCCTGCAATAGAGGCTTTAAGGTCAGTACTGCTGTTTTTTTGAGCTGACAATGTTAAGTTTAATCCCAAAATAATAACCAGGAAAGTGAAAAGTTGAATAGCTTTTTTCATAGTTAGAAATAGTTATTGATGAAGATTTTATGTAGACCTGGCATGTTAACGGATAGGGATAATGCATATTGTAGTTATAAGCTTTTATTTTAAAGTATTATGTAATCCGGGTTTCTGACTATTGATAATGCAGTGATATTATAGTTTTTCCCCTGCCTGCTTTTTAATTAATTTCCTGGATATGCCGGCTTTCTTTACTTTTGCGGCTCAAACTTTCACAATGGAATTATTCACCATTCTTGTTATTGCTATTAGCCTCTCATTCGACACATTCGCTGTTTCAGTATCCAGTGGATTGATTTTGAGAAAGATAGATTTTGTAAATGCTTCTAAAATTGCTGTTACGCTTTCCCTTTTCCAGGCCGCAATGCCGGTAATAGGCTGGCTGGTTGGATCAGGTATAAAAAATTATGCCGAAAGTTTCGACCATTGGATCGCATTCGGAATACTGTCGGCGCTTGGCGGAAAGATGATTTATGAAAGTTTCAGATCGGATCCGGAAGACCGCTCAATCAATCCGCTTGAGTTAAAAGTAATGATCGGAATGGCCATTGCCACAAGTATCGATGCACTAATTGTAGGCTTCAGTTTTGCCTTGCTCGATTATAAAATTTTAATCTCGGTTGGAATTATAGGAGCCGTTACATACATTGTCGCCATGCTGGGTATGCTTTTCGGAAAAAAAATCGGTTCACGCAACGGCAGGCGGATGGAAGTGATTGGAGGCATTATGCTGATAATGATAGGATTGAAGATGCTTTTTGAACACCTGGCGGTTTAGGAGATTTCGGATAACGGATTTGGGATTTCGGATGTTGGAAGTCGGATGCCGGAGCGAAGCTGAAGTGGCGCTTTGCGCCATCGAAAGTCGGATATTGGAAGTTATTAGCTGTGCTAAGTTCCAAGTTCTCTGAAACCAGTAACAAGTAACCAGTAACAAGTAGCCAGTTACCAGTTGCCAGTAGCTAGTAACCAGTAACCAGTAACCAGTAGTCAGTAACCAGCATCTTCCTTTCAGCTTAAATTCTTGCTTTTCTTCACAAAAAGCTGGGCCGTTTCATACTTCACCACTTCTATTTCTTCGCCTTTATCGATATAACCAGTTAAAGCAGTGGCATCGTACAACATCCCGTCGATCATGACTTTGCCAGCCGGCCGGAGCATGGTATTGGCAAAGCCGGTCTTGCCGGTCATATCATGGAAGGAAACATCTGCCGTGGTGAATCCATCGCGTTTCTGTTGTGTTGCTAAAAGTGCCAGATCTCCGAAAAACGTTTTCCCTGTAAAAAGTTTTTTCGTCAGGTATATGGAACCTGTTACCGAAATAAAAAACGCAATCACAACAATGAAAAAGGCTTCAGTTAATTTGGCAGTTGCGCTGGAACTAAAGTCGAAATAGGTATTGTCGATCATAGCTAAAGTCAAACCCATGACCATCAGGAAAATACCCAGTATCCCGGTGACTCCGAAGCCCGGAATGGCAAATATTTCGACTGCCAGGAGGACAACACCAATAACAAATACCAGGATCTCCCAGTTGGCAGCAAGTCCCTCGATATAATGAGGTGCAAAGTAAAGCAGTGCGGCAATAATAGCAATCAGGATCGGAAAGGATGCTCCCGGCGACTGGAATTCGAAATAAATACCTGCAATGATAATTACAATTAGTATTCCTGCCACAAGTGGTGAGGTTAGAAAACCGATCATTTTGTCAGTTGCAGTCAGCTTCTGCTCGTGGATTGTATAGTTTTTGACACCGGCTTTCCGGAGTACTTCGGTAATATTCTCAGCCATGGCATTGCAATAGCCGTGTTTCAGGGCTTCATGAGCTGTAAATGTAACTACCTGGCCTGAGTCGTTTACGCCTACGACATGGATTTTCGGATCAACCATAGCCTGGGCAATATCAGGATTGCGCCCGGTAGCCTGGGCTGTGCTTCGCATTAGTGAGCGCATATACGACTGGTACTTATCAGGCGCCTGTTCCCCGGTTTGATTTACTACAGTTGCCGCACCTATGTTGGCACCTTCGCGCATATATATGCTGTCGCATGCAATCGAAATCAGTGCTCCGGCAGAGGCGGCGTTGTTGTCGATAAAAACCCAAACCGGGATCTTTGAATTAAGTATACCTGTGCGAATCGAATCGGCTGTTTCAAGCAAGCCGCCATATGTATTCATCCTTAAAAGGATGATATCTGCCCTCATTGCATTGGCTTCGGCAAGGGCCTTTTTTGTTTTATACCAAACCGGACTGGCAATTTCATCGGTGATTTTAAATACGTATACCAGCTTTTTACCAGGTTTATTCAGTTGTGCAAATCCGGAAATATAAAAAGCAACAATTGAAATAAGCAGAATACTCAGGAATTTTGTTTTCGACATGGTTGGCCAGGTTTTAAGGTAAGCAAATTTAGGAATATTCAGTCTCAGCTTTTTGTTTAATAAAACGGAATTAGATTATCTCCCTTTGGCTCAGGTTCCTTATTTCACCTGATCAGAGAAGTGTACTTTTACAGCATCAAGCAATGCCGGATGTAGCACTGTGTTCGATGCAAGTAATTCAGCGCCGAAAATATAATCCTTACCTCCTTTGAAATCAGTTACCGTGCCGCCTGCCTGCTTAACGATAAAAACACCGGCGGCCACATCCCAGGGGTGAAGCCCGTATTCGTAAAAACCTTCGAAACGGCCACATGCTGTATAAGCCAGGTCGACGGCTGCTGATCCTAGCCTGCGTAGGCCCGACGTATTCCGTGCAAACCATGTGAAAAGTTCCATATACCCGTTCAGTCGGCCATAATCATAATATGGGAAGCCGGTTGCCAGCAGCGTATTTTTAAGTTCCGATTGCTCTGAAACATGGATTTCGTTTTCATTCAAATATGCGCTGCCATCTTTCCAGGCATAAAAACACTCATCGAGGTTAGGTTCATAAACAACCCCGGCAACTATTTCATCGTTTTCCATCAGGGCTATACTTACCGAATACAGAGGAATATGATGTAGAAAATTTGTTGTGCCATCCAGCGGGTCGACAATCCAGTTGAAGCGATCGCCGCGGTGAGTCGCAGTTTGTTCTTCCGTAATAAATCCTGATTCAGGAAGCAATTCAGAAAGCCGTTTAACAATTCGTCTTTCAGCAGTTTTGTCAACGTAACTTACAAAATCATGCAGTCCTTTCACTTCAATATCAGTGAGTTGTACTTTGTTGATTTCTTCAAGGAAAAATTTTCCGGTTTCCTTTGCGAGGGATATAACTTCGAGGGTAATCTTTTTGTAGTCCATTATTTGTGGGGATTGAAGAATAGAAGGTTGAGGGGTTTAAGAGGGTAGGGCAGTCATTCGTTGTTATTTGTGGTCATTTGTGGTCATTCGTGGTTATTCGTGGTCATACAATTGTCATTCGATTGTTGTGGTTCTTGTAGGGGATCAATTCACAATTTACGAGATGAATATGCTGCACAATTATAATTTTTCAAGTTTACTGTCTCTGTGACGTTTGGAAAAGTAAATGATAACTGCAATTCCTGCAACAAGCAGACATGAAGAAATAATTTCAGCCTGAGAAAGGTGCAAACCGAGCAGGTCATATTTATTGTTTACCCTGATCTTCTCAATAAAGAAACGACTGAAACCGTTCAATATCAGAAATAACCCGAATAGGACAACCGGGGCTTTGATACGAAAGCGAAAGAACCATAATACCCCGAACGAAACCAGTGCAATAAGCGATTCATATAAGGATGTCGGGAAAACGGGTTGGTTAAGTACCATACAGTTTGGTCCGTGGCAGCCAGGTATCGGAACTCCGTGATTGATAACATTATGTGGGAAATCATATGCCCAGAGCCAGTTCGGGATCCAATCAAGCCATGAGGGCTGGGCCATTGAATTCACTACTCCCCAGCATCCATCGCCCGAAAAATGACATCCCAGTCTTCCAACGGCATACCCAATCATGATGGCTGGGGCACTGCAGTCAATAACATGTTTCCAGTCGAGTTTTATTACCCGCATATAAAGCAATAGTGCGATTACGGTTACAATAAAACCACCGTAAAAGGTCAATCCCCTGAACGACAAAAGGCTGTGTACCGGATTCTGCAGGAAACTGCCGAAATTATCAAATATGTCGAACAGTTTTGAGCCAATCACCGCAAATACCATGGCTACCATCAATATGTTCCATGTATACTGGTAGGGATGGACAATTTCTTCCTGTAGTTCACGTGTAGTACTTTTTCCTGCTTTTTTCCTGTAAATGTGGTAGGATATTGAAACCAAAGCGATAATAACCATCGCGGAGAGACTTCCTTTACCCGATAATAAATACTGTTGCGGATTAGCAGCAAAATCGTGATATTGAATAATTATTCCAATGAGTTTCCACCCGAAAACGGCGCTCAATGCTGTGCCAAGAAAGATCTCGGGCCACTCTGTAGTTTGGTTGGGATTATATTTCCTTATCCGTTCCGGTAGCAATCCTTCGTTTTCTTTTCTCTTTAACTCAAGGCTCAGTATATAACCGGCAACCAGGAATGCCATTGCAAGGAAAAATCCATAGGTCTGCACCGGCAGGTCGATATGGCTTCCAAACAGGTAGTTGATCATGTCGCTGAGTTTTGGAAACATTATTTATGAGGGGTTAGGTATTGGGGGTTAGGGGTTGGGGATTTCGGATTTGAAATATAGGATGTCGGATGTGCGATTTTCAGAGTCGGATCTTAGAATTTGGGACTTTGAATTTGGGACTTTTAACTATGAACCTGGAATTTAGGTCACAGAATTTCTACACTGCAGGTATCGTCCGCATTCACCGAAATAATCCTGATTTCTGTGATCCGGTTAATAAGTTCTGCATTATATAGTGTTCTGACTTTCACATAATTACCTGTAAAGCCGTGCATAAAGCCTTTAATGTTATCCGATTCCCAGAGTACCTGTTCGGTTTTACCTGTTTGTTGCAGGTAGAATTTCTTTTTTTTCGATTCGGATAGTTCATGCAGGAGTTGGCTACGGCGGTGTTTTTCGCGTTCATCCACTTTGCCTTCGAGAAGCATTGATTTGGTTCCGGGACGTTCGGAATAGCTGAAAACATGTAGATTGGTAACATCAAGGTTGCTGATGAATGTGTATGTGTCATCGAAATCCTCGTTTGTTTCGCCCGGGAAACCAATAATAACATCCGCTGCAACTAATGCGTCGGGCATTAATTCCTTGATCCTGTTCACTCTGCCGGCAAATACTTCGCGGAGGTATTTACGTTTCATAAGCTTCAGAATCTTATCGCTGCCGCTTTGGAGCGGAATATGAAAATGAGGCAGGAGTTTATCGGAAACCGAAACCAGTTTGATTATATCATCATTCAGCAATTCGGGTTCAATTGAGGATATCCGTATCCGGTCAATGCCTTCAAGTACAGAGAGTTCCCTGAGTAACCCGGCGAAAGATTCATTGCTATGGCGGCCGAAATCTCCAATATTTACCCCTGTAAGTATAATTTCCTTTATTTCGGTGGCAGCAATTTCCCGCGCAACTTTCATTGTATTTGCTATACTTTCGCTTCGGCTGCGCCCACGCATAAACGGTATGCTGCAGTATGTACAGAAATAATCACAACCGTCCTGCACCTTGAAGAACGACCGGGTACGGTCACCCATGGAATAGGAGGGAATAAATTCTTTGGTTTTATTAATTTCGGATACAAACGATTCGTGGTGTCCGTATGCGTGGGTCACATTATCCCGGTTTTTGATCACTTCTCCAAGCCTGAATTTATCGTTGTTCCCGAAAACCCAGCTTACTCCTTCCATAGCGCTGAACATCCCGGGGTTAGCCTGCACAGCGCATCCAATTACAGCAACATGCGCTTCCGGATTGCGCCTGTGCGCCTGTTTTATAGCCGTTTTGCACTTTTTTTCTGCTATAGAGGTAACAGAACATGTGTGAACTACATAATAATCAGCCTGTTCGTGGAATTCAACTATCTCGAAATCATCAACACCAAATTGCCTCGAAATGGTACTCGTTTCCGAAAAATTAAGCTTACAACCCAGGGTATGAAATGCGATACGTTTTTTTACTGTCATGCTGCAAAGGTAGGAATTTGGGATGTGGGATTTGGGATTTCAGATTTCGGATGTGGGATGTCGGATTTCGGAATTTGGGGCAAGGGACTTGTGACCTGGAATTTATTTTCAATCTACACTTTCTGTTCCCGCCACTGGCTATATTGCTGTAATACGATTCCTGAAACAATAATGGCAAGGCCTAAAACCGTTGCAGGAAGTATTTTCTCACCTATTACCAGCGAAATAAGCATCAGCGATATAAAAGGCGAAATGAACACCAGGTTCGAAACCCGTGCGGTATTAGCCGACAATTTTAATGCCGTGAGCCATAAAACAAAAGTGAGTCCCATCTCAAAAATGCCGATATAAACTGCCCCGGCAAAGCCCCAGAACTGTGGTATTGCAATATTCCCTTTTAGGATGTTCCATGCCAGAATGTATATGGCCCCAAAAGCGAAATTCACAAACATTTTTACAATGGCTTCGCGTGGATCTTTCATATTGATAATCCAGAACGATGCCCAGAAAAGTGCGCTGCCAATGGCAAGTAAAACTCCAGTAGTGTCCGAAAAACGAAATTCGCTGAAATTTCCATGCATGGCAATAACCACAGTACCCGAAAAACTAATCAGGATGGCAAGAATGCTGGTCAGGTTTATGTGCTGTTTCAGGAAAATGATCGAAAAAATTACAAGCATCACAGGCCAGATATAATTCAGGGCCACTCCTTCCTGCGCCGGTATACGGTTGTATGCTTCGAACAACACCAGGTAATACAGGAAAGGATTGAAGAGACCCATCAGGGCCGAGTTAATGGTTTGTTTCATGGTTATTTTCCGGAGTTCCCTTCCACTGCCTTTGACAAGGATTACAATTCCCAGGAAAATAAAAGCAGTAAAGGTTGCTATAAGCAATAACATGCCGGGATCCAGGTAGTTGAGTGTTAATTTGAAAGCTGTACCCATTGTCGACCAGAAAGCGATCGAGAGGAGTGCTAGCGAATAGGCACGGCTTTGGTTATGCATTGGCAAGGGGTTTTGAATCCATCGAATTCAGGGGCGTAAAATTACGTGCTATATTTCAACAATCATAACCTTCTTTTTGTTGTTCCGAATCTTATGTGGGTTAAATCTGAATTCGCATAATTAGCTATTATTCAGAGTGTTTATTGATAATATACAATTTTTTAAAGTGCTTGCACAGGAAGTTTAAATCACTAATTTTGCGCCCTCAATTGAAAATTTTATACTATGAAAAAATTAGCTGTAGTCGCTTTTGGCGGAAACGCCCTTCTTCGCGGCGACCAGGTCGGAACTATTGAAGAACAGGAAAAAAATGCACTGGATACATGCGAACGTCTTCTTACCTTAATCGACAGGGGTTATAATGTTGTTCTTACACATGGAAACGGCCCTCAGGTGGGCAACATACTCCTTGCCAATGCAGCAGGTAACCAGGTATACAATCTGCCCGAAATGCCGCTTGATATATGTGTGGCATATTCACAGGGCTTTATAGGTTATATCCTTGAGCAGCAGCTTCGTAATGTACTGCGTTCGCACGACCTCGACCGTGATGTAATCACGATAATTACCCAGGTATTGGTCGATCGTGATGATCCTGCTTTTGAGAACCCTACCAAACCTATAGGCCCTTACTATACAAAAGAGGATGCTGACCGAGTGACTGCCGAAAACGGGAGTGTTTTTAAAGAAGATCCGCGCGGACGCGGCTGGCGTAAAGTAGTGGCTTCACCAAAACCTTTGGTTATCAGCAACCAGCGGTCTATAGAGCGCATTGCCCGTGACGGACAGATCGTGATTGCCGTGGGTGGCGGTGGTATCCCTGCTTTCTATGTGGCAGAAAATAAACTCCAGGGAATTGATGCCGTTATTGATAAAGACCTTGCATCAGCTTTGCTTGGTGGAAATATCAATGCTGATAAGCTTTTTATCCTTACAGATGTTCCTAAGGTATGTATCAATTACAATACTCCGCAGGAAAAAACAATCGACCGCATGAGCGTTCGCCAGGCAAAGCAATACCTGGCCGAAGGTCATTTTGCCGAAGGCAGCATGGCTCCTAAAATCCGCGCAGCAATTCACTTTGTGAAACACACCAGTCGCGATGCCATTATTACATCGGCCGGTTTGCTAGGTGTTGATAACGGAGGTACACGGATATCGATTGTTTAAAATCTTATTTACGGTTGACGATTGACAAGGTACGAATAAGTTCTTTCATTGATAGTCAATTCAGTCGTAAACAGTATTATACAGTTGGTTCGCAAAAATTAACCTTGTAATTGAAATAATCGTAAATTGTAATTCGTAAATCGCATATAACCATGGCATTCAATCTAAAAAATCGTCATTTCCTGAAAGAACTTGACTTTACTCCGCAGGAAATTAAATTTTTACTCGACCTGGCTTTCGAGCTGAAAAAAGCAAAGTATGCAGGCACCGAGCAACCCCGCCTGAAAGGGAAAAATATTGTACTTCTTTTCGAAAAGGACTCAACACGAACACGTTGTGCCTTCGAAGTTGCTGCTCTCGACCAGGGCGCTCATGTTACCTACCTCGGACCTTCGGGATCGCAGATGGGTAAGAAAGAATCGATGAAAGACACAGCCCGCGTTCTGGGCCGCATGTATGATGGTATCGAGTACCGCGGTTACGGGCAGCATATAGTTGAAGCCCTTGCCGAGTACTCGGGTGTCCCGGTATGGAATGGTCTGACCAACGAATTCCATCCAACACAGATGCTTGCCGACTTTATGACCATGCTCGAGCATACCGATAAAAAACTGAACCAGCTTACTTTTGCTTTCCTGGGAGATGCCAAAAACAATGTTGGGAATTCGCTTATGGTAGGCGCCGCAAAAATGGGTATGGATTTCCGTGCGGTTGCTCCTAAGAGCTGCCAGCCTGATCCTGCTCTTGTTGCTCAATGCCTCGAAATAGCAAAGGAAACCGGTGCGAAAATTACTGTAACTGATAATGTAGCCGAAGGTGTAAAGGGTTGTGATTTCCTGTATACCGATGTATGGGTTAGCATGGGCGAACCGGCCGAAGTTTGGGCCGAGCGCATCAACCTGCTGAAACCTTACCAGGTTAATATGGATATGGTTAAGAAAACCGGCAATCCAAACGTGAAATTCCTGCATTGCCTGCCGGCCTTCCACAACCGCGAAACAGTGGTAGGTGAGGATATCTTCCAGAAATTCGGGCTTGACGGACTTGAAGTTACCGATGATGTTTTCGAATCGAAAATGTCTATTGTTTTTGATGAAGCCGAAAACCGCCTGCATACTATTAAAGCAGTTATGGTTGCGACGCTCGGAAGCTAACAATATAATAAGCATAGCATACAAGGGGTTACCTTAAACGGGTAACCTTTTTTTTGCTTTTTAATTCGCCTTTGTACACTATTCTCTGCTTCAAATTGTTTGCGTACATCATTAATTAAAAGATTATTTTCTCAATTGAACATTGATTTCAGATTTGTGTTAATTACGAATAATTCCGAGAAAAGTAATACTTATTCTCTATCACCTTAAAACAAAATGAGATATGAAAAACTTTGCTACCCTTTTGAGTTTATTATTTTTATCAGTCAATCTGGTATTTTCGCAATCATCAGATGCTGATAATCTTGAAATTGCTGTCGGCGGATCGTTTGCCAAACCAAAGCTCATTCCCGGCCTCGAAAAACTGGCTGTTGCCCAGGTTACAGTTAACTATAAAGTTACGAGTACAGCAAAAACGGTTGATCGTGAAAAGAGCACAGGTACAGTTGCCGGAGCGAAATTCACAGCCTACCTCGAAACCACCGACAGGGCTTTGAATGATGCAGATTTCCAGGAGATTACAGATTATTTTTATTCCTATTTTCAAAAAAAGCTAAAAGAATCGAACATCGATACGGTGGGATGGAATTCGATCATTTCGAAGGATTTTTACAAAAACGAAAGCGAAAAACCTACAAAGAATGAGACTGAAAAGAATGAAAGTGTGTGGATGACGAATACAGCTAATAAGGGAAATGTACTTTACGGGGGGAATATCGCATTTGCTTTCGGGAAAATAAAAAAAGCCTCTCAGTTCAGTAAGGAACTTGGCACCGTTGCCGGATACTTCAATATTATGGTCGATTTTGCTGACCTGTTTGTGGATCTTGATATAAAAACGTCCTCCTCATCAAATATGTATTATTCATCCACAACTGAAAAAAAGAAATATACATGGGCTGTGAAACCCAATATGAAGGTTACACCATTTCCGCCTAATACCGGTGGTTTTTCATTGTTCTGGAACGATAAAAACGCTGGCGAAAGTCTATTTGTAAAATCCGACCTGAACGGGGTTACAGGCTATGCCACTGCGGTGACCGAAGATGCTTCGAAGATGAAAAACAGCATGTGGGCTTTCAGGAAAGAAATGAAACCTGTGATTATTGAAACTACTACTGAAAAATATAAAGATGCAGCAAAAAAGGCGCTGTCCGATTATGCCGACGCATTTGTGGAAAAAGTGAAAAATTCAAAGAAAAACTAGGAGTTAATAATTATAAATGTAATTACAGAACAGGGCAAGGCTTTAGGCGGTGTCCTGTTTTGGTTATACAGTGTTGAATGAGTATAGCTTGTTACCTTTAGTATTATCCCCGGTATTAATATTGATTTAGGCTTCAATTACTATTAACAAAGATAATACCCGATTAACCCTGAGTTCATTAATTTTATCCTAAGGAGGAATTCAGACTAACTCTCTTCCCTGAAAAACAGCTGGTAATAATTTAGCCCGCTTACCGGATCGAACCCTTTTACAATCTGCTCATGATCGCCATGCACATAAATATGAAAGTTCTTATCAAGCTTTATTACACTCTTGAATACTCTCGATTGCTTCTTTACCGCCGCTCCGGAAATATTGAATGAATCATTCAGTTCAACACCGTTTTCGACCTCAAATTCAGTCTTATATGATTTAAAACTACTGATCACTTCAGGCGCCTGGATCACCTCGCTTGCGAAATCATCGAAATCGAAATTGTCGTTTACCTTGAAGAACTTTACTGATTTATTTAGCAGATCAGCCTGGTCGGCTTTTGAAACATCAAACTGCCCCGGGAATTTTTCGACTACAAATTTTTTACAGAAACTCAGGGCATTTTTTGTCTGAAAATACTCGTCATCCCGGGGCTGTATATGTAGAAAATGGTCGATCCAGTATTGGGCTTCACTGCCTTTATTCAGGTTGTCGACTACCGAAACCAGGTATCCTTTATCGCGTTCAGTATTAAAAATAAGACAGCCCTTATCGAGTTTGTGGATATTGATCCCGTTTTCGCTTTCTATCGAATAACCATCAATCACAGGGTATACTTTCAGGAAAGTTTCTTTGGTTTCCGACTTGAAAAGCCCGACTGCATCCACCGTTTCACCATCAAGTATGCAATCGCGGAAATACACTATATACAATTCACCTCCTTTTACCTTCGGATGAACAGATTTCTCATATAGATGTCTGGCCAGTTTTAAGGATTGGTCGTACAGGGATTCCGGGTTTTCAAATATTTCGGAAACAAACGAATAAACTTCGTTCAGGTTGATGTCCGACTCGTGGAACAGGTTATAGTATTCATCCGACTTAAAGGGGGAAAAGAAATAAGTAAGCAGAAGATCATTAATACTTTCATCCGTCCGGAGTTCGGATTTTGAAAATTTCACGCCTTCATCATTTAGTTTGTTGCCTACAAAATGTACTGCAATTGATTCTATTTCAATTTGTTCGGTAATAATCATGCATCAGGGAATAGACAAGTAAGTAATAACCAGTACCGCTTCGAACTTGGCTGGAAGCCGGAAGTCAGAAGACGGAGCAGGCTGATTAGGGATAAATTGTGGTATAAAGCGTTTAGTATTTGGATATTGACGATGGGATGACTTGAGCCAAAAGTTTCTGGTTTCTGGTTTCTGGTTGCTTGGTGCTTGTTGTCGTTCCTACTTCCCACTTCCACCTTCCATCTTCCACCATCGAACCTCTACCTCAACCCCATAGCCACAATAATTTCCTCAATCCGGCCGTCGAGTTTTGCTTCTGTAGCTTTAAAATCAGCAGTGGTTTTAAGATCGGAACGAACGCTGAAATAGAATTTAATTTTCGGTTCGGTCCCTGAAGGACGCATGGAGATTTTTGTGCCATCGGCCAGGAAAAACTGCAGTACATCACTCTTAGGCAGGTTGATAGGGGTCATGGTTCCTCTTGCAATATCAGTAGCCTGGCGAAGCTCGTAGTCGTTCATAAGCACCACGTTCGAACCTGCAATTTCCTTTGGCGGGTTGGAACGGAAACCTTCCATCATGGCTTTGATTTCGGCTTGTCCGCTCATTCCTTTTTTTACGACGTTTACAAGGTTTTCCTTGTACAGGCCGTATTCCAGGTAAATATCGAGCAGAAGTTCGTAGAGACTTTTCCCTTTGCTTGCAGCCCATGCAGCACATTCGGCGAATATGGCGCAGGCTGTAACGGCATCTTTATCGCGGACAAAATCGCCAATCATAAAGCCGTAGCTTTCTTCGCCACCTCCGATAAACGTTTTTTTGCCTTCATTGTTACGGATTACTTCCGCAATCCATTTGAAACCTGTAAGGCAATCGAAGTATTCAACCCCGGCACCTTTAGCAATATCGCTGATAAGCTCAGATGTAACAATCGTTTTTACGATATACTCATTGCCTTTAAGTTTGCCTTTGGCTTCCCATTGTTTTATTAGATAATAGGTCAGCAAAGCCGCTGTCTGGTTGCCATTCAGTAAAATATAGTTTCCATCCGTATCTTTAACACCAACACCAATGCGGTCAGCATCAGGATCTGTGGCAAGCACAAGGTCGGCATTTATCTCGCGGGCCAGGTCAAGAGCCATCTTCATAGCTGCTTTTTCTTCCGGATTGGGTGAAACGACGGTTGGGAAATTGCCGTCATTAATTGCCTGTGCTTCAACAATATGAATATTTTGAAAGCCGTAATTCCGCAGCGATTGCGGTACCATAGTGATACCAGTTCCATGCAGCGGAGTATATACGATCTTCATATCCTTTGCAGGGATTATAACTTCTGGTGCCAGCGAATACGTTTTCGAAACCTTGAGGAATTCGTTATCCATGTCTTCGCCAAGCATGATTATTTTTGAGGTATCGCCTGCAAAATTCACCTCACCAACTGAAGCAATCTTCTGTACTTCGAGTATCACATTTTTATCATGCGGCGGAACCAGTTGCGCACCATCGTTCCAGTAAACTTTATACCCGTTATATTCCTTTGGGTTGTGCGAAGCCGTAACCATAACTCCGCTATGGCAGTGGAGGTAACGCACGGCAAACGAAAGCTCAGGTGTTGGGCGCAGTTTGCTGAAAAGGTAAACCAAAAGGCCGTTTGCTGAAAGTACATCGGCAACGATTTGCGAGAAATAACTGCTGTTGTTTCGGCAATCGTAAGCAATTGCAACACGAATTTCGTCTTCGCCGGCAAAAACCTTTTTAAGGTAATTGGCAAGTCCCTGGGTAGCCATGCCTACAGTGTATTTATTCATGCGGTTTGTGCCATCGCCCATTATTCCACGTAGTCCGCCTGTGCCAAATTCAAGGTCGCAATAGAAACTCTCGGCCAGTTCGGCAGGATCCTGTTCAATCATCTTCGAAACCCGGCTTTTAGTTTCGGAATCAATATTGTTATCATCGAGCCAGGCCTGGGCTTTCTTCAGGATAGCGGGATCTATGTTAGTAACTGACATGATATGAGTGTTTTATATTGTTTATTAACAATGTGATTTTGAATAATACAAACCTAAGAAAATTATCCGGAAGTCCGGCAAAAATGGCTCGAAAACATTTGTTGAAACTAAATCCATGAATTAGACTCGCAGTAATCACCGCATTCCTTCCAGCATTCAATCATCAATTCAAAGCTCTACATGTTTTTTGGTGGAGAAAAAGGAGATGTAAATTCGATTCCGGCACGGATCCACCTTCCTGGCTGCTGAATATTCCCGAAATCGACATAATCCGTGTTTAACAGGTTTGTTGCTCCTGCAAAAAGTTTTAATCCTTTGTACTGGTAATTAACCTGCAGATCGATAGTTGCAAATGGAGTATAAGCTGTTTCAGTAGTTTCAGGAACCGTGTTCACATATTTGATATAGCCACCTTCTCGATCCTGGAAACAGAATGCCCAGGATGTACTCAGATTTTTCCAGACCTTGTGATAAATAATCAAATCAGCTTTATGTTTCAGTATATCAAGTACATACTTCGACATGTATTGGTCACTCGATTTGTCTGCTCTCAGGAATGTATATCCAAATGAAATACTTTTGATAAAAGTGCTTTTCCCGGTTAATTCATCGAAACGGAGTGAAATATTGGATTCAAAACCACTTATATTGATATCGGTAATATTCATTGCCTGCCAGGGATCCTGGTTCTGTAACTTAACCCAGTCGATCATATTATGCCCGTATCGTTTGAAAACGGCGGCAGAGGTAGTAAGGCCCGGTTTGTTGTATTTAATCCCCGTTTCAATGCTTATTGCTTCTTCCGGTTTTAGGTTCGGATCGCCTTTGCTGGTGTTGTCGTTGTAATATAAATCAGTAAAGGTCGGCATTCGTAATGTTCTGTTAGCACTTGCATACATACGGAAGTGTTTCCTGAGTTCGTACGATAGATCTATTCCCGGATAAAAACTGTAATTCCCAGGTAACGCGCTCTGAAAACTTGTTAGCAAGCCTGCCGAAAAAGAAAACCGTTCCAGATTGACTGATTCTTCAAAAAACAACCCTGCCGATGTACGCGATATGCCTAGAGTGTAGTATTTGTCTTCTGTACCTTTTACAGGTATTTTTTGTTCAAGTGAATCTCCGAGTCTGTTACTCCTGATAAGTTCATGCCTGATATCGTACCCGACCGAAAAACTGCCCTTTTTACCTGTTTTAATCCGGATATTGGCATTCGAACCAAGTACATCAGTAAAATGATAATTATGCGAAGTGTACCAGGCAGGAGCTTCGTCCCTGAAAAGCCGGAATTCATCATAATGCCTTCGATAGTATACAACAGGGGCAAAACCCCTGAACCCTGTTTTGAACCTCACGGAAGCAAAAATTGTTTTTGTCGCTTCATACTGATCAGGGTATTTTGGGGTGTAAAAACTGTTAGCTCCAAACGCCTTATCCATATAAGCAGCCTGGTATTCCAGTTTCTGATCTTTGCCGGCAGTTCCGCTGTAAAAAAGGTTGAAAGTCTTGAAGTCAGTGTTATTTATATAACCGTCAGACCCTGATTTGCTTACCTGTAGTTTATGCGTGTAGTTTTTATGGTTCATTCCTGCCATTGCCGAAAAACTATATAAGCCGTATTGTCCTCCAAAGGCCGATACCGAAACCAGGTTATCCGTTTTGCCGGTTGTAATTATATTAATGACACCGTTAAATGCGTTTGGCCCGAAAACCCGTGCTCCTGGTCCCTTAAGTATTTCGATCCTGCTTATGGCCGAAATATCGACCGGGATATCCATATTATGATGCCCTGTCTGGGGATCGCTGATATTCACCCCGTTAAGCAGCACAAGAGTCTGATCGAACGATCCACCTCGGATACTGATATCCGCCTGCATTCCGAACGCACCCCGGCTGCGTATATCGGTACTCAGGGCATAACCCAGTAGTTCCGAAACATTCCGTACAGGCAACCGCTCTATATCATTCCGGCTTAGTACCTGAATGCTTCGCTTTATTTGTTCAAACATAACCGGGTTGCGTTCGGCAGTAATTATGAATTGTTCGAGTGTAACACTTTTGGTAATACATGTGTCATTTAATGACTGGGCATGAAGTGAAGTTTTGGGAGAAGATAGCGAAGCAATTGCAAGCAGGGCAATAACAATGTAAAATTTTGATATTTTCGGATAGGTCATAAATGGTATCTTCGGTTGTTCAGACAGGCCGGATTTAGCGCGTGCAAAAATAACCGGTTCTATGTAACAAAAAAAACTCCGGGAAGTTTCTAATTTCCAGGAGTTTTGTATGAAATTTTAGCAGTTTTTGTTTCAAAATATTGCCTGAGGTACCCTTTTAAACACTAACCAGGGCGGCAGTTCCTACTAAAATGATTATTACTGTATAGAGTGCAAGAAGCACAATGGTAGCTACACCGACAAAAACAAAAAGATTTTTAAGGCTTCGTATCGAAGCAGTTAGTTTTTCGGTACTGGAATAGTTCACTGCTTTAATAGCATTATTACAGAATGAATTCAGGAAAATAACCGGAATAATGTAAATGCCAGCAAAAATGAAGTAAAAAAACGACATGAATGCTGGCGGAAAGGGTAGGTTAAGCGGTACCATCTCTCCGGATAATGCATTGAATACGAATATCATGGCAAAGGCACCTGCAACCATCAAACCGGTAACGATGAATCCGAGTATTGCCAGGAATTTACCCCATTTTGCAGCTGTAAGCAGAAACGAAATTGATTCGGATGTCAGTTGCGGTATTTCTTTCGGTACATCCAATGTTGGTAAATTTCCCTGGTTCTCCATAATGTTGTTTTTTAATAAAAAGTTAAATCGATAAATTGATGCCCATACAAAATTAGTTATTTACACCCGGATAACGAAGTGAATCTATTGTAGAAAAAAGTTTATAAGTACTGTCTTAACTTGTATTCATGCTATTCATACTGAATTATTGTGAATCAAAGATTTGTGTCGGGCAGCTAGGATTTATTTCCAGGTTAAGGGATATTCCCATCCATAGCTGCAGCTGTTAATTCTGTAATTGTTGTAATCAGCAGGCCAACAGAAGTATCTGCGGCGCCGTAGTAGATCTTAACCTCACTTTCATCAACGGCAAATCCTTCGGCGTCATATTTCTCAACCACTATACCGCTCGGAAAGGTTACATTGGGAACCTGGCCTGCCATTTCCCATATTTCCCTGGGTTCCAGTATGTTGCATCGGCTGCGGCCAAGCACTTTCGAAGGATCATTGAGGTCAAGAAGCAAAACTCCTCCCTGGTAGATATTCGAACTCCCGAAATGCCCTGCAACCCCATGATAAACATGCAGCCAACCTTTCCGGGTTTTTACCGGAGGTGGACCAGAACCTATAAACTCATCCCAGTAATGGAATCGTCCGCTTATCAGTGTTGAAACATATTTCCATGACAACAAATCGTCGCTTTCGTTAAGGCAGATAGCACTTCCTGATGTCGGCCCCCCGCTGTGACGGGCTTTGTTAGGCCTGTCCATGCGGTAATACCTGCCATTAATCTTTTCAGGAAACAGAACCCCGTTGCGGATATCTTCATTTGAAGTTATACCTAAAAAGTCGAAATCCTTGAAGTTGTCGGTCAAACCCAGTCCAAGCTGGCAACCATCGTCCATATCCAAGGCGAACATGATATAAAACCGGCCTTCGAGCTTTGTAATACGAGCATCGTAAATATGGTAGATTTTTTCTTTGACCTTCTCAATCCCCTTGAAATTCACAATCCGGTTTTCGACAGTAAAATTCACTCCGTCAGTACTTTCGGCCATTACCAGGAATGTTTCCCTCGATCGACTCTGTACCCTTAGCATTAACCTGTAAATATCCCCGTCTTTTATAGCTCCTGGATTGAAAACACTGGTAGCATCAACCAGTTCAGGTGGAATAGGAGGGACGTTGGCCCGGGTGAGGATGGGGTTTTTATTATATCGATGCATTGTTAATTTAAATTACGATTTACGACTTACGATTTGGGTCATGGAATTTGGGTCTTTAACTCTGGCCCATTGCTACTTTTACCATACAAACAGCTTTTTCAGATAATGGGAGGTTATTTCCCTTTACCGGAACTCCGTCAACTTCAATTTCTAAAACTCCTTTTTCAACTCCTCTGCTGTTATCAACTTCAATTATATAGCGGGTTCCGCGGTAAACGCGCTCAACTGAATATGATTTCCAATGCGAAGGGATTGCCGGATCAATCATTAATCCCTGATACGTGGAACGGATTCCAAGTATATAATCATAGCTTACACGATACATCCATGCAGCTGAGCCAGTCTGCCACGAATGGCTGGCCCTGCCTGGCAACGAATGTTCGTTGCTTGTAATGTACTGCGAATACACGTAAGGTTCTGCCACAAAAATATCACTGTCGATGCGGTTTGGCAGCATTTTCCTGAAATACTCAAAAGCCTTGTTACTCCTGCCTAGCATTGTTTCAGCCTGTATGACCCATGTCGTAGGATGGCAGAATACGGCTCCGTTTTCCTTTTTACCCCAAACACAGCGGGTTACCAATCCAATATTCGGATCGATTTCGCGCCAGGCAGGGGTGCATTTCTTAGGTCCTTCGGGCGAATCAAGATGCCGGCTTACACTATCCATTGCTGCAACAAGCCTTGTTTTGTCGGGGAATCCGGCAATTACCGGCCATATCTGTGAATTGAGAAATATCTTCCCGTATTTATTATCTTTCGAACCAACCCTTCGGTTATTTTCGCCAAAAGCACGGATGTACCATTCCCCATCCCAACAGTTCTCATCCACAGCCTTGTATAATGTATCACGGACCTCTTCAACTTCTTCCAGTTTGTCAGTTTTGTCCAGTTCCTTCAGCAGACCTGCAAAGAGGTTAAGCATAGCAGCATAAAACATTCCGCCCCAAACGCTTTCACCACCGTCGTCACCCCCGATATAATCGAGGGTATCATTCCAGTCACCACGGCCAAAAATCGGCAAGCCATGCTTCCCAAGGTTATTTTTGGCATATGAAACTACGGCAAACAAATGATCAAGTATAGTCCCTGAAGTACCTTCGTCAATAAAAGACTGTTTATCAGCTAGTAGATCGAAATCGCCAGTTTCTTTAAGATATTCGGTTACAGCAAGTATATACCACAAAGGATCATCGCAGTGATAGGTGAATTCACCCTGGCCGTCGCCGTGAAAATGATGGTAGACTTTTCCATCCATACGCATCTGCCTCGAAAGCAGTTGGATGCGTTCCTTGGCTTTCGCTGGATCCGATATGGTAACTGCAATTGTATCCTGGGCTGTATCGCGGAACCCGAATCCGCGTCCGATTCCCCAGTAATAAAAACTGATTACACGCCCTACATCGAATGCTACCTTTGCCTGGTAAGGCAGCCAATAGCGCATAAAGATGTTTACATCATCATCGGGGGTAGTTGCCGTAGTGAAAGCAAAATAAGTATCCCAACAGGTTTTAACATCAGCATATGCTTTTTCAACAACGGCTGTATCCTTGTATTTGCTAACAGCTGCTTCCTTTAATTCATCGAACCTGGCTTTTTCGATCACACCCAGCGAGAAAATAAGCTCTGTGCATTCGCCGGGTTGCAGTTCAATGTCGACCTGCAGGGCACTAACTACATTGCCAAAATCAGTTTCCAGGTTCGAGAGCGATTCTTTTTCAATGCTTTCGGGGTTATTTTCGTTACGGTATAATCCAAGGAACCGTTCCCTGACAGTTTCGAATGCCTTAACCGGTTTGTTTACCGTAAAAAATGTCCATTGGTCCCATTCCTTATTCTCCTGCTGCTGGGTTCCTTTGGTTTGGGTAACCCAATATGTTTTAGTCGAAAACAGTGCATTATGGCTTGCCTCAAAATGGGCACGGTTAAAATGCTGGTCGTCGCACTGGTTAATAAGATCAACAAGTGCGTGTCCCAACGCCAGTTCCACATACCCGTATACTGAAAGATTCCTGGGTTTATCGCCTGTGTTTGTTAAAAGCGTCTTCCATATTTCCTGGTCATCATCTTGCGGGACGAAGAAAAGCACAGAAGAATCGATATTGTTCAGCGATGCTTCCGCCCTTGTATACCCGAAACCATGGGCAACAGTATAGGCTTCGGGCGATTTGCCGACAGGCTGCCAGGTAAGGCTCCATATTTCACCTGTTTCCTGGTCTTTTACATAAATGTATTTGCCTGGCCGGTCGGGCGGAACTTCGTTGATCCTGTACCGTGTAATCCGGCCATGAAGGGGACTCTTATAATAACTGATACCGCCGCCGTTGTTCGAAATGGTAGAAAAGTACCTGCCATTGTAGATATAGTTTATCCAGGGACTGGGTGTTTTCGGGTTGGTGATTAGGTATTCTTTACCGTCGGGGGAAAAGTGGCCGTAGTTCATTATTGCTGTTTAATTTCTTTTTTTTACTGGAGAAGGTGGAGGATGGAGGATGGAAGGTGGATAGTTTAGACTAAATTGGAATGTTAATAGTTGATTTAAAAGATTAGTCTGGCGAATGCCATACTTTGATTAAATTATTTAGCATGCCACCCAGTTTGCTGTAGGATTCATCGAGATTTTCAAATTCCGATCCATTAATGTAATTGCAATTTTTTGCGAATTCAAGCCAGCCTCTTGTTTCTTCAGATGAACCCAGAGCATCAACCAGTTGCCGGATAAACACCTGTACGTATTTTTTCTTGGCATAACCTTCTCTGATATTAATTGGCACTGATCGTGACGACCGGCGAATCTGGTCTGTCAATGAATAAGATTCCTCTTTTGGAAATTTCTTTGAAATAGCAAAAATTTCCGCTGATAATCGAAAAGATTCATTATAAACCTTTAAATCTGTAACTGATTTAATGACATTGTTTTTTGAATCCATTTCCTTGTAGTTTAATTTACAAATTTAATTATCAAACATCATTCAAATCTGCAAATTCATCTATCTTCTGCCTTCTATCCTCTATCCTCCACCTTCTCTCCCTTCTCCACAAACCCGTCATCCTTATGGTCGCGAATATTGTGCCTGAGAGCATGAATCATTTCCACCAGGTTTTTAAATCCTCCGATTGTAAACCAGATGGTTACAATTATTGAAGCTCCCAGGAAAAAATAGGTGTATACTTTCCAGAAAGTCAGCCATTGATCATTGGTAAAAGGTTTTACAAAGAAATAGAATAAAGTGCCGATCACAAATACGACTACCCAGGCTGCAGTCCAGCCTGTAGTTGCCCAGTAAATGGCTTTGTCGCCGCGGGTAAATTCTTTGGTTGGAGCCAGGACCTTCCAGCCTTTTACCAGTTCGTTACTTCCTGAAATTGCATCATCTACTACCGCATATTGCCCGCGATGAAGCAATTTATCGAGATCAAAAGCTTTCCGCGGCGTGAGCAGCGACACAAGAAAATACACCACCGAAGCCAGTACCATAGCCATAAACCATCCCCATTGCCCGTTTATAGGGTACCCTTCGACATATTGTTTCAGGAGAATATTTACCCCTGCAGTAAGCGCACCGGTAATCATTGCGGCCCATGCAGCCGGAGTTGTACCTTTCTTCCAGTATAGTCCCCCGATTATGGCTGCTCCTGAACCACCTACAAATATAGCCCCCGAAATATTGAGGAAGAGGAACACCTTTTCCGTTTGCTGAAAAAGGATACTCAGAACAAATATAGTAATCCCGACACCAAGTATCGACAATTTGAGGTATTTCATGTGCTCTTTAGGCTCAAAAGCCTTTTGCCGGATAGGCATTACCACATCCTGTATTAGAATACTGCCCCATGAGTGCATATAGGTGTTGTGACAGGTTATGGCTGCTGCGAGCATAATTGCTGCAAATGCGCCTTTGAGTCCTACCGGAAGCAGGTAATTAAGAACCATAGGAACACGCAACTGGCTTTGATCAGCAGGTGCAAACCCGGCAAGCATATGGTTTATATTGTCGGCAATTACTTTGTAATTATCGTGATGAAATATGGTATAGGCAATAACCGGGACTATCATCAGGAAAAGACCCCATTGGGGAACGAGTCTCCAGTTGGTTAATACATCAGCCATTTTTGCTTCATGGGCACTCTTTGCTGCAATGTTGAATGATGAATTTCCCTGCCACGAAAGTTTGGTATAAATCAACCCGAACATCCCTATAAAAAAGAACCAGGGATTGAAATCCTGTACTTCGCCTGCATCAAAAGGGTTTATCAGCGACTGTCCGGCAGGAGCGGCTTTCATTGCTTCGCCTATATTTGTCCAGCCAACCTGAACCAGCAGCAGGATTACTATTATTACGAAAACGATATTTACGAATACTCCCTGGATAAAATCGGTAAACATAACGGCAACATGACCGCCTGTGAATATAAAATAGAGCGGTACCAATACCATTACTGCTGTGGTGAGAATGTAGGTTACTGAGTAAGGTCCAAGTTGACCTATCTCAGGTATACCGCAGAAATAGATAAAGAACTTCGCGCTCACTGCGGGAAAAATAATCATATTCACTATCCCTGAAAGGAATGCCAGCATCCCGGCAAAAATCCGGAACGAGCGGCTGTATCGCATTTCGAAGAACTGCGCCATGGTTAGAGCCCGGGTTTGCCTGAAACGATATACAACCCATCCTGTAACGCTGATTGTAACAAGTATTACCGCCGTTGGCATTTCCCACCAACGCGAATTGAATCCTGCGTTGAAATTCTGTTCCAGGGCACCCACCACTGTAATAGCTCCTAAAGCAGCTGTACCATGAAACATTGAAATGATATAACGACCTCCGGTCCGCCCCGTGGCAAGGAAATCGCTTACACTTCTCATCAGGCTTTTACTCAGGAATACCATCCCGAGCATCATCATGAATAAAACTAGTATTATACTCCAGTCGATCCAGGTTAAATTCATAGGTGTTTTGAGTTGAGTCGTTTATTAGTTTTGACAGCTTGTGAATCAGTGCGTTTTACTGGTTTAAAAACTTCCAGCTCGTTTTAGAACTGAATTTTTCTCCAGGCCGGAGGATTACACCAGGGAAATGAGGATGATTCACCGAATCGGGGAAATGCTGCGTCTCGAGGCAGAAAGCAGAATGTGAAACGTGAGGTTTTTCGCATTTTCCAATCAGACTTCCGTCGAACCAATTGGCTGTATACAATTGGATTCCGGGTTCGGTTGTATACACTTCAAGTATTCTTCCCGAATCAGGATCCAGCACCCTGGCTGCAAGTGCCATTACACCCGACTGGTTCCGGAGTACGAAATTGTTGTCGTAGCCTTTATACAGCTTCCCGATTTGTTCGCCTATTTCCCGCGAGACCGTAAAATCGAAAGGTGTTCCTGAAACTTCCAAAAATTCTCCGGTCGGGATACTATTATTATCAGTTGCATTTATCTGATCCGCGTCAATAGTGAGCCTGTGTCGGTAGATGCTGCCACTGCCTTCACCACTGAGGTTAAAGTAGGCATGACTGGTCAGGTTGACAGGTGTAGCCTTATCAGTCGTCGCCTGGAATTCCAGCGAAAACTCGTTTTCATTATTCAGCAGGTACGTGGCAGTGACAAACAGATTGCCTGGAAAACCTTCTTCACCATCGGGGCTCAGGTATTTCAGTAAAACTCCTGCCGAATCGGGCGTTTCAATAACTGATGAATTCCAGAGTTTTTTATTAAAGCCTTCGAATCCGCCATGAAGCTGGAAACCATCAAAATTGTCGCTTACCTTAAAGTACTCACCGTCAATACTAAAGGATGCATTCGCTATCCTGTTGCAGGTGCGGCCGATAATACAATTAAAATATGGTTCATTTTTAACCCAATCGTTCCACTCGGTAAAACCATGGACTATATCAGCACAAATGCCGTTTTTATCCGGAACATTAAGCGAAACAATTGTACCTCCATAATTTGTAAGTTCTATCGAAACTCCATTGTCATTTTCAATAGTAAACAGGATGACTTCCCTTCCGTCGGGTAAAGTTCCGAAATGATTACTTGTAACTTTCATTTTCATTGTTTTAATAAACCTTCAATCTGTTTCGGAAACATACATCCATGAATAAACTGGAATTGAATTTCAGGCTTCAATAAGACGCAAATATATTGAATTTGGATATTGTTTGTTCATTTAAATTATGCTAATGTGGGAGTTATAAAAAGTGCCCAGGCGCTTGTTGTTATAGCAGATCTGGCATAAAAAAAACGCCGCCCTTTTAACGGAGGCGGCGTTTTGTATAGAGTAAACTTCTTATTAACCCTGAAGTTTAAAGTAGATAGGCATATTGAACAGTACGCGAACGTTTTTCCCGTTTTGTTTACCCGGGTGCCACTGTGGCATCATTTTCACAACGCGTACAGCTTCTTCGTCACATCCCCCGCCAATTCCGCGGAGAACCTTAACATCGGTAACATTCCCTTTGGAGTCGACAACGAACGAAACATAAACTGTACCCTGGATACCGTTTTCGGTAGCCTGCTGAGGATATACAATGTTAGTTGCAAGGAATTTATTGCGTTCGGCTTCTCCACCAGGGAATGAAGGCATTTCTTCAACGATGGTGAAAACCGGTTTTGCTTCTTCAACCTCTATTACTTCTTCTTTAGTTTCAACCTCGGCAACTTCTTCCTGAACTTCAACTGCAACGTTGCCGGTCTGGGCAAGTTCGTCCTGGTTAAAGATGTCAGCGTCTTCCACAACCTCTTCAGTAGTTACAACTGGAGCAACAAATTTAACCTTTTGCTGAAGTTCTGCTGGTGGTGGTGGTGGTGGTGGTGGTGGCGGGGGAGCTTCTTCTTTGGGTTTGTCCATATCCATGAATTCAGCACTTGCTTCTTTCTCGATATATTTAGCCCTTTTCTGCGCATAATAACTCGATGCCAGGGGATAAGCCAAACCTGCTAGCAGAATAATAACTGCAAGTATTAAGGCCCTGTTCATGTGTGTATTATACAATTTACGCAAAATGTACGCTCCGTAAGTTTTATTCCTGCGTTCAAAGACGATCTCGTCCATTGGAACCGCATAAACATTTTGTTTTGTCATTTTTGTGTCTTACGTTAAATGTGAACAACAACTTTTGTAAACACCTGATTAATTATTTTGGAGCCGGTGCTGAAACCGCTGTGCCGCCTATCATCTGTAATTCAATTGGTGCAATATCAACTACTGCATAATTGGCTACAGTGCAAATGGCCATTTCATCAATAATGTCAACAAGGTTTTTGTATTTTGCTTTGTCGTCCGCTTTTATCAGGACGATTGGGGCTTTAGGATCAACAGACTTCTTTAACTCTTTTATTCTTCGGGTTAGAGTTGAATCTGCCATAACTTCTTCTCCTTTTACGACTTTATCCCTCAGTTCGGCTACAGCTTTGAACACAAGTTTATTGCGCTGCAACAGCATCTTACGGATTCCATCTTTGCTGTAATTTGTTGATATCAACTGGGGAAGAGGTAGCTTTGGATCGGCAAGTCCAAAATAGTAGTAAACTTTATCATCTCCTGAGATAAGAATGTTAACAGTCCTGTCAGCTTGAACAAGTGGTTTGTCTTTAACTTCAGTATTGTCATCTTTTTCAGGCATGGTAATTTCCATTGCTTTTGGCTTGCTGAAAGCTGTGGTTAGCATAAAAAAGGTAATCAGCAAGCACATCAGGTCGACCATGGGGGTCATGTCGATGTGCGTCGAAAACTTTTTAGCTTTCTTTTTGCCGCCTTTTTGTTTGCCTTCCGCTTGGATAATTTCAGCCATATTTTGATTTCTTTAAATGATTAACACTATAAAAATTATTCTTCCAGTTTGGCTTCTTCCTTCATGAGGTTGGTGGTAAGGTTAAACTTGTTAACCTGGTTTTCCTGAAGAATATCCATTACGTGTTTTACAGCTTTGAAATCGGCCAACATATCGCCTTTTATGGCAACTTCAGCTTTGGGATTTTGCAGGCGGATAAATCGTACCCAAAGGTTCAACTGATTATCGGTGGAGTCCACCGGTATACCTGTTTGAAAAGCTTCCCTTTCTTTCGAATCGGAAGTATTCAAATAGGCTTTCAACTTATCCATAGGCATACCAAACGAGGCACCTGTTGAAAAAGTTTTTAATTCTTTATCAGTAAAACTCAGTTTGTATTGTTCCGCCATTTTTTTCAAAACTTCTTTTCTTATCAGTACGGCTGTATCCTGTCCATTATCGAAAGTCAGAAACACTTTATTATCCTTACCAACAAGAATCGTAATAACATCTTTTTCAGGAGCTGTCTTTTCACTTACTGAACTTGGAGTGTCAACCTGGGTTGCTTCCGTTGGGCGAAAAGAAGTTGTTAACATGAAGAATGTAAGCAATAGGGCAAATAAATCCACCATAGGCGTCATGTCTATATGCGGAGTTCTTACCGGTGGCTTAATTTTTGGCATGGTTATTTTTTTTGATGTGTGAAAACCGGGCGACAAGGCGCCATGATTCAAATGATACTGGAGCTAAGCTTATTTAGCCTGAGCTGCGAAAGTCTGGGTAAGACTGAATCCTGCTTCGTCGATTTTGTAGGTCATTCCATCAATTTTAGTTGAGAAATAGTTGTAGAAAATGATGGCAAGAGTTGAACCTGTAATACCGAATGCAGTATTGATAAGAGCTTCTGAAATACCGGTTGCCAGAGCAAGAGCATCAGGTGCACCAGCCTGGGCCAGAGCAGCAAAAGCACGGATCATACCTAATACAGTTCCAATAAGACCAATAAGAACCGAAATGGAAGCAATGGTCGAAAGAATAACCAGGTTACGCGACATCATAGGAAGTTCGAGAGCTGTAGCTTCTTCGAATTCTTTCTGCAGCGAAACAAGTTTCTGATCCTTATCGAGTTTGGTATCGGATTGCAGTTCTTTGTATTTAGTAAGACCAGCTTTCATTACATTACCAATTGATCCTTTTTGCTTATCACAAGCAGCAATTGCCTGATCAATCTGATTGTTGTTCAAAAGGGTCTGCAGGTTCGAAACAAATACATTTGCTGAACCGGTTCCTTTTGCTTTGCGAAGGGTGAATGCTCTCTCGATGGTGAAGGTAAGGAGAACGATGATTAAAGTAATCAGAAGGGGAACAATGTAACCTCCTTTGTAAACCATTGCCAGGTAGTTGCCCGGAATTGGATGGCCCTTAGGATTGCCACCTTCAAAGTTAACAGGATTTCCTAATACGTAAAAGTAAATCAGGAATGCGATTGCCAAAGCAATCAGAATTGCCCCAGTTGCGAAAGCTGAACGTAATGCTTCTTTCAACGATTGACCGTTTTTGCTCATTGTAAGTAAGTTTTAAGATTAGTTAATGGTATTTAATTGATTTATTTAGATTTCGGTTCGAAATAACACGCAAAGATAAAAGATTTTAGCTTTTAAAACAGCCTTTTGTCAGAAAGCCATAATTTTTATTCAATCTAAAACACCAAAGCATGTATTCACTGGATATGCTATGAGGTATTGTATTGAAATACAGTAGTTTAATGTTATTGTGGGGTTTGAACTGAAGACTTAAATTCAGGGCATCGGGCCTTCAGGTCTTTCAATGCGCTGTTTGCATTTTCATTTGCAGGATCCAGCACCACAATCTTATCCCAGTATCCCAATGATTCGCAATACATCTTGTTGAGAAGGTAGTAGTAGCCAAGATAGTTATAGCTTTCAATTATGTCCTTGTTGTATTTTACAGAGTCGATACTGGCTTTCTCAACCAATTTTTCGTAGAAAGGTTTTGCAATCCCTCCGGTCGATTCCGGATCGAGGTTTGAATACACCCTGGCCCTCCATAAATAAGCAGGTTCAAAATCAGGGCTCAAACGGTTAACTTTGGCAAAAGCTGAATCGGCTTCGGTCCAGTTTTTAGCATCAAAATAGGCACGGCCCATTTTGTAGTAATCATTGGCACTGCCGTTTGTGAGTTTTATTTTAAGCTTATATGTATCGCCTGCATTCTGAAATTTTTTGGTTTTGTTATAGGACGCTGCAATTTCGGTAAGCAAGTCTATATTAGTCGAATCCATTTCAAAAGCCTTCGTGAGTTTTATAATACCTAACGAATCCAATCCGTTCTTGATCAGGATACGTCCGCTGTAGGTGTAGTCTTTACCGGTAATCTTCTCAACAGGTGCATTGGCAAAGAACTTTTCGATATAGTACCTTGCCTGTGGGTATTGTTTCTGCTCATAGTAAGAGAATGCAAGAGCACGGTTCAGGTCATTATATGTAAGTGAGTCCATCGCCAGGATCTGTGTAATCTGTTCAATAGCTCCTTTATAGTCTTCAGTCTGAATGAGCATATTGGCATACCTGCGTTTGGCGGCAATGTTGCTGCTGCTTAAGTCGAGGTATTTCTTGAAGTTCTTTTTCGATTCTTCAGGTTGATTGGTTTTGGCATAAAGGAATCCCATTTCGAGGTATGCAGGTGCAAACGAAGGGTCAATTTCAAGTGCCTGCTGGTAATACGAAAGCGCATCGTTGTAAACCCTGATACGGGTGTACAACTGGCCTAATCGAACCCTTGCACGGGTTGAGTTCGGCGAGAAATCCTGCGACCGCTTGTAATTCTCGGCTGCACGGCTTCCATTATTTAATGTGTTTATCCAATAGTCGCCTCGTATAAGGTAAATTTCAGCGTTCTTATTGTCAAGAGCTTCGGCCCTGCGAAGCAAACTGAAAACCAGTCCGGTATCCTTGCTGCCTACTTGTACATATGCTTCAGCTAATCGGGCCAGCAGGGTTGCCTGTTCGGGTTTGGTAAGGGTCGACTTTACCTTTTTGGCAGGTAAAAAAGTTTGAGCTTTGGCAAAATTTTCTTCAGCAACCGTCTTTTTATTTTCTATAAGGGCTACTTTGCCAATTCCTATATAGTTGAGCGGCTCGTTCGGATTGGCAGCAATACCCTTATTATAACGGTCCAGCGCTTTTTGGGCAATTGCTTCAAAAGGAATGTTTACCGGGTCAATAAAATAGGAAGCAAGCTGGTTTTCACCGCTGTAATAGTAGTTTTTACCATTTGCAGGATCCTGCGTAATCAGGGCTTTGAAAGCATTGTCAGCAGATTCAAATTGTTCCTGGTAGGTCATATTGAGTGCTGAATTCAGATCCTGAGCTGATGCAACACCACTGATCACCAACATACTTAGCCCGATCAGGGATTTTTTAATAATTCTGGTTGCTCGTAACATTTTGTTTCCTCCTCTCTAGATAATGATTAGTCTTTTTTTATTTGTATCAGCCTTATCGGCATGGTTGCGGGTACAAGTCCTGATTTCAAAATTATTCTTTGGCCCTGGTCCCCAGCTACAAATGATGCAAAACCCGTGCCAAGTCCTGAAAAAGTTTCCCGGCTGACCATAAAAACATCGCGGCAGAAGGGGTATGACCTGTCGGCAATATATCCCTGGTATGGTTTACAATAATTCATGGTATTGGTCCCGACCTCAACAATACGGACCGCTTCAAGAAATTTCTCCGAAACGCTGTCCTGCGTATCACTTATCCAATTCACACTTATAATCCCGAGTGCACTTGGATTATTCTTAACATATTTTATGACCTCTTCGTTGTTATTCACAGCGAAGCAGTTAGCAGGAAAATTCCCGCTTATGTCGAACTTCTCACGAAAATAACGGACATTGCCCGATTTATTGTTATCAAATACGATATTTATCGGCAAGTCGGCCGAAGCAGGATTTATTTGTTTCCAGTTTGTGATTTTCCCTTTGAAAATATCGGCGAACTGAATATCGAGGAGCAGAGTATCTTTATTGGAGCGGTTTACAATAAGCGCGAGTGCGTCGTGTGCAACCTTGGTGGTTCGGGCAACAAATTTATTTGCCAGCAGGTACTCTTTTTCTTCCTTTGTGAGGTCCCGTGTAAGCACAACTGTGCGAACTGAGTCGTTCATTAAATCAGAAAGTACATCCACTTCGGGTTTGTACCGGATGCCGATTTTTGCATCCGGATACAAGGATTGAAAGGTGTAAGCCTGCGTATCGTAGAGCAACTGGAACGATTCATCAACGCTGATCTTAATATTGCCACGTGTTGGAGTTTCGTCGAGCGGTTGCACTCCCATGGGATTGTGACACGATGCCAGCAATAAAAACAAACTGCATACAGCTAAAAATAACGGGTTTCGCAGAATTTTTTTCATTTTTGTATCCTCCTTTAGTCGTTAGTTTCTTTTTTCCGAGTAATCAACTTTGCGAGTCTGTAAAAACCATAGGCAATAAAGAACAAGGCAAATGTGGTTTTCAATACACTTGGTACCGAGGGGTATACTCTTGGAACAAACAGCATTGCACCTAATCCAACGTAAACGAATGCCATCAGGTAGCCAAATACCACCATAAACTTTGCGAACCATCCATTGTTAAACAGCATCCCTTACCTAAGTTTAATACCTCTTAATAATGCCTGGAATAAAGTTTTTCCATAAACCGGCAGCAACTTTTTACTATTTTTTTACCAGAATGCTAATATTATGACAAAAACCAGGTAAAACAGTCACTCAGAACCACCAAAATTAATAAATAGAGGAGAATTCTCTTGTTAATAAGCCTGCAAAAGTAATTTTTTTTTCAAAGTCTGAAACTTTTTTTTCCTGCACTGTTTTATTTCCTTAAAATGATTGATTTATATCATCCTGACGAGCCCATTCCCATCTCACAATTAGTTAGGTTGCCATTTGTAAATAATCAGAAATTCAATTAGATACATCAATGTTTATTGAATTTTACCCTGAGATAATCAGTTGATAACTTTCAGGATAATTTATTCGATATCCAAGGCTGACCCATTCTTTAGCAGGATAAAATTAATTTTATTGCATGTATCTTGTATATGTTATTTTACAAAGTACATTTGCTCCATCAAATCCAGTTAGCCTCAAACCATTAAAAACAAATTTACATGAAGAAATCTGTTTATCTGCTGACATTATTAACAATTATTTTACTGTCGGCCTGTAAAGAAAATCAAAAGAATGACAACCCGTTCTTCACTGAGTTCTCCACGCCTTTCCAGGTTCCGCCATTCGATAAGATTGATACCTCCCATTTCATGCCTGCCTTTATTGAAGGAATTAAACAGCATGATACCGAAATTGCTGCTATAGCTGATGCTGCAGGTGAACCGACCTTTGATAATACCATTCTGCCATTTGACAAGTCGGGGAAAATGCTCCGCAGGGTAAGCAAGGTATTTTATAATTTACTCGAAGCCCACACCAACGATCAGTTGCAGAAACTTGCTGAAAAAGTATCGCCTATGGTATCGAAGCATAATGACGATATAGCAATGAATGCAAAACTTTTTGCACGTATTAAAGGTGTTTACGAAAAACGTAAGGAATCGAGCCTCGATGCCCAGCAAATCAGGGTAGTTGAAAAGTATTACCGCGACTTTGAACGCCAGGGTGCTAACCTGTCGAAAGAACAGCAGGATCAGTTGCGTAAGGTAAACGAAGAACTCTCGATGCTTAATTTGAAATTCGGTGATAATGTTCTTGCCGAAACAAATAAGAATTTCAAGCTGGTAATTGAAAACAAAGCCGACCTGGATGGATTACCCGATGATGTAATTACTGCGGCCTCAGAAGCCGCTGAAAAAGCCGGCGACAAAGGGAAATGGGTTTTCACTCTAGCCAAACCCAGTCTTATTCCTTTCCTTCAGTATGCTAAAAACAGGGAACTGCGCGAAAAGATCTACCGCGGCTATTTCATGCGTGGCGACAATGGAAATGCGAATGATAATAACACAATTCTTGCTGATATCGTTAGACTTCGCGCCGATAAAGCAAAACTTCTGGGGTATGATAATATGGCAGCCTATATTATTGATGATAATATGGCTAAAACACCGGCTGCTGTTGATGTGTTCCTGAATAAGCTCATGGTAGCTGCCTTGCCGGTTGCCAAAGCCGAACTTGCTGAAATGCAGAAAATTGCCGATGGCGAAGGTGCAACCTTTAAACTCCAGTCGTGGGATTGGTGGTATTATGCCGAAAAACTCCGCAAACAGAAGTACGACCTTGATGAGAATGAATTGAAACCCTATTTCAGCCTCGAAAATGTCAGAAACGGAATGTTTGCCGTTGCAACGAAATTATATGGAGTAACTTTCGAAAAGGTTACCAACCTGCCTGTTTACCAGGAAGATGTCGAAACTTTCGAAGTTAAGGAAGCCGATGGTTCACATCTAGGTATTTTGTACCTCGATTATTATCCGCGACCTGATAAACAAGGCGGAGCCTGGTGTACTGATTTCCAGTCGGCAGGATGGGAAAATGGTAAAAAGGTAGAGCCGGTTATCTCGATGGTATGCAATTTCACTCCTCCGGCCGGCGATACACCTGCATTGCTGAACTGGGACGAAACCTCAACCCTGTTCCATGAATTCGGACATGCCCTGCATGGCCTGTTTACAATGGGTAAATACAACCGTACAGCTGGTAATGTTCCCCAGGACTATGTTGAACTGCCTTCGCAGGTGATGGAGAACTGGGCCCGTGATCCTGAAGTGCTCAAAATGTATGCAAAGCATTATAAAACTGAAGAAGTAATTCCCGATAAACTTGTTGATAAAATTGATAAAAGCGGTTTATTTAACCAGGGATTCGAAACGGTTGAATATCTTGCTGCTTCGGTTCTCGACCTTGATTACCACAAACTCGCAGCACCTGCCAAAGTTGAGCCTGAATCGTTTGAGAAAGAATCGATGGCTAAAATCGGTTTAATACCCGAAATAATTCCACGTTACCGTTCGACCTATTTCTCGCATATTTTCAGCGGGGGATATGCCGCGGGTTATTACGTTTATATATGGGCTGCCGTTCTCGATGCCGATGCATTCGATTATTTCAAACAATCGGGTAATGTTTTTAACCCTGAACTTGCTGCAAAATTCCGTATGTATTGTCTCGAACAAAGTGGCGACGACGAAGGAATGATTCAATATAAGAAATTCAGGGGACAGGAACCAACCATCGATCCGCTGCTGAAACGCCGCGGGCTGAAATAGGGTTATCCTGGTTGCTGTTTTTTTATTGAAGACTTAAGACCCTGGTCAAAACCCAAGATCCAAGTCCCAAGACCCAAGAGCCAGGTCACAAGCTCCAGGTACAAAATTCCCGGAACCAGGACCACATCTTTTGATTTCCTTGCAATTTGGGACTTGGGATTTTGCAGCTTTATCATCAGGTTAATAAACTACTTTTACATTCTTATACCTAACTGATGGAGTACACCCTTTCGAAATCGACATATATACGTGGTATGCAATGTTTTAAATCATTGTATCTGAATAAGTTCAGGCCTTACCTGCGGGATAAAATCAGCGAGGAGCAGCTTGCCAAGTTTGCACGTGGACATGCCGTAGGTAAAATTGCCCAACAGCTTTTTCCAGGTGGTATAGCTTTACCGCGACCCGGAAAATCTTCGGCAATTAAAACTGCCGAACTTATCGAAGCAGGTTGCCCGGTTATATACGAAGCCTGTTTCATTTCTGACGATGTGATTGTTGCACTCGATATCCTTGTAAAACAAGGGGACGGGTATTCGGCGTATGAAGTAAAGAGCAGCACAGCCCTAAGCAATGTATATTATAATGATGCGTACCTTCAGTATCATGTAATTCATGGTTCCGGTCTGAAACCCGAAAAATTCTTCCTTGTACACCGCAATGCCGATATTGAATTAACAGATGAAACGGATCTGAACGAGGCCTTTATTTTTACCGATGTAAGCGCCGAATGCGAAAAGCAGGAAACTGCAATTGGTCATAATATTGAAGAAATGCTCGTGGTACTGAAACGGGATAAATCGCCCGACATCTTTCCCGGGGCGCATTGCATGAAACCTTATCCTTGCGATTTCAGGGGAGTTTGCTGGAAGAAACTTACAAAGGATGAACAGGAAATCCTCTTGAACAAAGATTGACAGGTTTGAGCATGCGATTAACAGAGTACCCAAAACGAATCGGAAACTATGAAATATATTGATCTCACGCATACACTGAAACATGGAATGCCGGTTTTCCCGGGCGAAAAAGTGCCTTCCGTAATTCGCGATGTACTCCCCGACGAAGTTGGTTATGTTACCTTCCGACTTGAATCGAATATGCATACCGGAACACATATCGACGCGCCTTTCCATGCAAAAAGCGGTGAGCTTACAATCGACACTTACCCGATTGGGCATTTTGCAGGACCTGCCGTTGTTATTGATGTAAGAGGTGAAGATAGCGTTGTAATGAAGCCAGGGTGGGAACAACTGTTCCTTGATCATGAAATAGTCCTTTTCTGTACGGGGCACAGCAAAAACTGGTCAAATGAGAATTACTATTCCGATTACCCGGTATTTGATACAATAATAGCACAGGAACTTGTAAGGTGTAATGTCAGGATTGCAGGATTTGATTCTCCATCGCCTGATAAGGATCCATTCGGATTTCACTCCGTTTTCCTGAGCGGCGAGCATTTTTTAATTGAGAACCTGGCCAATCTCGATCATTTGGTTGGGAAAGAGAATATTACCTTTATGGGCTTCCCTTTAAAAATCCAGGCTGAAGCTTCGCTGATCCGTGCTGTTGCCGTAATAGACGAATAATATTTTGAGATAGTGTTAATTGCTTTGTCTGGATCAAATACTGTTTTCCCTTATTAATTGGAATACAAAATATTGAAGAAAAATATATGATTTTAGAAGAGTCCCTGTATATCAGGATTATATTAACTTCGTAAATCCTAAATCCTTGTTCCTTATTCTTAAATCAAGTAATAAATTAATGCATTAAGCCATTTACTCGCAAAGCTCTTTCACTTTGTTTTCAAGTTCCTCGCCACGAAGTCTTTTAGCTACGATCCGGCCTTTTTTATCAAGCAGAAAGGTACAGGGAATTGAATTAACCCCGTAAGCCTGGGCGCCTGCCGAACTCCAGTATTTAAGATCACTTACATGGTTAGGCCATGAAAGGTTGTCTTTGGCAATGGCATTCAGCCACGAAGTCTTATCCTTATCAAGAGATACACTGAACACTTCAAATCCTTTGTCGTGGTATTTATTATAGATATTAACAACATTGGGATTCTCTTTCCGGCATGGACCGCACCATGAAGCCCAGAAATCGATAAGTACTATCTTGCCTTTAAGCGAAGAGAGTTTCCTTATGTTGCCTTCAGGATCAGGAAGTGCAATATCGGGAGCAGTAGCCCCGATGGCTGTTTTGCCTTCAAGTTCAACCGCCTTGTGACGCACGGTAACAAATGAATTATCAGGATATTCCTTCATCATTGCTGCATCAATTTTACGTATGATGTCGTAATCCTTGCTCATATCCAGTTTATCTGTAAAGAAAACCCAGGCCAGGGAAGAAGGACGTTTCTCCATCTGCGATGTAAGGTATTGTCTCTGCAAAGAATCGTTACTTCTTAACTGACCGATAATAGCAGTATTTAACGAATCACGCATGGGCGAAATTTGCGCGTCGGCATACTGTTTATTCAGTTCTGCCCGGTTTTTATCGAACATTTGATAATTGTTAAGTGTATTGTATAAAAGCTGGGTATTCACCGAACCGGTAACATACGCATCAGTACCAAGCTTTGATCCATTGGTCTTGAATGTGATTTTTTCACCCGGTGTGAGAATCATCATTATATAATTCTTGTCATCGAGACGGAGCCTTAGAATCTCGGTTTCAGTAATAGGGGCTACAAGCGTAAAACCGCCATTTTCATCGATCATCGATGATGTAAATATCCAGGGGTTCTGGCCGTTGAGTGTATCAAGGTAAATTTGCTTATAAGTCCCTTTGTCACCAAGAGTTCCGTTGATTACAACTGGTTCCTTAACTTTCTGGGCAAAGCTCAGGCTATATAAAAGGACTGAAAGGACAAGAAGAATGATTTTGTTCGTAGGTAATTTCATGGATAATGGGATATGAAGTTTTATGTGGCAAAAGTAGCTATTATTCTTCAAAAACTGTGCCGGCGAGTTATTGTTCAATGTATTGATTTAGCTTCCTGCCTGAATTATTTATAAGCGTAGTGAACTCTTTGAGACTTAGTGTCATAGCAACATGAAAAAAATAATGCCACAAAGACACCAAAATACTAAGGGTACACCAAGCTGAAGTTCCTGTAAATCAGTAAGAATGCATATAAAGAACCTGAAAATCAGCTCAGAAATCCTTAATTTGTTCCGTGGGTATTAAAAATTCAAAACATCTATCTTTTTCACTTCATATAAATACCGCTTTCTTAAATCTTCTGTTTTCTGTTTCCAATTTCCCGTTTTTAATTTGTCCCCCGTGGTCCATCACGTAATTTTAACCTGCGATTAATATATTGTTCTATTTCATATTTATATACATTTGCACCGATTTTTGATTCACAATTTATACGATTTCCTATGCCTGAAATTTCACAACGCGGCCTGCAAATGCCGGCTTCACCTATCCGCAAACTTGTTCCGTACGCCGAAGCAGCAAAAAAAAGAGGAATTAAAGTTTACCACCTCAATATTGGCCAACCCGATATAAAAACCCCCGAAGTTGCGTTGGATGCAATCCGCCGGTACGACGGAAAAGTGATTGAATACAGTCATTCGGCCGGTAACGAATCGTACCGCAGGGCCCTGGCTGAAAAATACAGTTCAAGGGGTATTAATGTGGATCATAACCAGATACTTATTACAACCGGTGGTTCCGAGGCCATACTCTTCACCATGTTTTCATGCATGAATCCGGGTGATGAAATTATCATACCCGAACCGTTTTATACCAACTACAATGCATTTGCTTTAACAGCCGGAGTGGTTGTGAAGCCGATAACATCGGATATAAAAAATGGGTTTGCGCTTCCACCGATCAGTGAATTTGAAAAGGCTATTACGCCTAAAACCAAGGCTATTATGGTTTGCAACCCGAATAACCCGACAGGTTATCTATACAGCAACGAGGAACTGTTTCAGCTTCGCGACCTGGTACTTAAACATGATTTTTACCTGATTGCCGACGAAGTTTACAGGGAATTCTCCTATGGCGGTGTCGAGCATTTCTCGGTTATGAAACTCGAAGGACTTGAGCAACATGCCGTTATGGTGGATTCGGTTTCGAAACGATACAGCGAATGCGGAGTAAGGATTGGCGCCCTCGTTACAAAGAACCAGGATATTCTGAATTCAGCCTTAAAATATGCTCAGGCAAGGCTTAGCCCTCCATCGCTGGGACAGGTAGTCGGTGAAGCATCGCTCAGGACTCCTGATTCCTATTTTACCGAAGTGTACGACGAATACATTGCCCGTCGTGATTTTGTTATTGATGAATTGAATAAGATACCCGGAGTATTTGCACCTAAACCCAAAGGCGCTTTCTATGCCATTATCAGCCTGCCGGTCGACGACAGTGATACATTCTGCCAGTGGCTGCTCGAAGACTTTAATTTCGAAAACCAGACGGTAATGCTCGCCCCGGCTTCAGGGTTTTATGCTACACCGGGATTAGGGAAAAACGAAGCACGTATTGCCTATGTGCTTAAAATTGATGATCTGCGGAATGCGGTAAAGTGCCTGGCGGAAGCGCTCAAGGTTTATCCGGGAAGGACTTTGTAGGAAAAGATAACAAAGGGATAAGGAGAAAGGGAGACAAGGAGCAGGTTGAGAGGAGCAACACAGGGAATGCGTGGGCTTAGTTCAGTTAATTGTCAACTCCAAATTGTCAATTGGCAATTGTAATTCATTAATCCGGCATCCGAAATGGTGTTATTGTTTCTGAGCGTGTCCGGGCAATGTGAATAATTCTACTGGAACAGTCCTTTAATTAGCGCCCCCCTGGGGCTCAAAAAGTGGTAATATCAGAATTAGTAAATAGATTTTTTGGTATACTAGGTTTACTCTTCCATCTTTGCCGACAGTTTTTCTCCTTTTCCTCCAAGGTAAACCGCTATCAGTACCAGGTCGGAATCTTCCATATTGGTGCCGTTGTGATAGGTATCAATCACTTCGGCAAAAGTTGAATTCTCTTTGAATTTAACAACCCGGTGATCTTCGAGTTCCACGGTAAGTGTGCCTTGCAGTATATAGGCAAAAACAGGAAAGTCATGCTTATGCCAGCCAGTTGATTTTCCGGGGGATATCGTAATTTTAAGCATTGTAACTTCCGGATCAGCGAATTTCGGGTATGAAATTTTCTGCCCGATAGTGGTTGTGTCGGTTTGTAAGAGTTTTGTAATAAGTAAGCCACTATATTGCGACCTGGCAGTAAGGCTGAGAAATGCTATTAATATCAGGCTCAGGAAATATTTATTCATAAGGGTTTGCGGATTGATTTTGAACTCTTGAAAGTTCTAAGGAAGAATATTGCAAATTTAATAAAAATCCCCTACTCGCAAGTTAAGATATCCAGCGAATGGATTGAGTTGACCTGGGATGGAGAGTAGGCGAGGGGCAAACTTTTATGTGAACTATCCATTGCCATTGACAATCACCAATTTGAAAATTTAAAAATTAAGTAACTGAGCCAAAAATTCATAACTTATAGCTATCAACCCATCAACTAATAAACCAATGCATTGTCAATTGTCCATCAGCCTATCAACCCATCAACCTATCAACTTATCAACACCATTGTCCATTATCCATTATCCATCAACCCATCACTAATAGTCAATCCATTGTCAATTATCAATTGTCAATTGTCCATTGTCCATTGTCAATTATAATTTCCACATCATTATTCTAAAAATCCCTAATACACCTCACACTATACCCGTATTTCCTGTTGTCGCCGGAGTTGTCGACGCTGCTTCTGCCGAAATACATGCCAAATGACCAGGCGAACGACGCCGACTCCAATACAGTTGAACTCCACCAGTATGCGTTAATGGTAACTGCGCTAAAGCTGCCATCATGGTTGCGGCCACCTCCCGGGAGAGCAGTAAAACCGCTACTGTTATCGGCACCGGTGTTAGGGCTTTGCCATAATGTGGTTGCTTTTAGTTTACCGCCTGCAACGCTGCTTCCCCCTAAATAGTCCTCAAGGGTCATCCACTCGGCAAAGGTTGGTACATGCCAGCCTGCCGGGCAAAGGTTGCGGCTGTCAGTTACGGCATAATGGTTGTAAAGCAGCCCGTAGGTGGTTTTATTGGCAATATCGTTGTAGTTCCAGCAATACGCACCTGTGGTTTTGTTGGCCCATTCCGTGTCGCCGGTAATATTTGGTATTACACTGCCGTTGCGGTACCGGGTGGTTTTAAGGTTTTCGAGCAGCCAAACCTGCGTGCCGATAGTTACTGTATTGTAAACATTGCTGTCGATATCAAAAACTTTATAACTGCCATAGGGAATGGTTCTGAAACTCACCTCATTTCCGTAGCCCGTCCCGACGCCATTGGTTGCGTAAGCCCTTAAAAAGTACAGGGTGTTAGGCGTTAGTCCTTGCAGGTTGCATATAAAAGCAGCTGTTGTTTCGGTTGTAACAGTTCTGGTGTTGACTATAGTTGGGTAATGCGTTGTGCTGTAGCAAACGCCCCTTTCGGTAATAACTCCATCCCCGTCGTTGGATATAGAGCCCCCGCTGATGGCGCTGGTTTGTAATGCATGGCTCACTTCGTATGTTGAAAGAGCAGGTGGTGTTTTTCCCTCATCTTTCCTACAGCTATTGGTTAGCAAAAGCACTGATGCGAGTGCAGTTAACAGGTAAACCCTCGATTTGTGTGTCTTTTTCATTTCAATTTTAATTTAGTAAACATCCATATAGTATAAAATGTGGTTATAATTTTTCTGATAAGTGAAAGCGGCCTGCATCTGCCTGAAACATCAACAGCCACCCTGCCTGGCGCTGAATATCGGGCTATGTTTACCCTTTAAACTGCGAATATCCTGCTCTTACTCCTGCTTAATTTATGATTACTTTTTTTATCGAAATTCCCTGATTGGTTTTTATATACACTAAATAAATTCCTTTGTGGTCTATATTGAGGGTTATGGTTTTACCTGAAGATTGCGATTTTGTTATTTGGTGACCAGGCATGTTGGTTATGATAATTTCAGTGTTTTCGGCCGGCGACTGAATTGTAATCATTCCTTTTGATGGATTTGGGTAAACGTTGAAGGTAATATCATCGTTTTTTAACTCATTAATCCCGGTGGGCACACAACCAGTTTTCCCGTTAATTGTGTATTGTGACACAAAATTCCAGATGGCAATGCTAGCACTAAAATCAACGTTCTGGTTTGCCGGATTGCCACCTATTAAAGGCCAGGTATGATTTCCCCCAATTACTTTGTAATGCTCTACCGCTGCGCAGGAATTCCCGTTGCCATAAACATCGTGTTCAACAGTACTCCCGTCAGCGGCATTCAGATCAGGCAGAGTGGTAATTACCGGGCTTGAATTTGCATGATTGAATGTTGTCCAATATGTTAATGCTGTTGAAACAGGCACCGACCAGGTTGTTCCGTAATAATTTACTACAGGGTCGGATGTTCCGTGTATCTGAATAACAGGAGTAGGATGGGCGGGATTGCAACCTGCATAGGTTTCAGGTGTCATTGAACCGCAAACAGAGCCTATTGCGGCAATCCGGCTTCCCAGATGGCAGGCAAGTTCAAAACTAAAATACCCTCCGTTGGAATATCCTGTACTATACACTCTTTGTAAGTCAATAGTATAGTGACTGCTTATGGTATCAATCATTGCTTTTGTAAACCCGATATCATCAGTTGTCATACCAACAGTTAAACCAATGCCGCCCACATTCCATGAATAAGCTCCACCAAATAGTTCGCCCTGGGGATGCACCAGTATAAAACCTGCAGTATCGGCTATGGGCCGGAAGTCGCAGATAATCATTTGCTGGGATGCCGTCATAAACCGGCCATGAAAATTAAACAGCAATGGAACAGGCGATGTTCCTGTATAATTTGCGGGAATATATAGTATATAGGTTCGGGTAACCCCACCCACAACAATGGATTTATTCAGGGTGGTTTGAGCGTAAGCCGCACTGAATAAGCCTGCCAGCAGAATACAGAGAACGGTTGAAATTAGTTTCTTCATTTATTCTTTTGTGTTTTCTGTACAATGTCAAAGTTCAATCACTGGTTTTAGCACCGGACTTTGACAAATGTCCACGAGCGGGGTATTTGTAAATACCATGTTCAACTACAATTCCTGCAATTGTAATCCAAATTTATGATAAACCCTGGTATTTGTAATAGCCTTTTAAAATTTCGTTGCTTAAATTCCCCGCTGTTTTCGGTGAATGAAAAGATGATTCCGTTTAAATACCTCGACCGCCTGAGACAAGGTATTTCATTGCCAGAATCAATTCGTCAGCACTATTAACTACTTTCCGTATAACTCCATCCTGGTCAATAATTATGTGTGTAGGATACATACTTATATTTAATTCGTTTTTTATAAATGCCTTTTGGTCAGCTACAACCGCATAGTTAAATTGTCTTTGAGCCAGAAATTGACTTAAATACTCATTCGGATCCAGTGCTAGACTAATAAAGACAATATCTTTACGATTACGGTAATTGTCAGCCAGTTTATTCAACTTCGGAAATTCTGCAACACAGGCGTGGCAGGCAATAAACCAGCATTTGAGGATGATAGTTTTACCTTTCGTATTTTCATTATTGTATACAGCACCGTTTAAATCAGTAAACTGGAATTTCGGAAACAGTTTGCCTTCCGCCTGAAAATGAATAAAATCAGCTGTTGAACTGCTTTTGATTACCTTTCGAATAACGCTATCAGAGTTTTGATCCAGTTTGAAAAGTTTATAATACGTAAGGCTATCTTTCGGGATTAGTCTTAATGGTATATAATCGCCCGAAGTAAGTTTTTTGAGGAATTCCTCTTTACTTATGCGGTTCGACATATCGTCGATGGCAATAAAATCGGAGGATAATACGATGTTATTTTTGTAATAACTCCACCAGCCATCAAAATCTTTTTCCAGGTTTTTGAAACTGGCATCAGGTTCGCCAAAGTCAGCCTTCTTAGAACAGGCGACTATTGATATAATCGTAATGGCTATTGTCAGTAAAAGGGTTCGTTTCATAATAAATTTATATCCTAAGCAATTCCGATATGATAAGGTCTTCAGGGATAACAGTCAGCACTCTTCAGAATTGTTACTGTTTTTGTTGCCAGCAGATTTCATGGTTTTTCAAATTATCCTGTAAACTTCGTCGAACGGGATTCTCATTCTGTCGCCCCAAACCCCTTTTTCGTCCCTGATTCCGCAGGATACAATCATATTGACCTCTGCCCTGTAAGGCAAATCCAGGATGTGTTTTACTTTTCTTCCATCAAATCCTTCCATAGGGCAAGTGTCGTACTTTTCGTTGGCCATTGCCAGCATAAACGTTTGTGCCGCCAGAGCACAGGTTTTATGAACCACCACTCTCACGTCGTTTTCCGATACCTGGTAAGTAATTGTTCTGAAAATCCCGATAATATTAACCAGGATTTTCCTTACAATCCCTAAAATTCCAAAAAATCGTGAATATAAAAACGGCATTACTTTCCCGTAATACAGGATCCGGCGTTTAATTCTTCTCTCCTGTTTCTCTTTCGGAGTGTTTTTCCGAATGTTTTGAGTTTCAAGCTCAAGCACGTTATTTGCCCTTTTCCGGTGCAAATCCTGCCTCGTTACGAATACCACCATTTGTTGGGCTGTTGTTGCCGCCTTTTGATCCAAGCATGCAACCGCGAGTTTTTTCAGTGTTTCCGGATCGGTGATGTGATAAAACTCCCAGAGTTGCATATTGGAACTGTTGGGAGCTAAAGTTGCAAGTTCAATACAGTGGCGGACCTTTTCCGCATCAATCGGAAGATCTTGGTAGTGCCGTATCGATCGCCTGTAATTTATTATCTCTTCGAAAGTCATTTTTTGAGGATTACCCTTTTTTGAAATTCTTTTTTTATTCGTTATAATAGTCCTGGTTACAATGGATTCCTTTTTTAGACATTATATCCTGTTTGTACCATTGTTAAGCCGAACTTTCCGGAACCTTCAGCATAAATCAATAATTTTAATCCGTTATATGCCTGAATTATATGTCCTGTTATAAGTCTTTGATATCCTGAAAAATACAGCTAAACGTATTGAATGCTTTAAACGTATTATTTTCAAAATACTATCTTCGAAACGCCTGTACGCACTATAAAGCTTTATCTGAGCATTGTCCTTTCAGCACGGTAAATATATAGGTTTTTTGCATACAAAAAATATTGTCATACAGATCAAAAGAATTGTGGGGAGATGGGCGATGGGCGATGGGCGTTCTGGGGACAGGGGGAAATGGCGAGAGGCGAAAGGCGAACTGGCGAACTGGCGAAAGGCGAACGGGCGAAGGTTAAATGTCAACCCATCAACCTATCAACCCATCAACCTATTGTCGATTGTCCATTGCCAATCCCACCTCCCACATCATTTTCCCTCCGTTACAATGTTAGCAACGTAATTCCGGTTAAATCCGCTTTCCCGTTTTTCAAAAAGGCATAGGTCAGCTTATCAGCCTGGCAATCGATAAACCGGATTCCATTTAGTTTTTTGTTTTTAAAAAAAGTGTTAATAAGCCTTGAATTCAGGAATGTTACCTTTTTAAAAGCGCAGTTTTCAAAGGAGCAATCCTCCACTGTACCATCGAAAACCATTTCGGAAATCGCCATTCCGGTAAAAGAGGTACCGTTCCATACTGCATTTGAAGCAGGATTGTTTTGTAAGCCACCTGATCTGAACACTGCTCCTGTAAAATCGGCGCCGGAGAAATCGCATCCCATGATATAACTCCCTGAAAATTCAGTTTCTTTCAGGGTACAATCCTTAAACAGGTTGCTGGCTAGGTTGGACCCCTGAATGTGACTGCGGCTGATATCAGAACCCGAGAAGTCACAGCTTTCGACATTATTGCTTTTTAGAAGAAGGCCCGACATATCGGAACCAATAAAAAGGCAGCGTTGCATATTAGAGGAACTGAATTTTTCATGCAGGTTTTTTAAACCGGAAAAGTCAGCGTCAACCCAGTTTCCGCGCGACATATCCCAACTAGGTTTGTGCTTCATTTTCCCTGAATTCATTTCAGCATTTGACTCAACGAATACTGTTTCAGTTGCCGCCGATTGGAAGTCATCGGAAAAATAGTTAAGGTCAACACCCAGGATTTTTGCCAACCGGTTAAAAGTAATGATGTCAGGAATTGATTCCCCTCGTTCCCATTTCCCGACTGCCTGGGCGCTTATGAACAAACGTTCGGCAAGCTGGGCCTGCGACAAATTTATTTTCTTTCGTGCTTCGGCAATTTTAGTGCCAATGATCAGAGTAGTTAACATGGTATTGTTTTTTAAAATTTGACACGGCAAAGATATGCGGGTTTCTCCCTGGAAGCAGCAAAAAAACCGAACCTATTGGTTGTAATTTCGCTATTTATTGTTGTTATTTAACAACTGATGGTTGTTTATTGCGACCGACGGGGCGAAGGGCGAGGTGCGATCTGTCGACACGGAGTTAAGGGGATATTGCGAAGGTTAATTGTCAACCCATCAAACTATCAACCTATCAATGTATCAATGAATCAACCCATTGTCAATTGTCCATTGTCAACTGTCAATTTCACTTCAACCCATCAACCCATCAATACTCTTGTCAATTGTCCATTGTCAATCAACATTCTTCACCAGGGCACAGATTACACGAAGAAGTATTTCAAAATCTAAAGTTCAAAATTGAACACACGAAGCGCATTGAATCACGCTGATGCGTGATTTCGCTTCGCTCAACCCCTTGAATCCCTTGAACCCTTGAACTCTTTGAACCCTTATGCATCGACTCCGCTCAGCTTGACCCAACCTGAAACACCAAAACAGCAGCAACAAACATCCAGTAGCTTCAAAACAAATTTAATTTATTGTGTAGTGATTAATCTCAGGTAATTTTTATTATTCTTGCATCTACATTACTCGGATATCTGAATTGCTTATTCTCATTTAAATCTCAAATCTACCCTATGAAACATTCCTTATTATTCTTCCTGGTTTCGATGCTTTCAGGTGTAGTTCCGGTTTCGGGCCAGATTTTTAAAACCGGGGAGCCGCCCGCCTGGGTGAAAACTGTTGATATCCCTGCAAAACAGTCGAAATCGAAGTATGATGTACTTACGGGCACCTATCTCACATTGCTGGATATACAGTCAAATCTTGGTGAAAACACCACATTTTCCCGCCAGGTACTGAACATCGTTTCATACAGCGGCATTACCACAGCATCGCAGATCACGGTGGTTCTTGATACCTCCTACCAGCAACTTACCATTAACCACCTTTATATCTGGCGAAAAGGAACAAAGATCGACCGTACCCAATCCATCAGCCTCGAAGTGCTGAAAAATGAAAGTAACCTCGAACAGGGTATTTATACCGGGCTGATTACAGCTCATGATATCCTCGATGATATCAGGAAAGATGATATGATTGATTTTGCCTATACCCTGTCCGGCAGCAATCCTATCCTTGATAATGAAAAATATCTTTACCTGCCATTCGTTTCGATTAACCCTGTCGATTTATACTCGGTGAAGCTGCTTTACCCGCTCACAGCCGATTACACTTACAAATGTGTGGGTTGCGACAGCCTTATCAAAGTCAGCGAATCAGGACAAAACCGTTGTATCGATATACTGATTAATAACCTGGAAGCTACTCTGCCCGAGGAAAATACCCCCGACTGGTATATGCCCGACCGCTATTTTTTACTAAGCAGTTTCAAATCGTGGAGCGCTGTGAACCAATGGGCCATGAGGGTATTTGCTTTGCAGGCGGAACCTGACCTTGACAACGTTTTCAAGGAAATATTTACGGGAACCGAAACTACCGAACAAAAGATCAATAAAGTAATTAATTACGTGCAGGACGACATCCGTTACATGGGAGTGGAAACAGGCATTGGCAGCATGAAACCCTTTCCCCCCGAACAGGTTGTAAAAAGGCGGTTTGGTGATTGCAAGGACAAATCACTGCTCCTGGTTTGGCTGTTAAAGAAAATTGGTGTCAGCCAGGCATATCCCGCGCTGGTCAACACGGGGGTGCAGCACCAGCTTACATCCTATCTCCCGGGTAACGAAGTCTTTACGCATTGTATCGTTACTTTTAACTACGATAATGCACAATATTGGGTTGATCCTACAACACCTCTCCAGGGTGGTGATTTCCGCAACCTGTATACATATGATTTCGGCAGGGTGCTGGTAATCGGCCTGGCTTCGGATTCCCTTCAGCTTATGGCGGTTAAGAATATGGAGCCACAGGTACTGGTTATGGATGAATATACAATGAAGTCATTCACCGAACCAGCCAGCCTTAAAATCACTTCAACCCGATCGGGTTATGAAGCGGATAGCCGGAGGGCTTTTTTCGAGTTTATTAATTCCGATGTAATATCGGACCAGATCACCAAGGATATCAAGCTGATTTTCCCCGTTGCCTATAAAACAGATAACCCACAAATTTCGGACGATCCTGAAAAGAATACATTTACAGTCGAGTATAATTATGAGGTCGACGGATTCTGGAAAGATTGCGACCAGGGCTCGGACCCGGAAACAAAAGGTTTGTGGATATTCAGGTTTGAACCGGTCATGTTATACAACGATATAAATGTTTCGGGCTGTGTTGAACGAAAATCCGATTTTATGCTCGATTACCCTCTCAACCTCGACTACCAGGTTATATTCCATTTTCCATCCGATATCCTCATCATTGATGATTATAAGAAGTTTGACAACCCGGCCTTTTTATACGAAGAAAAGACCGAACAACTCAGCAGAAATACGGTGAAGCTGCAGTACCTGTTAAAGACGAAGAAAAAGGCGATCCCGGCTTCGGAGTTCGTCGAAATGTGCAGGCAAAAAAACGAAATTGCCGATAAATTCGTGGTTGCTTTCTATTTCAATAAATAAGACATGATGAAAAAGATTTTGCTGTTTATCCTTTTACTGATTGGGACTGCCAACTTTCTGGCAGCCCAGGATACCCTGGTAATCTATTACGATAAGGACTGGGAAGAAACCGTCAATATTGCTGATGCTGCTTTTTACCGCAAAGCATACCCCGACAGCGATAAAATGTATTCCGTGCGCGACTATTACATCAACGGAAAGATACAGATGACCGGCAGTTTCAAAACCATGAAGATGAAGGCTAAGCAGGGATATTTTGTTTATTACGGCGAGAATGGGGCCAGGCAATCGGAGGGAATGTACGTCGATGATAAGTGTGAAGGTACCTGGAATCTCTGGCACGAAAACGGGCAAAAGAAATCGGAGGGTATATTTAAGAACGGGAAGCGTGAAGGGGTATGGAAATCATGGAATGAATTCGGACAGTTTAATTTCAAACAATATTATTCTCTTGGCAAAATATACCAGTTCGAAGGTTTTTTTGCAAACGGGCAGATGCGTTTTCAGCTGCAGGTGGGCAATAATGAAATTCCTTTATCAGGTATATACTGGAGCAGCGATGGCAGGCTGATCATGAAAGGCAAGTTTTCATACGGTGAGAGGGATGGCGAATGGGTTCGCAAGTTCAGCACCGGCGAAATGGTGATTCATTACGATAACGGACAGATCCTGGGCAAACCCCTTGGCGGAATGGTAAGGAAGCAATAAGGGTGGGTGGCTGGTTAGTGGTTGCTGGTTGCTGGGCAATTGACAATTGACAATGGACAGTTAGTTATTAAAGGGCTAATTTTCAAATTCCTGAATGCCCAAATCCTCAAATCTTCAAATCCAAATCCTCTGTGCCTCCCGGGTGTTTTTTTTTGTTTCAGGTTACGGGATTGAAGGACGAGGGACGAGGGACAAGGAGAGGGGACAAGAAGAGGAGTGAATGGGCGAGGTGCGATAGGCTGAAGTTCCGAAATCCCACACTTCGACTCTGTTCAGGGTGACGAATTAATCCGAAATCTGAATTTATAAATCCGAAATCTAAGACCGCCATTCCGTATGCCTTGTTAGTGGCTTTATTTGATTTTCAAAGAGCTCATTATTTCTTTAGCCACAGGGACCCATTCCCTGCTGTTCTTTTTAGTACAGTTGAACGTACAAAGCAGTAATTTACCGTCAAGGTCAGTGAAAAATACCAAATTATAGATTTCGGTATCAATAGCAGGAGTTACAAGTTCTAAAAACCCGACTTTTCTGCCGTTTATTTCTTTAACTCCGCTGTCCTTCCAGTCGGCTGAAGGATATGTATTTTTAAATGCCAGCACGAAATTGTCCTTGTAGGATGCAATTAGATCCTGGTTTGCTTCGTGCGGTGTTAAATTCAAAGCCACGTTGATTCCGCCTGATTTATTTGTATAAACCAAAGTTGGCCGGTTTGCGGTAGGATATTTGGCCCGGATCATTTCATCCGGCATGATTTCAAAGTCAGCCGGAATCTTCAGTTCAACTTTGTCGTTAAGCAGTGATTTTGACTCAAGTTTGATTTCAGGGACTGTTGCTGAAACCATAAACAGGGTTAAAATTATAAGTAAGGGATTTCGCGATGTGTTCATTTGACTTTTTTTTTCGATTAGCTTTATTTCTGACGGCATTACCTGGTCAATATATAAATCTCAAAAGGAGTGTCGAATTAATAATTATATGAAACAGTATGCTGTAAAAGAGCCCATAGTTCATCCGAATAAAACCTAAGAATAATCCCGCAATGATCTGAGGCCCGCCGAGAATAAATGAGAAAGCAAGTATTGCATAAATATTTCCTGTATAATTTGATGCATGTCCTAATCCAAAAGTGAGGGCAGAGGCATAAAAGAAATATTTAAAGTTCGATGAAATAAAGAATTCGATTCTGGTTGTGGAAGCAAACTTAAGGACAGATAGAATGCTTACCAGGAGTATACATAGTACTATCAGGATTCCTGTTTTTGATATTAAAGCCGTATACACGATAAGAATACTAACAACAAGTATAAACAGGATAATATTCGGTTTTGTGAATTTAAGCCACGACCTGAAAATAATTTCTTCGTAAACCGGCGCAAGGATTACACCAAATACTACGGTTTCAAACGAATTGAATACGAATTGATTATGTACGATATGAAAGTTTTTACAGATAATAATTGCTATAGCTATAACAGGAAGTGTGGACACGATATAACCCAGGATTAATAATATAAAGTAATTTACGCCTGGCTTTTCATTAGCGCAATACACCGGATTCTTCAGATAGGGTTGCAGGCGGGTCATTTTTTAGTCTTTGTGTTTATAGGGATGGGGGGCTTGGGACGATTTGGTGACAAGGAAAGGGGAGAACGAGCGATGGGGCTAGAAGCGATGGGGCGAAGGGTGATAGGGCGATGATCCGACATCCGAAATCCCACACTTCGCTCAGGGTGACAAAAAATCCGAAATCCGAAGTCAGAAATTTGAAACTGTCATTTTTTATAGTAGAGCTTTAATACATTTTATTCGTCTTTAAAAAATCTTTAACTATAGGATCCGCTTTTTCCATATCGGTGTCAAGGATGTACAGATCAACCGAGTATGGCGTTCCTCCCGGAGCTCCGAAGGTAGTACCAATATCATTTTCATTGATGATATTTGTTGCAATCCCTACTTTTTCCAGTTCATATTTCAGAAGATTTACCGTTATTTCTGAACCGGCAAATACCCGTACTAATTCATTCTTTGTTTCCATCGTTTTATATTTAATAGTTTAAATTTTCACGTAAACTTTTCTTCATTTTATTAAACTGCAATTCAAATTTATGATAAACCCGTCATATGTGAGTGACGAGGGGCTAGGGGAATTGTGGCGAGGGGCGATTGGGCGATGTTCACATGGCGCAAAGCACCACCATGCTAAAGCTTGGTTTCCGTTTCACTCCAACCTCCGCTTTGCTCCGGCATCCGACATCTCACATCCGAAATCCGAAATCCGGAATTAAACCCTTCATTTGTTCTAGCCATTGATGTGTTCTTCTATTTTTTTTCATTTATTAATCTATATTCAGTAATCACCAGGTTTGCTGCATCAAATAGCTCCAGCAGATCCGATGATCTGTTCTCAATCTTCGAAAAGTCATCTTCAATGTAATATTTGCCTGATTTGGTCAGTAAATAAAAATCGACTTTTTTCTGATTCGTCGGTTCTGTATTTTCAGCCATTGTAGCCCTGGATAAATATTTTTCTCCGGCAGCTACAAATTGTCTGGCAGCACTAACTACTGTTTCATGTGTATATCCTCCAATAAATGCCTGTCCGGAACTCAGGTATACACTGGCATCGCCGGTATTAAATGAAACAACTGTCACAATCGCATTGCCCGTATTCCAGTCCATAACAATCCCGTAAATATCATTGTCATTAGTAAGTTGTATCTGCAACTGGCCGGGCGTCACATTCATGGCCTGACTTCTCAATCCCGGGTATGGGTTATCAGCTACCTTCGTTGCTCTGACTTTTTCCTTTCCGTTTATTTTTCCTTTGCAGGCAAAAAGTACTACCGAAGTAAGTATAATCAAAAGTCCGATCAGTAATGCGGTTGTCATTTTCATCAGGTTATAATTGTTAGTATCTCATTTATACGATGCTCTAATCAGTTGCTTTAACTTTCCGGGTCAATGTCGGGTGGCGGCATGCGAGGCTCCCCGCTGTCAATAAGTACAAATGCCGGTGTGATCTAATGCTGTTCAAATATACTCCAAAATCCGCCAATAGTTATAGCCTCTGTTAACAGTTGCCGTTTTCATTTTTTGCAATTTCAGTTATTCTTTTTACAAATTCTCCTTTTGCGATTGTATATACTTCTCTGTCAAATTTATATTTGTCCGCTAACGATATTTTCAATATTTCGTATTCCTTTGCAATTAATCGATTTTTTCTCAAATAGTCCCGAAAATATATTCTGTCCCATAAAGGGTGTTTTTTGTCGCCCATATGTATATGAAAAACATCTCCGCTAAAACCATTTGGAGTATAACCTTTTACGAAATGCATATAGGGTATTTTTTCATCAGTCCGCCAAATAAATTGATAACTAATCAAATTCATTCTTTGAATTATGATTTCTTTAAGTTCATCCGTTAATGGCGGGATTTCTATTAAAATGTCAATAGTCGGTTTTGCTGAAAGTCCTTCAATTGCAGTACTACCAAAATGCTCAATTCTCAAATTAATATTGTCGCCCAATGTTTTATTAATTAGTTCACTTTCAGTTTTAAAAATATCAGCCCATTTATGGTCATAGGGAACAATCTCAATCGGGAATAATTTACCTAATTCTTGTGTTGTTAGGTCTTCTAATTTTTTTTGTTCGTAAGCCATTTCCTGTTTTTCTTAATACGGTTGCTGCTAAATGGCATATTTATACGCCTATTATGACCCACCCTATCAATTCCGGCAATCGGTTGATGGACAATTGTCAATTGACAATTGATAATTGACAATTGACAGTTAGTTATTAAGGAGCTGATTTTCAAATTTTCAAATTCCTGCATTTTCAAATTGCCCAAATCCATCCTACTGTACAATCAGTTTTTTACTGGCGATAAGCTGTTTCTGCCGGTTGGTGACGCTCAGTATATACATACCGCTTTTAAGGTTGCCTCTTCCGATCGTCATTTGGCGGCCTGAGAATTCCATTTGGGTCACTATATGACCTGCCAGGTCCGAAATGCAGATAAGCAGGTTTTTTTGTTCCCTGGTAAAACTCAGTACCGTTTGTGTAGTGAAAGGATTCGGATCTATTAAAACCAGGTCCGGATTTGCATCAGTGCTACCGGTAAGTGAATATGTAAAATGCGATAAGCCGTTGAACGTGCCTGCCCAGTGGTCGCCATTATCAACGGCGGCAAATGAGAATACGGCATTGTTACAAAGGCCTGAATTGCTTGTAGTATAAACAGTTGTATGAAAATAGTCGTACCAGGTTCCGCCCTCATACTCAAATATGCCTTCATTGTATGTACCTAACCATAAATGGTTTTCAGTATCAACCCCCAATGTCCTGATCGTATGCCCGGCCCAGTATTTGTGCCAGGATTCGTTTTCGAACTTATGCAGATCCGTGCTTTCGGCTATCCATATTCTTCCGTATCCGTCTTCGGCGATATCGAAGATAATACCGGAGTAAAACAAGGTTGAATTGGAAGGATCGTAGCCCGTCCAGGTACCGTTAATAAACGAGGATAGCCCGTCCTGCGTCCCGACCCATATCCTCCCTTGTGAATCGCATAATATCTTGTTAACCTGGTTATTCCTTAAAGTGGAATTGCCTGTATTATAAACCTGCCAGGTTGAACCGTTAAACTTCCCTACACCATTGTAAGTACCTACCCATATATTCCCTTCCAGGTCAATTTCAACGTTAAGAACAGTGAGGCCTGGAATTGCGGAATTACTCGTCGAATAGGTAGTCCAGTTGGTGCCATCAAACTTTTTAAGTCCTTCAAAGGTCCCGAGCCACTTATTCCCCGCACCATCTATCTTGATCGAAGTAATGCATTCAGCCACTGACCCGTAATGGATCCACCTGCCGTTCAGAAAATAGTTTAACCCCCCGCATTCGTTAGCTACCCATAAGCCGTGATAGGAATCAAATGCCAGCGATGTAACGAGGTTGCCGGCTATACCGGAATTGGATGTATTATACGTCTGCCAGTAATAGCCTTGCGTAAGCCCGCAACGGCATATGAATGATAAAGCAAGAATAAATACTATCCTTTTCATACCAGCCTGCTTTTAAGTGATCCTAAGTAAGTACGGGCTGATTCCAATGCGCTTTTCCTGCCCTGTAGAAGATCTCCTCACCCCGCCATCAGCCCTGCTTCCGACTTGCACAAATATAATCAGAAACGGGGATTTTCCCAAATGACTTTTCGTTGGGGGGATCTGGTTGCTGGTTGCTGGTTGCTGGTGGCTGGGTTGATAGGTTGATAGGTTGATGGGTTGATGGGTTGATGGACAATTGATAATTGACAATTGACAATGAACAATTCGCAAATCGCAAATAATAAAGGGCACTCTGCACCCGGCACTCAGCACTCAGCACTCTCCTTAGAATGATTTTATTTCTTCTCCTTTCGACGTAAAGATTTTTAACTTGTCCCCGGCCTTAAGCGCTACCAGTCCGTCGTGAAAAGCCAATAGCTGGTCGTAGATAAGTGGTAATATTAACTTCCCTGTTTTGTCGATAAGTCCGAATTTTTTGTTCGAAAAAACTAAAGCCGCACCACAATCAAAATCGCCTGCATTCTCGTATTCCAGCGGCAAGACTACCTTGCCCGTTTTGTCGATAAAGGATACAGTCGTCCCGCTTGATACCCTGGCCATTCCTTCGCTGAACCTGTTTGCGGCATCATACTGAACGGGGATTGCAACTTTTCCGGCTGGATCAATGTAACCCCACTTGCCGCCCGAAAATTCTTCCCGGGCATCGAAACCGCCCCCTTCATTTACCAATGCCAGGTCTTCCGAAAATTCAGCAGCATACGAATAAACAGGAGGAACTACTTCTGTTCCTAGTTTGTTGATAAAGCCATATTTGTCATTGGCTATTACCAGCACAAGCCCCGACCCGACATCGCCAAATGAATCGTATTTCAGCCCGGTTACCAGTTTCCCGTTTTTATCAATAAGGCCGGATTTCCCACCGGAAATCTGCCCGTTTTCATCCGGCTTGCCACCGTTGTTTGCCACATACATACTGTCGCCTATCGGAATTATATAATCATAATCCAGGGTTACTTTGGTTCCGGAAATATTCAGGAGGAACATTTTATTATCGCGTTGTATGGTTAATAAGCCATTAAGGTTACGCAGAACCTGATCGTTTTCAGTATTAGCCAGTTTCAACCCGGCTTTATTGTAGATATGCATTATTTTGCCAATTTCCGCTACAAAAATTCCATTGGTGAAATCCTGGATGTTATCGTATTCAGCAGGGATAATTATTTTTCCTGTTTTATCGGCTAGTCCGTCCAGACCTTTGACAGTGTTTCCAAAAGGGCCTTCCAGTTCGAAACCTATATTTACTTCGATATAGCCATCCTCACGCCATTGCTCACTTATGAAATCGTATTTGAGGGGAATGATTTCTTTCCCGGTTTTATTGATGCATCCATATTTATGATTTAATGTTACAATAGCGTGTCCGTTTTTGAATGGATCAATATTATCGAATTTTGACGGTATCACCATCAGCCCGGTTTTATTAATGAACCCCAATTTCTCTCCAACCTTAACAGATGCAATACCTTCGGAGAAACTTCCCGTTCCGTCATATTTCAGGGGAATCACCTCTTTGCCGGTTTTGTCAATAAAGCCCCATTTGCCGGCTGTGTTACCTACCTCTGCAAGCCCTTCGCTGAAGTTTCCCACACTTTCATATTTCAACGGGCAGATTTCCTTTCCCGTTTTATCAATAAATCCCCATTTTTCCTGGATCTTTACTGCTGCATAACCCTCCCTGAAATCATAAGCATCATCATATTTTGCAGGAATTACCTCCTTACCGGTTATATCAATGAATCCTTTATAGTTCTGTTTATTTACCCGTGCCAGTCCTTCATAAAAAAGATCGATAGTATAATATGCGAAGGGGGTTAATTCTTTACCGTTTGTATCGATCAGGGCATAATTCCTGCCCTGGGTTACGTTTGCAACGACATCATAAAAAATGCCGACATAATCATATTTCCCCAAAGGAACTATCGTCTTACCGTTTCTGTCAACATAGCCCTGTTTTTTATCAAGTACAACCCTGATCAGTCCTTCGCCGTGGTAATCGACGTCATCATACATAAGCGGAACCACTTCCCTGCCGGTGATATCAATATAACCGGACTTTTTATTGAGTTTTACTTTCGCGAGATCGGAATAAAACTTTTCAGCCTCATCATACTTGGCCGGGATCACCAGTTTGCCTGTCACATTATCGGCATAGCCATAGAGGTCAAAATCCGGTACTTTAGTGGGAACCAGGGTTTTCGTTGTATTTTGCGCATTAAGCAAAGATGCAGCGCTTAATAACAGAAGTGTTGCTGTTAAAAAGAATGTTTTCATAGGTTGATAAGTTGTCTGATTGTGTTATAGAGTGAGTGAATAATTTTCGTGATTTGAATAAATAGTTCAGGATGAATAAATAGCTTTATTGATTTCAGGGGTTCAATAAAAATCGGGTTTAAATATACATGAAAAATGAATACTTTAATGATGATTTGCTATTATTTTAAAATAAAATTGTTGGGTTTGGAGAATGGTGATGGGTTGAAGGGGGGCTGGTTGCTGGTTGCTGGTGGCTGGTGGCTGGTGGCTGGTTGCTGGTTGATGGGTTGAGGGGTTGATGGGAAATTGACAGTTGACAATGGACAATGGACAATGGTGTTGATGGGTTGAGGGTTTGAGGGGAATTGACAATTGAAAGTTGACAATGGACAATGTGTCCATGCCTGAAATAGGTTGACCAAAAATCAACTTAAAAGGGTAAAGATGAAACCAAAATTAGTAAAAAAAGAATCTCTCCGTCAATTGCGATTTTTCAGTGAGCAAGTAAAACGAGGAGTTGTAACTGATATTGAAAATGGTAAATGTTCAGTATCACAGGCAAGCAAGGAGCTTAGTGTCAGTTCTACGAGTATTTATAACTGGATAGAAAGATTTAGCCGATATTTGCAACATAACAAACGACTTGTTGTGGAAGACAAAAGCGAAGCCTATCAGACCGAACAATTGCGCAAGCGGATTCTGGAATTGGAAGCAGCCTTAGGTCGCAAGCAGATAGAGTTGGATTTGATAAACAAGGTAGTGGATCTGGCAAGTGATGAATACAAAACAGATCTAAAAAAAAGTTTCTTAAAAGCAGCCTTGACTGGTTCCGGCTTACCAAAGGATCAGGCCACCACTACAAAATGAAGGAACTCTATTCTGTTGCCGGAATAACAAAACAGGCACTTTGGAAGCACCGAAAATATCAGGAACTAAAAGTGTGTCAGACGGCCCTAGTAATAACAGCCATTGAGAAGAAACGGAAAGATCACAGAAAAATGGGCGTTAGAAACTTGTTTTATATGGTTAAAGAAGAATCGCCAGTTGGGCGGGATATCTTTGAGCGTATAGGGTTGTCAAATGGGTATAGAATAAAGCGTACAAGGAGTGTTATAAAAACAACCTGGAGCCAGCGGGTAGAATACTATCCAAACCTAATTGAAGGAAAGATACTAACTGGAATAAATCAGGTATGGCAATCAGATATGTTTTATATTATGAGTCAAGGCCAGGTTTTTTATGGGGTAACAATACTTGATGTTTATTCAAGGAAGCTTTTATCCTTGCATATATCCAAAAGCTTGGCAGCAAAATCATTGGAGATTGCAATGAAAAAGGCATTAAAACTAAGAGCTGGATATGATCTCACGGGGTGCATATTTCATTCTGACCGTGGAGGTCAATACATCAGTAAAAGCCATAAGCTAATACTAAGTCAAAACAAGATGGTGATTAGTATGTGTGTATTGCCACAGGAAAACGCTTATGCAGAAAGGGTGCAAGGTACTTTGAAGAACGATTATATCGTTTTTGAGAATCTCCGGGAAGATAATATGGCATATGTATCATCTAAAATAATGAGACTTTATAACAATGAAAAACCGCATCTTGGATTAAAAAGAATGAATCCAACAGACTTTGAAAATTATGTTGATAAATTACCACTATTAGATAGGCCTAAAATGCCCATCTATCAATGGAATCATGAGTTATTAACTAAATTTCAATTTATCAACAAAAAGAAAAAAGAAGCAAAAAAGAAAAAGTCAACACCAATAATAGTAAATTTAAAGTAAATTTAAAAAGTCAACCTATTTCAGGCATCCACAATGGTGTTGATGGGTTGAAAGGTTGATGGGTTGATAGGTTGATAGGTTGATGGGTTGATGCACAATTGAAAATGGACAATGGACAATGAACAATTCGTAAATCGTAAATCGTAAGTCGTAAATATTAATGGGCACTCTGCACCCTGCACTTGGCACCTTGCACCTTAGTGTCTTTTGTGGTTAAGCTTATTAAGTTACACAAGGTGGCACAGAGAAGGTAAAGAAACCGGTTTGTTCCGTAACGCGTCTGGAGACACGCACCAGCCAAAGTATAAAACCCGAAATCCGAGTTCCGAAATTAAGTCCGGGTCGTACCTTCAAGCACCTGTGATGCACGCCGGCTGGAGACGCATGCCAGCCAAGGGAGTTTCATATTTTGTTTGTTAGTTCATTGGCGGCTATTGTTTATTTTCCGAATAATTAATAAATACTTTTCCATCGAAAAGGTAGAGACCTGTTTCTCTCGTACCCACCCAAAGATTTCCGGTTTTATCTTCCAGAATTGTCCAAATCCAGGTATTGATCAGTCCATCTTTAAAACAGCTGAACGATTTTCCATCGTAACAGGAAAGACCCCCATCACCACCAAACCATAGGTTGCCGTTTTTGTCTTCTATAATCATCGCAACCAGACCATTATAACCTGGCAAACCATCGCTTTTTGTAAAACTTGTAAATGTTTTTCCATCATAACGGTAGGCTCCGGCCCAATTGCTGAACCAAATATTTCCGTTTCTGTCCTGCAATTGAGGCCAGGCCCAATGATGACTGACCCGTCTCTTCTCAAATTGAAGCGTTAGTTCTTCCAGTTTAAAGTTGGTTACTGATTTTCCATCATAACGATACACTCCTTCGTTACCCCGTCCTCCAAACCAAATGTTACCATCTCTGTCTTCTAATATACGTTCCACGTTATTGGTACTGCTAAAAAAGCCAGCTGCAGCCTCATTAATTGTAAACGGAGTAAAGGTTTTGCCATCGTAGATATAAACACCATTTATTGTTGCGAACCATAGTTTTCCGCTTTTTGCCTGCATGATACTGAATACCCAATGGTAGTTGCGATAGAGTTCCTCCTTGTTGGGAGGCAGGTTTTTGGGTAAAGGAATCTCGATTTTGGCAAATGTTTTACCATCGTAACGACAAAGCCCCGCATCAGTACCTATCCAGATTTTACCATCATTATCTTCCAGAATACAGGAAATATTATTACTGTTTAGCCCGTTGGTTACTAAAAACTGACCAAACGATTTCCCGTCATATTTATAAAGCCCGTTATCGGAGGTTCCAAACCAGATGATACCTGCTTTGTCCTGCATACTACATTGAACATTGCCGTTTCCTGTGTTTTTTATAAGTTTTGGATGTTCCGTTTCTTTTGGCAAATTGTTTTTACCTGGTCCGTTGCAGGCAGTGCTAAAAAGTAGTATTGCCAGGAAAGTTAAAACTCGCGCTTGTGAGAAGTTTATTTTCATTGTTCAAATTATCTTTAAGGTTTTGTTATCTGTTTGTCTGTTTGGGTGATGCTCTGCAATGACCGCTAATAATGTTACTTATTTGCCCCGGCTGGGTTTTAAGCACCACACGAAAGGATTCTTGCAGTAGCGGGGATCAGATTCCATATCCTTTATCAGTCTGAACATAATAAACCTATTGTGATCATAAGTTGTTATTTGATTTCTTTACAGTCAAGTTTTGATTTTACGAGTTCCAGTATTTTTTCGTATTCATCGCTTTGTAACTCTTGTTTCTCAAACAAATACGATTCGATAAGCGAATTATTCAGGACAAGAACCAGGTAGCCTTTATAGATTGAATAGGATGTAAAAACGGACCAGTTGAATTCTAGTTTCTTTTCCTTGTCCTCGTATTTTATGGATTCATTAGTAAATTCATAGGAACTGTCCATTTTTACGGACTCAAATTTTCCGGCAATTACATTTACTTTATGCCGGTATCGCAGCTTCGAAACTATTCTCAGATAAATAAAAAACACTGTAGAAAGTAAAAATCCAATACCTAAATACCAAAATGGGTTTGTTGGTTCTTCTTCCGTTCCTGTTAGTATCCCGATCGTTAAGATTAATACTGATACAATCGAATAGGTAATAAGCTGCCGGCGATTTTTTCTCCATTGTATTTCCCATCTCATGCGTTGTGACCGGATAAAACTCTGCTTTTCAAAAGGGGATTCAATTCTGATGGTTTCCATATTTATTTATGTGTTGTTAGCTGGGTTGGTAAAGCCTAAAGGTATGAAATTGGTTGATCCGTGACTTTTAAACAGCTGAGGACCGCGGAGAATTTACGCAGTTTACGCAGAGGAATAATGCAATCCATACGCTCTGCGGTTCTTTGCGCCTTCTTTGTGCCTTCTTTGTGCCTTTTGTGGTACAGCTTTTTAAAGTTCACAAGGTGCTACGGAGAAGACAAAGAAACCGCTTTGTTCCGTCACGCTTCAGGAGACTCGCACCAGCCGGATTATCATTGTAAGCTGGATATCCTTACTGATTTTTATCTACTTTTGATAAGTATTACTCTAATCTTAAATGTTATGGAACAAAGTATGACATCGACTACCTTCGACATTACAGGGTACACCATTATAAAGAACCTGGGCGTGGTTCGCGGAATCATAGTCAGGTCACGATCAATTTTCGGAACTATAGGCGCCGGATTGCAAACCCTTGTTGGTGGAAACATTACCTTGCTTACTGAGCTTTGTGAAAGAACCCGCTTTGATGCCTATTCGGAAATGATGATACAAGCTTCTCAACTGGGTGCAAATGCAGTGGTAGGAATCCGCTATGAATCCACTGAAATATTAACTAATGTAACAGAAGTGATATGTTACGGGACAGCAGTGCTGGTTGAGCCTAAGAATAATTGAGATTGCTTGTAAAATAAATTTTCTCCTGGCTGGCCCATTCCTCCATTGTCCGGGCTCAGATTGAAGCTGATTTATGGATTGAGCTGACTGTATTTTGAGTTAAGTAACCGCTTAAATTGCAAGCTTTTACTCCCAAAGTTAATGAGTAATCCTGCCTCTATGTTATTAGCTTCGCGGTAGTTAATAGCTTGTGCGAGGTGAACATCTTCGAGCTGAATTATGGCTTTTAACTCTACAGAAATAACGTCATTAACTAGTCGATCCTTAACAACTAGTTTTCAACCAAAGAATTTGTTTGGTTGATTTTTGGGAGATAAAATCGATCAGTTGAAAAAGGCAAAAAATTAGATCTCGTTCAAATTTTCTTAGCAATCTTCTAAAGTTTAAGGCAGCGGCAGCCATTAGAGCATTGATTTGATCACCCTGGGTTCCTTTCAGATAATTTCTCATCAAACGGCAATCCGTTTTAAGGTGTCCGATAATTGGTTCGATTGCAGACCGGCTTCGGCACTTCTTTCGTATCCATTGCTTTTGCCAAGGAGTCTTAGCTTTTATCTGTCCAGGGATTATGGTAATAGTATCTCCTATTCGGGTGATGCCTCTGTATCCTCGATCTAGAATGGCTCGTTTAAACTTCAGCCCATTGACGCGTTCACACTGCTCAAGGGTCGGTTCCAATGTTTTACTATCGTGTGGATTGCCTGTAAAACTAACAACTCCAACAATAATGTTGGTTTTGGGAAGCATAGCAAATGATGTTTTAGAACCAAACTCATATTCCTTGTGGGCCTTACCTTTAGCTATGCAGGAAGTTTCAGGTTCATGTAAACTGTAGACTTTGTCTTTACTATGCCTTTGCTGAGTTACTACACGTTTGAAAAGTTCAATATCCTTCAGGTATTGTTCCAATTTCCCAGAAGACAGTTTACGTTCTATGTCACGGATTTGCCTGCCAGCAATAATTCGTAATTTCTTCAATGCTTTTCGGGCCTGTTTTTTTCGTCTTGGATGATGTGAAAAACGTAGCTGGATTAAGAGTTTCTTAATTGTACGTTTATAGTTCTGACGTAATACAATACCCTCCTTCTCTGCAATGGTATTGACCTTTTCTATTGTCTTGCGATACAACTTTGAATCGGTTGGAAACGTAATATTCTTTTCCTGTGCGGTTGTATCAACGATTACATCCTCATTTTTTAAATCTTTACCCTGCATTTGAACTGAAATGGCAAATATCTTTTCAACTCCATTTTCTCCAATCCTTTTGCGGAAATGAACCAGGTCGCTCGGATCACAAGGAAACTTCCATTGAAATTCAGCTTCACCACAGAAATATTGAAAGTAGGGATCTCTAACCCACTCAGGCATAAGTGTTTCATCGCCAAGATTATACATCTGTTTGAGTATCAACAATCCGGCCATAAGCCTGACTGGTTTTGAAGGTGTACCTGTGTTTGAATACAGAGAAGAAAACTCTTGTTCAAGGTCTTGCCATGGAAGTTTCTCCCCAAGAATGACTAGTGGATGATTCAGATTGATAAACTCCTTGAGTAAAGGTCTGAACAAATTCTTTTGACTTTGATCGGCTGATTTTCCTTTCATCGTTTTGCAAGATTTTAATCTAAATTCGGTAAAATCCCGCAAATATAATGCTAGTATTTATGAAAGATATCAACACTATATTGTTGATAATCATTCGTTTATACAATTATTAAGGATCGACTAACTAGAAAGTCAACCCGCCTTGTTCCAATTTGTTGGTTGCGGTAGTAGATTGGCATTTCAAATTCACGTTTGAAATTCATGCTCAAAACCGTCATTTCAATTTCAAGCGCACATTGATAGATCACCTCCCGGAAACCATTTCCCAATACCTAATGCACATGCATGGCTGCACCAATAATCTGTCCTGTAATATCCTTATATTTATATTATTCAAACATAAATACTTCTGCTATTTTCTTTTTCTTCTGCTTCAATTCAGTTTCAGACTACCCTTCCCACCTGCACCGGTTATCCGGCTTCGCCTCATGAGTTCGCTTCGCTAAGTTACAAACCGGCGCCAGCGGGGGAGACTCATTCAGCCAAAAGTTTATCAATGGCGTAGCTATATTCAGGACAGCTTATCCTGGTCATGTCGATGTTAACAATAGTACCGGATTTTGAAACAAGTATGTTTGACCTACTGTTACCATATCTCTTTATCCCGATTCGTTGTCTATATGTCAGCAGGTAATGTATCCCTTCAAACTGACAGATACTAATAGTTTTTTTCCACTCATCTTCCTTCGAAATATCGCCGCTCAGAAAAACAAATTTCACTGCTTTGTCTTTGTACTTCGCCTCGAGCTTATACAAATTTTGTATGCAGAATGGATATGAATTGATAAACGTATCCAGGAATACAATATGTATAACATTTCCTTTATTGGTATCAACGATTTCATTCCAAAGTTCGTTTCCGGTTAAGGTTGGTTTATTAATCAGGGTTACATTTAAAGGCATAGCGATAGTGTCAGCAAGCTTGATTATTTTTTCTTTCTCAAGACAGTAATCCGTTAGCAGCTGATGTATATACTCACTCGTAAATTTATCAGAGGCTAATTGTTTTATATATCCGATTCTATTTAAACTTAAATTATCCCCCTTTAAAAAGGAATAGAGCATTGATGCTGCTGAGTATTCTCCCCATATGCCACTTCCCCGGCTGAGGATATTATCTGTACTTTTCCTGATATGTTCCTGGAACATCCGGTCTGTAGTATCGTGCTTCCAATCAAACATAAGGGTGTCGGGGTTTTCATCCCTTAACATCTCAACCTCGTTTCTGTATAAGTACAGGAAATACTGATATTGAGATGTTAGAAGTGCCTTTTCGGTATAAGCGAACTGATCAGTGAGAGATTCGTAGTAGCTTATTCTTTCCTGTTTATCTTCCAGACGCCTGCCGGATATTATAAAATGCCTGTTTAGATAATAAAGTGTAGAATAAATCATGTAATCTTTCAATAATGTTTTTAATGGTTTTGATGAATCATCGGGTACGATATCGTTTATTTCAGCAAGCATTTCTTTCTCAAACGTAAGATACAAATCTTTAATCTCAGAAGGTTTCAGGTTTTCAGGAATATGACTAATAAAATATGGGAGTTCCTGAAAATTAATATACCAATCAGTTTGTGCATACAATTTTTGAAAATCTTCATATTCGTTGTCGAAATGAGCGAAGCCGATTCGCGCATAGCCATTTACTTCCTCCATATCCAGGTATATATTCAGGCTGTCGTTCGGGGAAAGATGCATCCTAACTTGTCGATCGCAAATTGTAAGCGCAGTATTTATCGAGTGGAACAACGGTATATCAAAAAGGAAACTCCCATCATCCTTAATATATGTAATATAGGAGAAAGAAGCACCGACGGTTATATCCGTGACTTCCAGTTCAATTGTGAAAGGTATGTTCTTAAAACCGGATTGGTTTTCAATTTGCCCTTTGATTATAGAACGTTGCTTAACATCTGGAAAAAATATTCCATCAGTTGAAAAAATCTGATCTTTCTGGGCCAGAATATCCGACACTATAAACAGTAAGCAAACAGATGCAAAAAAGAATGTCTTTTTCATGATATGTTATAATAATAAACATGCTCTTGAACCCTCCCACACCAGCCTGGATTTAAAATCCGGGCATCCCTCAATTTTTCCTTTTATCCCATTACAAATATATCCAATATCTCCGGCTAAACCTACTGTTAGCCATTGCTTTTTAGCAATAGCGGTTATTTGTTATTGATAATTATACCGGCACCGATTACAAATCGGCGCCAGCTTGGGGGTGTTTGCAATAGTAGATCGGCATTTCAAATTCACGTTTGAAATTCATGCCAAAAACCGTCATTTCAATTTCAAGCGCACATTGATAGATCACCTCCCGGAAACCATTTCCCAATACCTAATGCACATGCATGGCTGCACCAATAATCTGTCCTGTAATATCCTTATATTTATATTATTCAAACATAAATACTTCTGCTATTTTCTTTTTCTTCTGCTTCAATTCAGTTTCAGACTACCCTTCCCACCTGCACCGGTTATCCGGCTTCGCCTCATGAGTTCGCTTCGCTAAGTTACAAACCGGCGCCAGCGGGGGGTATTTCATTCGGGGCATTTGTTATTTCAGTGCCAGTTTTTTCATGTAATTTTTTATACTCCCTTAGGTACGAAATTATCTTTTCGGCAACGGCGTATTTATGATCCAGGTTCATTATATCTTCACTTACTGTTTGATCGGTTTCGAATAAGCCGGTGCAGCCTGCCGAAATGAATATCTGTTTTACCTCCGGATTATCGGCAATATCGGAGGCATAAAATACACTCAGACGGTCGATGTTAAGATGTTTTTTGTCATATTTCTTTAATGAGGTGAGCCTGGTTAAGCGGTTTCCTTCGGGAGTGCCATCGTGCGTTATAAAAAGAAAGGAATGCACCAGCAGGACCCCGCATGTGATATCAGCCACCAGATAACCGAGTTTCTTATTGAAATAGGTATAATCGAAAAGGTATGCACCTGATTGTTTCTTATGAAATTTACAGTTCTTCATGGAATAATAAACGTTTGCCTGGACAAAGGGGCGGAATAAACAGTCGATACGCTCATACAGCCTTACAAAAGCATGCGACTGAATATATACCGGGATATTTTCATTAACCTGACCGGGAGGCAGCTGTAGCTGTGATGAAGAAAATGTAAGCCGGGTAACCCCCTTGCCCGGAATAGTCCAGCACACTTCCCATGCAGGGCGCATTATGCCTTCGGAAAAAATTTTCCGCACTTCAGGCCTGTAACTTTTGATAAGGAAATTCATGTAATTAACCGGATTGCCATCCTTTCCTACTGGATGATCGAAAACAAGCCAATACATCCATTCGTTATACGTGTTGTAATAAAAAGGGATTACATCTAAAATGCGATTGAGTTCAAGTGTGAATTTATTAATAAGGTCATTGACTGCATTTTCGGTGTAATTATCAAAGTAATTCTGAAGTTTATTCTTTACAAGGTGCAGGGCTTCGGACGAAGTATGGGTAATAGCCTGTAAAAACACACTAAATGTCAGGCCAATCCTGAAATATGTATCAAGTGTAACAATCGGGCCGTTGTCGGTAAAGGTGAGCTTACGGTTTTTTACATAATTGAGTATATCCCACTTTATTTGCTCATACACCTGTTTCGAAACACTACAGCCGGGCGCAATAGTGATATGGAGTTGCTGAAGCTTTCCGGCATAAATAGTGTCGTAAAATTTGTGGGGGATCAGCCTGAAAACGGAAGGATCGTTGGTAAGAGCGGTTATTAGTGAATCGAGATTTCTGAAAAATTCATTTTTAGTTTGTGCTGCCTTCAGTTTCAAATCCTGTTTCGGATTGTTTTTCTTTCGTTTCATTTGCAAAGAACTCTTAAAAGCATGCTAAAAATAAGAAATATTTTTAAGAATACAGCAGGCAATTTGCAGATACTGAATTGTGCCTACTGCTTTGCCAGGTTGGTGACATGCAGCACATGTTGTACACTTCTGTTTTCAACGTAAATCAGACAACATTCAACATCCAGATTATTTTAGTTTCGATTACTATATCCTGTCGCGGATCCGGGTTCGATATTTTACTTTTACCGGGTGTTCCGGTGATTGCAGCGTTACGCATCACAGATGCACGCCAGCGAGGCGCCAGCCCATGACTGTTTGTATGTGTCCTACGCCACCATCCCCCTCTCAAATATCTCGATATACTCCTTCATCTTAAAAATAATCCTTTCGCCGATTTCGCGGGCTTGTAATATGCTCGGACGTCCGCCCAGGCATTGCAGCACTTCGTCGCGCAGGGGGTCCTGTTCGCTGAATATGTAAGCCTCTATCAGTTTTTTGAATTGCTCCTTATCCAGGTGTTCTTCCTCGCAGAGTTTATTTAAAGCCAGCACTTTTTCATCCTGCCAGTATTTTTCGAATTCATCCTGTATGTTATCGGCATCCGCAATCAGCGGCAGGTTCTCCTGTATGAATTTTTCGATCAGTTCGCGCTTGCTCCGCAGTTCTATATCACCTCCCAACAGGTCCATGATTGCTTTTTTCTGGCGCACGGCTTCTGTAGTTTTTGCCTGCTTCAGCTTTGCCAGCAGCTTTATGATATAGGCAACATTCACCAGGTCACGGTGGATAAGCTCCAGCTCAAAGTCAATATCGTCGAGGATGGATGTTTTTTGTTTTTCGGTCGCCTTTTTAACCTTATCGTATAAATCGAGGTACTTGCTTTTGTAATTTTCGAAGTCCTGTTCCTCCATTCCTATATCGTCCCACGAAAAATCGGTGTACGACTCCAGCACATTTTTTGCGCGCAGCAAGGCCCTGAATGCCTGTATAAATGCCAGTTCATCTTCTTCACTCTCCAGGTCATCAACACTTTGAAATGTGGGGACAATGGCCAGTAATTTTTTTAACGCTTCTTTAAACAGGGAAGCAATAACAGGATAAGGAGGCAAAATAATCTGTTCTATTGCCTCTTTATTGGAGAAAAGAGTAATGGCATCGTCGGTGGCCTTTTTTAAATTGCGGAAACACAGGATATTCCCCTGCGATTTCTGCTCACCCCATATACGGTTGGTCCGCGAATAGGCCTGTATTATGCTGTGATGCTTCAGGTTTTTATCCACATACATGGTGTTTACCTTTTTTGCATCAAATCCGGTAAGGAACATACTTACCACCAGCAGAATATCCAGGCGGTCCTTCTCATCGTTAAAGGTTTCCTTTTCGCGCTCTTTCAGCCGTTTGCTGATGTCCTTAAAATACCCTTCGAACAAAAGACTGTCCTTAGTCGAATAGGCAGTGCCATACATTTTGTTATAATCAACGATGTACGTTTCAAGTTTATCGCGGGTGTGCGACGATACATAGACAGGTATTGGATCGGCTGCCATTGGCAACGGTTCTTCGTCGCCGGGCAGGTAATCCGCTGCATCTTCATCGTCTTCGTTGGTACCGTATGTGAAAATAGTAGCTATACGCAAATCATGCTCACCTGCCTCTTTTTTCTTTTTCAGGATATCGTAATATTTAATGGCATTGGCAATGCTGCTCACGGCGAATATGGCGGAGTATTCCTTGTTGAATGTTTTATGTTTGTGGTATGCTATTATGTAATCCGCAATTTTCGCCAACCGTTTTTCGTCATTGAAAACTTCGGCTTTATCAATATCCTCCACTTCAATATCGATAAAGGTATTGCCCTTTTGCCTGTATTTGCCGATGTATTCAATCCCGAAACGCAGCACATTTTCATCGCGGATAGCATCGGTGATCACATATTTGTGCAGGCAGTTCCCGAACAGGTCCTTCGTGGTGCGTTTACCCAGTTCGTTTTTGTTCGCATTCTCGGCAAATATAGGTGTGCCCGTAAAGCCAAAGAGCTGTGCTTTTGTAAAATACCGGGTAACCCTGCCGTGTATTTCGCCGAACTGCGATCGGTGGCACTCATCGAAAATGAAAACAACCTTTTTATCCTTTAAATGCCCCAGTTTGTTTTCGTAATGATGCTTGGTAATGGCATTGTTCAGTTTCTGAATGGTGGTAAGCACCAACTTTGTATTGTCGGTAAGCTGCCCGACCAGCGAAGCGGTGTTGTCGGTTACATCCACGCTTCCTTTCCTGAAACTGTTGAACTCCTGCATGGTCTGGTAATCGAGGTCCTTGCGGTCGACCACAAACACTACCTTGTGCACTTCGGGCAGGTCCATAATAATCTGGCTTGCCTTGAAGGAGGTTAAGGTTTTGCCCGAGCCCGTGGTATGCCAGATGTAGCCGTTATCGCTTGAGGTTTTAACCTGGCTGATAATGGCCTCCGTGGCAAAATACTGGTAAGGGCGCAAAACCATCATGTTTCGGAAAGTTTCGTTCATTACCACGTAGTGCGAAATCATTTTCCCGAGGTGGTCCGTATTAAGGAACGCAGCGGCAAATTCGCTGAGGCCGGTAATGTTTTTGTTATTGGCATCGGCCCAGTAAAAGGTTTGTTTTACCGATTGCAGGCGGTTATTGGCTAAATATTTGGTGTTAACGCCGTTGCTGATAACAAACAGCTGCACATACTGGAACAAACCGTGGTTGCTCCAGAACGAATGGCGCTGGTAGCGGTTGATCTGGTTGAAGGCTTCCTTGATTTCGATACCGCGGCGTTTAAGTTCAATCTGCACCAGGGGCAGACCGTTCACCAGCAGCGTAACATCGTACCGGTTCAGAAAAGAGCCCTGCACCTTCACCTGGCTGGTAACCTGGTATTTGTTAAGGCCCCATTCGTCGTTATTAAAGAAACGGACATAAAACACCGTGCCATCTTCCTTATTCAGAACAAACCGGTCGCGCAGGGTTTTGGCTTTTTCGAATACATTTCCCTTGGCCAGGTGGTTTATAACGGCATCGAATTCCTTTGCCGTGAATGTGGTTTTATTGAATGCCTCTATTTGCGTTTTGAGATTGGAAACAAAATCATTGCCATCCTGTATCTTAACAGCATCGTAACCCAGGCCAACCAACTGAATGATCAGGTTATTTTCTAATATGGCTTCTGATTGCGTAACCATGGTCTGAACTGTGATTTAATGTATGCCTGTAATTGTGATAAAATTAATGTTTATCAGGAATAAAATTTATCTTCTTTCCAGTTTTTCGGATTATTGGCAATATAATTCTGTATGCGTTCAAATTCCATTGCATCGCGGATAATATGATCGTGAAAACGTGGTTGCCATGCGAAACCGGGATATGATTTTTTAATTTCGAACGAACAACGTCCTTTATACCAACGGATAACCCGCGAAATATTATCGTTTAACATCGGGTTTTTATTGCCCGCAAACCCGCCCGTTTTTTTTGTTGCAGGTGGTTCCGCCATTTGTATCTGTATCGGTGAAATCCGTAGAGACGCGATTAATCGCGTCTCTACGGATTCGCGTTCGTATTCGGCAACGGATTCGGATCCCGATCCCCCCGTTCCGTTTTTATCAATAATCAATATCCCATGCGTATGGTTCGGCATTACCACAAATTCGCCCAATTCAATATACGGGAAATGAACAGGTATTTCCTCCCAGAATTGCCCGGCCATGGTTCCCATTTCGTTTAATTGCATGGTATTATCCGAAATTTCACCAAAATAATGTTCCCTGTCGTTGGTGCATATGGTAATAAAATAGGCGCCATTGTTCCCGTAATCCCAGGTTTGCAGGCGGGCGGATGGTATACGGTATTTGTTTCGGAATCGTTCCATTTTACACAAACATCTGCTGCAACAGCCCTTTTTTAAACGTTTGGGTTTGGGTGAAAACCTTATTGGTTGATTCAATCTTCAAAGATAATGCAACTAAAAAATCTGTTATTTTCTTTCTTTCCTCTGAACAAGGAAATGGAATTGGCATTTTGAAAAAATCACTATTGGCAATATTCATTCGATCATGGCGAGCACCAATATTTGAGATGCTTTCGAGATAAACATGCCAACCTGTGGTTTCAAAGAAGAATTCATAATACTCTAAGTTTTTATCTTTGAATCTAAAAATTGAATACAAAGGCGACATTACACCTTCTTTTAATTTATTCCTTTTAATAGGTCCAACAGGAGCATGTACTGATATTCTGGGATTATAAACGAAATCATCCACTGCAACAATATAATAACCTTCAAGATTATTTTGATTTGCAATTTCTCTATCAAAATATTCATCTTGACTTACGATACCTTGTGTTGCAGAATTCGTAAGGACAAAATTCACGTTGTTATTTCTATTTTTAGTAGAATTTTTTTCTGCTATTTCACCTAGTAATTTTTCCTCCCAATCTGGGAAATCATTCCCATTCTCATCCTTAAACCTCAGTTTCCCCGAAAACAGTTGCTGCATTACCCCTTTTTTGTATTGCTCAAGCAATTCTTTTTTGCGGGTAAGCTGCTGTATCTTTTTATCAACCGCGGATAAGAAAGAGGCGATTTTTTGTTGTTCGGGGAGGGTGGGAAAAGGAAATAATAATTTTCTTAATTCTACCATTGTCAAAGCTCTTTGCGTTGATCCAATAGAAGATTTTTCAATATCAGTTTTTTTTACCTCGAGAATTATTTCCAAAAATTCAGGCGATTCTGTAATTTTCCTAAACCAAATAAGATTTCCATCTTTAAAATAGAATCTATCATCATTTTGGATTCTTAAAACATTACCTAATGTACCTACCGCAGTTAATAGAATGTCATTTTTTTGAGGTACTCCATACTTTTCTTTAAATTCAAGATAAGAGGATTCAGTTATATATAAAATATCATTGGGTATGATATTTTTCTTTAGTTCTGATATTTCTTTCCCTCTATAAAAAGGTATTCCTTTATTAACATAATCTGATAGATATACTCGTTTGCTTGATGTTAATTCTGCAATGCTTCCTATATTTTTATTTATCCATTCATCATCGAACGCCTTAAACCTTAATTTAGGAACAAGCATTTTATTCTTATGTATTACTTCTGCTTCCATACTCAAAACGGTGGTTCTATTCCCAATTCATCACAATACTTTGCAATTTCTTTATCGCTGGCTGCTAGGGCTTCGGCTACCGAGCGCAGTTCGTCCGAAACGGCTTCCAGGTTCACGGCTTCTTCTTCCTCAAATGTATCCACATAACGGGGGATATTAAGGTTATAATCGTTTTCGGCAATTTCGCTTAAGGGGGCCAGGTAGCTGTATTTATCTTCGTTGCTGCGTTCGCGGTAAGCGGTAATAATTTTATCCATATCGCCGGAGCGCAGTACATTCTGCGTTTTTACCTTTTCGAAATGCCGGCTGGCATCGATAAACAGCACGCTTTGGCTGCGCAGGGCGTCCTTGTTCCTGTCCTTCTTCAGCACCAGTATACAGGTAGGAATGCTCGTTCCGTAAAAAATATTGGCTGGCAGGCCGATTACGGCATCCAGCTGGTTTTTATCTTTTATCAGATACTCGCGTATATGTCCTTCGGCGCCGCCGCGGAACAGCACCCCGTGGGGCAGCACACAGGCCATGGTGCCGTTGTCGGCCAGCTGGTAGATCATATGCTGCACAAAGGCAAAGTCGGCGGTTCCCCTGGGTGCCAGCCGCCCGTAAGGCGAAAAGCGGTCGTCGCTCATAAACAAAGGGCTGGCGCTCCACTCGGCTGAGAAAGGCGGATTGGCTACAACGGCTTCGAAACGCTGGTCGGTATGCTGCGGCCGCTCCAGGGTGTCTTCGTTTTTAATATCAAATTTCTTGTAATGCACATCGTGCATAATCATATTCATGCGGCACAGGTTGTAGGTGGTTGGGTTGCTTTCCTGTCCGTAAAATACAATGCTTTTATCATTTACTTCTTTGGCTACCCGCAGCAGCAGCGAACCCGAGCCGCAGGTGGGGTCGTACACCGATTTCAGTTTTGTTTTGCCCATGGTAACCAGGCGCGCCAGCACCATGCTTACCTGCTGGGGGGTATAAAACTCGCCTGCTTTTTTTCCGGCGCCGCTGGCAAACTTTCCGATCAGGTATTCGTAGGCATCGCCCAGTACATCGCTTTTGGTATTCTTAAGGTCGAAATCAATTTCGTTGAGATGCGCAAGCACTTTCACGATCAGTTCGTTTTTGTCGTTTTCCGATTTGCCGAGCTTGCTGCTGGTCAGGTCCAGGTCCTCGAACAGGTTACCGAAATCCTCTTCGCTTTCGCTGCCCATGGTGCTTTGCTCGATAGAGGTAAGTACGCGGCCCAGGTCGCCGAGTATAAACCTGCTGCCGTGGGCCGAACCTGCCGCCGACCCGCGCCTGGCCATTTCGCTGAACAGTTCCGAAGGTTTCAGGAAGTAACCGAGTTTGTTGAGCGCTTCGTCCTTAACGGCTGCCAGCAATGTATCCTTATCCTTGTGGTTTTCGAGTTCTTCGTAGCTTATACCATCGGGCTTTAAAATATCGTTGGCATAGCTGTGCATTTTTTCGCTCAGGTATTTATAAAAGATAAAGCCAAGAATATAATCCCTGAAATCGTCGGCATCCATTTTACCGCGGAGCGTATCGGCAATTTTCCAGAGTTGTTGTTCGAGCTGTTGTTTTTCGGGGGACATTCAGAGGGTGGTGTTATTATGGGGGCTAAGGTAGGGGATTTAATTGGGGGATGGGTAGAGATCGCAGTATTTTGGGGTTGGGTAACGCTAACAGGAGACACTTTACAGGAGTGGGAATAAATTGTCGATCAAATGTTGCCAACTCAATTTCAATATAATGGGCTAAAAGTTTTGACAAACACGAATACATTTATATTATTTGATTGTTAGGTGTTTGTGCTTTCTTGATACTGATCAATTGTAGGTTTTTCTTCATTATTAGAAATAAAATCTGATTCATGTATTTTTTTTCTCTCTGCCATGACGCGACTATACATTCTTTTATTTAAAAATGCCAATAACCACTCCCAACCACTTTTAATTTTTTCTTTATTAAAGATGTATGCTCTGCCAAAGAGTTCAATTATAAAAATTAAAGTTAAAATGCCCCAAATCCACCATTGACTTATACCATATTTTTCTATTTCAGCGATAATATGATCATTAGCTTTCAATATAAAACCAACTATTATAGGGCAAATTGTAAAAAGGAATACAAAGGTAAAATAGATGGTATTTCTGTTGAAAATTGGGATATCTGCATTTAACATTTTAGCAATGTATTCTTCTTTTTTACCATTCCAATTATTTAAAGCTTCTTTAAAATTAGCTAATTCTCTTTCCCTAATTCTTTCTTTCCTGTCACTTTCTAATTCCTTTTTAAAAGAAGATAATTCGTCTTCCAGATGTTGAATTCTTTCGTCTTTGTTTGATACAACTGATACCATCTTTTGTACGGCATGATCTTTTTCTTTCAATAATTCCTTTTTTTCTTTTTCTTTAATTTCAATAAGTTTCTCTTTATGTTTTTCTTGTGAAACAATTTCTGCCTCGAGACTAGCATTTTCTTCTTTAATCCTATCTATTTCCTTTGCTATTTCAGTCTTTATAAATTCTTCAGTTGTATTGTCTTTTTCATGTTTCGCTAAATCCTCTAAGAATAATTCACGTTTTATGCAATTGAAAATTACCTCTTCATCATCTATCCCAAGGTTTTTGAAATATGTCATCGTCTTTTGAATCAAAATTGTTCCTTTGTCATCTTCTTTGACAAAATTTGGAGCAGTTAAAGAAGAAATAAAGGCTTTCCGATAATCGTTTGTTGATATTGGAATGAAAGGACGTAATTTCTTGATAAATTGTGAGGGCTGAATAAAGTTTGGATTAATGACTTTGTGACTACCTTTGTTTTCAATACGCGATATATAATGATCAAAATGTATTAAACCTCTATCAAGAGTCAAACAGATAAATTTAAGTTCATTTTCTTCAGTGAATTTTGCTTTTAATATTTTCACTGCTTCCCTTAAGAAGACATCATGTTCTATTTTCTTATCATCTTTAAATAAATGGAAGTCGTAACCCTTTTCATCACATAATTTATTGTAATATTTTTGAAAATCTACATATTCTATGATTTTCTTATTTAGCAGTTCGTTGTCATCTTCAAGTTGTGGAAATCGATTATTATATATAATAATACCCTGACCTTTAAATAAGTCCCTTGCATAAGTGACTTTCTCACTCGGATGAGGGAAATCGCTATTTTTTAATTTGTTTTCGTAAAATTTCCTTGCAAACGAATCAAGTCTATCAGATGCTAACAATACCTTGATATGCGGTATTCTGAAATTTTCTTTGGAAATAATTTTGTCAAGATATGCTTTTACTTTCTGTAATTCAGTGTATGTTCTTGGGAGGTAGACTAGTCTTAGATCAATTTGTTTTTCTTTAGCAATTCTGATTAATTCAAAAATTGCAGCGTTTTCCTGATGAATTCTCAGATTTAATACAGAGTATAAAATGTTTGTATCAACTAAAACAACTAAATCTTTAATTTGTAAAGTCTTTATCTTTTCATACTCCTCTTTTTCAACTCCTAACGAATAGAATCTCTCCGCCCTTGTTGCTAATCCTGTCAAATATCTTAATTCAGGCTCTGTTAATCTTTCTGGATACTCAATAACTAGTTTCTTGAAAATTGCAATTAATTTTTGCGTTTTTAGTTTTTCATATGATTTTTTAAAGATTTCGTCATCTTCACTCAATTCATCATTTTTATATGGTAAGAATATGTTTATAGCTTTTCTTCCGAAAACCATAAAACACTCCATGAGATATTCATTGAAAATTGTCCATATGGTGTTAATTTCATCTTCTAATAATTCTCCATCGAAAATGTCTTTTACTATATGATTAAATATTTCAAATCTTTTTGTTGATTCACCCTGAACTTTAAGAACAGTTTCATGAATTTGCGAAAATGCTTTGTCCTCCAAACAGTACTTTTTATCTTTCGAACAGATTTTGTTCTCAGCTATTAAACTATCAATACTTTCTTGAACTTCATATTTAATTGGTTCAAGGTGAAAGTTATCGATAATAAACTCGATTATTGATTCAATATTTACAGATTCATTTACATTGTATAAAATATTTAATATCAAATCAGCTAACATCTTTTCACGATTGTCTGATTTTGCTAGATATAAAGCAGAAATTATTCTATCAAATTTGTTTGTCATAACGTATATTATTTTTGTGTACTTAAATTAACGAGTAGCTTGCATATACATATCCTTATATCTCAGTTTTGCTAAATCCCATAAATGATTGTTTTAAGCAAAACATTAGTCTCTTTGAAAATTTAAAGTTAAAATCTTTGTGTGCTTTAAACTTATTCACCTTACAAAATTTAATCTCCCAAACCCCTATAATCACTTTCACTCTTTATCTAAATATCTCCCTTTCAGTACTGTAAATATAAGTTTTTTTACAATACAAAAATATTTATGCGAATTTCCTAGAAATGTTGGGGGCGGGGGCGGGGAGAGGGTAGAAGGTAGAGGGTAGAGGGTGGATGGTGGAATATGGAAAAGAATGGAGAAAGGAGAAAAAACTATAGAACATCCGACATCCGACATCCGAAATCCGAAATCCGGCAGCCGCCACACTTCCCCACAGGAATACAGGCGGTTTCAGGGTTTAGGGGTTGGGGGGTAGGGGTGGTGTTTGAGGTGGCTGGGCGGCTTTGCCTTTCAGATCACCTATTTTGCGCAGGTTCTTGTAGTCCTGCAGGAGCAGGGCATCATCGCTGCCGGCAAGCTCCATAAGGGCATCAATTTTCACAAGGGCATCGTCGGACTGTGTAAACAGCTCGTTTAGCCCGGCAGTGGCGGTTTTACGCGTGGCAATCACCCGGCGGGCTGCTGGGAGGGCTGCCACATAAGCGGCAAGGTCCTGCGCTGCCGTATCCAGCATGGCCGCTGTAAGCCCGTATGGGGCTATATGTTCCATTACCGGGTTGCAGGTGGCAATCACCTTGTTCACTGCATCGGCAAGGGTGTTTTGCGGCATTTCTTCAAGTCCTGTTGCCGTGTAACCCAGGTTGTGTTTCAGCACCGGGTCGTTTTCAACCAGGGCATAGGCGTTGGCCCGCTTAATAATGGCGAGCGTGGAAGCAATCAGTTTTTGTTTCAGTTCCTCCTTCTTCCGGGTTTGCCCCAGGGAGGTAACCAACTGCGATTCGTGTGTATTTCCGATACGTGTTACAAGATCCGATAGTGTTGCGATGAGTGCTGCGAGCCCGGGAATACCGTCGAGTTTCGCTGTGTTCTGCTGCAGGAAATCCAGCACGGCTGTCATCATCCTGCGTTTGTTTACAAAACGTTTTAACATCGTGAATTTGTTTTTTTGTGAATACTGAAAATTTCATGCCTGTATCCTGTGGGTTGTGTACGGCCTCTGTTAAAGTGGAACAAGCTATGGCGTAAAAAAAGTGGCCTGGCTGAAAAACGGGGAGCTTACAAGCAAACAGAGTATAGGTAGCGAAAACCAGGGTCCTGCTGCAACAGGGAAACCACAGGCTATATCCAAAAACGCTTTAATAACGCCGGGATAATATATGCTATTGTGTAAGATGTGAAAAATTCCCACCGCGTGCCGTCATCATCCGGTCTGGTGTCAATCTCCTTCCGTCGCGTGTCAATCTCCTTCCGTCGCGTGTCAGTGTCCTTCCGTTGGCTGTCAATGTTCTTCCGTCGCCTGTCAGTGTCCTTCTGTCGGCTGTCAATGTTCTTCCGTCGCCTGTCAGTGTCCTTCTGTTGGCTGTCAATGTTCTTCCGTCGGCTGTCAATGTTCTTTCGTCGGTGGTCAATGTTCTTTCGTCGGTGGTCAATGTCCTTTCGGGGGTGCGATGGGGCGAAGGGGCGAGGGGGATTTGAAAATTTGAAAATGAAGTAATTTGACTAACTGCCAATATACTCCTAACTCATAGTTCATAACTCATAACTTATCGCCCATTGTCAGTAGTCCATTATCCTCATTTCCTGACCTAAACACTATTTTTTTTACCGCAAAGAACGCAAAGAAGGCGCAAAGGACCGCAAAGAAGAACCAGTCGAGCTTGTATCATTTTCCATTGTCAATAAACCCATCAACCCATTATCCATTGTCCATTATCAACTATCAATTCCCATCAACCCATCAACCCATCAACCCATCAACCCATCAACCCCATTGTCAGTAGTCCATTATCCTCATTTCCTGACCTAAACACTATTTTTTATTCCGCAAAGGACGCAAAGAAGGCGCAAAGGACCGCAAAGAAGAACCAATCGACCTTGTATTATTTTCCATTGTCAATTGTCCATTGTCAATTGTCCATTATCAACTGTCAATTCCCATCAACCCATTGTCAATTGTCCATTATCAACTATCAATTCCCATCAACCCATCAACCCATTGTCCATTGTCCATTGTCAACTGTCAATTCCCTTCAACCCATCAACCATGCAAGGAAAAAGCCCGCTACCGGAACAGCAACGAAGGAATCCCTATACCGATAGCTAATCCGTAGAAGAGGTCGGCCCAGATGATGCGCAGTAGGTTGAAAAGGTATATAATCCCGACCAGTGGGAAGGAGATAAGGGCCAGGATATTGCCGTGCTTTACCTGTTCTTTTGCCTGTTGGTAAACACAGGTTGCATCCTGGTTCGAGGGGATGGCATGCATGCCGATTGAAACGCCCAGCCAGATAAGGAAATACGAGAGCGGGTGGGTGAGGTCGAAGAACTTTACAGGCATATAGGCCGGCAGGCAGATAAGCAGGCAAAGCAAGGTGTTAACAATAAACGGCCCCATCGAAATCCAGAATGTGGTTGTAAAATTAGCTGTAGGTTCGTGAATTACATATCCCGAAGGGTTGCCTATCCTGAAATAACAGGCATCGAAAACCGCTACTTTCCTGAGCCTGCAAAAAAGCATATGGGCGAATTCGTGGACAATTATGCCGGGGAATGTAAGTATCGCAATTATTTCTCCTGGTATTGGGATCATAGTATTTAATTTTTAGTCCAGCCGTTTGGAAATTGTTTATTAAACTCTTCTCTTCTGATAATCTTACGCGTGAATATGCGGTATTCAACCATATTGTAATACGATTTCATCTCTTCCGAAGTGCTGTCAGCCTGTTTTGCCCTCTGCAGGTACTGTAAGGCTGACAGTTTGTATTCGTCCTTCCCCTGGCTTGCATACAGGCAGGCATAGGCTGAGGCAACCGAAGTTAACGAATACGCCAGTGTCGAATCCATGGCAAGATAATCCTTCGAGGCATCGAGGAAACCCTGGTAGTCCTGGTTATTAAAAGCTGCCCCCAGCCGTGCCTGTATTTTAAACGTATTAATATTGAAATCAGGTGGCAGTTTGTTACTTATGTTCTCAAATTCAATTTCTGCTTCGGCGCATTTATCCTTTGCCAGCAAATCGATGCCGTTATAAAAGCCTGCCAGTGTTTTAAGGTCTTCCACCTCCGGCACCTTCTCACTCGCCGACTTCATCAGCAGGCTTGCCCCGGCATAGTCGCCTTCTTGGAAACTCGCATTCGCCTTATCAATATTCTGGTAGGCGGTGTAAAACTTCCAGTTCCATATAAAGGCCACTACAACAATTACCAGTATCCCTATAAAGAAGGCTTTTACCCATGCAGGGAAGGTCCTTTTTTTAATTGCTATTTCACACTCGCTGCAAACCGGGAAGGTTGCAATTTTATTCAGCTCGGTTTCGCCGAAATCCTTGTTGCAGTTAGCACACACCGTGGGGTCAATTTCCCTTTCTACGATGCTGCCCTGCAATTTGTCGCGGTCCGAAAACTGAATTTCGAAACAATCGTTGCAATACGCTTTCCCGTCGACTTTAACCGTTTCGTTAAGTCCGGTCTCCTTATTGCAGCTTACACAAATAAATTTTCTCATTTTCGTTGCTTTTTATGCTGTAATCATAGCCCTGGCCTGTGGCAGTTATTATTTTTTCAGTTCCCTGATCTGCTCCTTTGCATTTGCTTTTGTTTCGGCATCACCATATTTAATAACCTTTTCGTAGTATTCAACCGCTTTCTTTTTATCGCCTTTTAATATATACCCCTCGGCAATATTGGATAGTACGATGCAGTCCTTCGGGGCAAGTTTTTCGGCTTTTAACAAAGGTTCAATTCCCTTATCATATTCTCCTTTCAATAAATATGTAAGCGATAAATCCGATAAACTTTCCACATGGTCGGGATAGTATTTCAGAACTTCATTTGCAATATTCCGCATATTTAAGAGTAAATTGTCATCCCCCGTATTATAAAGCTGTACCTGGTAATCCTGGAGCGCTGAAAGGAAAAACGCTTTCCCGTCGGTACGTTTCTCGTTATTTGTCCAGGTCCATTCATTTTTATTTGTATCGGAATATTTTATGGTGGCAATAATTTCATTTGTAAAGTTACTCCAGTCTTTTACCTGGCCGAGGGCGTATATCTTCCCGAATCGCATATCCAGCCTGTTGGGATACAATTCTATCCCTTTGTTTATTTTATCGATTCCTTTCCGGAATTCGGTACTGTTAAAGTTAAGCTTGCTTCCCAGGTATCCGGCGGTTTTGTTCAGGCTGTCCTTAAGTTCAAATCCCGGACCTTCAGGTTGTTGGGTTGATAATATGACTATTTCTTTTTTCGATTTGCTGAAATAATAATTAAAATAACATGTAAACAATTCCGGGTCCCCGGGATTAACTTTCTCCCAGGCGGTCAGGGTTTCAAGTTGTTTAACCGTATCATTACTATCCAGGTTTTTCTGAAATTCCGAATAGAAATTTTGGCAAAATCCAACACCCGGAATTACCAGTGCAATAAAAAGTGCTATAGTTTTTCTCATGGTTATGAGGTTTTTAAAATAGATACCAATGTTCCGGGTATATGATAAGTGGCGGAGTTCCGGGTTTAAGATGTCAACAGTTTCAAATGCTAATTGAGTTTGTACTTCAAATTTAAGTTAAAACCTGTTATTTGACAGAGTCTTTATGGAACTCAGTTTTTATTGTTTGCATTTATTTAAAGCAGTAACCACCTTTTGTAAATCCTGAAGATTAAATTTTTTATTATTCACAATTGCAAGGGCTTCCTGACAATTTTGAAGTAAAGGTAATATTTGATCTGTGTCTTTCTTTTTTTTAATAATACAATCTTTTTCATTTGTCCTGATCGAATAAATGAGAGTAGGGGGACCATAATAAGTCATAGTACTTCCATTTACATTATGACCTGCATTCATATTTATTTCGGAGTATTCTAACAGGCTGGAATTTCCGTTAACTACTGATCTGAAAAGTAATTCTGCTTTATTTACTCTAACATTTTGGAACACGTTAAATGGCGTGACCAGGGATCTGATTTCTGAAATTCTGATTTTTTGAACGGGAGCATCAGCTTTTACTTTGTACGAAACGAATTTAATATAGGTAGGTGTAAGTTCGATCAAGGCATGAATAGTATCTCTGTTTTTTGTTATTATTTGGCCTTTTTCGAACGAAACGGATTGTGCCGGAATTCTAAATGCAATACAAGTCGAAACAACTAAAATTAAAACAAGTGCTTTCATAATTACTGTTTTGATAGTTAAAGTTTTAGCCTGGGAAATTTATTATCTGGTTTGGTGTTCTATAAAATTTCACAATGTTCCGGGGCCTGGATAAGCAGTGGGGAGCGGGATAATAGTTAATGAGTATAAATGAGAGTGGGTGCGAATGTTGTTCAGATTTATAAAAATACTTTCCGGTTGTTATACCTTTTGTTTTTGGGATGATTATGTGAAGTAAAGTTACTAATCATTGTTTTAAATTATAATTCCTTATCAACTTATTATCCGGCAAGCGGTTTATCAATCCCAGTTCGAAAAGCCTCTCACCAGTAAAAATCCGCCATACAGAATAAATCCCCAGGTTACTACATACAAATTCGTATAGTCGGAAATCAAATATGTGAAACCCGTAATAACGACTCCTATTGTAAACACTATTCCTCCTTTCTCCATATCTTCTTTGGCTTTTTTTTGTTTTGCTTTGATGCGGTATTCAATATCGGATACCAGGTAGCTGGCCCTTTTTTCGTCGAATCCTTTTTCAATAAGCAGATCTTTAACCTCGTTTGAACTCTTTTTCCTGGCCGAAAGAAGATTATAGGCTAAAATGGATAAATCCCTTGATGTTTCCTGCTTTTGGTTATTCTGTTCTGCCATATGAATTTAGTATAAATAATTTTCATTCTGGAAGGGGTATGATCCCCGGATTGCGCGGGTATCCCGCAGCGTGCGTTATTAGATCCGATCAGGACAGGTGCCTTGAGACGTCTGATAGTTAATGGTGACCCCCTTGTGTTCATAAAATTTATTATTCCCGAAAAATTCAATCCCCAAAACTCCAATATTCACTACCGATCGACTGTAAGCCTTTCAGCAGTGTAAATATAAAGGGTTTTACAATACAAAAATATTTTGGCAAAAAGCCTAAAAAATAATGAAGAGGGGCGAGGGGAGAGGGGCGATGGGCAAGAGGGATTTGGGATTTGAAAATTTGAAAATGAAGTAATATGACTAACTGCCAATATACTCATACCTCATAGTTCATAACTCATAACCTATCGCCCATTGTCAGTTGTCCATTATCCTCATTTCCTGACCTAAACACTATTTTTTTTTACCGCAAAGAACGCAAAGAAGGCGCAAAGGACCGCAAAGAAGAACCAATCGACCTTGTATTATTTTCCATTGTCAATTGTCCATTGTCAATTGTCCGTTATCAACTGTCAATTCCCATCAACCCATCAACCTATCTGAACTGCTTGAATCCCGCTGATGCGTGATTTCGCTTCGCTCAACCTTTTGAACCCTTTGAACCTTTGAACCCCTGAACCCCTGAACCCCTGAACCCCTGAAACTCATTAACCACGGAGGCACGAAGAGCACTAAGGCACACGGAGGAATTGGATTTGTTAATGTGTTAATGCGCTAATGTGATAATGTGTTTGAAAATGAAGTCACACATCAAGGTAGTGTTTAATTAACTGTGTAAAGGAGCCCGCGGCAGGCGACCGAGAATTAGTAACTTTACACAATTAGTTAAAAAATGGACGAAAACTTAAAACGAGCACTAAGGGAACATTTAGGCAAGGCAAAATCTTCAAAGGGGCTATCAGAGATGCTTCAGGAGCTTTTTAAAGAAGCAGTTCAGGAGTTGTTACAAGCAGAGATGGAAGAACATCTTGGCTATGAGAAACATGCTTCAAACAGCAACCAGTTCCCTAACAATCGTAACGGCAAAGCCCGTAAAACGATTAAAAGTAAATTTGGTGAAACTGAAATTGAGGTTCCACGAGATCGGGATGGAACTTTTGAGCCTCAGGTTGTACCTAAACGCAAACGGATCATTGAAGAGATCGAAGACCATGTATTATCCTTATACTCGCATGGTTTAAGCACCCGTGACATCGAGAGCCACATTAAAGACCTTTACGGTGTTGAGATGAGCGAAGCAACCATTTCACACATAACTGATCGCATTATTGATCATATAGAACAATGGAAAAGCCGAAGGCTGGAGCGGGTTTATATGGTGGTTTGGATGGATGCGATTGTCTTTAAAGTACGCCAGGATGGCAAGGTCATTGATAAAGCTGTTCAGATTGCTGTAGGGCTTAATAATCAGGGCTACAAAGAAATGCTGGGTATGTGGCTGTGCCAGAATGAAAGTGCTTCTTTCTGGATGAGCGTATTAACAAACATGAAAAGTCGTGGTGTAGAAGAAATACTGGTCACCAGTACTGACAACCTAAAAGGATTTACCGATGCGATCAACGCGGTTTTTCCATCTGCCAAAACACAGGTATGTATCGTACACCAATTGCGCAACTCTTTGAAGTTTGTTGTATGGAAGGATAAAAGGGCAGTGGCTCAGGCACTCAAACAGGTGTATGATGCTCCAGATGAGCAGATAGCTGCTAATAAACTGGTTGCTTTTGAAGAACAATGGTCGAAAAAATATCCTTATATCGGACAGTCCTGGCGCAACAACTGGGATAAACTTACAACTTTTTTTGAGTTCCCAATGGAAATCCGGAAGATCATTTATACCACTAATATCATTGAGAATATCAACCGGATCATCCGTAAATACACTAAAACTAAGACTTCTTTACCCAACGACACTGCGGTTGAGAAAGCGGTTTATCTGGCATTAATGCAGGTATCCAGAAAATGGACAATGTCTCAAAAAGATTGGCCAATAATGCTTCTTCAATTTATCAATATCTTTGGACAGGAAAAATGTGGAATAAAAATTTAACCTTTATGCAGTTGAATAAACACGGCGTTTACACAGTTAAGTTAACACTCTCCACATCAAACTGCTAATATACTCTTAACTGATCACCCCATTGTCAATTGTCCATTATCAACTGTCAATTCCCATCAACCCATCAACCCATTGTCCATTGTCCATTATCAACTGTCAATTCCCATCAACCCATCAACTCATCAACCCATCAACCTATCAACCCCATTGTCAGTAGTCCATTATCCTCATTTCCTGACCTAAACACTATTTTTTTTACCGCAAAGAACGCAAAGAAGGCGCAAAGGACCGCAAAGAAGAACCAATCGACCTTGTATTATTTTCCATTGTCAATTGTCCATTGTCAATTGTCCATTATCAACTGTCAATTCCCATCAACCCATCAACCTATCTGAACTGCTTGAATCCCGCAAATGCGTGATTTCGCTTCGCTCAACCTTTTGAACCCTTTGAACCTTTGAACCCCTGAACCCCTGAAACCCTGAACCCCTGAAACCCTGAACCCCTGAACCCCTGAACCCCTGAAACCCTGAAACACTGAAACACTGAAACCCCTGATACTTTAACTCCTCTCAGGGTGACAAAAAATCCGAAATTCGAAATCAAAACCCTCTCAGACTCAGAACCTCAGGCTCAACCCTATTCCGTTTGCCGTCATGGATAGTTTCAGTTCTGTTTTATCGCGGTAAGAGCCTGCAGGTAAGCCGCCGTTATAGGTGTCGACGGCTAGTTTAGCCTTGGTATTAAAATTCTGACTTATAGGAATGGCAATAATAATACAGCCCGCCCCGACAGCCGCCAGCGCCCAGTTGGGTTTTCCCCCGCCTATGGCCGTACCGATGGGCCAGCCTATAAAAGCGCCGCCCGCATAACTGAAAACCATTGCCCAGGTATAGGTCGATTGTGCTGATTTTATCTGCTTATAGGCTTCTTCGTTCGGTTGCATCACTGCTACAAGCTTATTCATGTTTAATTGTTTCCCGCCCTGCGAGAACAGGTACCCGCCAAATACTTTTTTCATCGAAATTGTATCCCTGGCTGTTTGCCCGTAGGTAAAAGCCAGGCTTAGTGTTAGAAGCGAAAGGATAATAAGGGTTCTTTTCATTTTTAATAGGATTAAAGGTTTATAAGTAAAGTATGTTTTGAATAGGCTTTGTATTGTTTCTTTACCGGCGCTCAGTGCCGTGTGCCGGGTGCTCAGTGCTCAGTGCCGGATGCCAAGTGCCCGGTGCTAAGTTACCAGCAACCAGCAGCTAGCAACCAGCAACCAGCAACTGTCCTTCATAAATCGTCATTCGTTATTCTTAAATCGTAAATCGTCATTCGTAAATCATAAATCATCAATCCCCAATCCCTAAACCCAAATCCCCAAAACCTTTCTACCACGCGCCCGTCAACGCACTAATCTTCCTCCTTTATCCCGTCTTTAACCGCATTTTTATAATCCGCGTAGCCATAATGTGCTGTAAATATGTATTCGCAGGCAGGCAGATGTATTATTTTATCGGTTGATTTAACCGCAGTTTGGGTATCCATATTGAACAGCGTGTTGAATTTGCCGATCCTGCCATCCTGCAGGCTTACGGCATCACCTGTAAACAGGTATTTGTCATTAACCAGGTAGCACATAGCTCCCGGTGTATGCCCGGGGGTTAGAATCCCTTTTACAACGGTATTCCCTATAGTAATAACCTGCTGGTCGGCAATTAAAGTATATGTTTTAGCATCAATCGTATTCCCGAAAAAAAGGAACCTGGATTTTTTACCGTTTAACAGTTGTTCTTCCTCTGCCGACAGGTAAGTCCGTGCATTCTTAAATAATTTAATAGCAGCAACATGGTCGCCATCCGAGTGGGTAAGGAGGATTGCCGTTACTTTACCGGGGCTTATACCCAGTTTCTGTAATTCGCCTGAAATGGCTTCCGCATCATTTCCTGCATCAACCGCGATATAGGAATCGTTGTCTTTTATTAAATACAAATTCACAAACGTATTCTTAACCGCGAACAGGTTACTCATCAGTTCTTTTGTCTCAGCCGGTTTCATTTTCTTCATTTCCGATCTTGCTTTTAACATATAACCGGCAAACAAGAGTACAATCAAAAGGATAAGTGCGCCTGTTACGAGCAGGATTCTTTTCAGGGTTTTTTTTGTTTTCATAGACTTTTGCTTTTTTAATTGAACGAGAGGCGAGGTGAGAAGGGAGAGAGGGGAAAAACAAATCCGGAATCCGAAATCCGAATTCCGAAATCGAAAATCCCTCAAGGCTTTACGTAACTGAATTTCTTCCTGCCATCCTGAACTTCTATTTTGTTTATGCTGTCTAAAGGAATTGTTTTTCGTATATCGGGCAATAACCGCGATTGAACGCCGGTAACCGAATACTCATCCACGTAAATCTGGTCGAAGTAAAAAACGGTTTTCCTTTTCTTTACACCATATGTAAACCGTATCTCGATGGACAGGCCGTTAATCAATCCATACCACACGCCGGCTTTGTCTTTGCATTTTATAGTATCGATGGGATTTGCAAGGTAAAAATACTGCTCCCCATACGGGCCGCGCATTTCAACTTCACGTAAGTCGGTTGAGTCGATATTTTTGAACTGCTTTTTTAGGCTTCCAACAGGAATCAGGTAGGTGGTGCATGAAGTTGAAAATAGTAATCCGAAAATAAAGAATTTAGTTATCAGGGTTTTACTCATACAGGCCGGTATATAGGTTCAAATTCATACTTTTTTGTATTGCCGGGCAGCCTTGCAGCTTACGCTCCGGAACTATGACTGGTATATGTTTGCGGGATATTCCGCTGTCGCCGGGTACAGTGGCTCGTGCATGCTGCCATTGCTCAAATTTACATAAATGTGCGCCTTTGTAAAGGACTTTATTATTGGTTCTGTATTTTTATTTTGTTAGTATTTTTTTTAGTTCGGTTCTGTACTCTGCATTATCGGTCATACCGTTATGCCCTTGCCCGCTGAGTGTTATTAATGTGACCTGCCGGCTGAATTCATTTTTCAGTTTTACGGATGAACCATAGTAGATTACTTCGTCTTTATCCCCGTGAAAGATCACAACCGGCATTTTACAGGCCTTCAGGTATTCGTTCGTCGACAGCTTATATTTTAGCAGGAATGCCGGGATGAACGAATAGGAGTGTTTCACCATATCCGCCAGGCTGTAATAAGGTGCCTGTAAAATTAATAAGCGGGGATTGTTTGCAGAAGCAAGTTTTGATGCAAATCCTGTCCCTATCGAATACCCCAAAACAATTATTTTATCTTCGCTGTATCGTTTCTTTAATTCGTCGTACACAACCTGGTTATCGATAAATAGCTGGTTTTCTCCTCTTATCCGGCCTTCGCTCTTTCCATAACTGCGGTAATCGAATATAAATACGTCATAATTAAAGTCGGTGTAGGTTTTGGCAACATCGCCCCATGTTTCGAGGCAACCTGCATTCCCGTGCAGGTAAAATACTAAGCCCTTTGAGCTGTCAGATTTAAATAAAAGGCCGTTTATTGTTTTTCCGTCGGAAGATTTAATATTTAATTCTTCAAACTTCTGTGCAAACCCGAAACGGTAATCTTTATCCAGCTTTTGCGGAAAGAAGATCAGTTTTTCCTGGAACAAATATAGAAGTACACACATAATAAAATATAGCCCGGAAACAATTGTTACTATTCTGAATAGTCTTATAATCCTGTTTTTCATTATTCGTAATTTCTGCAAAATAACGTACGGTGCTTTGCTGCATACCATGCCGCTCCGATAAATCATCAGTTAAGATTAAACCTTAATTATCCATTGTTTTAAAATTTCTTTTGCTGCATCACTCAGAGGTAAACTCTTGTTGTTTTTAGTCTGAACAATAATGGTTTCTGCCGTTGCAACACATATCCCGTTTTGAAACAGTTTCTGGAATATTTTTACAGAACTGTTTCCAATAGTGACTATTCCTGTCCCGATTTCAACAGTCCCCGGCCATGCTATTTCATCCAGGAATTTCAGGTCGAGCGCGGCTATAACAAAATCTGCCCCTTCATCCGGGAGATTAAAATCTTTATTATAAAGGAATTCGACCCTGCCTGTTTCGAGGTAGGTTGAGAAAGTTGAATTATTCACATGACCTTGCCGGTCGGTATCTGCATACCGTACTTTATCAAAGGCATTTAGAGGGAAATCAACTAATTTCAGGTGGTTCATGAAACTGTATATCATTTTATGTTTTGAATAACGGAGCCTTATCCCGTTCTGCAGTCATACTATCCAACTGCAAAGGCTATAACAAGAGGCAGCATCAGGATAAAATCCGTTCAGGTAAATGGTATGGCAGGTGCAGCCAGGCTGCCCAAATTTACACAAATATCGGCCAATTGCTACAGCCTTTGGTTAAGGTTTTCGTGCTTACAAATTTTTGCTTTCGTTATTCAAAAGCTTCTGCTGCCTGTACCATTGAATACCCAGAATAATAGCTGAAATTCCCAGGATAATTCCGACAGGTTTGCTGTCGGCCCATAGCCAGGTAACCTGGTTGATTTTGAAAGTAAAGGCAACAGAAAGGAGCCCGCACATTATTGTTGCCGACATAAACAGATTTCTCTTTTTCATTTTTTGAGGTTTTAAAGTGAAATGCAAAGCTCGTCCGTTTATTTCGCCTGCTTAGGTTGAATAGGGTTGAAATAAGGTTGAAAAAAGGTTGATTTTGGTTGATAGTAAGCGCCCGGGTGCTGATTTACCGGATTTTATGTTTTCTCAATTGTTTGCGGCTATCAATCCGGAGTGTTTTATTGAGTTTGTTAATATGAGATTTAAGCGTGCTTAATTCGATTGACAACTCATTCATTATTTCTTTATTCGACCTGCCGTTTTTTATCAAATCGAATACCTGTTTCTGCCTGGCCGTTAACCCGTCGAACTGATTTTCTGTGTTTGGGTTTTTCGTTTCTGATTCGTTCCTGATACGTTCAATTAAGTTCCTCGTCTTGTTTTTTTCAATCTGTATCCATACCAGGGCTGTTACTATTAATATTACTACCAATATTACTGCAATATAGGTGTTGTTGCTCCACAACCACTCTGTTCGGGAATTCGTAAAACGAAAACTTATTGTAAAACAAAGGAGTAATATAGCCGTAATTTCCAGTTTCTTCTGATGCCGGAACAACAAGTCAGCTAAATAGTTGATAATTTTCATGTTCGTGGTTTGTTTTGTCAAACGGGTATATACCATTCTGCATTAAGCCGTACCTGAATACCAGGCAACGATTTTGAACCAGCTCATACTTGTGTTATACCGGTCTGTTTCAGAATCAGACTGTTAATATAAATGTCATGGGATGACCGGGAGAAGTATATCGTTACAAATCAATTGAATTATCATTATCAGGTACAAATCTTACAAGGTTTCACTTTTCGCAAAGTAAAGATCCACCCTTATGCAATATTCAGCCTATTGAATTTTTTCAACCTTATTCGCGGAGAAACATTTTTTTACTTCATAGGTGCCGGGATTAACCATAATACAGCCCGAATATTTCCCGTTTGCATCTTTTTTTAAGTCCGATTCTGTTACAATACCAACTATATCTGAAGCTTCATCCGAAAAAAAGTACAGACTTTTTGTATCTGTTTCGGAATAATTATAAACTTTTACCCTGGTACCAACGGGGAAATCGGCAGTGGTTATTGCTGCAGCAGGGGCAGGTGCGTCGCCTTCATAGGTTTCGCCCTGGGCAGCATTCACCCTGACTCCAATAAAGAATACATCTTCACCATTAAGTTTCAGTTCCCCAAGGTACCAGCAATCGCCTATATTAGTTATGCCTGCTGAACCAACTTCTAAGGTTTTCCCGATGAAATTTTTGAAGTTTTCAGGTTTATCCTCGGTTGATACTTCAGCCAGTATTATTTTCTTCCCGGTTGCAATTGCCTCTTTGTTAACAGTGGAAGAGTTGCACTGGGCATGAAGTGTCGCAGTAAACAACACGATTGCCAAGAATGCAAGAAATCCTTTTTTTGTTTCCATGGGTTTAGGGTTAAGTTTATATCGCTCTTTGTACTTTCCTGATTTCTATAATTAGTAAACTCAAAAGACTCAGTTTTATAATGAATTGCCAATGCCTCCTGCTGCGACACGAGGCGGATTTTCCGGCTGTGAATCATATGAACCCCTGCCTGCACCAGGCAAGGCTTCGTTACGCAACAAATTGTTATTTTAAAGGTATTTCCTGTTGCCGCTTCATTCGTTTCTCAAATCATAAATCGTAAATCCACCTCTCCTCACTCTGTTATTTACTGAATTGCTTTTGTATAAGGTCCAGTAATATGTCCTTGTCAATGGGTTTTGTAATATATTCGTTACATCCGGCTTCAATTGCTTTTTTTCGGTCGCCTGTTTGCGCAAATGCTGTTTGGGCAATGATGATTACGTCCTTGTTGAAAAGGCGGATCTGGCGTGTTGCATCATACCCGTTTAAAACCGGCATCTGGATATCCATCAGGATTAAATCGATATCGGTGCGTATGCGGCAAATTTCGACCGCCTCTTTACCTGACCTTGCTTTTATAATTTCTTTGCCTATCTTTTCAACTGTTATATCCAACAGTATCTCTGATGTTTCATCATCTTCTACAATCAGGATATTGAGATTTTTATCATTCGTCCCGGTGTTGCCTGGTGAAGCAAGGTTTGTAATACTGCTTTTATAAACCGGGGCAGGAGTGTATGGTAAAGTGAAATAAAATGTTGAGCCTTTGCCTTTCAGGCTTTCGACCCATATTTTACCACCAAGTAGTTCCACATAGGCTTTTGCAATACTTAAACCAAGACCGGCACCCTGGCGTGCCTGAATGTCGGCGATGTCGGCTTGTATAAAACGTTCAAAAATGGCGTGATGCCTTTCATGCGGGATCCCGATGCCGGTATCTTTCACATAGAACTTCAACCAGGTACCCTGGTCAGCTTTCTTTTTATTTACCTCACGGAAACCAAATTCAATTGAGCCTTTGTCGGTATATTTTATGGCATTTTTTATGAGGTTGGTAAGAATGGAATAGAATTTCAGGCTGTCGGTTTTAATAATGGCTTTTTTTACCGGCATAGTAGCTCCGATGGAAAGTTTCAACCCCTTTGCTTCAGCTTCAGGCTTGAAAAATGCATAAATAAAATCAAATTTTTCGTTTAAATCAGTATCCTTATTGTCAATCTGCATCAAGCCGGCTTCTATTTTCGAGATTTCAATAATCTCATCAATAATATTGAGCATCCGGTTTCCGCTTTTCTCAATGATCCTGATGTATTGCTGCTGCTGCTCACCCGAAAGATCGGGTGCTTTCAATAAGGCGGAAAATCCTAAAATACCGTTCATAGGAGTCCTGATTTCATGTGCCATATTCGAGAGAAAGGCAGATTTTAACTTATCGCTTTCTTCGGCTTTTTGTTTTGCATTTACCAGTTCTTTTTCTGTTTCCTTTAACACGCTAATATTTTTGATAAACGCCAGGAATTGATTTTCCAATACTTTTACCGAACTCATCAGGCCATGAAACACAGTGCCGGCTTTCGTGACAAACAGGAATTCTTCACTGCATTTACCATCGCGTAATAATTTCTTGTTATAGTTTTTTGCTTTAGCTAAATCTTCTTTTACAACCAGCGGGGTTTTGAATCCATTCAACATTTCTTTTTCCGAATAACCAAATAAATTGGTGAATTCCTGGTTTACTTTTAAGTATAGACCATCGCTGTCAATTATACAGATTCCGTCAGGGGCATAATCAATATAGGTCCTGGCCCTTAATTCGCTTTCTTCGGCTTTCTCTTTTGAAAGGGTTAAATCGATATTGAGCCGTTTCAGCTCTTCATTTTGATTTGTCAGTTGTTTGCTCAGGAGTTTAATGTCCGTTATATCGCGCGAAATAACAATAATCCTGTGAATTCGTCCTTCCGTATTTTTTAGAGGAATAAGCTGTGTATGAAACGTTTTATTAATATTCAGAAAAGAAATATCTTCCTCATATTCAATCAGTTTTTCAGCTTTTATGCAACGTTCATAGTTTGGTTTAAATTGGTTGTATAATTCAGGTGGAATGCATTCATCAATGTACCTGTCCCGGTAGTTTTCAACATCGCCTATCAGTTTTGCTTCTGCAGGATTGAACGTAATAACTTTGAAACGCTGATCTTCCGTAACTTCATATATCGACATGATGTCGAACGTGTTATCAAATATTTGCCTGTACTTCTCTTCGCTTTCTTCGGCTTTTTCCCTGGCATTAATTAATTCAAGTTCAACGCGTTTCCATTCTGTAATATCCATTGCAGTACCGTGCAGGATAATGGCATGGCCATCAGCATCGAATTCAGATTTGCCTATAATGTGCATCCAGCGGGTCGACCTGTCGTCGTAGCGGACAAAACGAAATTCGATATCAGCAGTCAGAATTGTACTGATTATTGCTTTCATTAAGTAGTTGACAACTCTTTCACGATCATCGGGATGTATTAAGGCTGCCAACCCTCTGATAGAATGATCATAATTCTCATCTATACCATAGATCTCTCTCAAAATAGGAGATGTTCTGAAAATTCCTTTGTGTATATCAAACTCAAAGGTTCCCAGCCCGGCTATTTTCTGCGATTCCTTAAGGTTCCGTTCGCTGTTCAGGAGTTCCTCTTCAACCCGTTTGCGTTCAGTTATATCACTCAAAGAGGTAACCCTTACATCCCTTCCTTTATAATGCATCATTTTCCCGGATAACATACATGGGAATGTGGTTCCGTCTTTTCTCAATGCCCGCGCCTCATAGGGTTCCTCAAACCCTGAAATCATATTCCTGAGCACCAGGTCCCTGTCCTCAGGCACAATCCAGTCTGTTCCATACCTTCCGATTGCTTCTTCATTTGAATAACCAAATGTTTTTTCAGCTGTATGGTTTTGCTCAATACAAATCCCTTTTTCTGACAGGAAAATAGACTCAAACGAGGCTTCACTCAACCCACGGTACTTTTCCTTATTTTCTTCCAGTTGAGCATTGCCTTCCTTACGCTCTGTAATATCCTGGTGGAAGGCAAGAAAATACTTCCGGCCTGCAATAGTTATTATACTTGCGGTATTGCTCATGATAAAGCTGTGCCCGTTTTTGTGGTAATGTTCAACCTCGAAACGAACTACCTCCCCGGCATGCAGTCGTAGCATTACTTCGGCACGTTGGCTGAATGTACCTTCCCTGAGAACATCCAGATCTGTAATATCCATGTTCTTCATTTCATCAACCGTGTAGCCATGCATTTGGGCAAAGGAATTGTTGAGTTCGGCTATTTTTCCGTCCATTGTCAACAGGATGAGTCCTTCGTTTGCCTGGTTGAACAGGTTGCGGTAAAGTTGTTCGCTCGCCATCAATTTCTCCTCTGCCTGCTTGCGCTCGGTAAGATCAATATCAATACAGAACAATTCCTGCAATCGTCCGGGAACTTTCACAATGGTATGATGCGAGTATACCGGAACTAAGGACCCGTCTTTTCGTCTTAATATCAGTTCGGATGAAGGAATGGCTTGTCCTGTTGATTCCATCAGTTTTATCCCCTCACTAACATGTTCCCTCATTTCAGGTGGTATGATCAAATCAAGCAGATTACGGCCAATGGCTTCCTTTTCTGTATACCCGTATAATAATTCGGATGCTTTATTCCAGTATGTTGTAGTGCCGTCAGGAGCATACCCCTGAACAGCTACCGATTTTACATCCTGCAAAACATTCCTGAAGCGTTTTTCGCTATCCTGTAACGCTTCCTCTACCCGTTTGTGCTCAACGATTTCGCGCAGTACGTTTGCCGCTGACTGGCTGTTTTTAAGATCAAGGGATTGTAGCAACACCAGATCAAGCTCGATCACATTCTTAAACTGAAGGATCAGTTTTTCATCCTTCGAAGTGAACTGTTTCTCCTTGTTATCCAGAACGCAGATTGTCCCAAACGGGTGATTATCAAGGAAATTAAGTGGAAACCCAAGGTAAGCAATTATTCCGGATTTCAAATCCGGATTTTTATTCCAGGCTGTGTTGGTGCACGCATTGGAAACTACTAATTTTCGTTGTGAATTGAGAACGGTTTCACAATACCTCCCCTGATATTTCTTTTTTTCGCCTGCCAAATAAGGATTGTTTTCCGTTTGGCTTGAAATGAGAACTTCAATGAATTCATTGTCAGCCTTACTGATTAAAGCCGCAGTAATACCAATGGTTTCTGCCAGGATGTCCGCGATTTCCTGCCATTTTTCCAATACCCAGCCCGGAAAATTCCGAAATGTATCCTGATCAGTTTTCATAATTGATCGATTCTAAGTCTATTTTAATACAGCCTTTCCAGTGAACATGACTTGCTTTTGAGTAATTCAGCTACTCTAACTTCATCCTTTTCTGAATTGTATCCCTTTCAGAAGACTAGGTCAGCAATATAACACCCACGTAAAATCTTTGTGTTTTAATAATTCCATTTCTCTTAAATACAAGAACTTGAACGCCTGTGATCCCATTCAGTTTTAATTCAATAAGGGTTTCCATTCAACAGTGTAAATATAATGATTTTGTGAAAACATATGCATGCTATTAAATATGCCTGTAAAATGGGGAAGGGGAGATGCAAGGGGATAAGGGGAGGGGGAGGAGAGAGGGGAGAAGTGAGCATAGGTGAAAGTGCGTTGGGATTTGGGGATTTGAGGATTAGCATCTTGATAACTGATTGACCATCAACCTTCCAACACCATTGTGAATTACCCATTGTCCTTTGTCAATTGTCCATTGTCCATTGTCAATTGTCAATTGCTATTAATCCATCAACAAATAAAGTCAGAACGAAACGCGCGCAACGCATTGAATCCCGCTGATTTGGGATTTCGCTTCGCTCAACCTCTTAAACCCTGAAACCCTGAAACACTGAAACACTTTTACCCGAAACCCGCAACCAGGAAAGTATTTAAGGAAACTAATCAAGCAATCAGTTTAGTCTTTCACACACCGGACTGAGTTACCGGTCCATTTATAATCAACTGAATGTGAGGGCTCAATTTCATAGGAGCCAATCTCAAATAACCAACTTTCATTAGTGTCATAATTTGAAGTGGTCCACCAGAATCCCTGTTTCCCCATTTCGACAAACGTATTATAATACCCGCGGTCGCCTGCGGGGAGGGCACTGAATTTACTCCTGTTTCGGTATTCCGGATAATCGGTATTACCCACGGTGCCAAGGCTTGTATTCTTGTCCCAGTATTCGGCTGATGCCATCGCTTTTGCCGTTTTATTGCCGGTTAGCGAGCCGTCGAAATTGTATCCCCGCGAAATCAGGTAATTCTCCAGTATAGTATATTCATCAATCGTTGGAATATGCCAGCCCGCCGGGCATATCCCCCTGCTGTCGGTAACAACGTACCATGTGTATAACCTGCCGTAAAGCGCAACATTGTTTTCATATCCACCGCCGGGCCATTGATATTTGGGCGACACTTCACCCGAAATATTTAATGTTGAAGGTTGTGTGGTATTGATAGCCGTTCCGTTATTATAATGTGAAACTTTCAGATTCTCAGCCATCCAGGTTTGAGTGCCGAAAGTTACAGTTTTATATATATAGCCGTCAAAGTCGCTGACAGTTCCATAATCAAGCGTTTTAATGATTATTTCATTTCCATACACAGTGCCCTCAACACTCACAGCATAGGCCCTGACATAATAGGTTGTGTTAATATCCAGTCCCGACACCGCAACAACAAAATCGCCTGTTCCGGAACCTTCACTTTTTTTTGAGTCTTTAACAGTAGGATTTGAGACTGATCCCCAGCATATTCCCCTTTCGGTTATGGAAAGTCCGCCCGGACTTGTAACTGTTCCGCCGCCCCGTAATGAAAACTGTGTGATATTGGTTATGTTAGCTGTAGCTACAACAGGTATTTGTATTGTTTTAAAAGTGACATTGTTACCATAACCGGTACCTGCTTCATTAACAGCATATGCCCTGACATAATAGGTAGTGTTGGTGGCAAGATTTGTCAGGGTGCTGCTGAACGTAGCAGCATTTAAGCTATTTGCCAGTTTGAAATCCGCAATTGTAGGATCCGGGTTCACACTCCAGCAAACACCTCTTTCGGTTACTTGTGCACCACCGTCGGATGTTATTGTTCCCCCGCTTATTGCTGTAGTTGATGATATATAAGTGGCAACCGCTGTTGTTAATACAGGTATTTGTTTCGGGTCTTCATTTTTCTTACAACTACCGGCAATTGCAAGAGTTAATACAGGAACGATAAATATTGATAACCAAAAATTCAATCTATTTTTCATATGAACCATACTATACTATTGCGACTACTTTGTCTTAATTTAGAAAGGTGTGAGTTGTTTTTATCTCACTTTAAATATTGAATTAGTACACCCGGAAAGTGTGAGGATGTTGTTTTATGATGGGTGTAAATGTACAAACAAAATGATTTTTTATCGGAAACCGGGAATATATTTTCGATAGGATTCAGATGGGATACAGAAAACCTGGAACTATGGCAGGAGTGCGTTTAATTGTGCCTTTCAATATGCAAAATGGATTCAGTGCCAGTCAATCCCAGATTCATTGCACTTTATTCAATTGGGCCTTTTTATTAAATCAATTTGAATATCGAATATCGATAAACGATTTAAAATTTTAGAAGTCTACCTGGATACCAGCTGTCAATTTTGTAAATCACCATTCATCATTCATAATTGATCATTCATAATTCACCATTCACCATTCATTATACGTAAATTCTATCCCCGAGTCGCTATTTCCGGCAAAACACGCCGTATGGGAGAATGCTATGCTTAGTACTTATTTTTCTTCATGTCTTTTTTATAGTTCTTCATAATTTTCCCGAATTCTTTGTCTTTCACTCTCCTCTCGGCAACAGTTGATTCAAAATGGGCCTTTTCTCTTTCCATTTTTAAATAATTCGCATACGATGATGGGTCAAGTTCTCCGTTTCCGGAAGCTTCAATAACGGCACAGCCAGTCTCGCTGGTATGAGTGCAGTCTTTATACCTGCAGTACTTTGCAAGTTGAAGAATTTTATCGAATGTAATTTCGAGTCCGGCATTTGTGTCAGCAATACCGACTTCTCTCATTCCAGGGTTGTCAATAAGGATTCCGCCATTTTCGAGAATAAACAATTCACGGTGGCTTGTAATATGTCTTCCTTTCCCTGTACTTTCGCTTATTATGTCAGTCTGCATTATAGTTTTACCTGAAAGATTATTCAACAGGGTCGATTTTCCGACACCCGAAGAACCAAGCATGCAATAAGTTTTCCCTTTCCTGATTAAGGCGTTTACCTCGTTATATCCTTTGCGTGTTTGGTTACTTATTGCTATAACCTGAACATCCTTAATCCGCTTATTAATAGTGGATACAATTTCGTTAATCCGTAATTCGTCAGTTAAATCCGTTTTACTGAGTATAATTACAGGCTGAACTTTAGCTGAATTACAAAGTGTAAGGTATCGTTCAAGCCGGTTGATATTAAAATCCCTGTCGGCGGCCTGAACTAAGAAAGCACAATCAATATTAGTCGCTATTATCTGTATCTCTCCGTATTGCCCGACTGCCTGTCGTTTGATAATTGAGAATCTGGGTAATATCTGGTGAATTATAGCAAAATCCGATTCATAAGTTGTAAGTGTAACCCAATCGCCGACTGCGGGAAAATCGATGCGGCTGCGTGCCGCGAAACGCAGATTCCCTGTTATTTCGGCTTCAAATTCCCCTTTGGTTGTTTTTACAATGTATCGCTCTTTATGTTCAGCAATAACTCTTCCCTTTTCGAAATCACCTGTATTATCCCCGGTCAGAAATTCTTCAGGCATTTCATAATTTCCCAAATCTGCTAATTCCATTTTTGTTATGGTCATTTAGTATTAAACACAAATTACAATTAAGCTCAATCCCGTTTCTCATAGCAGCCTTTCACTGAGTGGTTTTTCCTTTTCCGGAAAACCTTTTACCGACTTAAGTATACAGGTTTATGGATTGTGTATTCTAACTTCCGGTTCATTCAAACAAATCTTTCAAAATACAATCCCCAAAACTCCTGTATCCCTTATGCCCTCTATCAAAATACTATCTTTTAATCACTGCAAATGTATGAGATTTCTGTATTAAACAGCACTTTTTGGAATAGCCCGGAAAACCAGGTTAAGGAGAGTGGCGAAGGTTGAGTAGGTGAGGGGGCGAAAGAAGGATAATACTGTACAGCGATGCCTTTGCTCCGGCTTCCGAAGCATCAAAATGCCACCTTTGTATAGCTTGGTTTACTTTGCACTACAACCTTCGCTTCGGTCCTTCATTCGACCCACGGTATCGAAACCTGTGAATTGGAATAGCCTTTCTGAGTTGTAATTGTCAGCCTAGTTCTAAATATTCCGGATGCAAAATTCGATTATTTTATAGTCAAGTTCCAGTAGCAGGTTTTTGTGGTCAACAAACCTATAGATGTCTAAACTCTTTTGAAATTGTTTGTTTCTGAATTCCTGCCTTGCTTTTTCAATTCTAATGGTGTCAATCCGCACATTATTCTCATTCCTGGCTTTTCTGTCACTATCTGTAAAGGTATTGTCCTGCAATTTTGAAATTTCTTTTAGCTGAGTGCATTCTCCTTTAAAAAAGTCGTCAACTAAATATTCGAAGTCGTGCAAAATATACCTGAAAATCTCAATATTACTTTCCGATAAAAAGTCTTTTTTCTGTTTCTTGCCTGCAAATCCAAGATTATCAAGATAAAATGGATGACTTACTACTGATGAGTAACACTGGTATAGCGCTTGACCGATCGAAAAGCGGTAATCAATAATAAAATTTTTGCTTTCGTTTCGGTAAGCAACCAAGGTAAAATGTCACTGCAGATTTTTTTCGTTGTCATATTCGTCAAGTTCAAAACTATATCCTTATAAGAATGGTTCTATAATTTCAAGCCCTTTTGTTAAGTCTTTTAACAGTTGCATCCTATTGTATAGTTTGAATGTGTTCCTGTTCGCGTCACTTGATGTATGCGCTATTTTTTTATTCTTATTGTACCTGTGCCATTGTCAGCATATAAATCTGTATAGGTGCCACTTCGTAAATTCTCATTCACCATTCCCCATTTATCCTTCACCATTTATCATTCATCATTCACCATTCACCCTTCGTAAATCCCTGACCCCTTACTCAAAATCCCCGTACAACAAATACTTCTTCCTCATCTTCTTAAACTGCTCGAGTCCCGGCTGCCAGGAGGCGCGGATTTCTTCTTCGCTTTTGCCGGCAATCACCTGTTGGCGAAGGTTTGAAGTGCCTGCAAGTTTATCAAAGTAAGGGGTGAAAAAATCGCCTTTCAGGTTTGCACTCATTACTTTGTATGCGATAAGCAACCATGAAAGATAAATACGGCCGTCGGCGCTGATTAGTTCAGCTGCATCGCCAAGGTAATTGCCATAACATAGCTGTCCGTTAAGCGGAGGGTTTTCGCTAACCCCTTTTAAAGGACGTGGCGTGAAATCGTATGAGCCTGATAAATAGAGGGGATGTCCGATAACTTTGAATGGCGTTGCAGTTCCCCTGCCCACGCTCATTACTGTGCCTTCGAACAGGCATAAGGAAGGGTAGAGGTACACGGCTTCCATATCCTGCAGGTTGGGCGAGGGCTTTACAGGCAGGCTGTAGCGCGAATTATGGGTATAGCCGGTGCATTTAATAACTGCAAGGCTGCAGGTTCTGCCATCTGAAAGCCATTTTTCGCCGTTAACCATTGTGGCATATTCGCCTATGGTCATTCCGTACACTATGGGTACCTGGTGCAGCCCAACAAAGGAGGCGCAGGACGGTTCGAGCACCGGTCCGTCGACATAATACCCGTGCGGGTCAGGACGGTCGAGAACTACCAGGGGAATGTTATTTTGGGCACAGGCTTCCATTACATAGGTTAAGGTCGAGATATAGGTATAAAAGCGCGCTCCCACATCCTGTATGTCGAAAATCATAATTTCAACATTCTGCATCTCCTCTTTGGTCGGCTTTTTATGATTTCCATACAGCGATACTACATCAAGCCCGGTTTTCGGATCTTTTGCATTGTTAATTTCTTTTCCGTCGGGTTGGTCACCCCTGAAGCCATGCTCGGGACCGAATACTTTCACCACGTTTACTCCAAGTGCAAGAAGGGTGTCGGCTAAATGAGTATTATTGATAAGCGAAGTGTTGTTGGCAGTAATTCCAACTCGTTTACCCTTAAGCAGCGGCAAATATTGCCCGGTTTGGTATGCACCGGGTAAGATCAGTTCTTCTCCGGTGTTTTGTTTAGTGCTTTTATCCGATGGCAGGCAGCATCCGGCTGAACTCATCAATAAAATGAAAATCAGGTTTAGATATTTGATTGACAGCATAGTAATCACCTGTGTTAATAAAAATCTTTTTTCTGAAGGCTTCTCAGAAATGCGTCATCTAAAATACTGAAAGTTAAGCAGAAGAGGCAGGTGGTTTAAAATAATATTCAACCTTTAATCATTCTTTTTCAATGGTCACGTTAAAAGTTCCATTGTTATCTTCGTAACCCCCACCGTCATAGGCAAATATCTTAGCTTTCTGGCCGTTACCTTTCATTTTAACTTTATACACATGCGATGCATTATATTGGAGTTTAGGATCAAAATCCCTGAGCGACATTTCATTTATCCGGATCATTCCCCAATATTCCATAGTCGGGCATCTCCATTTAGCGTAACAGAAACATGCGTCTACTCCGTCGGTATGATCGTACCAGCAGCTTACCTGCCCGCTTGCAGTAACAATATAAGTAGCACCATCAGCCAGTATATCGCTGGTTTCATAAACGGTACTCTTAATATATGGGAGACTGAATGATTCTGAAATCAAGCCGTTTGAAACAGGTTTTAAATAGGTTGTGAAACTACGCTCGGTTACACTCTTGTCGGTTATTAATTCCACCGGTATATCACTCCATTTGTCTTCGTATTTATCCTTCTTTACGGCTGTATAGGGCTGGTAATCGGCAATTTCGAACGGAATGCTTGCAAGAGTGGCAATTCCGTCGGCTTTGGTATCCCCTACGGTCCAGATGTATTTGCCGTTACAGGGTTTATGCAGCCTTAACTGAACATTGGCGCCTGCTACCGGTTGATTATCTTTTGTACTTAAAACAATAACCTTTAATGTAAACCTGGATATTTCCGGCATTGGCTTAGGTTCAAATGTAAAAGTTATATTGTCGTTGTTGCTTGTAAGGGCAGTTTTCGACTGCCCAATAATCAATTGCTGAAGTTTGGATCCGTTTTTGGGAGTAGTTACATAAATATCAATAGGTTCGCCCATTATAAGGTTGTGTGAAATGGTGGCCTGGCCTTTGCCGCTTGTTACGGTTTTACCAAACTGAGTCATAACTACAGCATCAGGAACAGGTTGAACGGAACCGCTTTCATCCTTATACTGAACGAAGACCTGAATGGTTCTTTTGTACTCTTCTTTAGGAAATTTTATGAGGTCAATAGTAGTTTCATAACTGCGTGAACTGAATTTATTGGTCTCGATAAGCCTTTGCCTTCTTTCGTAGCTGATTTTACTGGCAACAATACATATTTTCCCGTCTTTTCTTAACTTTATCAATGCCTCACCGTTATCATCAGTATAATACACATACTCAGCATCCTGGTTAGTCCAGTTGGTTACCGTAATATAAGCGTTTGCCAGAGGTTTATTGCCCTCGTCGGGTGATAAAACTTTAACCTTGATTTCGATGAATTCTTCTTCCTGGCAATACACACTGACGGCCGAAAAACAAAGGATCAAAACACATGTGACCCTTAAAAATAAACCAGTACTTTTCATGGCTTTTAGGATTAGAGGTGAAACATGAATTCAATATTACCCTTATCTTCCAAGCCTGGTTTGTTCAGGCTAAGGGTCGGGTATTCTGATTGTTAAAGATGCCAATACACAAATATAACGAAATTATATATTTTATATCTCCTAATATAAACTTTTTCTGATTTCTGGTTTTACTGTTTCCAATTCAGTTATGAACTCTCTGTTTTGTATGAATTATTTATTGACTTATGAACCCTTTGAGCCTTTGTGTCCTGGTGGTAACAAAAATCACCACAGAGGCGCGAAAAAACTGATTTTCCTAAATTTTTAGTTTTTTAATAATTATCATGGTCAGATCATTTTGATAAAAGGCATTTATCTTATTATGCAAACTATTAAAAAGGTATTTTTGCACTTCAATGAATACTGAACAATTTATTGCACGACGTTTAATCAAAGGCGGCCCGGGAAGTTTCTCGGCGCCGGTTATACGCATTGCCATAATCAGCGTTGCGCTCGGGCTTGCTGTTATGATTGTTTCGGTTGCAATTGTTACCGGCTTTCAGCGCCAGATAAGGGAAAAGATTGTAGGCTTTGGTTCGCACATCCAGATTGCGAAATTTGATTCGAACAATTCGTTTGAGTTTACTCCCATCAACAGGAACCAGCCTTTTCTGAAAACGCTTCCCCAAAAGGAAGGCATCAGGAATATACAGGTTTTTGCAACCAAAGCCGGTATTATCAAGACCAAAGAACAGATACAGGGCGTGGTATTCAAGGGTGTGGGTTCCGATTTCGACTGGTCCTTTTTTAATGATAAACTGGTATCGGGCAAGCCTTTTGCTACAAAAGGAGATTCGGTATCAACAGGAGTGATTATTTCAAAGAATATTGCCGATCTGCTTAAAATCAAACTCGGCGATCCTTTGCGCATGTATTTTATTATCGATAACCTGCCCAGGGCGAGGCGGTTTACGGTTACCGGAATATATAATACCGGGCTGGCGGAATTCGACCTCAAATTTATTTTCGGCGATATAAGACAGATACAGAGGCTCAATGGCTGGTCGGACGATACAATCTCAGGTTTTGATGTTTATATCAACGATTTTGCCGCATTGGATAAAATGGGCAAAGTAGTATATGATGCTATCGGCTACGACCTAAATTCGCGGACTATACGCGAAATATATCCCCAGATTTTCGACTGGCTTGATCTCCAGGATATGAATGTGGCCATAATACTCATACTTATGGTTCTTGTTTCGGGTATGGCCATGATTTCAACCTTGCTTATTCTTATCCTCGAACGGACCAATATGATTGGTGTGCTTAAAGCACTTGGTGCACGAAACCTCAGTATCCGCCGCGTTTTCCTGCTACAGGCCGGTTATATTGTTGGGAAAGGAATGTTATACGGGAATATTGCCGGAATAAGCATTTGCCTGCTTCAGAAGTATTTCAGCCTTATTCCGTTGCCACAGGAATCGTATTTCATGTCGGTGGTGCCTATTAACCTCGATATCCTGCACCTGCTGTTGCTTAACGCCGGAACCCTGCTGGCCTGTACATTTATGCTGATCCTTCCTTCGTTTATCGTTACGAGGATTTCCCCTGTAAAAGCAATCAGGTTCGATTAAATCCCTTTAGGGGTAGGCAGTCGAAGCGAATATCAGGTTAAGCATGTTTTCTAATAAATCCACACTATTTTACGGTATTCAGTGTTTATTCCGTTCCGGATACTGAGCAGATAAATACCATCAACCGTAGTTGAAAATGGAATATCATTCTCATATGTATTACCAAACTCAATTGTAGTAAGTATCCTTCCGCTCATATCCGAAATACAAGCTTGTGCCCCTTTTACGAAGCAACCTGTAACCCGTATTTTATTTTCCGCGGGCAATGCAGTAATTGAATACCTATCTTCTTTGGGATTGCCTGTACCCATGGTTTTATTGGAAGTTGAGATGTAAAACCTCCCGATACCCGAACTCTCAGCAGTCAAAGTAACCTGGTATGAGCTGCCCTCAATATCAAGACGCGTGTATATCGCCGACAGTTTGTCGTATAAGTAGACTTTCGTATCCTGGGGAAGGTTAGCAGTAATAGCAGTGAAGGTAATGGTCATTCCCTGCTTTGCATTTATACCTATAGGAATAGTTATATCGTGAATCTGGTTTTCGGGAAGGCATTGTATGCCAAAACCAATGTCGCTGCCATCTATATGACTATATAAAGTATTCTCTGTCCCAACGGCATCGAACATCCCTGCATCGAATCCGGCATCCATGCCTGTAGAGGTGCCTGGGATAAAAAAGACCTGTGTACTCCTGTTCATACCTGCGATTGAAGCTTTAAGTTCTATCGACGGCAGTTCTGTAGTCATGCTTTTCGAAAATGCAGCAGTATTATGTGTTCGTATATTTGTATTGAATGCTGCATTTCCGCCACCTGCAATCGATTTGATAAAGAAACCCTGTCCACAAGGGATATATGCAGGAACTGCATTGTTGATTATTGTGTATGTGCTTCCGTTCCAGACATATAAGGCTTTATAGGAAGGGTCAAATAGCCCGTCGTTAACTGTGATGAAATTATTTGCAACATTCGAAGCATTAATAGCTGAAGAAAACGGATTGCCAATCAGGTTCCATGCACTGGCAGCTGTGGTTACCGGGACAGTTGTATTAGATGCTGTCAGGTTTCCTGTAAAACTGCAGACAGCAGGAGTATTAAGAAGAATTTCATATCCTTTAGCTACACCAAAGTTTCCGGCGCCGGGCAAAGTTGTGGTTGTATAAGGAATCCAGTTCGGGATTGAATTAATGTAAGGTGCAAGACCATATTTTGTTGAATTTGTTGCTATATTTCCTCCCAAAGATGTAACAAAACCAGGGATACTTTGTCCGCTGACAGGCGATGAAACCATGTGCCATGGAAACGGGGCACTCATTGAACCAGTAAGATAACGTTCAACAGTGGCTTCTGCAGCACTATTAGTTATTAATGAGCCGGTGCCGGTAGCATCGGATTTTATCACCAATCCTGTTACTCCTGCATTATTGGTGAGTGTTCCCAGTACTGTTAAAGCCTGTAAAGGATTAATATTAAGTTGCGCACCACTCTGTATGGTAAGATTATTGCAGGTTGCTGAGATCGTGTTTATAGCTGGCAGGTAGGTCACACCGCACGAAGGAATAACCGCATCGGTTATGGATGAAGGGATCCTGCCGGAACACCAGTTTGTAGCAACGTCCCACTTTGTATCAGAAGTGCCGGTCCATGTGGGAGTCAGCGACCCGTCAGTCACATTTCCCGCACCCGACTCCAGTATGCCATTTACAGCAATAACCCTGTAATAGTAATGTTCTGATGTTGCCCCACCTGCATCGGGATAAGTTGTGGTATTGGAACCTACAGTTGCAAGGGTTGACCACGATCCGGAGCAGGTCTTGCGTTCGATCCTGAAACCTGTTTCATTGGATGAATTATCCAACCAGTTCAGCGTAATAGTACCCAAAACCGGATAACTTACTGCAAGGCCTGAAGCAGGCAAAGGAGCCAGGCTGTTTGCAGCCCCCTGCACCCATACTGCAAAACTCCGGGCAGGAAGGTCGATCCAGATATCATTTGGAATACCGTTTTCATTTGTATTTACAACAGCTTCGGAATAGGGTGTAACACCCATCATATCAGTTAGTTTGGTGCCAACAGCCAATCCATTTAGTTCCTGGTGAAATTGTGCACGGGTGCCACCGAAATTTATTGCAACAACCACATCTTTGCCTGATGCGGCTCCTTTTAACTGATAGGTGAGAAGATAACTGTTTGCACTGCCGGCGTCGTTGGAATACCCGCTTCCGGTTTTATTAAGGTAAGTTACTGATGTGCTTCCGAATATATATGATTTATGGATATTCATCAATAAGTCGATTTTCCGCTTCATCCCGTTCCTGTCGGCAGGATAGTAGCTTGAACCGTTGTCAGGATAACCGAAATAATCGGGATAAAATACACAAGGAAGGCCTAATTTATTGTTGGTAAGCAGGTATGCGTAAGCTAAAATGGCATTATTCTGTATAAGTGAGGCGAACCCGCTTGCATCGCGGAAATCGTGGTTATTTACAAAAGTTACAACATTAAATCCGCTCAACGAAGCAGCATCTACGAGGCTTGAAGAAAAAACATTACGTACATCGTATCCATACGTATCGCAAGCATTTCGTAAAGCATCGCGAAGGGAGAAATCGAAAATCCTGGGTTTGATGGCTGCCTTGGTATCAGCATCCATATATCCGAGCACATTATTAATCCAACCTGCGAGTTCGGAAGTATTCGTCGAATACCACTCTCCAACCACAACTGGCGGGTCCATAGCATTGTCGTGCAGGTTATCGAGCAGGTCTCCGATAAATTCAGGTGTAAAGTGTTTCACGGCATCCATGCGCAATCCCCTTATCCCGACATTGCTCCAGTTCCATTTGGCCCAGTCGGTAAGTTTGTTCTTTGTATCCGTTTGAAATTGGTCATAGTCGTAAAAAAAATACATTCCATCCCAATCGCCTGCGAGGCTCGTTGCACGGTCATTGTTAGGCTTAAAATTGCTCCAGTTCATCAATCCCTGCCCGCTGGGCATTCCTGAAAAATCGGTATAGGTCTGGTATTTCAGGTCCCCGATTATATTCATAATTCTTGGCCCTGACCATATCCCGTATATTCTCATATCGGAGTAATCGCTGTTTCGTTTTCCAAAATAAATAAAGATTGTATCACCGGCGGCATTAAAATCTGAGGTTGAGAGATTAAGGTGGAATTCGTCAACAGTGCAGCCCGAGGCATCAATTATGGCATTCATATCCCTGCCAAGATGGATATCGTTGTCTGCCTGAGAACAGTCTCCTCCGCCATTCGGCTCTGCTTCCGATTCGGCGGTCAGATTCTGCCAGCCAACCTTATTGGTTTGCATATAGACTTTGTATTCATAGTTGAAATATTTCGAATGACCCGAGGAAGAGCTGATTTTAAAGTAATAATGACCGGCTCCGTTACCGGAACTACCTCCTACAGGAAGTATGCATCGCATACGGTCGTATGGAAAGGGGTTTGCCCCACTGTTCGCCTTATCCCAGTTAAACCCGGCAATATAGTTACTTACTCCAGTATTTACTTCAGCTTTACCTCCGTCGCGATGGTTAAAAACAAGATCTGCAACAGGATTTACCCCGGCAGCTGTTAAAGCTGCAATGCAGTTGTTTAGCTGCTGGCGCGTTCCAAAACCGGTAGCCCCTCCTCCATATTCACCGTAATCGTATAAGTCCTTTGGATCATATCCGTTGCTCGAATTGCCATAGCTTGCCCGGGCGAGGGGAGGCAACCATATGCCTGTAAAACCGGCTCGCCCTAGTTCTGCGGCATTCAGCCTGATGGTATCCGACCAGTTGAACCCTACCGTGGTTTTTGGGTAATCCCAATACCAGCCCTGCATCATGAAATCCTGTGAAACAGCGACTTTATTAGCAGTAAGTAATAACAGCAGAAACAAAAATTTGCTTAGGCGCCTGATTAAATTTCTATAAAAAATACTCATAATTACAGGTTGTTTATACTGAGACAAAGGTAACAATGAAAGTTAATATAGTAATGCTGCCAATAACAGAATTACCTTATAAATATGCGTTGTGAAACGGATCAACCCTATGTAAACTTACAAGCCCATCAAAAAGGATAAAAAAATCCTGCAGTATTTGCATACTGCAGGACCATAATCCGAGATTTTATTTTTTATAGAATAACCACAGAATTCTCGCTTCCCAGCGCGTTAGTTACATATTTATCTGCTGCTTCATCATTGAGCCAGGTTTTGCCGTCAGCAAGGTAGCGGAATTGGTGTTCGCGACCACTTTCCATATCTACGGCTACTGAAAATGCGCCATCTTTGGCTTTTTTCATCGGGGTTGATGTTTCGTTCCAGTTGTTGAAATCTCCGACAAGTGCAAGATTTTCGGCCTGAACGTATAATTTAAAAGTTACTTTACAGACTGGTTTAGTCTTCAGAAATTGACGTTTTTCAATCATTTTTAATACTATTGGTTAAACTTAAAATAAGCCCCGGAGAGCGATGCAAAATTAATGCTTTTTTTTATTATCAAAATCCGGAAGGTAACCAACTGAAAACCAGAATACAGTGTCCATTGCCCATTGCCCAGTGCCGGGTTTAAAGTGCCGGGTGCCGGGTTCAGAGTGTCGGGTGCACATTATTATTTACGATTTGCGATTTACGATTTATGAATTGTACATTGTAAATTAACACTCAACCTATTAACTAATTTGAACATGAAGTAACAGTACTCATAATTCATAATTCATAATTCATATCTCATAACTATCAACCCAGCAACCATCTTCCATTGTCTATTGTCCATTGTCCATTGTCAATTGTCAATTGTCAATTAACCCATCAACCCATCAACCTATAAACACCATTGTCCATTATCCATTGTCAATTGTCAATTGTCAATCAACCCATCATCCAATAATCTCCGTCCTCACCTCTCTACTTCCCCCCATGCAACCCGCACTCCTTGCTATCCGGCATTTCCCACCACCAACGTCCCGCCCGGAGGTCTTCGCCTTTTTCGATAGCACGTGTACAAGGCTGGCAGCCGATGCTCGGGAAACCCTGGTCGTGAAGCCTATTGTACGGGATATCATGGCTTTTAATAAAATCCCAAACCATTTCCTCGCTCCAATCCAGTAAAGGGTTAATCTTAATCAGGCCGTTTCCGGCATCCCATTCCACAATATGCAGGTCAGTCCTGGTTATAGATTGCTCGCGCCTCAGACCTGTTATCCAGGCTTCCTTCCCATTGAGAGCCCTGCGAAGGGGGACAATTTTACGCACATGGCAGCATAATTTCCTGTTCTCAATGCTTTCATAGAACAGGTTAATTCCTTTCGCATTTACCATTTCTTCAACCTGTTCGCTGTCGGGAAAATACGTTTTTATCTGTACACCATAACGATTTACAGTACGATGAAGCAAATCATAGGTTTCAGGAAAAACCCTCCCGGTATCAAGAGTGATTATATGGGCTGATTTGTCAATTTTCGAAAGCATGAAGGTAATAACCTGGTCTTCGGCGCCGAGGCTCGTGGCAAAAGTAATTTTATCAGCAAACAAATCAAGCGCATTGGTTATTATCTGTTCTGAAGAGAGATTTGCCCACTGTTGGTTGAGCAGTTCAATATTATAGGGTGTTTCCATAGTTCTGTGATTATAAATCGGTCAATCTGAATGAAGGCCCTGCAACCACGCCTTTATCCGTATGGGTTACATAACAGCATTCGTTTATTGCATCATGTTCAAAGATCAGCACATAGTTATTGTCAGCTGCTTCATTGAGGAAAGCTTCCTTTTCATCGATTGTAACAAGTGGTTCAATATCTACCGAAGGTATATAGGGTATCGGAATATTTGTACGTGTAGGAATGAAATCTCCCATATAAACAACGGTATGTTTTGCTGATCTGATAAATGGGATAACCTGGCCCCTCGTATGACCATTATAGATTCTCAGTTCAATATTCGCAAAAGGCTGATCTCCTTCTTTAAGTAGGTTGAGCCTGCCGCTCTCCAGCAAAGGCAGGAGATTGTCGCTGAAATAAGCGGCGGTTTCGCGTTTGTTAGGGTGGAGTGCCCAGTGCCAGTGGCTGGCCGAAACCCAATACGTCGCCTTGCTGAAAACACATTCAACCTTACCGGCCTCATTAACCCGGGTTGCAGCACCAACATGATCATCATGAAGGTGAGTGAACAGGACATCGGTAATTTCATCTGCCGTAATTCCGGTTTCTGCAAGTGAATTGAGAATATTTACACCAGGCTGCCTGTAGCGTACGGCATAATACTTTTCGTTCCGTTTATCGCCCAGGCCGGTATCGATAAGAATCTTCCTTTCCTGGTCAATCACCAGCAGGCAGCGGGTTGTAATATCAATGACATTGTTCGCATCGGCATGGTGCAGGCGCGACCATATCGATTTGGGAACAACTCCGAAAGCTACTCCGCCGTCCATTTTCCAGTTATCGGCAGTTAGGGCATAAAGCTCCATTACTTCAATTTTGTTTGAGTGTGCAAAGATAGGTTTTTTGATCCTGGCATATAAGTAAAACGGATCGTGCTTTCCATTTTCGTGAATTTCATAAAACAGTCTGCCGATTCTTTCAGAATAGCATGAAGGATTCGACTTTCTGTTTTACCTTCGCAAAACTAAAGGTAAACGACATTTTTATGGATCATTCCCGTGTTCATTTTATAGCCATAGGCGGAAGTGCCATGCACAACCTGGCCATTGCACTGCACCTCAAAGGATACCAGGTTAGCGGCTCCGATGATGAAATTTTTGACCCTGCAAGCGGCCGTCTTGATTCATATGGTTTGTTACCACCTGAATTTGGCTGGTTTCCTTCAAAACTTGATCAATCCATCGACTCGGTAATACTTGGCATGCATGCCCGCGGCGATAATCCTGAGCTGGCAAAAGCAAAAGAACTGGGACTGAAGATATATTCCTACCCTGAATTCCTTTACGAACAAAGCAAGGATAAATTGCGGGTTGTTATTGGCGGAAGCCATGGGAAAACAACGATTACAGCAATGGTCCTTCATGTTCTGCATCAGTGTAATGTGGATACCGATTATATGGTAGGCGCGAAGCTCGAAGGGTTCGATGTAATGGTGCGGCTGACTGAAAAAGCAGGGGTAATGGTTTTCGAAGGCGACGAATACCTGACTTCGGCTCTCGATCCACGTCCAAAGTTCCATCTCTATAAACCAGATATTGCCCTGGTTAGCGGCATAGCCTGGGATCACATAAATGTGTTCCCGACATTTGAAAACTACATTGAGCAGTTCCGGATTTTCATGATGATGGTTCCCGATTCAGGGGCTTTGATCTACTGTGCCGAAGATCCCGAAGTCCAGGAAGTAGCCGCTGGTATTCCGGGAAAAATGAAAAAATTGCCTTATGGCGTTCCCGGACATATTGTTGCCGGTGGGAATACAGTTCTCAAAACAGCAGAAGGGGATATTGCACTCAAAGTTTTTGGGCGCCATAACCTGATGAACATGGAAGGAGCGAGGCTGGTTTGTAACCAGTTGAATATTAGTAACGCTGATTTTTATAAATCGATTTCCGGATTTAAAGGTGCTTCGAACAGGCTGGAACTGATTGCCGAAAAACGGGGTTTCAATGCCTACCGTGATTTTGCCCATGCACCCTCCAAACTGAAAGCAACCATACAGGCAGTTAAAGAACAATTTCCTTCCCGGAAACTGTTTGCCTGTTTCGAGTTGCATACATACAGCAGCCTGAACAAAAATTTCCTCAACCAGTATGCCGGCAGCATGGATAAAGCAGATGTTGCGGTGGTTTATTTCTCGCCTCATGCACTCGGGATAAAGAAACTTCCTATGCTTTCAGCCGATGATATAAAAGAAGGATTTGCCCGTCAGGGACTACTGGTATTCTCCGAAACCAGCGAACTGCAGGAATTTCTTCGTACTCAATCGTGGGACAATTCGAACCTGCTGATGATGAGTTCGGGCAATTTCGACGGCATAAATGTGAAGGAGTTTGCGAATGGCCTGGTGAATAGCTAAAAGTTAGCCGAGTATTATTTACGATTCACGACTTACGATTTACGAATTGTCCATTGTCCATTGTCAATTATCAATTATCAATCAACCTATCAACCCATCAACCTATTAACACCATTGTCCATTGTCAACTGTCAACTGTCAATTGTCCATCAACCCTTCAACAATTAAGTCCGAAATCGCAAATCCGAAATCCAAAATTAATACTTCCCCGCTTCCCACATATCAAGCATACTCACAGTAGTGCTGTCGGGCTCGGTTATTTTGGTACTGAAACGTAATGTCCGGGTATCGTCGGGCCAGAAAATAACAGGCATTTTATCGCCGCCGAATTCGCCGTTGCTTTGGGCGAAATTTTCACCATCGTCATTCACCCCCGACATACTAAACATAAATGGACCCCGGTTCTTGTACCGGTAAAGGTGAACTTTCGAAAGATCGTCAAACTCCATGGTAACCTCCCCGCAAAGGGTGCCGTTCTCTTTAAAGAGACGTTTCTTGAATTTCTTTGCCAGAGGGAAATCCCTTTCAATTTTTTCGCCCTTCAGCCACATGTTGATCAGTTCATCGTAATCAACCTTCAGTTCACCGGCTGAATCGACAATGCTGGAAAAAATATTCACATACTTAATTGTAAGCTTTCCGGAGTTTTCACCCGTCAGCTGAAAAACATACTCTTTCCGCTCACAGGTAAGGCAGCTTGAAATCCCCACTGAAATGAGTAAAATAATAAGTATATAAATCAGTTTTTTTGTTGCGGGCATAGTCTTAAATGCATTTCGGTCACAAAAGTATTAAAAAATAGCCACGAAGACCCTCTTTCACTCCCGTTGGTTTATTGCTGATGTGAATAATTTATCCTGTGGAAAGGCATGTTAACATTTCATTATCTTTGCGCCTCCTGCAAATGAATGTATGTCCGAAATCTATTCACAACTTTATTCCAATATTATCGATACAACCTGGCTCGAGGTTGTGGCGGTGGTTTTCGGAATATTAAGCGTATGGTTTGCACGCAAGGAAAATATCTGGGTTTACCCTACCGGTATAATTAATGTTCTCATATATGTCTACCTCTGCTTTTTTGCCGGCCTTTACGCCGACATGGGGATTAATGCATTTTACTTTGTGATGAGCGTTTACGGCTGGTACAACTGGTCGCGGAAGGATGCTGAAAGCCATCATGTGCCTATAACAAAACTTGGTTTTTACGAATGGGTGGTTTATATCCTTCTTGTTGCAGCTTCGTTCGCCCTGATCTATTTTGTCCTGTCAAAATACACCAACAGCACGGTGCCACTTTTCGACTCGTTTACAACCTCGTTGTTTATTGCAGGCATGTGGCTGATGGCGATTAAGAAAATTGAAAACTGGCTGCTCTGGATACTCGGCGATTTGCTTGTGATCCCGTTGTTTGCCATGAAAGGACTGGTATTTACCAGTGTGCAGTATATTGTTTTTCTGGTACTCGCCTTAATGGGATATATCGAATGGCGAAAACGCCTCATTGAAAAAGCAAACGTATGATGCGGATTTCGGTAACAGGACCCGAATCAACCGGGAAGTCATGGCTGGCTGAGCACCTGGCTGAGCATTACCACACACGATGGGTCCCTGAGTTTGCACGCGAATACCTCGAAAGCATTAACCGGCCCTATACCTACGACGATATTCTTTTTATTGCACAAAACCAGTACCGGCTCGAAAACCTTGCTGCCGAAGATACTGGTTTGCTATTCTGTGATACCGATTTCTGCGTTACCACGATCTGGTGCAGGGTTAAATACAACAATTGCCATCCCTGGATCGAAAAAATGACTGCTGAAAACCGGTACGATCTTTACCTGCTCTGCGACGTTGACCTTCCCTGGCAGTACGATCCCCTACGCGAACATCCCGAAATGCGCCGCGAACTCTTTGTAATGTATCAGCATCTTTTGGATGAAAACAAATGCAATTACCGCATTGTGAGCGGGCTGGGTGACAAACGACTGCTGAATGCAATCCGGTATGTGGATGAAACTCTGGCAAAAATGCCGTAAGTCAGGAATGTGGCCTATTGATAAAAGTTAATGGACCTTAGAGTGGCGGATAAAAAAGATATCTGCAGGTTTATGGCAACACTGATCAAAAATATCCTTTTGAATTTCATATCTCAAAGTTTTGAGATTTTGGTTTTTACAGGTAATAATTCGGGAAGAAATCCACGCAGTCGATTTTATTCTGAAATGATATTATACTAATTTTTACTTTTGAGAATAATTTTCTGACATTCCGGTATTGAAAACTTCGCCCAAAGTACTTTTTCTTGCAAGGTGGTATCCCGATCGTTACGATCCCATGACCGGTTTGTTTATACAGCGTCATGCCGAACTGGCAAGCGGGTTTGCAGAAGTTGCCGTTTTGTACCTGCGGGCCGCTCCCGATAAAAGGCGAAGCTTCGTTATTGATCATAAGGTTGAGAATTGGGTATTTACAGCCATTGTTTATTACGGCACGAAAAGCGCTTTACCGAAGTTCATGGTTAAATGGATGGCCGGTTTTCGATTTGTGATGGCGTTTTTTAAAGGCTACAGCTATATTCAAACCAACTGGAACAAACCCAACCTGGTTCATGTAAATGTGCTTACACGCCTGGGTTTGTTAGCATTATACCTTCGCTGCTTTAAAGGCATAAAGTATGTAATTACAGAGCATTGGTCGCGTTACCTTCCCATTACCGGGACTTATAAAGGGTTTCTGCGGAAAGTTGCGACCCGGCTTGTTGTAAAGCATGCTTCAGCCGTAAGCACTGTGTCCGAAAACCTCGCTTCCGCAATGCAAAGCCATGGATTGCATAACCTAAACTACCTCATCCTGCCCAATGTGGTCGATTGTGAAGAATATATTCCCGCTCCTAAGAAATCCAAAGGCAAGGTTATAAGGTTTATGCATATTTCATGTTTTGAGGACCGTTCAAAAAACATTTCGGGCCTGCTGCGTACAATAACTAGACTCTCGCTTCAGCGTAATGATTTCGAATGCATTATGGTTGGCGAAGGGGTGGATTTTGAAAGGCTGAAGAGCCTTGCAACGGAACTGGGACTGAAAGCTCCCATATTGCAATTTACAGGCTTGCTGGAAGGCGAAAAACTGGTTGAGGCATATCAATCGTCCGATTTTATGGTTATGTTCAGCAATTATGAGAATATGCCGGTGGTAATAAGCGAGAGTTTTGCCTGCGGTTTGCCGGTTGTGGCAACCTCGGTTGGCGGAATACCTGAGTATGTTAATGATACGAACGGTCGCCTGATTGCCGTAGGCGACGAAGCCGCTTTACTCGGGGCAATTGGCTTTATGCTCGACAATTATTCCTCGTTTGATCCTGCAAAGATCCGGGAAACAGCAGTAGCTGTTTTCAGCAAACAGGCCGTTACCGGGAAGCTTAAGGAACTTTATAGTTTTGTAATTAATTGAAATACCTGAATATACTATGAGGTTTGGGGTTTTGTGCAATGGCCCGATTTTTCAGCGCTGGCAACTCGAAGCTATTCAGCACCTGGTTGCTGGCGGGCATACCTGTGAACTCCTGCTCGTAAATGCTAACCAACCAGTTGCTCCCGGTTTTGTTGAAAAACTTGTTAAGTATCCGTATTCGAAACTATTGGTCCGTTTATGGTTCAGGTATTTGATGAAACCTGCAGCCAAAGAGTTGGCTGATATTTCGGGTTTAAACCTAGTTGTTCCCCGAATCTCATGTTTCACGTTTAAAAAGGGATATGCCGAATATTTCAACGAAGCGGATCTGGCCACGATCAAATCATTCAAGCTCGATTTTATTCTTCGTTTTGGATTCAGCATTCTGAAAGGTGAAATACTCGATTCAGCAAAGTACGGTATCTGGTCGTACCACCACGACGACGATCGCAAATACCGCGGCGTCCCTACCGGTTTCTGGGAAATCATGTTTGGCGATCCTGTAAATGCTGCCATCCTTCAGCGGCTTACAAGCAAACTCGACAGCGGTGTAATACTGCATAAGGCTTATTTCAGTACAATTTTTCATTCGTGGGAAGCTAATTTTAATAACCTTTTGCAAAGCTCCACCGAGTGGCCGTTGCAGGTTTGTACTAAGATTGAAAGCGGGGATACTGCTTTTTTATCAGTTACAAATGCACCTCAGTCGCCTGTTTATAAACTTCCCGGGAACCTGAAGATGCTTCGGTTTCTCTCGAAATTACTTTATTACAAAGCCCGTTTCCAATTCCGTGACCTGTTCATTACCGAAAAATGGAATGTCGGTATAATCGAAAAACCTACCGGATCGTTCTTCAAACCCGGTGAAATGATTCTTCCTGAGCCGCGCTGGCTTGAACTCAAAACAAAAAGATATCAGTATCATGCTGATTCATTTGGGTTTGCCAGAGATGGATATATATATATTATCTGTGAAGAATACGATTATAAGAGATCAAAGGGGATTTTAGTATCGCTGCAGCTCGATATTCACTCGCTGGAGTTAATCCGCAGGACCGTGGCACTTGAACTCGGTTACCATCTTGCCTATCCTTTTCTTTTTGAACACCAGGGTACATATTATTGCATTCCTGAGAATTCGGAAGGAGGGAAGGTCGATTTATACATTTTTGATCCTGATTCGGGCAAACTTATTTTTGAGCAAACCCTTGTTGAAAACCTGCAGGCGGTTGACCCCTCTGTTTGCTTTTATAATGGGTTCTGGTGGCTTTTCTTTACCGACCGGACTTCTACCAACGAAAGGCTGCACATCTGGTTTTCATCTGATCTGAAGGGTGAGTACACACCCCATGCCAATAATCCTGTTAAAGTGGATGTACGTTCGTCGCGACCTGCAGGAAACCCGTTTGTGATTGACAGGCAGCTTTACCGGCCGGCACAGGATTGCTCTGCAAGGTCGGGGAGGAGGATCGCAGTCAATAAGGTTATTGCTTTGTCGCCGAGAGTTTTTGATGAGGAAGTTTATACAATCATTAACCCTTCACCGAAATCGGAATGGAACGATGGTATGCATACGATAAGTGTGTCTGAGAACTCAATAATAGTTGATGGTAAAAAGGAATGTTTTATATGGCCGGCCTTTACGCATAAAATTAAGCTGAAAGTGAAACGAAAAATAAAAAGTGCAAAATGATAAAAGCTACTTGCCGATTATTGATATGCCTGGTGTGTGTATCGTGCTTTCACGATGTTTTTGCACAACAACAAATCTCGCCTGGCAATGCAACCGCCAGGATGAGGTATGATGTTACATTGCTTGCATCTGATTCGCTGCAGGGCCGCGAGGCCGGAACTTATGGTGAGCAGATGGCTGCCGATTATATTTCGAAATCAATGGCTGCTATCGGGCTACTGCCGAAAGGTGAACCTGCTGGGTCGTTCTATAGTGAATTCCGGATGAGTTTTCCGGTAATTTTCAAAGATGCAAAACTTCAGATCGACGATATAGAGTTTAAATATATTGAGGAGTTTGGTGCCACCGACCTTTCTTCACCCGGTGAAGTCTCAGCCCCGCTTATTTATTTCGGGAAAGGAATTAATGCTGCCGGAAAGAAATCAAATGGAAATAAGGCAATTGACGTTTCTGGTAAAATTGTGCTTCTTGATATTGCAACCAGCCTCGAAGACAACGAAAATGATCGAATCATAAACGAAATTCTGGGTAAGGTTAAAGAGGTTGTTGACAAAGGGGCTGTTGGGGTTATCCTGCACAACAGTAGCCGGAAACCGACCGAGAATTTTTTATTTGGCTCTCCTTTCACCGAATCGCTTAACGTCCCTGTTATTTATATTGCACGTCTGCCTTTTAATAAAATCAGGAAAGTAAAAACCGCCACCTGCAAACTGAAAGTCGAAATCGACCGTACGGTTACCAAACCTGTGAATGTTATAGGCTGGTTGGATAATAAGGCGCAAAAAACAGTTATTGTTGGAGCTCATTATGATCATTTGGGGATTAAGAAAGGAAAAACTGATCCCGAAGGACATCCTGTTATAAACAACGGGGCTGATGATAATGCAAGCGGTACCGCCGCCATGCTTGAACTTGCCCGCTGGGCCGCTGCTAATAAAAGTCTGAAATACAATTATCTTTTCGTTGCTTTCAGTGCCGAAGAAAAGGGTCTTTTCGGTTCAAAAGCCTTCTGCAGTCGGCCATGGGTTAACATCGAAAATATTGCCTATATGCTCAACCTCGATATGGTCGGCAGGCTTGGCTGCCAGGGGGATACAATAAGTGTGCTGGGAGTGGCTTCCACACCTGCATGGGAACCGGTACTCGACAGCCTTACACATCCTGATTTCTGCATTAAGAAAATTAACGGGGCACCGCCTTTTTCGGATCATTCACCATTTCTGAAAAAAGGGATTCCGGTTATCTATTTTACAACCGGAATACATCCTGATTATCATACTCCCAGGGATGACGCGGGTTTAATTAACTTCGAAGGGATGAGTGAGTTAGAATCTTATATGCAGAAATTTATCCTGGCAGCCGAGGCTTTGCCAGGAATCCCCTTTCACAAAATAAACACATTACAACAAACCAAAGCGTATATACAGACTTTCTGAAATGCTGACATTATAACTTTACAGCCGTCAGCAAAAGATTGAATGTAAAACCGGTATTGTCTTTATAGTTTCTTTCAATCCAATAAATAATCATTCCTTTAATACTTACCAGGGGCACCAATAAGAGCAATAGTATATAAGGTATAGCAGAAACTGTTTTAGTAATCAAGGCTTTTCTTTTCCAGATTTCGGGGAATGATCTCATATAGCGCATAAACAGCGAATACATCATACTCCCGAATCCTCCGAAACTTTCAACTTTTGCTTTATCGAAACCGTTCGTTTTACACAATTCTTTAAGCCCGAATGAAGTATGCCTTAGCCTGTCCTCACTGCTCCATACCGGGTAAAGGAAATCGGTGGTTAAAATAACTTTGCCTCCTGGCTTCAGTACACGGTTTATTTCCTTAAAGAAATTTTCCGGGCTGGCTATTACTGAAAGAACCTGGAAACAAGCCACCCCGTCGAGCGAATTATCAGCTACCGGGATCGCTTTCCCATCTTCGATCCAAAATGTTGTTAATTTATCGAGTGCTGCAATGTCTTTTTCGCTGTAATGCCGTTTCGTATTTGTAGTTATATACTCGCCGGCAGTCGAAAAGTATTTCCGGTAAGGCTGATCACCTGCCCCTATATCGAGCCATTGCCCCATGAACGAGGCCGATAAATGCTTCAACTTATACTCCATCATGGCTTTATGCATATCAAACTGCATAAAGTGTAAATACCTGAAGAGCAAATTTGCCGGGCGGAGATTCATGAAATTAATTTAATGCAAACATACTAACTTAATCAGGTATAATGAATAGGTTACCCCGATAAAGTAATTGTAAATGAAAATAGTTAAGATTCAAACCAGCGGTTTGCTTACTTTTTATAGATACGTACCAGCTTTACTCCGTGTGACGGGATTGTGGCGGTGTAACTTCCGGAATAGTTTCCTTCGTCATGTTGCGACCATATATCTCTCACTATGAAATTCCCGGAAATTCCGAGATCGTTCCAGTTTACTGCAATCGGAGCCGTGAACAAGCCCCTGTTAAACAGACCGACTGCTTTTGATCCGTCTTCGAGTTCTTTGACCCACACTTCGAAGTTCCCATCCTTCAAAATTCTTGATGCCTGTTTTCCTATCGGATCCTGGTTAATATCAAGAACTTCATCGTTGGTTAAAAGACTGTATGTGAATTCGTCCATTTGAGTCATGTCGCACCCGATAAGCAGGGGAGAGGCCAGCAATGCCCATAACGATATGTGTGTGTATTGCTCATTAGGTGTAAGCCTTGTAGGGTGGAGTTGAGGCCCCCAGCCCACTTTGCCAACGACCAGCATATCCGGATCATTCCAGTGCCCTGGTCCGGCATATTTTTCTTTCCCTGCCTGGCCGAAACCGATAGATTCCATACTCGACCAGTCATCAGTAATATCTCCTGTTGTACGCCAGCAGTTTCCGCCTACTTCGGTACCCCATTGCCATACATCGCCCATTCCGTATTGGCAAAGGCTGTAGACTATATCCCGGTTCACCTTGTTGAGGGCGTCACGCATTACCAGATATGGTTTTTTAAGTTCAGGAAGGCTGTGGTCCTTAGCAATCCGCTCATAATCGCACCAGTCGTATTTTAGGTAATCGAATCCCAGTTCAGCGAATTTCCGGGCATCTTTTTCCTCGAATTTGTAACAAGCAGTATAACCGGCACAGGTTTTCAGCCCCGGTCCTGAGTATGTTCCAATCTTCAATCCCAGGCTGTGCACATAGGAGGTAAGCCCTTTTATGTCGGGAAATTTCCTGTTTACATTCATATTGCCCTGAGCATCCCGGATTTCACCGCCAACAACCGCATCTTTGCTTTCGGGTTGCACCATCCAGCAATCGTCGATGTTGATATAGCTCCAGCCATGATCAGCCAGGCCGCTTTTAACCATGGCATCGGCAGCCGCTTTCACTTTATCCTGATCAACTGCACATGCAAAACAGTTCCAGCTGTTCCAGCCGAGAGGAGGAGTAAGCGCAATCTGACTGCCGCAAATGATAGTGAGTTTTCGGTTTGAAGTCCCAACTTTATTGGTTGCCGTTAGTGTAACTTCATATTTCCCGGACTTCTTTACCCGGCCTGTAATTATTCCGGTTTTCGAATCCAGTATCAGTCCGGATGGCAATCCTTTGGCTTTAAATGCCATAGGGCGTTCGCCGGATGCGGCAATACGGAAGATAAAATCATTGCCCGGACGAACCCCGTAAACTTTGGGCCCGTTTAACTTTGGGCCCGGAGCCGCCTTTGGCGTGAGTATAACTGCCGGTTCCGAAGGACGATCGATCGCAATCGGCTTGCTGCCTTTAACAAGGAAATATGCATCGGCCCAGTCGGTATGGTCGTAGTTTGGACCATCGGCCGTGGTTTCGGCACATAAAATTATTGTATCCCGTTTTGCCATGCTAATATCAACACTTTGGGTATGACCGCCTGAGCGCACAATATCGCTTTGCCATAATAAATCGTTGTCAGCGAAAATTTTAAAAACTGCCGATCCGCTAGATGATTTTTCCTCATCATTTATTCCGACTACGGCATGAAACCTGGCTGAGCTGCCCGAAAGCTTTATGTAAAGTGTACTCGATGCATGTGTGCCGAACCCTTTTTTATATGTTATCCCATCCAGTACGATAGGGTTTCCCATACATGAAACATCTGCCCCCGGCTTTCCCCAGCCAATTATTGCTTTCGAAATATCGAGCGATGATAACCAGACCGTATCGTAAGTCTGTGCAATCGTTTCAACAATACCTGTCAGCAGCAGGCTGATAATCAGTATAATAGTTTTCATGGCTGTATTATTGTATAAGAGTGGTTCTATGTTTTATTCTAATTTACCGGTGCATTTCTCCTTGTCAGCACCAACTCACCTCCATCCTCCATCCTCCATCCTCCATCCTCCATCATCTACATCCAATCACTACAACAAATCAGGATACTCCGCATGTAACTTTATAATAAGTTCCCCGAACAATGTATTTGCCCAGGCAAACCAGCTTCGCGTATAATCGGCAGGGTTATCTTTATTGAAGGATTCGTGCATGAAACCTTTTCCTCCATGGGTGGTCTTTAGCATATGAAGGCAGTTTTTTACTTCTGCTTTATCGGAGCTGGTTAATGCCTGCATAATGATGGTCATTGGCCAGATTTTATCAGGAAGGGTATGAGGACTTCCGATACCTGATGCTGCTGTTCCCTTAAAAAACCAGCAGTGATCCTCGCTAAGCAGGAACTTTCTGGTGTTTACGTATAAAGGGTCATTCTTCTCAATGCATCCCAGGTAAGGAAGCGACAGGAGGCTGGGTACATTGCTGTCGTCCATCATAAGGCGGTTGCCAAAGCCATCTACCTCGTAAGCAATAGTTTTTCCATAATCAAGGTGATCTGCAACAGTATATTTAGCCAGCGCCTGCTCGACTTCATCCGCAAGTTTCAAGCTTTTCGAAGCCAGTGCCGAATTCCCTGTAACTTTCTCACATATTTCACTTAACTGACGGAGCGATTTAACTGCAAAATAATTGGATGGCACCAGGAAAGGAAACATGGTGGCATCGTCCGATGGCCTGAAAGTGGAGCAAATAAGTCCGACCGGCTGTATAGGGTTGCCACTTCCGTTGCAAGGCACGTTATCGGTAAACCAGGCAGTTGTCCGTTTGAATGTATATGGGCCGGGACCTTCCTTCCGCTGCTGCACTCTGAATGTAGTATAAGCAAGTTCCATCGCCTCGTTCCATTTGCTGTCGAACACCGATTTATCGCCTGTGGTTTTCCAGTACCCGTAAGCAAGCCTGATCGGGTAACACAGTGAATCAATTTCCCATTTGCGTTCATGAATGCCTGGTTTCATTTCGGTAATATCCGTTATCCATCCGCTGACTTCATCGCCGTACATAAAGGCATTTGCATAAGGATCGAGCAGTATGCATTGTACCTGCCTGTTGATTACCCCGGCAATAAGCTTTCGGAGCAGTTCATCCTCAGTAATCAGCTGAAGGTATGGCCATACCTGTGCCGACGAATCGCGAAGCCACATGGCCCTTATATCGCCAGTAAAAACAAAAGTATCGGGTTTGCCGTCTGTTTCGGTATAGATGACAGTAGTATCTAGGGTATTTGGGAAACAGTTTTCGAAAAGCCAGGCGAGTTCCGGGTCGGTGATACCTTTCTTGATTTCTGTTATTTTTGCCTCAACAGCCTGGCTTATAAAATTTCTTTTTCCTACAACCGGCCGCAGACTCGTAAAATCGTACTGAGAAAAATCAGGAGTTGTAAACCTGCCTGCAAAAGTGTTCATTGCTATACCTGCAACCCCTATGCCGGTTATTTTGATAAAATTTCGTCGTGTATTCATTATGTAGATGCTATAAAATCTTATATCTGACTAAAAACAAAGATAACTATTGATATAATAAAAAAAAATTTAAACTGACATTCAGAAATATTTTATTGGAAAAGCAATTATTTTGTTGAACAATTATTACTTTTATAAAAAAATCACAGTAAACTTGATGTAGTTTCCGATGTTAAATCTTGAAAATTTCTGATAATATATTGATTTGAGTCTGTAAAGATTCAGAAAATGTATTCCTGCGAAATGAGAGATAACATATGTTATCAAGTTGACTAATTGAATTGTATAATGTAACTATGTTTAATGCAGCAAAAAAGTTAGTGCTTATTGCATTTCTGATATCAGGAATCAACTTTGATGTTAACGCTCAATCGCGGCAATACGGTTTGCCCAATATAAGGAATTTTTCACGATCAGAGTTTGGTGGCGCTAACCAAAGTTGGTCTTTTACGCAGGCGGCAAATGGTATATTGTATTTTGCAAATAACAACGGATTGCTCGAATTTAATGGTGCTCGTTGGGAAACATATAATTCAATACAGGCTATTAATCGAACTGTCTTTGCTGATGGTAACCGCATTTATATTGGAGCATTTAATGAATTTGGTTACTACGAAGAAAACAAACATGGTGAATTAATATACCATTCCTTAACTCTTTTAATTAGAGGAATGAAAGGAGATTTCGGTGAAATCTGGAGGATTCATAAGACAAGTTTCGGAATCGTATTTCAATCCTATAAGGCACTATTTATATTCAATGATGGTAAAATTGATATCGTTTATCCCCGATCCAGTTTTCATTTGTCAAATTATGTTAATGGTATTCTATGGGTATTTGATGAAGAGCAAGGACTTATGGAGTGTCGTGCCGGAAAAGTCAGGCAAGTGCCAGGCGGTGATTTCTTTAAAGGCAGTCAAAACTGGTCCATAATGTCGTTAAATGATGATGAAATATTAATTGGAACAACCAATAGGGGGGTATACAGGTTTGATGGACATAAAGCAATTCCCTGGGATGTTGAAATAAATGAAATTCTAAAAAAATACCAGATTTATTCTGCCATACGACTAAAGAATAATTATTTAGCTTTCGGAACAATCCAGAATGGCTTGTATGTTACTGATTTGGAAGGGAAACTGGTATTTGCAATGAATAAAGAACGTGGTTTGCAAAACAATACAGTTTTGAGTTTAGGACAGGATTATAAAGGAAATATATGGCTTTGTCTTGATAATGGTATTTCATTGATCGAATTTGAATCCCCTGTATCTTACCTTAATAATTACTTTGATATAGGAACAGGCTACGCTTCAGTACGTTATAAAGATAATATTTATTTCGGCACAAATCAGGGCTTATTTTATATTAAGTGGTCTGATTTCATAAGTCCGTTCAAAGTTAAGACTAGTTTCAAACTGGTTGAAGGTACTGAGGGTCAGGTCTGGGCCTTATTTGTTATTGACGATGCACTATTGTGTGGTCACAATAATGGGGTTTTCCAGATACAGGGAAATATGGCTAAGAAAATATCACCTATGCCCGGAGCCTGGAATTTTTTATTACTTAAAGATAAGGGGCTAATATTAGTCGGGACATATTCAGGGCTGTTGCTTCTCGAAAAAAAAGGAGAAATATGGCAATTCAAGAATAAAATAGATGGGTTTACTGAATCTTCCCGTTTTGTGCAAACAGATAAATCGGGGTATATATGGGTCAGTCATTCTTATAAAGGAATATTTAGAGTCAAGCCCGACAGTTCATTCAAAAAAGCTTTGAACGTAAAACTTTTTACTTCAAAGAACGGATTGCCTTCTGATAAATCAAATTTTCTATTCCAAATTCAATCAGAAATATTGATCACTTCCTTAAAAGGTATTTATAAATTCAACAATTCAAAAGAAGTATTCGAAAAAGAATTGCTGTATTCTCCTTATCTTACAGAAAATCAGCAGATTGATTATTTACATCAGGATTCTTTAAATAATATTTGGTATTGCGCCAATAAAAAATTAGGAGTACTTCGCCTGCAGGAAGATGGTACCTATAAGAATATTGTAACACCATTCTCAAAAGTTTCGGACTTTTTAGTTCCAACCTATTTAAATATTTATGGGTTGGATAGAAATGGTTTACTCATTGGAATCGAAGGTGGATATGTACATTATGTTTCGAAATTTTATAAAGATTATTCATTGCCTTGTATCATTTATATCAGCGAACTAAGGTCGCAGGATACTTCTGAAGGTGTTTATCGGTTTAATAGTAAAGAAACCGTTCAATCTTTAATTCCTGCTTTTAAGTATAGAAATAATACAATCTCTATCTCGTTTGCAGCCAATAATTTTGAATCGGCTGAAACAGATTTTCAGTATAAATTGATTGGGTTTGATGATAATTGGTCCGAATATACTATTCAGGGATTTAAAGAGTATACAAATCTTTCGGCTGGTGAATATACATTTGTTGTTAGTGCTCGTAATAGTGATCAAAATCAACCCTCCGTTCTTTCGTATAAGTTCAAAATTTTGCCACCATGGTATTTAACATGGTATTCCTGGATATTATATTCAATTTTATTTTTTGTGGCTTTGTTTTTAGCGCAAAGATATTTTTTATTCAGAATCGAGAAATCGCGTTTGGCAGAAATGCAAAGGCAGAAAGAAAAGTTCGCAAACCGTGAACACAAATTAAAAGAAGAAGCTCTTATTGCTGAAAAGGAAATGGAACATTTGCGTAATGAAAAACTGAATATGGAAATGATTCATAAAGAAAAAGAATTGGCTAATTCAACCATGCAACTGATTAAAAAAAATAATATTCTTAATAAACTGAAAACTGATTTACGCAATAGTGTTTCTTCAGATGCTGAAATAGTATCAAAAACTAACGTTTCAAGCCTAATTAAGCGTATCGACAAGGAAATTGATAACGAAAAACAATGGCAGGTTTTTAATATGCATGTTGAACAGGTCTACGAAAGTCTGTTTAAAAAGCTCAAAGATCAATATCCCGACCTGACTCCGCGTGAGTTAAGCCTGTGTGCATACTTGCGAATGAATATCTCCAGTAAAGAAATTGCATCATTAATGAATATAAGTGCCAGGGGCGTTGAAATAAGCCGATACCGTATTCGTAAAAAACTTAAACTGGACCGTGATGCCAACCTCACTGAATTTATGATCAATCTCAAGATTCCGGATTAACATCACATCCTTGACTTATTGAGCTAAAAATCAAACTCTTATTTTACAATTTTTGCATGATAATGGTAAATTTATCTTAAGCGGAACATTCAAGAGTTTTGTCAATCATTCCGGAAATTAATATTATTTATTAAACACTTATTCGAAATGGCATGTTTGTGAACTGTAAGCGGGTCAAATAATCTTCTGCCATAGTTATTCAATGATGGTTCTGTTTCCTTTCTGGCATGGCAAATACAAGGACCCCTGTGATGCATTATGATATGACTAAATATTAACCTAAAGTATTAATATGCTTCAATATAATAATATTTTGATGTATAAATGATGTGTTGAAATCTTATGCTTGATGTATATTTGATGCAATCATTCAGGAACAGTTTTTAATTTCTGACCTTAAATTTGTTCTGATTAAACAGGGAATCAACAAAGCAGGATTATAGTTATGCATGCCGATACAGTCAAACTTATTTGAATACTGTTTTTCGGATGCAGTTAATGAGGTGTGCACAGGCTTGGATATTTAATTCCTTTTAGAATTATAAATACCTCTTAGATTTAAGGTGGGTAATAGCTCTGAGTAGCATTAGAAATCAGGCATTGAAATGGTAAACATAAACTGGGAATACTTGATATGAAAAATAAATTGGATTATTAGAACATTAAAAGTATTGCTGTCTTTTTTTGGTTTGATGGTGATTATTGGTTGGTTGATTGATAAATGGAGGAGTTTATACTCCTCCATTTTATTTATGTCAAAAATTACATTTCTGTTTTAAGATTACCTTCACATATGTGTTTGCACTGAATTCTGCATGATTTTAAGGATTCTGTTATCTAATAGTATATTATATTCTGTATTGTTAATTTGTGATGAAAGGCAATCAGGCGAAAGTACACACAAAAATTAGAATCAAAAGTGTAAACAAATAGCAAATATCTGCGAAATGCAAGTTAGAAAAAATGTAATTTTACTGGTACGATTAAGAAATGTATGAAGTAGACAATTTACTATTGATGCAATAAAGCTTTTATGATTCATTAGTAACTATCAGTAAAACAATACTATAATAAATATTTGATGTATTTATGATGTAACACTTTTTTGCTTCTGATGTATATTTGATGAATTTTAATATTATTGTTTTTTTTACATTGACTTTATATTTGCGTTAACTAAACCAATCAATTAACCTTCTAATCTTTTATTTATGAAAAAAAGACTACTATTTTCCACGATGCTGATATTCCTTTCTGTATGGGTGTGGTCCCAGGAAGTTCAGATTAGTGGGATCGTAAAATCGGCCACCGATAATCAAACGTTACCCGGGGTATCAATTAGTATCAAAGGTACTACAACAGGAAGTATTACCGATATTAACGGTAAATACACTATTAAAGCCAACCTGAACCAGGTACTGGTTTTCTCATTTGTTGGCATGGATCCAAAGGAAGTAACTGTAACTGCCGAAACCCGAAATGTTGACGTGGTGCTTACTGAGACAGCTGTAATGATGCAGGGTGTTGTTGTAACAGCACTGGGTATTAAACGTGACGAGAAAGCATTAGGTTATTCTGTTCAGAAGGTGGATGGAAAGAGCATTCAAAAAGTAGCAAGCGTTGATGTCGCTACATCTCTTACTGGAAAGGTTGCTGGACTTTTGGTTAAAAATTCATCCGATTTTGGGGCTGCTCCGGTAATGTCCATTCGGGGTGAACAACCTTTATTAGTTATCGATGGTGTAGCTTATCAAAATAAAACACTCAGCGATATTTCGGCTGAAGATATTGAGTCAATGAGTGTTTTGAAGGGCGCAACAGCTTCGGCTCTTTATGGATTTCGAGGAGCTAATGGCGCCATTTTAATAACAACTAAAAATGGAAGTACCAATTCAACTGGAATAACTGTTGATTTTGCAACCAATACAATGTTTAGTGCAGGATTCTTAGCTATTCCCGTGAAGCAGAGTACTTATGGCCGTGGTGGCAATAATACGTATGACAAAAACAGCACTAGCGCTTGGGGCGCATTTATGGATGGAACAGTTCGTAGTCAGTGGGATCCTTTTCTTATGGTTGACCGCGATTCTCCCTATCTTCCTGTTGGAGCTGACAATTTTGCCAATTTCCTGGAACAAGGATATGTAAGCAATAATAATATAAATGTAGCTTATAAAGGGGATATCGCTTCACTGCGCAGTTCATTTAACTGGACGCAGAATAAAGGACAATATCCTAATAATATGCTAAACAAATATACATACACTTTTGGCGGTGATCTCAATTTAGGTAAATTCAAATTGAATTCAAACCTGTCATATTCTAAGAAAACATCGCCTAATATGGGATCTAATGGATATACTTCTTACGACCCCATGTATTCATTACTTATCTGGTCGAGCGCTGACTTCAATGTATTGGATTACAAAGATAATTATTGGTTAGTAAAGGACCAGGTGCAAAACTATACGTATGGGAAAAGCGCAAGCATGAACAATCCTTATTTTGACCGTTACGAAAAAACGAACCCGGTTTCGCGTGACCTTTTTAATGCCGATGTATCAATGAGTTATAAGTTTGCCGATTGGTTACAGGCTAGTATCCGTTCAGGTCTTGATTTTTATACTGATAAAGGGGAAGTAAAGTGTGCCTGGGGCTCTTACCTCTCTTCAGGTAATACTCCTATTCCTGGAAATCTATATACATGGCTTGGTGGTGTGACAGGTGGCTATGGTATAGGACAAACCCAGGGGGTAAGTATGAATAATGATCTTCTGCTTACAGGCGATAAGTCATTTGGGAAAATTAGTGTTGAATATCTTGCAGGAGGAACCATATTCTACAAAAAGGATGACAATATTAACACCAATACAAGTGGCGGTATTTCCGTTCCAGCTTTTTACTCGATAAAAGCATCGGTGTCGCCAGCTGCTGTGAATCAGAGTACTTATGCACAACAGGTTAATTCACTATATGGCCGATTAGCTGTATCCTGGAATAAACTGGTTTATGTGGAAGCTACCGGTCGTAACGACTGGAGTTCAACATTGCCCGAAGAAACCCGTTCCTACTTTTACCCATCCTTTGCATCGAGTTTTATAGTATCAGAACTTTTACCTGGAACAAAAAGCTGGCTTGATTTACTGAAAGTCAGGGGTTCCTGGACAATGTCGAAAACACCTCCTTCAATTTATGCTATCAATAGTAGTTTTACGATTAATTCCGGTACGTGGAATACTCTGAATGGAGCTAATCCTCCGAGTAGTTTATATGGAGAAGGTCTGCTGCCTCAAAGCGCCAATACTTTTGAGGTTGGATTGCAGGGAATGTTTTTTAAAAACCGTTTGATGGTTGATGTATCCTACTATAATAAGCATATGTATGACTACCTGAAATATGCACCGGTGTCACCGGCAACCGGATATAGCAGCAATTACATTAATATTGAGGAAGAAATAGACCGTAAAGGTTGGGAAGTGGCAGTTACTGGCTCACCGATTAAAAGTAAAAGCTGGCAATTGGATGTAGGTCTTAACTGGTCAACTTATGCTCGCTATTATGCTAAACTGGACGCCAAATATTCAAGTACAAAACCATGGGTAGCAGTCGGCGAGCGTGTTGATGCTCTTGTAAGCAGAGATTTTGTAAAAGTTCCAGCAACCGGGGAACTTATCTACAGCAGTAGTGGAAGACTCCAGTACAGCGGATATGATTCAAATTTTGGCTGGACTGACCCTGACTGGCTCTGGGGAGCAAATGCTACTCTGAGATATAAAGCTTTTAGTTTATTTGTATCTATTGATGGTGTAGTTGGCGGGCTTATGAACACTCGTACTGAAAGTTATATGTGGCAGTCGGGAGTTCACCCTGATGCTGTCACACCGGAAAGGGCATTAGATGTTGCTACAGCAGGTTCCACAAACTTTCTCGGTCAGGGTGTACAGGTTGCATCAGGTACGGTTACGTATGATGCAAATGGTGTTATCCTCACTGATACACGCACTTATAAACCAAATGATGTAAAAACCACTTATAGCCGCTATGCAATTGATTTACATAATAGCAGCGCCTGGGGTGGAGCAGGAAGTCCGGCGGATACCTACTCAAAAACTTTCTTCAAAATGCGTGAGATTTCTTTGACTTACAATTTGCCAACTAATCTTTTAAATAGTGTTGCCAGGGCTGCATCTGTAAGTTTCGTAGGGCAGAACGTAATGTTATGGGCCAAGGATTTTAAATATTCTGATCCTGACGGAGGAGTTGAAGATTTTTCTGACCCAGCCGTACGATATCTTGGGTTTAACATTAAAGTCACATTTTAATCATTCTTAATCAAACGTAACAATGAAAAATATATATAAAATATTTTTAGCGATAATTTCTCTTTTAATTGTTGGTTCATGCAGCAATTTTGAGAAATTGAATACAGATCCGAATGCTGCAACATCGGTTTCACCCGAAATGCTTGCTACCCAGGTATTGAAAGATACTTACAGGTTCTGGAATCCTAATCCAACCGATTTCTCTTCGGGTAACTTATGGTGTAAGCATATGGCACGACTTGATGCAACCTCAAACCCATATCAGTATTATTATTCCTACTGGCCATACGGAAGTTTCGGAGGACTCCAGAAAATAACAAACCTCAAACGTATGGTTGAGTTTTCTGAAGGAAATCCGGCAAAACCATCATTTGAAGGATTGGCATTATTTCTGAAAGCTTCTGCAGGTTTCGGAGCAACGCTTGATATGGGGGATATTCCTTATTCGGAAGCAGGAATGGCAGAGGAAGGGATAGTCAGACCTAAGTATGATAAGCAGGCAGATGTATTCATAGAGATACTTGCTGATCTTAAAACTGCAGAGGCCAAATTTGCTGAAGGCAAGAATTTTGGCACCTGTGATATCATGTTTGGTGGGGATGCTGCTAAATGGCGCAGACTATGTAATGCAATGCAATTAAAAGTATTACAGACCATGAGTAAGAAAATTACAGCTGAACAAAAAGCCCGTTTTGCAGCCATTGTAGCCGCCAACAATTTGATGACCGGTAACTCTGATAATTTTCAGTTGGTTTATACTGAGAATACAAATGCTACTCATCCTTTCTGGAATGGTGAAAACCAGAGAATACTAGATGGTGTTTCAAATTTGACAGTTGATGCATTGAAACAATTGAAAGACCGTAGGTTGTTTTATTTCGCGGAGCCTGCAAGAGCCCAGATTACAGCAGGTAAGCTTGAAACTGATTTTGATGCCTACGTTGGTGCTCCTACTGAATTATCCTCAGGTACGTTAGCCATTAATAATCAGGCTGGTATGTATTCATTGGTAAATATACGCTATACACTGTACCGATCAGGTGATCCAATGATTAAATTTTCTTACGCAGAACAGTGTTTTATAATTGCTGAAGCAATAGAGGAAGGCTGGGTAACCGGAAACGCACAAACTTATTTCGAAAACGGGGTAAAAGCACAACTCGCATATTATATGAACTTACCTGCAGCAGCTTCTGCCAAAGATGTTCATAATATGAAAATTACCCAGGCATACATTGATAGCTATTTTACGGGTGAAGCTGCTTATAAAACAAGCGGAACCAAGGATGATCGTTTGCACCAGATATGGACGCAAAGATGGCTGATTGATTACTTCCAGGGCAATGGGTTGAATTATCCTCAGTTTCTCCGTACAGGATATCCTCTCTTCCCTCTGAATCCGGCTACCAGCATGAATCCTGATGATAAAACAAAATATCCTAAACGCTGGAAGTATGATACCGGGGAATTAGTGTCAAACCCTGATAATTATAAAAAGGCTGTTGATGAACAGTATGGTGGGTATGATGGGATTAATGAGGTCCCCTGGTATCTGAAATAATCAATTTGATTACAATTGCATCATTAGCGGTGTTCTAAATACCTGATTGAATCGCTAATTGAAAATGGAGGAGTCATCCAATGCCTCCTCCATTTTATGATTTAAAAGGTTTGCTGACAGGTAGAATTTCTGATAATATTTTTTTTTCTGAAATACTGCAAACTAGGTTTTAACATCTGTAACTAGAGGAACTCTTTGTTATTTCCTGATCTTCCTTGCGTTTTGCCATACTTTTACTGTAATGTTTCTTGCATCATCAGAATAATATAAATACACCCTTGAAACTTGTATTATTATAAACCTAGCCGGAACAAATATCACGAAAACAATTCAAGGATAGCTTGATAACGTTTACACTAATAGTTAGGGGGAAAGTGCAAATTCTCCAAACTGAAAAAGCGAAAAGTTTAATTGGAATTATACTTCAGGGCTTCGATAAAACAAATAACATAAAGTTTACCTGAATCCTAACAATCAATATTAATAGCATGAGAATAATCATACTAATTGCAGGCATTTTTTTTATCGCAGCCTGTAGCAGTTCAAAAAAATCTGCTGGTGATAATACATGGAAACTGATCTGGAGTGATGATTTCAGTTATAATGGATTGCCCGACAAGACCAAATGGATGTATGAATCCGGCGGGCACGGTTGGGGTAATAACGAAAAGCAATACTATCGTGAAACATCACTTGAAAATTCATTTGTAAAGGATGGGAAGTTGCATATTGTTGCTATGAAAAAGGATTTCGAAAAATCGGATTATACATCCGCAAAACTAACTACTTATACAAAATGCTCCGTTCAATACGGTAAAATTGAAGTAATGGCGAAATTACCTGAGGGCAAAGGCACCTGGCCGGCAATATGGATGCTGCCTGAAAGTATTAAAAATAAAAAGGAAAACTGGCCTCTATGCGGTGAGATCGATATCATGGAACATGTGGGAAGAGATCCCAATGTAGTGCATACCTCACTTCATTCGGAATTGTATAATCATGTTAAGGGTACCCAGGTTACCCATTTCGAAAAACTGGAGGATGTTTTCGCTACTTTTCATAAATATGGAATAGAGTGGACAAAGGAATACATAAAGTTTTTTATTGATAATAAATTGTTTTACGAGTCGTATAAAGGCCAGGATGGCAGGGTATCAACAAACGAAGGCTGGCCTTTTGATAAACCCTACTACCTGATCCTGAATCTTGCCATAGGCGGGAATTGGGGCGGAGAGATTGATGATACGATTTTCCCTTGTGAGATGCAGGTTGATTATGTGCGTATTTATCAGCGAAAATAATTTCAATCGCAAATATCTAACCTGATAAACAGTAACAATAGTTCTGTTGCATGAAAAGACTCATTTTTATTTTGGTATTTTTAGCTCAAATCTGTTTCTCAGCCATAGCTCAGAAAGTGGAAGCGCAATGGGATAATACCAATCCTAAAAACTGGGGTAATGAATTTCAACAAGTTCAGATAAAATCAACATCCGATAGTTCCTGGCAAAAAGCATGGTTTTACCGGAGTTCAAAATCCACCCGGCAGCCGTTAATTATTTCATTGCACACCTGGAGCGGCGATTACAACCAGGAGGATCCCCTGGCCAAAGAAGTTTTACTGCGCGACTGGAATTATATTCATCCCGATTTCAGGGGTCCGAACAATACTCCCAATGCCTGCGGCAGCCCTTTGGTAATAGCTGACCTTGAAGATGCTATCCGGTTTGTAATTAAAAATGGAACAGTAGATACAACTAATGTCCATATCATCGGTGTATCGGGTGGAGGATATGCAGCATTGTTAGCATATATGAAATTAATCTACCCGGTGAAAAGCTTTAATGCCTGGGTACCTATCAGTAACCTTAGCGACTGGTATTGGGAATCGAAAGGGCGTTATTCGAAATATGCAACCGATGTTGAACATATATCGATGAAAGGTGGTGAAATGGACTGGAATGACCTTGACAGCCGTTCGCCTGTAATGCTCCCTTTTCCGGCGGGGAATAGAAAAAATGCTTCACTGAACATTTATGCCGGAGTACACGACGGGTATACAGGGTCAGTCCCGATCAGCCATTCCATTTTGTTTTATAACAGAATTGTATCAGAACTTTATCCAGGCCAAACGGATAAGCAGGTTGCTGACAATACATTGATGTCGCTGGTTATTAAACAGATTAATCCCTATGCAGATACTTCTGCAAGGTTGGGTGGTAGAAAAATTCATTTGCTCAAGCAGATGCCAGACCTGGGTCTTACAATCTTTGAAGGAGGGCACGAAATGCTTGTGCCGCCAGCTTTGGCTTTGGCACCGGTAGATGATAACAAAAACACAGCGCCTCTAAAAATACTGACAATAGGTGACTCCAATGGTGCATTTGACTACGGCTGGCCGCAACAATTGCTGAAACTCATGCCTTATGCAACAGTAATTAATAAATCTATCGCCGGAAATACTATCGGATTTGATAACCTGGATCAGCCCAAACTCAACACGCTTACCAACATCGGACAATATCTCGATGATGCATACAGTATATTGGGCGAAGGTTGTGAACTCGATTATATTTTCATCGGTCTGGGTACAAACGATACAAAAGCTATTTTTAAAGACAGGCAAAAGGAAGTTGCTGCAAACATGGCTACACTATTGCAAAAAATCAACAGCTACCTGAAAGTGCATAATAAAAAAACACCGCACATCTGTGTAATCACAGCTTCTCCAGTTGATGAACAAAAAGCTGATGCTGTGAAATATGGCGGCAGCAGTTTGCGGATTCAGGAAAACAACAGGCATTTCCACGAGGTAGCGTCAGCAAACGAGGCAGAATACATTGACAGCTATAACCTGCTCAAGTTAAACTTTTCGGAAAAAACAACCGATGGAATTCATTTAAACGAGAAAACCCAATTTGAACTGGCAACGATCATAATTGCGTATATCAACTATAAAAAATGACCATGAAAGCTTTAATCAACCGGATCTTAGTCCTTTTACTGTTGACAATAAGTCTTTCAGTCAATTCGCAATCAACAGGTAACAAATTAACATGCAGGATTACAGCTGATACAAATCTGGCCTTACCCCCCTCATGGGCATTTGGTATTTTATACGGGGGCTATACCAACCAACAGGAAACTATTGAACGGATTGAACAAATAATAAAACATGATTACCCGATTGATGCATATTGGATCGATTCCTGGTTCTGGAGTTATGCGGAAAAGGGGAGAGGTCCGCAGAAATATATCGATTTTGTAGCTGATACGATAGGTTATCCCGACAGGGCATCCATGTGGAACTTCATGAAAAAGAATAACATAAAAGGAGGGTTCTGGACCTGGGATTGCATACTCGAAACAGGTAATGAAAAGGCATTTAATGATTTTAAGTCCAGGGGCTATTTCTCAGATGTTTACAACGAAACAAATTCATGGCATAACAACAGTATAAGTACTGCCATGTTCCAGGACAAAAAGGATCAAAAAATTTCAACCCCATGCGGGAATATCAATCTTGATAATCCATTTGCGGTGAGTTATTTCAAACAGCAAATGAAGCACTTTTTTGATGAAGGAGCTGATTTTATTAAACTCGACCGTACTGCCAGAATCAATGTCTGCAAAACCATGTTCGAAATGAGCCAGGAGTTTGGTAAAGAAACAAAAGGGAGAGGATTTATTTTATCACACTCATTCGATACCGAAGCGGAAGAGTATAAAAAATACCCGACTAAATGGACAGACGACACACGAAGCGACTGGACGGTTGAAAAACCTTTGGTAAAATTTGCTGAATGGTCGCCGGCAGTGGCTTTAAAAGAAAACATTGCTATGTTTACCGATCCTGCAAAACCTACCAGCAGGATTCCTTTCCTTACAAATGATCTTGGCGGATTTACCGTAGGAAATGCAAAAATGCCGGAAGAAGAACTATATATCCGGTGGCTGCAATTCTCGATGTTTAACCCGATTGTTGAAGTTTTCTCAGAACCCGACAATACGACATTGAACCTGCCGTGGATGTATTCTGCGAGAGCTGATTCTGTTTTCAGGTATTATGCACACTGGCGGATGCAACTTTTCCCATATATATACAGTTATGCACTCCGCAGCCGGATTGAGGGAAAGCACATGTTAACGAAATTTCCAGAACATATATATCAATATACATTCGGGGATGAATTGCTGGTAGCGCCGGTATATGAGAAGGGCGCAACTGCTCAGCAAGTATTTCTGCCTGCCGGGAAATGGGTTAACTTCTGGACAGGCGAACAATTGCAGGGGAATACTGAAAATACAGTTGCAGCCCCCATTAACCAGATTCCATTATTTGTAAAACAGGGAGCCATTATTCCAATGCGCGAATATGCTTCATCCGTTGAAAAAGGAAACAACAATAAATTGTGGTTGCATATCTATCCCGGCGATAATGGTTCATTCAATTTACTGGAAGATGACGGAACAAGTAACGATTACCTGGATGGTATTTATGCTTCTACAATTATTGAGATGCAAAATGATCCGCAAAGGATTACTGTTACAATCAATCCAACTGAAGGCAGCTATAAAGGCATGAAGTCAGCACGGATATGGGTGCTGAGTATTCATACAGATGCAAAGCCTCAGCGGGTGAAAGTAAATAATCGTTCTGCAAAGTACAGTTATGACGATCAAACAAAAATAACCATCATTGAAACCACACTGCTCCCCGTTGAAAAATCTTCACGTGTTGTGATCAGGTACTCCGCCAGGTAATAGTTTTACTTCAATAACAAGCAAAAGATGAATCGGCTAATTAATTATTTTACTGTTGCACTTTTATTGCTGCCAGTTGCCGGTTATTCACAGGGTATGATAACGCCTGAAATCAAAACAGGATTTGATGCAATGTTCAACATCGAACAGCTGCCGTTGCTCTTCCCTAACGGAACTTTAACAGAACAATCACTTGCTTACGATGCAACCGGCAGGAATTGGGATCACCACTTCCTGGCAGCTTTTACTCAATACATTGATTCAGTCAAACAGCCCGATGGTTCAGTAATCAAAGAGTATGTTATTTTTGATGAATACGGACCCGCTGTGCTTTATCGTCAGCAGATGAATGCCTGGTACGATCGTTCAAAAATACCAAACGGATGGCTGGCTTGGGGCGAAGCTGATCAGCCCAGAGCTGATGCTAATATTCGTTATTACTTCGATGATGAAAAAGCGCCCAGGATCGACATGCACTTAAAAGATTTCTTCGGCACAAAGAAGGATCCATTCACTGTACCGCTTACTTTTGTTGATTCAGGATATTTATTTGCGAATCTGTATTACCCTTTTCCATTTGCGAAACGGTTAAAAGTAGCCCTTCGTCCGAATGCGAAGTCGTTCGAAGAAATGGATACCAAATGGTATCAGTATACATCACTTTCCTTTCCTGCCGATTACGAATTGGAAACCTGGAAAGGAACCACCGAAAAGGGAAATCAGGTCATCAGCCAATGGAACAAATCCGGCCAAAACCCAAATAATATAGATGGCTGCAAAAAATTAGTCACTTCGCTGGGCATCAGGAACCAGGAAACCAAAACAATAGCTGAAATTAAAGCAGCGGGATCCATTGCCGGATTAAAAATTACTGTCAAACCTTACACAAAAGAAATCTTCTTTAATACACAAATAAAAATCTATTGGGATGGCGATAATGAGGCAGGTATTGATCTTCCATTATCCTACTTATTTGGTGCAGGAGGCAAAGATTATGAAGAAACTGCAACAAAAGTGTTTGACAAATCACTGACTACTTTACTGTTTGGCTTTAACAGCGACAGCGGAAGTTTTTATTCCTACTGGCCAATGCCTTTCTGGAAATCAGCAAGAATTGTATTGGAAAATAACTCCGGCACTGATATCAGCAGTCTTTCCTGCGAGCTCATGTATAAACCATCATCTGTTTCAGATTATAGTGCTGCTAAAACAGGGTATTTTTATGCAAAACGAACAATAGATGCTGATCCTGATACAATAGGGTTCAGGGGAGTTGCCTTTGAAGAAGAAGGAAAAGGTCATGTGGCCGGACTTGTGTTTTATTCTGAGCGGTATGATATGGATGGAGATGAGTTTACCTATATTGACGACAGCAGAACACCCCAGATCCATGGAAGTGGAACGGAAGATGATCACAACCAGGGATGGGCAGGCCGTGCCTATCAGAAACCACTCTGGGGAGGATTGGTAAACGGTTATAACGGGGCCTACCGTATTTATTTAAACGACTGTTATGTGTTTAACAAAAATATCCTGATCACATACGAGTACTCCTTAACCAAACCCAAATTTGTTAATGGTGGCAAAACTGATGTCACAGTTTTTTATTATAAATCAAAAAAAGCCTCGGGCCTTTCCCTTACTGATGAGATCGATGTTGGTAATCATTTTAGTGAGCAAAAGCATAACTATGAAGTGCATAATCTTACCTGGAAAGGTATTCTTAAAGATGACTACGATGGTTATGAACGAAACCTTAATTATGGGTCATATACCGATGACGGGAAAGCATTTAACGGATCAAGCAGCTTTACTGCATATATAGATCCTGCAAACAGCGGAGTTAAACTCCGCAAAAGAATCAACCGCAACGGCAATGGGGTTCAAACTGCAGAAGTATTTATTGATGGAAAAAAGATTGAACGTCCCTGGCATATTGTCATTCAATCACTGAGTACAGGCAAGGGTCCGGTTGATGGCTGGTACGACAGTGATTTTGAAGTGCCGCTTTCGTATACCAAAGGAAAAGAGAAAATTAAAGTTGAAGTAAAATTTATTGCATCACCTCAAAAAAACGAGATCAATGAATTTTATTACTGGATTTATTCTTACAGGTAAAATAATGATAAAGCAAAATTCCTAAAGAGTAAATCAGGCTGCGATGCACTAAAGGGAATACAGTAAAGACAAAATAGATTTGAGAATGATTATTAAACACTTCGGCACTCAATTAATACGATACTTGTTTTTGAAGTTCATTGTGAAACAGGTATCCTTTAATTCTTAATAATGATAAAGAATATACTTTTATTGTTGAATGTATTGTTCTTGTTTGCAACTGCTGATGCGCAAACACTCAAAGTTATGACCTACAACATTCGACTTGATATTGCTGTAGATGGTGATAATGATTGGACACACCGCAAGGATTTCTTTGCTTCCCAGGTACTTTTTTATGAACCCGATCTGATGGGCATCCAGGAAGCAAAACCAAACCAGGTATCGGATATTGCCGATGCACTTACTGGTTATAATTACATTGGCACAGGCAGGGATGGAATTGGCATGGGGGAGTCGTCAAATATTTATTACAAAAAAGACAGATTTGTTCTAAAAGAAACAAAAACCTTCTGGCTTTCGGAAACACCCGATACCATCTCCAAAGGCTGGGATGCAGCATATAACCGGGTTTGTACCTATGGATTATTCCTCGACAAACAAAGCAGGAGATACATTTGGGTTTTCAATACACATCTGGATCATATTGGCGAAATTGCCAGAACAAGAGGGATAGAGTTAATACTTTCAAAAATTGCCGGCTTAAACAAGAAAAACTACCCAGTAATATTTATGGGCGATTTTAATTCCGAACCCAATACGGAACGGATAATTGCACTAAAAAAAGAAATGAATGATAGCAGGGAGGTATCCGAAGCAAAACCTTTTGGCCCGGCAGGAACATTCAATAATTTTAAACACAATGAACCGGTAACACTATTGATTGATTATATTTTTGTTTCAAAATCACCACAGGTAACTGTGAATAAATATGCTGTTCTGAGCGACTCTGATAATTTAAAATTTCCATCTGATCATTTTCCTGTATTTGTAGAATTAACAATTAACAAACACTGAAGCATGACTAAATATCTGATGCTGTTTCTTTTTCTGGCAACCTGGTCTTTGCAGTTTAATATTGCAATGGCTCAACAAAAATCTCCCGGCCAGAAAGTCGATTCCCTAATGAGGCTGATGACCCTCGATGAAAAAATAGGACAGCTCAATCAATACAATGACGACAGGAAAGCCACGGGTCCTGTTACCATTGACAATGATAAGGCAAACCAGGTGCAGAAAGGGCAGGTGGGCTCGTTGTTAAATTGTATGGGAACCGAACGGACCCGCGACTGGCAGGATAAAGCTATGCAATCCCGTTTAAAGATTCCGTTATTGTTTGGATTGGATGTTGTGCATGGTTATAAAACCACTTTCCCCATTCCATTGGCAGAAGCTTGCAGCTGGGATATGGATGCAATTAAATTATCAGCTAGGATTGCAGCTTCCGAAACCAGTGCCAGTGGTATACAGTGGACTTTTGCTCCAATGGTTGATATTACACGTGATCCCCGATGGGGAAGGGTAATGGAAGGAGCCGGGGAAGATACCTATCTTGGTTCTGCTATCGCTGCTGCTAGAGTAAAAGGCTTCCAGGGGAATAAAACAGGCGAAGTAAATTCAGTGCTGGCATGTGCCAAGCATTTTGCTGCTTATGGTGCAGCGATAGGTGGAAGAGATTATAACTCGGTGGATATGAGTGACAGGATGTTATGGGAAGTGTATCTGCCGCCTTTCAAGGCAGCAGTCAATGCCGGGGTCGCAACCTTAATGAATTCGTTCAATGATTTAAATGGCACGCCGGCAACAGGCAATAAATATCTGCAACGTGATATTTTAAAGGGCATATGGGGTTTCAAAGGATTTGTTGTCAGCGATTGGGGCTCAATTGGCGAAATGATAAAGCATGGAAATGTAAGAGATGGTTACGAAGCCGCATTATCCGCAATCATAGCCGGTTGTGATATGGATATGGAAAGCCGGTGTTACAAAAACAACCTTGCCCAGTTAGTGAAAGATAAAAAAATACCTCTTTCATTAATTGATGAATCAGTAAAACGGATTCTTCTTATTAAGTTTGAACTTGGTTTGTTTGAGGATCCTTATAAATATTGTAATGCTCAAAGAGAGCAGAAGGAACTAAACAACCCGGAACATGCAAAAGCTGCGCGCGAAATTGCTGCTAAAAGCATTGTTTTACTCAAAAATCAGAACCAGTTGCTGCCATTATCAAAAAACACAAAAACGATCGCTTTTATTGGCCCATTGGTGAAACCATTAAAACAAAACAAAGGGTTCTGGGATGTTGAATTGCCGGGAGCGGATTCAAACTTTATTGTATCGCAATGGGAGGGACTGGTAAACAAAGTTGGACCAGGAACAAAACTACTGTATGCCAAAGGCTGTGAGATTGAAGGCAGTGATAAATCTGGATTTGCCGAAGCTGTCGAAATTGCAAAACAATCGGAAGTAGTAATTCTGAGCATCGGCGAAAAAAGGGATATGAGCGGCGAAGCCAAAAGCCGTAGCAATATCGACATCCCAGGTGTACAGGAAGATTTGTTGAAAGAATTACTGGCTACTGGAAAACCAGTTGTAGTCTTAATTAATGCAGGCCGCCCCTTGGTATTCAATTATACTGCGAATAATGCCAATGCAATATTGTATACCTGGTGGTTGGGTAGCGAGGCTGGAAATGCGATTGCAGATGTGATTTTTGGCGATTACAATCCATCGGCTAAATTAGTGATGAGCTTCCCTTTAAGCGTCGGGCAAATACCTATTTATTACAATCACTTTAATACAGGCCGCCCGGCAACGGGCGATGAGAATCATTTCTATAATTCATCATATATCGACCTGTCCATTTTCCCTAAGTATGAATTCGGTTTCGGTTTGAGTTATACTACATTCGAATACAGTAATCTGAAGTTGAATAAAAATAAAATGAAACCAAATGAAAATATTGAGGCAGCTATTACCATTACCAATACCGGCAGATTTGATGGTGAAGAAATTGTACAGCTGTATCTGAGGGATAAAGTTGGTTCCGTTGTTCGTCCTGTTAAAGAACTGAAGGATTTCAGGAAAATAGCCTTGAAGGCTGGTGAATCAAAAACTATTTCATTTGTGATTGATAAGGAAAAACTATCCTTTTACAATCAACAATTGCATTGGGAGGCCGAACTTGGTGATTTTGAGCTGATGGTTGGAGCTTCTTCACTGGATATTCGTTTAAAGGAAAATTTTGAACTTGTTAACTAAATTGAGATGAAAAAATATTTACTGATTATCGCAATATTTATTGGCTGCATATCTGCCACAGCAAATGTAACCTTGCCCGGAATATTTTCCGACAATATGGTTTTCCAGCGAAATAGACTGATACCGGTCTGGGGTTGGGCCGATGCCAATGAGAAAATTGAGGTAAAGTTTAATGCCCAAACCAAAATTACCAAAGCCGACAAAACCGGCAAATGGATTGTAAGGCTCGATGCCGAAACCGCAGGCGGGCCCTATGAATTATCGGTGACAGGGAAAAATAATATCCGGGTGAAAAATGTCTTGGTAGGAGAAGTTTGGCTATGCAGCGGCCAGTCAAATATGGAATGGACAGTCGGGCAGTCGATGAATGCAAAGAAAGAGATCGCTTCGGCCGCTTACCCATTTATACGGCATATAAAAATTCCACGCACAATCAATTCGATGCCGGTTCCAGATTGCAGTCCTGAAGGATGGAAAGTGTGTGATTCAACTAATGTTGCTGCATTTTCGGGCATAGCATATTTTTTTGCAAGGAATATTTATAACGAACTAAAAATCCCTGTTGGTATTATTAATTCATCATGGGGCGGCACCAATATCGAAACATGGATAAGCCGCGAAGCCTTCGAAAGCAGCGACGAGTTTAAGGAGATGATCATAGGAATGCCGAAGATAGACATAGATTCACTTTCCAAATTAAATGTCAGTGGAAGTACATCACGAATCGAAGCTATACAGGGAATAAAACTGAAAGATGCTAATCCTGGTTCCTTTAATCAGATTACGCTTGATGATTCCGGATGGCCGGCAATATACCAGCCTCAGTTGTGGGAGCAACAAAGTATAGGCGAATTGGATGGCGTTGTCTGGTTAAGAAAAACTATCATATTGCCATCTGCTATTCTTAATGCGGATGCAATGCTGGAACTTTCCAAAATTGATGATTGGGATATCACCTATATAAATGGTATAAAAGTAGGAAGCACAAATCAATATGATGCTAAAAGAAAATATTCAATTCCACCGGGAATACTGAAAGAAGGGAAAAATGTGATTGCAGTAAGAGTGGTCGACAATGGCGGCGGCGGAGGAATATATGGCGATTCCACAGATTTGAAAATTAGTTTCGCCAATACTTCTATTCCTTTAGCCGGTGAATGGAAATTCCAGGTGGAGGCCATAAAGAAAACAACCAACGAAAATTCGTTTCCTTCGCTATGCTACAATGCAATGATAAATCCACTAATTCCCTTCGCATTTCAGGGAGTGTTATGGTACCAGGGCGAATCAAATGCAGTACGTGCTTTCCAATATCGTAAGGCATTTCCTTTGCTGATAAATGATTGGCGGCAGAAATGGAATAACCCGAACATGCCTTTTTATTTTGTACAACTGGCAACATTCAAAACATCTGGTAACAGCAACGAAGGTTGCGGATGGGCCGAACTTAGAGAAGCACAAACCCTTACATTGAATTTACCCAATACCGGCATGTGTGTAACAACTGATATCGGTAATCCTTCCGACATCCATCCAACTAATAAACAGGAGGTTGGCCGGCGACTAGCAACTATTGCACTCAACAATATTTATGATAAAAAAATGCCTTGCAACGGACCTTCATATAAATCGATGGAAATGAAGGGGAATCAGGTTGTCGTTTCATTTAACGATGTTGGCAGCTGTTTGTCAACTCCCGATAAATATGGCTATCTCAAAGGTTTCGAAATTGCAGGCAATGACCAGGTTTTTTATTTTGCCAGGGCATTTATTAAAGATAATACTGTCGTGCTTTCCAGCGATAAAGTGGAAAATCCGGTTGCGATTCGTTTTGGTTGGGCTGGAGATGCATCAGATAACAATTTATTCAACAGGGAAGGATTTCCGGTAGGACCATTCAGAACCGATGAATGGAAAACCTTTACAAAAAATGAAAAGTATAAAATTGAGAAATTGAAATAGTAACTTTAAGGCATGTATATGAAATCTGTTTTTCCCGGTAAAGTTATCCGGTTTTGTTTTCTGGGGCTTTACATTTTCGTGGCGGGTGTTGCTCAGGCACAATTAATTTCACTGCCTAATGTTGTAAAGTGTAAAATTGGCGACGATTTGTCATGGGCAGATCCGTCGTTTAATGATGACGGATGGGGCAACCGGCAATTAGGTACAAGTTTGAAATCGGAAAGCTCAAAAGATATCTATGCCTGGTTCCGGATCAAAATAGTTATCCCTTCAGGCATGAAAGCAATTGCTGAACATGGTAAAGGGATACAATTATATCTCGGCAAGATCGACAACGTTGACCAAACATTTTTCAATGGCAAACTTGCGGGGCAAACAGGTTCATTCCCACCAAACTATCAAACTAAATGGCAGGCAAACAGGTTGTACATTATTCCTGTTAGCGAGGTGCAGTGGGATAAAGAAAACGTTATTGCAGTCAGGATTTTTAGCCCCGATGCCTGGGTAGGAATGTACGAAGGACCTTATAAATTCGGGCCGGTTCAATGGCCCAATTTTATCTCGCTTGAGGATAGCATAATTGAAACTGCAAATAGGGGTTTTCGTACTGAAGTGAAGTTTATTAACAGCAGGGATGAAGCATTTGACGGAACAATCAAATATTGGGTAAAAGATTTAAATAACCGCGAATTATTTGCCGAAACAAAACAGGTACAAATTCAGCCTGTAAAAGGTTCCGAAAGTGAAATATTCTTTTCGGATTACCAGCCCAGTAATGAAGATATTTTCAGAGTGAGTTATTTGGTGACTGAAAATTCAAGTCCTGCCTCAGTTTCCAGTGAGCAGCTATATCTAGCTAATAAACAACTGAAAATTGAAGTTGGCAGCGAACCAAAATCGGTAATCGAAAATAAAGTCAAAGATCTTTATGCTGCAATTCCTTTTCAGAATCAGCAGCAGCAGGGATACATGGGTGAACGTATGGACCGGAATTTAACTCAGCGTTTATATAAACTAGATGAAACCGGAGTCCTAGATGGTTATCTTCAACGGCCGGGTCATCATCCCTGGGCCGGCGAGCATATCGGCAAGTACCTTGAAACAGCCAGCAATGTGTGGAAATATACAGGGGATGAACTTTTAAAAACCCAGCTGGACAGGCTTATGATTCAACTGGTTTACTCACAATTGCCTGATGGATATCTGGGAACTTATACTCCCGATGAATACTGGACCAGCTGGGATGTTTGGAGCCATAAATACAATTTATATGGTTTGCTTGCTTACTACAAAGCAACGGGATTCAAACCTGCTTTTGAAGCATGCATTAAAATGGGTGATCTGCTGTGTACCACTTTTGGGAATAATCCCGGACAGCGTGATATTATTCAGGCCGGCACACACATGGGAATGGCTGCAACCAGTGTCCTCGACCCGATGGTGGAGTTATACAAATATACAGGCGATAAAAAATACCTCGGTTTCTGTTATTATATTCTTGATGCATGGGAACAGGACAATGGTCCGAAAATTATCAGTGCCCTGAATACGACCGGAAAGGTAACCAAAGTGGGTAATGGTAAAACCTACGAAATGCTGTCGAATTTTGTTGGGTTACTGAATTTGTACAGGGTTACCGGGGATGAGAAACTATTAAATCCGGTTTTGATTGCATGGAATGATATTGTTGCGAACCGGCTTTATATTACCGGAACCTCCAGTTCACATGAATATTTCCAGGATGATGCCGTGCTGCCCGCCGGAAAGAAAGACAATATGGGAGAAGGATGTGTTACTACGACCTGGATCCAGTTAAATCAGCAATTATTTTCCCTTACAGGTAATTTGAAATATGTTGAACAAATTGAAAAATCAGTTTATAACCATTTATTAGCTGCCGAAAACCCGGAAACCGGATGCGTGAGTTATTATACCCCGTTGATGGACAAAAAAACATACACCTGCCATATTACCTGCTGCCAGTCGAGTGTTCCGCGCGGTATTGCCTGGATACCTGGTTTTTCTTTTGGCGACCTGAATTCTATTCCAACAATCGTGTCGTATGAACCAGCTGCCTACCATCAAACCCTGGCTGTTGCTGATAAAAAAGATATTGAATTAAGCATCAGGGTTGAAGGTGATTTTCCTCAAAGCGGGGACGTGGTTATACACATAAATGCCTCTGAGACTGCAATATACCCACTTGCTTTCCGCGTACCGTCGTGGTGTATTAACTATACGGCTAAAACTGGTGGCAAAACATATAAAGGCATTACAAATCAAACCCTGGTCATTAACAAGGCCTGGAAACCGGGTGAAAAAATCAAAATATCATTTCAGATGCCTGTTCAGGTACTTACTGGTGGCAAGAGCTATCCGGGCCAGGTTGCTTTTCAGAGGGGGCCGCAGGTACTGGCTTTGGACAGCCTGCTAAACATTGAAGTACTTCGGAATTGCAAATTGGAACCTGATCAGAAAATAACAGTTGAATTACCTTTTGTAAAATCAAACCCCAATCTGCTACCAGCGCAATGGGTTGGAAAACAAATCTATACTGTTAATATTGTTGATAAAACGAGTAGCTCATTAAAACAGCAATTCGTTTTGGTCCCTTTTGCTGATGCAAGTCAGAGCGGCGGAGATATAAAAGTTTGGTTGCCATTCGCGATAAAAAATAAATAGTTCGAAATCTAATAAGGTCTTACAACCCTAAATGAAATTGAGATGAAAATAAAATTATTCAGTGCCGTAATTATGGCCCTTATGGTAAGCTGTTTTTCTTTTGCACAGATAAACCAGCAAAAGCCTCTTACCTTCCTGAACACATCCGGACAGGATATTGTGAATGAATCGGGAGAGAAAATCTTCTTAAAAGGAGTAGGGCTTGGAAACTGGCTTCTGCCCGAGGGATATATGTGGAAATTCGGAGGCCTTGGCGACCGCCCACGGAAAATTGAAAAAGTTGTTGCTGATTTAATCGGTAATGAAGCAGCTGCTAAGTTCTGGAAAGCATTCAGGCAAAATTATATCACTGAAGCTGATGTAAAACGGATTGCCGAACTGGGGTTTAATTCCGTTCGTCCGGCTTTAAACTCAAGATTGTTTTTAACCGAAGGCGAAAATCCGGTTTATGTTGAAGAAGGATTTCAACTGATCGATTCACTGGTTACCTGGTGTAAAAAACATAAACTGTACGTTATTATTGATATGCACGGGGCACCTGGCGGACAGACAGGTGCAAATATCGACGACAGCCCGAACGATAAACCCGAACTTTTTATGGATCCCAAATATCAGGATCAGCTCGTTGCCCTCTGGGTTAAAATTGCAGAAAAATACAAAGAGGAACCAACGGTGGCTGCTTACGATCTGCTGAACGAACCACTGCCGATAAATACCGGTTCAGCTGAAAAATACAAGCATTTGCTTGTCCCGTTGTATAAACGCCTCACAACCGAAATCCGCAAAGTGGATCAAAAGCACATGATTACTCTGGAAGGTTTTGATTGGTCGAACGATTGGTCACTTTTTGATAAACCGTTCGATAGCAATGTTTTTTACCAGTTTCACTACTATTGCTGGGCCAGGCCCGACAATCTGAATAGCATTGATGGATTCTTAAATAAAAGGCAGGAACTGAATACCCCGATCTGGGTAGGCGAAACAGGCGAAAAAGGGAATGCAATTTACTGGGCAACTACACAATTGTTCGAAGCGAATAACATCGGATTTTCGTTCTGGCCATGGAAAAAAATGGATACTCAAAACACACCTTATTCCATTAAAAAGCCTGAAAACTGGAATCTGATCTCAGCCTATACGAGGAATGGATCCAAGCCCGACCGTGAAGTTGCACAAAAGATATTTAGTGACTTGCTTGAAAATATAAAGTTATCTAACTGCCTTTATTTCGAAGATGTATGCAATGCTATTCTAACCAGGATACCTGCAAAAATTGAAGCCGAAAATTACGGGTTCGGTGGATATAACCGTTCATATTATGTTTTGGACACACTCAATAAATCGAAATTCTACCGTACCAAAGAGCCTGTGCAGATAGAACTGGATAGTAAAATAAAGGACCAGTTCTGGTCTGATCAATCCGTTGGGCTTCAGAAATCGGAATGGCTGGCTTATAGCTTTAACTGTCAGGATAGCAATATTCATCAACTGTCAATCAGGGCATCAGCCAATAGTAAACCAGTTAAATTATTACTATGGATCAATAACAAAAAAGTTGTTTTTACCGTGAAAAACAGTGAATTGAACGAAGCAAAAATCGGGGAATTTTATCTGAAGAACGGAAATAATCACATAAGAATCAAAGTTAAATCCAATAGCCTGAAACTGGACTGGATAAAATTCTACTGAGAGATAAAGTGTTTTTTGTCCAAATTATAGGTATCCTTTTAAATTGTTAAACAAAAAGAAATAAGATGAAATACTTGATGATTTTGGCAGCCATACTCTTTGCCGCACAATTATTTGCACAGATAGAGTCGAAAGTTGGTGAGGCCGGTTTGCAAACCAGGACAATTACCCGTGAAGCCCTGAAGGACAAAATTGCAGGCGGATGGGCAGGTAAAATGATTGGTGTTACCTATGGTGCACCCACTGAGTTCAGGGCCCAGGGTAAAACCTTTGAAGATTCGATCAAATGGGTCCCCGCTGATGTTAAAGGATCTGTATGGCAGGACGATATTTATGTGCAGCTTACCTTTATGGAAACCATGGATCAAAATGGTATTGATGCTCCTGCTAAAAAATTCCAGGAATTCTTTGCCAAATCGGGGTATATGTTATGGCATGCCAATGTACAGGGCCGGAAAAATTATTTCGATGGCATTTATCCCCCTCAATCCGGTACTCCTGAGTATAATCTTCATGCCGATGATATCGATTTTCAGATCGAATCCGATTTCATTGGGTTCATTTGCCCGGGAATGCCGCATACTGCTTGCAGGATTGCTGATAAAATCGGGCATATTATGAATTATGGCGATGGCCTGTATGGTGGCGTTTTTGTTGCCGCTTTATACACTGAAGCTTATTTCGAAAACGATATTAATAAAATAATAAGTAGGGCTTTACTCTCATTGCCGGCTGAAAGCGATTACTATAGGATTATTCAGGATGTTATTGTTTTGCACGATTATTACCCGTCCAACTGGCGTAAAGCCTGGCAGGAACTGGAAAACAAGTGGGGTAACGTAAATATCTGTGAAGCGGGAAAAGCTTTTAATATAGATGCTAAATTGAATGGTGCATACATTGCAATGGGTTTGCTTTATGGTGAAGGTGATGTAGACAAAACAATGGAAATTGCAACACGCTGTGGCCAGGATTCAGATTGCAATCCGTCAAACGCAGTAGCGGTCCTTGGTATCATAAAAGGATTCAGTGGGTTGCCGCATGCGTATCAGGTTACTGTTGAAGCAATGGGAGATACCCTGTTCAATAACACATCGTATTCGTTCAACAAGGCCGTTAACCGGACCCTGGAATACGCAAGTGAAATTATTATCAATAATGGAGGCAACACCACCGAAAAGGATTTGACTATTAAAGTCCAAAATCCGCTTGCCTTCCCATTGGAAGTAGCATTCCCTGATCTGGTATTTTACAAAAGGGTTAATGTGTTTGCTTCGAAAGAAGATGTAACCTGGGAAATGAAAGGTGCCTGGGATGAAAGCAGGAACAATCAGTCAAAATACAGTAGTAATGCCGGCGACGAAATAATCATAACTTTTGTGGGCACAGGGATTTCGATAGAAGGCAACTGGGTAAAAGACGGAGGAAAAGCTGATGCTTTTGTTGACGGCGTATTCAAACGCACTATCGATTGCTATTTCGATTATGCACACCAGGAGCACCGTGGTATAAACATCTACCATATTATCAACCTTCGTGAAGGGAAACACACCGTAAAACTGCTAGTTAAAGGGGAGAAAAATCCTGACTCTGCAGCAGCAAATATTTATGTTTCGGGTGCCGTGATATATAAAACAGCATCTAAAACCAATGAGAATTTTAAGTTTTCATTTCAGTAAGGTAATAAAGAATTGATAGTGCTAAATAAATAGTAGTATATGGATGCAAATAAAATAATCGTAATTGGAAGTGCCAATACCGATATGGTGGTAAAAACTGAAGTATTGCCATTGCCCGGTGAAACGAAATTGGGAGGCAGATTTTTTATGAATGCCGGTGGCAAAGGTGCCAACCAGGCTGTTGCGGCGGCAAGACTGGGTGGTAATGTGATTTTTGTTTCAAAAATTGGTAATGATATTTTTGGAAAGCAAACTCTCGGGAATCTGCAAGAAGAAAATATAAATACCGACTTTGTTTTTCTTGATGATATAGAACCTTCAGGAACAGCGCTGATTATGGTGAACCGGGAAGGCGAAAATTGCATTGTAGTAGCTCCGGGCGCTAATGCCAATCTCCTGCCGGCGGATATTGAAAATGTAAAAGAGATATCTTCGGCCGAAATTATTTTAATGCAGCTGGAAATTCCTATGGAAACGATTGCAGCCGTTGTAAGAATCGCCAAATCAAACAATAAGAAAGTAATTATTAATCCTGCACCGGCTCAGCCTTTAGAGGATGAATTGCTGAAGGACCTTTTCCTGATAACACCGAATGAAACGGAAGCCTCATTATTAACAGGCATAAATGTATTTGATGATGAAACGGTCTCTCTGGCTGCTGATGCTTTTTTAGCTAAAGGTGTGCAGAATGTAATCATTACAATGGGTAAAAAGGGTGCCTTTTTTAAAAACAATAACCTCTGTTTATTCGTAAATGCACCTATAGTAAAGGCAATTGATACAACTGCTGCCGGCGATACCTTTACAGGGGCAATAGCGGTTGCAATAAATGAAGGTATGGATTGGGAACCTGCGATTAAACTTGCTGTTAAGGCTGCGTCAATATCTGTTACCAGGATGGGAGCACAGGCATCAGTGCCTTACAGATATGAACTTGTTTAAAAAAAAAGTATTCACACTTAAAACTAAAAATTATGTTCATTGTCGAAAATTACGGATTAGCAATTATGCTTTGTGTAATCACAATGCTTTGCTGGGGTTCATGGGCCAATACAACAAAACTAACAGATAAGTCGTGGCGCTTCGAACTTTTCTATTGGGATTATGGCGTAGGTATCCTGCTTTGTACATTAATTCTTGCCTTTACTTTAGGCAGCATCGGAACCGAAGGCAGGGCTTTTCTGGAGGATATGAAACAGGCCGATAGCAGTAATATATTGTCTGCTTTTGCAGGGGGTGTGATCTTTAATCTGGCAAATATATTATTGGTAGCTGCTATGGCTATTGCCGGAATGTCAGTTGCATTCCCGGTCGGAATTGGTATAGCATTAGTATTGGGAGTTATCGTCAATTACATTTCAAATCCGCAGGGAAACCCGGTTTTAATATTTGGTGGAGTTGCATTAATAGTACTGGCAATACTTTTCAATGCGAGAGCCTATCAGAGATTACAAACCAGCTCAGTTGAAAAAGTCTCAAAAAAAGGGATCATCCTGTCGATAATAAGCGGGTTGCTGATGGGATTGTTCTATAAATATGTTGCAGTTTCTATGGTTGCCGATTTCAATATGCCTGAAGCAGGGAAACTCACTCCCTACACCGCTCTTGTGATTTTTGCAGTTGGTGTTGTAGCAAGTAGTTTTCTTTTTAACACAATTCAAATGAAATTTCCTTTTGTAGGGAGTCCGGTTTCCAGCAATGATTACTTCAAGGGAACAAGAAAGGACCACCTGGTTGGTATTCTGGGCGGCGTGATCTGGAGTGTTGGTATGTCGTTCAGTATAATTGCTTCAGGAAAAGCCGGCCCGGCTATTTCTTATGGTTTAGGCCAGGGAGCAACTGTTGTAGCTGCAATATGGGGGATTTATGTCTGGAAAGAATTTGATAAAGCTCCTTCGGGAACCAAACCTTTGTTAAACTTTATGCTCCTGCTATACATCGCAGGTTTAGCAATGATCATCATTTCGAAATAGTACATTCAATATCAATCGGTGTTGTGGCTTTGAACTTTAGCAAATTCATGTTTAAAGAAGAAGTCAGGAGTAAAGGTATTGGGTAATACGTAGTGTGAATTAATTCAAAATTAGAGTTTGATTTGATTGAAGGTTCGAACTGGTTTAAATCCAATAGTCAGTGAGCTGTTGTGATTTAAAGAAATGTCAGAATGGAATAGGGTTTTCTAACCTAGCTTATCAGGCATTGGGAGAACATGAAATAGAAAAGTATTTATGAATGCATGAATTGATATAGGTGGTGAATTCAGAAGAATAAAATAGAGCCATTTATTGGTCGCATGTTGGACTTTGAAATATTGAAGTTGGGTAATATAAAGTGATAAAAATTTTGTAAGTGTAGTTTGTGCACTAAGTATTTAATGTGCCTGAGTTTTTATTTGTGAAAATATCAAATTTAGAAACAATCTAAATAATGACACAAATTTAATAAAATCAATTATTTATAAAAAGCATATATACCCTGCTAAATAATTATTTTTATTTTTTTTATCTATATACGTAAAATTAAATAAAATAGTATTTACCTTCGTGTTAATGTTACACCAAGGAAAATCCGATATCGCCATTGATTGATTTTCTTTGCTTAGTTTATATAACTAAATAATAGCCATCTTTATAGAAGGAAAATAGAAGTCAAATTAATTTCAGCTTATGATAAAAACCTGACCCAGTTGACTCTTTTGCATGACTGTAATCTTGCATCAATTGCCTCTCAAATAACTGACCCCAAATCCAATGCCTGTCAAATTAGGTGTTGTTAGTGTACATAATTAATTAAACTAACCCTTGGGAATCCAACTTGCCAAACCCAATATATTTTCCAATCCCCCAAACCATCAATCAACAATCAATTAACATGTAATCAAACATTAATGTTATGAAAAAAAAACTACTACTTAGTACATTCTTTTTAATTTTTTCGTTCTGGGCCATCGCCCAGCAGGTACAGATTAAGGGAACTGTTAAATCAGCAGCGGATAACCTGCCTCTCCCCGGAGCCACCATTATGGTTAAAGGGACAACCGGAGGCACAACCACCGACATTAACGGTAACTATACCCTTAGTGCCCAGGTGAACGAGGTGCTCGTGTTTTCATTCATCGGATTGAATGCACAGGAAGTTACCGTAACCGCAAGCAGCAAAGTAATTGATGTAGTGCTTACCGAAAGTGCAACAAATCTGCAGGAAGTTGTTGTAGTAGGGTATGGTACACAAAAGAAAAGTGTTGTTACGGGAGCCATTTCCAGCGTGAAAGCAAAGGATATGGAAAAAATCCCTAACGGCCGTGTTGAGCAGGCTCTCCAGGGTCGTGTTTCCGGTGTAACCATTGCAGCCAATTCAGGTCAGCCGGGTTCAGCTTCTACCATCCGCATCCGTGGTGTAACTACTTTCGGTGATGGTGGAAACAATCCTTTGTGGGTTGTTGACGGAGTTGTGGTTGATGCAGGCGGAATTGGTTACCTTAACCAGTCGGATATTGCTTCAATCGAAGTACTTAAAGATGCCACCTCGGCAGCTATTTACGGAACAAGGGCTGCAACAGGTGTTATCCTTGTTACTACCAAAAAAGGCCAGGCAGGTAAAATGGTTGTGAATTACAACGCTTTCTACGGTACATCGGCTCCGGCTAAAATTTTACAATTATGCAATGCTTCGGAATATGCAGCATTAATCAACGAACGCCAGACTAATGGTGGATTAGCTCCAAAATTCCCCACTGTTGATTATGGAGTAGGTACAGACTGGCAGAAACAAATATTCAACACTAGCGCCGGGCGTTATTCGCATGAACTGAGTTTAAGTGGTGGTAACGACAGGTCAACATTTTATTCATCGGTTGGTATCACAAACCAGGAAGGTATTGTAGCTACCGAAATTTCGAATTATAACAAGATCAGCTTCCGTTTAAATTCCGAACATAAAATATCGAAAATATTTACGTTTGGACAAACCTTCGGATATACGCACCAGAAATCAATTGGTATCGGTAATACAAACAGCGAATTTGGCGGCCCGTTAAGTTCTGCAATCAACCTTGATCCGATTACACCGGTAATCGAAACCGATCCTGTACTTGCAGCAGCTTATCCTGCTTCAGCTATCAGGGATGCCAATGGTAACCCTTACGCAATTTCACCGAATGTAGGGCAGGAAATGACTAACCCGCTGGCTTATACCCAAACACGTCTTGGTCAGTATAACTGGTCCGACGATTTTGCCGGTAATGCTTACCTTGATGTTAATATCAACAGCCATCTTAAATTCAGGACATCTGCCGGTGCAAAATTAGCAAACTGGGGATGGAGGGGTTATACTCCGGTTTATTACCTGAACCCTTCAACATCGAATGGCGTAAATAATTATGGTATGAGCAATCAACAAGGATTTGACTGGAACCTGGAAAATACCTTAACATACAGCAATAAAATTCAGGATCATGAATTCAGCGTTTTACTTGGTCAGGGTGCTTATGTTAATGGTATAGGATTTGGTTCCAGCAATACTATTCAAGGTCTGCCTATCACAAGTTATGAGGATGCCTCCTTTAATTTCGATATCCCACAGGCCAACAGAATTTCAGGCACATGGGATTTTACCGAGCATAAAATTTCTTCCTTATTTACCCGTGTAAACTACAACTTCAAGGAGAAATATATATTCACAGGTATTATCCGTCGTGACGGTTCCACAAGATTTGGTGCCAACTACAAATATGGTATTTTCCCATCATTTTCACTGGGTTGGGTTGTTTCGAGCGAAAGCTTCTGGAAAACCAATAATATCGTAAACTCCCTGAAAATCAGGGGTGGTTATGGTGTGAACGGTAACGATAATATCGGTGATTTTGGATACCTGTCAACAGTTATTGGCGGTTTCAATTATACGATTGGAAATAGCGGCAATATCACAACCGGATATGCTCCTAAAACGCTTGATAACCCTGATTTGCACTGGGAAGAAACTTCACAGCTGAATTTAGGCTTCGATGCAAGATTCCTGACCAATTTCAACTTCGTTTTCGAAATTTTCCAGAAAAAGACCACCGGTATTCTCCGCAGCATCCCGATCCCGGGTTATGTTGGAGTTTCATCCTCACCGGTTGGAAACGTAGCTGATATGGAAAATAAAGGTGTTGAACTAGAATTAGGTTATAATAAAACTTTTGGTGAAGTTACTTTTTCCGCAAACGGAAACATTGCATACCTGAAGAACGAAGTTACTTATGTAAATTCGGATGCTGATTTTATCGCAGGTGGTGCAACTTTCCAGTCGATGGGCCCGGTTACCAGGATACAGGTAGGACAACCTTACAACTCATTCTATGGCTACCAGACAGATGGAATTTTCCAAAGCTGGGCCGAAGTGAATGCAAATGTTAACTCAACCGGCGGTTTGATCCAGCCAAAAGCTTCTCCTGGCGATTGGAAATGGGTTGACTCTGATGGTGATGGTACAATTACCGAAAAGGATAAAACTTTCCTCGGATCGAGCATTCCTAAATATACTTATGGATTAACAATTAACGCATCGTACAAAGGATTTGATATCATGATCTTTGGACAGGGTGCAGCCGGCAACAAAATATTCCAGGGCTTACGCCGTCTGGATATAGAATATTCGAACTGGCAGACTATTGCAATGAGCCGCTGGACCGGCGAAGGTACATCGAATGATTATCCTCGTCTTACCAGCAATGACGCTAACGGAAACTTTAGCAGTATGTCGAATTTCTACCTCGAGAAAGGTGATTATTTCCGCCTGAAACAACTCCAGATTGGTTATACTCTCAAGAGCGATCTGCTCACGAAAATTGATGTTAGCAAATTCCGGATTTATGTTCAGTCAGAAAACCTCTTTACTTTCACCGGTTACACGGGATACGATCCTGAAATCGGCGGCGGTGTTTATGGAATTGACAAAGGTTTCTATCCTCAGGCTCGTTCATTCATAGCCGGACTGCAACTGCAATTTTAATTTTTACCAATGGTAATCCATTTGTAAAAAGCTGTGCTTTATTAAATTAAAACACTAACAAACAAAATTTAAAGAAAATGAAAAAAAATCGAAATACTTTCTTATTTATTGCTGCCGCAATGGTTTTATCACTGGTATCCTGCAAAAAAGATTTTGTGGATATCGCACCTAAAGGTCAGTTCCTTACAGCAAACTATTACCAGGATCAGGCTCAGGCTTATTCTGCTCTTGTTGGGGTTTACGATATTATGCGTAAAAACTCCGGAGGATTCGAGAACATGATCACGATGATGAATGCTGGATCGGACGATCAGTATGCTGGTGGTGGCGGAGCAAGTGACGGAGCCGGAATACAGGGCTTCTCAAATTACACGATTACCCAGTTTACAATCCCGGCAAGTTTCTGGAACGATTACTACCAGGGAATTTTCAAAGCAAATATGCTACTTTCGAAGCTTCCGGGCACTACTATGGATGCAACCTTAAAAACAAGGTATACAGCCGAAGCTAAAGCTATAAGAGCTATGTGCTATTTTGACCTGGTTCGTATGTTCAAAAACATTCCTTTACTCCTCGAGCCCCTCACCGCAACAAATATGTACGATGTAGTTCAGGCAACTCCTGAGAGTGTATATGTTCAAATTGAAAAGGATCTGACTGAAGCTATTGCAGTTTTACCTCCAACCGTAGCTTTAACAACCGAAGCCGGACGTTTTACAAAAGGGGCTGCCCAGGCTTTACTTGGAAAAGTCTATCTTTATGAGAAAAAAGGTGCACTCGCAGCTGCACAACTTGCTGAAGTAAACGGTGCTACGCCAGGCGGAACAAGCCAGTATGGGTACAAACTTCTAACAAATTTCAGCGATCTGTGGGTTGTTGCCAACAAATTCAACAGCGAAGCAATCTTAGTTACCTGCCACACCAATCTTGGTCTTGGTGGCTGGGGAAACTGGGGAACCGGTTCAGACGAGGGCAACAGCGTTTGCGTTATGGTAGGCCCAAGAGGTTATACAAAAGTAGCTGACCCTGCACCATTATTGCCTTCAGGCTGGAGTTTCAATGTATTTACACAGGACTTTTACGATGCAATTAAAGCTGACCCGCGTTTCTCCTCAACCGTATTCGACCTGAAAGCACTCAACACAGCTGGTAAGGCTACTTACATTGAAGGTTACATGAATACGGGTTACTTCTTCAAGAAATACATGCCTACCCAGGCTGATGTAACAACACTGGGTGGTGATGCAGTACTTAACTATAAACAGGACAGTTATGTTATCCGTCTTGCTGATACATACCTGATGGAAGCTGAAGCATTAGGCGGAACAGGTGCAAGGGCACAGGCCCTGTTGGATGCAGTAAGGTCAAGAGTTGGTTTATCGTCAATTCCTGTTTCACTGGCAGCCATTAAAGCTGAACGCAGGTTGGAATTAGCAGGTGAAGGACAGCGTTTCTTTGATTTGGTTCGCTGGGGCGATGCTGCTTCGAAACTGGCAAGCAGGGGATTCACAGCAAACAAAAATGAAGTTTTCCCGATTCCTAATGCTGAATTGCTGGGTACCAAATTAGTTCAAAACCAAGGGTATATTCAATAATAACTTAGAGATATGAAAAAAATGAAATTAATATGCAGTCTGCTGTTTTTAATAGTTGCTGCCTCAAGTTGTACCAAGATAGAAGGAGTTGACCAGGATTTATCCTTTTTGAATTCCATAAACTCGGCTAACCCGTCGAAAATATTCGATATCAGCAATGATAACTCGGGGAATGTTAAAATAACTCCACTTGGAGAAGGAATAGCATCCTTTACAGTGAATTTCGGACATGGCACTGGCACAGCAGCTTCTGCAACCGTTGCACCAGGTGCAAGTGTTACGCATTCATATCCTGAAGGAAGCTATACTGTTACTGTTGTTGCCAACGATTTCGCTGGTAAGAGTACTTCCACTACTTATCCTCTCACCGTTACATACAGGGCTCCTGAGGAGGTAACTATTAAAATTGAAAGTGACATGGTTGTCAGTGCTACGGCCAAATATGCCAAATCATTTTTAGTTTACTATGGTGATGTTGCAAATGAAGTTGGAACTCCGCTTGCATTGGGTGCAAAACTTCCTGCACATATTTATGCAGCAGGCGGGCCTTTTGACCTCAAGGTAACAGCCTTAAGCGGCGGAGCCGCAAAAACAGATAAAGTTATGACTCTGTTCGGTTTTCCTTTGTCTTTCGAAAGCGCAACAATGGACTATTTCTTTGGAACTTTTGGTGATAACCAGGGGTTCAGTAAAGTAGCAAATCCAAATCCCAGCGGTATTAACACCAGTGCAACAGTTGGTAAATTCGTCAGGGGCCAGCAAGGCTGGAGTGGAACCTACAGCCCGCTGAATATCCCAATCAATTTTTCTTATGGTAAAAAAATAAAGGTGATGGTTTATAATCCTGATGCTGCGATGATAGGCAAAAAACTGAATGTTGAACTCGAATGGGCTGTCGGCGGAACAGCGGCCAATCCCTGGGGAGCAATTGTTAAGTCAGCTGTTACCAAATCAGGTGCATGGGAAGAGTTGGTTTTTGATTTCAGCTCAAACACTACGATACCTGCAGGCGCAAGATTCACCCAGCTGGTTCTCAGGTACAACGATGCGGCAGATGGCGCAGGGGCAATCATTTATGTTGATAACTTCGTCCTTACAAATTAAAAAAAATGATACTCATGAAAAATACTTTTAAAACCTTTATAGGAATTGCAGCTCTGATCCTGGTATTTAGCGCTTGCAAGAAGCAGGAATATGCTCTGGGAGATTTGACTGCTCCATCAAATATCGTAATTGCTGCCGAGATAGTTGGAGTTGATGCAACACATCCTAACGGCGACGGTTCAGGTAAAGTGAATATTACAATTACTGCTGATAATGCACTAAACTATAGTGTTGATTATGATGCAAGTGATGATATTAGCTGGGTTAACATACCTACCGGTGCTGTAACTAAGCAATATACCAATCCGGGTACTTTTAAATATCGGATTACAGCAAAAGTAACAGGCAAGGGAGGATCGACATCTATTGCAACAAAAGAAGTGACTGTACGCAGCGACTATGCTCCTCCTGCATCCATTATCACCAACCTAACAGGTGATGCATCCAAAACTTGGTCGGTCGATCCTAAAGTTGCCGGTCACTTTGGAGTTGGACCATGGGATAACACTTCCCTTACTCCTTCATGGTGGGCAGCCGGAATTGATGAAAAAGTCAGTTGCTGCAATTGCTTTTATACGGCAAAATTTACCTTTACCAAGGTATCGTCCACTTCTTATTCTTTAACTGTAGCTTGTCCTGATGGCGCATTCACCAAAACAGGAGCACTAACCTCGCTACCGGGTATTCCGGCATCGGGAGCCGAAGCCTGTTATTCCTATACCGGAGGAACATCTGCTTTTTCGTTTATCCCGGCTAGTACAGGAATTCCTGCCACATCATCCACCCAGGTTAGTATATTGCTATCCGGAGTAAATACATATATTGGCTATGGCGCCTTACAAAAGGAATATGAAATTTTTGAACTTACGCCAACTTATATGTACCTGCGTGTTCAAGGAACCGAAACCGGAAATGCCTGGTATATAAAACTTAAAAAAGTCTAAATTATTTAATTAAATGTTCAATTTACTGGACACAAAAAACGTTTTCCAGAACCGGGTGGAATTAGTGAATCTCATAGCATGTACTCCAGTTTTGTTCTGTAATAATGATTGGTTGGGTTTGGTTGAGTTTGATTGAGAGTAAGAACCGGGGGAGAGCTATCTCCTCCGGTTTTCTTATAAATTGCAAAAGTATTTTCTAACAGATTAATTAAAGCTTAACCAGATACATACGATGAACAAGATAATCGCCTTTTTAATCATGGTGTTGCCGGTATTCACTTCCTGTAAGGAAAGTGATACTCCTGCTGACAATACTCCTGCAAACCTTACGCTAACTGCCGACATTCTTCAGAATAACAGTGGAACCGTTCATTTTACAGCTGCAGCAACAAATGCAACAGTTTATACTTTCGACCTGGGTAACGGCAAAACCGAAATCTCAACTACAGGTCTGCTCACTTATGTTTACTCAACAACCGGTATATATACAGTAACAGTTGTTGCTAAGAGTGCAACCGGACAAACGGCTTCGAAAACTCTTGTTGTAAATGTTAATGTAGTTCTGAATTTGGTTTGGTCCGATGAATTTGACACTCCCGGTGCGCCCAACTCAAGCAGGTGGGGTTATGATCTTGGTGCAGGTGGCTGGGGTAATAACGAAGCAGAATACTATACCAACAGGCTTGATAACGCCGTTGTTGTTGATGGCGTGCTGAAGATAATCCTGAAAAAGGAAAACTTTAGCGGCAGTGCCTATACTTCTGCCCGTTTGCTTTCCAAAAACAAGTATTCATTCAAATATGGGAAAATTGAAGTCAGGGCTAAGCTTCCTGCAGGTGGTGGAACCTGGCCTGCAATTTGGATGCTGGGCGACAATATTTCTTCTGCAGGATGGCCTGCTTGTGGTGAAATCGATATTATGGAGCATGTAGGAAATCAATTGAATAAAATATACGGAACCCTTCATCATCCTGGTCATTCGGGAGGTAACGGCGACGGAGCAACCGTCATGATTTCTAATGTAACTTCAGAGTTTCATGAGTATTCGTTGGAATGGTCATCAACCACAATGCGGTTTTATGTTGACGATGTTCCTTTTTATACGTTCACAAATACGGCTGGTTTGCCATTTAATCAGAATTTCTTCATCATACTAAACGTAGCAATAGGAGGAAATTTTGGTGGTACCATCGATCCTGCCTTTACCACCGGAACAATGGAAGTTGATTACGTTAGGGTATACCAGTAAAACAGAGTTGTTTTCAGGGCCTTCCATGATTACAAATAAGAAATTTACCTGCTGAAAAACACTTCAGGTTTGAAATTTATGTTTTAAACAGTGTGAGCTGAATACTAATAAGATTCATATGATTAATAAGCCGACTGCTATAGTATTGATTTTGTTCCTGTTCTGTAACCAGTTTTTAACTGCTCAGAGCAAATTAACCGACCAGAAGGTTGACTCAGTTTTACGTTTAATGACGCTGGAGGAAAAAATTGGGCAGCTTAATCAGTACAACGATGATTGGACAGCAACAGGTCCAGTAACTGTCGATAAAGAAAAAGCCGACCAGATCAGGAACGGCCAGGTAGGCTCATTATTGAACTGCCTGGGAACCGACAGGACCCGGAATTGGCAGAAAATAGCCATGCAGTCGCGCATGCGGATCCCACTGCTTTTCGGGCAGGATGTTATCCACGGTTATAAAACCACTTTCCCGATTCCTTTAGCCGAAGCCTGCAGCTGGGATATGGATGCCATTAAGTTATCGGCCCGCGTTGCCGCCACCGAAGCCAGTGCCAGCGGCATTCACTGGACGTTCGCCCCAATGGTCGATATAGCCCGCGATCCCCGATGGGGCAGGGTTATGGAAGGAGCAGGTGAGGATCCCTATTTGGGATCCATGATTGCTACGGCGAGGGTTCATGGTTTCCAGGGTGATAAACTGGGTGACCAGAATTCAGTTATGGCGTGTGCCAAACATTTTGTAGCATACGGTGCAGCTATTGGAGGACGGGATTATAATTCGGTGGATATGAGCGACAGGATGCTGTGGGAGGTTTATTTGCCGCCGTTCAAAGCAGCCGTCGATGCTGGAGCTGCAACATTTATGAATTCATTTAATGATCTGAATGGAGTGCCTGCTACAGGGAATAAATATCTCCAGCGCGATATACTGAAAGGCAAATGGGGATTCATGGGATTTGTTGTTAGCGATTGGGGATCGATTGGCGAAATGATAAACCACGGCATTGTTAAAAACGGATACGAAGCAGCATTGTCGGCAATTACTGCAGGGAGCGATATGGATATGGAAAGCCGCTGTTATAAAAATAATCTTGCTCAACTTGTAAAAGACGGGAAAGTACCTGTTGCATTTATTGACGATGCAGTACGCAGGATACTCAAAAAGAAATTTGAACTCGGACTTTTTGATGACCCTTTCAGGTATTGTGATGCCGAACGGGAGCAGAAAGAACTCAATAACCCCGAGCATGTAAAGGTTGCAAGGGAAGTAGCGGCGAAGAGTATTGTACTGCTCAAAAACCAGGACCATTTGCTGCCGTTATCAAAGACTACTAAAACAATTGCTTTCATCGGACCACTTGTAAAGTCGCTGAAACAAAACAAGGGCTTCTGGGATATTGAGTTACCCGGGGTTGATTCGAACTTCATTGTGTCGCAATGGGAAGGGGTTGAAAACAAAATTGGTCCAAATACCAAACTCCTTTATGCAAAGGGTTGCGAAATTGAAGGCACCGACAAATCCGGATTTGCTGAAGCTGTTAAAGTAGCAGGCCAATCGGATGTGGTTATCCTGAGCATTGGTGAACGCAGGGATAAGAGTGGTGAAGCAAGAAGCAGGAGCAATATTAATATTCCCGGAGTTCAGGAAGAATTACTAAATAAATTGCTTGCTACCGGGAAACCTGTAGTTGTGCTTATTAATGCAGGCCGACCACTGGTATTTAATTATATTGCTGATAATGCGCCCGCTATACTTTATACTTGGTGGCTAGGCAGCGAAGCAGGAAATGCAATTGCCGATGTGCTTTTTGGTGACTACAATCCTTCGGCCAAATTACCTATTACCTTCCCGCTAAGTGTCGGCCAGATACCAGTTTACTACAGCCACTTCAATACAGGCCGTCCGGCAAACAGCGACGATAACCATAATTACAACTCCTCCTATACCGATTTGTCGATTTTCCCGAAGTATGAATTTGGTTACGGCTTAAGTTATACCACTTACGAATACTCTACCTTACAGTTGAGTGCAAAGAAAATCAAAAGCAGCGAAATGCTGGAAGCGACAGTAACTGTTACCAATACAGGTAAATATGACGGTGAAGAGATAGTACAGGTTTACCTTCATGATAAAGTCGGCTCAATCGTAAGGCTGGTAAAAGAACTTAAAGATTTCAGAAAGGTTGCCTTGAAAGCCGGTGAGTCGAAAACAATAACATTTGTGATTGGGAAGGAAAAACTATCGTTTTACAACCAGCAGCTGCAATGGGTAGCCGAGCCCGGTGAATTCGAAATAATGATAGGGGCTTCCTCTTCGGATATTCGCCTGAAAGATAATTTTGAATTAGTGCAATAAGGCACGGGATTTGATTTATATCGATTTTCAATACGCCTCATTTTGAAAGTTCAACCGGGTTAGAGCATCGATAATGCTTATCTTTGCAATTGTGTAAAAGGATGAAAATGAACTTGAAAATAAACATTTGATTGGAATAATAAAGATTTAATAATGAATAAGTTAAGTTTGAGTCGAAGTTTGAGATTATTATTTGCGCTTAGCCTGGTTATGTATGGTTCGTCAGTTTCGGCCCAATGGCTTAAAGCGAGCGGAAAAAAGATTGTGGATGCAAACAGCAATGAAGTAATTTTAAGGGGAATGGGGCTTGGAGGATGGATGCTGCAGGAGCCTTATATGATGGAAATGGGAGGGTTCGCCGGTACGCAATGGCAGATGAAAGATAAAATCAGATCCCTTATCGGTGATATGAACACACAGGCGTTTTACGATGCCTGGCATGCAAATCATTGTACACGCCGGGATATTGATTCACTGGCTTCATGGGGATTCAACTCGGTGAGGCTGCCTATGCACTATAATTTGTATACCTTACCAATTGAAGATGAGCCTGTTGTTGGTGGAAATACATGGCTCGACAAAGGGTTTGCAATGACAGATAGTCTCATAAACTGGTGTAAAGCAAACCACATGTACGTTATTCTTGATTTACATGCTGCTCCCGGAGGCCAGGGAAAGGATGCTGCTATCAGCGATTACAACCCGGCAAAGCCTTCGCTCTGGGAGAATGATCTTAATAAGGCAAAAACCATTGCTCTCTGGCGGAAACTGGCTGAGAGGTACGCTAATGAGCCCTGGGTGGGAGGTTATGACCTGATAAACGAACCAAACTGGAGTTTTACTTCCGGTGGAAACCAAAACGGCTGTTCCGAAACTTCGAATGCACCCTTACGGCAATTATACATTGATCTTACTAATACGATACGACAGGTCGATAGCAAACATATAATTATAATCGAAGGAAATTGCTGGGGTAATAATTACAACGGCATCTTACCGGCATGGGATAATAACATGGTACTGAGTTTCCATAAATACTGGTCGACCAACGACCAGGGTTCTATATCGGGCATTGTTGGTTTGCGCGATCAGTATACAATACCTATATGGTTGGGCGAATCAGGCGAAAATTCAAACGCATGGTTTACCGATGCCATTCAACTGGTTGAGAAAAACGGGATTGGCTGGGCCTGGTGGCCGTTAAAAAAGATCAATTCCATAGTGAACCCGCTAACTATAGTTAAAACTGCCGATTACCAGTCATTGCTCAATTACTGGAACAACGGAGGTTCTGCGCCCACAGTAAGTTTTGCAACCAATGCACTAATGCAGATGGCAGCGAATGCCAGGATTGAAAATTGCATCTATCGTAAGGACCTAACCGATGCCATGTTCAGGCAGGTAATTGATTCAACCACAAGACCTTTTTCTGCCAATGTGATTCCAGGTCTTATCCGTGCAGCCGAATTCGACCTTGGCCGTTATGGCAAAGCATATTCCGATTCGGATATTGCCGATTACCATGTGAGCACGGGAACGAATACAACATGGAACAGCGGGTACTCATTCCGAAACGACGGTGTTGATATTGGCAGCTCTTACGATCCCGGCCAGTCGGCAAATGTGAATTATGTCGGATGGACAGCTGATAACGAATGGCTGCAATACAGTGCCAGGGTTGATTCATCGGCAGCATATAAAGTCGAATTGAGGTATGCAAATGCCGGTGATGCTTCAAAAATCAGGTTGATGGTGAATGGAGCTGACGTAAGCGGAGTCCTCTCACTACCTGCTACTGGTGGCTCACAGGTATGGGCAACCTTTACAATTGATAATGTGATCCTGTATAAAGGCCAGCAAAAAATAAGGGTGTACTTTGAAAAAGGCGGTGTAAATCTGAATTCCATCGGTTTTTTTTTGAGCAAAAAAATTGAGGATGTACCATGCCTTGCCATGTTTGCCGAAACCCATCTGCAGACTGAACTTATTTACCTAAGCTGTAACAAGATGCTTGTTGATTCAACTATTAAAACTGCAGATTTTAACTGCATGGTTAATGGAACCCAGGTCGCATTTGCAAGCCTCAAACTTAATGCTGAAAATCACGAACAGCTTGTCATCAGTCTCATCCAACCTGTATATGACATCGACATCATCAGGCTGAATTTTTCGCAGGGGCACCTCAAAGCGACTGATGGTACAATGCTTCAAAGTTTTACGAACCTTTCGGTGAAAAATAATCTACCGATATATATTCAGGTTCCCGGGCTTATTGAAGCGGAGGCATTTAGCTTTAACCAGGGCCTTGCGCTCGAAAGTTGCTCCGATATGGGCGGAGGACAGGACCTGGGTTACACCAATGCCGGCGATTATCTCGATTACCGTGTAAGAGTAATTAAAACTACCCGGTACCGTTTCGAAGCCAGAATCGCCTGTAACAGCACTTCCGGCCGGATACAGGTTCAGCAGCTTGATTCGCAGGGAAATGCAACGGCTTCGGCATATCTCGATGTGCCCGTTACCGGTGGATGGCAGACCTGGCAAACTGTTGGTACCAATATTGATCTGATCCAGGGTATTTGTACCCTGCGTGTAAAAATAATTCAGCCCGAATTTAACATGAACTGGTTCCGTTTTACTGAAAACAGTACTGGAATCCACGAAAATGTGACCCCTGGTTTTAAGATTTTTCCTAACCCGGCGAGCGAAGTATTCAACATACAGTTTCCCGGCCCTATACGTCAGAAGGGGAAACTAACACTCCGTTCATCCAACGGTTCGGTTATGAAAACAAAAGAAGTTGCCAGCAACGAACTTACTGTTAAAATGTTTGTCGGCGACCTTCCAAAAGGCCTTTACATTGTTGAAATGGAATCATCCGGAACAATATTCAGGCAAAAGCTAATCATCTACTAGGTAACATAGATTTTAAAATCTATTTGAAAATACTTACCAAACATGAACAGTAAAATAAAATTGCGATCGGTTTTTTCAGGGAATTCATTTGTAATACTATTGCTATGTCTTGGTTTATGTACATCGTTCAACTGCAAGAGTAACGAAGGCGATCCGGACCCGGTAATACCTGCTGACACGACGAAGGTTAAACCCGATATTAATTACTGGCTTACCAATCCCGATAAATCGGCTCTTTTGCAGAAACAGGATTCGAAACTTGTATTTGCAGATAAAGCAAACCAGTACCCTACAATAAATGTCGATCCGGCTGTTTCGTACCAGGAAATTGATGGTTTCGGATTTGCGTTAACCGGTGGAAGCGCTTCGCTTATCAATAACCTGGCGCCGGTTATTCGCGAATCGTTATTAAAGGAGCTTTTTTTACTTGACGACAATTCAATCGGGCTAAGTTACCTGCGTATCAGCATTGGTGCTTCCGACCTGAGTTCATCGGTGTTTTCGTACGACGATATGCCTACTGGTCAAACAGATGTTAACCTTGAGCATTTCAGCCTCGCGCAGGAAAAGGTTGACCTGATCCCGGTTCTTAAGTCGATCATGGCACTAAATCCAAAAATAAAAATCCTGGGCTCACCCTGGTCGCCACCTGTCTGGATGAAATCCAATAAAAACTCGGTTGGAGGCAGCCTGCTCACCGAATATTATGACGTATATGCCAGGTACATTGTGAAGTACATACAGGAAATGAAATCGGAAGGGATTCCAATTGATGCAATTACCATACAGAATGAACCGCTGAATCCAAATAATAACCCCAGTTTGCTTATGCTGGCTGCCGAACAGAGGGATTTTATCAAAAACAGCCTTGGACCAGCCTTTAAAGCTGCAGGATTAACAACAAAGATTATCCTGTACGATCACAACTGCGATCATCCTGAGTATTGCACCAGCATACTCAGCGATCCGGATGCATACAAATATATTGATGGCTCAGCTTTCCACCTGTACGGTGGTATTATTTCAGCTTTGTCGCAGGTGCATTTAGCTTATCCGGCTAAAAATGTGTATTTCACTGAACAGTGGGTTGGTGGTCCGGGTGATTTCGGCGGAAATTTGAAATGGCATATGGAAAACCTCATAATAGGAGCAACCCGGAACTGGAGTAAAAACGTAATTGAGTGGAACCTTGCGGCCGATCCCCAATACAATCCACATACAATCGGAGGTTGTACCAGTTGTGAAGGCGCCCTAACTATAACCAACGGGTATTCCCGAAATGTTTCGTATTACATTGTTGCCCATGCTTCGAAATTTGTGCCTGCCGGTTCAGTCAGGATTGAATCGACCCTTCAGGGCAGTTTGCCAAATGTGGCTTTTCTAACCCCTCAGGGCAGGAAAGTGCTCGTTGTACTGAACAGCAGCAGTTCACAAAAGGTTTTCAACATAGGTTTCAACGGACGTACTGCGACAGCATCACTGGGCAGTGGTTCTGTTGCAACTTTTGTCTGGTAATTTACTTGTGGATTCACACAGTGTCAATTTGAAAAATTATATTTGCAAGGCCTACCCGGTGATTTTACACTTTTAATCCGGCAGCCCGGTCGTAAGAATAGTATTTGAATTCAAAATAGTCATTAATCAAAATTTAAGTAAATGAATAAATTAATCTTCTTTTCAGGCATTAGCCTGCTTTTAGCGGCAAGTATGCTCTCAGCCGGAAATCCCGCCGGAAAACCATTCGACCCAAAGGGAAAGAAAGTAGTTGTATATACAACAGCCCAAAGTACTGACCTGAGGTTAGCCAAGGCAGCTACTGTTTCATTTGTACAATTCGGACAGCCACTCGAAACGCAGCCTACAGTGTTTGTTGATCCTTCAAAAACCTTTCAGACCTTTGTAGGAATTGGCGGTGCTATTACAGATGCTTCGGCCGAAACATTTGCAAAACTCTCAAAGGATAAACAAAAGGAAATACTGCAGAAATATTACAATCCCGAGTCTGGTATCGGATATACCCTGGCGCGGACCAATATTCACAGTTGCGATTTTTCGAGTGGAAGTTATACGTATGTGGATGAAAATGACGCAGCTTTAAAATCGTTCAGCGTAAAGCATGATAAAGAATTCCGTATTCCATTGATAAAACAGGCAATAACCGAAGCAGGCGGTAATCTCACATTGTTTGCATCACCCTGGAGTCCTCCTGCTTGGATGAAAGACAACAATAATATGCTGAAGGGGGGCAAACTCCTGCCTGCATATTACCAAAACTGGGCCGACTATTTTGTGAAATTTATAAAAGCTTACGAAGCCGAGGGTATCCCTGTTTGGGGATTAACTGTTCAGAACGAACCTATGGCTACACAAACCTGGGAATCATGTATTTATACTGGTGTTGAGGAACGTGATTTTATTAAAAATTTCCTGGGTCCAACATTGAAAAAAGCCGGAATGTCGGATAAAAAACTCATAGCCTGGGATCATAACCGCGACCTGATCTACCAGCGGGCCAGTACTGTGCTCGACGATCCCGAAGCTGCAAAATACATCTGGGGAATCGGATATCACTGGTACGAAAGCTGGACCGGAGGTGGTAATCTTTACGAGAATGTAAAACGGGTTGCTGAAACGTATCCTGATAAAAACCTGATCTTTACCGAAGGCTGTGCAGAAAGTTTCGATATGGCTAAGATAGATGACTGGAAATGGGGTGAAAAATATGCGTTCTCTATGATAAACGACTTCAACAGCGGAACCTGCGCCTGGACCGACTGGAATATACTGCTCGACGAAAAAGGTGGTCCTAACCACGTTGGCAACTTCTGCTTTGCACCTGTACATGCCGATACCAAAACCGGTCAGATCTACTACCTCAGTTCATACTACTATATCGGCCATTTTTCGAAATTTATCCGCCCGGGCGCAAAACGCATCATCAGTTCAGCAAGCCGTGGCCAGCTAATTACAACAGCTTTTCTTAATACCGACGGAAAAGTTGTGGTTGTAGTAATGAACCAGAGTAACGATAATGTGCCATACAGGCTTTGGATCGAAGGACAGGCCGCCGAAGTTACGAGCCTTCCGCATTCGATACAGACATTGGTTGTTGAATAAAGCAGAAAATAAAATTTTCAAAACATCGTTCAAGTGAAATAGCCGGAATTATTCCGGCTATTTCTTTTATTATTGAATGATAACTCTCAATTGAAAGCATGTTGGCAGAACTTCGATAAGATCAGATATTTCTGCGGTTAAACTCCCAGGCTCCCGCAATCAACGATATTGCCGAGATAAGGATAAAGAAATAGATCGGGGTTGAGAAGAATGGTATATCTCCAGCCTTCGTCATGCTAAATCCTGTGGAAAATGAGTTTGAATAAGGGTTATATGTAATTATATTCACAAAATACCTGCTGTCGCGAATTAACCCTGTTATACCCATTATAATCAGAACAGCTATAGGCAGCACAATCATGGAAGATCCGATGGCAACCGGAAGTGTAAGGTTACGCAGGCGCATCCCCATCCAAAACTGCAGGGAATAAATAGCCACACAGGCGAAATATGCCCTTAAAATAATTCTGAACAGCAGTCCGTGGTTAAATGAAACTCCAAATCCTAGTTTTGGCGAGATAAATCCGCAAAGGAACACCGAACAATAGGCAAATACAAACGTAAGAATAAATGCAATTCCGATAAAAAACATAATGCCTGATAGTTTCCCGAAATAGTACAGGTGCCTTGGAACAGGCAGTGCCAGTATGTGTTTCAGCATTTGGTTTTTATGATCAGTGTTACAAGCAAAACTGATGATTAGCACAATGAAAAAAGGCAGGAAAAATGAAGAAATATTTCCAAGATTATTCACCAGGGTTTCGGAGTTTAAATCCTTATTGTTCCTCATGCTGATCCAGAAAATGGTTACCAGCATAACCGAGCCGAGCGGGTAAATCAGTGTTAACCAGGATGCAAAGGTTCCTTTGAGCTTGTTAACTTCCGCGAGTGCAATATGCAGGAAGATTTTAAATTTTTGGTTCATAAAGATTTACTTTCGTTAAGCAGTTGCAGAAATGAGGCTTCGAGGCCCGATGATTCCCTTTCGAAAGAGTAAATGTCGATGCCGTTTTCAACTAAAGTCCTGATAACGAGAGCTGCATCGGACCGGCTGTTTATATTTACCGACAGGTTCGTGCCCTTTAAGTGAGCTTCAAATTTACCATCAAGCAATAGCTTGGCTTTTTCAGTATTATCCGATTGGATCGTAACTATTTCTTTGCCCGTAGCCATTCCGAGGAGTGTTTGCATGGATCCCTGGAAGGCAATGGTTCCGTCGTTTATTATTGCCACCTCGCTGCATAGTTTTTCGATTTCGCTTAAGATATGGCTCGACAACAGTATGGTACAGTTCTCTTCCTGGTTAATCCTCACTAAAAGCTGCCGCATTTCCATTATTCCGTTCGGATCGAGACCATTGGTAGGTTCGTCGAGGATAAGCAGCTCCGGTTGGGGAAGTAAGGCAATTGCTAGACTAAGGCGTTGTTTCATGCCTGTCGAATATTGCTTTACAGGGCGGTGGGCATCCTTTGTGAGCGATACCGTATCGATAAGTGAATGTATTGTGTTGAACGGAAGGTTGCGGAGACGGGCTGTATATTCGAGGTTTTTATATGCATTAAGGTGCTCGAAAAGAGAAGGCGACTCCACCATTGCCCCGGTTCGGCCAAGAATGTTCATCTTTTTTGAATTCAGTTCTTCACCGAAAATCGTAATCATACCCGCTTCGGTATGAAGCAACCCAAGTAAAGTTTTTATTGTAGTGGATTTGCCAGCACCGTTTGGCCCGAGAAAACCGAAAATGCTTCCCGCAGGAATAGAAAGATTTATTTCTTTGAGCACCTTTTGGTTTCCGTAACTAAAAGATAATGAGTTAGTCCTGATTATAAAGTCTTCTGTGTTATTCATAGGCAACGAAGTATAGTCAATGATCGGGTTGTAATATGGTCCTACTAACAAATGTATTATTCTTTTCTGACTTGAACGAAATGCTGTTTTAGATTATATAGTAAGAATCGGGTAACAAACTAAATATTGGTAAAAATATTGTATTTATAGTTGCTCCTTTTAATTTAAAGCCCCTCTCCTTCAGGATAGGGGTTGGGGTGAGGTCATTGTAATTAAAAAAATCTGAAATTTCTTGTTGCATCGGTATTTCAGCACTTCCCTGGCTATGACCGATAGGTTAATTATCAACCCCGGGTCGAACATATCGATATATTTCGTATATTTAGGAATCTAAAACCTAATGTCATGAAAACTATATCAGTACTGATCGTTTCTGTCCTTATGGTTGCCATCTGTTTCACGGCAAATGCCCAGCAAACCACTTCCAAAGTGGGTAACAAACCTGCATCTGTGCTTTATGAAATTACGCCTTCTCCAAAAGCTTATGTTTCACCCTCCGGATCAGGTTCCGTTATACCGCCTATGAAATTCGAGGGGATTGAAGGGGAAATCTATATTGGTTCCGACTGGCCAAAAGGGAATGTTACCCTTCGTAATGGAAGCAAAATAGATACGTATTCCCTGCGTTACAATATACTCGACGACCAGATGCAGTTCATCTCAGGAAGCGACACACTTGCATTTGCTTCGCCCGAGGAAATCAATACCTTGTCATTTAACGGGCATACATTTATATACGAGGCATTTCAATGCGAAAACACCATCCGGAAAGGATACTTCGAGATAGTTGAACCCGGTAAAAATAAACTCCTTCTTAAACGGATTGTGACCTCTGTTCTGGATGAGACTCCCGACCAGCCTGGATTGAAAAAGTATTTTATTGATGAATGTTATTTCATAAGTAAACCCGGGCAACCTGCCAGTAAAATGCTTTGCACCAAAAAAAGTGTGCTTACAGCATTTAACGATCACAGTTCCGAAATGGAGGAATACATGAAGGTAAGCGGGAATAAAGCAAAAACCTCCGACGACCTTAAAAAACTTGTGTGCTATTACAACTCACTTGAATAGCCTGATTCCGAAAACAATGAAAACCACTACCTTTGCCGGTAAATATTCCCGGTTTGAACCACGTTTTCCCTGAGTCCCGCTTTCGCAAATTAATGGAGCCACTGGCTACATGCAACATTTGCCCCCGTAATTGTAATTCGGACAGGCTGAATGGCGAAACAGGTATCTGCGGAAGCAATGCAGGCTTTAATATCAGTTCAATTACCCTGCACCAGGGCGAAGAGCCTGTAATCAGTGGTCCTGCGGGTATTTGCAATGTATTTTTCAGCCGGTGTAATCTTTCATGCATCTTCTGCCAGAATTATCAGATCAGCACCAACCGGGGATTCGTGAATGAACGGGAACTACAACTTGAGGAAGTTGTTGATTCAATTACCCGCTTACTCGACCGGGGATGCCATGCTGTTGGGTTTGTATCGCCCTCGCATTATATTCCGCACGTCAAACTAATTATCGAAGCTATACGCACCGAAGGCTATAATCCGGTATTTGTATATAATTCAAATGGTTACGACAAAGTTGAGCAATTAAAGGAACTGGAAGAATATATCGACATTTACCTTCCTGATTACAAGTATTCGGATAGTATTCTTGGTAATAAATTATCGAAAGTGCCACATTATAAGGAAGTTACTCTTTTGGCTATCAAAGAAATGTACCGCCAGAAAGGATCAACGCTTATTATGAATGAAAAAGGGTTTGCCGAAAAGGGACTGATCATCCGTCACCTTGTGCTGCCGGGATATATTGATAATAGCCTGAGTGTGCTAAATGATATTGCCGATATCTCTACCTCGGTGACAATTTCGCTAATGTCGCAATATTGTCCGACACCAGCCATGATAGGACATCCAAATTTAAACCGTACTCTTTTGTTCTCGGAATATGAAATTGTGAAGGCAGAACTCGAAAAACTCGGTTTTTATAAAGGATGGGTGCAGGAACTGGATAGCAGTCACATCTACAGGCCTGACTTTGAGCTCGATATGCCTTTTAGTTAATTACGATCGCTAATTCTGTTGAAGAATACTTTTATAGCCGGGTAATTAAATATAATTGTCTGCTCCACAATTCTTACTTTTGTTACTATATCGGAAGTTCTTTCGATACTTATATTTGAACCGTCATTACCTACACAATTGCATTCAGATGGATGTACCTTTCAAAATACTGAAATTAACCAGGGAAACTGTTGATCCGGTTATTGCAAACCCAATTCCCCCACATCGACACGATCACGAGGAACTGCTTATTATTACGCATGGTAAACCCTTACATTCGCTCGATTTTGCAAAGGTTCAGCTTCAATCGCCGGTTATTGTTTATGTTGCACAAGGCAAAGTTCATAATTTCATGCCTGATGCTGATACAGCAGGGTGGGTAATACGATATAAAAATGAACTCGTTCCCCAGAGCCGGTTTAATTTCTATTCCAGTTATTTCGATCAGATCGAATATCCGTTAAATGTTGATTATTGCAGTACAAACCTCAACTCGTTATGCGAAGTAATGCTGATGGAATTTAACGAAAATGTCATCAACTACCAGGTAATTAAACATTTGCTAAGTGCTTTGCTTTCGAAGTTAGAGGCTGAAAGTAACAAGGAATACCTTAATAAACAGGCTTCGAACCGTTCACAGGTAGTTACTTTTAACAGTTTCCTTAAAATACTTGAATTCAATTATACCCGTTCCGAGAATGCGGATTTTTATGCTGAAAAACTGAATATGAGTACGCGTAACCTGAACCTGATAAGCCAGTCGGTTTTTGGGAAAAGCATTTCTGATATTATCGAAACGCGTAAACTTATCGAAGCGCGCAATCTCTTGCTTACTTCCGGTAAGTCGGTTTCCGAGATCGGATATGAGCTGGGGTACAACGAGAAGTCCTATTTTACAAGGGTTTTCCGAAAGCGAACCGGAGTAACTCCAACTGAGTATCGCGAGCTTATGCGAACAACTATTTCCTGATTGTACTACACGTCTTCCTGAAAGTGTAACTTCCGGCTGACATTACCGGTGTAATTTTGCTGCATCAAATTAATCATTTAAAATCTACACAAAATGGCAGCAAAAACAACCTGGGCTATTGACCCTTCGCACTCTGAGATAGCTTTCAAAGTAAAGCACCTCATGATATCAAATGTTAAAGGTAAGTTCAGCGAATTCAGCGGACAGATCCTTACCGACAACGACGATTTTTCAACTTCCGATATCAGTTTCAATATTAACCCGGCTTCGATAAATACCGGAGTTTCCGATCGGGATGGCCACCTGAAAAGTGCTGATTTTTTCGATGTTGAAAATTTCAAAGAAATAACATTCCTTTCAGGCAAACTTACAAAAGCAGGTGACGATGAATTTCAATTATCAGGCAATCTGGTTATAAAAGGAGTTTCCCAGCCTGTTAACCTCGACGTTGAATTTGGCGGACTTATGGTGGATCCATGGGGGAATGTAAAGGCAGGTTTTACTATCGATGGTAAAATCAATCGCAAGGATTTCGGACTGACCTGGAACGCAGCACTCGAAGCCGGCGGAGTCCTGGTTGGTGAAGAGGTAAAACTATCACTCGAAGTAGAACTTCTGAAACAAAAAGCAGAATAATTTTGTTATTGCTTACACGATGATACATATTCTTCATGAAGCGAAGTGAATTCCTCAAATCTATTGCTCTTTTACCTTTAGCAGGAATGGCCATGAATCTCAATAAATTTAAAACCTTAACCGATCCCTTCGGAAGCACAGAGCCTATGCCTGTGCTTTTCGTCGGGCATGGCAACCCGATGAATGCCATAGAACAGAACGAGTTCACAAAAGGATGGCAAACCTCAATAGCTTCGATGCCAAGGCCCAATGCTATACTTTGCGTTTCAGCACACTGGGAAACCAAGGGGACTTTTGTGACTGCTATGGAGAAACCTCCCACCATACATGACTTTGGAGGCTTCCCGCAGGCTTTATTCGATGTGCAGTACCCTGCGCCCGGGAGCCCGGAACTGGCTAAGAAAACCCATGACATGTTTAATCAGACCAGTATTGGGCTCGATTACTCCTGGGGCCTCGATCACGGTGCATGGAGTGTAATCAAAGTGCTTTACCCGGCTGCTGATATTCCAGTTATACAAATGAGCCTCGATTATACCCGCGAACCTCAGTATCATTACGATCTGGCAAAACAATTAATGGAGCTGCGTCAAAAAGGTGTGCTCGTAATTGGTAGCGGCAATATGGTTCATAACCTCAGGATGGTCGATTGGGGCAATCCTGACAAGGGATTTGACTGGGCCGAGGAGGCAAACCGCAAATTTAAAACCCTGATAAGCGAAAATAACTTCCGGGATTTAATAAATTACAGGAAATTAGGACGAGAAATTGAGCTTGCAGTACCCACCCCCGAGCACTTTCTGCCATTACTTTATACATTGGCACTTAAAAAAGAAGGAGATAAAGTAACTTTTTTTAATGATAAGTCTGTAATGGGTTCACTATCAATGACATCAGTTAATATTGGAGCGTAATAAGCAGACATTCAATGTGTTGAATGCTGGTATTTCCTGTTCTAATATCGTATTTTCAGTAAAATACGTGGATTTTTTTACTTCGGATATGACATTTTGCAGGCAAGCATATACACTTGACCAATATTTATTTTTAGTAAAATGTAATAGCTGAGGATTAAAGCGTAACTTTGCAGCAAATCATATTAAAATAAAAAACATCATGAGTAAAGGAACAGTAAAGTTCTTCAATGATTCAAAAGGATTTGGATTCATTAAAGATGACGCTTCAGAAAAAGAATACTTTGTACACGTAACCGGTCTGATCGACGAGATCAGGGAAAACGACCAGGTTTCTTTCGACCTTCAGGAAGGCAAAAAAGGATTAAATGCGGTAAATGTTAAAGTAATTTAATAATATACAGAACATTATTCTTTAAAAGCCCTGCCAAAAGCGGGGCTTTTTTTATGCATTATAGTTTCCGTTATATGTTTTTAATTTAGCCAGGTTTAATTTCCCAGGCTGTAGGTAAGTTTCTTAAGTTCGATTTCCGAAACCTTGGCCGAATACATAAGGTTAACCAGCAGGTACGCTGCATTTTCGAAACTGGTCTGAGCGGCCTTCACATCAAGTATGGTTGCCTGGCTCACATGAAATTGCTGCATCACCACATCTACAAGCTGCTTCGTCATATCGAAATTCTTCTTTTGTGATTCAATCTGCTGAAGGGTGGTATTGTAGGACCGGTATAACTTAATCGACTGTGTTGTGAGTGAATTCAAAAGGTTTTCCTTTTCTAGCTTCGAGTTCATTACATTTATTTTAGCAACATCCTTCTGGGTTTTATAAATAGTACCATTAAAAATCGGGATCTGCATATTGATACCGGCGGTCGGGCCATAATTCTGGTTCATGGTCATGGTGCCCTTGTTGATATTTGATTGGTACAAATCGTATCCTGCATTCAATTTTACAGATGGATAGCGTTGCGACGAAACCTCTTTAACAATCTGTTCATTGATTAAAATCTGCTGTTCAGCGCTCAGATACTGGGTGTTGCGGTTCAGGTAGCTTGTTATTGAATCCAGCTGAAGCGAGCGGTCGATAATTATGCTGTCGGTAACCGAAAACTGCATTTGCTTTTTTGCATTTATGAGCAACAACAAATCAGATTTGTTTTGTTCGATAACAAGTTTCTGTATTTCAAGCAGTTGTTCAGCTGTATTCACATCACTCTGGGCTTGAAGAATCTCAACAGCATCGGCCATTCCGACATTTTTCTTCACATTAATAATTTCCAGTTTCTGTTTTGATACATCAAGCGAATTTTGAATAATCTTAAGGTAGTTTTGCTGTCGGATAATATCGTAGTATGTTACCATGATATCCGCAATTGTATTTTGAATCTGTTGGTTAAGTTCAATCTCGCTCAGGTTTTGCATTTGGTTCAGTTTTTCTTTTGTGGCAGTTACCTTGAACCCGTTGAATAGTACGATTCCCGCCGAAACTCCTGCACTTACCGTGTTATCTCCCTTGTTGGAGACTTTTGATGAAGTTCCGTCGATGAAATCCTGGTTGGTTGTAGTTATGGAAGCGTTATCGCCTGCATTGGCCGATACATTGGGTAAACCTCCTGAAATTCCATACGAATTGTTCATCTTCGAAATCTCAACATAGTTTTTAGCAATCTGTATATCGTAATTATTTCTCAGAGCCGTATCAATTGCGCTCCTCAATGTGAACTGCTGCTGGGCTGCAACCCAAAACGGAAGGCTCAGAACAAACAGGAGGGAAACACTTTTAATATTTACTTTCATTTTCTGATGATGTTTAATCTTACAATTATTTTTTTCAAATCTCCAATCGGGTTATCTTAGGGTATAATACCCTGCATTAAGCCCTGACCCCCAATACTCAATCCCTACTCCCTTTAACTGATTTCTTCCATTTCTTCTTCATGCACATCACGTTTTCCAGAAATATAGGTGTACACCGCAGGAATAACAAAAAGGGTCAGTACTAGCGAAAACATGATTCCACCCACAACCACAATCCCCAGCGGGATGCGGCTGGTTGCAGCTGAACCCAGGCTGAGAGCAATCGGCAGGGCACCCAGCGAAGTAGCAAGGCTGGTCATTACAATAGGTCTCAGACGAAGCGTTGCCCCCTCAATAACTGCCTGCCGTTTTGTAAGGCCTGCATCACGTTTTTTATTGGCAAATTCTACTATCAGGATTCCATTTTTGGTAACAAGTCCAATCAGCATAATCATTCCGATTTCGGAGAAAATATTCAGCGTGTTATTGAAAATCCAGAGGCTGAGCAAAGCACCGGCAAAAGCTAACGGGATTGTTAAAAGTATAATGAATGGGTCGAGGAAGCTTTCGAATTGTGCTGCAAGAACCAGGAAAATAAGGACTACTGCAAGGATTAAAGCAAAAGAAATATTGGAAGAACTTTCAGCATAATCACGCGATGGTCCGCTAAGCGATGTCTGGTAGCTTTCATCGAGAAGTTTATCGGCAATGGACTGCATAGCTTTTACCCCGTCACCAATTGTTTTTCCTTCGGCAAGTGACGCTGAAATAGTTGCCGATTTATACCTGTTAAAGTGAAATATCGATGGAGGCATTGCATTAGGTACAACACTAATTACCGAAACAAGTGAAATATTTTCACCTTTGTTATTTCGAACATATAGATTTGAAATATCAGCGGGAGCCTGCCTGTTTTTCAAACCCACCTGGCTGATAACCTGGTACTGTTTGCCATTCATGATAAAATATGCCAGGCGGCGTCCGCTGAACGCACTTTGCAGAACACTGGCAATATCGGTAATAGTGAGTCCCAATTCGCGGGCTTTGATCCTGTCGATGGTCAAATCAACTTCCGGCTTATTAAATTTCAGGTTAACATCTACATTCTGAAATGTTTTATCTTCTCTTGCTGCATCCATGAACTTGGGAATAATGCTCCTTAGCTTTTCGAAATCAAGGCTTTGAACAACAAATTGAACCGGTAATGATCCTCTTGAACCAAGACCAACTGAGATGGTTTGCTCTTCGATAGCAAAAATTTTAACATCTTTGAAACGCCCCATTTTTTTTGATAAATCCTGTGTTATCATAGCCTGTGTACGCTTGCGTTCCTTTGCAGGAACAAGCAGAACACGACCTGAGCCACTGTTCACACCTGAACCTCCGAACCCGGGAATCGAAACAAATGAAATATCCGCTTCAGGAATAGAATCGATCAGATAATCCGAAAGTTTGTCGCCGGTTTCCATCATATACGGATAGCTTGCACCTTCAGGGCCGGTAATTTGCAGACGTACACTTCCCCTGTCCTCGATCGGGGCAATTTCGCTTTGTAATGTTGTACCAATAAAATATACTATCACTAAACAAGTTGCAACAATTAACCAGGCGGTCCAGCGGTATTTTATAAATCGTGTAAGGAGGTTTCTGTAACCATTTTCCATTCCGGTGAAAAAAGGTTCGGTGCTGTTGTAAAAACGTCCGTGCTGGGCTCCTTTGCGTCGGAGTATGATGTTGAGTACAGGTGTGATGGTAAGCGAAACAAATGCGGAAACTAAAACAGCGGTTGCAAGCACAATCCCGAATTCGCGGAATAAGCTTCCTACAAAACCCTGGAGAAACAGAACAGGTAGGAAAACAATTGCCAGTGTAATAGAGGTAGAAAGAACTACAAAAAAGATCTCCTTGCTTCCATCAATGGCCGCTTTCCGTACAGGTATGCCATTTTCGATTTTACGGAATATATTTTCGGTGACTACAATTCCATCGTCGACCACAAGCCCCGTCGCAAGAATAATAGCCAGCAATGTAAGTATATTCACCGAAAATCCTGCCACATACATAATGAAAAAGGTGAAAATCAGCGAGATAGGAATATCAATAAGCGGTCGTAAGGCGATCAGCCAGTCGCGGAAGAAGAAAAATATTACAAGGATAACCAGGATTATTGCAATTAATAACGTTTCACCTACTTCATTCAGCGATTTGCGGATATTTACTGTATTATCAATCAGGATAGTGAACTTGATATCACTTTTTTGCGACTTGGTAATTTCCTGTAGTCTTTTGTTAAATTCATCAGAAATGTTAACATAATTGGCACCGGGCTGTGGCGTAATAGCTATACCAACAGCGCTTACCCCGTTAACCTTCCAGCTTCGTTCGTATTGATCAGGGCCAAGTTCAACCGTTGCAATATCGCCTAAACGGATAATGCCATTTTCGTCGCCCCTGATTATCAGGTTCCTGAACTGTTCCTCTGTGGTCAGGTTGCCTAATGCCCTGATGGTAAGTTCTGTTTTATTTCCATAAATTTTCCCGGAAGGGATTTCGACATTTTCCTTATTCAGGATATTTTCCATTTCATTGAACGTAATGTTATAGGCGTTCAACTTATCAGGATCAACCCAGATGCGCATTGAAGGACGTTTTTGCCCTATAATATTAACCGCACTCACTTCAGGGATAGTCTGGAATTTATTCTGGAGGACATTTTCAGCATAATCGCTCAGCTCAAGAAGCCCCTTGGTAGGACTTTGAACAGCCATCATAATGATAAAATCACTATTGGCATCTGATTTAGTTACAACCGGTGGTGCATCGATGTCCTGTGGTAAGTTACGTACTGCCTGGCTCACTTTATCCCGAACATCATTTGCAGCAGCTTCGAGGTTGGAGTTAACATTAAACTCAACGTTGATATTACTACGCCCAACTGAACTTGTCGAGGTCATTGTCCTGATCCCCGGGATCCCGTTTATGGATTTTTCGAGAGGCTCTGTAATCTGGTTTTCGATGATATCGGCATTGGCTCCTGTATATGAAGTACTTACAGTTATCATTGGAGGGTCGATTGCCGGATATTCCCTGACTCCAAGGTAGGTAAAGCCAATCACACCAAACAGGATGAGGAACAGGTTCATCACGGTTGCCAGGATTGGCCTTTTAATTGATAGTTCAGATATGTTCATAATATGATTTGAATCGGAATTAATGTTGGAAATGTTAGACCGTTGAAAGAGTTCCGAATAATTTTATTAACCATTCCTGACTTTTTTTATCTTAACAGGACCATTCGGACGTACATAGAGTACTCCGCTGACTACTATTGTATCACCGATCATAAGGCCATCAGTAATTTCAACAACATCGCTGTTCCGTATGCCGGTTTCAACATTCTGATATTTTGCCTTGCCATTTTTTACCAGAACCACCTGGTTCGAAAGTGCATCAGGAATGATAGCATTGGTTGGTACCACTATCCCGGTCAGTTTTTCGTTGAGCAGAACTTTTACAAAAGCACCTGGGTTCAGGTTACCATGGCTTAGCCTCGCCCTGACTTTCAGATTTCGGGTTGCAGTATTTATCTGTGGCTCAATTGCACTTATGGTTGCTATAATTTCATCGGTTGAGGAGTTGGACTGGATAGAAACGGTTTTTCCAATTTTTACCAGGCTTGAATACGATTCGGGAACCGAAAAATCGATTTTTATTTTATCAGTTTGCTGCAAGGTGCCAATAGCAGTCGATGGTGAAACATACGCACCTTCGCTTACAAGCCTTAGTCCAAGACGACCTGAAAAGGGCGCCTTAATTACAGTTTTGTCGATTTGTGCATGCAAAATATTAATGTTTGCATTAATCAGGTTCACCTGGCTAAGGGCAGCATCGTAGGTGGCCTGATCAACGCCGTTTACGGTCAGCAACTTATTCAGCCTTTGTTCTGTTTTCTGAGCAAGTTCAAGCTGTACCTGCTGTTGCTTCATTTGTGCCTGCAAATCAGCATCATTTATACGGGCAAGCACAGTGCCTGCGGCAACAAGCGCTCCATCGGGGATATTCAGGTAGGTAAGCCGGCCACCAACCTCTGGGTGAAGTTCAACCATTTCTTCGGATAGGACCGTTCCGTTAACCTCTATATCGGATGTGAATTCGGTTTTTGCAGCAATTATGACATCAATAGCTACAGGCGGCTTTTCTTTGGTTCCGGGTTTATCTTTTGCTGCACTGTTACATGATATCAATGCTGAGAGCAGTACCGGCAATGCCAGTATTTTACAAAATTTCATAAGCTTTGAATATTTTCGGTTATGTTATTCTTTATTATTTTAATGACATCAGTCAGTTCTGAAATTTGAGTATTCCGAAGTCCCTTAAGCGCCATTTCGTTTATTTCGCTAAAGCATTCCCTGATTTCAGGCAAGGCTTTTTTTGCCTTTCCGGTAAGAACCAGGCTGTATTTGCGCCGGTCTTCGGTATTTCGGGTCCTAGTAACGTATCCTTTTTCCGAAAGGTAATCAATAACCCGTACAATACTAACTTTATCCGAATCGAGTAGTAAGGCAAGTTCCTGCTGCGTGACCTCGCCTTCGAAACTCTCAATCAACACCAGGGCATAATAATTCCGGTCAATATCGAGGTAATTAAGCTTTGTGCGTAACAATTGGAGATATCCCTTTCCAAGAAAAGAAAACATCCTTCCTAACGGAGGCTCGATGTTTGACAAAAGGGCAGGGGTCATTATTTTTTTTGCAAAAGTAGTTTAAAATATAAATAGTTTACAGTGTTAACTATTTATTATCAAGAACTGGATTAAAGGAATAAATCTGCAGGATTAGTTCACGATCTATTTATCTGGCAACCAACGGATGAAGTTCTAATCGCCTTTCTTTGTTAATATTACAAACATACATAAAAAAGTAAGACCGCTAAAACGGATGAAGGTTTAACGGTTGTTACGTTATGCGAATCTGGGAATATGATATTTAAGCTGCCGACCCGTATGGGTGAATCGTTTTCTGTTAATATTTATCAATAAACCAGTTTATTCGGTGTGTTATTCCACTTGTCAAATACTATATTGGCTTCTTTTTGAAGAAGTTGTACGGGTTTTATAGAACGCTGTTGATAGGGCAAGGCAATTTCGGAGTAAAAAAGTTCGTCATCGAACCCGGCTCGGGAAGCATCGAGGCGGTCGGCGGCAAAATACAGTTTGTCGATTCGGGCCCACATAATTGCTCCAAGGCACATCGGACAGGGTTCGCAACTTGCATAGATCTCACACCCGGTCAAATCAAAGGTTTCGAGTACTTTGCAGGCTTCACGTATTGCAACAATCTCGGCATGGGCTGTCGGGTCGTTGGTTGATGTAACACAGTTGCCGAAAGCAGCAACAATTTCCCCATCCTTGACAACCACAGCCCCGAAAGGACCTCCTTTACCTGTTATAATGTTTTCATCGGCCTTTCTGATAGCCTCCAGCATGAATTTTTCCTTGTTTTCAGTCGACATTTTCTATTGTAATATTTAAATCTAAAGTTACTTGTTGCTGGTTTCTGGTTCCTGGTAACAGGTTTTCGTCTGTGATATTAATCGCTCCGGATCTAGTATTGCACAATCCATTCGCTACCATTTACCCTCCAACTTCCACATCCTACATCTCACATCCAATGGCGCAAAGCGCCACTTCCGCTTCGCTCCAGCATCCCACATTCATAACCCCTAACCCCTAAATCCTTTCCTTCCAGTTTCCCGCAATATCCTCAATAAGCAGTGCCTTTTCGAGTATCTGCATATACTGGCTGCGGGGAATCATTTCGCCGCCAAGGCTTTCGAGGTGGTTTGTATAAACCTGTGCATCAATAATCTCGAAATTCCAGCTATTCAGTTTGTCAACCAGGTAGTATAAAGCAACCTTTGAAGCATTGGTTACATGGTGGAACATTGATTCGCCGAAAAAGGCTTTTCCCAGCGAAACTCCATACAAACCTCCGACGAGTTCTCCGTCGATCCAGGCTTCGGCTGAATGCGCAAAACCCGCTTCATGTAGCCGTATATAGGCATTTCTCATATCACGTGTAATCCATGTGCCGTCTTCGCCTTTACGCGGAGTTTTTGCGCAATGCTTTATTACCTGCGCGAAGGCAGTATCGATGGTTACCGTAAATTGTTGTTTCTTAATGCTCTGTTTCAGGCTGTGCGAGATGATCATCTTACACGGGAAAAGGACCATCCTGGGATCGGGCGACCACCAGAGAATCGGCATTCCGTCTTCATACCAGGGGAATATTCCTTTTGAATAAGCCAGTTTTAATCGCTCTATACTTAAATCGCCTCCTACGGCCAGTAAGCCGGATTCATCCGCTTCGTCAGGTTCCGGGAATTCAAGGTTTCGTCGCGAAAGCTCAACAGGCATGTGCAGGGTTTAACGATGCAAATATAGCTTACTTACGCTTGTTTTGCCAGAGTTCACCAATTTTATAATGTAAAAGCCATTATTGAGATAGTCAGGTAAATGAATCACTGCGTCGCTGCTTATCCTTCCTTCTGCAACCCGCATGCCTCCCAGGTTCGTTACCTGGTAAGTTGCATCCGCTGAAAATTGCTTTATTCCTTGTATAAAAACAATGCCACGGTTTGGATTCGGGAATACAGAAACTTCTTCTTTCGCTACCGTTTTGAGGCCTGTGAACGGATCGAACCAGAATGTGTAAATTGTCTCAGGAGCTGCAATAGGAAGTGTATTGCTGAAGTTGCCCTGGAAAGCCTTTAAATAATACGAAACAGTATCTCCGATTGAATAACCGTTTATTGCAGCACTGTAACCTCCGCAACATCCGAATGTGATAACCGGAAGGAAAACCGGTGAAGGATGTATGCGGTAATAAAGCTGAATACTGTCGACGCTGCTGACACACTGTACAAACGTATTTATCCAGACCTCATTTTCGAAAGGCTTCATGTCGATCATTTTCGAATGTCTGATCCTGAAAAGCTTTGACTGGGGAATATTGACTGCCAGGCGATAAAGGGAACCGTGCATGTCAGCAAGTACCTGTGCCGGAACTTGGTACAAATGATAGCCCGGGAAAACCTGCCGGTAAACATTGAGGGCAACAGCATCGGTCGGCTTGTTATAATAAGGGATCAGTATTTTGTTGTTTATTACAAGGGCCGAAGTATATGAGCGTATCACCCCGCTGTTTGAAGTTGCATAATTTCCATCGTCGTTGGTAGCAACCGGAAGCCTGTAAACCTTGAAATACCTGCCCACATCATTAAATGTCTTCGATAGGGAATCAGCAAGTAACTCGACTTTGTTATAATACGGAACACTTGCCGGGAACTGGGAAACCAGGACCGTTTCGGAATCAATAATTTTAACCAGCCTGCTAAGTTCGCTCCATTCGCCGCCACCGCATTCGGGAACGGATGGCAGTATTATTGTTTCGTTCAGGCTAAGCTTGGTATAAATGGTTTGTATTACCTGGTATTTGTTCTTATCCGGATTCTGAGTCAAAACCCTGTCACTCACAAACCCGCGTCCAATACCGTCGAGAAGCAGGTTTCCTCCTTCGAAATTCAGCGGCATAACATCATAATCGTAATTGAAACCCATCGCAAGCTGGAAAGGCAGGAAATCGGCTGAGGGTGATTGCCCTGCGTTATACTGGGCGTCAACCAGGTGGCGGGTTTCACTTGTTGCATCAACAAAATAACCTGCCAGCGGGCCATAATCGCGTAACCATGGATTTTCGGCCACACCTTCCATAAAGGTTATGTTGGCCAGGTTGGCTCCCCGGGCTGAAAGTTGTGCCTGAATAGCCGTTAGCGTAATCGGATTGGCCGGGTCGTAAAGCATCCACACCTTATCATCAGGCGAAATAATCGAGGCAATCCGCGTTACTGTTGAATCAACTGAAGCATTATAGTTCCATTTCAGAAGGATCCCTTCGTTTTTTTCAAATTCAGCAGGCATTATAACTTCCTGTGCCGAAATACGGAATGTACAGAAAAACAGGCTTATGAGTATAAGTGGACGCATCATAACTTATAAATTTAGCTTACAACAGGAAAAGCTGCTAATTTGTTCGAAGAGCGTTGAGAATTACACTGCATGCAACCCGGATTTGTTCTTCAGAAATTGTTAAAGGAGGAGCTATCCTGATGGAGGAATCGTTGAAAAGGAACCAATCGGTGATTACACCGTTTTCGATACAATTGTCAATGACTTTTTTAACATGATCGTAATTGTCGAGCTCAAGGGCAATAAGTAAACCTGCCGAACGTATCTGGCTTATCGATGAGTTCTGCCCTAAAAGTTTAATAAACAGTTTGTTTTTGGCATCAACACTTTCGGCGAGTTTTTCTTCAATAATCACCCCGATGGTAGCCAGGGCAGCAGCACAACTCACGGGATGACCGCCAAAAGTTGTTATATGCCCTAAAACCGGGTTAAAAGTGAGTGAATGCATGATTTCGCGCGATGAAATAAAAGCTCCTATTGGCATTCCGCCACCTAAGCCTTTGGCTAGCAGAAGTATATCAGGAACTACTTTATATTTTTCGAATGCAAACATAGTCCCTGTGCGGCCTAACCCGGTTTGGATCTCATCAAATATAAGCAAAGCGCCGGTTTCGCTGCATCGTTTTCGCAATGCCGAAATAAATTCCGGTGTGCCGGCAATAATTCCTGCCTCACCCTGCACGGGTTCCACTATAACACATGCTGTTTCGGTGGTAATAGCGCTAAGCGATTCAACTGAATTAAACTCAATCCGGTCAACACCGGGCAAAAGCGGGCCGAAAGCAAGCTGGTAACTGTCGTTCCCCATCACACTCAGGCTTCCGTGAGTACTTCCATGGTAAGCATTATTGAAATAAACAATTCTTTTTCTGCCGGTATACCTTTTGGCCAGTTTTAATGCTCCTTCCACTGCTTCGCTGCCTGAATTTACAAAATAGCAGTTGTCGAGACTTTCGGGCAGTAATGCCGCCAGTGCTGCAGCCAGCCTGACCTGCGGCGATTGTATATATTCGCCGTAAACCATCAGGTGAAGGTATTTATCAGTCTGGTTTTTAATTGCCTTTATCACTGCCGGATGCCTGTGCCCTATGTTACTTACGGAAATTCCCGAAATCAGGTCTATATAACGATTGCCGGACGAATCAAACAGGTAGATGCCTTCGGCTTTTGTAATTTCAAGAGCCAGAGGTAAATCGCTTGTTTGTGCAAGATTGTTTAAAAAAAGTTGCCTGTCCGTTAACATTTAAGTGCGAAATTTGTCTCCTCAAAAGTACAATATATTGAAGTAAATCTATTAATTGTTTTGCAGTTTGTCAAAATTAATGTATTATTGTATGATGTTTAACCAGATGAAAGACAAAGTAGTAATAGTTACCGGGGCATCTTCAGGAATCGGAAAAGCAATTGCTTATGAGTTTGGAAACAAGGGGGCAAAAGTTGTCCTGGCAGCGCGTAACCTGGCAGCACTCCAGGAAATTGTAAGTGACCTGGGCGAACATGGGGTAACCGCTTTTGCGGCGCAAACCGATGTAACGAAGGAAAACGATTGCAGGGAACTGGTTGAAAAAACATTACAAAGATTCGGGCAGATTGATATCCTGATCAACAACGCCGGAATTAGCATGAGGGCCCTTTTTGTTGACCTTCAGTTGGATGTTATGCGGCGCTTGATGGATACCAATTATTGGGGAACAGTATACTGTACAAAGTATGCTATTCCATACCTGCTAAAAACGGGGGGGACATTAGTTGGGGTTATTTCAATAGGCGGATATATCGGTATGCCGGGCCGCAGCGGATATGCTGCATCAAAATTTGCGGTACGGGGTTTCCTCGATACCGTTCGGGTCGAAAACCGTAAAACCGGTCTGCATGTATTGGTAGTTGCTCCTGGTTTTACAACATCCAATATACGCAAGGCAGCTTTGCTGGCCGATGGTAAACCCCAGGGAGCAACGCCTCGCGACGAAAATCACATGATGTCGGCCGAAGCCGTTGCAGTTCATATTTACAAGGCGGTTGTGAAACGCCAGCGACAGCTTATACTTACATTTCTCCAGGGGAAATTAACGGTTTTTCTTGGAAAATTCATTCCGAAGTATCTTGATAAGCTGATTTACAATACATTTGCAAAAGAACCTGATTCACCGTTAAAGTAATGCCATCACTTCAAAAGATTTATTTTCATTAAAAAACCACAGCAATGAATCTTCAGATTGTACTAAAAAAAGGAATGGGAAATATAGTTTTCGGATGTACTCCCGAACTGGTAAGAGCCGAGATCGGCGAACCCGATGAAGTGGAAGAACTCGAAAATGCCATGGATAACCATATCGAGAGCATTGTCTGGAATTATCCTGACGCCGGCCTGAACTTTTTCTTTGATGCTGAGAACGGCGAACCTGCATTAAGTACAATCGAATCGGATAACCTCGAGACAATTCTCTTTAATTCGAAAATTTTTAATATTACCCGTGATTCCATTTTATCCCTGATGAAGGAAAACGGGTTTCATGATATTGAAGAAGACGATGAAACCTGGGGCGAACACCGTGTTACATTCGACGATGCCCAGATCGACTTCTATTTCGACGATCAGGAACTTACACTTGTAAGTTGGAGTTCTTTCTAAATTAACCCGACCGTTCCATTAAGTCTGTATCTTGTTGTTGTCCATAGTCTTGCATGGATAGTGTTTAATTTAAAATACTGAACATTGACTCAAAATGAAAAGGTCATGAGATAAATTCCTCTTGTGATTCTTCATTTTGCGTTTAATGTTTTTAATGGTCTTTCACTTTTTTATACAGTGGATGATGGTCGAGTATATTTTCTCTCAGGAAAGTACGGTCGAGGTGAGTGTATATTTCAGTGGTTGTTATACTTGAATGTCCGAGCATTTCCTGCACGGCACGCAGATCGGCGCCGCCTTCTACGAGGTGAGTGGCAAATGAATGCCGCAGGGTATGGGGGCCTATTGTTTTATGAATGCCAGCCACAAGAGCGAACTCTTTAATAATCATAAAAATCATTTCGCGGCTTAATTTGCCCCCGCGGCGGTTAAGGAAAAGAAAGTCTTCGTTCCCTTTCTTAATGGTTAAGTGGCTCCGGATTTCATGCTGATAAAGCAGTATTTGTTTCATTGCTTTCCCGCTGAAAGGTACCAGCCTTTCCTTATCGCCCTTGCCTGTAATGCGCATAAATCCCTCATTAAAATAGATACAGCTGATTTTGAGGTTTACAAGTTCCGATACACGCAAACCACATCCGTAAAGGGTTTCGATCATGGCTTTGTTACGCTCGCCCTCGGGTTTCGAAAGATCTATTGCCGCTATAAGCCGCTCAATTTCATTTATTGTAAGGAATTCGGGCAGTTTCCTGCCGGTACGGGGCATATCGAGCAACTGGGTAGGATCGTCGGTTACCAGGTTTTCGAGCAGAAGGTATTTGTAAAATGCCCTTATTCCCGAAATAATCCGCATCTGCGAACGGGCATTGAGCGAGGTCTGGTTCAGCCATTTCAGGAAATCCTGCAAGTGGGAGATGGTAATGCCCGATGGCTGAACAGCAATGCTGTTTTCTTCAAGATAGGCCGTGAGTTTATCAATATCATGTTTGTAAGCACTAACCGAATGCTGCGAAAGCGATTTTTCGAGCCTCAGGAAAGCATCAAACCCACGACGGTACGATTCCCATATCATGCATGCAAAGATAAGCTATAGCCGTATGATTTTCCCACTGAAAATTTCACCCTCCTGAGTTATAAGTCTGCAGGAATACAATCCTGGTATGAGTTTTTCAATATTGATGGATTGTGATTGAGAGTTGACGCTGAATTCAGCAACCTTTTTGCCTGAAAGGTCTGATATCACCAACCTGCAGGGATATTGAAGTCCATCAGGAGCAGAAATTGTAATAAGCCTGGTTCCCGGGTTAGGGTAAATACACAACTTGTGTCCGGCTGGGTAATCTTTCACCGCAACCTGGAGCAGCGAATCGCAGGTAAGCGGCGTTCCCCAAGCTAAACTTCCTTTTTTATAGTACACCAGCAGGTACGAAGGTCCCCACGACACATCATTGCAGTAATAGTAAGGCCCGCCCAGACCTTTGAAATAATATTGTGCATCAATGCATCCATCGTAGGTAATCGGTGAATAACAGCCTGCATTTTCAGTCCAGTACTGGCCGGATCTGAGATATTTCATCGGGATATTGAAAATGGGCAGGCGTGTGTCCAATGGCATAAGGCCCATATATGAATAAGTTGCCCAACTTCCGTTCGACAGGCCTGAGGCTGTTTCGAGTGGCTGCGTTTCCAGTTCGGGCGTTTTTATGGCTGAGTATGTAAGTGTTATTGTATCAAAACGATGTTCACAGGTGGTGGTTGCATACAAGGCTAAACAACTGGATTGACACTGTTCAATTGTATACGTAACAGAATCGCCTGCGGGAAAAGTAGTTTTGTTTAAAACCCTGTTAATAGTCGAAATGGTGGTGGTTTGTGCCGGTGTTAAGTAGGAGCGGGCATAGTACCTGGTATGAAACTCATCACCGGGAGCAAAATCATATATCTGAATAGTCCTGAGGTTGGTAATGCCGGTTTCGGGATTCGTTTTGCCGGCCAGATCATAGAACCCGTATATAGTATAATAGGTGTCGTCGAATTTAATGAGCCTTATCAATCCATAGTTTTTACTTATAAGCAGCTTCTGCCCGTTCAGCCAGTCCTCAATGATTTGTCCGGCAGCATTTTTGCGCATTAATGTAATGACCCTTACCGAATCAGTAAGATTAAGAAAGGACATCCACCGGATTTCGCTTAGCTTTGCTTCAATATAATCGGCAGAGGTATGGAAATTATATAAACGCCAGGGCTGGTTGATTGCTGATTGTGTGAGAATATGGAATATATGCGCCGAATCAGGCGGTGCGAAAGGATACCGCGTAAATATAAAAGTCCCGTCGGGTTTTTCGGTTACTTCATCACCAAGCCACGAAGAACCTGCAACAGTAAAACATCCATAGTCAAGCTGCCGGATTTGTTTAAAATTGTAATAGTGAATATCGTTACCGATTGTCCTGGTCGAATCAATCCGGATTGAAATGATATCAAGTCGTGCCGAATCGAGAAAAAAATATTCTGAATCTGTCCTTATAGCCCTGTAATTTTGTGCCGGAACCAGGGTGCTGGCAATAAAAAGAAGGTAAAATTGTAATGCTACTGCCTTCAAAAGAAATGAATACATAGCTTTGAATATAATATCACAAATATAACACTTTCCAGCTAAATGTTTATAGTTATTCAGCCTGTTATAGTTTAACTTTTTTTTGAAGTAATAAAAGTGCCTGGAGTGCCTGGAGTGCCTGGAGTGCCTGGAGTTAATTCTACTAATTGTCGCTAATTCCATGTTGGCCTAAAATCGCATTAATTAACCTGTTTAACCTAGTAATTTTAGAAAATATTTGTACACTTATTTACTAGTAAGATTGTTTATTACAAATTAATAAAGGTCTTTAGACAATATGGGCACTCTAAACTCCAGGCACTGATAGTTACAAATGTTTTAATGAACAATGCTTTGTGTATAAGTCTGAAAAATTTATTTATCTGTATTGTTGTATAATTCAGAAAATGTCTATACTTTTGCACCCCTGTAATAAAAATGATTTTATCCAATGGCTAAGAAAAGCAAAGAAGCACGGGTACAGATAATTCTGGAGTGCACAGAGCATAAAACAAGCGGAATGCCCGGTACATCGCGCTACGTAAGCGTTAAGAACAAGAAAAACACGCCCGAGCGTCTTGAACTTAAGAAATTCAACAAGATTTTAAAGAAAGTAACCGTTCACCGCGAAATTAAATAACATTATACCATGGCAAAGAAAGTTGTTGCAACCCTGCGTACCACAAGTGGTAAGGACTATGCAAAAGTTATCCGTATGGCCCGTTCACCTAAAACCGGTGCTTACGTGTTTAAAGAAACCATCGTAGCAAACGAGCAGGTAAAAGATTTCCTGGCTAAAAAATAATACGAAAAACTGTTTCATACGGAAAGCTTTTTCTTTCGGGGAAAAGCTTTTTCAGTTTTTGGGAAATCGGGTTTCTGCCGGGATTAACCCACTGAAACTCTGAAACCTTGAAACCCTGAAACTTTATAGCCCCGAAGGCATTTGAACTCCTGAACAAATAAAAGACAAATGGGATTATTTTCGTTTTTCACAAAAGAGAAAAAAGAAGTACTCGATCAGGGCCTGGAGAAAACACGTACCAGTGTTTTTTCGCGCCTCACCAAAGCCATAGCCGGGAAATCACGGGTCGACGACGATGTGCTCGACGATCTCGAAGAAATCCTGGTTACTTCGGATGTCGGAGTTGAAACCACTCTCAAGATTATTGCCCGGATTCAGGAACGTGTTGCCCGTGATAAATATCTGGGAACCAGCGAGCTGAATGGCCTGCTTAAAGAAGAAATTGCAGCCCTGCTTACCGAAAATGATACTGCCGAATTTGTTGGTTTCGATTTCCCGAAACGCGATACTCCTTATGTTATCATGGTTGTCGGGGTAAATGGTGTTGGTAAAACCACGACTATCGGAAAACTAGCCTATCATTTTACAAAAGCCGGAAAAACAGTTCTCCTGGGTGCAGCCGATACATTCCGCGCTGCTGCAATCGACCAGCTTGCAATATGGGCCGATCGCACCGGAGTTCAGATTGTACGACAGGAAATGGGCTCCGATCCTGCTGCTGTTGCATTCGATACCGTGAAATCAGCCCTGACCCGCAATATCGATGTTGTAATTATCGATACTGCCGGCCGTCTCCACAACAAGGTAAGCCTTATGAATGAGCTGGGCAAGATCAAAAAAGTGATGCAGAAAGTATTGCCCGATGCTCCGCACGAGGTTTTACTCGTACTCGATGCTTCAACCGGGCAGAATGCTATTGAACAGGCAAAACAGTTTACTGCAGTTACTGAAGTAACCAGTCTTGCCCTTACCAAACTGGATGGCACGGCCAAAGGCGGTGTTGTAATCGGCATTTCCGACCAGTTTAAAATCCCTGTCCGCTTTATAGGACTTGGTGAGAAGATGGAGCACCTCCAGATATTTGATAAGAATGAATTTGTGAATTCGCTGTTTTCATAGGGTTGCTGGTTACTGGTTTCTGGTCTTTAAAGCGCAGTATTTATAATTCCATCAATCTTATCAATTTCCTTTTCACCCCGTCTCCCTGTCTTCAATCCCTAACCCCTAACCCCTAAGAATGACCCTTCCCCGCCATACTATACGCGTCGTCACACTGGGATGTGCAAAAAACACAGTCGATTCCGAAGTGCTTATGGGTCAGCTGAAACTTAACAACATCCGGGTTCTGCGTGATGGCGAAAAAGGGCGCGAACACAGCGTTATCATCAATACCTGCGGATTTATCAATGATGCAAAGGAAGAGTCGATCGAAACCATACTTGGATTTATTGATGCCAAAAACCAGGGTAAACTGAAACAGGTTTATGTTATGGGCTGTCTTTCGGAACGATTCAAAGAGCCTTTACAAAACGAAATTCCCGAAGTGGACGAGTACTTTGGGGTCCGCGACCTTTCTGAAATCGTGAAGCGCATGGGTGCTACGTATCGGAAAGAATTATTAGGGGAGCGCTATCTAACAACACCGGCACATTATGCCTACCTTAAAATAGCTGAAGGCTGCGAACGCAGCTGCTCATTCTGCGCCATTCCCGGAATAAGGGGAAAACATATTTCGAGAACAATTGAAGATATTCTTGATGAAGCCGGGAAACTGGCAGCCCAGGGAGTAAAAGAGCTCCTTTTAATTTCGCAGGACCTTACTTACTATGGTGTTGATTTATACAAAAAGCAGATGCTCCCCGAACTTGTCACAAGACTTTCGGATCTGAAACTTTTCACATGGATACGCCTGCATTACCTTTTCCCTACAACATTCCCTGAAGAACTTCTTGGCGTAATGGCTTCGCGTCCTGATATCTGCAATTATATCGATATCCCTCTCCAGCATATAAGCGACCGCATACTGAAGAGTATGCGCAGAGGTGTGGATAAAGAAGGCACTTACAATCTGATGGCTAAATTCAGGCAACAGATGCCAGGTGCTGTCGTAAGGGCTGCGTTCATCGTGGGATATCCCGGCGAAACCGAAACAGAATTTGAAGAATTGAAAACTTTTATCCACGATACAAGGTTCGACAGGGTAGGGGTTTTTACCTATTCGCATGAAGAAGATACAAATGCTTTCAACCTTGCAGATGATATCAGTGATAAAGTCAAGCAAAGTCGTGCTGCTGAAATTATGGAAATGCAGCAGGGTATTTCGCTGGAATTAAATATTGCGAAAATCGGCAAAACGTTTAAAGTTCTTACCGACCGCCTCGAAGGCGACTTTTATGTTGGCCGCACTGAATTCGACTCACCTGAAGTTGATAATGAAGTTTTGATAAATTGTACAACCAAACTGAAAATTGGCGAATTTTACACCGTAAAAATTACAGAAGCTGATGCATTTGACTTGTATGGTGTTGTGGTTTAGATTTTGATAAAGAGTAAGAAAATAGTACTCTGCCTTCTACCTTCTACCTTCCATCAACAATTCTCAGCCATAAAAGCATGAAATTCATTAACTAAAAAAAATAATAAGTAAAACCATTAATTCACTATTTGCCATGAAAAAGATTCTTATTTCCTGCCTTTTCGTGTTACTGAATGTTTCACTTGCTTTTGCCCAGACCGCTGCAAACAAGACCGATGCCAATGGTAAAAAACAAGGACTATGGGATGAAAAATCTCCTGCAGGGAAATCACTTGGTTCGTACGTTGATGATCAGAAAGATGGTTGCTGGAGCACTTATTCTACCGATGGAAAACTGGTACGTGTTGAGAATTTCAAAAAAGGGATTCGCGATGGAATTGTTGTCGAAATCGATCAGCGCGGGTACCTTGTAAGTGAAATGTATTATATCGACAATCTGCTTGAAGGAACAGCAAAGAAATATTTCTATGGAACCAACCCTGCATCTTTGATTGACTATTCGCAAGGTAAGATGAATGGGAAGAAGAAAATTTATTATGAAAATTCCGCCGGTAAACTTATGGAGGAGTCAGTTTATAAAGATGATCTTAAGAACGGGCCATCGAATTTCTTTAGCATTTCGGGCGACACTGTTGCCGAGTATAATTACGTGAATAATATGCTGCAGGGAATTCAGCGGACGTACTTCCCCCACCACAAAATTATGAGTGAACAGGCCTACTCGGATAATCTCGAAAACGGTGTCTTTAAAGAATACTATGAGACCGGTAAGCTGAAAACAGAAGGAGCCTATGCAAAAGGCATAATGTCAGGTACCTGGAAAGAGTATGACGAGAACGGGGTGCTGAAATCGCAGGGCAATTATGTAAACGGCCTTAAGGAAGGGAAATGGCAGGAATTTGATGCCGCCGGTAAAGTTGCTAAATCGACAGTCTATACCAAAGGACAGTTAAAATAAACCGATACAAATAACTAAAATGCCTGAATTTCAGGCATTTTTTAATTCCGGGAGCCATGTCACAATCCGTGCCGATTAAGAATCCGTTTCATAAACTTGAAGGATACAATTGTTTTGGCTGCTCGCCCGATAACAAGCTGGGTTTGCGCATGCATTTCAGGATGGAAGGCGAGGAAGTGCTGTGTGACTGGGAACCGGAAGGTCATCTGCAAGGTTGGGTAGGAGTGCTTCATGGCGGAATACAGGCCACACTGATGGACGAAATTGCCAGCTGGTTTGTATTTGTAAAACTAAAAACTGCCGGAGTTACTTCAAAAATGGAAGTAAAACTGCTTAAGCAGGTCAAAATGGATAAGGCGCCATTCAGGTTGCGAGCCTCACTGCTCGAAATGCGAAGGAATATAGCCATTATAAAGGTTGAGTTGTTTATGAACGATGGCATACTCGGTGCTGAATCGCTTATGCATTATTATACTTTTCCGCCTGCAATTGCACATGAAAAACTTTATTACCCCGGAATCGAATATTTTATTCCTGTGGATCAGCCAGATACTGCGCAGGAATAAACTTATAAACACCAGCTGTTAGAATCTTTTGTTGCAAAATATTTGTTTATTAAATTACCTTTGTAACATCAACGGTGTGCATCCCATTTGCGATGGGTATGCCTGAAAAGGGAACCGGGTGAAAATCCCGGACAGTCCCGCTGCTGTAAACTTCATTTTTGCCCACCGGCAATCCTTATGCCACTTTGACTGCATACGTCATGGGAAGGCGCCGGAAAGGGGAAGTAAGTCAGAAGACCTGCCGCTGTGTCAAAGTTCAATGCTTTCGGGTCAAAAGCAGCGACAGTATTCCGCTATTGCGGGATTTGTTCTCCTCCGTACCCGTTTAATTTTTGTACAAATGTTACAACGGGTAATCCTTCTGTTTATGTTTCTGGTTTTTGTGACCTGTTTGAAGGCACAAAGTCTTGACTCAATTCAATCGATTCAGGGCGTTGAAATTACTGCAGATAAAATATCGGCTTTTGCTGCCGGGCTCAAAATCCGGAAACTCGACAGTGCAACACTTTCGATCCTGCAAGGGGCTGACCTGGCAGTGCTCCTTAGCGAGCAATCTCCTGTTTACCTGCGTTCGCATGGGCCGGGAGGGCTCTCAACTCTTTCGATGCGCGGAACAAATTCATCGCAATCAGGAATTTTCTGGAATGGAATTAACCTTAATCAACCTAACATCGGGCAGGCTGACCTTTCGAGGATATCAAGCTTCGATTTTAGCGATATTACCCTGCAGTCGGGAAGTGCCAGTGCATTGCTTGGCTCAGGTATAATAGGAGGGAGCCTGCATCTGTCAAATCCTATGCTGTATTCTTCCCCTTTAAAATCCACTGTATTAATATCAGGAGCAAGTGCAGGAAAACTCTGTGGAGCATTCAAACTCAGCGCCGGGGGGGAAAGGCTGGCCTATTCAGGCTCATTATCCGGCGATTGGAATAAAAATAATTTCTGGTACGAAACCTATACAGGTGACAGGGAGCGAATGGACCATGCCCTGGTTAAATCGCTGTCGTCAGTTCACCAGGCCGAATACCGGATTAACCCGAAACAACGGATAGATGCAGGGTTCTGGTATCAGTCGACCGATCGGCAGGTGCCTCCAACCATGACTATGACCTCCAGCGACCAGCAGCAATGGGACCAGGCAATCCGCAGCAGCCTGCAATGGTCATATATAGGCAATAAATATTCCCTTTCAGTGAAAACAGCGTTTATTGATGAAAAAGAGCATTATAAAAGTGAGTCGGCAGCGATTGATGCTTTCTACCATCTGAATACCTTCCAGGCCGAACTGGAATATAAGCAGTATCTCGGTAAGCAATTTACTCTTGGAAGCGGTGCTTCCGGTCGCATGATCCGGGCCGATGTGCCCTATTACCTGGAAATCACAGTACAGCCTGAAGCGTCCGGATGGATTGCACTTGCATATGCTGATAAAACATCAGGAATTAAGGCTGCTTTAAATCTCAGGCAGGACTTAACTAAAGGCTATAAAATACCTTTCTGTCCCTCTCTAAGTGCCGAAATCCCGGTTTCGGAACGCATTACCGCCAGTTTCAGCGGTTCGCGGAATTTCAGGATACCAACTTTGAATGACAGGTACTGGATACCCGGAGGCAACCCTGACCTGAACCCCGAAGACAGCTGGAATATAGAAGCTGGCTTGTCCTATACATTAAAACAAACCAAATTATACCAGTCAAAACTCATTCTTAATTTTTACAGCATTTTCATAAACGACTTTATACAGTGGGTGCCTGTAACTCCTACGATATGGTCGCCGCAGAATGTGAGCAAAGTTTGGAGCAGGGGAATTGAGATTGCCTCCTCAACCGATTTTAGCTATGCCGGGTTCAAGGGCTATTTCAAATTCGGATACAATTATACTCCTTCTACCTATGAAGGAGAAAATGACCGTAATAATAAACAGTTGATATATACGCCTTTACATAAGGTATCCGAAGTATTTAAAATGAGCAGGGGGAAGTACTATGCCCTCTTCACATACTCATTTACCGGTAAGCGTTATGTGAAAAGCGACAACAGCAGTTCGTTGCCTTCCTTTAGTATACTGGATGTCTTTACGGGTTACACTTTTAACCTGCAGCGGTTTGATGTCAGGATACAGTTCGAAATACATAACCTGTTCAATACCGCTTATCAATCAGTGCTCTATTATCCTGAGCCCGGAAGGACTTATGCAATAAACCTTTTATTTTCAATACATTAAAATGAGTAACATGATGAGATTGTTTAAGCCTGTTTTACTTTTGCCAGCATTCATTTCGATTGTTTTTTTGTGTTCGTGTACTAAAGTTGAGAACGAAATTCAAAAAGGATTATTCAGCGATGGCGTATTTATTGTAAACGAAGGACCATTCCAGACCGGTACCGGGACAATTACTTTTTATAAACCCGACAGCAACCTTATCCGTCAGGATATTTTTGAAACTGTAAATGGCAGGCCACTTGGAAATATTACCCAGAGCATGACTCTGTTAAACGGCAAAGCGTATATAGTTATTAATAATTCGGATAAGGTTGAAATAGTGGATGCAAAATCATTTAAATCGACCGGGACAATTACAGGCCTTAAGAATCCGTCACAATTTATTGGTATTAGTGAAAGCAAGGCTTATGTTTCGAACTGGAATGGTACTATTGCCGTAGTGGACCTGGTTACCAATACGGTGAGCAAAACTATTGCTGCCGGTACCGGGCCGGATGCTATGCTGAAGTCAGGAAACTATGTATTTGTAGCTAATACAGGCGGATTTGGGGTTGACAGCACGTTAACGGTTATCAATTATTTAACTGATAAGGTTGAAACAACTATCCAAGTTGGCCAGGCTCCGACAGGTCTTGTTACTGACGGTAAAGGAAAAATCTGGGTTTTGTGTAAAGGGAAAGGATTTGATGGATGGCCCCAGCAGGGTGACACACCGGGAAAACTACTGAGGATTGATCCGAATACACTACAGGTTGATTTTACATATAGTTTTGCTTCGAATGATGTTCATCCTGATAAGCTTGTGATCGACAAACTTAAAACAAATGTGTATTTCCTTTATAATTATGGGATTTATCGTTTCAACATAACAGCGACAGGTGCCGTTCCTGAAAAAGTCGTTTCCAGGGCGTTTTATTCGCTGGGATACGAGGATAAAACAGGTTATTTGTACGCTGCCGATGCCAAAAACTATGTAAATGATGGCATTGTATTAAGGATAAAGGCTGAAAATGGCTTAACTGTCGATTCAATACCTTCAGGAGTCATTCCACGTGCATTTGCGTTTCCTGAATAAATAAATATTCGGAGTAATCCGATTTTTATTTCTTTGTGCTTCTCTGGATTATTTTTGTGCAACTTTGTGTGACCACTATTACGCAAAATACACAAAGGAGGCACTAAATACACGAAGAAAATCGGACTTTACGCTTTATAAAGAGTGGAAAAATCCGGACCCTTTAAAATAGATATGGCTAACCTACCCGACATAGAATCACTTATCAGCGAATGCCGCTACGAGGCCACCCGCAGCAGTGGCAAAGGTGGTCAGAACGTAAATAAAGTTTCAACCAAAGTGATAATGCTTTTTGATGTGTTGGAGTCGAAGGTTATGGACCAGGAGCAGAAAGATATTTTTATGTCGGAACTGCACACTCGTATTTCGAAGGATGGAATTTTCAGGATAAGTTCCGGCCGCGAACGGACCCAGCTGGCAAACCGTAAAACGGTGACTGAGAAATTTATCAGCCTGGTAAAAAAAGCATTTACAACCGAAGAAGAGCGCATTGCCACCAAACCCACAAAAGCTTCAAAACTCAGGCGTATAGGAGACAAGAAAACCGTTTCGGGTAAAAAAGCCGACCGCTCTCAACGTTGGGAGGATGAGATAGAGATTTGAAATTTCGGATTTCGGGATTTCGGCATTAAAACTGAAACTCTGAAACCATTGAACCAGTGCCGGATGTAGGATGCTGGAGCGAAGCGGAAGTGGCGCTTTGCGCCATTGGATGTCGGATGCTGGAGCGAAGCGGAAGTGGCGCTTTGCGCCATTAGATGTAGGATGTTGTATGTCGGATTCCAGATTTAAACCCTGAAACCTTTGAACCAGTGCCGGGTGCCAGCAACCAGTAACAAGTAACAAGTAACCATTGTCAATAGTCCATCAACCCATCAACCCATCAACCCATCAACCCATCAACCATTGTCCATTTTCCATTGTCAATTGTACATTGTCAATTGTCAATTGTCAATGCCTACCCCCTCACAAAATGCTGCATTTTCGCCGGGATTTCGAGCGAAAGCTCAATAAGGCCAGCAAATTTCCCTTCCCTGGACCAGGGTGACTGGTAAATCATTTTTTTAACACCGTTTTTCTCAATCGTATACGCATGTGTGCCTGCGGTGTCGAGCAATTCGCGGAGTTTATCAGCCGAAGGGCCATGATGGTATAAAAACAAGTTTGTTCCTATAATTTCAGCCCCGCCATATTTTTGAAATGTAACTGCCGACCTGTCGTTCATATACAGGATTACTCCTTCGGTATCGCAAACGGTTATTGCAAAAGGGAGTTCCCGGGTCATGTCAGGGATCTGGTCAAGGAAATCAAGGTTATTCATCGGGTGATTTTTAAATTAAAGCGCAAAAATAGCATTTATAGGTTTGCCATTTTAAATAAAGTTGTATATTTGCACCCTCTAAAGAGGCCCCATAGCTCAACTGAATAGAGTATCTGACTACGGATCAGAAGGTTTCAGGTTTGAATCCTGATGGGGTCACTGAATTACTTTAAGCCACCTTTCGGTGGCTTTTTTTTATCTGAATTCCCCGACGGAGCATGAGCAGGACTTGAGCGAAGGCTTGTGTGTGCAAACTAATCCTGATGGGGCCACCAGGAAATGAAGCAGTTAACATGCAAGTGTTGACTGCTTTTTTGTTTTACAACATACAAAACATGAATATGGGACTCAAAAATAGACATGGAGAGACCGGCACTGGGAAATCAAAGGGGGTAAGAGACTATGATTACAAATCAGTGCCAGGGTTGAGACCGTTTAAATATATCACATTCATCAGAAAATAAGAGGAATGCGAACAAGGTTTTTGTATCAATACCTAAATTTACTGAACAATTATTGTTCCTGTTATTTTGAAATTATATTTACAATGGTACGGAAATATGCCTCTTGATGTGAATTGATGATTATAATCACTACCAGGCTCAATATTTCCACTATCGAATCCATTAGCATCGTCGGAAGTTACAGTGTGATCTTTAGAATCTTTATTAGTCCAGTAAACTATTGTATTGACTTCAACCGTTAACGAGGTGGGAATAAACCCTGACCCTTGTATCCATACTTCATTAGCTCCCTGTATACCGCCGATTATAGGTTTTTCATTATAATCGTTCACTGCTTTACTACAGCCAATTGTTAAAGTTAAAGTAATTATGGTGGCAAACAGCAGAAGACAGGGTGTTAGTCTTGTTTTCATAACTTATATGCATAAAGTTTAAATATAGAACAAATATAGATAGATTTTTTTTTGTTTGAAAACTGAAGTAGTGGTAAAAATACAAATAAACAATACTGCATGCCTGTAACTTGAGCATATGGCTGACCGGAGGGAACTGCGCACACGAAATACCGCTATTAACTCAATATACATGCTAACATATTTCGTCACTTGCAGAACAGACCCGTTTCTGCCTGTTTAACGGCTTATATACATACACATACAGTGCGATATGTGGGCAGATCTTGGCAGCTTACCTGGCTTACGTGGCATAATGTTTTTGTATATCAGGAGCTTACAGACTTTCTGCCATGAGCAAAGAGTGTATTATCTATAATATCTATCGAATGGCGATAAGGCATTTAAACACAGCAGCGAGCCCCAAACCGTCGCCGATGGCTTCAGAAATTTGTCTCCGACGAGTTCAGAAATTTGTCTCCGATGAATTTAAAATTTGTCTCCGATGAATTTAAAATTTGTCTCCGATGAATTTAAAGGCGCATCTCCGATGAATTTCAGGTAACAATTCAGTCATTTTTTAAGCTTCTTTTAAATAGAAAAGGTGCACAACCGGAAGGAGGGTTGGCACCTTTTTTGTTTTATAGGTGCTTGATTATTCAGATCAGGAAAATCGTATGCAAGGGAGATCGGGCAGGCAGGTCGCATTACAAATGTCAAAGCCTGCCTAAGGGCAGACAGGGTCAAATGTAATTCGTATATCCGACATAACACAGGGTACATCTGCAATCTGAAGTAAGACATTCCAAATCCGACATGGTAACAGGATCCTATCGTCACGCACCACAGATGCGCGCCAGCTGGGTAGTTCTGCGAACTTTGAGGAATTACCAAAATGATAATAGAAACTCCCTGTTAAGGCTAAAGATTTATAACTATATGCAGGAATAGTTCGTATACTTAATCCGAATTGCGATTGCTTGTTCTCATAACGAAAACCTCCATTTAATAATTCCGCGGTACTAAATCCTCCGGAAACACAAAATTTTTCCTGTCCAGGCAGTTTTGCAGGAATTACAAAAGCAGACATGATTAAAAGTACAAAACTATTGTTTTAATTCTGTGTAAGAATTGCGCCATAACGATATGTATTAGGTTGGCAATTTCACTTTCAAGACATTTTGTTTTTAGAATATGAGCATAAAAACGACCAACTTATAGAACATTATATATATAAGGTTAATGCAACTAAAACTAAAAAGCATGGAAGAACCGGCTGGGTAAATTAAACAAGGCAACGTGCCTGGTGGCAATCTGCGAAAATATTCCTGAGTCTTTGTACTCAGGATTATCAATATATCATGCATACCAGAAGCCAGGCAGGAGTTATTTTTCACCATAAATTACCAATGTGCCGGAGTTTATCCTAATGTTGCCGTCCGGATATTTTTCATTTACTACCTGATAAACTTCCTGTTTTATTTTTTCCTTCAGGGCATCATCTGCTTTGCTGAGTGAAGCTACAATTGGTGCAGCCACCTCAGTCATCATATTCCAATAAACATCAGTGGACCCACATTTCAGTTTACCATTCACTTCTGTTTCAGAAGTATTCTTAAAACCGGCTTGATGGAACAGGTTCTGAATAAGCCCTTTTTTAGAACATCGGAATATTCCAGGTGAATCAGCTGACGGTGCAGGCAGATTCATATTTTTAGTGATAGTACTGCTAATTGCCGTAACCCAAAAGTTTTTTTCAGGCACATCCCATACTGCAGTCGCCACCCGCCCACCTGGTTTAAGCACCCGCATCATTTCTTTGGCGGCTAACAACATATCGGGAAAAAACATAAATCCAAAACGGCAGCTTATAGCATCAAATGTATTGTCCGGAAATGGCAGCTCACTGACATCACAAACTACGGTTTCTACATTTACTATACCCCGGCGATCAGCATTTTCCCGTGATATTTTGATCATATTTTCTGAAAGGTCGGAAATAACAACTTTACAACCCTTGATTTTGGATGCAATTGTAAGACCAGGTTCCCCGGTTCCTGAGGCAACGTCTAATATTAGTTCTGAATCTTTAGGATTGAGTAAACGAATTATTTCATTACCCATTGGTTTCGAAAAGCCCATCATCAGGCAGTCCCATTTTTGCCAGCCAATGGAAAATTGATTCCAGGATGCCCTCTGTTGTTCGCGGATTTGTTCAAATTGCTGGTCCATAACGTTTTTATAAATGATTAATGATTAGCAATAAAGCACGTTCCTTTCCATTTAAGCATATAACAATCTATATATAATAAATGTTTGAATTTTTACCATCATAATTATTTATAAAAGTGTTTATCTCAAAAATAAAGAAGCCCGGCAGAACCAGGCTGGATAAGTCAAAGAAAATTAATTAGTATTAGCAGGCGAGTGGATTGCGGATTCCCTGGTAAACGGCCTCGTCTGCAATAGCTGAAAGGAACTCCGGTATCCGGATTCATCGCAGGAGCGGAGGCAGAGCTTTCCATTAGACGGCCAGTTGTAGGCGGAGGTGCCTTTTAAAAGGATTGTGCCACATTCAGCGCAGGTGCCGGTGTAGCGGACGGTAAGAGGTCGGGGATTGTTGAAGTACATGGACACGGGATTAGGGTTTTAAAGTGGATATGTTGTGGGTTGATTTTACCCCTCCTAAATCCTCCCCAATGGGGAGGACTTCAGAGAGTGCATTTTTAATTGTGTAGCTGTATCCAGGTGGATGCATATTGCGGGTGAAATTGTTTGCCATTTATTGTCCTGGTTCCCTCAGGCTTCAATCAGGTTGCAAATTCAGGCTTTTACATCTCTGCCCTGAAGTTTTTATTCTGTGAGGTATTGTGAAATATGCCAGAAAGGTGAAGTATCGATATATTTTCAATTCTAATGATATACTTTGCGGTAAAGTTCTATTGATTTTAAAATGTGATAATTATATAACTTATTGTCAGAAATGTGTAATGCTCATCACCTTAAATACATTCATTTTTGTATTCTGATAAACCGCCAACAGGCATAAGATTCAAAATAATAAAGTAACCTAAAGTAACCTAAGATGATAGGAGTTGATAATTATCCAAACGAACCGGAAAATAGTTCTGAAGAATTTAAAATGAATCCTTCCTGCGTATGCGGAGTCGATAATCTGCATAAAAGCAACGACCAGCAGGAAACTAAATATCAGTGCCCTATGCACTGTGAAGACGATAAAACATACAGTCAACCCGGAGAGTGCCCGGTTTGCAAAATGCAGCTGGTAAGGGTTGGTCAGGACGAACCAAGGATACGGATTGAATAGTTGTACTGAAGATGAATTAATAAACGACATCAAATAAATGAGGTCAATGGTGATGAATGGATTCATGCGATACGTACCGGAATTGGGAAGGGAATGGGGATTGATTATCATTGTCACTATTGTGGTTATTGGCATCGGAATTTATTTAAGGATTCGAAAAAATAGCCGGACCTGAAATAACTTAAGAATTAAGTGGATGGAAGGTTCCATAGCAGGATGGGTCAGGTTGAATTTCCTTCGCCGAGATTTGATCCTGTTGGAAAGAGAAGAAATTGAGCGAAAAAAGAAACTGATCAGCAAATTGGAAAACATGAAAAAATTTAATCAAAACAATGCGAAGCGAATTGGGAAGGATCTCCATATCAATTGGAAAGAAGTAGATCTGCGCGAGTTTACTCAGGGACTCAATGTTGAACTTGAGCATGGATCGAGAGACTCTCAAACCAATGTTACCGACAATGACGGAAAATTAACCGGAGAAATCGCATGGGCTCATTTAAAGGAGTTCCCTGACTATTATACCCGGCTTGCTAAAATGGAAAAGGCTGCTAAAGAGCATTTTAAAAAAACTAATTAAAAAACAGAAATTATGAATAATTTATTCAGAGGACTTTTATCGGGATACGGAGCAATGAAACTAGGTGGGGGCTGTTTTGGCACTATCGTGGTTTTTATAATCATATGGCTTTTGCTAGGGAAATGCAGTTAATTTAAAACTCGGAAACCCCGTAAAATGAACGACATGAATACTCACAGTAAGGTAAAAAACTTCCCAATAGTTTGCGTGGGTGGTTCGGCTGGCGGGCTTGATGCCTATATCCGCTTACTCCGGAATCTGCCTGCTGACCTTGGGGTAGCCATTGTGATCGTTAATCACCTGAGGACAGTATCAACCTTGTTACACGAGATTCTACCCCACTATACAACGATGCCTGTGGAATTGATTACGGAAAAACTGGATATTGAGCCTGATCATGTATTTATAATCCCTGAAAAGAGGGACTTGCACGTTCTTGATAAAGAATTTCGACTGAAGCCGATTTCGAAGCCCAGGGGATGGCCTGATGTGATTTCTGTGTTTATGCGTTCGCTCACTGAGAACTGGGATGGCAAGCTAATAGCTGTAATTGTTTCAGGCTATGATGGTGACGGTGCAGCTGCGCTATGCGGCATTAAAGAGGTTGGTGGAATTACAATTGCTCAGAAACCCGACACAGCCTCTCAGCCGGATATGCCTGAGAGTGCCATAGCAAGCGGGTGCATTGATTTTATTCTTTCACCTGAGGACATTGCCCTGGAAATCAGACGGATTGTATCAGCCGATCCAAAGATTGGGTAACAAGTGGAAATTCAATTTGACCAAATAAATATTGATGGAAATATATAGTCAGGAAAGGAAGCTGGGCTAATAATTTTGTCTGAACTTAAGTGCAGACAGAGGCTGAAGTCCAATGAATTAAAATAAAAATTTAGAAGTATGAATATCACAATCCTCTTTTCGGTCCTGTTCCTGTTTTCAATTGCAGGCTATAGTCAGGTGAAAAACGATTCGCAACCGGAAGGCTTACCTTCTCCAAATGCAACAAAATCGGCCCGGAATTTCAGCCATGTGATTGGCTGGAAAGGTGAAATGCCAAAAGCACCTACTGGTTTTGTAGTGGAAAAATTTGCTGACGGATTTGAAAATCCACGTTGGATGTATATAGCTCCAAACGGTGATATCCTGGTGGCAGAAAGCAATACGAACCATTCTTTTCTCGAAAGGGTCGGAGGCACTCTGATTGGTGCTTCCCGATCCAATAACCTGAAGCACAGTGCAGATCGTATTACTTTGCTGCGCGATACGAACAGGGATGGAATTCCTGACCTGAGGGAAACCCTGCTTACCGGGTTGAACCAGCCTTTTGGAATGCTGGTAACAGGCAATTGGCTTTACGTTGGAAATACTAACGCACTGGTTCGTTACCCCTATATTGCGGGCCAGACCAGGATCACCGATTATTCTGAAAAAATTGTTGACCTGCCTGCCGGCAAACATAACCGGCATTGGGCGAGGAATATTATTACCAATGAGGATGAGTCAAAAATATACATAGCTGTAGGTTCAGGCACAAATGTTGCCGAAAAGGGAATTGCAAACGAATTGTTACGCGCTGATATTCTTGAAATTAATCCTGATGGATCGGACTTAAGAGTTTATGCTTCTGGTTTAAGAAATCCAGCCGGCTTGGGATGGGCACCCGGAACTAGAATGCTCTGGACAGTTGTAAACGAGAGGGATCAACTGGGCGATGAACTTGTACCGGATTATTTCACTAGCGTTAAGCCTGGAGGTTTTTATGGGTGGCCATATTCCTATTTTGGGCAGAATATGGATTCGAGGGTGAAAGAAATGATACCTGAAATTGTAAAGAAAAGTATTGTACCCGATGTCAATTTAGGTTCGCATACGGCAACCCTGGGGCTTGCTTTCTATACTGCAAAATCATTTCCTGAAAAATACCGTGGCGGTGTTTTTCTTGCCCAGCATGGATCATGGAACAGATCAGTCCTGGCGGGATATAAAGTAATTTTTATTCCTTTTGCTAATGGTAAGCCTTCTGGCAAACAGGAAGATTTTCTCACCGGGTTTATTGCAAATCTCGAAAAAAATGAAGTGCATGGCAGACCTGTTGGTATAGTAGTAGCTTCTGACGGTTCTCTATTGGTAACCGATGATGTTACAAATACGATATGGAAAGTGAGTGCAGTTACAAAATAAGTTTGAAATAAAAACTAACGGAATTTAGTCTATACTACAGGCTCTGTCATTGAATCAGATACAAATTTATTCAACAGGGTATCCAATCAGGTATGTTACATTCAAACCGAACTTGCTTTTCTTTTTCCCTGAAATCCAGCGGTACGAATTGGGCTCAACTTCTTTGGCGATTTGCAGAAGCTCGTTTGGATTGTATAAACGGACTATGGAAACTATTCCATCCCAAACCGTACAAAATGGAATAATAGGAATGATGTATGTGAAAAATAATCTTGAAAATCGGAATGGATTAAAGAAGGGTGTGAAAAAGAAGAATACCAGAGGATGAACAATAACTATAGCCAGGATAGCCAGGATATTTTTATTGCCACCGTCAAAAATTCCAATCCCGGATTTGACATCAACTGCATTTTTTAATACTGCTTTAGCGTAACTATCATCAAAATGATGAAAACCCGAGAAAATTGTTCGGAATCCTTTCAGTGTTAATGGCACATCGGCAGCGTCTACAGATGTCTCAAGAAACGTAATTGAACCACTGGTTTTAGCCGATAAAAATTCATAAGCGCCCGTATTGGGATATTTATCGGTCAGGATTATTTTTATTTCAGCATCAGAAAGCTGCTTCAGTTCATTTTGAATCTGCTCAATCGCACCGCCGCCGCCCGAGCATAAATCAATTATCCTGTCTGCACCGGTTTTATTCATTCCTTCAATAATTAAAGGGACTATGGGCCGGTAAAAATCTACTTGGGTAATCAGGTAACGAAGATAGTCAGTCATGCTTTCCCGTATTGTGTCGGGAAACCATGCCAGGTCTTCAAATTCGAACAGATAATTTCTGAGTTTCATCAATGTAAATTGTCCTTTTAGTCAGGGAAACCTATTGGAAGTATTACGCTTTTTGTAGTAAAATCCTTCCATGTGAAAATGATTGGTAAGGCTTTTACCAGGATGGAAAATCCATTAATGAGAAAAATCTGAAAATATACTCCATAAAAGATGCAAACTGACGAATCCAGTGCTGCCCAAACACCGAAAGCTACCATTATTGCGTTCCTGGCCCACCGTTCTTTCAGTTGAAACGGGTACCATACGATAAAAGCGAGTAAAATATAACAACAGGCGATGGTTGCGCCCAACGGCCCCCAGATAAAAGCCCTGAATGGTTCAATGGAAGAAGGAATAGAATTGCCAAAACAGAAAACCCGGGCTAGTGCATTATTATAAGGAAGAAATAGCGGATTACTGCCATAAACTGCGAAAGCAATCCCAAATACGGCGAATAACAAACTGCTGTAAAAAAGCCATCGTTGCCAGAAAATAAAGGATCTCATTGTATTTAAATAATTTGTACCATTTTAGAACATTGCAGGTCATTACGCTAATCTGATAAGTGCTGGGTGCAGAGTGCAGAGTGCCAGGTGCCCAATACCCTTTCCTGGTGGGGATAAATGCACGAAAGATCTGCCATTCACATACCCAATGCTGAGCACTCTGCACAGGGCACTGTGCACTCAGAACAATAAATCCCTCTCAGCCTCCTCAGTCAGAACCTGAATAAAATAAGAGTTACATCCGAAAAGTGCTGGTTTATTGTTTTTTAAATCCTTTATCCCAACCTCCATAAGGATATCAGATGAATGCTAATAAACTAAACCAGTTCTCCCGATAGTTGTGGGGACTTTGCACTTTCCGGCGGTAACTCAATGCTTTGGTTTTCAATCATTAACTGTGTTAAATATTTTATTAATTCATGCGTGTCCATGTTTGGTGACTGCAGTGCAATATGCATATCGGGCCGTATAAGGTAATACCCGGTATTGGTAATCCCGAGACTCATGTAAATGTTATTTGTCCCGGGCAGGCGTTTTACCAGAACAGCAGCCAGATTATATTTTGCAGAGATTGATTTTAATTCAGGTGTTAACTCCTCTGCAAGCACAAAGAGTGTAAACCCGGTCGCATCCAGGATATGATGGCTGTCAGTGTTTTTGTTGTTAAATATAAAATCCACATAAGGGAACCGATATCCGGACTTTGGTGATCCAGGCATAAATGACTTTTCTGTATTTTGGTAAGAACCTAAAAACGGTTTATATTGAATATCGATCTGGGAAATGGATTTAAAAAACATTTGACGGAATGACTTCCGTTTTTCAAGTAAGGGAAATACCACACTAAAAAACAACTTCATTATGTGCATCCGAAAAAACTTTACTATGCGATTTGTGCTGGTCATCATTTTGAAAACCTTATCGGCATAACGTGCAAAGCCGCGTGAGATGCCCGATCGCTCAGCCGGGTATGTATTCAATAATTCCTGTTTTGCAAGTTGTTTTATTACAAAAGCAAGTTTCCATGCAAGGTTAAAAGCATCCTGCAATCCCGTATTCATGCCTTGTGCGCCAACCGGTGTATTAACATGTGCCGAATCACCGGCTAAAAAACAGTTTCCAACCTTAATTGACCCGGCATACTTTTGATGGGAATGCGAAACTGAAAACCATTCATTGTCTTCAGGTGTAAAATTCAATTTAGTCCAAGAATGAAGATTCGTTTCAACGTCTTTAAATTCAATAGTTTGCATGCTTTCCATCTCCCTCGGAAGGGAGCCGTCAATCCTCCACCTGGAACCTGATAGCGGGAAGAATCCTGCAACCGTTGAATCAGAAAACGCGAAGTTTATTTCACCCGGCACAAAATCTGTTTTTGCCTTGCAATCCATAATAAATATGGGTTTCGGGTATGATTTCCCTGTAAAAGGAATTTTCAATAAATCCCTTATTGTACTGTTTCCACCATCGGCTGCTACCAGGTATTTAGCGGTTATTGTTTGTTGCGATCCATCCCGGGAATTCAATACTGAGGTTGTTCCTTCTGCATTTTGTGTAAAACTTTTGAATTGCATACCTCTTTCAACGGAATGCCCGCGTTCTTTCAAAAACTTAATAAGCAGTTTTTCTGTTTTTGATTGTTCCAACATCAACAGAAATGGAAACTGTGAAAGGCTTTCACCTATATCATTTATCAAGGTTGTTGTGACCTTTTTCCCGTTAAATACGATATTTACTTTATCAGCAATTGTACCTTCTTTTATCGCTTCGCCAGCAATGCCCATCTTCTCAAAAATCTCAAGGCTGCGTGCCTGCACAATCAAAGCGCCGGAATTTGAAGAAGGGGAGTCTTTTTTATCAATAATACGAAACGAAACCTTGTGAACAGCCAACTGGCAGGCCATTATCAGGCCGGTCGGTCCGGCACCAACAATCAGGACTTCGGTTGTATTATGCGGAGATTGTTGCATGATCGCCTGTTTTTCCAACTATAAGAAAGCGGAATAGCCGTTTCTTCTGAATTACATAGTTTTTGATATTTGCCATTTCGAGTAAGTGCTTTAATTCACCAACTTTAAAAGCGCGTAGAACAGAAACCGGGCCGTCATTTTTTGCCAGGATAGTTCCGTTTAACAGGCGGGTAAAAAACCATGCACTGTAATATGCCAACCTGTTTCGTTGCAAATCGTTGATTATAAACCCGGTAGTGACTTTTTCGCTGAAATACGTGAACAGTTTTATTAGTTCATCATCGTTTAAATGATGGCAAAATAAGGAACAATGAACGATGTCAATGGCTGTATTCCGGTCAAGGAAATCCTGGTAACCAGCGGTAATACCGGTAATTTCCGGATATGTAGTGCAGTGGTTTTTCAAATATTCAATTACATTAGCATTCATATCGACACCTATTAACTGAACATTGAAATTGTTTTCCCTGGCCCAATCAGCAATGGCTCGTAACGAACCGCCGCTTCCGCATCCAAGATCAACGATATAATAGATTTTAGTTTGATCAGTAACTAATTGTTTTATGCCTTTCAGCGTAATGGCATGCCCGCCGGTATTTAGGTTCAGGATATCAAGTTCCCTGAGGTTTTTGATAAGCAGATCCTGCTGAATGTTGGTTTCATCAAGCAATTCTTTTTCACTGGAGCGATATGTGAATTTAGTTTTCATCCGGAAAAATCACTTTCAGACAATGGATACAGCTTCATGTTTGTTACTCAGCCCGGTAATTTTCTTCGTTGATTTTTCGATTTCATTTGTTTCTGATTTCTCAATTATATTCGTTACATAGGTCAACAATGCGGCTTCAATACTTAATCCGGGACCAAATCCGATTGAAAAAATGGTTTCACCTTCAACGGGTCCGGCCTGCATGATTTCGTTCAGAACAAAAAGAATGGTTGGTGACGACATGTTTCCATAATCTGACAATACTTTGTAGGAATACTGCATATCGGTATCGCTCAGTTGGGTTTGTTTTTTAATTGAATCAAGTATTTTTTTTCCACCGGGATGTATGGCCCATTTAGATATAGCTGAAGGATCAGTTTTAAACTTTTTACTGGCTTTCATCACTATTTCATTCACTTCATTGCCAATAAATTCGGGGATACCGCCATCAAGAACCATTTCGAAATTCACAGGTGTGATATTCCAGCCCATCAGGTCTTTGCCTTTATAAAGCAGCAACGAATAAAATCCATTTATCGTTAAACCTGGCTGGTGTTTCTGTTTTGCTGCCTTATCGGATACTACAACCACAGCTGCTGATCCATCGCCGAAAATGGTGTTTGCCAATAAATTACTGTTATTGTCAACCGCCTGGAAATGCAAAGTGCATAACTCTAAGCAAACAATAAGCACTCTTGCATTTTCGTCGGTTTTGGTAATCATATCCGCCAGGTTTAATGCCGGAAATGCGGCATTACAACCCATGAAATTAATTGCAGTGTGAAAAATATCCTCGGGTAAGTTTAATTGCTCAATTAATGCGGCACCCAGGCCCGGAGCATAAATACCGGTACAGGTAACCGTAATCAAATGAGTGATTTTAAAATCATCAATGCTGGTATTCAGTTTTTGAAATGCATCTTTCAAGGCAGAAATAGCCAGTGAAGCCGCATTCTCCTTAAATATGGTCAGCCTTTGCGTAACATCCGGAACCTGTTGGTTTACACCAAAAAAGCTATGTCCGGACTGAAGGTTGCCAAAATCAGGTATAACTGAATAACGTGTGTTTATTCCGCTGTTATGGAACAATATATTCAGTTTTCGTGAAGCGATATCATCGTTATATGCTGTTTGCATAAACTCCAGTATAGTACTTTGTTTTGAACTATATTGGGGTACTGCTGTTCCTATGGAGATAATTGTACTCATTGTTAAAACCAGGTAAATTGATTGTTTAAAATCAGTACCAGAAAGTACAGATTCATGCATGTTGATGTAAGCAGGTTCATTGTCATGGTATTCTCAAAATTTGCATTTTCCGTGTTCTTCCTCACTTTGGCAAACCATACCGACAAATCAATAATAACGGGTAACATCAGAATTATAAACAACACTAAGGCTATCTGCTGATGTTTCAGGTTAAAATAAAAGTAGAGGAATACGGTTGCAACCGAGAATAAAATACCCGAAAAAACAAAAGTTCCGTTGTATCCAAGTTTATAACTTATGCTTATCACACCATCTTTTTTATCAGCATCATGCTGATAAATCTGGGTTAGTGGATAAACGCTGCCAATAAAAAAGCTTGCCACACTCATACAAATAATATTATTGAGTGTGAAAAAGTGTGCGAACGAAAACGTAGAAATTGCAGAGGAAGCCATCAGAAAAACAAAAGCTCCCTGGAAAAGGAACACCGTTAAAAATCCTATCACAGCATATTGTTTTAATCTCACATTCCGGTAACTGTAAGCCCGCGAAATCAGTATGAAAATGAAAACGAACAGCGAGAAACAGTAGGAAATCAATAATCCGCTGAGCACTGCCAGAATATCCATCAACATTGTTGCGCGGTATAGATTACGCGAAACTTTTGGCGGATGTTTTAAACCGCCTATACTGCCGGTATCGCGGTCCTGGAAACTGTTATACCCGTTGCTTGATGGAAAAACAAACAAGTGCAGAATAACGAATGCGACTGCCGTTTTTTGCCAGTTGACAGTACTTGCCTGGCTAACCGCGAATAAGAAGACAGGCATTAAAAAGAACGAAAAGGGCAACCGTAAGTGCTTTACAGTGCTTTTATCGAACCATGAAAGGATGAGTATGTTCTTCATCTTCTTTTACATGTTAAACAAATGAAAATCAGCTTAATTGATACGATCGTCAGATGCAGCTATTCTTTCGCAAATTTTAACAACTCATCATTAAACTTTCGGGTTTCTTCCAGGAATAAACTATGTCCGCTGTTTTCGAAAGCAACGATATGCGAATTTGCGATTCCGGCTTTCATTTGCTCAGCCAGGTCGAATGAGCAGATTTTGTCCTTTTTGCCGTGCATGATTAAGGTGGGAATTGTGATTTTTGCCAGGTCACTTCTCAGGTCTGTATCACGCAAAGCAATTAAGCACTGCGCCATTGCATAGGAAGAGGAACTGATATTAATTCCGTTTAACCAACCGGCTATGCCTTCGTTCAATGCTGTTTCGGTAGCTGAGAATATTTTTCCGAAATTGGCTAATAGTTTTGGCCTATCCTTATAATTCAGGGCAATTAAATCATCAACTGCGCTTTTGGGGAGGTTATAAGGAAAATCATCGCGTTTTGTCCATATAGGTGCGGCGGCTCCGAACAAAGCAAGTTTCGAAATAACATCGCCTTCGTCAGTTGCTGCAACCCGGATTGCAATTGCGCCCCCCATGGAGAAACCGCCCAGGACTGCATTCTTGATTTTCAGCTGGTTTAGGATTTTACGGATATCTGCGGCATGCACATCATAATCATACTTTCCGTAAGGTTTATCCGATTTGCCAAATCCCCTCAGGGTGATCCCGATTACACGGAAATTATGGTTTATCAGGTCGTTGTATTGATATTCGTACATTTCGTCGCTTAGCGGCCAACCGGGGATCAGCACAATGGGCCTGCCCTGGCCGGCATCAGTAATATGCAGACGGACATTGGGTTCTACTTCTATATATTCGGCCCTGGCTATTGTAACAGGGATAGCTTTTTCAATAATAGTTTCCATTATTTTGATTTTTAGTTTATTGTTGGTTTGCAATGCATAAGCAATTTTAGCTGAATGAGTTAGAAGTTCAAGAAAATCCTGAACATTAATTCACACTTTACTTTGGTATCCCGAATATTTCTTCCGAATGTATAAGCAGATCGACATACTGGGCTCTTTTGTATACAAAAGGATCATTACTGAGCCGGGTTTTCGAAAGTTTGCCTCTGAACTCATCAATGCTGTTATAGTTTTTACTTTCCATCCAATCGGTCAGTTCTTTCTTCATTTTTTCAATTTGTGATATGCCATTTTTATACAGTGTGCTTACCACTTCAACGCAGGTTGATCCGGCCAATATCAGCCTGATTACATCGGCACCTGAAAATATCCCATGGCTGCTGCATATGTCGGCTTTAATGTTTTCAAATAACAAGCCGGCGAATCTTAATGATTTCCTGTAATCACCTTCGTTGCTGAAATTGTAAAGTTTGATATGCTTCTCGGTACTAATATCAATATCAGGCTGGTAAAAGGAATTAAACAATACAACTCCATCCACCCCGGCTTTGTCGAGCTTCTGAATGAAATTGAGTATATTGGAATAGTCGGGGCTTAATTTCACACTTACCGGTATTGAACTGTTCCTGCAGATTTCTTTTACGATATTGATTTGTTCGTCTTCTATTTGTTTTGCTTCTCTTTTAAAATCGGAGGGCGTATGGTAAAAATTCAGTTCGATGGCATCAACCCCGGTTTCGGCTATTAATTTTGCATAACTGATCCATGTGTTAGTGTTTACGGCATTAAGGCTGGCAATAAGCGGAATTGATATACTCTCTTTTGCTTTTCGTAAATTGAGCAGATGTTCATCAGGTCCGGCAAATTGCAAACGGGGATGTGTGGTTAGCATTTCCGCATTCATGTCGTTAAATTCGGTGAGCTTTTCATCCAGCTGAAATTCTTCGAGTTGCATTTCTTCCTCGAATAACGATTTATACACAATGGCTGCAGCGCCAAGTTCTTCGGCCTTTTTAAGCCTGTCGGGATCAACTACCAGGTTCGATGCACCGATAATTATAGGATTATCAATTTCAATCCCCATATATTTTGTCCTGAGATTACTCATACTGTTTTTTAGTTATTTTCTGTTACCTCTTTTATTTGCTCCGCGAGTTCAGCATATTCTTTTGAGAGTTCAGTTAATTCGTGCTCAGTTTTTTTTTCAAGATTAATAACCGAATTATTTGCCGGTTCATGGGATGCAACAAGTTCATTCACTTTCAGATGCAGCGTAGCTGAAAACCTGTTGAATGATTTTTGAATTATAAACAAACTTAGAAAAGCAACTCCCAGAAGTATATCGGCTATACTTGAATGAATATTCTGTTTGTAAAACTGTTTGTTTGTAAGCCAGAATATTACAACACATAAGGCTACAATAAACGTGATTGAATTACCGAGTATAGCAATTGCAATCGAAACCAGTTTTTCAAAACCATTTTCTATTTGCCTGTATATATTTTTCATATATGATTCTACAATCAGAAAGCTTCTTTTATAATTAGCTTTTTATCTACATTCAGATCAACCAGTTGTTTTTCAATAGCTTCCATCATTGGAGGAGGGCCACATAAATAGACTTGTTTACTTGTGTCAGTAATATATTTCCTGAGAAAATCTTCAGTGATTTGCCCGTGGGCATATCCTTCTGCAATTTCATGTGCTAAAATGTTGATGAAATTTTCGCCTAACAATTCTTTGAATTCCTGTTCAAGAATTATATCAGCTTTAGTATTGTTGGCAAAAATGAGTTTGTTATTGTCTAATTTATTCATCGACTGAAGATACCTGAAGATGCAGATAAATGGAGTTATACCTGCACCCCCGGCAATAAAAACGCCTTCTTTTTTATAAGCAATTGCTCCAAATACATCGTGTAAAAGCAACTCATCATTCTCAACAAGGTCGATTAATTTATTTGTTACACTATTCCGCGAAGGATAGGTCTTTATTGTAAATTCAAGGTAATCGTTTTCGGGGAGGCCGGTAAATGTGAAAGGCCTTTTTTCGCCTTTCCAGCCATCCTGGTTGATTGAGATCTCAGTGGCTTGCCCGGGTGTATAATTGTAATGCCCGGGCTTCTCAGTAACAATCTGAAGCACATCGTGGGTGATATGCTGAATTGATATTATTTTTACAACTTGTTGTTTCATTATATAATTATTTGTGGTTAAATACACAAGTTAACTATATCATTATAATATAGTTAGAATAACAAACCCACATCTGGCTAAACCAGCTTATAAATGACCTTTTCTTCGAATAATGGCAAATGAGTTTACCTACCCGGCTGTTTGAACAACTAGGTAATTCTCAAGGCCCATTTGTTCTATTTGCGAACGTTGTATTTCGTTCCAATCCTCATGGCCTTCTTCCATTTTCAGTATTTTGGTCAGCAGGTCAACAGTCCCCTGGTCATCAACTTCGCGGGCTAGTTTTATCGCGCTGTTATAGGCATTAACCGCATTGAATTCGCTGTCGAGATCTTTAGAGATCATTTCCGACACTGTTTTACCGATCTTAATCGGATTTAGTATGGAAACTGTGGGCGCTCCTTCAAAAAAGATAATTCTCTCAATAAGCCACTCGGCATGGTGCATTTCGTCCATTGCCTGGCCACGGATAGCCATATGAAGTTTTGCATAACCCCAGTTCTCGCACATTTCGGAATGTACCATGTACTGGTTTATGGCTGTTAATTCGTCAGCCAGGAGTGAATTTAAAACTGTAATTAAATCTTTATTCCCTTTCATGTAGTTAATTTTTAAAGAGTTGGGTGAATGAATTTCTGGTTAACAAAATTGGTTAACGCTGGCAAAGAATCTGTTACAGAATTTTTGGAAAGATTTATATAATTCACACATTTACTGGTAGGAAGGGGATTGTTTCAGGCTTCCGGCTGTTAGCTGGAAATAACATTCCATTTAAAAAATATTAATATACCCGGCATCGCTTTTTTTATAGATGCAAAATGAAAGCGTGGGATTGAAAACTATTCAGGATGTGCATTGTTACTGATATTATAAGCAAGCATAACATTGCAGAATTGCAGTGATTCAGGTTTGTTAAAACTTACAACCGAAATATGATATCGCTAACAAATAGTGAAGTGACAGAAACCCTTTCAATCAGATTTATAAACTGGCAATTTGACGGGAATTGTATTAAAAGGGAATTCAAATTCCGGACTTTCGTTGAAGCCTTTTCATTTATGACTTCTATAGCCTTAAATGCAGAAAAAATGGACCATCATCCGGATTGGAGCAATGTTTACAATAATGTAAAAATTAAGCTCAACACCCACGATGCCGGTGGTATTACAAAGCTGGATTTTGAACTGGCTGAGGTAATTGATACCATATTTAACAATTATCTTCTGACCGTTTAATCCTGTATTACCAATGCATTGCTAAAACGACGCTGTTCACCGAAATACATTTTATTTGTAATTGAATCAACAGTATCATGGTGATAAATATACGTTTGCTGTTTTGTCTCCTTCATTTTAATCCCGGCCGCCTTTGCCCTATTGAATAAATCAGCATCAGGGCCTAACAGTATCTGCCTGAATCCATTTAATGATTTTATAGTCTCCCGTTCAACAAAGAAAGTTCCACCAATTGCACAACTAGCCAGATTGATTTTTTTTGACGGATCAATTCTGTCGGGAACAAACTGGTTGCCTATTATATACACACCTCCAGATAAAAAACTTACGTCAGGATTTTGAACCAGGATCGATTTTCTTGATTTAAGATGCGTTGGATCATACTCGTCGTCCGAGTCCAGAAAAGAAATAAATCTGCCATTGGATCTTTTAATTCCTTCGTTTTTTGCTGTGGCTTCTCCACCATGCGCTATCCTCAAATATTTTATATTATTGTGCATCCTGAGATATGGCAATACTTGTGAATACGTATCATCAATGCTTTCATCATCAATAATAATGGCTTCCCAGTCAGTTTCAGCCTGGGAGACAAGTGAATTTAAAGCTCTTTTAATAAGTTGCGACCTGTTGTAGGTTGTTATTATTATGGAAAAGAAGGGCTGAGAACTCAATATTTCAATATTGTCAAATTGTCGAACAAGTTGTGTGGTCATTGCGCCTTGATAGGAAGGAATTATGTCTTTAAATATTGTAATCGTCGAAGGTGGTGTGCACTAGAATTGCTACAAATGGTCCCTGGCTTTGCCGGCGGGCAGGTTTTGGAACAAAATGGTCGCCCTGCACTTAAATTGAATCAGATTGCTATATGTTTGTATGTCAGCTGATTGAACGTTTTATTATTCCGCTTCTTCCCCGTCAAGCCATCGTTCCATCATGGCTCCTTCTGAAGGCAACTGGTGCGTGCCGCCTGCTAAGATATCCAGGAATTTATCCCACAGATTTTTTTCATTTTTAAATTCGTTTTTAAAATTTGCCAGTGCTTTATAATAATCATTCTGATACTCCACCGCTTCTTCGTATGTAAAGTTCGATGGGACATGGTCAACAATAATTTGGGTGAGAGTATTTAATTCATCAGGAGTATATTGTTCAACCATTTGCAGCAATACCCTGAACGACTCCACATGTGTAATAATGGATTCAACCAGCAGAGTTTCGGGTTTAATATATTCTTTAACCCATGTTGGATGAATCGCCTCGGGTAATAATGTCAATCCTGAATCAGCAGCATTTTTAGAATTATCTTTTAATGCTGACATGTAATAAGCAAGTTGTTTCCACAGATCCGGGCTGATGTCTTTCTCCTTCTTCGAAATCTGTTCTTTTGCCGAAGTCAGGCTATCATTAATGCCTGTTACTGCTATATTAATTTTCTGCAGAACGGCCTTCCACTCGGCAGTAACTTCAATCGGCGTATTGGCTTCAATGATAACCAAGCCATAATTATTCAGTTCATCAAAATTATTTTCAATTTGCAGTAACTCAGTATACTCTTTTTCCAGTGCTGCTGTATTTTTACTTATTGAAAGTAAAGCCCTTAGTCCGGGGTTATGACTTTTATTGCTTGCTGACACTGATAATTCATTATCTAATGTTTTTCTGCTGATTTTTGCTTCCGGTACTTCCATCTTTATTGGTTTTTAAATGCATTTGTTAAACAAGGCAAAGGTTTGTCAATGAGCAATAATAAATTGTTACACAATGTTTTAAATAAGTTGTATTATTAACACGTTGTTATGAAATCAGCAGGATTATCGCTGTACACCCTTGTATTCGAATAGAGTTAAGTCGTTTCAGGACATGAGAACGGTTCATTGCCGGGCTTTGAACAACCAAATTAAAATTAATACATACTGATAGTGTACCAGTATGTTCATCAGAGGTCAGATCCAGTCCGGACCGAACATCAACCCTGAATGTGCCAGGTTTAATGTTTTCTTGTTTATTTTCAGCCTGTTGAATGCCTTGAAATATTGCTTACCCGGCAACCATTGAATTATAAGGCCGGAAATCGGAAGCAAGGAATTGCTGTCAAACATGAGCCTGAATAAATATTGCACCCGGAATAGTTTCCATTTTCCAATATCCTGGGTTTTCGGAAACTACCTTATCCCGACTACGTTTAGCAGCAGTTGTTCACTTTCTTTCAATGATTTTTAGTTTCTCATAGTATTCTTCGGTTGTGATTTCGCCTTCTGCAAATCTTTTCTTCAGAATGTCGCGTGGCGATACTCTTTTTCTCCGTTGTCCTGGGATATCATAAGGCGTTGCAAAAATCCAGAAAAGTAGTATCAGCCATATCAGCCACCAAACAATATTCATTCCCCAGTAATAATTTTCGTAAAACATAATTCTTGGTTTTAAAGTAAATGTTCAATTTTATATTTGTGTTTAACTTCAACTGTAACTTTTTTGTTGCCATTTTGTCGGTTTCAGTCAAGGTGTTAACTGCCAGGCTTTTAGCCCTGATGTGATGTGAGAGTGCGAAGAAATCTATCGCGATATTAAATCGTACACTTATTTGTTATGGTCGATTACGAGGTCATTTTCAACTTTCCATACACCGGGTGCATTAAAGGCAATACGCCCGGCTTCATCTTTCTGGTACCACGAATCAACCGTCCCGTTCAGGGTAACATCATGACCCTCGGCTTCAATCCTGATTTTAAGGCCGTTAGTTGCCCAATTACGGTCCAGGGCAAGTTCTATTTCTGCAATTTCAATATCATCGTGTGATTCGGATTTAATAGTGATGTTGTTCGATACACCTTTTACGCCAGCCAGACCTTTTACTGCTTTTTTTGCTGCATCACGCTGATAATTCCATTGGAATATGCCATCGAGGGTGACCCAGCCGTCCTCAACTTTTACTTTCGCTTTTTCACTGGGTATTTGCCAGTTCCAATTAAATGCATTAACAACTTCATCTGCAATTTCAGTATCAGTAGTTTTGCCCCAGTTACTAAACTTAATTTCAATTTCTTCAACTACTGCTTTTACCCCGGCTACTCTTTTTGCTGCATCTTCAGCTTCTGATTTCTTGGCGAAACTATCGACAATTCCTGTTAATGTAATGATACCATCTTTGGCGGTTACACCAATTTCGGCTGCGTTAAGCAGCGGTTCCCATTTTATTGCGTCCTGAACATCTTTTTGGAGGACTTCATTGTTTTTCATACTATGTTGGTTAGTTTGTGAAACTGTTTCCACAAGAGGACAAAGATGGTTGTGTTAATACAGGTAAGTGTTACACAATTATTGATTGGAGTTACATTATAATTTACCGTTGTTCTACCGGCACCAGTCAGTCCGTTATACTTTTAGTACGCCCGACCTGTTTCCCCGGTACCTACTTTCTTACATCCACCGAAGTTCCAGGTCATGGCGACCATTCCTGGCAGTGCCATTTGAATACGGTTTTTATGTTCTGATTCACCTGTGGTAAAAGGTATTAACAATTTTTGATGTTTAACTTACTCTATTCCTGTTGTAATGCATGGTATTGAACAGGTTAGACTTTAACGATCATTTTACCCTTATTTTTTCCATCGAACAGGTCGATAAATGCCTGCGGAATATTATGGAAGCCATAGATTATAGTTTCGGAGTAAGTGAGTTTCCCTTGTTTTAACCAGGTCGCCAACTGCTTGATTGCCAAAGGGAATTTTTCGTAAAAATCGCTTACAATAAACCCGCGCATAGTTGCACTTTTAGTTAAAATAAGGGGTTGGAGGCGCGGACCCACAGGCATTGTTGTTTCATTGTATAACGAGATAGCCCCACATACAGGTAACCTGGCATGCTTGTTGATATTAGCCAGAACAGCGTCGGAAATTTCACCACCTACATTATCAAAATAAATATCAACTCCTTTCGGACAAGCTTCATGAATAGTTTCCTGCAAATCATGAGTGGTTTTATAATTGATGGCGGCATCAAATTTGAATTTTGATTTTAGCAATTCGACTTTTTCGTCCGAACCGGTAATGCCTACCACTTTGCAGCCCATAATTTTACCTATCTGGCCAACTACGCTTCCAACAGCCCCTGCAGCACCTGATACTACAATTGTTTCACCGGGTTTTGGCACGCCGATTTCCGTCAGACCTAAATATGCGGTAATACCTGTCATCCCTAAGATTCCGAGGTAGGGAGTTAATTCAGGGAAATCGGTATCCACTTTATGCAGGCCTTTGCCATCCGAGATCTGGAATTCTTTCCATTCCAGGTTTCCGATCACAAAATCACCTTTTTTAAATTCAGCATGATTTGAGTCAATTACTTCGGATATGATGCCTGATTGAATCGGTTTGTCGAGTTCGAATGATGGAACATACGATTTTGAATCATTCATCCGCCCACGCAAATAAGGATCGACAGAAACATATACTGTTTTAAGTAACATATCTCCGGTGCGTGGAGCGGGTATAGCTTCCCTGATAAACTTGAAATCGCTCAAAACCGGTTTACCCTGTGGTCTTTTATGTAAAAGAATTACTTTATTCATCTGTTTATTTTTGTTATTTATTTAGGGTCAGATGCCTGCCTGATGCAGGCGGGAAATTCGCTCTGAATAAATCATTTCGTTGTGTTATAATGTATATATATGGCTTGTTTCATTACCCTGGTTTTACAGTTTTTTAGCCTGCATTGGTGAGTTCAATTTCACATAAAATTGAAACCTCTTCGCTAACCAGTATTCCTCCTGACTCCAGGGGTGCGTTCCAGGTAAGGCCCCAATCTTTCCGGTTGATCTTTCCGGTCACTGTAAAGCCGGCTTTTTCATTTCCCCAGGGATCCTTTTCAACGCCGCCGAATTCAACATTCAGTTTTACTGTATTTGTAATACCTGCAATTGTAAGTTCACCTGTTAACTCATGGTAGCCATCTTTATCAGCCTGACCGATTGAGTTGGACTTAAACAGAATCTGACTGAAATTTTCAACGCTAAAAAATTCTCCGCTAAGTAAATGCTCATCACGTTTTTCATCACCGGTATTTATTGATGAAACATCTATCCAAAGATCAATGGCCGCTGTTGTAAAGTCCTTGAGAGTAGTTGTGATAGTTGCTTCAAATGTTTTAAAAGAGCCTTTTACATTCGAAATCATTAAATGACGGACTTTAAAGCCGATTTCGCTGTGAGTCTGGTCTAACAGCCAGTTTGTTTTGGTTGTAATTAAACTTGTTTCCATGTTAAATTTATTTGATTGTTGTTTCATTTGTATTTGTCAGATATAGAATTAGTTAGTCTGTTAAAATCTCTTATTATCATATAGTTGCCTATTTGGGGATATCGATAATTCATTCAGGATTGATGTTATTTGGATAATTATTACCCCTTGAATCATTTTTCGTGTCCTTGAATTACATTACAAAATTCTGCCATATGATATCGACTATTGTTATATGTTTCCGGAAATAAGTTACATCATTCACACATATGCAGGATGTGTATGATTAATCGCAGGTTAGTATTAAAGAGCAAAGGCGGTGGTTGATATTTATCTGGTTTTTCGACAATTCAGGATTTTTCAGGTATGTTTAAACCTCAGTTTTCTTAGTCTTATGCGAATAAATATTTTAACAATTTCATTCATAACCAAAGGAACAAGGCCCAGGGAAAAAGCAATCAGCCAGCCGCTCAAATCGAGCATTTGCAAGTGGAATGCGCGTTGCATAACCGGGATATTAACTACAATCAATTGAAGCAGAACACCCACTAAAATTGCACCTGAGAGGTATGTATTCGAGAATAATCCAATCCGGAAGATAGATTTCGAGCTGTTCCTTACTGCTAAAGAATAAAACAACTGGCTTAACACCAGGACCATGAACGCCATGGTACGCGCATATTCAACAGTACTTACCGGAACTGAAATCCCAAAAGGGCTATATCCATGCTCATAATACCCGAACCAGAAAGCGAAAACAGTTAATGCCGCAATCAATATACCTCCTGTAATAATATGAATTCCTGCCCCGCCGGCGAAAAAACTTTCCTTCGGATTGCGCGGCTTTTTGCTCATAACATCTGGACTTCCGGGATCCATGCCCAGGGCGATAGCCGGAACCGAATCAGTAATCAGGTTAATCCAAAGGAGCTGGGTAGCAATAAGCGGGGCCTCCCAGCCAATCATAAGGGTAACTGACACGGCAATAACTTCACCCAGGTTGCAGGTTAAAAGAAAAATAACTGTCTTCTTGATATTATTGTAGATGTTACGGCCTTGCTCAATGGCCGATACAATAGTCGCGAAATTATCATCGGTTAGTATCATGTCGGCAGCGCCCTTGGCAACATCGGTTCCTGCAATACCCATGGCTACACCAATATCAGCGCTGTTTAGCGAAGGCGCATCATTAACCCCGTCGCCGGTCATACACACAATGTTTCCCTGCGATTTTAGTGCATGAACTATTTTTACTTTATGTTCGGGCGAAACCCGTGCAAATACTCTATATCTGGAAATACGCGAGGTAAATTCCTTCTCTGAAAAGTTTTCAATTTCATGTCCTGTTATAGCCTGCTCAAGGGTTTCGGCAATACCTAAATTATAAGCAATAGCAAAGGCTGTGTTTTTGTGGTCACCCGTAATCATGATGGTAGTGATTCCTGCTATTTTGGCTTGTAGTATAGCAGGTTTCACTTCAACCCTTGGAGGATCGATCATTCCAACAAGCCCTGCAAGTATCAGGTCTTTTTCCATCTCTGAAGCATCAATTGCTGAGTCAACCGTTTTGTATGCCACACCCAGTGTGCGAAGTGCGCTGTCAGCCATGCTTTCGGCTGCCTGGTTGTATTGTTTACGATGCTTATCCGTTATGGGTACAACCTGGCCTTTATACAGCACATGTGTAGAAATTTCAAGAAGGCTGATAAGGGCGCCCTTTGTGTAAACCGTATATTTCCCTCTCTCCTGAGTGAGAGTTGACATTAATTTCCGATCCGAATCAAAAGAAAACTCTCCGATGCGTTTATTCTCCAACTTAATTTTATTTCTGTCAATTTCAAGGTCATCGGCCAGTAATAATAAAGCAATTTCGGTAGGATCGCCGGTTCCATGCCCTTTTTTGTAAGTTGCATCGGAGCATAGGATCATAGCTTTTGCAAGTAATTTAGTATCGTCGCTGGTTGAATTTACCTTGTTCCTGGTAATCGTAATTTCGCCTTCAAGGTTAAAACAGCTGGTAACCGTCATCTTGTTCTGTGTTAGGGTACCGGTTTTATCGGAACAAATTATATTTACAGAACCCAATGTTTCTACAGCAGGCAATTTCTTGATTATTGCGTTTTTCCCTGACATGCCTGTTACACCGATTGAAAGAACAACAGCAACTATAGCAGCCAATCCCTCGGGAATTGCGGCTACCGCAAGTGAAACCGACATAAGGAACATTTCTTCAAGCTCCCGGCCCTGCAACAAAGCAATAATGAAAATAAGAACGCAGATTCCGATAGCAATGGCCCCAAGTGTTTTCCCAAGCTTGTTGAGGCGGATTTCCAATGGAGTTTTAGCCTTGACTTCGGTATTGATAATAGTGGCAATTTCTCCGATCTCAGTATTCATTCCGGTTTCAACCACAACACCAATGCCCCTGCCACCGGTAACAAGGGTCGACATGAAAGCACTGTTGGAACGATCGCCCACGGGAGTCCTGGGATCATCATAAATTAGTGATGCATCCTTTTCGGAAGGAACAGATTCGCCGGTGAGCGCTGATTCATCGATATGCAGATTAGCCGATTCAATAAGCCTGAGATCAGCAGCTATATAGCGGCCGGCATCAAGGATCAGTATATCGCCGGGAACAACTTTCCACGAAAAAATTTCTTTTGTTATTCCATTTCGAAGTACAATAGCTTTGGGAAATGCCATTTTCTGCAGAGCTTCAATGGCTTTACCGGCTTTAACCTGCTGCACAACACCGAGAACAGCATTAATAGTAATAACAAGAATAATAATTATCGCATCGGTGTACTGACCTAAATACAAGGTAATTAGTACAGCCGCAAATAGGATATAGATAAGCCAGTCCTGCAGCTGTATAATGAACATGAGAATAATACTCTTCTTCTTTTTAGCCTTCAGCTCATTGGGTCCATGTTTTTCCAAACGGGCATTAGCCTCTTCCTCTGAAAGTCCCTTTAATGGGTCGACATTAATTCCGGTAAGAACTTCTTCTATTGATTTGGAGAACCATTTTCTGGGTGGATTCATATCGGGTCTCAATTGTGTTTCTTTGTGGGCACTATAAGAACAGGAATTGAAGTGTTCCGTATTACCTTCGCACTAATACTTCCCAGCACCAGATCCTCGAGCCAACGGTGGCTGTGCGAACCCATCACCATGACATCAATTCCCAGGCCCTTTGCTTTCGTCAGAATGGTTTCGGCAACATCACCTTCTTCCAAAACTGTTTGTATTGATATATCATCCAGATGGCTTTTTATTTTTTCAAGAAAATGCTGAGATACTTCTTTCTGCATTTTATCCGGATCAAATGCCAGGGGATCGACCCCAAGAGTATCCTTTAGGCCTGAAATAGGCGAATTTTCAACTGACGAATAGTACACAGGATCCGACATCACATGTAACAATGTAGCCTCTGCATTCATTGCTTTTGCCATCGCATATCCTGTTTCCGCCACTTTTAGCGCGGTTTTATCATAATCAAGTGCAATGAGTACTTTTTTAATTTTTTGCGTCTTCATTTTTTGTGTTGTATTACCCTGTAATCAAAAAACTGTTCCTACTTATCCTCATCCAGATCATTATGATCGTCGCCACCCAGGCTGTAATAGTTGTTTTCCTCATCTTCACTTCCCACTTTTTCCTGATTATCATCCAGTTCGGAACCGGGAATATCGAGGTCGTCACCTGATTCATCTTCCTGAAAGTTCTTTTCGTTGTTTCGATCCGAATTACTAACCTTATTCTTTTCCTTCAATGCTGAAATATCTTCCGGATTAATATCCTCCTCTTCGTCGTACTTATTGTAAATATCATCTGCTGCAGGAGAAGCGGGATAGCCTATAATGTTGTCTTTCAATTTTTTGCCTGCCTTTTTTGGCGATAAATCACTGTTAATATTATTTTCTTTCATGTTATTTAATTAATTAGAAAACAAAGGAATATATAAATCAAAACCTGTCAGAAATCAAAGCTGACAGGTTTTGAACTGACGTTTTATTGCTTACTGCTTCTTCGTCGGGACAATAAACAGCGGAATAGTTGTTTGCCGCAAAACATCCCCTGTAACGCTTCCCATAACGATATTCTCCAGCCATTTTTTGCTATGCGAACCCATAACGATTACATCAGCATGCATGCTTTTTGCAGTCTTCAGAATGCTTGAGGCTAAATCACCTTCTTCAACTACGGTTTTAATTGTATTATCACCCAGATGGGTTTTGAATTTATCCAGAAAATGTTGAGTTGCTTTTTTTAGCCCTTCTATATTATCCAATTGTACAGGCATTGCTTCCATTTCACCAACGAGTCCCATAATCGGCGAATAGGCGGTGGTTGAATAATATACCGGGTCGGAAATAATGTGGAGCAATATTACCTCAGCTTTCATGGCGTTAGCCATTGAAAATCCTGTTTCAGCTACTTTTTGAGCGCTAGGATCATAATCCAGCGCAATCAGCACTTTGTTCATTTTTAAAGGTTTTATTTTTGCCTGTTTTATCAATCATGAAGATTACTTATGTTTTACTGATGTATTAATTGTTTCTGATTCTGTTTTAAAATAATATACAGTGGACCGGAGCATCCAGCTGATTTTTTCGTGTTGCTCCATTAAACCGGTAACAAAGTCAGCTGTTCCGAGATCTTTGTACTTATCGGAAATAGGGGCAATGTCGTTACGGATTATTCGGATTATTGTTTCATGGTCGTTGAGGAGCGATTGAATCATCTGTTCTGGGCTGCTGAAGTTGTCTTTTTCTTCATCCAGATTTGTCACTTTCAGAAAATCTTTCAATGATCCTAAAGCAAAATGGCCTATTGAACGCACTCTTTCGGCGATATCATCAATCATTATATCCAGGACCTCATATTGTACCTGAAAACAGTTTGTGCATTTCATAAAAGCTTAACCCTGTAATATTCCAGTGAGCGTTGCGCGTTTTGGTAAAAAGCACGTATTCGTCTGCTAAAAGCCTATTAAGTAAAGTGGCAACTTCTTCCAGATCGTTGTCGGGGATTCCGATTGTTGGTTTCATAATCAGTATTTATTTGTATTTATTTAGAAGTAGAATAGGGTATAAAAGTACCGCCATGCTAAGGCATGCATATTACATAACTATTTAAATGAGTTACATAATTCACACATTTCATGTTCCCAAAAGTCTGTTACCGGATACTCAGAATCAGTTTTAAATTAACTGCTGATCGCGCAATCAAAGCGATTTTCAGATTAAACCTTTTAAATTCATTATTGAGTGTGGTGTAATACTTTCAGCAATTGTTGGGCTGCGGCTGCTGAAGAAGCAGGGTTCTGACCGGTTATTAGCAAACCATCGGTTTTAACGTAAACGCCCCAATCGGGCCCGCTACTGTATTGGCCACCCAGTTTTTTGATTGCGTCTTCAAGCAAAAAGGGCACAACTTTGGTTAATTTAACAGCTTCTTCTTCCGAATTCGAAAATCCGGTCACTTCTTTACCTTTAACCAATGGCTCACCGTTCGGGGCTTTTACATTGACTAACGCAGCCGAAGCATGGCAAACAAAAGCCACCGGTTTGTTGTGTATATAAAAGTTTTCGATTAAGGCAATGGATTGAGCATCGGTGGCTAAATCCCATAGCGGACCATGGCCTCCTGGATAAAAAACAGCATCAAAATTTCCCTCATTTACTTCACTTAGTTTTATTGTATGAGCCACTTTATCAATGACTTCATAATCACTGTAAAATCGTTTGGTGGCAGCGGTCTGCGCTTCAGGGGCCTCACTTTTCGGATCAACCGGTGGTTGGCCTCCCTTGGGTGATGCTATTGTCAATTCAGCACCTGCATCAGCCAGCACATAGTAAGGTGCAGCGAATTCCTCAACCCAGAAACCGGTTTTTTCGCCGGTATTGCCTAAATCGCTGTGCGATGTAAGAACGACTAATATATTCATACTTGTATCCATTTTTTCGATTTTTTATGATTTTGACATGCGGGGATGTTCCTTTATATATTTATTCAACAGTACATTCAGCGATTCATAGTAGGCGCTTAAATTTTTCAGAGTTATTTCAGGTCGTTTGTCAACAGGAACCGTCACCGGCATTTCTTCCAGGTATTTCGACAGCTCAGGATACTGATCATTTATCCTTAATGTAATTTTCAGGATTTTTGAATTCAATTCCTTCTCCGCCTCCCCGTAAGTATTCTCCGTTTTCTGTTTTTGACTGCTGATTCCCGGGTTAATTCTTTTGCGGAGTTTACCTGGTCCAGGGTTAAACATTGCTTTTTCTTTTGATTGTTTTTCCATTTTATACAGGTTGAATAATCTTCTTAATAGTCAGATCCAATTCCGGATGAGGCAACGTACTTTCATCGATGATAACACCTAAACCCTTTGCCACTTCCATTCCTAACCGGCTGTCCATACGGTAGAAATGACAGATTTGACGGTTGAAGATTTCATCTTTTTTCACGCCGGTAATGCCACTCATCGAACTTACGATGTTGCTCACTAGGTTTACCTTATCCTGCTCATTCATTACATCGCGATACAATATGCCAGGCTGCGTGAAATGATCGTTATCATTTTCGTTTCGGTCGAACCAATCGGCTACCATTGATTCCATTAGCATTGGCGGTTCTTTGTAATTTTCGTCAGCAACAATATCATCAAAACTATTGGGGCGGTAATTCGGTTCGGAGCCGCCATTGTCACCCACCTGCATATGTCCGTCACGTTGGTAATTTGAATGGCCATAAGGACATTGGTTTACAGGAATCTGTTCATAGTTGACACCCAGGCGGTAACGCTGCGCATCAGGATACGAAAGCAAACGGCCTTGCAGTAATTTGTCGGGCGAATAGCCAATGCCGTCGACCACATGAGCAGGGTCGAAAGCAGCCTGTTCAACGTCGCGGAAATAATTCTCAGGAATTCTGTTCAGTTCCATCGTTCCTACATCAATCAACGGAAACTCCTTGTGGCTCCATACTTTAGTGATGTCGAACGGATTGAATCTGAAGTTTTTTGCCTGTTCTTCCGTCATTACCTGGATTTTGAGTGCCCATTTCGGGAAATCATTTTTCTCAATGGACTCCACCAGGTCGCGCTGTGCATGATCGGGATCGATGCCACGCATTTCATTGGCTTTCTTACCATCGAAGTTTTTCACTCCCTGTAATGTAACGAAATGGAATTTTACCCATATGCGTTCATTGTTTTTATTTATAAGCGAAAAAGTATGGCTCCCGAAACCATGCATAAAGCGGTACGAAAAGGGTGTTCCGCGATCGCTCATCAGAATGATTACCTGGTGCAGGCTTTCGGGGTTTAAACTCCAGAAATCCCACATCATTGTCGGACTTTTGCAATTACTCATTGGATCACGCTTCTGGGTGTGAATAAAGTGCGAGAACTTTTTCGGGTCTTTAATAAAAAATACAGGGGTATTGTTACCCACCAGATCCCAGTTTCCATCCTCGGTATAAAACTTAAGTGCAAAACCACGGGGATCCCGTTCGGTATCCGCACTTCCTTTTTCGCCTCCAACCTGCGAGAACCGGGCAAACATTTTTGTTTGTTTGCCGATTTCCGAAAACACTTTTGCCTTGGTGTACTGAGTGATATCGTGTGTAACCGTAAAGGTACCGAAAGCGCCTGCTCCCTTGGCATGAACAACTCTTTCGGGAATACGTTCCCGGTTGAAATGCGCCATATCTTCGTGCAGAAAATAATCCTGTAACAGGATGGGTCCCCGGTTGCCAACAGTCATTGAATTGTCGAACTCATAATAAGGCCGGCCACTTGCAGTTGTTAATTTTTTCTTATCCATAGTACTTTTTTATTTGGCTTAGTATAAATTTTCGACTTGCTTTAACCGGCATCGATTTTAGTAAACTGATGAAATAAACTTCCTGACCTGGTAATTGAATTCGAAGGGATTCTCCATATTACTTAAATGACCCGCGTTTTCAATAATAATTAGCTGAGAATTGTTTATTCTTTTATGCATATCTTCTGCAATTCCGGGAGGCGTTATTTTGTCTTCCTTGCCAACAACTATCAGTACGGGAATTGTTATGCGTGGCAGGATACCGGTGGTATCTTTCCGTATTGCCATTGCATGCAAGGTATTGTAAATGGATTCTTTGGTTGTATTCACAATCATCTCACGTACTGAGGCAATTTCGGTGTCCTTCGACAGAAGACATACAGGTGCAAACAGATTTTTTATGGTTTCATGAGCATAGTCCTCCAAACCGTTTTTCCTGATTTTATTAATAGTAACCAAGCGGTTTTCTTTAATTTCGGGTGTGTCGGCAACATACTGTGTGTCGCATAATATAAGCGCTTCAAACCGCCCGGGATGTTTTCCAGCCGCATTTAACACAATGTATCCACCCATCGATAATCCACAAACTACTGCCTTTTTGATTTTAAGGGTATCCATAAAAGCGATAAGATCGCCGGCAAAAAGGTCGATCGAAACATCATCCGATCCGGGAGCAGAATCCCCAAATCCGCGAATATCATAAGCAATCACACGGTATTCATCCTTTAATGCTTCGATCTGTAAATCCCACATGGATTTATTAAGCGGAAAGCCATGAATAAAAATAACAACCGGTGCTTCAACCGGTCCTACATCGGAATAACTGACTGACAGATTATTAACTAGTGTTGTAACATTGGTTTCTGTAATATTCATGCGATTTCAGGGTTTATTGGTATAAATTAAACTGTTAACGAAAAGTTTAAACCACGGTTTTCCGGATTTATTCAATTTCTCCGGTCCAGGCTGATTTTATGGGAATTTGGAAATTGAATAACGTGACCGGCCGAAACGAAATTTAATGCCACCAAAGCACAAAAACACTAAATTACACCAAATATAATGTGCTGAAATTTAGCTTTTTACAGGTTTGTTATGTAGTGTTTCTTTGCATTCTTAATTTTTTATTGCTTTTCGCATGGTTTCAATACCAGTGGGAGTCATCGGTTATATACTTTATTCTAATGCTCTTTTTGCCTTTATGCAGCTATTAAAACCGGTTAACGGGTATCAGGCTCGGGTACCTTTTCGTTGGTCATGGCAGGAAGGTTGGGAAACTTCCATGTCCCTGATGCCGTTGTGCCAACCTGGCAAACCGGTATTAACTAATAAAAACAAACACTAGGTAAGACTACCTTTCATTAGGAACAAAGGTCAGTACAATAGCTCCGGAACCTGTTACATAATTCCCCGGAAAAATTACATTATTCACATGTTTGCGGTTGAATGCGATACAGTGTTTTGGTTTGAATTTATGGTAACATGCGGAAGGATACCCTTCTGGGAGAATAGGGTGCGGCAGGAGAGATGTTACTATTGCAAAGGCTGTTAACCGGGCAATCGCAGGAAGCCTTGGGCGGGAGAAGAATCAGATAACATTGCTTATTTGTGTTTCTTCAGCTTCATTTTCAACCCTATCATTAAGCAGGTACTCAATATCTGAATAGTCTTTAATAACTTTTACCGTAATAAGAGCCAGTGGAATTCCTACAATGTTGCCAATCATGCCTGCGATGGTGCTTGTTGTCAATTCATCAATTGTTTCAGCTTTCATCGAATAGCGAAATATAAATTGTCCTAAAAAGCTATTTATAAGAAACAGAGTCCACCACCAGCCTAAAGCACTTGACGTAAGGTTTGTAGAAATATTTAATCCCTTATTTTTTAACAGTTCTTTCGTTTCTTCATATAATTCCTTCATTATCTGATACGGTTTAAACCAGCATAGAATTGGTACAAACCAACTCCCTGCTGCCCAGCCTTCAGGTTGTTTGAGGTGGTTAACTTTCTGATGGAGATTGAAATAGGCTCTTCTGAACCACTGAATAAATGTTACTGCTGAAATAATATATACTATCACATATAGAATTGCGATAATTTGCTCTCTTAAATCATTTGCATTAGCTGTTTCCATTGAAACAGATTCACCCGATGCAACCGACTGAAGTAATCTGTATTGAAAATACCCCGAAACTAATGTAATAAATTCCATTGCTAATACAAACCATATTAAAGTAATGGCATTTTTTGATCTTTGCCCGTTTGGTTTTAAATTTTCCATCTGAAGTCGTTTTATAGTAATATATTACCAAATCATTTGTTGCGTAAAAATAAGAAGAAAGGTTATAAGTTTATAAATCTTTCGGGTTACCTTTCGATAGAAGTCGTTTCCCGATTCCGGATTTAATTTGGTTTATCAGGGAATTATAAATCTTACCATCTTTTTGGGCCCGGTTAAATCCAGAAAGGCGACTAGGGCGAACGGGGGCAACTAAAAAACAAAAACCGGTATATCATTTAAATATTGAGCTTCGCCGGTTTTAATATCGCTTATTTGTGGAGCGTAGGGGAGTCGAACCCCTGACCTTTAGGCTGCGAGTCTAATGCTCTGGCCAGCTGAGCTAACGCCCCGGTATAATCTATATAAACAGGAAGCGAAGATACATGAATAATAAACAGTATTTAATAAATTTTATACTGCTTTTAGCAGTTAATCCTTTTAGAGCGTATACAAGAATTTCTATTATACCTGTTTTTGATTGTGGGTTTTGACTATTTCTCCATTGTATTAAAATAGAAATAAGCTATATAATCATTCCTGACAAGGGTATAACTGTATCCCGGATTCTCAGAAATACCATGTACAGAATAAAAATTTGCGCAAAATATAGTATTAATAAACCGTGCCTTCTTGGCGTACACCAGCAATGAGCATGAATATCAACTGGGGCATCTAACTTCTGCCATTGAAAAGTGATTATGCGTAAAGGGGATTGCCAGGGTTATGGTTTATTCGGAAGTGCAACAGGGGTTTGTTTTGGTTTCCTATACACTTGCTATACACTTGCTATACTCCGGCTTCGCTCCTGAGTATAGGATAAGTATAGGATGAGTATAGGATGAGTATAGGAAGTGTATAGGAAGTGTGGAGAAGGACTGGGGATTTCGGATTTTAGAATTCGGATTTGGGACCTGGGTCTTGGAATTTTGGTCTTGGAATTTTGGGTTTGGGACTTTGAAATTAGCAAATGAATTATGTACCCTTCAACCTATCATCCCATCATCCCATCAACTCATCAACCCCATTATCCACTGTCCATTATCAATTCTCACATATCTGAAATATTTTCTAATTTAGCCAATGATTGAAATATAGTAAATATTGTACTAACAAAGTGTTCAATTTCGGTCTATGGTATTAACAGATTTTGTAAGCCGCAAATTTAAGTTCTGGTCGTTTATCTCGATGGTACTGCTGGTCTTTGTGCACGGGTATAACCTGGATGTACGTTATATGCAACCCTGGACAACCCCCGGAGAACCTGTTTCATTTACCTCGTTTACGGAGTATTTTCTTGCAAACGGGATTTTCCGTTTCCGCATACCTATGCTGTTTATTATTTCGGGTTTCCTCTATGCACTTCACGATACTAAACCCTATAAGCAGCGGACAAATAAGCGTTTACGCACCTTGCTTATCCCTTACCTTGTTTGGAGTGCCATCGGTTTGCTTTTTACATATGCCCTGGAGCTTTTTCCAACAACCTGTGAACTCGTTTCAGGCTCCAACATTGTGCGAATTGATGATTCACGCGCATTGCTCCACAACTACCACTGGTATGAACTGATTTTCCGATGGCTTATTCTTCCTGTCCCTTACCAGTTATGGTTTATCAGGGTTCTGCTAATCTATAACATTGCCTACCCGCTTATCCGCCGCTGGGTTACAAACCGCGTAGCACGTTGGATATTCTTTCCTATTGCATTTCTTCTCTGGCTGAAAACATCGGGGTTTGTATTTATAGAAGGGGAGGGGCTGCTTTTCTTCGCATTGGGCGTATGGATGCAAAAAACCGACTTTTCGATTGATAAGCCTGTCAACTGGTTGAATCCGCGCTGGTGGGGTCTGGCATTTATTGTGCTCGCCGCAATAAAAACCTTACTGGCTTTCCGTGGGCAGGATTACCTTGGAAATGCAATTTTCCCGGTTCTCGCCTTGCTGCATAAAACCGTAATCCTCAGCGGTCTTATCGCCTGCTGGTTTGGCCTCGATCCTGTTGTGAAATTCTTTATGGGTAAAAAATGGTTCGTGTGGCTCAGCGCTTTCGCATTTATAATATATGCCATGCATGCACCGCTCGTAGCCTATCTCATCAATCCTGCACTTTCCATACTTAAGCTATTGCCAGGAAGCCAGCTTATAGCTTTTATCCTTTTGCCTGTTGCTGTTATTATTCTGGCTATAGGAACCGGGGCATTGTTGCGCAGGTTAAGCCCTGCCATATATGGTTTACTTACTGGGGGCCGGGGTCTTTAATTAGTATAAAGCTTCTTAACGGCTATTTCGCTGGATCGGATTTTACTGATTCAATCCTATATCTTCCCGCTTATAGTTTGTAAGGGAATAAATGAACGCGTTCCGACTTTTAACCTACTTTTGCCTCAAATTTACAGAATGGCCTTAACGATTGAGCAGCAGAAGGTTTACAAATCAGGGCTGATTTATGCCCTGTTGAGCTATAGCTGCTGGGGAATATTCCCCTTATATTGGAAACTCCTTTTACATGTCCCACCGCAGCAGATCCTTGCTCACCGCATTATCTGGTCAATGCTCTTCCTGTTTATTATACTTGCCTGGCGGCGGGACAGGCTATTTATACAATACCTTTCCTCACCAAGGATTTTGGGCGTTTTACTGCTGACTGCGGCGCTTATTGGAGGGAACTGGTTCGTATATATTTACGCGGTCAATAATAACCACATAGTTGATGCCAGCCTTGGATATTATATTAACCCTATTGTGAATATCTTGTTGGGTGTGCTTTTTCTTAAGGAACGCCTTTCGCGTATTCAGATCATTGCCGTTACTTTTGCCTTTGCCGGAGTAGCGTACCTCTCGTACCACTATGGGCGATTACCGGTCATATCCCTTTTCCTTGCATTTTCGTTTGGATTTTATGGTTTACTGCGCAAGAAAATCAACCTCCAATCGATGCCGGGGTTGGTAGTCGAAACCTTGCTGCTTTCCCCTGTGGCTCTCTGGTATTTGTGGCATATGAATGCTGCCGGTACGGGATCATTTGGTCATTATTCCACGCTTGCCGATATTTTGCTTATACTTGGGGGACCGGTTACCGCCCTGCCATTGTTCTGGTTTGGTGTGGCTGCAACACGAATTCCTCTTTCAACTCTTGGTTTTATTCAGTACCTGTCACCAACAATACAGTTACTGATCGGGATATTTGTGTTCAGTGAAGCCTTCGATACAGCCTATATAGTTAGTTTCGGACTGGTTTGGACCGGGTTGGGAATATATTCGTATAGTGTAATCAATGGAATGAAAAGACGGAATGCTTGATTTCGGATTTCGGATGTCGGAAGCTAGGAAATAAATAATATACAATTATCATGCAACTATCAGGTTGTGAATCAGCTAGTTTACCAGGTCTGTTAGATGTCAAAAGGCAATAAAACCAATGTTACGAGCATTCCGGTCTTCCTGCTCCATACTTCCGACTTCGGTCTTCCGGCTTAAAAAGTCCTGAATTACATTCAATTCGCATTACAAGGATACCGATTTCCTTTTCAGATTGATATAGTAATAAGGCAGCTCTTCATCCGAATGGTCCTCGTGCTCCACGGTTTCCCAGCCCGAATAATCAATTTCGAGGAAGGTATCGGCATCAAAATCTTTCTGAACAATAGTTAGGTACAACTGCTGTGCCAATGGCAGGAACTGTTTGTAAACCGATCCGCCACCTATAATAAAATTCTCGCTTTCCTCATCCATCTTTTCGATGGCATCGTCAATGGAATAGGCCATTGTACAACCTTCGATCACTTCGCCAGCAATGTCGGTAATAACAATGCTGCGCCTGTTAGGCAATGGCCTGATAGGGAGTGAATAATAGGTCCGTTTTCCCATAACAATAGTATGCCCGGTGGTTAGCAATTTGAATCTCTTTAGATCAGCCGGGATGTGCCAAAGCAGCTGGTTGTCTTTTCCTATGGCATGGTTTTGGGCTATGGCTACTATGATGGAGATGGGTTTCATTTAGGGGATTTTTGGGGGGTTGATGGGTTGATGGGTTGATGGGTTGATGAGTTGATGGGTTGATGAGTTGATGGGTTGATAGGTTAATAGACAATAGACAGTTGACAATGGAAAATGGGGTTAATGGGATTGATTGGTTGATTGGATCGAGGATACAGGTGTTTCAGCGTTTCAGGGTTTCAGGTGTTTCAGGGTTTCAGGTTTTGGGTGTATATATCCGAAATCCGAGATCCGAAATTCCTACACCGCAACAGGCGCCTTGATTCCCGGATGAGGGTCATAACCTGTGAGTTCAAAATCTTCGTACACAAAGCTGAATATATCCTTCACTTCAGGATTAATGTTCATAACAGGCAGAGGTCTGAAATCGCGCGAAAGCTGCAGGTTTACCTGGTCCAAATGGTTCACGTATATATGTGCATCGCCGAAGGTATGTACAAAATCACCGGGCTGCAGGCCCGTTACTTGCGCAATCATCATTGTAAGCAGCGCATATGAGGCAATATTGAAAGGAACCCCCAGGAAGATATCTGCGCTTCGCTGGTAGAGCTGGCACGAAAGCTTGCCGTCGGCAACATAAAACTGGAACAGCAAATGGCAGGGTGGGAGGGCCATATCCTTTATCATTCCCACATTCCATGCGCTTATGATTATCCGCCTTGAGTCGGGATTGTTCTTAATCGTTTCAATCACCTGGCTTACCTGGTCGATTTGGCTGCCATCAGCTGCAGGCCACGAACGCCACTGGTAACCGTAAACAGGTCCCAGGTTGCCGTCAGCATCCGCCCATTCGTCCCAGATAGTAACCTTGTTATCGTGAAGGTATTTAATATTGGTTTCTCCTTTCAGGAACCAGAGCAGTTCGTGTATAATCGAACGAAGGTGAAGCTTCTTGGTAGTAACAGCAGGAAATCCTTCCGCGAGGTTAAATCGCATCTGGTAGCCAAACACACTGATGGTGCCGGTGCCGGTTCGGTCTTCCTTCTTTGTGCCGTTGGCAAGCACATGCGTAAGTAAATCGTGGTATTGTTTCATTGATTTAAGGGATGTTCAGTTACAATTGTTTGCTATGGTTTTTGCATGAAATGGAGCAGTTGAATAAACTGATTATTGAAGGCCCAAAATTGAAGATCCAAAATCCAAATTCCAAAGTGAACTTATTTTAAATCATGATCTTAAATTTAAAATCCAAGCCTGGGTCTTGAGACTTTGGATATGGAATTTTGGACTTGGGATTTTTTAATATTACGTCTGACCTTTTTGGCTCAATGCACAACCGACTGTAGTGCTTTGGGGTCGTGTTTGTGTTTAAAGAAGATTGCAAACAGGATGGTCACAATAAGTGCATATATGGCAAAAGCAATCCATATGCCCTGCCAGTCCTTTCCTTCGGCGTGGGTATAGTATTTGTCGATCACATAACCGCTGATCTTACTTCCCGAAAAGGCTCCGAAACCATTAGTCATCATCATAAACAAGCCTTGTGCGCTCGATCTTATTTTAGGATCGGTTGTGGTTTCAACAAACAACGAGCCTGAAATATTGAAGAAATCAAATGCCATACCATAAATAATGCACGACAGAATGATCATCCACAAACCATTAATCGGATCGCCATAGGCAAACAGTCCGAAACGAAGAACCCAGGCTACCATGCTGAAAAGCATAACTTTCTTGATGCCGAACCGCCTGAGGAAGAATGGAATTGTAAGGATAAACAGCGTTTCCGACATCTGTGAAATCGACATGATAATGGTTGAATATTTCACTACAAACGAACCCGCATATTCAGGTATTTTCTCGAAATCATTAAGGAACGAATCGCCATACATATTGGTAAGTTGCAATGCAGCACCTAAAAACATTGCGAAAATGAAGAATACTGCCATTTTATAATTGGCAAACAGTTTAAAGGCATTTAAACCTAAAACTTCCATCAGGGAAGAGTCTTTGGTTATCGATTTCTGCGGCGGGCATTTAGGTAGAGTAAATGAATAAATTCCAAGTGCTATTGCAGCAATTCCACCAATCAGGAACTGGTTTGCATTGGCCTTGCTGCCAGTGAGGTTGGTTATCCACATTGCCACTATGAAACCTATTGTTCCCCATACACGTATTGGAGGAAACACTTTCACCACATCGTAATTATTCGTTTTTAAGATTGTATATGAGATTGAGTTCGACAACGATATGGTTGGCATATAAAAAATCATAGCCAGTAAAATCACATAATAAAGTGTATCTGGGTCGTTCACCTGGGGTACAAAAAACAGGACAATACCGTACATAATATGAAGCCCCCCGTAAAGTTTTTCGGTATTAATCCATTTGTCGGCAATAATTCCGGTAATGGCCGGCATAAATATAGAGGCAATGGCAAGTGTTGAAAAAATAGCCCCGAACTGGGCACCGGTCCAGCCTTTAGCATTAAAACAATATGTTCCGATCGTAATGAGCCAGGCGCCCCAAACAAAGAATTGAAGGAAACTCATGGCGGTAAGGCGAAGCTTTATTGACATTGTTCTGTTTTTTGAAGAGTATATGATAATAAATTGTATTTCAGTGAAATGTATCTTTTGTTAGCCGGATTGTATAGTGAGATTTAGTATGGTATCCGCTTTGAAAATTACAGGTGCCCGGGTTTAAATTATTATTTCCTTTTCCTGATTTCGTCGCGTATCAGGGAAGCTCTTTCATAGTCTTCATCGTCAACGGCCTGCTGCAGTTCAGTTTCAAGTTCCTGTAAATTAAGGCTCGTAAAATAAGTTGAAAAGTCATCTTCTGAAGTTTCATCTGTGCTTTCGGCTGCAGTTACGTCATCTTCGAACAATATACCAGCCTGTGACATGATTTCCTCAGTGGTGTAAATCGGGCAATGAAACCTTATGGATAAAGCAACAGCATCCGAAGTGCGGGAATCAATTTCCTGTACCGATATCCCATTGTCGCATGTAAGGGTAGCATAAAAAATACCTTCGTGAAACTTGGTTATCTGCACCTCTATAATATTGATCCCGAATGTTTTAGCGAAATTGTAAAACAAATCATGCGTTAGCGGGCGCGATGGCTTCATTTTTTCGATCTCCAAAGCTATGGCCTGGGCTTCGTAATGTCCTATTACAATTGGTAACCTTCGTTTGCCATGTGTTTCGCCAAGTACCAGTGCATAGGAGTTCAACTGCGCCTGGCTGTAGCTTAGCCCAACAATATTAAGTTCTATTTTTTTCAAGGCAGGTTTGTCAGGTTTTGCAAATCAACGGATTGAGTTTGCGGATTGATCCGGCAAATTTAGGTATTAAAGATAGGTAAAAATAGAAATAATAATTGAAACTCAAATATTGGGAATGATTAATTTATTAATATGTTTGAACGGCTTTCTCTATATCATAGAGGTTAGTATTTTGAATGATTTATCGGCTTCAATTTTCAATGTGCTTGGTATAATAAGAAAACTTGCTTTTGTATATTGACAGAATATTCGCGTTTTGAATGAATATTCATCAAGTTTGAAAAGTCTGTAAGAATATTTTGATGTATTAAATTCAGGAATCAAAAAGGGCGATAAATAATATTGCCCTTTTCATATTGATTTTTTATTATTTTAATATTGAGTTACTCAGATCAATGACTTTTATATATATCTGATATTTACCTCTTTAAGAAATTTCTCCTCAAGCGTTCGTTTAATCCTCTTTACCACTGTCCGCCTGATTTCCAGATCTACAGGCAGATTTGGATCCTGGTGGGCGATATTGATACGGGTGCCGATAATAAAATGAATCTCATCACTGTCGAGCAATAAACGAACAATCTGGTCAGCAGGTCCTTTGCCGAGTTTGAGCCTGGGCGAGTATTTTTTCAGAAGATCCGAAACTTTTCCAAGAGTAAGAATTCCTTCAGTAACCAGGTCAATCCCGTCCATAAATGAAATAGGAGGGAGGTCAGGATCATCAAATTCAAAACTGTCGATTATAGGCAGATCCAGTTGCCGCGAAACTATATCGCCGGTTGTCGCACCGCAGATAATCTTTTTGCCTTCAAACCCTTTTACGGCTTCACCCAACAATACGTCATTCATTTCTTCGTATGGGGGGCCGGTGCATAAAAGCAGTTTGCGCGGTTCGCGGAAATAAATTACAGCACAGGAAGTATCGTCTTTGGGATGGAAATTGTCATTTATATTGGCCATATTCACCACTTTGCCGGCGAGCTGTATGGCCGATATTGTGAGGTCCGCGCTAACCAGTTGATTCACATACTGCGAGAGGCTTTCAATTCCCCATCCGAAAGGAAACCTGGGGCTCCCCATTCCCGATTGCGGAACGCCATCCGAACATACAATGATCCTGTCTTCCTTTTGATGCCTGAACGCACAGGTTCTGAGTTCTTTGCCTGCATTTTTGTCAGAGTCCATTGTGATATATTCCCAGCCCGGTTCAATCACAGTATTCCCTCTCAGGAGTATAGTTTGTGGGTTATCGTATTCAAGGATGCGGGTTTCCCCGTCAATTTCGATGTCAACAATCGTAAATGTAGAGTAACTCATTTTCCTTTCACTGCAGACTGGTAAAGTATTCATGATAATTTCAGCAATCTTCCTGACATCTTTATGCTCTTCGGCAAATTTCAGCGCCATTGTTGCAGTCAGTGTCGATAGCATACTCGCTTTCACACCGTGCCCCATCCCATCCGAAAGCACTGCGATGATGCGGTTTTCTTCATAGATTCTTGTCGAAAGGAACTTATCACCACAAATCCGTTCCAGGTCGTGATTTTTCTGCACGCTGTTCACTTCCACATAAAACTGTCCTTCGGTCATTTTGCTGTTTTACTATGTTTTGTGCTCTGATGAATTTGTTACTTGTTTCTGGTTAAACCAAACCACATTTGTTTGAATATTTCTTTTATCCGGTTTTTTTTCTTCAATCCCTGAATCTCTGACTTTTCGGCGAAGTTCTCCTGTATTTTTCAATACATCAAGATCTTCAAATTTTCGGATTGTCATTTTGAATTCTTTTTGTTGCACATATTCCTATAAACTAAATACTATCAATTTTTAAGAACTACTCCTATTCTTTCATTTCCGAAACCAGAAACCAGAAACCAGTCACAAGAAAAAAGCAACCAGCAACATTTACCCATGCCTTAGTCCTTACTCTTATGCGATTCAATAATCGAATTCAGCATCTTCTCGGTTTTAGCTGCTCCTTCACCAAGGAGGAAAGCAATCTGTTGAACCAGATCCAGGTTTTGCTCTATAACTTCAGTCACCCGGTTTATTACTTCTTCTTTCCTTACTTCAGGCATATGCATATCGCGTATTACAGCGCCCACAATCTTGTTTTTCTTTATTCCGAAAATGGTCACATTCAGTAGTTTATCATTGAGATGAACATCCCGGCCTATAACATCATCGTTGCTGGAGATAACATAAGCAAAAAGTTTGTAGAACTGTACCGGTAATAGTGTTTTCAAATCAGCACCAAGTAAACCCGGGATAATTTCATTGATTTCGGCAGCATCCTCTCCAAGTATGGTAACAAAGCTTTCATTCGATCCGACAATTTTCAGGTTCTCATCAACGATTACAACTGCAGTTGGTAGCTTGTGCAGCATGGTCTGGGTTGTTTCGAGGGCATCCTGAGCAAGTTGTTTTTCAGTAAGAGCTCGCTTTTCGGAGTTCTGAAGCGCCTGCTGGGTTTTGGCAAGTTTATCGTTGGTAAGTTTGAGGGACTTTATATATTCCTGCTTACTTTTCAGCGAATGCATAATGCACATGTCGGGCCTGGTTATTCCGTTTGCAACGTCAATTGCAAATTCACGGCAGCTCTCATAACCGCATGCTTTGCACCCGAGGTTTTCTTCAATCGAATCCTTTCCTATAATTTTCAGAACTTCTTCAACTTTCTCTTCAGGAGGGGCAGGAAGACGCTGATCATTGACTTTGAATTCGCGTTTCAGATCCAGGTGTTGATAAAGTTTAAGATCGTTGTTCCAGCGAGCCATATTGAAATCTTTCAGGCGCTTGGCTGTATAGTTTGTTACCGATGTTTGCCTGTTGTATTTTTTCCCTCCGGGTTTCATCCCGGGTCCCATAATACACCCATGACAGTAAAACATGTTGAAATGCTTGCTGATGTAATCAATTCCCTGTTCAAACTGGGTTATGGCTGAAAGTGCTTTGTCCTTGCTTGCAGCTGTCATTATGGGACTGTTCAGTAAATCCTGGTTAATTCCCGAAGCCTGCAATATGCCGGTACTTATCGGGTAAAGTGATCCTTTGTACCCCCTTGGTTCATTGAAATCCGAAAACTCAATTGTACTTTCCTTAATATTGTATTCGTCAAACAATTGCCGCAATTCGGCAAAAGTGAGTACAACGTCAACTTTTGAATTCCCGTCGAATCGTTCGGCTTCTTCCTTGGCTCCAATACAAGGGCCAATAAAGGCAACTTTAATATCATTACCATACAACTCCCTGACTACCTTAGCATTTGCAATCATTGGATTGACGATTGGAGCCAGATTGTCAATGAGTTGCGGGAAATACTTTTCAACAAGCGAAACTATCGGAGGGCAATTGGCAAAAATGTAGTATTTGCCGAGAAAATTGGAAATAAGGTCGTTATATTCTTTTGCGACAAGATCAACCCCGAACGATACATCATGCACGTAATCGAAACCCATTTCGAGGATCATTTTTACGAATTTCCGGTAATCGGTAATATCGTCGAACTCAGCTGATATACTTGGGTCAATAAGAGCCACTACTTTGCTCTCCGATTTTAAAAGCTCGATTATTGCAGGTTTGGAGTCATAATAAAGAATAGCCCCGGGATGGCAAACTTCAAGGCAACTTCCGCAACCTATGCATTTATCGGGATTTATGAACGGAATATCTCCCGAAGGCCGCAGTTCAATAGCCTTAACAGGGCAAACCCTCACACAGGCATAACAAACCTTGCAATCGGCATCATTTATAAACACGAGAGGTGTATGCATCTCTTCCAATTTTAATTTTTTAGTGTAATTATTTAAATTACAGTATTTCAGGTTGTTACAAGCTGCAGATTAAAGACACAACTGATTAACATCGAAAAAATTCGCAGCGTTTAACCCGCTTCTGTAACCTGATCTTGCTCTAACTTACAATGATTCAAAAAAGTCGTCTAAGATTGCAACAATACTTTCTTCATCAAGTCTTTCCTTAATGGCTCCATCCAGTTTTAGTGATGGACCCACGGAGCATTGGCCGAAACAGCGTTGTCCATGGAAGCGGACTTCGTTCAGGAGGTTGTGGTCGAGCAGGTAATTGTTCACAATTTTAACCAATTGCTTATTGCCCCGGGCAAAACAAGAGCTTCCCAGACAAATAACTACCTCTTTCTTAGTGATTTCCATCTTTTATACAGGCTGCGTTTAGATTTGAGTTATCGACACTGCTACGTTGAGAAAACAAATATATATATTATTGGATTTCAAAACTCATTGTTAAGAGAATAACATTGTTATTTTTTTCACAATAAATAATAATAATTACTTATTAAAACATTATTTTTGTAGCCGGCAATTTGGCTAAAAAACCAGGATAGGCTTATGCAGGCTACTCTCGACGAAATTATAGGCAGGTACAAGGCGGGCTCACGTGAATCGCTTTTACCATTACTTCAGGATATACAGATTGAATATGGTTACCTTAATGAAGAAGCAATTCTTAAAGTTGGGCAGCATATTAACTTGCCTTCAAGCAAAGTTTACGGTATTGCTACTTTCTACGACCAGTTCCGGTTTGTTCAGAAAGGCAAGTTTCATTTCAAGGTCTGTCGTGGCACCTCATGTCATATGCATGGATCATCGGGTATATTGCGTGAAGTGGAAAGAGTTCTCAATATAAAGGAAGGCCAGACTTCACGCGACGGCCGTTTCAGTCTCGAAGCAGTGAGTTGTATGGGGGCCTGTGGTTCAGCCCCTGTTGTAAATGTAAACGGCGAATTCCGGACAGCAATATCTATACCCGACATTGCCAAAATCATTGATTTATACCGTAGTACTATATAATGCCGGCATTTCCAAATGAACGAGAAACAATTTTTAATCGAAAAGGTACTTGCAGCTAAAGCTGAAATCAGGCAGCGTGAAGTGACAGATATATTAGCGGCAATCCGGCATGATACCGTTACAATGCCGGTTGTTTATATAGGTTCGGGTACATGCGGAAAAGTTGCAGGAGCTGATAAAACTCTTGAAGCTGTCAACAGGTACCTGGAGGAAAAGAATTTAGTTGCCGAAATAGTTCAGGTGGGATGTATAGGAGTATGTTCCTATGAGCCAATTGTTGATATTCAACTTCCCGGTAAAGCCCGGATTTCGTTCCGTAATATTACACATGAATTGGTTGAGCCTCTCCTTGATGATATTTTTAATAGCGAGGTACCGGCCGAACATGTTTTTGGCCAGTTCAACAATTCAAGGCATAACCGATGGGAAAATGTCCCTCTTATCGAAGAACTCCCCTTTTTTAAATATCAGCACCGTATTGTGCTGGCCAATTGCGGGATCAGTAATCCCGATTCGTTAGCTGATTATATTGCACGGGGAGGTTACCAGACATATCTTAAATGTATACGCAATTATACTTCCGAGAAGATTTGTAGTGTTGTTGATCAAAGTGGACTTAGGGGCAGGGGAGGAGGAGGATACAATACCGGACAGAAGTGGATAACAGCGCATAATACAGTCAGCGACCAGAAATACCTTATATGTAATGCTGCTGAAAGTGATCCGGGTGCTTTTATGGATCGTGCTGTTATTGAAGGTGATCCACATTTATTACTTGAAGGTATTGCGATAGCAGCATATGCTGTTGGCGCTACCAAAGCCTATATTTATGTAATGGACGACTACAGCCAGGCTTTCCTGATGCTGAATGCCGCTATTAACCAGTTAAAAGAATATGGCTTCACAGGGTATAATATTTTTGATAGCGGAATTGATCTCAAAGTAACACTTGTTAGGGGACCTGGTGCTTTTGTCTGTGGTGAGGAAACAGCACTGATCAACAGTATTGAAGGGAAACGGGGAATGCCGCGTCCTAAACCACCTTTCCCTGCAATTGAAGGGCTTTTTGGCAAACCAACAATTGTAAATAATGTCGAAACTCTTGCCAATATACCTTATATCCTTCGCCACGGACCTCAACGTTTTAATGAGATCGGGACAGCAGAAGCTAAGGGAACCAAAGTATTTGCAATTTCAGGCAAAGCGATGATAACCGGCCTTGTTGAAGTGCCGATGGGTACTAAAATCAAGGATATTATTTTCAAAATTGCCGGTGGGGTAAAGGATGGCAAAGATTTTAAAGCTGTTCAGATCGGAGGACCTTCAGGAAGTTGCCTGCCATCATCACAACTAGATCTTCAGGTTGGTTACGAATCGTTATGGAACCAGGGCGCGATTATTGGTTCAGGTGGAATGATAGTAATGGATGAGGACACCTGCATGGTTGACATGGCAAAGTTCTTTATGAATTTTCTTCAAAAGGAAAGTTGCGGGAAATGTATCCCATGCCGTGAAGGTACACGCAGGATACATGAAATCCTCGAAAATATAACCCGCAGGCCAACCGGAGAATCCGGTTTTGAAGTACTCGAAAGGTTTAAGGGGATTATGCAACTTGCTGAACTGGCTGAAGTAATAAAGGATACTTCGCTATGCGGTTTAGGCCAAACTGCCCCGAATCCGCTGATGAGTGCCATGAAATGGTTTAGGGAAGAGTTCGAGGAACATGTTTTTGATCGCAAATGCAGGGCAGGAGTCTGTAAAGAACTCCGACTCTTCTACATCGATGTGGATAAATGTACCGGTTGTGTAGCCTGCCTGCGTAAGTGTCCCGTAAATGCGATCGTCGGCCAGCCTCGTCAACCTCATTTTATAATCGAAGAGAAATGCATTGGTTGTGGGATTTGCTTCGATGTATGCAAGTTTGTTGCGGTGAAACTTAAATAGACTGGTAATTTGAGAATTTGAGAATGTGAAAAAGTGAAAATGAAATTACAAGTAAAAGGACAAGAATCATAATTTTAAACAATACCATTTATTGTCCAGACCTTTATAACCTGATTCTAACTCCTGAATAATTGGATTTTAGCAAAACGAGTTTATGTTATTCGATATTGAAGTAAACGGAAAAACAATAAAAGCCAGGAAAGGAGATACCCTACTTATGGCATTGGAGCGAAATGGGATAAAGGTTCCTACGCTATGCCATATAAAGGATCTTTTGCCTTCGGGAGCCTGCCGTATGTGTGTTGTTGAAGTGGAAGGCCGTCAGGGGTTGATACCCGCTTGTTCACACCCGGTCGAAGAATGGATGAAAGTGCGCACACATTCACCGCGGGTTATTAAAGCCCGTAAAACCAATACCGAACTTCTTTTAAGTAATCATCCCGACGACTGTCTTTACTGCGAACGAAATGGCAATTGCGAACTGCAGAAATTTGCCGAAGACCTTAATGTACGTGAACGCCGATTTTACGGAAAAAAGAACAAATATAAAACTGACCCTTCGAGTGCAAGTTTGTTGCGTGATCCGGCAAAATGTATCTTGTGTGGTCGTTGTATAAGGGTGTGTGAAGAAATACAGAAAATTTCGGTACTCGATTTTATTGGAAGAGGAAATAAAACACAGGTTGGTCCTGCGTTTAATAAAGGAATGAACCTGTCCAGTTGCATCAATTGCGGCCAGTGTGTAATGGTATGCCCAACCGGTGCACTTGCCGAAAAACAATACCCTGCAAAATTGCAGGATGCATTGCACAATTCTTCAGTTAAGACGCTGATTCAGTGCTCTCCAACACTTTCAGTTACTCTGGCCGAAGAGTTTGGCTTACGAGCCGGAAAAGATATTGAAGGGGTTATGTATGCTGCCCTGCGTAAACTTGGATTTGATTATGTATTTGATACTTCCTTTGCCGCTGATCTTTTAATTACAGAACAGGTAACCGAATTTTTAATCCGTTTGAAAGAGGGCAAAAATCTGCCATTCTTTTCAAGTTGTTGCCCTGCCTGGATAAAATATGCTGAACAAACGCATCCGGATTTTCTAGGCAACCTGTCAGCTTGCAAGTCGCCGCAACAGATGCTTGGGGCGCTCATTACCAATCATTTTGCTCCGCTAACAGGTATTTCGGCCGACGATATTTATTCAGTTTCAGCTATGCCTTGTATAGCCAAGAAATTCGAATCGCAGCGTGAGCAAATGACTCATAAGGGAATAACCGATGTGGATCTTGTGCTTACCACCCGTGAACTAGCAAGGCTTATCCGTCTGAATGGAATCGACATTGAACAGGTAGAGCCGGAATTGTCGGATCAGCCTTATCAGTCGCGCAGTTCGGCCGGTAAGCTACTGGCTGTAAGCGGAGGCCTGACAGAAGCTTTTATCCGGACATTACATTTTGTAATTACAGGTAAGGAAACCAGCCAGCTCAAAGTTTCTGAACTCCGATCAGGCCGGGGACGCAAAGAGTATTTCGTAAAAATAGGAGAATACAAGCTTGGTTTCGCCGTTGTTAACGGGATTGGAAATATTGAGCCACTGATGGCTGAAATAAAAAAAGGGCGTACTGATATCCACTATATTGAAGTGATGGCCTGTGAAGGCGGGTGTGTTGGCGGCGGTGGCCAGCCGATCCATCCTGAAAATGATAATGTAAAGGCCCGTGCAAAGTCGGTTTATGAACTTGATGAAAAGGAAGCTGTAAGGTTTGCACATCAGAATGCTTCATTACAGTCGGTTTACAATACATTCCTTCAAAAACCGGGAAGTCAAATCAGCCTGGCTCATTTGTATACTACCTACGAAGAGAGAGAAGTTATGAAATAAGATAGTCAAAGGTCATAAGTCACATAGCAAGAACCAGATTAAAATTGACATAACAGGAATTTCAGATCATTAATTAACTAAAGTTGAGCTACTAAAATTCCTTAGATTCCTCAAAATATTCAAACAACATACCCCTAATCCCAAACCGCAAATCCTGACAAAATGACTCCCGGTTCCATATCCTCAGCAAATCAGGAAACTGACAAAAAACTGGTCTTTACAGTTAAGGAAAGGTGCAGGGTATGTTATACCTGCGTGCGTGAATGTCCGGCAAAAGCAATACGGATTGCAGGAGGGCAGGCCGAAGTTATAACTGCCAGATGTATTGCCTGTGGAAATTGTATAAAGGTATGCAGCCAGAATGCAAAAGTGTTTTATAAGGAAATTGACCAGGTTAAAAGACTGATCGAGACCTATCCGAAAGTTATTGCTTTGGTTGCCCCCAGTTTCCCGGCTGAATTTTATGATTTTGATGACTATAAAATCCTTGTTGGAATAATTAAATCGTTCGGGTTCAGTCATGTGACTGAGGTTTCATTTGGTGCAGATCTTATTGCCAGGTATTATAAGGAACAGCTAAATTTGGATATGCCGGCCATTTCGTCCGACTGCCCGGCAATTGTTGCTTACATCGAACGCTACGAACCGGAACTGACTAAAAAACTTGCCACTGTTGTTTCGCCAATGGTTGCAATGGCCAGGGTAGTGCGCAATCATTATGGTAGCGATGCCAAACTTGTATTTATTGGTCCATGCCTTGCCAAGAAAGCCGAATCAACCGAAATAGATGCGGTACTCACATTCCGTGAAATACGCGAAATGATGGAAACCAACCGGCTCAATCCTTCAAAAGTTGTGAAGGCTGAATTCGATCCTCCTCTGGGTGGAAGGGGTGCCATTTTCCCTTTGAGCCATGGTTTGCTTAATACAATGGAAGTAAACGAGGATATTCTTAGCGAAAATGTCCTGGTTGCCGGTGGAAAAGCTAACTTCCAGGATGCTCTGCACGAATTTGCCCAGGGGAATCTCGAAGGACATCATCTGCACCTGCTGTGTTGCGAAGGGTGTATTCTTGGTCCGGGAATGTCGCCATATCCCAACACTTCTCCAACAAGCCTTCGTTTTGCAAAAAAGGCCAGGATAATTGATTATGCCAACCGTAAAATGTCGACCTTGGACAAAGAACTATGGCAGGAGCATCTCGATGAGTATTCAAAACTGGATTTTTCCCGCGCTTTTCAGCCACGCGATATGCGATCGGTGCGTCCGCCTATTGAACAAATCAAGGATGTATTGTATAAGATGGGTAAATACAGCCAACAGGACCACCTTAATTGTGGCGCCTGCGGTTACGATTCATGCGAGGATCATGCTATAGCTATTATAAACGGGCTGGCCGAAACCGAAATGTGCCTTCCGTATTCGATTGAGAAACTTCATAAGTATATCCGCGAGCTTAATATCTCAAATGAAAAGCTAGCCCATGTCCAGGAAGCATTACGGCATTCGGAAAAACTGGCTGGTATGGGGCAGCTATCGGCCGGTATAGCACATGAACTTAATAATCCGCTGGGTGTAATTACGATGTATAGCAATATACTTAAAGAAGAACTTCCCGCCGATAGTGCAATGATCCAGGATATTGATCTTATTGTTGAACAGGCCGACCGTTGCAGGAAAATCGTTGGCGGGTTACTCAATTTTGCCCGGAAAAACCAATTAAACCTGACTGAATCGGATGTGGTAAAGCTTGCAAATCATAGCATCGATTCGGTTATTATTCCTGATGGGATCCGGATAAGGCTGAGCGCAAAAGTTACTGATCCTTTTGCCAGCATCGATTACGACCAGATGACGCAGGTATTTACCAACTTGTTGAAAAATGCAATCGAAGCTATGCCCGGCAAAGGCGAAATAGTCTTTGATATATCCGATACCAACGATCATTTTACGATCAATATTACTGATGCTGGTACGGGTATCCAACCGGAACACATGGATAAACTTTTTACGCCTTTCTTCACTACCAAGGGAATAGGAAAAGGCACAGGTCTGGGCCTGCCGATTATATACGGAATTGTGAAGATGCATAAAGGGGATGTTACTGTTAAATCAAACGTGGATCAGGCTGCCGGACCTACCGGAACAACATTTACAATAACAATTCCCAGGAACAGGCTGGTATAGGTAAAGAATGAAAATCGAAATAGCAGGTTGGAAGTATAGATGATGTACTTAATTGTGATTCAGCTAGCTATAAAGCCAGAAAAACAAGTTTTCAAATCAGGAAAAAGATAAAATGAAAAAGAAAATATTGATTGTTGACGATGATATGGACTATTTGTTCCAGATGCGCGTTAAAGTGGAGCAAATGGGTTTCGAAACCATAACAGCCGAAAGCCAGGCTGAAGCTGAAAAAGTAATACTGGAAATCAAACCCGACCTGTGTATACTCGACCTGATGATGGAGAGTGACGACAGTGGTTTCATACTGAGTTATAAAATCAAGCGGAAATACCCTGATGTGCCTGTTATTATTGCCACAGCAGTTACAGCGGAAACCGGGATGACGTTCGATGTACATGCGGATGAAAGCACCCAATGGATCAATGCTGATTTGTTCCTTGATAAAGGTATACGATTCGATCAGCTCCAGCGCGAGATAAAAAAACTACTGAAACTATAAGCCATGGCTACTTTTAAAATACTGATCATCGACGACGAACCCGGAATCCGCGAAGGAACCAAACGTATTCTGCAAAATTTCAAGGTGGATTATCCGTTCATGGACGAGCAGATCGATTTCCAGGTTCTCGAAGCCGGAACCGGGATGGCTGGTATCGAAATTATCGACAAGGAGTTGCCCGAAATACTATTGCTCGACAATAAATTGCCTGATATCCAGGGTGTCGAAGTACTTGAGTATGTTAAAAGCAAACATTATGATATTATTGTAGTGATGATTACCTCGTATGCCTCGCTTGAACTGGCTGTAAAAGCTACCCGCGATGGTGCTTACGATTTTATTCCTAAACCATTCACCCCGCAGGAAATTAGAGCTTCGGTTGAAAATATTACCAAGCAGATTTTTCTGAAACGGATGACACAAACCCTGAATAATACTGGCAAACAAATCAGGTTCCAGTTTCTTTCGGTATTATCGCACGAGCTTAAAGCTCCGCTCAATGCGATTGATGGCTACCTGAGAATGATAAAGGACAGGCAGTTTGGTAATAGTGTGGATGCATATGAGGAAATGCTCGACCGTTCAATGGAACGGATCAAAGGTATGAGGCAGCTAATACTCGACCTGCTTGATCTGACCAAGATTGAAACCGGTAAAGCAACCCAGAAACTGGAGATTGTGAATATAAGGAAAGTCGTACAGATGTCAGTTGACACCATCCGCCCATATGCCATACAGAAAGACGTTGATTTATATATCAACTCGCGTGAGAATATCGAAATGAAATCGGATCCGGGCGAAATAGAGATTATCATGAATAACCTGATTTCGAATGCTGTTAAATACAACAAAACAGGCGGCAGGGTTGATATTTTCCTCGAGAAAAAAGATGGAGTTGTCAGGATTACGGTATCGGATACAGGAATAGGTTTAAAACTTGAAGATAAAGAGAAAATTTTCGACGATTTTGTACGTATCAAAAGCAGCCAGACGCGCGAAGTTTCCGGCAGTGGATTAGGATTATCGATAGTGAAAAAAATAGTGGATATGTATCACGGTTCAATTGATGTTCAAAGTGAACCGGATAAAGGAACCACATTTATCATTACTCTTGTTGAACCCGAGGTTTAGGAATTAAGAAGATTTTAGTAAATTTACAGATTATTAATGCGTAATTAAACAAGAAGAGATGGCAGCAAAAAAACTCCCGGATAAAACAGTTGAGCGGTTAAGCCAATACAGACGTACCTTACTGATTGCCAGTTCAGCAGGCAAACATCATATTTTTTCACATGAACTTGCAGCTTTATTGCATATAACTTCAGTTCAGGTAAGGCGTGATATTATGCTTATCGGATACTCAGGCACATTACGCCAGGGTTATGATGTTAAAGAACTCATCGAAATTATCGGGAAAATAATCGATTCCAAAGAAGGTCAGAAAGTTGCAGTGATCGGGATCGGGAACCTGGGTCGTGCCATCATCGGTTATTTCAGCGGTAAGAGGACTAAATTGTCGGTTGTCGCCGGATTTGATGTAAATCCTGATAAAATCGACAGGGTGTATGCCGGTGTATGGTGCTATCATTTCGACAGGCTTACCGAAATAATTAAGAAGGAGAATATTACCATTGCTGTTCTCACTGTACCGGCTTCCGATGCTGCCCAGGTAGCCGAACTCCTTGTTATGGCAGGCATAAAAGGCATTCTCAATTTTACGCCCAAGCCCATCAATGTGCCCTCTAATGTGTATCTCGAAGAGTATGATATCATTACATCGCTTGAAAAACTGGCATATTTTGTAAAGAAAGTTTAATTCTGTCCAGGTGCTGTATAGGGTTTCTTCGGCAGAAATTGTTTCCCTGTTCAGAGTTAGCATTCAAGAGTAACGAGTATGCGGATTTTTTACGATTTCGATCATCTTTCTCCTATCCCTAACCCGGTGGTTACGACCGGGAGTTTTGATGGGGTTCATGTTGGACATAAAGCAATTATTAATAGTATTAATAAAGCCGCACGCAGTGTACAGGGCGAAAGTGTACTCATAACATTTCATCCGCATCCCCGTAAGGTCTTATTCCCCGAAACTGCAGGCAAAGACCTGTTCCTGATCAATTCACAACGCGAGAAAATAGAATTGCTCCGTAAGGCCGGTTTGCAAAACCTGATCATTGTATCTTTCACCCCTGAGTTTTCGCAGATTTCGTCAATCGACTTTATCCGCAATATACTTGTTGCCAAGCTGCATGCAAGTAAAATTGTAATCGGTTTTAATCACCAGTTCGGTCATAACCGGGAAGGTAATTTCGACTTCCTCCGAGAACTTGGTTCATACTATGATTTCGAAGTTGAGGAAATACCCGAACAGGATCTTCACAACGAAACCGTCAGTTCAACGCTTATTCGGAAAGCTTTGCAGGAAGGTCGCATACAAAGGGCCAACGCTTATCTCGATCATCATTATATGATAATGGGCAGGCTCATTGGTGGAAGCAATAAACTGAAAGAAAAAAGCATTCATACTTTTACACTCGATATCGAAGAAGAATGCAAACTGGTGCCACCTGACGGCGTATATGCTGTAAGGATCGAGATAGCAAACAAATCATTTAAAGGAATACTGAACATAAAAAACAGCCGCTACGGGGAAGACCGCTGTAAAGAAGATTTAAACATTGATGTTTTTCCTTTTGGGGCTGAGGATTCGCTGGTAGGTAAAGATTCGACGGTGTATTTTGCCAAATACATTCGCCGGGAACTTGAATTCAGCGGGCTTGACGAATTGAAAATTCAGCTTGAAAAAGACAAGAATATGGTTGAAGAGCTCATTTATTGATGGAAGTCAGCATATGCTTACCAGAATGAATGACTTCAACTATTTCTAAACAAGTACTAACTGAAAATCACGGGTGCAGGACGAAAAAATTACTACGAAGATCACTTTCCTGGGAACAGGAACATCCACCGGGGTTCCGGTGGTAGCCTGTAATTGTGAAGTTTGCACCAGCGATGATGCACGCGATAAGCGTTACCGGACTTCAATTATGTTGAGCAGGGGAACTTCAAATATCGTGATCGATTGCGGCCCTGATTTCAGAATTCAAATGCTGAAACATAAGGTTGAAGATATTGATGCACTGCTGTTTACCCATGCTCATCGTGATCATATTGCAGGTCTCGACGATATCAGGGCATTCAATTATATTCTGCATAAATCGATCGATATTTATGGAACCGAGGTTACACTCAATGCAATAAAAGAACAATTTCCATATATTTTTATCCCGGGACGTTATTATGGCGCCCCACAACTCAACCTTCACCCAATAACAGAAACTCCATTCAATATCCTTGATTTTAATTTTATACCAGTGCAGGTTATGCACCAGGATATGATAGTATTTGGTTACCGCATAGGTGATTTTACGTACATAACCGATGCCAATTATATTTCACAAGCCGAACTGGAAAAAGTCCGCGGATCGAAAATTATCGTAATTAATGCCCTGCGCAATTCGAGGCATGTATCGCATTTCTCGCTCGACGAGGCTTTGGAAATCATAAGTGATCTGAAACCTGAAAAAGCATACCTGACACATATCAGTCATTTCCTAGGTAAATACTCTGTTGTTGAGAAAAAATTGCCTCCGAATGTACATCTTGCGTACGATAGCCTGCAGATCGAGTTTTGATATATCTTTGATTGATAGATGTTTAATAAGTGCCTATTTCTATTCCTTTTAGAATTATTTTTTATTGTTAATTAATTCACAAAATTAAGGTATTGGTGTGCTTAATTGGCAAAGAAAATGTAATTTTGCAGGATATTAAATTAGATACGAATAATGAAATTTCAACCAGAAATATGCCGGATTCCTGATCAGCGGATGAAGCCATTTATTGATGCGGATGAAATCTGGAGTCACATCAATACCGCTAAGCCTGACAAGGAAGAGGTAACAAGAGTTATTGCAAAATCGCTGAGTAAGCAGCGTCTGAGCCTGGCCGAAACGGCAGTTCTGATTAACGCTGATACACCTGAAATGATAGAGGAAATTAAGGACGGAGCACGACGGTTGAAAGAGATGGTCTACGGTAACCGTATAGTTTTATTTGCGCCTCTGTATATCGGAAATAAATGCACAAACAACTGCTCTTACTGTGGTTTCAGGTCTTCGAATAAAGATGCAATCCGCAGTACCCTGGAGGATTCGGAACTTGTTAGTGAAGTTGAAGCACTTGAAGATAATGGTCAGAAACGACTCATTCTTGTTTATGGAGAACATCCTGAATATGGTCCCGAATACATTGCCCATACAGTAAGAGTGGTTTACGGAGTTAAAAAAGGAAACGGAGTTATACGCAGGGTAAATGTGAATGCTGCACCGCTTGAAATCGAAGGCTTCCGGATTGTAAAAGATTCGGGTATTGGTACCTACCAGATTTTCCAGGAGACCTATCACCCGGATATTTATAAACATTATCATCTGGGAGGCAAAAAACGCAATTACGAGTACCGCCTTACAGCACTCGATCGTGCCCAGGAGGCCGGTATTGATGATGTGGGTATAGGAGCCCTGTTTGGATTATACGACTGGCGCTTTGAGGTTATGGCGCTGGTACGCCATACGAACCACCTTGAGGCATGTTACAATGTCGGTCCTCATACTATTTCGTTTCCACGTATACAGGAAGCCTCAGCCATGAATTTCGACGGGAAGTACCGGGTTTCAGACGAAGAATTCACCAGATTGGTTGCCATACTGCGGCTGGCTGTACCCTATACCGGACTTATTCTTACAGCCCGCGAAAATGCAGCTGTACGCACCGAAGTAATGCGGTTCGGAGTGTCGCAGATTGACGGGGGCACAAAACTTGAACTTGGAAGCTATTCGGAAACCAAAAATGAAGAACAGGACCTGAACCGTGAGCAGTTTCATATTGCCGATTCGCGATCACTGGGAGAAATAATCGACGAGTTGTTGTCGAACGATTACCTGCCATCATTCTGCACGGCCTGTTACAGGCTGGGCCGCACCGGTGAGCATTTTATGGAATTTTCGGTTCCGGGGTTTATCAAACGATTCTGTTCACCCAATGCTATACTCACCCTGAGCGAATACCTCGAAGACTATGCTACACCTGAAACCAAATCCAAAGGTTATAAAGTGATAGAGGAGAACCTGAAGGAACTTGAAAAAGCAGGCGAAAAAGTAAACGTACCTGAAATCCGGAGCAGGGTTGATAAAATCAGGGCAGGGGAGAGGGATTTGTATTTTTGATTTCGGATTTTTGATTTCGGATGTACTATGGTAAATAATTATGCATTCAAAACATCAATCCAAAAACCCATAAACCCATCAACGTATTAACCCATCAACCCCTTAAAAAACCATGACTGAAACTCGAATTCTTGGTTTGCTCATAACCGATCGCATAAAGGAAGCCGGCCGGACACAATTAACCTTAAGTAAATATTCCCGGATAATCCGCACCCGGCTTGGTTTTCATGAGTTGAACGACAATGTATGCAGTCGTTCGGGAGTAATAATTCTGCACCTTGTGGGTGAACCTGAAGATTGGAAGATGTTTGAGGAAGAACTGGCCCTTATCGGAGGACTGGAAGTTCAGTATATGTCGTTCACTTATTAAAGACCAGGAGTTATGAAAGAAGTAAGAATTCTGGGCGTGATGATTAACGAGCCCTCAAAAGATTCGGAGAAAATACAGGGGATACTTACCAAATACGGATGCTGTATCCGCACAAGGCTTGGTATGCATGATATCGACGAAGAAATTGCCAGCGACACAGGCCTGATGCTCCTCGAACTGATTGGTGATATGCAGGAATGCCTGAGACTTGAAAATGAACTGCTTGAACTCGAAGGAATTGAAGTTCAGAAGATGATTTTCAGGAAATAAAACCGAATTCTGTATACAACTATCAGAATGATGTTTAATCGAAAAATTTTTGAAATAAACTTTCTTAGTTGTTTGCTCCGCCTCCCAGAACAGTGATAGAACCCTTGTAGGTATCCGTTCTGTAATACCCCACAGTAATAAGTTTAAAATAATATGCTCCATCGGGCACACCTATAGCCTGCCAGTCGCTCTGGTAGTTTGAATCCTCGTAAATTTTTCTTCCCCAGCGATCAAAAATCACAAGTTCCATTCGCTGGAATTCAGTAGTGATTTTTATATCCTCACCTGAACCGGTTTTATTCTGGTTAAGAATCATAAACTGTTCGTTGAACGAATCGCCATTGGGTGTAATTACACCGGGAATTTTTAATTTCGCATCTTTTACTGGAATCCTGACTTCTATTGTAGTGTCGCAGCCATTCTCATTTTTTATGATGAGTTGCATATCATAATATCCGTCGGTGTTCGTATTAGCCCTCGAAAATGTATGTGTAGGCTTAAACGAGACCGCAGTATCCCCATCGCCAAATTTCCAGAGCGGAGGTTCAATTACATGGGTTGGATAGATTTCATCGAACCCGAAAGTAAGCACAGGATTTTGCAGATAAATTGTTGTATCCTCGTTCCCTTCGATAATTAATTTTACGTTTGCACCTGGTAATCCATTGATTTTAAATATACTGTCGAGTTTGCATCCTTTGGTGTCAGTAATAACAATCCGGTTTGCCCCTGAACACATACCTGTCTGTATGGAATCGAATCGTCCGGGTTTGCCATTCCATAAATAAGTAAATGGTCCGATACCACCCGTAGCATTTGCCATGAAATTGGCATTACAGTCCTTTGTGCAGGTTGGGTCGATCTGGGTTAGTAATAGATTTATCTTCGGATTTACTAAAACACTTCCGTTCGTAAATACTTTGCTGAGGTTGCCTGAGGCTGCATGGTAATAACTCACTGAAGACTGCCATCTGAGGCTGTCGAAACCGGCAATCCCTTTAAATTTAAGCCAGATAAGCGTATCGTTAAAAATGGAAGCCGGTGCAGTTCGTTTCCAACTGATTAGGATTGAGTTGTCAATTTTATTTACAAGGAGCGTACCGCCATTAAGTGCTGAATGAGGAGCAAAGTATTCGATATAGCTGATATCCTGTTCGTTGAAATCCAGTTTGAGTTTCAGGGAATCAACGCCAATCATGTTCTGTATCGTCACTGGCATGGGTATGCTCTCATTATAGCATATCTTGAAGTTCCCGATTTTTGTCAAAACCTGGGCATCAAGTTTTTGCATAAGTGAAAATGAAAACAGGATTATTGAAAAGAATGTAATGTATTTACGCATGCCAATTTAGATCAATGATTGTACTCTTCAGTATAAAGATTTTAAGGGTACTAAATTAGATATTTATTACTATTCATGAAATATAACGCATTACTTGTAGATTTCGTGTTTAACCGGCGAATTAAAATCTGCCGCCTTCAACCATCATAAGTGTACAGTCTTCAATAACTTCGATTCCAGCGTTTTTGAGTATTTCAGAGAATTCACTGTTTTCAGTACCGGGATTAAAGATCACTCGTACAGGATTCAGTTTAAGGATATAATCGTAATACTGCTTCTGGTTTTCAGGTCCGAGGTAAAGCGTAACCGTATGTATATCTTCAAGTTCAGGAATACTGTTATGAACCTGTATGTTGTTAATATTTCCCTCACGAAGTCCGATTGCCGTTACCGGAATATGTGCCGAAATCAGGGTCCTGACACAAAGATTTGAGTACCGGTAATCTTTAAGGCTGGCCCCAAGTACTAGGGTTAATCTTTCCATAGCTGGCTGATCAGTTTAAAAGTAAAACTTAAACTTCCCTGAGCAGCATTTCGAGATTTTCAAAACGACGTCGGTAATCGTTTCCAGCCCGTAGAATAATTTCGTGGGCTTCCTCACGGCCAAAAGTGTGTGTGATTTCAACATGTTTATCCTGACCCGGCAAATCCTTGTAGGTGAGAAAATAATGTTTCAGACGGTCGATAACCAGTTCGGGACAATCGGTAATATCTTTATAATCCCCGTAAACAGCATCGTTGCGAAGAACGCAGATGATTTTGTCATCCGATTCATTCCCGTCAATCATACGGAAACCCCCAATCGGAATTGCTTTAACAAGGATATCGCCATGCGAAATCACTTTCTCAGTGAGCACACATACATCAATAGGGTCGCCATCCCCTTTAATATCAGTACGTCCGGATTTCTCCATACAGAATTCTGCAACGGTGAGCCCGCTATAAGTCTGGGGCAGGAATCCATACATGGCAGGTACTACATTGGAATATTTTTGAGGTCGATCGAGTTTGAGGTAACCGCTTACTTTATCCACCTCGTATTTAACTGTATCTGTCGAAACCATTTCGATGAAGCATGTAAGGCATTCAGGGGACTCATCACCCAATTCAACTCCATGCCAGGGATGCGATTTGTACCTTAACCCCATCAGTTTCCCGATGGGGTCCATTATTTTATTTGCCATTATCTAAAGTTTTTGCCTCGTTATTATGTGCAAAAGTATGCAAATCCTTTCGTATAATGATAATAAATATATCAGGAAAGCCTACCATGCCTGCTGACCTGAAAATCAGCAACAATGGTTGAATAGTGAATGGTTAAATTAACCTGTGGAACTTGACACTAATATGCAAGTGATGTGATTGTAATAATACTCAACAGGATATAGAATCCAACAACAACTCCAGATCCTATTGCGTAGTTTTTCCAAACTTTCTGTTTCTTGATTTTATGAGCCTGGTTTTTATAACCGGTTTTGTAAGCAGGGTTATCACTGAGCTTACTGTCGGGGATACTGAGGTTTTGTTCCTGAGGCACTGTTATTGAACATGCGATTGCCGGAATAATATTAAAAGGGAAAGCCAATCCGGCAACAAGTGTACCGCTTGATGCTCCTTTGTAGCCGATGTAATATTTCCTGGCATCTTCAACACCGGCATAATACATACTATCGTATGTTGTACTATGGCTGGTATTTGCATCCCTTGAGTTGGTGAGATTTACTATAGTTCCGCTCTGATAACGAAGTTTTACCACATCTTCACGCGATATTGATACCGTATCCTTAATTCCTTTTGGGCTGAACAACACATTTTTTGGGTTAAGCCTGAGAATTTTACCATTGAGTTCATCACCCGATTTCATTGTGATTATATCCTGAGCCTTAACACTCAAAATGCTAATGAAAATTGATGCAAGTATTACAAAAAGATTTTTCATAACGGTTGATAGAGTTTGTAAAAATAAACTAAAAATTCATAGCTTTATTATTCGGACTTTTTCAGATTGAATGTTGTTTGTTCGTTCCAGGTAAAATGTGGACAAAAAGTAAATAAACGAGGTGGAATGTAATTCTGAAAATGGGAATCTGAAAATGAAGAATCTTGTACTTTGAAATTTTCTTTAAAACTACAAAAGAGAAACTCGGATTTTCGATCGGAAAATATTATTTTTACACCGAAATAGCAATTTCATTAATCTAATCACCTATACTTTTGATTTTTAGTATGAAAAAGCAATTGTTAATACTGGCAATGATTTCACTCCTGGTATGTTGTGGTAAGGAAAATGATCAAAATAATATCCCGGCATGGTTAAAGGAAAGGATAGCAACCGATGAAAAGGAAATTGCGGCTGATCCTCATTCCTATAAGACATTAGGGGCATGGATAAAATACGGGTACAACCACTCATCGTATTTTGAGTACCATAACCTGCTGTTTTCGTCCCTTCCTAAGGTGCATCATTACGATAGTACAGTTGTAAATTATGCCGGGCAGGAATACGCTGATTATCAAAATGGCAAGTGCTGTAAGGAGTATGTCTGGAAAGGGAATGCTTATTTTGATAAATAGAATTTATTTTATAGCAGCAACTATTCTAAATTAAATAATTTCAGATCATAAAAAATGAATCCATTGGACGTTTTCCAGAAAGAGTCTCCCGAAGTGGCAACAGCTTTTAACGGGCTTATTGAAGCACTTAAAAATACCACGGGCCTCGATGCCAAAACAAAGCAATTGGTATATATAGGTATCAAATCGGCCCTGGGTGATACTACGGCTGTTTATTATCATGTGCCAATGGCAAAAAAACTTGGTGCAAGCAGGGATGAAATAAAAGATACCATACTTATTACACTAACTGTTTGCGGCCTGAAGGGTGTAGCAACCTGTTTGCCTCTCGCATTGGAAGTATACGATAAGGCAGAATAGTTTTGAGATTAGGAGTTTATTGTTTACCGCAATTATTTCTTTTTTTATTTCGAACATTTGTTTTGTCTGATTTGCATTATCATAGCATGCCTGCCGATTTTTTAGTGTACCTTTGCACACGAAATCTTTCGATGTCAGGTAATTGATTATCATTATTTATCATACGATAAGGTGGAATTCAAAAATTAATCTAAACGAAAATATATGGGCAGATCAAGTGAAACTTTTGGTAAAAGGGAAAATCGCAATAAACAAGAGAAAAAAAGAAAAGAAAAGGAAGCAAAAAGGCTTGATAAAAAAGATGGCCGCGACGGAAACAACCTGGATGAAATGATTGCCTATGTTGACGAATTCGGAAGAATCTCATCCACTCCCCCTGATTTAACTAAAAGAATAGCTATCAAAGCCGAAGATATTCAGATTGGCGTTCCAAAATACGTTGAACCCGGTGTAGGCGAAGTGGTACGAACCGGAATTGTAGCATTTTTCAACGATTCAAAAGGATATGGGTTTATCAATGATTCATTATCAGGTAAAAGTGTATTTGTACATATCAACGGGCTCGAAGAACCTATCAAGGAAAATAACAAAGTTACTTTTGAGGTTGTTGATGGTCCTAAAGGTCCTAACGCCGTTAAAGTTAAGCTATTAAAATAGCTTGTTCAGGTTAGTCCAAAGGTGAATTTTCGGTATCGGGCAGGATGGGTAACTTTCTTGTTTGATTTTTCCTGAATACATATCTTTTTCTTATTCCATACTGATTCCGGATTTCCCGGACAGCTATTGTATTCCCATTTTCCTCTGCATTCCATTTTCCTGAATTTATAATTTTGCCTGTATAAATTACACTAGCATGCAGATTAGTGGGTTGGTATAAAAAAGCTACATTTGTTGCTTATACTTAACCACCTGGATGCAACCCCGCACTTCAATATATCATAAACTGATTCTGTATATCTTCTTTCTTGGGATATTTGTAATTGTTACAGTAAGTCTTTATTCCTTTATTACTGCGCGTAATGCAATTCTGCAGCGGACTTTCGATCAGCTTATATCCTTAAGACTGGCAAAGAAAGAACAGGTTGAGAAATTTTTTACCGATAGGATAAAGGAAGCAGAATTGTATTCAAATCAGGAAGATCATAAAGATTACCAGGCACTAAAAGGTAAAGCAGGAGAATCCGTTGGACAGGATGCAGATATGAGTGCAACCTTTAAAGAATTTTTCAAATCAGGAGGATATTTTTCAAATATTTATATAGCTGATAAACAGGATATTGAGTGTTATAATTTCGATTCTGGTGCTTGTGAAATTCATTCAGCCGATAGTTCCGAAATACAGGAATTAAAGCCTGTGATCAGTCCCATGCTGGCTGTCACTAACCGAAAAAATGGAAATTTCGCGATTCAATTAAGTGAAGGTTCAGCAAGGATTTTTGTTTCAACCCGGCTTTCGGGTTCGGGTACATCAATGCCACGGGTTGCATTGTTTGAGATAAATCCTGCAGCCATCGAAGGTATAATGAAAAACAAAGGAATTATAAATGGCCTTGGAAAAAGCGGTGAAGTATATCTGGTCGGCCCTGACTCATTAATGCGCAGTGAATCAAGGTTCTTTCTCAAATCAAGGTCGCACCTGCCAATCAGAACGGAATCGGTACGCAAAGCATTCAACGGTCTTGAAGGGTCGCATATGAATATTGATTACCGTGGAGTACTTACATTGTCATCTTACAGCCGGTTGAACATCCCTGATCTAAATTGGGTAATCATCGCAGAAATTGATAAAAAAGAAGCTATGCGACCGGTTTACAAACTGGCAAATGAAATTGTCTTTCTCAGTATTTTTATCACTCTGATACTGTTTGTGGTAGCCTATATTATTTCACGCTCCATTACCAGGCCAATAATCGCACTCAAGGATGCAACAATAAGGGTACGAAAAGGAGATCTTGATCCTATTCTTAATATTAAATCGAATGATGAACTTGGCGAACTAACCGGGAATTTTAACCTTATGACAAGCCAGTTAAAAGCCCAGCAGGCTGAACTCAAAGAACGGGAAATGAAGGTATTAAGTTCATTTATTGATGGGCAGGAAGACGAACGCCAACGACTGTCGCGCGAGTTACACGACGGGCTCGGACAAATGATAATTGCTACTAAACTGAAGACGGAAACAATCATGAATACCGGTAACGAAATTAATACATTAAGCATGAAACGCTTAAGAGAAATGTTCGACAGCCTGGTGGATGAAGTGCGTGGCATTTCCAATAACCTGATGCCCGCAGCGTTGAAAGAGTTCGGTCTTGAGTATGCGCTCAAACAGGTTTGCAGCGAAATGGAAGATCACAACAATATAAAGGTTATTTTTGATTCCCAAATGGCAGCAGCCGATATCGACAAGCGCATTGCGACCTATATTTTCCGGATAGCCCAGGAAGCACTTACCAATGCTGTGAAGCATTCGGGCGCTTCCGAGATAATTGTAACCCTGATTGGCAGCGAAAAGCTGATAAACCTGCAGGTGCAGGACGATGGAATAGGAATTAATGCCGCTCAAACAGGTAGTCAGAACGGTCGTGGACTCAATAATATGACTGAACGGGTTAAACTTCTTAACGGACTGATCAATATATCGATAGGGGAGAAAAAAGGAACCATTGTTTCAGTTAAAATTCCAATTGATCTTCGAGGGGGAGTTTCGTAAATAATAAATTATATTTGTCAGCTTTTGCGCATTTAAACCCTGGCAATTTATGAGCAGTTTGTAATTTCAAATACTCAAAAATTTTTCATCTAATCTCATGGCTTTGATAAAATTAATACTTACAGAGGATCACCAGATTTTACGCGACGGAGTAAAAGCACTTATTGCTTCCGAAAATATCGCAATTATCGGCGAAGCATCGAGCGGAACTGAGTTGATGAAATTACTCGAAAAGGAAGAGCCAGATATCATCCTTATGGATATTTCACTGCCTGATTTGTCAGGGATCGAGTTAACCCGTCAGATATCTGAGCTTCATCCTAAAGTAAAGGTCCTTATTCTTTCAATGTATACCGACGAAAGCTTTATAAACCAGGCTATTAAGGCTGGTGCTAGAGGCTATTTGCATAAAAACACAACCCGCGAAGAAATGCTTATTGCTATTGACACTGTATATTCGGGTAATGATTTTTATAGTGATAGCATATCAAAAATTATATTAAAAAGCTATATTAATAAAGCGAAATCAAATGTTGAGGAAATAGTAAATCCACATGAAGTATTATCGAAACGTGAGATCGAAATTTTAATCATGTTTGCCGAAGGTTTAATTAATAAGGAAATAGCTGAAAAGTTGTTTATAAGCATACGTACTGTTGAATCGCATAAAAATCATATTATGCAGAAACTTAATCTGAAGACGCAGGTTGAGTTGGTAAAGTATACAATCAGGCATAATTTGATAAATTTATAAGGTTGATGGGTTGAAAGGTTTATGGGTTGATGGGTTGATAGGTTGATGGGGTCATGAACAATTGACAATTGACAATTGACAATTGACAATTGACAATCATTAATGTATTATGGTGACAATGGTTCTCGGTTTCCGGAAACCAGATAAAGGTTCGAACTAGCAATTGCCAACTGCCAGTTACCAGCTGCCAGAAACAAGTAACCCGTCATGGGTGCCTAAAACAAACACCATACTAAGTGCATCACTTAGTCGTTTCCCGAATATGCACGTAATATTTCCCGAATAAAAATTCAGTATTAAACCCGATTGCCGGTTCATAATTGAATACATACTTTTGGCGCTCATAACAACCCAAAGTATGTACAACACGAAGCAAGGCACACTAAGAATATTAATAGTGATGCTTATATTAATGGCAACTATTCGGTCCTTTTCGCAGGATAAGACAACCTTTAGTCTGAAAGCATCAGCAGAACTCGTAAGCAGCTATGTCTGGCGCGGTTCCCCTTCATATTCATATCATTACGGACAGGCGTTTTTAGCTCCGAGTTTTCAACCCACACTGGGCTTTTTATTTGGCGGATTAGAATTAGGAGCATGGGGATCAACCGATTTTACAGGAGGATATCAGGAAATGGATATTTATGCTTCGTATTCAATTAAAGGTCTTACAGCCACATTTACTGATTACTACTGGGATGCCAACTGGGCTTCAAAACCGTATTTTTTGTATAAGAACGAAACAACAGGTCACATTTTTGAAGGTAGCCTGGGTTATACTTTTTCGAAAATCCCTTTAAAAGTCAGTGTGGCAACCATGTTTTACGGTGCTGATAAAAAGGTTGCCGGCGAAAACGAAAATTCTGTTCCTGAAAATAATTACTCAACTTATATTGAACTCGGTTATGCTTTTGAAGTGAAAGACTACAGTTTCGATGCTTTCGTTGGTATGACCCCTGCTGATGGCTATTACGGCGATGGATACGGTAACGCTACAGGTTTTGGTGTTGTAAATACAGGTATCACCGGATATAAGAAGATCGAGTTTTCGGAGAAACTCAAAACCACTCTTCGTACTTCTCTCATTTTCAACCCGCAGCAGGAGAAAGCATACCTGGTTTTAGGCATCGCACTTTAATGTTTTAATTAGAGATCAAATAATTTTCGAGTTTTAAATTATACTAAATCAATACTTTATGATCGACACTGGTTCAACTGCTTTTATGCTGCTTGCAGCAAGCCTTGTTATGCTGATGACTCCTGCATTGGCATTCTTTTATGGTGGCCTGGCCACAAAACGAAATATTCTCGGCATTATGATTCAGAGTTTTGCTTCACTAGGCTGGACAACAGTTCTGTGGGTGACTTTTGGATATTCACTCTGCTTTAGCGGAGGCGAGGGTGGATTAATGGGAAATTTCGACAAAGCTTTCCTGGCCGGTGTCGGGATGGATTCCTTATTTGCAGGAAACCATAAGATCCCGGAAATTGTATTCATCGCTTACCAGATGATGTTTGCAATTATCACTCCTGCGCTTATTACAGGTGCATTTGTAAACCGCGTTTCCTTCAAAGCGTACATGATTTTCCTTACAGTATGGCAGATCCTTGTTTATTACCCGTTTGTACACATGGTTTGGGGAGGTGGTTTATTGGCCGAATGGGGCGTTCTCGATTTCGCTGGTGGTATTGTAGTTCATGCAACAGCTGGATTTGCAGCACTGGCTTCGGTTTTTTATGTTGGCAAGCGTGTTAATAAAGAATCGGTTCCCAACAGTATTCCTCTTGTAGCAATCGGCAGCGGTTTGCTTTGGTTTGGCTGGTACGGCTTCAATGCAGGCAGCGAACTCCAGGTTGATGGAGTTACTTCTCTCGCTTTTCTTAACACCGATATTGCTGCATCATTTGCAACAATGGCGTGGGTTGTGGTCGAATGGTATCGTGAAGGGAAACCCAAATTTCTCGGGCTGCTCACCGGTTCAATTGCAGGATTGGCAACCATCACACCCTGTGCCGGCTTTGTTCCCCTCTGGGCTTCTCCAATAATTGGAGTTGCTGCCGGGGTGGCATGTTATATGGCCGTTCAGTTGAAAAACAGGCTGAAATGGGACGATGCCCTTGATGTTTGGGGTGTTCACGGCGTTGGAGGCTTTTTAGGTACCGTCCTCCTTGGCGTTTTTGCATACGCCGGAACCAATGCCGTTACCGGTCAGGCATACAGTGGTCTTATCTATGGCGATACTTCCTTCTTTTTGAAACAGGTAATAACCGTTATTGCTGCTTCTGCTTACGCATTCATCTTCACATACATTATGCTTATCATAATCAATTACTTTACTAAAGTTAGGGTTAGTGAAGAAGATGAATTAATAGGTCTTGATACAGCCCTTCATGGCGAACAGGCTTACGACGAAGGAGCACTATAAACAGCTCGGATTACTTGTGTACTTAAGGCTGCCTGATTGGCGGCCTTTTTGCTTTTCAGGACACTGTTAAAGTGAGAATCAGCTTGAATATTAGATTGCTGTCAAATTGACATAAAAGTTTAAAAGTATATTGACAAATTGACATTTATTGCTATTTTCCTTCTCTGGCTCATTTCTTGTTGTTTTAACAGAGCAACAAAATTCAATAGAGATGAACTTCAATAATTATACTATCAAAGCGCAGGAAGCCGTTCAGCAGGCTCAGCAGATTGCTGCTTCCGGCCAGAACCAGGCCATTGAGAATGCCCACCTGGTAAAAGGCATGCTCGCATCCGATGATAATGTTTTACGGTTTCTCACAAGCAAACTGGGAATTGATTTTAATACTTTCGAGAAAGGTATTGATACATTGATCAAAGCATTTCCACGTGTTCAGGGTGGAGATCCATACCTGTCGAATGATACTACAAAAGCTTTACAAAAGGCAGAATCCCTGCTCAAAGAGTTTGGCGATGAGTTTATAACCATCGAATTGATGATGCTTGGCATACTCATGTCGAACGACAGTGTTTCAAAACTCCTTAAGCAGTTGGGAGCCAATGAGAAAGATATGAAATCAGCAATCCGTGAGCTCAGGAAAGGCTCATCGGCAACCAGTGCTACAGCTGAAGATACCTACAATGCCCTGACTAAATATGCCCGCAACCTCAACGACCTTGCCCGTAAAGGCAAACTCGACCCCGTTATCGGACGTGATGAAGAAATCAGGCGTGTACTTCAAATACTTACGCGTCGAACCAAAAATAACCCAATCCTTATCGGTGAACCGGGTGTTGGGAAAACAGCAATTGCAGAAGGCATTGCCCACCGTATTATAAGCGGCGATGTACCCGAAAACCTGAAAAACAAACTTATATTTTCACTGGATATGGGATCACTAATAGCCGGTGCAAAATACAAAGGCGAATTCGAGGAAAGACTTAAAAGTGTTGTAAAAGAAGTTATATCATCCGATGGCGATGTTGTGCTTTTTATTGATGAAATACATACCCTTGTGGGAGCCGGAGCTTCGGAGGGAGCTATGGATGCAGCAAATATACTTAAGCCGGCACTCAGCCGGGGAGATCTGCATGTAATTGGTGCTACAACCCTGAATGAGTATCAGAAATATTTCGAAAAGGATAAAGCTCTCGAACGCCGGTTCCAGGTTGTTATGGTTAATGAGCCGGATATCCCGGATGCTATTTCCATACTTCGTGGTCTGAAAGAACGCTATGAAACACATCACCAGGTGCGGATAAAGGACGAAGCGATCATAGCTGCTGTTGAACTTTCACAACGTTATATCACCGACCGTTTTCTGCCCGACAAAGCCATTGACCTTATTGATGAGGCTGCGGCCAAACTGAGGCTTGAAATCAACTCAGTTCCTGAGGAACTTGATGAAAAGGAACGTCGTATCCGCCAACTGGAAATTGAAAGGGAGGCTATTAAACGCGAAAAGGATGAGGTAAAACTCAAACAACTTAACGAAGAAATTGCCAACCTCGATGAAATCCGTAAAGCACTCAAAGCCAAATGGGAAGCTGAACGCAATCTGGTGAACGGTATACAGCAGCAGAAAAAGAATATTGAAGCCTATAAATCCGAAGCAGAGCAGGCAGAACGCGAAGGCAATTACGGTCTGGTGGCTGAACTCCGCTATGGCAAAACCCAGGAAGCAGTTGCCCGGCTTGAACAACTCAAAAAAGAACTTAACCTTATGCAGGTGAATTCCGCTTTGGTTAAAGAAGAAATTGGTTCGGAAGAGATTGCTGAAATTGTTGCACGCTGGACAGGAATTCCTGTTTCGCGCATGCTTCAGAGCGAACGTGATAAACTCCTACACCTCGAAGATGAATTGCATAAAAGAGTGATAGGCCAGGACGAAGCCATCGAGGCTATTTCCGATGCTATTCGCCGAAGCAGGGCAGGTTTGCAGGATGCTAAACGCCCCATGGGTTCATTTATCTTCCTTGGCACTACAGGGGTAGGTAAAACGGAACTTGCCAAGGCATTGGCTGAATACATGTTCAATGATGAAAATGCCTTGGTACGTATTGATATGAGCGAATACCAGGAACGCCATTCCGTTTCGCGGCTTGTAGGAGCACCTCCGGGTTATGTAGGTTACGATGAAGGTGGACAACTTACCGAAAAGGTACGACGCAAACCCTATTCGGTTGTACTTTTCGATGAAATGGAAAAGGCTCATCCTGATGTATTTAATATCCTGCTCCAGGTTCTGGACGACGGCAGGCTTACTGATAACAAAGGCCGTACAGCCGATTTCAGGAATACTATTATCATAATGACATCCAATATAGGATCGATGCTCATACAGGATAAACTTAAATCCATCACCACTGCAAACCGTGAAAAAATCCTGGATCAAACCCGGGAGGAAGTTCTCGATTTACTTCGAAAGTCCATAAGACCTGAATTCCTGAACCGTATTGATGAGGTTATCATGTTTACACCGCTCACCGAAAAGGAAATCAGGATGATTGTCAGGTTACAACTGAAAAAGATTGCAGAAATATTGCTGGCTAACGATATCAGGCTCGAAGTCAGCGAAAAGGCAATTGATTTGCTTGCTGCCGAAGGCTTCGATCCCCAGTATGGTGCACGGCCATTGAAACGGGTATTGCAGCGTGAGATTCTCAATAAACTATCGAAAATGATCCTAGCTGATGAAATCGATAAAAAGAAAAGAATATTGATTGATGTAAAAGACAATATACTGGTTTTTAATAATTTATAAAAACGAAAAACCCCGGTGTAAATTACTTCGGGGTTTTTCTTATATGAATAACGGAATTAGTTTTTGATAATTCTTTGTACACAACTGTCATTAACTATAATCATGTAAAACCCATGGGGAAGTTCCCCAAGATTTAGCTCCTGGTGGTAAGTGTGATTGCCGTTTATTGCCAGTACACTTTGACCCATCATATTTACTAACCTAACGCTGCGGATTAGCTCTCCATCGCTGCTGACCTGAACTTTTTGAAAGACAGGGTTCGGATATACTGAAAACCTGGGTATGGCAGTCAGTTCGTCAATCCCTGTAATACAGTTGTTAACTTTATTGAAACTCGGGGATGCAAAAAGAAAACTGCCGGTATGGTCAGAACATCGTTGCATCGATATGTCGGTGGATTGCACACCGAAAGAAATGCTGTCGATAATTCCTGCTGTTGCATGCGAAAGGGCAATCTCCTCGCCGGATCCTGAGAGTTTAAAATTAGCATGCAAACCGGGTTGTGAGCCGTCTTCATCAGCCCACACAATCATGTAGCTGTTTGGCTGTATAACGGTCCCTGAAGGGAAATTCCATTTCAGCAGGTTGGTATAGTTATCAGAAAGATACATGTTGTCGAGGGCAATCGATCCGGTTGAATTGTTGTAGATTTCGATCCAGTCGTCAAATTCACCATTCGGATCAGCTGCTGTAGTGGAATTGGATGCTAAAAATTCATTTATCACCAGGGGATACGAGCCGGATGCCTGGCTGGTTAAAGTATAGAACTGCAATTCTGCCCTTAGAGGTGAGAAAATTCCGGCCGTACTATTTTCAGCATAAAAATAATAGTCGGTTTTTAAGGAACTGACTGGAATAAGTGCTCCGAAAATTCCATCACCTGCAGTACCATCGCCATGTGCACCGTCGTCGAACATCGAAATTCGCTGAAAAGGTGCAAAAGTGCTGCTCCTATAGAACAGGTAAGCACCAGAGCTTAAAACATTGGTTATTCCTGCTGTAATAGTTACAGATGAGCCAACTAGAGGATGGGTGTCGGAAACTGTAATTGATGAAATAGACGGCTGTGTAGCGGTGAAATCAGATTGGGCACTCAGGTATGTATTCCTCCCGTTCATCAGGTTGGTGAGCCCTGAAGCCAGGCCATTGCCGATATTAATATCATTAGTAAGATTACTCAGAAAGTTGGCATAGGAAAAGAACTTATTCGGATCGGCACTGACTGATGTTTTTATCAGATCCTGCAAGGCTAATCCATCGTTATAATATGTGTTGTTAGCAATATTTTCGGCCAGTATTGTCCTCATATCAGCTATGTACATGCGCTTAAACATTGGCACTGCCAGCAGTTGTTTTACCAGGGGCCATGCCGCGTCGTTTGCATGAAGCAGATAAGTCATCTGTTGTTTGGCAACAGTGGTCGTCAGGTTACTGGTTCCTGTCATCGAAAATGTGCCGAACGACTCATTCATGTCCCATACAACAGGCCTGAACCGGCTGAAGTCGTCTTCATACAGATAATAATTCTGTGCAAACTGGCCTATATACGAATCGAGGTTCACAAGAACATTGTCGAATGCAAGCATCCACAAGGCCTGGTTAACATTTATCGCTTTTTCGATTGCTGTTGAATGATTAACTAAAGTATCGCATAGATTAATCAGAACACGCCAGCCAAAGTCCGATTGGAGTTCGTACCGGCTGTAATACTGGGAACTGTCAGTTCCGAGATAGACAAGGTTAGGCACGTTAGTCGAACCCGGTCCGGCACCTGCAGGCGGATTGCATTTTATAAAAGTATTCGATTTTGATCCGAAATGGGCATCTGCAAATTTTTTGCCAATTGATTCGGAATTTGTATAAAGCCCTATCAATGTATTATTTACGTATACATTGGCATAGTTCGACTGGGGAGCAGGCATGTAATTGCGGACGATTTTATACGACAACACTTCGCGGAGAAAGGATGGATCTTTGAATCCATTTCCAAGCTTAATATCAGTATATCCTTCATAATTCTGATCCTTATACGTGTCGAGTTCAATGTGAAACGGGTTCTTAATCTGGTTGGCATTATAACTGCTGTTGCCTTTATATTTTACACCAACACTGTCGAATTCAGTGTTGTTTATTTTAACTTTTTTGGCCATTATATAACCTTGCGAACCATTCGCAGCAGTATCAAGCATATGGTCCCAGTTGGTTTGGGTAAAAGTAATCTCAATCCTTTGTATCGTATTCAGGTTATAAAATGTGCCCTGGGCAACAATTCTATTTGTAATAAACAGGACAAAAATTACAGCTATTATCTTTCGTAACATATAAATGTTGGCTTTAGCAGCAAAAACACTACTTTTCTAATTACAAAGATAATATTGATTAAGTCAGTCAGGTAACATTATCAGCCAAAAGGCTTAAGACATCACCCGATATCAGTTTTTTGCCGACGAATCCTTAAATGAGATTTTTACAAGCAATGAAAAGTTTATTTGATTAAAACGATTTAACAAGATTCAGATTGTATTCATTGTCAATTGTCAATGGTCAATTGTCAATTCTGCAACGCCCCCTTATTAATCCATATTTTAACCATATTGATCTGGCAATCGGTAAGTTTGTTGCCATTTTTTGGCATAGGACTATAACCACTAATGTGGCTCACCGAACCAAAGAATTTGCCGTTATCAGCAATGGCTTTAACGCCCGAATATGCTGACAAATCGATTCCACCACCTGCATTTGCAGCATTATGGCATCCCTGGCAGGCATTCTGGATCAAAGGTTTAATATGAGTTGAATATTTTACATTGCTTGTATCGCATCCACTTTCGATGCAACTGTTGTTCTTAGCTCCCTGCCCGATCCATTTTGAGATGGTAGCTAGCTGGGTACTGCTCATGGGATTAGCCGGGAATGGCGGCATACTTTCTTCTCCACCATTTGCCATAGCCCTGTATACTTTACTTTTTGTAGGGTTGCTAACATTGATTCCACCGGTTGCAATAATCCTTGAATAGCTGTCGAGAACAATCCCCTCTTTATGGGATTCAGCATCGTGGCATCCGCTCATGGCGCAACTGGATTGGAACACAGGCAGCACCTGCTGCACAAAATAGGTTGTATCGGGACTGCAGGCAGAGCCAGTTGTGACTTCGTTTCCCTGGGAAGGATTAACGGGAACATTCGTGATTCCGTCACCCTGATCATGCTCACATGAATATGCAAATAGTATTGAAGTAACAAGCAGCGTCGGTATTAAGACCGGAAAATTTGTGTATTTCATGGTAAGGCAGGTTTATATCTAATAACTTATATATATCCAAAATGTTGTGTTTCGGATGCCTATATTTTCTATAACCGAAATTTAAGTTCGTTTCGTAATTAATAATAGTAAAATATTTTGTTTTACAGTTAGTAGTAACCAGTTGGAATTAGCTAAAAGAATCATTGTTTTGATTATTTGGCTGATATGTAAAGTGAACCTGCTATTTCTTTATCTAAGCAGAAGTTCTTAGATCCTTTTCAAATTAATGTTTGAAATTATTTTCTTATCTGATTAACGAGAATTTGTTTCGTCCAAACTCCATTTTTAGTTGATATTTTAATGATGTATATTCCATTTTTTAGCATCGAAATATCAATAATTGTTTGTTTATCTGTTAATTGTCGGGTTTGAAGTAATTGTCCCTGGATACTGAATATCTCTATAATGCCATTATCGAAACCAGTGATATTTATTTTCTCATATGCCGGTACCGGGAAGAAATTAACTTCCTGGTTTGTAGAGCTTTCCCATTTTGAATTTTCGTTAAAACATGGATTTTCATGGAATAGGCTCCTGACTTCTGGTACTTCCAAAGCACGATTATATATTCGTAAATCATCAATTGAACCCTTAAATCCAATACCTGAGCCCGACCAGTCAAAACCTGCACCGATATATAAATCTCTGTTGAAATTAATTAATGAGCCCATGTAACTCTGTAAACTCATGCAAATACTATCCAGGTAAATAGCTTTTATATTTTTTGATTTACTCGAAATAAACACATAATGATGCCATGCATTCGAAATGGCTATTCCCGTAACAACTGATCTGCCGTTGTAACTGCAATCGCCTATATCCCATATCATCATCGAAGGGTTATTTATATACTGGGCGCAGATAACACAACGATCATTCCAGTTATCAGGATACAACATAACCATGCAATTAGAAGTTAAATAATCGGCTTTCGCCCATAAACTAATACTTAATTCATTGATGGACCACCAATCTCCTAAGATTCGAATTGCAATATGATCATGATTCGAAGTAAAATGATACGCATTGCTTAACAGACCGCACCTGTCTGAAGTCAAAGTAGCTCCAACTACGATACCATTTGCATATTCTCCAAGTTCGTTTTTTGCATTTCCATTGAACGAGTATTTTCCGATTAGTCCATTTGTAGGAATCTGTGCTACAACAGAATTTATTCCAACAAGGAAAATAAGATAAAGCACAACTGCATTTTTCATATCAACGGAACTTGAATGTTCATACAACGAAATAGTATTGGTACTTAATAATTATATGTCATTCTGTTTTTATAAGACTCTTACAAATTGTTTTACAATTTTAATAAGCGTATTCTTCTGCAGGTTCCAGTTTTAGATGACATTGAACCTAAACTAAATATCTTTCCGGTATAAATATATGAAATTATCAGACCGTTTTTACTCTGCTAATATTGAACTATTAATTATTATTTAAACCATTCATTATGGCTAGTAACATTGGCATTAAAATAAAACAGCAAGTTATAAGTGAAAGTCTATTGCGGGAAATGACGGTCGTTAAGCACATTAAGTAATCTGAAATTGAAATAACAGGGGGCCTCCAACTGATGAATTTAGCAAGAAGCTTATAACCCAGTTACAAATTAGAGCTAACGTGCACTGCTTATTAATAATTAACCTGGTTTTGCGGCTGGCAGAAAGTTAAATGGTTTTTTCAACCACAACTGTCATAAACATGGATAACTGATTTGAGATTTTTGCAGAAAGATTATCAACAGCCTTGAAAAAGGGGAACGTAAAATCAGGAACCAGTTGTTTGAATGAAACTCCACCACTAAGCAGGTATCGTAAGGGTGTATGATAGGTAACATCTTCAATTCTCAGGGTCGGAAAATCGCTATTAAACCGTTCTTTATCCCTCACAAATACTATCCAGGGCGCTGCTCCGTTTGCGCCTGTCATCGGACCGGAATCAGGAATTTGCCAACTCCCTTCAGGATTAAAGGGTTCGTGGTGGAAATTTCTATAAATAAAACGCCCCCAGAAACTATTTGCCGGTTCAATCATTATAAGCTTTCCATTTGTTTTGAGCACCCTGTTGGCTTCGGTTAAAAACAAGTGAGCATCCGGAAGGTGATGGAAAGTGTCGACCATAAACAGCGCGCTTATGGAATTGTCTTCAAAAGGCATATCCAGGGCTGAAAAAGTAATATTGTTCGATGGCAAATCCAGAATATCTGAAGATATTATATCAGGGATCAAATCTTTTAAAAAGCCTCCACCTGAGCCCAGTTCAACAACTTTGCCATCGGGGAGACTGCTCATCTCATTCACAAATGTGGAGTACCATTCCTGGTATAGCCTCTTCAGGAAAGGTTTTGAAAGTATAATCTCCCTGTGCTTTAATGTGCGTTCGGGTGCATCCAACGGGATATCAATCTTATACTTCAAACTCATGTTCCGGCTTACTGTTACAGGGAATGTCCTTGGGTTAATATATGCTGTTTAACTTTCTGCATTGTTGTTGGATGTTCATTGAGATTTAGAAGAATTTAAGCTTACGGGCAGCAAAGAGTGTCATTTTAATCAATAGCCACCCGTGGCTGAACCTGCTTATCTGAGTACTCCCGTATTCCCTGTCGCGGTAACGGATAATAATTTCCGAGATCTTCATGTTGAGTTTTGCAGCTCCAAAAATCAGGTCAAAGTCGCCAAACGGATCGAAATCGCCGAAAAAATGCCGGTTACGTGCGATCAGGTCATAATCCTTTTTGTACAGAACTTTTGTGCCACAAAGTGTATCTTTAAGCCGTTGGCCAAGTAAAAACGTAAAGAAAATTCCAAAAAACTTATTACCCAATAAGTTAAGAAACCGCATTGCCTGCTTATCCATTGGATAAACCAGCCTGCTCCCATTTATAAACTCGCCTTTGTTATACCGGAGGGCATCGTAAAATTTTGGCAATTCCTGGGGTGGCATGGTGAGGTCAGCGTCCAGTATCATCAGGATTTCACCGGTGGCAACTTCAAAAGCTTCACGTACGGCATTCCCTTTTCCTTTCCCGCTCTGTTGTAGTAATTTAATATCCTTTTCTGGATATGCATTTTTAACCCGGATCATCTCTTCATAGGTTTGGTCGGATGAATGACCTTCGATAAAGATAAACTCCTGGTGCGTTCCAAAAGCAGGTGTATATTTTATAGCGTTCTCAATATTGCCTTTCTCGTTTCGTGCCGGTACTATGATCGAAACACTATACTGCTGGTCATCGCTGAGTAATGGACGGGCAATAATGAGGCTTACAAGATCAAGCCTGTTTATTACTGGCAGATTTGCAATCCATTTGTTGAAAATCATATTAAATACAGGAATATACTTTGGGAACAGCAGTTTCCGTTCAATCCTGATTGTTTGGAATCCTTCAAGTTCCAGCAGATTACATGTATCACCATTCGAAAACCAGTTTTGAGCCGGTTGCCTCAGCTTAAAATGCAAAAACTCGCTCGTACGCAGAACCGGCTCCCATAAATAATTATATTGTGATATAACAATTCGTGTTTGAGAATGGCAAAGCTTTTTAATGTTGTGAAAAGCCGTCTGAACATCCCACAGGCAACTGGTAAGGTCGGAAAGTATTATATAATCGAAAATTTCATTAAGCTGCAAGTCTTCGATATCATCAACCTTGAATGTAAGACCAGGATAACGTTCAGTGGCTGTTTCGATTAAGCCAGGGGCAAAGTCAATACCAACACCATACGAAGGGCGTGTTGAATTCAGCAGGTTGCCGGTGCCACACCCAACTTCAAGCACTCTTTTTCCTTCCGGTATAATCGAGGAAATGTATTTTTCGAGGGATTTATGATAAAACCTGTTCATCTTTTCCCACTTACTGCGCGAGGGTGCAGTTTTCGAATAAAATTCCCTGATATCTTCTTTCTTCATACTGAATCCTCAAAAAGCTTTAAGCCGGCAAAACTACGAAAACTATTTGCATTCCTTATGGTTGGCACCCGTTTTTGTTCAGGATGCAGGCTTGTTGCTGCAAGCAACGATCTATGATGTATCTATCCCCGGATCATTTTACAGGTAGAACAGGACTCAGTCGTCAGTTTCTGCTAAGTTGCCGTTATGAATTGCGTTATCCAAAAAAATACTGATCTTTGCATATGCTAAAGTCTAACCTATTCCAGTTCTAAATTATGGCCAGGAAAATTGAAAATCAGGCAGATAAAAAATCCGCACAACCGACACCGAAAAAGCACATACCTGCATCGGTTCCGAATGACCTGCTGGGAACGTTGGATGATTTTTTCGATAAACGACTCGGATGGACAATATGGGTAATAATGGGTATATCCCTTATTTTCAGCCTGTTCCTTTTCGATTCCCGTGTCAGTTTATCGGGTGACGATTCATTTTATATTATTCGGGCTCATGACTTTTTACATTCCTTCAAATACCCGGGGTTTCAGGGGCCATTATATCCCATTGTTTTATCCGTTTTTGTAGCCATATTCGGTATAAGCCTGGTTCCGCTTAAGATAGTATCGATGATATCGATGCTTGGATTTATTTACTTGTTTTTTATTGCTTTCCGAAAGAGGATACCTTCAACACTTCTTGTTATTATTATGCTGGCAGTAAGCGTGAACTCCTTTATCCTGTATTATGGAAGCCAGACATACAATGAAGCACTCTATATGCTTGTAATGATGCTCCTGGTACTTGTATTTTTCAGGAATTTTATTGACAGGGAAGGGAACGGGACTTTGAAAGAAAACCTCAAACGTCATTTTGTCCTGGCTGCAGTACTGCTGGCCCTTACCCTTACAAAAAATATGGGATATTCGGCAGTTTTTGCAATATGCGGGTATTTCCTGTTCAGGGCTCAGTGGAAAAACCTTCTGTACGCGATAGTTGCATTCGGGGTATTGTTTGCTGCTTACCAGGGAGTTAAATACGGATTGTGGCACGAAGGAGGAATGCAGGTTTCATCGCAGGGTTCTGGTTTAATGTACAAGGATTATTACAACCCGCAGGCGGGAAAAGAAGATCTTGCGGGATTTTATCAGAGGCTGATTACCAATTCAGATCTCTATTTGTCGAAACACTTCATGTCGATTATCGGTTTCAGGAAAGCCGAACCGATCATGACGGTGAATTCCTTAACGACAATACTCGTTTACCTGCTTGCTTTAGGCGCCCTTTTAATAACATTCTTTAAAAACAGATACCTGTTTTTTACGGGTTTATTAACCGGTCCTTTTTTATTGATCACCTTTATAATTCTACAGGTGAAATGGGACCAGAGCCGGCTTATCATTCCTGTTGCCCCCATGCTTCTTTTAATGATTCTCGCTTTATTATATTATATCTCTAAAATCAAAAAATATAAATTGCTGCAGATAGCGGTGCCGTTACTTGGTGTAGTAATATTTTTTCAAAGCCTGGCTGTTACTGCAGTTGCCGCCAAAACCAACAGCGGGATTAATGGCCGTTTCGGAGGGCTTACCCCGGATTGGAAAAATTACCTTAAGGCAAGCGAATGGGCTGATAAGAACTTACCAAAAGAGGCTGTTATAGGCTGCCGTAAACCCTCAATTTCGTTTGTATACGGGAATGGCCGTAACTTTTATGGAATCATGAAATTACCGGCTTACAGCACGGAGTCGTTTTTCAACAATTGGGCCAATAACGAGAAGGATTACCTGTTATTTAATTATGCCGAATTAAGTGGAAAGCAACTCACACAGCAGTTCTATTCCAGCCTTAAACAAAATATGCAGGCCATGCTTTTCATTGGGGATACTGTTTTTGTTGTAGATAAGGTCAACGATTCTTCAAGGGTACAGTTGAGTGAAGCTGCAAAGGCCGCAGGCTTCAATTCTTATTCCTCCGTCAGCGCCTTTAAATCCACTTTTAATATGGCAAGGGACCAGAAGATCTACTATCCTGATTCACTTCTATACCAGTTGGAAAAAGCTAAAGTAACACATATTATGACCGCGAACCTTCGCCGCAACAGCACCCAGAAAGACGGTTTGATCATTAACACTGTTGAGCGTTACATGGCCTTTATCCAGGAAAAGTACCCGTCGATATTTACCAAAGTTTCGCAGATCGGCGACGATGATAATGAGCCAGCTGTAATCTATAAGATTGAGTACTCGAAATACGACCGCTCATTGAGTAATCCGGCGGGGAAGTAGCACTTACCGGTTTGTTATTTGTTCTTATTCCGGAAATCCATAAACAAGGATTGCAGATAAGCCTTTCCCTGGTTAGCGTTAATGCTGTCCTTATTTGCCGATTCCTCTGAATAGGTATTAGTAACGGTGTTGTAAATAAAAGTTTTGCCAGGCTTCATAAACCCGAATCCATTGTTGAAAGTAAAAAAGGAAAACGGTATGTATCCGGCAGTAAGAATGTTTTTACTGAATTTAAAATCGCTGTGATCAATATTGAGTTGCCCACATAATGTGGCGGCCAGGTCGGTTTGCGAAGCCAGGTTTTTGATAACCGTATCCTTCACTTTTAATGCTCCCCCGAGCCAGATCATAGGGATATGGTATTTTTCTTTATCAAAAATATCGTTGTTCCCGGGCATACGGCTGCCATGGTCAGCAATAATGATTACCAGCGTATTATCCCACCATTTCTTCTTTTTGGCTTCCCTGATAAAATCACCAAAGCATTTATCAGTGTAATGCAGCGAATTCAGGTATTTGGTTTCTTCATCGTTTCCTTTAAACACGGGTTCCACCGGAGTTTCGAAAGGTTCGTGGCTGGTAAGTGTCAGGATTGTTTTGAAAAAATGCTTATCGTTATCAGGTGTTTCGGCGAGGCAGCGGTTAAATAAAATATGATCGAAGGCTCCCCATTTCGACTTCAGGTCGGCAGCGGGGAAGTCTTTATCCGAAACCATTTTGTCATATCCTGATTGAACAAGAAACGACTGGTAATTTGCGAATTCGAGAGTGCCCCCGTAATAAAATTCACTTTTATAACCAGCTACATTCAGCTTTTCTGGCAGCATGGCAATCATTTCGGTAAGTTTCTGGTATTTAAGCGCACTTGATCCCGGTAACGAAGGGTATCCTGCCAATACCGCAGCAATTCCCTTATCAGTGCGGTCGGATGCAGCATAAATATGGTCAAACAATATACCTTCTTTAACAAGATGATTAAGCTCAGGCATAATTCCCTGCTTTCCCTCCGTTGCTTCAATCACTTTTGCTGTAAGGCTTTCGGTAATGAAAAGAATAATATCAGGACGGTCGTTTTTAAGTAAATACAGAACACTGTCCTTTACAGGCCGGATAGGTGCCAGGTACTTTTCCATGTCTGTTTCACTGTAATAAATGTACTTATGCTGAAGTTCATCGGATTGGGTAAGTGTGATACCCACATTCCATACAGGATTTATGGCGGCATGGTTGGCATACTGCTTCTTTGAGAAATAAGCGCTGCTTGTATTGAGAGTCGAAATTCCAATTCCTCCCCGCATTAAAACAATAAGTAGGAGTGTGGACGGAAGCAGAATGAAAAAGGATTTGCTGCTTTTCGGGAGGTTATTTAATGCAGGATATAAGATTTTGAGGTATAAATAATATATAAGGCCTGTAAAGAACAGTACGGCCAGGATTCCACCAATTACAGTAAAGATGCTCACACTGGCAGTCATCGCGTTCAGGTTGGTCATATAGAAAAAAGGAGTGGCATCCAGCCTGAACCCCCAATAGCGGTATAGCATCAGATCGCCCGAGATGATTGAGACACAAATAAATACTCCGAGTAAGGTAAAGCTATGATAAAAGTACTTTATGAACCTGGTCCGGAAAAATGAGGTGAAAGTAAGCACCAGGGAAGGAAGCATTGCGAAATAAGCGGAGATGGCAATATCGAGCCTGAAACCGTAAACAAACGTTTTTATTATTTCGGTAAAAGTCAGTTCACTGGTTTTGTCGAAATATACTAGTAGGAAAAGAACTCTTGTTACGAAAAAAAGTAGGTACCAGAATGCAAGATAAACCAGGAACAGGGTAATTCGTTTCTTCATATATAGTTATAGCATATGTTGAAAGCAAAATTGATTAAAAAAGCGATAGCCCTTGCATAATTATGAATTTTTATACTAACTTGCCTCACCTGAAACAGTTTGTTTTCCTCTTAATATACTTATTCAACACATCTATGACCAACCCGCAGTATAATTTAAGGGAGTTGCTTCTGAAGGGTAATTCACGCTCCTATACTGATTTTATTGCCGATATTGTAACCAAACGTACAGACCTTGTAGAGGAACTATGGGGAATATACTTTGCTCTCGAAGAACCTGTTTCGAGGAGGGCTGCATGGATTATCGATACTGCTTCGGAGAACAGACCTGAATGGTCAGAACCGTACCTTGCGCAACTCGTCACTAAATTACCGCTGATGAACCACGACGGGTTAAAGCGGCATGCTTTCCGTATTATATCACGTATGCCATTCCCTGAAGGAACAGAAGGGGAGATTATGAATATAGCCTTCGACTGGTTGATTTCGGCCAGTGAAAGTGTTGCGGTTAAAATGTACAGTATGCTAATCCTTTACCGCCTTTCAGCAAAAGAACCCGATATACTCCAGGAGCTATACGACACCATAGAGTTCCAGCTGGCCGACGGAACTCCTGGGTTTAAAGGCATAGGCCGTAAAATGATGGAACAAATCGACCAGGATATCATTAAGAGGAAGTTGGGAGGGAAGTGAGAGTGGCGAGGGGGCGAAAGAGGCAAGACTTTAGAACATTCCTGCCCCAATCCTTAATACTGGTGAAAAGGCATATGTTTATAGTTAATTAACAATGATTAAACCAATTATCTCATTATTCAGATTTATATCTAGTCAAAGCCGATCGTAATACGGAATCGGTTTTTTTTATATTTATTTTTTTACATATACAATTATTGTTATTTTTGGGATGGGAATTTTATCATCATTGTTTACTAACTCTAAACCTGAAACCATGAATTTAAAAAGATTACTTATTTTCCTTCCGATACTGCTTCTGTTTGTCATTACATTCAGCAGTTTTATGCCATACCAGGGAGGTGCACCCTCTCCTTATTATTATACCGGTTCGCCAGGCGATGCGCATAGTTGTTCCTCCTGCCATGGAGGTTCCTCTACTGCTGCCGGGTGGGTGACTTCAAATATCCCGGGTTCTGGCTATGTTCCGGGAACTGTTTACCAGATTACTGCTACGAATTCGATATCCGGTAGTGGACGATACGGGTTTGAACTTTCTCCGCAAAGTCCCACAGGGACCTATTTAGGCACATTAGCAGCCGGGACAGGAACAAAGCTTGTGGGAACCAAATGGATTACACATTCAACAGCTTCAACAACTGTAAGTTCATGGACATTCAGTTGGACTGCTCCTCCTGCCGGAACAGGCGATGTTACTTTTTATGCCTCTTTTGCCCGTAGTACCGGCAGTAGTGTCAGGCTATCCACTCTAGTTGTTACTGAAGCAGCCAGCACTCCTGCTGCCGCAGGGCCAATAAGCGGTCCCGTTACAGTTTGTGCAAATGCAAGTTCAAACTACAGTGTCGGAACAATTGCAGGTGCTACCAGCTATGTGTGGTCAGTTCCTTCAGGGGCCAACATTACAGCAGGGCAGGGAACAACAAATATTACCGTACAGTTTGGCTCCTCGACAGGATCGGGCGTTGTAAGCGTTTACGGATCAAATACCAATGGCAACGGAGCCCCAAGCAATCTTTCTGTTACAGTCAGCACTGTACCTGCTCCCGCCGGTGCAGTAACGGGTACTTCATCTCCCTGCGAGAGCAGCACCGAAGCATATTCAGTACCCAATACAGCGGGAATCACATATACCTGGACTTTCCCAGCAGGTACCACCATCTTGTCAGGACAAGGTAACAGTACTGTTTCGGTGCTGATTGGTTCTACAGGTGGTAGTATCCAGGTAGTGCCTTCTAATACATGTGGAAATGGCACCGCAAGTTCAAAGCTTATCACTGTCAGCCCATTGCCTGCTCAGCCCGGTAATATTACCGGACAGGCTTCAGCCTGCCAGGGCAGCAGCCAGGTGTATACCGTGGCAAACACAGCCGGTGTAACTTATAACTGGCTCGTTCCATCCGGTTCAGTTATCACTGCCGGACAAGGGACTAATTCTGTTACTGTGACGCTGGGATCGACTAGCGGTATGATTAACGTAGAGCCTACTAATTTATGTGGAACAGGGCCTGCGCAATCAATCAGTTTAGATATCCAGGCATTGCCGGGCACGGCATCTGCAGCAACAGGACCATTGCAGGTAGCAAGTAATATTACACCTACCAGCAATTACTTTACAACCGGAGCGGCAAACGCATCAAACTATACCTGGGAATTAACTCCGGCAGGTGCAGGAACTATTGCAGGTACCGGTACAACCGGAACTGTTACCTGGAATTCATTGTATACAGGAACGGCCCAGGTGCGTGTAAAGGGAAGCAACAATTGCGGTGAAGGAACCTGGTCCAATCAACTTGCTGTCCAGGTAATAAATACAACCAGTGTGCGGGCTTTGCAGGAAATTGCAGTCTCTGTATTTCCTTCGCCCAATAACGGCGAATTTACGATTAGGGTTAATACTGCCGAAAACCACACTACTGCTATAATTCTGGATGGAACAGGGAAACAATATTACAAAGGGCCGGTTAATGAAAATGGCAACACGAAATTGAAATTACCATTGGCTGCCGGTATTTATTTTCTGAGGATTGAAGCAGGGAATAAAAACTCTGTTCAAAGTTTTATTGTCAAATAGACCGGATAAAATATCGATTATTAATAATAAAGGTTACCCCGGGACAGGCAAATGACTATCCCGGGGTAATTTGTTTTAAGTCAACTTAGGGTAGAATGTGGATTTGCCAGCAAATCATCTGGCTGATTATTATGCACTATTGAGGAACCGGTATTTGAAATAAATCAAAAGATAAACTGGTAAATTCCATATTCACAGTTGCCGAACTAAAAAACTGATGGGTATCTATTACCAAAAGCAAATTCGAACAAATAAACAGAAACCCTGGAATATTGAAACTCTGAAACTCTGAAACCCTTTAATTGCGGGTCTATCGCATATCATTCACATCCACCCCAGGGTGTTCGGCTTTATTAAAAGAGAACATAGTGTCAGCCAGTGGCTGGTCGGTTATAAATTTCTCAACAATATATGAGAATGTGCTCCCGTTGCGGTCGTAGATTACGAAACGACTGATCTGCTTTTTAGCTTTATCAATGGTTAATTTCACCTTAGTAAAGGATTTTCCTTTTTTCAGCGGGTAAAGCTCAATAACCTGGTCATTGCCCTTTTCCTCAATAAATTTCGATTTGTAATCCTTGTTATAACCGCTCAGCAGTTTGGTAGGAGTGAAGGAGTCGTCATCCTCGCCTACATTGTTGATTTGAACTTCGTTGGCATCCTTCAGGAATGTCCAGATGGTTTTTCCGTCGCAGATAACATCCTGGCCGGCAGCAGTGAGTTTGTATTTATCGGCTTTCGAGGTAAGGGAGCCTTTGAACTTATCATGGATCTTTTGTTTGTCGTTATCCATGGCATACGTAAATTCGATCTTAATTGTTTTGTAAGCCTTGGTTTTCGCTGAGACTTCATCGAGTATAGCGGTTGCTTTTTTGTCGACCTGTGCAAAGCCGGAAACAGCGAAAAGTATAAGGCAGGCAATTGTCAGTAATTTTTTCATTTTATGTTTTTTAATATTCATCGGATTGACGGTTACTGTTTAAGTCTTTCAAAAACTGTTCCAAAGCGAACTCGGTGGCAACTTTTACTTCGCGGGCTTTGCTCCCTTCGAACGGACCAACGATTCCGGCTGATTCCAGCTGGTCGATAATACGACCTGCCCGGTTGTAACCCAGCTTTAGTTTGCGCTGCAGCAGCGAAGTGGAGCCCTGTTGCGAAGCCACAATCAGGCGGGCTGCATCTTCGAAAAGTTCGTCGCGTTCGCCGGGATCGAGTTCCTGTTGCAATTCGGTATCTTCTTCATTGAATTCAGGCAGTGCAAAAGCCGAAGGATATCCCCGCTGTGAGCCAATAAATTCAGTTATACGTTCAACTTCATGTGTATCGATAAATGCGCATTGCAGTCGAATCATATCTCCACCTTGCGACATAAGCATATCGCCACGGCCAATCAACTGGTCGGCACCTCCGGTGTCGAGAATGGTGCGCGAATCGATCTTGGAGATAACCCTGAACGCGATACGGGCCGGGAAGTTGGCTTTAATGGTACCGGTAATAATATTTACACTTGGGCGCTGTGTAGCAATAACCAGGTGTATGCCGATAGCACGTGCAAGTTGTGCAAGCCTTGTGATTGGATGTTCCACCTCTTTGCCGGCGGTAAGGATAAGGTCGGCAAACTCATCAATAACAACCACAATATAAGGCATAAACTTATGACCCTGCAGTGGGTTAAGTTTGCGGGCTATAAATTTGATGTTGTATTCCTTTATGTTACGCACCTGCGCATCTTTAAGCAGGTCGTAGCGATTGTCCATTTCGATATTAAGCGAATTCAGGGTTCGCACTACTTTGCGTGTATCAGTAATGATCGCCTCTTCCGAATCGGGAAGTTTTGCCAGGTAATGGCGCTCAATTTTCGAGAAGAGCGTCAGCTCCACCTTCTTCGGGTCGACCATCACGAATTTAAGCTCTGAGGGATGTTTTTTGTACAACAGCGATGTAATGATAGCGTTAAGGCCTACCGATTTTCCCTGACCTGTAGCGCCTGCCATAAGTATATGCGGCATCTTGGTAAGATCGGCAACAAATTCCTCGTTCGAAATGGTGCGGCCGATGGCAAACGGAAGGTCATAGTGGTTGTTCCTGAATTTATCGGACGAGATAATAGTTTTCATGCCGACAATAGCCGGGTTCTGATTCGGGACCTCTATACCAATGGTTCCCTTGCCGGGAATAGGTGCAATAATACGAATACCGAGTGCCGAAAGGCTCAGGGCAATATCATCTTCGAGATTCTTAATCTTTGCAATTCGTACACCCGGAGCCGGAATAATTTCGTATAGTGTAACCGTTGGTCCTATGGTAGCCTTGATTTTGTCAATCAGGATGCCATAATTGCCCAGTGTGGCAACAATCCTGTTTTTATTGGCTTCGAGTTCATCTTTTGTTACACTTATGGTGCCAACGCCATATTCGTCGAGAAGTTCGAAGCTTGGGAAAATAAACGACGCCAGGTCGAGCCGTGGATCGTAGCTTGTTTCCATGGTATTGTGCACCACATCATCTAAAAGATCTTCCCGGGGCTTCGGTTTTGCGGCTTTGCCTGGAGCGGTATCCTGCAGAACGGTCGAAAATCCATTGTCAACCACAGCAGTTTCGTTTGTTTCAACCGTAAATTCAACCTGGGTGTTAACCTGGGGTTTCAATTTAGGCATAGCTACCGTTTCGAAAGGCAGGTTCACGGCCTGTTCGTTTCCGTCGGTTGCCGGCGGTGGGCTTGTAAGCGGTACAGTAAGAGGGTTGGCTGAGGATCCGGTATGATCGGTGTCAGCTACTGCATATTCGACCGTATTGTATTTGTCGACAGGCAGCTCCTGTGTTGAATTGCGTGTACTTATAGTAAACTCTGGATTCTGGTTAATGAGGGTTTCATCTGTGGCTTCAGCCGGCTTTTTCCGTTTTGCTATCCAGGCTTTTACTGCATGAAGCGAAAAATTATAAAGTATAACCAGGAAAACCGCAAATACAAAAACCAGGAGCAGCATCAGGCCCATTTTTCCCAGCAGCCCTTCGAGGAAAAAGGAAGATTCGAATCCTGCAACGCCCCCGAGTATGGAGAGTGCCGAATTGCGGAACATAAACCCAAGTGTTACAGAAAGCCAGGCCATGGCTGTGAGCATAAAACCCAACCCGGGGCCGAGTGCAATTATTTTATGCTTGAGCGAAAGGCGGACACCAAGAATAAATAGCCAGATAGGAATAAAGAGTGCACCGATTCCGAATCCCTGTTTCACCAGGAAGTTGGAAGCAGCTGCTCCCAGCCTTCCGCCCAGGTTGCTGGCTTCCATGGACTTATCAGTAAGTATGCGCTGAAAGTCGGCTCCGGAGTATATGTCGTCCGAACTGCCCGCGAACCAGTTGATAAGGAACGAAATAATAGCAAACAGCAGGAAGAATGATGTGAGCAAAGAAAAAATGCCAATTACCTGTGCGATTTTTTCTTTCCGTGGAGTATAGGGGTCCAGGTTTTCGGCCTGTTTTTCCTTTGGTGCCTTAGCGGGTTTCTTTTCCTTTGGCTCCTTTGTATCCTTTGGTTCGGATGCCGGAATTGCGGGTTCGTCCCTCAGGGTGTTTTTAGGAAGTGAATTTGTGGTGTATTTGGGCATTATGGTATATCTGCTAAATCGCTGGTATAAAGGTAATGTTTTGAAGCCGTTTTATAGAGGACGCAATCTGCAAAAATAAGATTTTTTTTGGTATGGTGATAAAACGGATTTTTGCGAAAAATGGTATACTACAACGAAAAAACAAGAAGGGTTTGGGTAGGTTTAGTGCTAAAGACTTTTGTAAGGGAAGGCTTCTGAAAGAGGGAGTTGTCGGTATAAGGGGATAATGCTTCTCCGAAAACGAGTTTTGTTCCGGTATAAAAGGAAGCGAGCTTGCGAAAGGACATTAATGCAATTCTGAAAAGTGTGGAGAAGGACAAAAGCTGATCCAGGCTGAAAAAGCTTTTGAATGCAACAATCAGCAAGTGTCGGATATTAAAAGTAAAAGCCCTGAAATCAGGGATTTCAGGGCCATATTCTAAATCAATTTCGGGAATTCTTTAAGGGTAAACATGATAACAATCTGCCTGTTGCCAGGACAATATTATTTACAGTTTCACCACCTTTTTCATAACCACCTTGTCCTTGAAAGTAAACTTAAGGTAATACATGCCTGGTGTAAGACTGAGTTGTCCGGCTTCGATCTCGCCGGTATGAATGCCTTCAGCCTGAATATCAGCCTGCCTTATTATGCTGATTAATTTACCGTTCACATCGTAAAGGGCAATATTTACAGGCATCTGTTTTCTCAGGAAATAATTAAAACTGAATCTGTCGCTGAAAGGATTGGGATATACACTAACGGCAAATTCATCTGCAGCAAGTGATTGAGGATCCGTAAAACTTGTCACTGTAACTGCATTTGCATTCTGTTGAACATTAAGGAAAGCAGATTTCGTAATTACAGGCTCTTTAATACCAGTCTTTGATTCGGTGGTGGATAAAACCAATACCGGATAGCGGTAACCGGGAGCATACCAGGAATATCGCACGATACGTACCACGCTTGAACTACAGGGGTTCACCTCTAACCCGGTTTTTTCGGTCTTTACCCGTAGTGTATTGGCCAGGGTGACGTCGGGGAGGATCAGCGTGCCAAAGGCATCAGCAGTCACTGTGATATCACCGGCGAGTTCAGCTTTTGATATACCCATGATACTAGCAGAACCTGCATATTTATCTGTGAAAATTTGACCAAAAGCAAAAGGATAGATCATTTTAAGAACAGGGTCGGAATAAACCAGGGCAATGTCCTTTGCTGTATATCCTTTTTCGATAATACCGTCAGATGTCACATTCATGTAAAATTCGCGTCCGCCTTCGTTGAGGAGTGCATTGTATTCGCTTACACCTTTCAATTCGGCAGTCGGATTACTAAGCACCTGGTTGCTGCTACTGTTACCATCTATACTGATCTTCGAGTAATCCCAGATTTGGTTTGGACCGGCGTTTCCGGGTTCGACAAACTGTATATCCTTGGTAAGAATATTGTCCCCTTTAATGAGGGCATTATTGGTATAAGTTAACACGCATTGTGCAAAAGATGCGGAAGCCATGGCTATTGCTGCTGCAAAGAGTATATATTTTTTCATATTGTGTGTTTAATTTTTTTCAAAAGTAATTATTTATTTTCATTTTTCAAGAGTTAAAATGTTAAATTTTCTTACATATTGTTAACAAACCATTGGATAATCCGGGAACCTGTTGATTACCAACTTACCAACTTTTACACAGTTATGCAAAATGAAATAACTTTTTCGGACAGTTTGATCAAAAAATTATCTTTTAGACGTATTGCTATGTATCCTTTGCCTTCAAAAAAAAGCGCCCCTCGGTTTTTGTTTCCGGGAGGCGCCTCAATTTATTTGCTTTATTGCAATTCATTGCTTTGGATTGATGGGATTGATGGATTGATTGGATTGATACATCCGAAATCCGATGGCGCTTAGCGCCACCTCCGCTTCGCTCCGGCATACGAAATCCTAATGCACTCCCCTGAACAGCTTGCTCCAGCGGATCTTACCTCCGAACAGCGACTTGTTACTGTCGAGCGAAAGCCATACAAATACGGCTTTACCTACGATATGGTCGTAAGGAACAAAACCCCAGAAACGGCTGTCGGCTGAATTATGGCGGTTGTCGCCCATCATCCAGTAGTAGTCCATTTTAAAGGTATAAGAGCTTGCTTCCTTGCCGTTGATAAATATCTTGCCGTCCTTCACATCCAGCTTATTCAGTTCGTAAGCTTCGATTATACGCTTATAGAGCGTGATGTTAGCAAGTGAAAGTTGTACCGTAGCACCGGCTTTCGGGATATAAAGTGGGCCGAAATTGTCCACATTCCAAGGGTAGGTGGAATCGAAAGGGAAAATATAAGGCTGCCAGAATCCTTTGGGTTGTATTACAGGCTCGACTGAAAGCACATTCGGTAGTTTTTTCAGCTCGGCCACATCGTCGCGGGTGAGGGTAAGCACCTGGTCGCCCGATTCGGTCATCTGTACATCCTCGGTTACATCCAGACGGCCGAGTACCCTTTTGTTTATAGCATTACCGTCGGTTTTAACCTGGTATAAAAACTGCGAGTTTTCAGGAAAGTCAAGTGGTTTGCTGTTGATGTACACAACGCGGTCGATAATCTTAAGCGTGTCGCCGGGTAAGCCTATGCAGCGTTTAATATAGTTTTCGCGTTTATCGACAGGGCGTGATACAATATCGCCGAAATTGAATTTATCGTTCCATACCCGCTCGTAACCAAACTGCCGTACAAGGCCGTAATAGCTCTGGTTCTGCACTTTCAGTGCAACGGTGTCGCCATCAGGATAATTGAATACCACCACATCACCGTGTTTTACCGAAGTCCAGCCCGGGAAACGGTAATAAGGCCATTTTACCCATTCGAGGTACGATTTGGTGTACTTGGTAAGCGGCATGGTATGATGTACAAACGGGAATGCCATTGGCGTTTCGGGAAGTTTGGGACCGTAGCTGAGTTTGCTTACAAAAAGGAAATCGCCTACAAGCAACGATTTTTCCATGGAGGATGTAGGAATGGTGTAGGCTTCGATCATAAATATACGTATGATGGATGCAGCAACCACGGCAAATATAATGGCATCGGTCCATTCGCGTGCCTGCGATTTCTTCACTCTTACCTTATCGGCAGGTTTAACATACTTTTCTTTTGCCGAAATTCCTAAGTAAGGGATGTATACATAAGGAACAAGGACTGACAGTGCCTGTTCCCAGAGTGTATGCTTGCGGTAGCTAACGGCAGTTTGCACAAGCATAAGCATTACCATAAAGAAATTGATAAACGGAACCAGCATGATCAGCAGCCACCACCAGGGTTTACCTATTACCTGGAGCCATACGTAATAATTGTAAAAGGGGATAAGCGCCTTGTAACCTCCGACTCCGGCGTCTTTAAATATCCAGAAGTTGAGCATTGGGAAAAGAATGAGTAACAGCAATAAGATTGTCATCAGATCCATAGCGGGTAATTTAAGGTGAATTTGTTTTGGTGAATTTCGTTTTCCCCGGCTTCATATGCTAAGCCCCGGCGAATTTAACTCTTTGGCGCAAATATCCGCCAAAAGTTACGCATGATTTTATGAGTTTCGTTAAAATGTGTTAAAGCGATCCAATTCTTTGTATTATGTTCATCAATTATTTGATGTTCCATTCTATACTGTTTACTGATGCGTTATTACTAAACCTTTGTGGTTTTTGCGGATCTTTGTGCCTTTTGTGTAAAAGCTGTTCCACAAAGTTTCACAAAGAATTCACTAAGTTTCACAAAGAATCTTGCGCTAATTAATTGAAAAGAAGTACAATTTTCAATTATTCAGTCTCTTATTTAGAAGATTATTATCTCCTCAGGTTACCAGCAACCAGCAACCAGCAACCAATAACCAGCAACCAGAAACTTTTTTACACGCTTAACATATCCTTCATCGTAAAAACCCCTTTCCTTGTAAACACCCATTCGGCAGCCATTAAGGCCCCTATGGCAAATCCCTGCCTGTTGAATGCTTCATGGGTAATTGTGATCTGGTCAACGTCGGAAGTCCAGCTAACGGTATGGGTTCCGGTTACGTTGCCTTCGCGCACTGAAGTGACCGGAATTTTACCTTCTTCAGGGGTTCCATCGGTATACCCGGTATAGTTGTGATTGGCAGAAATCATGTCTTTAGCAAGGGTAATGGCCGTTCCGCTTGGCGCATCCAGTTTAAGGGTGTGATGAATTTCGGTCATGGTAGGTTTATACATGGCATAGGATTCGAGCAGGGATGCCAGTTTGCGGTTGATTTCGGAGAACACATTCACACCTATGCTGTAATTGGAAGCATAAAAAAGGCAGCCATCCGTTTTGCTGCATAGTTCGGTTACCTCGCCGAAATGTTCGTACCAGCCGGTAGTGCCCACTACTACAGGAATGCCGGCAGCAAAACACCTGCTTATATTGCTTATGGCAATGGCCGGAATTGTAAATTCGATTGCCACTTCACACTCTTTCAGCAAGGCGGTCTTTGCCGTCCATTCGTCTTCGTTGTCGATTGTAAGCTGTATTGTGTGACCGCGCGAAACTGCCAGTTTCTCAATTTCGTGTCCCATACGGCCATATCCGAGGAGTGCTATCTTCATGGTTTCGTCTTTGAACTTTGGTTTTCCTGTTTCTACAGTTTTGTTTAATTGATATTTACAGCTCTGTGTACTTTGCTCATTCTTTGTGTCTTTGCATTAAAAAATAACCGCAGGATAATGCAGGATTTTTACACTGAGCCGCAGAGTTAATGCACACCTTATTGTTTTGTCCGAAATCCCGTTTTCAGTCATAACGGATTTTTATTCCTTATTATATTGAACTGATCGCACAGAGAATATGATATCCCGGATGATTCAGATTGCGTTCTAAATCAGAACCGCATTGTAAGGTTTACACCGCCCGATAATCCGTATGCGGTGTTTGATCCGATAGCCGGAACCCAGGGCTTTACGTTAAGTGTGAGGTCGCTGCCGATGTCGTAATTGAAAAAGTGCGCATCTACCGTGGCATCCATAACGGTTAGTATATACCATACACCTGTGGCTATATAGGAAATTTCCAGGTTGCGGCGATAAAATTCGCGGCCGGTTTTAAGCTGATCAGCCGAATATTGTGTTGCATAATCATTAGGAGGATCAGGCAGGGGGCGAAAAAGATTGGGCGGGGTAGGAGGGTAAATGATTTTTGAATCAACTGTCGACCATTGGTAGGCAGCTTTCATATCTCTGTAATACCGTGTGTTGAAAATAATGAAATATACGCAGGCCCCAAAACCGGCATATACGATCGGCATTTTCCAGTATTTGTGGTTATAAGCCTGCCCCAGGCCCGGCAATATCATTGCGTAAGTGGTTGCTTTACGCGCTGAATGCACAACAACGGGAATGCTGTCTTTAACCGGGGTTACCGTTTTAATTGTATCCTGGGCGAAAGCGGAAGACGAATTTAGTCCGGTAAAAATTAGAAGTAACGCTAAAACAGAAAAGAACTCTGCACCCTTACGGGAAAAAGTGGACTTCTGACTTTGTTGCGTATGAACTTCCGCGCTTTTACCCTTGCCTTCCACCATTAATTATTCAATTCCTAGCCTTGAGATAATAACCTTCAAATCATCATCGGATGCAAACGGAATAACTATGCTTCCTTTGCCTTTGGGCGTGCGTTTAAATTCGATTTTACGGTCGAGGCGCACCTGTATGGAATCTTTCAGCGCTTCGTATTTTAACGGCAGCAACGTTTTCCCGGGTTTGCCCGCAGGTGCATTGGGTTTGTCGATTTGTCGGACCAGTTTCTCGACATCGCGGACCGAAAGTTCGCTGGCGATAATCCTTTGCGCAATAATAAGCTGCTTTGATTTGTCCTCAATATTAATAAGTGAGCGTGCATGACCCATGCTGAGCGATCCGTCGCGTATGGCTGCCTGTATTTCGGCCGGTAAGCGGAGGAGTCGGAGGTAATTGGTAACTGTGGTCCTGTTTTTCCCGACGCGCTGGCTGAGTTCGTCCTGGGTAAGGCTGCACTCTTCTATTAGGCGGTTGTAACTGATGGCTATTTCTATTGCGTTCAGGTTTTCGCGCTGTATGTTTTCGATCAGCGACCATTCGAGCATCTGCTCATCGTTTGCAACCCTTATATAGCAGGGAACCGAATCGATACCTGCCAGTTTCGAAGCCCTGAACCTGCGTTCACCCGAAATAAGCTGGTATTTGTCGTAACCCATTTTGCGAACCGTAAGTGGTTGTATGATCCCTTGTTCGAGAATGGACTGCGAGAGTTCAGCCAGAGCTTCCTGGTCGAAATCTTCACGGGGCTGGAAAGGGTTGGTTTCAATTTTCGAGACCGGGAGGTTAGCAATAGCGCCGGCAACATAGTTGCCCGATATATCTTTGGATGTGATATCGGTTTCAGGGCTTTCGAGTATTGCACTTAATCCACGTCCGAGTCCTGTCTTTTTCTGAATCGTCATTATTCCTGGACCTTAATTTCTTTTTGATCTTGAGTTAGGGCAGTCATTTTGTTTTTTTGCAAAACCTCTCGTGCCAGGTTCAGGTAATTAAGAGATCCTGTGCTGCCTGCATCGTGCATAAGCACGGTTTGCCCGAAGCTCGGAGCTTCGGCAAGGCGAGTATTGCGGGCAATAATTGTATTGAAAACCATATCCTGAAAGTGAGTTTTTACTTCTTCAACCACCTGATTCGAAAGGCGCAGGCGTCCATCATACATGGTAAGTAGTATTCCTTCAAAGTCGAGTTTCGGGTTAAGGCGCGACTGCACTATTTTGATGGTATTCAATAATTTGCCTAATCCTTCGAGTGCAAAGTATTCGCATTGAACCGGAATAATAACCGAATCGGAGGCAACGAGCGAATTAATTGTAACCAGTCCGAGCGAAGGCGAACAGTCAATTAGAATAAAATCATAATCATCACGAAGCTTTTCAACAACCTTACGCATCATGATTTCACGATCAGGGAAATTGATCATTTCGATTTCGGCACCTACGAGGTCGATATGTGCCGGCAGAAGGTATAAATTAGGAGTTGCTGTACTGAGAATGATGTCTTTAGCTTCGACTTCACCGACAATACACTCATAAATACTGGTTTTAATGTTTTTAGGTTCATACCCGACGCCTGAGGTCGCATTAGCCTGCGGATCGGCATCAATTATTAATGTTTTGAACTCCAATACAGCCAGAGCTGCACCAAGGTTAATGGCAGTAGTGGTTTTCCCAACCCCGCCTTTCTGGTTAGCTATGGATATTATTTTTCCCATTGGTTATGGTATTGTTATTTGTTTATGTAAATAAATACTGCTATTAATAAAGGATATCAGGTTTAGCCGCTATAAACTACATGATAGCAATAACCGGCAAAGGTACAAAAAAGCAAAAGCCATTTTGGCCCGTGTTAATAAGTTTTGGCTTAGTTTATGAAATTTTTAGAAACGGGATTTGGAGGTAAAATCGGTTGAATCTGCTCAAGGTTTTTGTTGACGGGGAGTGCTTTAGTGGTTGAAGTGGTTGATGGGTTGATGGGTTGATATGTTGATGGTTTGATTAGTTTTAGAATAATTGACAATTGACAATTGACAATGGAAAATTGACAATGGACAGCTGATAAAGGGTTAATAGGTTGATGGGTTGATTAGTTGATGGATTTAGGAATGATTGACAATTGACATTTGACAATGGACAATGGAAAGTTGCTGAAAGGTTGATGGGTAATCACTTCATTTTCAAATTTTCAAATTGTATCAAAGGTTCGAGAGTTCACTTCGATTCCATCGGCTAATTTTGAATTTTGAACTTTAAACTTTGAAATTTGAATTTGAATTTTGATTTCCCCGCACTAAGCAGCAGATCAATCTAATAGAATGGATGTCGGATACACCAAAGTAAGCCTGTCAGAAACAGGAATTGGTTAAAAATCTTACCCGTGAAAGGCCGGGTTACAGGCCGCTGTCGCTGGTCTGGCTGTCCGTTTCGAAATCAGAGAGCCTTCTCACTTCTTTATACACTCTTTCGGGTGGTTCTTTGCCTGTTTCAATAAAGGAATAAGCATCTTCGAGACCATGCATGAATTTCTCGAAATCTTCCTGGTAAAGGAATATCTTGTGCTTGTCGTACACAAATTTGCCCAGTGCATTGTCGAACCGTTTCTTGCTTTCGGTGACCGTAATGTACAATTCCTTGTCGCGTGTGCTTTTTACATCAAAAAAGTAAGTCCGTTTTCCAGCTTTTACCGCCCTCGAGAATACATCCTCTCTTGTGTCCTGATGATCAAATTCTTCCATCTTTTTGCTCCATTACCGGTTAATAATAACTTCAACTGTAACGCAAATGTAGAAATATTATTTCAAACATCAATAGAGTAACAGTTCATGAAAAAAATATTTCATTTCGCCGGTAATTCATGGCTTATATAAAAGGCTAGCCTTCAATTTATAGGGTATTCAGACTGATTTTTTAATATCTGCAGCCTCGTTCGGGGAATTTTACTACTTTTGCGCTCTCATTTTTAAAGGTTCATTTACATTCTATGCTAAGCAGAAGGTTTCTCCGGATTAAAGTCATGCAGGCGTTATATGCTTTCCAGCAAGAGGGCCCTGAAAGTATCAGTGCAGGCGAAAAGCAGTTGATTGTTAGTCTTGATAAGCTCTACGAACTTTATATATACCAACTTTCGCTTATCATTGAACTGGTTGATTTCCACCGCAGGCGCATCGACGAGAACAAGGTAAAACAGCTCCCCACCGCTGATGACCTAAGCCCGAACCTCCGTTTTATACACAACCGCTTAATCCATCAACTCGAGAATAACCGCGATTATAAACGACGCTATGCGCTTTATAAAATCAATTGGGTGGATGAAGAAGAAATGATCAGGAAGTTTTACAACGTAATGCGTGAGGATGAAGCTTACATTGCATATATGAATAAGCCTGAAGTTAGCTATAATGATGATAAACAGGTTGTTGAGATGGTTGTAGTGCGCATGTTCTCCGAATCGGATCACCTCAGAAGTTATTTCGACGAACGCAACATATACTGGACTGAAGATTTCGATACCGCCATAATGATGGTTGATAAAACCATCAAAGGCTACAAGGAAAGTGCCGATGAGTATACAAGCCTTCCCACTCTCCTGAAGGACGAAAACCATGCCGAAGGGAGTGAGGATATGCAGTTCGTAAAACAGCTTTACCGCAAAACCCTCATAAACAGCAGCGACCTGAACAAGGTAATAAGCGAGCGGGCCGACAACTGGGACCTGGAACGCATCGCTATAATGGATACCATACTTATTAAAATGGCTATTACCGAACTGATCGAATTCCCTTCTATACCGGTGAAAGTTACACTTAATGAATACATAGAGCTATCGAAGGAATATAGTTCCCCGAAGAGCAAGATATTTATCAATGGTGTTCTCGACAAACTAATTGTTGAATACAAGGAAAAGGGAATTATCAGGAAGTCGGGCAGGGGACTCATGGAGTAGCTTTATTGAATTACGAATTACGATTTGCGATTTGTGAATGTGTAATATTTACTCACAAAAATGATTGTTCTCCCGTTTTAATTAATGCACCAGGCTATTCACTGATTCTTTAACCAAAGAAATTATTTGCCAGGTGTTGATTTTTGAATTGCTTGCAGAATATTACAATGGAACCTGAATTTTTAATCCGTGAATATACCGACGGTGATTACCCCGAAATGACAGGGTTATGGGAGAAACTTGGTCTCGGAGGTGCCCATCGCGGTGATGACATACGGGTTATCAGGCACACGATCGATATGGGCGGACAGATACTCCTTCTTATTGAACACCAAACGAAAGCCATTGTAGGAACATCGTGGCTCACGGTCGACGGAAGACGGACTTACCTTCATCATTTTGGCATTCATGCTGATTTTCAGGGGAAAGGACTTGCTAATATTCTGCTTAACGCTTCCCTGTCACTTGCTAAAACATTCGGAATGCAGATAAAACTCGAGGTTCATAAAGACAATGCAAAAGCTTTGGGACTATATAAAAAAGCGGGTTTTACATACCTTGGCGATTACCTTGTATATATTATTCGCGATATTTCAGCAATTGCGACAGATTAAACTCCCGAATTGTTATTTTTGCACTCCGTTAGAAAATTAAGTAATGAGATCCATCTTTTATACTGCCTGTGTGTTAGTGTTTGCGTCTTTGATGATTATTTCGTGTGGACGGCGCAATAGCAATAGCGATATACCGGGTTCGGTAGTTACCAATCCTAACAGTGCCGACGGGAAAGCAAGTACCGGCGGACTGCCGGTAATAAGCTTTGAAAAGGATTTTCATGATTTCGGGAAGTTGATTTCAGGCGAACAGGTGACCTATGCATTTAAATTCAAAAACACCGGAAACTCGCTACTTCTTATTTCCAGTGTAAGCACCTCCTGCGGTTGCACGGTTTCATCGTTCCCGAAGCAGCCAATTAAACCAGGCGAAGGAGCAACAGTTGATGTGAGTTTCGACAGCCAGGGCAGGCATGGCATCCAAACCAAAACCGTTACAGTTTTTGCCAATACCCAGCCTCCGACTACAACCCTGAGGATACAGTCGTTGGTATATGAAGCTGATGAAATTAATAAGTAAACAATAACGCAAATTAACAATAACAAATAAAAACAAATCAAATGAATTTACTCAACATTTTACTGATGGCACCTCCGCAAGGACAGGGTGCAGGCGGCGGCGGAATGGCCAGCTCACTCATTTTTCTCGTGCTGATTTTCGTTGTATTTTATTTCTTCTTCATCCGCCCGCAGGTGAAAAGGCAGAAAGACCAGAAAAAATTCAGGGAAGCCCTTGCGAAAGGCCAGAAAATAGTTACCATCGGTGGCATCCACGGACGCATCGTTGAAATGCAGGAAACTACCTGTACTATCGAAGTTGAAGGCGGCATGAAACTGAAGATCGAAAAATCAGCAGTTGCAGCTGATGCACAGGATCAGCTTACAGGCGAACCTGCCAAATAGTTTATAATTGTTATTCAAACTTTGGGAATTCCCATGGATTGGAAATCCCTTGCTTATAGATTTAAGCACCTAATGAGAAGTTTTGGAAAAAGGTAAAATCCTTTTCTGAGGTTCGTACTCATATACTAAAACTGTTATGGCAGTCGAAAGCCAGATTGAATACAATTCCAAACCAGCCCTGACAGGCCGGAAAAAACATAGGTCATACTCACGGCTTATCGTTTTTCTGGTCTGTTTGGCTATAAGCGTGCTGATGTGGGTGTTCATCGAACTCATGAAAGACTATTCCGATGAAATAAAGTATAGTGTTTCATTTAAAAACCTGCCGAAAGACCTTATTCTTACCAACAGCGGCGACAGCCTAATAACTGTAGGGTTGAATGCCCAAGGTTTTGAGTTGCTTACCGCTAAATATGCGGGCAGCATGCGTTCGCTCACTATCGACCTGGCAACGTTAAAGGTCCGGCCGACGGCTGACGGGTATATAGCCTATATGTCTTCGGCAAAGATAATCGAACAGCTCGGCACCCAGATCCGTTTCCAGAAGGAAATCTCATACATCAAACCCGATACACTCTATTTCCGTTTCTCATCCGTTTACCGCAAACAGGTCCCGGTAGTTCCCGATATCGATTTTTCGCTGGGCCGCCAGTACGATATTACCGACAGTTTAAAATTCCGGCCCGGATTCGTTACTGTTTCAAGTATTCAAAGTATAATCGACACCATTACTTCGGTGAGGACTCAGAAAATCAGGTTTAACGATCTCGACAGCAGCATTGATATGAAGGTGGCGCTTTATAAAGGCCGTAATGCCGCATTACTTAAATACTCATCCGATTCAGTTACAGTGAAGGTTAAGATTGAGAAAGTTACCGAAGCAGGTTTCGTTGTACCTCTTTCGGTGATAAGCAATGGAGCAGATGTTAAAGTTTTCCCTGATAAAGTTGAAATTGTTTGCAGGGTTCCTTTGTCGTTATACCCTCATATAAGTGCTTCCGACTTTTCGGCACAGGTGGTCTTCGATCCGGCAGCAACAAAAGAGAAAAAACTCCCTGTTAATGTGGTTGAAGCACCCCGGAATGCCCGGGTTATAAAAATTGTACCTGCAGAGGTTGAATACATTCTGATTTCGAAATGAAACGCATTGGGCTTACCGGCAATATAGGGACCGGCAAATCGACCGTGGCACGGATTTTCGAAATACTTGGCATCCCTGTATATAAGGCTGACTTAAGCGCACGCGCAATTTTACATTCCAATATCGTGAAACCCCGGCTTATTTCATTATTTGGTGATCAAATCCTTGATGCCCGATCGGAGATTGATCGTAAAGCGCTTGGGGAAATTGTGTTTAATGATAAAACAAAACTTTTGCAGCTCAACAACCTAATCCATCCCCTTGTAGAAAAGGATTTTGAAGAATGGTGCAGCCTATGCACTAATGCTGAGTATGTTATCCACGAAGCCGCTATACTCTTCGAGAGCGGGTTCCACCGCCTTTTCGATACTACTATCCTGGTTACTGCTCCTGTTGAACTTTGCATTGAAAGGGTTATGGAACGGGATTCGATTTCCCGAGAACTGGTAACCAAACGGCTGGAAAACCAGTGGCCGCAGGCGAAAAAGCAGGAACTCGCCGGTTATATAGTTTTAAATGATGGTGAAACCATGGTAATACCCCAGGTATTGATAATCCATAGTTCTATACCGAGTGGTTTGTAAGGGCGAACTCTGTTCATTACATAGTAATTGTAATAATAATAGTAATAGTAATAGAAAAAGTAATCCCGATCAACGATTTATAAAGGTTGTATAATCAAACGTTTAGATGTGTCTAAAATCGTAATTCGTAATTCGTAAATCCTGTTTTCTCCTACATTCAACAGTTTTATGCCATTCGGCTTCAGTATATCCTTTCAGCAGCTATTTTACAATACTGAAATTAAACATAGGCGTTCCCAGGGTTCCCATCAAACGCACCCAGACTGGCAATAGTTGCTCGGTTCCCCTTGCTGCTGTTATATCGCCAAGATCAATAATTTTTTCCCAGCCGAAGGACTGCAACAGTCCTGTAATTTCATTTTTTGCTGCCGCATCGTTTCCGCAGATAAAAAGGTCACCCGGGTCGGCCAGCAGTCCGGGGTTTACCATCAGCTGGCAATTTAGTGTATTCAGGGTTTTCACAACCTTAAGGTCGCTAAACTGCCGTTGAATAACCTCGCCAAGCGAATCGGTATTGCATACGCTTAACGAAGGTGGCATCCCTTTCGAAAAATCAAGAGGGTTGGCTACATCGACAAGGATTTTTCCCTGCAGGTTTTCGCGGCCTGCAAGTTGGAGGACTTCGAGCGATACCTGCCCCGAAGTACAGTTGAAAATAAGCTCGCCGAAGGCTGCAGCATCGGCAAATGTACCGTGCGATGCCAGCAAACCGTTCCGGTCGCTCCATGCAGTTGCTTTTTCGTTGTTGTCGGTTCTCGAACCCATTTTAACCTTATAACCCAGCGAAACTAGTTTTGTTCCTATGGCGTCACCCACCATGCCGGTGCCTAAAATTGCTATATTTTTCATTGCCTGCTTGATATTTAGATTTTAGATATACAACAGGCAGGAATAAAAAATGTTCTTTAAAAAGGAGCGAAAATGATGTATTTTAATAACCTGAGCTGTTTCACTCCTGAATTTTAATTCGTGGAAGTAAACAGGTATCGGAAATAATACAGTAAACTCTTACATTTGCGCATTCATTTATACCAAAAGCAATGGCAGAAACAGTATTGGGTGTAGGGTCAAGGGTAAAACACCCCCAGTTTGGAAAAGGAGTTGTGGTACAGATTCGTTCGGATGCTTACGAAATAGGTTTTATTGAACATGGCGTTCGCCAGATCATGCGCGATTACGAAGGCCTTGAAATTATCGAAGCCCTCGAAACCCCATCAGATCTTGCTACTTACGAGAAGATCGAAAAAAGTCTTGTTAGAGTTTTACGCCGCTTCAGCGATGTGCAGGAAACTGTTCCCCTCGGCCAAAAGTGGACAGGTGGTAAAATGATTCTTTTCCCGGGTGATAAAACATTAAAAGAGAAGGAAGTTCCCATCGAAACTTTTTTCCATAAAATTGTTATGGTGCGCGACAGGGTGAGGGTAATGGAGCAGCGGATAAACGCGAGCGCACTCACCGATGAGGAGAAAGTAGATCTGGAACAATACATTACCCGGATTTACGGAAGCCTTACCACCTTCAACGTATTGTTTAAAAATAAGGAAGACCAGTTTACAGGCGAAAAAGGGTCGAAGGATTAAGTCCTGTTATTTCCCCCACAGCAAGTCTAAAACATGCCAGGTGTAAGGTTTTGCTTGCCGGCCGGGCTGGAATGTTAATAAATTATTGTAGCTTCGACAGTGAATACGCGTCGATTAATTGTTAATTTTGACACGTATGGAAGAAAATGAAAGACCTGATGCATTTGCATCGCGAAAAGCAATAAAAAGGCCTGCTATCGGCCGTGATGCTTTCCAGGAACACGGCAAACTGCCGCCACAGGCCATCGATCTTGAAGAGGCGGTATTGGGTGCTCTTATGCTCGAAAAGGACGCTGTGGCAGCAGTTATTGACATGCTGTCGCCGGCTGTTTTTTACAAGGAATCGCACCAGGCTATTTTCGAAGCCGTAAGCACTCTGTTTCATAATAACGAGCCGGTTGATATTCTTACCGTTACCAACGCTCTTCGCTTAATGGGGAAGCTCGAAATTGCCGGCGGTCCGTTCTATATCACCCAGCTTACCTCTCGAATTGCTTCATCGGCAAATATTGAATTCCACGTTGGTATTCTGAAACAGAAATTCCTTCAGCGCGAACTGATTAAAATATCAACCGAAACTATTCGGAAGTCCTTCGAAGATTCAACGGATGTATTCGACCTGCTCGATGAAACCGAAAGCAGCCTGTTCTCGATAAGCGAGAATAACCTCAGGAAGAAAGCCCAGCTTATGCCCGAACTGGTTCATAAAGTTTTGAACCAGATTGATAATGCCCGTAAGAACGATGGTTCCTTTTCGGGTGTACCTTCAGGATTTATCGACCTTGATAAGATTACAGGCGGCTGGCAGCGAAGCGACCTTATTATTATTGCCGCCCGTCCGGGTATGGGTAAAACCGCTTTTGTGCTTTCAATGGCACGCAACATAGCCATTGAGTCGAAGAAACCTGTAGCCTTTTTCTCACTCGAAATGACGGCTGACCAGTTGGTAGCCCGATTGGTAGCTTCGGAAGCCGAACTTTCGGCCAGCGCCCTCAGGAGAGGACAGTTGCAGAATTTCGAATGGGAACAGCTTAATTCCAGGATTTCGAAACTTATTACAGCACCTATTTATATCGACGATACCCCCGCTTTGTCGCTTTTCGAACTCAGGGCAAAATGCCGCAGGCTGAAAGCGCAGTACGATATCGATATGGTGGTTGTCGATTATATCCAGCTTATGACCGCTGGCGGCGACCGAAAAGGAGGCGGAAACCGTGAACAGGAAATTTCGGCTATCTCGCGTTCGCTTAAGAGTCTTGCCAAGGAACTGAATATACCTGTTATCGCGCTTTCGCAGCTGAACCGATCGGTTGAAACCCGCAGTACAACCCAGGGTAGCAAGAAACCGCAGTTGTCCGACCTTCGTGAATCCGGTGCTATTGAGCAGGATGCCGACCTTGTCCTTTTTATATACAGGCCTGAGTATTACAAAATCATGGAGGACGAAGAAGGGAACACCACCGAAGGCAAGGCACAGATTATTATAGCCAAGCACCGTAACGGTGCTACCGATGAGATCTGGCTACAGTTCATCAGCCGTTTTGCACGCTTCCAGGATCTGTCGGGTTTACGCCTCGATGCCCTGAATCCTTCGTTGCCACAAAACATTGGTTTTGAACAGCCTGCTAATATTATAATGCAATCGCGACTGAACAGCATGACCGATGATAACGATCTTGGACCTACTGATTTCTAGTATCGCCCATTAGTGGAAGCAAATTATAATACTCCGGGTGATAAATCAGTATTATGGTGTTGCATTTTCCTGTAGGAACAGCCGGTAAATAAACCTGAATAAAAAAGCAACCCATCTCACGACTTTATTGTAACATGTTTGTTACTAATTGTTAAATTCCCCCAGGTATATACAATCAGGGATATTTTGTGAGTTATAGAGTTAAAAGGTAAATAATGAAGCGTAGTATATTTATAATTATTTTCATTTCGCTGTTGCTGAAGGTACAGGGCGCTTACCTTCTTATACCCATGGACCAGACGCAGAAAAACCATCTTAAGGCTTATGGAATAGCATACTGGGTATTGCAGCAGGATGCGGAAGTAAGCTGGCTGCTCAATTACAGGGGCGGAGCATTCATGATCAAATATGTTAAAGCAATTGAAGATGAATGCTATATTCGTGGTGTGAGCTGCGAAGTAATTGCCGATGCCCAGTCGACTGCTATACTGACTGAGATTGCTGACCCTGAGGTAAATATGGACGAGGTAAAGCTGAATAAGGCGCCCAAAATAGCAGTGTATTCACCTAAAAACAAGCTGCCCTGGGACGATGCGGTTACACTGGCGCTCACGTATGCCGAAATCCCATACGATATTGTGTATGATGAGGAACTTATTACCGGTGTGCTCCCGATGTACGATTGGCTGCATCTTCACCATGAAGATTTTACAGGACAATATGGAAAATTTTGGGCTGCCTATCATAACGCTTCATGGTATAAGGAAGACGTAAAGATTAACGAAGCGATGGCCGCTAAACTGGGGTTTACGAAAGTATCGGAAATGAAAAGGGCTGTGGCCCTGAAAATCAGGGACTTTGTTGCCGGGGGAGGATATTTGTTCTCCATGTGTTCGGCTCCCGACAGTTATGATGTGGCCCTTGCTGCTGATGGGGTTGATATTTGCGATGTAATGTTCGATGGCGATGCCATGGACCAGGCAGCACAGTCGAAATTAAATTACGATAACTGTTTTGCCTTCCGGAATTTCAAGATAGTAACGAATCCTTACGAATATGAAATTTCATCCATAGATGTGAATACCGACCGGAAAGTGACCCAGGCAAATGATTTCTTTACCCTGTTCGACTTCTCGGCAAAATGGGACCCGGTTCCTACCATGTTGTGCCAGGACCATACCCAGGTGATACATGGTTTCAAAGGGCAGACAACAGCTTTTGAAATTAAATGTGTTAAACCCGAAGTAGTGGTTATGGGCGAAAATAAAGCATTTGGGGAAGCAAGGTACATTCACGGGGACTTTGGTAAAGGAACATGGACCTTTTACGGCGGCCACGATCCCGAAGATTATGAACATCGCGTTGGTGACCCGCCCACTGATCTGAATCTTTTTCCCAACTCACCGGGTTACCGGCTTATCCTGAATAATGTGCTGTTTCCTGCAGCCAAAAAGAAAAAGCAGAAAACCTGAGAAACCGCCTTTTTGTTACCCGATTTATGCTTTCTAAGGCATCAGTAAAATGGAATTATTCTAAATATTGTTTCCTGATATCTGATTTTGAATACTTTAGTTTTGTTAAAATAAAAAATTATCGTGTTTGTGTAAACTTAACACTAAGTTTATTTATTTTTACATCTTGATGCGATTTTCCTTCCTTATAAAGGATACATCCTGTCAATCCTTTAACTTTTGCTGCTATTTGTTGATGTAGATCAGGTGATATGCCATCTCTTATACTAGCTGATTGCAGTATTCATTGTTCATCATTAACTTAACTACACAATTCAATTATGGAACAGAAGACAAACAGTAATCTCCGGCTTGGCATGATGTTCATGGCATCAATCTTTTTTATTTTCGGTTTTATAACCAACTTTAATATTGCAATGAAAGATCAGGTGCAGTTGGCCTTCGATCTGAAAACTCTTTATCCCGGATGGGAGAATTTTCTTTCACAGTTAGTGAACTTTGTCTTTTTTGTTGCTTATGCTTGCTTTAGCTTTCTATGTGGCGGTATTATTAAGAAGATCGGATATAAAAGCGGGGTAGTTACGGGCTTGTTGCTAGTAGCTATTGGTAGTTATATGTTTTTCCCCGCTGTTTCCATTCTATCTTATCCATTGTTCCTGCTGGCCGTATTTGTAATGGCTACCGGGGTAGTATTTCTGCAAACTGCAGCTAATCCTTATGTTGCAGCATTAGGTGCCCAGGAAACAGCACCTGCCAGGTTAAATCTGACCCAGGCATTGAACGGCGTAGCCACAACCATTGCACCTTTTCTTGCAGGAGTTCTCGTTTTAGCCCCTGCCGTTCTCGCCATAAGTAATGGCGCCACCGCTGCCGAAGCTGCCAGGTATGTTCAAATGCCTTTCGTTATCATCGGGAGCGTAGTAGTGTTAATTGCAATCGGGATTTCATTTATTAAATTACCTAAAATAACAGGCGATACTACTATTCCATCGAAGTCAGTCCTGAGAAAACCGCAGGTCTGGCTTAGTGCAATTGGAATCTTCTGTTATGTAGGTGCCGAAGTTGGAACTGCTGGTCAGATTGCACCATATCTTATGAGCGATGGCAGCACAGCCCTTGATGTTGCCGTGAAGTTATCAGCTATTTATTGGGGGGGGGCAATGGTAGGCCGGTTCTTTGGGTCCATTTTATTAGGCACTCTTCCCGATAACAAGAAATACCTGTATTCCTCGTTTGTGATTGTATTCGCATTTTTTGTCGGCTGGTTTATTACATCAGCTTCGGTTACTAACGGACACTTCGTTTTTGACTCACAACCTTTGAATGGTTTAATATTCCTTGGGATAGCCGTTGTTAACTTTTTCCTGATGCTTTTAGGAAAAGGCAAAGCCAATGTAGCCTTAGGGATATTTGGAACAGTGAATATGTTCCTCATACTTGCTGCTTTCATCCTGCCTTCAACAATCGGTATGTGGTGCCTGTTATCGATCGGTTTCTTCAATTCAATTATGTTCCCCAATATTTTCTCCCTAGGTGTAAATGACCTTGATCCTTCCGAAATGCCTATTGCATCGGGTATAATTAATACTTTGATCGTTGGCGGAGCTATTATTCCGTTGCTTATGGGTGCTTTGACTGATTCTTTCAGCGCCCGGGGAGCTCTCCTTGTGCCTGTGCTCTGTTATGCCTATATTACCTTCTTTGCTTTAAAAGGAAGTAAAATACGCAGAGCATAATCTAGTCGGAGTCATTGGTTTTGCATTAAGTAAATGAAATATAATAAATTAATCAACATATGAAACAAGTTGCAATAGGAATTGACATTGGGGGAACTAATACAGCTATCGGGGTTGTTGACCGTGAGGGGAATATACTTTATGAGAAACTTCCTCAGGTTCCTACCCCTCAGAAGAGTTCTAATCCAAATGGAAGTGAAAGTATTTCGGAAGAATTGTTAAATGATTTTGTTTCATTACTTGCGGTTGAAATTAAATCAGCCATTGAGGTAGTTGCGAAAATTAATCCGGCCATAGGAGTAATGGGTATTGGCATAGGTGCACCCAATGCTAATTATTACACCGGGACCATTGAACATGCTCCCAATCTTCCTTTTGTCGGTGTGATCCCTTTTGCAAAAATGATCCAGGCGAAATTCCCCGAAATCAATACTGTGAAGCTGACCAACGATGCCAATGCGGCTGCTCTGGGAGAAATGATTTTCGGAGGCGGAAAGGAAATGAATAATTTTGTAATGATAACCCTAGGAACCGGGCTCGGAAGCGGGTTAATCGTAAACGGGGACCTTGTTTACGGCCATGATGGCTTTGCCGGTGAAATTGGTCATACAACTATCGGAAGAGGCACACGCACATGCGGATGCGGCGGAACAGGACACCTGGAAGCATATTGTTCAGCTACCGGAATCAAACGTACCGTTTACGAACTCCTGGCAAAATACAACGATTCAGGGAGCGAGCTTGCAAACATACCCTTTAATGAGATGTCATCAAAAATAGTATTTGATGCTGCCGAAAGAGGGGATAAGCTTGCAAAAGAGGTTTTTGAAGTTACCGGTGAACTGTTAGGCGAAGCTTTGGCTGATACAGTGCATCATCTCAGCCCTGAGGCTATATTTTTGTTTGGCGGACCTGTTGCTGCCGGCGACTATATTTTCAAGCCTACCAAGGATAGCATGGAACGTCATCTTCTTCCTATATTCCGTAACAAAGTCAAAATTCTTCCGTCGACCCTTAAAATGGGATCAGTGGCCATTATTGGTGCCAGCGCTCTTGTTTGGAAAGAGCTTGCAAAGATGGGTTTGTAATTGCTCCAAATTTATTAATCAGCAGCACTCTAAAGGAAACTTCAGAGTGCTGTTTTTGTTTTGTTGCCGATCAAGATTTCATTTACCATGACTTTTTGAAAACAGGAACAAAATACAGGTATTTATCCAGGCCGTTCAAATTTATCCCTATTTTAGCTAGTTCTTTGCAAATAAATTAATAACGGGCATTCGCTTATGGTTGAGAACTTTACGCTGGGGTTTATTGATTATGCCATTATGGCAATCTATTTTATTTTCGTGCTGGGTATTGGCTGGGCATTGAAAAAATACATGAAATCTAGTTCCCAGTTCCTGGAGGGAGGTAAAAACATACCTCCGTGGATAACCGGCCTGGCTTTTATTTCGGCCAACCTGGGAGCCCTCGAGGTATTCGGTATGGGTGCATCGGGAGCCAAGTACGGATTAATGACAGCGCATTTTTACCTTATCGGAGCCATCCCGGCAATGATATTCCTGGCTCTGTTTATGATGCCGTTCTATTACGGCTCGAAAGCACGTTCGGTCCCCGAATACCTGAAACTTCGGTTCGATGAAAAAACCCGGGGGTTCAATGCATTTTCGTTTGCCATCATGACTATTTTCGCTTCGGGAATTTCGATGTTTGCACTTGCAAGGCTGATGGAAGTTATGCTTCACTGGAATTTTAATTACAGCATTGTAGCTTCAGCGGTTATAGTTTTGGTTTATACCTACCTCGGAGGCCTTAAATCGGCTATATACAACGAAGTGCTCCAGTTTTTCCTCATCGTTATAGGATTTCTTCCACTCGTTATAATAGGCCTGCAGGATGTGGGAGGCTGGAATGGCCTCACTGCCCAGCTGAACGAGGTTGCTGTCAGCAAAGGGTATGCTGCCGGCACCTGGACAAGTATGTGGCGGTATATGGGATCAGCCTCTTCAAATCCTATGGGTGTCGACTGGATAGCCATGTTTTCAGGCCTGGGGTTTGTATTGGCTTTCGGATACTGGTGTACCAATTTCCTTGTTGTGCAGCGTGCCATGGCTGCAAATTCGATGTCGGGAGCCAGGCGCACACCCCTGATCGGGGCCTTGCCGAAAATGTTTTTACCTATTCTCGTGATTGTTCCGGGTATGATAGCCATGGCACTAATGTCGATACCCGGCAAAGGACTTGTTTTGATTGGGAACAATGGTCAGACGGACTATAATATGATCATCCCCACTATGCTTGTGCATTACTATCCGACAGGAATATTAGGTCTAGGGATTACGGCGCTTATGGCATCGTTTATGAGTGGTATGGCGGGGAACGTAACCGCTTTCAATACGGTGTTCACCTATGATATTTACCAATCGTATTTCAATCCCGGCAAATCGGATGACCATTATCTGAAGGTTGGCCAGTTTGCTACCATTTTCGGGGTGGCAATAAGTATAGGTGCAGCCTATGTAGCTGCCAATTTCAACAATATTATGGATTTCCTTCAGCTTATTTTTGCATTTGTAAATGCTCCGCTGTTTGCGACATTTATGCTTGGCATGTTCTGGAAGAAAACTACCGGTAATGCTGCTTTCTGGGGCCTCCTTTCGGGGACTTCCGCTGCAGCGGTCCATTACAGTCTCACTATTGCCGAAGGCAAAGGAGGATGGCTGGCGCAGTTGGTTGAGTATCCGAGCGGGATGGCACAGGGTTTCTGGACAGCCATTTATGCATGGAGTGTTTGTTTTATTGTAACCATTGTGCTGACCTTTTTCACAAGGCAACTTAAAACGGATAGCGATCTTGCAGGCCTTGTATACTCATTGACTCCCAAAACCCGCGACGAAGCAGGAATTGTGTGGTACGAAAAACCTGTAGTAATGGCAGTAATCATTGGTGCAATTAGCATAATATTAACAATCATTTTCTGGTAGGAGGAAAAAATATGGATATGGACATTCGCATACCAATCGGACTGTTATTTGTAATCTTAGGCTTTATACTTTCTGCTTTCGGGATATGGTCAGGTAATGATGCAGCTATGTACGCCAGGGCCCTGGGCCGTAATGTAAATTTATTGACAGGTCTGCTGATGCTTGCCTTTGGCGGGATCATGCTGCTTTTCCCCCTGCTTGCAGCCAGGAAAAAGAGATCGCGGAATCTGTGATTTCTTAGTTGTTAAATGCCTAAAGTGCTTAGAGTGCCTTGAGTGCCTAAAATTATGGGTGCCTGGAAAGCGTCGATTTACTTGTTGATAAAAGGTAGTAAGGATTTAGGTTAATCAGGAAAAACACCTGATGATTTATTGATATTAAAAATTTACTCCACCTGATTAAAGCCTGATTAAAACTTCATCAATAAAAATCTACGTACGATTCACTCCTGACACTTTAGGCACTCAAGGCACTCTATAATGGCGTATTCCTTTCCCGCTAGCCTGTTTCCCAAAAGTTTATTCCGGCCTTAGGAAGGAATCAACCGGTCATTTTAAGGTGGCATATTTTGCTTATCCGTTAAAATATTTGCTTTTATTAACTTAAGCGCACAATTAACGGCAACAAAATGACGTTTTTAGTAATAAATATATAGGTTTAGTATTGCCGGATGCTAAATCTTGTTTACTTTTGAAATGTTATTACTAACTTTACCGCGGTATGTAGCAGCATACTCCGATATCTGCCTTAAATGCTCTGCTCTGTATGAGAAAAAAGTTAATTACACTGATATCTGCAACCTTGTTTGTATTAGGGGTTGCAGGTGTTCATTTTGATACGTCCGCCCAATCCGTTGATTTTACTTTTTACGGGAAATGCCTTGGCAGTCCTACTGATTTTGCGGGAAGTGTAGCCGGTATTACACCGGCTTCGTGGGCCTGGGATTATGGCGACGGATTTACTGATGTCGGGCAATTTGTTTCGCACACTTACGGTGCCGCCAATTCTCCCGGAGGTTATCCTGTAACGCTTACCGTCACTGACCTGGTTAGCGGCCTGCCTTATTCCATTACCAAATACGTTGTTATCCGCGATATTCCGTTTGTATTTTTCACCTATTCAACACCTACCTGCAGCAACGATTCCATTCAGTTTCATAATCTTTCGAATCCATTGCCCGGCTGGAAATACTACAAATGGGATTTCGGCGATGGTTCACCAGTGCAAACCATTCTCTTCCCGGGTAATCCCGACATAGCTCATAAATATGCTTCATCCTCATCGTATAATGTTACACTTGAGGTAATGACTTCCGATTCCTGTGTGAACCAGAATACAATTACAATAACCGTTATACCGGGACCACAGGCAAATTATGCATTCACTGGCAGTTGCCAGAATCAGACGGTGCATTTTACCGATCAGTCTTCACCTGGTTCGCCGGGAGGAATTGCTTTCTGGGGCTGGGATTTCGATGACCCGCTGAGCGGTGTAAACGATACCTCCAACCTTCCGAATCCTGATCATATCTTCCAGTTCCCCGGAACGTATCATGTTTTGCTTAAAGTCACCAATTTCAACGGATGCTGGGATACCATCAGCAAAGCTGTGGTTATAAATCCCCCGCCACCTGTTGATTTCACCCATAACGAAACCTGTTTGAATCAGCTGATTACATTTACAGTTGATCCGTTAATTACTAACATTCCTTCCATTGCAACCTACGAATGGGATTTCGGTGATTCATCTCCACCCTTTTTCGGGCAAAATGCTGCTCATGCCTATACGTCAACAGGGACTTATGTTGTAACGCTCAGAGTTACTGATCTTGCCGGATGTATAAATACAGTCAGCCATACGGTTATTATTCATTCTCTGCCTTTCTCCAACTTTGCAGTGAATATCAATAATTGTGTTGGAAGCCCGGTGGAGTTTCTTAACAATTCGACTACAGCCATAGGTGCAGGATTTATTGTACGTTCAACCTGGAATTTCGGCGACGGGAACACACTCGATGTTAAAAACCCGGGCAATCAAACAGTTTACCATACTTATACCAGTTCAGGGCCGTTCGCGGTTACCCTGATTGTTAAGTCTTCCGACAGTTGTACCGATATTTCTTCACAAACCATCACAATCTCCGACAAACCTCTTGCCGATTTCGAATATATCCTGCCAGCCTGTTCAGGTTCGGCCGTTTCATTCCATGATATATCTCAACAAAACGGGGGAGGCCCGATTGTACAATGGAGCTGGGATTTCGACGACGGAGCATCAGGTCTGAACAATTTCTCGGTATTGCCTGATCCAAGCCATACATTTACAGGACCGGCAACCTACCAGGTTAAACTTATTGTAGCAAACTCATTTGGCTGCACCGATACAATCGTTATCCCTGTTACCGTATCACCCAAACCTGTTGTGGATTTCTCATGGACTTTCAATTGTGTGAACAAAGCTGTACAGTTTGCTCCGGATCCTACAATGACCAACATTACAAGCTGGTTATGGAATTTCGGTGATGCAGTTACAAGTACTACCCAGTCGCCTAACCATACCTATGCAACCGCTGGCAATTACCTGGTTACACTCTCGGTTATTGATAACAACGGTTGCAGTAATTCATTTTCCAAAACAATAACAATACTACCTCAGCCCATTGCTAGTTTCACTTATTCGCAGCCTGCCTGTAAGATGTCGTCGGTTATTTTCACGAATAATTCATCCGCACCTATTGGAATAATCACCCGCTCGGAATGGAACTTTGGCGACGGCAATTCGCTGGTAGTAAGCACAAACCCCCTGGTTGCAGTAAGCCATACCTTTACATCTTCCGGTTCTTTCAGTGTAACGCTAAGGGTTATAACCCTTGATAGTTGCGAGAAAACCATAACCTTGCCGGTTGTTATATCGCCTAACCCGGAATCGAATTTCTCATATCTTACTACCTGCGTTGATTCGCCTGTTGAATTTACCAGCAATTCGCAGGCAGGTGCAGGATCGATCTCCGGATGGCTCTGGACATTCGGCGACCCCGGCTCGGGAAGCAGCAATACTTCCCTGCTCGAGGATCCGACACACACTTATAATTCACCCGGCACATACCCGGTAAGCCTTATTGTGACCAATACAGGCGGATGTTCCGATACACTTGTTAAGAATGTTATTATTCATGCACTGCCCGGAGTGGATTTCACAGTGTCAGCGGGTTGTATGAACGATTCAACCTATTTCAGCAGTTCAGCTTTTGTCGATTCACTTGCTGTAACTGACCGTGTATGGGATTTCGGTGACGGAATGACAGCTACCAATATCAGCAATCCTTATCATTCCTATACAAGTTCAGGATTGTTTGCAGTTACTTTAACTGTAACCGATACAGCGGGTTGTATCAATTCGAAAACCCACATGATTACCATAGTTCCGCCTCCTGTAGCTTTATTCCAGGTATCGAGCCAGAACTGTGCCAACCTGCCGATTTTCTTTACAAACCAGTCATCAACCCCGGGTGGTACAATTACGTCATGGTTATGGGAATTTGGTGATGGAGCCGATACATTACTTAATGCCCCGTCAACTGGAAATATTTCACATATTTATCCTGTAGGAGGTAATTTCACCATCAAACTTACGATACACACCAGCCTGGGCTGTGAATCGTTCTTTACCAAATCCATCACCGTTTCGGCCAGTCCGCTTGCACTTTTCAGTTATGATAATACCTGTGCCGGAACTGCTGTAAATTTCACCGATCATTCGCAGGTGAATACAGGAACAGCCATTGTTACCTGGTTCTGGACCTTTGGTGACCCCCCATCGGGAACCAATAATACCTCGAACCAACAAAATCCGCTGCACGTATACAATAACGCAGGTAATTATACTGTTGTGCTGCAGGTTGAAAATGGTTCGGGATGCCCCGACACAGTTACGCAGGTAATAACAATTCAACCTAAGCCTGCTGTCGATTTCTTCTATACCAACATTTGCCTTGGAACTGCCACCCAGTTTAAAGCCGATACAATCATCACCAATATTCCGGCAGTTTCGAAATTCGACTGGGACTTCGGCGATGGCAGTCCTCACAATATCACACAACAAAACCCGCTACATACTTACCTTGCAGCAGGTACTTACACAGCCGTTCTTTTAATAACCGATACTGCCGGCTGTACGAATTTTAAGACCCATGTAATCACCATTGCTCCGCAACCTACAGCCATGTTCAGTGCTGCCAGCGCATGCCTTGGAGCAAGTACTTATTTTACCGATCATTCGTTTGTTACAAATGGTGAACTTATTACCGGCTGGCGCTGGGACTTCGGTGTTACAGCTGCCACCAACGATACTTCGCTGCTTCAAAACCCCAGCTGGGTTTACACAACCCTTGGTACGTATACAGTTACTCTTACTGTTACTTCTGCCAGTGGTTGCCTCGATACCACCACCATGGCCATACAGGTTTACGGCACGCCAACAGCAAATTATACATACACGGCCGCACCTTGCGATAAAGGGGCAGTTTATTTCCAGGATTCATCATTCAGCCAGCAGGCGTCGATAGTAAGCTGGAACTGGATGTTCGAGCCTAACAGCTATTCCACGCTTCAGAACCCGGTTTATGTATATCAGGCATCCGATTCGTGTTATGATGTACGCCTGATTGTTACAAATAACCGTGGTTGTGTTGATACTATAGTCAAACCAGTATGCGTACCTGCCGAGTTCCTGTTTACATTCACTTCTTCAGTAACCTGTCTGCATGATTCCACTTTGTTTACACCGCAGCTATTGCAACCGCTTACCGACTCACTTGTGTTTTTCAACTGGAACTTTGGTGAACCTTCATCAGGCATATACAACAGTTCAACCCTCCGGTACCCGAGCCACCTATATTCTACGCCGGGTATTTACACCGTGAGCCTCGAAGCTTTTGATATACACAACTGCAAGGATAAGGTTTACCTTACTGTTAATGTGCTGAAGCTGCCAATTCCTTCATTCAGTTATACAGAAGGCTTGTGCGACAGCACAGTTTATTTTAACCAGACTTCCTCAGGCAACGGCGCCAGTATTTCACAATGGATTTGGAATTACGGCGATGGAACTATCGATACTCTATATGCTCCCGTATCGTCGGGCGACACAGCGCACATGTATACGAATGCTGGAATGTATGTGATAGGGCTCACCGTAACTAATGCTAACGGTTGTTCAAATACGGTTGTCGACAGCAGTGTGCTTGTAAAACCCTGCCTGAATGCATCCTTCGAAATTATCGATACCCTGATCTGCCAGAATAATTTGCTTTCGTTTGCCGACAGCAGTTACAGCGGGTTGCCCACAAAGGAATGGTACTGGGATTTCGGCGACGGAACGGATACAACTTATTATGTTTATACCAATCCTGTAAATCATGTGTTTACATTACCCGGTACTTACCATGTGCGATTGCGTATTTCGACTGATATAGCCGGGAAGACCGTGAGCGACTCTACAGTAGTTACCGTTATGGTGAATGCCACGCCTCTGCCTGAATTTACGGTAGGAGTGGTATGTTATCTTCAGAATGCCGAATTTACTAATATGACCTCGGGGAACGGTACACTGGTGAACAGTTACAGATGGAACTTCGGCGAACCCGCTTCGGTGCCAAACGATACCTCTACCCTGAGAAACCCGGTCCACCTTTACGATGCACCAGGAAATTATGATGTTAAACTGGTTACCAAAAATACAATCGGTTGTGCCGATTCGATACAGAAACAGCTTACCGTATATGCTTTGCCTGATGCAGCCTTTAAATACAGCAACTCATGTGCCGGCGACAATACAGCCTTTACCGACCTTTCGGTTGAGGCAGTAGCACCGCTTGAACACTGGCAGTGGACCTTCAGTAATACAACAGGTATTCTTGGCATGAGCGATTTGCAGGATCCCGGTTTTGTTTTCACTGCTCCAGGTACATATCTTGTAAACCTTATGGTTTCCGATACAAACGGATGTATCGATACCATAACCAACCGGAATGTAATTACATGGAGCGTGCCAACAAGCATATTTGCTTATGTTGACGATTTTAACGACGTGCAGGGACAACTACAATTTACCAACAGTTCACTCGATGCCAAAAAGAACTACTGGACTTTCGGTAACGGGGAGTTCTCGTACCAGACGAACCCTGTTGTATTTTACAGGAACGACGGAACCTACAACATCAGCCTAGTTACCTATAACGATAAGGACTGTACCGACACACTCACTGTTGAGTACAAGTTTATGGTGAAGGGGTTGTATATTCCAAATGCATTCTCGCCCGATAATCCCCACAAAGAAGTCCAGCTCCTGAAGCCTGTTGGGATCAACCTGAAAACCTTCTATTTCGAGGTTTACGACCGCTGGGGAACCATGCTCTGGTCGACGGATAAACTGGATGCCAACGGGCGTCCGACCGAAGGCTGGGACGGCAGAATCAACGGCATAACACTTCCGCAGGGAGTGTATGTTTGGAGAGCCTCAGGTATCTTTAAGGACGGAACCATCTGGGAAGCCAACAGTGTCGGCAATACCGATCATATGCCGAATGCCAAGACCGGTACCGCAACCCTTATCAGGTAAGAGCCAGCCTATTATTTTTATTTCTTTCTGACAGTCATAGCATAATATAGTGCTGAGTATTCAATGCCCAGTGCCCCGTATATGGTGCATAGTGCCTGGTACCTTTAATAATTATACTTTATACTTACCTTTATTATTCATAACTCAGTTTGAGGATTTGAGGATGAGATAATTTTTTAAATTTTAAGATTTCAAAATGAAGTTCCCTTCCAATTGCCCTTTGCTAACTGTCAATTGTCCATTGTCCATTGTAAATTGTCAATTGTCTATTGTCAATTGTCAATTGTCCTTCAACCCATCAACCCATCAACCGATCAACCCATCAACCCATCAACCAATTGTCAACCGTCCATTGTCCATTGTCAATTATCAATTATCAATTATCAATTATCGATCTCCCTATAACAAAAAATCACCCCCTTTTCAGAGCGTGATTTTTTAGAATAAAGGAATAGAAAAGTCTTTTTCCGGATCAGAATTCCAGGAGTTCCTTTGCGGCTTTATAAATGCGTTCTTCGTCGGGGAGGATGGCTTTTTCCAGTATGCGGTTAAAGCCGACCGGTGTGAAGGTCGAACCAACCCTGCGAACCGGAGCATCGAGGAAACTGAAGCCTTCGTCGGAAATCATTGCCGCGATTTCGCCGCCGAATCCCCCGAAAACTTTATCTTCGTGAACAACCATGGCACGTCCTGTTTTTGCTACACTCTGCAGTATGGATTCTTTATCGAGCGGTATAAGTGAACGTATATCCACTACTTCGATGCTTTTGCCTGTTTCGGCAGAAATGCGGTTAGCCACAGCAATGCACATATGTGTTGTATTGCCGTAAGTAATCATGCTTAAATCCGTTCCTGTAAGGCGTGTACGTGCCTTTCCGAATGGAACCTCGAATTCGTCGGGGACAATGGTTTCGGCAACAGGATCGTTATACAATGCCTTCGGTTCGAGGAACAGGGTAGGACCCTGCGAGCGCATCGAGGTGCGGAGAAGTCCTGCTGCATCGTCAGCAAATGAAGGGCATACAATACGAACTCCCGGTATGGCTACAAGCGATCCTTCGATATTCTGCGAATGGTACAAACCACCACCTATATACCCTCCGGAAGCAAGCCGAATGGTGATATTGGGCGAGAATGCACCGTTGCTGCGCCAGTAGTCGTGCGACAGTTCAATATACTGCTCCATGGCAGGCCAGAAATAGTCGGCAAATTCTGCGCCTTCGATCACAAGCCTTATTTTTTTATCATAACGGCTCATGCCGTTGCCTGTTCCAAGTATGAAATCCTCGGCTATAGGGCCGTTGAAAACCCTTTCGCTGCCAAATTCCTGCTGCATGCCCTTGGTGACGTTAAAGATTCCGCCTTTATCCTTGTTGGCTACATCCTGTCCCCAGATAAATGTATCGGGGTTGAAACGGAACTCTTCTTTCAGGGTTTCGTTAAGCGCCTGTATGAGTTTGAGCGAACGGCCTTCTTTCTGATCGTGAAGCCCGTCAGGGAATTTTTCCGGTATGTATGCGGGAGGCGTTACAAAATCGAATATGGAAGCCGGATCGGGATCAGGTGCAACAAGGGCTTTGCGGTGAGCGGCCATCATTTCGCCTTGTGCCTGGGTATCGATAGCGGTAAGTTCTTCTTCGCTGAATATTTTTGAATGCAACAGTATTATACGGAACCTGTCGAGCGGGTCACTGGCCTTGGCGCAGTGGCGTTCATTATCGTCGCGGTACAGTTCGTGTTTGTCGGAATTGGAATGCGAGTGTATGCGCACGCAACTGGCATGCACTATAACCGGTTCCTGTTTCTCGATGGCATGACGCTTTGCCATTTCCATGGCATTCATCGATGAGAATATATTTTTCCCGTCGCAGTGTATGATGCGAAGGTTTTTAAACCCTTTAAAGTTATCGGCTGCAAACGCATTGGCCGACTGGTCGCGCTGAGGAACCGAAATACCGTAGCGGTTATCCTGGAACACAAAAATTACCGGCAGTTTCTCGTTGCTGGCTCCGTTGATAGCTTCATATACATATCCTTCGGAAGTCGACGATTCACCCTGTGAACTGATGGCCACGCCTTTTCCGCCGTACCGTTTAATCCCGCGGGCAACACCTACTGCATGTAAGGTATGGTTACCGGTAGCTGACGATACGTTGTGAATGTTCCATTCGGGCTTGGCAAAGTGATTCGACATATGCCTTCCGCCTCCTGCCACATCAGTAGCCTTCGAAATTCCGTTGAGAATAATTTCTTCGGCTGTAATACCTGCCGAAAGAGCGGTGAGCATATCACGGTAATACGGGAAGAGATGGTCGGTTGTGCGGTCGAACGTCAGACCTATGGCAAGCTGTATGCCGTCGTGTCCCGCATAGGGTGCGTGGTACGACCATCCCAGGGCCTGTTTGAGGTAATTGGGCGCCCTTTCGTCGAGCTTGCGGCCCAACGTTAAAAGGTAATACCATTTCTGTAATGTTTCCTTATCAACTGTGTCCAGTTTGAATTCTTTACGCTTTTCCATTCGTATGCTTACTTTTTTCAGATGTTTAACTACAATAACGGCTCAACAGCGCTTTTGTTCGCTGCAAACTGTTTAACAAGGGATTATTTTTTATTAAACAAAGTTTAACTCCTGATTATGGTGTAAATCCCGTTTTCAGGCAGTCGTATAATGGTGGATGGCTTCGAACGGTTGAAGTAATCCTGTTTGTACGAAACAATATAATCGACGGCTTTTTTGATATCGTCTGAAACCTGGCCGAAGGTGACCGGGGCATCGAAACCCGATATATTGGCCGATGTTGAAACAATGGGTTTGCCGAAGCGCCGTATAAGTTCGGAACAGAAATCATCTTTTACTATCCGGATTCCAATGGTTCCGTCGGGGGCTATAACATTGGGTGCAAGCCTGCGGGCATTGGAATAGATAATGGTTACAGGGTTCGAGATACTTGCCAGCAGGTCGGCAGTAATGTCAGGTACTTTATCGATATATTCAGGAAGTTTGCTGAGGCTGTCGAGCAATATGATCAGGCTCTTGGTTTCGGTGCGGCTTTTAATCCTGAATATCTTTTCTACTGCCTTGGTATTGGTGGCATCGCAGCCCAGTCCCCAAACGGTATCGGTAGGGTTGAGGATTACGCCGCCCTCTTCGAGCACGTGGAGTGCATTAATAATATCGTTTTCAAAAGGCTTACTCATACTTTATGCGATCGGTTAATTGACTTGATTTAATGGATACGGCACATAAAAAATGTTTCTCGGGGCAGGTCTCGTGGCCATGCAGCCCGCAGGGTTTGCAGGTAAGTTTCTCGGATGTTTCAACTATAGCCGAATTATCCGACAGCGGCCCAAACCCGAATGCAGGCACCGTGGAGCAGAATACTGCCGTTACGGGCGAGTTGGTTGCCGATGCCAGGTGAAGAGGGGCCGAATCGTTAACAAAATTCATAATGGCTCCCTTCATCAGAGCTGCCGATTGCAGGGTGGTCAGTTTCCCAGTAAGGTTGGTTATGCCTGTATGTTTCGCCTGGCTGATGATCTCCTCACAGATTTGCATATCGTTAGCTGCTCCCAGTAAATAAACAAAGATATCGGCCGGGAGTTCATTAATAAACTCAATCCATTTGGTTGCGGGGTACTGTTTTGTATACCAGAGCGAAGCAGGGGCGATTGTAATAAATTTCTTTTCCTTCCATGATTTTACAAAGGCTTCCTCGCTTTTGCCGGGGTAGAGCGCTGGCCTGGCAGGGGAGGGGCTCACGAGGAAATCGATTAAGCGGAAGTTGCGTACGATTTCGTGTTCGGTAGGCTCGGTGGCCGATATCAGGTGATTAGCCTGGTGGGTGAAAAGCGATGAAAGAGGATTTTTCGCAAAACCCGAACGTATGGCTGCCCCCGATAAACCCGTTATAAGCCCCGACGAGAAATGCCTCTGTATATTAATTACCGCATCGTATTTTGTTTTCCTCACCTTCCATATCAGTTTAAGAAGCCCTGCATACTTATTATTCTTTTTATCCCACAGCAGCACGGTATGTATAAAAGGGTGACCGGCGAACAGGCTTTCGTATCCTTTGCGTATCAGCATATCGATTTTGCAGCCCGGGAAGCGGGCATGCAGCGTTTCGGCAACCGATGTTGCCAGTATCACATCGCCGAGGGAGGCGGTTTGTATGATGAGGATTTTGTTCAATAGAGTTTCAGGGTTTCCGGGTTTCGGGTTGATAGGTTGATGGGTTGATGGGTTGATAGGTTGATGGACAATTGACAATTGACAATGGACAATGGATAATTGACAATGGGTTGATAGTTAGGAGTTATGAATTATGAGATATGAGTTCTTGGAATTGTTACTTCATTTTCAGATTTTCAAATTCACTCATCACAAAATTCTCAAATCCGAATTCCGAAATCGCAAATCGCAAATCCGAAATCTCTACGCCTGAATCCCATACTCCCGCAAAGCTTCGTTAAGCGAAGTTTTCAGGTCGGTGGAGGGCTTGCGCTGGCCGATGATAAGGGCGCAGCTTACCTGGTATTCGCCGGCAGGATACTGACGGGTATACGAACCTGGGATTACCACCGAGCGGGGAGGTACATATCCCTTATACTCGACGGGTTCGCTGCCTGTTACATCAATAATGCGTGTGCTTTTGGTAATAACCACATTGGCTCCCAATACGGCTTCAGTGCCAATCCGTGCGCCTTCAACCACTATGCAGCGTGAGCCGACGAAACAGTTATCCTCAATAATTACCGGCGCTGCCTGTACAGGCTCAAGCACGCCACCTATGCCCACCCCGCCGCTCAGGTGAACATTGGAGCCGATCTGTGCACAGCTGCCTACGGTGGCCCAAGTATCGACCATGGTACCTGAGCCAACCCATGCGCCTATATTAACATACGAAGGCATAAGGATTACTCCGGGCGAAAGGAACGCGCCGTAGCGTGCAACGGCATGAGGAACAACCCGCACACCAAGTTCTTTATAATTATGCTTGAGGGGTATTTTATCATGAAATTCAAGCGGGCCGGCTTCCATCACCTCCATCTGCCTGAGCGGGAAGTACATGATAACGGCTTTTTTGATCCATTCGTTTACTTTCCATTCGCTTCCCACAGGCTCGGCAACGCGCACTTCTCCCTTATCGAGCAGCTCAATTACCCGGAAGACTGCCGTACGTGTTTCGTCCGAAGCAAGCAGCGATCGGTCATCCCAGGCTTTTTCAATTATATTCCTTAACGTATCCATGCATCTTTGTTTTTCCATATCAAAATTAGGCATTTTGAAGCGAACGGTAAGTATAATACGTTTTATTTCTGTTGTTATTGCAGTGAAAATCCGGAGCCAGCCTTGCCTGTTGAGTTTCTTTGTACTTTTAACTGCCGGCAAGCCGCTTTTCAACGGCCTTGCTGAGAAAACCAAATGCTATGAAAACACGCAAAGAGCTGAAAGAGGAATACAAACAGTTGAAGTTCCAAATGGGAGTGTTCGCCATCAGGAATTTAACCAATGGAAAGGTATTTATCGGCAGCAGCCTCGATCTGAAGGCCATATGGCATGCGCAGAAACTGCAACTCGATATGGGAATACACCCGAATGGCGCGTTGCAGGCCGACTGGAATGCCCTCGGCGCGGATAATTTCAGTTACGGGATTCTTGATGAATTAAAGGAAACCGAAGGCAGAGAAGTGGATTATAAGAAAGAAATCAAGGCTCTTGAGGAAATGCATATTGATGCGCTGCAGCCCTTTGGCGAAAAAGGATACAATACTATGCCAAGGCATGGAATGATTGAAGCAAAAAAGGAATGAAAAACACCAAACACAGAATTAAGAATTTAAAAGGAAGCTTATCCTTTGTTATTTTGGGTTTAATGTTTAGTGTTTTGAGTTCTTTTTAACTGATTGAAGGACACTGAACACAGTTTCTCACCTACAGAAAAGAATCATAAGGTTAGGCATTTATACTCTTTCATCCGAAATCCGAATTCCGAAATCCAAAATCAAAAAAACTTTTCCCGCTAACCCCTTACCTGATAAAACTTGTCATCACTTTTTTTACCGGTGCGGGTGCAGGTACTGTGTCTCTGGTTTGTTCGCGCATTTTGAGCAGCCAGGCCATATTGTTGCCAAGTACGCTCATGATCTGTGCTCCTTCAAGATCCTGTTCCACTTCTCCGGGCGTGCGACCGTGAATAATGTTCCAGTAATTGGCAGTGGCCAGTATCATTTCGGAATAGGTGAGATAATGATTGAGGCTGTCGAAAGTTACCGATCCGCCGGTGCGGCGTACAGCAACCACCGCAGCTCCGACTTTATTCCGGAATAATCCCCCGTTGCTGCCCGAAACATAGAAAGCCCTGTCGAGAAAGCATTTCATGGTTCCTGCAATACCCGCATAATAAACTGGCGAAGCGAGTATAATACCATCAGCATTCTTCATGCTTTGAATCCATTCATTCAGATTATCACCTATGGTGGTGCATTTTTCATCCCTATTTTTCGCACAGTTACCGCATGCCAGGCATCCCCTTACTGTTTTATTTCCAATATGTATAATTTCAAAATCAATACCGTTTTGTTCCAGTTGCGCGCCCACCAACTTTAAGGCATAGTAAGTATTTCCCTCTTTTTTCGGACTTCCGTTTATGGCTACTACTTTCATTTATCTGTGGTTTTAACTTATTCAGGTTCAAAGGATATTGAAAATCCAAAATTATTCATTTTTTCTGATAAATCAGATTCCGAACCCTATATCTTCAGTAACGGATTTCCGGCAGACTCATATAACGGGAGATTGTTCCGGTTTTATGTTTTCAAAACGAATGGATCGTGCGGAAGCGGGGGGACCACATGAATTGATTCACCCGGCAGCAGGGGCAAATGGTTCTGATGGTTGAATATAATCGCATTTTCATTAAAACAGCTTTAGTAGTTATTAAATCTTAGTGTATGCTCTCGGAACTGTGAAAGTTGGTATAATACATTCATCAAAGCAAGCAGATAATTGCTGAATATGAGGCAATCCCTTAAAGTTAGTGTCCATCGTTTTGGATGCCACTATTAATAATAAAATAATTTGTATATTTAATCACTCTTTGAACTTCAGGCAGCGATATATCAATATCACTCATTAAATGACTCCTAAGCTCCACAACAAAATGGATAATAAACACATAACAATCTTGCTCGTTGAAGATGAAATACTGGTCGCAGCCATAGAATCACAATTGCTGCGCAAATACAATTATACGGTTATTCTTGCCGTGTCGGGTACACAAGCTATTGAACTGGTTGAAAATACTCCTGAAATTGATCTTATACTTATGGATATTGATTTAGGAGAAGGTATGGATGGTACCACAACCTCCAGAATAATACTTGAAAAACGTGATATTCCCATTGTCTTTTTGTCATCACATATCGAACCCGAAGTTGTTCAAAAAACAGAGGGCATTTCATCCTATGGTTATGTGGTTAAAAACTCCGGGGAATTTGTATTGATAGCTGCTATAAAAATGGCTTTTAAACTGTATGAAGCAAAAAGAACCATTCAGGAGAAAGAATTATTGCTGGAAATAACCGAAAGACTTGCCAAAACAGGCGGATATAAATGGGATATACCTTCGGGTGTCGGAAGTTTCACAAAAGGATTTATGGAGATTCATGGTTTAAGTCAGAAGGAATTGACTCTTGAAGAATTAGTTGCAATTGCACATCCCGATGATTTGCCATCAATCTGGCAGGCATACACCGATGCCATAAATAATTTAAGCCCATTTCATAAAATTAATCGTATTATAAAAAATAATACCAAAGAAATACGGCATGTTCTGTCTTCTGCTGAGATAATAACAAATGCGGCTGGACAGGCTGTCGCCATATATGGGTCATGTATTGATATTACTGAGAATAAACAGCTGCAGGATGCCTTAGTAGAAAAGGAAAGAATATATAAGAATTTATTCAACTCAATAAAGGATGGATTAATTATTCTGAAAGTTATAAAAGATAAAGATAACAGTCCTGTTGACTATATTATAATAGATGTAAACCCGGCATATGAGCAAATATTGGGTGTAAACCAGAACGAACGAATCGGGAAATCAGTATCAGAAATTTATGGTAATGCAAAATATCTTGAACTTTTAGGGAATCTGGATGAAACATCCGAACCAATTTGTTTTAAAACCTATGACAAGGATCTAAATAAATCCTTATCTATTTCCTCATTCGTTATTCAAAAAGAAATAATCGGGGTACTGTTTACAGAAATTTTATCCGGGAATGAATAAACTGAGTATTACAGTGGAGTGTAACTACATTTACCCTTGCAGCCATGATTTTTAATCCGCGCCGGCATGGGGACAAGAGAAAAACGCATGAAAGAAATCATTGAAATGCTGGCAAAAGGCGAGAAATTCCATTAAATAATTCAGCAAGGTGGCGACATCATTTGGAATATGCCAGTTGCTAACTGTTGTAAATGCAGCTTTTCTGCCTTTTAAATATCATAATCATGATTAACCGAAAATCAATACCCATACTAATCTTACTTCTCCTTTTGCTTGCGGGAGCCTGTAAGAAAGAAACTATTTCGGTGCCAACTGATGAAGAAATATTGGGCAACTTTGTTAAACCGGCTGTCACCGGTGAGTATATTTATCCCATTCAGCCCGGGACCCCGGCATGGGCCGGTCTTGGTTCGTATACCGAAATGATTGATACTACCCAGATTCCTGACCGGGTCCTGGATACTATTTCTACATGGGGCCTCCTGGAATCCTGTCTTACATATCCTCTTTACGGCGATTATGCTGCTTTCAATAACCAGGTTTCGTATATAAATGATCTCGAACAATCAAATCATGGATTCAAAGAGTTGCTCTCACGGGCCGATGCACCCCTGGTTATACTTTATTTCTATCGCCACTGGGATGTAGCTTTGTACCCTGATTTTATGAAAAGGAACTTTACTGAACTTGTAATCGGCAGCGATGGTTTTATTTCGAAATTGAACGAACGGCAGCAACTCTATCTGATATCCGTTGCCCTCGGTAAAAAGCAAAAACAAAAAGAGGCCTATACAGGCACCATTCCTCCGTATTCCTACTTTGTAATGGCGAATTCAATGATCCATTATGGCTGCAAGCCATTTGTTGAATACTGTGCAGCCGACAAACCCACCCTGCAGGATGGATATTTCTATTGGAGGATCAATTCTTCATACGAAAAGATCGAAGAGTATTCCCGCTCGCTTTTAAAACTCTGAAGCGACCAGACTCACCCTTTAAAAGACAACATATTTTAAAAGCTGAAAAACCATAGCCCGTATGCTTCACCGGGTAACCCTTGCTATGCATACCGCCGGGCCGTTAGCTGCAACATTCCCGGTCTTGGGTACATATTATTTAGAAGTGATGGAATCCATTTTTGATTTGTGAATTTATGAAAGCAAAATGAATTTTTACCTTTAAATCCAGGTTAGATATATTATTTCTCTTACTTTTTGCTTGATCAAAAAGTAACAAAAAATCAAGGCTTTATAGGCTTTTAGTGTTTTTACTACGTCAGGTTTTTATCACGCCATGCAAGCCACTCGCCATGGAACATTGAGTAAGAAATAAGCTTTGGCAAGTTGGCTCATTTCTGCATGGCTTGCTAATGCCCCACGCTCAAAAACCTTCCTTGAAAAACTACTAAAACCCTATAAGACCGGTCCCTTGTAAGAATAACTTCACTTTTGGCAACATTTCGGGTTTGATGGTTGACTTTTAACCCGGATTTTCAGAGTGTAAGGCACGGCCATATATAATTTTTACAATCCCGCCATGAGTTGGATTGTAAAATTAATATACAGTCTAGACTTTTTATTCGCATTGTAATAATTTTAAAGGTTCTCATGTGACCGCTTTGCTAAGTTTGTTTGTGGCATGACAAAAGAACAACAAAATCAAAAAGAAATTTTTCCTTCGTTTTAATTATGCCTGGCACATCAAAATAATTTCATGCCCCTGTCTGCAAGCAGAACAATTATTAAATTCAATGGTTTAATTTCAGGATAATTTAAATAAATAATCAAAATGAGAAAGTTAATTTTTTTCATGCATGCCTCGCTTGATGGCTTTGTGGCAGGACCGAACGGGGAAATGAACTGGATAAAAGTTGACGATGAAATCTTTGACTTTGTGGGTACAATGACAGCCCTGGCTGACGCTGCATTATACGGACGCGTAACCTACCGGATGATGGAGAGTTATTGGCCTACTGCCGCGGAACAACCCGGTGCTTCGAAACACGATATAGAACATTCTGCGTGGTACAAGAAAGTTTCGAAGATCGTTTTATCAACAACAATGAAAGAAACCGGGCTGAATAACACAACGGTTATAAGTGGAAATATTTCGGAAAACATCCATAAACTGAAGCACCAGGAAGGAAAAAATATTTTAATTTTTGGAAGCCCGTCGGCATCAAACGCACTGTTAAATAGAGAACTCGTCGATGAATTCTGGATTTTTGTAAACCCCGTTTTGTTAGGCCGGGGTATTCCGTTATTTAAGGATATAACGGAAAGCGTTAAATTGCGGCTTATCGAAACAAGGACATTTGATATTGGCGTAATTGCACTTCATTATGCAAAAGTCTAAGTGTATATTATCGCATAAATAGTAGAGGGCAGCAGTTCACAATGGCTGTTAAATATGCAAACATGCAATCCCTTACTATATATAGCCCCAGCCTATATCGGCAGGTTTTGGTGGCACAGCCGGGAGAAGCGAAATTCAAAGAAAGCAGCCCCTAACATTATAATTTATATGAACGCAGAAGAACAAACCGAAAAGTATATTAACAGCCTGCCCGAACCAAAACGCAGCGACATACAGGAGTTGCACCGGCGAACGCTCAACCTGTTTCCCGGATGTAAATTGGAGTTCCACGATGGTAAAAACAGCGAAAATAAAGTGGTTGCCAACCCTACTATAGGATATGGATCGTACATTATAAAATATGCTGACGGAAAAACCAGGGAGAGCTTTAGGATTGGTATAAGCGCCAATGCAACGGGGATCTCGGTCTATATCCTCGGTATAAGTGACAGGACATACTTAGCCCGTACCTATGGTGAAAAACTGGGCAAGGCCAGCGTGACCGGCTACTGTATCAGGTTCAGAACGCTAAAGGATATAAACATTGATATACTCGAAGCGGCAATACTGTGCGGGATGGAGCAGTAAATGTGATTCCGGTGCCAGATTGAACGCCCTGGCTGGATGATAGGCCATAAAACCGCCTCAAGAAAGATTCATACTAATAATAGTTTTCAGCGGGCTGCTTTTTCATTTTGCATTAAATGTTTAGTGTTTTGCGTTCTTTTAACTCAATGAAGAACACTGAACAAAGTCCCGCACCTGTGGGAAAGAATTATAAAGAAAGCCAGCTCCCTGGCTCGGATTTGTAATCCGTGCCGGTACAAAATAAAGTAAATTAAACAATACGTAGATTTGAATGAAAAATAAATTAGCAATTGTTATACAATCATTTGTGCTGGCCGGAAGTTGAGAAGCAATAATATCATCGCTTATACAGTACCAGGGATTTATATACTTCATCACACCCGGTTTCGCTCACCAGCTAAGTTGTTTTGACTCAATACAAAGGATACTTTTCAATTTGCCCAAAAATCTTATACGTTTGCATCTTAAACAAATTCCTTTATGCGGTACCTGACCTGCCTCCTGTATACCATCCTTTTGCCATTGTTTGTGGCAGCCCAAAGCAATAACCTGGAAACATATTATGAACAGTCCGGAAACCTCCGTACTCCCCGCTATGCCGAAACGGTTCAGTACTGCAAGACACTGGCTGCAGCTTCTCCGTTCATACATTACTTATCTTTTGGTACCAGTCCCCAGGGACGGGAATTGCCATTATTGATTGCCGATAAAAATGGAAATACTACAGTAAGCGCAGTGGCTAAAAGCGGAAATGCGGTCCTACTTATTCAGGCTTGCATCCATTCCGGTGAATGCGACGGGAAAGACGCAGGATTGATGCTTCTCCGCGATTTAATCACCAAAAAGGAAAACGCGCATCTCCTGGATCATGTGACTGTTCTTTTTATCCCCATATTTAATGTTGACGGGCATGAACGGTTTGGTCCCTATAACAGGATCAACCAGGACGGTCCGGAAGAGATGGGTTGGCGAACCACAGCTCAAAACCTGAACCTGAACAGGGATTTTATGAAGGCTGATGCTCCTGAAATGCAGGCATGGCTTAAACTTTACAACAGCTGGTTGCCTGATTTCCAGGTGGATTGTCATGTGACCGACGGGGCCGATTATCCGTATGTACTTACCTATGCCCTGGAGACCCTGGGGAATATGGAAAAACATTTGTCGGACTGGACTTCAGGGGTTTGTGAGCCTTATTTACTCCAACAGATGGATGCCCTTGGTTACCCAATATTTCCCTATGTGCAGTTCCGCAATTGGCACGACCCGCGTAGCGGCCTGGTGAATCGTCCGTCCTTTCCGATGTACAGCCAGGGATATGCTACTGTGCAAAACCGCCCGGGGCTGCTTATTGAAACGCATATGCTGAAACCATATAAAATCCGGGTAGAGTCAACTTATGCCGTGTTGAAACTTACACTGCAGTTATTGAATAAGGAATATGTGACCCTGAAAAAACTGGAGAAGCAGGCCGATGCTTTTACCGCGAGCGCTGAATTCAGGAACGATAAGTTCCCCCTCAAATGGGCCGAATCCTTTACGGATAGTGTGATGATGGATTTCAAGGGTTTTGAATATACTATGGATACCAGTGAGCTTACCGGGGGACTTTGGTTCAAATATAACAGGAATAAGCCTGCTACCTGGAAGATCCCTGCTTTTGAAAAATGCAGCATGGAAAACCTGGTGAAGTTGCCCGAAGCCTATATTATTCCTCCTGAGTGGAGCGACATTCAATTACGCCTGAAGCTGCATGGGGTAGAGATGAAACAACTAAAAAAGGAAATGAATCTCACAGTATCAGTGTATAGTTTTAGTGAGGTGAACTGGGAACAACAATCCTTTGAAGGCAGGCATAAAGTTTTGTACAAGGTAACCGATTCCATTGAAACGCTTACTATTCCTGCAGGTTCCTGGCTGATTGATATGAACCAGCGGACAGCCAGGGTAATAGCTCACCTGTTGGAACCCGGTTCGCCCGATTCATTTGCTTCCTGGGGATTTTTTGATGCTGCTATGGAACAAAAGGAATATGCCGAATCCTACGTAATGGAAGCAGAAGCCCGCCGGATGCTTGCTGCCGATCCGGCTCTCAGGGTGGAGTTCGAAAAGAAGAAATCATCCGATAGTAAGTTCGCTTCCGATCCTGAAGCAATGCTAAACTGGTTTTACAGCAAATCGCCCTGGTGGGACTCACATTATTGTGTTTACCCGGTTGGAAGAGTAATGGACAGGAAGATTGTTACTGAACTCGAACAGGAATAAGTTCTGATTTGGGAAAAGTTCGCGCGCTAGCAGGGTTGATAGCTATGAGATATGAGTTGTAGGCAAATTACCTTATTCGAAATCTTTAAATACATTTGTGTTGGCTTACTTTGAGCAACAATTTATTCACGCACTTGCCATAGTATCGGAACGTTATAGAGGATGCGAAAAGTAAACTGTGATAACTTATTGGTCTCTCTAAATTTATTGTGCAAACATCAAAAATAATAAAGGAGCCTCGAAAATCTATTGACATGAGCATTAATAAAGAAGTTAATATATTCATTTCCTGTACTTTTAGGGATATTGAGCCTGAAAGGAGCTTATTGGAAAACATTGTTTTCCCTTCTTTGAATGATTTATGCAAAAAAAATGGAATCACCATCAATTCAATCAATTTAGGATGGGGAGCTTTTCATTACGGAGGTGATCCAGATGAAGCACTGGACATGTGTTTATCCAATGTAGCTAAATGTAATTACTTTATTGGAATATTGGGAGAACAATATGGGACGGAATTTTTTACTTCAAATAAACAATTGTTAAATAAATATCCCTGGTTGACTGAAAAACTTGGCAAATCATTCGTTGAATTAGAATGTATTTATGGGTGTTTTAATCGTCCTTCAAATGAAAGAAGATCTCTATTCTATTTTAGATCATTCTCAAATGATATTCGTAATCCTAAACTTCTTCAACTTAAACAAGCAATATTGGAGAAAGAGGTGATTGTTCGTGAATACAACGAAACATATTTATTACCTGAAATTATTTTACATGATCTGTGGAACCTGATTGAGAAAGATAATACCCGTAAATAAAACCTATTATTTCAAACTACTTTAAAATTTCAACTAAAGTATTCTCAGGCTGAACCTGGTAAATTGGACGCCGCCATTTTTCATAGCCCCGGAACGATTAATTACCTTTGAATTAAAAAGACCTTGAATGACTTTTAAAATGACCGATGTCCATTCTCCGGTAATAAGGAGTTATACTATTAGCTGCATTAAGGGCAAGGATACATATCCAGATTAACAAATAAATCATTGGGCGCCATTGTATTATAAATACAATAGGAATAAATTACCATGATATGGTTTCTTTTGTTATTTAGCTCCAACTTAATATAAACTGGGTCATACAGATTCAACTCAGAATTGCTGGCTTTGTATGATTCTATAATATATATAAACAAGTTATGGGCCATAGTGAAAAAGAACTCTTAAATAGTTTCTATATAATGAAACTTTAGTTGTATCTTTGCCCTATCAAGAGTCGAATCAATGGACAAACTCTTTGACATTGTATTTTTGGACGAGGCTTTCGAATTTCTCAGTAATCTTGAGCGGAAGCACTACGAAAAGATCATTTTTAACATTCGTAAGGCTCAAACAAGACATGATCCTGAACTATTCAAAAAACTGAAAGACGAAATCTGGGAATTCAGAACTCTCTATCAAGGGTTGCATTACAGACTGTTTGCCTTTTGGGACAAAACTGATTCTGGAAACACTCTTGTTATTTCGACGCATGGAATAGTAAAGAAAACCCGTAATGCACCTGACAGCGAAATTCAAAAGGCAAAGCAAGCTCGTACACGTTATTTTGAAGACAAAGAAATCATAAGACAAAGAAATGAAAACACATACATTAGACGAAGTTCAAGATAAACTTATCGGTAAAATAGGCACTCCAAACCGAGATAGATTTGAATATGAATTACAAATGGACTTGATCGGTCAAGCTATAAAACAGACAAGGCAGGAGCGCAAATTAACCCAGGAAGAGTTAGGGAAACTTATTGGCGTGCAAAAGGCTCAAATTTCAAGAATTGAAAATAATGCCAGTAATGTTACAATTGAAACTCTTATGAGAGTATTCAATGCTTTACAGGCGAAAGTGATGTTAAGCGTTGAATTGCCTCATTTTAAAATCAGTCTTGGACAGTAACTACGTTTCATAACAGAAGCTATAACAAATGGCGGGCGTTTCAAGGGTTCAATGCGCTTTGCGCGTTCAAAGAGTCTTAGATAATTGATAATTGATAATTGACAATTGACAATGGACAATTGACAATGGACAATGGACAATGGACAATGGACAATTTGGTTTTGAGTTAGGAGTTATGAGCTATTTGTACATTTCCAAATTTCCAAATTTCCAAATTCCCAAATCCGAAATCCGATGGCGTAAAGCGCCACCATGCTAAAGCTTGGTTTCCGTTTCACTCCAACTTCCGCTTCGCTCCAGCATCCGAAATCCTGTGACAACGGGGTCACAACGCGAAAGGAATAGCGCAGTAGCGGGTTTCTGCTCCTGCTTTGCTGAACTCTTCCCGATTGATTTTTTCTTTCATAGCTTTGTCAGATCGAAATATTAAATTTGACACGGTTTAACGGGCACCCTCCTGAGGCATGACATATTTATTTCACCCCTCCGGGGTTCAGGAAGGGCTCCTGCAACTTTTTCCTGAAACATAACAACCCTTCGTTCAAAAAATCAAACTCTTGATTCGTTTTTATCCGACACTATTAATCAACTAATATGATCAGAATACATCTTTTTATACTATATCTTTTCCTGGCCTGGAATCTGAACGCACAAAACTATAGTTTTAATTTTAATACTTCAGGAAGGAGAGTATGTTTGGTTTCGTCGGAGGTTGATTCAAATAATGATTATGTAAAATTAGTTTTTCATGATTCGCTGTCGAATACCAACGAACCTCTGTTCCTGTACAGGAGGCCGGCCGGAACACACACCTGGACAAATATTGCTTCAACTATAAACGGAGGAACAGGGCATTGGATCGATACGAATGTTAAGCCCGGGGAACTGTGGGAATACCAGGTGAAAAGAAAAAATACCTGGACTTTTGCAGGAGTTACATACGATGCTGTGGGCTATACAATGGGTGCCTTGTTAATTGATAATTCCAACTATAAAGGTCAGATGATTTTATTGGCAGCAAATGATATCCCTGCTAATTTACCGGTAAAGTATAATCGCCTGAAAAAAGAACTGACTAACGATGGCTGGTTTGTAAATGAACTGATTGTTCAAAGAGCAACAAACTGGAATAGCGGAACTGAAGTTGTTACTATCAAAAATCAGGTAAAAGCCCTGTACAACAACGCTCCTCCCGACGACAAACCGAAATGCCTTTTTATTTTAGGACACGTCCCGCTGCCTCGTAGTGGTTCAACAAATGTTGCAGCTCCTGACGATCACAATCAAAATAAGGGAGCCAGAGGGTCCGATGGCTATTATGCCGATATTGATGGATTATTTACCGATACCAATACATATAATCCTGGCGGATTATCTACGCCTCTGGCAATTAACTTACCCGGGGATTTTAAATGGGACCAGGATTTTTTCCCTTCCGACGTGGAAATGGCTTTCGGACGAATTGATTTTGCTGATATTACTGAAATTGCCACACCGGAATTCAGCTTGCTGGAAAATTATTTAGACAGGCTGAGCAAGTATAAAAATGTGGATAACGGGTATTATATGGGCGAAAAATCAGCTTTTTATTTTGGATATAATAACTCCAATGATGGTTCGTACCGTTCGTTGATTAATATTTCAAAACCTGAAAATGTATATCAGAAAACCGATAATTCCAACCATAACCAATGGGTGCAGAACAATGGACCTTTTAAAATTTATATGCAGAATATTTCTACCCCGGCTATAAGCGATTGGCAAACCTATGGCATGAACGCTACAGTTTATTCGGGTGATCAAAGCTACTGGGGATTTGGCGATGTGCCTCAACCTGATGGTGTATATAGTCGCATCCGCACATTATTAGGATTGGAATCAAAATGTATAGTCGCTTTATGGACTACAACCGGCCTGAATATTTTTCACCAGGCCTGCAGCGGACAAGCTTTCGGATTGGCTATGAAAGATATAATAAATCATAATTCCACAAATCAATACCTTGAAAAACCTCCGCAACAATACGACACCCCGGAATGGTGGAACAGAACCCATTTTGAAATATGGGGTGACCCGACAATAAGTTTATTCCAGGTAAAGCCAGTTACAAATCTCACACTCAGTGCCGTGAATGGTAATGCTGTCCTGCAATGGACACCCTCAGCTGATACTGATATTGTTGGCTGTCATATTTACGAATCAACTTCTGAATTTGGGATATACCGAAAAATATCAACCTCACTTATTACCGGTAATTCCTGCCAGATACCAACATACAATGCAAATAACTGGTATATGGTAAAGGCTGTGAAAAGGATTGAATCGGGTTGTGGCAGATTCCTGCATCCAAGCTTAGGGTCTGCTATTCATGCAGTTTTGGTTTTAAATACAAACAGCTATACGGATACGCTGAACCCTGCTGTTTTTCCGAATCCAACCAATACTGTTTTTAATATAAAATCGGACCACGGGATACGGAACATTAAAGTCTATACGGCTTCAGGGCTGATGATTCTGAACGAAACTGTATCTGCTTCAGCATGTACTGTTGATGCTGCAAACTGGCCGAATGGCTTGTATTTCCTCGAAATATCCGATGAACAGGGTAACAAAAGGATTGAAAAGGTAATAAAAAGCAACTGATGACAAAGTGTAAATGCTGTATGGGTTTCAGCGGATATCCAGGTGTGCTGGCCTGCTCCGGCATCGGTGCAGCCTGGCTGGAAAGTAGCACGCAATACCTTACTGCAAATATTCTCAACCGTTGGGCGTCATAGTTGAGAAACCTAGAAAATTTTGATGATGAATAAATCAGAACCGCAGAAGTTGATAAACTAAATAATTTCTAAATTTAAAAAACGATTTATGTCTTCATACAACTGGCAGAATATATTTAAAAGCAAAACTGACAAAGAGTTAGTTGAAATATTTATAGGAAATTCGCACTTGGATTTTGAGGCTGAGATTTATGCCGGAATAGAATTAAGAAAGAGAAATTATAATTTTATTCTGATACAAGAGGTCTACGATCAAAAAGTTAGCTCAGTTGAAAGAGACATAATAGAATCAAAAAATCTTGAATTTAGAAATTCTAAATATTTTAGAAACCAAATTTTGTATTTCATAGGAATAATATTGATCGTTTTTCTCTTCATATCAAATGACTTTACTTCTGATCATCATTTTAAATTATATAAAGCATTAATATATTTGGGTTTCTTAATATTTTCAATCTTTACAGCTAAATGGAGTTTTAACAGATTCAAATTAAAGAAAGAGAAGACTCTTAAAGAAAAAGAAGCACTTTTAAAGATGCTAGAATTAGATTGAAATTCAACATACTAAAAATAATTTTTACTCGAATTGACTTTGGAAAATGAAACTACGAACGCCCAACAGCGACTATAACAAATGGCAGGATTTGGTGTAAATTTGAACAGCAGTAACACGCACCGGCATTTGTACTCGTTGAAACTTGGTTACCACGCAATCCCCCGCTACCGCGCGAATCCTTTCGCGTGGTCAATACAAATCCAATACTATTACGTTACTCAGCAAACCTTTTTCTCCACTATAATCCCTGGCACTGCTGTAAACATAATCTTCACCCCGCTACCGCGCGAATCCTTTCGCGTGGTCAATACAAATCCAATACTATTACGTTACTCAGCAAACCTTTTTCTCCACTATAATCCCTGGCACTGCTGTAAACATAATCTTCCGGTCTGAAAACAAGGCCTTCTTCTACCGGATTGTTATGAATATAATTTATTTTTTCAGAAATTACTTTGTTACTCCATAATTCGATCGGTTTGTTATCATGCCGCCAGAATTGATATTTATTTACATTTGAACATTGCTCAGCAGCTTTTTTGAATTGTTCAAGTAACCACTCTTTCCGGCTTTCCTTTGGGTTCTCAATAATAGCCTGAATGACTTTTCTACTTGTAAACCTTTTAAAATCCCCTATTATATTTTCAGGTTTATATTCACCGGCACTTCTGAAAACTAAATGAACATGGCTTGTCATAATGCACCAGGCAAATATTTCCATTGCTTTGTTTTGCTGGCTATAGTTTAGGCTTTCCAATAGTATATCCTTATATTCATTCCTCGTAAAAACATCAATCCACTCTACCACAGCAAAACTAACAAAGTATGCTCCTTCAGGATTGTGGAATTTATAATTTCGACTCATGTAGCAAATTTAAGCAATATCTCTTCCTCCACCCACAGGTATATATCACCACGCGAAGGGATTCGCGCGGTAGCGGGGGTGTATGCTGTATGGGTTTCAGCGGATATGCAGGTATGCTGGCCTGCTCAGGCATCCGTACAGCCTGACTGGAAAGTAGCCCGCAATCCCTTACGGCCGCTTAACACAACAGTGTGAAAAAAGCAACCGGGCTGGTTTTGGCTTTATTGAACCAGGGAAAAGGATACGCACGGCAGCGGTGAATGAAAAACAATGAACACAGAATTGAGAATCATAAAGTAAGGCAGAAATCCTTTAACATCTGCTATCCGATGGCGCAAAGAGCTATCATGCTAAAGCTTGATTTCCGCTTCGCTTCAGCCTCCGCTTCGCTCAGGCATCCGGGTAGCAAATTAAAGCAATATCTCTTCCTCCACCCACAGGTATATATCACCACGCGAAGGGATTACCTTCGGTGAGAAAAGTTCGCGCGGTAGCTGAGGGTCACCACGCGAAAGGATTCGCGCGGTAGCGGGGGAGATAGGGGATATATTTGTAAATTGAAATAAGAAAAGATTTAAAGAGACACGGATTATAAACCCGCGCCGGCATGGGGGAGAATAATTCGCACGGTAGCGATGATTTTTTTGCTATTTTTAGCTTCAGCTAAATATGATTTAAGTCGTACCTATTAATCCCGGATGGCTGGCTTTGTATGATTGTGTAGTTCATATACACATTTGTGTGCAACGCTCAAAATCGCCTCTGAGAGAATTTTTTGCAAATTTGAAAGATTGTTTATCCTACTGACATAGGGTTGTCACTAAGGTATATTTTCTTTGCAAAAAAAAAGGATAAACTATGATAATCGAAAACTTTAAGCCATTCAATGGTTTGCATTGTGAGACAACTGCAACGGGTTCGCTTCTAAAACATATTGGAATTGAGTTTTCAGAATCTATGCTTTTTGGTTTGGGTGAAGGATTAGGTTTTATATTCTGGAATATGAAAACTATGGATTTCCCATTTATGGGTGGAAGAATAAAACAAGATACTTTAACCGAAAATATTACCAGAAATTTAAACCTGAAATTAGAAGTTCAGAAAACAGTATCAATAAAAAAAGCATGGGAAAATGTTAAACGCTGCATTGACAATAAAATCCCCATTGGATTAAAATTGGATTGTTACTATTTGGATTATTTTACAACAAAATTTCATTTTGCAGGTCATTACGTTGCTATGTATGGTTACGATAACGAATTTGCCTATGTGGCTGATGCTGCATTACAAGGTTGTGGTAAAACTTCGTTGAAAAGTATAGAACTTGCAAGAAATGAAAAGGGCCCGATGTCATCAAAAAACCTGAGTTATACAATCCAATCAAATGGCAAAAATAGCAATCTGAATGCTACAATTTTTAAGGCTATTAAAACTAATGCAATGGATTATCTCAATCCACCGATTAACAATATCGGATACAAAGGTATTCTGAAAGCAAGTAAAGAAATTACAAAATGGTTTGAGAATAGTAAAAATATTGAAAATGAGTTTTCCTCGTCAGCAATGTTAATAGAAGAAGCAGGAACAGGGGGGGCTTTGTTTCGAAATTTATATCGTGATTTTTTAAAAGAGTCCGCTGAGTTAACAAAAAATGAAATATTGCAGAATGCTTATATCTTGTTTGTTGAAATTGCTGATTATTGGAATCAAGTTTCTGGTCTATTTATTGAAACTTCAAGGACAAAAGAAATTCAACATATAGAAAAAGCCTCGAAACTTTTAGTTGAAATATCGCACAAGGAAAAGAAAGCGATGGATTTAGTATTAACAATCTGAAAAATAACGATCATGAAAATAAATAAACACGTTAGAAATTTATTGTATGGATTTCTTGCATGGCTCATACCGTTTGTAGCTTCAATCTTTTTTTACACTAAAGATGGCGGTTTACGTATTGATATTTTTTTCTTTAAAACCATAATGATTATAGTGGGTTCAATTTCAGGGGCAATTCTTTTAATTTCATATTTTAAGAAAATCAATATTGCTTACTTGAAGGAAGGTATTTATGTTGGTTTTACTTGGTTTGTTATTAATATCCTTTTAGACTTACTTATTTTAATTCCTATGTCTGGCATGCTAATTTCGGATTATTTTCTTCAAATTGGATTAAGGTATCTTATAATGCCCGTAATGAGTATTATGGTTGGAATAGCATTAGAAAATAAAAAGTAAAGATTAGGTTGGAAACCGAATTAGAATATATCCTGACAAATTGTAAAAAGGCTACAATGATTTCGTACATTGCAGCTCATCCCGGTTGTTTTAACAAATTAGTTGAGTATGCAGTTTCAGATAAACAACCTTATTCATGGCGGGCATCATGGTTGTTATGGAGCTGTATGCAAGAGAATGACCAACGTTTGCACGGTCACATTAATGAAATAATTGATGCAATTTCGTCAAAAAAGGATGAGCAACAAAGGGAGTTATTCATAATTCTTCAGAAAATGGAGCTTAATGAAGAGTCAGAAGGAATACTTTTTAATACATGTGTAAGCGTGTGGGAAAAGGTACATAAAAAGCCATCTGTTCGTTTTAATGCTTTTAAACTGATAATAAAAATAGCTAACCGGTACCCTCAGCTATCTAATGAAATAGAATATCTTATTCAGGAACAATATGTAGACTCGCTGTCATCGGGAGCAAGGCAATCCATTTTTAAAATGAGTAATTACCTGGTAAAGAAAATCGACTAAATTTGAGAACAAAAGAGGGCAGCACACAACAACAGGTATAAGCAATGGCAGGGGTTGTAGGTTATTAAGCACCTCGTCTCGCAGGTAGCGTCTGTTACGTGTTTTAGGTACGCGTCCACGAAGTCAGCCGCTGCTCATACCCGCGGCCTTTAGCTGTTATTGTAAAAAACACCGGACAAAAAGAAAAAACCTGGAAAATGGAAAGAATATTTGATACATTTAAACCAAAAGGATTTCATACAGTGACTACTTACCTCTTTGTTGAAAATCCACATGAATTAATTGATTTTTTGAAAAAAGCGTTTTTTGCTGAAGAAATCAATCGTTCAATTCATCCGCAAAATGGCGACATTGCTAATTGCATTTTGCAAATTGGTGACTCTTGTTTTATGATTAGTCAAGCACGGGAACAGTTTTTAAATATGAGAACAGCATTGTATTTGTTTGTTGAAAATGTGGATGAAATACACAAAAGAGCATTAGAAAACGGTGCTAAATCTGAATTTGAGCCAGAAAATATGCCTTATGGTGACAGGCAATCCGGAATAATTGACCCAAGCGGGAACTACTGGTGGATTTCTAAACGACTAAAACAAAAAGGGTATCACACGTAAAATAAGATAAATAACAACGAACCCCGCCGGCGCCGGTTTATACCCGGTGTCGGTACAATTTTAATACTAAATTACTGCTTTTACTGAAAACGGCCATTTAGTATTTGCCCTCATTCAGCCCGGATTTCCTTTATTTCTAAAGATTTTACCAGCCAGAACACCGGGCCGGGTTAACAAACAAACAGTCAATTACTACCAGATTGCAATTTAATATAATCACATAGTATTAATATGTATTTTTTTGTTATTTTAGCTGCAACCAAATAGGATTTAAGTCATACACATTCATCAGGAATGGCTGGATTTGTATGATGGTGTAGTCATATACACAAGTTATGCACTATTTTAGACCAAAAGCAACCGACAAATGGAAACAAACATCAGAATCGCAAACTTTGGAGGCAGAATTGCTGCTCTTGTTGTTGACATTTTAAGCTTAGGCATTATTGGAATAATTCTTGGACTTACAATTCAAGACTTTCTAATCGGTATTGGTTCTTATGGTAGTTTGCTTGGACTAACAATTGCAGTTTTGTATTTTACAATCTTTAATTCAAAATTATTTAATGGGCAAACTATTGGAAAGAAAGCTTTTGACATTCAAGTAACAGATGAATCAGGCAAAACATTGGATCTTCAAAAATCATTTTTTAGAGCACTAATACTTTGTACCCCATATTTTTTAATAAATGTTGAATTCCCTGGTATGCCTTTGGGGTCAACCTTTTTTTTACTTAAAAACTTTTCTTGTATTGCATTGACATTAGGTGTGATACTAATCTACATTTTCAACAAAGGAAACAGACAGTCCTTACATGATCTTGTCATCGGCTCTTATGTTGTATCAACAGAAAGACAAGAAGAATATTCAATGCTTTCATCTGTAACCAAAGCCTCATATTATGTTTTTGGTATTTCTGTTGTTTTTATTGCAATTTTTACATTTGTCAGTTTAAGCCAATTAAAATCAGCATATTCGGATTTGGTTTCTATTCAAGAGCGTATCTCAAACATTGACGGTGTGCTTAGTGCAGGAGTATCCAAAAATACATCAACAGTTTATGGTCAAAAAGAATCGACAACAAAATCCTTTACGGCTCAATTATGGGTAAAGAAACTTCCAAGCAACTCAGATGAATTAGAGAACATGAAAGTAACGCGAACAGCTATTAAAACAATTCTAGAATTTGAGCCAAGCATAGAACAGTATGATATTATTTCGGTCACTTTAATAAAAGGGTTTAACATTGGAATTGCATCATGGAAGCATTCCTTCTCCAGTCAGAAATCGCCTTCAGAATGGAAAATACTACTAGAAAAATAAAAACAGTGCATAACAAAGGCTATATCAACCGGCGGGTTAAGTGCCTAATTTGAAGCATCGTCGCCCGCAGAATCATATTTTTTGGTTTTAAGCAAAGTGCCACGCAATCCGCCACTTTTAATATCCTCGTAACGTTATGAGTCAGCGAAGAAAACACAATCAACGAAATATTAACATTTGAAAAGAACGATATGAAAAGAATGTTGTTTCTAATAATCATTGGTTTAGCGTCAGTCGCGGCTTTTTCTCAGAATGAAGTACCAATACAAAATATCTCTACAGATAGTAATGTTGCGTACCGCCTTTTTTCTACACGAAATGTGTATATGTTTATCAAATTGGATACAAGGAATGGGCAAATGTGGCAAGTCCAATGGAGTACAGAAAGTAAATCTCGGTTTGAGACAATATTATCAGATATTTCTCGAGTAAATAAAGATGAAGAGAAAAATGGTAGATTCTTTCTTTATCCAACAACGAACATATATAATCTCATTCTGCTCGACCAAATAGACGGTAGAACATGGCAGGTACAATGGGGAAAAGAAGAAGATAGAGCGGTGATCCGAATATATTAATGAAATGTTTTGAGCGTGGCTTCAATAAAAAAAAGATTCACATAAAATCGCCGAACGCATAACAGTCCCCCGCTGGCGCCAATTTATAATCGGTGTCAGTACAATTTTAATAATAAATTACCGCTTGTACTGAAACTTGCCATTTATCATTTACCCTTATTCAGCCCGGATTTCCTTTATTTCTAAAGATTTTACCAGGCAAAATACCGGGCCGGGTTAACTAACAGGCATTCAGGTACTACCAGATTGCAATTTTATATAATCACATAGAATTAATATGTATTTTTTTGTTATTTTAGCACCAACCAAATAGGATTTAAATTATACATATTCACCAGGAATGGCAGGCTTTGTATGATTGTGTAGTTCATATACACAAGTTGGGCGCAAGCCATAAAAAAACCAGACAAATGAAGTTTGAAGGATTTGCACCAGAATTATCACTACGATACAATTTCACATACAATTTTTTAGTTGGTGCTGCTACATTGACAAGATTAGCCAAGGACATCGAGATCAAAGGAAAAGATTCAACTGAGACAGAAAGGCTTCAACATAAGGCATTTGTTTCAGGGAGCATAATGCAATCAGTAGCAGCATTAGAGTCGGATGTTTGGAGTATGCTTTTTCATGGACCAGGACACTACTTAGGGAGCGATGGTCTTGATAATGAGGCAAAAAAAACTTTAAATATAGTAGCGGAGACTTTTGAGAAGGAGTCACTATTAAAAAAGCTAGACTTAATCCTTCAACTTGTAAGAAAAAAGAAATTAGATTTTGGCAAACAACCAATGCAAGATTTGAATTTGGTAATTAGTTTGAGAAATGAGATTACACATTTCAAATCATTATGGACCAATGAACTTGAAAGTAAAAATCTTTTCAGAACACTTGAAAGAATGGATTCAATACCACCAACTTACAGCCCGGAAGGACGACAAAATTTTTTCCCACATGTTTGTTTGACACATCGAAGAGCAAAGTGGTCACTCGATACAGTCGTAAGATTTATTGATTACTACTACAGCGAGTTAGGAATAAAATCTCCTTTGGATGGACAAGACAGAGAACAAATTACGGTATAAAGGCCAGCGCCCAACAGAGGCTATAACAAATGGCGGGTTTTGGAGTATATTTGAACTGCGGTAGCACGCACCGGCATTTGTACTCGTCGACAGCGGAGAACCACGCACGCCGCCACTTATCATAGCCTCGGAACGTTACCTGCAATTATGAAAAAACAGAAATAAATCCTACTTTCGCTATTTTAAAAAAATGTTTAACAGCAACCCAGAAATACTAAATTTTTATACATCGTAAATGTGGTCGTCAGTTTTATGTTCGTGGTTTATTTAATTAGATTTGCTTGATAGTCTCAGAAAAAATAACAAAGTTTGACTCACACATGGAAGAATTTCTTTCTTCTTATCAAAGTGATTCAAATCCGATAGAAGTTAATTTTAGAGAGCTTATTCCTGAGCTTAATAATGCTGATAGGTATATGTGGATAAAACAGTCTAACTGACCAGTCTCCGCCGATCTATATTGACCACCTCCCGCCGATTGAAATAATCGGTACACGCCGATTCATATTGACCACCCTACGCCGATCCAAATTGACCACCCCTTAAGAAAGTGATTTCCCTTGCTCAAAGGCAGGCTTTTATGATTATGTTGACTTTGTTTTAACAAATCATAAATGTCAAACAAACTAATTCTTATGAGCAAAGTGCGAAACATTATCAGTCTATACACCACAGGTGTAAGCAAACAATCCATCGGGGAACGGATAGGGCTTCCCCGCAACAGCGTAAAAAAGTATATCCGGTTGTTCCTTGCCTCAGACAAGTCGTTGGAGGAACTTGAACAGATGAGCGATACCGAACTTGAACAATTGTTTCTGGATATGGTACCGCGCCATCACATTGAGGATGATCCCAAGCACAAATCTGTAGTAGAGTTCTTCCCTGGGATGGAGAAAGCCCTAAAGAGTCGCGAAAACACTAAGGAGAAGCAGTGGCAGCAATATATTGCATTGCATCCTAATGGCTACCGTTTATCTCAGTTTAAGGGGTATTATCTCAAGTGGTTGAAAATGCGTAACCCGGTCATGCATATGGAGCATAAGGCCGGAGAAAAGATGTACGTAGATTATGCCGGGCAAAAGTTACAATTACTGGATCCGGAAAGCGGGGAAGTTATACCTGTTGAGGTTTTTGTTGCCATACTTGGTGCCAGCCAATTAACCTATGTAGAAGCCAGCTATAGCCAACAAAAAGAAGACTTCATTGGCTCATGCGAAAATGCTTTGCATTACTTTGGTGGCGTTCCTAATGCCATTGTCACCGATAATCTAAAGTCGGCAGTAACCAAAGGCAATCGTTATGAGCCGACACTTAACGAGGCATTTCGTGACTTTGTAAGCCATTACCTGATGGCAGCGCTACCCGCAGCTCCCTATAAGCCCAAGTACAAGGCACTGGTTGAAGGTGCCGTAAAAATCATTTACCGCACCATTTACGGCACTGTTAAGGAAAGGGTGTATTCCAGCCTTGAACTTCTTAATCAGGCCATTCGGATAGCTCTTGAGGAGCATAATAGCCGGTTACTGAAAAACAGGCCGTTCAGCCGTCGACAGTTGTTTGAAGAAACTGAGCGCCATACACTAAACCCTTTGGCTGATCATAAGTATGAGCTTAAACACCGGGTTATCGTTACGGTGATGAAGAATAATTACGTTAACCTGGCAGAAGACAAGCATTATTACAGTGTTCCGTATCAATACATTGGCAAGAAGGTTACCTTGCTGTACAGCCAGAGTGCAGTAGAAATATATCATCGTTATGAACGCATAACAATACACAACAGGAATCGACAACCTTATGGATATACAACCATAATCGAACACCTTGCATCCAAGCACCGCTTCATGAGTGATTGGAATCCAGACAAGTTTATTGAGCGTGGTGAAGAGATCGGTCCGGAGACAAAGGAATACATAATACAATTACTCAATACCCGTCAGCACCCGGAACAAACTTACCGTTCGTGCCAGGGAGTTCTGAGTTTTGCTGCCCGCTCTGGGAAAGAGCGGCTCAACAATGCCTGCAAGCGTGCCCTGCAATATGAAGATTATGGATACCAAACTATCCGGGTAATCCTTCAAAGAGGGCTTGATCATAACCCCAATGAGGAACTGAATAATGATCAGAAATTACCCCCACACGACAATATACGCGGTAAAAACTACTACAAGTAAAATCACCCCTCTGGATACCCGTACCGGGTAACCAGAGGGTATTGTTTAACTTTAAATCAACTATCATGAATGAGCAAACCCTTCAAAAAATGAGACAGATGAAGTTCTTTGGCATGGTTCGGGCATTCCGCACAAGCATGGAAAATGGCAGTATGGACAAAGTAACCACCGATGAGTTGGTCTCCATGCTGATTGACTCTGAATGGGACGACCGCAACAATCGCCGGATAGAAAGGCAAATGCGAAATGCCAGGTTCCGGTATAAAGCCAATGTAGAACAGTTGCACTTTGACATCAATCGTAATCTTGACAAAAACCAGTTAATGCGCCTGGCCGATTGCACCTTCCTTCAACGTAAAGAGAATCTTCTTATAACCGGCAGCACTGGTATCGGCAAGAGTTACATCGCCTCAGCCATTGGCAACCAGGCCTGCACACTTGGATACAAGGTTCTTTACGCAAACTCAACCAAACTGTTTTCCAGGTTGAAGATGACTAAGGCTGACGGCTCCTATATCAGGGAAATCGCTAAAATAGAGAGACAGGATCTTCTTATCCTTGATGACTTTGGCCTTCAGCCTCTGGATGGATATAGCAGGTCCGTACTTATGGAAATCATTGAAGACCGTCACGGAAACCGCTCTACCATTATTACATCACAATTACCTGTGTCGCAATGGTACGAGGTGATTGGGGAACAAACAGTAGCAGATGCAATCCTGGATCGTATTGTTCATGATGCACACAGGATAGAACTTCTGGGTGAATCACTACGTAAAACGTTGAAAAACAAAATCACAGAAGCTGTTGAAGCTATGTAAAACTATCTAAATTTGTATAACGCTAATGAAAAACAAGGAAATGAGCTTTCTTAAGAATGCAGAAGTGGGGTGGTCAAACAATATCGGCGCAGGGTGGTCAATATAAATCGGCGTGGGGTGGTCAAGTTAGTCGGCATATCCAAATTATCACATTATCACATTATCGCATTATCGCATTATCGCATTATCGCATTATCCCATTATCCCATTATCGCATTAACAAATTCTCAGTGTCCCTCAGTGCCCTCCGTGCCTCAGTGGTGAAAATTGTTGATGGGTTGAGGGGAATTGACAATGGATAGTTGACAATGGACAATGGGCTAATAGGTTGATGTGTTGATGGGTTGATTGACAATTATCACATTATCACATTATCACATTATCACATTATCCCATTATCGCATTAACACATTAACACATTATCGCATTAACAAATTCCTCCATGTAATCCGTGCCTCCGTGGTGAAAAGAGTTGATAGGTTGATAGGTAGGAGTTACCAACTATACTTTAAGACTCGAGTTTCATAAAATGTTCCCATATTGGGAATTATTAATTATATTTGCATCCTTATTGAAGCTTATGGAGAGAATATTTGCAAAAAGCACCTTGAGAAACTTTTGGGAATCGCATCCGGATTCGGAACAATACCTGAAGACTTGGTTCGATACAGCAATGAGTTCAAATTGGAATTCTCCAAATGAAGTAAAGCAAACCTATACAAATGCAATTATCCTGAAAGACAGTAGAATTGTTTTTAACATAAAAGGCAATTCATATAGGTTGGTGGCAAAATTCAACTTTGAGAAACAATGGATATTTATACGTTTCATTGGAACTCATGTTGAATATGATAAGATTGAGGCAAATACAATTTAAAATTACAGGACATGGAAATAAAACCAATAAAAACTGAAACTGACTATACTCATGCATTGAAAAGGCTTGAAGCCATTTTTAGTGCAGAAACCGGAACCGCAGAAAGCGATGAAGCAGATGTGCTTGGTGTTTTGATAGATGAATACGAAAAAAAATATTATCCAATCGAAGCTCCGGATCCAATCGAAGCGATTATAATAAGAATGGAAGAAATGCAGCTGAAGCAGAGTGATCTGATAAATGAAATGGGAGGGAAAAGTCGGGTTTCGGAAATACTAAACCGGAAAAGGAAATTAACGGTTGAAATGATCCGAAAATTAACTGCCAGATTAAACCTTTCACCGGAATTATTAATAACTGACTATCAACTAACCAGATAAAGTACGGTTGATAGGTTGAGGGGAATTTACAATTGACAGTTGACAATTTACAATGGGTTGATAGGTTGATGGGAATTGATAATTGACAGTTGACAATGGACAATAGGTTGAGAGTTATTAGTTATGAATTATGAGATATGAGTTTTTGGCACATTAAATTAGCTAATTATCACATTATCACATTATCACATTATCGCATTATCACATTATCGCATTATCGCATTAACAAATTCTCCGTGTCCTTTAGTGCCCTCCGTGCCTCAGTGGTAAAAAATGTTGATAGGTTGAGGGGAATTGACAATTGACAATTGACAATTGACAATGGGCTAATATGTTGATGTGTTGATTGACAATTATCAAATTATCCCATTATCGCATTAACAAATTCTCAGTGTCCCTCAGTGCCCTCCGTGCCTCAGTGGTAAAAAATGTTGATAGGTTGAGGGGAATTGACAATTGACAATTGACAATGGGTTGATAGGTTGATGCGTTGATTGACAATTATCACATTATCACATTATCACATTATCCCATTATCCCATTATCGCATTAACAAATTCCTCCATGTAATCAGTGCCTCAGTGGTGAAAAGGGTTGATAGGTTGAGGAATTATGAGTTATGAGTTTGTAGCAATTAGATTCAAAGACAATGTCAATTTTTTGCATTAATTGAAAGATATTGTAACCGTGATACTATTTTTATTATCCCCATAATAGCCAATTCTATCGTTCATTTGTAATTCTAATTCACCACTTATCGGTGCAGAAAGTTCAGTACTTGTACCTATTCTAAAGTAATCAGAATTAATGGATGTGCCAATTATTCTGCCAATTAATACACCGAAATATTCTGGTTCAAGTGTTACAGGATGTTCAGTTGTACTTGGTCGGCCGGAAGTTCCATTTGCATCACAACATTCCGTTGTCCCCACCCCCCAACACCAGGTTCCATTTGTGGTAATATTTATTTTTTCTCCTGAATTAAGTATAACACCTGTCTTTGTAGAAGGTAAGGTTGCCGCTACACTAACTATAACTGGATCTTTCCCTTCTGTTTTTTTACACCCTGGTTGAATAACAAATATGCTTGCTATGAGCGCAACTAATACTGCCAAATTGGTTAATTTTAATTTATCTTTCATGATTTAAAAGTTTAAAATTGGTTTGTAACTTGTGTATCTGTTTTACAAAATCATACAATAATATTATATGTAGAAATGTAGCATGTTTGCCTAATGTAAAGGTACAAAAGAATGGATGAGAATAATACGGAAATAAAAAATTATGCCCGGCTTCGCCAGGATAAATGAGGGGGCATTGCCTCATTTTCAAATTTTTATATTTTCAAATTTGTCGATGGATTGATGGGTTGAAGGGAATTGACAATTGACTATGGACAATTCGTAAATCGTAAGTCGTAAATTAATTGGCTTGATTGGTTGAATAACACTTAACAATGGACTTATTTCAAGCTTTTATCATTGCTAGGATTAATGACCTCCAATAGTCAGAAACTTAGCTAATTATCACATTATCGCATTATCGCATTATCACATTATCACATTATCGCATTAACAAATTCTCAGTGTCCCTTAGTGCCCTTAGTGCCTCAGTGGTAAAAATTGTTGATGGGTTGAGGGGAATTGACAATGGATAATTGACAATGGACAATGGGCTAATAGGTTGATGTGTTGATGGGTTGATTGACAGAGAGTGTTAACTTAACTGTGTAAACGCCGTGTTTAATCAACTGCGTAAAGGTTAAATTTTTAATCCACATTTTTCCTGTCCAAAGATATTGATAAATTGAAGAAGCATTATTGGCCAATCTTTTTGAGACATTGTCCATTTTCTGGATACCTGCATTAATGCCAGATAAACCGCTTTCTCAACCGCAGTATCGTTGGGTAAAGAAGTCTTAGTTTTAGTGTATTTACGGATGATCCGGTTGATATTCTCAATGATATTAGTGGTATAAATGATCTTCCGGATTTCCATTGGGAACTCAAAAAAAGTTGTAAGTTTATCCCAGTTGTTGCGCCAGGACTGTCCGATATAAGGATATTTTTTCGACCATTGTTCTTCAAAAGCAACCAGTTTATTAGCAGCTATCTGCTCATCTGGAGCATCATACACCTGTTTGAGTGCCTGAGCCACTGTCCTTTTATCCTTCCATACAACAAACTTCAAAGAGTTGCGCAATTGGTGTACGATACATACCTGTGTTTTGGCAGATGGAAAAACCGCGTTGATCGCATCGGTAAATCCTTTTAGGTTGTCAGTACTGGTGACCAGTATTTCTTCTACACCACGACTTTTCATGTTTGTTAATACGCTCATCCAGAAAGAAGCACTTTCATTCTGGCACAGCCACATACCCAGCATTTCTTTGTAGCCCTGATTATTAAGCCCTACAGCAATCTGAACAGCTTTATCAATGACCTTGCCATCCTGGCGTACTTTAAAGACAATCGCATCCATCCAAACCACCATATAAACCCGCTCCAGCCTTCGGCTTTTCCATTGTTCTATATGATCAATAATGCGATCAGTTATGTGTGAAATGGTTGCCTCGCTCATCTCAACACCGTAAAGGTCTTTGATGTGGCTCTCGATGTCACGGGTGCTTAAACCATGCGAGTATAAGGATAATACATGGTCTTCGATCTCTTCAATGATCCGTTTGCGTTTAGGTACAACCTGAGGCTCAAAAGTTCCATCCCGATCTCGTGGAACCTCAATTTCAGTTTCACCAAATTTACTTTTAATCGTTTTACGGGCTTTGCCGTTACGATTGTTAGGGAACTGGTTGCTGTTTGAAGCATGTTTCTCATAGCCAAGATGTTCTTCCATCTCTGCTTGTAACAACTCCTGAACTGCTTCTTTAAAAAGCTCCTGAAGCATCTCTGATAGCCCCTTTGAAGATTTTGCCTTGCCTAAATGTTCCCTTAGTGCTCGTTTTAAGTTTTCGTCCATTTTTTAACTAATTGTGTAAAGTTACTAATTCTCGGTCGCCTGCCGCGGGCTCCTTTACACAGTTAATTAAACACTACCGATTGACAATTATCACATTATCACATTATCACATTATCACATTATCGCATTATCACATTATCCCATTATCGCATTATCGCATTATCCCATTATCCCATTATCCCATTATCGCATTAACAAATTCTCAGTGTCCCTCAGTGCCCTCCGTGCCTCAGTGGTAAAAATTGTTGATGGGTTGAGGGGAATTGACAATGGATAGTTGACAATGGACAATGGGTTGATGGGTTGATAGGTTGATAGGTTGATTGACAATTATCAAATTATCCCATTATCAAATTATCGCATTATCGCATTAACACATTAACACATTAACACATTAACACATTATCGCATTAACAAATTCCTCCATGTAATCCGTGCCTCCGTGGTGAAAAATATAAGTTCCTGATTTTAAGAGGACCTGGACCTTACTTCCGCCTTCTCACACCCATCTCCACCACCGAAGTTTCATCCGTACTAAGCCCGCCCGTCTTTATATGTACAACACCGTTCTGCAAAGCAGGATCGAAATACCATGCAGAAGCGGCACTGTTAAACTCCTCCATGCTTTTAGCCTGCCTGATCTTCTTTCCTTTTACTGATACTGCCGCCGGGTTGATTCGGGTATGAATATCGAGCAGGTAGGTGCGCGTTTTTATCTTCCCGTTATAATCGCCCTGTGCAGAATGCAATGTGATTACAATATTACCACTTCCTGCTGCCGAAACATCAAACTGCGTGGTTGCATACCTGCCTTTGCGGTGCTCGCGGGTGAGGCCGTCGTCCTCATACAGCGTATAGCTTGAATTGCCGGAAGGATAGATATTAAGTGAAAGCGTATCAGCAGGGCGCTGCCAGTTGTACATCATCGGCTGGTGCATGGGGATTATGGCGCCGGCACGCACGAATAGGGGCAACTTATCGAGAGGAGCAGCATACTTCATCAGCGTTGTATTCCCGCTGTACTCGGTGCCATCCCAGAAATCGATCCATTTGCCCCCGGGAAGGTAAATGCTGTCGCGAAAGGCTTCGGATTTGTAAACAGGTGCCACGAGCAGGTCTTTGCCCAGTAAATATTCATATTTCACGGCATCGCCCCAGGTTGCGGGATCGTCAGGATACTCGAGTACCAGTCCGCGAACGGAAGGCACCCCAGTAAGGTAGGCTTCGCTGCAGAGGGTGTACATATAGGGTGTGAGACGTTGTTTCAACTCCAGGTATTTGCGGTTGATGCTTGTAAAAGGCTCGCCGAAAAGCCACGGTTGTTTGTCCTTAATGCCGTTTTTGTTATTGGAAGCCCAGCCTGACATGCACATAAACACAGGAGTAAAGCATTTCCACTGCAGGTCGCGGGTATAGGTCGAATCGCTACCGCCGAATATGCCATCCACATCACCTGTGGCGCAGTTCTGTGCCGATAATCCTGAACCGATCAGGGTGGGTATATGCCATTTGATATAGTTCCAGCTTCCCGACTGGTCGCCGGTCCAGAGTACCGCGTTGCGCTGCGAGCCGGTCCACCCGCATACCATCCATATAAAACCGCGGCCGTCGCAGTTGTTCTCTATGCCGTCGTAGGCAGTCTTTGCCCCGTCAATCGCGAATTTGAATCCCGGTCCCACCCAGGCTACATCGAGCTTGGCGAGTCGTGTGCCGTATTCGCCTACTTCGCGGGCCATTTTCTCAACCCCGTTTTCGGTCCACAGCCCTGTATAAAAGCCGCGTTTGTGAAGCTCTGTCACTACCATTCCAAGATCGGTATAGCCGCAGCCATAGCCGTCGTTGGGCAGTATCCATCCGCCGGGCATCTTGTTTTCGATATACTTGTCGGCAATCAGGCTGATTACGCTGGGTGTAAGTCCTTCGAAACCCGTGGATGTGGAGCCGTTGGTCTTGCCCGATTTGGCGCCGCGGTTATAGCAGTTGGCATCGCCCATTCCAAGGGCCCATTCGGGCATAAGGAAAGGTTTGCCGGTTAAATCGGTGTAACTCCCAAGGCTTTCCTTCAGCGAGGAACCTACAAAATAGTAACAGTCGAAACGGCTTTCATCCTGAGAAAGTTGAACTGTATCGCGGAATGAGTATTCGCCCGTGGCATAGGTGTTGCGCACGGCGCCATAGCCCTTGCTGCTCATATAGAAGGTGGCAGGGTTGGGGTTGCCGCCGTCCTCCCAGTTGTAATCGATGGTCATTTTGATGGTCTTGTCGCGGTGCGAGAAGCGGCCGTTCTGCATGCCACCGCCAAAGAACTGTTCTGTTTCGCTCCTTTTCAGGTACTGCACTGTTTGCTTGCCATAGGTTATTCCCCGGGTTTCTTCCCATACAAGGCTTGTGTTATCACCACGGTAAAGGGCAAACCGTATCGGGTTTTTATAAGCACGCAGTGCAAACCCGGAAGTTTTAACTAGGTAATAGCTGCCTTCATCGCTCCATGTGTTTTCAACTTTGTCAGCAGGTGTATGGATTATAATATCTTCCCCGGCGGGGTTGGTAAACTGCCCGTCGTAGGCCATCCATATGCGGAACATACCGTTACGCAGTACCTGTACCTTGAATTGCGCCTGGTGGCAGCTGATGGTGTATTCGTTGTTGCCGGGTTTAAATGCGGTTATCTCGCCCAGTTCGCAGGCTTTTGAATAAAGTTCCAGGCTGAGTGTATCGTTCGACCGGCGGAGATCCGTTCCCTGGCTTGTATAAAACTTCAGTTTATGGATTCCTATATCGGTGAGATCGAGCCCGGGGAAAACAACCCTGGCCGTATCGATAATGCCGAATGGACTTGCAGCAGAAGCCTTGATGGTGGTTTTCAACAGCGGCCGCTGATCGATCTGCAGGTAGCAATCAATATTGCCGGTTACCGGCATGGAACCCAGGTTAACCACCCTGTAAACCAGTGAATCCTGTTTGCCGAATGCGTTTCCTTCAATTGTATGCGAAACCAGGTCAAACGCCTGTACATCGGCATCGAAGGCTTCGGAAAGCGTAATGTCGTCAACCATCCAGTACCACTGGAACATATTTTTCCACCAGAAACGCAGGTAAACGGTCTTATGTCCGGCGGCCACACCCGTAATATTCAGTTCAACATTCATAGGGTTGGGGCAGTCCTCGGTAGGAAGCACATTGTTATGGACATCGTATTCGGTCCAGTCCTTATTGTTGTTGCTGACTGCCACTATAAGGCCTGATTTCGTTTCGGGCACTTCCCATTCGCCCCAGAAAAAATTCTGCTGGAAGTTCAGCACAACCGAACTCTTGCCCGAGCAATCGATAGGGGAGGTTTGTATATATGCATTCGGGTGTATGCCGGCTTTCTTCCATTTCTTTATGTTCTTCCCGACCCGTACACCTGGTGCAATCTGCATATGATAACCCCTGCTTGCCGATGCGATAGGAGGGGCCTGGTAGTTGCGGCCGTAGGAACCGGGGAAAGGCTGGTCGGTGAAAAACCACGTTGAGCTGCTGTCGTTAAGTGCAACCGATTCCCATCCGGAAGGCATTTTGCCTGAAGCAAAATTCTCGCTCCAGAAAACTTTCTCAGGTTTATTCTGTGCGTACGTTACCAGCGACACAAGGGCTAGCAGAAAGGCAGGTATTAAATGTTTCATTGCAAAAGGATTATAATGGGTGTGATAGAGAGGCAATCGCAAATGTACTTAAAGGAATGAATTTTGGAAAAAATTTAATTGACAATTGATAATGGGGTTGATGGGTTGATGGGTTGAAGGGAATTGACAATTGACAATGGATAATTGACAATGGGGTTGATGGGTTGAGGGGTATTGACAATTGACAATGGATAATTGACAATGGGGTTGATGGGTTGATGGTTATAAGATATGAATTATGAATTATGAAGTATGAGTTGATGGGTGCTTCTTTGCGGTCCTTTGCGCCTTCTTTGCGCCCTTTGCGGTAAAAAAAATGTGTTCTGTTCCAGCATTGAGGCAAATTGACAATGGACAGTTGACAATTGACAATGGATAATTGACAATGAGGTTGATGGGTTGATAGTTATAAGATATGAATTATGAATTATGAATTATGAATTATGAGTTGGTGGAAGTGTTGCTTCATTTTCAAATCTTCAAATCTTCAAATTTTCAAATTCAATTTCTGCGGCTCTTTGCGCCTTCTTTGCGCCCTTTGCGGTAAAAAAAATAGTGTTCTGTTCCAGCATTGAGGCAAATTGACAATGGACAGTTGACAATTGACAATGGATAATTGACAATGGGGTTGATGGGTTGATAGTTATAAGATATGAATTATGAATTGGTGGTAGTGTTGCTTCATTTTCAAATCTTCAAATCTTCAAATCTTCAAATTTTCAAATCAATTTCTGCGGCTCTTTGCGCCTTCTTTGCGCCCTTTGCGGTAAAAAAAATGTGTTCTGTTCCAGCATTGAGGCAAATTGACAATGGATAATTGACAATGGATAATTGACAATGTGTGGATGGGTTGATAGTTATAAGATATGAATTATGAATTGGTGGAAGTGTTGCTTCATTTTCAAATCTTCAAATCTTCAAATTTTCAAATTCAATTTCTGCGACTCTTTGCGCCTTCTTTGCGCCCTTGCGGTAAAAAAAATGTGTTCTGTTCCAGCATTGAGGCAAATTGACAATGGACAGTTGACAATTGACAATGGACAATGAGTTGATGGGTTTATAGGTTGATTGACTTATTTTCGTGCTTTTATCATTGCATGGATTCATGACTACCAATAATCAGCTCATTATCGCATTGACACATTATCACATTATCACATTATCACATTAACACATTATCGCATTAACACATTATCGCATTAACAAATTCTCAGTGTCCCTCAGTGCCCTTCGTGCCTCCGTGGTAAAAAAGGTTGATAGGTTGATGGGAATTGATAATTGACAATGGATAATTGACAATGGACAATTCGTAAATCGTAAATATTATGGGTTGATAGGTTAAGGGTATTAGTTATGAAATATGAATTTTGAATTATTTCAATATACCTCTCCGTAATGCGCAGTGGTTTATAGATTCATGAAGTAAAGAGGGATTTTTGTAGCTTTGTGTGTTGATAACCAGTATCCAATTTCCGGCATTAATACATAAAAGCTTATGAAACAGACTGTAACGCCGGTAATCCCGGGTAAATCGCCTTTCCTACAGAAACACTCGGCATCGATCCGCATCTGGCATTGGATGACATTTCTTATTATATCGTTCCTGATTCTCACGGTTTTGTTCGAATCAACCCTGTTCAATTCAAGGAAGAATTCAACCATGGTTCAGACCGTTCTGAAAGAGAAGGGCGTTGTTGTAACCGAAGACCAGGCCTGGGCTGTGGCTCACGAATATGGCGACAAACTTTGGGATTTACATAAGCTTCTTGGTTTTGGCTTGGCGTTCCTGCTTCTTTCCCGGATTATTGAGTTTACGCTTTCGCCTGAAGAGAAACTGCGTACAAAAATTAAAAGTGCCCTTCTTATATACAGGCAGAATGCACTGAATAATGAGAATAAACATTACCTGGTTATTAAATCGGGCTATGCGCTGTTTTACCTGCTCGTTTTATATATGGCTACTACAGGATTGCTGCTGGCCTTTGGCTCTGACCTCGGATTGGAGCGTCCTGCGCGTCATTTAATTAAAGAATTTCACGGATTCGGCCAGTACCTTATGTATACGTTTGTTGTCATTCATTTGTGTGGTGTAATTTATGCCGATATTAAACATTCGAAAGGGATAATTTCGGGTATGGTGAATGGCGGGGAATAAGCCGGGATTATAATAACCATTCTGAGTTTGCTTACATTACAACTACTTTTTGCTTCAGTGTAAGCATTTGCACCTGATGCTTGCATTTTTTAAGTATTTTAACTAGCTTTGTTCCACCTCGATAAGCTTATTTTTAATATCGATTTTAGAAAGTTGAAAGATGCAGAAGGTGTTGAAAATAGCAGTTTTCGCATTGTTGCTGTTTCTGCTCATTTATTTTTCGCTACTTGTTGCCTGGAAAATACGGGCGCAAGCCGAAGTTGAACCCATTGCCTATAGCAAACGTGTCGGCACCGCTTTGGTGATTACAGGTGCAGCTGCACGGATTGTACAGGAGGCAGCCTTACTAGAGCACCTGCATAAAAACGGATGGCTGTCCGATATCTGTTTTATTTCCGGCACAAGCTCAGGCGCAATCAATACGGTAATGCTGAACGGCATCCTCGAAAAGAAATACAGTTGGAACCAATATACTTCCCTGTTATTCAGTCTCCATAACCAGGATGTCTTTACCCGCACAGGAAGGTCGTTACCCGTGAATATTGCACCCCTCGAGAACCTGCTTATGAAGGTGGTAAACGACAGCCTTTGCTATACGAATATTGGCGACCTGCCAATCAAAAGTTCAATATCCGTTTCGGCAGTCGACATTGTACCGCCTTTCGCAACAACCTACCGCCTCAGCAATGTGAAAATAAACAATGAAAGCAATCCTGCTTACAACCTGGTTGAAACACTACTTGCATCGACGGCAATACCCATCCTTTTCCCACCCGCAAACTTTAACGAATCGTTCGGGCTTCCGAATTCTTCGTTTGTTGATGGCGGTGTGTCCGACGACCATATTCCTTACGAAGCCGTCCTTCAGTTTGAGAAATACAGGGGTATGGGAGTGGATACACTGATTATTGTCAGCCGTAAGAGCGATACCCGCCAGCAATTGCGCAACGAAGTAGAGAATTTCGGTAATACCGATTCACGCACCATCGATAAACTGGGCCGCTGGATCGATAACCTTGCTGCAAACGGGTTTATTAAGAGCATGAAAGAGATTCAGCAGAAGTACCCTGACCTGGCAGCCCGCACCTATGTGTATATCCCCGATTTCGATGAAAATTTCGCCCTGCTCGATTTCACCGAAATGAAACACCAGTATGATGTAACTGCTTCCTGGGCCGAAACCCATAAACCGGTTCCCCTGAATCAATACCTCGATGAAATAGCAAGGACCGAAATCAAACATGCTGAATAAACTGCAGGTATTTCCTGTAATGCCGTTATTTTAAAAACAATTAAATAGTGCTATCTTTCCTGGTTTTGAACTGGTTAGGCTTCCACTTTTCCATATTTGCTATAATTTCCCTTTGTTTTTACGGTTAATGCCAGCCTGGATTATACTCCTGAAATTTCTTCTAAACTGTCATATTTGAATACAGTTGGACTGGTATTGAAAAGAACGGCTCCGAACATAAAAAATCATCACATGTTTATAATATAAGTGCTTTCGGGCATCATATTTAATATTTTAAGAATTTAGGTACAGCAATGCGAAAATAATAGTAATTTTGCCGCGAAATTCACAGGGGTGCATTAGCTGGTATTCCTCAACGGCTGCTGGGTTCCCTGCATCATTTTTGGAAAAATATTAAACCTGGAGGGTAAATAATGAGTATTATGGATATAGTATCGACAGATGTATTAATTATAGGTGGCGGACCATCCGGATTAGCTACGGCAATTCATCTGGCGGATACTTTAAAACAAAAAGGCCTGGATCAACGTATTTTGCTGATCGAGAAAGGGAGTTCAATCGGCAGCCATATATTGTCGGGCGCAGTGATCAAACCCGGTGTTTTTAAGGAATTATTGCCGGGTGTTGATTTATCCGAAATCCCATTCAATGCAAAAGTCACTAAGGACAAAACAGTTTTACTCAGCAAAAAAGGAAGCCTCGCCTTGCCTTTTCATGTGCCCTATATGAATAACATAGGCAATTATACAGCTTCGCTGGGTCAGTTGTGCCGTTACCTCGCTGTTAAGGCACAGGAAAAAGGTGTGGAAATATACACCGGTTTTGCAGTGGATGAAATTCTGTATAGCAACGGGAAAGTGATAGGTGCCAAAACCAAGGACACCGGCCTCGACCATCATGGCAACCAGCTTGAGAATTTCCAGCCCGGCACAAGGGTTGAGGCGAAAATTACCGTTTTTGCCGAAGGAACACGGGGCAGTCTCACAAAAATGCTTATCAAAAAGTTCAACCTCGATGAAGGCCGGAACGAACAGGTTTATTCGCTGGGATGCAAGGAAATATGGTCGGTACCCGAAGGTAACATTGCACCCGGAGAAGTTTACCATACTATGGGTTACCCGTTGAATCCCGATGAATTCGGGGGCGGATTTATTTATGGATTAAACGATAATAAAGTGGCCATCGGGCTGGTTGTCGGACTCGATTATAAGGATCCTTCGTTCGATACCCATGATGCCATGCAGATATGGAAAACTACACCATTCGTTTCAAAGTTTTTAAAAGGAGGCAGAATGGTGGAATACGGAGCAAAGACTCTTCCCGAAGGCGGATATTATTCCATTCCGAAATTGTATATTGATAATGCTATGATAGTTGGCGATAGCGCCGGGATGCTGGCAATGCCTGCTTTGAAAGGTGTGCACCTGGCAATCAAATCCGGGATGCTTGCGGCACAAACTGCAGCAACTGCTTTGCAGAACAACGATACTTCGGGAGCTAGCCTTCAGCAATACGAAGAACTTGTAAACAAGAGCTGGATCTACAAGGAATTGTATCCGGTCCGAAATTTCAGGCAGGGATTTGCCAAAGGACTGTTTTTAGGTGGTTTGCACTTTGCAACCCAGCTTATCACCGGTGGGGCAGGTTTCTTTGGCAGGCTGAAATCCGAAGCCGACTACCTTACAACCAGCAAACTCAGCGAACTTAAAGCCAAACCTTTTAAAGAGCGGTTTAAAGGTAAACTCGAATTCGATAAAGTACTCACTTTCGATAAAGCATTCGACGTGTACCATTCGGGAGTGCATCACGACGAACAGCAGGTTGTGCATCTCCATATCAACAACCCGGAACAGTTTAATAAAGTAAATATTGAACAGTACGGTGCACCGGAACAATTCTTCTGCTCATCGGAAGTATATGAACTTCATACCAATAAGGACGGAACGAAAGAACTCAGGATTCATGCCGAAAACTGTATGCATTGCAGGACCTGCGACATCAAATCGCCCGCCGACGGAATTACATGGGTAGTTCCTAATGGTGGCAACGGACCGGAATTTCAGAATATGTAGGAAGATCCGGCAAGTATAGGCCATACTCCCACATCCTGCGTCCATCGCCGGGTACCTGACCCCAGACTCCCTAAATCCGAAAACCGAAATCCGAATTTCGAAATCCTACCCTGGTAGAAGCCCGAACAAAACATATCAAACCACTACTGCCTGAATTTTAACCTCACACTACCAATGGCTTTAACGATAATAAGTTTAATAAAACAAGTGCCGCTTCCCAGCGAAATGCGTATGGGCGACGATGGATTAATGGACCGCACAAAGGCGAAATCAATCATAAATATTGATTGCCAGTTTGGTCTTGAAGCCGGTTTACAACTTCGTAAACAATATCCCGGTGCACGTCTGATTGTTTGCTCCATGGGGCCGGGATCGTTCGAGGCTTCACTTCGTACGGCTGTCTCGATGGGTTACGACGAAGCTTACCTTTTGTCGGACCGCAAACTTGGCGGCAGCGATACCTATGCCACAGGCCTTGCAATTTCAACTATGCTCAAGCATTTAGGATTTACCAAAGATTCAAAAGAACCTTTTATTGTACTGGCGGGCCGTCAGACCAGCGATGGTGATACGGCTCACGTTCCTTCACAGGTTGCAGAAAGTATTGGTATACCGCAGGCCACATTTGTCGAGAGCGTAAAAGCCGATGGCAAGGGCAATGTTATTGCCCGAAGGATTATCGAAGGTGGATACCAGATGATGAAACTGCCAATGCCTTGTGTTATTTCTTTAACTCCCACAGGCATTCCTCCGCGTAAACCTTCGTTAAGCGGTGCCATCAAAGCCCGTACGCTGAATATTACAACCTTTGGAATTGATGATATTGGTTTAGGTACTGAAAAAATCGGCATAAGCGGATCACCGACTATTGTTGCCAAAGTTATCAATATAGTTAGCGAACGTGCCCCGATTACTATGTCGGAAGGTCATAACGAAGCTGCATTGGTCGACAGCCTGATTGCCAACTTCAAGAAAGGAGGCAATGTGCTGGAGAAGAAGGAGAAAGAAGCTAAAAAAGATATTGATCGTCCCGATTTCCCTGATAAGGACTTCAGGGAAGGGGCAAGGGGAATACTAACCTGGGCCGAAGTAACGAATGGTAAGATTTCGAGGCCCTCGCTTGAGTTATTGACCCCGGCCAGGAACCTCGCCAACCAGCTTGGTCATGATACTAAAATAATGACGCTTATCATTGGCAAAAATGTTAAGGCTCTTGCTCAAACCCTTGTTGAACATGGTTCGGATGAAGTACTATTTGTTGAAAATGACAAACTTGAAGAATACCTGGTTCTGCCGTTTTCATCCATTTTCGAACAGGTTATCAAGGCCCGTAAACCGGAGATCGCCCTTTTTGCAGCAACCACTTCGGGCCGTGAGTTGGCACCCCGTATCGGCATGAAGACCGATAGCGGTGTAACTGCCGACTGCACAGGCCTCGAAATAGGTGAGTATATCGATAAAAAGGAGAAGGTGATTTATACACCTATCCTTGAATCGCGCCGGCCTACCTATGGGGAAAGCAAACTTGCTACTATACTGGGTTTTGTTTGTCCGCAGATTTCAACCGCAAGGGCTGGTACATTCGAAGTACCCGTTCGTATTGAAGGCAGGCAGGGAATTATATCCGCTTTTGTTCCTGTACTGAAGGATAAGGATTTTGTTGTCGAAATACTTGAAACCGTCAGGGGAGAAGGAGGGTTGCAGAATCTTTTCGAAGCCGATGTTGTTGTTTCGGGTGGTAGAGGTACTACGGTTGATAATTTAGGTCTTGTAAAAGCACTTGCCGAGGCATTGAAAAGCCAGGGCATAAATGCCGAATGGACTTCGAGCCGACCTGTTGTGGATGAAGGTGTTGCCGAGTATGCACGCCAGGTAGGCCAAACCGGGAAAACCATACGTCCGAAAGTATATATTGCCATTGGAATTTCAGGGGCAATCCAGCATATCGCAGGCATGAAGGAATCCGAAAAAATCATTGCAATCGATCATAACCCTAAAGCACAGATATTCCATAATGCCGATTTCGGTATTGTCGGCGAGTACCTTGATATTTTACCCGAACTGATCGAACGCGTTAAAGCCGGCTTCACATTCGGAATTGAGCCACGGAAGAAATAAGTATAACCTCCTGCATAACACGGATTGATTATTCCAGATGATGGTTAACTACATATCATTCTTTGGGCTCTGTTCAAACTGCATTAAAATCTTACCTGTCGATTTCTAACCGATTCTGACTATCTTTGCTTTTCAAGGGACGTTAGCTCAGTCGGTTCAGAGCGCTTGCTTCACACGCAAGAGGTCACTGGTTCGAATCCAGTACGTCCCACTTCGGTAAGCTTTTGCTATACATGGCTCAATTCCATTTTTTATTTAAGGATAATTCTTTTGGCATATATGGTATTTTGGGTTGATGGGTTGATAGGTTGATAGGTTGATTGACAATGGAAAATTGATAATTGACAATTGACAATTGAGAATGGTTGGTGATAACATTGTTTTCAGGCATTTTTTGTTGATAGGTTGATTGACAATTGACTTATTTCGTGTTTTTATCATTGCATGGATTAATGACCACCAATAGTCAGCAAATTAGCTAATTATCACATTATCACATTATCGCATTAACATATTCTCAGTGTTCTCAGTGTAATCCGTGCCTCCGTGGTGAAGAAGGTTGATAAGTTGATGGGTTGATCAACAATTTCTAATTAACAATGGACAATTTACAGTGATTAGATAATTCCGTTTTCAGGTATTTATTTGTTGATAGGTTGATGGGTTGATCGACAATTGATAATTGACAATGGACAATTTACAGTGATTAGAGATAATTCCGTTTTTAGGTATTTTTTTGTTGATAGGTTGATATGTTGATAGGTTGATTGACTATTGATAATTAACAATGGACAATTTACAGTGGTCAGAGATAATTCCGTGTTCAGGCATTTTTTTGTTGATAGGTTGATGGGTTGATCGACAATTGATAATTGACAATGGACAATTTACAGTGATTAGAGATAATTCCGTTTTTAGGTAATTTTTTGTTGATAGGTTGATAGGTTGATGGGAGGTTGACAAAGACAATTGTTAGTTAATAGTTTTGAGGTATACACATATGATAAATAGCAGAACTATGATAATCTATCGTTCAGTTATTCAACAACCAGACAATTTGTATCTCTTGACAAAAATATTGCTAATTTATTTTCAAGTCCAAAAGACATCTATGTGAGACTTAATGTAAATCATACTTGTCATTTAGAAATGTTTGCTTAGCTTTGCGCTTCAATTTTTAATTTCAAATAAATGGACAAACAAAAAAAACATTTAACCGACCGTGTTTTAATATATGCGGCAATTTGGTTAATAAGCTATGTTGGAAGCTTATTCGTATTAAAAACATTAGACATTCCAAAAGAAGCAGGAATTGTATTGACAGTAGTCACGATGCTTGCTTTTGCGCTGTTCATCTATAAGTATTACAGGAGTATTTTCTTCATGGATGAAGTTCAGATTAAGATTCAAATGGAGGCACTAGTTACTGCTTTTTCATTAGGATTGTTACTTTTAATGACTTTGGGCCTGCTTGACCTTTTCATTAATTTAAGTAAGGATGACTGGAGTTATCGACACTTAGTTCCTCTCTTTGTTGCCTTTTACTTTTTGGGGCTTTTCATTTCAAGATGCAAATACAATTTTGACAATGAAAAACACAATTAAGGTAGAAAGAGCAAGGAAGAATTGGACACAAGCGGACCTTGCAGAAGAAATTGGTGTTTCAAGACAGGCGGTAAATTCAATAGAGACAGGTAAGTTCGTGCCTTCTACTATCCTCTCTCTAAAAATGGCGAAAGTATTTGAGACAACAGTAGAAATATTGTTTCAGCTTGAGAATTCAGACTAAAAAGGGTATGCTGCTAACAAAGTTTTGCGTTAGGAGGTCTGACATGTAAACTTTGAGCTCAATGTTTCGAATTATCTTTTGTGTATGTAGACAGTTTTGTGCTCCGGAACCCGCCCGAATGCAAAGCCCGAAAACGTTGGGGTGAATATGCTCATTTTCAAATTTTCAGATCCTAAAATCCCCCTTTATTTCGTGCTTTTTGAAGCGAATTTCTTGTAATTTTGCAAAAAAAAAGATTTGGGAAGGATATTAGCCATCGATTACGGGCAGAAACGTGTTGGACTTGCCGTTACTGACGAACTCAGGATGATTGCCGGTGCTCTTGCTTCGGTGCATGTGAAAGACCTGATGACTTTCCTGAAGGATTATGTTTCGCGCGAAAACGTTGATTGTTTTGTTGTAGGTTACCCGCTTACACTTCAGAATCAGTTGTCGGAATCGGCCCGGTTTACGGAACCATTCGTGAAAAACCTGCAGAAAACCTTTCCGGGTATACCTGTTGAACGCATGGATGAGCGTTTTACCTCAAAAATGGCAACTGCTGCCATACTCGAATCCGGTGCCAGGAAAAAGACACGCCAGGATAAAGCACTGGTGGATAAGGTGAGCGCAGTTATCATACTGCAATCGTACCTTGAAATGAAAAGTATGCTGAGGTGAACCTTTGTTCTGCTGACTTGTTTTAAGTTAGGAACAAATATTTGAAAAGGGACGAGGGGCGAGTTTAGATTGAGGGGGGGATTTGAAAATTTGAAAATGTGTGAATTTGAAAATTCTGAGCTTTCAATCCGACGTCGCCATTAGCCAGCAACCAGAGACCAGCTAACCGCAACCAGCCACCAGCCACCAGCAACAAGCAACAAGAAACCAGCAACCAGCAACCAGCAACCAGAAAACAGCCACCAGAAACACTTTATAAATAAATCACTATAAACACAATGATCCTACCAGTAGTCGCAATCGGGCACCCGAACCTACGAAAAATGTCAGTCGAAATAACCCCTGAGTATCCGGGCCTGCAGCAACTTATCACCGATATGTGGGAAACCATGTATTCCTCATCAGGAGTCGGCCTTGCTGCTCCGCAGATCAATAAACAGATCCGGATTTTTGTGATTGATGCCACGGCATACGGGGATGAAAGACCCGAAACCATTGATTTCAAGAAGGCATTTATTAATGCTAAAATTATTGAAGAAAGAGGCGATGAGTGGGCTTTCAGCGAAGGTTGCCTTAGCATACCCGATATTCACGAAGATGTAATGCGTAAAGCTGATGTTCGTCTGGCCTATTATGATGAAGAATTCAATTTCCATGATGAATGGTTTACAGGAATGCCTGCAAGAATTATCCAGCATGAATACGATCACCTCGACGGGGTATTGTTCGTGGATAAAATTCACCCGCTTCGTAAAATTATGATCAAGCGCAAACTACAGGAGATCGCCAAGGGTATTACCGAAGCAAAATATAAAATGATCTTTCCGGCCAGGAAACGATAATTGATAACACAGGCATTTTTTTAATTCTGAAATATTGCTGCATTCCTTGCTGATAAAGGTTTGACGGTAATTTACTTCATTTTAATTTCTATTGTAAGTACTGGTAAAATCAATTTATTGTATTGATTTCGGACGATTATGTATTAATTTTACTAAAAACACGGATTGCTGTTACATTTTTCAAATTCATGAAATATATCGGTATGAACTCTTACTACGTGAGAATTTGTAAGGAATATAAATCAGGAGACGATCTGATGGAAGCAATCGTGTTAAATAAGACAATAGTATATTACCTGCTTAGCCAGGCAATAATAGAGGATGACAGCTCTTACAGGACTACCGAACTCAGGGAAGGGAAGTCAGCAGCCGACCGCTTACTCACTGAAACCCTGTTGGTGTTCCGAAGGCAGGTTAAACATGGGAAGATTGAATTGCGTGTACAACCGGGAATGGTCCTTGTGAATAAGGACAACCTCGGTTTATTCGAATACCTCGCCAACCTGTATTCCCTTATTCTGGTTACTGGTCCCTCAAACCCCTCCTTCGCTGCCTGCCAGGAATTCGAGCAGAAACTGGTGAACGGGCAGGGATTCAGGAAAGTATACGAACTGAAAGAGGCAGTGATGAGCGCCCTGCATACATTCGGCTGCCGCGAACAGGATGACAAGGAAGAGATTTTCGATGAAAGCCTGCTGGTTTTCTGGAAAAAGCTTACCCAGGGTGAACTTGGAGTATATTTTACTGCCAATATCCTGAAACCTGAATACTGCCGGGTGTATAACCGCCGGTTTTACCAGAACAGCAAACTGAGTACTTACCTCTGCGGCATCGCTAAAAACCTTTTCCTTAACAAAACACGCACTTCCGAATTCCAGGTTGCAAGGAATAAATCAAGCGAACTTACTGAACTCGATGATATAAACACCGTAAGTTCCGAATCGGATAGCCCTTCTCTTTTCCTGTTTCTGTATTACCGCAACAGGGTTGAGGAACGCAAACTCCGTACCGTGATTTCGTTGCTCCAGTATGACTGCAATCTGGAGGATAAGGAGGTACGACAACTAATTGGTATCAATAATACCCGTATTCACAGCAGCCGCCTGAGATCGCATTTTTCGGAATGGTATTATAAAAACCTGGAAATGGTTCCGGAGTTACTCGATGAAGCCGCCGATTACCTGCTGCAGCGGGAAGCGAAAAAGCAAAAACTGAACGAAAAAATCAGGGCTGTTGAACTATACCGACGTAAATCCATTGTTCAGCCGGGCCTGGATATTTTTAAGGAAGAGTTTCGCACACTGCCCGAATTTGTGGAATACAGCCACATATTCAAATATGTCTTTTATTTCGCAGGTGTCGGGAAACCCAGTGCACTGGCAGGACTTCCTGATGAGAAAATGATGCGGGCCCTGATGGAATTATATAAAGCCAGCCTTTTTGGGTTGCAGGAATTACAGGCTGTGATCCTCTTGCTTTACTATGGTTCGGATGAGCCCTGCGGGATAATTATCGACCTGCTCAGAAGCCTTAAACAGGAACTGCTTCAGCAGGAACCAGATGCAGAACCGGCAGGTAGACTGGCAACGCAGCTGCAGCTGAATATTCCGGCTGAAGTTACGGTACTAGAAAACAAAATTTATGAATCGAATAAAGGACTTTTCGCCCGCCTGGCAGGTGATAAGGACTTTACTGAAATAATGCACGAAAATGAACAGGCACAGGGAGTTATTTGAGAGATTCAGGCAAGGTATACTTGATGAAAACGGGATTGAAGAATTGAATCAATGCCTGCTCAGCAGCTATTTCTATTCACTTTCGGAACTTAACCCCAATGAGGTGGAATATACTGAGGATCTGCTTATTGAACTCAGTATTGCAGGTAAACTGGATGAGAACCTGAAAGTAAAGTTTAACGAAGCACTGTCGGCAAACAAATCCCTATTAAGGAAGTATAACCTACTTGGTAATTTGCATAAATCGGCCGAAACCGCGAGAACCAGGAATGCAAACCTGCTTACGGAGATTGAAAGCGCTGAATCGGAAAAGGAAGAAGAGGAAGCGATATCGAAGATTTTACTGGAAGTGATCGAAAAAGTACATGCCGAAGAAACTAGCCGGGTGGCAAAAGCTGCAACTGATAATCCTTTAAGCAGGATGTGGGAATATATTAGAAGCATTACACCTGCAGTTGTAGCCGGACAGCCCCGCTACCGCCTGGCCCTTGTGTTTGCTTCAATCCTTATTCTTGCAGGTATTGTGTGGCTATCAATCAGGCCCGAACAAAAAGAACCCATGGCCGTGCATTCCACAAGCGATTCAATACTAAATGATTCAACGCAAAAAAATGATACAGTCCTATTCAATCAAATACAGGATCAAAAGCCCGAAATAGCATTAGCCGATTCGCTGCATGGAAAACATCATCCTGTAAATCAGCTGGCTCAGCAAACTAAAACGGATTCAAAACAGGACAGTATTTTAAAAGTCATGGATTCGGAACTGCTGGCTTATGCAGGCGATATTCCTTCGGAGATTGAATATATGCAGTTGCGGAGCGAGTCATCAACAGCTACCGATCTCTATATCAAGGCTGCTGATAAATTCGGAAACCATGAATTCGACAGTTGTGCGATTATCTTTACAGGCTTACTTCGAAGTAATGCCTTCACTTCGGGTGATACCCTGAGTGAGATCAACTATTACATTGGAATTATTTATATGACAAAAGGCTTTAACAAGCCACACCATACTATGCTGAATGCAGCATTGCATCACTTTGGAAAAGTCGGTACGGGGTCTCCATATTACAACAATTCAAGATGGTACAGCGCTTTAACTGAGATCAGGCTTGGAAATAAGAGCAAAGGGAAAATGATTCTTGATTCGCTGATTCAAAACAATTACCTGAGGTCAGGTGAAGTCATGAAATTAAACGGGAGGCTCACAGGGTTATTAAAATGAGATTATCCGAATCTGATTTAATGCATTGAAAATGAGTTGATAGTCTGCCGGGTTCCGCTGGATTTTTACACCCAAAGGGTGGCATTTTACGGTTTCTTTGTATATTTGTGTTTACTGCCACTTGCCGGGAAAACTGCCATTTCTGTTTAGCGATTTTAGAATAAAGCCTTTATATGTCATTTTATTCACTCAAATAACAGCAGTATGAAAAAATCTATTCTTTTATTGGCTTTCCTTTTCATGGTTATTGCCCTGATTATTTCTTCATGTGCTACATCAGGTGTTATTGTTGCCGACGGCGACAGCGACCGCGGAACAAGCGACGGTCCCGGACGTATGCGTATAGTCGGAACCGACACAACCCAGGAAACAAAAACGCTCACCATCCAGATTACCGGCCCTGCCAGTAAAATCGATGAACTTACCGAAGCAACCAATGGCCACTACAAAATCAGGTATGTACTGAAAAAGAACAATCCCCGACCAGGTGTTCCGCAGAATAAACTTCCATAACCTGCCATCGTCCTTACACTGTATCAGGAATTTTCCATGCTAAATGCCGGAGCCGGGCAGGAGTAAAATGCAAATTCAATGTTGGTAAAGCGCGATGTTAAGCTGCTGTGTCCTTATAGGATATGTATATCGTACTTAGCATGTTTAATCATACCGACGATTCAACTATTGGAGTAACAATTAACTGATAAAACCATAATCTCACCCTTCTTTAACACAAATCAAGGATATGAAAAGAACAATTTCTTACATGGCATTTGCAGTTTTTGGGTTATACCTTTTGATTGCTGCCTGCAACCCCAGCACATCCACCGACGAGAAAAATAAAATGCCCGACAGCACGGCGGTTGGTCCGAAATCGGACTCAACTTCGAAATCAGCCAGTGCAACCGGGGGAGTTATTGTTTCCGATGGCGACAGCGAACAGGCTGAAGGCGACAGTATCGACTAAAGTTTGATTGCTTTGATTTTCTCCTTTTCACTATTTCTGATAACAGGAGAAACCAGGAATGAATTCAGCTCTTTGCAAATTTCAAAGAGCAAACTCTGCATGACATATTATCCCATAACGGATCGTATTATTAATCCTGTCAGGAGAATGAAAATTTTATTTATTTCATGTCTAATTGTGATTGGTATTATTCTCCCGCGAAGAGTTTCGTGCCAGGATTATAAAGAAATACCTGTCGGGGCCGCAGCGTATTTTAGCGAAGGGTATTATTCAAAAGCAGCTGAATTATATTATAAATGGTTTAACGAAGTCAAAGCCCCTAAAAACGAATCGGATACGCTATATCAGAATACACTTGTATCAGCCGGCAGTTGTTTCTATTCAGCAGGACAATACGAAAAGGCCTTGCGGGCTTATGAAAAACTGCAATCCATCCATTTGGATGAAAAAAGGGCCGACAGTATTAAAATTGCTTCCGATATCAATGATATTGCCGATTGTTATTATTCGATGGGTAAGTATAATGTTTCTCTGCCTTTGTACCGGCAATCGTTGAATATCCGCCTGCGGTTTCTGGGATCTGTTCATCCTGACTATGCAGAATCGCTCGAAAATATTGGTGTTTTGTATTGTGACCAGGGAAAATACGAACAGGCTTTGCCTTTGCTTGAACAGGCAAAACAAATCAAGCAGGATGCGCTTGGTACCGAAAACCTGGAATTTGCAAAATCACTCGACAACCTGGGCACCTATTATTATTCGGTTGGCAATTACAAAGCAGCTTTACCCTTGTTCGAACAGGCTGCAGGTATTAAACTGAAAATTTCAGGATCCCGACATCCGGCATATGCCAAATCGCTGAACAGCATGGCGGCGCTTAACTATTCGATGGGTAAATATGATAAAGCCCTGCCTCTGTACCTGGAAGCTACTGCCATTGACCGGGAGAAACTTGGCAACAGGAACCTGGATTACGGTATCGACCTTAACAATACGGCTATGCTGTATAAAAAGATGGGTAACTACCAGGCTGCTTTACCACTGCTTAAGGAATTCTCATCGATATGTGAAGAAACTGTTGGTATTACTCATCCTTCCTATGCAAGCTCTTTAATGAATTTAGGCTCAATATATTCCTCATTAGGAGACTATGATACATCAATAGTTTATTTTGAGAAAGCTAGAGAAATCAGGCGGGCACAACTTGGGACCAACCATGCCGATTATGCCCGGGTTTTAAACAACCTGGCCATGGTTTACAAAAAGGTGTGTAATTATGAGACGGCCCTCAGTTTGTATAAAGAAGCATTAAGCATTTACCTGGATGTGTTTGGACGGAAGCATGTTGAATACTCAAGGACACTGAATAACCTCGCACTTCTTTACGTTACGCTTGGAAATTATGATGCAGCCTTGCCTCTGTATGAGGAAGCAATCGAATTGAATAAACCGGAAACGGGTGCAAGGCAACAGGATTATGCCATCGCTTTGAACAACCTTGGGCAACTATACAGCGACATGGGGAATTACTGGGAAGCAATCCGCTTACTGACTGAAGCTGCACGAATCGACAGTATTGTGTTAGGCGCAAAGCATCCTGACTACGCAACCGATCTGATTAACCTGGCCAACCAGTATTCCGGTGCCGGAAAATACCAGGAAGCTATGGCAATGGAAAAAGAAGCTTCATCGGTTTTTCTTGAAAAATTCGGTGATAAACACCTGAAATACGCCCTCTCACTGAGCAGTATGGGCAGGCTGTATAAATCGATGGGGAATTATGATGCTGCCTTGCCATTGTTTGTTCAGGCAGTTGCTATTTACAAGGAGGCTGTAGGCATCAAGAATGTGGATTATGCCATGTCGCTGAAGAATTTGGCTGTCAATTATAAGGAAATGGGGAATTACAATGCTGCGTTGCCTTTATTGGAAGAAGCTTCAGCGATCTACAAAGAACTTTATGGGACAGGCCATTCTGATTATAATTATTGCTTACAACGAATAGCAGAAATATACATTGCAAATGGGAATTTCAAATTGGCTCTGCCCTTAATGGATGAAGTGAATGCAAGTATGCGCCAGCATATAAGGGACTATTTCTCTTTCCTTCCGGAAGCTGAGAAGAAACTTTACCTGGCTAAAGTCGATGACTTTTACGACCATTATCTTTCATGCATTATTCAGGCCCAGTCTTCATCCCCCGGTTCGTGCAGCGGAGGGTATGATAACGAACTGTTTTTAAAAGGAATAATCTTATCCTCGGTGACCTCGATGCAGCAATCCATTCTCGAAAGCGGCGATTCAGCTCTTATTGATGAATATGAACAAATGCGGGTACTTAAAAGACAAATTAATATCTGGCAGCAAAAACCGGTATCTGAAAGGAAGACAGATATTACTGCAACTGAACAGCATTCGGCGGAACTCGAAAAGGATCTTACCCGTCGTTCGCATGTTTTCAGCGAAATGCAGCAATCACTCGATGTAAGATGGGTAGATGTGAGTAAACAGCTCAAAGAAAAGCAGGCAGCTGTCGAATTTGTAAACTTCCGTTTTTACGATCACGAACAAAAAACCGATAGTATATTCTATTGCGCACTTGTTCTCCGATATAACGATACGCTTCCCCAAATGAGTTACCTGTGTGAGGAATCGCAGCTGAGAAGTGTTCTTCCTTCGAATAAAGCTGCTTTCAGGGATATAAACGCATTTTACCAGGGAAAGGCAATTTATAACCTGGTGTGGGAACCCCTTGATAGTCTGCTTACCGGAATAAGCACTGTTTATTATGCACCTTCGGGCTTGCTCAACCATATATCGCTGGCAGCCATATCGGACCTGTCCGGGACTGAATTATTCCGTAAGTTTAAACTTGTCCAGCTGAGTTCAACACGGACTCTTGCTTTATCCCGTAAACCGGAGTCCATTAAAACTGCAGTTGTATATGGAGGTATTATTTATGATACGGATTCACTTACCTTGCAGCAAAAGTCAGGGAAATATCCCCGAAAGGAGCGGATATCGCTGGCTCAAACCCGTTCGGATAACCACAATGCCCGTAATGGCTTCGGCTACCTTCCGGGTACGCTTAAAGAGGCAGGAATAGTGGCCGCTAAGTTGGGGAAATATTCAGTTACTGTAAATTCCATTACAGGGACAGATGCCATCGAAGAGTCGTTCATAGCCTTGTCGGGAGCAGATGCTCCTTCGGTTATCCATTTATCGACACATGGATTCTATTATCCTGAACCGGCAAGTGATATCAACAGAGAACAGCTTTTAGCTCCTTCAACGGGAGAAACCAGGTTTAGGTATTCAACTGATCCCCTGCTTCGTTCAGGATTGTTAATGGCAGGTGCTAACCTTGCATGGAAAGGATTGCCTGGGCCTCCTGATGCCGAAGATGGTATACTTACAGCCAAAGAGGTATCGAATATGAACCTTATGAGAACACATCTAGTTGTACTAAGCGCCTGCCAGACAGGACAGGGCGATGTGAAGGGAAGCGAGGGTGTTGAAGGATTACAGAGGGGATTCAAAATGGCCGGAGTAAGGTATATTATTATGAGCCTTTGGGAGGTTCCCGATAAGGAAACCACTGAGTTTATGGAAAACTTCTATCAGAAATGGCTTGACGGAACTGATATTCGTGACGCATTCCGCGAAACTCAGTCAGTTATGAGCGCAAAATACAGGAATGAACCGTTTAAATGGGCGGCATTCGTGTTGGTTGAATAATAGGACTATTTAGGTATATAATAAATGCTAATTGAGGCTGAGATTCAGATTAAATGCATACTCACTTAATCATGATTTCAGCCTCAAGGTATCCGGCACATGTAGCTTATCTTAAAATATAGCCGGTCAATACCGTAATGGCAATTACCTGTTTTCGCTTATCCTGGCAATTCCCGATTGGATTTCCTTGTTTACCAGGTCTGAAAAGTTGGCGCAACAGCCAGTTTGAAGGTAAACCACATTGGCCTGGTTTATTACCATTGCAAAGGGAGTCAGCGGAATACACATAGCCCTTTTAAGATCATTATTTTTGTCGACATATACATCAAAGGAAAGTCCGATACCGCTTACCAACGGCCTTATTTTCTGCATAACCCCGGAATAGTCGGTGCAAATGCAAATAACTTTTACATCTTTGTTTTTCAAGCCGTTTTCAAATTCTTCATTCAGCAACTTTACCTGGTCGAGGCTTTCCCTGTTATCGCTGTTCCAGAAAACGATCACAGCAACCTGGTTGTTAATCGAAATATCTTTTGCATTCATTAACGAACCGTCGAGGTTGAAAATGTCGACATCGGGGAGAATTGAGTTTTGGGAAAGGACCGGTAAACCGAAGAGAATCAGGAACAGTGCTCCAAATAATTTAGTTGTTTTCATGGCTTTTTATTTTAAAAGGTTCGATTTCTTTATCCTGTATGTATGTGTTTCGGATTGTGTAACACTTCTAAATACGATCCTTGTTTTTTTATTAAAAGTTTTAAAAGAAAACTTCCTGCCTGTTACAGTTTTATAAACCAGTACATCTATGTGCAAAGGGGGGGAATCGGGTAATTTCTCCGCCAGGTGAAACACCAAGAGTGAGCCTTCTCCTTTTAACTGCATTTATGAAAACGCAACCATTAACCAAGTAAATAACAGGAGCCATGAAAACAATTCACAACCAGGTAAAAGACCAGCTTCCAAGTATGCTGGTTGCATTGGTGTATTTCACCGTATTGCTGCTTATTTCATTGTCGCTTAACCTGAAGGACATTATCTGAGCAGTTGAAGGAATTCAAACGATTAATATATTACAGGTCTATTATCTGTTATGAGTCCCGAACGGATGTAAAACATTACTATAAAGCTCACCTCGTGGTGGGCTTTTTTTATTATTATCCGATAGTAAATCCAGGTTTGCATATCCAGCCCGGAATAGACTATGAGTAATTTTTAAGACATACCTATATATATATAATCCTTCAATTGACGGAAGTGAATTTCAAATTCCGGTTCCAGATTATATCAGGCTTTTTTTTCTCGGATTAGAAAGTTCAAATGATATTTCCTGAATAAATATCAAGGATAAAAAATATTATAATATATGTGTATAATACTGATTATCAATATTGTTAATCTTAATTTTCTATGTGATTGATGCATGACCGGGGTTAGTTTTGGATTTTTTTTTAAAAAATTGCCTTCTGCTGTTACAGAATTTTTTATACCCACATCTATTGTCAAACGGCCTTTAATCAAGACAATTTTTAACCGGGACCTTAAAACAAGAAATTAACAAAACAAAAATTCAAAACAATTAACCCTAATCCCTAACAAATTAAATTCTTAAAGCCATGAAAACAATTAAAATCGCCTGCCTGTCGCTTATGACCAGTTTCGTCCTGATAACTGCATGTTCGAAGGATGAACTCGAATCAATTCCAACCGTAAGCCAGAATGAATCAGCTTACAAAACTACCAAACCCGGCATCCTTGAAACCAAAACTTCAGGATGGCGCGAGGATTTCACATCAGCTGCTTCCTTAACCAAAAGATTCAATCTTTATGGTGAGTCACAACCTCAATGGGTAAGAACAGCTGCCAACCGATTTGGCCTGTTCGATAATAACGGAAGTTTACCCAATGGCAGCTTTGCAATTTCGAGAGACCCGATCGGCAATGGTAATGGTTACATGATTGAATCCGAAGTTTATATTGATGTAAAGGAGCCAAAACGCGCCATAATCTGCCCCGAAATTGGTGTTACAAAGCAACTGCTTCCTGCCGCTTCCGAACCTGGTACTTTTGAGCGCGGTATTTCGATGAAAATCATTTACCTGGGTGAGGATACCCCTGGTGTACCAATAACTTTCCAGAAGCAAGCCTATGTTCAGATGAGCGTTCTTATGATTGACGACCAGGTGCTTACAACCACAGATCCTATGGTGGTTCCGGGCTCAACCCCAAGTGCCTATGCTTTCAGGGTGCAGGCTACAGCTTCGGGCTGGCACAACCTCAAGATAGTAGTTAACGCTAAACACATGGTTTCATTCTACCTCGATAACCGTTTCGTATGGTCGCCCGAAAAACGTATCAATAATTGCCTCATGAGTAATGTAAATCTGTTCCTTGGCTATCTCTCAGGAGGCGAAGCCGGAAAAGCCTACCATGACTTTGTAAAGGTAACCTACCCGAAAATCCGCAGCACTCCAGATTTAAGCACAACCGAGGTGATAGCCTACTAAGGAAAGAGTTTTTAAAAGGCTATCCAACTGAAAAGGACCTGCTTCTTAAGTTACAAGGAGCAGGTCTTTTGCTTTTATTTAAATTCGGCAATATGATCATTCACAATGAAACTGTTTTTTTATATGACAGTATTGAATAAATAACAAACGTTCTTGTAAGGTTCAAATTTGTATTTTTGCAGGCGGAAAATTAAATGCTCCCGGCATTTAAATACCGGCTATCGCTGATTCCTGCAGTTTACTATTCTTTAATCGGGTGCCATCTGGCAGGAACTTTGAAAAGAATAAGTATTTAACCAAAAATAAAACACTGAAAACCAATGAAGAATATAATCATACTTGTTTCGCTTATACTATCGCTGTACCTTGTTTCGTGCTCGCCTTCGCGTGATAAAATGCTTGAGAAGATTGCAAAAATGGAAGCACAAATGAAATCATCCGAAAAGGCCGACACAAATACTGTTAATGAGCTCCTGGGGGCCTACCAGAATTTTGCCTCGAAATATTCCGGCGACAGCCTTGCCCCTAAATACCTTTATAAGGCAGCCGGCCTGGCTGTAGGGTTTAACCGTGGGACACAGGCTATTGAACTTTACGAATCCATACTTGCCGAATACCCTAAGTTTGACAAAACCCCTGAATGCTACTTTATGGAAGCATTTGCCTACGAAAATGTAATTGGAAATGTTGCCAAGGCAAGTGAATATTACAATAAGTTCCTTGCAAAATATCCCGGTCATGAGCTGGCTGACGATGCAGCGGCAGCTTTGCGTTACCTTGGTAAAAGTCCTGAAGAAATGGTAAGGGAGTTTGAAAAAATGAATGCCGATTCGGCCGCTATTGCCAAAAAATAACCTGCCTGAATTCAGGCAGGATCGTTAATGTGGTGAATTCACTTTTTAGCAGTACTGAAGCAGGTTAGAAGCTCTTTCCTGAGAAATCCTCGGTAAGCATGGTTTTTAAACCTGAAGCTTTAATATCGAGTGATAGTTCGCCGTTTCTGCAATACGAAATGCGCCCGGTTTGCTCCGAAACAAGGATAGCTACCGAATCGTTTTTCTCGGTAATGCCAATTGCCGCGCGATGTCGGAGGCCAAGTTCGGCCGGAAGATCCATCTTGGCTGATACAGGAAGAATACAGCGGGCAGCCTTTATTTTGTTGTCACTAATTATTACTGCTCCGTCGTGCATAGGGTTATTCTTGTAAAAAATGCTTTCGAGCAACTGGTCCGAAATTATTGCATCCACTGCCAGGCCGGTTTCCTTATACTCTGAAAGGTCATTCTTATGCGCAATAACAATGAGCGCCCCGGTTAGCGAATGCGACATGCGGTGGCAGGCTTGTACAACGGGATCGATATCGGCAAGGTTACTGTTTTCGATCTGCGACCTCGAAAATAATGACCTGAACCGGTTACGCGTAAGAAACCCCGGTGAACCTATTGCAAGCAGGAATTTCCTGATTTCGGGCTGAAATACGACGATAAAGGCAATAAACCCAACCGAGGTGAATGCACCGAGCAAATCACTCAGCAGGTCCATCTGCAGCGATTTTACAATTCGCCAGATAACGAATATGGCCAGGATTCCAAGGAATATATTTACAGCCGCTGTTCCTTTAAGCAACTGGTAAAGCGAAAACAACAATAAAGCAACCAGGAAAACATCGATAACATCAAGAATCCTGACATGCAGAAAAAGAGGAATGAAAGTAGTGACCATCTAGGTTTGATTGTTGTGCAAATATACTTAATCCGCTGCTTTTGATAACATGCCGGCTAGTTTTATTACTTCTACGGCTTCTTTAACATCGTGCACCCTCAGGATATCGGCACCATTCATCAGGGCGGCAAGGTGAAGGGCCGAGGTTGCCGGAAGCGATTCCTCCGGGGTGATGTTTAGTAATTTATATATCATCGACTTTCGCGAAATGCCCACCAGTAAAGGTAAAGTAGCTTTCTTGAAGATATTCAGATGATTAAGTAAACTGTAATTATGCTCAATGGTTTTACCAAACCCGAAACCCGGATCAAGTATTACTTTATATATGCCTGCTTCGGCTAAAACCCTGATCTTTTCATCAAAAAAAGAACTGATTTCTGTTACCACATCCGAATAGCCGGGATTATCCTGCATAGTAGCAGGAGTGCCCTGCATGTGCATAAGAATATATGGCAAACCTGTTTCGGCAACTGCCTGTATGAGGCCCACGTCCATACTTCCACCCGATATGTCGTTAATTATTCCTGCACCGGCAGAGGCACTTAGCCTGGCAACCCCGGAGCGGTATGTGTCGACTGAAAAAACCATTTTCGGGAACCGGCCGGCAAGCAATTCGAGAATCGGGATCAACCTGGATATCTCTTCCTGCTCAGTAACAAATTTTGCCCCCGGCCGTGTTGAAACAGCACCAAGGTCAATGATGGAAGCTCCTTCAGCTATCATCTTTTCTGTTCTTGCGATACAGGCATCGGCTCCTGTATAACGGCCGCCATCAAAAAACGAATCCGGTGTAAGGTTTAATATGCCCATAACCAAAGGGTTATCGAGGCTGAGCACATTATTGCCGCATTGCAGGGAATTATTTCCGGAAAAAGGTGTAATTTTATCCCTCCTAAAACTCATGGTTTCCTGGTTGAAATCAGCTACAAAGTTATTGATAATATGCCTGATAAAACGTTTAAACAATACGATAATGCCATAGCGGCCTGTCGCAATGTATTTATGACCAAGATGTCGGATTACGGCACAGCCTGGCGTATACTGCGTACATCTTCCATTACCGACCAGATTTATATTAAGGCCAGCAGGATACGGAGTATTGAAGAAAAGGGAGAGAGCAAGGTAAATGAAGGAATCAGGTCCGAATTTATCGGCATGATTAATTATTCGGTTATGGCACTCTTCCAGCTTGAACTCGGCGCAGCCGAGGAACCTCACATGGATTCCGAACTTGTTGGTTCGAAATATGATTTGTTCATTGATATGGCCAGGAACCTGATGTCGGACAAAAATCATGATTATGGCGAAGCCTGGCGGCAGATGCGCATTTCGTCGCTTACTGATATTATCCTTATGAAACTGCTGCGAATCAAGCAGATCGAAGATAATAAAGGTTTGACGATTATCTCCGAAGGCCTTGATGCCAATTACCTTGACATAATAAATTACTCCGCATTTGCACTCATCATGTTAGATCAAAATATAAGCTAAATGGTAAAAAAGTTCGCTGCTGCCAGCAGGATACTGGTAGGATTGGTTTTTGTTTTCTCCGGGTTCGTGAAAGGCGTCGACCCTTTAGGCTTTACATACAGGCTCGAGGATTATTTCATAGCATTCAACTGGGATTTCTTTATTCCTTTTGCCCTGTTTTTCACTATATTGCTTTGTACAATTGAATTTGCAGTAGGAGTGATGCTTGTGCTCAACCTGAAGATGAAAGTTACAGCCTGGCTGTTGCTGCTGATGATGGTATTTTTCACTTGCCTCACTTTAAATGATGCCATCAATAACCCGGTTCCCGACTGCGGCTGCTTCGGCGACGCAATTAAGTTGACCAATTGGCAGACTTTCTACAAGAACCTCATCCTCCTGCCTCTTGCAATTTTTATTTTCCTGTTCCGGAAAAAATTCAAACCCTATACTTCGGAGGGGAAACAATGGGTAATGGCGGTTTTCTTTGCAGCGCTTTTTGCCGGCTTTTCATACTGGTGTTATAGTCATCTGCCGGTTATTGATTTCACCGAATGGAAAGTTGGGCACAAATTATATCCCGAAAATCCCAAACCAGTAAAGTATTTCCTGGCCTACAAAAACAAGAAATCAGGCGAAACGAAAGAGTACCTGTCGCCCAATTATCCATACAACGACAGCATCTGGATGTCGGAATGGGAATTTGTTTCTCAACGTGTCGAGGACCCGAACGAATACTACGGCAAATCACTTATCATTTTTGATACAACCGGTAATAACCTTACGAGTAGCATTATCCGTAACCCGGATTACCAGCTTATTGTTAACTCATACGATCTTACCAAGGCCAACAGGGAAGCATTCGGCAAGCTGAATGATTTCTGTGCTAAGGCTTATAACGACAATGTTCCTGCCGCTGTTCTGGTGAGTGCACAACCATCGGATATAAAGAAGTTTGTAGATGAAAATAAACTCCGGCTCGACTTCTATACTACCGACGATATTGCTCTGAAAACCATAGTCAGGTCAAATCCAGGCTTATTGCTGATGAAAAACGGTGTAATCATCAAGAAATGGCATTACAACGATATTCCCGATTACGCTGATTTTAAAAAGATTACAGAGAAGAAATAATGTGCACCTATTTTAAGCCTAAGAGGATATTTTACTTACTGATTGTAAACTAATAACTTATCACATAAAAATCAAAAGAAATGAGAAAAAAGATTGTTGCAGGAAACTGGAAAATGAACAAGGAATTTCAGGATGCCGAAGATTTGATGTTCGAAATCGTTGACGAACTCACCGAAAAGGGATCAGGAGATACTGAAATTATTATCTGCCCGCCTGCAGTGTACCTCGAAATGAGCTCCGATATTGCTGCTGAAAACGGTTTTATGGTCGGTGCGCAGAATCTGAGTCAATTCGATTCAGGTGCTTATACAGGCGAAATTTCAGCGTCAATGCTTCATTCGATGGGAATTACCCATTCGATCCTGGGGCATTCAGAGCGCAGGACGTATTTTGGCGAAACCGATAAGATTATTGCCGACAAGGTTGACCAGGCGCTGAAACATGGCATGACCCCTATATATTGTTGCGGGGAAGTTCTTGCAGAACGCCAGGCTGAAAAACATTTTGATGTTGTTCGTAACCAGGTGAGCGAGGCATTGTTTCATTTGGGTAAAGAAGCAGTAAGCCAGTGTATTATAGCTTACGAACCGGTTTGGGCAATTGGAACAGGTGTTACAGCTTCGTCAGCACAGGCTCAGGAAATGCATGCTTTTATCCGCAGCCTCCTTACCGAAAAATACGGTACGGAAGTAAGCGAAGAAATCTCTATTCTTTACGGCGGCAGCTGCAATGCGAAGAACGCAGCCGAATTGTTTGCCAATAAAGATGTGGATGGTGGCCTGATCGGCGGAGCCTCATTAAAGGCAGCTGACTTTGTAGCTATAGTGAATTCTTTTCAATAGGATGGAATACATTGAAATGAAATGTCATCCTTCACAGGGTGCACATACCTCCGATTTATTGATGGCCTCGCTGGCTGACGATGGTTTCGAAAGTTTTACCGAAAATGACGACGGAACCCTGTCAGCTTTTATCCAGGCTCCATTGTTTACAGCCGGACTTGCAGTTAAACTGAAGTCTGAAGAATATTCATTGCTACTCAAATCATTTACGATCGACAAAATTGCCGACCAGAACTGGAATGCTGTATGGGAAAGCCAGTATGAACCGGTGCTTATCGATGGCCGCTGCCAGGTAAGAGCTCCTTTTCATACTGCTGTGGATGGGATACAATTCGATATTGTGATCATGCCAAAAATGTCGTTTGGTACTGCACACCACGAAACTACCCGGCTTATGATACAGTATATGATTAGCCTGCAACTCGAAGGTAAGTCGTTGCTCGATATGGGCTCAGGTACGGGTGTGCTTGCAATTCTTGCCCGGATGAAAGGGGCTGTCCCGGTTTCGGCAATCGACAATGACGAATGGGCTTTTAATAATGCCCTTGAGAATGTGCTGAGCAATAATTTCGGCGACATCGAAGTTTTATTGGGTGATAGTTCAACGTTGGCAGGAAAGAATTACGATGTCATTTTTGCCAACATCAACAGGAATATACTTTTAAATGATATTCCTGTTTATCGCAAAAGCCTTAACGACGGTGGAAAACTGTTTGTAAGCGGCTTCTACAGTGAAGATCTGCCCCTGATTGAAGCGAAAGCTAACGAAACCGGGCTCAGGATCATGTCGCATCGTGCTGAGAATAACTGGACTGCAGCCTGTTTTACGCTTTGAGTTGTATCACAATAGGATTTGTATTCGGTAAGCTTTATTTCATTGAAAAATGAACCAAAGTTTCCTGCACCTGGATTTATAAACGTTGTGTGTTAAAGATCTGTGATTCCCTGATGTTTAAAAATCGGCTTGTTTTCAGTTTCCTTGTTTGCCTTCTTGCTTCAGCATTTTCGCTGAAAGCACAGGAGCCTGCAGCAGTATTTTCGGCCGATACCGCTAAGTTCATCGGGGAACTTACCGAGCATTTCCGGAATGTCGGCGATGCCGACGAAGCGGAATCGAAGCTCGTATTATCAACTTTTACATACCAGTGGACATCTAATCTCCTTTCAGTTTCACAGAAGAAACAGGCACAGGCAGTATGTTTTGCCCTTAGCGAACAAAAACTTCAGGTTGCACCTTATTATGTATTGTATTTTAAGGTATTAACTATGCTGGTAAAACAAAATGCTGTGCCTGCCACCTTCGATCTGTTCCACAAAAGTGTTAATTTCTGCCTGAAGGAAAAATCACCTTCCCGTTCACTGCTGAAATACCTGACACAGACCGATCTGCTTCTCCGGAATAATGCTTTTATGCAAACCGGAACCGAGGCCTGGTACTGCCGCAGGGGTACTTACAAATTTGCTTTCGATTCGGTACCTTATTTTTCGTTTTCAGCAGTTACACTGGCATGTTTAGTGCGAAACGACAGTGCATGTATTTATGACACGAAAGGCAGCTTTTATCCTTTATCGCAAACCTGGCTTGGCAAAGGCGGAAAAGTGTACTGGGAACGGACGGGACTTGGGCGAGATGTGGTTTACGCAAAACTGTCAGGATATAAGATCGATACCCGTACAATCACTTATTCAGCCGACTCCGTGTTGCTTTACCATGGTGGTTATTTTAAGAAATTCCTTCCGGGCAGGCTCGAAGATAAGGCGATGGTTGATATAACTGCCGCGAATGCAACGTTCCCGAAGTTTACAATGTTTAAGGGAACGAATGTCTATATCAGTCTTTTTAAAGATATTGAATATTACGGCGGTTTCAACCTCGAAGGTTCCAGGGTTATAGGGACACCTGCCGATGGTGAAACTTCCCGCATTGAGATCAAACATAACGGTAAGCCACAGGTAACCTTTCAATCAACGGAATTCGTAATCCGGCCCGACCGGTTTGTTTCATCACATGCTTCTTCACTGATTTATCTCGAAAATGACTCCATTTTTCATCCTTCGTTGCAGGTACGGTATATCCTGGCCAATAATGAACTGGTGATGAGCAGGGGAGAAGAAGGCCTGAGCCAGAGCCCTTTTTTCGATACATATCACCGCCTCGATATGTATAACAATGCAATTTATTGGAAGCTCGACGAGGATTTTATGAGTTTCGAAGATATTAAAGGACTCAGGGGGAAAAGCGAAGCCGTTTTTGAGTCGTACGATTACTTCTCGGCCTATCGGTTCGACAGGTTGCAGGGAATTGATGATATTAATCCTGCAATGCTTGTATCTGCTTATGCGCGCCGGCATTCAACAGATAGGTTTAATGCACTTGATTTTGCCGAATGGGCGAAAAAACCGGTTGAACAGATTAAGGTGCAGTTGATTAAGCTAGCAAATGCTGGCTTTATATATTATGATGTGGACAATAGCCAGGTAGTTATACGGCCGAGATTGAATGAATACCTGGCTGCACGATCCGGCGTAAAGGACAGCGATATCATACAGTTCCAGTCGGAAGTAGAAAAAGGATCAAATGCGCAACTTGATCTGAAAACCCTGCGGTTTTCTATCTCAGGAATCAGGCAGGTGATGCTGAGCGATTCGCAATATGTTTATATCGTTCCCCGCGACGGAAAAGTTATCGTAAATAAAAATCGCGATTTTTCATTTAAAGGGCGTGTCCATGCCGGCTTGTTTGACCTGATTGCCAACGAATGCACGTTTAATTATGATAAGTTTTCACTAAGTATCCCCAAAATTGATTCGGCACTTATGCTGGCACCCTCCTGGGATATCGATGCTTTTGGAGAAAGACCAATAAAACGGATCAGGAATGTGCTTTCGAATGTGAACGGTGAGTTGCTGATTGATTCGCCTGATAGCAAGTCGGGAAGGAAAATGCTACATAATTATCCGCTACTCATAAGCAAGGATACAAGCTATGTTTATTTTGAAGCTAAAAACATCGCAGAAGGGGTTTACAAGCGAAAGAATTTTTACTTCGAGGTTTACCCATTTACGATGGATAGTATTAATTCCCTGCCCCCGGGAGCTTTAAGATTTGACGGGGCGCTGGTTTCGGCCGGAATTTTCACTTATCTGTCCGAAACCATACGAGTTCAAAAGGATTATTCACTTGGTTTCAAAAAGCTCCTTCCCGAACCCGGGCTGCCGGTATACGGAGGAAAAGGAACTTTCAGCGATACACTCAAATTGAGCAATGAAGGATTACGCGGCTCCGGAAAATTAGTTTACCTGAGTTCAGTTACGGAATCGAACAATTTCCTGTTTACGCCTGATTCCACAACGGCAAAAGTGCACGATTACCAGCTTGCCCGGGTACAGGGAAAGAATGAGTTTCCGGATGCCAAAGCAAAAACGGCAGTAATTAAATGGATTCCTGGTAAGGATATTATGACCGTTGAGAGTATGAAGAAGGATTCAATCAGTATGTTTAGCGATAAAGCAATACTGAAAGGTGTACTGGCGGTCACTCCAACAGGGCTTTCGGGTAAAGGACAGTTGTCGTTCGAGAATGCCGAGGTAAATTCGAATACCTATCATTTTAAAACCGACGCTTTTACTTCGGATACTTCTGATTTTAAATTACTTACGGATGACCGGAAAAAGGAAGCATTACGTGTGCATGTATTTAAAACTTCGATTGATTTTGCAACACGCCAGGGACATTTTACGGCCTCAGGTAAAGGCGCTTTAATGGAATTTCCTGTTATTCAGTATAATTGTGTGGTAAATGAATTCGACTGGCTGATGGACCGGAAGCAATTGAAACTGATCAATAAGACAAGTTTCAGCCGTGAAAAATATTACCAGATGAAGCCAGATGAATTGCTCGCATTTGATCCCGGAAACGAAATCTATATCTCAACTGATCCTAAGCAGGATTCACTTAGCTTTTTTGCACTAACAGCTCTTTACGATCTGGATTCGAATGTACTTGAAGTTGAGGATGCGCGGATTATTAAAGTTGCTGATGCGGCCATTTTCCCGTTTAATGCTAAACTATCGATCGGCAAGACAGGTAGGATCAAAGAACTTAAGCAGGCTGAAATACTGGCTAACCGTACAAGTTTGTTTCACCGGTTTTTTAATGCAAATGTAACAATCGGTTCGAGTAAACGATACACGGCTAACGGATTATACGATTACACGCCATCGGATGGCGAAATTGCCACGCTTGAGATGGATAACATAGCCGTCAATAATAAAGGCGAGACCTTTGCCGGGGCAGTGATTAGCGATTCGATGAATTTTATGCTCAACAGGTATTTCCGGTTTAAAGGTAAAATGGAAGTGAATGCTTCAACCAAAATGGTCTATTTTGAAGGCGGCTACGATTTTGTCCACGATTGTTACACATTACACCACGAATGGATTGAAGTAAGAGCAAACCTGGACCCGAAGAATATAATGATCCCCGTTCCCGAACAACCTGAAAATACAGGTAATGGCAAATTACGGACTTCTATTTATTATTCGACTACTGAGAATACGGTTATGCCTGGTTTCTTCTCTAAAGCTGAAAATATTACCGATCCTGACATTATTAAAGCAACGGGTGCGGTAGCATATTTCCCAAAGACTGCTGAATATAAGGTGGCTGATACGACAAAACTCCGAAACCCGCTTTTAACAGGCAACATGCTCTCACTTAATACAGTTCGGTGTATGCTTACAGGCGAAGGGCAGCTGAACCTGGCTAGCGGCCTTGGAATGCTGAAGATGAAGTCGGCAGGCATGATAAACTATTACAGTATTGTTGACTCTACATCATTGAACGCAATGACTGGGCTTGATTTTTTCTTTTCTGAAGACGCCATGAAAATATTTGCCGATGCTGTTAATGCGTCCGATGCAAAGGGAATTGATGTTTCGGCATATAACTATACAAGGGCTTTACGCGAGTTTGTCGGACAGGATGAAGCCGATAAAATTCTTACTGAATTAAACCTGTACGGACAATACCGGAAATTTCCGGAAGTACTGAACCATACATTGGTTCTAACCGGATTGCAGATGAGTTATAATAAGGACCTGCGATCATTTATCAGCAAGGGCCAGTTTGGAATCGGAAATATCGGAAGGATTCCGGTGAATAAACTTGTAAACGGATATGTTGAAATAAGTAAGCGCAGGTCGGGCGATGTAATTAATATTTACCTCGAATATGCTGAAAACCAATGGTATTTTTTCACATACTCTAATCGGACCATGCAGGTGATTTCGTCAGATAAATCATTTAATGATAAACTGGTCGGATTGAAAGAAGATCAGCGGCTCATCAGAGGTGAAAAAGGCGAGTCGGATTACCAGTTTATTGTAGGTACGAATGAGAAGAAAGCCTCATTCCTGCGGAAAATGAAACAGGCGGCGGGGGAGGACTTGTAATTGACAATGGACAATGGACAATTGACAATGGACAATTGACAATGGATAATGGATAACGGGAAATGGATAACGGGAAAAGGATAAAGGGAAAAGGTTTTAGATAATCAACCAGTAACCAGTGACAAGCAACCAGCAACCAGCAACCAGCAACCAGCAACCAGTGACCAGTGACCAGTGACGAGCAACAAGTCACCAATCACCAGCAACCAGCAACCAGAAGCCAGTAACCAGAAACCAGTACCAAGGAGTTTGAGATTAATTGACCGACCTCGTTTTAATAAATAACAACAGAAAAGGAAGAAAATATGAACGATTACTTAATGTTGATTGCCGGAGGGATTGTAGCTTACCTGATGGGGTCATTTTCGTCGGCGGTATGGATCGGCAAATGGTTTTATGATACTGATGTGCGAACCCAGGGAAGCGGTAATGCCGGGGCGACAAATACATTCAGGGTACTTGGAACCAAAGCTGCTATTATTGTGATGGTGCTCGATATTGTTAAAGCATGGGGAGCAGTCATGCTGGCTCACCTGTTTTTTAAGGAGGGGCAAACTACGATCCAGTTGCTTAACTACCAGATTATTGTCGGGGCACTTGCCGTGCTTGGTCATGTTTTCCCGGTTTTTACAGGCTTTAAAGGCGGCAAAGGAGTCGCATCGCTTGTGGGTGTTATTATAGCGTTGTATTCACCATGGATTTTCCTAATCGTATTGCTGTGGTTTGCCATGATCCTTGCCCTTACACGTTTTGTATCGCTGGCATCCATTACCGGATCAATTTTGTTTGCAATACTGGCAATCTTCGTATTTCATGAGCAGAATATGTTCCTGATAACACTCGCAGCAGCCATTGCAGTATTTATACCGCTTACTCATCATAAAAACATCAAGCGGCTGATCAAAGGAGAAGAGAATAAATTGAGTTTCGGAAAAAAAAATAAATAATCCCGAAATTTCATTTAATGTTAATATCTTAGTACCATCGAATTTTTAATTTCGATTTTAATTAATAATTTTACCAGCGTAAAACATCAAACAGTTAACAACTGAAACACATACTTCTATGAAATTTATTATCAATAGCCAGGCATTGCTGAAGAAACTTCAGTTCCTCTATGGAGTTATCAATTCAAACAATACTTTACCAATACTGGATGATTTTCTGTTTGAACTCGACGGATCCATCCTCCGGATTACGGCTACCGACCTTGAAACAACCCTGATTATGACACTCGAGCCTTCAATGGCCGACGAATCAGGAAAAGTTACAATTCCGGCCAAGCTGCTGCTTGATTTCCTGAAATACCTTCCCGACGCTCCTATAACTTTCAATATCGACGCAAATACCCTCGCCATTGAAATCCTTTCGAGCGAAGGTAAATATAAACTTACCGGTCATAATGCTGAAGATTATCCTGAACTTCCACTCCTCGACGAAACCACAACTTTCGAACTTTCATCAGGCATTCTTGCTTCAGGTATTACCAAAACCGTATTTGCTACAGGCAACGATGAACTTCGCCCTGCAATGGGTGGCGTTTATTTCGATATTATGCCTGAGTACATGACTTTTGTGGCAACCGATGCTCACAAACTGGTGCGTTACAGGCGCAATGATGCAAAATCGGGCATTTCCACATCATTTATTATCCCACGCAAGCCGCTTAACGTTTTGAAAAGTTTGCTTATTTCCGAAGATGTAAATGTACTTGTTGAATACAATGTTACCAATGCAGCTTTTTCGTATGATGGCGTTAAACTGTTCAGCAGACTTATCGAAGGCCGTTACCCGGCATACGATGCTGTAATACCTAAAGATAATCCCAATCATCTCACTGTCGACCGGAGCCTTTTCATCAGTTCAGTAAAACGATTGTCCCCATTTGCAAACCAGTCGACTCACCAGGTGAGGCTGCGTATCAGTGGACAGGAACTCCTTATGAATGCCGAAGATATCGATTATTCAAACGAAGGTGTTGAGCGCCTGGCATGCAGCTATTCGGGCGAAGATATTGAAATAGGATTCAATTCGCGTTTCCTGCTCGAAATGGTAAGCAACCTCGACTCGGTTGAAATTCTTTTCCAACTTTCGGGTCCCACACGTGCCGGTATTATTGTTCCAGCCAACCACGATAACCCGGATGAGGATATCCTGATGTTGGTTATGCCTGTAATGCTTGGGCAGAATTAATAAAAATGTTTTGCACTTATAACAAGCGCCCTGGCAGAAATGCCTGGGCGTTTTGCTTTTTTCAGAAAGGCATGCTGATAATACTGGATGACCCGGTTTCGACCACTTTATTGAAAATCTCTGTACTACCCGAAGTGACTATCAGTCGGATTTTCGAGACTTCTCTGGTTACTTTAATATCGAAAGTATTTTGAAAACCGTGAACATTACTCAATTTCATTTCATTCCAGCCATCAGGCAACTGCGGCGTAACCGAGAAACTATGTAACGACAGGGGCCTCAGTCCAAACAAACCTTCGGTGAAAACCCGGCAATATAAACCGCTTTCGGCCGATAAATGCCGCTGGCCTCCTTCAGGGTATGCTTCCACAGGGTAGGGGACATGATCACCCAGAAGCCTTCGGTTTGAATAGTAAGTAAGGTACTGCAATCCCCTTTTAGTATCGCCTGAAGCAAATACTCCCCGCAAAGCATACAATGTTGAGCGGTCCCAGAAAGTCTTGTCGCCCGATTCGGATGCCAGTCCGTCGGCAGTCCATAACTGTGGCGAAAAAAGTGCATCAATAGTTGCTTCTTTCCGGTCGTAAATCGCAACGGTAAGCGGCATGCAGATCCAGGCACGGAGTTTGTCGTTGCCTTCGTAATACCGGTATGTATCAAATCCCATAACGTTGCTGCCAAAATATTTTTCAATATTTAATCTTAATGCTTCGGCCTGCTTTTTATATTTTGAGGCCTGTTTATGGCCTTCACCCAGAGCTTCGCAAAGATATGATGCGGAAATCAACGCATCGTAATACAATGATGACGTGCACAGATTTGCTTTGCCTGAGGGGAACCGGCCTTCGAGTTCATCGGAGTCGGAGGCTACAATGCCCGGCGGGATCAGTTTCCGCTTGTTATATTCAAGGCACCACTGAATTAAAGGCCAGAGTTCAACAGCAGTTTTAAGGTCGCCCTGAGTAAGCGCAAAACGCGCTGCGCCATATGCGATCATGGCTGCATCGCCCCGGTCGCCTGCACCATTCCATATATCCGTTCCTTCTGCCACAATCGAACTTGGAATAGACTTGTACTCCGGGTTCATATACCGTGCGAAGTGCCTGTAGGCATTTACGGCTGATTCGATACCATAGCCGTATCCTGTAAACGGGAAAAAGGGGTTAATGTATTCGGCCTGGTCGTTTGCCCAGATGGCTGCGTAGTAACTCAAACCGCCCGGACCATGCATAGGACCGCCTTTGGTTTGATATATACTTTCACAGGCCCTTATCTTGGCAAACGCAAAGGCTTTGTTCAATATAGTATCAGGCGTTTCGAGAACCAGGTTGCCGGATAAGAATTTTAAAAAATCATTTCGCTTTGCCAGTTCTAATTCAACATTTATTTGTGCTATATCTTCCGCTATTTTCGAACCACTTATACTCATGTAAAAAGTAACTGACCCGCCGGGCTTCAGAAGGTAGCAACCCTTACCCGATAAATGGGTTGTAAGCCGGTACGAACCATCGGTTCCGTCGGCAGGAAGGGTTGTTACAGATTGATTCACATCCGGAATTTCAATTACTGCCTCTTTCTGACCCTGGTTTGTTAATACATACTTTTCGCAAAATGACGGTCTGTCAGCAGATGGAAAAAGAGTACGGACCAATTGGTAATCCTTATTTATAATAGAACAAATTGTCAATAGCCCGTTAAGCTGGAATTCAACCACTTTTTCGGAGGAAACAGCCTTCTTATTGATATTTAGTAAGCGTACAGGGTCGAAATTAAATGTGCGGGTCAGGCTGGCATGTGTATTATTCGGAATGCTGCGCAGCATGGGCCATACAATATCGCGGCTCAGGTATAGCGACTGATCGGAATTTGCACCATACCTTATAACGGCCGAAATAAATTTACCGCTCATTTCAATATGATCGGTATGGCTGTCTTTTGCTGTTACCGGCCAGTTTATTCCTCCTGTTTTGTTTATATTCCACCTGTTAACCTGTGCAAAAGCGGACAGACCCATTATGCACCAGGTTACGGTAAGAACTAACGGTCTTATTCTCAGCAACTTCATACCTGAACTTGTATTTGTTATTATTTCGTTTTAATTCCTGCAATTTTGCCTGGCAATTTACATTATTTGTTTATTCATAGTGTAACCAAATGACTTATTACATAAAATATTGATGGATTAATTGAGCCATTTTTTGTTAATGACGAATATTCGGTGTGTATCACTTTACACACGGTCAATAATGTATCTTTGTTACGAAATAGTGAAACACCGGAAGGTTTTCTGCAAAGGATTTGGTTATTTTTTGGCATCTCCTTTTAAAAGAAGAGTTTATGAAATCAAATTTTCTGAATAGTCTGTGTAGTTTACCGGTTATGATACTGAGTACTGCTTTATTTGCCCAGGATGTCAAGGATGCTGTATCGGTACATAAACCTGTAAATCAACAACTCCTTATACAGAATGCTTCAAGCCGCTGCATACAGTCGCTTAACGGCAAATGGAATTATATTGTCGATCCGTATGAGATGGGCTATAATGATTACAGATCGGTTCCTTATGATGAGAATCCAAACCCCCAGGATGCTGCTTTTTATACAAATTCAAAGCCGAAGGACAGGACCCAGCGTATAGAATATGATTTTGATAAATCGCCTTCCTTGCTTGTTCCGCGCGATTGGAACTCCCAGAAAGAAAACCTTTTCTATTACGAAGGAACTGTATGGTACAAAAAGTCGTTCGATTATACGAAATCACCAGCAGGCAGGCGGCTTTTCGTGTACATCGGCGCCGCCAATTACCGCTCGGATGTTTACCTTAACGGGAAGAAACTGGGATTTCATAAAGGCGGGTTTACACCGTTCAACTTCGAAATTACTGACATTGTAAAAGAGCGTGGTAATTTCCTGGTTATAAAGGTTGATAATAAACGTAAGGCCGAAGAAGTCCCGACATTGAATACCGACTGGTGGAATTATGGGGGAATAACCCGCGATGTGCAGCTGATCGAAACACCGGCAACATTTATAACGGATTATTTTATTCAGCTTAAAAAATCTTCGCCCGATACTATTACCGGCTTTATACAACTGGACGGAAACAATAAAGCAGGAATAGCTGTCGAGTTATCCATTCCCGGGTTAAACTTTAAAAACAAGTTTGTCACAGATGCAAATGGAAGGGTGGCTGTTGATTTTAAACCACTCAACCTCAGGCGATGGTCAACTCAGGATCCGTACCTGTATAATATAACGATGAGTACAGGAGAAGATGCAATTACCGACAAAATAGGTTTCCGAACCATCGAAACCAGGGATACGGATATCCTGCTGAATGGTAAATCTGTTTTCCTGAGGGGCATTTCAATACACGAGGAGAATGCAATAAGGGGTGGCCGTGCATATTCGCGCGAAGATGCCTTAATGCTTCTCAACTGGGCCAGGGAACTGGGTTGTAACTTTGTGCGTCTGGCTCATTATCCTCATAATGAAAATATTATAAAACTTGCTGACGAAATGGGTATCCTCGTTTGGGAGGAAAACCCGGTGTACTGGACTATCCAGTGGACCAATCCTCAAACATTCATTACTGCCGCCAATCAATTGAAAGAGGTAATTTCGCGGGATAAAAACCGGGCAGCGGTTATAGTCTGGTCAATGGCTAACGAAACTCCGGTAAACAGCGACCGGAACAGTTTCCTTCATCGGCTGGCCGACACGGCGCGGAACCTGGATAATACCCGTTTGATAAGTGCGGCGCTCGAACAACATGCTGTTAAAGGAAATGAGATGGTAAGAACTATCACCGATCCTTTTGCAGAGTTTGTTGATGTTGTGAGTTTTAACCAGTATATTGGCTGGTACGACGGTTTACCCGACAAATGTTCGAAAATAAAGTGGGAGATTGATATAAATAAACCTGTAATCATTTCGGAACTTGGAGCCGATGCGCTTGGCGGAATGCACGGCGACAGCCTCACCCGCTGGAGCGAGGAATACCAGAAGTATTTCTATGAAGAAAACCTTAAAATGGTAAGCAGGATTCCTCAATTGCGCGGAACCACTCCCTGGATACTTGTCGATTTCCGTTCACCGCGCAGGGTACTTCCCGGCATACAGGATGGATGGAACCGTAAGGGCCTGATATCAGAAACCGGGAATAAAAAACTGGCTTTTTATACATTAAAAAAGTTTTACGAACAAATAAGCCTGAAATATCAATAAATTCTTTATCAACCCCTTCTAATACAGGAATTTTGAAAAAAATCAAAATTGTTGCCGACGATAAAATACCTTTTCTGCATGGGGTGCTTGAGCCTTATGCCGAAATGATATACATGCCCGGGGAAAAGATCAACGGGGAGTCGGTCGGGGATGCCGATGCTCTGCTAATCCGGACCAGGACGAGGTGCAATAAATCATTGCTCGAGGGAACATCTGTTAAGTTTATTGCAACCGCAACCATAGGTTTCGATCATATTGACACAGAATACTGCGACTCGCATAATATTGTCTGGTTCAATGCTCCTGGATGCAATTCATCGTCGGTGCAGCAATATATTACCGCAGTGCTGATGGAACTTTGCTGCAGGCACAATGCGAAGCCGGAAGAAATAACGATAGGAATTGTAGGTGTTGGAAATGTAGGGTCAAAGGTTTATCGGAATGCAGAACTCCTGGGTATGAAAGTTAAAATGAACGACCCGCCAAGGGCACGGAAGGAGGGAAATGCAGGATTTGTATCTCTCGACGAAATAATTGAAACCTGCGATATTATAACTTTACACGTCCCGTTAAATAAAACCGGAACCGATAACACATTTCATCTTTTTAATTCCGGCCGGTTCAGTAAAATGAAAAAAGGAGCATGGCTGTTTAATACTTCGCGGGGGGAAGTAGTTGAAACATCTGCACTGAAGGCTGCACTTACCACAGGAATTCTTTCCGGAGCTGTTATCGATGTTTGGGAAAATGAACCCCACATCGATCTTGAACTGCTGAAGAAGGTATTTATAGCAACACCACATATTGCCGGATATTCAACTGATGGGAAGGCAAACGGTACGTCGCAGGTTGTAAGGAAACTGGCTGAATATTTCGGGCTGCCTTTAACCGGGTTTTATCCACAAAATTTGCCGCAACCGGCATTTCCTGAAATCACAATTGATATGGCAGGAAAAACAATACTCGAAGTGATCAGGCAAAGTGTTTTTCATACCTATATGATAAGCGATGATTATACCCGGCTGATAACCCATCCTGAAACTTTTGAGCAGCAACGCGGCCGATATCCTGTGCGCCGCGAATTTCCGGCTTATACAGTTAATCTTTTAAACGGGAATTCACAAACAGCTGAAACACTTCAGAAACTGGGATTCAATGTGAAGACGGATTTTTAAACTGATTTGGTCAAATACCTAGGATTTGAACCCTTCGATAATTTCCCCCAGTTCCATCCACTGCAATGTCTTTTCATCAATCAGTACGAGCAGCTCATTGTATTTTACCGAGAGTTGAGTGAGCTTTTCAGGACTTTCGGTTCCCGAATTCATCCTGTTTATCACGGTATCCTTTTCTGTTTCCAGGCGTTGAATCTCGAGTTCGAGTGTTTCGAACTCCTTAATTTGCTTATAAGTTGGTTTAACGGCTGCCTTCTTCTCTTTTGGGACAGGATTTTCCTCTTTCAACGGTTTAGGAAGCTTCTGAGCGGCTTTCAGTTCCTTCATGCGCCATTGGTAGTAATCGGTATAATTACCGTAAAAATCCTTTATTTTACCTTTCCCTTCGAAAACAAAAACATGATCACATAATTTATCCAGCAGGAAACGATCGTGCGATACAATAAGCACGCAACCTGCAAAATCCTGCAAAAATTCTTCGAGAACCTGTAGTGTATAGATGTCGAGGTCGTTGGTGGGTTCATCGAGTATAAGGAAATTCGGATTACGTATCAACTGTAGAAGGAGATAAAGCCTTCGGCGTTCACCCCCGCTTAAAGCGCTGAAATAGGCCTGCTGGACAGGATACGAAAAATCAAAATGCTGAAGGAATTGCGAGGCCGACATACTGCCTTTCTGAAGTTGTATTTCTTCGGCAACGCTTTTCACAATATCAATTACTCGTTTGTCTTCATCAAGTTCCAAGCCGTTTTGAGTGTAATAACTCATAACAACCGTCTGCCCGATTGATATTTTACCCTTATCGGGTGCAAGCCGGCCCGAAATCAGGTTAAGCAGGGTGCTTTTCCCGGTGCCGTTCAATCCTACAATCCCTATCTTTTCGCCACGCTTAAATATATATGTAAAATCATCCACGGCTTTAAAATCGCCGAAGTTCTTGCTCAGGTTATCGATTTCTACAATTTTTCCACCCAGGCGGTTTGCATTTACTCCAAACTGAATACTTTTATCATCACGCTTAAACTTTGCCTTGCTTTCGAGATCATCAAATGCGCCGACCCGGGCCTTGGATTTAGTCCCCCTGGCTTTTGGCATACGCCTTATCCATTCGAGTTCGGTTCGGTACAGGTTTTTGGCTTTTTCGACCGACTGATCTTCCATCAGTTGTCTCTCAGCCTTTTTTTCAAGGTAAAAGCTGTAATTGCCTTTAAATGTAAAAATTGAGTTCTGATCCATTTCAAGAATGGTATCGCAAACATTATCAAGGAAATACCTGTCGTGGGTAACCAGCAACAAACTGAGCGATTCGCGCGAAAGATAATCCTCGAGCCACTCTATCATTTCAAAATCAAGATGGTTTGTAGGTTCGTCAAGAAGCAACAGATCGGGATTGCCAAGAAGCGCTCTCGCAAGCGCTATCTTTTTCCTTTGTCCGCCCGACAGGGTTCCAACCAACTGCGACAGATCATTTATCGAAAACTGTCCGAGTATTTCCCTGGCGCGCGTTTCGAAATCCCAACCGCCTGAAACATCCATCTCGGCCATGCTGTGATTCATGCGTTTTTCGCTTTCAGCACCCGGATTATGCTTCATTTGCTCAAGGGCGTACTCGTAATCATGAATTACTTTCATCAATCCTGAGCCCGATGAAAATATGGTATCAAGGATGGTTAGCGATTCGTTAAGTTGAGGATTCTGCTGCAGGTAATCAATTTTCAGATCACGGCGTGTTACAATTTTACCCGAATCAGGTGCCTCAAACCCGGCAAGTATATGCATGAGCGAACTCTTGCCTGTTCCATTGCGGGCAATAAGGGCCACTTTCTGCCCCTTATCGATACTGAAACTGATATTCCTGAAAAGGACTTTTTCGCCGTATGCTTTTGAAAGGTTATCGACCTGAAGGTAGTTCAATGTAAAAATATTTGGGTGGGAAACAAATGCAAAAGTAGCAAGATTGACCGGATAAATTTTAACGTCTTCTGGCAACCCCTGATTGCTGATTTACTGAAATTTACGCAAAAAAAAAGCTTCCTTGCGGAAGCTTAGTAGTTTTTTCAATGCGTATTATTGCATTTTAACATTGATTGCTTTGGGACCGCGGCGATCTTCAACAACTTCAAAGCTAACTAAATCGTCATCTTTAATTTTGTCAATAAGACCAGTTACGTGCACAAAAACTTCTTTGTTTGTTTCATCATCAACAATAAAGCCGAAACCTTTTTGCTGATTGAAAAATTTTACTTTTCCAGTAGACATTGTAATGGGTATTAGTAATTATTTTATTGATAGTTGGTCGCAAAGATAAGATATAAATGAATTATTTGCTATTATTTTTGAATATATTTTTAATAAATTGATTTTCAATAAAATAGAAATGAATATTTTAGTATTACAAGCCCCTGATCAGCAGTAAATTAAAAATTTGTACATAATATTTTCTGATAAATAACGTATTTTAATCTTTTTTCATCATCCATTCAGCTACTTTTTGTGCTTCCTCTTTTGACGTGCTGCAGAACAGAATGTCAGGCTTAAAACCTGCACAAACATCGGGGCGGGAAGGGTGATTAAATATATCACAGAGGTATTCATCAGTAAGATGAATACACCGCACTCCGGCAGGTTTGCCATCAGGCATTCCGGGTATAGGTGAACTGATTGAAATAGTTATGCAGCATACACCACATCCTGGGCGGCAATCCATGTAGGGTTTGGGATTTAGGGTTTTGGGGTTAGTACCTGAGTATTTTGGCTGAGAATTTTACAAGGAATCCGAAGAAAATAATCAGGAGCCAAAACCAGGAATATCAATCCCTGATTGTTGGCCCCTGGATTTGGTTGGTTGATTATAATTGAGGACCGGCAGCAACTAATCGCTTACCTTCTTCATTATCAGTGTATTTAGCAAAGTTATCGATGAAGCGTTTTGCAAGATCGAGTGCTTTTTCATCCCATACAGATGCCGGATCGTAGGTATCGCGGGGATCCAACACAGCCGGATTAACGCCATGCAGTTCAGTCGGGACCTCGAGGTTGAAATACGGGATCATTTTAGTTGGTGCATGATCAATGGAACCATCGAGGATAGCATCAATAATTCCGCGGGTATCTTTGATGGAGATTCGCTTTCCGCTTCCGTTCCAACCTGTATTCACCAGGTATGCTTTGGCTCCGACAGCTTCCATACGTTTTACTAGTTCAACAGCATATTTTGTCGGGTGCAGCGAAAGGAATGCATTGCCGAAACACGCTGAGAATGTTGGCTGCGGGGAGGTTACCCCACGTTCGGTACCGGCAAGTTTTGCCGTAAATCCGGAAAGGAAATGGTATTTTGTCTGGTCCTCTGTAAGTTTCGAAACCGGGGGTAAAACACCGAAAGCATCAGCGGTTAAGAAAATCACTTTGCTTGCATGACCGCCTTTTGAAACCGGTTTAACAATATTGTCGATATGGTAGATAGGGTAGGAGACACGTGTATTCTCGGTTTTTGACCCATCAGCAAAATCAATGCTGCCATCCTCATGAACAGTAACATTTTCGAGCAATGCATCGCGCCGGATGGCATGGAAAATATCAGGTTCATTCTCTTCGCTCAGGTTGATACATTTGGCATAACAGCCACCTTCAAAATTGAAAATCCCTTCGTCGTCCCAGCCATGCTCGTCGTCACCAATCAGCTGGCGTTTCGGATCGGCCGAAAGGGTTGTTTTTCCTGTGCCCGAAAGCCCGAAGAAAATAGCAACATCACCTTCTTTACCTTTATTGGCCGAACAGTGCATTGATGCTATTCCGCGCAGAGGCAGGTAATAATTCATCATCGAGAAAATGCCTTTCTTCATCTCACCGCCATACCACGAACCTCCAATGAGTTGCATGCGTTCAGTTAAATTGAAAACAACAAAATTTTCCGAATTAAGTCCCATCGACTGCCAATCCGGATTTGATGTCTTTGATGCATTAAGTACAATGAAATCAGGTATGAAGTTATAAAGTTCGTCTTCCGTGGGACGGATAAACATATTTTTTACAAAATGTGCTTGCCATGCTACCTCAACAATAAATCTGACTTTTAAACGTGTATCAGTGTTTGCTCCGCAAAAGGCATCAACCACATACAATTTTTTATCAGAGAGTTCTTTCTGTGCAATTCCTTTCAGATGGTTCCAAACTTCAGGTGAAACAGGCTTGTTGTCGTTTTTGCCTATGGTCGACCACCAGACAGTATCCTCCGAAACGGAGTCCTTAACTATGTACTTGTCTTTAGGTGAACGGCCTGTAAATATGCCTGTATACACATTTACTGCGCCAAGGTTCGATACCTGACCGCGTTCGAATCCTTCGAGCGCAGGGTCTGTTTCGTGTTTGAAAAGTTCTTCGTAACCGAGATTGTAATATACCTCGTTAACCCCTGTTATTCCATATTGTTCTAAATCGATGGAATGACCGGGCCTGTTTACTGCATTTGCCATGTTTCTAAAAGGTTGAAGAAGTTAGTATGATGGATTATTAAATATGCGGCAAAAAACCATATAATGCCAGGATTATCCGGACAAATGTATAAAAAATGATGAATCTGCAAACGATTGCAGAAAATATTATTATAATTGAATATCTGATTATATAGCTAGTTGATATAACCGGGTAATCGGTTTAAAATGAGATAATTAATAAGAAATTATTTCTTTTTATTCTTGCCTTTGAAGGTCTTATCTCCCTTAGTTTTGGGCTTCTTATATTTTAATGCCAATTCTCTTTTATATGATCCTCCCTGGTTGGTCTTCCTGTTCTTTGCTTTCTTTTCGTGAAAACCCGGGGCAAGTACCATTTTTTTTTCGTTTCGGAAGGGATTCTTGGTATCGCCTGCAAGGGCACGTTCTTCGGGCGTTTTCTGGCTCGAAATTCCGACTTCGTCAGGGAAATCCATTATAGGAATCTGGTAGTCCATTAGCGACTCTATCCTCAGTTTCGCGTCTTCTTCTTTTTCGGTATAAAACAATATGGATTTTCCCTGGCGTTCGGCACGTCCCGTGCGTCCGATACGGTGTATATAATTCTCGGGGAAATTCGGTGTGTCAAAATTTATTACATGTGAAACTTTATCAAGGTCAAGGCCACGAGCTATGATATCTGTTGCAATCAGTATCCTGTTTTTGCCTGCATCGAAATCATTTACTGCCCTGAACCTGAAATTCTGGGTTTTGTTGGAATGTATAATGCCTGTTTCGGAACCATGTTTTTCTTCGAGCGCTTTAAACAACCTGTCGGCATTGTTTTTGTTTGAAACAAATACGAGTACTTTGCTGAATTCAGGCTTGTCACTTACCAGGTGCGAAAGAAGGTTGACCTTAGTATAAAAATTGGGTACGTCGTAACATTGCTGGGCTATGTTATCCAACGGCTCGCCGCTAAAAGCAATTGAGATTTTCATTGGGGCGACAAAATCAGTATCAATAAGTTCGGCTACTTCATCAGTCATTGTAGCCGAGAACATAATATTCTGCCGCCGTTTGGGCAGTAACTCAAAAATATTGGTTAACTGGAACCGGAAACCCAGGTCGAGCATAACGTCCACCTCGTCGATAACAAGTTTGCGGACATCTTTTAGTGGCAATGCTCCACATAATGCCAGGTCGTATAACCTGCCGGGTGTTGCAACCATAATGTCAGCACCCTGCACTACTCTTTGCTTTTGGGTATTAATATTTACACCTCCGTACACGCCTAAGACCCTAATATTCATATATTTGGCGAAACTCTCCACCATTTCAACTACCTGTATCACCAATTCCCGCGTCGGAACCAAAACCAGTATTCTGGGATTAAGCTGCTTCGAAAACTTCATATCCTGCAACAAAGGAAGCATATAAGCCAGTGTTTTTCCTGTGCCGGTTTGTGCAATCCCCACCACGTCCTTACCTGCAATTAGTATAGGATAAGCCTCTGATTGTATGGGTGTTGGCCTGTCGAAGCCAAGATCAGCAATAGCATTAAGCAAGGGTTTCGACAGGTTTAGGTTTTCGAATGTATTCATTGAGATTGATGGGTTCAAAAGTTAAAGGCAAGTAGTTTAGGGAAAGTCGATCAGCAATATATATTCACTCCCTGGTTAAAGGAAGCCATTTTCTGTTTTCCATTAACTTTTGACTATCCGGAAGTCGATTGGTAAAGTGCTCAAAGATACGACTTTCCGCCGAGACGGGCACTATTTTAGTTAAACTGCACGAATAGGCAGTGAGTATAACAATTGGTTTTGATGTATTTAGCTTTGCTTACAGGATCTGTTCCTTCAGAAATTGTAGTTTATCAAACCTGTATTTCCTTTTTGAATCCCTCAGGATCCAGAATATAACCCCGCTTATCAGTGCCGCAAAGAAGCACCACACCGAGGTTAGAAATTGAGTAAAGAATATTGCTGTAACCACACACGACAGGAACATAAAAATCCCAAGGACATGTGTTCGTTTTATACTTGAAATAAATAGCGGGGTAATTGATGCAATCAGGTATAGAATGAAAACCGGGATAGCAATCACTTTTGAGAAATCGCTGGTGTATCTGATATGATACCCCATAATCTGGGGTGTAACATGTAAAAATATCAGGCAGAATGAATAATATATTGACACAGCCATGCCGATTATCAGAAGGTACCATAATATTTTTTTTCGCTTCGCCTTCTCTTCCATAAACAGGACTGAAAGTGGAATCCATAGTGGCCAGAGGACATCGGCCATGATCAGGAAAATATAGGTCGCAACTCTTTGTAATGTTATGAGTTGCGGGTTCGGAATAGTTATCCATAATATCCCTTCGGTAAATTGCTGTATCCCGAAAAAGATAGGAATACATGCAAACAATAATTGTGAGGGCTTGTGAATTTTAGTAACTACAGCAACGCCTATTGTTGAAATAATAACGCCTCCTGCAAAACTGGCTTCAGATGAAAAACACATGGTGTAATTTTTAAATTTAATAAGTATATTGAAGGCATGAAAAGGGAAACTGACAAAATAATCGGTAAGATACTACCATAAAATGGATTCCAGGATTTTATTTCAGATCCTTGAATTAAGCAAAACTATTTTACGTGTCGTTATATTAGAAATTGATCAGCCTAGCAGAACAAAAATTCTTCTTAATTATTCATAAGATCAGGTTGTTGCCTTGTATAATGTATAACCAGGAATTACACCATAAATGCGGTTACAGCCATATTCATGAATAGGGTAAACAAAACCACAAAAAAGAAAAGAAATCCAAGTAAAAAATATTTGATAAGTGTTTTTCCCCAACTTTGCAGGTACAGACGCTTCATCATTATAAGAAGATAAATCATTATCCATAAAGATGCCATAATACCGAAAATACCGGTATTGAAAATTTTATCCAATAAATAAATATTTATGGATAAAATCAGGAAGATAAAACTGAAGTAGTGAAGGCTTAATATTGCATGATCAACAAAATAAAATTGCCTATGCCTGATATACAATAGTTTAAGAATGAAGGCGAAAACCGGCAACAGAAAGAAAAGCGCTTTTGGCAAATTGTGAAAAAAGGTCTCGGTCGCTTTTCTGAAAAATTCTCTTTTCCCGTATTCGCCTTGCTGGCTGATTTCTAATACCCGCATTGTAATCATGCGTTCGAATAAACCGGCGCGTTTAGCTTTAGGCAATTTCTTCTGAATTTCCTTATACTGCGATGGTGTAACTTTTTTCCGAATAAGCGAATCCACAAACGGAGTTACTGTAAAACTATAGTTTGAGTTAGAATCTTTGATAGTTACAAATTCCTGCTTATTAGTTAATCCAATATTTGCAGTATTTAGCGCCTTTTGTAGGATTGTATCATCAGGTTTGGTCTCAGTAATATTTGTCAACATTGAGTCGACCCTGACCGGCGGCACCCGGGAGGTTATTTCAGATTCTGGACTCAGTTCGGGGACTACATTAGTAAAAGTAAAGAAAAGGAAAAAATATATAAAACTGCTGAATAGGTATAACCTTATAGGATGGAACTGGCTTCGTTGCTTGCCCTCGTTGTAACTTTTTGTGAGTTTCCCGGGTGCAAAAAGCAATGGAATCACAGTCTTGAAAAACCGCGAATCGAAATGCAGAAAATCAGCAATGAATTCATAAACGAGTTCTCCAAACGACTCTTTGTGATCGTGATACCTTTGTCCACAAAAGTTACAATAAGGGCCTTCTATTTCGGTTGAACAGTTTTTACATTCGTGAACCTTTTTCCCGGCATCATTGGCTGGAATATCCGTTATTGCAGTTTTATGCTCCTTCTTTTTCATATTCAAATCATTAGCCGTTTCACTATATATTGAGAATGGAAATAACTTTCAAAGATAATGAAACCTTGGTCCTGGCACAACAGTGACTATTGATTTTCAGACGAATACTTTCTAATCCGATTCATGTAACCCAAGTTCTGAACATAAAATCCTGCGTTCAGCAATTGCCGATTCAAGTGAACTCACCTTTTTAAGAGGCATTATTTCATTGCCTTCCGAATTAAAGAGTATCAGCCTGAAATCGCTGGTATCAATATCAAGAGAACGATTGCTGCGGCTATATGCTGTCCAGACCAGGTTTGATTCCTTTATCCCGATTTTCATGCCAATTTCTATTGGTATCCATCGTCCAAGTGGAACTATGCCAAAAATGGTATTCGAAAACTTTATTCTTCGTCTGGTTGCATCAATGAAAATCGTTGTTGATGAGAAACCGACAAATGCCCCGGTAACAATGAGGAAAATCCCAAATAGAGAAGAAAATGTTGTAGCAATTCCTAAGATAAATATTACTAGTCCTGCCGATGAACCAACCGGCCCGAATGATTTGTCGAGTTTGTTCTTTATAATCATTTTAACTGATTTTCGGATCTCTCCAGGATTTTATAATTGGATTATTGTTCTTTAAATTAAACGAAATCAAATGTAGCAAAATTATATATTACTAAAGCAAAAGAGGCCGCCTTCCGGCAGCCTCCCTAACAAACTATCAATTTTAAGCGGTATTATTTTTTCTTTCCAGCCTTCTTGTCTGATTTTTTATCAGCTTTCTTTGCCTTCTTGACTTTGACACCTGAAGCTGCATTTTCCTTGATTGCAGCCTGTGCTGCAGCCAAACGAGCAATAGGAACGCGGAATGGTGAGCAACTTACATAGTTCATACCAACGGTATGGCAGAATTCAACTGATGAAGGTTCGCCGCCATGTTCGCCGCAGATACCGACTTTCAGGTTCGGACGTGTCGAACGGCCTCTGTCGATCGCCATTTTAACAAGTTGTCCAACGCCTTCCTGGTCAAGAACCTGGAACGGGTCGTATTTCAGGATGCCTTTTTTCAGGTAAACCGGGAGGAACTTGCCTGCGTCGTCGCGTGAATAACCAAATGTCATCTGGGTAAGGTCGTTGGTTCCGAATGAGAAGAACTCAGCCGATTCAGCAATTTTATCAGCAACGAGGGCAGCACGCGGAACTTCAATCATAGTTCCAACCATATAATCCATGCGGTCCTTACGCTCAGCGAAAACAGCTTCAACAGTATCGCGTACGATTTGCTCCTGCATTTTCATTTCGGTTAATGTACCTGTTAACGGGATCATAATTTCTGGATGGGTTTTGATGCCTTTCTTTTTCAGGTTCATAGCAGCTTCAATAATAGCGCGTGCCTGCATTTCTGAAATTTCAGGATAAGTATTCCCTAAACGGCAACCGCGATGTCCAAGCATAGGGTTGAATTCATGGAGTGATTCAACTTTTGCCTTCACTTCTGCTGGTGAAATGCCCATTTCCTTGGCCATTTCTTTCTGGTTGGCTTCTTCGTGGGGAACAAATTCGTGTAATGGAGGGTCGAGCAAACGAACGGTTACAGGCAGGCCTTCCATAGCTTCGAAAATTCCTTCGAAGTCTTCGCGCTGCATAGGCAAAAGTTTTGCAAGAGCGGCACGGCGTCCTTTTTCGTCGTCGGCAAGAATCATTTCGCGCATGGCTTTGATCTTTACTCCTTCGAAGAACATATGTTCGGTACGGCAGAGGCCGATACCTTTAGCTCCGAATTTGCGTGCAACCTGTGAATCGTGAGGTGTATCGGCATTGGTACGGACAAGCATACGTGAATGTTTGTCGGCCATTTCCATCAGTTTTCCAAAATCGCCGCTGAGTTCAGCCGCCTGGGTACCGATTTTACCTGCGAAAACTTCGCCGGTTGAACCGTTGAGTGATAACCAGTCGCCTTCAACGAATTTCTGATCGCCGATTTCGAGTGTGCGAGTTTTGTAATCAATCTTTAGGCTTCCAGCTCCCGAAACACAGCATTTGCCCATTCCACGGGCAACAACTGCGGCATGCGATGTCATACCGCCACGGGCAGTAAGAATACCTTCGGCAACGTTCATACCTTTAAGGTCTTCAGGAGAAGTTTCGATACGGACAAGGATAACTTTATTTCCTTTAATCGACCATATTTCGGCATCATCGGCAAAGAATACGATTTGTCCTGTGGCAGCACCTGGAGAAGCCGGTAATCCCTGGGCAAGAACTTTTGCTTTTTTCAAAGCGGCTGTATCAAAAACAGGGTGAAGCAATTCATCAAGTTTTGCTGGCTCAACGCGCAAAATAGCTGCTTTTTCGTCGATTAGTTTTTCCTTGAACATATCCACGGCAATTTTAACCATGGCTGCGCCGGTGCGTTTTCCGTTGCGGGTCTGAAGCATCCAGAGTTTACCTTCCTGGATTGTGAACTCCATATCCTGCATGTCTTTATAGTGCTTTTCCAGTTTTTTCTGGATATCGAACAGTTCTTTATACAGTTTAGGCATGGTTTCTTCGAGTGAAGGGAAATTTGCCTTGCGGTCTTTTTCACTTACTCCTGTCAGTTTAGCCCAACGTTTTGAACCTTCGATTGTGATTTCCTGTGGTGTGCGGATACCGGCAACAACGTCTTCGCCTTGTGCGTTGATAAGGTATTCGCCGTTGAAAAGGTTTTCGCCTGTACCTGCATCGCGGCTGAAACAAACACCGGTTGCCGATGAATCGCCCATGTTGCCGAATACCATTGCCTGAACGTTAACAGCTGTTCCCCATTCTTCAGGAATATTGTTAAGCTGGCGGTAAAGGATTGCGCGGTCGTTCATCCAGCTGTCGAATACTGAACAAATGGCTCCCCAGAGTTGTTCCCAAGGATCGGAAGGGAAGTCTTTTTTTGTTGCTTTTTTAACCGCTTTCTTGAAACGGGCAACAAGTTCTATCAGGTCGTCAGTTGTAAGTTCATTATCAAGTTTAACGCCTTTTTCCTTTTTCAGGTGATCAATGATTTCTTCAAAAGGATCTTCATCTTCTTTCGAAACAGGTTTCAATCCAAGTACAACATCGCCATACATCTGAACAAAGCGGCGGTACGAATCCCATACAAAACGTCCGTTTCCGGTTTTCTTAACAAGACCTGCAACAGCATCGTCATTCAATCCGAGGTTGAGGATGGTATCCATCATACCCGGCATCGAAGCGCGTGAGCCTGAACGAACTGAAACAAGCAACGGGTTTTTGTTGTCGCCGAATTTCGAATTCATCAGTTTTTCAACTTCCGAAACAGCTGTTTCAACTTCTTTTTTAATCAATTTAAGTGCTGCATCGCGCCCTTCCTTGTTGTATACGGTACACACTTCGGTGGTGATTGTAAATCCAGGAGGGACCGGTACACCGATAAGATTCATCTCGGCCAGGTTAGCACCTTTGCCACCAAGCAGGTTTTTCATCGAAGCATCACCTTCAGCTTTTTTATTGCCGAAAGTATAAACGCTCTTAACTTTAGATTTAGCCATAATAGTATTAGTTATTAGGATTTTAATGAAATATTGTTCTGTATTACAAGGGATGCATTTGAGGGTGCAAAAGTACTAAAAAAAAGTTTCAGAAAATACAAAGTGTAAAATGTACAATTATCTGATCCGAAAAATATTATTTTTCGGCAAATTTTCGAAAACTCTTTTGAGATTTGGTATATTAGCAGTTGATATTGGGCGTTCCACTTTAAATGTATCGCTGTTTAATTTTCAGATCATGAAAAGGCTGTTTTTATTGCCGGTATTATTCGTTTTTTCGACTGTGTTGTTTGGTCAGAGCCCGGCATATCATCCATTCCCGACACAGAATACCTATTGGCGGGAAGCAAGCAGTGGCTATCAGTGCTATTGTTGTTCGGAATACCAAAACATTATTTCGGGAGATACACTGCTAAATGGTGTTACATACCAGAAAATCACTCATTCAGGTCGGCAGTATCCTTCCTCGCCGGCAGGCGATTGTCTGTTTGGAGGTTGGTACACACCCTTTACAAATTACAGGGGTGCAATCAGAAACGATATACAGGGAAAGAAAATCTGGTTTGTCCCGGCAAATGAGGCTAATGAACAACTACTATACGATTTTAGTCTGAAGCTACACGATACATTGGTTTCTACTTATATTAACCATGCTCCATCTTACGGGCTTTATAATATCGTCGAATCAGTTGACTCCATCCTGGTAGCAGGTAATTACCGGTTTAGCTATGGAATTGCACTTTCCTATAGCCCGGGGAATGTTTTTGTACACCTTGTTGAGGGTATAGGCAGTTCCTATGGCTTATTCGGCTCAATGGGAGAGTTGATGCCGCCGTTTGAATTTGGGTCGATGCTTTTATGCCAGTCGGTAAATGGTGAATTGGTTTATCCCGAATCAACCACGGAATGTATGATGATAACAGCCACTAAGATTGTTCCTGACCAGGGGAGTTTCAGTATCAATCCAAACCCAATGCTCGATTATGCTACAGTCCGCATACCTGGGAGTGTGCAGCATGTTGAACTCAAATTATTTGACTTTTCAGGAAAGGAAGTTGGTTCTTATCATAATGTCACGGATAATTTTATATTCTTTAGGGCCGGGCTATCCAAAGGAATTTATTTTTACCAGTTTGTCTTAGCGAATGGAAATCTGGCAGGAGGGAAGCTCATTATTAAATAAAGAAGAGTGCTCTCACTAAAAGTCATCCAAAATTTCCGCGATATCTGGTATTGTATTATTTGGAACCGGATAAATAAATTTCATCAAGAACTTTTTCGAATATCAAATTATTCCTTGTACAACAGCCTGACAACCTGATCATTTCTTCAGCGGTTTGCGAAAATGTCCCTGCAACGATTTCAGGTGTTATCTCTTTAATAAAGCCATGCACATTTCCGGGTGTAACTTCAAAGTGAAACTGGAAACCAAAAACATTCTGTTTATACCGGAAGGCCTGCTGCGTGGTAATTGCACTTGAAGCCATGTTAATTGCATTTTCGGGTAGTATAAATGTATCGAAATGAACATGCAACACATTCAGTTCAGCTGGAAAATGCCTGAATATATTGTCCTCTTGTGATTCAGGGATGAATTTCACCGGCCAGAAACCCATTTCTGGCTCTGTGTTTCTATATACTTCCGCTCCCAGGGCACTTGCAACCAGTTGCGAACCCAGGCATATTCCAATCACTGTTTTGCCTAACTTGATAGCATGACTGATAAATTCAATTTCTTCAGTTATCCATGTAAATTCAAATGAGTCGTTTACTCCCATTTTTCCGCCCAAAACAACAAGCCAATCATAGTCAGTGTGTTGTGGGAGTTTCTGGCCCTTATCGAAGCGTGTAACAGAAGTGCCGAAATGCCGGGCAGCAGCCCATTCACCAATGTAACCCAAATCTTCGAAATGGTCGTGCTGGAAGTAATGAATATGCATAGGATGGTGTTTTGGACAAAATTATACATTTAAACCGGAATAGAATTCATGCTTTTGTAAATGCTCATGATCGACTACTAAAAGAATAAGTCCCAAAACCAAATTCAAAGCGCCAAAATTCAACGTGCAGTATACTTTACTGAATTGAATTATTCTGACTCATTTTCTTCCCTGGAATTTGGAATTTGGATTTTTGGACTTGGGGCTTTTTGATATCAATCTATCTACATCTGAGCCTGATATAACCTTCCTGATAAAAGCATAAACACCGGTTTCCTGAAATTACTAACTTTGCTCACTTATCCGTCCAGCATGAAAGTAACCGGTTTTACATTTATCCGCAATGCTATACTTTATGACTACCCGGTTGTGGAGGCAATAAGGTCAATACTGCCATTGTGCGACGATTTTGTTGTTGCTGTTGGAAAGTCGGAAGACGAAACCCTTGAGTTGATCCGGCAAATCGATCCAGCTAAAATCCGGATCATTGAAACCACATGGGACGACTGCCTTCGGGAAGGAGGCAGGGTGCTGGCCGTTGAAACCGACAAAGCTTTCCAGGCCATCAGCAATGATACCGACTGGGCTTTTTATATACAGGGCGATGAAGTAGTTCATGAGAAATACCTTGAATCCATCAGTAATGCTATGCTTAAATGGAAAGATCATCCTGAAGTGGATGGATTGCTATTCGACTACCTGCATTTTTACGGGTCATACGATTATGTGGGCCTTTCTGATAAATGGTATCCGCACGAAATCAGGATAATACGCAAAAAAAGCATCATATATTCCTATCGTGATGCTCAAGGTTTCAGGAAAGTAAACGGGCGCAAACTCAATGTAAAACCTTCAGGAGCATTTGTGTACCACTATGGATGGGTAAAAGATCCGCTGGCTATGCAGCGCAAACAGGAAAGCTTTCATAAACTCTGGCACCCCGACCAGTGGCTCGAAAAGAATGTCCTGAAATCGGATGAATTTGATTACAGCGGAATAGATGCCCTGCAATTGTTTGATGGGACGCATCCGGCAGTTATGCTCGATCGTATTAACAGCAAAAACTGGAAATTCGATTATGAATTATCATTCAATAACCTGAGTATAAAAAGCAGGTTTAAACTTTTTGTAAGGTCTAAACTGGGTATTGAAATCGGTTATAAGAATTACAGGAGAATCTAACAGTATTATTTTATAATCAATAGATTATGAATTGGTTGCAATCAGGTCACCTTCAAATATTTCAATTTAAAGTTTGTTTTTCAGGTAGAAACCAGTATGTGAATCTTTAATCTTAAGAAGGTCATCAGGCACTCCTTCAAATAAAACAAATCCTCCTTTTTCGCCCCCTTCAGGACCAAGGTCGATAACCCAATCGGCTGTCTTAATAACTTCCAGGTTGTGTTCGATAACAATAACTGAATGCCCTTTCACAAGTAGTGCATTGAAAGCTGCCAGCAGCCGGTTGATGTCGTGCATATGCAATCCGGTAGTTGGTTCGTCGAATATGAACAGGGTAGGAGAGTCGTTTGTTCCCTTTGTAAGGAACGAAGCAAGTTTAATACGCTGGGCTTCTCCGCCCGAAAATGTATCCGACGATTGGCCCAGTTTAAGGTAACCTAATCCAACGTCAGCCAGCGGTTTAAGTTTTGCAGCAACACGGGCCGCATTTGCATTCTTTTCACCTGTATTCGCGAAAAATTCAATAGCTTGTTCGATCGTAAGGTCCAGGATATCGGAAATTGTATTTTCATTGAATTTGACATCCAGAACTTCATCTTTATAACGCTTGCCTTTACAACTGTCGCAGGTAAGGTGAAGGTCGGCCATAAACTGCATTTCCACGGTAACAATTCCTTCGCCCTCGCATTCTTCGCAACGGCCGCCTTCTACGTTAAAGGAAAAGAAACCGGGTTTATAGCCGCGCAGTTTCGATAATTGCTGTTCGGCATAAAGACTACGGATATCGTCAAATGCCTTTACATAGGTTGCCGGGTTCGAACGCGACGATCTTCCTATCGGGTTCTGATCAATCAGTTCAACCGCAGTAATCAGGTTGTAGTCTCCTTCGAGGCGGTCGAACCGGCCTGAGCGTTCTCCGTATCCGCCATAAATCTTTTTCAGAGCAGGGTAAAGTATCCGCTTTACAAGAGTTGTCTTTCCCGAACCACTCACACCTGTAACTACTGTAAGGGTTTTAAGCGGGAATTTTACATCAATGCCTTTCAGGTTATGTTCCCTGGCCCCTTTTATTTCGATATAGTCGTTCCAGGGCCTGCGGCTTACAGGCAGTTGTATTGCTTTCCTGCCCGAAAGATACTGACCGGTCAGGCTTTTCTCATCCTGCAATATTTCATCAAATGTACCCTGGAAAACTAGCTCGCCTCCATGGCTCCCGGCCAGTGGGCCTATATCGATTACCTCGTCGGCCGCCTTGATAATTTCTTCTTCGTGCTCAACCACAATAACCGTATTACCCATATCCCTAAGGCCTTTCAGGACTTTGATCAACAGGTGCGTGTCGCGCGGGTGAAGACCGATACTCGGCTCGTCGAGTATGTACAATGAGCCTACAAGGCTGCTTCCAAGCGAGGTCGCCAGGTTAATGCGCTGTGATTCGCCTCCGGAGAGAGAATTCGATAAACGGTTCAGTGTGAGGTATGGTAAACCTACATTACAAAGGAAGCCCAGCCTGTTTTTTATTTCAATTAGCAGGCGGTCGGCAACAGTATGCTCGTATTCCGAAAGTTCTATGTTCGTGAAAAAGTCAAGTGAATCTTCAATAGGCATCAAAACAAGATCAGTAATTGATCTGCCATTGATTTTTACGTAGTTCGCATCTTTACGAAGCCTCGTTCCAAGGCAATCGGGGCAAACGGTTTTCCCGCGGTAACGCGAAAGCATTACCCTGTACTGAATTTTATATGTTTGGCTTTCAACCATTTGAAAGAATTCGTTAATCCCTTCAAAATATTGATTTCCGGTCCACAACAACTTTCGCTGATCCTGGTTGAGTTTGTAATATGGTTCGTGAACCGGGAAATTAAATTTGTGGGCGTGAGTTAACAATACTTGTTTGTACTCACTCATTTTTTCACCTTTCCAGCAGGCAACTGCATCACCGTAAACTGAAAGGCTTTTATCGGGTATCACAAGGTCCTCATCAATCCCTATCACACTGCCGAAGCCTTCACATTTTTTACATGCCCCGAAAGGGTTATTGAAACTGAATAGGTGTACCGATGGTTCCTCGAATGTAATCCCATCCAGCTCAAAACGGTTCGAAAATTCCATTTGCTGATCAATACCTTCAAGCACTATACCTAGAAGGCAGGTACCGTTTCCTTCGAAAAATGCAGTTTGTGCCGAATCGGCGGCTCTCGAGACAAAGTCTTCATCATCGGGATAAACCGTGAACCTGTCAATAAGTATGAACATATCCTGATATTCATACTTATCGGCTTCGGCTAGAACATCTTCAATTTTAAGGATTTTGTTTTTGTATAAAATCCTGCTGAATCCCTGCTGGAGAATAACGGTAAGGTCTTCTTTCAGTGTCCTGTCATGTTTTACGGAAAGAGGGCTATAAATCATTACAGTACTTTCTGCTGGAAGCCGCAGAATTGCGTTAACCACGTCGGTAACTGTATGTCGCGTAACCTGGTTGCCTGAAACCGGTGAAAAAGTAGTTCCTACCCGGGCAAAAAGCAATTTGATATATTCGTATATTTCGGTGGATGTTCCTACAGTTGAACGCGGATTTCGGGTGTTTACCTTCTGCTCGATTGCAATAGCAGGGGCAATTCCTTTAATATAGTCGACTTCAGGTTTGCTCATGCGGCCCAGGAATTGCCTGGCGTAAGAACTCAGACTCTCCACATACCGCCTTTGTCCTTCAGCATATAAAGTATCGAAAGCGAGCGACGACTTGCCTGAACCCGATAAACCTGTAATAACCACAAGTTTGTTCCGGTTAATGGCAATCGAAATATTTTTAAGGTTGTTGACCCTGGCTCCCTTAATGAGGATGTATTTCTTTGGGTCTAAATGGTCAATGTCAGTAACAATCATTCCTACAGTTTTCAAAAAGTAGCTAATTGATCAACAAAACGGTTCTGTTTATCCCCATAGCGCATGCAAAGCTACTCACAATTCGAACTTCAATGCTTAAAAAATGTCATAAAATCAAATATTTTCTGATTTATTGATTTTTATTCAATACTTTCTGATGCTGTATATGTGGCTGTATATCAATAGTATAGAATTTAAAATTATATACCCTAATGATATTTATCAAAATATTTTTAACAAAAGTTCACATTTTAACACAGAGATGTGTTATATTTGCACTCCACAAAGTAAATAGGATAAATATATCTTGTTTCTTTTCGACGCCTGACTCATTAATTAGTAACTAAAAAACCGTTATCGAGAGATCTCTACGCTATTAAACTCAAATAATTACTAACCAATACGGAGGTATCATGTCAACCCCCATTGTTAGCGATCAGGAGCTTATAAGCAACTATCTCGCCGGTAATGAATTTAGTCTTGAGGTTCTCATCAACAGGCACAAGCAAAAAGTGTATTCGTATATTCTTCTGGTTGTCAGGGACAAGCACCTTGCAGATGATATTTTCCAGGACGCCTTTATCAAGGTTATCAATACCTTGCGTTCGGGGATTTACAAGGAAGAAGGAAAATTTATACAGTGGGTGATGCGGATTTCGCATAATCTGATTATCGATCACTATCGTAAATCGAAACGTTTACCGGTTGTAGATAACAATTCGGAAGATGGGGATATTTTCGACAACCTTCGTATTGTTGACGATTCGATAGAGGAACGTATGATTGTTGACCAGATTTATGAAGATGTCCGTAAACTGATCGAATACCTGCCTGAAGAACAGCGTGAAGTACTTATGCTGAGGCATTACAGCGATATGAGTTTCAAAGATATTGCCGAGCAGACTGATGTCAGTATCAACACGGCTTTGGGTCGTATGCGCTATGCGCTGATCAACCTTCGTAAACTTATCGACAGTAAGGAAATTATTCTGAGTGTTTAGACCGGAAAATATTTTATCTCTTATGCAATAAGCCGGAGTTTTCGTCGTTTTTTGGGTATATGGTTTAACAAATACTCAATTGATGATAAAAATCTCTACACTCACACAAGATTCTTCACGTTTATCAGGTCAGAAAAATGTTGCGGATTTAACACCCGGAGCAGAGGCTGTGAAGATGCTGATTAGTTACTCAAGGGCTCTACAGGTTATTAAGTGTAATGATTTTCCAACCTGTTTTATTGTACTTAACTGATACAGCCTTTAATAAAAGTTTAACACTATATCCCGCCTGGTGCGGGATTTTTTTTTGCTCATAGCTTATGGTTTTGTACTTTTATGCTGTCAATAAATAGATCAGAAGTCACTTTAATTAATATGTAGGATTGGTATTGTATGTTCATAAAGCCAGAGTGTAAAATGGGCATGCGCCCCTCTACTTCAGGAGAAAGGTTGGAATTAGGTCAATTTAGTAAGAGGAATGAATAATCAGATGAAAACATGTCAAAAACAATTTCAATATCCGAACGATATAAAGCTGTAATAGGCTATTTTGAAAAAGCCATGCCGGTTGCTGTGACTGAACTGGATTACTTATCGCCATACCAGTTGCTGGTGGCAGTGATACTTTCGGCACAATGTACCGACAAACGGGTAAATATGATCACTCCTCCTTTTTTTGAAGTTTTTCCGGATGCTGAATCACTTTCACATGCCTCTGTCGATCAGGTGTTTGAATTAATTAAAAGTTGCTCATACCCGAATAATAAGGCCAAAAACCTTTTAGGAATGGCTCAGGTGCTTATTAATGATTTCAAAGGAATTGTACCATCGGATATCGATGAACTTCAGAAATTGCCCGGTGTCGGGCGGAAAACAGCCAATGTGATCACTTCGGTTGTTTTTAATCTGCCAGCCATGGCTGTCGATACTCATGTTTTCAGGGTTTCGAACCGGATCGGCCTGACAATTAATTCAAAAACTCCACTTGCTACTGAAAAACAGCTTGTTAAATACATCCCCCGAGATAAACTTGCCATTGCACATCACTGGCTTATCCTTCATGGACGCTATGTGTGTATTGCACGAAAACCAAAGTGCCAGGAATGCGGGATCCAGGAATTCTGTAGTTTTTACAGGAACCAGCATCAAGGACCTAAAGAAAAAGCATCAGACTGAAATTCTAAAATCCAGTTTCAAAATACGTTATGAGTACCCAGTGCTGAGTGCCCAGTAACCATCAACAAGCAACAAGCAACCAGTAACCAGTAACAAGCAGCTAGCCACCAGAAACCAATCAGTATAAATGAACTATTAAACCGAAATCTTGTTTATATTATAATCCAAATAGTTAAACAAATATTTTATAACATTAATATGACAACATTAAAAATAGGCGATATTGCTCCTGCTTTCAGCGCCATCGATCAATTCGGGAATCTGATCTCACTCGAATCTCTTGAAGGGAAAAAAGTTGTACTTTATTTTTATCCCAAGGATGACACTCCCGGTTGCACCGCCGAAGCCTGCAACCTGCGCGATAATCATGAAGGTTTAATTTCCAAAGGATATGTTGTGATAGGTGTAAGCCCTGACCCGGTTGCAAAGCATGTAAAGTTTGCCGATAAGTACGAACTCCCGTTTTCGTTGCTTCCCGATCCTGACAAAACGATAATTTCGGCTTACGGAGTCTGGGGGCCCAAAAAGTTTTTAGGCAAGAGCTACGAAGGTGTTTACCGTACTACTTTTGTGATAGGCGAAAATGGAATTATTGAGAAGGTTTTCACACAGGTGGATACTAAAAATCATACCGACCAGATTCTGAATTCCTGATTCCAGACCTTATTTCCGGTTTAGTAAGTGTTTGAATAGTATTGACTTGCGAATAATTTGATTTGCTCCGGCTGTATTGTTAATAAATACTTTCGATTAACTGCAACTATATTTTTGTTTCAAATCGAAACTGAGTAAATTTGCTTTTTAATGAATAATTTTATATAAAATGGCAAAGGAAGATACCAATCAGGAAAAGCTGAATGTATTGAAGCTTACAATGGATAAGCTCGAAAAAACATACGGAAAAGGAACAATAATGAAGCTTGGTGACCAGGCTATTGAAGAGACTCCTGCAATCTCAACCGGCTCGCTGGGCCTCGATATTGCACTTGGAGTTGGAGGTTTCCCTAAAGGCAGGGTTATTGAAATATACGGCCCCGAATCGTCGGGTAAAACCACGCTAGCACTTCACGCCATAGCCGAATCGCAGAAAAAAGGCGGCATAGCTGCCTTTATTGATGCCGAGCACGCTTTCGACCGTTATTATGCACAAAATTTGGGTGTCGATATTGAAAACCTGCTTATTTCGCAACCCGATAATGGTGAGCAGGCATTGGAAATTACTGAAAACCTTATCCGCTCAGGTGCTATCGATATCATCGTTATCGACTCGGTTGCAGCACTTACACCACGCAGCGAAATTGAAGGCGAAATGGGCGACTCGAAAATGGGACTGCAGGCCCGTTTAATGTCGCAGGCCTTACGTAAACTTACTTCAACAATCAGTAAAACAGGTTGTTGCTGTATATTTATTAACCAGCTGCGCGAAAAAATCGGTGTTATGTTCGGGAACCCCGAAACTACTACCGGTGGAAATGCATTGAAGTTTTATGCTTCGGTTCGTATCGATATCCGCCGTCAGACCCAGATCAAGGACGGCGATGTGGCTATCGGCAACAGGGTAAAAGTTAAAGTTGTTAAAAACAAAGTTGCCCCGCCATTCCGCCAGGCCGAATTCGACATTATTTATGGAGAAGGAATTTCACGTTATGGCGAAATTATCGATCTGGGTGTTGAACGAAATATTATCAAGAAGAGCGGATCATGGTTTAGCTACGGCGAAACCAAGTTGGGCCAGGGGCGCGATGCATTGAAAAAACTGCTTGCCGACAATCCTGAATTGTGCGAAGAAATCGAAACCCAGCTTATTGCTGCACTTAAAGCATAATAGTTTCAAACTGTCAGCTTTTCTGTCAATCGGTGACAAAGATTCCAACTAATACTTAAACTCCGGTGATATATCAACCGGAGTTTTTATTTTTGCAAACAAATTCGGAACAATGCATAAACTATTTTCCTTTCTCATGTTTTCTGCAGTTTTATTGCCAGTTTTTTTCTCCTGTTCCCCGAAAGACCCTGAAAAAAGCGCTTCTGGAAAAGATTCAATCCCGCAGCAGCTTTCGGCTTTGAGCGAAGCAATTGAAAAAGATCCGAAGAATTCGGAACTGTATACAAGACGGTCGGATTATTACCTGGAGCACGAATTGCTCAACAACGCACTTTCCGATATCAACAAAGCCATCGAACTCGATCCTCATAATGTAAAGGCTTTCACGGGGCTCTCAGCTATTTACATGTTGATGGGAAAACCGCAGGAGTCGCTCGATGCATTAAACCAGGTATTGAAATTTGATCCGAAAAATGTGGATACTTATCTGAAAAAAGCCAAGCTCTACCTGGTAATGAAGGATTACGAAAATTGCGCTGCAGCCATCCAGAAAGCAATAGAAATTGACCCTGCCAGGGCTGATGCCTATTACCTTAAAGGAATGGCTCTTATGGAAAACGATAAAATGGACCTTGCAATTAAAAGTTTCCGCCGTGCTGTTACTATTAACCAATCGCACTTTGATGCCCTGATGCAATTAGGATATATCTGGGAGAAAAAAGATCCGAAAATGGCGATTGAATATTTTAAAAGCGCCGTAAAGGCGAATCCCCGGAGTACCGAAGCCCTTTATGACCTGGGATTACTCTACCAGGAAAACGACCTGCCCGAAAAAGCCATTGAATCCTATCAAACTATTTTGAAACTTGATCCTGCCAACAAACTGGCAATTTATAATATAGGTTATGTGAACCTTGTTTACCTCAATAAATATGCGGAGGCTGAAACCTGGTTTACAAAGGCTATTACTATGGACCCCAATTATTCCGATGCCTGGTTTAACAGGGGCTATTGTTATGAATTACAAAAAGAAAAAGAAAAGGCCCGCCTCGATTACCAGCAGGTGTTAAAAATCAGTGTAAACGATCCTAAAGCCATCGATGGCCTCAACAGGCTGGATAAAACTAAATAAAAACTTCATCAGATTTTTTTCTTCACATTTACCAGCAATTCCTTGCGAACTTTAACTGCATCACAATTGCAGCCTGACGAACATCCAAGCTGATTATCCTGTTTTTTGGGGAATAGCACACCGTACAGGCTGAAAATACCATAACCAGCCGCTATTGCGACAATCACGTAAGTTAATATTTCCTGTAGATTCATCAGTTTATTGGATCAGGTTTTTTATTGAAGGAAAATAGTTTATTACCGAAAACCAGGAAATAAACATGGTAAATGCAAGTAGGACAAATGCCCATACTGAGGCCGGAACTTTCGTTGTTTTACTAAGATTTGATGCATCGCCGGCCTTTTTCGGTTGCTTAAATGCCAATACCATCAGTACAAATGACGATATGATCGCGTCAGTAAAAATAATCAATGAGAAAAAGGCCGCTGATACATAAATGAGATTTGTATTATTGAAGTATATAAGTAACAAGTTAAGTACAACAAATGTTCCGGCCCAGAATAAACCATAGGCATTCCGGAGCGATAATATCATGATTACCAGAGTTATGCTGGTTAAAATAAATAGTATATACAGGTAGTATCCGTTATGAAGCAGGAACAGGCATAACCACCCTGTAAGTACCGAAACCGGGTAACCTGCCATTGCAATCAGGGCCTGGGCAAACTTCCCTTTCGCTTTTGTTACTGTGGTCCCCGAAGTATCTGCAAAAATATTTACTGCAATAACTTCTCCGCTTAAAATAAGTGTCATAAACGCATGCCCTGCTTCATGAACAAGCGTGTTGACGCTCCGGAAGTATTTCCCCAATACGGGTATCCTAGGAAGGAAAACAGCTGTAATCAAAAGAATGTAAAAAACCAGGGCGGAATGTGTTGTAATCCAGTCCATACAGTTTGAATTAAATAAAAAGTGAACCAATCTGGAATAATGCCAGTGAACCAAGATACGCCAAACCTGTGGTATAAATAACAACAAATACTGCCCATTTCCAGTGCCCCGATTCGCGGCTTATTGCCGATACAACCCCAATGCATGGGAAATAGATTAGTATAAACAGCATAAAACTGAGTGCAATCAGGGGAGTGAAAACAGGTTTCCCTTTATTTATACCACTTGTATGGTACTGTTCACGAAGCTTGTTAACCAGCGATTGAGTCCCTTTTGTCGAATTTTCGGTCTGGTAAAGGACTCCAATAGTTCCAACCACAACTTCCTTAGCCGAGAGGCCCGAAAGAAGGGCTACACTCATTTTCCAGTCGAATCCCAATGGCTGCATAGCCGGGGCTATAAAGTGGCCTATACGTCCTATAAACGAATTCTTCTGCTGCGCTGAACGCAAGGCAAAATCAAGACTGTCAATCACCGGGGTAATTTTTCCGGCCTGAAGTTCTTTTTCAGCCCCGGGTATAGAGACCGATTGATTTATACCAGCTAATTCAGCTTTCTTATCCGAAATCTGCCGTTCAATACTGCTCTTTTCCGTAAAATGAGTTGGGAAATACCCGAGTGCCCAGATAATGATCGACGAAACCAGGATTATTCCGCCAATTTTCTTAAGGTATTGGTTTGTCCGGTGCCACATATGCCTTACAATGCTCCTCAGAGTCGGGATGCGGTAGGGTGGGAGCTCCATAACAAAAGGCACATCTTTTTTGCGGAAAATCGTTTTCCGGAATATAAGTGCCGAACCAATAGCCAGCAAAACTCCCGTAAAGTATATTCCAAACAGTATGGTTCCCTGGTGCGACTGGAAAAATGCGGTAATAAAAAGGATATATACCGGCAGGCGCGCGCTGCACGACATAAAAGGATTAATGAGCATTGTTATAAGCCTGTCGCGGCGGCTTTCAATAATCCGGGTCGACAAAATTGCGGGTACATTACATCCAAACCCCATTAAAAGCGGTATGAACGATTTGCCATGCAGCCCGATTTTGTGCATTAGTTTATCCATTATAAAAACAGCCCGGGCCATATAGCCGGTGTCCTCCATCAGTGAGATAAAAAGGTACAAAAGAAGGATGTTAGGCAGAAATGTGATAACACCACCTACGCCACCGATGATTCCCTGGATCAGCAGGTCCTTGAACATCCCCTCAGCCATTTCAGCCTCGATAAATGTAGAAAGCTCCTGTACCATCCATTGAATCCATTGCATGGGATAATTGCCAATTTTAAATGTGCCATAGAAAGTAGCCCACATTAACCCGATAAATATGGGAATGCCCCAGATTTTGTGCGTAATAATTGTGTCGATAATTTCACTATTCTTACGCCTTGTCTGAGGGTTCACTTTCAACGTTTCGGCCAGCGCGCCTGCAATAAAACCATATTTTGCATCAGTGATCAGGGTTTCAGTATCATCACGAAGATCATTTTCAATCCTAGACTGTTCAGTCTTAACAGTATTGGAAATTTCCCGGGCATTAATGAACCGGCTTGCTTTTTCGGTAGCATCAGGATCTTTTTCAAGCAATTTTATTGCCAGGAACCGTGATGATATTTTAGTCAGAAGATCAATGTTTTCTGGAACCCGAAGCTTTTTCTGTATCGATTTTATCCCTTCTTCCAGAGAACGCCCATAACTGATATGTATATGTCTCGAAACCTGGTCGCTACCTTCGCAGACCTCAATTATTTTTGAAAAAAGTTCATCAATTCCTTTCCCCCTCGAAGCTACAGTGGGAACAAACGGAACCCCCAGCATCTTTCCCAGGTGATCGAAATCAAGCACATCGCCTTTATGCTGCAATTCATCGAACATGTTCAGCGCAACTATTACACTGATGTCCATATCGATAAGTTGTGTGGTAAGATAAAGGTTACGTTCGAGGTTGGATGCATCTACAACGTTCACAACCACATCAGGCATGCTTTCGTTAATGAAATTCCTGACAAACAATTCTTCAGGCGAATAAGCTGTAATGGAGTAGGTGCCAGGCAAATCGGTAATAATGAATTCATACCCTGCGTGTTCGAACCTGGCTTCTTTGGCATCAACCGTCACTCCGCTGTAATTTCCGACACGTTCGCGCGAATTTGAGGCAAAATTGAAAAGAGTGGTTTTACCCGAATTTGGGTTGCCCACAAATGCAACATGAATTACTTTATTTTTGGCTAAATAACCGGCATTTTCCGAATCTTCAGTAAAGGTTCCCGAATAATTTGTACTCTGCCCATTTTTATTGAGGGGATCAATTTCAATGAGTTGTGCTTCGCTGGAACGGAGTGAAACGTTATACCCCAGAATGCTATATTCGATCGGATCCTGTAAAGGAGCTTTTTTTATAACAGTGACTTCTTTGCCCACCACGAAACCCATTTCAGTTATCCTTTTCCGGAAGGCACCACGCCCCTTTACCTTTAGGATTGTAGCTTTATTGCCGGGGTCAAGTTCACTGAGATTCACAGGTTATTATTATTTAGATCAAATAAGAATTGGTGCAAAGATACTGGTATTAATTCGAATCTTAACTCAAAAATCTAAAAATAATAAATGTATTTTACTTGCTGGTAACCAGGTAGATATAATGTGGAAAATGATTGTTAATACAACAATTCATCTTCCTCAACTGCAGGAAATGCTATAGAGTGTAATGCTGGCAGCAAAGCAGCAACCCTTTGCCCCCAATGGTTAATAAATAAGGTCCTGCATTCATGCACTGCATTTTGCCTGGCATACTCCAGGTTTTTCTGGTAAAGCAGCACAAAATCTTTCAGATCCTGGTAAATGTCAGCAAGATGTTCGGCTATGCTTGCGCGCAAAGGAACATTATCGCTGTTTTCGTATGATAAGGTGAAAAAATCATCATTTGATGCAAACACAGTGCGAAGCGCATTATAAATATGCTCCCATTGATCCTCGTTTACAAAGCGTTCGCCCACATAATCCTCATCGGCTTCAACCTGGGGAAGAATGGCACCTTTCAGGTAAAGAAGAGGGCATATTTTAACATAGTACTGGTAAACTTCTTCCGGATTGTAGCTTTCAGCTTTCTCCGTAAAAAGGCAGAATTCATTCGCTACTGTAAACATATCCAGCACATTGGCTGAAGTAGCAGGATCGGTATTTGAGGTCTGGGTCATATTAGAGATAAAAAGCTTATTACTATCGGAATTTCAAAGGTATTAATTCGGCTCAAGTTCTCTGCAGACTAAAAATAAAAAAAGAGCCTTTCGGGCACTTTGGAAAATAAATATCAGAAGGTTAAAGCTTTTTGAAAATGAGCAGGCGGGCGTCAGAATCTCCTGTATTGGTAAAACCACGGGCTGCGCCCTTTTCAATTTCGACAACATCATACAGCGCAAGCGGGGTTTGGTTATCGCCCATATCAAGTGTTACATGGCCTTCCACCAGGCAAGCGACCACATCGGATGCATTCGGGTGCTGAGGAATATGCTCTCCTAGTCGTAATTTCAGGTGAATAATTTCTGCTGTTTGAGAAGAATGCATTTTATATCCTTCAAAATCGAATGGAATCCTGGGTGCTTCGCTTAATGATGTCTTATGCATATTTTGTATTTTTTTTTGCAACAGGTTTTGATTTTGAAGCTGTTAAATTATCGAAAATATGTACAATGGCATAACCCGGCTTCCGGTAGATCATCTTAGGACCTGAATACCTCATTACCTGCTTCATTTGTTCCCGCTTCTGCGGCGAATAACAGTGTACCGGGCACTCTTTACAAACCGGTTTTTTCTCGCCATACATGCATGACAGGAGTCTTTTCCCGGAATACTCGGCCAGTCCTTTGCATTCCTCACATAAGCCTCCTGCGTTTAGGTGATTCCCTTCACAATACATTTGGATCATTACTGAAACTATGATTTTTTCTCGCTCACGACGGGATTTTAGCAGGAACATAGAAGTACTGTGTATTTATTCTCTGATCATTGTTAGCAACATAATAAAACGCTCATTTGCGTTAACCGCGTGCGGAACATGTGCCGGCATTATAATGCTTTGACCAGCAGTAAGTTGACTGGGATTGCCTCCGATTACAACTTCGGCATTTCCCTGCATTACCTGCACAAGTGCATCAAAAGGTGCAGTATGTTCACTGAGTTTCTGACCTGTATCGAACGCAAAAAGGGTAATATTTCCTTTTTCTTTCTGAATGATCCTTTTGCTTACGATTCCATCAACCTGGTAGCTTATGGAATCAGCAAATATAAAAGGCGTTCCGTGTTCAATTTTTTCGTTTTCCATGATGTTACAGTATATCGGATTTTAAGAATATGATATTTTGCATGTAAAATTCGCAAATTCGTTTCACTTTGCAAATTAGCTTCTGACCTCATTTATACCCATTCTTCATGAAGAATATCGCCTTTTATACCCACTATTATTTTCTTAATTGGGATATTTCTTCCCGACTGCTGCACGGCCATCTTTGCCATTTGGATCAGCCCACCGCAACAAGGCACTTCCATAATAGGAACGGTAAGCGTATTTATCTTTGCATCCGATATCATGGTCGACAATTTTTCAATGTAAACATCCTTATTGGTATCCAGTTTCGGGCAAGCAATAGCCAACGACTTGTTTTTAAGCATGCGGTTATGGAAATCGCCCATGGCAAACGCTACACAATCGGCCGCTAACACTACGTCAGCCCCCTGGAAATATGATGCCATTGGGTTTACAAGGTGCAGTTGAACCGGCCATTGCCGAAGCTCCGATGGGGCAGGGGATGGTGCTGGGGTAGTTACAGCAGCAGCTGCCGCAGTGTTTACTTTATCGAGGTCGATCCTGAAGTCGATGGTTTTGGAGCTTCCGCATCCACAGGAACTTCCCTGTTCCGCTTTTTCGTTGTTCAATGCTTCATTCATATTTTGAAAAGTTGAAGCCAAAACTACCGATGGTTTTACATCAGCATCCGGTCCGAGGTTAATATTATGTTTTTTAATGTAGGAAACAGCTTCTTTCAGGAATTCATGTTCATTGTGATCGCGCAGGTGTTCAAGGTGTGCAAGAATGGTATTCCTACCTTGTTTTATGATAGTTCCCATTACAACCGTTTCGTTGTAAGGTTCAGCCTCCCTTTCAATAATTTCGATAGCTCCTTCGGGGCAATGTCCAAGGCACGCACCTAATCCGTCGCAAAATAAGTCGCTGATAAGTCGGGCTTTACCATCTATTATCTGAAGTGCTCCTTCATGGCAATTCGGGATGCATAATCCGCATCCGTTGCATTTTTCTTCATCAATCTGGATAATCTTCCTAAGCATAATTTATATCTTTTGTTTTAAGTTCCGATATTTTCGTGTTTGTCAGATATTTTACAAATTCATTTGTCAATTTGTCCGGTTTATCCCCGTAAATACAGCTTATAAACGGACATTTGTCTTCAGTAATACCGCAGAACTGGCAGCTAACAGTTCCTTCGATCAATTGGTATATTTCAAGCATGCTGACTTCGCCGGCACTCTTATTCATTACAAAGCCTCCGCCCGGACCCCGGTTCGACACCAGGTATTCATTCCTTGCAAGGATCTGCAGAATTTTAGCAAGGTGGTTGTTGGAAACATGAAGCAGGTCGGCAATTTTTTTTGCATTTAACCTTACCTTTGATGAAGAAATCAATGCCAGGCTGTGTATCGCCAGTGATGCTGCTTCGGATATATTTACAAGCCGGCTCATACTATATAGGAATTTAGGTATTTGAATGCGCAAATATACGAACATTTATAAATAGCAAGAAAATGTTTAGCAAAAAAATAATTCTTTAACGGATAATGTGAATTTTATTCCATCATATCCTTAAGGGTCTTGGTAGAAAGGTGGTCGCGGAAGGCTTGCGTCATTTCCGAAACAACTGTGCCCATAATACATTTGTCGAAAGGACAGACCAGTTTTTCGTGGGGACAACTGGTTACTTTTACATTACCCTCGATTGCTTCGTATATCTGTAATAAAGTGATCTCAACTGGTTCTTGGTTTAGTTTAAAACCACCGGAAGGGCCGCGGTTCGACGCCAGGAATCCTTCTTTTACAAGGCGTTGCATTACTTTTGCAACATGATGCCGTGACGATCCCGTAGCATCAGCAATTTTTTGCACATTAATAGTATCACCTGCACGTGCAACAAGCACCATGCCATGCATACCAATGGATGCGGCTTCGGAATATGAAACTATTTTTGCCATTCGGATAAACAAGTATTTAATTGCTCAAATGTCGGCATTCTTTTTGTATCACCCTGTATTATTTAGTAATTTTGAGACATTCTAAATAAGTAGTATGGTATGGTTATTGCTATTTCTGTTAGAGTATAATTCCTGTTTCAATAATTTAAAAATAAAAAAATGAGAATGAATAAATTGATATTGCTGGTTTCTGTTACTTTAATTTTTTTAGTGGCTTCATGTGATGTGGTTAACCAGGTTTCACAAATGAGTAACCTGGCAAAGTGCGATTTCAGGCTGGAATCGGTCCAAAAGCTTAGACTGGCTGGTGTTAATGTGCAGGAAGTGAACAAATTATCGGACCTTTCCATGTTCGATGCAGGTAAGCTGGCTGTTGCCGCCACTTCGCAGCAATTTCCACTAGACTTTACATTGAACATTGAGGCACGTAACCCAAATCCAACTGCTGCTGGTATGACACAGATCGACTGGATTCTTTTGATCGATGATATTGAAATGACCCGCGGAATTCTTGATAATCAGGTAACAATACCAGGTAATAACGGAACCACAATTATTCCCATGCAAATGCATGTTGATCTGAAGAAAGCTTTATCGGGAAAAAGTGCTGATGCAGTTATCAATTTCGGATTAAACCTGGCTGGAGCCGGAAATACGCCAACACGGTTCACCCTTCAACTTAAACCAACTATCAACATAAATGGTTTTCCTGTTACCTACCCTGGTTATCTGAATGTACGGACTGAATTTCAATCAAAATAATTATCTAAACCATTGACTGTTGTATGAAAATCAAGAAAGTTCTGCATTATTCAGCCCTGGTGCTTGGAATGATGGCTTCCACCTTTTATGCATTATTCCTGGTAACCGGAGCATTATCCAGTCTTCTAGAAGGGAAAGCTGAAATAATTCCTATGCTGATACTAATGATTCTTGCAGTTGCTGCCTATTTCTGGGCTGTAAAAAATCCTCGGAAAGGAGGTCTGGCTATGATTACAGGTGGTTTAATCATGTCAACTTACCTTTTTATCATTTCAGGTATTGAAGGTTTGGAAATGGCCCTGATTTTTGGTTCACCTTTTATAATACCGGGTTTGATTTTTTATTTTACAGCAGATGTGAAACAGACATTGGTTACTGAATAAAAAAAGCCCGGAGAAAAATCACCGGGCTTTATTCTTATTCTCAATTTCAGAGCAGTCCGCCATTCTTATAAATCTGCATCTGGGCATCGTAGAACTTATTGATAAACAGGGATTTGTTTTTCGATAAATTTATAATTTCACCTGTTGCAAAATTAACTTTTACCATATCATCCTGCTGTAAATCAAGTTCTTCGAGCTGCCCCGGGGAATAAGTAAGTATAGGAAGTGCGGCGTTGATAGCATTTCGTTCGTAGATAGCCCCGAACGATTCCGCAATAATTGCTGTGCAACCCAGCGACTGGAAACAATCAACAGCCTGCTGCCGCGAACTGCCAGCGCCAAAATTCTTGGTAGTAAATACAATATCTCCAGGCTGGGCTTTCCTGGCAAAGTCTTCGAATCCTTTAAGGTTGTCGAATGTATACTGGCCCATCTCCTTAATATTGGTTATGGTAAGGTAACGGTTATGGAAAATCATGTCGGTATCGATATCATCCTTCAGGATTACCCAGGCGCGCCCTTCAACTATTTCAGGTTTTTCGGTTTTTGTACGCACAACCACATCGCGTTGTTTATACTCCGGTTTAACAAATGACGCAGGAATATCAGGAATTGAATCAGGTGTGGTAATATAACCGGCTATGGCTGAAGCTGCAACCACATCAGGCGAAGCCAGATACATGGAGCCTTTGCCCTGTTTTCCTGAGAAATTCCGGTTTCCGGTACTGATAGTAATTTCATCTGGACCGTTCTGTCCAACCTGGCCTGCAGCACATCCGGCGCAGCCTGCATTCGAAACAAGTGCCCCGGCATCCTTGAATATTTGTATAAGCCCTTCGTCGAGAGCTTCGCGCCAGATAGCATCCGTAGTTGGAACAATTTTAAAAACAACGCCGGGAGCTACCTTACGATCTTTCAGAAGTCTGGCTGCTATACGCAAATCTTCCATACGCCCGTTGGTGCAGCTTCCGAGGAATGCCGAATCAATTTTTGTATTCCTAACGCTTTCAACCGATACATCATCATGAGGATGACCCGGGTTGGCAACCATGGGTACGAAATTCCCTATTTCGATTTCATGTACAAACAGGTATTTTGCATCCTCTGAAGCTTTAATTGTATCAAACCTGATTCCTGAACGGTTATGAAGTTCTGCCAGGATATTTTCGTTCGGGCTGAATAGTATAATTATTGCTCCCATTTCCGTTCCCATCGAAGCGATAGTGATCCTTTCGTCGAGCCTGAGGTCTTCAACTGCATCACCTTCAATTTCAACTGAATAGCCCAGCAGTTTATTGGCGCCGTAAATTGATAACAGGTTTAAAACTATATCCTTAGCTGTAACATTAGCAGGACGCTTTCCTTTCAGGACAAGTTTAACCGATTCCGGTACCTTGAACCAGACTGATCCTTTAGCCCATGCTGCAGCTATATCCTGGTCGCCCATTCCTTGCCCGAAAGCCCCGATTGCACCCATAATATTGGCATGCGAATCGGTTGAAACAAATGTGCTGCCAGGGTAAGCAAGCCCTTTATCAATTGCCAGGTGAGTTCCGACACCCGAATCAATATCGTAAACCTTAATGTCATTCTGTCGGGCAAAAAGCCTGCAGAAATGCTGGTTTGCAGCATATTTCTGGTCCGATCCGCCCGGGTTGCAGTCGAAGGTGAAGAATGTGCGTGAAGCATCGTGCACACTCAGCCCGTTGTTCAGGATATTTTCGACCACGTTGGCGCCGCCGAAATCGCGTGCGGCGCGCGCATCGATAAATACATCCACAATATCACCCGGTTTTACGGTTGCCTGGCTGCTGTGGCCGGCAATTATTTTTTCAATTATTGTCATGGCTAAAGATTTGGGGATTTTGGTTCCCCCTCTCCTTTAGGAGAGGGGGACAGGGGGTGAGGTATTATAATTTCAATCGTTCCCGAAACGGCTCAAATGTCATAAAATCAGCATGATGTACGATATAGGCTTCGGTAGTGCGTTTCACCATATCGCCTTCGCCGGCATGAGTGGCAATAATATGGCAAACTGCAGCCGGGACCCCGCATTGCTCAGCAAGCGAAACGCCCGAAAAAGGGTGTCTAACATATTTACCGTAACTTCCCTGTACCGATTTCCCGTCTTTCATTTCGTATTCGAGAAGTTTCCCGACATCTGCAAGAATCGCACCAGCTATGAGTACATCCATATTCACGGGAAGGTCATTCCTGAAGAACTCATTCATCTTGTTGCCAGCATCAAGTGCCACATGTACCACACAACGTTTGTGGTCCATAAACGTAACTTTAAGATCGGGTCCGCATAGCAGGGTAAAAGGAATGGTATTGAGGTCATCAGGAGTAAGTACACTTTGCTGCAAGGCCAGGGCCCAGGTGAGTGTGGTTTTTTCCTTTAAATCAATGTCCTTGATCCATTCCAGTTCAGGCCACAACAGGCGGGCCTCATCGATGTATTTTTTATCAATATTCATATACAGGAGGTATTAATGAGAGAGCCGCCGAAAGGGCGGCTCTTCAAGGTGTGAACAATTTTATTAGAGTTTGGCTATAATAGCATCAGCCATCTGCACTGTCGAAGCTGCGCCCTGGTTTACAACATCAGGTGTACCTTTCATCTTAAGCATATCATAAGCTCTAACTTTCCCTTCAGCAACTACATCAGCAATTGCTTTGCGTATACGGGCTGCCATTTCCATTTCGCCAAGGTGTTCGAGCATCATAACTCCCGAAAGAATCATAGCTATCGGGTTAACAATGGATACAGGGTAGTCGGCATATTTTGGAGCCGATCCATGGGTAGGCTCGAATACGCTCACACTGCTTTCGGGGTTAAACTGTGCCGAAGTTGCAAATCCAAGACCTCCGATAAGTCCTGCAAATGCATCGGATACAATATCTCCGAACATATTACCAGCAACTATAACGTTATAGTTTTCAGGATTTTTTGTTAGCCACATGGTCATGGCATCGATGTTCACATCTTCCACCCTGATATCAGGATACTCGTTCTTGCTCATTTCCTGGGCAACTTTGAGCATCATGCCGGAAGTTTCGCGTATTACATTTGGTTTTTCACAAACCGTAATTTTGCTGAAACCACGCTGTTTGGCATATTCAAAAGCAGCTTTTACAATTCGGGTAACATATTTCTTTGTAAAAATACGGGTCGAAACAGCTAGTTCAGGCCGTGGGCACCAGGCAAAATTTGCCCTGAATTTCGGGTGCGTCATTAAAGCATCATAGACCTGGTCGGATGGATTTGTCCACTCAACTCCGCCATATAAACCTTCGGTATTCTGGCGAAAGATCATAACGTCAACTTCGGGTTCTTCAATACCGTTTTGTCCCCGGCGAATGAAATTCAATGGATTACCTTTCAGGGTTTTACACGGGCGCATGCAGATATCAAGATCAAAATACTGGCGCATGGTAACAATAGGACTGTAATAGGTAAATCCTTTTCCCTGCAATTCCGGGGCAAGTTCAGCAGCAGTTTTGTCCTTTGGTTTGGATGTGATAGCTCCGAACAGACCTATCTTATGTTCTTCCAAAAGTTTAATGGTGCGGTCAGGGAGAGGATTACCTTCTTTACACCAGAATTCCCATCCGATGTCGCCATTAACGTATTCAGCTTCAAATCCGGCAGCATCGAGGACACGGATACACTGATCAAGTACTACTTTTCCAATACCGTCGCCGGGCATTGATACAATGGTTCTTTTTGCCATAATTTTAATAAGTTTTTCCTTGTTATTTAATAAACAATATGCAACAAAATTATAATTTCATTATAGAATAACAAGTGATAATTTGAAATATTTTATTGCATTCAAAAGCAATTTCATTGCATGGAAATATTATAGATATATAAACAAGAATTGTATTTAGTTGTATACTATCATCTCACTTCCTAGACGAAATAATTATTGAGTGAAAAAGTTTCCTTTTAAGGGATGGTATTGTCAAAACAGATATCCGGACTTTCAAAACAGATATCCGGACTTTCAAACAGATATTTATATTGAGACAAAAGTCTTAGAATGTTTGATGGTTCATAGCTTTTTCCCAAAGGCTATATTCCTCATCTTTCGATTTTTTATTCTCAAATGATTTATTTATTTCTTCCAGTATGTCATTAGTATTGTGAAGGTTGGTAGTATTTTCTGGTTTTACATCAATATTGCTATAATAATAATTATTGGCTTTTACTTTTACTCCCTCAATAATTACTTTTTTCTTGACATCATTTAATAATCCCGGAAAATAGGGAGCGAGTTTTTGACTAATAATAGTTTTTTGATGAAACAATCCCATTCGTATCTGACTGCCCGAACTTCCGGTGGATATCGTAGAATATGTTTTCCCATAAGCCCACCCCAGATTTAATAGCCTACAACCTAAGGTTCTGTTTGGATCCATTGCATTTTCATAATTGTGAATTGCAAAATTATCGGATATATACTCTTTAATAGTTTTCACAGGATGAAACATCAAATCGCGATTAAATTTTGCATTTGTGCTGATATTTTCTTTTAACTGTTTGATTTGATTAGGAATAAAGTTTTTAAAATCACAGGCTTCATACATCAGATGGTTTATTGTATCTGCCATATTTGTGTTTAACCTTTGTCTTTCCTTAGGATTGTCATATAATTCCAGAACAAAGTCTCCTGCCTTTTTCCCGGCTTCATATGTGGTTTTAACCGCCGAACTTAAAGTTTCCTTTGTTTCAATAACTGATGCTGGAATTGTCTGAAATAGATTTTTTAGTAATGTGAAGTTTGAAGAAATGGATATGTTTTCCTGATTTGCCAGCTTTTTTAGGTCCTCCAGCCTTCCCTCAAGGATTTTCAGCTTTTCAGCTTTATCCTCAGGTGAAGGCCCCTTTGGTGAAGCGTCTTTTGGTAGGACATCTTTAGGTAAGACCTCTTTTGGTAAAGGACCCTTTGGCAATGGATCTTTTGGTAAACGGTCTTTGGGTGGCATATCCTTGGGTAAAGGATCCTTAAGCAATGGGTCCTTTGGTGGTTCTTGTTTAGGTAAGGGCTCCTTTGGTGAAGGGTCTTTTGGCTGAGGTTCTTTTGGAGTCGGTTCAATTGGTTTGGGTGTCCTGGGTTTTGGATCCCTTGGTGGAGTTTCTTTAGGGGGAATGGGTGGAACCGTCTTCGGGCCACCACCAAGCAAGGTTTGCAAAAGGGTTAATACCAATAATGAGGTTGCCGGTCCGACAAGGAGTTGTTTTGGCGGTGGCACAGGAAGTGGTCCTGTATTTTGATTTTTAACAGTTATTTGTTTTCCGCTGCCATATTCAGGTACGATAAAAGTTTTTTCAAAAGCGCGTGTATTGCAGCATACAGCCTGAACCTGGACTTTAACCGACTTGCCATCCCATTTTGGGATAGGTTTATCGCTGCCATTATACCATATTACCGGGTAAGACGATAAACATCCTTTTTGTTCCAGTTGAACATAAAAGTCGCCTCCGGGTTTAATTTCATCCGGAACAATTATATTAATGTCGCAATCCTCATCCGACTTTGCTAAAAGGATTCTTGCCAGAAAACCAGTTGTTATTATTCTATTAGGATCGTCAGTATCATAGTTTTTGAATCCACCTATCAGGCTATCGTTAACAATTTTCCCAAAAGCAATTGATTTGGTAGTTCCTTCTCTACTTTGCGGATTCCCGGTCTGAAAATAATCTAAATAAAATTTCGCTTGCCCCTTGCCTGGGAGTTCATATGTTAAATCTTTATTTATTCCACCCTCATAGGTTCCTATGTATTCTGAATAATACTTTTTCCCTACCTCAAATTCTGTATCAACAATTTTCATGTGATAAGCAATACTAATTGTCCCATTGGCAACTATTTTAACAGTAATTTCATTAATCTCAAATGATTCTGGTTTCACATCTTGTTGGTCCCATTCATTAGTAAAAGTTATTTTTCCTTTATAGGTGCCGTTATATGAACTAATACCCTGGCTGTATAAAGAACTAAAAGAAACTAATCCGGTTATTGACAACAAAAATCGGAGTTTTTTAAAACCTATGTTAATGAAATTATTCATTTCGCAGAAGTTAGTAAGTTAAATTTGAGTAAGTGTACCGCACTTTCCACAGAACTTTGAACCAGGAGTAATCGGGTTGCCGCATTTTACACAAAACTTCTTTTTTGCCGGTGTTTCCTGAAAAGTACTTTGTTGAGAAATTCCACTTTTCATCAATGAAAATATTTTATTGAAAATTTCCTTTGTGTTTAAATTGTCAAGTGATATATAATTTAATTTTTCGGAAATTTCATTAAACACAAAACCATGATTCGACAGCACTGTTGCACATAAAAATGCAGCCGGGATTGTTTTAATAACCCCATTTTCGAAAAATGACACTTCAATTCCTGCCGACTTATACCAGGTATTCAAAAACTCTGCACCTGCATCAATCGATAAAATATTCAGCAATATATAATCATCCCCCGTATTGGTATCCTTTCCTGACAGAAGGTAACCCTTATCAAACAAAAAGTTGAAACTGGTTTCATTAGCAGTTTTGTAATATTTCAAAAGATTGGGAGCTAAAACTGCAATATTGGAAATAACCCATCGTAAATCGGGATTGGTTAAGGATGATTTTAACAGTTTATCGAATTCAGGAACTGTAAGTTTCGGAATACTATAATCTTTGTGCTGAAGCGCGTCCCTGTAATTGGAATACCTGTACGAATCAATAATGTTAGCTAGCAGTATTAAGGTTTCAATGTTCAATGTCTCAGGGAAATAAGTCTCAGCGGCAATACCTATTTCATTAATAATCGTTGGTACTAAGAACCCGATAAGATCTTCATCATCAGCATACATTATATTGAACGACTCTACATTTGAAACTAAAATAGCTGATGAATTACTATGAATTTTACAAACTGCTATTTCGGAAAGTTCGGTGGCAGGTCCGCCAATACGCACAACACAACTGAATCGGGGCGATGCAATTATTTTAAAGCAAGCAACCACATCCGCGTTGTGAGCAATCTCGCGCAAAGTATTTTCCGGTGCCAGTGGTACTAAATTTTGATCAATTGTGTAGCATAAGGGTGAAAGCTTATTAGGCTCAAGGCCCAGCATGTCTTTTAAAAGAAATTTAATGTCTTGCTTGTTAATGGTTAGTAACATTTCACCTGTTTTCATATTGGTCAGAAATTAACTTTATTTATAACTATTTTTATTGCTACCGGCAAGACTATATATAGTGATAGGTATAATAAAGAAGCTAGAAATGAAAAAATGAGATTTGTTGTTTTTTTGCCCCCTATATTTATCAGTTCGGCTGATGATACTGAAACACAGGTGAAAATCGCTGCACAGGAAATGGCTTGAACGGCATTCCATTGGAGTAAAAAGTCCGAAATAAAGGCCAGCACAGCAAACGGAAACAAAAACGCAAAGCCATTAGTGGAGATTTTAACAATTACTGAACTGCCATAATTGTGTTTTACTGTTGAATTAGGAATCGAAAGCATAATCACTGAAATGAAAATTCCCAAACTGAAAGTTATTACAAAAGCTAAAGTGAATAAGACAGTAAATTGGACATTAGCGGGTTCTATAGCAATTGCCGACAATACTGATAAAGTTAAAAGGGAAACAATAAGCAGTAAAACTCTGAAAGAACTGACTTTTAATTCAGTAGTAACGGATTCCATAATGCATTAAATTAGGTTATTTAATATTCCCCAGAAAAGAAGTGCATACATGCCTGTGCAGGTAACAATCATTATATTCAATGTCTGCTTTCCTTTGCAAAGGCGTGTTATAGCTCCCGACATAGGGACAAATGCTGCCAGCACGCCGGTAATTCCACACGTCATAGCTGTATTCCAGCCAAACGAAAAATACAAGAGTAACCCTACCAGGGTGAAAATAAGGGTGGAAAAGTAGCTTAGGGAAACAATGCTCATGACCGAAAAAAGCTCTGCTGTATTACCAACCATTTTAACTATAAGCCATATTAGTATTGATGCTAATGCAATTCCAATAGTTCCAAACAATACACCTTTTATCAGGCTGTATATTATAGGTACATCAGTATCAATTGCAGTTTGAAGATAGAACAATGCAAAAGCAAGGGCCGAAATAACAAATCCCATAATAAAGGTAGCTGCTTTTGGTTTCTGGCCTATTAATTCTCCGGGATTAAACAGGTAGATATACATAGAGATTTTGATATATTGTTGCTACAGCAAAGAATTTTCATTAAAAAAAGTAAAAAATGACAAAGGTTTTTTATAATACATATAAACGGTAAATCGATATAAAATTAATAAGAATTTATTTAGGTGTAAATCATTTATAAAAAATTATTCTACTCCGGATCCGGGAATCATTATTATATTTTGTGAAAATAGTGAAAGTAAGGAAAATGAAATTCCGATATAATCATGTTCAGGTCAATGTCTGCCTAAAGGCTCAACCTGAAAGCTGCGGCATAATAGTTCAGTTTCTTGCTAGGCCGGCTCCTGATGACTGCATTATGTCTTTGTATTAACTTTGATTTGATTAATTTTGCGCTTCTATACCAATTGAATAGATATATATATTTATACATGCAGTTATGAGTGAAAATGCATTGGTTAAAAGTGTTGAAGGTATTGTGTTTGAGAAAATAACAGAAGCTGCACTGCTTATGGATACTGATGCCTACCTGATAGGGGGATTTGTGCGCGATCAACTGTTAGGCAGGGCCGGTAAAGATCTGGATATTGTAACTTCGGGTGACGGAATTGAACTGGCAAACAGAGTAGCCGCCTTACTCAAGGTAAAAAAGGTCAGTGTATTTAAAACATTTGGTACAGCGATGTTTATGTACAACGACTGGCAGATTGAATTTGTTGGTGCACGTAAGGAATCATACAGCAGCGATTCGCGTAACCCGCAGGTGTCGCCCGGAACCATCGAAGATGACCAGAAACGGCGCGATTTTACTATTAATGCCCTGGCTATAAGTTTGCAGAAAAACAGTTTCGGACAGTTCATCGATCCTTTCAACGGCATTGACGATCTTGCCAACCGGGTTATCCGGACACCTGGCGATCCTGATATTACTTTTACTGATGACCCGCTACGCATGATGCGGGCAATACGTTTCGCGTCGCAGCTTAATTTCGAAATACTTCCTGAAACACTGGATGCAATCACCAGGAATGCTTCCCGTATCAGTATTATTACAATGGAAAGAATCAGTGAGGAATTAAATAAAATAATCCTCACCGAAAAGCCTTCCACCGGGTTTTATCTGCTGGACAAGACCGGCCTGCTGGATCTTGTTTTTCCTGTTTTCACTGCGCTAAAAGGCGCCGAGTATATCGATGGTAAAGGACATAAAGACAATTTTAAACATACCCTCGAAGTCCTTGACCGAATAGCTCCGAATACCGATAACCTTTGGCTTCGCTGGTCGGCATTACTTCACGATATAGCCAAGCCGGTAACACGCCGTTTCGATCCGATTACAGGGTGGACGTTCCACGGACATGAATTCCGCGGGATGAAAATGATCCCTTCTATTTTTGCCAGTCTAAGGTTGCCTCTAAATGAGAAACTGAAATATGTTCAGAAAATGGTTTTACTGCACCTTCGACCTATAATACTGGCCGAAGACATAGTAACAGATTCGGCTGTCCGCAGGTTACTTATCGAAGCAGGCGATGATATTGATGACCTGATGACATTGTGTGAAGCCGATATTACCTCGAAAAACCAGGCTAAAGTTCAGAAGTACATGGCTAATTTTGAGGTTGTAAGGACAAAACTTAAGGAAATTGAGGAGAAGGACAACCTGCGCAACTGGCAGCCCCCGGTTTCGGGCGAAGTAATTATGAAAGCATTCGGGCTTGAACCGTGCAGGCAGGTTGGCGTCATTAAGAATGCTATTCGTGAAGCCATACTTGAAGGTGAAATTCACAATAATTTTGATGAAGCATACCAACTCATGCTCCGGGAAGGTACCAAACTGGGTTTGATTTTTATAAATCAGAAAGTTGAAGAGCAGGGCGAAAATCTTTCCTCAGTGAACGCATAATAATAATAAATAATTTCATACCTTTACATAACAAAATCAACCAATCCCAAAGTACTATGCAAGCATACCGTTTCAGGCTTTTATATGAAGAACAGGATGATTTTCTGCGCGATATCGAAATAAAGCCGGGGCAAACATTTAAAGATTTCCATGATATTATCCTGCAATCAGTTGATATTGAAGGAAATGAATTAGCTTCATTTTTTGTCTGCGATCCACTCTGGAATAAACAACTGGAAATCACTTTAATAGATATGGGATTGAAAGAACCGGATCCTGAATTTGATGATTACGACGAACGAAAACCGGTTAATGTGCCAATTCCCGTTAAAATAATGCAGGATGTGAAAATACGGGAGGTGATTGATGATCCTCATCAACGCATTCTTTTTGAATATAATTTTCTGAATCCAAGGACTTTCTTTATTGAACTGATCAAGATTGTTGATGCCGATTCTAAAAAGGATTATCCTCAATGTGTGAAAAAGGAAGGTACACTTACCCCGACAGTAGTCCCGAATTTTTTATCTTTTCTCGATGACCCGGATGAGGACGCCATGCTCGGTGAATTGGATAAAATGATTGAGAATGGTGAACTTGAAGAAGAAGTTGATGAAAACTATACTACAGAACCCGAGTGGTAAGTAGTATAAAATTGTCAGTTTCCTGATTATATTCCTTCTGAAATTTATTGATAAACCAAGCCGTTGAGAAATTCCGGAAAATACCTCGTTGTTATTGCCGGACCTACAGCAGTAGGTAAAACGGATATTGCAATACAGATAGCTCGTAAATTCGATACAGAAATTATTTCGGCCGATTCAAGACAATTCTACTGCGAGATGACAATCGGCACTGCCAAGCCGGATGCCATGCAGCTTGCGCAGGTTAAACATCACTTTATCGGGCAGTTATCAATTCACGATTACTATAATGTATCAATATTTGAGAACCAGGTACTGGAATTGCTGAACAGTCTGTTCCAGATGCATGATGTTGTAATAATGGCGGGAGGTTCAGGTTTATATATTGACGCTGTTTGCCAGGGAATTGACGATTTCCCCGATCCAAAACCTGAACTACGTAAATACTTAAAAGGGATATACCTTGATGAAGGAATAGTAAAACTACAGGAAATGCTTTTACAGCTTGATCCTGAGTACTATGCTGTTGTGGATTTTCAGAATCCTAACCGTTTGCTGCGTGCGCTTGAAGTTTGCCACACTACCGGGAGGAAATATTCGGAACAAAGATCAAATCATTCGAAAATGCGCGATTTTGAAATAGTCCGGATCGGGTTGAACCTGCCCCGTCCTGAACTCTTTAATCGCATTGGCTTAAGAGTTGATCAAATGATTGTAAACGGCCTGGTACAGGAGGTTAAAAGCTTATTGCCATTCCGCCACCTGAATGCATTAAATACTGTAGGGTATAAAGAAATTTTCGAATATATCGATTTGGAAATCACACTTGAGCAGGCAATTGAGGATATTAAAACCCATACAAGGCGATATGCCAAAAGGCAACTTACCTGGTTTAACCGAACCAATGAATATACATGGTTTGAGCCATCGCAACTAAATGAAATAACCAGCTATTTATCAATAATTCATAAATAGCTGGTTATAGTTTCCCGGTTTTATTTCCGGTATTTCAATGTTTTATTTCAGGTACTGATCGAGCCAGCGGAAAAATTCCCTTTGCCACAATACACTGTTTTGAGGGCGTAATACCCAATGGCTTTCTTCGGGGAAATGCAGGTAACGTGCCGGTATGCCGCGCAGTTTAGCCGCATTATAGGCTGCCATTCCCTGAGTATAAGGAATACGGAAATCGTTTTCACCTTCAATTATCATAATCGGCGTATCCCATTTGTCGACAAACTTGTGCGGGGAATTGGCATAGGAGTGATCAACACTCTTGTTTCCTTTTTCCCAGTAAGGGCCACCGAGATCCCAGTTCACGAACCACATTTCTTCAGTTGTAAGGTATTGGTCTTCAAGGTTAAACATGCCACAGTGTGAAATGAATACTTTAAATCTCTTTTCGTGGTGCCCGGCAAGCCACAGAACAGAAAATCCGCCGTAACTGGCACCAACAGCACCAAGCTTATCTTTATTCACAAAAGGCTCTTTTGCCATTTCATCGACTGCTGTGAGGTAATCCTTCATGTTTTGTCCGCCGTAATCGCCGCTGATCTGGTCGTTCCATTCCTGGCCGAAACCAGGCAAACCACGACGGTTAGGAGCAATAACAATATACCCGTTCGCTGCCATGATCTGGAAATTCCAGCGGTATGAGAAAAACTGGCTCACCATGCTTTGAGGTCCTCCTTCACAGAATAGCAGCGTCGGGTATTTCTTATTCGGATCAAAATCGGGAGGGTAAATTACCCAGGTGAGCATTTTCTTATTGTCGGTTGTTGTCATCCATCGTTCTTCAACTTTAGCCGATTTGACTTCTTTGAGGATCTCACGGTTTGTAAACGAAAGTTGTGTTTCGTTGCCGGCTGCATCAATTTTATAGATTTCAGTTGGTTGCAACATCGACTGTTTCGAAACAATAAGATCTTTACCCGCTGTTGTAACGGATTGGTAATCAAAGTTTCCTTTACTGATTTGTTTTATTTCGCGGGTGGCAGTATTCAGTGAGTAAACCTGCACTGTGCCATGTATAGGGCTAAGAAAGTAGATCATTTTCCCGTCGGCCGACCAGCAAAAATTATTTGCGTTCTGATCAAATTTCTCAGAATAATCCGAATATTTTGCTGTTGCAAAATCATAAATCATGATCCGGTCTTTATCAGCCTCGAAGCCATTACGTTCCATACTCCTCCAGACCAGTTTTTTGCCGTCGGGCGAAAATACCGGGTCCTGGTCATAGCCGGCAATCCCATTCGAAACATTGGTTTCAATCCCCGTTTTCAGATCGTAGACATAAATTTCGGAATTGGTACTAAGCGAGTATTCAAGGCCAGTGAGTTTTTTGCAGGTATATGCTATTTTATCGCTTTGCGGACTCCAGCATATCTGTTCCATTCCTCCCCAAGGAGCCATGGGTGATTCGAACCTTTGGTTATCCATAATATCCTTGCTGCCTGCCAGTTTGTATTCACTCCCGGTATTTTCCTCATAAACCGGAGCAACAAAAATGTGGCTGTAGCTATAGTCGGACCAACTGTCCCAATGACGGTACATAAGGTCGTCCTCAATGCGGGTATTTGCCTTTGGAAGATCAGGATACATGTCGTTAGCCGTTTTATCGAGTTTAACACGCTGTGTATACAGAAAATATTTACTATCAGGTGAGTAGCTGAAACCTGTAATGTCGGCCCCTGTATTACTGATTTTTTTTACATCTGAACCATCCGGATTGGCTTCCCATACCTGCATGGAGCCTGATTCGGCCGAAAGGAAGGCAATTTTTTTACCGTCGGGCCGGTAAATCCCGTTGATTTCACTGCCCTTGAAGTTTGTGACTTTGACAGCATTCCCGCCAGTAACGGGCATGGTGTAAAGGTCACGGTTCCCTATATTTGCTGCCAGGTCGTACCAGCTAACACCATAAAGGATGGTTTTTGCATCAGGCGATACTTGTATGTCGCTCACCCGGCCCAATTTCCATAAAAGTTCAGGCGTGTAGCGGTCGGTATTTGTATTCGGCTGTGCAACAGCAATACCTGAAACTGCTGTGAGTAAAAGGATTGAATGAATCAGTTTTTTCATTACGATTCTAATTTTTATATCAGTTGCGAAAGTAGAAAAGATAATTCAATTTCTAATAAAATTGCACTACTCATTTATAAAATCACCGGTGGAGCAGTCGAAAAGTGAACCAGGTAACAAGCCAGGCATTGCTCACTGAATCTGCTTTAACAATATTAGCAGAACATTCTGTTTTTACAAGGAATCAAGCAGGGAAATGTCTATTTTTACACCTCAAAAAGCAGGAATTTTACACTCACCAATATGCAAATAACCAGGACGATTAAGGAATTGTGGGACCGTAAACCTTTGGTTCTCGTAATGTTTGCAGCAATAACCACCCGTTTGTTGGCATCCGTTTTTTCGCGTGGCTTCGGTATGCATGACGATCATTTCCTGGTTATTGAAGCTGCCCAGGCCTGGGCCGATGGCATCATTGTTCCCGGTAGGCCTCAGTTTCCAGGGCAGCCGCTGATTCCAGATGGTCACAGTCTTTTTTATATGGGCCTTCATTATCTCCTTTTTAGCTTTTTTGATTCAATCGGATTCCGAGATCCTCAGTTGAAAATGCTGGTGGTAAGGCTAATACATGCTGCTGCCTCGGTTTTAGCAGTGTGGCTTACATTCAGGATAACTGAAAAACTTTCAGATAAAAAGGGTGCAGCCCTTGCAGGGATGCTTATGGCAGTAATTTGGTTTTTACCTATGCTAAGCGTCCGCAATCTGGTTGAAATCATCTGTATACCGTTTCTGCTGGCCGGAACCCAGATGCTGATAAATTCTGGTAATAAAAAGAATCCATTTTTCGGTTATTTGCTTTCCGGTTTTATTCTGGGACTAAGTATTTCAATTCGTTTTCAATTAGTAGTGTTTGTTGGAGGAATGGGACTTGTTCTGCTAATTCAGAGGAAATGGCTACCTGCTGTGATTTTCGGAATAGGGGCGCTTGTTTCGATCGTTTTATTGCAGGGCTTGCTTGACTTTTATATCTGGGGGCACCCTTTTGCCGAATTTAGTGAATATGTAAAATACAATATCGGGGCTGCATACGATTATGTTACAGGACCATGGTATAATTACCTTCTTTTACTGGCAGGTATTTTTATACCACCTGTTTCATTAATGCTCCTGTTTGGATTTTTCAGGGGATGGAAGAAACAGATGATGATATTTTTACCTTCTTTTTTATTCCTGCTTTTTCATTCCTTTTTTCCGAACAAGCAGGAGAGGTTCATATTCCCGATAATCCCTTTTGTAATTATAGGTGGTGTAATCGGGTGGAACCTGTTTGTGCAGGGTTCGAAATACTGGCAAAAACACTCCAAAGTTCTAAGCAATGCATGGGTTTTCTTCTGGATACTTAATCTTATTATTCTTATTCCGCTTACAATAGCATATTCAAAACGGTCGAGGGTTGAGGCTATGGTGTATCTAGCCAGATACAAGGAAATAAAGCTTATAGTTGCTGAAGACACAAATAATGGAAGTGCCCAGATGCTGCCCCGCTATTATTCAGGCCAGTGGATGCAGGCAATGTATAAATCAAAAACAGGCCTGGTTTCGTATATGGCCGATTCGATTCCCTGTAAAGTGTCGGAAGCTGATTTTGTGTTGTTTTATAGCGATGAAAACCTGCAGCCACGTGTTGATTCAATGAAGAAAGAACTTCCTGCCCTGGAATATGAAACCATTATTAAACCGGGCTTTATCGATGGTGTTATGCACAGGCTTAACCCGGTGAACAGGAATGAGACGATTTACATTTACAGGAATTCAGCTCTATCAGCAAAAAAATAATATTCTATACCATTTCAGAAATCATCAAGCACAAAGGCCAAATGACAAGAGAAGAAGCCCAAATCGAAATTCCGCGACTTGTTCATGAAATCAATGATCACAATTACAGGTACTATGTGCTGGCAATGCCGGTAATTTCGGATTATGATTTCGATATGATGCTCGAGCAACTCACCGGCCTCGAAAAACAATATCCTGAATTCCTGCAGCCTGATTCGCCAACACAACGTGTGGGTGGAACGGTTACCTCCGAATTTAAATCGGCAGCCCATACTTATCCCATGCTTTCGCTTTCAAATACCTATTCGGAAACTGAAATACGCGATTTCGACGAAAGGGTAAGAAAACTCATCGACGGTGAGGTTGAATACGTCTGCGAGCTTAAATTCGATGGACTTTCGATTAGTCTGACTTATAGTGACGGACTTCTAATCAGGGCCCTTACCCGTGGTGACGGCGAAAAGGGAGATGATGTTACAGCGAATGTGAAAACTATCAGGAGTATCCCTTTACGGCTGTCGGGAACAGGATACCCTACACTATTCGAAGTTCGGGGCGAAATAATCCTGCCAAGGGCCGGATTTGAAAGGATGAACCTTGAACGTATTGATATTGGAGAAAACCCTTTTGCGAATCCCCGTAATGCGGCTGCCGGCAGCCTGAAACTGCAGGACTCTTCCGAGGTTGCGCGTCGCCCTCTGGATGGATATATGTATTATGCACTTGGTGAATCACTTACATTCAACACTCATTCCGAAAGCCTCTCAAAACTAACTGCCTGGGGATTTAAGACTTCCGATAAAACAAAGGTTTGCAGCTCAATAGACGAAGTGCTTGCTTTTATTGCCCGAATGGCAAAAGAGCGCGATAAACTGGGCTTCGATATCGATGGAATTGTAATTAAAGTGAATTCCCTTGAACAGCAGCAGGCTTTAGGTTTTACTGCTAAATCACCCCGTTGGGCCATAGCCTATAAATACAAAGCTGATCAGGTTCTAACACAACTGTTATCAATCGATTACCAGGTTGGGCGTACAGGTGTGGTAACGCCGGTAGCAAATCTTAAACCGGTACAGTTGGCCGGAACGATTGTTAAGAGGGCCAGTCTGCATAATGCTGATATTATAGCAAAACTCGACCTGAGAGTAGGCGATTATGTATATGTTGAAAAAGGAGGGGAGATTATTCCCAAAATAACCGGCGTGGAACTGAGTAAGCGCGATCTGTTTTCCGAACCGGTTGTTTTTATCGGTTTCTGCCCCGAATGCAAAACCCGGCTTGAACGCCAGGAAGGAGAAGCCGGGAATTTCTGCCCAAACGAAGATCATTGCCCTCCTCAGATCAAGGGTAAACTTGAACATTTCATTCACCGCAAGGCGATGAATATCGACAGCCTCGGAGAAGGAAAAATTGAAATACTGTTTGATAACAACCTAGTGCGGGATGTGTCCGATCTGTATGCCCTGACTTACGATTCCATTTTAGGCCTTGAAAAAATATTTAAAGATGCCGAAGGCGGAAAAGAGAAAAAACTCAGTTTCAAGAAAAAAACAGCCGAAAACATAATCAGCGGTATACAGGATTCAAAATCAGCACCTTTCGAACGAGTGCTTTTTGCTTTGGGTATACGCTATGTGGGCGAAACGGTTGCACGTAAGCTGGCACTTCATTTTAAAACTATTGATACTATTACAGAAGCTTCGCTTGAAGACCTGCAACAAGCCGAAAATATAGGTGAAAAAGTTGCCGCGAGTATTTATAGCTTTTTCCGCAGGCCTGAAAACCTGGTCCTGGTAGCCAAGCTAAGGGCCGCAGGTCTGATAATGATTGCCGAAAAACAACCGGATCTTCTTTCCACATCCCTGTCGGGAAAAAGTATAGTCGTATCCGGTTCGTTCGGATCGCCCCGGAGGCGCAAGGAACTGGAAGAAATGGTAGCCATGCATGGTGCCAAATTGTCAGGCGGCGTTACGTCGAAAACCGATTTTGTGGTTGCAGGTGAAAATATGGGCCCCGAAAAGCGCCAAAAGGCTGTAAAACTTGGAATTCCAGTCATTACAGAGGATGAATTCCTGAAAATGTTGGAATAATCGTAAGACTTGGATTGCTTTTTGTTGGTATGACCTATAGGTTGAACAGGCAAGTCGGCTTCTAAATCCATCCCGAACTTTGGTTTTCAACTTTAAAAACACTTTTCAGATGGCACTTCCTTTAAGAGATATAGAAAATACCTTTGCACTATTGGGCAGGATGGTGTATGCTAACCGGTTAAAAGAGGCACTCAGCCAACTTGAACTATTAATGGAAGGTATGCACGTAGCAGATTTCAAACTTCAGTACGAAGATATCAACCAGACCTATCGCATGCTCCTCGAATACAATTTCAGGGGAGTTCCTGATCCCCAGCGCAATGTAATTTTCGGCAAACTAAAAGTTTCGTTGCTCGAACTTGCCGATAAAGTTCGCCAGCAGGCACTGACTATGACCGGGATGCATATCTACCAGCTGAAATCGAGGATCGAAAAGGAAAAGGAAACCGATAAAGAGGAGGCAACCAGGCGAATTGATAATTACTCGTTTGAACTTGAATTTACAAAACTGCTCAACGATTCCGAATTATCGCCTCAGAATAATGATACCAATACACTTCCCTCGGTTTCGCCTAAATTGTTCCAACTGATGTGGCTTACGGATAAATATACCGAAACGGATTTATTGCTTATAAAAGCTATTAGGGAATCGGAGAGCCTGCCCTGGTATGAGAAATGTCTTGCTGTAAGTGCCATTACGCTTAGCCTGATCAATTGTTTTGATAAGGAGAAATTTGCTGTACTCTGCGACTTTTATGCCGACCGTCAGCCACAGGTATGGCAGCGGGCACTCACCGGACTTGTTACAGCTGTGTTTATTTATGATAAACGGCTGGAACTTTATCCTTCAATCAGCAGGAAACTAGTCCAATTCTCGAAAGATGAAACCTTTAGTTCCGATATCAACAATTTGTTGCTGCAGATTCTGAAATCATTAGAGACAGAAACGATTACGCGTAAATTCCGCGAAGAAATACTTCCTGATGTTCAGAAATTCGAATCGAAAATCAGGGAAAAACTTGATATTGAGAACCTTATAAACAGTGAGCTGATCGAAGATAAAAACCCGGATTGGGAGCAGATTTTCGAGGACAGTCCCGATTTGCTTAATAAGATTGAGAAGATGTCGGAAATGCAGATGGAGGGTCTCGACCTGTTTATGGGTACATTTGCTATGCTGAAGAATTTCGATTTTTTCAGGGAAATATCCAACTGGTTCAGGCCTTTTTACAAAGAAAATGAAACTGCACAAAACGCAGTAGGAGAGGAGATTGAAGGGAAATGGGATTTTCTGAAAGGCCTTGAGGATTCCTTTTATATGTGTAATTCCGATAAATACTCTTTCTGTTTTAATATTAACCATCTGCCCGCTGAACAGGGAAAGAATGTAATCAGCCTGTTTAACATGGAGGCGGAACAAATCCGGGAAATAAACAGTGAAGACGGTTTACTCAACAAGCCTGGTAAGGATGTATATATTTTTACCCAATACATACAGGATCTTTACCGGTTTTTCAAACTTCATCCTTTCCGTGGTGATTTCAGGGATATATTCAGCCTGCAGTGGAACATTGCTGAGAACTGGCTGATTTTGAATCTGGCAGACAATACTCAGGTTCTTCGTAATTCAACAGAATTCCTTTTCACTAAAGGTCATTACCCGGAAGCTGCCAGGTTATTCCTGGTACTGGCTCAGAAGCCTGATTCGGACCAGGCCATACACGAAAAGCTGGCTTATTGTTACCAGATGACCGGCGACTACAGTTCGGCACTCGAATTTTATAAAAGGGCTGAATTATATGATATTAACCGTATCTGGAGTCTGAAGAAGATCGTTTACTGTTACCGAAAACTCGGCGACAACGAATCCGCTCTCGCATGGTGTGAGCAGGCGGTTGCGCTCGAACCCGACGATGCATATCTGCAAACTATGCTTGGCAACTGCCACCTCGACCTTCAGAATTACGCCAAAGCCCTGGAGCATTATTTTAAAGTTGAGATACTGACTCCTGAGAATAAGAAAGTACTGCGCCCGATTGCCTGGTGTTGTTTTGTACTCGGTAAGTTTGATCTGGCTTCGAGTTATATGCAGATTATACTGGCTGAAAATTCGAATTCAAACGATCTGATCAATGCAGGGCATATCGAGATGTGTCTTGGCAACAAACCCAAAGCCATGGAATATTACCTTGCAGCAGTTGCAACAGGAGCAATTAGTCTTCTTGAATTCAACGAAACTCTTGAGTTTGACGAAAAGCATCTTTTGGCAAACGGGATTGATCTTTCCGAAATTCAGCTTATTACTGATTACATCCGTTTCAGGGGCGACCAGGTCTGAAATAGCTTAATTTCAGATATTTATTGAAAATAAATGCCCAAAAGCCTATTACTTTTTACGTTTGTTAAAATTAACTAACATATACAATTGTTTTTGGGGTTTGGCTCACTTTTTGAATGTCAATTACAAAAGAAAAAGCCATGAAAAATATAATACTACTTTTCATCCTGTATTTTGCTTTTTTTGATGCAGGAGCCCAAACTGCGCGCAGTTATACTGATGCCCAGTTGTCAAAAGGAACATTGGCATTCATTTCGCCGGATCTAAGCAGCAATTCGGTAGATAAATTGGCGGTGTATCCTAACCCGGTCGTTGACCTCCTCAAAATTTCATTCCGGAGCAGTCAGCAAAGTAAAACTGTCATTTCGCTTTTTAATAACATTGGAAAACCGGTACTGATCAGGGAATCATTGGTTGAAGCAGGGAATAACATTATTACTGTCGATGTAAGAGATGAAGCTATCAACCCTGGAATATATTTCGTTCAGATTGTAGTTGAAAAGGAAGTCTTCACACGGAAACTTATCATTAAGTAGGATTATTGAAGGTCACTGCTTTATCATGAACCTGCCAGGTCATGGCTTGCCGGGTGAATAAGAAAACAGCAAGTTATATACAATTAAAATGCCCGGGAGATTTCCCGGGCATTTTAATTTATTTCTGTTAATTATTCAAAACCTGTATTTTTTTAAAAATTGGTTTGTCAGCAACAATTAGCTGTAACAGGTAGATACCAGAAGGCCACGGGCATTCGACTAATATTTGCTTTGTCATTGGATATTTGGCAAGCAGGATCCGACCTGTAATATCCCTTACAACCAGTTCCTGAACAGGGTCCTGCGATTGAATAATAAATTTTCCGTAGCTAACCGGGTTTGGCCGGATACTGATGGAAGCCTCCAAATATTCATTAATACCTACATTTGAAAAACAACTAAAGGTGATATCCCATCCTGAAGCATTGATTGTGCCATCGGAACTAAATTTAAAGGTGAGAGCTCCTGCAGGGTTCGATGCAATTACAGAAGCTGGAGTGGTATTCCCGCATAAAGTAGCCAAAGGATTGCCGCTGGCTGAAGTTCCATCATATATGTATAAAACATCTTTATTGCAGTCTGAAGTGCCAGGTTCGATGTTGAGGCTGTTGAAAACAGCTTTCACCTTGTGCGACTGCAGGAAAGGGTAGAAGGTGATAACGCTGTTTTCGTTGGCTACGTAAGGCGAATACGGTCCGCCGGAGTCATAAAAGCGGGCATCACATACTGTATAGGTCTTGTTGCCCATCAGGTACCATGCATTCACTTCTATATACTGGTCGCGGACGAGGGAATCCATACTGCCATTGCGCGAAATAACAAGTTTGACCGTATAAGTGCCGGGTTGTGAATATTGTACAACCGGGTTTTTCTCATTTGAGGTTGCAGGAGTTCCGCCTGTAAAAGTCCAGGACCAGGTCAACGGCTGCCCGGCTGAATTATCGGTAAAGTGAACCTGCTGGTCGACGGCAACCTGGGTGTTGTCGGCCGTAAAATTGGTGGCAAGCCTGCCATTATACAACTGGACATTCTGCACAAGTTTCTGCATATCCGCAACCTGTACCTGGTAGGTTTTCGGGAAATATCCTGCTGCCGAGTAAGTTACATTATAGGTTGCAGCTTTCAGCATACGGTGATAATCACCTGCATCCGGATCGGTATAAATTTGGGAACTATCTTTATCAAAGCCCTGGATGAATATTTTTGCATGCAAAGGCTGGCCTGTAATTGAATCCGTTACCAAACCATGCAAACCATAGCCTGATTGCTCAATATGATTTAGCAGCGAACGGTAATTGTAGTTCCAGTGAGTTACAAGCTGGCTGGCCGGTAGGAGTTTCACGCTTGATATTTCAATGGTTACCTCCCGGCAGTAGCGGAAATAATTCATATAGTCCTGGCGGCCACCAGTAATTATATACCAAAAGGCACCGTTGGTAACTCCGTTATCAAGGTAATTCATATACGAAGCAGGGGCATTCATGTGAACTGTATCGGCATATTTCCTGCTTACATAATACCACCAGTCGTTGTCGGCGGTAAGCTTTGTCCATGTATCCCATGGGTAGTTGACTACCTCCTCGCCACCATGGAAATTGGCAGCCATTGTAAAAGTATTTGCACCGGCAAAATCCATAAATGCAACGGTCTCGGGCTGCCATGGTTTACCATCGGGATGGGCACCGGCACGCGGGTCAGGATAATTGCGGTTAAGGTCCACATTGTTGGCATTTGTGCGGGTAGCACCGTTCACAGAGTTGTTACCGCCTTTATAAGTTCCGTCGGGATTTGCCAGCGGGCATATAACTATGTCGGTATTGTCGATCATGCTGGTAATCCTTTCATCTGTTCCGTAACCTGTCAAGAGGTAATCGATCAAGTGCAGCATGAGGATGTAACCGGTGGTTTCATCACCATGTATGGATGATGTGTAAAGAAATTCAGGCTCATTCTCCTGTACATTGACATTATCGGTGATCCTGAGGGCCAGTAATTTGCGACCGCTGTTGAGTGTGGTTATAGTGATCAGTTTACAGATTGCCGGATGATTGGATGCAAATTGCTGCATCAGTTCTTCATAGGCTGTGTAGGTTGGATAATAATCCCATGTTAGCACCTGCTGCGGGTCATCCGTCATAAGTGCAGGGTAAAGAAGCGAAGGTGCAGTAAGTGTTTCGTATGTAATTCCCAACCCAACGAATGAATTGAACTCTTCCCGGTTAGCATAGGCATAAACCATGTTGCCTTTTACATTATCGATAGATAATTTTTGTGTCAGATCCGATAAGCGGGTAAGATCGTCAAGTTGAAAACGGAAGTACACTTCACCCCGCTGATCGAGGTTTTGAATCGCCAGGTTGTAAGGCCCCGGGCTGGTTTGTGCTGTTATAAATTTGCCTGCAAGTAAAATAAGCGTAAGTAAAAGTAACTTTTTCATGTATCCGGGTAGTTCAATTTATTTACTGTTGTGCAGATTCGATTTCTGCCATTAGGGCAGCTAACTGGTTGTAATGTGATTTTTCGAGCTTTACCAACGGCAGCCTGATGTTATTGGATATAATACCCATAATTTCGAGTGCAGCCTTTATTCCCGAAGGGTTTCCGTCGGCAAAAACCGATTTGGTAAAATCGGTGAGTTTATAATGGTTTTCGCGGGCTTTTTTCATGTCGCCTTTGAGTCCAAGTGTTACCATTTCCGAGAAAAGTTTAGGATAGGCATTGGCAATAACGGATATCACACCGTCGGCACCCATTCCGAGCAATGGCAGTGTAAGCAGGTCGTCGCCTGATATAACGAGGAAATCTTTCGGTTTGTTACGGATAATATCCATAATCTGTTCCATATTCCCGGATGCTTCCTTAACCCCTATAATATTATCGAATTCGTTGGCGAGCTGCAGCGTGATTTCGGGTTTCATATTTACCGATGTGCGTGTAGGTACATTATACATTATTATCGGTAATGGACTAACAGTTGCAATACTCTTATAATGAAGGTATAAACCGCGTTGCTGTGGTTTGTTGTAATAGGGTGTAACCGTGAGGATGGCATCGTACCCGTCAAGTGATTTTGAACGGATAATATTAATCACCTCCTGTGTATTATAACTACCGATCCCGATAACAAGGGGAACTCTCTGGTTAACAATGTCGACAACAAATTCAGCGAGTGCATTCTTTTCTTCCCGGGTAAGGGTGGCAGTTTCGGCAGTAGTTCCCTGAACAACCAGATAATTGACACCTCCTTCAATCAGATGTTCAATAAGGCGTTCAAGGGCAGTAAAGTCAATAGTTCCTTGTTTGTGAAAAGGAGTAATCATTGCAACTCCGGTTCCTCTGAATTTTGTGTTCATATATTTAGTTATTAATTCTTTTTAAATAATGAATAACCTGTTCGGCAAAAGAATCAATGGTATCTTCAGGAGCCGAATGGATCATAAGATCGTAAACATGATGTTCATCTTCGCGGAACCGGCCAACTTTCAGCACGGCTTTTGATAAGGCGGCACAATAATATAAAGGAAGGTACTCATTAAGGCTCAGGTCGATTAATATGTCGAAATCGGTATTAATAAATTCTTTAGCAAAAGGTTTAACCGGCTGATACCTCCAGTTAACATCTTTAGCTGTAATAATATCTTGTGAAATTTTAGGGATAAAATAATGAGGGGCAATTTTAAGATCGGTATAACAAACTACCCGGGTTTTCAGCCCCAGGTCGCTGAGAGCGGTAACTATCAACTCGGCTTTTTTATAGGTATCTTCATCCGGCAGGTAATACAGCAGGGCTAAAGTGCGGGCATTACCCAGGTTTACCTGTTTCTTTTCCCTGACCAGTTCGTGCTGATGTTCAAGCAAAAATGATCTGGCAAAACGTTCGCGTATATTCTGGATTATTTTCAATGATATTTTCTTATTTGATTATCATTGTGCCTTTGTGAAAGGCAACTTCTGATTGCAACCTGCTAAAATACTCATTTTTTTTCAAAGCCTTTAAATGCATATAATATTTATATTTTTTATCCATCTTAATGGATTTAATAGAAAAGATATGCATTTTATCAGAAAACAATTCATGAGCAAAATAGTTTCATGATATTTACTATTCTGCCTGAATTTTCGGTTCACTTTGCAAGTCCATCAGCGGCAGTATAGCATGTTACAATCTCGCCAATATACATCCTGTGATAGTCCTTTTTGGGATAATTGGATTGTATTCCCGCAACCTGGAAGTGTTCAGGGATAATATCATTGTAATAGAGTTTCCGGCATTCGAGCATTAAGTTCGACTGTTCGTAGAAAACCGATCCCTTGGGAGATGCGAAAGGCAGCAGTCCGCTAGCCTTCATTTTATCTGTGTCGCGGCCTGAAACTTTCCCGCACAGGTTCAATGCTTTGCGATAGGTCTCTGAGAAGAAACTCATTGTAAAGAATTCATTCTTCTCCATGAATCCATACGTATACCTGTGCGGCCGCACGAAACAAAATACAACAGGCTTGTTCCACAGAATTCCCATTCCGCCCCAGCTGGCGGTCATGGTATTGAATGAGTCGAGGCTACCCGCCGATAACAGGAACCAATCTTTATCGATGAGGGTAAATGGATTACGATCGATTTCGGCCGGTCGGATCTTGTGTAAATCGTTATATATCATACTTTTTTCTCGTTTTCCATTAATAAGGGATTATGTCGTTTGGAAACTATTTGGCTTATTCCCTGTTTATAAAAGTGCCTGTGTTTAATACTTATACCTGAAGCGTTAAAAAAAACTGCGAAACGCTACTTTAGCCGGCCGTTCAAATTCGGTAGCTATCGGACTTCAAAAATAAGGGATTGATTGATAGAAACGGAACAAAGCCCAATAATTGACACTAATAAACTATTTTTGCAATACATAACTTGTAATACCTATGAAAAAGCCAGGATTGATCGTAATGATTTCACTCATTACGCTCGGATTAAGTGCCCAGCAGTTTAAAAGTGGTTCCGAAAGTTGTTCATACCGCAAATCGATGAAACCTGCACTTATCGAGCGTAGTATAAAATCTGTAGATGCCACTGGCCATGCCTTTGATGTTATCAACTACAAACTGAATATTAACCTTGACAGCTGCATGAGACCGCCTTATCCCAATAGTTTTAAGGCCGATGTTTCAGTTACTTTCAAAGTCGACAGCACCTTGAACCAGATTGTACTCGATGCATATAACGGATCATTAACCATCGATTCGGTGCGGCTCAACGGGGGGGCGTTCGTGCACCTGGCCAATAAGCTAACTATACAACTCGACCGAACCTACAATCCAGGCGAGGTTGCTGCAGTTCATATCTATTACAGGCATGCCAATGTTACCGATTATGCTTTTTATGCCAAGGACGGTTTCGCTTTTACCGATTTTGAGCCCGAAGGGGCTCGCAGGTTTTTCCCATGTTACGACAAACCCAGCGATAAGGCTACTACCGACATTACAGCCATTATTCCCTCCAATGGCAGGATAGCCTCCAACGGGCGTCTTGAAGATTCGCTTTTGATAGGTAACACCTACCTGTACCATTGGATCAGCCGCGATCCGGTCGCAACCTATCTTACAGTTTTAACAGGAAAAGTTGGCTTCAACCTCGATATTGTTAAATGGACCAACCCCAATACATCGGAAGTAATCCCTATCCGATTTTATTACAATGCCGGTGAAAACCCTTCCTATATGGAAAATATAATCGGCAATATGACTACATTTTACTCCCAGCAATATGGGGATCATCCTTTCGAGAAAAACGGATTTACAAGCCTGAATGATGAATTCTCCTGGGGCGGAATGGAAAACCAGACCCTGACAAGCCTGTGCCAGAATTGCTGGAGCGAATCACTGATAGCACACGAATTTGCCCACCAGTGGTTCGGCGATATGATTACCTGCCAGACCTGGGCCGACATATTCCTTAACGAAGGGTTTGCAACCTGGAGCGATGCCCACTGGACGGAACATCAGAACGGTTATGCTGCCTATAAATCCACAATGTTACAAAATGCCAGTTATTATCTCAATTATAATCCTCACTGGGCTATTTCTGTGCCATCGTGGGCTGTTACAACACCTGATGTAAATGTGCTTTTTAATTATGCAATTACCTATATGAAAGGCAGCTGCGTGCTGCATATGCTGCGATATACCCTGGGTGATGATGCGTTTTTTCCTGCCCTGAAAGCATATGCAACCGACACGGTGGATTTTAAATACAAATCAGCTACAGTTGAGGATTTCAAGAATAAAATGGAGTCCGAAACAGGACAGCAACTGGATTGGTTTTTCGATGAGTGGGTTTACAAACCCGATCATCCTATATACCAGAACGAATATGGGATTTATACTAAGCCCATTGGCAGTTGGACCGTGCAGTTTATTGCCAAACAGGTAGTACAGCCGGCATTGCCTTATTTCCAGATGCCCATTGAGTTGAAAATTAATTTTAATAACGGAACCGATACCCTTATCCGGGTCTTCAATAGTTTTAATAATCAGTTTTTCACTTTTGATTTCAATAAGAAGCCAGTACAGCTTATTTTTGATCCAAACAACGATATACTTTTAAAACAGGCAACCACCATAGTTGGATTAGGTGATATTTCAGCCATTAGTAAGGAGTTCGGTTTGAAAGTATCGCCGAACCCGGTTGATGCAAACTCGATTATTTCATACAAAATTGATAAGCCGTCCTATGTCGAAGCAGATCTGTATGATAATGTTGGTAAGAAAACCAGACGTCTCTTCGAAAAATACTGCGTTGCAGGCGAATACTCTCTGGCTCTCGATTTCGCAGGCCTTGCCCCGGGGACCTATTTCGTTGTAATGCATTCGCCAGGGAAAAGCCAGACGGTAAAGGTGATAAAAACGCTATAAATAAGCTGGTTGGCGATTCCGGATTTAGGAGTTTGGATTTACGAATTACGAGTGACGATTTAAGCCTGATGATTTCAAATTTGCCATTTGTTTTCTGCTTTTAATTATTCGTGTTTTACATCTATCAGGTAATTATAAATTTAAGAACTTTATTTATATATTTGTAATTGTTCTATATGAGCAGTCAGAGAACTGACTTTTCAGCTTAATTTACATTAACATCGTATACTGTTTCAGTTCTCTCAGTAAATCCTTAAAGGGAATTTTATTTATACTGTTCGATTGTAAAATAATTAAAAAGAAAATCAGATAAGATTTTTTTACCGCTTTTATATTTATTAAAATGTCCTGATGACTTTCTATATGAAAACAACACTGTTAATTGCCGTTTTTGGTCTTTATTTCCTGGGATTATTTGCCCAGCCTCCAACCACAATTTATGCCGTTGTTAATGGTAACCAGGTTAGTATCCATCAGGTTAATGCTTACCATAATTGCGGGTTTAGTCCCGGATTAAATAATATTACAATGAATGACAGTGTTATTAACTGGTATCAGTACGATACTTTGTATATAATTTACGGATGTATGTGTTTTTTTGATTATATGGTGAGTATCGATTCACTGAACCCGGGGACCTATACGGTAGATGTGTATTCCGGGTACGTTCTGCCTTCGGGTACATATCCACACTACGAGGGATCGACCACATTTGTAATCGGTGCTCCGGCCGGTTGCGACAGTATATTGAAACTATCTTCGTCTGCAAGTTTGTGCCATCCGTTTAATTCGCTCAGGAAGCCAGAGCCGTATGAGGAAAGATATTCTGTTCTGTATAAATCTGACATGCTTATTATTACTAATAAAGGATCAGGCGTAATAGCCAAAGTAGTACTTTCAAACCTGGCAGGGCAGGAAGTGCTCAGGAAGGTCTGTAACACAGCATCTGATGTACAGCTATCAACCTCGTTTGTGAAAAAAGGAGTATATATCATCTCGCTGTTCGATGATCACGGGGCGATTGAAAATCATAAAGTAGTAGTTTTTTAGCATTTTCGTATAAGGCCGACATTGATAATATAAACCTTGCCTGGTTCGTGTATCCACAATAAAGCAAAAAAACCGGGTTTTGCCCGGTTTTTTTTTTGTTTGTTTTCAGAACGGATTATTTCTTTTTCTTTATAAGAGCCAGGTCGAGCACATCGATCATATTATTGATATAGTGAAACCTAAGCCCTTTAATATAGTCAGGCTTTATTTCCATAATATCCCTGCGATTGTCATCCGAAAGCACGATATCAGTTATGCGGGCCCGTTTGGCGGCAAGTATCTTTTCTTTTACTCCTCCAACAGGCAGAATGCGGCCTCTCAGCGTGATTTCACCCGACATTGCAAGCTTATCATTTACCGGTTGTTTGGTAAAGGCCGAAGCCAGTGCAGTGAACATGGTGATACCGGCCGAAGGACCATCTTTTGGTGTAGCACCTTCGGGAACGTGAATATGAACATTCCATTTTTCGAAAACTTCATTTTCAAGGTTTAGCTGGCTGGCGTGAGCTTTAAGGTATTCATAGGCTAGGGCTGCCGATTCCTTCATTACATCACCCAGGTTGCCGGTTACAGCAAGGTTGCCTTTGCCTGGGCTGAGACTTACCTCAACAAACAGGATTTCACCGCCTACTGCTGTCCAGGCTAGACCGGTTGCAACACCAGGAGTATTGCCCGAATAGCTTTTTTCGTTATTAAAAGGGGCAGGCCCCAGTATTTTTTCAAGATCGCTAACAGTAAGGTTTGCAGGAATTTCTTCGTCCATGGCTACAAAACGTGCACGGTTGCGGATTACCTTAGCAATTGTTTTTTCAAGCAGCCTTACACCCGACTCGCGCGTATAGTTTTCGATAACTGCCTGCAGCAGGGGTTTGCTGAAAGCAATCTTCTTTTTAGGGATACCATGTTCTTTCATTTGTTTTGGAACAAGGTGGCGGCGGGCAATTTCGATTTTTTCCTCAATCAGGTAACCGCTCAGGTCAATAATTTCCATCCTGTCGCGAAGGGCGGGGTGAATTGTATTGAGTGAGTTGGCTGTAGCAATAAACATCACTTTCGATAAGTCGTACTCCACTTCAAGGAAATTGTCGTAGAAGGCAATATTCTGTTTCGGGTCAAGTACTTCGAGCAATGCTGCCGAAGGATCACCGTTTACAGTCATACCCGAAACTTTATCGATTTCATCGAGTACAAAAACCGGGTTCGACGATTTAGCCTTGCGAATGCTTTGAATAATTCGGCCTGGCATAGCACCTATATAAGTACGGCGGTGGCCGCGGATTTCAGCTTCGTCGTGCAGGCCGCCCAGCGACATGCGTATGTAATTGCGCCCAACAGCCCTGGCAATTGATTTGCCTAACGAGGTTTTTCCGACTCCCGGAGGGCCAACCAGGCAAAGAATAGGCGATTTCATATCGCCTTTCAGTTTAAGGACGGCAAGGTACTCGATGATACGCTCTTTGATTTTCTCCATGCCATAATGATCCTTATCAAGGACTTTCTGTGCATGATGCAGATCGAAATTATCATCGGTAAATGTATCCCAAGGCAGGTCGACCATCACTTCGAGGTAATTTACCTGAACGGAATATTCCATGGCCATAGGGTTCATGCGTTGCAACTTCGAAATTTCCTTTTCGAAATTTTTAAATGCAGATTCAGGCCATTTACGCGAATAGGCCTTTGCCTTTATTTCGTTGATCTGCTGCTCGTTAGGGTTGTTGCCCAACTCTTCCTGAATCTGTTTCAACTGCTGATTGAGCAGGTAATCTCGCTGCTGCTTGTCCATATCGACCTTCACCTTGTTCTGTATCTGGTTTTTCAGGTCTAGCATCTGCAGATCACGTGTAAGCAGTCCCAGTACTCGCTGTGCTCGTTCCTCAAGGTCGAGTATACCCAGTAGGTTTTGCTTTTCAGCAATGTCGACATTCAGATTCGAAGCCACAAAATTGACAAGGAAAACCGGGCTTTCGATATTTTTAATAGCAAAAGCAGCTTCACTTGGCAGGTTTGGCGATTGGTTGATAATCTGGATCGACAGGTCTTTGATCGAGGCAATCAGAGCTTCAAAAGCTTTGTCCTTTTTAGTAACAAATACTTTCTGGTCGATGCCATGTACTTCGGCCTTAAAATAGGGTTCCGACTGGAGCAGGGTTCCGAGTTCGAAGCGTTTCTTTCCCTGTATTATAGCAGTTGTATTGCCATCGGGCAACTGCAGTATCTTGATAATGTATGCAACAGTTCCTATTCGGTTGAGATCGTCGTACGCAGGATCTTCAATGTCGCCATCCTTTTGCGAAACAACGCCTATAATGCGTTCGCCCTTATAGAATTCCTTGATTAGACGTATAGATTTGTCGCGTCCCACTGTAATAGGGATAACAACACCCGGAAAAAGGACAGTGTTTCGAAGAGGTAAAATGGGCAATACATCAGGAACGTCCTCAGCGTTAATGATTTCTTCATCCTCCGCAGTAAGCAGGGGAATAAATTCAGTTTCATCTTCCATAACATTCGAAAGATGCAGATCGGCAATATTTATATGATTATCCATAGTAAAAGTGACAGTTTGGCATACCAGGTGCCAAAATAATTTTCAGGCTCATAGTTCAATAACCATGCCACCTGATAAACAAGGTTAGTTTAAATATGTTCAACTTGCGCATGTGAAATAATCTTATTTCATGCAAACGAATTTGAGCCTCTGTATTGAAATTGATTTGAATTTAGTGCAGAGTGCAGAGTATGAGTATTATAGTTGGTTTTGGGTTATGTCAGAAATTCCAATTACCTGCCCTGAGCAGAGCGCTCTCAGCACTGATTATTGTTTGTAATGGAATTAAAGCGATCATGTGAAATATTCTTAATAAGTTTACTAAAGTTGTCTGTTTTCTCCCGTTAATTCAAATACAGCATCAAAAATAGCTTCTTCCACCTGTCCGAAAGGCAGGCTGCGCCTGGCATAAACAGCCTTAGCAGTAGCTTTGGCCTCGGAAAGTTTGTGCTGACGGAAACCAGTTGTGCCGCCCCAGGAAAAAGAAGGGATGAAATTCCGCTGGTAATTTGCACCGAATATATTGGAACAAACCCCTGTGGTTGTTCCCGAATTGAACATTGAACCTATGCCGGTCTTGCAATGATCGCCCATTACCAGCCCGCAGAACTGAAGACCTGTATCAACAAACTTTCCTTCACTGTAACTCCATTGTTTAACGGGACCATAATTGTTCTTTAGGTTGCTTGTTATAGTTCCGGCACCCAGGTTACACCATTCGGCAATTACGGAATCGCCAAGGAAACCATCGTGGGCTTTGCTCGAAAACCCCATCAGGATGCTATTGCTTAGTTCGCCACCAGCCTTACAATATGGACCGATTGTGGTTCCTTTGTAAATAAGTGCACCCATTTTCAGGGTCGAATGCGAGCACAAAGCTGCAGGTCCTTCAATATGGCAACCAGGCATCACTTCAGCGTCGCTGCCGATATATACAGGGCCGTCAAGGGTATTTATACTTGAGCACTCAATTCTTGTTCCTTCCTCAACAAACAGCATATTGCCGAGAACCTGGTTAGTGACTGAAATTTTGGCTGATTTCCGTCCTCGTGTAATTAATGCGAAATCGTCGTGTATTGCCTGTTTGTTGTTGCTGAAAATGTCCCAGGTATTGTTGATCCTGATAAACGGCGTCTGTGATTTTCTGCTTTTGAGTTCAGGGGCGGATACGGAATTGAAATGTTTGAGGTTTTCGGCTGTGAGATGCATGGCTACAACAATGTCGTCGTGCATCAGCGAAGTATCGGTATCAAGTGCCAGAATTTCGGAAATAAGCTCCTGGTTTGGCAAAATTGATCCGTTGATCAGGAAATTGTCAGTTCCTACTTTAACAATGAATTTTTCCTGCAAGTAAACCTCTGTCAGAAACGATACCGGGTGCTGAAGGTGTATTTCCCATTTTTCAGCAATTGTAAGTATGCCTATCCGGATTGAACTTACAGGCCTGAAAAATGTCAACGGCCTTAACGAAAGCCGGCTGTTATCCTCAAATAGTATGAAATTCGACATAAGTATACTGTTAAATTATCGGCCAATAAAGATACGAGCAAAGTTTATGATGCAAAACAAAAACATGTACCTTTTTTCAGTTGTAGTGACGGGACAAAAAAAAAGCTACCCAATTAGGATAGCTCTAATGCTTTTATGATGATTCGAAAGACTATTTAGCCTTACTTTTCATTTGTGCCGATTTTTCCATTTTCTGACGGAACTTATCAACACGGCCAGTTGTATCAACCAGTTTGATCTTGCCTGTGTAGAAAGGGTGCGATGTGTTGGAGATTTCCAGCTTTACCAGCGGGTATTCTTTACCATCTTCCCACTTTACGGTTTCCTTTGTGCTTACGGTCGAACGGGTGATAAACGAAAAATCGTTCGATATATCTTTAAAAACTACAAGGCGGTACTCTTTTGGATGAATGTCTTTTCTCATGATGCTTTCAGCTTAAATTTCAGGGCTGCAAAATTATACATTTTTTCGTCACAAACAAATATTCAACACTTTTTATTCAACAAAATTTTGTTAATATAATTTTATTGCCATACGTTTACAATTCAATTAAAAACTTCAGTGTGTCGATCCCATCGGCATAATCGCCTAGTCCAGGATGTTGGGTTTCACCGAACCGGACTGTATTATTTGATGTAAATATTTCATTAGCAATACATTGTATGTGCTCTTCGTCCGTCAAGAGCTTTTCTTTTACCGATTCAATTGTATTGTAAAACTCGTAATAAAGGACAGGGATAGGGGAGGAGTACTGGCTGGATCCGGTTAGTATAAAAACACCGTTATCGAGATGTGGGATAGAATTTAACAGGAAAACAGAGCGGTGGTAGCTATAGTTGTTCATGTATTTATTATGCATCCCCAGTATATTTTTAAAAGGCTCAATTGCTGTAAAGAGCTTTTCGGGCTTAAATCCTTCGGGTAAAAATACTTTTGAAACGTTGCGGCAACCTAGTCCGAAATACGAACAAATATCGGTTCCTAATTTCAGGAGTTCTGTTTCATTTTCATTGCCTGAAAGTACTGCAACCCCGTTCCGGTTGCGGCGGATTATATGCGGGTATTTCGCGAAATAGTATTCGAAGTACCTGGCGGTATTATTGCTCCCTGTTGCTATAATGGCATCAAAATCAGTTATTTTGCCTTCAGTGAACCGGATCATCGGCATAAATCCGGGTTCTATTCTTGTTAATACATCGGCAATGGCAGGAAGGATTAAATTATCATCGGACGAAAGTTTACCAATGAATCTATGCCCTTTGATAAGGACGCACAAAAAGTCGTGAAAACCAACCATTGGGATATTTCCTGCCATAATTACAGCTACACTGGAAACACGGCTGTTTTCTATGCCTTTCTTGTAATTTTCAAGCCATTCTCTCAGTGATTCCTCAGTAAGCGCATCACTCCATGTGCTAAGTGCAAATGCTATATTCGGAGTTGTGAACCATGGATTGTGGTATACAGCCCTTTCGAGTGCTTGTTTCATTTCCGGGAATTCAATGCCACCCCCTATGTCGCCTGACGAAATCCAGGCTGCAGCACGGCCCATGATGCTTCCGAGCTTGGCAAAAGCACATATACGCGTATCAAGCGAAAGCAATTCAATCATACTATTTTGCTATATCAGGCGTTTTGTAATCCTGGAAGGTCGCGAAATTAGCAGTAAAAAACCATACTTTTGTCATCCACACCCAAAATTTGAATTATCCTGCAATGAAATCATTAAAGTTGTGCCTGTTTCTCGGATTATTCTTTGTAGCCGGATATACATCCAGCCAGGTGGTAAACGATAACAATTTGCTCAGGGATTCGCTCAGCAGGTTTAGTTCGGTTATCTGGAAACAAAAAAGCGATTCGTCACGACTCGCGGCAAGTGAAGTATTTTTCGTTAAATTTCGGGAGGTTCTTGACCGGCCCGGATCAGGCCTGATTCCTTTCGATTCAGTCAGCGGCATTACCCGTGCGGCCAGTGAAGATAGCAAATTCAGGATATTTACTTGGAATGTCCCGCTGGATGATGGCACCAACAGGTATTTTGGTTTTATTCAAGTCATAAATGACAGTTCGATTGTAATGCCCCTTAGATCGTCGGGAAAGGATCAACCTGATCTTGCCGGGCGCCAGTTCACAATTTTGAATTGGTACGGTGCGATCTATTATAGGGTTATACAGCAGCAGGTAAACGGGAGGCCGACATACACGCTGCTTGGCTGGGATGGTTATACTTCCATTTCGAACCGCAAACTTATTGATATTATCTCCTTTGATTCCAATGGCAATCTGCTTTTCGGTTTGCCGGTTTTTAAAACTGCGGAAGGAATAAGGCCTCGTGTTGTATTTGAGTATGCCGAAAAGGCAGGCCTGCTGTTGCGCTACGATTACCAGTCAATAAGGGTCGAAAAACGGAAAAAGATACGCAAGGAAGCAACCTGGCTTATAGTGATGGACCGGCTGATTCCGGCTGATCCGTCACTCAAGGGTATTTTTAAGTATTATGTTCCTGCCGGCGATGTTTACGATGGCTTTGTTTTCCGCAACGGATACTGGGTTTTGGTCGAGGATGTTGAAGTAGCTAACAATTAATTTGCCGGTTATAAAGTACCTGTCTATTCAAACAGTGAGAGTAGTGAATTATTATCCTGTAAATAACTGTTAAACAGTATTATAATATAAAGTCCAGCTTCAAATTACTGTTTCCTTATCAGTCTCCTAATTCGATAAATTCTTATTAAAAAATCATTCAGATATTTCATTCTTTATTTGCATAACCTATAAAACATTTTATAGCTTTGTGTCAGTTTTTATGCCTTGAATTTACATGATAAACAGGGTTGTCACCAACCTTATAAAGCAATAAACCATCAAATCCATATTTAAAAATCAAAAAGATGAAAAAACACAATTTTAATGCCGGGCCATCGATTCTCCCTCGAATAGCTATCGAAAATACTGCCAAAGCAATTCTTGATTTAAACGGCATCGGGTTGTCGTTACTCGAAATTTCGCATCGAAGCAAAGACTTCCAGGCTGTTATCGACGAAGCTGTTTCCCTTTTCAGGGAAGTGCTTGACATACCTGAAGGCTACCATGTGCTTTTCCTTGGAGGTGGAGCAAGTTTGCAGTTCTGTATGGTTCCTTTTAACATGCTGAATAAAAAAGCCGCTTACCTCGAAACCGGTGTTTGGGCAAAAAAAGCTATCAAGGAAGCAAAATTATTTGGCGAAGTTGCAGTAATCGGCTCGTCGGCTGATAAAAATTTCAATTACATTCCCTCGGGCTGGAACATTCCTGCTGATGCCGATTATTTCCACATTACAACTAACAATACAATTTACGGAACCGAAATCAGGGACGATTTTGACAGCCCTGTTCCTTTGGTTGCCGATATGTCGAGCGATATACTCAGCCGCCCGGTTGATGTTTCGAAATACGCTATGATTTACGGGGGAGCCCAGAAAAATGCCGGACCTGCAGGAGTAACATTTGTTATCATTCGTGAGGATATACTCGGTAAAGTTGAACGTGCTATTCCTTCGATGCTCGATTACCGCATTCATATAAAAGAAGGATCTATGTTCAACACACCTCCATGCGTAAGTATTTTTACCCTGAAAGAAACCCTCAAATGGGTTAAAGAAATGGGCGGAGTTAAAAAGATGGAAGAACTGAACATCGCAAAAGCAAATCTTCTCTATAATGCTATTGACAACAGCAAAATGTTCGAAGGAACTGCCGAAAAATCAGCGCGTTCGCTGATGAATATTTGTTTTGTTATGAAAGAGCAATACAAGGATAAAGAAGATGCTTTCATGGAACTTGCTAAGGCCCGTGGAATGGTTGGTATTAAAGGCCATCGTTCGGTAGGTGGATTCCGTGCATCCACTTATAATGCACTGCCAATCGATAGTGTACAGGCACTTATCGACTGCATGCTTGAATTTGAAGCTTTAAATGCATAACCTGCTATTCCTTTTATAAACTTAGAAACAATAATATGAAAAAGATACTGGTAGCAACTGAAAAACCTTTTGCAAAAGCTGCAGTTGAAGGTATTAAGAAAATAGTTGAGGGAGCCGGCTTCGAAATGGCGCTTCTTGAAAACTACACCCAAAAGACTGAATTTACATCAGCTGCAGCTGATGCTGATGCTATAATTATAAGGAGCGATATTGTTGATGCCGACGTACTTGAAGCAGCATTAAAGCTGAAAATTGTTGTAAGGGCAGGAGCAGGGTACGATAACATAGACCTGGTTGCAGCTACCGCAAAAAAGGTGGTTGCGATGAACACCCCGGGACAAAATTCAAACGCTGTTGCAGAACTTGCAGTCGGTATGATGGTATACGCAGCCAGAAATAACTTTAACGGCTCCTCGGGTACCGAACTCAAAGGCAAGAAACTTGGACTGCATGCTTTCGGTTATGTAGGAAAAGCTGTAGCAACAATTGCACGCGGTTTCGGTATGGATGTATATGCTTTTGATCCGTTCGTCGATAAAAAAACTATAGAAGCCGAAGGAATTCACTATGTTGAAACTGTTGAAGAACTGTACAAAACATGCCAGTACGTTTCGTTGCATATGCCGGCAACAGCACAGACTAAAAAATCGATCAATTTTAGCCTACTTTCACTTATGCCCAAGGGTGCTACCCTTGTGAATACTGCACGTAAAGAAGTGATCGACGAAGAAGGACTTTTGCAAATGTATACCGAACGGGCTGACTTTAAATATGTTTCGGATGTAGAGCCGGATTGTAAAGGATTAATAGCTGAAAAATTTTCAGGCCGTTTTTACTTTACACCGAAAAAAATGGGTGCACAGACCTCGGAAGCAAACAACAATGCCGGCTTAGCAGCAGCAAGGCAGATTGTGGATTTCTTCACTAAAAATGATTGCACTTTCCAGGTTAATAAATAGTATATCAATATAATAGTAGCCTGATTCGCTCGATTGAAAGTTGCCTGGTTTTGGTTGAACATTTTTTTATTGGATAGAACTGAAAATGTTTTATCAGAATAAGTCTGAATTTCAACCATCTGGGCAACTTTCTTGTTTATGTTATTATTGTTTCCTACATTAGCTTACTTTTTCCACGATATAGAGAAACCGGCTCAGAACTCTTATGTATTTTTAACTAAAAACAACATTCATGGAAACAGAACTCGACAAAGCTGCCACATTTTTTCGTTTTGAGGATTTGCGGATTTACGTAAAATCATTGGATTATATTGACTGGGTATGTCGGAAGGTTAACAAGTTTCCCGCATCCAATTCTAGTTCACTCGCAACAAATTATTTCAATTCAGCACAGTCTATCGCAATGAACATTGCTGAAGGTTCAGCACGTAACAAGACCCAGTTTATCCATTGCCTGAAATTGGCAAAAAGTTGCGTTCGCGAATGCGTTGTACATAGCGAACTGGCATCGAGACAGAAATTTCTGAGTATTGCTGAACTCGATGAATCACGCAACCAACTGATGGAAATGACCAAAATGCTTGGTGCGCTCATCGGGTCGCTTCAACGCACTGCCGGCATTCCTGATAACGACGATGATTGATATTTTTTAAAAACTAATTTTATATAAAACTCAGCAGTTTTAAACTGCTGAGTTTTTTTATTTTTCTGTTGTTTCATTCAGTTCTATTGCATTATTTTGCTGCCTGCTAAAACAATGGTTTTCAAATTTCTTAAATCTAGAAACAATGGCAATACTTAAAGCATTTAAAGGTCTTCGTCCTCCTGTTGAAATTGTTAAACAACTGGCTTCCAGGCCATATGATGTGCTTAACTCGGAAGAAGCCCGTATCGAAGCAAAAAATAATCCCTATTCATTACTTAGGGTAACAAAAGCTGAAATCGATCTTCCCGAAGGAATTGATGTACACGGAAAGGAAGTTTACGATAAAGTTGTCGAAAACTTTGCCTTATTTCAAAAAAACGGATGGCTGGTTCAGGATACAGAGGAAAAACTTTACATCTATGCCCAAACTATGAACGGCCGAACTCAATATGGCATTGTGGGCTGCACGAGTATTGAAGATTACTTCAATAACAAGATCAAAAAACATGAGCTCACCCGCAAGGACAAAGAAGAAGACCGCATGATCCACGTTCGCATTACCAATGCCAATGTTGAACCTGTTTTCTTTTCATACCCGGCTCATAAGGGAATAGATGAAATTGTAGGCAATATTGTTTCGAAAAACAAACCGGTTTACGATTTTGTAGCCGACGAAGGATTCGGACACCATTTCTGGACAATCGACGATAAAGCAACCATTGCCAAAATTATAGAAATATTTGACAACGAAATTCCAAGCCTGTATGTTGCCGATGGTCACCATCGCACAGCTGCTGCTGCGCTTGTTGGAGAAGAAAAGAGGAAAAATAATCCTAACCATAACGGCACAGAAGAGTATAATTTCTTCATGTCGGTTCTTTTCCCTGACAACCAGTTGAAAATTATTGATTACAACAGGGTTGTAAAAGACCTGAATAACCTCAGTCCTGAAGAACTGCTTCAAGAACTGGGCAAAGTATTTGTTGTCGAGAAAAAAGGAACCGAAATATACAGCCCGGCAAGTCTGCACAATTTTGCGATGTACCTCGAAGGAAACTGGTACTCACTTACAGCCCGCGAGGGAACCTATAATGATCAGGATCCGATTGGTGTGCTTGACGTTACAATTCTTTCATCGCTTGTCCTCGACCAGATACTGGATATTAAAGATCTTCGTACGTCAACACGTGTAGATTTTGTTGGAGGTATACGTGGTCTGGGTGAACTGAAACGCAGGGTCGATAGCGGTGAGATGAAAGCAGCTTTCGCACTTTACCCTGTATCGATGAAACAACTTATTGATATTGCCGATACCGGAAATATTATGCCTCCAAAAACAACCTGGTTCGAACCAAAATTACGCAGCGGCCTGGTTGTGCATCTGCTCTCATAAATAATACTATTGAACAGAATACGTTAACCCTGATTCCTCAGATATTTATCTAACAAAGGAATCAGGGTTTCTGCTTTTATAGGTTTGGGAATAAACTCAACAAACCCTGCAGCAAGGCTTTTCTCACGTTCGTTGGGTAATGCAAATGCGGTATAACTCATAACTGCCAGCCCTGGTTTGATCTCAGTTATCTCTTTTAAGGCTTCATACCCTGTTTTAAGAGGCAGGTGGAGATCCATTAATACAAGGTCGATTTTTGGGTCGCTTTTAACTATATCGATGGCAACCTGCCCGTTTATTGCATGCAGTAGCCGTACCTCCGACTGTTTAAGCAGGGCCTCCATTAAAATGAAATTCTGCATAATATCCTCTGCAATCAAAATCGTTTTACCCTTCCAGTTAACTACCGGCCTTGCAGTGTTCACGCTTTTAGGTGGTTTGGCATCGGTTGTTTTTAAAGGAAGTGTGAAATAAAACATTGAACCTTTAACCCGGTTCGATCTCATCCCAATTGTGCCACCTAACAATTCTACTAGGTTCTTCGAGATGGCCAGGCCTAAGCCGGTACCTCCGTATTTGCGGGTTGTGCCCGAATCCAGCTGGCTGAATCTCTGGAAAAGCTGTTCCTGTTTGTCGGCGGGGATTCCGATGCCGGAGTCTTTCACATAGAAAAACAGTGAATCTTCCTGAATTTTGTACCCGAATTCAATAGTTCCGGAGTCGGTAAACTTCATTGCATTACTCAGCAGGTTGCTGAGAATCTGCTGCAAACGCTGGGGGTCAGTGATGATATAAAGGGGAGTTTCCCGTTCGGGAAATGCTAGTACCAGGTTTATGTCCTTGTTACCCGAAGTATTAATCAATTCATTAAACGTTCCATGCAGGAGGGAAAGAATGTGGTTGATATCACAGTTGGATTCGGAAATCCTGAGTTGACCGGCTTCAATTTTGGCTATGTCGATAATATCATTAATCAATGCCATTAGCGAAACCCCGGCATTCTTTATTTTTGAAATATAATCATGTTTTTCTTCGATCGTAAGATCATCTTCGGCCATCAGATCGGAGAATCCGATAATTGCATTCATAGGAGTACGGATTTCGTGGCTCATATTAGCAAGAAATGCCGTTTTTAGTTTGTCCGATTCTTCCGCTTTCTCCTTAGCCATAATCAGGCGCTGGCGGGTTTCTTCCATTTCGGTTACATCACGGCTGATACCAATAATGCCAAGGATACGGTTATCAGAGTCAAAATATGGGGTTTTCAGGGTAAAAAGAAGCCGTTTTTGCCCGTCGGGATATTGCACCCAATTAGTGGTTTGTTCCGGTTTGTGACTGCGGATGATCTCAATATCCCTTGCAATGTAATCACTTGCTTCCTCTTTTGGAAACAAGTCATACTCGGTAAATCCGATAATTTCATCGGAACTGCGGCTGATGTATTTTTCAAAAGCGGCATTGCATCCCAGGAATTTACTGTTTGCATCCTTGAAAAAAATAAGATCCGGAATTGCATTAATCATATACTGAAGTCGCGATTTTTCGGCTGACAGCACCGATTTTATTTTCTCCCGTTCCTGTATCATTTTATTGGCAGCCTTGGCCAGTGTATCAAACTCCGAGAATGCAAGTTTGTCGGTATCAATTATCTGGAATCCGCCTGATGCTGCTCTCTTGAAGAAATGAAGAAATTGAAGAATATTTGACCTGGTATCACGGACATAAATCCGTATAATCATATATGCAAGGACACTCAAAAGGCAAAGGAAAATAAGGAACTGAAAGAGGTTATTGGTAATATCCTTCCATAGCTCAGCATTCATCTTTTCGATTACCGGATTTATTGCATTTGTAAAAAAACCTGTTCCTATTATCCATTCCCACTCCGTAATTGCAGAGAAATAGGATGTTTTCTCGGAGCGCTCTACATTTGTATTGTTGCGCCAGAAATAGGTGTAATAGCCACCTTCCTTTAACCTGGCACATTCAAGTTCTTTATTGAAAATTTCTTTCCAGTTCGTTTCTGTACTTTTCTTTATCAATAATGGTGGAATTTGCCTGTTCCCTTTCGATAGCAGCGCATAACCATCGAATGTATTAATAAATGCATATTCGTTATTAGTGTATTTTACTTTACTTAAACTATCGAGAACAATATCCTGAAGTATCTTTGTCTTCTGTGTGGCATCTATTAAAATACCTGCTATGTAACTACTGTTTTTAATCTGTCGGGTAAAAAGAAAATGCTCGCCACGGTTTTGAACCTTGTAAATTTCTTTAATCTTCGATGAAGCCTGTGATAATTCAATTTGCCCGAACCTTCCGTTAAGTTTGGAACCAGTAATCCCACTTTTCGACAATGAGGAAGTGTCGGAATAAATAACATTCATTTTCCTGTCAAGAATAATTACCTTCGAAACTCCTGATGCATTCAAACGGTCAAGTGAATCGTGCAGAGTAGCAGGCAAATGCCCCGATCCGGAAATTAATGAGGCTAAATGACCCGATACCATTGAAGACGCCGTATATATCCTGTCTTTAATATAGTCGTTAGCATACTCATCAGGATGGGACTTAACCCAGTAGATATAGTTTTTTAGTAATAATACCTTTAGCTGCAGTTCAGCCCGCTGTTTTTCAGGAAAGTCCTTTTTTAACTGTTCAACCTGGAGTTCGTATTTTTGAACCTGAACTAAAGTGTAATAGGTGAAAATGACTCCAAGGCCTATATAAAAGAAGAGAATGGGGAAAACGTATAAAATCCTCATCAGGCTTTTCTTCTGGTGCCTGGTGGTTTTGTTGCCTATATTCAGGTTAAATATTTTCATACCTGAGTCACCGTAAGTTTAATCGGTACCAACAAAGATAGAGTATTACTGAAGAAGTAAAAAAATATTCTGAACGTAAATATTCAGGAAATTCAATTGAGCGTTTACCCAATTTCTTCCTGTAATAGCCTTTCGCATCAAGCATTTTAATTTAATCTACTTATTAATAAAGATATTGGCAACAAGTAATACAAATTTGCTATATATATATCAGAAATCCCGAAAAGGTGTTTTTTTGTAATGCAGTTTTATTCTTGTAGGTTTGCAATATAATTTATGCCAATTCGGATGGAGATCGTAAATCGTTTTAACAAAATCAGGGCTGCCATTCCTGGCCATATCAAAATTGTAGCGGTTTCAAAAACCAAACCAGCCAGCATGATCAATGAAATTTTTCATCAAACAGGCCATACTTTGTTTGGTGAAAACAAAGCCCAGGAGTTGGACAGTAAACATCAGCTGTTGCCATCAGCAATAAACTGGCATTTTATCGGCCATTTACAAACCAATAAGGTAAAGTTTATTGCTCCATACGTCGCTATGGTTCAGAGTGTTGACAGCTATAAGCTGTTGTATGAAATAAACAAGGAAGCACAGAAAAGGAGCAGAGTTATTTCCTGTCTATTACAGTTTCATATTGCAAAGGAGGAAGCAAAATTCGGGTTTTCAATGGATGAGGCAAAAAGTATGCTCGATCAATTTGCAACAAATGAAATGGCGAACATTTCAATAAAAGGAGTAATGGGTATGGCAACTTATACTGACGATGCCAGCCTGGTGAGGTCCGAATTCAGGTTGCTGAGGACTTATTTCGAGCAGATAAAATCTTCGTATTTCAATCCGAATGAAGACTTCAGGGAAATATCAATGGGTATGAGTGATGATTATCATATTGCCATTGATGAAGGAAGTACAATTGTACGGATTGGGTCTGGTATTTTCGGTGATAGATTGAGTTAACACTAAACTGATCAGGTTAATTCCATCCCATGAGGGTGAACAGGTAATAAACCAATCCAGCTATACCCATCGATACAGGTATAGTGAGTATCCACGCATACAACAGGTTAATTGTAACACCCCACCTTACAGCCGTAATTCGTTTTGTTAACCCGGTACCCATGATAGCTCCGGTAATTGTGTGAGTGGTACTTACAGGAATACCGAAAGCATCAGTTCCGAAAAGTAATAAGGCTCCGGCAGTTTCAGCTGCAACACCTTCAAAAGGAGTTAGTTTAGTGATTTTTGTTCCCATGGTCTTAACTATTCTCCATCCACCTGATAGGGTGCCAGCTCCTATGGCAGTGTAACATCCTAATACAATCCAGTGTGGAATGGCATGCATTTTACCATTAACCATAGTTATTTGAGCCCAATCGGGAATAGCAGCAGGATCGACTCCATGGAAATAAACCATTAATGTGGCTGCAATTATTCCCATTACCTTCTGAGCATCGTTACCACCATGTCCAAGACTAAATAATGCTGAAGAAAGAAGCTGGAGTTGCTTAAAGTATTTCTCCAGAATATGAGGATTCCCTTTTCGTAATATATTTAAAAGCAGAACTGAAATGAAGTATGAAATAATCATTCCAAGTATTGGTGCTAGAAATATAAATGCTGCAATCTTTATGATTTTATCCGAATGAACCACACTCCAGCCTGCATGAGCAATGGCTGCACCAGCGAAACCTCCTACAAGCGTATGTGACGAACTGGAGGGTATACCCAGGTACCATGTTAATAAATTCCAGATTATGGCAGCAATTATACCTGCCAGTATTACATTAAGTGTAATAGCATTTGTGTCAACAACTTTTGCTATGGTATCCGCGATTTTGAGTTCGAATATACCATAGGCGAGGAAATTAAAGAAAGCTGCCCACATTACAGCCTGGAATGGAGTAAGCACCTTGGTTGACACGATGGTAGCAATGGAATTGGCTGCATCGTGAAAACCATTTATAAAGTCGAACAAAAAAGCAAGTGAGATAATAACAATGAGCAGTGTAAAGTTCATCTGTCGCGGATTAATCGATTAAGATTTGAAGGTTTGTAAGCTATGCAGAAGGGATAATAAATAATTAACCCATTTTTACTATCAATGTCGAAAATACATTGGCTACATCATCACATTTGTCGATGGCTTTTTCAAGAGCGGTAAGAATGTCGCGTTTCTTGATAAGGTCAATAGCATTTATTTCGTGTTCAAAGAGGTTGGCTAGAAACGACTGGTAAATATCGTCAACCTGGCTCTCCATATCACTTATTTTTTCGCAATTAGCAGCAAAGTGTTTGAAGTCATTCACATTTTTAACACTTCTCAGAACCATCTGTATCTCTTTGTTGGCCGAGTGAATTATATCCGCAATAAGTACAAATTCATTAGGGAATGTAGCCAATTTATAAAAATGCATCCTTTTGGAAGCGGCATTTATATAATCGACTACTCCATCCATTGTGCTAACCAGTTCGTGTATATCTTCCCTGTCGAATGGAGTAATGAAAGTCCCGTTCAGTTCATCGAGCAATTTCCTAGTTAAATCGTCACCCACATGTTCAGCATCCTTGATAGCCTTCATATATTCCTGTCGTTTATCCAGGTCGGCTTCACGTATTAATTTGATCAGCAGTTCGGAAGCCAATACAAGGTTATCAGCGGCTTCGTTAAAGAGCGGGAAAAATTTACGGTCCTTTGGAACCAAAAAGCTAAAAATTTTGTCGAGTTTCATTGAGATTGAATTTTATGCGAAAATAAGCTTTTTGCATATTTCAAATTAATGCTGATTAAACTAATTATTAACAATGCCTCTAAATGAAGCTGTACATTTAGCTGAATATATGGGGAAATGCCCGGAATTTCTGTCAATTGAAGATATTTTTACAATCACAGATAATAATAAAGGATTCGGTGTAAATTTGACGCTTGAAAATCTTTAAACTATGGCTGGCAATAAATACGCAGTAATCGGTATCGGGCAGTTTGGGAAGGCAATTGCGAAAGCTATTTCCGCAAAAGGATATGAAGTAATGGCTATTGATAGTTCGCCCGAAATTATCGATAGTATTGGCGATGATGTCGCTTATGCTGTTGCGCTTGATGCTACCGATAAAAGAGCGTTGCAGGGTCAGGGTATCGAAGATTTTGATGCTGTGGTTGTCGCTATTGGGTCCGACTTCGAAAAACGTTTGTTATGTGCATCGATCCTGCTCGATTTAAATGTTAAACGTATTATTACCCGTGCCAATGGCGAAGCACAGCGCATCATCCTCGAAAAAATGGGGATTACCGAAATATTGTCGCCAGAGGAAGAGGTCGGAGTTATTGTAGCTGAACGTATGCTCAATCCAAGTATTGTAAGTTACCTTCAGCTCCCCGACAACCACCGTGTAGTTGAGTTGCACAGCCCTAAAAACTGTATTAATAAAACCTTTGGAGAGATAGATCTCCGCGATAAGTATAAACTCAGCCTGATTACTGTTAAGGAAGAATTAAGGTATATTAAGGACGGAAAAGAAATTATTGAGCATCACATTATTGGAGTTCCTGATTCGAAGCAGTCGTTGCAGGCAACTGACAGGCTTGTAATTTTCGGACATGTAAATGATATTGACCGTTTCCTCGAAATCAATGCATAGGTAATGCAAAACGACAAGATTTTTCGAATCAGGGAATATATTAACATTCGCTTATACAGGCATAAAGCCTATGTAGTAAGGTTCTTACGCATTTCGAGTATATTCGTATCGCTTATCGCAATTACAGCTATTATTTACCAGCATGGCTTTCCTCAAACCCCAGGATCATTTCATCTCACCGGGACTATTATTGAGTTGAGCCTTCTTTTTTATGTCTTAAAATTCGTAACCAGAATATTTTACGACTTTCATCCTTCTGAGTTCATTAAAAGCAATAAGTTTGAAGCCATTCTCCTGGGTTTGGTGGCATTTGATCAGCTTGTTAGTCTTTTTACCGGGCAACATATAGTACAGCAATTTTTGCGGGCAATCGGGTTCCCTGGAATACATACTTACTATAACCTGTTTATTCAGTTTTATTTCTTCCTGGTTATTGCAGTAGAACTCGGGAAAGCAGGCCGATTTGTTGATTATGTCAGGATCGGGCCATCAGGGTTGCTGGTACTTTCATTTATTTTCATAATCCTTGCAGGTACAGGGCTTTTGTTATTGCCCGAAATGACTGTTGCAGGTATAAACCCGATTGATGCATTATTCACCTCGACCAGTGCCTGTTGTGTAACCGGACTGGTTGTAGTTGATACCGCTTATTGTTTTACACTGAAAGGTAAAACCGTAATTATGATGTTGATACAGGTCGGCGGTTTGAATATTGTTTCATTTGCCACCTTATTTGCAACTTTCTACCGCAACTCGTCGGGAGTGAGAATGCAGTCGCTGATTAAGGATATGGTTTCGACCGACAAACTGAGTAATACCCGCACCCTGATCCGGAAAATTTTTATATACAGCATTTTTATTGAAATAGCCGGTGCATTGCTTTTGTTTATTACATGGCCCAACGAGATGATATTCAAAGGAATAGAGGAGAAGATTTATTTTTCGATATTCCATTCTGTTTCAGCATTCAACAATGCCGGATTTGGGCTTTTTACTGATAACCTGTACGATATTTCGGTCAGACATGCCTATAACCTGCAATTGGTAATTGCTGCACTAATATTTCTCGGGGGCATCGGTTTTATTGTGCTCGAAGATGTTTTTGGCCGTGACAATATCAGGGAACGGCGCAGGATCAGGTGGAAAAAACTCCAGACACATTCGCGAATCGCTTTATATACTTCCTTAATTCTTGTAGTTGCAGGTGCAGTGGTTTTCTACCTTATTGAATACAAGAGTTCAATTTCGGGTTATGGTATTTACGGGAGTATTGTTTCATCAGTTTTTCAGTCGGTAACTTGCCGTACAGCCGGTTTCAACTCAGTTGATTTTACTCATCTCGGGCAACCGGTTCTGATTTTCATGGTTTTCCTGATGTTTGTCGGGGCATCACCGGGAGGGACAGGAGGCGGAATAAAAACCACCACTTTCTCAGTCATACTGAGGTCGGCATTAAGTACAATACAGGGCAGGAAAAATGTTGAAATTGTTAAACATACAATATCGAATGATACCATCAGCCGTGCTTTTTCGATTGCCCTATTTTCCATTTCACTTATTTTTATTTCAACTTTCATGCTTTCGATAACCGAGCCAGATAAAAGTTTCCTGAGCCTTATTTTTGAAGAAGTGTCAGCTTTCGGAACGGTCGGACTATCCACAGGTATAACCTCATCGCTGAGTTTTGCCGGAAAGTCAATTATTATACTCACCATGTACATTGGAAGGATAGGTACGCTTACACTGGCAATGGCAATTACAAAGCGGGTTGTATTCACCAATTACCGCTATTCCGAAATTAATGTTCTTGTTGGCTGATCTTTGGTTGAGACTGCCTGATTATGGGACTAACATAATGGCGCCGGCATAAAAAAGAAAAGAGAGGGACCATCCTCTCTCTTCAATGTTTTTTAATTATTTGCCAGGAAAAATACTCTTGAATATTTACAGGGGCTAAAGTATAATTAACTTCTAAATAATGGGAATTTACATTGTTAAAAGATGTTAATTGCCCCTAAATACTTATTCTTCAATGTCTTTTTCTCCGGGTTTTTCTTTTTCCTCATCGTCTTCCTCTTTTTCATCAGTCTCTTTTAAATCGAGTGACGAGTCAAAGAAGTCTTCATCCTTTTCGGATTTGGTGTCGATCTTTACCGGTACCTTAATCAGGTAGCTTGTATCTTCAGTATCCAGGGTAATTGCAAAGAAAAATCCACCGCCGGCTTGCGGTACTTTAATTGTATGATTAATCCAACCTAATGGATATTTTTTGCGAATGGCCTCCATTAATTCAGGCGTTACATTCGCATAATTGATAATCAGTTTTTTACGACTAGTTTGCATTTGTTAATTAACTTTTATTCGAAACAAGGGCACAATTATACGGAAGAAATCTAAAAAAAGCATATTTATTTAAATAAATTAACAAACTTTTTCATTCTATTTAACCTTTCGGAGCACAATGGCTGTCCGGCTGGTAAAATATATACTTAAGCGGTTTGAACCGGTTGCTTCGTCAAGACGTGTTGTATAAAGCATTTCTTCATTTATCCTGCCATGTCCCCCGAAGCCTGCATGGTCGGTGTTAAGTATGATTTTATATTTACCTGGTTCAGGAACCATAAACTCATAGCCGGGAATCGAACCTGATGTGTGAAAATTGAACAGGAAAATTAACCCGGCTCTCTCATAAATAAGGCACTTATTATTTTCGTCACAATTGATCTGGTTCGCGTACACTGTGCTTAACAACTTTGCATCTTTCATCGTTTTGATCATTGCGCGGTCGAAGTCCGAGAGATAATGGTAACGGAGCAGGGGATTATCCATAAGCGACCATTGCCGGCGGGCATGCTGGTAGCTCCAGTTGTTACCCTCACGGGGGAAATCGATCCATTCGGGATGACCAAATTCATTTCCCATAAAATTCAGGTACGCCTGGCCACCCAGTGAAATGGTGATGAGTCTGATCATTTTATGAAGTGCAATGCCACGTTCAACAATAATATTTTCGTCGGACGACTGCATGTTGAAGTACATTTCCTTATCCATGAGCCTGAATGCGATCGTTTTATCACCAACAAGGGCCTGGTCGTGCGATTCGCAGTAAGTTACAGTTTTTACATAAGGCAGGCGATCGTTCAGTACCTGCCACATTTCGCCCATACTCCATTCTTCATCAGGAACATCTTTCAGGTATTTGATCCAGAAATCGGGAATCCCCATCCCAAGCCTGAAATCAAATCCAATACCACCATCATCGACCATTGAAGTTAAACCCGGCATTCCTGAAACATCTTCAGCAATAGTCACTGCCAGAGGGTTTATTTTATGCGTCAGGTGGTTTGCCAGCTGCAGGTATGTAACTGCGTCAAATTCAACGCCCTTGCTAAAGAACTTATCAATATTGTCGATAGGTTCATCGCCATGATGGAAATAGAGCATCGAACCAACACCATCGAACCTGAACCCGTCGAAATGAAACTCTTTGAGCCAGAAGCTGATATTGGAAAGCAGGAACTGGAGGACTTCGGTTTTGCCGTAATCGAAAAGTTTTGAATCCCAGTTTGGGTGCTCTCCACGCGCTCCCTGGTGAAAATACTGGTATTCGGTGCCGTCGAACAGGTTTAAACCTTCATTAAGGTTTTTTACTGTATGGGAATGCACAAGGTCCATTATAACAGCTATACCCATGCTATGGGCTGTAAGGATGAGATTCTTGAGATCCTCAGGGGTGCCAAACCTCGAAGAAGGCGCAAAAAAGCTCGAAACATGATACCCGAACGATCCGTAATACGGATGCTCCTGTATAGCCATAAGCTGCACCGTATTATAGCCTGCTTTCTTAATTCGGGGAAGTATGTTTTCGGTAAATTCGTTATACGTGCCCAGTCCTTCACGTTCCTGAGCCATTCCTACATGAGCCTCATAGATATAGAGTTCACCCAGTTTCTTAATATCAAAATGGTCGGTTTTCCAGCTAAACTCCTTTGTGAACCATAGCTGGCCGCTGTAATTCTTTGTGTCCTCATCCTGTATTACCCTGCGTATATATGCCGGAATCCTGAGCTGATCACCGATTGAACTTTTAACGAGCACTTTTATCTTACTTCCATGCGTAAACACATCCTTATAATATTCGGCATTTAACCTGATTTCCCAGATTCCGTTGTCCATTTTTTGCAAGGGATGCGAATAATGATTCCAGTTATTAAATTCGCCGGTTAAGAAAAGCCCGTGTGCCGAAGGTGCCCATTCGCGGTATACCCAGCAATCGTCGTCAGCTATGTAATGTATGCCCATGTAATCATAAGCCATAGCAAACTCTTCGATTTTTCCTGAGATGGATTCCAGGTAAGTAAGTTTATCGATGAAACGCTGATGCCTGGCAATTATATCGTCAGTTGCCTGTTCAAGCCATGGATCAAGTTCAATCAGCCGTGGTAATTTCCTGCTATTTTCATTCATGGGAGCTTCGTTCTTAAATTTGCAAAAACATTTATCCTGCAAATTAGTTCCTTTTTTCAAAAAAATATTAATTATTGTCTACAAAATGTGATTAATTGATTTTTTCAATATTATAATCAATATGTGATTTATCATTTTTCAGATGCAATAGGGTAAAAGAGACATTATTCTAATACGCATAATGTAAATATAATCAAGGAGTTATTTAGTATTTTGGCAAGTAAACGGATTTTAGAAAATACTACTTTAATGGGTAATATATGTTGGTTTGCCATTTTGCAGTATCACCAACCAGCACGGGATTGGTGACATATTCTTCCCAGGGCGGGCCCGCAACAAGTAATCCTCTGTCATTAATATATTTATTCAGAGCAATATAAGCTGAATTGACATCTTTATTATATCCAAAGTGCTTAACCAAAACCGTTTTTTGTGCAGGTTGTTCCGAACAGGTCATCCCTGTAGGATTATTTATCGGTATAGGAACAGGAATGCAAGATTCGATATCAAAAATACTGTCGGAGTACAAATGATAGACTGTAAAAGGCGGACCGGTAGGGGAGAGGTTTCGGAATCTGAGATATTTTGATATCTTTTTCCCCATTGCCGAAAGTTTCGACGACACATTCGAAGGTGCAGCAGTATCGCGGATGCTGAGTATTGTTCGGGCAGGCATTTCAAATTCTGTTACCCGGTAACCGTTATAAAGCCTTGTTTTTTCAAGATCCTGCTTCAGGTTAAATAAACTTTTCATTAAATCAGGGCCAACCATATTATCCGAAAACAATCCAATCCATCGCGACAGGGGATTTCTCCTGAGATTGGTTTCAACAATCCAGGTTACTATAACCCCCTGATTTTCTTCCCGAAATAAAATCCTACCGGATAATTTCCCCATATCACCATAATCGGAAATAAATAATAATGAGTCAGTCGGCTTTGTATAAATTATTGTCATATTTCCTTTGCCAAGATTCTTGTCCCTGCTTTTCCAGGTCAAACCGGCACCAACACCGTTTTCTGGACCTGAGTAGCTAATATCCATAACTGTATCGGCTGTAAGCCACGTTGACCAGTTCTTCCAGTTCTTAACTGTATTAATCTGGTTATAGGCAAAACGCTGAGGTGCGTTAATGTAGATACTTCGTTCGACATGTATCTTTTCAGGCAACAGAAATCCGAGCGACAAAAATACGATTGCAATACAAGTCAATATTAGTATTACCAGCCGTAGTGTTTTCATTTCTCATCAGTTCGTTGGTTCTGTAAAAATATAAAATAATATTAACAATGAAAAACAGAATAATTTGTCGTAACATTTTTTATATATGTTTCAGTTATTTTTGCATTAACTTGGAACGGTTTTTGTTGTTTCATTTAAAACATTAAATATATTTTTATGAAAAGCTTCTTCTTAATAAGCATCCTTGCATTAGCCCTGTTTTCAGGTTCCTGTACCAAGGATATGGGTGGCAATGCCGATATAAGCACTGTCGATTTTGTTGTTCTATCAGGCGATTGGGTTGAATATGGAACGAAGGGTGTCGAAGGATATGGGTTTGCCGTTGACCTGAATATGCCGGAAATTACTGAAAATGTACTTCAGTATGGTATGGTGACACTCTATGTTAAATCAGGCGAAGTCTGGAAACCTGTGCCAATGACTTCATATTATACAGGTTTCGAAGGAGGCTTCATCTATTCATATACAAGGGGGATTTTCTCAATTGATTATTATGAAAGTGATTTCCAAACAACCCGACCCGGGTCAAGGACCTTCAGGCTTGTAATTGTACAACCTGTTTAAACGCAAATTGCATTTTGAATTAAGCTCGCATAGCGGGCTTTTTTTTTGTAAGTTAGTGCTTCGGATTGCCTGGATGGGAGATGCAATTCGGATTTTCTAATTAACTGAATATCAATTCTATGGAACAGGAATCGAAAATTCTATGCCCTTCGTGCGGCTTCGAAATAAATGTGAATGAGATACTTTATCACCAACTTGAAGAGGATCTTAAAAAAAAGTATACCGCCCAACTTTTGACTGAAAAAAAGAAATACGATTCCGAACTTGAAATACTGAACCAGCAAAAAGAAGAGTTTGAAAAGAAAAAACTCAGAGAAAATGAGCTTTTCCAGGAAAAACTCCAGGCCAAACTAAAAGATGAACGCGTAGTTATCGAAAAACAACTGAAAACCCGGATTGAAGAAGAACAGGCAGAGCAATTTACTATGATGCAGAAAGAACTGCTTGAGCAATCGGAAAAACTGAAGGAACTAAACCGGAGCAAAGCTGAAATTGAAAGGCTAAAACGCGAAAAGGATGAGATGAAAGAAAGCATCACGGCCGAAGCTGAAAGGGTTTTAAGTCAAAAACTAATCGAAGAAAAAGAAAAGATAAGAAAAGTCGAACAGGATCGTAACGAGTTAGCATTTAAAGAGTTGCATAAACAGTTGGAAGATCAGAAGCGGCTAACTGAAGAGATGAAACGCAAGCAGGAACAGGGTTCAATGCAACTTCAGGGAGAGGTGCAGGAACTGGCCATTGAAGAATGGCTGGCAGCAAATTTCCCTCTCGATTCAATTGAAGAAATTAAAAAAGGGGCGCGAGGTGGCGATTGTATACAAACAGTAAACACCCGAACCCGGCATAATTGCGGAACAATATATTACGAAAGCAAGCGTACAAAGGACTTCCAGCCAAGCTGGATTGAGAAGTTCAAAGCCGATATAAGGGAAAAAGGTGCGAATATAGGTGTATTGGTAACTGAGGTTCTGCCACCGGAAATGGACCGGGTTGGTTTAAGAGAAGGTATATGGATATGTACATATGAAGAATTCAAGGGATTGTCGAAAGTTCTCCGCGAATCGCTTATACAGATCAGCAATGCACTTGTATCGCAGGAAAACAAAGGCGATAAGATGAGCCTTCTGTACGATTTCCTGACCAGTAACACGTTCAGGCTGCAGATTGAGGCTATAGTGGAAGGATTTACCCAGATGCAATCGGACCTGGAAAGCGAAAAACGTGCTATGCAGCGTATATGGAAGATGCGCGAAAAGCAGCTTGAAAAAGTTATGGCAAACACAATTGATATGCACGGATCAATAAAAGGAATTGCCGGCAGTGCTATTCAGGATATTAAACAATTGGATATGCCTTACACGGATTTGTTGCCGGAGAATTCTGCCGACTAACATACCTTATAATAGGAAAAAATCTTTCTCCTTTTTGAACTGTCAAACATACTCTATAGTTTCAATCTGAACTGTTAAGATGTGTTATTCATTTCTTGAATGTAAACAAAATAATTTGCCTATAATTAATATTATGTTAAATAGAAAATACTAAAAGAAAAGAGCCTGGTTTTGCCAGACTCCTATTCTTAATAGTATTTCTATCGTTTACAGTTTGCTTAACTTTTCGGAAACAGCTTTCTGTTTGTCCATCTGATTTAAGCGGGTGTAAATTTCCTTAAGTGAAACGAGTGTTGGTTTATCGTTTGGCTGCAAGGTTTCACATTTTTCGAGGTATGGTAACGCAAGGTTCAGGAAATTATTTCCATCGGCTAACATCTTGTCATATTTTACGGTTTCGCTTATCGGAAGTTTATTGGCTTCGTTAATTACATCACCGCCTTTGTTGAAATAAATAGCTCCAAGGTTGAATACTGCATCAAAGTACTCAGGATCAACATCAAGAGTTTCTTTATAGGCAGCAATAGCTGCATCAAAATACTGAGCTCTTTCTTCAGCCGAAAGGTTCACATCATTCTTTAAAAGATCATACGTCACCCCTATTGCGTATAGAACCGAAACATTTTTAGGCTCTTTTTCCTTGGCAACCATAAGGCTCGAAACAGCTTTTTTATGGTTGTTGGTCGAAATATACATGTTAGCCTCGGTAATAATCAGATCCGAATTGCCTGGGAAAATTGAATATCCTATAGCTAATACTTCTGATGCCTTATCGAGATTGCCCTTTTCTTTGTAAAGGTTTGCCAATGAGATGTATACGCTCACTTCTTTCATTTTCAGATCGACGAGATATTGGTATTTTTCAATAGCTGCATCAATAAACGCTTTATCAACTGCAGCTTTCTTATCTAAGCACAGAGCTGCCCCGTAATTGGCAAGTGTATCAATTGTATGGTTTTCCTTGCTGATCGAGATGGCTTTTTCAAACAGGTTTGTTGCAGCATCAAATTTCTCCTGTTTAAATTCTTCAATTCCCTGGTTGAAAAATTCTCCGCCTATAGCTGCCATACGTGCAGCAATTTCACTCTTGAATTCCTCTTTGGTGTCGAGTGTACGGGCTTTTGTGTATGCTTCGTAAGATACATTAATTGCATCGGGTGCCAGAACAGCTTTTAAAGGAGAAATCTGAATGTCGAGATAAATACCACCTCTGTAATACCATACTTTGGCATCAGTTGCAGCTTCAGGATACGTGATAGCTTTGTCAATAAATTCTTTTGCTTTCAGCAGGTCAGTTTTCTGCCAGTAGTTATATGCCGAAGTACGGTCTTTCTTCATTTGAGCAAAAACTGAACTCACTAGCATAATAAGAGCAAATAAAACAAGTGTTCTTTTCATTTCCTTGGTTTTTAGCGTTTAGATTTTTTTTAATTTCGTTATTTAATTTATTATCAAGTATTTATACTTCTTCAGTGGTATCCGGTGTTGCTGTTTCGTCCGGAGATTCTGTTTCGTTTTCAGGATTGCTCAAATCAATTCCTTCCAACATTTCTATTTCATCGTCAGTATCTTCTATTTCGCATTCAACTTTTGCAACTGCGGCAATACCATCATCATCTTTAAGATTAATGAGCCTTACTCCCTGTGTTGCCCTTCCCATAACTCTCAGATCACTTACTGCCATCCGGATTATTAAGCCCGACAGGTTAATAATCATTAAATCATCAGTGTCGGTTACATTCTTAATTGCAATTAATTTTCCGGTTTTCTCGGTAACATTAATTGTTTTCACTCCCTTTCCACCCCTGTTCGTTACCCTGTAATCATCCAGATCCGAACGCTTTCCGTATCCTTTTTCCGAAACAACAAGAATCGATTCTTCCGGACTAGTAACACATATCATGCCAATTACTTCATCATCCTTTGGTCCAAGTGTAATACCTCTCACACCCGTTGCCGTACGGCCCATCGGGCGGACGGTCGATTCATTGAAACGTATTGCTCTGCCGCTGCGGAGAGCCATCAGGACCTCGTTGGTACCGTTGGTTAGTCTTGCTTCAAGTAAATGATCGCCTTCGTTGATATTAATAGCATTAATACCGTTGAGACGTGGCCTTGAATATGCTTCGAGTGATGTTTTTTTAATGGTTCCTTTCTTGGTACAAAGTATGATAAAGTTGTTATTCACATACTCTTCATCTTTGAGATCCTTAAGATTAATAATGGCCCTGACTTTATCGTCAGGTTCAATATTGAGCATATTCTGAATAGCCCTGCCTTTCGAGGTTTTTCCACCTTCGGGTATTTCGTAAACCCTGAGCCAGAAACACTTGCCTTTTTCGGTAAAGAAAAGCATGTAATTATGGGCTGTTGCAATGTAAAGGTGTTCGAGGAAGTCTTCATCGCGGATATCCGATCCTCTTGCCCCACGTCCTCCCCTGCTCTGGCGGCGGTATTCACTAAGCGGTGTGCGCTTAATATACCCCATGTGTGAGATGGTAATTACAACCGCTTCGTCGGCAATGGTATCTTCAATTCTGAAATCTTTTGCACTGAGTTCGATGCGCGTTTTACGCTCATCGCCGTATTTCTGGAGTATTTCGTTGAGTTCAGTTTTTATAATTCCAAACTGCAGGCTCTCATCAGCAAGCACCGATCGGTAATATGCGATGATTTTCATCAGTTCGGCATATTCTTCCTTGAGTTTATCACGCTCAAGACCTGTAAGGCGCTGCAAACGCATATCCAGAATAGCTTTCGCCTGTATTTCACTGAGCGAAAAGCGTTCCATTAATTTAACCCTGGCTTCTTCAGGTGAAGCAGCCGCCCTAATAATTGCAATTACTTCATCAATATTGTCAAGGGCAATTAATAAGCCTTCAAGAACATGTGCACGTTTTTCGGCTTCAGCGAGTTCATATCGTGTACGCCTCAGGACAACTTCGTGACGGTGGTCGATAAAATGGCCGATAAGTTGCTTGAGGTTAAGCTGGTACGGTCGTCCTTTAACCAACGCAATGGCATTGGTACTGAATGATGACTGCAAAGCTGTATACTGGTACAATTTATTCAGAACTACATTCGAAACAGCATCTTTTTTAAGCTCATAAACGATACGAAGCCCGTTACGATCGCTTTCGTCGCGTATGTCGTAAATTCCTTCGATTTTTTTTTCATTAACAAGGTCGGCAGTTTTTTTAATCATTTCGGCCTTGTTCACCTGATAAGGTATTGACGTAAAAACGATTGCTTCACGTCCTTTTTCATCTGTCTCAAACGTGGATTCACCACGCATAACCAGTCGTCCACGGCCGGTTTCATATGCTTCGCGAACTCCTTCGTAGCCATATATAATACCGCCAGTAGGAAAATCAGGAGCTTTTACATATTTCATCAGGCCCTCGATCGTAATATCTTTATCATCGATATAAGCAATACATCCGTTGATGATCTCAGTAAGATTATGAGGCGGTATATTGGTCGCCATACCAACAGCAATACCTGAAGTGCCGTTTATAAGCAGGTTCGGGATCTTTGCAGGTAAAACAGTAGGCTCTTCGAGGGTATCGTCAAAATTAAGCTTGAAATCAACGGTATCTTTATCAATATCAGCCAATAGTTCCTCGGCCAGTTTCCTGAGCCTGACTTCGGTATAACGCATAGCTGCCGGGCTGTCGCCGTCAACTGATCCGAAGTTTCCCTGGCCGTCGACAAGCGGGTAGCGTAACGACCAATCCTGCGCCATACGTACCATTGCATCGTAAACTGAAGTGTCACCATGAGGGTGATATTTACCGAGTACTTCACCGACAATACGGGCTGATTTCTTATAGCTTCTGTTCGAAAGAACGCCCAGATCGAGCATGCCATACAATACTCTTCTATGCACCGGTTTTAGACCATCACGAACATCGGGAAGTGCGCGTGATACAATTACCGACATCGCATAGTCGATGTAGGCACCCTTCATTTGTGTTTCAATATTAACCGGTATTATAATTTCCCCGTCCTGAATATTATCCATTTATTAACTCCTTCATTTATAGTATCTTAAGTATTCCTCTACTTAACTACGAAAGTACAATTTTTTTTAATATAAAAAACGCATAAATCTGCTTTTTCGATACACTTTCTAACATTAATATGTTGATAATATCAAATGATTGAAAATGAATGATTAAACCTATAATTGTGAATCATTAACGCAAACTAATTACCGACTTGTGCGTTTATATTGTAATTTTGATGTGATTTTGATAAATGAACGAATTAGTTAAGAAAGAGAAATAGATGGAAGCAAAATTCTCACAAAGAGTAAAAGATGTATTGTCTTTTAGCCGCGAAGAAGCTATCAGGCTCGGAAATGAATATATTGGTGTTGAACACTTGTTATTAGGAATGGTTCGCGAAGGTGAAGGCATGGCTATCCGCATTTTAAATTACCTTAATGTCGATATGACGGAATTACGCCGTACTATCGAAACTGCTATTGCTAATCCAGCAAACCGGAATAAAGCTAACGATAATCTTCCTTTGGTAAAACAGGCAGAACGCGCACTTAAATTAACATACCTCGAAGCAAAACTTTTTAACAGTGAATTAATCGGCACAGAGCACCTTATGTTGGCAATTTTAAAAGATGAAGATAATCTTGTAACCCGGTCGGTCAAAAAATTTGGTGTTGATTATGAACTTTTTAAGGAAGAAGTTAAATCATATCTGCTTTCGGGTGATGATATTTCCCTGAACCAGGGTGAAAAAGAAAAACCTTTCGGCGAAAGCAATGCCGATTCGCGTGATGAACTTTCAGGCGGATCGCAGGACGATGACCCGGATGAAGGAGGTGGCATTGAAAACCTCAAGAAAACTGCCGACAGCAAGTCGAAAACGCCTGTTCTGGATAATTTCGGGCGCGACCTGACCAAAGCGGCCGAGGAAAACCGTCTTGACCCTATAGTAGGCCGTGAAAAAGAACTTGAGAGAATTTCTCAGATTCTTAGCCGCCGCAAAAAGAATAACCCAATTCTTATCGGCGAACCTGGAGTTGGTAAATCAGCAATTGCAGAAGGCCTGGCCCTGAGAATAACCCAGCGCAAAGTTTCACGCGCTTTGTTTAACAAACGGGTTTACACTCTTGACCTTGCTTCGCTTGTTGCAGGAACCAAATACCGTGGCCAATTCGAAGAAAGGATGAAGGCTGTTTTAAATGAACTTGAGAAAAACCGGGATATCATCCTCTTTATTGATGAAATTCACACCATCGTTGGTGCCGGTAATGCAAGCGGATCGCTTGATGCCAGTAATATGTTCAAGCCAGCACTGGCCCGCGGCGAGATTCAATGTATTGGTGCAACCACCCTTGATGAATACCGCCAGTATATCGAAAAGGACGGAGCACTGGAACGCAGGTTTCAGAAAATTATAGTTGATCCTACATCGCCGGATGAGACTATCACTATTCTGAACCAGATCAAGGAAAAGTATGAGGATCATCACCTTGTAAAGTATACTCCTGAGGCGATAAATGCATGCGTTTCGTTGACAAATCGTTACCTGACCGACCGTTGCCTTCCGGATAAAGCAATTGATGCTTTGGATGAATCAGGCGCCCGCGTTCATATTTCGAATATGCATGTACCTGTCGAAATTGTTACAATCGAAAGCCTGATCGAAGATATACGGCAGAAGAAAATGAAAGCCATCAAAGGCCAGAAATACGAGGAAGCCGCCCGTTACCGTGATGATGAACGCAAGGCTCAGGCTCAGCTTGAATCACTGAAAGCCAAATGGGAAGAGGATTCGAAAGTGAACCGCCAGATGGTAACCGAGGAAAATGTTGCCGAAGTGGTTGCTATGATGACTGGTGTACCCGTTCAGCGGATCGCCGAAAACGAGGGTTCACGCCTTATGAATATGGAAGTAGAACTTGGAGGGTCGGTTATAGGGCAGGAAAATGCAATCAAAAAGGTTGTAAAAGCCATACGCCGCAACCGGGCCGGGCTAAAGGATCCGAATAAACCCATTGGGACATTTATTTTCCTGGGTCCGACAGGTGTTGGGAAAACCCATTTAGCCAAGATATTATCGCGTTACCTGTTCGATACCGAAGATGCGCTTATTCGTATCGATATGAGCGAGTACATGGAGAAATTTGCAGTTTCGCGTCTTGTAGGAGCACCTCCGGGTTATGTTGGATATGAAGAAGGAGGCCAGCTGACTGAAAAAGTCCGCCGCCGCCCCTACTCTATCGTTTTGCTTGATGAAATTGAAAAGGCACACCCTGATATATTCCATATCCTGCTGCAGGTGCTCGACGATGGCCAGCTTACTGACAGCCTTGGCCGCAGGGTTGACTTTAAGAATACCATTGTGATCATGACTTCTAACATAGGTTCCAGGCAGTTGAAGGATTTTGGCGCCGGTGTTGGATTCAGTACAAGTGCACGCCAGTCGCAAAGTTCGAATATTGCACAGAGTGTGATCGAAAATGCTCTTAAGAAATCATTTGCACCTGAATTTCTGAACCGTATCGATGATGTTATTATCTTCGATTCGCTCGAACGGGAAGATATTCATAAGATAATCGACATAGAACTTTCCAATCTTTTTGCTCGAATCCGTACAATGGGTTACGAACCAAAGATTACCGAAAGGGCTAAAGACTTTATCCTTGAAAAAGGTTGGGATGAGCAATTCGGAGCCAGACCGTTAAAAAGGGCTATTCAGAAATATGTTGAGGATATTCTTGCTGAAGAAATAATTCTTACAAAACTTGCTCAAGGCGATATTATTAATATCGATTTCGACCCGGATATCAAGGATATGAAAATTGTAATTGAAAAACCTGAACTTCCTGCAGTTGAAGAATCATCTACACCTCCTGAAGCTACAGAATAAAAAAGTCTAAATAATGAAAAAAGACACTTTCGGAAGGAAGTGCCTTTTTTTTGTGTTTTATCTGCCTGTCAAAAGCGAGTCTAGAATACTATTTCTCCCCTTCCCATTCGTTGTAGAACTGATCGAGGTATGTAACCATAAATTCGTGCCGTTGCTGAGCCATTTTTTTCCCGGTTTCAGTATTCATAAGGTCTTTCAAAAGAAGAAGCTTCTCGTAAAAATGATTCAGTGTAGGTGCATCACTGTTTTTATATTCTTCTTTTGTGAGATTAAGATTCGGTTTGATTTCAGGGTTATAAATCTCGCGTCCTTTATGTCCGCCGTAATTGAAAGTCCTTGCAATCCCAATGGCTCCAATAGCATCGAGCCTGTCGGCATCCTGTATAACATCAAGTTCGGGTGAACGAAATTTGCGTGCTTGTTTACCTCCTTTGAAGGATATATTGGAAATAATGTTCTCTACATGAGCAATATCCGGTTCATTGACCTGGAGGGTTTGCAGGAACTCACGGGCTTTCCTCGGTCCGATTTCTTCATCGCCACCGTTAAATTTTGAATCGGCTATATCGTGTAAAAGTGCTCCCAACTCAACAATAAACATGTCAACCTCTTCAGTGTGAGCAATATGCTTTGCCGTGCTCCACACACGGTAAATATGCCACCAGTCGTGCCCGCCTTCAGCTTTTGCCAGGGCTGATTTTACAAATTCGATTGTACTAAGGATAATTTCGTCTTTATTCACAGGGGAAAGGGAATTAGAATTAGAATGGGGATTATATTTTTCCCGGATTAAAAATATCCAAGTTTATCAGTAACAAAAAGAAGGAAAAGGCATAATAAAAAGGCAATTGTTGGTGCAATAAGCCACATGAGGAAAAATTTCCTGACTTCGGTTTTTTTAAAAATATTCTTGACTCCAAGTTTCGCAACGCCAACACCAATAATAGCAGCAACATTCAGCTGAACCAGCGAGGTAGGAATCCCTTTAGCTAGCGAAGCGAAAAGCAGCAGACTGGCAGATACAAAGGCTATAATTCCGGCCTCAAACTTTCCGAAAAGCACTATTTCTTTTCCAGTGTTGTTCAGAATTTTATTTCCGAAAACAGAACTTCCGATTGCAAATCCAGGAGCAATCATCAGCACGGCAAGTATCATGATAAGAAATGTATCGGCTTCGCCGGTAACATTTAACTCATTGGCTGTCATGGTTGCAATAGGCCCGGCTGCATTTGCAACATTGTTTGAACCAATCGAGAAAGCCACATACATCGACATAAGCAGGATTAAAGCATTAATAAGCTTCTTCTGGTTCATATTCATGGCCCTCGACATGGTAAGCCCTCGCTTGCGCATAGGCCGGTATATGTATTTCCCAATCAGTAAACTGAGGAAAAATGCAATTATGGGGAGAAAAAACCATGCCGGAATTACCTCGTAAAATATTTTATGGGAATTATAGCCTCCGAAATATATTCCAGCGGCCATTACTGCGAGAACAGTCGACTGGCTTGTTGATTGCGGGATGCCTGACAGGTTTGCAACCAGCAGGGAAATGGCAACTGCAAAAAGAATAATCGAGACGACCTGGAAACTCATCAGATCAGGATTAATAAGCCCTTTGCCAATTGTTTCGGTAGTCTGCCTGCCGGCAAACATAGCCCCTAAAAAAACCATAAGTCCGAATATGCCGGGTATCACGCTTTTTTTAATGACATTCGCTCCATACGCAGCCGAAAACGACGGTCCAGTGCCGCTTCCTCCCATGTTAATTGCCAGAAAAAGGGCTACTATGTAAGGAATCATTAAATAAAAGTATTGTCCGGTCATGGTCGTAGGCTATGTTTCTGCTAAGTAACGACGAATCAGCAGCTTGAGTATATGATTCCTGGGGTTTAAAGGGGGGCAAAAGTACGGAAAAATTATAACAATATATATATATAAATGGATATAATAAAAGCGCTCCTTTCGGGAACGCTTTTATTAATAAGATTGTAGCTATCTAGAACTTATATGCGTTGTCTTCAATCAGTTTATCGGCTATGCGCCTGCGCGATTCTTTCACATTAACACCTGCCACTTTTGTGAGCTTTTCGACAGCATTGTCAAGTTTTTCGAGAAGTTCAGTATCAGCAAACGAATTGAATGCATCACGTGCCGATTTGCGAACCAGGTCCGCGGTATCGTAAACATATACATCAAGTATATCGCGGTAAATCCCGTTATCGGCTTTGAGTGTTTCAAGCTTTTCGATACGCAAAGCCAGCGATTCGGCTATATAGGTTTCCATGATCATTTCGCTGATGTTGTTCATCACTTCCTGTTCTTTGGCCAGTTTCTTGTCGAAATGAGTTGTAACACCGTGTAATGCAATGAGGATCACTTTTTTGAAGTTTGCCAGGTAACGGCGTTTCTCTTCATAATAATTTTCGCCATATGCTTTTGCATCTGTTATTGTATCAAGGTTGTTGTAGAGTGCAGCAGCAGGCCCAAACAGGTCAAAATCACCTTTCTGAGCACGTTTAATTGCCGTATCGGCAATCAGGAGCCTGTTTATTTCGTTAGTACCTTCAAATATGCGGTTGATGCGCGAATCTCGGTAGCCGCGTTCCACATCCATCTCGGCCGAATAGCCCATACCCCCGTGAATCTGAACGGCTTCGTCAATCACATAATCCAACGCTTCGGAACCATACACTTTGAGTATTGCAGCTTCAACCGCATAATGGCTGATCCCCTCTATAGTTGCCCTGCCGTGTTCCATACCGGAAGCTTTGTTTATAACAATCAGATCATCAATATCCTTGCTCACACGATACGTGGCAGATTCATGTGCGAAGGTGCGGATAGCCTGTTGTGCAAGTTTGAACTTTATGGCTCCGAATGTTGAAATTAGCACACAGAATTGCTTACGCTCGTTGGCATACTGAACAGAGTCGTTTATTGCTTTCTTGGCAGCACCTAATACATTAGCGCCCAGTTTTATACGGCCCATGTGCAGGATGCTGAGTGCAATCCTGAATCCTTCGCCCTGTGAGCCAATGAGGTTTTCAACCGGGACTTTAACATCGTTATAAAAAATCTGGGCTGTGGATGATCCTTTGATACCCATTTTCTTTTCGTCGGGAGCAATTACAACACCCGGCATATCTTTTTCAACAATAAATGCGCTTAAAATACGGTCGTTGCCGATTTTTGCAAAAACAGTCTGTAAATCAGCAAAATTTGCATTGGTGATCCACATTTTCTGACCGTTGAGGATATAATGCGTTCCATCGTCTGAAAGACGGGCATTGGTTTTCCCGGAATTGGCATCACTGCCGGCACCCGGTTCAGTAAGGCAATACGAACCAATAAGTTCGCCGGTTGCAAGCCTGGTAACGTATTTCTGACGCTGGGCTTCATTTCCGTAATATGCAATCGGTAAGGTGCCGATGCCGCAATGAGCCATAAAGGCAACAGAGAATGAATATCCAGCTCCGATTTTTTCGGCTGCAAGCATTTGTGTTACAAACGATTGTCCGAATCCTCCCACATCTTCAGGTAATGCAATTCCCATTAATCCCAGCTCTCCCGATTTTTCGAGAGTAGTTCTCATCAGGTTGATATCGGGGCTATCAATCTTGTCAAGATTCGGGTATACTTCAGTTTCGAGGAAATCCTGGCAGGTTTGGGCTATCATCAGCTGTTCCTCATTGAATTCTTCAGGAATAAATACATCGCTGGCTTCAACGGTATCGATCAGAAACTCGCCGCTCTTTAATACTTTTCTGTTTTCCATTTCTTAATTCGGTATAAATTATATTGGATTGATTTATAGAGATTTCAGGTCGATGATATTAAGTGGAATGAGGTTCAGAATACCTGAATTGACTTTTCCGTGGAGTCTTAAACGCGGGAAAATTACAAAAAATAATTTCATGGCAATTGTTGAATACGTAAAATTAGCAAGAATAATACACATCGAAAAACCTATATAAATCTATATAAATGAAAAGAACGCCCCTTTTTGGGAGCGTTCTTCTGAATTAGCCTTGGCTGCCTTTACTCATTATCTGAAATTAATCTTTCAAGGAAAACTAGTCCTTTAAAAATTAAAGTTTATAATCGTTTACTTCTTTTGGGTGGCAATTGTTAATGAAACTTACTGCAGCAATATTTTCGGCACGGCCTTTGCGGATGAAGATGTCGGCACTCTGGGTATAAACTTCGCTCCTGTTGGCATCATACAATAAAAGATAGCCAATTAAGACATTTGCAGCCATTTCGACAAGCCGGCGTGAATGAAAATCGAAATATTCATTGTCGCTGAATTCGGTCACTTTCTCAACAGTTTTTGCAAATTGCTCAGTCATTTTTTCGAGCGCATTCCTGAGGTATTCGAGTTCGGTTTTCACCGGTAATTGGGCTCTTTCGCGCATTGTAGCCAGGTATGCGCCATTCCCTACGTTACGGATAGCAGCTACTACCTGCAACTGGGATGTGCCTTCGTAGATAGTGGTAATACGTGCATCGCGATAAATCCGTTCGATCGGGAAATCTTTCATGTAGCCGGTGCCACCGAAAATCTGGATGGCGTCGTAAGCAATCTGGTTGCAGCCTTCGCTCGAATAGAGTTTCACCAGCGGGGTGTACATGTCGGCAAGTTTCTGGTATAATTTAGCCTCCTGGCGTTCTTCCGGTTCGAGTTTGCGCTCGTGTGAAGTATGGCTGTAAGCTTTGTAAATATCAACATACCTGGCTGTTTCGTAAAGCAGGGTGCGCATGGCATCAATCTTTACTTTCATATTGGTTAGCATTTCGTATACCGCCGGGTATTTTATAATGGATTTTCCAAACTGTTCGCGTTCGTTGGCATACTTAAATGCTTCGCGGTAAGCGGCTTCGGCAATGCCAACTGATTGTGAACCCACACCCAGTCGGGCTGAGTTCATCAGCGACATTACATATTTAATAAGACCCAGTTTGGTATCTCCAATCAGTTTTGCAGGAGCATTACGAAACACAAGTTCGCAGGTAGGCGATCCTTTGATTCCAAGCTTGTTCTCGATACGGCGTACCGTAACAGCTTTGTCTTTACGGTCGTAAACGAATAATGAGAGACCGCGGGCATCGGAAGTCCCTTCCTCGGAACGGGCCAGCACCAGGGAGATATCGGCATCACCGTTGGTTATAAACCGTTTTACACCGTCAAGCAGCCACCTGTGTTTGTGAATATCGTAGGTTGCCTTAAGCTGAACTGCCTGTAAATCGGAACCGGCATCCGGTTCGGTGAGGTCCATTGCGGCCGTGGCGCCTTTATTGAAACGGGGCAGAAATTCGGCTTTAATTTCCTCTGATCCAAATTCATTGATTGTTTCGGCACAATCCTGTAAACCCCAGATATTTGCAAAACCAGCATCGGCGCGCGAAACGATTTCGCCAGACATCACATAAGGTACAACCGGCATATTCAGTCCGTCGTATTCACGCGGAAGCGTAAAACCCACAAGGCCAGCTTTAACAAGTGCATCATAGTTTTGCTGGGTACCGCGTGCATACTTTACCTCGTTGTCGATGAGCTTAGGACCTTCCTTATCAACCGATTCGGCATTGGGAGCGATAATTTCGCCGCTGATTTCTCCTATAATTTCCATCATTTTATCATAATTATCGATGGCATCTTCGAAATCAAGGGGAGCGTAATCGTACTTATCTTTCTGGCTGTAGCCCGACTCTTTCAGTTTCACAATTTTAGCCATCAAAGTATGGGTAAGATGAAACTTAAGATGGGGATTGTCGTTATAGAAATTTTCCATTATCGTCAGTGAATTTACTTCGAGTTTTTCTTTAAGTATTTTATCATTTTCGGAACCACATCGGCTACATTCCCGATAATAGTATAATCGGCGATGTTATTGATAGGTGCGCTTATATCGGTATTAATCGAAATAATCTGTGCCGACTGGTCCATCCCGGCCCTGTGCTGCACAGCTCCCGAGATGCCGCATGCAATATACAGTTTCGGACGCACAGTAACACCTGTCTGTCCTACCTGGCGCTCATGTTCAACGAAACCTGCATCAACTGCAGCCCTCGAAGCACCGACCTGTGCACCCAGGATATCCGCCAGTTCAAAAAGAAGGTTGAAGTTTTCTTTTGAGCCAACACCATATCCGCCCGAAATAATCACCTGCGAATTCTTGATGTCGATCTTGCTCTTCTCCATATGCCGCTCGATGATCGTAACAGCAAAATCATCGTCTTTTAGGATGCTTTTAGCATCAATCTTATGAAGCTTCCCCTTGAATTTAACAGAGAATATTTCTTTCTTCATCACGCCTTCCCTTACAGTTGCCATTTGCGGTCTGGTTTCGGGATTGATAATGGTAGCTATAATGTTTCCACCGAAAGCCGGCCTGATCTGGTAAAGGAGATTCTTATATTCAGTCTGCGTTTTATTTTCATAATGGTCGCCGATTTCGAGGCTGGTGCAGTCGGCAGTTAAACCGCACCTGAGCGATGACGCAATGCGCGGGGCAAGATCACGGCCAATGCTGGTAGCGCCGAACAAGGCAATTTCCGGGTTTTCTTTCCCGAACAGATCAAGAATTATTGAGGTGTGGGGTAAAGTGGTATAGGGAAACAATCGTTCGTCATCTGCATAATGAATCACATCGACACCATAGGGATAGAGAAGTGCTTCGAGTTTCAGAACCTTGTAGCCTAAAACAACCGCTTCGAGTTTCACCTTCAGGTCGCCGGCAAGTTTTTTACCTTTCGATAAGAGTTCGAGACTGACATCCGCAATCGAACCATCTTCGGTAACTTCGCAATAAACAAAAATATTGTTCACAGGTATTTTGTATTAATCAGTGTTTTGAAATCAATTTTATTATCCGATAATATGACTGCTGATCAGTTCCTGCATCAGTTTTTCAATATCCTTATCGGAGCTGCTGATCATTTTCGAATCTTTGTGCTGGAAAACCACATTCTCGATCTTTTTAACCTTTGTAGGTGAACCCGAAAGCCCGAGCATTTCGGGTTCGGCTTTCAGATCATCAGCTGTCCATTCGTCGATAAGTAGGTATGGACGGTCGTTGTAAAGTTCGGTATAGTCTTTGGTTTCGTTCTGCAATTCGGTAACCGTGCGTGCATGCTTGTATTTCATGAGCAGTTTACCAACACGCTGCCTGCAAACAGGAGCCGAACTGTGAACGGTTATGGCTGCGGGCAAGGTGGAATTCACAACTTCCACTCCCCTTTCGAGACGGCGTTTCACAATTATTTTCTTGGCATCAACCGAAAGAATTTCTTCGGCATAAGTAATCTGTGGAATTCCAAGTTTTTCAGCTGTCTGAGGTCCAACCTGTGCTGTATCGCCATCAATGGCCTGGCGGCCGGAAATGACAAGGTGATATGGAGCTAATTTCTTGATTGCCAGCGACAAAGCATACGAAGTGGCTAAGGTATCAGAACCTGCAAACTTCCTGTCGGTGATGAGGTAACCCCGGTCGGCGCCACGGTACATGGCTTCACGGATAATTTCGGCAGCTCGGAAAGGTCCCATTGTGAGAAGGATTACTTCGGCATAGGGAATTTTATCCTTGATACTCAAAGCCTGTTCGAGGGCATGCAGATCTTCGGGATTAAAAATAGCAGGGAGAGCAGCCCTGTTAACTGTGCCATCCGCTTTCATGGCATCTTTTCCAACATTCCTCGTATCAGGAACTTGCTTGGCAAGAACTATTATTCTAAAACGCATAATTGCTAAATCAGTTTATGACTCAATGAAAGTCAATTGGGTTTTGCGACAGGAATTATATGACGCAAAATTAAGCTTTTAGGCCTAAACTCCAAGAAAAATATATGTAATGTGAGCATAATCAGCACTTTAAACATGTAAAAAAATACATATCTATCTAGCTGTGAGTAGATTATAATGAATAGTAAATGGTAAATTGTTAATAGAAAATGGTGGAATAATTGAACTGCTATTTTCTGTTTCCCATAACTATTAACTTTATCAGAGATCCAGAACCTGAACAATCAACTCTGCTATATCAAGGTTTTTGACTTCCTCCCTGTTTTTATATTTCAATCCATCAGTAAGCATGGTCATGCAGAAAGGGCAGGCAGTTGCAACAATTTTAGCATCGCTGCGCAGTACTTCCTCGGTCCGCTCAATGAAGACTTCCTTTTTACCTGGTTCGGCTTCCTTGAACATCTGTGCACCTCCGGCACCACAGCAATAGGAGAAACTCCTGTTACGCTCCAGTTCAACAAAATCAGTTGTCAGTTTTTTCAGTATGCTGCGCGGTTCGGCATAGATATCGTTGCCGCGGCCCAGGTAACAGGGATCGTGGTAGGTAATCCTGGCATTACCCAGCATGGAAGCATCCAGTTTGAGGGAACCGTTTTCGATAAACTTGTCGAGGAATTGTATGTAGTTGATTACCTCATAATTACCGCCAAGATCAGGGTACTCGTTCTTGAAAATATTAAAGCAATGCGGACAAATGGTAATGATTTTTTTCACTTCATAGCCATCGAGGATGGCAATATTCTGCAAGGCCTGCATCTGATAAAGCATTTCGTTTCCTGCCCTGCGTGCAGGATCGCCTGTACACGATTCTTCTTTACCCAGCACGGCATAACTGATATTGAGATGGGTTAGGATTTTTGCAAAAGCTCGTGTAACTTTTTTGTACCGGTCGTCGAAGGCACCGGCGCAGCCAACCCAGAATAAATACTCGGTTTTTTCGCCTTTTGAGGCTAAATCAGCCATGACCGGGATTTCTATCTTCTTGGTTTCCATAGATTATTATTTTTACCACGGCACAGAGGGCACTAATGGGGACAGAGGACAATTAATAAATTTCAATAATTAAGTTGAATACTGAATGCTACCATTACAGTCATTACTCCGTGTTTCTCTGTGTTCTCCATATCTCTGTGGTTAAAGCTTTTATTGAATTTTCATTTCCAGGTTCTCGGCCCATAGCAAGCGATCTTCTGCTGAATACTGCCAGGGAGCGCCATTGTTCTCTATATTGCTGAACATGGTTTTCAGTCCACTCGGTGCACTGCTTTCTTCCATTACCAGGTACCGGCGCATATCCACGATCAGGGTCGGATGATTAATGTTTACAGGGCATTCCTGAGCACAGGCATTGCATGTGGTGCAGGCCCAGAGTTCTTCTTCCGAAATATAGTCGCGCAGGAATGATTTATTATCATTGAATTCTTTACCCAGTTTTACCATTCCAGGGCCTTTTTCTTTCATACGGGCCCTGAGATCCATAAATATTTTGCGCGGCGACAGCATTTTGCCGGTTGTATTGGCAGGACACACGGATGTACAACGGCCGCATTCGGTGCACGAAAGCGAATCAAAATAGTTTTTCCATGAAACATCCTCCACGTCTTTCACCCCAAAGCGGCTTACAGGAGCATCGGCAGCCGGAGCTTCGAAAACGGCATTCGGATCCAGCATCAGTTTTACTTCACGTGTAATGTCGTCCATATTCGTGAGTTTGCCGAGAGGCTCCAGCCGAGTGAGAAATGTATTCGGCACCGACATGAAAACATGAAAGTGCTTGGAATACGGCAGGATATTGGCAAAAATAAATATCAGCAATATATGCGACCACCAGCAGATTTCGTAAGCAATATGCAGGCGGCTGAACGATAATCCTTTGAAAAGTGATGCTACTATAGTTCCCACAGGATAAATCCCATAAACTGTTTCATTTGCAGTCAGCTGCATTTGAATGTATGCTGCGTTCATTCCCATCAGCGAAAGCATCAAAAGGAGAATCATACTGAGGGCAATATTGGCATCCTGGTGTGAGACTTTCTTCATTTCGATGCCTTCGAAACGGCTGATATGCATGAACAACCTACGGATCAAAAATATCACAATCGAAATTGCCACCAGGAGGGCAAAAACGTCGCCTGATGCCATTATTATGTTGTGAAGGCCGCCCAACACCTTAAGTGATTTTTCGGTGCCTGAGAGCCCGTCGATGATCATTTCCACACTCCCAAAGAGGATTACACAAAATCCCCAGAATACCAGAGCATGGAAAAAGCCGATAACAGGCCGACGGAAAATTTTAGTCTGCCCTATTGCAACCTCAAGGGTAATCATGATTCGTTTACCGAAATCACGGACCGGGAAATTGGCTTTCGTAAACCTGAAATAGCTGATCAGCCGGCGGATAGTGTATGTAAATACTCCCAGGGTGAGCAGAATAGTGAGTGCGAAAATTATTTGTTTAACCATAATGGGTTGATTATCAAATAAAAATGTCCTTACAGTAAATCAACCGATTTGAGCCTGTGAGGACATTTTAACCTGAGTTACAGTACAAGGGTTATTTTGACTTCATTTCTTTAACAGCCTCAACCAGTTTGGGAAGCACTTTAAGCGCATCGCCAACAATACCATATTGAGCAGCTTCAAATATGGGAGCATCCTTATCTGTATTTATAGCAACGATGAATTTCGAGGAGCTTATGCCGGCAAGATGCTGGGTTGCGCCCGAAATTCCAATGGCAAAATACAGGTTTGGAGCAATAATCTTACCGGTTTGCCCGGTATGCTCGTCGTGTGAACGCCAGCCCTCGTCGGAAACGGGTCGCGAACATGCAGTTGCGGCACCGAGTAAACCAGCGAGTTCAACCAGGGGCGCCCAGTTATCGGGCGATTTCATGCCACGTCCGCCAGAAATCACAATGTCGGCATCGGTAAGCAGAATTTTGCCTGTTTGTTTCTGAACTTCCTTAACCTGTGTTTTTATGAGGCTTCCGTCTGGCTCTAGAGATGATTTTTCGCAAACATATGGCTTTGGCGACTCCACAAGTTCGAATGAATTCTGAGCCAGGGTAAGGATTTTTATATCCGTTTTTATTTCAACATTGGCAAATGCTTTGCCTGAGTATACTTTTTTGTAGACTACAAAGGGGTTAGTGCTGACAGGTAATTTGCTTACTCCTGATGCCACACCGGCTTTTAGCCTAACCGAAAGCCTTGGGGCGAGCGCTTTCCCTGCATTATTGTTGGCAAGAACAAGGACTTTCGCACCGACATTTTGAGCAACCCCAGCAATAAGGCTAGCATAAACCTGTTCGTCAAAGGTCCAGAGTAAATCGTTTTCAACACTTATCACTTTTGATGCACCATAGATGGATAACTTTTCAAGTTCCGATGCTTCAACTTTACCAACTGATAATGCGATAACCTGGTTATCAAACATTTCGGCAACTTTCGATGCATAGGATACTAATTCGAATGATAGCTTTTTGAACCTGCCATCCCAATTTTCGAGGTATATTAATATTGACATATTTTTGGTTTATTATGAACTGAATAAATAACTGACTGAATTAGAAAACCTTTGCCTCGTTTTGAAGCAAGGCAATAAGCTGGCCGGCATTATCAGCATCCACATATTTACATGCTGCCCTGGCTTTGGGCATTTCGTAGTTCACCACTTCTGTTAGGCTTTCGCAAACTGCCGGTTCAAGCACTTTAATGGGTTTGGTACGCGCCATCATGATGCCCCGCATTGCTGCAATGCGCGGTTCTTTTGCAATCCCTTTCTGAACGATGGCGACAAACGGTGCAGTCACGGTAAGAACTTCCTTCCCGCCGTCGATTTCGCGGACAATAACTGGTATGCCGCTTTCAATTTTTAGAGAGGAAACACCGGTTATTGAAGGACAGCCAAGAAATTCGGCAAGCATCCCTCCTACCGTTGATCCGTTATGATCGCTGGATTCGATGCCACACATAATAATTCCGAATTGCTCATTCCTGACTGCTTCTGCCAGTTGAGCTGCTATTGTGTAAGCATCACCGGCTTCGGTATTGACCCTTATTGCATCATCGGCACCAATAGCCAAAGCTTTGCGGATAGTAGGCTCAGCTCCAACAGTTCCAACATGAGCAACCGTAACCGACTGAATTCCGTTAGAAGCATCATCTTTCAGCTCAAGGGCACGTGTAAGGGCAAGCTCATCCCACGGATTGATTACCCACTGTATGCCATTTACATCAAGCTTTTTCGATTCGTCGACAAATTTTACTTTTGTTGTGGTATCAGGTACATTGCTGATACAAACCAGGACTTTCATAGAATAAGATTTATTTTTATTTCAATCAATGAGAATTACCGGCAAGAACCCTAAATGCTTATTATCAGGTTGATCCGGGAATATTTACTTGATTTATTTAATATAGATTTGATAATTTGCTGACAAATTTAATATTATTTGAATACATAGTACAGTGATCGATGATCAATGTGGAAATAAACTGGCATGCCGGAATTTAAACATTTGAATGACAATCCGTTGAAAAGCTAATCCGGAATTGTTTTTGCCGGAATAGATTACAGGTTTACAAGTAGTGAAATTTGCTATTTTTGTAGAATGAAACGTAACGATCCGAAAAATCAGAAAAAAAAGAATTTTCTGCATATTCCCACATATCCTGGAGGAAAGCAGGCTTACATGAGCTTTATAAGTGAAAATATAGTTTATCCTGAAAATGCACTGACCAAGGGCGTTGAAGGAGATGTTTATATCAAATACACCGTGAATAACATTGGTGAGATCGTGGATGTGGAAATCACAAAAGGAATCGGGCATGGCTGTGATGAGGAAGCAATGAGAGTGATCCGGATGATGAAATATGAACCCGCACGCAACCGCGGAGTGAAAATGAAAGCAGAGATGAAGACCCGGATCACTTTCCGGCTTCCACAGCCGGTGCAGGCAACCGTGCAAACCGGAGTACAGTTTAGTTATACCCCTGCAGCAGAAACAATAGCAAAAAGCCCGGAGCCGAAGCCTCAGGCTGTATATAATTATTCGATAAACTTAGGATAGTACTGATCCTGGTAATTGAACCAGGTTAAACGGCACCATCATCATCTGTTTTACAAAAATCAGGATGGTCGTGGCAATCGCGGCAATCGAGACTTTTGTTGTACATTTCCATTGCCCTCGCACTCATACCCATACTTGAAAATCCCCCGTCGTTAAAAAGATTTTGCATAGTTACCTTGCGTGTAAGGTCGCTGAAAAGAGTTAGACAATAATCGGCACACTCATCGGCCGTAGCATTTCCTAGCGGTGACATCCGTTCGGTGAAATCCATCAGACCCCCTATTCCTTTAACGCCGCTACCGGCCGTTGTCATGGTAGGTGATTGCGAAACTGTATTGATCCTGATGTGTTTATCGCGGCCATAGATATAGCCGAAACTCCTGGCTATACTTTCGAGTGCTGCTTTGGCATCTGCCATGTCGTTATACTCGTACAGCGTACGCTGAGCTGCAACATAGGATAAGGCTACAACTGAACCCCACTCGTTGAGTGCATCGAACTTGCGGGCAGTCTGTATTACTTTATGAAAAGAAATAGCAGAGATATCAAGTGTTTTGAGGTAATTATCATAATTAAGGGCATCGTAGGGGATTTTCTTACGAACGTTCGGCGACATACCAATCGAATGCAGTATGAAATCGATTTTCCCATCAAAATGTTCCATTGTTTTCAGAAAGACATTCTCAAGATCGGGAATGCTTGTTGCATCAGCAGGAACAATTATTGAACCTGTAGCTTCAGCCAGGTGATGCGTATCACCGAGTCTGAGAGCCATAGGAGTATTGGTAAGGACAAATTGTGCACCCTCTTCATGAGCTTTTTCTGCCACTTTCCATGCTATTGACATGTTGTTCAATGCACCGAAAATGATGCCTTTTTTGCCTTTTAGTAAATTGTAAGCCATTGTATATGATTTAATTAATAATTCGTTGTGGAAGTGATACTTTAGGCGAAAACCAGAATGATGAATGATCAGTAGTAAATGTAAGGATTAATTCCTGTAGTTGAGTAGTTCCCTGGCGGTAATTTTAGCTGACTCGGTAATTGTTTCATCACTGAGCATACGTGCAATTTCGTTTACTCTTTCTTCGCTTGAAAGCATAAGCAGATCGGAAGTGGTTGTATTCTCACCATCTTTTTTGAATGCAAGTAAATGACTGTCAGCTTTACCGGCAATCTGAGGCAAATGAGTGATTGCTATTACCTGCATATGCGCCGACATATTCCGCATAATTGATCCTACTTTTCCTGCAATATCGCCCGAAACCCCGCTGTCGATTTCATCGAAAAGAATTGTCGGAAGCAGGCTCCGGTTTAATACCAGCGATTTTAATGCCAGCATCAGGCGTGATAATTCCCCGCCCGAAGCAACTTTGCTGATTTCACGTATTTCGCCTCCTTTATTTGCGGTAAACAGGAATGTTATCCTGTCGGATCCAGTTGGAGTGAATGTGCTCAGCGATTCCTGTTTTATTTTAAACTGCGAAGAAGGCATTCCCAGGCTTTGCAAAACTTTATGCATTTCATTTTCAATATTTGGGATTACCTGCCTGCGTTGTTTAGAAAGAACAGCAGAAACTTGTAAAAGTTCACTTTCCTTTGCTGCTAAGGAAGCTTTTAGTTCAATTATCCTTTCTTCGAGCGACCCGATTGAGTATAACCTCTCGGAAAGTGAGTTCATTATTGCGATCAGTTCAGGAACTGATGATACGCGGTGCTTCTGTTGAAGATGGTATATCAGGTCGAGCCTGATATTGAGTTTTTCGATCCTGCCGGCATCAAAGTGAACCTTTTCGGAAAACTCCATGAGTTCAGCCGCAATGTCCTTTAACTCGATAGCGCAACTGTTAATCCGTTCAGATAGCGGCACAAGGTGGTGACTGAACCTCGAAGCCTGTTCAATTATGTTTTTAATTTCAACAACCTGGTCAGCCACATTCAGTTCATTTTCGGAAAGAAGCCCTAAAGCTGATTGTGTCCGCGATTTAATATCTTCTGCATGAGTAAGTATTTCGAGCTCTCCTTCTGACTCCTGTTGTTCGTCGGGTTTCAGGTTTGCATTTTCGAGTTCATCGAACTGAAACTGTATAAACTCCTTCTCATTTATACTTTGTAGCTCTTTGGCAATACACTCTTCAAGATCGGTTTTCAGCATTTGAAATTCGCCGAAAAGTTTTCGGTATTCATTAAGTACAGCCTGATGGTTTGCATACGAATCAACCATTCCCAGCTGGAATGCCGCATTATTCAGTTCAAGAGTCTGGTGTTGCGAATGAATATCAACGAGCCTGTCGCCTATTTCCTTCATAACATTGAGGTTTACCGGGGTATCGTTGATAAAAGCCCTCGATTTGCCCTGTGGAGTTATTTCGCGGCGAAATACTGAAGAAGATTCATAATCGAGGTCGTTTTCCTCAAAAAGCGGTTTCAGGCCATAGCCGTCGAGTAGGAAACTGCCTTCAACAATACATTTCAATGTTTTGTCCCTGAGTACTGTCGAGTCAGCTCTTTGCCCAAGTATAAGCGAAAGCGCACCAACCAGAATTGACTTGCCGGCACCCGTTTCACCGGTAATGCAGGTAAATCCCTTGTGGATGCTGATTTCGAGCTTTGGGATTAGAATAAAATTTTCGACTGACAAGTGCAGGAGCATGTCTGGTTTTTAGCTTAAAGAAAAGCAAATATAAGAAATTGTAGTGAAAGAGAATTATTGCTTCATGATTGCCTGGTACCTCGACGAATTGGCCGGATCAATTTCCTTAAGCATGTTTATTGCCTTGGTTTTATCCATTGGCGCTGCCTGGGTGTATATATTTATCAATTCATCCCTTTTGGCATCAACAAATAACTGAATGATGTAAAGCCCGGTTTTTTCACGGTTCACTTTCTGAACATACTCCAGGCAATCATTTATGCCAACGCGGCCCAGGTCCATGTTTTCCGACATTACGTCAAGCCCTGTACGGTGGTATGAGTAAATGCCTTCGCGAAACTGGCTGTAGGAGCTGTTCATTAAGTTTTCAACAAGCCAGTAACGGTTTTTCAGGCTTTCGTATGCTTTCCAGCCTTTTTCAGGAGTATTCTGGGCAGCGTTTACAACTCCTCTTGCTTTTTCAAAGTAAGGTGTTCCACCGAATTTTGAAAACGAATCGGCATCAACACCAAGCATAATATACACGTAATAAGCAATCATCGAAGTAAGGTTCGAAGTAAAGGCATCATCACTGTAATCGAGGGATTCGTATTCCACATATTTGAAATCGAAATCCTTGTCCACAAGGTTCAACAGGTTGGTATTATATGAAGTCTTATATACAGGGCGCTGCAAAACAATATTTGCTTTTGCTTTGAACTGATCGGTCGACACCCGGTCGGTGATAGTAATCATTATTGAGCATTCAATACGTTCTTCCGGTTTGTAGATGTAATTTGTCCATTTACGGTTGTTAATGAACTCGTAAAGTTGTGTCTGTAAAGTTTGGAAAACCTTTTTTTCAGTACCTTCAACCTGTGGCGAGTTAACCGAAACCTGGCAGATAAACTCCTGTGATCTGACAAGAGCAGGTAATGATAAAATCAAAAAAAGAATGAATATGCGGATCATAAAGAGTAAAAAAAAAATTAAACACTCACTTTTTGGATGTAATCAAGGATATCAGCAGCTACCTCAGGCTTTGATTTTAATTCAAACTCGCTGATTTTCTGATCTTTGCCAATAATCCGGATTTTATTCGTTGCGAGACCGAAACCTGCACCAGGCTCTTTCAGTGAATTAAGAACGATTAAATCGAGGTTTTTGGTATGCAGCTTTGCAACAGCATTATCAATTTCGTTATTTGTTTCCAGTGCGAAACCTACAAGCACCTGCCCTGCTCTTTTGAGTTTCCCTAATTCAGCCAGGATATCCCTGGTTTTTACTAATTCCAGCGAAATTCGAACTTCCTTCTTCTTTATCTTCTCACTTTCCTGAACAGCAGGTGAGTAATCGGCAACCGCAGCGGCCATTATACTAATATCGGAAGTCGAAAAACACTCTTTGCAGTGGTCGTACATCTCCGATGCAGTTTTAACCTTGATGATATGTATGGAAGTATGCTCAGGGTAGTTGTTTACCGGGCCTGAAACAAATGTAACAAGTGCACCCCGTGATGCTGCTTCCATGGCAAGTGCGCTGCCCATTTGCCCTGTCGAGTAATTGCTTATGTAACGCACCGGATCTATAGGCTCGATGGTTGGCCCGCTCGAAATGAGTATACTTTTCCCTGCTAACGATTGTTCTTTTGAAAAATACGATCTGAGTATATCAACTATAGTTTGCGGTTCTTCGAGTCTGCCCATCCCGGTAAGCCCGCTTGCAAGTTCACCCGAATGTGGTGCTATAAGTATGTTGCCCTGTGAATGTAAGGTTCCGATGTTCTGCTGTGTGGTTGCATGATGGTACATGTCAACATCCATCGACGGGGCATAGAAAACAGGACAGCGGGCAGCCAGGTAAGTGGCGAGCAGGAGGTTATCAGTGATGCCATGAGCCATTTTGGCCATGGTATTGGCTGTAAGCGGCGCTATGACAAACGCATCGGCCCAGCTGCCCAGCTCGATATGGCTGTGCCAGGTTCCGTCGGCAGGACTGAAAGGTTCAATCGAAACCGGGTTTTGTGTAAGGACCGAGAGAGTAAGCGGGGTAACAAAATTACAGGCTTCAGCAGTCATAACTACCTTAACCTGTGCCCCTTCTTTGATTAAAAGCCGGACCAGAAATGGAATCTTATAAGCAGCTATGCCACCGGTAATTCCAATCAGTATTTTTTTACCTGTCAGCATCCGGGAAGGGTAAATTTAGTTTACCACATATTTTCTTTTTCCCTGTGCGGGTTGCGGGAAAAAATCTGGTCTTTCAGAAACTCGTTGGTTGCAATCAGGGTTGGCTTGGGAAGATTTTCGTAATATTTAGCCAGTTCAATCTGTTCGCGGTTTTCGAAAACTTCTTCAAGGTTATCGCTTGGAGTGGCGAATTCTTCAATTTTCGAGTTTAATTCTTCTTTTATTTCCTGTGCAATCTGGTTGGCGCGTTTTGCAATAATAGCTACCGATTCATAAATGTTTTCAGTAGGATCATTGAGCTCCGACATATTGCGGGTGATGGTTGTGGTTTCAATTTTTAACTTCTTGATATCCATATATCTGTTTGTTTGTTTGCGTAAATCAATTATTTAATGCTTTTGAAATATTATTCTTTATGGCGAGTGCTTTCTGACTGAATTCGCCTGAGGGAAATCCCGAGACAAATTCATCATAGGCATCATTTGCTTCGTTTAAACGATCTTTACGTTTATTGTAAACGCTTTTCATTGCATATTCATATTTAGCCTGCAATAGAGAGTAAAGGATCAGTTCCTTCGATTTGGTATCTGGATAATCTTTAAGCACATTGTTCATCGAAACTATGGCTGCTTTATAATCCTCCATTTTATAATATAACAGGGCAATATCAATATCCTTCTTTTCGAGTTTTGCCCTGAGTTCATCGATCAGTTTGCTACACTGGGCAACTTTATCGCTTTTGGGATACTGGCTGATGAATATTTGGAGTGATGATATTGCTTCGACGGTGGAAGTCTGGTCTAGCGACGAACGCGGCGATTCAAGGTAGCTGCAGTAAGCGCTTAGATACAAAGCTTCTTCGGCATACACGCTGGTTGAAAAATTGGTTGCAAAAGACCTAAAGTAATAACCGCCAAGGATATAGTCGCGCTGCTTGTAATAGCAGTTGGCGTTGTAAAAAGCAATTTTCTCTGCTTTATCAGTGCCCCTGAAAAACGCCTGTATCTGTTCGAAAAGCTGCTGAGCCTTCACATAGTCAGCTTTTTCATAATACTCAATCGCCCTGGTAAACTTGACTTCGTTGTCAGTCCCTTTTAAAAGCTTCTGGTATGAACTGCATGACATTACCACAACGGATAACATCATGATAATAAAAATAACCGGTTTTCTGATCATGCTGCAAAAGTACAAATTTTAACCCGAATTATGAAACGTATATGCATATAGCATATTGCAGGTATTTAGTTAATTATTATTAAAATGGATGCCAATCGCCGATTTGTAGGCCTCAAGGCAGCGCAAACGGGCATAATTATGATCAACAATGGGCTTAATATAAGCTGGTGTATCATATTCAGGTACCCATTTATTTATATAAATATTTTCAGGGTCAAATCTTTCAGCCTGGGTAATCGGGTTAAAAATCCGGAAATAAGGTGCAGCATCACAGCCGGTTCCTGCCGCCCATTGCCAGTTCCCGTTATTTGACGAAAGCTCAAAATCAAGCAGTTTGGATGCAAAATACGCTTCACCCCATTGCCAGCTGATAAGCAGATGCTTTACCAGAAAGCTTGCAGTTACCATCCGGACCCGGTTATGCATGAAACCGGTAGCGTTGAGTTCACGCATTCCTGCATCGATGAGAGGGTAACCGGTTAGTCCGTTACACCAGGCGTTGAAGTTTTTTTCATCATTTATCCAGTTTATAAAACGATATTTTGCTCTGAAGGGCTCATTTACCACATAAGGGAAATGCCATAATATCTGCATAAAGAACTCACGCCAGATAAATTCGTTTAGCCAGGTGGCATTGGTTGCTGAGGCTTTTTCTATTAACTGCCTTATGCTTACTGTGCCAAACCTCAGGTGCATGCTCACCCTGCTTGTAGAATCCAGTGCCGGGTAATCCCTTGTTTTATCATATTCTTTAAATTCTCCTTTATTAATATCAAAAGGGTTAAAACAATATGGGTTTTGTAAAAGTTCTTTACCATCTAATCCAGTTACTTGCTCCGGATGTTTTTTTACAAAATTGTTCAGGTAAGCTTCCGAATTGTATTCATGAGAGCCTGAAGGCGATTCCATGAACTTTTGGAGCCATTTACGGCTGTAAGGTGTAAATACAGTGTATGGTTCGCCCGAAGGTTTAACAACTTCGTCTTTTTCGAAAATTACCTGGTCTTTAAATGAAACGAAATTCACACCTTTAGCCTTCAGTATCTGCTCTACCATAACGTCGCGCTCTCTGGCATAGGGCTCATAATCGTGGTTGGTATAAACTGTATGAATTGTGTATTTTTCAAGCAATAGGTTAAAAACATCAGATATATCTCCATGCAGAACCTGGATTGCAGTTTCAAACTTTTCCAGTTCGCTGTTAAGTAAGCCCAAAGAATACTGTATAAAACTCACCCTGGCATCGCTAGGGTAAAGGGTATTCAGAATCGCAGTATCGAAAATAAATACGGGCAGAACTTCCATTCCGCTCGTAAGAGCATGATACAAGCCTGTATTATCATTCAACCGCAGGTCGCGTCGAAACCAGAAAATATGGATTGATTTGTTATCAGGATTTGATTTTAGCATAAGTGCAAATTTCGGATAAATCGTGTTAAGTAAGGAATTTGTTTTCCAAACAATCATCCTTCAGCAAAAGTTTATTAGTTTTGCACCCGAAAAACAATATTAATTTAAACATTGCAATCGTGGACATTTTTGAAAAACGCGTACGGAATCTGGGCCCTTTAGGCATGTATGCCAAGCAGGCTGACGGATATTTCATGTTTCCAAAACTCGAAGGTGAGATTGGTAATAAAATGATTTTCAGGGGGAAAGAACGCTTGGTATGGAGCCTGAATAATTATCTCGGACTTGCTAACCATCCTGAAGTGCGTAAAGCTGATGCCGATGCTGCAGCCAAATGGGGAATGGCCTATCCGATGGGAGCCCGTATGATGAGCGGTCAATCCGTTTACCACGAGCAACTCGAACGCGAACTGGCCGCATTTGTTAAAAAAGATGCCGCGTACCTTTTTAATTTCGGTTACCAGGGAATGATTTCGGTCATCGACTCGATGGTGGACCGGTATGATGCAATTGTTTACGACAGCGAAGCACACGCCTGTATTATCGACGGTATGCGCCTGCATATCGGCAAGCGTTTTGTGTACCCACATAATAATATGGAGAACCTTCGCAAAGGCCTCGAAAGAGCTACCAGGCTTACTGATCAAACCGGCGGGGGTATACTTGTAATTACCGAAGGTGTTTACGGCATGTCCGGCGACCTTGGAAAAATAAAGGAAATAGTTGAACTGAAAAAAGAATTCAATTTCCGTCTCCTGATTGACGATGCTCATGGTTTTGGTACCATGGGACCTACCGGTGCCGGAACTGACGAGCATTTTGATGTTCAGGACGGTGTTGATATGTATTTCGGAACATTTGCCAAATCGATGGCAGGTATCGGTGGTTTTATTGCTTCGAACGAGCCGATAATCGATTTCCTGAAACACAATATGCGTTCGCAGATTTTTGCCAAGTCATTACCTATGCCTATGGTAATAGGAGCTTTAAAACGTCTTGAATTGTTACGCACCAAACCCGAACTCCGCGAAAAGTTGTGGGTAATCGTCGAAGCTTTGCAGAAAGGTTTGCGCGAAGCCGGGTTCAATATCGGAAACACCGAATCACCTGTTACCCCTGTAATGCTTAACGGTACAATTCCTGAAGCAACAAATATTACGGTCGAAATGCGCGAGAAGTACAATATCTTCTGTTCGATTGTTACCTACCCGGTTGTTCCAAAGGGCGTTATTATGTTGCGCCTAATCCCGACTTCGGTTCATACACTGGAAGATGTCAGGTACACAATTGAATGTTTTAAGGAAATTAATGCCAAACTCCTGAATGGTGAATATGCAAACATAGCGTTCGCCGATATTTCGAACCTGTAACGGAATTTATGTTATAAGAAAAATGCCCGGTTTTCGACCGGGCATTTTTGTTTTCAGTATCCTGAATGTGATTTTGCAGGGTTTAAGATATTTATTCCTGCTCAGGCAATATCAAGTTCCGGTTCAATATCAGTTCCCCATTGATAAATGCCCCCGTCAAGAATGAAGATATTCTTATGCTTAAGTTTTTCAGTAAGGTAAAGGTAAGGAGCCTGGCTTTTAACTCCATACATGCAGTAAATAACTACAGGTATATCAAACGAAACCAGGTGCGCCTGCTCAGGCAGATCAATCTGCGGAATGTTGATTGCCCCTTGCAGGTGGCTCACGGCAAATTTGTCGGCATCGCGTGTGTCGATCAGTTGCATGGGCTCATCGAGGTCAATTTTCTCTTTCAGTTCGTAAGTTGTGATGAACTTCATTTTACTTAAATCAATCTTAAAGATGGTCCACTCAAAAAGTATACAAAATTAGAAAAGTATAGCGAAAAAAAAAGGAGTGCATAGCACCCCTTTTTATGTCATTCAAGGCAGAATTACTTAGCTTCCTTGATAAGACCTTTAGCGATTGAATCTGCGTGAGCAGCTTCAACTGCAGCTTTAGCTGTTGAATCAGCAAGACGTGTCTGCTCAGCAGCAACGTTGGCTAATGAATCAGCAAGAGCTATTGAATCCTGACGAGCTTTTTCAGCTTTTTCTTCTGCACTGGGTCCGCAAGCTACGAAAGCTACCATACCAGCTACTACAAACATTGCAAATAATTTTTTCATGACTAGATTTAATTAAAAAACGCTGCAAAAGTACACCGAATAATAATACTAATCAAACTTTGTATAAAAAAAAATTAAGTTTTTTTAACATATTTTATATACAACTGTATATCAATTACATAAAAGCGTAATGTTAGGTAAAAAGATATTAACAGTCCATGAAAAATTGTTAATAATCAAATATAATAGACTTAATTTCTTTCCCGAAACATCAAAATCAGTGTTTTTCGACAAAAAAACACCTGTTTTCAGTGCTGATTTCGAAAAAAAAATATTAGGATCAACAAATTTTATAACAAAATCACAGATTTAAAGATGATCATTTTTGCATTAGGTTAATATCATTTCCGGTTCAAATACGAATATATTAGTATCCTTTCTGAATTCCTTATAGGGTTTAACCGATCATCGCTATTTCGCCCAATTGAATTACATTTGCAATTCTCAAAATACAATTCCAGCATGTTGAAATCTTATCTGCCTGATCTTCCTTTAACTGAGCCGGTAGTTGTATTTACTGTTCTGATTACCATTATTCTTGTAGCTCCTATTGTTTTCAAAAAATTTAAAATCCCAGGGATAATTGGGTTAATTGTCGCCGGAATTGTTATTGGACCGCATTCAGTTAACCTGGTTGAATTTGGCGAAAGCATTAAACTGCTCAGCACAGCTGGTTTATTGTACCTAATGTTCCTGGCTGGTCTCGAGCTTAATTTACGCGAATTGCTACGTAACCGGAATAAAAGTATTGCATTCGGGGCATTAACATTTTTTATCCCACTCGTACTAGGCTTTTTCACTGCACATTATATCCTTTCGTTTGATTTACTTGCTTCGCTGCTCATTGCCAGTATGTTTTCGACACATACACTTATTGCCTATCCAATTGCCAGCAGGCTCGGCATTACACGTAGCGAAGCCGTAACAATCACTATAGGGGGAACAATTATTACCGATACTGCCGTACTTGTATTGTTAGCATTTATATCGGCTGCAACCCAGGGAAGTTTTACGGTTTTTTTCTGGATAAGGAATATTCTATCCATTTCTGCTTTCTCATTTTTAATATTGTGGGGTGTGCCAAAAGTAAGCACATGGTTTTTCAAAAATCTTGAAGGTGAAAGCGGTTCGCAGTATATTTTTGTGTTGGCGATGCTATTCATTTCGGGATTGCTAGCCAGGGCAGCCGGAATCGAACCTATAATCGGGGCTTTTCTTGCAGGTCTGGCATTAAGCAGCCTCATCCCTCCTACTTCGGCGCTGATGAACAGGATTTCCTTTATCGGCAATAATTTCTTTATACCCATTTTTTTACTGAGCGTCGGTCTGATAGTTGATTTATCCGTTTTCATGCATGGCCCGGGAGCAATTATATTTTCACTAGCACTCGTTGTTGTAGCATTGGTAAGCAAATTCGCCGCAGCATGGGTCATGCAGCTTGTTTATAAATACACCAATACGGAACGCCAGGTTATTTTCGGTTTGAGCGTATCACATGCTGCGGCTATTATTGCTGTAGTTTTTGTCGGTTTTAACCTCAAACTTATTGGTTCCGATGTCTTAAACGGGGGTATTATGATTATTCTAGTCTCTTGTTTTATTGGTTCCTTTGTTACAGAGCGTTACGGACGGAAACTTGCTATTGCCGAAGCTGAGAAAATTCCTTCAAAGTCACTAACCCCTGAACGGATCCTTGTTTCTGTTTCGAACCCTGCAACCATCGAAGGCCTGATTGATTTTGCATTATTGATCCGCAGGACGGAACTCGCCCTGCCTGTTTACATGCTCTCAGTGGTTCCTGATGATGCATTTGTGCAGGAGCAGATCATTAAAAATAATAAAATGTATGAATCGGCAATTTCGCATGCTGCAGCTGCCGATACGCATCTTTCGTTGGTAACGAGAGTCGACCTGAATGTTGCTAACGGGATTTCCAGGGCTGTAAAAGAACTTATGATTAGTAAGATTGTGCTTGGGTGGAACGGGAAAATTACAACGACAAATTTCTTTTTCGGAAGTATTATCGAAAACCTGATAAGCAATACCGAAAAAATGGTTATCGTTGTTAAAGCTGGAAATTCGTTAAATACTGTTCAGCGAATTGTAGTGCTGATTCCCGAAAATGCCGAATTGGAAGTCGGCTTCGGTGAATGGATGAAAACCATAAGGAAACTTGCCTCGCGTACAAGTTCCATGTTGCTTTTCATCGGATTTGAGAAGTCACTTGCAGGGATAAAAGCCCTTATGGAGAATGATGAAGAAAATATAAAAGCGGAATACCTGGTAAAGGAATCAATGCATCCTATTACTGACCATGCTCAAAATAGTATGGATCATGACCTGCTTATTGTGATAGCCGCGAGGAGCCGGACTTTATCCTACAGTCACTATTTCCATCATATGCCGCGCGATTTGGCTAGGTATTACCACGAAAAGAGTTTTATTATTCTATACCCGGAACAGCAATCGATTGAAGCCCAGACAGCATCCGTTGCACTTGAAGGCAAGGATATGCCACTCCCCGAAGAAATTTCAGAGCGCTACGAAAATCCAGGCCAACGCTTGCGTAAATCTCCCGGCAGCAGGCATAACTCGCTTACAGAATAATACCAGTTAAACGACAGTGATGAATCCGCAAATTCCTTTAGCCGAGTTGCTAAGACCCAAAAACGCTGATGAATATATCGGGCAGCCGCACCTGATGCTCCAGGGAAGCGCTTTCAGGCGTATGGTCGATGGGGGAACAGTTCATTCCATGATCTTCTGGGGGCCGCCCGGTGTAGGTAAAACAACACTTGCCCTCATTATTGCCAATGCGACCGGCAGGCAGTTTTACACACTTAGTGCTGTAAATTCAGGAGTAAAAGATGTTCGTGAGGTAATTGAAAAAGCATCGAAGGATTCATCGCAACCCATTTTGTTTATCGACGAAATACATCGTTTCAGCAAATCGCAGCAGGACTCCTTATTAGGCGCTGTCGAAAAAGGAATCGTAATACTGATTGGTGCAACCACCGAGAATCCATCATTTGAAGTTATCTCCCCTTTGCTGTCGCGTTGCCAGGTATATATACTCAAACCTCTCGAAGAGCAGGATCTGCTTGTAATTATGAATAAAGCAGCTGATACGCTGAGTGCAATTCACAAAGTAAAGATAACGATAACGGAACATGAAGCCCTCATCAGGATTTCGGGTGGAGATGCGCGAAAATTGCTGAATGCCATTGAGATCATTGTCACATCCCAGCTGGCTTTAGGGAAAGAAATTGTAATTTCGAACGACAATACGATGAGCATCATACAACAGAACCTGGCTTTATATGATAAGTCGGGCGAAATGCATTATGATGTTATTTCTGCATTTATAAAATCCATGCGTGGAAGCGATCCGAACGGTGCAGTTTACTGGCTTGCCAGGATGATTACTGCCGGCGAAGACCCGCTTTTTATCGCAAGACGAATGGTAATACTTGCTTCGGAGGATATTGGCAATGCGAACCCCACAGCATTGGTTATGGCAAACAGTTGTTTTGATGCCGTAAATAAAATCGGATTTCCCGAAAGCCGCATCATTTTATCGCAAACAGCCTTGTATCTTGCGTGTTCTCCCAAAAGTAATGCCTCGTATATGGCTATTGAGGACGCTCTGGCGGCTGTTCAGCAGCATGGCGACCTCTCCGTCCCTCTTCATCTCAGGAATGCTCCAACGAAGCTTATGAAGAATATAGGCTATGGTAAAGACTACAAATATGCCCATCAGTACGACGGCAATTTCGTTGATATCGAATTTTTACCTGAAAAAATAAAAGGGATGCGCTTTTTCGAACCAGGCCTGAATGCCCGGGAAAATGAAGCCCGCGAGAAATTGCGGAAAAACTGGGGAAAGAAATACGGTTATTAACCGGAGTGATATTGTTTTGAAAACTGAAACTGTTAAATAATCTGACATGAATATTATTTCTGAAATTCCGTTAATTAAATATACCGAAACAGGGAATTTTCTCCTGATTGCTGGTCCGTGTGTAATTGAAGATCCCCGGAGCCCGGTTGAAATAGCAGAGATTCTGATTGGTTTAGCCGAAAAATATCAATTGCCGTTTATTTTTAAAGCTTCGTACCGTAAGGCTAACCGCTCAAAAAGCTCTTCCTTTACTGGAATCGGAGATGAAAAAGCGCTTGAAGTGCTTGCTGGAATAAGACAGAAGTTCAATGTTCCGGTTATCAGTGATATACACAGCGAAGAGGAAGCAAGGCTGGCAGCCCGGTATGTTGATGTATTGCAGATTCCGGCTTTCCTTTGCCGGCAGAGCGAGTTGCTTTTCGCAGCAGGCGAAACGGGCAAAGTTGTAAACATTAAGAAAGGCCAGTTCTCCTCGGCCGAAACTATGCATTTTGCAGTTGAAAAAGTAAGGGAAACCGGTAATCAGCAAGTTATGCTTACAGAGCGCGGAACTACTTTCGGCTATACCGACCTGGTGGTCGATTTCCGGAATATACCCGTTATGCAGAAAGCAGGAGTGCCTGTAATACTTGATGTTACACATTCGTTGCAGCAGCCGAATCAGCCCGCAGGAATTACCGGAGGTCGGCCTGATCTTATACCTCTTATGGCAAAATTAGGATTAACATCAGGTGTTGAAGGCCTTTTCATGGAAACTCATCCTGATCCCGCTAAAGCGAAATCGGATGGTGCAAATATGCTGAAACTTGACCTGATGGATAACCTTCTGGAGGAACTTGTCAGATTAAAAAAAGCCCTTCTTTAAATTTATCTGACATAAGTTGCCATTCCCGGGAATACCCAGTCCAATAAAAGACTATAGATGTGTTGGATAAGGAAAATTATAAAAAAGCCAACCGGTATAGTTATTACTATAAATCGAAGCTTTTTGTCAATGGGCATTTCAAACAATTCGTGAACGCCATACCAGAATACAAAAAGAGTATAGGCAATAAAAATAAACAATCCTATAGGAATCAGGATTTTTAATACCGGATGAAAATAAACAAAAAATGTTGCAATAAACAGTGGTGTAAATGTATAGACCACCAGCTTTAGTAAACGCAGGAAGTCCGTCTCTACTCCTAATCTTGGTAAAGTAAAATTCAACAAATAAACAGAGAGTAATATTAGAAGATAGGGTATCAGAACCCAGGAAATAAGATTAAACAATAAGAATAAAACAAGGTGAAAGGTATATCCCAGGACTGCTTTTGTTGCAAAAAACACCCCAAAATCCCTGCCTATTGCACTGAATAGAATTATCGGAAATGCGAAATGCCACATTAATTCCTTTGGAGTCTGCTGTTCATTTTTAATGACTCTCCACTCATGGCTTGGAATCAAGGTTATGCGCATTGCCTTGATAATTAATTCCTTATAACTCATCCGGCTATTTTAGTTCGAAAAAAATCAGAAAAATAAATTGTATTATTCCAATACAACGCTACGAACGGTTCCGGTATTGTTGTCGATACCGATATTTCTCAGGCTTGTTGCCGGCAGGAAAGTTACGACACCAAATTGATTGATTACAAAAGGTGCCTCGAGTTTGATCTGGCCACCCACCTTAATTGCAACATTCGCTTTGTCGGGAATCCGGTAGTAAAGACCGTGCATTTCCCTTTGACCCAGAGCAAGTTTCTCAGTTTCAGCCTTTAAAGCACCGGTTTTATTCAGGCTGGTTGCCTGTATCTGAACCTGGTCGCCGGTTGTGGCCGTTTTTGGCATAATCCCTTTGCTCATCGAAAAGCGGCATAAGGTTTCGTTAGGATTGTTTTTATCAACAATATAATAGAAAGTGTAGGTTTCGCTTGAAACGCCGGTTATTCCTTTAAAAAGCTCAAGGTAATCCTGTTTCATGCTGCTCATCTGACTGTACATGAACTCCATGGTTCCTTTGTCGTAGTTTACTTCCTGGTAGCCATTAATTAGATTGAACATGCTTTCGTCAAGTTTCAGGATGAATTCAGCAGCTTCGCGGGCCTTTTGTTCCAGCGATTTGGCCGTGGATGTTTTTCTGAAAAATTTCTGTTCAATAATGGTCGAATCGAGGCTGATGCGCTTCACTACGGTATCGAGTTTTTCGAATACACTTGGATTTGCAAATTCAGGTATGTCGACACTCGATGAAGAGAGGTCAACCGAACGTTGCTTTCTTTCATTCCCTGGTTGAGCCGCTACACCGGAACCTGTAATGATTCCATCCGACGACAGGAACAATTCGATAGCTTTTTTATCTTTCTGTTTTGCCGGGACCTGTATAAAATAATACTCAGTCGGGTCTGGTTCATTGAAAGTCCTGAGCCGTATATCTTTTAACTCATACTCAGTACTGTTAACCAGTGTTACCTGCGATAAACCCAGCATCTGGTCGGCAAATTCGGAGAAAGGACCTTTAATTTTCTGGGTTTTATTTACAACAATATCAACCTGGATAACCGTTTGAGGCAGGGCATAAAACAACCCTTCCGATTCCGGCTGTATACCGGTAGAACCGATTTTTGTGACATTTATCTGTGCTTTAATTCCAAAAATAAGTAAGAAAAAGCATACAGGCAGGATTATTTTTTTCATTTTAGCGGATTTTAAATAAATCAAAGTTACTCTGTTTAGCCTGATTTGTTAAACGGAAAGGCGATTAATTTGTTGTCCGGAACGAACATGATTTTAATACTATCCACACCAAAGATAAGTTATTTGGGTGGATAAGTCCAAAAGCAAATGTAGGAATATGGATCAATTACTTGATAAACAGCAATTCTCGGTATTTCGGCAGTGGCCACAATTCGTCATCGACAAGCAATTCGAGTTTATCAACATGATACCTGATCTTTTCAAAGTATGGCAGAACTTCTGTATTATAAAGTCCGGCCTTCACGGTGGAATCGTCAATCTTATTGGCTTTTTTGCGTTTATCAATCATTTCGGACACCAATTGCCTTACAATGGAAATATGTTCCGAAATTTCCTTTATATTTTGCATCTGGCTATTCGAAAGCTTCACAAAGGTTTTCAAATCAAGCACTTCCTTCAAACCTTTAACGTTCTCTACCAGCGTATTCTGGTAACGGATAGCCGTTGGGATGATATGGTTATGTGATAGATCGCCGATAATACGAGATTCAATCTGGATCTTTTTGATGTAGTTTTCAAGGTCAATTTCGTAGCGTGCATATACTTCACGCCTCGAAAGCACATCATGATCTTCGAACAGTTTTACCACTTCCTCGGATGTCATCACTTTGAGAGCATCGGGAGTAGATGATATGTTGGCAAGCCCGCGATTTAAAGCTTCGGTTGTCCATTCTTCGCCATAGCTGTTTCCTTCGAACCTGATCCGTTTCGATTCTTTGATATACCTACGTATTATCTTATAAATTGCTTCTTCCTTGTTGGCTCCTTTTCCAATCAGCGCATCCACTTCCTTGCGAAAAACCCGAAGTTGCTCGGCAAGCGCTAGGTTAAGGGCAATCATAGGTTTGGCGCAATTTGCTGACGAACCAACTGCCCTGAATTCGAATTTATTGCCGGTAAAAGCAAAAGGCGAAGTCCGGTTGCGATCGGTATTATCGAGGAATATTTCCGGAATCTTTGGAATATTGAGCGAAAATTCTTCCACCGAAAGTTCAGCCTGGTCGGAGTTAATGCTGCTTTTCTCAATTTCATCGAGTGTTTGCGAAAGCTGCGAACCTATAAATACCGACATGATTGCAGGAGGAGCTTCGTGGGCCCCAAGTCGCAGATCGTTGCTGGCTGATGCTACAACCGACCGGATAAGTCCTGAGTGCGTATCGACTGCTTTAATTATGTTAACGAGGAAAGTAAGAAAACGAAGGTTAGCTTTGGGACTTTTACCCGGCGACAGAAGATTCTCCCCGGTATTGGTCATCAACGACCAGTTATTGTGTTTTCCCGATCCGTTTACGCCCTGGTAAGGTTTTTCGTGCAATAACAAAGTCAGATGATGACGTTTGGCAACTTTTTCGAGTATGTGCATCAGCAACTGGTTATGGTCGACAGCCATATTGGCCTCTTCGAATACCGGAGCACATTCATACTGGCTCGGGGCGACTTCATTATGACGTGTTTTTACCGGTATTCCAAGCCGGTGTGCTTCATATTCGAACTCGCGCATGAAATCCATAACCGATTCGGGTATAGTGCCAAAATAATGATCCGAAAGTTGCTGGTCCTTTGCCGAAGCGTGGCCGAATAAGGTGCGTCCCGATAAAGCCATATCAGGCCGTGCATGGTATATCGCTGTATCTACAAGGAAGTACTCCTGCTCCCATCCCAGAGTGGCAACTACTTTCGATGTGGTACGGTCGAAATATTTACATACGGCGGTTGCTTCGATGTCGAGCGAATGCAATGCCTTGAGCATAGGCGTTTTATAATCGAGTGCTTCGCCTGTGTATGAAATAAATATGGTTGGGATACATAAGGTATCGTCCATGATGAAAGCCGTTGACGTAGGATCCCAGGCAGTATAACCGCGGGCTTCGAACGTGTTGCGGATACCACCGCTTGGGAAACTTGATGCATCGGGTTCCTGTTGTATAAGTTCACCGGCTCCGAAATGCTCAATGGCTCTTCCGTCGCTGGTGGGCGAAAGGAATGAATCGTGTTTTTCGGCGGTAGCCCCGGTAAGCGGGTGAAACCAGTGAGTATAATGGGTTGCCCCTTTCGAAATCGCCCACGATTTTATGGCTGTAGCAACCTGGTCGGCTATGCGCCGGTCGATTTTTTCGCCCTTGGTAATCACATTCTGCAGTTGCTGAAATGCTTCTTTCGAAAGATATTGACGCATAACAGCCTGGTTAAATGTGTTTTCGCCAAAATAATCGGAAACCTTTCCAGTTGTTTCAATTGAGCGTTTTGGACGCGAAATGGCTAATTCAAGGGCTTTAAATCTGATGTTCGACATAATGAATATTGTTATTTTAGGGTAAGCAAAAATACCTGTTTTAATCCTGTAAGAAATGGCCTTCCTGCAAATTTATATTGTTTTAGTTGCCGGCTTACGTATTCGCAGTAACCACAAACCTATGAAGGTATATAAACCGTTAATAATCAGCAGTTCAAATCCGAATTTATAGCCATTCAACAGGACAACCGAATAGTCGCTGAGCAGGTAACAGAAAACAGGCGAACTAACCGCAACATAAGGAACATATTTATCGTTCACCTGCCATTTTGTAAAGAGTCCGAAAGCGTATAATCCAAGCAATGGTCCGTAAGTATAGCCTGCAACGGTAAACAGTTTGTCGATAACCGCCCTGTCGTTAATAGCCCGAAATAAAACAATAACCAGCAATAGCAGAAAGGCGAATGCGAAATGTACTTTATACCGGATTTGTTTTTTCTGTTCTTCGGTTAGCTCTGTCCTTTTGTTAAGGCCAAGAAAATCGATTGTAAAAGAGGTGGTAAGCGAAGTTAAGGCACCGTCGGCACTTGGATAAGCAGCTGAAATTAATCCGATTAAGAATACCAAACCGGCTAATGGTCCCAGGTATTTGATTGCAATTACAGGGAAAAGATCGTCGGTTCTGGCAGGTAACTCAATTCCATGGTTGCTGGTATAGATATAGAGAACTGCCCCAAGGAAAAGGAACATCAGGTTAACAAATACCAGCACAATGCTGAAAGTGAACATATTCTTCTGGGCATCGCCGATATTTCGGCAACTCAGGTTTTTCTGCATCATTTCCTGATCAAGACCGGTCATTACAATAGCAATAAATGCCCCGCTAAGTATCTGTTTTACAAAAAACTGTTTACTATGCCAATCGGTTACAACTATTTTTGAATATCCACTATTCCAAACCGTTGAAATTAAATGACTAAAGTCGAAATGCAGGTCTTTGCTGATCAGGTTTATCGATAAACCAACAGCCAGTAGCATAAATGTAGTCTGCAGGGTGTCGGTCCAGATAATAGTTTTAATACCCCCTTTAAAAGTATATAATATGATTAGCAGTATAAAGACGCTGACAGTTACAAAAAAGGGAATATGCCAGGCATCGAAAACAAATACCTGCAATACATTCACAACTAGGAACATGCGGAATGATGCCCCGATTGTCCGGGATAATAAAAAGAAAAATGCCCCGGTTTTGTACGACCAGTATCCGAAGCGCTGTTCGAGGTATGAATAGATCGAGGTTAAGTTGAGGCGGTAATACATTGGCATAAGTACAGTTGCAATAACCGTATAACCGATCAGGTAGCCGCATACCACCAGCAGGTAACTGAATTGAGTAGCCCCGACCCAGCCGGGAACCGACATAAAGGTAACGCCCGATAACGAGGCCCCGATCATTCCATATGCAACTATATACCAGGGCGATGCCTTATTACCAATAAAAAATGATTCGTTATTTGCTTTACGCGTGGTTAACCAGGTAACTGCAAAAAGCAGAACCGTATATGCCAGGAAACTGATGAAAATTAGTGTAGGAGTCAATGAGCGTGGATTTGTGAATTGCGGATTACGATTTCGGATTTTTTTTAAACTATTTTGTCCTGATTTGCCTATGTACTATTTTCGATTTATTTCAATTGCCCTGGCAAAACCAAGCAGGTCGTCGAAGCGGTAATTAACTATATCATCGCATTGCCTGATCACAGCATTGTCGTTCCCTATTAGTACAGTTGTCATCCCAAGCCTGTGGCCAAATAGAATATCACTGTAGGAATCCCCAGCCATTATGCTTTTCCTGAATCGGATTGAAGGAAACTGTTTCCTGGCCGATAATCCCATTCCAACGGAGGGTTTCCGGCTGAAACTGCGCGAGTTATTCAGATCGGGACTGAAAAATACCTGGTCGATACGACCATCTTTTTCAGTAATACCAGCAATCATTTTATTATGCACTTTATGCAACTGATCCGATGTCATAAGTCCTTTCCCTATACCCTGCTGGTTGGTAACAACAATAATAGGGTTAAAGATTCCGGATAGTATAGCCAGTGCTTGAGTTACTCCCGGTAAAAATTCGAATTCATCAGGTTGTTTTACATATTCGTCGGGCAGGCGTTTATTGATCACTCCATCCCTGTCGAGAAACAGCGCCCAGCCTTTATCAATATTGAGTTTGCTGTTCATTGTGTATCTGTTTGGAATAGAATATCTTGGGCCCTGGTGTAATCTTCCGGTATGCCCATATCGAGGAAGAATTCTTCTGATTTATATGCCTGTATTTTTACAGAAGAACATCCGGTTTTGAAAAAATCGTTCTCGAGCGAAAATTTCGCTTTAGTAACGTTTAGAAGTAACTGCTTATTTATCAGGTAAATTCCACCGTTAATCAATCCGCTACCCTGTGAAGGATTCTTTTCCCTGAATGTAATGATTCTTCCCGAACCATCTAATTCAACCGAACCGTATCTAGATGCATTGTCAACCTCTTTCACAGCAATAGTAATATCGGCCCCGGATTGAAAATGGGATTGCTCCAGTGCAATAAGATCAACCGTAAAAAAAGTATCACCGTTCAAAATGAAAACTTCATCCGAACTGCATTGCAACAACGCAAACCTTATTGCACCTCCTGTTCCCAGCGGCTCAGTTTCTATTGCATATTCAATCGAAATATTTTGGAACTTGTTTCCAAAATAATTGATTATATGATCTTTAAGGTATCCTACTGAAAGTATTACTTTATTTACTCCCTGTTTTTCGAGATTAGCAAGAACATAAGCCAGGAATGGTTTCCCGTTTAACAGGGCCATGCATTTGGGTATACCGGGCAGAACATCTTTCAGCCTTGATCCCAATCCTCCGGCCAATACAATTGCTTCGCGGGTTTTCATGTGGACGTTATACTTTAAAGAGCTTCTGTTCAACCAGTTCGCAAATAATATGGCCCAATAAAATATGAACTTCCTGTATGCGGGGTGTATCGTTCGAAGGTACGTTCAGCAGGTAATTGCATTTTTCTTTCAGTTTCCCTCCATTTTCACCTGTAAAGCCAATTGTTACCATCCCAAGTGTCCGGGCTTCGGCGAAAGCTTTCAGAATGTTAGGCGAATTTCCCGATGTGCTGAGACCTATAAGAATATCATTGGGCTTTCCCATAGCCAGAACCAACCTGGCAAATACTTCGTCGTACCCGTAATCATTTGCAACAGCAGTAATGTATGAAGAGTTAACATGCAGTGCTTCAGCATACAGGGGATGCCTGTCGAAGTAAAACCGGCCTGAAAGTTCGGCTGCAATATGCTGTGCATCAGCTGCACTTCCCCCATTGCCGCAAAGAAGCACCTTGCCCCCGTTTTCATAACAATGAACCACCTGGTCAATGATATTCCTGATTGTAAGGTGCAATGCCGGATCGTCTAAAACTTTGATTTTAAGATCGACGGAGGCTTGTATTATTGATTTTATAGTTGATTCCATGTTTCCGCTCAGCTAATGTGATTTGCTTAAGATTTATTACTGTTCCAGTGTCCAGGTAACGAGTCCCTCGGAAGTAAATGCGTAACGCTCGGTATAACCTCCGAATTGTTTCAGCGATTCTATAACCTTGTAACGGGAGTTTCCCGGGCAATAGAAAAACATATATCCTCCGCCGCCGGCTCCTGAAATTTTTCCCCCGGTTGCGCCGTTTCCGATTGCGGTGTCGTAAATAGTATCAAGGTTGGAATTGGTTATTCCCGATGCCATCTGCTTTTTATATTTCCAGCCGAAATCGAGTATTTTACCAATTTCGTCGAGGTTGCCCCGAAGCAGGGCTTCTTTCATCATAAGTGCCTGCTTTTTGAGTTGATGCATCGCTTCAATGGCAATACTGTCATCGTTTAGTACATTTTGTTGCTGCCTGGCAATGATCTGCGACGACAAGCGGCTTGTGTCGGTATAATATAAAACAAGGTTATGCGAAAGCTCTTCGATGCAAGAGTCTTTGATTTTGAGAGGATTAACAATCACTTTATCTGTGTAAAACTCCATGAAGTTGATCCCGCCGAAGGTTGCCGAATACTGGTCCTGCTTCCCTCCTGCCATTCCAAGATCGGTACGTTCGATTTCATAAGCCAGGTGGGCAATATCGTATTCTCCTAAAGGTAGTTTGAGCCACTCTACAAATGCCCCAAGAATTGCAACCGCCAGGGTGGATGATGTTCCAAGGCCCGACTGCTGGGGTGCATCGACTGAGGTTACCAGTTTGAATGATAAATTATGAACAGGGAAATCTTTCATAATCCGGTTATATATACCGGCATGAATATCGAAAAGGCCTTCCGGTTTAATTTCCGAACCTGAAAGAAATGCTTTTTTCAGGCTGCCGTCTTCTGTTTCGAACCGGACCATCCCATCTGTAGCCGGTTCAATTGTAGCATGAGCAAATAAGTTGATTGTTGCATTTAGAATCCCGCCACCAAAACGATCCGAATACGGCGATACATCAGTGCCACCGCCGGCAAGGCCAAGTCTCAGGGGAGCTTTACTTCGGATAAGCATGTGTCAGGATTTCGGATTTATGATTGTGATTTCGGATTTGTATTTTAAACTACCTGAAAGAATTTAATTGATTTACAACTGAATCGATACTTTCAAGAAGAATGTCCCAGCTAAAGCGTTTCTTCTCGATTGCAGCGTTAGTCGCGAATTCACTTTCCTTGTTTTCGGTAAAAAAACGCAAAAGGGCTTCGCTTATTTCATTAACATCCGGAGCAACCACATATCCGACCTTTCCGTCGGGAACCATTTCCGATAATCCTCCCACATTAGTGGTGAGCATTGGTTTTTCGAAATGGTAAGCAATTTGTGTAACGCCGCTTTGTGTTGCATCTTTGTAAGGCTGGGCAACAATTTCGGATGCACAGAAGTAATTTACAATTTCGTTATTCTCAATAAATTGTGTACGAAGTTCAATACTTTCGCCAAGGCCGAGGCTTTCAATCAGGTCGAGGTAGGGTTTTCCATCAATATAAAACTCCCCGGCAATCAGAAGTTTAACCGGTAGTTTCCGGAGCCGCTCATCGGCAAATGCTTTAATCAGCAGGTCGAGGCCTTTATATTCGCGTATAAACCCGAAAAACAGGATATAACTGTAGTTTTGGTCCAGGTTTAAATGTTTCTTTGCCAGGTCTTTACCAATTTTTTCACCAAAATTGTCATACAACGGATGTGGCGAAAAAGCGCGTGGTTTCAGTTTATCAAATTTCCCAAGGTCGCTGAGCACTGCGCGCGACATGGCAATAAATCCGTCGCAGCTATTCACAAAATAACGCGAAAGCAATTTGCCGCCAGGCATTTTCTCGTGGGGAATAATATTATCAGTGATTGCAACAACTTTAGTGTAATTGTTCCTGCGGATTATGCGGGCAATGGTTCCGAGGCAGGGCGCCATAAATGGCATCCAGTATCGGATAATAACTATTTCGGCCCTGCGTTTGCGTATTTGCCGCCCAACTTTTATCCAATTGAACGGATTAACGGAATTAACAGCAACCATAATATCGAGGCCGGCAGGAGGCGGATCGGTTGAATACTGGGTTTTGCCTGGGAAAAGAAACCCCGGGTACTGCAGGCTGAATGTATAAATAGTAACTTTCTGGCCATGCTGCTGATATGCCCTTGCAAGCCTCTCGTTGTATGTCGACATTCCTCCGCCCCTGAATGGAAATGCTGTCCCGATGATGATAACGTTTCGTTGTTCCATTCGTGTTGGCGAAAATTAGACTAAAAGTTTGGTCTAGAAAAGTTCCTTTTCTATAAGATAATGATTGCGCTCGGGCGAATTACGCGCTACCATTTCGGCCAGGAACCCGGTAAGGAACAGTTGCGTTCCCATTATCATGCTCAACAGACCGAAATAGAACAAAGGCCTGTCGGTCATGCGGTATTCGGCCAGGAAGAATTTTGCATATGCAAGAACACCTGCAATGGCAAAGCCAATTATAAATAAGAGCATTCCGAGCATGCCGAATAAATGCATGGGTTTCTTCCCGAATTTTGAAACAAACATGATCGAAATCAGGTCGAGAGGGCCGTTAATAAACCGGTTTACCCCAAATTTGGTCACACCGAATTTGCGTTTACGGTGTTCGACCACTTTCTCCCCTATTTTCTTGAACCCGTTCCATTTGGCTATTACAGGAATATAGCGGTGCATTTCGCCATATACTTCGATGCTTTTAATAACATCTTTTTTATAGGCTTTTAACCCGCAATTATGATCATGCAATTTTACCCCCGACATGTGGCTGGTCATCGAATTGTAAAACTTCGAAGGAAGATTTTTGGTAAGCGAGGGATCGTGGCGAACTTTTTTCCAGCCGGAAACCAGATCGAAACCATCCTCTTTTATCATCTTAAACAAGCCGGGAATTTCGTCGGGGCTATCCTGCAAGTCGGCATCCATAGTTATCACTACATCGCCGACGGCGGTCTTAAAACCGGTATTCAACGCAGCCGATTTACCGTAGTTACGACGGAATTTAATTCCTTTAATCCTTTTGTCGGCCTGGTTTAGCTTTTGAATGACTTCCCACGAATTATCATAGCTGCCATCATCAACAAGCAGGATTTCGTAGGTATAATTATTCGCTTCCATAACTTTTCCAATCCACAGGCAAAGTTCCGGAAGTGATTCTTCTTCGTTAAGTAATGGTACTATTACCGAAATATCCATAATCAGGTTTAGATTGTTCCTCCGGCTGCATCGTCGAACATTTCCGGGTTCTTTTTCATGATTGCACCAACTATTAATGCAATAATTCCATTAATGATTACACCAATAAAAAAGTTCTTAACTGTACTTGCTATCGATCCCATTGTAGCGGCCTGCTCATCCAGTTTATCCAAAGTCTGGGCCATCTGTTCGTCGGATACCTTACCAGATAAATAATTCTCCATATAAGCCTTTTGAGCTTCCATGATGTTCTTATAATAATCAGGCTCTATTAATTTAATAAATATCAATGTAAATACCGTCGACAAAACGGAAGCTGTCACCAGGGCTATTAAACAATAAAGAAACGCATCGCGGAATGAGATAAACCCGCCAACCGAAGTCCTGTACTTTTTAAATAAAATAACCAGCACTGTGATACTGATTGCAAGACCAAGAAGCCCAACAAGGATCGGCATCATAATTCCAACAGGCTTAACATCGCCCACATACATAAGTATGAAAACAATAATCGAAACTCCTCCGAGAATGAGGCCGTTTTTTAAGGCAGAGATAAAAAGTGAATCTTTGGTTTCCATATGTTTTAATTTTAACGTGTTTGTTTAGTGCAAAGGTAAGAAAGTTGATTAAGAACCGCGAAAAATAAACGGGATGTTTTTTTGATTATAAAAAGTTGTACTTTTGCATTCGGGTAAGTCTTATACGACCAGCTCCTATTGAACTCCCCCAGGACAGGAATGTAGCAAGGGTAAATGGTTGAGCGGTGCGATATAAGTAGCTTACCCTTTTTTTGTGCCCTTTTTCACCACCGGCATGACCAGTTTCCTATAAAATTCTTAGTAGCCAGGTTGTTTTTCTGAAATGTATTTCAGAAATCCATACCGATTTTTGGATTGGTGTTATCGGTAAAATTTATTTTTCCTTTATTAAAAGGTGTTACCTTTGTAAAATAAACAATTTCTAAAATAGCATCCATGCAGTTTTTTATCGACACAGCTAATCTCGATCAGATCAGGGAAGCCAATGAACTTGGCATCCTCGATGGTGTAACCACCAATCCTTCGCTTATGGCAAAAGAAGGAATCAAAGGACAGGACAACATTCTAAAGCACTATGTGGATATCTGTGAAATTGTAGATGGTCCGGTGAGTGCCGAAGTTTTAGCTACTGATTATGCTGGTATGCTTGCCGAAGCCGATGTGCTGGCAGCCCTGCATCCAAATATCGTTGTAAAAATCCCAATGATAAAGGATGGAATAAAGGCAATCCGCTATCTGACTGATAATGGGATTGCTACAAACTGCACACTTGTTTTTTCGGCAGGGCAGGCAATACTTGCTGCAAAAGCCGGGGCCACATATGTGTCGCCTTTCATCGGGCGCATTGATGACACAGGAAGCGACGGGCTTCTGCTTATCGAGCAGATAGTGAATATTTATCGTTTTCATGGTTTTGAAACACAGGTACTTGCTGCTTCTATTCGAAATGTTAATCATATTATTAAATGTGCCGAGTTGGGAGCCGATGTAATTACAAGTCCGTTAGCATCTATATTGGGGCTTTTATACCATCCTCTGACCGATCTGGGAATGGCAAAATTTATTGAAGACTCAAAAAAAATGGGATTCTAAGCTGACCTGCGTTAAAATAGTTTTTGAAAGAAATAAGAAGGTATTGGAGGTACATTAGAATTATTGACTAGTTTTAAACAGAACATGGCACTATTAATTAAATTGTATCCCGATAATCCGAATGAACGCCAGGTTCGTACAGTGGTTGAATGCCTGCGCGACGGAGGAATAATAGTATATCCTACTGACACCATATACGGGATCGGATGCGATATTTCAAAAGGTAAATCCGTTGAGCGGATTTGTGCACTGCGTGGTATTAATCCGGCAAAGGCAATGTTCTCATTTATATGCTCCGATCTTAGCCATTTATCGGATTACTGTAAGCCTATTGAGAATAGTATTTTTAAAGTAATAAAAGCGAATCTGCCTGGTCCGTTTACATTTATTCTGAATGCCAACAATAATGTTCCGCGGCATATACAAAGCAAACGGAAAACGGTAGGAATCCGGATTCCTGACAACCGGGTTACGCTCGATATTGTAAGGTTTCTCGGAAACCCGCTGATGTCGACCTCCGTACACGACGATGACGAAATACTGGAATATACCACCGATCCCGAATTGATATACGAAAAGTTCGCCAATAGTGTTGATATGGTCATCGATGCCGGTATGGGTGGGAATATCCCCTCAACGGTTCTCGACTGCACCGAAGGCGAAGTTACTGTTATACGTGAGGGTAAAGGCCAGTTGCGTTATTGATTACGGCAATTGTTAACCATGTTTTTTGATTAAGGTAAATGCTGGTGATCGGTTTAAAAGCAAAAGGCAGAGCGACTTATATAATCACTACCGGGAATTCATATTTCTATTTTTCAATATAATTGATTTTATTTTAGTTTTTTGTTGCACAATTCACTAAAAGATGTACCTTTGCACCCTCCAAATACGGGAGATGATTCGCTAGCTCAGCAGGTAGAGCACATCCCTTTTAAGGATGGGGTCTTGGGTTCGAATCCCAAGCGGATCACAGAAATCCTTTTGAATAAATAAAAATCGCTAATTATCATATAGTTAGCGATTTTTTTTTGTTTCCACTACTTATGATTCGTTTTCACAAGTCCTTTAGTGGACTAATTTTCTGCTTTTGGTATTAAGCATATTATAACAAAACAGGCTGCCTATTGGGGACAGCCTGTTTTATTACAAGAGTTTTAACGTGAAGTTATTCCTTTTTAGGTACTGGCATTTTAGTCGAATCACATTCCATATGACCCGGGCAACATTCTTTCAGGCTGTCGCCTTTCATACATTTACCCATATCCTCGCACGAACCTTTACACATGCCCTGAGGACAGCTCATTCCATCATGACCTCCGCCATTGCAGTCTTTCATCATCATCCCGTGACTGCATTCAGTATTGCACTGTTTGCCGCAATGCGACATTTTGCATATACCACCGGCTATAAAACCAACGAACAGGATGAACCCCACAACAACGAAGAACCATGAAATATAAGTAAAAAATTTACCTAGTTCCTCCTTTTTTGTTTTTGCCAGCAGCAATGTGCCGGCAAGGATTGCAAGTAATGAAACAGCTAAAAAATGCATACTTTCTGGTTTAAAGATTGACTACTCTGTTAACGGTTTTCATCGTCCCCGGTTTAAATGTACTTTTAAGAAAAAAGCACATAAAATCATGTCAAATATACATTAAATCAATGGATTTATACGTTTTATTTTCTTTGAATTTACTTATTATCAAATATTAATTTCTTAAGCCTTATTTATCAGCCCGGAAACAATACTGATGGAAATTGGCAATACACGACATGGCACACTAATCAAGAACTTCGTATGTAATAACGATGTCCGCCTTATTTTTAAGGCTCACCTCCCCTACTTTACGACAATTAAAGGATTCTTTGACTTTCTCATAAGAGTTGCTATTGATCAATATCTGTCCAGGGCCGGCAGCCGACTGAAGACGTTGTGCAGTGTTTACCGTGTCACCGATTACTGTATAGTCAAGACGACGGAGACTGGCAGATCCTATATTCCCGGAAATCATATCGCCGCTGTTGATGCCAATTGATACATTTGGAACGAACGACACGTTATCAGTAAGCGAGGGAAGTTTGCCAATTTGGGACCTAACGGCAAGGCAGGCATCCAAAGCCCTGTCGAGGTGGTATTCGCCACGGAAAACAGCCATAATTGCGTCACCAATAAATTTATCGATATAGCCTCCCTGGGCAATGATTTCCTTCACCATTACTTCGAAATAGCTGTTGAGCAATTTTACAACTGTATCGGGTGATTCATTCTCACTTATAGATGTAAAGCTGCAAATGTCGATAAAGACAATTGTAGCTTCAACAGCTTCATTTGCCATCAGCGAAGCCTCGAATTCGCGGCTACCCATAAAGTTAAGCACTGTTTCGTCGACATACATCCGAAGGATGCTGTTTTCGCGGATGGCTTTAAGCGTTTCGCGCATTTGAGCACAATGCTTGATTGTTTTCTCCATTGTTACGGTCAGGTCTTCAAAATTGATGGGCTTGGTGATAAAATCGAATGCACCCCGGTTCATTGCGGTTCGTATGTTTTCCATATCGCCGTATGCCGAAACAATTACCGATTTTATAAGAGGGCTCGATTCGCCTAACCGGCTTAGCAGTGTTAAACCATCCATTTCAGGCATGTTAATATCACTAAGCACAATATCTATATCAGGGTGCAGTTGAATTTTGGCCAAGGCATCTTTTCCGTTTACTGCAAATACAAATTCATATTCCTGCTCCCGTATCTTCTGGCGGAATTTCTGTTTGATGAGCATTTCCAGATCAACTTCATCGTCGGCTACTAGAATTTTTGCCATGCTTTTATTGTTTAAATTTTTCTTTTAAATACGAAAAGTCAACCGGTTTTGTTAAAAAATCGTCAGCGCCCAGTTCTTTGGCCTTATTAAAGTTTTCGGCATCGCCATACGCTGTAATCATCATTACTACAGGCGGCGGGGCATTATATTTTTGTTTGATATGCCGCAGCAGTTCAAGCCCGCTCATTCCAGGCATATTAATATCCGATAGAATTAACACCGTTTGATGTTCCGGCTGATTGAGGTATGTTAGTGCTTCCTCACCCGAGAACGCGAAAGCAAATTCAAGGGAATTATCCCTGATTTCTTTCCGGAACCGTTGTTCAAACAGGGTTTGAATATCTCTTTCATCATCAACTACTAATATCTTCATACTCATTTTCTTATATTTTATACTGGTAAAACAATTGTGAAGCTTGTGCCTTTACCTTCTTTCGTATCAACCTTTAGCTCTCCGTCGTGGCCCTTGGTGACAATTTCGTAACTCATACTCAAACCTAATCCTGTGCCCTGCCCGCTCGGTTTGGTAGTAAAGAATGGCTGGTATATTTTGTCGAGTACTTTATGGGGGATTCCATTTCCATTATCACTAACCTTGATCTCGACTTTTCCGGCTAACTTCTGAGTACTGACCGATACTGTAGGTTCGTATCCTAAAGCTTGTTCCTGTTTTTTTTCGGTAACTGCATAAAACGCATTTGTAATCAGGTTAAGAATCACCCTTCCTAGATCCTGCGGTATAACAGTAATCTTGCCAATGTTAGGGTCAAGTTCCGTTTTCATGATGGCATTAAAAGATTTATCCTTTGCCCTCAATCCGTGATAAGCCAACCGCAGGTATTCATCAGCTAATGCATTGATATCGGTTAACTCTTTTACCCCACTGCTACTCCGGCTATGCAGGAGCATTCCCTTCACGATGGAATCGGCCCGCTTTCCGTGTTGCGTAATCTTTGTTTCGTTACCGGCAATAGCATCGGCTATCGCTTTTACATCATTAAAATTGCCAAGTTCAATTTCCTGTTTCATTTCGGCGATCAGTTCGCTGTTGATTTCCGAAAAATTATTGACGAAGTTTAATGGATTTTGAATTTCGTGGGCAATACCTGCAGTGAGTTCTCCGAGTGACGCCATTTTTTCCGACATTATTAACTGGCGTTGTGTTTTGCGAAGCGACAACAAGGTTCTCCGATTTATCCTGTTTTGCCGGTAAACAAAAAACAAGGAGATACTGATCAGTATAATTGCAGCGAGCGAACCCCAAAGGATAATGTTGCTCTTTTTAATTGTAGCATCCTGAATTGCTGCCTGTTGCTTCAACAGATTAATGTTGTCATTTTGCCTGATTTCTTTTTCTTCGTTTTCGTACTGGGAAACTTTAATTGCGCTTTTTCCTAATTCATCAGTCAAATCGAAAAATTTCCGGTTGTAATTATAAGCTTTGTTTGCATTCCCTTGTTGCCCGTAAAACAGGGAAAGTTCTCGAAGGTATTTTAACTGAAGCTCATTAGATTTGACTTCAACCGACTTTCCATAAGCAGTAAGCAGGTATTTACATGCTTGAGAATAATTTTGTATTCCTCGGTAATACAGGAAATAGCCGTAATCCAATTCATAAGCACCTGCAGCGCTGTAGACCTTGGCTAAAGCTGAGTCTGAATTATTTTTGGCCATATCAAGGTAAATTAATCCTTCCTTGAAATGATTCAGACCGAAGTATGAGAACGCTTTTTCCAAAATGGTTTTGGATCGGATTATACCATCGCGTTTTTTGAGATATACCATCGCGGAGTCAGCATAAAGCATGGCTGCCTCAAATTTTTTCTGTCGTCGGTACATCTCTGACAGATCAATAAATATGTTGGTCAGGTTTGCGGTATCTTTAGAAGCAATATCTAATGGAATTGCCAGATTGAAATATTCCATTGCTTTCTGATAATTTCCCCAAATGGCATAATGACTACCCACCACATATAAATCATTCCGGTAGCTTTTGGGATCAAAATTTTTAAATATTGCTGCTGCTTTCAGATAGTTTGAAATTGCCAGGTTAAAATCAGCTTTATACACATAATAGCCTCCTAGTGAATGATAACAGGCGGCAACATTTTCAATGGGGCCATACTTTGCATAATAATTTAGCTTTTCAGTATAAAACTTTAAACGATCTTCCTGATTACCAGCCAAATTGTAGGAAATTCGCGTAAATAAAATCAGATATGGTATTTTCTTATGAACCTGGTCAAATAGTTCAATCGATTTTTTCATCGAATTTTGTGCTTTCAGATAGTCTTTCTTCTCAAAAAAACCATATGCTTCCAACAAACTTTTGTATGCTTCGATGTTTTTAACTTTCTCCGATTTACTCAATCCAATCAGTCTGGTGAGGTAAGGTAAAGAGAAATAATCAATCATTTCAACATGGTTATTGTGCTGGATATTTGAACCAAGTAATCTCAGATCGATAAGCATAGTAAGAAGTCTTACCCTTTCAGGATCAGTTTTAGCGTTTTCCATCAATTGGGTAAGAGAATCCATGCTGCATTTGTAGCAGTTATCCTGAGCATGCGCATTTTGAGTAAAAAACACTCCAATGAGACAAAAAACTATAATCGACAATTTGAAAGGTATCTTCATATCAAAGTTTTATCAGACATTAAATGGTATTACAATCCAAAACTCAGTTCCCTCGCCTTCTTTGGTTTCGACTTTCAGTTCACCTCCATGACTTTTGATAATATCATAGCTCATCGATAAACCCAGACCGGTTCCCTGTCCGGCCGGTTTGGTTGTGAAAAATGGCTGGAAAATCTTATCCAATGCTTTTTGCGGAATTCCATTCCCATTATCCTTAACTCTGACTTCAATATTAGCAGTAAAATTACGCGTGCTTACTTCCACTGTAGGCTCATAACCATTTGATAATTGTAGCTTCTTCTCCATAACTGCATAAAATGCATTAGTAATCAGGTTAAGAATTACCCGGCCAATATCCTGTGGAATAACATTAATTTCTCCAATGGATTTATCAAAATCAGTCTTCATTGTTGCATTGAAGGATTTATCCTTCGCCCGCAAACCATGATAAGCTAACCTCAGGTATTCGTCGGCCAATGCGCTTATATCAGTTAGCTCTTTTACGCCGCTGCTGCTCCGGCTATGAAGTAACATGCTTTTCACAATAGCATCAGCCCGTTTGCCATGATGATTGATCTTCAACTCATTTTCTTTGATATCATTTGAAATTGCTTTCGCATCTTCCAGGTTTCCTTTTTCCATTTCCAGCTGCATTTCATCAATCAGTTCGGTATTTACATCCGAAAAATTATTGACAAAATTTAACGGGTTTTGTATTTCGTGGGCAATTCCGGCAGTGAGCTCGCCCAGCGATGCCATTTTTTCGGATTGTACAAGTTGCGACTGTGTGGTCTTTAGTTCGGTATAGGCTTTTTCAATTTCCCGAGCCTGTTCGAGTTCCCTTCTTTGTGTTTTCTCCCTTTCGATACGTATGGTGCGTTGTTTCTGGAAACGATGGATAGCCAGAACGCCTGCCAGAAGTAGAAACCCATATATACAATATGCCCACCACGTTTTCCACCAGGGCGGCAGGATAACTACAATAAAACTTGCTCCTGTTTCGTTCCATACCCCGTCGCTGTTGGAAGCTTTTATATGAAATTTATAAGTGCCTGGCGAAAGGTTCGTGTAGGTTGCTGAACGCAGAATACCGGCATTAATCCAGCCTTTATCGTAACCTTCCAACCTGTATGAATATTGGTTTAACTCCGGGTTGGCATAGTGTAGGGCTACGAATTGAAAACTGATTTTATTCTCATTGTATTGCAGCTTGACCTCTTTCCTTCCGAATGTATATACGACAGAATCCTTATTATTTTCTGCTACATAACTTACTGATTCAATCAACACCAAAGGAAGAACAGAGCTTTCGTTCATTTTACCAGGATCAAATGTGATAAGTCCATTAGCAACAGCTACCTGGAATAAACCATCAGTTCTTTTGAAAAGAATATTGCTGGATAGATTATCTACCTCAAGGCCCGGGAAATTGGTGAAAGTATTTTTCTCCGGGTCGAACTTAGATAATCCTCTTGCCGAAGCCAGCCAGATATTGCCCGAATTATCTTCCGAAATACCTGTTACAGTATTAAAAAGCAAACCATCTTTTTCAGAATATCTTTTTTTACTGCCTTTTTTTTTATCAAACAAAAACAAGCCCGATAAATAGGTCCCTGCCCAAAACCTGCCTTGTCTGTCCTCGTATATATTAATAACACAATTAAAGCCGGACTTAAGGTCAAGAAAGGAGATAAATTTCCCTGTGCGGAGATCCAGCTTGTTGAGACCGCCCAGGTTGGTGCCTATCCATAAAATTCCTTCTTTATCAAAAAACATGGAATGTACCGTAGCGTCATCCAATGTGTTGTTTGCTACTATTGAACCGTTATTTTCAATAAACGGAAAGCGGGTAAATGTTTTAGCTGTTTTATTATATCGGCAAAGCCCTTTATTACCTGTTCCAATCCATAAATTGCCATTTGGATCTTCTTTCAGAATATTTATATAATCGCTGCTGAGAGAAGTACTGTCTTTAGTGTCGTTCCTGAAATTTTTCACTGATCTGTTTAACGGATTATAACAAAAAAGCCCGCTTCCTTCTGAACCTATCCATACCAACCCATCATTGGCAGCTATTACGCTACTAATCTGAGCATAAACTTTCTTGTTATTCAGGTCAATTTTTTTATAGCTGTTATGCTTATGATCCCAGGCAAAGAGACCTGAAGCGTTTTTCACATAAAATATACTGTCACTTGCTTTGCTAACAATATGAAAGTCAGGTTGGTGCCCATCGCCCCGCAATTCAGATGAAGGAGGTGCAATTATCAAAGGGTTGAACATCGATTTCCGTTGGTCCATGCGGGCGATACCTCTCCATGGCATACTAATCCATAAGGTGCCCGAACGGTCGTAAAACAACCTAATTATTCCAGATCCAAAATCAGGCAAGCTTCCAGGTTCATTGCTATGAGAATAGAAAGCAACCATTGATTTTACAGGGTCGAGGTGGAATAACCCCTTGAAATTACCGCCCAACCAGAGATTTCCCTGTTTATCAGCTGCAATGGTTCCAATAATCAACCTATCGCCGGTTAAAGACCTGGGTAGATTAAGTGTATAATCGGTAAAAGTCCCGGATTGTGGATTAAACATCGAAATTCCTTTTTCGGTCGCACACCAGACCCGGTTTAAAGAATCGGTGAGAATTGATCTGCAATTACCTTTTACAGACGCAGGATCTATGTCATTTTGCATGAATACTTTATATGCCCCTGTCACTGTATTAACCTGATAAAACTTCTTCTTAAAAGGGTTTTTAGATTCATCAACGCCCGAAATGTAAGTTGTCACCCAGATTAAATCCTTATTAACAGGATCAGCCGTGATGCCGGATATTTTTATTTTTTTAGTACTGTCGGGCAACACAAACCGTGTTTTGAATGATCCGGAACCAGGATCAAAATAACCAACCAGACTATCGGCGGCTAACCATATTTCCCCTGCAACATCCTGAAGCAGGTCAGCATTTTCATAAGCCGGGATAAACTGTGAAGCCTTACCGGCTGATCCATACCTGACGGATTTATCCTGCCAGGAACCAAAAGCAAACAGACATGGTTTATAATTATTTTTAGAGTCAAAAGCCAGAAACCAGTTTGTATTGTTTTTCTGGTCCTCAACCCACTTATAAAAATAATAATCCCTGAAGATAATATTATCAGCATTATTCATCTTAACCTTGATGAAAGCATCCTTTTGCCTGTCTAAGTAATACAATCCTTCCTTGTCAACCAAAGCCCAGAGTTTCCCTTCCTTATCCTCATGAAGCTGCTGGATACTGCAATAGATCAACGGAATTCCGTTATCGTCGGGAATAGGGTATTGTTTCAGCTGATAGCCATCGTACCGGACCAGGCCATTTTGGGTACCGAACCACATATAACCCAACATATCCTGCAACGAAGCAGTAACATACCCTTCGGGTAAGCCGTTGACAATGGAAAAGGTATTGAAAAACGGTTTAGTGTACTGTGCACTGGAACCAGTAACGCAAAAGACAAAAAGAATGTAGATTATTTTACGCATATCCAAATCCGTTATTCTAAAGAGGTAATCGTATTGTAAATGTGGTTCCTTCGCCTTCTGTGGTATTAACCATGATTTCGCCGCCGTGTGCTTTTACAATGTCATAACTCAAAGATAATCCTAATCCTGTTCCCTGCCCCGTTGGCTTTGTAGTAAAGAAAGGTTGAAATATTTTATCCAATGCTTTGCGAGGTATACCATTACCGTTATCGGTAATTAACAACTCAATGGCACTATTTGTTCTTTGAATAGTTATGGAAACGGTTGGTTCATAGCTGTCTGCCACTTGAGTAGTTACAAACTCTTCCATGGTTTTCAATTTCTTCTTTTCATCTACTGCAAAAAATGCATTATTGATCATATTGAGAATTACCTTGCCAATATCCTGAGGAATGATGTTGATTTTGCCAATATTTTCATCATAATCCGTCTTTAAAGTTGCATTAAACGATTTGTCTTTTGCCCGTAAACCATGATAAGCAAGGCGCAGGTATTCATCGGACAAAGCGTTTATATCAGTTGGCTCTTTTACTCCATTATTGGTTCTGCTGTGTTGAAGCATACCTTTTACAATTGCATCGGCACGTTTGCCATGGTGGTTAATCTTCTCAAGGTTTTGTTTGATGTCGTCAGCAATTTCAATAGCTAATTGTAACGAAACTTCGGTGCCTACAGCCAACTCTTCTATCATTTCATCAATCAGTTCATTGCTTACTTCTGAAAAATTATTTACGAAATTCAGCGGGTTTTGGATTTCGTGTGCAATGCCGGCAGTAAGCTCGCCTAGTGAGGCCATTTTTTCGGATTGGATAAGCTGCGATTGAGTCGATTTGAGGTTACTAAGAGTTGACTCCAGGACCAGATTTGCTTTTTGTTTATACCTGTTATTCCTGTATAGCATATAAGCTATTACTGAAAATACAATTAACCCTAAAAAGAGCGCAAATATCCTGTTTCGGTTTTGTTTGCTGATTCTTTCTTTTTCCTGGTCAATTAGTTTTAATTGTTCTTCAAATCCTATTGCCTGGAATTTGTTCAGGTTACTGACTTTCCTTTCGCTCAAACTATCACTCATATTTTTAGCAAGGTTCAGGTAAAAAAAAGCACTGTCGTACATTTTTTTTTCGGAAAAAACAGAGTAAAGTGCTGAATAGGCACCCAGCAGTTCAGGAACTGATTCTCCCAGCCGGCTATAATTCAGTAGACCTAATCTAGCATAATAGAGGCTGGAGTCAGGTTTATTTTCGGTTTCATAAAGTTCCGCCAAATAAATATAAGTTGTAGCTAAAGCACTGATATTCAAATTCTCACCTATTATAATTTTCAACCCATTGAAAAGATATCTTTTGGCGGAATCACTATTGCCTTTGTTTAAATATAAAATTCCGATATCGGTTAAAGTAACTCCTTTGTATGAAGCAATCTTCAGGGTTTTTTCATTTTCAATAACCTGCTTCTGATAATAAATTGCTGAATCAAGTTTATTGAGATCAATATAAACCGAAGCTATATTGCTGTTTATACCCGACAGCAGGAACATATCCTTTGTTCTGTTATTTACGAGCTTTCTTGCTTCCAGTAATTCAGAAAGCTCTTTTTTTATGTTTCCTGTATTTCCATACAATATGCCTAAACTGTTTTTAATATAACCAAGTAATAGCAACCGGTTTGTTTCGGCATCGTTATTCTGAATGAACTGGTTAATGTAATTTGTTCGTATTATATCCTTGCCAATATCTGTATCTTCAGCAAGTTTTGATGCCTGGAGTAACGCTTTTAGTGCATTGGAGTAATCTTCAGTTGCCGAAAGGTCAAACCCGATAAAGGTTAAAAGGAATGCTTCGTAAAATTTTTGATTTAAACGTCTTGCGGACTCAAGGGCTTTTCGCCCGTAATAAAGAGAACTATCCCTGTTCACTTCGGAATAATTAAAACTAAGCTGAGCATATTTATTAAGCAAAAAGACATCATTTGCTTCATTTTTATCAATCCCGCTATTCGATGTGTTAATCCTCTGCTGAGAAAAACAAACACAGGAGATTGTTAGCAGCAAAAAGAGTGAAACTATATATTTTGCATTTGAATTGCCCATCTGAATTTTATTTAAGAGAAAATGCAATTGAAAATTGAGAAGCCTCGCCTTCCGCGGTATTCTTAACAGGTCCGCTAACCAGGCAGGAATCCAGCTTCTCTTAATTAAATTCGAACCGTTCTTCCTGCTTGTTCAGAAAATTATAATGGGTTCGGATTTTGGTAAGAAAGGGAGAAATACCTTTATTTTGTTTATCAAATAATTCGACATATTTATTGGCATTTATCCGTGCATTCCCCAAATCCCTGTTTTGCCTATCAATATAACTTTCATTCAGTTTGGCGAATGTCTCTATGTTTATTATAGAACTTTTTCTATTAAGCTCAATCAATTGGGCACGATGAACTTCCAAAATAGCAGTTGGCTTACGGCTGATTTCGGGAGCTCCTTCCACCAAAAGAACAAGCAGTTTTATATTTTCTCTATCGCTTTTTTGTTGCGGGAATAGTTTTGTAAGGGAATCATAATTATAGTTGAAATGCACCGTTTGCATGAAAGCTGATGTTGTATAACCAGCAGAAAACAACAACAGGGAAAGTCCAAAAATCTTGCTTGTCAGGTGCATAGCGAATGGATAACTGGTTATATTGAAAGGAGAATCATGACGCTTTCGGATTCAGATTAGTTCGAAATCCGGTTCAAATCATCGTCAATTGCTGATTTTCTCTTTTTAGAGGCTTTAGCCTTCTGATTGCCAAAATTATATGTCATATTTATCCCAAACCGCTGGTTATCAAATGTAATAACGCCTTCATTCTGCTTACCTCCATAATTGCTTTTATAGTGGAAGTCGCTTCGGGTTCTGAAAATATCGCTGCCCGTTAATTGCAGCAGTAATTTTTTATTGAAGAAATCTTTTTTGATACCGAAATTTACTGCATAGCCGCCTTCAACATTCACGGTACCTCCCCATATCCACGGGCTGGTATAAAAATAGGTCAGCTCCATGGTAATTTTTCCGGGCAGGTTCAGATTGTTCTGCAACCTGAAATTATAAATATTGGCTTTCAGATCGATGACAGTGTTCCCGATTGTTCCACTGAAAGTTGAATAATTGTAAACCAGGAAAGCCGTAAACTCCCACCATTTTGCAACCTTGAGCGGATAGCTTACCGATAAGCCATTATTGATTGCTCTTTGTAAATTGCGGGGAGAAAGAATATTACCAGCACCATCGGTAATTTCAAAAACATTGGCAAAAAAGTCTTTTGTGACGCTGTAGGTGTTTGATATTACCAGCTTTCGCCTGAATGAATATGTGAGCTGATAATTTGTTATATAATTGGGATTCAGAAAAGGATTGCCTTTCCATCCCGATAATTCACTCGTCCTGGATTCGAATGGATTCAGATCCTGGTAATTGGGACGTGTAATCCGCCGGCCTATGCTGGCACTTAGCACACTGTTCTTCTTATCGTCGTACGAAATGCTGACATTAGGAAAGAAATCAGTGTAATTTCTCTCTACTCTGCTGTCTTTGGTTGCGATTTCACTTTCCAGGGTGCCCAATGAGGAAGTATTTTCCAACCTAACTCCTGCATTGAAACTGATTTTCTCATTAACCTTAGCATTCAGAATTAAATAAACAGCAGCAACCTTTTCCAGGTAATCGAACTTATTGCTCCTGGTAATATCTAAAACAGGGGTCTCGTTTTCGAAGGTATAAAAAGCCAGTTGATTGTTGGTTGAGATATATGAATACTTGGCTCCCGAGGATAAAGTAAATTTCTTAAATCTCTTTTCATAATCCGCCATTACCGACCACAGATCTATTTGCGTGTTTGCATCGTATTCATTGTTAACTGCCCGCAGAAGAGTATCACCGCTGGTATTGTAATATTCGTTTGGCTGGTAGGTGCTTTTGGTGCTTGAATATTTACCCAGGCTAAAGTCAGCCGAAAGGTTGGATGTACTGTCGAGAATATACCGGTAACTAAAATTAAAATTATAATTTTCGCTTGGATTTTCATCCAAAACTTTCGACATTAGAATTTCACCATCCTCAATATTAACTGAATCGTAAATTCCGGTGCTACTGTTTAGCTCCCCTTTGCCTTTATTAATAAATACCCTGCCATCCATGCTGATTGATTGTTTTGCATTTATAGTGTAATCCATGCCACCTGAAAAGTTATATGATTTTCTGTGGTATTCACTCTTTGAATTTTTCTCGATCTGATAGCCATTTTGGTAGGATGATTCAATTATATCTGTCTGGAATTGATCATCGGAATAATTAAGCGTACTGAATAAAATGAATTTCTTACCACTGTAGTTTAGTGTAGTGCCAACACTTGACCTTGGAAAAACGCCTTTCGAATAACTTCCGATGGCATTTCCATTGAATCCCTGGCTGGTGCTCTTTTTCAGTTTAATATTGATAATTCCCCCGGTTCCCTCGGCATCGTATTTCGACGACGGGTTCGTGATGATTTCGATGGATTCAATATTATCGGAACGCATGCTTTCGAGGAAGTTGGTAAGATCTTTTCCCGAAAGGCGGGAAGGGCGGCCATCGATAAAAATCTGTACACCCGATTTACCCTGCAGGATGATGTTGTTGTCCATATCGACAACTACTCCCGGTGCTTTGCTGAGCAATTCCAATCCATTGTTCCCTGATGAATTTACGCTGCTGGCCACATTAAATACCATTTTGTCAGCATGAACCTCCACGAGTGCTTTGCGGCCGACAATTTCAACCGTATTCAACTTAAATGAATTGGTGACCAGGTTGATTGAGTCAAGTACAACTTTTTCATTTTTTCTGATCAGTATCGGTTTCGATATATAGTTCTTAAATTCGATGTTGGTTACCTTTATGAAATACGTGCCGGCATTAATGTTGTCAAACACAAATGCACCATCTTCCCCGGTTAACAAGCCTTTAATAATAACCGAATCCTGGTTCAGCAATATGGCTGTGGAGAACATTGCCGGTGTTTTCTCCGGATTATAGATATATCCCTTTATCTGTGTTTCGTTCTGCTGAGCCTGGCTAAAGCTGAAAAGCCATAAGAACTGTAGAACAAGCAGGAAAAAATATTTGGAGATCTTCATAAATATTCTGATCATAATTAGCAACTGATTGTTTTTACTTACGCTTTTTATAAATCATATACCAGTTGATGTAGTGTACACTGGGGTCCGGTTTTTTCAAATTTTCTTTATCTTCAACAGTAAGAAACGGAATCATAACATCATCGCCCGGTTGCCAGTTGGCAGGAATTACTACACCAGGACTATTATAGTTGGCTTGCAGGGCTTTCAGGGTCCTGATTATTTCATCCGTATTCCGGCCAACTTCAACCGGGTAGAAATAAAAAGCCCTTATTTCGTTTTCAGGGTCAACAAAGAAAACGCCCCTAACGCTCTTCCCCCGACCGGATTTTGTGTCAAGCATACCATAGCTGTCGCATATAGCAAAAGAACTGTCAACAACCAGCGGGAAGTTTATTTTCAGCTTGCCGTGGCCTTTGTAATCTATTTGTTCCAGATCTGCTTTCCAGTTTTGGTGCGAAACCAGTTTGTCGACAGAAACTATAACAATCTGGGTGCCTAACCGGCTAAATTCATCCTGGCGGTATGCAAGTTCCAGTAATTCGGATGAACAAACCGGTGTAAAATCGCGCGGGTGAGCAAAAAGAATTTTCCATTTCTTTCCAAAATCTTCAGGAAAAGAAACAGGGCCATTTGTTGATTGCGATCTGAACGATGGCGCATTGGAACCAATCAACGGAATGCGCTGATTTCCAAGTTTCTGTGCAATTGAAGCATTTACTAGCAGAAACAGAAGTCCGGCACTAAAAATGAGCTTTCTCATAATTTATTTCAAATAATTAGTATTAAACGGCTGAAGCAGGAATCAGCAACTTATCTATGGTTCCCTTATGCTACTGTTTAAAAAGAAAGTAAACCAGGGAGGAATAAAACATATTCGTTGATCAAGCACAGAAAAACCATTTTAGGTGGTTATTATAAAGTATATATTTAACAATTTATATATGACAATTGTTTGATCAGGCTGCGTTTAGAAAATGGGACATGTGACCCTTGGAATTGCTCAATCGCTTTCCGGGCATTTGCCATCGGTACAGCATTATTTTCAATGTTAATTTGACATGTACCTGTTTTTCAAAGCTTTTGTCAGAAAAAAGACTAAATACAAGAAAGTATCAAAAAGTGTTGTTTTTGATCTGGTTAAGAGAGTGTAACAGGTAATATAATCAAAAATTCACTTCCCTGGCCTTCAGTAGTCTCCACTTTGAGTTCACCACCCTGTGCCTTAATAATATCATATGCCAGGGAAAGACCCAAACCGGTTCCCTGACCTGTGGTCTTGTTAGTAAAGAAAGGCTGGAAGATTTTATCGAGGACTTTTTGAGGGATGCCGGGGCCGTTGTCTTTAACCGAGATTGAGACCTCTCCCCGGCCATCTCAGGAGGAGAGGGAGTGGATTGTGCTAACCAAGACAGTTGGTTCATATCCAGCAGAATTTTGTTTTTCTTTTCATCCACTGAATAAAATGCATTGGTGATCAGGTTGAGAATCACCCGACTTATGTCCTGTGGAATAATATCTATTTTGCCGATAGTTTCATCAAAATCTGTTTTCAATATAGCATTGAATGACTTATACATTGCCCTCAAACCATGATAAGCCAATCGTAGATATTCATCAGCCAAAGCATTGATATCAGTTGATTCTTTTACTCCATTGCTGCTGCGGCTGTGTTGAAGCATCCCTTTTACGATAGCATTGGCGCATTTGCCATGGTGGTTTATTTTTCCGAGGTTCTGCTTAATATCGGAAGCGATAGCTTTGGCTTCTTTAATATCACCTTTATCCAGTTCCACATTCATTTCATCAATCAACTCGTTACTTACTTCCGAAAAATTATTAATGAAATTCAACGGATTCTGAATTTCATGGGCAATGCCTGCGGTGAGTTCGCCAAGGGAAGCCATTTTTTCGGATTGAATCAATTGGGCCTGGGTGGCTTTCAGTTCTTCGAACGATTTTGTAAGCGCAGCATTGGATTCTTCGATCGCTTTTCGTTTCTGTTCCAGTTCTTTGATTGTTTCTTCCAGGAGAATAGCGGTGGTACGTTTTACCTTTTCGGTTTTTTCAAGTTTGAATTTTACAATCTCCAGGTCGCTGCTGACTTTCCTGGCTTCCTTTAAAAGCATTGATTTTTCTTCAGCAGAAATAGTCAAATTTTGCTGAATAAAATCCATAATAGTCTGTAATTGTTCGTTCATTTATTTTTCTTTTAATGCGACCCAGCAACAAGTGTTGTTATGAAATTCGTTGCTCCCGTTCCTGACCCTGCCATATTCGCCATAAGTAAAAAATCCTGCCATAGGCACTTTGAAAGCTTTTCTCACTCCCTCAATTTCATTGCCTGCCAATGGTCCGAATTGCGTGAGTCTCCCTATACAGGAAACATTAGTAACGCATCTGCTTCAGGCATTTCGTTTTGTTGAATGTTTTCAGCATTGAATTTAACTTCTTCAATAACCTCGAAATCGGGAGGAAGAGTAAAACGAACATTGTCCCCTTCGTGAATACTGCCAAGGACGGAGACAAATTTATCTTTCCAGTTGAATCTACCCACTCCCCGGATTACGTCTGCTCCTGTGTCGCGCGACACACTAAATGCAATGCCCATGCTGGACGGATTAAAAGCTTCTGCTTCTTCCGGCGATAATTTCAAACCCAGGTACTTTAGCACCATTTCTGCAGCAGACTTATTATCAATCTCACAAATCCAGTTACCAACAGCTTTCGTAATAACCATTTCGGTTCCTACTGGCTTTTGTCCGGATGCGGCTTCACCTTTTACAATTATTTTTTCTCCATCAAATACCAGCATAATAATGCCTCTTTTTGTTGAAAGTAGATTGGTAAAAACGACAGTTTCATCAAAAATGAAATCATCGCCGGCCCGACCTCCCCATACGGTCGTTTCTTTTCCGGCAACCGATTCAATTGCTCTGATAAGCTGATCCCCCAGCAAAGACTCCGATTCACCTCGAGCATAAAAACTGGCTGATAGAATAATGGAAGGGTTTATAAATCTCTCTTTTGCTTTTGACGCCCTCTCTCTTGCCACCGCTTCAGGTTCTTTATCGCGATAATCGAGCAACATAAATTTGAAGTTTGACGGATTAATATCCATCAGCAATATAGCAATACCCCCGCTGCTGATATCTCCATCAATAAATTCACCCGAACTGGTAGCTCCAAAAATCTGAATGCCACGCTGGTCTAGCAGATTGCTTACAGCATCAATATCCTGTTTGATGGAAATAAAAACAAAATCAATGTTGGCTTGAACCCGTCGGTCATGCTGTTTTCTAATGCTGACTGAATTTCCTCCGTGGACTTTCCTTTGATTGATTTTGCTTTCAAATTGAATCGATCAGGTATTTAATTTGCAATGAGTTAGAGTTTTTCAGGGCCTAAATAAATTACTTCGACTTATGCGCCTCCATATCTATCTCAATCAACTGACCAGGCAATGCTAATCCTTTAACTTCGAGCCAGGTGCCTGTTGGGAACTGCTTTTTATAAATTGTGTTACGATAGGTTGAAACCTTTATGAATTCAGCCATGTTAGTGGTATAAACGTTTTCAGCAACCACGTCATCGAAGGTGTAACCGTAATGCATCAGGATTTTCTCCAGGTCGCTGTAACAGTTTTTCATCTGCTGGTCGAGGTTGCCCGGCGCCACTAAAATTCCATTTTCATCCATGCTCACAGCGCCTGATATTTTAAGGTCATTACCAATTCTGACGGCATGTGTATATCCATATTCTTTTTCAACCTTTGGCCGTAAAAGAAAATATTCAGGAGCCTCCGCTTTAGATTCGGTTATCTTAACTTCTTTGTTTACTTCCGTGCAGCTTTGTGCTGAGAAAGCCATTACGGCAACGATTGACATGAGTGCAAACTGAATCGAATGGTTGAAATGTTTTTTCATAGTTGTTTTTTATTAAATGTCTATTCTCACTGGTTTTCGGCTTTTCCCGTTTAAAATTCATTTGTGACCGGAATAACAAGAATGAAGCAGGTAAAGGAATATCCCGGCTTGGCCTGAAATCCCCTTACCTGCTGTAATAATTTTATTTTACTTCTGATCGTCGTTATAAATATCCCTGATGGCTATGTATTTCCCATTCCGTTTTTCGAACAGTGTCATATACTTACCGGATTTTTTCACATTCCCTTCGGCATCCTTGTAACTGGCTTTACCGGTTTCGACCACATATTCGCCTGCAGCATAAAGATCAACCGTTTCGAAGGATACAGTAAGAGCGGTTGTATCATTTGCTATTTCATCCTGCGCCATCTTTAACAAAGCATCGTGCCCGGAAGCAACAGGGCCATTATTCACCATGCTCACCGCATCATCGGCATAGTAGGCAATAACGGCATTGGCATCTTTGGCTTTTAAGCCTGCCGCATAAGCATCTTCCATAGCCTGGATTTCAGGCTTGATTTTAGCCAGGTCGGGTTTGGCAGGCTGGCACGATACTAACAGGAAGGTGAACGCTGCGAGAACAGCAAAAAGGAAACTGAATTGTGATGTTTTTTTCATATTGATTTGATTTAGTTAATGATAAATTGATTGAATTTCAAGCGGTAATAAAATATTGTGATTCAATAAGATAAGAAATGACAAAGCCCTTCTGATAATCCTGATCGATTAGATTAATAACGCTATGGTAAACTCAGCTCCTTCACCCTCCGTTGTTTCCACATTGAACTCCCCGCCATGAGCTTTGATGATATCGTAACTCATTGACAATCCAAGACCTGTACCATGTCCCGCTGGCTTGGTAGTATAAAACGGCTGAAAGATCTTATCCAGTAATTTTTGCGGAATGCCATTACCGTTGTCTTTTACTGAAATTATGACCTCACCCCGGCCCTCTCCGGAGGAGAGGGAGTGAATTGTGCTAACTAAGACTGTTGGTTCATAACCCACTGGATTTTGCTTTTTCTTTTCATCAACGGCATAAAAAGCATTGGTGATCAGATTAAGAATGACACGACCTATATCCTGTGGAATAATTTCAATCCTGCCAATACTTTCATCAAAATAAGTTTTCATAGTTGCGTTAAAGGATTTATCCTTAGCCCGCAGACCATGGTAAGCCAGCCGAAAATATTCATCTACCAGGCTATTTATATCGGTTGGTACTTTTATACCATTGCTGCTTCGGCTGTGCTGGAGCATTCCTTTAACAATAGCATCAGCACGCTTGCCGTGGTGATTGATCTTTTGTTCATTTTCCTTTATGGTATCGGCAATATCCATCGCCAACTGGTTGTTACCGACTGCCAACCCTTCTTTCATTTCATCAATTAGCTCAGTATTAACTTCCGAAAAATTGTTGACGAAGTTCAAGGGGTTTTGTATTTCATGGGCAATTCCGGCTGTGAGTTCGCCGAGGGAAGCCATTTTCTCGGATTGGATAAGTTGTTTTTGAGTGGCCTTCAATTCGCCCAATGTGTTTTCTATTTCCTGTTTTTGGGCTTCAAGTATAGTATTGGCTTTCTGTTTCTGCTTGTTATTCCTGTAAAGGATAAATGCCGCAACCAGGAATGCAGCCAGGCCTGTTAGCAGGCCATACATTTTTACTTTCGTTTCATAGATTTGTTTTGCTTCCCGGCTTTGTTGTTCCAGTTGCTGCCGGCGGGAGGCTTCATTATAGGTAAGTGTCTGGAACTGCCTTACTTTATCAGTGTTATACAAACTATCTTTCAGCACAACCGAAAGATGCAGGTATTTATAAGCACTGTCCAATTGCCGGTTATCGTTATAAATATCGGCAAGCAGCGGGTATATTTCTGCTATATAGTAAAGTGAATTCTCACCCCATGCCTGCACATCCGCTTTCAGGTTCTGGAACCAGGACAACGATAGTCGGGCATATATTAACGCCGAATCAATACGTCCCTCTTTTTTATAAAGCCGAGCTATCCCGACATGAGCACTTGCGAACGGAAGAATTGCATAGATAGGCAGGGCATTGCTTATCGAATTTCTATAATGATAAAATGCCAAATTATTATCCCCAATGGCTGAATATATATCACCTAGCAGAAGGTTTCCGTAAGCCTCGTAATAAAACTTGTCAGTCGGGTTTTTCAGTGCATCCATTTTCCGGGCATAATTTAATGCACTGTCATTTTGCTTCAGATTGAAATAAGCGGTTGCAATTATCCTGCATGCATTCCACCTCTCCGTCTTGAACCTGGTATCATCCTTTTTCAGTGAACTGAGAGTAGAATCCATCAGTTTACCATATTTAAGTACATTCTGAAAGTCTTTCATGGATAAATAATCACTGGTAATATTCCTGATTGCTGCTACCATGAAATATTTGTCCTTTAAATGCTCAGCCAGGTTCAGATTCTCAAATCTTATTTCCAATGCTTTAGGGTAATTACCTAGGGAATGCATTAATGCAGCAATTATTTCCTGCAGGCGCAACACCTGAAACGAAGAACTTTCGCTGTAGACTGAATGCTCTTTATTTGATGAGATAATCTTCTGTTGAAATTGCAGGGCCTTCTGCGCATAATAGAGTGCGGAATCCGAATTGAAAAATTCAGGTGCGAATGCATATGTACTGGCAATTGCAACCAGAATATTTACTTTGAGAGTGTCTGATTTCTCATTTGCAAAAGCATACTTTTTATCGTCAAGCATCTGATCTCTCCAAGCTAGAATACTGTCAATCAAGGTAATGTCACTTTTAACAGTATAATTCCGGTCAGGAACCTCGTTACCCCAGTATTGTTTTTCTACTTTATGCCAACTGCCCCTGTGAAACTTATATTTTATCTGGCCTGCTTTAAGATTCAGAATAATGTATTTTTCATTTCCCGTCAATGGTCGCAACAGGTACTTTGGGTTAGGTGTTGAGTCCCAGTTGTTGAAAGAGCCTGTTATAAATATGCTGTCGTGATGAAAGTAGGTCTTCTCTTTAAGAACAAACTTAACTTTATATTGTGCTTTTCCTGTTGTGAAAAGTGAAAGCAATAAAAGCAGGAGCATAAAACTTTTCATCAGGGTAAATCTTAAAATTTAAAAATTTAGTACTTCATTTCAAATCCTATTTTAATCCATATTCAAGCTGATTCAGGTAATCCAGTTTTAAAGGCTCCTTGTTTTCTTTGCAGAAGGTGGTAAAAAAATGGTGATTTTTAAGGAAAGAAATCTGTATCTGATTCCATATTTCGGGGGAAAGATCAGGGTTAATAAATTTCAATTCTCTATATAAATCATTGGTACTTGCATTGAACGATTCGGTTCCGAGATATTCGAGATCTGCATCGGCAAGTATTTCTTCCAGTTTGTTTTTCGGCGACTGAGGAATTTTTGTGGCCATTATCATGCCGCATATTTTTTCGATGTCAGTTGTTGAATAACCATACTCAGGGAGATACTGCCGGGCCAGCCTGCAGCTTTCTTCCTCGTGGTTTTTATAGGTTCTGATATATCCTGTATCGTGCCATAAGGCAGCGGCATATAACAATTCAAGCTCTTCACCGGTGCAGTTTTCGTTCATGCCTATCTCAACCGCTGTTTGTCTGACATAGAGTGTATGTTTATAATTATGATAATAATAACTCTCCGGGAGATTATCCTTCAACAGGCTGATTACAAAATCCTTCATTTCCGCTTTACTTTGCATGTCCCTTTGCCTTTAATATTCCACCTGTAGCTTCGTTAATACTTTGTATATAAACAAACGCATAGGCATCAATGTCAATAATAGCTTCCTGTATCTGGTTTATTTCCAGCCGGGTTACGATTGTTACAATAATTTCACAATCTGTTTTAACATCAAAACTGCCTGGCAGGTACCCTCTTTCTCCTTTGTAAACTGTTATACCTTTTCCAAGTTCGTTTACCAGCAGGTTTTTAACACTCTCGTACTTGGACGAAATGATGTTTAATGCAGTGTATTGCTCAATTCCATCCACAATATAATCTGTGGCTCTTGTTGCTGCATAATAGGTAATGAGTGAATACATTGCTGTTTCTAGCCCAAAATGAAATGCAGCTCCGGCAAAAATGAAGGTGTTAAATATCATGATGATCTCGCTGTTGGAGAATCCGATCCGCCTTCGGGTAAATACGGCAATAACTTCTGCCCCGTCGAGTACACCACCGCTTCGGATTACAAGTCCAACACCCGAACCGATCAAAATTCCGCCGAATATTGCTATCAATAGCCTGTCGGTAGTTACCGGTTTAAGGTCGATAAAAAGCAATCCAAGGGTAAGCAGGATAACTGCAAGCGAGGTCTGTATAGCAAATGTTTTACCGATTTTTTTATACCCCAGGTATATAAATGGAAGATTAAATACAAAAATGAAAATACTGATATTGACATGCGATATCTCATGCAGCAAAATCGAAATGCCAGTAACGCCACCATCCATGAACTGGTTAGGAATCATAAAACCTTTCATGGCAAATACTGCCATGCTGCTTCCCAGCATTATCTGCAGAAGATTTTTAATATTCCAGATGTTTCTCCAGTGAATACTATCGTTTGCATACTTTTTTGTCATTACAAATACCTGATTTATAAAGTTGATATATCAGTTTCCCCTTATCGTACCGGCTTGAATTACATATGTTCTAATCTAATTATGAACATATTCTGAAAACAACAATTAATTTTGAACAATGTTTGGAGCAAAGTAATTTTAGCTGACATTATCTGATTGACGTTATTTTTAATGGATAGCAACGATCGTTTTTGAGCAATCGGACCAATAGTAATTTGCTCAGCGGATAATATTGAAGCAGGTAGCTAAAAAGTGAAACGTAAAGTCAGATAATTAATACTACTCTAAAATTTAGTAGTCCTATTTTAGTATTAATCCGTATATCAAATTTCCTTCTCATATATCCATCTTATTGCATGCAGCACTCTGTAAATTGATTCTAAATTACTTCAAACGAAAAAATATTTTCATTTTCATTTTATTATCACATTCCTATTTCTAATCTTTGTGAATTGTTTAACACAGCAACACTCATTGGTTAATTAATTCATATTCAAATGAAAACAGCCATCAAAGACACTCCTATCGATTTTGATATTGTAAACGACAAGATATGTGAGCTGAATGTAGCCAGCGTCGGCAGGGCTACAATCAGGGAAATCAAGCGTCTTGTCGATAATATTGAAACTGCTTCGGGCAAAAAATTCATCCGTATGGAAATGGGTGTTCCGGGTTTGCCTCCGGCCCAGATTGGTACAGATGCCGAAATTGAAGCCCTGCAAAGAGGTGTTGCTGCTATATACCCGGATATTGATGGTATCCCGATTCTGAAAAAGGAAGTTTCCTTGTTTGTTAAAAACTTCCTTGATATTAATGTTGATCCTGCCGGTTGTATTCCAACTGTTGGTTCAATGCAGGGCGGTTTTGCATCGTTTATGACATTATCACGCATGCATGCCGATAGGGACACCACCCTGTTTATCGACCCGGGCTTTCCTGTACATAAACAACAACACAAAGTAATGGGTCTGAAATTCGAAAGTTTCGATGTGTACGATTACCGTGGCGAGAAATTGCGCGAAAAACTGGAATCGATATTCAAAAAAGGGAATATTCACTCGGCTTTATATTCAAATCCCAACAATCCGTCATGGATCTGTTTTACCGACCAGGAGCTCAAAATTATCGGCGATCTGGCTAATAAGTACAACGTTGTAATCCTCGAGGATCTTGCTTATTTCGGAATGGATTTCCGCAAGGACTACAGCAAACCCGGAGTGCCTCCATATCAGCCCACCGTTGCAAAATATACTGATAATTATATACTTATGATTAGTAGCTCAAAGGTATTCAGTTATGCCGGGCAGCGGATAGGTATGATGGTAATCAGCAACAAACTGTTCAATACCAAAGCTCCCGACCTGTTACGGAATTACTCGAGCGACCAGTTTGGCCGTGCAATGATTTTCGGGACTGTTTATTCGTTGAGTTCAGGTACTGCTCACTCGGCACAGTATGCACTTGCCGCTATGCTTAAAGCAGCCAACGAAGGCAAATTCGACTTCGTGGAGCAGGTAAAGGAATATGGAGAAAAGGCAAAAATCATGAAAAAACTATTCCTCGACAACGGTTTTACCATAGTTTATGATAAGGACATTGACAAACCGATTGCGGATGGTTTTTATTTCACAATTGCCTACCCTGGATTTAACGGGCCCGACCTTATCGAAGAGCTGCTTTATTACGGAATCAGTGCAATTTCGCTTTCTATTACAGGAAGTGAGCATAACGAAGGTCTGCGTGCCTGTGTTTCACTGGTTAAGCGTACACAGTTCCCTGACCTGGAATTCAGGCTAAAAAAATTCCACGAACACCACCCTATTGTTTAATGTGTACTAAAATATAATTGCCCCACAGATCGCTAAATATCAATAGCTTACAATAAAAGGAAGTTGATTTTTATTTTTACAGACCTATAATTGCTTTTGCAGCATTGCTATCCGGATTTTATTTTTCCGGTTTTCCAGGCAGGCCGGTATTGAAGTAAAATGAGGACTTTGAGCTTTTGAATGGATCCATAATCCAACAAAAGTAATATTCTGATTTTTCGTTTCGACTATACTGATATAATTCATACGATATGAGAACGCAGTTCAATTCCTTTATGCGGGTATGCTTGCCTGTCATCATTTTAAACCTGTTTATTTCCTTCGTAACCCATGCACAGACGATTCTGATAATGGGTAACTCGAACTCTGCCGCCACCCCATTTTGCGGTAGTAATGGATTGAGAGTAACCTATATTTTTCCACCCAATTTAACCACCTCGAAAACTGTTTACGGGACTGATTGCTATACCGACGATTCGCCCATCGCATCAGCAGCTGTTCATGCAGGGCTCATTACATTTGAAAAGGGAGGCAAGGTAGTTATCGAAATTCAGGGATCGCAACCTGCATTTATTGCATCGGCAAGAAATGGGGTGAACACCCAGGGTTATGCATCGTGGGCGTGCAGTTATGTTTTTGTTCGTCGTCCCGATCAGGTAATAACGGTCCGGCATGATATGGTAAAGGGAGACTGGGGCATGCAAGCCAAAGTTTTCCGGACTGAACCCGGTTCTATTATAACCTATTTTTTTCCTCCATACACAGGTGCTTTAGGAGATATTTACGGAACAGATATATACAGTGACGATTCGCCTGTCGCAGTTGCTGCTGTTCATGCAGGGCTTATAAAAAAGGAAACCGGCGGTATTGTATGCATCAAAATTCTTGGCTCTCAGGATTCGTATCTATCCACAACAAAAAATGGAGTTACTTCGAAGAGCTTTGGCTATTTCCAGGGAAGTTATAAGTTTATAGTAACCGGGGCTTCTGGGGCTGACCCCAGCATACCTGGCGACACCAATCAAATACCGGTTACAGGGATTGAACCCGCTACCGGGGGTGGAAATACAAACCCGTTGGCGGTTGTTGATTCAACAGATACAAGGACTGAAAATGATACCATTCCATTATTGATTATCTGTTCGAAGACTAACCCTAGCAAACCCGATGCAAGTGATGGATCAGCTAAAGTTACGGTGTTAAGCGGTTATGCTCCGTTTGCTGTTTATTGGTCGAGTGTTTCCTATTCTCCTGAGATAACCGGGCTTAAAAAAGGGATTTATAAGGTTGCCGTTATGGATAGTAAAGGGCAGAAAGCATATTGCTGGCTTGAACTGACGGATGAGGCAGTTAAAAAAACTCCGCTAACAATATTATGTTCAAAAACGAATCCAAGCAGCACTGATGCTCATGATGGCTCAGCAGTGGTTACAATTAAAGGAGATCCTCCTTTCAGAGTGCTTTGGTCGAATAAATCAACAACACCACAAGTTACCAATCTTTCAAACGGTATTTATAAAGTTGCGGTTGTTGATAAACATGGAAATCTTCAGGTTTGTGAAGTAAAACTGGATGCAGAAAACAGAATTATACCACCTACAACTCCCCCTATTCCTAAGGAACCCCCGATACCCAATCCAATAACGGAACTTACTGTAACATGCAGTGCAACAAAGGTAAAACAAATCGGAGATTATGAAGGTACCGCAACGGCCATAGCTAGGGGCACTCCTCCTTATGAATATGCCTGGTCGAATTATTCCACCGGAGCCACAATAACAGGCCTGGGTATTGGGACATATGAGGTTGTAGTTACCGATGCCAATAAAAAGAAAGGTCAGTGTACAACAATGGTTTTATGCGAATGTATCATACCGCCATTGAGTATTAAGTGTAAGGAATTTGTAACTGGAACTGAACCTTATAAAAACACTATTATCGGGGTTGAGATTAAAGGAGGTGTTCCTTTATTTAAATACCAATGGTCGAACGGAAGTACCTCCGGAACTCTTAATAACCCGCCTCCTGATGAATATATGGCAACTGTTACGGATGGTGTGGGGCAAATAGCAACGTGTAAAATTCGGTATGGTAACCCTGCAAATAGTTTAATAGTAAATTGTGATAAAAAGGATTCCCAAAAGGGAAATGATGGTGAAGCGTGGGTTACTGTCGGTAGCGGAATACCGCCATATACGTATAAGTGGACTAACGGGGCTTCAAATAAGCGTATTACCGGGCTATCAGCGGGAGAATATTCAGTTACTGTAACCGACCAGGCAGGCGGAACAGCTTCCTGTGCTGTAGAGATAAAAGCGCCTGCGATTCCATTGCTTATCGAATGTGGGAAATCGGATCCCAATGATGATTCTCCTGACCTGGATGGAAAGGTATGGGTTAAGGTAATCTCCGGAACTCCTCCTTATAAGGTTGACTGGAATATGACAAATAATAATAGTTCCACCCTAAAGGTAAATGATACCATTTCAAATCTTCCGGCGGGCTCTTACACTGCCAAGGTAACCGATGCCAGCAACCAATCGGTTACATGCGAAGTTATTTTAAATTATCCGCCTAAAGTAACAACATGTCCTCCAAAGGAATATCTTGTTGCTAACCTTCTTACAGGAACCGATTATCTTAATGTGATAAGCAGTGCAATAAAAGAAATAATTGAAAGAGATAACAGCAAGCTATATGAGGAATTAATAGCCGGTTATGCCAAAGCAGGATGGCGTTGTAAATATATTGGAATTGCTTTGGGTATTTTCGAAAAAACTCCCCTAAAAACCTACACCTACAAAGTGCTTTCAGGCTCGCTTACAAATGAAGAAATTAAGGCTGAATTAATAGGAATGAAAACAACCCATTACAGGTTACTTGATTTCTCACTTCCACTAACTTTTGAATACGACCCTGATAACACATATAATTACTGGGCGATGGAACTTGAGGATGATCAACCTGAAGATTATGCTCCTAATGGCATAGTGATGTCGATATTGAATGAACATGGCAAACTCAGCTGGGAATTGGGAGATATAATCGGTGATTTACTCGTATTTATGAACAGGACAGGCAATGAAGGCATCTGGACATACAGCAGTTATTATACCTATAACAATGTCGAAGCCAAGAATCAGGTATATTCCTTTGGGAAAGTAGGTTCAGTGCCATTTGCAATGCCACTTATAATGAACAGGAAGAATTATCCGAATATGGTAAAAACCAACAATAACAACCATCCTGCTATGGTTTATAATTGCCTTCTATTTCACAAAGAAACAATGAGTATAACAAGTCTTTTCAGGAAAGAGAACAATTACGTGGATAAGCTGTCGAAGGAACTTTCTGATTTTATTAACTGTAGGTCGAAATACGGATGGGAGGTAAAAATGGGGATCAATACAAACGGTGAGAAATACCTGAATTCCGAAAATTATAACTTCATTTTCTATGTGCCTGAAGGTTGTTATCCAAATGCAAAAAACAATAAAGGCAAATAAGAATTGAAAAAAAATAGTGTACAGAACAGGAAACTTCAGTTGAAACAAATATTGCCGCATTGGATTTCTTTGTCATAAAACAGTTTAGGCTGTTGGCTGATTGTTTAATACCTCTTAAATAATATAGGTTTGCCTGACTTTTCTGATTTATTGAATTCGACTTCAGTTGATTTCATTTGAAGTAACAATATATATTTTATGGTCGATTCCATTTAATTTCGACCGATTTAAAGTATAATTATCTTAGGAAGATGATTCTGTCATCTGATGAATATTTCAGGAAAGAATTTGTGAAGTCAATAAGACTGTTAATTATATTTATCTGCAATTTAAACTCATTTTAAATTATAACTATCCGATACGATTCCCATATAAAAAAGTCCTCTGAATAGCAATAAATATATACCTTCGCCGCACAATTCAGTGAAACTCTTACTCATTATGGCAAAGAACAGAGGTGAAATCGTAGTGGATGTCGAAAGGTGCAAAGGATGCGAAGTATGCATGCCTGCTTGTCCCGAAGAGGTCATCGCTATGGCAAAACAAGTAAACAGAAAAGGCTATCATTTTGCAATGCCGGTTAATGATTTGTGCACCGGTTGCACCAATTGTGCCGTAGTGTGTCCTGATGGCGCAATCACTGTTTACCGTAAGAAATTTAATGACTAAAGATTAAAACAAACGTAAGGATGAAAGAATTACGGTTAATGAAAGGAAATGAGGCTTTTGCCGAAGCCGCTATCCGTGCCGGTGCTGATGGGTATTTCGGATACCCTATTACGCCACAGTCGGAAGTAATGGAGTACCTAATGGCCCAGAAAACCCAGGAGCGCACAGGTATGGTTACGTTGCAGGCTGAAAGTGAAATAGCTGCCATTAATATGGTTTATGGTGGTGCAGGCTGCGGAAAGCGCGTTCTCACTTCATCGTCGAGCCCGGGTATTAGCCTTAAACAAGAAGGTATTTCCTATATAGCTGGTTCAGAACTGCCCTGTTTAATCCTGAACGTTGTACGTGGCGGTCCCGGGTTGGGAACCATACAGCCTTCACAAAGCGATTATTTCCAGAGCACCAAAGGAGGTGGACACGGCGACTACAGATTAATTGTTCTTGCACCTTCTTCAGTGCAGGAAATGGCTGACTTTGCCGGTCTTGGATTCGAACTTGCATTCAAATACCGTAACCCGGTACTTGTACTCTCCGACGGAGCCATCGGCCAAATGATGGAAAAAGTAGAACTTGATGAGCAGAAACCACGTCTCTCCATGGACGAAATAAAAACGAATACCCCATGGGCTACAGTAGGTAAAACTCCTGATCGTGAGCGAAATATTATTACTTCCCTCGACCTGGAATCCATCAAAATGGAGCAGCATAACCAGAAACTGCAGGAAAAATACAGGGAAATAGAGAAAAACGAAGTCCGCTACGAAAAAATCAATTGCGAAGATGCTGAATACGCATTTGTTGCTTACGGTACCAGCGCTCGTATCTGCCAGAAAGCAATAGAGTTGGCAAGAGCGGAAGGAATTAAAGTTGGTTTAATGAGGCCTATAACTTTATTCCCATTCCCGAAACAGGCTGTAAAGGATATGACATCAAAAGTAAAAGGCATCTTATGTGTCGAAATGAGTGCCGGACAAATGATTGAAGATGTTCAGCTGGCTGTTGAAGGTAAAGTAAAGGTTGAGCATTTCGGACGTTTTGGCGGAATCGTTCATTCCCCTTCAGAAATAGTTGAAGCATTGAAGAAACAAATCATAGGAGGATAGGATATGGCAGAATTTAAAACAAATGCAGAAATACTGCAACCGGAAAACCTGGTTTACAAACGTACCGATCATCTTACCGAAAAGGCACTAAGCTATTGCCCTGGTTGCGGACATGGTACCGCTCACCGGGTAATAATGGAAGTTATCGAAGAAATGGGGATACAGTCCGAAACTATCGGAGTGGCTCCTGTTGGTTGTTCGGTATTGGCCTATGAATTTATGAATATCGATATGCAGCAGGCAGCTCACGGTCGTGCACCGGCCGTTGCAACTGCAATAAAAAGATTGTTCCCCGAGAAGTTCGTTTTTACGTACCAGGGCGATGGCGATCTCGCAGCAATAGGCACAGCCGAAACTATTCATGCCTGCAACCGTGGTGAAAATATGACCATCATATTTATCAATAACGGCATTTATGGCATGACCGGCGGACAAATGGCTCCCACTACCCTGCCCGGCATGAAATCAAGTACTTCACCATACGGGCGTGATGTAGCCACAATGGGGAACCCGCTGAAAATGACAGAACTTGTTGCACAACTTCCCGGAACAATCTATGTAACCCGTCAGGCAGTTCATACACCTTCTGCCGTTCGTAAAGCTAAGAGAGCCGTTCGTAAAGCATTTGAGAACCAGAAACTTAATAAAGGCCTTTCCTTTGTTGAGATCGTATCAAACTGCAACTCAGGATGGAAAATGACTCCACTCCAGTCGAATGAATGGATGGTTGATAATATGTTTCCATTCTACCCGATTGGTGATATTAAAGTGAATGATGATAAATAGCTTTCAGCAATTTTGAAAAAGCTTTAAAAATTTAAACAATGACCGAAGAAATTATTATAGCCGGATTTGGCGGACAGGGAGTCCTCTCGATGGGTAAAATTCTTGCTTACTCCGGGGTAATGCAAAATAAGGAAGTCAGCTGGATGCCTTCGTACGGACCCGAAATGCGCGGCGGAACAGCCAATGTAACCGTAATAATCAGCGACGAACGCATCAGTTCCCCTATATTACACGAATACGATACTGCTATTATTTTAAACCAGCAGTCGATGGATAAATTCGAGAACTCAGTTAAGCCCGGCGGGCTCCTGATTTACGATCCGAACGGTATTACACGCCATCCTGAGCGGAAGGATATTAATATTTATTCAATCGATGCAGCCGAAACTGCCGGTAAACTGGGGATGTCGAAAGTATTTAATATGATCGTTCTTGGCGGCTTTCTGAAACTGAAACCGATTGTTGATATGGAATACATTCATAAAGGACTGGAGAAATCACTTCCTGCCAGGCACCATGTTATGATTCCTGAAAATGAAAAAGCAATCGAAACGGGGAAAGGTTTAATAAACCCAATTCTGATTCTGAACTAATTTTTTTTAATTGTTCAAACCAACCAGGACCGCTTCCAACGAGGCGGTCTTTTTTTGCAGAAAAGTTGCCGGTGAAAAAGAAACTTTCCTGACCGCCGAAAAGATAAATTCTTTCGTAAGGTGTGTTATCTTTACCGCATGAATTTATCCCGCCAACAACTTTTCGGAATACTGGAGGAGAAAGCTTCGTTCTACAATAGCCAACAATTTATCGAAACTGACCCGATCCGGATACCTCATCTTTTTACTTTGAAAGAAGATATTGAAATTTCCGGTTTCCTGTCTGCTACACTTGCATGGGGACAAAGGGTAACCATTATTCGGAAAAGCCTGGAGTTTATGGAAAGAATGGGAAATGTGCCTTTTGATTTTGTAATGAATGCGTCCGGCAAGGATATGGATTCGTTGAAAACATTTGTCCATCGTACGTTTCAGAGCGAAGACAGTTTATACTTTGTTCATGCTTTGCAGGACATATATAAGAATCATTCAGGACTTGAACGGGTTTTTGAAGCCGGTTATTCCCAAAATCAAAATATTAAGGACGCGATCCATCATTTCCGTAGTGTATTTTTCAGCACTGAACACCTCCACCGTACCCGGAAACACGTTCCCGACCCAATGACAGGTTCTGCAGCAAAACGTATCAATATGTTTTTACGTTGGATGGTGCGGACCGATAATAAAGGTGTCGACTTTGGTTTATGGAAAAGCCTCAGCCCTGCCGACCTGATGTGTCCGCTCGACATGCACTCCGGAAATGTTGCACGCCGACTTGGACTTCTTGACCGAAAGCAGGACGATTGGAGAGCAGTGGAGGAACTGACCGCCAATCTGCGTACTTTTGACCCGTTTGATCCCGTGAAATATGATTTTGCCCTTTTTGGCAGCGGTGTGAACGAGAAGATAATCAAATAACTGATTCAGACATGGAAATAAATGATATTCAAAAGGTTATTGCCGATAATGTGGCTGTTGTACTTTATTTTTATAACGATAACTGCGCTCCCTGCAAGGTATTAAGACCCAAAGTACAGGATTTGGTTGAAATAGAATTCCCATTAATGAAGTTTGTTCTTATAAATTCGGAACAGTTCCCGGTAACCTCAGCAGCATATGGTGTATTCGCTTCGCCTACAATTATATTTTTTTTTGAAGCGAAGGAATATATCAGGGAAAGTAAAAATATATCAATCAGCGAATTACATGATAAGATTGAACGAATCTATAGTATGGTTTTTTAGGAATTGTAGCTAATCATCAAAATGATTTGCTTTAGAGAGTGCCTAGAGTGAATGAAAAAGCAGTTGGTATTTCTGTCTTTTAAGTTTGGCTTTAGTTTCTAAATGCCATCTTTTGAAATGAGCAAATCACTGAGTAATTTGTTGCAAACCGACTAATCAATATCCCGCAAAAAATATTGTCAATAATTAACTCTAGGCACTCATAACTATAGGCACTCTAGGCACTTCCTGCCTATAGGGAAAATCACCACCTGAATTTAACAATATTTATACTCTAAGCTACGCTGGCGATTGAACATACACCTCACTTTAATGTTTATTGTTTAGTTATTCTCGAAATCACTTAAACAATAAATACTTCAAAAATGAAAATCATATCACTGCTATTAATCCTTATAACCGCTAGTATGTTCAGTTCTGCACAAAGGACAAATTTTCACAGTTTCAAAACCAAGACGATAGATGGCGCCACATTCGATCTTTCAAGCCTTAAAGGCAAAAAGGTACTGGTAGTGAATACAGCATCAAAATGCGGACATACGCCTCAATACAAAGATTTACAGGCTCTGTATCTAAAGTACGGTGGCGATAAATTTGTTATCATCGGTTTTCCGGCCAATAATTTCATGAACCAGGAACCGAAGTCCAATGCTGAAATAAAACAGTTTTGTGCAGATACATACCAGGTTACTTTCCCTATGATGCAGAAAATCTCTGTTAAGGGCGACGATATTGATCCTATATACAAATGGCTGACTACCAAAGCACTGAATAGTAAAATGGATGCTGAAGTAAGCTGGAATTTTCAGAAATTTATGATCGACGAAAAAGGCAACCTGGTCGATATGGCTTCGCCATCTACCAGCCCGAACGATGAAAAGATTATTAAATGGATCACTTCAAAATAACCAAAATGCAATCATCCTGAAGGCTCATTTCAAACCGGCTGAAGCAAGTCTTTGGCCGGTTTTTATTTTTCAGATCTGTTCATTTCAATTTATACCTTCCTAATTTACAGAACAACGCCATATTCCGGCAGAAATGCATATTTTTATGGTTCGTATTTTTAAAAAAGTATTATATGGACAATTTCGGCTCTACACAAACGGCTGCCCAGGTTATGAAGGCATTTGCCATCGAAACACAGGCGATACAGAAATACCTTTGGTTCGCCAAAGTAGCAACCAAAGAGGGATACCAGCAGATTGCAGCTATTTTTAACGAAACTGCTGAACAGAAGAAATCGCACACCAAAACTTTATTTCGATTTCTTGAGGGATGCGAACTGGAAATAACATCAACATTTAAGGCAGAACCTATAGGCAATACCCTTGAAAACCTGAAAGCAGCCATGGAAGCTGAACAAAATCAGGCTGATAACTTTTTCTCTGCATTCGAAAAAACCGCCTGGGACGAAGGATTTAAACAGGTAGCTACCAAACTGAAGCTTTTCAGGCAGATCAAGGATTTTTATGCCAACCGTTTCGCAAAACTTGCTGCCAATATCGAAAACGGAAACGTTTTCAACAAGGACAAAAAGGTAAAATGGATTTGCCGAAAATGTGGTTTCATCTATGAAGGTGAGAGAGCTTTAAAGAACTGCCCGGGATGTGAACATCCCCAGGCATATTTCGAAATTCTGGCCGAAAATTATTAATCAGTCGCAACAACGAAACCCTTATTTTTGTTAGATATATTAATGTTAACTTTTTTCACAGGTTCATGTCGGTAAAAACAACAAAAACCAGCAATAATAATACTCCGGTTTCATTTTCGAGGGAAGAGGTATTGAACGATTACCGTATTGCCAACGAGAGCCGCCAGGCAAGTTTGCTGGGGCGCCGCGAAGTCCTTACAGGCAAAGGTAAATTCGGGATATTCGGCGATGGAAAGGAAGTGGCCCAACTGGCTATGGCACGCGTATTCCGCGAAGGTGACTGGCGTTCGGGCTATTACCGCGACCAGACTTTTATGATGGCTGCCGGCATGATGAAAATTGAAGAGTTGTTTGCACAGATTTATGGCGATACCGATCCCGTTTTCAATCCAATGAATGCAGGGCGCCTGATGAACAACCACTTTGCAACACGCAGCCTCGATGATAAAGGAAACTGGAAAAACCTGACGGATCAGAAAAATTCATCAGCTGACATCTCTCCTACTGCAGGCCAGATGCCACGTCTGCTGGGACTTGCACTAACATCGAAATTATTTCGCAATAACCCGCAAATGCGCCATTTACATGGGATTTCGAAAAACGGCGATGAAGTTGCTTTTGGTACCATTGGAGATGCCAGTACCAGCGAAGGCCATTTCTGGGAAACTATGAATGCTGCCGGTGTGCTCCAGGTACCCATGGCTATGTCGGTCTGGGACGATGGGTATGGAATTTCGGTTCCCAACAGCCTGCAAACGACTAAATCAAGCATATCGGAGGTTCTTAAAGGGTTTGAGAAAACTGATGATAAAGACGGCTTCTTAATTTATAAAGCAAAAGGTTGGGATTATGCCGGATTATGTAAAATTTACGAAGAAGGAATTGAATATTGCCGCAAGAATCATGTTCCCGTTTTGTTTCATATTACCGAAGTAACCCAACCTCAGGGCCACAGTACATCGGGCTCACATGAGCGTTATAAATCGCCCGAAAGGCTGTTGTGGGAGAAAGAAAACGACTGTATTGTAAAAATGCGGAACTGGATCATTAATGAAAGTATAGCTTCAGCTGATGAGCTGGATGAAATTGAAAAACAATCAGTTGAAAAAGTCAGGCAGGCACGTAAAACAGCCTGGAACCATTACCAGAAGCCCTTGCTTCAGCTACGCGATGAATTCCTGAACCTGGCCGATGTTACAACCTGCAATTGTGCTAAAACAAAGCGGATCGATGCAATAAAAGAGGATTTGCGCCAGGTGGCAGAACCTATACGCAAAGACATTATGTCGGCTGCCAAGAAAATCTTGCGGTTGATATGTGATTCATGCAGCAATCCATCCAACTCATTAAAAATAAATGTTTCAGCTTGGCTTACGAAAGAACTGAAAGTCAGCCATGAACGTTTCAATACCCATCTTTACAGTGTATCGGGCGAATCAGCGCTTAAGGTAGCGCCTGTTGCTCCGGTATACACTGATGATACTTTAATGGTTCCCGGCAGGGAAATACTGCGCGATAACTGGGATTACCAGTTCGGGAATAACGAGAAAATTGTCATGTTCGGCGAAGATGTAGGCCAGATTGGGGGCGTAAACCAAACCTATGAAGGATTGCAGGCAAAATATGGTGTAAACCGCATTTTTGATACAGGAATCCGCGAAGCAACTATTATCGGACAAGGAATTGGTATGGCCCTTCGTGGGTTGCGCCCTGTTGCCGAAATACAGTATTTCGATTACCTGCTTTACGGACTCCAGATTCTGAGCGACGATCTTGCAACCCTCCAGTACCGCACACGCGGTGGGCAGAAAGCCCCGATGATCATCACTACTCGCGGCCACCGTCTCGAAGGAATCTGGCATTCAGGCTCACCTTTGAGTATGGTAATAAACAGCGTAAGAGGAGTTTATGTGCTGGTCCCACGCGATATGACCCATGCCGCCGGGTTTTACAATACTATACTGAAGTCCGACGAACCGGCACTTATCATAGAACCCCTGAACGGATACCGCTTGCGTGAAAAAAGACCTTCAAATATAGGGGAATTCTGCATTCCTGTAGGAGTGCCCGAAGTTATTGAAACAGGTTCGGATTTGACCCTTGTAACTTACGGTTCGTGCGTTCGAATTGCACAGGATGCAGTTAAACAACTCAAGGATTTTAAAATATCAGTCGAACTTATTGATGTTCAATCGCTTGAACCGTTCGATATTCATCATTGGATTGCTGAATCGCTCAAAAAGACAAATAAAATTGTATTCTTCGACGAAGATGTTCCCGGCGGCGCAACAGCCTATATGATGCAAAAAGTGCTCGAAGAACAAAAGGGATTTCAGTACCTTGATGCCGAGCCGCGCACGGTAACCGCCCAGGCACACCGGGCTGCTTATGGAACCGATGGGGATTATTTTTCCAATCCCAATGCCGAGGATGTTTTCGACTGCATTTATAATATGATGCACGATTACGATCCTTCCCGGTATCCAAAGATCTTCTAGTCAGTTTAATCACAATTTAGAAATTCAGTATCTTATGAAAAAAAAGGATATTAGTATTCTTCTTTCAGTTCTTATGTTCTTCACTTTAAACCTCAGGGCTACTGCCCAGACCAAAGTGGAAGAAGATTGGCAGATGAAATCCTATTTCATGGTATTCCTGACAGCCGGTCCCAACCGGACACAGGATAGTGCCACTGCTGCAATACTTATGAAAGGTCATCTCGACAACATAGGACGTCTTTTTGAGGATAAAAAACTTGTACTCGCAGGTCCATTCCTGGATAACGGCACTTACAGGGGAATATTTATTCTGGATGTTCCTTCGGCCGAAGCAGCTGCTGAATTACTGATGACTGATCCTGCCATAAAAGCAGGAAGGCTTGATTACGAGATGCATCCGTGGTATGGACCTGCAAATATTATCCTGAAACCTAAATTGGATTAACCCGATTCTATATATTGGATAATAAGTTTTGTCCGTTTGGTTTTTAAAAACCCGGCATTAAAGTTGAAAATACACACTGTTAACATCTGCAATTTTTTAAGTAATTGAATAATATTTAATTATCAGATAATCAACTTGTTGTATTTTATAGACTCCGGTTGAACTATTTTAACTAGCTTTGTATGTTCTTTGAGAACAAAAAAGCATTCCGGAAAATGATAGAAGTGATATATGCAAATTGGATAATTACCCTGCTGCTTATTTTTGCATTGTTCTTTGTCCCCGGAAAACTCAAAGGTTATACTGCTGCTACAGCTGTTCTGATAAATTCATTATTGACTTCCTGGCTTGCAGTCCCGGCACTTTGCGGGAATATTACAGAGTTCACCGTGAATGCAGGTACATTGATGGGCGACATACTGATCCGTATCGACGGACTTTCTGCCTGGTTTATATTAATTATCAATTTTACCTGTATAACCGGTGCTTTCTATGGTATAGGATACCTGAAAGCATACTCTAATCCGGCATCTAAACTCACTTTGCACTGGTCGCTTTTTATCCTGTTTCATATATCGATGGTATGGGTTTGCATGCTGCAGAACGGGTTTGCTTTCCTGATTGCATGGGAATTGATGTCGCTTACATCAATGATGCTGGTAATTTTCGACCATAACAATGCTACAACCCTTAAGGCGGGGATCAACTACTTGGTTCAGATGCATATAAGCGTTGTTTTCCTTACTATGGGTTTTATATGGGTGTATAGTTCGACCGGCTCGGTCAGCTTTGAAGCTGTCCGCAGTTTTTTCCTATCGAATAACAATACCTGGCTGTTTCTGGTATTTTTTATCGGCTTTGGCTTGAAAGCGGGTTTTATTCCGCTCCACAGCTGGCTGCCCCATGCCCACCCTGCTGCTCCTTCGCATATATCGGGAGTAATGTCGGGCGTAATCGTTAAACTTGGTATTTACGGCATATTCCGGATGATAACTTTCCTGCATGCCGATTTTATACTCCTGGGCGAAATAATAATATCAATTTCAGTTCTGACGGGCATATACGGAATCCTGAATGCAGCGGTGCATCGCGATTTCAAACGCATGCTCGCATATTGCACCATCGAAAATATAGGAATAATTGGAATTGGAATTGGAATTGGACTAATCGGGATCGGAAATGGTTCAGCTGTAATGTTTTTCCTGGGATTAGGAGGAGCCCTGTTGCATGTACTCAATCATTCTCTGTTCAAATCGCTGTTGTTTTATTCGGCCGGATCGGTATACCAGCAATGCCATACCCGGAATATGGAGCATCTTGGCGGGTTAATTAAATCAATGCCTAAAACGGCTGTACTTTTTCTTGTTGGTGCAATAGCCATTGGCGGGCTTCCGCCTTTTAACGGTTTCGTTTCGGAATTCATCATCTACATTGGGCTTATTGAAGGTATTCAATCGAACAGTCTTAGCCAGATTCTACTCTTTGTCATGTCGCTGGCTGGTTTAAGCATGTTAGGCGGCCTGTCGGTACTGACCTTTACCAAAACATTCGGTGTCATTTTTCTGGGGCAGCCCCGGACAAAACTTCATCAAAAAACACACGAAGTTTCGAATCTCATGCTTATTCCCCAATATGTAATTATTGCCCTCATGCTAAGTGTTGCCGTGGTTCCGCAGTTTTACATGAAGCTTATTGGGATTGTACTTATGGAAATGAGTCCTTTATCAGCTGATATGAGCAGTATTGCCGGGTATACTAATACCATACAAGGCATAAGTCTGTATTCACTGCTTTTAATCGGGATTATTGCTGCAATATGGCTTACCCGATCCCTTATCATGCACCACCGAAGCCTGCGTATAGACACAACATGGGGATGCGGTTACGGGGAAGCAACGAGCCGTTTACAGTATACCGGGAAATCGTTTTCAAAACCCCTGGCCAAGATTCTTAACTTCCTTTTGATCGAGAAGAAACATTTCTCTGAACTCGAACCTGGCGAAATTTTTCCTGCGAAACGATCTTATGTTTCGCATTACTACGATTTTTTTGAACGGAACCTGATTGATCCAATTATTTCCCGCTTGAACCATTCGGCTGGTTATTTCAGCTTTATACAGAATGGCCGCATACAGTCCTATGTCTTGTATGGCATCGTTTTTATCCTTGCCATGTTTATCCTTACTGTTTTTAATTTCGTGTCATGAACCTGGTAATTGCATTTATGCTGATACCTTTTGCTGGTATGCTCCTTATTCCCTTCCTTAAGGTGAATGCAAAGGGGATTGCTGCATTTGCCCTGCTTTTCTTAAATGCTGCTATTTCGGGATACTTTGCTGTTCAATGCCTGTTAGGTGATGCAATCAGTTTCAGTTTACCGGGTAGTTTTATTACAGGCACAATTCCGGTCAGGATCGATGCTTTGTCCGCCTGGTTTATACTCATTATCAATCTGGTGTTTGTAACTGGAGCTTTTTACGGGCTTTTTTATATGAAAGCCTATAAAGAGCAAAAGAACAATCTTACTTTGCACAGCATATCATTTTTGTTCCAGTATGCTTCATTGATAAGCGTTTGCGTGATCCAGAATAGCCTGGTATTTTTAATTGTGTGGGAAATTCTTGCCCTGACCTCTTTCCTGCTTATAATTTTCGAACATGAACATATTTCGACTTTAAAAGCCGGTATCAATTACCTTATACAGGCTCATTTTTCGATTATTTTCCTGATGATAGGCTTCATATGGGTTGCTTCGAAAACAGGCAGCTATGATTTCCAGGCAATTACGACATATAGCGCTTCCCAACCTTCCACAGCATCATTTTTACTCTTCATATTCTTTTTTATTGGTTTTGCGATTAAGGCCGGGTTCGTGCCGTTTCATACCTGGCTGCCATACGCTCACCCGGCTGCGCCTTCGCATATATCGGGAATGATGTCGGGTGTAATTATCAAGATCGGGATATTCGGCATACTCAGGATGTTGCTTGTTATAAAAACAGATCTTATCAGTGTTGGCTACCTGATCCTGATTGTATCGCTGGTTTCAGGCCTGTACGGTGTTATGCTCGCGATTATACAGCATAATCTGAAGAAACTCCTGGCTTACCATAGTATTGAGAATATAGGTATTATCGGTATAGGAATCGGGATCGGCTGCATTGGCATAGGAACCGGAAACCAGGTGCTGGCTACTTTGGGATTTGCAGGTGCACTTCTCCATACGTTGAATCATTCGCTGTTCAAATCATTGTTGTTTTACACAGCTGGAAATGTTTACCAGGCCGCTCATACCATGGATATCGAAAGACTCGGCGGACTTGTAAAAAAGATGCCCCAGACAGCTGCCCTTTTTCTTATTGCAGCCATAGCCATATGCGGAATTCCGCCTTTCAACGGGTTTATTTCGGAATTCATCATTTACACCGGGCTATATAACTGGCTTTCGGATGCTACCCTCGTTTCGCTTCTGGCAGCCATTTTTTCAACAGCCGGTTTGGCAATGATTGGGGGACTTGCCATGCTGTGCTTTACGAAAGCCTTTGGTGTAGTTTTCCTGGGAACAGCCCGGAGTGAACTTCCTACTTCTTGCAGGGAAGTACCATTTTTGCAGCTTTTGCCTATGTATTTACTTGCAGCTTTCATAATGCTTATAGGTTTATTCCCGATTACGTTTATCGGACTTTTATCAAAACCGATCAGTCTTTATACAGGTCCAATAGGTTTGCAAGCCAATATAATGCCGGTAAATGCCCTCGGTGCAATGCAATCCATTACCCGGGCATCGTGGCTGCTGATTATTCTGGTAGCTGTTATTTACGGAGTACGGAAATTTGCCCTCAGTAAACGAAAAATTGAAACCGGTCCGACCTGGGGATGCGGGTATTGTGCACCAACTCCAAAAATACAATACACCGCCGGTTCGTTTGTGCGAACATACAGTAAGCTGTTTGCACCCTTTTTGCTTATTGGGAAACACGAGGATGAAATACACGGGATATTTCCTTCGGTAGGGAAATATCATACGCATCCCTACGACAAGGTTGAAAAATGGCTTATTGACGATCCGCTGAAAGTGAATAAATCGTTCATGGGACGCTTTATTTTTCTGCATAACGGGAAACTCCAGATGTACATCCTGTACGGAGTGCTTTTCATCCTGGCGGTGTTGAGTATCCCGGTGATTTACCAGAAACTTTTTTCTTTCATCGACTTTCTAAAACATTTATAATATGCTGAGTGTGCTTTTAATAGTGATAGCTGCCATCTTTTTTACGGGGATCATTATCCGTACAAAGAGCCTGGCGTCGGGCCGCAAGGGACCGGGAATATTGCAACCGGTGCTCGATGTGATACGGCTGTTCCGCAAAGGAGTGGTGTATAGTGAAACCACCAGTTTTGTGTTTCAGATAGCGCCTACCATTTACTTTGCTTCGGTAATTATGGCTATGCTGGTAGTTCCGTTCGGGCAGTCACGCGGAGTGCTCAGTTTTAACGGTGACTTTATATTTTTCGCCTATGTTCTGGCACTGGGAAAATTCTTCACCATTATTGCCGCCATGGACACGGGCAGCAGTTTCGAAGGTATGGGCGCCAGCCGCGAAGCTTTGTACTCAATGTTTGCCGAACCTGCTTTCTTTATTCTAATGGGCTCGCTGGCATTATTGTCAGGGCATACATCATTCCAGGAAATCTTTGCAGCCTTGCATATAGGTTCACAAATCAGTTATGCGTTAGCCGCGCTGGCAACCTTTGTACTCCTGATGATCTCCATGATTGAGAGCAGCCGCATGCCGATTGATGATCCCAAAACCCACCTTGAACTCACTATGATTCACGAAGTAATGATCCTTGATAACAGCGGTTTTGACCTGGGACTCATTTTTACAGCCGGTTACATTAAGTTCGCCATTTACGGCGCCCTTATCGTGACCCTATTTATTGGTGTAATACCCTACGGGTATGCGATCCCTTCATTTTTTGCGATACAGTTTGTTATGGCGGTGAGTATAGGGTTAATCGAATCGTTTATGGCCAGGTTCCGGATGAATCATAACCCGCAGTTTATTGTCGCGCTGACATCGGTCAGTTTACTGATCTTTTTCGGTGTGCTGCTGATCCTTCAAAAATTTATGTAAGATTCTTTAATACAGTTTGATACAATGATACACGTACTGTTAATAACCTTTATAATCACACTTTTTTATATGGCTATCGCCAACCGGCTGATGACCTATATCAAGGTGCTTGCCCTCCAGGGGGTGATACTGTTTTTCGTGGTATTTATCCAGTTAAACGAAATCAATACGCTCAACCTGGTGCTTATCCTGCTGGAGACCATAGTATTTAAGTCACTGGCTGTGCCGATTTTCCTTGGATACCTGCTGAAACGCAATAACATTACCCGCGAAGCTGAACCCTTCCTCCCGAATTTTGTATCACTTGTAATCACAACTTTTATTGTGGTGATCACTATACTGATATCCAATACAATAAAAGATACCCACCTGGATAAGATTTTCTTTGTTGTAGCCTTATCCACGCTGTTTTTCGGGCTTTACCTCATTGCTACCCGCCGTAAGATCATTACACATGTAATGGGCTATATGGTTATCGAGAACGGCGTATTCGTGCTTTCACTTGCTGTCGGAAACGAAATGCCGATGCTTGTGAACCTGGGGATACTGCTGGATATTTTTGCCAGTGTACTGATATTGGGAATATTCCTGAATAAGATCGGCGACGTATTTAAGGATGTGGATGTAGATCAGCTGAGTAACTTAAAAGATTATTAATCGAGAAATCCCGGAAACCGATGATTGGAGTTTATCTGTTAGGCACTGTTGCGATTGCTGTCATCCTGTTTTTCAGCAGGAATAAGCTGCTTGTTTATTCCCTGGCAGGGCTTTTCCTTGTTTTGCAGTCGCTGTTTACAGCTTATGCCTGCATGCATTATGGCAATACTGAACTGGTTTATTTTAAATTCGACTCACTGGGTATTATTTTACTGGTTACCATGAGTATAATTGCCATTCCTGCTTTTATACACAGTTATATATATATCGAAAATCATAAAGAAAACCCCCAGACCAGGGCCATTTACCTGACTTCGATGGTATTACTGATCATGGCCATAAGTGCAGGGTATCTTTCGAACCACATTGCCGTAACCTGGATTTTTACTGAAATAACAACGTTAAGCGCTTCGGCCCTGATTTACCATCACCGGAACAAACTGGCGCTCGAAGGCACCTGGAAATATGTCTTTATCTGTGCGATCAGCATTACGTTTATTTTTATCGGGATACTTTTCCTTAGCCTTTCGCTGCAGCATGCCGGCTCCGACGATCTGTCATTCAGCAACCTGCTGGCCAGGAGAACCGAGCTGAATCCTGTCTGGCTGCGGATGGCCTTCCTGTTTATTTTTACGGGATTTACAGCTAAGCTTGGGCTGGTTCCAATGTTTACGGCAGGTATTGATGCAAAAGATAAAGCCCCGGCACCGGCAGGCGCATTGTTTGCAACGGTTTTGATGAACCTTGGGTTTGTCGGTATTTTCCGCTTTTACATAGTAATAGCCAATACGCCCCTTTTGCACTGGGCGCAGCTGGTAGTAGGCTCAGCGGCATTCCTTTCGCTCTTTGTTTCAACAGTTTATATGCTGAAGGTAAAAAACATTAAGCGGATGTTTGCTTACTCCGGTATCGAACATATGGGAATAGTGATGCTCGGGGTTGCTGCCGGCGGAATCGGCTATTATGCTGCGGTACTGCACATTATATTGCATGCTTTTGTAAAATCGAGCCTGTTTTTCCAGTTTAACCAGCTCTACAGGGTTTTCCAGGATAAAAGCATATACCACATAGGTAATTACTTTAAATACAATACAACGGGTGCTATGGTGCTTCTGCTTGGATTTATAAGTGCAACAGCTATGCCTCCTTCGGGAATGTTTGTAAGTGAGTTCCTGATTTTCAAATCATTGTTCGACGCAGGCCAGATCATACTCCTGATTGCCGTTCTTTTGCTCCTGACAATGATAATATGGGCTTTCGGGAAAAATATCTTCAAAGTGCTTTTTGTTCCGGCAGTTGGTTTTGATGATACTCATGTTGAAAAAATAAGTCCATGGGAATCACTTTCCCAGTTTGTTTTGCTTGCAACCGCCGTTTACCTGGGATTAAATCCGCCCGCCATTTTTGTCCAGATGCTCAAAGAAAGTGTGAGCCTGCTACCCCTATAAACACACAATAACTCATAATTCATAATTCATAATTCATAATTCATACAAATGCATTACCTCACCATAAAAAACAATCAGCCGGTACCAATTTCGGATATTCCCGAAATTTCGTACAGCGCATTCCTGATATTGAACACAGGCATGGTGGTTGAAACTACCGGAAGGCATTGTGTGAATTATTTCGGTTACCCTGATGGCGAAAAGATAATACTGATCTGTTGTATTGCCGATGATGATGATCATGTTATTTATATATCGTCAAGCATTGTTGATATTCATTCCGAGCTTCATTCATTTACAGCCAAGCAGTTGTGTTTCGAAAAATTTGAGCGCGAAATACACGAAAACTATGGTGTACAGTATAGCGATCATCCCTGGCTAAAACCCGTCCGGTATGCTCATGATCGTTTCGACAAAACGAATGCAATATCCAATTACCCTTTCTACTCTATTGACAGTGAGGAGCTTCATGAAGTCGGCGTTGGACCAATTCATGCAGGGATTATTGAACCGGGACATTTCCGGTTTATCTGCAACGGGGAGCAAATCCTGCATCTCGAAATACAGCTAGGTTACCAGCACCGCGGGATTGAGAAATTGTTCATGGCAGAAAAACCACTTAATCAACGGGCTACGCTGGCCGAAAATATAGCTGGCGACACCACCGTAGGCCATTCTGTGGCTTTCGCACAAGTTTGGGAGAGTTTAGCCGGTTTTGAACCTGGCCGCGATATAGCCTATGCCCGGACCATCGCATTAGAACTTGAAAGAATAGCAATTCATACCGGCGACCTGAGTGCTGTATGTACCGATATTGCCTACCAGTTGGGCAGTTCAGTATTCGGCAGGCTGCGTACTCCAATTATAAACTTTTTACAGGAATGGTGTGGCAACCGCCTCTCGAAAGGATTGATCCGGCCCGGGGAGAATAAATTCCCGTTTACAAAAGACCTTGCAAAAAAGCTCACATTTGTACTTGATACATTTGAACCGGATTTTACCGAGATGAACCAGGAATTGTTTAACATGCCGAGTGCTTTATCCCGCTTTGAGCGCACAGGCGTTGTTTCAACCGAAGATGCTTCAGCAATCGGAGCCGTAGGCATGGCCGCACGTGCATCGGGAGTTATCCGCGATACACGGGTTTCGCATCCACACTGCCTTTACTCTGAAATAGACCATCAACCCATTGTAAAACGGCATGGTGATGTGTATTCGCGAGTAACAATCCGGAAAAAAGAAGTTTTTCAATCCATAAAATATATTCGTGCGCTGCTTGAAAACGTTCCTGAAGTTCCTGTATTACAGTCTTCACCAAAAATGAAAACTCCGGGTGCAGATCTGTTTACAATCTCGCTTGTTGAGGGCTGGAGGGGCGAAATATGCCACTGCGCCATCACCGGTTCAAATGGTGAACTGAAACATTATAAAATCAAAGATCCTTCGTTTCATAACTGGATGGCTTTGGCACTTTCAGTAAGGAACAACGAAATCTCCGATTTCCCGATCTGTAATAAGAGCTTTAACCTTTCTTACAGCGGACATGATCTTTAAGGTGTTAGGTATTAGGTTTTGGGGATTAGGGCGAGGAAATTAAAATTTAAAATGCAAAGTTCAAAATTCAAAATAACCACACAAACAACTCAAATACTTAACCAACTTAACCCTCAACAATTGTATTACTATTGTATGACCACGAATGACAATGAATGACAATTGTATTACCATCGTATGACAACCCAAACAACTCAAAAGCCAAACCTGCTCAACCCTCCACAATTGTATAACAACGAATGACAACGAATGACCAATAAAATAAACTTGAACAATAAACCAAAATCACCCCTTCACTACTCTTCACCTAAATAAGCACCAATGTTCAATAACCTCAAAATACTCTACCACCAGGGCAAACAGTTTATTCCTGATGTTACAACAGCAAAAGTGCCGGGAATATTCAGGGGAAGACCTGTTATTACAACTGTAAAGGTGGATGAAGCTCAATTAAAGGAACTTTGTCCCGTAAATGCTGTTTCGGTAAACCCGGTTTGTATCGATCTGGGAAAATGTACTTATTGTGGCGAATGTGCCATGCAGTTTCCTGAAAAGATTCAGTTCACAACCGATTACAAGATTTCGTCGAACGACAGGGAAAGCCTTGTAATAAAAGAAGGTGTTGACAAGCCGGTTGAAGTAAACCCGGCAAAAGTCCGCCGTGAAATACAAAGACTGTTCGGACGCTCGCTCAAACTCCGACAGGTTTCGGCCGGTGGTGACAATAGCTGCGAATGGGAACTCAACGCGGCTAATAACGTGCAGTTTGATATGGGAAGGTTTGGGATTGAGTTTGTGGCCTCACCGCGTCATGCCGATGGAATTGTAATAACCGGGCCTATAACGGAAAATATGGCCGAACCACTTCAGATTTGCTATAATGCAACTCCTGACCCGAAAATTATTGTACTGGTCGGAACCGATGCAATAAGCGGCGGGATTTTTGCAGGCAGTGAGGCGATCGATCGCAGTTTCCTGGATAAATACTCTGTTGATCTGTATATTCCCGGCAATCCTGCCCATCCGCTTACTATAATAAATGGTTTGATCGATTTAACCCGAAAATCATAATTTTTCAAAACTTGTTTAGTTCAAAATCTTGCTAAATAGCGATTTATCAGAAATTAATTTATGAAGCGATACCTGTACTATTTATTACCCGTCAACCTTCGTTATTTCTTCCGGAGGCTATATTACCTGCCGATCGATATATTTGAATCATTTGTGAATAAAAGACCTTATGGAGTTCCACCAAGGGGGAAAATTTTTATTGGCCCCGGCGATTATGTGAAACTCGGTGATCGTTTCCTTGGTTATTTCAAAGAATTAGGCGGATTGAAACCTGACCATAAAGTACTGGATATAGGATGCGGAATAGGGCGTATGGCTTTGCCCCTGACTGGTTTCCTTTCTGTAAAAGGCTCGTATGATGGCTTTGATATTGTAAAGAGCGGAATTGACTGGTGCAATAAGCACATTGCATCCCGTTATCCGGATTTCCGTTTTGAGTATACGGGACTTTATAATTCGCTGTATAACACTTCCGATAAAGTGGACGCCAGCAATTTTATCTTTCCATATCCTGCAAACAGGTTTGATTTCGTATTCCTGACTTCGGTTTTCACTCATATGATGCCGGCTGAAGTTGAACATTATATAACCGAAATCGGCCGTGTTATGAAACCCGGGGCAACCTGCCTGATGTCATTCTTCATTGTGAACTGTGAATCGGAGGACCTCATGATAAATCAGCCCAACCATATGAATTTTCCGGTAAATAAAGGGTTTTACAGGCTGCATTCCTTACAGGTAGATACCGCCAATGTTGCCTACGACGAAGAATGGATTCTGGATAAACTTGAAAAATCCGGCCTAAAAATGGAAACAATCAAATACGGGCAATGGTGCGGACGAAAGTCTTATTTTGATTATCAGGATCTCCTGATTTGCAGTAAATTATAGCAAAGGAACTTTTATTGCTTTAAGCAGATTGTTAAAATAGCTATAAGACCCATGTCCCAAATTCCAAGTCATAAAGAAATCTTAATAATAAATACTTCTGTTGTTTATTAAGAATGAGAATTTAGATATTGGAATCCAGTTCTTGGATTTTGGAATTTGGTTCTTGGTCTCTTGGGGCATTTATCCTGGAATTTACAATAATAATATTGCTCGCATTTCGTTTCAACTTAACTTTGCCTGAAGTACAAAATAATCATTACCCAAGTCAACACTTTGAAACTCTCAGTAATTATAGTCAGCTACAACGTAAAGCACTTCCTTGAGCAATGCCTGCATTCGGTGCGGGCTGCTATTGCGGGTATTGAAACTGAGATTTTTGTGGTCGATAATGCTTCGGTTGATGGTTCGGCAAAAATGGTAAGGGAGAAATTCCCGGAAGCCATTTGCATCGAAAATACTGATAATCCAGGTTTTGCCAAAGCCAATAACCAGGCTGTAAGGAAGTCGAAAGGCGAGTACATCCTGTTGCTAAACCCTGATACCATTGTTGAAACCGATACCTTCAGAAAGATTATTGCCTTTATGGACAGCCACGCAGATGCGGGTGGCCTTGGAGTAAAAATGGTTGATGGCACAGGAAAATTTTTGCCTGAGTCGAAACGGGGGTTACCTACTCCCGGAGTAGCTTTCTGTAAAGTTTTTGGTCTGTCGCGCATGTTCCCGAAATCAAAATTATTCAATACATATCATCTTGGCTACCTTGATAAAGATAAAACCCACCAGGTTGATATTCTGGCTGGTGCTTTTATGCTGATGCGTAAAACGGTGCTCGACAAAGTCGGCTTGCTCGATGAATCGTTTTTTATGTATGGGGAAGATATCGACCTCTCCTACCGTATCACCCAGGCCGGCTATAAAAATTATTACTTTCCAGAAACACGGATCATTCATTACAAAGGGGAAAGTACAAAAAAGGGAAGCCTGAACTATGTATTTGTATTTTACAATGCAATGATCATTTTTGCCCGGAAGCATTATTCTGCTAAAAATGCCCGGCTTTTCTCCATGCTTATAAACATGGCCATCTATTTCAGGGCTTTCCTGTCGATAGTCAGCCGTATATTGAAAAACACACTCTTACCACTTGCAGATGCGGCTCTGCTGTATACCGGGCTTGCCATTATAGCCCGGATCTGGGAACAACGTGTTATTTATCCGTGGGGAGGACATTACCCGGTTGAACTCTACCTTTTTGCTATTCCGGCATTCATTCTGGTATGGATGGTAAGCATATACTATTCAGGCGGTTTCGATAAGCCTGTGAGCCTCTGGAAATCATATCGGGGGCTTATTTCAGGAACAATAATAATCCTTGTGGTGTATGCCTTGCTTCCCGAACATTTTCGGTTCTCCCGATCACTTATTTTAACGGGAACTGCCTGGGGTGTTGCGGCTTTAACAATTTCTAGAACCCTAATGCATCTACTGCGGGTTAGTGGCTATAGAATGGATCGGGATAAGAGCAAACGCTTTGCAGTTATAGGCGAAAAAGCCGAGGCTGAGCGCGTCGCTGCTTTATTGCAGAAAGCAATTTCGAACCCGGGTTTTATCGGGTTAGTGAATACCGGGAAACAGCCTGGCGATTACAGTAATTTTCTTGGCAACATAAGCCAGATTAAAGATATCATCACAATTTACAGCATAGATGAACTGATTTTCTGTGCCAGGGATATGCGTGCCGAAGACATTATTGACCAGATGTCGGCCCTTCAGCACACGCAGGTTAATTATAAAATTGCTCCTCCCGAAAGTATGTCGATCATAGGCAGCAATTCGATTGATACTGCCGGTGATCTTTATGTGATTGATATTAATTCGATTGCAAAATTTCAGAACCGCCGCAGCAAACGCGTGTTTGATGTGGGTATTGGTCTGTGTTTGCTTGTCTCCTACCCTGTAACCGTTTTTATTACAGGTCACCCAGCCGATTACATGTTGAATATTTTCAAAGTATTGCTTGGGATCAGATCTATAACCGGTTATCACCCGATTGTTCAGCCGGATCATAAACTGCCTGATATCCGCAAAGGAATTATTTTTCCTTCGGATGCTTTCGACAAGCAAAATACGGGTCCTGACGCTATTGCACGCTTAAACATGCTTTATGCCCGCGATTACAGGATAAGCAACGAATTCCGGCTGCTTTACAAAGGTTTCAGGCGGCTGGGCCGAAAATAGCAAATACATTGAACCAAACAGCATATTGGTTTGTTTAGCTATAGTAGTGAAGATGTTGAACAGGGAAAGTGCATTGAATGCCTTGAGTGCCTAAAGTGCCTAGAGTGTCTAGAGTGTCTAAAGTGCCTTGAATATCTAAAGTGCCAGGAGTAATAAGATTAGTTTGACTAAAAAGATAATTGTATAGAGTAGGAGTATTTTCATTAACTTTAAGTACTCCAAACTCAAGGCACTCTAGGCACTCAGAAACAGAATTATTAATAACAAAATAAGTATAAACCATACCATGGCAAATTTTGAACTGGTAATGCCAAAACTTGGCGAAAGTATAATTGAAGCAACTATTGTGCGCTGGCACAAAAAAGAAGGCGACCAGGTTATTGAAGATGAATCAATTGCCGATCTGGCAACCGATAAAGTAGATTCCGAAATTCCTTCACCTGTTGAAGGCATTGTAACTAAATTGTTTTATAACGAAGGCGATGTGGTTCCGGTTGGAAAGGTGATCGCCATCATTAATATGGGAGGCACAGCTGAAACCAGCTTATCTGCACCACAGGCAGAAACCACGGTTACACCAGAGATTAAAACCGAAGTGCAGATTGCACCGGTTGCTATGACTGCTCAGGAAGCAGAGTCAGTAAGCGACCGCTTTTATTCACCGCTTGTCAGAAGTATTGCCAAACAGGAAAACATACCCTTCACTGAGCTTGAAAAAGTTGCCGGTACCGGTAAGGATAACCGTCTTACAAAACAGGATATTCTTGATTATATTAAGAACAGAGGAACACAGGCTGTAATTCAGGCTGCTCCTGTTGCCGTTTCTGCTGCACCGGTTGTAACTGCACCTCAGCCCAAAGCACAGGTTCCGGCTGTAACTGCAGCCAATGGTGATATCGTTATCGAAATGGACCGTATGCGGCGTATGATTGCTGATCATATGGTAATGTCGAAACAGGTTTCGCCTCATGTGACTTCGTTTATTGAAGTTGATGTAACCAATATTGTTCGCTGGCGCGAAAAAATCAAGGACAGTTTCGCAAAACGCGAAGGACAGAAAATTACGTATACACCCTTGTTTGTAGAGGCCGCTGCGAAAGCTTTGCGTGAATTCCCGAATGTGAATGCCTCAATCGACGGTTATAAGATCATACAGCGAAAAGCAGTAAACATTGGAATGGCTGCAGCGTTGCCTGATGGAAACCTGATTGTACCGGTGATAAAAAATGCGGATCAGAAGAATCTGCTGGGCATTGTAAAAGACGTAAACGACCTGGCCGACCGCGCACGCAAAAATAAACTAAACCCTGATGATATTTCCGGAGGGACATTCACCATAACGAATTTCGGTTCGTTCGACAGTCTTACCGGTGTGCCTGTAATTAACCAGCCTCAGGTTGCCATACTTGGTGTGGGAACCATAAAAAAACGTCCCTGGGTGCTCGAAACAGCTTATGGTGATGTAATAGCAATACGCCATATCTGCATGCTGTCGCTTTCTTATGATCACAGGCTTGTCGATGGCGCACTCGCTGGGCAGTTTATCAAACGAATCCAGCAATTGCTCGAAAGCTTTGATGTTAATATGGTTGTTTAAGTACAAGAAATTAAATCGAAAATGATAAATGGTAAATGATAGATGGCAAATAGCCTGATCTTAATTGGCTTGAAACAAGAAACAAGAAACTAAAGAAAACCCGGCTACATTTATTCGCCGGGTTTTCTGTTTACACCCGAAAATTCAATAATTTAGCCAACGGCAGACTCTTCTTCCGATTCAAATTTGTATTATGCAACTTAACCTGACAAAACCCCTTATTATTTTCGATCTTGAAGCAACTGGTATTAACATTGGCACCGACAGGATTGTTGAAATTGCAATGCTGAAAGTTTTCCCCGACGGGCACGAAGAATTCAGACGTCACTTAATTAACCCGACGGTTCCAATGCCGGAAGTTGTTATTGCCATTCACGGCATTACAGATGAAATGGTTAAGAATGAACCTACTTTTAAAGAACTTGCAGGCAACCTGAATGCCTTTATTGGAAACAGCGATCTGTCAGGTTATAATTCAATCAAATACGATATCCCATTGCTGGTTGAAGAGTTTTTGCGGGCAGGTGTTGAATTTGACCTGAAAAACCGCAGGATAGTGGATGTACAGAATATTTTCCATAAAATGGAACCCCGTACTTTAAAGGCAGCTTATAAATTTTACTGTCAGACCGAACTGATCAATGCGCACAGTGCCGAAGCCGACACAAGGGCAACCTACGAAATTCTGAAAGCACAACTCGAACGTTACCAGGGTATTGAATATACCGATAAGGACGGAAATACATCCACACCTGTAGTTAATGATATGAATTCACTCAACGATTTCTCATATTATAACCGCAATGCTGACCTTGTCGGACATATAGTTTTCAATGCAAAAGGACAGGAGGTGCTTAATTTCGGTAAACATAAGGGAAAACCTGTTGAAGAAGTTTTCAAAACCGAACCCTCCTATTACGACTGGATGATGAAAGGCGATTTCCCGCTTTCGACCAAGAGAACTATTACAGCAATAAAGTTAAGGGGATTCAATAAAGGTTGAAAGAATTGCATAATTGTTAGGCCAGTAACCAGCTACTAATAACCAGTAACAAATAACACAATGAAGATCATCTGCATCGGCCGCAATTATGCCGAGCACGCCAAAGAACTGAATAATGCAGTTCCAACAGAACCCGTATATTTCATGAAGCCGGATTCGTCGCTACTTACTCGCAACAGGCCGTTCTTTTATCCTGATTTCTCCAAAGACCTGCATTATGAATGCGAGATCGTACTGAGGATCAATAAAGTAGGCAAATGCATAAGTGAAAAATTTGCTTTGAGTTATATTGATGCAATCGGGGTTGGTATCGACTTCACCGCCCGCGACCTTCAGCAGAAAGCCAAGGAAAAAGGGCTGCCATGGGAAAAGGCCAAAGCATTCGACTTCTCCGCTCCTGTCAGCAGTTTTATTCCTGTTACTGAATTTGATGATTTACAGCAGATTGCGTTCAGTCTGAAAAAGAATGGCGAAACCGTACAGGATGGGAATACCAGGGATATGATCTTTCCTTATTCAGCAATCATAGCCTATGTATCGCAATTTATGACGCTTAAGACCGGTGATTATATTTTTACAGGAACTCCGGCCGGTGTAGGGCCGGTCGTTATTGGTGACAAACTGGAAGCCTTTATAGGGGATAAGAAAATGTTAACTGTAAATATAAAATAAAATTGATTTCAATAGGGATTCCCTAACCCCTAAACCCCAATCCCTAACCCCTTAATTAATCTTTATATCATCAATCGCCTCAATCCCGGTAGCTTTATTCAGTTTCTGAACAAGTTTGCTGCGCTGGTAAGTCAGTTCTTCGCGGAGTGCTGCTGAATCTACTTTTACATACAGAACCCGGTCCTTAATATACATCTGGACCGTATGCCGAGAAATCAACTTCCCTGTTACCTCTTCCCAAGCGCTTATCACCTTGGTTTCATTAAGTTTCGACTCCAGGTTATTTTCTTTCAGAAATGAGGCAATGGCATCTTTCAGCAGAATTTCATTCGATTTTTTCACTGTTGGTAACTGTTAAACGTTTCATGGATTTACTGATTTACCTATTAATTTAAGTACTGAAAATTATTCAATTACTTAAAAAGGAAGAATATTTTTTTCTGGAAACCAACTCTGCTTTCTACTCTCTCCCTCGCCTTTCTCCCTTCTCCCTTCATCATCCAATATTCGATCAAATCAAATATGAATGACTCAATCCATTTCTCAGTACTTAAAGTGAACATTGCCGCCTGTGATCCCGAAAACCCGGTGGTTTATGGCAACTTTTTCAAATGTACTCTTAATTCGTTCGGGTTCGGTATCGGTTATAAAAACCTGTCCAAAGCTATCATTGTCAACCAATTGGATTATTTGCTGAACCCGGCCTGGATCCAGTTTGTCGAAAATGTCGTCGAACAACAATATGGGTTTAAAACCGGTAAGGTCGCGGGTGAAATCAAACTGGGCGAGTTTAAGGGCTACAGCAAACGATTTCTGCTGACCCTGTGAACCGAACTTCTTTACGGGATAGCCAGCCAGGTTAAAGATAAAATCATCTTTGTGAATTCCTACCGACGAATACCTTAAAGCCTGGTCCCTTGTAAATGCTTCACCGGTAACATCCATATAAGAGCCTGAACTTAACTGCGATTCGTATTCTATACTTACATCTTCGGTTCCCCCGCTTATAAACTCAAAATAATGCCTGAAAATCGGTGCAAACCCTTCGAGAAAGGACCTGCGTTTTTCGCTGATATTTGTAGCGGGCACCATCATCTGTTCATCGATCAGTAACAGCAGTCCCATATCGGTTTGCCTGCGTTCGGCAAATTGTTTCAGCAGCCCGTTTCGTTGTTCAAGCAGGCGATTGTAGCGGATCAGGCTGTCGAGGTATGGTTTGTCGAATTGCGATATAACGGCATCAATAAATTTCCTGCGCATATCGCTGCCTTCGTTGATCAGGTCGCGGTCGTAAGGCGAAACCATTACGCAGGGGAACAAACCGATATGTTCCGAAATCCGCTCATAATCTTTCTGGTTGATCCGGAACTGCTTTTTAAACCCGGCTTTCTGTATGCAGCTCACCTGGTTAGGAAGGCTGCCATTTCGCTGGAAAGTGCCGTGTATCGCAAAAAAGGCTTCTCCATGCCTGATATTCTGCTGATCAATAGAGTTAAAATAGCTCTTTGTAAATGAAAGGTAGTAGATAGCATCGAGCAGGTTCGTTTTACCTGCTCCATTATTGCCAACAAAACAATTAATCTTATCCGAGAAAGCCATTTCCTGCTCTTCGTAATTCTTGAAATTTATGATTTTCAGGGTGTTAAGATGCACTTATTGCTTGGAGTTCAGAGGTTAATTCAAACATTTTTACTATACAAATGTACGGTTTTCTTTTGTGTGTAACTATTAAAAAACTGCTCAGCTATTGCGTTTCTCCCGTTTAGGCTTTACGGTTAGGTAATATTGCATTAATTTTGCCTGTAGTCTATAACCATTCTTAAGCAATCCTGGTTCTTAAAATAATCACAAGTCTAGAGTACCGATTTTTGCAGAGATCAACTTAATCCGAATTTTAAATGAAACCCATCAATGTTATTTATGTACTATTTGTGATTTTCTTTGTTTTATTATCACAAATAAGAACGTCCGCTCAGAATATAAAAAAGTCGAACCCTGCACCCAAACCTTCAGCCAGACTTGATTCGCCACAATCATTTAATGCCCGAAAGCAGGTAAAGCTATACTATTCTGCTGAACTTAACCTGGGCATCGGTCTAAGTAATGTAAATGTGCCTTATAGTAGCAGATATATAGGATTTTCTGCTATTGCAGGTTATACATGGAATAATTCTTTTTGTACAGGTATCGGAGCCGGCTACAATTGGTACAACGAAGGCAGTCATTTCCCAATATTTGCTGATACGAGGTATATTTTCGGAAGTACCAGGACAAAACCTGTTCTCGAACTTCAGACAGGCTTTCTGCTGAAGAATGATAAGGATACCGGGCACCACAGGTATTTTATTAATCCATCAGTCGGATTAGTTACTCCAGCCAGAGGCAATTTGTTTTTCACAGTTTCGGCCGGTCTTTTTACCCAAAGGCTGATACACGATGGTAGGCGCGATAGTTTTGCAAATCTGAAATTTGGTTTGCTTTTCAGGTAAGTATTTTCCGGCTCTATTTTTCGTATAAATGAATAATAATGGTGTCTTTCGGGCATTCCCCCAGCCTACTTTTGGTTTAGAGTCGAAAAATCTTAAATTTGCACTACTTTCCGGATTTCCGCGCTTTGTTATCCTCAGTATGTGGGTGACGGGGCGAAGCATTGATTTTAATTCCTTCAAAGTACAAATCAGTAGGTTAGCATTGCAACCACACCAGATATATTGTAAAACACCAAATCCGATAAGCCGATTATTCCCGAATCATTGAATCTTCTTTACGACGATTGTATTACATTTGTTTTACCACTTCAAAAGCACAAGGCACTAAAACTTTATTGAAATGAACCATTTAGCTAAATTTCTGTCAGTCTTGCTTTTACTAAGCATATCATCATTGTTGTTCGCACAGGTTTCTGTTATTCCTGATTTCAAGAAAATGAAAGCTGATGAACTTACAGGTGAACAAATCGAAATCATAAGGGCTCGGTTAAGTTCCGAAGGAATTTCGGTGGCCGATTTTGAAAAACAAGCACTCGCTGGTGGTGGCGATCCTGTTGAAGTTGCAAAATTAAGTTCAAGACTTACAAAACCTGTGATTGATGTAGTACCAAATATCGATAAAGGCGGCAAAAGCCCGGCTGAAGTTGGGAGTGAACCCAAAAAAGTAGCCGGAGCCATTGCACCTGTTTACATCGCTTCGTCGGGAAGCACCATTGTAGGAGCCGACTTGTTCAGCAATACTCATATTTCATTCGAACCAAACCTTAATATGCCTACCCCTTTAAACTATGTTTTATCGGCTGGTGATCTGATTAACCTTGATATTTACGGGTATTCGGAAGCAACATATAAGCTTAAAGTATCATCCGAAGGCAATATCCGGATCCCTAATATAGGGCCTATATTTGTGAATGGGCTCACTATCGAACAGGCAAAAAACCGCATAACTGACCAGCTGATACGAAACGGATTTTCAAACATCGAGGGAGGGAAGACATCGGTCCAGATTACTCTTGGTGAAATCCGTAGTATAAAAGTAACTATGATTGGTGATGTAACCGCTCCCGGGACTTATACTCTACCCTCACTAGCAACCATTTATACTGCCCTTTATGCTTCAGGAGGACCGGGGAAAAATGGATCATTCAGGGACATACAGCTTATACGCAATAATAAAGTAGTTACAACGGTTGATGTATATGATTTCCTTATCCGAGGCGACAAAACCAATGATATCGTACTGAAAGACCAGGATATTATTAAAATAAATCCTTACAGGAAAAGAGTTACTCTTAGCGGGGAAGTTAAACGGGCAGGAATTTTCGAAGCTATTCCTTCGGACAGTTTCCAGGATATTCTTGATTATAGCGGCGGATTCACTGACCAGGCTTACCAGTTTTCGGTAAATGTTGTCCGTTTAACTGATCGTGAAAGACAAATAATGGAGGTTAGTAAAACTGATTTTGCATCCTTTAAACTTTTTAACGGTGATATATACACTATAGGCAAAATCCTTGACAGGTTCAGTAACCGGGTAACTATTAGCGGTGCTGTTTTCCGCCCGGGAGATTACGCACTCACTGAGAAAATGACCCTCTCAGATCTTATTCGCAGGGCTGATGGTTTACGCGAAGATGCATATTTCCAGAATGCAACCCTATTCAGGATCAACCAAGATCTTACTCCTTCCATTCAATCCGTTAACATCCAAAAAGTGCTCAATGGTTCAGAGGATGTCACATTGCAAAAAGAGGACCGGCTGGTTGTTTATTCGAAATTTGAAATAAAGGAAGCATTTTCAATTTCAATCCGTGGTGAGGTGCTCCGGCCTGGAAGTTTCCCATTCTCTGAAAATATGCACCTCAAAGACCTGGTTTACCTTGCCGGAGGCCGAAAAGAAAGTGCATCAAAGGAGATAGAGATTTCCAGGAGAATCAAAGATGTAAATGTAATGGACCGCAATGCACCCTCAGCAAAGTTGATAAACTATAAACTATTATCCGACATCGAAACTGATACACTAGTCCTCCAACCCTTTGACGAAGTTTTTCTCAAACCCATACCAGGTTATAATGCTCTCGAAAGTGTAACCATTCAGGGCGAAGTTGTGTATCCGGGTTCCTATGTGCTTCAGAATAAAGAAGAGCGCATTTCGTCACTGGTGAAGCGCTCCGGAGGCTTAACTGCATCAGCTTATGAACCGGGATCTTTATTGATCAGGAGCACAAAATATTCAGGTATGGAATCACTTAAAGAGGAAATCAGTTATTCAACCCTGCGAAAATCAAGTAAAGTATCTGATTCCACTGCAAAAGAAACTATTGAAGATTACAGCAAACCGAACTATGTGGGTTTTGACCTTAAAAAGGCTATTGAAAATCCCGGATCAAAATGGGATCTTATATTAAAACCTGGAGATAATCTCTCGATACCTACCGAACTGCAAACAGTGAAAGTATACGGCAGGGTGCTTTTCCCGAGTGAGATTATTTACAAACCAGGCAAATCGGTAAAAGGGTATATAAACGAAGCTGGAGGATTATCACAAAATGCACTAAGGAAACGAATCTTTGTGGTTTACGCCAACGGGTCAGTAAAAAGCACAAAATCTTTCCTGGGAATTCATAATTATCCCAATGTTATGCAGGGAGCCTCTGTTTTTGTTCCGGTAAAAGAAAGAAAAACAGGTTTAACCACCGAAAAAACTGCAATAATAATAAGTACCCTGACTGCTATTTCAACCTTAGCTGTTTTATGGGCCAGTTTTAAATAATTGTCATTCGATGCTATTCTACAGGCAGTAGAATGAAAAATAAATGTCAGGAGATAATCTGGCTGAAAAATCTCTCTGAGATACTTGTAGCCTACCTTTAAAAAATTAAACTTTGGAACCGTGGCAGCATCAGTAAATAAAGTCGATCCTGACGAAATCTCAGTCAGGGAATTAATTCTTAAATCGAAAGAAATATGGCATTTCCTTTGGAGCAAATGGATTATTATTCTGGTGTTCGGACTTTTGGGAGGAGCTCTTGGATTAACAAAGGCCTTGCTTACAACACCAAAATATGTTGCAAAATTATCCTTTGTTGTTGCAAATGAAAGAAGCAATCCCCTTGGCGATTATTCAGGCATGGCATCCATCGCAGGTATTGACGTTAGTGGAGGTGGTGGCAGCTTGTTTACCTCTGATAACCTGATTGAATTAATGAAATCACGCAGGATGATTGAAGGTGCTTTGCTAGCTAATATTGAGATTAATGGAAAAGCAACAACACTACTGGAGCATTACCTGGATTATACAGGCATCCGCAAATCATGGAAAAAAGAACCAGAATTTGCAAATATTCAATTTGTACCAGGAGGCGGGCTTCTAAAATTTTCGAGGGTGCAGGATAGCATAATAGGAGATGTATATCAGGATATTAGCAAACAAATGATTAGTATTGTAAAGCCTGAGAAAAAGCTGAGTCTTATTGTATCAACCTGCACTTCAACGGATGAGGTTTTCTCGAAAAAATTCCTTGAAGAACTAAACAAAAAGGTTTCGGAATTTTATATTGAAACCAAAACCAGGCGTTTGAAACAAAATGTCGATATCCTGCAAATGCGGGCTGATTCTCTTGCAGGAATAATTACATCATCCACTATCGGTATAGCCACACTCACTGATCAGAATGTAAATCCGGCCAGGGCAATAGTTATGGCAGGTAGGTCGCGCAAACAGGTCGACCTGCAGGTTGCAGGTACTGTTTATGGTGAAGTTGTCAAAAACCTTGAATTAGCCAAGGTAACCCTGCAAAGGGAAACGCCATTGATCCAGATAATTGACAGTCCCGTATATCCCCTTGATGTAGTTAAACTGGGAAAACTCAAAGGGATTATCTTTGGCGGAATTCTGGGAGGTTTCCTAATTCTTGCCTGGCTTTTAGGAAGGCGGTACTATTTCGATATTATGAAGAATGATACCTTGTGATTTTATCACAAGGTATTTTTCAATCTTGCTTGGGTTTAATCTGGTAGGTTTCACAATCTTTATAAATCTTGGATACTCATATTCCTTAGTATATCCTGCCATAGCTATATCATTGGATAAATCTTGATTTTACAGGTAGTTGATGATTATTAAAAACCCTGGGACCAAATGATTCTCAATAATTTCTTTTAAATGCGAATTGTTCATATTGAAGATTTTTTCCATCCGGATGCAGGTTACCAGGTAAATATTTTGTCGAAGTATCAGGCTCAACAAGGTCATTCTGTTGTAGTAGTAACTGCCGCAATGGATAAAATGCCAGCCACTTTAACTTCGTTCTTTAAAACTGATTCAATTGAAACTATTGACCGGGAGTTTTCACTTCGTACAGGAATAGAAATTGTTCGGATACCTCTTATAACATATATAAGTGGCAGGGCTATTTATCACAGCAAAATTTTCAGGATAGTCGATTCTTTATCTCCAGATATACTGTATGTTCATGGAAATGACACCTATATAGGTGCCAGGTATATTTTAAGAGCTAAACGGCTTGAATACCCTGTTATCTCTGATAATCATATGCTTGATATGGCATCGGATAATCCTTTCAATACACTTTTCCGTTACTTTTATAAAAAGTTCATTACAAGTACAATTCTCAAGAGGGACATAAGGATAATCAGGGTGGTGGATGACCCCTATATCGAAAAACGACTTGGGATTCCGCTGAATAAATCAATATTAATGCCGCTGGGAACCGATATAGACCTTTTTAAGCCTGATGATCATATCAGAAAAAGCTTCCGCGTTGAATACTCAATAGATAGCGATGATTTTGTTGTTATTTATGCAGGTAAGCTTGATGAAGCAAAAGGAGGCTTGTTTTATGCCCGGGCTATAAAAGAAAAATTGCTTTCCCAATCTCGAAATATCGTCTTTGTTGTAATTGGAAATATAGTAGGAAGCAAAAGTGATGAAATAGCTTTATTGTTGAAGGAATCCGGAAACAGGATTCTACGTTTTCCAACGCAGAAATACAATGCGCTGGCGCGGTTTTATCAAATGTCGGACCTGGCTGTTTTCCCACAACAATGCAGTCTGAGTTTTTTCGATGTCCAGGCATGCGGGCTGCCGGTCCTGGCCGAAGATAATATTATTAACCTGCAAAGGGTTAGTAACCAGAACGGTTTTACATTCCGGAAAGGTGATATTGACGACCTTAGAAACCTGATTCTGAAATGCGCGGAAATGGAGAGTAGTAAATTCAACTGTTTAAAATTAAACAGCGAAAATTTCATCCTGACTAACTATAATTACAAAACCGTTGCAAAAAAGTACACTAAGGTTATGGAGAACGAGGTCAGTAAATTTAATACTTCAAGGAATCTCCACTCTATATAGCCTCGCAGCTAAAATGTTTTGCAAATCATTTATTGTGTATACAGTTTTTCAAAGTAATAAGCCGGGATCTATTTCCAGGTTCAAACGAAAATGATCTCTGGACGGATGAAACTTGTTGTAGTAACACAAGAAATTGCTATAGAGCCTTTCTTAATCAATGAATTGAATGAGATAGCTGGAAATTTCGATGATGTAATTATTATTACTACTCAGAAAAAGGAATTCATATCCCACAAGTATCAGACAATTATTTCAAAAAAGTCCGATTTCTTTTTTTCCTGTTTCTTTTATGCCCTGGCGAAATTATTTTCACAGGAAGCACGTCACGAACTGAAGGATATAAGGAAACTGAGGGTAAGGCCATCCTTTAAATCAATAGTTTTAAATTGGCTAAAGACCTGGATGATTGAGAAAAGGCTTGAACATTATCTAAATGAAACATGGAAAGGTGATAGTATAGTCCTGTATTCATATTGGTTAAATTGTTACTCTTACTTCGTCGCAAAAACAAAAAAAAGATATCCTCAGATTACAGCTGTATCCAGAGCTCATGGTTTCGAGATCCGCGATTTTGACAGTTATATCCCATTTCGCAGGGCAATTGATGAAAACCTGGATATGATAATTTTTATTTCTGATTATACTAAAAGAGAGTATGAGTCGATAATGGCTCGAATTGCCTCTGCAAAAAGGGCTGAGCAATATATATTCCGGCTGGGGGTTAACCGGCTGAATTCATTACCGTTCAAAACTTATATTCCGGGCCAAATCTTTAATATAGTCTCATGTTCAGGCATTTATGAATTAAAACGACTGGATCTGATTATTGAGGCAATTCGAATCCTTTCAGATACTATTGAAATAAAATGGGATCATTTCGGCAGTGGTCCTGAAAATGACATAATTCAGGAACTTGCAAGGAACAGGCTTTCAAATAATAATGTAACCTTTAATTTCAAAGGACAAAGCAGTAACGAGGAAGTACTGTCTTATTATGAGAAAAACCGTGTTGATGTTTTTGTTAATACAAGCGATTATGAAGGCATTCCGGTATCAGTGATGGAGGCCATGTCGTACGGCATCCCCTGTTTGGCAAGAGATATCGGAGGAAATGGTGAAATTGTACTAAATAAAATATCAGGAGTACTCCTTCCGGGAACAGTTACTCCTGAAATAATTGCCGAAAGTCTGAAGCAAATATTCATATTAATTCAAAATGAACGGGGGAAATACCTGGCTTTGCGTGAGTCCACCATGCTTTTCTGGGAGAATCATTTCAATGGAAAGAAGAACTATAAGATTTTTGTTAATACCATTCTCAATAATACAGAGATACTAAATGCTGGATAGTCTTTTAAAGAAAGCGTTTATTCTGTACCTGTGTCTCACAATAATTGAGTATGGGCTTGTTTTTGCCGGAGGATCTTTGCTTAAATACTATGGTTACATTATAATTGCTATCTGGATACTAAACCCAAAGCGGAAGATCCCAAATCTCCTTAAAAACAAAGAGTTACTGTATTTCGGTATATACCTCGTTATTGTTTCCATATCGTTGTTATGGTCCGACGATACCGAAATGGGTAGTTATTACTTTGTTTCAATGGCGAATATGCTTGTATTAATTACTATTGCATCAACCTTATCATGGAACAATACTGATGTAAAAATTATGTTGTTCTTATTCCAGGTTTCAGCAACTCTATTTTCACTTTTGCTGATTTCGAGGGGCGAGCTTTACCATGGCGTTTTCCGTCCAACATTGACAATATTCGGTGAAGAGCAGGATCCTAATAATTTGTCAGCAATGTTGATTATTCCAACTATCATATCATTCTGGTATATTCTGAATAAGAAACATGTACTGTTGAACTTAATATTCTTTGTTTCAAATGCTTTTGCTGTAATTTACCTGTCTTCCCGCGGGGGGCTCATCAGTGTGATTGCCGGTTGTATCTTTTTATTGCTTTTCAACGGTAAGTATCTGGAGAACCGAATTAACACATCATTTAAGCTCTATTTAACATTAACATTAGTGGTCCTTGGAATCTTCCTGTATTTACTAATTATACAGATAGATGAGAACCTACTTATCCGATACACAATGGAGAATATTGAGCAGGATAAGGGAAGCGACCGTCTGATAATCTGGGCTTTGGCTATTCGGCTTTTTGACAGCGCACCGCTTTTAGGGGTCGGAATCGGGAGTTTTCAGGGCATTACTCAACTTGGAGTACATAACCAGTTTCTTATTGTACTTGTTGAATCGGGAATTGTAGGATTTTTATTTTTTGTAGTGTCCATTCTCACACTTTTCCGGAAAGCATTACGCAGTAAAGTTAGTCTGTTGCCTGCCATTGTTATAGGAACAGTACTTGTAATTTTTTTTCTCGATGCATACAATAAGAAATTCTTTTGGAACGCATACCTGATTTCAGCAATATTCTTCAGTCTTGAAAGGAGAAATAAGCTGGAAACTAATTTACAGCCGGAAGCATAGTGTATATGGATATACTGATCTGCAGCAGGCTTTTCTATCCGGCAAATGAAATAGGTGCTGTAAGGCCATCTAATATGGCCCGGTATTTAAATGAATTCGGTCACAAAGTTTCGGTAATAACTTCATTATCAGAATCTGCGCCAAAACATGATCTGTTCCCAGGTTCAATTCATATTGAAAGGGTTGGTAATTCGAAATTTATATTAAAACTTATTGCCAGAATCGAAAATGGCAATAAAAACAAATCTCACCCATCTGTTCAGTTGCCTGGTGCCAAACAGGAGAAAAATACTGCCGTCACAAAATTTTTTTCCTGGTTTAAAGCCTTAAGGTTACAGGTATATACAATAATAATAGAAACAGACTGGTATTTTCAGGCTAAAAAAATAATCGACCCGAACCAAAAGGAAAAAGCTTTCGATATCGTAATATCCTCGTTCGGGCCTATAAGTTCACATCTTTTAGGCCGATTTGTTAAAAGCCGGAAGTATGCAAGATACTGGATTGCCGACCTTCGCGATAATATGCAAAATGAGGATTTTCCATCGGTTATAAATTCAGTTTATCATTATTTCGAAAAAGATGCACTGCAAAGGGCTGATGTTATTACACTAATTTCTGAGGGACAATCCAACATGTTTAAAAAGTCTGTTGGTATTGAAAAATTTGCCGGCAATAAAATAAACGTGATCCATAATGGGTATGAGGATCGTATTAAGGTAAATCGTATTACCAATAAAACAGGTGTACTGAATATTACTTATACCGGCGCACTTTACGAAGGGAAAAGAGATATTTCAATGCTTTTTGAGGCAATTACTCATCTGAAAAGTGAAAATAAGGTTGACTACTGCAGACTCTGCATACACTATGCCGGACCAAGCAGTGCTGAGTTCATTCACCTTGCCGATTCATATGCCATAACTGGAAATATTATTGATCATGGACAGGTTACCCGTCAAGAATCACTGAACCTGCAGTGGGAAAGCGATATCCTTGTCGTATTAAGTTGGAATTCGAAAAAAGAACAAGGTATTCTTACCGGGAAATTTATGGAATATCTTCAATCTTCAAAGCCGTTAATTGCTCTTACCTGCGGCAATTTGCCGGGTGCTGAACTTACGGGTATGGTCGAAAGGCTGAAATTGGGAATTGGTTGTGAATACCTGAATAAAGACGTTGATATTATCCGTCTGAAAGAATTTTTATTAAAACATTACACCTCCATAATTCATGGCGAGTCAGTTCATTTTGAACCAGATAGTACCGGAATTGAAGAATTTCATTATCCGGTAATATTTAAAAAATTTGAAAATATCTGCAACCGCTTAGTAAGCTAAACAGGAAAAATGGCATCGCGTAAAGAAAATGTGCTTTCATTATCCATTGCACAGTTGGTACTGACAATTGTGGGTGTGGTTTCCGGTATGGTATTTTCGAGAGTATTATCAGTATCTGATTATGCAACCTATCTTCAAACCTTTGTAGCATATGATTTTGCTACCCCGATCTTAACATTAGGTTTACCATCGGCTTTATACTATTTCTTACCAAGGGCAACTGAAAGGCAAAAAGGAATTGTCCTGGATAATATGGTCATACTTTTTGTAGCCGGTGCAATTTTCAGCGCATTCCTGTATTTTGGAGGTGCAAATTTAATTGCCGAACGATTTAATAATCCAAAACTTCATAATACTTTACTATGGCTGGTACTGTACCCTTTATATACTTTTCCGGTTATTGTCAGCGCCGTTCTGGTCGTACAAAATAGAGTAACGGTCAATGCTATATATAATGTGCTTTCCGGTCTTGTACTCACATCATTGATTATAGTGGCAGCTGTTTTAACCAAATCATATGCTGCGCCTTTACTTGTTCGTATTATTTTCCCTTTGCTTTTGTTTCCTGTAGCAATTTATTTTTCTTTTAAATTTCTTCCGGGAAAATTTAGCTGGCCAAGTTTAACCTCAATGAAAAATATGCTGAAGTTTTCCATTCCTCTTGGATTGGCTTCGGTATTGGGTACGATAACTTTATTGCTGGCAAATTTGATAGTTTCGCTTCTTTGTTCCCCTGAGGAATATGCTGTATTTGCAAATGGAGCCAAGGAAGTCCCTCTCGTTGGAATCATCACGGGATCAATTGCGACAATTATCATGGTCGATATGGCAGCAAAAATAAAGGAGCAGGATTTAAATTCAGCCCTTGAGCTTTTTCGCAAATCCGCTGTTTTAAGTGCTATATTCCTGTTCCCGGTTATGATTTTTTTATTGTTTTATGCCGAAAGTTTTATAAATGTCCTGTATTCATCCAAGTATGTCGGAAGTGTAAATCCATTCAGGATATATTTGTTTATACTGCCGATACGAATAGTATACTATGGTTCCGCTTTTGTTGCATTAGGTAAAACTAAAATTGTACTTTACAGAAGCATAGGTGATTTGTCGATTACTGCTATTTTATGCTTTATTTTAGTGAAATTATTTGGTGCAAACGGAGCAGCACTCGCCACTATATTGTCATTTTACCTATGGTCGGTTCCATATAATTTGTTTCAACTCGGTCGTGAATTTGTCAAAAAACCAACTTATATATTACCATTCAAAAAGCTTGGTATTGTTATGTTCATCTGTGTTATCGCTGGTGTATTCTCTTCCTTTTTTATATTCTTTCATTTGAATCATTTAATAAAAATTTTATCGGGTGGGATGACCTTTTTTGTATTATATGGAATTATGTCGTGGAATTTTATTCCCGAATTTAAAGAAGTATCAATACCAGTAACTAATTCTTTCAGGCGATTTTTCAACAAAGAGCCCGTTTAACCTATTTCCTCTCTGATTGATAAGATAACTGATCCCTGTTTGAAGTAAAAAAGCTCAAAATGATTGCAATAATTGATTATGGTTTAGGTAATGTTGGTTCAATATATAATATGTTGCGTGTTATTGGTGCGCCTGCAGTTATTACAAAAGACCCTGCAGAAATAACTGGTGCTTCAAAGCTCATTTTGCCTGGAGTAGGATCGTTTGACCAGGCTATTACTCTGTTGAATAACTCGGGTTTACGCGGACTGTTAGAAGAAAAAGTGATTTCAGGCTCCACTCCTATCCTGGGAATATGCCTTGGTATGCAAATCATGACACGTGGAAGTGAAGAAGGCAGTTTACCGGGTTTGGGATGGTTCGATGCCCACTGTATTAAATTCAGCTTTAAAACTCCCGAAACCAGTAATTTGAAAATTCCACATATGGGATGGAATGACATTGTTCCTGTAAATGATCCGGGTAATTTATTCGGGAGTATAGATGAGGAGTTGAAATTCTATTTTGCCCACTCTTATCACTTGACAGATGCAAGTCAATATGAAATTGCTTCAGCCTGTTATGGTTACCAATTTACAGTAGCGTTAAAAAGGGGGAATATACTGGGGGTTCAGTTTCATCCCGAGAGAAGCCATATGTTTGGCATCCATCTCTTCAAAGCTTTTGCCGATCTTACCGATTCAGGATGTTAAGAAAAAGAATTATTCCTTGCCTGTTGCTTAAAGGCAAAGGCCTGGTAAAAACCGTGAACTTTAAAAACCCGGTATACCTGGGCGATCCGTTGAATGTCATAAATATCTTCAACCAGAAAATGGTTGATGAATTAATGATCCTTGACATCATGGCATCAGCCGAAAACAGCCGGCCTAATTTTGAATTTATTCAAAAATTATCAAGCCGTTCCTTTTCGCCGATAACCTATGGAGGAGGAATAAAAAGCCTTGCAGATGCTGAGCAGTTATTTAAAATAGGTGTAGAGAAAGTATGCCTGAATACGGCTGCATTCAATAATCCTGCTTTGCTTGTTGATATGGCTAATAATTTTGGCAGCCAAAGCGTGGTTGTATCAATAAATGTTTCAAAAAACCTGTTTGGCAAATATCGTATCGTCGATAATTCTGCCAAAAAAGAAATCGGGAATCAATCGGTTCAGGACACAATTACCTGGTTTCAAAACAAGGGTGCCGGTGAAGTTTTAATTAATGATGTCAGCAACGACGGGGTAATGAAAGGATATGATATTGATATGTTGCGAAAAGTTTCATCAAATGTTTCGATACCCGTAATCGCTTGTGGAGGATGTGGTAATTTAGACCATATTAAAGAATTGCTTGATATTGAAAATATTGCTGCTGCAGCTGCAGGGAGTTTCTTTGTGTTTAATGGCAGGCATAAGGCAGTATTGATTACCTATCCTTCGCGCTCTGAATTAAATAAAATTTTAAACAGCAGGAATGAAAATATGTAGCAGGTGTGTGATGGATTCTTCAGATCCTCACATTGTTTTTGACGATTCCGGTGTATGTAATTATTGCAGGGAAATCGAGACTTTGCTTTTGAAAAGATGGCGGCCTGACGAAGAAGGAGAGAAAATCCTTGCAGAGCTGATTTTGAAAATCAAAAAAGACGGAGCAGGAAAACAATACGACTGCGTTATAGGTTTGAGCGGTGGAATTGACAGTTCTTACCTTGCTTATTTAGCCAGCCGAAAATGGGGACTAAGAGTACTGGCTGTGCATGTTAATGCCGGCTGGAATTCTGAAATAGCCGAATCGAATATCGAAAAACTTGTTAACAGATACAACATCGACCTCTTCACCTATGTTGTCGATTGGGAAGAAATGCGCGACCTGCAGTTATCTTATTTCAAATCGGGAATTATAAACCTGGATACACCACAGGATCACATATTCTTTTCACAGCTTTTCAAAAAAACAGCACAGGAGAAAATAAAATATGTCATTACAGGTCATAATTTCGCTACCGAATCCATTTCGGTACCGGGTTGGGGCGGTGATGCAATGGACTCAAAACAGCTGAATCATATCCACAATAAGTTCGGTAATCTGAAATTAAAATCGTACGACACGATTTCTCTTTTTCAAAGATTATACTATATACTTGTTCTGAAACAAACAATGGTTAAACCTCTGAACCTGATGCCTTATAATAAAGCAGAAGCAGCTTCCTTTCTGGAAAAAGAAATTGGCTGGAAGAGTTATGGAGTTAAACACGGCGAATCGGTTTTTACCAGGTTCTTTCAAAACTATTGGCTGCCCGAACGATTCGGTATTGATAAACGTAAAGGCCATCTCACCAGCATGATTATGTCCGATACAATAACAAGGGACGAAGCCCTTGCAGAACTTGAAAATCCGCTTTATGACCCTCACCAGTTAAACCTCGATATTGAGTATGTTTGCAATAAGCTTGAGATCGAAAGAAATGAACTTGACAGGTACCTGCATATGACTAAGATAAATGACTCATCATATCCTTCGAATGAAAAAATTATCAGTTTCATAATGTTTCTGAAGAATTCATTAAAAGTCCGTCAGAAAATATAGAAGCAACAATTATTCCATATGTCACATTTAGTCGATTTATCCACATTTACTGATTCCCGCGGAAATTTAACCGTTATCGAAAAGATACTTCCTTTTGAAATCAGGAGGGTATTCTATATTTATGGTGTTGATAATTCCATACGTGGAAAACACCGTCATAAAAAGACTGTACAGGCTGCAGTGGTACTTCAAGGCAGTTGCTGCATTACAAGCCAATCACGACCGGATGCGCCTATTGAGGAATATATCCTTGATTCTCCTTCTAAATGTATGATAATCAACCCTGAAGACTATCATTGGATGCATAATTTTACTCAAAACTGCATACTTATGGTTTTTGCTTCGGAGTATTACGATTATAATGATTATATTTTTGAAGCCTATAAATAGCATGATTCTTTGCTTTCTGCCTTTAAATTTATATCGGGTTAATACCTAATGCGGATAAAGCACTACAGTATTTTCAGTTCCGGCTCTAAAACCCTAAATTGGGAAGATCTTAGGAACAACAGGGACGAAAAACATTATTTCCTGCCCTTTTCCAAAGCTGAGTATCTGCAGAAAGTCGAAACTGCTACTCCTTCGTCAGCCGCTCAAACAATTATTAAACAGATTGAAAAACTGGGTGCTAACAAAGTGTTTTCACTGGGATGCGGTATCGGTCATCTTGAATACCAGGTAAAGAAATTTTCGGACTTCCAGGTTGTAGTTTCGGATAGCAATGTTTCTGTTTTAAGGTTGAAAGAGTTTGACATATTTGATGATGCGTTAGTTCTTGATGTTAATAAAGAATCTTTCCCTGTCGGTAATAATTTTGTACTGTTGTTCTCCAGGATAGATACTGAATTTAATGATGAGCAACTCGTTGTACTGTTCAGAAAATGTCATAAAGCCGGTATCGCAAATATTTGCTTTGTGCCCGCCGAATTGCTGAACTTGCATATATTCCTTGCTGAGTTAAAAATCCTGTTTTTAAGTATTCTGAAACAAAAGAAAAGAGTCTTTTGCGGATATGCCAGGTCGATGAGATCCTTTAGGAAGTTATGGGGCGAATATTATGAAATTTCACATGGTTTCGGAGACAATAAATCGGTTATTTTTTTAAAGGCAAAATCATAAAGAAATGATTGAGTATGAAAATCTTGGCAAATTGAATCAGCCGTTTTTTGCTGAATTCAAAAAGGCATTCGGGGAAACCCTTGATTCGGGTTGGTATATCCTGGGGGAAAAAGTGGCAGAATTTGAAAAAGAATTTGCTGCCTACACCGGTACAAAACATTGCATTGGCGTAGCATCCGGGTTAGATGCTTTGAGCCTGGCATTGCGTTGTTTCAATTTCCCGGCCGGATCCGAAGTTATAGTGCCATCTAATACGTACATCGCTACAATTCTTTCAATACTTCATAACAACTTACAGCCGGTCCTGGTTGAGCCTGATATTGCCACCTATAACATCGATCCCTCAAAAATCGAGGCCTCAATTACCTCCAAAACCAAAGCTGTAATGATCGTTCACCTGTACGGGAAAAGCTGCCGTATGGATGAAATCACGTCCATTACCCGTAAATATGATCTGAAATTGATCGAGGACTGTGCTCAATCGCACGGTGCAAAATACAAAGACCTGGTTACCGGATCATTCGGCGATATTGGCGCGCATAGCTTCTACCCTACTAAAAACTTAGGGGCATTAGGCGATGCAGGCGCTGCCACAACAAACAATGATATTTACGCTGCCAAATTAAAAGCCCTACGCAATTACGGTTCACGGGTGAAATATGTGAATGAATTTGTCGGTTTCAACTCAAGACTCGACGAAATACAGGCGGGTTTTTTGTCGATCAAGTTAGCATCCCTGGGTAAAATCAACGATCACAAGCGGAAATTGGCCGGTTTGTACCTCGAACACCTGAAAAGTGACTTTATAAAACCCGTGGTTGAGGAAAATCATTATGATGTGTATCATATATTCAATATCAGGCATCCCAAAAGGGACAAGCTAAAGGAATACCTATATACCAAAGGAATAATGACCGAAATTCATTACCCGGTTTCTCCACACAGGCAAAAGGCCATGCAGGGAATAATTGAAGGAGAATACCCGATATCCGACAAAATCCATTCAACAACACTGAGCTTACCAATATCCTATTACCATACCGAAAAGGATATTTTCAAGGTTATTGAAACCTTAAATTCATACTAAAGTAATGAAGTACAATTTCTGTACACTTTTTGATTCCTATTATCTTACAAGAGGTATTGCCTTGTACAGGTCGCTTGAGTTACATTGTGCCGATTTTCAACTCTTTATTTTTGCCTTCGACGATAAATGCTGGGAAATCCTTGAAAAATCAGATCTGAGATTTGCCGTAATAATTCCGTTATCCGAATTTGAGAACGACGATTTACTCCGTGTAAAACCTTCCCGCACCATAGCGGAGTATTGCTGGACCTGTACTGCGTCAACTATCTGGTATGCAATTGATAAATACAAATTAGATCATTGTACCTACCTTGATGCTGATATGCTGTTTTTTTCATCCCCGGAGCCTGTTTTCAAAGAAATTGGAAATAATTCTGTCGGGATAACTCCACATAATTTCTCAAGGCATCTGAAATCATTCGAAATCTATGGGAAGTATTGTGTGCAGTTTACTTTTTTCAGAAATGATGCTGACGGACTCAAGGCACTCCGATGGTGGAAGGACAGTTGCATTGAATGGTGCTTTGCAAAAATGGAAGACGGAAAATACGGCGATCAGAAATACCTCGATTATTTTGAAGAAAAATTTGAGAAAGTACATATTATATCGGATAGAGGAGCCGGTGTGGCTCCATGGAATATTTCTGACTATTCGACAGAATTTTCGGATAAGATTACACTTATCAGTTTGAAAAATGATACTGGTGAAAAATATCCTTTAATTTTTTATCATTACCAGGGGCTTAAGTTTCAGGAGAAAAAAGATAAGGTTGTTTGCAAGCCTTCACTATTAAAAATCCCTGTTTCAGCATTAAAGTTTATTTATGAACCTTATATAAATCAATTGATAACGATAAAGAATCAGTTGGACGGAATATATCCTGAAGTTAAGCAGGTATTTTTTATAAGAAGTCTTTCTGAGTCGGTAGGTATATTTTTACGCAATAAACTTAGAGGAATAAAACTTATCCGCTTCATCCATTATACGTTAAAACAATCGCGCTACAACCAGCCCAAAAATATTGGTGGTGTTCTCAAATAGCGATTTTGGGGTACCGTATTCGATTACTATCTGATCAGGATTAATGAAAACCTTATTACAGATTAATATCGTGGTTAATTATGGGTCTACAGGGCGTATTATTGAAGAATTCGGGCAAACTGCAGTTCAGAACGGATGGAACAGTTATATAGCATACGGGAGAATAAAACAGGTAAATAAAGAAGGCTTAATCCGGATCGGATCCGGTTTTGACGTAATTGTACACGGCCTGCAGACTCGATTGCTCGACAGGCATGGTTTAGGTTCGCGAAACGCTACCCTGAATTTTATTAAAATCATCAGTCAGATTAAACCCGATATTGTTCACCTTCATAACCTGCACGGGTACTATATCAATATTGAAATTTTATTTAACTACCTTGAAAAGGCAAAAATACCTGTTGTATGGACGTTACACGATTGCTGGCCTATCACCGGTCACTGTGTGTATTTTGATTCCGTAGGCTGTGAAAAATGGAAAACTGAATGTTTCAAATGTCCTCAAACAAAAGTTTATCCCGCAAGCCTGGGAATCGACCGGTCAAAACAGAATTTCAACCTGAAGAAAAAGCTATTTTTGTCTTTACAAAACATGACTATCGTTCCGGTTTCCAAATGGTTGGGCGATATTGTCAAACAATCGTTTCTAAAAGAAATCCCCATGCATACCATAAGTAACGGGATTGATACTGAAGTTTTTCGCCCGTCGGCTGATACTTCAATCCGCGATAAATACAGGATCAGGGACAAATTTATAATTTTAGGAATTGCCAGCAACTGGAGTCCGCGCAAGGGTTTAGCCGATTTTATCAAACTCAGCGAGAATGTGCAACCCGACGATCAGATTATACTTGTAGGGTTGTCTGACAAACAGATAAAAACACTGCCTGACCGTATTATAGGCCTTCCAAGGACAGATAATATCGTTGACCTTGTTGATCTCTACTCCAATGCTGATGTATTTATTAATCCATCCATTGAAGAAACTTTTGGCTTAACAACTGTTGAAGCCCTGGCATGCGGAACTCCTGCCGTTGTATTTAATTCAACCGCCAGCCCCGAATTAATAATTCAGGATACCGGGTTTGTATTGGAAAAAGGTGATATGCAGGGACTTGTCGGCGTGATTAAAACAATAAAAACAAAAGGAAAGAGTAGTTATAGCCTTGCCTGTCGTGAACGGGTATTAAAACTCTATGATAAAACCGACCGGCACAAGGATTACCTGGATCTTTATGAATCCGTTTTAAAACGGAATACAAATACTATAACAAATACTGATATTAATCCATCAGGCAACCTGCCCAACTGATTTACTGCATTTTAAAAAGCACAACCGCAATGTTCGATAACAATACTCTTTTAATCACCGGTGGAACCGGTTCTTTTGGGAACGCTGTGCTTAACAGCTTCCTTGATACGAATATTAAAGAAATCCGCATTTTTTCACGCGATGAAAAAAAACAGGATGATATGCGCCACCGGCTGAATAATCCGAAAGTGAAATTTTACATAGGGGATATCCGCAATAAACGCAGCGTTGATTATGCCATGAATGGAGTGGATTACATTTTTCATGCTGCAGCGCTCAAGCAGGTGCCATCATGCGAGTTTTTCCCTATTGAAGCGGTAAATACGAATATTCTCGGAACGCAAAATGTACTGGATTCAGCTTCGGAACATAAAGTTAAGCGCATGATTGTACTTAGCACCGATAAAGCGGTATATCCGATCAATGCCATGGGAATATCAAAGGCAATGATGGAAAAAGTTATGCAGGCAAAAGCCCGTTCGATGAATGACAGCAAGGAAACTGTATTTTGCGGTACCCGATACGGCAATGTTATGGCCTCGCGCGGATCGGTTATTCCTTTGTTTGTTGAACAAATCAAGGCCGGTAATGATATAACCATAACCGACCCTAATATGACCCGTTTCATGATGACGTTGGAAGATGCCGTTGAACTTGTAATATTTGCCTTCAAACAGGGCAATAACGGTGATATGTTTATACAAAAGTCGCCCGCCTCAACTATTGGGGATCTGGCCTGGGCACTGGTTGAATTGTATCAGTCAAAAAGCAAAGTAAGGGTGATCGGCACAAGACACGGTGAAAAACTATATGAAACCCTGGTCAACCGTGAAGAAATGGCCAGGGCATCTGATCTGGGTAATTATTACAGGGTTCCTTTGGACAACCGCGATTTAAATTATGCAAGTTATTTTACCGAAGGAGAGGAAAAAGTATCAGTAATTAACGATTACCACTCGCATAACACCCAGCGCCTGGATCTTGAAAGCACGAAAGAACTGCTTATGAAGCTTCCTCTTATCCGCAAAGATCTTTTTGGTGAATCATTCAGTCAATATATTGATTAACTGCCTCGTTGTTGAAAAGCCATTTTTATAATAAATCAAGTAACAGAAGCTATTATGCTTAAGATAGGAATCACCGGGCAGGCAGGATTTATCGGGTTTCATCTGTTCAATACAATCGGGCTTTATCCCGGCAAGTTCGAGCGTATCCCTTTTGAGGACGCCTTTTTTGAGAATGAGAGCAATTTAAACGCATTTGTTAAACAATGTGATACAATTGTGCACCTGGCAGCCATGAACCGCCATAACGATCCGGAGGTACTTTACCAAACCAATATCAGCCTGGTGAAGAAAATAATCAGTGCATGCGAGAATACCAATGCGAAACCTCATATAATACAGTCCTCGTCAACACAGGAAGAACGTGCTAATCCATATGGCAGGTCAAAAAAGGAAGGCCGCGAATTATTTGAACAATGGGCCGTAAAGAACCAGGCAAGATTTACCGGTTTGATTATTCCAAACGTTTTTGGCCCTTTTGGGAATCCATATTATAACTCGGTTGTTGCTACTTTTTGTCACCAGCTTACCCATAACGAAGTACCAGTAATTGAAGTCGACAATACCATCCAGCTAATATATGTCGGCGAACTTGTAAAGTTCATTGTAAACAAAGTTCTCGAAAACAACCGTGTAGAAAACCATATAAAAGTACCAGATTTCGAACGAATTGAAATCCATCAAACTAAAGAGATTAAAGTTTCGGGCCTGTTGGAGAAATTGAAGGGATATCATGAAAACTATTTCTTTAAAGGTTTTATACCTGATCTGAATATTTCATTTGAGAGAGAACTTTTTTTTACTTATCTCAGCTATATCGATCATGCCTCATTTTTCCCATTCAGCTTAAAAAGGAATACGGATAACCGCGGTTCTTTTATAGAAATAATAAGGCCTGAGAGCGGCGGACAGGTATCCTTTTCAACAACTGTTCCAGGGATAACTCGCGGGAATCATTTTCACACACGCAAGGTTGAACGGTTTGCCGTTATTAAAGGCAAAGCCAGGATCGAATTGAGACAAATAGGGTCCGGACAGGTTTTTTCGTTCACACTCGACGGGAATGACCCATCATTCGTTGATATGCCGGTATGGTTTACACACAATATTACCAATACAGGTGACGAAGATCTGTATACGATTTTCTGGATTAACGAACATTTTGATTCCGAAAATCCCGATACTTATTTCGCAGAAGTATAAAATTAAATACCGGGCAGCGCATAATAAGCGATACGTAAGAGATTCTAAGAAATAGCTCTCAAAACTCAGCATCTATGAAAAGTTTAAAAGTATTAACCGTTGTGGGTACACGGCCTGAAATTATCAGGTTATCGGAAGTTATTAAAAGGCTTGATACTACGGAAGGAATAAAGCATATCCTTGTTCATTCAGGCCAGAATTACGATTACGAACTCAATGAAGTATTCTTTCAGGATCTTGGGTTGCGAAAACCCGACTATTTTCTGAATGCTGCCGGAGCAAATACTGCAGCAACTATTGGCCAGATCATTATCAATATCGACCCGGTACTGGAAACAGAAAAACCTGATGCTTTCCTGGTTTTGGGCGATACAAATAGTTGTTTATGTGCAATACCGGCAAAAAAAAGACAGATCCCCATCTTTCATATGGAAGCCGGAAACCGCTGTTTCGATCAGCGGGTACCCGAAGAAACTAACCGGAGAATTGTCGACCATATTTCAGACATTAATCTAACTTACAGCGATATAGCAAGAGAATTTCTTTTGCGCGAAGGGCTGCCTGCCGACAGAATTATAAAAACAGGAAGTCCGATGTTCGAAGTGCTTCAGGCCAACAGGAAGCAAATTGATGATTCGGATGTATTAACTAAACTTTCACTGCAAAAAGGCAAGTATTTTGTGGTTTCGGCTCACAGGGAAGAGAATATAAATTCCGGGAATTTTGAAAAACTGGTATCAGTCATGAATTATATAGCCGAGAATTACAAAATGCCCGTTATAGTTTCGACCCATCCGCGAACACGAAACAAAATCGACGAAAAGAGAATTCAGTTCCACCCTTCAATTCAATTATTAAAACCCCTGGGATTCCACGATTACAATCAATTGCAGAAAAATGCCAAAGCGGTTTTGTCCGATAGCGGTACCATTTCTGAAGAATCTTCAATATTGAACTTTCCTGCTTTAAACATACGCGAAACTCATGAACGGCCCGAAGCTATGGAAGAAGCATCCGTCATGATGGTGGGATTAAACCCTGACCGGATTCTCCAGGGATTAAAACTCCTGGAAACCCAATCCGGGGACATTTCAGCGACTCTTCGGAAAGTTGCTGATTATTCGATGCCTAATGTTTCGTATAAAGTAGTTAGGATTATCCTGAGTTATACCGATTATGTCAACCGGGTTGTCTGGTCAAAATAAACCAATGAAGCTTTTATTTATTTCACAGTATTTCTATCCTGAATCATTCAGAGGGAATGATATTGTATTTGATTTTGTCAGCCGCGGGCACGATGTAACTGTGTTAACGGCCAAACCCAATTATCCCCAGGGAAAGTTTTATAAAGGGTACACTTTCTTCAATAAAAGAGAAGAGGTAATTAATGGTGCCAGGATTATCCGAACCCCGGTTATCCCACGGGGAAACGGGAACGGTTTACTTCTGATTTTAAATTATTTATCATTTGTTTTCTTCTCATATTTTACCTGTGTATTCCGGATGCGCGAAAAGTACGATGCAATTTTTGTTCAGCAATTATCGCCGGTTACAATGGCATTACCCGGACTTTGGATAAAAAAAAGGCAGAAAACACCCCTGATTTTATGGGTTTTGGACCTTTGGCCGGAAAGTATAACTTCAACAAGCAATATGAACAACAGGTTCATATTAAATGCTGTGCATAAATTAGTCAAACATATTTATAATCGATCGGATTTAATCTTAATTGGTTCCGAGTTATTTCGGGAATCAATTGTTGAAAAGTTAAGCTCTAAAAGTAAGCCGGTCTCCTATTTCCCGAATTGGGCGGAAGATCTTTTTCTGAATACACAACCTACAAAGGGCATTCATCCGGCACCCAAACTTCCTGCCGGTAAGAAAATAATGTTTGCCGGTAATGTTGGCGAGGCCCAGGACTTTGAATCCATTCTAAAAGCTGCTGAAATCACGCTTAAAGAAAAGAAAGATTTGTATTGGATTATAGTAGGTGAAGGCCGGAAATTGAATTGGCTAAAGTCGGAAATTTCAAAAAGGGAGTTGCCAAATGTTATAACACTGGGACGATTCCCTATTGATTATATGCCCGTGTTATTTGAGACTGCCGACATGATGCTTGTTTCATTAAAAAACAGCCCGGCTTTTTCGTTGACAGTTCCTGCAAAAATACAGGCTTACATGGCTTCATCAAAAGTTATTCTGGGAATGCTCAATGGCGAAGGCTATGATCTTATTAATAATTCGCACAGCGGATTTTCAGTTAAAGCCGGTGACTTCGGCGGTCTCGCCAGAAATGCAATTTACCTCGCCAATATTACGAAAGTGCAAAAAAAACAATTTGAGGATAATTCATTGGCATTTTATAAAAATAATTTCGAGAAAAATAAACTATTGACGAAACTGGAATCTGACATTCAGAGTCTTATAGGTTAATAAATGAGGAACCTGTACCGGAAAAAAAGGTGAAAAACAAATTTCATAACTTCTGCTTGGGATTACTGATAAAATTACCTTTTCGAAAAAGTACATTAAATACTGAATTTTATAATTTAAACCCTGGCAAAGCTGCTTCAGCATAACTTCTATAATAATGCAGACGACCTATTTCAACCTCGAAAACTTTATTTCTACCTCGGTTACAGGGCGCAAACAAAGCCTGTTGACTGATGATTTTAATAAATACAAATCGGAACTAAACACTCGGATCAACGGGAAAAAGGTTCTTGTAATCGGCGGAGCCGGTACAATCGGATCGTCCTATATCAAGGCGATGCTAAAATTCCGGATTGAAAAGCTCGTTGTAGTTGATATTAACGAAAACGGACTCACCGAACTGGTCCGCGACCTGCGAAGTTCCGGCGAATATAATGTTCCCGGTGAATTTATAACCTATCCCGTTAACTTTGGGGATGCAGTTTTCGAAAAAATCTTCAGGCAACATGGTCCGTTCGAAATTGTAGCCAATTTTGCTGCTCATAAGCATGTGCGTACCGAAAAAGATATTTTTTCAATCGAAGCTATGATCGAAAACAATGTGCTTCACGCCCGGGGTCTGCTTGATTTGTTACTTCAATCACCGCCTGAACATTTCTTCTGCGTGTCGACTGATAAAGCTGCCAATCCCGTGAATATTATGGGTGCCAGCAAAAAGCTCATGGAAGAACTTATTATGGCTTATGCTGATAAATTACCCGTTACTACTGCCAGGTTTGCTAATGTTGCTTTCTCAAACGGTAGTTTACCACTGGGATTTCTCGAGCGGTTAAATAAACGGCAGCCATGGTCGTGTCCGCTAGGTATCCGGAGGTTTTTTGTTTCTCCCCGCGAATCAGGTGAGTTATGCCTGTTAGCTTCGGTATTGGGTAATTCAGGTGATATCTTCTTCCCGAAACTGGATGAGGAAAAGGATATGATTCCATTTGATCAGATTGCACTGAAATTATTGAAAGCCCTGGGTTTGACCCCCGATATCTGTATGACGGAAGATGAAGCCAGGCAAAAAGCCTTGATGCTGAATGAATTACCAACCTCCTACCCTGTTTATTTCTTTGGATCCGATACTTCAGGTGAAAAACCTTTTGAAGAGTTCTTCACATCTACGGAGGAGATCGACCTCAAATCATTCGTCAATCTTGGTGTAGTTAAGAATTCAGTAAAAAGAAATGTCACCGAAATTGATGAAATATTTGAAAAACTTTTAAACCTCTTTAAATCAAAGGATGTTAAAAAATCTGATATTGTTGTGATATTAAAGAAGTACCTCCCGAATTTCGACCATATCGAAACAGGAAAAGGACTCGATTCAAAAATGTAAATCTTTTCAGCCATTTATGTATCAACACTTCTTTAAGCGTATTTTCGACTTCATACTGTCTTTAACTGCTCTCATTATTCTCTCTCCTTTGCTAATTCCTGTAATTATTGGTTTGTTACTGACAGGCGAACATTATGTTTTCTATTTTCAGAAACGGATTGGATATAAGAATAAGCCATTCAGTATCTGGAAGTTTGCAACCATGTTGAAAGCCAGTCCCGGTTTGGCGGGCGGACTCCATACTACACGCAAGGATCCGAGAATCCTGCCTATGGGCGGATTTCTAAGGAAGACTAAAATCAATGAATTGCCTCAGATTATAAATATTCTTAAAGGAGATATGGCCATTGTAGGCCCGAGGCCCCTGGTAGAAAAAACATTTGACCCCTACCCTGCGCATGTTAAAGCTCAGATTTATAATGTGAAGCCCGGGCTCACCGGTATTGGTTCAATCGTGTTTCGCGATGAAGAAGGGCTGCTATCCAATACCAATCTGCCTCCTCCGGAATTCTACGCCAGGTTCATACTTCCACATAAAGGAGACCTCGAACTCTGGTACCAGAAACATATCTCTTTCTATACCGATTTCATGCTGATCTTCCTTACAGCATGGGTCATAATTGCACCCGCCAGCAACCTGGTTTATACAATTTTTAAAGATCTGCCTGCAAGACCTGATATTCTGAAATGATAACCGGCATGGTTTCAATTCAAAATATAACCTCTGTTGTTTATTTTCAAAACATAGTATTAGCGGTCATGGCCGCTTTGTTTTTTATAATCGAATACTGAAAACATAAACGGAATCGGAGTTACAGAAGATGAATCACCCCCGTTTCAGAATATTTGTCTTGATTATACTGTTGGTTTTGCTTCAGGCATTCCGGTTGATGGCTCAACAGCACCATTCTGTTCCTTCAGTTCATCGTGCGTCTGGCAAATTTAACAAGCCAATAATAGGGATCGAAGCAAATGGGATTGTATCAGCCGGTGATCATGTTCCCTTCTGGCTTATTTCGAACAAATATGGTTTGTTTTCGGCACAACAGAATCAATTAGTAGCCAGAGTAAATGCTGCAGCTTTACCGAGGCAAGGTAAAAATGTTGATTATTATTATGGCATCGACGCTGCTGTAATCACCGACGGCAAAACCCGGTTTATTCCATCGCAGGCTTACCTGGGAATAAAATTCTTTGATTTCAACTTATATGGAGGAATGAAAAACGAACATACAGGTACCCAGGATTCAGCCCTGTCACTGGGAGGATTCCTGTATTCAGGCAATTCCCGTGCATATCCCAGGATCGCTATTAGGACCAATGATTATATTTTTGTTCCTTTAACAAAGCAATGGATCGAGACCAAATTCGGATTTTCGCATGCCTGGATGGGCGACAGCATGCAGTACGTCAGCGGTGCATACCTGCAGGACAAGTATTTCTACCTGAAGCTGAAAATCATCAGCTCCGTCAAAATATATGCCGGCCTTCATCATGTGGCTATCTGGGGAGGGAATTCGCCTGATACCGCTTTAGGAAAACTGCCTGACGGATTAAAGGATTTTTTAAATGTTTTCTTTGCCAACCGCGGCGACAAAGGTCCCGAAAGCACTCTTGGGCACCGCGAAGGGGATCACATTGCCTCCTACCATTTCGGGGCTGACTTTTCGAACGATAAAATTTCGGTTAACCTTTACTGGCAAACCATGCTCGAAGATAAAAACGGCCGGGTTGGAGTAGACTGGCAGAATAAAGTGGATGGTTTATGGGGGCTTGCCTATTGCAGCAAGCGAAAAGAAAGCTGGTTTAAAAAACTTGTACTTGAGTATTTTAATTCGACCGACCAATCGGGAAATAACCCCGGGAGCGGTGGCGATAATTATTATAACCACTGGATATACAAGTCAGGTTGGACAAATTTCGGAATGGTGAACGGAAGCCCTGTGATAACTTCGCCTGTATTTTACAATATGGACCCAATAACGATGATTAACAACCGCGTACGGGCATTCCATATTGGTGCTGCCACTCAGTTCGGGACGGTTTATATCTCGGGAAAGGCTACATTTACTTTAAATTATGGTACCGATAACTACCCTACAACAGTGCATACAACCGAATTGTATAGTTGTCTCGATGTGCACTATAAACCTGCAAAACTAAAAGACACCGAATTTGTTGGATCGCTGGGACTCGATTTCGGGGACTGGCTCGGGAACAATTACGGTATGCTCATTACATACAGGAAGTTTTTCAGATTATAAACAAATTTATACAGCTTAAGTACTCCGGAAATATGGGACTTAAATCCTTTTTCGCATACGAATGGAAATATTTACCGGCGCTGGTATTGTCGAAATTTGTCAAGACGAACGCTGTTGAATCGTTCTATCTCTTTGTAACCCACGAGGGCACAAAAGGCTGGATCCTGGATGCAAAAGCGAAGAGGTTGTGTTCAAACAGCGGCCTGAATGCAGAAGTTTATTACTCTGAAAATTTCAGGAATCTGCCCGTCGGCACCGGATATTTTTTTCTCCACCAGAAGTATTTTGCCCGCTCGTTGCGGTACAATCCCGGCATCCTGAAACGGAAAAAGATTGTCATGTTTACCCATCCCGAATGGAACAGGTGGTACAGCGCCCGCCATATGGCCTTTGTATTGAATTTTGCAGATGAAATTGTTTGCTTGAATTCTTCGGTAGTGAAAGAATTAAAAAGCCTGGGCATTCCTGAAAAGAAACTGCACCTGTTTCATATGGCCGCCGACCCCGAACTATTCACCCCTAAACAACGCAAAGGCGATGGCGCTATAGGTTTCTCGATGGCTTACGGGCCCAGGAAACGCCCTGAAATGGTAGTTGAGCTAATCAGGGAAATGCCCAGACATAAGTTTATTCTGATTGGTCCGGGCTGGGATAAGTATCCGCCTTTTGCCGGAATAATGCATTCATCTAACCTGGCCTATTATCCTGAAATTGAATATGATAAATATCCGGAACTCTACAGGCAGATGGATGTATATGTCTCCCCTTCAGTGCTCGAAGGCGGACCCGTGCCAATACTCGAAGCCATGATGAGCAATGTGGTGCCTGTCGCCTCGCGGACAGGTTTTTGTCCTGATATTATTGAGCACGGACATAACGGTTTCCTTTTCGATAAGGACGCCTCTGCCGAAACCATTAAAGCCTTGATTGAAAAGGCTTACAAGCTCCAAACAAAAGTCAGCGAAGGAATAGGAGTCCATTCGTGGGAAAACTATGGTAAAAAAATAGCCGGATTATTCCTGGGAAAAGAGTCTTAATCTTTTTTCTGCAGATTCTCAAATACACTGGCAACTTCAGTCCTGAAGTTGTTTTTTTCATTTATAAGGCTTTCCATGTAGTGGTGCATATTTGAGTAATGAAGCGGATAATCGTTTACAACTGCATAAATCTTGTTTATTAACTCAGGCAGGTACACTCTGCCTGTATTGATTTTGTAGTAATCGGGCAAAGGCAGGTCGGAATGATAGTGAGCACTTCCTGTCCGGCTTGTAATCACCACACAGCCTGAAAGAACCGCTTCCCTGGGCATGCGGTTACGGCCTGCAAAGTCTCCCAATTCGATAAACAACATACTTTCGGTATACAGGCGGTGAACATCATCAGGATGTATATGTCGTAACCTGATGCATTCATAATCCGGAAATGACTTCCTGATTTTCCGGATTAAACGGTTAGGGGTCCCAGGCCCGAAAAGGATTTTCTTCTCCTTTACGGGCTTTGTTTTTTGCAGGTAAAACTCCTCCCTTACCGGGTTATGCAATACAATAGCGTCGTTTATACCCATGTGCTTCAGGAAGTCAGCTGCATAAAATGAGTTTGTCATGTGGATTATAGCGGAACTCCATACCGGATCCTTCTTTTTGCTCCACAAATTAACTCTTTGAGTTAAGGCATGAAACCCATTGGCCGGATTCCCAAAGAAACTGTACCCGGCGAAAATCTTGCGCACTATTTTGATTGAAAGCGGGAAACGGTGAGGCGGCTTTTTGATATAAAAATATATGCCCAGCCAGTAAATCATTTTACGGATTGAGGCATACTGATGCAAAACCGGAATATAGGCTTCAGGAACTATCAGCAGGTTCTCGTCCGAATCGTCGATATGCGTAGTATAGGGTGTATTGAACGACCTGATGACCGCGTGATTGATAAATTCTTCGTCTGGTTTAATGTAATATATTTTTGCATCTATATTATTGTTCACCAAAGCATTACATAATATTTGCAGACTGTTTACCCCCCCGCTCACCACATCGGTAGGGCAAAAAATATAGATTTTTTCAAATTTCATAATAATTCGGATTCATTCATTTTGCAGTATCGTCCTTATATCAAAAGTACAAAGGTATTTTTATTACTAATTCACAGCAATCAAATTAATAATTAAGCTACTGACAATGGCACCATTGTATACTAAAAGGATGGATATTCGGGGTGCGATTCCGGATAATTACCGGTAAGGATATATAAAGGCGGGACTATGATTTTTAACTCAAACAAATTACTTTTGCACTTATAACTAACCAATTATAAGTACCGGTACTACCTGCTTTAATAACATGTGTTTTTCGCAGTTTTCATATTGCAGTGGCAAGTAATGATTAAAGTTTATGCAATTCCTCGAAGATTTATATAATCAGTTTTTTCAACCTGAATACAGGCTGTTCACAGCCTTCATTCTGGCTATCATAGTTAATGCGTATGCTATTCCTGTTATTCTGAGGATTGCGAAGGAAAAAAACATATTCGACGTTCCTAAACAAAGAGGCAGCCATAACAGTGCGGTTGCAACGCTGGGAGGACTAGGCATCTTTTTCTCGATTGTCACAGTGAGCCTTTCGTTTATCGATACCAGCGGGCTCCAAAGGAGCGGGAGTATAAGCAGCCTTACTTCGCTTCCCGCTATTATTGCTGCGTTTACTATTATTTTCTTTGTCGGGATGAAGGACGATTTGCTCAACATCTCGCCTTACAAAAAGCTTACGGCCGAAATTATTGCTTTACTGGTCCTTACAATGATCGGTGACCTCAGGCTGAATAACCTGCAGGGAATATTTGGCTTTAACGAAATACGTTTTTCGGTAAGTATTTTGTTATCGGTATTTGCCGGTGTGGTAATAATAAATTCGTTTAATCTTATTGATGGTGTCGACGGGCTTGCTTCGTCCATCGCCATGCTTGGATGTTCGGTATTCGGAAGCTATTTCCTGAGAGGCGGCGAGTGGGAATATGCAATCCTGTCGTTTACGATTGTTGGAGCCCTGATCCCGTTTTTTATTTATAATGTTTTTGGCAAAGAAAATAAGATTTTTATGGGCGATGCCGGATCCCTTCTGCTGGGCCTGGCAATGACAGTGCTTGTATTTAGGTTCAACGAAATGAGCAGCGTATTTGCGTTCAGGAATCATTTTATAGCAGGGCCGGCCTTATTCTCTTTTGCCGTACTTATTATCCCTTTATTCGACACACTTAGGGTATTCGCTATACGGATTTACCGGGGACACAGCCCGTTTACAGCCGACCGCAGGCATATCCATCATTTACTCCTCGACCTGGGCTTTACGCACATTCAAACAACACTGATACTCATTGTATTCAACCTGTTGTTTATTGGAATGGCTTATTTCCTCGGATTTCTCGGTAATTCGAACCTGGTATTCAGCATAATTATAATTGCATCAATCATGTCGGCAATAGCCATGAGACGAAACCGCCTGAAGATGATCGTGAAACAAAAAGCAGATTCAGAATAAGGCCAGGTAACCTCAGGATTTAATACGCTGTATCCACCCGGCAACTTCTTCAATCAACCACGATGGTGTTGATGTTGCACCGCTCACTCCTACTGTAGCGGCATTTTCGAACCACTTACTATCAATTTCATCAGCACGGCTTACCATGAAACTTCTTTCATTGGTATCCCTGCATATGCTGTACAAGTATGCGCCATTGGCACTGTTATGGCCGCTGACAAAAATAATTACATCGTGGCGGGCAGCAAACTCACGCAATGCAGGCGCCCGGCCTGAAACCTGCCGGCAGACACTTTTATTTATTTCAAAGTCCTGGTTTCCTGATTCAGCCATACGTTGTTCCAACAACTTACCTATTGCCTCGTACGATTCAGCATCCATGGTTGTTTGCGAGAAAAGGCGCACCGGACGCGTAAAATCAATGCACGTAAAATCCTCTTCGTTCCTGATGATTATTGCCTTATTTCCGGCATTACCGGTCAAACCCGATACCTCTGCATGTCCTGGTTTACCGAATATAACAATCTGTACATCCGTTTCCTTTCCGGATACATATCTTGCAGATATCCCTTTCTGAAGTTTGGTAACGATGGGGCATGTAGCATCAATAACCTTTATCCCTTGTTCTTCTGCCAGCCGGTATGAGGATGGAGGTTCTCCATGCGCCCTGAAAAGCACTGTGCCTCCTTGTAAGGTTGGCAGATCGGCAAGGGTAACTACCTCCAGTCCCATGGCCCTGAGTTTATCCATCTGAACCTGGTTATGCACCATTTCGCCAAGGCAATAAACCTTGTTGCCGGCTTCCAGTTCGACCTCGGCGGTTTTAATCGCACGATCCACACCAAAGCAAAAGCCTGAATCCGGGTCGATGGTTACTTTCATGGGGTTGTTGGATATTTATTGCGAAGGTAGCAAAAAGAGTTTCAGAGTTTCAGAGTTTCAATTGATGGGTAATTGACAATGGACGGTTGACAATGGACAATTGACAATTGACAATGTTGATGGGTTGATGAGTAATTGACAATGGACAATGGACAATGGACAATGGACAATGGACAATGGACAATGGACAATTGACAATTGACAATGTGTGGATGCCTGAAATAGGTTGACTTTTTAAATTTACTTTAAATTTACTATTATTGGTGTTGACTTTTTCTTTTTTGCTTCTTTTTTCTTTTTGTTGATAAATTGAAATTTAGTTAATAACTCATGATTCCATTGATAGATGGGCATTTTAGGCCTATCTAATAGTGGTAATTTATCAACATAATTTTCAAAGTCTGTTGGATTCATTCTTTTTAATCCAAGATGCGGTTTTTCATTGTTATAAAGTCTCATTATTTTAGATGATACATATGCCATATTATCTTCCCGGAGATTCTCAAAAACGATATAATCGTTCTTCAAAGTACCTTGCACCCTTTCTGCATAAGCGTTTTCCTGTGGCAATACACACATACTAATCACCATCTTGTTTTGACTTAGTATTAGCTTATGGCTTTTACTGATGTATTGACCTCCACGGTCAGAATGAAATATGCACCCCGTGAGATCATATCCAGCTCTTAGTTTTAATGCCTTTTTCATTGCAATCTCCAATGATTTTGCTGCCAAGCTTTTGGATATATGCAAGGATAAAAGCTTCCTTGAATAAACATCAAGTATTGTTACCCCATAAAAAACCTGGCCTTGACTCATAATATAAAACATATCTGATTGCCATACCTGATTTATTCCAGTTAGTATCTTTCCTTCAATTAGGTTTGGATAGTATTCTACCCGCTGGCTCCAGGTTGTTTTTATAACACTCCTTGTACGCTTTATTCTATACCCATTTGACAACCCTATACGCTCAAAGATATCCCGCCCAACTGGCGATTCTTCTTTAACCATATAAAACAAGTTTCTAACGCCCATTTTTCTGTGATCTTTCCGTTTCTTCTCAATGGCTGTTATTACTAGGGCCGTCTGACACACTTTTAGTTCCTGATATTTTCGGTGCTTCCAAAGTGCCTGTTTTGTTATTCCGGCAACAGAATAGAGTTCCTTCATTTTGTAGTGGTGGCCTGATCCTTTGGTAAGCCGGAACCAGTCAAGGCTGCTTTTAAGAAACTTTTTTTTAGATCTGTTTTGTATTCATCACTTGCCAGATCCACTACCTTGTTTATCAAATCCAACTCTATCTGCTTGCGACCTAAGGCTGCTTCCAATTCCAGAATCCGCTTGCGCAATTGTTCGGTCTGATAGGCTTCGCTTTTGTCTTCCACAACAAGTCGTTTGTTATGTTGCAAATATCGGCTAAATCTTTCTATCCAGTTATAAATACTCGTAGAACTGACACTAAGCTCCTTGCTTGCCTGTGATACTGAACATTTACCATTTTCAATATCAGTTACAACTCCTCGTTTTACTTGCTCACTGAAAAATCGCAATTGACGGAGAGATTCTTTTTTTACTAATTTTGGTTTCATCTTTACCCTTTTAAGTTGATTTTTGGTCAACCTATTTCAGGCATGGACAATGGGAGGTTATGCCTGATAATTCATTTTCAAATTTTCAGATCCTCAAATCTTCAAATCATTTGAACCATACTCTCCATGCCTCAGAGGTGTAGTATCATGTTGATGGGTTGATAGGTTGATGGGTTGATGAGTAATGGACAATTGACAGTTGACAATTGAAAATGGAAAATAGGAAAATGGTTGATGGGTTGATAAGTTGATGGGTTTTAATGTTACTGTTCCAGCAACCAGAAACAAGCAAACAGAAACAAGCAACCAGAAACCAGAAACCCCTTATTTCTTCCCCCAATCTCCCAGGTTAGTACCAATTGTAATAAAATTCGGTGATCCGGCCAGGTGGTAGGCAGCCCGGGAATAGCTGAAATTGAATTTCGAAACTTTTATCCCGATTCCCCATGAGAACCCTACGGTCCCGGGGCGGGAAACTACTTTCATTTCCTGTCGCCTCAGGTAGTTGTACCCAAACCGTATGCTCAGGAATTTAGCCGGGATAAACTCCCCTCCTATTACAATATGCCGCATGGCTTTACCTGCAAATGCATCCAGACCTGATTGCTTGGGCACTTCCCCGGTGAAAGGATCAACAGCGGCGTTTGGATCGGTATAGGTCAGATCCCATTTCTCAAGGTGCTGCAACAGTATGGAATAGCGGAACGGCACATGGGCAAGTTTTTTCGAAATTCCCGCCTGTATCTCGAAAGGCAAAGGTTCGGTGCCTTCGGGCGTATAGGTGGTTAGCTGCCTTCCTATATTCCGGAAAAGCAGCGATGCACAGAATGTTTCATTTGGAATATAACTTCCGGCCACATCCACGGCAAGCCCGAACGAATTATAGGTCTCGAGGCTCGAATAGATTGCCTTTAAATTTGCACCTATCGAAAATACGGTATCCAGTGTTCGTCCCCAACCCAGGTTAAATGCATATTCGCCTGCTGTAAACTGCCCCAGTACATCGCCATACTCGTTGGTATTGTCCGACTTGCCATAGCTGTAATACTGCATGGATGCAGCAAAACTCCCGGCTTTAGGCACATGCAAACCGTAACTGGCAAAGCCGTAGCTGGTGCCCGCAAAATAATCCACGAAATTGAGCGATAGGTTGTTATGCATCTGTGGCGAAATCAGCGAGGGGTTGGCCAGGGCAAGACTGAGGTCGTTATCGTGAATGGTGAGGAAATTGCCGCCCAGTGCCGCAACACGTGCCGAATTCGTAAGGTTCAGGAATTTATAGGTTGTCTTTCCTCCCGTTTGAGCAAACAATTGTATACTGAAAACCAAACTGATAGCAAGGAAATATAAAACTCTGTACATTGTTTTTTTCACAAGCGGTATGAATTGGGTAAATATTCGATTCAGGAAGTTGCTATTGTAACGCACCAGGGGGGTATTTATTTTTGTTTACAAAAATAATTTACAGGCCTGTACTACACAAGCTTTGCTGATGAAATTGTAAACCGAAAAGAACCTCTGATTAACCAGGTATTATTTGATTTTCTCGAGCGATCCGGAACCTTTAATATCCGATGAAATATCGGGGGCTCCGCTGTAATAAACGCTTCCGCTTCCCCGTATTTTGATCGACAGTGCGGTGGTTGCCATTACTTTGCAGTCGCCGGAGCCGTTAACGGTAATTGCAACTTTCCCCGTGGGGAAATTTTCGGCATCTACATCGCCCGACCCGTTTACTTCTATTTTATGACGCTGGGCTGCGCCTTTCAATATTACATTTCCGGAACCGTTAATCTTACTCATTACATTGGTGGCATCCACGGCTATATCTATATCGCCCGAGCCGTTAATACGCAGATCCAGGTCAGTAGCTGCAAGTTTGTTTTCCGATTTAAAGCTCCCCGACCCGTTCAACTGCAGTTCGGTAACATTTTTCATAGGGATGGTGATTTTAACCGGTTTGTTGGCCGAGAAACAGGGCTCGGAAGTAATACGCAGCGAAGTGCCTGTCTGCTCGAGGGTTATGGCCTCGATAATATTGCTTTCGCCTTCTATTTTTACGGTCCCGGTGGAGTCGTCAACAAACACCACATCGGCGCTTACCGAAAGGTTTACGGCAGTTATTTCAGTGAATTTTGCCGTGCGGGTGGCCATTTTGCCGTTCCCTTCCATGCAGTCGTTGCACGATGCCAGGAATAAGGCCGACAGGATTATAATAAAACCTGCAGGTATAAGTAATCGACGTATCATATGGATTGGTTTAATTTGTTTGGATATTATTTTTAAACAAAGTTAGCTTAAAATAAACTTCATAATCAGGAGAGGCAAATATTTTACCTGTAAAGATTAAGTATCAAATGACCTTCGGAACGGATTCGTACGGTAGCGGGGGTTAATAATTTTAGCGCACCCGTTACTTGCATTTATTACCAGCGCATTCTCACTTGTTCTTTGTTAAATTAACCCTGGCGAATGCCTCTGTCTTTCCATTTTCTTCCCCATCCATTAACCATTGCCATGTATCAGCATCTTTGTTATATTTAAATGTAGTGCGAAACTGGCTTGTTTCATTGTATTTAAATAGCATCTCTATCCTGTCGTCACTTTGTTTTGCTCGCCCGATAATCCCATTGGAAATTCCTCCGTTGCTGGTATTATCTAACCACAGACATGAATACTGCTGTTTCGGCTCCTCCCAGCAGATATATACAATCGCTTCATAAAGGGGTTTCCCTTCCTGGTCCCTCTCCCTCGACACTTCTTTGATCTGAACATATTGCCCGTTAAGAACTCTTTGAACATCAACGTCATGTGTTGTCTGCTGACCATCAATTATACCCGTAAGTATCCATTTACCGGTCAGTTTGTTCAGGAGCGAATCGGGTTGGGAAGTTTGCTGAGCATTCGCATTTGCCGCGGCAAGTATTGCTGTAAGAAAAAATAATTTCAGGAATGTTTTCATTGGTTTTTGTATTTTGTGTCGAATCTAATAGTCCCCGCTCACGCACATCACCTGATGTGTATGTTAACGCTTCAGATTACTATTTAACAAAATTACATTTAATACTGATTTACTATCACAATAGTTAGCAGCCGGACTGAATTTTTAATGTTATGGAACTCATGTTAGCGGCACGCGTCGGGTAACATGCGCCGGCAATGGACTTTCAATTCCTTAAATACGACACTTACAATCCATACTGCTTATTTATAAATTCAAAATATTTTATTTCAAATCAATCAAAAAAAAATTTATTTATTTGCTCAGGCAACTTCAATGTAAAAAATCGTGTTAATAGAATTAAAATCATAGGAAATAAAAATTGGACGTCGAAGAAGTTTTAAAACAATGTAAATACGGCAATCAGGTTGCACAGGGCATTTTGTTTAATGCTCACTACAACCAGATGTACAATTTATCTATGCGCATTTTAGCCAATCACTATGATGTTGAAGATGTGCTGATTGTATCATTTACAAAGGTCTTTGAGAATATTCGGAGATTTGAATACCGCGGAGATAATAGTTTAAATAAATGGATTAAAACTATTGTTATCAACGAATCAATAAGGTATGTAAATGCAAAAAACAGAATCAAATACAATGAAGATTTGTCAGAATATGAGCTGAATAAAGTATATGATGCTGATTTAACTAATATTGATATTGAACAGATATATTCCATAATTGAAACAATACCAATTGGTTACCGGATGGTATTTAACCTGTTTGCGATAGAAGGTTATTCGCATAAGGAAATATCAGAATTACTAAATATTACTGAAAGCACTTCAAAGACTCAGTTGCGAAAAGCAAGGTTTAAAATTGTTGAAAGAATTAACAAAACAAACAAAAATGGAAACTCATAAAATTGATTCCCTTATAAAGAATGCAATACATGAATCGAATAATTTTTACGATTCAGTAGCAAATAATGCTAAAGAAAGAATATGGAATCAGGTTCAACCTAAAAAGAAAAATCATCCACGGCTCCTCTTATTTCCATTGTTGGTTGCTGCCAGTGTTTTGCTCTTTGTCTGCCTTTCGGTAGTAACTATTTCGAATGTTAAGAATAGAAATACAATAAAAAAGCTTGTTGAATTAAATAATGCTTTAAGAAATGAGAGTATACAAAATAACACTGGTACTTTAATAAAAAGAGAAAATGTAATTGCAACCAATACCTGCAAACCTGATACAGTATATTTCGAAAAAAAAATAATTGAATACAAACCCCTGGTTACTATAAAACAAACTACTGATACTATTTATATTCAACAAATAACAAATATCGAAGTGGAACAAAAACCGGCTTCCCTCACGGTGTATGCACTTAACAATCCAAAAGATTCAATTATTCAAACAAGTGAAGACAACTTTAAATCCGAAATTCTTATTACTAACAATGAATCATTTACAAAGGAGAAGAGGAAGAAAATCCAAATAAAATTTGGCGGTAATAAAGACCAAACAAATGGCGGAACATTAGCCTTAACAACAAAACTTTAAATCTGATTCTTTGGTGCCGGAGCATATCCCTCAAACAGTTAACCATTAAACATTTAAAGAAATGAAAAATTTAAGAAGAATTTTCACCGCATCAATGCTTTTGTTAAGTTGTAATATAGCTTACAGTCAAAAACCTTGTCTCGATTCAATTTTTGTTCAAACCGATAATAATATTCATCTCAGTTTAGCCATCTATGAATATTCGGATTTATCCGTTCATATAGAAAAAGATATGAAAAGTCTGAATTCTATTCTAAAAGACAGAAACAATATTTCCGAAAAAGAATTCTACACAATTATCTATAAGCCCGATATATTATTATCCATTAAGCAAACCGGACCTGTTGAAAAAATAATCTGGGAAAATGGCAATCACTCCAGTTTTCAATTTAATAATCAATGTATCATTTGTTCTGATAATTATCTTTTAAAGATTCAATTTAATGAACTTGAAAAGCTAGTTTCCGATAGCCTGATTATTAAAATTAAGGAAGTCATTGATGCCACATGCTCTATTAAAGGCCGATTTTCCAGAACATTCAACTATTCTTTTCAGGGAGAGAAAATGGTTCATAATCAACAATCTGACAAGATTAATGGTCAAAAGGATGCCTTGAGCCTTAAAGGTGGTATAGGAGTAAACTTTGTAAAAAATCAACCGGTTATTGACCTTTCGGCCGAACTAGGATTTATACTCGCTAAAAAAGGAATCTGGAAAAATCAGTATTACCTGTCATATAATCAATTATCTGATTTTAAAGATAATTCAAAGGTAAATCTTAATGGTTTTGTTAATTTAGGTTATCGATATAACTTATCAAATACAGTTAAAAATCCCAATTGGCTGGGCATAGAAATAGGTTACCTGGCTTTGAGGCAGGGTGACATATTTGAGGAAAACACTTTTCGACTTGGTTTTAATTGGGAAATCGGAAAATATATATCCATTTCTCCACAATTGTATTTTTCTGGTAATTCGACATATCCGGCAGTGCGGATAGGATTTGGGTTATAACACTATTATGACCAGTGATTAATATGGGAAAACCTTATTAATCCCTGATATTGCATACACTATGCAACAGTGTTTTGTGTTATAACTGGTGCTGACGATTGTCAATCTCCTGCCCTACCCGTTATTTCGCATTCAGAGAAAACCAATGTTATTATCCCAATTATCGAAATCCAAACCACTAATCAGAATATACGAACAATCCATTCTTTGAATAACCGGGACCGTAAGGTCCACGCTCGCGTGTCATCCGAAGCATGTGCCAGTACTTCGAATTCCTTACTTAACACAATTACATATAATACTGATAAACTATCACTATTGTTAGCAGCCGGGCTGGATTTATTATATCATCGAACTTCTCTGTTACCCGGCACGCGCCGCATGACGTGCACCGGTAATGCCACTTCACAGAATCATATTTTATACATGATCCGCAATGAATCATTTATCTTATCGGTCAGTAATTCAATCAATTCATTATCCATAAATTCATAATCATCAGGTATATCAAGGATTTCAACCGCTGGAATTTCAATATGCCGGTAAAGTTCCCAAATCCTGGCCCTGTGTTCTTTTTCCATCACAAAGATATGGTTTGCCCATTTCAGATCATTCTCTGTGATTTTCCTGTCACTGTTCGGACTTAATCCGGCCGAACGAATATTGAACCTGTTATCATTCTTAAAAACCGACTCAGCTGTCCTGCTTCGTTTTTTATTTCGTCCACACACTACAAGTATATTTGGTCTGTCAATCATATGTACGGGTTGTTCCTGAAATTGGTGCTTACCTTCCCTGTTCAGGGCTTTTCCGCCCTGACTATTTCAACAGTTCGTCTTCCATACGTTTTATCCTGTTGCTCATATCGGCATTGTCCGAATTCCATTTCTTTGTCTCCTTCAGCCACAGTTTAAAATTCGTATTGTCCTTTTTCATATAGTATTCATGTAGCAGGTTATAGCAATTTTCGGCATTGTAAGTGGTTTCGGCACATATTTTTAAGGCCAGCCTGCAGCTTTCGGCAGCCTGTTCCAGCTGTCCCGATTTTATCCGTGCATAAATTAATTCCTTGTTTACATAGGCATCAGCCGATGGGTTACAAGCACATTTTGTAAAACCGTAATTGCTTTATCATAAAGGCCCAGGCAATTGTACGAATAGGCTAGTTCAACATCCAGACCATCGAAATCGGGTCTTATCTTCTGACATTTTTCGAGATAGGTTAGCGCTTTTGCACATTCGTTCCATCCGTTATACAGGTATCCCCAGCGATACAGCCGTTCAGCAGAGGCTGTGTCGGACTTATAAAACTTCAGCCAGACGGGAACGGCATTTATCCTTAACTCTTCAAACTTATTCTCAGGAATAAACGCAACAAGTACATCATTAGGTTCAAGCCTGACTTTAATGCTTGTAGTGTCTTTACTTTGCGGGATAAATGTTCCGGCCTGCGATATACTGAACCTGCCTTCGTAATTAAGCGTTAAACCTGCCTGCGAGTCAATATAAATAAAGCCAAAGGTGTAGGTACTATCCTGGTTCATCTGAAAAGCAACCCAGCGGTCCTCACTTTCAACAAATCGTTTGTTAAACTCCAGGGCTGTTTGTGCTTTTACGCTTGTTGCTGCATAGGTAAGAAGGATTAGAAGGTATTTTATATTCATAGTATATTCGTTTTATCAGGCTGCTCTTGTTCCCCCACTCGCGCGCTTCTCCTTACGCCTGCACCATCGCTTCAAATTACTTGCTTAACAAATTTACAATAATATGATTTACTATCCATAAAGTTAGCAGCCAGACTGAATTTATAATGCCAGTGAACATCTATTCTGCGTTATGCGTAAGGAAAAGTGCGCCGGTAATGGTTATTTACTCAGAAGGACTGACCTTATAAAGTTTTAATAGATTTTCAAGGAAGGTTTTTGAGCGTTAGGCACTACCAAGCCATGCAGAAGTGAGCCCTGCAGCCAAGGTCGGGTATATGGTAAATGCAAATTGGCGAACGGCTTGCGTGGCGTGGCTAAAACCTGACATAGAAAATCATTAAAACTTTATAGAGTCTTGAATTTTTGGTCCTTTTTGTTCAAGCAAAAAGGACAAAAAAAATCATAGCAGATCCAATGATGCCGGATGCAATACTTCCCCGGCACCCGCAGGTAGCACACGCCGGTAATGGTGATATTACTCAGAAGGACTGACCTTATAAAGTTTTAATAGATTTTCAAGGAAGGTTTTTAAGCGTTGGGTACTACCAAGCCATGCAGAAGTGAGCCCTGCAGCCAAGGCCGGGTATATGGTAAATGCAAGTTGGCGAACGGCTTGCGTGGCGTGGCAAAAACCTGATATAGAAAATCATTAAAACTTTATAGAGTCTTGAATTTTTGGTCCTTTTTGTTCAAGCAAAAAGGACAAAAAAAAATCATAGCAGATCCAATGATGCCGGATGCAATACTTCCCCGGCACCCGCAGGGAGACACGCGCCAGTAATTAGGTGTGTTTCTTTGCCACCAAATCACAAAAACTCCAAATTGCACCAAAACTTAAGATACTGGATTTCTGCGTTTGGTGGATTTTGGTGACCTGGTGCTTTAGTGGCATTTTCTTTTACGCTGTTTTTTACAAGCCTGCAATTCCCGGAATACAGCTTCGAAATCTTTTTTATTCCCCGGCACACGCAGGGAAATACGCGCCGGTAATGGTGATTTTACTCAGAAGGACTGACCTTATAAAGTTTTAATAGATTTTCAAGGAAGGTTTTTGAGCGTTGGGCACTACCAAGCCATGCAGAAGTGAGCCCTGCAGCCAAGGTCGGGTATATGGTAAATGCAAGTTGGCGAACGGCTTGCGTGGCGTGGCAAAAACCTGACGTAGAAAATCATTAAAACTTTATAGAGTCTTGAATTTTTGGTCCTTTTTGTTCAAGCAAAAAGGACAAAAAAAATCATAGCAGATCCAATGATGCCGGATGCAATACTTCCCCGGCACACGCAGGGATACACCCGCCGGTAATCGTGATTTTACTCAGAAGGACTGACCTTATATAGTTTTAATAGATTTTCAAGGAAGGTTTTTGAGCGCTGGGCACTACCAAGCCAAGCAGAAGTGAGCCCTGCAGCCAAGGCCGGGTATATAGTAAATGCAAATTGGCGAACGGCTTGCGTGGCGTGGCAAAAACCTGACGTAGAAAATCATTAAAACTTTATAGAGTCTTGAATTTTTGGTCCTTTTTGTTCAAGCAAAAAGGACAAAAAAAAATCATAGCAGATCCCTGCTACCGCGCGAATCCTTTCGCGTGGTCATTTATTAATCCACTCCCGGTTGAACATTTTCCAAAAAACCCGGCCGCCCTGCTACCGCGCGAATCCTTTCGCGTGGTAATTTAATAATCCACACCCGGTTGAACATTTTCCAAAAACCCGCCCGCATCAGAAAACGTGCCAGTAATTAGGTGTGTTTCTTTGTCACCAAATCACAAAAACTCCAGATTGCACCAAAGCTTAAGATAATGGATTTCTGCGTTTGGTGGATTTTGGTGACCCGGAGCTTTGGTGGCATTTTCTTTTACGCTGTTTCTTACAGGCCTGCAATTCCCGGAATACAGCTTCGAAATCTTTTTTACTCCCCGGCACACGCAGGGAAATACGCGCCAGTAATGGTGATTTTACTCAAAAGGACTGACCTTAAAAAGTTTTAATAGATTTTCAAGGAAGGTTTTGAGCATTAGGCACTACCAGGCCATGCAGAAGTGAGCCCTGCAGCCAAGGTCGGGTATATGGTAAATGCAAATTGGCGAACGGCTTGCGTGGCGTGGCTAAAACCTGACATAGAAAATCATTAAAACTTTATAGAGTCTTGAATTTTTGGTCCTTTTTGTTCAAGCAAAAAGGACAAAAAAAATCATAGCAGATCCAATGATGCCGGATGCAATACTTCCCCGGCACCCGCAGGGAGACACGCGCCAGTAATGGTGATTTTACTCAGAAGGACTGACCTTATAAAGTTTTAATAGATTTTCAAGGAAGGTTTTTGAGCGTTGGGCACTACCAAGCCATGCAGAAGTGAGCCCTGCAGCCAAGGTCGGGTATATGGTAAATGCAAGTTGGCGAACGGCTTGCGTGGCGTGGCAAAAACCTGACGTAGAAAATCATTAAAACTTTATAGAGTCTTGAATTTTTGGTCCTTTTTGTTCAAGCAAAAAGGACAAAAAAAATCATAGCAGATCCAATGATGCCGGATGCAATACTTCCCCGGCACCCGCAGGGAGACACGCGCCAATAATTAGGTGTGTTTCTTTGCCACCAAATCACAAAAACTCCAGATTGCACCAAAGCTTAAGATAACGGATTTCTGGGTTTGGTGTATTTTGGTGACTTGGTGCTTTAGTGGCATTTTCTGTTCCACTGTTTCTCACAAGCCTGCAATTCCCGGAATACAGCTTCGAAATCTTTTTTATTCCCCGGCATACGCAGGGATACACCCGCCGGTAATCGTGATTTTACTCAGAAGGACTGACCTTATAAAGTTTTAATATATTTTCAAGGAAGGTTTTGAGCATTAGGCACTACCAGGCCATGCAGAAGTGAGCCCTGCAGCCAAGGCCGGGTTTATGGCAAATGCAAATTGGCGAACGGCTTGCGTGGCGTGGCAAAAACCTGACATAGAAAATCATTAAAACTTTATAGAGTCTTGAATTTTTGGTCCTTTTTGTTCAGGCAAAAAGGACAAAAAAAATCATAGCAAATCCAATGATGCCGGATGCAATACTTCCCCGGCACCCGCAGGTAGCACACGCCGGTAATGGTGATATTACTCAGAAGGACTGACCTTATAAAGTTTTAATATATTTTCAAGGAAGGTTTTTGAGCGCTGGGCACTACCAAGCCATGCAGAAGTGAGCCCGGCAGCCAAGGCCGGGTATATGGTAAATGCAAATTGGCGAACGGCTTGCGTGGCGTGGCAAAAACCTGACATAGAAAATCATTAAAACTTTATAGAGTCTTGAATTTTTGATCCTTTTTGTTCAGGCAAAAAGGACAAAAAAATCATTTCAAATCCAATGTTTTAATCAGGATAGTATTGGATCCAACACTGATGCCGGTTGTAATACTTACCTATCATGCGTCAGAAGATGCACGCCGGCAATTGAGAATTATGTAAGGTTTAGTACTTTAATTTTCAAAATTATTTGTTTAATTGAATCAGACATTTTATTAGATTTGTTGATCAAAATCATATTGATATGAATACGCTATGTATCATTTCAATTCTTTTGGCTTCAATTCGGATTCTTGCCGAAATAGCTGATAACATTGTCGTTAAAACAAAATATCCAATGTTACTGCTTTTATCGAAGCGGCGAAGTTTACACCACAGGTTTCAAAGAAATTTGCAAAAGGGAGACACATTCCGATCTTCGGAAATTTACCTGGGAAGTTGAAAACACAAAGCATTCAGGGTATAAAATATCGAAAACCGCAAAATACGGTTGGCAATGATTGAGATAAAAATTAACATTAAACTCATTGATGCAATATGAGAATTATTAAAACCAACATCTTATTCTTTATTATCTTAAATAGCGTTGTTTCTTACACGCAAACAATTAACCTCAACGATGGTGTAATTGCTGCTTACCGTTTTGAAAATAGCATTGTTGATGCTAGCGGAAACGGTCATCATGCTGTTTCTGCTCTTTCTCCGGTAACATATACAATGGGAAGGGCAGGCATACCAAACCAGGCAATTAACTTCGACGGTAAACAATTATTAAAACTTAGCAGGCTCAACTTAAGCCCGTCTGTTTATCCTAAACTTACTATTGCGGTTTGGGTTAAGGCTACCGTTAAAGATAAAAAAATGGTCCTGGTTTCAAATGACAGTTCACAATATGGCAGATGCATTATAATGGATATTAAAAACGGGAAATGGGGCTGGTGTGCTTTTGCAGGTGATAAGACCTCAATTGGCTCTGCTCCTGTTGACCTGAATGAATGGACCCTTATCGCAGTTACCTACGACCAAACAATTGAAGAAGTAAATCTTTATGTTATAAACTCAATTCGTAGTGAATTTATAACCGGTAAGGGAAAACTCCCCAGAGGACTCGGAACATCAACAATTGCCGGCGACCCGCAAAGACCTTATCTTGGGTTCAGTGGCACCGTTGACGGGGTATGTTTGTATAACAGAGTTTTATCGCGCGAAGAAATCGATTGTATGTATAACAACTGTACACCTCCTGATTCAGGTACAACAGGTACTACACCACCAGATACAACTTCAGCTGTTAACGTTACAGGTGATACTACTTCCGCTAATAACAATGGTAATTCTGCAGGCAATATTACAGGCAATGATACTCATCCAATTATCACTAAGGAAGACACTATCAAATACTTACCCGCTAAACCTGTTGAGTTTACAACTTCATCACTGACATTTTGCCCCGTACCAGGTTCACAATTTACTGTATCTATTGCCCCCGTAAAAAATGCCGAATGGTACGAATGGATACCCCCGGGAGGAACTAAAGGGAGCAGCAGAACCACCACTATTACCCTTGAACTGACCAAAGTTATCTGGACAGGCGTGTTGTTTGTCAGAGGCGTTAATAAAAATGGTCCGGGTGAGTGGGAAGACTATACAGTAAAAATATTCAAAGGGAGTTGTATCCCTCACCCGCCGGATGATGATGATAAAACTCCTGGAATTCCAAAGACTATTACAATGTCGCCTGATGAGCCATGTGGAGAGCCCGGCACACAAATTACTTTTACCTGCAGTGAATCAAAAAATGCAGTAGAATATGAATGGTTAATACCGGAAGGTTTTACCGGCGAAAGTAACGGAAATACAATTACTATTACGCTTACACGTAAAATGACCGGGAGTGCCATTAGTGTTCGGGGGATCAATGAAAAAGGAACTGCCGGTCATATAGCATGGAAACTTTTCAGTTTAAAACCAGCCCCCGTAATTAGTAATTTTAATTATATTAGTGGTGAAAAAATAATTTGTCTTAACAATCCACAGGATCCTTATAAATATGAGCTTAACTATGATATCCGTCATGCTACCGGATATGAATGGAAATTGCCGGATCATTGCAGCTTGGTTAAAAAAGAAAATGAAAAAGTAATACTGGTTAAATTCGATCCTGAAAAATTTGATAAAGGGGAAATAAGGGTTATAGGCAAGAATAAGTGCGGTATTAGTGAAGAAGTAATTTTAGAAGTTGAAAACAGGGCTTCCAGACTATTAAAGGTAAATAAAACAGGTCCTGCAAAAATGAAAGAAAATGAAACTGCAACATTTTCTGTACTAAACAGTTTTTCAAAAGCCGAATATTATTATTGGAAGGTTTCTGATGGATTGGATATAAGAGCTACGAATGCTTATAAAGTAGGTGATGATATCTTTTATGATAAAGAAGTTCAAATACTTGCATTAAAAGGCGCCGGTAAAGAAACAATCAGGGTTCGCGGTTGGAATAAAGATTGTGGAATAAGTAAAGAATTCATTGAATTTACCGTAGATGTTACCAAACTTAGTGGGTCACAATTCAAATCAATTACAGTTGATTTACACGTACCCATAGTTTTGGTGATAACAAATATTTTGCCTACTCAACCTGTTATTACCGGAGAAGAGGCAAACTATTTTCAGGAAATTTTTGGAACCTCCTCAGGAAGGTTGGATTTACCGGCTAACGCAGTGAATGAGCTGATTGAGTCAGGTAATACTTTTTATGCCAATTACGAGGTCGATAAAGGCGATAACAGGTTTAAGGACAAAGTAACAGCTACAATATCAGCAGTGCTTTCCGAATCGAAAGATAAAATTGAAAGACTTAACGTTTCATATTATTCCATTACCTCTACCATTGCAGATGAAACAGTTATAAATTATTCCTATGAAATAACCAACATACCTGTAAGATATAGTGCAGGGGCATATTCAACAAGAACGACTGTGAGCAATATTAATAGCTTAACATACTCCTGGGTAGCTATTTTAAAGAGTGGAGCGGTGTACGAAAGGAAAGTGGAAAAAATAAATGAAAAATCACCGGATACTTCTTTTTTAGTCCTGGTGATTGATTTGACGCCCATAAAATAAAGATTATACCCCTGCCTGACCCGTGTGACCCCTGCTACCCCTGCTACCGCGCGAATCCTTTCGCGTGGTAATTTGATAATCCACGGTGATTTTACTCAGAAGGACTGACCTTATAAAGTTTTAATAGATTTTCAAGGAAGGTTTTTGAGCGTTGGGCACTACCAAGCCATGCAGAAGTGAGCCCTGCAGCCAAGGTCGGGTATATGGTAAATGCAAATTGGCGAACGGCTTGCGTGGCGTGGCAAAAACCTGACGTAGAAAATCATTAAAACTTTATAGAGTCTTGAATTTTTGGTCCTTTTTGTTCAAGCAAAAAGGACAAAAAAAAATCATAGCAGATCCAATGATGCCGGAAGCAATACTTCCCCGGCACCCGCAGGGAGACGCGCGCCAGTAATTAGGTGTGTTTTTTTGTCACCAAATCACAAAAACTCCAGATTGCACCAAAGCTTAAGATACTGGATTTCTGCGTTTGGTGGATTTTGGTGACCCGGAGCTTTGGTGGCATTTTCTTTTACGCTGTTTTTTACAAGCCTGCAATTCCCGGAATACAGCTTCGAAATCTTTTTTATTCCCCTGCACACGCAGGGAAATACGCGCCGGTAATTGTGATTTTACTCAGAAGGACTGACCTTATAAAGTTTTAATAGATTTTCAAGGAAGGTTTTTGAGCGCTGGGCACTACCAAGCCATGCAGAAGTGAGCCCGGCAGCCAAGGCCGGGTATATGGTAAATGCAAATTGGCGAACGGCTTGCGTGGCGTGGCAAAAACCTGACGTAGAAAATCATTAAAACTTTATAGAGTCTTGAATTTTTGGTCCTTTTTGTTCAAGCAAAAAGGACAAAAAAAATCATAGCAAATCCAATGATGCCGGATGCAATACTTCCCCGGCACCCGCAGGGAGACACGCGCCAGTAATTAGGTGTGTTTCTTTGCCACCAAATCACAAAAACTCCAGATTGCACCAAAGCTTCGATATTGGATTTCTAGGTTTGGTGGATTTGGGTGACCTGGTGCTTTAGTGGCATTTTCTTTTACGCTATTTCTTACAGGCCTGCAATTCCCGGAATACAGCTTCGAAATCTTTTTTATTCCCCGGCACCCGCAGGTAGCACACGCCGGTAATGGTGATATTACTCAGAAGGACTGACCTTATAAAGTTTTAATAGATTTTCAAGGAAGGTTTTTGAGCGCTGGGCACTGCCAAGCCATGCAGAAGTGAGCCCTGCAGCCAAGGCCGGGTATATGGTAAATGCAAATTGGCGAACGGCTTGCGTGGCGTGGCAAAAACCTGACGTAGAAAATCATTAAAACTTTATAGAGTCTTGAATTTTTGGTCCTTTTTGTTCAAGCAAAAAGGACAAAAAAAAATCATAGCAGATCCAATGATGCCGGATGCAATACTTCCCCGGCACCCGCAGGGAGACACACGCCGGTAATGGTGATTTTACTCAGAAGGACTGACCTTATAAAGTTTTAATAGATTTTCAAGGAAGGTTTTTGAGCGTTGGGCACTGCCAAGCCATGCAGAAGTGAGCCCTGCAGCCAAGGCCGGGTATATGGTAAATGCAAATTGGCGAACGGCTTGCGTGGCGTGGCAAAAACCTGACATAGAAAATCATTAAAACTTTATAGAGTCTTGAATTTTTGGTCCTTTTTGTTCAAGCAAAAAGGACAAAAAAAAATCATAGCAGATCCAATGATGCCGGATGCAATACTTCCCCGGCACTTGTCAGCAGACGCGCGCCGGCAATGATTATTTTATTGCTGTGATAAATTGTTGCATTTCGTCCAAAGTGCCAACTGTAATTCTTGTCCACTTGCCTTCCTCCTCGTAAATGTAAGTCCCTTGTATGTTGTTGCTTTTAAGCAAATTAAAAAAATCTTTCTTGTAGTTGGTCAGTGAAAAATAAATAAAGTTTGTGTGAGATGGTATGCAGGCAATGTTAAGCTGTGCCAGTTGTTCAACCGTATATTTTCTTGCGGCTTCGTTTTTAGAATAGCATTGTGAAACAAAATCGGTATCTGTTAATGATGCGATTGCACCGGCCCTTGAAACCACACCTACACTGCCATTAGCCCATGTTTGCATAGAATCGCCAAAGTGGTTAATTGTATTTTTGTGTGCAATGGCATAACCGATTCGTGCACCTGCCAATCCATAGATTTTTGAAAATGTTTTTACAACAATTAAATTTTCATTGTCTGTAACAAGATTGCTTACTGAAGGTTGATTGGTGTAATCAAGGTATGCTTCATCAACCATAACAGTTGTACTTTTTGTTGCCTCTTTTATGAACGAAATAAGTTCGGCATTCTCACAAAGTGTTCCTGTCGGGTTGTTGGGATTACAAACATAAATCAACTTTGTATCCATGTCTATAGCCGCTAACATTGCTTTCAGGTCGTGCTGTTTATCTTTTGTAACAGGAACGGATATTTTTTTAAGCCCTGACTTCTCTGCCGTCTTTGCCCAACTGGTATAGGATGGATTGGCTGTAATAAAATTTCCTTTTTGAGAAGCAAAAGAATGAATAACCAGATCAATAATCTCTGTTGAACCTGCGCCAATTAAAATATTGTCATCGGTTACATTGTGCTTTTGAGCAATTGCCGAAATTAAATCTCCCGTAGTATTCCAGGTGTACCTGTTGCTGTTATTAATGCTGTTATTCATTGCTGTCCTTGCCAATGGCGAAGGTCCATATGGATTTTCGTTTGAACTTAAACGAACCGGGATGTCGTCAGTCGGGGTAAATGTTAAATGATTTGTTGGCGGCAAAGCAAAAGCATTGAATTGAGCAACTCCTAAACCTGCCGTTACTAAACCAATTTGTCTTAACCAATTTCGTCTGTTCATTTGCATACTACTTGTTTTTTTCGCTATTGTCAGTATGTTTGTTTTGTGCACGTCAGTCTGATGTTTGCAGTGTCCCGATTTATTACCACGCTACCGCGCGAATCCTTTCGCGTGGTAATTTAATAATCCACACCCGGTTGACCATTTTCCCAAAACCCGCCCGTATCCCTGCTACCGCGCGAATCCTTTCGCGTGGTAATTTAATAATCCACACCCGGTTGACCATTTTCCAAAAACCCGCCCGCATCAGAAGACGCTCGCCAGCAATTGGGTGTGTTTTCTTTGCCACCAAATCACAAAAACTCCAGATTGCACCAAAGCTTAAGATATTGGATTTCTGCTTATGGTGTATTTTGGTGACCTGGTGCTTTAGTGGCATTTTCTTTTACGCTGTTTCTTACAGGCCTGCAATTCCCGGAATACAGCTTCGAAATCTTTTTTACTCCCCGGCACACGCAGGGAAATACGCGCCGGTAATGGTGATTTTACTCAGAAGGACTGACCTTATAAAGTTTTAATAGATTTTCAAGGAAGGTTTTTGAGAGTTGGGCACTACCAGGCCATGCAGAAGTGAGCCCGGCAGCCAAGGCCGGGTATATGGTAAATGCAAATTGGCGAACGGCTTGCGTGGCGTGGCAAAAACCTGACGTAGAAAATCATTAAAACTTTATAGAGTCTTGAATTTTTGGTCTCCCTGCTACCGCGCGAATCCTTTCGCGTGGTAATTTAATAATCCCCTGCTACTGCTCGAATCCTTTTGCGTGGTAATTTAATAATCCACCCCGGTTGACCATTTTCCAAAAAACCCGCCCGCATCAGGAGACCCGCGCCGGCAATTGGCTTATACTTGCCCGTTATACTTCGGGTCGAAGTCGACCATCCATTCAAAACCATATTTATCCCTGAACATACCAAAATAAGACCCCCAGGGACTATCTTCAATCGGCATTTCTATTGTTCCACCTGCTGAAAGCCCGTTAAATAAGCGATCAGCTTCTTCCTTGCTTTCGCAACTGATTGAAATCTTACTCCGGTTTTCGTTCTCGTTGTGCTTTCCCATAAACTCGGGTGTGTCGCTTCCCATTAACACACTGCTCTTGCCTATGGGTAATGCAATATGCATAATTTTGTCTGCCTCTTTTTCCGAAAACGGATTTTCGGGATTCTGAAAGTCTTTGAAACGGGCTATCATTGCGAATTCGCCGCCAAAAACCGATTTGTAGAATGTAAATGCCTCTTCTGCATTTCCGCTGAAGTGAATGTAAGGATTGATAAGTGCCATAATTGTTAATTTTTATTGGTTTTGTTTCTTATTCCAAATGCCCGGGTTCAGGGTGTTGCAATATAATCGCATCTAATGGTCCGCGGCTTTGTAAGTGCGGGATTTACCAGCATAATAAATCCCAATACAAAATAGTCTTTTAAAGCTCCGAACCAGCACCTCCCCCTGTAAACCACATTTTGAATATATAACCAATGTTGCAGCAATATGTTTATTAATTGTGGAACTTTTTAAGGAAAATGCTATCAATTGCGCTGAGTGCAGAGTGCCGGTTGCAGGGTGCATAAACTAATTAAGACAACAGAAATTGGGAGACAGACATAACTATACCTGATAAAGGGTGCAATACAGGAACCTTGCCCCTGCTACTGCACGATAGCGGTGCTAATTAATCCGGAGATGTATTAACTAATTTATCTTTCAGCCCTATCAGATATTTTATTGTGTTTATCCTTTCAATTTCACTTTTCAGCCGGCACATGGTTAGTAAAACGGCGATACTCATAACTATCAATAAACCTGCCTTTCTCAGATCGATCAGACTCACTTCAAAAACCTGGAGAAAACCAGTTACAAATAATAATCCGGCACATAAAACACTCAATACCTGGTATAATCTGTAATTCCGTTTTATCTGTCTTAGTTTTCTGTCAATCAAATCATTGTCTTCAGTATTTTCATTCTTTTCCGAAGATAATAAAAGCGGGTAGTTTTGCGTATTGAGATTCTTAATCTTATCAATAATATCGCCCAAAATTAAATTTCTGTCCATAGTATTCCACTCTTAGGATGTAAATGTTTTATACCATTCAGAGGCTTTAACAAGTCGCGGCGTCAATAGTATACCTGTGTAAGTATGTATATTTGCCGGTGTATGCTGCTGAAGTCCAAAAATACAATAAACACGCCTTTGTTCTGCTTATCTCAGATCGATTTATTAACCATTATGATGGTGCAGATTTCTGAATGCAGGGTGCAGAGTACCGGCTGCTTAAAACCCCAAAGCACAAATTCCACAATGTTCTGAATTTAACCTCTATGAATTGACATTTCCATTGGCAAATACCTGATCCCATAATCCTCACGCATAGGGCCCGTTTCGGTAAATCCCATTTTCCTGTACACCGGAACCGAATAGGGTGAAGCATGTACATAAAACCTGTCAGTTCCGGAATCACGTTGCATAATCTCTTTCAGCGATTCATCGAAAAGTCTTTTGGCAATGCCTTGCCGCTGGTATTTTTTATCAACAAAAAGCAATGAGATAAACTTATTATCCCGTATTTCAATCATCCCAACTAATTCCGAATTTTTGCTGGCAACCCATATATTCACCTGCTTACACTGCCTTTCAGCTATCCGTGAAGGTTGTATCCAGTTATAGAAAAACGTATTTCCTTCTTCACAGTAATCCACCGAAACGAACTCATCATAAACCCTTTTCACCAGTTGATAAATCGCTGCCTCCTGGCCAACCTGGTATTTTTCAATTTTCAGTGTATCCATACTGCGCATCGGTAAATGTATCTCTAATGATAAATCAGCCGCCAGACCGGGTAAAATTTATCAGGAATTACTATGCTGTTAACTGCTGCAGAATTGAACGAGAAACAGGGATTTTTTTTTTTGACCGGTTGGCGGCCTAGGTTACAGCCTGCCCCTATTTCCTGCTCTTTTTAACAGCTTCTGAATATATTTTCCTGATACTGTTTTTTTCTTCTTTCCCGCAAATTGTTTCTATCGCAGGAAGTAAGTCAGTATTATGTTTTGTCTTTAATTTCAATATTTCTCCTAATGCAAAAGCTGCACTCCAACGCACAACTGTTCCATCGGATTCGGTATTGGCCAGTAAATTCACAATTGGTTTTTCCAGCTTTTCCGGAAACAAATGCGCAATGTTGCCAATCACTTTCGCACTTTCCCATTTTATCCTGGGCGCTTTAGCTGTAAGTGTATTTGTAACAAATATCAATACGTGTTCGTCAGCTATATCCGGATTTTGTTTGGTAGCGTATTCCAGTGCTTCAATGCAAGTTGCCTTTGCAGGATCTTTTAGCTTTCCGGCAAATGCAATGAGTTCCTCAACAGGCAATGATCCGTCCAGAATCCTGTTACTGATGGTTTCCGTTTTTTCTTTAGGCTTTATTGCCTTGTCGTTTAATAGTTCGTCTAATGTCATTATGCTTTGTTTTAGTTTTTCCAACGTTCTAAATGTCCGATCATAAATGGCCGTGAAAAAAGCCAGGCGAAAAATTTGCTTTTCCCTCCTTTAATCATCCCTTCCCTTGATATTTCGGCGAATTCCTTCAATGTTACATTGCCACCGGTAAATTCCCCGTTTGCGTAACAATAGCTGCAATACTTTGTGCTCCCGGTTCCGTCTTTTTCGGTTCCGCACCCCCGGGTATCCCTGCTTAAAGGCATCCCGCAACTTTGGCAATTTTTATTTAACTTGTCCATGGTTTTAAATTATTTATCGGGCAAAGGTAAATGCTCCAACTGCCAACCCTATGTCAGTAAGTTTTACTTTTTTTTAAGTAAGTGAATTAACATATTCATCCAGTGTCAGGTGTTGTACTTTATGAAAAGGTTTTAAGGTGTTTGTTAAATTCTGTATTTGCAATACTTTAAAATCCCTGTATTCACTTCGTAACCAGCACCAGGCAATCAGGTGCCATTGATTGGAATAGAATTTCATACCTATGGGTTCAATTTCTCTCCTGCTTTTTTCTTCAAAGTTATCGATGTAATCAATTTTCAGGATTTGCTTATTGATAATAGCATTTTGAATTTCAGTCAGATAGTCCCGGTTATTGCCGGCATCGGATGAAAGATAAACACCAATTTTGTCCTGCAGAATATCTGCTTTTTCTTTAGCGGGTTCCCTTAGGACTGCTGTTATTTTGGCTATGGCATTAGCCACATTTTTCTGAACGGTCCTGTCGGCATAACGTTCCGAAAGTTTGGCAATTAAAATAAGCGCATTCGCTTCGTCACTTGTAAGCAAAACCGGTGGAAGGAAAAACCCCTGGAGAATCGTATAGCCTTTCTGTTGCACGTAATCGATAGGAACACCAATTTCTCCCAATGCCTTTAAATCCCTGTAAACCGTTCTGATACTTATTTCGTACTTGTCGGCAATATAGTCAGCCATTACAAATTTTTTCGATTGCAATGTGGTTAAAATGGCTAAAAGTCTGTCAATCCTGTTCACGATTTTCTGTTATGCTTGTCGTTGCGGGTGTTTGTAAAGTTTGAATAATAACTCCGGTAGCAGTTATTTCGTTGTTAGCTGAATTTTCCTGATACACAGAGCCGGTTTCCTGCCGGAAGTGAACCACGGATCCGTAAGCAAATTTAACGGGTTACAGGCAAATGTAGTACTTTTTTATATCCGGTTTATTCCGGTAAGGATTTCAGGATTTGCACTATCAGGGCCGTTGAGCGGGCTAATTAATTGAATAGTATCGATTTCAATTCAGTACAGCTATTCGCAATAAAATCAGGTTTATGCAATGCTATTTCTTCAGGCGAGCCATACCCATATGTCACTGCAACCGACCTCATCGAGTTGTTTTTAGCACCGATTATATCATGTTTCCTGTCGCCAATCATAACGCAATTGTTTGTCAGCAAATGATGAACAGAAACGGCATATGCTATTACCTCTGTTTTGTCGGTGCGGGTATTATCCATATTACTTCCGATTATATCTATGAAATAGTTGTCGAGATTGAAGTACCTGAGTATCCGGTCGGCAAACAGGGTCGGCTTCGACGTTGCAACAAACAATTTAAACTTGTGAGCGTACAGAAATTCCAATAGTTCTTCAATTCCCGTGTATACTTTATTTTCGTAAAGCCCTTTTACGGAAAAATACTCCCGGTAAATGATCATCGCTTTATCTGCCATTTCATCAGGGAAATTATACCTTTTCTTAAATGACTCCCTGAGTGGCGGACCGATAAAGGCATCAAGTTCTTCTATATGGTTTTCCTGTATCCCAAGCTTATCAAGTGCATATAGTATGGAATTGACAATTCCTTCTTTGGGGTCCGTCAATGTGCCATCCAGGTCGAATAGTATGGTATCGATTCTGCTATCGTTCATTTACTTGTGCATAACAATTGGGCACCAACTATTGTAGCTGTTATTTCGTATTTATTTAATATTCCGGATACACGGAGCCGGTAAATCCGGGCGTAAGTGGGCCACTAATCCGTAAAGATATTTTATTAGGTAAAACAAATATAGTATTTATTTATACATAGTAAACAGGCAGGGAGTTCAAAGCAGCTTGATCGGCGTTTAACTGTGGCACCACGCGAACGGATTCGCGCGGTAGCGGGGGGATTCGCGCGGTAGCGGGGGGCGTTGGCTACCAATCAGGTCTTAAAAATTTCATTTCTCTTTCATGTTCAGCTCTTTTGTGATGTTCTGCTATTTTCTTTTTCAGGAATGCTTTAATTGGAATCATTGCTAAGCTGTTATTTGATTTTTTTACAATCTCTAATATATTCTCCCATCTTTTAACATACAATTCTCCAAAATTTACCTCGCCAATCTGAACTCCAACATTACCAACCCAATCTATTTTCTGAAATGTTTCAGGTTGTGAATTTATTTCTAAAAAATAAAGAAATAGTTCCTCAAAAACGGCATTCAAACAATGTCTTACCCCATCAAACATAAGGTTTACCTTACGATAATCATTTTTATTTTTCGCAAGATATTGTTTAAAAAATTCCTTTGCATTAATTAATTGTTCGTCATTTAGTTCATTAAAGAAAATATTAATCGAATGGTCTCCAATTCCGAAATAGGGATTTCTTTCAATAACTGTATCTATTGACTCTTCAACAATTTCAAAATTCAAATTATTATTCCAAAGGAAATTAAGCTTTAACCTTGTATCCCTACTGCTCAATGAATTGTCTGTGTAGTATTTTGAAACAAAATCTTTTAAAAATTCAGGATAAGTCTCAAATATATTTGCAAATCCTTTTCCTTTAAAATCAAAAATTTGCGAATGATTAGTATTGTATTGCTGAAAATATGAACGTTTTATTAACTCATAATCATTTTCAAAAAGGTCAATGTTTTTTTCAAACACATCGTCTGAAAATGCAATGGTGATATTTAATTCATCTATTTTATCAGCAACCGTTTCTAATATATTCTTTGAAATATGTTTATCAATTAGGTCGAACTTTGGATATAACTCTAAATACAAATAAGCATATCTATCAATACTATGAATTGTGGCAAATAGCTTTGTACAATAGTTTTCATTAATATAAGAATCAGGCAGATAGTTGAAAAAGTTTATACGCCAAAAAAGTGAATTTTCATTTTCCCATTGTTCAAGTTCATTCCAAAGTCTTAAACACCATTCTTCTGATTCATTTGTGATTGTTTTAAATGACCTATACAGTAAATGTAAACCTGACGGATAATTATTCAATATTGTTTTCAGAAGTTTAAATCCAATTTCTGAATTTTGGATGAAATTCTCTTCAACAACAATATCTATGGATTGACTAGCTGAAAAATGGTTGTTCTCTTTTATAGATTGAATGTTGCTAATGGTTTTTAATAGTTTATCGAATTCCGGTTCATCCTTAAAAACAAAATATTTCCTAATCTCCTCAGATTTGAGATTGTCATATTCTTTCCAATTATCAAATTCGAAATCGATTTTATCTCTTAACTTATTCCAGTCTAATTTGCAAAACATGGAATACTCTTCAGTAAGAAACTTTTGCTTTAAATCACGATAAGACCTATTTGTGATTTTTTCTTCCCTGTCATTCCAATAAATCATGTCATGCACAAAATAAGCATGTTTGAAAATATTAGGTGATAACTTGTCAGAAATAAATGGTATTAAAAGACTCAAATCATAATCCATTATCTCAGGAACTAAATCATGATGAGTTGGTTTAAAATCCTTAATTACATCAAACACTTCATTAGGAAAGGTTTTATAGCTTTCAAAAAGTGTTTCCCATATTTTGGTTCTTAGTTTCTTCGTGACCTCATAAAAAGGCAATGGATAATTATACCATGAAATTGTATGCTTTCTTCCACCATTTGTTACACTAAAAGAATGTGCTAAAAATATTTTTGCAAGAGCAAAAAAGGCAGGAATATAATGTGGCTTATTATTATTGAAATTTTCTATTAAAATATCTATGAAATCAACCTGTCGTTTGAAACCGAGTCTTTCATCTGCTTCATCAAACATCAAGTTTTCTCGGATTCTCCTAATAAATTCCGGAAGGTGTTCTGGCTTTTTCCTGATATACTCAAACCCTAATTCAATTGATGGTATAAACCATTCTGTTAAATGGTTAAAAAATCTTGAAACAAAATCAATTGTTTGTTCCCTTTTATAGACAAAATCATTGGTGTCATAATGTGTCAAATAAACAGGAGATTCAGGTTCTGGTAATTTAGAAGTTTTATTGTAAAAATATGTTATTGTATCCTCTGGTTTATAAAACCAGAATAAGTCAAGAAAATTAATTACAGCTTCTTCATTTTCCGATATCGACTGCAAATAAACAGAAAGGTCATGGTCAATCTTTGTAATTACATGCTCATAACCAAATGAGTTATTTGCAGGAATTATTGAATCCTTAAATCGAGACTTCCAATCCGTGAATAAATTATTTAACAATAACCTAAATGATAATATATCATCTTTGATAAAAATTTTATAGAAAAAATAGGTTGCCATTACCTGCTCTGAAATACGGGCATGATTGTATTGCACTTCGATTAATTCTCTTTTATGTAACTCCTCAATTGCCTCATTAAAATCATAGTAGTCAATTTCGAAAAGTTTTAATAAAGATTCGATGAATACTTTATCATTTCTATTGATTGTAAAAAAAAAGGAAATAATGCCTAAGACCTTTAATATTGTCTTGTTCTGGAATAAGTCAAAATCCGAAATAAACTTGTCGAAATAAGAATCAAATAAATCAGAAACATCACCCCACAAAAATTCTGTTTGTTTTTCATTTGCTAACCTAGCTGCCATTACAGCTAGTCTTGCATTCCCATCGCTAATTTCAACTATTTTCTTTCGATACTTATTATTAAGAATTTTAAACGAATCACTTGCAATTATTTGTATTATTTCTTCATCTGTAAATTTCTTGATATCAATAATATGGTTATCAAGGTCATTAGTCAATTTATAAATATCATTAAGAGCATAATTTCTAACTGTGATAATGATTTTAATCCTTCCTTTTCTGTCCTCCTTAAACACTCCTAAAATTTGAGTCATGTTAGAAAGTTGTCTGTTTGCATCATCTATTAATAAAACATAATCCTTATCGACACTTAATTGTATTCTTAAATCTTCAAAGATGTCAACATCTTTTTTAGCAATGGCGTAAGATGTATACGTTTTATTTTTTTCGATAAATTCCTGAATGGCTTTAATTCCAATTTTTGTTTTCCCAACACCAGGGGCACCAGATAACAAAATCAAGTCACCTGTTTTCAAATAATCAAGAATTTCTTGAAGTTCTTCGTTTCTATGTAAAAATTCATTATCCAGTGGCGTGGATAATTGATTTGCTTTGTTGTTATATTCAGCAATAAATTTGTCAAAAGGAAGAATCTGTCCTGTATCAATTGGGATTCCTAAGAAATCTCTTGATAATAGAACATATTTTGACAAAATCTCAAGTGCTAATGTATCAATGCCTATCAGTTCAATCCTTTTACTTATTGATTCTGCATATTTCTGGATTTCAATTTCTTCCTCGATTGTTAATCTGGAATTAAAACATACTATTATTTGATATAATTTTTCAGGAGATACTCCTGTTTTTGATTCATCTAAGCATTTGTCAATATCATCTATAATTTTTGAAACTTTAGAATCTGCCTGCGTTGTGTATTCTATGAATGCTAATTTATTATCCTCTAGTCTCACAAAACTATCAGGAGTACCAAGCACCGTTTTTTGTTTACCTAACTGACTTCCTGTTCTATTCAGACTAGAGTATTCATTCTCTCGCAGAATAAAATAAGCATCACATAGATTTTGGAATCCAGCAGGGTCAATTGCGATTAACTTTTGCTCTATAAGTTGAAGTCTTCCTGTCATATTTTTATCGTTAGGTTGTGCGTCGGCAAAAATTTGGCTCTTTTGCCAGCTGAAGGGTCAGCTTGTGGGGTTGGCTTGCAAATGTGCCAAATGTGCGTTGGCAATTGTTGCTCGGTCTCTCTTAGCATGAAACACAACGTTCCGCGGCTAGGCGAGGTGGGTTTTGTGGTGGGCCAAGTGCGACTGGAAAACCCGCCTTACTTAGCCCGTGTTGCCGGCAGTTGGTTTTTATTCTTGCTTGATAAACTGGCCTCTTAAGTATTTCTTTTATTTACAAGAGATCATATTCCATCAACCTTTTATTCATAATTTGTTCAATTATTTTGTGATTTTCATCATTAGTTTCCTTTATACCCAATTGTACTTGTTCAATTAATTCTTCGGTTATTGTAGATTTCTTTTCTGTCAAAATTCCACTCATTGAATTTAAGAAAGCTGCTTTCTCAACAATAAAAAATGTTGCTTTCCAATCGATAGAATTGTCAGGATGCTTTTTATCTACAAATTGAGCAATTCTATAAAGCAAATCATTGCTTACCCAAGTCTTATCCATTAATTGCATGATCCATTCAGATGTGTTATCACTACTCTTTTCATCAAGAAAATCAATCCTGATCGAATAATACTCATGTCCTGAATGGCTGATAATTAGATTATTTCCACTAATGTTAATTTCCAGATTATTCATATTTATGTGTTTAAGGGTGTCTGTATTCAATTGCCGGCAACGCTCCACAGCTACACGCAGGGCGGGATTTTACCCGATAAAATTCCTACGAAGAACTGCTTTTCGAATACTAATTTCCTGTCAACGAAGCACCGAAACCCGACTTGCCGGGTAGCTTGCTGTTGGTGGCATTAATATTTTTAGAACGAATAAACTTCTTTAACTGTTTCTCCATAGCTTTTACCTTTTATTACGTCGCACTCAATTAAGATTTCAAGATTTGCAGAATGATATTTTGCTTTTTTAGCAATGTCTTGAATAATTGTCTTGTCAAAAATTGCTTGAATTGAAGCAATAGTTCCTTCTCTATTTACACCTGTGAACAAAAACCAATTTGTGTCTATTCTATGTGGATTTGAAAGTTTGTATATTATGCTATACTCTTTACCGTTCCTTGATTTGTAGTCAATTTTCTGTTCTGTACTTGCAGGTGAAATTTCTGAAACATATTGATTATTAGTTTTCTTGTCAGAAATTAAAAAGTGGTTATTGCTTGGGTCAGGTTCTAAACTTAAATTTAGTTTACCCTCAAACAATTTTAAAATTGTCCTTGTAATATTATTTCTTTTTGGTCCACCAAATGAAATAATGCTGTTTCTTAAATTATCACCATCAATATCGTTTTTGAAGTTAATGCTTAAACCTTCATTTGCCATAAAATTCTTTCGTAAAATATCCAAGGCTTTTAAGTCAGCTAATGAATAATTATCAGCATCTGTCCTGCCTAAATAAACATCGTATGATTTATAACGTAAGTCTTCCCAAAACCATATGTGATTTGCCTTTGAGAGTAACTCCTCTTCAAATTTTCCAATAATATGGTTGGTAAGTTGTTCTTTGATTAACTCAAGTTGGTCATTCTTATAAGTCAAATAAATTACTCCCAGTAAGTCTGATGGAACTTCATTTATTTTGTCAGCCCGAACAAGTAGAATAACTATTTTTTCTCTTGCAATGGCATATCCAATTTCATAAAATACATTTGGGTTTCTATCAGAGATTTCAAAAATGCAAACCCAAGAATTGTCAATTTGAAGTTTGATGTCAATATGCAAAAGGTCACCCAAAATTACGTTGAACTGATTGGGGTCAAGTTTTATGTTGGTAACAGTCTCTTTTAATTTTTTTTCGGCTTCGTTACAAGATTCTTTAATAGCCTGTCTTAACCTTTCTTTGTCAAAGGTTGTAGTGTCAAATTGATAGCCGTAAAATACTTTTAAATTAAAGATTGACATATTTTGTAGGGTCTTAAATTATTGCCACCAACGTTCCGAGGCTATGAAAAGTGGCGGCGTGCGTGGTTCTCTGCTGTCAACGAGTACAAATGCCGCTACGTGCTACCGCCCTTCAAATATACTCCAAAAACCGCTATTTGTAATAGCCGCTGTTAGCGGGTCGTGCTTCTTGACCGTTGTAGCCTGCTTGCACCTTTTATATTGTTTCAAGTGATTTGTCATTTACCCAGGGAATGTCAGTTATAAATTCTACCTGAACTAAACCTGACTTGTCAGCAAAGTGGGTTAAGTCGTTGCCGACCGCAAAGCCGATAGAAAACGTGTCAGTTATTTCTGTTAAATCAAAAGTGTACCCTCCTGAAGGAAGAGGAACTCTGTAGTCTTTGCCAGTTAATACACGTCCCTTGAAATGAAACCAACCGCCAATGTGATGAAGTCCGTTAGGCAATGTTTCAAAAGATGTGATTTCAACTTCTTTTTTGTAATCAATTCCTAAGTCGTCAAAAAGCTGCATGATTTCGTCTAAGAAAACTTTGTCACGGTATGCAACATAGTTTTTGCAGTCGTTGCAAACACAATTGTCAGCCCCACTAAATGAAATGCTTTCATAAGTTTGCTGAGTCAACTCACGGTCAACCTCAAACTCCCAATTTCTATATTTTACTCTCGTAACGGTCATTGTTTTTTGTCAGTCAATTGGTGTCAGCACGGTCATCTTAGCATGACCGCTAACGATTGTATAACCACTACCCTAGCAATTATTTCGTACTTAGCTGTAAGTAGTATATTTTATTAACTGTTTGATCTTTAGCATACCAAATATATTTTTATAATAATTCATTCCCGGCTCAATAAAATCAATTAACCGGTCTTCTTTGCAATAAACAAATATAAGATTTTTTTATATATCAGAATTTTCTGCATTTTATTATCCGGGCAAATCCATTTTTAATACTCTGTAAAAAACCAAAGCCCCGCTTTCGCAAGGCCTGGTTCTCATTATTATCCACATGTTTACAATCGCATTTTGAAATTACGTACTCTTTTCGAGTTTTACATTCAGTTCCGCCAGTTCGCCATTGGTAACGGCAAGGCTAAGGGTTTGGTCTGCAAACCCGGCTTTGCTCACAGTTACCGTATAGGTGCCATCCGGCAGCGCTTTAATGGTAAACCCGCCCTTATCGGCGGTCTTTTTCACAAGGCTTACGGTGGCCCTTGCACGGGCCCCGTTTCCGCCTGCCGTAAACCGCAGGCTTGCGCCTTTTAAGGGTTCGCCGCTCAGGGCATCGGTTACTGTACCTCTTACTGCCAGCGTTCCCCTGCCGGCCCTCACCAGTTTGCTTGCCGTTTTAAAACCGTTATAGAAATCAGGTTCCGTACTACGGACAATCTCAACAAGGGTTTCAATATGATTCAAAGCGGCATCCGCGGTCGCAAACAAGGCAGCAAGCCGGGCGGTGTTTTGGCGTTTTTCGGTAATCCCCAGCCGGGGTTGTGGCATGGCTTCGGTAAAACCGCTTACAGCCTCCTGGAGTGCCGCCTGTGTTTCCGCATTTAAGCCATAAGGTTCAAGGTTGTCCAGGTTTGCCTGCGCACGGTCGTATATTCCCTTTGCCATATCCATAAGCTGGGTATCGGAGCCGCGTTTCAGCTGGCTCAGGGAGAACGAGGTTTCTTTAAGCAGTACCTGGTCGTTAATGTAGGTAGCATAAGCCGTAAGCTTACGCGAAGCATCCACTGCACGCACTATAAGGGTATCGCGCAGTTGTCGTTTGTTAATAGCAATACCTGTTTTATCGAAAATCTGATTTTCCGAGTATAGTTTTATAGATTCAATCGAGTTTTTAAAAGGAGTATAGAATTCGAGAAAATTAGGCAGCCGGCCGGTAATGTCGGCATGCGCATCGAGAAAACCTCCCGTCGCCATGTACATACCCAGCGTGATTTCCTGTCTGTTGGTCATTCTTTAAATAGTATTAAGGTGAATAAATTGTGGATTAATAATGCGCCCTGAAGGTACGAAATAAATTGCCTGTAGTCAATACCGATACGTCACTAATTTACATGCCTTTGCAGGCAATCCTTCCTTCATTGCATCCGTGCACAACTCAATTGCAGTCCGGTACAATGCCTTTGCACACTGGTAATATCCCTTTGCAGGCCGTTAAAAAGCCATTGCAGGCTGTTCATAAGCCTTTGCATGAGGGTACAGGTTCATTGTTTGATGGTAAGAAGCATTTGCAGGCTGGTCAATGCCTGTTGCAGGCGGGTAAGAGTTCTTTGCAGGGATGACGGATGCCGTAGCGAAGCAGAGGCTGGAGTGAAACGGAAACCAAGCTTTAGCATGGTGGCGCCTTGCGCCATGGATGGTGGAATTTGGAACTTGGTCCCGCAACTGCGGGATGAGACCTGGAATTATGTAAACCGCAGAGAACCGCGGAGTTTTTCGAGGAGTTGCGCAGAGAAATAATGCAATACATGAGCTCTGCGGTACTTTGCGTCTTCTTTGCGAACTCTGCGTTTAATAATCCGGAATTCGGTCTTGGGAATTTTGAATCCCGCTGTGGCGGGATTTCGCTTCGCTCAACCTTGAACTTTTAAAACCGCAGAGGACCGCGGAGTTTTTCGCAGAGTTGTGCAGAGAAATAATGCAATTCATGAGCTCTGCGGTACTTTGCGTCTTCTTTGCGAACTCAGCGTTTAATAATCCGGAGTTCGGTCTTGGGAATTTTGAATCCCGATGTGGCGGGATTTCGCTTCGCTCAACCTTGAACTTTTAAAACCGCAGAGGACCGCGGAGTTTTTCGCAGAGTTGCGCAGAGAAATAATGCAATACATTTGCTCTGCGGTACTTTGCGTCTTCTTTGCGAACTCTGCGTTTAATAATGCGGAATCCGGTCTTGGGAATTTTGAATCCCGCTGTGGCGGGATTTCGCTTCGCTTAACCTCTGAACCTTGAATTTGAGTATTTGCTCTCATCCTATTTCACCGATTACTCCCCCCTACCCTTATGACCGCATCACCGCCCCGAAAATCCTTGTGAAAAGCTAAATACTTAATACATAATTTTGCCAAAAGTGAAAATTTTCATAGCAGGGACCGGCCTTATAGGGTTTTAGTAGTTTTTCAAGGAAGGTTTTTGAGCGCAGGGCATTAGCAAGCCATGCAGAAGTGAGCCAGGCCGCCAAAGTCAGGAATATGGTAAATGCAAATTGGCGAACGGCTTGCGTGACGTGGCATAAACCGGGTCAGAATCAAATAGTGGAGAGTAGACAAAAAATGCCTGTTTTGAGGTGATGTTATTTTCTTTTGAATGAATCACATTTAAATCAATTTCTTTGTTCTTTTACCTTGATGTAAAAGAACCAAAAGATCAAGGCTGAATAGAAATTTCACACATCTGTACGCCTCGGTAAAGGCTCGCAAAACAAGGCTTGATGTGTTAGAACATTATCCTGACAGCACGTAAAGCTGGTGTTTTGCTACGCACATGCCTGCGCATTTTACCTTCGGCGACATCTGTTGTGAAATTTCTATTAGGCCGGTCTTTACAACCCGAAAATCCTGGTGCAAAGCTTAATCCTTAACACACAATTTTGCCAAAAGTGAAAATTTTCATAGCAGGGACCGGCCTTATAGGGTTTTAGTAGTTTTTCAAGGAAGGTTTTTGAGCGCAGGGCATTAGCAAGCCATGCAGAAGTGAGCCAGGCCGCCAAAATCAGGAATATGGTCAATGCAAATTGGCGAACGGCTTGCGTGGCGTGGCATAAACCGGGTCAGAATCAAATAGTGGAGAGTAGACAAAAAATGCCTGTTTCGCGGTGATGTTATTTTCTTTTGAATGAATCACATTTAAATCAAGTTCTTTGTTCTTTTACCTTGATGTAAAAGAACCAAAAGATCAAGGCTGAATAGAAATTTCACACATCTGTACGCCTCGGTAAAGGCTCGCAAAACAAGGCTTGATGTATTAGAACATTATCCTGACAGCACGTAAAGCTGGTGTTTTGCTACGCACATGCCTGCGCATTTTACCTTCGGCGACATCTGTTGTGAAATTTCTATTAGGCCGGTCCTTACAACCCGAAAATCCTTGTGAAAAGCTAAATACTTAATACACAATTTTGCCAAAAGTGAAAATTTTCATAGCAGGGACCGGCCTTATAGGGTTTTAGTAGTTTTTCAAGGAAGGTTTTTGAGCGCAGGGCATTAGCAAGCCATGCAGAAGTGAGCCAGGCCGCCAAAGTCAGGTATATGGTAAATGCAAATTGGCGAACGGCTTGCGTGGCGTGGCATAAACCGGGTCAGAATCAAATAGTGGAGAGTAGACAAAAAATGCCTGTTTCGCGGTGATGTTATTTTCTTTTGAATGAATCACATTTAAATCAATTTCTTTGTTCTTTTACCTTGATGTAAAAGAACCAAAAGATCAAGGCTGAATAGAAATTTCACACATCTGTACGCCTCGGTAAAGGCTCGCAAAACAAGGCTTGATGTATTAGAACATTATCCTGACAGCACGTAAAGCTGGTGTTTTGCTACGCACATGCCTGCGCATTTTACCTTCGGCGACATCTGTTGTGAAATTTCTATTAGGCCGGTCCTTACAACCCGAAAATCCTGGTGCAAAGCTTAATCCTTAACACACAATTTTGCCAAAAGTGAAAATTTTCATAGCAGGGACCGGCCTTATAGGGTTTTAGTAGTTTTTCAAGGAAGGTTTTTGAGCGCAGGGCATTAGCAAGCCATGCAGAAGTGAGCCAGGCCGCCAAAGTCAGGTATATGGTAAATGCAAATTGGCGAACGGCTTGCGTGGCGTGGCAAAAACCTGACGTAGTAAAAACACTAAAACACTATAAAGCCTTGAACTTTTCTTTGTTACTTTCCTTTTGCTTCAAGGCAAAAGAAAGTAAAACAAAACTAACATCAATACAACAATATAAACCTGGAACAACCTAGAATATACATATATGCTCCCCAACTTTTGGAAGTTATCCAAAAAACCATAAGAAGTAATAACACTAAAAGCCTCTAAAGCTTTGATTTTTATTCGCTCATTGTTTATGATCTACAGGAGCACATGAGAACGCTTCGCTAAGTTGGATACCTTTTCATCAAGGAAAGGTATGAAAAAACAACAAAAAGGCGAAGGTTTTATTTATGAATATTTCGATGTGTATTGTATTATTATTAGGTCCTGTTTTAGGGTACTAATTGGAAAATTATTAGCTCATCAAAATAGAATGCATTTAAAAAACTTCGATTCCAGCGGCTCAATCCCTGCGCTTCCCCCCGGAACCTCTCTCCCTGTAACATCCACTTCCGTTAACTTCAGTTTCTTTCCTGATACCCCATCCGTAAGTTCAAGCGCCACCTGTTTCCCGCCGGTCTCACGAATATGAAGCAGTATAGCTTTGCCATCCTCCGCGGGAACGGCTGTTACAAGCACAATATTCTCAGGCCACCCGCTTATAAACGAGCCTTCCCACTTCGTATCGCCGCTTCCTGCACCCGGAATAATCCGCGTAAGAAACGGAACCCTGCATCCCCACCCGAAACGCGTGGCAAAGCCATTCGAATTATCGGCCGACGAGGTAAAGTAATACGACCACGCATGGCCTCCCTCCTGCTCGGCATTGAAATTGGTAACCCAGTAATTGTTCATAGGCCACGAGAACAGGTTGGTGGTCTGTGGCATAGCCCCAGCCGTATACCGACCTGTATTTATTGCCCCGAACTGCATCAGCGGCATTTCGGCGCTGCCTATCACAAGCTGCGAGCCAGCATTCCGGATGGAAGTAAAATTCTGCACGGTGTACCAGTCGCAGGATGAGCCTTTCACCTGCTCCTTCCCGGTTTCTATAACCCCGCCCTGCACCTCTGTAAAGTGCTTTCCTTCTTTAAGGTCGAAAGGGAAAGCAATATAAAAGCTCTCGGGATCAACAATGCTCTTTTTCACCATTGAGCATGCAAAATCGACGCGTTTTGAAGTATTGTAAAGCCTGATTTCGAAGGTATAGCCTTTGGGATTAATAGTGGTTGATGATTCACCATAGAACTTAACGCTTGTCCATAGGACGCCTTTCAGCATGGAGTCGTACCATATCGTATCGAGCGGCAGCCGTTTATAATCATCGAAGCGTTTGCTCTCCATCTGCGAACGGTTGCCCAGCTGTTCGAGGATAAATTCCCCCATTTTATAGGGAGCGTTTTTATCAACAAGCTCAATCCCCAGTTCCTTATCAAACCAGGAAGTGATCACACCTTTCTCGGTGTCGATTGCGATCTTATACCATTCATTTTCAATCCGGGCGGCGGGTTTCGGATCGGGAAAGGCCGGCTCTTCATTGAGTGGACGAACTATCAGCTTTTTATACCCGAAAGCCGGTATATCCTTCACCCATATGGCCCAGTATGTGCCGTCGGAACGCGATTCGAGGGGCTGCGCCGTCATGCGGTTGCCCGCCTGGTCGAAAATGCCTGCCATCTTACCGCGCGGCACAACCTGGTGATCGATATACACCGTTGTGAGCCCGCTTCGTATCCAGTTCAGGGTATTAAATACAAGCAGCGACGGCTCTTTCTCCCGGCTGAACCGGCTCTGCAGCAATCCCATCACTTCCTCGCCTATAGTGGCTGTCCGGCGGTTGGCTTCCCAGGCATACGATTCCTTTAAAGCCCGCTGGTCCATGGTATTTTTACTGAAAGGCTCGCGCACGCTCTCGGAATAACCGGTGGTATGTTCGGTAAAGAAAAGAAGTGCGTTCTCCGCAAGGTCGATATTCTCGCTGCTGTTGGCGGGCAGCCTGATACCCGCGGCTGCAGCCATCGATAGCCCGGCCATATTAGCCGTTAAGGCGGATGAAGCAAGCCGTGTAACCGCCATTTCGCGTGCCCCGGCGCCAAAGCCATCGGTCCACCAGTCGGGCCATGCGCCGCGTATCACGGGAAACTCAGCACTGTGCTCTTTCTCCAAATGCGTGAAAAAGGTTTGCGCTATGGCGGTTGTTATCTGCGGCCATTCGAACGTTTCGTTCCATTGCTTTACAAGGTCGCTGGCAATGGTCGAAGGTGGCGAATTATCGGTAAGGTATCCCGAATGCTGCAGCGCCATTTCATCGAAAGGATAATTCTCCGAATCGAGTTTGATAAGGTAATTGAACAGGTTGTTCTTAAACTTGGTGAGGTCGCCGCTTTGAATTTCGAGTTCGGTATTCCCTATCATATAATGCTCAGCGCGGAATGTAAGTATGCGTTTGCCGGAAGGCGACTCCCACCAGAACATGGTAGGCTTATCGAAGCAAAGCAAAGCGCGGTGAGCATGCGTTCCCATATTCAGGTACTTCACTCCCAGTTGCTTGAAATAGTCGTCCATGCACCATCCTATGCCGTTTACATCGTCCTGCATGGCGGTGGTAACGGGTATGCCTGCATCCTTAATGCGCCCCACCGCCTGCAGTGAAGCAGCAAGAATTTGTTCGTCGGGCAGTTCATCGAAATTGTAATACATGCCGGTAACCTCTATCCTGCCTTCCTGTATGCGCTTTTTAAGCCTGTCCACCTGGCTTTGCGGGCGGCATTTAAGGTATTCGTCCACGGGCCATGAGGCTTCGCAGGTCCAGCGGAATTTCGCATTATCGGGATAAGCGTCGGTGGCATCGCAGTAATCGAGCGCATAATCGATATACCGCAGGTGTTCGGCAAGGATCTCGGTCTGCGAGCGGGTGTATCCAATATCGGTATGCGTATGCTGCACGAGGTCAATCGTCCATTTCCTTACAGGGTTAAGGGTTACGGTATTCGTTGCGGTGAAATCGCCCGCTACTACCTTCAGCCTGACCTGCGTCGGTTTGGTTACAGGTTTTAATCCCAGGTTTACGTTATTATAGCCGAATTTCAGCTTAGGCGTTTCGAGGAGTTTCCCGCCGGCATAAATTTTCGCATCCATCTCCTGCCCGAAATAGAAGATGTCAGCTTCAACCAGCTGCAGCCTTTCGCTTCCTTTTTTAAGTATGGCCGGAAACGGGTTAAGTGTAACGCCTGTTTTCACCGCTTTCTTAAAAGTCATATACCACGACGACAGGTTCGCATTGCTGCCTGTGATTTTGATTTTCAATGCTTTACCTGCCTGTACCTTGCCCGATTGAATGCGTAATATCATATACCCGTGGTGATCGCCATACTGGTCCACCATAATGGAATGAAACTGCAGCGATGAGCCGTCAGTGGCCGTAACCACCCATTCAGGGCGGGCATCGGTATAGAACGAAAACTGCGGGTTGCCGTTCACTTCCATATCCATGCGTGCGCGGCCGGGCCCTGAACCCAGGGCTGCTATCCATACGAAGGTTGCATATTTCTCTTTTATTGCGCCGGAAACCGCATCGGTTTCCCATTCCAGGAAGTCCTTGCCGCTGGTTGCCCTTACAAGCAGGCTCGCCCGCAGACCGGGAATGCAGGAGAAATAGTCGAAATCGAGGCCCGCGACTTTTGCGGCATAGCCGTTCACAAGGTGATCGTCGGCAGTGAAAAAGGATTGCGCATGCACGCGGTTTCCTGTAAACAGGGCAATGACAAGGATAAAAGGTAAAAATTTTCGCATCGTTAATGGAATTTATCGATTCGCACTTAATGATTTCTTATTTCACAAAAGCCAGTACAAGCATTGCTTCGGATGCCGACTGGTTGGTAACCCTGTAGCTTCCGCAGGCGGCAGGAATTACAAAAGTTTCGGCATAGTTAAAGCGCTGTTTCATCCCGTTACGGGTTTCGACCACTATGCTGCTGCCTTCAACCAGGCTTAACACATGGCATTTGTTATGGGTATGTATTTCAATTTCGCCTGTAAAATGATATCGGTTCACATCGTAAAGATGCGTTTCGTGGGTAGGGAGATGATACTGCTGCCAATCAGGGCCTTCGCGGAGCAATACAGGTTTCGAAAGCAGTTTTTCCTTCACATAGTCGCCCTGCCTGTCGAAGTACAGGTTTTCCATGCCCCGCGAAATGTTAAGCGGGCGGGGCTTTCCATCAAGGTCGGGCCGCAGCCAGTCGTACATTTTAAAGGTGAAAATATACGGTGTCGAACTGATTTCGAGTACCAGGTTATTGATGCCCGAACCATGTATTGTGCCAGCCGGAACCAGGAATAAATCGTGTTTTGCTGACGGATGTTTCAGTACAAACTTTTCGATATCAACCGGTTCTGTATTCCTGAAGCTTTCTTCGAGCGTTTCGCGGAATACGGCAGGGTCGATTCCCTCCCTGAAACCAAGGTAAACTTCGGCATCTTCTTTTGCATCTAGTATATAGTAGGTCTCCTCCTGCGTGAAATTCTCGCCGAAATATGATTTTATGTACCCGGCGCGTGGATGGCATTGTATGGAAAGGTTCCCGCCGCCGAAGGTATCAAGGAAATCGAAACGTATAGGGAACTCAACGCCAAACCGCTTATAGCAATCACCCAGCACGGCTTCGGCAGCGGAATACATCAGGCAGTCGAATGAAAACTCGAAAAGCATGCCGGAGCTTTCGAGCAGCAAACCGTTTTCGGGAACAATCAGCTCGAACGACCAGGCATAATTCGGAACATCCGGGTTCAGGCCGCTGATATGTTCCTTTATCCAGTTCCCGCCCCATGCCCCGGGCTCGAACCAGGGTTTTACACGGAAAACATTGTTCGCCATGGCGTATAAAACCTCCCTGAACAGCTTCCCTTCGATCCATACCGGCGCGGCAGGATGCTGAGTATCAACATAAATATCAATTGCAGGCAGCAGTTGTTGCTTCTGTTTGTTAAGAATTACCCAATCGACAAAATAAAAGCGCTTGTACATGATTTTAGGATCGGCAGCTGCCCCTGCCCCCAGGTTAGTAATACTGCCTGCCCTCGAACGGAACTGTATTTCGTTCTTTGGAAGATCGAGGTAAACCAGGGTTCCCTCCCAGCCTGCAAGTGAGGCGCCGCAACCGTATAATATGCTATGCTTGTTTGCCGCTGATGGCCTGAGTTCATCTAACTTATCCTGTTCAAACAGATCTGCAAGTTCCAGCGTTGCCCGTTTCCCGAATACAGGGTCGTTACCGCCAAGAAAAGGCTTCACAAGGGTTTCGATCTCTACGGGAGTTTTAAGGGCTTTATCAACCGAAAGCCATGCAGCATGTATGCCTGCTTTTACAAGTTCCGCATCGAGCTTTGTTCGGAAATCTTCAAAAAATACGCCGCAATACCCGTCGATAATTACTTGGCCGCATTCCGCCAGCCGGGAAGCAAGTTCACTGAAACCTGCCCTCAACTGATTATCCGCCAGCTGATGTGCCGGGTAAATATCATACCCCTTGCCTTCTGCAAATGGTTTGGTTGCAGGCATTGGAAACTGTGATGACTTGCGCCAGTTCGCGGGGTTCTCCATCCGGCTTTATAGGATTGCTTTTACTGTTATTTATTGTGTGTTTTACTGCAAATCTGAAAGGTTCATGCAGGTTCAGGCTTTCTTCAGGTTCGAAAGTGCAAGTGCCAGCAGGTATGCGGCGCAGCAGGCAAGTACTAGCATGCCGGTAGTGAGGCTCACGCTATCGGTCAGATAGCCTATAACCGGCGGTATTACAGCTCCCCCTGATACAGCCATAATCATGAGGCCGGATATTTCGTTCGAACGAAGGGGGTATTTCTCAATGGATAATGAGAATATGAGCGGGAAAATATTTGCCAGTCCGAGCCCGGTTATAAAGATTAAAATCATTGCTACCAGGATGGTTGGAGCAAATACCATTGCCACGATTGAAACCAGCCCGAGTATGGAGGTCCATAAAAAGAATTTCCTGGATGATAAAAGTGTAAGCATCAGGGCGCCTGCAAATGTGCCCAGCATTTTTCCGAAGAAATAGATGCTGCGTCCTTTCTCGGCTACATCCTGTTCCACACCGAAACGGTTCAGTAAAAACTGTCCTGAAACTGCATTTATACCCACATCGATCCCAACAAGCAGGAATATTCCCAGCACCATAAGCGCCACATTCCGGTTAGCAAGCAGCCTGAACGATGAAGCCATAGTTGCCCTTTTCTCCGTATTTCCGGATTCTTCAATTTTAACCATGGCAAGCCAGGCAACTGATATAAGCGATACAATGCCGAAAGCCAGGAACATCAGCTTCCAGTCGCCGTATTCCGAGGCAAACCATGCTGCAACAAAGGGTGCAATCATCGAACCTATGGCTTTCACGAACTGTGAGAAACTCAGGTAACTCGATCGTTTACCGGAAGGGACAACATCAACCAGCAAGGGATTGGCCGAAACCTGAACAATGGTATTCCCTATTCCTAATAACGCAAAACCGGCGAAAACAGCAGCTTCCGAAAACAGGAAATATGGAACGAGGAGGCCCAAAGCGGTTATTATCATTCCTATATTCAGCACATTGCGTTTACCAAGCCGGTCCTGCAGCACTCCAACCGGCACCGACAAAAGGAAAAACCAGACAAAGACAGCCGATGGTATGAGTTGCACCATTGTATTGCTCAGCCCGAATTCGAGTTTCACCCTGTCGACACCAATGCCCACAAGGTCGCAGAAACTCATTACGAAAAACGACATCAGAACCGGGAAAACAAATGCCGGCTTTACTTTTACAACCATAAACGGGAAGTTTAAGTTTACATTTTTGATAAGAGGGGTTCAACTTTCACAAAGAAGGTATCGTCGATAAGGCGTGCACTGCCGATAATAGCGGCATCCTCTTTAAGTACCGACAATGACACCGGAATACCGATGTTATGCGCTGCAAGCGATTTGAGCAGGAATCCCCCGAACTTATCGAAAGCCCCGGTAATATTGCCGCCTATAACAATATGCCCGGCATCGAATTTCTTGATCCAGGGAGCAAGGAAATCGCCCATATTGGTCCCGTATTCAGCCAGCAGATTCCGTGCAATTTCATCATTTCCGAACATTTCGGCTATCTCTTTAACTCCTTTCACCTGCCGGCCTCCTAGTTTCAGGTACGACTTTTCGAACCAGCGGGTTGAGAAATACTCGTCGGCAATGCCTTCGCCGAAAGGCAGATGCCATACACATCCCAGTTCGGGTACGTTATCGCCTTCGAGAACAGGAATACCATCTTTGATAAATGCCGAGCCGAAGCCCGTACCCAGCGTGAGCGCTATTACGTGCGGTTCTCCTTTTGCAACACCAATCCAGGCTTCGGCAACAGCAAATGCGGTAGCATCATTAATAAAACGAACGGGCATGGAAGGAGGCAGATCCAAACGGGAGCGTATTTCGTTGTCGACATGCACGCCATACAGGTTCAGGTACTTTTCAACTCTTTCGAACATGGCAATGCCTTTGGCGTAATCGAACGGCCCGGGCATAGCAAAGCCGATTCCGGCAAGCTTCTCTTTCCCAACGACGTCAATGGATTTTTGTATTGCTCCGACCCACGAATTGAGAATATCATCCGCGCCGGCTTTGTTATCCACTTCGGAATCAAAACTGGTTCCCGGTATTAATTCATTGATTTTCAAATCAACAGCCCCGCAGCTAATGTGTGAACCGCCGATATCGATCCCGATGGCAATATGCTTATTATTCATTTAAATGTACTGTTTTTATAAATTAAAATCCGTGACTTTCATATACAGCTATCGGACAAAGATATTATTTTTATAAAGGCTACAAACTCTGGAAGTAGATATGATTAAAGAGTTAATTCGATAAATGATGCGCTTTAAGAATTTGTTTCTTTATTTCAGAAAAAAATGCCACCAATACACCAAAACACAGAATTCCACCAAAAGATTTTTTATCAAATTCCAAAATAACCGGATGCTCCTGGAAAATTATTAGTTCATTTAAAATTACTAACCGACGATTGGGATACCTTATTAATGCGAATCAAGGGTAGCATTTTAAAACCAGTAGGGTTGTTATGATTGTAGTAGTAGTATGTGTTGGAGGGAATATTCTAAAACCACGAAGTGGTGAAATAATTCTATCATGCCTTCGGCATTTTCATCTCCTTTCATTTTAATTTGCTTTAATACTAACATGCCTTCGGCATTTTCATTCTAATATATTTCAACTCTAAATTCGCATTATTAATATTAATGTTGTCAATATTGGAAAAGGGATAAAAAGGTTCGCAAATTAAAATTGCCTTTGGTGAGGTTTTGTGCTTTCGTGATTTGGTGGCAAAAAAAACCCCTTACGCATCTTATAACAAAAAACCACCTTTCATTTCTGAAAAGTGGCTTTTTGAAAAAATAAAATATACTATCTACATGCTCATCCTGAGCAGGTTAAGCGCCCCGCCGGCTTTAAACCATTCGATCTGCATGGCGTTATACGAGTGGTTTACAGCGAACTGTTCCTTTGATCCATCAGCATGGTTCAGGACAATAGTGAGAGGTTTACCCGGTAAAAAGTTTGTGAGACCAAGTATGTCAATCGTATCATCTTCGCAGATAAGATCATAATCAGTTTTATCCGCAAAAGTGAGGGCAAGCATCCCCTGTTTTTTAAGATTGGTTTCGTGTATACGCGCAAATGATTTAACCAGTATGGCCCTTACACCCAGATGGCGCGGTTCCATGGCTGCATGTTCGCGCGATGAACCTTCGCCATAATTCTCGTCGCCAACCACTATCGAACCCAGTCCGGCAGCCTTGTATGCCCTTGCAACCGCTGGAACAGCATCGAACCCGCCCGTAAGCTGGTTCTTGATATAATTCGTCTTCTCGCCGAAATAATTCACAGCGCCAATCAGCATATTATTCGAAATATTATCGAGATGTCCGCGGAAACGAAGCCATGGACCTGCCATCGAAATATGATCGGTTGTACATTTGCCCTTTGCTTTTATAAGCAGCGGCAGGGTTGTGAGATCAGTTCCGTCCCATGCCCCGAACGGTTCGAGCAACTGCAGTCGTTCCGAATCCGGTTTAACCACTATATCAATATCCGATCCGTCAGCCGGGGGTGCAAGATACCCTGCATCCTTCACATCGAAACCATTTACAGGCAATTCAACACCCTGTGGTTCATCGAGTTTAACTTTAATGCCATCTTCATTCACCAGTTCGTCGGTCAACGGGTTGAAACATAAGTCGCCCGCAATCGACATAGCCGCCACAATTTCAGGTGAAGCCACAAAGCTGTGCGTATTCGGGTTGCCGTCGTTGCGTTTGGCAAAATTGCGGTTAAATGAAGTAATGATCGAATTGCGTCGTTCCGGATCATCTGAATGGCGCTTCCATTGCCCTATACACGGCCCGCAGGCATTAGCCATTACCACGCCGCCCACTTTTTCGAATTCACCGAGCAAACCATCGCGTTCGGTTGTAAAACGTATGAGTTCCGAACCGGGGGTTATAACAAAATCAGCTTTTACTTTCAGGTGTTTCGCATTAGCCTGTTTTACAAGCGATGCGGCACGCGTTAAGTCCTCATATGAAGAATTCGTGCATGAACCAATCAGGCCGACTTCAAGTTTCTGAGGATATCCTTTTTCCTTAACCACCTTAACAAATTCCGAAACCGGGTATGCGGCATCGGGTGTGAACGGACCGTTAATATAGGGTTCGAGAGTATCGAGGTCAATTTCGATAAGCTGGTCGAAGTATTTCTCCGGTGAAGTGTACACATCGGCATCAGCACGCAGGTCAGCCATAATACCATCGGCAAGGCCGGCAATTTCTTCGCGGCCCGTTGCTTTGAGGTACGCGCTCATTTTAGCATCGTACCCGAAAATGGAAGTGGTTGCCCCTATTTCGGCACCCATATTGCAAATAGTTCCTTTACCGGTAGCAGAAATTGAATCGGCACCGTCGCCGAAATACTCAACTATGCAGCCTGTGCCGCCTTTTACTGTAAGAATCCCTGCAACTTTGAGAATAACGTCTTTAGCCGAGGCCCATCCGCTAAGTTTACCGGTGAGTTTAACACCTATTAGTTTTGGCATTTTAAGCTCCCAGGCCATACCTGCCATCACATCCATGGCATCGGCACCGCCGACACCAATGGCAATCATGCCAAGCCCGCCTGCATTCACTGTGTGCGAATCGGTTCCTATCATCATTGCCCCGGGGAATGCATAATTTTCGAGGATAACCTGGTGGATAATGCCTGCGCCCGGTTTCCAGAAACCGATGCCATATTTAGCCGAAACGGATTCGAGGAAATCGTACACTTCTTTATTCTGCGACAGCGCAACACCAAGATCGGCGCTTGCACCAACTGAAGCCTGTATAAGGTGATCGCAATGCACCGTGCTGGGAACAGCCGTGCGGTTGCGGCCCGCAGTCATAAACTGCAACAGGGCCATCTGTGCGGTGGCATCCTGCATGGCTACGCGGTCGGGGCCAAAATTCACATAATCGCCTCCCCTTACAAAAGGTTTGGCGGGAAGTTCATCCCAAAGGTGACCGTAAAGGATTTTTTCGCTGAGTGTAAGCGGCCTGTTTACTAAACTGCGTGCTTTTTCGATCCTGGAAGGTAATACCGAATATACTTTCCTGACCAGTTCAATGTCAAACAACATATTTAATGTATTTAGATAATTGGATTTTTGCAATGACGAAATTACAATGAACTTTTTACTAAAACAAAATCTGACGCTGTTCGTTCATTAAAATATATTTACTTTTGCAAATATGCAGAAAGCAACATTCAGGATCTCGGCATTATTACTCTGTGGATTATTGATTTATAATTCATTAGGGTATTTTATCGTGCTTTCGGTAATGAGAGTTGCTGTAAGGCATCAAAAGTGGGTACATCTTTCCACAGTCGCTGACCAGCAGCTTACTGCCTTTATATTCGATAAAAACAAACCCAATCCGAGCCTGAAAATTTTAAACAGCCATGAAATTGAGATTGACGGAAGGCTTTATGATGTTGCACGAAAGACTATTACGCGTGAAACAATAATCTATTATTGTTCGTACGACGCGAAAGAAGAAAAGCTTATAGCTAAAACACGAGAGTTCAATTCGATGAATCAACCGGTACCTGTTAAAAATACAACCCGGCTCATCCTCGAAAAAATAATTAAAACGGCAATACCGGATCAAAAAACCGAAGATTTCGACATTAACTATTCCTTTTTATATACACATTACCTGCCACAGGTTTATTCCGGCCCGGTACTTCTTACCCTCGTGCCACCTCCCCAGCCATGCAGCTGATTTTCGCGGTTTAAACTCTCCCTGTATTCCGGATTTCACCGGTTCTTACAGGTAGATTTAATGTTATCAACTATCTCACCACCAGTGAATATGGTTGTGTTAATTTTAATTTAACCAAACTAACCCAGCTTCATGAAAAAACTAATCACTTGTATAATACTACTTTACGGAGGAATATCCTTCGCCCAGCAGGTTCGTGTAATCAGTAATTCGGATCTACAGCCTGTTAGCAACTGCGTTATTTACAATAACGACAAGTCGGTTTCCGTAACCACCGACAATAAAGGGATTGCGGACCTGGCTATGTTCAAAAACACTGATAAACTTAATTTTTCGCACATTTCGTTTGTTCCGGTTGTACTTGACAAATCTGCATTCACGGCCAAAATAACGGATATAAAACTTACAATGGCGGTGATTAACCTGCAGGAATTTGTACTGTCGGCCAATAAAGTTGAGGAGAAATACAGCGATTTGCCTGTACGAATTGATATTATTCCTGCCAGGCAGATACAGTTCCAGAACCCTCAGACATCGGCTGAACTTTTGCAGCAGAACGGAACTGTTTTCGTTCAGCAAAGCCAGTTAGGCGGGGGAAGTGCAGTTCTGAGAGGAATGGAAACCAACCGTGTACTTATGGTTATTGATGGTGTTCGCATGAACAATGCCATATACCGTGCAGGTCATATTCAGAATGTGATTACGATAGACCCGAATATTCTTAGCCGTGTCGAGGTTGTTCATGGCCCAGGTTCAGTTATATATGGCAGCGATGCCATGGGTGGAGTAATGCATTTTTATACCCGCAACCCTACCCTTTCGTCGAATGGCAAAGTCTACACTACCGGGAATGCCATGCTACGCTATTCGTCAGCTGCAAACGAATATTCACAAAGCTTTAACCTGAATATCGGCGGAAAGAAAATTGCTGCATTTTTCGGTGGAAGCACCAAGGATATTGGCGACCTGCGCGAAGGCAGCAAACGCGACAGCAAATACGGCGACTGGGGAAAGAGCCTCTATTATGCCGAACGGATAAACGGAAAAGATGTTATGACAGCCAACAGTGACCCGCTGGTTCAGAAAAACTCGGGTTACACGCAATACGATCTCTTTTCAAAAGTACTGTTCAAGCCAACCGAAAATTATGCAATGACCCTGAATATGCAGTATTCAAATTCAAGCAATGTTCCGCGTTACGACCGCTTGACCGAGATGTCGGGCAGCAACCTCAAATATGCCGAATGGTATTACGGTCCGCAGACCCGCGGTTTTATCTCGCTCAAAAATGAATGGTCGAAACCTACAGGATTGTATGATCATGCCCAGGTTCTCGCCGCATACCAGTATATAAGTGAGGACAGGATCAGCCGCAGTTTCGGGAAATCAAAGAAAAAGCACCAGGAAGAAACTGTAAATGTGTTGTCGCTGAATATTGACTTTATGAAGAAAATATTCACTAAGAGTGAGTTACGCTACGGGGTGGAAGGCCTTTTGAACAAGGTCGATTCAAAAGCCTACAACCAGAATATCAATACGGGCGATATAACTTATGATGCTGCAAGCCGTTATCCTGATGGCGGCGACAATATGAAGAATATTGCTGCCTATGCTTCGAACAACTGGGAAATCACTAAAAACCTGATTTTTACACAGGGAGTAAGGTTCAATTATGTTTCGCTGTATGCAAAGTATACCCAGCAAATGATGGACCTTATCAAATTCCCTTTTAATCCGGTTATGGAACAGGACAATACCGCCGTAAACGGGAACCTGGGCCTGGTTTATGTAACCGACAATGGCTTCAGGTTTTCGACAAACCTCTCAACCGGTTTCAGGGCCCCGAACATCGATGATCTCACAAAACTGAATGATTCGAACAGTACTGACCAGCTTATTATTGTTCCGAATCCTGACCTGAAACCTGAAAATGCGTACAATGCTGAGCTGACCATTGGTAAAACCTTCGGTGATTTCCTTAAGATTGATATCACTGGGTATTATACCTTACTTTCCGATGCATTTGTTGTAAGGCCATTCCTATACAATGGCCAGGATTCCATTTTATTCGACGGCACCCTTTCAGCTGTGAATGCCATGCAAAATGCATCAAAGGCAACAATTTACGGTTTCGAGGGGAATATACTGGCCCAGCTGAGTAAATCGCTTTCGTTCCAAAGCACTTTGACCTATACATATGGTCATGTGAATGATGAAGATGTCCCGCTCGACCATATACCTCCTGTTTTTGGCCTTACTTCAGTAAAACTGGATATGAGCCGGTTTACTGCCGAGTTTTACGCACGATACAATGCATGGAAACATATCGAAGATTACAGCCCAAGCGGCGAAGACAACGAAGCCTATGCCACCGTTGATGGTATGCCGGCTTGGTTTACCCTTAACCTGAAAGCAGCCTACCAGATCAACAGGTATGTAGGGCTCCAGGCAGGTGTCGAAAATATCCTTGATAAGCATTACCGTAATTTCGCAAGCGGTATCAGTGCCCCGGGAAGAAATGTATTTGTCACACTGAGAGCAACGCTCTAAAACCTGACACTTCAGGAGCCGACACATGAAAAAAAGAGGCTGTCCCAAAACCGGGACAGCCTCTTTTTTTTTTAATAACCCCTGATTCCTATTTTGCCACAGGAGCTGCACCCGGGCTAAGCATATTCTGAGGCATCTGTGCCCCTGCCGGTGCTTCAATAACATTGCCCATGATATGAAGCTGAACCGATCCCACTTTTGCATTTGACAATACCGTTATATACTTATTGATCTGCCCTATGCGGTTGGTATCATATCTAACCCTGATGGAGGCTGATTTGCCTTTCATAATAGGTTCGCGCGGCCATTCGGGAACAGTACATCCGCACGAAGAAGTAACATTCGCAAGTATCAGGGGCTCTAGACCTGTGTTCCTGAATTTAAACTCACAATTGCCGTCGCCACCCTGAACTACGGTACCGTAATCATGGGTAGTTTTCTCAAAAACAATTACAGGCGCATTGGGATTATCTGCTACCGGTGTTGAAGCATCCTGCGCTAAAGCAGAAAAGCCCATCATTGCCACAATTCCTAAAGTAAACAGTATTCTTTTCATAGTAATTTCAGTAATTTGGTTATTGACTTAAAAAAATAATAAAGTTGTATAGATCATTTACGGCATGAAGTTTGCAAGTGTATCAGGTATACCGTATAAATGACCGGCAACAAATTTATCAATAATTCTTGCAGCATGGTACAGTATAGACTCTGAAACGGTATTTTTGTTTAAAATTAACAAATCATTATGAAACGCTTCATCAACCTTTCCGTAATTCTTTTTATCAGTTGTATGGTAACAGCATGTTGTACAGTTAAAAAAACCGGGCACGAGGCCGGAAGGCAGGATGTACTTATCCCGGGACCTAAAGCGGTTATTTACAAAACCACTAAAGACTACAGTAAACTTGTTCCGGTTAACCTGAGCGATGACAAAAAGTCAGTTGCTTCGTACCCGGATGTTAAAGATGTTTATTTTAACGGTACACTCGCCTATCCTACCCCGCTTCATGACGGATTTCTGCTCGACAACAGGGGAATTACCCTAAATGTGGCTTTCCTGAAATTAACTTATGAAGAATACTCGCAGCTACCAAAAACGCCTTCAGCCGATGAACTTTTGAAGATGATCCTTGACCCTGACCCCTTGTCGGTGATGTACGTGTATTCCAGGCAAGCTGTACGCGAAAATCTTGTAAATGAGATAAATGCAAAAATTGATGCCGGTAATTTTGCGGAGTTTACAAGGCTGAAATAGTAAATTTCATACCCTTTACTTCTTTAAATTTTATGCATGAGTTATTACCGTTTGACCATCATTATGTTAATAACTTTTACAAAAAATGTGACCCGGTTACATATTAAAAATTAAACATATATATTTTTTTTCTACTTTTGCTTTGAGTAATATGGATTTCTACACTATAAATCCCGGTTAAATCAAATTTATTAACTAGCACTCCATCATTGGAAAATTCAATCCCGCTTGTTAGAACACTGGATGGCAGAAGTTTTTACTATGCCTTTCTGGCTGGAGCCCAGCGCATCTTTGAAAATCAGGGCCTGCTTAATAAAATGAATGTTTTCCCGGTTGCCGACGCTGATACAGGTACAAACCTGGCCAGCACAATGCGTTCCATTGTCGACAGCCCCATTCCTACCAATAATATTAAGATGACAGCTGCAGCTCTTGCTGATGCTGCCCTTGTGGGAGCCCGCGGTAATTCGGGGATTATTTTCGCCCAGTTTCTGTATGGTTTCAGCAACGAAATTCAAAATGAGGAAAACCTTACTGTAGAGAAATTCTCACGTTCGATAACAAAAGCCGTCACCTATGCATACGAGGCCATTGCCAACCCTGTGGAGGGCACAATGATTTCGGTGATACGCGAATGGGCCGAGTTTATAAATACGGTAAAAGAACTGATCGACGATTTCGTTGAGTTACTGATCAAAGCATTCCAGGTTGCCAAGGAATCACTGGCTGATACTACACGCCAGCTCGAAGTACTAGCACGTTCGAACGTGGTCGACGCTGGAGCAAAAGGATTTGTACTTTTCCTCGAAGGAATGATTGATTTCTTCAAAAACAGGCAATCGATCCGCCGTTTGGCCATTCCGATGAATGATATGATTCTGGATGAAGTTGTCACCGATTCGCACGAAGAAATTACTTTTCGCTATTGCTGCGAAGCCATGCTGGCCCTCGATCTTCATCCGGGTGAGACAAAAGAAACCATCAAGACTGCAATTTCCGGTCTGGGAGATTCAATGGTAGTAGCTGGATCGGAAAAACGCCTCCGTATTCATATACATGCCGATGAACCTATTAAGCTTTTCGAAGCAATAAGCAAAAGAGCATCAATTACATATCAGAAAGTGGATGATATGGTAATGCAAAAGGAGATATCGCATAATGCCAAATGGCCTATCGCCCTTGTAACCGATACCACATGTGATTTACCTGCCGAAATACTCGAAAAATACCAGATCAGCATGATACCGCTTACCTTGCAGGTAGGCGCTTCGCTTTTCCTCGACAGAACTACAATTGCAAGTGAGCAGTTTTACAACCTGTTGGAATCATCACCGGTTTATCCTTCAACCTCCCAGCCTTCGTACAAGGATTTTATTAATAAGTATGCATACCTGGGAACACATTATAAATCAATTATTACCATTCACCTCAGTAAACAATTCAGCGGTACTTTTTCGAACAGCCAGCGTGCAGCAAAAGCTGTGAGTGAGCAGAATGGAAAAGAAATCACTGTCTTAAACTCGAATCGCATTGCCAGTTCACTGGGACTGACAGTTCTGCGCGCCGCCGAAGCTATTGAGCAAGGGAAGACTCACGACGAAATCGTGGATCTTGTCGGGCAATGGAACCCTAAAAATCATATACTGGTAAGTGCAAAAACGGTTAAATACCTGGTAAAAAGCGGCCGGTTAAGCCATTCGAAAGGTGTTATCGGCAAATTACTTGGAGTAAGGCCTATAATTTCAATTGACGACGACGGGAAGGCTATCACATTCGGAAAAGCGTTCAACCAGAAAGGCAGTATGAAGCAACTGATGGACGAAGCTTCACGCCTTGTCGAAAAAGGGAAGATATGGGGTTATGCCATTTCGCATATCCGCAATCCTGAAACCGCTCAGTGGTATGCCACGCAAATGGAAACCCTTACCGGTAAAAAGCCGCTGTTCGTAAACGAATGCAGTCCTGTTTTAGGGGTGCATGGCGGGCCGGGAACTGTGGTTCTATCGATTATGGAGGAATAAAACTCCTTTATTTACTTTTTCTTTTACTAAAATCCTGTATATGCTTTCTGATTTCGGCCAGGTTGCAGCAGTAGTTTTTATTGCCATGAATTGCATGTTTCTGCTAGCCATGGTACTTAAGAACAATAGTATTATTGATATATTCTGGGGTCCAGGGTTCAGCATAATAGCGGTGTTCCTGCTTTTCCCTTTCGATACATACCACTTTACTCAACTGCTTTATAGCGCGCTTATCACAATATGGGCAGCCCGCTTATCGATCCATATATTCCTTCGTAACCGGGGGAAGGCTGAAGATTTCCGGTACGCCAACTGGCGAAAAACATGGAAGCACTTTATTCTGCGGAGCTATTTCCAGGTTTTCATGCTGCAGGGTTTCCTTATGCTGGTAATCGCATTGCCTGTAATAGCATTTCTTGCCGGCAGTTATTTTGAAAGTACAGGATTTACCTGGGTAGGAAGCTTTGTATTTCTTGCAGGGTTTCTGATGGAATCTACTGCAGATTACCAGTTGAAGGTTTTCAGGCAAAAAGCCGAAAACAAAGGACATATTATCCGAACAGGTTTATGGAACTATTCGCGGCATCCGAATTATTTCGGCGAAGCCCTGCTCTGGTGGGGATTATGGATTTATTCTGTTCCGGGAACTCCCTGGTATATAACCATAATAAGTCCTGTAGCTATAACATTATTATTGCGGTATGTATCGGGTGTACCGATGCTCGAGAACAAATATAGCCTTCATCCCGAATGGGCCGACTATAGTTCGAAGACGCCGGTTTTTATTCCCCGTTTCTGGTAAACGATCCCAAAATCCTTTTTTTCGTTTCATACTCTTTTCGTACTTTCGCCGGGTAAGCAGTTAAAGTATTTATTTCGAAAACTGATTACTTAATAACTGAAAACCTGGTATTTATATGATAACGCAGCAGCTGATTAATCCCCGGAGCATTGTAATTGTAGGTGGATCGAACGATATAACCAAACCCGGAGGTAAAGTTCTGAAAAACCTGATCGACAACCATTTCGGCGGAAGCCTTTATGTTGTAAATCCAAAGGAAGACAGTATACAGGGAATTCCCTGCAATAAGACTGTTGATGAACTTCCCCAGTGCGATCTGGCCATCCTGGCAATAGCAGCAAAATACTGTCCCGATACGGTTGAGAAACTCGCCCGCGACAAGCAAACCCGAGCTTTCATTATCCTTTCGGCCGGTTTCCACGAGGAAAGCGCCGAAGGGGCATTGCTTGAAGAGAAAATCGTTAATACGGTAAACCAGTATGAAGCATGTCTTATAGGGCCGAATTGTGTTGGTATGATGAACCATCACCATACTTCGGTGTTCACTACTCCTATCCCTAAACTCGACCCCAAAGGAGTTGATTTCATCTCCGGTTCCGGCGCTACAGCAGTATTTATAATGGAGGCTTCCATACCGAAAGGCCTTACTTTTTCGAGTGTGTATTCCGTTGGCAACAGTGCCCAGCTAGGTGTGGAGGATGTGATTAAATACCTCGATGAAACCTATATCCAGGGAACAAGCTCGCCGGTTAAACTGCTTTATATCGAGAGTGTCAATAAACCGGACATGCTTTTAAAGCATGCTTCTTCGCTGATAAGGAAAGGATGCCAAATTGCTGCAATAAAAGCAGGCAGTTCGGCGGCCGGAAGCCGCGCCGCATCGTCGCATACAGGCGCTTTGGCCAGCCCTGATGTTGCTGTGGAATCGCTTTTCCGCAAAGCGGGAATTGTGCGCTGCCACAGCCGCGAAGAACTTGCAACCGTAGCATGTGTTTTCATGCATAAAACACTCAAAGGCAAAAATATAGCCGTTATCACTCATGCAGGTGGTCCCGCCGTCATGCTTACCGACGCTTTGTCGAATGGCGGGCTCGAGATACCGCATCTTGAGAACCCTGAATTGCTTGCAAAATTATTCCCGGGCTCTTCAGTTGCCAATCCTATCGATTTCCTCGCTACAGGAACTGCCGAGCAACTCGGCTTTATAATTGATGCCTGCGAAAACGATTTCCCGCAGATAGATGGTATGGCGGTTATTTTCGGCAGCCCCGGACTGTTCGAAGTATATGATGTGTACAAACTGCTGAACGAAAAAATGCATTCCTGCAGCAAGCCCATCTACCCTATTCTACCTTCGATTATTAACGTTAAGAACGAAATTGAATATTTTATAAGCCTCGGACGCATCAACTTCCCGGATGAAGTAAATTTCGGCAATGCGCTCTGTAAGGTTTTCAATACTCCTGAGCCTGGACTGGAAATCACCGAACAACCCGAAGTTGATAAGGTTGCTATCCGTGCTATTATCGATGAAGCCTCTGACGGATATCTGCATCCTGAAAAGGTCCAGGCGCTTTTTGATGCCGCAGGCATTCCGCGTGCCGGTGAGGCCGTAGTTACTGATAAGGAATCGGCAATACAGGCTGCTTCAAATCTCGGCTTACCGGTTGTTATGAAGGTTGTAGGACCTGTTCATAAATCGGATGTGGGTGGAGTTGTGCTCAATGTTAAGAACTTCGACCAGCTGGTAATTGAATTCGACCGAATGATACAGATTAAGGACACAACGGCAATTTTGATACAACCTATGCTCAGCGGGCATTCGGTGTATATTGGTGCAAAACGTGAACCGAAATTCGGGCATATGGTTCTTTGCGGCTTAGGCGGCATTTACATCGAAGTGCTGAAAGATGTACAATCATCGCTGGCACCGGTTTCAAAGACTGAAGCCGCCGGGATGATTACGCGTTTGAAAAGCTATAGTATCATTCAGGGCGTTCGTGGACAGGAAGGTTTAAACGAAGAACTTTTTGCCGGTGTAATAAGCCGTGTTTCGGCCCTTTGCCTTGCAGCACCCGAAATAATCGAAATGGATATCAATCCGTTGATGGGAAATATGAAAACACTTAAAGCGGTGGATGCCAGGATCAGGATTGAGAAATAGAATTTGGATTTCGGAGCTTTTTTAGACAGTTGCAATAAATTGATAGAAATATGTATAATAAAATGAGTGCGTAGTGCTCGGTGCAGGGTGCTAAGTGTTTACAGGTAATTTACAAGAGTACATATAATCTGAGCACTCATTACCGGGCACTCAGCACTTTTACTATAAAGTTCATCCTACTCAACAACAATGGGGAACAGTAAAACATACAGTCAAAGGGAAGAAAAGGCCAATTACCTTACCCATGCATTCGGGGTGCTGATGGCAGTAATAGCAACTTTTATCCTAATACAAAAGTCAATGGCTGCCGCGAATGGCTGGGCAGTTGCTTCCTTCTCCGTTTTCGGGTTCGGAATGCTTGCCTGTATGCTCTCGTCAACAACCTATCATTATGCAACGAATCCTGAAATCAAGGCTGTGCTACGTCATTTCGATCACGCGAATATTTATGTACTAATTGCGTCCACCTATACTCCATTTGTAATGATATTGCTGCGAAACGAAGGAATGTGGGGATGGGGGATTTTTGTTTTGATCTGGCTGATGGCTTTCACAGGCATAGGGTTTAATTTCCGTTCACTCAAAACAAATAACAATATTAAAACGGCTTATTATGTACTTATGGGTGTTGTGGTATTGATTGCCGTTAAACCCCTGATCGACGTTTGTCTGGCAAAACAATGCATCTCTGTTTTGTACTGGCTTGCGGCTGGAGGTGTTTTTTATATTGCCGGTTCATTCTTTTATGCTTTAGCCAAACACGAGTTTGTCCACTCGGTATTCCATCTGTTTGTCCTTTTGGGCCTGGCATGCCATATTGTTGCAACCTTCCTGATCCCGCTTTGAGTTAGCTTTAAACTTCTAACCGGGCGCTAAAGCTCTTCCCTGACATCGACTATGACAAGTCGTTCTAAGCTATCGGATTGGTACTTATAATTTATAAAATCTGATTTCATAGTTTAGTTTTACCTGTTTTCTTAGTTAAGAAAATCGGATTTGTTAGTTAAGAATTGCTGATTTCATAGTTAAGGAATACCTCTTTTTATAGTTAAAGAATCCCTGTTTTCATAAATATGTATTTAATTTCAAACCAGATTGTAAATTCAGGATTCACAAAATAATTCATTATCTTTACACTAAAAGCAATCCCATAATTTGTTGACCACCAACTGCCAGCCAATTTATTAGACGGTAAAAAACCATAGCTGATGTAAAATATCAGACTGAGAATGAGGAATTGGTTAATGTAAATAAATTTCATTTCCTTGTAACATAAGTGCCGGCTTTTTCGTCATGGTAGTTAAACACTCTTTAACCATGAAAAAAGTCTCTCAAAGTATTGCAGCCATGCTGCTTATTCTGGTATTGCCGGTTTTATCAGCAGCAAACCCGGTTTATACCGGTACTACAATTACCGGCAACAAAAATGTTGTAACCCAGGACTGTAAAATTTCAGCTTTTCATGCTATAAAGGTTAGTGCAGGCATGGATGTTGAGCTTTTACAGGGAACTGAACCTAAATGTCAGGTCGAGGCTGATGAAAACCTTGTGGCACTTATCCATACGGAAGTAAACGACGGAGTACTAACCATCTGGCATGAAAAAAACATCCGTGAAGCTAAAGTCATGAAGGTCCATCTTACTTTTCAGCAGTTGGATGCTATTACAGCTAGCGGCGGATGTGATATTGAGTCAAAGCAAAAACTCAGCTTTACCTCATTGAAAGTGGATCTCAGCGGAGGATGCGATCTGGAGTTAAACTGCAAAGCCGATAAACTTCTATGCAAACAGAGTGGTGGCTGCGAAGCCACATTCAGTGGTGAAGCGCAAAATGGCACTTTCGAAGTGTCGGGTGGCTGTGAGGTAAAAGCAGCTGAACTTTACCTGAAAAATTGTACTGTTGATGCAAGCGGAGGCTCGGAAGCTTCGGTCCGTGCAAGCGGCGAATTGACAATGAAAGCCTCAGGTGCCAGTGAAATAAACTATTACGGCAAACCATCAAAAGTCGTACAAAATGATGATATATCATCAGAGATCAAAGCAAAATAGTTTGTAGGGCAGGTTGCGTTATTGTGTAGATTTCCATTACCTGACCTGTTACTGGTTACTGGTTACTGGTTACTGGTTACTGGGCACTGGTTACTGGGCACTACGCATTAGGCACTCAAGGCATTCAAGGCACTTTAGGCACTTTATGCACTTACTTTTCGAGCACTTATCTTTATTTTAACCCAAAAATAAGCGGCATAGCAAAAACCACAAAAATGGTCCAGAAAGCATAAACCGGCAAATAGCGGGCTATTGTCATTTCTACCTGTTTAATTTCTTTGTTCCTGAAATTCACGCGGTACAAATCGATCATAATAAGCACTAAATTCCCGAATATCAAGAGGTTTGAACCAAGCACGACCGTCCGGTTTGGCGTAAATCCATATTCGCCGAGCCTGTAAAGTATGGCCGATAATGCAACCAGGTCAATTACCAACGTAATAAGCGAAAGTGCTAAAAGTGTCATCTCGTTAAAGCGTTGTCGCTTATTTACCGATGTACCTGAAATTGAAAATACAATAATCCCCATTACCCCTAACAGCATAAGATTGAACACAATCAGGAAATCCCTGTCATTATAGGGATCTTTACCTGTAACTAGTATGCTTATGAGATAAACAAACAAAGTAACCAAAACGATTGGACTGTATATATTTGCAATTACCGGGGCTATTTTATTCGCAATCAGCGGATAAGCCCGAATTATAAAAGTTGCTAAAACAGGTACCGAAACTAACCCCCAGATGACTATGTAGTCGAAATAGAACTGTTCGATCTTTAAACCGATTGCTTCAAATAATCCAAGTGTTACCCCGGTCAGAATGCCCCCGGCAATCATAATCAACGCAATTAAAATTGCTAAGTCCCCGTTATGCTTTACGTATTCAATACGTTTGGATTTATCTTTCAGATCAAAGCCGACAAAAATCAATCCATAGAAACACCACAACATCAGGGGCAGGTGAATACATGCCAGGATAACCGAACTGCTGCTGCTGTCAGCAGGCAGCAGGTTGATGTATATGGCTGAGATGATAAATACTGAGAACGTAATGAGCAACGGCCTGGTTTTAACCATACCTTTTGTCAGATGCGTATATAACGATAAACCGAAGAGTACAATGAGCCCGGCATTTTTCTGATAGAAAACAGAATCATCTATTCCTGTATCGAACATCTTGGGAATTTTAATCAACAGCCCGGATAATGCACAGGTAATGATGAGAAACAGTATATCTGCTTTCCTGATTGTAAAAATATCGTCTTTTATATGTTCCGCCTCCAAACGGGTTTTCCAGAAGCCGGCGATTTTTAAGCCTGCAATTTCAGGGTAAATTTCGAAAAAAGCTTTTTCAAATCCTTTTTTATCAGCCCTGTAAAACTTTTCGAGTTGTTCGGGATTTTCAACATTGTCCTGAATCTGATTTTTCATAATTTCAATTATTAGGTGTGATTTTTTAGAAACAGTTAATTCTCTCATGCTTCGACTTAGGGTTATAAATTTTTATTAAATCATGTTTAAAAGTACTTTCAAATTCAAAGCAATTGTGTAAAAAAAAGTACAGAACTTATATCGTTTTCCTTGATTTTATAAATTTCTCAAGGGCTTCAAGGTGATCATCGAATGCCTTTTTTCCTCCCGGGGTAAGAAAATACCTTGTATTAGGCTTTTTGCCGACAAATGACTTTTCCACCCCTATAAACTCTTCTTTTTCAAGTGCCTTAATATGACTTGCCAGATTGCCATCCGTTACTTCGAGGTACTCTTTCAGCGAATTGAAGTCAAGCATATCATTCACTGCCAGTGCCGACATAATGCCAAGCCTGATCCTGCTTTCAAATGCTTTATGCAGACCGTTTATTGGAATTTTCACCTTTCGTACCTGTAATACATATAAATACCATAAACAATATGGACAACTCCAAAGCCGAAGGCCCAGATAAGAATTCCATATTTAACGAAGTAAGAACTCAACAGCCCTAATCCAATCTCAATAAACCCCAGGAATTTAACTTCGTTAAAGGTGAATTTGCTGGCGTTGTATAAAGCCAACCCATAAAACAACAGAGTAAACGGTGCAATCAGACCTGTCAGACCTTTTGTAATCAGGATCAGGATCAGAAGCCCGCCTGTGACAAGTGGTAGCGCCATACTGATTAAAAGTTGCCGGGTTGTAGGGTTCCAGATTTTCTCTCCCCTCTTTTCGGCCTTGAGGTACGAAAGCAGTGAAGCAGAACCAAGGGCAAGCGTCAAAACAATAAGGGCTAATAAAGTTACTTCAGGCAAACCGGACATAGTGCCTGCTGATTTCACTGAATCGCTGAGAATTTCGTTGGGATTAAAGTCGAAAAAATAATAGGCTATTCCTGCTCCTGCAAGGCCGTAAACACCTGCAAGTATTCCGGCCCAGCCCGAAAGTGACAGAAATTTGGAGGAACGTACCATCATGGAACGTATTTCCGCTATATCCTGAATATAATCCTTTTCCGCTTTCATTTAAAAGTACTTTTTTTTGCAAAGTAAACACAAAACAAAAAGCTGTGCAAGCATTTTCAGAAATTTTAATAAAATTTATGGTTTTGACTAAATCATTAACGATCGTTCAAACTCTTTTAAATAGATCGCTCTACTTTGAACTATTAACGTTGAATCATAATCGTTGAGCATTTTGAACCTCGAACAACCTTTGAACCCTTACTTCCCTCCCACTGCTTTCTCCTTATTATACAGATTCACTATCTCAGCCATATCCTGCCAGTGAAGCGTATAAGGCTTGTTAGCGAAGGCAACTATAGCAGCGGCAGGAAACCCTGCGAGGAAAATCCAGGACGCAGCCGAACCTCCGGTAACGGCCAGCCCAACAAAGCCAACAGCCATCAGGCCAATTACTGCAATCTTCCTTTCTTTTGTCATATGCTTTACCGAGTAGGTCATTGCCATGGCTTTAGCCTGTGGTGTGTCAGTTAAATATGTATCGGCAAACAGCTTCATATTATTTGTTGTAACAAGCCTAAGCGAGTCGTCGCCTATGGTTACAAAATACCCGAAGTTCTCTCTTTTCCCGCGGGTGTTTCCATCATCAACAATCATATGATTTCTATAGCCGCTATGCAGCGAATCGGAACCTACAAACTCAACCCAGCCGTTCACCTGGGGGATTTTGCGGTAGATGTACAGGCTCATTTCGCCTTTTACCATCTGTTCGGCAAAAACATAATTCTGGCTTGATGTCATTACCGAGCGGTAGTGTTTCCCATCCATATCAAGCCCGTAAACCCGGCTGGCAGGATACAGGCGTCGCGGGTGATTCCATACCGATATCATCTGGTCGGTAAAATTCCGTCTTATATAAGCGTAATCAAGCACTGAATCGACCGGGCTGGTATGGATTACTGCAGGTTTGTAATCGATAAAAGGGATATCGCTGCGGTCAGCATCAGGCCCGTGCGACAGTACCGAAATACTATCGTTCACTTTGCCGTTTGAAGCCGTCTTATCGAACCCTATAAAGATTTGGGCAAGTATTATATTTTGGGCAAACAGGAAGAGAATAACAGGCAGAATCAGGTGTTTCATAAGGAGTTTTCAATAAAGCAAATATAAACATCTTTCAGATTCGGGCAATTCTTCTAACTTTGCAAAAAAAATCCGAGATTTATGAAACGAAATGACCTGGGATTTATCCTCCTGGTTTTATTTGTATTGGCAGCATTTGTATTTATTCCCCCTGTAACAAACTGGTACCTTAGCTTCAACAAAGAGCATGGACTGATAATGAGCTTCTTCAAATTTGCATTCCTTGCCACATTAGGTGAAGTAATTGCTTTAAGGATAAAATCCGGTAGTTATAACCAGCCCGGGTTTGGTATTATACCCAGGATGATTGTTTGGGGATTTCTTGGAATAGCTATTAACCTGGCCTTTAGTATATTTTCAGCAGGAGCTCCTGCATTTTTGGTTTATATTGGATTTATTAATGCTCCACAAGCCATGGCAGGAAGCTTTTCCGGTATGAAATTACTTGATGCTTTCGCTATTTCAGCATCCATTAATCTTGTATTTGCTCCGGTTATGATGACATTTCATAAAGTTACGGATATTCATATAATGCAGACAGGAGGAACGGTAAAAGGCCTGTTCTCCCCTATTCCGTTTGCTTCCATACTCAAAACGATGAACTGGGACGTGATGTGGAATTTTATTTTCAAAAAAACCATCCCGTATTTCTGGATCCCGGCTCACGTAATTACCTTTTTGCTTCCTCCCGAATTCAGGGTTCTTTTTGCAGCTATGCTTGGTGTGGCACTCGGGTTGATACTGGCCCTGGCCAAAGGATAACAGCTTTTCCCGAAAGGAATTAATATTTACTGGCTCCTTCTAATACAGTTAATCTTCTATAGACAACTTATTGTAGTTAGCTCATATCCGCAAACACTGCAGGCTCACCTGTTTACATCAAAGTTTTGGATTTTTGCCCAGCTGAGATTTCGTACCGAATCCATTACCATCCATGCTGCAATTATAGCTAGTATCGCTAGTATAACTACTGCCCACAGGTAATCGAAAATCAGCCAGTGAAATAAACCCAGGATTAGAGGGATAAATGTGGCTACCATATTCCTGGTGGTGGTGGTTCCTTTTGATACATTCTGCGTGGATACCGTAAATGGCAACTCTCTTAAATTGATATACGCCATCAATGTTGTAACAGTTAATACATTAAAGAAACCTAATATAAGGTTTGGGATAATAACCGGTCCTATAATGATTGCTGAGATCACTGAAAAGACAAGAACAACCGGTAAATAAAAACCGAGGAAAACCGATTTCAGGGCGCCGCTAATCAGCCTGCCGGGGATATCAACCGGTGTGATTGCAAACAACCATGAAGCTTTGTATTTCTCCGAATACCGTAGCTGGTTTATTGCTGAAATAACTATAAAACTGCTCATATACATTACAACAAGAAAAATCGTCTTTCCCCGGTCCGACATGCTACTGAAATCCTCCAGGTCAATTTTTTTTGTCTGTATAAGCATCATTGCAAGGAGCACAATCATATATCCAAACCCAGGGTAAACTTTCATCTTAAAATCCTTGCTGCGCCCCATCATTTTCCATGTAAAAAGGAAGCCCATATATTCGCTGCACCCGGAAGTTAAAACCGAAGCAAGTTTTTCAATCAGGCTCCTCCTGTAATTTCCGGCGGTGTTGCTTTGAACGGGTTTTATCCTGACTTCTTCGGAAGTACTGCTAATCCCGGAAAGGTTGCGGTTAAAGGCCGGGGCAAAGTATTTCACAACAACCCATATGCTCAGCAATGGAAACCCGGTTGCCAGCAGAAGATTGTAAAGCGTATTAGCCGGAAAAGTCAGTAACGAAAGACTCACACAGGCATCAGCAAACCAGTAAGGCGGATAAAAACTTATATTCTGAATTGCTGTTATATCAAGGTTTTCGATACCTGCCTGGGCCATCATTCGAGGCAGAATCTGGTACCCGCCATAAATAGCAATTGCAAAAGCAATCTGGAAGTACGTGATAATGGACTGAAATTTAGATGGTTTTGATATTCTTAAAATCAGAAGATAAACTGCATTTACAAGGAAAATACTTAAAAGGGTCGCAAAAAAGGTCATCAAGATAAATGGCAGAATAGTTGCCGGTCCACCCTTTACTATTACTGCAATAAGCGTGGGCAGTGCCAGAGGCAGCAACAGCTTATTTATATGAATCGCAATATGCATGAGGCGTGCCGTTACAAATGTCTGATCGCTGACAGGTTTTGGCAGAATTATCAGGTTGTCGCGGGTATCGATGAGCACAGAGGTAAAATCGGTGATTAAAGTTGCCGCCAGCATAAAAATGAACATGGAGAAAAAGATAGTGAGCCTGGTGGTGAGATCGTTACCTATGGCAAAGCTGATCAACAGAAACAGGCCCATAATAAGCGAAACAAACATCGTTTTCAGTGTCGCCTGGTTGAGTTCCTTCTTTTCCTTCGCGACTTTCATCTGCTGGAATGCAGCAGGTCGGCGGTTATCCATTGTAAGTTTGGCAAGCAGTATAGCCCTGAGGTGATCAAGGTTTACATTCATCTTCTGCAACAGCGGGCCCGACAGAAGAAACAGCCTCAGGAAAAACTTATCGAAAATATTCATATCCTGAATCTTAGCGTGTTATCTTGTTAGCAAGCACATCCATGAGTTTGTCGCTGGCTTCCGACATTGATTCGGTTGCAGTGAGGTGGGCAAAAATCTGTTCAAGGCTGCTATCGCCCTGTTTTTGTTTAAGCTCATCAAAGGTTCCGTCGGCAACCACATTTCCTTCGTTAATAAGTATAATCCGGTCACTCACTTTCTCAACAATATCCATCATGTGGCTGCTGTAAAAAATCGTCTTTCCCGATGCTGCCAGCTTACTGATAAGTTCCTTAACAATAATTACGCTGTTGGCATCGAGACCGGCTAGAGGTTCGTCAAGTATAATTATATCCGGATTATGAAGTATGCCGGAAGTAATCAGAACTTTCTGTTTCATTCCCTTGCTGAAGGTATCCATCCGCTGGTCCATATTACCGGCAAGCCCGAACGCTTCCAGCATGCCTCTTCCCCTCTCGGCGATCACGTTCGAAGGTAGATTATACAAAGCACCAACCAGCGATAAAAACTCGTTGGGAGTCAGAACATCATACAACTCGGCTAATTCAGGAACATATCCGATCAGACTTTTAACAGCCAAAGGATTCTGTTTTATATCAAACCCTTTTATTGTGACATGGCCGCTGAAGTCGGAAATCAAACCGCAAAGAATTTTCACCGTAGTGCTTTTGCCTGCACCGTTTGGGCCTATATACCCGATAACCTGGCCTGGAAGTATATCGATTGAAATGTCTTTAAGTACTTGTTTCGATCCGTACGATTTGAACAGATTTCGTATGCTGATAATAGGTTCCATAGAATAGCGTAAATTAAATGTTATAAGGCAAAAGTAGGAATATTTATAAATCAGAGATTTTTCTAAGAACAGAATTCCAAAATGATATAAAAAGCAATGGGGAACCATCTTTTCGGATAGTTCCCCATTTCACTCCCGGCAGCCGTAGCTGTTGGTTGTGGCCGGCGTTTGCTTCGCAGAATTCACAGATTGGCAAACCATATAGCATTGCCCTGTTTTTGTTCAAAGCCGTGAGGCTTTGTTTTTTCCGGCAAGGTTTCCGGCTGTAGTCTTCTTCCGGGGAAGAATTTTCAGCTTGATCCCGGGCTTCTAACCCTGACCTTCTCAGGCTTCAGGTTTTCGGCCGCACTTGCGTGCTGTCGGTTTCTGCATTCGAAGCGGCGTTGTCATCTTGCCCGTAGGTTCGATAACCCCTGTAGGTATCAGGGACTTTGACATCCCCGGGAACCCCGGCTCGCCTGGCTGGCTTTCGGCCTTGCGGCTTCATGCTTCCCCTTGCTTCGGCTTTGTCAATTTACCCGTTTCCGGGTTCCTCTTCTCAGCCGTATGCCGCGCTTCGGCGATCGTGTGAATTCGCATCCGGTTTCCTTGCGGATTCCGTTTGCTAGTCCCTGCATGATGAGTATCATCGGGTGCTTACTGCAACGGGGACCTGATCTTTTTTACTCCGATTGCTTTTCAGCAATTTTTTCAGCAAATCTCAGGCTTCCAATTTGTTTCGTTGCCGATCCGTATTTTCTTCCTGCTCCCTGGCACCTTACGGCGCACCTGGTCTTTTCTTCCTTGCGGTTAATCCGTCCAGGGTGTTGCATGCCCTTTGACTCTTTCATGCATTCCGGCTTTCAATATCTGTTCATGTTTTTGCTCTTGCGAGTAAAGAACTTTTGCAGTATCGGGGTCCGCATTTCCCTCCTTCTCAGGAGTTCAATATCTTCTCCAGGGCCGGTTACCATGATCTCGTCCGGTGAAATAAAATTACAACATTCTGCCACCTGATGTCAAGTATTTTTCGGGAAATCGCCTCACAATTAGTTAACATAGGTTATGAACAATTGTTAATAACATTGAAAAATTATAACAAACTGTATTTCAGTAATATAAAATACAAATCAGGCATTACTGCTGTATATTGCAAGGCTGGGCCTTCCTTTTTTTATACCAAGCACTTTGCATTTGACCCTATTTTTTGAATCAGAAGCGCTTTCCAAAAAACCGCAATCTTGTACCTGAATGCTATTTCCAAGAATATCCTTAACAGAAAGTATATTTGAATCCCCTTGATTTGAGAACATCTCAACTTCAAAACTATAAATTGCATCCACTGTGTAAAAGGGATGTTTAGGTTCAAGGAAAATTCTGCCTGTGCAGTTTATCCTGTCGATCCTGCAGGAGATTTCCTCCCCTTTTACAAGATTATAGCCTGTATAATGCTCGGCAGCTAGAAAATGCTTTAACCCATTAATATCCTCCAGTACATAATACCAGTTACCATCCTGCAGTTGCACATGGTTATGAATCCTGAAAGTATACCATTTGCCTTCGGATAATATAATTTTTCCTGTATCGTAGCCTGGGTATTTCATCGTAATACTTTCGTGTTCCTAAGTCCCAATAAATTTCTGAATATCAGTTCTCCCTGCTCACCTTACGTATGCCTTTCAGTTTGACAAGCCTGCCAATGATCAGGTTGAGATGGGCCTTGCCATCAACGTTAACCATTATAGCACCTTCGAACTTACCATTATGAGTGTTCAGGTTTACCGACCTTATATTGGCTTTCAGATCGCCTGAAACAACATTGGTTATATCACTCAGAATTCCTGGCTGGTCGCTGCCGCTGATGCGTATGGTTGCCACATAGGATGTTACTTCCGAATTTTCGGCCCATCGTGCCTGTACTACCCGGTAATGGTAGCGTTCGAACATTTCGGCAGCATTGGTGCAGTTGGTGCGGTGTATCTTTATCCCTTCGGAAACGGTTACAAAACCAAAAATCTCATCCCCCGAAACCGGCTGGCAGCAACGCGCAAACTTTACATCAGCAAGTGGTGTGTTCTCATTAATTATTACTAGGGGTTTAAGTTTACCTTGTTTTGGCTGTGAAAAATCCGTTTTGGTGAAAGCCTTCAACGGAGGTTTTACCTCCTCTGCTTTTACTACAGGCTGCAGGGCTTCCCTGATTTTCTGTATATCATATTTGCCTTCGGCCAGCCCATGGAATAAATCCAATGCGGAAGCTGCTTTATAAAACAAAACCAGTTTACTGCCAAGTTCATCCGAATAATCGACTTTAAGCTGGCCTAATTTGCGCATCAGCAGGTCCTTACCTGTTTCGGACTGCGAAAACTCAGCATCCTTGAGTATGCGTTTTATCTTGGTGACTGCCTTTGATGACGAAACCCAGTTCAGCCAGTCGATATTGGGTTTCTGGTTTTTGGCAGTGGTAACTTCGACCTGGTCGCCGGTTTTGAGTACATATTTTAGTGGAACAAACAGGTTGTTCACTTTTGCCCCGCTGCAATGTTGCCCGATTTCGGTATGTATATCGAAAGCAAAATCGAGAACTGTGGCTCCGGTGCGCAGTTTACGGAGGTGGCCTTCAGGGGTGAAAACGAAAATATGATCCGATAACCCGCTCATTCCTGCTGTGCTTGCTATTTCGTCATCACCGGGGCTATAGTTTTCGAGTATTGCCCTGATGTTCTTAAGCCAGTTATCGGCAGCCGACTTTGCCCCTTTCTGTTCCTTATATCTCCAATGAGCGGCCATTCCCTTTTCGGCATTGTCGTCCATGCGTCGTGTGCGGATCTGGACTTCAACCCAGTTGTTCCCGGGTGCTTCGACTGTAACATGCAGCGATTCGTAGCCGTTCGGTCGTGGAGCTGATATCCAGTCGCGAAGGCGCGACGTATTCGGAGGATAAATATCGGTTATTTGAGAATACGCTTTCCAGCATTCCGCTTTCTCATTTTCAACATTGCTGTTTATAATAATGCGTATGGCAAAAAAATCAAATACTTCGTCGAAGTCGATTTCCTGCTTCTTCATTTTCGAATAAATGGATGGAATAGCCTTGGTGCGGGCTTTTATCTCGAAGTCCATTCCTGCAAGAGTAAGGCTTTCGCGAATAGGTGCAATAAAAGCATCGAAATACGCTTTTTGCTCTTTGGCCGTATCCTTGATTTTCTTTTCAATGCTATAATAAACCTCGGGCATGGCATATTTCATAGCCAGGTCCTCAAGTTCGCCTTTTACTTTATAGAGGCCCAGGCGGTGAGCAAGCGGCGAATAGAGGGTTGAAGTTTCGAGCGATATCTTTTTTTGTTCGGTTTCAGGAAGCAGATCTATATGACGCATCAGGTTGATCCTGTCGGCAAGTTTTATGAGCAAAACACGGATATCGCCCGAAATACTCATCAGCAACTGAATGAAATTTTCAGGCATAATCGATACCTTATCCATCCTTATGCGTGAAATCTGCTGCAATTTTAATACAATATGCAACGTATCGCTTCCGAATTTCTTTTTAAACAGCTCGGATTCAGCACTCTGGACTAATAGCATATCGTGAAGCAGCGCCGAAATAACACTTGTAGCATCCAGCCCCATATCATCAGCAGCTATACGGGCTACCGATACAGAATGCTCTAACTGAAATTCTCCCTGTATGTTCCTGTCTTCACCGAAATACTTAAATACCTCCGTAAAAGCCTGTTTGATCATCATTCTGCCTGCGCGGTCGGTAATATAGCCACAGGAGCCGATTAGCTCCTTATACAACGATTTATACCTATTGGTATTCTCAATTCCCTCTTGCTTCATCTCCTTTTGCTCAGAACTATTTTACTATAACAAATATAAGCCGAAAATGGTGTAAAAAAAACCCGGACAATTTGCCGGGCTTTTAAAAATCATTACAGTATTGAACTGTATTTTATTCGCCCTGTTTCCCTGATTGCCCGGTACGATGTGAATTCGGGTCACCGATAGAGTCGCGCATACGGGTATCGGCCTGAACATTCTGGAACTTGTAGTAATCCATTATTCCAAGGTTGCCCAGCCTGAATGCTTCGGCAATAGCTTTAGGGATTTCGGCTTCAGCCTGAATAACCGATGCACGGGCTTCCTGGGCTTTGGCTTTCATTTCCTGTTCGAGGGCTACGGCCATTGCCCTGCGTTCCTCGGCACGGGCCTGTGCAATATTTTTATCGGCATTGGCCTGGTCCATCTGCAGCATGGCTCCGATATTCTTACCAACGTCAATATCAGCGATATCGATCGAAAGAATCTCAAAAGCAGTTCCTGAATCAAGTCCTTTGGCCAGAACCACTTTCGAAATGGTATCGGGATTGGCTAAAACATGCTTATGGTTTTCGGCTGACCCGATTGAGGATACAATTCCTTCGCCAACACGAGCAAGTACTGTTTCTTCACCGGCACCGCCAACTAACTGTTTGATATTTGCACGTACCGTAACCCTGGCTTTTGCAATTAATTGTATACCATCTCTTGCAACAGCGGCAACAGGGGGAGTGTCAAGAATTTTGGGGTTAACCGACATCTGCACAGCTTCAAAAACATCGCGACCGGCAAGGTCGATAGCAGTTGCCGATTTATAATCGAGAGGGATATTCGCTTTATCAGCTGATATTAAAGCATTTACAACGGATTTCACCCTGCCGCCTGCAAGATAATGAGCTTCGAGCTGATCGCGCGAAAGCGACAGACCAGCCTTGGTTGATGTAATAAGTGCCGACACTATTACTGAAGGCGGAACTTTGCGCCAGCGCATAAATACAAGCTGCACCAGCGATATTTTAACACCTGACAGCAAAGCCGTGAACCAGAGCCCGACAGGAATAAAATAGAAAATAATCCAAAGGCCTACCAGGCTGGCTATACCGATGGCAATAAATGAAGTCATAGGTGTCATACTTTTGTTTTATTTAGAGTTACAATAATCTTATTGTCTTTTACCGAAATCACCCTCACTTCATTATCCTGGTCGACGAATTCACCGTAAGTGTGTACTTCAACTATTTCATTGTCAATCATGGCTTTGCCTGAGGGTGCAAGGCGTGATATAGAGGTACCAATGTCGCCAATTTTTATTTCAATTCCTTCGAGCTGATCCATTTTCCCATCGCTGGTTGCTTTAAGCGCCATACGTTTCCAGGTTCCAGCTTTAAACGAGAAGTAAAGGATAATCAAAGTAACAACGAAGGTCGATCCCAGTGTAATATGCCCGGCTATCGTACCTTTGGATGCATATGCCTGCCAGATACCTGAAAAAAGAAGCCCGAACCCCACTATGCCTGCAAGGGTTGAACCCGGAATGACCAGTATTTCAAGCAAAAGGAACAATACCCCGAGAAATATTAGAATTATGATTAGTAACCAGGACATAATTATCAAATTAAAAAACTGAGCAACCTTTGCTATTTCCCGAAAAGGAATCTCAGGCTAAATTAAGCATTTTATCGATATGGATCAAAGGAAGCCGGCTAATCCCTTGTCACCCTTATTTAATCTTGACTCCTAACTGGCCTGGTGTGGGAGCCGTAGCAGGGGTTGAGGGATTGGAAGGATTTGCAGTGGGTTTTGACTGTGATGTTCCGGTTGGACTGGTAGTTGCCTTTGGACTGTTTGAACTTCCACCGGGGGTGCCGGTATAGTATTTTTTTGCTTCAGGCAAGAAGGCCTGGATCTGGGCAATACGTCGTTCGTCGCTTGGGTGAGTGCTCATAAATTCAGGAGGCTTAGCCCCACCTGCTTTTGACATTTCCTGCCAGAAACTTAATGCCCTTTCAGGATCATATCCTGCCATTGCCATAAAAACAAGACCTAATTTATCGGCTTCGAGTTCGTGCTGGCGAGAGTACCCGAGAAGACCCAATTGTGAGCCTACTCCGAATGCTGACATAAACATGTCCCTCGTTTGCTGTGGTTCCTTTTGCATATAAATATCCAGTCCAACCCCGGCTGCCTGAACGGCCAGTTCCTGGCTCATACGCTCGTTGCCGTGATCGGCAATAGCATGAGCTATTTCGTGGCCCATTACTACGGCAAGGCCTGCATCGTCCTTTGTAAGCGGTAAAATGCCGGTATAAACCACAACTTTTCCACCGGGCATGCACCAGGCGTTTACATCCTTGCTGTCCACTACATTAAACTCCCATTTATACCCTGCAATTTTTTTCGACAAACCATTGTCGGCAAGGTATTTCTCAACGGCCTTGCTAATCCTTATTCCTACGGCTGTCACTTCTGCAGAGGATCGCGTCGGAGGATTAACAGGCGGATTGGACTTTAAAAAAGCGGAGTAATTTTCCTGGCCCATGGCCATTATCATACTGTCGGGAAGAAATTTCAGCTGCTTGCGGCCGGTAATCGGAACTTTTGAACAGGCAACTATTGCCGTGCCAAGCAGAATAATAAAAATAGTACGGGCTGTCTTATTCATAATCTTCACTTAATTAACTTAATACTGTCGAAATACCCCTGTTGTTGAGCTCATTATTCATTGGGGTCAACTCGCTCAATGTACCAAATTTTATACCACATTTACCTTTAAAATGAGCAACCATTGCACATTGTTCAGCCTGAACAGCGTCGTGATCACAAACTTCAATAAGGCTTTCGATTATAAAATCGAAAGAGTTCACATCGTCGTTATAGAGAATGAGTTCCATCCGGTTTGTCAATACTTCGGATGGCGAATCAATCGGTTTAAGTTGTTGTTTTTTCATGAAAATAATATTACTGCAAAGATACTATTTACTAACTATATTGGTTTTATACTTATTGTATTTTTATCATTTAAACAAAATGGATGGCTAATAGGTTTAAATCTTACCGAAAATCTAACAAATGACAACTATTTTTACATCGGAAGAGGGTACAAGGCAATTTCTCGGGATATTGCGCGACGAAATGGCTTATGCCTTACCTGGTGTTGATGCCCATTTGCGCCTTGCTCCTGAAATGAGGATCAGGGATCTGAAAACAGGAACCCCTCCTGCCAATGCTCTTGAAAGTTCGGTTTTAATACTGTTATATCCTGTTGAGAAACGTTTGCATACTGTTGTTATACTCCGGAACGAATACGATGGTGCCCATTCGGGACAAATTAGTTTACCCGGAGGGAAACGGGAAGTTTCCGATACGGATTTCGAACATACTGCCCTGAGGGAAGCACAGGAAGAAATTGGGATTAATCCTGCCGAAGTAGAGGTAGTCGGACAACTCAGCATGTTTTATGTCAGGCCGAGCAATTTTATTATCTACCCTTTCGTAGGTTATTCCCCTATACGTCCGAATTTTGTTCCCGACAGCAATGAAGTTCAGAAAGTAATTGAAATTGATATTTTTGAAGAGATCAGCTATAACAGGATTGTGAACAAAACGCTTACTTTCGGAAATAACATACAGATTAACGCCCCGGGGTTTGAAGTCGGCGGACAATTTATGTGGGGAGCTACAGCAATGATATTCAGCGAATTTCTTCACGTAATTGAAAATGTTGCTGAAAGGTTGAAAGAAATAAAAACCAGATTTTAATCTATAATTTTAATTTCAACCTCCATTTCAGCTGATTTTGACAACATAGCCGAAACAGCACAATATTTTTCTTTAGAAAGATGCACCGCTTTCTCAAGTTTGTCGAACTCCAGGTTATCACCCTTAAAGTTGTAAGTAAGTTTAATGTGGTTGTAAACTTTGGGATGCTCCTCACTGAGTTCGGCCGAGATATCCATCCAGAATTTTTCAGGTACTATTTTCATTTTTGCAAGTATCGAAACCACGTCCATCCCGGTACATCCGCCTAAACCAGCCAAAAGCAGTATTTTGGGCCGGGGTCCGAGATCCTGCCCTCCTGAAGATGAATCAACATCCATCATTATATTATGCCCGTTCACACTGGCTTCGAAAGCCATATTGCTTTGCCAGGTTATTTTTGCGTTTTGTGCCATTTTTTGAAATCAGTTTTAGGTTAATTCAAGATCAGAAACAGAAATTCAGTATTGATGAGTTGTAAACCAGGAAATTAAATGTTCTCACTCCAGGTATCTCACTTTGCCTTGTAGACTATTTTCCCATCTACAACTGTATATAGCACCTTAGATTTAAGTAACTTATCCTCGGCCGCATTCAACAAATTTGTATTTAAAATTGTAAAGTCAGCTGCTTTCCCCTCTTCGATGGTCCCTTTTGCTTTCTCGCAAAATGAAGCTTTTGCTGCCCATATTGTCATACTTTTTAACGCATCTTCCCTGCTGAGTGCATTCTCCATCATGAATCCATCTTCAGGTTGTCCGTTTGCGTCTTTTCGTGCTACAGAGGCATAAAACGTTTTAATGGGATCTATGCTTTCGATAGGGAAGTCAGTACCATTTGGCAGCCAGCCGTTTTGCTGCAGCAGCCGGTTATATGCGTACGCATCCTTAATCCTGTGTGATCCCAGGCGCCTGCCGGCCCAATCCATATCAGAAGTGGCATGCGTTGCCTGTATTGAAGGGATGATATGATATTTAGCAAACCATCCGAAATCATTTTCATTTACAACCTGTGCATGTTCAATCCGCCAGCGTCGGTCATTTGCAGGCTGCAGGATCCTGGCATATGCATGCAGAACCATACGCACGGCCGAGTCGCCAATGGCATGCGTATTTACCTGGAAACCATGATCATAAGCAAGTTTGCATACTGCATCCATTTCGGCAGTTGTGGTAACGAGTATACCTCTGTTTGGCGAATCATCGCTATATGGGCTTAATAAACAAGCACCTCGCGATCCCAGGGCACCGTCAGCATACATCTTTATGGCTCCCACCCTGAGGAAGGGTGTTTGATAAACCGATTCTTTAAGGAAATAATCATAGTTCTCCTGCGTCGGGCTAAGCCAGGCATCGATACGCAACGTAATTTTCCCGGCTTTCTGCAATGAATCAATTAAAAGGATTTCTGATTTTTCGAGACCGGCATCGGTCACCGAGGTTAATCCCACCTCGTGACAAAGTTTGGTTGCAACCATCAAATAATCAATAGTTTCGCTAAGGGTAGGCTTGGGAATAGCATTCCGGATTTTATCGGCAGACGTTTCGAGGAATATCCCGGTAAAGGAATTGTTTCTCATTATTGCTTCGCCTTTTTTAACGGAAGATTTAATCCCTGAGGCTTCAATAGCAGCATCACTTGCCAGCACAGCATGGCCATCGATCCGTACCAGCACTACTGGCACTCCCGGAAAAAGCTTATTAATCAAAGTATTATCAGGAAATTCCTTCACCTGCCAGTTATTCTGATCCCAGCCCCAACCCATAATCCATCCATCAGGATGCTCCTTACGGTATCCTTCAATGATTTCAATAATGTCGTTGAATGAATGGGCCTGCCTAAGATCGGCATACCTCAGGGAAAGTGCATACCCTGTAAAATGCGAATGTGCGTCGTTGAAACCCGGATATACAAATGCCTTTGATGCATTGATGTTTTCAGGTGCCCAATACCGGCTCCGGATTTCGTTATCTGGCCCGATCCTGAGGATTTTGCCATCTTTGACCGCAATGCAGTTAATAGCCGGGGAAACCTGGTCGGGTATAAATATTTTTGCATTGAAAATTATCAGGTCAGCTTTCATCTTCAGGTCATGACATGACTCCATTCCCATAACAATACAAATTATTAGTAAAAACAACGATGATTTACTTCTGTTTTTCATGAAATTTCCTCCTTACATTCAATGACTCTGTAAAAGTAATATTTACTTCCGAATCAAAACCGGGTCCGAAGAAGTAAACATGAAGATGGTATATTATCCAGGCAAAAAACATCTTCAAGCTCTCATGCAACAGTCGATTTGTTTTCAATTAATATACTGACAATGAATTACATGCAATTTTATAAACTTTTTACACATTAATTTGTTAAATAGTAACTCAAGGGACTTGAGGAATTCAATTGCTTTTTGCTACATTTGCCAAACAAAATCAGTAATGCAACCAAAATGAAAAACACGAAGCTTTCACCCAAATTATATGTGGTATTTACAATGATTATAGCCGCAGCAATGATGAGGCTAATACCTCACTGGCCTAACTTTACCCCTATTGCGGCTACAGCATTGTTTGGCGGTACTTTTCTAAAACGTAAAGATCTTGCATTCCTGGTACCGGTTGCAGCTATGCTGCTGAGCGACCTTATCATAGGATTCCATTCAACCATGCTTCCGGTTTACCTAAGTTTTATTGCTATAGTCGGCATCGGGCTCGTATTGCAGCACAGGCTGACTGTTATTAATACACTCACCGCTTCGCTCTTAGCATCAGCTGTATTTTTCCTTGTTACCAATTTTGCCAGCTGGACCTCGGGAATGATGCCGTACCCAATGAATTTTGCCGGTTTGATGCAATGTTATATCGCCGGGCTTCCATTCCTGTTTAATGGGGTATTGGGTGATTTATTCTACACCTCTGTTCTTTTTGGCGCACTTTATCTTGTAACCAATCCCCAATCGGTTTACTCGAGAATAAAATAATTTGGGGATTCATTTCCTTTTATTAAGTCCTTACCACCCGGTTAGGACTTTTTTATTTATCCGGCAACCCCGAGCTTAATCCTGGAATTCATCCCTTTCGAGAAGCAGGATCGAATATTGCGGAACGATAAAGTATTTCTGTTCGTGGTATGTAATCTCAATCGAATTCTTCGAAAGAAATATTGCCAGATCACCGACCAACGGCTGTAAGGGAATATACCTGATTTTTTCGCTCTTTTGCGATTTCCAGGGTTCATTTTCGTCATCGGGGAAAAACGGAACAGGAATACCGGGACCTACTTTTACTACATAGCCATTCTGGATTTCATCCTTTTCGGAATAGCCCGGAGGCAGGAAAAGACCACTTTTAGTCGTGTTTTTTGCAGTGCAGGGTTTAATCAGTACCTTATCACCAACTACTATCAGGTTATCCAGCTTATCTTTTGCCATAAGTCATTTTCCGGTATTAATTCAATTTGAAAACAGATGTTAAAAAGCCATGAATTCATACAAAAGTATGGATTTTTTAAGGTACTTTTGCACCAGGAAACACAGGAATAACACAATTCATGCATACCCCGGAAAGAATGTATAATTTTAAGATCTTCTTCCTGATAAAGGATAATTCTTATCTAAAAAGGTATTTCCTCAACAGCATGAAATCTTAATAATATAGGATACCGGATTAAAGACTGTATCCGGTTTAAGGATGGTAGTAGGGCAATTGTGTATGTTTTATCCGCTTAATTAAGGATCGGCTCAAACGAAAAATGGAAAAATACACACGTATTAACTCATTGATTGATTATGCCGCAATACTTATTTCCTAACAAACAAAAGCAATTATATTTCATTAAATATCAATAATACAGACTATGTCAGACCTGATCAGGCTTCTTCCTGATTCTGTTGCCAACCAGATTGCTGCCGGCGAGGTGATACAGCGCCCGGCTTCGGCTGTAAAGGAATTACTCGAAAATGCGGTCGATGCAGGAGCTACACAGATCAAACTTCTTGTGAAAGATGCCGGTAAAACCCTTATCCAGGTTATCGATAATGGTTCCGGTATGTCGGAAACGGATGCCCGCATGTGCTTTGAACGTCATGCAACTTCCAAGATCCGTGAAGCCAATGACCTGTTTTCGATACGGACACTTGGATTCAGGGGCGAAGCACTTGCTTCGATTGCTGCAATTGCCCAGGTTGAACTCAAGACAAAGAAAACGGATGAAGAAGTTGGGACCAGCCTGGTTATCGAAGGATCGAAAGTCAAGAGCCAGGAGCCTGTAGCCTGCCCGACGGGTTCAGCTTTTATTGTAAAAAACCTGTTTTACAACATTCCTGCACGCCGATATTTTCTTAAATCGGATAATGTCGAATTTCGTCATATACTCGAAGAGTTTCAGCGTGTTGCGCTTGTACATCCTGACATTGAATTCTCACTCTTCAATAACGATAAACCCGTTTTTCAACTTACAAAAGGAAATATAAGGCAACGAATTGTGCACCTGTTCGGCAGCCAGATCAACGAAAAGCTGCTGCCGGTTGAAGCAAAAACTGAACTTGTAAAAGTTGTAGGATATATAGGCAAACCTGAAACTGCCCGCAAGACCCGCGGCGAGCAGTATTTTTTTGCAAACGGGCGGTATATCCGCCATCCATACCTGCATCATGCTGTTGAACAGGCATTCGAAGAACTTATCCCCGATTCAGCTATTCCCTCCTACTTCCTGTACATAGAAGTTGATCCTTCGACAATCGACATAAACATTCATCCAACAAAAACGGAAGTAAACTTCCAGAATGGCCAGCTTTTATACGCATCGGTCCGAACATCAGTAAAACATGCGCTGGGTATGTTCAGCCTGAGCCCAACCCTTGACTTTGACTCGGAACCAACCTTCGATTTTACTCCTCCTAAAGGGTATGAACCCAAATTACCTACCATAACATTAAATCCTGATTATAACCCTTTCCGTAAACCTCAAAACTTCCTGAAAGCCAATGCCGGTATGACCGCCAACCGGAGCGGATGGGAGAAAATGTACGAAGGAATAGCAGGGCCTGCAGAGCAACCAACCGAAAGAGAAAGCAATTCCGATTTTCAATCTTTCCAGGCTCAACCCGGAGAATTCGGGCAAACTTTGATCCCCGAAAGCGAAAATCATACAGCAAGTAAACTTTTCCAGGTCCAGAACCGTTTTATAGTAGCCAATGTTAAGTCGGGCCTGCTAATAGTAGATCAGCAGAAAGCCAATGAACGAATTATCTTCGAAAGGATAAGTGCAAATGCAGGAGGACAGGCCATTACACGGCAAAGGGTATTGTTTCCGCAAAGTATACAGTTGTCGGCCGTTGATTCGGTGGTACTGAACGAAATCATTGAAGACCTCGACGGCCTAGGTTTTGAGATTTCGGATATGGGTGCAGGGGCATTTGTTATAAACACCGTACCTTCGAAGATGCCGGCTGATGAAATCATCGATTTTATCGACGGCCTCCTGGAGGATTATAAGAAAAACCGGAGTGATTCAGCTGATGATCAAAGGATTAAACTTGCCAGGATTATTGCAGGGAATATGGCGGTAAAAGCCGGTAAGACAATGAAGCCTGAAGAAATGCAACTCCTCATCGACGAACTTTTCGCCTGCCAGGTGCCTGATGTGGCTCCTGATGGAAGTAAAGTCCTGAGGATTATACCTGCTTCGGAAATTGATAAACTTATCAGGTGAGGCAAATCTGGAGTATTGAGGGTAGAAGGGAGAAGATTGAAATTGGATTAATACACAAATTAATGTAAAAACTGCAAATGAGTTACGAACGATATAGCCCGAGTGGATTTGGGTTCCTACCGCCGGTAGTTAAAAACCTGGTTATTATAAACGCGTTGTTTTTCCTGGCTACATACGTGCTGGAGCAAGTAATGCATATCAAACTTGAAGATTTCCTCGGGTTGCACTATTTTGTTAGTGGTCGGTTTCAACCTTACCAGTTTGTAACCTACATGTTTATGCATGGCAACTTCTCGCACATATTCTTCAACATGTTCGCCTTATGGATGTTCGGGAGTGTGCTGGAACAGGTGTGGGGTCCAAAGAAATTTTTAATTTATTACATGGTTACAGGTATTGGTGCCGCAGTTATCCAGGTCCTTGTAATTTATGTTCAGGTCTACAATCTTGAACTCAGTTTATCGGCAGAGCAGATTGCGCAGGTGCGTGAAACCGGATACCAGATTTGGCAGAACCAGCAGAATTTCAGCGATCCTGTCATGGGCAAGCTGAATGAATTGTACAATATGACCACCATAGGAGCCTCGGGAGCTGTGTTCGGTTTATTGCTTGCATTCGGAATGCTTTTTCCAAACTCTTTGATTTACCTTTACTTTTTCATTCCTATAAAAGCAAAATGGTTTGTAGTTATCTATGGCGCAATTGAACTGTTCTCAGGAGTTTACTATACAGGTAGCAATGTCGCACATTTCGCCCACCTTGGAGGTATGATTTTCGGTTTCTTTCTCATCATTTACTGGAAAAAGAAGGATGACAAACAAAGATTTAATAATTGGCAATAAATACCAAATCCTTTTAAAAAACAATCGGACTTAACAATCAAGTATAAAGGAAACAAATGAATTACAATCAATCAGCAAGTGAAAGGTTCCGTGGAATGCTGCAGGTGCAGCCTACTCTATGGAAGCTTATACTTGTAAACATAGGTGTATGGTTTTTGCTTGCTCTTGTAAAGATTGGAGGTTTTCTGGCACACCCTGCAGGTTCCGAAGGCGATCAGCTATGGCTTGATATAATCCTGGGCTGGATTGCAGTGCCTGCGTCCATACCTGTCCTGATGATAAAGCCATGGACATTAATTACTTATATGTTCGTGCAGGAGAGTTTCTGGCACTTGTTCTTTAACCTGATATGGTTGTATTGGTTTGGTAAGATTTTCATGGAGTTCATGCCGGGCCTTAAAATTGTGACAATATATTTTATTGGTGGAATAACAGGAGCTCTGACGTTTATCCTTTCGTATAATGTTTTTCCTGTCTTCCACGACACATTGCAACTCTCAACTACAATCGGGTCATCGGCTTCGGTGCTAGCTATTACAATCGCAACTGCAGTCCTGGTTCCGGCATATACGGTTAATTTTTTATTTATAGGACCGGTTAAAATAAAATATATTGCACTATTTACTGTTATACTTGATGTACTTATGATCCGATCCGGTAATGCCGGCGGACATTTTGCTCATATAGGAGGAGCCATTTCAGGCGCATTGTATATACTTTTTATCCGCAATAATGTGGGACGGATGCTGGGATTCACTTATCTGAAATCATTAAATCTGAATCCTTTCCGTCGTAAACCCTTGCACAGGGTGCACACCACCAATAAACCATTAACGGATGAAGAATTCAATATAATGAAAGCAGCAAAACAAAAGAAGATTGATCACATACTTGATAAAATATCGAGGAGCGGATACACAAGCCTTTCGTCAGAGGAAAAGGATCTTTTGTTTAAAAGTAGTAAAAATCAGTAATATGCATTTATTCGAACTCATTTCAACGAAGTGACCGCAACCAGGAAAAAAACGCCGAAGAAGCCAAAAGGGAAATCATCGTTTGCCACCAAATTCCTGGTAGCAATAAATGTTTTCACTATATTACTGCTTTTGCTTTCCTACCTGGCGCTCTATATATCACCTGTTAAATTCTGGCCGATTGCTTTTTTAGGTCTGGCATATCCGATATTCCTGGTTTTCAACCTGTTCTTCATACTCTTCTGGCTCGTATTTCTGAAGAAATATTTTATTTTATCCCTCCTTGCTATCCTTATCGGTTTTAACCAAATTAAGACCTTAATCAAATTTACAGGATCGGAACACAAATTATTCCAGGAGAACAGCATTAAGGTAATGACCTACAATGTCCGCCTTTTTGATCTTTATAATTGGCGGAACGAGAGTGGCAAAACAACCAGGAATGATATTTTTAACCTGATTCAGTCCGAAAATCCTGATATACTTTGTTTACAGGAATACTATAGCGGAAGCAGGCAGAATGCTGATTTTTCGGATTCTATAGCAAACCGCTCCGGGTATAAATACAAGGATATTCAGTTAATAAACAAGGAAACGAAGGTGCTGCCCTTCGGCCTTGCCATCCTTAGCAAATACCCTATTATCCATTCCGAAAAACTGCTTTATCCTAACAGCAAAGTGAATTTCTGCCAGGTTTGTACTATAAAAATAGGTAAGGATACAATTCAAGTCATGAATCTCCATTTTGAATCGATTAAATTTGGAAAAGAAGACTATAATTTTGTGAGTGAAATTACCAATACTCCTTCAGCCAACGAAGAGATTAAGAAAGGGTCGCGTCAGATAGTAAGCAAGATGCGAAATGCCTATATTCGACGTGCTGCCCAGGTTGAAACAGTCAGCGGTGCCATAAAAGCCGCTCATTGGCCGATTATTCTGGCAGGTGATTTTAACGATACCCCTGTTTCGTATAGCTACAGGCAAATAAATAACGACCTTGAGGATACTTTTGTCGACTCAGGAAAAGGATTGGAACAGACTCATACACAGATGCTTCCTTTGTTGCGGCTTGATTATATTTTTCATTCAAGGAAGCTAAGGACAATAGAGCATTATACAATAAACAAAGACTACTCCGACCATTATCCGGTTGTTGCCCGTATGCTCCTTCCTGAATAAGATAAAAAACTCAAAGGCAACCGGATACTAATCAATTCAACTTAATACCGCATGAACTTTAAACTAACATCGGAATATGTTCCTACCGGCGATCAGCCTGAGGCAATCCGGCAACTTGTCGAAGGTGTTGAACGTGGTGATGGTGCACAGGTACTGTTAGGTGTAACTGGCTCAGGCAAAACATTTTCGATAGCCAACCTGATCCAGCAGGTACAGCGGCCGACTCTTGTTCTGAGTCACAATAAAACGCTGGCTGCCCAGCTATACAGCGAGTTTAAAATGTTTTTTCCGGATAATGCAGTAGAGTTTTTTATCTCCTATTACGATTATTACCAGCCCGAAGCTTTTATCCCGGTTACAAACACCTATATCGAAAAAGACCTTTCGATAAATGAAGAAATTGAGAAACTGCGACTCAGCGCAACTTCGGCACTTCTTTCGGGCAGGCGTGATGTTATAGTAGTGTGCTCAGTTTCCTGCATCTATGGTATAGGTAATCCTGAGGATTTTAACAACAAGGTTATTCATATTGCTCTCGGCGATAAACTAAGCAGGAACAAGCTGTTACATGCCCTTGTCGAAAGTTTATATTCACGTACCGAACTGGATCTTTCGCGTGGTAAGTTCAGGGTAAAAGGCGATACTGTGGATGTTTTCCCGGCTTCGGCCGACATTGCTTACCGAATCATTTTCTTTGGCGACCAGATTGAAAGTCTTTCTTCGTTCGATCCTGTTAATGGCATCACAATAGAAAACCTCGAGGAAATAACTGTTTTTCCTGCCAATATCTTCGTAACATCGAAAGAGAAAATGAAAGAAGCCATCTGGGAAATACAGGCCGATATGGTGAAACAGGTTGACTACTTTAAAGAAATCGGCAGGCACCTCGAAGCTAAAAGACTCGAAGACCGGGTTACCTACGATATTGAGATGATGCGCGAACTGGGCTATTGTTCTGGAATTGAGAATTATAGCCGGTATTTTGACGGCCGGGTTTCAGGTTCCAGGCCCTTCTGCCTTATCGATTTCTTCCCGGCCGATTTCCTGATGATACTGGACGAAAGCCATGCTACGGTCCCACAAATCAGGGCAATGTACGGAGGCGACCGTTCACGCAAGCAGAACCTCGTCGAATACGGTTTCAGGCTTCCTTCGGCTCTCGACAACCGGCCACTGAAATTTGAAGAATTCGAATCGTTGCTTGGCCAGGTGGTTTATGTGAGTGCTACTCCATCCGATTATGAACTCAACCAGTCGCAGGGAGTTGTGGTTGAGCAACTTATAAGACCTACAGGCTTACTTGATCCACAGATTGAAGTTAAGCCAAGCCTGAACCAGATCGATGATCTTTTGAATGAAATAGAACTCCGCACTGTTAAAAATGAACGGGTTCTCGTTACTACACTGACCAAGCGTATGGCCGAAGAGCTTTCAAAATACCTTCTGCGCATCGGGATAAAGTGTAAATATATCCATTCAGAGGTTGATACGATCGATCGGGTAGAAATTCTTCGCGATCTCAGGATGGGAACCATCGACGTTCTGATTGGAGTCAACCTCCTGCGGGAAGGACTTGATCTGCCGGAAGTTTCGCTGGTTGCAATACTGGATGCCGACAAGGAAGGATTCCTTCGTTCGGAAAAATCGCTTACTCAAACAGCAGGCCGTGCTGCAAGGAACCTGAACAGCAAGGTCATTTTCTATGCCGATAAAATGACGGTTTCGATGCAGCGTACAATTGATGAAACAAACCGCAAACGGACAATACAGATAGCCTATAACATCAAGCATAACATCACTCCTACCCAGATTATCAAGGGCATTGAAGCATCGAACCTTACCGGTACTGTTGAATATAAAGCTGATCCAAAAGCGTATTTCGAAAAAGATACAATTAATACAGCCGCCGATCCGGTTGTAAAATACCTGAATGACGAACAGATCAAAAAGCTGTATGATCAATCGAGGAAATCGATGGAAAAAGCAGCCAAGGAACTCGATTTCATTGAAGCAGCCAGGTTGCGCGACGAAATGCTCGGTTACAAGGATTTAATGGAAGAAAGAAAAAAGAGAAAATAGTGTGGATATTACTGATAAACTGATCTTTACTACTTTGCAACTGGCCCTGGAAGCAGGAAAAGCCATTTTAGATATTTACAGAACCCCGTTTGAGATTGAATACAAAACTGATCACAGCCCTATAACCCTTGCCGACCAGAAAGCGCATGTGATTATCTCCCAGGGTCTTTCGTCCACAGCATTACCGTTACTGAGCGAAGAAGGTTTTCATGCTGATTATGAAACCAGGAAGAACTGGGAATATTACTGGCTGGTTGACCCACTCGACGGCACCAAAGAGTTTGTACGCCGGAATGGCGAATTTACTGTGAATATAGCCTTGATCCACAAGCAAATGCCTGTTTTCGGCGTGGTTTACGCACCTGTTCCGGGACTATTGTATTGGGGCAGCCCTGGCGGTTCTTACCGTCTCAATGTTGGGCAGCATTATACCGGCAATATGAATTATAATGATTTAAAAACATTTGCAGAGCATTTACCTATTCAGGAACAACGCGAAAATTTTATCGTGCTGGGAAGCAAGTCGCATATGAATACCGAGACTATTGAGTACATCAACAAACTTAGGGAAGCACATCCAAATCTGACTTTTAGTTCCCATGGAAGTTCGCTGAAATTTTGCATACTTGCCGAGGGTAATGCTGATATTTATCCACGATTCGGCCCAACAATGGAATGGGATACTGCTGCAGGGCATGCAGTTGCATATTTTGCCGGTTGTTATGTGATCCAGCAGGCGAACCAGGAACCTTTGGTTTATAACAAGCCTGATCTCTTAAATCCTGATTTCATCGCAGGGCAAAAAAAATGAGGCAACCATAGCGATTACCTCATTTTATAGGGGAAAATATCCGACTACTTATCGACGCTTACCAACTCAACATCAAAAACCAGTGGTGAATAAGGTGGAATATCGTTTCCGTTACCCTGGGCTCCATATCCGAGTTTTGAAGGAACAATAAAGGTAGCCTTACCTCCGGCACTCATCAAAGCAATACCTTCGTCCCAACCTGGGATTACCTGTCCTTGTCCTAGTACAAACTCAAACGGAGTTGAAGGTTTTCTGGTAAGCGACGAATCGAATACCTTACCGTTGAACAATTTTCCTGTATAGTGAACTTTAACTTTTTTGCCCGGAAGCGCTTTGGCTCCTGATCCTTTTGATTTTTCAATGTAGTATAAACCACTAGCTGTTGGTTTTGCTGATATTTTATTATCGCTCAGGTATTTCTGTATCAATGAAGGCTCGTTCGACATAGCTTCGTCAGCGGCTTTCTTTGCTGCAGCTTCTTCGGCTTTCATATCTTTTTCATACTGGGCCTTGGTTACAACGCTAAGTATTTCAATATCGTAAACTACAGGTGAATATGGATCAATCAAATCGCCACCGTTACGGTCTTTCCTGCCTTTATCGCCGAATCCCATCGATGATGGAACGACTACAGTTGCCTTGCTGCCGTTTTTCATCATGCCTATTGCCTCATCAAATCCCTTTGTATCAAATGGTTGTCCATATTCAAAGGTTATAGGTTTAGCGTTATCAAGAGTCGAGAATATTTGCTTACCGTCAATTGTAGTAACGGTGAAATTCATTTTTACATATTCAGTCTTCTGGATATTACGTCCTGTACCGGGAGCCTGGAAGTTAACATAGATACCGGAAGCCGTAGGGGCAACAGTTATTTTGTTTTTCTCAATGAAAGCATTAAGTTTAGCAGGCTCCAGGGCTTTCAGTTTTTCAGCTTTTTCTGCTTCAGCTTTCTGGCGGGCTTCCATGGTTTCAGCTTTCATCAACTTAACATCAAAATAAAGCATCGAAGTACTGTCAGTACCTTCAGGTATCTGCGGCATTTTGGCTGTCTTAAGGAAAAAATCCTTGGCGTTAATAATTATCGTTGCACTGTCGCCTAAATGAAGCAATCCAAAAGCTTCGAATATATCACCTTTATATTCTGATTTGGCCAAGCCGATTTCAAACGGTTTTCCTGTCTTGTAAGAATCGAAAAGAACAGAGTCCTTCTCGCCGAATTTCAGGCGGTATTTGATGCTCATCGTAAGGATTTCACCTTCAACAGGCTTTTTTGCATCTTTATTTTCAACATAGAATTTGTACATGATACCGCTGTCGGTCTTTTTAAATCCCGGGTATTTTGAGCATGATGATATCACCATAATAGCGACGACAGCTCCTAAAACAATAAGTGTTCTGATTTTCATTTTCATTTAAGTGTTTCTGATTATTAATTATTACTAATTTATTTTAGATCAATGAGTTTCACTGTATAAATAAGGGTCGCCTTCGGAGGAATTTTATCCTGGTCGCCCGATAATCCGTGTGCAAGGTACGAAGGAATTATAAACCTCACTTTATCACCGGTTTTAAGCAATAAAATGCCTTCTTCCAACCCGCTCTCAACTCCCCCGCTTCCGATCCTGAATTCTTTTGGCCCTGTTTTGACGGAACTGTAAATTACCTCTCCCGAAATAAGTTCAACCTCATATTCAAACCTTGCTATTTTTCCCGTTGCGGCAATAAGCCCATTTCCTTTTTCGAGCACCTGGTATCGCAAACCTGTACCTGTCTTCATCATTTCCCACCCCCTCGAAGCAATCAACTTATCAATTTGCTGATCTTCAACATTAAGAGCAGCCTTATTTGCCGAAAGCAGCTTTTCTGTAACCTGGTCCTGGCTCAGCTTTTGAGCCGGGTTTGCAGGTTTGTTTTCGTCGCACGAAACAACAACAATTACAATTAAAACAAACATTACCAGAAACAGGCTGTTTTTCATATCCCTGGTTTATTTATAGTTGGCAAGCGATTTATGTATCTCGGTACGGTACTGAGGCAAAAGAGATTCAAACCATGTAAGTGTTTCGGGCATAGTCATAAATATATCACCTCCAGCGGCATTACGGTGTCCCCCCCCGTTACAATGCGCGCGGGCAAAGTCATTAACTGAAAATTCTCCCTTACTGCGCAACGATACCCTTATCCGGTCGTCCCGTTCAGTGAATAAGGCAGCTACAGCTATGTTCTGTATACTAAGCGCATAATTTACAACACCTTCCGTATCGCCCTGCTGGTATTCGAACTGTTCCAGGTCTTCCTTGGTAAGCCAGATATAAGCTGTAGAATATTCGGGGAGGACTTTCAGGTTCGGGCCAAGGCAATGACCGAGCAGTCGCATACGGCTTTCAGAGTATGTATCATAAACCATTCGGTGGATACGTTCCACATCAATACCGAAATCAATCAGGCTTGCAGTTATTTCAAAGGTTTCGCTCCGGTTACAGGAGTAACTAAATGAACCTGTATCAGTCATAATCCCTACAAATATGCATTCAGCAATTTCCTTACTTATTGATGCTTTCAATCCTGCTTCATCAATGATCCTGTATAGTAATTCGGCAGTTGATGATACTGAAGTCATAGAGAAACACAAGTCAAATTCATTCTCCGGTTTCAAATGATGATCGATCAGAACCCTTGTAGCAGATGCTGTTCTGAGTTGTTCAGTGAATAGTTTAACCCTGCCAAGACCATTATAGTCCATACAGAATATAAGATCAGCTTTTGATATCAGTTCATTACCAATACTGTTGTTTTCGCTGTAGACAAATGCTTGGCCTGCCCCCGGCATCCATTGAAGAAATGAAGGAAGCTCATTAGGAATCAGTAAGCTTACATTTACATCCTGCGCTTTCAGGAAATGATATAATGCTAAGGAGGATCCAATAGCATCACCGTCAGGATTATAATGTGTGGTTATCAGCACATCTGATTTTTCCCTGATGAGTTGTACCAAGTAAGTAATTGAGGATTCAGAAATGCTCAAAATTCAGTTTTATTGAAAGGAAATATTTTTTTGCAAAATTACCATTTTAACCTTTATAATGGCATTGTTTTGAAATATTAACTTACTGAAGTTACCAACTTTTACGAATGCAAAATACAGCTTAAGAAAAAATACGACACGCAACCAATTAAAACTATGAACAAAGCATTCATTTCAGTTATAAACCAGAAATGAACCATATTCGTTCCCTATCTGAATAAGGATCATGAAAGGGTTGGGTTAACCCGGGAAATACTCACGGTATGTATTGTCGGAATAGAACTCAACAATTTTAATAATTGTTCGGCCTTTTATATTTTCTGAAACTCTACGACCATCTTCTGCAGTTTCCCGAATCCGGGTTGGTTCAGGATTGTTTTCGCGAAGGACTTGTCCGGAAACTACATTCGGAGAAAGTGTATCCAAATGACCTGGAGTTTTATCTGAAGGCATTTCACTTAACGCTTTATCCTTCGAAAAAACAGGGCTGTTATCCGTCGTGAGCACAGAAAACAAATCTACAGAAGGTAATTCAGGAGCCTTAACATCGGTTAATTGCCTGTTTTCGAATTTCCTGGCAGCACTTTCGCCCTCTTTAAACATTGATCCTTTTCCGAACAAAATCCAGTCCATGTTAACCTCGGGATATCGCAGCAGTATTTTTTGAACAAAATCGAGACTCGCATTATTTCGTCCGGATAAAATATGTGAGATGCTGGATTTCTGAACACCTATTTCTTCAGCAAATTGGGCAGCTGTCAGATTCTTGGCTTTTATCAGTAATGATATCCTGTCTTTCATTTGTAAACCTTCTGTTTGTGAATTTGACTACAAATGTAATGTTTTACAATCAAAATTGTACACCTAAAAATTATATTCCATTTGCTTTGTAAAATATCTAGTTTACATTTAAACTATTATCTGAGATAACCGATTTATAACCTTGTAATACAATGATATACAAATACAATTTAAGATTCTGACATTATTAGTTAATAATAGAATCAGATTAGAGCTATTATTCATATAATCTTTCTTAAGTACTGATTATAAGTACAATATGACAATTACAAATTTATTTATCTAATAATAATTACATTTGTAACCATTTACATGTATATACGTTATATTACAACTGTAAATATGTTTGCATATCAATTACTTAGTCAGATATTAATAATTATGTTTACATATGTGTGATTACGTTTACATCAGTACCATTAATAACATTACAGATGTAAACATTATTTATTATTTCATGCATGTATTTGAGTATACATAATTAAACAAAAATGCAGATGTTGTCGTGTGATTTTACCTCGCTCTCACCTACCCTATCAGCCTGGTATTTTATTTGCTTGAATTTACTATTTGTAGCAATAAGAGTGAATTTGATTCCACCCTATTCTTAAACATGGCAGGATTAAGTGCTTCAGAATCGCATATTGTCCTTCCATGTATAGGGTAATATTCCATTTTTGAACTCTCAGGAGGTTTAATTATTAAAAAATTGCTATAAATAACTATGTATTAGTTTATTATACTAAAAATATGAATAAATAATAATTTCTTACACATTCAGAAACTTGTCATGTGTTGACATGACACTATAGTAATTGATTCGCGTTTTCAATAATTGCTTCAGAAGATTAATTGAAACAGTAAAAAGGATTCTTTTGCAACACTCTCCATATTCCCTCTTGATCCGGAATAATTTATGTCACCTTCCGGTGCCGTGAAGTTTTCACTCAAACATCCAGGCATAAAAAAACCGGTCATAATGAACCGGTTAATATTGAAGTAACAAGGACTAGCTTTTTATAATCCTGGAAGTGAAGCTTTGTAACCCATCAGTTATACGTAAAAGGTAGAATCCTGGCTGTAAAAAACCAATATCGTCAATTTTCAGTGTCTTTACCCTAAAATCATTTTCAACAGCAGAATACACAACCTTGCCCTGAACATCTATAATTTCGAGATTGAGTTTTCCATTCAACCCGGCAGGAACCTTAACAGTAAACCAGTCGCTTACCGGATTTGGGAATACATCGATGGATTTATTAATCCGTTCTTGAAACGACAATGAGGTGAATGCAGTCTGGAAATTGGGTATTCCCCAGCCTAACAAGGAATCGGGATTTTGAGCCTGGCTTGCACTAATCTTTATTTTTTCAATAATCTGCATATTATTCAGTTGCGGGAAAGCTTGCCACAAACAGGCTGTAATTCCGCACATAATGGGTGATGAAAAGGATGTTCCGTTACTCCCACCTAATCCGCCGGGATAATAAATAGTAGCATTCACTCCTCTGGCAGCTACCGTGGGTTTAATACGCCTGTCGTAGGTTGGACCTACTGAACTGAATGAAGCCCTGATGCCATAAACATCAACAGCACCAATTGTAAATACACTATCGCCATCCGCTGGAGCACCTATATACATCCATCCGCCACCGCCATCATTTCCGGCACTATTTACTACTAATATGCCTTTTTGTGCTGCCATATCAGCACCTATTGTAACAACAGTAGTGTTTCCATCCATATCAGAATATGTATGGCTGGGACCAGGGGGATCGAAAGCAGTATAACCCAAGGACGAATTAATAAGGTCAACACCCACACTATCAGCAAATTCAGCTGCACTCACCCAATAATACTCTTCAATAACCGTTTCCGTTTCAACAACTTCGGAGCGTAGCAGCCAGAAATCAGCTTTCGGGGCAGTTCCGATCATCTGACCGCTTACATTAGCACCCATACATGAAAGCACGCTGGAACCATGTGAACTCATAGTTGTGGCATATACGTTATTGCCCTGAACAGCAAAATCGTGCGTTCCTCTTATCTGGTTGTGTAACCTAAGGCTGTCGAAACATGGCATTACATCGGCAGAATTAAAACCTGCATCGATAACAGCGATAGTCATTCCCTGGCCCCTGAAACCATTGTTATGAAGATACTGCCCGTGTAACTGGTTGATCTGGTTATACGCAGAACCGTAATTATAAAAATCGGTGGTTGCTTGCTTTGTAACCGGGCCTGTCAAAGGACCTATTTTCTCGGCGGCAAAATAAGGTTTTAAAGAACTTTGAGAGTTGGTATTTATCTTATTATCAAGAAGTTTTACAGTTGAAACATATGACAAACGCGACAACTGATCTGCAATGGACTGTTCTGCTTCAACCACAATTGTATTAAACCAACGTGAACGGGTAAGCACCCTCGCTCCTGTTGCAGCTACATCCCTCACATATTTTTCATTCACGGGAATATCCTTTTCGTCGAAAGCGATATTATGAATCAGCCTCCGGCCAACCGCTTTTTCCGAAAGGAAAGTAGCCGGATTAACCGGGACATCAGCGCTTATCCCCTTGTCGTTAAACTGAATAACAAACTGTTTCAGGTTCCTTTGCTGGGCAAATATTGAAAGAGTTGTGAATAAGACTACTATAAGGAGTATGAATTTCTTCATTCTGTAAGATTTTGAGTATGCAAATATAACAACTTAGAGCTCTTAATGTTTGTTTACAGGGATATTAGAAGGAATTAAACTATAGCAACAAGCAGGCGAATATTACTCCGGTAAAAAAAATGTACTTTTGTACCTTAAAACAAAATCTGCATGCGAATTGATATCATCACCCTGTTTCCTGAAATGTTCGAAGGCCCTTTTAATCATTCAATTATAAAAAGGGCGCAGGCAAAGGGATTGGCTGAGATTCACCTGCATAACCTTCGTGATTTCTCGGACAATAAACACCGCAAGGTTGATGATTATGCTTTTGGAGGAGGGGCCGGCATGGTAATGATGATGCAACCAATTGTAAGCTGTTTGGATGCGTTGAAAAAGGAAAGAGGATATGATGAAATTATTTTCCTCACCCCCGACGGTGAATTATTCGACCAGCCGATTGCAAACAAATTGTCGATGACATCGAATATTATACTAATGTGCGGTCATTATAAAGGCATTGACGAGAGGCTGCGTGAGCACTATTTTACCAGGGAAATTTCGATTGGCAATTATGTGCTAACCGGTGGTGAACTTGCTGCCGCAGTTTTATCTGACGCTGTTATCCGTCTGTTGCCAGGTGTATTAAGCGACGAAACTTCGGCTTTGTCCGATTCGTTCCAGGACAACCTTCTTTCGCCTCCTGTTTATACCCGACCTGCCGAATTCAATGGCTGGACAGTTCCAGATGTTTTAATGTCGGGAAATGAAAAGGAGATCAGGAAGTGGCAGCACGAGAAAGCGCTTGAACGTACCCGTACTCGCAGACCGGGATTAATTGACTGAACCACTATTCATTAAATATCAACATATCATTAATTCCCCTTGCTATTGCCCGGTTAAATTTGTAATTTAGCCTGTTCAAATTCATAAAATAAAGAAAATATGGCATTTTTAGATTCACTCAAAAAACTTTTCGGAACATCGAAAGAAGTATCGGCTTTAAAAGCTGCAGAAATAAAAGAAGCAACAACAGCAAAGGCTTCAGAACTGAAGGAGAAAGCCGAACAAGGCGTTGAAACGGCAAAAGAATACTCCAAAGAAATTGCCGAAAAAGTGGATGTCGTTATTGAAGACGTAAAAATGGCAGCCAAGGACGTTACTGAGAAAGTTAAAGATTTTGGGGAAACCTTGAAAGACAAGGCCGAAGGCGCTTTGGAAATACTAGACGATAAGGCAGCAGCAGTTGTTGATAAACTTGAAGAAAAAATCAGGGCAAGTGTCGACAAAACTGAAGTGCCGGCAACTGAACCCGAGGTTGCAGCTGAACCTGTGGCTGAAGTTGTAGCAGAGGCAACAGAAGTTGTTGAAGAAAAGACTGAGGAAATAATTGATGAAACAAAAAAAACGGATCCGAAAAGCTAATTTTCATTTCCTGTTCTACGTATTAATTCCCATATATGTTTAGTCTATATGGGGATTTTTCGTTTAGTAATCTAAAGTAAATGCATGTTATTGTCAATATCCCGGATAAGAACATCAGCACTTTCGAGTCCTACCGAAAAACGGATTAACCGGTTGGATAATGTACTGTAAAGCCCTGGCTTGACAAAAGTACAGGAAGGAATAATCAACGACTCAAAGCCACCCCATGAAACAGCCATACGCCAGTATGTGAGCGAATTACAAAACTCTTCGATTTTCGTTGCTGATGAATCAATTTCAACTGTAAATAACCCCTGCCCTTTTTTCATCTGTTTTTGCGATAGTTCAAACTGCGTATTTTCAAGATCAAAAGGATAGTAAATACGGGTAATTTTTGGTTTGGTTTTTAACCAGGCAATGATTTGATTTGTTGCCCGGCTTACATGCTCCATTCGTACAGGTAGTGTCCTCATTCCTCTTAGTACAAGCCAAGCATTGAATGGGGATAAAATACCGCCAAGTGTTAAAAACTCATTGGCAAAAAGCCGTCCTATAAGTTCCTTCGAACCGCAGCAAACACCGGCCACTACGTCGCTGTGCCCCCCGAGGTATTTTGAAGCCGTATGCACAACAAGATCGATACCTAGCTTTACAGGCTGCTGAAAAAGAGGTGTGCTATAGCTGTTATCGATTATGGTTGTTATGCCATGGGCTTTTGCAAAAGCAGCGATGGCGCTTAAATCCTGTTGTTCGAATGTCCATGAGTTAGGACTTTCGAGGTAGATAACCGTTGTTTCGGGTCGTACAGCTGCAATTACGTCTTGTGTTGAACATCCATCAACCATGGTAGCAATGACACCAAATTTGGGCAGAATATTGGTATTCAGAAGAGTATTGGTCCATGTATAGGGATTCTTAACGCAGACTATATGATCGCCGGTTTTAACACACGATAGGATGGCTGCCGAAATAGCTGCCATACCGCTGCCGAAAACCAGGGCTTCGTCGGCTCCCTCAAGAGCGGCCAGTTTCCTGCAAAGCAGGTTAATGGTAGGATTATTACCACGCGAATAGACCAGGTTTTCCTTTTCATTAGTTATAGCTTCCCTGAACTGTGCAACATTTTTAAAGTAAAAATTGCTGGTTTGATAGATTGGCGGTGTAACCGGGGTTATTTCTTCATTTTCATTTTCGCCCAAAACATTGATAATGTATGAGATGTCATAGTCAGCGTCGTTCATAGCGAGTTCATTTACTGTGGTTTATACCAATAATTTGTAACCGGATACTTTTTGTTCAAATGTAAAAATAAATCTTAATTTTGCAGCCCCGGCTAAAAAATGGAGATATCAACAAGCCATTGTTAAAAAAACTGGCACAAACTTGTTTTGTATCAATTTTTTAGCGTAAATTTGCACTCATTTTTGAAAAACACGCACATCTAATACATAAACTAATGAGTAAGAAGGAGTTAATTCAGTACGTTGAAGATACTTTAGTATTAAAGAACGATTTACCTGCATTTAAAGCTGGTGATACGATTACCGTACATTATAAAATCAAGGAAGGTGAAAAAGAACGTATACAGCTTTTCCAGGGTGTAGTTCTGCAAAGATCAGGCGAAGGCGCTACTGAAACCTTCACAATCCGCAAAGTTTCGGGTACTATTGGTGTTGAAAGGATTATTCCTGTTTGCTCGCCATTTATCGATAAAATTGAATTAAATAAACGTGGCGCTGTGCGTCGTGCAAGGATTTTCTACCTTCGCGATCTTAAAGGCAAGAAAGCCCGTATCAAGGAAAAACGCAAATAATCCCGTTAAGGGTTCGATGCATACAAACAGGTTGTCCTTTCCGGGCAGCCTTTTTTTGTTTTATAATAACCAAAAGCGGGCTGGGTAAAGCACAAAGCAGTATCTAAGATAAATACTTATATGTTTTTGAAAATTAAATCTTTACAATAATTTTCCAACGGTACATAATTCCAACAACCAGCAACCAGAAACCAGTAAAAACCAAAGCGCCAAGCAGAGACGCATTTATTGGCGACAAACCAAATGATTGGTACCATGCAAATAACCAGTTATATAGCGAAACTTTTGAACCTGAACTATTTACCATAATCAGACCAAGTAAAATTGCACCAATCTCCGAGCCGAAATAAGCGATGATTGGATTAGTGCCAAATGCCAGGAAAGGAGGTGCAAATTGCCTGATCCTGCGAATATCGGCAATCCAGTAACAGATGCCCAGCACAACCATGGCGAGCCCCGATGTATACAGAACATACGAACTGCTCCAGAGTTGTTTATTAATAGGGAATACCATCCCCAAAATCATTCCACACACAATAAGTAAATTACCGTAAACCAGGAGATTGATCAGTCGTTCGCTTTCATTCTTTGATTTCATAAATTTACTTCCTGCAAGTACGCCTATAAAACCGCTAACAAGTGACGGCAATGTGCTGAGTATGCCTTCCGGATCGTAAAGTTTAGTATAGACCCAAACGTGATTTCCAAGAACCAGCCTGTCGAGCCATGCAGCCAGGTTGGTATTCTGATCGAGGTTGGCAGCGCCAAAATCAGGAACGGGAACCAGCGTCATTAGTCCCCAGTATCCCAGCAAAATTATAACCGAAGCATACCATACGTACTTTATTTCCGAATATATCAGTAAAAGCCCGCAAACAAGGTTTACAATTGCAATCCGTTGGAGAACACCGGGAATACGGATGTTCTCCATGTTTGTAAACGGAAAGGTATTTACAATTAAGCCAAGAATAAATATAATGGCCGACCGCCTCAGTAGTTGCAATGCCAGCTTTTGTTTCGACGTGCCTTTTTGCTTTCGTTTTGATATAGAAAGTACTGCCGAAAAACCCATAGCAAAAACAAAGAATGGGAATACAAGGTCGGTGGGTGTACATCCGTTCCAGTGCGAGTGTTGCAGAATGGAATAACTGTAATTCCAACTCCCGGGGGTGTTAACAATAATCATGGCCATAATAGTAAGTCCCCTGAATATATCGAGTGACATGATTCGGTTGGCTCCGGTTCCCATAGGTGTATATCTTTTATAAATACGTAAATAAGAAGTTCATGTCAAAAATACACTATCCATGCACTAAAGCAATTCAAATGACAGAAAAAAATTCAGCATAAACAGCAAATTAACTTTTGTTAAAAATAATACTTCTTACATTATTCGACCATAACTCTCATTAACAAATACTTATACTCAAGTCTATTTATTAATTTGTTATTTTGAAATAACATACACAAATTACTAATTTTATGGCTGATAAAATTATATTAAGCACATTTACGATAAACTGAACAAATGCAGCAAGGACTCATACCAAATGTTTCGGTAGATTGTGTAGTATTTGGATTCGATTTTACGAATCTCAACGTATTATTAATAGAACGGAATTTTTCGTTAAACGGGATTAACTATGCCGACCTGAAACTTCCGGGTGACTTAATGCGTCTCGATGAAGACCTTGATAATGCTGCTGCACGTATCCTGAAGGAAAATACTGGTCTGAGTGATATTTACCTGAAACAGTTCAAGTCGTTCGGTTCGCCCGACAGGTTAAAGCGGAAACCTCATGACCTGGAATGGCTCCGGCTTATTGATCATCCTGAGGAACACGTAATTACAATAGCTTATTACTCATTAATTGATATTTCGGAGCATGGCAGGTCGCAACTGGTTATCAGCGATAATGCCCAGTGGACGCCTGTGCAGGAAATCACCGACCTGGTAATGGATCATATGGATATTTTACGCAATGCCCTTGAGCATCTGAGGGTCGAACTACTCAATAAACCTATTGGATTTGAATTACTCCCCGAGAAATTCACACTTTCGCAAATGCAACGACTCTACGAGGTGATTTTAGGAACTACATTTGATAAACGAAATTTCAGAAAAAAGATATCAAGTATGAAATATCTTATACCGCTCGACGAAAAACAAGTCGGTGTGGCACACAAACCGGCAAGGCTCTATATCTTCAGTAACGAAGTTTACCTTAAAACAAAGAAGGACAGTTTTGATTTCTCGGTATAATCTAATATACCTGGTAAATAAACTTTAAAAAATATTAACAATCTTCATTGTATTTCCCCTGAAAATAAATGAATCGCCTTTCTTAAGCCCGTTCATTGCAGCAACAAGCGGCACAACAGGTGAAACAACATAAACTGATTCCCCTTCAATTTCAACTTTTCCAATCCCGGCCATAATAAAAAGCAGTTGCAACTCGAGCACAACCAGGGCTCCAAGTTCTACTTTAGTTGAAACACTTCCCGGCTTAAACTGGCGCAGAAAACGCAGTTCCTCTTCAATCCCGGCAAGTTGTTGTGCCAGCATATCTCGTTTGCGCATTAGCTGGGCGCGGAATGAATCGTACCTGTCTTTTGGAGGACCATATTCGTTTGCGCTCTGCTGGGCATCATTCATCGCTGCCAGGATGTGAGTTTCCGATTCCTCCTTTAATTCGATACATCGTACTAATAACTTCTCTTTCAATGATATATCAGCTTTCATACACCTTTATTGTTTGCAGTTCTTATGAAAAAACATAAGTAAAGGTAATTGTTTTAACATCAACTATATTTGCATAAAAATAGGTAAATTTCTTTTTCCTGATTCTAATTTAAAGTCCCGCTACCGGCATGCTAGTTTTTTACCGCCCATATACTGATCCGTACTTCAATATCGCTGCAGAAGAGTATTTTGTTAAGCATGCGCTGGATGATATTTGTATGATCTGGATTTCGGAACCATCGGTCATCATTGGAAAACATCAGAATGCTTTTGCCGAAATCAACTATCCTTATGTCCGGAAAAATCATATCCCGGTGATAAGAAGGATAAGTGGCGGTGGCGCAGTATACCACGATACCGGAAATGTAAATTTTACCTTTGTTCAGAAAACAAAACCCGGATTCCCTGTTGATTTTACCCAGTTTACTTCGATTATTATCCGGTTTACAGAGAGCCTTGGCATTGTGGCAACAACCAATAGCCGAAACAGCCTTTTTGCCGGGGACCTGAAATTTTCGGGTCATGCAGAGCATATTTTCCATGATAAGGTCCTTCACCACGGCACCATTTTGTTTAGCACAAACCTTGAAATACTTCAGCATAGCCTTACACCTTTAAAAGAATACCAGGGAAAAGCGTTGCAATCTGTAAGGAGTAAAGTTGGAAACCTCGCCCCACTCCTACCTCAAATTGCTGATGTTCATGAGTTTGTAAAACAATTTACAAGCTGGCTAAATAACCAATATCCTGGTAGCCATTCGTACTACCTTACACAGGCCGATTCCAAATCCATCACTGAACTGGCCGAAACCAAATATAAAACCTGGCAATGGAATTTCGGTTATTCGCCGGCCTATACGTTCGACATTAATATCCCTGCAAGCAATGGAAATTTAATGCTTAAGATAAAAGTTGAGAACGGAATAATTACCAGCACCGATATATCTGGGGTAGCGGTGAACCAAACAATTTCAAATGCACTATCCGGATTAGCCGGCACTCCTCATCATGCAGAAGCCTTAGGCGAATTTATTCGAAAAAATCAGCTTCAGCTTGAACTTGCCGGCATTAAAACTGTTACATTCAGTGAAGCTTTTTTTATTTAAACTTTTTAAAAAACAAACAATACAGAACATGCAAGCACAGGAAATTTTCGATAAACTCTGGACTGGTTACACTTCGCAGAACCCGGAGGCAAAAAGAATATTTGATTGTTTTATTTCTGAAGGCGAAAAGGTTGAAAACGACCATATTGCCTTCCGCACTTTTTACGACACACGAATAAATCTAGATGTTATTGCGCGTCCTTTCCTTCTCTCGGGATATGAGCAGAAAGGCTACTATATTTTTGAAGATAAGCACCTTACAGCGAAACACTATGAGCACAAAAGCATCCCGGAAGCACCGAGGGTTTTTATTAGTCAGCTGATGCCAGATTACTTCAGTCCCAGGCTTCAGGCTGTTGTGAAACAATGTTCGTCCCGTGTTCCTGATGAGCTCGTATTCGGGAACGAACTGATTTTTTCAGGAAATACCTGGGGACCACCATCATACGAAACCTACGAAATGCTTCGCGCTGAATCGGAATATGCCGCATGGCTATATGTTTATGGCTTTGTTACAAACCATTTTACAGTTAGCATTAATTCATTAAAAAAATACAACACTATCCATAAAGTGAACCAGTTTCTGAAAGATAAGGGTTTTATTTTAAATGCGGCCGGCGGTGAAGTGAAAGGTACACCCGAAGAATTGCTTGAGCAGTCAAGTACCAAGGCAGGATTTATTCCTGTCGACTTTAGCGAAGGCACTTTCGAGATTCCTTCATGTTACTACGAATTTGCCATTCGCTACCCTGATACTGACGGGAAATTGTATTCGGGATTCATTGCAAAATCGGCTGATAAAATCTTTGAGAGTACTGATTTTTATAAAAAATAGTGTGAGTCAACTAACGGAAATCAGTCTAATTAACTATCTGTCTGTAACATATACAATTAATATTTACGACTGAAACCTCCTGGTTTTCTTTTCACGAACATCGCCCTATTTTCCCGGTCTGCTTAAAAGCTAAGGGTTTCAATGAAAGATTAATCACTACAATTTAGTACTTTTGAACCCAAATCCAATATGTTCATGCTGAATAAACTCAAACCGCTTGCTTTGCTTTCATTATTTTTCCTTTCGGCCGTTGTTACTGTCGCACAGAATTACAATTCGTTTGCGGGTATGAGGTATGGGAAAGTTCTTCCTATGGGTGAATTTGCATCGCACGAATACGGCTATGGAGGTTATGCTTTGTTAGGAAACAGTATCGGGGCTGAGGCTGCATGGTTCATAAATACTAGGCTGGGGTTTGGAATAGATGTTTCGAAATGTGTTATGGGTTTTGCCGCAAGCTATTATGCTGAGGACTACCTCGAGAACACTCCTGAATACAGCAAGGTTGATCTACTTTCGGGTCCTTACAATCTGAATACATATATGGCCGGCGTGTACTATAAAGTAAAAATTAAAGGCAGGTTTTACTCCACATTTAAGTTGATGGGAGGTTTATTCCAGGCGAGTTCCCCTGACCAGTTGTATACGATTGAAGCATTCATGGTTGGGAAAACAAGTTTCTGGAAAACAGGTACTACGAATACAAAATTAACCTTCCTTGCCGGGGCTTCGGTCGAATTCAAGGTATACGATATGGTAAGTTTGCTCCTGCAGGCTGATTTTACGGCCGCTCAGCCTGGGTTTTATTACTCCACAGGAGGATCAACAGGATATACTGATTACCTTAAAATGCCGGTTTTCAAGTTACAGCCCGGCATCAATATTCACTTTTAGAGTGGAGAAACTTAAAGCCAATCACAACATATTTAGCTGATAATCAACCATCCATTGAAAATAATTTTATGAAGAACATAAAGAAACATTACCATATCAAAGCAACACCTGAAGATATTTATACTGCTCTCACCAACCCGTTGACCATCGAAATATGGACCGGGGCCACTGCTGTGATGGAACCTGTTGCAGGTACTGAATTTTCGCTCTGGGACGGTGAGATCACCGGGAAAAATATTGAAATGGAACCAGGGAAACTGATTGTTCAGGAATGGTATTTCGAAGATGAAGAAGGAATGCCATCCGAACATAAGTCAATTGTTACAATAAAGCTGCATAATGATGGGCATTCAACTGATGTGGAATTGCTGCATATCAATATTCCTGATGAAGCTTTCGACAATATTGTCGACGGATGGGACAAGTTTTATTTTAAGCCTCTGAAAGAGCTAGTTGAAGAATAAAATGGGAAACGGTATCATTCCACACAACAAACTGGCGGAACTGAAAGCAACCTTCAAAGGCGATGTGTTCGATGACGAATATACCCGTTTGATCTATGCTACAGATGCTTCGGCATACAAGCAGATTCCACAACTAGTTGTAAAACCTCTTGACCGTGATGACCTCGTAACACTTATTGCATTCGCGAAAAACCTGAACACTTCGCTTATTCCACGGGCAGCTGGCACTTCACTTGCAGGGCAGGTTGTAGGCAGCGGAATTGTTACCGATATTTCAAAATACCTGACCCGGGTTCTCGAGATCAACGAGACAGAACACTGGGTCAGGGTTCAGCCGGGCGTAGTTCTCGATGAACTGAATAAAATTCTGGAGCCCTCAGGACTATTCTTTGGTCCTGAAACTTCTACTTCCAACCGCTGCATGATGGGAGGTATGGTCGGGAATAACTCATGCGGCTCACATTCACTGGTTTATGGGAGCACACGCGATCATACGCTTGAAGTAAAAGCACTCCTTGCCGACGGGTCGGAAGTTACTTTCGGCAGGCTTTCGAGGACAGGTTTTGAACAGAAATGTTTACTCAATTCGCTCGAAGGTAAAATTTACAGGAACATTAAATCCATACTCAGCGATCCTGAAAACCAGCATGAAATCAGGGCTCATTTTCCTGACATATCCATTCACAGGCGCAATACAGGTTATGCCATCGATTTATTACTCGAATGTGATGTCTTTACGGATTCGAACGAAGAATTTAATTTCTGCAAACTGATTGCCGGCTCCGAAGGCACTCTGTGTTTTATTACGGAAATCAAGCTTAATCTGGTCCCCCTGCCTCCACGCGAAAAGGCACTGGTATGTGTTCACTGTAATTCGCTCGACGAAGCATTTAAAGGAAATATTATTGCACTCAGGCATAATCCTGTGGCCATCGAGCTGATGGACAACGTAATACTTGAACAAACCAAAGCTAACATCACCCAGCGTAAAAACAGGTTTTTCCTCCAGGGCGATCCTGCAGCAGTGCTGATTATTGAACTTGCCGAAAACACAAGATCTGAAATTGATATAAAGGCAGAGGCAGTAATCAGAGATCTTCAAACCGCCGGTTATGGATATCACTTCCCTTTGGTTTACAATCAGGATGTTAACAAAGTGTGGGCTCTGCGAAAGGCTGGACTTGGTGTTCTTTCAAACCTTCCCGGCGATGCAAAGCCGGTTGCTGTTATTGAAGATACCGCAGTTAATCCCCAGGTTTTGCCCGAATACATGAACGATTTCAGGCAATTGCTTCAAAGCCTGAATCTCGAATGTGTTTACTATGCGCATATTGCAACAGGCGAACTGCATCTGCGTCCCGTCCTTAACCTGAAGGATCCGAAGGATGTAGAACTGTTTTATACGGTAGCCCTTGAAACGGCTAAACTTGTAAAGAAATATCGGGGCTCGCTCAGCGGCGAACATGGCGACGGGCGTCTGCGTGGTGAGTTTATTCCTATGATGATAGGCGATAAAAACTATGCACTGCTCGAGAGCATTAAAGGGACCTGGGACCCGGAAGGTGTTTTTAACCCCGGAAAGATTACCAGCACATCAAAAATGAACAGCAGCCTGCGTTACGAACGCGGCCAGGCGGTACAGGAGCCTGAAACTTTCTTTGATTTCTCCGGTACCAAAGGTATACTCCGTGCTGCCGAACAATGCAACGGTTCAGCCGATTGTCGCAAAAGCTCAGTAATTGGCGGAACCATGTGCCCCAGTTATATGGCTACAAAAAATGAAAATTCTACAACCCGGGCAAGGGCAAATATACTGCGTGAATTTCTCACACATTCGGATAAGAAGAACCGCTTTGATCATATAGAGATTTACGAAGTGATGGACCTTTGCCTTTCGTGTAAAGGCTGCAAAAGCGAATGCCCAAGCAATGTGGATATGGCCCGGTATAAGGCCGAATTCATGCAACACTGGCACGACGCAAACGGGATTCCCCTCCGGACCCGTGTTATTGCCAATATCTCGACATTCAATAAACTGGGGATGGTTTTACCGTTTCTTTTTAACTTCTTTGTTACCAATACCTTCGCCTCAAGCTTGATGAAAAAAGTTCTGGGATTTGCACCCAGCCGGTCGATCCCGGTACTTTATAAAATGACGCTTCGTGCCTGGTTAAAGAATAACCCTGTACCGGCAAACATAGGGGCAAAAGGCAAAGTATACTTATTTGCAGATGAGTTTACTGATTATAACGATGTGGAAGTGGGTATAAAGGCTGTGAAACTTCTGAATAAACTCGGGTATTCAGTGGAAATACCGCAGCATGCTCAGAGCGGGAGGGCTTACCTTTCGAAAGGTTTTGTGCGGAAAGCAAAAAAACTTGCACAGGAGAATATAACCGCCCTTCACCCGCTTATCAGTGCAGAAACTCCATTGATCGGAATTGAGCCTTCGGCTATTCTGAGTTTCCGCGATGAGTATCCTGACCTTGCAGGAAACGGGCAAAAGGAAAAAGCGTTGGAACTGGCCACAAATTGTCTTATGTTCGATGAGTTTATTATGCGTGAGGTCCAAAAAGGACTTATTTCTGCAAGCCAGTTTACGGATACTAAACAGCACATCAGGCTTCACGGGCATTGCCACCAGAAGTCGCTGGCATCAACTGGCCCCACAAAAGAAATGCTTTCGTTGCCTGTAAATTATTCAGTTGATGAAATCAAATCGGGATGCTGCGGCATGGCAGGTTCATTCGGGTATGAAAAAGAGCATTATGATGTTTCGATGAAAGTTGGCGAACTTGTTTTGCTTCCTGAAGTGAGAAATACGCCCCTGCACACGATTATCTCTGCTCCCGGGACCAGTTGCAGGCACCAGATAAAGGATGGCACAGGGCGCACGGCACTGCATCCAATCGAAGTCCTTTTCGATTCACTTATTCAATAATAATAGAATGGCAGGTAATTACAGCCCACTGAACGTTTTCAGGTATTGTCCAAAGTGCGGTTGTGATACCTTTGCACCCGATACAGAGAAGTCACTGAAATGCAGCGGTTGTGACTTCCGGTATTTTATTAATATGAGTGCAGCTGTAGCAGCGGTGATCCGGAACGAAAAAAGAGAGTTGCTTTTTACAATCCGGAAAAATGAACCGGCTGCCGGTATGCTTGATCTTCCCGGTGGTTTTGTCGATATGGGGGAAACTGCAGAAAATGCAATTAGGCGCGAAATCCTTGAAGAACTCAATCTTACGCTTACAAGAATTGATTTTCTCGCAACTTTTACAAATACATATATTTACGGGGAAGTTGAATACCAGACTCTTGACCTGGTTTTCGAGTGCGAAGCTGAATCCTTATTGGAGATGAAAGCAGCAGACGATGTTTCAGAATTTGTTTTCAGGAATCCCTGCGAAGTAGATCCCGGTGAAATCGGGCTTGAGTCCATCAGAGAAATTATTCGCACAATTGCTGAACATAAATAAAGTCGGGATTTACCTGCTATTTTATCTTAGTGAAGGTAATTATATTTAAATACATATCTAGTAAGTTGAATGTAATTATCTATCTTTACATATGTTTAACTAAAATCAAAGACCATGAAAACAAAATTTCTTTTAGCCGGCCTTGCTGGTGGAGTATTTTATTTCTTCCTTGGATGGCTTGTATATGGAGTGCTTTTAATGGATTTCTACGAAAGCAATACTATACATTATGATGGATTAAACAGGGAAATGCCAATAATGTGGATGTTAGCCCTTTCGAACCTTTTTATGGGATATTTCCTGGCATACATTTTTGACAGCTGGGCTAAAATTTCAACACTCAGAGACGGATTTTTCGCTGGGTTGATAGTTGGATTGTTTACTTCCATAATTTATGATCTTTCATTCCTGTCGATGATGAACCTGATGAATACCCGTATGACCCTGGTTGATATTATTGTATCGGGCCTGGTGTTGGGACTGGTTGGAGCTGTTGTAGGATGGGTGTTAGGCACAGGGAAGAAAACGGAATAATTCAAATGGAATTAACAAAATTATTAATATGGAGGAGGTTGCTGAAAAAGCAGCCTCTTTTTTTTGTAAAGGGTAAAATCCAGCTGGATTCCAGCTCAATATTCGAAGGTAACTAAGTGGTTACCAAAGTGGTTGTTTTAGCAGTAACAATTAACGGATGCCACGCATCCTTATTTTTTTGTTTTATTACCGGACTTTATGCAAGCATAAGTCCGGCATAAAACGAAAAAACCCCGACTATGGCGGGGTAATTGTTTTGGTTTGCGGAGAAGGGGGGATTCGAACCCCCGGAACCTTGCAGTTCAACGGTTTTCAAGACCGCCGCGATCGACCACTCTGCCACCTCTCCTTTGGGACTGCAAAAATATAAAAAAAAGCAATATTACAAAGCCGTATTGATGAGATTTTTAAAATAACCCAATAATCGTTCTTACATATCGGATTATCTGAATATTAGTTTCGGTTCTCCTTTCAAAAAAGTATTTTTGCGGCTGATTCCAACATAAGATGGCTTTTTCTGTCAAAAGAAACCTTACTGCTCTTTACCTGGTAAAAATTGCCAAGTGGATGAACCTGGTAATGCCCATCATCGTGCTGTTCTACAAGTCGAACGGGCTCACTATGAAGGATATTTTCCTTTTACAAAGCGTGTATTCGCTCACCCTAATGGCGCTCGAAATCCCTACAGGTTATTTTGCCGACAAGGCTGGTCGCAAAACAAGCATTACGCTGGGTGCCACGCTTGGGTTTTCAGGATACCTGGTATATAGTTTCTCATTCGGATTCTGGCAATTTGTTATAGCAGAAGTAATACTGGGAGTGAGTCAGAGCCTGGTTTCGGGAGCCGATTCGGCCATGCTTTACGACACCCTTGCAGTAGCAAAACAAAACGATAAGTATACCAAACTGGAAGGCAGGGTTACCTCAATAGGCAATTTTGGCGAAGCTTTTGCAGGAATCATTGGAGGCCTGCTTGCAGTGGCATCATTAAGAACACCTTTCTATGTTCAGACCTGCGTGGCTCTGATTGCCCTGCCCGCAGCCATGTTGCTTAAAGAACCTACTGTAAAAGTGCATAAGATAAAACCCGGACTGCGCGAGGTGGGTTATATCATGTACAGGGTTCTTCACGGTGATATTAAACTGAAATGGAATACATTTTTTTCTTCCATTACCGGGGCGGCAACCTTAAGTATGGCTTGGTTTGCACAACCCTATTTCCAGCAGATCAGCCTGCCTGTTTCCCTTTTTGGAGTGGTATGGGCTGCATTAAACATGAGTGTGGGAATAGCTGCCATGTATGCCTGGCGGTTCGAGAGTAAGTTTGGACCACCAAAAACCGTTATCGTTTTTACTCTTGTTATATTCAGTTCCTACATAATTTTGCCTTTTATGCCTGGTTTTACAGGACTTGGCATACTCCTCGGTTTTTACGTTGCCCGAGGTCTTGCCACTCCTACCCTGCGCAATTACATTAACCTCGTTACAACTTCCGAAGTTCGTGCAACAGTATTATCAGTCCGTAACTTCCTTATCAGGCTTATATTTGCTGTAACCGGACCTTTATGGGGCTGGATTACAGATAAGTACAGCCTTGGTACGGCTATTATCTCGGCCGGGATTATTTATGGATTGTTTGCATTGGTAAGTATGGTATTTTTCCTGAAGTACAGGACGTATAAGGGGGAAGTTGATGGGTTGATGAGTTGATGGGTTTAGGAGTTGAGGAGTTCGACAATGGACAGTGGACAATTAACAATTGACAAATGACAAATGACAAATGACAATGGATAATTAGATGTTTACATCTTACTTCATTGTTCATTCTAATTTTTAAGTTTTCCAATCAGAATTTCTTTTTCAGGGATTCAAAGTTCAACTTCGGCTTTTTAATCTGAAATTTGGAACTTTACTGCTCGCTGAAGGCGGCGATTGAGGAACCTGGTCTGCAAGCCGGCGGTGTGAAAATGGGACCTTTATCGTGGATAGAAAGAAACTTCGTTTACGAATAGAAGGGTATCAATTAGCTCAAAATATAGTGAAAAAGAGGTCCCTGGAGTATTTGATATAATATTTTGGAATTCGTTTGAATAATTGCATCAAATACCTACCTTTGCACCCCTTTTCAACCAATGGAGAGATGCCAGAGTGGTCGATCGGGGCGGTCTCGAAAACCGTTGTACCCGCGAGGGTACCTAGGGTTCGAATCCCTATCTCTCCGCAAAATCGTTCTTTGCTTACAGCCATATAGTCCAATATGGTTGATTTTTAATGGTTTTTTGAACTTGGCGGTTGTTTTAAACCCTTATTAATACATTAATGCGGCTGGAAATTTTCACAATTTTTTCACAATTGTAAAAATGAACCCAGCATGAATAACTTTAAATACCGTTTCATCCTTCGCAATGATATTACGGCGAAGGATGGCGGTAAATTCATTTACCTCTATGTGAATATCAATGGCAAAACAAAAACGTTCGCTGTTGGATATTCTGTTTTGTCAAAATATTGGGAAATAAGCAAACAACGGGTTAAGCCTGGTTGTCCGGATTACGCTCTGATTAACACAAAACTTTCAGGCATTCAAAATACTATCAATAACATTGTAATACGCGCTCAGCTTGATCAGCGCGTAATACCGATTTCGGAATTTTCACAAATTTTTCACATTGATCAATCGGCAAAAAGTGTTGACCTGGTTGAATGGATGGAAAAGGATTTAAAATATTTTTCCAATAAATACGCGAAGGAAACAATTCACACCTATTCCGCGCAACTGAGCAAATTAAAGGGCTTCTGTAAATCTGTTAAATTTGATGAAATTACGCCTTCCTGGTGGCTCAGGTACGAAAGATACATGATTAAGAGGGGAAACATAGCACATACCCGGCACAAGTCATTTACACACCTTAAAACCTTTATTAACAAAGCTGTTGAAGCTGGAATTATACCGGTTAATCCGTTGAAGTCAGTAAAAGTTAAAACAGGTAAGAGTAACCGGCAATTTTTAAGCATTAATGATGTGAATACCCTGGAAAAGCTGTTTGAAAAAATTGTGATCCAGAAGCAAAGAAATGTATTACAATATTTCCTCTTTGCCTGTTATACTGGATTGCGGTACACAGATATTAAACTTTTGAAATGGAATAATATAATTGATGGATGCCTGGAATTAAAATTTCATAAAACAAGTAAATCAGAACGGCTGCCGCTCAGCAAATCTGCAATCGCAATTTTACCCCAGCGAAGATCCGGTACAGATAAAATATTTAATTGTTATTCGAATCAAAAAACTAATGATTACCTGGAAGAGATAATTACAGCTGCTGAAATAAAAAAGCACATAACCTTCCATTGTGCCAGGCATACGTTTGCCACAATTACTCTGGAACTGTCTGGCGATATTGCAACGGTAAGTAAATTGTTAGGGCATAGTAATATAAGTACAACGCAGATTTATGCGCGTGTGCTTGACCAAAACAAAAGAAGTGTTATTGATTTATGGGACACAATTAACCAGACTGCAGCTCGAGTATAGTTAAAAATTCATTTCAGGAAGATCAACCAGTTCAATTCCCTGGTATGTTTCGAATACTTTTAAATCAGTTGGCTTCAAATCGTATTCAATATACATCTGCGAATTATCACGGGGCTTGTGCTTTTTGATTAATACCCGTTCCAATTTCATTGCCTGGATGGCAGTACATAATACAACCCTGACAGAGTAAGTATTTCGTTTATCTTTTCCGAAATAGTTTATTACCTCCTGTCCCTTGTGATGCCAGCGTTCAAAGTGCCGATACATGGTTTTGTAAAGGTTACTCCCGCTGAAACCTATATAAACCAGTTTGTTGTTTTCCTTACTCAGATATACACCTGATCTATTAATTGTTTCAGGAAAAGTAGTTTTGCCGGCCTTTCGGTATGGAGGTACAAATTTTGATTTCTTCATTTGCCAGCATTAAGTTTTTGAATGTATTCCTGTTCATCCTGAGCCGTTATCGGAAAGAAATAGACAAATCCCCAGGAAAAGGATAACCATATTTGAAAGGCCAGTAAAAACCAGATACTAATTTCATACCAGGGTGTACAGTTAAAACCAGTTTTCCACTGGACTAAACCGGCCAGGATCATAGTAACTGTTATCCGGGGACCTGCGGCAATATGGGTACCAATCCAGCCGGTATATTGCCGTAAATAGTATTTCCAGACCAGAAATTTTAATTTACCCATTTCGAAATTAATTTAATATGCTGAGTTTTTTGCCATAAGCTTAATTAGCCTTTCCATTTTAGGCAGGACCCGATTAAAATCGGTTTTTGTAACGTATACGCTTGCAGTATATTTTTCTTTCGCTAAAAAGGTATTCTGAATACCAAGTTTACTTAAGCGATACATAACATAGCGTTCGAAAAAGCGGGCAAATATTTCAGTACGATGAAACCAGTAATCGCCATACCCGTTTAACCGCTTGTAGCTCTCAGAATTGACGATCTTATTATTAATTGTAACTGTATTAATACTATTGATCAAATCATTCATAGCATAGCGCAAACCGTCCTTATTGAAGCCTGACAGGCTTACAAACTTAGCGGTTGAGTGTCCGCCCGAAAGGCTAAAGCTGGATCGATCCTGATCTATATAGCCGCCAAAATAATAATCGAGTGCATGACCGTATTCATGCGCCAAGGATTTCCAACCGTGCAACTGGGTAAGGTTAATCATAAAACTACCAGGCTCAAAGTGCGCCAGAGCCGGAGAGTGACCACGGGCACCAAAGGCAATACCCAGCTTATAAGTAAATCCTAAATTATTGGCCGGGAACTGCATAATTTTTGCAAGGTCAAATAGTGATATATGACCACAGACCAGGAAGTTTAACCGTTCATCCTGCGTAACCCAATTTCCATACTCAAAACCTTTAATCTTATATGCTTTACAGATAAACTCCTGATCAACATAATCAATTGAGCTTTTGAACGGGAATTGTGGTTTTCGTTTAAGATTGTATATTTTTTTCAAACTTTCATACCTCCAATACTCTTCAATACGGCCTCCGGTAATGGGGGCTTTAGGAAGTAATCCAAAGTCAAAAATCTTACGGTAATTTACTTGCTGCATTTCACCTTTTTTTTGATGGTTTTCTTTTTGGGAGAAAACTTATTACTCCCCAGGCGAATTTCTTTTTTATTAAGGGTTGCAATTGGCGGGCGTTCCTTCATGGAGTTACGGATTAATTATTGTTACGGTAATATTATAGGTAGTTGCCCAGTCTTGTATAATCGAATTAAATAGTGCAGGTATAGTTATTGTGAATACAGGTACATAAAGATGATTAGAGGCGGAAGCAAGCGCGTTAATATTCATAGTTGTCACAATAGGAATATTAAAGCTTTCTAAATATTCACACATACTAAAGGCGCCGTTTCCTATATTTGTAACATTTGGCAAATCTATATTTGTCAGGTCTGTACAAGAATCGAAACAGCTAATTCCTATACTTGTTACTAAAGGAAAGTAAACATCTGTCAAACTTGCATCCTGACTAAAACAAGAATCTCCTAATGATAAGCAAGTGGGTAAAATAAGTTTTGTTAGTGCTAAACATCCGTACATATCATGTGGTTGTCCTGAAAAGGCTCCTATACCACATTCTACAATACAACCTTCGTCGATAACTTCCAATAACTCTGTCCCAGTTAATGCCCCATCACCAAAACAATAGTCTTTTATAGTTATATTACTTCCCCCAATTAAACTAATAATAGCTGGCGCGGTTCCATTAATAGCGATATTAGAAAATGGCGTACCATTTACTGGAAGGTCAAAAAAAGTATTCCAATCTTCCAAACTTGTTGCATCTCCGCTAATCATTGCGCTTGCATGAGCAAGAGTATCAAATTTTAATGCTAAAGTCTTTAAAGGAATAGCCGGAGTAAAAATTTCATCCAGTGAACCATTTTTAATATTTTTCATTATCGGCTGTCCCAGCCAAGGGCGACGGAGGTATTTTTCAGCTGGTGCCGTTTCCTTAGTTGGAGGCAAAGGTTTTTTATCATCCTTTGGCTGTACTGCAGCAATTGTGGTTTTGGTTGCATACTTGTAAACAATTACGATTACAGCAATAATTGCGGCATAAATAATGAGCTTTTTCATGGTTACTTTTTTATTTTAATGTACATGGAATAATTAATATGATTTGATGGGTTGCGGCTCTGTATTGTCTGTACCAGCTGGCGCGGGCTGAATATCCATAACCAGGGCTTTATTCTATCTCCTCTGGAAACTACCTGAATAATAGTATCGTAACTGGAAATATTAAGATCAACACTATCATTCTGAATGATGGCCTTTATAGAATACCAGGGATCAGTATAACCGAATGTTTTAACCGGTATATGGTTGTAAATAATACTGTCTCTCAGGACCTGTTTTATATCCTTATTTTGAATTATATGTGTTTCGCTAAAGCTTTCAACACGTCCTGATTTTATTTTAAGGTCCTTAAGCTCCTGGCGAATTTCAGGCAGTATCTTACTCAGTTCACTAACGGTTAGTTCCAGTGTTCCCGTTCGGGCTGTTTCCCGGCCTTTCTGATCCTCGTAATATTTTATTTTGGCCGTTAATGTTTGTTCGTTATTCACATGCCTTTTATTCTCCTTTTGCAACTGGATATACAAAAACAAACATTTCCCGGTTATGAATAACAGGAAAATTGCAACTGTTGAAAATATGGCAATCTGCTTTATTTTCATTTTAAACGTGATTTACATCCAGTGCGGCGGCATACTGTTTTTTCCAGTTCCGTTATTCTTTTTTCCAGTTCCAGAACCCGGATGGTAAATTCTTTCCGGATACTTTCGTTTGAAGCCTGCCAAAATTGTTCCATTTTACCATACGCATCAACCTTAATTGCTTTTCGGTTGGACCGTACAGTAAAAACAGTAAGAATACCTCCCCCCAGGATAAAGCTTGCAATTATTTGAACCCAGTATTCCATAAACTTATTTATTTGCTACATCATTATTGTAATAACACATCCCGCCAGTACTTAAAGCTGCCCAGGCTGAATCATCGCTAATTTCCGGAATTGCATCACCGTTACGGTATTTTGTTTCAGCAAGGTTGTCAGCAATCCATTCCTGAGTGCCAATACATATAGTACGGTATTTCTGGCCGTCGTTTCCTGTATATATTCCGCTTTGCCCGTGGCTTAATGTTGTTACATCTTTGACCAGCCTGATTGAGCTACCGAATGTTTTCAATAGTCCTGATCCGTTCAATGCCATTGTTACGCTTGCACTGGCATGATGAAACCACCAGTAACCGCCATGTGTAGCATCAAAATAATCTGTGATCCATTGGATATTGTACAGTAATATTTCCAAAAAAGCACCGGTATTGGTACGCCGTCCAGCTGCGCGGGCATTAAAGCTGTAAATGTTTGTTCCGCCTGCTGTCTGCCAGTATACGGAACCAACTTCTTTTAACTTGTTCCCGGCTACGGATGGACCGCCTACATATCCAAGTAATACGGTCCAAACATCATTGAAATTTGGCACATGCCAACCTGCATTACCTATATGCCTGGCATCAGTTGCAGCAAACCAATTGTACAAGGTACCATAATGTAAAATTTGGTAAGGGTTTTCCTTTCCGCCATAGTATGTACCGAAATTTTTACCGAATACCCCCATTTAAATATATGCTTCAATGTTCACGTAACGGCTGTTTAATACTCCATCGGCCAGAGCTGCGGTATTAATAGCTGCATAAGTGCGCAACCTTAAAACATCATCAGATATGCGGTTAATGGTGTATTTGTTGCCTGACTGATCATAATACAGATCATCAATTACACCGGTTTTCAAAAGAGTAAAAGCTCCAGCCTTTGTAATATCATATTCGCCAGCTGCATGCCTGGATAATACCGGAGTGAGGGTATCTTCTAAAACTACGGCACTAGGAGCCTCAGCCCCGGCCTGAGTAAGAAATGCAGCAAAAACCAGCTTTTTAGCCTTAACTTTAATATCAAGTGAAGTACCTTCAAGAGTTAACTCAATGGATTCATCGACACATGTAATTGCAGTTAAAGGAACTTTAAGGTCATAAACACCCTCTTCCTGTGTTATGCCAACACTATCATCACTGGAAATAATATCAACCAGATCAGGCGCAACTGTAGCTGTATTTATATCCTTCTGCCTGTACCGGCCAAGTATCTTATCTACAATTCCCTTCATGACTAGAATTTTTTAAACTTGTATGTATAATCAGCGCGATCATCCCAAACAAGATTGTATGCACAGGTACCATTTGCCCATTTGAAAGAAGTGGTTACAGCGGCCGGATCAACACCGGTAACTGATATTTTCATAATTGACCAGGCAGGCTCATCCGTGTCCTCAGTACCAGGTTTGCAGAAACCGAAATAAATTTCATTTTCGCTAACCTCTTCAATAATATCGGCAGCTCCTTTGAGCGTGTCAATCATTCCGGTTCCGGCGTATGGAGTAAGGTTTATTATATCCATCCTGTTAGTATTTTATGGCCGTGTATAAATACCAGGCACCAATTATAATTATGAGGGCTGCCGCAGCAATTTTAATACGTTTCATTACTTTTTTTTTTGATCCAACCGTTCAAGGTTGTAGGTTTTAATGAGTTGTTTCAACGTACTGGCATAGTTAGGATCAGTAGCATAACCGGCGCGTTGTAGTGCGTCAGCCTGCGCTTGTGGCGTGGTTGCAGAGAATACCCCATTATTAGCATACCTGGCATTACTCTGTAAAAAGTATGTATGATCCCGGATAGAATCGGCCAGACTGGCATAACTACGAAAAGCAAGATTATACTGTCCTGACATACCGTTAATCACCTCCCTGGTTGAACTTATCTTACTTTCACCATTCCAAAAAGGTGTATGTACTCCAGCAGCTTTTATCCCAAACATATTATTGTTAGGAATGGATTTTCCCCAGCCTGTTTCTACTGCGGCCTGAGCCATTTTTACCGACGGGAATATTTTACTTCCCTGGCAGGCTTCAATTACGGCATTTTCATATTTAGCTATAAATTCGGCTGGTGTCATGCTGAGAATTGTTTACGGATTGCGAAATAAGATACCGTTATCAAAACAATGACCACAAAAGCGATTGCAGCTGTACGCATAACACTATTTTGATCAATGCTTACATTGGTATTAAAATCCATCGAAGGGAGCTTCCCGGCTTTCAGGCGCGTCCAGATTGTTTCTTTTTGTTCCATTTTAAAACCAGGTTAAAGGATTATTCCAAACCGGAAGTACAGAAGGAATTGAAACAGTTCCATTGCTAGATAATGCAATACCGGTAATTTCGCTCCACTGTTTCCAGTAAATTGTTATAGGCAGTTTATTGGCCTGTAATGCTTTTGTTGTCAGTTTTCCCCAAACACCATCAACCGTTAAACCTGCATTATACTTTTTGTTTAAAGCAGTTTGCAGGCTTTTAATAAGGCTTTTGGCTGCTGTTCCTGTCGATCCCTGGACCAATGGCATTTTCACGCTCTCGGTTGCGGTGGTAGTTCCATCGCTGGCGGGTTTTGTTCCTGTTCCATCAGGTGCAACGGTTGCCATCAGGCTTCCTTTTCTGCTTGCTGCATATATCCAGACAGCAACGGCCAGAACAATGATTACAACGGATATTATAATAAGGGTTTTCGTTTTCATCAACTTACAATTATGAGGTTTCCTTTTTCATCTTTCTCATAAATGGGCTTTTTGCTTTCATTTATAAGATAAATACTACTCATGCAATCAACCCGGTTATGATATGCCTCTGAAGATCGCGCAATTTGTTTGCCGTTGGCAGAAAAAAACTGCCATGACCATTTTTGTTTTAACCATCCTTTACGGATAATCCGGTAATGAGCTTTTTTCATAATCCGGTATTTTAAAAGGTGTAATTAATACTCTTCTGTTTTAATATCGCATTAAGTGCGGCCAGTTCAGAAGTGCTTAACTCTTCGCTGAACCATTGAGGCAACGTGCTAGCACCCCAGAAGAAATAATAATCCCTGGTACCGAATGCTTTTATCAGCTGAAGTACATCCGACAAGTTATTACACTTCTGAATTATGGCTATTACTTTGCTGTCATTCGTTCCCACTTCAACCATAGCATCATACAACTGGTCAGCCCAACCAATATACTGGTTGAGTGGGTAAGACAATTCACCAGGCTTTATTTCGCCGGAAACATCATTCAGATACGCATCCCCTTTAATGGTTTTTACAACTTTGCGAATTACAAAATACATCACAATAACCAGTACCAGGATAACGGCAAATTTTACAAGTGTTCCGCGGTCGAATTTTGCAAGATCGAATTTCATATCTTACTTATTACGAAATTTGAAATAGACTGCAATACCAACTACCAATACCAGGACAATGCCCAGGATAATGTATGTTTTTGTACTGGCCGCTGTTGTAGCCAATGTAACGGCGTTATCGCTGACAATTCCAGCGGAATTCTTTTTCAATTCGAGTTCTGCGGCAAGTTCCATTGTTTTACGCTTTTCCTCCTCAATCTTAGCCTTGCGCTTTCCTTCAAATAATCCGAAAAGGTTGCTGGTATAAGGGTTGTTTCTGTTTGCCATTGTGTTTATTTTTTAAAAGTGAAAAAGAGTACAATTCCGACAATCAAAAACAGTCCTCCGGTAATTAAAAGAGTTTGCTTGTTTGCTGCCAGTTTATCAGTTAATTTTAATTGATTTTCAGCTGCGGCGTTTTGTTCTTGTATTCTCCCCTTTTTGCCAACACCAATTAAAGGAAGAGCCTTGAAAATATCGCCCAATGCACCAGCTACATTAGAAACCGGATCAACTCCATAATGTGAAATATACTTATCCGGATTAGTGATTTCAGAAACAACCTGAATTCGTTTACCAAGCTCTGAATTGCTGAGTGTTTTCACCGGAATATATTTTCCGACTGCATACCGGTTGGCCTGGTATTCGCTAGCAGTTTGCAGCTCCAAATGTCCGTTCTCATGAAGCAAAACAAATTCGCGTTCATCTTCTGAAAGGCGGTTCCAGATACCCGGATTCAGGTATAAAACACCGGTAGCCCGATTTACACGGGCTATATCGGTATCAACCGAATCATCAAATACTATCTTTGAAAATTCCATTAGCTTTCGGCGGGGGGCATTGGTGCAGAACCATTGGCAATTACAGGGTTAATTATCGGATGCGGTACCGGGCGAATACGCGGTCTAGGCGTCATATTCTCAAAAGGCTTAACCGGCGTAGTTTCATATTGCTGATCAAGCTTCTCGGGCTCCTTTTTTTCCGTTACAGCGACGGTAACTGTTCTTTTCCTGAAAAATACCAGGTAAATAACCAGTAATACCGATATTACAATTAATGCATTTTTCATACTTGTATTATTTTGATTGTTTGTAAATCAGGAAACCAACGGCCAGCAAAACAATTCCTGCAATAATGTAAAGAACAGTATTGTTTTTAGTGGATTCCGGTTGTGGTTGTACTTCAGCAGGCGTAGCTGTTGAAAGAATGTCGTTTTTGAATTTACCGATTGTTACACCGGTATTGCCTATGGTACTCAAAAGGTTATTCCAAAAATCCCATCCTTTACCGGTTGCACCTGCGGCCGATTGTTGCTCAGTCCATTGCTGGAATGTTGGCGGTCCCATTTCGGTACTGTCGCCATAATTGCCATTCAATACGCTGGTAGGTCCGGCCATTGCCTTTGCAAGCTCATATATGAACAAATCACCCTTACGTTCATATCCGGCACGGATACCATCCATACCCCTTGCAGTGATTTTATGTCTCTGAAAAAGCCTTTCAGCCTCCGGACTGTTTAAAAATTCTTTGATTGTCATAACTCTGTGTCTTAAGAAAAAGCGGATAACGAGCTTGTCGTTACCCGCTTTTGCGCATGGATTGGGAATATTTAAATATTAGAACCAGAAGGTTACTGTAAGTTCGTGACCGTCGAGTATCGGTAACAATACAAGGGTATCGAACCCAACGGCAAGGCCGTCACCATCGAGGTTAACAACGTCATTCAGATTGCTCATACCATCGCGAAGGGCTACCAAAGGAATACTGGTAACTTTATCTGATCCAAGCGGGCTGCAATCGATAAATTCCATTGTTTGGTTGAAGGCAGCGAGGTTTGTAGTCTGAACCGTCATGTTTTTAATTGCCCTGGAATTCTGCTTTATGTACTCACGGAATGCACGGTATGTCTTTTTACTGTTGATCGGGGTAACAATCAGGTCTTCGCCTGAGGTAGCACCGTCAATTACAATACCGTCATCGAGAACTGCATCACAGGCATAACCAGCCTTTACAATTTCAGCAGGATTGGTGAGAGCCAGTGAACCAGCAACACGGGTATCAAAAAAAGCGGCCAGAAGGGCAATAACCAGAGCTACTCCGGTTACATTCTTGATGGTGAAAATGAATTTATCACCTCTTACATTATTTACGTTTGCCATTTTAAAAAGATTTTTTGTTGTGAAAAGTTTTTGTTGAATAAAAATTTTAGTGGTACTGTTCTATCATGTAGATAGCATTCTTGCGCAAAGTAACCTCCACAGCTTCTGAATCGCGGGCGGCATTGGCTTTGATGATGCCATACCAGTTCGAATCGCCTTTAATCACGTTCATTTCTTTGGTCACATCGGCTTCGGTATATGGCTTACCTGTTTTCGTCATACCTAACGATTGAGCAGAGCCATTGGCGGCGGTGGTGGTTTTGCCTTTCAGAAAGACAAAATAAGCTATCGCTAATACTGCGATAACCACACTAATAATAATGATGGTTTTCGTTTTCATAGCTTAAGCTGTGGGTTGAGTTTTCTTCTTTGCAAGGCCGAAGAGGTCGCCTTTGCCCCAATAGGTATCTGCTACAAAAGCAATTACCAGTACAACGCTAATAAGTGATAACCAACTTACCAGGTTTCCTTTGGGCGTTCCGGGAATAAATTTGTCAACTGACATAGAATGTTTTTTTTGTTTTAATTCAGGCTCAAATTTGCCACCTAAAAAAAATCACATTCAACAGACATTCCCAGACATCACAAGACATTGATAAATATTGAAAAAGATGATAGTAATTGACATAAAAAAACCGGCTCAACGGCCGGTTAAAAATGGAGCATTAAAGGATAAGGATTTTTATTGTTGTTTACTCAACCAATCTAAACATATCGCCTCCATAATAATTTTTACTTAACAAGCTCACGTTTCGCAGTAAACTCTTTCAGGTTAATACTGCTGAATGAATAGCCGGTGTTATACTTGCTGGTAATGGTCCACCACACTCCAAGAGTATCGGCATACACGCGCCTGGTGACCAGCTCGCCAGTTCCAATTTTCTTGAATGAGTAAAATCCTACATCGTTATAACCATGATCCGAAAGGGCTTCCCGTTCGGATGGATAACGTTTACATGGATCGCAGGTAATTTCTTTGTGCTTTGGTTTTGCTGCCATAAATTTAAATTTTGGATTGATACTTTATTTATTTTGTTGGTGCCAGTATTTTTAAAGGAACAATTAAAGTTTCATTCGTTGTCAGGCTTAATAAATGAACAGTCTTACCATTGTCCTTAAACTTTCGGACAATACCGATATGCCAAAACCCTTTGAAAAATACTCTTGCATACTCATTCCTGGCTAACTGTTTGCGCCATTTCTTAACAGCCATATACCGGCGTATCCTGGAAACAAGAAACACAAGTAAAAGGAGGCCGGTTATCACAATAATATCGGGATTCATGTATTATAAATTTTAAGTTTCTGGAAATTCGCCGCAAGCTTCTACAATCTTTTTTACCTGTTCGGGTGTATAGGTATAACACTTATCCGGTCGGCTCAGCTCGGGAATAAATTGAGCCATCCACTTTTTAAGTATATAAGTTGTAACGCCATAGCGGTTAGCAATCTGGCTCAGATTTAAGGATTCATACTTTTGAGGTATAACGGTCATATTTTATGAATTTCATAGTAATGAGAATCAGTTATTGCCTTTTCGTTTACCCTTTGTTGTATAATTTCCCATCGGGCAATATCTATTAATTCATCCTTTCTTTTTCGTATAGGAGTTATTGTTTGGAAAAGAATTATATGCGAAGCATAGGCGAAAAAAGCTGGAGGTATTTTGTCGGCACCATGACCCACAGCAATGCAATCAATCATCATCATGCGTCTAGAAATCATTAAATCTTCTAATAATGGCGATGTAGCTGCCTTAAAAAACATTCTGCAATCATCAAAAATCAACAAACCTTTTCTAAAATGGTTAAGAATTAATGTTAAAATCTGATCGGTTCGGCTTCTTGTTATAATTATTTTACGTATACCGGTATATCTTTCAATTCTTTCAGGAAAACCGGAATGCACTTCAAGGACATTTAACCACTCTTCTACATGTCCAGTAATGATTAATATCCTAGCATCTTTTTTCTTCAATTCATTAACGACCAATTTTTTTAAAAAGGTAGTTTTACCGGTTCCATTGGTACCCATAATTAAAGGGAAATATCCAGCCCTTTTAATTTTTGTTTCAGCTTGCTGTGACATTTGCGGATTCTTTTTCCATTATTTCACGCATACGAAGCATTTCAATTGCCTGCCGTTTCTGTTCAGCCTCGATTAACTTTTGATCCTCTTCAATTTTTTTCATTCGTCTGTCGCTGAACGCATCGCGGAATGGTGGGGCTAGAATTATCAGGGTTAATATAACAGCGGCCAATACCGGGTTTGTTTCGCTCATGTTATAGTATGCCGCAACTTTGGCATAACTTTCAGCCAGATCATGTTGCTGCGGTGAAGAAACCTTATATTTTTCGGAGCGTTCATTTCCGATAAAACCACAAAGAGCCTGTGACCCATTTACAACCAGCGTAGCAATTTGTACACCAGCTGCCCGGGCAGTTTCGGCCGATACCTGTTCAGCTGCAAAAGGATCAATCTTACTACGGTCGCCGGGTATAGGTACGGGTTCGCGAGGCTCAACCGGTTCAGGTGTTTCAAACTCTTGGCGCGGGGTGTTAAGTTCATTAATCAGTTCATCAAGTGAGAGCTGGGCGCGTAGATCGGTTTGCGGTACTGCTTTAGGTAATGCCATATGATTAAATGTTTTGAAATAATTTGGTAACCATGTCAGGAATGGTACTTACTGAAATATACCTGGTAATCTCGGTTGTTTCAGCTTCTGTTTCGCGGATTGCAGCCTGGGCAAAGTGTGCAACTCCATCAGCCTCGTAAACAATTCCGATTATATCAGCTTCACCATCCTGCAACGGCAATTTGTTTTTTTCTTCAACCAGGGTTTTGATAAGATCAGCAACTATTTTACTGATCTTATCTGTTCCGATTGTGGCAATTAGTGTACGGGCTATATTCTTAGTAATTACATCCATCTACCTGCGTATTTTGTTGCCTTTTATCAAAACATAAAGTACCTGGCTTAAGGACAATTCGGCAGAATGCTTTTGCCTTAGAAAATCACTGTATCCCAAAACCTGTGAATATTCATCTTCCGATAACTCAAATACAATTGAAGTTTCGGGAAGAGTAACACCCGGTTTCTCTTCCTCGAGTAAAGTCAGTTTTTGCATTGTAATAAACAGATCGTGTTCCAGTTCTGTGATCCGGGCCAGATCTTCCGGCTTCGAAGTTTCAGCGGCTTCTTTTAAAACATCACACTGATTTTTTAATTCTCGTGTAATATTTTCTAATTCTATGATCCTGTCAAAGTCAGCCTTTTTTGACACTTCAATTTTACGCGGGTTCTGCGCGCACTCCAGAAGGTAATTAATAAACTGGTCGGCGGTGGCAGTTTTGCCGTTGGTTCCGGCGTCGCATTCATCCAGTAGCCTTTTATACAGGGCTTCTGTTTCAGGGTAAAGGCGCAAAGAGATTGTATTCATATTGTTGAATTTAGGGTTTTTGTTGTATCTTTGTACTCACAAAGTCGCTCAGGGCGTTCAGAGGGAGGTGAAACATTGCATCTGCTCGTTGTTTAAAAAAGTCTGGTTTTACCGGGCTTTTTTAATATATATGGTTTGAAAAGCTAATTCTTTGCTTTTTGTCCTTATCTCCTCAACACAAATAATGCGACTACCAATCACTTTCTCGAATATGATTATATCACGGCCAATTTTGTTTTTCTGGCCGTAATAAATACGATCAGGAGTTTTAAGAATTTTAGGAATGATGGTGATGGTATCAATTGTAATTGGTAACTGTCCTCTTTTAGCTTCCTGGATTTCGCTGCCATGCTGAAAGAAGGAATGTTTTATAGCATAGTTATCAATTGTGCATATATAGCCGGTAATATCAAGATTGTATTTGGCTTTTATTTCAATAGCAATCTGATCACTGACAGGACCTAAATTGGCAACATAATTATAGTTTTCACGATCAGAAAAAGTAATCCTAATTAATTCGGTCAATGATTGAATTATTTTTTTACTCTTTTTCATAACGTGCTTATTTGCTTAATAATAAACCTGTATACTCACTGCCTGTAAACCGATATACTTACTGTATGCAAACCGATATACTGACAGCCTGTAAACATTACAAAAATATAACGTAATACTTTAAATAGCAATAGTTAATAAATTATTTATCAGTGTATTACAACTTTACAGTATAATGCAAAAACAGTCTTAATGTGCCCGTTTTTATGATGACAATTAATTAAATTGGATTGTTTTAGTTCGATTTTGAAAGGGCGGATAACAAGCGATAAAAACAATACTTGAAAAAAAGTACAGTTTTTATCTAAAAGTTATCCGCTAAATGACTTTACTGCAGCACTCTCATTTAATAACTCGCGCTTTATCCTGGATAAAATATAGTTCCTCTCCTGCCCTGGTAATTGTTTCAGTTTATTAATTAACCGGTCGCCTTTTCGTTTAATTCGCTGCCGGTCCCAACAGTCGGAACCGGTATAATCTTTTACATGAAGATTCTCGGGATAAGGATAATTCATGTAAAGCTTTTCAATGGATGTTTTTTGATGGTACCGTACTTTAACTTCAATCTGCCTAAAATTGGATAACATAGTATCGTACAGAGCGCAAACAGGATGTATAACCATTGCATTACATTTCAGATCCCGTACATGCAAAAGCAACTGTAAATGATCACTGTTTGTCATTTCGTGATTATAAAGATTCTTATTCCTTCTAGTTTCATGAAGGTAAGGAGGATCAATAAATACAAAAGTATTTTTGTCAGCTGGTAAAGCTACTAATGACTTTACGATATCTAAAGCTGGGATATTGGTAACTGTACTGCCGGGTAGAAAATATTGATCAGTTACTGATTTATCAATATCATTCAAATGAATATTTTTTAACTCAATGGATCCTCAACTAATTTAGAACCAACAATACCCGAACCTGCATATAAATCATAAATTACTGTACTTTCAGGAACCTGGTTAATTATTGTTTGAATCAGACCAGCAAGATTTTTATTGCCGGTGTAATATGTGCCTTTACTCATAATAATCAATGTGAATCAAAACTATTAAGCTGTTTGTAATCTTAGGTATTCATTTATTTTATTCAATCGAGCTTCGCCTAATGCTTTTGCCATCTTAGTTGGTACGGCATTTCCTATCTGTTTTTTTTGGTCACTTTGATTTCCAACAAGAATATAATTATCAGGAAAACCGGTAATTAATTTCAATTCAGCTACCAGAAGCATTCTCATTTTAATATCTACAATAGAATGTAGAGCCATGAATGTTTTAATCTTAGCCGTAAATGGGCTATCATCATTAAATATTATTATAGATGTTTCACCAGATTCAGCTGTAACTATCCAGGGTGCGCGTTTATCCATTCTGGCTATAAGTGTAAAACATGGCTTATCAATACTAGATGCGCCATTATTAAACTGTGGATTCACTAGGTATTGGTGTCGCCTGGAAGCTAGTAAAGGCGGTGCTGGTTCATCTATACTCTTTGAAAGATTATAGTAATTGGTTTCCATAAGGAAGGTATTTGCAGTGATCAGGTTCATTTTTGGAACGCTCAAAATACTACCTTCCGGTTTATCGATACTTTGACTTTTACCTCCACCAGATGAAAAATTACGATCTATAAATTGTTTTGCTGTAACTAATGCAAGTTTAGGATTCTGTAAAATTGAACCAGCAGGAGAATTTATACTAGCAACATTTGCCGGACCACTTCCATACTGCTTGTCAATAAAATGATGCGATGTTATTATTGAAAAATGATCCTTTGTCATAATACTTCCAGAAGGCATTTCCAAAGATTGAAAATTTTTTTTACCAGAATAACCTTTATCCATCCAACTAATTAAAGCCATACCATCTTTTGTACGCACTGTTGGTGCCGGAACATCAATAGAAGAATTAAATCCATTTCCATAATAGTTCATCACAAAAGCTTGTACCAAGTTCATGCGAACCTGTGTACTTATAGTATGACTAGGAACATCAAGTGATACTACAGAATGATCTGTACTTCCATCTTTTGAAGTGCTGTTGTATTTTTGAATAAAACATGCTTTTATAATGGCCTGCCCATCTATTGTTTTAATTGTAGCGGCGGGACCATTTATAGAAATATTTTTGTGTTCCGGATGCCCTGAATAATACTTTGAAATAAATGTATCCTCTTCAATCCCATCCCCTACAAACTTTAAAAGACCACTATAGATACGTTCCAATGTTTTTTCACTCAAATCCTTTTTACGACCAAATATGCTTGTACCTTCATTACTTAATGTTAAGACTTCACGAACAGGAAGCCACTTTTTAAAATCATTAAATACATCATTTCTTGCCTTTTTAGCATGAGTAGGTTCAGGCCAGGCAATAAAGTTATCGTAACGTGCAAACTGTGCAAAAAATCTAATACGGCTTGTATATGCTCCGTAATCAGCACAATTTAAAATCCTATAATCATAATTATAACCAAAACTGCGAACTTTCTCAGTCCATTTAATATAATCAACTCCCGCTCTCTTACTTACAGGTTTCCCATTTTCATCAAGAGGTCCCCAACTCATAAACTCGGTCACATTCTCAATATATACTACATCAGGTATAAGAGCAATAATATAGCGGTACAAATCCCAAGCTAAAGTACGGCTATCAGCTTCCCTAGGTTGTCCCCCTTTTGCCTTACTAAAATTTGTACATTCAAGCGAAGCCCATAATAGTAACTGTGCTTCTGGATATAATAGCCGCGCTTTTGTTACCTCAGCAGTTAACTTGTTCATTGAAATAGTTCGTATATCTTCGATAAAATGAACCGTATCAGGATGATTAGCCTTATGACTTGCAATTGCTTTAGAATCGTGATTTATAGCGATAATAGTTTTTATTCCTAATTCTCCATTTAATTCTGCTTCACTTAGTCCAGAGGTTACCCCTCCGCCACCTGCAAACAAATCAATTGCAATTATTTTAATATTTTCGCTTTTCATATTTTCAATTAAATTGTCTTATAAATACTAATTACCGTATAATCCTCACTGATATTCAAATTGAATCCACATGCCAGGAGAATGTAGCTGAAGGCCAGCCAGAAGCGATCCACATTCGAGGGCTTTACAAATAAGTTTAAATTAACCGCCTCCCCGTGTGTTATACTCGCTGTAAACTTATCGACCTTCCCTAAATACTCCTCACCTTCTGAATCAAGATTTTCGCGGTATTCCTCAGCCTGGGTTAAATCGCGTATTACTTTGTATGGAAACATATTAAGGGAATTTTTAAACAACCTCCCCGCGCTGATCAGCAGGGAGGTTGATATTAATTATTAAAGAATTGGTTTTGCCGGTTTCGTTTTATCCTGGTTGGCTTCCGGCTCGCTGGCTTCTTTGGGCTTCGATCCCAATAATTCAAGATACTGTACATTTAGATCAATTGAAGCCTGGGTTTTATTATCCTTATCCTGGTAAAGATGTACATCCAATTCACCTTCTACCAAAACCTTAGTACCAGCTGTAAGAAATTTAGCAACCTCAATACTGGAATCCTTCCGCCTCCAATAGGTACAATTGATCCATTTTGTTTTTTCGATAATTACGCCATCCTTATCAGCATATTTGCGGTTAATGGCAATACTGAAATTGATTGAGCGGTTTCCGTTGACTTCCTGCACTTTTGCGGCCTGTCCGATGTTCCCTGTTACTGTGTAACGATCCATGATGTAAAAATTTAGGGTTAATTTGTTAATTTATTGATTTATTGATGTGTTAATTGATTTTAATTGCTTTGAATTGATCTTTAAGATTATTTTCATTCAGGAAATTTCTGGCTTGATTTCTTTTTTCGAAATTCATTGCTTTGTTAGCAGAAAAGGTACATTCAGTTACTAAAGGGCTGACTACTTTTATTAATAATCCGCCGCGCCTGTCTCTAATTTCTAAGTAATACATAATTCTAATGGTGTTAAAAAGATACTACCCTTACTCCCCAATCCATTTGATTGTTAGTTGTAAAATCAGTTTCTCGCTTCATTACTCTTAATTTTTGCGTTAAAGCACCGATCTGGTTCATTGTTTCAATTACGTTGCTGGTTGTCATTTCATCTGAGAGCTTGTCGATCTTACATTGAATTTCAAACTTGTCAAGGTCACAGGATACGGGTTGTTTGTTTGATTTCATTGGAGTTCAGATATTGGTTTGACTTGGTATGTGCTAAAAAACATTCGTAGTCCCTGGTCGTTGATTCTGGTGAACCACAGCCTGCGGGTGTTGGCCGGGTATCGTTCTATATCATCCGGATCAGTCGATTTGTAGGCGGCTGATAAATCGGCCATTACCAGGAGATTGAAAACTCCCGGATCAGTTGGTTCAGTTTCTTTATGCATGATCTAATTTTTGAGTTTCGGTCCTAAATAGTCCACCCCGGCAAGCTTCGCGGATCATTCCGGCCAGAACCGATACAGCCTCAGAAGTTGTGCGGGCTTTAATCTGCCGGCGACTGGCCACAGCTGCGCGGCTCCATGTAATATTATCCTTGTCGGCATACATCAGGGCAGGGTTAACCGTGTAAAAATCACGTTCAAGGATTTCACCTGTACCCGGATCAAAATCATCGACAGCATCAGAGTACTCTACCTGAATATTTTCATTGATATTCAATGCGGTCTCTCCAACAAGGCACCCGAATTTTTTGTATAAAGCCTTGCTGTGGAGTAATGGCTTTAAATCGGCCACCATTTGTAAATCGAACTGGTTTTCTTTTTTATCAAAGAAGGAAGGTTCAAAGTGATATTTAATAGCCTCCATCACCCCGCGCATAAATCCCTTATCGCTAAAATCCTTTACCCGCTCTTTAAGGCCGGTTTCTTTATTTTTGGTATAGATTGTTTCGAGGTTAATAATGGTTGCTCCCCTGGGATTCATTTCGTTTACATCGGCTTCCGTAATAAGCTTGTTACCTTTACGAATACCGGCAATATCTGTTTCGCTGAATGCTGAACGGCGGTTATCAGCATCCACCGTTAGCCGGTTCCAATTCATCAATAATTCGCGGTGTAGGTGATTGCGGTTTTGAATACCAGCACGAACAAACATTAACCCATGCACATGTATATGTACTCCAGCATATTTCCGTTCAGTTTCATAACCATATTCACCACCCAGCACATTATCAGTCCAGAATTTTAAACGGCGTAATTCGGTCATGCAGCGGGTAAATTCATCAAAATAAATCTGCTTACCCCGGTACCCGTATTCTGCGGTATGTGGCACGGTTAAAGTGAAGTGCATCACTTCATATTTAACAGGCTGATAATGTGCCCCTTCGTAATTTTTATGATATTGAAAAGCTGTTACCACTTTTGAACGGCCATTGCTACCGGTTACTTCGAACAATACCGGGTTAGCTTCGAACCAGGAGCGGTATTTTCGGCGCGTTACCCGGCTGCGCTGGCTATTACATACAAAACAAAGCTTATCACCGCACAAGTGCCCGGTAATACCCACAGTTCCGCCCGGCTGCTCAGCGTAAAGACTGAGACCGGCACAAGCTGTGAGTTTTTTTGTAAGCTTTTTCATGTAGAGTTTTTTTTCAGGTTCCAGGGTAACCATAAAATCTTTTATTTGCTCCGATAAGGTTAGGTTTTTGCGCTTCAAACTTTGGATGGTTGACCACCTGCGAACGTTATGGTTTTTTATCATTTTCGATGCACGTTCGTTCCTTATTATCGAGGAAGGGCTAACTAACTGTATTTTAAGATTTTACAAATTCGGGGTTTTGCTCCTTTTCGTTCAAAATCTTCAATTCCTTATTGCATTGATCTTCAATGAATTGCGGCAACCGGTCATAAATGGCGGTTGATGGCTTAAACATGGCCAGGTATGGGAAAATATTTTCGTAGATGAACTGTTGAAAATCGGCCAGGGATTTGTAATTATCCGACTGGTTGAACTTAGCCAGGTTCTGCCTGATGGCAGTTATTAAACCACGCTGTTTGCCGCTAAGCTCTTTATATTTCAGGTAGTAATTAATATTGTCGTCCTGACGGCTGCGAAGGCTTACAATAACCTCGACAATGATTTTACGGGTAAGCTGCTCAATAAAATGCGGGTGCTGGTACGGATCGTCCGGAACGGATGTAACAAGTATTACTCTTTTTGTAATCGGACAAACATAAGTTGCCTGGTACCCGTCAAACAAAGTTTCATTTATATAAATCTGAATCATTTTAATGAGTTTTAAGACACTTTACTTTTAAGAGGTACCCAGTGTTCAAATCGGTTTTTTTGCGCCGCGCTCTGCGACTATTGCGGCCAGGTGCGAACATGCAGCCGGCAGCAAGGAGAAAAGGGGCGGGAAAAGGTTACACATCTACGAAAACCCTCTCCCGCTTCCTTTTCAATCACCGGGCCTTTAAAAGCTCTTCGGCGGCGGTCGGAGTTGCACCGCTGCATTGCTCCGACAATATTTTTATTAACGAATAATTTTGCATTTTGGCAATTTCAAGGATTCCGGCAACTGGCATCTGCTAAGGTAGAGGGAGCCACCAACGGAATCAGGCAATTTCAAGGATTCCGGCAACTGGCATCCGCTAAGGTCGAGGGAGCCACCAACGGAATCAGGCAATTTCAAGGATTCCGGCAACTGGCATCCGCTAAGGTAGATGGAGCCACCAACGGAATCAGGCAATTTCAAGGATTCCGGCAACTGGCATCCGCTAAGGTCGAGGTAGCCACCAACGGAATCAGGCAATTTCAAGGATTCCGGCAACTGGCATCCGCTAAGGTCAAAATCTCCATAATCCGGTCCGTAGAATAGGCGTAAAATCAAAGGTTTTAAGCCACATATTAACATCCTCAGAATCATTGATATATGAATTAATCTGATCAATCTTGAATACTTTTGAAAAAGGATTATATTCAAATTTATTGCAAACATCCTCATTTACATTATGATATGCAGCTATTGAGCTATGCGAATCATATTTGTAGCTTTCTGGGTTGTTTTCGGATAGTGACTGCCTTGTTTGAGCGTCAAAATAGATTGGTACCCCATCACCTTTAGTTATACAGGAAAAGAAATTACACATAGATTTTGTTTTTTGGCGGTTGTTTTATTTATGCGGTTGGTTGGTTTTCGTTTAAATAGCGTTCAATTTCGCTGTAAGGAATAGCCTTTCCGTCCGTGGTGGTGCGGATGCGCTGTTGATCAATCATAGTTCGTATTGTACTTTTTGATTTGCCCAGGAGGCGGGCAGCTTCGGCACGGGTAACCATTGCCGGGCGGTTGCGGCGGGTGAACCGGTTAAGAACTATTTCGGCAGCCAGAACGGCGGCGCGGTTTATGTCCTCAAGGTATTGTTCCCTGGATAAAACTATTATTTCGCTCATGGCTATCTACGTTTACTAAGACCTAGCAGGAAACCTATTATTACACCGGCTATTATGATTATGGCAGTTTGTGTATCTATTATCATTTGCCAATGAATTTTAATCTTATGCCTAACATGGGAATTGGAAAGATGTATAAGGTTTTTTGGCGCTTGTCCCAGAAAAGCCCTATCCAGAAATCATACCAGCGAAAAATGATGTTGATTGTTATCATCGTTGTCATGAAAAGTGTTCTATCATCCAAATTGCATTGTCCCTTAAAGCCTTGTAAACAATAATGTCTAGCCAGTCGGAATCAGCACGTATCAGTTCCATTTGCCTTTTTATGTCTGAAAGAAAATAGGGCTTGCCATTAGCTCTAAGTCCCATAGGTTTTTCATTATCCGGACTAGATTTAGAAGTTAAAATTTTACAGCTTTCGCAAATTTGGGCTATCAAAACTCCATATCGCTCATTTTCAAATCTCAGGGTTAAGTTCTTGCCAATAATTTCAACATGGTAAATTGTTGTATTTCTATCGCCAGAACGGATTATCTCCGTTGCCACCTCTCCTGAAAATTTGAAATCCTTATTATCCTTTAAAATATCCCGGATAATTTTTTCGATTAAAATCACTGTTAAATGTTTCATACTTCAGCCGGTTGATAGGCTACAACTTCCGTAATACTTTCCGGCCCGCATTGTGCATATGAACAAATAAGAGCAATTGTATCAGGGTGGGTTAATTGCGGTGCATCATTACGGCACCAGCGGCGTAGTGTTTCCTGGCTCGATACGTCCCAGCGCAAAAAGAGCGCAATCCTCAGACGGCGGTTGCTAAGCACTATTTTTTTAGCTTCATTGGTAAGTGTTGTTAAAGTTCCCATTGGCGCGATTTTTGGATATTGCTTTTTTGTGTTGTATATTTATGATGCAAATATATACTAAAAGTAGAATAATTATTCACTAATAGTGAAATAAATTTTATCAACATGGCAAACCTTCAAATAATCAAATCATTAGCTGATAAAAAAAATATCACTATTGATAGACTTGCAGAATTAGTGGGGCTGAAAAGTGGTGCTATTTATAAGATGATTAGTGAAAACTCTACTAAAATTGAAACACTTGAAAAAATTGCAATGGTTTTAGAAGTCCCAACGGGTACCTTTTTTGATGATTGGCCTGGAGATTATACCGAAAGTGGACAACCAATAATAAAAGTAAAACGGCCAAAAGTATTTTTAGCCATAGAACTGGATGAAACTTTAGAAGAAAAAGTGCTTAAAATGTCAATAGGTAAGGAATTTTTAAAGATGATGAGTATATGAAAAGACTAATTCAAATTACTTGTATTCTGTTTATTAGTTTTCAATCATTTGCGGATCAGTTAACATTTGTTGAAAAATGGCAAGCTGAAAAAGCAGCAAGTTATTTGCAGGGAGAAAAATATATTATCTCCTATTGTGATTGCTGCAATGAGAAAGAAGCTTACTTAATCAAAATCGAGAATGCATCCTTTGAACCAACTGGCAATATGGATACATATTGTGTAAGGATTAGAGGTAAAAAAATTGCAGAAATAAAATTCTCTGAAAATCAACAAATTTCGGAAACACAAAACATTTCAGAACCATTTAATAATACTATTGATCTAGCGTATACATTTGCTCAGGTATCGGGGTTGGCTATGCCTGTTGGATTAATATTGGATTTTGACATGAATTCATGCCTTTTTTTTATTGGTTTTCCAAATAAACAAAATATTGAATATCCAGAATATTCGGGATGGTTCAAACAGAATATTGAAAACTCAATGATTTCTATTAATAGTATTTATGGAAGTTGGAATATCACTGCAATTTATACTAAAGATGAGATCAAAATTGTTCCATTTGACGTCGAAAAGGCCCAACGATTTGTGTTTAAACCTAATGGTTCATTTTTCACTAATGTCGGTAATGGTGAAAGTGGAAATTTTGAAATTAGTAACAATAAGATTATTTTAATAATTGACCCAGATAACAGCAGGGTTGAAAATGATGTTGTGCTGTTCAATAATACCTTATACATAAAATTTAATCTTCCTGACAAGATTACATTGTTAAAACTTACAAAGTCATAAATGATTGTAGGATATCAACCATGGCCGGTACAGTTAATTTTCACATTTTTTTCACAAAAGGCAAAACATGAAATTGATACCAGCCGCGTTAGTGTAGAAAAGCAGAAGAATTGGCGGGGTTTCCCTATCTCTCCGCAACCCTTGCAAAAGCCCCGCGATAGCGGGGTTTTCTGCTTCTGGTCATAACCAAAACCTGCTGTGAGGAATGATAAGAAAAAGGAAACAGGATGCATTAATCCGGCTTTCGCATGGGCTTAGCCTCCCATACCAATTATCACCACAAGTAATACAAAACACATTCCTGCCGGATTTAACTGACAAGGTGCATAATAATAAAAATGAAAGTTGATAAATTAAATATGGTTGTCAGTAGACTGATAATCTCTCGGTTTCCTGGATGGGCTTTATTAATGAATTTAAGAATTCCCTGTTTTGATCAGGACTATCCTTCCTGATCAATTTTCGTGTCTTGTACTCTTTGATTTTATTCTTCATAAAACCAATAAGAAACCCGGTACCAACCACCAGCATCATCATAGCAATAATAATAGCCGCCATTAGTTGGCCGTCACTAGCATTACCTGTTGCTGCATTACAATTGTTTATCACTAAAATGAACAGAAATGTGAGTATCTTATTCATAGCCTTGTATATTTTGTATAACTGAAGATTGATCCTTATTAAATCACGATAAATATACAACTAATTCACGTATTATATACAGATAAACAAGATATTTTAAGGCGTGAATCTGAATACCATTATTACTGAAAATGTGCCTGAGTTCACCAGGATATATATCAGTATCACCAGTTCAGCTGGATTTAGATTTCTCTCATCCCGGATACCCAATAGATTGTGAAGGAGCCTGAACTAATCGGCAAGCGATACGAAAATGTTGGTTAAATAATATTTAATGGGGTTGTTTTCTAATTTATACTCAAAAACAAAGCTTTTTATTAATAATCTCTAATTGAAAACTCTTTATGAAGAATATTCGATTTTTTGTTTTTTTATACCTTTTCCTAATAAATTCCACATTTGAACAAATATTAAATTTTTACATTAAATTTGAACAGGGTATAACAATACAAATCCTGAATATTGATTATTTATTTAAACGCTGACAAGAACCACTGAGTTAGTCACCAATGAGTATAGAATACAATAAATATAATCTGAAATCAAAGTTAATCCGAAAGTTATATTTCCTCATTCCCCTCATTTTTTCTTTCTTTTTTCTCATATTATCGCCTGAACCTGCATATACACAGGCTCCTTATTGGCTTTGGGCAAAAGTCCCGGTCGGGCCAAATCTTTTTGCTGCAGGAGTATCAGTGGTTACAGATGCAGCAGGTAATGTGTATGTCTCCGGATTTTTCGACGGTCCATCAATAACATTCGGCTCCTGCACCCTTACTGCACCCAGCAATGGGAATGAACATCTGTTCCTTGTAAAGTATGATCGTAATGGGAATGCATTATGGGTTAAAGGTGCATCCTGTACATATGGCAATTCCGGGATTTCGTTGGCACTGGATGCCACTGGGCACCTATACATGGCCGGGAGTTTCAGCTATTCTGATATCACTTTCGGAACCACAACCCTTATCAATGCAGGCAGTTCCGATTTATTTCTTGTAAAATATGATCTGAATGGAAATGTAATCTGGGCAAAAAGTTACGGTGGGAATAGTTCTGATGGAGCCATGGCTGTAAAGACAGACCCAAACAGCAATGTATATCTGGCAGGGAGTTTTTCGAGCAGTTCAATTTCATTTGGTTCTATAAGCCTGGCTAATACAAATAATAACGGAATGTATAGTTATGATTTTTATATTGTAAAATTTGATGAAAACGGGAATATTCTCTGGGCAAAGAGCGGCGGAGGCAGCTACAGTGATGCAGCATATTCGATGGCTGTTGATGATTTGGGAAATGCATTTATTGCCGGTGAGTTTGGCAGTCTTTCCATAACCATCGGGCCTTTTACGTTATTACAACAAAACAATACCCCCGGTTGGGCCACGACAGATGTTTTTCTTGCCAAGTACAACAGCAACGGCGATGTACTTTGGGCAAGAAGAGCCGGAGGGTATTTATCAGAAACAGAAATTACCGTTTCGGCCGGCAATTCCGGAAGTGTATTCCTGGCAGGGAATTTTTTAGGCCCGGAAATTACGTTTGGATCCACAACTTTTACAAACAACAATCCGGAAAACAACAATTTATTCCTGGCAAAATATGCTGCAGGTGGCGATATTCAATGGGCACTGAGCACCGGCGGTGCCGGGGACGAACTGGTACGGTCGGTTGCTTCCGATAAATACGGAAACGCTTATATAACGGGCTATTCGAATAGTACATCCATTGCATTTGGTTCCATATCATTAAATAATCCTTCCGGTGGAGGAAATTTATTCGTTGTAAAATTAAATACTGATGGAAATCCACTCTGGACAAAAAGCACAAATGAACCGGGTGCCTATGGGAAAGCCATTGCTGTAAGTGATTCAAATTATGTTTTTATTACCGGCACTACAGGAAGCCCAATGCTGAATTTTGATTCGATAAAATTAACATTCCCCACCGGTGAGTTTGGCTCATACACAGCAAAACTTTCGAACTATACGGTTAATATACTCCACAGCGATGTTAGCTGCAATGGCGGGAACAACGGAACTGCTACGGCATTTGTAAGTGGAGGAACCGCACCTTATACCTTTTCGTGGAATACCTCCCCTCCACAGCTAACGCAAACGGCAACAAATCTTGGGGCAGGTGTGTACAAAGTAACGGTGACCGATTCGAAAGGAATCAGCACAGTAAATTATGTTACAATTAGTCAGCCATCGATCGTAGAACATACTTTTCAGCAGGTAATCTGCAAGGGAGATTCCTATTTTTTCAATGGCAACTATTTCAGCACGTCAGGAATGTATTACGATACCCTCAGCACAGTAAATGGGTGTGACAGTTTATTAAAACTCGACTTGTTCGTGGATCCTCTGGATACGCTTCCACAATTTCAAAGCGTTTGCCCTGGTGGCAATTATAATTTTTTCGGAACAATTTTATCGTCAGCCGGAACCTATTACCATAAATTGATTTCTTCGCATGGATGCGACAGCACTATTTCAGTTTCAATCAGTATTAATCCTGATTTCCAGACCAACAACCCCGCAACGATATGTAGTGGCGACTATTACAGCATAAACGGGCACCAATATACAAGCCCGGGAATTTACTTTGACACTCTGGTTTCGGCCCCAGGCTGCGACAGTATTATTAAGACTGATTTGATTGTAAATCCTTCGTTTTTTTCGAAGGATATTCAAACTATTTGCAGCGGGAATGCCTTTGTTTTTCGAGGGAAGTCATATACAGCGAGCGGGATATACGATGACGTGCACACAGGCATAATGGGTTGCGACAGCATATATGAACTAGTTTTGACGGTAAATCCAGTTGATACTACACAGCAACCGCTATCGATCTGCCAGGGGAATTATTACAATTTTCAAGGAACAGTCTTAACTACCACAGGTATATATTATCACACTTTAACAGCGCAAAGCAGTTGCGACAGTGTTTTACGGCTTAGTCTTACAGTAAATCCCCTACCCGAATCAGGTTTCACGAATGACACCTTGTATTTCGACAAACAAACCGAACTCTTTGCCAGGCCTGGATATGCAGAGTACACCTGGAATACTGGAGAAAACTCTCCTTCAATTACAATAAAAGCCGAAGGCTGGTATAGTGTTCGCATACTTAATGCTAAGGGATGTACTGCAACTGATTCAGTGCATGCGCTTTATTCCACGGTATTCCTGAGTGTACCAAACGCCTTTACTCCTGACGGTGACGGGTTTAATGACATTTTCAGGCCTGTGACCTTTCCCGAAAAGATCAACTCGTACAGTATGTATATCTTCGACCGGTGGGGGAAACAATTATTTTACACCCATGATGTTTCACAGGGGTGGGACGGAAAAACAAACGGAACCCCTGTGCCGGATGGAATATATAGTTTTTATTTAAGATACATTACTACCTCGGGGGATGCTGGTGAAAAGAGAGGCGTAGTGACGGTGGTGAAGTAGGGATTTGGAAGGTGGAGGGTGGAGTTGTGATGCTAAAAATATACTGCATTGAAAAACAATACTACTGGCAGGTGATTGATAGGAAAAGTGCACTGATTGCATTCAGTATAAATAGAGTAGAATAACCGTATTTAAAATCGATTGAAATCCATTTTTAAAATGAAATAAGTTATTAATCAGCCATTTACTTTCAACAGACAGGCGAATAATAATTATTCAATGTTACTTCATATAAAACATAATCAAGTGTATTACATTTAAAGTGATGGGCTATTAATAATACAGGTCATCCTGAAAGCAACCCGAAAAAAAAAAAAAAAAAAATTCCAGGCCTAAGGGTCTGGGCCTGTTTGCTTTGTAGTTACACACCCAATTCCTTAATAAAATGGAAACTTTATCACTGGCATTAACCAAAAGCAGCATGCTGGCGCAGGTTGCAAGCAGCCACAGCACCGAATGGATGATAAGCAGTTACAATGCATGGCAGCAGCGCTCACCACTGCGAAGCAGCCGCAAACGCACTATCCCGCATTTATTGAAAATGGTGGGAATAAAGGGATAAAAATCAACATATCGGAAGCGGTGAGGAAAAGGTAGGATAGAGTGTACCCTAACCGGATTTATTGAAGGTACTGCTTACAAAATTACCAGAGGAAATTCCAATGACATATTTATAAAATCCATTAAGTAATTGGATAGATACTAGTATTTTTCAGTTTACTAAAACATAAAAAGAGGCCACTCCGCCTCTTTCAATCACTATACTGTACCGAAAAGCTTTAGTTCTTTACAAATTCCACATTCGAATTTATAAGCACCTGATTACTAACAATTGCTTCCGGTGTTTTGGAACCTATTCCAAAGTCGAGGCGATTTACAGCACCTGTGATTTTAAAACCTGCAATTGTCTTTTTACTCATAGGATTTGTACCTGTGCGTGCCAGTGCTGTTAGGGTCACAGGCCTGGTTACTCCATGCATGGTCAGCATCCCTTTAACTATGTAGGTGTTGGCTGCCTTTGCTTTTTTAAAATATGTGCTTTTAAATGTAATTGTCGGGTACTTTGCTACTTCAAAATAGCTCGCACCTTGCAAATCGCCGTCACGCATTTCGTTATCAGTAAAAATGGAAGCAGCATCTGCATTCATTTCAACAACTGCATCGGTAAAATCTTCTTTTGTGCTTGTAAGGGTGGCTGTAGCCTTTTTAAAATAACCATCCACATCCGAAACCATCATATGGGTAACGGAAAAGCCCACTTTAGCGTGGTTGTTATCATAGGTCCATGTAATGTCGGATACAACTGTAAAGGATACCAATAGGATTGCTATGGAAGCGGTGGCGAATAAGGTCAGTTTTTTCATTTTAAACAATTTTTTAGGGTTTTTAATTATTTTGATTATGCAAAGGTATTGCTGTTATTCAATAGCCGGGTTACACTTTCAGGAAGATGTGTGGTACTTTTAGGAAGATAGGGGGCAGGGGTTCAGGGTTTCAGGGTTTCAGGGTTTCAGAGGTTCAGAGGTTTAGAGGTTTAGAGGTTTAGAGGTTCAGAGGTTGAGAGGTTCTGGTAACCAGCAACCAGCAACAAGTAAAAGTACCCAGCAACAAGTACCCAGCAACCAGTAACCAGTAACCAGTAACCAGTAACCAGTCCCCCCCCACTTAGCCCAATCCATAAATGCTGCCCGTTTCAATTATTTTTATACTTTTATAGCCTGAATTCTGCCAGATACTAACCAGAAACCAGTATACGTCTGATGTTGAAACGAATTGAAACTCTTGTGCTTGGCATACTCATTACAGTAACCGGCTTCGGACAAATACCTGCTGGATATTATAATACAGCAACAGGTCTCCATAGTGCACAATTAAAAACCGCCCTACATAAAATTATCAGGGGACACACAAAGTATAATTACGACCATTTATGGACTTCGTTCTATACCACCGACGATAAACCGAACGGAACTGTCTGGGATATGTACAGCGATATTCCTGATGCAACTCCCAACGGCAGCCCTCCTTATGTGTACACTTTTGGTGTTGCCGGAAACCAGTGTGCCACTACCCCGGGATACGAAAACAGCTGCTATAACCGCGAACATTCATTTCCTAAAAGCTGGTTCAGCGGTGTGGAAAGTGATACCATGTACACTGATAAGTTTCACTTATACCCGGCCGATAGCTATGTGAATTCGAGACGGAACAACTATCCATACGGACAGGTAACAAACCCTACCTGGACATCGTTGAACGGAAGCAAACTTGGCCCCTGTTCCTACCCTGGTTATACGGGAATTGTTTTTGAACCTCGCAACGATTTTAAGGGCGACCTTGCCAGAACCTATTTCTATATGGCAACACGCTATGAAAGCCGAATTGCATCATGGGCAGACGATGACCCATATGGCAATGCCATAATGAATGCCACATCATTCCCCTGTTTCGAGCCATGGTTCCTGAATATGCTGCTTGCATGGAATGCCGCCGACCCGGTGAGCCAGAAAGAGATCGACAGGAATAATGATATATATGCCAACTACCAGCATAACCGCAACCCTTTCATCGATCACCCGGAATATGTGACCGAGATATGGGCCTATGCGCCTTCAGCACTCCCCGAACCTACAAACTCACCGACCAATTTCAGCTCTAATTCAATTCACCTTCAATGGCAGGATGCTACGGGTGGAGTTTTACCCGATGGTTACCTTATACGTATGAGCAATGTCAGCTATGCTGATATACAGGCTCCTGTTGATGGCGTTGCCATAACAAACAGCCCTATCGATAAAAATGTACTTTATGGCATAAAAGAAGCCTGGTTCACCAACCTGACTCCCGGAACTACCTACTACTTCAAACTGTATCCTTTTACCGGCACCGGGCCAGATATTAACTATAAAATCGACGGAGTTATACCACAATCGGCCCAAAGTACGACGCCATAATCCATATTTTCATATATACCTGATTTGACTCGTGATTCATTGACAAAAATCATTGAGACAGGGTATCTAATCATGAATTATGAGTTATGAATTATGAGTTAAGAGATAAGTAAAATCATACTTCGATAATCGTAAATCCGAAATCCTTCATATTTCTCGTAAGTTTTCAACTAACCTGTATTTCTTGAAGCAGTCCCAGATTATTATCATCAGTAATGTTCAGTATGATATAAACAGAATCATTCGGGAAATGCCTCCCCTCTCATTCATCCGCGGATAAGATTTCGATTTGATGGGTCATAAAACTGTTGGAATAGAAAACAGGCTAAAAAAGCATGTTGTCGAGAAAATGAACACCGAAAGCAAAAATGATATTTTTTGCGGGCAGTAAGGTAAAAGTCGAGAATTTACCTGCATCAATGATGCAAGTAGAGCCATGAGTAAGACCTATGGCTATGCCGAACATAGGGTCATTGTATGAAATAACGTTAATAATTCCGCCAGGAAATCCAGGAAGCCGGGCCAATTTCACTACAGGTATAAGAAAGCATAATAAAGCCGGTTTTGAAAAGTATCCTTCCTCCAAGTAACATGTTTTAACAAAATATTTCAGTAAAATCACTTTTACAAAAAGAGGAGCATACGAAAATACCCGGCATTGTGCAGTCCGAACCCTTCACCCGGCACCTGAAACTTACTGGAATAATTTCCATCATTTTTCCGAAGAAACATTGGTAAAATTGCGTCCAGGATAGAATATTTATTCGACCCTACTGAGATTATCCTTTTTATTGGTTTTCATGACATATGGCACCTTTTCCTCTATAACATTGCTAGTATCGAGTCCATAAGTCCTGATATCAGAAGTCGACATGCGGGCAAGCCATAAAAACACGTCAAGTATAAACTGTTTAAAGGGTGCAAAGTCGAAATCGTAGTTCTGTATACGGCGGATGATTACATAACAGAAATCGGCAGGTATATTGTGTTTGTGCAGGGCCGGGTAGTCTGATTTGAGATTGATTTCTTTGCTGAATACCATTTCCTCAATTACATGCTTGAAATACAGGTTGATGCGTGGCTGAACTTTAAATCCAAGCCTGAACTCAACTCGTATCAATACCCCTGGGATAATGTTCTCAACCGCGTATTCCAGTGTATGAGGTTCATCGGTAATATGAACATGGAGCAACCAGTATGTACTCGCTCTTTTGGGATTTTTGTTAAATATGGAATATAGAATTTTTGTTTCAATCTTTGAAGGGTGGTTTGCCAGGGAAATATATACAAGGTTTGATGCGAAAAGGGGAACCGACTCATCCCTGCTCAGATCCTTTAGTGCTTTTGCATGGTCGGCAATTTCGACATAACGGGTAAACTGGTTCTTGATATTACGGCCACGGTGCCAGGCATACATTACAAACGCGATAAGCCCGGCTACTAATAATGTAAACCACCCTCCCTGCATGAAATTGCCGAGGTTTGCAACCAGGAAAGTGCCTTCAATTAAAAATGAGCCGGTAACAAAGAGCAGAATTGCAAAAGTGGTTCTTTTGAGCCGTTGCATTAATGCAGTCATCAGAACTGTACTCATAAGCATGGTAACTGTAATGGCAAGTACATAGGCTGCTTCCATCTTTGCTGAGTTGCGAAATGTTATAACAACTGCAACAATGGCAAGGAAAAGCATCCAGTTAACGGATGAAATATACATTTGTCCTTTCCGTGTAGTGGGATATGATATACGCACTTTCGGCCACAGGCTTAATTGTATTGCTTCGCTGATAATGGTATATGAACCACTTATAAGAGCCTGGCTTGCAATAACGGCAGCCAGGGTGGCCACCAAAACCCCGACAGGTAGAAACCACGATGGCATAATGGCAAAGAAAGGATTCGGATATACACCTGATGCCTGGGGATGGAGCATGATCCATGAGCCCTGGCCAAGGTAATTCAATATAAGAGCGGTTTTAACAAAAATCCAGCTGATCCTGATATTCTTTATTCCACAATGCCCCAGGTCAGTATAAATAGCTTCGGCACCTGTTGTGCACAGGAAAACCGCTCCCAGTAACAGGTAACCGTGGGGATGATGCGATAATAAATCAATTGCATAAACAGGATTAAAGGCTTTCAATATCATCGGAAATTGCACTACCTGTGCTATTCCAAGAACACTCAGCATAATAAACCACAATAACATAATGGGGCCAAATGATGTACCAATGGCAGCAGTACCAAACTGCTGAATAAGGAAGAGCGCGACTATAATCAGCAAAGCAACCGGAAGTATCTCGAGCGACGGATTTTGAAGATGAAGACCTTCTACTGCCGAAACGATCGTAATAGAAGGAGTTAAGATACAGTCGGCCAGAAACGCGCTCGCTCCTATTACTGCAACCGTGAGCAGTCCTTTTTTGCTTCGGCGTACGAGCGCAAACAAGGCAAGAATGCCTCCTTCACCCTTGTTATCGGCCTGAAGAATAATATAAATATACTTAATTGTTGTTTGTAATGTGAGTGTCCAGATAATACACGAAATAGCACCGATAACTGTATCAACCGAAACGAAGCCCTTAGAAACTCCGAGTATAGCTTTCATCACATAAAGCGGTGACGTACCTATATCGCCGAATACGATTCCCAGGGTAATGAGTATACCTGAGACCGACAATGTGGTATCAGCCCTTGTTGATTTAATTCTCATTTAATGATGTGCCTGCAGGAATATCATCCTATTATCCAAACGAATCGAGCTATATATAACAACACTTTGAATCAGAATGGTTTGAGAAATCCACAACCAAAATGACTGGTGTAATTCAGATTCGCAAATATAAAACTTAATTCCGATATTATTTCCCGATATATAGGATTGATCACCCTAGTTATGGTTAATTCACGAAATCGCAAAACCGAAGCAGATGATTTATCCCACAACCAAATAAAGGCCCAGGCTCTCTTATTGTTAACAATAAGAAAGCCGGGGCAAATTATTCGAGTTTGAATAAAACTCTTCATTTCTGAGGAACAAAATGAGAATGAGTGTATTATTTTTTTACAAATTTCTGAGTAACTGTACCCTGAAGTGAGTATGCTTTTACAAAATAAATCCCTCTGGAGAGTCATGAAACATCAATTCTGGAATTCGTACCGTTTAAGATTAACTTCCCTTTACTATCAAGTAATTCAATTTTCGAAAGCAGAACTTTATCAATTATGGTGATATAATCCGATGTAGGATTCGGATACAAATCAAATAATCTATTTGATGAATAGGCCTTCTCTCCGGTAAGGCTTGTGGTAAGTTTCCGCAAAACAATTCCTGAGCCACTTGCCTGGAACAAAGGGCTAACCGGTGATGTATTCCACCAGTTTATAGAAGTATTTCCATCATCTACAGAAAGAATCCGCACTACATTTCCATTGGTTTCATTATTTACTTTAAAGGTCCCGTAGGAATCATAAGTGTTGACAATAGTTTTTGCAGCCTGAGTGTTTTTTGATACATATCTGAAAATGATATTCCATAGGAGAAGGAGAAAATCAATGATGTCCTGTAATTGGTAAAAGTAACAGGGCTGGCAGTACCCACATTGTTTGCAACTTCTTCGAAAACTGAATTCGAAAGATTGAACAAACTTTATTGGGTGACAGCACCAAAAGTAAATTTTATTGCAAAATTAGCAGCAGGGTAAGCAGTTGCGTAAGGCGTCGAAGCCATCTCTAGGAAATCGGTAGTCCCGGCTAGAGTTGCGGCTGTTGTTCCTAAATCCCAGGTAATATTAGCCCCCGAGGGAGCAAGAATGGCTGTATTGACACCACTCAGCGAATAAAGGTTGAAACTTAAACCTGTATGCACATTGTTAGTTATAATTACAGGCTGAGCGGATATCATAGTTAGCAGCGAGAAAAATGCAACGGGAGTAAAGAGTTTTTTCATTTTTAGTCAGTTTTTAGGTTTGCTACTCATTTGGCTTTTCAGTGACGCCCCGTTTATTTGAATGGTCGCCGGACTCCATTTTGTGATCCTTATGCTTTTCAATGTTATGGATCGGAAATTATCCATATAAATGTTAGTCAAACCGGGAATAGACTTGAATACTCAATCAGATTTATCAGATTTACCTCAACTAAACGGGGTTCAGCGATAGTTTGAGGAACGAACATCCATGTGTTGTTGTTATTAAAAGAATGTCAAACGACTTAAACGAATCTGGTAGCTAAAAATGAACACAGGATAAAAATGATAACACTATATACCAGGCCTACATGGAAACAGGCCGCAACTTAGATTTAATTGATGGTAAATTAACGTAATCAAGTGGTATTGTACATTAAGGTAAAATATCAGCTAATAAAAAATCTGACATGTTGTACAGGCAGTGTTTCAGATACCTGTTTTTAAAATAAATAATAGTGTTATTAACATCTTGATGTAAAAAGCATGAATGAGGCAGGTTCCTGATTTAAAAAAATACAGCTAATGATTGAGCTAACTGTGGCGAAACCATTGATCCTAGTTCTTCTCTTAAGACAGTAGGATTTAGCTTTGTTCAGGGAATGGATTTTCCACATACCATACTTAAATTTCAGAAAGAACGTTTCGAATTAACGCTTGGGCGACAAAACATAAAGGTTCACCGAGTATGCAGGCTTTATTTAATAAATTTGAGTCTAATTGCTTAATTTTGTACAAAAATTCAAGGATTATGAAAAAGTACTTCTGGACATTGCTGCTTCTGTTTTTTTTCGTTTCAACATATGGGGAGAAAAGCACACTGAGGGCTTACCTGTCGCATGCCGCTTTCAATTCGCCGCAACATGGGCCATACCTTGAAACCTACCTGTCGATTCTCGGTAAGAGCGTGGCATTTGTTAGAATTGAGAACGGAAAATTCCAGGGAACGGTAATAGTAACCATGTTATTTAAAAAAAACGACAGCATAAGGACTTTTACGAAATACAACCTAAAAACCGATGAAATAAGCGATACTTCGAATATCGATTTTATTGTCTTCGACCAGCAGCGGATCCCTCTTCCATCAGGTAAATACGAACTGCAGCTCGAAATTGCAGATCTGAACAGTAACGTACCTGCGTTTAAAGCAAAGGATGAGGTTGATATTAATTTCGGCAATTCGGCTATTGGTATATCGGATATCGAGATGGTGGAATCATACAAAGCAGCAGCTGAAAATTCGGCCATCGCTAAAAGCGGCTTCGATTTCATTCCTTACCAGGATTATTTTTTCCCTGAGAACAAGAAGAAATTAACTTTCTATGCCGAGATTTACAATTCGGCAGCTATATTGGGTAAAGATGCACCTTTTGTTGTAACATCGGCTCTGCAATCGGTCGAAACCGGGAAACCAATAGATAATTTCTATCGTATTAAGCGTGAAACTACCGACCAGGTAAATGTACTATTGAGTGAATTCGATATATCAGAGCTGCCTTCGGGCAACTATAACCTTGTTATCTCGGTGCGCGACAAGGAAAATAAAGAAATTGCTTCCCGTGCAATGTTTGTACAGAGGTCGAATCCGGGTATTAAATTTAACACCTCCTCTTTGCAGGAAATTAATATTGAAAACAGTTTTGTATCGAGGATCACCAACCCTGATACCCTTCGCGAATACATCAAAATGTGTTTCCCTATTGCATCGGCAACCGAAAAGCTGTTCATTAATTACAATCTTGCCCAGAACAACCTGCTCACTATGCAGCAATTCTTCTTCACATTCTGGAAACAACGCAGCGAAGTCGACCCCGAAAACAGCTGGCTGATTTATTACAACATAGTTTTGGGTGTAAACGAGGAATTCAGCACTACGCATAAAAAAGGATATGAAACCGACCGCGGCAGGGTGTATCTGCAATATGGTCCGCCGAACAACCGTACAGCCGAAACCATGAACCCCGATTCGTTCCCTTACGAGATCTGGCAATACTACCAGATCGGAAACCAGTGGAACCAGAAATTTGTATTTTATACCCGGGACCTTGCCCTGAATGACTATGTAGTTTTACATTCGACTGTAACAGGTGAAGTAAAAAACATAAACTGGCAATATGATGTTAAGCGATCGGCAAAGAATATGCGCCCCCGCGATACGGATAACCAACTCTATGCCTCTCCTTACGAGGAAGACAATTTCGGCGAGCACTCGGGAGAGAATTTTAATGTAAAGAAATAATGTTTTTATACAAACTGTCACGCCTACTTTTACGCTTTTTTGATCGCCTGCCATTCGGACTGCTATCCATCATCTCGGATCTCTTTTTTGTCGTAATTTATTATCTAATCAAATACAGGAAAAAAGTAGTAGTCGGGAACCTCAGGAATTCATTTCCCGGGAAACCACTTAAAGAAATTAATGCAATTGCCCGCAAATTCTATAAGCACTTTACCGACCTGCTTTTTGAAATTATAAAGCTTGAAAGCCTGCCTGAAGCTGAGCTTTTCAAGCGCGTGACAGTTTCGGGTAGCGAAATCCTAAGCGTGCTTGCAGAACGGAACAAGAGCGTTGTAGTTGTGATGAGCCATAGCGGCAACTGGGAATGGACCAGTCAGAGGGTATGCTTCGAAGGAAGGGATTTTGAATATATTGGCGTTGTAGCCAAGGAAGTAAGCAATCCTTACTTCGGCGAATATTTTACAAATCTCAGGTTACGCCTGCAGTTGGGGCATGCCGAAATAATACCTTTTACCGAAACGGCGAAGCACCTTGCCGCTATTAGGCATAAAAAAAGTATGATCATTACTATTGCCGATCAAACCCCGCATATTGACCAGATACAGTACCGTACTGATTTCCTCCACCAGGACACTGCTGTTTTCCTTGGACCTGAGCGTGTTGCAAAAACATTGAACAGTGCGGTTGTTTTTTGTCATGTAAAGAAGACTTCAAGGATGCATTATCATATTCATTTTGAACTTATTACTGATACACCACAGGATTGTACGAAGTTTGATATAACCAACAGGCATGTAAAAATGCTTGAAGAAGATATAATTAAACAACCCGAAATATGGCTTTGGTCGCACAGAAGGTGGAAATATTAAGGGCATGAGAGAACAAGGGGATGAGAAGAGGATGTAATTTGAAAATTCGAAAATCCGTAATTTGAAAATGAAGTATTACCGATAAATCACCTAACAGCCTTAAAACTCTTCATTTATAATTTATAATTTATAATTCATAATTAATAACACATCTCATATCTGAAATCCAATCAACCTATCAACTCATCAACCTATCAACCTTTCAACTCATGGACCTAACAACCATTGTCCATTATCAATTGTGCATTATCAATTACAATCTTAGTCACATACAGCATAGTAATTTCTTAATGGCAAATTAAGTCGGAATCAAAAAATCGATTCAAATAATATCTACTTTAGCACATAATTATATGTGGGATGCTAAAGCACAAACAGGCTTCCGCATATCCTCATAATCAACTATATACTGAAATTGGCACGAGTAGCTGTAGTAATCTTAAACTGGAATGGCAGGGAGTTTTTACGAAATTTCCTGCCTTCGGTAATTGCCAACAGCAAGGATATTGCGGATGTGATTGTTGCCGACAATGCTTCAACCGACAGTTCGATCGAATTCCTGCAGGATAATTTCCCCGATGTTCGTATTATTACCAATCGCACCAATGGCGGTTTTGCACGGGGATACAACGAAGCTCTTGCGGAAGTAGATGCCGATTACTTTGTATTGTTAAATTCCGATATTGAGGTTACACCTAATTGGATTCAACCGGTTATTGCGCTTATGGAAAGTGACAAATCCATTGCCGCTTGCCAGCCTAAACTCCTCTCCTATTACGACAGGGAAAAATTTGAATATGCAGGTGCAGCCGGTGGATTTATCGACAAATACGGTTACCCTTTTTGCCGTGGGCGTGTTTTTCAGCATATAGAAACGGACGAAGGGCAGTATGATGATTCTATCGAAATCTTTTGGGCAACAGGTGCTTGCATGTTTGTTAGAGCTGATCTTTACAGGCAATTCAATGGCCTTGATGCTGATTTCTTCGCTCATATGGAAGAAATTGATTTTTGCTGGCGTCTGAAAAACGGCGGGTATAAAATAATGTATTGCCCCGATTCAGTGGTTTACCATGTAGGAGGAGGAACCTTGCCCAAAAAATCATCACAGAAAACATACCTCAATTTTCGTAATAACCTGGCCCTTTTATATAAAAACCTTCCTACACGAATGGTGATCCCTGTATTTATAGTACGCTTCCCGCTCGACGGCATAGCAGCGTTTAAGTTCCTACTCGATGGGGGATTCAGGGATTTTTATGCTGTTCTCAGGGCTCACCTTTATTTTTATTCTCATATACTCGAATTAAGGCGGAAACGCAAATTGTTATCCAACACAATGGTTCATGGTATTTACAAAAAGAACCTTGTAAAAGAATATTATATTCATAAGAAGACAACGTTCAATCAGCTGGATGCTGCGGATTTCTCGGAATAAGAATCAGATGCCGTGGTCTGGCCAATTAAAACTGTTTATTACTGGTTGCTGATTGCTATATGCTGGATGATATCTTCAGAGTTTAAGAGTTCAAGAGTTCAAGGGTTCAAATGTTCAATTGGAGACTGTTCAAATTCCCAGATCCTCCAATCCGATTCCTCCATTTTCTGTGGTCAAAAAAGTTAGTGGGTTGATGAGTTGATAAATATCCAGCCTCTGGTCACCAGTTTCCTGTCTCCGGATTCCAGTATTTTATAGGTTGCTAGGATTGTGGGTATTCCTACAATTGACATTACCACCTAAAACGATTCGAAGATTCACAGTATTAATCCGTCTTGATACTTCCTAAAGTCCAACTTACTTATAGGTTTGCCTTGTATTTCAGAATAAATATCCGCTAATTTATTGAAACCTTATTATTGATTTTTTTTTAATTTTATCGCAAACATTGAAATATCAGACATGAAAAGGAAATATGATCATAAGCATCAAGTAGCAGGAAAAAAGAATAGCCCTCCAGAAATTAAAGTTGCTGATGCTTTAAGAAGTAAAAAAGAAAATAAGCGCGTTCATTCCGGATTGAAAAGCCCTTCAAATACAGCCAAGGCTTCTTCTCCATTAAACTGGAAGTACATCTGGGCACTGATTATTATTTTGCTGATTTCATTTATTGCCTATCTACCTGTTCTTCATAACGGTTTTGTTAATTGGGATGATAATGGATACATAATAAATAACCCTCTGATATATTCCTTTAATCTGAAAGATTTTTTCTCACAGAATGTAATGGGCAATTATCATCCATTTACCATTCTGACTCTTGCCCTGGAATATCATTTCTTCGGATTGGAATCAACCGGATATCATACTGTTAACCTTTTATTACACCTGTTGAATGTCATACTGGTTTTTTATACCGTTTTTCTTATCAGCGAGAATGCAGGAGTTGCTTTGGTTGCTTCACTCTTATTCGGGATTCACCCTATGCATGTTGAATCCGTTGCATGGGCATCGGAATTGAAAGATTTACTCTATACTTGTTTTTTTCTTGCATCCTATTTTTTCTATCTAAAGTATTTAAAAGACTTGAAAAAAAAATATTATGTCATTGCATTATTTTTGTTCCTGGTTTCACTTCTCTCAAAGGCAATGGCGGCTTCACTTCCATTAATCTTGTTATTAACTGATTATTTTAAAGAGAGGAAAATAAATATAAAAATAATTCTTGAAAAGATTCCATTCTTTTTACTTGCTATTGCATTGGGAGTCGTGGCAATATTAGCACAGAAATCAGGTGGAGCTGTCCAGAGTATGGCTTCATTTTCTTTTCCGCAACGAATTGTTTTTGCTGGTTATGGATTTATCAGTTACATTTTCAAGCTTATTATCCCGTTGAATTTGAGCGCTTTTTATCCATACCCAATAACGAGCGGAGCAAATATCCCGATACTGTACTTTTTATTCTTGATATTATTTGTCATTCTTGTCGCTTCCGTTTACTATTCACTCCGGTTTACCAGAAAAATATTCTTTGGTTTCGGTTTTTTCATGTTGACTATTTTTCTTGTTTTGCAATTATTGCCAATTGGTGGTGCTATTATGGCTGACCGCTACAGCTATCTTCCCTCAATAGGTTTTTTCTATCTGACAGGGGAGGGCTTTATTTTATTATGGAATAAAAGGCTTAAATTGTTTTCTGCCTTCTTTTTAGGTGTTTTTACTCTTTTCTTTTCTGCAAGTACTTATGCTAGGTGTGGTGTATGGAATAACAGTTTGACACTCTGGAATAATGTTATAGATCAGTATCAAACTATTCCTTATGCATATAATAATCGTGGCCAGTTTTTGATGGATCAGAAAAAATATGATAAAGCTATAGAGGATTTCAGCAAAGCCATTGAATTGAAACCAAACCACATTTCGGCTGTCTATAACCGGGGTAATGCTTTTATGAAAGAACAAAAATATGATAAGGCATTAGAGGATTTCAATAAAGCAATTGAATTGGATCCAAACTATTTTGAAGCATACCTTAACCGTGGTGAAATTTTTTACATAAAAAAAAGATATGATTTGGCGTTAGCTGATTGCAACAAAGCTATTGTTCTGAATCCAAATTTAGCAGCAGCCTACCTTAATCGTGCAGCAGTCTTTTATGTCGAAGGAAAATTTCAAGAAGCCATAATTGATTATACAAAAGCAATAGCGTTTAATGCTGATGCGACTGATGCCATTTATTACAGGGGATTGGCCGAATATAAGCTGGGCAAAAAAGAAGATGCGTGTGCAGATATGAAACATGCAGCCAGTTTAGGACACAAGTCAGCTGCAGATGCAGTAATTCAGTTGTGTAAGTGATATATAACAGATCAGCTTCCCAAGCCCGGATCAACTGGAATGTCGGCTTATGATTTCCTCGGGGTCAGAAATATTGATGCGGATGCATCTATAAAAGCCAGGTACAAACCTGCCTTTATAAGCGCTTCGCTTATTGACCTTTCATATATTGATATTCCCGTCTTACCGTTTTTAATGATATAATTCACTTTTAATAATATTATGGGGTAACTGTTCCCAGTGTTAACATCATGAATCCCTTTTACCTCAGATAGAGCCTTAAACTCAAATTCCGCTACATGAAGCGGGAAAATTAACTCCAAAAAAAAAGAACGGTGAAGGGGTATGATTTCCCCCTTCACCGTCTTTGAGAATGATTACCTCATTACTACAAGCCTGATCGAACGGGTGATTGTTCCTTTGGCAGTCTCGAGTTTTAAAGCAACTAAATAGAATCCGGGTTGTAACACCGCTGCATCATATACCACGGTGTACTTGCCTTGCGTCTGGGTGCTGTTAACGAGTGTGCCGATACGCTGGCCCAGCATCGTATTCACTTCGACGGTAACTTTACCATCATACGGTATTTCGTAAGCTATGGTTGTCGACTTAATGAACGGGTTCGGGTAGTTACTCAGCGAAATCAGATCACTGCTCTGCTGATTACCAACACCTACAAGTCCGCTTGTTACATTGTTGACAAGCAACGATGCCTGGTGAATCACATCATACCCTGCATCGGCCAGTTCGTTCAACGGATCGGAAACAAGTCCGATTTCGATGGTATTTCCATTGGTGAACGCAGCGGTGGTCTTCAGTTTCAGCGTTATCAGGTTGCTATTAGAAACAAACTGTACCGGTGTGGTTGAATTCCAGCCTATCCTCACCTGGTTCCCTGTAACTTTATAGGATACAGGTTCTGAACTTCCGCTGAGTACAACATCAGTAACTTCAACAAAGTTGGCAGGAATATCGAGGATAAGTGATATGGCACCTACTTGCATTGGCGAAGCAGCACGAACAGGCAGATCGAACTTCTGGTTCGGTCCCATGACCATCGTACCTTCTGTTGAAAGCCTTACGGATGAATTGGCTGCTTTGGCTCCCGAAGGTACAAAACTGCTGTTAAAGTCGCCGGTGCACTGTGCCAACAGGTTATACCCGCTGACATCGGCACCACTTACTGTTACTGAAAAACTTGCAGGAACAGGACTTGGGAAACTATTGGCTAAAACCATATCCCCTTGTTTCCAGTACGACCAGGGAGCTCTGAGGAATGATTCTCCGAATACGAAATACCGCTGAATACGGGTTGCATCATCTCCATCGATCCATTCATCGTTGCTTACATCGCCTGCCAGGAATTTTACGGTCTCGATAGAGCCGCCGAATACACCCCAATAGTTGGCTGCTCCTGCATCGGTTGCATTGATACTTCCTACAGGTTTATGGTTGCTGGTTACTGCAACCGTGTAGGTACCGGCACAAAGACCGCTGAACGTATAGCTTCCGTCAGCTCCGGTGGTAGCGGTTAAGGCTCCCGGGCTTAATGTTAACTCAACATTATTCATCGGGGTCTGGGCCGTATTGTTGTATACAAGTTTACCTGCGAGGGCGTTCCTCACAACGGTTATGGTTTGAGTGCAGCTTGCTGTGTTGCCACAACCATCTTGTACATAATAGTTAACAGTGTTCACTCCTTCAGGCCAATTTGTACCAATAAATGGGTGGGTAATAATCGGGCTAGGGTCGCAATTATCTGTAGCGGTAGCTGTGCCAACAGGACCATTATAGAAGCAGCCCGAATTCATATGAACTGTTATTGGTCCCGGACATGTAATGGTCGGCGGTACATCATCGATAACGGTGATGGTCTGCGTTACCGCGATCGAATTTCCGCAGGCATCCGTTACACTGTAGGTACGGGTTACAATATATGGATCTGCAGGACAACCGGCGCCGCCATTGTCGGCATCACCCACAAAGGCTACAACAGGGGTTCCTCCGCAGTTGTCGGCTTCATCAGTTACTACAGTGATATCCGGTGAAGGAATAGCTGATTTGCATGTGATTCCATTGATAGGCAGCGGGTTGCTGGCTGTCGGGTTCACATTATCAATCACTGTAATGACCTGTGTGTAAACACCGGCTACTACATTGCCGCAGTCATCCGATACAGTCCAGGTATTGGTATAGGTTCCTGCCTGTGGACATGCGCCTGCTACAAACGGACCGGCTGTCTTTACCGGGGTTAAGGTTCCATCGCAATTGTCAGAAGCTACCGGGTTAAGACCCTGGGCTGTGGCAAGTGCTGCTGCATCGCTGCACTGCACGGTTGCATCCAGTGCAAGGGCTGCTGTGGTCCAGGTCGGGGCTGTGTTATCTATCACAGTAATAATCTGTGTATATACAGCTGCAACTACATTGCCGCAGTCATCCGATACAGTCCAAGTATTGGTATACGTACCTGCCTGTGGACATGCGCCTGCTACAAAAGCACCTGCTGTCTTAACAGGAGTTAAGGTTCCATCGCAATTGTCGGAAGCTGCAGGTGTAAGACCCTGGGCTGTGGCAAGTGCTGCTGCATCGCTGCACTGCACGGTTGCATCCAGTGCAAGGGCTGCTGTGGTCCAGGTCGGTGCGGTATTGTCGGTGATTGTTATTACCTGCGTGTAAACGCCTGCAACTACATTGCCGCAGTCATCCGATACAGTCCAGGTATTGGTATACGTACCTGCCTGTGGACATGCACCTGCTACAAACGGACCGGCTGTCTTTACCGGGGTTAAGCTTCCATCGCAATTGTCGGAAGCTGCCGGGGTAAGACCCTGGGCTGTTGCCAGACCTGCAATGTCGCTGCATTCCAGTGTTGCATCCAGTGCCAGCGCTGCTGTGGTCCAGGTCGGTGCAGTATTGTCGGTGATTGTTATTACCTGCGTGTAAACACCGGCTACTACATTGCCGCAGTCATCCGATACAGTCCAGGTATTGGTATATGTACCTGCCTGTGGACATGCACCTGCTACAAACGAACCTGCTGTCTTTACCGGGGTCAAAATTAAATCGCAATTGTCGGAAGCTGCCGGGGTAAGACCCTGGGCTGTTGCCAGACCTGCAATGTCACTGCATTCCAGTGTTGCATCCAGAGCTAAGGCGGCTGTGGTCCAGGTCGGTGCGGTATTGTCGGTGATCGTTATTACCTGTGTGTAAACACCTGCAATTACATTACCGCAGTCATCCGATACCGTCCAGGTATTGGTATAGGTTCCTGCCTGCGGACATGCGCCTGCTACAAACGAACCTGCTGTCTTTACCGGGGTCAAAATTAAATCACAATTATCCGAAGCTACCGGGTTAAGACCCTGGGCTGTTGCCAGACCTGCAATGTCGCTGCATTCCAGTGTTGCATCCAGAGCTAAGGCGGCTGTGGTCCAGGTCGGTGCGGTATTGTCGGTGATCGTTATTACCTGTGTGTAAACGCCTGCAACTACATTGCCGCAGTCATCCGATACGGTCCAGGTATTGGTATACGTACCTGCCTGTGGACATGCACCTGCTACAAACGGACCGGCTGTCTTTACCGGGGTTAAGCTTCCATCGCAATTATCTGAAGCTGCCGGGGTAAGACCCTGGGCTGTTGCCAGACCTGCAATGTCGCTGCATTCCAGTGTTGCATCCAGTGCAAGAGCTGCTGTGGTCCAGGTCGGGGCGGTATTATCGGTAATTGTTATTACCTGTGTATAAACACCGGCTACTACATTGCCGCAGTCATCCGACACGGTCCAGGTATTGGTATACGTACCTGCCTGTGGACATGCGCCTGCTACAAACGGACCGGCTGTTTTTACCGGGGTTAAGCTTCCATCGCAATTGTCAGAAGCTGCCGGGGTAAGGCCCTGGGCTGTTGCCAGACCTGCAATGTCGCTGCATTCCAGTGTTGCATCCAGTGCAAGAGCTGCTGTGGTCCAGGTCGGGGCGGTATTGTCGGTGATTGTTATTACCTGCGTGTAAACGCCTGCAACTACATTGCCGCAGTCATCCGATACAGTCCAGGTATTGGTATATGTACCTGCCTGCGGACATGCGCCTGCTACAAACGATCCTGCTGTCTTAACCGGGGTTAAGCTTCCATCGCAGTTATCTGAAGCTACCGGGGTAAGACCCTGGGCTGTGGCCAGACCTGCAATGTCGCTGCATTCCAGTGTTGCATCCAGTGCCAGCGCTGCTGTGGTCCAGGTCGGGGCTGTATTGTCGGTGATTGTTATTACCTGCGTGTAAACGCCTGCAACTACATTGCCGCAGTCATCCGATACAGTCCAGGTATTGGTATACGTACCTGCCTGTGGACATGAACCGGCTACAAAAGCACCTGCTGTCTTAACAGGAGTTAAGGTTCCATCGCAATTGTCGGAAGCTGCAGGGGTTAGACCCTGGGCTGTTGCCAGACCTGCAATGTCGCTGCATTCCAGTGTTGCATCCAGTGCAAGAGCTGCTGTGGTCCAGGTCGGGGCTGTGTTATCTATCACAGTAATAATCTGTGTATATACAGCTGCTACTGCATTGCCGCAGTCATCCGATACAGTCCAGGTATTGGTATACGTACCTGCCTGCGGACATGCACCTGCTATAAATAAACCTGCTGTCTTTACCGGGGTTAAGGTTCCATCGCAATTGTCGGAAGCTGCAGGGGTTAGACCCTGGGCTGTGGCCAGACCTGCAATGTCGCTGCACTGCACGGTTGCATCCAGTGCAAGGGCTGCTGTGGTCCAGGTCGGGGCTGTGTTATCTATCACAGTAATAATCTGAGTATATACAGCTGCTACTGCATTGCCGCAGTCATCCGATACAGTCCAGGTATTGGTATACGTACCTGCCTGTGGACATGAACCAGCTACAAAAGCACCTGCTGTCTTTACCGGGGTTAAGCTTCCATCGCAATTGTCGGAAGCTACCGGTACAAGTGCCTGTGCTGCTGCAAATCCGCCCACATCACTGCATTGTACAGTTGCATCAAGTGCTCCGGCTACTGTGGTCCACACCGGTATAGTGTTATCAATCAGAGTTATGGTCTGTGTGTACACAGCGGCTACTGTATTGCCATGAGCATCAGCTACAGTCCATGTATTGGTATAGGTACCTGCCTGTGGACATGCGCCTGCTACAAATAAACCTGCTGTCTTTACAGGGGTTAATGGTGAGGTACAGTTGTCGGTAGCTACCGGGTTAAGACCCTGGGCTGTGGCCAGACCTGCAATGTCGCTGCATTGAAGCGTACGGTCAAGGTTATTGGCTGCAGTGGTCCAGGTTGGTTTCTCGTTATCTGTTACAATAACATTGAATGAAGCAGTGGTTACATTACTGTGTGCATCGGTAGCTGTATAGATAACCGTTGTGGTTCCTACAGGGAAAATATCTCCGGAGTTCCAATTGCTTGTAAGTGTAACTCCAGGACAGTTATCGCTGGCCATAACAGGAGGCCAGGTGGCCGGTGAACTGCAAAGACCCGGTGTATTGTTCTTGTTAATAGTTGCCGGGATACCCGTGATGGTCGGAGAGGTTACATCAGTTACTGTAACCGTGAACGAACAGGTAGTTGTGTTGCCTATGCAGTCCGAGGCTGTGTATGTGATTGTTGTTACTCCAACATCGAACAGCCCTGTTGCCATTGTACCGATGATTGAGATCGGAACAAACGGAACAACGGAATAGGATAATGTAACTACGCCAGAGCAGTTATCAGTTGGAACCGGTATTGTCCAGGATGCAAGCTGTGTACAACTGGCTGATGCATTCAGTGCAATATTACCCGGGCAGACAAGGGTTGGAGGGGTAATGTCAATCACGGTAATTGTCTGGATGTATACAGTTGCCACGGAATTGCCGCAATCATCCGATACAGTCCAGGTATTGGTATAGGTTCCTGCCGAGGGACAAACTCCAGGAACAAATGCTCCAGAGGACTTAACCGGGGTTAAACTTCCATCACAGTTGTCAATAGCTACAGGAACCAAAGCCTGTGCTGCTGCCAGGGCTGCTGCATCGCTGCACTGTACGGTTGCATTCAGTGCGCCGGCTGCGGTCGTCCAGGTCGGGGCGGTAAGGTCGGTGATTGTTATTACCTGCGTGTAAACGCCTGCAACTACATTGCCGCAGTCATCCGATACAGTCCAGGTATTGGTATAGGTTCCTGCCTGCGGACATGCGCCTGCTACAAACGATCCTGCTGTCTTTACCGGGGTTAAGCTTCCATCGCAATTATCTGAAGCTACCGGGTTAAGACCCTGGGCTGTTGCCAGACCTGAAATGTCACTGCATTCCAGTGTTGCATCCAGTGCCAGCGCTGCTGTGGTCCAGGTCGGTGCTGTATTGTCGGTGATCGTTATTACCTGCGTGTAAACGCCTGCAACTACATTGCCGCAGTCATCCGATACAGTCCAGGTATTGGTATACGTACCTGCCTGCGGACATGCGCCTGCTACAAACGAACCTGCTGTCTTTACCGGGGTCAAAATTAAATCACAATTATCTGAAGCTACCGGGGTAAGACCCTGGGCTGTTGCCAGACCTGCAATGTCGCTGCATTCCAGTGTTGCATCCAGTGCTAAGGCGGCTGTGGTCCAGGTCGGGGCGGTATTGTCGGTAATTGTTATTACCTGTGTGTAAACACCTGCAACTACATTGCCGCAGTCATCCGATACAGTCCAGGTATTGGTATATGTACCTGCCTGTGGACATGCACCTGCTACAAACGGACCAGCTGTCTTAACCGGGGTTAAGCTTCCATCGCAGTTATCTGAAGCTGCCGGGGTAAGACCCTGGGCTGTTGCCAGACCTGCAATGTCGCTGCATTCCAGTGTTGCATCCAGTGCAAGCGCTGCTGTGGTCCAGGTCGGTGCTGTATTGTCGGTGATTGTTATTACCTGTGTGTAAACACCGGCTACTACATTGCCGCAGTCATCCGATACGGTCCAGGTATTGGTATAGGTTCCTGCCTGTGGACATGAACCGGCTATAAAAGCACCTGCTGTCTTAACAGGAGTTAAGGTTCCATCGCAATTGTCGGAAGCTGCCGGGGTTAGACCCTGGGCTGTTGCCAGACCTGCAATGTCGCTGCATTCCAGTGTTGCATCCAGTGCTAAGGCGGCTGTGGTCCAGGTCGGGGCGGTATTGTCGGTGATCGTTATTACCTGTGTGTAAACACCGGCTACTACATTGCCGCAATCATCCGATACAGTCCAGGTATTGGTATACGTACCTGCCTGCGGACATGCGCCTGCTACAAACGATCCTGCTGTCTTTACCGGGGTCAAAATTAAATCACAATTATCTGAAGCTACCGGGGTAAGACCCTGGGCTGTTGCCAGACCTGAAATGTCGCTGCATTCCAGTGTTGCATCCAGTGCCAGCGCTGCTGTGGTCCATGTCGGGGCGGTATTGTCGGTGATCGTTATTACCTGCGTGTAAACACCGGCTACTACATTGCCGCAGTCATCTGATACAGTCCAGGTATTGGTATAGGTTCCTGCCTGCGGACATGCGCCTGCTACAAACGAACCTGCTGTCTTTACCGGGGTCAAAATTAAATCACAATTATCTGAAGCTACCGGGTTAAGACCCTGGGCTGTTGCCAGACCTGCAATGTCGCTGCATTCCAGTGTTGCATCCAGTGCTAAGGCGGCTGTGGTCCAGGTCGGGGCGGTATTGTCGGTGATCGTTATTACCTGTGTGTAAACGCCTGCAACTACATTGCCGCAGTCATCCGACACGGTCCAGGTATTGGTATACGTACCTGCCTGTGGACATGCACCTGCTACAAAAGCACCTGCTGTTTTTACCGGGGTTAAGCTTCCATCGCAATTGTCGGAAGCTGCCGGGGTAAGACCCTGGGCTGTTGCCAGACCTGCAATGTCGCTGCATTCCAGTGTTGCATCCAGTGCAAGTGCTGCTGTGGTCCAGGTCGGGGCGGTATTATCGGTGATTGTTATTACCTGTGTGTAAACGCCTGCAACTACATTGCCGCAGTCATCCGATACAGTCCAGGTATTGGTATACGTACCTGCCTGTGGACATGCACCTGCTACAAACGGACCGGCTGTCTTTACCGGGGTTAAGGTTAAATCACAATTGTCGGAAGCTGCCGGGGTAAGACCCTGGGCTGTTGCAAGACCTGCAATGTCGCTGCATTCCAGTGTTGCATCCAGTGCCAGCGCTGCTGTGGTCCAGGTCGGGGCGGTATTGTCGGTGATTGTTATTACCTGTGTGTAAACACCGGCTACTATATTGCTGCAATCATCCGATACAGTCCAGGTATTGGTATAGGTTCCTGCCTGTGGACATGAACCGGCTACAAAAGCACCTGCTGTCTTAACAGGAGTTAAGGTTCCATCGCAATTGTCGGAAGCTGCCGGGGTTAGACCCTGGGCTGTTGCCAGACCTGCAATGTCGCTGCATTCCAGTGTTGCATCCAGTGCAAGAGCTGCTGTGGTCCAGGTCGGGGCGGTATTGTCGGTGATTGTTATTACCTGTGTGTAAACGCCTGCAACTACATTGCCGCAGTCATCCGATACAGTCCAGGTATTGGTATAGGTTCCTGCCTGCGGACATGCGCCTGCTACAAACGAACCTGCTGTCTTTACCGGGGTTAAGCTTCCATCGCAATTGTCAGAAGCTGCCGGGGTTAGACCCTGGGCTGTTGCCAGACCTGCAATGTCGCTGCATTCCAGTGTTGCATCCAGTGCAAGGGCTGCTGTGGTCCAGGTCGGTGCAGTATTGTCGGTGATCGTTATTACCTGCGTGTAAACGCCTGCAACTACATTGCCACAGTCATCCGATACGGTCCAGGTATTGGTATACGTACCTGCCTGTGGACATGCACCTGCTACAAACGGACCGGCTGTCTTTACCGGGGTTAAGGTTAAATCGCAATTATCTGAAGCTGCCGGGGTAAGACCCTGGGCTGTTGCCAGACCTGCAATGTCGCTGCATTCCAGTGTTGCATCCAGTGCTAAGGCGGCTGTGGTCCAGGTCGGGGCGGTATTATCGGTGATTGTTATTACCTGTGTGTAAACGCCTGCAACTACATTGCCGCAGTCATCCGATACAGTCCAGGTATTGGTATAGGTTCCTGCCTGTGGACATGCACCTGCTACAAACGGACCTGCTGTCTTTACCGGGGTTAAGGTTAAATCACAATTGTCGGAAGCTGCCGGGGTAAGACCCTGGGCTGTTGCAAGACCTGCAATGTCGCTGCATTCCAGTGTTGCATCCAGTGCCAGCGCTGCTGTGGTCCAGGTCGGGGCGGTATTGTCGGTGATTGTTATTACCTGTGTGTAAACACCGGCTACTATATTGCCGCAGTCATCCGATACAGTCCAGGTATTGGTATAGGTTCCTGCCTGTGGACATGAACCGGCTACAAAAGCACCTGCTGTCTTAACAGGAGTTAAGGTTCCATCGCAATTGTCGGAAGCTGCCGGGGTTAGACCCTGGGCTGTTGCCAGACCTGCAATGTCGCTGCATTCCAGTGTTGCATCCAGTGCAAGAGCTGCTGTGGTCCAGGTCGGGGCGGTATTGTCAATCACAGTAATAGTCTGTGTATATATGCCTGCAACTACATTGCCGCAGTCATCCGATACAGTCCAGGTATTGGTATAGGTTCCTGCCTGTGGACATGCGCCTGCTACAAACGAACCGGCTGTCTTTACCGGGGTTAAGCTTCCATCGCAATTGTCGGAAGCTGCAGGGGTCAGACCCTGGGCTGTGGCAAGTGCTGCTGCATCGCTGCACTGCACGGTTGCATCCAGTGCAAGGGCCGCTGTGGTCCAGGTCGGTGCAGTATTGTCGGTGATTGTTATTACCTGCGTGTAAACACCGGCTACTACATTGCCGCAGTCATCCGATACAGTCCAGGTATTGGTATAGGTTCCTGCCTGCGGACATGCGCCTGCTACAAACGGACCGGCTGTCTTTACCGGGGTTAAGGTTAAATCGCAATTGTCGGAAGCTGCCGGGGTAAGACCCTGGGCTGTGGCAAGACCTGCAATGTCGCTGCATTCCAGTGTTGCATCCAGTGCAAGGGCTGCTGTGGTCCAGGTCGGGGCGGTATTATCGGTGATTGTTATTACCTGTGTGTAAACGCCTGCTACTACATTGCCGCAGTCATCCGATACGGTCCAGGTATTGGTATAGGTACCTGCCTGCGGACATGCGCCTGCTGCAAACAAACCTGCTGTCTTTACCGGGGTTAAGGTTAAATCACAATTGTCGGAAGCTGCCGGGGTTAGACCCTGGGCTGTTGCCAGACCTGCAATGTTGCTGCATTCCAGTGTTGCATCCAGTGCTAAGGCGGCTGTGGTCCAGGTCGGTGCTGTATTGTCGGTGATTGTTATTACCTGTGTGTAAACACCGGCTACTACATTGCCGCAGTCATCCGATACAGTCCAGGTATTGGTATATGTACCTGCCTGTGGACATGAACCAGCTATAAAAGCACCTGCTGTCTTTACAGGAGTTAAGGTTCCATCGCAATTGTCGGAAGCTGCAGGGGTTAGACCCTGGGCTGTGGCCAGACCTGCAATGTCGCTGCATTCCAGTGTTGCATCCAGTGCAAGAGCTGCTGTGGTCCAGGTCGGGGCTGTGTTATCTATCACAGTAATAGTCTGTGTATATACGCCTGCAACTACATTGCCGCAGTCATCCGATACAGTCCAGGTATTGGTATACGTACCTGCCTGCGGACATGCGCCTGCTACAAACGAACCGGCTGTCTTTACCGGGGTTAAGGTTACATCGCAATTGTCGGAAGCTGCAGGGGTCAGACCCTGGGCTGTGGCCAGACCTGCAATGTCACTGCACTGCACGGTTGCATCCAGTGCCAGCGCTGCTGTGGTCCAGGTCGGGGCTGTGTTATCTATCACAGTAATAATCTGTGTATATACAGCTGCTACTGCATTGCCGCAGTCATCCGATACAGTCCAGGTATTGGTATACGTACCTGCCTGTGGACATGAACCGGCTACAAAAGCACCTGCTGTCTTTACAGGAGTTAAGGTTCCATCGCAATTGTCGGAAGCTGCAGGGGTTAGACCCTGGGCTGTGGCAAGTGCTGCTACATCGCTGCACTGCACGGTTGCATCCAGTGCCAGGGCTGCTGTGGTCCAGGTCGGTATGGTATTATCAGTTATGGTGATTACCTGGGTATACACGGCGGCTACAGCATTGCCTCCGGCATCCGATACCGTCCAGGTATTGGTATAGGTTCCAGACTGTGGGCATGAACCGGCTACAAAAGCACCTGCTGTCTTAACAGGAGTTAAAGGGGAGGTACAGTTGTCGCTTGCAGCAGGAACCAAGGCCTGTGCTGCTGCTATACCTGCTGCGTTGCTGCATTCCAGCGTTGTATTCAGTGCGCCGGCTGCAGTTGTCCAGACCGGTAACTCAACATCAGGCTGAACTGTGATAGTAAAGCTGCATGGAAGACTGGTATTCGGAATTATTGCTCCGTCGGTTGCTGAATAGGTAATGGTATACACACCTGCTGGAACCAGGGTTCCGTTTACAATACCGGTTCCATCTGTTCTGACCGGAGATATTGGTAAGGTACAGTTATCTGTTGCTGTTGGTTCTACCCAGCTTACTATGGCTCCGCATGAACCGGCATCCATTGGTAAATTAATGTTGGCAGGGCAACCCACTATTACAGGTTTTTCAGTATCCGTTACCGTTACTGTAAAGGATGTGGTGGTGGTATTGCCATGGGCATCGGTTGCAGTATAAATTACCGTGGTTACACCTACCGGGAATGCATACCCCGGGTTATAATTATTTGCAAGAAGTACTCCCGTACAGTTATCACTGGCGGTAAGCGGTGTCCAGATTACTGGTGCCGTGCACAGACCAGGAGTATTTACTGCCGTAAAGTTTGCAGGTGAGTTCGTGTTGGTAATGGTCGGCGGGGTATTATCGTTAACCGTTACCGTAAATGAACAGGTAGTGGTATTGCCGGCTACATCCGTTGCGGTATACTTTACAGTGGTTATGCCTACCGGGAAAGTATAATCCGAGGTCACCGAAGTAACCGTTACCGGTGGATCACTACCTATCTGATAGGTTAATGCCAGTGCTCCACTGCAGTTATCAATTAATACAGGATGTGTAAAATTCACCGACTTGCCACAGTAACTTGGATCTGACAATTTTACGATATCTGCCGGGCAGGTTAATAAAGGAGAATCATCGTCAGTAACAGTTACGGTCTGGGCACAGGTGGCCGTTTGGCCAGGAATATCAGTTACCGTCCATGTAACCGTGGTGCTGCCCAACGGGAACGCTGAAGGGGCATTATTGGTGAGGCTGAAAAAACCATCCGGTGTAACCGTGGTGGGGCTGCCAAGGCTAACACCTGTAGCCGTGCACCCTGTATTAGTGGTTGTAACCACATCAGGAGGACAGGTGATGGAAGGAGGAGCTGAAACAACTGAGAGGGTAACATTGTTCCCGCCGGCTCCGCCAACATAACTGATAACCCAGTTATAACCTCCGAATGTAAAAATACTTCCTTCATTAAGTCCGGCAAATGTGCCAATAACAGGGTCAGAAAGATCATTATCAATGATGGTGATCACATCGCCCACTGAAGGACTGTATAATAACCCTTTTGAAGCAGATAAGGTTGCATTACCAAGTGTAACCGTTCCGTTGATAATCCACTGATCGTATTGTGTGCAGGCGGTGGTTCCATTCACTTCCATGGCCAGGATATCCAGAGAATTCAGGGTCATATCAGGTGCAGTTACACAGCCAGGACTGTTGCCTGGGGCATATGTATAATGGTTTGATAGGCCGGAATAGACAGGACCGGTAAGAATAGTCCCATCGGCAATTTTAATAACGTCGCCAGTTGGGCATTTTGAAGCAACTTCATCTATCGAGCAGTAATATGTATTCGTGGTTATATCAAGTATCGGGCCTTTAACAGTAACCGTAAAAGTTTTCATTTGAAACCAGCAATCGTTCTCGGCCCTTACAGCAACCGTTGTAGTACCAGTAGGAAAAGTATAGGGATAGAATATTTCCTGCGGGTCGAAATAGGGTATCTCGGTACTGTAACGGTAAGTAACTGGGGTAGAACCTTCGTCGAGCGTTATGTTTATTCCTTCGCCCAATTCTACCTCTGCTGTACATGTTCCAGGAATATAATCAACCGGACCTACATCGGAGACAGTTATTGTTGGAGGTGCATTTACTGTTACATTATAAACCGTTGGCGCAGCTGCGGTACATCCGTTACCATTGGTATAATTTACACTCACGCTCTGAGCCCCGGCTTCATCCCAGGTTATAAAGATTGAACTTGTTCCTGCGCCATTGGTAATGGTTCCACCTGCAGAAACATCCCATACATAGCCTGTCATACCCGACTCTGTGGAATAACCATTAAAATCAGAACCTTTACATGGAATCCATGTAGCCTGATCAATTATAGTCGGGACTGGTGGTATGCCAACGTTTACTGTCAAGGATGCAGGTGCTATAGGATTGCACCCATAAGTGTCAGTATATGTAACAGTAACCGTTTTAGTTCCGGTTGTGGACCAGGTAACAGTTATATCATTTGTGCCATCACCGGCAGTGATGGTACCTCCGGCTGAAACCGTCCATGTATATCCTGTCATAAGGGCTTCGGTAGTATAATGATTACCGGCATTTGGGATGCCGCAAATGGCAGCTGGTCCCGTAATTGCAGGCACCGGAAGTGCATTTTCAGTTAAAACAACTGCCTTACGTGCTGCACTAATGCAGTTGGTGGTGGTATTCCGCGCTTCGGCATAATAAGTGCCTGCATCTGCAGGAGTATAGCTTACTGTTCCTGATACCAGAGGTGATCCGCCACTTACAGCGTCATACCAGTCGGCTGTTTCGCCGGCACCTGTGGTAACAGAAATTGTCGGTATGGTTGATCCTTCACAATAAGCCAGGTCGCCGCTGCCTGTTCCAGGGGTGGCAGGTGGGCTGCAAGTGGAAGTACTTACATTCAATACTCCTGTGCCAATAGCAAAATAGGAAGTATTTATAAATGTTGCAGCTGAACCTGGTCCTCCCCATGAACCGTTGCGTGTTCCTGCCCCGCCGAGTGTAAGCGTATTGCAGGAAGAAGTATAGGTTTCGAGAGCGGCTATATAAGTGCTTTCAATGGAAAGGTTTCCGCTTATGGTTGTTGCACCGGTAAATGTTTTAACATTGGATGAAGGCCCATGGAGAGGCTCAGGAAAAACAATACCTGAAAGTATAAGGTTAGTATAAGGGGTTAGAAGCACATTCTGGTTGCCGGCCCGGCAATAATTAACCGTAGCCCCGGTACCGTTGAGTGTAATGGCACTGGTTCCTGTTCCTGAAAGGCTGAAAGGCGTTGCCCCGCATAGGTTAAGTACCGGGCTGGAGTTGCCCATGGTATAGGTTGCAACATTTGTTGCACCCCCGTTATACGTAGTTAACGTGCCATTCACAGAAACAGTACCTGATATCTGGTTGAATGTTCCCTGGCCTGTGGTGCCTCCGTTAGTATAACTTTTCACATACAGATTGTGCGAAATTACCAGGGCTGCAAGAGTTGAATTAACAGTATGTGTGACATTCGAATTTGGTAAACCGTCGCTTCCCACAGTAAAATCAGTGCAGAATAATGTACCCGAACCAGCCAGTGTAAAGGTACAATTATAGCCGGGAGCATTGTTTGCCCTGACTGTTCCAACATTTAAGGTAGTGTTGACAGAAAGCGAGTTTCCATTTTCGCCGAATACCATTATGCCTGCACTTGAGGGGCTGATAAGGGTTTTAGTACCTGCTGTATTGTACAGTATTAGTTCTCCTGTGGTTGAGAAGCTTTCGATATTTGCGTCCGCGTTACCGGTAAGCCAGATCCTCGAATTGCCCCCGTTAAATGTACCACCATTCGTGAGGTCACCTTTTAATGCCAGTTCGTAGTTGGCAGTTGCAAAAGTAGTACCCACCCCGATTCCCAGGACGCCGCTCACATCGGTATACCCGTTCATGGTCTTGGTACCGCTGCCGGAGGTTGCCAGGTTATAATAATATCCTGCACGTACGGTTTGTGAGGCGCCGTCGTAGCTTACATTGTTACCGGCTGCTGTTGCTGTAAATGTGGTTACAGTGGCATTACCGTAAAGGTTCAATGTACCGGCGTTGGTAAACGTTCCTCCGCCGCTTATATCGTTTGCAACATAGATTGAAGTATTATTCGTTACCGAAGCGCCTGCATTGACAGTGAGACTATTGCATGCTGCTGCCCCATCCACAACGGGCTGGTTGCCTCCTGCATTGACCACAACATCAATGGCTATACCGGGAATGGCTCCATCGCACCAGTTGGACGCATTATTCCATGAGTTGCTGATACGCCCGGTCCATAAGCCCGGGGTAGCAACAACATTTATCGTCCCTGTTGCATTTACACTACCGCAGCCTCCTGTTAATGGAATGCTGTAGTTAAAAGTACCCGAGGCTGTCGGCGTGCCGCTGATGGTTATCAGGTCGGATGCCCAGGCAGCTGTTACGCCTGCCGGTAAGTTCGTGGGACTTCCTATACCCGTTGCTCCCGTAGTAGTGTGCGTGATATCGGACAAAACAGTATTGATACACAGGGTGGGTGTTGCGGAGGGACCGCTTGCCGTATTTACCAATGTTACTGTTATAGTCCCTGTAGCATTTACACTTCCGCAGCCTCCGGTTAACGGAATGCTGTAGCCAAAAGTGCCTGAAGCTGTTGGTGTGCCGCTGATGGTTACCAGGTCGGATGCCCAGGCAGCTGTTACGCCTGCCGGTAAGTTCGTTGGACTTCCTATACCGGTTGCACCTGTGGTGGCATGGGTTATGTCAGTCAAAGCAGTATTTATACACACCGTGGGCGTCGACGATGCCCCTGCTGCCGTATTAGCTGCCGTTACAGTTATTGTTCCGGTTGCATTCACACTTCCGCAGCCTCCGGTTAACGGAATGCTGTAGCCAAAAGTGCCTGAAGCTGTCGGCGTGCCGCTGATGGTTATCAGGTCGGATGCCCAGGCAGCAGTTACGCCTGCAGGTAAGTTCGTTGGACTTCCTATACCGGTTGCACCTGTGGTAGCATGGGTTATGTCGGTCAATGCAGTATTTATACACAACGTGGGCGCCGACGATGCCCCTGCTGCCGTATTAGCTGCCGTTACGGTTATAGTTCCGGTTGCATTTACACTTCCGCAGCCTCCGGTTAACGGAATGCTGTAGCCAAAAGTGCCTGAAGCTGTTGGTGTTCCGCTGATGGTTATCAGGTCGGATGCCCAGGCAGCTGTTACACCTGCCGGTAAGTTTGTTGGACTTCCTATACCTGATGCTCCCGTAGTAGTGTGCGTGATATCGGACAAAACAGTATTGATACACTGGGTGGGTGTTGCGGATGGACTGTTTGCCGTATTTATCAGTGTTACTGTTATTGTCCCTGTAGCATTTACACTTCCGCAGCCTCCGGTTAACGGAATGCTGTAGCCAAAAGTGCCTGAAGCTGTTGGTGTGCCGCTGATGGTTATCAGGTCGGATGCCCAGGCAGCTGTTACGCCTGCAGGTAAGTTCGTTGGACTTCCAATACCGGTTGCGCCTGTGGTGGCATGGGTTATGTCAGTCAAGGCAGTATTGATACACAACGTGGGCGTCGACGATGCCCCAGCTGCCGTATTAGCTGCCGTTACAGTTATAGTACCGGTTGCATTCACACTACCGCAGCCTCCGGTTAACGGAATGCTGTAGCCAAAAGTGCCTGATGCTGTTGGTGTGCCGCTGATGGTTATCAGGTCGGATGCCCAGGCAGCTGTTACGCCTGCAGGTAAGTTCGTTGGACTTCCAATACCGGTTGCGCCTGTGGTAGCATGGGTTATGTCAGTCAAGGCAGTATTTATACACAAGGTGGGCGTCGACGATGCCCCTGCTGCCGTATTAGCTGCCGTTACGGTTATTGTTCCGGTTGCATTTACACTTCCGCAGCCTCCCGTTAATGGAATGCTGTAGCCAAAAGTGCCTGAAGCTGTTGGTGTTCCGCTGATGGTTATCAGGTCGGATGCCCAGGCAGCTGTTACGCCTGCCGGCAAATTCGTTGGACTTCCTATACCTGATGCTCCCGTAGTAGTGTGCGTGATATCGGACAAAACAGTATTGATACACAGGGTGGGTGTTGCGGATGGACTGTTTGCCGTATTTATCAGTGTTACTGTTATTGTCCCTGTAGCATTTACACTTCCGCAGCCTCCGGTTAACGGAATGCTGTAGCCAAAAGTGCCTGAAGCTGTTGGTGTGCCGCTGATGGTTATCAGGTCGGATGCCCAGGCAGCTGTTACGCCTGCAGGTAAGTTCGTTGGACTTCCAATACCGGTTGCGCCCGTGGTGACATGGGTTATGTCAGTCAAGGCAGTATTTATACACAACGTGGGCGTCGACGATGCCCCTGCTGCCGTATTAGCTGCCGTTACAGTTATAGTTCCGGTTGCATTCACACTTCCGCAGCCTCCCGTTAACGGGATGCTGTAGTTAAAAGTACCCGAGGCTGTCGGCGTGCCGCTGATGGTTATCAGGTCGGATGCCCAGGCAGCTGTTACGCCTGCCGGTAAGTTCGACGGACTTCCAATACCGGTTGCGCCCGTGGTGACATGGGTTATGTCAGTCAAGGCAGTATTTATACACAAAGTGGGCGTCGATGATGCCCCTGCTGCCGTATTAGCTGCCGTTACAGTTATTGTTCCGGTTGCATTTACACTTCCGCAGCCTCCCGTTAACGGAATGCTGTAGCCAAAAGTGCCTGAAGCTGTTGGTGTTCCGCTGATGGTTATCAGGTCGGATGCCCAGGCAGCTGTTACGCCTGCTGGCAAATTCGTTGGACTTCCTATACCTGATGCTCCCGTAGTAGTGTGAGTGATATTGGACAAAACAGTATTGATACACAGGGTGGGTGTTGCGGATGGACCGCTTGCCGTATTTATCAGTGTTACTGTTATTGTCCCTGTAGCATTTACACTTCCGCAGCCTCCGGTTAACGGAATGCTGTAGCCAAAAGTGCCTGAAGCTGTTGGTGTGCCGCTGATGGTTATCAGGTCGGATGCCCAGGCAGCTGTTACGCCTGCAGGTAAGCCCGACGGACTTCCAATACCGGTTGCGCCTGTGGTAGCATGGGTTATGTCAGTCAAGGTAGTATTTATACACAACGTGGGCGTCGACGATGCACCTGCTGCCGTATTAGCTGCCGTTACAGTTATTGTTCCGGTTGCATTCACACTTCCGCAGCCTCCCGTTAACGGAATGCTGTAGCCAAAAGTGCCTGAAGCAGTGGGTGTGCCGCTGATGGTAATCAGATCGGATGCCCAGGCAGCTGTTACGCCTGCAGGTAAGTTCGACGGACTTCCAATACCGGTTGCGCCTGTGGTAGCATGGGTTATGTCAGTCAAGGCAGTATTTATACACAAGGTGGGCGTCGACGATGCCCCTGCTGCCGTATTAGCTGCCGTTACAGTTATAGTTCCGGTTGCATTCACACTTCCGCAGCCTCCCGTTAACGGAATGCTATAGCCAAAAGTGCCTGAAGCAGTGGGTGTGCCGCTTATGGTTATCAGGTCGGATGCCCAGGCAGCTGTTACGCCTGCTGGTAAGTTCGACGGACTTCCTATACCGGTAGCGCCTGTGGTAGCATGGGTTATGTCGGTCAAGGCAGTATTTATGCACAATGTGGGCGTTGACGATGCCCCTGCTGCCGTATTAGCTGCCGTTACAGTTATAGTTCCGGTTGCATTCACACTTCCGCAGCCTCCCGTTAACGGAATGCTGTAGCCAAAAGTGCCTGATGCTGTTGGTGTGCCGCTGATGGTAATCAGGTCGGATGCGCAGGCAGCTGTTACGCCTGCCGGTAAGTTCGACGGACTTCCAATCCCGGTAGCGCCTGTGGTAGCATGGGTTATGTCAGTCAAGGCAGTATTTATACACAACGTGGGCGTCGATGATGCCCCTGCTGCAGTATTAGCTGCCATTACAGTTATAGTTCCGGTTGCATTCACACTTCCGCAGCCTCCCGTTAAAGGAATGCTGTAGCCAAAAGTGCCTGAAGCAGTGGGTGTGCCGCTGATGGTTATCAGGTCGGATGCCCAGGCAGCTGTTACGCCTGCTGGTAAGTTCGACGGACTTCCAATACCGGTTGCGCCTGTGGTAGCATGGGTTATATCAGTCAAGGCAGTATTTATACACAACGTGGGCGTCGATGATGCCCCTGCTGCCGTATTAGCTGCCGTTACAGTTATCGTTCCGGTTGCATTCACACTTCCGCAGCCTCCCGTTAAAGGAATGCTGTAGCCAAAAGTGCCTGAAGCAGTGGGTGTGCCGCTGATGGTAATCAGATCGGATGCCCAGGCAGCTGTTATACCTGCAGGTAAGCTCGACGGACTTCCAATACCGGTTGCGCCTGTGGTAGCATGGGTTATGTCGGTCAAGGCAGTATTTTTGCACAAGGTGGGCGTTGACGATGCCCCTGCTGCCGTATTAGCTGCCGTTACAGTTATAGTTCCGGTTGCATTCACACTTCCGCAGCCTCCGGTTAACGGAATGCTATAACTGAAAGTGCCTGAAGCAGTGGGTGTGCCGCTGATGGTAATCAGGTCGGATGCCCAGGCAGCTGTTACGCCTGCTGGTAAGTCCGACGGACTTCCAATACCGGTTGCGCCTGTGGTAGCATGGGTTATGTCGGTCAAGGCAGTATTTATACACAAGGTGGGCGTTGACGATGCCCCTGCTGCCGTATTAGCTGCCGTTACAGTTATCGTTCCGGTTGCATTCACACTTCCGCAGCCTCCCGTTAACGGAATGCTGTAGCTAAAAGTGCCTGAAGCAGTAGGTGTGCCGCTGATGGTAATCAGGTCGGATGCCCAGGCAGCTGTTACGCCTGCTGGCAAATTCGTTGGACTTCCAATACCGGTTGCGCCTGTGGTAGCATGGGTTATGTCAGTCAAGGCAGTATTTATGCACAGCGTGGGCGTCGACGATGCCCCTGCTGCCGTATTAGCTGCCGTTACAGTTATAGTTCCGGTTGCATTCACACTACCGCAGCCTCCTGTTAATGGAATGCTATAGCCAAAAGTGCCTGATTCTGTTGGTGTGCCGCTAATGGTTATCAGGTCGGATGCCCAGGCAGCTGTTACGCCTGCAGGTAAGTTCGACGGACTTCCTATACCGGTTGCGCCTGTGGTGGCATGGGTTATGTCAGTCAAGGCAGTATTTATACACAACGTGGGTGTCGACGATGCCCCTGCTGCCGTATTAGCTGCCGTTACAGTTATAGTTCCGGTTGCATTCACACTTCCGCAGCCTCCGGTTAACGGAATGTTATAACTGAAAGTGCCTGAAGCAGTGGGTGTGCCGCTGATGGTAATCAGGTCGGATGCCCAGGCAGCTGTTACGCCTGCAGGTAAGCTCGACGGACTTCCAATACCGGTTGCGCCTGTGGTGGCATGGGTTATGTCAGTCAAGGCAGTATTTATACACAACGTGGGTGTCGACGATGCCCCTGCTGCCGTATTAGCTGCCGTTACAGTTATAGTTCCGGTTGCATTCACACTTCCGCAGCCTCCGGTTAATGGAATGCTGTAGCCAAAAGTGCCTGATGCTGTTGGTGTGCCGCTGATGGTTATCAGGTCGGATGCCCAGGCTGCTGTTACGCCTGCAGGTAAGTTCGACGGACTTCCTATACCGGTAGCGCCTGTGGTAGCATGGGTTATATCGGTCAAGGCAGTATTTATGCACAGCGTGGGCGTCGACGATGCCCCTGCTGCCGTATTAGCTGCCGTTACAGTTATAGTTCCGGTTGCATTCACACTTCCGCAGCCTCCCGTTAATGGAATGCTGTAGTTAAAGGTACCTGAAGCCGTTGGTGTTCCGCTGATCGTAATCGTGCTACTCGCCCAGCTGGCACTTACTCCTGATGGAAGATTGCTGGGGGTGCCAATGCCGCTGGCACCTGTAGTTGTATGAGTTATAGCTGAAAGAGCAGTATTGATGCATAAAGTTGGTGTTGAAGAGGGCGCACCAGCTGTATTATCGGGGGTAACCGTAAGGGTAACTCCTGTGCGTGTTGCACTTACACAGTTCGTCGTCGTATTTCGTGCCTCGGCATAAAATGTACCGCCGCCGGTTGGGGTATAGCTAGTATTGCCTGCCAGTAGTAGTGCTCCACCACTTGATGCATCGTACCAGTCGGCTGTTTCGCCTGCTCCCACCGTTACACCGAGTGACGGGTATGGGTCGGATGAGCATTTGGATTGATTGCCCCCTGAAAACGGAACAGCTGGTGCAGTACAGGTGGATGTACCTACATTGAGTATCCCGCTATTGGCTGCGAAAAACGTGGTATTAATATGTGAAGCCCCCGATCCGGTTCCTCCCCAGGGTCCACTGGCTGCACCCGCCCCACCCAGTGTAAGTGTTCCGCAGGATGAAGTATAGGTACCTAGGTTAATGCTCCCGGCTGCGATTGAAAGACTACCTGTTATGGATTTAGCTTCGTTTAGGGTGACCTGGGTGCCGCTATTCTGAATGGTGACATCTATAGGCGGGGTGGTTGTTGGCCATTCGACTGACGAAGTATAGGCACCCCCTGTATTGTAAACCAAAGCTCCCGTCGAGGCGTTGTACGATGGCACAATATAAGAGGCTACGCCTGATTCCACGTACCCGTTTGCATCAATCTGTAACGTTCCGCTACAGGTAAACGTTCCATACCGGCAAAGCAGTCCTCTTTGGAGTATGAGTTTTGAGCCAGCCATAACAATAACGTTGAAAAACTTTTTTTCATGGTTAAAATTGGAGGTGGCATTGCCCGTTAGTGTAGCCTGGGTACCTGAAACAATAAGGATAAGGTCGTTACCGCTACCTGCATCCGTGCCGGTGATGGAGCCTGTTGTTATATTCAGGATCGAATTTGTGCCTGAAAGGGTTAGTGAAAATGGACCAGCGCCACAAAGCACTTCGCCCCCGCTAACAAGCATGTTGTTTTCAACATCGATGTTTTGCTTCAGTGCACGTATTCCGCCCGAGTTAGTCAGATTATAAAAAGAAGTGGCGTTATTGAAATCACCGTTGCCTGTGAAATTAACCGTGCTGGTTGATTTTGTAAAACCGCTTACGCTCCATGCCCCGCTTAAACTAACGGATGAGGCGCCCGAGCAGGTAAATGCACTGCTGGTGGTAATATCGCCCATAACCATTGCGCCTGTTCCCAGGGTAATGGTGGCGGCGTTTATGCTTTTGCCTCCGTTGAGGGTATGTGCGCCAACAGCCAGGGTACCGCTTATGGTTTTATCCCCATCGAGGGTAACTGTATTGGTTCCGCTGGGTGCGGAGATGATAACATTTTTCACACCTGTAGCAGGAAATTCGTTGGTTGTGGTGGTGTACGATGATGTATAGTAGACCAGCGTGGAAGATCCGCCATAGGTGGGGGTTCCGGACAGAGAGCCTCCGGTGTTGATCTGCAGTGTGCCATTGGCTGTAAGGTTATTGGCATTGTTAACTGCTGCAGATGTTGCAAACAGGTTGCTTACCGTGCGTGCCACATTCATGGTAATGCCACCGGCACCAGCTACGTTTACAAAAGTAGGGCCGCTGGAAGCGGGCCAGTATGCATCGGCATTTACCCCGTACGATCCTGAAGTATTATTGAATACCAAATTAGCCATGGCGCCATAAATAAAGTTGTTACCCGTTGCCCAGCCACTCTGGTTTATCTGGAAAGAACCGTTAACATTGGCTGTGCCGTTATTTGTAAAAGTAAAGGCACCTGATGCCAGAGTACATCCAGCATCAATCGTTGTTGTTCCACTAACTGTAGTTGCTGCAGCTAATGTTTTTATACCAGATCCGGAAATTTTTAAATCTGTGTATGGAGTAATACTTGCAGCAGAAGCCACTGCATTATTATAAGCTAAAGTTTGTGAGCCTAGATTATTATATTCAACGGTACCGTTCAGAGTAACTGTGCTCATATAAATATTGGGTGATGCTCCTGAAAGCTTTAAAGTTCCTGTTACTAGGAGTGTTCCACCAGCACCAGTGCCAGTTCTTCCGATCACCGCACTAGTTCCAGTACCTGTTGCAGAAGAGCTTATAGTTGCTCCAGCACCAATAGTTACATTTCCTGAATTTGCAGTCCCATTATCTACGGCAACACGAGCCGATGCATCCAAAATGCCGGTATTAATAACCCAAGATTTAGCTTTTATGGATTTAGACATTGTAGCAGTTTGTCCCGCTGTGAGGCTAATATCCATTGCAAAAGCAGTAAGTGCGCCAGTATTACCAGCACCCCAGTTTGTGGTAATATCTCTTGAACTACCGACAAACTTAAGTGTACCTGTTGCACCTGATGTTGTAATTATCATATTGGATACAGTATTGTCCCCGGTACCTGGAATTGTCCCTACCGCTCCATAATAACTTCGTAAAGAACCATTTACCTCAAGTGTAAATGTTGCCAATTGAAGGACTCCATCATTTCCTGAACCACCTGAAGCAGTACCATTTGAAACATTTAAATTATTACAAGCCTCATTTTGAGTCAAAGTAACAGTATGACTAGTTTGGATATAAACATTAGTTGTAGAAATTGGTGTTCCTTCACCAGACGTAGGAGTTGCCCAAGCCGAGCCATTATATCGAGTCCAAGTTGCTAGTGCATTCCAGCTACCGCTGCCTGCAGAACGATAATCACCGGTACTCTGTCCCCACCCCTTTCCAGCCAGTCCGGCTACCAGGGTTAACACGAGTGCTACATGGATAATGCTCCGTTTCGAAGCGCGTAAAAAGTTTTTCATAATATTACAATTTTAAAACAGTTAACATATACTTTTTCAAGCGGGTGTCATTCCTATTAAACGGCCCGGCTATACTTAGAATGCAGGTTGGCAGGCTGGGTATATTTGTATATCAAATATAAAAAGATATTTAATTTATATACCAAAGAAAAAAAATAAATATTCAGGAATAGTAAAGATAATGTTGGGATTTTGGTACAGAGATTTCAGGGGGCGGTTTTTCTGATATCTGATTGCCGGCGGATCCGGGGAGGATGGCAGGAGTGCTGCTCCATTGGGTTTCCTCCGGGCACCGCGGTAAAAAAAATTCTAGTCCGATGGTTCCGCATCGCTCTGTTGCTCCTCATCCAACCGAAACGGAGAGGCTATTTCCGTAATTATATGGATTTTCTCCTATCTTTCTTTGCTTTTTTTTACTCCTTCTATACTATTCCTATACTATTCCTATACTATTCCTATACTATTCCTATACTATTCCTATACTATTCCTATACTATTCCTATACTATTCCTATACTATTCCTATACTCAGGAGCGAAGAAGGAGTATAGCAAGTGTATAGCAAGTGTATAGAAAACCAAAACAAACCCGGGAAAGTTCTTTATTGTCAGGAGGCCGTTTCCGGTGATATACGAAAATCTGTTTTATTCTGTTGAAACCGTTCACCAGCCGTTTGAAAGCGATCGCCACTTGTGATGAAACCGCTCGCCAGCCGTTTGAAAGCGTTCGCCACCCGTGATGAAACCACTCACCAGCCGTTTGAAAGCGATCGCCACTTGTGATGAAACCGCTCGCCACCCGATGAAAACCGATCGCCAGCTATTTGAAACCGTAGCCGATCCGTTTAAAATCGCTCACTCGTCAATTGAAAGTGCTCGCGAATTCTTCAATACTTATTAAAGGTTCAAGGTTTCTTTTTTCAGGCTTCCCTTCGCCCGGCAGCCATTCTGCGCTGCATACGGTTCGGAATTTCTGAGTTGCCGGGGGCCAATAACAGCCCCCAAACCCCGGAGGGGCTTATCGTAAACGAGTATGGTGGTGGGGTGATGACAATGGACAATGGACAATGGACAATTGATATCGGTTTCTGGTTGCTGGTTGCTGGTTGATAGGTTGATGGGTTGATGGGTTGATGGGAATTGACAATTGACAATGGATAATTGACAATGGGTTGATGGGTTGATAGTTATAACATATGAATTATGAATTATGAATTATGAATTATGAATGATGAATGATGAAATATGAAATATAAGTTGGTGGTAGTGTTGCTTCATTTTCAAATCTTCAAATCTTCAAATCTTCAAATTTTCAAATTTTCAAATTTTCAAATTCAATTTCTGCGGCGCTTTGCGCCTTCCTTGCGCCCTTTGCGGTAAAAAAAAAGTGCTCAGTGCAAAGATGACAATTTCGGAAGGAGATCGTTTAAAAAATAATATTGATCGTTTCCCAAAACAGTCCTTATCGTTTTAAAAATTGTCTTGATCGTTTCCAAAAACAGTCCTTATCGTTTTAAAAATTGTCTTGATCGTTTCCCAAAACAGTCCTTATCGTTTTAAAAATCGTCTTGATCGTTTCCCAAAACAGTCCTTATCGTTTTTAAAAAGGTCTTGATCGTTTTCAAATTACCAAATTGCCGAATCCAGTTCCTCCGTGTCCCGGGCTCCCAACGCTCACATGGTTAAAGGGTTGCTGGTGCTGGCTGCTGGTTACTGGGAGCTGGTTGCTGGTTGCTGACTGTTGGTCCCATGTTACTGACTGCTGGTTCCTGGTTACAGGTTACCAGGCTCCGGGCTCTAAAAACAGGGCAATCAGCACCGGGCACTGATCACCGGACACCGAGCAACATTAAAATAGGCAGACTACTATGGAATCCAGTAGAATTGAATGCATTGAATACGACGGGATGCGGTTACTGATCAGCTTCCCCAGCCCGGATCGACAGGGCTGTCGGCCTGGGATTGCTTCGGGGTGAGAAGGAGTAATGATGCTGCAGCTGTAAAAGCCAGGTATATACCTGCTTTTTTCAGCGCATCTCTTCTCGATTTGTTATGTGAGGATATTTTTGGTTTGTCGTTTTTCGTATTCATACTTCAATGCATTGTTAAGGTTTGCCACCAGGTTAAAGGCTGCTGATTCCTGGAATCCGGCAGCCTTTAAACCTGCAGTTTCGTTTAATATACCCAGTTTATCTTCCTGCTGATTACCGATGTACCTGTTTGTATTTTCAGGATATAAATACCATTCGCCGAAGGAGAAAATGGAATTTCATTTTCCATACCACCTGGCAGTACAAAAGAACAAATCTTCATGCCGTTGATCGAATAAATGGCTGCCTCTGACGAAGCAGCTATATTCCCGCCTATTCGTATTTTGCGCTGCGCAGGGAATGGTATAATTGTAAATAAATCGGTTTGATCCTTTGCATTCGCTACAAATTGCGCTGACGATACCAGGAAAAACCGGCCCGTTCCACTGCTGACCGTATTCAAAGTACAAGTGTATGAACTTCCGGCCTGGTCGAGGCGGATAAATACACCTTTAAGCCTGTCCTCGAGGTATACTTTAATACCGGCGGGAAGATCGGTTATTGCTGCTGCAAAGGTAACCAAAGAGCCCTGGGGCGCATTAAGACCGACAGGGACTACCATATTCTCATAAGCGTCGCCGGGAAGGCTTTGAATTGCAAAACCCACATTGCTTCCCTGCATATGAGTGTACAATGCTTTATCCGTATTAAAGGCATCAATCATCCCTGCATCGTAACCGGCATCAACACCTTCGGTAGTTCCGGGAATAAAGAATACCTGCGTATTGGCATTTTGATCACCGATGGTTGCTTTCAGATCAATTGACGGCCAGGTGATTTCGGTATTCTTATAATACGGTGCCAGTGCATGGGTACGCATAGCGGCAGTTAAGCTCGCATTGCCTGCTGAGCCTGCTTTTATAAAGAACCCCTGCCCTACCTGGACATACGTGGCTGCCGATGTATTATTTATGGTTTTATATGCATTCACCGAAGGATCCCATAAGTACACAGCCTGGTAATCGATCGGTAATATCCCTGCATTCACTGTTATGAAATTATTCACTGCACTGGCAGGAACATTGGCACAAATAGGTGCTGAAAACGGGTTTCCGATAAGGTTCCAGTTATTCGAACCCACTGTGACCGGCGAGGTTGTATTAGCTACCGTGAGCGTACCTTTAAAGGCTAAAGATGTATTGGCGGTAAGCATGGCTTCGTACCCTTTTCCTACCGTGAAATTCCCTGCCCCGGCCAAGGTTGATGTTGTATAGGTGACCCAGCCCGGCAATGAATTATTATAAATACCCAAACCATATTTTGTACCGTTTACAGCAAACGGGTTGGCGCCTACCATTGCCGGGATACTGTGCCCGATAACCGGCGGACTGATCAAATGCCATACCGAAGAGGTGTATGGACTTGCACCTGTTACATAGCGCTCAACGGTGGCAGGAACTGCTGCTGTATTTGTAATAAGCGAAGCGGTGCCTGTTGCATCCGACTTCAAAACCAGGCCGTTTGTTCCTGCATTAGACGTGTTGGCTAAGGTACCCGAAACAGTTAATGCGCCCGAAGGGTTCACTATCAACCTTCCACCAGGATGTATCCTTAAATTATTGGCCAGCGCATTGGCACCAGCCACTGCAGCGGTTGTTGTGGTATCCCACACCGAGGTGTTGACCGAACTGCTCCAGTTGAGCGGACCACCTGACTGCGACCAGCCATATATGCCACTATACACACGTCCCAAATACAGATACCTCAGATAGTGTGTTTCATCCAATACTATGTTTGACCACTGCTGGCCCTGAGCCACATCATCAACATAGTATTGGTTACTGACCAAACCCATTTGGGAAGGATCGAAATAAACTCCTGCCTCGCCTGTATTACTAAGCATCTTTACCCGTATACGCAGTAATGGTGTCCATGTGGTAAGCACCTGCTGATAATAATCGGAAAGGTTATCACCTAAACTCCAGGAATGGTTGGACAATACAAAAATATTCAATCTGGAATTATTACTGTTCGAAAAACTTTGATACTCAGGACCCTCCAGACCGTTACCGTTCGATATCCCTTTCTTATAAATCGTACTCTTTGAAGCGTCTAAAGTGCTTGCATTGTAATAAAAATTCACCTGCAATGCATCAACGTAAAGTGCTGTCGATGATTTAACTTCTATATCAAAATCAAGGCTGTCAACTCCGCTGACATTTACAACCTTAGGACCTGCTACCCTGAAAGATAATGTCTGCGAAAATGCTAGTGAACTCACAAAACTGAACAGCAGTGAGCTGAACACTATTTTAAAATAATATATGTTGACTCTATTCATGAGGGTATGTGTTTTTAGTATTGCGCTTTTCTGTTACTGATTTGGTTAAAGCTTCTTCCTGATCTAAGGAACCATTGAAGCAGAACCCGAGTTTGGCCTCCATTTATTTAAATCGGCCAGAGTTACAGTGCCGTCCATGGTAAAGTCCGTTAGCAGATATCCTGCCGATCCTGAAAATGTACGCCAAAGATTCCGGTCAGCAATCGTCAGTGTCCCGTCACTGTTTGCATCGCCTGCAAGCATACCATAATATCCCCCGCTTAATGCCTTCATCGGGTTTGTCCCATAAGCCTGGGTTTGAGAGGATGTAAAATCGTATATCGGACTTGAACCACTCAGAGGAACTGAGTTTGCACTCATTATTGCCAGGTGATTCCTGTGATAGATCACTACATAATAATTACCGTCGCTAAGCCCGGGGAAATTTACCAGGCTGGTACCATCCAGGTCTCTAATAGTACCATCGCTCTTCACAAATGCGGCCCTGCCGGCTACCCGCGTTCCGGCACCAGTCCCGGTCCTTAGTTCGATTAAAACCCAGTCGGTGACATTGGCAGGTACTGCTGCAACACTTTCGGTACCGGCATAATTCCATGGCGAACCGGAATAAGGTTGAGCAAGGGGAAGTAAACCTGCACTCTTCAGGGTGGTACTCATTGTCGGATTGCTGTATGCTCCTTCGAGAAAAACCCGTGCATTCACCATTAAGGAAGGTGACGAAACAAGCCCGTTGATGTAATAGGATGATTTCGGTAAATCATTCATGGTAACACCTGATCCGTTTTTATACCGGCAATATGGGCCAACGGTATACCACTGCAGAGGAGCCTGGCCGGATGTATACTGAAAAGTATATTGGGCTATCCAGCTTCCATCAGGAATAGTCATACCCGAAATAGCGTACCAGCTGATTATAATCCTATGCATTCCCCCGCCCAGGTCGGAATCACCAATAGTACACCCACTACCAGGAGCACCAAGCAGGGAACTGTTCCAGCTCCCCATCACAAACTGGAGTTTCGCATATTCGTAATCAAGTGTAAGGTAAAAACTCCTGACATTATTGAAGCCGGTAACTGTAACAGGAACAGTAACCTGCTGGCCAGGCACGGCATTCGCTATGGTTGCTGCCGTTGTAACAGGTGCATTCTGTGAAAACAGAGCGTATGACAAAACACAGAAAACCAGGATGACGAATATTTTTTTAAGCATAGTAAACATTAATTTTTAGTTTTAACCGGATTAATGTACCACCCCGTTTCAACCATGGGGAATCTGTAACTTAACAGATTTCAGGAGTTCATTTTATTCAACTGAATAATACCACATACTCCTTATTTCACTTTGCTTCGGAACACATTTTAAAATTGACTTCTCATCTTCAAAACAACAAAACAGTAATAACAAAGTTCATCATAGTCCTCATTCCATCACTTCAATCTGCAACCTTACCTCCCGGCTTACTGCGAAGAATTTCAAACAGTATAACTATTTTTTGTTAGAATGAACCTGGTTGGACTGTAAAATTGTATTTTCTGTACTAAAAAGTGATCATTTTGCCTATCTGTCCAAATTCCGAAAATGCACTCCGCATCTTTAGAGAATCATCAATATTATTATTAATCGAATTATTAACTCATTTTCACCAAAACAAACTTTAGTTATTTTCCCCAACATTCGCTAAGAAATACTGGACCGATCCATGGAGAGATTGATGAGGTTTAGTACCCTTGGCTATACATTATTTAACAATTTATTACAGCAAGTGATTGTAAATTAAATTTATAGCCTTAATTCATCAGTTCTCTAAATCAAACCTTAAACTCAAATTCCGCTACGTACAGCGGGAAAATTAACCCCAAAAAAAAAGAACGGTGAAGGGGTATGATTTCCCCCTTCACCGTCTTTGAGAATGATTACCTCATTACTACAAGCCTGATCGAACGGGTGATTGTTCCTTTGGCAGTCTCGAGTTTTAAAGCAACTAAATAGAATCCGGGTTGTAACACCGCTGCATCATATACCACGGTGTACTTGCCTTGCGTCTGGGTGCTGTTAACGAGTGTGCCGATACGCTGGCCCAGCATCGTATTCACTTCGACGGTAACTTTACCATCATACGGTATTTCGTAAGCTATGGTTGTCGACTTAATGAACGGGTTCGGGTAGTTACTCAGCGAAATCAGATCACTGCTCTGCTGATTACCAACACCTACAAGTCCGCTTGTTACATTGTTGACAAGCAACGATGCCTGGTGAATCACATCATACCCTGCATCGGCCAGTTCGTTCAACGGATCGGAAACAAGTCCGATTTCGATGGTATTTCCATTGGTGAACGCAGCGGTGGTCTTCAGTTTCAGCGTTATCAGGTTGCTATTAGAAACAAACTGTACCGGTGTGGTTGAATTCCAGCCTATCCTCACCTGGTTCCCTGTAACTTTATAGGATACAGGTTCTGAACTTCCGCTGAGTACAACATCAGTAACTTCAACAAAGTTGGCAGGAATATCGAGGATAAGTGATATGGCACCTACTTGCATTGGCGAAGCAGCACGAACAGGCAGATCGAACTTCTGGTTCGGTCCCATGACCATCGTACCTTCTGTTGAAAGCCTTACGGATGAATTGGCTGCTTTGGCTCCCGAAGGTACAAAACTGCTGTTAAAGTCGCCGGTGCACTGTGCCAACAGGTTATACCCGCTGACATCGGCACCACTTACTGTTACTGAAAAACTTGCAGGAACAGGACTTGGGAAACTATTGGCTAAAACCATATCCCCTTGTTTCCAGTACGACCAGGGAGCTCTGAGGAATGATTCTCCGAATACGAAATACCGCTGAATACGGGTTGCATCATCTCCATCGATCCATTCATCGTTGCTTACATCGCCTGCCAGGAATTTTACGGTCTCGATAGAGCCGCCGAATACACCCCAATAGTTGGCTGCTCCTGCATCGGTTGCATTGATACTTCCTACAGGTTTATGGTTGCTGGTTACTGCAACCGTGTAGGTACCGGCACAAAGACCGCTGAACGTATAGCTTCCGTCAGCTCCGGTGGTAGCGGTTAAGGCTCCCGGGCTTAATGTTAACTCAACATTATTCATCGGGGTCTGGGCCGTATTGTTGTATACAAGTTTACCTGCGAGGGCGTTCCTCACAACGGTTATGGTTTGAGTGCAGCTTGCTGTGTTGCCACAACCATCTTGTACATAATAGTTAACAGTGTTCACTCCTTCAGGCCAATTTGTACCAATAAATGGGTGGGTAATAATCGGGCTAGGGTCGCAATTATCTGTAGCGGTAGCTGTGCCAACAGGACCATTATAGAAGCAGCCCGAATTCATATGAACTGTTATTGGTCCCGGACATGTAATGGTCGGCGGTACATCATCGATAACGGTGATGGTCTGCGTTACCGCGATCGAATTTCCGCAGGCATCCGTTACACTGTAGGTACGGGTTACAATATATGGATCTGCAGGACAACCGGCGCCGCCATTGTCGGCATCACCCACAAAGGCTACAACAGGGGTTCCTCCGCAGTTGTCGGCTTCATCAGTTACTACAGTGATATCCGGTGAAGGAATAGCTGATTTGCATGTGATTCCATTGATAGGCAGCGGGTTGCTGGCTGTCGGGTTCACATTATCAATCACTGTAATGACCTGTGTGTAAACACCGGCTACTACATTGCCGCAGTCATCCGATACAGTCCAGGTATTGGTATAGGTTCCTGCCTGTGGACATGCGCCTGCTACAAACGGACCGGCTGTCTTTACCGGGGTTAAGGTTCCATCGCAATTGTCAGAAGCTACCGGGTTAAGACCCTGGGCTGTGGCAAGTGCTGCTGCATCGCTGCACTGCACGGTTGCATCCAGTGCAAGGGCTGCTGTGGTCCAGGTCGGGGCTGTGTTATCTATCACAGTAATAATCTGTGTATATACAGCTGCAACTACATTGCCGCAGTCATCCGATACAGTCCAAGTATTGGTATACGTACCTGCCTGTGGACATGCGCCTGCTACAAAAGCACCTGCTGTCTTAACAGGAGTTAAGGTTCCATCGCAATTGTCGGAAGCTGCAGGTGTAAGACCCTGGGCTGTGGCAAGTGCTGCTGCATCGCTGCACTGCACGGTTGCATCCAGTGCAAGGGCTGCTGTGGTCCAGGTCGGTGCGGTATTGTCGGTGATTGTTATTACCTGCGTGTAAACGCCTGCAACTACATTGCCGCAGTCATCCGATACAGTCCAGGTATTGGTATACGTACCTGCCTGTGGACATGCACCTGCTACAAACGGACCGGCTGTCTTTACCGGGGTTAAGCTTCCATCGCAATTGTCGGAAGCTGCCGGGGTAAGACCCTGGGCTGTTGCCAGACCTGCAATGTCGCTGCATTCCAGTGTTGCATCCAGTGCCAGCGCTGCTGTGGTCCAGGTCGGTGCAGTATTGTCGGTGATTGTTATTACCTGCGTGTAAACACCGGCTACTACATTGCCGCAGTCATCCGATACAGTCCAGGTATTGGTATATGTACCTGCCTGTGGACATGCACCTGCTACAAACGAACCTGCTGTCTTTACCGGGGTCAAAATTAAATCGCAATTGTCGGAAGCTGCCGGGGTAAGACCCTGGGCTGTTGCCAGACCTGCAATGTCACTGCATTCCAGTGTTGCATCCAGAGCTAAGGCGGCTGTGGTCCAGGTCGGTGCGGTATTGTCGGTGATCGTTATTACCTGTGTGTAAACACCTGCAATTACATTACCGCAGTCATCCGATACCGTCCAGGTATTGGTATAGGTTCCTGCCTGCGGACATGCGCCTGCTACAAACGAACCTGCTGTCTTTACCGGGGTCAAAATTAAATCACAATTATCCGAAGCTACCGGGTTAAGACCCTGGGCTGTTGCCAGACCTGCAATGTCGCTGCATTCCAGTGTTGCATCCAGAGCTAAGGCGGCTGTGGTCCAGGTCGGTGCGGTATTGTCGGTGATCGTTATTACCTGTGTGTAAACGCCTGCAACTACATTGCCGCAGTCATCCGATACGGTCCAGGTATTGGTATACGTACCTGCCTGTGGACATGCACCTGCTACAAACGGACCGGCTGTCTTTACCGGGGTTAAGCTTCCATCGCAATTATCTGAAGCTGCCGGGGTAAGACCCTGGGCTGTTGCCAGACCTGCAATGTCGCTGCATTCCAGTGTTGCATCCAGTGCAAGAGCTGCTGTGGTCCAGGTCGGGGCGGTATTATCGGTAATTGTTATTACCTGTGTATAAACACCGGCTACTACATTGCCGCAGTCATCCGACACGGTCCAGGTATTGGTATACGTACCTGCCTGTGGACATGCGCCTGCTACAAACGGACCGGCTGTTTTTACCGGGGTTAAGCTTCCATCGCAATTGTCAGAAGCTGCCGGGGTAAGGCCCTGGGCTGTTGCCAGACCTGCAATGTCGCTGCATTCCAGTGTTGCATCCAGTGCAAGAGCTGCTGTGGTCCAGGTCGGGGCGGTATTGTCGGTGATTGTTATTACCTGCGTGTAAACGCCTGCAACTACATTGCCGCAGTCATCCGATACAGTCCAGGTATTGGTATATGTACCTGCCTGCGGACATGCGCCTGCTACAAACGATCCTGCTGTCTTAACCGGGGTTAAGCTTCCATCGCAGTTATCTGAAGCTACCGGGGTAAGACCCTGGGCTGTGGCCAGACCTGCAATGTCGCTGCATTCCAGTGTTGCATCCAGTGCCAGCGCTGCTGTGGTCCAGGTCGGGGCTGTATTGTCGGTGATTGTTATTACCTGCGTGTAAACGCCTGCAACTACATTGCCGCAGTCATCCGATACAGTCCAGGTATTGGTATACGTACCTGCCTGTGGACATGAACCGGCTACAAAAGCACCTGCTGTCTTAACAGGAGTTAAGGTTCCATCGCAATTGTCGGAAGCTGCAGGGGTTAGACCCTGGGCTGTTGCCAGACCTGCAATGTCGCTGCATTCCAGTGTTGCATCCAGTGCAAGAGCTGCTGTGGTCCAGGTCGGGGCTGTGTTATCTATCACAGTAATAATCTGTGTATATACAGCTGCTACTGCATTGCCGCAGTCATCCGATACAGTCCAGGTATTGGTATACGTACCTGCCTGCGGACATGCACCTGCTATAAATAAACCTGCTGTCTTTACCGGGGTTAAGGTTCCATCGCAATTGTCGGAAGCTGCAGGGGTTAGACCCTGGGCTGTGGCCAGACCTGCAATGTCGCTGCACTGCACGGTTGCATCCAGTGCAAGGGCTGCTGTGGTCCAGGTCGGGGCTGTGTTATCTATCACAGTAATAATCTGAGTATATACAGCTGCTACTGCATTGCCGCAGTCATCCGATACAGTCCAGGTATTGGTATACGTACCTGCCTGTGGACATGAACCAGCTACAAAAGCACCTGCTGTCTTTACCGGGGTTAAGCTTCCATCGCAATTGTCGGAAGCTACCGGTACAAGTGCCTGTGCTGCTGCAAATCCGCCCACATCACTGCATTGTACAGTTGCATCAAGTGCTCCGGCTACTGTGGTCCACACCGGTATAGTGTTATCAATCAGAGTTATGGTCTGTGTGTACACAGCGGCTACTGTATTGCCATGAGCATCAGCTACAGTCCATGTATTGGTATAGGTACCTGCCTGTGGACATGCGCCTGCTACAAATAAACCTGCTGTCTTTACAGGGGTTAATGGTGAGGTACAGTTGTCGGTAGCTACCGGGTTAAGACCCTGGGCTGTGGCCAGACCTGCAATGTCGCTGCATTGAAGCGTACGGTCAAGGTTATTGGCTGCAGTGGTCCAGGTTGGTTTCTCGTTATCTGTTACAATAACATTGAATGAAGCAGTGGTTACATTACTGTGTGCATCGGTAGCTGTATAGATAACCGTTGTGGTTCCTACAGGGAAAATATCTCCGGAGTTCCAATTGCTTGTAAGTGTAACTCCAGGACAGTTATCGCTGGCCATAACAGGAGGCCAGGTGGCCGGTGAACTGCAAAGACCCGGTGTATTGTTCTTGTTAATAGTTGCCGGGATACCCGTGATGGTCGGAGAGGTTACATCAGTTACTGTAACCGTGAACGAACAGGTAGTTGTGTTGCCTATGCAGTCCGAGGCTGTGTATGTGATTGTTGTTACTCCAACATCGAACAGCCCTGTTGCCATTGTACCGATGATTGAGATCGGAACAAACGGAACAACGGAATAGGATAATGTAACTACGCCAGAGCAGTTATCAGTTGGAACCGGTATTGTCCAGGATGCAAGCTGTGTACAACTGGCTGATGCATTCAGTGCAATATTACCCGGGCAGACAAGGGTTGGAGGGGTAATGTCAATCACGGTAATTGTCTGGATGTATACAGTTGCCACGGAATTGCCGCAATCATCCGATACAGTCCAGGTATTGGTATAGGTTCCTGCCGAGGGACAAACTCCAGGAACAAATGCTCCAGAGGACTTAACCGGGGTTAAACTTCCATCACAGTTGTCAATAGCTACAGGAACCAAAGCCTGTGCTGCTGCCAGGGCTGCTGCATCGCTGCACTGTACGGTTGCATTCAGTGCGCCGGCTGCGGTCGTCCAGGTCGGGGCGGTAAGGTCGGTGATTGTTATTACCTGCGTGTAAACGCCTGCAACTACATTGCCGCAGTCATCCGATACAGTCCAGGTATTGGTATAGGTTCCTGCCTGCGGACATGCGCCTGCTACAAACGATCCTGCTGTCTTTACCGGGGTTAAGCTTCCATCGCAATTATCTGAAGCTACCGGGTTAAGACCCTGGGCTGTTGCCAGACCTGAAATGTCACTGCATTCCAGTGTTGCATCCAGTGCCAGCGCTGCTGTGGTCCAGGTCGGTGCTGTATTGTCGGTGATCGTTATTACCTGCGTGTAAACGCCTGCAACTACATTGCCGCAGTCATCCGATACAGTCCAGGTATTGGTATACGTACCTGCCTGCGGACATGCGCCTGCTACAAACGAACCTGCTGTCTTTACCGGGGTCAAAATTAAATCACAATTATCTGAAGCTACCGGGGTAAGACCCTGGGCTGTTGCCAGACCTGCAATGTCGCTGCATTCCAGTGTTGCATCCAGTGCTAAGGCGGCTGTGGTCCAGGTCGGGGCGGTATTGTCGGTAATTGTTATTACCTGTGTGTAAACACCTGCAACTACATTGCCGCAGTCATCCGATACAGTCCAGGTATTGGTATATGTACCTGCCTGTGGACATGCACCTGCTACAAACGGACCAGCTGTCTTAACCGGGGTTAAGCTTCCATCGCAGTTATCTGAAGCTGCCGGGGTAAGACCCTGGGCTGTTGCCAGACCTGCAATGTCGCTGCATTCCAGTGTTGCATCCAGTGCAAGCGCTGCTGTGGTCCAGGTCGGTGCTGTATTGTCGGTGATTGTTATTACCTGTGTGTAAACACCGGCTACTACATTGCCGCAGTCATCCGATACGGTCCAGGTATTGGTATAGGTTCCTGCCTGTGGACATGAACCGGCTATAAAAGCACCTGCTGTCTTAACAGGAGTTAAGGTTCCATCGCAATTGTCGGAAGCTGCCGGGGTTAGACCCTGGGCTGTTGCCAGACCTGCAATGTCGCTGCATTCCAGTGTTGCATCCAGTGCTAAGGCGGCTGTGGTCCAGGTCGGGGCGGTATTGTCGGTGATCGTTATTACCTGTGTGTAAACACCGGCTACTACATTGCCGCAATCATCCGATACAGTCCAGGTATTGGTATACGTACCTGCCTGCGGACATGCGCCTGCTACAAACGATCCTGCTGTCTTTACCGGGGTCAAAATTAAATCACAATTATCTGAAGCTACCGGGGTAAGACCCTGGGCTGTTGCCAGACCTGAAATGTCGCTGCATTCCAGTGTTGCATCCAGTGCCAGCGCTGCTGTGGTCCATGTCGGGGCGGTATTGTCGGTGATCGTTATTACCTGCGTGTAAACACCGGCTACTACATTGCCGCAGTCATCCGATACAGTCCAGGTATTGGTATAGGTTCCTGCCTGCGGACATGCGCCTGCTACAAACGAACCTGCTGTCTTTACCGGGGTCAAAATTAAATCACAATTATCTGAAGCTACCGGGTTAAGACCCTGGGCTGTTGCCAGACCTGCAATGTCGCTGCATTCCAGTGTTGCATCCAGTGCTAAGGCGGCTGTGGTCCAGGTCGGGGCGGTATTGTCGGTGATCGTTATTACCTGTGTGTAAATGCCTGCAACTACATTGCCGCAGTCATCCGACACGGTCCAGGTATTGGTATAGGTTCCTGCCTGCGGACATGCGCCTGCTACAAAAGCACCTGCTGTTTTTACCGGGGTTAAGCTTCCATCGCAATTGTCAGAAGCTGCCGGGGTAAGGCCCTGGGCTGTTGCCAGACCTGCAATGTCGCTGCATTCCAGTGTTGCATCCAGTGCAAGAGCTGCTGTGGTCCAGGTCGGGGCGGTATTATCGGTGATTGTTATTACCTGTGTGTAAACGCCTGCAACTACATTGCCGCAGTCATCCGATACAGTCCAGGTATTGGTATACGTACCTGCCTGTGGACATGCACCTGCTACAAACGGACCGGCTGTCTTTACCGGGGTTAAGGTTAAATCACAATTGTCGGAAGCTGCCGGGGTAAGACCCTGGGCTGTTGCAAGACCTGCAATGTCGCTGCATTCAAGTGTTGCATCCAGTGCAAGAGCGGCTGTGGTCCAGGTCGGGGCGGTATTGTCGGTGATTGTTATTACCTGTGTGTAAACACCGGCTACTATATTGCCGCAATCATCCGATACAGTCCAGGTATTGGTATAGGTTCCTGCCTGTGGACATGAACCGGCTACAAAAGCACCTGCTGTCTTAACAGGAGTTAAGGTTCCATCGCAATTGTCGGAAGCTGCCGGGGTTAGACCCTGGGCTGTTGCCAGACCTGCAATGTCGCTGCATTCCAGTGTTGCATCCAGTGCAAGAGCTGCTGTGGTCCAGGTCGGGGCGGTATTGTCAATCACAGTAATAGTCTGTGTATATATGCCTGCAACTACATTGCCGCAGTCATCCGATACAGTCCAGGTATTGGTATAGGTTCCTGCCTGCGGACATGCGCCTGCTACAAACGAACCTGCTGTCTTTACCGGGGTTAAGCTTCCATCGCAATTGTCGGAAGCTGCAGGGGTCAGACCCTGGGCTGTGGCAAGTGCTGCTGCATCGCTGCACTGCACGGTTGCATCCAGTGCAAGGGCCGCTGTGGTCCAGGTCGGTGCAGTATTGTCGGTGATCGTTATTACCTGCGTGTAAACGCCTGCAACTACATTACCGCAGTCATCCGATACGGTCCAGGTATTGGTATACGTACCTGCCTGTGGACATGCACCTGCTACAAACGGACCGGCTGTCTTTACCGGGGTTAAGGTTAAATCACAATTGTCGGAAGCTGCCGGGGTAAGACCCTGGGCTGTTGCCAGACCTGCAATGTCGCTGCATTCCAGTGTTGCATCCAGTGCTAAGGCGGCTGTGGTCCAGGTCGGGGCGGTATTATCGGTGATTGTTATTACCTGTGTGTAAACGCCTGCAACTACATTGCCGCAGTCATCCGATACAGTCCAGGTATTGGTATACGTACCTGCCTGCGGACATGCACCTGCTACAAACGGACCGGCTGTCTTTACCGGGGTTAAGGTTAAATCACAATTGTCGGAAGCTGCCGGGGTAAGACCCTGGGCTGTTGCAAGACCTGCAATGTCGCTGCATTCCAGTGTTGCATCCAGTGCAAGAGCTGCTGTGGTCCAGGTCGGGGCGGTATTGTCGGTGATTGTTATTACCTGTGTGTAAACACCGGCTACTATATTGCCGCAGTCATCCGATACAGTCCAGGTATTGGTATAGGTTCCTGCCTGTGGACATGAACCGGCTACAAAAGCACCTGCTGTCTTAACAGGAGTTAAGGTTCCATCGCAATTGTCGGAAGCTGCCGGGGTTAGACCCTGGGCTGTTGCCAGACCTGCAATGTCGCTGCATTCCAGTGTTGCATCCAGTGCAAGAGCTGCTGTGGTCCAGGTCGGGGCGGTATTGTCAATCACAGTAATAGTCTGTGTATATATGCCTGCAACTACATTGCCGCAGTCATCCGATACAGTCCAGGTATTGGTATAGGTTCCTGCCTGTGGACATGCGCCTGCTACAAACGAACCGGCTGTCTTTACCGGGGTTAAGCTTCCATCGCAATTGTCGGAAGCTGCAGGGGTCAGACCCTGGGCTGTGGCAAGTGCTGCTGCATCGCTGCACTGCACGGTTGCATCCAGTGCAAGGGCCGCTGTGGTCCAGGTCGGTGCAGTATTGTCGGTGATTGTTATTACCTGCGTGTAAACACCGGCTACTACATTGCCGCAGTCATCCGATACAGTCCAGGTATTGGTATAGGTTCCTGCCTGCGGACATGCGCCTGCTACAAACGGACCGGCTGTCTTTACCGGGGTTAAGGTTAAATCGCAATTGTCGGAAGCTGCCGGGGTAAGACCCTGGGCTGTGGCAAGACCTGCAATGTCGCTGCATTCCAGTGTTGCATCCAGTGCAAGGGCTGCTGTGGTCCAGGTCGGGGCGGTATTATCGGTGATTGTTATTACCTGTGTGTAAACGCCTGCTACTACATTGCCGCAGTCATCCGATACGGTCCAGGTATTGGTATAGGTACCTGCCTGCGGACATGCGCCTGCTGCAAACAAACCTGCTGTCTTTACCGGGGTTAAGGTTAAATCACAATTGTCGGAAGCTGCCGGGGTTAGACCCTGGGCTGTTGCCAGACCTGCAATGTTGCTGCATTCCAGTGTTGCATCCAGTGCTAAGGCGGCTGTGGTCCAGGTCGGTGCTGTATTGTCGGTGATTGTTATTACCTGTGTGTAAACACCGGCTACTACATTGCCGCAGTCATCCGATACAGTCCAGGTATTGGTATAGGTTCCTGCCTGTGGACATGAACCAGCTACAAAAGCACCTGCTGTCTTAACAGGAGTTAAGGTTCCATCGCAATTGTCGGAAGCTGCAGGGGTTAGACCCTGGGCTGTTGCCAAACCTGCAATGTCGCTGCATTCCAGTGTTGCATCCAGTGCAAGAGCTGCTGTGGTCCAGGTCGGGGCGGTATTGTCAATCACAGTAATAGTCTGTGTATATATGCCTGCAACTACATTGCCGCAGTCATCCGATACAGTCCAGGTATTGGTATAGGTTCCTGCCTGCGGACATGCGCCTGCTACAAACGAACCGGCTGTCTTTACCGGGGTTAAGCTTCCATCGCAATTGTCGGAAGCTGCCGGGGTTAGACCCTGGGCTGTGGCCAGACCCGCAATGTCGCTGCATTGTACGGTTGCATCCAGTGCCAGGGCGGCTGTGGTCCAGGTCGGGGCTGTGTTATCTATCACAGTAATAATCTGTGTATATACAGCTGCTACTGCATTGCCGCAGTCATCTGATACAGTCCAGGTATTGGTATACGTACCTGCCTGCGGACATGAACCGGCTACAAATGCTCCTGCTGTCTTAACAGGAGTTAAGGTTCCATCGCAATTGTCGGAAGCTGCCGGGGTTAGACCCTGGGCTGTGGCAAGTGCTGCTGCATCGCTGCACTGCACGGTTGCATCCAGTGCAAGGGCTGCTGTGGTCCAGGTCGGTATTGTATTATCAGTTATGGTGATTACCTGGGTATACACGGCGGCTACAGCATTGCCTCCGGCATCCGATACCGTCCAGGTATTGGTATAGGTTCCAGCCTGTGGGCATGAACCGGCTACAAAAGCACCTGCTGTCTTAACAGGAGTTAAAGGGGAGGTACAGTTGTCGCTTGCAGCAGGAACCAAGGCCTGTGCTGCTGCTATACCTGCTGCGTCGCTGCATTCCAGGGTTGTATTCAGTGCGCCGGCTGCAGTTGTCCAGACCGGTAACTCAACATCAGGCTGAACTGTGATAGTAAAGCTGCATGGAAGACTGGTATTCGGAATTATTGCTCCGTCGGTAGCTGAATATGTAATGGTATACACACCTGCAGGAACAAGGGCTCCGTTTACAATACCGGTTCCATCTGTTCTGACAGGAGATATAGGGATTGTACAGTTATCTGTTGCTGTAGGTTCTGTCCAACTTACAATGGCTCCGCATGAACCGGCATCCATTGGTAAATTAATGTTGGCAGGGCAACCCACTATAACAGGTTTTTCAGTATCCGTTACCGTTACTGTAAAGGATGTGGTGGTGGTATTGCCATGGGCATCGGTTGCAGTATAGATTACCGTGGTTACACCTACAGGGAATGCATACCCCGGGTTATAATTATTTGCAAGCAGTACTCCCGTACAGTTATCACTGGCGGTAAGTGGTGTCCATAGAACGGGTGCAGTGCACTGACCAGGTGTATTGACGGCCGTACGGTTTGCAGGTGAGTTCGTGTTGGTGATGGTCGGCGGGGTATTATCGTTAACCGTTACCGTAAATGAACAGGTAGTGGTATTGCCGGCTACATCCGTTGCGGTATACTTAACAATGGTTATGCCTACAGGGAACGTATAATCCGAGCTTATCGAGGTTACATTTAACGGTGAGTCGGTACCTACCTGATAGGTTAATCCCAAAACTCCGCTGCAGTTATCAGTTGGCACAGGATGTGTAAAATTCACCGACTTGGCGCAGAAACTTGGATCCGACGATATTACAACATTTGACGGACAGGTAATTGACGGAGGATCATCATCGGTAACAGTTACGGTGTGCGAACAGGTAGCTGTCTGGCCCGAATTATCGGTTACTTTCCAGGTTACTGTTGTTGTTCCCAGTGGGTAAGGCCCCGACGGAGTGCTGGTGAGACTTGCCAAACCGCAATATACGGTGGTGGTTGGTGAACCAATGCCACCTACATAGGTACAGCCTGTATTGGTGGTTACATTCTGGTTAGCCGGACAAGTAATTGCCGGTGGTGTGCAATAGGTAAGAGTTACATTACCGCCAGAATAGCTGACCACCCATTTATTAGCTCCAACGGTTAAAGATGACCCTTCACCATAGCCGGCAAATGTACCGGTGATACCACCTGTGGTAGTAATAATGGTAAGCACATCGCCTGTCACCGGGGTATATCCTGACAAATATGCCAGTGTTAAGTTAGCCCCTCCAATATCTAAAGTACCGGTAATATTGAGCTGATCGTAACCTAAAGGGAATGCCACACAGGCAGAGGTGGCGGTTGCAACCTCTTCATCCCATGTTGTTGCAACTGTCCATACAGTGCTCCCGGCTGCAAGGCAGCCCGGGCTCATACCCGGGGAGTAATGATAACCGTCAGCGAGACCATCAGGACTGATATCTGCACCGTTAGGAAAATGTACGACACGGCCCGAGCCTGGAGCATAAGTAGCTGTAAGATCGGCCATTGTACAGAAATATGTATTTGCGGCTACATCGTATATATCACTTGTAATGTTTACAGTAACTTCGTTGGAAATAACCGGTGAACCACAGGTAGGTGTTGAGGTACATACAATATAGCGGGTACCTGCAGTTGCGGGCCCTAAATCAGCCGGCGTTGGCGTATAGGTAGCACCTGTTGCGCTGCCGATAGCTGTTATGGAACCTCCGGAAACTGTACGATAACCCCACTGGCGTGCTGTTATTGTTCCGCCACCGGTTTCGGTTAAAGTTAATGCACTGCCACCTGGTGATACTCCGACACAAAGAGTCTGAGCAGCAGTTTCGTTAATGGCAACAGTTGCAAGGTCAGGTGTAACTGTTATTGTTCCGGTTGCATTGGCAGTGCCACAACCTCCGGTTAACAGAATACTATAGCTGAATGGCCCTGATGCTGTTGGGGTGCCACTTATAGTAATTACATCGGCTGCCCATGTTGCACTTACACCGGCGGGCAACCCGTTGGCACCCGACACACCGTCATTGGCTATGCCTGTTGCACCGCTGGTTGAATGTGTAATGCTCAGCATTGCGGTATTAATACAAGGAGTTGGTGACCCTGATGCGGCACCTGCTGTATTATCAGCCGGGATATTGACTGTAACTTCGTTGGAAACGGCAGTTACTGGCACTGTGCATGATGAGGTTGACTTGCACACCACATAATAGGTTCCCGAAGTCGGGAAATCGGCACCTGATGGTGTATAGGTACTCCCCGTTGCCGGGCCTATATCGGTTATTGGACCGAGTGAAGCCGTGCGATAACCCCATTGATGTGTAAATGGCCCATTCACACCGGTTTCGGTTGCTGTTAAGAGCGATCCTGTTCCAGCCAGGCAGAATGACTGTGCACCTGTGGGTGCAATAGCCACATTAAAGCCAATAACATAGTTCATTGTAACAGTTAAACCCAGGCAGTCGCCTGCAGAATAGCCGGGGACACCGTCCAATTCATAATAAGGCGTATATGTCTGCGTAATGGTACCATACGTACCGCTCGAAAGCGAATACGGGCCGTATGTTCCACTGAAATATGCGGACATACCGGCAGGAGCCGTTTCAAAATTTCCGGTTCCATGAGGCGATCCGTTATATAATACATTTCCGGATGTGGCTATTGTCTCCGTTTTCCCAACATTCGAACCTGGATTGCTGCTGTAACCACTAAACGTAAACATCTCCCCGCCGCAGAAATTAAGTGTAATTGAGTTAGGACTGCCGTCGGTTGTGGTAGCTGCTCCTAGCGGAGTGGTCGCTGTAAAGGAAATGGTTGGATCAGGGATGAAATAAACTGTCATGAAATCACTCACATCCGTACAAGGTGAAGCGTCAGTGGTGCTATAAGTAAGTATAACTGAACCGCTGCTTATTTCACCGGCAGTTGGCGTATAAACATCTCCTACCCAGCCTCCGCCTCCACCTGACCAGGCACCTGTTGTAGCTCCGCCACCAACAGAATATCCTGCCATTGTAACACTTGTAACACCTGAACAAAATGTCTGATCAGGACCAGCTTCTACAGTTGGTAGTGCAACAACCGTTATGTTTGTTGTGGCAAAATCCGAACAACTACCGTTTGTTACCGTATATGTGATCAGGGGGCTTGTTCCGCCTAATCCGCTCGGGGTAAAAGACATAGACATATAGGGGGGAATCCAACTAACACCAATTCCACTGAATGCTCCGAGTCCTGGTCCACCACCTCCATCAAGACCTATCGGTGAGTCATACTCACACAATGACGGGTAGGTCCCGGCAAAAATTCCTGTTGGAAACGCATCCACCGTTATGTTTGTTGTGGCAAAATCCGAACATGTCCCATTAGTCACAGTATAAGTGATCACTTGGCTTGTCCCGCCTAACCCGCTCGGGTCAAACAAATAATCAGGGGAAACAAAACTAACACCGGTTCCACTGAATACTCCTGCTCCTGGTCCGCCGCTTCCCGTAAGAACTATCGGTGAGCCATTTTCACACAACGACGGGTAGGTCCCGGCATCGATTCCTGTTGGAAACGCATCCACCGTTATGTTTGTTGTAGCAAAATCCGAACAACTACCGTTTGTTACCGTATATGTGATCAGGGGGCTTGTTCCGCCTAATCCGGTTGGGTCAAACAAATAATCAGGGGAAACAAAACTAACACCGGTTCCACTGAATACTCCTGCTCCTGCTCCTGGTCCGCCGCTTCCCGTAAGAACTATCGGTGAACCATCTTCACACAACGGACCGTAGGTACCTGCATCAACACCTGTTGAAGCCGCATCCACCGTTATATTTGTTGTGGCAAAATCCGAACAACTACCGTTTGTTACTGTATACGTGATCAGGGGGCTTGTTCCGCCTAATCCGCACGGGGTAAAAATATAATCGGGCGCAATGTAACTAACACCAGTTCCACTGAATACTCTGGTTCCTGGTACACCACTTCCCGTAAGAACTATCGGTGAGTCATACTCACTCAACGACGGGTAGGTCCCGGCATCGATTCCTGTTGGAAACGCATCCACCGTTATGTTTGTTGTAGCAAAATCCGAACAACTACCGTTTGTTACCGTATATGTGATCAGGGGGCTTGTTCCGCCTAATCCGCTCGGGGTAAACAAATAATCAGGGGAAACAAAACTAACACCGGTTCCACTGAATACTCCTGCTCCTGGTCCGCCGCTTCCCGTAAGAACTATCGGTGAGCCATTTTCACACAACGACGGGTAGGTCCCGGCAAAAATTCCTGTTGGAAACGCATCCACCGTTATGTTTGTTGTGGCAAAATCCGAACATGTCCCATTAGTCACAGTATAAGTGATCACTTGGCTTGTCCCGCCTAACCCGCTCGGGTCAAACAAATAATCAGGGGAAACAAAACTAACACCGGTTCCACTGAATACTCCTGCTCCTGCTCCTGGTCCGCCGCTTCCCGTAAGAACTATCGGTGAACCATCTTCACACAACGGACCGTAGGTACCTGCATCAACACCTGTTGAAGCCGCATTCACCGTTATGTTTGTTGTGGCAAAATCCGAACAACTACCGTTTGTTACTGTATACGTGATCAGGGGGCTTGTTCCGCCTAATCCGCACGGGGTAAAAATATAATCGGGCGCAATGTAACTAACACCAGTTCCACTGAATACTCTGGTTCCTGGTACACCACTTCCCGTAAGAACTATCGGTGAGTCATACTCACTCAACGACGGGTAGGTCCCGGCATCGATTCCTGTTGGAAACGCATCCACCGTTATGTTTGTTGTAGCAAAATCCGAACAACTACCGTTTGTTACCGTATATGTGATCAGGGGGCTTGTTCCGCCTAATCCGCTCGGGGTAAAAGACATATAGGGGGGAATCCAACTAACACCAATTCCACTGAATTCTCCGGTTCCTGGTCCACCACCTCCATCAAGACCTATCGGTGAGTCATACTCACACAATGACGGGTAGGTCCCGGCAAAAATTCCTGTTGGAAACGCATCCACCGTTATGTTTGTTGTGGCAAAATCCGAACATGTCCCATTAGTCACAGTATAAGTGATCACTTGGCTTGTCCCGCCTAACCCGCTCGGGTCAAACAAATAATCAGGGGAAACAAAACTAACACCGGTTCCACTGAATACTCCTGCTCCTGGTCCGCCGCTTCCTATAAGAAGTATCGGAGAAGCATTTTCACATACCGGCCCGTAGGCACCTGCATCAACTCCTGCAGGAAATGCATCCACGTCTATGTTTGTTGTGGCAAAATCCGAACAGCTTCCATTAGTAACCGTATAGGTAATCAAAGGGCTTGTTCCACCTAAGCCGGCCGGATCAAAATAATAATCAGGCGCACTATAAGTTACACCTGTTCCACTGAATACTCCGCTTCCTGGTCCTCCGCTTCCCGTAAGGAGTATCGGAGCAGTATCTTCACACAACGGCCCGTAAGTTCCGGCACTGACTCCTGTTGGCAATGCATCTACTGTGATGTTGAAGGAATTCTCATCCGTACAGTTTGGTGTTGTTGCTGTTTCGGCATATACATACATGGTCATGCTTGATGTAATTGGATCTCCCGCTGTGTAAGCCGTTCCTGTTCCTCCTGAACCCGAGAAGTAGTTACCCACTGTCAAAGACGGAAGGGTATAAGAATCACAAGCTGTTACATCTACAGGTGCATCGGCCGTAGGAGTGGTGTTGATGGTGATGGAGAAGGAATTCTCATCCGTACAGTTTGGTGTTGTTGCTGTTTCGGCATATACATACATGGTCATGCTTGATGTAATTGGATCTCCCGCTGTGTAAGCCGTTCCTGTTCCTCCTGAACCCGAGAAGTAGTTACCCACTGTCAAAGACGGAAGGGTATAAGAATCACAAGCTGTTACATCTACAGGTGCATCGGCCGTAGGAGTGGTGTTGATGGTGATGGAGAAGGAATTCTCATCCGTACAGTTTGGTGTTGTTGCTGTTTCGGCATATACATACATGGTCATGCTTGATGTAATTGGATCTCCCGCTGTGTAAGCCGTTCCTGTTCCTCCTGAACCCGAGAAGTAGTTACCCACTGTCAAAGACGGAAGGGTATAAGAATCACAAGCTGTTACATCTACAGGTGCATCGGCCGTAGGAGTGGTGTTGATGGTAACCACGAAGCTTTCCTCATTACTGCAATTAGGTGTGGTACCAGTTTCGTCATATACCCATACAGTTTGGGTCGAAGTGATTGGACCGGTAATAACAGTGCCTCCTAAAGCCTGGCTGTTGTTATAATAGGCCTGATTCCCACTTAAGTTTACACCGCTGATAAGCGGTAAAGTATAACTGTCGCAAGCTGTTTGAGCACCCGGGGTGCCAACAGAAGGTACTGCCGTCACCGTAAATGGAACCGCATTAGAAACTCCGCCTGGATCTACTACAGTAATATTTAAGGTTCCAGGAAAAGTAAGTTCAGATGCAAAAATAACACATTGAAGTGTATTAGGAGGAAAAAATTCGGTACCTTGGCTGTAACTATCAATTTTTATTATTGAGGTAGCATCGAAACCAGATCCCTGAACTCTTATCGTAAAACCCGAGCTGCCGGCACATGCTCCTGTTGGCGAAATTGTTGAAATTACAGGGTTTTGGTCCCAAAATGCAACACAAGTCATATCGTCAACAGGCATGAATGCGGGTAACGACGGAACCCAGCCCAAGAAGGTAAAGCCTACCCTGGTCGGGTCTGCCGGTATTGGTACCGGATCGCCTTCGTCCAGTGTGATCGGGGCAACCGGCGTACCGCCGTTTGAATCGAAGGAAATGGTGCTCGTTTGAGATATTGCCATCACTGGGATAAAGAGAAGAGCAATCAGGAAAATTTGTAGAATGTTTTTCATAAGATTGTTATTTTTGATTTAGGGGATTTATAAAAAATCACTTTTTTTTGAATACTAAATAATCCTATTGGTGGTTGATGTATTCATTGTTGTAAAAGTTCCGTTTGCAGCAATAGCAATATCACCGGATATGGTAAACGCCATATTTGCACCGGTAGCATGCCGGATATTTAGAGTTACTGCAGTTGCCCCTCCATTGTTCAGTGCAGTAGAGGCTGAAGCATTGGCATTTAATGTAACTACAAATCCACCTTCGATATACACAACATCACCTGCTACGGGGACAGAAAACCCAGAGGCGCCTCCTGAGACATCGGACCAGGTAGAAGTGGCATTCCAGATTCCGGTTGCAACAGAATACCTGTTTGCACCTTGCACATTGGCTGCCGTAAATAAAAGCATCACCAGCAAGGTAAATATTTTTGCAATGCGTAAAATTTTTCTCATAGATGTGTTGTTTAAAATTATTAATTTGTTGTATCGATTCGTGCGTAAAAATAAAAACTGGTTTTGTTGTTCCGGAAATGTTGTATATATATAAGGTATAGTTCCCGGATTTTAAAGCTGTGGATCCGCCAGGCGCGGAGGTTGTTTATTTGTTTCACATACTGCAACCGGCAGCAGATGAATACCTTAAACAATAAAGTAAAAAATTGTTTTCAGCCTTCTCTTCATAGCGTTTTGTTTGGTTGGTTAATATGTGTGTTAGTTAATTTCCTTTGTGTATAACTACACTTAATACCTACAAACAGGCAAGTATGTTATTTGTTTAATTAACCCGATTTTTTTATAAAAATCAAGTATTTATCAACTTAACATATTTTGTTTCGAGGTATAATTGCTGTATTTTGTTATTAATACGTTAAGGCATGGTCGAGCTGCAATAAGGTTAATACTGTAAGAAGGGAATGTATGGTTGACGGAAACTGCCGGAAACAGAAGCCGTGAAAAATTCGTAAAGCCAGGTATTTGCAATATGCGAAACGGATGGGCAGGGAAACGGGAAATGTTGTTTTGACAGGCCTGCTTAAAAAGGCCGGAAAAAGAATTACCAGGAGAATTAAGTTTATTTTCGATGCGGAATAACTTTACTGATAAAGGTTTTGAAAAACCGGCTCCGGTTAATCCCGGCAAACCTGATATTAAGAAATTACTCCTTCCGGTAAGTGCAATTACGATTAAAGCTTCCTTCAGATAGGAGGTTAAATTTCTTCTTATACCTATATAATAATATGGTAGTAAAGAAACATCTGAAACAAGGACTAAACCCGGCACAGTTGCATAACTTAATAACAGAACGAAACAATACGGAAATGCCACACCGGCAATAGCAGGAAAGGCAGGCATTGTACTAATACCCGTGATAACTAAAAATACTAAAAAAATCAGGTGTAAAGGTTTTACCATATTTGATTCTTTTGCTATTCCCTTTATGTTTTTATTCTATATTCGTATACCAGGCTATGAATGAATGCAGATAACAAAAAAAGACTTCCGTTTTCACGAAAACCAACTAAAACCAACTAAAATGAGACAGACACGGGTAAATCAATTATGTAAGCTCAAAATTAACACGCTGATTGACAATTATTTAAAATAACTGCATTACACGGGCTAATCTTTATCAAATATAGGTAAAAAAAACAAAAAATTGCAAAAAAGTTGGATTATTTTCTTGTAAATGCATTTTTTTTTATTTACCCCTTGTAACTCTTTGAATTCCAGATAATAAGTTTAGCCGAAAAGAATAAAAATATTTTTACATTTAACATCTGCATAATATCATTGCTATATATGTGAAGATTTAATGAGGTATAGCTCCATTGTACTTTATTTTACTCAATACAATCCGGGTGTTTATCAATGGCATTTAATTACACACCGGATTCGTTGTTTACTAAGTGGATTTGATTCAGGCGATTAACCCTGCGCACTATCATGAATAAAACAAAAACTTTGCCTGCAACAGTTCGAGTCCGTTTCAAAATGTTGAAAACTGGTTTTGCCGGATAGTACTATTAAAATATATCTGTTTTATCTTATTACAACTGTTATATCCGTACTCGGGATTTTCCAGGTTAAATGCTATTTCGGAAACTTTCCACCGCCAGCCTGTACGAATCAGGTCCAAAACCGGTAATTATACCTTTCATGCCTGACGATATCATTGAAATTGTTCTGAAATCTTCCCTGGCATGAATGTTCGAAATATGAACTTCAACCACCGGAGTACGGATTGCCTTAACAGCATCGCCAATTGCAACCGAAGTATGTGTATACCCGCCGGCATTTAATATTATTCCGTCAGCGCTAAAACCAACTTCATGCAGTTTATCTATTATTTCGCCTTCGATATTCGACTGGTAATATGTGAATTCAACATCCGTGTAGCGGTTTCTCAGGGAAGTCAGATAGGTTTCAAACGATGAACTGCCATATACTCCCGGTTCACGAAGGCCAAGCAGGTTAAGGTTAGGACCGTTTATAATGCAGATATTCATTCGATTCGGATTGGAGAACAAATATAATTATTTCCGGGAATTCAAACTTATAAAATAATTTTGACTGGGTGCTGGTTACAGGGCACTGGTTGCTGGTTACAGGGCACTGGTTGCTGGTTGCTGGTTGCTGGTTACTGGGTGCTGGTTATTTTTTGTAGAAGTCAGAACCATTGAACTATTGAACCATTGAATCCCGCTGCAGCGGGATTTCGCTTCGCTCAACCTTTGAACCATTGAATCCCGCTGCTGCGGGATTTCGCTTCGCTCAACCTTTGAACCTATCAACCGAAATTATTTTCCGGCAGGATTTATCCACTTCTCAAATAATAAACTAATTTTGCAGGACTATTGAATAGGGGTGCCTTAACAAAACAGGCTGAGATCAAACCCATTGAACCTGATACGGGTAATGCCGGCGAAGGGATGGACAAACTTTAAATGAATGGATTTACCCTGTTCGCCATTTGAAGTTTAACATATTAAAAAGTACTGAAATGAAATTATTTACACTACCGGTCGCACTGGTATGTTTGCCTTTATTGGGACTGGCACAGTTTACCCTTTCGGGGAAAGTAACCGACAGGGTTACTAACGAAACGCTTCCCGGAGCTTCAGTCAGGCTGGCGAATACTTACTATTCAACAGTAAGCAACAATACCGGTCTGTTTGTATTCAAAAACCTGAAACCCTCCTCCTATTCATTGATTATCAGTTATATCGGGTACAAAAACGATACCGTAGCCGTTGAGTTGCGTAAGGACAAGGAAATTTCGGTTTCACTGTTACCGGCAGCCATAATTACCGATGAAGTGATTGTGTATTCGACCCGGGCCGGCAGTAATACTCCTGTCGCCCACCAGGAAATTGATAAAAGGGAATTATCGGCTATCAATTTCGGGCAGGATCTGCCGGTTCTGCTTGGAGGCAGCATTTCGGCTGTTTCAACCTCCGATGCAGGCAACGGAATGGGGTATACGGCTTTACGCATACGGGGAACCGACATGACCCGTATTAATGTTACCATAAACGGAATCCCGCTTAATGATCCTGAATCGCATAATGTGTTCTGGGTCGATCTGCCTGATTTTGCCACATCGACCGATAATGTTCAGATCCAGCGTGGTGTAGGTACTTCCACAAACGGGGCATCAGCTTTTGGTGCAAGTGTTAACCTGCAATCAGCCGTTCCTAACCCTGAACCCTATGCAGAAATAAACAGTGCTTACGGCTCATTCAACACGCTTAAGAACAGTGTCTCTTTCGGGACGGGACTGGTAAACAAACATTTCAGCCTCGACAGCCGCATTTCGAAATTATCGTCCGACGGATACATCGATCGGGCTTCATCCGAATTATTATCCTATTATATTTCGGGCGCTTACACTTCAGGCAAAGATATTTTCAGGATCAATATCTTTTCGGGAAAGGAAAAAACATACCAGGCCTGGGGAGGCGTACCTTCATATATGCTCGAAACCAGCAGGACATTCAATTATATGGGAATGTATTTTGACAATAAAAACAATGTTCATTATTACGATAATCAGACGGATAACTATGGACAAACCCATTACCAGGCTATTTATTCCCACGAATTCAGCAAAAGGCTCTTCCTGAATGCGGCAGTTCACCGCACTATAGGGGCGGGATATTATGAAGAATATGTAGAAAGCGGGAAGCTGTCGGATTATGCAATACCAGCCATTATTACGAATTCGCCTTATGTGGTGCATTATTCCGATACGCTCTATACTCCATCAGGGGCAATTACCACTTCGGACCTGGTCAGGCAGAAACACCTGGCCAATACATTCACGGGAATTACCTGGTCGCTTAATTACCATGCAGGCAGATTAAAAACATCATTCGGGGGATCATGGAATATTTATAAAGGCAACCATTTCGGTACAGTTACCTGGCTTCAATGGGCAGGCAACACCGAAACTGACCACGAATGGTACAGAAGTAAAGCTGAAAAACGTGACTTTAACATCTTCCTGAAAACGGAATATATCCTGACAGAAAAGCTGAATACATGGATCGACCTGCAATGCAGGCAAATACATTATTCTATTAATGGTATCGATAACGGTTTCCGCGATATAACCCAGGAGCATTGGTATAGCTTCTTCAATCCAAAAGCAGGTATTTCGTACCAGGTATCCGACAGGCAAAACGTATATGCTTCACTTTCAATTGCAAACCGCGAACCAAACCGGGATAATTTCGTTGATGCGGATCTTGCTAAACAAGTTCCCAAACCGGAAACCCTGTATGACGCCGAAGCAGGATATACGGTTTCAGGCAGTCACATAGCTTTTACAGCGAATGCATATTATATGTATTACAACGACCAGCTTGTGCTCACAGGTGCAATAAATGATGTCGGTGCTCCGGTTATGATCAATGTTCCGGCAAGCTACCGGGCAGGCATAGAACTTTCGGCAAAAGCTTTGCTGACTTCAAATCTGAAATGGGAGCCTTCGCTGACACTGAGCAGTAATAAAATCAAATCTTATACTGAGTACATCGACAACTGGGATACCTGGGAACAAATTGCTGTTGAACATTCCAATACCGACCTCGCTTTCTCACCATCGTTAATCGCAGGCAGTACTATCAACTGGGCTGTTTATAAAGGTTTTAACGTCAATCTCCTAAGTAAATACGTCGGCCGGCAGTTTATAGATAATACCCGGAGCAGCGACCGCCAGCTCGATCCCTATTTTGTAAACGATCTGCTTATACGGTATACTTTGACTCCGGGCTTCTGCAAAGAAATCGGTTTCTCCCTGATGCTGAACAATATATTCAATACTGAGTACGAATCCAATGCCTGGGTATATCGCTATTCTTCCGAAAATGTAATGCAAAAGCTCGATGGCTATTTCCCGCAAGCGGGGTTGAATATTATGTTGGGAGTGACGGTGAAATTGTAAGGCAGGGAATGGGGATGGGTCCCGTAGCTGCGGGATGGGGGTTGGAATTATAGTCTTTAATCCCGGGTAATTTATAAGAGGAAGTCCAATCTGTTTCCACATGAATATAGGTTGAATTACCTCACCTGTATAAGCTCCTGAATCGTACCAGGATGTAATTATTATATATTTTCCGGCATCATCGCGGCAATAATTCAGAACTGCCTGACGCTCTATCGTAAGAGAAAGCGAAATCATTCAACTAAAGCTATTATCCTGAATTAAATCACCCCCGAAAATCTTTTAGACATTTTCAGTAAATCATCTAGACGTTTTCACCTTAGGACCTTTGCGTGTTTCATAAGCAATCATTATTGACAAGATTTTTCTGAAAATAAATAAGTAACCCAGAATGGCGGTTTAAGGTTCCGGGATAATAGGCTATATATTTTCTGGGTTATAGAGGTTCAGGATTTCAGTCCTGATAGAGATCGGGGAGAGATTTTCAGAGTTACGGAGAATATATCCGATTTAAATTTTGAGCCTCTGATTTTAAATTACTTTAATTTATTTAACAGCTGGTATCCTGAACCACCTATATAGGATATGCGGCCTGAAATCCGGGTCCAGTGTTATTTTATACAAACGGCCAGAGTCTAGCCACCAGCAACCAACAAAAAATGAATTATTTCCACCCCTAACCCCCAACCCCTAAACCCTAAACTCTATTTTTCCTACCTTTGCCGCAATATGGCGAATATCATAACTATTAAGAATAAAAAAGCCAGCTTCGAGTATTTCCTCGTTGAGCAGTTTACTGCGGGTATTGTGCTGCTGGGGACCGAAATCAAATCGGTACGCGAAGGAAAGGTAAACCTTACCGACAGCTACTGTGCTTTTACCGGCGATGAATTATACCTGCTCAATGCCCATATTTCGGAATACAAATTCGGGAACCAGTTCAACCATATAGCCAAACGTGCCCGGAAACTCCTGCTGAACTGCCGCGAACTAAAAAAAATAATCGGTAAAACCCGCGAAAAAGGCCTTACTATAGTTCCCACCGAGCTGTTTATAAATGATAAAGGCTTTTGCAAAGTAACCATTGCAATTGCCAAGGGAAAGAAAATGTACGATAAACGCGAAACCCTGAAAACAAAGGATAACAAGCGGGAAATGGACCGGAGGCACGAAGACTAGGGATTTGCGATTTCGGAAGTGAGAATTTGAAAATTTAAGAAACAACACTTCAACTTATCAACCTATCAACCCATCAACCCATCAACCCATCAACTCATCAACTCATCAACCATTCAATCTGTCAGACGGTAACCAATAACCAGGAAATCAGAACCTGAAATCCGTGATATTTACCCTTTGAGACCTGGTAGCCTTCCATATTCGATGTGATAATAAATCTTCACAATGAAAAACATACCGTTCAAAGCCCTTTTTATTTCCGAGAAACCTTCCGGAACGTTTCAACGCCAGGTGTGCGAACGCTACACCGGTGATCTGCCGCAAAACGGTGTCCTTATTAAAGTTGCCTGTTCCTCGCTCAATTATAAAGATGCTTTATCGGCGTCAGGCAACAAGGGCGTTTCCCGGCATTACCCGCATACCCCGGGCATTGATGCTGCAGGTATCGTTACCGAAAGCAATTCACCTGAATTTAATGCCGGCGACGAGGTACTGGTGACCGGTTACGACCTGGGAATGAATACCATGGGAGGTTTCGGCGAATATATCAATGTGCCCGCAGGATGGGTTGTACCCTTGCCTGCCGGTCTTACGCTGAAAGAAAGTATGATACTGGGAACTGCAGGGTTCACAGCCGCTCTGGCTATACATCACCTTCTGCGATGCGGCCAGCAGCCTGCCGAAGGACCTTTGCTGGTTACGGGAGCAACAGGCGGAGTGGGAAGCCTTTCAACAGCAATTGCATCAAGACTGGGGTTCGAAATTACGGCCTCAACCGGTAAAGTTTCTGAATACGAATACCTTAAAAATTTAGGAGCTTCGAATGTTATTCCCCGATCGGAAGTGGATGATCAGTCGGTCCGTATGCTGCTGCGCTCGCAATGGGCCGGGGCCATCGATACTGTGGGGGGAAACACACTTGCTACTGTCCTTAAATGTATTAAGCCTCACGGAAATGTAGCCTGTTGTGGAAATGTGGCTTCTCCAATGTTGAACACAAGTGTTTTCCCGTTTATCCTGAATGGCATTAACCTGCTTGGCGTGAACTCAGCTACTACACCTATGCAACTGCGACAGGAATTATGGCAAAAACTTGCCGGGGAATGGAAACCGGATTTTTCAAAAATCAGAACTGCGTTTTGCGGGCTTGAGAGCCTGGGCAGGTACATTGATGAAATTCTTGACGGAAAGATCACAGGGCGGGTTGTTGTGGAGCACGATAGTTAAATCTAGTCAAAGGTCAGAAGTCAGAAGTCAGAAGTCAGAGGTCAGAAGTCAGAAGTCAGAAGTCAAAGGTCAGAAGTCAGAATTCAGAAGTAAAAGGTCAGATGTAAATAGTTGTTACAAATTATGGAGATAATAAAAAACGAAAAGCTAGCGGAAAGTAAAGGGCATTACTCCCCATGCATTGTACACAACGGAACGGTATATATTTCCGGGCAGTTGCCCGTTGATCCGGTTACAAAACTAATTCCTGAAGGTATTGAAGCTCAAACCCTGGAGATTCTTGATAAAATAGATACTATTGTCTGCGCAGCCGGAAGTTCCAGGGAGAAGGTAATCCAGGTTAGAATTTACCTGTCTGACATTGAGGATTGGGAAAAAGTCAATTCGGTTTACAGTGCTTTTTTCGGTGACCATAAACCTGTCCGCTCTGTTGTACCTGTGGGTAAACTGCATTTCGGATGTTTGATTGAAGCCGAAGCAATCGCATACAAATAATCATAAAAAGTTTTCTATGAGATCGTTATACGCATTACTTGCCAGTTGCCTGGTTCAAATAATTATTACAATTTCACCAGGTAATTACCTTCTCGCTCAATCTAAAAACGAACCAGCCATTGCATTCTCGCAAAGCTCAAAGCCCTATGCCCGCTATTGGTGGTTTGCTTCTACAATAAAGAAAGAGGATGTTAAATACAACCTCGAATGGTTAAAAGAACATGGTTTTGGTGGAGTTGAAGTTGCCTGGGTATATCCGATGAACCGGTTCAATAAAAATGACACTTCCTATACTCCCCGGCAGGAGTGGCTGAGCCCCGAATGGCAGAAAATTGTTTCGTATACAATCAGTTATGCTGATTCAATAGGGATGGGTTGCGACCTCACGATGGGTACGCTCTGGCCTTTCGGCGACAGCAAAGTAACCTTCGGCCAGGCTACGCAGAAATTCGGTGACCCCGGATGGAGGCAGGAAATAAAGCTTACCTGGGAACACCCTAAAACCGGCTATGTTATCGACCACCTTACTCCCGGAAACTATAAGCCCTACTTTGCCCGGATTATTGATTCATTCCCGCGTCCCCGTATCCATTTGACACAATCGTATTTTATCGACAGCTGGGAAGTGGAAACCGAAAAACTCTGGTGCGAAGGCTTCGATAAGGATTTCAAATCCCGGTTCGGCTATGATATTAAGTCGTATATGGATTCCATTTATACCCGGGCAAACAGCCAGTACCGCTACGATTATATGAGCCTTGTTTCTGACAAGGTTCTCCGTTTTTACAAGGATTACGATGAAACTGTGAATAGGGCTGGCGTCCTGTCGCGCGGACAGGTTTCGGGTGCTCCCTGCGACCTCATATCAGGATATTCCAGGCTCGATATTCCCGAAGGCGAATCCATGCTTTTCGAACCCGAGTATTGCGCCATACCGGCTTCGGCAGCACTCCTGTCGGGAAAGAAATTTGTTTCGTCCGAAACCTTTACATGCCTTTATGGCTGGCCGCGCGATTACATAAGGCAGGAACAGGCTGCTGATTTAAAACTGGTGGCCGATGCCTTACTGGGCAATGGCGTTAACCAGATCATATGGCACGGGAAGGCTCACAACCCCAAAGGACAGGATACGGTCAACTTTTATGCAAGTACCCATATCGGCGACAAGGGCAATCTGGCACCCGAAATCACTGCGTTTAATAAATACCTCGAAACGGTTTCGGGCTATATGAAAAAAGGCAGCACCTATTCCGATATTGCTGTTTACCTGCCAACCGAAGATGCCTGGATAGCCGGAGTTATGCCAAAAGAAAAACAATTCAAATGGGCATGGGGATTCTACGAAATGCGTTATGTATATTTCCCTGATGAGCTGGCAGGCTTCAATCCAACCTGGATAAACGGCGAGTTCCTCGAAAAGGCAAGAGTGAATAGCGGGTTTTTATCAGTTGGAAATGCCAGTTATAAAGCCCTGTATATAAATGTCGGATATATGGATTATAAAACGGTAAAACGAGTCTCAGAACTGGCCGACAAAGGATTAAAAATCATTTTAATTAAAGATCCGAAAGAGCCGGGAATACTGAAACATCCGGATTATGCAATACTTGTCGATAAAATCAGGAAAAAAGGGGATACTTATGACACGTTGCCCCTTGGACTGAAACCCTTTATTACAGGAAATATTATTCCGCGTCACTGGTGCAGTAAGGAAGGAGAAGCAATCTATATTTTCTTCCCGAATCCAAAATCCGACAGGTTGAAATTCCCGCTCGAATACGGCCAATCGCTCGAAAGTGAAACAAAAACAATGAAAATCAGCCTGAATTACAGGGGGAAAAGCTATCCCCTGGAACTGATATTTGAACCTTACCAGTCGCTGATGTATAAAATCCAGGGCAGTAAAATTGAAAAACTTGATATAAGTTTTATTCCGACAACGCCGGTTGTAAAAGCAAGACCGACAGGATATAAAGCTCCATGGTTAATAGAATAGAGTCTCAAATTTCAGTAAAACCATAAAAATATAAATACCAGGAATAAGCTGAGATCCTTTTATCAGTGCGATATATGATCCGGGTCATCAGGCTTTTTACAGCAAGGCGATAATGCTGCATAGGCTTTAGGATCGGCCAGTGTTTCATCAGCATCATACCCAACCATATTGATTGCCTTGCGGATTTTCTCAGGTGTTGTTTTCCCGGATTTAAAAGTAACTGTAAGTACTTTATCTTCAAGATTCAGATCAGAAGTTACAACTCCCTTTTCATAAGCCATTGCGGTTTCTATTCGGGTTTTACACATTCCACACTGGGCCGATGTTTTTATTTTAATTTCTTCGGTCTTCTTCTGTGCGAAGCCTGCAGTGCCAAGCAGTAAAATAACGATAAGTAAAGCAGATATTAACTTTTTCATAGTTGATAACTTTATGAGTAGGGAAACAGCAAAATTAAGTAAAATGTTCGTTTACTTTTTGTTCTGATTAAAATTCCTTTTAGACACGTTTTCAGCCTATTAGAAAACATATTCTGTTTTATAAGTATATTAACATAATTTAGAGTGCTTCTAAATTATCTGTGATATCAAATTTAGTACATATATAATTACAACAATTCTATACTTTTGCCACCTTCGAACCGGAAATAAAAATAAATATATATGGATAGCAGTGCTTTAGTACTCTTTTTTATTGTCGCTGTGGTGCTTGTGGGGGGAGCTATGCTTTTCTCCAGTTTTGTGCCCCCGACATCGTACAATCCGACAAAATTTGAGCCTTATGAATGCGGCATCGAAACCATTGGTGGTTCGTGGCTGCAATATACCGTAGGCTATTACCTGTTTGCAATTATCTTCCTGATTTTCGATGTGGAAACAGTGTTTGTTTTCCCCTGGGCTGTGGTTATGAAACATGCAGGTATGACAGGGTATATCGAAATACTCATCTTCTTCTTTATTTTAGGTCTCGGCCTGTTGTACGGCTGGAAAAAACATGCTTTGAAATGGGAATAACATCAAAAAAAGAATTTGAGAAAAACGACTTCCCCATTCTTGAACAATACGAGGGAGGCAGTATTATTCTTACGCAGCTCGATGCGCTGGTTAACTGGGCAAGGTCGAATTCAGTGTGGCCTCTTACTTTCGGAACGCGCTGCTGCGCCATCGAATTTATGGCTGTCGGAGCTTCGCGCCACGATATGGCCCGCTTTGGTTATGAAGTTGCCCGCGCTACCCCGCGCCAGGCCGATATGATCATTATTTCGGGATCCATCAACTATAAAATGGTGCCTGTCCTGAAACGTTTGTACGACCAGATTGCCGATCCCAAGTACGTGATCGCCATGGGGGCATGCGCCGTTTCGGGCGGTCCTTTCTTTTATAACTCCTATTCAATTGTGAAGGGCGCCGATCATGTTATACCTGTCGACATTTATGTGCCAGGCTGTCCGCCGCGCCCCGAAGCATTGTTGTATGCGTTCCTGCAGCTGCAGAAAAAGATCAAGAGAGAGAAGAATTTTAAAAAGAAGCTTGTAAAGTAAGGACATACTGCCGGAGCACTTACCGTACCGGCAGAATCCGAAAACCAATAAGGCTATGACAAACGAACAACTTATTGAAAAACTTACGTCAGCATACCCCGGCGCGGTAGTTAAGCAAGGCTCACAGTACCCTGAGATCACTGTAAGCTTCGACAAACTGCATGCGTTCATGCTGGATATTAAAACCGACAGCCAGCTGGCTTTCGATTACCTGGTATGCGAATCAGGTGTCGATTACCCGGCTTTCATTCAGGTAGTTTACCACCTCGAATCCACTTCGCTGAAGCATTTCCTGGTTGTTAAAACCAATACCGAAAACAGGGAAACCCCTGCTATCGATAGTGTTGCCGACATATGGCCTACTGCCGAATTCCACGAAAATGAAATCTACGATTTACTGGGAATAAAATTTAACAACCATCCGCATCTTAGGCGCATCTTCCTCGACGAAAACTGGGGATTCCCGCTCCGTAAAGATTTTAAGGATGATATTCATGTTGTAGAAAGATAGTTATGGCTGAAATACTTCAAAGAATTGTCACTGACGACGAAATAAAGACCGACGAGTACCTGGTGAATATGGGTCCTCAACACCCCAGTACCCACGGTGTTCTGAGGCTGCTGCTCAAACTGGAAGGCGAAATCGTACACAATGTGGAGCCTCATGTCGGCTACATCCACAGCGGTATCGAGAAAATGACCGAAGCCCTCTCCTACCCGCAGATCCCGCATCTGACCGACCGCATGGATTACCTGTCGTCGCACATGAACAACGAAGCAGTTTGCCTTCTGGTTGAAAATGCGCTACAGGTTGAAGTTCCCGATCGCGTTAAATACATCCGTACCATTTTCGATGAACTCCAGCGTCTGGCTTCGCACCAGTTATGGTGGTGTGCTTCGGGTATGGACCTTGGTGCATTAACGGCATTCTTCTACGGCCTTCGCGACCGTGAGCATATTCTAGATATTTTTGAAGAAACCTGTGGCGCACGCCTCACATTAAATTATAGTGTGCCCGGCGGAGTGATGTTCGATATACACCCGAACTTCCAGCGCAGGGTAAAGGATTTTATCAAATACTTCAGGAAAAAGCTTCCTGAATATGATAAGCTGCTTACCGGTAACATCATTTTCCAGAACCGTACAAAAGGAGTAGGAGTTTTAACCAAAGAAGATGCAATAGCATTCGGTGTTACCGGGCCTACCGGCCGTGCTTCGGGCTTCAGTTGCGACGTGCGTAAACATCACCCATACAGTGCTTATCCGTTAGTTAAATTCGACGAAAAACTTGGTACTGATGGTGACTCCTTTATGCGCTGGAAACTGAGGATGGACGAAATGCACGAATCACTCAATATTATCGAACAGCTTATCGATAATATACCGGAAGGTGATTACGCAGTTAAAATGAAAGGTGTTGTAAAACTTCCTGAAGGTGAATATTACCAGCGCGTTGAAACCGCCCGTGGTGAATTCGGCGTGTATGTAGTAAGCGATGGAAAGAAAAACCCGTACCGTTTAAAATTCCGCTCACCGGGCTTCTCCAACCTTTTTGCAATCAACCACATTGCCAAAGGATGGAAAATCGCCGACCTTGTCGCTATTATGGCAACTTTCGACTTAGTTATTCCTGATATCGACAGGTAGATACTGACGGTAAACAAATATAAATTGTAATTGTAACAGATAAACCCATTTCAGAATGGCATTCGAAAAATACGATTTTACGCCGCTTACCCAATCCATTCACCAGGGATTGATGGAAAGTTGCTCCCCATTACTTACAACAATCATTGAATGGACAATAATCGGGGTTTTATACCTTTTATTTATTGCCATATTCGGTTTGTTGCTGGTGTACGCCGAACGAAAAGTGTGCGCTTTTTTCCAGCAGCGCTTAGGCCCGATGCGTGTAGGTCCCTGGGGACTGATACAAACCATAGCCGACTTTATAAAGTTGCTGATGAAAGAGCTTATCACACCCAAAAGTGTTGATAAATTTCTATACAACCTGGCTCCTTTTATCGTTATTATAGTTCCCTTCCTGACCATTTCGGTTATACCGTTTGCCCCGGGATTGCAATCGCTCGATTTCGATATAGGTATCTTTTTTGTGACTGCCGTTTCATCAGTTGGTGTAATCGGCGTTCTGCTTGCCGGCTGGGCCAGTAACAACAAGTATTCACTTATCGGCGGTATGCGAAGCGGTGCCCAGATCGTAAGCTACGAGCTTTCGGTCGGTATGTCGCTCATTACCATGGTAATACTTGCCGGCACCATGCAGGTATCCGAAATTGTTGAACTTCAGCGCGGAGGCTGGTTCCTTTTCAAAGGACATATTCCCGCCGTAATTGCATTCTTCGTATTCGTGGTTGCGGGTACAGCTGAAACCAACCGGGGTCCTTTCGACCTTGCCGAAGCTGAATCGGAACTTACTGCTGGTTTCCATACCGAATATTCGGGCATCAAATTCGCCTTCTTCTTCCTGGCCGAATACATCAACCTGTTCATTGTTGCTGCCATGGCAACAATAGTATTCCTTGGCGGCTGGATGCCTTTCCACTTCGGCGGGTTTGAAGCTTTCAACAACATCATGGATTATATCCCCGGACTGGTTTGGTTCTTTATGAAAGTATTCGGAATCATATTCCTTATCATGTGGTTCAAATGGACCTTCCCACGCCTTCGTATCGACCAGATTCTTACACTCGAATGGAAATACCTGCTCCCGATCAACCTGTTCAACATACTGTTGATGGCTACCATGGTTTTATTGGGCTGGCATTGGTAAAATTCTGAAACTGATAACATAAACTGAACATGAAATCATTCTTTGAATATATAGCCGAGATCTTTAGCGGCATCTGGACTTTACTAACCGGGATGAAAGTTACCGCGAAGTACTTTTTCACTCCCTGGAAGCACGTTACCCAGCAGTATCCCGAAAACCGCGATACACTTGTAATGTTCGAGCGTTTCCGTGGCGAAGTGGTGATGCCGCACAACGAAAACAACGAGCATAAATGCACCGGCTGCGGAATCTGCGAAATCAACTGCCCGAACGGATCCATCGAAATCATTGCAGGATCCATTATCAATGAGGAAGGCAAGAAGAAACGCATTATCGACAAGCATATCTACCATCTGGCAATGTGTACCTTCTGCAACCTCTGTGTTAAAACCTGCCCTTCGGACGCTATCGTAATGGCCCAGACCTTCGAACATGCCCATTGGGACCGCACTACGATGACTAAAGTGCTTAACCAGCCCGGATCGAAGATTATGGAAGGAATTAAGGAATAGTGATGAGATATGAGTTATGAGTTATGAGTGAAAAACAAATACTCTGACAACCTCAAAAACTCATCCCTCAACAATTGAATGACCATCGTATGACCATTGAATGACAACGAATGACAACCAAATGACCACGAATAACAACAAATGACATCAAAAGCCCACGAATAATCACCCAACTGACCCAAGTTTTATAAAGAAAATATACCCAAAATGAATAGTGATGTAATGTTTTACCTTCTGGCCGGAATGATACTGGTGTTTTCAGTACTCACCGTTACAAGCCGGAAAATATTGCGTGCCGCTGTGTACCTCCTTTTTGTACTCGTTTCGACCGCCGCCATTTATTTCATGCTCGAATACACCTTCCTTGCTGCTGTGCAGCTCACTGTGTATGCCGGCGGTATTGTGGTGCTGATCATTTTTTCGGTATTGCTCACCAGCCATATCAGCGAGAAAGCAATCATGGCCGATGCGAAGCAAAGCCTGCTGTCAGCACTGGCTGTTTGTGCAGGAGCAATACTCACGCTGATCACCATTATGAAATTTGCATTCGTTCCTTCGGTTGAGCCTGCAAAGACTTCGACCGTTACCGATGTGGGAAATGCACTCATTTCCTACGATCGTGACGGCTTTGCACTTCCTTTCGAAGTAATTTCAATCCTGCTGCTCGCTGCACTTATCGGAGCCATTATAGTTGCACGGAAAGAGAAAGATAATATATTAATTAAAAAATGAGACAATGTGCTAATGCGATAATTACGGACCGGCTGACAAACACAGCATCACATTAGCATAATAGCACATTAACACATTAACACATTAACACATTAAAAAATGACCGGAACCATACCGTTGCAATCTTTCCTGGTAATCAGCACCCTGATGTTTTTCATCGGGATATATGGGTTTCTTACCCGTAAAAACCTGATCACCATGCTGATGTCGATAGAACTCATCCTGAATTCCGTGAATATCAATTTCGTGGCATTCAACAAATACCTGTATCCTCAGAACCTGCAGGGCCATTTCTTCACGCTTATCATTATTGCTATTGCGGCTGCCGAAGCGGCTGTGGCCATCGCAATCATCATCAATATCTACCGTAATTTCAGGTCGATTGATGTGGATAATGTGGATGAGATGAAGTTTTAATGAATTAATTAGTTAATGCGGTAATGCGGTAATTAGCACTCTCTGAAAATTTGTCTTTATAAAGAAAAGCAATGGGAAGTGAAAATGTAATTGTAGAAAAGAGTTTTAAGTTTGCTTTAAAAATAATAGAATATTCAGAACTGCTTGAAGAAAACAAAAAATACGTGATTGCAAGGCAAATTCTGAAAGCAGGAACATCAATTGGTGCTAATGTTAAGGAAGCCCAAAGTGCTGAAAGCAAAGCAGATTTTGTACATAAATTAAAAATAGCAGACAAAGAAGCAAACGAACTTGAATACTGGCTACAATTATGCAGAATGGCAGAAAATTATCCAAATCCATCGTTACTCGAAAATGAACTCTTAGACATAAAAAAAATACTCTCTAAAATAATCTCATCGTCCAAAGCAACAGTAAAATAAACCTATATCCAATAGTAACAACTTTAGCACATTAGCACATTACCAAATTAGTCCATTAGCACATTTAAAAAATATGGTCGACTATACGTATACAATACTCATCCCGCTGATTCCCTTTGTATTATTTATACTTATCGGGATTACCGGGCACAAAATGAAACCCATCGTATCGGGACTAATCGGTACAGCCGGATTAGGAATTGCAGCTATACTTTCGTATATCACGGCTATCAGGTATTTCTGGACCGATCACCTGGCTGAAACCGGTTACAAATCGATTAAAGCCTTCGAGATCACCTGGCTTCATCTCACCGATAAACTTACCATTAACCTGGGATCGCTTATTGACCCGATTTCGGTAATGATGCTGATCGTTATCACGACGGTTTCGCTGATGGTGCATATTTACAGCATCGGATACATGAAAGGCGAACGCGGATACCACCGCTTCTTTGCATTCCTTTCGCTGTTCAGTTTCTCGATGCTGGGCCTTGTGATGGCCACCAATATTTTCCAGATGTATATTTTCTGGGAACTTGTAGGGGTTTCGTCCTTCCTGCTGATCGGTTTCTACTACGAAAAACCCAGTGCAGTCGCCGCCTCGAAGAAAGCTTTTATTGTTACCCGCTTTGCCGACCTTGGATTCCTTATCGGTATCCTGATATTGTCGTTCAATACCGGGACGTTTGATTTTCAGCTTCTTACCAGCCCAACCGGACCAGCCATCACCATGCCGGGCGGAGCAGCTTTCATGGGATTATCGGTATTAACCTGGTCGTTGATTTTCATCTTTATGGGAGGTGCCGGTAAATCGGCTATGTTCCCGTTACATATATGGTTACCTGATGCCATGGAAGGCCCGACACCTGTTTCGGCACTTATCCACGCTGCAACCATGGTTGTTGCCGGTGTTTACCTGGTTGCCAGACTTTTCCCTGTTTATGCTCTCGGCGCTCCCGATGCACTTACAGTCGTCGGATGGGTAGGAGGAATTTCGTCGCTGTTTGCGGCAATTATCGCCTGTACCCAGACAGATATCAAGCGTGTTCTGGCTTATTCCACCATGTCGCAGATTGGTTACATGATGCTGGCACTCGGCGTTTCGGGTTACGGAGGTGAAAACGGACTTGGATTTATGGCTTCAAACTTCCACCTGTTTACACATGCCATGTTCAAGGCACTTTTATTCCTTGGCGCCGGCGCTGTAATACATGCAGTTCACAGCAACGATATGAAAGATATGGGCGGGCTTCGCAAATACCTGCCGATCACGCACATCACTTTCCTTATTGCCTGTATTACCATTGCCGGTATCCCGCCACTGTCAGGCTTCTGGAGCAAGGACGAAATCATGGTTGCTGCATGGCATCACAACAAAATTTTATTCTCAATCGAATACCTGGTTGCCGGTTTAACCGCATTCTATATGTTCCGCCTGTATTACAGCATTTTCTGGAGCAAGGAAACCCATTACCACCACACACCGCACGAAGCTCCTTATGTAATGACCATTCCTCTGATGGTTCTTGCTTTCGGTTCTATTTTCGCCGGGTTCCTGCCTTTCCACGCGCTTGTAACTTCCGACGGATTGCCGTTCGAATCACATCTTGACTGGAGCATAGCCATTCCTTCAGTATTAATTGCCTTACTGGGAATAATCGGTGCCACGGTGATGTATTGTAAAACTAGTGCTATTCCTGATAAACTATCTGGTTTCTTTGGGCAGACATACAAATGGGCGTACCATAAATTCTACATGGACGAAGTTTATCTGTTCGTAACCAAGAAAATCATCTTCCGCTACATCTCAGCACCGGTTGCATGGTTCGACAGGCATATTGTTGATGGATTTATGAACCTGGTTGCCCGAGTTGTTGAGAATACTTCCAAACTTATCAAAGGATTCCAGTCGGGAAGGCTGCAACAATATGGTTATGTGTTTGTTACAGGAGCAATCGCACTTGTGCTGATATTTGTTTACCTGTGGTAATACCTGGAAATTGAATAGGAATAAAAATTAAATCGCAAGAAAAACAACATGAATATACTCACCTTATTTATCCTGATACCTTTACTCACGATAGTTGCCATATTGTTTACAAGCAATATGAAGCAAACCCGTGTTGTAAGCGCCATTGGCATGGGAATCCAATTAATTCTTGCCGGATTGCTGGTTTTCCTGTACCTCACCGAACGTAATACAGGTAACACGGCTGCCATGCTGTTTTATTATGATGCCGTATGGTTCCCAACTCTCAATATCCATTATACAATTGGGGTTGACGGAATTTCGGTTGCCATGATTGCCTTGACTTCCCTTGTGGTTTTTGCCGGAATTTTTGCCTCATGGATGGTCGATTTCCTTTACAGGGAATTCTTTATCTCTCTTATCCTGCTTGCATCAGGTGTGTTTGGGTTCTTTATCTCACTGGATATCTTCACCATGTTCCTGTTTTATGAACTTGCAGTTATCCCGATGTACCTTTTAATTGGTTTGTGGGGTTCAGGTCCGAAGGAATATTCAGCCATGAAACTTACCCTTATGCTTATGGCAGGATCAGCATTGCTGTTTGTTGCCATACTGGGTATTTATTTCTATTCGGCACCGGCAGGAAGCCAGCTTACTTTCAACCTTTTGGAAATCGCAAAAAATCATATTCCTATTGAGATGCAGCGCTTCCTTTTCCCGTTTGCCTTTATCGGGTTCGGGGTGCTGGGTGCTTTGTTTCCGTTCCATACATGGTCGCCCGACGGTCATGCCTCTGCTCCTACCGCTGTATCGATGCTTCATGCCGGTGTACTTATGAAACTGGGAGGTTATGGTGTTTTCCGCGTTGCTATTTACCTTATGCCTGAAGCTGCTCACGAACAAGCCTGGATATTCCTTATCCTGACCGGTATTTCGGTTGTATACGGCGCTTTCGGAGCAGTTGTGCAAAAGGACCTCAAATACATCAATGCATACTCTTCGGTGAGCCACTGCGGCCTTGTTCTCTTCGCGATACTTATGATGAACCAGACAGCATTGAACGGTGCTGTTATACAGATGATTTCACACGGCTTAATGACAGCCCTTTTCTTCGCCCTGATCGGCATGATTTACGGACGTACGCATACCCGCCTTATCAACGAAATGGGCGGCCTGATGAAAGTAATGCCTTTCCTTGGTGTTGTTTATGTTATCGCTGGTCTTGCTTCGTTAGGACTTCCTGGATTAAGCGGTTTTGTTGCCGAAATGACAATCTTTATCGGTTCATTCCAGCATACCGATACATTCCACAGAGTGTTGACAATAGTAGCTACTTCTTCAATTGTAATTACAGCAGTGTATATTTTACGGGTGGTCGGAACGCTGCTTCTCGGGCCAATTAAAAACGACCATTTCCTGCATCTGACGGATGCTCTTTGGTATGAAAAACTTTCGACACTTACACTGCTTCTTTCAATTGCAGCAATTGGTATGGCTCCGCTTTGGCTGTCGGATATGATCAATTTCAGTCTGGGACCTATCGTGGAGAAAATTAACAGTGTAGCAACTGTGGCACACCTATTTTAAATAACCGAATTAATCATCAATTTAGATACTCAGCATATGAGCATAAACGATTTCATGACAATGCGGCACGAATTAATACTGGCAGCGCTGGTATTATTGGTACTCATTATCGATATGAACCTGAAAAAGAGTCAGAAACAGTTGATTATTCCGATTTCCCTCTCTCTTTTCTTTATTCATACAGTGGTTGGATTCCTGCCTGCACAAACCGGCGTTCTCTTCGGAGGGATGTATCATACCGATGCACTCACCCTGCTTATGAAGAACATCCTGAACGTGGGAGTTTTCATTGTGCTGCTGCAGAGCACTACCTGGCTGAAACATGCCGATAACAGTGATAAGATCAGCGAATTTTATATCCTGCTGTGGTCGACCCTGGTAGGTATGAATTTTATGATTTCATCGGGCGATTTCCTGATGCTGTACCTTGGCCTCGAGCTGGCAACCATTCCTATGGCTGCATTAGCTGCATACACGCATCACCAGACACGTTCAGCTGAAGCTGGTATCAAACTTATTTTATCGTCAGCCCTGTCGTCGGGAATCCTGCTTTTCGGGCTTTCGATGATATACGGAACCACTGGCTCAATCTATTTTGATACAATCGGAGCCGTTTATTCCAACGCGCCTCTGCAGGTACTGGCATTTATTTTCTTCTTTACAGGGATGGCTTTCAAAATCTCACTCGTTCCCTTCCACCTATGGACAGCCGACGTTTACGAAGGTTCACCTGTGAATGTAACTTCCTATTTTTCGGTAATTTCGAAAGGAGCATCCGTTTTTATCCTTATCATGGTAATGTATACCGTATTTCATTCCATTGCCTACCTGTGGAAAGATATTGCTTACCTTATTGCGGTAATGACAATGACAATAGGTAACCTTTTTGCCTTAAGGCAGAAAAACATGAAGAGATTCCTTGCTTTTTCGAGTATTGCGCAGGCTGGTTTTATACTACTCGGTATCATGGGTGGGAATAAAATTGGAATGACGGCAACCATTTACTTTGTGCTGGTTTATATCTTCTCGAACCTGGGAGCATTCGGCGTTGTTTCTGCAATTTCGGCTAAAACCGGCAAGGAAAGCATGGATGATTACGATGGTCTTTATGCAACCAATCCAATGTTAACACTTCTGATGATGTTAAGCGTATTTTCGCTGGCAGGCATTCCTCCTCTGGCAGGGTTCTTCGGTAAGTTTTTCCTCTTTACTTCAGCAGCTTCGGGCGGGTATTACTGGCTTGTTTTTATTGCCGTACTAAACGCCACCATATCACTGTACTATTATCTGCTTGTTGTAAAAGCGATGTTTATCAATAAAAATGAAACTCCAATTGCTTTCTTTAAGAGTGACAACCTCACCCGCGCAGGGCTGCTGATCTGTACTTTAGGTATTTTCATCCTGGGCTTCTGGAGCCAGATTTATGAGTTTATTAGTTCAGTTTCATTCGCAATTGTAAATTAATAGCTCACTTAACTTATCAATACAACAAAGCTGAATTATGGCACTCAAAGCAAAACATACAGTTGAAGAAATTAACGGTGTACGCTGCACTGTTGTTGAAAAAGGAGCTACAGCCGCAAGGGTTGATTTCCTTAAAAACCTGCTCGGTTTCAATAAATTTGATGTACAGATTACCGAAAACAAGAAAGAAACTGAAGATGCTCCTACCCTTTTCACCCTAGGCGTTACCGACCTGGTTTTCAACCCGGTTATCGCAGTGTATGAAATGAGTTTAAAAACCCCGGATGGAAAACGCGTTTCCCCGGCCTACTGGGACCAGAAAGAAACCGAAATCGTCGATCAGTACTGGGAGTTTAAGGAAATTTAAGAATTATTAAGTCAGCCGAAAGCTGACTTTTTTTTTGTATCAGCACACCCGCAGGGTGTCTGACACAAAAAAATGCGAATATGCAGGTACAAAAAAGGCCACCCTAAGGCAGCCTTTCTGTTTGGTGGGTGGAATATGGGGTTCGAACCCACGACCTTCGGAACCACAATCCGACGCTCTAACCAGCTGAGCTAATACCACCATGTTGGTTTGATGCTGCAAAAGTAATCTATAATTTCGAAATTTGAAAGTGTTACGAAAAAAATTGAAGTATTGATCTCCGATCTTGCTACATAATGTTCATTTTTTATAGATTTGCATGATTGACTGGCGATTAGTTCAGAAACTGGATGCATGAAGTCGGAAGTGGGTGGCAAGCAACCAGAAACCAGCAGCCAGAAACCAGAAACAAGATATAACATTCATTACTAAATACAAATTCCCTGAAAAATGGCAGACATAATCGATTACAAAATCCATGGCGACGACATGCAGATCGTTGAAATTGAACTTGATCCATCCGAAGGTGTACGTGCCGAGGTTGGTGCAATGATGTTTATGGAAGAAGGAATTCAGATGGATACCGGCACAGGAGGTGGCCTTTTCAAAGGCTTCAGGCGCATGCTAACCGGTGAAGGATTCTTTATTTCCACCTTTATGAATATTGCCAACGTGAAACGAAACGTTGCTTTCGGAGCACCATACCCGGGCAAGATAATTGTTCTGGACCTGAAACAGGTCGGTGGTACGTTTATATGCCAGAAGGACTCGTTTCTTTGCGCTGCCAACGGTATTGATATAGATATTGCATTTACAAAGAAAATAGGTGCAGGTTTATTCGGTGGCGAGGGTTTCATCCTGCAGCGCCTCACAGGCGACGGACTGGCTTTTGTACACGCCGGTGGCACTATTATCCAGCGCGAACTTCGTGAGCGTGAAACGCTCCGTATCGACACAGGCTGCCTTGTTGCTATGGCACCAACAGTTGATTATGACATTCAGTTCGTGGGCGGGTTTAAAAATGCGCTTTTCGGTGGCGAAGGTATTTTCCTTGCGAGTCTTACCGGGCCCGGAACCGTTTACCTGCAGAGCTTACCACTTTCAAGACTTGCCGACCGGATTGTATCCTCATCACGCACCAACCGAGAAGAATCGCGCGGCATAGGCGGAATCGGCGGAGGAATCCTTGGCGGATTACTGGGTGGGGACAACAAGTTCTAACTTAGAAGCTTGGCAATACCTTATATTTAATAATGTCGGGTAGAGCTTAATTGTAAACGGTGGGAGAATTACGAGGCTGTTTATCTCTTTTTTTCTTCTGGAACTTCTTATATTCTTCGGCACCACAGCTATCACTATGCCTGTTGCTCCGGCAGTCGCCCTTGTGTAGCGAAAACTTAAAGCCAGCGTAAAAATCAATGCCGGTAAAATCTTTATAATGAAAGTAACCCGACAGCTTTTCAGTACCTAAATAGAATCCCGCAAACCGGACACTTAATCCAATCCGTGGCTTTGTCCAGTCATACAGGGTTAAAGGTATACTGGCTTCGAAATACCGGGTCTGGTAACGGGGTGTAAAAGCAAACAATACCGGTCTGATAATTCCCGTTTTCGAAAACTGAACAGGATATACAAGGGTTCCGTTTACGAACCAGTTCCTGTAATAGTTAACATCAGCCTGTATGCTAAGCGCAGTAGGTAATGCTATTTTAATTTCATTTCCCTGCATAAGTTCTGTAGGATTTCCATAGAATTGATTACTTAAAAGCTGAGTGAAACCCTCTATACTTGTATAATTAATATGCGTTAAATCAGGCCAGTAAGTGGAAACATTATCAAATACAAGTTTTTCAGTATTATCGGTAAATTTAATCCTTCCGATATCAATAAGCGATATACCGATCTTATACTGGTAAGGAACATAATTCTGCCTGCATAATTTGTCAACATGCTCATTCGGGGCATACTTCTTCTTTTTCTCATAAATAATCCCGATGTCGATACCTATCCCTTTTCCCCTGAAAAGCGGATCTGTAATATATGCATCCGTCTGATAATCAACAGGCATCGAATAACCGGCCTCGGCATCCAGGTTGTTTATTATTAATGTATCCTTACTAAGCACAGTATAATCAAGACTTTGCGATGTAAAATATCCCCCTGCATAACCTCTCAGATCTTTAATCGTTATGCCTGCTGACCATTGATCGAGTGATCTTTGTTTGAAAGAATGTGAATAATTAAACCCATTTTCCATCCAGCCAAGTTCGGCATTATAGATATTTCGGTTATCCAGATAATTAATATCAAACTGAGGTGGATATGCCAGGCCAGTATATCCAAATTTGGCAAGTTCATAAGGCAGGTTCTTTGTCGACATTACACCTCTTGCCCCGCTTACAAAACCAAATGAATTCCTCCCGACTGTAACCGAAAAGGAAGGACCCATCAATCGAAGGTTGGCATATGCTTTTTTATCCCTGGCATTGTAATAATCTTTAACAATCAAATTATCAGGTCCATAAGTTGGAAATTCAGGGTTTTTTCTAAAAAATCGTCTGAAATGGTAGTCTTCTTTTGGCATATACACTGCATTGTTTTCAGCAAAAACATTCACAGTAAGCAGGTTAATGTCGATATAATAAGGAGAAGTTACTGTTACTGCAGGATTAATAACAGTGCCTGTTATCCCTGAGTAGCTGCTGTTTACAATACCCAGCATCTCCTGGGCATATACAGGAAGAATACCCGCTACCAGGAAAATCAAGAACATGACCTGTAAAAAGCCGGCCCTGAAATTTATTAATACTATATCGGTCAGAGTTTTCAATTTTCGTATTTCAAGCAGAAATTCATAAAAAGTAAACGGAAAACCCTGCCTTATATTACACAAAGGGCCGTTTTTCAAAAAAATATATTGCCAAATCAACATATTAACTCCTGCATATGAAAATAATAAGATATTTTTGCAGCTCAATAAAATCCATTCTAAAAAAATGAATTCGACTCTTAAATCAGCCCTCTGGTGGGTATTTGCAGTGGTTTTTACAATCGTAATGGCCCGGTATCAGAAAATGACAGGCCCTACTTATCCGATCTCGGGAAAGACAACCTTAAACGGTCAAGTTTATAAATACAAGTTGATCCGGACAGCCGACAATGATAAGGATGCAGAAATCGCATTTAATATTCCTGATACAACTATTAAAGGAACAATAACCTACAAAAGGTTTAAAAGTAACGACAGCTTAGTCACAGTTCCTCTTATGCGCAGGAACGATACTTTGTACTTCATGATGCCCAAACAACCGGCTGCAGGAAAAATGATGTATGAAATAGAATTGAAAAGCCCTGTCGAAGATGTAAAACTCCAGGCTAAAAACCAGGAGTTTGTCGTAATGAGGTTTAAAGGCCCGGTTCCTTTGTATATACTTATACCGCACATACTTTTCATGTTCCTCGGGCTTCTGTTCAGTTCCCGCACGGCTATCGAAGCCCTGATAAAAGGTGCGCGCACTTATAAACTTGCAATCTGGTCACTGGTTTTTCTCATCGTCGGCGGACTGATACTTGGTCCGATAGTTCAAAAACATGCTTTTGGTGCTTACTGGACAGGCTGGCCATTCGGGCATGATCTTACCGACAATAAAACCCTTATTATGGTGCTGGCATGGGTATTTGCGATTTTTAAACTACGTAAAGATCCAACCAATAAAACATGGCCTGTTGTTGCGGCAGTGATTGTGCTGGCGGTTTACCTTATTCCACACAGTGTTCTCGGATCGGAAATTGACCACACTAAAACACTGAAACCATAATAATGGCAATTATTACCATTGTAATTATAGCGTTAACAGCAATAGTTTCACTTATTGCTTTCAATAACCGTGAACTCTTCCGAAGGCTGGCATTTAATGCTTACGATATCAAGCATTTCAAAAACAGTTACCGCTTTCTTTCCTATGCACTTATACATGCCGACTGGATTCACCTGCTGGTGAACATGATGGTGTTGTATTCATTCGGGCGCATTGTTGAAACCTATTACGGAATTTACTTTGGACTGAAGGGAATCCTTTATTACATACTCCTGTACCTTGGAGGGATTGCTCTTTCAACGCTTCCGTCGTACGGAAAGCATAAGGACGATTATAGTTATACAGCAGTTGGCGCGTCAGGGGCTGTGTCGGCAGTATTGTTTGCCAGTATAATTTTTGACCCTATGAGCAAGATTATGATATTCCCTATCCCGATAGGTATTCCGGCAATTATTTTCGGGCCTCTTTACCTGGCATATTCGTGGTATATGGGGAAGAAGAACATCGACAATGTCGGTCACGATGTACATTTCTGGGGTGCCATTTTTGGTTTTGTTTTCACAATTGTACTTAAACCGGCACTTTTCGGAAACCTGTTGGCTATATTGACAGGAAGAGGCTGATTTTTGGTTGCTGGTTTCTGGTTACTGGCTGATGGTTGCAGATTAGAGCGACAAAGATTTATTTCTCACATCCGAAATCCGACATCCGAAATCCGAATTCCGAATTCCGAATTCCGATATTTCTTAATTCATACCCGGATCCACAGGGAAATTAACCCATGGTGCATATTCATCGCCCAGGCTCATCACGATCTGTTTCCATAAGTTCGGCTGACGGGCACCAAAAACAAAGCGTTTCTGTCCTTTCACAACTATCCAGGAGTTTTCCTTCATTTCGCGGTCGAGTTGTTTAGCCTGCCATCCCGAATACCCGGCATAAAACCGTATATCCTTTTCGGTTAGTCTGCCGGCTGAAATCATCTCCCTGATATCTTTAATATTTCCACCCCAGAAAACCCCATCAATAATCTTCATACTGTCCTTAACCAGGTTGCCCTGCGAATGCACATAAAAAAGATTGTTTACCTGAACGGGTCCGCCAAGGTACAAATCGGCATCAAAACCGCTGAATTCGTTGGTTACGGTGCTTAGTTTAACACGGGCCGGTTTGTTGACAATAAACCCAAAACTGCCGTCAGGACCATGCTCAGCAAGCATTACCACCGATTTATTAAAAAAACGGTCGATAAGCGATGGCTGGCTTATAAGTATAGATCCGCTTACCGGCATTTGATCGGGTAAAATCATACCTGGAGTGCTGTTTTTCGAAATTCGTTTCAAGTATTAAAGTAAATACCTTCTGATTGAGTAACGTTAAAATATACGCCAGATTGTATGTTTGTTATATCTTTGATGTTCAAATTTAAGGATAAAAGCCAACATTCCGGTATTTTTCCGGATAATAATTCATTAAAAATGTCCCCAGGTCAGGAGAAATTCAATCAATTCCGTAAGGAATACCCATTCCTGGAATATTCAGGTTACCAGGCAACTGTTGACCAAACCGGGTTTCATGTAAGCTACGAATTTAACCTGGCAGACAAATTCATATTTCATCCGGGTTTTACTATCCCGAAGAGGCGTTTCTTCACTGGATTCCCAACGGAAAGTTCACTTCAAAGCCCTCTATTCAAAAACCTGTTATTCCATATCGGGCTTATTGAACTGATAAGTTATTGGAAATCGGCATGCCCGCCATTGGTAATTATAAAAGGGATAAAACTAAGCCCCGGGCAGGCCGCCTGGTGGAAGAATGTTTATTACCAGGGGCTTGGCGAGTTTTTCTATACGAATGCCATTAAAACATCTGCAGCTGAATTTATGGAAATTGAATCCGAAGGAGAAATCTTTCCGCTTCAGGAGCCAGGTCTCGACGAAACGGTAATTGTACCTATTGGCGGTGGAAAAGATTCGGTTGTAACGCTCGAATTGCTTATCAGGGAAAAAACGGTACGCCCGTTTATCATGAACCCTCGCGGTGCAACACTCGAATGTGCGCGCGTGGCTGGATTCGGGAACGAAGGCTTCATTGAGATTAACCGAAGGCTCGATCCTTTGCTGCTCGACCTGAATGCCAAAGGCTTCCTGAACGGGCATACTCCTTTTTCGGCTCTCCTGGCTTTTTACAGCCTGTTGGTAGCTGCAATTTCAGGGCACAGGCATATTGCGCTTTCAAATGAATCGAGTGCCAATGAGCCAACCGTAGCAGGAACCGATGTGAATCACCAGTATTCGAAATCATTTGCATTTGAGTCGGACTTCCGCGATTATACTAGGCTGTTTATATCTCCCGAATTTAATTATTTCAGTTTCCTGAGGCCATTTAACGAACTTCAGATCGCAAAAATTTTCGCTGAACAGATTAAATACTACCCGGTTTTCAAGAGCTGCAATGCAGGCAGCAAAACCGACGTCTGGTGCTGCAATTGCCCGAAATGTCTTTTTGCATTTACCATACTCAGCCTCTTTATCCCTATTATGGAACTGGTTCATATTTTCGGGAAAAATCTTTTTGAGTTGCCTCAGTTGCTGAAATACCTTAAAGAACTTACCGGTATTGACGAAGTTAAACCTTTCGAATGTGTAGGCACAATTGATGAAGTGAATGCTGCGCTTCACATGTTTATTGCCCGTTACAAGTATCAGAAACTGCCTTTGCTAATCGATTATTACAGCAATACAATCAACTTTAAACCGGCGAATACAGTGCTCGAAGATAAAATACTGAAGGAGTTAAATCATCAGCATTTTCTTGAACCAGATTTCCTGCGTATTATTAACCAGAAGCTTAATGGATAAAATACAGATTCTTCTCGAGGGGAAAAGTATCGCCCTTTTAGGCTTCGGGCGCGAAGGCCGTTCGACCTATAATCTTGTCAGAAAAATCCTCCCGGGACAGAAACTGACATTGGTTGATGATAATGAGGATGTGATAAACGATTCGCAGCTCAAAAATGACCCTTACCTTAATTTTATAACCGGGGAAAATTGTCTTGAAAAAATCGACGATTTCGATATTGCAATCAAATCGCCCGGAATTCCTTCGAACAGGCTGCCTGATGGATTGCAAAAAGTAAAAATCTCTTCTCAGACTGAGCTTTTCCTTCAATGTTATGGCAAACATGTAATCGGGATTACTGGCACAAAAGGGAAAAGCACGACTGCAAGCCTCGCCTACCACATATTAAAAACCGCCGGCCGCGATGCTTTGCTGGTTGGTAATATCGGCATTCCTCCGTTCGATTGTATTGACGACATTGCGTCGGAAACCGTAGTGGTGATGGAATTATCATCACACCAGCTCGAATTTGTCACACATTCGCCGCATATAGCCGTATTACTGAATCTTTTCCAGGAACACCTCGATCACTATCATTCCTACGAAGACTATAAACTGGCCAAACTCAATATCGCCAAGTTCCAGGAAAAAGGTGACTATTTCATCTACAACCGTGATAATGATGCACTGAATAGCCTGGTTGCGGTATCAGGAAGACTGAACCAGGAACTTTTGCCTTTCTCCCTCGAAACGGGAACAGCCTCATCAATCCGTAAAGTAAACAACTGGATTGAACTCAACACTGCTGGAGCAAAAAACAAAATCTATGATACCAGGCTGGGCCAGCATTTAATAGGGCATCATAATATCTATAACATAATGGCTGCATCTGCTGCATGCTACCTGGTAAATGTGAGTGCCGACGACATCAGTTCAGGGATTCGTTCTTTCAAAGGGCTTGAGCACCGCATTGAGCCGGTTGGCGAATATGACGGAATCAGCTGGTATAACGATTCCATTGCAACCATACCCGAAGCTACTATCGAAGCCGTTAAGACTTTGAAAAATGTTGACACACTGATACTTGGCGGATTCGACAGGGGCATAGAATACAAGGTACTTTATCCTTTCCTGGTGCATTCAGGAATTTCGAATATAATTTTTATAGGTGCTGCCGGGATCCGTATAATGAACGAATTTAGCGAATATGGGGCATCAGCTGTACGATTTTATACCGCTGCAGATTTTAGCGAGCTGATTGAAATAGCAAGGAAAGTCACAAAGAAAGGATCAGTATGCCTGCTTTCGCCGGCAGCAGCAAGTTATGATATGTTCAGGAATTTTGAAGAACGCGGAAATGTGTACAAAAAAAATGTGAGGAACCTGAGCCCCTCACAAAATTTCAAAGCGATATAAAGCATTCCGCTTAAGTTTTCAGGCTTAACCTTCGGTCTTTTTAACTGCTTTTTTAACTGCTTTTTTGGGAGCAGCTTCTGCCTCTCCGGCAGCAACTTCGGCAACATCGGCAACTTTTGCAACCTTTGGTTTTGGTTCGGCTTTAGGTTTTTCTGAAACCATTGTTATTGTTTCTTCTGCTTCAGCAGGAGCAGCTGGAACAGCGCCCTTTGATTTTGAAGATTTTGGCCTGCTTACACCGAAGGAACCCATAATAATTTTACCTCTGCGCGATTTTTTATCTCCTTTTCCCATGATTTATATTGTTTAATTGTGTTTTAGTCGTGGCGTAAAATTAACACATTTGATGAGCAAAGCAAAATAAAAGAAATATTTTATGAATAGGAACCTTAATAAAAAGGTTAATTAAATCTTTTATAATCAAATAAATCGATACAGGAATGCCTGTTAAGACAGGGTTCCTGGGACTAAACGAATGTTGAAAAAATATTTTCTCCTATCTGGCAGTATTGAAATATTCCTGGCAGAATTTTCGCTCAATTCCTTCGCTGTTAGTAACTGTATTGCGGTACCATTCGAGGTAAATATCGGTTTGTTCTTCGTGGCTTAGCTGCCAGTTGATCTTTTCAGCTCGTATCCGTTCGGTAAAGTGAAAAAGACAAAGTGAAACCGAAACCGATATATTGAAACTTTCGGTAAATCCATACATCGGGATGCGGATAAAATCATCGGCTAGACTGCACGCTTCATCCGTGAGGCCAAATTTTTCGGTACCAAATAATAAAGCAAATTTACTTTTCGAAACATCAAAATCCTGTATCGAAACAGCTTTCGGATCAGGTGTAGTGGCCACAATACGGTAACCTTCCTGCTTCATCCGGTTAATGCAAGCGGGTGTATTATTGTCGAGTACATTGTGCCTGTGAAGTGTAAGCCATTGGGCAGCTCCCAGCGAAACGTGCGGGTTAAATTCGTACTGGTACGAATTTTCGATAATATGAACATCCTGAACCCCGAAACAATCGCACGAACGGAGCACTGCACTGGCATTATGCGGCTGGTAAATATTTTCAAGCCCGACGGTAATATACCTGGTTCTTTCAGCCAATACCTTGTCCATTAATTCATTGCGGCTATCGAGCTTCATACTCCTGAAAAAACGGCAAAGACTTTCTTTATACTCGTAATCCGTTTCCGGCTTATTCATAATCGTCGTAATATTTATCATCCGGCTGTTTAGTCCTTGCCAGCCATTTATCAAGGGTTAGCTCTTTGCACATGGCAGGCGCGCCAAATTCGTAAGCAGGGATGGTTTTCTTTTCATAATTATTCACCTGCCATTCGGTACGAAAACCCTCGGGGCTGGTCATAAACCGCCTGATTACCAGACCTTTTTCGACTTTATCCATATAAAGTTTCGAAAACCGGTAATTCACGGTATTGTCTTCGGGTTCAAGCAGGTGAACATACTGCAGGAAGACTCCCAGGTTGAAATCGGCCGACAGGTTTACTTCTTTGCTGAAGAAAAATTCCTCTCTTAGTTTCCCCGATTCCTCGACCCGGAATTTTTCGGTAACCAGGTCGAGCAGTTCCACTGTTTCAGGCATTTTGGTCAATGTAAGCGAATCGCCTTTATAGGAGTTTAGAACGAGATCATTTTCAAGCTGCGCCTTTAGCAATTTTTCAGATTCAACTTTTTGATCGGCAGGGATCACTTTAAGCAGTTCAATTAGGTGCTTCATCTTAATTTCGCGTATCTTATCAGTATATGCCTTCAGGCTGGTCCTGACGAAAACCAGGTTTTCGGGATCAACCAGTATGATGCTGCCGGTTTTCAGGTTCACCGAATAAATAAGGTTATACCTTTCCACTTTAACCTGATTATTTTCGATAAAATATCTTTTCAGTATAGTATTGCCTTCCTGGTCGATAATACGGCCGGTAATCAGCCAGCCGGCCATCAGTTTAAACGGAAGCAGAAAAAGAAGTAAAAATGCGAACCTGGAAATTAATTTCATATTAAATGAGTTACTTGTACTGCAAGAATAGCAAATTACATACCAAAAAAATATTATTTACAATGATATGTTAGTAAATTTTGCACTGTATGCATAGTATTTACTAAAAAAAGGCTACTTTTGCGCCTCAAAATTAAGAATTATGGCCAAGAAAATTGACACTACCGAAGAGAAAATTCACGCCGTTGAAGAAGCGCTGTCGAAATCGGAAAAATTTATTGAAAAAAACCAGAAGATCCTGACTATAATTATTGGCTCCGCCGTAGTAATAGTACTGGGGATATTTGCTTTTCAGAAACTTTATATTGCACCCCGCGAAAAATCTGCCCAGTCGCAGATGTTCGCAGCCCAAAGATATTTTGAACAGGATTCGCTCAATAAAGCATTGAACGGAGATGGCCAGAACCTGGGTTTCCTCGATATTATCGATGAATTCAGCATGACCAAAGCATCGAACCTTGCAAAATATTATACCGGAATCATTTACCTGAAACAGGGCAAATTTCAGGATGCTATCACATATCTTGAGAAATTCGATAGCGATGATGAATTTGCACAGCCAATGGCCACCGGCGGAATCGGTGATGCTTATATGGAACTCGGAGAAAAAGAAAAAGCACTTGATTATTACCTGAAAGCGTCAGACCAGGCTGTTAATGATTTAACCTCCCCTATTTACCTGATGCGTGCTGCTTTTATTTATGAAGACCTTGGAAAATACGATAAAGCAGTCGAACTTTACGAAAAAATACAAAAAGAACATACCAAGAGCAATGAGGCCCGCGATATTGACAAATACATCGAACAGGCTAAGGCTAAAATTACAAAATAGCTAACTGATTCTTATTTGAAATACCTGGAGGTTCTTCAGGTATTTTTTATTTAACGCCGGTCATGAACAGGGAACTACGCATTATTTACATGGGCACCCCGGACTTTGCAGTCGGGCCGTTGAAGGCGTTACTCGAAGCCGGGTATAATGTTGTTGCTGTGGTTACAGCTCCCGATAAACCAGCCGGACGCGGTCGCAGGCTGCATATTTCCCCTGTCAAGGAATTTGCTGTTCAGAACAAACTTCCTGTATTGCAACCCATCCTCCTCAGGGATGCCTGTTTTATTGAAGAGTTACGCAGTTACAATGCCAACCTGCAGGTTGTAGTTGCTTTTCGTATGTTACCGGAAATGGTCTGGCAGATGCCATCGTATGGAACAATTAATTTACATGCTTCTCTGCTCCCTCAATACAGGGGAGCTGCACCTATTAACCATGCTATTATAAACGGGGAAACCCTAACCGGAGTTACCACTTTCTTTATCGAAAAGGAAATCGACACCGGTAATATTATATTGGCTGAAAAGGTACAAATACTGCCCTCTGATGATGCCGGGTCATTACATGACCGCCTGACGGTTTCAGGCAGCAAAGTGCTGGTTGAAACGCTTAAAATGATCGCAACCGATACGGTCAGGTTCAGGGAACAGGATAGCCTTATGGCAGAACATCCGGTAATCAGGAATGCTCCTAAAATATTCAGGGAGAACTGCAGGATTAACTGGAAAGCAGGCAGCATTGAAATTCACAACCTTATCAGGGGGTTATCACCTGTTCCCGGGGCTTTCACCCAACTGACTTCGGACGAAGAGCCGCCAAAGCAACTCAAAATATATAAGACATCTTACATTGTAGGAGAGCAAGGCGGTAAACCAGGTAGTATATACACCGACGGCAGGTCTACATTTACGGTATGTACAGGAAATGGCACCTTAATCATTGAGGAGTTACAACTCGAAGGAAAGCGACGGATGACCACTGCCGAATTCCTTAGGGGAATCACTTTATCAGAGCATTTTCGTTGTATCTGAAAGTTCCAAGTGTAAAAAAAGCTTCTATAAACACTGTTAATACTACGAAGTTATTAACAAACTACCACGTTTATTAACAAAATCCGGTGTTTTTCTCCCGAACCTGTTGATATCAGTGATTTTTGGATTATATTTGTATTAAATAAAAAACCAATTATTAACTTAAACCTTATTACAATGAACAAAGCAGAATTAATTGAATCCATGGCCGCAGAAGCAGGCTTGACAAAAGCTGATGCAAAAAGGGCTCTTGATGCTTTTGTTGCTTCAACCAATAAAGCATTGAAAAAAGGTGACCGCGTAGCTTTGGTCGGCTTTGGTTCTTTCTCAGTATCAAAACGTGCTGCCCGCAAGGGACGCAACCCTCAGACCGGCAAAGAAATCAAGATTGCTGCTAAGAAAGTAGTAAAATTCAAAGCTGGTGCAGACCTCGCAAAGAATGTAAAATAATCTGATTCTTTTAAACACCTCATAAAGCTCCTCAAAAGGGAGCTTTATTTTTTACCAGCTGAAACCGGTATGGAAGTTTCGCATCTTCACCGGCATAATCGATACCTATCCTCCGGCTGATGATTATTTCGCTGTCGGCTGGGTATCCGCCATTATCCCGGACCCAAATCCTATTATAGCCTTCCGGCTCTCCGCAAAGTTTCAGTCCCGTATGCGCTACCTGTATGCCCAGCAAACGCGAAACATTACCCGGCCCTATCCCATTCTTCGGCATTATCACCGGTTTAGCCATTCTTTGTTTCATTACTTCAATTCCTGTTAGTGGCAGGATGCCCCTGATCAGCACTGCATGCGGGTCACCTTCAACTGAGGTAACTATATTGAACAAAGAATGTATTCCATAACACAAATAAACATAGGCACTGCCTCCTTCGCGGTACATAATTTCGGTCCTTGGAGTACGCCGTCCGTTATAGGCATGCGATGCCATGTCGGTTATGCCTTCGTAGGCTTCCGTTTCAACAATTATCCCCGAGGTAATTTCATTATTAAAAGAGGTACACAAAACCATCCCAAGCAAATCCCTGGCTATCTGTACCACATCCCTGCGTGTGTAAAATTCAGACGGAAGCGGATTGAATGATTCTGTTTGCGGGTTGCTGTTCATTTAAACTTATTTTCGATAGTTCCTGACTGCGCAAGCAATCCGGAAATCGGACTTTCATTTTCACTTTATTATTTAGTATTCACAAACATCATGCATATGAAGAACTTTGGCTTACTTAAGGCGCTAGCAGGAGGCTTAGCACTTCTCCTTCCAATTGCACCACCCCTTCCTCGATCAATCCCCGAAGCAACACAAGCACCTGGTTCTCCTTCATATCAGGAATCGCTTTAACCAATTCAGTAACATTCACTGAACCTGTACCCAGTAATCCAAGTATCCGTTGTTCTATTTCAGTAGTTTTCTTCGCATCAATTTCTTTGCGTTTCCGCTCAAGACATACATCGCACACTTCACAATTCTCTGATTTGCTTTCACCAAAATAGGCCACCAGCATACGGCTTCGGCATTCCGACCGGGAAGTTGCATAAGTAATTATGTGCTCCAGCATCGTATATGCTTCCTTTTTACGCTGCGAATAAAATGTCTTCGATAGTGCTATGTCGGCTGCATTAATGCGCTCCGTGTTGAATATGAGCTGGGGCACGTTTTTATTGGGCATGTATTCGAGTATGCCTGCCTTCTGCATCTTCACCAACACATCAGTAATCTTGGGTGAATCAATCCCCGAACGCCTTGCAATTTCATTTTCGCTTATTCGTGTAAAATCCGTAAAAACCCCGCTATATGACCTGAGTATAACCCGCAGCACCTTATCGGCTTCGGCATTCTGCAACTGGTAGCGGTACAAATCTTCTTTCTCGCAGATAACCAATATTTTCGAAGGATTATCCCAGGCATCGTTAAGTGTAATATACCCGTCGCGTTCAAGTATTTTCAATGCATTGAAAACTGTTACCGGTTTCATCTTATACATGCCGCTGAATTTCTCAAAATCGAAATCGAACGAAACCTCTTTGCCTGCACCAACAGGAAGCTGCAGATAATTACCAAGAGCCTGGTAAACCTGCCGTATGGTTTCGGGGTCGGGCCATGACAATTCCAGGTTGTGGCGGCTGTTCACAATGTCATGTTCATTAAAAAGCATGACAGCAAATGATTTTGCACCATCGCGTCCTACCCTTCCGGCTTCCTGGTAATAGGCTTCAAGTGTATCGGGTAAATCGAGATGTACTACCAGCCTAACATCCGGCTTATCGATTCCCATGCCGAAAGCATTGGTTGCCACAATAATACGGGTTCGTCCTTCCATCCAGTCATGCTGGCGTTTGAGGCGGGTCGGAGGATCGAGACCCGCATGGTAAAAGCCTGCTGTGATCTCATTATTCACAAGGAATTCGGCAATCTCCTTTGTAAGCCTTCTGTTGCGTACATAAATAATCCCGCAACCCTTCACACCACTGCATATCCTCAGTAACTTCTTTAGTTTGTCATCTTCGCGCGACACCACATAAGCCAGATTTTTCCTTACAAAACTCTTGCTGAAAACATTTTTTGCCCCGAACTCAAGTTTCAGCTGTATGTCGTCGACTACACGCGGCACTGCAGTGGCCGTAAGGGCCAGCACCGGCACTTTGGGGAATATATTCCTCACTTCGGCAATACGCAGATAAGGAGGCCTGAAATCATATCCCCACTGCGAAATGCAATGAGCTTCGTCAACAGCGATCAATGAAACATTGAGGTTACGCAGCATCTCCCTGAATTTTCGGGTTTCGAGACGTTCGGGCGACAGGTAAAGGAATTTCGCCCTTCCATCGGCACATTTCTCGAAAGCCATTTCAATTTCGCGCGGGTGCATTCCTGAATGCATTTCAACGGCAACGATCCCATGCCTTTTCAGGTTTTCGACCTGGTCGGTCATAAGAGCTACAAGGGGAGTAACTACAAGACAGATTCCCTCCATACATAGCGCCGGAACCTGGAAACAAATGGATTTTCCTCCTCCGGTGGGTAAAAGTGCAAGCGTATCTTTCCCCTGCAGAACTGAATTGATGATATCCTCCTGTAAAGGGCGAAAACTATCATAGCCCCAGTACTTTTTTAATATTTCATTAGGGGTTGATTTCATCAGGGAATGCTTTTTACCAAGGGATTAAATAACTTAAAAGAGAATTGTTGATTTAAGAACCGGGAATAAGGATTTACGATTTGCGAAGTATGGATAAACCATATTAAAAGTATACTTCTAAAAATAGAAATCGCTGATCGATTTTCAAGAATCCATACATTATTACTGCTATGGACATCAAAAATTCAGTAAAGTACAAATTTAGTTAAATGATTCATTAAAGAACAATGAACAATGATTTTAGATTTACAAGGTGGGAACAAACCATCTGTAATACTATACTTCTTAAATCAAAAATCGTTAATAGATATTCGTAATTCAATTGATTTAAAATCAAAGTGACTTACCTTTGCCACATGAGAATTTACCTCCTGGGATATATGGGAAGCGGAAAGAGCACTTTAGGGCGATCCCTGTCCGTTGCTCTTGGCATAGCCTGGACAGACCTGGATGAGGAATTCGAATCAAGATACAAGATTACCATACCAGCTTTTTTTACCAAATATGGTGAAAATGCCTTCCGCGAACTTGAACATAAACTGCTTGTTGAATTCTCGGTAGTAAATGATATCGTATTATCCACAGGAGGTGGCCTTCCCTGTTTTAATTCCAATATAAACCTGATGAACCAAACCGGGCTTACCATTTATCTCGAAGCGACACCAGGGTTATTATTGCAGCGGATTTCGCCTTCAGCCAGGAGAAGGCCCCTGTTCAAACAAATGCAGGGAGAAAATATCCTTCAAAAAATCACTGAACACCTCAAGTCGCGCGAACCGTACTATACACAATCAAAAATCACCATTGATGCCACAAACCCGGATATAGAGATTCTGGCCAGTAAAATCAGGTTGTATTATAACAACGGCAATGGTGCTGGATAAGCTGGAATCAGGTTAAAGATGCCGGAGCGAAGCGGAGGTGGCGCTTTGCGCCTTAGGATGTGGGACGGGAGATGTGGGACAAGGGACGTGACAGCAACCAGCAGCCAGCAACCAGCATCAACTTATAAGTAAGATCCCAACACCAATTTTCTACCCTCTACCCTCTACCCTCTACCTTCTACCATCCACCTTCAACCATCTACTTTCAACCATCTCCCTTCACCCCCTGTCCCGTCAATAAACTACCTGAGAGTAAGCAGCACCACGTTCTCGACATGATGCGTATGCGGGAACATATCAACCGGCTGAATGGCTTCTACCTTGTATTTCTCATCCATTAAGGCAATATCGCGGGCCTGGGTAGCTGAGTTGCAACTGACATACACCACCTTCGGTGAACCGATTTTCAGAATCTGTTTAACCACATCTTCGTGCATTCCATTGCGCGGAGGATCGGTAATAATCACATCCGGCCGGCCATTGATGCGGACAAAATCATCATTCAGCACTTTGGCAAGGTCGCCGGCATAAAACACGGTATTATCAATCCCGTTCAGTTCCGAATTTATATGAGCATCATCAATAGCTGAGGGTACATACTCCACACCTACAGCCTTTTTTACATAAGGAGCAACAAAATTGGTGATTGTACCTGTGCCGCAATATAAATCGTAAACCAGTTCGTCGCCTTTAAAGCCGGCAAGTTCGAAAGCCGTTTTATACAAAAAGTAAGCCTGTAGCGGGTTAGTCTGGTAAAACGATACCGGTCCGATCCTGAACTGCAGTTTCTTTCCACCTTCAACCGGCGCTTCCATAGTTTCGGTTATATAAGGTTCACCTTTCCACAGGAGCATTTCCTGGTCAGTGATTACATCGTTCTGCTTGGTATTTATAACGTATACAAGTGAGGTGATTTGCGGGAACGAATCTGCAATAAACGTCATCAGCTGGTTTATCTCTTCGGGTGCTTTGTATGCAAAAACTACGATAACCATCAAGTCGCCTGCAATTGTGTTGCGGATCAGCAGGTTACGCATAAACCCTTCGTGCGAGCGCGGGTTATAATAACTCCACCCTTTCTGCAAAGTAAAATCCCTTACTGCCAGCCGGATTGCATTGGAGGGTTCAGGCTGGTGATAGCAATGCTTAATATCGAGAACGCGGTCGAAAAGTGTGGGGATATGAAAACCAAGCCCGTTACCCTGGCGTTCTTCGGCCGGGAGGGCCATATCGTCGGCATTGAGCCAGCGCCTGTCGGAGAAGGTATATTCAAGTTTATTCCGGTAACCGGTGGTCAATGGCGATGCCAGAATAGGCAACACAGGCGGGAAACTGAATTTCCCGATCCGGGTAAAATGATCTTCAACCTGTTTTTGCTTGTACTTTAATTGCAGTTCATATGGCAGGTTCTGCCAACGGCATCCGCCGCAGGTCCCGAAGTGCTCGCAAAAAGGTTCTGCCCTGAGTTCGCTGTAATGATGAAATTTAATGGCTTTCCCTTCGCAATAGCTCTTCCGTTTCGAAATCACCTGGATATCAATTACATCACCCGGAACACAAAACGGGACAAAAACAACAAGATCGTTAACACGGGCTACTGCTTTGCCTTCGGCTCCGGCATCAAGAATAGTAACATTTTCAAAAAAAGGCAATTGGCGACGGGGCATAGGATTTACTATTTGCGATTTGCGATTTACGATTTAAGTTCAAAGTTATAATAGTGGTAAGCTATCATTCATACTTCTATAATCGTAATTCGTCAATAAATTGAACTGATAAATTGACTTGTGAATTGGGGGCAAAGTTACAACTATTGTTCCTATGGATAAAACTCATCAAATTGCATGAGCTTTCGTAACTTTGAAAAGAATTTATACACGTATGCAAAAGATCTTTTCATCGGAACAAGTCAGGAAAGCTGATCAATACACTATATTTAATGAACCGGTATCATCAGTTAACCTGATGGAGCGGGCAGCGGCAGCCTGCGTGGACTGGCTTGTTAACCATCAGGATATAGAAGGTAAAGAAGTACTCGTTTTATGCGGACCGGGAAATAACGGCGGCGACGGGATTGCCATTGCCCGTATGCTTCATATGCAACAGCCAAAGGTCACAGCTTTCGTTCCGGACGATTCCGAAAAGAAATCCGCCGATTTTACCCTGAACCTGCAAAGAGCCATCGGCTGCGGTGTAAATATCGTGTCGCACTATGCGTTTGATATTACACGAGTAAATGACGACACAATCCTGGTAGACGCCCTGTTCGGTTCAGGCTTATCGAAACCCCTCGAAGGGAAATACAAAGACCTTGTTGAAACAATCAATAAATGCAACTGTGTGAAAGTTGCCATCGATATACCCTCGGGACTTTTTGCCGATAAGCCTATAATACACACAACCGACACCGTTGTAAAAGCCGATTATACACTAAGTTTCCAGTTCCCTAAACTGGCTTTCCTTTTTGCCGAAAATGAATATTATACAGGCGACTGGCAGGTTTTACCCATAGGACTTCACCCCGGTTATATAAGCAGCGAACCCTGTAAAAACTATTTTGTTGAATATGCTGATGCTAAAGCTTTGCTGAAATCCCGTTCAAGGTTTTCTCACAAAGGCACATACGGCCATGCCTTACTTATTGGCGGAAGCAAAGGAAAAACAGGAGCTGCAGTGCTGATGAGCCAAGCGTGCCTGCGATCAGGTGCAGGGCTTGTAACGACACATATTTCAGCCAGCGGGTGTACTATAATCCAGACCGCAGTTCCCGAAGTGATGGCCTCGGTAGATGAAAACGAAACTGAATGCTCCCAGGTTCCAAACCTCGGCGCGTATTCAGCCATTGCAGCGGGTCCCGGTCTTGGAACCGGTAAAAGCACAACGGCAATGCTTAAACTGCTTGTACAGGAAGCCAGCGCCCCTTTGCTCCTCGATGCAGATGCACTGAACATACTGGCTGATAACCCCACATGGCTTGCTTTCCTGCCAAAGGGAACGGTGCTGACACCACACCCGGGCGAATTTGCGCGGCTTGCCGGTAAAACATCGAATAGTTTCCACCGACTGGAACTGCTGCGTGAAATGTGCCTAAAATTCAGCCTGAATATAGTATTGAAAGGTGCTTACACAGTTACATGCTCCCCGCTTGGCAACTGTTATTTCAACCCAACAGGTAACCCGGGAATGGCTAGCGGCGGCAGCGGCGATACACTAACAGGTATTATTACCGCTTTACTCGCACAGGGATACAACAGCACCGAAGCCTGCATATTCGGGGTTTACATTCATGGACGTGCAGGCGACCTTTCAGCCGGCGAAAATGGATTCGAGGCACTTATTGCCGGAGATATTATTTCACACCTCGGGAAAGCGTTTATTGAACTTTACTGAAAAGGAGGTTGAGGATTGAGGATAGAGAGTAGAGGGTGGAAAGGGTGAATAGGATTGATGGGATAATGGGATTGAACTCAATTGTCAATCAGCCCATCAACCCATCAACTCCAATAATTGTCAATTGTCTTCAACCTATCAACCCATCAACCTATAAACCTATTAACCTATAAACCCGCTTATGCTTATTTTATCTGTTCAGCTGAACCGATTATCTTTATTATTAATAAATGATAAAGTATAACCTGGTACAGAAATAAAGGGACTTAAAACCATTTAATTGTTCTAATTTTAAACGTTCGAAAAAACGTGATGAGAAATACTGGAATTTATTACCGGATGCTATTAATATCAATTGTAACTGGAGTTATTTTACTTGTTTTATTTTCAACTTTGTATTATGTAAAATATAAACAGGAAAAGCTTTTAATCGATGAGTATCATGTACAATTCAACAAAGAAGTAAATTCTTTATTCTCTTTCAAAACTGCCACTCTCAGGCAGGTTGCCTATGACTATACATATTGGACTGACTTTGTGGAAAAAATAAAAACGAATGATACTGCCTGGTTCAATAACAACATTACCACTATTCTCAAATCGTACCATATCGATTATGTTTGTGTTTTCGACTCTTCCCTTAATATTGTGCATGAAGCGTCCTCAGCGCGGTTCGGCAAGGGGAACTTTATTTCAAAGGAGGCACTGATCAAATTAAAAAAGACCAGATTTTTAGATTTCTTTATGAATTTTTCTGATGGAGTAATTGAGATTAGTGGTGCATCCATTCACCCTGACAATGACCCTTCACATACATTAACAAAGCCCAGTGGTTACCTATTCCTGGCAACAAATTGGGATAAGCCTTTTCTTCAGGATTTAACTGTACTGAGCGGAGCTGTGAGCTATAGACTGATGTCGCCCAGTTCATTTTCAGATATAGACAAATACTCCATTTCTACCATACAAAAGCTACCAGGTTGGAATGATCTACCTGTAGCTCAGATTATTTTTACCAGGACAATGAATTCATATAAGCTCAATAATCAAATGTCAGCATATATGCTCTTAACTATTCTTGGATCTGTTTTAACCACCCTGTTACTTTTTCATTTTGCAACACGAAGATTGATTAATAAACCGTTGAAACTTGTAACAAATATCCTTAAAACTAATAATCAAAACGATATTGAAGAACTTCAGCAATGTGCGGGTGAGTTTAAGTATATAGGCTTTTTATTCAGCGAGTTTTTTAAACAAAAAGTTGAACTGATTATTGCAAAAGAAAAAGCTGAAGGGAGCGATCGGTTAAAATCGGCATTTCTTGCCAATATGAGTCACGAAATACGAACCCCAATGAATGGTATCCTGGGCTTTACTAACCTCTTAAAGGAACCGGACCTTTCGGGAGAAAGACAACAGGAATATATCCATATTATTGAGAAAAGCGGTGACCGTATGCTTAACGTTATTAACGACATTATAAATATCTCAAAAATAGAATCAGGAAATGTTGATGTAATAATTTCCGAAGCAAACATTAATGAGCAGATCGAATCTGTTTACTCCTTTTTTAAACCTCAGCTGGAAGGGAAAAGCATTCGGTTTCTTTTCAGCAATGGCTTGCCTGAAAACGAAGCAATAATCAGAACCGACGATCTGAAAGTTAATTCTATTCTTACCAATCTGGTTAAAAATGCAATGATTAACTGTACGAAAGGTTCAATAGAATTTGGGTATACAAGAAAAGGCAAAACACTGGAATTTTATGTAAAAGACACTGGGATAGGGATTGCGAAGGACAGGCAGGAAGCTATATTCGAACGATTTATCAAAGCTGATATAAGTAATAAAATGGCCCGGCAGGGTGCAGGATTGGGCCTGGCAATCGCCAAAGCCTATGTGGAGATACTTGGTGGCAAAATCTGGGTTGAAAGCGACGAAGGAATCGGCTCAACATTTTATTTCACCATACCTTATATTGTAGAACCTGCAGAAAGAAAAACTACAGGAATTGCCGTTGCGGCCCAGGATGAAAAGAATCTAACCCGGAAACTGAAAATCTTAATTGCCGAAGACGATGAAACATCGGAAATGCTGATTTCAATAATTGTCAAAGAGTTCAGCAAAGAATATATAAAGGCAAGGACAGGCAAGGAGGCAGTTGAAATGAGCCGCTCGAATCCTGACCTTGATTTAATCCTGATGGATATTCAGATGTCGGATTTGAATGGGTATGAAGCTGCACGACAAATCAGGCAATTTAACAAAGATGTTGTAATTATTGCACAAACAGCGTATGGACTGACCTGGGACAGGGAAAAGGCAATAGAGGCCGGTTGTAACGATTATATTTCAAAACCGGTTAATATCAATGAATTGCTTGCTTTAATTCAAAAGCATTGTATGAAAAGGGGGGGGGAAGAAATATAGTGCGATGAAGCAGGGTGGTGGATTTGGGATGTATGATGTTGGATAGAGTTGGCATGAATTACCTTTGACTTTAACATGGTCCCTTTGTCTATAAATATTTGTCTCCCACTTGTGGAGGAATTCCGCTTTATTCAGATTTATCTTCATCCATCTTACACCGACCTCCCTCCACTTCTATTTTTTCATTCAACCTCAAAAGGATCTCCTGTCCCCGTTTGCGAAAGCGTTATCTCCATCCTGCATATAGAACTGACATAATATCAAATAAAAAATCTCTTAACTTTGGACTATAATATCATCAACAAAGTGGATCAATTCAGGCAGTATTTAAAACGCATTGTACCTATCACCGACAAGGAATTCGACGAAGCAATTCTCTTTTTTTCGGAACTACACCTAACGAAAGGCGACATTTTTGTAAACCAGGGCAAGATCTGCCGGCAGATTGCATTTATCTTGAAAGGGACTTTAAGAACATATTATATTAACGACAAAGCAGAAGAAACAACTTCCTGCTTTTGCACCGAAAATAACTTAACGACTTCGTATAAAAGTTTTATTCTTCAGGAACCTTCAGCTTTAATTTTACAGGCTGTTGAGGAAACACACCTGCTGGTTACTGACTACGATAATCTGCAGAAACTATATTCCAGAAGCCCCGTCTGGCAAACCATAGGCAGGGTTATAGCCGAGAAGGAATACATGGTAATGGAGAAATATGCTTCGGTTCTTAACACTGAAACAGCCAGGGAAAAATACCTGCGATTGCTGAAGGAACAGCCCGGTGTGCTGCAAAAAGCGAATATCGAGGATATTGCTTCATATTTAGGTATTACAAGGAGAACACTTTCAAGAATCCGCCGGGAAATTACCAGGTAACTATTTGAGGACAAATGTCCTTTTATAGCAAGCCTATATTCTTCAGATTTGCAGAAAAATAAAGAATATGAAGCGACAGGGAATTCACAAGCCGACAATTGAAGATGCTATCGAAATAGGGGGTATAGAGATATTACACCCAGGTGGTTACAACCTGACCAGGCGAACCGCCGAAATAACCAAAATGCAGAAAGGCTTAACAGTACTGGATGTTTCCAGCGGACGGGGCACGCAGAGTATTTTTTATGCCGAAAATTATGACGTCCAGGTTACAGGACTCGATATTTCCGCCGACATGGTCGAAACCGCTGCAAAAAGAGCGTCTCAGAAAGGATTAACCGAAAAAGTGAAGTTTGTAATCGGCGATTCACAGGACTTACCGTTTCCCGAAAATGCTTTCGATATTGTAATCAATGAATGTGCTGTGGGAATTCCCGATGATTCCCAAAAGGTCCTGGATGAAATGCTCAGAGTAGTGAAAAAAGGAGGAAATGTTGCTATTCACGAATCAACCTGGAGGAAGCCTGTACCTGCTGAACGCAAAACCGAACTGGCAGAACGCTACGGAACAACCCCGCTGGAATTTGATGAATGGATAACAATGCTCGAAAAAGCTGGTGCAAAAAAAATAGTATCCGAATTCGACGAATGGAGCAAACCGGAAATGTTCTGGGATATAAGGCAAAACCGGGAGGTGAATCATTTCCGGAATGTAATGACTCCAAAAGAAAAAGCAATAACCGCATTCAGAATATATAAAGAATACGGGATGAAAGGAGTAATAAAAGTTTTTGAGAACGAAACAAAATTCTTCAACGCCGTTTTAGTCGGTGAAATCGGGTATGCCCTGTTTAAGGCAGAAAAATAAGGTTCTAATTGGCATTACCCTTAATTCTATTATCTGTAATTCAATATTTTACATTCAAGTGACCTGGGATTTGGTCTGCTTCAGGCGGATGAGATTAGGGATTAGGGATTGGGGACTTGGGATTTTAAATTTTGAATCCCGCTGTGGCGGGATTTCGCTTCGCTCAACCTTTGAACTCTCGAACCTTCCAACCTTTGAACTTTTTGACCCTGAACCTTTGAACCATCACATTCGATGGCTCAAAGTACCACCTTGCTAAAGCCTGGTTTTCGTTTCACTTCAACCTCCGCTTCGCTCCGTCATCTAATATCTTCCCTTCCCTTCGAAGCGATATGATATGCTATTAAACAGGAAAACCATTAACTTTGCCCCGACCATCAGCTGCAATGCGGACAAATTCAATCAGTTTTTAGAGCTTATTGCCCTGGCTGGCTGAAATTAAAATATTGAATAAGGAATTGTCATACTGAGTTTTTCACCACTCACTAAACTCAAATGACCTCTTTATCAGATTGCGATCCGGGATTAAACTAAGTACAAAAACACGAAAGCCCTGTTTGGTAGCCTTGCACATTAGTCTGCCTTGCATACAAATATTCAGTAACGTAATTATCCGGAATAAAAACGAATTTTTTTAATCAGAATTTTATAAATCCCAGCCACAAACTTTATCAGGCCGAAATCTGTTGTATTCAGAATTATTTTAAAAGGATCTGGCTTAAAATCAAATTACCCGCGATGAGAACTACACATACATTATTAAAATTGATTATGCTTTTATTTCTGGCTTCAGGCTTACAAAGATGTAAAAAATCGGACACTGACACACAGTCACCATCCATTTTTATAATGTTGCCTGCTACCGGCGACCAGTTTTCAACCGGATCATCGGTAAGCGTTGTAGCCACTTTACATGATTATGTTGAACTGGGCAAGTACCGTATTGAAGTACGATGGAATACCAATGCGCAAAATATTTCATCGAACCCGAATGTGGCGCCATGGGTGTTTCTCCTCGAAGGGCCCCTTTCGGGTACCAATCAGACCATCAACAAAAAAATCACCATACCAGGTAATATCAGGCTGGGCAATTATGATCTGACAGTATACTGTATAGATAAAACCGGTAACGAAAGTTCCGGAACTGAAATAATCAGAATTACCGGTTAATCGAAAGGTAAGTCTTCGGAATTAATATACTTAATGGTGATCTGACAGCCCAGTTAGAGATACAGCAAATCGCCGGATAAGCAGTTTTAGAGCATCTCCTTTTGAACCGGAAAAATTTAAGGATACCATATGAAACAGAAAACTGCACTTTCAACTATAATAAGTTTAATACTCTTCACCGGCATATTTCCTTTACTAACCTTCGGTCAGCAGGGCCATATCCTACCCGGGTTCGATAAAACGGAGTTCCTCGAAATGCTGAAAATATCATCTTACCAGGGCGATACGCTTTACAATCCCGATCTGCCTCCGCCTCAGAAGTTTAAAAAAGTGTACCGATCGAAAACGATGGGTTTAGATAACAGATGGGATTTATGGGTATCGGACCAGGCGGCGGCTGTAATCAGCATAAGGGGTACAACCCCTGAAATGACCAGCTGGCTTGCGAATTTCTATTCGGCCATGGTGCCGGCCAGGGGCAGCTTGAAGTTAAGCAACGATTTCAGCTTCGATTACCACCTGTGCGACGACAATAAGGCTGCGGTTCATACCGGCTGGCTTATTGCAACTGCTTTTCTCGCGAGTGACATAGTGCCGAAAATGGATTCGCTGGCTAAAAACGGAGTTCATGAGTTTTATATCATGGGTCACAGCCAGGGAGGCGCAATAGCTTACCTGCTCACAGCCCACTTCAGGAACCTGCAAAAACAGGGACAACTACCAGCGGACTTTATTTTTAAAACCTATTGCAGTGCCGCACCAAAACCCGGGAACCTCTATTTTGCCTATGCATATGAAAACATGACCAAAGGAGGATGGGCCTATACTGTGGTTAATTCAGCCGATTGGGTTCCAGAAACACCGTTTTCGATCCAGACAACCATGGATTTTAACCCTTCAAATCCGTTCGTGAATGCAAAAAGTAGTATAAAGAAAGCATCCCTGTTGAAGAGGCTGGCTATGAATCATTTTTACAACAGCCTCGATAAGCCCACAAAAAAGGCCAACAGGCGTTTTCAAAAACAACTTGGAAAAACATTAGGGCGATTTATCAAGAAATCACTGCCTGAATTTGAAACCCCGGAATATTACAACTCGAACAATTATACAAAAGCAGGCCAAAGTATAGTGCTTTATGCTGATACTGAATATTATAAATTATTTCCTGATGTTCCTGGGAAAATATGGACACATCATGCGTTCGAAGCTTATCTTTACCTGACTGAAAAGTACTAAACCACCCTATCTTCAGCCTTCATGCTATTGCGTAATTAGTACTGCTTTGGTTGTCTTTTTATGTCGCGGGGAGTAAAAAGCCCGGGTAGAAGCTATTTTGAAGCTTTACCAGATGAAAATCCGGGTAAATATAATAAGTAAAGCAAGGCCGGTTAAAAACATTAAGTTTTCATTGCCTTATGGTATGTGGTTTGTCAATCTCCTCTATCCTTTCAATCTCATCAATCTTATAAATAGCATTATTTTAAAAGCCAGGCGACGTCCAGTCCGGCTAACCAAATATAGGAACCGTTCCGTTTTGTTTTTCGCAAAGCAAAGAAAGTATTTTCGATAAAAGACAATTATTTATTGTTTATCAATAAATATGAATTATATTTGCAGCGTCATTTACTAAACAATACAAATATGGAAATTAAAATCAGTACTAAGCAGATGCTTAAAATATTGTATGTACTTTCATGGATATTATTTATTGGGGTATGTATTGAGGCCGGCGGGTTTATATTCAATGCATTTTTCACATTGGTGCTCAACCCGGTTGGTGCCCAGCATTTCTGGCGGGAAGTTGATTTGTCAGCTCTTTACAGTTATGATCCAGGTTACTTTTTTGCGGAAACTTTTCTGATAAGCATCGTCGCTGTTTTGAGGGCTTGTATATTTTACCTTGTTGTCAAAATTTTACACGACAAAAAACTTAACATGGCTAAACCTTTCAACAGGGAAATGGGGAGATTTATTTTTAACATATCTTATCTGGCCCTGGGGCTGGGCCTTTTCTCATTCTGGGGAGTTAAATATACCGGGTGGTTGGAAAGCCAGGCTGTAAAAATGCCCGATATCCAATATTTGCGTTTGGGAGGAGCTGATGTATGGCTGTTTATGGGCGTTACATTTTTGGTAATTGCACAGATTTTTAAAAGAGGTATTGAAATTCAGGAAGAAAACGATTTAACTGTATAAGCCATGCCGATCATTGTAAATCTTGATGTAATGATGGCTAAACGGAAAATGTCATTAAACGAACTTTCCGAAAGAGTTGACTTGACCTTATCCAATCTTTCCATTTTAAAGACCGGGAAGGCCAAAGCAATACGCTTTAGCACACTCGAAGCTATTTGCAAAACCTTAGATTGCCAGCCTGGTGATATTCTGGAATATACTAACTCAAACAAAAGCCCGAACAGCTATTGAAAAGAATCATAAAGTATGGCAGATTAGGTTCAAATTTTGTAATTTGTCGGGCTCTTGCAGGCTTAACTTTTAACCGAAGGTCTGAAACGATGAAACCCTGAAACTCTGAAACACGCTAAACGTATTGAACCTTTGAACCTTTCCCCGCCTCCTCATATGAACAAAATATTCTTCTGGATCGCAATCCTCATCGCTCCTTACACTTACTGCCAGTCCCTGCAGCAACAGGAGGCCTACATCAAGGCCGAAGCTGCATTAAAGGCGGGTGAATATATACGCGCCGGCGAATACTATTCAGTAATTGACCGTAAGACGTTAAGTCCCGACGAAATAGAGCTGCAAATCCGTAAACTGGCCCATATCAACCTCGACAGTATTATAGATACATGCAGGGCTGACAAGGCATTTATCGATGCCTTTATAACTGGTATAATTGACAGCACGGATGCAGATACAAAATTGATAAAAAAGGTTGTTGACTGCTACTATGTAAACAGCAACTACAGCAGCACAATCTATACCGATCCCGGTGGTATCCCGCATCTTGTAAGCAATGCCCGGGGTGCCGGCGGCGATATAATCCCCTGCGCGTATCCCTGGATGATCGGCGACAGGAAGAATGCAGATTTCTACCTGCGCACCGCTCAGAAATGCCTGAGCACTAACCCTGTTTCCTATTCTAAACCGGTTAAAGAATATACCCTCAATTATCTGAAGCTGCTAAAAACCATCAACAACCAGGAGTTGTTTATGCAACAGTCACAGTACCACTGCACTGAAGTGAGTGATTACTCCTACTTCTACCGTAAAGTGAATGGCTTACAGCAGTATCCGCGTTCCGCATTCCTGCAGGCCATCGACACTGTAATGCAACAGTATACCGCAGCCAGGAACCTTGTTTACAGCGAAAAGCAGTGCCGTGATATGAAACTTTCTATCGACTCGCTTAACATGGGAAATAAGAAGAAAATCCTGTACCAGAAATTCCTGCTTGCCTATAACGGTGATATGGCAAACCTGCAGGCTTCCGATAACCAGGTTTACCAGGGCTCACTTCTCGATACCCTGCTAGCTTTCTGTTTGAAAACAGCGTCCCTCTGGCCTGCCGATACCGGTGAACTGGAAAAGCAACTCGCCAACGCTGTATCACCCGAACAGGTCAGGGCGGTTGTAATGAAGTGAATGTGAGGGCTCTTAAGGTTGAGATGTGAGATTTCGGATGTCGGATGTGGGATGTACTTCCTTTAATTTGGGACCTGGAATTTGGGACTTCGGACTTTTGCCGCGTCAATCCTATCAATCTCATCAATCGTATCAATCCTCCGGCAACCAGGATAGCGCTCGTTTGCTGAGCTTTCCAGTATCAGTCGGACCTTTTAATGTCAAGATACAATACTACGACGATGGGGTAACAGGTTGTCAGCGCAATCGGTTTATCGACGCTATTAGGGAAGCTGGCTGGGTTTATTTAATTTCGACTTGCACTATAAAGAATGAATTATGTAACATTCATTTAAAATCATGTAACATTCAAATATTTTCAGATTAATACCTTTGACCCTAAGTTGAATGGTCTGAATTTAAATGTAAATCATTAAAATATAAAGGTATGCTTGCTACACTAAAATTCCCTGTTTTAGGGATCACCGAAATACGGTTGCTAATTAAACGCGATTATAAATGGCTGGCCGAATTAATAGGCACTGATTTAGAAATAGAGGTAGCTGAAAAAGATTTTTTTCTGAATTAATTTATAAAATTCAATATTTCTGGCTGGTGCGTCAATTAATTGTCCGCCGTCTTCCATAAAGCTATAATGGAATCATTCCTGCAGCTGTGGGATGGATTATGGCCTTTATACTTAATTGACAATGGACAATGGACAATGGACAATTGACAATCTGTGGATGCCTGAAATAGGTTGACTTTTTAAATTTACTTTAAATTTACTATTATTGGTGTTGACTTTTTCTTTTTTGCTTCTTTTTTCTTTTTGTTGATAAATTGAAATTTAGTTAATAACTCATGATTCCATTGATAGATGGGCATTTTAGGCCTATCTAATAGTGGTAATTTATCAACATAATTTTCAAAGTCTGTTGGATTCATTCTTTTTAATCCAAGATGCGGTTTTTCATTGTTATAAAGTCTCATTATTTTAGATGATACATATGCCATATTATCTTCCCGGAGATTCTCAAAAACGATATAATCGTTCTTCAAAGTACCTTGCACCCTTTCTGCATAAGCGTTTTCCTGTGGCAATACACACATACTAATCACCATCTTGTTTTGACTTAGTATTAGCTTATGGCTTTTACTGATGTATTGACCTCCACGGTCAGAATGAAATATGCACCCCGTGAGATCATATCCAGCTCTTAGTTTTAATGCCTTTTTCATTGCAATCTCCAATGATTTTGCTGCCAAGCTTTTGGATATATGCAAGGATAAAAGCTTCCTTGAATAAACATCAAGTATTGTTACCCCATAAAAAACCTGGCCTTGACTCATAATATAAAACATATCTGATTGCCATACCTGATTTATTCCAGTTAGTATCTTTCCTTCAATTAGGTTTGGATAGTATTCTACCCGCTGGCTCCAGGTTGTTTTTATAACACTCCTTGTACGCTTTATTCTATACCCATTTGACAACCCTATACGCTCAAAGATATCCCGCCCAACTGGCGATTCTTCTTTAACCATATAAAACAAGTTTCTAACGCCCATTTTTCTGTGATCTTTCCGTTTCTTCTCAATGGCTGTTATTACTAGGGCCGTCTGACACACTTTTAGTTCCTGATATTTTCGGTGCTTCCAAAGTGCCTGTTTTGTTATTCCGGCAACAGAATAGAGTTCCTTCATTTTGTAGTGGTGGCCTGATCCTTTGGTAAGCCGGAACCAGTCAAGGCTGCTTTTAAGAAACTTTTTTTTAGATCTGTTTTGTATTCATCACTTGCCAGATCCACTACCTTGTTTATCAAATCCAACTCTATCTGCTTGCGACCTAAGGCTGCTTCCAATTCCAGAATCCGCTTGCGCAATTGTTCGGTCTGATAGGCTTCGCTTTTGTCTTCCACAACAAGTCGTTTGTTATGTTGCAAATATCGGCTAAATCTTTCTATCCAGTTATAAATACTCGTAGAACTGACACTAAGCTCCTTGCTTGCCTGTGATACTGAACATTTACCATTTTCAATATCAGTTACAACTCCTCGTTTTACTTGCTCACTGAAAAATCGCAATTGACGGAGAGATTCTTTTTTTACTAATTTTGGTTTCATCTTTACCCTTTTAAGTTGATTTTTGGTCAACCTATTTCAGGCATGGACAATCAGCAATGGACAATAGGGTTGATGGGTTGATGGGTTAATAGGCTGATGCATAATTAACAATTGATTTTGTACAATTGATAACGAACAATGCTTACTGTAACAAGCAACCAGCTACCAGAAACCAGCTACCAGAAACCAGCGACCATCCACCCTCTACCATCCCACATCTACCCTCTACAATCTATTCTCCACAGACCATTCTCAGTGTGTCTTCATTTTAAGCTCCAGCCCGTTCCCGGTTCCGGCAGCTTTATTAAGGCGGTAATGAAACGAAAGCATAAGGTACCGGCCTATGTTGTTTGAGCGTACTTCGCGTATATAGTTCAGTTCGTTCACACGTTCCAGTCCCTTGTTCTTATCCAGTATATCGAAACATTCGAGCTTCAGCCCTGCCCTGTTGTTCTTAAGGAAATTGTACCCTATTTCGGCACTGAGCAGCGGGATGTTTATTTCCGATGAGTAGTTCCCTGCCCCATAATTCATAATATCCGCATTAAACCCGATATTCCATTTGTCAGTCGGGGTAATACTGAGGTCGGCAAAATAGTTCCACGACAAATAGCGGTTATCAAGCGAGGTCATGATCGAATATTTAGCATCATTCATCTGCAACCCTGCACCCAGTTCCAGGTCCCATTTTTCTTTCTTTACATTGTCGAAACTTAGCTTAAGGCTCCGTAAAAAGCCACTGGTGCGGTTTTCCACGTCGTTCACCACCGCCGAGCCTTTTGTGATACGGGTTTCGAGCGACAAATGCAGGTTGATTCCCATTCGCTGCACAGGCCTGCTGAAATCGGCATTCGCCATATACTCGGCAAAAGATTTTGTATTTATGGCCCTGCTTACCTGCACCAGACTGTCGGAAACACTCATGTCGTAACCAAATTTATCCCTGGTGTACCTGCTACCAATGCGTGCAAAAACCGAAGAGCGCGAGTACTGGTCGAATAGGATCCAGTTAGCAAACAGTTCATGCACGGTTTCGGGTTTCAGTTCCCGGTTCCCGTAGAACAAGGCTTGCGGGTTCGAATTGTCGACTACCGGCAGCATAATTTCCAATGCAGGTTCATTCACAAATGACGAATAATCAACGCTCAGTCGATGACTGGTGCGGATTTCGTATTCCCAACTGAGGGACGGCAGTATCCGGAAATAGTTGTAATTAAGCCTTTCACCATCGTTTAGTTCATTGACTGTGGCAGCCACCTGGAGCGATATGCCCGGAACAAGTTTCTGTTTGCCATGGTTCCACCTCAATTTCACGGTGGGAACCAATTGCAGCGAGTTACTGCCAAAATCCGGGCTAAGGCTGTCGGTATTCTGTTCAGTATCGGTGATTAATCCCTGTTCGCGGTCGAGCCTATCATGGATTCCCTGCATCCTGAGCTGTGGAAGCAGGTAAACACCCGAACCCAGCCTGATCATAAATTCAGAGAAAACCCCGACCGTTATCCCGTTTTTTGCAAGGTTCCGGAACTGGTCGTCAATCACAGGTGTCTCTATGCCAGCATATCGAAGCAGGTTGAGCCGGTCGTTTTCGTTAAGGCTTTTTGTAAATCTTGTATTAGCTCCCAGGGTATATAGTTTAAGCAGGTTCTTACCCCTGGCCATATAAGAAAAGGATCCGTTCCCGCTTATCCCAATCCGTTTGTCACCAATATCCGATTTCATACTGTTAAAACTTTCCGATCCTATGAACGACTGCGAATGGATTGAGGAGGTTCCTCTTCCACCGGCAAGAGCCAGGTTAGCATTGAAAAGGATTGTGCGTGCGCTGTCCGATTTATCCTTCCAGCCCAGGTTAAGCCTGTGCGTATTGTTGCTGCTGTGATCCGATGATACCGTATTTTCGCTATAAGTACTTCCGGGCAGTAAATTCTGTGTCAGGGTGGTCTGGTCCAGGGTGCGGTTGCTGCCGCTTCCCAGGTAACTGGCATACAGGCGGTTGTTTTTACTGATATCGAAGGAATAGTTCAGCCCTCCTGCTCCCGAACTCACAAGGCCGTTAACGCTCTGCCCAAAGTTTACGGGGATTTCATTATCGCTGGTGATAGTCAGTTTCAGCGAGCCTCCGCTCATCATTGCGGGCAACCCGCCATTGAAGTCGATATAGTCCTGGAAACTGAAGCCGTATTTATTGATATTGTTGAGCATGCCAAGTGCGGCAAACTGGTCCTTACGGGTAAAACGGTAGGCTTTCCCCGAAAGGGCATAGCGGTCGTCGGTTCCTGCACCGGCACTGGTTTCGCCAATCCACGCCTGTTTTTTCCCGTCTTTCAGCAGCAGGTTGATGGTTTTGTCCCTCGATCCATCCTCGATACCTGCCAGTTCGGACGATTCCGATTTCTTATCATAGACCTGCACTTTACTAATAGCATCCGCAGGTAAGTTTTTAGTAGCTACTTTGGGATCGGAACTGAAGAACTCTTTCCCGTCGACCATCACATTTTTTACATCTTCTCCCATTGCCCTTATGTTTCCCGCCCTGTCGACCTCAACACCGGGCAGTTTCCTCAACAGGTCTTCGGCAACGGCATCGGGCCTGGTTTTGAAAGCTGCTGCATTGTATTCCACAGTGTCCTTTTTGATGATTACCGGTATATGTTCGCCCCTGATTTCAACCGATGGCAACTGGAACGTAACCTGTTTCAATACAATAACGCCATAATCTCCGGCTTTAGCCGGGAATGTGATCCGTTCGTAATACGATACATAACCAAGGCATGCAACCTGTAAAACATATGCTCCTTCGGGTACCCGGCTGATCCCGAAACGGCCGGCATCGTTTGTGATACCGAATGCTATGAGTGTCGAATCGGCTGACTTCAGCACGGCTACTGTGGCATTCACTACAGGTTTGCCGTCTTCGCCAAGCACTGCGCCAGTGAAACCTGTTTGAGCCATTGCAAATACAGAAATGAAAATACTGCTGAGAATTAGGAGGATAGTTCGCATAACGGCGTTACCTGGTCATTTGTATCATAAATACAGCTCCGCCCTCTTTGCCATCCTGGCCGGTTTTTTCCTTTACAATGGCATCGAACTCCTCGCGGGTCACTTTCTTCCCTTTGGTGGGTTTTACGATCAGTCCGGCAACATCTTCATCCTTAACTGACACTGCCGTGATAATTCTCTTACCATTATCCATATTCACTTCGAGTATCAGGCCCGGCAGTCCGCCATATTTGCCCGGTCCGGCCGGAACAGCAAGCGAGGGAGCAAACCATGCCACTGTATGAGTGCTATCCTTATCAAATGAAGCTTCGATGCAAGGTATACCACAGATATCTTTCCGGCTGCCGGTGAGCTTCCACGGAAAGGCTTCGGCCGGCGATTCGATAAGAAAATTGCGCGACATAAATTCCTTCTGCTCGGTAATTTTGCCAGCCTTCAGGTCAGTGTATCGTTTATCGTCAGGTTCCTGCACCTTGATGACAACATTTCCACCTCCGGCCTGTTCCGACACCTCCTGTTCGTCAGTGTTAGCCTGCACCAGGTAGAGGGAAGCATCGGATGTGTAATGCAGTATCCTCGTAACTTTTCGTTCTTTGGGAAGCATGTCCTGCATTCCGGCCATATCCCCTTCGATATGGATGTCGAGTTTCATCGTTTCCTGGTAAGTAACTGTCCCTTTCTGAGCCGGTGCATTCAGATAAAATGCAAGTACGGCTGTAATCATGAGTATTCGTTTCATATTGTTTTGGATTTATGCGTCAAAATTACATGAAGCAATGCCCCCTTGAGGTTAATCCATTGTCAATTAAGGTTAATTAAGGTTAATACCATTCTCAGCCACACAGGTTTGTTTTACCTTTGTCATATGCAAACGAATCATGAAATCCGCAGGCTAAGATCCATCCGCTTTGTTATGACGGCGGCCCAGTTGGTTTTACTCGGGTTTATCTTTTACTGGCTTGCCGGACAGTACAACGAACAAAAGCAGTTCCTTCTCAGGGAAGTAGGCGAATCGTGGTCGGCTTCGGAACAACAGATGCTCGACTCGCTGTTAATGAAAGAATTCGTGCACCCGGTGATCGATCGGAATAATAAGCTCAATTTTAAATTTGAATTCAATACGGATTCATTGAGGCTGGAACCAAAGCACAATACCAATGTTAGCAGTAATTGCACCCCGATGGTTGTGGCCGCTTCGCCAGGATTAGGAGATAAAATGGTTGTAAGGATTGCCGATACAGCCGGTGGAAATACTTCCCGGTTGACTACTACAACAGGTATGACGCGCAACAACCTTATACTGAAAAGTGTAAAACTCATCATCAACGGAATTTCCGACAGCAGCGGTCAGACATTAAACATTTCAACCTGGAGTTCCGAAGGAGATACGAATCTGCTGAAGCAGGCATTCTTGAAAAGGCTTCAAACGATTGATCCCCGCATGCGGGTTTTCTGGGTTGCTATTCGTGGTGACGATACTCTCAATCAGAAGCGCGGAACATTTACTTTCAGGACTACCGACGGGAAAACATCCCTGCAGGCAGGTGTGACAGGCTTTAGCCTGTACCTGTTCCGGAAAATACTTCCCCAGGTATTATTCGCGGTGTTTCTGCTGGCACTCACCCTGCTTGCCTTTATCCTGAGTTTCAGGGGTTATAAGGCACAGGTAATCCTGAACAGGCAACGCAGCGATTTTATCCACAATATGTCGCACGAACTGAAAACCCCGGTAGCAACTGTGAAAGTTGCCCTGGAAGCGCTAAGGAATTTCAATGCAAAAAATGATCCGGTAAAAACGGATGAATACCTCGACATGGCCTCAGCCGAAGCCAGCCGCCTCGAACTGCTGGTGAACAGGGTAATGCAGTTCCCCGGAAACGGGGAAGATTATTTCCTGAATCCCGCACCGGTCGACCTGCGTGATATCGTCAGCGAAGTACTAAGGACGGTCAGGCCCCGTCTGGATACGGAATTGGCTATACTAACAGTATCAGTGCCGGAAATCCCGTGTATGATCTCCGCTGATGCACTGCATGTTAAAGGAGTGATTATGAACCTGCTCGATAACAGCCTGAAATACTGCAAAGGAACAGCCGAAATTAATCTCGGATTGAGTTTAACACCCGGATCCGTTTGCCTGAGTTTGATCGATAAGGGCAACGAAATACCTTCAGAGTACAGGGAGAAGATATTCGATAAGTTTTTCAGGGTCCCTACCGGCGATGCACATACGGTGAAAGGCCACGGGCTGGGACTAAGTTATGCAAAATCTGTAATGGACCTGCATGGCGGAAAAATCAGTTACCAGGCATCCACTGGCGTAGGTAATACATTTGAACTGTTTTTCCCCCTCCTGCAGATATGATCACAAAGGTATTATACGTTGAAGATGAGCCCTTCCTGGGAAAAATTGTAAACGAAACTCTCGTTCAACAGGGATTTGAAACTATGCTGGTGGCCGATGGGGCTCTTGTTTTGAGCCAGTTGGACGCGTTCCGTCCCGACATTTGTGTGTTGGATATAATGCTTCCCAATGTGGATGGATATTCGATCTGTGTTGAAATCAGGAAGCGGTACCCTAATCTCCCGGTCATTTTCCTTACTGCCCGCTGCGAAACCGCCGACCTTGTGAAAGGTTTTGAATCAGGTGGTACTGATTATATCCGTAAGCCATTCAGTATAGAAGAGCTGATCGTAAGGATCAACAACCAGCTCAACCTTGTAAACAGCAGGCAAAACGGCTATAGCACCGAAACTGCCATAGGCAGGTACATACTTAACCAAACCCGCTACGAATTAAAATCACCCACTGCCAGTTATAAGCTTTCCTCGCGTGAGATGGAACTCCTTGCAATGCTGGTCGAAACCCCTAACCGTGTCGTGGAGCGAAAAACCCTTTTACTGAAAATCTGGGGCGATGATTCGTATTTCAATTCCCGCACACTCGATGTGTATACAAGGAAGTTGAGGACTCTTTTCGCGGAAGATCCCGATATCGAACTGGTAACGCTTAAAGGCAAAGGATATTTATTTCTGGTCAAAAACCACAATTAGCAGGGATAAAACCGAAACGTGAATTTGGTAATTATGAAATGTTCTGTTAACGGAATATGAGGAGTAAGACGGTCGGAGATTTCATTGTTCTATGGTTTCAGGGGGTCTCACCATACTTTTCATTTGATGGTTCAAAGTACCACCAGGTTTTAGCATGGTGGTACCTTGAGTTCTAACGTCTTCTCCGACTTCCGACTTCCGATTTCCGACTTCCGATGGCGCAAAGCGCCACCATGCTTAAGCTTGGTTTTCGTTTCTCTTCAACCTCCGCTTCGCTGCGGCATCCGACATCCGACATTCAACATTTACCGAAGCACTATCATCCTTTTAACTTCTTTAAAACTCCCGCTTTCGAGGCTGTAGAGGTAAACGCCTGGTGTTGCTTCGAGCGTGTTCCATTCCGCCTGGTATGAGCCGGGCTGTTTCACCTCATCTACGAGTGTAGCAACAACCTGTCCTTGAACATTAAATACCTTCAGGCGGGTAATAGATCCATTCCCGCCGGTTGATGAACCGCTCGAGGCTTCAGTGCTGCCGACCTGGTATTTAATTACTGTCGACTTACGTGCGGGGTTTGGATAATTCTGGAAAAGTGCAAAATCGCCCTTCGAAACCCTAGTTTCATTCGAAGTCCTGTTTTCGCTGCCGACAACCGGATCGGGGTCATTCTCATTTCCCTTTTTGGATCCCCAGTGGGTACCATTAACCAATACAAGGGATGTAACCCGGTAGGCAACACACCAGGTTTCCTGGTCGAGGCCGCCACTATGTAACCACCAGTTTGAATTACCGAAATCAGGATCAAAGTTGGGTTTTAGCCAGTAAAATGTGTAGTCTATTTTCGTGACATCCGTGGTGGCAACAGGAGTTTTCAGGTGAGTTGTACATTTTATTTCATTACCGTTTACCGTCTCACTTTCCATCTGGTATTCAATATCCGCATCCACACCCACGTTAAGGAATGAAGGTCCTATTTCGACATTGGCCTCTGCCTTTTTCGTGTTTTTGAGTGTATTGCTCTGGTTAATCGTGATAGCCTTACTGGTCGAACCGCTCCCTGTCCAGGATACAGGTTCACTCCCATATGAATAAGCAGGCTCAATCCAGGCATTGTAGTTGTCGTGAGGGCAGTTCAAGTAAGTGGTTGGGTCCGAAGGCTTCAATCCATCCTTTAAAGGCTCCTCAATAAGATCAAGCCGCGGGTCGCCCATTACTCCGTAGTAGGTTGTATCCAGTTTATTTCCTAATTGGTCATAGATAATATAGGGCTGGAAAACAATGATTGGGGTTAAAGCAATATATACACCGGCTGAACCCGCAGGCCGTTTAATAGTACACAAAATTGTTTTTGAATAATCAGTGGTTTGTTGCTCGCCGTAAGCAGCGTTCAACCCGGCCTTGAATGGCCCTATATGTACCTTGGCGCTACCTTTGATATTAAATTTCGATTCCTCGGTTGTGGTGGTACCGTCGGAGGTTGAAAAAGAAATCTCCGATATTGGGCTGTCGAATGTTCCGAGCGGATCGGGAGCTGTGGAATCATTTACATGAAAAGGCGGTGGTCCTTCCACATAGCCTATATATTGTTTGTTTTCATCCCCGGGAATTGCATAGGTATTGATTTTGATCGAACTTGTATACTTCAGGTAATCGGTTTCCACATAGGCACAATTTAACGGGTAATCCTGTGTATCAAATCCCATATAGAACAGGCACATTAACTGGTTAATCGTAATATTATCACTGTTGTTCACCGGGACAAAAGTTGCAGTGAGGTTCACCTTTTTACATGCCCACAGGTGCTTGGGACTGGTTTGTGGCAGCAGGTTATTTGCTTTCTTGGCCCACACATCATCTTTCAGCTGGAATTGTTCAATCCTGTACATGCCGGCATTGCTGTTATCTGTAGCATTCCTTTTAAGGAAAGCCTGAATACAATGGCCGCTGCTGGCATTGTCGCCTTTCACAGTACCTTCAATAAGGGCAACCGACGAAAATGTGGATTCGATGGTGATAAGCTTGTTCTGGTATATTGGCACCAGTTTCTTTTGATCATCCAGGTAAAATGACGAGGTGCGTGGATGATTCTCCGTATCGATAAAGGCATAGGTAAGCACCGAACTTTTCTTCCCGTTTAATACCCGCGAGGTAGTAATAGCCGTAATATCCGCATCAGCAGGCATATGTTCCTCTATAATTTTCTGGTACACGTAATTTCCAGATTCCGGATCCTCTGTTATTGCGGCATTCAGGTAACCTGCATTGGCATCCTTAAAAAGCAGGCAGAGCCTGTCGTCGAGTACCACGGCAGCCATCCCCGTTTCAACCTTTGCAAAATTGTCTCCGTTGTAACCCGGCAAAAATACCCTCCATTCACCGGAATCCCAGGCTTTATACATAGTACTTTTCTTACTATCATACTTAAAGCAATCTATCTCCTTATAATCCATACCGTTGCTGGTATATAAATACAAAATATCTTTGAAAATCACAGGGGCAGGTTGCCATAATGATTTCCTGGTAGATTCCAGTGTTGCTATATCATCATACTTTTTAACAGAAAATTCAGGTGTCATTCCTCCTGAATTCGTAATATCCCTGACGATGATCTTTCCGGATTTATCATCATCCAGGTAGTAGTTCACAAAATTGAACAATTTACCATTATACGAAATGGTAGCCATTTTCCGGGTTCCATCATGCGACAGGGTTTGTTCAACATCTTTCTGGTATTTGAAGTATCCGTCGGTGGTGTTATAATTGACCTGGGCGGATAAAACGGCCGGGAAAAGCAACGATATAGCCAGTAAAGTGAAGAGTGTATATTTTTTCATATCTGTTATTTTTTAGGTGCAAATATTTTATTTCCGTTTATAGTAAAATCCTGAAACCAAGGTTTACCCTGAATGGATTGGGTAATGTTCCGTTAACATAAAATGACAATGCCGAATTGAACCTGTATTCCGAACCCAGAATACATACAAGTGACGATCCATTGTAATGTTGGTTAAACCTGATTTTATCATAGGCATTGGTCCCGTTATCATTTGGGATGGCGATTTGCACATCAGTAACAGGGTTCACGAATTGCTGGGTAAACCCAATGCCCAGGTAAGGGAAGAAATTCCCGAAATGAGAGGCCGCTGCAACATCGGCTTCCCAGTACATGGTTTTAACTGCCGAACTTGTTATTTCCGAACCCAGTGTATTCTGCACAACCCCCGACTTAGCCGAGGAATAATTGGCCGACAGCATGCCGATTACTGCCAGTTTTGAATTAATCGTTTTCTCATAATCAACTGATAAGCCATACGTTAAAGCCGGGTAATCCGTAGTATGAGTCTCGGTGTTTTCGTCCGAAACAAAACTTCGAAGCTGGTAGTGATTTGCCCCTACATAAACACTTACACCAAGTCCGTCGAGCACCTGGTACCCGACTTTAAGGCCACAAAGACTGTTATAGTATTTAGTTCCGTAATTGTTGTTGTATTCAGCCATGTCATCCTGGTCCAAATCATAGGTCGACACCCCTTCGGATCCATCATAATCGATGGTGCCCGATGTGAGATGCAATTTCTTAAAGTCAGTAAACTGGTAAAATGGAGTAACAAAAAAAGCGCCCTTTTTAGGGGTTGCACGTTCACCCGTTGAATTTGGACTGATAGCCCGGGTTGTTGCAGCGGTTGATTGGGCATTTCCGTTTAGATGCAATAAACCGGCAATAAGGATGAGGATTGTAAAAGTCTTTCTCATTTAAAATAATTTTTAGTGTATTTAAATAATTGGCAGCCTTAGTTTTTCTTCGATAATCAGTTTCTTTTGCAGGAATAACAGGGTTATCAATGTGGCGGTAAAAATAGAAGGTAAAGAATGTATTTACTGTACAAAACGTAAAATCTTTCGCACAAAACGTAAAATCATTTGCATTGACAATGCCAAAATTGTTGTATTTCACTAAAAAAATATTGCTTCAAATGTATATTATTCCTATTCGTTAACATATCTTTGACGAACGGTTCTAACCTAACGAATCTGGAAGTAAAATTTGTATTCCTCTCAACCAAACGCGCGTATATACTGCAATGCTAAGAACCATCTTCCTGCTCTCACCGGCTTTCGTTAGTTTATTTTGGGCAATTTCCCTTTTAGGCGATAAAAAGCTATATAGCACACCCCGAATCTTCCTTTCAAAATTCATGTTTATCAGCTGCCTGATATTCGTTTCTCATTTCCTGTACTTTGCTCCCCTGCCCAATATTTACATTTATTTTGACATCCCTTTGCAGTTAGCAGGCTTGATAGCTTTCCCACTGTACCATATTTATTTCCGGCTACTGACAAAAGATGCAAAATTTACACTTAAAGCCCATGGGCGTTATCTTGTATTCCCTTTAATCATAGCTATATTATACTCGTTTGCCGTGCTAATTACACCACAGCAGGAATACGCGGCTTGGTTATATGATAAAACCAGCAGCCGGTTAACGATACATATCCGTTTTCTTGACATAACCCGTTTATTAATCAGGATCACCTATGCGGTGCAATTGGTTTTATCAATAGTAGCTAATCACGTACTTATAAGAAAATACGGGGATAAAGCTGAGCAGTATTACTCCGATATAAACGATGGAAAAAACAGGAATGCAAAAATGCTCAACCGCTCTCTTTTCGTGATGAGCCTGGCTTCCATTATAATCACCACTTTGGGCCGCACATTCTTAATGCCTTCTGATTTTGTGATTTACGCCGGTTGGCTGGTGTTTGCCGTCATGCTGTTTATCATGGGCAACCTCGGGATGAGGCTTAAACCTATAAATCCGGGGTTCGATATGGTTACCCCGAATGGCCATATCATTCCACCTGACAACACTACCGATATTTCAAAAAAAGTTTTATTGGATAAGATCAGGCATGAATTTGAGGAAAATAAAATACACCTCGATACAGAATTGAACATCATGGACATAGTTAAAAAGCTCGGCACTAACCGCACTTATTTATCAGCAGTCATTAACCAGCAGTACAATCAAAATTTCTGTACGTTTGTAAATGGATACCGCATTGAGGAAACAAGGAAAGTTCTACGGGGAAATCCTCATGTTAACATGCAGGACCTTGCCGAACGCAGCGGTTTCGGCTCTGTGAATTCCATGAAACGTTCGATTCAGGCAAAGACGGGTATGACTTTGCATGATTTCAAGATACAATAATTATCGTAAGGTTCGGATGTGCGAATGGGTTACTCCACTTCTTCAAGTATCTTCTCTTCTATTTCTCCCTCATTCCTCAGGTTATCGATAATAAACAGCTGCCGTTCAGGTGTATTGCTTCCCATATAAAACGAAAGCACATTATCTATTTCTGAGAGGTGTTTCAGAATAACAGGGTCGAGACGCATGGTAGAACCGATAAAATGCTTGAATTCGTCGGGCGAAATCTCACCAAGTCCTTTAAATCGTGTTATCTCGGGACTGGGGCCCAGCTCTTTTACCGAATCCTGCCGTTCCTGCTCGGAATAGCAATAGTTTGTCTTTTTCTTGTTACGCACCCTGAAGAGGGGGGTCTGCAATATATACACATGACCCGATTTTACCAAATCGGGGAAAAACTGGAGAAAAAAGGTAAGTAACAGCAGGCGGATGTGCATACCATCCACATCGGCATCGGTAGCAATAACTATATTGTTGTAACGCAGGTTCTCGATATCGTCCTCAATGTTGAGAGCCGACTGCAGCAGGTTGAATTCTTCATTTTCATACACCACTTTTTTGCTCTTGCCGTAACAGTTCAAAGGCTTTCCCTTCAGGCTGAAAACCGCCTGGGTATTTACATCACGCGATTTGGTGATGGATCCGCTTGCCGAATCGCCCTCGGTAATAAACAAAGTGGTTTCGAGGCGACGTTCGTCGTTAGTATTATAATGAACGCGGCAATCACGCAGTTTTTTATTGTGAAGGCTTACTTTTTTAACGCTCTCCTTAGCCAGTTTCTTGATATTGGCCATCTCCTTGCGCTCCTTCTCTGACTGGAGTATCTTGCGGTAGAGCGCTTCGGCTGTATCCGAATTCATATGCAGGAAGTTATCCAGCTTTTTCTTCAGGATATCGGTAATAAATTTATTGATTGTGATCCCACCCGGTTCAATATGTTGCGAACCCAGTTTGGTCTTGGTCTGTGATTCAAATACCGGCTCGCTAACTTTTATACTTACTGCTGCAATTATAGATGAGCGTATATCACTGTATTCGAAATCCTTACCGAAAAATTCGCGTATTGTTTTCACAAGAGCATCGCGGAAAGCAGCCAGGTGTGTACCACCCTGGGTGGTATGCTGACCGTTTACGAACGAATAATATTCTTCACCGTATTGCTTGGCGCTGTGTGTGAATGCACATTCAAAATCTTCGTCCTTAATATGGATAATAGGGTAATTGACCGCATTTCCGTTATTCGATTTCTCGAGCATATCGAGAAGACCGTTTTTAGCCAGGAACCGCTGCCCGTTGAACAATATAGTAAGCCCGTTATTCAGGAAGCAGTAATTCCACAGCATCTGTTCGATGTATTCCTTCAGGAAATGGTAATTGCCAAACAATTGTTCGTCGGGTGAAAAAGAAATCAGGGTGCCGTTCCGCAGTTCAGTAGGCTGTTCGCCGCTTTCGCTGATTAGTTCGCCCTGGTGGAATTCAACAATATTTGTGCGTCCTTCGCGTATGGCCTGTGCGGTGAAATGGCTCGATAAGGCGTTTACTGCCTTTGATCCCACCCCGTTTAATCCAACTGCCTTCTTGAATACTTTCGAATCGTATTTAGCACCTGTATTGATCTGCGAAACGCATTCAACCAGTTTGCCAAGCGGGATGCCGCGGCCATAGTCGCGAACCGAAACAAAATGCTCTTTGATTGTAATCTCAATGGTTTTGCCATGGCCCATGGTGAACTCATCGATACAGTTATCGATGATCTCTTTGATTAACACATAGATGCCATCATCGTGCGACGAACCATCGCCTAATTTCCCGATATACATACCAGGGCGTAGCCTGATATGTTCTTTCCAGTCGAGCGACCGTATGCTTTCCTCGTTATAATTTCCGGTTGTTTCCATAATGCGTCGGCAAAGATAAATCAATCCAGCAAAGGATTGTAAGCAAAAAAACAGAAGTTATGAATGAGTTTTGCACAGGGCAAGGATTCAGAATTCCTGTGGGTGGATGATGGACAAATTGAAAATTTGAAAATTCGGCAAATCGTAATATTGAACTTTTAATGCCGAAGGTATTTCAACCTTATTAAACAAACCTTTAACTCATAAAACGGGAATCTGAAACCTGAAATAATACCAAATCATTGTCCATTGTCAATTGTCCATTGTCAATTGTCAATTGTCAATTATCCATTGTCAATCATTTCAACCTATCAACTTATCAACTTTTAAAAGTCAGAAATCCGGCATCATCCCAAACTATTGTCAATTGTCCATTGTCAATTGTCAATTCCTTCAACCCATATACCTATCAACCTATCAACTACTTCCTGTACACCCAAATCCCCGGGAACTTCACCTTCAATTCATCCTGTTTTGCTTTTGCTTTCGCTTCGGTATCGAACGATCCGATAGAGATACGGTAAACCTTTTCGGAAGGAAGGATTTCCGCATTAGGGTAGCCCTTCGATTTGATCCGTTTTAGTTCCTTCTGCGCCGATTCAGGTGTCTTGGCACTTGCCGCTATCAGGAAATAATTTCCTGAAGAAGTTACATCCTGTTTGGGGGCAGGAGGAGAGTTCACAGGTTTGGGGTCAGAAGCCTTTACATTCTTTTCACTTTTCGAATCTGTTTTATCGCCAAACCAGAGCAGTGCATAGTTGCCTTTTATCCCGATACCGATGGCCTTCCATTGAAAGCTTTTCCATTTACCACGGCTCAGTATCATATCGGCTGATGCATTAACCTGCTGCCAGAGTTCAGCTGCATCGGCGGGGGTAGCTTTGTCATCGCCCGAATAAATTAATTCATAGCCATTTCCAGGGTACCCGGTAAGTTCTTTAGGCTTTTGTTTCATGCACTTGATCCCGGAAGGATCTTTAGTGTAACAGCAGGGTGTCCACCTTCCCGATGCACTCCAGCTATGCAGACCGCAACCATTTTCCTGCAGTTTCGATTCAATAATATCATTCAAGTGTATATAGGCAACCATCGATAAATTATCCGAAAGGGGAATTACAGGAAGTTTGTTCTGCACCCGCATATCGTTGATCATATTATATAGTATAGTTTCATCCTCATTCAACCCCTTGAATGTAGTATCACCAGGATAAGTAATAAATGAATTACCATATGAAAATACGGGGTGAAATACTGTAACAAAAAGCAAAAGCACACAAAGGAATTTAGGCGCAGGCATAGAAGTGCATTAGATTAATTAGGTGTTGCGAAATTACAAAATAATACGATGCAGATACCTTATTGGCAGATACAGGCTTGTGCATAGCTAATCCTTTAATAAAGAAACATTATCCCAAAAATACCTTGCTGTATTTTTTACTTCCGGTTTTTTTTATCTTTAACCCGAATATTTCCACATGTTACCAATAAATTAACCAATACTTACACAATGAATTACAAGAAGATTTTAGCGGTTGTTTTTATGCTTCTTTCAGTAAGCGCTGCCTTCCCGCAATCGAAGATCAACCCTGATGAGATCAGGGCGAAAATGCAATGGTTTGCCGATGCAAAACTCGGAATATTTATTCATGCTGGTATTTATTCAGTAAATGGAATTGATGAATCGTGGAGCTTTCATAATAAAAAGATCAGCCATGCAGATTATATGAAGCAGCTTAATGGCTTCACGCTGAAAAATTACGATCCTGCCCGATGGGCCGACCTGATTAAAGAAAGCGGTGCCCGTTATTCGGTAATTACAACCAAGCATCACGACGGAGTTGCGATGTACGATACTAAAATGGATGACCTGAGCAGTGTAAAATCCACTCCGGCCCATAAGGACTTGATAAAACCCTTTTTTGATGAACTCCGAAAACGCGACATAAAGTGCGGCGCATACTATTCGCTTATCGATTGGTCATATCCCGAATACCCGGGCTTCCTGAAAGACAGCTCAAGGTATAAAGTCGAAAACGATTATGAACGATGGAACCGTTTCAGGCAGTTTTTCCAGGGTCAGATCAAAGAAATAGGTAAAGAGCTAAACCCCGATTTATGGTGGTTCGACGGCGACTGGGAACACAGTGCCGAACAATGGGAATCGGAAAAAATCAGGAATATCATCCTTGCGAATAATCCTAAAGCGATTATCAACGGGCGTTTGCAGGGCTATGGCGATTACGAAACACCTGAACAGAACTTCCCGGTCTCGAGGCCAAAGTTCAACTGGTGGGAATTATGCATGACAACAAATGATAACTGGGGGTACCAGGATGACAATAACTGGAAGACGCCTTGTGAAGTAATAACTATTTTCGTTGACGTGGTTTCGAATGGAGGCAACCTCCTGCTTGATATGGGCCCGAAAGAAGACGGAACAATTCCAGCTGAGCAGGTTCATGTTCTCAGGGAACTTGGCGCATGGAATAAAAAGAACGGCGAAGCCATCTTTAATACAATCGGAGGAATTCCGCAGGGGCATTTTTACGGTCCTACTACTCTATCGAAAGATTCGACTATACTATACCTGTTTTTGCACGGGCAGGCCGACGGAACCATAATGCTTAAAGGGTTATGCAACAAGATCGATGATATTACCGTGGTGGGAAACGGCGCAAAGCTTACTCATAAGATCGTGGGGAAAATATCCTGGAGCCCTGTTCCCGGGCTTGTATACATTGATGTTCCGGAAAGTGTACTGGATAAATACGTTACAGTGCTGAGAGTTAAACTCGAAAAGCCGGTAAAACTCTATCGCGGACAGGGAGGATTTAATTAAGATCAGGGGTAAAACGAAAAATCTCATTTCAATTAATTTTATTCCCTTGTTCTGGCTCAGATCAGGCAGTCCTGTATGGAATATATTCTGCCACATCCTGGCCAGTAACACTTCATTCAGCTTAGTATTGTAAATCATTCTCGCCAAAGGATTAAACAAAAAGCAATTATCAGTTGTTAATGATACCAAATGTCTTTACGACAATGATAAAGTATTCAATAAAAGATCTTGAAAAGATTACCGGTATCAGGGCGCATACTATTCGTATCTGGGAGAAAAGATATGGAATAGTTGAACCTGCGCGCACCCAGACCAATATACGATACTATTCCGACGAGAACCTGCGTCACCTTATGAATGTGGCCATACTAAACAAATATGGGTATAAAATTTCGAATATTCAAAGCATGTCGGGTGATGAAATCACAAAATGCGTGGTTGATCTTACACACCATGATACCGATAACAGCCACCAGGTCGACAATTTGGTTATTGCAATGATCGAATTGGATGAACAAAGGTTCAACAAAATTATTACCTCTTCAATAATCAAACAGGGATTTGACTATACCTTTGAAGTTCTGCTGCATACTTTCCTCGAGAAAACCGGTGTTCTGTGGCAGATTGGCAAGGTGATACCGGCACAGGAGCACTTTATTTCGCAGCTGATCAGGCAAAAACTCATTCTGGCTATCGACGGGCAAAATCAATTAAAACCACACTATAAAACATTCCTGCTTTTCCTCCCTGAAAACGAATACCATGAACTTGGCTTACTGTATCTGAACTTCCTGATACGTAAAGCCGGCCACCTGGTAATATATCTTGGACAGAATGTACCCACCCGGAATCTTAGAAATATTTTCGAAGTGCATTCTATTGATTACCTGCTCACATCGCTTACTCAGAATCAGACTGAAGAATCAATACAGGCCTTTTTACAGGAAATCAGCGAGTTATACACCGACAAACAGTTATTGATAGGTGGAAATGTTATGCCAGTTACTGCTTCCAATCTGCCGGCAAACGTACGGCATTTTGAGTCGATAAACTGTTTCTCCGGTTTCATAGCTACAATCTAGTCTGAAACAATTCCGGATTCTTTTGAATTACATTAATTCATGTTTTATTTAATAGGCAATTATTGAGTAGCCGATTCCCTAATGGAGTAACCTGAAAATATATATACGTTTGATCCCTTCAGACCTGGAAATTCGAAACTTTATAACAAAACAAGGACTTAATTATCTAAATTTTCAGAAAAGAAGTCATTTTTGAAAAATAAATTTAAGTTTTGTTCAATTATTTAAAGATAATTACCACTTTAAATATTGATCGCAATTAATTGATTTATTGAAAGATAAGGCTTTGTTTTCGTCGATGGTAAAAAAATTAACATTTTATTAACTTTATTTAGATTAAATCTAAATAATATTGTTTAACTTTGTATCATAAAATTTAAACATCGGAGTCATGACACAAATAGAATTCGATCACAAATTAATAAGTCTTTATCAGAACCTTGAATATTACGCCAATTTACTCACCTCTAACCGCGAAGAGGCAAAGGATCTTATACAGGATACTTACTTAAAGGCATTAGCAAACCGCGACAAATTTGCGTCTGACACTAATCTTAAAGCCTGGACGTATACTATTATGAAGAATACCTTTATCAATAATTACCGCCGCAATCAGAAAGCCAACACTATTATTGACAGTACGGAGGATTTATTTTACCTGAATATCCCACGCAAATCCGATTTCCCGGCTCCTGATTCGAAATATTCGGAAAAAGAGATAAACAGAAGTATATCAAAACTTGATGCCGACCAGCGGATGCCTTTCGAAATGCATAATCAGGGGTATAAGTACAAGGAAATTGCTGATCAACTCAATATCTCGATTGGCACTGTAAAGAGCAGGATTTTCTTTACAAGACGCAAACTCATGGATACACTTAAAGATTTTGCTGATTAATTTGTAATCAGTGCTTTGTAGTTAAAAGCCACACATTCTCAAGGGAATTGTGGCTTTTTAAATTAGGTTTGCACTAGATTAATATCATGGAATTAAAATTGGTAATCCATTACAGGCATTCACCCTACCGGGTGCAAACAGCCGGATTTTCGATATCCGAAGCCCGCCTGGAAAAGAAGCCTTTGTGATTAATTTTATCTCAAAAATGACAGTGCCGGCCTAACCTAATTAAACTTCCGAATTGTCTCATTGCAGGATTGTCGAATTATCGGATTATCAGATTTCACACAGCCTCTCACCAATTTCCCCAATCTCCCCTCCCCTTTCCTGCTGGTCATTATTTCATCACAAACTGCCCGTCTGGGCTTTCTCAAGGCTTAGTTTAAGTATGGCAAAAATAAGCACTGCGGCGCTTACCCATTGAACGGGAGTAAGAATCTTATCATTAACAAGGTAATCAAATAATATAGCTGATACAGGAAAACACAATTCACAGATAGTAGCAAGCATTGCACGTATACGGGTTAGACCGAAATAATAAAGGAATATTGCTCCGGAACCCGTCGTGACACCGATAATCACAAAAATAGTCCACTGGAAACCTGTAATTCCGGGCAATGTGCTTAACGATCCAGTAGCCAGGACAAATAACAACATGATTAAAGTTGTAAAAGCATAACGGTAAAAAGTCGCTGTGAAGAAACTATACCTCTGAAGCGCTTTTTTACTGAATACCGTCGAACTGCCGAAAGCAAACGCTGCGAGCAGCGAAAAACCGGCAGCCAATGTAGTCTGGCTTCCGGTCTTCAGATCGGGCAGGTGCCAGCCAAAAGTTAGGAAATATCCTGCCGAGATAGCCAAAGCCGACCATAGCAGAAAATTGCGTTTCAACTTCTCTCCAAGCATGAGGGCTGCCAGAGTAATAGCAAAAACCGGCTGGAGTTTCTGTAACAGTACAACAATTGTAAGTGCTTTGAAATTAACAAGGAACAACGCTTTAACAATAGCCAGCGTCCCGATAGCGCCGCCAAAAAGGGATAGCAGGACAAACATCAGCACATCGCCTGTGGTAAATGTCTTCAGATGCCTGTACTCCCTGTACATGAAAACATTCATTATAACGAAAGGCAAAGCATGAAAAATAAAAACGACAAGCCCGATATTCAGACTGTACAAGCGTGGTGTGAGCACAATTCCATCGAGCCCCCATAAGGTTGCTGCAACACAAATGGCCATTGCCCCGGTAAAAACTTTATTGTTGAATGTCATATTCCCTCTCCTTTTTCAATCCGCTTAGGGGCTGCAAAAGTACTGATTTTCGGTGAGTATGTGAAACTGATAAAAGTTAATGGGTAATGGGAATGGTCAATTGTATGGATAATGTATTTCGATATCCGCAAACCATTTACTATTTTCTGCTTTCTATTTTAAATTCACTAATTTCTGACGCAAGTCATTCAATTTCAGCCTGCAGGATATTTTTTACAAACATCTCCGTTATTTAATTAACAATCCTTTAAGATTTATTTTCAGCTACATTAAGATTATTATCTTTGCCACACCATAAAAGAACGACTCATAATATATAACTATATGATTACCAATAATTTTATCAATCGTCACAACGGTCCCGGGAAGAGTGAAACCGAACTCATGCTCAAAGCCATCGGGGTTGAAACTCTCGACCAGCTTATTAATGAAACCGTTCCGGCATCCATCAGGTTGCCTAAGCCACTTAATCTTCCTGCAGGGCTGAATGAATATGAATATCTTAACCATATCAAAGCGCTTGCTTCGAAGAACAAGGTTTTCAAATCCTATATCGGGATGGGGTATTATAATACTATTACTCCCGGTGTGATATTAAGGAACATTTTCGAAAACCCGGGTTGGTATACCTCATACACGCCTTACCAGGCCGAAATTTCACAAGGGCGCCTTGAAGCTTTGCTTACCTATCAGACCATGATCACTGACCTGACAGGTATGCCGCTTGCAAATGCTTCTCTTCTCGATGAAGCTACTTCGGCAGCCGAAGCCATGATCATGCTTTACAACGCGCGTTCGCGCGATGCTGTAAAAGCCGGAACCAAAATATTTTTCGTTTCCGCAAATGTATTTCCTCAAACTATTGCAGTTATACAGACCCGTGCAAAACATCTTGGAATCGAAGTCCAGGTTAAATCATGCAGGGATTTTGAACCCGGACCGGGAATTTTCGGAATGTTGGTTCAGTATCCAAACCAATATGGTGAAATTCACGATTATAGCGACCTGGTAGCACGAGCCCACGAAAACGGGGTTGCCGTAGCCGTTGCTGCCGACCTGCTGAGCCTGGCTATGCTGACGCCTCCGGGCGAGTGGGGTGCTGATGTTGTGGTGGGTAACACCCAGCGTTTTGGTATCCCGATGGGTTTTGGTGGTCCGCATGCCGGATATTTTGCTACGAAGGATGAATACAAACGTTTTATTCCCGGCCGGATTATCGGGGTTTCAGTTGATGGACAGGGTAACCGTGCATTGCGAATGGCTTTGCAAACCCGCGAGCAGCATATCAAACGCGAGCGTGCCACCTCCAATATCTGTACCGCACAGGCATTGCTTGCTATCATGGCTGGCATGTATGGGGTTTATCACGGTCCAAAGGGCATCCGGAACATTGCAAGACACATTAATATACTTACAGGAGTACTGTCCAATGAAGTTCAGAAATATGGCTATAAACAGCTGAATACCAATTTCTTCGACACTATACTTATTGAACTTCCGGAAAGTGCAAAAATGGAAAACGTCCGCAAACTGGCGAACGAAAGCCATGTTAACTTCAATTATATTGGTGAGGATAAAGTCGGGATAAGCCTCGATGAAACCACATCGCTTGAAGATATAAACCTTGTGCTTCATATTTTTGCCTCTGCTAATAATAAATTATATTCCGAGTTTGTATGTGACCCTGCTGAATGCGGGCTGATCCGCACTTTCACGGCTTCGATGGATCGTAAATCGGACTACATGACCGAGCCGGTTTTCAACAGCTATTATTCGGAAACGGAGATGATGCGTTTCCTTAAGAAACTGGAGAACCGCGATCTTGCTTTAAACCGCAGTATGATTCCTCTCGGTTCCTGCACCATGAAACTTAATGCTGTTGCTGAACTCATTCCCTTGAGCTGGCCCGAATTCGGGGCTATTCATCCGTTTGCCCCGGCTGATCAGACCGAAGGCTACACTATTCTGATAAGGGAATTGGAAAAGGCACTCTGCGAAATTACCGGTTTCAAGGCAGTATCGATGCAACCCAACTCGGGTGCATCGGGCGAATATGCCGGTTTGCTTGTTATTAAAGCCTATCATGAAAGCCGTGGCGAAGCACACCGCAATATCTGCCTGATTCCCGCCTCGGCTCACGGAACAAATCCTGCCAGTGCTGCTATGGCCGGGCTTGAAGTGGTTGTTGTAAAAACAGATCCGAACGGTAACATCGATATGGTGGATCTTCGTGAAAAAGCGTTAACGTATAAGGATAACCTGTCTGCTTTAATGGTGACCTATCCATCCACACATGGTGTGTTTGAAGAAAGTATACTTGAAACTGTTGGTATTATCCACGAAAACGGCGGCCAGGTATATATGGACGGCGCCAACATGAACGCCCAGGTTGGCCTTACCAACCCGGGAGCAATCGGGGCTGATGTTTGCCATCTTAACCTCCATAAAACCTTTGCCATTCCTCACGGTGGCGGAGGACCCGGAGTAGGGCCTATCGGGGTTGCCGCGCATCTTGTTCCTTTCCTTCCGGGACATCCATTGGTTAAAACCGGGGGCAGCCAGGCTATACAGGCAGTTGCTGCAGCACCATTCGGAAGCGCACTTATACTGCCTATTTCGTATGCTTATATCAAACTCCTTGGCGGCAACGGGCTGACAGAGGCTACCAAATATGCTATTCTTACAGCCAATTATATTAAATCGCGCCTCGAAAATTACTATAAAATATTATATACAGGCAGCAACGGGCGTGTAGCACATGAATTAATCCTCGATTGCAACCAGTTCCTCAAAACTGCTGATGTAGCCGTTATCGACATTGCCAAACGCCTTATGGACTATGGATTCCATGCTCCTACTGTTGCTTTCCCGGTGATGGGCACTCTTATGGTTGAACCCACCGAAAGTGAGCCTTTGAGCGAACTCGACCGCTTTATTGAAGCCATGATCGACATCCGGAAGGAAATTGCCTCAATCGAAGAAGGTAAAACCGACAAGCACGACAATGTTATCAAACATGCTCCCCATACGCTTGCTATGGTAGCTACTGATGACTGGAAATACAGTTACAGCCGCGAAATGGCAGCGTTCCCGCTTCCCTGCGCAAAGGAAGACAAGTACTGGCCTGCTGTTACCCGTATCGACGATGCATGGGGGGATCGCAACCTGGTTTGCACCTGCGCCCCGATAGAGAGTTATGTAAAAGAATAATTTTCTAACTTTATACATAAAAAAAGGCTCCAGGTTGGGAGCCTTTTTGCATTTTACGATTTTCAAAATTAGATTGGGGCATTCAGTTAGGTTCTCAACTAACTCCTGGCAAGAAGAAATTCTTTGAATTTTGCGAATTCAGGAGCAATAAGGACGCTTTGCTTTTTAAGTCCCAGAAGGTACCGGGAAGCATCAGGGACTGCAATTTTTTCACCAATGCTTTTTTCGACTACGTCCACGAATTTGATCGGGTGAGCCGTTTCGAGCAATATGCCTTTCTTACCAGGGTGCTGATCCAGGTAAACATCCAAAGCCTTAAAAGCAACAGCACCATGTGGTTCCAAAAGGTAACCCGACTCACGATAAACGCGGGATATGGTATCGAGGGTTGTCGTATCATTTATACTGCAACTGCTTAAAACCTGCCTGATTTTACTAATATCATTGCCAAATAATCCGAGCAGTCTCACAAAATTGCTGGGATCACCTACATCCATAGCATTTGAATATGTTGCCACTGAAGGCTTGGGTTTGTATTCACCATTTAGCAGATAGCTTGGAAAAATATCATTACTGTTACAGGCAGCAATAAAATGATCAACCGGCAAACCGCTTTTGTACGCAACTAAACCGGCACAAATATTGCCAAAGTTCCCGCTTGGAACGCTTATGACAGGTGGTTCCTTATGATCCCACTGCTGAAGCGCATAGAAATAATAGAACTGTTGGGGAAGCCACCTGGCAATATTAATTGAATTTGCTGAAGTGAGTGATAGTTTCTTATTCAGATCTGAATCGGTAAAGGCCTGCTTTACCATAGCCTGGCAATCGTCGAATGTTCCGTTTATTTCAAGGGCAGTAATGTTCTGCCCGAGGGTAGTGAGCTGGAGTTCCTGTATATTACTGACTTTCCCTGATGGATAGAGGATGACTACTTCCACATTTTTCACTCCCAGGAAACCATTGGCAACTGCTGAACCTGTATCGCCTGAAGTGGCAACCAGGATGGTAACATGCCGGTTGCTGTCTTTTGAGAAATAACCCAGGCAGCGGCTCATAAACCTGGCACCAACATCTTTAAATGCCATTGTAGGTCCATGGTACAATTCAAGCGAAGAAACTGTTTCGCTGATTTTTACAAGAGGAAAGTCGAAATTTACGGTTTCTTCACTGATACCAAAAAGTTCTTCATCCGGAATTTCGCCGGCAATGTAAGTCCGAATGACTTCAAACGCAATTTCAGCTTTTGATTTGGATTTCAGATCCTTGAAAAACGAATCTGAAAGATGCGGAATTTCAGAAGGAAAATACAATCCTTTATCCTGAGGCTGCCCTGTAACAGCAGCTTCGCGGAAACTTACCCGGGGTGATTTATGGTTTGTACTGTAATAATGCACGCTGATGAATATTAATGAATTACAATTTTAATGCCCTGGTAATTTATTTCGCTAACATGAGTTTCGTACGCAATCCCAACCTTGCTGTATTCCGAAATAATTGCCAGTTCAACTTTTTTGGCAGTTTCAAGGTCACGGCTAAGCATAAAAACCGACGGACCTGAGCCTGAAATGCCTCCACCCAGAGCTCCTGCAGCTAGTCCGCAATTTTTTACCTCATAGTAACCGGGTATAAGGATACTTCGAACAGGTTCAATAATAATATCAACGAGCGACCTGCTGATAAGTTCATAATCATTTTTCATAAGCCCGGCTACGAGGCCTGCGACATTGCCCCATTGAACGGCAGCATCTTTCAGAGGAATCTCTTTTTTAAGTATCTCGCGTGCACTGGAAGTTTTCACCTCGATCAACGGATGCAAAACCGTAACAAACAAGCGTGGCGAAGGTATACTGATAATATCAAGGGGATCAGTTGAACGGATGAGTGTGACACCACCATAGATAGCTGGAGCAATATTGTCGGCATGTTTAACACCGGATGCAACTTTTTCGCCATACATGGCAAACCCTACCAGTTCCAACTTCGAAAACCGGTTGTTAAGAAGGAAATTTGCTGCTACTACAGCCCCGGCAGCGCTGGCGGCACTCGACCCGATCCCGCTCCCTGGTTTTATAATTTTGGTGCTATCCACTTCAAATCCTATGCCTTCCTCCAAAACTTCGAGCATAGCCAGGAGCGCTCCTCCTATTACATTTTGTTCCGGTTCAACAGGCAGGTTGAAATCATCGAAATTCCGTATCGAAACTCCTCTTTCAGCCGTTAATCTTATAGTAAGCTTATCGTAAGGACCATCAAGCGCAAAACCAAGAACATCGAAACCGCAAACCATATTGGCTACGGTGGCAGGCGAATAAACGGTTACTTCCTTTTTTAGCATTTGGGGTTTGATTGGAGAGGTTTCAATGATGGTAATTTAAGGATATGGATGATTTAGTTCCAGGTAGGAGTAATTGCTGAGTGCTGAGTGCCCAGTGCTGAGTGCCCAGTACCGGGTGCCGGGTGCCGGGTGCCAGGAACAGGAGAACTTCATTCATATTAGATCCGTGCAGCCCGCATAATATCAGCAAAAATTCCGGATGCGGTTACATCGGCTCCTGCTCCTGCTCCTTTTATTACAAGTGGTTGCTGCACATAGCGATCCGTAAAAAAGAGTACAACATTATCTTTTCCGTAAAGGTGGTAGAAATCATGTTCGGTCCCGATCTGTTGCAGACCAACACTTGCTTTCCCGTCCTGGAGTTTTGCCACGAACTTCAGTTTACATCCTTTTTGAGCAGCATCATCATATAGTTTCCTGAAGTGTGCTTCATTTATTGCCATTTCCTTATAAAAGTTTGGGACATCTCCCTGCATGCATGATTCAGGAAGGAAGGTTTCGCAACTTATATCTTCCATTTCCATAGCCAGGCCGGTTTCGCGGGCAAGAATCAGAATTTTGCGCATCACATCAGTTCCGCCAAGATCGATACGGGGATCGGGTTCGGCATATCCTTCGTCCTGTGCCTGCTTTACAACCTCGGCAAAAGGCCTCGAACCGTCATAATTATTAAATACAAAGTTCAGTGTACCCGAAAGTACGGCCTCAATCTTCTTCACTTTATCGCCGCTGCGGACAAGGTCGTTAAGCGTGCCAATAATAGGCAGGCTGGCGCCCACATTGGTCTCGAAGAGATAGGATGTATTGTATTCGCGGGCGAGGTTTTTAATCGACTGGTAATTCTCATATGTGGATGAACTGGCAATTTTATTGCAGGCAACCACCCCGACACTTTTACGGAGCAGGCTGGCATAGAGCCCAGTAACAGCCTCGCTGGATGTGATATCAACAAAAACAGAATTACGCAGGTTTTTTGAAATTATATATTCCGAAAAACCGGCCAGTTTCATTTCGCTTCCGGCATCGAGTGCCTCTTTCCAATGATTCAGGTTGATCCCATGGTCGTTAAATACCATTTTACGGCTGTTGGCGATTCCAATTACCCTGAGTTGCAGATTTAAGTTATCATGAAGGTATTGCTGCTGGAGCCGTAGTTGTTCCATCAGCCTGTTACCAACATTCCCAACACCTGTAATGAAAAGGTTCACCTGTTTGTTTACGGCCTCGAAAAATTCTTCATGAAGCACATTAATAGCTTTCGAAACATCAGCTGTACTAATTACCGCTGAAATATTTTTCTCCGATGAACCCTGCGCTATGGCCCGGATATTTACGCTGTTCCGCCCCAGCGCACCAAACATTTTTCCACTTATACCCGGGTGGTTTTTCATATTGTCGCCAACAAGGGCAATAATCGATAATCCTGTTTCTAGGCTAAGAGGTTCAACGATATGATTGGCAATTTCGCTTGCAAATTCATGGTCAACGGCTTTTTTTGCGCGATGGACATTTACATCGTCGATAGCCACACAAATAGAGTGCTCTGATGAACTTTGAGTAATCAGAATTACATTAATACGTTTATCGGCAAGTGCCCCGAATAGCCTGCGTGAAAAGCCGGGAATTCCTATCATACCGCTTCCTTCGAGACTGAGGAAAGCGATTTTATTCATACTTGAAATACCCCTGACAATATTCCTGTTTTCGGAAACCGAACTTACGATCAGCGTCCCTTTGTCGTCGGGGGCAAACGTGTTTTTTATCCATACCGGAATATTCCTGCTTATAAGCGGCTGAATTGTAGGAGGATATATAACTTTTGCCCCGAAATGCGAAAGTTCCATCGCTTCCTTGTACGAAATATATGGGATGGCCTTTGCATTGGATACAATTCGCGGATCGGAGGTCATCATACCGCTTACATCCGTCCAGATCTCAAGTACGGCCGCTTCAGCGGCGGCGGCATATATCGAAGCTGTAAAATCGGATCCACCTCTACCCAGGGTCGTTGTAACACCTTCGGAGTCAGAAGAAATAAACCCTGGTGCTATAAAAAGTGAAGTGTTGTTTTCAGAAAGAAAACTCGCAATTAATTGTGTGCTGCCGGCCATATCAGGTGCAGCCATACCAAAGTTCGAATTAGTGCGAATTAGTTTTCGCGAATCCATCCAGCAGTTAGGCATCTGGTTCGAAGCCATCGCAGCAGAGATTATCAGTGACGAAAGCAATTCGCCGTGGCTGACTATACTATCGAGTGTACGGGCAGAAAGTTCCTTCAACAGGAAAACGGCTTTGCAAATGCTTTCAAGTTCATTGCAATCCTTTTTAACCAGACTAAGCAACGAGCCTTGATTTTCGTAAGGCATCAGTTCCCTCACTGCCGCAAGATGCCGGTCTTCGATAATTTTAAGTTTTTCCTGGTAGCTTTCGTCCTGCCCGGCAGCAAGTTTACCCGCTTCTATCAGCAAATCGGTAGTACCACCTAAAGCTGACACTACAACAATGCATTTATCTTTTATTAAAGCCTGCTTTGTAATTTCAATAACCTTCCGGATATTCACGCTGTTGGCTACCGATGTCCCTCCAAATTTCAATACCTGCATACAAATCTATTTTTTTGAATGTGTAAAAGTACAAAGAATCAATGAAACAGGAAGGCTCCCCGGATTCTGCCTGATCAAAATCCCTGGAAAAGTATTTAAAAACCCGGATGTGATTACATTCAGGGAAAAATCTACCTGCATTGAAACATTTGATTTTCAAACCTTTAATACATAATATAGATTCCTGAAACTAATCAGTCAGAAAATCCAGGTTCTGGCATTATCCTGTAATTTATCCTGATTAATTGACTACCTTTGCAGCCCCAAAAAGGGAAAGTCAAAACATAACATAATAAACACAAAATTAAATGATTACAGTTTCGGACCTGGCGATACAGTTTGGCAAGCGGATATTATTTCAGGATGTAAATATGAAGTTTACGGCAGGCAACTGCTATGGTATTATCGGCGCCAATGGCGCAGGTAAATCGACATTCATCAAAATGTTGTCGGGCGATATCCAAAGCACCAGGGGAAATGTAAGTTTCGGGTCAGGTGAACGCTTGTCGGTACTCCGGCAGAACCACTCTGAATTTAACGATTATACCGTACTTACTACGGTTCTGATGGGACATGAGAAATTGTGGGCAGTCATGAACGAAAAAGATGCAATTTATTCGAAAACTGATTTTACTGAACACGACGGCCACAGGGCTTCGGAACTTGAAGAACAGTTTGCCGAAATGGACGGCTGGAATGCCGAAAGCGATGCAGCTAACCTGCTGAGCGGGCTGGGAATCAAGGAAGCTCTTCATGAAAAACTGATGAACGAACTGAGCGGAAAAGAAAAAGTGAAAGTGCTGTTGGCACAGGCCCTTTTCGGAAAACCGGATAACCTCCTGCTCGATGAGCCTACTAACGACCTTGACCTTGAAACAGTAAACTGGCTCGAAGATTACCTGGCGGAATTTAATAATACCGTATTGGTTGTATCACACGACAGGCACTTTCTCGATTCAATATGTACGCATATTGTTGATATCGATTTCAGCCGGGTTCAACAATTCCCGGGTAATTACACATTCTGGTACGAATCGAGCCAATTGGCCCTTCGCCAGCAACTGACCCAAAACAAGAAAGCCGAAGATCGTAAAAAAGAATTACTCGAGTTCATTGCCCGTTTCAGTGCCAATGCGTCAAAATCGAAGCAGACTACCAGCAGGAAGAAAATGATTGAGAAGCTGAATATAGAAGAAATAAAGCCTTCGACCCGTAAATACCCAGGTATTATTTTTACTCCTGAGCGTGAGCCAGGAAACAATATACTTGAAGTGAAAGGTCTCAGTAAAAGCCTGAATGGCAACCTGCTTTTCAAAAACCTGAGTTTCACCATGCAGAAGGATGATAAGATCGTATTTCTGTCGAGGGATACAAGGGCAATGACTGCATTATTCGAAATTCTGAAAGGTCACGACCACCAGGACAGCGGAACATTTGAATGGGGACAGACCATTCTGAAAGCTTATCTTCCGCTTGAATACGAGGAGTTATTCCAGAAAGACATGACCCTGATCGACTGGCTTGCGCAATATTCGAGCGATACACATGAAATGTACCTGCGGGGATTTCTTGGAAAAATGTTGTTTTCGGGTGAAGAAATTTTTAAGAAAACAAAGGTTCTGTCGGGAGGTGAAAAAGTGCGCTGTATGATAGCCCGCATGATGATACGTAATGCCAACGTTATGCTGCTCGATACACCAACCAACCACCTCGACCTTGAATCGATTCAGGCCTTCAATAATACGCTTATCAAATTTAAAGGCAATATCCTTATGTCGTCGCATGACCATGAGTTTATACAGACAGTTTGCAACCGAATTATCGAAATCGGCCCTAACGGAATGATTGACAAGCTGATGGAGTATGACGAATACATCACAGATGATAAACTGAAGGAACAGAGGAGCCGGTTGTATTCGTAATATTTCGGAATTCGGAATTCGGAATTTTGATTAAAGAATTAGATCCTGAAACTTGAGACTTAGGTATCATAAAAAGCCCACTTTCACAAAAATATCAGTATTCCTGCCTTTATCGTCGCTGCACGATATTTTTACCATGCCGGCGGAGGGAGTAAAAAAGAGTTTCTGACCGCGGGTTGCTTCTTTGAAGAACTTATCATTAATATACCAGTAAACTTTATTAACATCGGAAGTAGCTGTAAATGCCAACTGCAGTTGTTGCTTTGCATTGGCATACAATATATATTCCTTTCCATCGGTAAGCGAAGTAATTACAGGGCTGTCGCTATGATAGACCCTGTTGCACAAAGGATTATGAGGAGGGATTTTCCGATATGGGATTTGCTCATCCTCGTAAAAAGCAATTAAACCGGGACTCAGGTTCGGGAAATAATCGGTGCGGTAACCGACCTCGGGCAGGCACGAACGGCAATACGAGATACTACCTTTTTCGTCAACGAAAACCGGAACCAGATGATCGCATTTGCGGTTGGGTGAAACAGCCGGGATATAATCATCCATAACCAGGTTGGTACACATTTCGCCGGGCGGCAGACCCGACTCACTACAAACGAGCCTGAAATCAAGCCCGGCCGGGCGTTTGAACCAACCTGGCTTATGGTTAAATGAAAGATAATTAAATATCTTGAACAGAATAGGGGTTGCGAAATCGGATCCTGACAATTCAGGCACTCCCGTTCCATCGAAATTTCCTACCCAGACCCCAACTGTATAATCAGGGTTGTAACCGAAACTCCATGCATCGCGCCGGCCGTACGAAGTACCTGTTTTCCAGGCTATATGCGGCAGGTTTACCGAATTGTCGAAATTATTCGGCAGGTCGGGGCGCTTCAGGCCGGTAAGTATTTCGTGTATCATCCAGGTTGCCTCCGGGCTGAACAAGGTATCCGTTTCAGTTTTTTTCGAATCTTCAGCAAAGCGCAGTGAATGCTCTATACCCTCAGTTGCCAGGCAGGAAAAGAGGTTTGTTAACTCGGTAAGTGTAACGCCACATCCGCCGAGTATTACCGAAAGTCCGAGTGTTTTTTTTCGTTTTCCGATCCAGTTTAAACCGCCCCGGCTAAGCTTTTCGTTAAAGAGGTCCACTCCTACCCTGTTCGCCAGGTCCACCGCAGGAATATTGAGCGACAAAGCCAATGCCTGTGAGGCCGGCAAACGGCCACGGAATGTTTCATCATAATTGAGAGGCCGGTAACCGTTAAAATTCTGAGGTATATCCTGCAGCATAGTTTTGGGCGTTATAAACCCGCGATCCATGGCCAGGGCATACAGGAAAGGTTTAAGGGCACTCCCGGGCGAACGTAATGATGATGCCCCGTCGACCTGGCCCTGGAACTGGCTTTCAAGAAACCCGGCTGAACCCACATAGGCAACAACAGCATGAGTCCGGTTATCGATAAGCACAACTGCAGCGTTGCCAACACCCATTCCACGGTACATATTTACTTCGTTGCTCACCGTATTCTCAATAAAATCCTGGAAGTCAGGATTAACAAATGTGGTAATAACGGGTTCGCCCGGATACATTCGCGAAAGCAACCGGGCGAAATGCGGAACCTGCTTAGGTGCTTCAAATCTTTTAGCCGAGAGGGGTTCAAGAAGAGCATCATCGAGTGCTGATTTATCAAAAAGGCCCTGATGACCCAGTTTCTTCAGCCAGAAATTTCTCTCCTTAATGATTTTTCCATTGTCGATACCAAGCCGGAGATGATTGGGATTGTTGGGTATAACAGCCAGGGTTACAACCTGGGCCAGGCTTAAGGCCTGAGGTTCCTGGCCGAAATAGAGGAATGATGCTGCCTTTATGCCCTGAATATTTCCCCCGTAAGGCAGAAGATTAATATACAACTGCAGAATTTCGCTCTTTGAAAGATGAAGTTCGAGTTGCAATGCCCTGAAACATTCGATCAACTTATTCACAACAGTCCGCTGACGGGGTTCAAGCATACGGATTACCTGCATGGTGATGGTTGAAGCACCCGAAACCCTCTTTCCGGTGCTCAGGTTCTGCCACAAAGCCCTTGCAAGAGCAACCGGGTTAACGCCCGGGTGTATCCTGAACCAGCGGTCCTCTTTATAAAGAATTGTTTTAACAAGCAGTGGATTTACCTCATTGATATCGGCTTTCATCCGCCATTGCTGATCCCTGGATAAAGAAGCATTAAGGAGTTTTTTCTCATTCGAAAGTATGAGTTTCGAATACATAATATCAGTGTGAACAGGGAAAATAAGATCGATTAAAAGGAACATGAGAATTACTGCAACAAGGCCCAAAGCAATCCTTTTTATAAAGCGTGGCCAGCCTTCAACCGAAAGGATTATACGTTTTGAAAACAAAAGAATAGAAGCTTTTAAACCCGGCATATAAAATAAGGATATGTTTAAATAACATGAATTATCCCGATCCCTTTTTTGCTTATATGGCCGATTACGACTGCATGATCTACTCCCTGCAATTTCAATTCCTGCAGAGCCTGCTCACTATATATCCCGGGTATAGCTGCAAGCAGGCCGCCTGAAGTCTGTGCATCACAGAACATTAGTTTTTCAGTTTCCGAAAGCACAGCATCCCATTGTATCCATTCCTTATAGAATTCCAGGTTTTTGAACGTTCCGCCGGGTATAGCGCCGGCCAGGGCAAGTTCCCTGACTTTATTCATAAAATGAAGGTCATTGAAAACAATTTCAGCATCAACCCCGCTTCCGCGGGTCATTTCACTCAGATGGCCTGCAAGGCCGAAACCGGTAATATCCGTGCAGGCATTTACTGGAAATTTCGAGAAAGCAAGTGCCGATTTCTGATTAAGCAGTTTCATCCAACCGGATGCTTCTTCAGCTTCAATCGCGCCTGCAAGACCGCTTTTAACAGCAGTTGAAATTATTCCCGTTCCCAGTGGTTTTGTTAGAATAAGGATATCGCCAGGCTGAGCGCCAATATTTTTCCATGCTTTTTCAGGATGTACCAGACCGGTTACACACATCCCAAATTTAGGTTCGGTATCGTCAATGCTATGCCCGCCTATAATGCTGATCCCGGCTTCGGCAGTTTTTGCGGCAGCACCCAGCAGAATTTTTTCGAGTACTTCAAGAGGAAGCCGCTGTACAGGAAATGCTACAATATTTAAGGCAAACAAAGGCTTAGCACCCATAGCGTAAATATCGCTAAGGGCGTTGGCGGCTGCAATAGCTCCAAAATCATACGGATCGTCGACTATAGGAGTAAAGAAATCGAGTGTCTGAACCACTGCCTGTTCCGAATTAATGCGGTAAACAGCTGCATCGTCGCCCGAGGCATTTCCCACCAGGACTTCCGGATCAGTAATTGCAGGCAGTTTACGTAAGACAGCTTCAAGATCAGCAGGCTGCATTTTGCATGCACAGCCTAGTCCATGGGTAAAACGGGTTAATTTTATTTCTTCGCCTCCTAATTGAGGTTTACCTTCCCCGGCAGGAGAAACAATTGCATGATACGCATCAGCAATCATTTTTACTGCTGTTTTCATTTCGGCTTCTGTGGAGAATTTACCTGTCGAAAGGCGAACAGTTCCCATGGCATACTCAATGTCCACTCCCATTGCCAGCAGAACATGCGAACTGGTCACACCGGCCGGGTGGCACGCGGCTCCTGCAGATGCAGCAAGGCCAGGTAAGGTTGACAATAGAGTATCAGCAGGAATACTCCTGAACGCAACACTAAGTGTATTGGGCAAACAGTTCGGGAGATCGGAATGAATATGAATTGTAGGAATCTGTTCTATCAGATCATCATAAAGCAGGTTGCGCATTTCTTTCTGGTGCGATGCATTTTGCTCCAGGTCACGAGCGGCAACTTCGGCAGCTTTGCCAAAGCCAACAATTTCGAGAAGGTTTTCAGTACCTGCACGCAGGTTATGCTCCTGTCCTGCCCCGTGAATCAAATTATCGAGTACGACACCTTTCCGGATATACAGCGCTCCGATTCCCTTAGGAGCATAGAGTTTATGACCTGCCAGCGTAAGCAGATCTACTCCAAGTGCATTAACGTCAATTCGTATTTTCCCGGCCGACTGGGCGGCATCGGTATGAAACAAAATTCCGTACTGGTGAGCAATGGCGGCCATTTCAGCAACCGGCTGGATAGTCCCGGTTTCGTTATTGGCATGCATAACCGATACAAGGATGGTTCGGGGAGTTATTAAACGTTCAAGTTTCGATACTTCTGCTCTACAGTTGCTATCAACCGGCAGGTAAGAAATTTCAAACCCTTGTTTCTGCAGCCAGGTACAAACTTCCAGAATGGCCGGATGTTCAATTGTAGAAACGATAATATGATTCCCTTTACCCCGAAGTGCAAAAGCAGCGCCTTTGAGCGCATGATTATCGGACTCGGAACCGCCGCTCGTAAATATAATTTCTTCCGGAGATGCACCTATGAGCATTGCTACCTGTGAACGGGCATTTTCGACAGCTATACGTGCATCAACACCATATTTATAGCGGCTCGACGGATTGCCGAAATACGAATTAAGGTATGGACGCATGGCCGCTTCAACCTCCGGATCGATTGGGGTTGTAGCGTTATAATCGAGATAAATGAGATTGTCCATTTAAAAATAATATTTTTGTTATAAATACCGTGGACCATAGGGTTCCTCGGAGTTCAAAGAAAAGTTTTGTAATCCTATCAACCATTCAACATTTCAACCTATCAACCTATCAACCTAATAAACAACTAAAGTCCCAGCAAAAAACTATTCATTTGTAATCCAACAAAAGCTGAGTCCCCGAAAAGACCCGAAAGCTATCCGTATTTCTTCAATCATTAGATTTCTGCTTTAAAGCATAATCCAAAATGATACCGGCATGATCTCCTACACTCCCTGACGACAAAGGTATTTTAACGATTTTGCGGACAGGTCTGCGCGAAAGTGAATTTGAATACAATTTATCATAATAACCCAGGGTAAGGTCAGCAACCTTCTCAAAATCATCATTTTGCAGTGCAAGCAATGCTTCACGCGATTGATATGAACCCATGAATTGTGCCAGGTGTTCAAGCACGGTCATCAGCTCCGTTTTATCGAAACAGGCATACTCATCAACCAACCTGCGGATTCGGTCGGCCTTCGGTACATCGATAAAGAAAAGCACAGCATCCATCATTGCAGCCCGAAATGTGTCAGGCAAATAAATACTGCCGATGCTCATGCTTTCGTGTTCAAGCCAAAGCGGTCGAAGGGGTTCAAGTTCCGACCACTCCCGGTAAAGATTATTTTCAAACTGTTCGGTTGTAGGTTGTTCCTCCTGCCCGAGGTGCCCGAAATTGGACCCCTTATGATTTGCAAGTGCTTCAAGATCAATAATCTGGTGCCCCAAACATCCAATTTGTTTCAGTATGGCTGTTTTACCGGACCCGGTATAACCACCGATTAAGTAAAGCGGCCTTCCCGATAAGAATTGTTTGCGTATAAATCCCCTGTATGCTTTATAACCGCCTTCGAGCACAAAAACCTTGTAACCATGTTCAGCATAAAACGCCGCAATTTTGGCACTGCGCATTCCTCCCCTCCAGCAATGCAACAGCATTTGTTTTTCGGGCACTATTTTAGTTACTGCATCGAGGTAATAACTGGTTTTTTCTACTGCAATGATTTTTCCCAATTCAATAGCCGGCTCTTTGCCTATTTTAACATAGGTAGTACCAACCCTGGCCCGTTCATCGTTATCAAACAAAGGAATATTGTTAGCTCCGGGGATATGCCCCTGCTGGAATTCGCCGGGTGAACGCACATCGATAACCGGAAGGCGCAGGGCCAGTAGCAGAAATTGTTCGGGAGAGAGGATTGCGGGAGTCAACGGGATATGTGATTTCGGAATTCGGATTTGGGATTTCGGTTTTTGAGTAAGGTTTAAAGTTCCTGGACATTAACGGTTTCATCGATATAGACAAGAAGTTTGCGAATCCAAGGGTAACCCATTTGCTCAAGCAGCTGCCCGTAATTATCGAGCTGAACCCGGTGTTTAGGTTCCGGCATACCGGTTTTAAATTCCATTATTACAGTTTCATTTTTAAGAAAAACAACCCTGTCGGGACGGTAAACGCTTCCATCGGTTGTCAGGATTCCAGCTTCTGATTTTAATTCTACACTTTCGCTAAAGTAATGTTTTAACAAATCATGTTCAAGCGTCTTTCGGATTCTATGAAGAAGGAGAACTGATTCATCTTCAGAAAGCGAATTGACTTTCGATTGCCTTGCTACTGCATCACCAATGTTATCATTCGAGTGAATTGCAGCGAGTGTATCGTGAATAAGTGTTCCCCATGCCTGCTTGTTTTTGGAAGGGTCGGCACTCCAGTATGCCGGTGCACGCCTGGCAATACGTATCCTTCCCTGCCAGGGTAGAGATGTCATTCCTCCAGGAAAAACATTAACACCCTCAGTAACTTTTGATGTTTTTGTCTGAATGTCGTCAATTCCCCTGATGAATGAGTTCCCTTCCTGCTTCCAGGCTTCAGGTGTTGCATCAATAAATTGTTTTAATAGGTTAGGCAGGTTATTGACATCACCGTTACCGGGTTCGCGGGTAATAACATACAAACGCTCAGCCGGCCGTGTGAAAGCAACGTAAATGAGGTTTATCATATCGAGAAGCGAACTGTTCCTTTCCTTCTGGTATTGCTCCGTAAAACCAACATCTTCCATGGTAGCCCCGGTTTGTAAAAGTGCCACCGGTAAGCCCGGGACAACATCGTCGGCAAGGTCGACCCATAGCTGATCGAAAGTGGTTTTATGACGTTCAGTAGCCATTGGCCATATTACAACCGGGAATTCAAGGCCTTTTGATTTATGAATAGTCATAATCCGTATGGCATCAATCCCTTCGGGAACCACAACCGAAAGTTTTGATTTCTTATCGTTCCAGGCTTCGAGCAGGTCAGTAAGATGAGTACCCTGGCGAGAGGAAACTTTATTTACAAAATCTAGGAAAAACTGAAGGTAAATATCGTAATCACCGTCATTCAGCTTAAAAACTCGTATGATTTCCTCGCATAAATCGTATAATGGTAATCCCCGTAAAGTATTGACATTAAAATCAATACCAGCCTGGAGCAAAATATCCTGCAGAGAGAAAATCTGTCCTTTCGGAACCGGAAAGTGATTAATCAGGGTTGTGCTGATCTTCCGGTTCTGAATCAGTTCGTTCAAGATACCGGCAATTGCAACAAAGTCATGCGGATTAAGGATATGCTGCAACAGGGTAACTACAAAATTCACCTTTGGTGATGCTGCCAGCAGCAGAGCTTCGGTTGAAACAACGCTGATTCCATTGGACATAAGGTGACGGGCTATAACACTAGCTTCGCGGTTGGCCCGGGTTAGTATAGCAATATCGGCTTTTGCAAATCCTTTTGCGATCAGCTCGGTAACCAACTGATGGACTTTGGTAATATTAACTTCATCAAAATCCGCTTTAGAGGAATAAGGCACGAAATCGACCGATACAAGTCCACCGCTCTTACCAGGTGTTGATTCCTGCCGGTGATCGGTATAAATAGACTGGAAACCTGAAGTTAATTGCTGTGATAGAAATTCGAAAAAATCGTTATTAAAATCAATGATTTCGGGTTTCGACCTGAAATTGCTTTTCAGGACTTTCGGATTAAAATTCCCTTTCAGCGCCTGCTCTACATCGCTGAAAACATCCTTTTCATAATTATCGGGCAATGCAGGCAGCATCATAAACTGCTCAACCTGCCCGTTGCGGAAGCGGTATATAGCCTGCTTCCCGTCGCCAACTACCAGGTTGTAACGCCCGTAAGCAAGCGAATCACCTATAAGGGGCAACAGGTTTTTCCATTGAAGTTCCGATGTATCCTGGAATTCGTCGACCAGGTAATTATAGTATTTTTCACCGGTACGTTCATAAATGAACGGAACAGGTTCTTTTAGGATAATTTCTGTAATCCGTTTATTGAACTCGGAGATATGAAGTATACGTTTTTCGCGGCGTATAGTTTCAATTTCCTGCTCCATTGCATTAAGCACTCCGACCTGGAAGATATTCTGCTCAATCATTCCCAGCAACGTAAAATGCTCCATTCCTTTTTCGATGAGTGCGCAACAGCTATAATAGAGTTCAGTAAGCTGTCCGGCAATTGCATTTATTGCCGCAACCTGGCTCGCATCGGCTTTACCGCCAATCCATATGTTTTCGGTAATTGTTTTAACCACAAAACTATTTGGAGCCGAAATTTCTCCGGCAGTCAGTTTTTGAAAAAATACACCTAATCCGCTTCGTCCCTGGAAGAATGATGCATTTTCGATACCGTTTTGTTCAATAAGTTTTCTCGCTTTCAGCGCTTCGGCTGCGATACTGTCGACAAAGCCTTTCCGTGCCTGCCTGATATCGCGTGCAATTTCGAGCAGCCGGGCAGTAGAAATATCACGCAATTTATCGAGAAAATGATAGTTGCCTTCCGAAAAAAGAAAGCCTGCAGCTTTTTTGATATCGGATTCAATATGAAAACTCTTCTCGTCTTCGGCTTTGGCTTCAGTAAAGTCGACAAGTACTTTGGTTAAATCTTTATCGATACCTGCTTTACTGATCAGCTGGTCGACTGCCTCGTCGAGCAACAGATCGCGATCCATCTCAATTTCGAAATCTACAGGCAGGTGCAGATCGTGCGCGAATGTGCGTATAATCCTGGAAACAAAACTATCGATTGTGCGAACCGAAAAATCGTCATATTCGTGCAAAATACGGGTAAGTGCGGCCTGTGCCTTTTTTGTTATTTCTACCTCAGGCAGCCCGGTTGCTTTGGCAAGGTCGGGGAGCATAAATTTAATAACTGCACCATAGGCATACTTAACAGGATCCGAAATCTGTATCAGCCCCTGAATTATGCGCTGCTTCATCTCGTTGGCAGCCTTATTGGTGAAAGTGATCGCAAGAATGTGCCTGAAATATGCCGGCGACTGCAGGGCAAGAGCAATGTATTCGCGCACCAGTGTATAGGTTTTACCCGACCCTGCCGAGGATTTATATACCGAAAAATTCAGTTGATCGTTCACCCTGCTAAGGTACGCAATTTGTCGCTGACAGCCAGCCTGAATCTAACATCAGCTGACAGGTTTAAATCAATTGCATGGAATAGAAAATCTATTTTTTTGCACCGGTGGTCCCAGCAGGTTTTTCTTTTTTCTGCGCCCTTTTAAACAAGTCGCCAATCTGGGTGAATTCCTTCCGGAAAACCAACCCAACACCTTGAGTATAAGGAGAATAATCCGAAAACCCTTCAAGTGCAGTATTGGTACGGTTAAACGCTTTAACCCTGAAGCGCCCGTCTTCGGTAATGTTAACTTCAACGTTTACATCACCTATAATCTGTGTGGTTTTGTTTGCATCGTTATACGTATTCATTCCCACTGCGCCATCGATAGTAACGCGATTATCAAACAACTGGGTTGAGAGTGCGACTTCAAGTTCCTGGGGCGAAATCTGGTCGCCGGGACGATAATTTACACCTATGTCGAAATCCTTCGATATGGTGGAAAGCATCCTGCTTAACTGGGCACTTAAAATCTCGTAGGACGAAATGCCCAACGAAGCACTTGATGATGATATGCCTGAAGTTGAACTGAATGTATTCAATACAAGCAGCGAAATCATCTGCTGGTTCATTTCCAGTGAATTGGTGGTATCGATATTGGTAAAAATGATGCGTTTCAGTTCATCGGTAGCATCGGGCAGTGAGATAGAAAACTTGATATCAGGATTATACAAATCGTTGGTAAGGCTCACGACACAATTCACATTAACACGGGCATTCTTGTATTGGTCAGGCAGCGACGGCAGTCCCGAAAGTGAAGTTTTCACCCTATAATTGGCCTGCAGGTTAATATTTGCATCGAAAGGGCTTCCGTTAAACGTAATGGTGCCCCCCTTCTGGATCTGGAAGGTTTTTTTCAGGATATTTTCGAAATTGAAAGTGAAGTCTCCATTATCCATCACATATTGCCCGAACATTGAGTAATCACCACGTGTATCAATGCCCATATTGATAAGACCGTCGCCCCGAACATCAATTGTTCCCATATTATATGGGAGAATGATTCCAAGATCGGCATTGCGTGTAACATCAAGACCAAGCTGAAGCGAAAGCACTGATTCATCATCAGTTGTCAGAGTCGGAGCTTTTATACTGTCACCCTGCCGGCGGTAACGGATAAAATCATTTTCCGATATGCTACGCGAAAAGCTGATAGGAATAAAAATGCTTGTTCCTTTTTCGGATCGCACATTGGCTTTCATCACCAGGTTATCAATCGGTCCTTTCAGTGTCATCCGACCGGTTGCTTTGGCACGGCCGTAGAACATCTCAACCGGGTTATACGCAGTATTGAGCGCGGATAGTTTATCGGCATCGAGTGTAATATCGAGAGCCCAGTCGGCAAAAGCTTTATGCATAATTTTACCCGAAACCAGGCCGGTACTCATGGTTGTATCAGTAAGTTTGATATTTTCGAACCACATCAGGTCCTTATCGAAGTTAAACTCGCCCGTAAACGAATAGGAGGTACGCAGGTAATCGACAAGCAATTCCGACCTCATCAGGTTTACTTTCCCTTTCAGAACCGGATCGGAGAAGTCACCGGTCATAGTAAGTGCTCCCGATGCGTAACCACGAACACGTGAGAAAATACCTACGAGGAAAGGTTCGAAGGTTTTCATTTTTATATTATCGACCGCAATTTTAAGATCGAAATTATCGTGTTTACGCTCGGGGTAAATATTACCCAATACCGAAACCGGGTAATGTGTCCCCACATTGCCGACATAAATAACCTGCATATCAATGGCTATGAGTTTATTGCGGTTATCCCAGTAACTCTTGAGGGCAGCATCACCGAGGTTTTCGTGGTTAAAACCAAAGCTGGTAATCTTCAGGTCGGCCGAAACCCGGGGAACAGAATACAGATCGGAAACAACCAGCTGGCCGTCGAGCAAACCATCCAGGTCAAAATCATACGGTGCTGTAAGAATATCGGCCTGCGAAATATCAAAATTGTGAACATCGAGTACAAGCTGGCTTAAAGGATCTTTCGATACCGAGCCATTCAAAATGACATATTTATCCTTGTTGAGGAATCCAAAATTCCTGACCTCAAAATACGATGAATCAATGATAGCCAGGTTATCGGTGGTTGACTTCCACACGGTATCATTAATCATGATTTCTGCATTATCGATGTGAATTGCGAGGCGGGGATTCTGTGTAAATGATACTGAGCCGTTGATAATCCCCCTGGAATGATCAGGGATTTCGAAATCATCCCAGCTGATTCCAAATTTTATGCTGTCGCGGGCAGCGGTAGCCAGTAACCGGAATTGCTCGATGCGATTTAAGGTGGTATCTCTTTGAGGTGATTCGGAAGTATTTATTTCAGTGCATTCCATTTTAACCGCCAGGCTTTTATCGACCGAAGAACCGGTCAGTAACCAGTTGTGCAGCGCAAATCCCTCAACCACAATCAAGGGTGACTTTCCATTAATGTTAACTTTACCGAATTGCGGATCGAAAGTACCGGAAATTACGGTGTTAGGGCTTACTTTAAGCCATGGAGTGAACATGGCGGTGAGCAGATCGGTATTGTGCAGCGAAATGGTGTAGTCAAAACTTCCCTTGTTGATCCTTTCGGGTTGTATTTCGCCTGCTGAAAGGGATGGCAGATAGTCGGTAAAAACAAGCTTCATGTAGTCCGACATATCTTCGAAGGTGTATTGGCCTGAGAATGTTGCGTTTACAAAATCACTATTCACTTCCATATGCTTACCACCATTCTCAAACCGGGTAGTGGCAATGGAAAGATTTTTCATCGAAATGCTTTCAGCCCCTAATGTAAGGCGAGTATTTTTGAATTCTAGCGAACCAAAAAGGTCGTCGATCGAATTTCCACTGAAGTTAAAATTTGCACTTGTACTCAACAAAGCAATAGAATCATCAGGCATCAGATTTAGTTTCACCAGATCAGCATCCAGGATATCGGCCTGAAAATTGAATGCAGGCTTGTCCTTTGAAAAATCAGCCGAACCCAGAAAATCGAGGCCCAGTATTTCATCGTTAATATAAATACCTCCGCTGAATCGTTTCTGCCTGAATGCCCCGTCTATATTTATAAGCCCTATCGTGTTGCCTTCGTACTGAAGGTTGGTAATCTCGCCTTTAAGGGTCAGATCAGCCCTTTCGGGTGAAAAATTTTTACCAACCACATTTGCATACATGCTTAAAGTACCAATTTGCTTTATATCCAGTACTTTTCCAACGTCAAATGTTTCAATAAGGATTTTACCGTTGTATTCGATTGTCTTAGTCTCCCTGTTGTTGCTGAGCAATATATCTGTCGTTACCACCCCGGCATCCGTAAAAAATGTTGCTTTCGAAACAAAATCGTTGTAAAAACCCGTGAACCTGCCGTTTATTTTGATATTCCCAAGCCTCGTAATTTCGAGAGGCAACTTAAGTTTATTTGAGCTGTCGCTGCCTGGCAGCGTGAAGGCCTGTATATCCCGTGTACTGGTCTGAAATTCATCAATTTTCAGGTTAATAAAGGTTTCCTCAATATTGGGCAAACCATTCAGGTTAATATTTCCCTTGAAAGATGTGTTGTTCCCGTATTTAAACTGAAAATCCTTTGCTTTGAATGATGCAACTGTACCTTTGATGGAACCCGAAAAATTAAAAACTTCGGCCATCCCGTCAATGTCGGGAGCAAATGCTACTATATCATGCATATCAAGCTGTGATGGCTGTAACTGCGCGGTAATCCTGACACTGTCGATAAATTCGTTGAATCCATTCCATGAATCGTATTCAAATTTAATATTTGCCGACAACCTGCTGTTAAGGGTCGTTATTTGCAGTTTATCTGCAATGAGTCCCCGCGGGCACAGCATGAATTGTGTAGTAAAGTCATTCAGACGGAAACCGCATTTTTCAGATGCTGTTAATTGCCTGATATCGCCCTGAATAGTATCGCCGTTGATAAGCATGTTTTTGACTTCGAGGTTCAGATCCGAAAAATCCATATCCGAGAAATCGATACCTTTTGTTGGCGCCATATACTGCTCGTCGCGGTATGAAAAATGTGTCTGCAGTATTTTCAGGTTGCTGCATTTCAAAACCCAGGGTTCGCCCGGGGTTGTATCAGGTGCTGATGAAGGGGTCGAAGTAGAAAAATAATCAAGGATAAAATTCAGGTTGAAAGTGCTGTCAGCTTTATAATAAGCCAGGTTAACATCTGCATTATCGAGCAGTATTTCATTCAGAACAAGTTCCCTTCTGCCCAGGTCGATTGTTTTAACATCAGCCCTGATTTTTTTTGCACCCAGCAGTAATTTATTATGCTGGTCAACAATCCGGATATCAGTTATAACGGCTTCGAGAAACCAATTCAGCCTGAATTCGCCAATTTCGACTCTGGTCTTCAGTTCTTTCGACATATAGCTGGCCAAACTACGGGCAAGGTAGGTTTGTACAGGGGCAGTGCGCAATAATACCAAAGCCGCCAGCGGTGAAAGCAGCAGGGTAAGAAGCAGGATTAATAATATGCTAACCGGTTTTTTGATACTTTTGCAGCTTGTTACAATAATTACATTCCGCAAAGCCAGGAGAAATATTTTTTAAATGGCAAACGGATAAATTTAAAATCTGTTTATGTCTGTCTACATACTGGGTATTGAATCATCCTGCGACGACACATCCGCATCTGTGCTGATGGATAATGTTGTACTCTCCAATGTTATTGCTAACCAACAGGTTCACAAGGACTTTGGAGGGGTTGTACCTGAACTTGCCTCAAGAGCACACCAGCAGAATATAATCCCGGTAATCGACAAAGCACTAAAGAATGCAAATATAAACAAATCGGACTTAAATGCAGTTGCTTTTACCCGTGGTCCAGGACTTTTGGGATCGCTGCTTGTAGGCACCTCGTTTGCTAAATCGTTTTCATTGGGATTGAATATCCCTCTTATCGAAGTAAATCATCTGAAAGCCCATATCCTGGCTCATTTTGTTGTGTTACCCGGGAAAGAAAAGGCGTTGCCTGAATTCCCGTTTTTATGCCTTACGGTTTCGGGAGGTCATACGCAGATTGTACTTGTTAAAGGCTACAACGAAATGCAGATTATCGGCCAGACCATAGATGATGCAGCAGGTGAAGCTTTTGATAAATCGGCAAAGATTCTCGGTCTCGACTACCCTGGCGGCCCGCTTATCGATAAATACGCCAGAGAAGGAAATCCCAAAGCCTTTGCATTTGCCAGGACGAATATCCCGGATCTGAATTTCAGCTTCAGCGGTTTGAAGACTTCGATATTGTATTTCCTACGCGACAGGCTGAAGGAAGACCCTGATTTCAGGAAGGACAATATGGCCGATTTGTGTGCTTCGATTCAGGCGGCCATCGTAAATACTCTTATGGTTAAACTAAAACTTGCCAGCCGCCAAATCGGCATAACAGAGATTGCCATTGCCGGAGGAGTTTCAGCCAATTCGGGCTTGCGCAAGGCCATTTCGGATATGCAGGAATCAGCCGGATGGAAAGTTCATATCCCCGAATTCCAGTTTACGACCGACAATGCAGCAATGATAGCCGTGGCAGGGTATTATAAATTCCTTGAAGGCAGTTTTGCAAAACAAAACGTTACACCCTATTCAAGGGGTGGAATTTAGCGATACAGGCAGAGGTACGTTGCGTCCGAAATAGCTTTCACCTTAAACGTGACGCCTTTGGTTACTATGAAAGTTTCGAAAGGTTTGAAAGATTTCCATTCCGTTTCGCCCGGTTGCATTACAAGCAATTCGCCTGAAGTTACCGTCATATATTCAACTGATGATGTGCCGAAATTATATTCGCCGGCAGCCATAACTCCAATAGTGGCAGGTCCGTCGGGCATATCGAAAGCAATTGATTTTACGTTTCCGTCGTAGTATTCGTTAGTTTTAAACATGTTAGTTGATTAGAAGTTTGAGGTTTTTAGTGGGATTTGAGGATTGAGGGGTCATTCGTGGTCATTAGTGGTCATTCGTGGTCATTTGTGGTCTATCGTGGTCATTCGTAGTCATTAGTTGTCATTCGTTGTTATTCGTGGTCAGACCATGGTCATAGAAAGTCTTTAATGGAAATTCGTAAATCGTCATTCGTAAATCGTCATTCGTAAATCGTAAATTAATAAGGGCTCCTAATCTACCTGTTCAATCCATTCGTTGATTCCCTGTTTTAGTGTTAATGATTTGCGGTCGTAAAAATAGTATTTCCTGTTATTTATTCCCGGTGGTAGATTGCTGTTGATGTATTCGTTCATAAAATGGTCGAAGAGCAACTCTGCATGCTTCTCGCCTGATTCGCCGGCAAGATTGTAAACATCCTCCATGTTCAGTGAATCTCGGTTTCGCTGCAGACCTTCATTTCCCTTGTTGAGGATAAAATCATATCCCAGGGTGCGGTTATCCATTTTTGACTCCTCGCGGTATAAAACCTTTCTTACTCCGGTATCGCACCGGCTTGCTTCGAACCAACTAAGCAAACTAATCATATTCATTCTCAGGCTTGCATATTCGGTATATATTCCATCTATTTTTTCAGAAGTTACTTCATAAATAGTTTCGGAGTGTATTTCATCAAGTTGTAATTGTGCCACCTTAACCAGCCATTTTGGATCGGGCATATTTTTGAAAAATCCGGGGCTTTCACCCACATATACATCGAAGCCCTCCTTAGTTAGTTCGTCAATAAGGCTGCTGGTAAACCGGGTAAGAAAAACCGAATCGGAAACTTGTTTTATGTAACACGATTGTTCCCAGGCAATTGAATCAAACTGGGCAGGAGAATACCTGACATTTGTATCATAACTTATTGCGAAGTTATCTTTTTGCAGTTCGTATAAAGGCTCTATCATTACCGAATAGCCTTTGTGACTGGCTACAAACTTCAGTGCAAGTTTGCGCTCGGGGCAGCATCCCTCGGACAAAAGTATCACAATCAGCAGCATCAAGCATAAGTAACCAATATCAGGATATTTACCCGGATTATATGCATGATAAAATCTGACCATTACCCGGAATATCTTGTATTGACCGGCAAACCTGCGTTTAAACCTGTCATTGATCAATTACTTCAAAGCGTTCATCACCCTGTTTCTTGAGCGAGTTGTTCAGGCGGTCGAAATGGAAATACTTTCTGTTTATAATTCCTTCCGGCAGGTTTTCGCCTATATATTCGTTCATAAAATAGTCGAATAAGAAGCCGGCGTGTTTTCTTCCCATGTCATCGGCCATCACATAAACATCGTGAACAGAAAGTGAATCCTTTGTTTTAAAAAGAGCAGTCGCATCCTCGTTCATTTTAAATTCCAGGGCATTTTTCAGATCATCTTCAATGTAGCCCTCGAGGAATAGGACCTGTTTGTTACCAGCATTGGTGCGGCTGACTTCGAGCCAGCTGCTCAGGTCGATTTTATTCACCCTAAAACTCTCGTACGAAGGATGCTCAATATTCTCCAGCGAAAAAACATAATACAATTCGCTTCTGTGAGCTTCGTTCAGCTCCAGTTGAGCAATCTGTACCATCCATTTCGGATCAGGAAGTGACAAGAACACATCGGAGCTTCCGTCTACATAAACATCAAAACCAGAGGCAGTAAGTTCAGCAATCATGCTGTTTGTGAAGCGGGTAAGAAATTCCGAATCGGAAACATGCTGAATAAAGCACGACTGTTCCCAGGCTATCGAATCGAACTGAGTCTGCGAGTATTGGATTGTTGAGTCAAAACTTAATGTCAGGTTATCCTTGAAGAGTTCGTAGCTGGGAACGATCATAACGCCGTTTCCCTTTGACAACCCGATGTATTTTCGGGCAAGAATACGCTCAGGGCTGCATGAGGAAAACAGCAATACTGCCTGAATGCAAATAATTCCGAAATACACAATTTTTCTCATTCCAAGCCCGAAAAGCGGATTATTTTCCCGCAGCCAGATCCGAAAGCATTTGTTCAGCAAAAGCCTTTCCAAAAGCGATTCCCTTATTTTTGCCTTCTTCATGCGGAGTAAATTTAATATACAATCCTTCGCCGAAATATTTAAGTTTCAGGTTCAACATATTTGATTCCAGCATTTTTGAAGCTTCGCCGCTCCAGCCATAGGATCCAAACGACGATGCCAGTTTCCCTTTGTCTCTTATAGGGTTAATTGCTGCAAACAACTGGTATACAGGCATTAATATATTCTGGTTTATAGTCGGTGAGCCGATCATGACACCGGTACAGTTTGCCATGTAGTATTCCATATACTCAAGCGACATGTTTTCAATATCATGTACCTCAACATGCACCCCAGGAACCTGACTTATACCTTTGGCAATGGCTTCGGCTAAGGTTGATGTATTATGGTAAGCCGATACATACGGAATAAATACCATTGGTTTTTCGCCGAGCGAAAGTGCAGCTTTAGCATAATCCTCACTCAGGTCGACATATTTCTTCCAGTTTGTGCGTAATATGGGGCCATGACCAGGGCAAACCGTTTTAATAGGTAAAGGGCGTATCCTTTCAATGGCTTTCAGCATAAATTTGCTGAATGGTTTCAGGATTACATCAAAATAATACCTGAAGGCGTCATCCCAGTTCCCGACTTTATCGTCGAACATGCGCGAATCGCAATAATGTGCGCCGAAGGAATCGCATGTAAAAAGAATGTTTTCGCCTTCAAGAAAAGTATAGATGCTGTCGGGCCAGTGAAGGTTGGCTGCCCCGATTACTTTAACTTTTTTATTACCCAGGTCTAATGTGTCGCCATCGCGCACCTGTATATGTTTAAATTCGCGACCAAGCATATCTTTCAGATAGCGAATGGCATTGCCGCTTCCAACTACGGTTGCGTTAGGAGCTACTTCAAGCAGCTTAACCAGGCTCCCTGAATGGTCGGGTTCGGTGTGATTTACAATTATATATTCAAGTTCAGCCGGATCGGTTAGTTGTTTCAGCTTTTCGAGAAAAACAGGAAAATACTTATCCTTAACGGTTTCAACCAGCGTTTTTTTCTCAGCATTTATAAAATACGAATTATAGGTTGTGCCGTAAGGCGTATGCATTACAACATCGAAGGTGACAAGTTCGCGGTCGAGGACACCAACCCAGTGCACATCGGCGGTAATTTCAAGGATTTTATCGTCAATCATAAAAAAAAGGTTCTGGTTACTGGTTACTGGTTCTGATGTACGAACTTAGAGAGGGCATAAATTAATTCACCAGGTTACCTGGTTCAAAATGCTTATTACTTCTTTTCTTATTACTTATACTCGAAGAAAGAATTTGTTGCAGCTTAAAACAGGGTCATCTGTATTCCGGTGCCGGGTTCATCATCATCAGGAAACTCGGGTGGATTTATGGGTGGAACTATAACCGGTTTAAAACCACCGGCTTTCTTTTCCTTTACAACGCCTGTGATTTCCTTAGTCTTCAAACTTATTTCTTCACTTGTTGTAATGTCAGCAGTATCCGTTTCTTCAGCGGGTTCTTCAGAAGTTTCTATTGTGGATTCCTCAGCGGGTTCTTCAGCTGTTTCTTCCCCGGTTTCCTCCGATTCGTATTCAGTTTCATCAGCGATCACTTCTTCTTCCTCTTCGGCAGGAATAGGTTCCAGCCATTTGATTTCCATAATTGGATGACTGCTGATCTTTTTCCCTTTGGCTTTCAGACCCATAACTTCAACAAACTCGTCGAGTATAATTTCTTCAGGATCAATTTCTTTCTTCGCGCCTACGTTGTTATATTCAACAAGAATACGGGGCCTTCGGTCAGCTACTGCAGCTACAAAACGGTTTCCTTCTTCCTCGGGGAACAGGCTTGTTTTTTTATCAGAAAGTTCCGGAACAAAACGCTTGATGAAATAGGTCTTTTTCGTTTCACTGTAGTATAAAACAGTCAATGCTTTTGTAAGTTGAAATTTCTCAATAAGCATCATGTCCTCTTCAAAATGGTTGGAGAGGTCGAAGCTCATAAGTTTATAAAATCCTGAACGGGTAAGCGTAAGTATACGGTCATCATCTTTGAAAGCACCCAGGTAAAGTCCTCGTTGATCAGTATTCAGCCGCATTACCGTATCGTCGTACCATATATGGCGCGCTCCAAGTGTTGAGAAGCCTTTTTCGGCCTGGACAATTTTCTTCACAGCATTTTTACTCAACACATTCCCCTGAGAGCTTCGGCCTTTAATGGCAATCTCCGAAAAATCGAAGTCGAAATTGAGCTTTTTAAGCCTGGGCTTGGGTTTGAGACTTACTTTGATAATCTCGGATTCCCCATTGGGATTTGCAGTAAAATAAAGCACTTTCGAACCCGGTGAACCTTTTGTTAAAAAGTAATCTTTATCGCGCACAACGCCGGTTACGGCGAATCGTTTCACATAAACCGCTCCCATTCGTCCATCCTGGTAAGCAAGGTTATAAACCGTACGGTCGTCGTTCTTTTTAAATACGTCGATATGAATCACATTTTTGCCAACAAAAGCTTTCTCCACAACCCGGGTAACCGCGAAAGTACCGTCTTCGCGGAACACGATTATGTCGTCGATATCGGAGCAGTCGCAAACGAATTCATCTTTCTTGAGGCTGAACCCGGCAAATCCTTCCTGCCGGTTCACGTATAATTTTTGCGTTGCAGCAGCAACAGCGGCTGCTTCTATGCTTTCGAAATTGCGGAGTTCAGTTTTACGCTCGCGGCCTTCAGCGTATTTTTTACGGATGTTTTCGTAAAAAGCAATAACATAATCAGTCAGGTGTTCGAGGTTAAACAGAACTTCTTTCAATTCGGCATTCAGCCCTTTGATATGTTCATCGGCCTTAAATGCATTGAATTTCGAAATACGCTTGATGCGGATCTCGGTAAGTCGTACTATATCATCCTCGGTTATAACCCTGTAAAATTCAGGCTTATATGGCTCCAATCCTTTATCGATAGCTTTGATAACAGCTTCCCAGGTCTTACATTCTTCAATATCGCGGTAGATGCGATTTTCGATAAAAATCTTTTCGAGCGAAGCAAAAAGCAGCGATTCCATCAGTTCCTGCTGACGGATAAGCAATTCCAGTTTAATGAGATCAATGGATCGCTGAACCGAAATCCGCAGGATTTCCTTCACTCCAACGAAGTAGGGTTTTCCCTTATGAATCACACACGAGTTGGGGGATTCGGACCGCTCGCAATCGGTAAAGGCATATAAGGCGTCAATAGTCTGATCAGGCGAAACCCCGGGTTGCAGGTGTATCAGGATTTCAACATTCTGGGCGGTATTGTCATCAATTTTCCTGATCTTGATCTTGCCTTTCTCGCTGGCAGCGATAATAGTATCGATCAGATCACCTGTTGTAGTTCCAAAAGGAATCTCGGTTATAACGAGAGTCTTTTTATCCAGCTGGCTGATACGGGCACGAATCCTTATTTTTCCACCCCTGAGCCCGTCGTTATATCGCGTAACATCGGCAAGGCCTCCGGTAGGGAAATCAGGAACCAAGGTGAAATCAGAACCTTTAAGCACAGCTACCGATGCATCAATCAGTTCAACGAAATTGTGCGGAAGTAATTTTGAAGCAAGACCAACGGCAATACCTTCAACACCCATCTGCAATAATACCGGGAACTTCATCGGTAGATTAACCGGTTCCTTGTTACGTCCGTCGTACGAAAGCTTCCATTTGGTGGTTTTCGGATTAAAAGCTACATCGAGAGCAAATTTCGAAAGCCTGGCTTCAATATATCGGGGAGCCGCTGCACTGTCGCCTGTAAGTATATTACCCCAGTTTCCCTGGGTATCAATCAATAAGTCTTTCTGACCGATCTGTACCATGGCATCACCAATGGATGCATCACCATGAGGATGGTATTTCATGGTATTGCCTATCACATTGGCAACTTTATTATACCTTCCGTCCTCGAGTTCCCACATGCTGTGGAGAATACGTCGCTGAACAGGTTTCAGTCCATCTAATACTTCGGGAACGGCACGTTCAAGAATAACATATGAGGCATAATCGAGAAACCAGTTTTTGTACATACCCGGAAGGTATGTAGTATGGTGAAGATCACCTTCAACGGCGACTTCCTCCTCATCACCGGGCATAATAATACTGCTGTCATCGACAGGTAAAATATCTCCTGAGATATCATCCTCGAAAGTTCCTTCTTCCAATTCGCCGTTCTCGTCCATCAATAATTAAGCATATTTTAGGGTACAACTCAAATGCCGGTAATCCCGTGCAAATTTACTCTTTGAAAGTAATTTATAAAATCTATAAAACTATTTTTTAAAGAATCTTATCAACAGCACTTCGGTGAGTAAAAGTAAAAGTGCCAGCCAGATAAAATAGCGCCATAACTGGATCCCGCTGTTAATTCTTGTAATAACTTCGTTTATTGGTTTCTGACCTGATCCTATGACACGAAACGCATCAAGATGCTCTTTCCCGAGAAGTGTCTCCATTTCACCGGAACTGTTACAACTAAGATCGCTTTCGCCACGGTTATAGTTAAAAGCCAGTGTGGTAAGCAGAGTCTTATCGCTTACCAGGTTATAGTTGCCTGCAACAGGAATCTGGTTATCGACAAATACATTTACCATATTCCCTGAACTGTTAACCTGTGGAATCATTTCGAAATCGCTGCCGGGTGATTTGATTTTAAATACCTTGTCGCCAGCGGGAACCAAAGCATTTACCCGAATCACTTTATTATCGTCAATAATGCTGTATAGATTATGCGAAGGATGGCTAATAAGAGCAATATTATATAAAACCGGGACAAAAATTGCCTGTTGAGGAAAATTACTGAAGCCAGGATCGAGAGGAACTGTAAGCTGCAGAACCTGGCCTAAACCACAATCAGTCAGTGACAGGAAATCCCTGCCGTTAATCATACTCATCAAGGCTTGGGTAAGCATGGTAGATGAGGCAAGTATAGGAAAATGCCTGCTCACAAGAGGAAGGTCGGTATTTGAGGCAACAGCCTGCCTGCCCTGCTGGCGATCGAAAACATCACGGAAGAGATAACTTTCCTCGCTTAACCTGGTAACCCGGGTATCAACTGTATCCGTTTTCATATAGGCAGGAGCATTCATCGAAGCCAGAAATGCATTGTAGGATATTAATTCAGCATTGGCCGAAGGCAAAACCAGTATAGTTCCCCCATTGGTGACATATTTTTTTATTTCTTCCGAAAGTCCTGTTGAGAAGGAAAGAATTTCATTCAGGATAATCAGGTCGAAATGCGGAAGCCGGCTATAATCAAGCGATTTTTCATTCATATTGGTAAGCCTCACCGATGAATCCTGGCCGTAAAGGGCATTCAGAAACCGGTTCTCTGAACCACCGTTAATGGCAAGTACATTAATTGATGAGAGGACATCGAAGGAAAAGAAAAATTTATCGTCATAGGTAACCGGGTAATCGGTAACCTGTAATTCGCCCTGCTGCGGCCCTTTCTCATGGACTGTGAAAGGCAGTTCAACTGTGGTTGACATACCGGCTTTTATGTCAATACTGGCAACTGACTTTTGCTGTTTGTTGATTAGTAGTTTGAGTGGGATTTTCTCAAGGTCATTTTCGGATTTGTTCCATACTCTTGCAGAGAGCAGCGATGTTTTCCCTGGCTGCTGCGTAGGTTGGGCAAACCAGCATGTATCGATATAAACATTTGCTACTGCCGATGACTTGATCGGAATAAGATAAGTATTTATTGCAGAATCCTGTCTGATATCTACTTCGTTATAGGCTGACTTCTGAAAATCGGAAACGATGTAGGATGTTTTCCGGGAGATGGATTCTTCCTTCAACAGGTCGTACTGACGGCGGATAATTTCCGAAAAGCTATGAACCGAAGGCGATATTTTCACTTCTTCGAGCATGGTCAGGAATTCGTCGCGTGTTACCAGCCTCTGGTGGCGTCCTTCGAAATCACATGTAAGCAACTGGAACAAATCTGTCGAACGATATGCCATGACTATTTCACGCGCTTTCTGCTTCGACTCGTCGAGCAATGTACCTTCGCTGCCAATAGCTTCCATACTGAACGAATTGTCGACAAAAACACTTACCGCATTTTTCGAAGCTATCTTCGACTGGCTGCCGGAAAACGGGATATATGGTTGAGCAAATGCAAATACAAGTGCTGTTATGGCAAGAATCCGCATCGCAAGTATAAGCAGATGCCTGAGTTGCGATTGTTTCTGGGTTTGTTGCTTTAGTTCCTGCAAAAAACGGACATTGGTAAAATACACCTTGCGAAACCGCCTGAAATTGAAAAGATGAATAATTACTGGTATTGATATCGCCAGTAAACCAAAGAGATACAGTGGATTAACAAATTGCATAGTATAGGGTATATGCTTTAAATTGCTAAAAGCAGCTGCAAAAGTACGGAATTTGGCGGAGATACGTGAATCCTGCTAATTACTGCCAATTAACTTAACGTGGATTAAACCTCGCATGCAGCAAGGCATAAAAGCTTGGCATATATACAGCATAATTAGGACGTGAGCTGAAATTACGACCAGGATCGAACCGGATTTCAAGTCCAACATTTCTGTATGAAAATCCTGTGGAAACAGGAACTGTAATCCCGAAAACAGTAGGGTCAGGTATAAATTCATCCATATACCTTTTAGTGTCGCTGCCTGTTATATGCAATGTTTCCTTAGTATTGGTTGAGGATACCACAAAACTGCAGGTTATGCCTACAGAAGCATAATATTTAAATTCACCCGGTGTAAATGTATAACGCAGCATGTTGGTCAGGAACACCAAATTAGGAGCAAAGGTAGCATTCACATCGTAATAGTTATGAATGGGATCGCCGCCTACTGTATCACCGTAATGCTGTGAAGTCACTGATTTAAAAAGTGAAAAACCCAGTTCGTTGTACACTGAGAACTTACTACCCCAGAATTCAAGCGGAATCTCGTAGTTCACTCCCCCTCCTTTCACTAAAGATTCGTTCATCGTGTATAATCCTTTATCATACACATTGTAACGGAGTGTGCCATAAGCAGCCATGATAAACATACCAAGTATGTTTCCGCTTCCGTCATCTGCTTTTGCAGAAGGCGTTGCTGAAAAGCTGCGTGCTAAATCATAAGCATCGCTTTTGGGACTGGCTATTGAAGCAATCTGAAGTTTGGTAAATGTTCTGTGTAGTCCATGATCATTAATCAAATATTCACATTTATTTTCACCCTGTGAATATGCAGTCATAGAACCTATTATAAGTATGCCAGGCAATAAGATGCTTAGAATACTATTAAACTTGGAAATAATTTTAATCAGGGGATTCAGCATTAAGCAACAGATCTGTATATATTATCATTTTTAACGCAAGGTAAGAAATAATATTTTGTTCTTAGGCATTATTCATTCGCACAAAAGAATCACCTGATGTAATTAGATCCTTTTCCGCTTTAAAGCAGGCAAATATTAAACCAACCACTGGCAGATAATATTTTCATAATGTACAGAAGGTATTTGTATATAGACTGCACATAATAACCTGTTATTATGATAGTTATATTACTGCATAATCATTTATAAACAGAAGTAATATAATTCTCTTAAATCTTAATAATTTTTTTCACAATGTAGGATTATATTATTAATGAATATTGTAAATTTACTCCCTCTTACCGTTTGAATTGGCCATAAACAATCGGAACGTTTGAATATTTGAAAAGCACTAAATTTCTTCCATATGAAAAAAAGTATGCTCTTTGGAAATACCCCTCGTGATCCCCGAACCAGCGGATCAAAAAAAAATGTTCTTAAACTTTTGATATTAAAAGAGTTATACCAGAATGGATGTAAATCCATACCCGAACTGAGTAAAATAGTTCATATGAGTACCCCTACCATCACCAGGGCCATTGATGAACTTATCAGCAGCGGTTTCCTGGTTGAAGAAGGCATTGGTAATTCAAGCGGAGGCCGCCGTCCAAATTTGTATGGACTGAATCCTCCTGCCAGGTATGTTCTTGGAGTTGATATAAGCAGGTACCATATCCGGTTGGGCATGTTTAACTTCAACAACCAGCCTGTAGGCGAAATCAAAGTGATTGACGAGGGCCTTGAAGTGTCAAAGGATTTCATGAAGAGCCTTAAGAAAGCTGTAACCGGATTCATCACCGAATCAGGCATTGATAAAACAAGGTTAATGGGGATCGGTATCGCATTACCTGGACTTATTGACCTGCATACAGGAATCAGTTACAGTTACCTGCAGGATGAGAAGCCGGCAACCATTCAATTTGAGAACATATTCGATTACCCGGTTTTTGTTGAAAACGATACAAAAGTAATGGCGCTGGGCGAACAGGCATTCGGGCTGGCACAAGGCAAACAGAATGTTTTGTGCCTGAACATAGGTTCCGGAATAGGACTTGGAATGATCCTTAACGGAAACCTTTACAAAGGGAATTCAGGGTTTTCGGGCGAATTCGGTCATATACAGGTTGACCCCGACGGACAGCTCTGTTACTGTGGCAAGATCGGCTGCCTCGAAACGCTAGCCTCAGGAACAACTATGATAAGACGCGCAAGAAAAGAGATCGGCGATGGGGCTACCACTATTATCCGTTCTTTGGTGGATAATGACCTCAATAAAATTACAATTGAAACTGTACTGGATGCAGCCCAGCTAGGCGATCAATTCGCAATCGGGCTCCTGTCCGATATAGGTGAACACCTTGGCAGAGGCATTGCTGTGCTTATCCATCTTTTCAATCCCGAACTTATCATTATAGGTGGTGACCTCACAAAAGCCGAAAACTATATTGTCGACCCCATACAACAGAATCTGAACAAGTATACTATTGCAAAGATCCGGCGCGATGCCCAGATCATTACTTCAGGCCTTGGGCAGAATGCCGGCTTAATGGGTACAGTTGCACTTGTAATGAATAAAGTTTTCCAGCAGGAATAAGCGAATCAAATTAAAATATTCATTTTGCTTTGGTATACCTTCATCCTTTACCAATACATTTGAATTTATCAAATGATTTTAGCAGCCTAATAAACCGAAAGAATCATACATCGCCAATTATATGAAAATAAAGAAAATTTTACTTTCAGCATCAATATTGTTGATCTCAGTTTTCCCTTTGCTTGTAAAAGCCCAGCAAAATTCAGCCCCCGACTGGGAAAATCCTGAAACACCTTCGTTCAATACTGGAAAACCTCATGTAACATATATCCCCTATGATACGGAGGATAAAGCTGTTAAAAATTCGCCTGTCACGTCCTCCTTTTACCAGTTGCTTAATGGAAAATGGAAATTTAAACTTTCGGATAACTATACTCAGGTTCCTTCCGGATTCAACCAGCCGGGATTTGATGCTTCATCATGGGCATTGATCGATGTTCCCTCTACATGGGAAGTACAGGGCTACTCTTACCCTATTTATGTTAATATACCCTATGAGTTTTATACAAAAAATCCTTTACCACCGCACGTCCCATATGATTATAACCCGGTCGGTACTTACCTGACCCCTATTTCTCTGCCAGCAGGATTTAAGGGGAAAAATGTGTTTATTCATTTCGGGGCTGTAAAATCTTTCTTTTATATCTGGCTCAATGGCAAATACATAGGTTTCAGCAAGGACTCGAAAACACCCGCTGAGTTTGATCTCACACCATATCTTAAAGAAGGGAGCAACCTCCTGGCGTTGGAAGTATTCCGTTGGAGCGACGGCTCATTCCTCGAATGTCAGGACATGTGGAGGATGAGTGGTATAAACCGCGATGTGTATGTATATTCCCGACCCGAAACCTATATCCGTGACTTTTTTATTAAAGGCAACCTGAAAGATAATTATATGAACGGGAACCTCGAAATCGATATTCTCTTCAATAAATTAATGCCTGAAACAAGTAAAGGTCAAAAGCTCATGGTGAATCTCTATGAGAGAAATAACCCTGTTAAACCCATTTCGACCGATATAATACCGATGAGTTCTTTATTAGGGAAGGATAGCCTTCATTATGAAAAATTCATTCCAGGCGTAAAAAAATGGACCGCCGAAACACCTGATCTGTATATCCTTACGCTCACGATGCTTGATGAAAACGGGAATTGCATCGAAAGCCTTAGTAACCGTATGGGTTTCCGTACCAGCGAGATTAAGAACGGATTGTTCCTGATAAACGGGGTTGCTGTGAAATTAAAAGGAGTTAACCGCCATGAGTTTGACCCGGTTAGGGGACATGTGATTTCGCGTGAACTCATGCTTCAGGATGTAAGGCTGATGAAGCAGAACAACATAAATGCGGTACGTACCTGTCATTATCCCAACGATCCTTACTGGTACGAACTTTGCGACGAATACGGGCTTTATGTTATCGATGAAGCAAACATCGAGTCGCACGGCATGGGTTACGACCTGAAACGCACGCTGGGCAACAACCCGGTATGGAGAAACGCCCACATCGACCGCACCCGCAGGATGCTCGAACGCGATAAAAACCATCCATCGGTTGTAATATGGTCGCTGGGCAACGAAGCCGGCAATGGCTGCAATTTTTACGACACCTATAAATGGATTAAAACCAGGGATTTAAGCCGGCCGGTTCAGTATGAGCGAGCTTTACTAGAATGGAACACAGATATATACTGCCCCATGTACGAAAGTGTTGCCGGTTTGCTTGAGTATGCAGCAAAAAAACAGGAAAGACCGCTTATACAATGCGAATATGCTCACGCTATGGGAAACAGCACCGGCAACCTTATCGATTACTGGGACGCCATTGATTCGCACGATCAGCTGCAGGGCGGTTTTATATGGGACTGGGTCGACCAGGGGCTGCAGAAATTTGATTCTATCGGGCGCAAATTCTGGGCTTTCGGCGGCGATTACGGCCCTAAGGACGTACCAAGCGATGGGAACTTCTGTACTAACGGCCTTGTTTTTCCCGACAGGGAGCCGCATCCCGGACTATCGGAAGTAAAAAAAGTTTACCAGTATGTAAAATTCAATGCCATTAACCTGGAAAAACCTGCTTTCCGCCTGACGAACAAATATGCTTTCACCGACCTCAAAAATACCCGCCTGCAATGGGAAATTACCGAGAACGGGATTAAAATCGCGGAAGGAAGTTTTGTCACCGATAACATTTCAGCCGGAAGTTCACGCGATTATAGTATTTCATGGAAAAAGCCTTCTGCTAAACCCGGTAAAAGTTATTTTTTGAATGTATTCCTGCTTACTACTGACGACAGACTCCTGCTGGGGAAAAACCACGTCCTGGCATCGGAACAATTTGAGCTATACTCAACAGCGGCATCCGAAATCAAATATTCGGATCTTCCTTCCATAACAGCCTCCGAAACCGAAAAAGACATAACCGTTACCGGCAAAACATTTTCGGTGCAATTTGATAAAGTTTCAGGTACCATGGCATCATTTATCTTTAACGGAACACCGTTAATTGAACAGGGACCTCTGCCTAATTTCAGACGTGCGCCAACGGATAATGATGTTGGAAACAAAATGTTTATTAAATGCAAACCCTGGTACGATGCCAGCGAAAACAGGAAAGTGCTGTCGGTTGTTCTTGATAAAACCAATGACAAGGCGGTTAAAATAACAATCGTTTTCAGCCTGCCTGATGCTAACAGCAGCCTGATCTCAACCTATACAGTAACCGGACTTGGAGATATCCTGGTTGAAAACAATTTGAATGCCGGTGCCGGCCTGCCATGGATTCCGCGTCTTGGCATGAATATGCACCTGTCGGGGTCACTCAACCAGGTGGACTGGCTGGGACGGGGTCCTTTCGAGAACTACATGGATAGGAAAACCGGGGCTTTTGTCGGCAAATACCATTCAACTGTCGTCGAGATGTATACTCCCTATGTACGGCCGCAGGAGAACGGTTACCGCACCGATGTAAAATGGGTATCGGTCAGCGACGGGAAATCCGCCGGGATTTATTTCGAAGGATCGCCAACGCTCGGCTTCAGTGCCTTACCCTATACCTATGACGACCTGAAAGGTTTTGCACATACCGGCAAACACGGCAACCTGATTGAAAAGCAATCATTTACCAACCTTAATCTGGATTATTTGCAGTGCGGGGTTGGCGGCGACGACAGTTGGTGGTCGTGGCCGATGGAGAAATACCTTATCCCGGCCAAAGATTACACATGGACATACCGTATGAGGCCATTCAATGTAAACAAAGAAACTCCTGCCCGCCTTTGGGAAAATAAAATTACACTTACAAAATAAAATGAAAGCATGAAATTAGCTGATATTAAGGGCTATACATCTGAAACGAATCCCTCACTTCAGAACGATGATGCTTTTATTACGCGCTTCGAAAAAATTCCTGTACAGGTTTTCCAGTCTGCGGCTGACGGATCGGTAAAGGTGGCTGATCATATAGTTCAACTTATCAATGAACGAAAAGCTGCCGGGAAAATGGTTGTTCTTGGCCTGGCAACCGGATCTACCCCGCTTAAATTATATACTGAGCTCATTCGATTGCATAAAGAAAAGGGTGTAAGTTTTGCTAATGTAATAACCTTCAACCTCGACGAATACTACCCCCTTGATCACGATAATCAACAGAGCTATAACCACTTCATGTGGGACAGGCTTTTCAAACACCTGGATATCAAAGCCGAAAACATCCATATTCCTTCAGGGAGCATCGAGCAGGAAGATGTGGCTGTTTTCTGCAAGGAGTATGAGAAAAAAATCCACGATGCGGGCGGTATCGACATACAGTTGCTCGGAATAGGCCGCACAGGGCATATAGGATTCAATGAACCGGGATCGTCGTACAATTCAAAAACACGCCTGGTATCCCTCGACCGTGTTACCCGCAACGATGCAGCCGAATCGTTTAACGGGCAGGAGCATGTACCTCATTTTGCAATTACAATGGGTATAGGAACTATAATGGCTGCAAAGGAAATAATACTAATGGCCTGGGGTGAAGCAAAAGCCCCGGTTCTGGCAAAGGCGGTCGAAGGTCCTGTAACCGATGTTATTCCTTCGAGTTACCTGCAGAATCATCCGAATACCACCTTTATTATTGACCCGTCAGCCGGTGCTGAACTTACCCGTTTTAAAACCCCCTGGAAGGTCGGGCAATGCGAATGGAACGACCGTATGATCCGCAAGGCTGTATTATGGCTTTGTTTCCAAACCGGCAAACCTTTGCTCAAACTTACCGAAAAGGACTACGGTGATTACGGGCTTTCGGAACTCAGCACAAGCCAGGTTTTCAGCAAAATAAATATCAAGGTATTTAACGACCTGCAACACACAATTACCGGCTGGCCGGGAGGCAAACCGAATGTTGACGATTTAACCCGCCCCGAACGCGCATTGCCTTTTCCGAAACGCGTAGCACTCTTCAGCCCGCATCCCGATGACGATGTAATATCGATGGGCGGTACTTTTGCAAGGTTGGTCGAACACGGCCACGATGTACATGTTGCATACCAGACTTCGGGAAGCATTGCAGTAAGCGACGACGATGCAATACGTTACCTTGATTTTGTGCGTGATTACGAAAATATCTATAATGTAGATGATCCAAAAGCCGAGCAACGTTTCATCGAAACTGCTGATTTTTACAAAAACCGCAAAAAGGACAGCATTGAACCAGTTGAAATGCTTGCACTAAAGGCAGCAATCCGTCGCGGCGAGGCCAGGGCATCATGCCGTTACATCGGACTTAAAGAAACAAACATACATTTCCTCGATCTTCCTTTTTATGAAACAGGCACAGTAAAAAAAGCCCTTCCGGGTGAAGATGATATTCAAATCATCATGCAATTCCTTCGTTCGTTGCGACCGCACCAAATCTATGCTGCAGGCGATCTTCGCGACCCACACGGAACCCATCGTATTTGTATCGATATCATTATCGAAGCACTTGAGAGGATGAAAAACGACGAGTGGATGAAAGATTGCCGGATATGGCTCTACCGCGGAGCCTGGCAGGAATGGGAAATCGAAATGGTTGATATGGCCGTTCCGCTAAGCCCCGAAGAAGTGGCCATAAAACGGAATGCCATTTTCAGGCACCAGTCGCAAAAGGACGGAGCCATGTTTATGGGTTCCGACAAACGCGAATTCTGGCAAAGGGCCGAAGAACGGAATAAAGAAACCGCACAACTTTACGACAAACTTGGGATGGCAGAATATGAGGCTATTGAAGTGTTTGTGAGGTATGAGGGGGAATGAGGGGGAAAAGTGGAAGATAGAAGATAGAAGATAGAAGATAGAAGGTGGAAGGTGGAAGGTGGAAATTATTTAACAGTCAATAGATTTTTTTGAATTAGAAACAATAAATAAACCGATATTTATGAATACAACATCAACGGCAGAGACCCGCAGGAATTACATCATGTCACTTTCAATTATAGGTGCATTGTTTTTCATCTTTGGATTTGTGACCTGGCTTAACGGATCGCTGATGCCTTTCCTTCAGACTGCCTGTGAGCTCACACCTTTCGAAGCCAGCCTGGTAACATTAGCCTTTTATATAGCTTATTTCGTGATGGCACTGCCTTCGTCGTTTGTGTTAAAGAAAATAGGATACAAAAACGGGGTATTTGTCGGCCTCCTGATTATGTCGGTTGGTGCACTTATATTTATACCTGCCGCTTATTCCAGGATGTTTGGCGTTTTCCTGGCTGGTTTGTTTGTACTGGGAACAGGACTGGCGCTTTTACAAACCGCTACAAACCCCTTTATTACAATTATTGGCCCGCGCGAAAGCGCTGCCAAGCGGATGGCAATTATGGGAATCTGCAACAAAATGGCAGGCGTCTTCAGCCCGCTTGTACTTACAGCGCTCATTATGCATGGAATGGAGAAATTCAGCGAAAGCAACTTGGCTCAACTTACGTTCGATCAGAAAGAATCGCTGCTTAACGAACTGGCTTCGAGGATCGTTGGCCCATACACTGCAATGGCGGTATTGCTGGCTTTGTTTGCCATTCTGGTCAAATTTTCATCCTTGCCTAACGAAATCGATATTGAACAAGACGACCATGAAACCCTTAAAGGATTTATCAAACAGATACCCAATGCACTCAGGATCAGGCACTTGCTTATTGGTATAATCACCCTGTTTTTATACGTGGGTGTCGAAGTAATGGCTGGCGACAGCCTCACCCAATTCGGCAGATCACTCCAGCTGGCCTACGCGCCTAAACTCACGGCATTCACAATGGCATTTATGGTTTTCGGGTATATACTTGGCATTATACTTATTCCTAAAGTGATAAACCAGTCGAAAGCGCTAGTAATGTCGGCCATACTCGGGGCATTGTTTGCATTCGGAGCCGCATTTTCGTCAACAACCGATAATACCCTGTTTTCCAAAATTTTCGGATGGCTGAACAGTGTGATGGGCTTTAATGTTCCGCTCATTCCGAATGCTGTGTTCTTTGTAACTCTGCTGGGCTGGGCAAATGCATTGATGTGGCCTGCTATCTGGCCACTGGCGCTCAATAACCTGGGTAAATACACCAAAATAGGTTCCGCATTGCTTATCATGGGTATTGCCGGTGGCGCCCTTATCCCTCCTACTTATGCAAAACTGGGCCAGTCGATTGGCTTTCAGCAGGCCTTGTGGATCATGGTGCCGATTTATATCTTTATAATTTATTACGCCACAGTCGGTCACAAGATTAAAACAAAATAACCTTAGAGTTAAACTATATGAAACCAACCTTACTTGTACTGGCAGCTGGTATGGGCAGCCGCTACGGAAGCCTAAAACAGATTGATCCGGTAGGCCCCTCGGGCGAAACAATTATCGACTATTCCATTTACGATGCCATAAGGGCAGGATTCGGGAAAGTTGTTTTTATAATCCGTAAAAGCTTTGAGCAGGACTTCAGGGATATTTTTATAAGCAAACTTCAGCCACATATTGCCGTGGAATATGTTTTCCAGGAAATAGAGAATGTTCCCGATGGCACAACTTTTTCGCCCGAACGGACAAAACCCTGGGGCACCGCCCACGCTATACTGATGGCTAAAAATGTTATAAATGAACCATTTGCGGTCATAAACGGGGACGACTTTTATAGTGCCAATGCATTTAGAACTATGGCCGATTACCTGTTGTCACTCACCCCTGATAGGCAAAACCAGTATGCACTGGTTGGTTACCAGGTGGGCAATACCATGTCGGAGCATGGCAGTGTATCGCGCGGTATTTGTATTGCTGATGCAAACGGTTTCCTGCAATCGGTTACCGAGTGCACAAATATTCAGTACAAAGACGATGGTATCGCCTATACCGATGCCGCAGGATCATTTGTTTTCCTTGATCCCGCCACCCTTGTATCGATGAATTTCTGGGGATTTACTCCTGAATATTTCAAGCAAACAGAACCCATGTTCCGCGAATTTGTTTTATCAAACAGCGATTCGTTGAAAGCGGAATTTTATATCCCTTCGGCTATTGACGCCCTCATAAAAAGTTCCGATGCCAGTGTAATGTGCCTTCGGAGCAACGCAAAGTGGTTTGGTGTTACTTACAAGGACGACAAACCCCTGGTAATCGAAAAACTGGCTAAACTCATAAAGGATGGCATTTATCCCGCCAAACTCTGGAAATAGAATCTATGGAACGAAACATTCGTGAGATTGTAACACACTTCAGTATTGAAGGCGATTTTCTTGGTTTTGAAAAAAACACAACCGGGCACATAAACGATTCGTACCGGGTTCTGACTTCAGAAGCCGGTCACCCGGGTTATTTCCTTCAATGGATCAACAATTATATTTTCAAAGACATTGAAGGCCTGATGAATAACATTTCGGAAGTTACCGGCCACCTGGCGGAAAAACTGGCTGAAAACAAGTCACTTGACTTCAAAGTACTTGAAATCATTCCTTGTAACGATGGCAAAAAGTTCTACCTGGATGCCGACGGGCAGTACTGGCGCATGTATACGTTTATTGACCAGATGCATGGTCACGATGTAGTTGATGATGTTCATATTGCTTACGAAGGTGGAAAAGCATTCGGTATTTTCATGTCGCTGCTTGCTGATTTGCCTGCCAGCCGGTTAACTGAAACAATTCCCGGATTTCATAATATGGCGAAACGCCTCGAAACATTTTATAAATCACTCATCACCGATCCTGCCGACAGAGTCAATGATATACAACAGGAGATAAATTTTGTCAGGAAGCGGGCGGCGCAGATGCTTAGCATCCCCGCGCTGATAGCTGAAGGCAGACTGCCCGTGCGTATTACACACAACGATACCAAGTTCAACAATATATTGTTCGACAGTTCAGAAAAAGCAGTATGCATTGTTGACCTCGACACCGTAATGCCGGGAAGTCTTTTGTTTGATTTCGGTGATGCCATTCGAACCGGTGCCAATACAGCTGCAGAAGATGAAACGGATTTGATGAAAGTGGATATAAACCTTCCGATTTATGAAGCTTATGCCCGTGGATTTATAAAAAGCTTAAGGCAAACACTTACAGAAACAGAAATAAATAACCTTGCATTTTCGGCACGGTTTATGACATTTATTATCGGGCTCCGCTTCCTGACCGATTTTGTTGACGGAGATCCGTATTTCCGCACCTCATACCCCCAGCACAACCTCGACCGGGCCAGGGTACAGTTCCGGCTTGTAGAAAGAATGGAATTAAAGGCTGACAAAATGCATGACATTGTAATACGATCGTTCGAAAATGAAAAGGCATTTGCTATATAATAAGTGAATCAAACCGGAATTTCTTTATTCACTCTGGCATTAATAAAATAAAATCAATGAAAAATATATTTCTTACAATAATTATTGCACTGGCATTCACTTTTGCAAATGCCCAGAACCGGGAACAACTGATTGAGAAAGCAAAATCGTTTGGTGCTCTCGGTGACGATGTGAATGCTGAAAAAGTAACTAAACAGATCATCGCACTTGACCCCAAATCGGAGAGCAATTATATCTATTGGTCCAACCTGGGAACGTTTCAACGCAATCTGGGGAAACAGGAAGAAGCAATAAGATCATACGATTCTTCAATAAGACTTAATGACATGTTTGTTACATCCTATGCAAACCGGGCTAAACTGTATTCCGAACTGAATATGACTGATCTGGCTATTGCTGATTACAATAAAGCCATTGCCATTGACCCTTATAATGAAAATGCCCTCCTCGATCTGGGGATGATTTATGTTAAAAAAGGCGAATTTGCTACAGCGCGCGCCAATTTCGAAACCCTGCTGGCAGGGCATCCCGAAAACTATGGAGCTGCTTCTAACCTGGCAATCATCAAAAAAAGACTTGGAGAATACCCTGAAGCACTGGTCGATTTCAACAGACTGATCGAAAAGCATCCCGGCGAACCCATGCTTTATAACAACAGGGCTGATGTATACCTTAAACTCCAACTCTTCGATAAGGCAATGATTGATATCGATAAAGCTTTGAAATTAAAACCCGATTACCTGGTTGCTATTATAACCAAAGGAGAAATTTATTACGAACAGGGTGATTTCAAAAATGCATGCAAATATTTTAACCTGGGAATAAGCAAAGGCTTCCAGAGGGAACGAATTGCAACCCAGATGGAAAAATGCCAGTAAAATGTAAACCTTTCCGTTTTCCTGAAGATACGGGAGATATACTTGCATCAATTATAACTTTTCTACTTTTGAGCATAAAAATCGTTTCAGTGAAAGTTTAAAACAATGAAGTACAAGGTAATTTTTCTAATTATCGCCTTAACAATGTTCATAGGCATCCGGGAAAACAGGGCAGGTTCAATTCATGTGGTGCCAGTTCCTATGCAGGTTACAGAAGGAAACGGTGAATTTACAATACGGCAGGGCACACGTATATTGTTTGATGAAACCAAAGCAACCACTGACATTGTAGGCCTGTTTTCTGAAAAAATCAGGCTTTCAACAGGTTTGATTCTGGCTACCGGCTCCTATAACCCTGCTTCCAAAAATGAAAATACGGTTATTTTCACCACTTTGGGTGCCGATGAAACCTTAGGCAAGGAAGGTTATACTATCGACGTATTGCCATCAGGGGTTTTTATCAGGGCCAAATCGCCAAACGGCATGTTTTACGGGCTACAAACTTTATTCCAGCTTTTTCCTCCCGATATTGAGAAAGCCGGATCAGGACTGAAGACCATGAGCATTCCGATCGTGAATATTAAAGACCAGCCCCGTTTCGGATACCGCGGGCTGCACCTGGATGTTGGCAGGCACATGTACCCGATTGAGTTTATCCGGAAATACATTGACCTGATGGCCATGTACAAGTTCAATACTTTTCACTGGCATCTTACCGAGGACCAGGGTTGGCGGATAGAAATTAAAAAATATCCCGGTCTAACCAGCATTGGATCAATCCGAAAAGGAACTCAAATCGGGAAAACCGACCAATCCGATACAATCCCTTATGGTGGATTTTACACCCAGGCCGAAGCGCGTGAAATAGTTGCCTATGCTGCAACAAAATACATTACCGTTATTCCCGAAATTGAAATGCCCGGTCATTGTGTGGCAGCTTTAACAGCCTACCCATGGCTTTCCTGCACCGGCGGGCCATTCGAGGTGCGAACCCGATGGGGCGTTTCCGACGATATACTTTGTGCCGGTAACGATTCCGTTTTCACTTTTATGCAGGATGTTTTAACCGAAATTATTGACATTTTCCCCTCCACATACATTCATATCGGGGGCGACGAAGCACCGAAAGTCCGCTGGAAAGAATGTCCTAAATGCCAGGCCAGGATTAATTCCGAAGGATTAAAAGATGAAGCTGAACTGCAAAGCTATTTCATCAAACGTATAGAAAAATTCCTGGCTTCGAAAAACAGGAGGCTCATAGGTTGGGACGAAATCCTTGAAGGCGGTCTTGCTCCTGAAGCCACCGTTATGGCCTGGCGGGGAGTGCAGGCAGGTATTGATGCATCCCGTCAGGGACACGATGTAATAATGACACCTGTCGATTATTGCTATTTCGATTACTACCAGGGCGATCCGCTAAACGAAGGTGAACAGTCCGGCAGTAAGCTTACCCTAAGAACGGTATATTCTTATAACCCGATTCCACCAGTGCTTACGCCTGATGAAGCGAAACATATAATTGGCGTGCAGGGCAATGTATGGACTGAATTTGTAAAAACTCCCGAAACTGTCGAAATCAAAGCATTTCCGCGAGCCCTTGCTTTAGCCGAAGTTGCCTGGTCGCAGCAGAACCGCCGCAACTGGGACGATTTCCTCGACCGCCTGGATTTTCAGTTTGCCCAGCTTGATAATATGGGTGTGAAGTACAGCCTGGGTTCCCGAAATGTTGACATAACAACAAAACGCGATGCCAACCGCAACCTTGTCGTTTTATCGAGCGAGACCAAGGGGACCGAAATACGCTACACCCTTGATGGAAGCGATCCGGTCCCGGCTTCTACGCTTTACACAGCCCCGTTTGAACTGAAAAATACTGCAAATGTAAAAACCGCCCTTTTCAGCAGGGGTAAGATTTCGGGGAATGTAAACCAATGTGAAATAAACGTAAACCTGGCTTCAGGTAAACCGGTTACATTGCTGAAACCCTATTCGTTCAAATATCCCGGCACAGGCGACCAGGCTATGACCGATGGCCTCTCGGGTACGGGCACCTACAAATCAGGATGGCAGGGATACGAAGGTGCCGATATGGAATTTATGGTTGATTTGCTTCAGCCAACGAGGATCAGTTCCATGAAACTGAACTTTGTAAAAAATCCCGGCGACTGGGTATTATTCCCTGAGGAAGTGATTTTTTCTGTCTCAACCGATGGAAACAGCTGGAAACAAGTTGAATCTATAAAATTTGATGCAAATTCCCCTTCCGGCAGGGAACTCAAAACCGCGTTAAGCAGGTTTACTCCAACCGAGGTCCGGTTTATAAAAGTTTCGGCCACCAGTCCTAAAGTATTGCCTTCCTGGCACGAATACAAGGGTGAACCCTGCTGGATTTTTGCTGATGAACTTATTGTAGAATAATCTCACAAATCCTTAAGTTCTGTTAATTATAACCGGAATAAATTCAAAGTTCAATGCGAATGAAATGTCTCCGCTCATACATTCTGATACTGGCACTTACAGGCTTATTAAACCCGGTTTTTGCAAAGATCAAACCCCTTAAAATTGTCGAAAGTGGAAGATCAGCTTATTCGATAATTATACCTGCAAAACCAACCGAAAACGAACAAAAGGCTGCAGAACTATTGCAAGAATATGTATCCGGAATTTCGGGATGTAAACTAAATATTCTCAGCGACCAGACTAAACCAGGCAAGACTGAAATTTCTATTGGTTTTACCAACAGGCTACCGAAATCACTCAGCCTCAGCCTGGCACCCAACGAATTCCGGATTATAACCGAAGGCAGGAAACTTTTTATTATCGGGGGAAATCACAAAGGCACATATTACGGCGTAGTTGACTTGCTCGAGAAAAAGCTTGGATGTCGCATTTACTCTCCCGGTGTTGAATATGTTCCACAAAACAAAAATATACTATTGCAGGCTGTTAATTACTCTGACAAGCCTGTAAATACGTTAAGGATAGTACATGGTACATTTAACGATGACAAATCCTATAAAGAATGGATGAGGCTGGATAACATCAATGAAGTATTTGCCGACAGGTTTTATGTGCATACTTTCAACCGCCTTGTGCCTTGGGAAACCTACTTCAGTTCGCATCCCGAATATTATGCATATATGAACGGCAAACGCATTATCGATCAGTTGTGTATGACGAATCCTGCCGTTCTGAAACTGGTAATTGACAGGCTTACCGAAGAAATGGCTAAACAACCCGAAAAGAAAGTATGGTCGGTGAGCCAGAACGATAATTTTTCTTATTGCCAGTGCGACAAATGTAAGGCTATCATTGCCGAAGAAGGAGCACCTTCAGGGGCACTTTTAAGGTTTGTAAACCAGGTAGCTGCAAAATTCCCCGATAAAACCATTTCAACCCTTGCTTACCAGTTTTCCCGGTCTGCTCCTAAAATCACAAAACCGGCTGATAATGTGCAGATTATGCTGTGTACCATCGAATTGAACCGGAGTAAAAATATCGAAAGTGACTCTACCAGCCGGTCGTTTGTGAAGGATATTACCGATTGGGGAAAACTTACCCGTAATATTTACCTCTGGGATTATACGGTTGATTTTGCCAACAGCGTCACTCCTTTTCCAAACCTGCATGTATTACAACCCAATATTCAGTTTTTAACACGAAACGGGGCTTACCAGCATTTCCAGCAAACCAACACAATGAAAGGGAATGAAATGTCGGAACTCAAAGCGTATTTGCTGGCACGCCTTCTATGGAACCCAAATGTGAATATCGATTCGGTTAAGTCGGTATTCCTCCAGGGGTACTATGCCGAAGCAGCACCTTTTATCCGGCAATACCTCGACAGGCTTGAATCAGAACTTATAAAATCAGGCGAATGGCTCGACATATACGGTTCGCCGGTTCATCATGAAAAATCTTTCCTCTCGACTGAAAATATAGATGCTTACAATCATTTGTTCGATCAGGCCGAAGCAGTAGTTACCAATCGTCCCGAAGTACTTCAAAGAGTAAAAGTGAGCAGGCTGCCCCTGGAATATGCTACTATGGAGATTGGCAAAAATGATATGTTCGGCCCTCGTGGATGGTATACCGAACAGAATGGCAGGTTTGTTTTAAAACCAGGAATGAAAGCTATACTTGAAGATTTTTATACAACCAGTAAAAATAACGGTGTTAAATACCTGAATGAATCAGGCTTAACAGTGGATAGTTATTATAATGCCACCTTACGTTTTATTGATGTACAGGTTGATGATAATATGGCCTTTCGCAGGAAAGCAACCGCCATTCCGGAACCCAGCCGTAAATACAGTGATGGTAATATAGATGTAATAACCAATGGAGTGCAGGGCGCCGATAGTTACAAAGTTCACTGGTTAGGCTGGGAAGGTGAAGATTTCCAGTTGACACTCGATTTGGGCAAATGTCTCGATTTCAATTCCATAAGCATTGGCTCATTGTGGGACCCTAAAAGCTGGATACTACATCCCGAGCGTGTAACCTGCATGGTTTCGGCCGATGGAATCACCTGGGAAAATGCCGGAACCGAAGCCGTTAAAGGCGACCAGAAAAAAGAGAACGTTACCCGTAATTACACTTTTAACGGCGATTTTGAGAAAAAACGTTACATACGGTATTACATTACCGGTACAAAAAAGCTACCCTCCTGGCACCCTTCGGCAGGCGGTCTTTCGTGGGTTTTCCTTGATGAGATTGTTGTAAAGTGATTCACAGACCTTCTTTTCCTTACGAACTTGCTAAAGGGCATATTACAATTAATTATTACTACCTTTAGCTTCAAATAATACGGTTATGAGATTCCTGGTTTTATTGGCTGTCCTTTTCAGTTTTCTTATTGGTTCGCAGCTGGTTACAGCCCAGCAGGACCCTGTAAAACGTGTTATATTGATTGGTATCGACGGCGTTTCGGCCGAAGGTCTTCAGTATGCCAGCATTCCTGTAATAAACAGCCTGATCAAACAGGGATCCATTTCCCTGAAGACCCGCGGGGTAATGCCAACCGTGAGCGCGCCAAACTGGGCGACAATTTTATCAGGCGCCGGTCCTGAACAGCATGGGGTTACATCCAACAGCTGGAGCCTTTCAAACCAGGGATTTGAACCTACAGCAAAGGATAGTGACGGATATTTTGCATCTATTTTCTCACTTATCCGCAAACAAATGCCTAAAGCGGTAACTGCCATGTTCTACGACTGGGATTGGCTCGGAACATTTGTAAACAAAAAGTACATTACAAAAGAGCAATATATCCAGGGATATGTCATGGTTACTTCTGTAGCGCTCAACTATATTAAAAAGGAAAAACCTGTTTTCACATTCATCTATTATGGTCATCCTGATGAAGTGGGCCATGAAAAAGGGTTTGGAACACCGGCCTATTTTCAGGCCATTAATGATATTGATACCGAGATCGGGAAGCTGGTCGCCGGAATCAAAGAATCGGAAATGGACAAGAATACCAGTATAATTATTACATCTGATCATGGGGGCATAGGCAAGGACCATGGAGGCGAGAGTATGACAGAACTTGAAGTACCATGGATTATCTCCGGTCCGGGGATAAACAGGAATTTTCTATTTGATGCCCCGAATGATCTCGCAAACACCTCTCCTACTATTGCACGCATACTTGGACTTAAAACTCCTGCTGAATGGATAGGGAAGCCTGTAAATGTAGTATTTACAACAAAAATGCCGGTCAAAACGCCGGTGACAAAAACAGGAATATATGTTCCTAAACCCTGGTGTTCATTATCCGATGGTGCATACCCAGGGCCACAGCAGGTTGATCTAACGGCAAAAGGTCAGGGGTCACAGATATACTATACCCTCGACGGAACTATTCCGGGCGCGGCCTCGAAGAAATACACATCGCCTTTTACTATCAGCAACAACAGTACTCTGAAAGCGGTTGCCATTTCCGAGAATAATGTAAGCCAGATTATTACCCGGACCTATACTTTTATCCAGGGAGTTAAAAGTGCCGTTTTAACAACCCAACCCGCGGGTAAATACCCGGGGCTTGGAGTTTCCGGACTTTTCGACGGGCTCATCGGGTCATCGAACCATACCAACAGGCAGTGGATGGGATTTGAGGGAAACGACTTTGAAGTAACAGCCGATCTTGGTGAAATTAAGACAATCAAAACATTAGGTGTTGATGTATTGCAGTTACCAGATTCATGGATTTTTCTTCCCGAGAAAGTTGAGTTTTATGCTTCGGATGACGGGGTATCATTCAGACTCCTTAATAACACTATTTATCCTGCCGAAACTGATGATATACGGCTGGATGGCCCGGTAATGCTGGCACGTAACTTCGATAATCTCAGTACGCGATATATCAGGATCAAGGCTACCAACATAGGCACATGTCCTGCTACTCACCCCGGTGAGGGACAGAAAGCATGGCTTTTTGTAAGCGAGGTGGAAATCGAATAAGATTTATTAGCTTAACTTTGCACTTCCAAATTCAGAAATATGAAGTATACCGTGGTAACCGGGGCTGCCGGATTTATTGGCAGTTGTATGGTAAACAAGCTTAACAACAAGGGTTTAACCAAGATTATTGTAGTTGATGATTTCAGCAACCCGCTTAAAAATCATAATCTTGACCATAAATCAGTTTCAGGGCATGTGCACCGTGACGAATTCGTTTACTGGCTTCGCAAGCATCATGATGAGGTTGAATCGGTTTACCATCTCGGCGCTCGCACCGATACGACTGAATTCGATGTGGAAATATTCAACCGGCTGAACCTGAATTATTCGAAACAGGTATGGGAAGTATGCACCGAGTTTGGAATTCCACTCCTTTATGCTTCATCAGCAGCAACTTATGGTATGGGCGAACACGGTTACACTGACGATCATTCCATTGTTGAAAGTCTGCGGCCATTAAATGCGTATGGCGAATCGAAAAATGATTTTGACATCTGGGTTCTGAAGCAGTCAAAAACACCTCCTTTCTGGGCCGGTATGAAATTCTTTAATGTTTACGGACCAAACGAATACCATAAGGGACGCATGGCATCGGTTATTCTTCATGCTTTCAGGCAGATAAACGAAACCGGTGGTACAAAACTCTTCCGTTCGCACCGTTCGGGGTTTGCCGATGGCATGCAACTACGCGACTTTATTTATGTGAAGGATGTGGTTGATGTTCTGTATTTTATGATGCAAACAAAGCCTCAGCCGGGCTTATACAATCTTGGAACAGGCAAAGCAAGGCCTTTCCTTCATTTGGCCAAAGCTGTTTTTAAAGCACTCGAAATCCCCGAAAAAATTGAATTTATCGACACCCCCATCGACATACGCGAAAAGTACCAGTATTTTACCCAGGCCGATATGACCAAGTTAACTAAAGCTGCGGGGTACACTGCCCCTTTTTATTCACTCGAAGAAGGCGTGTATGAATATGTCACCGAGTTCCTGATCGAAAAGAAGTATTTCTGATTCCGTTTTATAACTGCTCCCTCAATTCCAGGAGGAAACGTTTGATCCTCAGTAGTTTATTTAAAACCTCCTGTTCAGGAGCATTGCCTGCATTCTGTTTCCCGCGTAGCTGAAGTTTTGCCCCTTCAAGTGTATAGCCTTTTTCTTTAATCAGGTGAAATATCCGGTGAAAATTATCTACATCATTTTGGGTAAAAAGCCGATTACCCTTGCTGTTGCGATGGGGTTTTATGATATCAAATTCCTTCTCGTAGAAGCGAATTAACGAGGTATTTACCTTAAACATATCAGCCACCTCGCCGATGCGGTAGTATAATTTTCCGATGGGTTTTGTACGAAGTGTCATGAGTAGTTTGGTTTAAATGTTTAAAGTTCAGAGTTCAATTGCCTGCGACGTTCAGGGGTTCAAAGGTTCAGTGTTCAAATGCCTGCGGCGTTCAGATTAATGAAATTTAGCCCCTTTAAAATCGCTATTTCGCAGATACTTAATCAAATTGGTAATTTTTACACTCAATGTGGTGGCTCTTATGTCCAATTCATCCAGACTAACCTGTGAAATATATGCCTGATCGAAAGCCCGATAGGCTTGAGATCGGGTTTCACCGCAGGAGCCTTTCGAGATATAGAGAAATTGCACAAATTCTTTATTTCCTCCCCGCTCGAATCCTTCAGCAATATTATCCATTATTGAACCTGCCGATGCACGTATCTGATCCCTTAACTTGAAATCTTTACTAAATATTTCGTTCGAAGTTAGCTCAAAAACTAATTTTCATATTTCCCTGGCTTCTTTCCATATTTCCAGGTCCTCAAACCTTTCAACATTCATAGCTTTGAAAAAAACTAAAAAACAAAAACTTTGAACACTTTATCTTTTGAACTCTTTAACTCCTGAACCTTTGAACTCCAGAACTCTAGAACCTTTGAACTCCTATACCTCAGAACTCCTGAACCCTTGAACTCCTGAACCTTTGAACCATTTAACCTATTAATCCAGCGTCTGCGAAGGTTTCGACGATAGTTCAAGCATAGCCTGGTATTCAGCCGGCGTTATATCGTTGAAGAAGAAATAAATAGGGTTAATCGGGATACCGGCTTTATGTACTTCGTAATGAAGATGGGGCGCCGTCGATTTACCTGTATTTCCCATCAGGCCAATAATCTCGCCGCGTTTCACCCTTTGTCCTACCCTGACTTTAATCTTTGATAAGTGGGCATATTTGGTTTCGTAACTGAAGCCATGATTGATCTGAATCTCATTTCCGTAGCCTCCGCTGTTGTATTCGGCCACGGATACTATTCCATCGCCGGTAGCATAAATAGGGGTACCAACGGCAGCAGTGAAATCAATTCCTTCGTGAAACTTGGTGACTTTATAGAACGGGTCGGTACGGTAACCGAAAAGTGAACCGATCCGGCGTAAATCATGAAAATCAACCGGTTGAATGGCCGGAATACTGGCAATCATTTTCTCTTTGTTCTTAGCCAGTTTAAATACTTCGTCGTACGATTTGCTCTGGACTACAAGCTGGCTGGTAATTTCGTCGAGGCGTTTGGCTGTATTTACTATAATATCCGAATTTGCAAGCCCAGTAAGGTGTTCGTACCTGTCAACACCGCCAAATCCTGCTTTCCTGACTTCCGAAGGTACAGGTTCCGATTCGAAAATAACCCGGTAAATATTATCATCACGATCCTGGACATCCGACAAAACTTTCTGGATTTTATCCATCCGGTCATTCATGATCTTGTATTGTAATTTGTATTGTTCAAGTTCGTTTAAAAGAACTTTCTCGCGCGGCGACGACAGGAAATTATAGGCCAGTACAATAACAACCATTCCGAATACCAACCCGAAAGCCATCGACCCGGCAAGCCTCTTCAGGCGTTCCTTCATGGTAACCTGGACCTTCTCGATTTTAAGGGATTTGGTATTGAACTGGTATTTGATTTTAGCCATCTTTTTAAGGCTTTAGGGATTGGGGGTCAGAGGTTAGTGGTTAAATGCCCTTTGGGCTCTCTTGGTTTAAAGTTGTTGAGATATGGATTACTTATCGTGTTTCAGTGTTCAGTTTCACGAATTTTCAGTTTTATACGACATTAATTCAATCTATTTCTCTTTGAACTTTGAACATTTGAACTTTGAACACTATTTTTAAGAACCAACTTTCAATAAAATAGATCGCTACTTTCAATCCGGTAACGGCAAAAATAATTATTTAACTTAAATTTGCAGCCCTTTGGGATGTGAACAATTGTTAAAAGCGCAGTATCAAGGTGTCACGATTTGAACAAGGCACATTTAAACCGCTAATATACAATTAAATACCTCAAAATTAATAATTAATCAATAAACAGCCTAATTACAGTTAATGATGACCAGTGCCGAGATACGCCGAACTTTTCTTGAATTTTTTACATCAAAACAGCATCATGTTGTTCCATCAGCTCCTATGGTGGTAAAAAACGACCCGACCCTGATGTTCACCAATGCTGGGATGAACCAGTTTAAAGATTGGTTTCTGGGAAACGAACCTGCGAAATGGTCGCGCGTAGCTGATTCGCAGAAATGCTTGCGTGTTTCGGGAAAGCACAACGACCTTGAGGAAGTGGGTCACGATACATACCACCATACCATGTTCGAAATGCTGGGGAACTGGTCGTTTGGCGATTACTTCAAAGAAGAAGCCATTGCCTGGGCATGGGAACTGCTTACCGAGGTGTATAAAATCGACAAAGACAAACTATACGTGACTATTTTTGGGGGCGATATAGCCGATAACATGGCTGAGGATACCGAAGCGCTCGAAATCTGGAAAAAATACATTGCCGAAGATCGTATCCTCCGGGGATCGAAGAAAGATAACTTCTGGGAAATGGGCGATACCGGCCCGTGCGGCCCCTGTTCCGAAATTCACGTTGATATCCGCAATGCGGATGAGAAAGCAAAAATTTCGGGCGATAAACTCGTAAATAGCGATCATCCCCAGGTAATCGAAATCTGGAACAATGTATTTATTCAATACAACCGCCAGTCGAACGGTTCACTGGTTCCGCTCCCTGCGAAACATGTCGATACAGGCATGGGTTTCGAGAGGCTTTGCATGGTATTGCAAGACAAACAAAGCAATTACGATACCGATGTTTTCACACCGCTCCTGTCCGAAATCGCTAAGATTACAAGCATACCATATGGCAGCAACACGAAAAGTGATGTTGCAATGCGCGTAATTGCCGATCACCTTCGTGCCGTTACTTTCGCAATTGCCGACGGTCAGCTGCCATCGAACGTTAAAGCCGGTTATGTAATCCGCCGAATCCTTCGCCGCGCTGTCCGATATGCATACTCATTTCTGAATATGCGCGAACCTTTGATGTTCCAGCTTGTAAAAGTTCTCGAAGCTCAGATGGGTGAATTCTTCCCCGAATTGAAGCGGAATCACACACTCATTGAAAGAGTTATACACGAGGAAGAAGCCTCATTCCTGCGTACCCTGGCTACCGGCATCGTGAAATTCAACCAGTATATTGCTGCTCATCCCGACCAGAAAGTGATAAATGGCGAATTTGCATTCGAAATGTACGATACATTTGGGTTCCCGATCGATCTTACACAACTGATGAGCCGCGAACTGGGCTGGGACGTGGATATGGAAAACTTCGGGATCAAACTGGAAGAACAGAAAAACCGTTCGCGCCGTGATGCAACCGTTACTACCGACGACTGGCATATACTCATTCCTTCCGACAATACCGATTTCCTTGCTTACGACACAACCGAGGCTGATGTAAAAATTACCCGATTCCGTAAAATTACGGCAAAAGGGAAAGATGTATACCAACTGGTTTTCGACCGTACTCCTTTTTACGCCGAAAGCGGCGGGCAAACCGGCGATACCGGGAACCTGGCTTCGGCTAACGAAATACTCCAGGTGATTGATACCCGTAAGGAAAATAACCTGATAGTTCATATAGTCGAAAATCTGCCTGAGAATCCCGAAGCTGCATTCAGAGCAACTGTCGACATGGAACGCCGGACGGCAACTGCCAATAATCACTCAGCCACTCACCTGCTGCATTATTCGCTTCGTAAAATACTGGGAACGCATGTTGAGCAGAAAGGTTCGTTTGTCGGTCCTGATTACCTGCGTTTCGACTTTTCACATTTCCAGAAAGTGACCGACGAAGAGTTGGAGGCCATCGAAAAAATGACAAACATGCTTGTGCGCGAAAATGCAGTTCTTAACGAACAGCGCGCAATTCCGATGGATGATGCCGTAAAAATGGGTGCACTTGCTTTTTTTGGAGAGAAATACGGCGACAAAGTCCGGGTCATTAAATATGGCGATTCAGTTGAACTTTGCGGGGGAACCCATGTAAAAGCCACAGGCCAGATCGGTCTTGTTAAGGTGGTGAGCGAAGGAGCCATTGCTTCAGGCATTCGCCGTATTGAAGCCATAACCGCAGCCAAAGCCGAAGAGTTTGTAACCGAACAGCAAACCCTTATAGCTAACCTGAAACAACTGGTTAAGAGCCCTACCGAACCATTAAAAGCTGTTCAGCAACTGATGGATCAGAATACCGAAATGCGTAAACTTGTTGAAGCATTGAACCGGGAAAAAGCATTAAAACTTAAAGATGCACTCGTAAAAAGTGTCGAAACCGTAAACGGGATCAGCTTCCTTGCCACCCGGATCGATGCCGATCCTGTTGCTGCCAAGGATATTGCATTCGGATTAAAGGCAGAATTTGAAACCCTTTTTGTAGTACTGGGGTGTGTGAACGATGGCAAGGCTACACTTTCCGTTCTGGTTACTGACGATCTAGTAAGTTCGCGCTCAATGAATGCAGGGAATATCGTACGTGAGCTCGCAAAATCCATACAAGGCGGCGGCGGCGGACAACCTGGTTTTGCAACGGCCGGGGGAAAGAACCCCGATGGACTTGATGAAGCACTCAAGCTCGCAAGAAATTTTGTAGCGTAGTTTCACCGATTTGAAAAGCCGTCATTTCAATGATGGCTTTTTTTATTAATACCTAAGGCAAATCATCATTTTGACCTAAACAAGAATTACGCTAAAAAGGCAACGTCTTAACCGGCTATTTGTCCTACCTTTAATTACTTTTTCAGGAGCTTAGCAATTACGTGATCCATCAGCCTTGTTTTCAATACTTTTAAGATTTTAATAATACCAGTATGAACAACATTCGGAAAGAGCCACTCAATTCACTTGGTCATGGTTTCATGCCTTCGGGTTTTATTCCGCAGGGAAAGGACGAATATTACCTTCGGTACCTCCAGAATCCTGACAGCAGCCGCTACCGCAGCCTGAGTTCTCATGAAATTGAAATCCTGGTCCGTAACCGGAATACAAGTGATAACTGGAACAATCTGCTGGTTTCGGAAGAATTCAATCCCGATCTGGTAAAGAACTGCAAGTTTTTCGGGTTAATCAGGATTGGCAAGCTCGAATCATTATTTCTGGATTTCAACGACTTACGAATGCCGGTCGGTTTATACAACAGCGTCATAATCAATTGCGATTTTGGCGATAATGTTGTAATCGACAATGTTAATTATATGGCATATTATATTGTTGGCAATGAGGTTATTATTGCCAATGTGAATGAAATCCTCACCACGAGCCATGCCAAATTCGGTAACGGGATACTTAAGGAAGGCGAAGCGGAAGATATTCGTATCTGGATGGAGATCTGCAACGAAAACGGTGGAAGAGCAGTAATTCCTTTCGACGGTATGCTTCCGGGCGATGCATGGCTCTGGAGCCGCGACAGACACAACGCTGATCTGCAGCGCCGCTACCGCGAAATGACTGAAAAAAAATTCGATAACCTGCATGGCTATTACGGAACTATCGGTGATCGTACGGTTATTAAAAACTGCAGTATAATAAAAGATGTAAAGATTGGTTCCGATGCTTACCTTAAAGGTGCCAACAAACTGAAGAACCTCACTATCAATTCCGATCCCGAAGCCTCAAGCCAGATTGGCGAAGGATGTGAACTGGTTAACGGAATTGTAGGGAAAGGCTGCCGCATTTTTTATGGTGTAAAGGCAGTACGGTTTATTACCGGCGATAATTCACAATTAAAATATGGTGCCAGGTTAATTAATTCATACCTGGGCGAAAACTCTACCATTTCGTGCTGCGAAGTCCTCAACTCGCTTATTTTTCCGGCACACGAGCAGCATCATAACAATTCGTTCCTGGTAGCTGCTACTATCGAAGGACAAAGTAATATAGCGGCAGGTGCCACTATTGGCTCAAACCACAACAGCCGCAGCGCCGATGGGGAACTGATAGCCGGCAGGGGCTTCTGGCCCGCTTTATGCACAAGCCTCAAACATAATTCCCGCTTCGCTCCTTTCACTTTGCTTGCCAAAGCCGATTACCCGGCCGAACTCGATATCTCATTCCCTTTTTCCCTTGTAAGCAGCGACATTACAAATAATCAACTGGTCATCATGCCGGCATACTGGCTGATGTATAACCAGTTTGCTATCGAACGCAATACCTGGAAATGCGCGGATCGTGATAAACGAACCGAGAAAACTCAAAACCTCGAAACCCATTACCTGGCACCGGATACTGTTAATTCCATATTTGATGCAATGCGTTTCCTTGAGCTGATTGCAGGAAGGCAAGTCTGCAGTTTGATTCATCCGGGTGAAACGATCATTGAAGAGGAACTCCGCACATTTGGTGCTGAGTATTTAACCCTGAATAATCCGGAATCCATAATACTCGAAAAACACAGTTTTGAAAACAGCAACCGCCCGGTTGCTATCCTGAAACCGGCTAAGGCATACAAGGCTTATCGTGATTACATAACCTATTATGCAATCGACCAGCTAGTTGAACATTTACAAAAGAATCCCGGTCTGGATAAAAATTGCCTGGTAGGCTTGCTTAGCGCCAAAACTGAAAGACAGCCATTCGAAAATGTAGGCGGACAGTTAATACCGCTCAAAGAACTGGAACTACTGAAAAAGAAAATCACGGATTATGAGGTAATTAGCTGGCAACAGGTTCATGAGTTCTTTGTAAAACAAGGCAATTCCTATCCCGCGCAAAAACGGGCCCATGCTATTGCAACACTGCAGGAAACAGATAGTAACTATTCGATCGGCTTAGAATACCTTACTGCCAAACTTGAATGGTATCTTGAATTCAGGAAACAACAGATGGCCGCCATACGGCAATCTCGGCAGAAAGATTATGACAATCCATTCCGAAAGATGATCTATTCCAATACCAGGGAAATGGAAGCGGTTACAGGTAAACTTGACAAGATGCCATTTATATTACTACAACTGGAAAAACTCAAAAATGATACTTCTTTTGTCCGCGAAATATTGAAATAGGTGAAGGAGAGGATAGTTTCCCTGCCATGAATACAAGGGAAAACAGGATAAGTATCGGTAACTAAAACAATTAAGAATAGATATTTCATGACAAAGAAAAAATATGTGCCACATGCATGGGAAACTGTTAATTGTCCTTTCTGTAATTCAGTTAAGAGCAAACTTCACGAAAAATTCGGGCCGGAACTACAATTCACTTATGTTGAATGTACCGATTGCGGACTAATCTATCAGAACCCAAGGCCAAAGTATGATGAAGTCTTCCTGCGCGATGCGTATGAACAATACTTTGTCTGTGATCCCGATTTTAAATATACCGACAGCAATTTCCAACTCTGGGATAAAGAACTTAAGGAAATTTTAAAATTCGACAAGCAAAAAACAGCCATACTCGACATTGGTTCCTGCATGGGCGATTTCCTGAAAGTTGCTCAAAAATATTATACTACCTGTGTAGGAATTGAAGTAGCCGAAAATATGGCAAGATACACTGAAGAGAATCTTAAACTGAAGGTCCACATTGGTTCCTATGTGGATCTGATATTTAAGGAAAAGTATTCTTGTGTCCACATGAGCCATGTAATCGAACACATCCCGAACCCTCAGGAATGGATCGCAAAAACCAAAACCATACTCGAACCAGAGGGAATCCTGGTAATGAGTGTGCCCAATATGCTTTCACTCGACAGGCGGTTCAAACTGTTCCTGAAGCGGATTGGCTTGCGCAAAGGAGTTTGGACTGACAATACCCGTACCCCGGATCATTTGTTTGAACCAACCATCGAAAGTACCCTTCAATTTCTGACCAGCAACGGATTTAGAATACTGGAGTATTATACTTACAGCCGTAAAGATATGGATGCCAGCACTTTATTCGGCAGCATCTATAACCGGAAATGGAAACTCGGAAGTAATCTGCGTTTTTTTGTAACTCCTAATTAAAATAATTCAGTATCTGCATATCACGGCATTATTACGGAGAAGCATTCAGGAAGTATTGACGAAAATTCCAAATCTGACCGTCAGGTTATGATTTTTGAGGGATCTGGTTCCGGTAGCTTCAGAACATCAGCAAGATATCTCAGCAAATACTCAATCTCCCTGCGTATCTTTGCAGCTTTTAATAGTCATTTATGAAATTCGAACAATACAATCTTGCCCCTGAAATAAAGCGAAATATCGAGGATGCAGGATTCCGCCGCCCTACCGATATCCAGTTCAAAAGTATCGGACCAATACTTCATGGCGACGATGTACTAGCCATTGCACAAACAGGAACAGGCAAAACAGCTGCTTTTGCCATCCCAGTGATTAATATGCTGCACGAAAAAAAATTCTCGAGCCGAAGCACAGGCATACATTGTATTGTAATGGTACCGACCCGGGAACTTGCGTTGCAGATCACCGAAGTATTCCAGGCCATTTCGAAACAAACCAGGGTAAAAGTCTTTTGCCTCATGGGAGGTGTTGAACAGGAACCACAGATTGCCAAACTGGAAGACGGTGTTGATATTATAGTATCTACCCCGGGCCGCATGTTCGACCTGGTAAGTCAGGGGCATCTCGACCTGAGTAAAATAGAGATCCTCATTCTCGACGAAGCCGACCACATGCTCGATCTTGGGTTTATAAATGATATCCAGCAACTTGTAAAGAAATTACCACGTACCAGGCAAACACTTTTCTTCTCGGCAACCATCAATCCTTATATAAAAAAAATCGCCTATTCGCTTGTAACCAACCCTATACGCATCCAGATTTCGCCCAAAGACCCTGTAGCCCGCAATATTGAGCATTCAGTTGCTTTTATCGAAATGGACGATAAAAGATTTTTTCTTGAGCGCCTGGTAAACGAAAACCCTGAAAGTAAAATCGTTGTCTTTGTGAGGACTAAGGTACGTGCCGAACGCGTTAGCCTTGCGATGGAAAAACTGAATATCAAATGCGAAACCATTCATGGCGACAAAGAGCAGACCGACAGGCTCCTGGTTATGAAACGGTTCAAAAACAATGAATTTAAAATCCTGATTGCAACCGATGTGAGTGCACGGGGTATTGATATACCGAACGTTGATTTCGTAGTGAATTACGATCTGCCCGAAAAACCCGAAAATTATGTTCACCGTGTAGGGCGCACCGGCCGTGCCGATAAAAAAGGAATTGCTGTATCTTTCTGTAGCAACGACGAACGTCCGATGCTTGAAGAAATTGAGGAGTATATCGGTAAACCTGTGGAAGTAATGGAAATCAGCAGGCAGGATTACGGCGAAACCCTCGCCTTCACTGCTGAAACCAAATCGGACTGGAAAACCCTGCTTCGCGAAGCCGAGGAAGAGGAGAAGAACAGGAAAAAGAGAAAGAAGAAGTAATTTTCGCCATGGTTGCTGGATGCAATGGATAATGGATAATGGACAATGGACAATGGATAATGGACAATGGATAATGGACAATGGATAATTTAATTCCGGCATCCGACATCCCACCTTACAGCATTACTCCCTTATTTTCCGAAATTCTTCCACATCCCTGAAGCCTTCGTTGCGTACAAATTTTTTGAATTCCTGCCTGCTTGGCGAAAACACATAAGGCGTTGTGTCCTGGGTGCTTTCGGTAAGGGTTTTTAACTGATCTATGTCTGCTTTCGTATTAACCCCGCTGATTGTTAATGATCCCCTCGATAATTGGATCTTTTTTACTTCCCATCCTCCTTGTTTAACAAATGGATTGAACGTATTTATAAAATAATATCCCTTATATTTTTTCAGCACGTTGAGCTGATCGATATGAAAAAGTGTATCGGCTTCGGTAACATGCAGTATAAGTGAATCGCCTTCGATGCGTACCGGTATGCCTTTATTGGTACTAGTATCGAATAAGGTGTCGCCGATTAACTGTTTTGTACTGTCGAGCTGGCTCAAATGCATTTTCTGGTCAAATTCATAAAATCTGATGAGAGAATTTGCAGTGATCTGCACAACAGTACTGTCATCCATACTCAGGAAATTCCCCTGTAAACGGCGAGGGAAACCGGCAAGTGATTTCACATCAGGAGGTTGCGGTTTATCGAAGGTAACCGGAGGTTCACAGGCGAATAGTAAGATTGCTAAAAATAAGACCGAAAAACAGAATTGCTTTTTCATTTGCCACGAGATTTCAGTAGTAACGCAAAAATAATAAGCGAAAGTATTTGGACAACAATATTCATTAAATATTCAGCAAAACGCGGAAAAACAGTTAAAAGTAACCATTAAATAAAATAAAGAAAATTCCCATTTACAGCATTTAATTTGAACCATTTTGATTACTTTCATTGCAAATTTTCAAGCCTTTAAATGGAGATATCAGAACCTAAAATTGAAACAGGATGGCTCGAAGTGTTGCGGCCCGAATTCGGAAAGCATTATTTTGCTGATTTGAAAGCATTCCTGGTCGAAGAGAAAAAGCAATACCCTGTTTTTCCCCCGGGAAACCGTATTTTCGCTGCATTCGATCATACGCCTTTCAGTAAAGTAAAGGTAGTCATTCTTGGGCAGGATCCATATCACGGTTATGGCCAGGCACACGGTTTGTGCTTTTCGGTTCCCGATGGAATTCCTCCCCCTCCTTCGCTTGTAAATATCTTCAAAGAGCTAAGTACTGACCTTGACATACCTGTTCCTCAATCAGGTAACCTTGAAAAATGGGCCGAAAAGGGAGTTTTATTATTAAACGCGACCCTTACTGTGCGGGCAAACCAGGCCGGATCGCACCAGCGCCGGGGCTGGGAAAACTTTACCGATGAAGTTATAAGGCAACTCTCGGCACGCCATACAGGACTTATTTTCATCCTGTGGGGAAGCTATGCCCAGGCAAAGGATGTTTTAATTGATACATCAAAGCATTTCATACTCAAAGCAGTGCATCCGTCGCCACTTTCGGTTTACAGGGGATTTTTCGGATGCCGGCATTTTTCAAAAACAAATGAATTGCTTGTGAAAACCGGGAAAGCGCCTATCGACTGGAGATTGTAAAATCAAAATAAGAATTCTGCCCTTTTCAGATTGCTTATCTTTTGGTAAGGAGTACCTTTATAGTCAATTCCTTCTATTCCCGCCATGACGACCGAAGCACTTTGGTACCTCAAAACAGAGAACCTTGCAGTACAATGTATGCTCTGTCCTCATGCATGTATTCTACAAGATGGAAAAACAGGAATTTGCCGGGTTAGAAGAAATGAATCAGGTAAATTGCTGACCGATGTTTATGGGTTTGTTTCAGCAATCAACCTTGATCCCATCGAGAAGAAACCTCTCTACCATTATTATCCCGGATCATCAGTCCTGTCAATCGGTTCCTACGGGTGCAACCTTCGCTGCACATTCTGCCAGAACTGTTCGATTTCGCAGACCGGGGCTGACAATGCTCGGCAAAAGCATTACTATACCCCTGAAAAGCTTGTGGCTTTAGCTTTGAACCAGCCGGGGAATATTGGCATCGCATTTACCTATAATGAGCCCATAGTATATTATGAGTACATGATCGACACTGCCCGAATGGCTAAAAAGGCGGGACTGAAAACCATTATGGTGACCAATGGATTTATTAACCCGGAACCCCTGGCTGAATTGCTGGAATTCACAGATGCTTTCAGTGTCGATTTAAAGGCTTTCAGCGAAGAGTTTTACAGAAAGGTAACTTCGTCACACCTTAAACCTGTAATGGAAGCACTCCGACAAATCCGCAAATCGGGTAAACACCTTGAAATAGTAAACCTTCTGGTACCCGGACTCAATGACGATGAACCGACTTTTACCGAAATGGTAAAATGGATTTCCGCTGAACTCGGGAAGGAAACTGTGCTCCATATTTCAAAATATTTTCCTCAGTACAAACTAACGACTGAATCAACCTCCAACGAATCGATCCGGAAAATGGAAAGCATTGCCCGCCGGCTACTTACCTGGGTTTATACCGGCAATATGCAAAACGAAAAAAATGACACTTATTGCATTGTCTGTAATAACTTATTAATTTCCAGGAATTTGTACCAAATAAAACTGCCTGGATTGAATAGTGACGGGCAATGTTCGGTTTGCGGCAATTATTTTCACAAAAAAACTTAATTTCCGTTTCATATTAAATTGTTTTATACTACTTTTGAAAACCAAGTAGTTCAATTTTATTTAAGAGTGGTATTCACTCCCAACCAAATTCTTTTCATGACTATTCCAAAAACAATAATTACTCTCATTATCTCATTAACTATCAGCATATCCGGTAGTGTTGCTTTCGCGCAGCAACTTATATCGGAACCTGCCGGCGGAATGGATGAGAACGAACTTGAGGCATCCGAAACTATGCTTCCTCCTTCAGCCACTCCTATTCCTTCAATAATCGATATACCTGCGCTTACCAAATATTATAAAAGCTGGGACACCTTATATGTAAGGCGTTATTCTGAAATTCCGCCTGCAACATCCGATTCTATATTCCTTCCTTTATTTAACGAATACTCAACAGGATTTGTATTCCCGATCGAAGGACAGTTCCTGTCACCTTTCGGATACCGCGGACGGAGAGTGCATTGCGGAGTAGATATCAAACTTGAAGCCGGCGACCCGGTCGGAGCAGCCTTTGACGGCGTTGTGCGTATGGCACGATATTATTCCGGATATGGCAACTGTGTTGTCGTAAGGCACTATAACGGGCTTGAAACCTTATACGGGCACCTTTCGAAGATCAAAGTCAGGGTAAATCAGCAGGTTAAAGCCGGTGATATCGTTGGGCTCGGAGGTCATACAGGACGTGCAACCTGCAATCACCTGCATTTCGAAACGCGTTTCCAGGGCAAAGCATTCAACCCAAAGCAAATGATCAACTTCGAAACATTCAGCCTGCTGGCCGATACATTCGCAGTTTCAAAGGCTACTTTTGGCCTTTCGCGCGACTATCTTCCGGGTACATCTTCAGTGGCTTTACTTTCGGCTGACAAAAGTTCCCCGATTGTCAAATCAGCAGCCAAATCCTCAAAATCAGCAAAGTACCATACAATAAAGAGTGGGGACACATTAGGCGGGCTTGCAGTAAAATATCACACATCGGTAAAGCAGATTTGTTCAATAAATGGTATCAAAGCTTCTAAAACACTGAAACTCGGATCAAAAATCAGAGTTAAGTAAGCCGGTTCGTAGCTGTTAACTTCTAATCAGGGGTCCGGTTTTACCGGGCTCTTTTTTTTTGTAATTTTATCCCAAAATAAACCAGGTCTTATTTTGATTTTTCCGATACCCCGTCCGCTTCGTTTCTTACTTCTGATACCGATTTTATTTCTGCTAATTGCAGGATGTAATCCTACGCTCAATATTGCTGGTATGGATATTAGCAGGCTTTACACAGGTCAGAAAGGAAATGCAATACAGCTTAACCAGTTATACAATATCAACGACAGTGTTTCAACTATCACGATTGAGCTTCCCGGTGGCTTGATACCTCCTGATCCGGGAACAAAAAAATACACCAAGCGGGGAACACTGAAATATGAGATTGTGGGCGAAGGGAAACGGATCGGCCTTATCGACTCGGCAACGTTTCTCATTCCCGATTCAGCCGAAAACCATAATTTCATTAGCCATACATGGACTTTCAGGGCTCCCGCCGGTATGAACTATTTTGTGGCAGCAACCTATTCGGTGCCCGGGATAACTGATGACTTTTATCTGCTTGAATTCTTCAGCAAGAAGAATCATTTAACCCAATCGTGGTTCAGGTTTCAAAACGAATCAGGGGAATATATACCAGGCAATCTCCTTGCCTATTCCCGCCAGGTCAGGATGGTTACTAACGATTCAATCAACAGGAAATACAGGGTAAGGTATTATTCGCGAAATTTCCCTCTTCCTTTTCCGCCTTTTGTGGAACAGTACCGTAAACTATTCGATTATACTCCCGATAGTATATTTACAATTGAATCAGTAAACGGCGCTACGCCTTATTTTACACCTAACACGCAGGGATTTTATTTCTTCCAGGCTGATACCACCCTGCTTGAGGGACCAACGCTTTTCAGGGTTTACAATGGATTCCCGAAAGTTACAGCACATTCGCTTATGCGCGAAGCGCTTCGTTACATTACCTCAACAAAAGAATTCCAGCAGTTAAATACCTACGAAATCCCCAAACTGGCCGTGGATAGTTTCTGGGTGGTAAATGCCGGCAGGTCCGACCTGGCAACCGAACTCATCCGAAAGTATTATTCACGTGTTGAAACTGCCAACCAGCTTTTCACGTCCTTTACCGAAGGCTGGAAAACCGACAGGGGCATGATATTTATTGTTATGGGAAAACCAACCAAGGTATTCCGCAGTTTCGAACAGGAAGTATGGATTTACGGCCAGTACGACGACCCACGGGCTTTGCGGTTCTATTTCAACAAAGCAATCAACCCTTTCACCAACAATGATTATGTGCTGATACGAAATGAAAACTTAAAATCTTACTGGTACCAGAATGTACAGTTATGGCGACGGTAAATAATGTCGGATGTCGGATGTCGGATGTGGGATGTTTTACTTAATTAATTCGGCAATTTGAAAATGTGACAATGTGACAATTTAATAATGAAGTAATCCGGCAATAATAAAATTACCTGATTCACTATAGAGCTGTCCTTGAATTCAGAATGTGTTCCCCCGCAACACTGAAACTCTGAAACACTGAAACTCTGAAACCCTGAAACCCTGAAACCCTGAAACCCTGAAACTCTAACACCCAACCCTCAAAAATATATGTACGACAAACACTTTAAAGGTCCGCGCCGCCAACCCGAAAACCTCATATACGGTATTCATCCCATACTTGAAGCATTAAATGCGGGAAAGGATATCGAAAAAATAATGCTTTCGCGCGAGTTGCGTAACCCCCAGGTGAGGGAAATAACTTCACTTGCCGAACAACTCGAAATACCTGTACAGAAAGTACCTAACGAAAAACTGGATTCGTTTACAAAGGCCAATCACCAGGGAATAGTAGCTTTCGTTTCGATGATCGAATACATGCCTATCGAAGATATTCTTTTCCGGGCGTTTGAATCAGGCAAGCAACCTATGTTTGTAATCCTCGACAGGATAACCGATGTGCGGAATTTCGGAGCTATAGCCCGTTCAGCCGAATGCGCCGGTGTTGATGCTTTGGTTATTCCTTCGCGTGGCAGTGCCCAGGTGAATGCCGATGCAATCAAGACTTCCGCCGGGGCGCTTAACCTGGTTCCTGTGCATCGTAGCCCAAACCTTAAAAATACACTTCGTTACCTTAAAGATTCAGGGGTTAAGCTTGTAGCGGTTACCGAACACGGCAGTATGGACTACGGGATTACCGATTTAACCGGGCCTGTAGCATTTATCCTTGGATCAGAAGAGGATGGAATATCGCCCGAATACCTTAAACTTTGCGACGAAAGGATAAAGATTCCTTTGCTTGGAACTATTGGTTCACTGAATGTTTCGGTTGCTGCCGGTATTATTATTTTTGAAGCATTAAGGCAACAAACCGTTAAATAAAATCCTTCCGCTTACCTATGAGCCTGCGCAAGTACATACCTGAATTTATTGTATTGGTATATGCCATATTGTTTTTGCTTACCAAGAATCCTTCGAGTGAGTGGGACAGGGTAATAGTAAGCGACGGCAAAGGCTATTATGCCTACCTGACAGCTGTGTTTATATACCAGGATACCGACTACGGGTTTATCGACAGGTACGAATCGGAATATTACCCTGCAAGCAGGCAATTGTATAAGGATTTCAGGTACAATACAGGCAGTGGAATTGTAAACAAATACTTCCCGGGACCTGCGCTCTTATGGCTTCCGTTTTTTGGAGCCGGGCATGCTTCAGCCCTTATGCTCGGCTATCCTACCGACGGGTACTCGTTACCTTATCAATGGGCAATTGCGTTTGCAGCTTTTTTTTACTTCTGGCTTTCGTTGCTGATTCTGCGAAAAATCCTTCGGTTTTACTCCGACAATGAAAGCAATATTGCATGGTCGCTTGCGGTAACAGGTCTGGCAACGAACCTCATTTATTATACAGTAAATGCAGGCTGCCAGGTGCATGTATATGAATTCTTTCTGGTTGGGGCATTTGTTTACTCGGTACTGGCTGCCAACAAGTGGGGTAAGCCCGTTCATTTTGCACTGGCAGCTCTTTCGCTCGGGATGGTAATAATAAGCAGGCCCCAGGATGGACTGATTGTATTTGCAGTGCCGTTTCTTTGTGGCAGCAGCGCATCATTGCTTGGTTTCCTAAAAAATCTTTTCGGCAAATTAAGTGTGCTGTTATCCTCAGCCCTGGCCTTACTTCTTCCTTTACTCGTACCTGTTATTTACTGGTACCTGAAAACAGGTAATTTCCTTGTATATTCCTACGGAAGCGAATCGTATAACCTTGCCAGACCCCATCTTTTCAAGTTCCTTTTCAGTTTCGAAAAAGGCTGGCTCCTTTATACACCTGTAGCGGCATTTGCGGCTCTCGGGCTTATTTTCCTGTTTAAGAAAAGCAAATGGCAGTTTTACACGCTGTCAGCATTTCTTTTTGCAGTGGTTTATTTTATGTCGAGTTGGTGGACATGGAATTATACTTCTTACATCAGCCAGCGTGTGATGATCGATTTTTACGTTTTTATTGCCATACTACTGATCTTCATTTTTAAGCTTTGTGAGAACTCTATAAGGCATGTTTATCTGCCTGTTGTACTTAGCGGTTTTATTGCTCTCAACCTGATGCAGCACTTCCAGCAGCTGAACTGGATTTACCCTGCCGGGCCGGTAACAGCAAAAGCCTATTTCAGCAATTTTTTCAGTTTCAGCAGGGGAACCACATTTATGATACCCCCCGGTGAAATAAGCGGGAAACAGGAATATACTAATGATTTCGAAAGCGAAAAACCGCTTTTTACGACTAAGGAATTTGCATTATCTGCTTCCAGCCATTCAGGTAAAAATGCCCTCGAAATTGCCCCGGGCCCGGAAAGCAAACTGCTTTATGTAAGAGGACTTTCCGATTACAAAGATGTGCAGACTGTTATTTTAAAGATAGCCGCATGGTTTAATCCCGAAACAACGGATTCAACTTTAACACTTGAAATGAGCATAGGAACATCGGAAGGAAAATATTCAAATACCGAACATAATGTAATGGCCGGGCTCAAAACCGGGAAATGGCGATATGCCGAAATGGTCGTATACCTTCCGTACATAAGGTCAGTGAATGATAGTCTTTTTATAAGTTTCCGCAATCTCACCAGGGGCAAGGTTCTGGCCGACGATGTGCAGATCAGTTTCCTGAAAATACAGCCAGTGGAACACCACGACTGGATCCTGGCTCCTGATAACAAGATTGACACAGCCATTGTTTTTAAAACCGACCTTGAATCACCACTCACTGTCCCGTTCGGGAACCAGGCTACAATAAATTCAGAAAAATCATTTTCAGGGAAACAGGCGTCGAGTATATCAGCAAATTCGCCGTTTAGCGTAAGCTTCGAACGGGAACTGGAACTTTTTGGCAGCAGCGACGGATACATCAGGGTATGCTCAAGAATAAGCGGTGACCGGAGTTCTGATGTGCTTCTTGTATTTGATTTTTCAGCGGACGGGAAAACAGTTCTTTATAAAACATATCCTGTAATATTAACTGAAAACGGTTCGGCCTGGATCAGGACCGAAATATTCAGGGAACTTCCTGTGGAGGCTTTAAAAGCCCGGAAAGTGAAAATTTATTATTGGTACACAAAAGGCGAAAATCCTGTATTTGTTGATGATATGCAGGTTAACTTTGTTAAATACCGGAAGGCTGAATTACAGTTCATGCCAAAATTCCCGCTCAATTCCAATCCGGGAATTCTTAGTACGGTTTGCTGTGATTTTGAAAATACCAAAGGACCGGCACCGGCAAATACGGTGGAAGTGTCAAATGCTTTTTCGGGTAAAAATGTCAACCTGGTAAATGCCCGTCAGCCTTTCAGCTATAACCAGCTTATGCCATTAGCGGCTTTTAAAGCCAACGCCGATGAATTTGTTTATGTGAACGCAAAAGTAAATACCGACCAGTATACAAGCACCATGACACTGGTAGCCGATTTCCGGCAGAACGGAAAATCTTTCTCATACAACCCCGACTATCTGCACGGGCAAACCATAAAAGGTCAATGGAGTACAATCGGTTTCGGTGTGAAAATACCGGAAGGTATTACTGCCCGCGATTCCGTTTTGGTGTATTTTTATCTCCCGAAAGGGGATGAAGAATGCATGATTGATGATTTCTGCGTGAGCCTGAGGAAACCTGGATCAACACCATTATCGAAGTAATAGACATTCAATTTAATGAAATCCAACAGAATACATGAATTTGTTTAAAGATCTGAAGAAACCCGAAAACCTGTGGCTGCTCATCATTATGGCGGTAGCTGCCGTTTTGCGGTTTTACCATTACGGGGCATTTTCATATTCGAACGATGAACTTTCCGCACTCAACCGCCTGCATTATGATACATTCAGCGAACTGGTTCAGAAAGGATTTTACGTTGATGGCCATCCCGGAGGCGTGCAGATTTTTCTTTGGAAGTGGGTGAAATGGTTTGGCGATACCGAACGGGCCGTCAGGCTTCCTTTTGTACTCGCCGGAATACTGGCAGTATGGATGGGTTACAAGGTTGCCCGCTTTATGTTTGGCTCCTCGGCCGGTTTATTCACGGCTGCAGCACTGGCGTTCCTTCAATTCCCGCTTTTATACAGCCAGATTGCCCGTCCGTACGGTCCCGGAATGCTTTTCAGCATTATGCTAGCCTATTTCTGGCTCAGGATATTTTTTACCGGGAACGGAAAACTGAATTCAGAAAAGCCAACCCTGCTCCTTCTGGCAGGATTCACCCTATCCGCGGCCCTGTGCATGTATACGCATTACTTCAGTTTCCTTTTTGCGCTTATAGCCGGGTTTTCGGGGTTTGTATTTGCGCGGAAGAATAATATTTTCCAGTACATTGGCGCGGCATTGATGGCGGCATTGTTGTTTGTTCCGCATATTCCCATTACACTCAATCATCTTTCGTACAAAGGTGTAAGCTTCTGGCTTGGAGTGCCGGGGAAAACATGGATTTTTGAACACCTGTTCTACATATTTGACCAATCGCTTTTATTGATTATCCTTTTCCTGGTCACTCTGATTGCTTTGATATTCGTAAACCGCGACAAAGCCCCTGGCACGCGTTACTGGATACTGATGGCAGCCTGGTTCCTGGCGCCCTTTATTATCGCTTATGTTTATTCGCACAAAGTCAGCCCTGTCCTGCAGCATCCCGTGCTTATTTTCTCTTTCCCGTTTTTCATTATGTTGATCTTCAGTTATGCAGGTAATGAATTCAGTAAGAAAAAAGCCTGGATACTGGCAGTATTTCTGTCACTTGGCGTAATAAGCACAGCCTTTACCAACAGCTATTATACAAAGCAGCATTTCGGCGAATTCAGGGATATTGCCAGGCTTACAGCCCAATGGCAGAAACAATATGGCGACTCTTCAATCACAAAGGCTATCAGTATCAACAATCCATTGTATATCGATTATTATCTCAACCGCTATTCGGCGAAGGCCCGGTTCGAGATGTACGACATTTACGGCACCGATGGACTGAAAAAGCTCTCGGAAGTGGTTCGCAACAGCAATTCGCCTTACTTCCTGTATGCAATTACCAAACCAACTCCCTCGGAAGGAGAAGATATTATCCGGTCGACCTTCCCGTATATAGCTGACATGCAGACCTATGGAACGCTCTCATCGGTAGTGTTGTTTGGCAGGGAAAAAGGGATGTCCTATGAAAAAGCAAACAAACTTACTCTTGCAAAAACACTTTCGGCACCGTTGAATAAAGACAATGTTAAAGAAATTTCACCCGGCACCTCCGAAACGGCCCACCGTATGGATTCCGTTTCGGAATACAGTCCGGGTATCGAGTTGATACTGGATGAGTTAATTACAGGAAAACCATGTTTCCTGCAAGCCGAAACCGATTTATTTACTCCCGGAAATTCGGGTGGATCGGCCCTCGTAATTTCAATCGAAACTGCCGACGGGAAAAGCCTTCAATGGAAGGGTTCACTGGCTGAATATATTGAAAACCCCGGGAAATGGTGCCACCTCATAAATACACTTCGACTTGAAACCACCTATCCGAAAGGTACCAAATTGAAAGTGTATTTCTGGAACAAGGACAAAAAAACGCTTTACCTGAAGTATCTGAAATGCACAATCTTTCAATAACCAGGACCTACCCGGATTTTGGGTTCAAGGCTTTACTGAAATAATATTTAAACATTTTCCAAAACTAAATTGACCGACAGCCTGCCATATTCACTTTATTCTTCCATTTTAAAGAATGGAAGTTCTGTAGCTTTCAGTATCGAAGGCAAGAGGTATACTTACGGCCAATTGGCCCGGAGGGTTGCATACATTCAATCTGTTTTCCGGGAAAAGGAAGAGTGCCTGAACGAAGTGGGAATTATTGCCAACCAGGACTTTGATACCTATGCAACCCTTGTAGCCTGCCTGCTTTCGGGTATTACCTATATTCCCATTGAGCCTGGTCATCCCGACGAACGCAACAGCCACATAATCAGCATATCAGGAGTAAAAACTATTTTCTGTTCCGGTTTGACCGGCCTGAACGATACTTTTTACGAATCCCATAAACAAAAGTTTATAATTTTAGAACCGGGCGAAAAAAAATCAAGTGATCTCAAATTAATTCAAACTGAAAACCCGGCTTATGTATTGTTTACATCGGGAAGTACCGGAGTTCCTAAAGGGGTTCCGATCAGTTTCCGTAACCTGCATGCTTTTGCCGGAAATGTTTCGGGAATGACCCTTGAAATTACTCCTGAATCGAAGTTTATGCAGGTTTTTGACCTCACCTTCGACCTTTCGGTGTTTTCGTTCCTGGTTCCCCTGCTTCACGGATCGTCCGTTTACCTTCTGCCTAAAACACCGCTGAAATACACACTGGCAGTGCAGATACTCGAAGATGAAGCTATAACCCATGTACTCACAGTTCCTTCGTTTGTAAACTACCTAAGGCCTTATTTCAGCGAAATCCACCTTCCGCAGCTCAGGCATTGGCTTTTCTGCGGCGAAGCCCTGAAATCGGATCTTGTTACTGCCTGGCAACCATGCATCCCGAAAGCAGTGATCTATAACGTTTACGGGCCAACCGAAGCCACCATATTCTGTACCTCCCATATTTGCAATACAAGCGGGATAAAGGAACAGAACGGGATAGTATGCATCGGGAAACCGTTTTCAGGAACCCGGTTTGAACTTGCCGCTGACGATTGTAGCATTCAGGCTGAAAGCCAATCGGGCGAATTATATATTGCCGGCAACCAGCTGACTTCGGGATACCTAAACAATGAAGAAAAGAACAAACTGGCTTTCACTACATTGGACGGAATTCAATACTATCATTCTGGCGACATCTGCCGTAAGGATGAAGTGGGCGATTTTTTCTTTACCGGCCGCAACGACTCGCAGGTAAAAGTGCAGGGCTACAGGGTCGAACTTGGAGAGATCGAATATTATGCTGGCCTTTTCCCCGGCATCGACGAAGTAGTCGTATTGGCTGAGCAGCAGGGAGAGCAGCATATTCTGAAGTTAGTCTATACTTCCCGGCAAAATCCGGAAGAAAAGGAGTTCAGGTTATTTCTTTTATCCCGTTTACCGGGATACATGGTTCCTTCCATTATACGAAGAATTGAAAAAACACCTTATAACCTTAACGGGAAAGTGGATAAAATTGCATTGCGTCAATTATTTAACAGAAACTGATGAATTCCGACATAACAATCCGTAAAGCAGGCCTACCGGACATCGATTTCTTAACCGAAACTATTGTTATGGCCGAAAAAGGCAATGGCAGCAGTATCAGTTATTGTGCCCTCTTCAATATTACCGAACAGGAATTCAGGGTAATGCTAAAAAAAATACTGAACGAAGAAATCAATAATTTCGAATTCAGCCTGTCGGCATTTCAAATTGCAGTAGCAGGAGGAATGCCGGTAGCAGCCTATGGTGCCTGGATCGAAGAGTCCGACGGCATGCCTTCAGGCTTGTTAAAACTGAGCGCCTGCAAGGCTTTCTTAAAGCGTGAAGCCATGGAGTATTATTCGGGGATCGTGCATATAGCGAACGAAATCGGGTTTAAACGCAGCCCGGGAACGCTGCAGTTTGAATCGTTGTATATTACTGAACCATACAGGGGCAGGCGGATCGGGCAGTTGCTGGGACAGTCGCTAATCGACGGGCTGCTGGAAACAAACCCGGGGATTCATACTGCCCAACTCCAGCTGATCAAGCAAAATGAGGTTTCTCTGGCAGGTCAGAAAAAGTTCGGTTTCGAAGTTGTTGCGGAAAAAACGACCCAGAATCCTGGTATTTATAAATTCTACCCCGGGAATACACGGGTTTTAATGGAGAAAAAAATCGGCAATGGAAAATAACCTGCAAAAAGTAACTCAAATATTCAGAAACGTACTGAATGTAAATACACTGGAACTCAAAACCACGGATACGCCTCATACAATTGACGGCTGGGATTCGCTCACGCATTCGCGTTTAATAGCCGACATTGAAGATGCCTTCAGCATTGAGTTTAAGTTGAAAGAGCTGGCCGGGATACGATCAATAGGTGATATTATCACATTCATCGAACTCAAGCAGAATCCGTCGTAATGAAAATAAAACTGCTGCTTACCTACGACCACGAACTCCCGTTGGGCAGCCTGCGGACAAGTTACAGCGAAGCCATGTTCAGGCCTACCGATCGGATTCTTGAACTTGCCGCCAGAAAGAATGTCCCAGTCACCCTCTTTACCGATATATTGTGTGCCGAACGTTACCGCGAATGGGATTATAATGGTTTTTACAAGCCTTTTGTCCAGCAGTTGCAGGCAACCGTTGCATCGGGCAACGATGTGCAATTGCATCTTCATCCCCACTGGCTTACCTCGCAGTACCTCGACGGAGTTGTAAAACCCTCACCCGATTACAGCCTGGCACATTTTGCCAGTCACCCGCTGTACAATATTGAATCCATTATGCGCCAAGGAGTTTCGCGCCTCGACGAAATCTGCCGCCAGGCACTTCCCTCCTACAACGTAAATGCATACAGGGCCGGAGGTTTTAACATAGAACCCTCGGGCGACCTTATATTCGGATCCCTGATAAAGAATGGAATCCTCTACGACAGTTCCATCCCGTTTTCGTTTTATTTTGCGTCGGCACTTTCATTGATCGATTTCAGGAAACTGCCTCACCTGCCCAACTGGTTTATTGATGAAAGCGGGACCTTCAGGAAAGCCGCAGCGGGGGGTATACTCGAAATCCCGGTTGCAGCCATTCCGAAAACACCTTTCGAAATCCCTACACGTTTCAAGCTTAAAAAATACAGCCATAGGGCTCCTGTCAATCACGGGAGCATGCTTCACGAAGGCAACCCGGCAAGCAGGATGCAGCGCCTGCATATGCTTTTTTCGTCACGCATCCTTACTTTCGACAACTATACACTATCACCTGTTTACCTGATGCGCATACTCGATTACAACGTTCGCCGATTCAGGATGCACGATTCCATAACCCTGGCCACCTGTTCGCATCCCAAAACGATGGGCGATTATTCGTTCCGCCTGATGGAAACTTTTATCGATAATGCCCGCGAAAAATACCCTGAAATAGAATTTACTACCTTTAGCAGGCTGAAAAAAGAGGGATGAGATTGGGTAGAGGATTTGGGAATTTGAGGATTTGGGAATTTGAAAATTGGTGGGATTAAAACAGACAGAATCAAGTGCCCTGTATAGAGTGCAGAGTGCCCTGTATCCAGGAACAAGTGATCTGTGCCCAGTGCATAGCACTCAGTAACCAGAAAAAGTTACCCAGCAACCAGTAACAAGCACCCAGTAACAAGTAACCAGCAACAAGTAACCAGCGACCAGCAACCAGCAACCAGTAACAAGTAACAAGCAACCAGTAACCATAATCCATGCTTATCCGCAAATTTGTATATAAGTTCCTGCCCAAAACCGTTTTTATCAAACTACGGAAAGTATACCGTAGTGGCCTCAAATCGCTGTACAAGCCGCTTAATGAAAAGGAATTCAGGAGTATACTTTCGGATAAGCTTGGAATCCGTACAGGTTCAACGGTATTTATCCACAGTTCGGTTGATTTCCTGAATACAGAATTCGATACCCTGCGTTTGCTCGAAATATTGGTCGAAACCGTTGGCGAAGATGGAACCCTGGTATTTCCCTGCTGGCATTTCAGCTACCGTGCCGAAGACTACCTTCGTTCTGGACAGGTATTCGATGTACGCCGCTCGCCATCGGTTATGGGTATGTTGTCCGAAATGGCCCGCCGCTGGCCGGGCGCTCATCGCAGCCTCCATCCTACCAACAGCATTGTTGCCATCGGAAAACATGCAGCGTATATTACAAAGGACCATCACATGAATATTTATCCCTGCGGTGAACTAAGCCCGTATTACAGGGTTATGGAACTGGGAGGAACCCTAGCCGGTATAGGAGTCGATTGTATGTTTATGTCGTTCGTACATTGTGTTGAGGATACGTTAAAAGACAAATTCCCGCTTAAAACCCGTATGGATGAGGTTTTTACAACCAAAGTAAAAACTAGTGACGGAAACCTGGCGGAAGTAAAAACCCTGGCAGCGCATCCCATGATCCGTAATAACGATATACGCACTTTTGTAAAAAAACACATTTCACCCGAAGCGTGCAAGAACATACAGGTAAAAGGAAACCGCTTTTTCAGGGCTGATTCGAAATTGGTTTATACCGAAATGGTTACGCTTGCCGGGGAAGGAATAACTATTTATACGAGGAGTTGGTAAAATCTAAGTTAGAGTCCTAATTCACAGGCTCAGGACAAAAAACTAACGAACAATGAAACATATTAAGGACAGGGGGGAAACTGAAGATTTTTTTGTAATAGGAGAAAAACACTCCAAAGGAGCGTTCAATGCTTTATTAATTTGCATGGAATTGAAACCCTTAAATTATTTCGATCCGAGTACCATCCAGATAAGCCTATTGATTATACCCGGATAAACGGTAGTAAATTTTTCGATATCCTCAGTGCTGGAAATTGCATGAACTTATATAGTAATAGGATAATAGACATATTTAGAGCGAACAACATTACAGGATGGGACTGCATTGCTGGTAGAATACACTTAGGTAAAAGTGAAATAAGAACAGCTTATAGTTTGCTAACAGTATTAGGCAGGTGTGGAATCATTGACTATTCAAAATCAGAACGAATTATTAAACAACCCTTCCCACCCAACGGGGCATTTGTTGAAGTGAAAATTGGCTTGCATTTTGAAATTCATAGCTGGGATGGTTCTGATATTTTTACTCCGGAAAACTCTTTGTTCGTTTTCATTACCAAGCGTGTAAAAGAGATAATTGAGAATAACAAAATATCCAATATTGAAATTACTTGTTTAAATGAGTATGAGTTCTTTTAACCTGTTGCCACTGATGGCGCGGATCTGTGTTCCGTGCCGGTAGAATCTTCAATTTAAAATTCCAGGCGAAAAAACAAATCATCTTTTTCATACGTATTTCCATGTTTACAAATTATTCCGGCCTCCTGAAACAGGCAAAAAACAGGACTTCGATATCCAAATCAACACTAATATTTCAGCAACCCGGCCAGTTTTGAAATAGAATCCTTAAGTTTGCACTGTAAGCGGCTATTACTTACACCAACTATACCCTGTTAAAGTGTGGATTTTAATAAGCCGTAGTCTGACAATCCTGTAACAACCTTTGTCTATGAAAAACTCCCTCTACTTCCCCTTCGCTGTTGTTTTGCTTTTGCTTACAATACTCGCGTGTTCGTCTAAATATCCCGGTTTCGACAAAACGGAATCTGGTTTATACTATAAAATTTACCATATAAGCAAGGATACGGCAAAAGCCCGCACCGGCGACTGGGTCACCATCGAAATGCGCTATTCATGCATGATAAACGGAAAGGATACCGTGTTGTACAACAGCCGTCAAAGCAGCGCCCCGGTTAAGTTTGCCCTGCCACCTTCCGCTTACAAGGGCGACCTGTACGAAGGGATCAGGATGATGGCAGAAGGCGACAGCGCTGATTTTATTATCGGTGCCGATTCGCTTTTCATTAAAACCTTCAAAATGGATCAGCGCCCCCCTATTGTCGACAGCAACAGTGTGCTGAATTTCCATGTACACCTTGTTACGCTCGATTCGCCCGAAAAGATGAAGGCAAAGGAAGCTAATGCATTATACTTCTATATAAAACATAACGATATAACAGTTTCCCCGACAAAATCCGGTATATATATCATCGAATCGGTTGCAGGGCAGGGAATATCCATCGATACCGGTTGCCTTGTAAAACTGCACTTTAGCGTTGGCACGATCGACGGGCAGGTGATTTTTTCGTCCTTAAACCAGGGTGCCCCCATGCAGTTTTATTATGGCGAAAAGTTTGATACACCGGGAATTGAAGAAGCCATTGGTACAATGAAAAAGGGTGGTAAAGCTAAGGTTATTGTTCCTTCATCCATGGGCTTCGGCGAATTCGGGAAAGGAAATATTGTAAGTCCATACACGACCCTGATTTACAATGTTGAGATTGTAGATGTGCAGGCTAATAAGTCAGGCACAGCAGGTGCAACTGACTTCGTTGCAAAAGATCCGGAATCACGGATTATCGAAAAATTCCTTGCTGATAATAAGATTAAAGCTGAGCCTTTGCCTTCGGGATTATATTATATCGAGCAAAGCAAAGGAACAGGTATACAGGCTATCAACGGGAAAAGAGTTAAAATTCATTATGTCGGCACCCTGCTGAACGGTAAAAAATTCGATTCATCGCGCGACCGAAATGAACCTTTTGTATTTATCCTGGGCAAGGATAAAATGATACCCGGTTTTGAAGAAGGCATCCGCAAAATGAAGAAAGGCGGGAAAGCCATGTTGATTATTCCGTCAGTCCTGGCCTATGGAAACCAGGAAACCACAGCATTCCCGGCAAACTCAACCCTTATATACAACATCGAATTACTTGATGTACAGGCTGTAACGCCATAGTCCCTATCGGCAACCCAATCGGGTTCACATAAATCTGATTTTTTTATTCTTTATTTAATGTTTAGTGTTTTTCATTTTTTCCCGGCTTGTCCAAGTAAGGGTTATTTCTTAGTGAATTCCACCCTGCGGTTATTTGCTTTCCCTTCGGGCGTAGTATTTTTATCTACCGGGTTACTTTCGCCATAACCTTTGGCAGTGAGCCGCGATGCATCAACACCAAGCGAAACAAGCATCGTTTTAACCGATTCGGCGCGGGCCTGCGAAAGTTTGAGGTTCGATGCATCATCGCCGTCGCTGTCGGTAAATCCCCCGATTTCGAGTTTCACAGCCGGGTTTTCATTCAGCCATTTTGCAAGTTCGTTCAGGAAACCCATGCTTTCGCCTTTGATGGTCGACTTTGCCACATCAAACTTAATGGCATGCGATACAAACTTGCCATCGGTAAGTATCTTACCCAGCATATTCATTCCACCTCCTGAAGCAATCTTAATATTCCTGATTTTGGTTTCGGTACATCCTCCGAAATAAATTGCCACCGGCTTAAAACCGCATTTTGGAATGACCAGCTGCCTGTACTGATCCACATAACATTTTATTTGCTGGTTCTTATATGCCAGCGAGGCATGATGCCATTTCCCTTTGAAATTATCTTCCCCTTCAGGATAACTTCCTTTTAAATCGTTCGTAAAATAGGTTGTGGCTATTTCGCCAAGATCCGTATAATTCAGGAAACGGGAATCGTCTTCCGTATCATCTTTAAATATCAGTTCAAATACCTGTTCTTCCGACGGAAGCATGTAGTCGAACTCAACCGTAAATGCATCGGGAAGATAGGAAGCGGTTTTCATGGCAGGCGCTATTTTCGCGATGCTTCCCATGTCACCGATGGTATACACAAACGTGGCCTGCCCTTCGAACCGGTTAACAACTCCCTGACCGGCAAGCAGGTTCCAGCGGGGTGGAAATTCACCATCCTGGCTGTCGCCGAAGTTATCTTCGAACAGAATTACTTCACCAGGAATAAAATCGAAGTTAGCATAGGCTTTTGCAGCATCCTGGGCTTTAACAGCCATATTGAATGCCCACAATGCAAACAGTGCAAAAATGAGGGTTTTTGTTTTCATTTTACAAAGGTTTAGTTAATACTTCGCTCGAGAAAAGTCAAGGCATTCCGGCAGTCATGCAGTCAATGTCGTTTCCGGGATTTATTAAAATGCAGGTACCTATCTTAACCCGGGATAACAAATATAATGAAAAAACAGGCAAATTGAACATATCATGATTCTTATATACATACATTTAGTTTCACGCTATTTCCATAAAATTCTCAAACGTTCCAAAATGGATGCAATCGTTTGCGTAGAAAAACTGTTGACGTAAAAATAAAATTCCGCAATAATTTCACCTCTATCCGTTTAAAAACAGCTCTCACGGTAGTCAATAGTATGAAAATTCTTCTTTTACCACATTTCCATTCGCAATCAACATTCTCTATACCTGAACAACGACAAGCCTTACAACATTTTTCACAAGTCTTGTTTGGAATGAAAAAAAATATGCGAAAAATTATCAGTGATTTACTTAAATATCTACTTTTGCACTGTTATTTCGTTAACAAAAAAACAACCACAATAACATAATATTTAACCTAAATTCCTTTGTGATGGAAGTTGAAAAAATCATGACTGACCTGGAGCGTAAGCACCCGGGTGAAGTTGAGTACTTACAAGCTGTTCGTGAAGTTCTGGAATCGATCGAACCGGTTTACAATGAAAATCCTCAGTTCGAGGCAGCAGGAATTATCAACCGCCTGGTTGAGCCTGACCGTATTCTTACTATTAAAGTTCCCTGGGTCGACGACCATGGCAAGGTACATGTAAACCTCGCTTACAGGGTTCAGTTCAACAATGCTATCGGACCCTACAAGGGCGGACTTCGTTTCCACCCTTCGGTTAACCTTAGTATCCTGAAATTCTTAGGCTTTGAGCAGATTTTCAAAAATAGTCTTACTTCACTCCCAATGGGCGGGGCAAAAGGCGGATCCGATTTCGATCCAAAAGGCAAATCAAATACTGAAGTAATGCGTTTCTGCCAGTCGTTTATGCTCGAACTATGGAGAATCATTGGTCCTGAAACCGATGTTCCTGCAGGCGATATAGGTGTTGGCGGACGCGAAATTGGCTTCCTTTACGGAATGTACAAAAAACTTGCACGCGAACATTCAGGAGTTCTTACAGGCAAAGGCCTCAACTGGGGTGGCAGCCTTGTACGTCCTGAAGCTACAGGCTTCGGTGCAGTTTATTTTGCACACGAAATGCTTAAAACCAAAGGAACTGATTTCAAAGGTAAAACCGTTTGTATTTCAGGCTTCGGCAATGTTGCCTGGGGCGCAGCAATAAAAGTAAACGAACTCGGCGGTAAAGTTGTTACTATTTCAGGTCCTGATGGTTACGTTCACGATCCGGATGGTATCAGCGGCGATAAAATCAATTATATGCTCGAACTGCGTGCTTCGAACCAGGATATCGTAAAACCTTATACTTACGAATTCCCGAATGCACAGTTTGTACAGGGAAAACGCCCCTGGGAAGTTAAATGCGATATCGCTCTTCCTTGCGCAACCCAAAACGAACTCGGTAAAGAAGATGCACTTGCACTCGTGAAAAACGGATGTATCTGCGTTGCCGAAGGTGCTAACATGCCTACAACTCCTGAAGGAATTGAAGTTCTGCAGGAAAACAAGGTGATGTTTGCTCCAGGTAAAGCTGTTAACGCCGGTGGTGTTGCAACATCAGGTCTCGAAATGAGCCAGAACTCAATGAAACTCAACTGGACTGCAGAAGAAGTTGATCAGAAACTGCACCAGATCATGATAAATATTCACTCTGCCTGCGTGAAACATGGTAAAGAAGCCGATGGCTATGTTAACTATGTAAAAGGCGCCAACATTGCCGGCTTCCTCAAAGTTGCCAATGCTATGCTCGACCAGGGAGTATTATAAAAACCTTTCGTTTGGAGAGAGTTAATTTTTTAAGTGAAAAAACCACCTGTTAAAGGGTGGTTTTTTTTACTTACTGAGTATAACAATCCCTTTAACTGATATAGCAATCCTTTCTATATTTGCATTGTCTGGCCCAATACTCCACCTATGTCCCGTATTCTAAAATTCCTTTTGATTTCATTGCTTTTTTTCAAAGCCGGCAGCTCCTTTTCGCAGGCAGTTGATCCGTTCTATCTGCAACTTGTTAACCAGGTTTCGCCCGACACAGTTCTTGCCAATCTCCAGAAACTTGAAAGCCTCGGCCGAAAGGAACCGGGATCAGCATCTCTTAACCTTACTGCTGACTGGCTTATTTCGAAATACCAATCCTTCGGCTATACCGATATTGTCCGCGACACATTCCAGTATTCAGCCTTTCAGCTTTACAACCTGGTTATTACCAAACAGGGCACTACCGATCCGCCCCAGTATCTTATTATTTGCGGGCATTACGATACATACCATGGTCCCGGGGTAAACGACAACGGCAGCGGGGTAGCTACTATCCTGGAGGTTGCCAGGTTAATTAGTGAGATTCCGACCACACGTACCATAAAATTCATCAATTTCAGCGCCGAAGAACAGGGGCTGATAGGTAGTGCGCATTATGTTTCACACACTGTTGTCCCATCAGGCATGGATATAGCCCTTGTATTCAATATCGATGAGGTGGGCGGGGTAGCAGGTATGGTTAACAATACAATAACCTGCGAACGCGACGAAGCCAGTCCAGCCTCAAATAATGCTGTTTCATGGCACTATACTGATACCCTCGTTACCCTCACACAACTGTATTCTGAACTGCAGACTCACATCAGTAACGCGTATGGATCCGATTATGTTCCATTTCAACAAGCTGGAAAAATAATTACGGGCTTTTACGAAACCAATGAGTCGCCTTACCCGCATACTATGAACGACAAACTCATCAATATGTCGCCGGAGTACGTTACTCAGATTGCTAAAGCATCAACCGCCGCAGCACTATACTTTTCGGGTGCAACCCCTATCAATACAGTAAGCACTGTTAACATTGAAAACGAAATGATTAAAGTTTTCCCTAACCCTGCAGGGCAGCGTGTTTATTGGGAGCTTCCGGCCGGAACGGTCGGATACGGATTGAAGATTTACGATACAACCGGCAATTTGCTGTTTGAACGCGTGTACACTTCCTGTGAGGATTGCAATGCTGACCTCAGTTCATTTAAGCCGGGCATGTTGGCACTGAAATTCGAACTGCCTGGAAACAATAATTGTTCGAAAGTTGTGAAAATTATAAAGAAATGATTATCTGTTGCTTAGGCAGATGAATTTGCATTACTGCATCAATATTTCTGCTCCCTGCAAATCTGTAAAAGTTACTATTAACAGCTGATCTGGCTTGAAACAGGCTGAGGCTATCTTCGTAGTACGCATTTTAGTTCTTTTAAAACAGCCTGAGTTGAACCTGTTTCAGCGAAATTTCCTCAATCGTATTTTCATGTATTCCTGCAGTATCGCCGGTTATACAATAAACTTTCGATTCATGATGTCGGGAAGCTATGATGATATGGACATTGCCTGCATGCCGCCTGAATAAATTCTCTACCAGGCTAGGATTATTATTGTCCTGGGAAAGATGCGATAACAGCAGATGACTCATAAAGTCAGGCCTGTGATCGGTAAAAAGTGCGAGCGACTGATAGTTCGACAGGTGTCCGTGATCGCTGCGGATCCTTCGTTTGAGATAAACAGGATAACGCCCTTTTTCGAGCATTTCTTCATCATAGTTTGCCTCAAGGAATGCTGCATGGCATAACCTGAAATTGGAAATAACATGCTGGCAGGGAGTCCCGATATCAGTAAGCACACCAACCGTAATGCCATTACCGGTTATTGTAAAACTATGAGGATCGGATGCATCGTGTTGTTTAGGGAAAGCAGTAATATTAAGATCACCGATCGAAACAACCTGGTATGGATCAAAATGACGCAATAATTTCGGATCGATATTGAATCTGCAGCCGGCATAGGTTCCCTGGGAGATATAGATAGGGACTTTAAATTTCCTTGAAATAAATTCAGCCCCGCGAATATGATCGGAATGTTCGTGTGAAATGAAAACCGCCCTGATTTTGTTCATATCAAGGCCTGAACGGGCCATGCGCCTTTCAGTTTCGCGGCACGAAATACCGGCATCAACAAATACAGCATCATCCTGGTTGCCAATGTAATAGCAATTCCCGTTGCTTCCTGAATTTAACGATGATATATAAAGCGGCATGTATGGTGCAAAGAAAATGAAATTGCAGGAACCAAACGCAAATGTTGATAAAGATAGGCTGAATTATTCCTGCCAGGGAAAATCATTTCAGGTAAATGAAAAAACAAGATGAACCCCGGAAATATATTTGAAAAATTACTTCTGATCGATCGGGCTGTTCGCATCGCAGACGGGAGGACAAGGTGAGGATGCACCGTTTGCCATATATATATTACCGCTTGTAATGTCACTTCCCTGTGCATCAACACCAAGCACCACTCCTACCCTGTTTCCGTTTGCATCAGTGCCAGAATAAATACGAAATAAACCCAGGGCCTGATTTTCGTTTGCCAGAAGACTCAAAGCCGAAAGCTGGTCCCTGGTAAGGACAAAACCCTTTACAACTGCATTAACCGGGGTGGCAGTGCTGGCATAGGTGCGCGCAAGTGTGGTTGCCTGTTGCAAGGTTATCTTGCTCACACCTGCGGATGAAGGAACGGATGGCGATGGATTCGTGAACGCAACAAGCCCGATTATTGTTGCACCCATCAACAGGCCTGCAATAAATGTAAAGGTAATTAGTGTAAACTGATTCTTTCTCATAATGAAATTGGTTTTTGGTTGAACATAATTAAGTCATTATTAGTTTACTATGTAAATTGTATTTTACATAAACAACCACATCATAACAAACGGGCTATGAAAAGTGTTCAGCCGGCATTAATCCCAAAACAATATATCCGGGCATCCCTGGCCTTTTTTAGCTTTTTGCTGTTAACTATCCCGGTATTTTCAGTTGGTCAGAATAACCCTGCAACCTATATTAAAAGGCTCAGTTCGGAAATCAGGGCAGCCTCGGGCGACAGCCTGAAAATTGAGAAACTATCGAAACTTGCGTTTTACTATTCCGATTACCTCGACGACAAACATAAAGCCGATAGTATAAGCCAGCAGGCTGTCGACCTTGCAGAATCCAATTTCAGGCCCGGAATACTATTGCTAGCCTATAACAGGTATATTGAATGTAACGATGCATTACCCGATGATGAAAAAGCACTAAAGTTTGCCAATGAAGCCGTGAGGATCAGCAAACAGCTGAATAACCCTGTCCTCGAATGGGTAACATGCATGAACCTGGCAAAGGTTTACCTGGCACGATACGACTACAGTAAAGCCCTGGGGTGCAGTTACCAGGCCTTATCACTGGCCGATGGTTTGATGAGCGAAACACGCAAAGCCGAAAGTTATCTCATTATCGGGCGGAGCCTCGAAGGGAATAACCTGAAAATAGAATCGTTCCGCAATTACCTTAATGCTACTGCCATTGCTGAAAAATCAAATAATAAAACGCTCCTTAAGAAGTGCTATTCGCAACTCTCAGGTTTCTACAACAATACCCATATTTTCGAAAAAGCAATCGCGTATAAACTCAACCAGCTTGATATTATAACAAAATCGTTACCTGTTGATTCGGTTGAATATATGTGGGCCGAATACGATTTGCAGGTGATTAATCTTAATTCGAATAATAATAACCTTAACCCGGCAAAAGCGAGCGAATTGATAAGCTGGGCTGTGCGGAATAACTGCAACCGGCTGAAACGGTACGAAATTTCACTCTATCGTACCCACCTGATCGAAGCAGAGAAAATCGGCCTTCTGCATGAACTCTACACCGAAAAGTACCCCGGCGAATTTAAGAGTATGGAAAATGAAAACCCGGCTGCTTATTTCCGGCTAAAGGCATACTTCTGCGAGGCGGATCATAGACCCGATTCGGCCCTTTACTATCTGAACCATGCTGAAACATTAATACACCAGGATCCTAATAAAATTCTCAGGGCAAATTTCCACCAGCGTTTCGGGCAGTTCCTTGTCAGGCAGGGTAAACCCCGCGAAGCCATTGTCAAATTCACCGAAGCGTTCAACCTGGCGCGCGAAGCATCATATTTTGAATATATGCTGAGCGCCTCCAAACAACTTGAAGCCTTGTACTTTGGAATGGGTGATTATAAAAACGCGTATGTAAACTCAAGTATAAACCGTCAACTGGCCGACAGCATAAGTATGCTAACCAAGAACGATCAGCTCCTCACACTCGAGATCGACCACGAAACGCGTCAACGTGAGCTTGCCGCCGAGAAAGAACATAGCGAAACCGACCGCAGGCATAACATACAATACACTGCAATTACCATTATTACGCTGAGCATGTTTATCCTGCTGCTTATGCTCGGAAGCCTTAAAGTTCCGGCATGGATTATAAAAATGCTGGGATTTTTCTCCTTTATCCTTTTCTTCGAGTTTATTATCATGATCGCCGACCATAAAATTTATGCCATCACTGCCAATGAACCCTGGAAGATTCTCCTGATCAAAATCGGGCTTATTGCCTTCCTCCTGCCCTTCCATCATTGGATTGAGAAAAAAGTAATTCATTTCCTTATCGAACATAAACTGATCACAATTCCTGATTTCTCCATCCGGAATATTCTTTATAAAACAATCAAAAAGAAGAACGCTGAACCCCTGCCGGAAGAAGCTAATTAACCGGAGAGCTTTTCTGATTGGTACAAATTTTGTTTCCGGCTTTGCATTTTTAAGTGTCCTATTTATTTATTTTCGTAAAGTGAATCATCAGGAAAATTTCGAAATCTTTTTCAAGGGATTATGTAGCCATTGTTTCCCTATGCGATGGCTTTCCAACGATTGATAATATACTTTCACCATGCACTTTTTGATAAATATATGAAACAAATTTTCCTTCTTTTTGCAATTGCCTCGTTCATTGTGAACACAAAAGCGCAAAATCCCGCTTACATAATCTCCGCACCCGCCGGTGACATGTACACACATATTGACAGAAACGGTACAACCGTTATCCCTAACGGACGCATACTTACACCTGCCGGCCAATGCTTTACGGTTGCACCCCATCCTTACGGCCTTGCTCTCAGTAGCGACGGTACTGTTGCCATAACTGCCAATTCAGGGACCAGCCCAATTTCGATAACCATACTCCGGAATATCAATACTTCTACACCCGATATCCGGCAGATTCCGCCTTCGCCGACAAGTGATAAAGGAATTCTGGAATCGGTTTTTATGGGCCTGGCTGTTTCGCCTGACAATAAGCTCGTTTATGTGGCAGGCGGACAGGCTAACAAGGTATATATATTCGATATTGCTTCCGGTACTGCCAGGGGATCGATCGATTGCAGTTCGAAAGATAAAAGCTCCGGTTATTTGCACGGCTATATCGGTGACATGACTATTACCCATGATGGCCGGTTCCTCTATGCTGTCGACCAGGTTGGCTTCCGGCTTATTGCCATTGACCTTGCTGAGCTAAAGGTGGTATCCAATACCCCGGTTGGCCGGTACCCTTTCGGGATTGCATTATCAAAAGACGAAAAAACTGTTTATGTGGCAAATGTCGGCATGTACCAGTACGGATATATTAAGAAAAAGAAAAACGGTGAATGGAAAAACGATGTACTTGATTATCCACCATATGCTTACGGTTCGGACGAATCAGTAAAAGGCATTTCGAATGATACCATTCAGGTTCCGGCTTTAGGTCCGGCGAACTCCGACAATTCATTTTCAGTCTGGGCTTTTAATGTTAGTAAGCCGGCATCACCATCCATCCTTTCAAAGATAAAAACAGGGACGCTTACAGGCCAGATGGTTGAAGGCATCCCGGCGGTAGGAGGCTCGAGCCCCAATTCAATTGTCGCTGCCGGCAACTACATTTTTATCAGTAACGGAAGTAACGACAATATTACAGTACTCGACAGCCGTAAGCAGAAAATAGTTACCCATATTAAACTTATACCAGAACCATTGCTGGCCGGCAGAAGGGGTATAATCCCGTTCGGGCTGGCTGTTTCGCCGGATGAAAAGCGGGTGTATGTAGCCGAATCCGGTATAAATGCCATTGGGGTGATTGATGCTGGATCACTAAATGTGTTGGGACATATCCCGGCCGGCTGGTTCCCCGCAAAACTGGAGGTAACTCCTGACGGAAAAAAGCTTGTGGTTGCCAACGCAAAAGGATACGGCAGTGGGCCGAACGGAGGCTGCAGTTACACTGCCGGGCCCGAAGGGAGCTATATAGGCAGCCTGATGAAAGGAACTGTCGAAATCATTGATATCCCAACCCCGGATCAGCTGAAGGTATATTCAAAACAGGTAATTGAAAATAACTTCAGGATCGAAGAAACAACATCTCCCGGCTTCGACCGGCGGGCAGAAAATCCTGTACCACTTTTCCCGAAACAAAAGGAATCACCCATTAAACACATTGTATTTATTTCGAAAGAGAACCGGACCTATGACGAAGTATTCGGGCAGGTAAACAGCGGGAAAGGCGATTCGACGCTGGCACGTTTCGGGGCGAATGTGTCGTTTACCAACCGTGACAAAACTGAAAGTGTAGGAAATGCAACGGTTTCACCTAATCACCTGAGCCTGGCGCGTGAATTTGCCATCAGCGATAATTTCTATGTCGATTCGGATGTTTCGGCCGACGGGCACCGCTGGCTGGCCAATACCTATCCCAACGAATGGGTGGAGGCAACCACACCTGCCAGTTATGGCGGCAACCGCAATTACCGCGAAAACTCCACTGCCCCGGGCAACCTGGGTTTAAACGGATCAGCAGGGGCTATTTATCCCGAAGATTATAACGAAGCAGGTTCCATGTGGGACCATCTGGTCCGTCAAAACAAGAGCTATTATAATTTTGGCTTTGGAGTCATGTTCGAACCGGGTGATTACAAGGATACCTATAAATACGGCGGAATAAGGCATGTGGCAAATTATCCTTTGCCTGCACCGCTATGGAGCCGCACTTCCCATATTTATCCAACGTACAATATGTCGATTCCTGACCAGTTCAGGATTGATATGTTTAAAAAGGAATTTGAAGAAAAATGGGGCGAGGGAACAGAAAGTATGCCTGACCTGCTTACCGTTATTTTACCCAACGACCATGGTGCAGGCGAGAAGCCCAAAACTGGATATCCCTTCCGTGAAAGTTATATGGCTGATAACGACCTGGCTGTCGGCAGGATTGTTGAATACCTTTCGCATACCCCTTACTGGAAAAATATGATGATTGTGATTACTGAAGATGATGCCCAGGGTGGTGTGGATCATATTGATGCTCACCGGAGCATTTTAATGGTTATTTCACCCTATGCGAAGAAAAACTATGTAAGCCACGGGCACTATAGTTTTGGCAGCATTTTCAAAACCTTCTGGAACGTGCTTGGAATTCCATACCTGAACCAGTATGATGCCGGAGCTACCGATTTCGACGACATGTTTACCGGCACGCCTGATTTCACGCCTTATTCGGCATTACCGGTTGATCCACGCATATTCGATCCGCAGAAAGCGCTCGATCCGCTCGACGAAAAATTCAACTGGAAAGCCCTGAATAAAGGTCCTGCAATTGACGATCCTGAAGATATGAAACGCGAGAGCAAGGAACAGGAGGACTGGAGGCTTGAGAACCGGAAGAAGTGATGTCGGATGTCGGATTTCGGATGCCGGAGCGAAGCGAAGGTGGCGCTTTGCGCCATCGCATGTTAGATGGAGCAATCCCATTATGACCCTGCATTGGCATGGGGCAAAAGACGGTGGTTCGCCTTTTTATTATTAAAATCTTCAGATATTCTTCTGGTAAATATTTATACAAATATCTATCGGATATTGACTTAATATTCTTAGGTTTGTATAGGGATATACTAAATTGTTTGCGTTACAGAGCTTGTGAATTTTGAATAATTAAGAATGTGATTTTAGCTTGCTCTGTATAGCTGCGATTGGAAAAAGGTATTGTATATCCTGGTTGTGGGCAATGCTAAAATAATACTGCATAATGGAAAACCGTGATAACAAAACTATTATTCGCCAATATGCAGAGCGAATTGAAAATACCGGTGATGTATCTGATATCCGTGAATTCATATCAGAAGACTATTCGGAAGTACATGAAGGTGAACGCTACCCGATTGGCATCCAGGGAGCAATAGATCATGTGCTCGGTGTACGGAGGGTTTTCCCTGATTTAAAAATAACAATAGAAAATCAAATATCTGAAGGTGAGTGGGTAGTGACTACCTATTCTGTTACCGGCACATTTAAAGATGATTGGTTTGGCATGAAACCAACCGGAAAACCTATAACCTTTACCGGAGTTAATGTTGACAGGATCAGGGATGGAAAAATAACTGAACATGGAGGAGCTGTAAATATGTTTGATCCACTACTGAAAGCAGGAGTAATTAACAAGAAATTATAAAGCACTGCCATTAACAGAGGCCATAACAAATGGCGGGTTTTGAAGTATATTTGAACTGATGTACCACCCACCAAAATGCGTATTCGGTGACAATGCAAAACCCCGCTCACCATCAGTTATCATAGTACCGTAACGTTGGGTGCAAGGTTCAGAAATCGTTACAATACACTTAAAGCATATGCTGATAAATTACATACATTGGAATATTGACCCTGAAATTTTTAACCTATTGGGGATTTCGCTCCGATATTATGGCGTTTTGTTTGTCGGGGGATTAACCCTCTGTATTTATATATTAACATGGATTTTTAAGAATGAAAATATCCCGCTTGTTAATTTAGAAAAACTATCGGTATATGGTATAATTGGAATATTTGCAGGGGCCAGATTAGGGCATTGTTTATTTTATGAGCCGGCATATTATTTTAGTCATCCATTAGAAATTCTTCTCCCAATTGCCTTTCCTCCTGATGGAGGGATTAAGTTTATCGGGTACCAGGGATTGGCAAGTCATGGTGGGGTATTAGGATTACTGATTGCCTTATATTTTTATTCCCGAATCACTAAACATTCAATAATTGACACCATTGATCTGATTGCTGTTGTGGCAGGATTGGGCTTTGGCTTTATCAGGCTTGGAAACTTTATGAATTCGGAAATCATCGGCATTCCGACAACAGAGCCCTGGGGTGTGATTTTTGAGCGGGTGGATAATATACCCCGACACCCGGCACAATTGTACGAGGCGATTTTTTATTTTATCATTTTTACAATTATGCTGTTTCTTTACAAAAAAATGGGAGACAGGCTTAAAAACGGGTTCTTCTTCGGACTTGCTACTGTTCTATTTGGTACAGCCAGGTTTATAATTGAATTTGTAAAGGAGAACCAGGTCGGGTTTGAAAATGGAATGACATTGAATATGGGACAACTTTTGAGCCTTCCCTACCTGGTAATTGGAATAGTATTTATAATTTATGGGCTGATTATGACAAAAAAAGATAAACGTACCGCCCAACAAAGGCTATAACAAATGGCGCGTTTTGTCGTATATTTGAACAGCGGTATCACGCACCGGCATTCTACCTCGCCGACACTGGAAAACACTACACACCACCTCCTGCGGTAACCTCGAAAAGTTATCATTAAATTAATCGACATAATATTGCTATTTGATTAAAACAATTTAACCCTAAAAAAATGAAAAACACAACTGTATTTTTATTCCTGCTTTTAGTATTTGGTCTTATTGCCTGCGAAAAAGAGGGGCCCGTTGGGCCAACCGGACCGGCCGGGCCTGCAGGTCCGACAGGAGCATCGGGAATATCAATTATCAAAATTGATAGTTTTGATATTCAGCCATCCCAATGGGTTCTTATTGCAACAGGCTATTATAAATATGTTTATTCAACTACCTCCGTTACTCAGCAAATATTGAACAGCGGAGCTCTAAATCTCTACATAAAGGACTATACATATGCCGTTAATTATAATGCCTGGTATGGGATGCCTGATGTGGTAGCAGGTGGCGTTGGCTGGCGTTACAGTTTCGATTTGAACACAATCAGTATATATGCCGACAATTTCATGAACGGCATCCCCCGACCCTATCGGTTTAAAGCTGTAATTATGAAATAAAGCTGTATCATACCCTCGATGACTAAATTGGTAATTTTTGGATTATAAGCTTAATTTGGAAATTTCAGTTTGTATTTAACCCGTATAGATAATAAACAACTACTGGAAACAAATGCCAAAACAATTGGCGGGTTTTATAGTATATTTGAACCACAGTAGCGCGCACCTGCATTTGTACTCGTCGTCAGCGGAAAACCCCGCACACCGACATTTGTCATGCCTGGAACGATGGTAGCAAGTACTAAGTGTATAAAACAACTCTAGAAAAAAATGGAAATTAGCACCTTTATATCGAATCAACCATCCGACAGACAAGACATTTTGGTAAAAATTCATGAAACCATTATTTGTAATGATAAAAGTGTCGTAGCCACAGTAGAAGCAATGATGGGAAAAGAGATGATTATTTATAAAGGAAAAGGCATAATGAAATATGGGCTTTCAAGTGTTAAAAACTATATGTCGCTTCATGCAATGCCTATTTATGGATCAACCATCCTGCACACGAAATATAAAAGCCTTCTTCACAAGGCAAATTTTCAAAAGGGCTGTATTAATTTCATCAGCGGGACCGATATGCCGATAGAAATAATCGAAGAATTAATTGTTGATTGTTCCAAAATTGACCTTTTGAAAATGAAAGAAGAGTATCTGAAATCGAAGAAAGCAAAGAAATAATAAATTGTAGTGGGGATTAATTGCCTGGCTTAATAGTTTAGGATTAAAATAATAATTAAAGGTAAAGAAGCCTGCCGCTAACCCGGACCAGGCTGCCGGGGATTTACACACCGCATTAGGCTCCCAGGCTGGCGCCTCTGTGAGGCGTGATGGCATAATTCGGTTTTAATTTCGGAATTCGGATTTCGGAGTTTTGTCTCCAGGATGGCGCGCATTTGTGATGGGTGACGGTACAACCCGGTCTTAATTTCGGAATTCGGATGTCGGATTTACATTTGACTTAATATTTTACAACGAAGTTTCAACAGGCTATGCAAATCGCATCAGGTATTACTTATAATCCTTACCTTAGGGAATAAAGGAACATTTTTTCATTCATATACTAGTGACCTGCTTGAGGATGGATTCAGATCATGCAGAAGGGTTTGCGCGGTAGCTGGGAGAAAAAATAATTGACTACTTTTATCGCGGCTAAACATTGTCATATTCATCTTATGCTTCCTGCTTACTTTGTCATTATCGGAACTCTGATCGGAGCAGCGGGCTCTGTGGCATACCTGGCGGATACTGTGAAAGGCAAAGTGAAACCTAACAGGGTTTCATTTTTATTATGGTCGATAGTGCCGTTTATCGCCTTTTTTGCCCAAATCGGGCAAGGAGTTGGTCTTGAAGCATTAATGACATTCAGTGCCGGCTTTCTGCCATTTACTGTATTTATAGGCTCATTTGTGAACAAACAGGCCGAATGGAAACTCACCCGCTTTGACCTGGTATGCGGAATACTTTCCCTTGCGGGACTGGTTTTATGGATGATCACCAAAGTGGGAAATATAGCCATATTTTTCAGCATAGTTGCTGATGGGCTCGCAGCTGTTCCAACCCTGGTGAAAGCCTACAAATATCCGGAAACAGAAATTGCCTGGCCATGGATAGCGACAGTATTTGGGGTGATTTTAACCCTGCTCACATTATCGACCTTCACCTTTGCCAATTGCGGTTTTATTCTCTATATCCTCGTTGTAAACATACTGATTTATATACTTGTACAGTTTCGGCTGGGCGAAAAACTTCAAACAAAAACCAAACTTTAGGATTTACATTTAATGATGCACCCAGGTGCTTTTCAGTGATGCCCAAGGGTGCAACCCGGGTTTGAATTCTGATTTCGGAATTGTGATTTACGAATTGTCAATTGTCCATTTTCCATTGTCAATCAACCTATCAACCTATCAACTCATCAACCCATTGTCAACCGTCCATTATCAATTGTCAATTGTCAATTGTAAATTGTAAATTGTCAATTACCCATCAGCATTTTTCACCACAGGCACAGAAGAATTGAATTCATACTGAATTGCTTCCTCCCTGAATGAACATAATCGATTGAGAAGGGTTAGTAGTATGCATCTGAAGCTATAACAATAAATAGTACATTTGATGATAAGTTAAAACTGATGATTTTATAAGTTGAATCGTTGATGATACGGAATTTTAAACATATAGTTTCTTTATTTCTGCTGATGGCCTTTTTGCTGCCAACGGTTATCAGGTTCGATCACAATCACGAGCATTACCGGGCATGCACAGCTCAAAACGAGAAACACATCCATCTGCTGCATGAAAAATGCGGAATATGCAATTTCGAATTTTCGCTTTTTACACCCTGTATTGAGAACCTGGATTTAAAGAAGAATAATCCTCCCGATTCGTATAATAATACTTACAATTCGCTATATTATTCCGGCTTATCCCAATTTTCATTTTTATTACGCGCCCCTCCTTTGCGACTGGTTTAAAATTCAACATCCATTGTGATGTTAACTAAACTATTGTCGGATCTTTAACATGTAATAAATTGAAAAACATACTATTGGTATGTGTATTGATAGCGTTGTATCAATTCACATCCGCTCAAAACAAACTATCAGGCATAATCAGCGACCAGGATAATTTGCCACTCTCAAACACATCGGTATATATCCCTGACCTGAACAAGGGTACAGTTTCGGATAAAAACGGGTACTATGAAATCAAAAACCTGCCTGACGGCAAGCTGAAAATCCAGTTTTCATTCCTGGGCTATAACAGCAGCATCGGAACAGTGCAGTTTGAAGGGAAAGACATAATGCTGAACTCTAAACTTGTTCAAACATCAATCGAAGCCGAAGAAATTGTGATTTCGGGATTGTACAATTCGACCCAGCATGAAAACGCGGTGAAGATCGATGTACTGAAACTTGATCCGCAAACATTGAAGAGCAGCCCTAATTTTTCGGAAATGCTCACCCGGGTGCCTGGCGTAGATATGATTTCTAAAGGCAGTGGCGTGGCGAAACCGGTTATCCGCGGCTTATCCATGAACGATATACTTATACTAAACAATGATGTCCGCTACGAGAATTACCAGTACTCGGATCATCACCCCCTGGGAATCGACGAATTTGGCATCGAAAATGTGGAAGTAATAAAAGGCCCGGCCTCATTGTTATATGGCAGTGACGCCGTGGGAGGGGTAATAAATTTCATAAAGGAACGGCCTGCTCCGGTAGGTACTATTATGGGTGATTACAACCTGCAGCTTTTTTCGAATACACTGGGTATAACCAATAACCTGGGGTTAAAGGGTGCTTCAAAAAAAATCTATGGTGGTATCCGTGTCGGGCAAAAAAACAATGCCGATTTCCTGCAGGGCGGTGGACTATTTGCTCCCAATTCACGCTTCAACGAATTTTCAGTTAAAGCAAATGTGGGGACCTCCAATAAAACCGGGAGCTTTAAAGTGTTTTATGACTATAACCACGAAAAACTCGGATTGGTTGAAGACGAGGCACTCCAGGAAATCACGACCCGCGGCAGGCAGAACTCGGTCTGGTACCAGGAGTTTACCACCCATTTAGTTTCGTCGCAAAACAAACTATACCTGCATAATTATAAACTCGATATTAATGCCGCCTACCAGAATACAGGACTGACACATTTTGCGGAAGCAGGTGTTTATGAAATACAGATGCAACTGGCAACATTAACCTATGAAACCAAACTCCATCTGCCGTCGAAAGCAAATTCGGAATACATTATTGGTTTTCAGGGATTTAACCAGGCAAACACAAATATAAATAACAGGGAAACAAAGTTATTACCCGATGCCGCAATCAATAATTATTCGGCGATGGGATTGATTAAATATACATTCTTTGGCAAACTGAATGTACAAACTGGATTACGCTACGATACCAAATCGATAACGACCCTTTCGATCGGCTTGCCTACGGATACCATGACCTACCGTGCGGCCGTTGATAGAAATTACGGAAGCTTCAGCGGTTCAATAGGTGCGACTTACAATCCAACGAAAAAGCTTCTTTTCAGGGCAAATTTTGCTACAGCTTACCGCACGCCGAATTTAGCCGAACTTACATCGAACGGGCAGCATGAATCACGCTATGAAACCGGCGACCTGAACCTGGTGCCTGAAAACACAAACGAATCAGACGCAAGTATCCATTATCATGTCGGCAATTTTAGTTTCGACCTGGCGGGGTATTATAATATTATCAGGAACTACATTTACATATCACCAACAGGGACACAAACCACAAACGGGGCAAGTATCTACAAATACAGGCAGGCAAACTCTGTTTTATTTGGAGGTGAAGCCGGTTTACATTTTCACCCTGTCGCCTTCAAATGGCTTTCGCTGGAAACAACTTTCGCATCTGTAAGGGGGAAGATGGAAAATGGCGGATATCTGCCATTTATTCCTGCTGATAAACTACATTTCGAAATCCGGGCACAAAAGGATAAATTATTGTTCACCTATAAAGCATATGCTTCGGTAAATACGTTAACAGCCTTCGATCAGAACAATACGGCAACCGACGAAACCGCTACAAAAGGGTATACCCTGCTGGACCTCAGTATAGGAAGCAACGTCAAATGCCGGGATCAGTTCATTTCAGTAAGCTTAAGCGCAAACAATGTGTTCGACACGAAATACATCGATCATCTGTCGACTCTGAAAGAAGTTGGACTGAACAATCCAGGAAGGAATATAACGTTCAGCCTGAAAGTTCCCTTCGGTATTCAGAAATAAAATACCGGAGTATGTTGTGATGCTTCTGCATTGTCAATCAGGGCTTCCGGGAAAGAATACAGGCATTTCGAATCCGCTTTTAAATTCCATATTCAAAACTGAGTCTTAGCAAAAGCTGACAATTGCGTGAATGCGTGTTTGTTTAAACATTTGCAAACATTACATATATTTGTAATGGATATCAGTTAAATGGCACGCACGCCTTCACTTGTAATTCCTGTCCCGATTCTTCGGGAGCCCCGGAACGTCAGCGGGTATTAATGCTATTGACCGTCAAAGGAATATTTAAGAATCATAATAAACTTACAAAGTTATAAAACCATGAAAATAAGACATGTAGTGTTGAATGTACTTTCAATAACTTTTTTTGTGTTTTTAACTATCCCGGAAATAGTCGGGCAAAATATCGACTCCCTGAATTTAGCAAAAGAGAGTCAGCATTTCGACTTCTATTCAACCAGGGGTGACATTAAAGTTTTAGATTCGCTGGCAATAACTTTAGAGAATAATTATTCCGGGATCACGAATCATTTAGGAATACAAATTGACAAAAAAATCAAGGTAAAAGTCTTCCCAAATATTCAGGCTTTTCACACCGCAATAAATCTTCCTGATGCGCCTGACTGGGTTGTAGGCGGAACATGGAATACGGATGAAATAATGATGGTATCACCATTGCATCCAGGGAGTGTTCATACATATGCATCCCTTATGCAGGTAATTGTGCATGAATTTACTCATATAGCGGTTTATTATGCACGTGGATATAAAGGCGTGACCGGATTGCCAAGATGGCTTAATGAAGGATATGCACAATACGAAGCAGGTCAGATAAATGATCGTATACGAAAAATTGTAGAATCAAGTGTGAGAGCAACAGCACCGCCAACATGGACACAACTTGATACCGTATCGGATATGGAATTTGGCAACATAAATGGGTATGGACTGTCTGTTACAATTGTAGAATTCCTGATTGTTACATATGGTTTTGACAAACTGGTCCTGCTGATAAAAGAGCCTGAGAATTTTGAAATCATATATGGTTTGTCGGAATCTACCCTTGAAAAACAATGGATTCAGTATCTTAAGCATGAAAAGACCGAATAACACCTGCTGACGGCACCTACCCATACCAGGCGGGATGGGACAAATGGGATGCTATGTATTTCTTTGCTAACTTGTGCTTTCAAGGCAGATTTATAATTCCAAGCCGCTTATTATGGCTGGCAGCGGACCGGTACAAGTTAGTTTTCAGGACAGACAAACATAATAAGAAACAATTAACATTAATAAAGTGACCTATAAGGAAATTCGTTTTAAGGCAATTTATTCCAAACAATACAGGTTCTCGGGTATCCTTGACCTTGTTTTATTTTTCGACAAGCATATGAACCATTAGTCTAATTTCAACATATCAATTCCATTGGTAACCCCCGACTAAATTTAAAAACAATAGAAATTACAAAAAAACAAACAATGAAGGTTAAATACTTTTTATTCAGAAATTTAGTACTGGTTATTTTAGTTACAAGTACGAATGTACTATTCTCTTTGCCTGGTAAAGCCAACAATACAATTAATAATGCTGCCGTTGCAGGTTTAATTGAGAGGATAGTCCCGGGTAAATCGGACAATTTTATTTTGGAGACGATTACGGCCGAAAACAACCAGGAAGTTTTTGAGATTGAGAGCCGGAATGGTAAAGTAGTATTACGGGGCAGCAGTAGTTTAGCACTTACCCGGGCATTCAACTGGTATTTAAACCATTACTGCCACACTTCAGTATCCTGGTACAAAGCGGAACCAATCGATATGCCATCAGTTTTACCCGGTGTAACGCAAAAGGTCCGAAAATCATGCCGGTTCGAAAAAAGGTTTTTCTTAAACTATTGTACATTTGGATATACAACCCTTTGGTGGCAATGGGACGATTGGGAGCGGTTTATCGATTGGATGGCTTTAAATGGGATAAACATGCCGTTAGCTATTACCGGTCAGGAGTATATCTGGCAAAAAGTTTGGAAGAAATTCGGGATGACCGATGACCAGATCCGCACTTTCTTTACCGGCCCGGCACATCTCCCATGGCATAGGATGGGCAATTTGGATGGATGGTTAGGCCCGTTACCCCAGTCATTTATCGATCATCAGTTTGAACTGCAGAAGAAAATCCTCCAACAGGAGCGATCGTTTGGGATGACCCCGATACTTCCTGCTTTTGCCGGACATACTCCTAAAGCCATACAGAATAAGTACCCTGATGTTAAGCTAACATCATTGGGTTCGTACTCAACAGGCGAGCAGTACGATGCATACTTTCTTAATCCAATGGAACCCCTTTTTGTTGAAATACAGAAGGAGTTTATTAAAGAACAAACAAAGTACTTTGGCACCGACCACTATTATGGCACCGACCCGTTTAACGAAATGGATCCGCCAAGCTGGGAACCCGATTACCTGGCCTCGGTATCAAAAACAATATATAAAGGAATGTCGGAGATTGATAAGGAGGCCATTTGGGTTCAAATGGGCTGGACATTTTACTATGACCGGAAGCATTGGACAAATCCCCGTCTTGAGGCTATGATCAAGGCTGTTCCAAAGGATAAAATGATGCTTCTCGACTATTTTTGCGAGAATACTGAGATTTGGAGAACCACCGATGCGTTTTTCAATGCTCCCTATATTTGGTGCTATCTGGGGAACTTTGGTGGTGGCACACAAATGGCTGCACCCATAAAAAAGGTTGCAAAGTTATTGGTTGCTACAGAGAACGATGATAACCGACGACAGATGCGCGGTATTGGATCAACTCTTGAAGGTTTTGGAGTAAACCGGTTTATGTTTGAGTGGTTATTTGAATACGCATGGGACAACTCAGCGTCAAATATCAATGACTGGATTACTGAATATGCCCGTTCGCGTGCAGGGCAGGATGATCCAATTGCAGAAGATGCATGGAGACGGTTGGTGAATGTTACCTACGATCAGCTTATTTCAGGAGTTGGACTTGGCAATACAATAGAGATGCGACCCAGGTTCGAAGGTAACGCAAACTATACCCGGAGAGGGGTGTACGATTATCAGAAGCTTGCCGATATTTTCGGGCAAATGCTCCTTGCCGATCAAAAAACGCTTTCCAATCCTCGTTATCAGTACGATTTAGTGATGGTTTGCAGGCAGGTTCTTGCCAACTTAAGCTTTCACATAAGAAATAAGGCTTTTGAAGCCTATAAGGCCAAAGACATCGATCAGTTCAACCAGTATTCTTCGCTTTTTATTCAAATCGCAGCCGATGTCGACAGAATAGTTGCAACCCGACCGGAGTTTTCCTTAAACAACTGGATTACCGCTTCTCACAAATTTGAGGCAGCAGATGCCCCTAAGTCATATTTTGAGAAGAATGCCAAAGTTCTTATTACCACATGGGGGCAGCAGGGAAGCGGGTTGATTGATTATGCAGCACGCGATTATAGCGGGTTAATCGATTCATACTACAAAAAACGCTGGGAGATATTTTTCGAAGATGCTGGAAAATCCTTAAAAGATTCAACCGCTTTCGATCAGAAATTGTTTGATCAGAAAATCGCTGAATTTGAGTGGAAATGGTGTGAATCGGAGTTTAAAGATAATCCGGTTGTGGTTGAAAACTCAAGTCAGGTAGCCAGGGAACTGTACACAAAATATATCAGGTATTTTTCGCTTTTCACGGAACAATAATTTGAATATGTGCGATTTAGCAGAACCAAACTTACAAAAGGAATAACAATGAAATATAAACGGATCAGAGGGGGCGAAATTAAAGGCCACTTAGATATTTTTGTATCGCACAATGAAGACGATTTTGAAGGAGAAATTTCAAAGTGGGAAGAGATTTTAATTCATGGAGATCCGGAAGGACTGAGATCATTTGCAAAACTATTAACCGATATCGCGGACTTAAACCAGGAAGAGGTTGATGACAAATTCCTTCCAACCGGAGCCAGGGAACATTATCATTTAAGGCCTGAATTTGAACTAGCAAACAGCTCCGACACCGTAATTGCAGGACGACTTGAGGCTAAAGGGACTGGCGTTTTTTATGACAGATTTATACCCAAACACAATTCAAAGTAGCCGCGAAGAACCAATGAGCAATATTTTAAGCGCGACGGATCGAAATACCACACATAACAGAGGCTCTGACAATCGTCGGGTTTTGTAGTATATTTGAACAGTAATAGCACGCACCGGCATTTGTATTCGCCGACACGGGAATACCACGCACGCAGACACTTGTCATAGCCTCGGAACCTTCTTCGGGAGCATCAGAACGTACCCATATAAAATTCAGATATATATTGTATGAAAAGACTTTTTCTAATTTTGGCAATAATAGGACTTTTATCTATTAATGCACAAACGCAATCCAATGACAAAAAAGCAGAACAAACGATTTTTATTTTTGGCGGTGACATAAATCAAAAGTTCATACAATATATAGTCGATTTAACAAAAAAGCAAAATCCGAAAGTCTGTTATGTCCCGACAGCAAGTGCTGACAATGCAGATAATATTAAATATTGGAATTCTATCTGTAAAAAAATATCTATTGAACCAATCGTTCTTAAAGTGTGGGGTAGTTCGGCTGATACTCCAAAAACTTTTGAGGAAACATTGCTGAACATGGATGCAATTGTTGTTGGTGGTGGAAATACTTTAAATATGATGGGTATTTGGAAAGCGCAAGGTATTGATCGGATCCTGAACAAAGCATTAAAGAAAGGTATTATCTTGGCAGGGGGCAGTGCGGGATCAATTTGCTGGTTCCAAAATGGCATTAGTGACTCCCGTCCTGTTAATCTGAGTGTGGTAGATGGATTGGCATTTCTTCCTTACAGCCATTGTCCTCATTTCAACGATAGTTTAAGACGGAATTTGTATTATCAGCAAGTAATGAATAAAAAGATCAGAGCAGGATATGCTTGCGATGAACTTTCTGGTATACTTTTCAAAAATGGCATTTGTGTTGAAGCTGTCAGTGAAAATGATATAAACCATTCATATTATATAAGTCGGAAAAATGGAGTTATCCTTTCCCGAAAAATAAAGTCATCGATTTTAATAAATAAAGACGCTTTACCCGCAGATGCGTACATTAGAACGGATATTAATAAAGTACTTGGAGATTTTCCTGAAATATTTAATCAGGAAACTCCTTTAAATGCATTTATTTCTATAAAATACATTGCTGTAAACGGACAATATTCAAAACTTAAAAAGGTATCCAGTTATTATCTTAAGGATCGGCTTAGCGATACAGTTACTGACATCCAGGTTGATGAATCGAGGAAGAACAAAATATTATGTACCCAAATAGACAGAATGTTGGTTTATGATGATTCAGTTGCAGGATTTATTAGTAAAATACAAGAAGGCTTTTATGGATTATGGTTTTTCTATAATGAAAATGGTAAATGGTTGAGTGCCGGAGAAGATGTAGGCGGAGAAACAGTACTTGAATCTGAAATTACTTTTCGTGAGAAAGCCAAAATTCATCTTGAAAAATTGAAGAAAATACCACCGAACCGCTAAAAAGGTTCTTACAATTGGCATACTTTATCGTAAATTTGAACTGTACCTGCAAACATGGATTTTTTACCAGGTGACAGCGAAGAACCGCGCACGCCACCACTTGTCATACCTGTCCCGATTATTCGGGAGCCTCGGAACGTTAGCGTTTAGTATAAAAAAATCTCAATAACAGACAAATATCATGACAAAAGCAATCTTAATCATCTTGACTTTTATCCCAGTATTATTATTTGCACAGAAAACTAAAATGATAAATGATAAGGAAAACAGTGAAGTCTATTTTGTTCTTAAATCCGATAAAGTAACAAGACAAGGCGAGTATAAGCGAATTGGGTATAAAAATTCGATTTTAATCAAAGGAAACTATAAAAATGGAGTAAAGGATAGTATTTGGGAGTACTATAATTATGATGGGAAAGTAATACAAATATACGATTTCACGAAAAATGAATTAACCTATTACTACTTATCCGGCGAAGAGAAAAGTAAGAAGTACAAGTTCATTAATGGTGCAGACAATCCAGAAATATCCTTAAATAGACCTCCACTTTATTTAGGTGGAACTGACAACCTTAATTTTGTATTGTCGAGAGAGATTACCTATCCCAAAAGCGCAACTGAAAATGGTATTATGGGAACGGTTAATATAATATTTACAATTGATAAAAATGGTAAGACAAGCAACTATCATATAAATAAGCCATTGGGATTTGGTTTGGATGAAGAATCAATTCGAGTTGTAAAGTTACTTGCTGATAATTGGTTGCCAGGACTACTTAATGGACAAGCGGTTGACATCGAATATGTACAACCGGTTTATTATAAATTAATTGACAATTAGAACAAAAAATAAACGCTAACAGAGGTTTATCAAATGGCGGGTTTTAGAGTAAATTTGCACAGCAGTGCCACGCTCCGGCATTTTTACTCGATCATAGCGGAGCGCCGCGCACGTCGCCACTTGTCATTCCTGTCCCGATTCATCGGGAGCTTCGGAACGTTATACTGGATTTTAAAAAACCGAAAATGAGTACTTATAAGACTGAGATTAAAGCTGTAATCAGACCGTTATTTATTGGATTCATAATAATCTGGAACTTAGTCCTTTTTTACTATTTAGTACAAAATCCATATCAAGAAACTTATTTAACATTTATTATCCTTGGGTTACTTTCCATAGCGGTTGCAGTTAGACAATTATTTGCAAGACTTGAAATCAATATCTCTGAAACCGATTTAATATTAAAATATAGGATATTCAGTTTGCCTTTTATGACAAAAACATATTGCATCACGGAGATAAAGCAACTGGAAAAAGAATATAATGTAAACGAATATTCGGGTTATGGAAAGAGTAATTGGCTAACTCATAAAACGCCTGTTATTATAACATTTATTTATAGGAACAAAAGAGTCAAAGTTGGGAAAACGTTTTCTTGGACAAATATTGACGAGACAATAGAAGAACTAAAGACGAAACAGAAAATTTAAAACCCTTGCCGGCATGCATCTCTGATGCGTGACGGTACAATTCCCTTGCTGGTGCACATTCGGGATCTGGCTGTATATTCCGGGATAAACAACAACTAATACCAACAGAGGCTCTAACAATCGTCATGTTTTGTAGTATATTTGAACTTCTGTAACACGCACCGGCATTTGTACCCGTCGACAGCGGAGAACATCGCACGCCGCCACTTGTCATAGCCGCGGAACGTTGTGCATCATGTTGAAAAACCTGCGTTTGCAATAAATAAATAAGAAATAAATAAGAAATAATGAAAAAAGAAATAGAAAGTTTAATTCCACATAGATATCCATTCATTTTTGTAGATGAGATACTGAGCGCGAATAATGATTCAGTGATCGGTTTAAAAACTTTTAATAAAGAGGATGACAAGATGCTTACGGGTAGTTTTCCTGATTATGAATATATTCCAGGAATGATTATTATTGAATCAATGGCACAATGTGGTGGAGCAGGAATTAAGAAAGCTAAATTAGCAGATGGCTTTTTTGGGCTTGCTGCCATGAATGATGTTCAGTTCTTTAAAGGCGTGACCTATGGTGATCAAATTCGTTATGAGATAAAGAATATTAGGGTAAGCAATAGAATTATTAAACAATCTGGGATAGCCTATTTTGAAGGGGAGCCAATTGCTCAGGCTACTTGGACTTGTGGTAGAATAGATTAAAAAAACACGAACGCACAACATCAGCTACCCGCAAGTGCGGCAGCGGTGGTTTTCGGTGTGCATCTTTCCGCCCAAGCAGTTTTTCGGCTTGACAGGAAATCGTCCACAATCCGCATCTGCGTGTAGCTTCCTCCATTAGCTACAATTTTAGGACAGTCGCACAACTATCAGAAAATGAGATACAAAGAAAAGGAAAAGCTTTTACTATCGAAAGTTAAAGAACTTAGAGATAAGGATTGGAAATTCAAGGGTTGGTTTATTTATAAAAACCTGAATAACTTTTTCTTTTCATGCACCTTTTATGTAAGTCTGAAAGAGAATAGAATATCGGGATATTTAGATTTTAAACCAATGGGAATAGATAATGTATTTTGGGATATTATTGACGAACAACCAAATAAAAGAATGCCCTTAAGTTTTCGAGAAGAGGCAGCTTTTTGTGTGCATGCGATTAATATATATAGATATGACATAGAAATTGAGGATGTGGCAAACCCGGATAATGAAATTGTCGAATTGTTGAAAATAATTAACGAAAAAGTTAAAGAAAAAAGCAAAATTGTAAATTCTTCTGATGAATTCCGAGTGGAAATGATGAAAGATGAAGAAACAAATGCTTTTGGAATAATAACATCTCTAATTGAAGAACAGAAATTTAAAGATGCACTCGAAAAAATTCAGGAATACAGATCCAAAAATTATTATCCAGGGTTTGGTTCTCCACAAGGAGACTTTTATGATGTAGCAGAAAAATATATAAAAAACTGTGGCTAACAAACGCTATAGCAAATGCGGGTATGCGTGCTCGTTGAAACATTTGAAATCTTTACATACATTTGCGCTGGCAGACAGTTGAGCAACAATTTAATCCCGCACTTGCCATAGCGTCAGCCGTCAGACTGTCTAAAAACTGTTTCGCGTGAGTAAATTCCAAAGGTACCTGATCGAATGCGAAAGCAATTATTCAATTCTCAGCTACTTTCGCTTAGGTTATTAGACAGACTGCCGTTGTGCCTCATTGTAAAAAACCGACCCCACATTCAAGCACATTTGGTTTTTGCTGACACACAAATCCCTAACTAAAAACCAAAAGAGCTTGAATTTTTGCAAACGCACTGGGAATAGAATAGTCCAGAATATTCAGAAAAGATAATAAATGTAAATATTATTACAAATAAGTTAATATCTTTGCGTAAAACAAAAATTAATTGACAAAGACAGAATTCAATAGAATCAAAGTCGCCCTTGCTGAGACAAGACGTAAAAATAAGTGGCTTGCCGAACAAATAGGCAAAGACGAATCAACAATTTCTCAATGGTGTTCAAATGCAAGACAACCTTCATTAGAGAATTTGATCAAGATTGCTCTTGCTTTAGACATTGATGTAAGGGATCTTCTGAATCCAACAAAAGAGAAATGAAATATGCCGACTAATAACACTTATATCGACCTGTTTGCCGGATGCGGAGGACTTTCTCTTGGCCTAAATCAATCAGGTTGGAAAGGACTTTTTGCAATCGAAAAAAGCCCTTTTGCTTTTGCAACTCTAAAACATAATTTAATTGACAATCTGAATCATTTTGAATGGCCTGATTGGTTAGAGAAAAAGGAACATGATATTGACAAAATCCTCAATACCAAGAGTGAAGAACTTAAAAAATTAAGAAATAAAGTTGATTTAGTAGTAGGCGGACCGCCCTGTCAAGGATTTTCTACTGCTGGACGTAGAGAAGAAAGCGACCATAGAAATGAATTGATTAGCTCATATATTAAGTTCATTCGTCTTGTTCAGCCGAAAATAATATTTTTTGAAAATGTGAAAGGGTTTACTCAACGGTTTGAAAAAAACAGAAGTAAGGGGATTAAATATTCGGAGTTTGTTCAAAAAGCTTTAAAACGTTCCGGTAAAGATTTCAATGGCTACGAAGTTTACGGACAATTAATTGATTTTTCTGAATTTGGAATCCCCCAAAAAAGAACTCGTTTTATACTTGTTGGAATACGAAAAGACATTTTTGAAAATTCTATTTATACCCCTCTTCAGTTTTTTGAATTGCTAAAGAAGAACAGAACAGCGTTTATGGTAAAAAGGGGCTTGGGGCTGACTACCAACTTAAAAGATGCTATTTCTGACTTATTAGAACAAAATGGAACTATTGACTGCCCCGATTCAAAAGGATTTCTATCTTCAATTTATGGTGAAGTAAAAAGCCCGTATCAAAAACTTATGCGCTCAAAAACCCTATCCACTGCAGTGCCTGATAGCCATCGTTTTGCTAATCATGGCAATGATACAAAAACCCTTTTTCAAATACTTTTAGCCAAGGCCCCAAAAGGAAAAAAAATTGAAGGAAAGGAGCGTGAAAAGTTCAACATAAAAAAAAGAGGTATTGTAGTTTTAGATTCAGAAAAGCCAGCTCCAACTCTAACTTCACATCCTGATGATTATGTGCATTACTGCGAACCAAGAATATTAAGTGTTAGGGAATATGCTCGGATACAAACATTCCCAGATTGGTTTGAATTTAGAAAAAAATATACAACTGGAGGAAAGTTGCGAATTGTTGAAGTACCACGATACACGCAAGTGGGTAATGCTATACCGCCCTTATTCGGCGAGCAAGCAGGTAACGTGTTAAAACAAATTCTAAATGGCTAATACAGAGACTTTCAAAATAAGCGCAGCCTTAAAAGACATCATCGGTAAAGAATTAATTACAGATGAATTTGTTGCTGTTTTTGAATTGGTCAAAAACTCTTTTGATGCAAATGCATCAAAAGTTGAAGTAATTTTTGAAAACAACTATGAGCCTAACAAAGCAAGGATAATAATAAAGGACAACGGTAAAGGAATGAACTATAACGATTTGAAAGACAAATGGTTGTTTGTTGCTTATTCCGCAAAAAGATTGGGCAAAGAAAATGAAGATTACCGTGATAAGATTAAAACACAACGAGTTTTTGCTGGAGCAAAAGGTGTTGGCCGTTTTTCTTGTGACAGGCTAGGGCGGTTTTTAAATCTAATAACTATAAAAGATGAAAACAAACGGAAAATCGAAAATCTTGTTGTCAATTGGGAAGATTTCGAAAATGCAGATGATAAAGAATTTATTAATATCAAAGTAACACATAATGTTATTGAATCAAACACCTACAAGTTAGAAAAGGGAACAGTTTTAGAGATTACAGGACTGCGAGATATTTGGGATAGAGACCGCTTACTAAAGTTAAAAAAATCATTAGCCAAATTAATCAACCCTAATCAGGGAAACGACAGCGACAATTTTTCTATTGAAATCATTGCAATAGAAGAAAAAACATTGGATAAAGAACCTAATAAAAAGGGAGAAAAAAAAAGCGAGCTAGAAATTGTTAATGGTCTTGTCAAAAATCCAATTTTCGAAACACTTGAAATTAAAACGTCAAATATACTTGTTCAAATAAATCCGGAAGGGGATTTTATTGAAACAATTTTGCAGGATAGAGGTGATCGAATATATTATTTGAAAGAAAAAAATCCATATGGAAATTTAGTGAATATTTCTGTCTATTTATTTCAATTAAACAGGAGTGCTAAGTATAGTTTTCATAGAATAATGGGAATGCACTCAGTTGAATATGGTTCTGTTTTTATGTATAAGAATGGATTTAGAGTTTATCCTTATGGAGAAGAGGGTGAAGACTTGTTATTAATTGACAGAAGAAAGCAGCAGGGTTTCAACCGGTTTTTGGGAACAAGGGATTTAATAGGAAGAATTGAAATAAACGGTGAACAACCTGAGTTAAAAGAGACCACTAGTAGAGACGGTGGTCTCGTAAAAACTCAGACGTACAGAAATTTAGTTGAATTTTTCTATGATTATGTTTTAAAAAGGTTAGAGAACTATGTAGTAAATATTATTCAATGGGGTGATGAAAGAGTAGATAAAGAAACTGGAGAGGTATCGCCAGAACTTTGGGCTAAAGATGTTAAAATCCAAATACTAGAACTTATATCTGGATTTATCAATTCAAAAGATGTAATTGACATTCAATATAATAAAGACTTTCTAAAGATAATTTCTGGGAAACAAGACCAAAGCGTTGATAAAATTATAAAAAACATTTCTAAAGTTGCTGCTAAATCCGGGAATCCTGAAATGATTAAGGAAGCCAAGAAGATTGAAAAGGCAGTAAGGGAAACAAAGGCAGATGCAGACAAAGCATCTGCAAAAGCAGCAATAGAAGAAAATTTAAGAAAAGAGACAGAAAAAAAACTTGACTTTGTTGTAAGCCAAAAAAACTTTCTTCAAAATGATATTGGAAATGACACAAAAAATTTAGAAAGCATTTTACATCATATTGGTCTTACAACACCTTTAATCAAGACAGATATTGAAAACCTGGTTAAAGCCATCAACAATGATGCATCGAAGAGTGAACTAATTGCTATAGTAAAAAGAATTAGCAGTTTGAATGAAAAGATAACCTCTTTCTCTAAATACTTTAAGAAAGTAAATTTCAATATCCATTCAAATGAGCTTAATATTGATATTGTTTCGTTTACTAATGAGTATTTGGAGAATGTTTATAAGTTAAGGGATGATTTAAGAATAAATCGAGAACTACTAGATGTCAAAATTAACAGCCCAAAAGATTTCGAGTTTAAACTCAAATTCAATCCAATTGATATGGTAATTGTTCTCGATAATTTAATTAGTAACTCTTCTAAGAACGGAGCATCAAAGGTTGAACTAAATTGGGGCCAAATGGGAAATTCAGCACAATTATCATTTTGTGATGATGGGAATGGTATTAAAGACAATATAATTGAGAATATTTTTGATTTTGGATTCACTACCTCAAGGCGAGGTTCAGGAATAGGGCTTTATCATGTAAGGGAAATAATTGAGAAACTAAATGGTAAAATCGAAGTTAATAACAAGATCAATAAAGGAGTAGAGTTTATTATTTCCTTCAAAAACCAGTGAACATGAAACTTGACTACACTATATTATGGATCGACAATGATTTGCAGAGCTATATTGATAATGGTTCTGTAAGTAGTATTGAAGAATTTCTATCTGAACGAGGATTTGAACCAATAATTGAAAAAGTATTTGATGAAGCGGAATTGGATCAATTCATTTTTAAATATAAGTACGATCTGATAATATCAGATTATAACCTGAATAATACAACCGGGGATAAATTGATCATTGATATTAGAAATGTCAGGAAATTAGATACAGAGATATTATTTTATACTGCCCAAACAAGCTATAAAAACAATCCTGAAGTTAAGGAAAGATTAGCTTTTATTGAAAGGCTTACCTTTCAAGTTGGTAGAGAGACACTATTGGACAAAATTGAAAAAGTAATTACTTTAACACTTTCAAAATTACTTGAATTAAATGCGACGCGCGGTCTAATAACTGCCGCTACCAGTGATTTGGATGTCATAACAGCTGACTTAGCAATTTTAATACAAAAAAGTTTGCTGAAGAGATCAGATGAAGAATTAGATAGCGTAATACATTTCTATATTGAGGATTTTCTCGTAAAAAGTCCTGCCAAATTTTTAAAGCGACATCAAGAAATTGGCTTTGAAAATTCTTTTAGACTGATTGAAGCATCACGTAAATGGGGAATCTTTAGGGATTCTTTAAAAGAGTTTAATAAACTCGTGAATAATGATGAGATTAAAGCATTTCTTGATTTTAACAAGACATATAATGTTGATGTTATCGATATCAGAAACAAATTTGCCCACGCTAAAGCAGAAGAAAAAGATGGAAAGTTAGTATTAAAAGGACAATTTGAAAAAGATGATTTTGAGTTTGATCCAGATGCATGTATTCAGATAAGGAAAAAACTAATTGGACATAAAAGAAGCATTGAAAGTTTGAAGGAAATATTAGAAAAACTATGATAATGCATGGCTAGCCCTTCGCAGTCATACACATTGGCAAGCCCCACATTCCAGCACACAAACCATAGCTTGCCAAAGAGTATGCCTGCCCCAACACACGTTCAGAAAAACAAACAACGAAGGCACAACAAACGCTATAGCAAATGCGGGTATGCGTGTTCGTTGAAACATTTGAAATCTTTACATACATTTGTGCTGGCAGACAGTTAAGCAACAATTTATTCCCGCACTTGCCATAGCGTCAGCCGTCAGACTGTCTAAAAACTGTTTCGCGTGAGTAAATTCCAAAGGCACCTGATCGAATGCGAAAGCAATTATTCAATTCTCAGCTACTTTCGCTTAGGTTATTAGACAGACTGCCGTTGTACAACATTTTAAGAACTCGGAATTTATAGGAATTTTGGCGAAATGGCAAATTTGACAATCTTGAAAAATAAGGCTAATGGTGACATTTAAGAGCAACCGATTTTTTTCACAACAATTTGGTGTATAAACAGAAATGTCGCATAAATGCCGTAAAGAAACCGTTATCAAAACATGGCATTATAAATACCTTTACCGAATATCTAAATTTTTTTAAGATGAACATAATTGGTAAAAAAATCAGTAAAACGAGAAAATCAAAAGGACTTACGCAAGAAGAGTTAGCCGAAAAGTCAAAAATGAATTTAAGAACAATTCAACGGATTGAAAGTTCTGATAGTATTCCCCGTGGAAAAACCTTAAATCTAATTTGTGACGTGCTTGAGATTAATTTAGAAGATTTGCGAAACATCGAAAATCAGGATAGAAAGAGAACACTAATAAATATCATTATCAATGCAGCTTTTCTCATTCCTCTTAATATAATCTTGATGTCAATAATCGGCTATCTGACTTTGGACTCAGAAGCAAATATGAATAGTCGGATTGGAGCATTTCTTTTAAGTTTTTTCATTCCTTTTTTCATTGCTTTCAAAACTCCGAGAATGCATGGAATTGAAAGAATGTTAAAATTCGGAATAGGATTTATTGCCTACATTATTATTGCTCTTTTTAGCATTAGATACCAATCTGCAATTATGACCGGACTAATACCTTGTTTGCTTATCGCACTTGCAGTTTTGTATTATGGGAAAGAATTGATGAAGACTGAAGAATAAAAAAAGTGCTACAACAAACGTAACCGTTGCACAACCCTTCTAAAAGATTGAAAAGTAGCAAGTTGGCTTTAATACAAACAATTGGATTCCATATCGGCACAGGTGAATTTCGGACTGACACTAACTAACTGATAAAGAGTATCTTTCAACAAACTCCGGGTAGCTTCAAAAAGTACAGAGACAGGTCCTTTTCAGGATATAAGGGCTCCAATACAGAAGACTGATTGTTCTTTTTATAACATTCGTACTGATTCCACATATCTAAGCGGCTTCTTCGATGCTTTGTATGCTACTTATTTTAGCCATGTACTTTGTCATTGTATATCCAATTCCAATTTGGGACTTGTTTCCCATATTGGCACTTTTTACAAAATAGTATATTATCTTAAATACATGATAATCAATACTTTTTATTTTTTGGTATGCTTTTTGAAATAAGTACTAAAATATTAATATCCGGTTAATAGAGTTTGATTGATATCATTTAAATGAAGCAGGAGGACCTGCCATCCCTTGTTTTCGAATAAAAAAGCCTCCCCGTGAGACTGACTCATCAAACTTAAATTTGACCAGGTACGAACCAAAATACAGAGAGGCACACAAAAATAATAAATTTTTACACGGAATGGTTAATGCCCTGTAAATGTAAACCTTGAAACTATGGATTTCATAAGTTTAGCCGCAGTTAACAATATTCTGATTTTAAAATAAAAGGAGATGTCTGTTAAATTCAGAACCGTTAGGCGCAAAAACCTGCTTGATCCAAATGCGCCGCCTAAGCATTACGTAATCGTACATGCGCAGGAAGTTACGGATATCGATGGCTTGTCGGGAATAATTTCGGATAAGAGTACCATAAGCCGGCCGGATGTTTATGCTGTTATTATAGCCCTGCTCGAAACCATCATTAAAGAGCTTATGGCCGGCCGTTCGGTTAACCTTGGCAAACTAGGATCATTTTCCATATCGGTGAATAGCGGTGGCATTGAAAATGCCGAGGAAGTTACTGCCGCGTTGATTAAAAAAGCAAGGGTAGTGTACCGCCCTGGTATGGAGCTTAAGGATATGCTGAAAGTGCTTAAGTATGAGAGATCATAAAGCGGGAAAATTCTGTTTCCTGAATCGTAGGCTTAGGCAGAGCATATAAACAAGGCCGGGGGGGGTGTTTTATAACTTCCCGGCTTTTTTGTTTCGAAATTATTTGTTTTTGATATATTATAAATTCCCGGATCCTTGCCCAAAGGCTACTGAAAAAGATGCTAATACTTTTTTTTCGAGATGCTAATACTTTTTTAAAAAGATGCTAATTGAATATTCCGGCCAAATAGAGCCAGTAAATCCGGACGAAAGTGAGCCACTAATCCGGTTGAAAGTGAGCCAGTAGGCAAGGAACAATGGTGTGGTAAAAATAGCTTTTTTCTTTTTATGTTTTCTTTCTTAATGATTCTCCTTTTAATTCAATTCTATGAGCTGAACCTGACAATCTGTCCATTATTGCATCAGCTAAAGTGGGTTCATCCAGATACTGATACCATGATTTTACAGGAAGTTGGGATGTGATAATGGTTGCACGTTTTCCATAACGGTCTTCCAGCAGTTGTAACAGGGTGAGTTTAGTATTGTGATCCAATGGAGCCAGCCCAAAGTCATCCAGTATTATGAGCGGGATTTTTTCTAATTGATTGAGCAGTTTGATATAAGATCCATCGAGTCTGGCCTGGATCAGCCTTTCAATAAATCTGTTCATTCCCAGGTAATACACTTTGTAACCTAAGGAACAGGCCTGCCGACCTAAAGCACAAGCCAGATAACTTTTGCCACAACCTGTGGCACCGGTAATCAGTATATTTTCACTTCGTTGAATGAAGCTGCAATCCGAAAGAGAGAGTAATTCTTCACGTGAGAGGTTGCGGTTAGTTGAGCACTGTATCTGCTCTATAACGGCATCATAGCGGAGTTTACTCAGTTTAAGATACATCTGAGTTCTTAGGCCAGTGCGGTTTTGACCTTCGGCTTCCACCAATCGGGCAATCAGTTCGTGGGAAGTTGGTTGTTCGTGCGTAGGAAGTGCGAGGGCTCCCCGGTATGCTTGCGCCATACCATTTAACCTGAGTTGTTCAAGTTGTTCTAAGGTTGCATTTGTGTTAATCATAATGATTTGGTTTTAAAGAGTGGATAGTGTTGTGAAGTATGCTAACCTTCTTTTCCGCCCCCTTCCTGTGGGCATGTGGGCAGATATAGGAAGGGGAGCGGAGAAGAAGAGTAATCCGGGAGTTAACCGTAAGTTCCGGCTCCCCGCAGGTTATCGTGTTGCGGCAGACTGTAATCAATGGATATTTGCAGCGGTTGTTTGTCCAGGCATTTTTCAAGGATACTGTTTAGAGTACCATAGGTTACTTTCCCATTGTAGGACAAAGCCCTGGCACATGCTGCTTCAAGCCTGAGCTTTCCATATTTGTCGGCTAAGCGTATTATTCCTATGCATGAACGATAAGTTTGTTCTTTAAAGATCTTCTGTTTTAAGACTTCACGGATGGCCGCCACTGTGTTTTCACCGATTGTGGTAGATTTCTTCAAAAAATATTCTTCATCCCAGCCTCGCTGTTCTGTATAATGCTTATGGTTGGCAGGCATATGCTCATCAAGGGTTGAATAAGTATTACTACGGGTATCCCGCCAATGCGAAGCGATACGTTGTTGGTTAAGGTAAATCTCTACGTTTTCAGTATCATAAACCAGGCTTACCTGCTTACCGATATATTGATGGGGAACACTGTAAAAATGTTTGTCTTCGCCCAGCATCACATGATAGTTCTTTGCTACTTTGGCTGATCGGGTTGACTTGGGAACGAAAGCTTCCTGTGGCAATGGTCGCAGCAATGGGTGCTCCAGGCTTATAAATTTATCATATCGACTGTAATCCCGACTCTGATATTTACTGTGATTGAGTTTATCTGTTTTTTCTAAAAGGGCTTTGTTTAATTCAATCAAAGAGTGAAAGTGCTCGTTACGAAGCGGAGCATATACCCGATAATAAGCTGTGTTAACACTACTTTCAACCCCGGCTTTATCGCGTGGTTTGGCTACCCGGGTAGCTGTGAGCGTAGTGTTGTAATGTCCGGACCATTGCTGGGCATATTCATCAAACGATGGCTCATAACGGTTTGCTTTTTTTACAAACTGTTTCATGTTGTCGGTACGTACCATATACGGAACTCCGCCAAAATACTCCAATGCCCTGCCTAGTGCGGCTATCAGCCAGGGCCGTTGCTGTGATGGCAATGCTTCAATGTAGGTGTATCCTGAACAGGGCAACCGGCATACCAATACAACAGATTTTATAATTTCACCTGATTGTTGATTAACATAGTTAATCGTATCGCCGGCAAAGTCAAACTCCATTAACTCGGCTGGTGGATGGTCAAAGTGCATAACAGCGTTCCTGCTATCCTGATACCGTTTCAGTAAATCACAAAACTGAGAACGGCTATACCCGCCAGGAACTTCTTCTCGGTATTCTTCCCACAATATCTGTTTTGTTGTTTTCTTGTTCTTTAACTGCTCCGTGAAGTATTTCACCCGCTGTTCAAAGTCAACATATTTGCTGTCTTTATCCGGCTCTGCTTTTACTGAAAGTACAGCTTCTGCAAGATCCTCATCATTTAACCGTAATAACTCCTTGTAGCTTCTTCCACAATGGTTTATACGAGTTACATACGCGCCCACCGTGTTCCGTGTCACATGCAATATCTCAGAAATCTGACGATTTGAAGAGCCTTGCTCTTTGAGTTGTAGTAGTCTTTTTATCAATAACATGGGTACAGGTTTATTCGCCATTGTCTAAAGGGGTTTAACCTTCAAACTTAAACCATGTTCCTGTACCTCTGGGTGGCTCACTTTGCGCCGGATTGTCAGGTGTTTTTTTGAAAAACAATCCAAAAATGATTCCTGAGTCTTTTAACGTGTCAAATTAAAGTGTCACGTTTTGCTCCGGATTTGGTGGCTCACTTTGCTCCGGATCGGTGTCACCCTTTCGTCCGGATTTGTGTCACTATATACTCCGGATTATTCAGCTAATACTTTTTTTTCGAGATGCTAATACTTTTTTCCGGAGATGCCGATACCTTTTGTGGGACATGTTATATAAATTAATTATGCACTATTATAATATGTTAACATGCTCATTATCTTATATATAGAAAATTTTGAATTGAAAGTGTCGGGTTTTACCCGCTGATGCAAAAAAGTAAAGCAAGCCGGTAAACCCGGTTAACCAAATATAATACTGTCGTATTGTTAAACCGCGCTAAAACACCTGCAAAAGAATGATTTTTTCTGAATTATTTTTTATATTTATATTTTTCACCATCAGGTGGGTGAAAAAAGTCCTGAATAAGCAGCTTGAACTGGCCTACCAGGAACGCAACAAGGTACCCGGCTAACCCGAAGTAATTGTGCACAGCAGCGCCGCATTATTGAAAGGCATTTACTGCAATTCGCCCCTTAAACCCGGCGAATGAGGCTTTGAAGTAAGCGAAACTACAACCACCGATAAAAAACTCAAGTTGCTTAACCCGGTCATTCTTTTTTGAAAAAGGTTTGCAAAAGCGGAAGTTTTGGCTGCCTTTTTTTTAGTTTTAAATACGTAAAACGAAATACATCAGCATTCAGATGCCGGCCTTTAATAATAAATGCCTGGAATGGTTATTAAAAAGTACTATATTTTGGAAAAAATTAATTTAGTATTGATAATAATAATGAGAGAATCTTAAATGAAAATGGGGGTGTTAAGTCTACCTTAAACAATAAATTATCAGGTTTAAACTTAGCCATACTATCCGGTCCGTATTGCGGATTCTTCATTAAAAACATTACCAATCGATAAAAGCTGTACTTTTGAACCACCTCCTACCGGCCGGAAAATCCTTAACATTGATTTAATATAGGAGTAATATTCGATTAATACTGTGGGATTATTTTTGCACGTATAAAAAGTGTAAAAAGCCATGAAAAAAATAATCAGCATCGTATTAGTTGTACTTTCAATCGTTATCAGTAATACAGTATGGGCCACCGGCGATATGCCCGTTGCATCCAGTGCAAAAGCAAGTATTACAGGAAAAGTAATCGATAACAAAACAGGCGAATCGCTTGCAGGTGTTGCCATATCAGTTGAAGGCACCGAAGTAAAAGTATACTCCGATATGGATGGTGCATTTACTATCAATGGCCTGGATGCAGGTAACTACAACCTGGTACTATCACTGATCTCATACAAAAACAGCCTGGTCGAAAACCTCAAACTTCAACCCAGCGAAAAGGAAGTAATTGACATAAAACTGAATGCAGTACGTTAAACTTTGTTTGTTGATTCATAGGACCCCGGCTGCACTTTTACAAGTGCAGCTTTTTTTTACGAATAAACTTAATCTGGCAATAATATTCCTGGATTATTAACATAAAAAAGTAAGAATTATGGAACTAAACTGGCTTTTTATAGGGATAGTGCTCGTTATAGTTATTTTAATAATTAGCTTATTAATCCGGCGAAATCAAAAAGATAAAAAGGCTTTGATAAGAAAATTAATCGAAGATGAAGAAGAATCCACTCCAAAGGAACCTGATACGGAAATAGATACGGAGGAATAATTTACAAGAAATGAATTACTGTTAAAATGCAGGTGAAGTGTCTTTTTATTGTGTAATACTTCCATGCATATTAATACTCAATTATTAACTTTCAGTTATCAATTCGTTAATTATGAGATATATAGCATTTGAATACCGATATTTGAGTAAATTTAGGTGCTATGAAAATCACTACCGGACAGTTTAATGATTCCTACTTCCCCGTTATGGATGGGGTAGCAATGGCAACTCACAACTATGCCCTCGGGCTCAACGGGAAATACGGGAAGAGCATGGTTATTGCACCAAAAGCGAATGATTACCAGGATCAGGTTCCCTATAAAGTAAACAGGTTCAGGACGGCTCTCCTGCCTGGCTTGAATCCACACAGTTCAGGACTTCCGTTTATTGATATTAAATTCAGGAACAAAATCAGGGAGGTGCCGTTCGACCTTGTTCATGCACATAGCCCCTATATCAGCGGGCATCTGGCACAGGAGTTTTCGAAAAAACTTAGTATGCCACTTGTAACTACCTTTTATTCCAGGTACAGCGATGATTTAACGAAAGCAATCAATAATGAGCTGATTATTGATTTCCTGAAGCGGTTTACGCTCGGATTTTATGATTCGGCCGACCTGGTATGGGTTCCGGATAAGGCTACGGGGCTTACACTAAAGGAATTTGGGTACAAGGGACCGTATGAAGTTATGCCAAACGGGACCGATATGGCTATTCCAGGGAAATTGAAGCGGATTGAATACCGTAAAAAAGGGCTTAAAATGATAAATGCCGGAACGGACGATTTTGTAATGCTTTTTGTGGGGCAGCACAGCTGGGAAAAGAATATCCGGCTCATCATCGATTCGCTTAAGCGATTAAAGGAAAAAGGGAAATCGTTTAAAATGGTATTTGTTGGCGAAGGGTATGCTGCCGGTGATTTATTGAAACTTGTAAAAAAATACACTTTACAGGATTCCGTGGTTTTCACGGGGGTAATAACCGAACGGAAACAGCTCCGGCATATTTATGCTGCATCGGATTTGTTTTTGTTTCCGTCAGTTTACGATAATCCGCCCTTAGTTATACAGGAAGCTGCAGCCTTCGATATCCCGGCGGTAGTGGTAGCGAACACACCATCGGCCGGGAGCATCATTGATGGCGTGAACGGATTTCTGATTGAGAACGAAGCCGGGGATCTCAGCCGAAAGATCGTAGCCCTGATGAAAAACCAGCATGCTGTAAAAAAAGCCGGCGAAGGAGCCCGCAGATCACTTTATCATCCCTGGGAATCGATTATTGATGATGTATATTACAGGTATTGTGAGCTTATCAAGACCCATAAATCCCCTGACCAGGGTAAACAGGATAAGTGAACTTCAGGGAAGCAGCCCGGACCTGAAAATAAGTTATATTTAATATTAACATCATGTTACATGATCAGGAATTCTACTTTATTAAATTGTTATGTTTGAATTTCATGCCGGAATGAGTTAAACTTTCATCGACATTTGTACTTCATTAATAGTATTGTTCATGGAAAACAAACAGCTTGAACCGGAAATGAATCTATCTACAGACAGCTCTATGAGCGACATACCCCTATTATACGATTACCCCGAATCGAAAAGTCAAATAAACATGGGCGGGTCGACCCAGGTACTTGGTGATTTTTTCGAATTCACCGATTATCTTATTCCACATAACAGGGTCTTCCCGATGCAGAGATGTACAAGGCTATCGCACGAAGATGATCAGTATACGGGATTTCTGTATACATAGTGCTGAATTGCTTAGAAATAAACGTACTGTTCAGTAATCCGTGCACATTTGTCATGCCGGAAATCCATTTCTCATTTTTATCACTACCCTTCAGGCAAAGCTGCCGCCTGATCCGTTATTCATAACAAATGCAGGCATTGAATTTATGCTGACTTATTGCTATGAAGACGGATACTATACTTAAAGCCGGATTGGTGTATTAACCCAAACCAGAAGTAATCGTATGACCTGGTTTATTGGGAGTGTTGCGGCGTTCTCTTCAACAGCCTGCGTTTTGTATTTTCGTACTTTAAAATCCTTATGAGGCGCGATAATTTAAGCGGGTTCTCAAAGCTGGCAACAATATATTCGGGGTTTATAGGTATATACATGGTAAAGTTCTCCTTTAATTTGTTGAAATATCAATGTTGTTAGTGCATGCACCGGCTACAGGATTTTCAGTAAATTGATTTGATTTTTTTCGTGTGAGCCAGGCAACCATGGGTTACCATTTTCCTTACGCTCATTATAACGGCTTCGAATTGCCGTCTTTGGTGTGTTGATTTATTTTGCAAAAATACGTATTCAATGTTAACTGAATATTAATAAATGCCGGAATTACATGACCCGTTACATAACATACAGACAAACAAGGCCTTTGGGGAGGAAAAAAATCAAAAATATCTAAAGGCGATTGCTTTCCTGAATAAAAGAGCTATACCAGTACCCTGAATCTTTAACTATCCTTTCCTGTGTTGCATAGTCGATGCCTACAAGCCCAAACCGTGGTTTATACCCTTCGGCCCATTCAAAATTATCAGTAAAACTCCAGACAAAATATCCGTTTACATTCATGCCTTCCTGTTTCGCCCTTAGAACCTGTATTAAATGGTTTTCAAGGTACTCAGTTCGTTTATCATCCTTCACCCTGCCGTCGGCCACCTTATCAGGAAAAGCTGCGCCACTCTCGGTAACTATGATTTCCTTAAAACTACTATACTTGCTGAACCGCCTGAGCATATGGTAAATACTCTCGGGAAAAACCTCCCAGTTCATAACCGTAGTTTCCACATTTCTTTTATCCGGCTTTATTACTTTTGCCCAGATCAAAGGGGTAATCACCGAACTGGCAACGATTTCGCGAGTATAATTCTGCACACCTATAAAATCCATATTGAAGGCTAGTTTGCCTTCGTCACCGTCCTTTACAAAAGGTTCGAGCCGTTGTAATAATTTCAGATCTTTCACCGGGTAACCCAACCCGGCAAGGGGCTCGACAAATGTCCGGTTGAGCAGTGCATCCACACGTTGTGCAGCCAGGAAATCGGCTCCCGAATCGCTGCAGGGCTGAATGTACGAACATGAAAATGTAGTTCCTATGCGGGCTTTGCTGACAAGCGACCTCATGATGCGCCCTCCTTCGGCCTGGCATAATGCTGCATGATGTATGGAAGCAAGGAAACTATTGAGTCCTTTCCGCCCCGGGGCATGTACACCCAGGAAATATCCGGCGCCGGTAAAAACCATGGGTTCGTTCAGTATCATCCAGTTTTTAACCCTGTCGCCGAAATACCTGGCACAAAGTGATACATGATCGCCAAACCAGTTAACAATTTCCCGGTTGGTCCAGCCTCCTCTTTTTTCGAGTTCATGCGGCAGGTCCCAATGGTATAATGTTATCCAGGGCTCAATACCATGTTTAAGGCAGGTATCAATTACCCTGTTGTAAAATTCAATTCCCATTGGGTTTACCTTACCGGTTCCACTGGGGATAATGCGGCTCCACGACAACGAAAAGCGGAAATTCCTGATCCCGAGACTTGCCATCAATTCAATATCGCGGCTATATAGTGCGTAAAAATCGCAGGCAATATCCCCGTTCTGGTTTTCAAATATTTTTCCTTTTACTCTGGTGAAAACATCCCAAACCGATTTCCCTTTCCCATCCGCTTGCCAGCCGCCTTCGGTCTGATAGGCTGCTGCAGCTACTCCCCATTTGAAATCACTACCAAAGTCCTTCCCTGTAAATGTCATTACCCCCGATTAAAGCTGTGTAATTATCTTCTTCAGGATCATATTCCTGAATTGCTTAACCGAATATTCCTTTTCTTTAACCGGCTCAGGGATGCCGGTTGGTGCATGCAGTTCAAGAATCCGGTTAATAATTGACTCCGTATTATCAGGATAATCAACGTCAACGGCCGGGCTGTTTTTCAGCCAGCTTTTGATTTTCTCAACGTTCTCTGTTTTGAGGCTCTTTAAAACAGGAACACCCATTTCCTTCAAAGCTGCAGCATTGCATTGCTGTTCGTACTGCCCTTTCATGGGTATCACCATAAGTTTCTTCTTCATAAAAAGGGCTTCGGCAGGCGTTTCGAAACCGGCTCCGCATAATACGCCTTCGCTTGTGGCCATGCTTGCAATAAAAGCATCGTTATGTATGGGTTGTATGGTAATATTTCCATAACCCCTTGCATGCCTGCAATGTTTCGAAAAAACCTGCCAACGTGTATCGCTGCAGAGTTTTAATACTTTCAATAAGCGATTATCGTCATAGCTTGGCAGGTAAACTGTATAATGACCGGTATAGGAAGTTTTCAGCTCCCTTACCTGCTGTCGTACAACCGGGGTAAAAATATTGTCAGCATACGCTTTAAAATGAAATCCGTATTTCGCATAGGCGGGTGCATAGTTCTTTAAAATAGCCTTACCAACTATGTCCCCTTCTTTGGGATGAGGGGCCTTTTTATGCAATACTGCTGCCTGGTGGCTTATGGCAATACACTTCACATTATGTATTGCGCATGCCCAGGCCGACACAGGTTCAAAATCGTTGATTACCAGGTCGTACTCTTTTACAGGCAGGCTGTTTATTTCCGAAAGCAGAACTTTTATATGATTCTTCCTGTAGGTCTCAACCAGGTCGATACCCCCGTTCGAACCGAATATAAACCCCAGGCCCCTGAACCTGTATTTTATTTCGTAAGGCAATTCCACATCAACCTGCGATCCGCTTATCAGGAGGTCGACATCGTGATTTTTCATAAGTACAGGAATTACATCCCGTGCCCTGCTCAAATGGCCGTTGCCTGTGCCTTGTAAGGCATATAATATTTTCATTGGCGCATCATATTAAACTCCTGCAACATAGTATCGAATAGCTGGTTTACCGTAATATTCTCCTCCTCATCTTCAGTTTCCAGGATCATTTCAGCTTTGTGAGTTTCATCGAACCGGAAGATCGACCACTCCCCGTTAACAAATTCAAGGGCTGATAAATTCTCGACCCAGTCGCCCGAATTCAGATACACAATACGGCCTTCATCATTGCTGATTTCCCTGATTTCAGGATGGTGTATATGACCACACACAACAAAGTCGAATTTGTTACTGATACCAATGTCGGCGCTTGTTTGCTCGAAATTATTGATAAATGATACAGCCGACTTTACACTTTCCTTTATCTTTTTCGACAAGGACAGCTTTCCCCTGTTAAATATCTTTTCCGAGAAGAAATTAAAAAGCCGGTTTATTACTATCAACGTATCGTACCCGACTGCACCCAGCTTAGCCAGCCATTTTGAATGCTGCATGGTTACATCGAAAACATCTCCATGAAAGATCCAGGCTTTTTTACCATCCGGTAAAGTGAGTACAACCTTGTTTACAATCTGCAGTGAGCCCATTTTCAGGCCTACGAACCTGCGAAGCATTTCATCGTGATTGCCGGTAACGTAATAGGTTTTTATACCTTTCCCCATCCAGTTGAACAGGTGTTTTATCACTTTCATATGGCTGTTGGGCCAGTAACTCTTACTGAATTGCCATATGTCGATAATATCACCGTTTAAAACGACGATCTTAGGTTTGACCCCTTTCAGGTAATGCAGTAATTCTTTGGCATGGCATCCGTAAGTACCCAGGTGAACATCGGAGATAACAAGTACATCCAGCAGGCGTTTTTGTCTTTTCATCCGTTAGTCTAATGCTTAAGGGGCGGATAGAAATCAGCAAAAAGGGCAAGAAACAGCCTCGACAATATATTTACTGCATTATAATTCAGGAAACGGAGCCTGTGAGTTTCAAGAATATGAAAATTAAATCCCTGAGGCCCGTCACCTGAATTGGCAATTTTATTTTTTTCCATTGAAATCGGGTTCATACTAATGAGTTTCCCAAAAGTACTGGTTGAATATGAAGCAAATATGAAAATGATGTTATTAAAATAAAAGCAATGAACGGGAGCCAGCCTGTAAAATCATAATCTCAATATGGGAGTTATTCACATGTAATACAGCTTTAGCACTTTTTAACAGGAGTAAAACGAATGCCGGAAATGATATATTCGATTCGTAACCGGCTTTTTGATGAAATTGTTTTGTATTATTAATTATTCCAAATAATTGGATATTTTTGCCCTAAATAATCCCCGATGTTTCGAAATGTATTATTCCTGCTGCTTATTATTACAATAAGCATATCAAAGCTAAATGCCCAGAAGCCCGATCAAACAGTTCCGGTGATCGATTACGTGCCTGTTATTGATGGTTCGGTGAAAGCAAAAGCCGAATTCGATCTTGAAGGCAATAAAATGCGGTTCGAAGTTCGCAATGCACGATTTGGTGCAAAAGGGAATATTAACAAATATTTTGGATACCGTGTGGAGGTTGACTTATCCGACGAGGGTAAAATAAAAATGCTGGATGCATATGTTAAGTTTACTCCAATTCAAAACCTGGATATGTATATGGGCCAGCGGAAAGTACCCTTTGGAACTGATTATTTGAGGAACCCTGTTGAAAATATTTTTGCAAACCGATCTTTTGTGGCAAAATACACCAATGATGGATTACGGGATATTGGTTTTGTAGTTAACTATAAGTTTAAATTCCACATCCCTTTCGATATATGGATAGCCGCAATGAACGGTACCGGGAACAATAATCCCCAATGGATAAACCGGCCAAATTATTCGGCGCGATTCATTGCTGAGCCTCTTAAAAACTTCAGAGTTGTAGGTAATTTGTACCAGGGTTCGACGCTTTTCGAAAATAACCTCTCCATGTACGGTGGTGAATTACGCTATCAGAACCGCAACCTTTTGATTGAAACCGAATACATACACCGCCATTATACTGATACAGGCTTTATAGCCCAGGACCAGTTCGGATTTTATATACATTCCTATTACAATTTCTTTACCGGGGCTAAAATGGTTCAGATCATAAGCCCGGTCCTGAGATGGGATTTTATGGGGAAGGGAACAGAATCAAAGCAAATAGTTGCTGATCGTATTACGGCCGGTATAAATTTCGGTTTTGCACCTAACCCTTTTAAAGCGGAAATCAGGCTGAATTATGAAAAGTACCTTAAAAAGTACTTCCCTGCACATTTCGACAGGTTTACTATTGAATTTATTGCCCGATTCTAATTATTGTATCCGGCAATTCTTAATCCTGAACAAGCAAATACCGATGTTTTATCAGAAAGCTTTGTTGGCAGGAGGTATCATGCCAGAATAAGATTTTTATAAACGGGGATGAAACTATATTTCACTCTTTTAGTAATCCGGATCAATTATCCAAAGCGCCTTTATTAATCCAATAATAAATAAGTTTCTGGTCTGACAGGGATAGTTTTGTTGTTCCAGGAGGCATGTATCTGCGGGCAATTACATCATACAGGTCGCTATCAAGTGGTTTATAAGGCACTACCCCACCGTAATCAATCAGGTCGTTGTATTTCTCAAGAGGAAAGTTAAGGTTGTTATCCGAATTGTGACAACCCGAATAAGAACAACCTGATTTCATAACAGGTGCAATTTGCCTGGAATAACTTACATCACCCGGTATATGAGGCACCAGGTTTTCGTGTTTGCATAATGTGAGAATAAAAATTAAGAATAATAAATAACCAAATCCCCGCCTCATACTACCCGTCATAACTATAAAGCAAGCAGCTTATTATCAATAAGCAGGAACAGGGTATAAAGCCTGCATTTCTGACAACAGGCTATTCGACACTATAATTCCGCTCACTGGTAAGCTTTCCCTTTGCGTCCCATATTCGCCATGTTCCGGTTTTCTCGTTATTACTATAGTACATCTCATAGCGTAATATACCCTGTTCATCCCATATACGCCAGATTCCATCTTTTTTGTTGTGGCGGTAATTAGCTTCCGCAATTTTTACTCCTGCCTCGTTATAGGTATTCCAGATTCCATGCTTCTGCCCTTCCTGGTATGAACGCTGCTCCTGTATTTTACCGTTTTCGAAGTAAATCTCGGTAATTCCATCCTCCAGGCCATTGCTGATATTCTGGACCATTTTTACAGTCGCATTCGGCCAGTTTTCAGTATAGGTGCCGGTATAAAGCATCCCGTTTTTGTAATAAAACCCTTCGCTGTATTCAAGAGCCTGGCTATACACAGCTGTAACACCCAGTACTAAAATTGCTATCAGAAGTATTTTTTTCATTTCGTAAAGTATTCGTGTAGTATAAAAGTATGATCAAACATCATTCCTTTAATGATAAAGATAATGGTTATTTGTTGAAATTAACTGTAACTCCCAGGCTAAATATGCTTCCCGGGTTGTATTCAAGTGTGGATTGCTCGCGATTCAGAGTTTCTCCTGTTAAACTCTTATATTCAATAAATTGTTTTTCAACAACTTTTTGATTGAAGATATCCTGTATACCTCCTTTTATCTGAATATTTTCGCCGATATTTTTTGTAATCAGCAGATCAACAACATTTCGCGGCATTTCATAAACATCAGGTGTATCAAGGCCAACAACCACGATTCTTTTTCCAATAACATTGTATAACAGGCTCACCATCAGACCGTGATCGTTATCCTGGTAGTAAATCCCAAGGTTAACAATATATGGCGACTGTCCCTGCATAGGCCGCACTGCTTCTTTAGCATAGAACTTTGTTGTGTCGATTTGTATTTCACTTTTTATCAGGGAGGCATTTGCGACCAGCATAAAATTCTTTAAATACTTCAGGAAATTATCTTTCTTGCCAAGGCTCTCGAGCGATTTACGCAATTCGAGTTCAATACCATAATTATTTGCGCCAAGGGCATTCTGGAATGTATAATCTTTACCGCTTCCTGAACTGATTTCAATAGTTTCGATTGGTTTATTAAAGTCCTTATAGAATAAACCAAATACGAATGTTTCGCTCGGTGATGGGTAATACTCATACCTGAAATCATAATTGCTAATGGTTGCATTTACAACATCCGGATTTCCCCTGACCAGCTTTTTCATTTCAAAATCGTAAAAAGCAAAAGGAGCCATTTCACGAAACTCCGGCCGATTGATGGTGAGTCCGTAAGATAAACGCAATAATGCTTTTTCACTGAAATTATAGCTCAGGTTGGCCGATGGGAAGAAGCGTGTTTCATCGATTCCGATATTTACTTCTTTACTTGCGTTGTCGCTCGAAAAACTATGCATCTGCTGGTTGTTTTTCTCCATGCGGACACCGGTATACAAATTCAATTTTGTTGTAAAAGGCAACCTGGCTGACAGGTATGCTGCCAGCAGATCGTTCGATGCCGTATAGGAATCGCTCTTGTTAGTGGTTTCATCAAGTTTTAGCCCGGTTGTGGTATTGATATTGGTATCGGCAAAAATTACATCAACAGGTTCGTAAGGTAATCCCCAGTTAAATTTTGAGGTATTTGCGATGGCATACCCTATTAGCCGGGCGCTAAACTCACGATTCTTTTTTTCAATATATATACCGGCTTTTAGTTCAGGTTTGAAATTCCCTATAGTAAACGTGTTATCAAAATTAAAGTTCCCGTTGTAAATATTCTCTTTAAGATCCTGGTAAACGCGGCCCGACAACTCAGGACTTGCAGAAAATGAAAAATTCACTCCGTATTGACCATAATATTGGTTATCAGGATCCTCAACAAGGGAGCTTGATAATCGTTTTAAATCGGGCTGGTACCTGTCAGCATAGGAATAACCCAGAGTCCAGTTAAAGTGAGTGTTATTATTATTGAAATTATGATCGCCGGCAAGTTGCCCGGAATAGGTATTACGGCTGCTAAAGCTCAGTTCTCTTGCCTGAATGGTTAGCCCTCCATAGTTGTCGCGGCCACTCCGGTCGATAACCTGAGTATATCCCTGGTGGTTATATAAGTTACGAAATTCTACTTTCTGGTTATTCCCAAAAATAAAAAGCCAGTTACTCAGTGCCCCGATTTTAGCTGTGGCCTTACTGCGGATATCATTAAAATAATAGCTTGTATCCGAAACGTCCCTTACGGTATCAAACTGCTGGTAATCGGCACGATATATTTCATCGATATCCTGAGTATAACTGTAGGTAAAACTATTAATTGTTCCAACCGAAACTTTACCCATCAGGAAACGCCGGGTGAGCCCCATTTGAAAACGCTGATCAGGAACAGCCTTACTTTGAGCGGGTGTCCAAACCTTATCCAATTCTCTGCCTAGCCGCTGTTTTTCGTTTTTATCAGTAACTTCATTAAGATGTGAAGGGAAGTCAGAGGGTAAAGCCCGGCTGCCATCGTCGAATCCCAACCATTCGTATTTGCTCATACGGTAATTGTTGAAGTCCTGAAAAGTAGCACCCGGCCTGTACGAAGTAGAATAGGCAACAGAAAAACTGTTCTTATCCGCATTATTTTTAGTGAATATTTTTATCGCCGCACCCGAAAAATCAGCAGGCAGATCTGGTGCAGGACTCTTGAACACCATAATATTTTCGAGCATCGAACTGGGAATTACATCGAATGAAAAAGCCCTTACATCCGACTCGGAACTTGGTGTTGATGCATTATTAAGCCAGACAGTATTATAACGTTGATTTAATCCGCGAACCATTACAAAGCGATCATCCATAATCGTAATGCCCGGTACACGCCTGATTACTTCCGAAGCGTCGCGGTCCTGCGAACGATTGATTTGCTGACTCGAAATACCACTTACAACCACATTACTCATTTTCATAGATGAGAGCATTGAAATCTCACTGCCTGTCCTGCGGTTTGCGGATATTACAACCCCTTCGAGCGCTACACTGTTACCTTCGAGCTCAACATTCAGCTCAAGCAGCACATCTTTTACCACCTTAACTCTTTCGATTATCTGAGTTTTATACGAAATATATGAAATTACAAGATTATAACTCCCGGGAGCCAATGAGGCAATTGTATAGTTTCCATCCAGGTCGGTGGTCGAGCCGGTAGTAGTACCTTGTATTATTACAGTTGCGCCTACCAAAGTTTCTTTGGTTATTTTATCGGATACAATTCCTTTTATTCCTGTTTGTTGAGCAGAGGCTACTGCACTAATGAATACAATTAACAATGCAAAGTATTTATTTCTCATTTAATTCAATATTATTTTCATATTAACGGTTGCAAAATTCCGCTGTTAATATTAATTAATTGTTAACTAACTATTATAAATATAACATTTGGCTATAATAATGCAATCGCCTTATAATCAAACACTATTGAGCCTCTCCTTTTATTCATGTCAATAATAATTTGTTGCTTAATCCTTAATATTAGTTTAACAGACTATTGGATGAGGCAACCTAATTTTGCCGCAAATCAAATTCTAAACAAGATGAAAAAACACTTACTCTTAAATTTCATGCTCTTATCTATGGTTGTAGCCGGTTTCAGCCAGAACACAATTAATAATGTATTCTTCGAACATGTTGCTTACCGGGGTGCATTCGGAACTTCAGGCGATTGGACTGCAACCTGGGCAAATTTTAACCCACAGGTTACCGTTTATGGAGCAACAGATGTTACAGTCGAAGGAGAATTAACTGCAAGTACTACATGGACATCAAATCATGTTTACTTATTAAAAGGATTCTATTATGTTCGGTCAGGTGCTACATTGACAATTCAGCCCGGAACTGTTATCCGTGGCGATAGAGATACCAAAGGTACTTTGCTAATTGAACGCGGTGCAAAATTAATCGCTGAAGGAACAGTTACCCAACCAATTGTTTTCACCTCAAATTTTGCTCCCGGAAGCCGGGGTTATGGCGACTGGGGCGGTGTAGTATTATGTGGAAAAGCCTCGATTAATCCTCCCGGCGGGACTTCAATTGTAGAAGGCGGACCAACCTCAGTGTATGGTGGAGGTGCAACTCCAGATGATGCCGATAACAGCGGCAGTCTGAAGTTTGTCCGGATCGAATTCCCGGGTATTCCTTTTATTCCGGACAAAGAAATTAACGGCCTCACCTTAGGAGGCGTTGGCAGTGGCACACAACTTGAATACATTCAGATATCCTATAGTGGTGACGATTCATTCGAATGGTTTGGAGGAACTGTGAATGCTAAACACCTGATTGCTTTCCGCGGATGGGACGATGATTTTGATACTGACTTTGGATTCAGGGGAATGGTTCAATTTGCTGTAGCATTGCGTGACAAGGATATTGCTGATCCGGGTTCAGGATCCAATGGTTTTGAATCGGATAACGATGCTACCGGTTCGACAAATTCACCTGTTACCCAGGCCATCTTCAGTAATGTGACACTTTTTGGGCCTAAGTATACTCTCACCACTACCATAAATGCGAATTTTAAACGCTCGATGCACTTGCGCCGTAATACAAGGTTCAGCCCGTACAATTCTGTTTTTACAGGATATCCTACAGGTTTGTTCATCGATGGGACAGCTGCTCAAGGCAATGCAACCAACGGCGATTTAAAAATGCAGCGCTGTGTTTTAGCAGGAATGGGTGATTTCTTTGCCAGCCAGTTCGAAAGGAGTTTCTTTAAGACCCCTAGTTTCGGGAACGATACGATGGCTACGAATGATCTGTTGAAATATATGGATCCATTTAACCTTACACAGCCAAACTTCCTGCTTCAGAGCACTTCAGTTCTTAAATCAGGTTCCATCTGGCTTCAGACCGGAATTGCCGAGAGCAAACAGGCATTTGAGGCAAGTATTTATCCAAACCCGGTTTCAGAGAATGCAATAATACGTTTCAATCTCGAAAGCGCAATGTTGGTTTCTGTTTCAATTTATGACATTACCGGCCACAAAATTGCTGATATTGCTCAGGCAAAATATTCAGCCGGGAATAATGAAATAAGTTATAATGTATCATCTCTTGCAAAAGGGATGTATTTCGTTCAGATTTCGGATGGAATTAAGAACAGTTCTTTAAAGATGATTGTTAAATAAAAATCAGCAATATACAGCTTCTGAAAAACCGCCCAGACTCCAGGGCGGTTTTTTTATTCCCGGTGTTTACTTTTGGTCACTCTTCAACGACTTTATCCGAACGGTTAAAATACAATCGGAAATTTATTAAATCACACTTTAATCCAAAATTGGAATATCCGTTTAAAACTGGATTTATTCCAACCAATATGCAGTCCGTTATGGTGGAAAAAGTAACCGGGGAATTGATTTTTGGAAATGTGTTAACCAGGCATTTTTATACAATTCATTATCAAATACATACAGGTTATTATATACATTATTATTAACTATAACAAAATACAATATTAATAATTACTTAACACTATAAGTATAGTTTAGCCTTTTATTTATGAATAACAAAAACTGAATTACTAATGAAACTCGACTCTATCTTTAGCTTCCTTGTACCAAAAGACCGTAAATTTTTTCCACTTTTTATTGAAGCTGCAGATAATGTAGTATTTGCATCTGAGCTTCTGGTTAAACTTATTAAGGAATCTAATTCACAAACCAGGCAAGGCTATATAACCTCCATCAGGAAAGCTGAACTTAAGGGAGATCAAATTACACTTACACTCATGAATGAGCTTAATGGCACTTTTATCACCCCCTTCGAAAGGGAAGACATTCATAAATTGGTTGACAATATCGACAGCATTATTGATTTAATGCACAGTGCATCAAAAAGAATACAAATTTATAATGTATCGGTTTTCCCGAAAGAATTCCTGCTCATTGCTGAGAAAATTCAGCTCGCTGTCCTTGAAATTCAGAAGGTATTGCGGAACGTAAAAAACGTCAATGATTTCAGCATTTACAGTGATTCGTGCACAATGCTGAGCAACATGAAAAGTGAGGTTGATGATATCTACCAAAACTATCTGGCCAATTTGTTTGAAAAGGAAATTAATGCCATTGAACTGATTAAAAAACGAGATATTCTTACCGCACTGGAAAAAGCAATTCATAAATGTGATGATGTAGGAAATGTATTTTCAACATTAATAGTCAAAATGGGTTAATATTAAACCTTTTCACAAACAACAGTAAGACTACGAAAACAGATTTTACCATTCAATATGAACTTTACACTGCTGATAGTAATAATTACACTCGCTTTCCTGTTTGATTTTATAAACGGCTTTCATGATGCGGCCAATTCGATAGCCACCATTGTTTCAACCAAAGTATTAACACCCTTCCAGGCTGTTTTGTGGGCCGCGTTCTTCAATTTTGTTGCCTATGCTGTATTCGAACTCAATATTGCAGATACAATTGCTAAAGTAGTTGATACTCATGTAATAACACTTAATGTAATTCTAGCCGGAATTATAGCTGCGATAATATGGAACCTACTTACCTGGTATTTAGGAATTCCATCAAGTTCGTCGCATACCCTGGTAGGTGGCTTTGCCGGTGCTGCCGTGGCACATGCAGGATGGGGAGTGGTTCATTCCGACAAAATTATAAAAATAGCAGCTTTTATATTTCTTGCCCCTTTACTCGGTATGATTATATCATACTTCCTTTCTGTGTTGCTTCTAAATTTATTGCGAAAAGGCAACCCGCATATACTCGAAAAATATTTCAAGCAACTGCAGTTGTTATCATCTGCTCTTTTCAGTCTAGGACATGGTGGTAACGATGCACAAAAAGTCATGGGTATTATTGCAGCAACATTGATGGTTTATTTCAACGGGATCGATCCTGCAGCTATTCCTGGATGGGCTCATATAACTATGGTGAACGGCAAAATGCATGCTATTCCGCATTGGATTGTATTCGGGTGTTATGCAGCAATAGGTGCAGGAACGCTATCCGGAGGCTGGAGAATTGTTAAAACCATGGGAACAAAAATCACCAAATTAACGCCTTTCGAAGGAGTAGCTGCTGAAACTGCTGGCGCTATATTGTTATTTGGAACCGAGGCTTTCGGAATCCCTGTTAGTACAACTCATACCATTACCGGTGCAATTATGGGGACAGGGTTAACCAGGCGAGTAACTGCGGTCCGCTGGGGTGTAACAAGAAATTTACTTTATGCATGGATACTAACCATCCCTGTTTCAATGTTAATTGCGGCCCTGGTGTATTATTTATTCACCTTAATCGGCTGGAAATAAAGTCTATCTGGGACAGGAAGTTTCCTGTATTTTTCTTTCATTTCGAATTAATCACTGGTTTGAACCCCAGTTTTTACCACTAATTCCCAGGAATTTTTCCGTCAGAGTCCATCATAATATTCTCTACTGTGGTGAAGTCGAAGCGGATATTCACCTGATCGATAAAATACCCTGACTTAAAAAGTTGAATCCCGCGAATAAAAGATTACTTTTATTCAGGATTATCAGGAATGTTTTTCGAATAGTCACACTTTTTAATGCATTGATAATCAGTGTTGTTTATCAGAACCAATCAAACGCTTAACAATTACTTAATATTGGAGTAATTGGCACGTAACACTTTAAAGGTTACTTTACATAAATTTAACACAGAAAACAATTTTAGTCATGAGAAGGTCAGTACTGATAGTTATTGCAATACTTACTGCAAATCTGATATTTGCGCAAAAATTCAAACTCAAAGGCAGTGATACTGAACTCCCGTTAACACAAACGGAAGCCGAACAATACATGAAGAAAAATAAAAATGCTTCGATAATGGTTACCGGCGGCGGTTCGGGTGTTGGAATTGTTGCCCTTTTAAATGGTAGTACTGATATTGCGCAGGCATCAAGAAGCCTGACAGTTGAAGAAAAACTCCGGCTTAAGAATGACGGCAAAACAGTAAAAGAAGTTATTATCGCTTATGACGCCCTTGCAGTTATAGTAAACCCTTCCAATCCGGTAACTCAACTAACTAGAGAGCAACTTGAAGCCATATATACTGGAAAAATCACAAACTGGAAAGATGTAGGTGGTTCTGATATGAAAATTGTTGTTTATTCGCGTGAAACCAGCTCAGGCACTTATGAATTCTTCAAGGAACATGTTATGTTAAATAAAAACTATACACCTTCAGCATTGCTGATGCCGGCTACAGGTGCTATAGTACAAAGCGTCAGCCAAACCAAAGGTGCAATAGGGTATGTCGGACTAGCATACCTTGAAAAGACTGTGAAAGCTCTGAAAGTATCGTATGACAAGGGCAAGACATATGTTGCCCCATCAATAGCTGCTGCAAAAAACAACACATATCCGATTTGCCGTCCGCTTTACTACTATTACATAACTGCTGTCGAAAACACAATCAGTTCTTTTATCAAGTTCGTACTTTCGAAAGAAGGACAGCAACTCGTGCTAAAAGTAGGGTATGTTCCTGTTAAATAACACCATCCATACTATTCAAGTTCAGATTGGCAATTAACTTTAAACCACTTATTTCCTGTAGCTGGTGATACCTGATGGGTAAAACAAGAAGATTCTACGAAAAAATTGTGACAGGTATTCTGTTTTCAAGCAGTACAATCACAAGCCTGACAGTTATTTTAATAATCATATTTCTGTTCAGGCAAGGAATCGGGCTTTTTTACACTTCGCCTCTTGAAAAAGATTACGTTATTGCCGTCAGCGGTCAAAATACTGTTCCTGTTATCACCTACAATGAATTAGCTGACATTTTTAACCAGGATATTACAAACTGGAGGCAGCTTGGGGGGCGTAATGATAGTATAATACGTCTGACAATAAATGATGTGGCAGGAATTTTTACTGAAAAAGAGCTTGGCCCGGACCTGGAATTTCTGCCTCTCAGGATTAATGAATATATAAAAGCTACTCCGGGGGTTATACTCTATCTTTCGAAAAACCAGCTTCCGCATGATTTTGCCGGCCGCTTAATTCCCGTTAAAAAACTGTCGATATCGGATTTTGTTTTCGGGAAACACTGGTACCCTACCACCAAACCCATCCCGCAGTTTGGCATTTGGCCAATGATAGTCGGAACTCTGTTGGTTACCTTGGGTGCGATACTTTTTGCACTTCCATTTGGAATGGCTACAGCAATTTTTCTGTCGGAAATTGCCGGAGTACGAATGCGCAACATCCTCAAACCGGTTGTTGAACTGCTGGCCGGCATACCTTCGGTCGTATATGGTTTTTTCGGGCTTGTAGTGCTGGTGCCGCTAATTCAGCAATTTTTCCGACTCGATGTAGGGGAAACTGTTCTTGCAGGCAGTATAGTGCTTGGAATTATGGCACTACCAACAATTGTGACTGTAGCTGAAGATTCATTACGTTCAACTCCAAGGGAACTTAAAGAAGCGAGCCTGGCACTGGGAGCTTCAAAGTGGCAGACTATCGTTAGGGTAACTATACCTTATGCAAAATCAGGTATTTCAACAGCAATCATTCTTGGATTGGGAAGGGCAATAGGGGAAACTATGGCCGTACTCATGGTAACGGGTAATTCATCCAATATTCCAACATCCTTCCTGCAGCCAACCCGAACCATACCGGCTACCATTGCTGCCGAGCTGGGCGATACTGCCTATGGAGGCCTCCATTTCAAAGCCTTGTTTGCTCTGGCGATAATACTTTTTCTTTTTACGATAATTATCAACTTCACCGTTGAAATAATAAGAAACAGAAGCAGGAGAGCCTGAAAAGCAAAAAAAAACAGAGTCTTACAGGAAGTAAAAGAAAAGTGAATAACAAATAATTGACATTAAACATAAGCTATCCTAACCTGGATGAACACTAAACAACTAAAACAGAAAACAGCATTTATCATTATTGGAACTTTAAGTTTCATAGTGGTTGCCATTCTGGTTATTATTCTGGGGTTTATTTTCATCAGGGGAATAGGTGTAATAAGCTGGGAGTTTCTTACAGCAATGCCCAAAGACGGAATGACCAAAGGGGGAATTTTTCCGGCTATTGTTGGGACAGCCTGTCTGGTTTTAGGTAGTATGATATTTGCCTTCCCAATCGGAGTCCTTTCGGGTATCTATATTCATGAATACCTTAGCGAAAATTGGCTGAAAAAATTTCTTAGAATGATGACCAATAACCTTGCAGGGGTTCCATCTATAGTGTTCGGCTTGTTCGGGATGGCTTTGTTTGTTAATTACCTTAGTTTTGGCGACTCAATTCTCGCAGGTTCAATGACGTTAGGACTGCTTGCCTTGCCTGTTGTAATCAGGCTAACCGAAGAAGCTTTAAAAAGTGTTGATGATGGACTTAGGTTAGGCAGCTATGCGCTGGGGGCTACGAAAATACAAACGATTCAAAAAATCGTTTTGCCAATTGCTTTTCCGAATATTCTCACCGGACTGATCCTCTCAATAGGAAGGGTTTCGGGGGAAACAGCTCCAATCCTGTTCACAGTTGCAGCCTACTTCCTGCCACGGCTTCCGCACAGTTTGAGCGACCAGGTTATGGCCCTGCCTTATCATTTGTATGTTTTGGCAACCAGCGGAACGAATATGAAAGAAACACGACCGATGGCATATGGTACGGCTTTGGTTCTTGTAACAATGGTATTGATAATTAATTTTTCAGCCAGCCTTCTACGAAGAAGGATTAATAGAAAAAATAAAATGATCTGAATCTGAAAGTTAAGAATGAAATGCAAAGAAAGTTAAGGTTACTTTTTAACAATCCTGATCAGGACAGTAACTTTTCAATCCGGAAAATCTGACACCCTGAATACCTGACTCCTTTATCACCTTATAGCATAAAAGCCTAAACAACCTAATAATGACTCAAGCAGAAGCAAAAAATGTAAATGTTTGGTATAATAATTTTCAGGCATTGAAAAATATCAATCTTACATTCGAACCAAATACAATTACGGCATTAATTGGTCCTTCAGGGTGTGGTAAATCAACATTTTTGCGCCTTTTTAACAGGATGAATGACCTTATACCGAAATTCAGACTTGAAGGGATGGTTACAGTAAATGGTCAGAATGTTTACTCGGATGATGTAAGGCTTGATGAAATGCGTAAAAATGTCGGGATGGTGTTTCAGAAACCAAATCCTTTTCCAAAATCGATTTTCGAGAATGTTGCTTATGGTTTGAGAGTAAATGGAATAAATAATAAAAAAATACTCGAGGAAACTGTTGAACATTCATTAAGACAGGCGGCACTCTGGGATGAAGTTAAAGAATCGCTTAAGAAATCAGCCCTGGAGTTATCAGGCGGTCAGCAGCAACGTCTTTGCATTGCCAGAGCCCTCGCTGTTCAACCTAAACTGATACTTATGGATGAGCCGGCATCAGCTCTTGATCCTATTTCGACTGCAAAAATTGAAGAACTCATTTTTGAGTTAAAAAAGACCTACACTATATTAATTGTTACCCATAACCTCCAACAGGCAGGTAGAATAAGTGACTTAACAGCTTTTCTATACCTGGGCGAACTGATTGAATACAACCATACAAAAAAAATATTTCTAAATCCGGATGATGAACGAACTCAAAATTATATTACCGGCAGGTTCGGTTGAGAAAGGATTTGGGAATTTCGGAATTCGGATTTTGGGATTTTAAATTTGAAAATGAAATTAAACAAGCAACAACTCATAACTCATAATTATCAACCCATCAACCCATCAACATATCAACCCATTGTCCATTGTCAATTGTCCATTCTCAATTGTCAATAGCCCATCAACCCATCAACATATCAACATATCAACCCCATTGTCCATTGTCAATTCTCAATTGTCAATTGCCCATCAACCTAAACCATAAATGACAGTAATAGACAACAACATCCAGCAAATTAAAACCGATCTTGTACAGATGTGGAACCTGGTTATAAACCAGATGGAAAAAGCACGTCTGGCCCTGGTGAATGGAGATAAAAACCTTGCCCGTGAAGTACGGATGAATGAAAAAAGAGTTGATGCCTTTGAACTGAAACTCGATATGGACAGTGAGTACGTACTTATGCTGAAAAACCCGGTTGCAATTGATCTGCGTTTCATCCTTTCGGTACTTAAAATTAATTATAACATTGAGCGAATAGGTGATTACGCTAACGGAATTGCTAAAGTTGCTGAGCGTTTGGAGGGCCCTGTCCCTGAAGATATTTTACAGGCAACCCACCTGCCCGAAATGTTTTTTACAGCACAAAATATGATCCATGTATCATTGAAAGCGTTTGAGAATTCCGAACGTAACAGTGTAAACCATTTATTTGGTATGGATGAAAAACTCGATAAAACGAACAACAATGCAAATACGATAATCTGCAAACTGATTCAGGAAAAACCTGATGATATAATGCTAATACTCAATGTGCTGTCAGTTATGCGCAAACTCGAACGCACTGGAGATCATGTTCTGAATGTTGCTGAAGAGCTCATCTACTATTTTGATGCCAGTATTGTTAAACATAGTAAGAAAAACGAAGAACTTTAGAAATACTTGTAAACAATAATTTCCGACGCACACATCTTGAACGTTAATACCAAATTCACTGACCCAATAAAATTCAAAAATAACTTTCCTAATAATAGCAACAATTCTAGAATACATAAAATGGAAAAATCAAAATACACAATACTCTTAGTTGACGATGAAGAAGATATTCTTGATTTCGTTGGATATAACCTCCGGAAAGAAGGATTCAATGTGCTCACAAGCCTAAATGGCCGCGATGCCTTGAAAATCGCACAGAAAGAAATGCCGAACCTTATCCTGCTCGACCTGATGATGCCCGAGATGGATGGAATTGAAACCTGCCAGGAATTAAAACGCTTCCCTGAACTTAAGGATACTATTATTGTTTTCTTTACAGCCCGGAGCGAAGACTTCACACAGATTCTCGGTCTTGATGCAGGTGCCGACGATTATATTACCAAGCCCATCAAACCATCAGTATTAATAAGCAAGGTAAATTCCCTGCTGCGCAGGATTCCCGTTGTAGAAGAAAATTCGAAAGTTCTATTGGCAGGCGACATTACCATTGACAGAGAGAAATATCTCATAATTATTGATGGCAATGAGATACAACTTGCCCGCAAGGAATTTGAACTTCTTAATATGCTTGCCTCCAAACCGGGAAAAGTATTTACCCGTGAAGATATACTTATGCGTGTTTGGGATGACGACGTTGTTGTCGGCGAACGCACCATCGATGTTCATATCCGTAAAATCCGTGAAAAAACCGGCACCGACCATATAAAAACAATTAAAGGGGTTGGTTATAAATTTGATCCACGTTAATTTAATTGACGATTTACAAGGTACGGGGTACGAATAATATTCAGCCGGCTATCATCTAAAGTCCAAAAGTAACATAAAACTAAAATTCGTCATTCGTAAATCGTAAATCGTAAATAACAAATCCCAATTCGCAAATCCGAAATCCGAAATCCCGATGTCCGAAACAACTCCGAAACGACTTGCCCTGATTTTATCTATTATCCTATCGGTGCTGGCGGGGATATTATTCCTGGTTTTCGAAGGTGTAGAAAATAAAATCTATTTCCGCATACTTGTACCGATTGCATTCCTGGTTCTTGTTGTAATACAGTATTTTGTCCTCCGGTTTTCGCTTGAAAGGTTTATTTACAGCCGCATTAAACTGGTTTACAAGACCATACACAAACAGAAGCTGGCTAAGGACGATAAAAAAGAATATGTTACCAGCATTCACGGCGATATAATCGGGAAAGTAAACGAGGAAGTCGAAAACTGGGCCAACGACCGCAAAGATGAAATTGATGAACTGAAGAAAATGGAGGTATACCGCCGCGAGTTCCTGGGTAATGTTTCGCACGAACTTAAAACCCCGCTTTTTAACCTGCAGGGTTTTGTACTTACACTGATGGATGGTGGAATCCACGACACCGACATAAATCTGAACTACCTGGAGAAATCCCAGAAGAACATCGAACGCATGATCACTATTGTTGAAGATCTTGAAGTGATTTCGCGACTCGAAACGGGTGAAGCTACTCCCATGCTAACCAATTTCTCTGTCACGGCATTGGTTCGGGAGGTTATGGAGTTTCTCGAACCCAAGGCCTCCGAGCGCCAGATCAGGCTGATGTTTGCAGCTGAGTATAACGACAACATGATTGTTAATGCTGATAAAGAAAAAATACGCACAGTTTTTACCAACCTGATCGACAATTCAATAAAGTATGGAATTCAGAATGGCCGCACCAAGGTAAGTTTTTACGACATGGACGAGAACTACCTGATCGAAATTTCCGATAATGGTGTAGGGATCGACGAGCAGCATATTTCGAGGCTTTTCGAGCGTTTTTACCGGGTCGACAAGCATCGCTCACGTGCCCAGGGTGGTTCAGGGCTGGGTTTGGCCATTGTAAAACATATTATCGAGGCACACGACCAAACTATAAATGTACGCAGTGCGGCAGGAGTCGGATCTACTTTTTCGTTTACTTTAAAAAAGGTTTAAGCAGTCAATTTAACCGAATTACCCATTTAGCACATTTACTATTGCATTCCGGATTTTATTTTTTTGATTTTAACATTTTTTATTATATTCATATACTTCATATATAGTTTTCGGCGTTACTTTTATGGCCGGTTATAAAAAATAATCAATTAAATTTTAATGTATCGCATATATGAATTTTAAGTCCTGTTTTCTGTTCATTCTGGTCATTTCTTTTTTCAGTCTTGCCCAGGCGCAAACACCTTCACGAACAACCATCAAAGGGACCCTGCAGGATACCCTGCACGTACCGATCCCGTTTGCCACGGTTATGCTTCTGAATGCTTCCGATTCGACACTGGTTAATTTTTTATCCAGCACCGATAAGGGGGAATTCGTCTTTGCCAATGTAAAAAACAGCAATTACCTGCTGAAGGCTCAGCATATGAGCTATTTACCAATTCAAAGATCCATAAAGCCTTCTGCCACACCGGTCAACGACCAGGGAACAATAGAAATGAAGCCGATTTCACAATTACTGATGGAAGTAGTTATACGAGCGGCGAAAGCGCCATTGAGGATTAAAGGAGATACGGTTGAATACGATGCCACTACATTCAAAGTCCCGCCGGGTTCAACTGTTGAAGACCTGCTTCGCCGTTTACCAGGAATTGAGGTTGATGTTGACGGAAACATCAGCACACAGGGAAAAGGTGTAACCCGAATGTATGTGGATGGTAAAACATTTTTTGGCGACGATCCAAAGAGTGTGACCAAAAACCTGGGTGCCGAAGCCATTTCGAAAGTGCAGGTTTACAACGAGAAATCGGAACAATCGAAACTCACCGGGGTGGAAGATGGCTCAAAAGAAAAGGCCATGAACCTCGAACTGAAGGCTGAATACAAAAAAGGAGCCTTTGGCAAGGTTACGGTAGCCGCCGGCACCGAACAACGTCTGGCTGCCCGCGGAAACTATAACCGTTTTAACGACAAGTCGCAGCTATCGTTTATAGGTTATGGCAATAATATAAACCAAACTGGTGTAAACTGGGAAGATTACGGCGAGTTTAAAGGCAATAACTCTTTCAGTGAATTCGATAACGGCGATTTCGGTTTCAACCGAAACGGAGGCAGAATGTATTACTTCAGCGGCGACGATTCGCCGGTGAGTAATTACGACGGGAAAGGCCTCACTGAGAATTATGGAGCCGGTACCAACTATAACTACAACAAGAAGGGAACCAAGTTTAACTCAAGTTATTTTTATAACCAGACACAACTTGATTTTGATCAGAAAAACTTTGAGCAGACCTACATTGATAAAGAAAATTCCTTTGCCAAATACGATACACTTCAGAATTCCGATTTCCGCTCAAGCCACAGTGCTGCCGCACGTTTTGAGCAGGAATTCGACTCGAGCAACAAATTAATTGTAAAAGCCAATTTCCGTTTTTCGACCAATACCAATCAGAAAGCCAACAACCAGCTTTTCAGCGATTATAGCCTGGAACCCTTCAATACCCTTACACTCGATAACAGCACGGACTTATCGTCGTACAAAATTACAACCGCGGCAATTTACCGTCACCTTTTCAAAAAGAAAGGACGTTCCTTTGCAATAAGCGGCGGCTACAATAAGAATTTTGGCGATGGAACCGAGAACTATAACTCTGTTAACAAGTTTTTCGAGGCCACCACACCTACCGAACAGATCAGGCAACTGATTAACAATGATAAAAATGTAACCGAAATAAAATCAAGTGTACTGTATACCGAGCCCTTATCAAAAAAATGGTACCTCGAATTCTTCTACAATTTCAGCCAGCTTACCAACATGAGCAACCGCCAGGCTTATCCCTACCAGTCGGAAGTCCGTATCGACAGCCTCAGCGTTTATTACGACCAGGTTACCTTGTATAACCGGGCAGGCAGCGTGCTGCGCTATTCAAACAACGGGCTGAATGCTTCAATAGGTATTGCCGCCCAACAGCTAAAACTCACCGGACTTTATTCGCTCGACAAAGGTTTGCCATGGGACAATGATAAAATCACCAAGCCTTATACCAACTACACTCCGAACCTGAACGTAAATTACGAATTCAAAAACAATATGCGTCTGGATTTAGGTTACTCGAACGACATTTCGGCTCCACAGTTCAGTGATCTGCAACCCATTAAGAATACAAGTAATCCGGCCTACCAGGTAGTAGGAAATCCGGATCTTGTTCCCGAAATCTCGCATAATTTCGAAACCGGCATGCAGTACTGGAATCCGTCGTCGTTTGCGAGCGTAGGTGTGAATGTTAGCTACGGTATAACCAACAACCCTATTGTTTACAGCCAGCACACTGAATTCGATCCCGAAACAGGTATGATTACCATTTCGACGCCTGAAAACATGAAGCAAAGCACAAGTTTGGGATCCTGGTTGTGGTCGAGTATCCCTATAATAAAGACAAAGCTGACAATCGATGTTAACGGAGGAATAAATGGTTCAAATACGCCGACCCGTATAAATGATACACTCGACGAAATACGATCAGTTAATTATTATATAGGGAGCAACCTGAATATTACACCAGGCACCAAATTGGTACTCACCGTTGGCGGCTTCGGCAATTTCAGTAATAACGTCTATAATAAGAATAAAGAACATAACCAGGATTACTACAGTTACAATATGCGGGCATCGGTGAAATGGCAGTTTATTACACGTATGTTCTTTGAAAGCAACTTCAATTACTCGGTTTATAAGAATGATAATTACGGTTTCGACCAGTCAATCCCGTTGTGGAATGCTTCGGTACGCCGGATTATAGGTAAAAAGAATAAATTCGAAATGAGGGTTGCTGCCTTCGATATATTTAATAAAAACGTTGATATAGATCAGTATGCTTATAAAAACGTTGTTGGTACAAGCAAGACCAATACCCTGGCTCGGTATTTCATGCTGAGTTTATCCTATAACATGAAAGGTTTTGAGAATAAAATCCAAAAAAACCGGTTCATGTAATAATAAAGCGTTGAATATCAACGGTTATAAAAAAGCTGTACAAATATTTTAAACTACTTATCTGAATGAAAAAATACATCCTTCTATATAGTTTTGCATTCATTTGCCTGCTGGGGTTTAAACCCGTTAAACTTTGTGCCCAGGCTCCTGAAGGAACCATCCGGTACCTGAAAACACAAAACTGGGCAAAAATGATGGCCTCAGTGGATTACATCAGCAAGAACCAGCGCGACCGCATGATGTACATGTGGGGAACACGTTCAGAATGGAAGACCTTTACACTACTGCATTTTAATGCAACCGAATCGAAATACGAAGATTCGGAGGAAGAAGCCGAACCCGGCATGGAAGGCTGGAGCAACCGCAAAGAAACGTTCTTCATGAAGCAGAATTTCAGGGATCGTACAATTTATAATGGAATTACGATGCTAGGTAAAACATATCTCGTACACGATTCCTTAGTTGCTCCTGCCTGGAAAATTCTGAACGACATGAAAGAAGTGGCTGGGCACATTTGTATGAATGCTTCACTTACCGATACCTTGCGGAAACAGGTTACACTGGCATGGTTTGCACTTGACATGCCAGTAAGCGCTGGTCCCGACCGCTTTACAGGACTGCCGGGAATTATACTCGAGATTGATATTAATAACGGCGCCCTGATTATGACCGCTGATAAAATTGACCTAAAACCTTTATCAACCGAACTTAATGTTCCGCAGAAGATAAAGGGTAAAAAAATCAATTCAGCCGAATATCAGCGACTCATCGAAAAACAGATCAAAGAGCGCAAAGCAGCAGAGGAACCCTGGTTCTGGGGAATAAGCTATTAGATCGCCTAATAATCGTTTTTCTTTCTGAAACGACCTAAATAGTGCCGTTTCTGGTTTCGGAAACTAGTTTCCTGTAGCGACAGGTCAGATCATAAGTTCTGACCTCTTTCCGTTTTTTTTTCAATTCATACTCTAATTTCACTGAACGAATTCAACATTCAGGGTCAGGAATTAGTTTTTTTGTATCTTTGACCTTTTAAACAAAATAGTCAGATAGTTGTTTATTATTAAAATTCAGGAACATTGCACCAGGAAGAACAAAACCAGGAAACCCACGGCAAGATCGAAATAATTTTGCAGGCAGCCCAACGCAGGTTAGGGCTCTATGGGTATGAGAAAACGACCATGAAGGAAATTGCCGACGATATTTCCATGTCGAAAGCAGCCTTATATTATTATTTTACGGATAAAGATGCGATTTTCAAAGCAGTAGTGGAGAAAGAGCAAAAAGAGTTCTCCGAGCGGATCGAAAAGAAAATTGCGGAACTGGATAATCCGGAGGAAATGGTAAAAGTATATATCGACCAGCGCATGAGGTATTTCAGGGAATTTATGAACCTCAGCAAATTCCGCTCCACCGAACCGGAACAGGTGAAGCCCCTGTTAAAAGAATTATTTTTCCGATTCCGGCTTGAGGAGCAGAAACTCCTTGTTAAAATACTCAGGATTGGCAACAGCTCAGGCCAGTTTCATTGCGAGAACGAAGAACTCTATGCCGATTTATTCCTAAACATAGTGAAGGGCCTCAGGTTCTCGCTTATACAGCAAAAACCATATATTGAGCTGGCCCCGGAAGAACTGGAAGTACTTGTTAATGCTTTCCACGAATTCACAACACTTTTTATCAGGGGATTGAAATACAAGGAATCAAAATAAAACAAATAACCAGATTAAATCATCAGGAATGGAACCAGGAAACGAAAATAAAGGAAAACTGGCAAGAAGAATAAGAGCCTATACAGCACTGACAGTGGTGCTTCTGGTCCTCGGACTTTTCGGCTATAAATGGTACAGGAATTATACTAAGTTCGAAAAAACCGACGATGCTTATATTGATGCCGACAGGGTTTCGGTAAGTTCAAAAATGATGGGCCGTATTGCCAGGGCATATGCGGTTGAAGGCGATTCGGTTACTGCCGGTATGCTGCTTGTTGAACTTGACAGCACCGACCTTGTTGCACAGAAAATGCAGGCTGAAGCCGCTAAAATGCAAGCCGAAGCCTCCACTAACCAGGCCATGGCCAAGCTGGAATATGACCAGATGAATATGCACGTGCAGGAAGTTTCAGTTGAAAAAGCAAAAGAAGACCTCGATCGTGCAACTCTTCAGCTTCAGGGCAATGTGATCAGCAGGGAGCAATTCGATCACCTTAAAAAAGCATACGAAACAGCCGTGGCACAGCTTGGAGCAACCAAAGCCCAGCTCGATGTAAGCAAATCGATGATCGAGAGTTCGAAGCGATCGATCAGCCTTGCCGAATCGCAGGTTCATACCCTGCAAACCCAGATGCGGAATACACGCATCTATTCTCCTGCAAACGGCCGTATCGCAAAAAGATGGCTTCTGCCGGGCGATGTAGCTCAACCGGGTCAATCGGTATATACTATTACCAAGGACGATTCATTATATGTAACCGCCTATTTCGAAGAAACCAAAATTTCGGGTCTGTTTATTGGGAAGAAAGTTGAATTTACAGTCGATGCATACCCTGGCGTAGCTTTCAACGGTGTGATTACCTACATTGCTACCAACACGGCGGCACAGTTTTCGCTTATCCCGCCAAGCAATGCGTCGGGGAACTTTACCAAAGTAACCCAACGAATTCCCATACGGATTTCAATTATCGGATCGGATAACAGCTCAAAATATCCCCATATGAAACTCATCGCAGGTATGTCGGCTTTTCTTAAAATCCCGCGTTAATTAAGTATATGCACAGACTTCCAGGTATAAAGCATCTGCTTTCATTCGTTCGCAGCCAGAATGCCTCATTCGACACAACAAGTCCTGGGTACAAATGGTGGCTGCTTCTGAATGTCATGATAGGCACATTTATGGCCGTGCTTGATGCAACTATTGTTAATGTTGGCTTACCTAAAATCATGGCTTCGTTTGGCGTAGGGCTTGATAAGATCGAGTGGGTGTTAACAGCCTATATGCTGTCGCTGGCAGTAATGCTGCCGACTTCGGCATGGCTTGCCGACAGATTTGGCTACAAACGGATTTATTTCTTAGGACTACTACTGTTTACCTTTGGTTCATTTCTTTGCGGTATTTCCCCGACCGAAGATATGCTTATTGCCGCCCGCGTTGTACAGGGTTTGGGAGCTGGATGCTTAATGCCGGTTGGGATGGCTATTATCACCCGCGAATTCCCCCCCGAAAAACGCGGTATTGCCTTAGGGTTCTGGTCGATAGCTTCGGCTGCTTCGGTTTCGTTTGGCCCGTTGATCGGGGGCTACCTCGTCGATAATTTCAGCTGGCCATTAATATTCGATGTAAATATCCCTGTGGGCATTGCAGGGATGCTGGCCACAGGCATTATACAGAAAGAATACAGAAATAAGAAACACCGGTCGTTCGATATGATCGGTTTTATTTCTGTCAGTATCTTCCTTCCTGTTTTGCTGTATGCACTCACCGAAGGTAATGCCGCTACAAACTCCGGAGGCTGGCATTCGGCCCAGATCACTATCTGTTTCGCAATAGCAGCACTGGCGTTTATCGTTTTTATAATCCGGGAACTTACTGCTGCCGAGCCTCTTATTGACCTGCGCATTTTAAAGAACTACAACTTCGGAATAACCGCCCTCGTTACTTTCATTTTCGGAATCGGGATGTTTGGGAGCACTTTTCTTATCCCGATATATCTGCAGAACGCTTTGGGTTACACAGCTATACAGGCAGGGATGGTTTTCCTTCCGCTTGGATTAATACAAGGCATTGCAGCACCCCTGGCAGGTATAGCTGCCGACCGCATCAATGCAAAAATCCCTATTATTATCGGAGGATTGTTACTCACTTTCAGTTTCTATCTTAACAGTTCCATGTCGTTTATGACGGAGCACTCCTACATCATGATAACCTTGTATATGCGGGGACTGGCCATGGGGATTATGTTCGGTCCTTTAACAGCGCTGGGATTGTACGGTATACCTCGCGAAAAAATGGCACAGGCGTCAGGCCTTTCAAATGTCATCAGGCAGGTAGGCGGAAGTTTCGGTGTTGCAATATTATCGACAGTTCTCACCACCAGGGTTATTTTTCACTCCCAGGTTTACGGTGAAGCCCTCCAGCCAAATTCACCCATGTATCAAACGGTAATGCAGCATATAGGAGGCTATGTTTCAACAGCAATGGGGAGTGTAGGACCGGTTGCCGACGGTCAGAGCCGGGCCATCTTAATGTCAAATTTAAGCAAGCAGGCGTTTATCCAAGGTGTGGATGACGATTTCCTTTTGGCGGCGGTGTTCTCTTTTGTGAGCATTATCCCCGTATTCCTGCTGAAAGGCAGGAGGAAGAAAAGCATTGTACAAGCATCAAAAATACCTGCACAGGAACAAATTCAAATTCAAAAAGATTAACTAATGAAAGCTGTTATTAAAAACACAGCCCTGCTAATAATGCTTCTTGCAGCCGGGTTTTCATATGCTTCAGCCCAGTCAAAGCAACTGGCCGACAGTATAAATATTGCGGATTCATTAACCCTGGAAGTTATCCTGAAACAGGTCGTTGCCAGCCATCCTACAGTAGTTAAGGCAACTGAAGCGATACAACTTGCTGAATCAGGTATTGGCATTGCAAAATCGGCTCACCTCCCTGATATCGACTTTGGTACGGGTTATACCCGCATCGGACCGGTTCCGGCAATTTCAGTCCCCGGAATGGGAACTTTTGATATGGCTCCGGCTAATAACCTGAATGCTACATTCAATGTCAGGGAAACCGTTTACGATTTTTCGAAAACCGGGAAAAACATCCAGCTCCAGGAATCTTCGAAAGACATAGCAACCGCAAATGTTGACCTTGTAAAGCAACGCCTGGCTTTGGTTACAGCAGCCAATTATTACCTGCTGGTTTATTTCCAGGAAGCTATAAAAATTAAGAACCAGCAAATTGAAACCCTGAAGCAGCATCTCGATTTCGTGAATAAGAAATTCGAAACCGGATCAACCACCAAGTACGAAGTGCTTTCAACAAAAGTTCGCCTGTCGGCTGCCGAAACTCAGAAAGTGGATATCGAAACAGCCTATATCAACACATTGACATCGTTAAATTCCTTACTTGGACTTCCGTCGGATACGCGGCTGATGGTAAAATACATTCAACTTAATCCCCTGCAGACCGAAAACCAGCAAACCTTGGTCGACTTTGCATACAACCACCGTGCTGAAATGACACTTGCCAACCTGAAACAGAAACATGCCGAACTCAACCTCGAAGCTGTCAAAGTACAGAATAATCCTGTGATCTCAGCTTTCACATCAGGCGGGTTCAAAAACGGTTACTTCCCCGAGCTGAACAAAATCAAAGCTAATTATACCGCGGGCTTAACTCTGCGGGTTCCAATCTATACAGCCTCACGCCAAAAATACAGCCTGGCAATGGCATCGACCGATATAAATATGGCTGAACTGGATAAGCAGCTTACCCGCCGCGATATTTCAACCGAAGTATACCAGAGCGATGCTAACCTGAAAGCTGCTTACCGCAAAATTGCACTGTCGGAACTACAGGTGCAGCAGGCGGAGGAAGCACGTTCGTTAGCAGAAACAAGTTTTAAAACCGGGTCAATTACAAACCTCGATTTATTCGATGCCGAAACACTCGAATCGGAAAGCCGGTTAAGTTTGCTTAAAGCCCGGACCGAATATAACGTGAGCCTGTTCAAACTTAATATTTCTTTGGGCCGCCCATTATTCTAACCTGGAAAAGGATAGTACAGAACACACGAAATAGCCAGAATTGTACATATTCCCAGGTGCAGACTTACGAAATAAATCAATTGAATGTGCCGGTTGCTTGTAATTACAGGGTTGTTAAAACAAATACACTTTCAATTCGTTATTACATTTGTATAAAACGGACATTAACATCTGAAGTTTACTAGTACATAGAGCACCTTTAAAGTACGCGGAAGCAGAAAAACACTTATTGTTGATTGTAAATAATGAGTTTTAAACAACTCAGCGTTGATAAAATACAATAAATCTGGGTTAAATATGTTATTAGTAACTAAATAGTAAATACTTTTGTAAAACAATCAGATTACCTTTACACGTAATCATTAAAGTTATCCTATGAAGAAATTTGCAGCTTTTCTCGCAGCGATTGTAATTCTCTCGATACTCCTTGCCTCTTGTGGCTCTACCGAACAATGTGCTGCTTATGGAGAACATAACCGGTATAAAGTAGAAAGCAGGTAAAGGCCGCGGTTTACTGGCATTGCAATTACTTTGATCCAATGCAACCGAACCGTAGCTCAGTTGTTAAAGCGTAATAATACAACTTATGCGGTTTTTTCATCTCTTACTCCTAATAACCATTTTCCCGGTTACACTTTTGGCGCAGGATTTATCCGATGCCGACACTGTCGACATGGGTTTTTTATTGCGTAGGGAAAAATCCGCAAACGTTATGTTGCATACTCTAGGTTATGGATTTGGATACCGCATCGGATACAACAAAACATTTTACAAAAACCGCATGCTTGAATTCGATCTTCTCGAAATGCGGGCTCCCAACCAGATAAAGCGTTACAACGATAATTTCCCTAACCCGCGTGGCTATTTCTACGGAAAACTTAATTATCTGTATATACTCCGTGCGGGGATCGGCCGGCAATACCTTGTAAACCGGAAACCATACTGGGGTGGGGTCGAAGTAAGGGCTTTCGCTTATGGCGGCCTTGATGTAGGGTTTGCTCGACCCAGTTATCTATATATAGCATATTATAAGGTCGATCCTATAAATAACCAGTATTATGTTGACAGGATTGCACTCGAACGCTATGATCCTGACAAACATTTTCCTAATCCGGTCAGCCTGGTGAATAACTTTGATATTTATGGCCGCGGACCGATTTTAAGTGGTTTCGATCATATAAAACTCTACCCCGGGCTCTACCTCAAAGGCGGGTTTAATTTTGAATTCAGTTCGCAGAACGATAAAATCCAGGCCCTCGAAATCGGAGGAACCGTGGATATTTTCCCTAAAGCAGTGCCGGTAATGGCTTTCAGGGATCCGAATCTGTTTTTTATTACAGGCTACCTGAGTTTCCACTTCGGGAAACGCTTCAATTAAATTTTTTCTGCCTTCCCTGAAACGGTTCACTTACTTCAACGAGGTAGCATAAGGACTTTAACCTGATCTCATCCGTTTGAGGCTGACCAGGTCTCAAATCCCAAGTCTCAAATTCCAAAGATCCGATTCTTGAGATTTTAATAAGTAAATATCCCAATTCAGCTTTTCGCACTTCTCCTCTCCCAACTCACATCTCTCTCCTCTCAGAAACTTACCAGGATCACGCCCCTACTCCCCTACTTAATTCCCTTAATTTCCATCTTCCTCAGTTTTGGTGCAAATACTGAAGTTGCTGCAACAATAAGTACCGTCATTCCTCCGCCAAAAACAACCGATGGAATAAGTCCCATGATCCGTGCAGCCAAACCAGATTCGAATGAGCCGAGTTCGTTCGAAGAACCAATAAACAAGCTATTAACGGAGGCCACACGCCCGCGCATTTCATCAGGAGTGTACATCTGGAGTATAGTACCGCGGATAATCACGCTTACATTATCGAACATACCGCTCAAAACGAGCAAACCCAGCGAAAGCCAGAAATTCCCCGACAGGGCGAAAAATATAATACAGGCACCAAATCCTCCGACTGCCCATACCAGTTTAACACCCGAACGCTTTACAGGCGGATGATAGGCCAGGATCATTGCCATAAACACGGCACCGAATGCTGGTGCTGCCCGCAGGAATCCCAATCCCTGGGGACCGGTATGCAATACCTCCGAGGCAAAAACAGGCAGGAGTGCAACCGCACCGCCGAACAAAACGCCAAACATATCCAATGCCATGGCACCAAGTAGGACCTGGTTGCTGAAAACAAACCGTATTCCTGTCGACAGGCTGGTGAATATCCCTTCGTTTTCGTTACGTGCCGGAACCGGAACTGATTTGGAAGTATAAAAAAACAGGAGGCTCAAGGCCGAAAATGCAACAACGCATATAAATGCGGAGTGTATACCTGCGAATCCATATATCAATCCCCCGGCTGCAGGGCCCGAAACAGCAGCTATATGCCACACAGTACTGTTCCAGGTTGATGAGTTTGCATAAAGATTCCTTGGAACAATCTGCGCCATATAAGCAGATTGGGCAGGATAAAAGAAAGCCCTGGCAACTCCGGTAAATGCAATTACAGTATACAAAGGAATGACCCCCGAAACTTTGTAGATTTCATTCATTCCATAACTCAGGTAGAGCAAAACAATTGCCGCTATCACATAAACGGTGGCGGTTACGGAAATAATTATTTTCCGTTTGAACATATCCGCAACATGCCCGGCATACAAGGCCACAACCAGGAAAGGAATTGCTTCCGATAAGCCTATAAGCCCCAGCGAAAAAGGGTCGTGGGTAAGATCGTATACCTGCCAGCCGACAATAACACTCTGCATCTGTATTGCAAAAGTCATAAAAAAACGACCGGAGATAAACCGTCTGAAATTACTTATCCGCCAAACGGCGTAAGCGTCATTCTGAAAAAAAAGAGAATTTAAGTTACTCAAAATAGTGCAATTATAGTTAATTAAAAATCAAGCGAGCATTCGGATCTTCATGTTTTTCCTAATCCTGCCAGGCTTGTAGAAAGGAGTAACCTGCCGAATAACCCAACATCTGTCCGGAATAATCATCCGGATATTCAAGCCTGACATCTGATACTGTTCCATTCTCTTCAACCAAAGAGAAAACCGGGTTCAGGAAACCACCGTATGGAGCAACATTCAGTTTTTTGAACCTTGCAAGTATTTCCGCATGCAGTTCATTGTCGACTTTTACGCCATAGGTTTCGACAAGCAGCTTGCCTGCTTCGAAATCACCTTCCGACTTAATACGCTGTATTTCAGCCAACAGTTCGCCGAACAAAGCTCGCAGCTTCAGGTAGTCATTAATCCTTACAAATGTTTTGCCATCCTGCTTCACATACTCGATTACCTTATCAGCAGCACCTTGAACGCAGCACCATTTAGCAATCAGCTGCCGGTTTCGCATATGCGATTCTTCAATGTTTTTTCCCGGGGCAATCCTTGTAAGCTGGGTCAGTAACCCGCTACGTATAAATGCATTGTATTCGGCTTTTGCGGCCTCAACTGACGGCAACACGTTGAGCTCAATCATCCTGGAATCCATGATATAATACAGGGCAAAAAGATCGGCACGCGCTTCTTCAAGGGTACTCTGGTAATTACGCAAAGCTTCAGTGCTGGTACCTGGTAACAGTTGTCCGGAACCATGGCCGAGGCATTCGTGAAGGTCGGTGTGAACATTGCCTGCAAGCGGGCCATACTTCTTCGAAAGTGCTCTTTCTTCTTCCGATAAAACAAACTCTTCGAGCATCCCATTTCCTTGTGAAGCCTGCTCGTAAGCATAAGTTATGTTTTCGATTGTCACCGATTTTGAACCATGCTCTTTGCGGATCCAATCGGCATTCGGAAGGTTTATCCCGATTGGTGTCGAAGGGAAACAGTCGCCGGCAAGTTGAGCAACCGTTATTACTTTTGCGGAAACCCCTTTAACCTTTTTCTTCCTGAACCGGCTGTCGACCGGGGAATGATCCTCAAACCATTGTGCGTTTTCACTAATTGTTACAGCTCGTTTGGTGCCCTCTTTGTCTTTGAAATTCACAAGTGATTCCCAGGTTGCCTTCCGGCCAAGCGGATCCTCGTAAGTTTCAACAAAACCATTAACAACATCCACCTCACTTTCCAGGTCACTGACCCACAACACGTTGTATTCGTCCCAGATTTTAAGATCGCCGGTATTATAATATTCGATCAGTTTTTCGAGTGTTGCCTGCTGGTGTGCATTCTCGGCAACAGTGGCTGCTTTTTCGAGCCAGGAGACGACTTTTTCTAATGCCGCACTGTATTTACCGCCAATCTTCCAGATTTTCTCAACGATTTTCCCGTTTTCTTTTACCAGGCCTGAATTAAGACCAAATGAAAGCGGACGCTCAGGATCGGGCTGTATCAATTCCTTATAAAACGATTCAACTTCGGCCTCGGTTACACCTTCGTAAAAGTTGACCGCTGATGTGAGTACGAGATCTGAACCTTCGGCCAAGTTTACCTTTTTGGGTAAAACGGCAGGATCGAATATTACCGGAGCCAATTCAGCAATAAACCCTGAAAGTGACTGGCCGGTGCGTACAGGAAAGCCTTTCGGATCGCTGTTTTCAACCAAAAGATTAAAATATTTGATACTAAATTCCGGAAGGAATTTTTCAGATGCGTAATGATGATAAATTCCATTCGAAAACCAGACTCTTTTAAGGTAAACTTTGAATGCCTGCCATTCATCACCATCCCTGGTTCCCTTAAAAGACAGGAAAATATTCTCAAGCGTTCGGCGGATCACAAGATTGTACCTGCCATTCTGATCAAAAATGATATCACGTCCGCATAGTGCGGCCTGGCTTAGAAAGTATACCAGTTTTTTCTGCTGCAAAGATAATTCTTCGAAACCGGGAACCTGGAAACGCATAATCTTGATGTCGGCAAACTGTTCGAGGAGGAAATTAAAATCGCCTGTACTTCCCGTTTCTGAGCTTTGGTTTAAAAATGAGAAGGAGTTATTTGTACTGTTCATGCTGAGGTTTAAATAATTTAATAAGTATCGACTGACGAACACCTGCTATTAGCCCGTCAAAGGTACAGAACTAATAAAATCAAGAGTAAAATGAATGTTCTATAAGCCGGTTACTCCTGAGTAAAACATGAAAATGAGGTGAATGTTTATTGTTTCCTGAAAAGACACCGGTTAATAATTATTTCAAGCAGAACCCCTGTTGATTAACGACAGCGGATTAGTTCGCTAAGCCGGGAAATGATATCAACTTACGCGGTGATTTCTGAAACATGTGCCATCCCATACCGGAACGGCTTCAGAGGTATTCGGTTGGAAACAGTGATCGAGGTCCAGATGTAATCCCATATTAAGCAACCTTTTGTAATGACTTCCGGAACCTACATTCGCCGAAAGATTATCTTTCATCCCTAGCCAGAGTGTAATTGCAGCAAGCGAAGCATCCGCAATGTATTCGAACTTACCTGTACCAATAAGCAATTCGATAATTGCTCCGGCGCAAAGAGTATCCTCGAGACTGATTGTATTTTTCCATCCTGAACAAAGAATAACTACATCCTTTTTCTGATGGCCGATCCAGTAGCATGAAGCCTCCAGGTTAACAAAAGCTGCTGTTACAATTTGTGAAGAGCTTTTTGCTATTTCTATTGCCTGGGTTCCGTTTGTGGTTGAGTAAGCCAGTACTTTACCATGCAGATCAGTTTTCAGAAAAGCAACCGGTGAATTCCCGAAATCGGCAAAACCGACCTTTTTACCGTCGCGCTCAGCAGCCGTAAGAAATCCATTTTGCTTGTATTCCAATAGTTTATCAAGGTCGGGTAAAGGAATTATTTCACTTACTCCGCTATCGAATGCCGCACAAAAAGCCGATGTTGCCCGAAGCACATCAACTATCACAACAATATGACTGCCGGTAGTTATTTTACTATCGAAAAGCAATGGCGAAAGGCAAACTTCGATTGTATTCATAAGACATCCATTATAAACAAGCGCAGCATAAATTTACATTATGCTGCGCAGGTATTTCAAAAATTCATTTCGGCTTACCCTTTGTAGAAAGGCATTTTAACCACAACAGCCTTGAGTGCTTTATCGCGAATGCTGATAAATATTTCGCATCCCGCTTTCATATATGCTGTGGGTACATAAGCCATGCCGATTCCCCTTTTAACGGATGGGCCCATAGTGCCACTTGTAACAATTCCGATTTTATTGCCTGCGGCGTCAACAACATCATAGCCATGACGTGGAACGCCTTTATCAATCATTTCGAAGCCTACCAGGCGGCGCGTTGTCCCTTCTGTTTTCTGCCTGAGGAAAATATCTTTGTTAATAAAATCCTTGCTATTGTTAAATTTGGTAATCCAGCCGAGTCCGGCTTCGATAGGCGACGTTGTATCATCGATATCATTTCCATAGAGGCAGAAACCCATTTCGAGGCGCAGTGTATCGCGTGCTGCCAGTCCAATCGGTTTAATTCCATATTCAGCACCGGCTTCCATAACGGCGTCATAAATTTTTGCTGCATCCTCATTGGCCATATAGATTTCACAGCCGCCTGACCCTGTATAACCGGTGGTGGCAAAAATCACATCCTTTACCCCTGCAAAAACGAGTTTCTTAAACGTGTAATACTCCATATCAGTAACAGGAGTATCTGTAAGTTTCTGCATTGCCTTCAATGCAAGCGGTCCCTGAACTGCAAGTTGTGCAATCTCGTCGGAAGCATTATAGAGTTCAGCACCCATTTTATTCTGGCTTACCATCCAATCCCAGTCCTTTTGCATATTCGATGCATTTACAACCAAAAGGTATGTAAGATCATCAACCTTGTAAACAAGCAAATCGTCAACAATACCCCCTTTGCCGTTAGGAAGGCATGAATACTGTACTTTTCCATCGAAAAGAACAGAAGCATCATTGGTGGTCACATACTGAATAAATTCAAGTGCTTGAGGGCCTTTCACCCATATTTCGCCCATGTGCGAAACATCAAAAACGCCTAATTTGGTGCGCACGGTTTCATGCTCATCGTTAATGCCCGAAAACTGTATAGGCATATTGTACCCGGCAAATGGAAGCATTTTTGCCCCAAGCGCCTCATGAATGTGTGTAAATGCAGTATTTTTCATTTTTATATAGTTAATATGTTGATTTAAATTAGGTGAAGCACAATATCAGCAAGCTTTCCGGCGTTTTTAGCAAGAACAGGTTCTCACTACAATACTCTATGGCAAAAGTAAGAAAATGGTATCATGTTGAACGAAATACCGGCATTAAGTTTTGAAAATATTGAGTAATATTTCGGCATTCCTGCAGGTTGATAAAAAAAATGATAAAATCATGCATTTCCAGGCTTCAGATGCAACCTTTTCCTGAACGTGGAACCCTTTACTATATCTTAAACAACCGACAAAAAGTTATCATTTTTCCGGATGGCTTTTTTCAACTTTTGTTCAAAAACGATAGATGCTTAAAATTGGAGTTATAGGCGCAGGCCACCTTGGTAAAATTCATATTAAATGTATCAAAAACATTCCTGAGTTTGTGCTCACGGGATTTTATGATACGGATACTTCAAATGCACAACTGGTCTCAAAGGAATTCGGAATCAGGAGTTTTGGTTCAATTGATGAGTTGATTAACGAAGTGGATGTGCTTGACATTGTTACCCCTACTATTGCTCATTTCGATTGTGCATCGAAGGCACTGAAAAATTTCAGGCATGTTTTTATTGAAAAGCCCATTGTTGCCTCACCCGAAGAAGCGTTAAAACTAATGGAGATTGCTCATGAAGCTGCAGTTAAAGTTCAGGTCGGGCATGTTGAACGGTACAATCCTGCTATGGTGGCAGCAATGCCATTCATAAGCAATCCCATGTTTATCGAAATACACCGGCTTGCCAGTTTCAACCTTCGCGGAAGCGATGTACCTGTTGTTCTTGACCTCATGATCCATGATATTGATATCGTGTTGCACACTGTAAAATCGAACCTGCGCAAGATCAGCGCCAGCGGCGTAGCGGTTATAACCGATACTGCCGACATTGTAAATGCGCGCCTTGAGTTTGATAACGGTTGTGTTGCCAATCTTACAGCAAGCCGTATATCACTCAGCCCTATGCGCAAAGCAAGGTTCTTTCAGCGCGATGCCTACATTGCCGTTGATTTTCTGAATAAGAAAACCGAAGTAGCTTACCTGAAGACGGTCAGCAATGGGCAGGTCAATCCCCTGTTACCAACGCTTGAACCCGGGAACGGAAAGGAAATCAAGCAGGTTCATTTCGAGAAACCGGAAATATTGCCGACAAATGCCATACAAGAGGAACTCTCCGGGTTTGCAAGGGCAATTATCGATAACAGGACACCGGATGTGACCATAAGTGATGGTTACCAGGCCCTTAAAGTTGCCTACCAGATCCTTGAAAAAGTGAACCATTCGGCCAATATTAAGAATTGATCAAATTCAAAAAAACGAATACCACAATCAGTCATTACCTAAAATGAGAAATACAATCCGAGTTATATTATTTCTTAATGTCATTCTCATTCTGGTGATTGTATCAGGATGTGCCAAGCCCTCGGAGAATGATATACCTTCATACATAGCAATTGATACAATCAGCCTGAAAGTAAATTCCATGCAGGGAACAGCTTCGCAGAAAGTTACCGACTCATGGGTATATGCCGACAATGACCTGATAGGTGCTTTTGAATTGCCGTCAAGGTTCCCGGTTCTGAAAAGCGGGACCTCCACACTTTCGATATTTGCAGGGATAAAGCTTAACGGGATCAACGAAACGCGTGTCCCGTATCCTTTTTATGACCGCATCCAGAAAACGGTAACACTCAAAAGAGAAGAAATTACGGATCTTGGTCATTTAACCTTCTATTATGCTGCTGCAACCAAGTTTGCATGGCTTGAAGATTTTGAACAGGTAAATCTCACGCTTGATTCAACTGCCCGAAGTGAGGTAAACTTTACCCGGGCCCGCCTTGACGAGCTCGAAGCGGCTTTCCCCGGCGAAGGAAATGATTATGCTGCCAAAGTTGTAATAGCTAAGGAAAACCAGGTTTTCGAAAGCGTAAGTCACAATGCTTTTGTCCTTCCGACCGATGGCACTTCAGCTTTTCTGGAACTTAATTATAAAACTAATAATCCTTTTACCGTAGGATTAGTTATTAACGGGGCTGTAACAAGTCTCAGGCCTATCCTGGTAATCAATCCAAGTAGTAAATGGAATAAGATCTACATTAACCTTACTCCTACCCTGGCATCGTATTCAGGTACAAGCAGTTTCAAAGTTTATTTCACAGCCGTAAAGAGCACTAACGAAGCAAATGCTGAAATTTTCTTTGATAATATCAAGTTACTTCATTTCTGATAGTTAAACTTTGTTTAATGAACCATAAATTACAAATAGTAAAATTCGCTTTCGCCGACCTGGTTTCTGCTGCTATTGCATGGAGTATTTTCTTCTTCCTTCGCAAATCAGCTGAAACACAGGCAATGAACGATACCCTCGATATCGTTCTGAGCGATAATAAATTCTATTTCGGAGTCATTCTGATCCCACTTTTCTGGTTCTTCCTATATGCATTATCAGGTTCATACCATAATATTTATCGTAAAGCCCGTATGCGCGAATTGGGTCAAACGCTGCTTATCACAATTATCGGTGTTATTATTATCTTTTTTGCACTAATACTCGACGATGTAATTCAGTCCTACAAGAGTTACTACAAACTGTTTGTCAACCTGTTCCTGCTTCATTTCTTAATCACTGTAACATTCAGGTTAATACTCACTTCGCGTAACCTGTACAAACTCAAACACAGGATAATCGGGTTTAATACCATTATTGTCGGAAGCAACGGGAATGCTATTTCGATTTATAATGAAATAGAAAGCCAGCCCAAAGCAGCATTTAACAAGTTTGTCGGGTTTGTTCATGCGGTAGAGTATCCCAGTTACAAACTCGAAAAGTTTATACCTAACCTGGGACATTTTTCCAACCTCCGCCACCTGATTTCGGAAATGAATATCGAAGAAGTGATTATCGCAACCGAACGGTCGGAACATAATACGATTGAAGAGATAATTTCGGAAATTGAAGACACTGATGTACTCATTAAAGTGATCCCTGATATGCAAGACTTCCTGTTAGGTACTGTGAAAACCACCTCCATTTATCAGACTCCACTCATCCAGGTATCGTTCGACTTTATGCCTCCCTGGCAGCTCAACACCAAAAGATTCCTGGATGTTGTGCTTTCGGCCCTGGCTATTCTGATATTGTCGCCGGTTTACCTTTTTTGTATTCTCGGAGTAAAACTCACATCGAAAGGACCTGTATTTTATTTCCAGGAACGTATTGGTATAAAGGGAAGAATATTTATGATTCCTAAGTTCCGGTCAATGATAATAGGTGCCGAAAACGGCACTCCTATGCTTTCATCGAAAAACGATACACGTGTAACTTCATTTGGGCGGATGATGCGCAAAACCAGGCTTGATGAAATTCCACAGTTCTTCTCAGTACTTAAAGGAGATATGTCACTGGTAGGCCCCAGGCCCGAACGCCAGTATTTTATTGACCAGATTACCCAGCGTGCACCGCACTACCGCCTGCTGCTTAAGGTAAAACCAGGAATTACTTCCTGGGGCCAGGTGAAATACGGCTATGCCGAAAATGTGGATCAGATGGTCGAACGCCTGAAGTATGACATACTTTATCTCGAAAACATGTCGCTTGCCATGGACATTAAGATCATGGCTTATACTTTACTCACTGTAATGAAGGGAAGCGGACAGTAGGGAGATGATGTCGGATTTCGGATTTCGGATGTATGAGGTGAAAAACAGAAAGCAACCTGAATCCTTACAACTGGATAATCAAACCTGAAACTCTGAAACCCTGAAACTATTCATTACGTTTAGCTGCAAGCATTTAAGTTTTAGACCAAGAATCCTACACAATCTTTTAAATACTCCCGCTTTCGATCATCCTGACAATGCGTTCAATATCGGCATCTTCGCCAAGAGGATCGTAACGCACTTTGAGGTCGTACCCGAACAGCCGGGCAAACGACTGGTAGAAAAAAGCCCTGAATCCTCCCCTGAAATCTTTTACTATTTCGTATGATGAATTACTGGTCTGCCTGTCGATCAGTTTGAGCAATATTTTACCTTGGGTTATAGTAAGGTCTTTCAGTTCATCTCCAAACCTCGCGTTAAGTTCATCGTCAGCCTGCTTCATCATGGCCTTACGGGCACTTTCGCTTTTAATACCGGCAAGTTTCTGGTTGTATTCGCTGAATATTATCCCGGCCAGTTTGGCATAAGGATAAGCTTTCTTAACATTCCTTACTAGTCGGTCCCATTGCCTCGATTCGGCCGAGTTGCGGAACGATTTATTGCCCAACACGTAAACACCGTCGGAATACATAACTGGCACAGTATCGCCATCCACTACTATCAGCCTGCAACGATTCACAGCCGAATCGTTAGGAGCGGTAATACCTTGTGCTGATATCAGGAAGGGTAACAAAGCAAGCAAGCCAAGCAAAAACAACCTCATCGTCAGGTTTTTATCTGAACATTATTCAATAATTATACCAAAGTAATAACACCAATACCGGCATTTTTATTGGATAGGGCTGAATCTTTTTATTCCCTGGCAGTATTCGACGACTCAGGCTACCTTGAGCCTGGCTATATTTGTCTTTCCAAGCTTATCGGAAGCATAGGAGCGGTCGATAACGAGTTCGGTATGTTTAGCCTGTGAAGGTATTTCGAACATAGCATCGGTAAGAATAGCCTCCAGAATAGACCGTAAACCACGGGCACCGGTACGGAACTCAATGGCTTTATCCACTATGTATTCATATACATCGTCGGTAAAACTGAGTTTCACATTGTCCATATCGAACAGCTTGACAAACTGTTTAATAAGCGCATTCTGCGGTTCAGTCAGGATACGGATCAGGACTTCGCGGCTCAAAGGATTCAGGTATGTAACAACCGGGAAACGCCCTACGAGCTCTGGGATCAGCCCATAGCTCTTCAGATCCTGGGGTGCAACATATTGTAAAAGATTATGACGGTCGATTACATCTTTTTCACGATCGTTGGAATACCCAATCGTATTAGTCTGCATACGTGCAGCAATTTTCTTATCAATACCATCGAATGCCCCGCCCGAAATGAACAGTATGTTGCGTGTATTAACGAGAATCATTTTCTGCTCGGGATGCTTGCGCCCTCCCTGAGGCGGAACATTAACATCGGCACCTTCGAGCAGTTTGAGCAGGGCCTGCTGAACTCCTTCACCCGATACATCGCGGGTAATAGACGGGTTGTCGCTTTTACGCGAAATTTTATCGATCTCGTCGATAAACACAATCCCTTTTTCGGCAGAAGCCACATTGTAATCAGCCGCCTGTAACAGGCGGCTAAGAATGCTTTCAACATCTTCGCCAACATAACCGGCTTCAGTAAGCACTGTTGCATCGGCAATGCAGAAAGGAACCTGGAGAAGTTTTGCTATTGTACGGGCGAGGAGGGTTTTGCCGGTACCAGTCTCACCTACAAGAATAATATTGGATTTATCGATTTCAACATCATCCTTTCCTTTGGAGGCTGGCTGATTAATCCTTTTGTAATGATTGTAAACAGCAACAGCAAGTACGCGTTTCGAATCGTCCTGCCCAATAACATATTTATCGAGGTATGTCTTAATTTCCTGTGGCCTGGGAGTATCAAGAAGCTTATTTTCGATGGTCCCTGTATGCTTGACTTCTTCACGCATAATTTCCCTGGCCTGGTCGATGCAATAATCGCAGATATGAGCTTCGAGGCCGGCAATCAGGATATTAGTTTCGCGTTTGGGGCGTCCGCAAAAGGAACAACGTTCTTCTTTTTTTGCCATAATCAAATATTTAATTCCGTTACCTTATGCCTTCAACCGGTTTTAAGTACCATGAAGTGTTTGTAAGATAATCGTTTTCAGGGTGTAAAGTTATAAAAAAAAACCGGCAAAAGTTAAATTTGGTTCAACTCTTGCCGGAAGTGAGAGGGATACAGTATTATTTGGGTTCCCTGTAAAGCAGTTCGTCGATCATACCGTAGGCTTTAGCTTCTTCGGCGGTCATCCAGTAATCGCGGTCCGAATCCTTTTCGATTTTCTTGAATGTCTGCCCGCTGTGGCTGGCAATGATTTCGTACAGTTCTTTTTTTAGCTTTAGTATCTCGCGGGTAGTGATTTCAATATCCGAAGCTTGTCCTTCGGCACCGCCCATAGGCTGGTGAATGAGTATACGCGAGTGCTTCAGAGCGGTACGTTTGCCTTTCTGGCCTGCACAAAGCAGAACAGCGCCCATTGAAGCTGCCATCCCGGTACAGATTGTTGCCACATCAGGAGCAATATACTGCATGGTATCGTATATCCCAAGGCCGGCATATACTGATCCGCCCGGTGTATTCAGGTAAATCTGGATGTCGCGTTTTGAGTCGACTGATTCGAGGAACAGAAGCTGTGCCTGGATAATATTTGCAACATAATCGTCGATCGGAACCCCAAGGAAAATAATGCGATCCATCATCAAACGTGAGAATACGTCCATAGTAGCTATATTCAGCTGGCGCTCCTCGATAATGGTAGGTGAAATATAATTGCCGTAAACGGAGGAGTACCTGTTGAGTGTGGTGCTGCTTATTCCGTGATGTTGAACGGCATACTTGCGGAATTCGTTGTGCATGTTCATATATTAGTGTTTTTCGGCGTCTAATTTAATAAATTCATCGTAACTGATTTCTTTCATAACCAGCTTCACTTTTGATTTTACATGCGTTGCAACACGCTGTCCGTAAAGGGAATCAACTATGCGGCGCACTTCTTTGGGTTTATCTTTCAGGAATGAATCGGCAATTGTTTCCAGGCGTTCCTGAAGATCTTCAGTTAGCGGCATGGTACGCCATCCCTGGAGGTAATAATCCTTCACATAATCTTTTATTTCCTGGTCTTCAACTTCGATTCCTGCTTCCTTTATGATTTTATTTTCGATAAGCTGCCATTTCATTCCTTCGGCATACTTGTCGTAATCGCGGTCGATATCTTCGGCTGTGAGTTTGCCTTCGTTGCTTTCGATAAGCCATCGTTTCATGAATTCATCAGGAAGTTCAATTTTTACCGATTCAACAAGCTTATCCTGCATGTGATGCGAGAAAAGGTGATCGCTGTCGGCAACAAATGCTTTTTCCGATTCATCCTGAACTTTATTCCGGAAATCTGCTTCAGTTTCAACACCAGCTTCAGGGAATACTTTGTCATAGAATTCTTTATTCATTTCAGCAGGGCTCATTGACGAAATTTCGTTTACTGTGAAACTAAAATCCGAATCCACACCGATCATTTCGTCTTTCTTGACACCAAGCATGGCGGCTGCTTCAACAGCGTTGCCTGTTGCTTTCATCGGGTTTAATATTATGATATCGCCAACTTTTGCTCCGACAAGCTGCAGGCTTTTATCAGCAATCGTATCGATGGCCAGGCGCGATGAATGCGAAATGCCATTTTCGAGAACACTGCCGTCAGTATCAAGTTGGACAAAGTCGCCGATCAGGATGTCCTTTTCGCCGGCAACTTCGGGATTAATCATTGTGCCGAAACGCTGGCGCATATCGTCGAGGTATTTATCCACCATGGTATCATCCACTTTGATAACGTGGTAATCGACAGCAATATTTTCGTCGAGTACAACTTCAAATGCCGGGGCAAAAGCAATATCGAAGTAAAATTCAATATCCTGTCCTTCTTTCCATTCGAATTCAGGAGTTAACGAGGTATTTGGCAAGGGTTGTCCAAGAATATCCAGTTTTTCGTCGGTAATATAGTTATGAAGTTCGTCAGAAACGATTTTATTCACCTCATCAGCAAAAACAGCACCGCCGTAGAGTTTTTTAATCATTCCGAAAGGCACATGACCCGGGCGGAAACCCGGAACATTGGCTTTACGCTGGTAATCTTTTAATATCTTGTTGACTTTTTCGGTATGGTCAGCCGGGCTGATAACCATTTTAAGTGTTGCTGTTAATTCGCCTGTGTTTTCCCTGGTAATTTCCATTGTATAAAAAAATGTTTGTAAAATCTTGTATTATTTTGATTATCTGACAGTTAAAAGCACAAAACCCTTAATTCAAATAAGTCTGCAAAGGTAATATTTTAAATGATTTATTCCATTAAAAGCTTCAAATAATATTGCCATTTATGAATAATTAGCCTTAATTTCAAAATACAATTACTACATTTGTATTATTCAATTACAAATCAAACTTATTTCAGATGAAAAAAACGATTCAAATCAGCGGTTTGCTTTTTCTTTTTTTAGTGTCATTAACTGGTTACAGCCAGGTTACACCAACTAAAACAATTACCGAACCGGTTGCATACAACGATTACATTGTAAACCAGCAAAACCTTATAGGTAAAAACCTGCTAAGTTTTATTGATGTTTTCAGCGATACCACAGCTTCTAAAAACGATGCCATTGGTAAACTAAACATTGTTATACTTACCGCATCGGATGCTATTGACAACATGAACAGCCTGAAGACCTATGACCCGGATTTCGGTCTTAAGCAAAGCGCCCTCAACCTTTTTAGCTTTTACAAAAGGGTACTCGGGACAACCTATTTTTCGATACTTGATGAAGTATATTCAGCACAACCTGATTCGCAGAAAGTGAACGACCTGGTTGCATCAATAACCGAAGAAGAAGCCGGATTTGATAAGGCCTATGCTGCCGCACAGGAAAAATTTGCAGCTGCAAACAATTTTACACTTGAAGAAAATGAGCTTGAAGAAAAGTTTAACAATTAAACCTTCATTTCATTCCATAAAAAAAGAGCAGGATCTGCTCTTTTTTTATGCTCAAAAACAAGCAAAAAGCCAGTAAATAAGAACTTAAAAGGAATAAAAAAACACAAAACTCAGAATCAAGAATCAAAAAGTTAAGAGGGGCTATTCCCTTTAAAATTTTGTGTTTTGAGTTTAGTGTTTTAAATTAGGTTTGCTTTAGTTATTCCGCATATGTCCCGACCAACGCCTTGCAATATTACCTGCTGCAGCCTGGGGAACCTGGTGGCCTACATTACCGCGCCCCTGCTGCTTTATAGCTTTGGCCGGGTTATGATCCATGAGTGGGAAAGCATGGTTATCGATAACTGCTATCCGTTTCGAAATCAATTTTTCAATATCGCGCAGATATTCTTTTTCTTCCGCATCGCAGAACGAAATCGCGGTACCCTTTGCTCCTGCCCTGCCGGTGCGGCCGATACGGTGCACATAAGTTTCGGCAATGTTCGACATTTCGAAATTGATTACATATTCAAGGTCGTCAACATCGATACCACGGGCAGCAATATCCGTTGCAACCAGGATTCGGGTGGTTTGTGCCTTGAAATTCGATAAGGCTCGCTGGCGTGCATTCTGTGCCTTGTTTCCATGGATGGCTTCGGCACTGATGTTGTTCTTAAGGAGAATTTTCACTACTTTATCCGCCCCATGCTTGGTACGGGTAAAAACCAGGGCCGTTTTAATACTCTGATCTTTAAGCAGATCGAGAAGCAAGGCATTTTTGTTTCCTTTGTCGACATAGTAGATATATTGTTTGATAATATCTACTGTCGAAGAAACCGGAGTTACCGAAACCCTGGATGGGTTGTGAAGGATGGAAGCCGAAAGTTTCACAATTTCGGGTGGCATAGTAGCCGAAAAGAACAAGGATTGCTTCTCTTTAGGAAGCAGCGTGATAATTTTTTTGACGTCGTGGATAAATCCCATATCGAGCATGCGATCAGCTTCGTCGAGTACAAAGATTTCGACATCACGCAGGTTCAGGAATCCCTGGTTTATCAGGTCAAGTAAACGGCCGGGTGTTGCAATAACAATGTCAACACCACGCAGCAGTGTTGCTGTTTGCGGGTTTTGATTTACACCACCGAAAATTACGGTGTTTGTAAGGCCTGTATGACGGCCGTAGGCGTTGAAACTCTCGCCTATTTGAATGGCGAGTTCGCGGGTTGGAGTAACGATAAGGCTCCTGATTTTCCGTTTCCGGTCGAAAACTTTATTTTTACTCAGTAACTGCAGGATTGGAATTGCAAAGGCTGCGGTTTTACCGGTTCCGGTCTGCGCACTGCCTAACAGGTCGGTGCCCTGCAATATAATAGGGATGGATTGTGCCTGTATGGGTGTAGGAATTGTATAGCCTTCTTCTTTTACAGCTTTTAAAATAGGTTCAATGATGTTTAATGATTCGAATTGCATTTTTAGTATTTAGTAGTTAATGCGCTATGCTTAAGAACAGAATTCTGCCCTTATGGATTTTTCGCAAGTTCAAGATTTTGTCTCTGGAAGTTGAGAATAAGAATTATTCTCAAAGTGAATGCCTGTTGTAATAATAGGTACAGGCTAATATCAAAGGGTAAAAATCCCCGGTTCGCGTGCGTCGGTATAACGCGGGTTTATTTAATTGTCGCAAAGGTAATCTATTTAATGATACAAACATTAAATATTACCTGCGTTAAGGTAACTGTCAGTTTTATAAATAGTTAAACAAGGATAAAGGTCTATATTTTTATTTTACACCGGGATTCTTTTTCCCTGCCGACAGCATTTCGATGCATTTTATAAGCCTGGCGTCGCGGGTTTCCTGTTTTTTTGCAGAAGTGATCCATTCGACATATTCCTTCCGATGCGTAAATGATAGTGTATCAAAAACGGCTTTTGCATCAGGATTAGCTCCAAACAATAGAGAGAGGTCAATCGGTGTTTCAACGGTCCGGGTTTCGGTGTCTTCGATAATGACTACTTTAACCGTATCACCTGGTTCTTTCTTTATTGCGTCGCGCACTTTCTTGTTAAGTCCTATGATATGGCAGGGAGTTTTCATTTTCACCAGCGAACCCCGGTATTCAAAACCGTCGAAATACGCTTTTACCTTAACCTGCCCCTTTTTACCGAACTCTTTCTCAACATCAAACGGAAATTCGATATAGCCGGATTCAACGTTTTCTGCTTTGACAATTACTGCTTCGAAACTGTATTCTTTCATTTTACCGGTGAATTATTCGTGATAAACAAATTAAAACAAAAAATTGATCTTCGGGAACAGAAAAAACTTGCGCCTGAAATTCTTATGGTTAGCGATCAGTACTACTTATTACCTCATTTCTTTATTTTAAATATGAGGTAATCCATCGAATCGGGTTTCCCTGGCGAAATCCTGAGTTCAGTGAAGCCATCGTTAAATTCCATAATCGTCGAAACAAAAGTATTACTGTTACAGATTGGTTTGGTGGCAAGAGCCTCGGCAATCGTTTTCCAGTCAACTGACTTACTGTTTATAATCTTGTTTTGAATGGAAGTAAATCGCTCATCAGTAGAACTTACCGATTCAGGAATTCCTCCATACAATGCCTTAAGATATTGCAGGTAGGCCGGATGGTACGATGTATTTGCAAGCGGGCGGTTTGCATGGTAAGTGAAGTTTTTTGCCGAATCAGGCCAGTATTCGGTTACCCTGTCCGAAGCACATTCAAGCGATATGATATTGCGCCTGGAACCAATTATATAATTCTGCCCCGAAGCATGTTTAATATGTTTTACAAAATCAACAGCCTCGGCAAATGATTGCTTTTCGAGCACTCCCCGTGCAACACAGCAAACTGGCAGCCCATCAAGGGAGCTTTTCAGGTCGGGTAATGAATTCTCAGTAATTCCAACTTGCCGGTTCAATCCGTTGGCCCCGATATAGCCGGCAAAAGTCGTTACAAGATTTCTGTTGCCTGTATTTTTATCTTCAATATCCAGTATAACCTGGAAACCATGATAAAATGGGGTAATGTCGATATTCTGGGCAATATAATTCGGTCCACCGTCCTTTTTGTAGTTATTAATTCCAACAGAGGTACAATGATGTGGCAGATCCAACAGGCGGGCATTGGTCCATATTTCATCGACCAGTTGAAATGCAAACATAGTATTGAAATCAATTCCGGAACCGGCACTTATCCCTTTTATTTCATCGAGCAAATCCGGTGTCCAATTCTTAATTGCCGGAATATAATCAGTCGAATCCAGGAAGATTTTGATAAAATCTCCGGCGGGCATTTTGTAATTACGTTCTATATCCTTTTTCCATAAGCCAACGAGTTCATGTATCCTGTTTTTCAGGATTTTCCCATGCCGGAAACCGTTTTCGTAGGGAGTGCCGTTTAAATGCAGTACAGCAAGATTCTGATTTGTCGCGGGAAATGTGATAATACTGGGTTCAACCTTTGTATTACCTGAAGTAATAAGCAAAAGTGTAATTATAATAATTACAGTAAATACCTGGCTTCCGGTTTTCATCATCAGTTAGCGATATTAGTACCGAATGGATATCAGTAAACTTTTCCTACTCCTGGTTTTAGCCTGAGATAACCAATACAGCATTGCTTGTAGCACCCAATTATTCCCCTTATTATTAGTCCCCTGAACTGGTTACTCAACACAAATATAAGCTGTTTACTATATATAAATAAGTATGCCGAATATTATATTCAGTATCAGCGATGCAGCTGTGAGCAATAAAAATGAATTACAGAGGTATTTCCATTTCAGGTGTTCAGGATTCACCGCTGACTTATATAAACGGATATACAGCATAGGCATAATAAGAAGTGAACTGATGCTAAAGTTCCGTGAATGCAGACTGTCAATGTAATAATGTAGCGCCACTTTACACAGAAATGAAAGGATGATCGCCAATCCAGATACCGAATGCAGAAAGTGCCAATCCATTTTACCAGCAAAAATAAATTCTAATAATTAGCCTGAATTGGCAAAGATATCGTATTTCACACCAGAACCGGTTGACAGAATTTCGTCTGTCAACCTGGGTTTAAGCAATTTTAGCCTGGTTCCGGATCACACTTTCAGCGATGCCAAATCGATCACAAAACGATACCGCACATCGCTTTTCAGCATTCTCTCGTAGGCTTCATTGATATCCTGTATTTTGATGATTTCAATTTCGGATACGATATTGTGTTCGCCGCAGAAGTCAAGCATTTCCTGTGTTTCGGCTATGCCTCCGATAACGGAACCTGCCACGGATTTCCTGCCCAGAATCATTGGTACCGTTTTTAAAACAGGTTCAAGACCACCTAAATATCCAACCAAAACCAAAGTACCACTGATATTTAAAGTAAATACATAGGGATTAACATCATGAACATAAGGAACGGTATCAATAATCAAATCAAATTTGCCTTTCACTGATTTCATTTGGTCCTTTTCAGTTGAAATAATTACAGCGTCGGCCCCAAGTTGGAAAGCATCTTTTGTTTTGCCGTCAGTTCTTGAAAAAAGAGTTACTTCCGCACCCAATCCCTTTGCCAGTTTAATGGCCATATGTCCTAATCCGCCTAAACCAACAACTGCAACTTTAGAACCTTTTCGAACGCTCCAGTGACGAAGTGGCGACCAGGTGGTAATTCCGGCACAAAGCAAAGGAGCCACGGCTGCAAGGTCAAGATTCACTGGCACTTTTAGAACGAAGTGTTCATCAACCACCACTTTTTCGGAATAACCGCCATAAGTATGACCTCCCAGGTGTTTGTCGCGACCGTTGTACGTACCGGTCGATCCTGGTAAACAGTATTGCTCAAGGTCTTGTTTGCAACTATCACATTCCCGGCACGAATCCACCAAACAGCCAACGCCGGCATAATCGCCAACTTTCAGTTTGGTAACTTCACTTCCCACTTTGGTTACTTTTCCCACAATTTCGTGACCGGGAACAGCCGGGTAAATGGTTCCGCCCCAATCATTCCGGGCCGTATGTAAATCGGAATGACATACACCGCAATACAAAATTTCTATTTCAATATCTTTTGCAGTGACTTCTCGTCGCACAATGTTCATTTGTTTAATCGGAGCATTGGCAGCTTCTGTTCCGTATGCCTTAACATTCTTCATTTTCATTTATTTTAGTATAGGTTATTTTATTCCGGTATAACTTCATTTATACACCTGATTGCATTTAAAGTTCTGGGATATCCAACATAAGGTAATAATTGAGTAACAATGTCAAGCAAGACTTGTTTGTCGTTGCCGATATTTAAATTACCCTGCACATGCCCTCTTAGCTGGGGTTCACATCCACCAAAAGATAACAGGATTGAAAATGTTAGCAGTTCTCTTGTTTTCAGGTCAAGCCCGTTCCTGGTATAGTAATCGCCAAAGCAATTGGCTGACAGTAATTTTTGAATATGAAGCTGGTCAGCCGGTGAATCCTGGTACATTTTATCGATCATGTCCCCGAAAATGGCTTTCTGTATTGCAAGTCCTTTTTCGAAACGGGTTTCGGGAGTCGTGGTCGACTGTCTTTCGAGAGGCAGTTCGATTCCCCTATCAGTAAAAATTTCGTTGGTGAGATAGATAAAATCCACGACTTTGGCAATACCCACGTATGGAACTGACTGGTACAAAATTTCTTTTACCTCTACTGGCGTAACTCCGACATTAAGCGCTGCATTCACCATCATTTTATATTCTCCCTGTGCCTGGCAGGCAATGGTGGAACCTAAAATCATCATGACACGGATTTTTGTACTGAACTTACCGTAACTCAATACCTCATCGAATGCAAAATTGTCGAATAGCTCAATAAGTTCCGGGTCGGTATGCACAGCCTTTGATATATAGTCCGGCCAAAGTTCTTCGTGGTTTTTGATAGCTGTTTCGCTTATACACATAGTATGTCCTTATGAAATTTATACATTTTTACCTGATTCAAATGCCAGTTTCATGGCTGGTTTCCCTACAATATCTCCCTTTTCCCAGGCCCCGGTTCCATATATTACGCCCTTTTCTTTTGGTTTAACCAGGCATGACGTAAATCCCCTGAATCCTTCGATAGTCCGCTCCATTGCCGGTTTGCTGTTGACAGCAGCCGTAACTATGAAATAAAACTCCTTATTGCTGATTTCAGTATAACGGGCACAGGTTCTGTCAATCAGGGTTTTCATTTGTCCGCTCATAGTGTAGAAATAAACAGGTGTAGCCATTACAATCGTATCGGCTGCAATCATTTTCTCCAGGACTTCGGCCATATCATCTTTTTGTGGACAGCTTTTTCCATTAAAGCACGAGCCACATCCCGTGCAATAGTTGATTTTCCTGTCTTTAATAAAAATCTTTTCAACCTCATTTCCGGCTTCCTGCGCTCCTATTGCAAACTGGTTGCAAAGAAGGTCGGAATTTCCCCCTTGCCTCGGGCTGGAGGAAATAATCAAAACTTTCTTACACATTTCGAAGAATTACCTGTTAATTAATTTTGCACTGCCTCCCGAGTACCTGTCACCCTGCACTGCAATCTCTGATGAAACGGTATTAATTTCCTCGAGTTCGTCGGTTGAGAATACAACTTCTGCTGCTCCCAGATTCTCGGTTAGCCGGTTCAACTTCGTGGTTCCCGGGATTGGGACAATCCAGGGTTTCCGGGCTAGTATCCAGGCCAGTGCAATTTGCGCAGGAGTAACATTTTTGCGCTGTGCAACAGCTGCTATCAGATCAACAAATGCCATGTTGGCTTTAAGATTTTCGGGTGCTAAACGTGGAACTGTGCTGCGGAAGTCTTTGCTGCCAAAGGTAGTATTCGTATCCATTTTCCCTGTCAGGAACCCTTTGCCCAAAGGGCTGAACGGCACGAAACCAATTCCAAGTTCCTCAAGCACAGGTAATATTTCCGCTTCCGGTTCCCTCCACCATAATGAGTATTCGCTTTGCAAAGCCGTTACGGGTTGCACTGCATGCGCACGACGGATAATCTGCACGCCTGCTTCGGAGAGGCCAAAATGCTTTACTTTCCCTTCCCTGATAAGATCCTTAATAGTTCCTGCAACATCTTCAATTGGTACATCGGGATCAACACGGTGCTGGTAGAACAGATCAATAGCATCTACTTTGAGCCGTTTCAGCGATGCTTCGGCAACTTCCCTGATGTGTTCAGGGCGGCTGTTCAGGGCTGAAGCACCTGTTGTATCGAAGCCGAATTTTGTTGCAATCACCACTTCGCCCCGAAATGGCGCAAGAGCTTCGCCCACAAGTTCTTCATTTATAAACGGCCCGTAAACTTCGGCAGTGTCAAAGAAAGTCACCCCGCTTTCTACTGCTTTGTGAATAAGTGCAATCATTTCATTTTTATCGGCAAATGTTCCGTAGCCAAAGCTCATACCCATACAGCCGAGCCCTATTGAAGAGACTTCCAGCTTACTGTTTCCCAGTGTGCGTTTTTGAATTTTTGTTTCCATCATTATATGATTTTATTTTTTGTACAAAAGTAAAGGAGCTATTTATTATGAAATAACTAAATCAAAACAAGAACTTACGAAATTCAAACATTTCTGAATTTTAGCGGACTTACCTGAACATGTTTTTTAAAGAAATTATTAAAATGGGTTACTTCAGCAAATCCAAGTGAGTATGCAATTTCTGCAACACTCCAGTTGCTGTGCTTAAGCAGGATTTTTGATTCCTGCAAAATCCGTTCAGCAATTACCTGTGATGTAGTCTTGCGGGTTGTGTCTTTTACTGCCCTGTTCAGGTGGTTTACATGAACATTTAACTGGCCTGCAAATTCTGATGCTGAACGCAGGCTCACAATTTGGTGGTTATCGTCGATCGGAAACTGCCGTTCGAGCAATTCAAGAAACAAGGTTGAAATGCGTTGTGAAGCGTTAATAAGCTGTTTATCAAACTTAGCGACAGGCTGCATCTTCATCGCAAAATGAAGAAGTTCAAAAACAAGTGTTCGCAATACGTCGTATTTATGAATATAATCGGAATTGATTTCCTGAAACATCCGAGCATAAATAGCCTGTACATGCACCAGTTGTTCATCAGAAAGCTCAAAAAGGTGGGTTCCTTTCGGCTGAAAGACAGCGTATTGGGTTAAATTACCGAACTGGTGAAAAAAATGCTGGTTGAAAACGCAAAAAGCCCCCTCCCTGACCTGATCGAGGTGCTCCCATTTATAAGGAATATGAGGGTTGGAGAAGGACAGCGCCTGTTTTTGAACCTCCACAACCTTGTCGGCAAAATGCACTTTGCTGTTACCTATTACAAGCATAATCTTAAAATAGTCCCTTCGTTTATAAGGCACAGGTTGAGCCTTGTCGCCAACAAAGGGCTCCAGGTTAAATATATTAAAATGTCCTATTTCGTTACGTATAGAATCAGGCATCCAACCGAATTTCTGCTTATAAAATTCTTCCAGGGTTTCAATAGTATCCATGCGGCAAATTTACAAATTTCAAACAAATTATAATTCACTTAAAGGGATTCATTATAGAAATCGAGAAAGCCCAATGCACCACTATTCTTGTTTAAAGAAAAATACCTGATAGTTAAAGCAAACAGATAATTCTTACCTTTTACCTGCAACCAGATACCAGCATCCAGTTATTAGAATCTATTGAACTAGTGATTAGCTAACCAGGAAAGTATTGAATGTATCGGGTTCCAGATCAGTGACAAAAGTTTTCTCACCAACTTTAACAATTAGTTTCTTGTCGGTGACAGGAAGATATATAATTAAAAGACTGATGGATATTGCGGTTAAGCCGGTTTTAGCAAACCAGAAAATACCCTGCAATCTATTTTAGAGATACGCAGGTTAACATTACTAAGTCAGCCCGTAGTTTTCGCGGAATAAAATTTTGGTGGAGGAATTTAGTAGAGAAATGAATTGTGAAATGGAACACTAAAGGAGACCTGTCTTCCATTTTGCAGGTCCTGAAAGCAGTTCTTTATGCATGTTATCTTGTAACCTGGGTAAAATCGACCCTTTCATCCTTTATATATACTGCCAGCTTCCCGTACACCCATTTTTCTTTATTTCCAGCCAGGCGAATAACGCAGTCCGGTTTCTCGAAACTCTGTTTCAGGAATTGTTTCGAATCACCCTGGTTTATGGTAAGGTTCTGTCTTTCCACAGCCAGCATATTCTGATCAATTGTGTATTGTGCAGTATCCTGAACACTGATAATAACTGCTCCTGCAGTCGAAATTACTTTTACCTGCGAAAAACACACAGCAGGGAAAAGCAATAATATCAGTATTAGTTTTTTCATTTATATCATGTTTGAAGTGTTTTTATCCCTAAGTTTAAAGCGTTGTTTTATTAAAAGAATCGCTTTCATTTGCTTTAGAATTCACACTACAATATTATAACCGAAACGAAAAAAAAACTGTAAGAAATCAGTGGTTTGTCAAGTAAGAAAAGGCTGATTCCGTTGTAAGAATATTCTTACATATATTTGAAAAAGAGCTGTTTCACCACGATTCTGAAATTAAGAATTGATAGTCAGATAGCTGTTTGTACTCACGATCCCGAATGGTATCCGGAATAAATGTAATTGATCCAAAGCAATGAATTACAGGAACCGATTCTATAGACCTGCGATAAGTATTTATACTACTATCTTTGTGATACGGAAATGTTAAAATATCCCAACATGAGCACCCGATTGGATAACCTGAGAATAAATTATAAGATCTGGCTTGAAACTTCGGATCAGACCGGGATTTTAGGAGATAAAAAATGTGAATTGCTGAAGGCCATCGGGGAAACCGGCTCCCTCAACGACGCCATGAAAAAGCTCAACCTCACCTACCGCAAAACCTGGGATAACCTGCGTAGAATAGAACGCGACCTGGGATTCCCGCTTATTAAACCAACCCGGGGCGGTTCTGTTGGGGGAAATACCATTTTAACCACAGAAGCAAAAATCATAACCGAGGCGTTTGATAAATTTCATGCCGAATATGACCAGATTATTCAGAAGGGATTTGAGAAAATACTCAACGATCTGAAACTGCAGATTAAATAAAGAAATTTTTTCCGCAATCCGAACCTAATATTTATTTGATACTTTTGCACACCGAATTGCATATTTATGCAACTCGACTATATTCATCTTGTTTCTACCTATGAACAATGCTATTTACAATTTCCCACTACCTCAAAACGAACCTATACTGGAATACAAAGCCGGAAGTTTTGAAAGAATTCTGCTTGAAAAAGAAATACTTCGACAGACAAGCGAAGCAATAGAGATTCCTTTGATCATAGGTGGAAAAGAAATCCGGACGCTGCAAACCGGGCAGGTACGCATGCCGCATAAACATTCGCATTTACTTGCAACCTATTACAAGGCTACTGAAAAGGAAGTGGATGAGGCTATAGCTGCGGCAATGACAGCGCACAAAACCTGGTCGGATCTGTCGTGGACCGTAAGAGCTTCCATTTTGCTGAAAGCAGCGGAACTGATATCGGGCAAGTACAGGCAGGTGATGAACGCTGCAACCATGCTTGGGCAGAGCAAGAATATGTTCCAGTCGGAGATTGATGTGGTTTGCGAAACCATCGATTTCCTGAAATTCAACGCTTATTTCGCTTCGAGGATTTATGAAATGCAACCCCAGTCCGCCTTCAACCAATTGAACAAAATGGAGTTCCGCCCGTTGGAAGGATTTGTGTTTACTGTAAGTCCTTTCAATTTTACGTCGATTGCATCCAACCTGAATATGGCTCCTGTTATGATGGGCAACACCACTGTATGGAAACCGGCAACCACATCGTTGCTTTCCAACTATTACCTGATGAAAATATTCAGGGAGGCAGGGTTGCCTGATGGAGTAATCAATTTCGTTCCCGGCAGTGGTGTGCTCATAGGGAAACAGGTACTACAATCCCCCGACCTGGCAGGAATTCATTTCACAGGTTCAAACTCAACCTTCAACAGCCTCTGGAAAAATGTTGCGCTGCAACTTCCGCGATATAAGTCCTATCCTCGCCTTATTGGCGAAACCGGCGGGAAGAATTTCCTGTTTGTCCACCCCTCATCTTCAGCATGTGAGGTTGCCGTTAACGCTTACAGGGGAGCATTCGAATACCAGGGGCAGAAATGCTCAGCCGTGTCGCGCATGTACGTACCTGCATCGCTCTGGACATCAGTAAAGGATGAATTACTCCGCATATGTTCGGAAGCTCCGATGGGGGATGTGATGGACCCAGCGAATTTTATTAATGCAGTAATTGATGAAAGTTCCTTCGACAACATTATGGAATTTATCAGGTATGCTGAAAGTTCTCCGCAATCGGATATAATTGCCGGTGGCAGGGGTGATAAATCGACTGGGTATTTCATTGAGCCTACCATAATCGTAACAAGCAATCCTTCGTTCAGAACGATGGAGGAAGAAATCTTTGGCCCGGTGCTCACGATTTTTGTATATGATGACGACAAACTACAGGAAACCATTGAACTGTGCAATACTACCTCTCCTTACGGGCTAACCGGGGCTGTATTTGCACACGACAGGGTAGTCGCTTCGGCCATGTGTGAGCAATTGCGTTATGCTGCCGGAAACTTCTATATAAATGACAAGCCTACCGGAGCCATAGTCGGGTTGCAGCCATTTGGCGGGTCACGGGCATCGGGAACCAACGACAAAGCAGGCGGCGAATTTAATCTCATTAGATGGATCAGTCCCCGTACCATAAAGGAGACTTTTCTGCCGGCAACCGAGTTTCGCTACCCCTATATGATTGATTAATAAATAAACAACAAAATAGTATGAGAATTGAATTAAAAAACCTTGGAATCGAGGAGATTAACAATGGAGCTTGTACCGGAAGCAACTGGATTGAAACCAGCGGTGACGAAACAGCATCCTACTCACCTGCTGATGGCTCGGTGATAGCAAGAGTGAAAAATGCTACCCTGGAGGATTATGAGCATCTTATGGCAAAGGCACAGCAGGCTTACCTTGCATGGCGTATTGTTCCTGCGCCCAAACGCGGTGAAGTAGTAAGGCAGATCGGTGATGCATTACGCCGCCATAAAGAAGACCTGGGTTACCTGGTTTCGCTCGAAATGGGTAAAATCTACGAAGAAGGACTTGGTGAAGTACAGGAAATGATTGATATATGTGAATTCGCTGTAGGGCAGTCGCGCCTGCTTAACGGAGCTACAATGCATTCCGAGAGGCCGTTTCACCGCATGTATGATCAATATCATCCGTTGGGAATAGTAGGAATCATCACCTCGTTTAATTTCCCGGTTGCAGTGTGGGGCTGGAATTCGATGCTGGCTGCCATAGCAGGTGATGTTGTTATATGGAAACCAAGTTCAAAAACACCGCTTTGCGCTATTGCGGTGCAAAAAATAATTTCGGAAACACTTATCGCCTGCGGAGTTCCGGAAGGTGTCTTCAACCTTATAATTGCCAAATCGGGTGTGCTTGGCGATAATTTTGCAGCCGATAAGCGTATTCCGCTTATTTCAGTTACCGGGTCGACAGTTGTAGGCAAGAGGGTGGCTTCAATCGTAGGGCAGCGTCTTGGTAAAACCATACTCGAACTGGGCGGAAACAATGCCGTCATAATCTCACAGCATGCTGACCTTGATATGACCCTGCAATCGGTTGTTTTCGGAGCCGTTGGCACCTGCGGTCAACGATGCACATCGACCAGGCGTTTGATTGTTCACGAAAATGTTTACGGGGAAGTAAAAGAACGATTAATAGCTGCCTACAGCAGTATAACCGACCGTATCGGAGACCCACTTGAGAAAAACACACTTATCGGTCCCCTGGTTGATAAATATGCTGTTGCAAATTTTAAAAATGCACTTGTTGAAGTACAGGAGGAAGGCGGAAAGGTGCTTTTCGGCGGCCAGGTATTGAGCGGCGAAAATTACACTTCGGGTAATTATGTAGTTCCGGCGATTGTTGAAGCCGAAAATCACTTCAAAAAAGTGCAGGAAGAAACCTTTGCCCCTATTGTTTATATGGTTAAATACAAAACTATCGAAGAGGCAATTGCACTTAACAATGCGGTACCCCAGGGATTGTCGTCCTGCATTTTTACCGAAAACCTGGTTGAATCGGAAAAATTTCTTTCCGAAACCGGCTCCGATTGCGGTATTGCAAACGTGAACCTGGGAACTTCGGGTGCTGAAATCGGGGGAGCTTTCGGGGGCGAAAAAGATACCGGCGGCGGACGCGAATCGGGATCGGACGCATGGAAGGCTTATATGCGCCGTCAAACCAACACAATAAACTTCAGCGGCCAGACCGCATTGGCACAGGGAATTACTTTTGATTTCTAATTCAAGTAACAATTATTTTAAAAGGCAGGCTCAATTAACCTGCCTTTTTTATTACCAGCTATCAATGGCGCCCGCAGGTTTGCTGATTGTAATAACGGTTTTACACAAAGTTTGAATATTTATTATTTCCGCCCAGGGTTCGATAACTCAGCCCTTTCAAGCATTGAGGCCTTTGCCGGCTGGCCTGCATGTGTTTTCTTCGAATGCCAGTGCGAACTCGTATTGATTTTAGTTTGGGTGACCGGTTCATTTTCCGTGTAAACCTTTCCGCCAACGGGTAATATCAGATGCCTGCTGTTTTCATCCGTAGTAAGTATTTTCGGACCGATGGGATAGGCATTCATTCTTTTGGAATCGTAATGCTTCAGCATACCGGTAATAACCGATAATTCGGTGATGGGATTAATCCATTTTTTCGCCTGGTGATCGGTAAGGATAACCGGCATACGAATGCTGCCGGTGCTTCGCAACAGACTGTTGGCAGTGGTAGTAATTATGCTGAAGGCATTAAGATAGTCGCCGGAGGATGGATTGAACCAGGTATCGAAAATACCGGCAAAAGCAAACGGGTCCTGATGCTGCCGCAGGTAAACCAGGTAAGGTTTCGGATTTCCTTGTCCTGCGGCTCCGGCAATAAAGGCCGATGCAGGAACCAGGCAGCGTTGCGAACGTACAGGCTTGCGGAAAGCTTTCTTGAGAATAATTCCCTTCGCCCCCCTGAATGCCGGATTGTCGTCTGCATTAGAGTCACCTTCGGCACGGGCATTGAACAGGTTCATTTCGGATTTTGCCCAGAAAGGGGTTAGTCCGAATTTAAAGAGTTGTACTTCGTAGGGCTTGTCGAATGTGATTACCGGTACATAGCGGCCGGGGCTGATGTTATAATCGGGCTCAATGTTCAGATTCTGGGGTGGTAATCCGAATCGGGTTTCTATGGCCGGAAGCCCGGCAACAAGGATATAGCGAAAGCACATTGATTAAAAATTAAGCAAGGTTGTCGCTACAAGATAAGTAAATAATCCGGGATTCCTGATTTAAGATTTCTTTCACCGTATCTCGAATCCCGGTAAGCGAGTAGATAGTTTTGATAAATATAAAAGCCCTGACAATGCGAGAACAGATACAGCAGCTGGTTCTTCACCGGATTAAATAGGATTGCTATTTATTTACAATAATCAAAGCAGCAATCACACCGGGAATCCAGCCGCAAAGCGTAAGGATAAAAACCAGCAAAACAGAACCACAGCCTTTATCAATTACGGCAAGAGGGGGAAAAATAATGCAAAGGATTACGCGCCACAACGACATAGGAAATGTTTTGAGATTTTCAATAAGTTTTTAAAACAGTATATGGCATCAAAAGTATTAATTTTAATTATACAGTAGTTCCCCAAGAAATTGATATTGATTTGTGCCCGGATAAAATATATACATGAAGTTTTAATAAATCTTTGATCAATTAAACTTCCATACCCTGGCTTTCTTTCGCCCGCTCCAGCCGGGTTTAAATTCAAAAGTCTTATGCTTAGAAAACGAATTGGTTGTTAGTATTGTTGTAAATCCCGCCACAATCCCTATGGTGCTGCCCAATGCCCAGTTTTTGTACATTCCGGTGTTCATATGCCCTTCGCTGTAATCGTAGCATATAAAAGGCGATAATGCCAGTACAAGTAGCGAACCAAAAAGCAGAACCTCGGATACTTCGGCACGGTCCCTCCATTTTTTATTGTAGTAATCGAGGTAATGGATGCCGCTTACTGGTATCCGCATAAAGTTCGTATCAGACTGGTCCTTTAAACTATATTGCTTCGCAGGTATTACTGACGATTGCTTCACCCCGTTGGTATAATTCTTTGTAAGCCGCACCTGCACCAGTTTCATGTTGAGCGAATCGTGACTCCCCGACAGGAAATTGCCATCGAAAAACCGGGTAATTTTAACGGAATCGGAATCTTCGAGCCTCGTCCCCACGGTTGTATACATGCCTGTATTGATTTTTATGGTCTTAAGCTTCGGTTTTCCGGTTAGCCGTTGTATTTCGCGGTTCCATGTCTGGGCCCCTGAATGGAACAAAAAGGCCATGCATACCATGACTAAAAACAGTTTTTTCATTTTGTACAAGGTTGGTTAAACAAACTTATTTTAATCAAAGGCAAAAAGCGACTGATTTGATATTTTATTTCATTCCCAAATGAAGGTTAACCATTGGCAACATCCGGATTCCCTTAGGATTATTTCCGGCATAATTAAGCAAGCCGAACCGTATCACGTTTGACTCACTGGAATTCCCGATGCAGATTGCCTTAATTGAGCATAAAACCTAGCACATAAAAATGAAAACTAATGTTCGTTTCATAACCCGAATTCTTAGCAGGAAGTAATAGCCCCGATAGAAAACCAAACGCGTGGAATGATCCGCTGATCAGGATGCGACAATTTTATTGGCTTCCTTCTTTTTAAACCAATTGCTAAGCAGGAAAAATACCCCAACGAGTACGAACGGGAAATTAATCACCAGTATTACACTGAGGCTAATCCACACGGAATGGTTCATAGCATAATTGTGCCTGTACATGAACGGGCTTGTAAGCAGGCCGATCAGAATAAAGATAATCCCGCCAATATATTCCCATTTCCAGGCTATAACCAATAAGGCTATCAACACATATGACGGGATATTATGCATTATAAAGCCAAGAATCTGCTCACCCAGGGTTAGGCCCGGAGCAAATGTATCGAGCGAAAACATACTTATAAACAATATGGCCAGGATGCAGAGTATCCTTGGCAACCAGTGAAACAATCGAAGTTGATTTTTCATAATATTCGTTTTAAAGCGTTTACTTTAGTATAAAATGCTTTTTGGCAGCCACAATGCTTGTACGGAACACAACCTTAATAAAGAGATTGTACAATTCATATATGAATGCATTGTTAAGGGTATTAACCATAGTTCAAATTTACGAAAAATAAATTCAAACTGTTCCCTGTTTGAAACCTGGTGATACCTTGGAGCCTCAGGGCAAAAAAATCCCGGGAACAAAGTCCCGGGACAATCAGCAAAATTTTAACTGGTCAATCCAGCGAGCTGCGTTTTCTGAATGCACAATTATTTTTTTGCCAATGTAGGAGGTATAAATTTCACCACTTTATTCCTGATTGGTTTTATTGTACGAAGATATGCATAAATTGCTTTCAGGTCATCATCGTGCATACCTCCATACATGGTCCAGGGCATAATCGAATTAAATTCACCGGGCTTGAGCTTTGTGCTGAGTGTAGCAGAATCGGACCTCGAATGGAAAATGGCCAGGAAATTTTCTTCGCTCCAGTTCCCGATTCCTGTTTCAGGATCGGGTGTAATGTTGCCGGAGGTAAGCAGCGAACCATCGGGGAAGGGGAACTTACGGCCACCGCCGTATTCAGTTCCTGCAACCAGGTTGCCTTTATCAAATTGGGTATGGCAATCGATACAAGCTGCAGCACTCACCAGGTATTTCCCGTAGGCCAGCACATCCGATTTCGAAGGCATCTTTGTCAGGCTCGCTTTTTGCGGTATGGTGTTGATGATCAGGTTCATAGGGAAATCGGACTTTGAATCCGGGACAAGATTTTTTATAGGCTTTAATGTCCTGATATAGGCAATAATACTATAAATATCCTCTTCGTCCATCTGTCCGTAATAGTGATACGGCATTACCGGGAAGATAGCTTTGCCTTTACGGTCGACACCGGTTGTAATAACCCGGAAAAGTTCTCCGTCGGTATAACTGCTTATCCCTTCAGGAGTAATATTGCGTGCATAATAAGTTCCGGGGAATCCGAATTTCTGATCGAAAACATCACCTCCCATTCCCAGTGTAGCTGTATCAGGCGGTCCTGAAAATCTTGACCAGTCGCGGTGCGAATGACAATCGATGCAGACTGTTACATGGTTGGCAAGGTATTTGCCACGCTCAATGCGTTGCTGGGTGAGTTCAACTTTTATTTCGGGCGCGGCCCCAACCCGGGGTAATGCAAATTTGATATAACCCACTGCACCTGCAATTACGATAACTAAAATTCCAAAAATCCAGAGTAAAAATTTTCCTGCTTTTTTCATTTTCCGTGTTTTAGAAGTGATTGATTAGCTTGTTCAGACTAAAAGGAGCATTTCCGAAAAGCATTAACTGACAAAAGGCTACGCGTAATCTTGATTATTAGCTTAATAATCCAGGGTATATAATAATTACCCAATATTGCTAAGTAACCAACGAAATGAAAAATTGTTTTGATCAAATCGACTTATACATACAGATAGTCAGATGTTTAACATTTGTTTTGCATTTTAATTAAAAGTCTCAGCAGATATTAAACAGGTAAAATTTTTAGAATAAGATAGCCATTGGGGGGGATATCTCTTAACCAATATTAATGCCTCTCAAAATTCTATCAATAATCCTCGTTCGATATAAAACCACCAATTTTAAAACGAAATACCCCCTGGGCACTCTGCACTATTGATACTTCTAGATCGCAAAACAGCATAAAACAAAAAAGCTGCCTTTCAGCAGCTTTATTCAAATTGTACGGATGAAGGGACTTCCGCCTGAGGCGGATAAACTTCTCACCCCTTCATCAGTGGGCATAAATAAAGCTGCTTTTCAGCAGCTTTATTCAAATTGTGCGGATGAAGGGACTCGAACCCCCACGTCTCACGACACCAGATCCTAAGTCTGGCGCGGCTACCAATTACGCCACATCCGCAATTCCTAAACGAGGCGCAAAGGTACACTAATTTTCGGGGCGGCAAAATTAAAGACAGAATATTTACTCAAGCCCGAACTTCCTATAAAAAGGAATAAAACCGGTCCGCTACCGCGTAAAATTCAGCTTATCTCCTTTTTTGCCAATACTCTTCATATCCGACTTATCGACATAAATCCCGTTAAGACCTTTCTTATCCGGAGCCATGGTAAAAATGCCGATATACGACTGGCTGCCATCCTTGTGAACTGCAAGGTAGTATAGGCAATCGCCCATCGGGATACCAAACACAAGAACCGATGATTTTGGAATTATTTTGTAGTATTCAGTATCCCAATACATTCCATGAGCAGTTTTTTCGTGAATCTTAAACGATTTGAGCGAATAGAACCCGTAATAACAATCTTTCAGGAAGGTAAGTTCCATTGGAAGTGTCTCTTTTTTTTCAATGGCATTCCAGCTTCCCGAGAAATCATATTCACCCGGATCCGCGCCTGGTTTGAGTTCAATCGATTTCATTTTTCCGGCCGTGAAACAGCCTTCAACCTCTTTCATGCCTTTGGCATTTCCGTGTTTATTGTAAACATTTTCCAGCTTCCCGTCGTCCTTCATTACCATAAATCCTTCTCCGCTCGGACGGCTTATGCCTTTAAGCGAATTGTTCAGTGGCAGAGTTTCATAGGTGTAGCGGATACCGTTCCCTTTCATTTTTCCTTTCATAATGCGGATATACCCTGCATCTTCGCTGGCACAAAAAGCAATGATACTGTCGCCCGAAGGAAGCAACACCATCATTCCCTGCCCGATTTCGTCATACTTCGAGGTGAGATAGAAACCTGCCCAGTCGGCAGCTGTGAGAGTAACGTTTTCCTTGTATAGATTCTGAGGCACTAACTGCAGAAAAGGCTGGGCAACAGAGCTGCCAAATAGAGTACCTGTAAGGATGAGAAGAAGTAATGCTTTTTTCATTGTAAGGGGTGTTGAGTTAAAAATTAATTGCTATTTTGATTTTCAAAACAATCCACAAAACAAATTTCCCTTTCTCAAGGGTCCAATGAACGAATGAAAGCAGACATTATTGTCTGGAAACTGCCTTCATATAACCATGTCAATAAGCATTTGAAGTCAACAAGTCAGGGAAGCCGCTCAAATATAATAAAAAATTAGATATTTCGGTTAGATAATCCTTATTTTAGTTTCAATCTGCTAAATCAGAATTGGTTATGGACAAAAAAAAGGCTGCACAAATGCAGCCCTTAAATCAATTCTTTTGTCAAGCCGTGAATATGGCTTAAGTAAAAATTTAAAAAATCCTATTTAAGCGATTCCAGTGCCGATTCATAGTCAGGCTCTTCAGTAATTTCAGGAACAAAGCTGGAATAAAGAACGGTGCCATCAGTATCAAGCACAACAACCGAACGGGCCATTAGACCCTGCAAAGGACCATCTATCAACATAACTCCATAACTTTTACCGAAACTGTTACTACGGAATTCAGAAGCGGAAACAACATTGGCAATGCCTTCGGTAGTGCAAAAACGGCTGTGGGCAAAAGGAAGGTCCTTTGAAATACAGACCACAACCGTATTGTCAAGTTTTGATGCTTCCACATTAAAATGCCTTACCGAAGCAGCACATGTGGCCGTATCGAGACTTACAAAAATATTTAAAACCACTCGTTTCCCCAGGAAATCAGAATTTTTTACATCCGCCAGGTTTGTTCCAACCAGCGAAAAATCAGGAGCTTTCGATCCAACTGCAGGCAATTCGCCAATCGTATTGACTGGATTACCTTTTAAAGATAATTTTGACATGTTTTATGTAATTTAAGGTTTGATGTACTTGGTGATGGGTTGATGGGTTGATAAGTTGATGGGTTGATGGAGTTTCAGGGTTTCAGGGTTTCGATAAATAATTTGCTTAATCCGAAATCGCAAATCCAAAATCCCAAATTAATAAGTTGCAGTATTAACGGGCTTTTTCTGTATTTGTTGCGCTTCCTTCTGGTTTTTAATTAATGCCCGGTAGAGGCTTTGCTGAATATCGGTGCGGATGTTCAACTGTACAAGTTTATTAGGCTCGGCATCGGGATTTACCCGGTTGGTTAGGAAAACTATAACCAAGTCGATATCGGGGTCTGTCCAGATATAGGTGCCGGTGAAACCTGTATGGCCATAACAGTTAACTGAAGCTTCCCTGCAGGCAGGTCCGGGTTCATTCCGGTTCAGTTGTGGTTTATCAAATCCAAGCCCACGCCGGTTACCTTCGAATTGAGTTTTGGTAAATAAAGTAACTGTTTCAGGTTTAATAAACTGCCTGTCGCCGTATTTTCCACCTTGTACAAGCATCTGCATCAAAACCGCAAGATCGTTCGAGGTCCCGAAAAGGCCTGCATGACCTGCAACACCACCAAACATGGCCGCTGCCGGATCGTGAACATCGCCTTGAACAACCTGGTGCCTGAAAATTGTATCATTTTCGGTGGGTGCAATGCGGCTTAAAGGAAATTTATCACGGGGACGAAAGGTTAAAGAATTTAGTCCCAGAGGCTTGTAAAACTCTTGTGTTACATATTCGTCAAGGCTTTTCCCTGTTACTTTCTCAACAAACTGCTGCATGAAAATAAAATCGAGATCGCTGTACAGATACTCTTTTTTATCCGAAACCGGCGATTTTATTATTGAATCATACATAACCCGATGGTAATCTTTACGCATATACAAACCATCGGCAACCCGGTAAGGAAACTTTTCAGAAGAAGTTTTTGCATAAAGGGTGCTATCGGGAAATCCATGAACCAGGGTTTTCTTATAGAAAGGAATCCAGGCAACGAGGCCGGCCTGGTGTGTCATAACTTCACGGATAGTCATCCTGCTTTTGTTGGTATTCTCAAGATATTTCAGCGTTTTCGACAGGGGTTCATCCAGATGAACCAGCCCCTGGTCGTAGAGCCGCATCACCGCAAGGGTTGTAGCAGCCACCTTTGTAATGCTGGCAAGGTCGTACAGATCCTTATTGGTTACCGGCTGCGAATGGATGTAATCAGTAAAGCCGTATGTTTTCCTGTATACCACATTCCCGTTTTTTGCTATAAGTAACTGTCCGCCGGGATAAGCTTTTTTAGCCAGCCCAATGTTTATAATCGAATCGATGTCGGCCATATCGCGGGGAGTAAACCCGTTTTCTTCATCCGCATCATATCTCAGCCTTCCTGCAGTATAGGTGTTGAGACCTGAATGCACAGGAAAAGTCTTGTTTATACTTACCGGGATCCTGCCACTGGCAGGCAGAGCGCCGAAAAGTACCTGAACAACAGCATCGTACGCATTTGCATTATCCTGGTACGCGATAACAATTGCCCTGGCTTTATGAATTTTGTGAAAAAGATTAACGCTGTATGGAAGAGTAAATAGGTTGAGAATACATGGTTTTGAAACCAGCAATGAATCAACCAGGGCAATAGTTGCCTCTGAGATGGCAAAATTCCGGGCCGGTGCGGGTATCGTATTGTTTATACCGATTATTATAAGATTATACTTGCCGAGTTTATTTATCGTTTCCTTCACTCTCTCCGGGTCAGGATTGCGTGGGAGCGTAAAATGGTCGGCAATAGCATAATCATCAATTCGGTTCTGAAACATCCTTATATCATCGTACCCTATCATCAGGGAGGCAATCCGCAATGTATCGGATACCTTAACCGGTAAAATTGAGTTTTCGTTTTTCAGAATGCTCAATGCATTTGCATAAAGTTCAAGATTCAGGTTTTCATCGTAGATGGAATGAAGATCTGAATACAGGTTTTTAATTTTAATATCCTGCCTGTGATCAAGCCCTGCCCTGTATTTTATAGTCAGAATTCTTTTACAGTGAACTGCCAGCTCATCCTGCGAATACAATCCGCTGTCGATAGCCTGCGTTATCGCAGCAACCGCTTTATCAACCGAAACTGATAGCAGGAGAACATCATTTCCAGCCTTTAATGCCCTGAGTTCGAGAAAACCGGGAGCATCATAACCCGATACTCCTTTCATGTCGAGGGCATCGGTAAGAACGAGACCCTGGAAGCCCATTTTTTTGCGTAACAGCGAATCGATCACCAGGGGCGAAAGACTCGAAGGCATATCTTTTGTGGCATCGAGCGCCGGGATATTGAGATGCGCAACCATAACCCCATCTACTCCTTCGTGAATCAGCTGCCTGAAGGGAAACAGATCGAGCGTATCAATAGTAGATTTCGAATGCCCTATAAAAGGAAGTGAATGATGTGAATCGGTATCCGTATCCCCATGTCCCGGAAAGTGTTTCGCAACAGTAATAATACCGCCCTGATGTAACGCTTTCATATACAGGGTGGCTTTCCGAGCCACATCGTCCTTATGTTCGCCGAATGAACGGATATTGATTACCGGATTTGCCGCATTGCTGTTGATATCAGCAACAGGCGAAAAGCTCATATTTATTCCCTCACGTCTGAGTTGGCCAGCTATTGCCAAACCATAACGGGTAATACTGCTTTCGTCAGCTATGGCTCCTATTGTCATCTGTCGGGGAAATGAAATAGCGCTGTCGAGCCGCATTCCCAGGCCCCATTCTGCATCCATTGTAATAAGTAAAGGAGTAGGAGCCTGCTGCTGGTAATAGTTTGTAAGAATAGCCTGCCTTACTGGTCCACCCTTGAAAAAGCACAAACCTCCTATATCATAATTCTTTATTAAACGCGAAAGTTCATTGATTTCGGTTGAATCTATATCTGAATTGGCACGCTGAATGAACAGTTGTCCAATTCTCTGCCGGGGAGTGAGGGCATTATAAACCGAATCAACCCAATGTGTTTCTCCAGCACTCCCGGTTTGAATTACCTGTGACCTTCCAATAGCATTTATTGACAGTAAAGCCAAAAAGATTATAAATTTTAGTATGTTTTGCATCATCTTGATTCCAAATCGCAAGTCATTTAATTAAAAGAGAAAACACGATTCTAACAGACATAAGTGGTAAAATGCCATATTATGCTCATGAATCTTTTCCAAAATTATTAACATTCCAAACTGTTGTAACGGTTATAGTATATTTTAGCTAATTATTTATAAACAACCTGATGACAACAAAGCTAGCTCAGCCTTTTACCCCGTGAAAAGTCGGGCGAAGTTGAGTTGCATAAAGTCACAGCACCGAAAGACCTATTTTAAATGATGACCTGGTTAATAATTTCGTTACGCCTGCAGTTACAATGAGAAACAGTTTGACGAGCCATGGCAACTGCATAATCCGGTCAGCAAACACATAACAAAATGAGATGAAAATCGACTGAACAGTTCTTGAAAAGGAGGGTACAATTTTAACGTTATTCCTGCTACTACTGTAAAATAAAAATACGTGACAGATAAGTGCAAATACATCTTATTTTAAAGCTTTCGTATATTGGCCGGGGAATTGGTTTCATGGCAATAAAACAAGTTGAATGGTTCTCTTCCCGATAACGGGGAGTTAAAATTAATGCTTGTTTGACTTAAAGAAATTGAAGGAGATTATTACATGACGTATCATAAATAAAGAAATGCAGCGTTATTAAATCAGTTGACCGGATAGTTTTGTTATTTAAATAATTCCAGGTTTAAACTAACTGAAGGCAGGAATAAGCTAAGGTATCATATCTGATTTAAAAAACTCATTCTCATAAGTGTTCCCTCCCGGGGTTAAATTAATTTAAACAAAGCAGGTAATTGAAAACAATGGTCTTTTATAAACTCAAGCTTTTTCTGTCAGCATTTTTGTTGCTGACTGTTGGATGTGTTTCAGCTCAGAAGGAACCTCCGGTTATATACAAGCCGGTACCGCTCACACGCATACTGTTTATTTTTGATGCATCGCAGAGTATGCTTGGCCGCTGGCAGAGCGATACCAAATTCAATATTGCAAAGCGGATCTTGTCGGAAATGCTCGACAGTGTTGCAAATCTTAAAAATACTGAATTTGCGCTAAGGGTTTACGGGCACCAGTTCCAGTATCCGCCGCAGGTATGCAGCGATACAAAACTGGAGGTCCCTTTTGCGCCGGGAAATGCACCAAAAATCAAGACCAGGCTAAGGACAATATCTGCCCGTGGAACCACACCGCTTGCTTTTTCGCTCGAACAGGCTGCAAAGGATTTTCCACCCTGTTCCAATTGCCGGAACATCGTGGTCCTTATTACCGACGGAATGGAAGAATGCAGCGGCGATCCTTGTGCCGTTTCGAAAATGCTTCAAAAAAACGGGATAATACTGCGACCATTTATAATAGGAATAGGACAAGACTTTAACCTGGCATTCAATTGCGTAGGAACCTATTTTGACGCTACTAACGAAAAAGATCTGCGCAAAGCGCTTAATGTGGTTATTTCGCAGGCACTCAATTCAACAACCATGCAAGTAAACCTGCTCGACCAGTCAGGAAGACCCACCGAAACGGATGCCAGCATGACCTTTTATGATATCAGTACCGGCAAGGTTGTTTATAACTTCGTGCATACAATGAATTACCGTGGGTTGCCCGATACCCTGGTTGTTGACCCACTGATCACCTACAGGGTAGAAATTCACACCATGCCACCGGTTACAATCGATACCCTGCGCATTTCTCCTGGGAAACATACAGTAGTTGCTGCTGATGCCCCTCAGGGATACCTGTTTCTAAAAATGGCCGGCGTGAGCAATGCAGCCAAAGGCCTGCAATGTATTGTACGACTGGGTGGTTCGAATCAAACGCTGAATGTTCAGAGCTTTGGCGATACCGAAAAATATATAACCGGTAAGTATGACCTTGAAGTTCTGTCCTTACCGCGCATCACAATAAAAGATGTTGATATCAGCCAAAGCCATACCACATCAATCGAAATTCCCGAGCCCGGAATTGCCGTTATACGCAAGACCTTCGTTGGTTACGGAACTTTACTCCTAAACGACAAAAACAAACTTACCCGCATTTTCGAACTTAACGAGAACCTTACACTCGAAAACCTCTACCTCCAGCCGGGAAGTTATAAAATTGTATTCAGGCCAAAAAGCTCACGCTCAACTTTGTACACAGTTGAACAAAGCTTTATTATCGAATCGGGCAAAACCACTGACATACAGCTATATAAATAAATACCCAAATAATTAAACCTTTGGATTTGGAAGCAGTCCTACAATCAGGTAAAAAAAAGGATGTGTTGTTACTGACATACATCATCTGATGAATGGCGGAATAGGTGCAATTTTGCACAATAGCACTATTTGCAATCCGCTTCAGTTTACGTACTGGAGATAACAGATATTTTATCAGCGTATACGCCAGCCGCGATAAGCTGTTTATGAAATACTTACTGGATATGACTCATTTCGTGACCAAATTGCAGAAAACGATAAGCAGGAAACCCAAGCAAAACTCAATAAACCCGGATTCGTCCGGGAGCCGGGACATTTCAACGTTTTATCCAACAGATTATAGCATTACATCCATTTAAAACTTATAAAGCGCTATTCGCTTCCAATGCAGGAATATACTGATAATGAATTAATTGAATTATTCACCAACGCCGATAAAAAGCATTATGCTTTTAATTTATTGGTACGGAAGCACCAGGAAAAGATATATTATTTCGTGCGGCGTATGGTAGTGGACCATAACGATGCCGACGATGTTGTGCAAAATGTGTTTATCAAAGTATGGAACAATCTTGATTCGTTCCGGGCCGACTCCAAATTATTTACCTGGCTTTACCGTATCGCGGTTAACGAATCGCTCAGTTTCCTGAAAAACAGGCAGCTCCGCTCTTATCTATCTCTTTCATCACCTGAAGCCATGATGGTAAAGTCGATTCATAATGATAACCACTTCGATGGCAATGAAATTCAGCGTCGACTTCGCGAAGCCATAATACGCCTCCCAAAAAAGCAACAGGTTGTATTTAATATGAGGTATTACGACGACCTTAGTTATAGCGAAATGTCAGAAATACTGGGCACTTCAGTAGGTGCATTAAAAGCCTCGTACCATATAGCGGCAAAAAAAATTGAAAATTTTGTTACCTCCTAATAAACTTTAACCAATTGAATCAGTCATACATATATCATGAAACTCAAACACAGCATATCGGACCCGTCAGAAATCAGCGACAAATTGCCCCAGGCACTCGAAGCGCTGAAAAAGGATCCCTGCGGGTTACAGGTTCCTGAAGGGTATTTTGACACACTCAGTCCCCACATAGTGGATAAATTAGGTAAACCAAAAGGCACTTTCCGCCATTCATTGTTTACGGCTATCGGGAAACCATCGGTCTGGAGCCCGGTTCTGGCAACAGTTCTTGTAGCATTAACGTTTATTTTTATTATTCCGCGCAATACTATTTCAGTTACATCCAGATATGATACCCTGACAGAACTGAATAATGGATACGATGCTTCCTTTGCTGAAGATGTGATACTTGCCGAAAGTAACACCCTTGAGGCAGAAATCGAAACCTCTCCTGCTTTTACTGCAAACCCGGTCCAGTTCGGTGGAGTAAACCACCTTACAGATGAAGAGATCGCTTCATATCTTAAGGACCAGGAAATTGAAACAGAATTATTATTAACTGATAACTAAATCTATAAATAGTATGAAAACAAATCATGTAAGAACATCGGCACTTAGTAAGCTGATTACATTTACGATCCTGTTTCTGTCGTTTACAGCTTTCGCACAGCCAGGTAAAACCGGTCATGGATATCCAGGCAATCAGGCAGGAGGCAAACACGAGAAGATAGAGGCCCAGCGAATTGCGTTCATCACTCAAAAAGTTGAATTAACCCCGGATGAAGCTAAAGTATTCTGGCCAGTCTACAACGAATATGAAACCAAACGTCACGATTTGAAAAAGAACTTTAACAATAGTGACAATTCACATAAACCAGATTATTCGAAAATGACTGAGAAAGAAGCTTCGCAGATACTCGATAACCAAATAACCGAAGCGCAGAAATATATGGATCTCCGTAAGGAATACGTGGCAAAATTCCGCAGTATATTACCTGCAGTGAAAGTACTGAAACTTCAGGATGCCGAGCGTGATTTCCAGAAAATGCTTATCGACAAACTTCGCGAACACCGCGAACAACATCCACCGGTGCAAAAGTCGAAATAAGGTAAAATAAAATAGGCTGACGAAACCGTCAGCCTATTTTTTTTACTATAAATCCAAAGGCTATCCTTAGCCATTCATCGAAATAAGAAATTCTTCATTGGTTTGGGTAAATTTCATTTTATCTTTCAGGAAATCTATAGCTTCAATCGGGTTCATATCAGCAAGGTGATTACGCAGAACCCACAGGCGCTGAAGTACATCTTTCTCGAGCAGCAGGTCATCGCGGCGTGTACTGGAAGCAACTATATCTACTGCAGGGAAGATACGTTTGTTCGAAAGTTTGCGGTCGAGCTGGAGTTCCATGTTACCGGTACCTTTAAATTCCTCGAAAATTACTTCATCCATCCTCGAACCGGTTTCGGTAAGTGCGGTTGCAATAATAGTCAAGGATCCGCCATTTTCGATCTGCCTTGCAGCACCGAAGAAACGCTTGGGTTTCTGTAAGGCATTAGCCTCAACACCTCCGGAAAGTACTTTACCGGAAGCCGGGGCGACCGTATTGTAAGCACGTGCCAGCCTTGTAATTGAGTCGAGCAGTATAACAACATCGTGACCGCATTCGGTAAGGCGTTTAGCTTTTTCGAGTACCAGGTTTGCAATGCGTACATGGCGATCGGCAGGTTCATCGAATGTGGATGAAATTACTTCGGCCTTTACGTTGCGAGCCATATCGGTAACTTCCTCAGGTCTTTCGTCGATCAGCAACACAATAAGATATGCTTCGGGATGATTGTAGGCTATTGCGTTGGCAATTTCTTTGAGCAGTACCGTTTTACCGGTTTTCGGTTGGGCTACGATTAGTCCGCGTTGTCCTTTACCAATCGGACTAAAAAGATCGATGATCCTTGTACTCAGGCTGGAGCCGGGGTGACCGGTGAGTTTGAATTTCTTTTCCGGGAACAATGGTGTAAGGTAATCGAAAGGAATGCGGTCGCGGATTTCTTCCGGCAGTTTACCATTGATGTTTTCAACCTTTACGAGCGGGAAATATTTTTCGCCTTCTTTCGGAGGCCGTATTGTACCTTTAACTGTATCACCGGTCTTAAGTCCGAACAGTTTTATCTGCGACTGCGATACATATACATCATCGGGTGAACTCAGGTAATTGTAATCGGATGAGCGCAGGAAGCCATACCCGTCGGGCATCATTTCCAGGACACCTTCGCACGAAACAATTCCTTCAAACTCCCATGAGTAATCTTCACGCACAGGTTGCGGAGCCGGCCTGCGATCGTTACGATCGTTACGATCGTTGCGATCGTTACGCGTGAACCTCTGCTCGCGCGGATACTCATTTGGCCGTTGTTCTTCCTGCTGGACATTACCATCAGGTTCAGCTGGTTCACCGGCTGGTTCGTCCTGAACCATTTCATGAACATTCAGCACCTCTGTATCGGGTTCCTTAAAATCGAAAACCGGGATAAACTCATCGGGCAAAACAGTTTTTTCCTGCAAAAGATCAGTGTTTTCCTCTTTCGGAACACCACCCCTGGGAACAGGTTTCCATTCATTGCTCTGCACCGGGCGCTCCATTTCCGGAACGGGTGCATCTTCATTGCCAGTAACAGCAGCAGGAGTTGTACTGTCATCACGTTCCTGCGGACGCCGTCCACGGCGGCGGCGCTCATGAAATTCCTGCATTTCCCAAGCCGGAACATTGGATGAAGCAGGTCGTTCGAACGATTTTACCGAAGGGGTATCATCATCCAGGTTATTTCTGTCCTTGTTGTATGGCCTGTTTGATTCATAAGGACGTTTCACAGGCACAACCGGATCCGGTTGCTTAATTACTTCTTTCGGCTTATCGATAAAAGGCAGAGTGGGTTGAACAAAGGGTTTGACTTCCTCCAGTATTTTCTCAACTTTTTCAACCTTATCGATTAAAGCAGGTAAAGGTTCTGGTTTAGGCTTGAAGTCAACTTTCCTTGTATCCTTTATTTTATCGATCGGGATGCGCTGGCGCTGCCCTTTTTGCGTGAATACACGGGCTTTTTTTTCAGCTTCCAGGATATCCGGGGTTGGATTTGCGGCCTGCTGATCGAGGATCTGGTAAACCAGTTCCTGTTTTTTCAAAGTTTCGCTTTTGCGGATGTTAAACTGCTTTGCAATATCACGCAGTTCCTGAAGCAGCTTACCTTCGAGTTCGCTTTTATCGTACATGCGAATGGAGTTGATTGGACGAATAAATGGGAGTTTAAATCGTATGAATTATAATTATACTTGACATGTGAAAACCTGAAAAGGTATTTTTGAATAATTACCGAGAAAAATCAGGAAAATTCAGAGTGGGTTGTATTAAAACTGTGCAAATATATGACTATTTTTTGGTTTTGAATCAATAGTGAGAAAATTCTTATCAAAAGTACAAAAAATTTTGAATTTTCCACTTTTACAGTAAAAAACAACTTTTTGTTCTCTAAATTCGCAGCCTGATTTTTATTTCCAATCCACATCTATGGCTTCAACTGTACAAACCGACACCTTCAGGCACAAGGGCTTACGTAAAAAACTTATCGATTTACTCCGGGCTAAAGGTATTACGGATGAAACCGTTTTGAAAGCTATGAACGAGGTACCCCGTCATTTCTTTTTCGATTCGTCGTTTCTTGAATTTGCATATGAGGATAAAGCATTTCCGATAGGCTCAGGGCAAACCATTTCGCAACCGTATACCGTTGCTTTTCAAACCGAGCTTTTACAGGTATCGAAAAACATGCATGTACTCGAAGTGGGAACCGGTTCGGGTTACCAGGCCAGCGTACTGGCCGAAATGGGCGCTAAAGTTTTTTCGATCGAAAGGCAGAAAATGCTGTATGAAACTTTAAAAACCCTGAACCCTCCACTCAATTACCGAATCCGGCTTTTTTACGGCGATGGTTATGCCGGCCTACCTGCCCACGCTCCTTTCGACAGGATACTTATAACTGCAGCCGCACCGTTTATTCCCGAAGCACTTGTCAATCAACTCGGTGTGGGCGGCATACTTGTTGCTCCCGTTGGCAAAAATGATGTTCAGATTATGACCCGATTAACAAGGCTCAGTGAAACGGAAATAAAAACCGACACACACGGCTCTTTCCGCTTTGTACCTATGCTGGGTGATAAAGCACAGGACGAATAAGCTTACTTGCTATCAGAGCATACCAGTGTGCAGTTAGAGAGGAATAGAGATGTGGCCGGAGCTAAAGCTATTTACAACTCGACAATAATTCCAACCGTTGGAAGTATAGTCCCCGATTCGCTCGGAAGGTATTTAAGTTCGTACCGGGTTGGGTCCTGCGCGTTTATTACAGGCTGGCCGTTTGCATCGCGGACCTGTACGAGAACGTCGGGCTGCTGTGCTTTAAAGTTGTAAAGATTTTGAATATCAAGGTACAAGTTAAGCGACCATTTTTTGAAAAAATATTGCTTATCTACCCTCAGGTCGAGTTGGTGAAATACCTTAAGTCTTTCTGTATTATAGAGGTCATAATCGATGTAACCCTGCCCTGTTGCATCCCATGCTTCAATTAAGGATGAACGTGCTTCATCATAAGGAGTATAAGGAGCACCTCCAATAAAACGCCATTTTATTCCTATATCCCAGTTTTTCTTAAGTGATGCGAGAGAAGTAATATTTACAATGTTCCGGTTGTCCCAGGCCGATGGTATAAAATCTCCATGCTTATCTTCAAAAGTAGACCGAACCCATGTATATGAGACCGATACATCAAAAACGCGACTAAGTTTTTCACGATAATACAATTCAACACCCCATGAATTCCCCTTTGAAACCGGGATAACACCTTCGTTTCCAACCACTCCGAAATCAGCACCTTTGCTGGCAAGAGATACTGAATCGCGAAGCGAGAAAGGATAATAATTATACATTTTGTAGAACCCTTCAAGCGAAATCTTCGATTTATCGTTACGCCTGTAATCAATTCCAGCAACAAGATGGTCGGCTTGTATGTATTTCAACCCATTGGTTTTATTAACAAGTTCCATTGAAGGTAACCTGTATCCCATTGTTGTATATGCCGGAAGCTGGAAATACCTTCCAACATTAAAATTCAACATCATTTTCGGGGTTAATGAGTAAGATGCCGAAAACCTTGGTGAGAGCTGATCCAGCAGGTTCGACATCTGAGCCGAATAGCTGTTTGCATCGGCGCGTGCTCCTAGCGAAAGCATAAGTTTCTCATCAAGGTATCCTTTGCTTACCTGTGCAAAAACATTCCATTTGAAGAAATCGAGATCCGACGAATAATTTATCCGGGTAACAGTATCCTCTCCATTGGGAATAAAAACACGCTGGCTGGTTCGGTTGCTGTATTTTGCGTATTCCATCCCTGCACCATAGGAGATTTTGTACCCGATCTTACGTGCTACCTCTTCATACCTGATTTTATTTTCTGTTTCAAACGAAGAATAATCGAGCGTCATATTAGCCGGATTGCTCTCATCGTTGTTCAGGTATTTTGTAGCCTCGTTATACAGCATATTGCGGCTGATAACCAGGCTTGCATATGAGTTTTCACGATAATGACGATAGTTGGCTCCAATAGCATAGTTCCATTGATTGTTTACAGGCAGGTAATCCAGTATATATTGCTGCTCCTCGGTAGGGTTTTTAATTCCCGTATTAAGAACACTTTTATCAAGGGCGCCAATGCTTATAATAGTGAGTTCGTTCTGGTGGTTGAACTTCGTTTTCACTTTCAGCGTATAGTCGGTAAATGTCGGGAGGAATGGTAGTCCAATGGCACTGAAAAGGAACTGAAGATAGGATCGCCTTACTGAAAAAAGGACATTTGTGTTTTTACCTACCGGCCCGTTAACACTAAATGCCGTTTCGCTGGCCCCAAGGGTAGCCCGGTATACCAAACGATCAGGGTTGCCATCTATTAGTTTCATATCAATTACCGAACTTAATGTATTCCCCCTGCTGGCTGGGAATGCACCCGAATAGAAGTCGACATCACGCAAAAAATCAGTATTTATTATACCTGCAGGTCCACCCGAGGCACCCTGTGTTGCAAAGTGGTTAAGGTTGGGAATTTCTATACCATCGAGCAGAAACTTGTTTTCCGAAGGACCGCCGCCTCTCACTATAATATCGTTACGAAACGACACTGAAGAAGCCACACCAGGCAGGGATTGTATTACTTTTGAGATATCGCGGTTCGAACCGGGGCTTTTTTCAATCTGGGCAATGCCAAGCGATTTAAGCGATACCGGGCTTTCCTCCACGCGTTTAAAAACCGAAGCCGTTATTTCAACACCGCTTATCTGCACAGCTATTTCCTGCATCGCTATATCGAGCGACGATACCTTCGAATTGGTTACCATAATTTCTTCCGTCAGAACTTTTTGAAATCCAATGGCAGAAGCTTCAAGTTTCAAATACCCCGGAGTTAATCCGGAAAAAATAAAATTCCCGTCTATATCACTGACGGAACCTATGTTGGTACCACTTATGATGATGTTTGTAAAAGGCAGAGGATCATTGTTTTTAACATTAAATACTCTCCCTTTTATTGATCCTGTCTGGGCATAAATGCCTGCTGACATGAGTAAAAGTAAAAGAGTTATGCTTTTATTAAGATTCATAAAATTTGCTTTTGTTTAATCTTTTGTAATATTTCTTAGACAATGTTAACATTGGATTTCAAAAAATGTTTCAGAATGGTAAAAAATTAACATTTTTTAATTTTTTACCATTCTGGCTAAAATTATGTGGAAAACCGATCGTCGGAATTTCAATCAGTGCTATACATTGAAAGCTTTAGTACCTGCAATGCTTTACAAATATTGGTTTCAAGGCCATCTTCGCCTGCGAGCCAGAAAATATTGATACCTTTACGCTCCATACGCCGGAACCAGGTCATCTGTCTTTTTGCGAACTGATGAATAGCCGTATTTAGTAAACTGAACATCTGGTCGTAGGTTAACTCACCTGCCAGGAACATTGTAACATACTTATATTCAAGTCCATACATTATCAAACGAGCTTTACCGATCCCTTCGTTAAGGAGTTGCTGAACTTCTTCAATCATTCCTTCATTCAGCCGCTGGGAAAGCCTGGCTGTAATCCTGTCCCTAACAATCCTGCGGTCGAAACGGATACCGAATACCGGTGAAGCACTAAAATCAGGCAAATTACTGGTGCTGATTCCTGATGATTTAAAATGTTCAATTTCAATTGCCCTGATAAGGCGATCGCGATCGAGCAGATCGGTTGTATTGTGAAGAGGCCTTAGCAATGACAATTCAGCAATAAGTTCAGCATCGGAATATTTACCAAACTTCTTCCTGAGTTCATCGTTTGCAGGGACTTCATCCATTTCGTAGCCCAGCAGTATAGCTTCAAGATACAATCCGGTGCCTCCGCACATAATGGCTTGCTTCCCATCGGCAACTATCTGGTCGTAAGCCGCAAAAAAATCGTTCCTGTACCGGAAAACATTGTATTCGGTCCCGGGTTCAGCAATATTTACCAGGTGTGACCTGATTTCCTTCTGATCAACATAATAATCAGCCAGATCTTTACCCGTACCTATATCCATACGTCGGAATACCTGCCTCGAATCGGCACTGATAATTTCAGCATCAAGTGCCGATGCAAGATGTGCTGCAAATGATGTTTTTCCTACAGCGGTAGGGCCTAAAACTGTAATGAGGGGAATTGCTGATTTCATACTGCAAAGGTGAGGAATAAAATTGGGATGTGGGATATGGGATGTTGGATGTGGGATGTGGGATTTAAGGTTTGGAACTTGAGGTTAGGAACTTGAGACTTGGATTTGGAATTTTTAGACTGATTATTGTAATTCGAAATTCGTAAATAATAAATCACGAATTCTGTTAAATTTGCGCCGGCATTCAAATATACCGATGGAACTTATTACCACCTATTTCCCGGATCTTACTACACAACAACTTGATCAGTTCAGGCAACTTGAACCGCTTTACCAGGAATGGAACAGCCGCATCAATGTGATTTCGCGCAAGGATATGGAACATTTTTACGAACGGCATGTACTGCATTCGCTTGGAATTGCAAAGGTTCAACTGTTCAAACCCGACTCATCGGTAATAGATGTGGGAACCGGCGGTGGTTTCCCAGGTATTCCGTTGGCCATAATGTTCCCGGAAACGGATTTCCTGTTGGTTGATTCCATTGGAAAAAAAATTAAGGTAGTGCAGGAAGTTGCTTCAGCCATTGGCCTAACAAATGTGAAGGCCATTCATTCACGTGCCGAGGAAGTAAAGCAGAAATTTGATTTCGTTGTTAGCCGGGCAGTAACAACACTTCCGGATTTTATTAAATGGATCGAAAAAAATATTCTGAAAGAAAACCGGCATGAACTTAAAAACGGGATACTTTACCTTAAAGGAGGTGATCTCGAAACTGAACTGGCACCTGTCAAGCAAATGAAGCAGGTTTTTGAACTCAAAAGATTTTTTAGAGAGGAATTTTTCGAAACCAAAAAGGTGGTTCATGTGAGCCTGTAAATTTTCACAAGATTTAACATATGATAACCATTCATATAACCATGGTCACCCTGATTTTTTTACTACTTTTGGCACTGTCTTGAAACTTCACCCTGAACGTCGCAGGCATGTGAAACTGTTTTAACCTTTGAACTATTGAACCCTGACATGGCGAGGGGCGAAAAGGAGAAAGGAGATTCATAAGATGAGATTGAAATTTCACTTTGAACTGCCAAGGCATTTGAACCTCTTTGAACTATTAAATCCTTTGAACACATCAGCACATCAACCCATCAACCCATCAACCTATCAACCTATCAACCCATCAACCCATCAACCAAACTAAATCCATAATCCCAATACATCAATGAATAAAGAAATCTTCAAACTGGAACCCACCGAAGTGTGGAAAAACTTTTACAGCCTTACGCAAATCCCTCGTCCATCGCATCACGAAGAGCGGATTCAGCAGTTTATGTTCGATTTCGGAAAAAATCTCGGACTCGAAACCATTAAGGACGAAGTTGGCAATATTATTATCCGTAAACCTGCAACGGCAGGTATGGAAAACCGCAAGGGTATTGTACTCCAAACCCACCTTGATATGGTTCCGCAAAAGAACAGCGATAAAGATCATGATTTTGCCAAAGATCCTATCGAAGCGTATGTTGATGGTGACTGGGTTACCGCAAACGGAACAACTCTTGGCGCCGACAACGGCATGGGAGTTGCTGCTACCATGGCAGTACTCGAAGCTACCAACCTGGTTCACGGTCCGGTTGAAGCTTTATTCACCTGCGATGAAGAAACAGGGATGACAGGAGCTTTCGGTCTGAAACCGGGATTCTTCAAAGGCGACATACTGCTTAACCTCGATTCGGAAGACGAAGGCGAATTATATGTGGGCTGTGCCGGCGGAACAAACGCAAATGCAACTTTCAGTTATAAAGAAGAGTCTGTAACTCAGGGAGTAGCTTCTTTTAAACTGGCAATTACAGGTTTAAAAGGCGGTCATTCGGGACTCGAAATTATTTTACAGCGCGGAAACAGTAATAAACTTATGAACCGCTTCCTGCAGCATGCAGTTGTTGAACATGATCTCCGTCTTTCAGCTATTGAAGGCGGAAGTCTCCGTAATGCCATTCCCCGTGAATCGTTTGCCGTGGTTACCGTTCCTCCTTCGAAAGCCGATGACCTTGTTAAATGTGTGGCTGATTTCGAAAAACTATATCGCAGCGAACTTTCGGCAGTAGAACCTGACCTGAAATTTACAATAACAGCAACCGCTACACCTCCGACAGTGATCGATGCGGCCTCACTTGATAAGGTGATGAGAGCTATAAATGCATGCCCTAATGGAGTGATGCGTATGAGTGACGATATGATTGGACTCGTAGAAACATCTACCAACCTGGCAAGTGTAAAATCAGGTAACGGCGAAATTCTTGTTCAGTGTCTGTTGCGAAGTTCAGTTGATTCGTCGCAGGAAGACCTTGGCGGAATGATAAAAGACGTTTTCGAACTTGCGGGTGCCAATGTTGTGCTTGACGGAACATATCCCGGCTGGAAACCAAATATGAAATCAGCAATCCTGATCACTATGCAGGAGGTCTACCAGAAATTATACGGCCGTATCCCGGAGATAAAAGCCATACATGCAGGCCTCGAGTGCGGGCTTTTAGGCGGCGTTTACCCTAACTGGGATATGATTTCATTTGGACCAACCATTCGTTATCCACATTCACCCGACGAAAAAGTACATATTGCTTCCGTTGGAAAATTCTGGAATTACCTGGTTAACACCCTGAAAGACGCACCTTTAAAATAAGGAGCATTCGTTAAACTCATATTCCGAATCCTTGCCGGACAAAAAAAACAGGCCGGCAAGGATTTTTTTTACAAAGCATTTGGTTATTAGGATACTTTTTATACCTTTGCACCCCTAAAAACTACCAATCATGAAGAGGACTTTCCAACCATCAGTAAGGAAAAGAAAAAACAAACACGGATTCAGGCTACGTATGTCGACTGTTAACGGCCGCAGGGTTCTTGCTGCACGCAGGGCACGCGGAAGGAAAAAACTTACTGTTTCCGACGAAGGAAAATAATATTTTTCTGTCACTGCTGTTGATTTCTATAACAGCTAATATAGCATAAATGCATTCCGGAGGAGGCTAAAAAGCCTACCTCCTTTTCTTTTTGTACCCATAGGCTAAGCACTCATGGAGTCGAACTTCTTAATCATGCGAACAACCGGTTTTGCCGGTGGCAGCAGTTTCCAATTCAGAAAAATATTGTAATTTAGCCCTTCTTTTTAAACGGCCAATGCATCAAATCATATATGAAGCTTCAGTAACCGGGGTCATTCGCCTCTTACTGGTTATTTTTATCGTTTATATCGTTTACAACTTTTTTATGCGTGTAATCATGCCCTCGATTATGCAGAAATATGTAAACGACTTTCAAAAACAATTCAATGCCGGTAACCGTCAGGCCCACGAACAGCAGAACCGGAAGAAAGAGGGTGAAGTCTCTATCAAATATGTAAATAAAGACAAGACATCCGGGAATCCTGATGACGGTGAATATGTGGATTACGAAGAAATCAAGTAAAAACAACCGGGTACATTTAATCAACATTTAACGGTAATTTCAGATGAAGAACATCAGTTTCAAGCAGCTTATCCCTTACCTTTCGGCAATAGCAATATTTGTCGTAATCACACTTGCTTATTTTAACCCGCTGCTCGAAGGCAAACAAATGCGGCAGTCGGATATCACCCAGTTCAAAGGTATGTCGAAGGAAATTTCGGATTACCGCGACAAAACCGGAGAAGAAGCATTGTGGACCAACAGCATGTTCGGCGGAATGCCTGCTTACCAGATTTCGGTTCAATATAAAGGGAATGTATTGCGCTTCCTCGATAAGGCGATGCAATTGTACCTTCCTCAGCCAGCCGGAATGGTATTCCTTTATATGATTGGATTCTTCATACTGCTGCTGGTTCTGAAAGTAGATAAATGGCTTGCTATTGCCGGAGCCGTTGCATTTGCCTTTTCGTCGTACTTGTTTATCATTTTCGAAGCAGGGCATAACAGCAAGGCGCATGCTATCGGTTATATGGCTCCTGTTCTGGCAGGTATTATACTTACCTATCGCGGCAAGTATCTGTATGGCGGTATAATGGCTGCCGTTTTTCTTTCACTTGAACTTCTCACAAACCACTTCCAGATTACATATTACCTTTTTCTCACAGCCGGAATTTATGTTATAGCTGAACTTGTTGCCAGTATTAAAGCAAAAACGATTCCTGGCTTTGCTAAAGCAAGCGGCGTGCTTGTAATTGCTGCCATATTTGCAGTAGCCACCAATATTACAAATATCTGGGCCACTTACGAATACAGCAAGGAAACCATAAGGGGAAAAACAGAACTAACTTCTGAGAAATCGAACCGTACCAGCGGCCTGGATAAAGATTATGCAACTGGCTGGAGTTATGGCAAAATGGAAACTTTCACACTCCTTATCCCAAACTTTAACGGAGGCTCATCGCAAGGACCTTTAAAAGAAACTTCGAACACCTATAAAGCCCTGTTAAGCAACAATATCGACGGCACCCAGGCCAAAAATGTTATTAAGGCCATGCCGCTTTACTGGGGAAGCCAGCCTGGCGTCGCCGGCCCGGTGTATATCGGAGCAATAATAATGTTCCTGTTTGTTTTTGCACTCTTTGTTGTGGACAACAAATTCAAATGGTGGCTGCTCGCGGCAACTCTGCTGTCGATAATGCTGGCATGGGGAAAGAACTTTATGCCGCTCACCGATTTCTTCCTGCATTACGTGCCGGGTTACAATAAATTCAGGGCCGTGTCGATGACGCTGGTTATTGCCGAGTTGTGCATTCCCCTGCTTGCCATATTAGGATTGCAGAAAGCATTCTCAGGGGAAACCGATACGAAAAAGGTATTAAAATCGCTTTATTATTCTGTTGGATTAGCAGGTGGAATCAGTCTGCTTTTTGCGATTGCCGGAAGCGCATTTTTTGATTTTGTTTCACCCGCCGACGAACAGTACAAAACTTATTTCCCCGATTGGCTTATGAACGCCCTTCGAGTTGACCGAGCATCCCTATTAAGTTCGGATGCATTCCGTTCACTGGCTTTTATCCTTCTGGTAGCAGCTGCTATATGGGCCTTACTCAGCAAGAAAATAAAACAGCCCGTATTTTACTCCGCTCTTATCCTGCTTATCCTGATCGATATGTGGCCTGTGGACCGCCGTTATGTTAACGACGATAGTTTTGTACGCAAAAGTGTCGCTTCGGTTCCATTCCAGCCCACCAATGCCGATTTGTTTATAATGAAGGATAAGGATCCGAATTTCAGGGTCATAAACCAGGCAGTCGGCAATCCTTTCGCTGATGCCAGTACATCCTATTTCCATAAATCGTTGGGTGGATACCACGGTGCAAAATTACGCCGTTACCAGGAACTGATCGATCAGCACCTGGTTAAAGGCAATATGAATGTATACAACATGCTCAACACCAAATACTTCATCCTTCCGGGCGAAAAAGGAGGCCCTCCCCAGATGGAACTTAATATGCAGGCACTTGGTAATGCATGGTTTGTGAATAATGCCCATGTTGTAAATAATGCCGATGAGGAAATTAATGCACTCACCGATTTTGTTCCTTCCGAAACTGCTATATATGATAAACGTTTCGAAAACCAGGTTAAGGGGCATATTATTACAAAGGATACGCTGGCTGCCATTACTCTTTCGGATTACAAACCCAACCACCTCACCTACGATTCGAAAGCCAGTCGGGAGCAGTTGGCGGTATTCTCCGAAATCTATTACGACAAAGGCTGGAATGCATACATCGATGGCGCGAAATCGCCTTACTTCAGGGCCAACTATGTGCTGCGTGCCATGATTGTTCCAGCCGGGAAGCATACAATCGAATTCAAATTCGAACCTGCTGTTTATAAAACCGGTGAAAAAATATCGTTAGCCTCGTCGTTGTTGCTTGTATTGCTTAGTGCCGGGGCCATCGGATTCGTGGCAACGCGCAAAAACAAAACCGAGCAAAAGGCATAAACCCTTGCCATGGACCCTTCAGGCAGATTGCGAAAAGTACTGGTCATTACCTATTACTGGCCGCCAAGTGGTGGAGCCGGGGTTCAGCGATGGCTTAAATTCGTAAAATACCTACGCGAATATGGCTGGGAACCGGTAATATACACACCCGAAAATCCTGAAGCCCCTGCTACCGACTATTCGCTGGAGAAAGACATTCCTGCAGGGATTTCTATTCTGAAAAGGTCCATCACGGAGCCTTATGCAGCATACAAGCGTTTTATCGGCATGAAACCAGGCGAAAAAGTTAATGCCGGTTTCCTGCAGGAAAAGAAAAAACCGGGCCTGGCTGAAGGAATTTCAGTGTGGCTGAGAGGAAATTTCTTTATCCCTGATGCCAGGCGCTTCTGGATACGCCCCTCAGTGAAGTTCCTGAAAGAATATCTTAAGACCAATCCTGTTGATGCTATTGTTTCGACAGGTCCTCCCCACTCCATGCACCTGATTGCGATGCAACTGCACGAAAAAACAGGAATTCCATGGCTTGCCGATTTTCGTGATCCCTGGACCGGAATCGACTTTTATCATCAACTTAAACTGACCAGACTGGCTGATAAACGGCATCATTCGCTCGAGAAAAAGGTTCTTGAATCAGCTACGGCTGTTACTGTTGTGAGCAAGCAAATGCTGAACGAATTCAATGGAATAGTTAAGCGCTCTTATAATGTGGTAACCAATGGATTTGACGAAGTGGATTTCAGCCTGATTTCAACCGCACTCCTGGATAATAAATTCACAATTGCACATATCGGAAGTATAAATGCCAGCCGTAATCCTGAAAAGCTCTGGAAAGTACTTTCCCGCATGGTTAAAGAAAGAAAGGGCTTTTCAGATGTGCTTCAGATAAAACTGGTCGGTAAGGTAGACGTTTCAGTTTTAAAGAGTATTGAATCCAATGGACTTTATGAACACCTGTTACGGATTGAATATATGGATCACAGCAATGTGATGCACGAAATACAGAAATCGCAGGTATTGTTGCTTCTTATCAACAATATATCGAATGCTAAAGGTATCCTGACCGGAAAATTATTCGAATATCTCGGATCCGGTCGGCCGATATTAAATATAGGTCCGGAAGACGGGGATGCAGCCGAAATCCTTTCCGATTCCGAAGCCGGGTTTACAGCAGAGTATGACAACGAAGAAGCTATCTATACCATCGTAGATAGATATTTCGAAAAATATAGCAGCAACCTTTTGGTCACCAAGACCGGAAATTATTTAAACTATTCGCGAAGAGCGCTTACAGGAGCAATTGCGGGGGTATTGGATGGGATCGCTAAGAGTTAATTCCAATAACATCAATTTAATTGACAGATTTATTCTTTTAAATCCGAATCACTTTCCTGTAATCAACTGAATTATCCGATACAAACTTAAAAACATAAACACCCATTGCCAGAAATCGCAAGTCATATTTTGTGAGCGGTTTTTCAATTGTCGATTTTGTTATAAACTTCCCATTGCAATCAAATACATACAATTCACAACTTATTTGGCTGGTTTCGATATAAACAAAATCCTTCGTGGGATTCGGATATATTCTTAAACCCGATATAGTTTCAATAATCGAATCGTTGTCAAGTATTGTACCTGTAGCTTTTTGCCCGCCAATAGTTATAGTATAGGTTTCATCCTGTTCATCGGAAGTATCCTCTAAACCAATCAAAGTAACTGAAAAACCTGAAACTCCTGACGGCACTCTTAATAGACTTTCAGATGCATCGTATGCAACCCCGTTGGAGAGTATAGGCACTTTGATAAAATCAACGTTTGAAGTCGCAGTTACATCAGTTACCCCGAATGAGAAATTCCGGCTGATCATACCAGATCCGCTCAAAGTAACCTGGTGAACCAAATCCTTGCCTTCAGTAGCCATGGCATCCGATATACCGGTAACAGTATCATTTACAAGAGGTTTCGTATTTAAGGACCAAAGGTCTCTCAACAGGCCATTATCAGAATAGCCTAAACCCATATAAGCTATCTCCCCAATGGAAAAACTCGTTGCATAGCGCCTTTTTGGAACCTGATCAGCAGTAATTGATTGACTCCAGGTATTCGTAATCGGGTTATACTCATAGAAATCATTCGAATTGTCAGGACAAGCTGCGCAACCTGTTCCGACATATGCTTTACCGTTGATTACGAATCCTGTTGCAGCTGATCTTTCAGGACCAGGAATATCAGCAATCCTTGTCCAGACATCAAGTACTGGGTTGTATTTCCAAAAATCATTTGTCCCGGTATATGTTGTATATGCACCTGTACCAAGGTAACCGAATCCGAAAATTGAAAATGCTACAGCATGGTTCCTGTTTCCACCCGGAAAATTTGACTTTTTTATCCATGTATCAGTTGAAGGTGTATACATCCAAAGGTCAAATAAATAATCACTCGGGTCATTATACGAACCTGTACCTACAAACCCGGAATTGCCAATAACAAAACTTACAGCACCATATCGGCTCAAACCAGGAAAATCAGCTCTTTTCACCCATATGTTCGTTACCGGATCATATTCCCAAAGATCATTCTGGCATTTTACGTCATTATCTGCACCAAGACAAATATACCCTTTGCCATTTATCGAAAATGCGGTTGTGGCATAGCTTCCTTTTCCCGGGTAATCTGCTTTTTTTGTCCAGTTGTTTGACAGTGGGTCATATTCCCAGAAATCGTATATTTTTTGTCCGTTGTAAATCTGGCCCAATCCTACATATGCCTTATTATTTATAGTAAAACTTGCACAAACATACCTGCCATAATTATTCATTGGGGACATCTCGATCCATGATTGGGAAAAACAATCATAGTAGAAGGAACAAAAGACCAGAAATACACAGATATATTTATTCATTTTAATAGGAAAAATGTTCAAATAGTTATATTAAATCTACTTACCTTGCTTCTCAGCACAAATTTAGATTAAAATGTATAAGTTTGCAAAAAAATGCAGATTGATAGTGAATACAAAAAAGGATGTATCCAGGATACATTAAGCATTAATTAGAATACTTATAAATTCTGTACTTACTGTGAGTAAAAGAGCCATAATCCTCGCCGGCGGAAAAGGAGCGCGTTTACGCCCCTACACGGTAGTATTACCTAAACCACTAATGCCAATAGGCGACTATCCGGTTCTTGAAATTATTATCCGGCAGCTGGCCTTTCACGGATTTGATCATATAACACTCACGGTTAACCACCAGGCCGAGATAATTAAAGCTTTTTGCGGTGATGGTTCAAAATGGGATATACATATTGACTACTCTTTCGAAAGCAAACCCTTAAGCACTATGGGTCCGCTGACATTAATAAATGATTTGCCTGAAAATTTCCTGGTAATGAATGGTGATGTACTTACGGACCTGGATTTCAGCTCATTTTTCGATTTTCATGTAAATAACAGGAAGATTTTCACCATCTCGGCATATAACCGGTCGGAAACGAGCGAATACGGCGTTTTGGAAAACAACGAAACTAATATTCTTACGAGGTTCATCGAGAAGCCTACGCGCGATCTTACGGTTTGCATGGGTATTAATATGATGAGTCGGGATATTTTGCAGTATATACCAAAAGATACTTTTTTCGGGTTTGATCACCTGATGTATACCTTACTCGAACAAGCACAGCAAGTCCTTATCCACAAATATCAAGGCTATTGGCTCGACATAGGTAGGCCCGACGATTATATGAAAGCAATTGATGATCTGGAATTACTTAAAGAAAAGATTATGCCATGGGAATAAATTCCGGAAAACGGGTTTTAGTAACAGGAAGTGAAGGTTTTATTGGCAGAAGACTGGTTAAAACCCTTCGTTCTTTGGGCTTTTTGGTCGAAGAATTTGACCGTAATATGGGCGATATATCAACCTATAACTTTTCCTATGATCAACTCAATCATATTGTGCATCTTGCGTCACTGGTTTTTGTTCCGGCAAGCTGGGATAATCCGGCTTCATTCTACCAGACAAATGTTATAGGAACGGTCAATCTACTTGAACTCTGCCGTAAAATGAATGTACCGCTAACATATCTTAGTTCGTATGTGTATGGTACGCCCAAATACCTGCCGGTCGACGAAAAACATCCCCTATTCCCTGCCAGTCCTTATAACCACAGCAAATTGCTTGCTGAAGAAGCATGCCGGTACTATTCATCCACCTTTAATTTTCCGGTAACAATTTTCAGGCCTGTGAACGTTTACGGGCCAAACCAGAACCCTGATTTTCTGATTCCAAAAATAATCAAGCAGGCCTTTGATCCTGCGATAGAAGCCATACAGGTAATGGACCTGAGGCCCAAACGCGATTTCCTGTTTATTGATGACCTGATTTCAGCAATTATAAAAAGTTTTGAGCAGGATAACTTTGACATTTTCAATGTCGGGGCCGGATATTCAATAAGTGTTGAGGAACTGATAAAAACAATCCTTTCATCAGCGGGTATCAGCAAGCCTTATGGTGCTGAGAATATAGAGCGGAAAAATGAGACTTGGGATGTATACAACGACATTTCGAAAATCAATAACCGTTTGGGTTGGAAACCTGAAACCAGCTTTGCTGATGGTATTGGAATTTGTATTGATGAATACAGAGCTGGCTTATAATTAACCTCGTTTCGGAATAAAAATGCAGAAAACTCTACTCTATATCAAACCGGCTGATTCTTCCTTTATCCTTTCTGACCAGCAAATTATCGAAAAACAATACACGGTCCTGCCCTATTTAATTTCGTCACCCGGAAAAAAATGGAAGTTTTTATTGAGCCTTGCCGGACTGGCTTACTTCCTGTTGCGCAACGCGGCTAAATCGGATGGGTTTATTTGCTGGTTCGGCGATTACCATGCTGCTGTCATGGTTTTAATTGCTAAAATCACCCGCAAAAAAACGGTAATTTTTGCAGGAGGACAGGAAGCTATCTGTTATAAGGAACTTGGCAAAGGAGTTTATCAGAAACCTTTCAGGGCGTGGTGTGTAAAATATGCGTTACGCAACGCTACCCTCATTCTTCCCAACCATGCCTCACTTATTTATCACGAAAATACATTTTACAATACCGTTAGGCCGCATATTGACGGTATCCGGCATTATGTTAAAGGCATAAAAGGCAAAATTGTAGTTGTTCCAAACGGAATTGATTTTTCACGTATCGACAGGGATTCTACCATTAAAAAGGCCCCGAACCTCGTCCTTACAGTTGGCACAATGAATAAGGAAGCTGATTTTTATAATAAAGGATTTGATCTTTTTATTGCCTTGTCGCGACTTCATTCCAACCGGGAGTTTGTCTTAATTGGTACCAGTAAGAATTACAATGATTGGATTGAATCAAATTATAAAGTATCGGAAATCAAAAACCTGAAAATAATTCCATCGTATTGTCCTGACGATATTTTGCGTGAATATTTCAATAATGCTAAAGTTTACCTCCAGATATCCATTACCGAAGGCATGCCGGTAAGCCTTGGTGAAGCCATGTTATGTGAGTGTATTCCTGTAGGCTCGAATATAAATGGAATTCCGGATGCAATCGGTGATACCGGTGTATTGGTATACCAAAGGAATATTGAGGAACTAAGCAAGGCGCTTGATAAGGCATTTACCTTAAATACAGGACCGGCAGCACGGCTACATACCCTGGCAAACTTTTCCTTACAGAAAAGATCGGAAAAAATACTTTTTGAAATTAATGGGATGATTTAGCTAATGCTTTTTACCGCTTAGCCAGCATCACATTTTTATAGCCCTTATTAAAACTTTCCTGAATTCAGGCACGTCACCCGGCCATCCGAAAAGAATATAAGAATCCGAAACTTCCAATTTGAATCCATATTCCTTTAAAATCAATTGAAAATCGTTGATATCGTTGACTTTATGGTATGTACAGATATCCATCTTTACCTGTTTTCCTGAAGCAACCAGGCTTTTCATTCCAGCGAGCGCTGATTGCTCATAGCCTTCAATATCCATTTTAATGAAATAATTCGCGTTTTCAATTGGCCCGATTAATGAATCGATTGAAACAGTATTTTCTCCTTCCGAATGGGACATTAATTTCTGGACAAAAATGACCTTTTCTTTCCAAGGCGCGAACGTTAACCGCAAAACCTCAACCCAATCCGGATCGCATTCAACCAGGTATAATTTCTTCGCTTTTTCAACAACCGATAATGCAAAATTACCTTCAGCAACACCTGCATCAATAACAACGCTGTCTTCATCAATCTTAAAACCTGGTGTTAAGTATAAATGCGGCGACTTTTCATCCTGTTCCTTGTAGATACTTCGCACAATCCAAACCACTTCTTTTTGAGAATACCGTTTTGGAAAAAACATTTTCTTTCCATCATAAAGTATGTAAAAGCAATGATTGGATTCATCCCAAAGTACATCAGGCATCCATTTATCATATTTTAAGGTCCAATAGTAAGGATACGCACTGAATTTGTTATGCCTGAGATATTTCAAGCCCTCTTTGATTTCGGGGACAGATGTAGAAATCTCAAGTGATTTATAGTGTTTAAGCACTGCCTTACGACGCTCTTTTAACATTTTAGGTTCAAGCAGAAACCGTATATAAAGTTGTAGACTGGCAGGTGCAATCTTTTGCCACAACCTTGAAGCTGTTTTCATTCTCATCGATGGTTTAAATGGATTGCAAAAATTGTATTCTAAAGGTAACTCAAAATATCAGTCACCCTTGTATTTTTCGTTTATTTTCGAATAGAACTCAAGTGACAGGCTCGCCATTGTTTCTTTTGAGAATTGAAGCCTGATTTTTTCCTTCCCTTTCTGAGCAATAAGTTTTGCCTTTTCAGGATTCAGGATCACATATTCGATAGCTCCGGCAATGGAATCAACTGATGATGGGTCAATCAATAAGCCATCCAGTTTATCTGTAATCAATTCTTTGCCGCTGCATTTATCCGAAAATATAGTTGGCACTCCGGCTGCCATGGCTTCCATAGGAGCAAAAGCAAACGCTTCGGCAAAAGAAGGAAATACGGCTGCTTTCGAATTGTTGTATTGGCAAATCAGATCGGCACGCGTAACATGTCCGTTAAAAACAAAGGATTTCATAAACTCCTGCGGAATCATAGTAAGAAGTTCTTTTTTAACAGATTGTCCGGTAGTTAAGTTCAGCGAATCTTTACCATTAATTATTAGAGTTACTGCAGTGCCTTTTTTCAACAATAAAAGAACTGCGTTTACCAGTTCATAGATTCCTTTCTTTGGAGTCAATGTACCTGAAAAAACAACAGGATTAATATAGTCGGAGATTTTAACCGTATTACTATCTGCACATATATCAGCGGGCTGGGCATCCTGCATTTCGACAGCATTATAAATTACAGTAATCGTCTCATCTATATTGTATAATTGCTTCATTCTGTCGGCCGTAAAAGCAGAAACAGCACAAAACGCATCCGCCTTTTTGTAGAGGTTACGTTCATAAAAAGCAGTATTTTTCCCGAGAGGTGAGTTCAGAATTGAATGAAAGTAAGTATTATTACCATTTGCCCTGAGTATCAGCGGTTTTTTAAATTTAGCAAACAAAGAAAAAACACCATAGGCGTCAGATGCTTCAATTATATCTATACAGCCTTTACTGATCCAGGACCGTATCTTACTTGCTACAAGATAGTTGCCCCGGAAAACAGCTACCTTGTTCCTGAAATTTACTTTTATACGGGTTATTTCAACGCCATTTTTCACCTCGAACGCCGGAGTCGGATAACTCAGATCATATACGCCGATTACCTTAACACTATGTCCCCTGGCTGATAACTCTTCAGCCAGCAGCTGGGTCATTGTTCCAACCCCGCCATGTGGTCCTTCGGGGTATTCGTTACAAACATAACATATATTCATCGTAGTAATTCAGGTGATTTTCAGATGACAATCAGACAGCCAATAAAAACCTTTTAAAAGAATGTAAATCGATTTCAAATAGCCGGGAATTCAGATGCCGCCATTTATATGATGTATAAAATTTTAATTCGCAAATATACTGCAATGTATTTATGTATTAAAGTTCGCAGTTGAAATTCCGTCTAATTCTCGTTCGTTGTTTTCAATCTTAGTTACCCGATAGGTTCATACTTCTTTCTTCCTTATTTTTGCCGCTTGTTTCCCGGCAAGATAATCGAATGATTTCTAAAAACCTGATAAAGTCGTCACTGGTATACACCATTATAGGTGCATTACCGCTTATTTCAGCGTTTTTCCTGCTACTGTTTTATACAAACTATCTCACTACCTCGTTGTACGGTGCCCTGGTTATTTACATAAGCTTCACAGGCTTTATACAGATACTTATTAACCTTGGGCTCGATACATACATCGGAGTAAGCTATTTCGACAACAGGCGCGATCTCTCGCTGCTTAAGTCAAAAATCGGGACCATTGCAGGTTACCTGCTTATGTGGGGATTATTTGTTACCGCAATTTTTATGTTACTGGGTGAAAACCTGTTCAGCCTGATTTTCAAGGGTAAAGATATTTTCTTTTATCCATATGGCCTGATGTCGGTGTTAACAGCATTTGGTAACAGTTACTTTAAAACATACACAAACCTGTTGATAAACCAGGAAAAACCGATGCGCTTTGCCATAGTGAATCTGGCAAATTTCGTGATGACCATAGCGTTTTCACTGACAGGGCTGTTTATGTTCCCCGAAACCCTTATTGGGCCGATGTGGGGCCGGTTATTGTCGGGTGCCGGCATTTTCATTATTGCATTTATATCGCTCGGAAAGGAATCATCGCTTCGCATCAAATTTGGCTACGAACTTAAACAAACACTCAATTTCTCATTGCCGCTTTTGGTTTTCTTTCTGTTCTCTTGGAGCATTTCCAATATCTATCCTTTTATCATAAAGTATTTTATGACCCTAAAGGATGTAGCCATCCTGGGGCTGGTGATACAATTCACATTGTTGGTTGAATTTGTCCTCAACGGTTTAGGCAGTTCCATAGCCCCAAAAATATTTGGACTGATCAAAGATCAGGATCTGAAAGGATCGACTCCCGAACTGAATAAATATTTCAGTGGATTTAATGCTTTCGCCCTGCTTCTTATTCCGGCCAGTACATTTTTCATTCCACTCATACTTCCCTTGCTGATCAGCAAGGACTATGAAGGCAGTTACATTTTCCTCTCAATACTCAATATCGGCTTTGCCTCACGAGGATTGTACAACTATTTCCTCACTCCTATTTATTTGTTTAAAAAGACCAGTGTATTACCAAAAATGTATTTGGCTACTGCTGTTTTTCAAATTATAATTTCGATATTTTTAATCAAGTATTTAGGAATCTGGGGAGCTGTAGCTGCAAACCTGCTCACTAAAATTATACAGAATTTTTTACTTTATCTTGCTGCCCGTAAATTCTTTACTTTCAGTTTCAGTGCTGTAAAATTCATCTGGCTGCCACTTTTAGTGACAGCAGTAATCGTATTCAGCGAATATTTTGTAACTCACCAAAATATGAATCTAGTAAGATTCGTGCAAATGGGTTTTACTTACATACTGGTTTATGTATTTTACAAAAACGAAGTAAAAGCCCTGCTATATGATATCGCAGGAAAATTAAATCTCAGATATTCTAAATCAGGTGATTAATTTACAATCCTGTGATATTCGACTAAATTAACGCTACAAACCAAAAACTCTTACCCCCCAATCCCTATCCCCCAACCCCTACCCTCAATACCTTTCATTAATCATCTTATTCACAAACAAGGCGATATCCGTGTCGCCGCTGAAAACCTTGTCGAGCTGGCGCATCATATGGTAGCCTGTTTCGGGCATCTGGCTGTCGGTTAATTTCTCAAGTATAATACTCATTGCAATCCTGCCTTCGAGAACGACTTTGTTCGGTATTCCTTCGTTGAAAAAGCCCTTGCCTATAAGTAAACCCAGCGTGCGGTTGCGACTCAGGTCGTTTAGTGCAGTAAGTCCGAAATCGCCTATGCCGCAATAGTTGAACATCGTTTCCTCATGGCCGCCGAAGTGGAGCATTATGTTCCGCATTTCGTTGAAGGCCCTTGTAAACATCATAAACCTGAGGTTCGGCGAGTTGAAATGCGCATCGACTATACCGATCAGTATGGCATAAATATTTTTCAGTATACTCAGTATCTCCACACCGGCCAGATCGGTTGATGTATCGACAAAAAGATTTGTTTCGTCGAACAGAGGCTCAAGCATTTCGCACCAATGGGCATCAGTGGATGCCAGGGTAAATGCTGTCGGGCTGTTGTTGATTATTTCGCGTGCAAACGAAGGACCTTTCAGTGCACATACCGGGTTTGGAAGATGATCGGCCAGGCAGTCGGAAATTATCTGCTTGTGGCAGCCAAATCCCTTTGCCAGGTTTATCAGAATTGCATCTCCAGGTAACAGACCCCTGATCTGCTGCATATAATCGACAACGGCAACCGAGGGAATGGCAATAAAAACCACACCGGCGCCGGTAAGAACAGCAGGATCAGTAGTTGCCTTTAATGCAGGCATAAGCCTTATGTTAGGAAAATATTTCTGGCTAATGTGTGAATTGGTAATGGTTTCAACAACATCGCGCTCAACCGACAAAAGTGTAACATTAAGATCGGTGCGTACAGCCAGCGAATTGCCTAAAGCAGTCCCGATTGAGCCTGCCCCGAGAAATACAATATTCTGCATATTGCTCATACTTTCTTATTTTGTAAAAAGTCGTTTAAAATTTATCATAAACTCAGCGGGATTCTTCCATTTATTCCAGCCACCCCTGATCATCATTACTTCAACAGGCTCATAGAACCTGAAAAGATACAGGACAAAAGGATACGAAACAATGAGGATCGATTTTACCGCAAGCCGGGGAATTACTTCCCAGGTATTAAAAATCATTGAAACCAAATACAAAGCAGCGCCGGTTACCAGGAGCAAAGCGATGCGGCCCATTTCGTATGGGATTGTAAATTCTTTCTGGGCATAGTAGTAGGTCAGCCCGAAGAAAACGATCATTGAAATGAGTTTCGACATTGCGGCACCCTCATTCCCGAATAAAGGTATAAACAGTGCAAGAAGAATGATATTTATTACTGCTGTAACAATTACTGTAAAAGCAATAATCTTTGTCTTCTTCGAAATACTGAGCCCTGTGGTAGCCACATCCTTCATCATACCGAATACTATCGAATAGATAACGAAGGGGAAAATATACCAGGCATCGAAATATTCGACGCGCTTGGCAAAGAGTTTTGTTATTTCCATCCCGAATACCATCATTCCCAATGCGAAAAGCATGGTCCCGAAAGTATAATAGGTCATGAGTTTAGAATAAAACCGCTTATTATCGGGTGCATTCATCATACGGTAAATCATAGGCTGAATGGCAAAATTTACAGAAGTGATCAGGAATACATTCAGCGTATTAGCAAGTTTAAACCCATAGGAATACAACCCGACATCGGCCATATTTCCAAGTATTTTCAGGGCATAACGGTCGGTTACATTCAGCATCACCAATGCAACGCCCGACATAAACAGCGGCAGGCAATACACAAGCATTTCGCGCAGCAGAGCCCCTTCGAACTTCAATGCCATATTACGGATCGAAAAGCGGATCAGCACTGCTGCAAATGCGCTGCTCCCTATAATCTGCCCGTAATAAATCCCTTCGATGCCGGCATGCCGGTATGCAACAAAATAAATAGTGACAAGCAGGCTGAAAATAAGCTGCATCACGTTGGCAAGAGTAAAAAGCCAGGGTCGTTCCTGCAGCCGCAGTAACGTATTAGGCATCGTTAGAACAAGCTGGAACAATGCCGAAATAAACATCAGTTGTATAAGATAACTGTTAGCTGGTGTATCGAAAAGCATAACCGACATGCTTTTCAGAAACGGAAGTGCGGCCAGGTAAGCCAGCAAGGCAATCCCGATCTGGAAAATGGTGACTGTATAAAACAGCGAATCCTTTTTCCCTTCGGAGCTTTTATCCCAGTACCAGCGAAAAAATGCCGAATACAGCGACATTCCGAAAAATGCCATTACAACTGCAGCACTCACTTCGAGCAGCCCAAGTACTCCGAATTCAGCAACCGAAAAGCTCCTCGTATACAAAGGTATAAGCACAAACCCGGCCAGTTTGGTCGATAATGTGCCGAGCCCGTATATGGCCGACTGGCGGAAGAGTTTTCGGAATTCAGCTAACATTTGATAATGGAGGTTGAAGGCAAAGATAATCAGATTTTTGAAAACAGGGGTGGCCGGTTGCTGGTGACTGGTCAATGGTTGCTGGCTGCTGACCTCTGGAGCATTCAATCTTTTCAATCTCATCAATCCGATCAATACCTTCGTGCCTTTTGTGTATCCCTTTGTGTGTTTTGTGGCATAGCTTTTGCACAAAGTTACCCAAAGAAGGCACAAAGTAACACAAAGGTTTTCACATCGTTCAGAAGACATTTCACGTCGTTCAGAAGACATTTCACATTGTTCAGAAGACATTTCACATCGTTCAGAAGACATTTCACATCGTTCAGAAGGCATTTCACATCGTTCAGAAGACATTTCATGTCGTTCAGAAGACATTTCACATCGTTCAGAAGACATTTCATGTCGTTCAGAAGACATTTCATGTCGTTCAGAAGACATTTCACATCGTTCAGAAGACATTTCACATCGTTCAGAAGACATTTCATGTCGTTCAGAAGACATTTCATGTCGTTCAGAAGACATTTCACATCGTTCAGAAGACATTTCACATCGTTCAGAAGACATTTCATGTCGTTCAGAAGACATTTCATGTCGTTCAGAAGACATTTCACATCGTTCAGAAGACATTTCATGTCGTTCAGAAGACATTTCACATCATTCAGAAGACATTTCATGTCGTTCAGAAGACATTTCACATCATTCAAAACACATTTCACATCGTTCAGAACACATTTCACATCGTTAAAAAGACATTTCATTGCGTTCAGAGCGCACCTGTAATATTTTTAAGTAAGGATAAAATTTTCAAATTTTCAAATCCCCAATTTCTTAATCCTTCTGCCCTCCAAACCTTCCCATCCCTTTCCCCCTTCCCCCGTTCCCCATGTCATGCCTTAAAAAACTAACAACTATTCCTAAAATTTTTTAGTTACTTTAAAAGGAAAATTTATATCTTTATGGGTTAATTTAGGTTAAGAGTGTAACCGACCATCCCATTCGAAAAAAAAAGCATAAAATGCATACATATATCTACTCATTATCAACACCTTACCCGTATTTCTCCCAAAAACTCCGATGGCTACGTTTCTGCTTACTAATTCTGGTGTTAGGTTTGTTCACAGCAACAACTGCGAAAGCTGAAGGAAGTAAACAGCTAATGACAGCTACTACTTCTATAAACTTAACTTCTTATTCCACTGAAGTATTGACATCTAATGGATGGAGACTCAACTTTGCTTCACGCAACTGTCCCGAAAGATATAGGTTGCACGTTCATATAACGGATTATCAGCATGAAAAAATTTACTTTGGTTTTAAAAAATCAGGTATCTGTAATTATTATCAGCTCAGAGATCCAAATGGAGATTCCTGCTATCTTACAGGTTATCAAGTTGTACCGACAGTTTCAACTGATTCCGGTTTTATTCTTGACTGGAATGCAGTAAATACAGGTCCAAAGCCAATTACCGGTGCCGGTTATCTCCCGCGGATCTATACTCCTCACATGAACGGTGATTATTATTTTGAATTTTCTGAACTTGCAAATGGATTCTGGAATAGTCCATCTGGAACTGGTAATATTTCTTTATTCGATATTTCGGTGGTGGATGAATCTGTACCTAAAATCATTAACGGTCGGGTTTGGTCAAGGGCCTGGCAGTTTTCAGATGGAACTGGTTCCCCTCAAACATCCTTTTACATGTATTCCAATGATAGCATTGTTTCGAAACTTAAACTCCCATCATCGGGTTGGTCGGGAGGAACTTGGTTTTTCCTTTGTAATAAATTCGGTGTTCGTAATAATGGAAACTGGGACATTGACAGAAAATCACTTAGAGATGTTCCATCAACTATCAAACCAGGAGAAGCAGCACAATATAAAGTATTTATTAATGATCCGGACAGCAATGTCTATCCTACTGGACATTTTGGAAAAATTTGTGACGCATCAAGTCAATCATATTGTGATGGGACGATCGATATTTTAGTAAAAGTTAATAAACCAGGAATAATAAAATTATTAGTTGATATTGATCCACAAGGCGTAAATAATGGCGAGGATGTTGAACTGATAAAAGATATCCAAACATCAACTGGTGCATGTTCCACCGCAGTCTGGGAAACAATACCTTGGAATGGTTTGGATGGTCACAATATCCCTGTTGATAATAATGCCACTGTTAAAATGAATTTTAATTATTTAAACGGATTAACTAATCTTCCGATGTATGATATTGAAGGTAATTTACAGGGAATTCGTGTAGATGTTGTGCGTCCTAAACCGGAGGGGGTCGGAGCAAGTACTAAACTTCCAATCTATTGGAATGATTCTTTGCTTTATTTTACTAGTAGTACTACAGTTAGGGCTAATTTTGATGGATGTCAATATCCTGGTACAAGTGTAAATTCCTCAACTACTACAATTGAAGGTTGTCATAATTGGCCTGCTCCGACTGGTGGAGCTGGAGCAAACTCCAATGGGAATGAAGATATTATTAACTCTTGGTGGTATTACCTTACTCAACAGCAAATTAATTTAGATTTAATCATTAAACACACCCCTCTGACACCTACAACAGCGCCAACTGGCACAAACCCTGTATGTGTTGGCTCAACCGTCACATATACAATAGATCCTATTCAGCATGCTTCAGAATACATATGGACTTTGCCAGATCTTTCTACGCAAACTACTCTCACCAATACAATTACGTTGACTTTCCCAACGCTGGTATCTGGAGGCAATTTAAAGGTTCGCGGAAAAAATATCAGCTGCGGCGAAGGATTTGATTCTCCTGTACTGGTAATTACCGTTAATCCTGACCCACTTCCAGCTATTACAGGAAATCCAGCCGTTTGTGTAAATTCTACAAACGAAATTTATGCTTGCGCTACCCCTCTTGCTACCTATGCATGGTCGATACCACCAGGAACCGGCACTATTACTTCACCTGCTAACGGCAGCAGCATTACAGTTGATTGGACTGCTGCTGGCACGCACGATGTTACCCTCGTTTCAACCTCTGCAGCTTGCGGTCAGCGCACTACAACATACTCTGTTGTGGTAAATCCGCTTCCGGTTCCAACAATTTCTTCTACTGCGGCTTCGGTTTGTCTTAACTCTACCGGTAATGTCTATACTACCGAAGGAATTATGACCAATTATGTGTGGACACTCTCAGCCGGAGGTACAATTACTGCAGGCGCTGCAACCAACCAGATCACTGTTACCTGGACAGCCACCGGAGCTCAAACGGTCAGTGTTAGTTATAAGAATTCCAATTTATGCACTGGCTCCAGCCCTCTGCCATTTGATGTTGATGTAAAATCCCTTCCGCTACCCGATCTTTCGGGTCCGGCCAGCATATGCATCAATAGCCAGCAAACTTATACCACTGATGCAGGCATGAGCGCAGGAAGTTATGTGTGGACAGTTACCGGCGGAACCATCGATGCAGGCCAGGGAACAAGTTCTTTAACCGTAACCTGGGCATCCGATCCGGGAACCATAACCGTTAACTACATCGACCTGAACGGATGCACCGCAGCAGCAGCAAGTACGCGGACCATCACGGTTAACCCCGACCCTGTTGCCACCATAGCCGGTCCCCCACAGGTTTGCATGAATACAACCCAAACCTATTTATGTCCCACCTCAGTTGCAACCTACTCCTGGTCATTACCCGCAGGAGGCGGTTCAATCATAACTCCTGTAAATGGAAACAGTATTGATGTAACCTGGTCAAGCGTGGGATTTCATGACATCCAGCTCATTACAACATCGACTACCTGCCCGGCAAGAACAAAGACCTACACCGTTGAGGTAAAACCACTTCCTGTTCCTACCATCACCAACGGTCCGGCCAATTTAAGCGCCTGCCTGAATGTACCTGGCAGCATCTATACCACCGAAGCCGCCATGGCCGGGTATAACTGGACGGTTACCGGAGGCGTAATCGATGCAGGCCTTGGAACAAATTCAATATCAGTAACCTGGAATACAGCAGGTACAGGACATGTGCTGGTAAGTTATTCCGAAAATGGCTGTGCAGCAGCATCGCCAACTGATTATCCTGTTACCGTTCATGCCCTGCCTGTTCCTGACCTTAGCGGTCCTGCCAGCATATGCATCAACAGCCAGCAGACCTATACCACCGATGCAGGCATGATCGCAGGAAGTTACCTTTGGACAGTTACCGGCGGCACTATCAATTCAGGCCAGGGAACAAGTTCATTAACGGTAACCTGGACATCCGATCCTGGAACCATAACGGTAAACTATACCGACCTGAACGGATGCACCGCAGCAACAGCAAGTACGCGGACCATCACCGTTAACCCCGACCCGGTTGCCACCGTAACCGGTCCGCCACAGGCTTGCCTGAATACAACCCAGACCTATGTATGTCCCACCACGGTGGCAACCTACGCCTGGTCGTTACCTGCCGGAGGGGGTTCGATCATAACTCCTGTAAATGGAAACAGTATTGATGTAACCTGGTCAAGCGTGGGATTTCATGATATCCAGCTTGTCACCACATCGGCTACCTGTGCACCTCGAACAAAAACCTATACCGTAGAGGTGAAAGCCTTACCTGTCCCATCCATCACCAACGGTCCTGCCAATGCCAATGCATGTTTAAATGTTGCGGGCAGTATTTATACCACACAGGCTTTAATGTCGGGTTACACCTGGAATGTTACAGGCGGTACCATTAACTCTGGTTCCGGAACAAACTCCATTTCTGTAACATGGAACACGGTTGGTGTTCAGACTGTAAGTATTATTTATACCGATGGCAACGGCTGCGTGGCCTCCCCGGCAACCGATTACCCGGTTACCGTTCATGACCTGCCAACACCAGGTGTGCTTACCGGCCCGCCGGCAGCCTGTTTGAATTCAACAGGCAATATATACACCACCCAGTCGGGTGGAGGCATCAACGGATGGAACTGGAACATATTGCCTGCCGGAAGCGGCACCATCACCTCCGGTGCCGGAACCAGCGCCGCAACCGTTACCTGGAATACGGTGGGGACAAGTACCATAACCATCAATTATACCGATGGCAACGGATGTACTGCCACCACTCCCGGAACGACAAGCATTACGGTGAACCCGCTGCCGTCACCCATTGTAACAGGTGATGCAGCTCCCTGTTTAACAACCACAAAAACGTATACCGCCGATGCCAACGGTGTTTCCAACTTTGTCTGGACTTATTCAGCAGGCGGAGTCCTGCAGGGCGGTGGTACCCTTACCGACAACTATATATCCATAAAGTGGAATACCGGCGGTGCACAGACCGTTACCTTAAATTATAAGGATGCCAACGGCTGTATGGCTACATTACCAACCGTGTACAATGTTACTGTCAACAGCCTTCCTGCCCCTACTATCGCAGGAGCTACCTCGGTATGCGTCAATTCCACAGGGTTTGTGTATACCACCCAGCCGGGGAATATTCCATATACATGGGTCGTTAACGGAGGTATCCCCACTGCGGGAGGCACACCTGCGGATAACACCTGCACCGTTACATGGAATACCGTTGGCCTTCAAAACATTTCAGTCAACTATACCAATGCCGGCGGATGTTCAGCGGGCATCCCTACACAGTATGATGTGCTGGTTCATGCCCTGCCAGTGATCACTATTACCCCATCGGTTCCATCCCCATGCGCGGGATCAACCGGAAACGTGTATACTACCGAGTCGACCGCAGGTATTACCGGCTACAACTGGAATGTATCTGCCGGCGGAACCGTTACGGCCGGTGCAGGAACCAGTGCTATAACCGTAACATGGACCACCGCAGGAGCTAAAACCGTATCGGTTAACTATACCGATGCATTTGGATGTACTGCAACAGCACCCAAAGTGCTGAATGTAACAGTAAATCCTCTGCCTGTCCCGACCATTGCAGGGGCTGCGGCAGCCTGCGTAGGATCAGCAGGTAACATATACACTACCCAATCGGGTGGAGGCATCAGCGGGTGGACATGGACTATTACCCCTCCCGCAGCCGGCACCATCATCGCAGGGGCAGGAACCAGCTCAGCAACGGTAACCTGGAACACGGTTGGATCGCAGACTATCAGTGTAAATTATGTTAACAGTTTTGGATGTACTGCAGCAGCTGCAACTCCCAAGCCCGTAACCATCAACCCGCTGCCTGTTCCCACCGTGGCCACAGGCCCGACTTTTGTCTGCGAGAAATCGGTTGGTAATGTTTACACCACCCAGGCCGGCAAGAGCGCTTATAGCTGGACTTTGTCTCCGGGTGGCTCGGTTACCGCAGGAGCAGGAACAGCTTCCATAACCGTGACATGGAATACGGCAGGAGCTAAAACGGTAAGTGTGTCGTACGACGATGCCGTTTCAGGATGCCGTGGAACCTCGGTTGATTATAATGTAACGGTGAACCCCTTGCCGGTGCCGGTTATCAGCAATGCAACATTCACCGCCTGCGAATCCGTTCCGGGCAATGTTTACACCACCGCTGCCGGTATGCCTAACTACCTGTGGAATATTCCACCTGCAGGCCTGGTTACCGCCGGGGGAGGCAACTCAAACAATACAGTTACCATAACCTGGACCGTGCCGGGCACACATACCATTTCGCTGAACTATACCGATTTAAACGGATGTACCGCCCAGGCCCCCGTCACCAAAAATATAGTGGTAACCAATTACCCTGTATCCGATGCCGGTCCCGACGATTACATGTGCTCAGGGGATCCCCCTTATCAGATTAACCTCAGCAATCCTTCTTTTTTTGATCCATCAAAAATCACATGGACCATTACCGGTTCCGGTTTCACACCTACCGGTACCTTTGGCCCTCTCAACGCCCTGCATCCTACCTATACCCCCAGTGTTTTCGATTTATCCGTCCCCAGGCTGATTTTCTTCCAACTCACCGTTGAAGGCAACGGCAGCTGTGCCGGTCAGACACACAGCGATGTGATGGAGTTCCGCACCGACCCCATTCCTGTTGCCGATGCAGGACCGAACAAAACCACCTGCGGGCTTACCCCTGTGCAGATCGACGGCAGCGCCGACTATCAAAGTACCATTACATGGAGTTCAAGCACCGGCCGTGGAACGTTCTTGCCTTCTCCATCGGTTGAGAACCCAACATTTACAGCCGATCCCCTGGATGTGGGAACTACTATACAACTCACCATGGACCTGGTTGGGTGTAAAAACAAGCCCAACAACAGTACAACTTCACTGACCATCTACTCCGAACCCACTGTTAACATCAGTGCAGCGGCTTCAGCCATCTGCCAGGGAGAAACCACCACCGTTATCTTTACCCTTACAGGCTCACCACCCTGGGATATCACCTATTCAAATCCCAACGGTCCGGGTGATATTACCGAGACCGTTATGAGCTCGCCCCATATCATTAACATTACCCCTACCACCACCAGCAATATCTCCATGGTGCTTAAAGCCGCCAGCGACATTCACTGTGCCGCTCCCGGAGCTAACCTTACCGGAAGTGTGAATATTACCGTTAACCCGCTTCCCAATATCTTCAATGTTACCGCCACCAACAACGGTTTTTACTGCGATGGCGATGCCGGGGTGCGACTGGGTCTGGACAACTCCGAAACAGGCATGACCTATGAGTTGCTGTACAACAACCTGTCATTACCTGCCCCTGCCGGCCCGCTGGTACTTCCCGGCACTGGCTTCCCGCTGGATTACGGATGGTTCACCACCGTGGGACAGTATTCGGTCCTGGCCACCAACCCTGCAGCCAGCTGCAACGCCATGATGAACGATACCATCAACGTAGTGATGAACCCCATCCCCGTGGTGGATTTCGCTACTAACAATGCCTGCTCGGGCGATACAACCGTTTTCACCATTACCAGCACGGGAGGATTTATTGACGGAATCAGCACCTGGAACTGGGATTTTGGCGACGGCACACTGCTCACCTTCAATGCCCCTGTTAACCCGGTGAAGCATATCTATGCCAATACCACCACCTACCAGGCCATACTGAGTGTTACCGATACCAACGGCTGCCATTACAGGGTTACCCATCCTGTTGTGGTATTGCCCCATCCTACCTCCTACTTCAGTTTTACCAACCCCAATTGCTTTGGTTTGACCACCCAGTTCACCGACCTGTGCCAGAACCCACCGGGTCAAGGATACCTTACCCAGTGGATATGGAACTTCGGCGATGGAAGCCCTGTGCAAACCATCAACTTCCCGCCCATGCCGGTACCTTATAACCCTACGCATACCTATACCTCGCCCGGAACATACATGGTCACCCTTACTGTGAGCAACAGCAAGGGCTGCAGTGATACCTACCAGGCACCTGTTACCATTGCCCGTCTTCCGGTAGCCGGTTTCAGCTACCAGGGCAACTGCCAGGACCTGGCAACGGCTTTCTTTGATAACTCCAACCCGAACGGTGGCGGACAGATTACAGGCTGGCACTGGGATTTCGGCGATGCCATCTCGGGTACGCCCAATACCTCTTTGCTGCAGTATCCCTCACACACCTATTCCGTTCCCGGACCCTACACCGTTACCCTGATCATCACCAACCTGAACGGCTGCAAGGATACCATCGCCAAAGGCATCATGGTAAAGACCTCACCGCTGGTTGATTTCACCAACGACACTGCATGCCTGGGCACTGCAACCCATTTCTGGGCCGATACCCTTGTGTCCGATCCCCTGGCTATTGCCCAATACCTGTGGGATTTCGGTGATAACAACACTTCGTTAGTACGCAATGCCTCCAACACCTATGTGGCCCCGGGCACCTATACCGTTTCGCTCACCATCACCGATACGGCAGGCTGCAGCAATGTAAAGACACACACGATTACCGTTCACCCCTCACCGGTGGCTCATTTCACAGCCACCAACACCACATGCCAGGGACAGGTGGTTACCTTCACCGACCAGAGTGTGGCCAATTCGGCCTATATGAGCCGGTGGGTATGGGATTTCGGCGACGGAAGCCCCCCTCAGACCTTTACCTTCCCTGCGCTTCCACCCAACCCCAATACGACCTATACCTATACCAACCCCGGAACATTCGGTGTAACCCTCACTGTTACCAACAGCGACGGGTGTACCCATTCCGAAACCCGGGTCATAGAAGTGCTCTCAGCCCCTGTGGCTGATTTCAGCAGCAGCGGCAGGTGCTTGAGCACGGCGGTAAATTTTACCGACAAGTCCGCCGTTGTGCTGCCACAGGCCCTTTCCTCCTGGAGATGGAACTTTGGAGAACCCTCCTCGGGAACAGCCAATACCAGCACCCTTCAGAACCCTGTACATACCTATTCCACGGTGAATACCTTTACCGTAACGCTGATCACCTTTACTGCCAACGGCTGCTCGGACACCATCACCCATGATGTGACCACGCAGGCGCTTCCTGTTGTGGATTTCACCTTTACCTCAGCCTGTATGGGTAACCCCGTGCAGTTCAGCCCCGGTGCGGGGATGAGCCCGGGAGCCATAGGCAACTGGCTGTGGAGCTTTGGCGACGGAGGCACCGCCGGCACACAGGCGCCGGTGCATACCTATACAGCACCCGGCACCTACAACATCACCCTTAGTGTTACCGATACGGCTGGCTGCAGCAATGTAAAAACCGGCAGCATCACTATCAAACCTTCGCCCGATGCCAGTTTCAGCATCAGCGGACCCGGATGCCAGGGCGATACCATCCGTTTTATCAATACAACGGCTGTGCTGCCTTCAGGGTTTATAGCCCGTTACCTCTGGAATTTCGGCGACGGCAACACCCAAAGCGTATTCTTCCCCTCCAGCCCGGATGTTACACACCAATACTTCAATTCAGGAACCTTTAATGTAAGCCTGCTGGTGGTGAGCAGCGACAGCTGTTCGGATACATACAGCGGCATAGTTACCATACAGCCCAGGCCTACGGCCGCTTTTATGCATGGTTCGGCATGCCAGGGCGGGGCCGTTCAGTTTACCGATATCAGCAACAGCAATACCACCGGAAGCATCAGCGGCTGGGCATGGGACTTTGGCGATGCAGCCTCAGGCACCGCTAACCAGAGCACGCTTCAGAATCCGGCACATACCTACAATACTTCGGGCACCTATACGGTACTGCTTAGCGTAACCCTATCAGGAGGCTGCAGCGATGATACCACCATGCAGGTGGTAGTAGCGGCGCCCCCCACGGTGGATTTCACCTCCGTGGCCGGATGCAACGGCGACACTACCGAATTTACTTCTACCGTAAACCCTGCCGGCACGCAGGGCTGGTTCTGGCAGTTTGGCGACGGGGGCACCTCGGTGATCCCGGATCCCATACATATTTATGCCAACGCGGGCACCTACCAGGTGATCCTGACCATTACCGATACAGCAGGCTGTGTAAACAGCAAGACCAAAGCGGTAGTGGTAGCTCCGGCTCCGCTGGCTGCCTTTGCAGTGAGTTCGCCCGGATGCTCGGGCCTGCCGGTAATACTTACCGACCTGAGCAGCGCCAGCGGCGGAAGCCTGGGTACATGGTACTGGACCTTCGGAGATGGAAACGACACCACCTATAACAGCGTACTGCCTACCTTTACGCATACCTATACACAGCCCGGAACCTTTACCATTACCCTGAAGGTAATTACGGCCACAGGATGCGAAAATACAACTACCCATACGGCGATCATATCGGCTTCGCCCATCGCTGATTTCAACTACGGGGGCACCTGCCAGGGACAAAGCACGCAGTTTACCGATATTACCAACCTGAACGGAGGGGGCACCCTCACCCAGCACACCTGGAACTTCGGAGACCCGGCTTCGGGGATTCAGAATACATCCACACAGACCAACCCCGTACATACGTATGCACTGGCAGGAACCTATACGGTTGTGCTTACCACGGTAAATGCTTCGGGTTGCAACGATTCGGTAAGCCGCAGCGTGGTGATTTCTCCCAAACCGGGAGTAGACTTTTACGCCGACAGCCTGGTATGCATGGGCAGCACCACAACGTTTTATACCGATACCACAGCTACTCAGGTGGCTGCAGTAACCTATTACAACTGGGATTTCGGCGACGGAGGCCCGCATGCTTTCACACGCAATGCATCGCACAGCTATACGGTAGCCGGCACCTATACGGTCAGGCTCACCATACAGGATACCCTGGGGTGCGGAAATACCATCACGCATCCTGTAACTATCCATCCTTCGCCCATCACGCAGTTTGTTTTCAGCGGGGTGTGCGAAAACTCACCGACTCATTTTACCGACCTGAGCATACCTCCCACCGGGGATACCATCGTGAGCTGGTACTGGGATTTTGGGGTTAACGGCATTACCACCGATACTTCTACCCTTCAGAACCCCAAATTCACCTACACGCTTCCGGCTACCTATTCCATTACCCTCACCACACGCACCGAGCATGGCTGTGCGAATACCAAGGTGCTGCCACTGCAGGTATGGAATACCCCTACGGCATGGTTTAAATACACTTCCAGTCCCTGCACCAACGGTCTGGTACAGTTCCAGGATTCATCCTGGAGCTACCAGGGGATCATTAACAGCTGGCAGTGGGAGTTTGAGCCCTTCCAGTTTGGTACGGGTACCAACCCCAGCCACCTGTATTTTGCAGTTGACAGCTGTTACGATGTAAGGCTTTCGGTTACCGACCTGAGGGGTTGTGTGGACACCACCGTGCTGAATGTATGTGTGCTTCCTCCTTTCACGGTTGATTTCACCAACACCAATACCTGTTTCGGCAATGCGGTAGCGTTTACTCCCCAGCTGATCACCCCGGCAGCACCGGCAGATACGCTGATTACTTTCCACTGGGATTTTGGCGATCCGGCAACGGGAACACAGAATATTTCGACACTTAAAAAACCTGCACATACCTTCAGCAAGGCGGGCTTCTACACGGTGAACTTCACTTCGACCGATAAATTCGGGTGCACGGCATCGCAGTTCCACAGCATACAGGTGCTTGCACTGCCGGTGGCAGGATTTGGATACACTTCAGGAAGTTGCGACAGCACCATTACCTTTGCCAACACCAGCGTGGATACTTCGGCTGCACTGAATATGTACGTCTGGATGTATGGCGATGGCACCCCTGCCGATACCTTATATGTGCCCGGAAGTACACATAAATATATGCGGGCGGGAGATTATATGGCCTCCCTTACGGTGGTGAATGCCAACGGATGCATGGACAGCTATACCGATACGGTAACCCGTGGCTCATGCCTGGTGGCTGCTTACATCAATGTGAGCGACACCCTCTGCCAGAACCTGCAGATTGGCTTTACCGATATGAGCAAATGCGAGGGTACCATCTCCAACTGGGTATGGACCTTTGGCGATCTGACCCCGCCAACAACCTATACTGTTTACCAGCCACAGGTGTTCCACACCTACGATACAGCGGGTGTTTACACCGTGAAACTCAGGGTGAGCACCGTGGTAGGGGCTTCCACCATCAGCGACAGCACCAGCAGGACCATACTTGTAAAGCCCTCGCCGCTGGCTGGCTTCAATGTAGCGCCATCCTGCCTGGGCAGCAAGACGCATTTCAACAATACCACGCAGGCCAACGGTGCAGCAGCACTGAGCTACCGATGGGATTTTGGCGATGCAGGCACTGCCGATACCTCCCTGCTGAAAAGCCCTGAATACCTGTACCCGATAGCAGGAGTATATACAACGATGATGAAAGCCATAAACCAGCAGGGATGCTGGGATACGGTAAGTTCGCTCATCAGGGTGAACGGACTGCCCGAAGCACGTTTCAGCAACAACCCGCCATGCTCGCAGCAGATTGTGCAGTTTGTGGATTCTTCACTTGCATACATAGCTCCTGTGGTTAGCTGGCACTGGAGGGTGAGCGACAGCCTGGGGCTGCTGGCCATTCTGCAGGGCGATACGGTCAGCTATGTGTTCGACTCCACGGGACGATACAATGTGCAACTGCTGGTAGCCGATACAAACGGATGCAGCGATACGCTCACACAATGGATCACAGTGAACCGTTCGCCGGTGAGCGCTTTCAGCTTCACCGAAAATGTGGACGACATACAGGGGCACATTCAGTTTACCAACGGATCGATAGGGTCGGTGCAGTACAACTGGGATTTTGGAAACGGGGAGAACTCCTATGCGGAATCGCCGCTGATGACTTATGCCGACGACGGCGACTACCCGGTGATACTGGTGAGCACCAGCAAGGAAGGGTGCAACGACACGGCTCTGCTTATTTACAAAATGCTGTTCAAAGGCTTATATGTGCCCAATGCGTTTGCACCCGAAGGCATGGCCAGCGAAACACGGATATGGAAACCGGTGGGTGTAAACCTTGAATCGTACCAGTGCGAAATATTCAACAGCTATGGTGCCCTGGTATGGAGCAGTATCAAACTGGATTCGTGGGGAGCGCCGCTGGAAGGATGGGAAGGATACTATATGGATAACAACAATACAAGCCACAAATGCCCGCAGGATGTGTATGTGTGGAAAATCACAGCCAAATTCCGCGATGGTACCATATGGACAAACAAGGATATGGGTGAACATGAAGGGTTGTCAGAACCGGTGTGGGGAACGCTGACACTGATCAGGTAAAAAAGACGAACAAATTCTTGAATTTAAAGATTTAAATAAAATTCATAAATAGAACTGCCGTTGTTCTTATTTTATTTATAGAAAGTAGAGGGGAAGATTTTAGACTATATCTTTATTAAGTTATAGATAAATTAATTGTGTATTTATCTCAAAATTGATGAGTATGATAATTCGGTCGTGTCTTAAAAAAGGGATAACTGCAGGATTATTGATACTGTTGTTATTTTGTAATTATAAATCATTTGCTTTAGTTAAAAATTTCCCATTTTGGTTTATTAAAAATGAGGGACAATTCCAGAATGGATCAAAATACTGCTTAAGAACTGCATCATCATATACATATTTCTATGATCAATATTTAGTCCATCAGTTTATTTCAGGGAACAATCACAAGGATTCAAACACTCACAGTATATTAAACCTTAGGGTTGATTTTAAAAATTGTAACACACATCCTATTTTCGAAGAGAGAGATAAATCTTCATCTAAATCAAACTTTTTCATTGGAGAGAATCCTTCATCCTGGAAAACAGATGTTACTTCATTTAATACTCTTGTTTACAAAGAACTTTATAAAAATGTTGATCTAATATATTACAATTTACCAGGTGGAGTCAAAAGCGACTTCATTATCAAACAAAATGGAAGTATTTCAGATATAACACTTAATTATAGCGGTGTAAATGGCCTTTTAATAAATGGAAACGGAGATTTAATCTTAAATACTGTTTCAGGAGAAATAACCGAGAAAATTCCGGAAGCTTACCAGATAATTAATGGTAAAAAAATCCTTGTAACAGTTCGTTATTATATTGAAAATGGTAATGATGTTAAATTTAAAGTTGAAAATTATAATACCGATTATGAACTAATTATTGATCCGCAATTAATATACTGCAGCTATTTCGGGGGAACCGGTGACGATATCATGTTTGCAGGAGATATAGAAAGAGATGCGACAGGAAATATTTATTTTACCGGGAGAACAACAAGTTTTGACTTCCCGGTAACCGCAGGCTCCTATTCTTCTTCAAACAGCGGTGGAAATGATGTATTTGTCGTTAAGATGAATCCACAGGGAACACAAATTATATTTTCTACATTTATTGGTGGCCCAGGAAATGATTATGGTTATGGTATAGAATTATCAGGGCCTGGAAATGATATTATCGTAACCGGAGTTGCAAATTCGGGATTTCCTGTAACATCAGGAAGTTATCAAACATCTTACTTGGGAGGCTCTTGTGATGCATTTATTTTAAAACTGAATAATTCAGGCAATAGTTTGTTGTTTTCAACTTACCTGGGAGGCACAATGGAAGATTATGCTTTCCAAGTCACACTGGATGTGTCACAAAATATTTATGTTGTTGGTCAAACAAGTTCTGAATTCCCAACAACTCCAGGTGCTTATCAAGCATTAAATGGAGGTGGTGCATACGATATTTTCATTTCAAAACTAAATTCTACCGGGTCTGCATTACTAAACTCGACAATGATTGGTTTGAATGCAGCTGACAGAGGAATATCAATTGCTTTGGACGTTTCAAACAATGTTTATATTACCGGGATTGTTCAGGGTGTGTATCCAACAACTGCCGGAGTTTTTGACAACACATTCAATGGCGGTTATGATATAGTAGTTTCCAAATTTGATCCAACATTAACAAACCTTATATATTCGACCTTTCTTGGAAGTCCAGGTGATGACATGTCGAGAAGTGCACTATTTATTGATAATTCAAATAATGCGATACTTTTCGGGAAAGCCGGTTCCGGTTTTCCAATGACTGCAGGTTCGTATCAACAGGTTTTTGGTGGCGGTGCAACAGATGGACTCATTGTAAAGTTGAATTCAACAGGCAGCAGTTTGGTATATTCAACCTACCTGGGTGGAAATGGAGATGAATATATAATTAATGCTGATTTGAATATTGATAACGAAATATTTGTCACTGGATTAGCAGGCAATAATTTTCCAATAACGAGTTGCGCATATGATAATACATTTAACGGCGGGACTGGTGACGCGTTTGTAGCAAAGCTGAATCCGTCTGTATCGCAGCTGTTATATTCTTCTTACCTGGGGGGAAATAACACGGATCAGGGCATGGGTATACTTTCTTATAACGATAGTGTATTTATTGTAGGAGAAACCAGATCGAGCAATCTGCCAGTCACTTCAAATTCTTTTGATCCTACATTTAATGGGGGGGGAAATGATATATTTCTTGCAAAAATATTGCTCGAATGCCAAAATTCAGTAGCAAGTTTTATTATTCCTGATACAGTTTGCCTTAGTGAGAATGTTACTGTTCAAAATACCTCAACAGGAGGAACGACTAATTATTGGAACTTCTGTTCAACAAATCTTTCCAATGTACCAATTGGTGCTAATCTGGGTAATCTTGGAAGTTTGAACCGGCCAGTATATTCTACAATAGCACAGGAGGGAAATAATTATTTTGTTTTCATAACAAATTATCAAAACGGAACTCTTACAAGATTATCATTCGGAAATAGTTTAACAAATACACCTGTATCAACAAATCTGGGAAGTTTAGGGGGGATTTTATTAATAAACATTGAAGGTATTCAGATAGAAAAAGATCCGGCATCAGGCAATTGGTATGGTCAAATTGCCGGAGGACCGAATAATGTTTTGTTCACCCTGAGTTTTGGGAATAGTCTGAACAATACTCCAACAGCCACGAATATAGGCAATATCGGTAATTTAATGAATTACCCACATAGTATGTATACTTTCCGTGAGGGAACAACCTGGTATAGTTTTATTGGCAATTACAGTTCAAGTTCCTTAATACGGCTTAATTATGGGAATAGCCTGGCAAACACTCCAACTGCAATCAATATAGGGAATATCGGAAGCCTTGATGGCCCTGTTGGATTTTATCCGATTATTGACAACAATAACTGGTATCTATTTGTAACCAACCAAAACAATAATACTCTGTCCCGATTAAGCTTTGGAAACAGTTTATTAAATACAGCAACCGGTGTTAATCTTGGAAATATTAATGGAACCTTTAACGATCCAAGATCCATTACAATAATCAGAGACTGTAATGAAGTTTATGGGTTCATTGTTAACAGGATCACCAATGACATTGTCAGATTGACTTATCCAAATGGACTAACCAGCATCCCGGTAGCTCAATCACTTGGAAATATTGCTGATTTTGTGTTTCCACATAATATTTCGGAGCTATTCAGAGTCGGAGACTCATTATTTGCTTTTGTAATGAATGTAAACAGCAGCACAATATCCAGGATCTTCTTTCCAAGTTGTATCAATTCAACTATTCCTTCCTCAATCCTGCAAAATCCTCCACCCTTCTCGTATAATGCACCAGGTACATACAATATTAGTCTGGTAGTTGACGAAGGTTTGCCTACCCAATCTAATGCATGTAAAAATATTGTTGTTATTGAGCCGCCGATTGCAGTAATCTCTGGAAATAATACAATTTGTGCAGGAAACGCTTTAATTCTAAGTTCAAACTCATCACCTGGATATACCTATCTTTGGACAGGGCCGAATGGATTTACTTCTACTAATCAGACTATAACAATACCGAATGCAACAACAAACATTGCAGGAACATATACACTTATTATTTCATATGGGGGTTGCACAAGTGACCCTGTAAGTACAATTGTGAGTGTAACATTAAATGCTACTGTTAATGCTGGCCCTGATGCATTATCCTGTGATTCGTCCCCAATCACGTTATCAGGTGCATTTGCCTTAAATTACACTACCCTTTTATGGACTACCTCCGGGAACGGGATTTTTAATGACATTACAGCACTTAATCCTACATATACACCCAGTACTTCTGATGTTACGGCGGGCAATGTTATTTTAACTTTAACCTCTTCTTCGCCAACATGCGGGAATGTAACTGACCAAGTAACTTTAACCTTCAGCCAACAGGCATCTACTAATGCCGGACCTGATAATTCAACCTGTCAGTCACAACCATTTACAATTACCTTGGCAAATGCCACGAATGCTACATCAGTATACTGGTCCAGTAATGGGACAGGAAACATTAGCAACGCCAACACATTGTCCCCAACTTATGCGCCAGGTGCAGGTGAGACAGGGAATATAACCTTAACCATAACTGCTACAAGCAGTGCACCTTGTCCTTTCGTTACTGATTTTATGATTCTGACTGTCAATCCATCTCCTTTTGCAAGTGCTGGAAGCGATGCAAATGTATGCGAAGGATCAAGCTATTCAATTACAGATGCATCCGTTTCAAATTATATTTCTTTCTCGTGGAGTCACAACGGAACCGGGAGCCTTATTAATACTACAACTCTTACACCAACTTATATTCCCGGGATAGGAGAAACGGGTATAATAACCATCACCTTGTCGGCAACAGGTGATCCACCATGTTTATTGGTGAATGATTTTATGACACTCACTATTCATGCACAACCTAATGCAAATGCAGGTTCAAATGGAAGTATTTGTTCCGGATCCAGCTATACAATTTCTGGTGCAACAGCTCAAAATTATACTTCTATATTGTGGTCACATAATGGGGCAGGTACTCTTTTACCATTAAACTCCTTAAATCCGACATATACACCAGCATTAAATGAAACGGGTAATATTACTTTTACATTGTCCGCTTATGGCATGACCCCATGCAATGCTGTCCAAAGCCAGACAACCCTTACAATTGTTCCTTCAGTTAATTTATTTGCAGGTCCTGATGCTGCGACTTGCCAGGGAAGTTCATTTACAATAACTTCTGCTACTTCAAGCAATTCATTTTCAACCATATGGACATCAAATGGGAGTGGAACCTTACTAAACAGTAATACCCTGACTCCGACTTATATTCCCGGTTTAGGTGAAACCGGTGTAATACTCCTGACTATAGTTGCACAAGGTCTTAGTCCATGCCCGGCTGCAACAGATGCAATGCAACTTCACATTGAATCTTATCCAACAGCTTTTGCTGGAAATAATTCTTCAATTTGCCAGAATTCAGTATTCAATATTCAAAATGCATTAGCAACAAATTATTCAAATTACAGCTGGGCTCATACCGGAACCGGATATTTTACAAGTTCTAATACTTTAACCCCAATTTATCATCCCGGATCTAATGAAACTGGAATTATTAATATTACTCTTACCGTATTTGGTCTGTCAAACTGTAATCCAGCAAGTCATTCCCTGAGTCTGACAATCGATCCCTTGCCTCTGGCTAATGCAGGTTTAGATGGAATTTCTTGTCAGGGTTTACCCTATTCGATAATCGGTGCTGACCCTCAAAATTATAGTCAGATTCAATGGATTGAAAATGGGCTAGGAAGTTTGGCGAATGCAAATTCAATCTCGCCAGTGTATAATCCAAACCCAACCGAAACAGGAATTGTCCTTCTTACAATTAATGTTACAGGGTCGCTTTCATGCATAAATGAAATAGCTTCAGATTCAAGACTACTAAACATAAATCCTTTACCGATTGTAAATGCTGGTAATGACAACAGGTTTTGTTCAGCTGACTCATATCTTTTATCAGGAACACAATCCAATTGTTCCTCTGTTCAATGGTCCACTTCAGGTGATGGTTCATTTATTAGCATCAATTCATTAAACGCCAGGTATTTTCCTGGTTTAAATGATATTACATCCGGTAATGTTGTACTGACAATTACAGGCCATGGGAGTGGACAATGTTCAATTCAGACAGAATCCGATGACGTTTCATTCATTATTGATCAAATGCCAACTGTTTTTTCGGGATTAGATGAATCTCTTTGTGTACACGATCCAGTTTTATTAGCTGGGGCAACAGCTAATTACTATAGTTCTTTGCATTGGACAGGTGGTGATGGTATTTTTAATGACGATTCAGCTTTATCACCAACTTATATGCCCGGTGCAATTGATTTTATAAATGGACAAGTTATTCTGACTCTTAGTGTTCATGGATTGCAATCATGTATTAGCAAATTTGTAAGTGATTCAAAAATTCTTTCAGTGAGTCCATATCCTACTGTTTATGGGGGTAATGATGATTATATATGTAGCGATAAAACTCAGTTTCAGTTAGGTGCAAATGCCCAGAACATTAACAACTTGTCAGTGCTTTGGACTCAAACAGGAGGTGACGGTTATTTTGATGATCCTACAATTTTAAATCCAGTATATTTCCCCGGATTAGTTGATCTCTCAACAATAAACCGAGAAATACAATTCAATATTACTGCAAACGGTATTGGCAATTGTTCTTCTGTGCAAGTTAACGATCAAATTCACTTATTAATTGATCCTATTCCATTATCTGACGCTGGCTCCAGTGGATCAGTGTGTGGCAGAAATGAATTTCAATTGGTGGATGATTCCGCAATTTATGAACAGAGCATTAATTGGAGTAGTAGTGGTGATGGGCTATTTTTAGATAATTCATTAATTCATCCAGTTTATGTTCCCGGAACAACGGATCCTGGCAAAACAATTCAATTAACTATGCATACAATTGGTTGTAAAGGTATGATTAGTGATGATTCAATGTTGTTAACAGTTCATCCGGATCCAACTGCAACTATTTCTGGAACGGCAGCTATCTGCCAGGGCACTTCAACCCAGATCAATGTTTTCTTATCTGGTTCTCCTCCGTGGAATATATCATATTCAGATGGTCTTATACCCGTTACGATAAATGGAATTCTAAGTTCACCTTATCTGTTTTCATTATCACCGACTTCAAATACTTCATTATGGCTTACTGCAGCTAATGATCAATTTTGCCCTGTTCAAAGTGTTGATTTACTCGGTAGTGCAAATATCACAGTTAACCCTTTGCCCAATATTTACAATGTCACAGCAAGTAATAATGCAATATTCTGCGATGGTGACCCGGGCGTCCAGATTAGCCTTGATAATTCAGAAATTGGAATGATTTATGAACTACTTTATAACAACCTTCCAATACCCGCTCCTTTAGGCCCGTTCATCATGACGGGTACAGGTTCACCTCTCACGTACGGTTGGTTTACACAAGTTGGACAATATTCGGTCCTGGCCACTAACCCTGCAGCCAGCTGCAACGCCATGATGAATGATTCCATCAATGTGGTGATGAACCCCATCCCCGTGGTGGATTTCACTTCCAACAATGCCTGCTCTGGCGATACAACCGTTTTCACTATTACCAGCACAGGAGGATTTATTGACAGAATCAGTACCTGGCAATGGGATTTTGGTGATGGGGACCTGATTACACTAAACGCACCGGTGAACCCAGTAAAACATATTTATCCCAGCAATGCTATTTATCAGGTCACATTAAGTGTAACCGATACGAATGGTTGCCATTACACATTAACTCACCCAGTGGTAGTATTGGAGCATCCGATGGCGTTTTTCAACTTTGATACACCCAACTGCTTTGGCATTACCACCCAGTTCACCGACCTGTGCCAGAACCCACCGGGTCAAGGATACCTTACCCAGTGGATATGGAACTTCGGCGATGGAAGCCCTGTGCAAACCATCAACTTCCCGCCCATGCCGGTACCTTATAACCCTACGCATACCTATACCTCGCCCGGAACATACATGGTCACCCTTACTGTGAGCAACAGCAAGGGCTGCAGTGATACCTACCAGGCACCTGTTACCATTGCCCGTCTTCCGGTAGCCGGTTTCAGCTACCAGGGCAACTGCCAGGACCTGGCAACGGCTTTCTTTGATAACTCCAACCCGAACGGTGGCGGACAGATTACAGGCTGGCACTGGGATTTCGGCGATGCCATCTCGGGTACGCCCAATACCTCTTTGCTGCAGTATCCCTCACACACCTATTCCGTTCCCGGACCCTACACCGTTACCCTGATCATCACCAACCTGAACGGCTGCAAGGATACCATCGCCAAAGGCATCATGGTAAAGACCTCACCGCTGGTTGATTTCACCAACGACACTGCATGCCTGGGCACTGCAACCCATTTCTGGGCCGATACCCTTGTGTCCGATCCCCTGGCTATTGCCCAATACCTGTGGGATTTCGGTGATAACAACACTTCGTTAGTACGCAATGCCTCCAACACCTATGTGGCCCCGGGCACCTATACCGTTTCGCTCACCATCACCGATACGGCAGGCTGCAGCAATGTAAAGACACACACGATTACCGTTCACCCCTCACCGGTGGCTCATTTCACAGCCACCAACACCACATGCCAGGGACAGGTGGTTACCTTCACCGACCAGAGTGTGGCCAATTCGGCCTATATGAGCCGGTGGGTATGGGATTTCGGCGACGGAAGCCCCCCTCAGACCTTTACCTTCCCTGCGCTTCCACCCAACCCCAATACGACCTATACCTATACCAACCCCGGAACATTCGGTGTAACCCTCACTGTTACCAACAGCGACGGGTGTACCCATTCCGAAACCCGGGTCATAGAAGTACTCTCAGCCCCTGTGGCTGATTTCAGCAGCAGCGACAGGTGCGTGAGCACAGCGGTAAGTTTTACCGACAAGTCCGCCGTTGTGCTGCCACAGGCCCTTTCCTCCTGGAGATGGAACTTTGGAGAACCCTCCTCGGGAACAGCCAATACCAGCACCCTTCAGAACCCTGTACATACCTATTCCACGGTGAATACCTTTACCGTAACGCTGATCACCTTTACTGCCAACGGCTGCTCGGACACCATCACCCATGATGTGACCACGCAGGCGCTTCCTGTTGTGGATTTCACCTTTACCTCAGCCTGTATGGGTAACCCCGTGCAGTTCAGCCCCGGTGCGGGGATGAGCCCGGGAGCCATAGGCAACTGGCTGTGGAGCTTTGGCGACGGTGGCACTGCCGGCACACAGGCGCCGGTGCATACCTATACAGCACCCGGCACCTACAACATCACCCTTAGTGTTACCGATACGGCTGGCTGCAGCAATGTAAAAACCGGCAGCATCACTATCAAACCTTCGCCCGATGCCAGTTTCAGCATCAGCGGACCCGGATGCCAGGGCGATACCATCCGTTTTATCAATACAACGGCTGTGCTGCCTTCAGGGTTTATAGCCCGTTACCTCTGGAATTTCGGCGACGGCAACACCCAAAGCGTATTCTTCCCCTCCAGCCCGGATGTTACACACCAATACTTCAATTCAGGAACCTTTAATGTAAGCCTGCTGGTGGTGAGCAGCGACAGCTGTTCGGATACATACAGTGGCATAGTTACCATACAGCCCAGGCCTACGGCCGCCTTTATGCATGGTTCGGCATGCCAGGGCGGGGCCGTTCAGTTTACCGATATCAGCAACAGCAATACCACCGGAAGCATCAGCGGCTGGGCATGGGACTTTGGCGATGCAGCCTCAGGCACCGCTAACCAGAGCACGCTTCAGAATCCGGCACATACCTACAATACTTCGGGCACCTATACGGTACTGCTTAGCGTAACCCTATCAGGAGGCTGCAGCGATGATACCACCATGCAGGTGGTAGTAGCGGCGCCCCCCACGGTGGATTTCACTTCCGTGGCCGGATGCAACGGCGACACTACCGAATTTACTTCTACCGTAAACCCTGCCGGCACGCAGGGCTGGTTCTGGCAGTTTGGCGACGGGGGCACCTCGGTGATCCCGGATCCCATACATATTTATGCCAACGCGGGCACCTACCAGGTGATCCTGACCATTACCGATACAGCAGGCTGTGTAAACAGCAAGACCAAAGCGGTAGTGGTAGCTCCGGCTCCGCTGGCTGCCTTTGCAGTGAGTTCGCCCGGATGCTCGGGCCTGCCGGTAATACTTACCGACCTGAGCAGCGCCAGCGGCGGAAGCCTGGGTACATGGTACTGGACCTTCGGAGATGGAAACGACACCACCTATAACAGCGTACTGCCTACCTTTACGCATACCTATACACAGCCCGGAACCTTTACCATTACCCTGAAGGTAATTACGGCCACAGGATGCGAAAATACAACTACCCATACGGCGATCATATCGGCTTCGCCCATCGCTGATTTCAACTACGGGGGCACCTGCCAGGGACAAAGCACGCAGTTTACCGATATTACCAACCTGAACGGAGGGGGCACCCTCACCCAGCACACCTGGAACTTCGGAGACCCGGCTTCGGGGATTCAGAATACATCCACACAGACCAACCCCGTACATACGTATGCACTGGCAGGAACCTATACGGTTGTGCTTACCACGGTAAATGCTTCGGGTTGCAACGATTCGGTAAGCCGCAGCGTGGTGATTTCTCCCAAACCGGGAGTAGACTTTTACGCCGACAGCCTGGTATGCATGGGCAGCACCACAACGTTTTATACCGATACCACAGCTACTCAGGTGGCTGCAGTAACCTATTACAACTGGGATTTCGGCGACGGAGGCCCGCATGCTTTCACACGCAATGCATCGCACAGCTATACGGTAGCCGGCACCTATACGGTCAGGCTCACCATACAGGATACCCTGGGGTGCGGAAATACCATCACGCATCCTGTAACTATCCATCCTTCGCCCATCACGCAGTTTGTTTTCAGCGGGGTGTGCGAAAACTCACCGACTCATTTTACCGACCTGAGCATACCTCCCACCGGGGATACCATCGTGAGCTGGTACTGGGATTTTGGGGTTAACGGCATTACCACCGATACTTCTACCCTTCAGAACCCCAAATTCACCTACACGCTTCCGGCTACCTATTCCATTACCCTCACCACACGCACCGAGCATGGCTGTGCGAATACCAAGGTGCTGCCACTGCAGGTATGGAATACCCCTACGGCATGGTTTAAATACACTTCCAGTCCCTGCACCAACGGTCTGGTACAGTTCCAGGATTCATCCTGGAGCTACCAGGGGATCATTAACAGCTGGCAGTGGGAGTTTGAGCCCTTCCAGTTTGGTACGGGTACCAACCCCAGCCACCTGTATTTTGCAGTTGACAGCTGTTACGATGTAAGGCTTTCGGTTACCGACCTGAGGGGTTGTGTGGACACCACCGTGCTGAATGTATGTGTGCTTCCTCCTTTCACGGTTGATTTCACCAACACCAATACCTGTTTCGGCAATGCGGTAGCGTTTACTCCCCAGCTGATCACCCCGGCAGCACCGGCAGATACGCTGATTACTTTCCACTGGGATTTTGGCGATCCGGCAACGGGAACACAGAATATTTCGACACTTAAAAAACCTGCACATACCTTCAGCAAGGCGGGCTTCTACACGGTGAACTTCACTTCGACCGATAAATTCGGGTGCACGGCATCGCAGTTCCACAGCATACAGGTGCTTGCACTGCCGGTGGCAGGATTTGGATACACTTCAGGAAGTTGCGACAGCACCATTACCTTTGCCAACACCAGCGTGGATACTTCGGCTGCACTGAATATGTACGTCTGGATGTATGGCGATGGCACCCCTGCCGATACCTTATATGTGCCCGGAAGTACACATAAATATATGCGGGCGGGAGATTATATGGCCTCCCTTACGGTGGTGAATGCCAACGGATGCATGGACAGCTATACCGATACGGTAACCCGTGGCTCATGCCTGGTGGCTGCTTACATCAATGTGAGCGACACCCTCTGCCAGAACCTGCAGATTGGCTTTACCGATATGAGCAAATGCGAGGGTACCATCTCCAACTGGGTATGGACCTTTGGCGATCTGACCCCGCCAACAACCTATACTGTTTACCAGCCACAGGTGTTCCACACCTACGATACAGCGGGTGTTTACACCGTGAAACTCAGGGTGAGCACCGTGGTAGGGGCTTCCACCATCAGCGACAGCACCAGCAGGACCATACTTGTAAAGCCCTCGCCGCTGGCTGGCTTCAATGTAGCGCCATCCTGCCTGGGCAGCAAGACGCATTTCAACAATACCACGCAGGCCAACGGTGCAGCAGCACTGAGCTACCGATGGGATTTTGGCGATGCAGGCACTGCCGATACCTCCCTGCTGAAAAGCCCTGAATACCTGTACCCGATAGCAGGAGTATATACAACGATGATGAAAGCCATAAACCAGCAGGGATGCTGGGATACGGTAAGTTCGCTCATCAGGGTGAACGGACTGCCCGAAGCACGTTTCAGCAACAACCCGCCATGCTCGCAGCAGATTGTGCAGTTTGTGGATTCTTCACTTGCATACATAGCTCCTGTGGTTAGCTGGCACTGGAGGGTGAGCGACAGCCTGGGGCTGCTGGCCATTCTGCAGGGCGATACGGTCAGCTATGTGTTCGACTCCACGGGACGATACAATGTGCAACTGCTGGTAGCCGATACAAACGGATGCAGCGATACGCTCACACAATGGATCACAGTGAACCGTTCGCCGGTGAGCGCTTTCAGCTTCACCGAAAATGTGGACGACATACAGGGGCACATTCAGTTTACCAACGGATCGATAGGGTCGGTGCAGTACAACTGGGATTTTGGAAACGGGGAGAACTCCTATGCGGAATCGCCGCTGATGACTTATGCCGACGACGGCGACTACCCGGTGATACTGGTGAGCACCAGCAAGGAAGGGTGCAACGACACGGCTCTGCTTATTTACAAAATGCTGTTCAAAGGCTTATATGTGCCCAATGCGTTTGCACCCGAAGGCATGGCCAGCGAAACACGGATATGGAAACCGGTGGGTGTAAACCTTGAATCGTACCAGTGCGAAATATTCAACAGCTATGGTGCCCTGGTATGGAGCAGTATCAAACTGGATTCGTGGGGAGCGCCGCTGGAAGGATGGGAAGGATACTATATGGATAACAACAATACAAGCCACAAATGCCCGCAGGATGTGTATGTGTGGAAAATCACAGCCAAATTCCGCGATGGTACCATATGGACAAACAAGGATGTGGGTGAACATGAAGGGTTGTCGGAACCGGTGTGGGGGACACTGACACTGATAAGGTAAAAAAGACGAACAAATAATACGTAAATAACTACTATTTTCATGAAAACTACCGGGGGTTACCTGGTAGTTTTTTTATGCAAAAAATGTTGAGAGGTTACAATGCAAACAATTTTTTTCCGAAGAAAATACTATTTTATAATTTGACCAGATATATCGACTAAATTATTATTATTTTTAAAAATCGGGCTTATCTCTATTTGCAGGTGTATGTTATAAATTATCTTTGTTGATCTTTGAAGCGAGGTATAAATTTATGAACTGCACTAAATTGCTAAATAAATTTCTCTTTTTTTTCTTTATCCTGATTATCAATCAGGTTGAGGCTCAAATTCAGGTAATTAACAATCTTACACCTGATCAATTAGTTCAGCTTATCGTTGGGCAAGGCGTACAGTATTCCAATGTTACTTATAAAGGCAATACTTTTATGAATGGCAGTTTTAACAAAGGAGGAGATATTAAAATTAATGAAGGCCTGGTACTCTCAAGTGGTAATGTAAATTTGATACCGACTACCAATCCTGCAGGAAATGCATCAGGAAATTATAATCTCGCGGGGGATGTTGATTTAAATCAGTTATCTGGATTTCCAACACATGACGCTGCTGTTCTGGAGTTTGATTTTGTCCCACTGGGAAACACCCTCAGTTTTAAGTATATTTTTGCTTCAGAAGAATACCCCGAATTTATTGGTCCCAGTGATTACAATGATGCATTTGGATTTTTTCTGAGTGGTCCCGGAATAACCGGAACTTATTCGAGTCCTCCCGGATTTCCGGATGGATCTGTTGATATCGCTCTTCTACCTGATTTAGTTACACCTGTCTCTATATTTAATATTAACTGTAATATTAATTCAGCATTATATATATCCAATTCGGTTTCAATGGGGAAATGTGTTCCTCCATTTGTCCCCACAATCAATGATACTTACTTTATTTATGATGGCTTTACAGTTGTTCTCACTGCAACACATACTGTTGTTCCCTGCTCCACGTATCATATAAAACTTGTAGTTGCTGATGCCGTAGATGCAGCATATGACTCAGGTGTTTTTCTTGAAAAAAACAGTTTTTCAACCAATCCGATAACTGTGGACCCTGTGTATACTATACCCACTTTAGATACAACAATGGTTGAAGGTTGCAATAATATTATACTCACATTTGCAATTGATAGTATCCCAAAACTTCCTGTTACTATTCCAATTATATATGGCGGAACAGCTGATTATGGAATTGACTATCCAGCCTTGCCTACAAGCCTTGTGATTCCGGCAGGAAGCCAGACGGCCTCCATATTCATTGCTCCTTTGGCTGACGGGATACCTGAATCATCAGAAACTTTAACGATTACATATGCGAACACCACATGTAGCGGACCACAAAACGAAACTTATACATATTATATAAATGACTATCCCCCTTTGTCGGGGGTAGCACTTATTGATGTGACAGTGAACTGTATACAGCCTGTAACCCTCAGTGCGGTACCAACTGGAGGGATAGTACCCTATCAATATTTGTGGGGTAATGGCGAAACAACTCCAACAATAACTGTTTCACCTACTTCCACTACAACTTATAATGTACAAGTATATGATGGTTGTGGCTCTTCAACAACTGGAAATGTAACAGTTACTTTTCTTACACCAACAGTTGATGCCGGACCCGATATCAACATTTGTAAAGGGAATAACTCCAGCATCATCAATTCAGGTGCCGGTAATTTTCAATCATTGATTTGGACAACCTCAGGTACAGGCTCATTCGATGATGCGACACTGATTCATCCGGTATATTTTCCAAGTGCTGCTGATAATGCTTCAGGTTCAGTTATTTTAACACTGACTATTACCCCTTTATTACCATGCTTACCGATTTTCGATCAGGTAATACTTTATCTCAAAGATCCACCCACACCATCCCTTTCCGGCCTGACCAGCATATGCATTAACACACAGCAAACCTATACCACCGATGCAGGGATGAGCGCCGGCAGTTATGTGTGGACAGTTACCGGCGGCACCCTCGATGCCGGGCAGGGTACAAACACTGTAAATGTAACCTGGATATCCGATCCGGGAACGATAACCGTTAACTACATCGATCTGAACGGGTGTACGGCTGCAGTTGCAAGTTCAAGAAACATTACAGTAAATCCTGACCCTATTGCTGTTATAACAGGAGCCAACCTGGTATGTCTGAGCACGACCAATACCTATACCTGCACTACACCAGTTGCAACCTATCTCTGGTCGATACCTCCGGGAACCGGTACCATACTTTCACCTGTAAACACAAACAGTATCGATGTAACATGGACAACTCCCGGGTTTCACGATATCCAGCTTGTTACAACATCCGCAACCTGTATTGCACGGACAACACCTTACACCGTTGAGGTAAAACCCCTTCCCGTCCCCACCATCACCAACGGTCCTTCCAATCAAAGCGCCTGCCTTAATGTACCTGGCAGCATTTATACCACCGAAGCCGCCATGGCCGGGTATACCTGGACGGTAACCGGAGGAATAATTGATGCAGGCCTTGGGACAAATTCAATATCCGTAACCTGGAATACAGTGGGCACAGGACATGTACTGGTAAGTTATTCCGAAAATGGCTGTGCCGCAGCATCGCCAACTGATTACCCTGTTACCGTTCATGCACTTCCTGTTCCTGACCTCTCCGGACTCTCCAGTATATGTATCAACACCCAGCAAACCTACACCACTGATGTGGGTATGGCCGCCGGAAGTTATACCTGGACCGTTACCGGCGGCACTATCGATGCCGGGCAGGGTACAAACACTGTAGATGTAACCTGGACATCCGATCCGGGAATGATAACTGTTAATTACATCGATCTGAACGGGTGTACCGCTGCAGTTGCAAGTTCAAGAAACATTACAGTAAATCCTGACCCTATTGCTGTTATAACTGGAGCCAACCTGGTATGTCTGAGCACGACCAATACCTATACATGCACTACACCGGTTGCAACCTATCTCTGGTCAATACCTCCGGGAACCGGTACCATACTTACACCTGTAAACACAAACAGTATCGATGTAACCTGGACAACTCCCGGGCTTCATGATATCCAGCTTATTACAACATCCGTTACCTGTCCAGCAAGGACAACACCCTACTCGGTAACCGTAAAACCACTTCCTGTTCCTACCATTACCAACGGTCCGGCCAATCAAAGCGCCTGCCTGAATGTACCTGGCAGCATCTATACCACCGAAGCCGCCATGGCCGGGTATAACTGGACGGTTACCGGAGGCGTAATCGATGCAGGCCTTGGAACAAATTCAATATCAGTAACCTGGAATACAGCAGGTACAGGACATGTACTGGTAAGTTATTCCGAAAATGGCTGTGCAGCAGCATCGCCAACTGATTATCCTGTTACCGTTCATGCCCTGCCTGTTCCTGACCTTAGCGGTCCGGCCAGCATATGCATCAACAGCCAGCAGACCTATACCACCGATGCAGGCATGATCGCAGGAAGTTACCTTTGGACAGTTACCGGCGGCACTATCAATTCAGGCCAGGGAACAAGTTCCTTAACGGTAACCTGGACATCCGATCCTGGAACCATAACGGTAAACTACACCGACCTGAACGGATGCACCGCAGCAACAGCAAGTACGCGGACCATCACCGTTAACCCCGACCCGGTTGCCACCGTAACCGGTCCGCCACAGGCTTGCCTGAATACAACCCAGACCTATGTATGTCCCACCACGGTGGCAACCTACGCCTGGTCGTTACCTGCCGGAGGGGGTTCGATCATAACTCCTGTAAATGGAAACAGTATTGATGTAACCTGGTCAAGTGTGGGATTTCATGATATCCAGCTTGTCACCACATCGGCTACCTGTGCACCTCGAACAAAAACCTATACCGTAGAGGTGAAAGCCTTACCTGTCCCATCCATCACCAACGGTCCTGCCAATGCCAATGCATGTTTAAATGTTGCGGGCAGTATTTATACCACACAGGCTTTAATGTCGGGTTACACCTGGAATGTTACAGGCGGTACCATTAACTCTGGTTCCGGAACAAACTCCATTTCTGTAACATGGAACACGGTTGGTGTTCAGACTGTAAGTATTATTTATACCGATGGCAACGGCTGCGTGGCCTCCCCGGCAACCGATTACCCGGTTACCGTTCATGACCTGCCAACACCAGGTGTGCTTACCGGCCCGCCGGCAGCCTGTTTGAATTCAACAGGCAATATATACACCACCCAGTCGGGTGGAGGCATCAACGGATGGAACTGGAACATATTGCCTGCCGGAAGCGGCACCATCACCTCCGGTGCCGGAACCAGCGCCGCAACCGTTACCTGGAATACGGTGGGGACAAGTACCATAACCATCAATTATACCGATGGCAACGGATGTACTGCCACCACTCCCGGAACGACAAGCGTTACGGTGAACCCGCTGCCGTCACCCATGGTAACAGGTGATGCAGCTCCCTGTTTAACAACCACAAAAACGTATACCGCCGATGCCAACGGTGTTTCCAACTTTGTCTGGACTTATTCAGCAGGTGGAACCCTGCAGGGGGGGGGTACCCTTACCGACAACTATATATCCATAAAGTGGAATACCGGCGGTGCACAGACCGTTACCTTAAATTATAAGGATGCCAACGGCTGTATGGCTACATTACCAACCGTGTACAATGTTACTGTCAACAGCCTTCCTGCCCCTACTATCGCAGGAGCTACCTCGGTATGCGTCAATTCCACAGGGTTTGTGTATACCACCCAGCCGGGGAATATTCCATATACATGGGTCGTCAACGGAGGTATCCCCACTGCGGGAGGCACACCTGCGGATAACACCTGCACCGTTACATGGAATACCGTTGGCCTTCAAAACATTTCAGTCAACTATACCAATGCCGGCGGATGTTCAGCGGGCATCCCTACACAGTATGATGTGCTGGTTCATGCCCTGCCAGTGATCACTATTACCCCATCGGTTCCATCCCCATGCGCGGGATCAACCGGAAACGTGTATACTACCGAGTCGACCGCAGGTATTACCGGCTACAACTGGAATGTATCTGCCGGCGGAACCGTTACGGCCGGTGCAGGAACCAGTGCTATAACCGTAACATGGACCACCGCAGGAGCTAAAACCGTATCGGTTAACTATACCGATGCATTTGGATGTACTGCAACAGCACCCAAAGTGCTGAATGTAACAGTAAATCCTCTGCCTGTCCCGACCATTGCAGGGGCTGCGGCAGCCTGCGTAGGATCAACAGGTAACATATACACTACCCAATCGGGTGGAGGCATCAGCGGGTGGACATGGACTATTACCCCTCCCGCAGCCGGCACCATCACCGCAGGGGCAGGAACCGGCTCAGCAACGGTAACCTGGAACACGGTTGGATCGCAGACTATCAGTGTAAATTATGTTAACAGTTTTGGATGTACTGCAGCAGCTGCAACGCCCAAGCCCGTAACCATCAACCCTCTGCCTGTTCCCACCGTGGCCACAGGCCCGACTTTTGTCTGTGAGAAATCGGTTGGTAATGTTTACAGCACCCAGGCCGGCAAGAGCGCTTATAGCTGGACTTTGTCTCCGGGTGGCTCGGTTACCGCAGGAGCAGGAACAGCTTCCATAACGGTGACATGGAATACGGCAGGAGCTAAAACGGTAAGTGTGTCGTACGACGATGCCGTTTCAGGATGCCGTGGAACCTCGGTTGATTATAATGTAACGGTGAACCCCTTGCCGGTGCCGGTTATCAGCAATGCAACATTCACCGCCTGCGAATCCGTTCCGGGCAATGTTTACACCACCGCTGCCGGTATGCCTAACTACCTGTGGAATATTCCACCTGCAGGCCTGGTTACCGCCGGGGGAGGCAACTTAAACAATACAGTTACCATAACCTGGACCGTGCCGGGCACACATACCATTTCGCTGAACTATACTGATTTAAACGGATGTACCGCCCAGGCCCCCGTCACCAAAAATATAGTGGTAACCAATTACCCTGTATCCGATGCCGGTCCCGACGATTACATGTGCTCAGGGGATCCCCCTTATCAGATTAACCTCAGCAATCCTTCTTTTTTTGATCCATCAAAAATCACATGGACCATTACCGGTTCCGGTTTCACACCTACCGGTACCTTTGGCCCTCTCAACGCCCTGCATCCTACCTATACCCCCAGTGTTTTCGATTTATCCGTCCCCAGGCTGATTTTCTTCCAACTCACCGTTGAAGGCAACGGCAGCTGTGCCGGTCAGACACACAGCGATGTGATGGAGTTCCGCACCGACCCCATTCCTGTTGCCGATGCAGGACCGAACAAAACCACCTGCGGGCTTACCCCTGTGCAGATCGACGGCAGCGCCGACTATCAAAGTACCATTACATGGAGTTCAAGCACCGGCCGTGGAACGTTCTTGCCTTCTCCATCGGTTGAGAACCCAACATTTACAGCCGATCCCCTGGATGTGGGAACTACTATACAACTCACCATGGACCTGGTTGGGTGTAAAAACAAGCCCAACAACAGTACAACTTCACTGACCATCTACTCCGAACCCACTGTTAACATCAGTGCAGCGGCTTCAGCCATCTGCCAGGGAGAAACCACCACCGTTATCTTTACCCTTACAGGCTCACCACCCTGGGATATCACCTATTCAAATCCCAACGGACCGGGCGATATTACCGAGACCGTTATGAGCTCGCCCCATATCATTAACATTACCCCGACCACCACCAGCAATATCTCCATGGTGCTCAAAGCCGCCAGCGACATTCACTGTGCCGCTCCCGGAGCTAACCTTACCGGAAGTGTGAATATTACCGTTAACCCGCTTCCCAATATCTTCAATGTTACCGCCACCAACAACGGTTTTTACTGCGATGGCGATGCCGGGGTGCGACTGGGTCTGGACAACTCCGAAACAGGCATGACCTATGAGTTGCTGTACAACAACCTGTCATTACCTGCCCCTGCCGGCCCGCTGGTACTTCCCGGCACTGGCTTCCCGCTGGATTACGGATGGTTCACCACCGTGGGACAGTATTCGGTCCTGGCCACCAACCCTGCAGCCAGCTGCAACGCCATGATGAACGATACCATCAACGTAGTGATGAACCCCATCCCCGTGGTGGATTTCGCCACTAACAATGCCTGCTCGGGCGATACAACCGTTTTCACCATTACCAGCACGGGAGGATTTATTGACGGAATCAGCACCTGGAACTGGGATTTTGGCGACGGCACACTGCTCACCTTCAATGCCCCTGTTAACCCGGTGAAGCATATCTATGCCAATACCACCACCTACCAGGCCATACTGAGTGTTACCGATACCAACGGCTGCCATTACAGGGTTACCCATCCTGTTGTGGTATTGCCCCATCCTACCTCCTACTTCAGTTTTACCAACCCCAATTGCTTTGGTTTGACCACCCAGTTCACCGACCTGTGCCAGAACCCACCGGGTCAAGGATACCTTACCCAGTGGATATGGAACTTCGGTGATGGAAGCCCTGTGCAAACCATCAACTTCCCGCCCATGCCGGTACCTTATAACCCTACCCATACCTATACTTCGCCCGGAACATACATGGTCACCCTTACTGTGAGCAACAGCAAGGGCTGCAGCGATACCTACCAGGCACCTGTTACCATTGCCCGTCTTCCGGTAGCCGGTTTCAGCTACCAGGGCAACTGCCAGGACCTGGCAACGGCTTTCTTTGATAACTCCAACCCGAACGGTGGCGGACAGATTACAGGCTGGCACTGGGATTTCGGCGATGCCATCTCGGGTACGCCCAATACCTCTTTGCTGCAGGATCCCACACACACCTATTCCGTTCCCGGACCCTACACCGTTACCCTGATCATCACCAACCTGAACGGCTGCAAGGATACCATCGCCAAAGGCATCATGGTAAAGACCTCACCGCTGGTTGATTTCACCAACGACACTGCATGCCTGGGCACTGCAACCCATTTCTGGGCCGATACCCTTGTGTCCGATCCCCTGGCTGTTGCCACCTACCTATGGGATTTCGGTGATAACAACACTTCATTAGTACGCAATGCCTCCAACACCTATGTGGCCCCGGGCACCTATACCGTTTCGCTCACCATCACCGATACGGCAGGCTGCAGCAATGTAAAGACACACACGATTACCGTTCACCCCTCACCGGTGGCTCATTTCACAGCCACCAACACCACATGCCAGGGACAGGTGGTTACCTTCACCGACCAGAGTGTGGCCAATTCGGCCTATATGAGCCGGTGGGTATGGGATTTCGGCGACGGAAGCCCCTCTCAGACCTTTACCTTCCCTGCGCTTCCACCCAACCCCAATACGACCTATACCTATACCAACCCCGGAACATTCGGTGTAACCCTCACTGTTACCAACAGCGACGGGTGTACCCATTCCGAAACCCGGGTCATAGAAGTGCTCTCAGCCCCTGTGGCTGATTTCAGCAGCAGCGGCAGGTGCGTGAGCACAGCGGTAAGTTTTACCGACAAGTCCGCCGTTGTGCTGCCACAGGCCCTTTCCTCCTGGAGATGGAACTTTGGAGAACCCTCCTCGGGAACAGCCAATACCAGCACCCTTCAGAACCCTGTACATACCTATTCCACGGTGAATACCTTTACCGTAACGCTGATCACCTTTACTGCCAACGGCTGCTCGGACACCATCACCCATGATGTGACCACGCAGGCGCTTCCTGTTGTGGATTTCACCTTTACCTCAGCCTGTATGGGTAACCCCGTGCAGTTCAGCCCCGGTGCGGGGATGAGCCCGGGAGCCATAGGCAACTGGCTGTGGAGCTTTGGCGACGGTGGCACTGCCGGCACACAGGCGCCGGTGCATACCTATACAGCACCCGGCACCTACAACATCACCCTTAGTGTTACCGATACGGCTGGCTGCAGCAATGTAAAAACCGGCAGCATCACTATCAAACCTTCGCCCGATGCCAGTTTCAGCATCAGCGGACCCGGATGCCAGGGCGATACCATCCGTTTTATCAATACAACGGCTGTGCTGCCTTCAGGGTTTATAGCCCGTTACCTCTGGAATTTCGGCGACGGCAACACCCAAAGCGTATTCTTCCCCTCCAGCCCGGATGTTACACACCAATACTTCAATTCAGGAACCTTTAATGTAAGCCTGCTGGTGGTGAGCAGCGACAGCTGTTCGGATACATACAGTGGCATAGTTACCATACAGCCCAGGCCTACGGCCGCCTTTATGCATGGTTCGGCATGCCAGGGCGGGGCCGTTCAGTTTACCGATATCAGCAACAGCAATACCACCGGAAGCATCAGCGGCTGGGCATGGGACTTTGGCGATGCAGCCTCAGGCACCGCTAACCAGAGCACGCTTCAGAATCCGGCACATACCTACAATACTTCGGGCACCTATACGGTACTGCTTAGCGTAACCCTATCAGGAGGCTGCAGCGATGATACCACCATGCAGGTGGTAGTAGCGGCGCCCCCCACGGTGGATTTCACTTCCGTGGCCGGATGCAACGGCGACACTACCGAATTTACTTCTACCGTAAACCCTGCCGGCACGCAGGGCTGGTTCTGGCAGTTTGGCGACGGGGGCACCTCGGTGATCCCGGATCCCATACATATTTATGCCAACGCGGGCACCTACCAGGTGATCCTGACCATTACCGATACAGCAGGCTGTGTAAACAGCAAGACCAAAGCGGTAGTGGTAGCTCCGGCTCCGCTGGCTGCCTTTGCAGTGAGTTCGCCCGGATGCTCGGGCCTGCCGGTAATACTTACCGACCTGAGCAGCGCCAGCGGCGGAAGCCTGGGTACATGGTACTGGACCTTCGGAGATGGAAACGACACCACCTATAACAGCGTACTGCCTACCTTTACGCATACCTATACACAGCCCGGAACCTTTACCATTACCCTGAAGGTAATTACGGCCACAGGATGCGAAAATACAACTACCCATACGGCGATCATATCGGCTTCGCCTATTGCTGATTTCAACTACGGGGGTACCTGCCAGGGACAAAGCACGCAGTTTACCGATATTACCAACCTGAACGGAGGGGGCACCCTCACCCAGCACACCTGGAACTTCGGAGACCCGGCTTCGGGGATTCAGAATACATCCACACAGACCAACCCCGTACATACGTATGCACTGGCAGGAACCTATACGGTTGTGCTTACCACGGTAAATGCTTCGGGTTGCAACGATTCGGTAAGCCGCAGCGTGGTGATTTCTCCCAAACCGGGAGTAGACTTTTACGCCGACAGCCTGGTATGCATGGGCAGCACCACAACGTTTTATACCGATACCACAGCTACTCAGGTGGCTGCAGTAACCTATTACAACTGGGATTTCGGCGACGGAGGCCCGCATGCTTTCACACGCAATGCATCGCACAGCTATACGGTAGCCGGCACCTATACGGTCAGGCTCACCATACAGGATACCCTGGGGTGCGGAAATACCATCACGCATCCTGTAACTATCCATCCTTCGCCCATCACGCAGTTTGTTTTCAGCGGGGTGTGCGAAAACTCACCGACTCATTTTACCGACCTGAGCATACCTCCCACCGGGGATACCATCGTGAGCTGGTACTGGGATTTTGGGGTTAACGGCATTACCACCGATACTTCTACCCTTCAGAACCCCAAATTCACCTACACGCTTCCGGCTACCTATTCCATTACCCTCACCACACGCACCGAGCATGGCTGTGCGAATACCAAGGTGCTGCCACTGCAGGTATGGAATACCCCTACGGCATGGTTTAAATACACTTCCAGTCCCTGCACCAACGGTCTGGTACAGTTCCAGGATTCATCCTGGAGCTACCAGGGGATCATTAACAGCTGGCAGTGGGAGTTTGAGCCCTTCCAGTTTGGTACGGGTACCAACCCCAGCCACCTGTATTTTGCAGTTGACAGCTGTTACGATGTAAGGCTTTCGGTTACCGACCTGAGGGGTTGTGTGGACACCACCGTGCTGAATGTATGTGTGCTTCCTCCTTTCACGGTTGATTTCACCAACACCAATACCTGTTTCGGCAATGCGGTAGCGTTTACTCCCCAGCTGATCACCCCGGCAGCACCGGCAGATACGCTGATTACCTTCCACTGGGATTTTGGCGATCCGGCAACGGGAACACAGAATATTTCGACACTTAAAAAACCTGCACATACCTTCAGCAAGGCGGGCTTCTACACGGTGAACTTCACTTCGACCGATAAATTCGGGTGCACCGCATCGCAGTTCCACAGCATACAGGTGCTTGCACTGCCGGTGGCAGGATTTGGATACACTTCAGGAAGTTGCGACAGCACCATTACCTTTGCCAACACCAGCGTGGATACTTCGGCTGCACTGAATATGTACGTCTGGATGTATGGCGATGGCACCCCTGCCGATACCTTATATGTGCCCGGAAGTACACATAAATATATGCGGGCGGGGGATTATATGGCCTCCCTTACGGTGGTGAATGCCAACGGATGCATGGACAGCTTTACCGATACGGTAACCCGTGGCTCATGCCTGGTGGCTGCTTACATTAATGTGAGCGACACCCTCTGCCAGAACCTGCAGATTGGCTTTACCGATATGAGCAAATGCGAGGGTACCATCTCCAACTGGGTATGGACCTTTGGCGACATATCGCCACCAACAACCTATACCGTTTACCAGCCACAGGTGTTCCATACCTACGATACAGCGGGTGTTTACACCGTGAAACTCAGGGTGAGCACCGTGGTAGGGGCTTCCACCATCAGCGACAGCACCAGCAGGACCATACTTGTAAAGCCCTCGCCGCTGGCTGGCTTCAGTGTAGCGCCATCCTGCCTGGGCAGCAAGACGCATTTCAGCAATACCACCCAGGCCAACGGTGCAACAGCACTGAGCTACCGATGGGATTTTGGCGATGCAGGCACTGCCGATACCTCCCTGCTGAAAAGCCCTGAATACCTGTACCCGATAGCAGGAGTATATACAACGATGATGAAAGCCATAAACCAGCAGGGATGCTGGGATACGGTAAGTTCGCTCATCAGGGTGAACGGACTGCCCGAAGCACGTTTCAGCAACAACCCGCCATGCTCGCAGCAGATTGTGCAGTTTGTGGATTCTTCACTTGCATACATAGCTCCTGTGGTTAGCTGGCACTGGAGGGTGAGCGACAGCCTGGGGCTGCTGGCCATTCTGCAGGGCGATACGGTCAGCTATGTGTTCGACTCCACGGGACGATACAATGTGCAGCTGCTGGTAGCCGATACAAACGGATGCAGCGATACGCTCACACAATGGATCACCGTGAACCGTTCGCCGGTGAGCGCTTTCAGTTTCACCGAAAACGTGGACGACATACAGGGGCACATTCAGTTTACCAACGGATCGATAGGGTCGGTGCAGTACAACTGGGATTTTGGAAACGGGGAGAACTCCTATGCGGAATCGCCGCTGATGACTTATGCCGACGACGGCGACTACCCGGTGATACTGGTGAGCACCAGCAAGGAAGGGTGCAACGACACGGCTCTGCTTATTTACAAAATGCTGTTCAAAGGCTTATATGTGCCCAATGCGTTTGCACCCGAAGGCATGGCCAGCGAAACAAGGATATGGAAACCGGTGGGTGTAAACCTTGAATCGTACCAGTGCGAAATATTCAACAGCTATGGTGCCCTGGTATGGAGCAGTATCAAACTGGATTCGTGGGGAGCGCCGCTGGAAGGATGGGAAGGATACTATATGGACAACAACAATACAAGCCACAAATGCCCGCAGGATGTGTATGTGTGGAAAATCACAGCCAAATTCCGCGATGGTACCATATGGACAAACAAGGATATGGGTGAACATGAAGGGTTGTCAGAACCGGTGTGGGGGACGCTGACACTGATCAGGTAAAGAAAACAACAAATAATACGTATATAACTACTATTTTCATGAAAACTACCGGGGGTTACCCGGTAGTTTTTTTATATCTACATCACATCTGTGAATAGGAAATGTGCATAATAAAATCGAAACTTCTTCCAGAAATTGTGACTTTCTACAATTAATAATAAGTCTTGATATAAAAAAATATAATCAAGCACCTGGGGTTATGCCTCCAGGAGGAAGGGGCTTTTTCCTTCCTCGTTTACGTTTCGCATTCCAGATGCTGACATTGAGTTCAAAGCCGATTAATATAATCCAGGCATTAAAGAATATCCAGACCATGACGATAATGAGTGTTCCGATAGAGCCATACAACGTATTATACTGAGAAATACTGTTTACATAGTAATTAAACCCAATTGAAGCAAGAATAGTGAGAACTGTTGAAAGTGTGCTTCCTGCAGAGATAAAGCGGAATCGAGATTCAGCTGCAGGGGCCAGGTAATAAAGGAAAGAGAAGGCAAAAAACAATAATGCTGTTGAAACAATCCATTTACCGGCAATAAGAAGGTAATAACTAAATGTATCTCGAAGCATATTGTGTTTTACTAGGAATTCCAGTGCAACAGGTCCCAGAGTAATAAGAGCAATTGCAATGATGACCAATAATGAGAGTATGAAAACCAAAACAATGGAAATCATTCTTTGCCTGAACCAGGAGCGGGTTTCGATAGTATGCCGGGTCTGATTGAATGACTCTATCAGACTATGAATACCGTTAGTAGAGAAATACATAGCCATAATAAATCCAAGGGACAACAAGCCACCACGAGGTCGTTTTACGATATCAAAAAGCGTTTCCTGAACTGCTTCATATGCTTTTCTAGGAATGAAATCCTGCATAAGGCCAAGCAACTGGTCCTGAAATCCTGGAATTGGTATATAAGGAATGATTGTAAAGAAGAAAATAATTGCAGGAAAAAGAGCAAGGAAAAGATTGAACGAAAAAGCAGCAGCACGCATCGAAAGCGCTCCTTTCTGTAATCCCTTGATAAAAAAAACAGCCACATCATATAACGGCATGCCATCAAAACCAGGAATGACCAACTTACGGGAATACCGGATAGATGAAGTTACAAGGCTGCTGTTCTTCAAACGGTCCCTCCGCTCCAGAAAATAATTCGTAAGCAGGCTATTAAGTTTTGTCATTAAATTTTTAAAAGCTTTTAGTGGCCTTCGTTTACCTGACTGCTTTAAGACTCATGTCAAGGCTGCTGATATGATGGGTCAAAGAACCAACCGAAATAAAATCGACACCACATTCGGCGTATTGCCTGATAGTTTGCAAGGTAATACCTCCCGAGGCTTCAGTTTCGTAACTACCTTTACTTTTTATCAATTTGACAGCCTGTCTCAGCATATCGTAGGAAAAATTATCGAGCATGATGCGGTCAACATCTCCATGTTCAAGAACCTGTTTAACTTCGTCGAGGTTACGTGTCTCAATTTCGATTGCAAGCTTCAGGTTTTTATGGAGCATATATTCATGAACGGCTGAAATAGCTTTGTCAATTCCACCGGCAAAATCAACATGGTTGTCCTTGATAAGAATCATGTCGAAAAGTCCAAACCTATGGTTAAAGCCTCCTCCCAGCCTGACAGCCATTTTTTCAAACTCTCGAAGTAATGGTGTAGTTTTACGTGTATCCAGAATCTTAACCGGCAAACCTGCAATGGCATCAACCATTTGCCGGGTTTGTGTTGCAATACCGCTCATGCGCTGCATAAAATTTAGTGCAGTACGCTCAGCAGTAAGCAATGATGCTGACGGCCCGCTGATTTCGAAAGCAATATCACCTTTTTTAACAAGTGTTCCATCGGCAATAAACTGCTCCATAACAATGCGGTCGTCGGTATGAAAAAATACCTTACGGGCAATGTCGACACCAGCAAGCACTCCGTCTTCCTTTACGAATAATCGTGCTTTACCTATGGCTACATTAGGAATGGTAGACAAAGAAGTGTGATCGCCTTCGCCAATATCTTCACGAAGGGCTTTTATAATAATTTCATCAATCGTCACGGTTGAAGGTCTTTTGTAGAGTCACTAATCTGCCTCAAAATGAATCTGCTGTATCAGCAATTGATTCGCAACAGGTTTTAAGAGCATATAAACATTAAGGGTTTCACTTTTATTTCGATAAGTACCAATAACAAATTGTGCTCCGCCAGCTGAATTTCCTTTCTGGTTAACAACAAACGATACCGGATCTGACTTGGCAAAAAAGTCTTTCATAATAATTTCGGCCTGTGCCTTGCTGAATGCACCTTCGCTTCCCGGCAGGATAATCTCCACGGTTGAGCTGAAATAGGCAGCAAGTTCTCTTGAATTTCCTGATTTAATGGCAGCAGCAATACTCTCAACAGGCCCTGGAGGCCCACTTTTTCCTGAAGCATTGCTGGCAGGGAGAAATACTGACAAACAGAAAGTTAAAAAAAGAAATAGTTTTTTCATTGTATGGGTTTAACAACTCTGTAAAGATACAAAAATCAAACCAAAATGAATTGGCAATAGTATTTCTTTTCGACGAATAAAATAGTGTGAGTATCTTTGGCGAAAATTCGAATCAGAATCAGTTAAATAAAATGAACATAACTCTGCTCATGATCGGCAATACTTCGGAAGCTTTTGTAAAAGAAGGCTATGAAGTTTTTTTCAAAAGGCTGAAGCATTATCTGAAGGTGAAAGAAATAATAATTCCCGACATTAAGGATCGCAAACATCTTAATGCCGAGCAGGTTAAAGAAAAAGAAGCCTTGCTTTTGCTTGAGAAAATGAGTACTGCCAGCTATACCGTGCTGCTCGACGAACGGGGCAAAGAATTCAGTTCGGTTGAGTTTGCCGGTTTTCTGCAGAAAACAATGAATGCAGGAACACGTGAACTTTTTTTCATTATTGGCGGAGCATACGGGGTAGCAGATACCATAAAACAAAAAGTCGACCTGAGTATTTCACTTTCGCGAATGACATTTACCCACCAGTTTATCCGCCTTATTATTGCCGAACAAATCTATAGGGCCATGACGATTCTTAAAAACGAACCTTATCATAACGAATAGTGAAAGAACTGATTTTTGCTACTAACAACCTGCATAAGCTTTCAGAGATTCAATCACTGATAAGCGTTTCATTCAGGATCAGGAGCCTTCAGGAGATAGGTTGTACCGAAGATATTGACGAAACTGCCGATACCCTCGAAGGAAATGCCGTGCTGAAAGCCAGGTACATTTATGATAAATATGGAGAGGACTGCTTTGCCGACGATACAGGCCTCGAAGTTGAATTCCTCGATGGCCGGCCGGGTGTATTTTCGGCAAGGTATGCGGGAAACGCACATGATTTTGAAGCCAATATTGATAAAGTCCTCCAAGAGCTGCATGGGATTGAAAACCGTAAAGCGCGTTTCCGCACTGTAATTGCACTGATCATGAATGGTGAGGTCACTCTGTTTGAAGGAATTGTGAACGGTAAAATTGGTAATGAGCGACTGGGAGGCAAAGGATTCGGCTACGATCCGGTGTTTACACCCGATGGATATGATAAAACTTTTGCCGAAATGCCTCTATCGGAGAAAAACAAGATTAGTCACAGGGCTGTTGCAGTAAATAAACTGGTTGATTTCCTAAACACCAGAGCATAGAATCCGCATTGCTGCAAAGTCGATTAACCCCATTTAAATATTAATTTCCACGAACTGAAACAAACAGATTTTTTGGGCGTTATGGTAAAAAGCATATTTGAATGGATCCGAAACCAGCAAAAATATACCGTAAACTTACAACAGGCGAAGAAATTGCCAACGGGATAACTCACGGAATCGGGGCACTGCTAAGCATTGCAGCCCTGGTAATCTTAGTAATTGCAGCCGTAAAGCATGGCGATATATGGCATATTGTAAGTTTCTCGATTTATGGGAGCACACTTATTCTGCTTTACCTGTCGTCAACGCTCTACCATAGTTTTACGGGCGAACGCGTTAAAAACCTGTTTGCCCGTTTCGATCATATCTCTATTTTCCTTCTGATTGCCGGAACCTACACTCCTATTTTACATACTTCGATGCGTGGTCCCTGGGGCTGGACTTTGTTTGGGATAATATGGGGAGTTGCCCTGGTTGGTATTGTAATCCGCTCCATATACTTATACCGGTTCCGCAAACTGATGGTGATTGTCTACATGATCATGGGCTGGATGTTTATACTTGCCGGCAGGCAGATTTACCTGCACCTACCTTCAATCAGCCTTGTGTTTCTTGTACTGGGAGGAATAGCCTATTCGATTGGAGTGCTGTTTTATATGTGGCGCAACCTCCCATATGCTCATGGTATATGGCATCTGTTTGTTTTGGCCGGAAGCGTACTGCATTTTTTTGCTATTTACTTCAGCTTAAACAGCTAACAACAGGCAGTTAACACTATTTCTGTTTTATCGCTTCCTCAACAAGCGAACCATAAAAATCTTCGAGGCTGTAACCGGCAGCTTTCACCTGTTTAGGTACAATGCTTCCCGCTGAGAAACCCGGTACGGTATTTACTTCAAGAAACCACCATTCATCTCCCGTAAGGAAATAATCGAAACGGACAACACCTGCACAATTGAACTTACGGTACAAATACTCTGTAATCCTCTTGCATTCAGTCGATTGATCAGTCGAAATCGGTGCAGGGGTTATTTCGCTTGCAAGACCGGCGGTATATTTGGCTTCGTAATCGAAGAAATCGTTTTCCGATACAATTTCAGTTACAGGCAATACTTTAATTTCACCGTTAATCTTAAAAACTCCGCAAGCCATTTCGCGACCTTTAATAAATTGCTGTACCAGTACTTCATCATCCTCGGCAAAAGCTTTGGCAATAGCAACAGGAATTTCTTCCAACGTGTAAACTTTTGATACTCCAACGCTGGAACCCGACTTATTCGGTTTTATGAAACAGGGTAATTCAACTTCCTGTGCCAAAGCATCTGCATTCCAGGTATCACCGATCCTGAGAAGTACTGTTTTTGCGACCTTCACACCATACTGTATGGCAAGATCGTTGCAGAAGTATTTGTTAAATGTTAAGGCCGAAGTAGTTACATCGCAGGTAGTATAAGGAATTCCGGCCATATCAAGGTAGCCCTGGAGTTTCCCGTCTTCACCGGGTGTACCGTGAATAGCGATAAACGCACAATCAAACCGGATTGTATTCCCTCCTATTTTCAGACCATGAACATTGCGGTCGAAAGGAACCTGGAGTCCGTCATCTCCGGTATAGGTCCAGTTTCCATCCCGTATCAGAACCGGGAATACATTGAATTTATCTTTATCGAGGTTATTCTGAACCTGCGATGCACTGCCGATGGATACTTCGTATTCGCCCGAATCGCCACCCATAAATAAAACAATATTCAGTTTACGCATAGGAATCATTTTTATTCACAAGCAAAAGTGCAAAGTTAGTGAACCTTAATATATGAGCGCTGCCTTCTAAATTTATATCTTTGCAAAATTGAAACAATAATTTATGCCTCTTTCAGTTTATATAACCAGAGGTTAACCAGTAATCATACAGGGCGAGCAAAGCATATGAACTTTATTCAATTCATAACAACCCGGCGGTTTTTAAAACACCTGGCTTATTCATTTTTGCTTTTTATCGTTATTGCCTGGATAACACTAACTATTCTCAGGCTGTATACCAGGCATAACCAGGTAGCAATTACCCCGAATTATGTCGGCCTGCAAATGGACCAGGTGAACAGCCTTGAGTCGAGCAGGGATTTTGAACTTGTGATAGTCGATTCAATTTATGATTACACAAAACGCCCGGGCAGCGTGATTTCGCAGGATCCATTGCCCAACACCAAGGTAAAACCCGGAAGGGCTATTTATCTTTCCCTGGTATCGTTTGTTCCTGAGCAGGTGAGTATGCCGGCACTTATCGACCTTTCGCTGAGGAGGGCAAAAGCTTTGCTTCAGACCTACGGATTAAAACTCGGAAGCATCAGGATTATACCGGATATGGCAAAAAATGCAGTCCTTAAAGTTACGGTCGGAGGGCGAACAGTTTCGCCTGGAACTCAGATTCGTAAAGGATCGGTAATTGACCTGGTTATTGGTTCAGGTTCAGGTGGTGATCTGCAGTCAGTTCCGTTCCTTATCGGGAAAAGCCGCGATGCAGCCAGGGCTGATTTGGCGCGTATGGGCTTTAGTATTGACCATGAGAGTTATACCGGCACTTCCGATAGCACTGATGCTGTTGTTTATGAACAAACACCATTATATGTTTACGGGAAACGTATCGGAACAGGGACCGGTTTCTCGCTGGTTTACAAGGGAAGTACCGATTTGAATTTCGAAGAATACATCAGTAAGATGGTTATTGATACCGTTACCCCTGAAACACCATTACCTTAACTAATTGATTGAATGACAAAAAATATTTTCACATTATTATTAATAACCTTGCTTGGTTTATCGGCAGCAGCGCAGGAGGAAATGATTTCACCTGCGTTTAATCCTGCTGTTGCTAGGAAATACCAGGAACAAAGGAAAGTAAAGACCGGTACCACAAGCCTGACACTGCCATTTTATGATGACTTTTCAGTTAATTCGGTATATCCGTCGTCATTGCGTTGGTTTGATAATTATGCTTTCATAAATACTGATTTTGCCAAATTTCCTCCTACAATTGGTGTTGCATCACTCGATGTTCTCAACGATAAAGGCGCCTTATACCCCGGAGCCGGACAATACCCGTTTAACGCGGATAATCTCACTTCGCTCCCCATAAGGCTCGACTCGGTTTTTACACCAGTTAAAAAAGCAATAACCCGCAAGGATTCGGTCTACCTGAGTTTTTATTACCAGCCACAGGGTCGCAGCATCAGCCCGCCTTCGAAAAAATCGTCGCTCATTCTCGAATTCCATTCTCCAGGTGATAACGATTCAACTGGAGTCCCGATCTGGAATCAAATATGGTCAACAACGGGAGGAATACAGGTCGACACTTTCGCCAGACCAAACAACCATTATTTTCGACAGGTACTTATTCCTATTACCAAGGTACTCGACAGCACCCGGTATTATAAAAACGGGTTCCAGTTCAGGTTCCGGAACATAGGAGCTTTGTCGGGCAATTCGCAACCCGACTGGCGCAGTAATGGTAGTCTCTGGAATATTGATGTGGTTTCGCTGAATACTGGCAGGAATATTCACGATACGCTTATACAGGATGTGGCATTTGGTGATATCGCACCTTCGATGCTCCGCAACTACGAATCCATGCCTCTTAAACAATACAGGAACAACTTTATCAACGAGATGAAAGAAACGCTGGATATAAAAATCGCCAATCTTTACAATCTCGACCAGAATATTACCTATAAGTACAACGTGCGCAAGAACTCACTTCCACCAATACCTGCATATAATTATGATGGAGGCAGTTTTAAAATAAGACCCTACGCGACCTACGGATATTGCGATTATCTTCCTTTTGCCCATCCGGCGGTTAATTTTTTCTTTCCTACGTCGAACGAAGAATCGGTTGTTTTCCATATTACACACATACTTTCGCCTGATATAAATCCTTTGTATCGTCCGAACGACTCAATACAGTTTCAACAGGTATTCAGTAATTATTATGCATACGACAATGGCTCCTCCGAAGCCGGAATCGGGATAAACGGGGCTTCGGGGTATTATGCAGTTCAGTTTAAACTGAATGTTGCCGATACAATGCGTGGAATTCAGATTTATTTCAACCCGGTTGTGGGTAATGTTAACCAGAAAGTCATCGATCTTATTGTGTGGAACGATGCTTACGGTATGCCGGGACAGCAAATCAGGGTGCTCAACGATGCCATCCCAATTTATACGAACCAGAATAATCAATTCCAGACTTACTGGTTCGAAACACCTTTAATTATCAATCCGTTGTCGTTTCCAAGCCTTATTTTTTACGTTGGCTGGGGCCAAACTTTTGTAGATAACCTGAATGTCGGGTTCGACCGATATACCGACAGTCATTCGAAACGGTTTTACAATACAACCGGAAATTGGGAAGCCAGCAGCGAAATCAATGCCGGTTCGCTTATGATGCGCCCTATTATCGGATCAAAAAACCCTACCGGGATAACCGAAACACCCGAAACTGAAAAACTCAGCTTTACTCCAAACCCGGTTACTGACGGAAGGCTTATTATTCATCTGCCTGAATCATGGAAAAACAGCCATAATGATCTTTCCTTGAGCATATTATCAGCTACCGGAAGCACTGTGCTCTCATCATCATTCTCAAATCCTGTTGATGTCTCGGGGCTTACACCCGGCTTTTATATGGTAGTACTTACCGATAAAACCAAAGGACAGAGAGCAAGCGGGAAGCTGGTAATCAGGTAAAGATAGTCCTGATAGGTCCGATTGAACTGTTTTTAACACTAATTTTACGTTTATCCTGTAAACCTGGTTAACCGGGGACAAATGATTTACTCATAATTTTCAAATACGAATGATCGAAGAATTAGAAGATACCTCAGCATCGGCTGAAGAGAATGACCTTTACGAACATTTCAGGTTCGAAGTGGATAAGGGACAAGCACTGCTGCGCATCGATAAGTTCCTTATGGGAAGAATACAGAATGCCTCCAGAAATAAAATTCAGAATGCCGCTCATGCCAACAATATTCTGGTTAATGATAAACCTGTAAAACCCAATTACAGGGTAAAACCGCTTGATGTAATTTCAATTGTCCTGGCTTACCCGCCACGCGAAACCGAAATTCTGCCCGAAAACATTCCCCTGAATGTGGTTTACGAAGATGACGATGTTCTTGTTATTAACAAAGTTCCCGGTATGGTGGTGCACCCTGCCCACGGCAATTATACAGGCACACTTGTAAATGCGCTTGTTTACCGTTTTCAGTCCCAGGGTATCGTTTCCGAAACAGGACCTTACCTGGTGCACCGGATTGATAAAGACACTTCAGGGTTGCTGCTTGTGGCAAAAAACGAACTGGCTCAAAGCATACTTGCCCGTGGATTTTTCGAACATAAAGTGGACAGGAAGTACCAGGCGCTTGTTTGGGGCGATGTAAAAGAAGAAGAAGGAACAGTTACCGGGAACATAGGCCGCTGCCTGCGTGACCGGCTTATTATGGACGTTTTCCCCGATGGCAGCCATGGGAAGGAAGCAATTACGCACTACCGCGTGTTGCAGCGGTTTCATTATATCACACTTATCGAATGCACACTTGAGACCGGGCGTACACACCAAATCAGGGCTCATATGCAGCATATAGGTCATACTTTATTTAACGATGCGCGCTATGGTGGCGACCAGGTGCTTAAAGGCACTACATTCACCAAATACAAGCAGTTTATCCAGAATTGTTTTGAGGTCTGTCCGCGGCAGGCATTGCATGCCCAGTCGCTTGGGTTTGCGCATCCGGCTGACGGAAGGAAAATGTACTTTGAAGCCGAATTGCCTGAAGATATGAAAGGGGTTATCGAAAAATGGGAACGATATGTTATAAAGAGCGAACCTGACGACGAAACTGAATAGGAAAGGTTTCCGGTTTCCAGCCAATTTTAATCCAGAGAAAAAGCGAAATACCACAATAATCTAAAGCAATATCTCTTTGTAGCACCAAGTGTTTATTTTCTATCCTATAGGGTTGACAATTGCCGCAAAAGTCGGCATTTGATCAGGTTTAATACTATTAACCCTCCGAAATAATATTATATACCGAATCTCTTTCGGCGGGTATCCTGCCTGCTTTGATTACCAGGTCCCTGATTTCATCCGAACTCAATGAGGGATTTTCGCCGGCCCCCGCAAGCGAATATATCTTTGTTGAATCGTTTATGGTACCATCCAGGTCATCGACCCCGAAAGCAAGCGATAAAGCGGCCATTTCCTTTCCTATCATAGGCCAGTAGGCTTTCAGATGGGCAATGTTGTCGAGGAAGATACGCGAAACAGCATAGTTGCGCAGATCCTCAATAAGCGAGACTTCACCCACATACGACATTTCATTGTTCCTGCTTTTATATTTGAGCGGAATATAGGCGTTGAAACCTCCGGTACGGTCCTGGAGTTCCCGCAGCAGGTTCATATGGTGGATGCGGTGTTCAAATTGTTCGATGTGGCCATACAGGATTGTAGCATTGGTTGGAATGCCAAGCTGATGAGCGGCTTCGTGGATTTCGATCCAGGCTTCGGTCGAAGATTTCTTCCCGCAGATTTGCTCCCTTATAGCATCGTCGAAAATTTCGGCTCCGCCACCTGGCAGGGAGTTGAGCCCCGAATCTTTTAGCAGCTGGAGAGCATCTTTAAACGACATTTCAGCACGCTTTGCCATATACTCGATTTCTATCGCTGTATAAGCTTTTATATGGATGGTAGGTCTTGCTTCGCGCACACGTTTTACCAGATCTGCATAATAATATATATCCCTGCCGGGATGTACGGCTCCCACAATGTGAACCTCGGTAATTTCATCTCCAAGGCTGACCACGGTTTTCACCATTTCATCAATTGTAAGTTCCCATGATTCCTTGCTCTGGTGATGCGAATAGGAGCAAAATTTGCAATCGTAAACGCAAATATTGGTCGGCTCAATATGGACATTGCGGTTGTAAAAAACATAATTACCAACAGTGCGTTTGCGCACCTGGTCAGCCAGCAGGGCAAGCAGTGAAGTATCAGCTTCCCTGTATAGAGCTACACCCTCGTCAGGAGTTATCCTGACGGAATTCAGAACTCTCAAAGCAATTTCTTTAATGTTGGCACTTATATCAGCAGATTTTATCAGTTCAGAAATCATCAGTCCGGTTTAATAATAAATATTATTGATTCTCATTTCACCATCGCATGTTAACGCACAACAATTACCTTATGTGTTTGCACCTGGTCGCCCTGTATCACCCTGACAATAAATGTATTGCCTTTATCAGGCAACTGTAAACTGTGGTAGGCTGAAGCGGATGCTGTATATTCAAAGTGCTGCACAAGTTTTCCAAAAAGGTCATATACATCGATAACGATATTACCCTGGTTATTAATATCGGTTAAAATACTGATCACCCCATCTTTCGCCGGGTTAGGCGAAATAACAGCCCTTACATCGATATAATTTTCCCTGATAAGCGAATCACTGTTATACGAATTAGAAACAACCAGTTTAACATTTTTCATCCCGTATCGCCCGAAACGGATTTCACCCGGGTTCTTTTGGGTAGACTCCGATGGTTCACCACCTTCGAAATACCAATGCCACTTATCGGGATTTCCTGCCGAGAGGTCGGTAAAACCGACAGTGCCACCAACAGGAATAACTAAATAATTGGCAGAGAAATCAGCAACTGCAACTTTCTCGTTGTATGTGCCGTTGAGTTTAATAATACCTGTATTTGCCGGATCTAGCCAGGGCTTAAGCTGGCGGCTGACTGTTGTTCCGCATGACAACCAGGAATAGGAGAATTTTCCGTAATAATCAAGCCCTGAAGGATTCGAGCAGGAACTTTCGCCACCTGTAAGTGTACCTATTACAAGTTTTTCGTTATCAAACAGAGCTGAGCCCGACGAACCTCCTTCGGTAACCCCATTCCCATTCTGTGTTGCCGACCATTTAACCGACCAATGGGTATCAGGTGTTGAACCCCAGGTAGCTGAAACTATTGGAGCGGTATAGGTAGATATTTTTTTTACCTCACCGTTCGGATGATGAATACCGACACCTGAAGTAGAATTACCCGGTCCGGCATCCCAGCCGCAGTAATACGGATAGTAGCTTGCAGGAATATTCGTCAATAACCTGAGAAGGAAAAAATCGGAACCAATATCGGCGGGATCGTCGGAAACAGCAAGTTTAGTTGCACCAACAACTGTGTATTCCTGCGACCCCGCTGTTGTGCATCCCGGTGATTCGTAATTAAAATAAAACACCCATTGGGCAAGATCATCAACCGTAACATATTGACCCGCAGAGCCGTGTCCGCAATGGCTGGCAGTAAGAAATAAAGCTGAAAAATCAGTAGATGTGTTGTTAAGCAGGACACCTGAACAATAAAAATGATTGATTCCAATTTTGGTGTAAATTTTAACGACCCCCCTTTTCTGATTCTGCCAGTCATCACCTTCACTGCAATTAATATTTACTTCGCAGACACCCTGCGTAGTGGAAACTGACTTTACATTAACAGGCTGATACCCCCGATACTGGTATGATACACCTCTGATATCAAGAGGCCAATACCGGGAAGCATTCAGAGGTTGAAAATACTCAACAACAACTTCATCGCCGGGAAGTGGACGGGCAGCAAATTTTGGTGCATCAGCCAGCACTCCGGGAGTAATTGCACCAATAACCGATTTATAATCCGGTGTGTAGATAAACAAATCGGTTCCATCAGGCAGCCAAAGTTTGTCGAAACTCAGCCCGAGAGCCTGTGCGCCGCTGCATTTTATTGCAACACGCCATATACGGCCACCCGGCACAATATCCCATTTGCCTGAAGTCTCATCCGAAAATGAAACCGGGATTTCGACACCGACACGATATGATTTTTCAGAACCCGAATTTTCGTTATCTTCAGATTCAAGCAAAAGTTTATCGGGAGGCGGAATTTCATTAACCACAAGCATAACTTTTTCGTTCACCGCCATCTGGAAACTTCGCGGAACTCCGCCCCTGTCGACCTGGCAGATTGCCTGAAGTGAAACAAGAGCAAAACAGAAAATGAAAAAGAAAGGAATAAAATATTTCAAGTAAGCTTTCTTAAAATTTAGACAAAAGTACTAAATACTCCGTTGTGAAAGTTAATGCATTCGGATTATAACAGCAACATGTTCGATGATGAACTATACGTGATAATCCTATTTCAGTTCAGAGGCATATATTATTTCAGGCATTGTATCGATCAGCTTCGCTTTAATGGCATATTCGAACATGAGGTTAACAGCACTTTTACCAATGGAACCCAGGTCGACTGAAAACTCGTTTACATACAAGTTGATATGCTTTTGCATAACCGATTCGTCCATTTCCTGGGCATTGCAGCGGATGAATTCGCTGAGTCGGCCATTGTGCAAATTCGCAAACTCAACACTTCGGCGCAGGGTACGTTGAATTTTTGCAATCACTTCGTTCCCAACTCTTTTATGCACAACTATTCCACCTAGTGGCACCGGTGAACCAGTGAGATGTTCCCAAAATTCACCAAGGTCGATCAGTTTGTGAAGACCTTTAGAAGCGTATGTAAACCGTCCTTCATGGATAATAACTCCGGCATCCGTTTCGCCTGTGAGAACCGCATTTTCGATATCCGAAAACAACATTTCTTTTTTTATAACGGGCTCTTTCATTGCAAGACTAAAAAGCAGGTTAGCAGTCGTATATCTGCCCGGAATGGCAACTTTTTTACCATTCAATTCCTCAAAATCGTGTAACTCCATGCTAATTACAAGCGGTCCCACCCCAAACCCGAGTGCAGCCCCGGAATCGAGTAGCAGGTAATTGCCGGCCAGGTGCAAAAAAGCATGGAAGCTCACTTTTGTAATATCAGGAACTTCATTAAAAGCCCGGCGGTTGAGTTCTTCCACATCGGCCATAAAATAGTCGAATTCCAGGCCTTCAGTATCCACTTTTTGATGAACAAGCGCATCGAAAATATAAGTATCGTTCGGACAAGGGGAAAAGCCAAGAGTAAGTTTCATGCGTTTGAAAAAAGTAATTTATTAATAGAAAATGGGGTAAAAGGATTCGGATCAGATATTTTTTAATTTTACTTACAGGAGAGCGGAGAATAATCTTAAAGTAAAGGATTACCTGTTTCCCACTCACTACTTACTGCCCTCATTCCTACTCATTCAACAACTCAATAAGGAATCTGTTCAGATTCTGAACAGCCAGGGGAATATCCCACTTCGACATATTGCGATCCTCAACATAATTGGAAACACTACGCACCTGCATATACCTCATTTTATGCACTTTACATGAGAACATAAATGCAGCACCTTCCATTGTTTCGACATCGGCCTGGTTGCGAAGCAGAAAAGCCTCGATGTTTTGAGCATTCCCGTGAACAGTATTCACTGTAACTCCTGTTACTTTCGGCAAAGCTTCAATAAGTCCGCTTTCAAAAACCGAATCATTTACCAACTTACCTCCACTAAATGGGAATTCGTCCTGTTCGAGCAGGTTAAGGTCGATTAGCGAGAGGAAATGTTCGCCGTCCTCGGCACCGGTTTCGGGCAGGCAATCAACAGCTACATTGAGAACTTCACCAATACTTATATTCCGGTTAAAACTGCCGCAGATTCCGGCATTTATAACTGCATCATAATCATATAATCCTAATACCATACTGGTATAAACCGCAGTCGGAACCATCCCGACACCGGTTATAAGCACATCGACCTGGAAGCGTTCATTAATGTACCGGGTAACATGGTATTGCATATCTGTCCCTTCACCGAGTTCTTCGAGCAGAGGCTTTATTTCGAGTGATGTAGCTGATACAATCAGGATTTTCATACTGTATGATATATTTTCGAAAAGGGCATTAATTTAGAAGTCCGGGTACCGGAACAAATCAAAAAGATAAATTAAAATACCCGGTAAAGGAAATACAAAAGTACAAAACGAAAACGTAAGGAATGCCATAAAAAAACCGGGCGAAGTTGAGAAACCCCGCCCGGCATTCAGATTCAGGCAAACTGAACCTGTATTAATTATTTCTGTATATTCGGCAATTCAAGACCATATCCCTTTTTCTTATCTTCGATCTTCAGGAGGTATGCAAATAGCATGGCTAATACCCCGAAACAGGTAAAGATCAGCATAGGAATAGTATAGTTATATGTGTTTACCGAAACTCCTTCACGCATTACCTGACCTGTGACACAGTATTTATCAAGGACCCAGCCGATAAGAGCCGGAACTCCCATAAGTCCCCAGTTCTGCACCCAGAATATTAATGCATAAGCTGTTCCCAATTGTTTTTCAGGAATAATTTTAGGAACTGAAGGCCACATGGCAGAAGGCACAAGTGAGAACCCAACACCTAAAGCAAGGATTAAAACAATTGCCATCAACCAGTGGTTTAGGAAAGGAACTGAGAAAAGAGCGTGAACCAGGATCAGAATACCGGCACCAATCATCATGATGGTTGCGCCTTTACCTTTCCGGTCGTAAAGACTGCCGAATAAAGGAGTGAGCAGAATGGTACCGAAAGGCAGCATGGATGGTATAGATCCTGCAAGGTCATCGCTTACACCGAATTTATTAACCATGAGGTCCGAAGCGTATTTAAGGAAAGGGAATACAGCGGAGTAAAACAATACGCAGAGCAGGGCAATATACCACCAGCCTTTGTTGGTAATAATCATTACAATATCTGCTAATTTAAATGCTTCTTCATCCTCAACCGGGTTATTAGCTTCGATAACGGAAGCATCCAGTTTCTTATCCATAAACATGTATAAGATAAATGAAATAAGCCCGATGCACAACAGGATCAATCCCAGCAATATTGGCCGTGAAACGTCAATCATTCCTGTAGCTTTAGCAATTGGAACTGAAGTAGCAAGAGCAAGTGCTGTACCCAAACGGGCCGTAGCCATTTCGAGACCCATTGCCAATGCCAGTTCTTTGCCTTTGAACCATTTATAAATAATTTTCGAAACGGTAATACCTGCAACTTCAACTCCAACGGCAAAAATCGCAAAACCAAGACCGGCAATCATTACCTGGGCTTTAACATCAAACCAAAGCGGATGCCACATAACACCATCAAGCGAATGTGTCTGTACAGCCCAGTATTTGATAGCTGTTCCGCTCACCATTACAATTGCTGCCATAAGTCCTGTAAAGCGAACGCCCATTTTATCGAGGATAATACCTCCAACAATAAGCATTCCCAGGAATACATTGAACCAGCCGTATCCGCTGTTGAAAAATCCGAAATCAGAGCTGTCCCAGCCCAAATGCCCTTCAAGAAGTCCTTTTAGTGGGGCTATAACATCGGTGAGGTAGTAGCCGGTTAGCATCGTAAATGCAACCACGGCCAAAGCCGACCACCGGGCGACTTTTGAGTCCCTTAACGTTTTTCTAATGGTGTCTGTCATGTTTAAATAAAATTATTGTGTTTGAGGTAAATTAGAGTTTCAACTTATAACATTGCAAAAATCGACTTTTTCCCTGAAAATCAAAAATAATGTTTACATCTTTAAAATCATGATCCAATAATAACTCCTTTAATCGCTCTCCGTAGGCCTCATTTATTTCGAACCAAAGGGTTCCTCCCTTGCGAAGTCTCATTTTTGCGAAGTTTATGATTGCCCTGTAAAACAGGAATGGATCTTCATCCGGAACAAACAAAGCAGTGTGAGGTTCATATTTCAGGACATTAGGAAGCATCTGTCGCGCCTCTGATCGGGTAACATAAGGAGGATTACTGACAATAATGTCGTATTCATGAAATCCATTCCAATGTTGCTCATTAAGAATATCGGCCTGAATAAACTCAACAACTTCATCGAGTTTTACTGAATTGGCTCGTGCCACTGTGAGGGCTTCTCCCGAAATATCAACAGCGGTAACATGCGCGCCAGGTATATTTCGTTTTAGTGCGATGGCAATGCAGCCGCTACCGGTTCCAATATCGAGGACAAACAGCGGATCAACCGGTTTCGAATGCTTGGACCAATTCAGGATCAAAGATACCAGTTCCTCGGTTTCAGGTCGTGGAATAAGCACTGCCGGTGATACTTCCAACTCCATATCCATAAACCATGCCGTACCCAAAACATATTGCAGGGGTTCGTAATGCATCAACTTTTCAAGTGCAATTTCAACATTCTGAACCTGATTTTCTGTAACTTCTATCTCAACTGAACCTACCCTCTGCAATGGAGTATAATTAAAAAAATGTTCAATGACCCGGTTGCATATGGCCTTTGCCTCTTCTTCAGAGTAAATCGTTTTTAATTTAAACAGAATATTTCTGTACAGGCTTTGAATGGTATCCGGCATTTTCCAAAAGCTAATAATAATTCGGCACCTCAAAGATATTCTTATTTAATAAAATGGTTATAAATTAATCCGTCACAGAAACCAAATCGAAATAAATTTCACTATTTTTGATAAAATTATTTAAAAACTCTGTACTATGAAGCGATTCATTTTCATTGCACTCATCACTTATTTTGCATCTGACTATATCAAAGCACAGGATTTTCTGCCTTTTGCATCGAGCAATTACGCCGGTGTAACAGGCGTTGCGTTACAACCAGCTTCAATTGCCGACAGCAGGTATAAGTTTGATATGGGTATGGTTTCAAGCAGTTTCAATCTGGATAATAACTTTTTCAGCATAGATCCTTATGCACTTTGGCATATCAGATCATTCATTCGGGAGGATAAAGACTTTGAGTCTTATTACAGCAAAAACTATAACGGAGATTCAAAAGCAGGTTACATCAGTCTAAAGCAGGACCTGATGAGTTTTATGGTATCCCTTTCGGATAAAGATGCGTTTGCTTTTACTCCATCCGCCCGAACCATTTTTAATATCGACAATGTAACTGAAGATTTTGTACACCTGATCGATAGTAGCCTTAAATATCAAGAATTATGGAATGTTTCACTTAATAATGACCAATTCAGCATTCAATCGAACAATTGGGTTGAATACGGTATTACATACGCAAGAGTTTTACTTGACCAGAAAGAGCACTTCCTGAAAGCAGGTGCTACCATGAAAATAAACCAGGGTATAGTTTCAGCTTATGTTTTTGGCGATGACATTAACTATAAATTAATAAATGACGATACTCTTTCGATGTATAATACCACTTTCAGGGTAGGGAGTTCGGATAATTTTTATGAAGACTTGAGCAATGTCAAATATAAATTTCAAACCAATCCCTCGCTGGGTTTTGATTTTGGCATTGTTTACGAATACCGCCCCAACTGGAAGGATTATACATACGAAATGGATGGGGTGACAAATATCTGGAGAAAAAATCAAGACAAGTATTTGCTCAGAGTAGGAATTTCTGTTACTGACCTTGGGGGTGTTCGTTACAACCGCCACCCCGAAAGCAGGGATTTTTATGCAAATTACGAAGACATCCCGATTGGATCCTGGGAAATTGATTCAAGAGCGTATGTCGATTCGCTCATTGATCAGTATTTCAAGCGTCTCGATGTAGATTCGAAGTACAGGATGAACAGTCCTGCCGCTGTCAGCTTCCAGTTTGATCTTAGATTAGCCGAAGGACTTTATTTTAATTTTACTCCCTATTTTGCACTCGAGCAAGGAACTAATGATATAAACAAAGTACATTATGTTTCGGCACTTAATTTCGTACCCCGATACGATACCAAGTGGTTCGGAATATCATTCCCTGTGCAGTATAATCAATACAAGCACCTGAATATCGGCATGGGAATTCGTGTTGGTCCGGTGTGGTTTGGGATGAACGATTTTTTCTCGTTACTCACATCCAAGCAGAACCGGTATGGTACTTCTGGGACAATGATACTGAAGCTCCCCATTCTGTATAAGGCGCCTCATGATATGGACGGTGACCATGTTTCGGACGACAACGACCTTTGTCCTGATATACCCGGCCTGGTCGAACTGAATGGTTGCCCGGATACAGACCGCGACGGCGTGGCCGATTTAAGCGACAGGTGTCCGAACCTTCCGGGGTCGAAAGAGTTTTACGGCTGCCCGGATAAAGACGGTGACGGTGTTACTGATGAAAAAGACCTTTGCCCTGATGTAAAAGGACTGGTTCAGTTCTCAGGTTGCCCTGATAGCGATGGCGATGGTATAATCGACCAGAATGATGCCTGCCCGTTTAATGCAGGTACAGTTGCAATGAACGGATGCCCCGACCAGGATGAGGACGGAATAGCCGACAAGGACGACAACTGCCCAACGGTACCCGGCACTCGCGAATTCCATGGTTGTCCGTACATTGATACTGATGGAGATGGGATTAATGATCAGAACGACAAATGCCCGGGAGTGAAAGGCCCGTCCGATAACAATGGTTGTCCTTACCAGGACACGGATAATGACAGCATTCCGGATAAAGATGATGAATGTCCGAGTATAGCCGGCAGCAGGGTTTTCAGGGGATGCCCTGATACAGATGGTGATGGCATTTCGGATAAATACGATATTTGCCCGACCATTCCGGGTGTACCCGAAAACAATGGCTGCCCTGAAATAAAAAAGGAAGAACAGGAAATTCTTCGCAAAGCTTTCGATAACCTGGAATTTGAAACTGGAAAAGCAGTTATCCGATCCTCATCCTTCAGTTCACTCGACGAACTTGCAATGGTTATGAAAAAACGGAGTGAATTCAAACTCTCACTTGCAGGTCACACAGATAATGTGGGCAGTCCTGAATCGAATATGACACTCTCCAAGAACCGCGTTTACTCTGTGAAAGCCTACCTGGCTAAAAACGGTGTTGAACCCGATCGTATAAAAACTGAATGGTTCGGGCAATCCAAACCTATTTCTCCTAATACTACACCTGAAGGACGTCAGAAAAACCGTCGTGTTGAAATGAATATCATTTTTGAATAAAAACTTCAATAAAATGAGCACCAGCGAGTCAATAAACCTGTTTCTGCAGCAACCGCACATTGCAGTGGTCGGTATATCGCGGAATAAAAACAAATTCGGGAACACGATTTACTTTACATTAAAGAAAAAAGGCATCAACGTGATTCCGGTCAATCCTCATATGGTTGAATTCGACGGCAAGAAGTGTTACAGCGATATTGAAACCCTGCCTTCCGAAGTTAAAGCACTCATGATTAATACACCGCCGGAAGCAACATTGAAAATTGCTGAAGAGGCAGTTAAATCAAGAATTCAGCATATATGGCTGCAACAGGGATCATCGAACGACGAGGTATTGAAATTCCTTGAAGGAAAAGGAATAAATTATATCTCGGATCGCTGTATCATGATGTTCGCCGAACCTGTTGGATCATTTCACCGTTTTCACAGGTTCCTGTCAAAAATTACAGGTAACTACCCAAAATAGCAAATTATATCCATAAAAATGCCCGAAACTAAGCCTAAGGCTGATAACAATTGTGTGTTTTGTCAAAAAGAAATTACGGGAAAATCTTTTTATACGAAGGGCAATTTTGCAGCGATTTATAATATTGCTCCTGTACTTCCGGGGCATTCGCTGATAATTCCCCTGCAACACCATGAATCTCTCGAAGAATTATCAGACGCTGAACTTGGCGAGATGATGGTATTTGCCCGTAAAGTTACGGTAGTTCTAAAACCTTTTTTCGGTTGTACCGGGTTCGATTGGACAATACAGGATGGCGAACCAGCGGGTCAAACCATTCCTCACCTTCACCTGCACATTATACCCCGCAAACCATTTGATCTGCCTGGTGAAAGTGAATGGTACAGCAAAATACCCGGGAACGAAAAGACAATGCTGGAAAGCAACCTTCGTGAACGCCTAAGTGATTATGAGTATAACCGCATTACAAAAAAACTTTCAGAGGCATTCATGATATTGTAAGGAAAGAAAAGTATCCTTGGATCACGTATTGATAAATTTCAGATAAAAGAACAAACCTTCTTCAAAGGGCTCAAAACGAACCGATCGTTGTTAAAAAGCGTTCATAATTATTGTGATTGCCGGGATTAGTTGCATTTCCCATTACTGCCCTGATCATAGCAATAACGGCAGCTTCAGGCTCACCATGCATTTCCAGGTATGGTTTCAAAGATACATTTTAAACAAGCCTACTGAACATTAATAACATCCAGAATTGCAAATTGGACTAATGACTAAAGTCTTAAATTTGAATGTATTAGTAATTTGAATGTATTAGTAACAAGCCGTAATAATACTTTTGCTTAGCTGTATATTCCGGAAAGAACGCACCAATCTGCTAACTTATGAAGATATATTTCAGACAAAAAACATTACAACACCTGCAACTGCGATGATAGCCCCAAGTATTTCGCGGGCTGTAACTTTTTCTTTATTAATAAATACGGCAGGTGGAATAATAAGTACAGGTGTGAGCGACATGATGGTCTGGGCGATGCCTGCATTGGTATTTTGCACAGCCATCAGTGAAAACGATACCCCAAGGAATGGACCAAATATTGATCCAACCACTAGCCATTTCATAGCTTTGGCATCTCGGAAAGAACCAGGTAGTTCTTTCCATTTCCTCAAAATAAGGAAAAGGAAGGCAAAACTTATGAATCCTGATATTACGCGTATTTGGGATGCTGAAAACGAATCATAACCTTGCATGCCGTATTTACTTAGAACCAGGCCTACACCCTGCCCAGCTGCAGCAATCAATCCCAGCAGTATCCCTTTGGCAGGGTACGACATGGAGTAAGTCCCTTTTCTTTTCTTTATACCTGCTTCCCCGTCGGGAGTGCGGGTAAAAATTACAAGTGCAATACCCGCAAGGGTAATAAGCATTGCAAAAAGGCTCCGGTATGACATCACTTCGCCCAGGACTATCCAGGCAGCAAATGCCGCAAAGACAGGAGCAAGTGTCATCATTAGCATAGCTACCCGCGCGCCTGTGAGAATATATGCTTTAAAAAGGCAATAATCACCTATAACAAATCCAACCACCCCCGAAATGGCAAGCCATGTCCAGGTGTGCAGATCAGCATCCATCGGGAAGAACATTCCCCTGTGAAAAAAAGAAAAAATGGTAAGAAAAATTGTTGCCAACCCAAGTCTCAGGAGGTTTACATGCATTGAACCAATCCGTTTGCTTGCAGTTTCGAATGCCAGAGCAGTTATTGTCCAGAAAACGGTCGTAAGCAATGCTGCAAATTCCCCTAAATGTGATGGCATACCATATTATAATGTCGGTCAAAAGTAGTTAAATCATGAATTGCACGAAAGGAAATTGAAATTATTAAAAAATTGCTCCCTGAAATCATGTTCAAACCATGTAACTCCCTGAAAAACTGAACTTCAGGAATCATTGCCGATTCCAGTCTAATAAGCATGGTTTCTTCTCTTTAGTCAGGAAGCAACTAATATGGATAATATGCTTGCAAGTTCCAAATCAGTATATGATTAATGCGTCAGTTTGATTTTCTATAAAGCTGTATGATTATAATACAAATAAGATTAGATTTCTTTGAATAGAAACGAAATAACAAAAACAAAGTAAATTATCAATAACCCTTTCAAACCAGCCAACTCGTGACTACCTTTGCACAATACATTAAATTCCCGGGTCGATACCTGATACAACTTTAATACGGATGCTTTTCAGTGACGAATATAAAACTATCGAAGGGCAGGCACAGGGACAATTCCGCGATAAAGGAAGCCGGTTTTTAGCATTTGCAATACCAGTAGGGAGTGAACAGGAAGTTAAAACGCAACTTGAGAATTTGCGAAAACAGTATTACGATGCAACTCACCATTGTTATGCATGGATGCTTGGATTTGACAAATCAGCATACCGGGTAAACGACGACGGCGAACCATCAGGTACAGCAGGCCGCCCGATATACGGCCAGATTCAGTCACACGATCTTACTAATATTTTAATAGTAGTAATAAGGTATTATGGCGGAACAAAACTCGGGGTTCCGGGTTTAATTAATGCATACAAAACTGCGGCCATCGAAGCACTAAAAAATGCAAGTATTGCAACCAGGATTGTTAAGGAGGTTTACGAGGTGGAATTCCCCTACGAAGCTATGAATGATGTGATGAAAATCATCAAAGATGAAACATTAGAAGTTATTAACAATAAGTTTGGCATGAAATGTGTTAGCCGCCTCGCAATAAGGCATAGTGAATCGCCAAAGGTTTGCGCCAGGCTTAAAAAGATAAACGGACTAATAATTAATCACTTAACAATTTTTTAATTTTATTGATTGCAATCGGATATTTTTTTAATACATTTTCCCATATACAACTATTTTTTTTAAAATCAAATACCAGAATGATTTTTTTTTGAACTTTGTTAGAGTGATTTTTGAACACTTTTAAATACAGCACTTAGACTTATAAACACTTTTTAAGTTAATAGACTGAAGCAAAGACCATTGACCTTTTGAATTAACCAAGCCCAACTATGCAATACAACGAAATGGAAGTAAATAAAGAACTGCACCAGGAAGTCTGGGAAAATTGCTTGAAAGTGATCCGCGACAACCTCAATTATCAAAGTTTCAAAACCTGGTTCTCTCCTATCAAACCTATAAAGCTTGAAAACAATGTATTAACAATTCAGGTTCCAAGCCAGTTTTTTTATGAATGGCTCGAAGAACATTATATCACACTTCTGAAGAAGACCATCCGCAACGAACTGGGAACCAACGGAAGACTCGAATACAGCATTGTTATGGAAGGAGCCTACACCTCCGATCCGTATACAATTAAAATACCCACCAGTAACCGAAAAGCGACTACAAATCCATCAGTACAGATGCCGATAGATTTAAATGCAGGTAAATCAAAAGAAATACCCAATCCTTTTGTTATACCTGGTTTGAAAAAAATCCAGGTTCAATCGCAATTGAACGAATCCTACTCCTTCGATAATTTTATTGAAGGCGACTGCAACCGCCTTGCCCGCTCAGCAGGATACGCTGTTGCCTGCAACCCGGGGAAAACTGCTTTCAATCCCTTGTTTTTATACAGCGCAGTTGGTTTAGGAAAAACCCACCTAGCCCAGGCAATCGGGCTTCAGGTTAAAAACAATTTCCCGGAAAAAACAGTTCTGTATGTTGCAACCGAACAGTTCACCCAGCAGTTTATTGATTCTGTGCGCAGCAACAATCAGAACGACTTCGTACACTTCTACCAGATGATTGACGTTCTGATTATTGACGACATTCACTTCCTTTCGGGCAAGGAAAAAACGCAGGACGTTTTCTTCCATATTTTCAACCACCTTCATCAGAAAGGCAAACAGCTTATTCTCACCAGCGATAAACCGCCGGTTGAACTAAAAGGTCTTGAACCAAGGCTCTTGTCACGGTTCAAATGGGGCCTGGCTGCCGACCTGCAGGTTCCTGACCTTGAAACACGTATCGCTATACTTAAAAAGAGGCTCTATAAGGACGGCATCGATATGCCTTACGAAGTACTTGAATACCTTGCCTACAGTATCACCACCAATGTAAGAGAGCTTGAGGGAGCGCTTATTTCACTTATGGCACAGTCGTCGCTGAACAAAAAAGCCATTACCCTCGAACTTGCCAGGCAGATGATCGATAAATTTGTCAAAAATACGGCCCGTGAGATTTCAATCGATTTCATCCAGAAAATTGTTTGCGACTATTTCGACATCCCGATTGATGCGATCAACTCAAAAACGAGAAAACGCGATATAGTCCAGGCACGACAACTTGCTATGTATTATTCGAAAAAACATACTAAGGCATCGCTGGCTACAATTGGGCTGCACTGCGGCAATAAAGACCACGCTACTGTATTGCATGCCTGCCGCACCGTGAATAACCTGATTGAAACTGATAAACAGTTCAGGACTTACGTCGAAGAAATCGAAAAACGAATAAAATTCTAATTTTGAATTCAACATCAAACATAAAAACGGGAGGCTGTATATTCAGCTTCCTTTTTTATTTAAATTCAAAAGCCTGTTACAGGAGCATATATAAGCCGGGTAAAAACTGATATTTGCGTCAACGGACCTGGTTTAAATCAAAAACCAATATTTATTATGCCTGCAAAAATACTGATGGTTTGTCTCGGAAATATTTGTCGTTCGCCTATGGCCGAAGGTCTAATGCAAGCCAAGATTCAAAAATACAAACTTGACGCCGAAGTGGATTCAGCCGGTTTCGAGCGTTTTCATACGGGTGATGCACCCGACTATAGGGCAACCAGCACAATGAAAGCACATGGACTTGATATTTCAGGCCTGGTGGCACGTCAGTTCCGCAGGTCTGATTTTGATGCATTCGACTTTATTTATGTGATGGATCAGAATAACTACAACGATGTTAAATCAGAAGCCATTTCACAAAGCCAGATGCAGAAGGTTGATTTTATTCTGAACGAATTGCAGCCAGGCAATAACAAACCTGTACCTGACCCATACTATGGAGGTACTGCAGGTTTTGAAAAAGTATATCAATTGCTTGATTCTGCTACCGAAGCCATTGCATTACGATTAAAGAACGGAGGATAACCCATGGAAGCAAACCATGAACCAGGCAAAGCTGACATTTTAGAAGCAGCAAACCGTACAAAACCTTTTTTGCACCGGACACCGGTATTAACCTGCAGAATGATTGATAACCTGGCGGGAGCCAGTATATATTTTAAATGCGAAAACCTGCAGAAAGCCGGTGCTTTTAAATCGAGAGGTGCTACCAATGCTGTGTTCGGCATTGAGCCTGACGAAATTAAACAAGGCGTTGCAACCCATTCGTCGGGCAACCATGCGGCTGCATTGGCCAGAGCTGCCCTCCTTAAAAACATTCCGGCTTACATTGTAATGCCTGAAAATTCTTCGAAAGTTAAAATCGCAGCGGTGAAAGGGTATGGAGGGAAAATCACCTTTTGCAAGCCTACTCTTGAAGCCCGTGAAGAGACTCTTTCTGAAGTATTGAAGGAAACCAGCGCCTTCGAGATACATCCTTACAACAATTATTATATTATTGCCGGACAGGCTACAGCAGCACTGGAATTAATCGAAGATTCGCCGGATCTTGATACTATTGTAGCCCCGGTTGGCGGGGGCGGTTTATTGAGCGGAACCGCACTGGCCTCGCATTACTTCTCACCTTCTACCAGCGTAATTGCCTCGGAGCCATTGGGTGCCGACGATGCATACCAGTCGTTTCACCAGAAGAAATTTGTCCCCTCGATTAATCCTGATACCGTTTCCGATGGCCTGCGTACTTCACTTGGCAGCTTGACTTACCCAATTATTCAGCGTTTGGTAACCGATATCATTACGGTTAACGACCAGGAAACAATTGAAGCCATGAAACTGGTATGGGAACGAATGAAAATTATTATTGAACCTTCATCAGCCGTTGCCCTGGCCGTGGTACTAAAACATAAGCAACGCTTTGCAGGTCAGAAAATTGGCATCATTATTTCGGGTGGCAATGTTGACCTGATGCATTTGCCGTGGCTGGAAGGAATCGGGGGGTAAAATTTTCCAGGGAAGATAAAATTGAGGAGGTTGATTGTTTCAGGGGTTCAGGGGTTTGAAACATGACTAACAACATCTAAAATCAACAAATCGTAAATCGCCATTCGTAAATCGCAATCGTCATTCGTAAATCGTAAATCGACAATACTCCATGTCAAAAGGCCATCTTTATCTCATTCCAACGCCCCTGGGCGATTCCGGGTTCGAAGCCGGGTTGCCTTCGGTAAACCATTTAATTCTTGAGAGAATAGATACATTCGTGGTCGAGGAACTTCGCACTGCCAGGCGGTTTCTGCGTAAAGCAGGTTATACAAGGGACTTTGAAACAGTTACTTTTCACCTGCTGAATGAACATACTCCCGACTCAGAGGCTGCCGGCATGCTCCAAACAGCTCTTACAGGTAAGCATATCGGTTTGCTAAGTGAGGCAGGATTACCCTGTGTTGCCGATCCGGGCAATGCAGTGGTACGACTGGCACACCAGAAAGGAATCAGGGTAATTCCTCTTACCGGTCCTTCATCGATTATGCTTGCTCTTATGGCTTCGGGGCTCAACGGGCAGAACTTTGCATTCCATGGATACCTGCCGGTAAAACCCGATGACAGGGCCCGCGCGCTTCGCGATCTTGAACAGGCAACAGCTAAAGGCAGCCAGACACAGATTTTTATCGAAACTCCATATCGCAACCTGCAAATGCTTGAAAGCATTATAAAAACCTGCCATCCCTCGCTGATGCTTTGCATTGCTGTGGATCTCACCCTCTGTACCGAATGGATACGGTGTTCAACTATAGAACAATGGAAGAAACAGAAACCAGAAATTCATAAAAAGCCGGCTGTGTTTTTACTGGGGAGATTCTGAAAACTGCAAATACGGATAAGGTATTAGCAAAAAGGGGAAAGGATATATATCGCTTCCCCCCTTAAAATTAATGCAGGTTAAAAATTCATCCTGTTATAATCTTAGTGATGATGACCGCCTGCCCCATGAGCATGGCCATGGCTGAGTTCTTCGTCGGTAGCTGTGCGCACTTCAATAACCTTACCGGTAAAATAAAGTACATTGCCAGCCATAGGATGATTAAAATCCATACGGACAAAATCGTTATTTACGCTTACTACTATTCCCTGAAGCATATGTCCCTGGTCGTCGCGCATTGGAATTACATTTCCAATAGCAAGCATTTCAGCATCTATTTTGCCATCGACTTCAAAAATACTCTTATCGAGGTCAATAATGGCTTCATCATCCACTTCCCCGTAAGCATCATCGCTGGTGAGCGTAAACTCAAACCTGTCGCCGGCTTTCAGTGTATTTAGATGTTCTTCAAATTTAGGGAGCATCTGGCCATTTCCGTATAGGAATACCAATGGATCGCCGGCCCTGGTTTCTTCGACAATATCGCCCTGGGCATTATCGCGTTTCAGCACATAGCTGAGTGAAACTACAGTGTTCTTCGTGATTTGCATTCGTATTGATTTTAATGATTAAAGAAGGAATTTTAAATTGTAAGGAGTTTAAATCCAAAGAACATATTTATTCCACAGCCAACGAATCAGCCGCTTCCACAAGCGAATCCGGTTTAGGAAGGTAGGTCTGGCAATTATATGATTTTGAGATTTTCATTGTAGGTTTCGGGAATTTCTGACGGTAACCGGCCAGGCTTTCATCTTTCAGTACTTTAGCCATAAACCTGCCATATATAGGCTGCGCTGTGCGTAAACCCTCACCTATATGCGACGACTTGAAGTGGATTGAACGGTCATCATTACCTACCCAGCAACCTGCAACAAGTCCAGGAGTAACTCCAACGAACCAACCGTCAGTATAGTCGGATGAGGTACCTGTTTTTCCGCCAAATTCAGTTCCATACCTGAAGAGGTCGTATTCAAAAAGCCCCTGAGTGGTACCTCCTGGTTCGGTAAGCCCTGCACGAAGCATTATACCCATAAGGAAGGCGGTTTCGGGATCAAGAACCTGTTTTTTAACCGGTGCGGCTTCGTAAATCACTTTCCCATCCTGATCTTCAATACGTGTTACAAGTACAGGATCAATAAGCGAACCACCGTTAACAAAGGTGCAATATGCATTTATCATTTCCTCAAGTGTAACATCGCTCGAGCCCAGGCAGATAGAAGGCACCTGGGCGAGTTCCGATTTAACACCAAGTTTATGAGCGTATTCAATAACCTTTTGCCAGCCTATTACCTGGGTGAGTTGCACAGCAACCGAGTTGACAGAGCGCGCAAAAGCATGCTTCAGTGTCATTTCACCGGCATGACTGCGGTCGACATTTTTAGGTTCCCATTCTTTCTCTACCCCGTTTTCAGTATATTTAATCGAAACAGGTTTATCTGTTATTTTGTCACACGGGCCATATCCATGGTCGAAAGCCGCTGCATAAACGAATGCCTTGAAAAGAGATCCCGGCTGGCGTTTCGATTGATTTATATGATCATACTTGAAGTACTTGTAGTTAATACCGCCAACCCATGCTCTTACAAATCCTGTTTCCGGCTCCATGGCCATAAAACCGGTCTGGAAAAATTTTTGGTAATACTTCAGAGAATCAAGGGCCGAGAATGTTGTATCGCGTTCGCCCTTGAAGGTAAAAACCCGCATTTTGTGTTTAATGCTTAATACCTTGCGCAGACTGTCACTTCCGGCACCATATTTTTTTACAACTGATTTATATTGTGGTAGTTCACCCGCCTTTTGCAGGAAGTAATCAGGATTTTCTTTACCATTCTCTTCTATCCAGGGCCTAACAGCCTGGCTTCCAGCCTGGTCGAAGAGACGCTGCAGGTTTTTCATATGTTCTGCAACTGCTTCTTCGGCATACTTCTGCATTCTTGAATCTATGGTTGTATATATTTTCAACCCGTCGGTCCATACATCATGATCTGTTTCTTTGCTCCATGCCTGCAGGTCGCGAACAATGGCATCGCGCAGATAAGTCATGTTACCTTTCGAAAAACTTTTTCGCTGGAATTTTAGTTTCAATGGAAGTGCAACAAGCGAGTCCTCCTCTGCCTGGCTTATAAATCCATATTTTTCTAGTTGCCCCAGCACCTGGTTCCGCCTGCTGAGCGAACGCACCGGATTCGCGACAGGGCTATACGATGAAGGCGCTTTCAGCAGGCCAATCAGTACAGCCGATTCGTTATAAGTAAGTTCCGAAGGTTTTTTACTGAAAAAAGTAGACGCTGCTGAATTTATACCATAGGCATGACTGCCGAAATCGACCGTATTAAGATACATAGTTATAATGTCGGCTTTTGTATAATACATTTCAATTTTTACCGCATTGATCCATTCCTTGGCCTTGCTGATAAGTGTTGAGGCCACAGGGATATAACCAAAAAGCCCTGTTGAATAATCCTTCCTGGTTTTAAACAGGTTTTTTACAAGTTGCTGGGTTATCGTGCTGCCCCCGCGCTTGTCGCCGTTCATTACCGACCACATTGCGGCTATAGTGGCTTTAATATCAACGCCATGATGATTATAAAACCTGACATCTTCGGTTGCAATAAGCGTATGAACAAGATTTTCAGGCAGATCCTCGTAAACAGCAGCAGTACGGTTTTCAGTAAAGAGAGTACCTATTTGCTTGCCATCGGCTGAATAAATATCGGATGTGAGGCTGATATCCGGTTTCTTAAGCTCACTGATTTTGGGCGATTTCCCGAAAAGCCACAAAAAATTAATGTCAATAGCCAGGGTAAGTATCAGGAAAAAAGCCAGCCCATAGATTCCAACCAGCAACGATTTCATCCATAAAGGAGCTTCGCGCGGTATTCTGATCCATTCCTTCGCTAAAAACCTGAACCGTAAATATAATCTGAGTGCGTTTTCTCCGAGCCAGCGTAACTTGCTCCCGAGGTTGCTGTCATTCATCTGTTGCAATTTCTTTCCTGGTAAAATAATTCGCAAAAGTACTCCATTTTTTGTTCACTTAAGCAGGCCGGATTATTTAGCCCGTTCCTCCATAGCAGATGAACTCCCAATAGAGGCAAGTCTCTGTAAAAGTGATGGATGCGAATAATGTACAAACACATACCAGGGATGTGGTGTGAGGTTGCTTAGATTTTTTACCGAGAGCTTTTTCAATGCATCCTGCAGGGCACCCGGATGTGATAATCCTATAGCATACCTGTCGGCTTCAAACTCGTTGCGGCGCGATATAACATTCGTTATAATTCCTAAAACCATCGAAACCGGGCTGTACAATATTCCGAATGCAATAACTGACATCTGGAATGAACTTTCAGCAACTCCCAATGCAAGGGCAGGAAGAGGGCTCTTTAACAATAACGATAAAATAAAGAGCAGAACACCGGTTTGCGCCACACCCGAAATCAATCCTTTTAGAATATGTTTCTTTTTATAATGACCAATCTCGTGTGCCAGCACCGCTACAATTTCGTCAGTTGTATGATCATTTATCAATGTATCGAATAACACAATGCTCTTTTTCGGCCCAAACCCGCTGAAATAGGCATTCCCGCGGGAACTCCGCTTCGAACCATCCATTATGCTGACATCTTTCAGGTTAAACCCTGCACGTATTGCCACCTCTTTAATGGCATCGCGGAGTTCGCCATCTGGCAAAGGCGAAAGTTTATTAAACAATGGCACCAGCAAGGTTGTATAGAAATAGCTCAGAAAAAGTGAAAATACCGAAATACTAAGCCATGCCAGTACCCAAAACCATTTGCCTGATTCTTCATAAATAAACACAACAAGCGCCAGAAGACCACCTCCTATCACAATCGCCAGCATCCAGCCCTTAAGTTTATCAAGAACAAATGTAGCTGGAGTAGTATTATTAAAACCAAAGCGTTTTTCGATCACGAAAGTATGATAAATATCCAGCGGGACACTCACAACATCGGCTGTAAAAGCCAGTATGCCAAAAAAGAGGATAGCCTGCAGTATAGCTGAGTTTGTGATACCTATCACTATAAAGTCGATCCAGGCAAACCCACCCAGTAACAACATTGCCATAATACCTATAAATGACAGCACATCCGAAACCAGGCCGAAGCTGTAGTTCACTTTCTCGTAATCCTGCTGGCGGCTGTAAGTCTGTTCATCATAAAAATCCCTGAGATCACCGGGTAAAACATTACTCCAGGTTGTAGTATTCAGGTAACCGATCCACTGGTCGAATAAAAAACCGGCGATAGTTATGATTAAAATAATAGTGAAGAGGATATGCGGCGACATTCTTTTAGTAAGGATTTAAGTTATTGGCTATTTGCAAATGGAAAAGGGTTTGAAAATAAACGATTAATATAACTCCCGCGTCTCAATACCGATAAACGGATCTCTCACATATAGTACTACTTTTCCCCATTATCTATTACCTCCTTTTTTCGCTAATAACTCCCGTTTCTTTTCCGTAGGAACCATTCAGCCGAAAATAGAAGAAGCAGAAGTATAAGGAAAGGGACATAACTCACAAGATCAGTATACCGTTTCTGGCTGTATGCTATTGTCTTGAGGTCGTCGCGTTGACTGAGTAATTCTTCGATCTGGCTGAGTTGAGAAGGATATACCATTTTCCCGGAATGACGGGCTGATATCGTGTTAAGCAGGGTATGATCAGCAACCGTATTCATAGCTTCCATATTTAATTCCATTACTGTGAACATACCGGTTTTCTCATATGCTTTTCCTGCAAAATCAGCGGAAGCTTTATAGGTGTAATCGCCGGGAGGCAGGCTTCCCGCATTCAGGTAATACGCATTCGATGTGCGTGTAAAGGTAAAAGGATAGCTTTTTTTATTTTCGTCGGTGATCACGATATTCACTTCCAGATCATTAATAAGCTGGTAACTGTCGTTATATAGTTCCGCATCAATTTCTACGGCATCGCTTTCACTGAAACTGTTTTTTACAATTACCCTGAACTGGCTTTTATCCTCTTTAACTGCAAGGTACTGCACAATGCGAGTGAAAAATTCGTCGAAAGCAAACTGGTTCCCTGTTTTAGCATAATCGTCGAGACGCCAGCGCCAGATACCTTCACCGGTAATTGTTGCTGATTTACGATCAACACCCTGGTTAAAAAGGATCAGCGGTATTTTGGTAGTTACATTCCCGATTTTCTGGTACAATAAAACCTGGGCGGCTGTTCCCGGTTTATACTGACTGAATGGAACATTCAATGGCGGAAACTCGGGCAGTATCTGGGTAATATCAGGGCTCAACGAAAATAAACTGAAATCGGGGTTCACTATTCCTGTTGCCTCATTTAAATTTCCTGTCGATTGAGGTATCGATAAACCGGACATAAGGTTATTATATGCCGGGAGGTTCGATTGCGAGCCGATAATGTATAACACCGGAACTGGAACCGTTTTCAACTGGTTTGTTACCTGGAACCCGACATCGTTCAACGAAGGCACCTGGTGCAATATTACCAGGCTGTACGACGAAAGTGAACCGGTAAAGTCAGATAACATTTTTGTTTCGAGCGAATAACTCTGGTTTTTCTCAATAGTCTGTTTCAAAGCAGCGATATCAGGATGCGGAGCTGCCTGGAGAAGCAATATTTTCTGCCTTCCATCGATCACTTCGACGAATATATCCTGGAAATTATTAGATGTGCTGATTTCGCCCGTAACCGGTGAAACAGTTACCCGGTATCGCTGTATTCCAGGTTTTGAAGCCGTAAGCCTTGTTGTGAAAGTACGTGTCACCTGCTGGTCCCCTATAGGGAAATTATCCGAAAACAATTGTTGTTCACCCGATGAAATGCTCACCCTGGAACTTGATCCGGCCAGTTTATAGGCACTCAGGGTTATTTCAACGGGAAAATCATTGCCCAGGTATGCAATACGGTTGTAGTTAACCCGGGTTACCACAAGGTCCTTCTGCTGGTTAGTATCGCCTAAAGCTACGGTATAAATGCTGTAAGGCGCATTTTCGGAAACATACAAGGGATCGGCTCCCTGGTTGTAAATGCCGTCGCCTGCAAGTATGAGGGCAACAAGGTTTCGGTTCGAATACCTGTCCTTGATCTCGCTGAACAGTTCAGCCATATTGGTTTGCTTGTCAGTAAAGGTTGCGTTCATTCCCTTGGTGACCTTATCACCAAAAGTATAGGTCTGAACATCGAACTTCTTTGAAAGCCTTTCTGCAAGTTTTCTGACCTGTTCAGTAAAATCTTTGGTAATATAAGCTGAATCCTTACCCATGCGGATAGATGCCGAATTATCGAGAGCCAACAAAACAATAGGCTTCTCGGTATACCTCGAAGTGCTCTTTAAAAGCGGTGAAAGCAGCAGGAATGCAATTAGGGTAACCGAAACTCCTCGCAGCAATACCAACGCACGAATAGTCAGTTTGCTGAAGTCATGACCGGTATCGCGGTAATAAAGAATACCCGCAAAAATAATCCCTGCAAGTATGCAAAGGATCAGGAACCAGGCCGGGTATGTTGTTATAAGCGAAAATCCCACTAGCTAAAAGGGTATTTAGTATAAGCTGCAAAGGTCGCAAATTTTTCGCTACGTTCCGGTACTTTTCAGGCATCTGTACCGAATGAAATGAAACGCTTATTTTTTCAGTTCGTTTAAAAGTACTGTGTTAATAATTTTTCCTTTCTTATCAAAGGTTACTGTCTTAATACTGCCCAGGCCCATATTTACGTATTCAGTAACCGTATTGATCATTTTGAACATCATTTTGGTTTCAATATCATATGTAATTTTATAACAATCAAATGTCCCAGCAGGAACAGTAACCGATTCCTTTCCTACTACCTTGCGGTTGGTTATAGTTATTGTCAGATTCATAATACTAACCCCTCCTGATCCTGCTGTGAGATTAATATTTGCATCGGGTAATGCACTTCCCACCTCGAGTATAGCCGGGTACATCATATCATTTGCATCCACTTTAACTTCCATCCCTTTGAAAGCCTCCATCGACTTTGGATCGACCATACTGTTCATGTCGAGGTAAAAATTACCATCCTCACATTTCATATTATACTCCCGTGTCGATTGATTATTGTTTTTCCCATCGGCATATTCATTTTTCAGTTTAAAATTCACTGCTTTCCCAATTTTATCCACACCCAGGCAAGTGGTTCTGATTGTTCCGGTGAGTTTGCCTTTTGCATCCAAAATCTGGTGCCCGAGTACCATCCCTTTTTGTAAGGAATAAAAACCACAATCCTGTGCTAAAACTTTTCCTGACAACACAATTGAGATAATCAGAACGGATACATACGTCAATAATTTCATAAAATTAGGTTTTAGGTTATACCGCAAACTTAAAGAAAATATACTTCCACTTATTTCTCAATCAGCATAAATATTTGCCACTCTATATTAATCAAATTCGATTTCGCGGATTACTTCCAGAAAAGAAGTAAATAAATATATTTTGTATTTAGGTATTTTTGTACCTGAATTATTATATACCTTTGCAAAGGATTGATCTAAATAAGAAAACTCATCAAATAACACAATAAACTTAATACAATTATTTATAAATTCATCTGATAATGAGCGAATTAATTAACAATTCGGAAAATCGCAAAGCCTTGTTGAAACACATGATTTTGCAATTGCACCAGGGCGAACCACCTCAAGCAATCAAAACACAACTCACAAACCTGTTGAAAGGAATACCTTACGATGAAGTTGTTGAAGTGGAACAGGAATTGATAAAAGAAGGTCTTCCTGTTGCGGAAGTTTTGCGTTTATGCGATATCCATTCGATGGTACTGGATGGTAATATCGATCATTCGAGTGCAAAATCCATACCGGCAGGACATCCGGTTGATACTTTTAAAAAAGAAAACCGTGAACTTGAAAAACAGGTTTTAATACTGAGCAGCCTGTATGAATCGGTAAAAAATGCTGCTTCAACTCACACGGATGAAAATATGGATGAAAGTGTTATGCAGATGCTCAGTGTTTTTAATGCCCTGTCGGATGTTGATAAACATTACCGCCGTAAAGAAAACCTGTTGTTCCCTTATCTTGAAGCTAAAGGCATAACCGGCCCGCCAACTGTTATGTGGGGAAAACATGATGAAACACGTGCTTCGCTCAAAAATGCGATTGAAGTCCTGCAGAATGCCAAAGGAGCGACAGCACTTGAATTGAATGACATTATTGAAATAGTTCTGGCGCCTGCATCGAAATCAGTTACCGATATGATTGTGAAGGAAGATGAAATACTTCTTCCGATGGCCATGGACGTACTCACTGAACAGGAATGGTATGATATCCTGAAGCAGACTAATGAAATTGGTTATTGCCTGTTCGACCCCACTGATGAATGGCTGCCGGATAATATTGAATTTACAGTAGCAGATCTTCGAAATGAGTTTTCGGGTGGAATTGTGCGACTGCCAAGCGGAAGTTTTTCGGTTGAAGAACTGACAATAATTCTTAATACTTTACCTATTGATATAACCTTTGTCGACAAGCACGATAAGGTAAAATTCTTCACCCAGGGCCAGCACCGCATTTTCGACCGCAACCGGGCAATCCTCGGGCGCGACGTACGCATGTGCCATCCGCCTCACAGCATGCATATTGTCGACCAGATCCTGAACGATTTCAAAAGCGGCAAGGAAAGTGCAGCTCCATTCTGGATTCAGATGGGCCCAAAGTTCATCTATATCACTTATTTGCCGCTGCGTGATAAAACGGGTAATTACCTCGGAACCATTGAATTTTCGCAGGATCTTACCGAACTGCGTGCGCTAGAGGGGGAACAGAGGTTGTTGTCGTATGGAAAATAAGGAAACTTAAGTGGGGGTTGCTGGTTGCTGGACGCCGGGAACTGGTTGTTGGGTTAGCAATTCAGGAATCCTGAGTGAGGGATTGAAGATTTGAAGATTGAAGAACTATTCCTGAAAAATAAAAAACGATGATAAAACCTGCAATTACTCAGCAAACGCGGGTCGGGGAATTTCTTGAAAACTTCCCGGAAAATGAAGAATTGCTGATCAGCCTTTCCCCGGCCTTTCAGAAATTAAAAAATCCTATGCTCAGGCGCACAATAGGTCGCATAGCCTCCTTCCAGCAAATAGCGGTCGTTGGCAATATACCAATCCATACTATTACTAATAGCCTGCGCGATGCCGCAGGACAAAATCCAACCAACGATATTATGACTACAAACAACGATTTATTCGCAAAACCAGCATGGTTTGCCGATGAAAAAATTACCGAATCACTCGATGCCCGCGAAATGCTTCAGGCTGGGATGCACCCTCTTGCTGAAGTCATAAAAAGAACTTCGGAGATTGCACCCGGATGTATATTCGAGTTGATTACCCCCTTTTGCTCCAATGCCTTTGATCGAAAAGGTAAAAGCCAACGGTTTAGAGGCCTGGACAGCTCAAGTAAGTGATTCCGAAATTCATACTTATTTTTATAAAGCATAAAGCCCAACATAAAAATATGCCGATACTGAGCTTTGGCTGGCTAAAAAAAAAGCGGAATCCGATAACAGGAACCCGCTTTTCCTATATGTAATTTCCAGGTTTTAAGTGCTCATGCCGCCGCAGACGCTAAGAACCTGTCCGGTTACATAAGCCGATAAATCGGATGCAAAGAATATACACGCCTGAGCTACATCTTCGGGTTTCCCGCCACGTCGAAGCGGAATCTGTGCGGCCCATTGGGTGCGTACTTCTTCGGAAAGTTTTGCAGTCATCTCGGTTTCGATATATCCCGGGGCAATAGCATTGCAGCGGATATTTCTCGAACCCAGTTCCTGCGCAACTGATTTGGTAAAACCAATCAGTCCGGCTTTAGAAGCCGAATAATTGGACTGCCCGCCATTACCATTCACTCCAACAACCGAACTCATATTGATAATAGAGCCCGAACGCTGTTTAAGCATATATTTCTGAACAGCTTTAGTAAGGTTGAAAACCGATTTCAGATTTACCTTTATTACCAGGTCCCAATCGGATTCGGACATTCGCATTAGCAGGTTGTCGCGGGTGATACCGGCATTGTTGACTAGTATATCAACGCGGCCGAATTCTTTAGCAATTTCATCAACAACACGTTCGCTGTCGTCGAATGAACTTGCATCGGAGGCATAGCCAATCGCTTTTACTCCCAACGCCTTAATTTCGCTTTCGGTCGCTTCCATTAATTCATCACGGCGCATATCAGTAAATGCTACTGAAGCACCTTGCTGTGCAAAAGCTATGGCAATAGCCTTGCCAATTCCGCGTGAAGCACCGGTAATCAGGGCAACTTTTCCTTCGAGTAGTTTCATATTTTCAGGGGTTTGTTTGTGTAATTTGTTCTAATTGAGGTTGATTGGTTGATAAGTTGATGGGTTGATGTTTGCAGGCTTTCCTATTTCCATTTTCTCCCATTCACCCTTCTCCCCTCGCCTTGTCTTACTTTCTCCATGTCAACTTTAATTCATAATCCAACCTAAGCCCATTTCACCAGGTTAAAGTCCATACGATGAGGCAGTAAAGGGTTATTAGGTGTAATTCTGAAGGCTACGTCGAAAACACCTGCCAACACTGTTTCAATTTCGATAGCAAAATGAGCCAGGTTACCATCAACGCCTTTAAGTTTGAGTTCGCGTATCGACTGAGGTTCGATCATCTGATCATTAACCTTCTGACCTGTAATCATTTCGATCATAATATCATCGGGAGCAATATCACCCAGACTGAGGGTAAGCTCAGCCTTGAAGATATCTCCAAGATTCAGTCCTTCATTCGTTGGATTCGGGAATTTTACATCAACCACTTCTATTCCATCCCAATTGCGTATCATCCTGAATTTCCACGAAGCAAGGCTGCGCATTGCTGCATTGTCGTCCTCTTTAAGTAAGGCCGAACGCTCAGCCAACTTACCGTAAAACTTCGAAAAATAGTCATCAAGCTGTCGCTTCATTGTAAAATGAGGAGCAATTCCGGAAATGGTATTTTTAACGTATTTTACCCATGCATGCGGAACACCGTCATTATCGCGGTCGTAAAATGTCGGGATAATTTCGTCTTCAAGCATATTGTAAATAGTTTCGGCATCAAGTTCATCCTGGAACTGCTGGTTCTGGTAGGTCCGTTCTTCTTTGAGCGCCCAGCCGGCACCTTCATGGTATCCTTCGGCCCACCATCCATCGAGCACACTAAGGTTCACCACGCCGTTCATTATTGCTTTTTCGCCGCTGGTACCACTGGCTTCGAGCGGGCGGGTAGGAGTATTCAGCCATATATCCACTCCCTGAACCAGTTTGCGGGCCATAGCCATATTATAATTCTCGAGAAAGATGATTTTGCTTACGAACTGCGGCATACGCGAAACCTCCACAATCCTTTTAATCAGATCGGCACCTGCTTTATCGGCAGGATGCGCTTTGCCTGCAAAAACAAACTGAACCGGGTGTTTTGTATCACCAAGTATCTGCGCCAGCCTCTCAATATTTGAAAACAGAAGGTGGGCACGCTTGTAGGTAGCAAATCTCCGGGCAAATCCTATAGTAAGTGCTTTGGCATCGAGCGATTCAACAACCTGGATAACCTGTTTCGGATTTTCGGAACTGGTACCCATAGTATCGGTAAGGCGTTTCTTGATATAACTGATCAGTTCGCCACGAAGATCCTGCCTGATCTGCCATATACGTTCGTCAGGAACATTCTGTATCTTTTTCCAGTGTTCAGGATTTGACTGATCATGCAGGAAAGCAGGACCGAATTCCTGCCTGTATAATTTTTTCCATTTGGCATTGGCCCAGGTAGGAAAATGCACACCGTTAGTAACATAACCGATATGGAGTTCATTTTCATAAAAACCATTGTACATATTTTTGAACATCTGCCTGCTGACCTGGCCATGAATCCGGCTAACACCGTTCATTTCCTGCGAAAGCTTTGCAGCCAGAACGCTCATCGAGAATTTCTGGTCGTTATGATTTTCGATATACCGGCCCAAATTCATAAAGGTATTCCACGAAATATTCAGCCTGACGGCATAATGTGGTATATAGGTACGAAGAAGGTCTTCGGTAAAAGCATCGTGGCCTGCAGGCACAGGAGTATGAGTTGTAAATAAAGTTGACGCCCTAACTAACTCAATGGCCTGAAGGAATGACAATTGCTGGTTCTGAACAAATCCTCGCAGGCGTTCTATCCCGATAAAAGCCGCATGGCCCTCGTTACAATGGTAAAGATCAGGTTCAACCTCCATGGCCTCTAACATACGGATACCTCCGACACCAAGCAGCAATTCCTGTTTGAAACGGTTTTCGAGGTCCCCGCCATATAACTGGTGAGTTACAAAGCGGTCGGCTTCGCTGTTTTCTTCAATATCAGCATCAAGAAGATAAAGAGGAATGCGGCCGACATCGAGTTGCCACACTTTGGCACGAAGTATACGGCCCGGCAGCGATACGCTTACCATAACCCATTCGCCGTTCTTGTTTCGAACAGGCTTAAGTGGCAAATGATTAAAGCGTTGCGGGAAATATTCCGGAACCTGCTCACCGAATGGTGAAAGTGTTTGTTTAAAATAACCGTAACGATACAATAAGCCTATACCAATCATATCAACATTCGAATCAGAAGCCTGTTTCAGATAATCACCTGCCAGCACCCCTAATCCGCCTGAATATATCTGTACACTTTCGTGCAAACCGAATTCCATGCTGAAGTATGCGATCTTTGGATTTTTACGTTCAAGTCCTTCGTCCATATAGGCTTCGAAGGCGGCCATAACGCTCGCCAGACGCGACATGAAGTCAGTATTTTTCTCAAGTTCCTGTAACCTGCTATAGGTAAGCGATTCGAGCAGGGCAATCGGATTATGATCCGAAAATTCCCAACCTTCAGGATCTATCATCCGGAACAGATCTGTAGCTTCACTATTCCAGCACCAGTAAAGGTTTCGGCTAAGTTTCAAAAGTCCCTGCAGTGATTCGGGGAAAATATGGTTTACAAGAACTTTCCGCCATTCGGGTTGTGAAACTTTCTTACCGTTCACACTTATAACGCTTTCGGCCTGGCGCTTATCGCGGAAAAGATCGGAACGGTCCGAAACCTTTTCGAGAGCAATTGAATAGGCTTTTTTATAATATATAAGCAGGTTACTCCACAAAGCTGACTTTGCTATTGAGATAGCTGATGCCGAAAGTTCATCACGCCTGTTTTCCGACATTTTTTCGAAAGTAAGTACGACCGAAACCATTGCATTAACGACGGCTTCATTATTATCGTCATTTCTTTCGATTACAGTAATTCCGCTGTCTTTGCTGTTTTCTCTTACCCATAAACCAAACCCTGCCAGGGTGGTAGTAACTGTCGGAACACCATATGCAAGGCTTTCGAGAGGCGTATAACCCCAAGGCTCGTAATAAGAAGGGAAAAGGGATAAATCGAAACCCGGGAGAAGGTCGTAATAGGAAAGATTAAATATACCGTCATTCCCATTGAGGTAACTTGGAACAAAAATCACCTTCACCTGGTCCTGCAGTGAATTAAAGAGGCGGTCTTCTTTCAGTCGCCTTAGTATAGGATCATAATCAGGTTCAAACAAACCGTGGGTAAGATAGTGCTTTTCTTCGGCATCACCGAAGATGCCGCTTTCGATCTTCTCCAATAATCCCGGAACCGGGCCAGAATGATGCGCCGGGATAGTAATAAATGCTACAACCGGATAAGTAAGCTTTTCGTTATGGTTCAGATTCGAAAGTGCATCGAGGAAAAGGTCTATTCCTTTGTTACGAAATTCATACCGGCCGCTGTTAAGTAATAAAAGTGTATCGGCCGGAAGTGGCTGCCCTGTAACTGCCTGGGCAACAGCCAGTAGTTTTTCGCGAGCTGCAAGTCGTTTCACACCAAGTTCAGCCTCGTCGAGGAAAAGTGAATCATCGAAACCATTGGGTGTAACAATATCCGGTTCACGGCCAATGAATTGCCTGCATTCGTTCGCTGTAAGCTTACTAACTGTAGTAAAAGCGTCGCTTTCGACCGCAGCTATCTGTTCGAGCGAATGCTTTGCCATCACGTGGAAGCGTTGAGCCATCGCATCGCCATTGTACTCATCAAACTTACTGTACAGAGGCAGGTTATTGCCGGCTATACAACGACCAACAACCGTAGCATGTGTTGTAAAAACAGTTCCAATCTGTGGAACACGGTCGTTGAGGTACAGAATTCCGCCTCCTGTCATCCATTCGTGGAACTGGGCAACAATTTTATCCTGTGCTGCCAGGCTGAATTCATAAAAACTTTCGATTACTTTACCTGCGGCATAACCGAATAATGCAGGTTCAACATAGTCCCAGGTACCGGTTATGCTGTCGAGGTTATATTTTTCCCAAAATTCGGCTAGTATTTTATCTTTCGACGAAAAGTACTGGGTAAAGTCGATCAGGATGGCTACCGGCCGGCCTTTGATGTTCCAACGGCCAACCTTGATGCGCAGTCCTTCGGCCTCAGCACGTTCGCGCCAGGTACGGAATATGCTTTTATCCTCGGTAAAATCAGGATTCTGACTTGTTTCTTTCCAAACATCAGGACCAATGGTGATATAATTATTACCATATTCCTGCTGAATTCCGGGAGCCTTAGTAGCTACAACCGTATAGATACCACCAACTTTATTGCAAACTTCCCAGCTTACTTCAAAAATGTAATCGGGCTTAAGTATTTTTTTATCACTCATATATTGGGTTCATGTAATATAGTGCTTAGAATCAACAGGTTAAGCACTAAAATCAAACCTCTGACAGCCGAAAACCAGCTTCAGAGGCATGCAAAAGTAAGAATTTCTTGATTAATTGAAGCTTAAGTTATCCACAGCTTAACTGATTCTGTGAATAACCAGCCCATTTTATTTCTTGTTTTTAGGTTTTGAGACTGTCTTTTTACCTTCAGCAACAGCCGGTTTAACTACTTTTTTTACCGGTGTTTTTGCCTTGGGAGCAGCCTTTGTTTTAACTTCGGCAATTGCTTCAGGAATTGTGATTATTGAAGGAGAAGGATTGTTTTCGGCATATTCACGCACCCTGATCTGGAAATCCGAAAGCACATTCATATAATTGAGGAAGGCTTCGTAAGGGGTGCCATATGGGTTGAAATAGTGATGAACATCGCCGTCGCTAAACCATTTTGTACACATGTAATAAAAATGATCGCTAGCCTGGAGGTAATTCCAGTCGCGGTGAAGGTCGGTATCGGTGCAGGTCGACATTACTTCAGAAGATTTATAAAGGCTTGTGAAAGCATCAGACTGAAGGTCGTTGCCCAGCCATGCAGTGAGATCGCGTTCTTCGTCGGCCCATGAGATAGCATGCGGGCAATCGATACCGGCAACCGGTTGCAAATCTTCGGCTACCTCGCTTGGGGTAGTGAATGTCCATTTCCTTGATTTGATAAGTTGTTCAGGCAAGGCCCTGAGGAAACCGAAAATTCCGGATTCAGCTTTCTGATGCTCGCCAAAGGTTTCGTAATCCATAAACAGGTTCACGATTTCCTGTTTTGGGTCAACCTGGTTTAACCAGGATACATATTTTTCGGCAGTGAGCGGCCATTCACTCCAGTCCTTCTGTGAAAAACGGAAAGCAATATCGTCACTCAACTGGTAGTTGCGTAAGAGGAGTTTCAAACGCTGGTAAGGTGCGCTGCAATAGAGGAAATTAGGACTTTTCCAGCCGAGCAGCTGTTTTGCACCTTCGGTAAGCATTGTTTTATACCCCATATCCAGAACCAGGCTTGCAATACTGTTGGAATAAACCAGCTCAGTATTACGGAAAGCTGTAGGAGTTACACCAAACAATTCCTGAATGGCTGCCGAATGCTCCTGAACCTGCCTTTTAAATTCACCCGGATCGTTGAGGCTTGTGAGCGAATGCGAATAAGTTTCGGCCAGGAACTCAACATTACCTGTTTTAGCAAGCCGTTTAAAGCTTTCGATTACTTCAGGTGTATACTTTTTAAATTGCTCGATGGCTGTCCCGCTTATGCTGAAAGTAACTTTAAAAGCTTTACCATATTCGTTGATGAGTCCAAGCAATACCTCGTTTGCCGGCAGGTAGCAGTCGCTGGCAATCCGCCTCACGATTCTTTTATTCTGATAGTCGTCGTAATAATAGTGGTCGGCTCCTATATCGAAAAAACGATATGTCCGCAGGCGGAAAGGCTGGTGTACCTGGAAATAAAGACAAATTGACCTCATATTTCTATTTTTTAAGCAGTGGTTTCAAAAATTGATTGCAGAATTTTATAGAAGCGATTCGTAAATATCGGCCACTTTGCGGGCAGCTGATTCCCATTTCAGGTTGTTTACTTCTTCGGTTCCATGGGTGATAAACATATCATTTAGTGTTTTGTAATGTAAAAGCCCGTAAATAGCATCGGCCATGGCATCTACATCCCAGAAATCGACTTTCATAACGTGGTTAAGAACTTCGGCCACACCCGACTGTTTCGAAATCACAACCGGAACATTGGATCGCATGGCCTCAAGTGGGGAAATCCCGAAAGGTTCTGATACCGATGGCATTACATATACATCGCTCATCAGGAACATACGGTCGACATTTTCACCTTTCAGGAAGCCTGTAAAATGGAAATTGGACGAAATCTTAAGTTTGGCTACACGCCTTATCATTTTCTCCATCAGATCACCGGTACCGGCCATTACAAAGCGGACATTTTTATCGCGTTCGAGAACTTTACAGGCTGCTTCGATAAAGTATTCCGGCCCTTTCTGGAAAGTGATCCTGCCAAGGAAAGTAACAATTTTTTCTTTAACGAGTTTGTCGGAATTGAGAATTTCCGTTTTTTCAGGTGGCTCTACTGCATTATGAACAGTTATTACCTTGTCTGGATCTATATGGTAGCGGTCGATGACAATATTCCTTGTGAGGTTGCTGACAGTGATTACACGGTCGGCTTCAGCCATACCTTTACGTTCGATTTCGTAAACATTGTCGTTATAATTCTCCCCCGAACGGTCGAACTCGGTAGCATGCATATGAACTACAAGCGGTTTTCCTGAGATTTTCTTGGCCGCAACACCGGCTGAATAGGTAAGCCAGTCGTGAGCGTGAATAATATCGAATTCGCTGTTAGCAGCTATTGCAGCTCCAACCAGGGCATAGCGGGCAACTTCTTCCATCAGGTCGTGACCGTATTTACCCGAAAACTGGAAGCGCTCCGAAAACACGCGACTGGTTTCTTCAACCTTGGTGTTCAGGTTTTCGCTGACCATTTGCTGAAAATCCTCAGGACCAACATAAGGAATAAGATTCGAACCAATCTCCATATATGTAATCTGGCTCCAGTATTCCCGAAAAACGGGATCGTTCATCATAACCGTTACATCGCTGGCATTTATCAGCCTCACGGCTTCCTGGCTTTCGTCGCCATATGCTTTCGGCACTACAAACTGCACCTCAACCCCATGTTTCAGCAATCCCTTGGTAAGCCCGAAACAAGCCGTACCAAGGCCTCCTGTGATATGGGGAGGAAACTCCCATCCAAACATCAATACTTTCATCTCTTATACTTTTTATTGTATGGTTCGGAACAACTCTTCAAAAAGGTCAAAAAGTCAGAACCTGATATTATTTCGATTTCCTGGTTTTGCCTGTTTGGGCATCCTCGAGCAAGTCATGCACGCGTAGAAGTTCCGCAACACTCCAGGCCTGCGAAATGGCTCCAGAAGGGCGGTATGGAGGATCACCATCGTAAAGTTCCGAAATGGTGCCTATACCATGTTCAGTAATGACCTCCTCAAATCCTTTGTACATTTTTGTAATAAAGGCAATGCCACTATGTTCATATAGTTTAAGCCATGCTTCAGCAAAATGGCCGAAAAGCCATGGAAAAACTGAACCCTGATGATAAGCCAGATCGCGCTGAACAGGGCCTCCGGTATATTCAGGTTTGTATGCAACATTTTTTGGCGCCAAAGTGCGAAGGCCCCGGGGCGTGAGGAGTTCGGACTGAACCCTGTCGAGTACTCCTTTGCACTGATCATCGGTAAGAGGCGAATATGGCAGTGAGGCAGCAAATACCTGGTTAGGACGAACCGATTTATCGGCAAAATCGCCATGTACATAATCGTACAGGTAATTTTTCTCCTGGTACCAGAAAGCTTCAGTAAATGCTGCCGGGATGCGGTCAGCAACAGGTTTCCATTCGTCGGCAAATTCTTTTTCCCCTGCTGCGGAGGCAAGTTCTATTGCAAAACGGATAGCATTGTACCACAATGCATTAACCTCAACAGCAAGGCCGATTCGCGGAGTAACAGGTTTCCCGTCGACAACGGCATCCATCCAGGTAACTGCCGATCCGGTAACACCGGCATATAGCAATCCGCTGTCGAGCATGTGAATATTATACTGTGCGCCTTCGCGGAAACTGTTAAGAATCAGTTTCAGATACGATCCGTATTGCTTCCATACTGTTTTATCGCCGCTATATTTTATATACTGTTGTAATGTCCAGAAGAGCCAGAGGGATGCGTCCACCGAATTATATTCCAGTTTAAGCCCGACTCCCGAATTCGGGAACAACGGCCCTTTCATTTCCAGAAGGCTGTTTTCGAGAATGGATTTGAATGTTTTGAAATCGCCCTGTACGAGAGTTAAGCCAGGCAATGCAATAAATGTATCGCGTGTTACACGGCCGAACCAATGGAAACCGGCAATAAGTTCGTATTTTTTTCCCCGTTTTATTATAAATTGTTGGGCCGCATTTGCAAGGCAATTTTCAAAACTGTCGCGCCGGATGCGTCTTTTAATTTCCTGAGTAAACATGCGGGCAAGTGTTTTCGGATCCTCTTCTTCGAGACTTGCCACGAAATAAATACTTTCGCCCTTTTTTATAGGCATTTCAAAATACCCCGGAGTATATAAGTCTTCATGCGCATCGTACCCTCGAGCTTTCTCACGCATATATTCGAAATCGAAATACCAGTCGGGGGCATGAACATAATCAACGGCTTTCGAAAACTGCAGGTTAAGATAAGGGTATCCCGGGTACATCCGCACTTTAATGCCATTCGGGATTGAGTCGTATTTGCGTTCTACATCATTATTGGCTTTACTTAGCGAATGTATATTGCGGTAAGCCATGAAAGGCCTGAACCTTAAAATGGTAGGCGAATGTGCTTCGACAAGGGTATATTTGGTAATCACTGCATCACTGTTCCCGACAAACAACATTTCCTTGGTAAATTTCACTCCTCCTACCGCGTATGTGATAATCGGGTTGGGATCGAAAGTGAAATCGGTAACGTACTTATGACCTTTCGGGCTGTATTTCTCGCCTTTGTACTTGTGGATTGCAAGATTAAATTCCTGGTCATGCTGTATAATAGATTCATCGAGTGATGATAGCAGCACATGCATACCGCCGTCGAGCTGTGGCTGCGGCGAAACCAGCAATCCATGGTACTTTCGGGTATTGCAACCTATTATTGTAGTGGAAGCATAAGAACCAGCCCTGTTCGACCGCAGCAACTCACGGGTAAGCGAGTACTCAAGATTTATCAGTTTCGATTTGTCAAATTTTATATAATCCATAGTATATCAACTATTTATCGCTTATTGAACTACCTCTTAAAGACAAATGCAAAGGTACTTTTTTTTTTGATAGAATCAATCCCGGCAATAAACTAAGAAAATCTCAGGTACCGAAAGCTAAAATTATAAAAATTGTTTGATAAAAATATTAAATCGGGAATAAATGCGTTTAGAATTGAGAATTTACAATAGACTATATTTGCACCCTTAAAACTAGGATTACAATGACGCTCAGAAATGTCGTTTACATATTTGTGACTGTATTGCTTGCAATCGCTTTTTCGGAGTGTACAAAAGATGAGTTCAATACCGATCCGGCTTTCAGTCTCGAGTTCAGTTCCGACACAGTCCTTTTTGATACCGTATTCACTTCAATCGGATCGGTAACCAAATCACTGGTAATCCACAATTCAGGCAAGAACAAGATCAACATTTCGAATATTACACTGGCACGTGGAAAATCATCACCATTCCGGCTGAACATTGACGGAACCTCTTGCGAAGTGTATAAGGACCTGGAAATTGCCGGTAACGACAGCGCATATATTTTTGTTAAGGTTACTATTGATCCCAATAATACCAATAATCCTCTGATAGAAAGCGATTCAATAATTTTCAGTACAAACGGAAGGGTACAGGACGTGAAACTTGTAGCATGGGGACAGGATGCCTATTTCCATACCGATGCTGTATATACCAGCGATGTGACCCTGCCTGACGATAAACCCCATGTTATTTACGGGAAATTGGTTGCCGGAAGTGGCTGCAACATGAAAATAAACGCAGGAACCCGGGTGTATTTCCACAACGGCAGCAGCATGGAAGTTAGAAAAGGAGCGTCGCTCATTGTGTCGGGTACGCAAAAATCGCCTGTAATTTTTACAAGCGACCGGCTGGATGATGATTACCTCACTATTCCAGGGCTCTGGAATGGCATTTGGCTTGAAAACGGGAGCAGGAATATAAACTTCACATACGCCGAAATAACCAATGCTGTTATCGGACTGCTGGCCGACAGCACAGGATTGTCCGATAACCAGCCACTCAGGCTTCATAACTGTCTCATCAATAATATGACCGACTTTGGTATACGTGCAACCAAGGCAAGTATTATAGCCACCAATTGCCAGATTACAAACTGCGGAGGTAATGTTGTATCGATCGAACAGGGAGGCAGTTACGATTTCAGGAACTGCACCCTCGCAGGCTACTTCGGTGGAAGGGGCTACCCTGCCCTTTCGATAAGCAATTATACATCTGATTCAACGGGTAAACAATTCGCAGGTGAGCTAACGAAAGCTTACTTTGGCAATTGCATTGTTACAGGCAGCCAATCACAGGAAATTGCATTTTACGAAAAAGCAGGTACCGCATTCAATTTCCAGTTCGAACAGAGCCTGGTTACATGGCAGAAATCTGACTATCCCGGGAAAGGGTATGAATCGAAATTCATTAATTGCATTGAAAATAAGGCTCCAAAATTCAAAGACCCTGGCAAAAACAATTTCGAACTCGATACACTCTCATTTGCCAAAGATGCAGCCTCAATAAGTATAATCAATTCGACAGTTCCTGATATAACTCTCGACAGGAAAGGAATTTCGCGCCTTGTACCCGGTCCGCCTGACCTTGGGGCGTATGAGAGAGTCGAAAAAAAGTAGGATTAAAATTTTCTGACGGCAGAGTGTTGAAGATAGAAGGTGGACATCTCCGTATGATTAGGTATTGCAGGTTTTAACAGCCGTATGAATGTTTAGCTCCAATTTGATTATTCCATCATATACCGGTTTTATTTAACCTAAGGTAAGATATCGCATATTATTTGATTTTCAGAGTATCACATCCTATTATCCGGAAGGAATAAGCATGATTATTTGTATTTTTTTACAAATAATTGTACTTTTATCAGCTAAATCTTTGAGCCGTGAAAAAAATTTTACTGTTCGCACTGCTGGGCGCCTTCGCGTTGCCTGCTCTTTCACAATCTGTCACAATAGTAACACCCAATGGGGGAGAAAACCTGACTATTGGCTGCCCTTACACAATACATTGGACCACAAGCAGCGCGGTTGCTGTAAAAATCGAATTGTACCGGAACGATCTTTTTTACATGACTATCAGCAGCCAGGTTCCTGCCGGGCAGGTTAGTTATGCATGGACTCCCACGCCTAATGCTGTTGCGGGGAATACATATAAAGTTAAAATTTCAGCTCTTTCCACTAACCTGCCAAACGTTTTCGACATTTCGGACAGCACGTTTGCAATCGGGAGCGGCTCATTAACTCTTACATCACCGAATGGAGGAGAGATATGGCAGGCAGGATCGACTCATGCAATAACATGGACCGGAACTTTTTGCGGAAATGTGAGGATTGAACTTTGGAAAGGAGGAGTATATAATTCACTTATTACAGCATCAGCCCCTTCAAACGGGAATTTTTCATGGACCATTCTCACTGCTACCACTGTTATACTTGCCGGCAATGATTTCAAGGTGAAGATAATTGGTTCGCCAAATACAAGCGGAACCACAAGTATGGTTTCCGACTTCAGCGATGCCAATTTCACCATTAGCCCGGCAACGCCAATTCCGGTTATTATTGTAAATACACCGAACGGGGGCGAAAACTGGATTAAAGGCTGCCCAGCAACTATACAATGGACAACCAGCATACCGGTTCCTGTAAAAGTTGAATTATACAAGGATAATGTATTTTATATGACCATTGCGAGCCAGCTTGCCTCATCGGTAAACACTTGCACCTGGATTCCTCCTTATAGCCTAGTTGATGGGACTTCATTCAAGGTCAAAGTCACTGCCCTCACATCAGCAGTTCCGGTATTCGATTTCAGTAATAATCCTTTCACAATCAGCCAGGGTTCAATTACGGTTACTTCCCCAAACGGAGGCGAAGTCTGGATGATCGGATCAACGTATACAATAAAATGGGCTGACAATATCTGCGAACAGGTAAGGATTGAACTGTGGAAAGGCGGTATTTTCAAATCCCTTATAACAGCTGCCACGCCTTCGACAGGAACCTACCTGTGGACGATTGCTGCCACCAATACCTCGGTGATACCTGGCAATGATTATAAGATCAAAATAATGAGTACAGCAAATGCCACAGGTACCACGAGTTATATATACGACTTCAGCAACGCAAATTTCACAATCGGGTATACTCCTCCTACGCCTGTATTAACTGTTCTCGCACCTAACGGAGGGGAAACCTGGGTTGCAGGCTGTCCTGGTACAATTACATGGGCCTCTACGATACCCGTACCTGTAAAAATTGATCTTTACAAGAATGATATCTATTACCTGACATTAAGCGTACAAGTGCCTGCAAACACAACAACATTCACATGGACGCCTTCGGCAACGGTCCCTGCAGGCAATATTTACAAGATAAAAGTGTCGGCACTCACTGTGAGCAGCAGTTACGATTTCAGCAACAATAATTTCGCAATAAACAGCGGTTCTATAGCAATTACCTCACCCAACGGGGGAGAAGTTTGGCAAATCGGGACCACACATCCTATAACCTGGAACACTAATCTTTGCGGGAATGTCCGAATCGAACTTTGGAAGGGCGGAGTTTATAACTCGCTTATCACAGCAGGAACTCCTGCCGGCAGCCCTTACTTATGGACAATCCTGTCACCGGCTACAGCTTCCGGCATGGGCGATGATTATAAGGTAAAAGTCATCAGCCTTTCAAATACCGCCGGAACTGCAATCAAATATGACTTCAGTGATAATAATTTTACCATTGCAAACGGCAACTATGCTCCCATCACTGTGATTTCACCGAATGGAGGAGAAATACTGTCAGTCGGGACCACTAATATTATACGGTGGACCGATTATATTCCCCAAAATGTAACAGTCGAACTGTGGAAAGGCGGAGCATTCCATTCCATGATTAACCAATCGGCACCCAGCAATGGCTCGTGTTACTGGGCCATACCGGTCAACCTGCCTTTGGGAAATGATTATAAGGTTAAGATCTGGGCCCCAGGTTCGAGTACAGGAGGCATAGTCTTTGATTTCTCCGATAATAATTTTACAATTTCAGGTTCAAAGTCGAAAGCTGCAGCCAATGATCCGGGAGTTTATGGTGGCTACACAATCTATCCTAACCCTGCCAATGATAAAATTTACTTAAATTTTCCTGTTGACCAGCCTTACCCTTCCATTGCTGAGATATACAATACAGATGGCATGCTACTGCGTACACAAAGCTTAGTTGGATCTGGAGTAAATATTGATGTCAATAATATTCCAAATGGAATTTACCTGTTGGTCCTAAGGCAGGATAAAACTATCACCTATTATACGAAGGTGGCAGTTCAACATTGATATTATAGTTTAATGAATCGCCTTGTATAGAGTCATTAATTACAATCAGGTGGTAGTATTCGCTGGATTTTTTGTAACAGGAAAAGAGTTGTTTATTGCAATACACTGACTACAAACACAATAAGCCCGTGTTTCTCATCAGCGTTTTCATTTCGACGTAAGCCTGCAGCTACGAAATAAGCCCGATTACCTCAATTGTACCATGTGCGGAGTTGAGTGAAAATGACTAGTTCTGACTCCATTTTCCGACTCTAATAGACTCTGCACTCACATTTACGAAATTAAATGATAGTAAGGAATATTACTTCAACCAAAAACTTGTCAATACTTCTATCCAAATAAATTTTCTATCTTTATAATATAGTCTGACATTCTATTAATGAAGATAAGACTTATTGCTAAAAACAAATTAAGGTGAATCAAATTTCCTGCTATCCGATTAGAATGTAGATAATCGATAATAAATATTTCGGAAAGCTCATACACCCTTCCATTCAATAACAGTTATGAAAGATACCTTTTTTATACAATAATTTCACCTTATGAAAAACTTGTGCTGATCGTTGACAACAACTCAGCTGACCGGGACATTCTCCTTAATTTGTTTAAGTCCGAAGGGTATGAAGTGAGTGAAGCAGAAAATGGATCCGAAGCACTGATAAAGGCCAGGCAAACTTTACCTGAATTGATCATTACCGATCTGTATCTGCCGGTAATGGATGGATTCAACCTATTGATGCAATGGAAAAGGGAAGAAAAGTTAAAAGAGATTCCTTTCGTTGTTTATACAGCAATTTTTAAAGGGGCAAAAGAAGAAAAACTAGCCCTCGATATGGGGGCTGATATATTCATACGTAAACCGGAAGAGGATCATGTGCTTTTCGCCCGTATATCAGGATTTCTCGAATTGCAACCAGGGAAAGGACAAAAAAGCAATACCAGGAAGCCACAACAGGGCGAAGATGCTTTGCGGAAAGACTATAATGAAGTTCTTTATCATAAATTAGAAGAAAAATCATTACAATTTGAAGATGCAAACACCCGGTTTATCAACGAAGCAAAGCAACGACTCAAAGTTGAAAGCGAACTGATAAGATACAAAAGCGAGCTGGATGAATATCTCGAAAATGACATTTCAGCTCATTTCGTTTCAACTCCCGAAGGTGAAATATTAAACTGCAATAAAACATTTCTAAAAATGTTTGGTTTTGCAGAAAAAAGCCATGCCCAGCATTTTTCCGTAAGATCGTTGTACCGCAATCCCGAAGAGCGGGCAGCCATGATTCAAAAAATAAGGGAAAACGGGAGCATCGAAAACTATGAAGTAGAATTTGTAACCTTGAACGGAAGAATATTCCATACTATTATTAATTCGACCGGAATTGTAAAAGACAACCAGTTGGTTCAGATTATTGGTTATATAGTTGATATTACCGACCTGAAGAACGCGGAACATGAATTGCTCATGTCTATTGAAAAAGTGGAGGAAAGCGAAAAGAAATATCGTGAATTGGTCGAAAATTCGCCTGATGCAATTGTGATTTATATCGATGGAGAAATTGCATATGCAAATAAGCAAAGCCTGAGATTAATGGCTGCTTCAAGTGCTGACGATTTGATCGGGAAACCCGTCGTTCAGTTTGTTCATCCTGATTGCCGGGCTTTGGTTACAGAGCGGATGAAAGTTGCGACAAAGGAAGGAATTGTACTGCCATTGGCTGAAGAAAAAATAATACGATTGGATGGCACTATTGTTGATGTTGAAGTAAAAGCGATGATGATCAGCCTGAACAACAAACCCGCTGTTCAACTGGTTATTCGCGATATAGGTGAGAAGAAACAGGCTGAAGACACATTACGGATGAGTGAAGAAAGATATCGCGCTGTTGTTGATAATGGCTTTGAAGGTATAATTATTATTGATTTCGAAGGCAAGATTTTGTTTGCCAACCAATCACTGATCAACACATTTGAATATGACAATCTGGAACAGATTAAGGGATTGAATGTTTTCCAGTTCATTGCTCCGGAATCAATTCCTTTGGCAATCGAAGATCTTACAAAAGTTGCCAATGGCGTTGTCCTGGATGTGCAAAACTACAGCGGAATAACCTCTAAAGGAAACAAAATATGGTTCGAAAGCATAGGTAAAATCATAGATTACGACAGGATTAAAGCCAATATAATTTCCGTGCGGGATATAACTGCCAAAAAAATGGCAGAAGAAAAATTTATCGAAAACGAGAAAAAATTCAGGGCTATTACCGAAAGTGCCAATGATGCTATTCTTGTAACTAACAGCAACGGCAAAGTTGTTTTTTGCAATCCTAAGGCACTGGAAATATTCGGGTACGATGAGAATGAATTTACCAACCAGGCTTTCGAAATGATTATGCCCTATAAGTACCGCGAAACTCATTACCGTAATTTCGAATTGTTTGTATCAGGGAAAAGCACTTACTACAAAGGGAAACCCCGCGAATTTACTGCAATCCGAAAAAACGGCAGTGAATTTCCGATTGAAATATCTCTTTCGAGTTGGGAAACATCTTTAGGGCTTTATATAGCTGCAAATATCCGTGATATCACCGAGCGTAAACTTGCTGAAACCGAACTGATTAAAGCTAAAGAACGTGCCGAAGAAAGCGACAGGCTCAAATCAGCTTTCCTTGCAAATATAAGTCACGAAATCCGCACTCCTATGAATGGGATACTCGGATTTTCCGAACTGCTCAGCATGCCTGACCTTACAGGAGAACAGCACATGGAGTATGTTCAGATCATTCAGAAAAGCGGTGAGCGTATGCTTAATATCATTAATGAGATTGTGGATATTTCAAAAATAGAATCCGGGCAAATGCAAATCTCTATAAAAGAGACAAATTTGAATGAACAGAATGATTTCATTTATAATTTTTTCAAACCACAGGCCGAAAGCAAAGGGATAAGGATGGTTTGTAATAATGGATTGGAAAATGAACAATCTCTGATTAAAACGGATCGCGAAAAATTTTTCGCTATCCTTACCAACCTCGTTAAGAATGCAATCAAATATACTGATCACGGGCTGATTGAGTTTGGGTATACACTTGTTGAAAACCCTAAAAGCCCGGCTATGATCGAATTCTATGTAAAAGATACCGGAATCGGGATACCTCTCAACAGGCAGCAAGCTGTGTTCGATCGCTTTATACAAGCCGATATTGACGATAAAAGAGCTTTCCAGGGTGCAGGTCTGGGGCTCGCAATTGCCAAAGCCTATGTTGAAATGCTCGGGGGAAAAATATGGGTTATATCCGAAGAAGGAAAAGGCTCAACATTCCATTTCTCTATTCCGTTCAATCCGGTTAAAATAGCTAAACCAAGCAGAAAGAAAAATAACTTTGATGATGGAGCGATTCCCCTTACAAAGAAGCTGAAAGTATTGATTGTTGAAGATGATGAGACCTCCGAAGAACTTTTATCGATAGCTATAAAAAGATATTGTAACAAAATATTGAAAGCTGATACCGGTATAAAAGCTATTGAACTTTGCCTGAACCATCGTGATATCGATCTGATCCTGATGGATATCAAAATGCCTGTTATGGACGGGCATGAAGCTGCCAGGCAAATCCGCGAGTTCAATAAGGATGTGGTAATTATTGCACAAGCCGCTTTTGGATTAGCCGGCGACAGGGATAAAGCGCTTAAAGCAGGTTGCAATGAATACATATCGAAGCCGGTTAACCTGATTCTCTTCGACTTTTTGATTCAGAAGTATTTTGCCTAAAGCCAAACATATTCTGACAAAGTCATTCTGATTTCAGCCGGGTTTTAGCTACTACCAATCGCTCCCTGATAACTTCAAGTTACTAAAGTTGTATATGGGGGAAATTACAATTCGTATAATTTCCCGCCTTTTCTATAAACAGGACCTTTTGCAATAATATTACCGGTAATGCGTTTTGAATGCTAAAGATAGGTTCAGCACGATCGCTGCCTGGGACTAACTAGTTTAAGCATCAGGGCTGGACATACAATAATTAAAGATTTCCTGAATACAAGCACCTTGTATCAACTCCATTCCTCGGGGAACTAAAACTTACCTTTCAGACAAAAAGACTTTAAATATAAAAGTCAAATAGCTGGTTCATTCCGGGAGGCAAGAGTTCCAAAAAACTCGTGTTGTTAACATTCGCGAATAATTTATGCATTTAAATATGCCCAGGTTAGTCAGCACAATTCTTTTATTTTGTCTTTTATCCGCAGGATGCAAAGCCTATGCCCAGTATACGGATTTCAACCTGGGATTTCTTTTAAATTTTTATGCTTACCGATCGGTTGGTGAGAATGATGAATTCTGGAAAACAACTGAGAAATCCTGGTCACACAAAGCCACCTCGGAAGGCATATTCGTTAATCGGTACATAAGTCCGCATACTTATGGCAATTTCGAATTCAGGTATATCCGGAAAGGAAGCAATAAAACTATCAACGGAAGTTGGGCGGGATTATCATTACATTATCTTGAAACTCCCATATCATTCGGATACAGATTTGAGAGTAAATACAAATATTTCCTTGTCGAAGCAGGTTTTGCTTATGCCTGTCTGATTAGATCAAAAGTAACAAGCCGGGATAAAAATACAAACGCTTTCGAGGTCGACAGCACAGATCTTTCACTCATCAGGAATAATGAAATTTCAATCCATTGTGCATTAAAAATGCCTTTGAATTTGAATAATAAGGAGAACCTGTTTCTTGTTTTGCGTATCTCGCAATCTATAACATCCTTTCATTATACATACAAAATGTATAACCTTACTTATGGTATTCAGTTAGAATATATAATCCGGGGAAAAGGAAACTCAGGAAGATAGGACGGTATTCTTTAGTTCGTTAGCAGTTTTAGCATAGCAGCGCCGATTTCGGCCGGTGAATCCACCACTGTGATTCCGCATTCGCGCATAATAGCTTTTTTAGCCTCGGCTGTATCGGATTTTCCACCAACAATAGCGCCGGCATGCCCCATAGTGCGTCCTGCCGGAGCAGTAGCGCCGGCAATAAATCCGACAACTGGTTTGGTTCCGTGATCGCGTACATAATAAGCTGCATCAGCCTCCATATTTCCGCCAATTTCGCCAATCATAACAATTCCTTTGGTTTCAGGATCGGCCATAAACAGTTCCATTGCATCACGGGTAGTTGTTCCAATTATAGGGTCGCCACCAATTCCTAAGGCAGTAGTTTGCCCAAGACCGGCTTTCGTAAGCTGATCAACAGCTTCGTATGTAAGCGTGCCTGAGCGGGAAACTATCCCGACTATACCTTTTTTATGAATAAATCCGGGCATGATACCCACTTTTGCTTCACCGGGAGTTATAACACCCGGACAATTCGGTCCAACCAGGCGGCAATCGAGACCATCAACATATTCCTTGGCGGCCATCATATCGCGAACTGGGATACCTTCGGTAATGCACACTATTACTTTTATACCTGCATCAGCTGCTTCCATAATGGCATCGGCAGCAAAAGCGGGTGGTACAAATATCAGGGATACATTGGCATTGGTTGATTTTACTGCTTCTTTAACTGTATTAAAAACAGGCCGGCCTATATGTTCGTTTCCTCCCTTGCCTGGGGTAACTCCTCCAACCACATTGGTTCCGTAATCGATCATCTGGGTGGCATGAAATGTACCTTCACTGCCGGTAAATCCCTGGACAATGACCCGGGAATCTTTATTTACAAGTATGCTCATGGCAAAAATTGATTTATGCGTCCAAAGGTAAAAATTATTTTAAATAAAGGGGTATGCTTGAAATTATATACAGGAAATTATATAACAGCACGAAGAGAAAGATAAAACCAGACTCAGGAACCGGTTTCGGCTTCGCCAGATCAGAATGATGGAAGATTAAAAAAAATACTAAACTTCAAGTAATTCCTTTTATGAAAATAATACTGAACACTGTTTTGTTAACAACCTTTACTCGGATAGTGTCGGGAGCGGTGATGCTTTGATTTTTTTTGCAGAAACAAATTTTACCAGTGAAACTTTCCCTGCAATATTCTCCCCTACTCCTGCTTACTATTTTACTGGCATTAGCTTTAAACAGCTGTTCCCGCAAAGCAGCCTTCACACCAGCGCAACTTATCGATTGCATAAGCAGGAATAAGCTCAGCCCGGCAGAGGAATTGAAGATCAGGAAAGAAATTCACGCAAGTGTTAAATCCCTTGCACTTGATACGCTTTTCAGGCATAAGGCAAAGAGCCTTGGGTTTAACGGTGCAGTCCTGGTAGTACAGCGAGGCATTATCTTGTATCAAAACGTATTCGGGTATGCTGATATCCGTAAAAAAGATTCACTTAGCATCAATTCAGCTTTCCAGCTGGCTTCTATTAGTAAAACCTTTACAGGCACCGCAATATTGCTGCTTGCACAGGATAATAAACTTAAACTAAGCGATAGTATTCAGCAATACATACCTGCATTCCCCTACCATGGTATAACAATCGAAAACCTGCTGAGTCACCGAAGCGGCTTACCCAATTACCTTTATTGTTTCGAAAATAAAAGGAAAGCTAACGGTCCATCCCCTACCAACGATTCCATCCTGAAATGGTTCAGCGAAGCCGATTCGTTGCCTGCTGCTTACAATAGACCAGGTAAAAGTTTCAACTACAATAATTCTAACTTCATAATACTGGCATCAATAGTTGCAAAGGTGAGTGCGATGAGTTACCCCGATTTTATCAGGACCCGTATTTTTGAACCTTTGGGAATGGCTCATTCATTTATTGACACCATCGCACCTGACTCCATCTTAAGGTTCCGCACCATAGGTCACCAGGGTAACAGGTGCCGGGAACGCGAGTTCTTCGACGGTGTTTATGGCGACAAAGGAGTTTATTCCAGCGTCGGGGATATGGAACGCTGGTATTTTGCCCTCCATTCGGGTTGCCTGCTTAGCAAGCATTATCTTAAAGAAGCATTTACACCGCGGAGTTTTGAACACAAAAGCAGGCACAATTACGGCCTTGGTTTCAGGCTCATGACCGAAACCAGCGATATGAAAAAGGTCCATTATGTATATCACGGAGGCTGGTGGGCCGGATACAGCACCATGTTGTGGATGGATATGGATGCTGATATTGCGATTATTATCCTTGGCAACCGGAAAAACGCATGTGTTTATGATATCAAGTCGGTACTTTCGATAGTAGAGGAAAATAAGGATAGTGAACTGGAAGCAGTAAAAGATGCAGATGAATAGCTGAGAACTCCGAAAGCTTAAAGGCCCTATTGGATTTGCTATAGCAAACAAAAATTCTTTTGCATAAAACTATTCACCCTCATTTTCATTCCATAATTGTCCTGCATGGGTATATAAAGGGCAAATTATATTGCATTTACTCTTTAAATAAGCCTCAACAACCTGATTTTGCATAAATTAAAAATAAATGCAAAATAAAAACAGTACTGAATAGCTTGAAATGGATTAATTTCCGCCTATCTTTGTATTAACAGCTAGCTATTTATGAATCCATATACTTCCTCATCGAAGCATGATACAATATGCGCCTTGTCGACCGCACCAGGTACTGGAGCCATTGCAGTTGTAAGGCTTTCAGGTCCAAAAGCAATTGAAATCAGTAACGCCTGTTTCAGAACCCGGTCGGGTAAACAGATGCTTGACCAATTCGAAAGCCACACGGCTCACTTTGGATATTTTTCGGGCGGTCACGAGCTTATTGATGAAGTTGTAATAACCGTTTTCAGGGGACCTCATTCATACACAGGTGATGATGTTGTTGAAATATCGTGCCATGGTTCGGAATACGTTCAACAACGCATCCTGGAAGTTTTGATTGAAGCCGGCGCACGTATGGCCAGGCAGGGGGAATTTACGCTGAAGGCTTTCCTAAATGGCCGGCTCGACCTTTCGCAGGCTGAAGCTGTTGCCGACCTTATTTCGTCCCGGTCGAAAGTAGCCCACGACCTTGCACTTATGCAGATGCGGGGAGGTTTTTCGCAAAAAATAAAGGACATGCGGACCCAACTGCTTGACCTTGCATCGTTACTGGAACTTGAGCTTGATTTCGGAGAGGAGGATGTTGAATTTGCTGATCGCAGCCGGTTGAAAGCCCTAATAAGCGGAATTATTTCGGAATTGAGCAGGCTTGCATCGTCATTTTCGCTTGGCAACGTAATTAAAAAAGGAATCCCGGTAGCTATTATTGGTAAACCCAATGTTGGAAAATCCACACTCCTGAATGCTCTTCTAAACGAAGAACGGGCTATTGTGAGCGATATACCGGGTACAACGCGCGATACGATTGAGGATATGATAACCATCCGGGGTATCAGTTTCCGTTTTATCGACACTGCCGGACTTCGCGCTCATACTACCGATACTATCGAAACCATAGGCATCAGCCGGACTTACGATAAAATAAAGGAAGCTTCGGCTATACTTTATATGTTCGATATCAGCACAATTACTGTTGAAGAAATTGAGGCACTTAAGGAGGAGTTTCGCGATCATATCGACGACCCGGAAAAACATTTCCTGCTTATCGGAAACAAAACCGACCTTATGCTTGAAGTTCCTTCGCATATAACTGCGCTTTTCGACCTGGAAACCATTTTTATATCGGCCAAACGCAAAGAAAATATAAACCTCATTATCGAACGGCTTGTTAGCACTGTAAAAAGTGCAAGTATCAACGACCAGGCTATTGTTAGTAATGCCCGTCACTACGCTTCGATTATAAATACGCTGAAGGCATTAAATGAAGCAGCAACCGGGCTCGAGGGGAATATTCCTACCGATCTTGTGGCAACCGATATCCGTACCGCACTATATTACCTTGGAGAAATCACTGGTGAAGTTACAACAGAAGATATACTTGGAAATATTTTCGGGAAATTCTGCATTGGGAAATAGCATATAAAAGTCGTACTTATGAACCAACTGCCTTACATTCTGATTGTTGACGACCTTGAAGAGAATTTGTTTTTTCTCGAAACGGTCATGAAAAAAATCCAGGTAAATGTAATCCGTGCACTTTCAGGGTATGAAGCTCTCGAAAAAATCAAAGGTATTGACCTGGCACTGGCTATTATCGATGTGAGAATGCCGGGGATGAATGGTTATGAACTCGCCTTAAAGATAAATGAAGAACGCTCAAATGAAAAAGTCCCGATAATTTTTCTAACTGCTAATTATTTCAGCGAAGTTGAGTTAGCGAGAGGATACAAATCAGGAGCCGTCGATTACATTTTCAAACCTTTCGACAGGCACATCCTTATGAGTAAAATTGATGTGTTTATCGACCTTCACAACCAGAAACATACTATAATAAGCAACATCAGGGAGTTGAAAATATCGGCTGATGAGTTGTCGAAGGTTAATGATGCACTACGTAAGAGCGAAGAAAAATACAAGAGTTATATCGACAACGCCCCCGATGGTGTTTTCATTTCGGACGAAAACGGGAAATATATCGAAGTTAACAAAGCTGCATGTGCTATAACAGGATATTCTAAAGACGAGCTCCTGAACATGTCCTTATCCGATGTACTATCGGAAGTATCGAAAACAACTATTCCTATTCACTTACGAAAAATCGGAGAAGAAGGTACCCTGAAAGTCGACCAGAAATATTGGCATAAGAACGGCGAAAAACGCTGGATTAACCTGGAGGTTGTTAAACTGTCACAAAAGAGATTTCTCGGTTTTATAAAAGACATAACAGAGAAAAAGAATGCTGAAGAAGCCTTGTTAGCAAGCGAAGCTAACCTTGCCAAAGCACAGAGTGTAGCACACATTGGCAGCTGGGAATGGGACCTGAAAACGGACAGTGTGATTTTGTCGAAAGAGATGTATCGTGTTTCGACCTGGATCCTGAGACATTCGACGGCGAGATTAATTCAATTGCTTCGGTAATCCATCCTGAGGATATAAAGCTATTTAAGAAAAACATTACTAAAAACACTATTCAGGATAACCTGGCACCGGTCGAATACCGGATTGTTCATCACAATGGCAATGTGCGCGATATCTATGAAGAGGGAAGTATCGACACTGACGCATCAGGTAACCCGATAAAAAAAGTAAGTACTGCACAGGACATCACCGAAAGAAAAAAGATCGAAGAGGAATTGCGCAGTTCACTCGAACAACTCCGCCTCCAGGCCGAATATATCGAAAAAGTGAGGGATGACGAAAGGGTTGCCATTTCGCGCGAACTTCATGATGATCTCGGTCAAGCCCTTACCGCTGTAAAAATAGACCTGGGAGCAATACGCCAGAGTGTTTCGGATAAGGAAATTGTTATAAAGCTCAACAAAGTTTCAGCGCTTGTTACCGAAACGATTAAAACCGTACAACGTCTTACTTCACAGTTGAGGCCCGAAATTATCGATGACCTCGGACTGGAGGCTGCAATTGAATGGTATAGTTCAGAATTTGCCAGGCGAAACCAGATTGAAGTATTACTCGATCTGGACCCGAAACTTTCGTTTACGCATAAAGCCTCTCACATTATATTTCGGATCATGCAGGAATCGCTTACCAATATCGCCAGGCATTCCAAAGCAACCCAGGTTGATATCAGCCTATGCAAACTCGCCGACCAGATACAACTCAGCATTTCCGACAACGGCATTGGAATTACTGAACCCAGCATTAAATCAGGCAAGTCCTTTGGCTTGATCAGTATGAAAGAAAGAGCAGTTTCGTTAGGCGGCACCCTGGAAATTATCCCGGAAATTAAGTACGGAACAACAATCAGGCTAAATTTTCCAATAAATCCCAAACCCGAATTATGAAAATATTGATATGTGATGACCACAAGATAGTACGCGACGGCCTGAGGCAAATACTTCAGCACCTTGGAGGAGTCACATCCATCGAAGAAGCTGGTACCGGCACTGATGCACTTGCTAAACTAAAAAAAGAGTTTTTCGATATTCTGCTCCTCGATATCTCATTACCCGACAAGAGCGGACTCGAAGTACTGCAGGCGGTAAAAACAAAATGGCCGACCACCAATGTGCTGATGTTAAGTATGCATCCACAGGAACAATATGCGATCCGGGCACTCAAACTGGGAGCATCGGCCTATCTTACTAAGGACACTGCTTCGGAAGAATTGCTTGTTGCTGTACGAAAAATATCAGAAGGAGGAAAGTACATTTCACAGTCACTTGCTGAGAGCCTTGCCCAACTTTTTGATAAAGATACTATAAGGCAGAAACATGAAAGTTTGTCAAAACGCGAATTTGAAATCATGATAAAACTTGCAAACGGCAAGACACTTCAGGAAATTGGCGACGAACTTTTTATATCAAATAAGACTGTTGGTACTTACCGGAGCCGGATAATGGAGAAAATGGAATTAACCAAAAATACCGATCTCACCCGTTATTGCATGGAAAACGACCTTTTGTAGCTTATTATACTTCCAAATTACAATCCATTCTTTATTATGTATTTGTAAGATATCTCTTACAAAAAAACCGTAATTTCCCTACAAATCAAAATCCAATTTCTTACAACCTTTTAGTCTGGTAGTCCATAGATTTGTCATGTGGAAAAAACAGACAAATTAAAAGTTTTGATAGCGGATGACTCAACTCTGATTCTTGAGCGGCTATTAGATATGCTCAACATGTTCGACGATGTTATAGTAGTCGGCATGGCTGATAACGGAACCGATGCCCTGGCTTCATTAAAAAAGCAGAAACCCGATCTTGCTATTATAGATTTTAAAATGCCGGGATTGAACGGGATTGAAGTACTAAGCGAAATCCGTAAAGAAAACAAGGATCTCGTTTTCATGCTCCTCACCTTTTATTCTTCTAAACAATACATGCACCAGGCATTTGATTCAGGTGCAGATTACTTTTTTACCAAATCCGAAGATTTCGAACAGGTATCAGATGTTGTTGCACTTTGCATAAGAAGAAAGCAACTTTTCGACCCTGAATACCTAATCAGGTTATGCAATTAATAATAGCCTGATAAAAACTTAACAACTAACGTGAAACGATAGCCACTTATAATATGAACAGAAGGCCTATGAATCCATACGAAAATTTTTTAAAGACGAATCACTTCAATATGCAGAAACAAAACACCAACATAATGGAAAAATTGAAATCCTGTCTGAAAGAAAAGGAGACGCAACTCAGTGAATGTATTATCAGGTTTTTGCTCCTTCACCCTGATGGTGTATGTTTGAATGAACTTGAGGACGAATTCGGTGAATCAAGTACGCTTTTGAGCAATCTAATGGATAAACTAGCTGAAACAGGCAAAATCTGAAAACTTACTAACCAAAATTACAAGCCGAACATCAATTAGAAAAAATACAATCAGACCACTCAATATCAATAGGAAACATTAACAGCAAAACCCTCACGGAATCTCCATTGCAAGAAAGTATATCAAAAAATTAGAAACCTGGATAAATGAAATTTCTTTACAGCATACTTATTCCTTTCATTACTTCCATCATCCTGATAGGTTGTGTGCTTTCGGGTCATTCCGCTATTATTACTTCGACCGCAACAGGAGGAACCTGGGGAACTGCAGGTACCTGGGTCGGTGGTATTATGCCGGCAACCGGCGATGCCGTAATAATTGCTACCACCGGGACAGGTGCGGTAAATATTAAAGCCAGCCTGACTCAAACCGCAGCCGGATCTGTTACTGTTAACAGCGGAGCAACATTAAATGTAACCTCAACCGGAGTCTCAGTATCGTTTGGTGCACTCACTATTAACACGGGTGGTACAGCTACATTTCGCCGGAATCTGACTGTACAGGGTGCAACCTCCATTTCAGGGACCATAAACTTCGGGTCTACCAGTACAACTTCACGCACAATGACTTTTACGGGTACAGTTATTCTAAATAGCGGAGCTGTCTGGAATGAAACAGCTACTAGTGCTATTCCCAAGATTACCATGGCAAATAGCTTTACCAATAATGCTACTAATTATTCAGCGCTTACTGGAGTTCATACCTTTAGCGGAACCGGTACCATCGGGGGCACAACTGCCAATATTATTCCCAATGTAGCAATAACTGGAACGCGCACAAATATAGGGATCCTGACTGTGTCCACGGCTTTATCAGGTGCAGGAACTTTGACCAATGGGAACGGAACAAGCGGAACCCTTAATATAGGTGGTACTGCAACTATAACAAACCTAACAGCAATTGCCGCCAATAGCCTTGTAAATTATTACGGCGTTGCACAAACGGCAAAAGTAACAACATACAACAACCTGACTTTATCCGGATCGGCAGTTAAAACATTTGCCACTACCCCAACCGTGAATCGTGTATTTTCTCTGGAAGGAACCGCAACGGTAATAGTTACAACAGGTGTGGTTACTTATGGCAGTTCTGCTACTCTATACTATAATACTTCGACGGCGCGTACCGCAACCACCGAAGAATGGATATCTCCATTCCTGGGCACTGGAGGTATAATTATTTCAAATACAGGTGCTATTACAACTCCCGGAATTGTTCAATTAGGGAACAATACGAGTGTCCCGCTAACAATTTCCGTCGGAGCAACATTAACACCAGGTGCAAACCTGATCACCTTACATGGCGATTTTATTAACTCAGGCACACTTACACCCGGATCAGGAGGTGTTACAATAGCAGGAACTGTTGCAACACAATCTATTGCAGGATTCTCGACCACAGGTTCAGTTTCCTTAACTAAAACTTCGGGTACAGCTACCTTTCAGGCAAATGTAAACGGAGGACCACTTACAATTAACGGTACTGGAACCGGAACTTTAAACCTGGGTATAGGATTAACCCACACTTTTACCGGTATTGTCACCTTAACAGGAGGAATATTAAATGGTGGCAGTTCCATAATAAATGAAAATGCAGTTAGCACGAGCGCATGGAATGGAACCGGAAGTATATTCAGCGCCGGGACCGGAACAGTAAACTTTGGCGCTGCCGGTGACCAGACACTTTCCGCATCAATAACAACATTTAATAACCTCACCGTTTCAAATTCGGGCGTTAAAACCTTTACAAATGTACCCACTTTAAATAAGGTGCTGTCATTAGAAGGAGCAGCAACCATTTCGGCAGCCCCCACCTATGGATCAGCGGCAACCCTGCAATATAATACAGCGACATCGCGAACAGCCGGAGTTGAATGGATAACTCCTTTTGTTGCCTCAGGCGGGATTATCATAGCAAGTACCGGAACAATAAGTATGAATGCTGCCAAGGTTTTTAACGCCACTGCACCTCTTACAGTAAACAGTGGTTCTGCACTTTCTTTTTCGTCGTGGTTACTTACATTAAACGGAAACTTTGTAAACAATGGCGGCACAGCGGGTGGAACCTCAGGCGGAGTTACCATTACGGGAACTGCCAACCAAAGCATTGGTGCTTTTACAACCACAGGAACAGTTAGCATGACAAAAACAGGCGGAACTGCGACTTTAACCGGTAACGTTAACGGACGATCACTTACCATAAACGGATCGGGTGGAACAATAAACCTCGGTATCGGCCTAACACATACATTTACAGGCGATATTACACTTACAGCAGGAAGCCTTAATGGCGGAAGCAGCCAGCTAAACGAAAACAGTATAAGTGCAACATCATGGAACGGTGCCGGGAATCTGTACACTGCTAATGCAGGGACTGTAAACTTCGGTGCTGCAGGCAATCAGACAGTTGCTACCAATTCCATCTTTTTTAATCTTTCATTTTCAGGATCAGGCAATAAAACACTTACTAATGTAACTACAATTAGCAACAACCTGTCAATCAGTGGGTCAGCAGTAGCTGACCTTGGAAATGGAGCAACCGACCATACTTCTAAATCGCTTACTCTAGGAGGAAGCAACCAGGCATCCGGAACCTGGGGAGGAACAGCAGCATCCCCGAATTTTGTAAACAATACCTATTTTCTGTCAACTGCAACACGTTCCCTAAATGTAAACTGCACAGCCCCTAGTGAACCTACCAGTGGAGGAAATCAGACCATTTGTAGTGGCACAACCATACCAGCACTTTCGGTTTCCGTATCCAGCGGCACTGCCGACTGGTATTCACAGGCAAGCGGCGGGACTTTGCTTCAATCGAATTCATTAACTTATACTCCTGTTGCAGCAGGAACCTTTTATGCCGAAACTGATAATGCAGGTTGTTTAAGTGCCTCACGTACAGGAGTAACACTAACTGAAAATCCGAATCCAACAGTTCTCGCATTAACCGGAAGCACTATTTGTACTCTTCCAGGAAGCAATGGCACAATTACTTCAACAACTTCGGTTGCAGGCATAAATTATCAGCTCTACAATTCGGGCAATGCAACAGTTCAAACAGTTAAAGCAGGTACCGGTACAGGCCTGATCTGGAGTGGACTCACGGCCGGAAATGGTTACTATGTAAAAGGAACAAATGCAACAACAAACTGTACTTCCACAAGCAATACTGTGAACATATCAACTTTTGCTAACCCGACAGTTCCAGTTTTATCTGGAAGTCTAATCTGTGCAAGTCCGGGGAATGACGGAAGCATTTCTTCGTCAACTTCCCAGACAGGTGTAAACTACCAATTATATACCTCTGGGAATGCAGTTGTACAGTTACCCCAGGCAGGCACAGGATCTGCTCTAATTTGGGCAGGGTTAACAACAGGAACAGGTTATTATGTAATTGCAACCAATGCAACAACTTCCTGCATTTCATCGCAAAGTAATGCAGTAGATATTACTACCACTGCTAATCCTTTGGCACTAGTTTTAAGTGGCAGCACGATATGTGCAAGCCCGGGAAACAATGGAACAATTACTTCTTCAACTTCCCAGACAAGTGTTGAGTACCAATTGTACGATAATAGCGACCTTGAAGTCGGAATCCCCGTCACAGGAACAGGAACAAGCCTTATCTGGAGTTCGCTTTCGCCGGGAACACTCTATTATACCATCGGAACAAATTCTATCACTTTCTGCGATTCACCAAACAGTAATGCAGTGGATGTTGCAACCACCTCCAATCCTACCATTACTAGTTCAGCTATAGCTGCAAATGTTTGTTTCAGCAGCAGCACCCAGGCTTCAACGCTGGTATTCAGTGCAACTACCGGTTCGCCCGATCATTATACAATTAGCTGGAATACTGCAGCTCATACAGCCGGGATTATTGATTTAGGCTCAACTGCTTTCTCAACCAGCCCGCTTAATATCCCCATTGCTGCCGGTGTAGCCGGGGGCATTTATTCAGGAACTCTAATCGTTTCATCAGGCAGTTGTTCAAGTTCAGGCAACTTATTTACGGTTACGGTGAATACAGCTCCTGCAGCCCCTACTGGCAGCACATCTCAGATTTTCTGCAACGGTTCAACCGTGGCAAATCTGGCTGCAACAGGCACCACAATTCAATGGTATACTAACTCAAGTGGGGGAACAGCCCTGGCAAGTTCAACAACACTTGTAAACGGCACACATTATTATGCGAGCCAGACTGTGAACGGGTGCGAAAGTTCAAGCAGGCTGAATGTTACTGCTACTGTTATTGAATCAGGCTCGTGGATTGGGACTTCAAGTACCAACTGGTTCACAGGTACAAATTGGTGCGGCGGTATAGTCCCGACTACTTCTACTAATGTAATTATCCCTGCCGGTTTAACCAACTATCCTTCTATCGGAACCACAGGCGCCGTATGCAATAACATTACAATCAATGCCGGTGCATCACTAACTATCACAGGGTCAAATACCCTGAACGTGAGCGGAAACTGGACAAGAAACGGTTCCTTTATAGCCAATAGTTCTACAATTGCCTTTAATGGCAGCAGTGTTCAAAACATCAGCGCCAGCAATTTTTATCATGTAACCTTCAGTGGTGCAGGTATTAAATCAGCCACCGGTGCTTTGGCTGTTGTTGGTAATCTTACAATCAGCAGTAATTTCAGTGCCGGTAGTTTTTCGCATACATTACAGGGTAATTGGTCGAATAACGGCACCTTTACCGCAAATACAAGTACATTCTCATTCAACGGAGCAACTGCACAAAGCATTGGTGGCAGTGCCACAACAACTTTTTACAACCTAAAACAGAACGGGAATGGAATAATCACTTTAGGAATCACCACCTCTGTCAGCGGTATTTTGACATTAACCTTAGGCAAAATCGATATTGGGATATATGATCTTACTATTGCTTTGGGAGGTTCTATCAGCGGAGGAAGTTCAACAAATTATATTAAAACAAGCAGCACAGGTCGGCTTAAACAATCCGTAGCCGGGCTGGGTAGTTCGAAAATTTATCCCGTCGGAAATACTTCATATAATCCTATGACTGTTACTTACAACGATATTTCAGGAGCAAGAAATTTTAGTATAAGGGTAGCTGACGGTACAACAACAAATGCAAACAGTTCGAAAACAGTAAATCGGAAATGGTATCTTGTTTCCGATGTTGCCGGAACTGCCAGCCTTACACTTACAGCCACCTATAATCCGGGTGAAGAAGGCAGTGGTTTCACTAATTCAAGCAATCCCCAGATAGCTTATTTCGATGGCACATCCTGGTCGTATCGCCCGTTAAGTTCAGGTTCGGGGACAACAACATTTACTGCCAGTGGTTCAGCACCTGATTTCAGCAATACATCCGGCTATTTTGTATTGGGCAGCGACAATGCTTTCAATGCCGTAAAACTGGCTGTAACCAACCTTAATCCTGATAATCCAGCTTTAGGAGCAGCAAATACCCAGATTTTTGTTCAATCGCAGAACAGCAACAGTGTTCCTACCATGGTAATGAGTGCCACAGCATTTGATTTGTCATGTAATAATACTACCATGGCACCTGCATCTCCTTCAGGTACTATTGCGCAGTATGCATATGAAACGTCAGTATCGCTGGTTGCTTTTACTACTTCCACCTACCAGATATCCCCTCCTCAATACCTGCATAATGCAACTGTAATAGCAACCAGAACTTCAGGTGAATCGCTTACAGCAGGTACCAGCAGTAATTTTGATGTTTATCTTGGCACCATATACGAACCAGTGGCCTCTGAAAACTGGGATGCAACCAATGGCTGGAAGATGAGTACAGATGGGGGAAGCACCTGGATAAACCCTGCAACCCTGCCGGTCAACAATGTATTCACCGATGACTTGCTGATAAGTATACCTGCAGGAATTACCCTTACTGCAAATGTTACAGCCTCATTTTATTCCATGCTTGTATATGGCACCCTCGATATCAGCAGTTTGGGTGATCTTACTTTGAATCACTCGGCTAATAGTGACTACAATCTGCATGTACACGAAGGAACATTAAAAAACTCCGGCGGAACACTCTCAAATAATAACGGGAGTTACCCTACCGAATTAATCGAAATACATGGTGGAACTTATTGGCATAATATGAATGGTGGAAGTATACCTTACTGTAGTTGGACTTCAACTACTACTGCTTCAACCTGTAAGATAACAGGCATCACTTCTACCGCGGTGACAGCAGGGTTAGACCAGACTTTTGAAAACTTCACATGGGATAATGCTTCGCAATCAGTAACACAAACTCTCACTGCCGATATCACTATCAACAAGGCACTTACTCTTTCCTCAGGAACGATTACCACTGGTATTTATCATGTTATTGTCGGGCTTGATGGAACAGCATCCAATTCAGGGGCAGGATACATTATTGGAACCCTCAGAAGGTACGTTGCAAGCACAGTAACAACAGGTGAATTCCCTGTAGGTGATGCAGGCGCTTATGCCCCTTTCTCCATTTCATGTATAGGGACCCCTTCAGGAAACGGATTTATAGATGTATCGACAACAGCAGCTCAACCTCCGGCTGCTTCAGGTCTAAGCCAAACAAAATATATTAACCGAAAATGGACTATAACCAATTACGGTGTTGGAGGTATAACTGCTTATAGCCCAGGCTGTAGCTATTTAGATGCCGATAAAGTAGGAAGTCCTTCAACAGGATCGCTTCGTTTGCGTAAGTTTACAGTGAACACCTGGTACACCACTAATGGTGCAGCAACGGGGAATACAATTACTGCTACCGGGCTTTCAACCACAGGTCTCTTTGCTGCATCCGATTTTTATGTGGGTGAGGACGATTGCAGTTCGACCAATGCTGTTTGGCTTGGAAGCAGCAGCACCGACTGGAATGTAGCCGGCAACTGGTGCAGCGGTTCGGTGCCCGGGGCTTCAACAGATGTTATTATCCCTTCATCACCTTCGAGGCAACCTGTAATTGGTCCGACAGGAGGCATATGCAGATCAATCACCTTACATAGCGGCGCAAGCCTGTCATTTTCAGGAGCATATTCTCTCGATGTAAAAGGCAACTGGAGTAACAGTGGCGCTTTTACCTCATCAACAGGAACCGTTTCCTTTAGCGGTTCGACACCGCAAACTATTTCCGGTTCTTCAACAGTATTCAATAACCTAATCATTAATAACACTACAGGCGTAACAGGGTTAAGTAACTTCACGGTAAACGGTATTCTTAATCTCACCAGTGCCAACCCTGATGCTACACAAGGCACACTGAATATGGGGATCTTTACACTCAACATGCTGAATGCTACGGCAAGTGTAGCTGGTAACGGTGATGTGACGGGAATAGTAAAACGCACCCATATTTTTACGCCTAATGTTCAATACCAATTCGGGAGCCAGTTTACAACACTCAACTTTATAAATTATGGAACTCAACCTAATGAAATAAGCTGCAGGATATCAATCGGAGCTGCACCTGCCTGGCGACCAACAGCTGTACAGCGTTATTACAGTTTCGCCCAAACAGGAACGACTGGTACCGATAAAGCTACATTAAACCTTCGATACCTAACCTCGGAACTCCAAAGTAATGAAGAATCAAAACTAGTTCTGTGGGATAAACATTATACAGGAGGAAGTATTGATGAACATGGTAAAACAAACAACAGTACTACGGATCATTGGGTTGGACTAATCGGCCAAAGTATCACCTATGTTGCACCAACCACACTTGATAATAAAGAATGGGATCTGGCCGATTATACATTAACCAAAAACACGTGGCTAGGCGCTGATGGAACCAATCCTACCAAATGGGATGTTGTCTCAAACTGGTCGGCAGGGCATATGCCCCTTTCAACCGAAGATGTATTAATACAATCAGGAAAAAGTCATTACCCGGTTTTAACCTTATCTGTCGAAGTCAAAACTCTTGAGATCGAAACGGGAGCTTCACTTGCTGCAGGATCAAATAATATTACAATTAATGGTTATAACAGTGCCTGGCAGAATCACGGAACTTTTGATCCGGGAACCGGTACTGTGTTTATGACCCACGGTAACATTAATCATATTGTAACAGTAACAGGTACAACCCAGTTCCACGATATCAGTATTGCAGCCAATACATTTATCAGGCCCGAAGCCGGCACAGTAATGAATATTTCGGGCGCTGTTATTGGGGATCTTAGCTGCATAGTGGATTTGTCATCTTACAATAATACAGTCGAATACAACGGAACCGACCAATACATTGTCAACCCATCTACTATTGGTTTTGCCGGAAGAGGCTATTACAATTTAATAATCAGTGGGACTGGCGCATTCCTTGTTGATGATCTCGACATTTCAGGAAATTATACAAATATAGGCACTTTATCTACCGGGACAGGAACTGTATCTTTTATCGGCACCACTGAACAACATATAAGTGGAGCCGGGGACCATGAATATTATAATCTTACTGTCAATAACCCAGCTGGTGTTACCTCATCGGCAAATATCACTGTAGATGGAACATTATACCTCCAAAGTGACAATCCATCGCTACTATCAGGTTCATTAACAATGAGTTCAGGCAAAATTTTAAATATGGGTGTAAACTCAGGTACGGTCGGTATTGGTGATGTTACAGGGATTATCAGCCGGACACATACTTTTGCTGTTAATACCGATTACAGTTTTGGTAATGAGAATACTGTTATCCGGTTTCCTGAAGTTACAGGTCAAGCCTTACCAACTGCAGCATCAGTAAAAGTGACCCTGGGTTCTCCTCCAAATTGGGGTGGCGGAACGCCTGTAAACGGTATAAACCGCATGCTTGATATTAGTCAGACAGGTGGAAATGGAACAAAAGCCATCCTCAAAGAACATTTCAGAACGGATGAAATTCCTGCCGGGTTGAATCCTAGCCTACTATCATTCTGGATTTATAAAGTTGGAGTTGGTATTTATGAAAAAGGCAGAACTGATGTAAATACTACTACAGGTTACAGCTATGTAAGCGTAGATAATGTAAATCTTGTCCTGATTCCTGCAAATTTAAATGATTTCCATGTTGCCTTAGCACCAACCGCCGCAACCACACTGTTGTGGAACGGAAGTCAGAGTACTGACTGGACTGATGCAGCAAACTGGACGCCAAATAATGACCCTGCAGGGTATGCTGTCCTTATACCGGACGCATATACCACGCCATATTCACCTCAAATCCCTGTCGGCGGGAGCTGTAAATCTGTAACGATTTCTGCTAACGGAATAATTAATGCTGTTACTGGTGCTACACTTTCACTTACCGCTCAAAACACAGTATGGGCAGTTGAAGCAGGTGGTATTTTCAATGCCGGCAATAGTACCGTAAAATTTACACGTAGCAATCAATCTATATCGGGAACAACCGATTTTTTCAATATTAGCATCAGCGATACTGCAAAACTTTCGATGCAGGACGGATGTGTAATGGGTATAGCCGGAACAGTAACTAAGAATACGGGTGTCTGGAGTACAGTATCGGCAGGCAGTACAACTGTAAATTACAATGGAGGAGCACAAACGGTTGTTATTCCTGATGCTTCAACAAACCGTTATTACAACCTTATCCTCAGCGGAAGCGGTGCAAAAACAATGCCTTTGTATGCTCTTAATATTGTACATAATTTCACAATTTCCGGAACGGCCTCAGTAACGGCAGCTGCCCCATTAACTTTCGATGTCAATGTCACAATCGGCACCGGTTCCACATTCGATGCTGCAAGTTTTACACACATCGTTAAAGGCGACTGGACAAATAATGGCACATTCACAGCTTCATCCAGTACGATAAACTTTAATGGCAGCAGCGCGCAAACCATCAATGGTGAAACGACATTTTCAACACTTAAGATCAATAATGCTAACGGTGTTACTTTGGGTGCAGCTATAAATGTTTCGACTCTTACAATAGGCGATAATATAACCAACAGTGTTTTCAACGACGGTGGCTTCCAGATAAGCAGTACGGGAACATTCAACTTCGCTTCAGGTATATTCAGGATAGGAAATGGTTCATCAGCAACCTCATATCCCGGATTTACAACTGACTCAATTTACTCAGGAACCACAGTTGATTATGGTTCTACAGCAACACAGACCATTGCGGCAGGAAATTACCACGATCTTTCAAATAGCGGTGACGGAGATCGGATTCTGTCTTCGACTGGCACAATACGCATAGCCGGTGAATTCCTGCCAGGCTCAGGATCCTATATAGTTACAGGCAGTACTGTGGAATATAATGGCATCGACCCACAGGACATCGATGGTTTGACATACAATAATCTGACTATCAGCGGAACGGGTACAAGAACTGCTTCGGGCAATATAAACGTGAACGGAATCCTGAATTTAAATAAAGCAAATGCATCGGCAACCGAAGGCGCTTTGAACATGGTTGGAGCAGTTGAATATGTACTGTATATGGGTGCCACTGCTACTACTACCGGCACAGGCGATGTTTCGGGGTATGTAAACCGCTCGAATTTTGAACTTGGCACAAATTATACTTTTGGAAACCAGTTTACACTAATGAACTTTACAGTCGGGCCATTGCCGACTTCAGTTACTTTGGAATTGTATTTGCCTGGCTCAAATATTAACTGGAAAACTGATGCCATACAAAGGTATTATGATGTTGTAATTGCCGGGGGCTCGGCTGCCACGCGTTTAAGGTTTAACGCTCATTACCTGGATTCGGAACTCAATGGGAATACCGAAGGGAACATGGACCTTTTTGATTATCATCTTACAGGAAATATCGTTCATGATCACGGGCGTTCCGATTACAACATTACCGATAACTGGATAGGATTCAGCAACGTAGGTCTGGTATTCTTAAGTGCAAACCCACCTGATGATCATTTCTGGACTATGGGTGACAATATTACGAACGGAGTATGTACCTGGATAGGCGGAAGTCCATCGGGTGCCATTGATTGGGATTTACCTGGCAACTGGGAAGGCGGCGTTCCTATTTCCACATCAAATGCTATAATTCCTGCAGGCTGCTCCTACTGGCCTCTTCTGCCAAATGCCGCAAGGATGACAGGCACACTCGATATCCAGCAAGGTGCGGTATTAAATGCAACAACCGGAACACCGGAACTCACAATTGCAGGTTCTGGAAACTCATGGCAATGCACTGGTACCCTCAACGCAGGCTCCGGTACGGTACTCTTTACCAGTACAATGGCCATAATGTCGGGGACCACTGATTTCAACAATGTAACTGTGGCTGACGCGGCAATCCTCACTCTTGCACAGAATAATATAATGCGCATTGCAGGAACTTTATCACTTGGATCGGACGGGGAACTGGATGCAGCAACTTTTGTAAATACCATCGTTTATAGTGGCGCTTCCCAATCCACAGTGAACCCTAACGGAATACCTGCCGGGTATCATAACCTCGTTCTAAGCGGAAGCGGAACAAAAACCTTTCCATCGGAAACCCTCTATATTCATGGCGATCTAACCATGAATGCAGCTGCTTCGTTAAGCGGCAGTACAATCGATATGAACGGTACAATTGCACAGCTTTTAAGCGGCTCAAGTGTACCGGCCTTTAATAGTTTTACGGTTTCGAATACCCTCGCAACTGTAACGGCAGGTTTAAACCTAAACTGCGGGGGTGATTTCACTAATTCGGGAACACTGGATATGAGTCAGCATTCCCTAGCAGTAACGGGCACTGTGTCGAATACGGGCACAATAAAAATTGCCGTCCCAACCACCTCAAGCACAAGCCCGCTGCCTGCAGCAAAAACCTGGGGTGGCACGGTCGAATTTAACGGAAGCGATGCCCAAACAACAGTTAGCGGTACTTACAATAACCTCACCATTAATAATGTTGCTGGAGTTACTGCATCCGATGATCTGGCGGTGAACGGGATACTAAACCTGCAGAGCGACAATCCAAATACCACACATGGGTCCTTCGATCTAGTTTCGGGCAAAATATTAAATATGGGTATTAACGCTACTACTGTCGGGATAGGTGATGTTACAGGGATTATCAGGCGTACGCATACTTTCAGCCCCGATACAGATTATAGTTTTGGCAACCAGAATACAGTTATTAATTTTCCGGATACTGGCACTTTGCCAACCTCGGCAACCTTAAAGGTAACTTTAGGGACACCGCCAGCCTGGGGAGGATCAGGAATACCTGCAAACGGAATAAACCGAATTCTTGATATCGGTCAGACCGGAGGCTCAGGTACAAAAGCCAGGCTGAGAGCACACTTCAGAGCTGATGAAATTCCCGAAGGCGTTGATCCGAATACTCTCTCCATGTGGATTCAACATTACATATTAGGAATATATGAAAAAGGCAAGGCGGATCTCAATTTAACTCCAGGTTACAGCTATATAAGCATTGATAATGTAAATCTTGCTGTCATTCCAACAGATTATACAAATTTCCATGTAGCTTTTGCTCCAACTGCCGTTACCTTACTCGTATGGAACGGGAGCCAGGGAACTGGCTGGATGGAGACTGCCAACTGGACTCCAAATAATAATCCATCCTATTTTGGAGTGAGAATCCCTGATGAATCTACAACCGCTCATATTTCTCCCACAATACCTGTTGGTGCAAGCTGCAAATCGATTGAGATTAAAACAAGCGGAATAATAAATACTGCCAGCGGAGCCACACTAGCACTTACCGGAACAGGGAATGCCTGGACCTGCGAACCAGGTGGAGTATACAATGCAGGAAATAGTACGGTTAGTTTTTTGCGAAGCAGCCAGACCTATACTGGAACTACCAATTTCAATAACATTCTGATCAGTGATACAACGACATTACTACTGGCTGAAAGTAGTTGGATGGGTATATCAGGAACCATGACGAATAACGGTGTGTTAAATACCGTATTAGCAGGTGCAACAACAGTGGATTATAACGGGGCTGCTCAAACGGTTGCTGTTCCGAATACAAGTACCGACAGATATTACAACCTCGTTTTAAGCGGAAGCGGCGCAAAGACGATGCCACCGACAGCGCTCACTTGTATCGGTGATTTCACAGTCAGCGGAACAGCATCCGTTACTGCACTTGCTGCCCTGACTATACAGGGAAATGTAAATATTGGTGGGGGTGCAACCTTAGTTGCCTCATCATATTCACACATGGTAGGCGGTAACTGGACTAAAACCGGGAATTTTAATGCAACCGGCTCAACAATTGAATTTAATGGAAACGGCGCAGGATCGATTGGGGCAAGCAATTTCAACAATGTAGTGTTCAGCGGTTCCGGCGCCAAAACAGCTTCAGGGGCTTTAAGTGTCGCCGGAAACTTGATCATCAGCGATAACTTCACGGCAGGTGCATTTACTCATACCGTGGGAGGAAACTGGACCAATATAGGAACATTCACATCAACAGGATCGACCATTGATTTTAACGGAACTAATTCTGCTACCGTAGGCGTTTGCAATTTCAACCATATAATATTTAGTGGTACAGGTACCAAATTGGCCAGCGGGGAATTAAGCATTGCCGGAAACCTTACTATTACCGACAATTTCACGGCAGGATCGTATACATATAAGGTGGGAGGGAATTTTACAAATACAGGATCATTCAATTCCGCGGGTTCGACTTTCGATTTCAATGGAAGCAGTTCAGGCAATATTGGAACAGCAGATTTCAACAATATTGTTTTCAGTGGGGTTGGGACAAAAACGGCCACCGGGGCATTAACAATTGCTGGCAACCTTACTATCAGCAATAATTTCACGGCAGGTTCGTATAGCCATAATGTGGGTGGAAACTGGAGCAACAACGGGGGATCCTTCTCATGTGCGGGCAGTACAATTATTTTCGAAGGTGGTGCCGCCCAAACAATTGGAGGAACTACCGGAACAACCTTCAATAATCTTACAATAGGTTTCGGTTCCGACGTAAGTATTAACACCTCCGGACAGACACTTAAAGGTATTTTGAAAAGCAACGGTATACTTGCCGCGGGAGGCAAACTCACATTGCTTTCAACTGCCGGCCAAACCGCACTAGTCGATGGATCAGGCACAGGTTCTGTTACGGGAACTGTCAACATGCAGCGATACATGGCCCTAGGATACGGTTATCATTATATATGCTCACCTTTTACTTCATCAACTGTAATTGAACTGGCTGATGATATTGAACTGGGTGCAACATTCCCGACTTTATTCAGCTATGACGAGAACCAGGCCAATGCATGGTGGTTCGATTATACAACTACAAGCAATACACTTGATCCAATAGCAGCCTTTGCCGCAAATTTTGGTGCCATCCCTGATCCGGTTGTTTCAAAAACCTTCAACATAAGTGGTCAGGTTTCAAATGGTGATAAATCCGTAAAATTGTACAATCACAACCAGCCCCACACCAACGGATTTGTCCTGGTGGGAAACCCCTACCCTTCGCCCATCGATTGGGATGCCTCCAGCGGGTGGACCAGGGACAGCATCGATAATGCCATATATTATTTCAACGCCGGGAGTGCCGATCAATATGTTGGCTGCTACAGCACTTATATAGGTGGCGTTTCAAGTGACGGCGGCATTTCAAATAATATTATACCGGCAATGCAGGGCTTCTTTGTCCATGTTACTACTCCCGCTAATATTGCAGATTTCCCTGTGGAAGGCATACTGTCATTCACAAACTCCGTTAGGGTTAATACAATTAATCCTAATTTCCACAAGAAACCTGTTAGTAATGATATCCCTCTTGTTCGCCTATATGCCGGATTTGAAGGCGTTTCCAGCCTGGCTGATCCACTGGTGGTTACTCTTAATTCTGATGCATACAAATCTTTCAATCGAAGCATGGATGCCATAAAACTGATGAATACCGATCCGGAAGTTCCCAGTTTTTATATTCTGACGGATACAACTGTGAAGTATGCAATAAAAGCACTCCCCTTGCCTATTGATACAGTCACTATTATTCCACTGGGCATTACTCTTATGAAAGCAGGCCAGGTCAGTTTTAAAGAGCTTACCTCCGAGCGACCGGCACCGGGCTTATTCGTTTACTTAGCCGATCAACAGCGCAATACTTTAACCGAACTGAATCCGGGCATAACATATACCACGTTTATCGACAAGGGAGTATGGAACAACCGTTTTGTGCTTATTTTTTCGTTGAAGGCTCTTTCCGCTGGTTATAACCATGGTAACGAACTCGATGCCTGGTTTAGCTATGGAATACTGCATGTCTACTCAGGCTATGCCGGAGATGAAGGCGCAGTGCTGCAGCTAACAGATATGCTCGGGCGGGTTTTATATCTCGAAAAGCTGAAGGGATTCGGGTACCATGAACTTGATATAAACGTACCGCAAGGGATATATTTAGCAAGTCTTCATAGCTCTTATGCATTTATTAAAAGGAAACTTTATATCTCTGGAAAATGAAAAAGTTACTTCTTTTAGCAATATTTGTTTCAGGTGCATGCGTATTTGCGCAGAATACACAAGGGAATATGAGATTATCTGTTTACTGTGCCTATTACAAGGGTGATACCATTATTCACTCGGTTGATACGTTTGCAGTTTACAACCAGGAAAGAATTGAACGCGGTGATAGTAAGGCCTGGTTAATAGCAGTAATGGGCCAGCCCTTGACCAGGTGGATATATGGAGATAAAAAAACGGAAAAATGGGAATACAGGAATAAACTTGTATTTCTAAAAAATGATTACATCGTATTTATTCACTCAAAAACCAATCCTAACCCAATATATGAAAACCAACAAGCTTCAAAGTAAAGGATACAGGCGGCTAATGCTGCTGTTGATCTGCTGATTTTTCTACACGGCCATAGCGGTCTTGAGTCATAAACCGGTTAGCGACCGATACACTGACCTGATTTGTTTTGGTATACTCGCCAATAAAGGCATTCTATATAATCACAAACAAACGTTCGTTACACCTAAAACCGAAAAAGCCGCGAAAGATGCAACACCCGAAACCCAGGGAAGCTTACCCGATTTACATCAGAATGCTGATCTAACCAGGTACAACCAGCCAAACGGATTTAATAAATAAACTTCCTACCAGCCGGTACAGCATAGCAACCCGCTTTGTTTTTTATACTTGACCGAATAAAGAACACTGACAATAATGCTGAAAACTTGTAAATGCAATTCATCAACTACTAAATACACTAAAAACAAAAAAAATTATGAAAAAGTTAATCATTTCTTTTATCGTTCTCCTCGCAATTGCTGTAGGAGCAAAAGCTCAATTGGTAGCTCATATAGGTGCAGATGCCAACGCACATGTCCTGATTGCCATTACAATTACTAATAGCACCGATCTGGATTTTGGAAATATTAATGCACTAGCCGGAGGTACAATAACCATAGCCCCTGCAGGTCCAACTTACAGTGTGCCGAGCTTAGAACCACCAGTAACCGGAACTCGCGCTCTTGCAACATTTGCTGTCACAGGAGAAGGCTCAAACACATATGACATCGTTATCACCCCGCCAACTGATGACAAAATCCTACATTCGTCTGACTACATGCTTCTTAGTGATTTTAAAGCCTACAATGCTTCTGACACTGATATTACTTCAACGGGTGGTACTTTGGCAACTGGATCACAAACCATAAGAGTTGGAGCAACTCTAACAGTTGAAGCAGCACAAGTGCCAGGCGACTATACAGGAGCATTTGATGTAGCCGTTCATTACAACTAAATGAATTGAATAGACGAGGCTGTTTCTATGAAATAGTAAATACTCCTAGGGACAGCCTCTTCTTTCCTTGAATTTAATTCACCAATTAAGATGTTACTTAACCTTTATAGTATGTGTATAGTTGGATACAAATCCGAAACGTTGTTTCGGGTATGCAGGATGGTGGCGCTAGTGTTATTTGGCTTCCTGTTCAAATCGCTTGTTGGTACGGTTGCTTTTGCACAGGGCAACCTGATGCTAATGCAAAAAAGGATCGTTTTTGAAGGACCATCGAGAATTGCTAAAGTAGATTATGCCAATATTGGCGAAGATTCCGCCAGATATACGGTAACGTTAATTCATTTACACATGAAAGAAAATGGTGCAATCGAAGCCATAAATAATAAAGATACAAATAATTGGTATGCGGATAAATACGTACGAATTTTTCCGCGAAGTATTGTTCTGGGTCCGCATGAAGCACAAACTATGAAAATTCAACTCATTAATACTCCTGATATGTTACCAGGTGAATACCGCTCACATTTATATTTCAGAGCAGTTCCAGATGAAGTACTATCAGGCAGGGCAAAATCGAAGGATTCATCTAAAGTAGCTGTTTCAGTAAACATTAAACCTGTTTTTGGCATGTCCATTCCACTGATTATCCGGGTGGGTAAGGATAGCACAACTGTAAAACTCACAAATTTAGTTTACGAAAAAATTAGCGATACATTACAACAATTAAAGTTTAGACTTAACCGCTCAGGAAAATTTTCAGTATTTGGTGACCTTAAGGCAACCTATGTTTCATCAAACGGTAAAGTAAAAGAAATAGGTAAAGCCAGCGGGGTAGCTGTATATACACCAGGAACAATAAGGACCTGTATTTTGCCTCTTAAAGAAACAAGAGGGATAGATTTCCATAAAGGGAAAATCCGACTTATTTATGAAAAGCAAAATGAAGATGGTGGTACAGTTATGGCTGAAGAGGAACTGGTTCTTAATTAGAGAAATTAGAGTCAAGAAGAATCCGAGAAAGAAAAAGCATAGCGACATATGAAAATTAGCGCTTGAAGATTTTGCCAGCTAAACATACCTGATAAATCAACTGAATACTGAAACCAATTAGAAATGATAATCACCAACCAATATGACAAACTGTTGCACTGTATGCGTAGTGGCTTGCTGTTCCTAATACTGGTTTTTGGTCCATATACTATTAAGGCACAGGTTAACCCTCCACGACCTGTTATGTTGATCACTGCTAGTATGCAAGAGCTGGATTTTGGTTCTTTTGTTATAAGTGGTGATGCAGGGGGGACCGTGAAGGTAGATAGCGATGGTTCACGTGATTATACTGGGGATATCGTGCTGGTGGGCAATAACCAAGCATACGGGATAATCCGAGTAGAGGTAGCCACTGGAACAAGGTTATTTCTGTTTACAGGGCTGGGAGGAAACTTATCCGATGGTAACGGCCATTTTATGGACCTCACTCTTGATCAGGAAACCTACCCGGCAATGATGAATACAATTTACACAACAACAAGCCCTTCGACAGATTTTCGCATTGGCGCAACAATTCATTTAGGCTCAAGGGCAGCAAACCCGCCAGGGGAATACATGGGCACATATGATATCATTATAAACCACGAATAACAGAACCCTAAAGTTAATAAGGAACATGATTAGAGTTCGACCTATATCCAGACTATCAACCCAACTAAGGGACTCCCTTTTGTGTTGGATTATATATCTTGTAATAGGCGGTTTGACACTTAATGTGAAGGCAGGTAATTCTATGGTTAAGAACAAGGTCACTGTTGATGCTAAAGTTGAGAAAGCAGATAAAGAAAAAGGTAAGGAAACAGAAAAAGGAAAAACAAAAGAAACCGAAAAAGATAAGGAAAGACGGAACATTGACCCGATGCCGAATTATGAAGAAACAACTGTAACTCTATCAATCCGTAATGCAGGAACTGTGGAACTTGGTGCAGTTGTTAGCGGCACAACAGCATACCTGTCGGTAATCGATTTATTCAGTTATCTAAAAATCAAAAATTCAGTTGAAGAAGCCACTGGAAATATGTCTGGATTCATAGTCAATCCTGCTGATACCTATACAATTGATATAAGCAATAATCACATCCGTTACCAGGACAAAGATTTTTACCTGACGAACAGCGAAATGATCCGCTCAGGATCTACAGTTTTCCTTTGTACCTCATGTTTTAAGGATGTTTTTATGATCGAATGTACTTTCTTTATAAGAACTCTTGCAGTTAACCTCAATACTGCTGTCGATCTGCCTCTGATGCGGGAGATAAGGCAGGATGAAATGCGTAAAGCAATCCGTAAAATAAAAGGGGAATTCGTGGCCGACACTTCGATCAGGAGCAAAAACCCAGCATTCCATTTAGGAATTGCTGACTGGGGATTCACTTCAACACATATGCTTAATAGTCGTAGCTATACCCAGGTAAATATAACATTAGGAGGTTATTTTGCATGGGGCGAGACTAATGTAGGAATAAATTATTACAGTGGTCAGCCTTTTCAAAACCAAAATCTATATTATCGCTGGCGCCATGTAAACAATGAAAATAAAGTACTTCGTCAGGTTGTCTTAGGTAAAATAAATTCAGATCGCATTGCCAGTATTTTTACTCCTGTTATTGGAGTTCAGTTAACAAATTCGCCAACAACCTTTCGTAAGTTTTTTGGCACCTATACCCTGAACGACCGCACTGAACCCGGATGGACCGTGGAACTCTATGTTAATAATACCCTGGTGGAATATGTTACAGCCGATGCTTCAGGATTTTTCACCTTCCAGGTTCCAATGGCTTATGGGAACACAGAAGTAAAACTGCGTTTTTTTGGACCCTATGGTGAGGAAAAATCGCGTGTTATCACAATTCAAGTACCCTTTACCTTTGTGCCTAAGAATGAATGTGAATATACACTTGGTGCTGGCTTTGTTGAGGACAGCGCAGGTGTTGTATTTTACCGTGGCAACATTAATTACGGTCTAACTAAAAATATTACAATTGGTGGTGGCAATGAATACCTATCTTCCATAACAACCGGGAAAAACATTCCTTTTATTAATACATCATTCAGTATAGCCGGGAACTTAATACTCAAGGGAGAATATGCATACAGGGTCAGGTCAAAAGTACTGGTTTCCTATCGACTCCGTACAGGACTTTCATTGGAATTATTGTATACTAAGTATGAAAAAGGCCAGAGAGCTATCTACTATAATTATCTGGAAGAACTAAAAGCTGGCTTGTCCTTGCCATTAAGATTCAGAAAATTCTCAATATATGCAAGGCTCTCTGTTGAACAGACAGTATATCCGGAAGGTATAAAGTTCACCACTCCTGATCTAATGCTTTCTTCTGCCTTCAAAAAACTGAGCATTAATCTTCATACTTTCGGGTACTTGAGTTCATTTGGAAATCTTAATTTATACACAGAATTCTCTGCTGGTTACAAGTTCCTTAACGGATTATCGATAACGCCTTCTTTCAGGTATAACAACAGCATTAATTCATTTTATTCCGTCAGATGCCTTGTTGAAAAAACGTTTTCCAAGAAAGGATATTTCACTATATCCTATGACCGTTATTTAGATAATAATACACAGAATCTCCAACTTGGATTACGATTTACTTTTTCATTTGCACAGGCTGCCATTTATGCTAACAATTTTAACAAGCAAACAAGTTTCTCTGAGTCAATGAGCGGCAGCCTTTTGCTCGATCCTGCAACTTCCTATATAAAAGCAAGCAATAACAGCAAAGTTGGTAGAGGTGGTATAACAGTACTAGCTTTTCTGGATATAAACTGCAACGGAAAACACGACGAAGATGAACCCAAAGTGAGTGGATTAAAGCTAACAGTTACACCAGGAGGGCGAATTGAATACGATATAAAAGATACACTTATTCGTATTATTGACATGGAAGCATACTCTAATGCATTCCTTCAATTGAGTGTTGCTGGGTTTGACAATATAGCATGGCAGTTTCGGAAAAAGACCTTCAGTGTGGCTGTAGAACCCAATATGATGAAACTGGTTGAGGTACCTGTAAGCGTGGTAGGTGAGGTTTTGGGGATGATATCCTTTAAGAGTGATGCCAGCAGTAAAAAACAGGATAGATATAAAATTTTTATCTACCGTAACGATACCATCCCCGTAACCTGGATTTATGAAAACGAAGATTATTACAATTACATTGGTTTAACTCCCGGAAGTTACACCGTGCGGCCCGATACCGCCCAGCTTACTAGACTCCACCTGCACAGCATACCTGCATCTCATAAAATCACAATACTTCCAAGCCGCGAAGGGGTATTTTTGGATAACCTCGATTTTACTCTTGAAACCAATGAACCTGCTGCCGATGCGGCCATAATGCCGGAAAAAAAACCTATCGTGGTTACTTACTCTCCTGAAGGTAATCAGCCGGCACATGACAATAGCATAGAAAAATCAACATTGAAAGTAAAATCTTCAGCAACTGCTTCCCCAGCCGCTACACCAGCACCCCAAACGCCTTAAAAAGCGGTTGTAAATCCTGCCGCCAATACCAACGTAAGTCAAACTATATACCAGGTCTAGTTCTCCTTACAGCGTCAGCCTTTGCATGGCAAATACGAATTTGCCAAACTCTTAAATTTCATTCCATGATTATTTGCTAATCTCTGGGAATTGACAGCTTATACCGTTACTCGTCCGGAAGTTTTACTACCCGAACCGAAGACGTACAGCTACAGGAACTAGCCAGGGAACTTGAATGGAAAGATTGCTTTGTATTTAGTGTACAGTTGGAATAAACAGGTGTATATACGCCTGTTACAAATACCTTACTGGAGCAAATACTAACAATAGTAATACTAATGGAATACTCTTCAGTAAAGGTAAAGGCAGTTACTATAGCTAGTGCTGATATCCAAAAACTGGTTTTCGCAGGAATTATCAAATTAAACTCAGGATTCAGTGATTACAGGTGTTAACAACGTTATGAAAAACGGAGTTTAACGGTCGATTACCTGTTTGTTATATCTCAAATTTATTATTACTGAAATGCGAGTCGCAGATCGGGGAAAAACTCTCAAACGGGAAATGGCTTCAGCTGACCGACGATACACACTAATTCTCATTTAAGTTCATAAAATTCAAGTAGACTTATTATGGAGAAAACGGGTTTGCTAAAAACATGAAAATTGCCCTTTATTGCCACATTAAGAACCCCAGTCAATGTGGTGTTGGAACCTATTATTAGTTGAACAATTATAAATTGAATGTAAGAATTATCCTACAATTTATTAGCATTTTCCCTACAAATTTAAGTCCAATTTCTTACAATCAAAAATGCATCTATGGTATAGATTTGTAGTGTGATAAAAACAGACAAATTAAAAGTTTTGATAGCGGATGACTCAACTCTGATTCTTGAGCGGCTATTAGATATGCTCAACATGTTCGACGATGTTATAGTAGTCGGTATGGCTGATAACGGAACCGATGCCCTGGCTTCTTTAAAAAAGCAGAAACCCGATCTGGCTATTATAGATTTTAAAATGCCGGGATTGAACGGGATTGAAGTACTAAGCGAAATCCGTAAAGAAAACAAGGATCTCGTTTTCATGCTCCTCACCTTTTATACTTCTAAACAATACATGCACCAGGCATTTGATTCAGGTGCAGATTACTTTTTTACCAAATCCGAAGATTTCGAACAGGTATCAGATGTTGTTGCACTTTGCATAAGAAGAAAGCAACTTTTCGACCCTGAATACCTAATCAGGTTATGCAATTAATAATAGCCTGATAAAAACTTAACAACTGACGTGAAACGATAGCCACTTATAACATGAACAGAAGGCCTATGAATCCATACGAAAATTTTTTAAAGACGAATCACTTTATTATGCAGAAACAAAACACCAACATAATGGAAAAATTGAAATCCTGTCTGAAGGAAAAGGAGACGAATCTGAGTGAATGTATTCTCCGGTTTATCCTCATTTACCCCGACGGTGTGAACATGAAGGAGATTGAAGATGAATTCGGCGAAACGCGTATGCTTCTGGGGTATATACTAAATAAACTATGTGAAGCAGGCAAAATTATGAAACTGACAAATCAATATTATCGAAAGAGTGTAGAATAAATAGCAATCAGGCCAGGAGTTCCAGAAACATGCCAGGGCTCCGAGTTGGAAGGATTGCTATAAGGCCACTGGATATGCATAATACTCGCAAATATTAATATAGAGAACTGGCTCTATAACCTAACTAAATGGATCGAATGGAAATCATAATATAAGGAATAGCCTGGATGGTCTTACAAACTAAACAAAAACAGATAAGGGTTCTTACAATAAAAGTATACCATACTGACAAAATAAGAAATAAAATGAAATGCATGACAGGTTTTTGACGGAAGCAAACTTTGAATTGGTAAACTCGTTACTGGCGGGTGACCGAATTCACTGTGCCAGACTTGTATTTAAATACCTCGATGAAATAGTTAGTGAAACTGAGCTTTATGAAAAAATAATCAAAAAAGCGCTCAATGAAGTAGATGAACTTTGGGAAAATAATAAAATCAGCATTGTTACCAAAAATCTTGCAACAGCAATTATCGGATCAATAGTTGTTGAACTCTTTCCGAACCTGATGTTCGAAAAGATGACCAATAAAAAAGTCATAGTCGCCTGCTGTGAAAACGAATTCTATCCGGCAGGCATAAAGAGGATAAGTGATGTTTTCGAGATGCACGGCTGGAAGGCATATTCACAGGGAATGGATACTCCGTTGGACTATTTATTAACCTACATCGGAATTATCAATCCGGATATACTGGCCATTTCTGTAAATATTTATGTGCATTTGACAACACTTGAAAATACAATTGTGGAAGTAGGAGCCCTAAACCCTGCCCTGCCGATTATGATCAGCGGGCAGGCTTTTAGGTATGGTGGTGCCCAATTGCTTGAGAAGCATAAAAATGTATTATTTCAGCCTGATGATTACAGTGTCGACCTATACATTAAACATATTTCAGCAGGTGAATTTTGCAAAAGAGAAGCAACCCTTTGAAACCTGTATATGAAGGTCTTTTGGTCCGGCTTTACACAATAAATCCTAACCTGTATAACTCCCTTTAAATAGGATCAGGACTTTAACATTCAAATTTCAGATTTTACGTTTTTAATCCGAAAATCCGAATCCCTGTAGCCTAATGTCAATATCCTGGTATCCAGATCAAATCCATGAAGGGTTTAACCTTACTTACATCAACCAATTTGAAAATTTGAAAATGAAGCAACAGAACCAAAAACTCAAAACTCATATCTCATAATTCATAACTAGCAACCAATCAACCAATCAACCAATCAACCAATCAACCAATCAACCAATCATCAACCAATCAAACCCGATAAATCCAAATTCATGTCATATAAAGCAACAATATCAGTACTTGCAGGCTGGAGCAGCGAATTCTCCGACTCCGTGGTTAAGAGTGACTCTCTCTTTGTTGCCTTGTTTTCGGCTCATAACGAATTGCTGTTTGCGAACAGAGCTATGGAATTGCTCATTGGGGACGAAGCATACAAGGGTTTGATTAACCCCAGTTTTGAAAAGCTTAGATCGCTTGATAATTCTTCCACTTTAATTTTCGACGGTTTTTTAACCCTGGGAAATAAAAACTCGAACGACACATCCATTTATGCCCAAGTATACCGAAAAGAAGATAAGTTACTGGTACTGGGCGGAGTGAATGTATCGAAGCTTTTTGAACAAAGTAAAACCATGCAGCACCTGAACCGTGAGATCAGCAACCTGCAAAGTGCACTGCTGAAGGAGAAATATACACTCGAAAGCACGCTGTCCAACTTGAATGATGCTAATACCGAACTTAAAAGGCAATCAGCCTCACGGGACAAATTATTCTCAATTATTGCCCACGACCTGCGGAATCCGTTCCTGGCTTTGATGGGTTTCAGCGAACTTATGATGGATAATACAGCAACATATTCACACGCCGATATGGTGAAGTTTGCTCAACAAATGAACCATGTTGCAAAAAATACTTACGTGCTACTTGAAAACCTACTGGAATGGTCGAGGCTGCAGACAGGTAATCTCCGACCCAATATGGTAAACGTTGACTCTGAGATGTTAGTCGACGAAATTGTAACATTCAGTATACCTATGTTCGAAGCAAAGAATATTACCCTGAATACAATTTGCTGCAAAAACGAATTCGTGCCGGCCGATAAACAACTTATATTGATTGTGCTCCGGAATTTGCTTTCGAATGCCCTGAAATTTACACATCCCCATGGTAATGTGACTATTGAAACATGCAGGACCGGGAAGTTTGTCCAGATTTCGGTTACCGATAACGGAACCGGTATCGATCCTGTTTTTCTCGATAAGCTCTTTTCATTTGAGCACAATTTTTCGATACCGGGCACTGCAAACGAATTAGGCTCCGGCCTGGGGCTAATGCTTTGTAAGGAAATTATCGGGATTCACAAAGGTAGTATATGGGTCGAAAGCCAGTCAGGTAAAGGAAGCAGCTTTATTTTTACTTTGCCGGTATCTGTTGGGTATGCATAGGCGATCTTTCGCATGCCTATCAGCATCAAAAAGTTATTACTCCATTTCGCTATTCACCTCATCGCACTCTACTGCGTCGCTCTCCGCCTTTCAGGCTTTTCAGTGTTTGAGAGTGTCATTGCTCAATTATAAATGTCACATCCTGAAACTCATAAACCCCGATCACCAGCATAATCGCCCTTTCGTTTTATTTCCGGCCGGATTGTAATTAAATATATATTAAGTTATCTTTACGCTATAATTATTCCCTGATCAGCGATGAAAACCGATAAGTCCCAACCTGATATTCCTTCAGCGGCAGGCAAGCCCGAATCTTCTGATAAAGAGAAGTTCCCGATAGTAGGTATAGGAGCTTCGGCTGGAGGGCTCGAGGCACTCGAACAGTTTTTCCACAACGTTCCTGATAATACAGGAATGGCTTTCGTGGTAATACAGCACCTCGATCCGAACCACGCAGGCATTATGCCCGAATTGCTCCAGCGCATTACTTCAATGAAAGTAATCCAGGTAACGGAGCGTTTAATAGTGAAACCCAACCACTTGTATGTTATACCGCCCAACAAAAGCATGTCGGTATTAAAGGGCATACTGCATTTATTCGAGCCTGTCGAATCGAAAGGGATACGTCTTCCCATTGACACTTTTTTCCATTCGCTGGCTGACGATATGCATAACCGAAGCATAGGAATCATCCTCTCAGGTATGGGATCCGATGGAAGCCTGGGGGTTAAAGCCATAAAAGAACAAAACGGGATTGTCCTGGTTCAGGATCCGGTATCGGCTAAATTCGATGGCATGCCCCGCAGCGCCATCCAGGCTGTAGATGCCAACATTGTGGCTCCTGCCGACGAATTGCCCGATCGGTTACTATCGATCCTCCAGTTGAACCTGAACATCAAATCCGACTCCGCTCTTGATCTAGCAACACAGTCGAACCTCGAAAAAATCATCATTCTGCTACGCCAGCATTCGGGCCATGATTTTTCGGATTATAAAAAGAATACCCTTTTCCGCCGCATCGAAAGGAGGAAAGGTATTCACCACCTGGAGAAAATCAACCAGTACCTGCACCTGTTGCAGGAAAACCCTTCGGAAATAGCTATCCTTTTCAAAGAATTACTCATTGGAGTCACCAGTTTTTTCCGCGATCCGGCAGTATGGCAATCGCTCCGCGATAATGTCATCCCAGCTTTGGTTACTGAATTGCCCGACGACTATGAACTTCGTGCCTGGGTACCGGGCTGTTCAACCGGAGAAGAAGCTTATTCTCTTGCTATCATTTTTAAAGAAGTACTCGAAAAAACAGATCGTCACAGGAATATAAGCCTCCAGATTTTTGCCACCGATATTGATGCTGATGCAATTGAAAAGGCCCGTAAAGGGATATTTCAGAAAAACATCGAAGCCGATATATCAGCCGAAAGGTTGAAACGTTTTTTTACAACTGAGCATGACCATTACCGTGTGGCCACGGCCATACGCGAGATGGTTGTTTTTGCCGCCCAGAATGTAATCAAGGACCCTCCGTTTACACGCGTCGACATTCTTTTGTGCAGGAACCTGCTTATCTATATGGAGCCTGAACTTCAGAAAAAACTCATCATACTATTCAATTACAGCATCAATCCCGGGGGAATACTACTGCTTGGAACTTCCGAATCTATTGATAAACAGAGTGATAAATTTATTGCAGTTGATGATCGCCTGAAAATTTTCAAGCGCTCCAACATTGCCCTTTCGCCTGAACTTGTCGATTTCCCAAGTGCTTTTTATCATACAAGGGAATTTAAAAAGGAAAGTCACCTTATTCCGAAAGCTGTCGACAATATCCAGGCCCTTACTGACCAGGTAATATTACAGCGATTCGCACCGCCTAGTGTGCTTATAAACGACAAAGGTGATATCATTTATATAAGCGGTCGCACCGGTAAATACCTCGAACCGGTTGCAGGCAAAGCGAACTGGAATATTTACGCTATGGCTCGCGAAGGATTGCGCCACGTATTGCCGGGTGCCATCCGTAAGGCAATACTCGACATTGATACTGTTATTCTTAACAATGTCAAAGTAGGTACCAATGGCGGGACCCAGTTTGTTGATGTCTCGATTGTTCGTATCGACAAGCCCGAACCCCTTAAGGGCCTAATTATGGTTGTATTTAACGACCTGAAAACACCTTCCGATCACTTTACAACTGTTGGCGGTCCATTGAAACGAAAGACCATTTATCATTATACAGCGCTGGAATCGGAACTTCAACGCAGCTACGAAGAATTGCAGAATACGCGCGAAGAAATGCAGATTTCTCAGGAAGTACTCAAATCTCTTAACGAAGAATTGCAGTCGACCAACGAAGAACTGCAGTCGACCAACGAAGAACTTACCACTTCGAAAGAAGAAATGCAAAGCATGAATGAGGAACTTCAAACTGTAAATATTGAACTTCAAAGCAAAGTCAGTGATTTTGCAAGATCGAACGACGATATGCAGAACCTGCTCAACAGCAGCGAAATCGCCATTTTGTTTCTCGACAAAGAGCTTAATATCCGCAGGTTCAGTGAGCAGGTTACCAATATAATTAAATTACGAAATACAGATATCGGCTGGTTTTTTACCGACATAGTTTCGGATCTACGGTACCCGGGAATTGAAGACCATGCGCGGAATGTGATCAAAACACTGGTTCCCGTCGAAGCAGCTGTCACAACCACCGACGGACGCTGGTACCGCGTTAGGATAATGCCCTATCGTACACTTGACGACCGGATCGATGGAGTTGTAATTACTTTTACCGATATAACAGCACTCAAAATTCTCGAGATTGAATATAAAAAAGCAAATGATGCCTGTCGGGATAAAAAGTAATGCCATTGTAACCAGTTAATTAAGCAGGGAACCTGCAATTCATTTACAGCCAGCTAAAATGGAAGACTTAAATACCAAATCTGAAAATGAATTGTTACGAACCCGGGCGCTGGATTTGTTAAAAAATAAAAAGGGCAAAGCGGCCACTGACCTTAAAAAGGTTGATTTACAAAAACTCTTGCACGAACTTGAAGTTTACTGTGTCGAACTGGAGTTACAAAATGAAGAACTCATCCGGGCCAAAGATGTTGCTGAACTTGCCGCTGAAAAATATACCGGTGTATACGAAACGCTAAATTCGAACTATTTTACTTTAACAAGGGAAGGCCGGATTGCAGAATTGAACCTTCGAAGTGCTGCCATGCTGGGGAAAGATCGGACCGAATTACTCAACAGTTCGTTAGCATTTTTTTTAAGCAGGGAGTCAGTACCTATTTTTGACCAGTTTCTTGCAAGGGTATTCGAAAGCAGAACCGGTGAAACATGCGAAGTACTCTTTTCGGTGAACGGTACTCTGCCTGTATATGCATACATTTCAGGAATAATCACCCCAAATGAAAATTTCTGCCATTTGTCGGTAACCGATACAGCCGATGGCAGTCTTACCGAAGTGAAGCTCCTGAAAGCAAACCGTATTTATGCTTTTTCAAGCCAGATCAATCAGGCCGTTATTCGGATCCATGACCGGACTGAACTATTCGACGAAACCTGCCGAATAGCAATAGAATATGGGAAATTCCATATGGCCTGTATCGGTTTATTGGATGAGAGCACAAAAAATGTTATTCCAGTTTCTTTTGCCGGAGTCGAAGAGGAGTATCTTACCCGGATAAAAAAAAATTCAACAGACAATGTCGCAGAATGGTATGGGCCAATATGTACAGCAGTTCGTGAAGAAAGATATGTAATTTGCGACGATATTGCTGATAACACTATCATGGCGCCATGGAAAGACGAAGCGCTCTCAAGGGGTTACCGCTCATCCATTGCACTGCCGCTAAAAAGTTTTGGGAAAATAGTGGGTGCTTTTGCACTGTATTCCAATATCCCCCACTTCTTCGACAAACAGGAAACCGATCTCCTGGTTGAAGTTGCAAAGAACATCAGTTTTGCACTTGAAAATATCGAACAGGAAATCAGGCAACGAAAATCGGAACCAGTTCTTAAAGAGAGCAGGGAACTGTTTCAGCTGTTTATACAAAATTCGCCATACTATGCTTATATAAAGGAAGTTACACCAGCCTACAGCCGTGTACTTCATGCCAGCGATAATTTTATTGATATGGTAGGGATTTCTGGCAGGGATATGGCGGGCAAAACTATGCAGGAATTATTTCCACCCGAACTGGCCGAAAAAATGACTTTCGACGACTGGCAAGTTGTTTCAGGTGGAAAAACATTACAACTTGACGAGACTTTGAACGGAAGGTTTTATACAACCATTAAGTTTCCGATCATCCTGGGTGAGAAAAGGTTACTGGCTGGATATACAATCGATATAACAGAACGAAGAAAAGCGGAAGAAACCATACAACGTGACAAAGCTATACTCCGACTTTTTGTCGAGAATTCACCGGCAGCAGCAGCTATGTTCGACCGCGATATGAGGTTTATTGTGGTTAGCAACCGTTTTCAATCTGATTATGGTATTGCGGGACAAAATGTGATTGAACGTTCTCTCTACGAAGTTTTTCCTGATATTCCTGATAACTGGAAAGAAATTCATAAACGATGCCTTGCCGGTGCTTCAGCGAAAGCTGATGAGGATCGCTTCAAGCGTACCAGCGGGGAACTCGATTGGGTTCGATGGGAGATTTGCCCCTGGTACGAGCGACCCGGCGAAATTGGTGGAATCATATTGTTCTCCGAATTAATTACAACGCAGAAACTTGCAGAAGCCACACGTAACAGGTTATTGCACATCCTGGAGTCGAGCCTTAACGAGATTTATGTATTCGATGCCACGACATACACATTCGAGTATGTTAACAAGGGTGCTTTGCGGAATCTGGGCTTTACTATGGAGACTATGCTGAAGATGACTCCCCTGGATCTGAAACCCGAATTCGATTCAACTTCCTTTAATAAACTTATCGAACCATTAAAAAACCACCAACAGCATCTGTTAGCCTTCGAAACTATTCACCGTCGTGCTGATGGCAGTTTTTACCCGATAGAAGTATACCTACAACTGGTCGAAAATAACGGGGACAAAGTATTCCTTGCTGTAATACAGGATATTACCGAACGCAAAAAAACAGAAGAACTGCTCCGCATCAGCGAGGAAAAATTCAGGAAAGCCTTCGAAACAAGCCCGGATGTGATCAATATCAACCGGCTGAAAGATGGCATGTTTATATCAGTTAATCATGGATTTACGAATATCCTTGGATTTTCCGAAGAAGAAGTACTCGGAAAGACTTCTCTTGAAATAAACATCTGGCATGATTCGTCTGAGAAGAAAAAACTGGTTGCCGGTCTGAAAAAGGAAGGTTTTGTCGAGAATCTTGTCGCCCGCTTCCGTCATAAGGACGGTAGCTTGATCTATGGCATGATATCGGCACGCCTGATTGAGCTTGATGGAATACTACATATACTTTCCATTACCAGGAACATTAACGAAAGGATTAAAATCGAACAGGCCCTTCAGGCCAGTGAAGAAAAATACCGCAGTATATTCGAAAATGTGCAGGATGTATATTACGAAACCCTGTTAGACGGGACTATTCTTGAGGTTAGCCCTTCGATCAGTATTTTGTCCTACGGGAATTATTCTAGCAACGACCTGACCGGTCGGTCGATGTACGAATTTTATGCCGATCCCCGCCAGCGCGATAACCTGATTGAAACCATCAAGAAATCAGGCCGGATAAATGGTTTCGAAATCCAGCTGATAAACAAGGACGATACAATCATACATTGTTCCCTGTCGGCAAAAATAAGGTTCAGCCCCGACGGACAACCCCTTAAGATTATCGGGAGTATGCACAACATTTCGAGGCGCAAACATGCCGAGGACGAATTGCTACGGCTCAATGAGACCCTTGAGCAAAGAGTCGTTCAACGCACGGAGCAGCTCGAAAAAGCGAATGCCGAACTGGAATCATTCAGTTATTCTGTATCTCACGATCTGCGCACACCATTGCGGCATATCGAAGGATTTATAGAACTCTTCCTTGACAATCGTACCACGGAACTTTCAGATGAAGAACTCGGCTATCTTGATATTGTTTCAAAATCGACCGAAGAAATGGGCAGGCTGATCGATGCATTACTTTCATTTTCCCGCCTGAATAAATCGGATTTCACCAAGACTACAATTAACACTAAATTAATGGTTAACAAAGCATTAAAATTCTTTGCAGATGAAATTCGGGAACGAAATATAAAAATCCATATCGGCCATCTCCCCGAATCTATTGGCGACCCGCAACTTCTGGGCCAGGTCTGGAATAATCTGCTCTCGAATGCCATTAAATATACTTCGAAAAAAGAAAAAGCCGTCATTGAAATCGGAAGTTTCTTAAAAGATTTCGAAACCATTTTCTTTGTGAAGGACAATGGAGCTGGTTTCAATATGTTGTATGCGGGCAAATTATTCGGAGTTTTTCAGCGGCTACACAGGCCAAAAGACTTTGAAGGTGTTGGGATAGGGCTTGCCAATGTAAAACGCATAATTACCCGTCATGGTGGCCATTGCTGGGCCGAAGGAGAAGTGGAAAAAGGAGCAACTGTATATTTCAGCTTACCCGACAGATAAATAAATCACTTAAAGGAAATACAAAAAAAGGATGGAAAATACAATTAAAATCCTTCATCTCGAGGACGATCCGAATGACGCACTATTGCTGCAAACAGTATTACGAAAATCGAAAATCCGGTTCGAATATTACCTGGCCGACAATGAAGATGCATATCACTCGTTTCTTACTAATAACAAATTCGATATTATTCTTTCCGATTACAACCTGCCCGATTACAGCGGAAATGACGCATTGAAATGGGCCAGGGAAAAATATCCTCATATCCCTTTCATCTTTGTAAGCGGTGTTATGGGCGAGGAGGCAGCCATTGAATCGTTGCTGAACGGAGCTACGGATTACGTGCTCAAGAACAAAATGGAACGGCTGGGACTGGCCGTAACCAGGGCTATTAAGGAAAAAGGTGAACAAGAGGCACGACTTAAAGCCGAAAAAGAAGTTCTGAAGCTTTCACGCGCAGTAGAACAAAGCCCTAATTCAGTAATTATCACCGATACCAGTGGGCGAATCGAATATGCTAATCCAAATGCAGAAGTGATGACTGGTTTCTCGGGTACTGAACTTATAGGGGCGAATCCCAGGATCTTCAGTTCGGGCCGGACTCCGAAAGCCATCTACGAAAGCCTCTGGAAAAATATTTTGGCCGGAGATGTATGGCAGGGCGAAATTCTAAACAAAAAAAAGAATGGTGAACTTTATTGGGAAAATGTTTTAGTATCGCCTGTAATCGATGAAAATGGAGATACGATCAATTTTCTGGCTATAAAGACTGATATTACCACCCAGAAACAGCTAACAGAAGAACTAATTATTGCCAAGGAAAAAGCTGAAGAAAGCGACAGGCTCAAAACGGCATTCCTGACTAATATCAGTCATGAAATTCGCACACCTATGAATGGTATTCTTGGTTTTGCCGAATTACTCGAAGTACCTGAACTTACAGGTGAAGAACAACAGAATTACATCCGGATTATCAAAAAAAGCGGTGACCGCATGCTAAATATTATAAACGAGTTGGTTGATATTTCGAAAATTGAATCGGGGCTTATGCCCATTTTTGTAGCCGAAACAAATATTAACGACCAGATCGAATTCCTGTATTCATTCTTTGAACTGGAAGCCGAAGCCAAGGGACTACAAATGACATATCATGCAGGTTTACAGGTGAACGAATCAGTTATCTGTACCGACAAGGAAAAAGTCTTTGCCATTCTTTCCAATCTGCTAGAAAATGCTATCAAATATACAAATGAGGGCTCAATTGAATTCGGCTACAAATTTAAACCATGTAGCTCCGAGGCAAATGGAAAACCCGGTATAGATTTCATAGAATTCTATATTAAGGACACCGGTATTGGCATTCCAGCCGACAGGCTTCAGGCTATATTCGAACGGTTTATACAAGCCGATATTTCGGACCGCCGGGCCTTCCAGGGAGCCGGACTTGGCTTATCCATTGCTAAGGCCTATGTTGGAATGCTCGGAGGAAAAATATGGGTCGAAAGCGAAGAAGGAAAAGGATCAGTATTCTATTTTACCCTTCCTTACCTCACCAGTTCTAACAAAAATAATACATTCACTGAAAACTCTGCAATTGGAGATATAAATAAAAGCCGGAAATTTAAAATACTGATTGTCGAAGATGACGAAACATCCGAGATGCTGCTAACTATAGCCCTCGAAAAACTTAACGCCGTGGTTTTAAATGCGCGCTCAGGGCACCAGGCTGTTGAAATGTGCCGAAGCAATCCAGACATCGACATTGTACTTATGGATATAAAGATGTATGGGATGAACGGGTATGAAGCAACAAAGGAAATACGCACTTTTAACGACCACCTTCCTATTATTGCTCAAACTGCTTTCGGGCAGATAGGTGATAAAGAAAAGGCTATGCAGGCAGGATGCAGTGATTATATTACAAAACCTATCGATATAACATCCTTAAGAGAACTTATTCAGCAACAACTCGATAAAACAAAATTATAGCTGTTATAACCAGTAAAATATGTTGGTAGTTCTGATTCTTTTTCAGTGTGGCAAATGCACACTAATAAGCATTGGCAAGCTTTTCATACAGCAGCACTAGAAAACGCATTAATCGGTTAGCCGGCCTCCCGCATTGATCCAGTCGGAGATAATTACTTTATTTGCTGCCGACAACGCACCAGTCGGTGGCATCGTACCCTGGTCAACGGCCCTTGCCTTGATCCTGGAACCGGCAGAAACTATATTAGCATCAGATTCAAAATTCATACCGCCACTGTTCGAGGGATTTACATGGCAGCCCGACAATGCGCAGCTACCTGTAATTATTGATTTTGCTGCCAGGAACTTCGGACCGGGAGTGCCGCTTAAATTTGTATTGTTATCCTCACTCTTTGAACATGAAAATGTTATTGCAATAATTGTTGCGACACTTATTATCAGGATTTGCTTTTTCATTTGAACTCTTTGCTTAGTATTAATAACGGTAAACTCCACTATTGCCGGGTCAGGGAAAGCACGCGTCATATGATTTAGCATATAGTAACAACAGAATTCAAAAATTGTTGAATCCATTTATCGTTAAGAAAATAAATTGTAAAAAGTGATAATGATATTACCAACCTAACGAAACTGCATACCCTTGAGGATTAACTGAATCTTCGGTTCACTTTTGACAGAACACGGAAGCAGGAACTAAAACCCTTACCTGAGCTATGAACTTACCCGGCTACCATTTTATCAAAATAAATTACAACCAATAAAGAAACTGCATCATAAAAAACGGATAATTTAGCCCTAACTGTATTAAGCTTTTGCCATGCCCTTACAGAGATAGCCTTTTGCCAGTATATTAAACTGTTCGATCTGGTAAAGCCTCCATTCCTCACTTTCACCCACGCATGAGGCAAGCAATGCGGCAACCCCTGGAGCAGCTTCAATTGCCGCTTCAGCATCCATGAAAAGCAGTCGCAGCCTCCTGGCCATTATATCTTCCAGCGTAATTGCCATTTCATTTTCGATAAACCACTTAACTTCAGCTTTTGTGTATGGATACCCTGGATGTACTTTTTCCGATAAATGATTATCATCCTTAATAAGCTGCTCTATGGTAACGGAATCAGTTCCATATACTGACAAATAACCATCTGTTACAAACTCAGGGTTGGCATAAATTCTGAGATTCTTGGTTTTCGACGGATAAAACGGGAGTCCAGAAGTTTGAATCCCAATATCGACAGTTTTTTCGGCCATACTGCGATAGGTTGTCCATTTTCCGCCTGTAACATGAACAAGGCCGGATGGCAATACTTTAATGACATGATCGCGGGGCAGAACCGATGTATTAGTTGCCGCACCCTGCTTTGCAAGCGGACGTAAGCCTACGAATACACTCAGTATATCGCTGTATAAAATCCGGGAAGTTGTATAACGGTTAAAATGCCGGATCAGAAAATCAATTTCTGCTTTAAGCGGTTTCGGTTCTTCTTCAATATGATCGACTGGGGTATCGGTAGTACCCAGCACAATCTTATCATGCCAGGGTATAGCAAATAAAACCCTTCCGTCATCCGTTTTCGGTATCATTAATGCTGAGGTGCCCCGAAAAAAATGTTTTTCAATAACCAGGTGAATACCCTGTGAAGGAGTGATGGTTTGCTCAGCATGATTTTCGGCAAGTTGCAGCATGGAATCAGCAAAAATACCGGTTGCGTTTATAATAGTTTTGGCAGGAATGAGGAATTCATTTCCGCTGATTTCATCCCTTACTTTCACCCCTGTGACCTTATTCCCTGATTTTATAAAGTCGTATACATTGCAATGGTTGACTACAACAGCACCATGATTCACAGCTGTTTGGGCAAGATTTACCGCCAACCTGCTGTCGTCAAACTGTCCATCGAAGTACAAAATGCCTCCGCACAAATTCCGGTCCGAAAGGTCGGGAAGATGTTCAAGGGTTTCCTGTTTCGATAACAACCTGGTCCTTCCCAGGCTCAGACGGCCTGAGAGGAATTCGTACATCCAGAGGCCAAATCCGTAATAGTATTTATGCCACCACCGGTATACAGGTAGTACAAACGACATAGTATGGCAAACATGAGGGGCATTCCTCAATAACCTACCGCGTTCGAGTAAAGCTTCTCTGACCAAATGAATATTCCCCTGTGCCAGGTACCTGACTCCGCCATGTACAAGTTTTGTCGACCTGCTAGATGTACCTTTTGAAAAATCGTACCTTTCGAGCAAAACCGTTTTATATCCCCGTGAAGCTGCATCAACAGCACAACCCAGGCCTGTTGCCCCACCACCAATAATTACTATATCAAACTCTTTTTCGGAACCAAGTTTATACAGTTCCTGCTTCCTGTCCATGTTGCATATGATTAAATTCCAAATAATTAAACAGTTGCCAGCGAAGCTGTAACAGCCTTATGCCACCCGGCAATACACTCATTTCTCTGCCTGTCAGCCATAGTGGGCAGGAATGCTCTCTCCACCTGCCATTGCTGTTGCAGTTCATCGGTACTTTTCCAGAAACCTGTAGCCAGACCGGCCAGGAAAGCTGCCCCTAAAGCTGTACTTTCAGTATTAGTTGGCCTCAGAACTACAGTATTCAACATATCACTCTGAAACTGCATGAGAAGGTCGTTGCGGGCAGCACCACCGTCAACCCTGAGTTCCTTCGTACTGATACTGCTATCTGCTTCCATAGCCGATAAAACATCCATGGTCTGGTATGCTATACTCTCAACAGCAGCCCTGGCAATATGCGATGCCGTGCTACCGCGTGTGAGGCCGGTTATGGTTCCGCGTGCATGGGGATTCCAGTATGGAGCACCCAATCCTGTAAAAGCCGGAACTACATAAACTCCCCCGGTTGTTTCAACCCTGCGGGCCAGGGCTTCTACATCAGCTGAAGTTGAAATAATTCCTAATCCGTCCCTGAGCCATTGCACAACAGCTCCGGCAATGAAAACACTTCCTTCGAGCGCGTAATTCGTGATTCCGTTCACTTTCCAGGCTACCGTGGTCAACAGGTTATGCTCCGACATGATCATTTTTTCGCCTGTATTCATAAGCATAAAGCAACCTGTACCATAGGTATTCTTAACCATCCCGGGTTGCAGGCAAAGCTGCCCGAATAGTGCTGCCTGCTGATCGCCTGCAACCCCGGTAACAGGAATTCCTGTTTCCCCGTCGAGAAGTTTTGTTGTACCGAACACTTCGCTGCTGCTGAGTACTTTTGGAAGCATGTTTCCCGGCACCCCGAGAATAGCTTCGAGTTCTCCGTCCCACTGGCAGGTTGCAATATTGAAAAGCATGGTCCGGCTTGCATTGCTAACATCAGTAGCGTGAACCTTTCCTTCCGAAAGATTCCACATCAGCCATGTATCAATAGTACCAAAACACAATTCTCCTTTTTCGGCTCTTTCCCTGGCACCAGCCACGTGATCCAGTATCCAACCGGCTTTTGTACCGCTGAAATAAGCATCAATTACCAGCCCGGTTTTACTTTTTATAAGTGGTCCAAGCCCTTTTTCTTTCAATTCGTCGCAATAGCCGGCCGTTCTCCGGTCCTGCCAGACGATAGCATTATACAAAGGTTTACCGGTTGTTCTTTCCCACACTACAGTTGTTTCCCGCTGGTTTGCGATGCCGATAGCGGCGATATCCGGAGCAGCTATACCAGCGTTAGCAATAACTTCTAATGCTGTTGCTAATTGTGTTTCCCAAATTTCAACGGGATCATGTTCAACCCAACCGGGTTGAGGAAAAATCTGGGCAAATTCTTTTTGTGCAACGGCAATTACTTTCCCTGATTTATCAATTATTACGGAACGACTGCTTGTTGTTCCCTGGTCGAGAGCTAAAATATATTTTGACATACTGATAGGCGTTGCTTCTCATAAAAAAATCCGGCTAAAGTGTCCGGCTAACTTCCAAAGTTGTTAATCTGAAAACTCAATCTTTCAACCTGCTATCCATCCAGTCAATCATTGTTTTAAAAACTTCGTCCTGTTCAGGTTCATTATGTAACTCATGAAAAGCACCTTCGTACAGCACCAATGTGCATTTTCCAGGCAAGCTGGCAGCAACTTCCATTGTTCCCGAAGGAAATGCTATTGCATCGGCTTTGCCATGCATTAATAAAAGAGGCAGCGACATCTCGCCTGCATGCTTTAAAACCCGGCGGGATGCTGACAGTATTATTTTTCCACAACCTAATGTAACCTTATCATGTACAAGAATATCCTCCTTATAGTCATGTACCACCTGGATATTGCGGGAAATTGCATTTACATCCAGGCCGCTTGAAATAGCAACTTTCGGTATAATTGAGCCAAAGATCCTTGCAGCATATATCTTCAGCGGTTGATTTTCAATTACGGTTTTCAGTCCCGAACTTGTTGCAATAATCCCTTTTATGTCCGGTTTGCGTGTTAAGCCATAATAGAGTACCAGGATTCCGCCCAAACTGTGCCCATATAAAATTACCGGTAATCCGGGGTAACGCTTGTTTGCATTTTCTATTAAAAGGTCGATATCGAGTATAATAGCTTCGATTGAAGGCATATGCCCGCGTGGTCCGCCTGAACGCCCGTGACCGCGATGGTCGAAACCAAAAAGTACATATCTTACTTTGCCAAAAGCCTCTGCTACATGTGCATAACGCGCTGAGTGCTCGCCTATTCCATGTACCAGGCAAACGACTGCTTTCGGGTTACCCACTTCAGGCTCCCAGCCCTGGGCAAAAAAATCAACACCGTCAGGCGATTTCCAGGTATCGGTAAAATGGACCATAAAAAATATGTTTCAATTATTAATACAGCTTGCCGATTTGAACTTTCAATTTTTTCAGATACTATACCACTATCAGTATAATTTTAACCTGTAATTACTGAATTTGATCACTGTAAATATAATAAAAATAGCATTAAATAATGCCTGATTATCACCTGTATGGTCTGCGATAAAAAGATACTGACCTATTCGGTCATATGGAATTTAATTCTGACAGTTCGGGAAAAAGCAACTATAGCATACTCCTAAAGCTAAATATGCATTTGGATTTACTGTATCAACTATAAAAGACTGAATTAAGAGAATAACGCCCTACGCATTCATCAACTTGGCAATCTCCAGCTTTTTCATCGGCATAAAAGCCTGCATTACTTTGCCGGATTTTTCGGGATTGCTCATTAATTTGCCCAGAATTGCAGGAACTACCTGCCACGAAAGTCCATACTTATCTTTAATCCAGCCGCATTGACCTTCGCTGCCTCCTTCGGAAAATCTATCCCAGTAATAGTCGATTTCATCCTGTGTATCGCACAAAACCTGAAAAGAAATGGCTTCATTGAAGTTGAAATTGTGCTGCATCGAATTGCCCATGATCATAAAAGTTTGATTTTGCAGTCGGAACTGTGCATGACGCACTGATCCTTCTGCTTCGCCTTCGCCTGCCTTATATCGTAAAATGCCTCTTATTTCTGATCCATCGAATACCGATGTATAGAAATGAACTGCTTCTTCGGCCAGGGGATGCTGCCCACCCATAAACAGGAATGCCGGGCTTATCTGTTGCCCGGTGTTTTCGAGTTTATCGAGCGAAATCTGCCACGAAATCCCGAAACGGTCGTTTAGCCAGCCGTATTTCGGACTCCATTCATACCGGTCGAGAGGCATCATGACACTTCCACCTTCAAGCAGGTTTTCCCACAGTAGATCAACTTCGGCCTCGGTTTCACAAACCACATAAAAGGATACGGAAGGATTGAAACTAAAAAGGGGGCCACCGTTAAGGGCGGTAAAATCCTGGCCATTCAGGCTAAAAGCAATTGTAAGCACAGTGCCTTCTGCCTGGCCATGAACTTCGAATCCTTCTTTGCCAAAGCGGCTAACAGTGCCAATCGTTGAATTTCGGAAAAGTGAAGTATAAAAATTTGCTGCTTCTTCAGCCTGGTTGTTAAACCATAAACATGGGACTATTGGATGTTTCATTTCTGCGATTCGGTATATTTTTTAAAATTGTTGAGGATGGCCTGCCAGCCGGTTTCCTGGAGTTCTATGCTGTTGGTATTTTCAGCTTCAAATGATTCTGGTACCAGGGTACCGGCATCCAGACGGGCAAAGGTAACTGTTACTTTCCTTTCATCGCCAAGGGTGTACTCAATAAATTCATTCAACCTTACGGTGTCATATACACCGCCAAAGTCGAAGCCGAAACTTCCGTCTTTCGCTTCCATGCGCGATTCAAACCGTCCTCCAGGCCGAAGGTCATTTTCGGCTCGGGTTGTGTGCCAGTCGTTGGAAGCATGGTTCCATTCCACAATTGCTGCGGGGGCAGTCCAGTTCTTCCAAGCTGTTTCAATGTCGGCATTAATTAGCGCCCGGATCGTGATGATTGTCTTGTTTTTCATATTCATGAATAAATATTAAATCGGGTTTAACCTTGTTCGAAGTTAAACATCCAACGGACGCCGAACTTATCTGTACAAGTCCCATAATAGGAACCCCAGAACATATCCTGCAATTCCATTTCAACAGTTCCTCCTGAAGATAATGCCTTAAAAAGACGGTCAGTATCTGCTTTCGAATCAGGTTCAAGGCTTATATACAAATTGTTCCCCTGGTTCACACTGTATCCCATCGATTCGGGAGCATCAGTTCCCATCAAAAGATGTCCGCCATGGATAGGTAATTCAACATGCATCACAAGGTTTTGATCTTCTTCGGCCAATGGAGGCATTCCTTCTGCGGCAGGAATATCACTGAAACGTGAAATCCCTCCCCTGCTGAACTCGCCTCCAAATACGGATTTGTAAAAATTAAAAGCTTCCTCGGTATTGCTAGCAAAATTTAAATATGTGCTAACGAGTGCCATAATTCACTATTTATCTTTAATGTATTGTTTTACTGCAATTTACCATACCATATCCCATTAAAACGAAGAGACATTGTATGCGGTCCGTTTGATTGTGATAAAAACAAAGATGCATTTGCAAATGTTCAAACATATTAAATGCAATCGAAAATTTAATTGAATGACTTTTCCCCCGTTTCAAATTCCATTTGCACTTTCGCTGATTTACCTCCAGTGTTCAGATGGTGGAATCCTTTTATTTACCTTTGTGCCTTTCCAAAGAGCCACAAATCAATTTTTATGGAATTCGAACCAACATCATATTTATTGCAATCGCTTGTAAGCGCAGAAATTTTTACCGACACCGGATGGTTGCTCGATGCCCCCGGACAAACCAAACCCGGGCTAATCAGGGCAATCTATGAACATAAGCAGATCAACCCCAAATCATCCGAATATGGCATTTATCGCTTTGCCGACTGGCTTCCGGTAAGCCGCATGCTCAGGGGTTCCTCGGCACCGGTAACATATAAAAGTTCAGGCCTGGCAACTCACCTTGGATTAAATAACCTGTACATAACATTCAGCGGCTACTGGCCTGAAAAGGGAGCCCTGATGACCACCTGTTCCTTTAAAGAAACTGAAGCCTATTCTGTTTGCGGCCGCCTGGATCCGGGACAGAGTAAAATACTCGTTGTAGCCTCGGCCGGAAATACTGCACGTGCTTTCGCTAAAGTATGCTCCGAAAACAATATTCCGCTTTTGCTTTGTGTACCCGAGGATAACCTCGATGCATTATGGTTCGAAAAACCGCTTGATGCATGTGTAAAACTTATTGCATCGCGCAGCGGAGGCGACTATTTCGATGCCATACACCTTTCGAACCTTGCCTGCCAGTGTGAAGGTTTTGTTGCCGAAGGCGGAGCTAAGAATGTGGCACGCCGCGACGGTATGGGAACTACCATGCTCTCTGCCACAACCCATATTGGCTCAATTCCTGATTTTTATTTCCAGGCTGTCGGGAGCGGTACAGGGGCAATTGCAGCATGGGAGGCCAACCTGCGACTGATTGCAGACGGGCGGTTCGGAAACAGGATCATGAAACTGATGGTTTCGCAGAACAGTCCTTTCGTACCTATTATGAATGCATGGAATGCCCGCTCACGCGAAATGCTTCCTTTCGACGACGAAACCGCCCGCCATGAAGTCGAAATTATTGATGCGAAGGTACTTTCGAACCGCAAACCGCCCTACCCTCCTATCGGAGGTCTTTTTGATGCTCTTACTGAAACAGGCGGTGAAGTACTGGCTGTGAGCAACGAAGAAGCCCGCAAGGCCGCACAGTTGTTCCTCGAACTGGAAGGCAACGATATTCACCCGGCAGCGGCTGTTGCGGTTGCTTCGCTTATGCAGGCAGTTTCAGATAATAAAGTTGATCCTGAAGCCGTTGTAATGCTGAACATTACTGGCGGCGGTGAAGAACGGATGAAGGCCGGGAAAGACCTTCTCTTCCTGAAACCTCACGCTGTTTTTGACCTGAACCCTTCAGTTGATGAAGTCGGCAGTGTACTCAAAACTATTTTTTACTAAATGAACAGCGAAATTGTAGGCATAATAGCCGGGGCACTGTCATGCACCACCTTTCTTCCGCAGGTCGTAAAAACATGGAAATCGAAATCCACCAAGGATGTTTCACTCACTATGTTCATTATTGCCTCGGCTGGGACAACTCTCTGGCTCGTTTACGGGATACTGATCCACAGTATTTCGATAATCGGGACCAATATAGTGGTGTTGATTTTCTCACTCACCATGTTGCTGTTGTTTTTCAGGAACAAGGATCAGCAGAAACAAAAAACGGAAGAGTAGTTTATGGTGATACTTTGTTAAAACCGGATCTACTTCTGTCACCAAAAAAATTTGATAGTCAATATTCAAGGCTGAGATACCTGGCCGGAAATTGTAGCCGGAAATGCAGTTTGAACTTTTACAGAACTAGGGTGTTTTTGACTATATAGTTCTAATTTCACGCTCAAGCCTGTGTAAAATAACACCGAAATATGAAATCTTTACTTATCTGGTTTATCCTGTTGCCTCTTACGGCAATAACAATGTTAACCTCGATGCTGCCTATGAATAGTATGCCAAAGCTTTACGAAGAGGTAGTTACCTACACTTCGGATGGAATCAAGTATAAAGGATTTGTTACCTACGATGAAGGTAAAAAAGGTAAGCGTCCCGCAATCCTGGTTATACCCGAATGGTGGGGACTTAATGATTATGCCCGCACCAGGGCACGGCAACTCGCCGTGTTGGGTTATATTGCTATGGCAGTTGATATGTATGGCGAAGGAAAAACTGCCACAAATCCACAGGAGGCACAGGAATTCACAAAGCCTTTTTACAACAATCCTCATCTGGCCAGATTCCGGGTCGATGCAGCAATGAAGCAGTTTAAAACCAACCCTGTTACAGATACAACACGGATGGGTGCCATTGGTTATTGTTTCGGTGGGAATGTGGTTCTGAATGCCGCCCGCCTTGGTGCCGACCTGAAAGGCGTTGTTTGTTTTCATGGAGGCCTTGGCGGCGCACCCGCAGATAAAAAACTGCTGAAAGCCAAAATACTGGTATGCAATGGCGGTGCCGATAAATTTGTGTCGGAGCAGAGTATAAAGGATTTCAAACATGCGATGGATTCAATCGGGGCCGACTACACATTTAAATCGTATGCCAATGCTACCCACGCATTCACTAATCCCGAATCCACCAAAACAGGGAAACTGTTCAATATGCCGATCGAATATAACGAAGCTGCTGATAAAGCCGCGTGGAACGATATGATGGTATTTTTTGAAGGAGTCTTCAAAAAGTAAATGTGAAAACAGTGTCTGCGCACCCGCAGAGTGCCAGAAACCATATTATTACCGATAACAAAAAAGCCCTTGAAATTATCAAAGGCTTTTTTTAAGAACAGTAAATAACCTTACCTCATATTGTGAAATACATTGATCACATCATCGTCCTCTTCCATTTTCTCAAGCAGTTTTTCAACATCAGCCTGTTGTTCAGGGTTTAACTCCTTGGTATCGTTGGGAATGCGCTCAAAAGCAAATGTTTTGATCTCGAATTTGTTATCTTCAAGGTATTTCTGGATAGATCCGAAGTTATGGAAATCGGCATAAAGCACAATTTCGCCCTCATCCACGAAAATTTCATCCAGCCCGAAATCAATCATTTCGAGTTCGAGTTCTTCAATATCAATTCCTTCTTTCATAGCCACTTTGAAGGTACACTTGCGGTCGAACAGGAAATCCGACATACCGGTTGTTCCCAGGCTTCCGCCGTATTTGTTGAAATACATACGCACATTTGCTACCGTCCTTGTTGGATTGTCAGTTGCAGTTTCAACAACCACAGCAACACCATGAGGTGCATATCCTTCGTAAACAACTTCCTTATAGTCCGACGAATCCTTCGAAACAGCGCGTTTTATAGCACGGTCAATATTATCCTTGGGCATATTTTCGCTCCGGGCTGTCTGTATAAGCAGTCGAAGCCGTGCGTTCCCCCCCGGATCAGGTCCGCCTGATTTAACTGCCATTTCAATATCTTTACCAAGGCGGGTGAAAACCCTGGCCATATTGCCCCACCGCTTCATTTTGCGTGCTTTGCGGAATTCAAATGCTCTTCCCATTGTTTGTCTTTATAATTTGATTATCGGTTGCTATTAGTTGCTGGTTACTTGTTACTTGTTACTCATTGCTCGTTGCTGGTTACTGGTTGCTGGTTGCTTGTAATAGGTCCAGATGGTTGATAGCATTGATATTGAGCTATATAAAGCTCATGATTTCCTGTTAAAATTAGTTACTGGTTCCAGGCTGCCATCTGCCAGAAACCAGAAACTAGCTGCTAAGTCACTGGAAAGGCGATCACCCCTTCTCCAATGAGGCGGCAAAAATACTGCGATTCCTGCAATTTAAAAACTTATTGTTTAGTTTTCGTTCGAGTGTTTCTAAAACAAAATAAAAGCCCCGCAACTGCAAGAGTTAAACGGGGCTTTATATTAATGGTCTGCTGGTTTTTATTTTTCAATCCGCATTTTGTAGAATGAACGCCATACAAATACAAGTGCAACAAGTAAGAATGCTACGCCAACATAAGGAGCCACCGGACGGAAAGCTGGTGAGATTGCAATTTCCATTGCCAGTAATCCAAATAAAGTGGAGAATTTAATAACCGGGTTCATGGCTACCGAAGAGGTATCTTTAAACGGGTCTCCAACTGTATCGCCAACGATCGTAGCATCATGCAGCGGAGTACCTTTCATTTTCAAATCAACTTCGACCACTTTTTTAGCATTATCCCAACCTCCACCTGCGTTGGCCATAAAGATTGCCTGGAACAAACCAAAGATTGCTATAGAAATCAGGTAAGAAACAAAGAACGATGCAGCTGCAAATTGAATTGCTTTTGTAGCGCCGCCTGTAGCTTCATAACCCGAAATAAATGCAAATGCCAAAGCAAAGGAGAATATACCGATAAAGATGTTTAACATCCCTTTCTGAGCATATTGAGTACAAATTTTCACCACCTCTTTCGATTTTTCAACATCTGCTTTTTTAGGAGCGTTTGGATCTAAATTGATATTCTTTTTGATGAACTCAACCGCCCGATAAGCGCCAACTGTAACAGCCTGGGTAGAAGCTCCTGTAAACCAATAGATAACAGAGCCGCCACAAAGGAATCCCAGAATCGTCCATGGGTTTAGGATATTTAAAATGGTTTCGGGTTCAACACCCAATACATTCTTAATAACCAATATAAGAGAGAAAATCATGGTGGTTGCACCAACAACAGCTGTTCCGATTAATACTGGTTTGGCTGTTGCTTTAAAGGTATTTCCCGCCCCGTCATTCGCTTCCAGATAATGTTTCGACTTTTCGAAATCGGGTTTGAAACCAAATTCTTTTTCAATTTCCTGGGCTATATTGGGTTCATCTTCGATCAGTGAAAGTTCGTAAACCGATTGTGCGTTATCAGTTACAGGTCCGTAACTGTCAACAGCAATGGTAACAGGTCCCATTCCCAATAATCCGAAAGCAACCAAACCAAATGCAAATATCGATGAGTAAATCATAAAATGTTCGAGACCGAATGTACTTGCGACATAAGCGATAAACATGAGCACAACGAATACCATTCCCATCCAGAAAGCGCTGAAGTTACCACCAACAAAGCCCGAAAGAATAGTAAGTGAAGCTCCACCCTCTTTTCCGGAGTTTACAATTTCCTGAACATGGGCCGATTTTGGTGAAGTAAATATTTTAGTGAATTCAGGAATAACAGCCCCGCCAATAGTCCCGCAACTGATGATAACTGACAGGACAATCCATAAATTTGAATCCAGAGCACCTATTACAGTAGAGGGTCCGACCATGAAATAACTTGCTACAAAAGTTACCAGTATCGACATTATGGAAGTAATCCAGACAAGATTAGTAAGTGGTTTTTCAAAATCCAGATCATCTTTTTTGCTGTATAAAGACTTACTGATAAAATCGTTCACATAGAATGATCCGATTGACGTTATGATCATTAAAATACGCATGGCAAAAATCCAGGTAAGGAAAGCTGCCTGCCATTCGGGATTTGCTATAAAAGTTCCATCAGCAACGGTACCAACAGCTAAAACAATAAAGGAGATAAGAGCAACGCCCGTAACGCCATAAGTTTCAAAACCGTCGGCAGTCGGTCCAACACTGTCACCGGCATTGTCACCCGTACAGTCAGCAATAACACCTGGGTTACGCGGGTCGTCCTCACCAATCTTGAAAACAACTTTCATCAGGTCAGAACCTATATCGGCAATTTTCGTAAAAATACCACCTGCAATACGCAATGCGGAAGCGCCAAGTGATTCACCAATAGCGAACCCGATAAAACATGCACCTGCTAAATGACGTGGAATATAGAGCAGGATAATTAACATCATAATCAGCTCAACGCAAACAAGAACCACACCGATGCTCATACCTGAATCGAGCGGTATTTTGAGCAGTTTAAGCGGTTTGCGTTCGAGCGATGCAAAGGCCATACGACTGTTAGCATATGTGTTCATCCGGATACCAAACCAGGCAACTCCATATGATCCCAGAATACCAATAACTGCCCATAGAAGAATAAGTGCAACACCACCGATACCGGCATCCTGCAGAACTCCGTAGTAAAAAGCTACACAAGCAGCAATAAATGCAAAAAGTACCAGCAGGAATTTTCCCTGCTGAATCAGGTAAGTTTTACAGGTTTCGAAGATAACTGACGAAACATCCAACATACTCTTGTGAGCTCGCAAATTCTTCACTTTAAAAAACTGGTACAATCCAAAGCCTAATCCACCAAAGCAAACTAAGAAACCAAGAAGCAGAAGGTTATTCTGGTCGGGGCTGAGCTGTGGGATTTTAAGGTCGGCCTCACTGGCAAACAAGGAGACGGATGACAACACTAAGACAATCAGGGTAATAATTCGTTTCATAAACATGTTTAAGAATTGGTTAGAAAAGTTGAATTGAATTGGCTCAAATATAGAGAAATTTCCATTTATATCAACAAAAAGCAAAAAAGGGAGTTAAAATAATTATTGACTGGCTTTGTTACAAAGTGCTGATTAATATAGTAAAAATAAACTAATAAATATATATTTCAATAATCGACTGTGGTATGTCAAATAATGAGTGGTATTTCTTAAAAACACATCTATGTATTGATATAAGTGTAAAACCAACACTTACTCTCAAAATTTGAAAAATCCGTGAAAGAGTGAAATTTATTTTTGGGCAACAACAAACAGGTCGAAACAATTCTCGGTGGTATCCCTGAGAAAAAAGTCAGCAAGTGAAACTTTGTTTACCGTTTCCTTATTGCCTTTAAGCAAGCGTCGCCTGTTCAGGCGGTTCATAATGTCGTATGGTATTTTCAGAATCCATCGTGGGAGCCTGTACTGCAATTTAAAAATGTCGAAGCGGGTTATCTTCTGCACCGATGCTTTATTCTTTTCGTGGTATTCCATTACAACAGGACTGCCAAAAACACCTTTCACTTCTACTTTTCTGAAATATTTACCTACAAGATCAGCCAGTTCAGTTCCGGTGTATTCGCGTATATGCCAGGGATTGCGGGTAAGCGACATAGGCCGGTTAGGTGTGGTAATCAGCAATATACCACCTGTTCGCAATACCCGGTGTATTTCGCTGATGAACGTTTTGTCATCTTTAATATGTTCAATAACCTGGAAAGTAACCGCAAAATCGTAACTATTATCTTCAATCCCGACTAACGAAGGCAGCATCTGCTGGCGGAATTCTACATTGTTATGTCCAAGTGTATCGGTCTCGAATTTATCAACAGCCATATAACTCTTTGCGAGCGGTGCAAGCATCCGCAAACCATAGCCTTCTCCGCTTCCAAGTTCAATTATATCGCCTTTTACCATTTCCGAAGCTGCCTTATAAGCATAAAGGCACCTGTTATAAATTACCTGTTCCGAGGGATCGTGTCCTGAACTACGTTCTGCTGTCTGCATAAATCAATTACTGTAATTTGAAGAGGCAAAGATAATGGAAATGAGAGTTTGAGCCATCGGAATTCTTGCCGACAAATTCCATGACATGACTTATTCTTCAAAATATAATGAACAAAACGCACTAGTTTTAGTTTTCATTACATAAGTTTTGTATTTTTGCTGAACAATTGAAACCAATGATCAACTATACACATACTCCTTCTAACAATTGGTGGCGCCGATGGCTAATGCACATCGTAGCGTAATCCCGGGTATGTAATATATATATGACACTCAACATAAGGGCACATCGTTACGATGTGCCTTTTTCGTTTCCAATCCATTCATTTATTTTCCTTAAAACTTTATTGTCATGAAAAACTACACCCGGAATATAGTATTACAACCTAACGAAATGCCTGATAAATGGTATAATATAGCAGCTGACCTTGGCGGAAAAATGCTGCCACCGCTTCATCCGGGGACACTCAAGCCGCTTGATGGTGCTTCGATGAGTGCCCTCTTCCCCGACGAACTTATCCGACAGGAAATGTCGGGCGAGCGTTTTATAAGCATACCTGATGAAGTTCGCGATTTGTATGCCATGTTCCGACCTTCGCCCCTTTACAGGGCTGTGAATCTCGAAAAAATGCTGGGTACCCCAGCGAAAATCTATTATAAATACGAAGGGGTTAGTCCGTCGGGATCCCATAAAACCAATACCGCCATTGCCCAGGCCTATTACAATAAAATGGAAGGTGTTAAAAAGATTGCTACCGAAACCGGTGCCGGCCAGTGGGGAAGTGCGCTCAGCTTTGCCTGTAACCATTTCGGCATCGACCTGCAGGTATTTATGGTTAAAGTAAGCTACGAGCAGAAACCATATCGTAAAATGCTTATGAACCTATGGAACGGTAAGGTTGAAGCCTCGCCCAGCAATACTACCCAGGCTGGAAGGAATATTCTTGCCCAGCACCCTGACAGTCCCGGAAGCCTTGGCATAGCTATAAGCGAAGCTATTGAACTGGCAGTTAGCGACCCTTCGACCAAATATTCGCTTGGCAGCGTGCTTAACCATGTATTGCTTCATCAAACCATTATTGGTCTTGAAGCCGAAAAACAATTCGAAAAAGCAGGTGACTACCCTGATGTGGTTATTGGCTGTTTCGGCGGTGGATCTAATTTTGCAGGAATATCGTTTCCTTTCGTAAGGCATAACCTCGACGGAAAAACCAAGACCAGGTTTATTGCCGTTGAACCTACATCCTGCCCGAAACTCACAAAGGGAGCGTTCCGGTACGATTTTGGTGATGTTGCCGGTATGACTCCGCTCCTGCCTATGCATACCCTTGGCCACGATTTTATCCCGCCGGGAATCCATGCAGGCGGATTGCGTTACCATGGAGCTGCTCCTTTAGTGAGCGCTCTGGTTAACGAAGGAATTGTCGAAGCCCAGGCAATCGACCAGCTTGAATGTTTCGAGGCAGGCCTGAAGTTTGCACAGGCCGAAGGAATTCTTCCTGCACCTGAAACAGCGCATGCTATTGCTGCTACCATTCGTGAAGCCCTGAAAGCCAAAGCCGAAAACTCACCTCGTACCATCCTTTTTAACCTGAGCGGGCATGGTTATTTCGATATGTATGCTTACCAGCTATACCTGGACAATAAGTTAACCAACTTTATTTTTGATGATAAAATGCTCGAAGGAATTGAAGGCAAAACGCACCCGGTGGAACTAGCATTTAGATAACCTTGAATCTTTAAAAACAAAACCGCATCCTGCCGGTGACAGGATGCGTTTTTTTTTGCTGGTGCGGATCTGCAATCCGCACTCAAAGTGCCCGGGATTTAAAATCCCGATGGATGAAATTAATTTTGAAGTACTTTATTCACAAGGTCGGCAGCTTCCTGCAGGGAGGTTGCCGAGTATACAGCAAGTCCTGAATTATTGATCAGTTCCTTGGCTTCTTCCGCATTGGTGCCTTGAAGCCTTACAATGATAGGAATTGGAATATTACCGATATTCTTGTAAGCATCTACAATTCCCTGTGCAACGCGGTCGCAGCGCACAATACCTCCGAAAATATTAACCAGTATCGCTTTCACGGCCGGGTCTTTCAGGATAATGCGGAATGCACGTTCAACACGTTCGGCATTGGCTGTACCGCCCACATCAAGGAAGTTGGCCGGGTCACCGCCGCATTGTTTGATAATATCCATGGTAGCCATTGCCAATCCGGCGCCGTTCACCATGCAACCCACGTTGCCATTAAGTTTTACATAATTAAGGTTATATTTCCCGGCTTCTACTTCGGCAGGATCCTCCTCATGAATATCGCGCATGGCGACGTAATCCGGATGGCGGTATAATGCATTCCCGTCGAGGCGCATCTTGCAATCGACAGCAAGGATGCGGTCGTCGCTGGTTTTTAGTACGGGGTTTATTTCAAGCATGGCACAATCGGCGCCCATATAAGCATCGTAAATGCCCCTCACGAATTTTACCATATTTTTGTGAGCTTCGCCCGAAAGTCCGAGATTAAAAGCAACATTGCGGCACTGGAAGGCCTGGAGACCAACCTTGCGGTCGATGTTTTCAAGAAAAATTTTATCCGGTTTATGCTCAGCAACTTCTTCAATATCCATGCCTCCTTCGGGTGAATACATAATCATTGCTTTGCCTTCCGTGCGGTTAAGAAGCATACTAAGGTAGAATTCTTTTGTTTCAGATGGTCCCGGGTAATAAACGTCTTCCTGAATAAGCACTTTGCGAACAAGTTTACCCTGGGCACCGGTTTGGGGAGTAATAAGATTCATCCCAAGTATGTTGGTAGCCTTTTCACGGGCATCATCGAGCGACTTGGCAAGCTTAACGCCGCCTCCTTTTCCACGTCCGCCTGCATGAATCTGGGCTTTTACAACACAAAACTGCGATCCGCTTTGTTTTTGGATTTCCTTGACTGCTTCAACTGCCTGTTCGACAGTTTCGGCCATTATACCTCTTGGTACCGGCACCCCGAAACTACTTAAGATTTGCTTGGCCTGGTATTCGTGAAGATTCATTTTAGAAAAATTAAATTTATGTAAACTGTTATTTCAACTTTATTATCAACATTTTTACAGGAGATCTCTTGCCCAATTACTAATACAATCATCAGTAAAAGAATAACTTGCAGAAATATCAGACATCAGAACCGGAAAATAGTTACACAAATTTGTCCTTTGATTACTGCGCCGCTAAAATAAATATTTTTATCACATTAAACATATAAAAGGCAAGCTATATATTTGCATCGTAATTTCTTTATCAGTGCGTCACTTTTTTCTTTTTCTGATATTCGTTTTTTCCTGTCGGGCAGCATTTTCTGAAAAGAACCCGAAACAGCTAAACAACCGTAAATCAGCTCTTGCATACAAAATCAAAACGCCGCCCAGGATTGATGGGATGGCAACAGATTCAGTTTGGAAAGCAATTCCTCCGATAGCTGATTTCAGACAATATGAACCTACCTATGATGCATCAACTAATTTCAGAACAGAGGTAAAAATTGCATATGATGATTATGCTATTTATGTGCTGGCGTATATGTACGATCCATATCCCGACAGTATTTTACGGCAACTTGGCCTGCGTGATGAAGAACACCTGAATGCCGACTTTTTCAGCATTGAATTTGACACCTATAACAATCAGCTCGATGCATACACTTACAGCATAACTGCTTCAGGAGTTCAGATCGACACAAGGGAAAAGGACGAAACCTATGATGCTGTCTGGGACAGTGAGGTTAGAATTACATCCGATGGCTGGGTAGCCGAGCTTAAAATACCTTATTCAGCCCTTCGCTTTGCGAAGATGCAAGAGCAGTTGTGGGGCATGCAAATTTCCAGATCCATCCGGCGAAACCGGCAATTGGATCAATGGTCGCTCGAACTTCTGGATTCACAAAACAACCTGCCCAATTGGGGAACGCTTGCCGGAATCGAAAATATAGAACCCCCGTTGCGTCTTTCAGCAACGCCCTACCTTTTGCTTGGGGCCGAACATTACCCTTATAAAACATCCGAAAAGGATATTTCGACCGCGTTTGGTGGAGGAATGGATATCAAATATGGCATAAATGAAGGATTTACACTTGATATGTCGCTGTTGCCCGACTTCAGCCAGGTACAATCGGATAACAAAATAAAAAACCTTACTGCCTTCGAAACCGTTTACGAAGAGCAACGCCCGTTTTTTAAGGAGGCTGTCGACCTGTTTACAAAAGGAAATATTTTTTATTCGCGTAGGATAGGGAAAACGCCTTACCTGTTTTATAGTGTAGAAGATTCCCTGAATGAAGGTGAAAGTATTTCGAAAAACCCGGTAAAGCAGCAGCTTGTAAATGCAACAAAAGTTTCGGGGAGGAATAAACACGGGCTCGCTATAGGGTTTTTAAATGCCTTAACAGCAAACACATATGCAGTTATAAATGAGAGCAGTGAAGGCACGAGGAAAATGCTGACTGATCCTCTTACCAATTATAATGAGCTGGTGTTCGACCAGGCAATGCGTAACAATTCCAGCATCTATATAACCAATACAAGTGTAATACGGAAGACCTCGTACCGCGATGCCAACGTTACGGCAAGCGGTATAACATTAAACAACTTTACAAACACTTATCAGCTGGCTGCTTCAGCCGGCCTGAGCCAGGTTATCACTCAAAGAAATACAGGGAATACTGGTACAGACGTAAAGCGTGGATACAAATACAACCTGAAAGTAGCGAAAGTGAAAGGCAACTTCCTGTTTTCGGCAGGCAGGGAAACCATGAACGACAAGTTCGATGCCAACGACATGGGTTTGACACTTTACAACAACTACAACAACAATACTGCAAGCATCAGTTACAACTTTTATACTCCATTCTGGATACTTCGGAATCTGAGTAATAAACTAACACTGACCAACCAGAATAATTTCACAACGCACAAACCTCAAACCAACAAACTGGCATTCAACTGGGTTCTTAACACGCTCGATTACCTGACCATATGGGCCGAAGCAGGGCATTTCTTCACCGAAACATACGATTATTATGAACCGCGAACCAATGATCGATACTATATCAAACCAAAAGCAAGTTGGTTTAACCTCGGGTTTTCCTCAGATTACCGCAAACGGGTGGCTATCGATGGTGGTTTGCACGGAAATTATTCGGCACGCAATAATACAAAAGGATATACTGCTTCCATTGCTCCGATTCTGCGGTTCAGCGATCATTTGACTTTCCGGTTCTCGCTGGCATTTATGAAGGACATAAACGACTACGGATATGCAGCAACCCAGGGTGACCAGGTCATTTTCGGCAACAGGGACATATCAACCTGGGAAAACTCACTGAGCGGTGAATACCTATTCAAAAACAACATTTCATTAAGCATGGTTGCAAGGCATTATATAGCCCAAGGTAAATATAACAGTTTTTATACATTGGAGGATGACGGCTATCTGACAATGGCTCCTGATTATGATCAGAACCATGATTTTACATTTAATTCATTTAATGTGGATATGGTTTTTGCATGGATTTTCGCACCAGGAAGTTCCCTTAACATTGTATGGAAAAATGAAATTGTTACCGAGAAGGATAACATTACAGGCGATTATTTTGCAAATTTGGGTGACAATTACAACGAACCTCAGCTGAACAATATTTCGTTAAAAATACTTTATTATATTGATTATCAGAAAATAAAAAAGTAGTCAACTGTAAATATCCTGGAATTTAAAGGAAATAATATCGATTACTCCGAGTTCGAATTTATCCGCGAAAGGAAAAACCATGCGGAAAAAGAACGACTGATAATACCCCTGCATCAATTCAAAATGGGACTGATTTTTATTTTATTTTAACTTGTACCTTTGCACCCTCAAATCATGTTATGATATCGGGAAAGAATATTCACAAATCGTATGGACAGCTCGAAGTACTGAAAGGCATCGACCTGCAGATTGTAAAAGGCGAAATCGTAACTGTGGTGGGTGCTTCAGGCGCAGGCAAAACAACGCTATTGCAGATAATAGGCACACTCGATAGACCGACCTCGGGCTCAATATGCTTTGATGAACAGGATGTGGCATCATTCGGAGAGAAAAAACTGGCATCGTTCCGCAACAAAAACATTGGTTTTGTTTTCCAGTTTCATCACCTGTTGCCCGAATTTACTGCGATCGAAAACCTGTGTATTCCGGCATTCATAGCAGGTACGCCTCAGAAAGCAGCAAAGCAAAGGGCTATGGAACTCCTTGAATTCCTTCATTTAAGCGACCGTGCCGAGCACAAGCCATCAGCACTTTCGGGCGGAGAACAACAGCGTGTGGCAGTAGCCCGTGCACTGATGAACAAGCCGGCAGTTATACTTGCCGACGAACCTTCGGGTAATCTCGATTCGGCCAATGCAAAAGAATTGCACCAGTTATTTTTTACACTGCGTAAGGAATTCAACCAAACTTTCGTGATTGTTACTCATAACCAGGAACTGGCTGATATGAGCGACCGTAAACTTATGATGGTCGATGGTCACATTGTCTGACATCCATCGACATGATTCGCCGGTAATCCCATCATCCTCAAACAATAAATAAAATCAGGGTAAAAAATTTTACCCAATAAAACTGCTCAAAAGACGTTATACTTTCTTAAAAATAATATATCAAACCCGATTACTAAATGAAGAACCGATTTCCCCGTAAGGGCTTTTACATATATTTCCTGTTTGCTTTTTTAGGGTCCCAGTCTTTCAGCCTTTTCAACAACCCCTGCAGCGCTCAAAATCAAACCAATACGCCCTCATACGAGTTGCTTGTCAGCCAGGCTGACCAGGCCAGTAAGTCGAAAGACTATCCTACGGCTTTGTTGGCTTACGAGCGGGCCAGGAACGTAAAACCTGAAATCAAATATGCACAGGGAAAAATTGACGAGATTAATGCAATTCTCGATTCAGATCCCGGTTTGAGAGCTAAACTTTTCGAGGATGTTTTACTTGTAGCCGAGACTTATTATAACCAGCGGATATTTGCCCAGGCAAAGACCGAATACCAGAAAGCCCTCTTAATAGACCCGACCGCTCAATTCCCGAAAGACCGCCTGACCCAGATCAGCGCTATTTTTACCGATCCCGACGACCAGGCATATTTCAACAATTCAGTTACCAGCGGCGACCAGGCGCTATCAGGCCAGGATTTTGATAAGGCGATATTATTTTACGAAACAGCCCTTGCTGTTAAGCCCGATAATAAAGCCGTTAAAGAGAAAATAACAAATGCCCGGAAACAACAATCGGAATACAAAATAAAGACTGATCAGGCTGCTGCGCTTATTGCCGGCGGTGATAAACTGCTGAAGGCCGATAAACTAACCGAAGCCCGGGTCGAATACCAGAAAGCACTCGATATTACTCCAAACAATGCCTATGCAAGGCAAAAAATGCAGGAAGCCGAGAAGATACTGGCTGACCGTAAGGCATCACAGGATAACTACGACAAGGTAATTGAACAAGCCGACCAATACTACATAAACCGCGATTTTGCCAATGCCCAGGCCAAATATGCCGAAGCCCTCAAGGCCAAACCAGGTGCCCGTTATCCAACGGAAATGCTCGAGAAAACCAAGTCGGGCGAAGCACAGGTGCAAACCAGCGACGAGCGTTACAATGTAGCCATTGGAAGTGCCGATAACCTGCTTGCAGGCGGAAATTACGAAGCTGCCGCAATTAGTTATAAATCAGCATTGGAAATCAAACCCAATGAGGCTTATCCCAAAACAAAACTTGCAGAAATTGATAAGCTTGTAAAAGAACGTACCACGCGAAAAGAAGCTTATGATATTGCAATAAAAAATGGTGACCAGGCTTTCGATGACAAAAAGTACGACCTGGCCCTGGGACATTACCGTAACGCAATATCGCTTATGCCTTATGAAAAATACCCCGATACCAGGATAACTGAAATCAACAATCTTCTTGAAAAGCAAAAACTGCTTGGCGATTATTATCAGAAATCCATAACAGAGGCCGACAGGCTTTTTAATCAGAAGTTATACGAAGATGCGATAAAGGAGTATACTAAAGCTCTTGAACTTAAGCCTAAAGAAGCTTACCCTGAACAGAAAATCAATGAAGCCATAGCCCAGCTTGCGCTGATGAAAAGCCGCGAGGAGAATTATACTTTGGCTGTCGCGAACGGTGACAAGGCATTTTCGGAACAAAAATATGAAGATGCTCTATCAGCCTACACTCAGGCATTGACATTAAAGCCGAATGAAAAATACCCGAAGGATAAAAGCGACGAAATAAACAGGATTTTAGCCAAACTTAAGGCAGATTCGCAGAAATATGAAACAGCCATTGCCAATGCCGACAAAGCCTTTAAAGCTGGCAACCTGGATGTTGCATTAACTGAGTACAAAAACGCTCTTGGCATTAAACCGGGTGAAAAATATCCTACCGATAAAATTGCAGAAGTAACAGCTGCAATAGAACAAATGAAGCAAACAGATGAGAAATACCTCGCGGCAATAACTACCGGCGACAAGCAGTTTGCTGCCAAAGATTACGAAACAGCACTCACAGCATATACGGAAGCGGCCGATCTGAAACTGAGTGAAAAATATCCCCGCGACCAGGTAGCCAAAATCAATTCCATTCTGGCTGCAATGCATTCGGCCGAAGAAAACTACACGAAGGCCATAGCTGACGGAGATGCATACTTCGGAGCAAAGAATTACCCTGAAGCCATCATTGCATACACCAAAGCAGGCAGCATTAAACCAGCTGAAACATACCCTAAAAAACAACTTGAGAAAATAAACAGCCTGGTTGCTGCACAGAAAAGACTTGATGCCGATTACCTTGCTGCAATAGGATCAGCTGATAAAGACTTCGCTGCAAAAAACTATGAGTCAGCCATTTCAGGATATCGTAAAGCCCTTGATTTAAAATCGTCGGAAAAATACCCGCAGGATAGAATTGCCGAGGCCAGTAAGATTGTTGCCGTTTTAAAAGCATTGCAGGAATCTTACGACAAGGCCATTTCCGATGCCGACAAATCATTCTCGGACAAGGATTACACATCAGCTCTTGCTTCGTATAAAAATGCAGGCGCTTTGAAACCGGCCGAAGCTTACCCCAAACAGAAAATAACCGAAGTTCAGGCCATTCTCGACAAAGACAAAGCCGAAGGACAACGTTACCAGGAAGCTATTACGCAGGCTGACAAGCTGTTCAACGATAAGAAATACACCGAAGCCCTTGAACCTTACCAACGGGCTGCCAATATAAAACCATCAGAGAAGTACCCGCATGACCAGGTTACTTTAATCAATCGCAACATTGCCGAACAGAAAAAGCTGGACGAAGATTATGCAAAGCTGATTACAGATGCTGATGCTCAGTTTAAAACGGCCGGATACAACGATTCGCGGAAACTTTATACTGACGCAGCTACCCTGAAACCCGCCGAGAAACTGCCTAAAGACAGGATCGCTGAAATCGATGGAATACTTGCTGACCTGCAGAACAAAGAACAAAGCTATGCAAAGCATATCACCGAAGGTGATGCCGCTTTTGCTGAAAAAAGATATACTGAAGCAATCGCTTCCTATACAAATGCTCTAAAAGTCAAATCTGCCGAAACCTATCCGAAAACACAGATCGACAAGATTAACGGGCTTGTTGCCGAACAGAAAAAGCTGGATGCCGGGTACCTGGCAGCAGTTGCTTCAGCCGACAAAAATTTCTCTGATAAGAAATACCCCGAAGCAATATCCGGTTATCGTAAAGCTTTAGAACTTAAACTATCCGAAAAATATCCTTCAGAAAAGATTACCGAAACGGAAAAAATTCTTGCCGAAATAAAAGCGATTCAGGATTCGTACGATAAAGCTATAACTGAGGCGGACAAATACTTTTCAGCAAAGGATTATGCTAATGCGCTAAGTTCATACCAGGGTGCAGGCACACTTAAACCCGGCGAAGTCTACCCGAAACAAAAAATTGTTGAAGTCCAGGCTATTATTGATAAAGACAAAGCCGAAGGACAACGTTACCAGGTAGCAATAGCCCAGGCGGATAAACTTTATAATGACAAAAAGTACAGTGAAGCCCTCGAACCTTACCAGCGCGCATCAAATGTAAAACCTGCTGAACAGTACCCGAAGGACCAGATTTCGAATATCAACCGTTTTGTTGCTGAGCAGAAAAAGTTGGATGAAGATTATACGAAGCTCATCACGGATGCCGACACAAAGTTTAAAGCCACGAAATACGATGAGTCGCGCAGTTTATACAGCGATGCTTCCACACTTAAACCTGCAGAGAAACTGCCAAAAGATAAAATTGCCGAAATCGACGGAATTATTGCTGCTATGCAGCTTAAGGAAAAAAATTACACCGATGCCATTAAGGAAGCCGACGCATTTTTTGCTGGTAAAAAATATACCGAAGCTATCAGTTCTTATACAAAAGCTTTGGCGGTGAAACCGGCAGAATCGTACCCTAAACTCCAGGTTGAGAAGATTAACGGCCTGATCGCTGATCAGAAAAAACTCGACGATAATTACCTGGCGATTATTACAGGTGCCGACAAACTTTTTGAAATTAGTAAATATCCCGAAGCCATCACGGATTACCGGAAAGCATTGGTGTTGAAACCTTCGGAGAAGTATCCTGCTGATAAAATAGCTGAAGCTGAAAAACAGATTGCAGATCTGAAAGCGAAACAGATGGCCTATGATAAAGCCATTGCAGATGGTGATGCGAAACTGGCAGCAAAAGAATATGAAGTTGCCCTGGCATCGTTCAAAACGGCAAATTCAGTTAAGCCCGACGAGAAATACCCCGTGCAGAAAATTACTGAAATACAGGCAATTATCTATAAAATTAAAGCCGATAACGACAATTATAATACAGCTATTGCCCTGGCGGACAACTTTTTTGCTGATGGCAAATACCGCGAAGCCCTTGAACCTTACCAGCGTGCAAGCACTGTTAAACCCTCTGAAAAATACCCGCAGGACCAGATTGCACATATCAACCTGCTACTGGCTGAAGCAAAAAAACTTGACGATGACTACCGGAACCTGGTTACACAGGCAGGTACCCACCTTACAGCTAAAAATTATACTGAAGCAAGAAACCTGTTCGCCAAAGCCGGGGCATTGAAACCAACCGAAAATCTGCCAAAAGATAAGATAGCCGAAATCGACAGTATTCTGGCTGATTTGAAAGCCAGGGATGAAAACTATGCCAAAGCGTTAAATACTGCCTCAGAATTATATGCAGCCAAAAACCTGCAAGGAGCTGTAAAATCGTATGAAGAAGCTCTAGATATCAAACCTGCAGAGAAACTTCCACAGGAGCGTATAACCGCTATCAAAGCAGAAATAAAAGCCATCGACGACAGTTATTCGAAAGCGATCACCATAGGCGACAGTAAACTTTCGGCAAAGAACTTCCCGGACGCTCTAAATGCATACCAGAATGCCCTGGAGATAAAACCTGCCGAGGAATACCCAAAATCGAAAATCTCTGAAATCAATACCGCCCTTGCAGCCCAGAAAGAGGAACAGGAAAAAATGTATAATTCCTATATAGCTGAAGGGGACCAACTCCTGGGTTCGAAAGATTATAAAGGGGCCAAAACGGCTTTCACCAAAGCAGGCGGAATTAAACCTACCGAAGTTTACCCGAAACAGAAACTGGCGGAAATCGATAAGATAGTCGGGGAAATTGAACTTGCCCGACGCGCTGAATACAACAAAGCACTTGGAGAAGCCGATAAGCTTTACAATACCAAGGTATATGACCAGGCAATCGATGCTTACGAAACGGCTTCAGCAATCAATCCCGACGATTCATACCCTCAGTTGCAAATCAGCAAAATAAGGAAGTATATGGCCGATCATGCTATCCAGGATCTTTATTCCCAATCGCTGTTCATTAAAGAAGGTGAAGAGAAGAAATTTACTTTTTCGGCCATCGAACCACGTCTGCGTAAGAACGATTACGTTTTGCTAAAGGCAAGGTCGGCAGGAAAAACAGTTCCGAAAGTTTACCTGAGCTATGGTAAGGACAGCCAGAAAAACGGAAGTATCGTCCTTCGGAGTATTGATAAAACAACCATCAGCGACCTGCTTATTCGTTTAAGCGGCCAGGACAAATGGTACCGTGAGGACAACAACTGGTTAAGCCTGTATATCGAAACCGGGGAAATAGAGATAACACGGATACAGATTGCTGCCGGGGAGGAGTAGAGTAGACAAGTTATTTAGAGTTTTAGGAGAGTGTTGAGTGAAGGGAGAAGGGAGAAGGAATGATATGGGCGGTTTGGGTGGTAGTAATAAATGGAAGAATCTGATTATTTATAAAAATCTGTCCCCGGAACATTTTTTCGGGCAATAACTGATTGTTAATTGAAAACACCAATGCAAACCCTTGAAAATCATTTCAATAAATTCCGCCTGAACACAATCGGGAATGATGTGGAATACACAACTTATGCCGGTATACAAAAAATGATATATGCCGACTGGGTTGCCAGTGGACGTCTTTATAAACCCATAGAGGATAAGATTACCGAAGTTGTGGGTCCGTGGGTTGCCAATACGCATACCGAAACCTGCGAGAGCGGCCAGTTAATGACCAAAGCCTACCACCATGCTCAACATATTATAAAGCAACATGTAAACGCTGGCCCTGCCGATGTGCTGGTTACTTCGGGGTTCGGTATGACCGGTGTACTGGTGAAATTCCAGCGTATGCTTATGCTCAAAGCTCCTGAGAAAAACATCTACGGAGAGTTCGTTCCGAAGGGTAAAAAACCGGTTGTATTTATTACCCACATGGAACATCATTCAAATCATACTTCATGGTATCATACAATTGCTGATGTTGAAGTGGTTCCGCCTGCTGATGACCTTACTGTGAGTCCCGAGAACCTGCGTCAATTGCTGAAGAAGTTCAGCGACAGGCCGCTGAAGATAGGTTCCTTTACAGCTTGTTCCAATGTTACAGGCATCGAAACCCCTATCCATGAGTTAGCCCGGGTGATGCATGAAGCCGGAGGGTATTGTTTTGCCGATTATGCTGCCTCTGCGCCTTATGTCGACATCAATATGCATCCCTATGATCCTATGGAGAAACTGGATGCTGTGTTCTTTTCACCTCACAAATTCCTGGGCGGACCCGGTACTTCGGGCGTGCTCATTTTCGACTCGGTTTTATACCATTGTAAAATACCGGATGCACCAGGTGGCGGAACCGTCGACTGGACCAATCCCTGGGGTGAATATAAATTCATCGATGATATCGAGATCCGTGAAGATGGCGGTACACCCGGTTTCATTCAGGCTATGCGGACCGCCTTATGCATTAGCCTCAAAAACGAAATGGACACCAGCCTGATCAGGAAACGCGAGGAAGAACTCGTGAAAATTACTTTTGAGAAAATGAGCCTGATTCCGGGTGTTCACATCCTTGCTGAAGACCAGAAAAACCGCCTAGGTATTATTTCGTTTTATATTGACGGAATGCATTTTAATATGGTGGTAAAATTGCTCAGCGACCGATTTGGAATACAAATGCGCGGCGGCTGCGCCTGTGCCGGGACTTACGGCCATTTCCTGCTCGATGTTAGTTATGAAAAATCAAAAGCCATTACTGACCTGATAACCCATGGCGACCTTTCACAAAAACCGGGATGGATACGTCTTTCGCTCCATCCAACCATGACAAATGAGGAACTGAGTTTTATAATCGACGCAATCAGGCAGGTTTCACTTAACAACTCCGAATGGAAGAAGGACTATTTGTACAACAAGCATAATAACGAATTTATCCACATCAGCGACTGGAAACAGAAGGACGAACAGGTGCAGAAATGGTTCCTGCTTTAAGTCAAGCCGGAACCTATTTCGGAATGTGTATATTAAAATAGTACCTTTGCAGGCGAAATACATGCAATGTTCGAAAACCTGAACCAACCCTACCCTTTTAATAATAACTTCAAACACAACCTGCGTACCATCAGTTTTGTGTGCATGGGTTTTATGCTGATCATGCTGTATTTCCAGCCTTTCGGCATCAATTTCCTGTCATCGCCCAAGAATGGGTATTTCGTACTGGTAATCGGGCTCGTAAGCGCTGCCACCTTCTTTTTCAGCACATTAATTCTTCCCGGCCTGTTCCCGAAGCTATTTGAAAGCGACCGATGGACCGTGCGGAAAGAGTTGATATGGAACTTCTGCATGTTTGCATTCCTGATTGTTGGATTTACCCTTACGGTGATGATAATCGGAATAACCAGTATGCAATCGCTCACTCTTTTCCGTTCAGGTGCCCTGGCTCTATTACCCCTGGTATTGTTCAATCTGGTAAATTATAACCATTCGCTGAAATCGAAAGTCACACAGGTAATTGACTCGGGCCGCCACTGGCTTGCTGAGGAACGTAAAGGCGCCCATCCCGGGATAAAAGAGCATATCAGGCTTGAATCGGAAAATGGGAAGGAAATTTTTGAAAACGATCTGAAAAATGTAATTCTCATTCAGTCAGCCAGCAATTATATCGAAATATTTTACCGCGAGGGTTCAGTTGTGCGCAAACAGATGATCAGGCAAACACTCAATAATGTGGAATCATCGTTATCGAAATTTTCCGGTATAAAGAAATGTCACCGTTGCTGCCTGGTAAATATAAACCAGGTTATGAGGCTTACAGGATCATCACCCAATTTTACGCTTGAGGTGGTCGGGCTCGATTTTCGCATACCGGTTTCGCGCCAGAACGTACAGGTTTTCCGTAAACTGCTTGCCTGAAATCCTTCCCTATTCATGACTTTTTTCATAACCTTATGCGCCTGAATTGTATACTCAGGCCAAATGATCTGCTGTTTTAAAGCTCTGCAAACCGGCATTTCATCCCTCAAATCCATTCATTTCGTCCCTAAAACACGTTATTGCGCCCTTTTCGTGCAACGCAGCCCATTTTTAGGAATACAGGCTTTATGAACAGTATTTTTGTGTCACCGAAAGATCAGGCATAACCTTTTGCCTTCCTCACATAGTCTGTACCAAAACCAGGCAGACATATTTTCCTAAAACTATTTTTCATTAAAAATCAAAGATGAAAGCATTGAACATAGGTGGACTTAATGTACCCAGTTGTATAATACAAGGAGGAATGGGAGTTGGAATTTCACTTTCAGGACTTGCGTCGGCAGTTGCTGCAAACGGAGGTGTCGGAGTAATTTCGGCTGCCGGAATTGGCATGTTGCATAAAGATCCATCGCAGGGTTACCTTGAAAACTGTATTTCGGGCCTTCGTGCGGAAATCAGGAAATCAAGGGAGAAATCTGACGGTATTCTGGGTGTAAATATCATGGTCGCTTTGTCCAATTACGAGGATCTTGTCCGCACCTCCATCGAGGAAGGTATCGATATCGTAATTTCAGGTGCCGGTTTGCCACTTGATTTGCCCAAATTCCTGACTCCAGGCTGTAAGACGAAGCTTGTGCCTATTGTTTCCTCAGCCCGTGCCGCAGCACTTATCTGTAACAAATGGCATACAAATTACAATTACCTCCCCGATGCCGTTATTGTTGAAGGTCCTAAAGCCGGTGGTCACCTTGGATTTAAGCTAGAACAGATTTTTGATGAAAATTTCTCACTCGAAAAACTGATCCCGGAAGTAGTTGCCGCTGTAAATGAAATCGGGCTGGCACACGGAAAGAATATCCCTGTGATTGCTGCAGGCGGAATATACTCAGGGTCGGATATGCTTAAAATAATGCGTTTAGGGGCTTCGGGTGTGCAGATGGGAACCCGTTTTGTTGTAACTGACGAATGTGATGCTTCCATCGAATTCAAACAGGCATACCTGGATGCAAAAAAGGAAGATGTAATGATAATCAAAAGCCCGGTCGGTATGCCCGGACGTGCTATAAAATCGCCTTTCCTCGATGAAGTTTTAGCCGGTAAACGTCAGCCGAAAACCTGCCCTGTTAACTGCATACGCACCTGCGATATCAGCACGGCGCCCTATTGCATCATTGCTTCGCTCACTTCGGCACTGCGTGGTAATTTCCGGAGAGGATATGCTTTTGCAGGAAGTAATGTATGGAAAACAAATAAAATTATCCCGGTTAAAGAACTTATGTCGACTATCAAGCAGGAATATTATGCATATCTGGCCAAATCACAATTGGTAACAGTTGAATAATGGATTGATTTGAAATCTTAATCCCTGCTGCTGAAAAGTTGCAGGGATTTTTCATTTACGATGCATTATGCAGAGAAGTCAGGAGTAAACTGAGACAAATGGTTTGAGGAATATGAAAATGTAACTAACTGTCGAAACTGAACATTATTTATTCGCAGGTACACTCGATAAAACCCGGTCGCGCATGCCTTTCATTACCCGCATTGGAGTTTCGGTTATGACTGAATTATAGAGCCACGAAGGAATATTCCCGCCCGGATCGACAAATCCTTCGAGGATCACATGAACATACCCTTTTGGAAGCTGATGAACGGTCCATTTCTGCCAATAGCGTTTTATCCTGACAATATCTGGCCGTTCAGGCACTACATCGGTAATGGGTTTCGAAAAGACCATTCGGTCGCCTGTAGCCGGATCGATCGAAATACGGGCCTCAAGAGCAAGATCGCGCTTCGAAAAAGGCCAGGGCACATTGTACACGAGGTAGTAGCGGATCATTTTATCCGGCTCAAAAGCAAGCACTCTTTTTTCAATAATATCTTTGTCCCACCATTCAATATTGTTTGCATTGCCAACAATCAGGTTCACTTTGTCGATATCGGCCTTAAATGTTATTTCCCCTTTGAACGATTTCAGCGAACTGTTCGCTTCGTTGCGGGTAAATATTTTTACACCGGTACTTTCTTTTACAAAATCCCACGATTGTGCCTGGCTTTGAAGGATAGCCATCATAAAAAAAAACAAAACCACCAGTTTCATCCATGACATCCTCATGAACTGTGGAAATTTAAAATTACCGATAAGTGAAATCATAATTAGTAAACAACAAGAATATCCGCATTGTTTTGCGAAGATAGGGTATTAGGCAGCTGAAACAGTCTTGCTCAGGGAAAGCGCTACTGACTTTACATCTGGCCATCAGTGAACCTATTTCTTTTCCAGTAATCCTTCTATGGTTTTTGCCACCTCAGCGAGTTTCGTTTCATCATAGCCGATTTCAGTATACACAACCCTGCCGTTGCGGTCAATCACATAATTACGCGGAATAAATTCAGTTGCGTAATGCGAATAAATTTTCTTATCCGGGTCGAGTCCTACCGGGAAATCAATTCCTTTTGTCTTTAATTTTCCTGTCTTATCGGCCACCGTTTCACGCTTTTCGCCCCTTGATACCGGCAGAAAAACAAAGTCCTGTCCCTCAAATCGTTTCACGATTTTTTCAGGAATTTCGTTAAACTCCATCATACAGGGACCGCACCAGGTTGCCCAGAAGTTGAGCAGAACAACTTTCCCTCTCAGGTCCGACAGCTTTATTTTCCGACCGTCGAGCATCTCAACTTCAAAATCAACTGCTGTATCGCCAACATGAATAATACTTGATTCCTTCATCCTGCGTTCCTGTTCTGCAATACTTTGTTTATTATTTGCCTCAACCTCCTCAGGAGAAATTTTGGCTTTTTCGGCCATTTCAGCATCCGAAAAAAGAGTGAGCACTGCGACAAAATCCGCATCAACCTTATCCCCGTATTTTTCCTTGAGTTTGGCTTCCTCTTCAACAGATATCCCTTTGTGCATTTCTTTTATACGGTTAGCTGCAGAAAGTTCCTGGACCCTTGCATCGCTTACTTCCTCCCCGTTTATAACAAACATGATTGCCGGTTTCGCTTGCTCTTGTGCCATAACTGCAAAGCTGATACCAAAAATAAAGGATAATATTATAAGCGAAGTTTTAATGAAATACTTGATTTTCATGACAGTTGGTTTTAATTAATTCATCGTCTTTTTAAAAAGAGGATTGAGGTCCAATACACTTTTGACACCGGGATTTTACTTGGGTCCTGCAATATATTTGAGTAAAATCTCACCTTTGACCGCTAAAGGTATGTTAAAGAAATCGAAATTAGCTGTTCCGGTTTATTGAATATGAACTTTGCATCATCATATTTCGGCGGGCCAAAATGTCCTTTTGCATTATTCGAAACCCCGACACCTTCTTTGGGCATTTCAATAAAATTGGTATTCAGTTCTTTATTACTATCTTCATCATGAAACACATATACGGCATATGTTCGCGACTGTACATTCGTAAAAATGAATTCCGTTGTATTGCCTGTAATTTTTACAAAGCCGCTTAGAATTGCTTTTTCGGTATGGCCGGGGAACTGATCGCCCGAATTAAACAGGTAGAATCCGATTTGACCGCTTCTGTTCCTGTAGTTATTTACAACTACCCTGAGGCTACCTTTTTTAGATTGAGTCTGAGCCTTAACAGAAAGGCAGGTGGAAAACACAACCAGTATAAATAATGATTTCAGGAGAATGATTACTATTCTATTCCGATCCGTTTTCAGGGTCATATCGAACGCTTAAAAGACTTAAGAATGGGTCAGCTACAGGTCAAACTATAAATGAGGTTATAACAGGGCTAATTCATTATGCTCAATTAACGCCCGGGACCGCCATTATGTTTTACCGCCACAACAAGCATTTCGAAATCTTCGGTACTTAGCTTGTCCTTTCGGCTGAAAGCACCTAAGCAAGCGCCGAAAATATCTATGGTTTGAAAGTTTAGTGATTTTAGCAGCCAGGTAATTTCTGAAGGCACATAATACCTTTCGTTGCAGTGAAGTTCCCTTGGGGTCTCATCATCGTCGTCAATAGTGGTTGTGTTGTAATCGCGAAAAGTCATCAGATCGAATGAATTATACGTATAACCGGCATTCCCTTCCTGTTTTTTCGATTCAAGGAAATCCTTTACAGAATGAAAAAGCGGAAACAAGCCGTTGAGGGTGGTGAAAATCAGTTTACCACCGGGTTTAAGAGCTTTTGCTGCACTTTGAAGGATTGAAAAGTTCATTTCATCGGTTTCCATAAGCGGGAAAGCACCTTCACATAGCATTATTGCCAGATCGAACTCCTGGTCAAAAGGCAATTGCCGGGCATCCTGAATTTGGAAATCAATATCCAGGTTTTGCACTGAGGCCTTTTCTTTTGCTCTTTTCAGCTGGGAGTCAGAAAGGTCAACCCCTGTAACCCGGTATCCCCGTTTTGTTAGCTCAATAGTGTGGCGGCCGGTGCCGCAACCTATATCAAGAATGCTGACCTGCTTGTTGAATGCAATTTCACTTTCGATAAAATCACATTCGCCATTGGTTCCCTGGGTAAAAACCTCATTATCGTATTTCAGACTATAGTTTTCGAATAACGATTCGTACCACTGTTTCATCGGTTTGATTATTAAACATTTACTATATATTATATCAATTATTCAGAGGCCAAATTTCAAAATCCAAAATCGAGGACCCAAATTCCAAGATCCAAAATCCAGGATCAGAATCAAATATTTTTAGTTCTGAGGCTAGTGAAATAAGGAATAATTATGAAATAACCAGAACCCATTAACGCTGAAACCATGAAACGCTGAAATTATGAACCCTGAAACCTGAAACTTTCAAACCAATAACAAGTAACCAGAAACCAGCAACCAGAAACCTCACTTTATGAAAATCGATTTCTTCATAAAAACAACCACATCCCCGGGACGAAGCTTTTTCCGCTTTTGAAATTCAACTTCTTTATTCACAATAACTTCGCCATCCATGATCCGCTGGTTGGCTTCACCCCCGGTTTCAACAAGGCCGAGCAATTTCAGCAACTGGTTTAGTTGTATGTATTCGTGATCTATGAGTTCAAAGTCCATTTGTGAGGGGTTTGGTTTTAGGGGTTGGGGTTGGATGTCAAATGCAGGCTTGATTTTCAGGGTCAAAATGTACTTTGCAGGCGTAATGTTCAATAGTTAAATGGAGTTCAAAGTTAACATGGTTTTTTGAAAAATATCCGAACCCAATAAACATCGAACCCTGACCTTTAAACATTTACTTTTCCTTAGGCAATATGAACCTGTTATACAGTAACAAACCAATAATCGTAGCAACCCCGATAAGGCTGAAGATAAACCACAACATACCCGGGCGGTGAAGCGTATCAACAAAATGCACATAAAGCGCGGCTCCCAGAATTCCGCCTATGCCGCTTCCTATTACACCATAAAGGAAAGCATATCCCTGGTAAAGCGCTTTTTTATCCTCGGGAGCAATAAGTCCTACATAGGAAATAAACTTGGGATGTGCCGTCATTTCACCAATTGAGAAAATAATATTACCTGCTATGAAAACCCAAGCATACGATGAGATTGAGAGTATTGCCATACCAATCGTTCCCAGGGCAATACCGGTTATCATGGTCGGGAGGGCAGGAATTTTCCTGACTATTTTGGAAACCACAAGTTGCAGCACTATAATACAACCCGCATTAATCACTGTAACGTGTTCTGTATCAAACTTCCAGCTTGGATTCTGCACGAAATACCCAAGGAAGGAATTCACCACTTTATTCACCGGCGACATATCAACATAATCTTTAAGGTAGTAAAGCACGGTGTCGAACATCTGGAAATACAAAATCCAGAAACCGGAGTAAATAAAGATCATCAGCAGGAAACGGTAGTCTTTCAGCACCAGCAAAATCCCTTTGAAAACTTCAATCAGAGGCTTGGTGTTTTGTGGTTTCGGAGGTTCGCGGTATACAAAAATATTGAGCAGCAGCATCGACCCTGTGCCCACAGCAGCCATTACGAAAATATAGCTCCAGCCTAAACTTTTCAGGTACGGCACCAGGATGAGCGGAAATATAAAAGCGCCCAGGTTAATACTCCAATAATAAATCCCGAACCCGAGCGACGAATTGCTTTCGTCAGTTACCCTCGAAATTGTCCCTGCTATGATCGGTTTAAAGAATCCTGCACCTACAGCCATAAGAATAAGGCTAAGGAAAACCATACCGTATGAAGTTGACAGGCTCGTAAAGAAATAACCTGCGCTCATAAGCGTAAAAGCCATCATCAGCATTCGGCGGTACCCGAAACGATCGGCCATGGCACCAGCCAGTATAGGAAGGAAATACAGCAAAGGAGTAATTGTACTTTTAATATAGCCAACGTTTATTTTCGAAAAGCCTAATCCGCCATCGGGAATGCTCATTACCAGGTAAATCGAAAGTACCGACATTACCCCGTAATAGGAACCCCGTTCGAAAAACTCCATTGTGATAACGGTCCAGAAACTTCGTGGAAACGACTTAATACCTTTTTTATCCTCCGCTACAACCTGATTATCCATATACTCTGTCTTCTTTTTTATTTAGTGAAATACAAAAGAAAGAAAAATACCGATGCCTTCAGCCAAAGTTCTTTCCATCTCTTGTACTGAACAGCCAAAGTGAATTTCACCGACTATTCGTCATAGTTTGCAGAAAAATAGAATTCACTTATCGAAAAATCAGGATAAGGCGTTGATAGTTAATTGCATTTCGGTAATTTAGCGTTATAAATTACTGAAAGAATCTAATAAAAAAATCAAGTAGCGGAAAAGGAGCCAGGGATGAAGTTTTCACAAAAACTTTTGAAATTATCGGGGATTTTAATGCTCATTTCCGGGTTTATCCTGGTATTTTTCAACGGGCTGAATTACCACTTAAACCTAAATATCGTAACCTCCTCAGGACCATTCGGGCTTTTAATGCTGGTATCAGGAAGCCTTATGTTCATAAGTTCATGGAGTAAAATCACTTTGGGGAAACGGCAAAAATCATTATTCAGAAAGTTGTGATTTAATCTGATAGTCAGAATTATCCCTTAAAAATTTAGCCTACAAATCAACCCATTCCTGCCTAAGCCTGTAACAAATTCAGTTTTGAATTGTCTAATAGAGATCAATAACCATATTACCAACTTAGTACATATTTCTTAACCAAAACCTGACATTATGAAAAACCTGATTTCAAGATTAGCTTTATTTGTGCTGGCAGCTATGCTGCTGGGTATTGGCGGATGCAAGCCTAAAGAAATTGTTACTGCCAAACTCATCCCGCTTGAGGATTTTTTCAAGAATCCTGAGAAAGCAAATTTCCAGCTTTCTCCTGATGGAAAATATTACGCGTATTTGGCTCCTTATATGAGGAGGATGAATGTATTTGTACAGGAAATCGGCAAGGATTCAGCCACAAGGCTTACTAGCGACACTGCCCGCAGCATAATGGGATTCTTCTGGGGAAGCAACCGCCGTATCCTTTTCCTTAAAGATACCGGAGGGGACGAGAATTTCAAACTTTTCGGTGTTGACGTGGATGGTACCAACCTGAAAGGACTCACTGATTTCCCGAAAGTGCGTACCGAAATGATCGACGACCTTCCTGATATCGATGATTTTGTAATTATTGGGATGAACAAACGGAATCCACAGGTTTTTGATCCCTATCGGCTCAATATCAATACCGGCGATATGACTATGCTGGCCGAAAACCCGGGTAATATCCAAAGTTGGTACACCGATCACGAAGGCAAACTCCGCATGGCTTCGGCCATCGTTGATGGGGTAAATACTTCACTGCTCTACCGCGAAACCGAAGATCAGCCCTTTAAAAATGTGCTCACTACGAGTTTCAAGGAAAGCCTGAGCCCGCAGTTTTTCACTTTCGATAATAAAAACATTTATGCTTCATCAAACCTGGGCCGCGACAAAATGGCTATTGTCGAATTCGATCCCCGCACCGGCAAGGAAGTTAAGGTTCTGTACGACAATAAGGACTTCGATGTTGATGCCTTATTTTACTCTCGGGCACGGAAGGTGCTGATTGCAGCAAGGTATACCTCCTGGAAACGGGAGCGCTATTTCTTCGATAAATCGTTCGAAGATATGGTTGGACGGATGAAGAAGGAATTCGGTGATATAGAGTTCGGATTTTCATCGAACGATAAGGCGGAAGACAAATACATTATATCGACTTACACCGACAAGACCATGGGTTCGTATTACCTCTATGATGTAAAAACCGATAAACTGGATAAGATTGCCGACCTGAGTCCATGGCTGGATGAAAAAGAAATGGCCAGCCAGGTACCTGTTGAGTATAAGAGCCGCGACGGTCTCACAATAAATGGGTATCTCACCCTGCCAAAAGGCTATACGATGAAAAATGCCAAGGATCTTCCGGTTGTTGTTAATCCACATGGAGGTCCTTGGTACCGCGATCAGTGGGGATTCAACCCCGAAGTGCAGTTCCTGGCAAATCGCGGTTATGCCGTATTCCAGATGAACTTCCGCGGATCGACCGGGTACGGACGCAAATTCTGGGAAGCTTCCTTCAAGCAGTGGGGGAAAACCATGCAGGACGATATTACCGATGGAGTAAACTGGCTTATCGACCAGGGAATAGCCGATAAGAGCCGCATTGCTATATATGGCGGAAGTTATGGCGGCTATGCAACCCTGGCAGGTGTTACCTTTACTCCCGACCTGTATGCAGCGGCAGTTGATTATGTTGGTGTTTCGAACCTGTTTACTTTTATGAAAACCATTCCACCATACTGGAAGCCCATGCTGGATATGTTCTACGAAATGGTAGGCGATCCTGCAAAAGACAGCGTACTGATGCGTGAAGCATCTCCAGTATTCCATGTGGATAAGATAAAAACCCCGCTTTTTGTCGCACAGGGAGCCAACGACCCCCGCGTAAATAAAGCCGAAAGCGACCAGATGGTTGATGCCCTGAAAAAACGTGGCATCGAGGTTGAATACATGGTTAAAGCCAACGAAGGTCATGGATTCTACAACGAAGAAAACAGGTTCGATTTCTATCGGGCCATGGAGAAATTCCTGAATACCCATATGGCAAAGAAAGTTGAAAACCCGGCTAAATAAAGTTGCCAGACAAAACTAAGTATAAGAGTCCCGGGTTAAAAACCGGGACTCTTTTCATATCCGTTGATTACTTAATTATAAAAACCAGGAACCATTCTGCACTGGAATTGCTATTTTAGCCTCATATTAATAATTCTATCTAAGCCGATATCAAGATGAAAAAGTTACTCCTGTTTTGTATGATGTATAGTCTATCAGGATTGGCCGTATTTAGTCAGGTTGCTTTTATTGTTCAATCTTTACCTGCATCAACTCCTGCAAATGACAGCCTTTACATTGCAGGTAGCTTTAATGGCTGGGAACCGGGATTGCCTGCTTACATGCTGCATAAAAATGCTGATAAGAAATGGAGCATCACGCTGCCGGCCCAGGCTAACGGAAGTGCAATTCAATTCAAATTTACACGCGGTTCATGGACCAGTGTTGAAAAAGGATCTGTTGGTGAAGAAATAGCAAACCGTAATTTTACTTTTGGAAATGGCAGTACCGTTGATATTAGTATCGCAAGATGGTCTGATGCAGGAGGTGGAAGCACTTCAACAGCAGCATCAAATGTTAAAATAATAAGTACAAATTTTTACATGCCGCAGCTTAACCGTAGCCGGAGGATCTGGATATATTTTCCGCCCGGGTACGAAACATCCGGCATAAGCTATCCGGTTTTGTACATGCACGATGGACAAAACCTGTTCGATGTTACCACTTCATTTTCAGGAGAATGGGAAGTGGATGAAACGCTGAATAAAATGGCCGGGCAGGGGAAACGTGTTCCCCTGGTGGTTGGGATCGACAACGGTGGCAGCGACAGGATTGCGGAATACACACCCTGGCAGAATGCGCAATACGGTGGCGGCGATGGCGAAAAATACGCACAGTTTATAGTCGAAACTCTAAAACCTTTTATTGATCAAAACTACAGGACATTACCTGACCGAAATAATACCGCGATAATGGGCAGTTCGCTGGGAGGATCCATATCGCATTTTATAGCACTCCGTTACCAGGACATTTTCAGCAAAGCAGGACTGTTTTCGCCTGCCTACTGGATTTCAGATTCTATATGGAGATTTACACGTGAATCCGGGAAACAAAAAGATATGCGGTTTTACCAGTTATGTGGCACCAATGAAGACAGTGAAATGGTAGGTACCATGCAACGGATGAACGATTCGCTTTTGAAAATCGGATATCCGCAATCGCAGGTGCAAAACAAAATTGTCGCAGGCGGACAGCACAACGAAAAACTCTGGCGCGAAAACTTTGAAGAAGCCTATTCCTGGCTTTTCAATTCGTATGTAAATTCTATAAAAGAGGAAAAAGCGGTCAGTTCAATTGAATGTTATCCGAACCCGGTTACACGCATATTGACCTTCGGTTCCGATAAGACGATAGTATTCGATTCAGTTATGATTTTTGATATGAGCAGCCGGCAGGTAAAACTGTTCAGGCAGCTTAAAACAACCAGCATTAATGTTTCTGATTTACAGGCAGGTACATATTTAATTAAATGCATCAGCGGCGATAGCATCTTCGAAGGAAAGTTTATTAAAAAGTAATATGCCCTTATAACAATGCCAATTATTCTTTTTTCATCATGCAAACCCTTCAAGGGTTCTCAGCATCTGTTGATTGATAGCGAAATTCAGAGTACTTTTGTAGAGCATTTGTCAAACTCCTTTAAATGGCTGAATCGGTTGAAAATATTTTAACGAAAGAAGAATTTTCGCATTCCGATCTTGTAGTACTTCTCAATGCTCAGGGTGCGGACAAGACCAAGATTTTTACCCGCTCAGCTGAAATCAAGAAGCAATTTGTCGGCAACAAGGTATATTTCCGCGGACTGGTCGAACTATCAAATATATGTTCGAAAAACTGTCTATACTGCGGTATACGCGCAGGCAACACCAAACCTGACCGGTATATGGTTACCGAGGAAGAAGTGCTTGAGGCGGCCCGCTTTGCCCTTGAGAACGGGTATGGATCGATGGTTCTTCAGTCGGGTGAACGCTGCGATGAGCGCTTTGTAGAAACGGTTTCGGATCTTTTGCTGAAAATCAAGGAACTTTCCGGCGGCAAACTTGGTATAACCCTCTCGATGGGTGAGCAGACCGAAAAAACGTACCGCGAATGGTATACATGCGGCGCACACCGGTATCTTATTCGTATCGAAACCTCCGACAGGGAATTATACTATAAAATCCATCCGCAAAACAAAAAACATGATTTTGATATCCGTATAAATGCATTGAAACTCCTGCGTGATATTGGGTATAATGTCGGGTCGGGAGTTATGATAGGGCTGCCGTTTCAAACCATTGAACACCTTGCCGGCGACCTGCTGTTTCTGAAAGAACTGGATGTGGATATGGTTGGGATGGGGCCGTTTATCGAGCATGAAGATACACCTTTATATCAGTTTAAAGATACACTCTGGCCGCGGAAAGAGCGTTTCGATGTTTCGCTCAAAATGGTCGCCCTGCTCCGGATTATGATGAAAGACATCAACATAGCAGCCACAACCGCCATGCAGGCCATCGACAAACAAGGCCGTGAAAAAGCGCTCAAAGTCGGCGCCAATATCATTATGCCGAACCTTACTCCATTGAAATACCGCGAAGACTACCTCCTTTACGAGGACAAACCCTGCCTCGACGAGGATGCATCCGAATGCCGCAACTGCCTCGAAGCCCGCATCCATATGGCAGGCGACGAAATCGGATTTGGCGAATGGGGCGACTCGAAGCATTATGCTAAGAGGAAATCTTCGGCAGCGTCAAGCGACTAATTATTAGAATGAGGGACGAAGGGCGAAAGGCGGTGGGCGACAAGACGAAGGGTAACAAGACAGCATGGAGTGAAAGAATACTGAATCGTGAAACTACACTGAAATCAGAAACTCCACTTATTATCAGATAAATGACTAAAAAGAAAATCGCAATAATAGGCGGCGGCCCCGCAGGACTTATGGCAGCCGATGTTTTAAGTCCGTTTCACGAAGTTCATATCTATGAGAAGGAGAAAGGTGTCGGGCAGAAATTCCTTGTCGCCGGCAAAGGCGGTTTTAATATTACCAATTCACTGAAGGGAAATGAATTAGCCGGCAAATATTCTCCCGAAAACTTTTTAAAGGAAGCTTTGCTTGATTTTGATTCAGTTGCAGTTCGCGAATGGCTTTCACAAATGGGAATCGGCACATTCGAAGGATCCAGCGGGAGGGTTTTTCCCGAAAAAGGCCTCACCCCTGCCGATATACTGAATACATGGAAGAAAAAGTTAACTGACCAGGGTGTTGAATTTCACCTCAAACATGCTTTTACCGGTTTCGATGCCGGTCAGAATATTATGATGAAAGCCGGCTCGAAGAAAGTTATTGTTGATTCGGATTATTTCATCTTTGCCCTTGGCGGCGCCTCCTGGCCGGTAACCGGATCTACAGGAGAATGGCTTAAAATATTCGATAGGAACAAAATTAAAACCGTGCCCTTCGAGTCGTCGAACTGCGGGATTCACATCCAATGGCCCGAAAGTGTATTAACCAACCATGCAGGAAAACCCCTTAAAAATATAGCTGTCTCGGTAAATAATGTTATTCAGAAAGGCGAAGCGCTTATCACTGATTACGGGCTCGAAGGAAACGCAATTTACCCGGTTGTTCCCGAAATCAGGAAATCGCTTAATGCGAATGAGGCGGTGGAAATAATCCTCGACCTGAAACCATTCAACAGCCGCGAACAATTGCTGCAGAAGGCTCAAGGCAAAACAGCAGCTACTACAAAGAATTATGCCGGGATATTTAACCTCGACAGCGCACAACTCGCACTTATAAAAGCATTTACATCGAAAGAAACGTTTCTGTCACCGGAGCTGTTTGCCGTTAGTTTGAAACAAATCGCTATCCCGGTTCAATCGCTGCGCCCGGTTGAAGAAGCCATCTCGACTATTGGAGGAATCGATCTCAGTGAAATGAATCCTGATTTTTCATTTAAAAAGTTCCCGAAATGTTTCGCCATCGGCGAAATGCTCGACTGGGACGCTCCTACCGGCGGCTTTTTACTTCAGGGAAGTTTCTCGATGGGACACTGGGCAGCTAAAAAAATCCTGGAACGGGAAAATGACTGAAACCAATCTCGACATTTTAATTTGCATTCCCATCATCAGCTTATCAAGAAACTGGAAACTCTCAAACTCTCAAACCCTGAAACCCTGAAACTCTGAAACCCTGAAACCTCAGTCCCCGGTATAATTTTCCATTGTCAATTACCCATCAACCTATCAACCCATTAACCCCATTGTCAATTATCCATTGTCAATTGTCAATTAACTACACCGGATGAATAATCCACAAAATACCGATTGCTATTGCCAGGAAAGCACCGCCCAAAGTAAACCGTTTCAGGAAAACCTGCTTATCTTTCACAACCGACCGGAATGCGACCAGTCCAAGTATAAAAGCGAAAATAACCATTGTAAGTATTGTACCAAAAGCGAAGGCCGAAATATAAATCACCGAAGCCCATACGGTAGGCAAAGCAAGTGATGGAAGCAGCGCGAACAGATGGCTGAAGCCGGCAAATCCGTGCACAACGCCAATACCAAGAGCCGTAAAAACATTTTGTTTCAGTTTAGCGGTGTGCACATGATCGTGGCCGTGCCCGTGATCATGATACTGTTCATGAGTATGATCGTGCTCCTGATTATAAACATGCAGGTGATTATGAGCACGAACAGGCCCGTTATTCCTCATAAGATCAAACGCCGGTTTTACGCTGTGTGTATGTTTATGAATGTGAGCGTATAGATAGGGGCTTGTATGAAAATGAGCGTGCGGCCTGTTGCTGTGCGAATGTCGCAGGTAAATCCTGATCAATGCCCAGCAGCCGATTGCAATCAGCAAAATTCCGATTACAGTCTCGCTGTGCCTCGAAATCGCTTCGATGGGAAGATATTCTTTAAACAGGATAAACATCAAGCCAATCAGCATCATCCCGATTGTATGACCCAGCCCCCACGTAAATCCAACCAGCCACGATTTCCTGCGGCTGTCGATTGCCAGAGGCGTAACTGCAGCCAGGTGATCCGGTCCGGTTGCCACATGAGCCACACTTGCAATTAAGCCGGTGAGAAAAGTTAGCATCTAAAACATTTTGAGAGTAAATTTAAATATAAATATGCATACTTTTACATAATTGAATAAGAAAGATACATTGAAAGAAAAAACTTTACATGTAACAGTCACCGGCCTGGTGCAAGGCGTTGGATTCCGTCCGTTTGTGTTCAGAATTGCTACGCAGCATGCCCTGACAGGATGGGTGCAGAATACGAACGAGAATGTAAAGATAGTGGTATCGGGCTCTTCGTCAAATATTGATCAATTCCTTCATTCTCTCGGGAAGGAAACGCCGCCAGCGGCTGCAATCGAAAATATTAAGTATTCTGAAATTGAACCAACCGCATTCCAGGAATTCAGTATCATGCACAGCAATGATGTTTCGGATGAAATTACTGAAATAAGCCCGGATATAGCCGTTTGTGATGAATGCCTTGCGGATATCAGAAAACCCGGTTCCCGTTTTGCATATGCTTTTGTGAATTGCACTAACTGCGGTCCCCGTTTCACTATTATAAAAGCTCTGCCTTATGACCGTGCCAAAACAACAATGAAATCTTTTGCCATGTGTCCCGAATGCCGGCATGAATACAAAAACATTACCGACCGCAGGTTTCACGCGCAGCCAACAGCATGTTCACATTGCGGCCCTCATTATGAACTGTTTACAAAAAACATAAGCATCTCTGTTGATATTGATGAAATCACTGGCCATGCTTCTAAAAGCATCGATAGCGGCGGAATCTTAATGATTAAAGGTCTGGGAGGGATGCACCTGGCCTGTGATGCTTTTAATGAAACGGCTGTTGAGAATCTGCGGAAGCTGAAAAACCGTGAAGGCAAACCTTTTGCAGTTATGTTCCGAAGTCTTGTGGATTTGAAAGCGCACGCCTTTGTTGATGAATCCGAGGAAGCATCTCTTGTTTCATGGAGGAGACCAATTGTATTGCTAAAGAAGAAAGATGGCTTAAACGGACATCAACTTGCAGTTGGATTAAATGCGAAGCTTAATTTATTAGGTGTGATGCTTCCGTATTTGCCTTTTCAATACCAGGTATTCGAGAAACTGGCTACGCCCGCCATTGTGCTTACAAGCGGCAATTTCAGCAGTGAACCTATTTTAATCGAAAATGAGGAAGCACTTTCACAATTCGGACCTTTAGTTGATGCGGTCGTTTTGCACAACCGCGATATTTTTAACCGTACCGACGACTCCGTTGTCAGGATCATAGGTGGTAAAGAACGCATATTCCGCCGTTCGCGGGGGTATGTGCCGGCACCTGTCCGCACTGCTTTTAATACCGAAGGAATAATTGCTTTCGGGGCCGAACTGACCAACTGTTTTTGCGTTGGCAAAGGGAAGAAGGCATTCCTGAGCCAGCATATCGGTGACCTGCAGGGGATAGAAACCACACAGTTCTACGAAAGTACGCTTGATCGTTTCCTGCAATTGTTCAGGGTAAAGCCCACACTCCTGGCGGTAGATATGCACCCCGCTTATATTTCAACTAGGACCGGGCTTGAATTCGGCGATTTCCCTGTAGTCAAGGTGCAGCATCACCATGCACATATTGCGTCCTGCATGGCCGAGCATTATCTCGACGAAAAAGTGATAGGCGTTGCACTCGATGGTACAGGGTATGGTTCCGATGGGCATATCTGGGGCGGTGAATTTATGGTATGCGACCTGAATGATTTCGAAAGAATAACCCATTTTGATTATATCCCTCTGCCGGGAGGCGACAGCGCTTCCGAAGAGCCCTGGCGGATGGCCATTTCTTATCTTTTTAAAGTATATGGAAACGATTTTACAGGACTAAATCTGCCTTTTTTAAAACAACTTGATCCTGACAAAGTCGGGGTGCTGGTTCAGATGATCGGTCGGAAAATAAATTGTCCGCTTACATCTGGTGCCGGCCGGCTTTTCGATTGTGTTGCTTCTCTGCTCGATTTGGTGCAGGTGGCTACTTTTCAGGCGGAAGGCCCGATGCGGCTTGAATCGATTTTGGTTGACAATTGCAGCGAAAGCTATGCTTATTTATCAGGTGAAACAATCTGTTTCGAAGCTACTATCCGTGGGATCGTTAACGATATCAACCTTGGGATCGAAAAGTCAATAATTGTGACAAAATTTCACAATACAATAATTTTGGTTATCTTTGAAACTGTGACGGCCATCAGCCTGAAACAAGGAATCAACAAGGTAGTTCTTTCCGGAGGGGTTTTTCAAAACAAATACCTTTTGGAAGGGACCCTCGGAATCCTGCAAAAAAACAAGTTCGAAGTTTATTCACACGCAACGGTTCCCACCAACGACGGTGGAATTGCCCTCGGGCAGTTGGCTGTTGCATCAAAAAGAAGGGAACTACAATGTGTTTAGCCATACCAGCCAGGGTAATAAGTGTTAACGGGACAACCGCGCTCGTTACGATCGAAGATGTTGAATATACAGCCAGCCTCCTGCTGCTCGACGATGTAAATCCCGGCGATTACGTCATGCTGCATGCAGGTTTTGCCATCCAGAAAGTGGATGCCGACGAAGCAGCCGAAACCTTGCAATTATTGCAGGATGAGGTTAATGGCAGGCCGGGACAGGTTCCTGTATAGAGGGATAATTTTAAAATAATAAAGTTTCTGGTTGCTGGTTACTGGTTGCTGGCTAATGAAACTAGAAACAAGTTGCCAGAAACCAGAAGCCAGAAACACTCAATCCCCAACCCCATTGCCCAAACAATGAAATACATCGACGAATACCGTAAAAAGGACCTGATACTTTCTGTAGCTGAAAAATTGAAATCGGTTTCCACGAAAGAGATTACGCTGATGGAAGTTTGCGGTGGCCATACCATGGCTATACACCGTTTCGGGCTTCCTTCGCTCCTTCCGGCAACCATCCGGCTTATTTCGGGTCCGGGTTGCCCGGTTTGTGTATCGGGACAGCATTTTATCGATACGGCAATGGCGTACAGTAAAATTCCTGGCGTCATTATCACCACTTACGGCGATCTTATCCGTGTTCCGGGTTCTACCACCTCGCTCGAAAAAGAAAGGGCGAATGGCAGCGATATCCGCATTGTTTATTCTGTGCTCGAAGCTATTGAAATTGCAAAAAAGAACCCGTCAAAAAGCGTTGTATTTCTTGGCATCGGTTTCGAAACTACAGCCCCACTTACAGCTGCAGCAATTCTTGAGGCTGAAAAGGAAAAGCTTACAAACTTTTTTGTACTGAGCGCTCACAAAGTAATGCCCCCGGTAATGAAAGCACTTGTAAACGAAGGAGTTAAAATTGACGGTTTTATTGCTCCAGGCCATGTGAGCGCTATAACCGGTACTGCGATATACAACGAACTGGCCAATGAATGCGGTCTGGGCGTGGTTGTTTCGGGATTTGAACCCGTCGATATGATGCAGGCAATACTTATGCTTACCGAACAGATCGAATCAGGTACGCCGAAGGTTGAAGTCCAGTATCAGCGTGTTGTACATACTGAAGGAAATATGACTGCCCAAAACATGCTGAACGAAGTTTTCGAACTCCGCGACGATATCTGGCGCGGACTGGGAATAATTGAAAAAAGCGGGCTGAAAATACGCGAACACCATTCGGCATTTGATGCCGAAAAACATTTCACGGTCGTGGTTCCTCCGTCAACCGAACCAAAAGGCTGTATATGCGGGCAAATCCTGCGTGGATTGAAAACACCTGTCGATTGCGGTCTTTTTGGAAAAAAATGCACACCGTCTGATCCTGTCGGTGCATGTATGGTTTCGGGCGAAGGTACCTGTGCCACCTATTATAAATACAGGTCATGAAGCAAAAAGAAAAAAATATACTGCTGGGGCATGGCAGCGGCGGGCAAATGATGCACGACCTGATTGAAGATGTGTTTATGAAACATTTCGGCAACCCAATCCTCAGCGAACAAACCGATTCCGCAATACTTTCGGTCGGTTCGGGCGAAATTGCTTTCACGACCGACTCCTTCGTGATCGATCCATTGTTTTTCCCGGGCGGAAACATCGGCAAACTTGCAGTTTGCGGCACGGTGAACGACCTTGCGGTATCAGGCGCCGAACCTATGTACATCAGCGTTTCGTTTATCATCGAGGAAGGTTTCCCGATAAGTGAGCTCGAAATAATTGTTGAGTCGCTTGCGGCCGAAGCCCAAAAAGCCGGCGTACTTATTGTTACAGGCGATACCAAGGTAGTGAACAAGGGCAAATGCGATAAAGTGTTTATCAATACTGCCGGCATCGGCCTCGTTAAAGCGGAAAACAAACAAGTCAGCAAAGCTGCTGATATAATACCCGGCGATTGTATTATAATCAATGGAACTATTGGCGATCATGGAATGGCTGTGATGAATGCAAGGGAATCGTTTAATTTTAAAACCAATGTTGAATCCGATTGTGCATCGCTGAATAAGCTTATACGTGAGGTACTCGATAATTCGCAGGTAAAATTCATGCGTGATCCCACACGCGGTGGAGTTGCAACCGTGTTGAACGAACTGGCAGGAAAGGTGCATCTAGGCATTGAACTGGATGAATCGTCATTGCCTGTCAGCCGGGGCGTTGCAGCCATGTGCGAACTGATCGGTTTCGATCCTCTGCATATAGCCAACGAAGGCAAAGTACTAATTGTGGCTGCAGAAGACGATGCATCTAAAATTCTTGAAATACTTCGAAACAATGAACTTGGAACAAAAAGTGCACTAATCGGGCGGGTTGTTAGTGATCACCCCGGCAAGGTTGTACTTAAAAACGAGACCGGTGGCCGTCGTATTGTCGATTCACTGGCTGGCGATCAATTACCACGAATCTGTTAATTCCAAATCCATGCATGAATTTTCACTAGCCGTCGAAGTCATCAGCCTCGCCCAGCGCGAAGCAGAGCGGCATGGAGCCGGAATAATCCGGGAGATATCCATCGAGGTTGGAGACCTCAGCGGCGTGGAGGCAGATGCATTTGCGTCGGCACTTGAACTGCTTGTCAAAGAATCCATTCTTGAAAATTCACTGATTGATATAATACGCATGCCGGGAAAAGGATTCTGCAGTGAGTGCAATCTTGAATTTGAGATGAAATTCCGCATGGCAGCATGCCCTGTTTGCAAGTGTTTCCCCTCAAAAATAAGCGGGGGCGAAGAGTTCAGGATACTGTCGCTGGTATTGGATTAGATGGATTTGGGAATTTGGGGATTGAAAGCCATTCACCAGCAATCAATGCTCAGTGCAGAGGGTTAAGTGCCCAGCTACCAGTAGCCAGCAGCCAGTAACAAGAAACCAGCTACCATCACAACCGGAAATAAACATATAGCAATAAAAATAACTTAATACCAGAATACCATGTGCGAAACCTGCGGATGCGGCGATAATTCAGAGCTTACTATTTACGATCGCAATCATGCTCATTCCCACGATCATGACCATTCACACGGACATGATCATGAACACGGACATACACATACTCACGGTCCTGAAACTGTTCTTTTTGCGCATTCACATAATCATGAGCATGCCAAAGGCAAGGTCATCAGCCTCAATGTGGATATACTTTCCGACAATAACCGCCTGGCCGGTATCAACCGGAAAGCGTTCGAAGAACGGAATATACTTTGTCTTAACCTGGTAAGTTCACCGGGATCCGGCAAAACCAGTATTCTTGAAAAAACCATTAAAGCCCTAATCCCGACTAACAAAATTTACGTTATCGAAGGCGACCAGCAAACCCTGCTCGATGCCGACAGGATCGAAAAATCGGGCGCACCGGCCATTCAGATCAATACTGGGTCGGGATGCCATCTCGATGCACGCATGGTGGATTCGGCGTTTAAGAAACTGGATATCAGAAACAACTCAATTCTGTTTATCGAAAATGTGGGAAACCTGGTTTGCCCGGCAATGTTCGACCTGGGTGAATTTAAACGTGTGGTGGTGATCAGCGTTACCGAAGGTGAAGATAAACCTCTTAAGTATCCTTATATGTTCCAGTCGTCGCACCTGTGCATTATCAATAAATCTGACCTGTTACCCTATGTTGATTTCAGCACAGAGAAAGCGATGGAATATGCCCGTACGCTGAATCCCGAACTGGAATTCATACTGATGTCGGCAAGGACCGGTGAAGGATTGGATGACTGGTACGATTGGTTAAAAAAACAAGCGGGTACCTTCGTTGATTAGCAAAATAAATAATAAGAATAGCCAAAGAATATACAGGTCTAAAGTGCTTCAACCAACTTCTTAACATACTTAATCACGAGGGGAATAGCTGCTTCAACTTCAGGGGTGAGTTCCATTCCCATGTCCTGGAAATCTTTAACTGAAACTGCCACAAGGTGAATATTAGGCATGTTGCCAAGTAGAAATGCAGCATCGAGCAAATCCTTAAGCCCTATTTCGTGGGCACTCAACTGCTGGGGAAAATCCCTGGCGTACTTCGGATGTAAGACCCTCACATGCCCGGCCGGGAACTGGTCTAATGCAGCATCAATAATGATAACCGTACTGTACGACTGGATAAATCCAAGTAAATGGAAGCCACCTGTACCGCCATCCATCAGGTCGGCTTTTGAGTAACCTTCTTTTTCAAGTGCGGCAACAACATGAATACCAACTCCTTCGTCGTTGAGCAATATATTTCCGATCCCGAGTACCAGGATATTGTTTTGTAATTGAGTCAAAATTCAGGAATTATTATTATACCCCGAAAGTATAAAATTTATTTAAGAACAAAGATTAACGATTTTTGATTTATGATCTGCTCTAGTAGAGCTTTTACCTCTGAAATCTTAAATCGTTAATCCTTGTTCATTATTCAATTATAAAAATTTCCTATTCTAATAATCTTCTAGTCTTTCGGGCAGTCTTCCGACCTGTTATCATGGCGCTCGATCACATCTTCTTCGATAAATTTCCATCCCCCTATCATTGAGGATGTAACTCCGCGACGTTCGATATAATCGTGATAGAAAACCAGGTAGATGTGCACGATAGCAAACAGTATGAAGCCCCACATCAGGATATGGTGAAGCTGGCGTGCATGCATATCGCCACCCAGGAAGGGGACTATCCAGGCGAACATTTTCGGCAGAAACGATGAGCTCATTGCCGAATACATCCCGAAACCGGTAAGGCTTTGCAACAGGAAAATCAGGAACGTAATGAAGTAAATAAAGCTGGCAAGAGCATTGTGCCCAATTGAGTCAATCTGCTTATGGGTAACCTGCAGTACATCAACTTTTATTACATCGATGATTTCCTTCCACTGGCATCGCTTGAGTGGGATAAAATTATACCAGCGCGAAAATTCATTTCCAGCAAATCCCCAGTAAATCCTAAATATAAAATTGAAGAAAAAGAGAAATGCACTTACGAAATGGATGAATCTTACGGTGCCGAACCAATAATTGAAATAGGCCTCGGTGCTTTTCATAAAAGCAGGCGGATGACCAATCACATACCCGGTAATGCACAATGCGGTAACGCAGAGGGCATTTATCCAATGGTAGAGACGTACAGGCATTTCCCATACATGAACCTCACGCATAGGTACTGATCTGATTCTCATGGCCTAATAGGTTTTAAGTTCATGAATATGGCTTCCGTTTTCATCGTAAACATGCACAGCACATGCCAGGCACGGATCGAAAGAATGGATGGTCCGGATTACCTCAAGCGGTACTTTAGGATCAGCAACTGGTGTACCGATTAACGATTCCTCGTATGCCGAACGTTTACCTGCGGGATCGCGTGGTGATGCATTCCAGGTAGTCGGTACTACCAGCTGGTAGTTTGCTATTTTCTTATCCTCAATTACAATAAAATGGGATAATGCACCCCTTGGAGCTTCTACCATTCCGATTCCTTTTGCTGACTTCGGCCACGATTCAGGTTCCCATTTCGCATTATTCATTGTGCTTGAATCTCCATTTTTTATATTATTGAGAAGTTGCTGGAAGAATTCAAGTGCCCAATCGCATGTAAGCTTGGTTTCGAGCCCCCTGGCAGCGGTACGCCCGAGAGTGGAGAACAAGGCAGCAACAGGTACATCAAGTGCCCTGAGCGTGCTCTCAATAACTTCCTTATAGTCCTCACGGCCCGAGGCATATCCGACAAGCATCCTCGAAAGAGGTCCGACTTCCATCGGGTAGCCTTTCCAGCGCGGTGTTTTTACCCAGCTGTATTTCTGGGTGAAATCAAGATGCTCATAGGGTGGTTTAGGACCCGTATAATTAAATTTGGTTTCTCCATCCCATGGATGCAGCCCGGTTTTGTCGCCTTTTGAATACTCGTACCACGAATTGTTTACATATTCCTGGATCTGCTCAGGATCATCAGCCTTTATTTCATGGATTTTGCTGAGGTCGCGGTTTAAGATAACTCCACGGGGCATTTTAAAACTTTCTGGATTATTGTAACCGTTGGTCGGGAAATCGCCGAACGACATGTAATTCGACAAACCACCTCCGATTGCACCCCAGTCGCTCTTATAGAACGAGGCTATGGCTAGGAGATCGGGAATATAAACCTGGTCGACGAAGGTTTTAGCATCTTCGAACAACTTACCAACCATGGCAAGCCTTTCGGCATTCACAGCATTGGCTTCCTCGATGTTTATCGAGCAGGGAACGCCACCAACCAGGTAATTCGGGTGAGGGTTCTTGCCACCGAAAATGGTATGAACTTTCACGATTTCCTTCTGCCATTCCAATGCTTCGAGGTAATGGGCTACAGCGATAAGGTTTATAGCAGGAGGCAGCTTATAGGCCGAATGTCCCCAGTAACCGTTTGCAAAAATCCCCAGCTGACCGCTTTCAACAAAATTCTTGAAGCGTTTCTGTATATCGGTAAAATAGCCTACTGAACTTTTCGGCCAGGGCGATATACTCTGTGCTATGGATGCAGCTTCCTTGGGATCAGCTTTCAGTGCTGAGACCACATCTACCCAGTCGAGCGCATGCAGTACATAAAAATGCACCACATGGTCCTGTATATACAAAGCATTGGCCATGAGGTTACGGATCAGTTCGGCATTAGCAGGAACTGAGATTCCCAAAGCGTTTTCAACTGTTCTCACCGATGTGAGTGAATGGGTTGAGGTACAAACTCCGCATACGCGACCGACAAATGCCCATGCATCGCGCGGATCGCGGCCTTTTAATATGGTTTCGATGCCGCGAACCATAGTTCCGGAGCTATACGCATCAGTAATTACTCCATTATTAACTTCTATTTCAACCCGCAAGTGTCCTTCTATTCGGGTGATGGGATCTATAACGATTCTTTCAGCCATGGCTATTTATCTTTAGGGGTTTCAACTTCAGTAGTTTCGGGGGCATTGGTGATTTCGCGGTGTTTGCGTACATTAGTTACTACGGCATGTGCTGCAACTCCAACAACTGTGGCAACACCCAAACCTAGCCCGATTTTATCTGCTGTGGTTTCAATGCCAAATCCTTCAATACTTGGTAAATGCTGGTAGAAAGGGCCGTTGTCCCAGAATCCGGCTTCGGAACACCCAATGCACGGATGACCCGATTGGATGGGATAACTAATACCATCATTCCATTTGATGATTCCGCATGAATTGTAGGTAACAGGACCTTTGCAGCCCATTTTATAAAGGCAATAGCCTCGTTTTGCTCCCTCATCATCGAAAGATTCGACGAACAAACCGGCATCAAAATTAGCACGGCGATAACATGTATCGTGAACCCGGCGCGAATAAAATGCTTTCGGACGGCCTAATTCATCCAGTTGAGGTATACGGTCGAAGGTAAGGAGGTGAACTACTACCCCGGCCATAACATCAGCTATAGGCGGACATCCCTGTACATTTATAACCGGTTTCCCGCTGATTACTTTATGGACTGGTTTTGCCCCAGTAGGATTAGGACTTGCAGCCTGAACACAACCGGCTGATGCACAGTTACCCCATGCTACAACAGCTTTACAGTTTGCAACTGCCTCCTCAAGTATCTGTTTTGCACTGCGGCCACCGATACAGCAGTAAGCCTCATTCTCAGTAGGAATTGAGCCTTCAACCATTACAATATACTCGCCGGGGAATTTTGCCATTACAGCTTTGTAAGCATCTTCGGCCTGGACGCCGGAAGCTGCCATCAGGGTTTCCTGGTAATCGAGTGAAATTTTGTCAAGGACAATGTTTGCTACAATCGGGTGCGACGCCCGGATAAATGATTCGCTGCAGCAGGTACATTCCTGGAAATGAAACCAGATTACCGGTAGCCGGGGTTTGGTTTCAAGCGCTTTTACAATCTGGCCGATACTGCTGGACTCCAGTCCGAGTAATGCAGCCGTTGTTGCGCAAAACTTTAGAAAATCCTTACGGGAAATCCCATCCTTTTTGACTTCCTCATAAAATGAGGGTTGCTTATTTTCCATAAAGCGGTCGGTTTAAATTAGTACAACGGAAAGTAAATATATGCAAGAAATTCGATATTTCGACATGTACTATGGTCAACCACAGCTATTTATATTTAGTATAAATAAACATTATATGAGTGAAACACAACTCTGATATGTTGACTAATTTCCCAATCTATTGAAAATAGTGAAGTTCACGGTTTTAGTGATGCTGATCAAGCTTAAGAACAGGGATTTAAGACAAATAATACTGAAAATGCTTTTTTTTATCAACAGGCTATGTGAATATCCTGTTAAACGACCTCATAAGTCAATTTGAAATTTTCGATAGTCAATCATTGAATAAAATATTGACACAGATATATTACAATTGAATAAAGGAAAAGTCGTAACAAGAAAAAAGGCCAGAAATAAATATTCACCTGTTGCTTTAGCTTTCAGAATCTAAGCTTTGCCGACATATTGAAAGTCCTTCCCAACGACCAGAAACCCCTGAAAGTATCGAGGCTGTGGCTGGCACCATCCTCTCCACGGATAATAGTCTGCTTGCCGAAAACATTCTGGCAGGAAAGCAGCAATGCAACAGGTATTTCCTTAATGTGGAAATCATAACCCGCATACAGGTCGAGTAAGGAATAAGATGGAATCCTGTAAGGCTGGGAGCGATCATCAGCTTTGTTCCGGTTAGCCGGATCAAAATTGGCATAAAGCCTGTCGTAAAAAACCCAATCGGTTGAAAAGCTGAAACCGTCGACTGTGCGGTATTCAGCCGAAAGTCCAAGTTGAGTTTGTGGAGCATCACCAACGAACAAACCTTTAGTATATATCATCATACTGTCGACCAGCACCTGGTTATCGTTGTAAATACTTGCTGTAACGTCATTCTGCCATTTCCAGTTTCCAAGCGAAACTGTCGCAGCAACCGTGATACTCCGGATGATATTGTACCGGATTTCTGCTTCAATTCCGGTGTGTTTGGCATTTAATCCGCGCACAAGTGAACGGGTATAGGAACTGTCGATAAGTTGAATATTCTCATTCGAAAGCAGGGATTTGTCTTTCCATAGGGTGTAATACAGGTTGAGCCGGCTTGCAATTTTTCCGCTTTCGAAAGTGTAACCAGCCTCGGCAGCCGATATCTTTTCGTTAACAATATTATGGGCAACTGCATTTGAATAATTCACAAATACAAACTTATAATACGGTTCGCGAGAATAGAATCCAATGTTCCCATAAATACTCCCCGATTTCCCAGCTTTATAACTAATCCCGCTTTTGACATCAAATCCGGCTTTGTTAAACGGTTCGCTCATTGGACTATCAGGATAATTATAGGTATCCTTCCTCCGGTAATGAGTTCCTGACACGGTTGAAGCAACAAATGCAGTAAGATTCCCTGAATTGTACTCCAATTGACTGAAAACATTTCCATAGCTTATCATCGAATAATTATCAACGTTCACAACATCACCAGGTCTTTTAAGCTGGTTCCTGCCATTTACACCAGCTAGTGACCACGCATACTGTTCAACCCAAGTGTTGCCTCCCAAAAGGTCGTCGACCACTTCATATAGGTGGGAGCGGAAATTCCGCAAGTGGACTCCGGCAGTAAACTTCAGATTATCATTTAATTGCAGATTGAGTGAGCTGAGCAGACCAATCCAGTAATGATCGGCAAGGTAGTTGGTGAGGATGTTTTTTGAATATCCTTTCACAATTGTACCCTCAGCAAGCATAGTTGAATCGGAATGTGTGGAGTTGTTGAGAAACACCTGGACGAAATCAACCTGGTTGTTTTTTTGAAATGTCCATGTTGTAGGCCCATAGTTAAAGGCTTCGGTATACCTGCCACCGCCTTTGCCCCATGAAACATAAGCTGAACTTGAAAGGGAGGCCTTTCTACCAATCGTCCAGTAATGGTTCAGGTTGATTTGGGGTTTATGGTAGAAATTTTCGGACAAGGTGAGAATTTTCCCGTTATATTCACCCCAGTTGCTGTTATACTTTACACCGGATTTCTCGAAATCGGCCAGGCTCATTCCATAATTTCGCTGCCCGTGGCGTTCCGGCGAACCCATTGCTGTAAGCACAAGGCGGTGTTTTTTATTGATCGGCTTATCAACACTGAGAAAATACGACCAGCCATTTACAAAAGTAGCATCCACAAATCCGGGACCAACTGTATGCGATCCCAGGAAAGTAAGTGCAGCCCCGTTTTTCATTTTCCCGGTCGAAAAACTCAGTATGGTTTTGCTGTTGCCATAGTCCGACTGGCTGTAACGTATTACTCCACCGGCCTCGGCCGAAGCTGACCGGGTAATGATATTTATTGTGCCCCCCACCGAGTTCATTGCCACTTTCGATGCTCCCAAACCCCGCTGCACCTGGATGGTTTCGGTGGCATCCGCCATGCCGGTCCAATTCGACCAGTATACGAGGCCGTTTTCCATGCTGCTTACCGGAACGCCGTTAAGAAGGAGCGAAACATTCTCCTGCTGGAACCCGCGGAGCGAAAGCCTGTCGTCGCCACTGCCACCACCTTCCTTAGTAGCATATATTCCGGGAGTCATTTTCAGAATTTCAGGATAATCCTGATTGCCCAGCTTTTGCTCAATAGTACGTGATTTAATATTGGTAACAGCAACCGGTGTGTTGCGATCGCTTACAAAGGATGAAATAACCCTTACCTCATTAAGCTCAACAACTTTGGGCTCCATTGCAACCGTGCCAAGGTAAATTGAATTACCTGTTTTTTTGCCGGTTTCAAGAGTGATGGAATTGTATGAAATATGGGTGAACAGAAGTTTCGTATTCAGATCGGTAACCTCAAGTTCAAAAGTCCCGTCGACCCTGCTGAATGTTCCTTTTGACGTTCCTTCGATCAGGATTGAAACGCCCGGGATAGTTTCGTTGGTATTTTTATCGGTCACAGTCCCCTGTATTTTTGTATCCTGCGCATAGAGGCTGATTGCAGTCAACATTGAAACAATGAACAGCAGAAACAGTGTTGGTATCTTTTTCATTTCGAGGTATGTATTAAAAACAAAAATGCCCTGAAGAATCCTTCCGGGCCGATGGTTGATAATACAGATTCCCAAAACAGCATACCCTGCTCAGGTATGTGTCTTATGATCAATATTCTTCTTCCATCCAGACTATACTGTCGGTACCGGAGTTAAACCGGTTCAATCCCGCATTTGCGGGAGTAGCGGACTATACCGCCGATCGGGAATTTCACCCTGCCCTGAAGAAAGCGTCGTAATTTGTTATGCAAATTCCAAACACCGGTGCAAATGTATACTAATTTATTTATGCGAAGCAGGTGAATATGGAAAAAGTTTGTATTTCCGGGCTACAGCCCAGAGGTTGGCTCAACAAGTTAATATCCAATGATATAGCCATAAAATATAATACGATCAGAATTTAAATTCCAAGTCCAAATTCCAATTCCGGCTTCCTTCGCATTCTCCCTTCCCCCCTCACCTTTCGCCCTTCGCTCCTACCTCTTCAACTTTAACTCAACTCCTTCTTCCGGTTCATCGCCCGGTTTTAATTTATTATATTTAAGCAGTTTCGACAGCCTGATACATTTTTCCTGTGAAATCGAATACATGCTGTCACCACGTTTCATCACATATACATGTTCCCTGTTTTTATTCTTCTTAGGCTCAAGGTACAGCATCTGTCCTGCGACAATATTATCATGTTCAGTTAAATCGTTCTGTTTGTATACCTGGAAACTATATATTTCAAATTCCTTGGATATACTGAACCAGGTATCGTTATTTGAAGCAAATACAAAAGGTACCCCATAATTCAGGTAAACCTTTCGCCCTAGTCCGGAAGTGTATAAATATTCAAAATCACCGGGAAGGGGAAATTTGTAATTTTTATTAAACAAAATCCTGCCTGAGCTATTTAATACTACCTGGCGGTTCACTTCACTTCTTTCAGGGCTAGGTTTCGAAGCTTTTTTCGTAGGTTCAGCATTACCTGCCAGGGCAGGTTGCATGGCAGTTGTATCATCATAGAGATACAACCGGCTATTCTCGATTAATCTGATGAGTATATTTGCATAGTCAGGATTTGTAGCATAACCGGCCTGTTTTAATCCCCTGGCCCAGGCTGTGTAATCAGTTGAAGGAATCAGGAAAAGAGAAGCATATCGTTGCCTTGTAGTTAAAAACAGGGAATGGTCGCGGTACGATTCTTCGACGCTTTTATATTTACGGAAACATTCGTTTTTTGCGTCATCATCGTATAAATATGTATCGCCTATCCATTCCTTCTGGCATTTAATACCAAAATGGTTATTCGATTCAACAGCCAGTTTGCTTTTCCCGCAGCCACTTTCGATCATTCCCTGTGCCAGCGTAATACTGGCCGGGATATGGTAAAGTTTCATTTCTCTGATGGCTGCAGTTTTATATTGTTTAATATACGCCGAATAATCATCGTTGGTGAGTTTTTGAGCGGCCAGAAATCCGGGTATCAGTAAAAAAATGCATACAATCGCAGCAAAAAATCTCATAATATGGTAGTTTCGTTTGCAAAAATACAAAATCCGAAGTTTGTATTTTGAGGATCCCAGGTTGTATAACGCAGTGTATGAAAGGTTATTGATTCGATATGAAAATAGTTTGTTAAAGAGTGCTGTCTTGCGTGCCTTCAGGGCTGTCAATATCATCCTTACTAATGGATTATTCCCAAACTTTTAACTGTACTGAAAATGTCTTCCGGTGGTAAGGGCTGAATCCTTCAGCCAATATAGCCTTCCGGTGTTCGAGAGTCGGGTATCCCTTGTTGCGGTTCCAGCCATATACAGGGAAACTCTCGCTGAGTTTGAGCATGTATTCATCGCGGTATGTTTTAGCTAAAACCGAGGCGGCGGCAATCGACAAATATATTCCATCACCCTTTATAATACAGTGATGCGGCACATTGCTGTAAGGTTTAAACCTGTTACCATCAACAAGGATCAAACCCGGTTGGATCCGGAGTTGTTCCAGTGCCCTGTGCATAGCCAGTATGGAAGCATTTAATATATTGATCCTGTCAATTTCATGATTATCGACCATGGCAACTGCCCATGCAATGGCTTCGGATTCAATAACATGACGCAGCTTTTCACGCTTTATTGCTGAAAGTTTTTTAGAATCGTCAAGATCGCTGTTGGAATAATCAGATGGCAATATGACTGCTGAAGCAAATACAGGACCGGCCAGGCATCCCCTTCCCGCTTCATCGCAACCGGCTTCGGTAAAGAGATCAGAAAATGCCGACTTCAACATTTGGATTCTATTTCAACAGGATGACAAAAATTGATTAAACCCGCAATGACAATGAATTAAACCAGTTAGAAAAATGAAGCATACCGCATTACAACAAAAAGCAGGAAATAAGCCAATGCCAGCATTTCGAACAAAAAAGGACGTTTTACCATCGAAACACTTCCGGTTATAAAGAAAGCCAACGGAATTACAAAGAGGTAATTGGCTGATAGTAAGGGCCAGCCTGACAATAAAATCACAATAACGGAAGCAATGCAATAGCTGAACAGAACCCAGGCCCTCCTTCGGATACTGATCAGTTTATCGCTCACAACATTCAATACAGCAGTCATTGTAACCAGTAACACAAATACCGAAACTGACAGCCAAATTAAATTGATAACCGATAATTTCTCCGGCAATAACAGGTTAAAAAGTGATCCGGATATCTTATTAAATCCATACATCAGGTTATCGTTCCAGAATAACCCGCTGATATAGTATATCCATGGCAGAAGGAACCCGATAAATGTAATCGCGTATTCGCGCCATGAGGAAACACGGTACGAAATAAGCGAAAGCCAGAGTAAAACCAGCATGTAAACCAACGGCAAATAAAACAGTGAAGCAACAGCAACAGCGAATGCAGCCGTAAATACCTGCCTGTATGATGCCTGTTTGCCATACATCCCGAGAATTGCGTTTAAAGCCAGTATTACAAACAAACCTGCCGGCAACAGCGCATGAAAAGTCTGAAAACTGCTGTTCCAGCTGAAAGTAAGCAGAACGATTATAGCAGGTATAAAATTGGCCCGTCCGAAAAACCCGTTTGCCTGGAAAATATAAAATAATACTACTGATTGAAAAACGATCAGCAATAATGAAATACCGACCGCAAGGTACGGAAGGTACTGCATCCAGCCGGCAAACATAGTGTACAAAGGGCCGTCATTGGGCGAGGTTACAGCCTGTATTGGGTACAGGAAAGCAGGTATCCACAGCCATGCTGCCAGTGCTGCAAATATTGAAAACTGAACAAAAGTTCCTGATCTTGAAATCCACCTTAGCATAATCTTCCCGTAAATTAATTTAAATCAAATCCCTGCCGATATCGCGACGGAAGTATAAATCTTCGAAGTTGATCAGGCCAACCGATTTTAGTGACTGGTCAACAGCTGAATTGATATCTACAGCCAGTGAAGTTACTGCTATTACCCTGCCCCCCGACGAAACTACCTCGTTATCAGCTGTAGCAGTCCCGGCATGAAATACAAGGCTCCCGTTAACTTTTTCGAGGCCTGAGATTATTTTTCCTTTCGAATAATCGCCGGGATATCCGCCCGAAACTATCATAATACAGGCTGCAGTGCGAGGATCAATATCAGGTTTAATTTCTGAGAGTGTGCCATTAGCAGTAGCAATAAATATTTCGAGAAGGTCGGTCTTAATCCTGGGTAAAATAGCTTCTGTTTCAGGATCACCCATGCGGACATTATATTCAATAACAAACGGATCTCCTTTTACATTCATTAACCCGAAAAACAGGAAACCTACAAACGGAATGCCATCTTTCTGCAAACCTGCAACCGTTGGTTTGATGATCCGTTCTTCAACCTTTTGCATGAAATCCCTGCCGGCAAACGGCACAGGCGACACGGAACCCATTCCACCGGTATTCGGACCGGTATCGCCCTCTCCAACCCTTTTGTAATCCTTGGCTTCGGGCAAAACCAGGTATTCTTTGCCGTTAGTGATAGCAAATGCCGAGAGTTCGATTCCATCGAGGAACTCCTCGATAACAACCCTTTCCGAAGCCTTCCCGAACTTGTGTTTTTCGAGCATTTCGGTAAGTTCATTCTCAGCTTCTCCCAGTGTTTTGCAGATTACAACTCCTTTGCCTGCAGCAAGTCCATCAGCCTTGAGAACATAGGGAGCTTTTAAAGTCCGCAGAAAATCAAATCCATCAGCTAATGTATCCTTGGTAAATGTTCGGTATGCCCCGGTAGGAATCCCGTGCCGGATCATAAACTGCTTTGCGAAATCCTTACTTCCTTCGAGTTGTGCACCAGCCTGTTGCGGTCCTATGACCGGAATATTCATTAAATCTTCATTAGAGAGGAAAAAATCATGGATTCCACGCACCAATGGCTCTTCGGGGCCTACAATTACCATGTTGATTTCATTATCCAGGACGAACTTCCGTACATTAACAAAATTAGTTCCGCTCAGGGGAACATTAGTTCCCACCTGAGAAGTGCCGGCATTACCCGGGGCAATAAACAGCCGGTTCAGCAAGGGACTTTGTGCAAGTTTCCAGGCTATGGCATGTTCGCGTCCGCCGCTGCCGATGAGAAGTATGTTGTGAAGGTTCATATACTTAAGTTGGGGATTGGAGAGTTTCTGGTTACTGGTTGCTGGTTACTGGTCTCTGGCTACTGGTTGCTGGTTGCTCAGCACTCTGCACTGAGTACTCTGCATTAATCACTCTGCACTAAGCACTGGTTTCTGGTGGCTGGCTGCTGGTTACTCTGCACTGAGCACTAAGCACTGGGCACTAGTTGCTGTTTGTTCAAACCTCAGAATTCAAGCGCCCCGATAAGTTCTTTTACATCTTTAACTCCATGCCGGTTGCAATATTCCTCTATTCCTTCCAATATTTTAATACATACCTGGGGATCGATAAAGTTTGCAGTTCCCACTTGTATTGCGGTGGCGCCGGCAAGCAGGAATTCGACAGCATCGGTTGCATTACTTATACCTCCTAATCCGATAACCGGAATGGAAACCGCCTTCGAAACCTGCCATACCATTCGTAAGGCAACAGGTTTGATTGCAGGGCCTGAAAGTCCGCCGGTAATTGTCGAAAGTATCGGCCGACGCTTTTCAGCGTCAATGGCCATTCCGAGGAGCGTATTAATAACGGATACCGAATCGGCTCCTTCATCTTCGACTGCTCTTGCTATTTCAGCTATATTCGTAACATTCGGCGACAATTTTACGATCATCGTTTTAGTGTACACATTCCTGACTGCTTTTGTAACAGCACCTGCCATCGGACATGAAGTGCCGAAAGCCATACCGCCTTCTTTCACGTTAGGGCAGGAAATATTCAGTTCGATACCGGTAATTTTTTCAAGCGGGTTGAGTTTTTCGGCAACTTCCATATAACCCTCAACCGTTGAATCCGAAACATTGACAATAATATGCGTGTCGTAATGTTTTATTTTGGGATAAATGGTTTCGATAAAATAATCGACGCCCTTGTTCTGCAGCCCGACAGAGTTAAGCATTCCAGCTGGGGTTTCGGCCATGCGCGGATAACGGTTGCCATCGCGGTTTTTCGAAGTACAGGCCTTGGTAAGAATCCCGCCCAGGCGGTTAACATCGATAAAATCGTCAAATTCAGGACCATAACCAAATGTACCAGAAGCCGACATTACCGGGTTTTTCAGATGCAGTTTGTGTACGTTTACAGATAGATCAGGCATTGTGTGGGTATTTCGGATGTTTGATTTCGGATGTCGGATTTCGGATGTTTGGTTTGGAAACATTTCCTGAGGCTAATCCAAATCGACCATTTAAAACTTTGTCCGCCTCTGGCGGATTGAATTTTGAATTTCATTTTCCCCAGCTAAAACTTAAGTCTCCTGGTATCGAAAACGGGTCCGTCAATGCAAGTCGTTTTATTACCTTCAACCGTTTCGACCACGCAGCAGAGACATGCCCCGATTCCACAGGCCATAGTATTTTCGAGCGAAATTTCGCATGGCACGCTATTGGTGAAAGCGAGGCGCGCAACTGCCTTCATCATAGGATCAGGACCACAGGCGTATATAGCAGAGTATTCCCCGATGTTTTCCGAAAGTGCCGGATGCTGTGTAACCATGCCCTTCGTACCGGCCGAACCATCGTCGGTTGTAATAAATACATCTCCGTATGGAGCATATTTTTCAGGTTCAAGTATATCGCCAGTCGAGCGGCCTCCGATAAGAACATCAGGTTTAAACCCTTTTTGCTTTAAAAGTCGTGCTAGTAAAAGCATAGGTGCAATCCCTACGCCACCGCCGACCAGTAAAGCTTTTTCGCCTGAAGGCATGCTGAAAGTATTTCCCAGTGGATACACCAGGTTGAGTGTATCGCCTTCTTTAAGTCTGGCAAGCGCATTCGTACCGTCACCCACTTTTTTTATAAGTAGTGAAAGTTCATTCGTATTGTAATCGGTATCGTAAATCGAAAAAGGTCGGCGTAGATATGTGGTTGTTGAATTGCTTACAAGCACCTCGGCAAACTGGCCGGGGGATATCAGTGGCAGGCTTACCGGGCATTTAAGGTAAAGTGCAAAATAATCGGAACTTATGTGATGGTTTCTGCTTACCTCAAAGTCGTGGATAAATTTCTTCATCAGGTGGCTATTGTTCAGGCGAAAATACAAAAAAAATCCGCCATGGTTAACGACGGACTTAAGGATTATTATTCAGTTGGGGCCTCTCCGGCACCTCCCGGCGATTCAGGTTCGGTTTCAGTTTCTTCGGCAGGAGCCGTGAAATCATTTATACCGTTAGCTATCAGCAGGTTATACCACTGAACGAGTTTCCGGATATGCGATGTGTACACCCGCTCATGATCGTAATCAGGTATAACACTTTCGAAAAATGCTTTTAAGGTGCGGTCATCCGCTTTTGCATCCGGAGCAGGCTGGTCGCCGTTTTTCTCACTGATCAGCCTGAAGACTTCGCGAATCGGCATATCCTCACCCGTAGTGAAGATACTTATCTCTCCAAGCGAACTTATTTTATCACTCGCAAAAGCCTGTATACGCTTTCCGTCGATCAGCGATTCGATAATTACGCCTGACTTAGTTTGTGCAATTGTTTTAAAAAGCCCGGGCTTACCCGAAACTGATAAAATGTCTTTCAAATCCATAGCTATCGTTAAATTTTGTGCAAAATTACTTAAAACAATCAGTTTTTACTAGTTTGTTTTTCCCCTTTACAAAATTTAACACATATCAGAGTTCGAACCTGCCGGTATAGTTGGAAGGTGTAATTTTTTTCAATTCCTCTTTAACTTTAGCCGTTACATTTAATTTATCAATAAATGAGCTTATTGCTTTGCTATCGATATGGGTATTGGTTCGGGTAAGCTCTTTCAGTGCTTCATATGGCTTTGGAAATCCTTCGCGCCTCAGGATAGTCTGAATAGCTTCGGCAACTACTGCCCAGTTGTTTTCAAGGTCAGCATGGAGTTTATCTTCGTTGAGAATCAGTTTATCAATTCCTTTAATCAGTGATTTCACTGAAATTTGGGTATGGGCAACGGGCACCCCGATATTACGGGCAACGGTTGAATCAGTCAGGTCGCGCTGCAACCTCGAGATGGGTAACTTAGCAGAGAGGTGCTCAAACATAGCGTTGGCAAATCCAAGGTTTCCTTCGGCATTTTCGAAATCGATGGGGTTCACTTTATGAGGCATGGCTGAGGAACCGATTTCACCTGCTTTTATCTTTTGCTTGAAATAATCCATCGCAATATAGCTCCACATATCGCGGCTGAAATCGATAAGTATGGTATTGATGCGTTTCAGGTTGTCGAACAATGCAGCAAGGTTATCGTAATGTTCGATCTGGGTGGTGCACTGCAGCCGTTCAAGGTTAAGATTATTTTTCACAAAATCGTCGGCAAATTTTGACCAGTCGATATCGGGATATGCAGCATAATGCGCATTGAAATTACCTGTTGCACCACCGAATTTTGCAGAGAAAGGAATTGTTTTAAGCAATTTAAACTGCTGCTTAATGCGTTCGGCAAAAACATAAATCTCTTTTCCAAGAATTGTAGGCGATGCAGGTTGTCCGTGGGTGCGGGCAAGCATGGGTACTTTTTTCCATTCTTTGGCACGTCGGGTGATTTTCACAAGCAGATCCTCGTACATCGGCATTATTACTTCCTCCATTGCCAGTTTTAATGCGTATGGAAGGGCTGTATTATTTATATCCTGGGAGGTAAGCCCAAAATGGACGAATTCCTTGTACCTGGCAAGACCCATTTTCTCAAAGCGCTTCTTGAGGTAATATTCTACAGCTTTCACATCGTGATTGGTAGTGGCTTCAATATCTTTAACTTCCTGTGCATCGGTAAAAGTAAAATCGCGGCAGAGTGACCTGAGCTCGGCAATTTTTTTCCTGTCGATTCCCTGCAACTGGGGAAGCGGAATTTCGCACAGAGCAATAAAGTACTCAACCTCAACAAATACACGGTAGTTTATAAGGGCAGCTTCGCTGAAATAATACGAAAGGCGTTCAACCTGTTTGCGATAACGACCGTCAACCGGTGAAATGGCATTAATCATGGTTAGATCCATAGTACAAATGATAAATTATTACCGGTCAAAAGTATGAAAGCATTACAATGAATTGCAAGTTTTTAGAAAATTTAATAGCATTTTTAAGTTTATCACCTAAAATAAAATTCACATTTGCGGTAATTATGCCGGTAACATTGAATTGTTGGTAAAATATTTTTTCAACAGATTGAATATCGGAATGCAAATCCGGTGCCAGCAGTGCAGGATTCACAATCCCAAACCGTTTTCCGGAATAATTACAAATCCACAGGTTCTAATTTATTAGAAACCAAGCGATTCATTCACAATAAAAACCGAGAAATCAGTGAGTGAAGGCCTGCGCCTTGTAACCACATAAATGTTGCATCCGCGGGTAGGCAGGTTGCAGTTCATGCAGGTACCGTGTTTGGCACATGGATTGGGACGGTCGAGACGTTTAAAATTAACAGGTGCTGCAATAGTGCGGATGCGTTGCCAGGCAGCTTCCTCGTCGGTAACCAGCTTGTTGATGCCTGCAACCACAATCACCCTCCTTGGTCCGAACGACATAGCCGCTACCCTGTTGCCGTGCCCGTCGACATTATAAAGTTCGCCTTGTAATGAAATTGCGTTGCTGCTGCAGATAAAAACATCACACAACTGCTGGCGGCGCATAACTTCGAGCTTCTCCTTATCGGAAAGCCCTGCCGTATTATGGTCAAGTATTTTTGCACCTGCTTCGGACACCAGTTGTTGCAGGTTTAACTGCTTAGCAGTCTGCGATCCGCCGAAGGCCACTTCCATGCCGGGGGTTATAAATTCAGTAATGGATTTTGCAGCTTCCTGGCGGGTTTCGAAGAAATCGGCCTCAAACCGGTTCCTGCGCAGAGCTTCAACAGTCTTAAGTCCGAGTGTCCGGCCGTGCCAGGTGTTCATTTCGGTGACAAAGGTGTCGGTAGGATTAATTGTATTCATCAGATATAGGTTTGACGCGACAAAGATAACAGAACCAACAGGGAAAAAATTTATTTTTCAGCCTTCACTTAAAATCTTTCTTTGTACCAAAAAACAGTTAATTATACATCGTAATCAGCCCGGTAAATTCATTCCAGTGTATCTTGCGATAATTCATTTCGATTTCGAAAAGTACATTACGAACCAGGTTGAGATCTTCGATTGGCGAAGTCAAGAAGTCAACTTCTGTGTCTAAGTCTGTTAATAGTTCCGGGAACAGTTTTGCATAGGACTTTAACAATTCAGAAAGCGCATTTTGGCTGACTTTTTCATCGGCAGCCTGGCTTTCCTTGAGGAACTGGAGTATGCGCAGACCATCGATCTTCTCGTTACAGGCTCTGACAAAATGCTGCTGCGTTTTAAAATTCAGCCGTAAACCCTGCCAAGGCAGTTCCCCGAACCTGCGGATCAGGAACTCATCAAGAGGGGTCGGAATCTCATTTTTATACAGACTGCCAAAGGATTTTACAGTTTCGGCAACGAGAGCGAAGAGCTTTGAATCATAAACAGGGTAACTGCTCCAGTCGCCGGCTATTCCTTTAATCAGCGCCGGACCTGTTCCAAAGTACACCCTGTCGGACAGGCGCGCCGCCGGGTATACAATTTCACCGTTCCAGTGCAGCAACCGCCCGGTTTTTACAATCTTCTGCAGAAAATAAAAATCTTCACCGCTCATTTTGGGAGTCATTCCGCCGGCCGCTTTGTAAGCCCAAACTGGGAAAGCTATAGCTGAACCCAGGGCTGTAAAACAATACGGGCTCCTAATCCTCCACATATTGACGGCAAATGCACGCATATAAATTTCGTACCGGAGCATAGCACGGTCCAGTTCAGGGGAAAAGGTCAGGCTGTGATAGTAAGGAATGGCGATTGCCGACGCTGCAGGATTTAAGCGCAGGTTTTCATCAACCGACGAAAAGTAATCCTTCTTAAACACGGTATCGGCATCCATGCTTATGATTATATCCCCGCCATTGGCTATTGAAGTAATATAGTCCATTATGAATTTACGTGCAAACCCTATGCCATGTCCTTTTGGCGGCCATCCCCGGCCTTTCGAGGAACGATCGAGGATTTCAATCCTTTTATCTTCAAGCGACCTCAGGTAGGCAATTGTAAGCTGGTTCTCGTTGCACACATCCTGGTGCTGCGGGTCGTCCCACCAACTTTCGGGCTGGTTTACGCACACTATAAGCCTGAAATTCCGAAAACTTTGATTTATAACCGATTGCATCAGCAAAGGCAGGCGTTCCATTTCATTCATTACCGGAAGCGCTATATAAATCAAAGGGGTTGTCACAATAGGTAGTATTATATGCAGGGAAATATATATCTTTGGTAAACAAAAACCGGAACCAAAAGTAATAGATTTAAGCGACATCATAACCTGATATGGAAACTAACGAAGTACTCGACAAACTGCCGCGCCACCTGCTTAACCTGATCATCGACCAGCCGTATGCAGGCTATTCGGCTCAGGATCATGCGGTTTGGCGCTATATCATGCGGCAGAATGTGCGTTACCTTCCACATGTTGCTCATTCTTCGTATCTCGAAGGCCTTAAACGGACCGGAATCAGTATCGACCGCATCCCGCATATGTACGGCATGAACCGTATACTTTCGGAAATTGGCTGGGCAGCAGTTGCTGTCGACGGGTTTATTCCCCCGGCCGCTTTTATGGAATTCCAGGCCTACAATGTACTTGTAATTGCAGCCGACATCAGGCCTATCGATCAGGTTCTGTATACTCCGGCACCCGATATTATTCATGAAGCCGCCGGGCATGCCCCAATAATTGCCGACGGGGAATATTCGGCTTACCTGCGCGAATTCGGCCGTGTTGGCACACTGGCATTTTCATCGGCTTACGACAACAAGGTATACGAAGCCATACGGCATCTCTCTATCCTGAAAGCTGATCCATACACTCCGTTTGAAGTTATTGAACAGGCAGAAACCGACCTCGACAGGCTTTCGAAACTCCAGGAGAACCCGTCGGAAATGGCTTTGCTGCGCAACCTCCACTGGTGGACAGTTGAGTACGGACTGATAGGGACTGTCGGAAATCCCAAAATCTACGGTGCCGGGCTGTTATCGTCAATCGGCGAAAGCCATAACTGCCTCAAGTCAAAAGTAAAGAAACTCCCTTATTCGCTCGAAGCGCAGCATTTTAGCTTTGATATAACAAACCAGCAGCCACAGCTTTTTGTTACCCCCGACTTTGAGCATCTGAACAGTGTGCTCGACGAATACCTGGCCACTATGGCAGTAAGCAAGGGAGGAATGGATGGATTGAACAAGGCTCTTTTGTCGGACGGAACTTCAACCGTTGTTTACAGTTCAGGGCTTCAGATTTCGGGGAAACTTGTAAAAGTGCAGGTTTTGAATGCTCATCCTGTTTACCTTTCTTTCGGTGGACCGGCAATGCTTTGCTTTGGAAACAGGCAGCTAGCCGGACACGGAATTACTTACCACAAAGATGGCTTTGGCTCCCCCGTGGGCACAATAAAAGGAATTGCGGGAAATATTGAATCGATGAGCGAGGGCGAACTTGCCGCAAACGATATTGTTACGGGCACCGAATTGAGCCTGGAATTCAGCAGCGGGGTGCTGGTTAAAGGCATCCTTCAAAAAATAACCACTGAGAGAGGCATGAACCTGCTCTTCTCATTCAGCGATTGTACTGTGAGTTACAAGGGAACTGTTCTCTTCAGGCCGGAATGGGGCATTTACGATATGGCTATTGGTACAAGCATTGTTTCCTGTTTTTCAGGGCCGGCCGATCCTGATGCTTTCGAGCTCCAATACCCGGCTCCCGTTGAAAAAACGCACCACCTGCTTCACAGTGAAAATACATTACGGCTACATAGTTTGTATAGCCAGGTACAGGCCGAAAGGACTGAAGGCTCCGATTCAGCTGTTTTAAAAGAAATCTGGCAGATCCTCAAACTTGATTATCCTGATGAATGGCTGCTTCCGCTCGAAATAGCTGAAGACCTTATCAGGCCGTTTGGCGAAAACGAATCGGCAAAGGAGATTATTGATTACCTTGAATCCTGCGCCGGGAAAAACGACGACATGAGGACATTGATCAGCGACGGATTATCGCTTATTGCAGATCAGCCATAAGCAGGCTGTCGGCAGCCAGAAGTAAAATAAGGGCTTCATATATGTTGTTATCCGCCAGCAGGCGATGTGCTTCCTTATGAGTTTCTTCCGTGAGTTTTCCGGTGTCGGCACTTACATCGACTGCAATTTTCCTGAATTTTTGCGCTCCCCTGTAATTTTTGATATCAACTGCAGTTGGCATATTCACCAGGCTGCCCAAACGCCCGAGGTCATTCCCGGTGAGGAAGGAACTTAAACGCACCGATTCGGGTAGCGAATCGACCCCGATTGCATTTTTGCCCGATGGTTTTTCGAGTGTAAACAAAGCTCGGCCCGAGGCCCTTACATAATAATCGGCACCCATACGGCCTACAAGGTCGAGTTTGCGGGTGTCGATGGTGCCATTCCTGTCGAGTACTTTGTCATTGATATGAATCAGGACAACCTCGCAGATAATAAGGTTGGCTGAACCTGCACCGGTACCTGTCTCGATTACCTGGCGGACTTTACACTCTATCTGAACCGGTGATTCCTTTACCCTGAAAGGTCTTATTTTTTCGGATGGAACCGGTGTGAAACCGGATTTGAAAAACTCGTTAACCCCCCTTGGAAACTCTGTACTGGCAAGGTTCTGCTGGTTAACCATCGAATAAGTAACTACATTGATCACGACTTCAGGAACTTCCTTAACGTTGAGGTACGTATCCTTTAGCTCATTTGTACGGCCGCTGCGTGAAGGTGAAAAAATAAGCGTGCTCGGATTAACCCCGAATACATTGAAACAGCTGAAAGGCGAAAGGTTGGCCTTTCCTGCACTGTCGATAGTGCTTGCAAATGCGATCGGGCGCGGGGCTATTGCCGTGAGCAGCATACGGTGAAGGTGATGGGGCAGTATTTCGTTTGGGTCGATGGTGGACATGGGGGTATTGGGGGATTTTTATTTGTTGAGGAATTCAGGGGTTCAATGGGTTCAGGGGTTCAAGAGTTCAAGGGTTCAAGGGTTCCATACTCCATCATATATCTTCCATCTTCCATCTTCTATCCTCTATCCTCTAACATCAAGTAACCAGTAACCAGTTTCTATTTAGCCGGCAATATCGTCACAACAGCCTCGCCGAATCCGACTCGTACTTCCTCATTTTCGCAATAACCGCGCATGATGACAGTATCGTTGTCGTTGATAAATTTCCGTTCGGAGCCATCGGGCATAGGTATAGGTTTTGTTCCCCGCCAGCTGAGTTCAAGCATACTGCCGTAGCTTCCTGGATCGGGGCCACTTATGGTTCCGCTCCCGCAGAGATCGCCCACACGCATATTGCAGCCGTTTACAGTATGATGTGCCAGTTGCTGGCTCATATTCCAGTACATGTACCTGTAATTCGATTTACTGATACTCACTTCGTTGCTCTCACCCGGCTTGATAAGGACTTCAAGGTTTATATCAAAATTACGATCACCTTCAAATTCCAGGTATGGCAATACTCCAGGCTTCTGTTCAGGTCCGGCGCACCTGAATGGTTCGAGAGCATCAAGGGTAACCACCCATGGTGAAACAACCGATGCGAAATTCTTCGAAAGGAAAGGCCCAAGCGGAACATATTCCCAGCTTTGAATATCGCGGGCCGATAAATCGTTGAAAAGAAGCATGCCGAAAATATACTCCTCGGCATCGGCGGTTGAAATACTTTCACCCAACTGGGTTTCCCTGCCTATGATGAAAGCGGTTTCAAGTTCAAAATCAAGTTGCCGGGTCGGGCTGAAAACAGGCATTTCCGAATCAGCAGGTTTTACCTGTCCTTTGGGCCTATGGATTTCGGTCCCTGAAACAACAATGCTCGAAGCGCGTCCGTGGTAACCCACCGGGATATGCCGCCAGTTGGGTAACAGGGCATTTGCCGGGTCACGGAACATAATGCCAACATTGGTGGCATGCTCAATGCTTGAATAAAAATCGGTATAATCACCGACATGCAGGGGCATAAGCAAGCGAACAGCAGTGTAATCGTATAAAACTTTTTCACGGATTAATAAAACTTCATGTTCAGTGGCATTTCCTTTGGTGAAACACTCCTGTATAAGCGAGCGTACCCGGCATGCCGACTTCCGGCCTTTAGCAATAAAATCGTTTAAGACAGGTTTTTCAAAATCTTCAACCTTCATTCCAATCAAATCGAAGTACCCTAAGCGGGCGAGGCCTGACAAATCCACCACTGTATCACCAATGCGCGTGCAAATCACAGCGCCGCTACCCGGAATAACCCCTATCCCGAAAGGGATGTTGGCCATCGAAAAATCACTCCCGGGCTTAATCTCAATCCACGATTTCATTTGCTTATTATTTTAATTCTATGTTTACTCTATTTCTTGTATCAATTTCCAATGTCCAAATTAAAAGTTTCTGGTTGCTGGTAGCTGGTAGCTGGTTTCTGGTTTCTGGTTACTGGTTGCTGGGTTTCAGGGTTTCAGGGTTTAAGAGTTTCAGAGTTTCAAATCCTCAAATCCTCAAATTCTCAAATCCCCAAATCGTAAATCGTAAATCACAACCCCTTCCCTACAACGTTCCCCTTCTCGCCTGCTCCCTCTCGATGCTTTCGAACAATGCCTTGAAATTTCCTTTCCCAAACGATTTTGCCCCTTTGCGTTGTATAATTTCATAGAAAACAGTCGGGCGGTCTTCAACGGGTTTGGTAAACAACTGCAGCAGATAGCCTTCATCATCACGGTCGATCAGGACCCCGAGATTCCTGAGCACTTTAATATCTTCGTCAATCAGACCCACACGCTCGGTCACGGTTTCATAATAGGAATCGGGTACCGTAAGAAACTCGACTCCCCGCTTGCGCAGTTCACCAACGGTTTGCATTATATTGTCGGTAGCCATAGCCACATGCTGTACGCCTGATCCCCGGTAATAATCGATATATTCTTCGATCTGCGATTTCTTCTTTCCTTTTGCCGGTTCGTTAATAGGGAATTTGATAAAACCGTTATTATTCGACATAACCTTGCTCATCAGGGCTGTGTATTCGGTTGAAATATCATTGTCGTCGAATGAAATCAACTGTTTGAATCCCATCACACTGGCATAGAATTCCGTCCAGGTGTTCATCTGGCCCCAGTCGACATTGCCAACCATATGATCAACATACAACAGTCCAACATCCGCCGGCCTGTATTCAGGTTCCCATTTTACATAGCCCGGAAGGAATATCCCTTTGTAGTTCTTTCTTTCCACGAAAATGTGTACCGTTTCGCCGTAGGTATGAATGCCTGAAAGCACAACCTCGCCGTTTTCATCCTTTTGCACTGTTGGCTGCAGGTAAGGTTTAGCGCCCCTTTTCGTAGTTTCCTCGAACGATTTACGGGCATCATCCACCCATAAAGCAACTACTTTAACACCATCGCCATGTTGTTTAACATGCTCTCCGATGGGGGAATCCGGAACCAGAGCAGTAGTAAGTATAAAGCGGATTTTACCCTGCTGGAGCACATACGATGCACGGTCAGTCAGCCCCGTTTCGAGGCCTGCATAAGCCATGGGCTGGAATCCGAATGCAGTTTGATAATAATGCGCAGCCTGTTTGGCATTCCCTACATAAAATTCAACATAGTCAGTCCCGTTGATGGGGAGGAAATCGGTTGGGGTCATATGGGTGTGATTGAGGGGTTGATGGATAATTGACAATTGACAATTGACAATTGACAATTAGCTATGAGTTATGAGTTGAGGGGTTGATGGGTTAATGGATACTTGACAATGGACAATGAGTTGATGGGTTGATTTTCAAGGGTTCAAGGGTTCAAGGGTTCAAGGGTTCAAATACAAAATGATAAATTTTGAATTTTAAATTTTGCACTTTGAATTTTGAATTACTTATTTCTTTCAAACCGGAAAAGCGATTTAGAACTATTACTCCATCCACGACTTATAATACTCCTTCTCCTCGATTTCAAGTGCCTGGCGGGTAAGTTTAAGAGGTTTAAATGTATCGACCATAACTGCTAACTCGCGGGTTTCCTTTAAACCAATGCTTTTTTCGACGGCACCGGGGTGAGGACCGTGAACGAGTCCGATCGGGTGCAGGGTAATCTGCCCGCGCTGCACATGCTTGCGGCTCATAAACTCCCCGTCGACGTAATACAATACTTCGTCAGAATCCACATTGCTGTGGTTGTAAGGAGCCGGAATAGCATCGGGGTGATAATCGTAAAGCCTGGGAACAAAAGCACACATTACAAAGTTATTTGCTTCAACCGTTTGATGAACAGGTGGCGGCTGATGGATCCTGCCCGTAAGGGGTTCAAAATCATGTATCGAAAATGCCCATGGATAATGGCATCCATCCCATCCAATAACATCGAACGGGTGAGTGGCAAATTGGTACGGGAAAATTGTATCGTTCTTTTTTATCAGTACTTTAAAATCGCCTTCCTGGTCGAAGGTTTTTAGGTTTTGCGGTACCCTGATGTCGCGCTCGCAGAGCGGCGAATTCTCGAGCAACTGCCCGTTTTTGTTTACATATCGCCTGGGGAAGCGGAAAGGTGTAAAGGATTCAACAATAAAAAGCCGGTTTGCCGAAGTTTCAAATTCAACCTGGTAGGTAACACCACGGGGTATTACAACATGATCGCCATAACCGAAAGGGATTTCACCATACATGGTATGCAGTATACCTTTGCCTTCGTGAATAAAAAGCAGTTCGTCGGCCGAAACATTACGGTAAAAATAATCCTTCATCGATTGCCGAGGAGCGGCAAGCGATATATACACATCGTTATTTACAAGTACCGGAACGCGGCTCAGCAGGTAATCATCCTGTGGCTTAACCGAAAATCCCTGGAGGCTGCGGTTTTGGGTATTGTTTACAACAGCAATCCCGGGAGCAACACTGTATGGCTCACCAATGGATTTAACCATGGTAGGCGGATAAACATGGTAGGTAATCGAATAAATATCCGAAAATCCTTCGGTACTCACCAGCTGCTCGGAATAAAGCCCTCCTCCGGGTTTGCGGAATTGAACATGTCGTTTATGGGGAATGCTTCCCAATGTATAATAGTATGGCATGTGGATAATTATTGAAGCTTGAACATCAGGGTTGCAGGAATTATTTCAAAGATAATAAAACGAAGTGCACTGCAGGATTGTTCAGGTGAAATAAATATAATTGCAGCTTTTCCTGTACAATTTTGTATCCCGCCATGATGTTATTTCCTGGCCGGCGGAAATAGTGTAAGGATTTGTTTTTCACGGTAATTAAAAATCTGTTTCACTTTATTTTTCACAAAAACCAGGTCAACCAGCGAGCCGATGAAGCCAAAAGGAACCTGGTAACTGAGAATGTCGAGCATTTCGACACCGCCTTCAACTGCGCTGAAATGATGTTCGTGGTGCCAGATGCTGTATGGACCGCGGCGCTGTTCATCTATAAAGAACTTCTTAGGGTTAACATGTGTGATTTCGGTTACCCAGTTGAGCCTGAATCCGGGCACCGGGCTTACTTTATACGTAATAAACATGCCGGCATACATCTCAGGCTGTAAGGGCGAAGTCATTATAAAACCCATCCCGGGAGGGGTGATTTTCGAAAGGTTAGCAGGTGAAGAGAAAAAATCCCACACAACATCAAGGCTGGCAGGAACAAACTGTTTAAACTCGTATTGTCGCATTGTTTAACTAATTATCGCAATTATTAAACAATGATGCACTAAAATGGTTCGGTAAGCCCCGAAATTGTTTTCAAGATGTGTTGAAAAGCAGGTGCATTTTATTTTGATGTGATGGAATCCATTTTTGATTTGTGAAACTTCGAAAGCACAATGGATTTTTACCCTTAAATCCAGATTTGGTATTTCATTTCTCTTACTTTTTGCTTAATCAAAAAGTAACAAAAAATCAAGGCTTTATAGGCTTTTAGTGTTTTTACTACGTCTGGTTTTTATCACGCCATGCAAGCCACTCGCCATGGAACATTGAATAAGAAATAAGCTTTGGCAACCTGGCTCATTTCTGCATGGCTTGCTAATACCCCACCCTCAAAAACCTTCCTTGAAAAACTACTAAAACCCCATAAGGCCGGTCCCTTCTAAGAAAATCTTCACTTTTTGCAACATTTCGGGTTTACTATTTGACTTTTCACCAGGATTTTCAGGGTGTAAGGACCGGCCTTATAGAAATTATACAATCCCGCCAACAGCAGGATAGCCGAAGGTAAACAGCGCGGGCATGTGTCCGTCGGGGCCGGATAAACTCCGCAAAAACCAGCTTCGCTAATTGGTTCTATTGTGGCATGATAAAAATACAAAATAAAAAAGAAATTTTTACTTCGTAGTTCATTATGTCTGGCAAATCAAAATAATAAATACCTGAAAAGCTAACATGCGCGACCTGAGCCCCGGTCTAGAAAAAATTGATCCTTGCCTCTGATTTCAGGGTGTCGAGTGCGTTTTTAACAGCCGATTGTTCGTTATCCATATCGTTCATCAGGATGAGGCTTGCCAGGTCGGCCGAAGTGGCTTCGGCTTTTAGCTGCATGGCTGCTGTATTGATGCGCTTAATAGTTTCTTCGCGAGCGTTCCGCACCAGTTCCCAGGCTTTCGACGAAACATACAACTGTTGCGACAGGTTATGTTCGAACTCCGAGCGCACCGACTGTACCAGTGATGTCTGGAGCTGCTGTGCCGTCATTCCCGGTACATTGGTACGAACAAGGAGCCCGGCCGGTTCAATACGTTCGAGAAGCAATACAAGGCGTTCGTATGCCTGCATGCGCACCGGCAGCGAAATTTTCTGCATATCGAGCCTCAGCTGTACCTGGTTCTTTTCGGATTCTTTATCGAGGAACATCTTCAGAAGGTAGTAGGCCGCTGCCAGCACAACCAGCGACGGAACCACGTATTTCAGCAATTCGAACAAATCATTCATGGCAATATATGTTTATCCGGCAAATTTCGGAAAAAATGCGTAGCGGTCAGAATATTAATCCGCTTCAGCGAAAAAGTTATAACGGGCTGATTTATAAAGTTCCGGATAGCTGGAACAGCATTTTCCCGCTTCAAATTATTGTTACCGGGATAACAAACAGCGGCTAAAAAACTGTACCGGATAATAATTTTTCTACTTTTGCCACTAACGATTTTTAAACCTTTCAGTAATGAATTATTTGTCCGACAGGATTAACCTGCTTGCAGAATCGGAAACCCTTGCAATGACCCGCCGCAGCCGCGAACTGAGGGCACAGGGATTTGATGTTATTAACCTGAGTATAGGCGAACCCGATTTCGATACGCCCGACCTTGTCAAAGACGCCGCTAAAGAAGCTATCGACCAGAATTACTCGCACTATACACCGGTTCCGGGCTATCCTGAACTGAGGCAGGCCATTGCCCTGAAGCTCAAACGCGATAACGGCCTTGATTATACTGCCGAACAGATTGTTGTTTCAACCGGTGCCAAACAGTCGCTTGCCAATACCATTCTCTGCCTGGTTAACCCCGGCGAGGAAGTGCTTATCCCTGCTCCATACTGGGTGTCGTACAAGGAAATGATAAAACTGGCTGGTGCCAAAGGTGTATTTATCGATAGCAGTATACAAACCGACTTTAAGGTAACCCCCGAACAGGTTGAGGAAGCAATTACCCCTGCTACCAAACTTTTCATGTTCAGCAGTCCATGCAATCCTTCGGGAACAGTATATACATACGACGAGCTCAAGGCATTTGCCGCAGTTTTTGCCCGTCACCCGCAGGTATTTGTTATTTCCGACGAGATATACGAAAACATCATATTTACCGGCAAACACCACAGCATTGCCTCTTTCGCCGAAATTCACGACAGGGTAATTGTCATAAACGGTCTTTCGAAAGGCTTTGCCATGACAGGCTGGCGCCTGGGCTATATGGCTGCCAATAAGGACATATCGAAAGCCTGCGACAAACTCCAGGGACAAATCACTTCAGGTGCCTGCTCAATAACCCAAAGGGCAGCCATTGTGGCAATGAATACCGATCCTGCCGAAAGCCAGGACATCAAGCAAATGGTGGATGCTTTCAAGTACCGCCGCGATATGGCTATAAGCCTGCTTCGCGAAATACCCGGACTGAAGCTGAATGTTCCCGAAGGAGCATTTTACCTGTTCCCTGAAGTAACATCGTTTTATGGAAAATCGACCGGTGACCGGGTTATCCTTTCGGGTTCCGATCTTTGCGATTACCTTCTCGATACTGCTTTTGTTGCCATGGTACCTGGTGCTGCATTCGGTTCGCCCGACTGTATTCGTATTTCGTATGCCACTTCCGAAGATAACCTTCGCGAAGCAATAAAGCGTATCAGCCTTGCACTGAACAACCTGAAATAAAGTCACTGCTAACCCGTTATTTACGGGAATTTCATCATTAAAAAATACTTCACTCAATACTCTAGTAATGATCATTTCGCAACAGGAACTAAGGCAGCTTTTCGGCAAATTCGATACCTGCAAGGTAATGATAGTTGGAGATGTCATGATCGACTCTTACCTGATCGGCAAGGTCGACCGTATTTCGCCCGAAGCCCCGGTTCCCGTTGTTGCACTCAAAGAGCGTAATAATATGCTGGGCGGGGCCGCAAATGTGGCTCTCAATGTTAAAGCCCTGGGTGCTGAAGCTATACTTTGTTCGGTAATAGGTAACGACAAGCAGGGCGATGTTTTGCTTGATCTTATGAATGACCAGGGTTTGAGCACCGATGGGATTACAAAAGGAATTGACCGCATTACTACAACCAAATTCAGGATTATAAGCAACCACATGCAGATGCTGAGGGTTGATGAAGAAATGGATACGGATATTCCGGAAGCCGACACTGTTGTTTTCCTCGAAAAGATTATGCGCCTGGTATCGGTTCATAAGCCTGATGTTATAATCCTGCAGGATTATAACAAGGGAGTCCTCACACCGGAGGTTATACAAACCGTTATAGGTCTGGCCAGGGCAAACCATATTCCGGTTGCTGTTGATCCGAAGAAGAAAAACTTTGCGGCTTACAAAGGAGTAACATTGTTCAAGCCCAACCTGAAAGAGATCTGCGAAGGGTTGAAAATAGAGATTGACCCGAAATCAGTCGCAAGCCTTCAGAAGGCTGCGGAGATACTTCATACAGGCCAGGATCTGAAACAGGTAATGATAACCCTTTCCGAAAACGGGGTTTTTATCAGTTCGGCAACAGGCGGCAGTTATACCTCAACCTGTATTCCGGCCGAAATGCGCAGCATTGCCGATGTATCGGGTGCCGGCGACACGGTAATAAGTGTTGCGGCTCTCTGCCTTGCCCTTGGCACCGACCCTGTACTCATGGCCTCCCTCTCGAACCTTGCCGGCGGCCTGGTTTGCGAACAAGCCGGGGTAGTTCCGGTCGACAAGCAAAAGCTGCTTGGCGAAGCTGTGGCGTTGCTGGCGTAGGTGGCGGGTAGCTGGCGTAGGTGGCGGGTAGCTGGCGTAGGTGGCGGGTGGCTGGTTTCTTGTTACTTGTTGTTGTTATCTTGAAACATCCTAACCCATTGTCAATTGTCAATTTTCAATTACCCATCAACTCATCAACTCATCAACCTATCACCTCATACCTAATTGTCAATTATCCATTATCAATTGTCAATTACCCACCAACCTATCAACCCATCAACCAATCAACCAATCAACCAATCAACCGATCAACAACATTGTCAATTATCCATTATCAATTGTCAATTATCAATTGTCAATTACCCATCAACCCATCAACCTATCAACCCCAAAAATGACCAAACCTCCCACCACCCAGGTACCCGGCCGCAAGCAGCAGGTGCAGGCTATGTTCAATAACATTGCCGGACGCTACGATTTGCTTAACCACCTGTTATCGATGGGCATCGACAGGGGCTGGAGGAAGAAACTGGTTAAACTCATGGCCAAGGACAATCCCCGCCGCATCCTCGATCTTGCAACGGGAACCGCCGACCTTTCGATTGCAGCAGCCAGGATAAAGCCCGATAATATTACAGGTACCGATATAGCCGAAGAGATGCTTGCCATAGGGCAGGAAAAAGTGAACAAACTCGGGCTCGGGAAAATGATCACCCTTCTGAAAGCCGATTCGGAGAACCTGCCTTTCGGTGATGCCGAATTTGATGCCGCCATGGTTGCTTTCGGTGTACGCAATTACGAAAACCTTCCGAAAGGCCTGCACGAAATGTGCAGGGTGCTGAAACCCGGGTCAAAAGCATTTATTCTCGAATTCTCGAAACCCAAAGCCTTCCCGGTTAAACAGCTTTTCGGGTTTTACTCCCGGTTTATACTGCCGACCATCGGAAGGTTAGTTTCGAAGGACAGCTCAGCATATACCTATTTGCCCGAGTCGGTTGCCGCTTTCCCGCAGGATGATGAGTTTATTAAAATCATGCTTGACGCAGGTTTCAGTCAGGCTGAATTCAAGAGCCTGAGCTTCGGCATCACGAACCTGTACATCGGGAAAAAGTAAATACACGGATAAAGCCGGAACAAAATTCCTTCGAAGTAATTGCTTTACATACTAAATACCGAAAAACTTCGTTTTTCCTAAGCTTACCCTGATATTCATGCTTCGTACCCATACGTTTTTTATCATTTTATTGCTGTTTTGCATTACAGGCAATGCCTTTTCGCAAACCAGGCAGGTTGCCAACAAGCCTGATTACGATAACTCACCCTACCATTTCGGGTTCCTGTTAGGCATCAACAAAATGCTGTTTTCGATACGTACAACTCCCGATTACCAGCAAAAGCTGCAATACAACGACTACGACCAGCTTATGCCCGATCAGAGCAGCGATTCGGCTTACCTGTACAACATGGAAACCACTCCTACTTTCGGGTTTGTGATCGGGATAATAGGCAACCTCAGGATGGGTGATCATTTTGACCTCAGGCTCACACCTTCGCTTACTTTCGGTGAACGGGTGATTGATTATTCGATTAAAAACTATTTCAATTCGCATACTCCCGAGATGCTTTATGTATCAAAAAGCGTACAGTCGACATTTGTTGAGTTCCCGCTCTGGGTGCGTTTTAAGGGCGACAGGATTCACAACATAAGGCCCTATGTAATGGCCGGCGGAAAATATTCGCTCGATCTTGCTTCGAATGCAAAGAAAAAATCGGAAGGCAACTCGGCCAATGTATTTATCAACCGCAAGGACTTTTACGCCATGGGAGGCTTCGGTTTCGACTTTTATACTGCTTATTTCAAGTTCGGGACGGAAGTATCAATGTCGTACGGTTTAGCCGATATACTGAAACGCGATAACACCATTTATACCTCTTCGGTTGATTTTATGAAATCGAAAATCTTCCAGATTTCCTTTACCTTCGAATAAATTTTCCCGGGTTAAAACATTCAGCCTTTCCGCCTGTTGGTAAGTATTCATCAGCAATTCTTATCCTTCAGCCATGAAGCTGGCAACATATACAAACAGGTATGCGTAAAGAAATTGAAATTTCCATGACCCCGAAACAGGCTGCCGACCCGTCGGGATGGAAAACAGCCTTTGCCCATACGCTGCGCATTCCGCCTGCACGCATCAAGCATCTTAATCCCATACAGCGTTCGGTTGATGCTCGTGCCTCGAAAGTTAAAATAAGGCTCAAAGCCGAAGTATTTATCGATGAACAACCGGCCGAAATACGGAAAATTACCCGCAAAACATTCGCTGATGTGAGTCATAAAACCCCGGTTATAGTGGTTGGAGCCGGCCCGGCCGGACTTTTTGCGGCACTTACCCTTATCGAAAACGGCTTGAAACCCATACTTATCGAGCGAGGGAAAGATGTGAAAGCGCGTAAGTTCGATATAGCGCAGATCAACCGCGAACATATTGTTAACCCCGACTCGAATTATTGTTTCGGCGAAGGCGGTGCAGGCACTTACAGCGACGGTAAACTTTACACCCGATCTACCAAGCGCGGCAATGTAGCCAACATACTCGAGACCCTTGTGGCTCATGGTGCGGCCGATGATATACTTATCGACAGCCACCCGCATATAGGCACCGATAAGCTTCCGGCTATTGTGGGTGCCATGCGGCAGACCATACTCGATGCGGGCGGTGAGATCTGTTACAACCGGCGCATTTCGGATCTTATTATACAGAACGGTAAAATCAGGGGTGTTGTCGATAAGAACGGAAATTCGTACGAGGCCCAGGCTGTGATACTTGCCACCGGGCATTCGGCACGCGATATTTACGACCTGCTACACCGCAAAGGCATTGCACTCGAAGCCAAGAGTTTCGCCCTGGGCGTGCGTGCGGAGCATCCCCAGGAACTGATTGACGGCATTCAATATCATCATTCGCCCCGCGATCCCTACCTGCAGGCAGCCTCGTACAGCCTTGTGAAACAAGTTGACGGGCGCGGGGTATTTTCATTCTGCATGTGCCCGGGAGGCACAATAGTGCCGGCGGCCACCGAAGCCGGGCAGGTGGTGGTTAACGGCATGTCGAACAGCCGGCGTAATTCGCCTTTTGCCAACTCCGGCATAGTTGTTCAGATCGAACCCGCTGATATTGCTCATTTATCAGGTTTTGGTGCTTTTGCCGGTCTTGAATTCCAGCGCCAGGTTGAAGATGCATGCTGGCGTGCCGCCGGTATGAGGCAGGCTGCCCCTGCACAACGGATCACTGATTTCACAAAAGGCGTTAACTCATCGTCACTGCCTGATTGTTCATATTACCCGGGAATAGTAGCCGCGCCCCTGCACGAAATACTCCCACCCTTTGTTGCCGGCAGGCTGAGGCAGGCCTTCGTCGAATTCGATAAAATGATGAAAGGGTACCATACCTCCGAAGCGCTGATCCTGGGCACCGAATCGCGTACATCGTCGCCGGTGCGTATCCCACGCGACCCCGACACGCTTGAGCATGTTGGCATGGCTGGCCTGTACCCCTGCGGTGAAGGAGCCGGTTATTCGGGGGGCATAGTTTCGTCGGCCCTCGATGGGGTAAACTGTGCACTGGCAGCCGTAAAAAAAATAAAGCGCTAATTTGTTTCAGGTTCTTTAATAGAGTAATTTTATTTGCCGGAAATCAACCTGAAGCATGTTGCTGAAAGGTACGATTTACAGGTAGTTCCTATCCCTTTCCCCGCTGTGGGCAGGAATGGAGTACCAGGCAAGCGGTTCTTTATCAGTTCATTCGTTATACAACCACATCCCGTATTTTCCCCGCTTCCCATACCTGAAAAGGGACCCGGAAAATGTAGAAGGAAAACAGCGGGGAGTAAAAATAGACATATAGCATTCAAATAAAATTACGGCACTATGATGGACATACACCCAAACGACGATCTTCTTGATGGTTTACGAAAAAAGGCATCCTTCAAGCAGGAGGTTTACCGCGCCACGCTTGATACTTTCCGCCTGTTCAAAACAACCCTGGCCGAGCTGGCCGAAGAATACAGGCTTAAATACAAGGCCGAGCCTACTCAGATCCCTTTCGAATACCGCGACAAAGGCGAATTTGAGGCTGAGCTCAGGTTTGGGGGCGATGTGCTTATATTTACCATGCATACCAATGTATTTGAGTTTTCGCGCGATCATGAAGTTATGAAAACTATGTATATAAGCGAGAACACAAGCCGCTCGTACTGTGGTATTATTATGATTTTCAATTTCCTTGCCGACTCGTTCAAATACAACCGGGTGAACGACCTGGGCTATATGATAGGCCGTATTTTCGTGAACAGCGAGAAGCACTATTTTGTTGAGGGCAAACGCGAAGTCGGGCAGTTGTATAATAATTTCCAGTCGTCGGTTATAAGCAGGGAGTCGGTAAGGATGATACTTGAATCGGCTATACGGTACACATGCAATTTCGACCTGCTCACCCCGCCTTACGATTCAACCAAGATGCTCACAGTTGCCGATATACAAAGCACCCTCGATAACATGAAATTTACCACCGGCAAGAGGCTCGGGTTCCGGTTCCAGGGCGATCATGACGAGTTCAGTTGACAGGGGGGTTGGAGGGTAGAGGGTAGAGGTTGGAGGGTAGAGGGTAGAGGGTAGAGGGTAGAGGGTAGAGGGTAGAGAGTGGAGGGTGGAGGGTGGAGGGTGGAGGGTGAGAGGCGGATTTAAGGGTAATATGCTATTAGAATTCCGCTCTTGGGACAATCGAACAATTAACCCACCAATTTTGAACTTTGAATTTTGCATTTTAAATTAAATCCAATCGCCCCGTAGGGGCGGCATATCGGTAGCCCCGCAGGGGCGACATATCGTTAGCCCCGCAGGGGCGGCATATCGGTAGCCCCGCAGGGGCGGCATATCGGTAGCCCCGTAGGGGCGGCATATCGGTAGCCCCGCAGGGGCGCCATATCGGTAGCCCCGTAGGGGCGGCATATCGTTAGCCCCGCAGGGGCGGCATATCGGTAGCCCCGCAGGGGCGGCATATCGGTAGCCCCGCAGGGGCGGCATATCGGTAGCCCCGTAGGGGCGGCATATCGGTAGCCCCGCAGGGGCGGCATATCGCTAGCCCCGTAGGGGCGGCATACCGGTAGCCCCGCAGGGGCGGCATATCGGTAGCCCCGTAGGGGCGGCATATCGGTAGCCCCGCAGGGGCGGCATATCGCTAGCCCCGTAGGGGCGGCATATCGGTAGCCCCGCAGGGGCGCCATATCGGTAGCCCCGCAGGGGCGGCATATCGGTAGCCCCGTAGGGGCGGCATATCGTTAGCCCCGCAGGGGCGGCATATCGGTAGCCCCGCAGGGGCGGCATATCGTTAGCCCCGTAGGGGCGGCATATCGGTAGCCCCGCAGGGGCGGCATATCGTTAGCCCCGCAGGGGCGGCATATCGTTAGCCCCGCAGGGGCGGCATATCGGTAGCCCCGCAGGGGCGGCATATCGGTAGCCCCGCAGGGGCGGCATATCGGTAGCCCCGTAGGGGCGGCATATCGGTAGCCCCGTAGGGGCGGCATATCGGTAGCCCCGCAGGGGCGCCATATCGGTAGCCCCGCAGGGGCGGCATATCGGTAGCCCCGTAGGGGCGGCATATCGTTAGCCCCGCAGGGGCGGCATATTGGTTGTTCGGTCAGGATTAATAAATAGTAGCAGGTCATGGCAAATACCTACACCCAAATTCACATTCAGGCGGTTTTTACAGTAAAAAACCGGGAATGTATTATACTTGATTCCTGGAAAGATGAGTTGTACAAATATATCAGCGGTATTGTGCAGCGCAACAATCATAAGCTTTTATCGATAAATGGCATGCCTGATCATATCCATATTTTCTTCGGGTTAAGGCCTACCCAATCGATAGCTGAACTAATGCAAGATATCAAAGCATGTTCATCGAAATGGATTAATGAACGGAATCTTGTGCCAGGAAGGTTTTCCTGGCAGGAAGGTTATGGGGCTTTTTCGTATAGCAAACATGATGTCCCGAATGTCATAAAATACATTATAAATCAGGCTGATCATCACCGAAAAAAGACTTTCACGCAAGAATACCTTGATGTACTTAAGGAATTTGAGGTCGATTTTGATGACAGATTTGTATTCGAACCTGTTGATATCAAATATGTCGTACCTGACGGTACTTAATGGCATTTTGATCCTTGTTCAACCAGGATGTTGTCCCTATGGGACAGACAGCCGGGTTCGGAATCTCCTTCGGAGTCAATATCCCTATACTCTTTTTGAGGCGGCGTATCATCAGCCCCGCAGGGGCGTCATATCGTTAGCCCCGTAGGGGCGGCATATCGGTAGCCCCGTAGGGGCGTCATATCGGTAGCCCCGTAGGGGCGGCATATCGGTAGTAGCCCCGCAGGGGCGCCATATCGGTAGCCCCGCAGGGGCGCCATATCGGTAGCCCCGCAGGGGCGCCATATCGGTAGCCCCGCAGGGGCGGCATATCGGTAGCCCCGCAGGGGCGTCATATCGGTAGCCCCGCAGGGGCGGCATATCGGTAGCCCCGCAGGGGCGGCATATCGGTAGCCCCGCAGGGGCGTCATATTGGTAGCCCCGCAGGGGCGCCATATCGGTAGCCCCGCAGGGGCGGCATATCGGTAGCCCCGCAGGGGCGCCATATCGGTAGCCCCGCAGGGGCGTCATATCGGTAGCCCCGCAGGGGCGCCATATCGGTAGCCCCGCAGGGGCGCCATATCGGTAGCCCCGCAGGGGCGTCATATCGTTAGCCCCGTAGGGGCGTCATATCGGTAGCCCCGCAGGGGCGTCATATCGGTAGCCCCGCAGGGGCGTCATATCGTCAGCCCCGTAGGGGCGCCATATCGGTAGCCCCGCAGGGGCGTCATATCGGTAGCCCCGCAGGGGCGTCATATCGGTAGCCCCGCAGGGGCGTCATATTGGTAGCCCCGCAGGGGCGTCATATTGGTAGCCCCGCAGGGGCGTCATATTGGTAGCCCCGTAGGGACGTCATATCGGTAGCCCCGCAGGGGCGCCATATCGGTAGCCCCGCAGGGGCGTCATAATTTTATGAATTCACAAACGATGCCGTTTCAATTCAAAAAACAATAGTCTCCCCTCCTGCTTCCAGACTGGTTTTAAAAAATATTTCAGCCGATTGAGCCGGAAAAAACAGTATTTCCTTACATTTGCATATTCTAATACATTCTACGTCAGCATGGTTTAATAATTGCTTGTTCCTGATTATTATTTCCATCTCTTCCAGCTAGTAAACTCAGGTTACTCTATTAGATTTTCGTTTTTCCGGGAGAACTCATACTACTCGTTTCCGAAAACAACACTTTGTACGACTTCGTGCGCCTGCAATGGCCTTTATGCTGTACCTGTTGATTCATGTATTTACAGCAGGGTGGCACCAAGAAAAACAAGGAAGAATTAAGGTCCGGCTGTAAGGGCGGTTCGCTTTAATACACGGACTTAGACTATACTCATTGATACCTGAAGCATTAAAATCAAAACGCATTTGTAATTATTCCGCTTGAAAAAATGACGGGTAATAAGCAATACGATACATTAACCATTCGCGAGATCGAATACAGCATCCGCATTACGGATAAAAATTCGGATTTTCACGACCTGGACAACCTGCTGCGGACGGAGCTTACCCGTTTTGAAGATACACGCCGGCAGGGTGATAATCCTGAAAATCCCATACAGAAATTCCTGCGTACCAATATTGAGCGTTCGGTTGTTATACGCGACAATACAAAGGTATATTTCCTTAATTACCAGGAAAAAGGATCGCTGAGCATACGCTTTAAGCTGCTGGTTATTTCGCGATACCTGAATTACGGCACCATAAGGCAGGCTCTCGATTACCTGATAAAGGACACCATTGCCGATTATTTCGAGGAGTTGCTCGAGCGCCACCTGCCGGTAAGCATTACGGTAAGTTCCGACGATAATGAAATGTACGAGATGCCTGTTAAGCAGCCCCCGATGAAGCAGGCCGGAAAACGTGAAACCTTTATCAACTATCCGCTAATTGTTGCAGCGGCAGCCCTGTTTTTCAGTATTATAACCTGTGTATGGATACTTGCCAGGCAAAATCCCCGGCAGGATGAGGCAAAACCGGCCGACGATTTCAGGGACAAATATTACGAGCTTATTATACGTGATCAAACGAGGGAAATACTCGAACTCGAAAAAGAAAAATCAGAATACCGTAACCGTAAGTACCAGGAAACCGATGCTGATACTGCGCTGGCGGTGCAGCAGTGATTGTATCTGAAGAATGATGTTTTTGTATATCAGCCTGTTCGGTTACCATACAAATGGAACTGAGCGGGCGAAGGCCTGACCGGGGTTTACAAACCTTTCCCCTGAACTGTTCAAAAACTGTAAGGTATGGCATTTGATCCTGGTAATTTACGGTTGAATTAAACATAGTTGATCCTATCGCGAGCTTTTAAACAGAACGAAACATGGTATACAACCGGCACCGCCTGTGCATCAGCCGATCCAACTTTACACTGCCTGAACTGCATTCCCGGATGCATCAGTATATCCTAATCATTAACTTTTAAAATCAAATTTTATGAACAATCGAATTGATGCTGAAATAGCACCTGCCGTACTCGAAACTGTGCGGCAGTCGATGGCCGATATCAGGGCCGCTATGCCATTTCTTACAAAGCTTTCGGAAAGTGAGCGCAAAGGAATGGCATTGATGGATGATGGCCGCCGCCCTTTCGTTGAAAAAAGCTTTGTCCTGGGTGAAGGCAATCCTATTATCGATCCGGGACCAGGTTTAATTGATGCAGGTAAAAAAGACCTTGCATTATTTGTCGCTCTTGCAACTGTTAAGAATGAGCTGGAACAATTGCTCGAAATGGTTACCGACACCAGGCAGCTTGCAGGCGCCGAAGCTTATGAAACCGCGAGGTTTATATATATGAAAGCGCGGATGGCTGTAAAAATGAAGGAGCCGGGCACGCAATCCATAGTGGATGAGTTGGGCAAGTTGTACAGGTCACAATCCGCTTCGCCGGCTTCGCCAAAAGTGTGAAGTTTATAATAAAAGTCTTCCGGGCCGGGAAAACCGGAAGACTTTTTAACCGATCACTGAACGAATTATTTTTTTCAAATAACCATATACAACAACGGGGCAAAAAGCTTCGATACCGGGGCAAAATGCTTCGATACCGGGGCAAAAAGCTTCGATACCGGGGTAAAAAGCTGCGATAACGGGGCAAAATGCTTCGATACCGGGGTAAAATGCTTCGATGTCGTGGCAAAAAGCTTCGAGAACGGGGCAAAATGCTGCGATACCGGGGCAAAAAGCTTCGATACCGGGGTAAAAAGCTTCGATAACGAGGTAAAAAGCTTCGATACCGGGGCAAAAAGCTTCGATAACGGGGTAAAAAGCTGCGATACCGGGGTAAAAAGCTGCGATACCGGGGTAAAAAGCTGCGATACCGGGGCAAAATGCTTCGATACCGGAGCAAAATGCTTCGATACCGGGGCAAAAAGCTTCGATACCGGGGCAAAAAGCTTCGATATCGGGGCAAAAAGCTTCGATATCGGGGTAAAATGCTTCGATACCGGGGCAAAATGCTTCGATAACGAGGTAAAAAGCTGTGATATCGGGGCAAAATGCTGTGAAAAGGGGTTAAAATGCCGCGGTTCTGGGGCAAAGTGCTGCGGGATTGTTGAAGTAAGCCCCACCGGCGATATACGTTGCCTGCTAAATATGCCGAAGGAAAAAGAATGACATTTTTTTGGAGCCGGGGATACTATTTTACAACAGGAAAGACACACATACTGTAACATTTAACCTTGAGTTATGATAAAGATTTCGAAACTGAACCACAGGGGCCGGCAGAGGATTATGCTCGAATTCGCTTTCAGTAATGAAATGGCGGCCCAGGTAAGGCAGATTGAAGGTGCTGCCTGGAGCCGGACACATCGTGCCTGGCATATACCCGATACCGCCGAAGCATACGAACAACTGCTGGCGCGTTTCCCCGGTATTACTGACGCATACAGTGCGCTGAAGCCGGAGGAGGAATCAGATTTTAAAACCTGCCCGGAAACCAACAGATCGCGCAAACCCATTCGGACCGGGGTTGAAATATGGGTTATTGGCAAACAAATACAGGTCAGGCTTCCGAAAAACGAAGCGGACACCCGGTTCCTGCTCGGTTTTAACTATGCATACTGGAACAGAAATGACTACCATTGGGTAATACCGAACTATGGCACTAACCTCGATTTGCTTGAAAATTATTTTAATACCCGCATTACCGACTTCGATTTCGGGCAGGAGCCGGAGCCGAAACCTGCTTTACATGCTTACGAAATTTCAGCTCCAGCCGAACTGCCACCGCTTACTGCCGAAAAAAAACTGGAAACCATGCGTTTCGGGCAGTGGATGGAACAAAAAAGGTACAGCAATTCAACCATTGAAACCTATACACAGGCCATTACTGCCTTCCTGAGGTTTATCGCGCCCAAAACCAGCGCCGAAGCCACCAACGAGGATATGCAGCGCTATGTATATCAATATATGATACCACGCCGGTTAGTTATTCGTATCAAAACCAGGCTGTAAATGCGGCCAGGCTGTTTTTTAAGCTGATAACAGGTTCGGCACTTATTACCGAACAGCTCGAGCGGCCCCGCCGTGAGCACCGGTTGCCCAACATACTCAGCAAGGAAGAGGTTAAAGCAATTATCCAGGCGCCTTTCAACCAGAAACACCGTACCATGCTCAGTCTGATATATGCCTGTGGATTGCGCCGCAGCGAGCTGTTAAATTTAAAACCCGTTCATATCGACTCGAAGCGTCATTTGCTGATTGTATTAAATGCGAAGGGGAAGAAGGACAGGGTGGTACCAGTTTCGGACAAAACCATAGGCATGTTACGCGATTATTACAAAATTTACCGTCCGAAAATCTGGATGTTTGAGGGTCAGATTGCCGGGGAGCCCTATTCAGAAACGAGTTTGCAGGACGTACTGAAGCATGCAGTACGAAAGGCCAATATCCATAAGCCGGTAACCCTGCATTGGTTAAGGCATTCGTATGCTACCCATTTGCTCGAGTCGGGCACCGATTTGCGTTATATACAGGAGTTGCTGGGGCATAAGAGTTCGAAGACCACCGAGATATATACGCATGTAACCGAAAAGAGTCTGGAAAAAATAAAATCGCCGTTTGACGATTTATAATAAAGCACTAACTTTGAAAGGAAATAAACAACGTATAAAACCGTACATATACAGCCAAACCGGGAAATTATATACGGTTTTTACGTACATATAAGGGAGTTAGCAACTAGTTGTAGGAAAGCGAAACGAGTATAAATAGAGAATATATAGTCCAGGAGAAACTATCGGATTATAGTTAAAAGAATACAGAATTGGGTAACGCCAGTTCGGCAACGAATTTTAAAAAACGCTTCGCGTAGAATTAGAGGAAAGTAGATTTTGACGGCGTCCGTAACATTTTAACGCCGAGCAGAAGCACAAATCCGGACAAAGATTTTAGCAGATTGCTATCTGGCAATGCATGAAACGAAATACAAACCAGACTAGAAAATAAACAACCAGTTGCTAACAGCGGCTATAACAAATGGCGGGTTTTGGAGTATATTTGAACTGCTTTAGCACGCACCGGCATTTGTACTCGTTGACAGCGGAGAGCAACGCACGCCGCCACTTGTCATAGCCGCGGAACGTTAGCAACAATTTTATGAAAACGAATTTTTTATTTTTGTTAGGATTGGTAATTTGCATCAAGACAGCAAATGCTCAAACGCTTATTGGTGCATTTATACCCAAAACTGACAGTTCTCCGTTCGATTGGCCAGTAAGACATATGTGGGTTGGAATGGATAATGAAATTTATTTTAGTTTTCAAGATAGGGCCGAAATACTAAGCGTTAATACAAGCAATGGATCAATAGACTCTTGTCATTTAGACTTCGACGAAATATGTGTTAAGCCTTCTCATAAAGGAGAAGTCTTGATCAGGACAGTAGTAAGAACTTGTAAAAACAATAAATGCGATACAATCAAGGTTACAAATTCATTTACTGCAATTACTCCTCCTAAAATTAATGTTAAGCTAAATACATTACTCTTGAAAAATAAGTCGCAGATTGAATATTCATTTGTATTTACCGAAACAAAGAAAACTATAGAAGGAAGTAGATATCAAATTGGTTCTTTTCCACCCGCTATTACTATATTTAAAGACAAAGAAGAAATTGGTGAAATATTTTCATTTACTGAGGATAACGAGATAAAAGAGTACTTAAAAAAAGGTAATATTATTCATTTGCCTTCTTTTCACATCAGAGATATGAAAACAGATTTGTCAATCTTCACTTCAGAATTTGATTACAAATACAGATAAGATAAAAAACTGTTGCTAACAAACGCTATAGCAAATGCGGGTATTCATGCTCGTTTGAACATCTGGCATCTTTACCTACATTTGTGTTTCCTTGAAAAGGAAGTACAATTTAATCCCGCACATGCTATAGCGTCAGCCGTCAAACTGTCTAAAAACCATCTTTCACCTTTCAATTTTGCCGCAGTTATTAACACTTTAATTCTTGATAACTTTTTACCCGGTTTCGCGCCTACTTTATCTTCTATATCATTGATTATCACGATATTTACATCATGAAATTCTTAACAGGACAAGACAGAAGCCAGATTCCACTTTTTGCTTCTTCGCTCGAAGCAGCCATTGCTCAGGATAACGAAGTCCGTTTGATCGACATGTTTGTGGATAGCTTAAAACTTGAAGACTTTGGCTTTAGGTTCGAATTTATGGAAAACGGTAGGCCGGCCTATCACCCCTCGGTTTTACTTAAACTCTATATTTACGGATACTTGAACCGAATCCGTTCCTCCCGCACTTTAGAGAAAGAGTGTAGCCGGAACATTGAACTGATGTGGCTGATGAAATGCCTGGTGCCCGATCACAACACCATCTCTAATTTCAGGAGGGATAATCCAAAGTCGATACGCAGGGTTTTCAGGGCAACCGTGCAACTGGCCAAACATTTTGATCTGATTGGTGGCAAATTAGTAGCCGGCGACAGCACCAAACTGAGGGCTCAGAACTCCAAGAAGAACAATTTCAACGAAGCTAAAATTGAACGCCATATTGCCTATATCGATGCCCGGCTCGAAGAATACAGCAACATACTGGCATCAGAAGATAAGGATGAGGTTTGTGATCCTGAAAAGACGGAGATTAAGGAGAAAATCAAGAAACACACAGAACGCAAAGCCACTTACCAGGATCTTCGCCGGCAACTGGAACTAAGCGGAGAAACCCAGATTTCAACCTCCGACCCTGACAGCCGCCAGCTTGTTACCCGCAACAATATCACCGAAGTAGGCTACAGCGTACAAACCACCGTGGATGCAAAACACAACATTCCTATTGATTTTAAGGTAACTAATCAAACTGACAACAGAGCCATGGGTGGCATGGTTCGCAGGGCCAAAACCATTTTGCAGAACAATGATTTTACGGCACTGTACGACAAAGGCTTTCACACCGGAGGCGAGTTTGATTATGCTATTAAGCAAGGCGTTGAAGTATTGGTAGCCATTCCCGATCCTGGATCACATGCTCCCGATCCGGCCTTTGATATTGAACATTTCGTTTACGATAAGCTTTCCGATTCATACACTTGTCCGGCAGGTCAAACACTAACCACCAACGGAAACCAGTACGATAAAAACAGCTCAAAGTCCAACTATAAAGTAAAACACTACAAAACCAATGAATGCCAGAAGTGTCGGTTTGCCAAGCAATGCACCAGGAATAAAAATGGGCGTATACTTGAACGCTCCGAATATGCCGATTTAATACATGCTAACAAACTTCGACTGGATAGTAACAAGAAACTTTACCTTCGAAGGCAAGCCATCGTGGAACACCCATACGGAATTATAAAACGGCAATGGGGGTATTCCTATATCATGACCAAGAAATCGATGAAACGCGCTTCAGCTGATGTAGGACTGATCTTTGTTGCTTACAATTTGCGCAGGATTGTGAATATTCTCGGTCAGGATAAGTTGAAAGCGTATCTGAAAGATTTGTCTTTGGTTTTTTACTCAATAATGACTCATTTTAAAGCTCTTTCACTAAGCAACTTTTTTAACCCAAGTAAAATACTTCTGAAATATGCTACGCTTATATCAACCCTTTTACCTAATTTTAATCTGACATTCGGCCAAAAAATTGCCTTTACAGGTGGTTATTAGACAAACTGCCGTTAGGCACAATTTTACAGAAACAAAATCGAGAGGGACAAAATGTTGAATAAATTAAAAGTTATTATGTTAGATTTAACTGATTCTCATGAGGGAATTGTTACTTTTGAGACTTTAGCTGGTAAACAATTTGCAGCCCTTTTTTGGGGAAAAGAATTTGAGATTAATGCTTCTTATCTTGTTAGTTTTTCTTCTTTAGACTGGCCAATCGAATGGGAAACAGTCTTTTCTGAAAACAAAACAAAAAAAAAGACAATCGAGCATGAAGGTATTGAATGCTCGTATTCGGCTTATGGACAAATCTTATCTATCAATCCCGTTAAAGTAGACTTTGGAGATATTATATTGGAATTAGGAGAATGGACACATGACAACAATGTTATCGGAGAATTCATTTTTTGGAAAATTGATAGACTCGATGTATCGGAAATAAAAAACTGTGCCTAACAGCGGCTATAACAAATGGCGGGATTTGGAGTATATTTGAACAGCGTAACACGCACCGGCATTCGTACCCGTTGACAGCGGAGAACCACGCACGCCACCACTTGTTATAGCCGCGGAACGTTGGGCACAATTTTGGAAAATCGAAACGGAAGAACATTTTTGCATATTATAAAACCGATAAAAAATTATTGTTGAATCATGAGAACTCATATGGACAGATTTGTAAAGCTACTTTTCTTCTGGACAGGATGTTTTATTTTAATAATCTCATGTTCCGGACAGAATACTAATTTTAAGAATAAATCAGAACAACAGAAAAGTTTGACAAACAAGCAAGTAGTTAAAGAACTAATCGGAGTTTGGTGGAATGCAAATGAAAAAGATGCTCCTACTGCAAGTTTTCAGATAACAGAAAATACTATTTATTATCCAGACAGAGAAGAACAATCAGAATTCAAGTATCAGATTGAACAAGATTCGTTGATTATATATTTCAATGGATTTGTATCATCTTCAAAGATAAGTAAACTGAGAAATGATAGTTTAGAACTCATTACGTATGGAGAAAAAACACTCTATGTCAAGAAAGAAAAATGAAAAACTGTGCCCAACAAACGCTATAGCAAATGCGGGTATGCGTGTTGGTTGAAACATTTGAAATCTTTGTATACATTTGTGCTGGCAGACAGTTGAGCAACAATTTATTCCCGCACTTGCCATAGCGTCAGCCGTCAAACTGTCTAAAAACCATCTTTCACCTTTCAATTTTGCCGCAGTTATTAACACTTTAATTCTTGATAACTTTTTACCCGGTTTCGCGCCTACTTTATCTTCTATATCATTGATTATCACGATATTTACATCATGAAATTCTTAACAGGACAAGACAGAAGCCAGATTCCACTTTTTGCTTCTTCCCTCGAGGCAGCCATTGCTCAGGATAACGAAGTCCGTTTGATCGACATGTTTGTGGATAGCTTAAAACTTGAAGACTTTGGCTTTAGGTTCGAATTTATGGAAAACGGTAGGCCGGCCTATCACCCCTCGGTTTTACTTAAACTCTATATTTACGGATACTTGAACCGAATCCGTTCCTCCCGCACTTTAGAGAAAGAGTGTAGCTGGAACATTGAACTGATGTGGCTGATGAAATGCCTGGTGCCCGATCACAACACCATCTCTAATTTCAGGAGGGATAATCCAAAGTCGATACGCAGGGTTTTCAGGGCAACCGTGCAACTGGCCAAACATTTTGATCTGATTGGTGGCAAATTAGTAGCAGGCGACAGCACCAAACTGAGGGCTCAGAACTCCAAGAAGAACAATTTCAACGAAGCTAAAATTGAACGCCATATTGCCTATATCGATGCCCGGCTCGAAGAATACAGCAACATACTGGCATCAGAAGATAAGGATGAGGTTTGTGATCCTGAAAAGACGGAGATTAAGGAGAAAATCAAGAAACACACAGAACGCAAAGCCACTTACCAGGATCTTCGCCGGCAACTGGAACTAAGCGGAGAAACCCAGATTTCAACCTCCGACCCTGACAGCCGCCAGCTTGTTACCCGCAACAATATCACCGAAGTAGGCTACAGCGTACAAACCACCGTGGATGCAAAACACAACATTCCTATTGATTTTAAGGTAACTAATCAAACTGACAACAGAGCCATGGGTGGCATGGTTCGCAGGGCCAAAACCATTTTGCAGAACAATGATTTTACGGCACTGTACGACAAAGGCTTTCACACCGGAGGCGAGTTTGATTATGCTATTAAGCAAGGCGTTGAAGTATTGGTAGCCATTCCCGATCCTGGATCACATGCTCCCGAACCGGCCTTTGATATTGAACATTTCGTTTACGATAAGCTTTCCGATTCATACACTTGTCCGGCAGGTCAAACACTAACCACCAACGGAAACCAGTACGATAAAAACAGCTCAAAGTCCAACTATAAAGTAAAACACTACAAAACCAATGAATGCCAGAAGTGTCGGTTTGCCAAGCAATGCACCAGGAATAAAAATGGGCGTATACTTGAACGCTCCGAATATGCCGATTTAATACATGCTAACAAACTTCGACTGGATAGTAACAAGAAACTTTACCTTCGAAGGCAAGCCATCGTGGAACACCCATACGGAATTATAAAACGGCAATGGGGGTATTCCTATATCATGACCAAGAAATCGATGAAACGCGCTTCAGCTGATGTAGGACTGATCTTTGTTGCTTACAATTTGCGCAGGATTGTGAATATTCTCGGTCAGGATAAGTTGAAAGCGTATCTGAAAGATTTGTCTTTGGTTTTTTACTCAATAATGACTCATTTTAAAGCTCTTTCACTAAGCAACTTTTTTAACCCAAGTAAAATACTTCTGAAATATGCTACGCTTATATCAACCCTTTTACCTAATTTTAATCTGACATTCGGCCAAAAAATTGCCTTTACAGGTGGTTATTAGACAAACTGCCGTTAGCTGTAATTGTAAGAAAACGCTCGTAAACACTTGAATACTATGAATTTATTGCCTTTTAAGTTGATTAGGACACGAGACGTTGCAGAAATTATCCTCAGTCTTTTTTCAATCATTGCGGGCATCATTCTGACTTACCATTCTGCATATTTAATTTATGCTTATCACTTTTCAAGCCTATTATTTTTGTTTATGGTTCCTATGACAGAACTCATTACTGAATTAGTAATCGGACTGTTTCTGACTTCTTCGGGTTTTTACTTATTGTCGAATCATAGAAAGCAAACCACATTCTACAAATTGACAGGAATACTTATAATGGTATATCCTTTCAATCAAAATTTAATTAATCTTCTAAGACACTATTGGTCGACTTATTCATTGATAATTTTTATCGTTTTCCCTTTAGGCTTATTCTTGTATCTTTTTACGCGGAAAAGAAAATACAGAATGAACGAAGTGAATTATAAAGCAATGAAAATGGACAAAATCAAACTCATGTTTGTACTTTTAACTTACATTTTGATTGATGCTCTTTTTTACAATTGGAATTATCTTTAAACCAGAAAACAAAAAACAACTACAGCTAACAAACACTATAGCAAATGCGGGTATGCGTGTTCGTCGAAACATTTGGAATCTTTACCTACATTTGTGCTGGCTGACAGTTGAGCAACAATTTATTCCCGCACTTGCCATAGCGTCAGCCGTCAAACTGTCTAAAAACCATCTTTCACCTTTCAATTTTGCCGCAGTTATTAACACTTTAATTCTTGATAACTTTTTACCCGGTTTCGCGCCTACTTTATCTTCTATATCATTGATTATCACGATATTTACATCATGAAATTCTTAACAGGACAAGACAGAAGCCAGATTCCACTTTTTGCTTCTTCCCTCGAGGCAGCCATTGCTCAGGATAACGAAGTCCGTTTGATCGACATGTTTGTGGATAGCTTAAAACTTGAAGACTTTGGCTTTAAGTTTGAGTTTATGGAAAACGGAAGGCCAGCCTATCACCCGTCGGTTTTGCTAAAACTCTATATTTACGGATACATGAACCGCATCCGTTCCTCCCGCACATTAGAAAAAGAGTGTAGCCGGAACATTGAACTGATGTGGCTGATCAAATGCCTGGTGCCCGATCACAACACCATCTCTAATTTCAGGAGGGATAATCCAAAGTCGATACGCAGGGTTTTCAGGGCAACCGTGCAACTGGCCAAACATTTTGATCTGATTGGTGGCAAATTAGTAGCCGGCGACAGCACCAAACTGAGGGCTCAGAACTCCAAGAAGAACAATTTCAACGAAGCTAAAATTGAACGCCATATTGCCTATATCGATGCCCGGCTCGAAGAATACAGCAACATACTGGCATCAGAAGATAAGGATGAGGTTTGTGATCCTGAAAAGACGGAGATTAAGGAGAAAATCAAGAAACACACAGAACGCAAAGCCACTTACCAGGATCTTCGCCGGCAACTGGAACTAAGCGGAGAAACCCAGATTTCAACCTCCGACCCTGACAGCCGCCAGCTTGTTACCCGCAACAATATCACCGAAGTAGGCTACAGCGTACAAACCACCGTGGATGCAAAACACAACATTCCTATTGATTTTAAGGTAACTAATCAAACTGACAACAGAGCCATGGGTGGCATGGTTCGCAGGGCCAAAACCATTTTGCAGAACAATGATTTTACGGCACTGTACGACAAAGGCTTTCACACCGGAGGCGAGTTTGATTATGCTATTAAGCAAGGCGTTGAAGTATTGGTAGCCATTCCCGATCCTGGATCACATGCTCCCGATCCGGCCTTTGATATTGAACATTTCGTTTACGATAAGCTTTCCGATTCATACACTTGTCCGGCAGGTCAAACACTAACCACCAACGGAAACCAGTACGATAAAAACAGCTCAAAGTCCAACTATAAAGTAAAACACTACAAAACCAATGAATGCCAGAAGTGCCGGTTTGCCAAGCAATGCACCAGGAATAAAAATGGGCGTATACTTGAACGCTCCGAATATGCCGATTTAATACATGCTAACAAACTTCGACTGGATAGTAACAAGAAACTTTACCTTCGAAGGCAAGCCATCGTGGAACACCCATACGGAATTATAAAACGGCAATGGGGGTATTCCTATATCATGACCAAGAAATCGATGAAACGCGCTTCAGCTGATGTAGGACTGATCTTTGTTGCTTACAATTTGCGCAGGATTGTGAATATTCTCGGCCAGGATAAGTTGAAAGCGTATCTGAAAGATTTGTCTTTGGTTTTTTACTCAATAATGACTCATTTTAAAGCTCTTTCACTAAGCAACTTTTTTAACCCAAGTAAAATACTTCTGAAATATGCTACGCTTATATCAACCCTTTTACCTAATTTTAATCAACTATTCAACCCGGAAATTACCTTTGAAGGAGGTTGTTAGACGGGCTGCCGTTGTGTGCTATTTTAAAAAATAATCGACAAATATGTTACGACTGATTTTTATTGCGACACTTTTAGTATTTGTTTCGTGCGGACATAAGGCAGAAACAAAGATTGATTCGGGAAAAACTACCATACAATCCACAGTTGATAAGAATGAAAACCTAATCAAGACAGCTTTGACATTCTTAAACGCGTATGTTGACAATTGCAACAAAATGAAGGAATCAATCGGTGTTATTGAATGGGTAGATTCAAACAAGTTGACAACTAATCGCTTTAAGACAGAATTAAAAAGAATTATTGAAGAAGCGTATAAAGGAGAACCCGAAATCGGACTCGATGCAGACCCAATATTTGATGCTCAAGACTATCCAGACAAAGGATTTGAACTTGAGTCTCTTGACAGCACTACAAATATTTTGTTAGTCAAAGGTAAAAATTGGCCTGAGTTTAAATTGACAATTAGAATGGTTAAAGAAAACGCAGACTGGCTTGTTGAAGGTTGTGGAATGATTAATATACCAAACGACAAAAGGGTTGCAAGATAGAAAAACAGCACACAACAAACGCTATAGCAAATGCGGGTATGCGTGTTCGTTGAAACGTTTGGAATCTTTACATACATTTGTGTTAGCTGACAGTTGAGCAACAATCTATTCCCGCACTTGCCATAGCGTCAGTTAGCAACTAGTTGTAGGAAAGCGAAACGAGTATAAATAGAGAATATATAGTCCAGGAGAAACTATCGGATTATAGTTAAAAGAATACAGAATTGGGTAACGCCAGTTCGGCAACGAATTTTAAAAAACGCTTCGCGTAGAATTAGAGGAAAGTAGATTTTGACGGCGTCCGTAACATTTTAACGCCGAGCAGAAACACAAATCCGGACAAAGATTTTAGCAGATTGCTATCTGGCAATGCATGAAACGAAATACAAACCAGACTAGAAAATAAACAACCAGTTGCTAACATCGGCTATAACAAATGGCGGGTTTTGGAGTATATTTAACAGCGGTAGCACGCACCGGCATTTGTATTCGTTGACAGCGTAAAGCCACGCACGCCGCCACTTGTCATAGCCGCGGAACGTTAGCATTAATACTTAAAAAAATCCCGGAATTTGGATAATTAAGAAATAAGTAATAACTTTGTAGTCACAATTAAGACGGCAATATGGAAACATCTATTATCAAAATCGGAAATTCCAGAGGACTTAGATTAAGCAAGTCAATTCTTGAGAAATATAATATCAACGAAAGGGTTGAAATTATTCTAGAGAAGGGAAGAATTATTCTTAAACCAATTGAAAACCCAAGAAAGAATTGGGAAACAGCATTCAAAAAAATGCATTCAGAAAACGATGATCAGTTATTAGTAAACGATGTGTTTGACAATGAAACTTTCGAAGAATGGAAATAATACAGTATTCGATAGTTTTGGTCGACTTGGACCCGACTTTAGGAAGCGAAATAAAGAAGACAAGACCGTGCGTCATTGTTTCACCTGACGAGATGAATAAGTATCTTAATACTATTGTCCTAGCTCCTATGACTACAAACCTGAAAAGGTATCCAACTAGAGTAGCGGTTGAGCATGATGGTAAAAAAGGAATGATTGTTATCGACCAAATCCGAACAGTCGACAAAGTCAGAATTCTTAAAGTATTGGGCAAACTGACAAAGTCCGAAATCAAGACATGTAAGGATGTTATCAAGGAAACTTTTGTAGACTAAAAAAGTACTAATGCTAACAAACGCTATAGCAAATGCGGGTATTCGTGGTCGTTGAAACATTTTGAATTTTAATATACATTTGTGCCGGCAGACAGTTGAGCAACAATCTAATCCCGCACTTGCCATAGCGTCAACCGTCAAACTGTCTAAAAACCATCTTTCACCTTTCAATTTTGCCGCAGTTATTAACACTTTAATTCTTGATAACTTTTTACCCGGTTTCGCGCCTACTTTATCTTCTATATCATTGATTATCACGATATTTACATCATGAAATTCTTAACAGGACAAGACAGAAGCCAGATTCCACTTTTTGCTTCTTCCCTCGAGGCAGCCATTGCTCAGGATAACGAAGTCCGTTTGATCGACATGTTTGTGGATAGCTTAAAACTTGAAGACTTTGGCTTTAAGTTTGAGTTTATGGAAAACGGAAGGCCAGCCTATCACCCGTCGGTTTTGCTAAAACTCTATATTTACGGATACATGAACCGCATCCGTTCCTCCCGCACATTAGAAAAAGAGTGTAGCCGGAACATTGAACTGATGTGGCTGATCAAATGCCTGGTGCCCGATCACAACACCATCTCTAATTTCAGGAGGGATAATCCAAAGTCGATACGCAGGGTTTTCAGGGCAACCGTGCAACTGGCCAAACATTTTGATCTGATTGGTGGCAAATTAGTAGCCGGCGACAGCACCAAACTGAGGGCTCAGAACTCCAAGAAGAACAATTTCAACGAAGCTAAAATTGAACGCCATATTGCCTATATCGATGCCCGGCTCGAAGAATACAGCAACATACTGGCATCAGAAGATAAGGATGAGGTTTGTGATCCTGAAAAGACGGAGATTAAGGAGAAAATCAAGAAACACACAGAACGCAAAGCCACTTACCAGGATCTTCGCCGGCAACTGGAACTAAGCGGAGAAACCCAGATTTCAACCTCCGACCCTGACAGCCGCCAGCTTGTTACCCGCAACAATATCACCGAAGTAGGCTACAGCGTACAAACCACCGTGGATGCAAAACACAACATTCCTATTGATTTTAAGGTAACTAATCAAACTGACAACAGAGCCATGGGTGGCATGGTTCGCAGGGCCAAAACCATTTTGCAGAACAATGATTTTACGGCACTGTACGACAAAGGCTTTCACACCGGAGGCGAGTTTGATTATGCTATTAAGCAAGGCGTTGAAGTATTGGTAGCCATTCCCGATCCTGGATCACATGCTCCCGATCCGGCCTTTGATATTGAACATTTCGTTTACGATAAGCTTTCCGATTCATACACTTGTCCGGCAGGTCAAACACTAACCACCAACGGAAACCAGTACGATAAAAACAGCTCAAAGTCCAACTATAAAGTAAAACACTACAAAACCAATGAATGCCAGAAGTGCCGGTTTGCCAAGCAATGCACCAGGAATAAAAATGGGCGTATACTTGAACGCTCCGAATATGCCGATTTAATACATGCTAACAAACTTCGACTGGATAGTAACAAGAAACTTTACCTTCGAAGGCAAGCCATCGTGGAACACCCATACGGAATTATAAAACGGCAATGGGGGTATTCCTATATCATGACCAAGAAATCGATGAAACGCGCTTCAGCTGATGTAGGACTGATCTTTGTTGCTTACAATTTGCGCAGGATTGTGAATATTCTCGGCCAGGATAAGTTGAAAGCGTATCTGAAAGATTTGTCTTTGGTTTTTTACTCAATAATGACTCATTTTAAAGCTCTTTCACTAAGCAACTTTTTTAACCCAAGTAAAATACTTCTGAAATATGCTACGCTTATATCAACCCTTTTACCTAATTTTAATCTGACATTCGGCCAAAAAATTGCCTTTACAGGTGGTTATTAGACAAACTGACGTTACCGCCATGTTTTTGGGACCGCAATAAAAATAATATTTGTTTCCTAATAAAGAAACATTTATCTTTGCATAAACTTTTATAATATGACTGAAAAATTTCAAGTTCATTTTTTAGAAGAAGCAGCTGAGTTTCTAGACAGCATTGACGAAAAGGCGAGAGAAAAAGTCATCTACAACATTCAAAAAGCAAGACTTTCTAATGACAAGGAACTTTTCAAAAAACTAAAAGATGAAATCTGGGAGTTCAGGACTTTGTTTAACAGAACTCATTATCGACTTTTTGCCTTTTGGGACAAGACAGGACAAACTGAAACTGTTGTAATCTCAACTCACGGACTAATCAAAAAGACAGATAAAACTCCTACCGGAGAATTAGAGAAAGCAGAGAGAATTAGAAAACTTTATTTTGAAAGGAAAAAACTATGAAAGATAAACCATTAAAAACAATTAGCCTGGACGAAGTTACTGATAAATATATCGGCAAACCGGGAACTCCAAAGCGTGAAGCTTTTGAAAACGAATTGCGACTTGATCTGCTTGGAGAAGCAATCAAGCAAGCAAGAAAAGAACGTCATTTAACACAAGAAGAACTTGGTCAGTTGGTAGGTGTAAAGAAAGCGCAAATCTCTAAATTAGAGAATAGCCTGACAGACGCTCGTTTTGAAACAATAATTAAAGTATTCAAAGCTTTAAACGCGAAAGTGAATTTTAACGTTGAATTGCTCAATCAGACAGTAAAACTTGCCTGACAGAAAGAAAACCTGGCGGTAACAAAGGCTATAACAAATAGCGGGTTTGGAAACATAATTGAAGTTTCGTTGCCCGCACAATCATTTGTGTTTGTTGACAGCTAAGTGCCACGCAATCCGCTACTTGTCATAGCCTCATCCGTTGGCATTAATTGTAAACCAAAATTTTCCATTTATAGAACTCATCGGAATTCATAGAAATTTTGTACCTTTATACCGGATTAAAAGACGAAAAAAATGAATACTATTCAGTTGAAACAAGAACTAATTCATAAGATTTCCAGAATTGAAGACATTGACTTTCTCAATGCTATCAAGACAATTTTGGACTACAAGAAAAAAGAGTCCTTTATTGAATTAACGGCTGACCAAGAGAAAGAATTGCTTTTTGCAAGTAAAGAGGCGAAAAAAGGAAATGTGATTTCACAATCAGAAATGGATCAAAAAGTAGAAGAATGGCTAAGCGAGAAGTAATCTGGACGAAAAATTCCGAAATTCAATTACAAGAAATTCTTGAATTCTTCACTAAAAGAAACAAAAGCGGACTATACTCGAGAAAACTTTATAAGAAATTTAAGACAGAACTTATTACTGTCTCGAAAAATCCTGAATCAGGAATAAAAACAAAACTAGACCAAATCAGAGGCCTGATTATTGAAGATTATATTTTATTTTACGAAATACTTGAAGACAGAATAATAATCCTGAAAGTTTGGGATTGCAGACAGAATCCTGACAAACTAAATATTCCAAGATAAACAACAACTAATGCCAACAAACGCTATAGCAAATGCGGGTTTTTGAGCTGCGCTCAAGAGACCGCTTCGCTAAGTTGCGTGTTGGTTGAAACATTTGAAATCTTTACATACATTTGTGCTGGCAGACAGTTTAGCAACAATTTAATCCCGCACTTGCCATAGCGTCAGCCGTCAGACTGTCTAAAAACTGTTTCGCGTGAGTAAATTCCAAAGGCACCTGATCGAATGCGAAAGCAATTATTCAATTCTCAGCTACTTTCGCTTAGGTTATTAGACAGACTGCCGTTAGCATTAATACTTGAAAAAATCTTTGGATTTGGATATTTGAGAAATATGTAATAACTTTGTAGTCACAATCAGGACAACAATATGGAAACATCTATTATCAAAATCGGAAATTCTAGAGGACTTAGATTAAGTAAGTCAATCCTTGAGAAATATAATATCAACGAAAGGGTTGAAATTATACTTGAGAAAGGAAGAATTATTCTCAAACCAATCGAAAGCCCAAGAAAGAATTGGGAAACAGCATTCCAGAAAATGCATTCGGAAAACGATGATCAATTGTTAGTAAACGATGTGTTTGACAATGAAACTTTCGAAGAATGGAAATAATACAGTATTCGATTGTTTTGGTCGACTTAGACCCTACTTTAGGAAGTGAAATAAAAAAGACAAGACCATGCGTCATTGTTTCACCTGACGAGATGAATAAGTATCTTAATACTATTGTTCTTGCTCCAATGACTACAAACCTGAAACGTTATCCGACCAGGGTTGCGGTTGAACATGACGGAAAGAAAGGTATGATTGTTATAGACCAAATCCGAACAGTATACAAAGTCAGAATTCTGAAAGTTTTAGGCAAACTGACAAAATCGGAAATCAGGACATGTAAGGAAGTTATCAAGGAAACTTTTGTAGACTGAAAAAAGTACTAATGCTAACAAACGCTATAGCAAATGCGGGTATTGGTGGTCGTCGAAACATTTGAAATCTTTATATACATTTGTGCTGGCTGATAGTTGAGTAACAATTTAATCCCGCACTTGCCATAGCGGCATCCGTTACCGGCGCTGAAATAATGCTAATTTTACTATAATGAAGGTAATTTACTATCAGCTTAAAATAGTGCTAGACAGGATTCAGCCAAAAATCTGGCGAAGAATAATCATTGGTGAGAACACATCACTTTATGAACTACATCATATTATTCAGATTTCTTTTGGATGGTCAAATTATCATCTCTATCTCTTTAAACAGAATCGAATATTATGGGGAAATAAGAGTCTCTGGGATGATGACGATCCTGCCTTTGAACTCAATAGTGATAAAAAAATAAAAATAAAAGATATTCTTCAAGATAAAACACAATCACTACAATATCAATATGATATGGGCGATTCTTGGTCTCATAATATTAAACTTGAAAAAATAATAGAAAAAGATAATTTGATACTGGTGCCAGTTTGTCTTGAAGGAGAAAGAAATTGTCCACCAGAAGACTGCGGTGGCGTTGGAGGATATTATAATCTAATTGAAACTCTAAGTAGACCGAATTCTCGTGAATATAAAGAACTAGTTGAATGGCTTGGATATCTGTATGATCCGGAATTAATAGAATTGGAACAAATAAATCATACTTTGAAGAATTTAAAGAAGTATATTAAAGAGTATGAAGAATAATCACCGCCGGTAACACGGGCTAAGTACAAGCGTGGTATTATACTGGAAATGAAATAATTGCCTATTTTCCAAATAGTGCATAGTTGAAAGATAATTACTTCTAAGCCACGCCTGTACCTAGCCCTGGAACGTTAGCAACAACCCTAGCGCGAAAAATTCCGGACAAAAAATAATTTTGAAAATGTTAACTTTATAGTTAACTTTGCTGCATGGAATTTGTAGAAAGAAAAATCATATTTCATGGAAGTCACTTTGTTGACTTCTATCTTGAACAATCAACAAAAGTTCAGGAAAAAATAGAATTTGTGTTTCACATAATCAAACGAGTTGAGAGAGTTTCGAAAAAATTCCTCAGTCCAATGGAAAACACAGATGGACTTTTTGAAATCAGAGTCGAATATGGTTCTAATATCTACAGAATTTTCTGCTGCTTCGATGAAGGAAGAATAGTAGTTTTGTTCAACGCATTTCAGAAAAAAACGCAGAAAACTCCGCAAAAGGAAATCGAGAAAGCTCTCAGATTAAAACGAGAGTATTTTGAACTTAAAAAAACGCAAGAAAATGAAAAAAGAAGCAATAAGAAACGCTAAAACGTTCGACGAACTTTTAGACTTAAAATATGGTAAAGTAGGTTCTTCAGTACGAGACGAGTATGAAGCCAAAGCTAACTATTTTGTTATTTCCGAAATGCTGAAAGAAGCCAGAAAGGATGCTCATATCACACAAGAGCAATTAGCTGACAAAATCGGGACAAAGAAAAGCTATATTTCCAGGCTTGAAAACGGGAAAGTTGACATTCAGTTATCGACTTTGTTCAAAATATTTGAAACTGGTCTAGGTAGAAAGATTCAATTAACAATCTTATAAGAATAAAGGGCTGTTGCTAACAAACGCTATAGCAAATGCGGGTTTTTGAGCTGCGCTCAAGAGACCGCTTCGCTAAGTTGCATGTTGGTTGAAACATTTGAACTCTTTACTTACATTTGTGCTGGCAGACAGTTGAGCAACAATTTATTCCCGCACTTGCCATAGCGTCAGCCGTCAAACTGTCTAAAAACCATCTTTCACCTTTCAATTTTGCCGCAGTTATTAACACTTTAATTCTTGATAACTTTTTACCCGGTTTCGCGCCTACTTTATCTTCTATATCATTGATTATCACGATATTTACATCATGAAATTCTTAACAGGACAAGACAGAAGCCAGATTCCACTTTTTGCTTCTTCCCTCGAGGCAGCCATTGCTCAGGATAACGAAGTCCGTTTGATCGACATGTTTGTGGATAGCTTAAAACTTGAAGACTTTGGCTTTAGGTTCGAATTTATGGAAAACGGTAGGCCGGCCTATCACCCCTCGGTTTTACTTAAACTCTATATTTACGGATACTTGAACCGAATCCGTTCCTCCCGCACTTTAGAGAAAGAGTGTAGCTGGAACATTGAACTGATGTGGCTGATGAAATGCCTGGTGCCCGATCACAACACCATCTCTAATTTCAGGAGGGATAATCCAAAGTCGATACGCAGGGTTTTCAGGGCAACCGTGCAACTGGCCAAACATTTTGATCTGATTGGTGGCAAATTAGTAGCAGGCGACAGCACCAAACTGAGGGCTCAGAACTCCAAGAAGAACAATTTCAACGAAGCTAAAATTGAACGCCATATTGCCTATATCGATGCCCGGCTCGAAGAATACAGCAACATACTGGCATCAGAAGATAAGGATGAGGTTTGTGATCCTGAAAAGACGGAGATTAAGGAGAAAATCAAGAAACACACAGAACGCAAAGCCACTTACCAGGATCTTCGCCGGCAACTGGAACTAAGCGGAGAAACCCAGATTTCAACCTCCGACCCTGACAGCCGCCAGCTTGTTACCCGCAACAATATCACCGAAGTAGGCTACAGCGTACAAACCACCGTGGATGCAAAACACAACATTCCTATTGATTTTAAGGTAACTAATCAAACTGACAACAGAGCCATGGGTGGCATGGTTCGCAGGGCCAAAACCATTTTGCAGAACAATGATTTTACGGCACTGTACGACAAAGGCTTTCACACCGGAGGCGAGTTTGATTATGCTATTAAGCAAGGCGTTGAAGTATTGGTAGCCATTCCCGATCCTGGATCACATGCTCCCGAACCGGCCTTTGATATTGAACATTTCGTTTACGATAAGCTTTCCGATTCATACACTTGTCCGGCAGGTCAAACACTAACCACCAACGGAAACCAGTACGATAAAAACAGCTCAAAGTCCAACTATAAAGTAAAACACTACAAAACCAATGAATGCCAGAAGTGTCGGTTTGCCAAGCAATGCACCAGGAATAAAAATGGGCGTATACTTGAACGCTCCGAATATGCCGATTTAATACATGCTAACAAACTTCGACTGGATAGTAACAAGAAACTTTACCTTCGAAGGCAAGCCATCGTGGAACACCCATACGGAATTATAAAACGGCAATGGGGGTATTCCTATATCATGACCAAGAAATCGATGAAACGCGCTTCAGCTGATGTAGGACTGATCTTTGTTGCTTACAATTTGCGCAGGATTGTGAATATTCTCGGCCAGGATAAGTTGAAAGCGTATCTGAAAGATTTGTCTTTGGTTTTTTACTCAATAATGACTCATTTTAAAGCTCTTTCACTAAGCAACTTTTTTAACCCAAGTAAAATACTTCTGAAATATGCTACGCTTATATCAACCCTTTTACCTAATTTTAATCAACTATTCAACCCGGAAATTACCTTTGAAGGAGGTTGTTAGACGGGCTGCCGTTAGCACCAATTTTATGAAGACAGCAATTCGCTACATAACAATCATAATTTTGACAGTATTACTGTTCAGCAAAACCTATGCTCAAGACACAGCTACTACTAATTTTTTCGACCAAATTAAAACTTATGACCTCTCGACAATTTTAACAGCAGACAGTATATTAACCGAAGACAGAGAAGATGGAAAAGAAAAAATAAAACGAGCTGAAATTTTGGGGTTTATAGGTGACGATTATCAAAGATTCTATATTCATTTCATTTCAGTTATTCAAAATCATACAAACCCATACGAGTATTTAGTTTTCGGCAAGACAAAAGTGAAAGAAACAATCTGTTCATTTCATGGGACAATAACAGTTAATAAATCAAGGATTTACAGGATTGGCGATATTCCATCCTATAAACAAGGCTTTGCGATTTGTGATGTAATTCTGTATGAAGACAAAAAGCAAGTTTCGACAGGTTTTATCAAAGGTAAACTAACAAGTCACTTTATCATTGACGAAAAAGGGCAGTTTCGTTATGATGCAATAATGTTTGTTGCTGACGGCTTTTCAAATAACCAGTTTGCCGGGAGTTGGACAAGCTACAAAACAAATAAATCAAAAAAATGCAATTGGGGAGATTATAGAATTCCTGAAAGTTTGGACTTTGATATTGGTGCAGGAGAATTCTTTGTTGATGATAAATATTTAAAAAATGGTTGGGAAAACTACAGACTCGCCTGGGGAGCAAATCATGAAACAACTGAAGTAGATAAAGCGAGACAAAAAGAAAACGAACAATGGTGGAAATAAAACTGGTGCTAACAGCGGCTATAACAAATGGCGGGTTTGGGAGTATATTTGAGCAGCGGTAACACGCACCGGCATTTGAACTCGTTGACAGCGTAAACCACGCACGCCGCCACTTGTTATAGCGTCGGAACGTTAGGAAAAATAATAAAAAGATCCAAATACCATGAGAATATTTGTAATTGGGGGAACTGGATTAGTAGGTAGTTATTTACTATCAAGATTAGTTGAGAAAGGCAATGAGGTTATTGCTCTTACTAGAACTGCAGATAAAATCGAGAGAATTAACAAATTAGGCGCTCTGGGGCTTTTAGGCGATATAAGAAACCCACAAGCATTTAAAAGCACTTTACCTGAGAGCCTTGATATTATTGTATTACTAGCAATGCCAAGTGTGAGGCCCAGACATAGGATGACCAAGAAACGTAAGAAGGAATTGAGAAAAGAAACAAATGATTTTTTTCGTAATTCAATGGATTTGGCGATGCATTTTAATGTTCCTATAATTTTACCTTCAGGAACAAGTTTTAAGACAAAAAATAATGAAATTGCTGATGAGACTTGGCCTATTCTTAGGATTGGTCTGACTGAAATAGGTAAAGACACAGATGAAATGGTTAATCAAGCTATTAAAACCTCAAATCCGAAAGTAATACAATTACTATATGGAAAAATATATGGTAACGGCGGACTTTTTCGTTTTATCTACAATATGATGGAGAAAGGGCGAAGCAAGATTATTGGAAAAGGAGATAATTACATCCCAAATATTCATGCAAGCGATGCAGCATCGGCAATAATTAAAGCCATTGAGAAATTGCCAATTGGAGAAAAGTTTATTATTGCAGACGATGCAGCAGTCACCCAAAAGGACTTTACAATTTATATGGCTGAATTGATGAATAAAAAACGACCAGGACATATTCCTGCATTTATAATCAAATTAGTTTTTGGAAATGACTTTTATGAAATAATAACCTTGAATTGTAAAGTTTCAAATTTAAAAGCTAAAAGGATTTTAGATTGGAAGCCTGAATATCCATCATACAAAGAAGGATTAGAAATGACAATAAAAGAGATGAAAGAAAAGAAAAATTACTTTGCCTAACAAACGCTATATCAAATGCGGATTTGCGTGTTGGTTGAAACATTTGAAATCTTTACATACATTTGTGCTGGCTGACAGTTGAGCAGCAATTTATTCCCGCACTTGCCATATTGTCGGCCGTTAGACACTGAAAGAGACGACAGTTTTAAAAAGTCTCCGCGGAAACCGAAATGGCGTAATTGAGTAGGACTTCATTTAAATTTTATTTTTTATGAAAAAAGTTAAATTTTTATTACCATTCTTTATGGTGTTGATTTTAGGGATTTCAACAGCAAAATCACAAAATGATGAGAAAGGACGGGTAACCTTGCCTACATTCTCAAAAAACTATTTGGTTGCCGGAGAAAAATTAAAATCCGGTGAAAAATTAATTTCTACAAACAAAGCATATGTGTTATTAATGCAGAATGACGGTAATCTTTGTGTTTATAAAAGTAATAATGGAACATTGGGGGCTTTTGTTTGGGGGGCTTATCAAGCAGCTCAATATACTTTAGGTGCAGGTTATTACTTAACTCTGCAAGCAGATGGTAATTTGTGCATATATGATTTGAACAACAGATTCAAATGGGGTTCTTATCAAGTTAAAAATTATCCTTTGGCAGCAGGTTACAGGTTAGTTTTGACAGATGGGGGTAATCTTAATATTTTAAATTCTTCAGGTGGAGTTGCTTGGGTAAATTAATAAATGAAACAGCCACTAATCAGCTACCCGGCAAGTGCGGCAGCGGTGTTTATCGGTGTGCATCTTTCCGCTCGTGCCGTCTTTCGGCTTGACAGGAAATCGCCCGCAATCTGCCGCTGTGTGTGGCTTCCTACTTTAGCTGCAATTTATTACGACATTAATTTTTAATTCAAACAAAATAACAATTACAGAATTTAAAGATTGGGCAGATATTGTTACATCAACCTTGACCTCATTATCAATTATTATTGGTGGTGGCTGGGTCTTTTATAGATTTATTCTACAACAAGAAAGATACCCTAATATAAACTTCTCAACAGACATTAATCTTATAAGTAAACAGGATAATTGTTTGGTGATAGAACTAATTGCCCTAATCGAAAATAAAGGTAAAGCACAACATAGAATGAAAGATTTTGGATTTGACCTTAATGCCCTTTTTACAAATGACAAAATTGAAACGAAGGAAAAATGGGGTAGTTAAGTAGATTTTCCCAACAGATTGACTTTTGGATCATATTTACCGAAACATCAAGGATTTTTCTTTATTGATCCGGGCACAGTTGCAAAATATTCATTTATAACCAAAGCGCCGGAAAATACAAGTTTTTTAATTCTTCATTCTAATTTTGTTTATGACAACAGGAAAGGATATATGCACACAGCAGAAAAAACAATTCAGTTACCAAAGTAACATATGGAAAGAACTAAAACTGCAGCTAACAGCACATTTGCAATAGGCAGGGTTTCGTACTCCGCAGACAGTTTTGTGGTTACAGCAAATTCAGTTCTCCGAATGAACATTTGTGCTGAAAAACCCGCCCATCGCAAATCTGCAAACCGATAGTGGGAAAAATTAAAACCAAACTGCGCAACAGAATCTGTAATAAGAGTAATTGATTATTTGTTTAAAGCGCTGAATAAGAAAAGGAATATGACATCAATAAGCCGTAATAATTAAAATTATATATGGATAGTTAAAAGAATGGATTTCGGAAAGAAGCCCACTTGTTGAGAGTTTATTGATTTATGGAAAGTGGGTTAAAATATATGACATTGTGCTATATTTGCTTGTCACGGCAAACAAAACAAATATGCAGATAACAAAAATTAAAAAGAGGTGGGGCATTATTTTGTTGATGTTTGCCATACTTATCAGCCTGGCATTTTATCCACTACCGCACCAGGATCCAATTCGCTATTATGAAAGAGAGAGCGGGCAGATAAAAACCGAAAAAATAGCCGGCGAAAAATGGCTGGTATGGTTGTATTACAATCCGGTTGGTGAAGCAACCTTATGGGCATTGGCGAAAAGAAAAGTGGTTTCATCCATCTATGGAAATAGGATGGATCGTACTTCTTCAGCGAAAAAGATACAGCCCTTTATTGCAGATTTTGATATTGATATGAACGTTGTCCGGGACCAGGTGTTCATCAATTTCAACGAATTTTTTACCCGGAAACTAAAAGATGATGCAAGGCCGGTTGATACCGGCTCCGCTATTGTTGTATCACCTGCCGATGGGAAAATTCTGGCTTATGCCGATATCAGCAACTCCTCCTTTATTATAAAAGGATACCGCTTTGATGTATCTTCCTTTCTCGATAATGCTGATCTGGCACAAAAGTACAATGATGGCGCCCTGCTTATCTTTCGGCTGGCGCCGCCTGATTACCATCGTTTTCATTTCCCGGTTAGTGGAAATATATCGCCAATCAAAAAGATTGATGGTGACTATTATTCAGTCAACCCTTTAGCTTTGCGTAAAAAGGCAGAAATATTCTGTCTGAACAAACGGGAATATTCAATCCTCTCAAATCCATTGTTTGGTGAGGTTGTTATGGCCGAAGTTGGTGCCACCATGGTAGGAAGTATTGTACAAACTTTTAGTGGAAATTATGTAAATAAAGGCGAAGAGAAAGGCTATTTTAAATTTGGAGGCTCAACGATTGTATTGCTGTTCGAAAAAAGTAAAATCCACATCGATGAGGATTTATTGCTCAATACAGCAAATGGCTATGAAACTACTGTTAAAATGGGAGAACGAATTAGAGAGAAAAAATAAAGAGATAGTCAAAGAATTTGTACCATAAAAATTCAGCGCCGGACAAAAACATAATGCATCTGGTAGTTAGAGTAAAACATGAATATTTGTTGAACAAATAATAATCGGGGCCGTTTGAAACTGAAGCGTTTAAAAACTCCAAACTCACCATATTCAACTCGTTGAGGCAACCCTGAAAAGGCACGATAAGGAATTCAATTCGGGACTTTTTTTTGACTTATTTAAAAGAAATAAAAAATCACAGTCTGAATTGGTAAAAAAATAAACAACACTTCACCAGGACAGACTTTTTTTGCTGACACAGATTTGGAAATTATCAGATCGTCTGTTGAGAATTTTGGTTTTAAAAACACCATACTGAAATTGAAGAATATTTCATGCTCATTATTTTTCGCAAATACATACTATATATTAAGATTAGCGGCTCGTCATATCCAACAGGCTATCCATTTTCTTACAACATTTTACTTGGCGAAGTTGACAGTGAAGACTTTCTTTTAATTTACTGGAATACAATTGCATTATAGCGGCTAAAATGCAAAATTGATCCTGGTACCAAAGCACAGAGTTATGATTTCCCCTCCGAGAAAGAGATGAAATTTAGTATAGAAAACACTTTAAGGAACTGAGAAAATATGGTGACACCTTATTGCATGGAGATTTATCTTTTTTCAGAAAACAGTTCCGGGCAGTATAAAAGTAGAGAACCCTATAAAATATACAAACAAGCAAAAATGGAAAGCATGTCATATCTGACGACCAAAAGAACGTAAAACAAAAGAAATAAATATAGGTGAATATGACCCAAAAAGAAGGGCTGCCACTACCAAGGGAGATAACAAATGTGGGTATGCGTGATCATTGAAACATTTAAAATCTTTACATACATTTGTGGAGGCTGACATTTGAGTAAAATACTATTCCCGCACATGTTATATCTCTATCTTTAGGAAGAAGATTAAAAGCCAAGACATATTTACCTATTAAAATGCAGAATGAACAGACTAATTATACCATTTGCAGTTTTAACAATCCTTACGGGTTGCATCTCGACAAATAAAAAAACGACTAAAATCGAAGAGCAAAAAAAAGTGACTATTACCATAGCTTCAACTAACGACACAATACCTAAGGTAACTGGAATTGGAGGCATTTTCTTTTATTCCGACAATCCAAAGGAAATAAAAGAATGGTACACCCGGAATTTAGGGATCGAAATAAATGATTGGGGTTCTGCAGGTTTTGAATCCAGGAGCGTTAACAAACCCGACGAGATAAACTCACTTCAATGGAAACCTTTCAAAAAAGGGAATGAATATTTTTCCCCATCCAAAAAAGATTTCATGATTAACTACCAGGTTCAGAATATCGAAGGACTTGTAAACAAACTCAAATCAAACGGGGTGACTATCCTGGACAGTATTGCCACTTACGACTTTGGAAAATTTATACATATTATGGACACAGAAGGTAACAAAATTGAACTGTGGGAACCAACTAATGCCGGTCAAAATGACGGAAAGGCAATAAAATAATGCCTGCCAGCTGCGGGCAGGGAATAGCTTTATTAAACCGGACAGAGAAGTTAAAGTTAGCCGGCATCATAACAGCATCTAAAAGAAATTGGCATGTCAGCAGCTGGATGAAGTTTTTAAAATCATAATAACTGCTGCAAAGGCTGACAGTTTTTTGCCTCGAAACCGCTAACTACATTAACTATAAAACAATTGGCACATTAAATTCAGATATTGGGGAGCATTATGTTTAAACGACTCATTGCCAGTAATTTTCGAAAACCGCGTGGTTTGTTTGGCCGCTATATTATAAGGTTTCTAAAGAAAAATCAAACCGAATATGATGAAATGGATTCAATGCTTAAGCTTAATAAGGATGACGTTGTTCTGGAAATCGGATATGGATTAGGTAAGGGCATTTATGATTACACACAGAAGTATGATTGTACTTTTCATGGAATTGATTTTTCCCGGCTGATGTTTTCGAAAGCAATCCGGTTGAACCATGAAAATATAATTCGAGGTAAAGTTATTCTGCATTGTGCCGACTTCGAAAATTATTATTTCAAAGCTGATACTTTCCATTGCATATATTTTTTAAATGTTATCTACTTCTGGGACGAAATTCGAAGCCGCCTGAGAAAGATATTTACAATTCTGAAACAAAATGGCAAAGTCATCATTTTTATGGCAGATGCTGAGTATTTCAGGGATTACAAACAGCCACGGGGTGAAACAATATTTTACAGGCATAGCATAGATGATGTAATTCGGGAAATGGAGGAAACAGGGTTTAAAACCATTGAAAAAACAGAACATACAAAAGAGAAGAAGTGTTATTACATTACAGGTTATAAGAAATAACATGCCGGAAGCATTTAAAACCTGGCAAAATTCATTCGGCTATTATGCCGGCAAGCAAGTTATAAGTACTTTAGTAGAACTTTTACGAAGGACTGAGGTGTGGCTTTTCATTCTCTTATAACTCTTGCCACGGCAGCTTCAACCTGAAAGTGAGAACTATCTTTTTTGCGACCCGTGTACTGTTCATCGCAGCAGGTAGTATACGGTCAATCATCTGAAATTATCGAATAACATGCTTAAAACCATAGTAATCGGAGCCCAGAACATTGATATTTTTGCTCATTCTGAATCTGACTGCACCATGAATGATTCAAATCGTGCAAAGATTTATATGGCATTCGGAGGCGTAGCATGTAACATAGTAACCAACATTGCCTTGCTGGGCAATAAGGTCTCTTTGCTGACAGTATTCGGCGATGATACCTTCAGCTCGCTCGCGAAATTAAATTTACAGAACTTAAATATAAACATACACGAGAGCCTTGAGGTTAAGAATGCAGGCAACAGCATCTATATGGCTGTTATGGATAAAGACAATGACCTCTTTATAGGGTTAAATGATATGGCAATCACCGACCATTTGAACGTTGATTTCTTTAATGAAAAAGCTGACTTTATCAGTGGTTTTGATCTTCTGGTAATGGATACTAACTTAAATCAGGATGCTCTCGAATACTTATTGAAAACATACAACGAAAAGCAGATAATTATCGATGCTGTAAGTGCCGAAAAAGTTGTTAAGCTTAAAGGCCTGCTTAAATACATAACTTTGTTAAAGGTAAACCTGAATGAGCTGAAAGCTTTGTCGGATAAAGCAACTGTTGATCAGAGGATTGATGATGTGTTAAGCCGGGGTTTAAAAAAGTTACTTATTACAGATTCCGGAAATGAAATCATCTATAAATCCGGAAATGAGCACATCAGGACAATGCCTTTTGAAGCAACTGCAATTGTTAATTCTTCGGGAGCGGGAGATGCTTTCCTGGGTGGGTTTATTCATGGAATAATAAACAAAAAGAGTATAACCCAATGCCTTGAAATAGCAAAGAAAACAGCATTTCTGACCTTGCAGTCACCGAACTCAACGAATACGAAAATCACTTTATCAGATGTGGAATAAAATGAAGGAAAATTATCTTGAATACAGTAAAGAAGTAAGTAATGCGATTGAAAATAACCTGCCGCTTTTGGCTTTGGAATCAACTATTATTTCACATGGGATGCCTTATCCCGAGAACGTTCAAACCGCGTTGAATTGCCAGGCAATTATCCGCGAACATGGCGCTGTTCCGGCAACCATAGCCATTTTAAACGGCAAACTTAAAGTAGGGCTCAGTGACGAAGAGATTGATTTTCTCGGGAAAGAAGGTGTAAAAATTCAGAAAACATCACGCAGGGATATTGCGTATAATGTAACCAACAAAATAAACGGGGCAACAACGGTGAGTGCAACTATGTATATTGCGGCTCTTGCCGGTATACGGGTATTTGCAACAGGAGGCATTGGAGGCGTTCACCGCGGAGCGGAAAACACAATGGATATAAGTGCCGACCTTGAAGAACTGGCCATGACCGATGTAGCCGTGATTTCGGCCGGGGCAAAAAGCATACTCGATCTTGGCTTAACACTCGAATACCTCGAAACAAAAGGAGTGCCGGTTATTGGTTATAAAACTGACGATTTACCCGCCTTTTACTGCGATAAAAGTGATTTCAAAGTAAACTTCCGGATTGATACACCACTGGAAATAGCCTGGTTAATAAAAACAAAATATGACCTGGGTTTAAAAGGCGGGATATTAATTGCAAACCCTGTACCAGGCCGGAATTCAATGGATAAAGACCTTATCGACAAGGTAATACAGGAAGCAATCACAGAGATGAATCAACTTGGAATTAAAGGTAAAGAAACTACTCCTTATTTACTGAGTAAAATTGCTTCGATAACCAAAGGAAAATCACTTGAATCGAACATCGCTCTGGTTTATAACAATTGCCGGCTGGGCGCCGAAATAAGTGTTCAGTTAATGAAAATCAGCTCATAAAATAACCCCGGGTTCAATTTTCCGTGAAGGTTCCTGGCAGTTCCGATTAATTTACTGCTAAAGTTCTGCAAAAACAAAACCGATAATGATAACGAAAAAAGAGAATGCTCTAAAACGGCAATTTAAGGGTATCGACATTGACGTGCTCGCAACCGGAGAAAAATCAATGGTTGCAAAAATGAACTTTAAAGCTGGCAACTTTGTTCCTTTCCATTCGCACCCGAATGAGCAGAGTGGTTATGTTATTTCGGGGAAGTACATACTTAAACTGAAAGACAACAGCCATATATTAACAAGTGGAGACACCTATGCAATTCCCGAAAATACTGAACATGCGCTTGAAGTAATAGAGGAGGGAAATATTATTGATTTCTTTACTCCGCCACGAGAGGATTATTTGTAGTAGTGGAAACTGCTTTTTGTGGCGAAAATCGATGGGAACGCACGCATTTCTATCAAGCCTGTAACCTCACTTGTAAACCACAAAGAGATAAATAACAAGAGCGAAGACAAATAGTGAGAAGAGTTTAGCATGCAAAACAACCTGGGTCCACAGATATATTATCATGGCACAAAAGCCAACCTTAAGCCGGGCGACCTGATAGAAGCCGGCTTTAATTCAAATTTCGGAATAAGGAAGAAGGCATCATATGTATACCTCACTGCCACCCTGGATGCGGCTACCTGGGGTGCCGAGCTTGCACTGGGTGAAGAACCTGGCAGAATATATATTGTAGAGCCTACAGGCACCATTGAAGATGATCCCAACCTGACGGACAAAAAATTCCCCGGCAACCCGACAAAGTCGTACCGTACCAAAAGTCCGCTCCGCATAATCGGTGAGGTTACGGATTGGCAGGGGCACTCCCAGGAGCAGCTCATGGCAATGAAAGATACCATCGAACGGGCCAGGCAACTTGGTATTGAGGCAATTGATGACTAAAAAAAATGCGAAACCAATCTGGCTCTCCAATTAGCTATAACAAGGTAACAACGGCCGATACCATCACAAATTGCAGGTTATTATATAATAACCAGAACCTGGTTCCTTACACTGGTTTTTCTGCTTATAAAGGATAAGTTTCAGCAAATATTGGGAGTTAACCTGGGTTCCTTGACTTGCGATTTCTTATTCTGGTCATGCTATTCTGCCCTTAAACTTACGATATTTACCTCCGCAAAACTGATTTTTCATCCAATATAACAGTACCGGACCTGGATTTTTTTGTAAATTTAACGGCCTGTAATCTTAATCATTGTTATTGACCGGAACAACAAATATGCTTATTCATAATCAGAATATTAAACCCGAATATAAGGTTAGCTTAGGGAAAGTATTAAACTATATAAATCTGAATCTGGCTGGTGATGTTTCACTCGATACTTTAGCCGCCATAGCAAACTATTCTCCTTTCCATTTCCAGAAAATCTTTTCTGAAGCCTTGCAGGAAACGCCAAAACAGTATATTATAAGGCTAAGGCTCGAAAGAGCAGCTCACTTCGTTAAGATATTCCCCCAACTGGCTATAAATGAGATCGCCGTTAGCTGCGGATTCTCATCAAATTCCATATTCAGCAGGGCTTTTAAAAACTATTTTGGTATTTCTGCCGAAACATACAGGGATCTTTCGACCGAAAAACTTTACGAAATAAACAGGAAAAAGCAACTCACACAATGGACTGAAACTTCATGGATAACGCCTATAACAGATATACAACAGAAAGTTGAAACCGTTAAATTGTCAGCAACGCCCGTTGTAAGTACAATATACGCATTCAACATGGCATGTATTCAAACAAGCCTCAGCCACAGGGAAAATATAACTTATGCTTTTCAAAGCCTTCTGCAATGGGCAACCCCGCGTGGTTTAAGTACTGCAACAACAAAATACTTCGGTATCTGGCTCGACTTTCCGTTTATAACACCACCCGATAAATGTCGCTACCTCTGCGGAATCGACATAGGTTCCGAAATTAAACCTACAAAAGGTATAAGTATTCAAACCGTCAGCAAGGCGCAATATTTGAATTATGAAATGACCGGCGACATGAACGCAACCCTCGATTCGCTGGTTGCCCTTAACCACAATTATGTTGATACAATGGGTTATGCTATCTCCGAAATGATTTGCTATGAACAATTCCTGGAATCTCCGGCTGAGAAACCGTATGAAGATATTACACGCCATCTGTTAATCCCGGTAAAAGTTAAATAGGCACGGCCATCCAACCCTGAACCAGGATCGCAAGATTTGCAAACAACACACCAAGAAATGCAAACGCCGGCGGATTGAAACGCCCCAATTTTGTAGTCATAAATTTTAACCGTTAAAATGACTGCAAAATGAATAATCCTATTCTATCACTCAGGGGCATAACCAAAGAATTTCAGTTAAAGGAGCGAACCTTTACAGCACTGAAAAACGTTTCACTTACTGTCGATAATGGCGAATACCTGGCCATTACCGGTAAATCGGGCAGTGGAAAATCGACCTTGCTCAATATGATTACAGGCATCGACAATCCCACCCTCGGGACAGTGCAGGTTAACGGAATTACTATTGGCGAATTAAATGAAAGCAAGCTGGCTAAATGGCGCGGCCAGAATATTGGAATTGTCTTCCAGTTCTTTCAGCTGATTCCAACACTTACTATCAGGGAAAACATTCTCCTCGCGATGGAGTTTGTCGATGTTATTCCGGGCGCCGACCGCAACAGCCGGGTGATTGAGTTGCTTTCGCTCGTGGGGATAGCCGAACATGCCGATAAGATGCCTTCGTCCCTGTCGGGCGGGGAACAGCAGCGCGCAGCAATAGCACGTGCACTGGCCAATAATCCGGGAATTATAGTTGCCGATGAACCAACAGGCAACCTCGACAGCAAAACAGCCGAATCAATTAATTCCATTTTCAGTTCGCTTGCTCAGACCGGGAAAACAGTAATTGTGGTAACGCACGAAAGAAACACGGCGTTGAAATACCAGCGCATTGTGAACCTTACTGACGGAGAAATCGAATTTCAAAACCCTTTAAACTAGCCGCCATGAATATGAAATTCAAAAAAACGTTCAGCGACCTGCTCACAAACCCGAAACGTACACTCCTGGTTGTATTTGCCTTGGTCCTCGGTATCTGGGGAGTAGGAACCGTATTTGTTTCAAATTTCATCCTTACAAATGATCTGAATGCCAACTATCAGAGTACGCATCCGGCCCAGCTTATTATTCATTCGAAGGAATTCGAAAAACTAAATTTACAGGAATTCGCTAACCGGCCCGAAGTTGAAACAGCCGAATACAGGGATTTTTCGCTGCAACGCATCGAGATTTCACCGGATGTGTGGATTCCGCTCTGGCTCTATGGGGTCAATGATTTTGAGAAAATGAAATTAGCCCGCGTTTTCCCGGAAACCGGTAAGAGAATCCCGGACGCGGGAACAATCCTCATGGAGCGCGATTGTAAACATATTACGGCTGTTAACACAGGCGATTCACCGCGGGTAAGGATAGGAAGCAAAATGGCAAATTTAGAAGTGGGTGGAATTTGCTTCGATCCCGCACAAGCCCCGGCAACACAGGATGCTTTTATATATGCTTATACCGATCAGAAAAGCTACAGCCTGATTACGGGTTTACCATCCAACGAACGCTTAATCGTCCGCTTGAACAATGTTCATTCGGCAGAAGATGTAAAAAAAACATCCGATGTTTTAGTGCGTGATTTGAATACAAAAGGCATACAGGTCAGTTCGGTCGAGGTCCCAAAGTTTAATGAACATCCGCACCAATGGCAGTTGAATACGCTTATCTTTTTGATCGGCACTATCGGTTTGCTGGCATTTATTATGGGAGCCGTTCTTGTTTCTCAGTTAATGCGATCGGTTATGGCAAGCCAGGTAAGGCAAATTGGAGTTTTAAAGGCTATAGGCGGGTCACAGTACCAGGTATTCCAGATTTACATTGCCATGTTGCTCCTGTTGGGACTGGTTGCCGGTATAATTGCAGTGCCGTTATCGGTTGCAACCGGAAAGGCCTTCTCTCAGTTTGTGGCATGGAAACTCAACTTCAATATACTAACTACGACCATTCCCTTTTATGTGTATGCCTTATTGATTGGAGCCAGTTTGCTGCTGCCCGTAGTTTTATCGCTTTCAATTTTGCTGAAAGGCACAGCCATTACCGTTAAAAAAGCATTAAGCGACTATGGTATTACACAGGATATTAGTCCGCGCGAATATAAACTGCTGAAAAAACTTCCGGTTTCGAATACGTTTATCCTTGCTGTGCGTAACTCACTGCGAAACAGCCGGCGATTGGCAGTAACTATACTGGCAATGGCGCTGGGTGTGGCTATTTTCAGTACCGGGTTTAATGTAAGGCAGTCGTTATGGGTACTGCTGTCGAATGTCAAAAACGAAATGAGGTACGACGTGCAGGTGGTGTTAAGTAAACAGGTATCGCGGGAAGAAGCTCTCCGTCCGTTTCAGTCGCTGGAAAATGTAAAGCTCATACAGCTTTGGAACGGGGGGCGCGGAGAAATTCAATCAAAACTCCTTTCGACGAATAAAGGTGCCGGCATTGTAGCCCTCCCGACAAATACGGAACTACTGAAACTAAAAATAATAAAAGGCACCTGGCTGGCTGACTCGCCTGATCTGGAAATTGTCATGAACCAGCAGGCATGGGATGTTTACAAACAACCGGCAATAGGTTCGCAGGTTATCCTGACCATCGAAAATAAAAATATCAAGGCACGCCTGGTTGGAATTTCCGAACAGTTCGAAAAGGCAAAAATCTATATGGATATAGATAAATACGACGCCCTCTTTAACCCCGATCACCTGGTGAACAGTATTATGTTCGTGGCAAAAGAGAATGATTATAACAAGGTTATTGCACTGAAAAAAAATATTGAAAACGCAATTGCCCCTACCGGGTTCAAGGTGCTGTATGTGATGTCGCAGGCCGAAAGGGTTAAGATTATTTATGACCATCTGAATATCATTTTAATGACCATTGTTTTCCTGTCGTTTCTGGTATTGATTATGAGTGCCATAGGCATGGCTTCAGCAACCGGCATCAACATTATGGAACGTACGCGTGAAATAGGTGTAATGCGGGCAATTGGAGCAACACCACGGAAAATATATTCACTCTTTGTTATGGAAGGAATGATTACCAGCACACTGAGTATAGGTCTAGGATTGCTGCTGTCATGGCCTTTAAGCAAACTGGCATCCATATTTTTCGGGAATTTAATGCTCGGCAAAGAGGCAGAACTCGGGTACGCATTCAGTTTGCCTGGCTTCTGGATCACTTTTGCCGTCACAATCCTTTTCGGGTGGCTGGCCAGCAGGATTCCTGCAAAATCAGCCATTAATGTACCTACACATAAAGCATTGTCGTACGAATAAAAAGAAAGAAAATGAAAAATCCGGCACTAATTCTTACAACTCACTTTTTGCTGCTTTTAACAGTTGTATATTCACAAAAGTGCAGTACTACAGGCACTCTCACTTTCAATGTCACTGGTTTTGCCGACAATTCAGGGCAGGTTATCGTTCAATTGTTCCGAAAGGATGATAAAGTACCAACCCAACCTTTTAAACAGGTAAAAGCAGGTATCTTCAACAAAACAGCTGTAGTGGTTGTTCCCGATCTTGCTTTCGGCGACTATGGCGCCATTGTGGTTCATGACAAGAACTCAAACGGTATAATCGACCATCGCTGGGGTATTCCGGCCGAACCTTTAGGATATACCAATAACTGGGAGCTTTCGCTTTTTTCAGGGATGCCAACATTTGACAAACTCAGGTTTTCATTCGGACCTTCGAGGGACAAATACACTGTAAGTATGAATCAATGACGAAATAACTATTAACGGCAATTCCAAAATGTTTGTAATTTTGAAAAACGTAGTGTTAAATATCTGGTACTTAACAATAAGCTCATTAACATTAGTTGGAATGGATTTCAGTTGGAGCCGGAATTGTCCTGAAGAGGAGCACCCTGTATTCTGCTGCATTTCCCAATTGTCCCGGATTTCGGGAGCTACAAGCGGGAATCATCGAACTAATTATCAGGAATAAGTGTGATTATATGGGGGCCATAGAAACAAACAATAAACTTATAGTCAGGGAATATATTGAGAAGGTATTAAACGCAGGCGATGTAAGCCTGGCAGATCAATATATTTCCCCTGATTATACGAAAGTATATAACAACCATAGGTTCAAAGTTGGAATTGAAGGAGCAAAGGAGCATATCACAGGAGTTCGCAAAACCTATCCGGATATCAACCTTACAATCAGCCAACAGATTTGTGAAGGGGAATGAGTTGTTACATTCTATAGGATCAACGGGACACATCAGTGTTCTTGGATGGGTATTAAACCTACAGGGAAAATTATGGAAGTCACAGGCGTTAATATCGACAAGGTAGTTGATGGTAAAATCGCTGAACACGGCGGTGCTGCAAATAGGTTCGAAGGGCTCCTGTCAATCGGTGCCATAACAATATTGGGAGAGCATGAACTTTAAGACTACCGGGTACCACCGGGATACACAGGGAAACATTGAATGAACGGGTAAAAAAACTTATGCCTTATGAGGAAAACCCTTTTTATCACAGCATTTTGGGGATTAATCCTGCTTACTTCTGCCCAGATCAGGCCAGCTATTGAATGGATTGATATTCCGGCCGGTACTTTTACCATGGGCAGCCCGGCCGGTGAGGCTGAGCGAAGCGGAAATGAAACTCCGCACCAGGTTACGGTAAGCGCTTTCAGGATGAGCCGGTACGAGGTAACATTCGGGCAGTACGATTTGTTTTGCGAGGCTACCGGAAGAGAAAAACCAGGCGATGAAGGCTGGGGCAGGGACAACCGTCCGGTTATAAATGTGAGCTGGGACGATGCCACCGCCTTCGCTACCTGGATGGGTTGCCGTCTGCCTACTGAGGCTGAATGGGAATATGCGGCACGCGGAGGAACTTCCACACCTTTCAGCACCGGCAGCAACCTAACTGCTTCTCAGGCAAATTATAACGGGAACAGCCCGTATAATCACAATCCGAAAGGAGAATTCCTCAAAAAAACCATGCCTGTGGGTAGTTTTGCGGCTAACGCATTTGGGTTGTTCGATATGCATGGCAATGTTTGGGAATGGTGCAGCGATATCTATGGCGATTATCAGGCATCGGAACAAACCGATCCTAAAGGAGCAACTTCAGGAAAACACCACGTAAGACGTGGCGGTGGATGGAACGACTGTGCCATGCGCTGCCGGTCGGCCTACCGCGACGACTTTGGCCCCGCACACCGCGACTATTCCATCGGGATACGCCTGGTTACATCAAAGTAAAGGGTTTTATTCTGTCATTCATTTTCAGATTTATGTTTTATACCAAGGCCCCTATGTGGTTTAAAAAGTATTAAGACCTATCAATTGATGAATTAATACGAAAAAAGACAAGGAACAGGCAGATGTAAAATCTACAGGAAAAGGTTCGCACAACCAGATGTCTTTATACCTTTAGATTCTAATTACAGTCGATTACATTTAAAACGATGATAAACCAGAGCCGCGGAACTTTGGAACGAAAGCAGGATGTTTAGGAAATGACAGGGTCACCAATATAGTATATCAAAAATCAGTTCGTAAAATGAAAACGAGATTCTTATTAACATCTCTGGCACTTTTAAGTTTTTTAATGAATTCAATGGAACAGGCAAGCGGAACTTATACCTACATGCGTGACGGCAAAGTTTATGAAACCGTTACACTAGGCACATGAAACTGGATGGCTGATAACCTCGCTTACAAAGCTGAGAGCGGATGCTGGGCCTATGAAAACAAGCCTGGCAATGTTAAATCGTACGGGTACCTAAATACCTGGGCATCGGATCAAAAGGCCTGTCCTCCGGGCTGGCATGTTGCCACAAAAGAGGAATGGTCGGTACTGATTACTAACCAGGGAGGCGAATCCATCGCCCCGCCGATAAGTTATAAGAAGCTGGCACCGTATATTGGCTCATGCAGGTATCAGAAGTTATGAATGAATCAGGGTTAATCTGCCTGCCGGATGGTTTCCGCAACGATAAGGGTGAGTTCTACAACATGGGATTAATGTTTTCCTGCTGGTACTCAACAGAAGAAGATGCTGACAGGGGCAACCAGATTATCATTTTCTCCCATACCAAAGATGTAACAATCATCTATATCGACCAAAGCAATGGATTTTCAGTCCGCTGTGTATTAGACTAGCCGGAAACAATATACAATAGAACGACAATGTAATTATGCCTGATCGATGAGGGGCAAATAGGCAACCAACCTGTGCAGAATCAGTTGTAGTGCCCTACCATAAAGTTCCTAAGTCGGTATAAACGGAACTTTGAAATTCGATGTCGGAACAGCAGAAAAATCTGTTGCTATTATAATAGTACCAAAGGCTAAATGCGGAAATTATTCTATAAAAAAGGTCGTTTTGCCCCCATTTCTCCTTCGCTTCACAAATCCTGGCAACCTTCAAATATATTTGAACAGGGCCTATACAAAAACCTGATTTTGAATTATCTTTGGTACCGTAATAACACACAGCTATTTTAGTTTAGGTATATTATTCACCTGGGCTTTGCCTGGAGGTCCGAAATCTCAGATCCTGGTAACCATAAAATAAAGTTAATTCCGGAATATCCTTGAAAAAGGATTAACCACACCAGGAAGAATTTTACACTTATGCCTGAATGAAACTGAATATTCAATAACAACAAATAAACCCTGAGTTTCCACCATAGGAGTAGAAGCAATTCCACGGGCATAACCAGTACAAACGACCTTTTGCAGGTAAATAAAATTCAAGAAAATATATTAAATAAAAAGGCTGATAACTAATAATAAAGGTGCCTGGAGCATGCGAACCACTTTTAATCGGGCGTACACAGGATAACATGAAAGCCCTCCCGTTATGATATTTTAAAGTCCATGCAAGCGTAAATAAAAATAAACTAAATTAAAACAGATATGAAAAATCTCACTGCACTATTTATCCTGCTAATGCTCTCCGCTTTCGTTTATTCACAAACAATTCATTCCCCTGGTGAGTTGATTAAGATCATGACGGATTCAAAATTATCGTATGTAATGGATGTGATTCAAAAACCGGTCGAGTGCATGGATTTATCCGACAAACTGATTGATCACGATTTCTACCGGGTTTCAACTGATTCAGGATTGTTTACGTACAGGTATGAAGTATCCGAAAAAGCTCAACCCTATTTCGATGCAGCCGAGAAGTACTTTTCGACACATAACATTGATAGTGCCATGTTCTATTACAAACAAACGCTTTCCGTTGACAGTTCTTTGTTTAATGTAATGACATATCTCGGGCAGATTTATGAAGCACAGGATGATTATACAAATGCAATCATCTGGTATAAAATGGCAATTTCGAAAAACTATATTGATTATATGGCACACTGGTTCCTAGCCGACAATTATATGGCGCTGGGCGATATAGGCAGTGCAGTTGACGAAATCACTATAGCCCGAATACTCAACAGGAACAATCCCCGGATAAAACAGGCAATGGAGACTATACTTAAGAAAGCAAAACGTACACCTGACGACTGGTGTTTTAATCCACAGGTAGCTATTGAGAAGGTATCGGATAATAAAATCAATGTTGCCTATGGCGAGAAATGGGTTGGGTATGCAATAGCAAAAGCAATATGGACTTACGAGCCTGGGTACAAAAAATCCATGGGTGTAGCCGAAGGCAAGTACTCAATCCTCGAAGACAAGGAATGCCTGGCCTCGCTGCTTATGGGGATTGAAAATGCTAAAATAAAGATCAACAAGGAGCCACAATTACGGATTCTGAAAGATGCAGCTTATAATAAATTTCTAGAAGAATATATTCTTTACGAAATAGTCTTGCCCCAGAACCCTTTCGTGGTACTACAACTACCGGAAGAGAATATTCTGAATATAAAGGATTACATTTTAACCTACAGGAACAGCAAATAAATTCCATCAAAACATAATTTATCAGAAAATACTACCACTATTATGAAACAGTTAATCGCTTTGTTCATACTCTTAACGATGGCCAGCATAGCATACCCGCAGGACGATAACCTGCGTTTTAAACTGGACTCCATTGTAAAAGAAGCGGATGTTTTGTACAGTTATGAAAAAGCCGCCTGGGTTGCAACGGATTTGTTTATGGCTAACCGAAAGCTAAAAAAGGATTACGGGGGTTATATTGTATATCATTCGAACGACACTGTTTTCGCAGTATTTCTCAACAAGAATCAGGATGGCAAAAAGGCGAAATATTATTTTACTGATTTGGGTCAGGGCAATCCTTTTCGCACCGAAATTGAAGATTCACCCCTGACGGCAAACGAGCAGGAACTGCTCGTTATTAAGATAAAAATCATCGGACAGCTATCGGGTAGTAAATATGATGTAAGTATTCCCCCAGGGTTTAATCCCAATTTTGTACTGATCAGGGACAACGCAAATTATAAACTCTACATTCTGATGGGCACCTCTCAATCCGGGATTATACCATTCGGCAACGACTACCTGTTCAGGGCCGATCCGGTTGGAAAAATCACTTACTGGAAAAAATTTCATTCCCGTTTAATAGCAACTCCATCGAAAGCACCAAATGGTGAAAAAGTTATTTCCTGCATGCATTCTCATTTAGAAACAACTCCCTATATAACTGCAACTGACATTTGCACATTCCGCTTATACAGCGCCCTGGCAGGGATGGAGTACTTTTCGGTCCTCTGCACAGCTACTGATAAGACTTATGAATACAGTATAAAAACAAATAAAATTGAAATTGAGAACAGGTAAACAATAAGCACGAAAGCAAAGAATAGTATGGTGCAATCCTGCTCATCCCCGTCAATACAGGAATACTCAACATGGGCTATATGTAATATTTCATTCCGGAACCAATTTCAATGATCAGATGACCGTGAGGTTACAATTTTAATCAGTGTATGGATAAAAGTATCAAAGCACAAATACAATATTTAAAAAGTAGCGGAAATCAACTCCGGATTACTAGGCTTTAATGGTGGTTTAGATTTATAATCTCAGACGTATTGAACTGAATGTTAGTCTTTTTTGTTTATATTTGTTGAAGGCTGAATGTCATTGTCTCATTATTTGCTATCTTAGCCATAACCGGCAATAAAATCTTTTGGAAAGCTGGATTAATTTAAATGATAAATATAGCGATTGTACAAGGAAGTTGTTAATTTTTAAGTTATGAAAACTTCGGAGCACTCTATAAAATTCCGTTTCCAGGAAATTATTCCGGTTCTGGTTATTGTAGCCATAGGGACACTCTATATTCGTTATTCATGGATAAAACTTGAAAAGCATAAATCTGAATCCATTTTACAGATAGCAAGATCCGTTGAGGCAACATTGTTGGTGGATGATCTGAATGCGCTGAATGCTGAACCCGGAGATACCGCCCTTCCACAATACAGGAATATTAAGAAACAACTAATTGAGGTAATCCGCGTTAATCCTGCTGCGCGATTTGCTTATCTATACAAAGAGAAAAACGGCAAAATCTATTTTATTGCTGATTCCGAACCCAAAAACTCCAAAGATTATTCACCACCCGGTGAGGAATATACCGAAGCTAAACCCGACGACAAGCAACCTTTCAGGGATGGAAAGGAATCAATAACTGTCTCTCTTCCCGACAGGTGGGGAATCTGGCGCAGTGCACTTATCCCTATTAAAGACCATAATAATGGTAAAATTATTGCCATTTTCGGAATGGATTTTAATGCAAGATCATGGGAGAACGAATTAATCAACGAGATGCTGAAAGCCAGTGCTCTGGTACTTTTGTTCCTGCTCGTTTCGTTTACATTACTCTTGATTCATACAAAAAACAAGTTACTCAAAATTGAGGTTTCCGAACACAAGCAGGCTGTGGATGCGCTGTCGGAAAGTGAAATTAAGTACCGCGAACTCGTTGATAATTCACCTGATGCAATCGCAATTTATGAGGGCGATAAAATAATTTATATAAACAAGGAATGTCTCAGGCTTATGAGAGCCGACAATGAGGATGAACTGATTGGAAAATCGGTTACCCGGTTCGTTCATCCCGATTATCGTGAACTTGTATTCAGCAGGATGAAACAAGCACTCTCAGGAGATGCAGTTTTAAAACCAATCGAAGAAAAATTTGTCAGGCTCGACGGCACCTGGGTGGATGTGGAAGTGCGGGCGGTTCCTACCAGGCTGAACAAAAAGCCGGCCGTACAATTAATTGTACACGACATTACCGAAAGAAAAGCTGTTGAGATGGAATTCAGCGAAAGTGAGAAACGCTCTGCAAAACAAAAGGAAGCTATCGTTTCACTTGCTACCGACCCGGAAGTAATATCAGGTGATATTCTCCAGGCACTGACTAAACTTACCGAAATACTCTCATCGGCGCTTACAGTTGAACGCGTCAGCGTGTGGATGATCTCCGACGACAGGACTGAAATGGAATGCAAGTGCCTGTTCGAAACCAAAGATCATAGGTTTAGCAAGGGGTTTGTCTTAAAAGCAAATGATTTCCCTTTCTATTTTAAAACTATTTCCACTGAAAGCCTTGTATCAGCCAATGATGCCCAAAACGATCCGCGAACAAGGGAATTTACCGAAGTATACCTGAAACCGATCGGTATTACCTCTATGCTTGATACAGGAATCTGGATCGACGGCAGACCGGTTGGCATTGTTTGCTTCGAGCATATAGGTGAAAAACGAATCTGGCATCCCGATGAAGAAGCCTTCGCTAATACTGCAGCTGCAATCGCAGTGCAGATTTTAACAAATAATAAGCGTAAACAAGCCGAAGAATCGCTTCGCTTAAGCGAAAACAAGTACAGGAAAATATTTGAAACCGTACAGGATGTAATTTACCAAACCGATATTAACGGTATTATTACCGATATTAACCCTGGAATTGAACATTTTTCAGGCTACAAGAGGGAAGAACTTGTCGGGAAGCAGGTAACGGATGTATACTGGAATCCTGCCGACCGGATAGAAATGCTGAATCAAATCATTGCTAAAGGGAAGGTGATGGACTATGAGCTAAACCTAAGATCAAAGGATAACCGGCATGTTGTAACGTCTGCATCGTCGCAGCTGATATTTGATTCACAGGGAAAGCCGGTCGGGATCGAAGGCGTACTTCACGATATTACCCATCGAAAAAAAATGGAGAACGAGCTTATTGAAGCCAAGGAAACGGCTGAGGTGAATATGGCTAATGTAACAGCAATTATCGAGGGCACAACCAACAGCATATGGGCATTTAACCGGGACTATGAAATAATATATATCAACCGTGCCTTTCATGAGGAGTTTTACGAGAGCTTTGGCGTCAGGCTGGAACCGGGTGTCAACCTGCTTGAATCCCTGCCCGGACCGTTACGCGCAACCTGGAAACCACGCTACGACAGGGCGCTTAATAATGAACAGTTTACATTCGAAGATGCAGTTGATACAGGAAAAGGGAACATCTACATCCAGGTATCGATGAACCCTATTGTAAAAAATGGCAGGGTAATCGGAGGGTCATGCTTTGGCAATAATATAACTCCCCGAAAGCTTGCAGAAATTGAACTTATAAAAGCAAAAGAAAAAGCTGAAGAGAGCGACCGACTAAAGTCGGCCTTCCTTGCCAATATGAGCCACGAAATACGGACACCCATGAATGGAATACTTGGATTTGCCGAACTTCTTAAAGAACCCGACCTCTCAGGCAAGGATCAGCATGACTATCTCGAGTATATTGAAAAAAGCGGGGCCCGGATGTTGAATATTATTCATGATATAATCGATATATCAAAGATCGAATCCGGTGAAATGAAAACTTACCTCGAGCCTGTTGATATCAACGAGCAGATCGAATACATCTATAACCTGTTGAAAATTGATGCAGAAAACAGGAAAATCAAACTTCTGTTTAAAAATACCCTTCAAGGCGGCGAGGCTGTGATTGAAACCGATAAGGAGAAATTTTTTGGAATCCTTACCAACCTGATCAAAAATGCTATTAAATATACCGATAAAGGATCGGTTGAATTTGGCTATAAGCTGTTAAGGAGTGTGCCGTATAGACCGGGAAGTTCAAGTGATGTTCTGGAGTTCTATGTTAAAGATACCGGGATCGGCATTCCGGCACATCGACAGAAAGCCATCTTCGAACGTTTTATACAAGCCGATGTCGCGGATGTGCAGGCAAGGCATGGAGCCGGCCTGGGCCTGGCAATTTCCGAAGCCTACGTAAAGATGCTCGGAGGAAAGATCCGCGTCGAAAGTCAGGTTGGAGAAGGCTCTACATTCTATTTTACCCTTCCTTACAAAACCCGGGTTGAAGAACAAATATATACTGATGATTTTGAATTTGAGGAATATAATTTAAACCTCGACCTCAACCTTAACATTCTGATTGTTGAAGATGATGAAACATCACGCAGGTATGGCCAGACTTTAATCGGCAAAATAAGCAAATCAATTTTATATGCCCGTACCGGGACCGAAGCCGTACTGGTGTGCCGGTATAATCCCGGTATCGACCTCGTGCTGATGGATATCCGTATGCCCGAAATGAATGGATACGAAGCTACTCAGCACATCCGGGAGTTTAATAAAGATATAATTATTATTGCCCAGACCGCTTTCGGGCTCGCCGGCGACCGTGAAAAGGCGATTGAAGCAGGATGTAACGATTACATTTCCAAGCCCATCAGCAAAGTCAAATTATTCGGCCTTCTTGAAAAGTATTTCAGTAAATAACACGAACTCATTTCTCTTTTAAATCCGCCGAAGATTGAAAAAATACCAGCAGAAATAAATCATATTAATTCGGATATTGTGATTTCTAAACATCTTAATACGTATTTCCTGAATTACTTCTTTATACTATTTGTTACAGGGTCTTTTATACTAAGATTGGCTTATAATAAAACAGGGCTTGATCTATATTACATCATTGCAGCTGCAGTGCTGTTTTTGAGTTTTACCAGGTATTCCGTTACGCGCAGCCTTGGACTTTCATTTAAACTTTTCAGGGACAAAACCCTTTATTTCTACCTGGTTCCGGCAATTATTTTTTCAAATATCCTGTTAGCCCTGATTACTAAAAACTATATGGAAAGGGTAACAGACGCCACCAGCAGCGACCCTATTGGCATAATCATTGTAAGCTCTATTGTTTTCAGCAGTATCAGGATTTTTGGCGAAGAGCTTGTTTTCAGGGGGATATTATTGATAAAAGATATCAGTTCGAACAAGACCCTGTTCTGGACTATAAACATAATACAGGGATTACTCTTTGGCTTAATTCATTACTACATTGGATTTGATGTAGCGAACCCGTTTGTATTCGCAGTTTATGTTTTTGTACTTTCGGTCTATTTCGGGTGGGTAAACCGAAAGTTCAACAGCCTGATTCCCGGCTGGACCATTCACATGATGAATGGCATACAGACACTGGTTATTGCGGCGATGTATTAAATTTTACAACATTTGTTCAAAACATCGGAATTGCGGTTATGAGTTACTGCGAATGGTGTACATTTGATCCCCGTTGGCAACCCCGGGCTGCTAAAATATAAGGAGATATTACTTTTTAACATAGCATTCAAACTCATGACTTCAGCGAAAAAGCATAGCTGCTGCTTAAAACCGATTAGCCTTGTCGCAATCCTGTTCTTTATTTTAATTATCCGAATCCAGGCCCAGGAACAACAGCGCACTTTCCCCGGCAAGGACTGGCTGCTTCACGATTCAGTACAACTGCTGGGATACGATTCAAAGAAGATCGATAACATTGTCGGCTATATTATCGACAGCATGAATACAACCGGTCTGCTTGTTGCAGTCGACGGGAAAATCCTTTTTGATTTCGGCGATACGCAGGAACTAAGCTATCTCGCTTCCTGCCGCAAAAGCGTGCTCTCCATGATGTATGGCAAATACGTTGACAACGGTACCATAAATCTCGATATGACGCTGGAAGAACTGAAAATTGACGATATCCATGGCCTGCTCCCCGCCGAAAAGCAGGCTACAATCAGGGACCTTATAACGGCCCGGTCGGGGATTTACCATCCTTCGTCGAACGGAGGCAACGAACTGCAAAGCGCACCTGGCCGTGGAACGGTAAAACCCGGCAGTTTCTGTTTTTACAACAACTGGGATTTCAACGCAGCCGGAGCCATATTCGAGAAACTCACGCATAAATCGATATATGAAGCATTTGAACAGGACATCGCGGTTCCGGTCGGTATGCAGGATTATAAAATCAGTGAACAGAAAAAAATAGGCGATACAACCAAATCCGACTTTTTGGCATACCACTTCCTGTTCTCGACCCGCGATATGGCACGTTTGGGATTACTCATGCTCAACTATGGCAACTGGAACGGGAAACAGGTAGTTCCTGCCGGCTGGATCAAACTCACAACCTTTGCTGTCACTCCGCCCGAAGGGATCAATCCCAAGGATCTCCGCGACGGGGATTTCGGGTATGGATATATGTGGTGGATCTGGTGCAGCGAAAATGAAATATTAAAAGGATCGTACTGGGCCAGGGGTTCGTTCGGACAGTTTCTGGTCGTCATTCCAAAGTTAAATATGGTAATTTCGCACAAGACCAAACCCGATTATGGCCGTGGCACCAGCTTCACACAATTCAAAAAAATGGTAACCATGATTATTGAATCGAAATCGGTAAACTCACTCAAATAAATATATGGTACTCGCTATTGCATAAATTACAATACTAAGCGTTTTCGTTGTAGTCATTTCCCTGAAGTTTACAACAATAGGTGCGGGTAACATGAAATGTAAACTATAGTCAAATGGGAATGGGAACAACTGCTGCTGCCAAAACAATAACCTCTGCCGGAAATTACTTTCAGGAGTCGGTCAGGCTTACAAGTTTTAAAGCAGCCATTAAGAGCCTGTATATAAGCCTTTGCGGCAAACATCTGCTTTGGGTTATTATCCTCGCTTCGGGTATACAGATGGCTCAGGCACAGCAGTATGATTTAATTGTCACCACGCGGCACGATTCCATTGCTTGCCATATCGACAGTATTTCAGGAAACAAAATATATTTCGAAATGCGCTTCGACCGGGAATGGATACATACCTTATACGATAAGGAACAGGTACTTTATTACAAACCCCAGGCTTTAAACAAAAAAGATGTCACCTTCAGGCGAGGGACTTCGTACCTTATGGATCCGGATTCAATCCGTATCAACCATGTAAACCGTAATATGGCATACGGCACAGCCAGTTACCTGCTCTACTCCTACGCCCTCACACTGAACTACGAAAGGATATTTTTTATAAATCAGAAAGCCAACAAAACCTGGAGTTACCGTGTTGGAGGGGGAATTATAAATACCGATGGAAAGTTCGCTTTGGTCACCCTAAATAACCTGCGGGGGAAGGGTAAAAACAAATTCGAAATGAATATAGGAGCGACATACATTAACGAGCCCCACAACTTCGGGCCTCACTATGTTACTGTCGTTCTGAATGCCGGCTACAGGCTTCAAAGCCCTGATAAACACTTTATCCTGCGTACCGGGGTGGGCACACCCGAGGGGCTGTACTTTAGTTTAGGATATTCGTTCTGAAGAACTCAAAGAAATCATACTTTTGTAAAATTAAGAATCGTACAAAGGTTCACAACCCTGCCGGAAATCATATTAATAGCCGGATACCAGCTCTTGTCCCCGATCAAATATTTATTAATCCTTTATCAATATGAAAACTCTGCTTCTGAAACAAATCACTTCACTTTTTCTTCTTTCCCTCTTCAGTGCTGCTATGGCATTTGCCCAGCAGGACAATTCCTGCAAGGTTTTAATGAAAGAAATTTCGGGTTCATACAAAGGAGGTTGTAATAACGGGTTAGCCGAAGGGAAAGGAACAGCCAAAGGAGAAGATACATACAGCGGCAGTTTCGTTAATGGCCTGCCCGACGGCAAAGGAGAATATACATACAGCAACGGGAATGTTTTTACAGGTTACTGGAAAAAGGGTCTGAAAGAAGGTGAAGGGAAATTCAGGTACTCTGTTAACAAGAAGCAGACCATTTTAGCAGGTTACTGGAAAAACGGCGAATATGCAGGCCCTTCGAAACCGGGCGAGGATTATTCAATCACAAACCTGAGCGGGATCGAAAACTATTCAATAACTAAGGTTGCCGACAGTGGAAAGCTGGTTGAAATTTCATTTGAAAGGGTAATGAAAAAATATATTCCCGATGACCTGTCAGTGACCCTTTCATCAGGATATAAAATTGAACAGAACAAGAAAATGGTAATACAAAACTATGTATACCCTTTAACCTGCGAACTGCATTTCAGCCTGCCAGTGGCTATGGACCGGAAACAATGCAACTTTACATTTAAAATTATGGCAGCGGGAAAGTACGAAGTATATATTTCGAACAATTAAGGGTCGGGAGTTTATTAAATACTTGCCTTGAACTGGGGTTAAACATAGCCAGCCATTTCTGATTTTAATAATAGCAGTGAAAACAGGATGTTTAACTAGTGTTGAGTGCCCGCTATAAACACTGTGTGAATCAGTTGTTGCTGAGTTATAAAGGTTGATCAGAACAATATCCTGCTTACCAGCCGTATTATTGCCTTTTTACCTTTCTGGCGCATATTTATAACGAATCTAAGCCTTGTCTTCTGTTTGCCTGCACGAAAGCATGCAGTCATCTCACGAACGTTGCGGGTAATCCATCCCTTTCAAATTCCATTCTTTACCGAATCAATAAGGATACTACACAAAGCAATAATGAATTCTTGCTAATGTTATACAAATTTTATCCTTATCATTCACAGAAAAACAAGCTTCTTTTTATATATAAACAAGCTTCTTTTTACTACATATCAAGCTTCTTTTTACTACATATCAAGCTTCTTTTTATTGATAATCAAGTTTGATTTTACTCCATGATTAGAATTATTTATTGCAGAGCATGCTTATGCCCGGTCGTATATTGTAGCATTGAATAACAACTGCTTGCTCAGGCTTTCTCGTATTTCAATGACAGGATCAGTTCCTTCAGGTCAACACCGGGTGCAAAAACCACCCTGGCTCCCTTTATGCTTGCCGCGTTCACTTCTTTGTCAGTGGCTTTGCCTTCGCTGTTAAGTGTAATGCGCAGGCTTCCCAAGTCACCCAGGCGAACGATGTTTCCTTCAGCAAGTAACCTCTTCATCACGTGTACCAAGGCTAACATAACTAAATATACATCAGCTTCGCTCGCAGTAGACATTTGTTCAATCATCTTCGAGATTTCCTTCAGCGACACTTCGTCTTTTGCCTGTGTGGATGCATAGTATTTCTTTTCGCCGCCCCCTTTTACACCGGGCTGCGCCTTATGGATAACTTTATATTTTATTGGCATAGTAATACTTTTTTGGGATTAATATATCTGGATTTAATAGTAGTCAGGATAAATAATAAGTTCTGGTATCAAAGGGCTCCGGGGATTAAAATTACAAAATCCGTCGTATACTTTTAACCAATTATCCAAAAATTTCCGTGATAAGTCCTTCACTAAAAATAATTCATTTATCGTACTTTTGAAATTTAGAACCTACTGTATGAAAAGGATTTCTTTATGGGTATTGGTTTTTGCAATTTTTCATAATCTCAGTGCCCAGGTTGAATTTAAAAGTTCTGGATTACTTGTTGGGATAAACCAAAAATCTGAACTTGTTAAACTGGTTAACCTCAGCACCGGGACAAATTATGTACCCGCAGGCAAGCCGGGTTACCTGGTAAGGGTGAAAAATACGGATAATGAAATACTGCTTCCCATAGGTTTTAAATTAAGTAAGGACGTTCTTACTTTTACATTCGTTGGTACAACCGAACTCAGGATTAAAGCAACAGAAAGCGCTGATCACATCCGTTTTGAGGTTATAAGGGTAACGAACCCGGCAAAAATTGCCTGCATATTATGGGGGCCATTTAACACCACCATTTATGAAACGATTGGTGAAGTAGTCGGGGTTGTGAGGGATAAGGATTTTGCCATTGGCATACAGGCGCTGAATCCCAAAACCATTGGCGGCAAATTGACGAACGACGCAGGGGCAACAGCAGGTTTTGCAGGAATAAACGGCTCCACCGCAACAAAAGAAGAGTTTGGGTCGGCATTGCAGGCATTTTGCATGAACCATGCACTGAGCCGTCAACTCGATGTTCCGGGTTTTATGAATTGTCCCATTCCAGGTTTGGAAGGATATACTCTTGAGGGCACGGCAATTGCCCTGTTCGGAACCTCACCCGGCAGTGTGTTGCAACACATAGGCAGCATCAGCAGAACCGAAAGCCTCCCCTATCCTGAGATTGATGGCCAGTGGATAAGAACCTCTCCCGAACGGGGCCGGCCCTACCTGATTACCGAATTTACAGAGGAGAACTTTGACGAAATGCTAAATCTCACCGAACGGCTTGGATTTTATTGCATTTACCACGAAGGGCCTTTCGAAACCTGGGGACATTTCAGCCTGCTAAAAGATGAATTCCCCCATGGCAGGGCCGGGATGAAAGCCTGTGTCGACAAAGCGGCCGCAAAAAATATCAGGGTCGGTGTGCACACGCTTACCAATTTTATTACTACCAACGACCCGTTTGTTACCACGAATGAAAATATTGGGCTGATGGCGGCAGGTACTTCGCTGTTAAGCGAAATGGCTGATAGTTCGACTACCACCTTAGTTGTAGATGACACCCTTTTTTTTGCGCCAAAATCGAACCTGAACGCTGTACTGATCGGCAACGAAATCATCAGGTACCAGGATGTTACAAGGGAGAAACCCTATACTTTGCAAAATTGCATAAGGGGGGCCTATGGCACGAAGGCTGTTCCTCATGCAAAAGGGGAAGAAGCCCTGAAACTGATGGATCACGGGTACAATACTTTTTTCCCGGGTTGGAAAATGCAGGATCAGATGATACAAAACCTGGTGGACTTCTTTAATGAAACAGGAGTCTCGCAACTTGATTTCGACGGGCATGAAGGTGCGCTTTACACGGGTTACGGCGATTACGGGACAAATTATTATGCTTACGAATTCCTGAAGAAGGTAAACCACACTGTAATCAACGGTTCAAGCATTATCAACCATTTTTACTGGCACAACAACAGCTATATCAACTGGGGTGAACCCTGGTACGCCAGTTTTCGTGAAAGCCAGTCGGAACACCGATTCAGCCTTCAGCCTTTCTTCGACCGCAATTATATGCCGCATATGCTCGGGTGGTTCCTGGTTACCCCTAACACTACGGTTGAAGACATAGAGTGGATGATGTCGGTGGCTGCAGGATATAATGCAGGGTATGCACTGGTAATGAGCCACGATGCCTTTAAAACCAACCCTGATATCGACCGGATCATTGAAACCATCGTGCGCTGGGAAGAGGCCAAAAAGCTGGGGATATTTTCGGAAGCCCAGGTAGTGAAGCTGAAAGACCCGAAGAATGATTTCCATCTCGAGAAAGTCGCAGACAGGGAATGGACCCTTCAGAATTTTGATAAATACCGCCTTGAGCATGCGAAACAGTCTAAGCAGCCCGGCGAACCAGTTTTCAGCAAATGGGAGTTTGAGAATACATCGGAGGCACAGCCCGTTCACCTGCATCTGCAGGTAACAGGCGAAGGTTCAGAGGTTGAGAATATTGAAATAGACGTGGATAACTACTTTAAAATCTATATCCCCGCGACAATAAAAAAAGGAGAATCACTGGTTTGGGACGGCTCGCAACGAGTAAATCATTATAACAAAAAAGGAAAACTCATCAAATCAATTGCTGTAGCCAACAGCTTGCCAGATTTGAAAAAAGGTCCGCATTCGATAAAAATCCAGGCAGCAAAAATGGAAGGTGACGAGCCTGTTATCGAGGGCGTGGTTAAGTTAAAGGGCAGCCTGGAGTCCATCAGTCTATAAAAAGAGTTCGAGCCTGCCGCAGGCTTCGGGCAGGCATAGATAAGAAACCCGGAGGCAGAAATTATACACAGGGAATTGTGGCAGTTGGGTTGGCCATCTGCATTTTTACCCGGTTCATGCCTGTTTGTTTGAAATCTTTTTCTTGAACCTGATCTTCCGGTTGGCCCTGAAATGGATGAACTTAAAACAGGATGAATACCAACTTTGGCTGGATCTGGCCGCCAGGCTGGGAATGCTAAACAAATATCTTATTGCTCTTGAAATTGCAGGTTTACCAGTGGGTAAATTGATTGTTATAAACCGGTCGGATTTCATTTTTTCTTGAGTACCTTTAATGGCAATTAAACCTCAATATCATGAAAACCCAGGATGCTCCGTCCGGTATTTCCCGGCAATTGCCTGTAGTATTATTTTTTCTGTTATATTTTATTAACCAGCCGGCACAGTCACAAGTTCAGCAATTCGGATTTTACCGGCTAAATATCCCACCGGGTTGGGTTTACGATGCCCAAAATTCAGGCGATAGGTTCTACACGTTTAATTACAATGGTAGTGGTGGTTCGCCGGGTTATGTTGTTCGGTTGGAAAAACAAACTTTTCCCTGTGCCTCAAAAAGAGACCTGAACAAGGCTATGCGTGCCATGTTCTCTAAAATGTACGGCACTGACGAACAAATCGACAAATACAGCCAGGAAAGCGAATACAGCGTTTTGGGTGATCCCAATTGCCATATGATGTCGTATGCAGCGAAAAATACAGGCGAAAGGACTTCCATATTCAGCCCGCTCGTAAACGGGCAGATGGTGCATATTTACATTACGGATAAAACAAACGCAGGAAGCGAACCACAGGCTCCACCCAACAATGGGAAACTGATAGGTATTACCAAACTCAATCAAATCAGTTTACGTCCCGAAGCTTTAGCATTTTTCAACGCTCTTCAGGCTAATGGTCAGGTGAGTTCTCCGGTTGCGACAGGAATGCAACCTGCCATTGTCGAAAGCCAGGCTGTTACGAATCCGCAGAGTAATCCAGGGAACAAAACTCCGGACCCGGCCACGGCAGTCACCACGGGTGGCACGGAATCAATAGCAGGGATATATCGGACCGACTGGGCCGAAATGATGTTGGTGCAATCAGGAAACCAGGTAAAAGGAACCTACAAATTTTCGGGGGGAAGTCTCGAAGGTACGCTCGAAGGACACACGCTAGCAGGGATGTGGTACCAGACTAACGGGAAAGGCCGGTTCCGGTTTGAGTTCGACAATGGTTTCAGCACATTTACAGGCAAATTCGGTTACAACGATGAAGAACCTTCCAAAAGCTGGAATGGAACCAAAACAGCAGAAAAGCCGGGAACTGCTGCACAGGTAAATGAAGGAAATCCACAGGTAGCAGGAAATGAAAACGGGAAGCAAAACCAGTCAGGTCATATAAATCCGGCTGAAAGCCCCGACAACAAGAATAATGCTATTGCTGCCGGTAACCCTGCATCACCATCAGAAAAAGAGAAACAAGTACCAAACCAGGAGGCTGCCGAAAGTAAAATCGCGAATATTCCACCTCCTTCGCTGGCAATCGGGAAAATCAATTTTGAATCGGATATTGATTTTGCTAATATGACGAGCGCCCAATATACAGGTGCAGTGTCCATGGCTATGGAAGGGATGAGGCTTGTATATGGTGAAATGGCCGACAGCGAGGAAGTCAGATTCGAAAAAACATGGCTTCCTTTGTTCAAATATCCTTGCAAAGAAGTGGTTGAATATTTGAATAATGTTAATCCATTGATTTCAAAATTCCTGGCAATCCGCGAAGTTATGGCTTCCGAAATGGAAGCCTATAATGCAGCTTCCATGGAGGTAACTGCATCAATGGCCGAAGATGATCTGGACCAGGTTGCCGCAACCATGCAGGAAATTGAGATTACGGTTGCTAATCTGAATACCCTTCAGCTGCAGATGCAGGAGATAGTTGATGCAATAAGTTCGCTCGGCAATCCTCCGGATCCGGATGCCCTGGCTGAAAAAAGGCAGAAACTTCACCACAAAGCGCTGAGCATGATTTCTGCTGACAACTTCCCTTTTGAAGGCGAATGGGAAACCGAAGCAGGGGATCATATCCTGATGAGAGTTTTGAAAACATACGACGACGGGAAAGTACTTGTTTACTGTTTCCCGGTCACAACTTTACAGGAATGGGAGGAAAAAGGTATTGACATCACCCAGCCGGGTATCAGCTACGACGAAAACAGGAAAGGGATGACAATGATACCGGGAATTTATGACCTGCTCAAGGTCTTTGAACCACTCGACGACGGCTCCTGGGCCGAACTCGACTGGAGTTTCGTGCGTATTGTAAGCATATATTCCCCTGTCGAAAATAATGAGATAGATATACTGCAATATACCCCACCCAACGAATTATCGGATGAATCGCATGTTTCGAAGTATTCACTCACAAAAACAAAGGAAACATACGAAGTGCCACCTGTATTGCCCATAGACAGTAAACCGGCCAAATGGGCGCAACTGCAAACCATAGTACCCGAACGCAAGTGGGACAAAAACAAGTACGACCAATACCAGCGATGGACAACCGAGTACCCCGAAGATTTGCCGATGGCGATCCAGGAAGGGCCAACTCCGCAACAGGAACGGATGAGATTTTACCTGAAAGAAAAAGCACAAATTGAAGCCGAGGATAAGGCCCTGAAAGAAAGAGGAGTTGTACTCGATACAACCACAATATTGTATATGGCCCGGATTAACTGGGGCATGGATGGTGTACCAGCTTCCGAACGCCCGCAGCTTGAAAAGGAGTTACTAGCAAAAAGGGGAAACGAAAAGCAAAAGGAGATTGATTCCTTTTATGGGTTAAAAATGCAGGAACTGAATGCTAAGTATGCTGATCTTTTCGAGCCGGTTGACCCCGCTGATGCACCGAAACCTGAGGTTACAATTGAACTGATTGATTACCTGAAATCGCTGAAGGAATGGGAAACTGCCGAAGCCATTAAGAAGCAGCAAGAGCAGGAAATAAAGTTTCATGAGAATAATGTAAAGTATTTCAATAAGAATATTGAATCGCTTAAAGCAAGGTTAAGCGAAGGGGGTAATTCGCTCGATAAGGATACCCGTGACCGAATGGAACGGGATATGCTTTACCAGCTTGATTCAAGGCAAAAGGAGGAAGATGCTATAATGAGCGCCAAAACCGGGCAGTATATACACACACGTACTGATCTCGATGCTAAGAATATGCAGATGATGATGGCATCGGGCATGAAAATGGCCGAAAAAGCTCACCAGGAGAAACGAACCTGGGAAAGGCTACCGCAGCTGATATTAATGGCTGATCCGTCTGATCGCGCCAGGCTGACTGATTTTGTTCAGAAAAATTGCTACGAACCGGGCACGAACAAACTCGATCCTGAGCGTGTGATACAGGTTGAAAAAGCGATCAGAGGCCAGGTTGACGATCAGCTCGCCCTCAAGGCTAAACAAACCCGGGAGGATGCTGACCTTGCCGAAGCAAAGCTAACTGCCCTGGAGTACGTTAAAACGGGCGCTGATGTTTCATTATTGATCTTATCAACTGTAGCCCCTGTTTGTTATGCCTACACGGCACCCAATGCCATTGCCATGGGAATGCGGATTACCAGGGCAGCAAGGCTTTTTACTGCATACCAGGGAATAACCGGTACATGTGAAGGAGGTTTAAAAGAAGGATTTGTCAGGGCTGCCAGCACGTACAACGCTGCTACCATGATGGCAAATGCCGCCATCAATGGCTACCACCAGGGTGTGCTTAACCAGCTGGAGGAAAATGCGAAAGATCCGTCAAAAGCCAAAACTGATGAAACTTCAGCCGGGTTATGGAATATGGGGTGGGAAATCGGAAAGGAAGCCTTAAGGACTGTCGTATTCAAAACTGCGTTAGGTGCAATTATGCCGGCCAAACCAAACTCAGGGCCTGCGCAATGGGGGGATGTGGCAAATGCAAAAGGAATGCCTGCAGGTACTTCGCAGCAGCAATGGCCAACCATCAGGCAACAGCTTAACGAAGCTAACTTTGTTTCGCGCCAGGCTGACGGGCGTGCAAAAGTATCTCTTTTTCAGGAAAGGGCCCGGAAACTGGCCGAAGCCGGAAAAGCTGGTTCCCCGAAAGAAGAAATCCTTCAACTTAGGTCCGACATGGAGAATGCCTATACCGTTGTAAAGACCGACTATTTTGCGAAGATGCATGTTAACGCACTTGCAAGGCAGGGCGATTCGAAAACAACAGCTTATTATAATTCATGTGAACGGAAATATTTGTCGCAGCTTACCGCCGCCGTCGACGGTGAGATGGCAGCAGCAGGTTACAACAAGCAGCAGTATCAATCCTATTCAAATTCTTCATCAAAGGGCAAAGCCGGCATGGACCTTGATTTCGGTGTCGTTGAACCGCCAAGGTATATTATTGATGCCGGTGGAAAAAAAATCCCGAATCCCGAGCATATAACCTGGAGGCAGAATATTACGCAAACCGTTGAAGGTATACCTATACGGCGTTCACCCGAAGATCTTCGTGCAGCCGGGCAATCAGCTCTCGAAAAAGCATTCGAAAAGACCTACGGAAGACCAGCAGGCGAAGCGATGGTTCAGTTTACAACCTCATATCACCCCGAAGCATACCGCGACCTGGCATGGTTAGGAAGGAAAGGTACAAAATCAGCTATGGTATTTGAAACAGACAAGGCCTGGGTGCAACAGGCAGCTGATGTTTCAGCATTTAAAGTGAACAAGATTCCTGTCGACCATCCCGAACTTGGTTATTACGGTCAACTTCAGGAGCAAATGCGCGGACTTACGAAGGATTTCGATACCAAGATACAACCCATGCTCCGCCTGAAAGCCAAATCCAATCCCGAAGCAACACAACACCTGACTGAACTGCGGAATACAATGAATGATTTTGCACAGAATAAAATCGGTCCACTCGAAGCAGACCGTAAAATAATGGAACTCACAGGAGGAAAAGGGATAGCAGAAGTTGCCGAACAGCTCGGAGTAGCTATGAAATCATTAAGGTCGTCATTTAAGTAAAACCGGGTCTACTGAAATTAACCTTAACCCGAACACAAAAAAAGCCCTCATTTCTGAGAGCTTTTTTTATTGAAACTATTTTAGTGATTATTTTCCGATCCTTACATCAAGTCCGACTGCAACGAGCCAGGTTGTTTTTGCATACTTTTCGTTTACCGGAACGCTTGTAGTACCAAGCAGGTGGGTATAGTTTTTCTCACCATCCTGGTATTTTGTATACATACCACCAAGGTTAAGATCGAACCTGTCGCCAAACCCAATCTGGAAACCTGCGCCTACAGAACTTGTCGAGAGGCTGTAGCTCAAATCCGACTGATAAGCTTCCGATACACCGGTCATAGTCCCCTGGTATCCGGCACTTACAAGGAAATTATCTGTTATGTTATATTCCAGACCAACGGCATACTCGAAAAAGTTTTTGTCGATAACAGCGTCGTTGGCAATCGGCAGGCCGGCGGCACTCTTTTTGCCGTAATCAGCTTTCTTGTCCCAGTAATAATTCATACCCAGTGAAGCAACAAACTTCTTTGTTACAGGGTAGGAAAGTCCTACTGATAACATGGCTGGCATATCGGCACGTGTTGTGGCACCATTAGGGAACATACCTGTACCGTCAATGGCAGTTTCGTTTGTAAGAGTAAGTTTTGTAATCATCTCGTATTTGATGGCTACAGTAAGTTTTTCAGCAAAGGTCATGTTAGCGCCGAAAATCGGGGTATAACCTGTACCGGTCTGAGTAGCATCAACTTCAGCATCGCCTGTTTTGGCAGCAAGGCCATTCATCTGGAATGCAGCGGCAGCTGTCTGGTTTGCTACAGTTCCATATATAACCTGCGACTGGGCAATAGGAGTACTTGCTGATTGTCCGGCACCTACAAGCGCACCTTCGAACTGAGCTTTCTGGGTTGCAGTAATAAGACCCATCGAATAAGCCTGTGCATAAGTAAGTGAACCTGCGCCATGAGCATTCAGCTGGGCTGCACCCTGGGCTGCACCCAGGTACTGATTCGAAACAGCAGTGTAATATCCTGCACGTTCAGTTCCGAAATCTTTTGCTTTAACAAATGTACCGTTGTATACAGTTCCGGTGATAAGCGGATTAATTTGAATGTTTTTAAGCGCCCCTACGTAAGTATTTTTAGCTGAGACTGCACGTAAACCAGCGAAAACCGAAAATGAGTTACATACTTCGTACGAAATACCGAACTGGTATCCGAAATAAACCGATGTTCCTTCAAAATTGATATCGGCTTTATAATCCGTCACACCAAATGTAGGTTTCAGTGAAGGTACAAGATCGGAAATAGGCATTTCGAATGATGGTAATCCTTTATCATAGGTGGCTCCACCGCCGCCGCCGACTGGATTAAACCCAAATGAGAAAGCAATTTTATCCATTTTGTAAACTGCATATACACCAGGAAATACAGGAGCTGATACATCGCCCCTGTAAAGAGCATTAGGAGTATCATGCAAGTAAGGATAATTGTTGGTCACATCCTTGGTTTGGAAAATAGATTGATTGTTCAGCGAAAGGTGAAATCCATTTTGCAGCTTTGTTAAGCCAGCCGGATTGTAATAAACAGCATCAATTCCCAGGCAGGCGTTCCGGGCGAGCATACGCGCGTATGCTGCACTTTGGTTGGTATTGGTCATAATACCGCCTGCCATCAGGCTCGTGCTCAGGAGTGCTGCAGCAAAAACAAGGAGTAATGATTTTTTCATTTTGTTGGTTTTGGTTAATAATTTGACTTTTTTTCAGTTTGAGTCAGCCAAAATATATACATTTTTCGATAATTCCAAATAAAAGTGAATTTCAACATATTACAAATTACCAATCATCAACAAAGTCAGGTGTTTACATATATCAGAAACCTGATTTTTTTATTCACACAGTATTAACAATTTTGGGCTGGAAATATAAGTCATCAGTCTTGTAACCTAAAAAAAAGGCTGATTTGAAATAAATAATTCTAAAAAAGGGAAAATTACAACGATGATACGGTGGCAAAATCCGGCAATTTCCCTGCTCTGAATTTTCATCAATATAACCCGGGAAAGTGTTTCCTTTTTAAATAATAGGTAATTTGAACCCTTTTATTCTATAACGGAATGATTTCAAATGCCACATAAAAATTTGACTTTACCTGGTTTAGTTCAATAGTCGTTTATAATCAGTACATTGCGGTCCATTACCGGGGTTTTCAAAAAATTTAAAGATTTTTTATAGCTCCTATTGCCCGAATAAAAAAAAGTATTACCTTTGCAGCCTCAAAAATCAGAATGGTCCGTTCGTCTAGGGGTTAGGACGTCAGGTTTTCATCCTGGTAACAGGGGTTCGATTCCCCTACGGACTACTAACAACATTTTAAAGTTTAACAATGGCAAATCACAAGTCATCCTTAAAAAGGATCAGGGCAAACGACAAAAAAAGGCTTCGTAACCGCTATTATGCAAGGACAATGCGTAATGCTATTAAAGGCTTTCGTGAATTAGAAGACAAAAAAACGGCTTCAGAAAAACTGCCTTCACTTGTTTCTCTGATTGATAAACTTGCTAAAAAGAGTATCATTCACAAAAACAAGGCAGCGAACCTCAAGTCGAAGCTCACTAAAAAAGTGAACGCACTCTAATTTTAAAAAACATTGCCGGTAAAAGCCCCTGCATGCAGGGGCTTTTGCGTTTTGTGTACTTTTGTATTTTAATCTGCGTTATTCATTATTTAAAGCCTGGAGCTATGGATAAAATATCCAGAATTTCAATCAAGGATTGGGCCACCGACGATAAACCGCGCGAGAAACTCCTTCATAAAGGCCCGGCAGCCCTAAGCAATGCTGAATTAATTGCAATCCTTATCGGATCGGGTAACACCGAAGAATCTGCTGTCGCACTTTCGAAAAGAATACTTAACGAACTGAACGACAACCTTGCCGAATTAGCCCGGCTAACCATTTCCGACCTCAGGAAATACAAAGGCATTGGCGAAGCCAAGGCAATTACAATTGCGGCTGCACTAGAACTTGGAAGAAGAAGGGGTGCTACTGTACTAAACGAAAAATCGCAGGTGAAAGACAGCAAATCGGCTTATATACTTTTCCAGAAGGAACTTGGCGACCTTAACTATGAGAATTTCTGCATAATCCTTCTCAACAGGGCCAATAAGGTACTTAAAACAGTCAGGATCAGCGATGGCGGAATCACAGGCACCGTGGTCGACCAACGTAAAGTATTCAAGATCGCCCTCGATAATAATGCTACTTCCCTAATTTTAGGGCATAACCATCCCTCGGGCCAGCTTACACCAAGTACAGCAGATATCGACCTGACACGAAAATTGAAAGCTGCCGGTGAAACCCTCGACCTGCAGGTTCTTGATCATATTATTGTCGGCGACGGAAATTATTATAGTTTTGCAGATGAAGGACTCATTTGATTTCGGATGTCGGATGTCGGATGTCGGATGTTGGATGATGAAGGGGCGATGGGGCGAATCACAATGCACGAATCACGAATTGTGAACAAAATACAGATTTTGGAACTTGGTACTTGAAATTTGGAACTTGGGACTTGGAATTTGGAATTTGGGACTTAACGTTCATTATAAACGAATAGGATGCTGAAAATAGTAACCGTTGTGGGGGCGAGGCCTCAGATTATTAAAGCTGCAGCGCTTAGCCGGGCAATCCGGAATACATTTGCGGGTGAAATCAAGGAATTCTTAATCCATACCGGGCAGCATTACGACGAAAATATGTCGCAGGTATTTTTTGATGAACTCGGAATTCCTGCACCGGACATTAACCTGAACATAGGTTCAGGCTCACATGGCAAACAGACAGCCCTCATGATCCAGGGAATTGAAGAAGTGCTCCTGGCCGAGAAACCCGACTTCCTCGTTCTTTACGGCGATACCAATTCAACGCTTGCCGGGGCAATAGCAGCTAGTAAAATCCATATACCGTTGGTCCATATCGAAGCAGGGCTGCGTTCGTTCAACAAAAGCATGCCCGAGGAAATTAACCGCATTATGTGCGATCACGCCTCTTCGCTGTTGTTCGTCCCGACGGTTACAGGCCTAAAGAACCTCGCGAATGAAGGCTTTGCTGCAGGCAACAATACGCCATTTACTTCCGACAATCCCGGTGTATTCCATTGCGGCGATATCATGTTCGACAACCTGGTGTATTTCAGCGAAATTGCAGGGCAAAAGACGAATATTATTCAAACCCTTGAACTGGAGGAGAACAATTTTGTACTCTGTACAATCCACCGCGACAACAACACCGATTCGCCCGGACGCCTGCAGCAGATTATCGGCGCCATGTGCCATATTGCCGAAAATATGGATATGAAAGTTGTGATACCGATGCACCCCCGTACTTCGAAAATAATTGAAAGCAGGCTGCCGGTTGAATTATCCGCAAGATTGTCAGGGAATAAAAACATACACCTGATTCCTCCTGTATCGTACCTCGAAATGATCATGCTCGAAAAGAATTCCAGGCTTGTACTCACCGATTCGGGCGGAGTGCAGAAAGAAGCCTATTTCTTTAAAAAACCTCTTGTGGTTGCCCGTCCCGAAACCGAATGGGTCGAAATTATCGGAAACGGGGCCGGAATTATTGCCGACGCCGACGAAACCCGGATTATTGATGCTATAAACTATTTCCTGAATAAAACGGATCTGGACTTCCCGAATGTATTTGGTGATGGCCATGCTGCTGAGTTTATCTGCCGGACTATGCTCGGGCAGCAGTAAATATTTAAATCCGGATAAGATTTAACTGACTTATAAATAAGCAACTATCTTTAAAATTATAAAAGTTAATACTATAAAAGTGACATTATGAAAAAACATTTTTCCTGCATTATACTGGTGCTGGTAAGCATAAGCGCATTTGCCCAAATTAGTTTCGAGAAAGGGTACTTTATTGATAAAAGCAACCGCCGTATAGAGTGCTTCATCAAGAATAAGGATTGGAAGAACAATCCTGCAGAATTCGAATACAGGCTTTTGACGGATAGTGTTGTTGAAAAGGGCAACCTCGGTACAGTGAAAGAATTCGGGGTTACAGGCTTTTCACGATATGTTAATGCCGACACTAAAATAGATCTGTCGCCAGCCGAAATTGACAATTTTTACAGGAAGCGTGATCCCGAATGGTCGCCGGTTCACCTATTTTTGAAAGTATTGGTCGAAGGGAAATCAAATTTGTATGTTTATACAAGCGGCAAGACAACCCGGTTCTTTTACTCGGTTTCGGATTCCGCTATCAACCAGTTGATTTACAAAGAGTACTACGTATCAAACGAACAGATAGCCGAGAATAAGAAATTCCGCGAACAGCTCTGGAATGATGTCCGTCTGGCTAATGCCAGGATGAATTCCGTTGAAAATATCGGGTATTACGAATCGGACCTGGTTCGGTATTTCAAAAAATATAACGAAGGGGACGGAGGCTCGTCAGTGGTTTTCGGTGAGAAAGAAAAAAAGGATTCATTTCATCTGCGATTTACGCCCGGCTTAAACTATTCATGGGCATCGGTTTTAAATACCGACAACCCGGATTCATATACGGATCTTGGAAATAGTATAAATTTCAGAATTGGAATTGAGGCCGAAATAATATTGCCTTTTAATAGAAATAAATGGGGAATTTTATTTGACCCAAGTTATCAGTATTTCAATTCGGGCGGGCAGTATGGTTCATTAACCGTAAAAATCAACTATCAATCCGTTGAATTCCCGATAGGGATAAGGCACAATTTCTTCTTAAATGAGAAACTAAAGCTTTTTGTTGATGCATTTTACATACCCGGATACAGTTTTGATTTTAATTCAAAGATGAACGACCTAGATATTGGCACCAGAATCAGCTATGCTTTTGGGGGAGGAATCGCTTATAAAAAATTAAGCACTGAATTCAGATATTGCACGAACAGGGATTTACTGAAAGATTACATTTCAATGGACAGCGATTATCGCAGATTTTCAGTAATTCTTGGTTACAGGATTCTATAGAAGGGTAAAAACAACATTTTTTTACATTTAAACAGGAAAACTATGTCTTTTTTTCAAAGATAATTTAGCGTTATGCTTGTTACTTCAAAAGAATTTGTACCTTTGCACTCCATTTGTAAAAATCACATATTACAATAACTAAATTAAAGTAAAACAAATGATTAGACAGTACGAAGCCGTTTTCATTATGACTCCCGTTTTATCTGATGAACAGATGAAGGAAACGGTAAGCAAGTTCCAGAAACTCCTTGTTGACAAAGGGGCTACAATTATTAACGAGGACAGTTGGGGCCTCCGCAAATTAGCATACCCGATTCAGAAAAAATCGACCGGTTTTTACCACATGGTTGAGTTTTTTGCTGAAGGTAAGCTGATCAACGACTTTGAAGTCGCCCTGAAACGTGACGAGCGTATTTTACGCTTTCTTACGGTTGTTCTCGACAAACACGCTGTTGCATACAGCGATAAACGCCGTGCAAAACGCGCTGCCAAGGCAGAAGAAAAAGCTCAGGCATAATTGTAACCTTAAAAAATCAGAAAAATGGCCACACAAGGAAATTCGGATATCAAATACCTGACTCCCATAACGGTTGACGTCAAAAAGAAGAAATACTGCCGTTTCAAGAAAAGCGGTATAAAATACATTGATTATAAGGATGCTGACTTTTTGCTCAAGTTTATCAATGAGCAGGGTAAGATTTTACCACGCCGGTTAACTGGTACAAGTACCAAGTTTCAGCGCAAGGTTGCCCAGGCGGTTAAACGCGCCCGTCATTTGTCGTTATTACCCTATGTTGCAGACTTATTAAAATAACAGGAGGCTGATATGGAAATTATTCTTAAAAAAGATGTAACCAACCTAGGTTACGCACACGATGTAGTAACTGTTAAAGATGGTTTTGCCCGCAATTACCTCATTCCGCAAGGACATGCAGTAATGGCAACCGAACCTAACAAGAAGATTAATGCCGAGAACCTCCGTCAGAAATCATTCAAGGAACAGAAAACCCGCAAAGAAGCTGAAGTTGTAGCTAAATCACTCGAAAATGTTACCCTCAGGATTGGTGCCAAGGCAGCAGCTACAGGTAAGATCTACGGATCGGTTAATGCTATTCAGATTGCTGAAGCGCTTCAGGATCAATACAAAATTGAAATCGACCGCAAGAAAATTCATGTTGACGGCGAGTCGATCAAAGAAACCGGTACCTATACTGCAAGCATCCGCCTGCACAAGGAATTATCAGTTACTATCAATTTCGAAGTTGTAGCTGAATAACCGAAACTCACAGCAACGAAATATTTGCTAATTTAATCCCGCGTTATGCGGGATTTTTTTTGCCATCTAAATCAGGATCTATGCTTTCACACAACCAGGTAAAGTATATCAACTCGCTGAAAATCAAAAAATTCAGACAGTTGAACAAAGCTTTCATTATCGAGGGCGAAAAAGGTGTAAATGAATTACTCAACAGTTCATTGCACACTCACAAGATTTATGCGCTGCCTGAATGGATTCGGAACAACGAAGCATTTTGTCGCCAGAAACATATTGAATTGCAGGAAATTACTTCTGTCGAACTTAACAAGGTGAGCGATCTTAGCACCCCGAACCAGGTGCTGGCTATTGCGGCTATACAAGAAACCATTCAACCTAAAGCCTCCGGATTCTCAGGGATGGCACTTGCTTTAGACGGCATACGCGATCCCGGCAACCTGGGTACAATCATCCGCACAGCCGACTGGTTCGGAATAAGTACAATTCTATGCTCACCTGATTCTGTTGATATGTTCAATCCAAAAGTAGTGCAATCAACAATGGGTTCGTTCGGCAGGGTGAGTGTATTTTACACTAGCCTGACTGATTTTTTCAAAGAGTTGCCAGCTGGGTTTCCAATTTACGGAGCATTGCTCGAAGGACCTGATATTACCAATAAAATCTTCATGCATGCAGGGATTATATTGATTGGCAGCGAGTCGCACGGATTGAGCCTTGAACTGCTTTCCTATGTAAATGAGCCTGTCCATATTCCCCGTTTTTCGCCCGCTGGCAGCGACAATCAGGCCGAATCACTTAACGCTTCAATAGCCAATGGAATTATATGTTATGAAATATGCAAACAACTTCTGAAAAATAATTTTTGATTTTTTATACAATTTATGTAAAATTCAATAAATTTTTGCTTATATTTGTAGGTCATGATCACATATAAAAAATCGAACCGTGGCCCCTTTATCAAAACTCATCAATTATCACATAGAGGAACTGAAAAGGATGGAAAACCTGTCGGAGCGAACGAAGAACGTTTGTCTCGAGGGTTCTCTGGATACTCTGTTCAAAATCCTCTATTATTTTCTTGAACGGAACTCATTCCGGGATATCAGGAATTGTGGCCTCAAAACCGACATGGAACTTATTAACCTGTCGAAAAAATACCTGGGAATTTCCGGATTAACACTCGAAGACCTCAGGATGAACGAACCATTGCTTGGATTTGAAGATTTCAAGCTCTTTTGCTATGTCAACTTTAAAGTACCATCCGAAGTAACGGAATCCTATAAGGATTCGTTCATTTCGAAAGATTTCCCGCTGTTCGGTTATGTTCAAACCATGATTAAATATATACTGAACGAACGCGAACAATATATCTTCAATAACAATTACGGATTCCTCGAAAAATCACAAAAAAGAACTCTCCAGGCTATCGGGGATCATTACAGCATTACGCGCGAAAGAGTCAGGCAAATCTCACAAAAAGTGCCGGATAAAGTATTCGCTGCCGTAAGTAAAATATCGAACCGTTTTGTGAGTATCGACAAGCATTTCGATTATGGTCTTGACCTTAAAAAAGAAATAATTGTTATCAACCAGGAACTCGTGGATGAAATCAACAAGAAAGAAGCCCAGGTATATACCGGGAAACTCTACTCACTTGTTTTCGCCGGGATTTTCCAGAGGCATTTCATTCCAACCCAGAGTATTGAAAACTCCTACAGGAATTATTACCTGGTTAGCCGTAAATACAAGGAAGTATTCAACTTTGAGGCATTTATTGACGATATTGAACTGAAAAATTCGATCCGTATGGTGAATGATTTGCCAATTGACATGATGGAGTACCTGAACAATTTTGTATTGCCTGGTCAGATTGTGAACGACAGGCTAAAACAAATTTGCAAACGTATGGCTACCGAGGAGTTCGGGCTGGGGTACGACAAAACCAATATCGTTTTCAAACGCAATTCGCTTGTAAAACTCTCAGAACATATAATCAGTATTCTGAATGCTGTCGGCCGACCAATGAAACTGACTGAGATTTGTAAAGAACTCAAAAACAGGTCGAAAAGGATTCCTCCCAATATCGAATCACTTCGTTCTTCGATACTTAGTATCGAAGAGGTTGCCGCTATCGGAAAAACAAGTACCTATGCACTCAAAGAGTGGGATATGGTAAAAACCGGTACAATAAAGGAACTGGTTAAGGAATTCCTTGAATCGAATACTGAGCCCAAGCATATCTCTGATATAGCGGTTTATGTAAATAAATTCCGAAAGACTACGGATAAAAATATTCTTTCGAACCTGAAACTCGACAAAACCAATACCTATGTATTTTTCAAACTGGGGTATATTGGGTTGAAATACAAACAGTACAAGAATATACAGATTCATACTGATAAGAAAACCAGGGGCAGGAAACCTAAAATAGTGCACGACCAGAACCAGTTAAGTCTTCTGTAATTTCAGTGTTTAAACCTGAAAGAATTAATTAATTATTTTCCATAATTTTCATACGCCATATTAAAGACAGAGCTGAAGTTAATGAAAGGCACAACCTTAGTTAACTTCAGCTTTTGCATTTGACGGGACCGTGGTTTAGTTGTTTCACAGGTTGGATTCCGAAAACCATCAAGCGATAGAAATCTCCATAGCAGTCAAGAATTCGAAAGCTGAAATCGGGGGTTTCCTCAAACCAGTTGCAAATAAAGACCTCTTCTAATCCCAAAAATACTGCAATTCATGCAGCTTTTGATACAGGTAACTTCAGGCAAAGAAACTATTCTTTTCAATTAAAAGTTCATTGATTTGTATTTTGAGCAGCCCCTTGCCATTACCCTATTAATAATCTGATCTATTTCTTCCTCAAGGACATTTCCGGCCTTTGTCCTGCAAAAAGGGCAATCGCGCACATCGCCATCAGAATCAATATAAATATGCTTTCTGCCAGCACTGAAGCAACCAATCCTGCGCTGGTAATAACCATGATACAATACTATCGGATACCGGGAATACTCTTTACTACTATTCAAAAAATTGAAGAAATTTTCCAGGATTTTCAGTTTGTCATTAGTCAGCTCAACATCCTTATCCTGGTAATGCCCGGCTGCCCTCGGCTCAAAAATCTGAATATAGGCAACACCGAGATTTTTAGCCATTTCAGCATATGCAAGCAGGTTTTCCATGGTGACAAATGCGTTGGTTACACAAATTGAAATTGCAGTAACCAGTTTTGCTGAAATTGAATTCTTAATACCTTCAATAGCCCAACCGAATGACCTGGGAGAACCACGAAACTGGTTGTGCAATTCCGGAACGAAATGATCAAGACTTATAACTATACCGTTTAAGCCAGCTGATTTAAGCATTTGAGCATTTTCAGGGGTCAGATTATACCCCGAGGTAAGCACCCAGGACTCTGTTTTCCGATCAATTGTTTTTAATACTTCGAGCAGATCATTCAACCGCTGCAAAGGCTCACCTCCTGAGAAATGAATCTGGCTAGTCCCCAATTTCTGAATTTTCGATACAATTGTTTTTAATTCAGGCAGGGAAAGTTTCTCTTCTCCGTTCAATCCATCCCATTCAAAGCAGTGTTCGCAACGGAGAACACATTTTTTCGTAATCGAAAACAATACACTTGTAAACTGGTTTGTCGGTTTCTGAAGCGGTTTAATCCGGCTGACTTCGCCCAGTATAAAGGCTTTGAATGCTTCGGTATAAAATCCCGGAATATACATGCCGAGATGGTATTTACCGTCGACGCGCACATATTTCATAACCTTGCTTTCCCCTAATGCCGATTCCCTTAAGCGAAGCAATTCTTTTAGCAACAGGATGCTCTTCGGAATACTCCGGTAATTCCGGAACACAATCCATACGATCCGGGTCCGGATAAAAAGCCTGATAAAAAATCTGGTTCTGCCGCTAATTATTTTCTGAGGTGTGGGAGAAATATCAAAACTGACGTTCGCTTTCGCTGATATGGACTGAATTGTTCCACCATTCATTAGATCCTGCTCACCGGAACTACCCAGCCTACTATTTGTCATTAGTTAAGGCGTTAGTTATCATGTCTTCATCTGATACAAACATTAAATATTTTTCTTTCGAGAAGTGGGCAAATGCGCCTTCCTTCCTGAAGGACAGAAGATAGCTGATATCAGGTTCATTTTTATAATCCCTGATATACTCATAATAGCCCCTGCTATGCAGAAAAGATGAATACTGATAACCTACTGCCGAGTTGGAGGCCCGGTAGTTAACAATCACCTCGTTCCCTGGTTCAGGCTGCTCCAGGTATTGTTTATCTGAGGCTTTAAGTGAAGCAGATACCTCAAAGCCTTTTTCGTCGATGGCTGATTCAGGCAGAAGCCGATCCACCTTTACCGGAATATTTTTTGTAAAATCCATTGCGGCATAATCCACTTCCCAGAACATATAACCACTCTGCAACCTGATTTTAACCTGTTCGCCCATTATTTTCGAAACATCCACAGGCATTACTAAATCCCTCGATGCCAAAGGTCCCACAGGATTAAAATAATCGACAAACTGCCATCCATCATTAGTTTCAATATAAACCGAGAGTGGAATTCCCTGGCTGAGTTGCCAGTTTTTCATCCTTTCGGCAGGAGCCGTTTTTTGCTTTTCCGAGAATTTATTAAAGGATGTTCCAAACAGTTCATTGAATTTACCATACACATAATCGAGCCAGAATGAGTTTTTGGCATGAAGTATCAACTTGCCGGATCCGGCATTGAGCGGCTTTTTAAATTCCATGGTCAACGCGCTGAAGTCATTTTCAAGGGGTCCTGACTCGTTGAATAAAAATGAGTTACTATCAACTCTGGCAAGCGAACTTGCATAATCTTCCTTATTATCAGAATATGCCTCCTGGGCAGAGACAGGAGCTGTAATCGACTGTATTTCACCATTTTTATCGATGATAATCCTGGAACCAAGAGGATGCTGAACTACTAAAAGTTCGGCCAGGTCGGTATATTGACGTTCTAGCAGTTCGTTTGATATTTTTAACTGGTATATGCTGTTCACAGGTTTAAAACCTTGCAAAGGCATATAATCATCCCTTTCGAGCGGAGCATATATAGCACCACCATACATTTCGCCTGTGAAATGATAGGAAACCCCATCACTTATATATACGAAAGGGCAGGAACTTTTCATCAATGCAGCTATCACTAATATTACAACAAAAACACCAATAACAATTCCAATGCTGCCAAATACCCAGGATGCAGTGGTTGCCCCGGCATCTTTATCGTAAACTTCAATTTTGCTGACATCCCCGAGAGGGATAATTTTCAATGAATCATTGAGTTCGGCATACTGGTCAATATAAACATGAACTTCATAGATCGGAAATTGTGTTTTAGGATGATAACGATTTACACCTTTGGGTTTATTGGACATATAGAATAAATGATCAGGAGGTAAGTCAGATGTTGTGCAGGTAATTTCCTGTTTATCCTCATTTACCTTAATATTATTCATATGCCATGCATGCTGACCCTGGTGAAGTATAAAATAACGGGGCTGTTCCAGCGTATTATACAAAGTCGTTTTATCAACTGACTTGGTGGGAAGTGTATTAACATGGTAATAGGAGCATCCGGCCAGCATATTAAGGAAGGCGAACAATACAATTATCGAAACCTCGGGAATAATCTTTTTCATGTTTTTGAATACTTAAAGTTTGAAACCAACATTAATTCCAATTTTCAGCCTGTATCCCAATTTATGATCAGAATAATACGGAATGGATGTATTTATCCATGCGTATCCTAACCCTGCATCCATACTCAAATTTAATCTGGTACCAGCGTGAAATAAAACTCCATTTTGAATAAAAAAGCTGGTAAATGAACCCACTTTATTATTATAAATGTAAGTGCCCGGATCTGCTACGCTATAATTAAATGACCTGTAATAAAATGCGGGTCCTATAAAATATGTAACCGATCGTTGCCCACGCGGATAGAAATTCAAGCCGATTCCAGTTCCAAAAATTGTAGTATAAGGAAAATAGGATTCCCCAATTTGATTATAGGAACCTGAGAGAGTATAAAAACCTGTAGTTAGTGGAACTTTCAAGCCCAGTTTTCCTGATTCGAGTGTATATTCATAATTAAGAGTGAGCAGTCCAGTGAATAGATCGGCTATATTCATTGAAATAAAGTGACTTCCGGAAAGTGTTTTCAAATTCGGAATGGAGGACTCAGTAATGCTGTTGTCAGATGGATTTATAGAACTGGTAAAGGTTGTAGTTGTACCGTTTTTATCAACAATTTTTAAAATAGCTGTGTTAAGAATGACGTATATTGGTGCATCCGGGTTCGAGAAAGGCTTATATTTAATCTGTGTCTTATTGATTTCAAGGACATTAACCACCTGATGGCTACCATCAGTCCTGTAAAGAGTATCCTGTGCATGCAGATGAACAGTGCAGAATGCAAACACTAAAATAAATAAGATTTTAGGCATAATAAAATCTATTTTTAGATAACATTATTAACAAAGTTATGAAACAAATTCAAAAAATGCATACGATGAGTTGAGAATATATAGCCTTGAAAATCATTGATTCATCTTCAACAAGGCTTTTATCGTACCTTTGCAGAATAATAAAAATAAAATAAATTGATTAACAAAATCCTCGGCAACCTCAATATCAAATCACTTAACGTGATGCAACTGTCAGCAGTTGAAACAATAAGTAAACACAAGGATATTATTTTACTATCGCCCACAGGATCAGGAAAGACACTGGCTTTCCTGATCCCTGTTTTAAAAATGCTTGAAACCGGGAAAAATGCGGTGCAGGCCCTGGTGTTAACTCCTTCGCGTGAATTAGCCCTGCAGATAGAGCAGGTTTTCAGAGCTATGAACACAGGCTTCAAAGTTAGTTGTTGCTATGGCGGGCATAAAATGAGCATTGAGAAGAATAATCTCACCGAACCTCCTGCCCTGCTTATCGGAACACCGGGAAGAATCCTTGACCATATCACCCGCGGAAACTTCAACCCGGATAGCATTCATACACTTGTTCTCGACGAATTCGACAAATCGCTCGAAATGGGTTTCCAGGAGGAAATGTCGGCAATAACAGCCAGGCTGAATGCAATTAATAAACGCATACTTACTTCGGCAACCAGGGCCAGTGAAATTCCGTCATTCACAGGAATAACCGATCCCAGGGTACTGGATTACCTGAACGAAGATAAAGTTGCAGAAGGGCTCACATGCAATATTGTGAAATCGGTAAGTAAGGATAAATTATCAGCCTTGTTCCAGTTGTTATGCGATATTGGCGGTGAGCCTACCCTTGTTTTCTGTAACCACAGGGATGCGGCTAAACGTGTGAGTGACTCCCTCACACAAAGCGGGGTGATTAATGAATATTTTCATGGAGGGCTTGAACAGAACATCAGGGAGCGGGTGTTGGGTAAGTTCAGAAACAGAAGTTGTAACATACTTATTTGCACCGACCTGGCATCAAGGGGCCTGGATATACCCGAAGTGAAACATGTGATCCACTACCATTTACCGCTTAATGAGGAAGGGTATACGCATCGCAACGGCCGTACAGCCCGTATGCATGCCGAAGGCGATTCATACCTTATCCTGAGCGAAGAGGAAGCGGTTCCTTCATACTTAAACGAAGAATTAAATATTATTCAATTATCAGGTAAACGGACTTTGCCTCCAAAACCTGCGTTTGGAACTCTATATATTGGGAAAGGGAAAAAAGACAAGATCAATAAAATAGATGTTGTAGGATTTCTGATGCAGAAAGCAGACCTGCAAAAAGATGAAATCGGGTTGATAGAGGTAAAGGATTTTTTCTCCTATGTGGCAATAAAACGGACAAAAATGAGTGAAACCATCAGGCTTGTCCGCAATGAGAAAATAAAGAACAAAAAGGTCGTGATCGAGGAATGTGATTAGTAATCAGGAAAATCGCAATCAGATATACTCTTTCAGATCCGACATAAGTATCCTGTCGAGTTCCTTTATATTATCCTCCCTGGTTTCGCAGAAAAGGAATCCAAAGATCGGGAATTTTGTATGATCTGCTTTTCGCAGTTCGAGGGGTTTTTCGAAATGCGAAAGCAACTTGTCGTAATCAAACGAGGGTATAAACCTGCCTTCGGTTCCGGTACTGTTGTTTAATACAATATTGCTGTAAACCAGGTTTTCCTTCCCGTTGAGTAATGCGATCCAATCGGGTTGTTTTTGTTCAAACAGATACTCATAAAGGTTTATCCCGAAAGCGTACCAGGCTAAATCGGGAGTTGAACACCAGCCGCCGAAACGCAACGGGTTTACTTCAATAGGAGCAATTTCACCGTTTTCGGTAATCCTTACCTCCACATGGCACGGGAAACTCTTCAGCCCGGAACGTTGCCCGATAGCAGCAAGAAAATCAGTAATAATGTGAAGATATTTTTCAATAATAGTTTTTGAAGTACAGTATACCCTGTCGTTTACATCTTTTCCCGAGGAGAAGATATGTTTCATGATATTAAGCACAACAGGGTTGCCTGATGCATCGAAGTACATGTCGACTGCAAATTCGTCACCATATATGCATTGTTCGATAATGAAATGTTCAACATCCAACACCTCGGTTGGGTAAAGATTACGGATAAGATCAATTTCCTTTTTTATCTTTCGGGCAGTTTCATCCCATTCTCCCTCATGCTCCACCTGGTAAACCCCCAGGCTAAAGAATCCTACGGCAGGTTTTATTATGAATGGATAAGGAAACCCGTGAACATCAAGGGTCTCAATCTCTTCGAGATTTACACTCCTGTAAAAGTACCCCGGGTACATTTCGCGAAGCATATCGCGGAATAAAACCTTATTTTTGAAAAGCCTGATCATTTCAGGCAATCTGGTTTCCGGCAGGTTGTTTTCGATCCAGCCGATTGAATTTTCGGAATTGGTATAAAGGAGACAACCCGGATCTTTTTCGAACACGGCCACTGCCTCTTTTTGGGAAAGCAGGTTCAAATTCCGCCTGGAAACCAACTCATCGATTACCGGATTATGAATAACCGGAATTTTGTTTTTTTCGAGTGTCGTGATTAAAAATTCGGAGATATAAGGTTTATCGAGAATGATCATATATGGCTGTATGTTTTCTGCGGGTAAAGTCTGGAAGGCTAGACCTGCAAATATTTAATAAAGTTATTCTTGTTACTTTGTGGCCCGTTTTTCCATATCGTCTCTTTTCAGGGTAATGAGGTGCCCGAGAGGTTTTCCATCGCGATAGGAAATAACCCGTAAAGTCACAGGGCCGTCAGGGAGAGTAAACGGTTGCATATATTTAGCGGTATACTTGTCAGGCATGGCATCATCGATAGTATAAAAAACATCCAGTCCCGGAGCTTCGCACTCCATTGACACTATTAGTTTCCCGTTGTTTTTGGTAATTTTAATACCGGGGTCGTAAATGGCTTTTGAATAATTCACCCCGGCGATTTCGGAACGCTGGAACTGATTTTCGACCCGCACTACGAAATTATCCCAATTCCTGCTTTCAAGGGGTGACCAATAAACTTCGGCCAGGGCCCAGGCACGCGGGTAAGCCATGTATTGCACATGGCGGAATGTTGGAAGTTGTTCCGACCACAAATTACCCTGGCCACCAAGTATGTACTTAGCATCAACTCCATCAGGCACCGGTTCGAAACTATAACATTTCTTGAGGCGCAGGCTTGCATATATGGGAGGATCGATGGTTCGTTCGCCCTGTGTATAATCGAGATAAGCGTGAGTAGTGGGCGACATCACAACATAATGACCCATTTTAGCCGCTTCAATGCCGCCTTTAACTCCCCGCCAGCTCATTACTGTTGCATCGGGGGTAATTCCCCCATCAAGAATCTCGTCCCATCCAATGAGTTTTTTACCTTTTGCTTTCAGTATGGCCTCAACCCTGTTCATAAAATATCCCTGTAAATCTTCCACATGCCTGATTCCCAATTGTTTCATCAGTGCCTGGCAGCCGGCATCGTCGGACCAGAATCCTTTGTAACATTCGTCGCCTCCCACATGAATATACTGCCCCGGAAACAAAGCGGCAACCTCAGTGAAAACTTTATCCAGGAAAATATACACATTCTCATCCGAAGGATTTAATGCATTCTCTATATTCATCTTAAAAGTACTGTTGCCATACCAGTCTGAGAATTTACTTCCGGGACTAACCCGCGTTGTTGTATCCTTTTTACAGCTCAGCTCAGGGTAGGATGCAATGGCTGCCATACTATGCCCCGGAACATCAATTTCAGGCACAATTGTAATGTTCCTGTCTTTTGCGTACCGAACTATTTCGCGTATATCATCCTGTGTATAAAAACCACCAACTGTAGCTTTTTCGCCTGGCCTGGGTGCTTCCCGGTCACCAAAATGACCGAATCGTTCAACGCGCCATGCTCCGATTTCAGTGAGTTTTGGCATCGACTTGATTTCGATTCTCCAGCCTTCGTCGTCAGTAAGGTGCCAGTGTAAGGTATTGAGTTTGAACCGCACCATTTCGTCGAGATATTGCTTGACTTCTTCCTTTGTAAAAAAATTGCGGGCCACATCCAGCATTAATCCACGCCAGGCAAAACGGGGATAATCCCTTATGGTCACCACCGGAACTGTCCATTTTATAGAGACAACCTTCCTGCTTTCGATTTCTTTCGGAAGCAACTGCAGTAGTGTCTGCATGCCATAGAACAAGCCAGCCGGTTGGTTCGCGCTGATCACAATTCCTTTGGTTGTCGAAACCAGGGTATAACCTTCAACTCCCAGTTGCGGGTCGGGAATAGTGCTCATATTAAGCTTGACAGAGCCCTTGTTCCCGGGAACTGCTTTTAAAGAATAACCGCTTGCAGCATTCAGTTTTTGAACCAGCATTTCAGCAACATCTTTTGCAGCGGAATTATCGAAGCATATGGATGAAACCTTTGTCAGGATATAAAATCCACTTCCGGTTTTCAATTCAACCGGCTGCGGGATAAGGCTTACCGGGCTGACCTGGGAATGTATAAGTCCGACCATCAGGATCAGAACCAGTGAAAGTAAGGTTTTCATTGTAAAATAGTTATTAAGAAAATTTGTCAAGTATTTTAACCAGGGATGGCTTTTACCTCCGATGAAAATGATTCTGTCTATTTATCGTGACGGATCAGTTTTTCAAAGCCCCGGGTATAGCAGGTCTTCATACTGCCGTCAGGAGAAGCATAAATAAAGTAGGCCTCAAGTCCGCGGTGTTTTTTCAAAAATTCCTTCCCCTTGTCGACTCCCATTACCATAAGTGCAGTGGCATAGGCATCAGCTGTCATACAGTCTTTAGCCAAAACCGAAACGCTCAGCAAAGAGTGTTTAACAGGGTAGCCATCCGACGGATCTATTGTATGTGAATACCGGATGCCATTCTCTTCGTAATATTTGCGATAACTGCCGCTGGTAGATATGGCCATATCCTCGAGGGCAATTATAGCCTGGATACCCGGTTCGTCGGATGCATTTTTCGCAGGTATTTCAATAGCTACATTCCATTTCTCCCCACCGGGTTTTGTGCGGCGGGCAAGAACTTCGCCCCCTATATCGATCAGGTACGACTGTATGTTCATCGAATCAAGAAAAGCTGCAACCACATCAACGGCGTAACCCTGGGCTATAGCATTGTAATCGACGCGCATACGTGGATCTGCTTTGAAAAGTTTGCCGTTTTCGAGCCGGATTTTCTTATACCCGACCAAAGGAAGCAGGCTGTCGATTTTGTGCTGGTCCATTTTCAGGCGGTTCGAAAGCCCGAATCCCCAGGCGCTTACAAGGGGCCCAACAGTAATATCAAAGGCGCCTCTTGTTCTTTCCGATACTTCCTGTGCCTTATTGAAAATTATACGGAACATCTTATCGGCTCTTGCTGAAGGATCATTTCCATTCATCCGCGAAATGATAGAATTTGGCTTCCAGCTTGAGGCTGTTGAATCAAACCTCAGGAACAGTGAATCAATTGATTTCTGCAAATTGATACTATCAGCTGCATAATATGTAATCGAATAAGTAGTTCCCTGGGTTTCACCGGTAAACTTAACCAGAACAGGCTCCGGACGGTGCCTGCAGGAACTAAAAAATATTACTGAAGCAGCACATAATCCAGCTGCGATCTGATAAATAAAGTTCTTCATACAAAAAACGGAGTAAAACAAACTTAGGATGCGATTATATGGCGAAAATAAATAAAAAACTGTCTGCAGGGCCCGTTTGGAAATATTATCCTATGAAATGGCCAAAAGTCATTTTTCCGGCCCGAATCCCTGACTTATACCCCATCTTCAAGACTGCTTTGCGGGAAAATTTAAGATTTTCTTTTTCATTATATCTCGCTACTAAAATCAGGTAATAATTCAGGAGCAACCAGGAAATAAGTTTGAATTTTCAATATCCTGAAAATATAATATGTCATTCAACGGAACTAAACAGCCAAAATCAACTTATTGAACAGCTATATAATATTATGGCACTATTTATGTTATCATGTTTTGGTTAGTGAACATACTGTATTTTTGCAAAAAGAAATAACTACATGATTGAGTTCAGAATAAAAATCTGCTATCTGCTTAAAGGATTACTCTTTTTCCTTACCATAATGGCAAGTGAGTTTGTGGCTGGTGGGATCGTTGCGATTGTTCCCGATACTACCGATTTTTATTCGAACGACTTTGTGCGGAACGATAACTATGTGTACGAGGACTACATACACGCTGTTGAGTTTTCGAGAGAAGGTTTCGATCTTGCTGATCCGCTTATAAATCTATTGAGCGGTGAAAGATTCCATGTTAGTTTCGATGACCTGCAGGGCCGGTACAGGCAATATTACTACCAGATACAACATTGTAGTGCCGACTGGGAGAAATCGGAAATATGGACTAATGAATACATCGAAGGGCAGGAGGAACAGCAGGTAGAGGAAGTTGAATATTCGTTTAATACGAGAACCTCGTATACCCATTATACATTTACCTTTCCCAACGAACGCTTCATCATAAAGAAATCGGGTAATTACATTATCAGGGTGTACTGGCGCGATGCGAAAGGGAACGAGGTTAATGTTTTCACCCGAAGATTTATGGTCGTTGACCCGAAAGTTTCGGTAACTGCCCGTGTCGGGCGGGCAGGAACGTCGGAAGATTATGAGACCAGGCAGGAAGTTGATTTCGCAATAAATACAGGCGGATACCGTATTGATTCACCTTACCAGGATATAAAAGTGGTTATACTCCAGAACTGGCGTTGGGATAATGCTCTCACAAACCTCAAACCTTACATGGTGTATAACAACAAACTCGATTATTCATTCGATAACGGAACCAACCTTTTCGACGGTGGCAACGAATTCCGGAGGTTTGATCTGAAAAGTGTAAAATTCCTTTCGGAGAAAGTACGTGAAATCACTTTCGATGATACGCTTTTTTATGCCCGGCTCTGGGAAAGCGAAAAACGCACTTTCAAAGAATATTCGGTCGACGGCGATATAAACGGGAAATTTCTCCTTAAAACGGATGATGAACCTTCGGTTTCAAATTATGGAGAATACGTTATGGTGAAGTTCTTTCTTCCTTATGACGCACCGATTGTTGAGGGTAACCTTTATGTTGCGGGAGGATTTAACTGCTGGCAATACACGCCTGAAAACAAAATGCAATATAATTACCATCGCAAAGCCTACGAAGCTTCCATTCTGTTTAAGCAGGGATATTACAATTATCAGTATGTAATGCTTCCGAACAATTCGAAAACGGGGGATGTTACCTGGGTTGAAGGCAACCATTCGGAAACAAGGAACAGTTATACCATTCTGGTTTATCATCGTACAAAAGGAGAACTGTACGACGAACTTATTGCTACAGGTAATTTCGAAAGTGGTAAATAAGCGGTAAATCCCGCTCTGTCAGCGGCTGAAACGCAGGAATGTTCCCAGGGGAAGTTTTTTACCAAAGCCATCGGCCAGATACAATTCGCCATATTCATTCCGCTCACCCCTGTTGAAATAGCTGTTTACAAGGTTATTACCAACGAGAGCCGAAAAGCCTATCGAATACATATTCAGGATAAGGAAACTCTTTTCGGGATTAAGCAACTGGCTGCAAAGGCGGATCATCTCATTAAGATTGTCATCGAGAATCCACTTTTCGCCATCGGCTCCGCGCCCGTATGCCGGCGGATCGAGTATTATACCTGAATAGGTATTCCCGCGCCTCACTTCGCGTTGAACGAATTTCAAGGCATCTTCAACCACCCAGCGGATATCAGCAAGCTGGCTGTTCTCCATATTTTCGCGGGCCCATGTTATAACCGGTTTCACCGAATCGACATGTACTACCTCCGCCCCTGCTGCACGTGCGGCAAGTGAAGCGGCTCCCGTATATGCAAAGAGATTGAGTACTTTCGACTGCACGTTCTGGGTTTCGGTAATCCTGTCGAAAATATAATCCCAGTTAGGTGCCTGCTCAGGGAAAACGCCAATATGACGAAAGGAGGTAAGTCCAAGTCTTACCGTGAAATTCATCTGCTTATACGAATAATTTATCCGCCATTGATCGGGCATACCTTTCTTAAGTATCCAACGCCCCTTTTCCGAATCGTTCTTTTCCAATTTAAATGCTGCCGACGACATTTTATCCCATTCAGCAATGCTCATTGACGGGTTCCAGATAGCCTGCGGTTCAGGACGGATCAGCACATACTGCCCGAATCGCTCCAGTTTTTCGAAACCGCCGGAATCGATAAGTTCGTAATCGGTAAAATGGGTCGGCGAAAGGAGTTGCATTGTATATTCAGGTTCTTAAGAAATTAAAACTATCCTGAAAACATTGGTGGTACGCAACCAGGACATTCTGCATACGATTTTATAATCAGGCAGGTTCTTGCTTTCTGTTTTGAGTGCTAAGATTGAATTTTTCAGGATACCTGGCTTGCTTGTCGGAATAAAATGCTTCTATCTTTTTCAAATCGGCATTGTAATCTCCACTTGGGAAAAGAATCCCTCCTATTCCACCGATTTTCTTTTTGTAATCAAGAAATCCAAACCCTATCGGGACTTTAGCATTTTCGGCTATATAGTAAAAACCACGTTTCCAGCTCCGGTTAAGGCTTCTGGTACCTTCAGGAGTAATTGTAACATAAAAATAATCGGACTTCCGGAACATATCGCCCACTTGAATAACAATATTAGTACTGGCCTTTCGATCGACCGGGATAGAACCTAAAGCTTTTAAAATACCACCTAATGGGAAAAAGAAAGCTTCTTTTTTAATCAGGTATTTCGATTCAACCCCTATCGACAAATATCCGAGCCAGCCCAGCAGAAAATCCCAGTTGCTGGTATGTGGTGCCATCATGACCACCATTTTTTTTATGTCCGGTGGTATGTTCATAATAACTTTCCAACCGATAAGTTTCAAAATAAACCTCGCTATTTTCTTCTTCATTGTAAAGGATTTCGGTTTTATGGAGTACAAAGTAACGCTAAATATATTTCTTCCAGAAATCATCCTCAAAATTTCCAAGTATATAGTTTTGCTCCGAAAGACAAGTTTCGGTAGCAAAAGCCAGCCCACAGCCAGTAATTCTATCAAGATCTGTTTCTGAAATAGATTCAATGGAATCGGATCCGATTGAAGTTCGGGAAAGCCCAAATATAAACCCGGCATTGAAATTATCGCCAGCACCAATAGTGGAAACAGGCTCAAAAGACGGGACTTTGTATGTTTTTATAATAGAAGGGGTGAAAACATGCAAAGGTTCCGATCCGCGGGTAATGATCAGTACTTTGCAATAAGGTTTAATAAAATTGTAGATTTCGACGGGATCAGTCAGCTGGAAAAGGTTATAAAAATCCTCATCCGATCCTTTTACAATTGTCGAAACCGAAATATTATTCATATAAACCGGCAGCAGAGATTCCAGTTCACCGGCATGCGAAGTCCGGAAATTCAGATCATAATAAATAGTTGAGTTTGCTTTAACTGCTTTTGAGAGTGTTTCGAGCACAAAGTCTTTCCGGTCGGACTTCACAGAGTAAAATGAACCGAATAGCAGGAAATCGTCCTTTGTAAATCCAGGCAAACAATTATGCACTAGTTTTTCGGGCGAATCGATATAAAAAGAGTAAGAAGCTTTTTTGAATTCATCCATAAAAGCCAGGGCCAGCGAGGTTTTATGAGCCGTATTACGAATGCAGAAGTCAGTATGAACCTGATTTTGAGTAAGGAAAACTTCGATAAGATCGCCTGCTTTGTCGCCTCCGAATTCTGAAAGCAGGAAAATTTCGGCTCCCATGCGGCCCAGCGAAACAGATGCATTCAGAACCGAACCACCAGGAATAACTTTCATACTGTAAGCTCCATCCGAAACCAGGTCAAGAACTGTTTCGCCCATGGCATAAACAACCCGGTTATTTTGCTGAAAACCTGTCATCTGAATACTATTGCAAATCCAATTCCAGGTTGAGCTGATCACGGAGTTTGTTCACATTCGGATTTTGAGCCGCCATAGCATCCAATTTCTCGCGGTCGTTCATATACTTTTTAGTTTCCGACTGTTGTTCGGTTACAATAACCTGTAATGTTATGAAATCATTCTTCATATCATTTCGCAGGAATTCGAGCAATGCATTGCGGCGTTCGTTCAGTTCCTTCTCGAGAACAGTGTTACCAACCGTAATCTGTAATACATTGCCACCAGCCAGGACTGGCTTATACGATGTTAAGGCTGCATAGTACAATGCTGAATCGGCTTTCTTTAATTCCGCATACCGGTTGAGCGATTCTTCAATTTTTTCGATGTCGAATTCTTCGGTCCGATCAAAAACCTGCTCCATCTTAACTGATTTAGCCAGCTGGTCGGATTGGGTAACCGACTTAATCGAAAAACTGGAGGAATGATGTGATTGCACAGGCATATCATGTTCAGTTACCAGAACAACAACTTTTTCAGCTTCTTTTATTACTTCTGTAAGCGGATCAGCTATAACACCTGGAGCAGGATGGTTCACGGCAGGGATCTCAATAACCGCGGCCGGTGGTTCAATTTCAGCAAGCGGCTCTTCCTTAATCAGAGGAGCAACAGCGGCTTCCACGACAGGTGCAACTGGTGCAACCTGCTCAACAAATGTTGCAACCTGTTCAGCAACAGCTGCAACTTGTTCAACAGCAGCCTCAACCCGCAAAGGAGCTGCCTGTTTCGCTTCCGTTGCAGGAATTACCTGGATTGCCGGTATTATGGTTACTTCAGGCATCTGCATCTGGCCACTAAGCCTGCAGATCTGGATCAGAGGCACTTCGAGCGAAAGCCTTTTGTTATTTGATGTACGGTAGGTAACATCACATTTATTTATAATATCAAGTGCATCGATCAGTAACTGTAATGAGACTGTGCGTGCCTGAGTTGAATACTTTGTACGAATGCTTTCACTGGTTTCGATCAGTTTCACGGTTGCCGGATCCACGCTCATCAGCAGATTCCTCAGGTGCTCACCCAAACCGGTAATAAAGTGCTGCCCGTCGAAGCCTTTATCAATTACTTCGTTCACAATCAGCAAAGTATCCTTATAATTTCCGGTACGGATGTAATCCATGATCTTGAAATAATATTCGTAGTCGAGCACATTAAGATTTTCGAGAACGAGTTCGCGGGTAATATTCCTGTCACCAAGGTTAACCATCTGGTCGAATACCGATAAGGCATCGCGCAGAGCGCCATCTGCCTTATGAGCGATAATATGCAATGCCTCGGGATCGGTAGTAACGCCTTCGCTATTTGCAACAAACGCCAGGTGCCTGGCTATATCATCAACTGTAATGCGCTTAAAATCAAATATCTGGCAACGCGAAAGAATAGTAGGTATAATCTTGTGCTTTTCGGTAGTAGCCAGAATAAATTTGGCATAAGCCGGGGGCTCTTCAAGGGTTTTCAGGAAAGCATTGAAAGCCTGCGTTGAAAGCATATGAACCTCATCAATAATATAAACTTTGTAGCGGCCCATCTGCGGCGGTATACGCACCTGGTCTACAAGGTTACGGATATCATCAACGCTGTTGTTCGAAGCGGCATCCAGCTCGTGGATATTGAATGAGGCCGAATCGTTAAAAGCTTTGCATGATGTACATTCGTTACAGGGTTCGGTTTCGGACGTAGGGTTCAGGCAGTTGATAGTTTTTGCAAGAATACGTGCACATGTGGTTTTACCAACACCCCTGGGGCCGCAAAACAGGAAAGCCTGGGCCAGCTGATTATTGCGAATAGCATTCTTAAGCGTTCCGGTTATAGAAACCTGCCCGACTACTGTATTGAAAGTTACCGGACGGTATTTTCGTGCCGATACAATAAAATTATCCATATTTACCAGGAAATTAATTAATTACCCCTATTCCTCCTTCCTTTCTCAACCAAGCGGGGAAGCAGTGATATCCTGACTCAAAGGTAAAACAATTCGCTTTACTGGTGCAGGGTTGTTAATAAAAAGGGATACGGATTGCAGGGATATAAACGAAATTTCAGGTCCGGATGCAATGACGGTTGAAAAAAAGCGTTTCAGAGAAGACTTGCGATAAATAATGTATTTTTGCTTTATATCTTAATAAACAATGCTGATTCTGGTTCCGAAAGAGACTAACAGGCTGCGCTACACCATGCAGCTTATGCTTACCAGGCTCCTTGGCCTGGATGTAGAGTTTACAGACAAGGAATTATTTTTTAAAGATTTCGATGGGCCAAAGTTTTCGTATGGTGTAAAGGTAGATGAAGGACTTCTCTTTTTTGCTTCAACGGGTTTGCTTTTCGAAAGCAAAATTATTGGGAAAGACCTGAATCATTTTAATTTCAATGGTGAGATTGCTTTTTTTCCTGTGTCGAATAAACAATCGGCTTTGCCTTTCGATCCGTTTGCTGCTGCATTTTACCTGGTAAGCCGGTTCGAAGAGTACCTGCCACATCTCCGCGATCAGCATAACCGATTCCTGGCCGAAGGCAGCGATGCCTACCAACACGGGTACCTCCAGAAACCTCTTGTTAACATTTGGTCGCTGCTTATACGGGAAGTTCTTCAAAACCGATTTCCCGGGCTAAGGTTTTCAACTCCGGTATTTGAATTTATTCCCACTGTTGATGTAGATTCGGCGTACGCTTATAAAAACAAAGGACTTACAAGGGCAATCGGCGGCATGCTGCGTGAAATGCAAAACAAAAACTATCAGGAAGTCCGCAAAAGGATAATGGTTTTATTAAGGCGGGAGCATGATCCTTTCGACACATTTGACCTCCAGATGAAATTACAGCAGAAATACGGTTACCGCTCAATTTATTTTATCCTGCTTGCCGATTATGGTCCTAACGATAAAAACATACCTCATAACAACAGGTATTTCCGCAGGCTGATCAGGTACCTTGGAGATTATGCCGACATAGGGATTCATCCTTCTTATGCATCATCGCTGCAACCTTCATTAATGGTTATGGAAACAGCACGGCTTTCAAAAATCCTTAAGCTGGAAATTGACCGCAGCCGCCAGCATTTCCTGAAGTTGACCCTGCCCGAAACTTACAGGAACCTGATCAATAACGATATTGTTCATGATTACACCATGGGTTATGCCGAGGCAACAGGATTCAGAGCTTCAATCTGTACACCCTTTCCTTTTTTCGACCTTGACCTGGATATGTCAACCAGCCTTATGGTACATCCTTTCGCAGTTATGGACGGAACCCTTTATTCTTACCTGAAACTTACACCTCAGCAGGCAACCGAAACCATAAACAAACTTATTGCTGAAGTTAAGAGCGTCGGCGGCACATTCATCCCATTGTGGCATAACCAGGCATTTGACGAAGAAACTACCGGCCCGGGATGGCTCGATGTTTATATCCGTATGGCCGAAGAAGCATTGAAAAAATAATTGCTGTTTCCGGGGTTGAAAAAGAAAATAATCAGCACCAGCATCCATTAAATTCTCCTTTGTTAAAAAGATGATAAGGTTTCTGCAACACAACTCTATTGATAAAGTGCAATGGGATATTTGCATTAGCCGTGCCATAAACGGGAATCTGTATGCCAATTCATGGTTTCTTGATATTGTCAGCCCTGGATGGTGTGCCCTGGTTGAAGATAATTATGAAACAGTATTTCCATTACCTGTTTTTGCAAAAGCCGGGATTAAATACCTGCGGCAACCCTATTTTACCCAGCAGTTAGGTGTTTTTTTCCAATCACCTTTACCCGAAGGTAAAGTGGATGAGTTTTTACAGCATATTCCTTCCGATTTCAGGTATATTTTTATCTATCTCAATTCATCAAACCTCATTCCCGGGCTTGGCCCTGAATCGGAAATGACCAATTTAGAGCTCGACCTGTCGGGAGATTACGAAAAAATAGCAACAGGCTATCAGTCCAACTTGCAAAGGAATCTTAAAAAAGCCAGCCGGAACGCACTAAGTATTGCGAAAAATGTGAGTTCCGATGAAATCATTGCTATGTTCAGGGCTAACAAGGGACAGGATCTGAAACATCTGGATTTAAGCCATTACATGCTTATAAAGCGTATTGCGGAAGAAAGCATAAAAAAAGGCCTGGGTGAAATCAGGGGAGCAATTGACGAAAAAAACGAATTGGTTGCAGCGATACTATGGGTAACAAGCCATAGGAAAGCCATTTTCCTGTTCTCGGCAGTAACACAAAGCGGTAAACAATTGAATGCCATGCCCTGGCTGATTGATGAATTTATACGAAAAAATGCAGGAAATCCGCTTACTCTCGACTTCGAAGGATCAAACGATGCCGGTTTGGCAAGATTTTACGGTAGTTTCGGAGCCATTAAAGTTATATACCAACGCTATTCAAGTAACACTCTGCCGCGAATTCTGCAATCTGCCATGAAAATCTGGCAGGCTTCGAGGAAACAAATAAAAAAAATAATCTGAGCTGTCATCAGAACAGCCAAATTGCTATTTTTGTAAGATCAGCAGATCGGAAAAAGGTTAATAAAAGAATAACATTCGGGACTATGGTAATCAATATCGGAACAAAAAACTCAGTAGTCAATCTGTTTATGCGTGAACTGCGTGATGCATCTATTCAGCAGGACAGCATGCGCTTCAGACGCAACATGGAACGCATAGGCGAAATATTTGCCTACGAGATCAGCAAAACACTTGACTATGAACCCAAAGAGGTTATAACCTCACTGGGTACAGCTGAAGTTTCGGTTTTGAAAAATGTACCTGTACTTGCTACAATCCTGAGGGCCGGATTACCCTTGCACCAGGGAATGCTAAATTATTTCGACAATGCGGATAATGCCTTTATTTCAGCATACCGCGAACACCGGAAGGATGATCAATTCTCAATCCAGGTCGAATACGTCTCGAGCCCTGACATCGAAAACCGTGTTTTAATCCTGACTGACCCGATGCTCGCTACCGGGCAGTCGATGGTTGCATCCTACAAAGCTTTGAAAAGTCATGGGAAACCGGCTCATACTCATTTTGTTTCGGTTGTAGCCAGCGTTCAGGGTGTTGAATATATAAAACGTATGCTGCCTAAATCCGGAACAACTATCTGGATTGCAGCCTTAGATGACGAACTTACAGCACAGGGATATATTGTTCCCGGGTTGGGCGATGCAGGTGATCTCGCCTACGGTCAGAAAGTTTAAACTCCCATAAAAATAATTTTTAATTTTCCTTCTTTGCAACAACATTGTTGCAGATTATACGTTATGCTATAAACGTATACACATTGTCAGGATTCTTTAAAATATTGATTGTATTTGCAGTAAGCACCATTAAATTCCTGGTTGCTCCTGCCCTCTCGTTCGGGATGGGCTTAAACTTTATACAGACCTGGCTCTCGACCACTGCAGGCGGAATTGTCGGGGTAGTATTTTTCTTTTTCCTGAGCCGATGGATTGTGTTGCTATACACCCGATATTTTGTTTATTATTTTCATTCACTACGTGTGAAAATCTATGATTTTCTTAATATGAAACTGCCACATATTATCCCAGCCCGGATATTTACACGTCGCAACAGACTGATTGTTAAAGCAGTCAGAAAATATGGTTTGGTAGGCATTGTGGTTCTTACACCTGTTCTACTGTCAATTCCAGTAGGCACATTCCTTGCAACAAGATACTATACTTCAAACAGGTACTTAGTTTATTACCTTATCGGATCCGTGATATTCTGGTCATTGTTTATGTCATCTGCCATCTCACTTTTCTAGGCAATATATAAGCAATTAATTTTCCTTCAAGTGTAATTTAATTCATTAATTTTACCATGAATTAATAGTACTGTTCAGGCTTGCTATCAGCTTTGAGGGTACTTTAACAGATCAGAGTTTATTTACCAAAATACACTTCAGAAAATGAAATTATATTCGGGCAGCCTTGTACTTGAGAACCTCCGTATTTCGATGCAATCGGTAAGGAGTCATATGATGCGTACCACACTGACAGTATTGATAATAGCTTTCGGTATTATGGCCCTTGTTGGCATTCTTACATCAATTGATGCTATAAAATACTACCTGAATGATAACTTCCAGATGATGGGAGCCAATACATTTACAATACGTAACCGTACTATGCAGGTTCGTATCGGGAACAACAACAGTAAGCCGAAACATTTCAGGGAAATCACGTTTGAGGAAGCAACCCGCTTTAAAGAAACATATACTTTTCCGGCAACCCCCTCGGTTTTTATCTATGCAACAAACCTTGCAACAGTCAAATTCACAAGCAATAAAACCAATCCGAATGTACCGGTAATCGGTTGCGATGAAAACTATATAATTACTTCAGGGAACGAAATTGTGCAGGGGCGTAATATGTCGCCTACTGAAGTATATTATGGTTCTTCAGTTGTTCTGCTTGGAAGCGATGTTGTTAAAAAGGTATTTAAAAACAAGGAAGATCCCCTTGGCAAATTCGTTTTCATAGGTCCCGGAAGGTACCTTGTTGTTGGCCTGCTGAAAGAGAAAGGTACAAGCCTGGGATTTAATCCCGATAATGTATGCCTGATTCCTATAAATAATGCCAGGCAGCGTTTTGCCCGACCGAAAGCATCGTACAGTATTAACATTCATGTTGCCGATGGGTCAAAACTGGAGGCTGCCATCGATGAAGCTACCGGGGTGTTCCGTATTATCCGCCAGGAACAAGTGGGAGAAGAAGACAGTTTCGACATTTCTAAAAGCGATAACCTCGCCAATATGTTGTTCGACAGCCTCAGCTACCTGAGGATGGCTGCTATTGTAATCGGGGCGATTACACTGCTTGGAGCGGCAATAGGTTTAATGAATATAATGCTGGTATCCGTTACAGAACGTACGCGTGAAATTGGAATCCGGAAAGCTATAGGAGCCACAAAAAAAACCATCCGGAACCAGTTCCTTGCCGAAGCCATTGTTATTGCGCAGATCGGTGGCCTTCTGGGAATAGTTCTGGGCATTGGGATCGGAAATGCCCTTGCCCTTTCGATTGGCACCAGTTTTATTGTGCCCTGGAACTGGATTATTTGGGGCGTAAGTTTATGCTTCATTGTAGCTCTTGCTTCAGGTATAATCCCGGCAGTGAAAGCCGCCAGACTCGACCCGATTGATGCCCTGCGTTACGAGTAATTTTTTAGAATTCGAAAAAAATCCAACGTAGCAACTGATTTTTTTATTCACTGCCAACCAAGGGAATACACTTGTTGATAGATGATTGCGCATGCCTGAAAACTGATAAATTAATAAAAGACTATTTTAAAATGATTAACCTGACACCAAAATTTGATTTCAACGATCTGCTGGTTCCACCAAGTGAAATAAGTGATATTAATTCCCGTAAAGAAATAAGCGTTTTCGATGAGAACGGGATGCTCCCTTTATTCACAGCACCGATGGATACCGTTATCGACTGGGAGAACTTTAAGATTTTCGAAGAACAGAAAATATACCCTATTATTCCGCGCACTTCGGTTACAGAGTATAAGACTGCTCATCCCTGCTGGACAGCAATCAGCCTGAAAACTTTCAAAGAAGTGTATGGTAACCTCGATTTTGAATATACCGATAAGAAACATATCCTTATCGATATCGCCAACGGTCATATGCGCGACTTGCTCGAATCGGTCGAAAAAGCCAAATCGTTTTATGGAGACAAACTTGTATTGATGGTCGGGAATATAGCTCATCCCAATACTTTTAAAATATTGAACGATGCCGGGGCCGACTACGTGCGCGTGGGAATCGGGAACGGAGCCGGTTGTCTGACTACCCAGAATACAGGTGTAGGCTATCCTATGGCCTCGCTGATTGATGAAATAAGGCAATTGAATCCGATTGCCTCAACGAGGGCAAAACTGGTTGCCGACGGTGGCTTGAAAGATTTTGCAGATATATGCAAAGCACTGGCTCTCGGAGCAAATTATTGCATGGTAGGATCCATACTTAACAAAACGCTTGAATCAGCCGGTGAAACTTTCAGGGCAAACGTACACCACACTGATGGTTATACGGAGCCGGGAGAAAAAGTTAATCAATACCACGCAAATGTGAAGATGGCTTTTCAGAGCGGTGCCAAATTTTATAAAAAATTCCGGGGCATGAGCACCAAGGAAGTCCAGAGAGCACTGGGAAATGAAGCCATCAGGACCTCTGAAGGTGTTACACGTATGCAGCCTGTTGAATATACACTCGCCGGCTGGGTCGACAATTTCAAGGATTACCTGGCTACACATATGTCGTATGTAGGAACCCGGACACTGGAAGAATTTATCGGAAATGTCCCGCTTATTTCCATCACACAGAACAGTTTCCTGCGTTTTAAGAAGTAAAGACCGGACTGAAATATTAAAATATAATTAAAGCTTTGTAATTCCTTTAATCGATTGCCGGGGGAATCGTACCTGGCAATGGGATTTGTCCACCTTATTTATCTTTAATGACGCACGTTAAAGCATACTCTGCCACTGTTCTGTGATATGATTTATCCTGCTATATTTCTTGAAAGGTAATTGTATCTAAACATTTTCAAGTAGATTATCACAATATTTAACATACTGATTAACTTGATATTAGAATTCTTTATAAAATAATTTAGTCATTTGTCGTAAATTTAACGACAAATGACATATCTTTGTGAGGAATTAACAAACTGAAATAAATGGAAATTTTCGATCCTATGACATCCTATGCTGCAACCGACGATATAAATACGCTTTCGTTGGTTGAACTGGTTCGGCATGGAGTCGGTTTTGACGCATTTGATAAGTTTGCAAACCGAAGCCCTTTCAGTGCAAATGAATGGTCAACTTACCTTCATTTGTCGGAGCGTACTATGCAACGCTACAAGAGCGAAAAGCGCACCTTTGATCCGCTTCAGTCGGAAAAAATTATCGAAATCGCGCTTTTTTACAATAAAGGGGTTGAGGTCTTCGGCACTTCGGAAAAATTCAATTCGTGGCTCGAAACCGATAACCTGGCCCTGGGTGGCACCAAGCCCAAAATGCTTCTCGATAATTCATTTGGCATCAGTATCGTAAGAGATGAACTTTCTGCCATCGAATACGGTATACTGGCATGATCGTATTTCGCTTAAGCAAATCGAAATTCGCCGGTGACCTTTCAGGAAAAGGAGCCGAAAGAACTGGCGGCAGGTGGAACAGCAAAGGTACTGCAATGGTTTACACCAGCGAATCCAGGGCATTATGCACTACTGAAATAGCAGTCCATACTCCATTAGGGAACCTTCCTCTTGACTACAACCTCATATCGATTGAAATTCCTGACCAGGTATCCATAAATGTTTTGCACCCCGAAGAATTACCTGTTGACTGGAAATCCCTGCCCCATGCGCATTCAACACAGGTAATCGGTGATTGTTTCATCTCAGAAAAAAAGTATGCCGTACTAAAAGTACCGTCGGTTGTTGTACAGGATGAATTTAATTTCCTTATTAACCCGGCTCACCCTGAATCGGGTAAAATCAAGATTATTTCGATAGAACCCTTCAATTTTGATGAACGATTGTTCCGGAAATAGAGCCGGCTGATACCTTTATATTTTTATTTTCTTCAGTCGTTCAACAATTTCGAAAACTGCGGGGCAGGTTGCCGTGTTCTTCAGGGTCAAATCCAGCAGCTGCTGAATACGGCGGCGGTCGGTATGCGGGTAATCGCGGCACGCTCTTGGCCGGTTATCATAAATAGTACAATAATTATCTGCATCAAGAAATGCACATGGCATCTGCCTGAAAACGTAATCATTATCTTCGTCGAGGTACAGGTATTTCGCTGTAAGTTCCGAGGGTTTTACCCTGATAGCAGTTGAAATACGACGTATATCCGCATCAGTGAGCCTTGGGCCCAGTGCTTTACAGCAATTGCCGCAATCGAGGCAATTCACTTCATCAAAAACCTCCTCGTGCACGTTTTGAAAAGCCGAATCTACTTTCGCAGGTGGCTTCGAAGCTAGTTGCCGGAAAAACGTGACATTTTCTTTCTGCATTTTCTTTGCTTCACCTGGCAATTCCTTAATATACTGGGTATTGATTTTCATAAATTATTTTGAAGATACAGATATATTGTCCATTAGCCTAATATCTTTACTTGAAGAACCGATCATAATCCGAAAGTTGCCGGGTTCGACCACCCATTTCATATCTTTATCTAGCAGCTGAAGCATAACAGGTGAAACAGTAAATACCACTTCCTGGCTCTCGCCCGGTTGAAGGCTGATCTTTTTAAACCCTTTAAGTGCAATAAAAGGTTGAGAAACGGATGCCAGCAAGTCGCGGATATAGAGCTGAACTACTTCATCACCGGCAAAACTGCCTGTATTTGTAACCCTGCATTTCACCCGTGCAGCATCACCCGATGCGAATTCTTTCTTTGTAAATTCCAGATCAGAATACCCGAAGGTTGTATAGCTCAGCCCATAGCCGAAAGGGAATAATGGCTGGCCGCTGAGGTCATTGTAATCATCTCCCCTGCCCGTTGGTTTGTGATTATATACCAAGGGCAACTGGCCTTCGCTTATTGGAAAGGTAACTGGCAATTTTCCCGAAGGATTATATTTCCCCAGTAACACATCAGCAATTGCATTTCCGCCTTCTTCACCCGGGTACCAAATGTCAAGTACGGCAGCTACCTTATCAATCCAATTGCTAACTGTAATCGCACTTCCTCCCGAAAGCAGTACAATAACAGGTCTTCCTGTTGCAGCAACCGCCATAATAAGTTGCTCCTGTTTTCCGGGAAGACCCAGCAAGGCACGATCGCGGAATTCACCTTCTTCGATGCCGGCAGTGAGAATTACAACTTCCGCATTTTCGGCAGAAGTAACGGCTTCATCGATCTGTTTCTGCCAGTTGTTATTAACTCCATAGTTCCATACCAACCTGAATTTAGCGGTACCTGAACTTTCGAAATATTCAACCCGGAGATCATACATTTCCCCTTTCACAAAGGAGTACCCGACGGTTTTAGTCCCGAATGACACCTTTTTCCAGTTGTCGATCACAAGTATATTATTGATATATAATCGATACCCATCATTTCCTTCAATACCAATTGAATATTTACCGCTTTCCGGGGCTGTTAGTTTACCTGACCATCGAACTGAGTAACTATCAAAATCAAGTTTTGGATCGGGCGAAAAGAGCGTCCAGCCAAACTGCATATTTTCATCGACCTTTCTAACGACGGGCACCCCAGCAAGGCTTATATTATTAAAATATTCGCCATAGAGACCTTTGCTGTTTTTACCTTCAAATGTACATGACAAAAATTGGGCTGGCACTGTAATAAAAGGTTCGTATTCCCTGTCCACCCCTCGGGAATATGTGACTTTACATTCAGAGGGAAGTTGCGCTTTAAGTCCATCGAGAACTGATGTTTTTTTAATCCCGGGCCCGGAATATCCGCCACACCTGCATTCGGTTGCATCAGGCCCAATAATGGCTATTGACCTGATCGGATTTTTAAGTGGAAGAACCTGCTTGTCATTTTTCAGCATCACAACCGATTCTCTGGCTGCCTGCCTAGCGAGTTCGCGAAAAGCCGGATTCCCGTTCCATTTTTCAGCTTCCGCAGCATCAACATATGGGTTTTCGAAAAGTCCCAGTTCAAATTTAGCCCGGAGAACCCTGCGCACTGCTTCATTAAGGGCTTCTTCCTTCACCATTCCTTTTTCGAAAGCTTCCCAGAATAAAGGGTAATGATCATAAGAGGTCTGGAAAATAACATCCAGCCCGCTGTTAATAGCCTGTGCTGTAGCGTCAGCATATCCCGAAGCAGTATTGTGAAGCACATTTGCACCTCCAACTGCACAGGCATCGGAAATCACAAAGCCTGTGAATCCCCAGTCATGTTTCAGAACCTGGTTCAACAACCTGTCGCTTGCTGTGCAAGGTGAACCATCGAGTGAATTATATGAAGTCATAACGGAGCGCGAATGTCCGTTAGAAAAACAAGCGCGGAAAGGCTGAAAATCAAGCTCGTTCAGGTAGTGTTCGCTGACCATGATCGGGTAACTGTCGCGGCCTCCTGCTCCCACGTTGGCGATAAAATGTTTAGGTGTTGTTATAACGCCCTGTTTCTCGAAAGCTGAAACATAAGCCACACCCATTTGCGAAGCCAGGAAGGGATCTTCGCCATAGGTTTCTTCGGTGCGTCCCCAGCGGACATCGCTTGCAAGGTTCACCACGGGTGAAAGGGTCTGCCTGATCCCGCGGGTTCTGCATTCGGTAGAAATAGCATCAGCAACCTTATTAATCAGTTCGGGGTTCCAGGTCGCAGCCAGTGCAATGGATTGCGGATAAACAATGGCTCCGTCGCGGACAAGTCCATGCAAAGCTTCATCGAAAGGAATTATCGGGATACCAAGCCTTGTTTCCTCCAGGAAAAATTTCTGCATAGCATTGATCTTTTCGGCAGTTTCGCGAGGTGAGCCTGATGATCCATAGGAAAGCAATTGCCCGGAAGCATCCGTGCCCTTGCCTTTGGCATAGGTCTGAAATCCAAAGATTCCTTCTTTGTATTTTTCCTTTCCTTCATCCAGGTCGCCGGGAATCATAAAAACCTGCCAGAATTTTTCTTTGAGTGTCATACGCTGAAGAAGATCTTCAACACGCTCGTCAACACTCAGTTTTGGGTTTTTATATGGCAACACCTGCGAATCAGCCATAAACCATAGTAGTAGCAGCAGGAAAAACAAAGCAACTTCTTTTTTCATAGTCAGCTATGATAGTGTCGTAAGAAGAGATTAATTATTCTATTTGAAGCCTTTTCCAAAACTATATAGAAAGAAACAAAGGTAAATATTCATTTCAGCAATCGGCAGGTTTTTCTGGTCAGTTTGTAATTTTTAAGCTGCAGGTTACGGAGGTTATTTTCAGGAATTAAATTAAATTGCGCTCAGTTTTAATTTCCTGTTTATGGAATATTTGTTATACATAATTATCATTCTTGGCATTGCATACATATTGTGTGTATTATTAATACCGGTTAGATTTCATCTCCTGCCTCAAAACTCATGTGAAACCGGATTTCACAATGAAAATGCAGAATCGTTCAGGCAGTTATTGCTCTCGAATTTTGTTGTTTACAAATTACTTTCCGAAAAGGGACGCAAACTGTTCGAAAAACGTGTGTGCCGTTTTATTCGGAGGAAAACATTCAGGGCTGGTGAAAATATCCCTGAAATTACCAACGAAATGCGGATAATGATTGCGGCTACAGCTGTGCAAATAACGTATGGTTACCCCAATGTTTATTTCAATCATTTTGAAACGATAATCCTGTTTGCCGACGACTATTATTCGACAATCACCGGCCAGTATCACGAAGGAGAAGTAAATGCCGCGGGTGCTATTGTCCTTTCCTGGCGAAGTTTTCTTTCAGGATTCAGCGATATGGCTGACGGGCGCAACCTGGCGATTCATGAAATGGCACATGCCTTGCGGCTTACCAATATTGTGGATAATGAAGAATATGATTTCATCGACCGTGAAACTATGCAAAATTTCGAACAACTAGCTCTTGTTGAAATGCAGAAAATTGTAAAGGGTGAAAATACTTTTTTCCGCTCTTATGGAGCAGCTAACCTGCAGGAGTTCTTTTCGGTATCGGTCGAATGCTTTTTTGAGCTGCCGCTTGAATTCAGGGAGTACAATCCACAAATGTATGTTTTGCTTACCCGTATATTGAAAATCAATTTGTTAAATTTCGGGGAGGGTTGAGATGTTCCTGGGTTTCAGAGTTCCAGAGTTTCAGGGTTTCAGAATTTCAGAGATTCAGAGATTCAGAGATTATAATTAGTTCAGAATCTGATTTTTACATTTTGCCATCTAACTTTTGTTATTTCGCCCTAAATCCCAACCCAAAATCTCTAAACCCTTTACTAAACTATTCCTCTTTCCTTTTTAACCTGCTCATAGGCTGCATTTAATTCCTGGAATTTGGTATTGGATGCTTTCTGCAGATCGTCGCCCAAGTGAGCAACCCGATCGGGGTGGTATTTAAGTGCCATTCGCCGGTAAGCCTTTTTAAGTTCCTCATTGCTTGCGTCGGGGGTAATTTCCAGTATGCGATAAGCGCTTGTTGTATCCTTCACAAACATGGCTTTGATACTTTCGAAATCAGGGTTCCCGATGCCAAGAATACCTGCGATCTGCGAAATAGTGCTGAGTTCTGCAGGATGAATGTGGTTGTCGGCAGCCGCGAGACCAAAGAGAAAATGCAACAGCTGCAGGCGCGACGAGTATTCCATGTATTGCCTGATCTGGGTTCCAACCTGGTTTAAATCATACTCTTTATTCAGAAGTTCGCGCAATATAAGTAACTGGCGTTCAGCTTCTTCGCTTCCGAATTGCTGTATCAGGAAGCGTTTTGTATAATCAAGTTCCGAACGCATTACACGCTGATCGGATTTCATAACTGCAGCAGCAAGCACCAGGAGGCTGATTACAAAATCGTTGGGAGTTGTCTGGGGAGTATTAAAATTAGGTTGTTGATGAGGAGTATACTCGTAAACACCACTCTGTATCCCATCGATCATCGAGCCAAGTGCAAAACCAAGTAAAGCACCGATAGGCCCGCCTGCTGCCCATCCGATTCCACCACCAAGCCATTTCAGGATCTTTATCATTGTATTCTTATTAGTATATAGTAGTTCAGGTAAAGAGCGGCAAATTTACAAACAAGCTGGGAATCCTCAATCAATTATACATAATATATGCTTCCATGCTGAATTACAATTTAACGTGCGGAAATTGAACATCTCTTCTTTTCGACATGTTAAATATTTGTTAAATATTTTACCTTTTTTTCATTTTAAATTGACATTTCCTCTATGATATTGTAATTTTAGCACTCAATAAGATATCGTAGGATATCAGCGCGCAATAAGGAAACACGCTCAATTGAACAGCCTTTTGCCACTTTTTCACTTGCCTGACTCCCCGGTTATCCTCTTAACATTTTTACGGCTTTTCAAAAAATTGGCTTACCAATTCAGATTACCTTTTTAAAAATTTTGGATTAATATACAGAACGGTTATCTGTTTTCTACTGGGGTTACTTGGATCTTGTCGTACTACCTGGCACTCAAAATATAATCCCTGAAGCTATGTATAATTTCACAAGGGGGTTCTGCCTGTATAACCGGCAAAGAACTTGTTCAGAACAATCCTAACTGGACAGTTTGTACAAATAGACTGAAGATTACGAGTAACAGGGAAACAGGGCATTTTCCTGAATTGAGTTTTCAATAGGATTTATTTCTCTTACCGAGGATCACGGCAATACGATTATACGAAAATCAGGGTACACCATTTATTAAAACACAAAAGCCTTACAGAAACATCATTACTGACATCATGAAACTATCTTCTGCAAATAGTTGCTGCGGAGCCTAAAACAGTAAATCATGGAAAAGTCAAAGGAAGAACTGATAAGTGCACTATTGCATGCCACGATCACGGAAAGTGAGATGGATAAGCTCATGAACCTGATCGACCGCACAGAGTACAGGGGATTTATCAGGCGGATTTTTGATATAAATGACAGTGAACTCCTGAATAAGTCAGATGCTTCTGCTGGCTTTTTGGGTATGATGAACCGGTTTGCCCGAAAACGGAAAAATGCTGCATTCAAACAAAATATCTTAAAGCCGGGCTATCGTGATGGAAAAAAATTAATTATTGCCGAGGGTGATTCGTGGTTTGAGTATCCCATATTCCTGAACGACATACTCGACTGGATAAAAAAACTGTCTGATAATCCTGTTTACAGCCTGGCCTATGGTGGCGACTGGATTGCCAACATCATTTATGAAGAACAATATATTGGAGAACTTACGACCTACCAACCTGAAATTTTCCTTATCAGCGGCGGGGGAAATGACCTGGTGGGCGGTGGCAGGCTCAGCACACTGGTGAACAAACCTGCACTTGTGGATAAAACCATTACCGATGATGATCAGATACTTTACCGGAAAGTGGTTGCTCAGGATTTTGGGAATAAGGACATAACTCGTGAGAAACGGGCCGAAATGATAATGATTGGCAATAAATATCTGCACAAGGATTTTATGGCACTGTTATACACTTTCGAACTTATGTACAAGGTGTTTTTCAGGAGTATAGACCTAAGCGGAAAATTCGATGATATGAAGATTATCACCCAGGGGTATGATTTCGCTATTCCTTCAAACGACAGGAACATTTTCAAGTTTATATTAAGGGCCGGCTCAAACGGCGATTGGTTATACTACCCGCTTACAAGAAAAGGCATCTACGACCCTGTTTTACAGAAAAGCATTTTGTCGGCAATGATATATCATTTTAACGAAATGCTGATAAAGGTTGCAACACACTGCAATGAACTAAAGGGACGCATTTATGTTTACCACATTGACAGTCGCGGAGCAGTTCTTAAAAACGAGTGGGCCGACGAATTGCATCCATTCTCAAATGCATTCAAACGAATTGCACAGGCTTACCTTGATTGTATAAATGCGCCTGCTAATGAAGAAGCAGGTACAAACTTTATCAAAGTAGTCCGGAATTATAAAAATTAGGAAGTCATCGAATCAGCAATAATCATTGACTAAATTCTTTTACATGATTGACCTTGCATTAAAATTCATAACCGACGAACTGGGCACTTTCCTTCACTCCCGGATTGGTCCTTCGGCACCTGATGTGAAACTCACCAAAATGGTTGATGATACCGGAAAGTATGCTTTCGGGGAAGAAACGGTTGCTGTTACAGTTATCAACATCGAGGAAGACCGCACATTCAAATCGCAACTTCCGGAATACACTCTAAAAGACGGACAACATATTGTTACGGAGCCTGATATCAAAATCAATCTCTATGTGATGTTTGCAGCCAACTTCAGCCAGTACAACGAAGCCTTGAAGTGCATTTCGTACCTGCTCACCTTCTTCCAGTCGCATCCTGCTTTTACTCCCGGTTCATTTCCGGCGCTAGATGCACGTATCGAAAGACTTACCCTCGAATTACAGAACCTTGGTTACGACCAGATCAACCAGGTATGGACATTCCTTGGGGCAAAACATCTTCCGTCGCTGGTTTACAAGATGAGGCTAGTAATAATAAAGGACGAAGTTTCTACCGCTATTCAACCGCCAATTACCATTATTAATGCAAACCTGAATAACAAATGACCATAAAATTCTTATCACTTTGTACTTTTTCGGTTCAGCATGGCTTTTATACTGCCAGGTGCCGTGATGTCGACTTTTTCGTGTTGAAGGATACATCGCTATTGCTTCGCAACAGCCGGATGCTGGCCAAAGCGGTTGATGGAAGTCTGCATATTTTGTATGAAGCCAATGATGCCAACCAGCCTATAATTTCAGTTAAGGGAAAAGTGCTACGCTTCGGTTTAAAATTCAACAATCCGTATTTCAGCAATATTACCGCATTTACATCTGACAGTTCTGGCATTCAGTTGATACAGAATCTGGGCAGCGCGGTAGCATTGGACCCCGAAGTGAAGTACCCGTTAAGCGGCAGCATATTCAGCCACAAAATCACCAAAACCAACCGTCCCTGCACTATAACGCTAAAGGACCAGAAAGGGAATATTCTTCAATCCGATACAATAAAAAGCAGCGAGAACCGCGACAGTGTTTCTTACGATATCACAGGCCAGGAATCCGGCAGATATACGATTCACGAAGCCTATTCCGGATCGTCAAAGACTGTCAACTGTTATGTTGACCCCGAGCTTGCTGCTTCAGGCGCTTATGCTGTAATCGAGATACTGGTAGGGGATTCCATATATTCATCACATCCGCAATTCCAGGTTCAGTTTAATGCCAGAACAGAGACGCTTAAATACTATATCGTTGCCGGCAACTATTCTAACACTGAATTCGGGCATTTGCTTATAAGTGATAACGGTTCCACCGAGGACAGCAGGCCGAAAATTACGTTTAAAAAAGTGAACAGTTCCTCGTTTACAGCAACTGATATTCCTGCATCTTTCTTTGCAACCGATCCGACCAAAAAAGTTGTTTTGTTCAAATCCGAAAGCCTGGTTGCCCGGCAGGAAAAGGCCAGAAGAAAAATACAACTTACTAAAAACGGCGATGTTCTTATCCCCCATTTACCACAACCTTCAGCTGACAAATCAAAATCCGATATAATAATCCAAATTTCAAAACCGTAAAAACGCTCCATCATGGCAACTTACAAAACACCAGACGTTTACGTGGAAGAGATCCCGGTCTTTCCACCTTCAGTAGCAGAAGTTGAAACTGCTATCCCTGCTTTTATCGGTTACACCGAGAAAGCAATGCGAAATGCTTCACTTGATCTTATTCTTAAGCCCACCAAGATCTATTCTCTGAAAGAGTTTGAACAGTATTTCGGCGGCCCGCGTACCGATGCAATTGCTATTTCAGTCAGCAGCGATTCGAATGGAGTGTACAGCACAACCTCTTTTACCGAACCGGCCCTGCCTTATATGTTTTATTACAATGTAAAAATGTTTTTTGATAATGGCGGCGGACAATGCTATATCATTTCGGTAGGCACATACCAGTCATCAGCGACCATTGACCTTGCAGGTAATTCAGGAACTGATCCGGCAACTATGTACGGTCTGCAGGATGGACTGGGGGTCGTTGAAATGGAAGATGAGCCTACACTTATTGTTATTCCCGAGGCAGTAAAACTCTCCGCTACTGATTTTACAACACTGGTTCAGGCCGTTCTTACCCAATGCGATAAACTTCGCGACCGGTTTGCCATTTTCGACATTCTCGATGGCGATAAGAACCTTGATGAGGTTCCTTCGGGCGAAACAAATTCACGGCTTGTTACTAATCGAGGGTATTTCGGTAACAATTACCTGAAATACGGAGCCGCTTATTACCCTTTCCTGAAAACAACCCTCAACAACTATGTTGATGCCGGCGAAACAAACGTAGATGTGACCTATAGTGCAACAACAGCTGATCTGGTTACGTTTAAAAATACAAATACTGCCCTTTATAATTATGTAAAAACCGTACTGAAAGAGCACTATATAAAATTACCTTCAAGCGCAGCAATAGCCGGTGTTTATGCAGCAACCGACTCGAAAAGGGGTGTATGGAAAGCCCCTGCAAATGTAAGCCTGGCCAATGTAATTGAGCCTCTTGTAAAGATTGATTCCTTTAAACAGGGTGCCTTGAATGTGGATGATACAACCGGAAAATCGATCAATGCAGTGCGTGCTTTTGCAGGTAAAGGAACCATAGTCTGGGGTGCAAGGACTCTTGCCGGAAACGATAACGAATGGCGTTATGTGCCGGTCCGTCGTTTCTTCAATATGGTTGAAGAATCTGTCAAAAAATCAACATACTGGGCAGTGTTTGAACCCAACGATGCAAATACATGGGTTAAAGTACGGGGTATGATTGAGAATTACCTTGTTCAGAAATGGCGCGACGGGGCTTTGGCCGGAGCTACACCAAAAGATGCATTTTTTGTAAAATGCGGTTTAGGTATTACCATGTCGGCTCAGGATATCCTCGAAGGAAGAATGATTGTTGAGATCGGGATGGCAGCAGTGCGCCCGGCTGAATTCATTATCCTGAAGTTCATGCATAAAATGCAGGTATCCTGATAATTAAACACTATCTACTAAATAAATCTTAAGATAAATCTTTAAAAATCTAGTATAATGGCAGCACAATATCCTTTACCAGTATTTCACTTTACAGTGATGTGGGGCGGAACCCGAATCGGATTTTCGGAAGTTACCGGGCTTACACAGGAAAGCCAGGCCATTGAGTACCGTGATGGTTCATTCCCTGAATATTCCTCAATCAAAATGCCTGGACTGCGCAAGTACAGCAACATTACACTCAAACGAGGAATCATGAAGAGCGATAATGATTTCTTCAAATGGCTGAATACCATCAAGATGAATACAGTTGAACGCCGCGACCTGATTATCAGCCTGCTGAACGAAGAACATGCCCCGGTCATGGTATGGAAAGCGCATAATGCATTTCCCGTAAAAGTCGAAGGTCCGCAACTGAAGGCATCAGGCAACGAAGTAGCCATCGAATCCATCGAACTTGCCCACGAAGGTCTCGAATTAATGAACGAATAATGGCGAATTATTATCCACCGGTAGCTTTTCACTTCCGGGTCGAAGTACTCGGGCTTCCCACCAATGATGACGATATGCGTTTTTCAGAGGCTGGCGGGCTAACTGTTGAAATTCCAACCGAAGAACATGCCGAAGGAGGAGAGAACAGGTTTACCCAGAAATATCCGTTACGGCCAAAATATGCCGAACTGCTGTTAAAAAGGGGTCTGCTCAAAAATTCGGCTATTTCCGACTGGATCGTTCAATGCATCGACACCCTGAACATTGTGCCGAAAAATATTGATGTTAAACTGTTGAATGAAAACCATGTTCCTTTAATCACCTGGCACATTATAAACGCCTATCCTACAAAATGGACCATTGGTGAATTTAATGCCTCACAGAATGCAATTGTCGTGGAAAGCCTTCAGTTCTGCTACCAGCGATTTTCAATTGATAAATCCTAAGCTATGCCAATTATAATTGATGAAGTTTCCGTAACAGTTGAAGTAACCAACCGCGATACCGGTGGCGCTGCTTCGGCCAATACGGCTGCCGAGGATAAACAGGCGATTATCAGCGAATGTGTTGAACGGGTGCTGGAAATTTTAAAACAAAAAACAGAACGCTAAACCATGAGCAACAGAGGAACACTCGAAAAACTGCTTATCAGAGCCTATACAACACCTGATTATTCAGGAAGGAAGATTGATGAGTTCGAGTCGCCTGTTAATCCTAACGAAATCACTGTTTCAGTCGAAATGGAGTATGACAGTTCGCAGGGATCGGGTACTACCAACAGCCGGATGAATTTCAAAAAGGTCAAAAAAGGCGACCTCACACTTACCTTCTTTATTGATGGAACCGGTGTGAACGGCAGGACAGTGGATGTGATGGCCAAGGTAAACAAATTCAATGCAGTTACCGGCTACAACGGCGACATCCACAGGCCCAACTACCTCATTATCATGTGGGGAACCACTGAAATAAAGCGTTGTGTACTGAAAACTGCTTCAATAGTTTATAAACTTTTCAGCAACGACGGAGTCCCTCTGCGTGCAGTAATTACAGCTGTTTTCGCACAGAACTCCGACGACCACTCGCGGGTAGCCCGGGCCAGGGATGAATCGCCCGACCTTACCCATGTTAAAATGGTTAAAGCAGGCGACAACCTGCCCGCTCTTTGTTACGATGTATATGGCAATCCCGATTACTATCTCGATGTTGCCAATGCCAACCAGATCGCCGATTTCAGGAATCTCGTTCCCGGAACCAGGATTATGTTTCCACCGTTAGAAAAATAGATATGCCCGAAGAAAGGAATATTCCGATTTCAGCACTGCACCGCGAATTCACCGTGAAGGTGAATGACAGGGAAATTGAGCGCAGTGAGCAGCTCCTGGGTGTTTACATCCAGAAAAGTGCAAACCGTATTTCTTCAGCAAAACTGATCTATCTCGACGGGGCAGCATCCTCCTCCGATTTCCCTTTGAGCAATTCCCCTGACTTTATTCCGGGCAGCACAATTGAAGTTCTGGCAGGCAGCGGGCATGATCTCGTTACGTTATTTAAGGGCATTATCATTTCCCAAAGCCTGAAAGTACGGGAAACGACGGCTCCCCAGATGATAGTGGAATGCCGGCACAAAGCCATAGCACTGACGGTCGGAAGAAAAAACGCTTATTACTACGGCCAGACAGATGCCAGTATAATCGAAACCATTTTCGGGAATGCCGGTGTAGACTGCAGTGTTGAATCCACCATGGTAACTCACAGTCAATTGGTGCAGTACTACTGTACCGATTGGGATTTTATTGTGCTGAGGGCTGAAGCTAACGGGAAAATTGTATTTACGAATGGAGAACAGGTCGAAATAAAGGCTGCAGTATTAGGCAGCAGACCTGTTTGTACATTGCTTTTTGGCTCGACCATCCTGGAAATGGACAGCGAAATCGAAAGCCGCTTGCAGTACGCGGGTGTTAAAAGTGTTTCGTGGGATGCTGCCCGGCAATCCGTTGTTGAAAAAGATGCAATTGACCCGCAGATAGCCGGTGCCGGGAATTTATCAATCAGCGACCTTTCTTCAACCATTGATCTCGATCATTTACGGCTACAGCAAACTTCAACTCCCGATACCGAGAGCCAGGCCTGGGCTGATGCCTACCGCATGAAATCGCAGCTCAGCAAAACAAACGGCAGGCTGAAATGCGAGGGGATTTCAACAGTAAATCCCGGCGACATGGTCACCCTGAGCGGGGTTGGGGAGCGGTTTAACGGCGATGTTTTTGTAACCGGTGTCAGGCACGATTTCGACCTGATCCAGGGCTGGAAAACCCATATACAATTCGGAAATACAAATACCTGGTTTGGCGAAGAGCACAAAATCGAAGCTTCGAAGGCAGGCAGCCTGGTGGCCGGTATAAACGGCCTACAAATCGGAGTTGTAGTGAGTAACGAAGATCCCGATGGTGAATACCGGGTGCGGGTAAGGATGCCGCTGATCGATAACAACCAGGACGGAACATGGGCAAGGGTAGCCACCCTTGATGCGGGCGACAGCCGAGGAACTTTCTTCCGGCCCGAAATCGGCGATGAAGTCGTATTGGGTTTTATGGACGACGATCCCCGTTACCCGGTGATACTCGGCATGCTTCACAGCAGCGCCAAGGCAGCTCCTCTCGAGGGATCCGACGATAACCACGAAAAGGTTTACAAGAGCCGTTCGGAAATGAAACTCTATTTTAACGACGACACAAAAGTAATACGCATCGAGACTCCGGCAGGGAATAAGATCACACTCAGCGAAGAAGATACATCAATAAAAATTGAGGATCAGAACAGCAATACGATCGAAATGACATCGGACGGCATTAAGATCGAGAGTTCGAATGCCCTGGAATTAAAAGCTGCTACCGAAATCAAGATTGAGGCCGGAACCAGCCTGGAAATAAGCAGTTCGTCAAGCCTTAAAGTGGAAGGAAGCGCGGGTGTGGAAATATCGAGTTCAGGAAGCACAACTATAAAGGGAAGCACGCTGATGCTGAACTAGTTAGTTGCTCTTGAGAAAATGAAATAATTATTTAAGAATAATGATTAACGATTTTAGATTTCAGAAGTAATCCGGGATCTGAGATTATCAAACATCACAAATTCGTAAATCGTAAATCGTAAATAAATATGCCAGCAGCAGCAAGAGTAGGAGATACAAGTAACCATGGCGGCACAATTACAGGACCGGGAGTACCTACAGTACTTATTGCCGGTATGCCGGCTGCCGTGGCGGGCGATATGCATGTATGCTCATTGCCTCCGCAGGGTCATCAGCCAACGGTAAGCCCTTTCCCGAATGGCAGCCCCACTGTATTAATAGGCGGAAAACCTGCACTCCGGATTACGGATACCTGTATTTGCGGTGCAATGGCAGCCGTTGGGGCACCAACAGTAATTATAGGATAATAACAGAAGCCATTATGGACAGCAGCGAAAATAAAATCACTTACAATTCTTTCCTGGGAACAGGCTGGAGTTTCCCGCCTGAATTCCCGTTGAACAGTCCCGGGAATGTTGTGATGACATCCGACGAAGAAGATATCCAGGCCAGTTTAATTATATTGATGGGAACAACCCCGGGTGAAAGGTTCCTGAACCCAAAGTATGGCCTCGATATGCACGAACTGCTTTTCGAACCTTTGAGCACCACCATGATTACATTCCTCAAAGACCGTATCACAAATACAATCCTGATTTACGAACCTCGAATAAACCTGCTTTCGGTTGAACTGGATACCTCCGGAATTTATGAAGGCAGGATAGACATACTCCTCGATTATGAAGTCCGTGGCACTAACTCAAGGTTCAACCTTGTGTATCCTTTTTATACGACCGACAGCAGCGAAGTACGGCGAACCTTTGATTTCAACAACCCATAAGATTATCCGGCATGAGTGAAAAGGACAACATAGAAAAGTTCCTTCAACGGACAGGCCAGAGCCAGTCGCAGCGCATGCCTGCCGGGCTCGATGTGCATTTTGCCGATGTTGACGAACGAACTACCGAAGACCTGATGCTGTTTGCAGGCAGGTTTGCGGAATTTGTGAAACATTACAACGATACTATCTCAGGCACTTCGGATAACTGGAAAGATTTCTTTCCCGCCGGTAAAGATGAAATCCTGAGAATTCTTGAGCAAAAGGACGGGAAACTGACTCCTCACCTGGCTTTGTTCGTTTCGTTCCTCGAATTATATAAGGTACCACAGGAAGTCATAAATAGAATAACCGGCGGCCACCTCAATTTCTACTTTAAAGATGTGCTTCACCTGGCTAAAAAGCCAGCTATTGCCGATAAGGTCCATACTGTTATTGAATTAAAGAAAAATGAAAACCCGACCGAAATAACACCTATAGTAGCATTCAGTGCCGGAAAGGATGATACCAAGGCTGAACTCCTCTACTACCCTACCGGAACAACCATCATCAACAACAGCACAGTCAGCTTCCTTTGCTCTGTATTTGTTGATACCAGTGACAATGGAACTGTGCGATTTGCCCCTGTGGCCAATTCGGCTGATGGAAAGGGTAAGAAGTTTGAAAACCCTGAGTCGAAATGGCCGGCATTCGGGAATGAGAACATGCCTGAAGCAGGCCTAGGATTTGCACTTTCATCACCAGTGCTCCGGATGAAAGAAGGAACCCGGAAAGTTAATCTGAACCTGGTCATAAACGGGAATACAGAAACAGATATTTCCATTTTTGATAATGCTTTCGAGGCATACATTACGGGTGAAAAAGGCTGGATAGGCCCTTTAGGTCTTACCCTTGAAACCGGGAAAGAAGGTGAAATAAATCTGAGTTTCACAATCAACCAGGCAATGCCTGCCATTGTGGATTTCAGCATCAAGGTGCATTCGTCAGGATTCGATGTTGCAGAGCCGGTTTTGCAGGTAATGTTAAAGAAAGACAATACAGGCAATGGGTACAACCTCTTTAAAGATATTGAAATCAATTCATTAAGTATCCAGGTAGAAGTCTCCGGATATAAATCGCTCCAGCTGCGGAACGATCTCGGCAACCTGGATCCTAAAAAAGCTTTTATGCCTTTCGGGCCGCAACCGGTTACAGGATCAAAGTGGATCGTAGGCTGTGACGAAGCTCTTTCAAAATCGCTCAGCGAGATTTCTATCGACCTGAATTGGAAAGATGCACCCGCGAACTTCAGCAACAGATATGCTAATTATACAACAGGCGTTGACAATCCGTATTTTAAAGCCGCAGCATCTTTCGAGGATGGCGGTGACTGGACAATACTAAATTCCCCGGTACAACTCTTCGAAACAACAAATGCTTCTGCAGCACACAGTATCTTATTCAGCCGTATTGCCAAACATAAACCTGCTAAGAGAGGAAAGTGGCTCCATTATGATAATTCACTTCCGGTTCGCAAACTAGTAACAACTTCAAAAAAAGAAACACCCCTCGTTAAAAGACAGGAAGAATTAAGAAACAGGCAGGAACTGCTGAAAGACGAATTGCATTTAACCCAGATCCGGACTCCCGATCCCGGCATTATTTCGCTGGTTTTGAAAACCGGCTTCTTGCAGGAGGAATACCGGAAATTAAATACAGAGAACATTTTAAATTTCAGCAAAAGCCCTGAAGGAACTACAATTACACTAATTAATGAACCTTATATTCCGGTAGTCCAGGAAATTTCATTGTCGTACAAGGCACAGTCGGACGTGGCTCTTGTATCCAAAGTTGACCAGGATCATTTCCTGAACGATGATATACAATTTCATCATATCGGATGCTTCGGGCAGATGCGCGAACATGCCTGGCTGCGCAATAATTCGGCTGCTAAAGGGGATAAAACCGTTTTCCTGCTGCCCAGGTATGCGAACGAAGGCGAACTGATGATTGGATTACAAAATCTTTCAGCCGGCGAAAGTGTGAGTATTCTTTTCCAGGTGGCCGAAGGCAGCGAAGAACCATCTCTCATGGCCGAAAAACCGGTTTGGTCGGTACTTTCGGATAATTTCTGGCATCCGCTCGATACTGCCGGCGTAGTTCTCGACACTACAAACCGTTTTCTTCGCAGCGGGATAGTGAAATTTGTTATTCCGTCCGATGCCACCACTCAGAATACCCTCATGCCTCCCGGCCTTCTATGGCTCAAAGCATCGGTTCCTAATAACACCAAAGCCTGCTGCCAGTTACTCGATGTGCTTGCAAATGCCGTTGAAGTCAGTTTCCGGGACAATAATAATGATCCTGCGCACCTCAAAAAATCTCTTGAAAGCAAAAGAATAACAAAACTAAAGGAAAGTATTCCTGCCATAAAAAGCATTTCCCAGCCTTATTCATCCTTCGGAGGAAGGTCTATGGAGAACGACAATACATTCTATACCCGCGTTTCCGAAAGGTTGCGGCATAAAGACCGTTGTATTTCACCTTGGGATTACGAACGGATGGTACTCGAAGAATTCCCGGCAGTTCATAAGGTAAAATGCATTCCCCATGCGGCTTTCATACCGTCAAAAAATTCATATTGCTGGTATGCCCCAGGCAATGTGGTTATTGTTGTAGTGCCCGACCTGAGGAATAAAAATGCCGTCGATCCGCTTAAGCCCAGGCACGACAGCAATACATTAAGCCTGATAACCGACTTTGTAAATGAACATTCAGGCATGCAGGTGAAAGTAAAAGTCAAGAATCCTGAATACCAGAAAATCCAGCTTCGTTTCAGCGTGAAATTTCACAAGGGATTTGAATTCAATTACTACAGCAATAAACTGAAAGCAGCAATAAAGGAATACCTCACGCCCTGGGCTTATGAATCGGGTGTGGATGCTGAATTTGGCGGGAAAATATATAAATCGGTCCTGCTCAACTTTGTGGAAGAACAGGAATATGTTGATTATGTTACCGACTTCAGGCTGACAACCCTTGAGGCAGGCAGCCTGGTATATACCAATGCGGAAGATGTTTTGCCGTCAACACCCGACTCAATCTTTGTTTCGGACGACACCCATCTCATTTATGAAATAAAATAGACCACAAATATGTATCCCGGCTATGCTTACTGAATTGACAATACCCAAAAAGCAGAAGAAAGAGGCGGCTCTCGATCACAGGCAGTTGTTTGCCGAAGGGCTGAAGCATGTTCAGCAACTGGCCAGCCGCATCTGGACCGACTACAACGTCCACGACCCGGGTATTACAAACCTCGAACTGCTTTGCTATGCGCTTACCGACCTCGGGTACCGAGCTTCGTTCCCGGTTAAAGACTTGATTGCAACTGCCGATAATAATGCTGCAAACATGGCTGCATCGTTTTTTACAGCCCGGAAAATCCTTACGAACCGCCCGTTAACACATGCCGATTACCGCAAACTGCTCATCGACCTGCCGGGAATAAAGAATGCCTGGTTCGACCCGGTTGAAAAACACTTTTATGCCGACACAATTAAAGGCGAACTGCTCCGCGAAAAACCAGATCTTGACTGCATCGAAGAAATATCAATTGCGGGTTTGTACAAGGTACTCCTCGACTATGATAACACGGTTGATACAAGCGCTAAAAAAACTGAATTGATTGCCCTGGCCGAAAAAACCGTTATGGCCAACCGAAACCTGTGCGAAGATGTTGTGAGTTTTTCGGGAGTTGGGATCCAATATTTCGTCCTTTGCTGTGAACTTGAAATTGCACCTGGTGCCGATGCATCGAAAGTAAAAGCCAAACTTTACTATTCCATCCAGCAATACCTGGCTCCTTCGGTTAAATTCTACACGCTGAGCCAGATGCTCGAAAAAGAAAAACCAGGCGGATCAAAATACACTCCCGAGGATATTTTTAATGGACCAGCGCTCGACAACGGATTTATCGATGATACCGAACTCAGCAATGCCAGCCTGAGGAGCGAGATCCGCCTGTCGGATATCATCAGCATCATAATGGATATTGAGGGAGTTGTTGCCGTTCAAAATATTGTTATCGGGCCAAAACCTGACGATCCTGAAGAGCCCTTTGTACCTGTCGAAAACAAATGGCTAGTTGAAGTTCAGCCTGGCAAAAAAGCCTTACTAAGCGAGGATTTCCTGTCGGAAGCCAATACCGGAATTAAATTTTACAAAAGGAATATGCCGGTAGTTGCCGATTTCACGCAAGTGTGGAACGAACTGATGAAACTTTACGACGCCGACAACAATGCCATTCCAGCCGGCACCTTGCACGATTTTCCTATCCCGCTTGGAAATTTTAAAAACACAGGATCATATCACTCATTCCAGAATCATTACCCGGCTGTTTATGGCATCAGCGAGGCAGGGCTTGAAGCCAACGCCGGTGATCTTCGCAAAGCACAAGCTTACCAATTGAAAGCCTACCTGCTCTTTTTCGACCAGGTAATGGCAAACTTCTTTTCCCAACTTGAAAACGTGAGGCAGCTGTTTTCGATGGATCCCGATGTAAAACAAACCTATTTCCACCAGGTTGTAAAATCATTCACTGAGTACGATAAAATTTATGCAGGAAGTAATTTCCTGGAGACTATTACCAACAGTGCCGAAGGGACAGATATCCAACTCGAAAGGCGTAACCGTTTTCTCGATCACATGATTGCCCGTTTTGCCGAACAGTTTACCGAATTTGCCAACACCATGTATTCAGCATTCGGCTCTGATCCTGAAACACTTATCCGGATTAAATGCGATTTCCTTCAGCAATACCCCGAATTCAGCAGCGAACGATTACTCGCATACAACTATACTCTTAAGGACGAGGCATCTCTTTGGAACAGTTTTAATGTTTCAGGCTTCGAACGCCGGATTGCCAAACTACTCGGGATCACCAATTATACAAGGCGAAACCTGGCAAACCTTCCGTATGAACTTTACAGCCAGCTTGACAAAACCCCGGGCGATGAATTCCGGTTCAGGATAAAGAATAAAGATACCGGCAAAATACTGCTTAGCAGCAGTACTAATTACCTCACGCATGAACTGGCATGGGCGGAAATGAAAAACACCATTCATTATGCATCATTTCCGTCAGGATACCAGCGAAAAATCACTACTCCGACTGGTACTGAACCGGTAAAACATTATTTCAACATAGTGAATCCTTCGGGTGAAGTAATTGCCAGGAGAATTGAATATTTCCTGTCGGAAACCCTCATGAATAAAGCAATTGACGATATCATGACATACCTGCAGGAGAATTTCAACCCCGAAGGAATGTTCCTTATCGAAAACCTGATGCTTCTGCCTGTTGAGAAAGATGATCCTTTCCTGCCTATCTGTAAAGCTACCGAACTCGAAACCTGTTCCGGCTATGATCCTTATTCCTACAAAATTCATATTATACTGCCGGCGTTTGCTGGCAGGTTTCGGAATATGGATTTCAGGAATTTTGCTGAACAGCTCATCCTGGAAGAAACTCCGGCACATATACTGCCGAAGATCTGCTGGATCAGCTTCGAGGATATGGCCGTTCTCGAAAAGCATTACCAGGAATGGATCAGGCTAAAAGCCGGAGTTGATACTACCGACAGAACCACCAAATTACAGGAATTTATCACAGCACTCTTTGAAGTAAAAAACACCTATCCTACTCAGTCGCTTTTCGAATGCGACAGTGAACAACCAAAATTTATTCTTGGACATACTACGCTAGGATCAATCGAAAAAAAGTAATCAAGAGCTAAAAATCATTTGTTATGATACCCATACTCAAAACTCTGGACCAGATTTCAACCAACTATACGGTTTTCGAGAAAAACCAGGTGCTAAGCGCTTCACAGCTCAACAGCCTGTCGGAATACTTCGAGGATCAAACCAGGTTAAGCCGCACATTGTTCACGGGTGTCGGCATAGTTTGCGGGCTGAAAGCCTCGGCGGTCCGAAGTCTGATACGTGTAACTAGGGGAACCGGCATCACAACGGATGGCGACCTGATGTTCCTGCCACAGGACAGCACTTACCAGAGCTATAAGGTATACGATGAATCCAACCCGGTATACCCGCCGTTTTTCGCTGAAAAGAAAATGATACCTGTATTTGAACTTAGTGCCGATAAAGCGAACAAACGGCTCACAGCGCTCACACTGTTTACTGAAAATACAGGATATGCCTTTTCGGATTTGGTTGTGGTGCTGTATATGGAAAGCTACATTTACGATCCGGACATTTGCTCCGATACTGATTGCGACAACAAGGGCCGCGAATTGCGCAATAACCTGAAAGTTCTGCTTATCCCCAAAGCCTTCATCCAGAATCTGCAAACAGCCATCCCCACTCCTGCAACCGCATTTGGCGGACTGGAAGAGATAGTAATAGGTCGGCCTGTTTTTACACCGGCTATCACTTCAACCAATCAACTCGCCGATCTTTACAGGGCGGTATGTAACGAACTAGATAAGCGAATTGAAGTTTCACTCGAAAGTGTTATAAAAAACTGTTCTTTCTTCCTGAAGGACATCTTTCCGGCCAACCCGTTGAAGGCCTGGATCGAAAAACTTGGAGAAATCCGTTCGCTTTACCGGAAGACTGATATCGGGATTCAATACTATTACGATTTTCTCAAGGACCTCGCCGAAACCCATAACCAGTTTTTCCACCTTATTTTCGGCGACAATACCTTGTGCTGCCCATCGCATGAACTGTTCCCGAAACACCTGTTACTGGGTAATCTTGTTCCGGCCAGGAACTCAACCGAAAACCGTACGGGTTTTTATCCATCCACAGTGTTGAGCCAGTCGAAGGGAGATGTTGAACATGCCAGGTTCCTGATGCAGAAAATTGACGCTATGATATCCACCTTCAAGGTACAGGTGCAAAAAACACCTGATATCAGGATAACGCCAAGCCACTCGGAAGAATCGGTGAGTGAAGAACGGGCTATTCCGTATTTCTACCAACTCAGCCAAAGCACCCCGATATATAATTACTGGAACTACCGGCTTACTGCCCGTAAAATGGGAGCCTACAATTATTCGTACAATGCCCCCGAATACCAGGCCAGGGGAGCTGCAGCCAACCCGCTGGGATCAGGCATAGGCAAGTTTCCTTTCTTCAGGATCGAAGGACATGTCGGGGTTGACATTATCAAGGCACACGCCATTATTGAAAAGAAGATCGCAGAAATGAACCTGCCGTTTACACTACGCTCGGTTCACCTTGGAACCGAGAGAGGCCGTGTGGTTATAAAACCGGGTATCAGGTATGGTGATTTTCACAGGTTCCATTACCTGTTAAGGCAGGATATTTTCCGGCAAATGGACGATGTTAAGGAATTCAGCCGGCAATTCAGGGTGAAAGTCGATGATGCAATTCGTAATAAAGTTGTTATCGATACATCAGATGGCAACGACGGGGCAAGCATTGGCGACCTGGTTGAAGAAAAAGACAGGACCATCGGCATACAGGCAGCTACTGTGCAGAAATCGATGAACCTGAACTTTACTGAGTATTCCAAAAATACGGAATGGAGAAATGGCCTTACGATTGCAACTAAAACATCAGGCGAACTGAAAAGCCAGCTTGGCAAGATCGTTAAAACCGAGTTCCCGACTCCTGCTGATTCACTTATCGCCAATCCGCACAACAAATGGCTCGAATGGATCGAAGATATCCTCAGGCGCAGGGAAGAAAAGGAGGATGAGAAACTGTTGTTCCCGAATTTCGTCAGATTGCACCCCGGTGCCGAGCATTACGCAGGTGTGCCGAAAGGAGGAACGTTTATATTGGTTTACGACAATACAAACCAGGTAGTGGCCGATTTCATGCTTCCGTTCTACTGCCCCGAGACTGACCAGGAACAGGACAATGAACCTGAACTGAAGTTGCCGACCCTGCGCGATCCATGGCTCATAGCAGGTGGCATCCGGGTAATTACCCCTATCGACAGGCTTGTAAACAGTAAAATTGATTTTGTGAAAGACGACCTCATCCGGAATAAAATTAACCTGATCGAGAAAGATATAAATTCCCGTTTCGACAGGCAGCAGTCGGAATACTTCGCTTCAATAAAGGAATCGCTGGGCACTGTAAGCAACGCCCTCACTTCCAGGATGAGTGCAAATGCTGCCGGCATGCTCAATCCTGAGATTACCGACCCCGGGCTTGTCGAAAGGGTCAGTAATGTAACTGAGCGCCAGAAAGCCGTTTCGTATATTCGGCGGAAAGCAGCTGAAGCTGGAACTAATGAGGCAGCCAGGGCACAGTATGAAGAAATGGCAAAAGAAGCAGAAAAGGAATTGGCTGTTTCGGTAAAAGATGCAGCATCGTATGTGTCGGATAAAAAGATGGATGTTTCGCCCGGTACCGAAGGATACAAGGCAATGATGGATGTAAATAACGGTATACTCGCTGTTAATGAACCTGAAATAAAGACTGATGTAGCCGGTCATCTTGAAACGATTAGGGTAGGAACTTCCAGCCCGTCGCTTAACCTTTTCTTGGGCAGGATGATTGTTAAATAAATATATTGAAAGAAACTTTGACCGATATATAAAAGAGATGGAACCAGCGATGAGATAGCATGAACTAACATAAAAATATATCTCATCCCTACGGGACTTAACTTTCGGTGCGCTTAATTGTTCTACCCATATTCAGTCCCTGACGGGACTGGCAGCAAAGATAAAAACTATACCAGCAGAGAATTATACTTAAAATTAAGAAAATCAAATGCAGAGTTAATACTTCGTTCTTTCTTGACCGGTGTTAATAACAATGTCCCGTAGGGACATGATACCGGTAGAGAATAAGATATATAAACCGCAGCGTCCCGTAGGGACGAAATGAAATTCCAATACAAAAAAACCATCTATGTCAACCTCAGTGCATCGTATTCACAGCCAGAAATGGTTTCTCAGGGCCGGAAGCGTTGAGGAGGCATTGGAAGTGCGCAGGCATATTCACCAACAGCTTGATTCCGGGATCCCGGGAATATTCGAAAAAGTACTCGACGGCTATTCGCCCAATGGCGAAACCACACATATTCGCCGGCTAGAGCTGACGCTGAAAATATCCTCATTGCAACAACTGAACGAAGAACTGCCCGGCTTGCTTGAAAAAGAGCTTTCCGAAAAACTCCGGGAGGTAATGGCTTCCGGTACAGTCACGATTCCCGGCAAGAACAATCAAGGGGGAATAACCATAAACAGCAATAAACTTCAGGATGTTATACTTTACTTACGGACCGGCACTTTGCCATGGTATGTACAGAAGGAGAATGTTTCCGGATCGCTCAGGTCGTTTAGTGAAATATTTTCAGAAATAAAGCCACAACTTATCGCTTACATCATTCAGAATACAGAGAAACAGGCATTTTATTTCAGGCTCTTCCAGCTTTTCGGGCGGGATGAAGGAATAGCATTTGCCACCGAATTGGTTCAAAAATCCAGCCATAGTTGGAATAAAGCCCTGATACCTATACTATCAAGGTTGATTCCCGTTCCCGGCATTAACGCACATGTTTATCTCCGGCTACGTACGGTTTCAGTTATTTTTTATGAATTGCTCCGTTCGAAAAACAGTCAGGTTAAACCCGAGTATTACGAAGCAGTATCACGGGAAGTAATACAAAGGGGAAATCTGAGTACCGACACTGAAACTGAATCCGTTTTGGAAGAATTGCGTCACTTAAATCAGAAATCAACACTATATGCTTCCGAAAAAGTGCCGGAGAGTTCCTCGCCTGTTGATCATAATATGGATGTTGATGAACCTGAACCTTCAGAAACGAAGTCTCCCGAACTCCATTTAACAGATTTGCTAATTGCTGAAAATGAAACCATTTCAATGCCGGCTAATCCCCAGGAATATAAAGATCCACAATTATACTACAAACAAAATTTAAACCTGGAACCGCTTATCCAAACCGAAAGACTTACCGTTTTTCATGCAGGATTAATCCTTCTTCACCCGTTTATTCATCGGCTGTTTGTAGCAACCGGAATAAGCGAGGAGGAAAAACCGGGCATCCCTTACCATCTCCTGCCCAAGGCAGCAGCTTTGTTACATTACCTGGCAACCGGGAGTGAAGATGTGTTTGAATTTGAACTTGGATTAATAAAAGTCATGCTGGGCTTCGATCCTCAGTTCCCGCTTCCGCTTGCTCCCGGTCTGCTTCGCAGCAGCGATAAAGAAGAAGCAGAAGAACTCCTGCAGTCGGCAATTACCTATTGGAGCATTTTAAAGGATACATCGATACCGGGATTCCAGGGTACATTTATTCAAAGGCGCGGAATCCTTGTACGGCGGGAAGAAAACTGGAATTTATACATCGAGCGTACAGCCTACGACCTTTTGCTTGAGTATTTACCCTGGAGTATCTCTATCGTAAAACTACCCTGGATGGCACAACCAATTTTTACAGAATGGTAGATAAAATAGCTGATAACGCCCGAGACCTGGAACTTGAACTGGAATGGTTCAGGCAAATCCTTACGGCAAAGCTCCGGAATTACTTCGCGGGTGAGAATGATGTCGCTCACATTTACACAATCGCACCTCCCGATTTCTCAAAAAGCGAATCCTTTTATGGCAAATTTGTAACAAGCTGTGAAATCACTTTCGCTGAACGTCTCATTGTCATACTTGCTCTTATTCCTCATATCAGGCCCAACCTTCTTGATCCCTTTTGGACTAAAAATGAAACCACTGATCGCGGATTTACCGAATTCGGTGGTATGAGAGGTGTTAACCATGGCGGTTTTATTCCTACAGGCGAAACTGCAGCTTTTATCCTGGCAGGTAACGACCTGGAAATGAGATTCGAAATGAATCATGTGTTTACGGCCGATCATCCGTTTGCGAAACACAATATCCTATCCCTTTCGACCGTAACAGCAGGCGAGCCAGCGCTGAGCGGCGCCCTTACACTTTCAGCGGAGTACCTCAACTGGTTTATCACCGGTATCGAACTGAAACCAGACTATAATTCCGAATTCCCCGCCCGGCTTATCGAAACACATCTCGACTGGGACCACCTTATCTTGCCATCCTACACCCTCGAACAGCTGGAAGAAATCAGGGATTGGATAAGACATGGAAATACGTTGCTCGAAGACTGGGAAATGAACCAGAAACTTAAACCCGGGTTTACGAGCCTGTTCTACGGCCCACCGGGAACCGGTAAAACTTTCTCGGCATGCCTGCTTGGGAAATACTGCGGATGTGATGTATACAAGATCGATCTGAGCCTTATCATTTCGAAATACATTGGCGAAACAGAGAAAAACCTCGCCAAAATCTTTGATATGGCCGAACACAAAGGCTGGATACTTTTCTTCGACGAAGCCGATGCCCTTTTCGGGAAGCGCACCAAGGTGAGCGATGCACACGACCGCTATGCCAACCAGGAAGTAAGCTACCTTTTGCAGCGAATCGAAGATTTTAACGGGGTGGTAATCCTTGCCTCCAATTTTAAAACCAATATCGATGCTGCTTTTACACGCAGGTTCCAGTCTATGATCAGTTTTGCGATGCCAAAAGCCAGCGAACGTTTCAAAATCTGGCAGAACGCTTTTTCGAAAAAAGCGAGGCTCGAAAAAACTGTCGATCTGCATAGCATAGCCGAAAAGTATGAAATCTCGGGAGGGACAATTATGAATGTTGTTCGCTTTGCATCTTTAAGGGCATTAAGCCGCAACAGCAGTATAATTCTTGCTTCCGATATTACCGAAGGAATCCGCCGTGAACTTCACAAAGAAGGAAGAATGCTGTAAGTTGTTCATCTACAATGATCCAATCGAATAACCTGACCTGATTAGAAGATAATGAGTAATGAATTTACGAGGTACGATTTACGATTATTTACTCCGAATAGATATCCCATTCGTACATCGTAATTCGTAAATTGTTATCATAACAGAGACTTTCGTGTTTAAGGAAATAAAACATTAAGCTATGCCTGATCCTCAAACCCAACCCATACCTGCAGCAGTTCCCCGGCCGGCGGCAGCCCCCGATGCAAAGCAACCCGGAGTAAACGTACCCGCTGCTGCACCAGTTTGCGATGAAGCTACAAAAAAAGCCAAGGAAGACTTTAAAAATAAGGGCGTTTATGGCCCTCGCAACCTCAGCCCGCCCGAAACAGGCATCGGCGCTTTCCTGGCTATGTACTTCCCGTATGCAAGCATGCTGCTGGTAATTATCAGCGGTAAAACAAAATTCATTAACGGCCTGAAATTGAGCGGAACAACCGTAAGTGCCGATGAGCCTAAGCTTTCAGCCTTTGCTATCTTACTTAACGAAATCGGGGATGCCGCGCTGAACAGCACTATAGTTACAGCTTATACATGGAATAACGATCAGAAAAACAAGTCGCTTGAATTGTTTAAAGCACGTATTAAGGAAACAGTCGATATATGGCAGAAGCCGGGATTCAGTTTCGCAATTAAGGATGTATGCTGGGACGACATAACTGCCAAACCGACTATTGTGATAAGTGTTGAAAATGTGGGTAATGCAGGGCTTGTAAGTCCGGGCACCAATAATGTCGACAACCTGCAGGTGAAGTTGGTTAAAGTACCAGGTAAGGATGAAATGGTCGGTGTAATAGCGAAGGTAAATAAAGCTCTGGCCGACAAAAAAAAGGCTGATAAGCGTTGGAAAGCCTCAAAAGAAGATGTTAGTACTACACCAGGATCAGAGGTATCGGCCACTCAAAATCCCTCAGGGGCAAAGGATAAAGGATATTCCGAGATGACACTTGCCAGTTCGGACCTGGAAAATACTCCTGATGAAAAGAAAAACAAACAATCGCTCCTTCGCAGGCAGGTGTTTTTTGGCAAAGGCCAGCATTATCTGCAATCTGAACAAAGGGAAGTATTGAAAAAATTTCACAAGGATTTTAAAGAAGGTGACAAAAGGCCTGAAAACAGCCTGGTTACAATGGTAGGTCATGCTTCTACCTCAGGCAGACCCGAACAGAATAAAATACTAACCGAAAAACGAATCGAATCCACCTCAGCTTATTTAAAAACCCTGGGATTTAATAAAACAGCCTCAAGGATTAAAACAGTAAATGCTTCAACCTCCGAAATGGAAAAAGAAGAAGAAAGTGCTGCCAATAATCCTGATCCTGCCGGATTCACTACTCTTGTTCAGGATGAACCGTATCAGCGCGTTGACCTGATTGTGGGAAGTGGTGAGTTGCAGAATACCGTGGCACACGAATTTGGCCATGTATTTGGCCTGAGGGACGAATATGTTTCAAAAGGAACATCGTTTACAGGTACAGGAAAAGCTGCAGGCGAAGAAGTAGGCCATAGCGGGATGTCGGAAGAAATAGGAGCTGGAAAAGCAAGCGCCGAAAACAATGACAATATCATGTCGATGGGAAATAAAGTGCGTGCCCAGCATTATGCCACTTTTGGCTGGGCCCTTAAACAATTGACTGCGAAAGACTGGGTAATTAAATCCTGATCCGATATCGTCCCAACTCCAATATCCTCAAAAACAATAATATTTGACATCTGACATCTAACTTAAATCAAATCCCTCATGTGGCCGAGAATAACTATCATGAAACAGAAATTTACAACGCTGGAATACTCTCCGCGTTACTCAAGGTTGAAAGGTGAACTAACCAGTTACCGTCCGCTCCTTGACAGGCGGATTGCCGACGCAAATGCCGCCAGCGCCAGTTGGGCGGTCCAGGCCCTGAAACTTCTTGATATTACCGAAGACTACCTTCGGCACAACAAGATCGATGAAGCCTGGAAAAGCCTTCATACTGCTAGGCGGCTCGAAATCCATTCGTACACTGATGCCGAAAGGCTAGCGACAGCCAAAATAGTATATCACGAAGCGGAAAAACTGAACGAATGGCGAAAGGAATCCATTATCAACATGCTTGGAACAAAAAAGGAAGGCGTCACCCAGGCTCCCGATATTGCAACGCTTATTAAGGCCGTTGAAGTCAAGGACGAAGACTACGACAACCAGTACTATCGTAACCGGCTTGCGCGTAATATGTTCTGGCTTCTTTCGTCAATCCTGTTTATCGTAATTTCCAGTATAGTACTCTATATTGCACTCGTTATCCAGAACCTTGGCAGCGATTACGGAAATAAACTTAGCTTAACCGGTTATATAATAGGGGTAGTATTATTCGGCCTGCTGGGAGCGCTCACCAGCGCCATCCTGTTTACGCGAAACACTTCGCAATCGTCGCGCATAACCGAACTGGGAAGCAGTGATGTGATAACCCTGAGCAAATTATTCATAGGTGCCGGTTTCTCCATCTTTATCTACCTTCTGCTTCGTTCATCGGCTTCCGACAGTATAAAACTTTTCAATTTCACGGTTTCGACCCCCTACGATTACTTTGCCATAGCTTTTGTATCGGGATTTAGTGAGATACTAGCCCGGAAAGCCATTAATCTGCTACTGGGAAAAGAAACAGAAAACTCAAAAAAGAAACCCTCAGGAAACGCAGTTTAAGAGAATTGTTATCAGGAAGAGGATAAGGCTTTTAAAAGACTATTTCCACCCCGAAATAGTCTTTTTTCTTTCTTTCTTTGAACCAAAGCGGCACCAATATGTTCCTTCATCCCGATAAGACTTTCTATCCTCTTAATAGTAAAAGAGAATCGAAATTCAGCTTTTATAGCCACCAATTTTAATTGCAGGTTTTGGCATTTAAGATAAATGTTTATATTTAACCAAAAAAAACAAAAAAGTACAACTATAAGTTGACACAATAATAAAAAGTTGAAAAACAATAACGATATGTTTTTAAGACGGTTCGCGAAACAAGGCTTGAAGTTTTCGGCAATTGCTGCTCTCGTTGCCTTTTCGCTTAGTGGATTTCCGTGCTTGGGGTTTTCACAAATCGTTAATGATCTTAGCGTTTCATATAATAACCCACCAAATTACTACGAAAGAGTTGATACCATTATCAGCCTTAAACTAAATGTCAATTCGGAATTTGAGCAGTTCGAAGTCAGGGGTGAAAACTTTTACTATGATATACGTCCTAATATTTCACTTTCAAATAAGTTATCGTTTAGCTACAGGTTTATCTCGTTTGGCATAGGGTTTACCCCGAAATTTATACCGGGTAACAATGATAACGATATGCAAGGGAAAACCCGGACGCTTTCGTTTGGAACGAATATACTTACTGATCACTGGATGCAGGAATTGCAATTTGTGTATGTAAAGGGTTTCTACTTGCATAATACAGGCGAATATCCTCCTACTTCAGATTGGATTAAAGAGGAAGACCCATTTATACAATTTCCCGATCTGAAAGTTGCTGTATTGAGGGGATCAACCGGGTATAAAATCAATAAAAACTTTTCTCTTAAGTCGATCAGCAGTAAGACAGAAATCCAGTTGAAGAGCTGCGGAACTCTTATTCCTTACCTGGTTTACGAATATTTCGAAATCGATAATAAGAGTGATGACCCAGGTCAGACTTCGAGCCAAAAATCCAACAATTTCGATGCAGTGGCTTCGTTAGGATATATGTACACTTTTGTAATAAAATCAAAGTATTATGCAAGCCTGGGATTGGTTCCCGGCTTTGGTTTTCAGCATACCCGATTACTTACCCGTTTACCGGAAGAATATAAAACAACGTCATACACCAATCCCTTATTCCGCTTACAGGAGAAAGCAGGGATAGGATATAACTCAAGGAAACTTTATACCGGGGCTGAACTTTCGATGGCACAATCGTCGCATATCCAGGGAAAATCAACCGTCCAGGAGAAAGCGACCCGGACTTATTTCCAGGTTTTCCTTGGATACAGGTTTAATGCACCCCGGTTTCTGAAACACCAGACCGATGTGGTAAAAAGCATTGCACCTGTTCCTGTTCAGAAAATCATTGAATAAACACACTTTTAAAAATATTTCAATGCTTTAAAAAGCAGTGAAAACGCAAATCTGGCCAACGGTTCATTTTTTTATTTTGCACCAGTGTATTCATTAGTAAATTAATACTTTCAAGAAATTATGGTAACTACCTGTAAAAACTGTGAACACGTTTTCGAAGGAAAATTCTGTAATAATTGTGGCCAGGAAGCTGATGTCAAACGACTGGATTTTAAGTTCCTGCGCCTTAAGTTACAGGACCTGGTTTTCAAATATTTCCATAAAGGAATCCTGTATACTATAAAGCAACTCTATTCCAGGCCGGGCCATACAATAAGGGAATATATCGAGGGCCGGCGTGTTAAACATTTCGAACCGATTGCTCTGCTTGTTACCATTGCAACCTTATACGGACTGCTGTACAGCTATTTTCATATCAATCCTTTTTTTGATGCCTCAGTCAGCAACAACCCAACCGGTACAATCGACTTTACAAAGGTAAACAACTGGATGTCGAACCATTTTTCGCTGGCATCCTGCATTTTATTGCCTTTGTATGCAATAGGGTCGTTTATTGCCTTCAGGAAACAAGGGTACAACTTTGTTGAACATCTTTTCCTAAATACTTTTCTTGCAAGCCAGCGACTCATACTGCGACTGGTAGCATTACCCCTCATGGTAATTTATAACGGGACAAAGTCCATGCATACATTGACTGATATTCTAGTGCTTTTTGATATTATATTAATTGCCTGGGCTTACTGCCAGTTCTTCAACAAAATCTCAAAGGTTAAATCGCTTCTCTTATCCATAGTAAGTTACCTGATTTTCTTCATAAGTCTGTTACTCATTATTATGTTGGCACAGTTCTTAACAGGGCTGTTGATGCCCATAATCTCCTGACGGCAGACCATTGCATCAGGATTGACACTGAGAGTTTAGAATTATTCCCGTTACAAACCATCCCAGGGTAATAAAAGGCACCCTAAGGCAGCCTTTTTTAGTTATTTCCAGGTCCAGGTATAGTTGATCCCTTCGCTCATCGGCAAACCATAATCTCCAACCATACAGATATCAAGTCTTAAGAGTTCACCGGGGATAGAATTATTGATTTCGGGTAAGATAGTAAGAGAAAACCCTTTCACGCTTATTACTAGCATATCCTCTGCGGGTTTTCTTAAATTGTGTTAATACAGAATGTTGGTACCAGCTCTTTAAAACTTTTCGCATGTTATAACTGTTTATTATAACACAAATTTGACTACAATAATGCGAAAAACTCTTTTATTGCTTTCCATTCTGTTGAATGTTCAAATAACAAAATCACAGGTAAATAAAGTAAAAAAGATACAGGTTGTTAATTTCGAACAGTTAGAGCCTTTTCTTCATAAAACTAATGATACAATTTACCTGGTTAATTTCTGGGCAACATGGTGTGCTCCATGTATAAAGGAATTACCGGCAATAGAGGCAACAGAATTGAAATATGCGGACAAGAAGTTTAAAGTCCTGCTGGTGAGCCTCGATTTCCCAAAGGAACTTTCAGGCAGGGTGGAACCCTTTGTGAAATCCAGAAATATTACTTCCGATGTGTTTTTACTCGATGATCCGAATCAAAATAAGTGGATTGACAAGGTTGATAAAAACTGGTCGGGTGAAATACCCTTTACCCTGCTATATGGCAGGAATTTCCGGGAATCATATTCCCAGGCGTTTACTTTCGAAGAGCTTGATTCAATTATTAACCTAAAATTAAATTTACCATGAAAAAAAATCTCATAACAATAATCTGCATTTCAGTGTTTGCTATTTCGTCCGCTTTTTCACAAGGATACAATGTTGGCGATAAAGCTGCCGGTTTTAAACTTAAAAACACCGACGGAAAACTGGTATCCCTTAGCGATTATCCAGCTGCAAAAGGATTTACCGTTGTATTTACCTGCAACCATTGTCCCTATTCCAAGGCTTACCAGGACCGGATCATTGCCCTTGATAAAAAATACAAAGGAAAGGGATACCCAGTGATAGCCATTAATGCAAACGATCCGGGGGTTAACCCGGAAGATTCATATGAGAATATGATAGTGCGGGCAAAAGAAAAGGAATTTACTTTCCCTTATCTGGTTGATGAAACGGGTGATATCTGCAGGAAATACGGCGCAACACGTACACCCCAGGTTTACCTGCTTGAGAAGAAAGGAGCAGATTTAATTGTCCGCTACACGGGAGCAATTGATGATAACTCACAGGATGCATCCAAAGTTACGGCTCCTTATCTTGCAAATGCAATTGACGCGTTACTGGCAGGAGGCACACCGGATCCTTCATTTACAAAGGCTATCGGATGCGGAATTAAGGCAAAAGGGCCGAAATAAGTATAAGTTGATTTTTTATAATACCAGGGACAAACCAAAAGTTGTCCCTGTTTTTTTTATGCATAAATACCCGATTGGAATTCACTCCTGGCTGTAATCAATCGGAAAATCCCTGCCACCTTCGTACATCAAAGATTTTATCATGGATTATTGACTCTTAACTTTCAATTTTGAACTTTGAACTGATAAAAAAAGGCCGCCCTAAAGCAGCCTTTCTCAGTTATTTCCAGGTTCAGGTTTAGCTGATCCTTTCGCTCATCGGCAATCCGTATTCTTCAACCATGCGGATATCGAGTTTCTCGAGTTCGTCGAGGATAGGATTATAAATTCCGGGTAGTACCGGACGGAAAACACCTTTCACGGTGATCTGCCCGGCAAGTATCATTTCAACACCAATTGCTGCAGGCAAAGCCACGGTGCGTGCTACCGAAGTATCGGTTGCGGGTGTCCCGAAATCAAGCATACGCGAACGGATAACCTCTTTTGTACCATCGGGATAAGCAGCGAGGAAAGTATGCTGCATCACAACCATATCACGTTCGTTCATACCAAGTTCCATTTTGGCGATCATAAGGTCGCTGGTAACTTCGTAAGGTGAATCTTCGGTACGGCCAAGAGGTTCGTTGCTGAATAAACCAAGCCATTCCATAGCATCGAGGGCATAAGCGCCTGAATCGATTCCCAGGTGAGTAGCAACTTTCTGACGAATGTAACTGACATCAGTTTCGCCAATCTGCTGAGCAATAAAATCAGCATAGGTTTTGCCTTCCAGATTTACTTTATCGTAGGAGATGAGGTTCAGCTGTTTCATAACATGCAGGGTTTCGCACCAGCCTTTGTAACGGAAGGTACCACGCTGAATGGTCTTAACCTCGGGAATGCCGTAAATGTCGATATAGGAAATGGAGTCGCGGTTCGGGTATACCTCAAGTTGGCCTACATTCGGAAAATCAACTTTTAGAGGGTTTTTAAAAAGGTCCTGGGTAGGTACATAAACTTCAACACCGTCCTTCATGTACTTACCGTCATTGTTGCCGGCCATTACAACGCCCTTGGGGCTCCATGAGAATTTATATTTAAACGGGTTTGTTGCAGCTTCAGGAGCAGGCAATGCGCCGCAGATCGAGTAAAACTCTTCAATTTTCCCGCCTTTATCATGCACATGGTCGATAATACGCATGGCCGACATATGGTCGATACCCGGATCGAGGCCCAGTTCGTTAAGGATAATAATACCGGCTTCCTTTGCCTGTGCATCGAGCGCCTGCATTTCGGGTTTCACATACGAAGTGGTAACCATGTTCTTTTTGTGAATAAGGCAATACTTTGCTACCAGAAGGTGATGCAGGTATGGCAGCAGGCTTACCGAAAGATCATGTTCGGCAACCATGCGGCTGAGGGTTTCTTCATCGTCAACTGTCCATGCTACGGCTATTCCGTTCGGATGGCCGGCAATCATTTCTTCAGCTTTGCTTTTGGTACGGGTTGCAACGGTAACCTGGATTCCTTTGTTAAGCAGGTGTTTTACAATAGGGCGGACCACAAGGCCTGCGCCAAGGATTAGAACTTTCTTCATTGTGTTTTTATTTAGGAATTAGATATTTTCGGGTTATGAGGGACGGGGGACAAGGGACGATTTGGGATTTCGGATTTGCGATTTCGGAATTCGGATTTTAACCTCCGGAGTACAATTCATTATTCGTAATTCGTAAATCGCAAATTAGTTAAACAGTTACATGGCTTTCGAGATACTTGTAGTGTGGCGTGAGTTCACCGCGGTGAAGGATGAGGGCACTTTTGATGGCATTCGGCAGGTCAAGGGTTAAAAAGTCTTCCTGGAAATCACAATCGGCAATGGCTTTTACATAGTTTACAAGTACATCGGCGAAACCAAGCGACGAATCGCGCGGAAGTTCGGCCGGGAGAATATCCACGGCCATTACAAGCACGCCATCGCCTTTATGGCCCATAGTATGGGTGCGCGTATCGGGATGATATACAAAAATCGGGTCTTCGATTTCAGTTCCTTTGGCGGTGCATTCAACCGAACCGTCGGGATCGCATGAGATATCGCCGATCACTTTCAGCTTAGGCGTTCCGGCGGCAAACAGTTTTTCGAGGTAATCCTTGGTAACCAGCCTCGGGTAGCGCGCATCCCAATACACACAATTGATAAGCATATCGATATGCGGGATGTATTTTTCGAATTTACCCTTGAATTTCTCAGGTGATGAATAGTATTCCTGGAGGTCAAAATCTTCATTTTCATCCACAGGTTCAACCAGGTGTTCTTCTTTGAAAACAACTTTATAGATCAGGTTATCGGGAAGTTTGCTGCGGCGTTTGAGTGCCAGCAGTTTCTCAGGCGAAATTTCCTTCACGGGAAGCAGCCCTATAATTTCCTGTGCTCCCTGCGAAACATTTCCATATCCTGTAAATGCAACCGTAAACGGGCGCAGTTCCTCGGGGAGGCCTTTTTCGGCTATCTCCTGCCCTACCGCTGAGATCACCTCGCGCACTTCGGCAAGTGAATGATAGTGATGAGCCTGCTTAATATGCAGAAACGGAGTAGTAAACCCTGCTTCCTTAAGCCTCAGCCCCATCGACCACAATGAATTGATCATCCCGGCAAGCCCGGCATAACGCCCGAAGAAAATCAGTCGCTTGCCCTGCTCGTCCACAACACGTTCGTAGTCGATCAGGTTGCATTTCATCTCCATCATCTTACGCAGCATCGGCATATTATACGACTGGCCCTTGATAACATGCGAAAAGAAAACATAGGTCTTTTCTTCTTCAAAAAACCATTCGGGCATTTCCTTAACGCCGAATATAACCCCGCATTTTTTAAGATCTTTTGCAACTTTAGCCCCGGCTTTGATGTATTCCTCATCGGTAAACACCCTTTTTTCGGACGATTGTATTACGAAATCAAGCTTCTTATGCTTAATAAGCCTCTCAACATGTTTAGGCGTGAGGGGCGCCCTGCGTTCCATTACATACTTGTCTTCGTGCCGTATTCCTATAAAGTTGCTCATGAGCCTTATATTATATTTATATTTGAACTATATTAATCGCTACTTCTTGTTTATCAGCTATTTAGACCTCCCATAGGTTTGACCGAAAGGCTTGGCAAACATATCAAAAAATTAATACATTTGCATCATAAGAGTAAAATTGTTTTTTGCATAACAATGCCAATCAGCCACATGGGCCAACCTTCGAGAAATCAAAGTATTATAAAAAAGATATTCGGAATTATCCGCTTCGGACTGATCTTCTTTTTCGGGACAAGTATTGTATTTACGCTTCTGTATAGGTTCATAAATCCGCCGGCTACTCCCCTTATGCTTATCCGCGTTGTTGAGAATATTGCCGATGGCAAGAAACCGGCTATTAATAAAGACTGGGTCTCACTTAAGAATATTTCTCCTAACCTGGTACTTGCTGTTATTGCCTCGGAGGATAATAACTTCGAAAGCCATTTTGGGGTCGACTTAAAATCCATCGAAAAAGCACAGAAACTGAATGCCAGGGGGAAGAAAATACGCGGGGCAAGCACCATTTCGCAGCAAACTGCGAAGAATGTTTACCTGTGGCAGGCACGAACCTATATACGCAAAGGACTGGAACTCTACTTCACCGGGCTGATTGAACTGATTTGGGGAAAGAAACGCATCATGGAAGTGTACCTGAATGTAATCGAAATGGGTGATGGCATTTACGGTGCCGAAGCTGCCTCTCAATACTATTTTCATAAACCTGCCAAAAACCTTTCGCGCGACGAAGCTGCCGCCATTGCCGCTGTATTACCCAACCCGCGCAAATGGAGACCCGACAGGCCAACCGCTTATATTTCCAGGATCAAATCGAGGATACTGTGGAATATGAATAACGTGGTGAGGCCGGAGTGGTAGGCTGAGGGACAATTGACAATTGACAATGGACAATGGACAATTGACAATTGACAATGGACAATTGACAATAGGCTTTGGTGAAATTATAATTTATAACCCATCAACTCCTGGGCCCATCAACTTATCAACCAATCAACTCATAACTCATAATTCACAAGTTACCTCATTACAACACTAAATGAAAAAATCCCCCATATCGTCTCTATTGCTATTAACAGTATGCCTGCTATTAGCATCTTCCCTGCTGTCATTGCAGGCCCAGACTGTTAAATTAAAACTTATCGAAACCAGTGATGTTCATGGTGCGCTTTTCCCATGGGATTTTATAAACGATAAGCCCGCAAATACTTCACTTGCACAGGTATATACTTACGTTGAGGAACAAAGAGCCGATAAAAGCCAGTCGGTTATACTGCTCGATAATGGAGATATCCTTCAGGGTCAGCCATTGGTATATTACTATAATTTCGAAAAGACCGATGCCGAACACATCTGTGCCGGGGTGATGAACTATATGAAGTACGATGCCGCCACCGTTGGGAACCATGATATTGAACCCGGCCACCCGGTTTACGATAAACTTTCAAAAGAATTTAAATTCCCCTGGATGGCTGCCAATGCCGTGGATACCAAAACAGGAGAACCTTATTTCAAACCGTACACCATACTCAACCGCAACGGGGTTAAGATTGCTGTTCTAGGTCTTATCACACCCGGTATCCCCATGTGGCTCCCCGAAAAGATATGGAGCGGGATCGACTTCCAGGATATGGTTGTGAGCGCCAGGAAATGGGTAAAGATCATACAGGAGAAGGAACATCCCGATGTGCTGATCGGCCTTTTCCATGCAGGAACTGAGGCTGCCTACGAAGGACAAAACCCCGACATGCCCCGTAACGAGAATGCTGCCCAGCTGGTGGCTGAGCAGGTTGCAGGTTTCGATGTTGTGTTTGTAGGCCACGACCACCATGGCTGGAACTATACCGTAAAAGATCCTGCAGGCAGCAATGTTCTTATCCTCGGCACGCTGAGTGCTGCACGCACGGCTTCCGAAGCAACAATATTACTGGATAAAAACAAAACGACCGGCGCATGGGTGAAAGCAACAAGCGGGAAAGTAATCCCTGTGGAAAATATTAAACCCGACAGTGCGTTTATGGCTGAATTTGAGCCTGTAATTAATACCATTAAAGCTTACGTGGCAAAACCCATTGGCGAATTTACAGCAGGCATATCTACGCATGAATCCTTCTTCGGCGACTCCCCTTTTATTGATCTCATACAACAGATACAACTCGAGCTCACGCATGCCGATGTTTCGTTTGCTTCGCTGCTATCGTATAATGCCGAGATTAAGAAGGGACAGGTTTATGTGCGCGATATGTTCAACCTCTATAAATTCGAAAACCTGCTGTATACCATGAACCTGAGCGGGCAGGAGATAAAGGATTACCTTGAGTATTCGTACGGGCAGTGGTTTAACCAGATGAAAAACGCTGACGACAACCTGATGAATTTTAAACGTGATGCCCAGGGCAACCTCCTACTTGCGCATGGTAACCCACAGCTTACAGCAGCCTATTATAATTTTACAGCTGCTGCAGGCATTAACTATACAGTTGATGTAAGCAAACCGGCAGGGCAAAGAATTAATATTACTACTTTGGCCGACGGTAAACCTTTCGATCTGAAAAAGGCCTACACCGTTGCAATTAATTCGTACCAGGGAAATGGTGGCGGCGGGCTGCTCACACAGGGTTCAAAAATACCGAAGGACCAGATTGCCGGCAGGATTATTAATTCAACACCCAAGGACCTGAGGTATTACCTGATGAAATGGATCGAAGAGAAGAAAACAGTGACTCCGGCAGCTTTCAACAACTGGACTGTTGTCCCAGATGAATGGTGGAAGAAAGGAAAAGAAAAGGACGCGGGGCTGATGTTTAAATAGGAAACAACGAGGGTAAAAAAATCAACCGCAAGGACGCAAGGGAATACGCGACGGACGCAAAGAAGTGTATGCTTTGTGAAACATTGTGCCTGCTTTGTGCAGCTTTGTGATATAACCAGGTGAGTTACTCAAAGGATCACAAAGAACCTCAAAGAAAATTCAGGATTTTTTACCGGAAGGACGCAAGGGAATACGCGACGGATGCAAGAGAGTATATCCTGAGTGAAACTTTTCTCCTTCATTGCGCAGCCACCGGGTTAAGACTTCAAAAGATTTAATCTGAGGCCACAAACACAATTACCGGTTACTTATATACTCTGCATGTATCCGGAAGTCTTCCTTATTTGCCGGATAAAAATACTTCCTCCATATTTTCTTTACTATAGTTCTGATTTGAAAACGATGTTCCTGTTTTGGGACAATCCGGATCCGTATTTTATTGATAATTAGCTATAAACAATTGATTCATTGCATATTAATAACAATGGCATGTTTTTTGTTTTGCTCTGAACAGGAATTAATAATATTAAAATTCAACTGTATGCCGATCAATTTCATAATTGTGGAAAAGGGAAATCCCAGTAACCCGGCCGAACCAAAGAAATTTTACGGAGCTGCAAAAGCCGAAGGCGAAGTAACCTTCCGCAGCCTGAGCAGGGAAATAGCCGAAGGATCAACAACAACCAGCGATACCGATGTTCTGGCGGTGCTCAACGACCTGAACAGGTGCCTTGTGAAGCACCTGTCAAAAGGCAGAATTGTGCGTTTCGGCGATTTCGGTTCGTTCCAGATAAGCATTTCAGGCGAAGGGGCTGTTACGGCCGAAAAGTATAACAGCTCGTATATAACAAAAGCAAAAATCCAGTTCCGCCCGGGCATCGACCTGAAAGGAATGCTTAAAAACCTTGATTACAAAAAGGTGAAGTAATTTCAGCCAACTAAAGCCTGCATTATGTGGCCCCCCAGGCTTAAACAGGTCATTGCTTTTGTCTATCCTAGGACAATTAAAGCCCTTCCAACAATCGTCTATACGTTTTGGATAAATCGTTTAGACGATTTACTAAAATCATTTAGACGTTTTGAAAAAATCATTAAGATGATTTCAGCAAGACACCAGTGGTGCGTTGCTGGTTTTGACGTAAATTTGACTGACAGTAATACAGTCCGGCATTTGTACCCGCCGACACTGGATTTCCCTGCCTATTACCCCCTGTTATACCCCGGAACGATATAGTACATTTTAGAAACGGCAAAAAACCAAAAGAATCTAAATAGTATGAATTTTAAAACCTCAATGAAATTATTTCTTGCCCTGGTTGTGATTTCACCATTGCTTTATAGTTGTATGTCAGTTGCTAAATTAAGTGATTTCCCGGCTGGTTCGAAAGAAATCGATTTTGACAGATACTCAGCTGTATATCATGAACAAAAGAATCCATTCTGGTCGGCAGCAACTTCAAATGAATACTATATTGAAAGAGATATAATCATTGCAGAAAAAGATTTGGCCGACATTATAAAACAGGCATTATTTGAACATGGGTACTCAATAAATAAGGTTGATTTAGAAAACAATTTTATTAGTGGCCGTAGAGGAATGCAAGCAAATGAATGGAATTCGATAACCGGAGTTTATTATCAGCTTGATAATAATAAAAAGCTACAGGTTTATATCATAACTAAAATAACGCAGGATTTTACAGGAGGTTGGAGAGAGAACAGGGCAAAGAAGATTGGAGAAATAATCGAAAGTAAAGTTGGTTCTAAATAGTAAAGGGGAGTGACCTGTAACAATGAATTCAGCTCATGGTTTCATCTCAAATCCTAACTGCTGATCCTTCAGGAAGATGCGTGCCTGCAGGATGCAGAATGCTACACGCGCTGCCTAGTAATTGCCTCTTTCATTTTACTTTGCGACTTAAAACAAACAGCAATTGAGTTTAGTATGGAGAATATCATTGACAAAATCAGGATTGAACTACAGAATAAGAGCGATGAGAAAACGCTGGCAAGCAGTCAGAATTTCTTCAAAGAAAAGATTAGGTTCTATGGCGTTAAGGTTCCGGTTATAACTGCAATAAGTAAGGAATACTTTAAACTTATCAGTACAAAGGCCAAATCCGAAATTCTTTACCTCTGCGAAAGCCTATGGCAGTCGGGGTATATAGAAGAATCGTTTATTGCCTGCAACTGGTCTTACGTCATCCATAAGCGATACGAACCCGAAGACTTCCAGGTTTTTGAAAGATGGATTGAAAAATATGTGAACAACTGGGCTTCGTGCGATACTCTTTGCAATCATACTATTGGCGAATTCATTGAAATGTATCCTGAATACATCGTAAAATTAAAAGATTTTGCCCGATCAGAAAACAGGTGGATGCGCAGGGCAGCTGCGGTGTCGCTGATTATCCCTGCAAGAAAAGGGAAATTTATCGCCGACATCGTGGAAATTGCTGATATTTTGCTTTTGGACAAAGATGATCTGGTTCAAAAAGGGTATGGATGGATGTTAAAAGCCGCCAGCGAGGCAAACCAGCAGGTTATTTTTGATTATGTGATCAGGAACAAAACCTATATGCCCCGTACATCGCTAAGGTATGCTATTGAAAAAATGCCGAAAGAACTGAAAGAGAGAGCTATGGAGAAATAAAAGAGTTTCAGGGTTTCAGGGTTTCAGGGTTTCAAGGCTTCAGAGTTTGCCATCACTGAAATTTCAAGATCAAAGTCCGGAAAGTTATTTAATAGTAACCGAAAAGTAAAACACAGCTTTAAATTCGATCAACAATAATTAGGCATTGGAAAACAGAAAATCGTCACTCGTAAATAGAAAACAGTCATATGAAACAAATTGAAGAATTAGCAGGAAACACAAACTTTACAGCAATTAACTTAGGCACCCTGGAAGACATAAAAGACTATTCCCTGCTTCACCCGGTGCGAAAAACGCTTATTGAAGGCAAGGTGTTTTTGAAAGATGTTACCAAATCAACTGGTACGGAAATCTCGTTTAATTCGCTTCCTCCGCAATCGGAGCAACCCTATTTTCATATTCACCGGAAAAACGAAGAAACCCATATCATTTTAAAAGGGTATGGATATTTCCAGGTTGATGACGATTGTTTCGGTATTAAAGAAGGCAGCGTTATACGGGTTGCACCAAAAGGGAATCGAGGCATACGAAATTCTTCGGACGAAACTATGATCTATATGGTAATACAGTCGAAAGAAAATTCGCTGGAAGAATACACCACGGCTGACGGGGAACGACTTCCCTGCGAACCAAAATGGAGATAAATTACCAGGTTTTCATGGAATTAGCAGATTTCTACTTAGCATGTCGGATTTAAACAAATTGTCATTTCTGATCTGCAAAGATGAAAGGGAGGCTGCGTTACCGGCTAGGTATCCATGCGGATAAAAGCGTTCTTCCTGTTGTATCCTTTGGCGGGTGACAGGTTCACGTGTCCGGGTCAAATACTGCAGCCGGAGCGGTATAGATCATTGTAAACGCTTATTTGAAGTACCGCAGAAAGTTCTCCTTGTAGTTTGGGGAGATATCAATTTCGGAATTGTCGGTCAGCAGCACATAGCCTCCGGCTCCTTTAAAATACGATTTTACACATTGTATATTAAGGATGTGCGATTTATGCACGCGCACAAAAGGATAAGGCAGTATTTCGGCATAGTGTTTCAGGAAGCGGCATGCCATTTTTTTACTTCCGTCAGCCAGATATATATCGGTAAAATTCCCGTTCCCCTGCAACCGGATAATCTCTTCCATTCTTATTACTTCGAAACCTTCGAGCGTGGGCAGGATCACCTGCCGTTTGTCAGGCTGTTGTTCCCTGAAATTTGCAACCACTACCTGGTTCCGGTCGAAGATTTCACTATTGATAATATGCTGCTGTACCTTATTTACGGCTACAATGAGTTCTTCGATGCTTAATGGTTTTAACAAATAATAGGCGGCACTCTGGTTGAGCGCTTTAAGTGAATATTCCGAGAATGCAGTTACAAATATGGTTTCGAAATATAAATCCTTACAGGCATCCAGCACGTCGAAAGCATTGCCATATGGCATTTCGACATCCAGGAAAACCAGCTGAGGCTGCAGTTCATGTAGTATAGCAATAGCCTGCCGGGCATCGCTGGCTTCGCCTGTAACTTCAACCTGCGGGCAATACCTGTCCAGGTATGTTCGCAGTACTTCCCGGGCCGAAGATTCGTCTTCAATAAGAACACTTTTTATTTTCATGTCAGCCTGTTATGAAGTTACATTGATGTTTGCTACAGTACAAAGGCATAATCCTTTACCATTCAATTTTTACAATAACACCGCTTTCGGGGCCTGGTTTTTCAATAATTTCAAACTGTATGCCCGATTTATAGATTTCGTTCAGCAGTTTAATCCGTTCCTCAACATTTGTGAGACCGCGCGATTCGTGCAGTTTCTGGTTCCGGGTTTTAATTTCACAGCTTTCTTTAAGTCCGATACCGTTGTCATCGATAGTTACAAGAATTCTGCCATTCTGCCTCCTGAAATCCAGTTTCAGCAATCCTTTTGTTTCTTTATACCTCAGGCCATGCCAAATTGCATTTTCGAGATTGGGCTGGATAAGCATATTGGGAACCATCACTGTGTCGGTGTCAATATCCGCAGGCAGAGTAACGGTAAAATCAAACTTATCGGCAAAACGAAGTTTTTCCAGTTCAAGATACTTACGGACCTGTTCCAGTTCAGCGGTCAAAGACACAAAGTCCTTATTGGAATTTTCCATGAAGTTGCGCATCAGGTTGGAATAGGAAGTCAGGAACCTGTTGGCTTCCAGTTCGTTGTTGCTGGCAATAAACTGGTTTACACTGTTAAGGCTGTTGAATATAAAATGAGGGTTCATTTCCCTGCGAAGCGATTGCAGTGCAATTTTTCTGTTTCGTTTCTTAATTGAATTCCAGGCTTTTGCAATAATTATCAAAAGTACAAGCAGCAGCAGGACCGAACCTGCCAATACATAGTTGTACCTGTTTTTTCGTATAATCAGTTCATCTTTTAATTCACGTTCTTTTTCAAGCTGTGCGATGCGTTCCTCGTTCACCTGGAACACACGGGCGTCAACTATTGAGCTGTCGGACTTAATGAGCGTATCGAGCCCGCCGACGAAACTCTTATACAGCGGGATAATTTTATCGCGGGCATTATTTTTCTCGTACTGCGCAATCAGTAGCTGCAGGCTTTCACGGGCTTCATCCAGTTTCCCGTTTTTAAGCGATATATGATATGCCTCCTGCAATGCAGTGTATCCTTCGTCCAATTTGCCGTATTTAAAATAAATGGTTGCCAACTGTTGCAACTGTTTTATTTTACCTTGCTTATCGTTCACTTTTTCGGTTTCAGCAATCAGGTTTTTCTGCAAATCGATGGCTTTATCATACTTTTTCTGCGAAACATACACATCCGATAAACTATTTACAATCTGGGCCTTATCGTCGAGGGTATTGGTTTGAGAACTGTTAAGAGCCCTGTTATAATTTTCGATGGCGGCCTCGGGTTTTTCGAGCTGAGTGTTCACTTCGGCCAGCTGAACATAAGCCTGCGTTTTTTCACGCGAATCCGCATTCTTATCCTGTTCGAGCAAATCCACATTTTGCTGAATATATTGCATTTGCCTTGCGGGGTTCGAGTTGTTCTGCAAACGGGAAGCATCGTTTGAATTGACTGAACGGTAATTTTTGTCGCCCGACGCCTGGCTAGCTGCTGAATAGTTCGAGATGGCGTCCTTATACTTTTTCTGCGATTCCTGGATTTTCGCCAGCTGACGCATCATTTCGGCCGACTTATCTTCATTTTTTGAACTTTTATAAAACCTCAAAGCCTTTTGAAAATAATCTTCGGCTTTGGTTGTATCTCCTTTTTTCAGAAGCTCATCGGCCAGTTCCCGGTAATAATCAGCTACTTCGTTATCGTTCCTGGTCTTTTTGAGCGAATATTTAACCTTTGAAGCCGCCGAATTTATACTTGAATTACTTCTGCTATAGGTTGTATCGCGTGCCTGTTTCTTCTGGGTAAAAGCAGGTTTTACCATCAATACGATAAACAAGCCGGTAAGAAAAATTATTCGGAACATATCACCTGAAAAACAGGATACAAAGTAAAACATTTTTACACAGGCTTTGAAAGTATTTCACCAAGTCGGAAACGGGTTTCACCATTTCGTTTAAATCATCGTGTTTTCGCTGCATAATTTTGTATCAAAATATAACATCCCGACAATATGAAAACGATCATCAAACTCAGTGTAGTATTTGGAGTTATACTCCTGCTAAGTTGTAACCCGGGAACGGCACAGCATTCTAACCCAGGCTTTAACGACAACCAGCCTCCAGTGAAAAGTTCAACAAAAATCCAGGTAGCCCTTTTACTGGATGCTTCCAACAGCATGGACGGGCTTATCGAGCAGGCAAAATCGAGGCTCTGGAACATTGTAAATACCCTCACAACGCTTCGCTTCAGCGAAAAAACTCCCGACATTGAAATCGCCTTATTTATGTATGGTAACGATGGTATCCCGGCAAGAGATAATTATATCCGCGAACTGACTCCTTTTACAAATGACCTGGATCTGATTTCGGAAAAACTTTTTGCCATCAATACCAATGGCGGATCGGAATACTGTGGGGCGGTAATTGAACAGGCTATTAAAAAACTCGACTGGGGCCGGGAACAAGCCGACATGAGGTTAATTTATATTGCAGGAAATGAACCTTTTACACAGGGAGAAGTAAATTATAAGGAAGCAGTCCACGATGCCACTGAAAAAGATATTTACATCAATACCATTTACTGTGGCAGGTATACCGAGGGCATTGAAGGGTCGTGGAAAGATGGCGCCGACAAAGGAAAAGGCGAATATTTCAACATCAACCCTGATGCGAGAGTAGTTTATATAATTACTCCTTATGACGATGAGATCCAGCATTGCAACGACCGCCTGAACCGAACTTACATTTTTTATGGCCAGGGCGGAAGTAAAAGATATAAAAATCAAAGCCAGCAGGATTTAAACGCGGCTTCTATTTCATCAGCTAATGTTACCGAACGAGCTGTTTCCAAATCAAAGGCTGTGTACAATAATTCTTCCTGGGATTTAGTCGACATGATAAAAGATGATGCTTCTTCACTAGATAAGGTTGACAAAAAAGAACTTCCGGAAGAATACAGTAAACTCACCACTGCTGAACTCAAAAAAGAAATTGAGAAAAAATCAGAAGAACGAGCCCTGATTCAAAAACAGATCAACGAACTTGCCACACAACGCCAGAACTATATTAACTCCCAGAGCAAATCCACCACATCGGAAGATGACCTGGGCAAGGCTATAAATACTTCTATCCTGAATCTTGCCAGGGTGAAAGGATACAGCAGCCTTTAACTACAGACCGGCAGTTATACAGAATTCTGGTTGAAATAGTACAAGAGTCCCACATTGAGGATCTTTTACTTTCCGGCAATTTGGAAAGAATTCAACACAAGCGTGTAAGTATTTAATATGTAACCCTGCAGCATTATATTTCCGGCCCTGAAATTAATTGATATGGATTGAGAAATTGCCAGCGCAGAATGTTTAATTTGGTAGTTTCTTTCAGGTATGGTACTTATAGGATTGGGGCAACATGCTACTACAAAAGCCAGCCGGGCAGTACAGGCAGTTATAATTAAACCATGGAGCGATGCGAACCAGCATATTAAACAGACTCAGTGACAAACAGGTAGGTGATAAATTAAAACAAATGAAAAGGATTATTCTAGGTGTTATAATACTCATGGCAATATCAAAATATACGCAAGCCATGAATATAAACGGTTTCAAATTTTCCAAAATTACTTTTTTAAAAGAAAACTTATCTGATACCAGCTCAATGTTTAAACCAGTTCCTGCTGAATTGATTGTTACTGAACCCGTTCAGGATTCGGATATTGTTGTAGTCAGCACCAGATGTATCGTGCATATCACATTCTCTGAAAGCGAATTACAGCAGATGGAGAAGCACTCTCGAAGTGTAAAGGAGTGGGAAGCTTTTTGCGATTGGTATTCATTTTATAATGATGATGTCTCGATGTACCTGTACGAAAGGGAAAACGTAATTACTGTCAAAGAAAAAAAATATTTACGGTTTGTGATGACCGATGGGAGAAGAACTACAATCGACAGAATGGCGGCTGCAGGAAAGTTATTCTTTTTCAATCCTGTAAAAGGGGTAACTCAATGTAATTCCTCAGATTTCGACAGCAGGAAATACAGAAAATTTTAATATTAAGTCATATTTACGATTTGTTTTCAACTGATTCAGAAGATTCAACCTGATGCGATCAACTCTCCGGCGATTCTCATTGTTAAAAATCTGTTGAACATTATATTAACTGAGTTCCAAAAAGTAATTCCGGCTGCCGAAACTTAGTTGTAAAAGTATAATAGTCCGGGAGAAAACAGTATAAGTAATATTGATTTTGACTGAGCCAACGGCCAATGAACAAAATATTTTTTATAGAGATCTATTGTATAAGTTGAATTAGAGCTGATGCGTTAACTTTTTGAAAATCTTTGTAAGTATCAGACATAGAATGCAATAGTAACGTTTTTTGATTTGAATTGACGAGTAGTTTTGTTCGCTTAAAGTACAGAACTATGAATTCAGGGAAATATGTCTTTGCTCAACTCTTGCAAGTGATTAACAAGTACGAGTTTGATAAGTGTGCGACTAGGTATAAAGGGAATCACAGGGTTCGAGAGTTAAACTATTGGAATCAATTTGTCCAGCTCTTCTTTGGTCAGCTCACTTCCCGCAACTCTCTGCGCGATATTTGTAACTGTCTGAAAGCCCATCGGAACAAGCTTTATCACCTGGGGATAAAACAAAATGTCAACCAGTCAACGTTGTCCAGAGCCAATGAGAAAAGAGATTGGAGAATTTTCGCCGACTTTGGAGAACATCTCATAAGTTTGGTCAGACCACTCTATGTCAATAGCTCCATTCCCAATATTGACATTGACAATGATGTGTTTGCCTTGGACTCGACCACAATTTCCTTAAGCCTTACGCTATTCAGTTGGGCGCCTGGGAAATACTCCAGGGGAGCCATCAAGGTCCATACACTTCTTGACTTAAGAGGAAGTATTCCAGCCTTTATCCTTATCACCGATGGCAAGTACCATGATAGCAATATCTTGGATGAGATTATTCCTATTCCAGGAGCAATTTACCTGATGGATAAAGCTTACATTGACCTGGTACCTCTGTATAGAATGCATAAAGCCGATTCATTCTTCGTTACTCGAGCAAAAGTAACCTTGGATTATGAGGTGGTCGAGCAAAACTATAACCTCGATGAAACCACCGGATTAAGGAGTGACAAGACTATAAACCTCGCTGGGCCAAAGTCTAAGCATTTGTATCCGGAGCCACTCAGGTTGGTGGTATATTATGATGATGAAAAAGATATCGAGCTTGTCTTTCTCACTAATAATTTCGAAGTATCGGCACTTCAAATTGCTCATCTTTACCGTAACCGCTGGCAAATAGAAGTGTTTTTTAAATGGATCAAGCAAAACCTGACAATCAAAAAGCTCTGGGGACACTCAGAAAATGCAGTAAATCTACATGTTTGGGTAGCCATATGTACCTATCTGATGGTCGCATATGTGAAATACCAACTAAGGAGCTCACTGTCAATCTATGAGATCATCCAAATATTGGGAGTCTCAGCTTTTGATAAAGCACCCCTAAGAGAACTACTAACAGAAGATCAATTCAATCAAAATGTCAAAGAACAATACGATTTATTCGACAACTAAATTTTTAACGCATCAGCACTAACTTATAATTCAAAATTCGTACGACAGTTACTGAAAGTCTGACAATATAATTCCCATCCTACTAATTCTATTACAGATTAATAACCAATAATTGAATTAATAGTTTTATTTACACTATGTCTTGTTTATGTCTACTTTTAGCAGCAGGCAGAGCCGAAAACAGAAATCGTATCAGGGAAAGAACTTTGGAGCCCGGAACTCCGGCTACCAAAGGAAACAGAGGCTGAATGCTGCCTTTTTTTGTCATCAGGACATGCGATTACCAAAAATCAATGAGCCTGGTTTAACTTGTATGACTATTCTTGACTGGAAATTAATTGATTTAAAAATATTTTTCATGAAAAAGTCGCGCACTACATTTACAGATGCAGAAATACTGCGCAAAAAAGCTGAAGATCTATATTTACTTAGACCGCCAAAAACAGGTCCCCCCCCGACAGATTTTGAAATTCTGAAACTGATTCATGAACTCGAGGTATACCAGATAGAACTGGATCTTCAGAAAGAGGAACTTGAACGAACCTATTCCGAAGCAAATGATGCCATAAGTTTATACGACTTAGCGCCTGTGGGCTATTATACGCTTACAAGGGATGCGACAATTATAAGGGTAAACTATGAAGGCATGAGAATACTTGGCAAAGATATTCCAGGTCTTATCGACAGTAGTTTTTATAATTATATTGATGAAGATTCGAAGTTCGTTTTCAGTCTTTTCCTGGACCAAATATTTAACCAACAGATCAAAGGATCATGTGATATTGCACTATCTGATCGCAACACCAAACACTTCTTATTTCACCTTACAGGAAATATTTCCGAAAATGACAAACATTGTATTGTAGCAGCTGTCGATATTACCGAACGAAAACAAGCGGAAAACGCTGCTACTGCACTGGCTTCCCGAAACCAGGTTATACTTCAGACAGCCGGCGACGGAATACATATACTCGACGAACAGGGTTATGTAATTGAAACCAATGATGCCTTCTGTTCAATGTTAGGCTATTCCCGTGATGAACTAATGCAACTTAATGTTGCTGATTGGGATATACAATGGAAGCCCGAGGAACTGGTACGTAAAATTCATGAATTTATTAATAACCCGGCAACATTTGAAACCCTGCACCAATGTAAAGATGGCAGGTTAATCGATGTTGAGATAAGATGTTCAGGTCTGAACCTGGAGGGACGAAACTATTTATGCGCTTCGGCACGGGATATTACTGCACGAAAACAAGCGGAAAAAGAATTTAAAGAAATTCATTCACTAACCGAAGCCACGCTCGAATCAATCCATAATGGCATTATTGCAATCGATAGCCGCGGCAGAATTGTTAGCTATAATGCAAGGTTCGCTTCAATGTGGCATATCCCACAGCATATTCTTTCAACAGGAAACGATAAAATATTGCTTGATTACATCATCGGCCAGGTATCAGATCCTGCTGAGTTCAAAACTAAAGTTGAAGAACTGTACAGCAAACCCGAAGCCGAAATCCTGGACCGGATTTGTTTTAATGATGGCCGGATTTTCGAACGTTTTTCGAGACCCATGTTCATTGAAAATAAACCTGAAGGAAGGGTGTGGTCCTTCCTCGATATTACGGAAAGCAAAAAGGCAGAAGAGGCAGTTGCTCAAACCCGCCAGAACTTTGAAACCTTTTTTAACACCATTGATGATTTGTTGTTTGTATTGGATGTAAAAGGAAATATAATCCACAGCAATAAAACCGTTACTGACCGTCTTGGTTATACCCAGGAAGAGCTTAAGGGAAAATCGGTTTTGATGGTTCATCCGCCTGAACGACGCGAGGAAGCCGGCAGAATTGTAGCAGAAATGCTGGAAGGGAAAACTGAATGCTGCCCGGTCCCTGTACAGACAAAATCAGGTGTTCAAATCCCGGTTGAAACCAGGGTTTCAATTGGGATATGGGATGGGAAACCTGTAATCTTCGGGGTTACAAAGGATATTTCGCAGCTTAGGTTATCAGAAGAAAAATATGCAAAACTATTTCTCAACAACCATTCAGCATGTGGCTTAGATGAGCTCGAGACAGGGAAATATATTGAAGTAAATGATTCATTTTATAACTTATTTGGATTTACCCGGGAAGAAGTGATCGGAAAATCAGCACTGGAATTAGGCATTTTGACACCAGAGACAGCAAATGAACTACTAAAAAAAGTTGGAGAGGATGATAAAATCAGCAATGTAGAAATCAGTTTAAAAACAAAAAATGGTGACATAAAGCAAGTGTTACTGTCAGGAGAAAACATTCACATTCAGGATAAAAGATACCGCTATACCATTGTACATGACATCACCGAGCGCAAGCTGATCGAAAAAGAGCTTGTAAACAGCAAAAAGTTATTCGAACTTTTCTTCTCACAATCCTATATGGGATTTTATTTTATGATGATTGACGAACCCTTTGTGTGGGATTCGGGTATCGACAAAGAAAAAACCATTGAAACGGTGTTCAACGATATGAAATTCACGAAGGTTAATCAGGCTTTCCTGGACCAGTATCATGCTACCGAAACTGATTTCATCGGGAAAAATCTGAACGATCAGTTTGTTAAAAATCCTGAACACGGCAGAAAAGTCTGGACAGATTTCCTTAATAAGGGGAAAAAGATACGGATGGAAACGCATGAAACCACTATGGATGGAAAACCCATAACCGTAGAAGGTGATTATACCTGTATGTACGATGAAGAAGGCATGATTTTTGGCATTTTCGGTGTACAACTCGATATTACGGCCAGCAAAAAAGCTGCTGACGATCTCATTGAAAGCGAAGCCAATCTGAATGCAATTTTCAATGCAACGGAAGAGTCTGTCTTACTGTTAGCATCTGATAATACGATTCTTGCAATTAATAAGGTAGCGGCCCGGCGAATGGAAAGCAGTCGTGAAATGCTGATCGGGCAGAAAGTGGATGAGGTACTGTTGCCTAATATTGTGCAAAATCGCCAACCATTTATTGCGAAAGCAATATCAACCGGAGAACCGGTCAGTTTTGAAGACGACCGTAACGGCCATTGGATGTCGAATAATCTTTATCCGATTTTAAATTCAAGCGGACAGGTGGTTCGGATGGCAATTTTCAGCGGTGATATTACTTCACGCAAGCAAGCGGAGGAAGCACTCAAAGAAAGTGAGGTCAAGTACAAATCACTTTATGAAAGTGCAAATGATGCTATTTTTATACTTGATGGGAGTACGTTTACCGATTGCAACCAAAAAACTGAAATTCTCTTTAAATGCAATAAAAAGGATATTCTTGCGCACACGGTTCTGGAATTTTCCCCTGACGTACAACCTGATGGTATGCCTTCGACTATAAAAGCAACTAAAAAAATAGAGGCTGCACTTACCGGCACACCCCAGTTTTTCGAATGGCGTCACCGCAGGTTGGATGGCACTTTGTTCGATGCCGAAGTCAGCCTCAGCAGAGTTGAGTTGAAAGGGATTACTACCCTTCAGGCAATTGTTCGCGACATTAGTGAACGTAAGCTTGCTCTCGAAGCCTTGAAGGAAAGTGAACTCAGGTACAAATCTTTGTTCGAGACTTCACCTTCCGGAGTTATTGTAACTGACGAAACGGGAACTATTCTTGAAGCAAACTTAGCTATATTAAAAACAATCAATTATACTCAGAATGAATTAGTTGGTAGTAACCTGGCAGATATAGCAATGCCGGATCAAACTGAACTAATTGCTGATAACTTAAAGCGTTTGCTGGCCGGTGAGGTCCTGGAGCATGAAATTCAGGCGAAGCGAAAAGACGGTACATCCTGTTATTTATTTGTGAAAGTGGCATGCTTTACGATGCCCAACGGGAAACGCGGAATTCTATCCGTTTCAAACGATATAACTGACCGTAAGCAAGCCGAAATTGAACTTGCTAAAAGCGAAGAGAGACTTCGGGAAATAAATAAAACCGACTGGGTATGGGAAATCAACGAGAAAGGGGAGTTTACTTACACATCGCAGACAGGAATTGAATTTTTAGGGTTATCGGGTATTGATGAAATCATCGGAAAGACACCGTTTGATTTCATGCCCCCGGATGAAAGGGAGAGAGTATCTGCAATATTCTCCCAAATCGCAACAAATAAGCTGCCTATCAGGAACCTTGAAAATTGGAATATAAGGAAGAATGGCGAAAAAAGTTGTCTGCTCACCAACGGTCTGCCAATTCTGGATGATACCGGGAATCTCATTGGGTATCGCGGGGTTGACAAAGATATTACCGACCGCAAGAAGGCTGAGGAAGCGCTGCAGGTAAGCGAATCAAGGTTCAGGAATATTGCCGACACTGCCCCTGTAATGATATGGATGACAGGAACCGATGCAAAGTGTACTTATGTGAATAAACCCTGGCTCGATTTTTCAGGTCGCTCGATGGAGGAGGAAACAGGTAACGGCTGGGCAAAGGGAATTCACCCGGATGATTTTCAGCTTTGTACTGATATCTTCCAGGAGGCTTTTAAAACACAAAGCAACTATACCATGGAGTATCGCTTACGCAGAGCCGACAGTGAATACCGTTGGTTGCTGGAAAATGGTGTGCCCTGGTTTGCAATGGATGGTAACTTCCTGGGCTTCATCGGATCGTGTGTTGATATTACCGAAGGTAAACAGGCAATTGAAAAGTTAAAGCAAAGTGAGGCAAAGTTCAGGGATCTTTTCGAAGCAAATACCGATGGGATAACCATTTTCCCTCTTTTAACAGATGGCCCGCCTTCAGCAATAATTGACCTTAATGAAAATGCAGCTAAAATGCTTGGCTACAGCAAACAGGAAATGCTTTTACAAAGTCCTGATAGAATAGAAATACAACAAACGAAGGAACATTTAGAAAAAAGAATAAATGAATTGAAACACAAAGGCCATACAACATTCGAAACCAGGCTTCTGCATAAAGATGGGCATGAGATTGATGCAGAAGTAAAGGTTCTGGTTGTTAATTATGTGGATCAGACCATGCTGATGAACATTTCGCGTGACATAAGTGAGCGGAAAAAAAGTGAAATTCAGTTAGAAAATTACGCGAAGGAATTAAGCAAGCAGGTAGCTGAAAAAGATAAGTTTTTTTCTATCATCGCCCATGATCTTCGTGGTCCTTTAGGTGGTTTTATGGGATTATCCGAACGGATGGCCGAAGGGATGAAAGAGATGACTTTGGACGAACTTCAGAATATTGCCGGCGTTATGAGGAGTTCTTCGTCAAATATTTTCAGCCTTCTCGGAAACCTGCTGGAATGGTCGCGTATGCAAAGGGGACTCACAGCATTTGAGCCTGTTTCGCTTGCATTATTACCGGTAATACACGATACACTTACATTAATGCTCGCTTCAGCAAATAATAAAAATATTACAGTTAACGTTCCTATCTCTGAAAATATCACAGTATTTGCTGATGCAAATATGCTGGCAAGTATTATCCGCAACCTGGTTGCCAATTCGGTAAAATTTACTCCGAAAGGAGGAAATATAACTATAGAAGCTACTCCTGATCCCAGCATGTTTATTATGATTTCAGTATCCGATACTGGAATAGGCATGGATAAAACCATGATTGAAAATCTGTTCAACCTTAATGTTAATACCGGCCGCAAAGGTACTGATGGTGAGCTTAGTACGGGTCTAGGGTTAATGCTTTGTAAGGAATTTGTCGAAAAGCACGGTGGTGAACTGAAAATTGTAAGCGAGGTGGATAAAGGAAGTACTTTTAGCTTTACACTACAGGAAGGGAATAAATAAATTCTGGAAAATAAAACAATTATCGCGCCCGCATCCTGATTTAAAATCGGAATTGCTAAATTTGACTATTTATAACAGACAATGAGGCGCACACCGGCAAAAGGCACAAATCAGCAGCCGAAGGAGGAATTAATGAAACACTTTGTATTATTTGCTTTCATTTTCAGTTTACTTCTTCCAGGATGTAATTATACAGTTGGAAATATCGAGCTTAAAGGAAAAGTTATTGATGAACATACAAAAACTGCTATCCCCAATATGTCGGTAACAGTTGAGGCAGTATACCAAGGCTATCATAAATCAAAAAAAATCTATGTAGGTGATTTTAAAACCGACAGTTCAGGATGTTTCACCTATAGGCTCAGGAAGGTTAAAAACATGGTTTTATACAATTTCTGCATTCAGGGAGACGAGGAATATGATCAGTCAAACAAAATACTGGGCCTGACCGAACTTGACATCTATGGCAAGTTTTTAGAATTTGAAGCAAACAAAATTGTTGATCTCACAATGAAAATAAACCGGGAAAGCAAAACCCCCTTTCGCGATACACTCACTGTATCGTGGCGAACTGACGGTGTTGAAGGTGAAACATTTTATCCCTTCACAATAAAAAATTACCAGATAAATTCTGAAAATGGTCTGCGGTGGATTGGGGGAGATGTGAAATCGGAAGTCAAAACGAAAGTATTTGCCGATAAAAACACCGTAATACATTGGGAATTATTCAGAAACGGAATGCACAAGCATATTATTGATACCATTTTCTGTATCAGGACTGCAGCAAATAGTGTTTCATTAACTTACTAAAAGTCTATTGCAATGAAGCCAGCATTTGCTCTGGCCGATTGAGCCCTGGCAGCAATTTCTGTATGCAGATGTCGCATCACTGCATATCGAAGAAAAAAAATCTATACAACTGACGGGAAACAAAGCAAAGCATATTTTAAGCCATAAATTCCTGCTTGAAATACTCAATCAATAGAATCCTATACGGTTGAATATCGTGTTTGCACCCATCAGGGTAATACAGGTTCATCACTGTAATTGGTTATTCAGGAATGGAAACAATACCTGATGCGGAATTACCAATATCGGGTCTTTTTGAAAGCTATAAGACGCATACCAGCAGAGGTTAATGTATAATTAAATATGAATTATGTTCCTATAAATACTTCCTCAGAACCGGACTTGCATGTCTTGAACAAAAATTACAATCCATTTTGTTAATGAGGACAGAGTTGACTTATCTTTGAGTAAAAAATACCAGAATCGATATTTGAATAGCAGGAATACCTGGATGCATAATCAGTATCCTTATTTCAGGAACAGGCATTTTGAGTCTATAAATACTATCAATTCAGATAATGAAGATATTTCCAAAACTATTAACCATGGAACAAGAAATAGTAAAACACACAAGGAGGATATTTAGTATTTCCGGAAAATCTAATCAATCCTTTATTCAGAAAGCTAAAGAAATAACGATAGAGATATTTATTATCGTTTTTGCTGTTACTTTTTCAATCTGGCTGCATGGTGTAACCGAGCATAGTAAGGAACAAAAAGAGGTAAGGACATTTCTTGAAAATATCAGAAAAGACCTGATTAAAGACCTGAAATGGTTAAAGGCTGATGCGAAAACATATAAGCAGGCAGATATTGGGTATAAAAATATTTTACAACTCACACACTCTAAAATTGACAGTATGAATCGGGTGAACTCATTCAACATCAGTTTCCCGATATTTATATTATTAAACAAAATTAATAACGCGAATTATGAGGGTTTTAAGTCGAATAGTAAAATTGGCAATATTGAAAATGATGAACTGAGAATGGCTATACTTGGTTATTATCAACAGGACGCTCCAACAACTATTGAAGCAAAGAATCTGTACAATGAATATTTACTTAAAACAATAGATGATCTAAATGAACATGCTGATAAAACTGACGATGAATTCTACTTAAGTCCACAATTTAAGTCGAAAATAAATTATCTGGTAATGATTGAAGAAATGGTAATTAAATTTTATGAAGAAACTACAATCAAACATGCAACGGAGTTAATCAAAAAAATTGATGCAGAATTAGCAAAATAGAAAAAGCATACAATTAAGGCTGTACGAAGGCGGATAAATCTCTTAATCAATAGAATAGTTGGTTGACCCGCAGCGGCGGTACCGGTTCCCGGGAACCTCAACGAATACGCATTATGTCAGAACACAACAACAGGGTGTTTTAAATAAAGGCAATAATGAACAAGAATAAGTTTCTTAGTACGAGAATTAAGAACGATCTGATCGAAAGCAGGATTAATGCGAAACTTGCTTTTTTATTTATACCTGTAGCCTTTTTCACCTTCCTTTTCCATGAATCCGGGCACTGGATTGTTGGGGAAATACTCGGCAATTATATGGTAATGGGTTTAAATAATGCAACTTCTGTCAGCGGGAACTATATCGGCAAAACTGATAATTTGTATATCAGCATGGGAGGACCGGCATTTACAATTCTCCAGGCTGCTGTATTTTTGCTGGTAATTGAAATAACCAAATCCATTTACGCATATCCCTTTGTTTTCTTCGCGGCATTCTCACGTGTTTTCTCCATCCTATTCGGTGGATTCAGCCTTCAGGATGAAGCGCGTATAACATCCTTACCGGGTGCCGGAACCTATCTGGCAGCAGCAATCGTATTCACGATTTTATTCGGCATGGTATGGAGGAGCAGCTATTTACTAAAGCTCAGATGGAATTCAATAGGGTATTATACAACACTAAGCACAATTAGCATTTTAATCGTGATAGGTGTAAATAAATTTATAATGTAATACATATAATGCTTTTGACAAAAACATAAAACTATGATGCATTTACTGGCTGGATTGTTTTTGTGAAAGTGCAATAAAAAATATCTGAATGGATTGCCTGAAAATGGCTTAACGTAAAAATCTGGAATATGGAAACAAAAAACAAAATGGTGCGTGTATTTGCCGGTTCGGAAATAACGGTAAACCTGCTAAGTAATGAACTGGAAAACGAGGGCATTGCAACTAACATTATTAACGAATATGAAACGTCGAATTTCAGGGGATTTTCAACCGGGACGCCTTACTCGGTTGATTTATATATCCTTGATACCGACCTGGAAAAAGCTGACCCTATAATAAAGGAATTTATTAAGATCAATAAAATGTATTTTTAGCAACTACTGCAAAAAAGGCGGCAGGATAAGAAGCGGGCTTAAAAATGCATTGAGTCCGGTTGATTGATTACACATTAAACCATTATATTAATATTAATCAGCAACCAAACAAATCAATTTTGTCAGCCAAAGTTCAATGAACCCTGCCCGCAGAAACAAATAAAGCCCGTTCCCAGGCAGATTCACTTTAAGCGAATCTTAGTATATTTACAACCTCAAGTTAACCTAACCACAAAACAGAAAAAAAATGGCTAAAGACAATAAAGTATTTAAATTCGGCGAAGATGTTGAAGGATATACAATTCCTGTTTTAAACGAACGCGAAATCAGGGCAGCGGCAGGTATACTGTTTGTCATGATGTTTGTTTCCATATTCCTGGCTGCAAGCAAAGGGGATTTCCTTCTTTTGAAGTATGCAGTTGTGATATTCCTTACCGATATCCTTATTCGTGTGCTGATTAACCCAAAGTATTCGCCATCTTTAATTATCGGGCGGCTGATTGTTCGCAACCAGGTGCCTGAATATGTCGGGGCCAAACAAAAAAAGTTTGCATGGATAATCGGCATAGTGCTGGCGGCAACCATGTTTTTCTTAATGGTACTGGTAAATTCGTATAGCGCCATAACGGGAATTATCTGCCTGATCTGCCTTATTTTCCTGTTTTTCGAATCCGCTTTTGGTATTTGTCTGGGATGCAAATTCTATTCGCTTGTATACAAGGAAAAAGCCCAGTACTGTCCAGGTGAAGTTTGCGACGCGAAATCGAAACAGGATATCCAGAAAACCTCTGCGATGCAGGTATTTATTGTTATTGGTTTTATCCTTTACATTACTTTAACGGTATTCATGTTTAATCGTACATTCAGTGTAAAACCACATGCTCTGTTCGGCACAGAAATCCCGGCCCAACCAAAATAAACCTTACCTTGACAATAAATGAAATTCCGGAGTTCCGCCTTTATAACCAGGCAATTGAACCTGCATTTCCCGCCACTCCCAAAGAAATAGTAAGCCGCATGGGTGCCATGCAGGCCCAGGATTATGCCATGGCAAAATGGGCCGTAGGCAAGCGTATGGCAAGTGCTACAGATGAAAAAGTTGAAGAGGCCGTTAACGATGGGGATATTATCCGTACACACCTGTTGCGGCCTACCTGGCATTTTGTTAGTTCGGCTGATATTTACTGGATGCTTGCCTTGACCGCACCACGCATTAAGGCATCGATGAAAGCCCGCAACAGGGAGTTGGAATTAACTCAAGGTGTATTAACCATTTGTTTTGACCTGATTGAAAAAGCGATGGCAGGCGGAAAGCATCTGACCCGTGAACAGCTTAAGTGTATTTTACAGTCAGAAAATATCAAAACCGACGACAACCGGCTTTCGCATATCCTTATGGAAGCTGAACTCGAAGGGATTGTTTGCAGTGGGCGAAAAACGGGCAACAAACTGACCTATGCCTTGCTTTCCGAAAGGGTTCCTCATCGGAAAATTCTAACTCGGGATGATTCGCTTGCTACTCTGGCAGGCAGGTATTTTAAAAGCCATGGCCCTGCCACAGTAAAGGATTTTGCCTGGTGGTCGGGACTGGGTGCAGCCGATGTACGCAAAGCCCTGGAACTTGCTAAAACAAGCCTTATGTCCGAATCAATCGGCGATGAACAATACTGGTTTTCTGAAACATCAGGCCATGAAAGGAATGATGATTCGGTACATTTATTGCCTGCATTCGACGAATTCCTGATCAGTTATAAAGACCGCACTTCTTCCCTTTCGCAAACACATAACCGCAAGGCGGTTTCGGATAACGGAATCTTCCGCCCGCTGATTGTTATCAATGGCCGTGTAGCAGGACTATGGAAACGCATTTCAAAAAAGGATAAAGTTCTGATTGCTACCGGCTTTTTTTATCCTCCCACCCCCTTCCAGATGAAACTCGTCGAAAAGGAAGTGCAGGCATATGGTACGTTTATGGGAAAGAGGATTGAAATGGAGGAATATGAGATATGAGTTGATGGGTTGATAATTATGAATTATGAGTGGTTGGGATTGTTACTTCATTTTCAAATTCTCGATTACCTTGTTGGGTTATGAATTGTCCATTATTAATTCGTAAATCCGAATCGCAAATCGCAAATCCGAAATCCCACCTCCCTCCTTTTCCTGTGCCTTTCTGCATTTATTTGTTCATAAAGCATAACAGTGTTTTATAAATATATATACTTTTACAATACAAAAAGTACTATCCCGCCTTCATAGCATATAAAGGGTATTGGTGCTTTTAATTTATAATGGGAAAGATACGATGTTGGAAAATGGGAGGCATACCGCCCGGTAATTTAATATTGAAATAACACAGGCTAACAGTAAACAGGTTTTGCATAACAGGCACACCTCTAACACTGGCTAAACAAATACGCAATTATAGCCAGGTTAACTGGTGTAAATTTTAATTTTAACTATAATTAGAATGGGAAAGAGCAGGGATGAAATTCTATCAGAATTATCGGAAGCTAAACAAAAACTTGTTACACTCAATCAGGAGCTGGCAAAATATAATGAAGTACACCCACTCATAATCAATGATTTAAGCCTTCATATCCCAAAAAATGAAACTGACAAGCAGGCAGCTGATGATGCTGGTAATGCACTTCGGATTTTACTGGCAGAATCGGAGAAGCATGAAGCAGAGTTAATACGTGCCAAACTCGAAATACAAACGCAGAATGAAGAATTAGCTGCTCAGAACCTGGAATTATCCCTGACAAATAACGAATTGAATATTGTTAAGGATATTGCTGAAAAAAGCGAAAAAAAATTCAGGAATCTGATTTGGGACTTGCAGGTTGGAGTGCTCCTTCATGGGCCGCAATCCGAAATATTATTATGTAACCCCAAAGCTTTGGAATTATTGGGGCTAACTGAAGCCCAGATTTTGGGAAGTAAAGTGCTTGAACCTACCTGGAATGTAATTCATGAGGATGGATCTCCATTCCCCAGTGAGAATCAGCCGGTTCCACAAGCAATTATAACCCGGCAACCTGTGCGGAATATCATTATTGGGGTTTACCGTGCCACCCAGGATGACCTTATTTGGCTAATGGTGGATGCGGAACCTCAACTTGACGAAAACGGTAGTGTTAACCAGGTGGTTTGTTCCTTTATTGATATTACCAAACTCAAATATACCCAGCAGGAATTGTTGTTCGCCAAGGATAAAATTGAAGAAAGTGAATCGAGGTATAAAATCGCATTTAAAACCAGCCCTGATTCAATAAATATCAATAAAATTGACGGAACCTATGTTGATATTAACGAAGGCTTTACAAAATTAACAGGCTATTCAGCTAAAGATGTAATTGGAGTTTCATCTCTTGAAATAAACATTTGGAGCAATCCCGAAGACAGGAAGTTTCTTGTCAGGGAATTGAATGAAAAAGGGAAAGTTGAAAATCTGGAAACGGTTTTCCGCCTAAAAAACGGAGAAGTCAGAACCGGGTTGATGTCAGCTTCAATAATAACGATATACGGCGAACCTCATATTTTATCCATCACCCGCGATATATCCGAACGAAAAGCAATTGAAAATGAATTGATTGCAGCCAAAGAAAAAGCAGAAGAAAGCGACAAATTGAAATCCGCATTTCTTGCCAATATGAGTCATGAAATCCGCACACCTATGAACGGGATTCTGGGTTTTGCCGGATTATTAAAAGAACACGGCCTCAAGTATGAAACCCAGCAGGAATACATTAGGATAATTGAGAAAAGCGGTGCCCGCATGCTAAATATCATTTCCGAAATTGTGGATATTTCGAAAATAGAATCAGGTCAAATGGAGGTTCACTTCCAGGAAATTAATATTAATGATAAGTTAGAACATGTTTATACGCTGCTTAAGCCAGACGCTGAACGAAAAAAAATAACTCTCACTTATTCTGAAAGTTTACAGGCTGATGAAGCCTTTACCGTAACCGATAAAGAAAAGTTATACTCAATCCTCACTAACCTGGTTAAAAACGCCATTAAATACACTGACAAGGGTTCTATTGAGTTTGGTTATGACCGCATTGACAGGAATGGCAGTTCTGTACTGCAATTTTATATAAAAGATACCGGAATCGGAATCCCAAACGACAAGTTGTCCAACATATTTGAACGATTTGTACAAGCTGATATTGCAGATATAGAGGCACGTCAGGGAGCGGGATTGGGATTAAGCATTGCAAAGGCGTTTGTCGAATTATTAGGTGGCCGCTTATGGGTCGAAAGTGAGGCGGGAAAAGGATCAACTTTCTATTTTACACTTCCATATACCAATCAGCGACAAACAAAAAATGACGGTATAAAAGTCCTTTCGGTTGATGGCTCACAAAGTCAAACTGATTCAGGGAAACCAGGATTAAAAATACTTGTTGCCGAAGATGATGAAACATCAGAAATGTTTATTTCAATTGCTGTCAGGAAGTATTGCAAAGAGTTAACAATAGCCAGAACCGGCACCGAAGCCGTTGAATATTGCCTCAAAAATCCTGACACCGATTTAATCCTCATGGACATACGTCTGCCTGAACTAAACGGCTATGAGGCAACACGTCAAATCCGGTATTTTAATAAAGATGTAATCATCATAGCCCAGACAGCTTTCGGACTTGCCGGCGACCACCAGAAGGCCATTGAAGCCGGATGCAACGATCATGCTTCAAAACCTATTTTAAAAGATGAATTACTTGCTTTAATAAACAAGTATTTTATGATGTAAGAATGTACCACTTCTACCAAACCTCAAGTCTCTTTTAATAATCTGTTTTTCTACTATAGTTTTTTTTATACAAAAGATTTTAATCGCCTGGCAAACCGTTTTCCCGTCTAAATGCTTTCAGCAATGGAGGGAGCAAATGTTATACGATTGTCTTCTTATGCGATGTCTATCTGTGTCCCAATCTCTCGTATTCCAAAATAATTGTAAACCTTTGTCTATTTGAACTCTGACTTCAACATGAAATAAGTTAACCGGAAATCAAAGAACGTGTAAATGGTAGTGATTTGCTCGACCAATTGAAAATACCGCTATCATGTTGGTTAACCACATTTGCAAGAAAATGGAGTAGTATATAGAGAATCAATGCATTATGATTTGAATATTTTAAAATACACTAATTAAAGTCAATATATACACAGCCTGGCAACCAACTCACAATCACTTACCAATTATAAATAATAAAATCATTCGCAAAAAATATACAAAAGTATATTAGCTTTTTAAAAATAATTATATTTACTGAATCATTAAGCGGACTTCTACTGCGCTCGTAAGGAAGAATTAAAATTCATCGATTCGTCCTGAGTTTGCCTGCAGAATGCGAAGGATGCAGAAAAATCAAACATAATATTAGTCTAGGCATTTTCTGGTCAGACGGGAATCAGTCCATGTCAGCAGGCAATTTTGTGTCGGGTGTTTAGGCATTTTTATAAAATATTGTTTCACCAGGTTTTCAAATTTGATAATGTTACATTCCAATTTAGCAGGTTCATTTTCAGCAAATGAAATAAAATAATAGTGATTTGTTCATTCGGACCATAAACAGATAATACATGAACCACCACGAAATGACCAGGGAGGAACTTATAGCAGAGTTACAGGTACTCCGGCTGGAAAACAGAGATTTAAAACTAGAACTGGAAAAACATATAGTCAGCAAATCCCCACCAGTTAAAATCCGGAAACAGGAACCAATTGATTTTGCTGAAAAGAGGGAAAACTTTGAATTGATTTTCAATACCAGCCCTGACGCAACGCTCATAACGCGCCTTGATGACGGAATGGTTGAAGAAGTGAATGAAGGTTTTTGTCTGCTCACGGGGTTCACTCGCGAAGAAGTGTTTGGAGCCACAAGCATTGAGATCAGGCTATGGAAGAATAAGGAAGACAGGCAATTATTAGTAAACGAACTTTTGAAAAAAGGGTCTTGTGATAATTTCGAAACCATATTTTTACAAAAATCAGGAAGCCAATTCCTAGGATTGGTTTCGGCAAAAACTTTTTTGCTTAATGGTGTTCAGCATATCTTCAGCAGGATTCTCGACATAACCGAAAGGAAGAAAACTGAAAGAAATTTAATTGAAAGTGAACAGAAATTCCACTCCCTCTACGACAATATGATTGAGGGTGCTGCTCTGCATACCCTTGTATATAATGACGAGGGAGTTCCTTATGATTATATTATTAATGAAGTCAATACAGCATTCGAAGCCCAACTGGGAATTTCGAGGGAAGCAGTTATCAACAAGACCAGCATGACAGCCTATAGTGTTGACGCCCCGCCTTACTTCGAAATTTATTCAAAGGTCGCTTTAACGGGGAAACCTGAGGTTTTCGAAAGCTACTTTGCCCCTCTTAACAAGCATTTCGCGATCAAGGTTTATTGCCCTTACAAGGGAAGTTTCGCTACCATATTCGAAAATATTACCGAACGCAGGAAAACTGAACAGGTTTTGAATACCATCCTTACTAAATACCAGGTGTTATTCGACATTTTCCCTATTGGTATTACGATTACTGATTCGAACGGCAAAATTATTGAGTCGAATAAAATTGCTGAAGCCATCCTCGGTATTTCAAGAGAAGAACAGGAAAAACGAAAAATAGGCGGACAGGAATGGAGTATTATACGACCGGATCGCTCTATTATGCCTGCTTCCGAATTTGCCAGTATAAGGGCGCTTGAAGATAAGCGCCAGATAACGAATGCCGAGATGGGAATTGTTAAAAATCATAACCAGGTTACATGGCTCAGTGTTTCAGCTACGCCTATCCCTATCGAAGGATATGGAGTTGCCATTATATACGGCGATATTACTGAACGCAAGCAACAGGAATATGAAAATGAAAGAACTAAGAAATTGCTTGAAGATTCACAAAGAATAGGAAAAATCGGGGGCTGGGAAATGAATATGGATAACAAGGATATCAAATGGACCAGGGAGATGTATACTATTCATGAAGTTGATGAATCGTTTACCCCAACGGTAAATCAGAGAGCAAATTTTTATACCCCTGAATCCTTTGCTATCGTTAACAAAATCATGCAACAAGCCATTGAAAAAGGCGAATCGTATGAAGTTGATTCGGAAATCATTACTGCAAAAGGCAATCGCCGGTCGGTTAAAGCCATTGGGGAAGTCGATTTAGAAAATCGTAGAATTTTTGGATTATTTCAGGATATTACCGAGCGTAAACTGGCTGAAGAAGCTTTGAAAAAAAGTGAAGAAAAATACCGGCTTATCACCGAGAACAGCAGTGACGTAATCTGGATTCTGAACCTCTCAAAACAGAAATTCACCTTCATTAGTCCGTCGATCTTAAATTTAAGGGGCTACACTGCCGAAGAAGCCTTGTCACAAACCCTTGAAGAATCATTAACCCCGGAATCAATAAAAGTTGTAAACGAAATCATACAAAATGCATTGCCATTGTTTTTGGAGAATTCAAATACCTTTCAAAGCGCGTATATAACTGAAGTACAACAGCCATGCAAAAACGGCGATACCATCTGGGTTGAAGTAGCTACACAAATACAATTTAATTCTGATGCAGAAATCGAAGTTCTTGGCGTAAGCCGAAATATCGAAAAACGAAAAAAAATGGAGCAGGAATTACTACTGAGCCAAGCCAAACTTAAAGAACTGAATGCAACCAAGGACAAGTTCTTCTCCATTATTGCTCATGACCTTAAAGGCCCCGTAAGCGGAATTTCGGGCATAAGCGGAATTCTGAAAACTGAAGCACCAAACCTCGATATCGATACGATAGTAAAATATACCGATATTATCAATTCATCGGCTCTTCACACTTTCAACCTGCTCGAAAACCTGCTCGATTGGGCAAGAATGCAGCAGGGAGGTATTTCGTTTGAGCCAAAGAATATTTTAATTTATCAACTGATTAAATCCGAAATTGAAGATTTGAAATATAATGCTGATCAAAAAAATATCACAATGGTTCACGCAACCCAAGAAGACATCACTGCTAAAGCTGATGTAAAAATGATAGGCACTGTGCTGCGTAACCTGATTTTAAACGCTATAAAATTCACCGCCAAAGACGGAAAAGTCAGTATTGAAACTAAGAAAAAGGATGGCGTTATTGAAATTTCGGTAACAGATACGGGAATAGGTATGAACAAAGAAGAGGTTGAAAAACTATTCAGAATAGAAAGCAGTTTTACCCGCCGTGGGACCGAAAACGAAAAAGGATCCGGACTGGGCTTGCTGCTTTGTAAAGAATTCGTCGAAAAACACGGCGGAATTATCCGGGCTGAAAGCGAAAAGGGGAAAGGCAGCAAATTTACCTTTACAATACCAAACAAAGATTGACACCAAATTTCCGCGAATATTTTATATTGTGTGCGGATGCTATACCTTCGTTAACAACCTGTAAAATACAGTTTGCGCTAATCATTCATACAGCATGCCCTGTTCACTGCAGCAAGTTGTAAGAGAAATTCCATTGCACTTCCATAAACCTGCTGCGCTACGATTATTCCATAGTTCCGGGTAATTTCCCGAAGTAACCTATTTATTTTTGATCGTAAAAGAAATAATTATGCATGGTTAATAGTTATATATTTACGATATATAAGGGATTATAGTGCAGATGGATTAAGAGAGAGTATTGAAGTTTTGTGATTGTATAATTATATGCATATAACTTGGTGTGAATGGGAAGAACCTGTCAAAGATTTTAACACTTTTCTTCACAAATCATAAGGCAGAAGCCATTGTCGGTAAGAAACCTCCTGGAGTGGTTCAATCGTCAGGCAAATTACAGGAAACAAATTTATTCCCAACGAACCAATGAAATTTGAAGTTGATAAGCAGACAATAAGCAACCTGGAACTGTTCGGAAGGGGTATAGGCTATATGTCTGTTTTTTCATTTTTAAATCTTACCCGATCGGCTGGGGAAACTGAAAAAATGAAAAGGATTTTCTGCTCGCCATAAACTGGTATCAGTTTACTTGAAAACAGGATGGAGACCCTGAGCTATTTTGAAACAAAGCCTGATTTTAGGATAAGGACTGGCCGAACAGTGAAAATGCTGGCAGGCTCCTGAATAAGAACGCAAAAATGATCAGCTGGATCAGATATAATTTTGGACTTAATAACGCAATAATTCTAATTGTAGTTATCGTTGTTATTACAGGGTTTCTAATAGGGCCTTCATTGTATCTTAAGCTGAAAGGGAGTCAATACCAGGGAACTGCCAAAGCTGAAATTACTGATATTATTGCTGCCAAAGCGGTATCACAGCATTTGAACGGAACAAATGAAACCATAACCGGATATAAGGTTACTTACATTTACAGTATTCATAATAAAGCATACCCGGGAACAGAATTCATCAAGCCAGGTTCTGATATAAAACACCTTTACGATATAGTTTCCTCCGGCAAACCCTGTTTTGTTGAAGTAAAATATTCAATCTCAGCACCCTCCGAAAGTATGATTTCAAAACTTAACCCTGATTAGTCAATCGGAAAAACGAATTCCAATGGAGCAGAAAGATTATTTAATGCGGGAAATAGAGAAAGTAGGGCTCATTCTACGTGCCATTGCAGGAAGCCTTTTTCATGTCAAAGATAACTTTGCTATTGAAATTCAGAATCCGTTTGAACAGGCAAAAGAACTCCTGCTAAATGAAATTAACCTCGATCTCGACATGCTTTTGGTCTTTGACAAATTAGCCATGAAAGAATATTTATCCGGATTCAAAGGCATGTACCCCGCAAATCTCGAATTACTTGCTGAAATTGTATATCAATTGGGCGTTTCGGGGCGGGAAGATACAAACCGGAATTATCTTGAAAAGGCCTTGCAGCTTTTTGAATTGTGCAACGATACGGATAAAACATTCTCGGGCCAGAGGGAAAACAGGATACACGAAATTCAACAGCTGTTATGACAGCGGCTTGCTTCCGCAGCATTCATTTCAATAAAAAGGGAACATAAATTCAGATTATCACGCATATAATTAAAATACCGTTATCACTGATGACGTAGAAAATGCCCAAAAACTCCAGGGAAGATATTAACCGCTAAACATGAAAAACGTGAAATTGAAAATCATTTCTTTAATTGCTTTTGGGATAGCTGTTCTCGGGTTGGCAATCCTGCTTTATAAACACCTTATAATTTCTGACAACCCATTTACAATTGCTATCCAGCTATTTTCGGTAGCTTTTATGATATGGTCACGTATCACATTCGGCTTCCGGAGTTTTCATGCTGCAGCAAATACAACCAAAGGCAAGCTTATAACAAACGGTCCATATCGCTGGCTGCGCCACCCCATATATGCGGCCGTTATTTATTTTTCCTGGGCTTCAATTATAGCTTTTCCTTATTTAGTAACAATCGGGGCTGTTATTCTAATTACTGGCGGCCTCTTCGTTAGGATGTTGTTCGAGGAAAAGTCGCTTTTGCTTACTTATGATAACTACGCGGAGTATTCCAGACACACTAAAAGGATAATCCCTTTCCTGTTTTAAAATCCTGATACTTTAACAATTCCTATTCCCGGGTTAATCCTGCCTGCAATCAGCACTAAAACAACCATCAATATTTTTCCTGAAAATATCATTCAACCATTAAAAACTCACAATATGAAAACGAAAATTTTCTTAGCCTTCATTACACTAGTTGTAATATGCAGCTGGACTAACCCGACCAAACAGGAATTTCTGTATTTGAATTCAACACAGTTGAAATCCCTGGGTATTGTTTTAAATGAAAGCGGAGTATTCTACAAAAATTTTAACCCTTCCTGGCAACAGGATAATTCAAGGTATTCCTGTTTAAGTTTTTACTGTTGCAGCGATAATTATTTAACTTCAGGTCACTATTCCGAGGCCGATGTTATCACGGCCAAAACCAGGGACGAAAAAGCGTTACAGAAACTGGAAACCACCAGGAATGATTTTTATCCCTTATTAATCGGAAATACGAAAGGGGAAATGAGCCTTGATAATGAAACACTGGCGAAAGACCTGAAGCTCTTCCCTGTAGCCATAATCATGAGCGAAACGAAACTTCGCAGTCGCAAAGATACAGTCGTTGTATGGTTCAAACCTACCGAAACATTACAAAAAGCGTTACCAGCTAATGTTAAGATGGAGGATTACCTGAAAACACAGCCTGAAATTAATAAATAGCCTACCCGGCTGGTTTGCTGACAAGTTTAAATTTGCTTTCCAGAAAGTCACAACTTGTTAATCAATCGGAAGCGAATGTATTATTGATGATATGATCACACTTAAATTCGATACACTTAAAGTAATTTATCCTTCATTGGTATGCGAACCCAATATGTTCCTGACCTGTGATTACAAAATCGAGCTACTAAATGCCGATGACTCCCTGGTTTTTACAAGTGGAAACAGTTCCAATACTGTAACATACCATATTAAAAGATTAAAACTCTAAGCTGGACTTTACAAATAAGTATACAAATCAGGGATGGGCTTCAGGCAGCAGAATTTGCTAAACGTTTCACATTTATAGGAGTGAACAAAGGATTAGATTAAGTAAGACGGTAAAACATTACATGGCAAACACTGACAGGAAATCAAACGGACATTTATGAAAAAAGCAGCAACAATCATTTCAATCCTGGGTCATCCATTACTGACAATTCCACTTTTCGTTTTAGCGGTTATGTTTGGATCCGAGGAATTCACCAAAGCTTCGCGTTTTTCATTTTTAATTATCGGTTGCATCTTCTTTCCTATAATTGCATGGATGTATTTCCGGTCAAGAAGGGGAAGCTACACAAACTTTGATGTGTCGGACCAAAAGCAGCGAAGGTCACTTTTTCGGTTCGCTATTCCTTTGCTGGCGATTGTTTCTGTATTTCTGTTTGCTTCAGGCCAAAGGGGAAATCTCATTGTAAGTGTTTTGTTTGCACTAATGTTACTGGTCCTTTCGCAGATTACAAACTTCTTTATTAAAAGTTCACTGCATGTTTCCCTGAACATATTTCTATCTGCACTTATTTTTACGGTGAATCACACAATCGGGATTGTGGCATTACTTTCTACCGGTTTGCTTGGTTGGTCGAGGGTTGAACTTGGCCGCCATACATTAAAAGAAGTTTTGACCGGGTTGCTAATCGGGCTGGTAATAAGTCTGTTGATGCTAAAAGCTGAAGGATACATTTAAATTGACAAATACTGCTCTCTCCCGGAGCAACCGTTCTGCTTTCTTGTATTAGTAGGCATAGCCATAGCAGACGAAAGTCAGTTGTATAGGTCTGATACTGTTTTATTAATCAACATTTTACAATGTGTGAACATGGCATATTCTTCCCTGCAATGATAATATTAAGCAGTGAACCGCTGATGATTTTGATAAGTAAAACTCTGCACTAAAATTTATCAGCATCAAACAACCTGCTCTCATCATTGTTTAACTTGAATCAGTAATTTATTGACAGATAAAATTGCTTCTCTTAAATCAGTTTTCGGTTTTCTTACGAACCAATTAAACACCTGCGTTATGCCTGTTAAAGGACAAATAATTACAAACCCGCTTTCAGGCGACAGCTACGAATTTATCGAAACAGCTAACGATACCAGTGGTGCACGGGTTACCATGAAGGCAACCATTAAATCGAAAGGGCAGCTGGTCCCCGATCATTTCCATGTTTTACAGGATGAAAGTTTTGAAGTAATTTCAGGCAACCTGACGGTATTGCTGCAAGGGGAAGTTTCGGCCCTTACTGCCGGGAGGAAAATAACTCTGCCCAAAAACAAGGTCCACAACCATTATTATGATACTTCCAGTGACCTGGTTTATATTCATACCGTTACTCCGGCTCTCGACTTTGATTATTTTATCGAAAACCTGATTGGACTGGCAGCTGATGGTAAAGCAAAAAACGGTGATTATGGCCTGTTACAGCAACTTGTCACCCTAAGATACCTCGATAGCAAAGCCTATGTAGCTAATATTCCTGTGGGTGTTCAGAAAGCTTTAATGACCCTGGTTGCACCCATAGGGCGACTCCTGGGCTACAGGGCAATTTATAAGAAATATTCGGGGATCGAAAAATAGTACTTCAACGACTTATGAATGCTTCGGTTTCGTTGTTCCAGGGTTTACTCCGTGGAACTTTGCGCCTTCTTTGGGTTTTTTGTGGAATAAAAGCTGAAGTCAGGAGTTTGCACAAAGGCAATCGGGAGAAAAAAAACTTCGGTCAGCCTTACAGCATTCGATCACGCTTTAGTAAATATGGCATCAGCACCTGTTCGAATCCTTTGTTTATATCGGCTTCGACAAAATCAATCTTGTACTGCGCACATTTCAGTTTAAGTTCCTGGTGAAAACTTCCGATAGCTTCGGCATACGACTTACGCACTTCGGCAGGCTGCAGCTTGATTTCTGTACCGCTCTCCATATCCACAAAACGATAAGGACGGTTTTCGTAATCGAAATCAAGCTCTTTCGATTTATCCACAACATGAAACAGTATAACTTCATGCTTGTTGTACCGCAGGTGCTGCAATGCATCGAATAGTTCAGAATTATTCGCTTCGGCATCGAACATATCGCTGAAAATTACTACCAGCGAGCGCTTATGTATATTTTCAGCAATAAAATGCAGCGAATCCGTAACTTTCGAATTGCGTTTTTCATCTGTGGCAATCGGAGTTAGAAGTTCTTCCATTTTGCCCAGCAGGAACTTATAGTGTACCGAATTCGATTTTGCCTGGGTATGGAGGCTTACCTTATCGCTGAACAGGCTTAATCCGAGCGCATCGCGTTGCTGGCGTAAGAGTTGCATAATGCTGGCAGCAGCATAAACAGCAAAAGTAACCTTGTTGGGATGGTCGATATCCGGCTTTTCAATCTCCGGGAAAAACATCGACGAAGAAATATCGATAACAACCTGGCAACGCAGGTTGGTTTCCTCCTCGTAGCGTTTCACATACAACCTGTCGGTGCGTCCGTATAACTTCCAGTCGATATGACGCGTGGGTTCACCCGCATTGTAAAGCCGGTGTTCCGAAAACTCAACCGAAAAGCCATGGAACGGGCTTTTATGCAGACCCACAATAAATCCTTCCACAACAGTACGTGCAAGCAACTCAAGGTTAGCGTAATGCGGTATACGGCTTTGGTCGAGGGTGAATGGCATTGGGTTTTAGTGATTAAGTTTTGGGGAGATGAAAATCATAAATTTTGATGCACAAAGCTGAATCGAAGTGCCAAATCATGATTTACAAATCACAACTCCCGGTTACAATTTATGTAATCCGGGCAAAATTTTCCCCAAAAGGTTCCCCCCTCGCCTTTAGGAGAGGGGGACAGGGGGTGAGGTCTATCCAAGAAGTTTTTCCAGCTTCCCAACCAATACACTTTTAGGAACAGCGCCAACCTGTTTGTCAACAACTTCGCCGTTCTTCATAAACAGAATAGTTGGAATATTACGTATACCGAATTTACCGGTAGTCAGCGGGTTACTGTCAACATCCAGTTTGCCTACTACAGCTTTCCCTTCGTATTCTTTAGCTATTTCTTCAACGAGCGGACCAACCATGCGGCAAGGTCCACACCATTCGGCCCAAAGGTCTACAATTACAGGTTTATCCGATTTTTCAGCAAGTTCAGCGAAATTTGCATCAGTGAATTCTAGAGCCATGATTAATCTTTATTTGTTGTGGGTTTATATAAATAGGTGTAAAATAATCGGGGTATTGTATTAAAACCAACTTTCATCCTAGTTGTTCGGTGAGGCTTGATCTGATCCGGCAAAATTATGCAAATTCGCCCATTATTACTGACAATATCAGGAATATTTTCAGATTTTAACATTGAGTTTTAAACCCGGTATAAGGCCTAGTTGCCTCACGGCTTTACTGCATTCAACCCGAAAGTGCGACGATATTGTTTCGACCTTGTAATTGTTCTCGAAATCAAGCAACTCGACTTTCACCTTGCAGTTTCCTTTGTTCTTTTTCACCACATCAATAATCTGGTGAGTGATTGTATCACTCAGGTTATCGTAAGCTACCTGGATATTCAAGGCCTTTGCCTGTTCATCCATTAGGTCGCTCAGCAGCGAAATACGTTGAATACGGGGTTCGAACTGGTCGGGTTGCTGGAAGCGTGGCTGAGTCCTGAGCTTCACAAACACAATCCGGTCTTCTTCAAGCAAATGCCGGTATTTCAGGTAATCCTCCTTGAAGATTGAAAGTTCGATCGATTCGTCGAAATCCTCAAGAGTAAACCTGCCGTATAGGTTCCCGTTCTTTGCAACTTCGTGGCGTACTTTCGAAATGATTCCTGCAATATAAATATCGTACGATGCAGCGGCTGCCATATTGGCTTTCAGCTTTTTGATCGGGATGTTGCAAAAAGTATCGATATCGAAACGAAATTCATCGAGAGGATGCCCCGAAATAAAGAAACTGGCAATTGCCTTTTCCCGTTTAAGTTTTTCGATATTCGACCAAGGCTGACAATCGGGGAGTTTAAGATCGGGCACTTCAACAGGTCCAAGATCACCGAACAGCGATTGCTGCGACGACAGTTGCATTGCCTGGTAGCTTCCTCCGAACCTTACCAGTTTTTCGAGAAAGGTAGTATCTTCGGATGTGTCCTTTGCAAAGAACTGTGCGCGGTGCATTCCTTCGAAACTATCGAAAGCGCCACCCTGGGCCAGCGCCTCCATAGAACTTTTATTTACCGTTCGAAGGTTTACCCGTTTCACAAAATCAAAAATGTTCTCAAAAGGGCCTCCTTCATTGCGCTCCAGAAGCAGCGAATCGGCAGCAGCATCGCCCATTCCTTTCAGTGCTTTTAACCCGAAGCGGATTTCTTTGTTTTTAGTAACCGAGAAATTAAGCCCCGATTCATTTACATCAGGACCCAGCACTCGCAGACCCATTTTACGGCATTCGTCGAGGTACAGGGTGAGATTATCAACCGTACCCAGATTTGCAGTAAGCAGGGCAGCCATATATTCGCCCGGGTAATGCACTTTCAGGTAGGCGGTCTGGTAAGCAATATAAGCATAACAGGTACTGTGCGACTTATTGAAAGCATAGGCAGCGAAATCTTCCCAGTCGGACCATATTTTATTCAGCTTATCTTCAGGATGGCCGTTGGCGACACCCCCTTTGACAAACTCGGGTTTCATTTTAACAATCTTCTCGCGTATCTTCTTCCCCATTGCCTTTCGCAATTCGTCGGCTTTCCCCTTGCTGAAACCGGCAATTTTCTGCGAAAGCAGCATAACCTGTTCCTGGTAAACAGTAATACCATATGTTTCGTGAAGGATTTCCTCCATGATAGGCAAATCGTACGCAACCACTTCCCTGCCATGTTTACGGGCGATGTAGTTTGGGATATATTTCATCGGGCCCGGGCGGAATAGGGCGTTCATGGCAATAAGATCCTCAAACTTATCGGGTTTCAGATTTTTGAGGTGCTGTTTCATCCCGCCACTTTCAAACTGGAATGTACCATCGGTGTCGCCACGCTGGTAGAGTTCGAATGTTGCCAGGTCATCGAGGGGGATTGCATCCACATCAACTTTTTCACCATGGTTTTCCTGGATCATCACCAGCGCATCCTTCAGGATGGTAAGGTTCTTCAATCCGAGGAAGTCCATCTTGATTACTCCGGCAGATTCAATTACCGTGCCTTCAAACTGAGTTACCCACAAAGGCGAATCCTTTGCAATGCATACAGGAATCAGGTCAGTAAGATCTGTCGGGGCAATAATGATACCAGCGGCATGAATTCCTGTTCCGCGGACCGAGCCTTCAAGTTTTTCGGCAAGTTCGAGCACCTGTTTCTGCAATATCAGGGATGCATCATTGCCGGTATAGTTATAAATCTCCCTTATCTTCCGGATATTGTCCATATCCTCGCTACGAAGTTCTTCCTTTGCATCGAGTGAATCGGCACCGTCACGAGCAGTAAGCGGGGCTGTGAGAACTCGTTTTAACTTAATCCCCGGTTTATCGGGCACAAGTTTGGTGAGGTAATTGCTAATACTCAGGTCGAGGTCGAGAACCCTGGCAACATCTTTAATGCTGCTTTTTGCAGCCATGGTACCATAGGTAATGATCTGCGCCACCTGGTTCTGGCCGTATTTCTGTACAACATAGTCGATAACCTTCTGCCTGCCCTGATCGTCGAAGTCAGTATCAATATCAGGCATGCTGATACGCTCCGGGTTGAGGAAACGTTCGAACAGCAGGTTGTATTTCAGTGGATCGATATTTGTAATGGCGATGCAGTATGCCACAACGCTGCCGGCAGCCGACCCACGCCCGGCGCCGATGAATACATCCATATCGCGCCCGGCTTTTATAAAGTCGCTTACAATAAGGAAGTAGCCGGCAAAACCCATATCGTGTATGGTCTGCAGCTCAAAATCGATACGTTCTACTAACTGGGGTGTAATATCTCCATAGCGAAGTTTGGCCCCGACATATGTAAGATGCTTGAGGAACTCCCATTGGTTGCGGACATCGGCCGTAATTTCCTTTTGCTGTCCGGGAGCATCAACCCTATCAACAAACAAAGAAGTTTTATGAATATTGAACTGCGGTGGTACCGGGAAATTCGGCAGCATAATATCGCGCTGCAGCTTTACTATTTCGACTTTGCCAACGATTTCGTTTGTATTGTCAATAGCTTCGGGAAGATCTTCAAAAAGAGCACTCATCTGCTCGGTAGTTTTGAAGAAAAACTGGTCGTTGTAGAACGAGAAGCGCCTGCCTTTTACTATAAGTTCATCATCCCCGTATTCGCGGAAAGTCGGTGTACTTTGTTTTTCACCGGTATTTACACAAAGGAGTATATCGTGTGCATTAAAATCGGATTGCTCAACATAATGCGAATCGTTGCTGGCAATCATTTTTACATTATATTTACGGGCAAGACGCTGCAAAACAAGGTTTACTTCGTTCTGTTCCGGAATATCGTGACGTTGAAGTTCAACATAATAATCCTCGCCAAACAGATCGAGCCACCATTTAAATACTCTCTCCCCTTCGGCTTCGCCTTTGCGAGATATTGCCCTCGGAACTTCGGCTGCAAGGCAACAGGTTGTTGCAATAAGGCCTTCGTGGTATTGTAACAGTAATTCTTTATCAACACGCGGATATTTGCCATACATACCCTGTATATATCCAAGGGAGGCAAGTTTTACGAGGTTCCGGTAACCGGTTGTGTTTTTAGCCAACAAAAGCTGGTGGCATCGTTGGTCCTTTTCGCCACCGCCGAATTTTTTACGATGACGGTCATCAACAAGGTAAAATTCGCAGCCAAGAATAGGTACAATTTTGGGAGTGCCGCTTTTGCCGTTGATTTTTTCGGCTTCGGCTATAAACTGGTATGCCCCGAACATATTGCCATGATCGGTAAGCGCAATACCCGGCATTTGATCAGCCTGGGATTTTTTGAACATGGCAGGAATTTCGGCTGCCCCGTCGAGTAACGAAAATTGTGAGTGTACGTGTAAGTGGCTGAATTTAGGCATGCAATACTTGATTATCAATCCTTTACCATATCGGTTTGGAATTTGCTAAGATACCTGTTTTACTACAGAAGCCCGTACTGTGTTGATAAAAAATAGTAATTAAAACACTCAAAACCCAGTGTACGGACGGTCAGGCAGATACACATTTCATGGACCAATCCTTCTGCGAAAAATCGTTAAACAGGTATAATCGCAGGTAACTTTTACTACTTTCGATACGTTCAGCAGTTGAATTAGTAAAATATAAGATTCACAAAAACCGGCACAATGAAACCAGTTAAGAAAGGCATTTTCGTATTTATTCTTTTTTTCGCCCTGGCAATTGAAGCGATAAGCGGCATTAACGGTGGTTTAACCCTGGTTCTTGATCCCAGCGGGGGACTATTACAGATGTCGATTTCGTTGCTCAATTGAACTTTATTTACAAACTTCCTAATCCCGGGGCTTATTTTGCTGGTTTTAATCGGTTTGTTCCCTCTAATTTTAATCTACGCATTACTGGTAAAGCCAGCTTGGTCTTTCATGGACACGCTGAATATTTACAGGTCGTACCATTGGGCTTGGACCTATACACTTTACAATTCGATTATATTGGTTTCATGGATTAACATACAACTCATGATACTGAACCAGGGAGCTGCAATACATGGCATTGTAGGGTTTTGGGGTACATTTATACTTGTGCTTACATTAAGCCCAGTGGTAAAACGTACTTACTGGAAAAGGCCAAGCCTGTAGCCGACACTGTTGACATAAGATTTAATTCAAAATATTTTGCTGTATTGTATCGCAATGCTTTGAAAATCAAAATTAACAATCTATCTTTGCACCCTTAAAATAAGAACCCGGAGATAATTATAAGTATTTATCTGACAAGGTTTTACAATTAATCAACTAACAAATACAAATTAAATGGCAACAAAGATGAGATTACAGCGATTTGGAAAAAAAGGCCAGGCCTATTTCCATATCGTGATTGCTGATGGTCGTGCACCACGTGACGGACGTTTTATTGAAAAAATTGGCACCTACAATCCTATTACCAGGCCAGCCGACATTCAGCTTGATTTTGACCGCGCCCTTTATTGGGTAAAAACAGGCGCCGAGCCTACCGAAACTGTTGAGGCTATCCTCCGTTACACCGGCGTAGCTTACATGTACCACCTGCTTAAAGGCGTTGCTAAAGGTGCAATGACCGAAGAACAGGCCCAGGCAAAATTCGAAGAATGGAAGACGGTGAAGACCGGCAAGATTGAAAGTGCAAAGAAAGATATCCATTTGAAGTCGAAAACCGACGACAAAAAACGCTTCGAAGCTGAAGTGAAAGTTAACCAGGCAAAATCCGATGCATTGGCTAAGAAATTAGCTGCCGAAGCAAAGAAAGCTGCCGGTATTGTTGAAGCTGAAGCAGAAGAAGTTTCTGAAGTAGCCGAAGTAGTTGCTCCTGAAGTAGTTGCTGAAGTTGTTGTTGAAAATGCACCTGAAGTAGTTGCCGAAGTTGTTGTTGAAGCCGCTCCTGAAGTAGTTGCCGAAGTTGCTGTTGAAGCAGCACCTGAAGTAGTTGCCGAAGTTGCTGTAGAAGCTGCTCCCGAAGTAGTTACTGAAGTTGCTCCTGAGGTCGTTGCCGAAGCCGCTGAAGAAGCTGCTCCTGAAGCACCCGCAACCGAAGAAAACGCATAATTGCCCTATGAAACCCGATGAACTTTTCCAACTGGGGAAGATCGTCAGAACTTTCGGCTCAAAAGGCGAGGTAATGTTTCAGGTTAATTCCGAAATACTTGCAAGCTTTAAAAAACTGGAATCAGTGTTCGTTAGTATTAACGGGAACCTGGTTCCTTTTTTTATTGAGCAGATCCAGCCCAGGCCAAAGAACCAGGCTATGGTTAAATTCATGGATATTAATAGTTCTGACGATGCCGATATGCTTGCCGGACGCGATATTTTCATCCCGATCGCCAGTTTACCAAAACAAAAAAAAGAACAACTGTATGGTGGCGAAATAGAAGGGTACTCCGTAACCGATGCCCGTCTCGGAGCCATTGGTACGGTACGCACCATACTTGAGCTACCACAGCAGTCGCTTCTGGCAATTGATTTTGAAGGCAAGGAAATACTTATTCCCATAGTTGAGGAAATCATTAAAAAAGTCGACAGCCGTAAGAAGGTGATTTCAATAGAAGCGCCTGAAGGATTGATTGAGTTGTACCTGTAAGAGTTTCTGGTTTCTGGAAACTTGTTACTTGTCAGGCGTTGCATCTTAACAATTTGCCACACACTCATAACTTATAATTTATAACTCATAACTATAAATGTTTCATTTCAAGCAATTCATTATCGACGACAGCCTGTCGGCCATGAAGACCGGCACTGATTCTGTTCTGCTCGGTGCATGGGTTGCATGCTCGAACGAAACCCGGATACTTGATATCGGCACAGGGTCAGGAATCCTGGCATTGATGATGGCCCAGCGTAATCCTGGTGTAATGATCGATGCTATTGAAATTGAAGAACTGGCAGCTGGTCAGGCCATTACAAATACTTTTGCCAGTCCATGGAAAAACCAGGTTGAAGTTTTTCATGATTCAATCCAGGATTTCAGCCTTGAATCGACTTGCCAATACAGCCTGATAATAAGTAATCCGCCATATTTTACTGCTTCACTTAAAGCCCCTTCGAAATCGCGCAACCTTGCACGCCATAACGATAGTTTGCCGGTAAGGGACTTACTCAGGATCACATCAGAATTGCTGTTGCCGAATGGCAAAGCAGCTTTTATTATTCCGGCTGATGCCGAAGGCAACTGGCTCCAGGAGGCTGCAAAACAGGCATTGTCCGCTGTGCATTTAACAGCAGTAAAAAGCACCGCAAAACACCCGCATCACCGAGTTTTAGTGCAATTTACAAAAACAATTTCGCAGGAAATCTGTAAGGATGAACTGGCAATTTACAATCACGACCGCACATACAGCCGGCAATACAGGGAGCTGACTAAGGACTTTTACCTTAAATTTTAACGGGCCTGTTTTTACCTTGCCTGGGGCGGTTGAATAATAAAAAGTATATCTTTATCACAAAATCAGGATAATGAGACAAATCGCTTTCATTGGCCTTATTATTGTTTTTGAGTTCAGCTCGTTTACGGCAAATGCCTAGAAAGTTTTCAGCTGCAACAGCCGCTATGATGCTGATGTAAAGGTATTTGTAACCGACAGCCGGTATGATGCCGACTTGTTGGTCTACAAAGTACATTCGCCATACGATGCAGAAGGGAATAAAGGACTATGGTATTTCTGCGCAGGCAAGTACGATGCAAAGAAGAAAATCTGGTTTGCTGAAAGCAGGTACGATGCCGATCTCCTGATCTTTTTTGTCGATAGCCGGTATGATACCGGATGGCGGGAGAAAGAGAAAATGCACTTGATGTATTGAGTTCTGCGAGGGGATTGGGCAATGAAAGTAATTTCGGATATCCGATTTCGGATTTCGAATTTTCAGGGTTGAAATTTACCCATTAAACCTGGAATCTGGATCTTTGAATTTGGGCTTTGGAACTTGCCATCCCGCTACAGTTGGAGGGAATTCTTATCAAGGATTTAGGGTTCAATTTATTTGAAATCACTCCTCATCATTCGTCATTCGTAAATCGTAAATCGCAAATAACAAAACGCTTACCCCTATGAATAATAGTATTAACAGATTAATTATAGCTATGGCTTTACTTGCAGGAATTGCGACCTCCATGGGTTGCAAAAGCATACCGGATAAAAAACATTTGCGGATCGCCCTCTCGTGGGGAAGCGAGAATTATATAAACTGGGTACACCGGGGCGATTCGACGGTTGAAATTATAAATATGAAAGAAATGGACTCCGACTCCGCTTTAAAAGAGCTCGCTACCTGCGATGGTATTGTATTTACCGGAGGCGAGGATGTTGCTCCGTATTATTATGGAAAAGAAGCCGATTCGGCACGCTGCAAGATAAACGCCGGCCGCGATACACTCGAATTTCTGCTTTTCAAAGAATCGATGCGTTTAAAAATGCCAGTACTTGGCATTTGCCGTGGCCAGCAATTGCTTAACGTAGCTTTTGGCGGAACCCTTATCGTGGATATACCAGCTGATCGCCCGGGTGATGTGAAGCACCAGATTATTGAAGATTACCTGAAGTGCTTCCATACCGTGACACTGGAGAAAAACAGCCTGTTGCATACTATCGCCGGTGTCGATACCGGACTGTTAACAGTAATCATCACCAGGCAATCGAAAAACTGGCTCCCGGGATGCGAATTACAGCATGGAGTACCGATGGTATTCCTGAATCGATGGAATGGAGCGCCCCTGCAGGCAAACCCTTTTTCCTGGCAGTGCAATGGCACCCCGAACGCATGGATACCGAAAGCCCGCTCAGTATGCCGCTTATAAGAGCTTTTCTTAAGGCAACGGGCGAACACAGATGAGATAATTAAAGCCATGTATTTTATTTGTTTTATTTGTGCAGACTTGTTCACACTAGTGAGCTATAAAAAAGGATATGTCTAACCAGGTAATTCCTTAGTACAATATTTTCCACCAACGGAAATAATAATATTAGTTTGACTTGTTTAAAGGAGCTACCTATAACGCATATCATCCATATAATCAATATATTATATGGTTAGTGTTTTTAATAAATGCATGGTTAAGGTATTGTATAAGCTAAATTCTTTGCATTGTAGATTTAGGTGCGCTACACCTTTTATTTTATTTTTCTATTATTTTACAAAAATCACGGTGCTATGCATTTACATTTATTGGACTTAAGGATTATAGACGAATCCAAACGGTATCGTCACATTTATAGTCAGGGAAAATATTGCAGCAATATAAGGTGCAGCGCACCGAAACCCAAAGCCAACCAATCTAATGGCTGAGTTTTTCAGCAGACCTTATTTATACAATTGACTTGAAAGTACATCTGATTCCATTATCCGGCTCAAAAAATGTAATACATTCTGCAAGGCAGGACCATAGGCAGATCAGTTCAGTAATAAAAAAGTTTATTTTCCGGTACAGAAATATAGAATCAGCCCGAATGTCGGGGCTGAAATCGCCTGGACCTAGTCAAGTTACGCCGAATCCTCAACCGTATCGTTTACTCCAGCGGCTTTACTGGGTATCAGTTGGTATGTCGGAGGTGGCAGTCTTGATTTTGGAATCAATATCAACAAGCAGCCGATTGCTATGATCGACTATACGTTTGTTCCGAAATTGAAGAAATAGTCGGATCACAAGGTTTTACAATCGATCTTACAGAAGATTTATTGGCGTGTGAATTGCCTTACCAAAGCTGCGTGCTGTGGGAAAAGGCTGATAAGATCTTCGCAGTTCCCCAGTTCAAAATCGGAAAACTCGAATCCGGGGGCAACTGTGCATCCAACCAGTGAGAATGTGCTTTCATCAAGGTTTCTGGCTGCAAACCAACAATTGCGGCTGATTGTATATTGCAGAACCTGTCCCTCAGTAAGGTTTCGGCCAAGTTCAACAGAGGTATACGATGCATCAGCGAAAATACAATGTATTACAACCGGGCTGCCCAGATAGAAATGCCAGGTTTCGTCGGAGCGGATGCGATGAAATGCGGAGAAATCATTTTTATCGAGCAGGAAATATATGGATGTTGAGAAACAATGTGCGGATGAATAATGCTCAGGCAGGCAATCGGTTTCAAATATATCCTGCGACCTGTAAACTTCACAGAACCAGCCGCCTTCGGGATGTGCCTGTAATTTCAGTTGATTTATTACATCGGACGAATTATTCATTTTCGGGGTTTTTTATACGTGGCGCTTTATCCGGACGCTTTTCATTGATCATATAAATCAAACGGAACGACCAAACATTGTTATACCAGTCGCGTACGTTCGGTTTACCGGTTTCGGAATCAATCACGGTACGGGTTGCAATCTTGTTGAGCGAATACGAGTACCTGGCGTTCAGGATTAATCCTTTATAAACTCTTACCCTCACATCGCCGAATGCCATCCAGTCATCGCGGTCAAATACTTTAGTAAGCACCGAAACCGAATCAACCTGGTAACCATTTCTGAATTCTTCTGCTTTAACCAGGCGACCCCATGAAATTCCGGCTCCTGCCGAAACTATATCACGATCCGTATATTGAACCATGAAAGGCACCTCGGTATAATTGAGTTTCAAATGATACGATCCATCGAGTGAATCGTTAAACTGCGCAGGAAGCTTACTACCTTTCTGCGAATAAAGTGTTTCGAGCGAAAGTGACCAGTTCTTATAAATCGGGGCCACCACTCCTACTCCGGCAACCATGCCAAGTTTTTTAAATCCATAGGCTTCATCACCGTCAACCTGGCTAAGAGTAGTACCACCAATGATTTCTCCTTTAAAAATCTGGGAGTAACCGTTCCGGCTGATTAGAATAAGTCCAAAAACGGATGAAATAAAGAGTAGAATTCTTTTCATAAAATCAAAACGCTTAAAGCAGAAAAAGATTATCCATTGGTAAGAAAATAAAGGCTATTGAACGTTTTTCAGCGTCAACTGGATACGTTTGCGTTCTTTATCAACCTCAAGCACTTTAACACGTACTTTCTGGTTCAGTTTTACAATGGTGTTCGGGTCCTTAACATATTTATCAGCCAGCTGGCTCACATGTATCAGTCCATCCTGGTGAACACCTATATCAATGAAAGCACCGAAATTGGTAATATTGGTAACCAATCCTTCCAGTATCATACCGGGTCGCAGGTCATCCATTGAATTTACATTTTTATCAAACTCGAAAAGTTCAAATTTCTGGCGAGGGTCGCGGCCGGGTTTCGAAAGTTCTGCCATTATATCGGTGAGTGTGGGCATCCCGACTTTAACGTTGATAAATTCCTCTAGCTTAATTTGCTTGCGCAACTCTTCACTCAGCATAAGGTCTGAAACTGTGCAGCCTGCGGCTTTAGCCATACGGTTAACTATTGGGTAGCTTTCAGGGTGCACAGCACTGGCATCCAATGGATTATCCGATTCACGTATTCGAAGGAAACCCGCAGCCTGTTCGAAAACTTTTTCACCCAGACGGGGAACACTCTTCAACTGATCGCGCGATTTAAACATCCCGTTTTTGTCGCGGTATTCCACAATGCGCTGTGCCAGAACCGGCCCGACACCCGAAACATACGTCAGCAGTTGTTTGCTGGCTGTATTCAATTCAACTCCAACCTTGTTTACACAACTTTCAACAACCAATTCCAGGCTTTTTTGCAACAGGTTCTGATTTACATCGTGCTGGTACTGGCCTACTCCGATAGATTTGGGATCAATTTTCACCAATTCCGAAAGGGGATCCATAAGCCGTCTGCCTATCGAAACCGAGCCTCTGACTGTTACATCAAAATCAGGAAACTCTTCCCGGGCAACTGCCGATGCCGAATACACCGAGGCACCGCTTTCGTTTACCATTAAGGCAATTAATTCGGTATCAAAGGGTATACGGCGGACAAGATTTTCAGTTTCCCTTCCGGCAGTCCCGTTACCTATTGCAATAGCTTCTACCTTATAGGCTTTTACAAGGTTCTGAATTTTGGAAACGGATTGTTTCACTTCGCTTTGTGGTGGATGGGGGTATATAGTTTCATTATGTATTAGGCGGCCTTGACGGTCGAGGATAACCACTTTGCACCCGCTCCGGAAACCCGGGTCAATAGCTAGAACCGTTTTCTGACCTAACGGCGGAAGCATGAGCAGCTGGCGAAGGTTCTCTGCAAATACCCTGATTGCCTCTTTATCGGCCTTTTCTTTAGCCATCTGCCGGTATTCGGTCTCGATGGATGGCTGCAGCAGTCGTTTATAAGCATCCTTTACAGCCTCTTCAACCTGGTGCGACGATTCATTCGAACTCTTGACGAATAGTTTGTTCAATGCTTCTCTTGCTGCTTCCTCATTGGGTTCAATACACACCTTGAGGAAACCTTCATTTTCACCACGAAACATAGCAAGTAAGCGATGCGAAGGAGCTTTAATCAGAGGTTCCGCCCAATCGTAATACGCTTCATATTTTATTCCTTCGAGCTCTTTCCCACGTATAGGTTTCGAAATTATTTCTCCCGACCTCTCGAAATGATTCCTGATCCGCTGGCGGCTCTGCTGGTTTTCATTTACCCATTCTGCAATAATATCCCGGGCGCCTGCAAGTGCTTCATCCTCGTTGCTTACTCCTTTTTCCTTACTTATAAATTCTTTTGCTCTCCTGAAAGGATCAGGTTCATTTTGCGACATGATGATCTTTGCCAGGGGCTCCAATCCTTTTTCGCGGGCAATTGAAGCACGGGTGCGGCGTTTCGGACGGTATGGAAGGTATAAATCTTCCAGTTCACTCATGGTTGAAGCTGCCAGCAGTTGTTTCTCCAGTTCAGGCGTTAGTTTTTCCTGCTCCCTGATCGAAGCTATTATTACTTCCCTGCGCTTTTCGAGTTCAACAATTTTCTCATATCGTTCGCGAATGGCTGCTATCTGGACCTCATCCAGGCTGCCTGTCATTTCCTTACGGTAACGCGCAATGAAAGGCACTGTTGCACCCTCAGTCAGCAGATTTATTGTATTGAGAACCTGGAAATCACGAATGCCGAGCTCATTGGCAATCTGCAGGACATACTTTTTCTCCATCCTATAAATATTATTACAATCCTATCAGCAAAGCTGTATCTACATGCAAAAATAAGAAAAGCCGGGCTTCAATCCGGCTTATCAACTGTTTTTCTATTTTTCTTTACCTGATCAGTGTCAGCGTTCCCCACACCGGTTCTGACAACCCTTCATGTTCACCCATATCCTTGTTTGTCCATATGGTACCATCGCGGAATTTGGCTGTGATTTTCCACACATACACATCCTGCGGGCATTTGTGGCTTGTATTGTTGTTATCCATATAGTATCCTTCCCATCCTTCCAGCGGCGCTCCCCACGAATCCAGTTTGATACTGCTCCATACCAGGGCACCATAGCTGTTGAATATTTCGCACTGGTACGATTCAAGGTTTACACCCACCGGTTTCCATATCCGTGTTTCGCTGGCCATGCCTTCGGGTGCAAACGCATTGGGCACATATAAGCCTTTGAACAGCATTTTGTAAATAAGCAGAGCCGTGTCGTTGCACCCTTCCTTGCTGGTGCTCACCAGTATCACCGGGTAGTCGCCGTCGTCGGCATAAGTCATCAGCGGCGATTCCGCATAGGAGTTCTCCCCGTTTCCAAAATCCCAGTTGTACTGCACCGACCCTATCGATCCGTTGGTAAACTGAATGTGCCCCTGTATGTCGTCCACATTTTCGGTGAAGCTGAAAGCGCTCACCGGCGAACGGTTCACTGTGATCCATTGTGTGAGCGTATCGCTGCATCCGTTTGTATCGGCTACCAGCAGTTGCACATTGTATCGTCCCGTGGAGTCGAACACATAGCTGACCGTATCGCCCTGCAGAATGGCCAGCAGCCCCAGGCTGTCGCTCACCCTCCAGTGCCAGCTAACCACAGGAGCTATGTATGCAAGTGAAGAATCCACAAACTGCACAATCTGCTGCGAGCATGGCGGGTTGTTGCTGAAACGTGCTTCGGGCAGTCCGTTCACCCTGATGAGCGAACTTACCGTATCCCAGCATCCCTGCTGGTTTATGGCTTTCATCATCGTTGTATATACTCCTGCTATCGGGTACAGGTATTCAGGGCTTTTCAGCAGGGAGGTATCGGCAGTGCCTGCATCGCCAAAATCCCATCGGTAGCTCAGTGCTGCTGCACCGTTGGCCTGCGTGGTATTGTTGAAATGCGTCTTGCTGCCCAGGCAGGATGGCGCTACATTGAAGCCAGCCAGCGGCGAGGGCTTTACAAGTATGGTCCTGCTGGTGCTGTCGCTGATGGTGGAAGCCCCTACCACGGTGCTCACCCTGAGTTTCACGGTGTAAACACCCGCTGTATCGTAGGTGTGGAACACCTGTGGCTGGTAAACAGTATAGGTTGTTGGCGGGGTCAGATCGCCAAAGGTCCATACCCAGTTGGAGATGGTACCCTCGCATTTGCTCATATCGGTAAAGCCAATCTGCAGGTTCTGGCAGAGGGTGTCGCTCACATTGATGTAAGCAGCCACCAGGCATGAGCCACGGGTTACCGTATCGGTATAGCTGTCCATGCATCCGTTGGCATTCACCACCGTAAGGGAGGCCATATAATCTCCCGCCCGCATATATTTATGTGTACTTCCGGGCACATATAAGGTATCGGCAGGGGTGCCATCGCCATACATCCAGACGTACATATTCAGTGCAGCCGAAGTATCCACGCTGGTGTTGGCAAAGGTAATGGTGCTGTCGCAACTTCCTGAAGTGTATCCAAATCCTGCCACCGGCAGTGCAAGCACCTGTATGCTGTGGAACTGCGATGCCGTGCACCCGAATTTATCGGTCGAAGTGAAGTTCACCGTGTAGAAGCCCGCCTTGCTGAAGGTATGTGCAGGTTTTTTAAGTGTCGAAATATTCTGTGTTCCCGTTGCCGGATCGCCAAAATCCCAGTGGAAAGTAATCAGCGTATCTGCCGGTGCTGCCGGGGTGATCAGCTGGGGAGTAAACGCTACCGCATTGCCGAAACAGGTATTGGTGTTGGTGAAATCAACCGTGAAAGGAGGAAGCACACATACATTCAGCACGGTGGTGTCCACACAACCCCTCAGGTCGGTAACCGAAAGCCTTACATCGTAACAGCTGTCAACTGCAAAATACAGGTGGCTGGGGTTGGTACCCGTACCAAACTGGAAGGGCTCAAACTCCCACTGCCAGCTGTTAATGATCCCCTGGTAGCTCCAGGATGAATCCTGGAACTGTACCAGACCGTTGGTGCAGGGACTGGAAGTGTATTTAAACCATGCCGTAGGGGTATTCCATACCTGCAGTGGCAGCACCTTGGTATTCGCACAGCCATGCTCGGTGCGTGTGGTGAGGGTAATGGAATAGGTAGCCGGAAGCGTGTAGGTGAATTTGGGGTTCTGAAGGGTAGAAGTATCGGTGGTAATGCCGTTAACCCCAAAATCCCAGTACCAGCTCACGATGGTATCCCCGGTGGGAGGTATGCTCAGGTCGGTAAAATGAGTCGGTGAGTTTTCGCACACCCCGCTGAAAACAAACTGCGTGATGGGCGAAGGATGGATAGTTACAGGATGCGTGATGGTATTTCCGCACCCCAGGGTATCCTGTATGGTGAGCCTGACCGTATAGGTGCCGGCTACCGTATAGCTGTGCGATGCATTGCGTGTGAAAGCATGCGGGCCTCCGTCGCCGAAATCCCAGTTGTAATAGGTTACTGCAGCCACCTGAGTAGCTGTGGTATCGGTATAAAACGTTGTGGTGCTGCCCATGCATACCAGGCTGTCGGCGTAAAAGTCTACTCCCGGTTTGGGAGAAATCACCACGCTGCGGCTTACCGAATCGTTGCAACCCGAAGCATTTACCGTGGTAAGCACAACCGTATAGGTTCCTGCCAGTGCATACGTATGTACGGGGTTGGTCTGTGTGGATGTATTCTGAATCCCCGAAGCCGGGTCTCCGAAGTTCCAGGTGTGCTGGGTGAGGGTGCCCCCTCCGTTCAGGTTGGTAATATCGGTAAACTGCGTGCTTTGTCCCTGGCAGGTGCCCCCGTAGTTGAAATCAGCGATGGGCGAAGCCGATATGATCGCCGTATGGGTAGTTGTATTTTCGCATCCTGTGGCCGTAATTACCTTCAGGGTAATGGTAAAGGTTCCGGGCTGTGTATAGGTATGCGTAAAGGTAGGCAGTACGCTGTTATAGGTGGTGTCGTTTCCATCTCCGAAGGTCCAGTACCATGTACCCAGGCTTCCGCCGCTGGCGCTGCTCAGGTCGGTAAGTATTACCGGCAGGCCCGAGCATCCGGGCGAACTCACTGCAAAGGCAGCCAGCGGAGCCGGAGCTACCACTACCGCTTTGGTCTTGCTGTTTACACAGCCTGCTGTATCGGTAATGGTCAGGATCACCTGGTAGGTGCCCGCGTTGGCATAAATATGTATGGGATCCGGGATCACCGAGGTGCCCCCGTCGCCAAACTGCCAGAACCAGCCCTGCGTGCCGGCAGGGTTTACGGTAGAAGTAAATTCGGTAGTGTCGCCGTTGCATCCGGCCACGGAAGTGAAATCCACCGTGGGGGGCGCCGCTACTACCACCTGCATGGTGGTATCATCGCTGCAGCCTCCTGATAGGGTTACGCTAAGCAGTACCGTATAGGTGCCCGAAGTATTGTAGGTATGTGCCGGATTCTGAAGCGTGCTCTGGTTAGCGGTGCCTGAGGCTGCATCGCCAAAGTCCCATGCCCAGCCGCTGATGCTTCCGGTGGTATTGCTGTTGCTGATATCGGTAAACTGAACGGCCCCGCCCTGGCATGCCGAACCATGCATAAAAGCGGCCGTAGGCCTGGGCTGTATGGTAACTATGCCGCTGTATGTATCCGAACAGCTGTCGCTGCTCACCACCAGCAGGCTTACATTAAAGGTTCCTGAATTGAAGTATTGGTGTGTAACATCCGGGCTGGAGGGGAAGAATACGCTTTGGGTGTTGCCGTCGCCGAAATTCCAGAGGTAACGGGCTATAAACCCTGAAGGCAGCACAGCCGTTGTATTGATAAAACGGATGGTATCGCCCTGGCATCCGGGTCCGCTGATGCTGAAACTGGCATCGGGCGAAGGTTTGATAGTGATGCTGCCGGTTTTTACATTGCTGCAGCCAGCCGTATCGGTAACACTAAGGGTGATGTTGTAGGTGCCGGGTGCTGTATAGGTATGCACCGGCGCCTGTGTGCCGGCGGTGCCCCCGTCGCCAAAGCTCCACAGCCAGTTGCCTATGGCTCCCGGGCTCATCCCCGCACCGGGGCTGAACTGCACGGGGTTACCCATACAGGCTGAGGTAAAGGTGAAATCCACAACAGGAAGCGCCTGCGTGGTCACATCATGGGTGATGGTGTCCGAGCAGCCGTTGGCAGTAAAGGTGATCAGCGTTACGGTAAAGGTATTCACCGTGGAATAGGTATGTACAGGGTTCTGAAGGGTGCTGGTATTGGCTGTTCCCGAGGAGGGTTCTCCAAAGTTCCATCTCCAGGAGGAAAGGGCCTGTGGCAGCACAACGGCGGACTTGTCGGTAAAATTTACCGCCGTGCTCAAGCACCTGCCGCTGCTGCTGAAATCAGCCACAGGGGCTGAGAGCACTTCTATGACCCGGGTTTCGGAATGGGTACACCCGTCGCTGTTGGTAACAGTGAGGGTTACACCGAATGTTCCGGGGTTGGTATAGGTATAGGTCGTATTGGGGTTGGGTGGAAGCGCAGGGAAGGTAAAGGTCTGAGGGGGGCTTCCGTCGCCGAAATCCCATACCCACCGGCTCATATAGGCCGAATTGGCCACACTCTGGTCGGTGAAGGTAACCACCTGTCCCTGGCATGTGGTGTTGGTGGCTGTGAAATGAGCCACCGGTGAGGGGTGAACGGTAATCGTGTGTGTCTTTACATTGCTGCAGCCTGCCGTATCGGTGATGGTGAGCGAAACGGTATAGGTGCCCGGGGCCACATAGGTGTTGGAGGCATTGCGTACTAACGAAGTGTTGTTATCACCGAAATCCCACAGGTATTGGGCAATAGCCAGGGGATCGGACACAAGGGTATCGGCCCAGAAATGGGTTGCAGTGCCCAGGCATGCAGTGTCGTTGGTGAAATCAACCAGCGGTGAGGTCTTTACCATGATGCCTTTGGCGATGGTATCCTTGCAGCCGTTCAGGTTGGTGATGATCAGGGTAACGGTGTAGGGTCCGGGAACGGAATAGGTGTGTGAGGGATACTGCAGCAAAGAGGTATTGGGCGTACCCGAGATGGCATCGCCGAAATCCCAGTGCCAGCCTGTAATCTGTCCGCCACCGTTCGGGTTGGAGTTATCAAAGAAAGCCGTTGCCAGGTCCTGGCAGTTGCCCTGGTAGCTGAAACCGGCTACCGGAAGACGGGCAATGGTAACAGGTGCCTGGTAGGTATCACTGCAGCCCTTGCTGTTGCTCACAGTAAGGGTGACCATGTATGTTCCGGGCGAGGTATAGGTATGCGTAGGGTTATAAGGTACCGGCATGGGCGGGAAGTTGATGGTTTGCACAGGGCTTCCATCGCCGAAGTTCCATATCCACTGGGTAAGGTATCCTTGACCCGGTGGGTTCTGGCACAGGTCGGTGAACTGGGTGGTCAAACCAAAGCAATTGGGGTTGGTAAAACTGAAGTAGGAGGTAGGATGGGGCAATACCACAACAGGATGGGTAACCCTGTAATGGCAGCCGTTGGTATCGGTAACACTCAGTATGGCCTGGTAGGTGGTGGTATTGGCATAGATATGCTTCACCGGGTTAACAGGGGCATTGAAGGTGAGCAGTGTGCCGTCGCCAAAATCCCAGTTCCAGGTGCTGATTCCGTCAATAAATCCTCCCGTGCTGGTAATGGTGAAAACGGTTGTATCGCCCGAGCAGGCATTGTTAGTAGCGAAATCCACCACGGGGATGGGGTTCATCACTACGTTGATGGTATCGTTCATCATGGCGTTGCAGCTGGCTGCAGGGTTGGTGGCCAGGACCGAATACTGTCCCACGGTGGTGAACCATCCGTAATCCAGCGGGAAGCCAGTGCCGGGAAGTACCAGCGGGCCGGCAGGGGCAGGTAATGACAGGTTGTTGTACAGCAACTCATAGGTCATGCCTGTTTCGGAGTTGTCCAGACCCAGTCGCACCCCGGCATCGCCATCGCAGTAAAAACCGTTGTTGGTGGCGGTAACATTGAAGATATTGGGAAGCGGGTTAACGGTAATATTCACACTTCCGGTAAGGTTAGCTCCGGGAGCGGCACAGTGAATGTCGCTGGCGGCTTTGAGCACCATGGAGATATTGCTGGTGGTGGTAGGGGTAATGTTAATGATATGGGGCGAGCTCATAACGGTCTCGGTAATATCACCCGGTCCGTTGGGATTTGAATAGGTGATATCCCAGGGTGGTGAGCCTGTAAGGGTAAAGATAACGGTGGTGGTTTCTCCCTGGCAGATGGCTGAAGCCGCTGCACTGATGTTAACAGTGGGTTCGGAGTAGATGGTCAGTGAAGTTGTACTGTTGTTGGGCTTGTTTTTACACCCAACCAGGTCCATGGTGAGTTGTATAGTAGTTCCCACATCCAGGGGATCGGCTGTAAATGTTGGGTTCTCAACCGATGGAGAAGGCAAGAACGTTCCACGGCCGGTGCTTGAACTCCATGTAATGGTACTTTGATAGTCGGCGCTGCCGTCGATCTGCACAGGGGTAAGCCCGCAGGTGGTTTTGTTCGGTCCTGCATCGGCAACAGGAATGGGGTCGGTGCGGAACTCCATCACATCGCTGTGTGTCTGACCGGCACAGCTGCCGTTGCCTTCAACGGTGAGTTGGAAGAAAATCAGCCTGGGGACGGATAAATCGAAAACACTGGGGGTATAGGTAGGATGCAGGGCGTTGAGAGGGCCAAAGGTACCGGTAGGTGTGAAACCGGAACCGGTAATGGTCCATGTGATTTTTGATGGATCAAAAAAGGAAGGATTGCTGAGGTTAATCTGATAAGGGGGATCCCCTGAGCACATGTAATCGTCGGGACCGGCATCGGATACAGGGTAATTGGTTACCACTATATTTTTGGTGACGGGGGCCTGGGCGGTACATCCGTTTAAATCGGTATAGTTCAGCGAAATGGTATGTGTGCCAGGCACGGTCCAGGTTATGGTAACTGTATTGTTTGAGTTGCCTCCCCCGGCGGTAACCAGGCCTGCAGGTGGAATATTCCACAGGTAGTTAGGCATACCGGCAGCGGTGGTGTAAACATTGCCCGGAACGGATTCGCAGGCGGTGAATGTTGCATTGCTGATAATTGGCACCGGCAAGGGGTTCACCGTTACATTATAATCAACCGAGGTTCCACGGCATCCTGAAACGGCATCGTCGTACGACACACTTACCGTTTTAGCCCCGGCTGTATTCCATGTCACCGTAATGGAAGCTGTTCCTGCTCCTGCGGTAACCGAGCCACCCGGAGACAAAGTCCAGCTATAAGCGCTCTTGCCGGCCTGGGTGGTGTAAACATTGCCAACCGATTTCTCGCAGACAAAAGTCGGGCCTGTTGCCACGGTGGGAACAGGCAGCGGGTTGATGGTTACGGGCTTGGGAGTTGCAGCTGCTGCAGTACATCCAAAACTGTTAACATAATTTACACTGATAGTCTGCGATCCAACCGTGTTCCAGGTTACCGTTGCTGAGCTGGTTCCTGCCCCTGCGGTGATGGTGCCGGCTGCGGGAGGGGTAATAGTCCATGTCCACCCGCTGATGCCTCCACCCGATTGGGTAGTGTATATGTTACCTGTTGATCCTACGCAGGCTGCCGCAGCCCCTGCAATGGTCGGGACAGGCAGAGGATTTACTGTTACATTCAGCACTTTGGGTGCTGTTGCAGTACATCCAAATGCATCGGTATAGTTAACCGATACGGTTTTAGCTCCTGCGGTGGTCCATGTTACGGTTATAGCACTGGTTCCTGCACCGGCCGTAACGGTTCCGCCGGCAGATACATTCCAGTTGTAGCCGGTAATACCTGCGGTCGACTCGGTAGTATACACGTTTCCGGTTGATCCCGCGCATGGGGATGGAACCGATGGGGTAATAGTGATCACTGGCAGGGCATGAACCAGCACATCATACTGTGTAGGGATGCCCGCTGAACATCCGCCGGCATTGGTATAGTTAACTGAAATGTTTTGAAGGCCAACGGTATTCCATGTAACGGTGCAGGTGTTATCCGCAGGTGTGCCTCCCGCAGTGGGGATACCTCCGTTAACGACCCATGTATATGGAATATTCCCCGGCTGGGTGGTATACACAAACCCTGTGGAATTGACGCATACCGAGGTAGCTCCTGCGATAGTAGGGGCAGGAAGGCTGTTGACAGTAACATTGTACACGGTTGGTAATGTAGCCATACAGCCGTTGGCATCCTTATAATTTAAGGTAACGGTCTGTGCACCGCCGGTATTCCACTTTATGGATATATAGTTGTCGGTAAGGGTACCACCCCCCTGCAGGGTTCCACCTGCTGAATAAGTCCAGACAAAGTTGGAAACACCGTTGGCATCGGCGGTATACGTTTTTGTGGTTGTTAAACAGGGGGCTGCATCACCTGTTACCATGGGTGACGGCAGCGGGTTCACCGTAACGCTTGTCGTTCCGGGAGTGGTGGCAGTACATCCGTTGCCATCGGTATAATTGATGGTTATGGTACTTGTCCCCACCGTATTCCAGGTAACGGTTGCGGCGCTGGTTCCGGCACCGGAGGTGATGGTGCCGCTTCCGGCAGGCAGAATGTTCCAACTCCAGACGTTGATGCCTCCACCCGACTGGGTGGTGTATATATTGCCTGTTGAATTCAAACAGGCTGCCGGCGGGCCGGTAAGCACACCTGGTGTTGGCAGGTCATGAACGGTAACCGGGTAATCGGTTGCCGGGGAGGCCACGCAGCCGTTGCCATCGGTATAAATAATACTTACAGTCTGAACACCAACCGTATTCCATGTTACAGAAATGGAGTTTGTTCCGGAACCAGAGTTAATGGTACCGCCTGTAACATTCCAGGTGTAACCCGACATTAAAGCCTGTGTGGTATAAATACTGCCCGCAACATTTAAACATGCATTGGCATTGGCAGGACCGTTGGTGATGGATGGGACAGGTAAGGCTTTCACCTCCACGGTATAGGTTTTTGTTCGAGGTGCACAGGTAGCCGATGTGGTGACAAGCTGGATATCATGAAATCCCACGCTTGACCAGGTTACATCAATACTGTTTCCATTTACAGGAGTTATGATTGAACCCCCTCCGGCAGGTAACGACCAGGCGTAGGTTGCCACCGTGGTGGGACATACATAGGTCTGGGTTGTATTCAGGCAAGCCTGTGGCGGACCGGTTACGGTGGCAACCGGATCGGGGTTAACGGTGATGGTCCGCGTACTTGCTGTTGCTGCGGTGCATCCGTTCAGGTCGGTGTAGTTTACCGTTATGGTTCCAGGATCTGAAGTCCAGGTTACCGTTAAGGAACTTGTTCCCTGGCCTGAATTGATAGTGCCGCCGGTAACTGTCCAAAGGTAACTTCCTGCGATCATGCCTGCATCGGTGGTATAGGTCTGCTGGCTGTTGATGCATATGCTGGCAGGACCGCTAAGGTCAGGAACAGGAAGGGCATGAACGGTAACAGGATAATCAGTTGGCGATGCTGCTGCACAGCCATTTTCGGAATAACTTACCAGTACATGTCCTGTACCTGCTGTATTCCAGGTTACTGATATTGAATTTGTTCCAAGGCCTGCATCGATTACGCCTCCGGTAACCGTCCAGTTATACCCGGCCATGGCGGCTTCGGTGGTATAGATGCTGCCAGGTACATTCAGGCAGGCGCTTTGATTGGCCGGACCGTTGGTAATGGTAGGAACAGGAAGTGGTTTTACGGTTACCGAGTAGGGTGTTGTCCTTGCTGGACAGGTAACGGATGTTGTAATAAGCTGGATATCATGAAGCCCGGGAGTTGTCCAGGTTACATCGATACTGTTTGTGTTGACAGGTGTATTAATTGTGCCGGTTCCCGGCGGAATCGACCAGGCATAAGTGGCTAGCGTGGTAGTGCATGTATAGGTATTGGTCGTGCTCAGACATACCAGGTTGGCTCCAGTTATAACAGCAATAGGGTCAGGATTTACTGTAATGTTTCTTGAACTTGCAACTGCAGCGGTACACCCGTTCAGATCGATGTAATTAACAGTTATCGTTCCCGGATCGGATGTCCAGGTTACATCTACAGTGTTTGTACCCTGCCCGGCATCGATAGTGCCGCCGGTAACGGTCCAGGTATAACTTCCGGCGGCCATACCCACATCAGTGGTGTAGGTTTGCTGGGTGTTGATACATATACTGGAGAGTCCGGAGAGGTCAGGAACAGGAAGTGCATGAACGGTAACAGGGTAATCGGTTGGCGCAGCGGCGGCACAGCCATTTTCGGAATAACTTACCAGTACATGTCCTGTGCCCACCGTATTCCATGTTACGGATATTGAATTTGTTCCAAGGCCTGCATCGATTACACCTCCGGTAACCGTCCAGTTATACCCGGCCATGGCGGCTTCGGTTGTATAAATGCTGCCAGGCACATTCAGGCAGGCGCTTTGATTGGAAGGGCCGTTGGTGATGGTGGGGACGGGAAGGGGTTTTACCTCAACGGTGTAAGGCGTTGTCCGTGCAGTACAGGTTGCGGATGTTGTAACAAGCTGGATATCGTGAAACCCGGGAGTTGTCCATGTTACATCGATACTGTTTGTGTTTACAGGTGAAAGTATGGTACCGGATCCCGGAGGTATCGACCAGAGATAGGTTGCAACCGCCGGAGTGCACGTGTAGGTGTTGGTCGTGCTCAGACATATAAGGTTGGCACCTGTCACAGCAGGAATAGGATCGGGATTAACCGTGATCGCCTGTGAACTTGCGGTAGCAGCTGTACACCCGTTCAGATCGATGTAGTTAACGGTTATCGTTCCGGGATCGGATGTCCAGGTTACATCCACAGTGTTTGTACCCTGCCCGGCATCGATGGTACCGCCGGTTGCGGTCCATACATAACTGCCGGCGCTCATCCCTGCATCGGTGGTATAGGTTTGCTGTGTGTTGATGCATATGCTGGAAAGACCTGTTAATGAAGGATTTGGCAAAGTATGTATAGTGACAGGGAAATTTGTTGCCGAGGCTGCAACACACCCGTCATCGTTGGTATAATTGACACTTACATTCTGAGGACCAACCGAATTCCATGTAACTGTAATAGAATTTGTACCTGAGCCTGCTGTAATCAGGCCACCGGCTGAAACGGCCCAGTTGTAAACGGTCATTAAGGGTTCGGTAGTGTATATATTTGTAGTTGAGTTTATACAGGCATCAGCCTGACTGCTTGAGATAACAGGCACAGGCAGAGTTTTAACTGTAACCGGAAGCAAAGTTGGGGCAAGCGGGAAACAATGAGCAGGAGCCAGTCCAGCATATATTACACTCACATCCTGAGGACCTGAAGAGTTCCATAAAACTGTAACGGTAGGTGTTCCCTGACCTGCAGTTATCAGTCCCCCGGCCGAAACCTGCCATTGGTAGAAGGAGAATCCTGTTTCGGTCGTATAATCAACTGATGTGTTTAAACATGGATTACTGGCAGATGCAGAAATTGTTGGAACAGGAAGAAGTTCAAGGCTAACCGTTGCCTGCCCTGAAATATTTCCAGGTAAAGTACATGCTGCACCGTTAATAACCGAGACCATACTATAGATACCGGGTATATCGGTTAAAATCGTGTATGTATTGCCAGGCGAGATTACTGCTGGCTGAGTAACTCCATCGATCGCATATTCAAATGTAAAAGGCCCGGAACCAATAAAAGTCACCGTGACTGTGGCTTTGGTAATGCCATCATCGCAGATGGGGCCTCCTCCTGAAATTACTGCTGCGGGACACATAGCATCCGGGCTGGTATAAAAATTGGATAAAGTACAAGGTAAATTATCCGAAAATGTTGCGTTCAGAGTGTGAGTTGCCCCATCACAGACAAGGTTATTAACAGTATATGAATATGGACTAACAAAAGGAATTGGGATTGACCGATTTAAAACGGGGAACGTCGGTTCAGTAATTTCGAGTGTCCCGGTGGCAGGTGGATTAACAAATTCAACTCCAATAGTAACATCATATTTATTTGTTGCTGGGTTGCATGGTGTTGGAGTTGCATTTACAGAGATTATCCCGCAATTCAGCACAATATCACAATTTGTTTCAGCAGTACCACCAGTTTGGGAAAAAGTAATTGTTGCCGGTGCATCCACATAATTTAACATCATTAATATATAGATCTGCCCAAATGTGGCATTGTTGATATGGCAATTTTCAACTGGAGAACTCGACCAGCTGCAATCGACAATATTCCCGCTCGGATAGAAAAAAGCATTACTCGTATTATCCGGGCATCCGGCTCCTGAACACTTGCCTGTTAGTCCTGTATTACATCCTTCTGTAAGTGAAGTAAACGGCCCCCAGCAAATAAAATCCACATCCTGTGGATTTCCGCTGGTATTATTTAGTTGTGATATATTTATAACAATATTTCCAGGAACACTGACCTGCATGAAGTAGTAGGATGGACGAAGCCGTGAATTTAAACACCCATAATTGGGATAATTATTGGCATCAGGAGCAGGAGCTATTGTATCACCTGTTCTTGCCGGGAAAGTATACGTATTGCCGGAACAGGAAACCTGTGCATCTTCACAAGGAACTACCACAGCAAGCGGCGCATCACTATTAGTTTCAGCTTTGACATTAAATTGTGAAGACTCGAGACATTTGTTTTTATAACTTTCATCAAATAACAGGTTGGCTTCCAGCACCTGGTGATATATCTCTTTTAGCTGAATTACAGTATTTTCCCTGCTATAATTATGTGTGAAGAACAAAGCTGAATCGGCATTGAAATCGCGCTTGGTGAACAAATAGATTTTTTGCTCAGTACTTAGTTTTGTAAAATAATATTTCTCAAAATTATTATCGAGCAATGAAAGCCTGATATAAAAAAAATCATTTTCCTGGTCAGAATAATCGAACCTTACGATGTTTAATTCCTTTTCCTGAGCACAATTATCTGAACTCTGATTATCCTGTGCCTTAACAACCGAGAAATGAATCATTAATATGGTAAGTATGATTATTATCCGGGTCATTAACTTAGGTTTATCGGTTTAGAGTTAGGGCGTAAAATTAGAAATTTAGAGCTTCAGTCAAAAAAATAAATACATAATTCTAAAAGAAAAACCCTGGAGGATAAAATGCCAGCGGGGTTTTTATAATATGATGGTAGTTTGACTTAAGAATTAGTCGGTTATACAAGATTTCAGTTCACAAACCCTGTGCAAGTAAGTCAATTACGTGCATAGTCTTTATTGGAAGTTTGTGTTTGTCGATATAACCCTGCTGGTGCATAAGACATGACGAATCGGTACTTACAATATACTCGGCGCCTGTTTCGAGAGCATGAAGCACTTTTTGTTCGGCCATAGCCGTGGAAATCGGTTCGTGTTTAACTGCAAAAGTACCACCGAACCCGCAACATGTATTAGTTTCCCTCATCTCACGGATTTCGAGCCCGCGGACATTCCTCAGCAACTCGCGCGGCTGATCGGTGAGCCCGTATTCGCGCAAAGCTGCACATGAATCATGGTATGTGATAACATGTTCGAAAGTGGCGCCTATATCGGTAATCTGCAAAACGTTTACCATAAAATCAGTAAACTCATAAAAATTCTTCTTCAACTGGTGATATTCGATGTGCAGTGCTGAATTATAGAACATTTCGTCATAATAATTCTTCACAAAGCCGGCACACGATGCCGATGGACCTACAATATACCTGTTATTGGGGAAATCGCGGATAAACTTCTCCCCCACTGCTTTGGCTTCTTCCCAAAAACCACTGTTGTAAGCCATCTGCCCGCAACAGGTCTGATGGTTGTTATAATGCACTTCCACCCCGCATTTCTCGAGTATTTTCACCATATTAAAACCTGTTTCAGGATAAATCTGGTCGATAAAGCAAGGGATAAATATGTCTACCGTCATGTGTATGGCGTTATTTGTGTTCCAAAAGCAAAAATATCAAAATTTAGCTGTTTGCTTTTACAAAGTTATTAACCGGATGTTGATAGCGGGTGGGAGGGTCGAAGGTGGAGAGTGGAGAGTGGAGGGTGGAAGCGATATTCGTAACTCGTAAATCGTATAATGGGCATGAAACCAATGATCAGTATTTCCCTATTCCAATATCAACCCAAGTTGTGAAATATCTCTCCAGAAACCCGGATACGATTTGTTTACCACAGCCGGATCGTCAATGCAGATATCATCATGAACCAGGGCCAGGGGAGCAAAAGCCATTGCCATGCGGTGATCGTCGTAACATTTTATCACAATGGTTTCAAGATCATTGGAATGTGTTAGTTTTTTGCCACCAAGTATGATTAAATTTCCTTCAACGTTTACAACATATCCGAGTTTGTTGAGTTCAGTCCGTAAAGCTTCGATACGGTCGGTCTCCTTTACACGGAGGGTTTCCAGTCCCGAAAAATGCCCCTTAATTCCCAGAGCAGTACAGCTCACGATCACCGCCTGCGCCAGGTCGGGGCAATCGGTAAAATTATAATCAAATTCATCAGGCACTGGATTACCCGACTTTTCAATAAGCAAACCATCAGGCAGGAATGTTGAACGCACTCCCAGGTTCTCAAATATTGCGGGTAAAACCGAATCACCCTGAACACTCACATCTGTTAAACCTTGCAGCAAAACCTGCCTATTATCCGACAGGGCTACGATTTCGAACCAGAAAGCAGCCGCACTCCAGTCGGGTTCGGACAGCTCCTCAAATTTAAATTCCCTGTATTGCTGCGTACTTATCCGGATGCGATTTCCATCAAAACTGACTGCAGCACCGGCTCTTTTCATAAGTTCTGCGGTCATACGGATATAGGATGATGAAATGATGTTTCCCTGCAGTCCGATTTCAAGGCCATTCAGCAACCCCGGACCGATCATCATAAGTGCACTAATAAACTGGCTGCTGATGCTGGCATCCAGGGTCACAATTCCACCGGTCATACCTATTGAACCTATAATCCTCATGGGAGGATAACCCTCGTCGGAAACGTATGTAAGTCCGGCTCCCAGATGAAGAAGAGCATCGGAAAGGGGCCTGACAGGCCGCTTCTGCATCCGGACTGAACCCGTTAGAAGCCATTTACCAGGAGTAATTGCAAGAATAGCGGTAAGAAAACGCATTACTGTCCCGGCATTTCCTGTATTTAGTTCGTATTCGCTATTACTCTTGCCTTTATTCTCCGAGATTTCCTTCAGCAGCCGATGCATAGTTGATATATCCTCAGCCTCCGATTCAAGTCCGGGTATATCAGTTCCCCCAGAAAGGAAGTTAATGACCAGCAATCTGTTTATAATGCTTTTACTTACAGGCAATATTACTGAACAGGATTGGATTCCAGGTTCAAAGCGGACACGATTCATTCAGCTAATTTTAGTCAGTACTTGAAATGCAAATTTAATGATATTTGCTCTTAGCCTCCCCGAAAGCAATTCCCGGGTATGGCAAGTTGAAAGCGTAATTTGAACTCACTTGATTAAAAGCGCTTGTTATACAAAAAAACCGGCATCAAGGTTTGTATAAAAATGCAAGCTTTCGAGGACCAGTTTTTCACCTGCCAGTTGATCCCATGCAGGCTCGCCTATGCCTCGTAAAAGCGAAAAGTTAAGCTGCATCTGTCCGAAACTCTTTTTATCCTGGTACATATAAGAGAACAACTCATCTGCAATTACAGGGTTCAGGCTGTAATGAGGGAAATGCCAGTTTATAAACCCCGACATCCGCCGGAGTTCATCTTCGGGGAAGTTCAGTAGCCGCAAGGAGATAAAACTTTCGCAAATCATCCCGATTGCAATGGCTTCGCCGTGTAGTATGGGATGGGTGTTGTGTTTTTGTGAATAGGTTTCGATAGCATGGCCTATAGTATGACCAAAATTAAGCGCTTTCCGGATTCCAGCCTCTTTAGGGTCCTGGTTTACAACAGCAACTTTCACAAGAACGGATTCAAGTATATTCGCATCATTGCAGATCTTTTCGGGTGAATTGAGCAGGATAAGCTTTTCGAAATGCTCAGGCGAATCGATCAATGCATGCTTTATCATTTCAGCAAAACCCGATAGCTTTTGTCTTTTCGGCAGGGTTTCGAGGAAAGTATCGAAAATAAAAACGGCTTTAGGCAAATTAAAAACGCCAACCTGGTTCTTGACCGAATCGAGATTAACGCCGGTCTTTCCACCAATGGCAGCATCTACCATTGCTAGCAAAGTGGTTGGAATATGAATGAAATCGATCCCGCGTTTAAAAGTAGCAGCAGCAAATCCGCCCATATCGGTTATAACCCCTCCGCCCAGGCATAGCATAAGCGAATTCCGCACTGCGTTTCCTTTCGCCAGACTACGCCAGATAGATTCAACACCTGCAATATTCTTGTTCGATTCGTTGCTTTTAGCCGTAATTACAACTGAGTTTCCAAGTTCAGGGCACTTTTCAAGTAATACTGGCAAACAAAATTTTGCGGTATTTTCATCAACGAGAATAAAAATCCCGGCATTACGATATGCTTCGATCAGTGCACGTAACTTTTCCCAACCTTTAGTACCGGAAAATATAGACTCAGCTTCGTTCATGTTGTTCATTTTACATCAGGTTATTCAGATTCAGAAAACCAAATTGCGGGTCGTTGATTCAGTATTAAAATGATAATCACAATTTCCTAAAAAAAAAAATTTGCAGTTATAACTGTGAAAATCGGCAACATCTTAAAATGCATGTATAATTGTTAATTCCCAGGCAGATATCAGGATCTGTAAAATCAATAAACCCTTTAGTTACTGAGAAGCACAAAATTAATTATAAACCTCCAGTAAAATTCTTCCGAGGTGATAAAATTAGGCATAAGTTGCATTAGTCCATCGGTAAACCGGACAACTTGTTTTGAATACTAAAGGATCCCCCGAGCCTTCCGGAACGAAGGCTGCAAAATGCCGGCAGCATGCAGAAAACGAAAAATAATTATTGAATTTAATTTCATCACAGGACTTCGTATTAAAAGCTTTTTACATTTGCAATAAATATATATCTATATGCTTTCATTTGAAAACACCGAGGTTGCATTTCGTTACAAAAGCAACTCTGATCTGTCGAGGGCCAGCATGCTCTTTCATACTATTGCGAATCCCGGTCTGGTTAAAATTGGTAAATCGCTCACTTACTTTGCATTAAAAATACACCTACCTATCGCATGGGTTATCAAGCCAACCTTGTACAAACATTTTGTGGGCGGCGAAACCCTTGTTGAATGTGAAAAAACCGTTAAACTGCTCCGAAAATACAATGTTCATTCCATCCTCGATTATTCGGTTGAAGGCGGAAAAGATAAAGAAACCATGCAATGCACCCTCGAGGAGACACTTCGCTCGGTGATTCATGCGGCAAACCATCCCGATATCCCTTTCTCCGTATTTAAACCAACTGCTTTTGCATCGCAGCAGGTACTAACCCTGGCATCGGAAAATAAAGGCATAGGCCATGAGACTGCTGATGCCATCCGCTTTTTTAAGGAGAGTGTCGAAATATTAAGCCGTACAGCTTACGAAAACGATATTCCTATTATGATCGACGCTGAAGACTCATGGTACCAGCCCTTTGTCGACCAGGTAGTTACCGAAATGATGGAGAAATACAATAAAAAGAAAGCAATTGTTTACAACACCTTGCAGATGTACAGGACTGACCGTCTCGAATTCCTGAAGGAATCACTTCGCAAGGCTGAAGCCGGTAATTATTTCCTGGGAATTAAGTTTGTTCGTGGCGCTTATATGGAAAAAGAGCGTAAACGCGCTTCCGAAAAAGGCTACCCCTCTCCTATTCAGCCTGATAAAGCTGCTACCGACAGCAACTACGACGCCGGGATTGCATTTACGATGGATCATCTCGACAGGATTTCGGTATTCAATGGGTCGCATAATGAAAGGAGCAACCGTCTGCTTACTGAACTTATTGCTAAAAAAGGCCTCTCCCGCAACGACGACCGCATCTGGTTCTCGCAATTATACGGAATGAGCGATCACATCAGTTTTAACCTGGCCGAGGAAGGATACAATGTGACCAAATATATTCCTTACGGACCTGTCCGTAATATTTTACCTTACCTGATCCGCCGGGCTGAAGAAAACACTTCAATATCAGGCCAGACCGGACGCGAACTCGGCCTTATTGAGCAGGAAAAGAAGCGCAGGAAGAAAATCTGACAGATAAAATACTATTCTTTTTACCAGATACCGGCAGCAGAAATGATTCAATTTACGTGATTACTGTTCTGACCAAATATTTTTACATATTTTCCGTTATTGGAAACAGAAATGCAGTTAAAGATTTTTAATGACCAGTCCTTTTTGTTAATCGGAAATTTCTTTACCTAATTCAAAACAGAAATAGTCTTCAATGCAAAAAATCTCCGTAAATTGGCACTCAGTTTTGGAGGTAGTTCCTTTACAGGTTATTGAAGAATTTGCTGGAAAGACAGGTTAAGGTTTCCCCGATTACCATATTATCGAACAACCGTTATATGGGAAATAACTTCCAGAAGAATTGTAAATTGATTTTGAATTAAGATGAATAGCAACTTAAAACTTTGGTTAAAAATGAAATTCCTTACTAAAACTGGCTTCACTATTGCATCATTTATACTGGTACTTTGTTCCTTTATACTTAACTCATGCAAAGATGAAGTTTCACTGCCTCAAATCGGGGGTTATGAAAATTCCGACCAGATAGGAGCATCCAACCTGATGGCGCACTGGGGTTTTGAAGATAACCTGAAAGAGTCAGTTTCCGGCATTTTACCAGATTTTCAAAACAACCTGACATTTGTTGAAGGTATAAAAGGAAAATGTATCGCTCTTAATAGCGGTATCGTTCAGTACAATAGTATTCCTTCATTAAACTCATTACCCAGTTTCACAGTGAGCGCATGGGTGAAAGTAGCAAATAACGGAAGCTCGTCAACTATGGTTTTCTCCTTAACCAGGCCTGATGCATGGGAAGGCGCGATTAATATGATGGTTGATACTAAACTAAAACCTGCCGCAAACGACACCCTGAATATTAAATGTCTTATTAATACAAAAGTTGGAGCAGCTGTTTCATCGCAGGAAAATCATAATGATCCCATGAAAGGTGGCGACCAGGTTTTTAAAAGCCCGAATACCTGGTTCCAGATAGTTAATGTATATGATGCCTCAAAATCAAAACTCTATGTTTATGCCAATGGTGTAAAAATCGATGATCCTGCTCTTGAATCCCGCACTTTCAATAATATTCCTCTTGGAGCCTTATCATTCTTCACTCCTGCCCAGGTTGTTATAGGAGCATTCTCATACAATGTCCCGAGCTGGGGAAAGACTCCTGAAACCTGGATGACGGCGATGACGGGCCAGGTTGACGAAATCAGGGTTTGGAACACTGCCTTAGCACCAGAAACCATTTCGTCCTTATACAAGTTAGAACTTGCTGGAAGATAAATAAATAATGCACGATTCACTCTAGCCGGATGAGATTAGCTATTCGCATAACACTCATTTTTCTGCTGGCCCAATACTTATGTGCTGATCTGGCAGCGCAAACATCCTGTTTTGTCACCCATTATAGTCGATCTCTGTATGGAGCAGGCAGCCAGAACTGGTCTATTGACATGGATCAGGAAGGCTTTGTGTATTCAGCCAATAACAACGGGCTTATGAAGTACGACGGTGTAAGGTGGAGAGTATATCCTCTGCCTACCCGTAAAATTGTTCGATCTGTCTCTGTTAGCCGGGATGGAAGAATTTATACAGGTTCAAACGAAGAATTTGGCTATTGGTTAAAGGATGAATCAAAACAGTTGAAGTATACTTCACTGTTGCCTTTATTACACGATTTTGATCTTCATAACCAGGAAATCTGGAAAATTGTTCAGTTTCGGAACAAAGTATATTTTCAGGGGTTTTCAAGTTTGTTTGTTTATGATCAGAAAACCGTAAAACCTATTCAATTGCCCGGTTCAATTGTTTTTTTATTAAAAGCAGGAAACCGCCTTTTTGTTCAGGCTGTGAAAGGGAATCTTTATGAAGTTATTAACGATAAACTTGTAAATATCGACTACAATAATATTCTGGTTAACACAGAAGTTAAGACTATTCTGCCCTTGGGAGAAAACCTTTTCCTTATTGGAACCACTTCCGATGGGTTATACCTGTTTAACGGCAAAACTATTTCATCCTGGAATGTTGCGGCAAATCCATTATTGAAGGAATACCAGATCAATAATGGAATTGCATTCAGCGACAAACTGATATTTGGGACAATAGTAAAAGGTGTTCTCGTTCTCGACAAAGCAGGTAATATATTAAATCAATTATACAGTGAAAATGATTTGCAGAATAATACTGTTCTTTCTCTCTGCAATGATAATGATCAGAGTATTTGGGTTGGCCTCGATGACGGAATTGATAATGTGTCATTCAACAACCCGGTTGATATTTACCCGGGGCCTAACGAATCACTTGGAGCTGTTTACACGGCTGTTCTCAATGACAATGTACTTTATATAGGTACCAACAGGGGGATTTTTACATATAGTAAAGTAAAGGATCAATTTATTTATTCTGGATTTATCCAAAATTCGCAAGGACAGGTATGGCAACTTAAAGATATTGACGGAACAATATTTTGCGGTCACAATGATGGTACTTTTATTATCGCGAAAAATGAGCTTAAGCAAATTTCGGATATTAAGGGTGGTTACATGCTGCAGAAGGTTCTCATTAAAGGTATAGAGTATCTGATACAAAGCACCTATACGAGTTTGGTAATTTATAAAAAAGAAGGAAAAACCTGGGTTTTTAAGGGTCAGGTCGAAGGATTTGTGGAACCGGGCCGGTTTATTGAAGCCGATCACCTCGGGAATATATGGATAGGTCACCAGGTGAAAGGGCTATACCGACTTCGCTTAAATGAATCACTTGATAAAGTAATAGAAAAGCAGTTCTTTGATGAAAAAGACGGGCTTCCATCGCAGACTAATATCAGGGTATTCAAGATTTCGAACCGGGTAGTCTTTTCAAACGGGGATAGACTTTACACATGGGATGATCTCAAACAGAAAATAATCCCATACGACGAAATCAATAGTCAACTTTTAGGTTTCGAAGCAGCAGTATCAATAAGTGCTATCGATGAAAACAACTTCTGGTTAGCAACAAAAACCGAAGCTGCGCTGTTTAATTTCAGTGAAAGCAAACCCGTTATGATCTATCGGCTTATTTATACACAGTACTCGCTATCGCTTGTTGACAATTACGAAAATATAGTCCCGTTATCGGGGAACCTATATCTTATATGCCTCGACAATGGATTTGCTATTTTTAACAAAGACCTATTACTGCAATCCAATTCAAATGATTCGAAATTGATTATTCGGGATTTTATCTGCCAGGATGCAGCAGGTAAAACTCTAAACCTGGAAGCCAGGGATGAGCTGATAACAATTCGTAATGCATACAACAATATTGCTATCTCCTACTCAACACTGCAAAACCCATGTTCACGGAAACTATATCAGTATAAGCTCGAAGGCATTGATGCAGATTGGAGCAGTTGGTCGGAGTCAGCGGAAGCCAAATATACCCGTTTACCTGTAGGCCTCTATATTTTTAAGGTACGCACATTAAATGAGAATGGGACAGTAACAAAATTCATATCAATTAATTTTCAAGTTAAGCCTGCATGGTACGCATCAATTACTGCAATGTTGTTATATCTCTTCATACTCATCGGTGTTATCCTGGTTAGTCAGTATTTATACCGCAGGAGGCTGGCAAGGCATCATAACCGAATGTATCTTATTGCAAAAGAAAAAATGAATACAGAAAAGCAGTTCGCTGAAAAAGAGATTATGCGATTGCAATACGAAAAACTTCAGGCTGAAATATCGCACAAAAACATGCAACTTGCTGATTCTACGCTTTCAATTATAAGAAAAAATGAAGTGCTGATCGGGATAAAAGATGAGCTGGAAAAGCAAAAGCAAGATCTGGGTGCCCGATATCCTGCTCGTTACCTTCAAAGGCTCACAACATTAATAGATAAAAACATATCGAATGATAACGACTGGGAAATTTTCGAAACCCTTTTTGATCAGGCACATGAAAACTTCTTTAAACGGCTCAAACAATCCTTTCCCGAATTAACCCAAAGTGACTTGAAACTTTGTGCCTATTTAAAATTAAATCTTTCGTCGAAAGAAATTGCTCCTTTATTAAACATAAGCATTCGGGGTGTTGAAGTTCGCAGATACCGACTTCGAAAAAGACTAGCTATTGCATCAGATATGAACCTTGTAGAGTTTGTTATGAAGTTTTAATATTACAACACATTTAATGGCCAAATTTATACTGATAATAGTCCGCATAATTAAACCATGGCATTATTAAATGGCTGAATTAAATAATTTTATTATAATTATCATCAATTGACTCCTGGTATTACTCTCTTTTGACTTCATCAAAACCATTTTTCACGAATTACCTGTTTAATATAATATGTTTTATACATTATTGTTTATTAATGATTTATAATTCAAACATTATACATCGATGTACTGTTGTATAGGTATTAAAAATATGCTTCAAACCTGTGATGTAATCGTGATGAAGCCATTTATTCAGGATTTTGCGAAATAACTGCTTTATTTGTACATTCAAATTCTCAACAATCGTTTGCGGAAACGTATAGCGATCATTGGAATTAGACTGAAATTACGATTAGATTGATTCTTGTTCTACACTTACAACCTTCATAGAAATTAATTAACCCAGTTATGAAACAATCTCTACGAAAAAACCGGTTGATCACAGCACTAAAAGTATTCCTATTATTTATTACAATTATTTCCTGGACAACCGCCCACACCCAGACAAGGGCATTAACCGGTACTGTTACAGATTCCGACACAAAAGAGACTCTGCCAGGAGCTACTATACAGATAAAAGGTACCACAAACGGGACAACCTCTGATATTAATGGCAAATATACTGTTCAGATATCAGGTCCATCAGCTATACTGCTTGTTTCTTTTATTGGGTATGAAGATAAAGAGATCGTTGTTGAGAACCAAACTGTTATCAATATATTGATGGTTACCAAGAAAACCATGCTCGACCAGGTTGTGGTTGTTGGTTATGGCACACAGAAAAAAAGTGATGTTACAGGGGCTACAGTTAATCTTAAAGGAGCCGAACTTACAAAACAGCCTGTTTTAACTGCAACACAAGCTATGCAGGGGAAAGTTTCGGGAGTGCAGATTATCAGTTCCGGAAGCCCTGGTTCAGCTCCGCAACTCAGGATTAGGGGAACAAGTACCTTATTGGGAGGTACTCATGTACTTTATGTTGTAGATGGTGTTCTCACTGATGATATTACAAATGTTAACACTTCCGATATAGTTGATATGAACATTCTGAAAGATGCTTCTTCATCAGCCATTTACGGTTCGAGGGGAGCAAATGGTGTTGTCATTATTACTACAAAAAAGGGAAGCAGCACCAGTGGCAAACTTAATATTACCTACAACAGTTCTGTAGGGAGCAGGTCCGCATCGAACCTGATTAAAATGGCAAATGCTGACGAGTATAAGAATTATTACCAGGCAGCTACCGGAACAGCTTTAACAGGTACTTCTGCAAATACGGATTGGTATAAAACGATTTTACGCAACGCATTTGAACAAAATCATAATCTATCCATTTCGGGGGGAAATGAGAACACTACTTACTTTTTCAGCGGAAGTTATCTGAACGATGAAGGAATAGTTCTCGAGAACCAGTTTAAAAGGTTCACTTTCCGGTCAAATATGGATTTCAAAATTTCAAAGTATATCAAATCGGGTTTCCAGGCTTCATTTGCAAATGCTATAAATGAAAACGGGTTTAATAACCTTGATATTGATGAAAACGGTAATATTGGAGGTGCTTACAGCGATGCATACAGGGCTGCTCCAATTATCGAGGCCCGGGTAGGCGATAAATATGGAAATGTTTCAGCATTTAACGGACAGGTAGGTAATCCCTTGCTCGACCTTCAGAATAATTCAGTAAGGGTGGCAACTAACAGGATCCAGGGAGCTGCATACCTGGATATAACACCATTCAGCAACTTTAGCTTTCATTCAGGACTAGGAGGGGATCTGCTGTTTAAACAAGCCCGGTTGTACGATTATAAGTTTCTGAATGATGAGTCAACTTTCGACATTGCAGGGGGCAACCAGATGAATATGACAAGTGCCTTGTTTAATAAAACTGTGAACAATTTCAAATGGGTTTGGGATAACTACCTTACTTATAACAAAACTTTTGGAAAGCATGACATTAAATTCATGGCAGGTACAACAGCTGAGAAATTTAAAGAAACATGGCTCTATGGCATGCGCAAAGAAGTTCCAGCCGATCCGAATCTTTGGTACCTGTATAACGGACTTGCCAGTAGTTCACAAAATGATGGCAAAGGCGATATGTGGACCAGAAATTCATACATGGGGCGTTTAAATTACAATTATAACGACCGCTACCTCCTCACAGCAACTGTTCGTCGCGACGGAAGCTCACGTTTTCCCGAAAAGAACCGCTGGGGTACCTTCCCTTCAGTTGGACTTGCCTGGAATATTAGTAAAGAAGGCTTTATGAAATCACAGCATATATTTGATATGCTTCGTATCCGGGGAAGCTGGGGAGTTGTCGGAAACGATCAGATTGCAACCGATGCCTATATAAATACAATTGTTCCGAACCTAGCCTATCCGTTTAACGGAAGTACAACCGGTGCAACAAACGGAAGCCAGATTAATCAGATTAAAGACCCGAACATAAAATGGGAAAGCACATCCGAATATGATTTCGCTATTGAATTCGGGATGTTGAACAATCGTTTGACAGGCGAGTTTAATTATTACGACAAGATAGTAGATAATGCACTGATCTTCGTTAATATACCTTCAACAGTTGGAGATGCAGATCATCAGATACTTACTAATGCCGCATCAATCCAGAACAAAGGAGTTGAAATGCAACTGAACTGGAAAACCCAGGTCAGCACAAATTTCTCATATTCGGTTAGTGGAAACGTTACACTGAATAAAAATACTGTTATCGGACTCAATGGAGGTGAACCTATCTGGGGCGGCAATATAGGGGCTGCACAAGGATTTACAACCTATACAACTAACGACCATCCTATAGGCAATTTTTATGTTTTGAAAGTCCTGGGTGTTTTTCAATCCGATCAGGAAGTTCTGGACTACAAGGATAATAACGGAACTATTATCCAGCCAACAGCGCATGCCGGGGAATTTAAATATTGGGATAAGAACAATGACGGGAAGATTGACGACAAAGATCGTGATTATGCAGGCTCTTATCAGCCTAAGGCATACTTTGGATTAAATTCGAGCGTTACATATAAGAATTGGGATTTCGGGCTTGATATTTATGGAAATGTTGGGAACCAGGTTTACAACGGAAAACGTGCAATTCGTATTAACGGAAAAGATAATATTGAAGCCGCCCTTGTTTACAGCCGTTGGAACAGATCAGCAAATCCAAGTCAGACTGAACCTGCAGCAAATACGGGTAACCTGCTGGCCTCCGATTACTTTATCGAATCAGGAAGCTTTGTTAGGATCAATAACCTTACTGCTGGTTATTCTCTTTCCACTGATATGTTAAACAAACTCAAGATTAAAAGCCTGCGTATATACGTTACAGCTCAGAACTTGTATACATTGAAGAAATATTCCGGCTTTACAGCCGAACTTTCGGGTAGTCCTCTTGATTCGGGAATCGAACTGAGCTCCTACCCTACTACACGTACCATTGCTTTGGGATTAAATTTGAATTTTTAACTTTAAACCGGCTTCGTTATGAAAAAAATATATTTTTCACTTTTCCTGATAACTGTTTTTCTTGTTTCCTGTTCAAAATCGTTCCTGGATGTTCCGGTTCAAGGAGGAGCTACCACTTCATCCGATCCTGACCTGGCAACCAAACTGGTTACTGGAGCATATAACAGTTTACTCCAGGGCGACTCCTGGGGATCAGGCGATGTACATGGATTCGCATTCATTTCGGTTACCAATATTGCATCGGATGATGCTGATAAAGGCAGTACCGCTGATGACCAAAAAGTTCCGGTCGGTGACATTGATGATTTCAACCTTACTGCAACCAATAAATTTGCTGAAACGCTCTGGAGCGGTCACTACAATGCAATCGGTACGGTTAACCAGGCCCTGCTCGCACTCAGCACAGCAAGTATTGACAATACGACCAAGACCCATTTGATTGCAGAAGTCAGATTTCTCAGGGGATACCTTTATTTTAACCTGGTCAGGATGTTTGGCGATGTTCCTTTAGTGCTTCGTGTACCAAAGGATCAAACAGATGCAAATAACGATCCTGCATTCCAGACACGTGCCAGTAAACAAATTGTTTACGATACCATAATTTCTGATTTGCAGTTCGCCGCCAACAACCTGCCTCTGAAATCAGCATATGGGATGGGACATGCGAATAAAGGAGCAGCTGAGTCAATGCTTGCGAAAGTATATATGTATCTTCAGAATTGGCAGAAAGTTTACGACCTGACTTCGGATGTTATGCATTCGGGTCAATACAGTTTGGTCGATTACAATATACTCTGGAGGCAAAAAGGCGACAATTGTGCTGAATCGATATTTGAGATTGAAACAGGAAGTTACAATAACAGTAACCTGGGCATAAGTAATTATACATCCTGTCAGGGTGTGAGAGTCGGAGGATTAGGAGGATGGAACGACCTTGGCTGGGGATTTTGCAATCCTACTACAAATCTTATTAATGCCTATGAGCCAAACGATATTCGCAAAGCTGCAACCATTATAATGATTGATAATTCAGGAACACACAAAGGCACAACCCTTTGGGACGGATTCCGTGTTCCGAGTTCTGATTCTGTACAAAACTTATACTACAACTATAAGGCCTATACAAGTGCAACCAAAGAAACATATGCGAATGCGGATGATAAAGACCGGCCGAAAAACATCAAAATATTACGCTATGCCGATGTACTGTTAATGAATGCCGAAGCAGCTGTGCATGTAGGTGCTGATGCAAATACTCCTTTAAATACAGTACGGTTACGTGCGGGGTTAACAAGCACAACTGCGACCATTGATGCCATCTGGAAAGAACGCCGGGTTGAACTGGCTCTGGAACACGACAGGTTTTGGGACCTTGTAAGGCAGGGAAGAGCAGCACAGGTTCTAAATGCTTCAGGGAAACATTTTGTCGCAGGTAAAAATGAACTCTTACCTGTTCCTAATTCGCAAATTCAACTTAGCAGCGGTAAATTAACCCAAAATTTTGGATATTAAACAAATGCTGTTAACCTTAGCAGAAAAATCAACCTTATAAAAAAACTTTAAATCTAAAATACAATCAACCCTCAATTCAAATAAATCAACCCTAAAAATTAATGCCTTATGAAAAAAACAAAAAAAATCACAACATTCTTGTTCTCCCTCGCACTTGTGCTTGGAATGATCACCATTAATTCATGTAAAGATGACGAAAGTCTTCCTCAGATTGATGGTTACGACAATTCGGATCAGGTAGCATCTACTTACCTGAAAGCCCACTGGACTTTTGACGACACTTACAACGAAGCTATTTCCTCAACTGCACCGGCAAACAAATATGGCGGATATGCTTTTACAACAGGCCAGATTGGTAATGCATTAAACCTCACTAAAGGAGCATTAGTTTATCCTAGCATTGCAAACATTGGTGCTGCAAATTCACTTGGTGATTTTACAGTTTCATCATGGGTAAAAATCAGTAACACAGGTAATAGTTTCACCTCATTATTCGGAATAATTCCTACAGCAGTTGCTGATGTTTGGGGTAACCTGGGTCTGAATTTTGAAACCGGCTGGAAACCAGCTACATGTGACACCATTGTTCCAAAAGCAAATTACCTTTCAAAAAATGCTGATGGTTCATTGAATGGACAGGATAACCGTCCAAATCCATTTGATGCTGTCCGCGTTGGTGTATTCAAACAAGGCGGTAAATGGTGCTTTGTAACCATCCGTTTTAATTCAGCAACACATAAATTGCAGGTCTATGGAAATGGTGTTTCCATCGGTGCCTGGGACGACAGGGGAACCAACACAGTTGCTCTTAATATGAGAGTTCCTTGTCAGGCCGTATTTGGAAGTCTTGCTTCAAGCGATATTGGCTTTACAGCTGCAGGCGTCAGAGGTGACTGGATGCCTATGGCAACAGCTGCAGTTGATGATCTACGCGTTTTCAATACAGCTCTTACTGATGCTGAAATTATGGCATTATACAATCTTGGAGTAGCTGGCCGTTAGTTTTTCAATAAAAGGGAGTTGATGAAAATTTGACTCCCTTTTATTACATAATAAAGTATTGTCTCTCCAAACTCCTGTTTAGTCCGATTTAGTTTGCTTAGGTTCAATTAAATAATGGATCATAAAGTCAACCACGTAATTTAAACAGGGGAATTAAATGGACCAGATATAAAGATCAGGTTTGATGATTTGGTTAAAAGAGGGGCCCACTTTATCCGGGCTCCTTTTTCTTCCCTGACTAATTACTAAATTTCATAAAACATGAATAAGCTGAAACTGCTCTTCTTTTCTATTGTACTTCTGGCAGCAGTTTCATGTAAGAAGGAAACCGTTGTTCCTGAACCATTTATCCTTTCCCAGGTTCAGGTTAATGGCAAAACTGGAGGTACAACATTCAATGATCTGAACCTCACTCCTGAGATAAAGTTAAATTTTTCGGCACCAGTCGACAGAATTTCAGTTAGTAATAATATTACCTTTAATGCAGGGTCATTGACAATACCCTATAATGTTACATTTGAGAATAACGATAGTGTTGTCAGAATAAGTCCTTTTTCACCACTTGAATACCTTTCGAAGTATTCAATACATATTATGAAAGACCTGGTTTCGAAGGAACAAACCGGATTAGAGGCTGAATATAATATTGCCCTTCTCACTACAATTGATACCAACGATAAATTTACCCGGATCACAGATAACGAATTGCTGACTCTAATACAGCAAAAGACATTTACTTATTTCTGGGATTTTGGCCATCCTGTTTCGGGTATGGTACGTGAACGGAACTCTTCCGGCGATCTGGTTACTACCGGGGGAACAGGCTTTGGCGTTATGGCGATCCTGGTTGGCATTGAACGAAATTTTATAACCCGCGATCAGGGACTTCAGCGTTTGCTCACATTGGTTGATTTCTTGAAAAACAAAACAACCCGCTATCATGGCGCATTCCCTCATTGGCTGAATGGCGCAACCGGGATCACGATTCCATTCGGTAATACCGATAACGGTGCCGATTTGGTAGAGACTTCATATATGATGCAGGGCCTTATCACGGCAAGGCAATACTTTAACAGTCCAACCAATACCGGTGAAATTCAGCTTCGCTCAACTATAAATACCCTCTGGAACGAAGTGGAATGGGACTGGTTTCGTAAAAACAACGAAAATGCCTTATATTGGCATTGGTCACCAACAAATGGCTGGGCAATGAATATGAAGGTACAGGGTTATAATGAGGCACTTATTGTTTATGTATTGGCTGCTTCATCGCTTTCACATTCTATTAATAAAACAGTTTACGATAATGGATGGGCAATGAATGGCAACATCAGGCTGAACCAAAGTTACTTTGGATATCTTCTTCCTCTTGGACAAAGTTATGGCGGTCCACTGTTTTTTGCCCATTATTCCTTTCTTGGCCTTGACCCGCGCAACCTTCATGATCAGTACGCCAGCTACTGGCAGCAAAACGTGAGCCATAGCCTGATAAACTATTCTTATTGCGTTGCTAATCCCAATGGTAATGCCGGTTACGGTAAAAACTGCTGGGGTCTTACTGCCAGCGATATTCCCAGTGGATATAGCGCCAGCAGCCCCACCAACGATTTAGGCGTTATTGCACCAACCGCAGCAATATCATCACTACCTTATTCCCCGGTAGAATCGATGCAGGCTATTCGGTTCTTTTATTATAAACTCGGTGATAAAATCTGGAAAAACTATGGATTTGTCGACTCATTCTCGCTAAAGGGACTTTGGTATGCAGATTCATTCCTTGCCATCGACCAGGGGCCTGAAATTGTGATGATCGAGAATTACCGGACCGGATTTTTATGGAACTTATTTATGTCGGCTCCCGAAGTACAGGCTGGCTTAACGAAATTAGGTTTTAGTTACAAATAAAAGTTAAAATAGTAGCTGTGACGATATTCTCACTCTGCTAAGTACCCTATTTGTATACGATTAAACGAACAAGAATTAATTTACGACAATTATGTTAAAAATTAAAAATCTGGTAAGGTTCAATAAGATATTTCTAGTTGTTGTAATAATTGCAACCGCAGGTTGTGCACGATCGCAACAGTCGGCATTCATATCCCACGGGAAAGTGAATTACGCAATAACAGCTCACGAAACTGCTATGCTCGATTCCATTCAGCATAAAACATTTCTTTTCTTTTTGAACGAGCATCATATCGAATGGGGTATTGTTAAAGATCGCGCAGCAAATTGGGCTCCTGCCAGCATAGCAGCTACCGGTTTTGGAATTCCTTCCTTTGCGATCGGAGTTGAACGAAAATGGATCACCCGCGAGCAGGCCGCCGAAATAACCCTGAACATGCTCAGGTTTTTTGCCAAATCGGTTCAGAGTGCAGATACCAATGCAACAGGGTACAAAGGCTTTTATTACCATTTCCTGAAGATGAACAGCGGTACCCGAGAGTGGAAATGCGAACTTTCATCCATTGATACAGGTATTCTGATGATGGGTATTCTCTTTGCCCGTAACTATTACAACCTGGAAAATACTACAGAAGCGGAAATACGTTCGCTGGCAGCAACCCTGCTTGGAAGAATGGACTGGAGTTTCATGCAGTTGCCAGCCAGTGGCAAACATCCCTATTGCATTTCCATGGCCTGGTCACCCGAAAACGGTTTGCTCAATCACGGATGGAGTGGTTATAATGAAGGACTGTTTCTCTACGTGCTGGCAGCAGGTACGGGGATGAAAGATGTTGTCAGGAGTTATGATTCATGGCTTTCGACCTATGAGTGGCAGACACCTTATAAAGGACTTTCGCATGTTGCATTTCCTCCTCTGTTCGGGCACCAGTTTTCGCAGGCATTTATAGATTACCGGGGGCTTGCCGATAAATATATGAAGGAAAAAAGAATTGATTACTTCGAAAACTCCAGGCGTGCAACCTATGTTCAGCGTGAGTATGCCATTGAGAATCCAAAAGGCTGGGTCGGTTACGATTCGCTTTGCTGGGGAATAACTGCTTGCGACGGTCCCGGCGATAAGTATAATTTCGGTGACAAGAAATTTGAAGGATATGCTGGGAGGGGAACCAGCGGCAGAGACTATACTATTGCCGAGGATGGAACAATTGCTCCATATGGTGCCATGTCATCCTTGCCTTTTGCACCCGAGATAGTTTTGCCAACAATGAAATCAATCAATGCCAGGTACGGTAAAGAATTATGGGGCAAATACGGCTATTATGATTCTTTCAACCCCACGGCTAAATGGGTGAATAACGACTGGATCGGCATCGATGAAGGCCCTATGTTAATGATGATCGAAAATTTCCGTACAGGCCTGGTATGGGAATATGTAATGAAAGATCCGATTATTCAGACCGGGTTGAGCAAACTGGGATACGGATATTTAAAATAAAAAAGGTTTTCCGTGTATGAAAAATCCGATCAGAAAATCGTTGTTATTGATCATGATGGTTATGGCAACCACGGTAATTCATGCTCAGATCAAGACACTCGATGAATTTGAAAACAAAACAGGCTGGTATTTTATTCAATCCGATGGTGTCAATTTAAACTTATCGAATGAAAAAGGATTGACAGGCAACGCAATCCGCTTTGATTATGATTTCACCCACGGAACCGGTTACGGCGGGATACAGAAACTTTTCCCTATCAATCTGCCCGATAATTATGAATTTTCGTTTTACCTGAAAGCCGAATCTCCGGCCAATAACCTGGAAATTAAATTTATTGACAGCACCGGCAACAATGTTTGGTGGGTCAGTAACCGCAACTTCGATTTCCCGACCGAATGGAAAAAGATCACCGTTAAGAAACGACATATCAGTTTTGCCTGGGGTCCTATTGCCGATAAGCAGCTGAAACGAATCGACCGGATTGAATTTACCATTGCCTCATTCGTTGGCGGAAAAGGAACCATATGGCTCGATAATTTTAAATTTGAACCGCTTCCACCCGAAACTAATTCGTATCCAGCCCCCCTGATTTCTGCTTCATCTTCACAAAAAAGCCATTCTGCATCTTTCATTTCGGATAATTCGCATGAAACATACTGGCAAAGCGGTAAAGCACCAGTACAAAGTATAACAATTGATTTCAAAACCCGCAGGGAATTTGGAGGGTTGCAGATCGACTGGTTAAAAGGCTACCATGCCAATAACTTCGATGTTCTTCAGTCGAATGATGCAAAAACATGGGAAAAAGTTTATTCCGTGCACTCCAACCAGGGCGATGTTAGTTTTATCAGGCTGCCTGAAGCAGAAGCAAAATACATTAAAATTGATATTAAAAACGCAGAGAAGAATGTCGGGATCAGTGAAATAAAATATCTTAATGTAAATGAATCCCTTACAAAGAATGATTTCCTGATTTACTCAGCTAAGAATTCACCATCAGGTAATTTCCCGCGGTATTTCTCCGAAAAGGCTTCATACTGGACGATTACCGGCGTGAATAATGATGTAAAAGAAGCCATGATCAACGAAGATGGAATGGTAGAAGTGGATAAAGCCCTTTTCTCCATCGAACCTCTGATTAGGATTGGTGATTCGGTCTACGACTGGCACAATGTTACATCCGGTCAGTCGCTCGGAAATTCGCTGGATCAGCGTCAGTTTGATTTTACACCAACTGTGACCTGGCAGTTGAATGGCCTGAATTTGGTAACCCGCATCACTTCTAGCGGGGAAGCAAATAAGAATTCGAAACTCGATATCGGATACACTTTAAAAAACACTTCCGGCCAACCAAAAGATTTTGAGTTTTACCTCCTGATCCGGCCTTACCAGGTTGATCCCTATTACCAGTTCCTGAATATGACAGGGGGCGCAGGGAAAATAAAATCCATCAAAGAAGAAGGCAATTATTTATCTGTCGATGATAAAGTGATACTGTTTCAAAAAAAATACGATTCTTTTGGAGCGTCAGTTTCAGATGAAGGCAATCTGGTTGACCTCCTGCGGAATGGGAAAATGCCTTTAAATAAGTCAGCCATCGATCAGAACAACCTGGCGAACGGGGTTGTAAAATATTCGATCCACCTGGATGCAGGTAAACAAACCGATCTGTTTGTGGCAGTCCCGTTTTACGGTAAAAACACACCCGACGGCAAACTAAGTATCAGCAACTCTGCTGATAAATTTGCAAAGTCAGGTGCTTTCTGGAAATCGGAAGCGGAACATATTAAATTTAATCTTCCACCCTCGGCCGACAGGATAATAAATACTTATAAATCAAACCTTTGTTATATCCTGGTTAACCGCGATAAAGTCGGCATACAACCCGGCTCGCGTTCCTACAACCGTAGCTGGATACGCGATGGTGCCCTCACCTCTTCCGCGCTTTTAAAATCAGGCATTGTCCCCGAAGTTAAAGACTTTATCGACTGGTACTGCGCTCATCAGTATGAAAACGGGAAAGTCCCATGTGTAGTCGATCAGCGTGGTCCCGATCCGGTTCCCGAAAACGACAGCCATGGGGAATTGATTTATCTCATCCGCGAATATTTCAACTTTACCCACGACACAGTTTTCCTGAGGTCAAAGAACAATAATGTACTGAAAGCCGTCGAATACATTTCATCGCTTATCGCCGAGCGCTCAACCAACTATTTTAAAAACGGCAACGACAGTTTGAGGGCTTATTACGGCCTGATGCCGGAATCAATAAGCCACGAAGGCTATTCCGCCAAGCCGATGCACTCTTATTGGGATGATTTCTTTACCATGAAGGGCCTTAAGGATGCAACTGAGATCCAGAAAATACTGGGTGAAACTGCGAAATACCAGAAACTAAAGAAGATACGCGACAACTTCAGCGAAAACCTTTATAATTCATTAGCTCTTGCAATGAAACTGGCGAAAATAAATTATATACCCGGCTGTGTCGAACTGGGTGATTTTGATGCCACTTCAACTACCATTGCATTAACACCTTGCAATGAACTTAAAAACCTGCCTAAACCCCAGGTTTACAATACTTTTGACAAATACTACGACTTTTTCAGGAATCGCAGGGATGGGAAACTCGATTGGGTTAATTATACGCCTTATGAAAATCGCCTCATTGGTTCATTTATCAGCCTCGATCAGCCGGAAAGGGCGCATGAACTAATTGCTTTTTTCCTCAACGATCAGCGCCCGAACGGATGGAATCACTGGCCTGAGGTTATATGGAAAGATGACCGTTTCCCGGGCTATATCGGCGATATGCCGCATACATGGGTGGGCAGCGACTTTATCAATGCCATCCGTTCCATGTTTGTGTATGAAAATGAATTCGATCAGTCTCTCGTAATAGCATCAGCACTTTACCAGGATTGGATTGATGCACCTGAGGGGATGTCGGTTGAGAATCTGCCGACTTATTACGGTGAGATTTCATATTCAATAAAAAAAGAAGGCAGCAGCTATCGTTTCACGATAAACGGTGAAGTAAAACTTCCGGCAAATGGAATCAATATCAGAAACTTCAACGGATCAAAACTTCCTGTAAAAGTAACTGTAAACGGATCGGAGATAAAAGATTTTAACGAAAAGGAAATTACTGTTAAAGCAATTCCTGCAGAAGTAGTGATATATTACTAACTCTATAAATAAAGACTCAAGATGGACGAAGAAGTAGCTGTGGACCGCAGCACAAAGGCTGAAGACAAGATTCGCTTTTCACAGTTGGCGGCTTACGGTGCCGGTGGAATTATTCCTATAGCGCTCTTCAACGTGGCAGGCATACTTGTTGGCCTGATGGGCAATATTAGTTTGGGATTAAGTGCATTCTGGCTTGGGGCAATTTTAATTGTTCCCCGTTTGTGGGATGCGCTTTCGGATCCTATTATTGGCCATCTGTCGGATAATACCCGTACCCGCTGGGGACGCCGCCGTCCTTACCTGCTGCTTGGAGGTATAGCTGTTGCCGTTTCATTTGTGGTTATATGGTGGATACCCAAAGGCGACCTGGTGCACAGCTGGTTCCCTACCGATTCGGGCTTCCAGGCATTTCAGCTCGTCTATATTCTTATTTCACTGCTGATTTTTTTTACTGCAGTAAATATCTTCGAAATCCCTCATGGAGCTTTGGGTATGGAAATGACAACCGATTACCACGAACGGACCCGTCTGTTCAGCGCTAAAAGCTTTGTCGGCAACCTTTTTGCAATGAGTACACCCTGGCTCTTTGCCCTGGCCAGTATGGAAATTTTTAAAGGTCCCGGAGGCAATGAGGTGGACGGAATGCGTTACGTCTCTATTCTGATTGCAGCAATCCTCATCCCGCTTTCATTCTGGTGGTTTTTCAAATTACGCGAACCGGGGTTTAAAAAAGTGGAAGCGCAGGAAAAAACTCCTTTCTGGACAGATATGAAACGCACTGCCAGTAACCGTAACTTTATCATGCTAACCCTTACTATTTTTACACTGGCCATGGGCTTTAATTTTGTGAGCCTGCTGGGGTCATACATTCCTATCTTCTACATTTATGGCGGTGATAAAGTTGCAGGAGCAACCCTGCTTGGTATCAATGGTACCATTTGGGCAATAACCGGTGTGCTGGCCGTCTTCCCGCTTAACTGGATAAGCCCAAGGCTGGGTAAACGCAAAACCCTAACTATTGCCATAATACTGATGGTTGTGGCACAGGCTTCCAAAATTGTTTGCTATAACCCTACATACCCTTACCTGGTTCTTATACCCACAGTTTTGCTATCGGCAGGTATGCTGTTTTTCTTTACCCTGGGATCTTCAATGGTTGGCGATATATGCGATGAAGATGAACTGAAAACCGGCAACCGCTCCGAAGGAAGCTTTTATTCGGTATTCTGGTGGTTTATAAAAATGGGGACAGCACTCGCCAGTTTAATTGCAGGTGCATTAATCGTTTTCACTCTTTTCGACCAGACACAGGTTACGAAAGTAGATAGTCTGCAGGGAAATATCAGGGAACTAAGGAGCGATATCAAATACTGGCAGGGCGATCAGGGACTGACAGGAACCAAAACAACTTTGCTTGAAAATACAAAAAAGAAGGTTACCGAAGCAATTAAAGATTCAAGGTTATATATAACGGTCCTGGAAAAGGAATCAGTTAAAGAGCAAAGCGAGGTATATCAAAACGTGGCTGAATACAAAAACCAGCGGAAAAACAAGTTGTCAGAAGTAATCTCATCGACAAAATCAACCATTAATCAATTAGAAATACTCAATACTCAATTGGGGAATCCAGGGGACTTAAATCCCGACTCTTTGACCAAAACTATTATCACTGCAGCAATTCCTTTGATTCTTCAACCAAAGCTTGAAAAAGCCAGGATGAATTCGTTTGAGCTTTTAGCTCACCTGGAAGGCAAATCGCTGGAAACGGAAAAGAGCAAGGAACACTACATAAAAATTATCCAAAACAGCAACGGAGTGAATAAGAAGCTCGCGCAAATTAACACCAATATGCCCCTTAGATCACTGGACACAGAGCTAAGCACAATTGAAACTGAAATCGTTCAGCTTACGATACAATCGCCGTATACACTGTTAATGATGCGTGTGGTTGAGATCGGACTACCCATTTTATTGAGCATATTCTCCATTTTCTTTGTCCTCAGGTACTCCCTTACTGAAAAACGAAGTCATGAAATTAAGGATCTTCTCAAAGTCAGAAATACGAACCGTACAAAAGAGGATAGTGAATTAGAGCCCATATTATAAAATGGTGCCGGGTTCCGGGTGCCAGGTGCCTCTATTCAGGATCTGAGAGTAGAACCTGAAACCAGAAACATGGAATCTATTATTAGTCACCAGAAACCAGTGACCAGAAACCAGTAACCAGTCACCAGAAACCCTGCTTTGCCCCAAATGAAATCTAATACTATGACATTTACGATCAAAGAAAATAACTTCTGTCTCAACGACAAAAAGGTGTTTCTCACTTCAGGAGAAATCCATTATTTCAGGATTAAGCGGGAACTCTGGGATAAGCACCTCGATGCAGCCAAAGAAGCCGGCCTGACCACTATTAGTACTTATATTCCCTGGGCATTTCATGAAACTGTTGAAGGCGTTTTTGATTTTGACGGCACATCCAGCCCTGAGCATGACCTTAAAGGATGGCTTAAATCCTGTCACGACCGAGGATTCCACTGTATAGTTAAACCGGGGCCATTTATATTAGCTGAGTATCGCGGTGCCGGACTGCCTGACTGGTTTATGGATAAGTATGGCACCGAAGTCAAGATGCGAAACAGTAAGGGAGGCATTGTTGCCAGTGACGGAGTAAGCCTGTTCAACCGAATATACCTTGAAAAGGTAAGCCTCTGGTACGATCAGATTATGCCTTTCATCAGCGAACGTCAGCTGTCGAATGGTGGCCCGATCATTATGATGCAGATATGCAACGAGATCGGTGTATTCTCGTGGCTCGCTCACCAGGCCGACTACTGCGATGCTGTGAAAGACCGTTTCATGTCATATTTACAGAAAAGATTTACTGGCATCGAAGATCTGAATACCCTTTGGGGAACAGATTACGCTGACTTTGCCCATGTTGAACTTCCTCCCGACGGAAGACTTCCCTATACCTCAAAAGGCGACCGTGGACGTGATCATGAATGGCACTTGTTCTGGAGAACATATTATGGCGATTACCTGCGGATGCTTACCGCCATGGCAAGGGAAAGAGGTGTAACGGTTCCTTTGTACCACAATCTACCGGGCTGGATATATGGCAGCGGGTACGAATTCCCTGTGAATATAACGATGTACGAAGATCTGTTTCAGGATAAAAGCGAGATTATTTTCGGGGTGGATCATATCCCGGAATTCATGTCGTACCGCAACATGCACGACGACCGCATAATCAACGACATAACCTTTGCCATGCAGGGCAACAAACCCTTGTTTGCTGCCGAATTCCAGAGCGGTTCGCGCGAATATCATGTGGTAACGAACCCGCGTGAAATGGAGCTTTTCTACAAGGCAAGTGTAGCTAACGGCCTCACCGGCTGGAACTACTATATGTTTTCGCAGGGTCGCAATACAAGACGGACCGGTTATTCAGGATCGACTTTTTACTGGTTCAATCCCCTTACCCCTGAAGGCGAACGTACAAGCGCTTTCCCGCTTGTAAAACGGATGAACAAAATCATTAAAACCTCCGAAAGTCTAATTGTTGACTCAAAGCGAAAAGCAGAGGTGTGTGTGCTTTTCTACCCACCGTATTATGCATCGGAACTGGAACGCCCTGTTGACGGAGCCTGTGAGCTTCAGTTCAATGCATCGGCAATACGCCGGCCGGCTTATTTCGATGGTTTATTAAAGGTTCTTCAAATCCTGAATATCGATTACGATATGATGGATCTTACAAAGGCGTCGGCTGAATCGATGAAAAAGTACAAACAGGTTTGGGCATTCAGTACTGATGAAATGAATGCTGCCGATCAGCAAACTATTGTTGATTATACCAAAGCAGGCGGAAACCTTGTCATGTTCCCTTATCTCCCCGATCGCGAAATGTCGCAAAAGCCATGCACAATTCTCCGCGATGCACTTTCGGTACAGCCTTCAGGAAGAGAAATAATCGACTCGCCTTTGATTGATGTTCTGGGACTGCAGGATATTAAATGTGCCAATCCGCTGATCATTTATTCGGAAGAATCACTGGCCGAAGCCGAAATTATTGCCCGCACACTTAATGGTTCAGCTTGCGGATTTACAAAAAAACTTGGAAGCGGATCACTTACTCACCTGGGAACCTGGATCGGGTTCGATACCGAAGGACAGAAACCGGTGTATGAAGCCATTTTGAACACATCAGGAGCAATGCTTCGTCAAGCTTCCGCCGAAAATGAAAATATCGCCGTTCGCGAACGCTTTACAAGTGATAATGAAGCTGTGCTTTTTATAGCCAATTACTATAACGAGGAACAAAGCGGTACGGTTTCATATACACATCCCGGGAACGGTGAAACTATCACTATCCCTTACCTGAAGAATGAAATACTGTGGCCTGCATTATATGCCGTATTGACTCCTGTTTGCATGGAAATCGCAGCAGAATTAAGAATCCTGCACAGTACATCCGATATTCTAGGTGTTGAATTGCATGCTGATCAGCCTGAGATTACCCTGTACGGCGATCGCGACCTGGCCGGAGAAATTGTTTTTGAAGGTCCGGTTGCAAAAACAATTATTTCCGCAACCATTGATGATGAAGGCGTGAAGATAATCAGCGATGAAAAGCGTATAATATTGGTTTACAGCCATAAACACCGAAGTGAAATGATTCTTAAAATCAAGCTGGCTAAATGAAAATCAAAAATCCCCTCGGACTATCTTTTGATTTCCTCGAAAACGGTTTAGTCCGGAATATTGAAATTGACCCTATCAGGGTAAATCTCAAACCAGGCACGCCATTCTCTGATTCAGGTACAAATCTTTTCCTCCGAAAAAGAGGGAAATCCATTCAATACAGACCTCTTTTAGGCCCGGGAAGCCAAAACCTTTTCCAGCTTCAGGACGATGCTTTTATTGCCAAAGGCATTTGGGAAGGTCTGGATTATGCATGCATGTTGCAGCTTTCGTTGAAAAGCCTGAGCTGGCAATGGAGTATCGATATCAGGAATAACTGTGGTGAAACAGCCGAACTCGATATAATTTATGTTCAGGATGTAGGGTTAAAGCCAATTTCTGCTGGTTTGGTCAACGAATATTATGTAAGCCAGTATCTCGAGCGGCTGATACTTCACGACAATACTTATGGGCCGGTGGTTTGTTGCCGGCAAAACACAAAAGAACCGGTGGGCAACCCCTGGATCATGCTGGCTTGTAAAAACAAAGCGATTTCAGCCAGTACCGATGGAATGCAGTTCCTGGGTAAAACATTTCGCGAAACGGGAATCCCTGAGGCGCTTAAAGCAGAATCACTTGGTGGAGAATATTCCGGCGAATTGTCGATAATTGCTTTGCAGGAAAGTCCTTTTACTTTGGCTCCGGGTGGAAGCCATAAGAGTATTTTTGTCGCTTCCTATCTTCCCGACCACCCTGCTGCAACATCCGCTGACGATTTAGTACAGTTGTCTGCCCTGATGCTCGAATTCCAGGATAATATTGCAGTCGGAAATCCTGAAAATTTTAGTAGCCCGGATCGTACTATTTTTAATAGTTCAGACTTTTTACCCGTTACTGATCTCACTGAAGAAGAACTTAACCTGTTTTTTGATCCGCAAAAACGGCATAGTGAAGTTGTGGAGCGAAAGTTACTCTCGTTTTTCCATAATCATAGCAATCATGTGATGCTTCGGGCCAAAGAAATGCTGACCGACCGTCCGCATGGACATATTATGCAGGCTGAGGCCGGATACAGGGCTGATGAGAATATCGTTTCAACCACGGCTTATGCGTTTGGTGTTTTTAATTCGCATATTACGCAGGGCAATACCAATTTCAATATTTTTCTTTCGGTATGTACCAGCCAGTTTAATGACCTTCGCCAGACAGGGCAACGGATTTTTGTTGAGATTGAAGGCCGCTTATTTTTACTGGGTGTTCCTTCAGCTTTCGAGATGGGATTGAATCATTGCCGCTGGATATATAAATCCGGCGACCATATTTTCCAGGTCCGCACCTGGACTTCCAAATCAGCGCCCAGGATCAATATGGACTTCAAAGTGATCAGCGGTGGAAATGTCAGGTTGCTGGTTACCCACGATTTCGATAAACTTAATGGTTGGAAAGTTACTCCAGGAATAAATCCGGGTGAATATGTTGCTTCCCCAGAGCCGGGTAGCATGATTTCAGGGAAATTCCCCAAAGCACAATTCCGGATTGTAGTAAACAGTGAATCAGAAAATTATCAAGCATACGGGGATGAAATAGTGTTCCCCGGCAGTACAGTCCATCATAACAAGAACTTATTTGTACTCGGAGTTCAGCAAACATCAAACTTCAGCATTAGTTTTATCGGTGAGGTAATTTCCAAAGCAGATGTCTCCAGGATCGATAATACTGACAATCAATGGCTTTCAGACTGCCGTGATGCGCAATTACAATGGCAGGACCTAAGTTTGAATCTTGCGCTTGGGGGTGATCAGCCAAACATCGCGGCTATTCGGGAAATCCTGCCCTGGTTTGCAATGAACGCGATGACTCATTTCCTGACTCCCTACGGATTGGAGCAATTCAGCGGGGCAGCCTGGGGTACTCGCGATGTATCGCAGGGACCAGTTGATTTGTTGCTGACAATGGGAAAATATGATGATGCCAGACAAGTGTTGCGCATTATTTTCTCAAATCAGAATCCCGATGGCGGATGGCCGCAATGGTGGATGTTCGATAGTTATTCATCAATCCGCGCCGGCGACTCGCACGGAGATGTATTTTATTGGGTAATAATCGCACTCAGCAACTACATTAAAGTTACCGGTGAACTGGAAATCCTTAACGAGGTTTTGCCCTTCTTTACCGGAGATAGCGGCGTAATTACTGAACGAAAGCCTATCAGTGAGCATATTGACAGGCTTATCCAAATGATTATAAATTCATTTATTCCCGGCACTTCGTTAGTTCCTTTTGGTGGAGGTGACTGGAACGATTCTCTCCAGCCTGTCAACAGTGAATTGGCCGAACGCATGATTTCGAGCTGGACCGTCGAAATGAATTTCCAGGCCTTTAATGAGTATAAAAATGTGTATTCACAAACCGGTAAAGAAGAAAAAGCGCAAGAACTGGATGAAATCTGTACACGGATAAAATCTGATTTCAATAAATACCTTGTAAAAGATGGAGTTGTTGCCGGTTACGGGCTGGTTGAAAAGGATGGCAGTATTAGCGTATTGCTTCATCCAAGTGATACCACAACCGGGATACATTACAGCCTGCTGCCGATGGATCGCGGGGTGATCAGCGGTATTTTCACCAAAGAACAAGCTCTGCATCATCAGCTTTTGATTAATAAATACCTCAAAGGCCCCGATGGTGCGCGCCTGATGGACCGCCCGCTCCAATACAAGGGTGGTATACAGGAAATCTTTCAGCGGGCCGAAAGCAGTACATTTTTTGGACGCGAGATAGGTCTGATGTATGTTCACGAACATATCCGTTATGCTGAGTCGCAGGCAATACTTGGCAATGCCGACGAGTTTGTTAAATCGCTCAGGCAGGCTAACCCTATAGGCTACAGAGGTATTGTGCCCTGCGGCGATATTCGCCAGGCCAACTGTTATTATAGCAGCTCGGATGTGGCATTTAAAAGCCGTTATGATGCTGACCAACGATATGATGAGATTAAAACCGGGGAAATCACTCTAAGAGGCGGATGGAGGGTATATTCAAGCGGTCCCGGCATATATATAACCCTTGTCATTACAAGGCTATTGGGTTTAAGGCAAGAACACGGGAAAATTATCATTGATCCTGTCATCCCGAAATCGATGGTTGGATTTTCGGCATCGATGGACTTCATGGGTCACAATGTAACTTTTAACTACTCAATGAACGAAGGCACTTATTGTCCGAAAAGTATTTCCGTTAACGGGAACTTAATAGAGTTCGGATACGAAGAAAATAATTACAGAAGGGGAGGGGCTGTCATCGAAGCTGATCGATTCCAGTCCTTAATGAACAGAAAGGAAAACATTGTTGATATAATACTTTAGAAAGGGGTTATTTGGTCAGGAATATCTTTTCATATCTTTGTTCGGAGAGAGTATAATTGAGTTTAGATAATAAAAACATCGGAAATGAAATCTATCTTATTGACAGTGAAAGTAATAGCGCTGGTCCTGCTTTTTGCCATCAGTACCAGTACATTGGGCCAGGTAAAAACGGACCAGGCCGGGAAAATAAAAATGGATAAATTCATTTCGTCGCTGATGGCGAAAATGACTCTGGATGAAAAAATCGGGCAACTTAACCTGCCGAATATAGGTTTTGATGTTACAGGCCCGGTGATAAGCCAGGATGTGGATAAGAAAATCAAGAACGGTCTTGTTGGAGGAGTATTCAATACATTCACACCTTCGGCAGTAAAGAAATTGCAGGATATGGCCGTTAAAGAAACCCGACTCGGAATTCCCCTGATTTTTGGTTATGATGTAATCCACGGTCATAAGACTACCTTCCCTATACCTCTTGCCTTAGCAAGCACCTGGGACATGCCGCTGGTTGAACAAAGCGCCCGCATCGCTGCGCAGGAAGCATCAGCCGACGGCCTCAACTGGACGTTCAGCCCAATGGTTGATATCGCCCGTGACCCTCGCTGGGGGCGTGTAGCCGAAGGAGCCGGTGAAGATCCTTACCTGGGATCACTAGTCGCAAAAGCAATGGTAAAAGGCTACCAGGGCGACGATCTGGCAAAAAACAATACCATTATGGCTTGCGTAAAACATTTTGCCCTTTACGGAGGGGCTGAGGCCGGCCGTGATTACAATACCGTTGATATGAGCCTTGTTAAAATGTACAACGAATATCTGCCGCCATACCACGCTGCTTTTGATGCGGGTGCAGCCAGTGCGATGAGTTCTTTCAACGAAATTAACGGGGTACCGGCTACAGCCAACAAATGGCTGATGACCGACCTGCTTCGCAAACAATGGGGTTTTAAAGGATTTGTCGTAACAGATTATACCGCCATAAACGAAATGATCGAACATGGGGTAGGCAAGGACCTGAAAGAAGTTTCGGCACTTGCTCTTAATGCCGGCATCGATATGGATATGGTTGGTGAAGGATTCCTGAAATACACAAAAGAACTACTAAAAGAAGGAATAGTCACTCAGAAAACAATTGACGATGCATGCCGCCGCATACTGGAAGCCAAGTACAAACTTGGACTTTTTGATGACCCTTACCGGTATATAAATGAGCAACGCGCTAAGAATGAAATACTCACTCCGGAAAATCGGAAAGCTGCCCGCGTAATTGCTGAGAACTCCATGGTTCTGCTAAAAAACGATAACCAGCTGCTTCCTCTCGATCCTTCGAAAAAAATTGCCCTTATCGGGCCGCTGGCCGACAACCAGTCAGAGATACTTGGCTGCTGGAGAGCAGCCGGCGACAAGGCCAAAGCAGTAAGCGTTCTCACCGGCTTCCGGAACCTCCTTGGGCCGGGTGCAAAAATTGAGTATGCAAGAGGTTGCAACCTGCTAACTGACCAGGTACTGCAGGCAAGAATAAGCGGGAAGGAATCGCTGGATCCGCGGTCGGACGATGAGATGATAACAGAAGCCTATCATTTGGCATCCAATTCGGATGTTATTGTAGCTGTATTGGGCGAGCCTTCCGAATTAAGCGGTGAGGCAGCATGCAGAACCGAATTGGGATTACCGGGCCGCCAGCTTGAGTTACTCCAAACCCTTTTGAAAACCGGTAAACCCGTAGTACTGGTATTGATGAGCGGCCGTCCTTTGACCCTGGAATTTGAAGCTGCTAATGTGCCTGCCATACTCGAAGCCTGGCATGGCGGATCTGAAGCCGGTAATGCTGTTGCAGATGTACTGTACGGAAAGTATAATCCTTCAGGCAAATTAACCATGACGTTTCCTTTAAACGTAGGGCAGGTTCCCATTTACTATAACCACAAGAATACGGGCCGCCCGTATGTTGGAAACAGGAGCGACAAATACAAAAGCCGTTACCTCGACGTTGAAAATGCACCTTTGTTCCCGTTTGGATTTGGGCTCAGCTATACAACCTTCAGTTATACCGATCTGAAACTCGATAAACAGAAATTAGCCACAAACGGCACTCTAACTATTACTGTAAAGCTTACCAATACAGGCAGATACGATGGTAATGAAGTTGCTCAGTTGTATGTGCGCGACATGGTAGGGAGCATAGGCCGTCCTGTAAAAGAACTTAAAGGCTTTCAAAAGGTATTCCTGAAAGCAGGCGAAAGCCGCATACTTACTTTCACCCTCACTCCTGCCGATCTTGCTTTCTACAATTCCGACCTGCAACTAAAAGCCGAACCCGGCGATTTTATGGTTTCGGTCGGAACCAATTCAGCAAGCGGACTTGAATCTTCTTTCGGATTATTAAAATGATCACATATGTTTGATTGATGGTTAACGGGTGATCCCTGACTTGGCGGGATCATCCAATTTTTAGTAAATTCGCTTCCTATTCCTAATCTGGACAAGCCACAACCCTAGGTAAAAGAAATGAAAAACACAGAACATTAAATTAAGAATGAAAAAGTTTGGGAGCTTGGGATCCTTTAACATTTTGAGTTTTGTGTTTAATGTTTTTCAGTCTCATTTTAGTAATATTCCAGAAAAAGCATCAATTTGAGAGTTTAGATACTATTAGATTGTTTGAAAATTTAATAAACTACCCTCCCCAACCCTCCCTGAAATCAGGGAGGGAGTAAATTGTACTGGTTTAACGTTCATTCAAATAAGGATACATCATTCTTACTACTTCCTCCCCTGAAATCAGGGGGAGACAGAGGGGGTAAATAAAATATATTTTAAATAGACTTTGATTTTATGAAAGAACTTACTGAAAATTCACTAACCATATTTTCCGATTTCCGCATAACCTCGGCCGATACGGATATGTTTATGCGTATCCGCCTGGGTGGGCTCGTTAATTTATTGATACAATCGGCTATAAATTCGGCTGAGAGCCTGGGTTTTGGGTTTAAAAACCTGAAAGAGCAAAGACTGTATTGGGTTCTTAGCCGTATGACTGTCGAAATTTACAAACCACTTATGTGGAACCAGGAAGCGGTTGTGGAAACCTGGCCAAAATCGGTGGAAGGCCTGCTGTATACCCGCGACTATATTATCCGCGACAAACAGCAGAATATTGTAGCCCGGGCAACCTCAGGATGGCTGGCAATTGATCTGGAAACGAAAAAACCTAAAATATTTGATGGCATACAAGGAGAAATGTTTGTCCACCTAAAAGATAAACACGGTTTGAACGAAGCACCTGAGAAACTGTCAGCTACGGTTGAGGGTGAAGCCTTTGAAGTAAAATCGAACTATTTTGATTTCGACCTTAACAGGCACGTTACCTCAACCCGGTATGTCGACTGGATGATGGATACAATACCTGTTGAATTCCATAAGCGAAACTACCCCAAAAGATTATCAGTTAATTTTATGAAGGAAACTTTGCCTGGCGACTCGATAACCATAATAAGGAGTCTTCACGATGGTTTTCAGTATACCCTCGAAGGCACAAACCACGCACATAAAACGGTAGCTTTCAGGGGGAAAATTGATTTCTGATATTTTGTCAGGGCCTGACTGATTATCTATCTGTCTATCTGTCAAGCCAATCTTTAAAATCCTGCACCCGCTCGCGGGCAACAATGATATCATCATCGTTTATTCCCTCAATTTTCAACTTTAGCCGGCTGTTGGTCCAGGCTAGTATATTGGTACATGCCTTGATTGAAACTATATACTTTCGGCTGATCCTGAAACAAACAGCTGGATCGAGTAAAGTCTCAAGCTGGTCGATTGTATAATCAATGCAATAATCCCTGTTTGACAAAGTGTGTAAAAAAGTTGCTTTTTCGAGGCTGTAAAATGCCAGGATCTCATCAACAGGTATGCTTTTGATTTTGTCGCCTACCCTGATCATAAACCTCGATTTGTAGGTTTTAGATGCATTAGTGTTGGTAAGTGAAAGCAATTTTTCGAGGGCAATTGCAGGCGAAAACAGTTTGGCCTTTTCAATGGCCTGCCTTAACCTATCTTCTTCAACCGGTTTCAGCAGGTAATCAATACCGTTGGTTTTAAAAGCTTCGATGGCATAGTGATCGTATGCAGTGGTGAAAATGATAGGGCATTTAACTTCAACCTGACTGTAAATCTCAAAACTCAAACCGTCGGCAAGCTGAACATCCGAAAAAACCAGGTCGATACCTGTTTGTTCCTTAAGAAAAGGAATCGCATCGCGGACCGATTCAATTTTTGCCACCACTTTCATTTCGGGTGCCACTTTATGAATGAGCCTTTCCAGGTAACTGGCTGCCCTTGATTCGTCTTCCAGAATAATTACATTCATTTTCCCGCAGCTTTTAAAACAGGAACCCTCACCCTGAATTTCCCATCGGTATCGATAATATCGATCGGTTTTTCAGTAAAATAACTGAATTGCTGGATAATATTTTTCAGGCCTGTATTTTTTGAATCTTCTTCAACTTTTTTGATTTTCATTGAATTCTCAACTTCGATGTAATCGTTGGTTCGGCGAATAATTATTCGCAGTGGAAAGGCTTCCGAAACCTCGTTGTGCTTTACAGCATTCTCAACCAGTAGTTGCATTGTCATAGGGACAATCAGTTCGCCTGCGTCGGCTTTCAGATCAATTGATAAATCCAGCTTCTCGTCAAACCTAGTCTTCATAAGGTAAATGTAGGATTGCATGAAGTCCAGTTCATCCTGCAGAGGCACCAATTCTTTGTCCCTGCTGTCGAGCACATACCGGAAGAGTTCGCTAAGCTGGTTAATGAATTTTACCGCCATGGCCTGGTCGGCATACACAAGGTCGCTCAGTACATTGAAACTGTTAAACAGGAAATGAGGGTTGATCTGGTTTCGCAGCGATTCGTAGCGGTAAGCCATCATTTCCGTTTTTAGTTTCTGCGAGCCTATAAGAGTTGCTTTCCATGCTTTAAAGAACCCGACAGCCGTGAAAATAAGCGACATGATAAAGGATATGAGCAGCACATAAATAATGCTCCGGGTTATGTGTGGCCAGGTTTCAAATGGGGTAAGATGGTAGATTATGAACATCATAATGAATTGCACGATGGTGAATACCACCACCGAATCAAGCACCAGCACAAGGATCCCCACAAACGACCTTAGAACAGGATGTGCTAACCACTTGATTTTACTATCGACTAAACGATTGACGTAAATCAATGATATCCAAAGAGATGAACAAATAACAAATGACCAAATACTGAAAATACCGAAACTTCTGAAACTATTTAAAGCTCCGTTCATAAACAATAAAAGTATCACGAAAGCCAAAGCCAGATTTGCAATTAGAAATTGCCATATGTTTAGAGGATGTAATAATTCCCTGATCTTGTTCATATTGTATTTATGCTTGTCAAAAATAAGGTTTAATATTGAAATAACCATACTTCCCTTGCCCCAGGCTAAAGCCCGAGGCAAGGGAAGGTCACAATATGCTTACTTGCACCCGGCAACTATTTCGGCCACTTGTGCTTTTCCCCACGCCGGATAAAGCGGCGATTTTACTTTGTAATTGTCCCAGCCTGCAAGTAATTCCGCTGCCTGCGGGCAGAACTCCTTAGAATCTTTACCAAAGAATTGAGCCGATCCCATATCGTTGCTCAATTTTATAAACCGTGCACGCGGATTGCCGGCATCCAGTCCAAGTGCTTTTCCTACAGCCTGCGCTGACAGTATACTATATTCCTGGCCCCGCTCCATAGGATTTACAATCAGGCGTGCCGAATACATCATTGATTGTAAAGCATACGCTTCGGATTCGTTAGGTGCAAGCTCAATCATTTTATCCACCGATTTCTCAGCAATATCGATGTAGCTATCCTTCTTTGCTCCATCGGTGGGTTCCATAAAACTCATGATAATGAAGCAGTGAGCCTGGTAATAATAGGGCAGCCACTGGTTCTTTTCAGCTTCTGCAATTAAACCGAACTTATTACCGAGTGCCTGGAAGTCAGTGATCGATTTGCAGTTTGAATACTGGCCCAATGCTTCGCCCATGGCAGAGTAGTATTCCTTACTTTGCGACATTCCATTCAGGGTGGCGAAAATCACAGCAATTGTTAAAAGGATTGTTTTCATGTTTTATTCTGTTTTTAGTTATTGGTTATTAATTAGTTATGAGTTATGAATTAAATGTCATGGTCTGTCAAATTATTTTAGACTTTGAACCTTGGACTATTCTATTTTATCAATCTGGTTCGCCTCTCCTTTGTGAGTAAGGGTTATAAAGCATGCCAGGAGATAGAACCTGTCGGCACCCGGCCCTATGGGTGCGCTCCTGTATATTCCTTCCGAATCTGGCCTGGTGGCATATGAATAACCGTATCCCTGTTTGAAGCCGAAAATATTCGTAACCGCGGCATAAATGATGATATTCTGCCTGTACAGGAAACTCCAGCTCACATCAACACTGCGGTAGGGCTTCGTGTGTTCGCCGTTAAAAACATCTGAATTGGGGTTATTGTAAACCCTGGGCGATGAGTATTTAAAATTAGCACTCACATAGGATCTTAAGCCACCAAACCAATGTTTGTAAACGGCTGCAAAGTTGTGTTTGCTTGCAAATCCGGGTATAACCTCACTTGGGTAATTCCTGTAGTCACGTTTGGTGTCCAGGAAAGAATATGATATCCAGTAATCCCCGTGTTTGATCGTTTTTTTATCTCTCCAGAAGATATCGAGCCCTGTTGCATAGCCTTTACCGGTGTTGGAATAACTTTCCGGAAGATAGAATGCTTCGCTGTTTAGCTTTGCAAGGTCCTTATAATTTTTAAAGTAGATTTCGGCACGGAAAGTACGTTCGTTCTGCGAAGTCTGGTAGCTGAAGGTGTAATGATCTGCCCTTTCGTAATCCAGCAAATGGGTATATAACAGGTAGTCATCAGTCGGATCCTGGTAAAACCATCCGTAAGCAAGTGAAAACTGGCTTGTTTTACTCACTTTATAAGCTGCTGAAATCCGTGGAACAAGATTAGCACGGCGCAAGTAATTGGAATATTCCATACGGACACCTATGCGTGTTACAAACTTTGAGGATGCATAAACTTCGGCTTCGGCAAAGGCGGATGTCGTATTATTGGTGAAACTGTTTGCCTGTGAAAATTCCGAGGTACTGAAATCGAGGGAATAGGTTTTGGAGAAAAATTCAGCCCCAAACCGCAAAGTTATTAGTTTGCTGCAAGGATACGAGAATACATTTTTCACATGAACACCCCTTAGTAACTTATTCACTGAAACTGTATCATAACCCACATCATCTTTATTATTGGTAAATGATGCCGATGATGCAATATTCCATTTCGGTCCAAGGCTGCTTTTCCACGAGGCATTCACAAAGTAATTCGCGTTGCTGAGAGCATAATCATACGACTTTCCTTCCTGGTTCAGGTCATCCTGGTTGATGGTATAACGCGATTTTGTGAAACTACCATAGAGTTTGAACATCCCGGTTTTACCTGTTTTCTCTCTTATGCTTACTGCACCCTCTGCCGAGTTAGGGTATTTCACCCAATTGTAGTTTTGCGGTACAACCCACATGTATGGGCTCAGGTCGTTGTATGAAAGAGTTGCTGTTATGGCGCCGGTTTTCCACAGTTTTGTGCCTGCTACCCCAAACCCAATCGTCATAAATGAAAGATCGAGTTGGTCTTCGGCCGGCATATCGTTGGTATTAAGTAAAAGAACAGATGATAAAGCCTGTCCGTATTCGGCCGAATAGCCTCCGGTGCTGAAAATAGTGCCTTTGAACATAAACGGGTTAAACCGGCCGCGGACCGACATGTTTGGGGCCGCTGTAGTATAAGGAGCATATACAATCGATCCGTCGATAAATGTCTGCGACTCTTCACTATCGCCACCTTTTACAAATAATTTGCCCGATTCGCCGTTTGTGGTTGTACCCGGCAAAGCCTGTAAAGCGCCGTAAACATCGCCAACAGCGCCTGCCGTGGTAATCATATCGAGAGAAGTGATAACGTTTGAGCGTTTCTTATCACCAGCTTCGAACGTACCCGCAGTAATTGTAACTGCATCGAGTTTATTAAAAGCTTCCGCAAGTTTAAAATCAGAGCGGACAGGTCCCGCTGACAGATCAATTTCCCTGCTGGCCGTTTCGAACCCGATATAGCTGACTCTCAGAATTACTTTTCCGGTTTTGGAAGTTTTAAACCTGAATTCACCTCTTTCATCAGTCGATGCACCGTCATAGGTACCTTCAAGGTACACGCTTGCACCGGGAAGTGTTCCTTCCCCTGCTGAAACTATTCCTGAAACAAGGGTTTGGTTATATGCTTTCATTACAGTAAACCCTAATAGAAAGATTAAAATATACTTTTTCATTCGTATTGGTTTTTCGTCAGGTTTCAATTAGGATGCAAATTTGCAACCCGAAAACACGCCGGCAAAATTAGAGTTACTCAATTGTCGGAAAATAAGGATGAATTGTAATTTCAGTAAAACGAACAGCACGCAGTGAAGCCGGCTGGAATAATTGTACTATTTGAAATAAAAGAATATCGAAATCGATTTATATTAAATGAGTTGTAAAGAGAATCGTATCTTTGCAGTTCCAAATATTTTGGTTGCGGTTATACTTTGCACCTATAATCTCTCCTATCTTCAATAGCACTGCATGGCCCTGAAAATAATCGAATCATTCACAAATAAGGTCCTTATTCCATTCCGTCTTGTTCCCGGTGAAGGGCTCTCAGCCGAAAATCTGGCGTTCTCAATTACGATTGGTATTGTAGCCGGAATGTTCCCTGTATTTGGCGCAACTACATTACTCAGCCTATTCCTGGCTATACTCTTCCGGCAGAATTTGCTGGTTGTGCAGTCGGTTCAATGGATTATGGCACTATTTCAAATCATGCTGATCATACCGTTTATGCAATTTGGCGCGTTTTTACTAAACCACCCGGCATTGCATATTGATATAACGCAGATCAACCATGCATTCCGGCCAGGGTTGCTATCGGGTATTAGAACAATCGGAATTTTTCACCTTTACGCTATATTAACCTGGACTATACTTTCAGTCCCTGCAGGTGCCGCATCCTATTATACATTAAAGGCCGTCTTTCAAAAGAAAACTAACTGATACGTAAAGACATTTCATCCATGATTCATGTTCCCTTATCGTTTGAGATTTTCAGGTTTCATCCATAGAGGCAAACCTGGTTTTAAAATAAACTGGGAAAAATGACAAAGCAAAGGCGGCCAGGTGTCGCCTTTGCGTTGTGGAAAAATCTCAAGCTAAATAAAAAACTGCTGCAAAATACAGGAACCGATACTATTCATTAGTTTGCCTGAATAACCGATTCTTTTACAAAACTATTTACCATCCAAGAGGTCGCCGGGATTAAACTGCCAGCAAAGTGATACGTAGAACATTTTTGACTGTTCGTAACGGGAATTATCACTTATATCGTAAACAGCACCACCAACATTGTTACCATTTCCTTTATAATCCGAATTAAGGAAATCGGTAAGATAATATTTGAACCTGATATTTACACCACCCGGCAATTGGACACCGCCAAAAACAGAAGGCATAAAAGTTGGAGTCTGGCTCGAAAACCATTCTGAATCTTTTGTTTTTGGACCCGATCGATCGAAGCTGGCAGTCCAGAACTTTTCTTTAAACTGGAATGCCATTTCGTATTCGCCGCCTCCGAAGAAATACATATGTTTGTTAAATGCTCCTATTTTCAGTGCCAAAGGAACACCCACTGCATATTGCCTCTTAATAATTTTATATTCGGCATATTGAACCGAGCTTTCACCACCAGAAACTGATTGGGGCAATGTTTCGTCAGTGATCATACCGATATTACGGACAGCAAGTCCCGAAAACACCCCAACATTATTCGTAAAATCATAATGTACATACTCGCCCGCATGGAAGAACATGGTAAAACGGACATCGTTAGTCGAAAAACTTGCCCCGGGATACTTTGTCATAAATGCCTGGGAAAAAGAAGCATCGCTCTTACTGAAGATTATTTCGCCACTTGTAAGAGTGTAGACCTTTTGAGCCATCGCAGGAATAGCTATCAATCCAAAGCTGATGATAGCTAATACATAGAGTTTTTTTCTCATATCGTTTGGTTTTGTTATACAAAAATAATCGTTTCTTTTGGGATTGCAAAAATAAATGTCCATCCTATTTAACCAAATTCAATTTTTCGGGAAGGAAAAAGTGTATGTGATTTTCAATATTGAGCCAATGAAATTTCTAAATACAATATATTTCTATCATTTGTTCTTGTTTATTCCAAGCGGTTTTTGGAATCGAGAAGTTCATTTTACTTTATAAGTGAATCGTTGTCATAGTCCCCGGGAGTAAGAACGATCATTGAAACCAAAACAAATTGCGGTGAATATTTGGTATCGGTTTTCAGCAAGCAAATAATAAATGCTCAAAACTTTTGAAATTTTCTTCAGGATTCAATTGTGCTTTATAATCGAAAGTGATTATATTTGGCAGTGGAAATGATCCTGAAAACATAAAAAACACATTTACTAAGCGCTGAATTATGGAAAACAAGGAAAAACCTGAAGGCTATCTCTTTACTAAAAGGTATACGAATTATATTTTCATGCTGCTGTTCCTATTGTATATGTTCGATTATATCGACAGGATGGTGATTACCTCCTTGTTCCCTTTTCTGAAAGCCGACTGGAACCTTACCGACACACAATGCGGGATGCTTGTTTCGGCAGTATACTGGTCGATTGTGGCATTTACGTTCCCTGTATCAATCCTGGTTGATCGATGGAGTAGGCGCAAAACCATCGGAATGATGGCAGTGATCTGGGGAATTGCTACAGCCGTAGGGGCTTTCACCCGTTCCTTCCGGCAACTGTTTATTACACGTACAGTAATCGGTGTAGGTGAGGCAGGGTATGCACCCGGTGGTTCAGCCATGATGTCGGCACTCTACCCTGAAGGCAAAAGATCCCTCATGATGGGATTGTGGAATGCGTCTATCCCGCTTGGGAGCGCCATTGGTATTGCAATCGGTGGCCTGATAGCCGCTCAGTGGGGATGGCGGCATGCGCTTGGAATCGTGGCCGTTCCCGGATTGATTATTGCTATACTCTTCTTTTTTATAAAGGATTATAAAACCATTGACCTCGAAAGAACCGACCCTAAAACACTCGAAAACATTGAGAAGAAAAAGGTCAGGATGTCGATTGTGGATATGCTTAAAGAATTCCTGGCAAAGCCATCGCTGATATTTACTTATTTTGGTATGGCCGGTGTTGTTTTCACAACTACTTCACTACTTACCTGGCTTCCCACCTATTTCCACAGGGTGCAGGGAGTACTCGAAAAAGATGCCGGTATCAAAGCCAGTGCTGTTATGCTTTTTGCAATCATCGGGGCACCGCTCGGAGGTTATGTTACCGATCGCTGGCGGAAAAAGGAGATCAAAGCCAGGTTGCTGGTGCCTACATTAACATCGTTACTTTCGGCTGTCCTCATGTTCCTGGCATTCAGTGTCTTCGACGGACAGGTTCAATACCTGATATTACTTTCAATCGGTATTTCAATTACTGCTTTTATTGCTGCTACAGGCGCCGTTACACAGGATGTGGTACATCCCGGCCTGAGAGCTATGTCGTATGCAATTGCTGTTGTAATCCAAAACCTTCTTGGAGCCTCGCTTGGCCCGATAGTAATGGGTGCCATTTCGGATGCAACCAATATTCAAACTGCCTTCATGTTCCTCCCAATAGCCCTCTTAATTGCTTCGGCTTTGTTTTTTGCTGGCTCCTTCTATTATAAAAAAGACCTGTATAAAGTCGAAAAAGTGACCCTGGAAGTGGTAGAATAGTTAATTTATACGTCTATTCGTTTTTTCTTTTTCTTTCTGCTCCTCTGTCCTGTTTGCGATAGTTTAGAGTAGTAAAAAAGTAATCCGTCCGTTACAATGTCATTGATTTGAACCTTAACCTCAGTATATTTGTTATAGGATATCATCAAAAACAGCAAATTATGAAAAACAAAACTACAGTTTCCTCAATTGTATTAGTAATAATACTTATGGCCAGCCAAGCCTTTGCAGTTGGTGGCCCTGAAATATTGATTAAAAAAGGGAAATTCACAATTAATAAAGTTAAGGTTAATGAATCCTGGTCGGTTTACCAGGTAAAGGAAGTATTGACCGGTTCACCCAGGATCAGGACCGGATATAATACAACCCATACTTACGATAACCTTGGGATTGTTGTTTTTGAGGCTGCTCAAAGCGGAAAAGGAACCGGGGTAATCAACGAGCTGCAGGTTTTCTTCATGGATATTGAACCGAACGAAGTCACTCCGAAAAATACTACCAATGCAAGTGTAAAAATTGAAAAGTTAAAAATCACCCGCGATCTCTGCAAAGCCGACATGCTGAAAGGACTTTCGAAATGGCGGCAAACCGAATCTTACCTCGATCACAGCTTTCGTATGAGTAAAGGCGGAATATACATCTATTTCCAGTTCTCCGATGATGAGATGCAACTGCGAAAAATCAGTATTGGCAGGGATAATAAGTAAATATCCAAACAAGACTTAAACACAATTTAACTAAGTTTTTATAATATATAGGGGGCAATTTTACAATTGTTGCCTATATTTGTTTTACAGTCAACAAATCCGGTCGAGCATGAAACGAATTTTCCTCATCCTGTTACTGGTGGCACCGATATTTATTTCGGCCCAGAAATGGCAAGCTAACCCTGTGTCAATAAGTTTATTCAACAATTCAACCATGCTTCCCCCGGCATCACTGGTTGCAGTTTTCAACCAGCCTATCCACCCCGGTTTTACTGCAGGTTATGAGTTCGGATGGAAAGAAGGAGGAAAACATAAATGGTTTCAGAATGCTGGTTTCAGTTATTTCTATCATCGTTTCGCATATCAGGCAATTATCCTTAATTCCCAGGCTGGATACAGGTGGTACACGGGGAAATTCTCTGCCGAAGGCTACCTGCAGGTTGGTTACATGCATGCCTTTTACCTTACTGACAGGGCAGTAATGCAATCCGACGGAACATATGTTGCAAAAAAAGGATTCGGGAAACCCCAGTTCCTAACCGGGCCCGGGCTGGGCGTTGGGTATAATTTCGGCAGCAGCGATAAATTGCGCAGGATCTTCCTCAATTATGATATTCGTCTCCAGCTGCCATTTGTAAAAAACTATGTTACACTGCTTCCAAACGGTACGCTATCGCTGGGGATGCAGTTTAATCTTAAATAAAATATTTGTTCCGATAAATAATGAAAGATTACTGATTAATAAATCAACTAATTCCTGATTGGCTATGAACAGAATTATTAAAATATTTTCATACCTGATATTGGTTTTCCTTTGTGGTTCATCCTGTAAAAAAGCCGAAATAAACCGGCCAGTAACCCTGAATTGTCCGCTTGAGGATAAAAACACCTACCAGGTAAACCCGAAAAGCAACCAGTACCAGGCACTCATCGAGAAATATGTAAAACAGGGACTTCCTGGGATCATCCTGCTTGTAAAGGACGATAACGGTTTTTATATCGGTTCAGCGGGAATGGCCGATATAAAGGAAGGAATTAAACTCCAGCCCTGCCATATTGCAAAGATACTCAGTATCACAAAATTCATGCTCGGAACAGCTGTTTTCCGGCTCCAGGAAAAAGGAATACTTTCGCTCGATGATCCTTTAACTAAATATATTCCAAAGGATAAACTGGATAAAATTGCCAACGGTACAGAGCCTCTCACCATTCGTAACCTGATGAACCATACCAGCGGCATTTATGATGTGATCAAGGACCAGGGATTTTACCTGCAGGTTCTAAATAACCCGATGAAACACTGGACTGCTGATGACCTCCTGAAATATGTGTATAACAAGGATGCCATGTTCGCATTCAACCCTGCGGATACCGCAGGTTACAGCAATACCAATTTTACCCTGCTGAGCATGGTAGTTGAAGCTGCCACAGGCAAACCGCATTCGAAGGTGCTTCATGAGGAAGTGATTGACAAACTAGGGTTGAGTGACACATACTACTTCTGGCACGATCCGCTTCCCGAAGACCGCATTGCCCAGGGATATTACGACCTTTACAATAACGGAACCCTGATGAACCTGACCAACTGGAATACCGGGAGCGGTAATGGTTACGGGGGAGTATACAGCACCGTTTGGGATATGTACCTGTTTATAAAAGCCCTCTATGTTGATAAAACCCTGCTAAACCAGGCATCGCTCGACCAGATGCTGGTTTTCCATCATACGATCGAAAACCGGAAACAACTGGGTGTTGCCTGTTACAAAGACTTTATTGATATTGGCAATCCCGCCACTGACTTCGCCTGGGGACACCGCGGCCGCGACCTGAGCTATAGTGCCGACCTCGACTATTTCCCTAACCATCATGCGATTATGTCGATGATTGTAAACTACGGAACCGATGGCAACAGCGCGCTTCGGCCGGCATTCCTCGAAATGAGGGATGAAGTTGCAAAATTAATTGTTAACGCAAAGTAGATTCTTTGCAATATACTTATTCATACTTCTGAGCAGTATAGTAGTAACAGTACAAAAAATTAATTTGTCCTTTTTTCTTCCACAGACTCCCTGCAATGCAGTAACCCTTTGCAGGCAATTATCCTCCTCCCTGGCTATAAGCGCCATTTGATTTGATACAATATATGAATGTGCTTGTAAGAATTTTCTTACATAAAAAACGCCTATTTCTTACAAAAACAGTTCCAATTTCCTACAAACATATCGAAAATTAGTCCATACATTTATTTGTCGAAAAATATTCAATCAAAACCTGTTAAACCCAAATTACGCGTTGATGGTAAGAATTATTTCCGAAAACCTTCTATAATCCTTGTTATGCAATGATTGAAGTGTTTTGGTTATAAAAATCTAATCCTATACATCAATAATACCTGGATTAAAATACACATAACCAGTTAATTACACATAGTATTTTTTAATAACGTAATCATGAGTCAAAAAAAAACTTGAAAACAGGACTGATATATCATTTATAGAATAGTAAGATAAGAATAGATGTACTCACCCGATTTAATCTAATTATTTGAAAACAAATAATATGAAAACGAAAAGCAGGATTTGGATTTTTTTATTTATAACCAGTTTTATAGTTATCCTGTGCAATGGCTGCCGCAACAAGGAGCAAACTGAACATAGCGGGAACCAGGTAGCACAAATAATGGATCCGCTTCCATCATGGAATAATACTGATCATAAGAAAGCAATTATGTCTTTTGTAGAGAAAGTCACTGATGAAAGTTCCGCTGAATTTGTCCCTATCGCGAAACGCATAGCAACCTTTGATAATGATGGCACCTTATGGTCAGAACAACCGATGTATTTCCAGTTTATTTTTACTTTCGACAGGATCCAAACTTTAGCTCCAAAGCATCCTGAATGGAAAATAAAACAACCTTTTAAAGCAGTTCTCGCAGGTGATATTACCACGGTAATGAATAGTGGTTCAAATGCAATTAATGAGTTGGTAATGGCTACAAGTGCTGACTGTACATCCGAAGAATTTGCTTTGGTTGTAAAAGATTGGCTGGCAGAAGCAAGGCATCCAAATACAGGGAAACCCTACACCGAAATGGTGTTTCAGCCTATGCTTGAGCTACTGACCTATCTAAGGGATAATGGTTTCAAAACATATATAATTTCCGGTGGCGGGGCAGAATTTATGCGCCCTTGGACTGAGATGGTCTATGGTATTCCTCCTGAACAGGTTGTAGGCACCAGTTTTAAGTTAAAGTATGAGATGCACGACGGGAAACCCGCTATTGTTCAATTGCCTGAAGTTAATTTTGTTGATGATAACGACGGAAAGCCTGTAGGTATCTATCAGTATATCGGGCGAAGACCAATCGCTTCATTTGGTAATTCCGACGGAGATTTTGAAATGTTGCAGTATACAAAAGCAGGAAGTGGTTTGCGGCTCGGTGCTTTGGTTCACCACACCGACAACAAAAGAGAATGGGCTTATGACCGGAAATCACCATATGGCCGGCTCGATAAGGCGCTTGACAGTGCCCAGACAAATGGGTGGATGTTGATTGATATGAAAAAAGACTGGAAAATCATTTATGCTTTTGAAAAGAAATAATAATAGTAAGTTCCCGTAACTATTGCCGATTAAATAAGTATTAAGAAAGAGATTGAAGGTTGCTCCTATTCCTTCATAAGGGGAGATATTAAAAGAAAAGGGAGAGAAGTTGAGAAGAACACCTGGCTACACTGTAATATAACTTGTTGATTTAACTACTAATACTAATTTCAACTTATACTTTTCCCTATGAAAAACAATTTCCGGATCAGGCCTTGCCTGCTCATAAGAATTGGGATTCTCCTGATGCTGAACAGTGTTTGTGCACAGCAACCAAGCTATCCGATCGATGCTAAAGTAGTCAGTACAGTCGAAAGAATGGTAATTCCGGTTCCGGTTCCTGCCGGAACAGAAAAGATTTTCCCCTATGAACTTCAGAAATATCCGGCAAATGGTTACGGCAACTGGCAATTCGGAAATGGATTGGGTTATGTGAAACGCCTTGATCTTATGCCAGCTTCCTATACCGGTTCGTCAGCAATACAAAAAGCCAAACTGCTGAACTTTTTCACTATTACCGATATACACATTACAGATAAGGAGTCGCCGACTCAAGGAATCTACTTTGGTTTCAGGGGCGGAATTATTTCGGCATATTCCGGTATAATGTTGTCAACAACCCAGGTTCTGGATGCAACAATACAAACAGTTAATGCCCTTCACAAGCAGAATCCTTACGATTTCGGGATCTCTCTGGGCGATGTTTGCAACAGCAGCCAGTATAATGAACTGCGGTGGTTTATCGATGTGCTAGATGGAAAAAAAATAAATCCTGATTCAGGCAAGAAGGATGATCCCATTGCCGGGCCACTGAACGATTACCAGGATGAGTACCAGGCTGCCGGTCTTGATAAAAATATTCCCTGGTACCAGGCAATCGGCAACCACGACCACAACTGGATGGGGCTGTATCCCCCGAATGAATACCTTAAAAAATCGTACTTGGGAGACAGTATCATTAAAATGGGACCAAATATATTTTCCCGCAGCGGAATCAACGAACGGTCGATCTATATGGGTATTCTTGATGGCAGTACTGTTTACGGCGACGTAATTGGAACCGGTCCGGTAAGCAGCACCAAAGCGGTATTTATTCCCGCCGACAAGAACCGGCGCTCCCTTTCGTCAGTTGAGTGGACTAACGAATTCTTCAATACTTCGTCGAAACCTGTTGGCCACGGTTTCAATAAAGTAAATGCCGCAAGGGGTTTTGATTGTTACTCCTTTGAGCCTAAACCGGAACTGCCCCTGAAGGTTATTGTTCTCGACGATACCGAGAAGGACAGTGATACAAGTAATGATGTTCACGGCCATAGTTTCTTCGACAATGAACGCTATAACTGGCTGGTAAAAGAACTCGACAAGGGACAGGCTGAAGGGAAACTAATGATCATAGCCGCACATATCCCCATTGGTATTAATGATCCGAATCCTGAACTTGGCATGTCACCCGCTTCAGTAATCTCCGAAGCAAAGCTTATTGCCAAACTCAATACTTATCCGAACCTTATACTTTGGGTAGCCGGGCATCGTCACCTCAACACAATCACTGCATTAAAATCACCTGATCCGGCACATCCTGAACTCGGCTTCTGGGAAATAGAAACCTCATCGTTAAGGGAGTTCCCACAGCAATTCCGCACCATACATATTATCGGAAACAACGATAACACAATTTCAATTTTCACAGCCGACGTTGACCCGGCTGTGAAAGAAGGATCCTTAGCTGCAGCATCGAGGAAATATGCCATTGGAGCCTATGAGCTATTCAAAATGGACCAGGTTTTTTCTATTAATGCAGAACTTGTCAAACAACTAACACCTGAAATGCATGATAAGATTCAAAAATATGGATTAACGTTACATTAAGAAATACCATTATTCTTTAATAAAAAAATGACAAATAAGCAATAATTATGAAACTGAAAACAACTACGGCATTAGTGGCTTTAGTCTTTCTTATATCCTGCAACAAAGATCAGCCTTCGGACAAAGGAGGAACAACCGATTATTCCATCTCTCAAAACTGGCTGTCGTTGCCAGCGACTGTATACAATGCAGATGTCTTTTATTTGTATCCTACCACTTCATGGACAAAAGATAATACCACTTCCCGGATCTGTGCAATTGAAGATACTCTTATGAGAAAAGGTGCCGCTTCGGCTTTTGCCCGGCAGGCAACTGCATTCGATACAGCAGCCAATGTTTACGCTCCCTATTACAGGCAGGATAACTCATCGCCTGATAATCGGTTAATTGTTATTGCCGGCGCACCGACTGAAGATGCAATTGCCGCTTTCGATTATTATATCAGGCATTTCAACAAAGGCCGCCCATTTATTCTGGCCGGTCATTCGCAGGGAGCAAACATAGTGTGCAACCTGTTGGCCGGATATCTAAAAGATAACCCCGCAGTATACAAGAGAATGATTGCGGCATACGTTATTGGAGGACCTGTTACGCAGGCATACCTTAATGAAAACACGCATCTTAAATTTGCTACAGGCCCAGATGATCTTGGGGTGATAATTTCATATAATACCGAAGCTCCGACTATTGTGGGTGCAAACCCTGTGCTATACGGAATGGTAAGCCTTGTAATTAATCCAATAAACTGGAAGAGAGACGAAACACTGGCAAGCAAGCAGCAAGGTTTAGGATCAATCTTCCCGAATAGTGCAGGGGTGTGGGAAAAGATTCCGCAGTATGCTGATGCACGTGTTGATCTGGCAAAAGGTGTAATAATCTGCTCTTCAGCAGATGCAGCCCGAATTGCGATACTGGATTCCCTCAGCGGTTTTCCTGATGGAGTTTACCATAGTTTCGATTTCCCTTTTTATTATTATAATATCAGGAAAAATGCTGCAAACAGGATCAAAAAATTCTTTAGCAAATAATACATTGATAAATTGAAAGATAAAGTATGTAAATTGACCGGAAAACTTATGATATGAAAAAGCTCGTATTTTTGATTGCAACGGTATTTCTTATAGCTGAGAATACATACTCCCAATTCTCATTTATACATATCTCGGACCTTCATATTTCAAGCATCCCGCTCGCGAACAGCGACTCAAATGCACAGTACTTCCGATGCTATATAGATGAATTCGCCGGCTTATCTCCAAAACCCGCTTTTGTACTCGTAAGCGGAGATATATCGGACATAGGTAACCTTGCTCCCGGAGGCATGTATTCGACTCTTACACAGTATTTGTATCCGCCAACGCTTATGAATCCAGGTGCAGGGGCATATTCTATCGATCCCGCCAAAACCATACCGATCTATTTTACCCCTGGAAATCATGAATACTGGGAAACAGTTGTTAACCAGATTCCTGTATCAAATGACACCCTTAAGTATTATACGAAGTATATAACACCTGATCAGGACTATGCCGTAACAACAGATATTGCTGTTATCGTTTTTCTCCGTTCCGGACATGATTCTTATGGCAGCATGACTAATATTGAAGGAAACGGGCTATCAGCGCAACAAATCAAATGGCTGCGAAATATCCTTATTTCGAACAGTAGTAAAAGAAAAATTATCACCATGCACCACCCGGCGGTTAATGCATATGGCACCAATTCTGACGGGACTCCTTATCCAGGACCAATTTCCGACACTGCCGACAATTCAATACTGAACAACAGAACAGTATTCCTGAACATTTGTGATTCAAACCATGTCGATTTAGTTCTGTGCGGGCATGAACATCAAAATGTTGTTGTAAACAGACAAGGGAATGTCGTAAGCGAAAACTGGTCAGGCGGTACACGGTATGTACAGACCGCTGCTGCATTTAACCGCTCATACAGGATAATAAACGTTGATCAGTCCTTTATAACTGTAAGTGCTCCATTACGAAGCTGCGTCATGACAGGCTTGGATAAGTCAGATGTCTCAAAAGGCTTCTCATTCTCCCCCAATCCGGTTAGTGATCATTTTGTTATCAAATTTCCGGAAAAAGCAATAGTGGAGATAGTAAATGTTAATGGCCAGGTAATGAAAACAATAATCCACAACTCACCGGTGACAAATGTTGAAATTGGGGATTTGGTAAGAGGAGTTTATATGTTAAATATAATGACTGATAAAGGGATTAGTATAAAGAAGTTCATAAAACAATAGGTAAAAACACTATTTGGCTGTAAAACCACAGCGATATAGCTATAGCCTTTTGTATTCATAAAAAGGACGATAAATCAGTAAATAGAAAAAGCCACCTTCCGGTGGCTTTTTCATGTTTTATTGCGCTTGTACTACTTCACCAAATCCACAATAGCTTTGAAAGCTGTTGGGTTGTTCAGTGCAAGGTCGGCAAGTACTTTGCGGTCGAGTTCGATATTACGGGCGTGTAATTTGCCCATAAATACGGAATACGACATTCCGTACTCACGTGTACCAGCATTGATGCGGGTAATCCACAGTGCGCGGAAATTGCGTTTTTTGGTTTTTCTGTCGCGGTATGCATACTGACCACCTTTTTCGTATGCATTTTTAGCTACCGTCCAGACGTTTTTGCGCCTGCCAAACTGGCCCTTTACTTGTTTCAGGATTTTTTTCCTGCGGGCTCTTGAGGCGACTGCATTTACTGATCTTGGCATTTTGTGTGATTTTTTTACTTCAGCGACCTGGCATTTAACAGATTCTTACGGAGCTGAAAGTAAGGTTAAACAATGATTAATTAGCAGGCGAGCATTAATTTTACCGCTTTCACATCGGCCGGATCAACAATCGTGCTGTAACCGAGGTTACGTTTACGTTTGTTTGATTTTTTGGTCAGGATGTGACTGTGGTAAGCATGCTTCCTTTTTAGCTTGCCCGTGCCGGTGAGGGTGAACCTCTTTTTAGCAGCGGATTTACTCTTCATTTTAGGCATGTTACTTGGTTTTAATTATAGTGATTATTAGGTAATTAGACTATTTTTAATTTCAGGTTAAAAAATTAAACTGAAGTTTTCTTGGGCGAAATGATCATAATCATACGTTTTCCTTCGAGAAGCGGGAGTTTTTCAACTTTTCCGAATTCCATCAGTTCCTGTGCAAATTTCAGCAGGATAATTTCCCCCTGGTCCTTATACACGATCGAACGTCCGCGGAAAAATACTTCCACTTTAACCTTAGCTCCTTCCTGGAGGAAACTGCGTGCATGTTTCAGTTTGAAATTGAAATCATGCTCGTCCGTCTGGGGTCCCATCCGGATTTCCTTCACTACAACTTTGGCCGTTTTGGCTTTTATTTCCTTCTGCTTTTTCTTCAGTTCATAAAGAAACTTCTTGTAATCCACTATCCGGCAAACCGGAGGATTGGCAGTCGGGGAAATTTCAACAAGGTCAAGTTCAAGATTTTCGGCCATTGTAAGGGCTTCCTTGATATTATAGATGCCTGGTTCAATGTTTTCGCCAACCACCCTTACAACAGGTGATTTAATCTTTTCATTAATCTTATGCAGCTCTTCTTTATCGCGACGTGGAAACCTGCGATCCTGGTAAGATCCGCTGTTGCTGCTGTAGTTAGTTGTTGCTATGGTTATAACTCCTTCCTGTTGGTGAATGACTATGTTTTTTCAATCTGCTTCAATCTGTTCTTTATTCAAGTTGTTTCCGGGTCTCTTCGATGATATGAGCGATAAAATCGTTCATACTGAATGTACCCAGATCGCCTTGCCCGTGTTTACGCACCGAAACCGAACCATCGGCTTCTTCTTTCTCGCCGACAATAAGCATATACGGGACTTTCATTAATTCTGCATCCCGAATTTTCTTACCGGTTTTCTCATTGCGTTCGTCAACGAGGGCGCGAATTTCGGAATTATCCAGCACATTTGCAACTTTTTTTGCATAATCAACGTATTTCTCGCTTATCGGCAATACGATTACCTGGTCGGGAGTAAGCCAAAGCGGGAAATTTCCGGCTGTATGCTCCAGTAAAACTGCCACAAAACGCTCCATCGATCCAAAAGGTGCACGGTGTATCATAACCGGTCGGTATTTCTGGTTATCGCTGCCTGTATATTCAAGTTCAAAGCGTTCAGGAAGGTTATAATCGACCTGAATGGTGCCCAACTGCCACTTACGGCCTAGAGCATCCTTCACCATGAAATCGAGCTTGGGACCATAAAAGGCAGCCTCACCCAATTCAACAGTAGTCCTCAGGCCTTTCTCAGCCGAGGCTTCGATAATGGCACTTTCGGCTTTTTCCCAGTTTTCGTCGCTGCCAATGTACTTCTCTTTATTATCAGGATCACGAAGCGAAATCTGAGCCGTATAATCCTTAAAATCGAGAATGCGGAAAATATGCAGTACGATATCGATTACAGCCATAAATTCTTCCTTCAGCTGGTCGGGACGACAGAAAAGGTGGGCATCATCCTGTGTAAATCCCCGAACCCTTGTAAGCCCGTGGAGTTCACCACTCTGCTCATAACGGTATACGGTACCAAACTCGGCAAAACGGATCGGCAGATCCTTGTACGAACGTGGCTTTGCATTGTATATTTCACAATGATGCGGGCAGTTCATAGGTTTCAAAAGGAACTGTTCGCCTTCGATAGGTGTATTGATAGGCTGGAACGAGTCTTTTCCGTATTTCTGGAAATGCCCGCTTGTTTTGTATAACTCGACGTTACCGATATGTGGGGTGATAACCGGAAGATAGCCGGCTTTACGCTGCAACCCTTTCAGGAAATTCTCGAGGCGTTCACGGAGTTGAGCTCCCTTTGGCAGCCATAAAGGCAAACCCTGTCCAACCCGCTGTGAAAAAGTGAACAATTCGAGTTCACGGCCCAGCTTACGGTGATCGCGTTTTTTTGCTTCTTCAAGCAACACCAGGTACTCTTCGAGTTCTTTAGCTTTAGGAAAAGTAATGCCATATATACGGGTAAGCATCTTACGCTTTTCATCACCACGCCAGTAAGCACCTGCAATATTCAGCAACTTCACTGCCTTAATGGGTGAAGTATCGGGCAAATGCGGTCCACGGCAGAGATCGGTAAATTTACCGGTTTCGTAAAATGTAATTTCACCGTCCTGCAAATCGGTAATCAGTTCAATTTTATATTCGTCGTTTTTTTGTGTAAAGTATGCCAGCGCTTCGGGTTTCGAAACCGAGCGGCGAAGGTATTGTTGTTTTTCGCGGGCAAGTTCAAGCATTTTGGCTTCAATGCGCGTCAGGTCCTCAGAAGTGATCTGCTGTCCGCCGAAATCCATATCGTAATAAAACCCGGCCTCAATATCCGGTCCAATGCCGAACTTAACACCGGGGTACAGCAGTTCAATGGCTTCAGCCATAAGGTGTGCCGATGAATGCCACATAGCCGACTTGCCTTCAGGATCGTTCCATGTAAGCAGTTGCAGGCGTGCGTCCTGCGATATCGGGCGAGTTGCGTCCCAAACCTGTCCATCTACCTTGGCAGCCAGTACGTTGCGTGCCAGGCCTTCACTAATACTCAATGCAACCTGAATGGCAGTGGTCCCTACAGGGTATTGCCTTACGGAATTATCTGGTAATGTAATGTTTATCATGTAGTTTGTTCTAATCTGAAAATAAGTTTGCAAAAGTAGTGAAATTATTGATACAAATCACAAGGCTTTCTGAGGATTCTACCGGTTTTGGACTGTATAAAAAAGTCAATTAATACTTTCAAATCTATCATACTCTTTATAATTTTACAAATTCAAAATTTAGAATTTAAACTATCAAAACCATACAACATGAACACAGAAGATGTAATTATTGCTGCTCTGAAAGAAAGTGAAAAACCAATGAGTGCCGGCCAGATAGCCGACAAAACCGGCCTCGACCGTAAGATTGTTGACAAAGCCATGTCGAAACTCAAAACCGAAGAAAAAATAGTTTCACCCGTAAGGTGTTTCTGGACTGCGAAATAATTGTGAATGTCGGATGTGGGGTGTCGGATGTCGGATGTAGCAATCCAGCAACCAGCAACCTATTTATTCGTGACCTTAAACTCGGTCCTGCGGTTCAAAGCGCGGCCCTCGGGTGTATCGTTGCCGGCAACCGGCATGGTTTCACCATATCCTTTGTAGGACAGCCGTTCGGCTGCAATCCCGTTTGCCAGCAGGTAATCGTAAACTGATTTTGCCCGGTTCTGCGAAAGAACCTGGTTGTGCGAATCACTCCCTTCAGTATCAGTATGGCCGCCAATTTCAATCTGCATACTGGTGTTTTTTGTCAGGAAATCAATGAGCCTCTCCAATTCAGCTTTCGAATACGGTAGTAGCTCGTATTTATCTGTCTCAAAGAAGATATTATGCAAAACAACCTTCTCCCCTATTTCAACGGGCTGCATGGGGATATCCAGTTTTACGGGATTTATTGAGTCATTTCCTTTGCTGACATTGAAATTGGTTGAATAAAACAGGTACCCTTTGCAACTGACATTGGCTGCATAATCCTTATCAACAGGGAGGCTCATTAAAAATTCCCCTGTCACCTGGTCGGAGGTAGAATTCACAATTGCAGTATTTCTTTGCATATCAATAAGTTCTATTGCTGCGGCTAAAGGTCTCAGCGTATTTTTATCGTACACCTTCCCATGTACATACGAAACCATTGCCGGTCTGGATTGAACCGGTAACTCGAACCGATAAATATCAGTATTACCAAAACCCTTTTCCCGCTCGGCCGAAATAAAGGCTTCGTTACCTTTTGCGTTGATTATAAGGTTGATTTCATCGTTTTTGGTATTTACGGGGTAACCGATATTTTCCGGAGCCTGCCAATGTCCGTCAGCAGCCATGCGTGAAACAAACAAATCGGCACCGCCCATACCGAGATGTCCGCGTGATGAAAAATACAATGTATGTCCATCGGGATGGATAAATGGAGCCATTTCGTCGGCAGGTGTATTGATGGTATCGCCGAGGTTAAGCGGGGCACTCCAGTTCCCATCGTCGCCAATGGTGCTTCTCCAGATATCTGAGCCGCCAAAACCTCCGCGACGGGTCGAAACAAAATACAGGGTACGTCCATCAGCGCCCAGGCAAGGCTGCGATTCCCATGCCGTAGTATTCACTCCAGGTCCGAGGTTCACTGGTTCCGACCAGTTGGTACCTACTTTATGCGATAGGTATAAATCACAACTTCCGTAAGAATCCCGGCGGCTGCAGCAGGTGATTATAATTGTCATTCCGTCGGGCGAAACGCAGAGAGCTCCTTCGTTGCCTTCGGTATTCACAGGTGCGCCGATTTCGATTGCGGGGCTCCAGTTAAGCGTTCCGCTTGATGAAACTGCCGAAACCGAACGAAAAAAGCTTTCGTCGCTGCGGGGATCTGCTCCTTTACGTGTAAAATAAAGCTGGCCTTCGTCGAGGCTCACAGCATTTATATATTCGAACCCGCTTGAATTTACATTCGGACCAATGTTTACAGGATTAAAGGGGACAGGGTTGTTTATAAAAGCGGCCCTGAAATCACACAACCGTATATTTTCATTCATACGCCGGAGTTCATCCTGTATTTTGGGTTTAAACGTAAGATACTTCAGGTAGTTTGCTTTTGCCTCGGTATATTTCTCCATACCGAAATACAGGTTAGCCATAATATAGTAAGCCGGGGGGAAAACCGCCGAGTCGATTTCAACTGCTTTTGAATATGCAGCAATTGCTTCCGGGTATGAGGTACGGTCGTTATAAATATCCGCTTTCAGCAAATATGCCCTTGCGTATGTCGGATCGTCGCGTAGCAAACCATCGATCTGCGACATGGCACCCGTAAATTCGCCGTGGTTATATAACTGGACGGCCTTTTCGAACTGTTTATCGGATTTGGTTTTTGTTTGCTGTGCAAACAAGGAGGTATTCAATGCCATTAGCAAGACCGAAGCAATCAAAAAGCCTGATATTCTCATAAACCAACTGTTATTGTATGCGAATGTAAGCAAGTTAAACGAATTGCTGAACCCGCCGTTGCATATAAACGAATATCAGGGAACAGAAATTATGCCAGTTATTAAAAATCTAAAAACAATAATATCCTTTCAGCATAAATTTGGGATTAAATAATAACACTCCTGAAGGAGACCCTTTTGAATTGTAAGGCGCATAACCTGAACGCACCTGCATTGAAACGCCGCAATGTCCTTTTTCATAAGCTGGGCCAGCGATCATACCAAAATCGAATCCTGTGAGGTTATCCCATTTATCGGCTTCAAGCATGCCGAATCCAGTATATCCTCCCAATTCCATGTGCAAAGGTTTTGCCGGAAATTCACCTATCCAGTCGATACCCAGGTTATAACGGTTGATACTCTTTTTCAAAGTCCCGGTCTGATCTGTGAACATTACATTCTCAAATTCGAAATACAAACCTGTCCGTACAAACGGATTCATGTGTCTTGAGTAGCTGGTCTGAAGCATCCAGCTTGGTTCTCGGTTCGGCCAGAAATCAAAAGGCTCGTCAAAATAGTTTTCTTCTTCGAGCGGGGGAATAAAAGCAATCCCAAAACCAGCCATGTTCTTAAAGTCAGTTGTTTGTCCGGAGGCGGCAGTACTAAGGCCCAGCCATACGACCAAGGTCAGAAAACGAGTCTTTTCATATTTCTGAAATTTGAAGCATTAATAGTAGAAATATAAAGATAGCAAATATCAGGCAAATCCACAAATGTGTTAATTAAAACACTAAGGGGAAAAGCCTTACGGAAAAAAGGATGTGAAATGTGCCTGATTTATGGAATATGCATAAACTTATGTGCCTGGAGCGAAATATGCCAGCGGGGATTTTTCATGGCATAGTCAATAATTCCGGGCAGAACCTGTTGCATACGGCTCCATTCAGGCTGGAGACAAAGGTAGCAATCCGGGCCAACCCGTTTTGCATTTTCTTCGGCCCATTCAAAATCAGTTTCATCGAAAATGATAACTTTCAGCTCACTGGCTTTACCGAAAATCTCAGGCTTCGGGGGACTTTTGCGTTTTGGCGAAAGGCAGATCCAGTCGAATGAGCCACTAAAGGGATGAGATCCGGAGGTTTCGAGATGAATTTGTAAGCCATGTTGTTTCAGTTTTTCGCACAGGTAATCCAGGCTATACATTAAAGGCTCACCACCTGTAACAACAACTGTTGCAGCCGGATTGCCAATAACCCGGTCAACGATTTCGTCAGTCGAAGTAAGAGGGTGAAGTTTCGGGTTCCACGATTCTTTTACATCACACCAGTAACATCCCACATCGCAACCTCCAACCCTTAGGAAATATGCGGCTTTACCCGTATGAAAACCTTCACCCTGTATGGTGTAGAAGTCTTCCATAAGCGGAAGTAATTTTCCTTGTTGTGTGGGATCTGTTTTCAAGGTAGTTAGTTAGTAATGAATAGTGAATGGTGAATGGTGAATGATGAATGGTGAACGTGAATGGGAACTGGTTAAAAGTCAATCATAAGGCATGTCACTTCTATTTCTTTTTATTTCCACCTTCAACCCTATACCCTCAAACTTCCTTATTGAAAGCTTTAAACGTATTCATCAGCAGCGAAACAATTGTCATTGGTCCAACCCCTCCCGGAACAGGGGTAACAAACGAGCATTTAGGGGCAACCTCGTCAAACTTCACATCGCCAATGTTATGGTAACCTTTTTCGCTTGAATCCTCAATGCGGTGAATACCTACATCAATTACAACAGCTCCTTCTTTAACCATATCGGCAGTTACAAAATGGGGCTGACCCATGGCAGCTATAAGAATATCGGCAGTTTTAGCAATTTCTTTGAGGTTTTTGGTGCCCGTATGACAAACAGTAACTGTGCAGTTTCCTGGGTTCGATTTTCGTGAAAGCATAACACTGATTGGAGTTCCGACAATATTACTCCGGCCGAGTACGACACAGTGCTTCCCGCTGGTTTCAATTTTGTAGCGTTGGAGCAGTTGAAGTATACCGAAAGGAGTCGCAGGCAGGTAAGTAGGTTCGCCAAGCATCATTCGCCCGAGGCTTACCGGGTGAAACCCGTCCACATCCTTTTGCGGGTTAATACTGCTGATCACATTATGCACGTTAATATGCGCAGGCAATGGCAACTGAACAATAAACCCGTCGACTTCGTCGTCGTTGTTCAGGAAATCAATGATCTGAAGCAGTTTAGCCTCGGTGGTGTCCGGCTCCAACCTGTATATGGTCGAAGTAAATCCCACCTGCTTACAGGCTTTTTCCTTGTTGCTTACATAGGTCTGACTGGCAGCATCTTCGCCGACAAGCACAGCAACAAGGTGCGGCGGACGGTCACCTTTATCAATGATATCAGTACTTTTAGCTGCAAGCTCCAGTTTTATTTCAGAAGCAATTTTCTTTCCGTCGATGATTTGCATGTTGGTATGGGTTAATTGGAAATAGGTTATGGAAGTAGAGTTTCAGAGTTTCAGAGTTTCTCGTTCAAGGTTCAAATGCCTTCGGCGTTCAAGGTTCAAATGCCTTAGGCGTTCAAGGTTCAAATGCCTTCGGCGTTCAGGGTTAAAATGCCTTCGGTGTTCTAGGTTCAAATACCTTAGGCGTTCAAGGTTCAAATGCCTTCGGCGTTCAGGGTTAAAATACCTTCAGCGATCTCGGTTGCCTATCAATCTCATCAATCCCTTCTCCTTGTCACTAATGCTTCCCCAAAAACCTCAATTGCCCTACCTTCTCTTCGCCTGCTTCATCTGTTGCGCCATTTTCTGGGCGCCGCCGGTAGTAAGCATCTTCATCATTTTGCGGGTATCATCGAACTGCTTGATCAGGCGGTTTACTTCCTGTATATCATTGCCGCTGCCCTGTGCAATTCGTTTGCGGCGGCTTCCGTTAAGTACCGAAGGATTCTCGCGCTCCAGTGGTGTCATCGACTGTATAATGGCTTCGATGCCTTTGAAAGCGTTTTCGTCAATATCAATATCCTTTATGGCTTTGCCCATTCCAGGGATCATGCTCATAAGGTCTTTAACATTACCCATCTTTTTTATCTGCCTGATCTGGTCGATAAAATCGTTGAAGTTAAACTGATCCTTGGCTAATTTCTTTTGGAGTTTACGGGCCGATTCTTCATCGTACTGCTCCTGTGCACGTTCCACAAGCGAAACAATATCACCCATACCTAGAATGCGGTCGGCCATACGTTCGGGATAGAACATATCGATGGCATCCATCTTTTCGCCGATACCCACGAATTTGATCGGTTTGTTAACAACCGAACGTATTGTAAGAGCAGCTCCACCGCGGGTATCACCATCGAGTTTGGTAAGGATAACTCCATCAAAGTCGAGCTTATCATTAAACGCTTTGGCTGTATTTACTGCATCCTGACCGGTCATCGAGTCGACAATGAACAGGGTTTCGTGCGGATTCAGCGCCGATTTGAGCGATGAAATCTCGTTCATCATCATTTCGTCGATGGCGAGGCGGCCGGCGGTATCAATAATCAGCACATTAAAACCACGGTCTTTGGCATGGTTTAGTGCGTTACGCGCTATCTTAACTGCATCTTTGTTTTCCGGTTCCGAATACACTTCGATCCCAATCTGTTCACCCAGTACTTTTGACTGGTCGATAGCAGCCGGACGATAGATATCGCAGGCAACGAGCAGCGGATTTTTACCTTTTTTAGTATGCAGGTAGTTGGCAAGCTTAGCTGAGAAAGTAGTTTTACCGCTACCCTGCAAACCCGACATCAGTATAATTGCAGGGCTTCCTTTGAGGTTAATCTCTACTTTTTCACCACCCATAAGTTCGGCAAGTTCGTCGTGAACGATCTTAACCATGAGTTGCCCCGGCGAAACCGATGTGAGCACATTCTGCCCGAGAGCTTTTGTTTTAACAGTATCGGTAAATTCTTTAGCTACTTTATAACTAACGTCGGCATCGAGTAACGCTTTACGAACATCTTTAAGGGTTTCAGCCACATTAATTTCGGTAATGTAACCATGGCCTTTGAGTAGTTTAAATGCTCTGTCGAGCCTGTCGCTTAGACTTTCAAACATTGTATTCCGGTATTATTAAGATTGACTTTTTACCTGCCCGAAGCAGGGGTGCAAAGGTAGTAAATTTTAATATACCTGTATTGGACAGGTATCAACCAATTGTGTAATCAAAAACATTGAACTCAGAATAAGGAATCAAAAAGGAAAGTAAGGATCCAACTTTGTAATTTTTGATTTTGCGTTCAGTGTTTTGCGTTACTGAAGCGCATTAAAACCTTGAACTCAGGGTAAGGCAACAAAAAGGATCAGAACCATTACTTACCATGTCTCGATCCTGACCGAAAAATCATCAAGGAGCATGGTTTCTTTCCCCGTATTCCATGCATAAACTTTAAGAATCAAACCCGGCTGACTTAGTAATTCCCGGCCGAGGAAAGCAAAATTGGTTGCAAAATTCATTTGCGAATGATCATGAATAAAATTCTGAATATCAACAGCTTTCCATAAAAGCACTTCCCCGTTTTTCTCAATCGAAATGACAAACACAGCTTTTGCCCCGGAAGCCGATTTAGCCCAAACACCTGTCCGGATTGCCAACTCCCCTTTCTTATCTTCATCCTTTAACGAATCGAGAGGAAATGTAAAAGTAACTGAATAGCTTTCAGGTAACAAATTAAAGGCGTGATTCTGCTTGGTTAACAAAATCTTCGATGCATCAGGAGCTGACCAGTTAGCTGGAGTGTCTTCAAGGCTGTTTATGCTTGTACGGATCTGAACCGGGAATAAAGCCGGATCAACCCCGAAGAATGCAAATACCGGATTAGCCACCTGTCCTGAAGTAGTTTTCACAGATAAGCGGTTCCATTCAATGCCGATCTGATCTTTCATCATTGCAGAGTTCTGACAACGAAACATTATCTTTATGACCGGCATGCTGCTTTTCCCTTTTTCAGGATTCATTATCAGCGGGTTAATCCAGAGTCCGTATGCAGCATTTTTCGGCACAATGCGATACGTCCGAATATCACCATTTTCGAGCATATAATATACAAACGCAGCATCGTCCTTGTAAAAGAAACTTTTCAGGTCACCTGTCAGGCTTCTCTGTATATCTACCGAAGCCTTCAGAATACCGGATGAATTAACAGGGACAGTAATCCAGGTATTCCAGGTGGAAGTGGTTTTGGAAATGAGTTGTTGTTGAAATTCAATTTGTTTTACTTTTTTCCTGAAAACAAGGACCGGAAACACACCACCCATGGTGTCAGCAAGTTCGTACCGTTTTAAAAGTTCGGTAAAAGTCTCCGGTTCATCGTTCAGGAGGTAACGACCATCGATGCTTTCGAGGGTACCGCCATGAATATCGTGGGTGATCTTGCGCAGCTCCCATATTATAAACTCCGGTGCATTCGCGTTTCGGAAATGGGTAGCATTGCGTTCGTCAAGATTCCTGGTATAGCAGGCGTAACTCTGTACAACGGGGCGGGGCTGCCAGTTCAGTTTATTTGCGGCAATATAGGTATAATCCCATGGATAAATATCCACGCTCTGGTTCCCGATAAGTTTCAATATCCTGCTGTTAAGCCTGTTACGCTCAATAAGTTTTTGGGAAGCTTCGGAGCAGGTATCGGCAAAATACCTGTTGTTGAGTGCATGGGTTACCAGTGTTTGTGCCCCGTTTACCTTAAGTTGGAAAGCTTCAAAATAGAACGCATTCTGCGCTGACAGGTAAAACATGACTGCCACAACCAGCGAAAGACTGAGGTTCAGAATACGATGCTTCCCTGCAATAATATTATATACCAACAGGATAAACAGGATGAAAACAAACATCATGGTAGCGTGCAAATAGTCTTCGCGGGCCATACCGTATTTCCATATTGCAAATAATGCCGGACTCAGCAGAATAGTAAGTCTGACCAGGAAAATGTTATTAGTATTAAAAATGACAAGCAATAATCCACTGACCAGTCCTATACATATCAGCCACCAGTTGTTGTCGGGATAAACCGCCACAGCCGCCGAATTATCAGCAGCCAGGGCCACCATTCCCCGGAAGTAAGCCGTAAAACCGATAAAATCGCCATACAATCCAAGCCATGTGAGGATGAGAACAAAGGGCACAATAAGCAACAACAACAGGCGGTACCAGCTCTCGAGTCCGGCTATTGCCCTGTAAACCATGATTCCTGCAAAAGCAAGAGTTATGATAATGCTGACTATTCCGACAAATGCCTTGACGTAGAGTGTCAATGCCGTTAAAATCAGAGCAGGAATAAGCCAGGTAATATTACGCCTTTCAAAAAAGTTGAGATAACAGAGGCCAATTACCTGCAAAAGAGTAAGCAGCAAATCGTTGAGAGCAAGTACAACAAAGGACGAAACCAGTGCAAACAAAAGGCAAATGAACGGTTTATGAGTTGCGAGTTTCAACAAACCATAGGCAAGGAAAATTCGGGCAACCAAATGTATACATACTGCTGTCCATAAATTTGCACCGACCGGTAACGGATACATCAGGAATGCAAGTGGGCCATGAGGGAAAATTATATTTTTCCCGATCGAAAGGTTCCCATCGATCAGGAAATTAAAAACCCAGGCGAGAGGAGGATCAATCCCATTCGAAAAAACCGATGCCGGAAATTGAAAAAATAAAATTGCCGGAAGAAAGGCAACACCCAGAAGCAGGAAATTATTTGTTTTACCGGAAACAGGGTGATAAACGATTTCTTTAACAGTCATAAGGATATTTTCACGCCACTAAATTAGTCAAGTATTAATTAAAAGCAAGTGAACCTGATTTCCTGATTTTTTTTTACAACAATTAAAAGTATTTGTTTTAATACTATATTTGCAATACTGATTTACTACTGCATTCCCTGAAAAATCGGATTAGCTTAACAAGTCAGGTGCTTCTAACAACCTACGGAACAAACGATTACCGTATACGTACTATTAAGTCAGAAGAAATAATTGTTTGTTAATTATAATAATCATTTGTTCACCGGATCAGTCAATAATCAGAAATCAAATTATAAACAATAACAAAACCCTATGAGAAAACTTTCTACACTCTTAATCAGCCTGTTGGTTGTAACTTTTGCATTTGGCAAATCGGTTACTTTCGAAAAAGCCAGCCAGGTTGCGAACAACTATTTCGGGCTTTATTCCGGTAAAGCGAATCACACTGTTGCTAATAGTTTTAGCAAATCTTTCAATGGAATCACAACCTATTATGTATTCAACTATTCGGGTGGTGGTTTTGTAGTTGTTTCGGCTGACGATGCAGCTATTCCGGTTCTTGCTCAATCAAACGAAGGTTTCGTTGAAAATATTATTACGAATCCGGCTACCAAAATGATGTTTGATAATTACAGCGAGGAAATTGCTTTCCTGGTTACAACCGGGGCCGACAATTCGCAGTCACTTCCTGAATGGAATGCTATCCTGAACAATAACATGGATTCTCCTACAGCTGAAGTTGCTCCTCTGTTGACAACAAATTGGGACCAGGGAACCTGGTACAACTACTATTGCCCTCTTGCTTCAGGCGGACCAGGTGGTAAAGCATGGGCTGGTTGCGTTGCAACAGCAATGGGACAGGTAATGAAATTCTGGAATTTCCCTGCACAGGGTGTTGGCTATCACAGCTACAACCTCGACGGCTTTCCTACACAATCAGCTGATTTCGGTTCAACCAACTATAACTTCCCGTCAATGGGCAATGCGGCTAACTCAGCCAGCTATCAGGAAATAGCTACCTTACTTTATCATGCAGGCGTTTCGGTTGAAATGGGTTACGGCGCTGATGGTTCAGGAGCATATTCTACTGATGTACCATGGGCACTTGGAACATATTTTAATTACGATTTCAAGACAGTTAGATATGAACCCAAATCGAGTTATACCACTACTACCTGGACAAACCTTTTAAAAGCCGAACTTGATGCCGGCCGTCCTGTATACTACTCCGGATCAACCGCTGCAGGTGCAGGCCATGCATGGGTTTGCGACGGATGGCGCGTAAGCGATGGTAAATTCCATATGAACTGGGGCTGGTCGGGCTCGGCAAATGGATACTTTGCAACTACCTCCATGGTAGTACCGGGGTACACATTCAGTACAAATTTCGCATGTGTTCGCGGTATTAAACCGGGTAACCCAAACCTCATCGTACGTTTCCTGAACCTGAACGAAAACAATGCCGTAACATACGGACCTGTTTTTGATGTTAATTGCCAGGTTGTTAAAGGCTCGCCCTCAGTTGTAAAACTTTACGTCGACGGACAGGTAAAATATGTTACAAATACAGCCACATCATTCACCTACCACTGGAATACTGCTGCTGCCGGCCTTGGAACACATAAGTTCAGGGTTGAAGCCGTTAGTGGAACTGATACTGCTTTCCACGAAGTAAATCTGGGTCTCAGCGAATGGATTACCCAAAACAGCGGATTCGCCACAGCATCAAGGGGTATTAAATACATCCATGCGGTGGATCAGAATCTTGCCTGGGCAACTGCTTACGATGGTGCAACAACTACCAACTATATACAGGAATTCACCAAAACAACCAACGGAGGCACAACCTGGACACCAGGCGTTATTAACAACTGCGTAGGTATGGAACCCGGGATGATTTTTGCCCTTGACGAATACAATGCCTATTGCCCTATGTACAGGCAGTCAGGTACTCTTCCTCAAGGTATTTATGCTACAACCGACGGTGGAGCTACATGGGCTCAGCAGACTTCTGCCTTGTTCACGAATGCAAGTTCATTCCCCAATGTTGTGCATTTCTTCAACCAGAATGACGGCTTCTGTATGGGAGACCCTATAAACGGTGATTTCGAAATTTATACAACCACCAATGGAGGAAGTACATGGACAGCAGTACCGGGTGCAAATATTACAAACCCGTTAACCGGTGAATTCGGAGTTGTAGGGTATTACGACGCTGTAGGTGATAAAGCATGGTTTGGAACCAATATGGGCAGGGTTTACCGCACAACCGATAAAGGATTAAACTGGACAGCCTCAGCCACTACTCTGGGGTCAGCAATATATACGGATCTCAGGTTCAGGGACGATTTACACGGTCTGGCTCAGGATAAGAGCGCTGCATCCACAGGAACTTTATCGGAAACTTCCGATGGCGGTGTTACATGGACAGCTGTTACTACAGTAGGTATTGTTGGAACACATACATTAAGCTATGTTCCTGGTACTGACAATACATGGGTAAGCACCGAAGGAAACAGTGCAGCTGCAACAAAAGGAGCATTCTACAGTTTCGATGGCGGCCATTCATGGGCTAGTGCCAAAGGTACCGAAGCAATTCAATATCTTGCCCTCGATTTTGTAAACAACCAGTGTGGCTGGGCCGGTGGATTTAATGTAAGTGCTACCGATGGTGGTATATTCAAATATGTTGGAACTCTTGTACCGATTCTCAACCCGGTAATGAACCTGCAGGCAACTACCATATTGCGCACGGTTAACTTATCGTGGTCAGCACCTGCAACACCTCCATTAAGCTATAACATCTACCGCAACGATGTATTGATTACCAATATTACCACTCTTACCTACAGCGACTTAAACGTGGCAAACGGACAGCAGGAATATTGCGTTGAAGCAGTATATGCATCGGGTATGGCTGCAAAAGTTTGCGTTCTTGCATGGATCACAGTAGGCGTGAAACCAACTGATGAAGCTGCTTTCAGGGTTTATCCCAATCCGGCTACAACAGTTATCAACGTGGTTGCTCCGCTTAAATTCAACGAAGTACGTATTGTGAACAATATGGGACAGGTGGTATACCGCAACAACAACGAAGGCACTAATCTTCGCATACTTACCGAAGGTTTTGAAGCCGGTATCTATATTTTACAGATCTATTCAGGAAACCAGGTTGTTTCGAAGAAAATTTCGATCAGCAAATAAGAGATACTGATTCCTGTTACTGAAAAAAGCCGGCGAATAGCCGGCTTTTTTTATGCTCATCTCTCCCTTATAGTAAATAGAATAGTTCCTTTCAGGTAACTAGTAACTTCCTTTCAGGTAAAAAGCAACTTCCTTTTAGGTGAAAGGCAACTTTTTTTCAGAAATAAAGTACCTTCTTTATAAGCATGATGTGATTTCTTATTAATCAGAAAGCAAGTCTTTGTGCATTACCTAATAAGTGAATAAGCAATGGGGAATTCCAGAGGGAATTTTCCTCCACAGCATTAAAACGGAGGAATTACCTGATCGGGAATAACAGGTATTCCAATCAGAAATGAAACATTAAACAAACCTCAGTATAAGGTACCTAAGTATCGAAAACACGGCAAACAACCCGAAGGCTGTTATTACTCTGTTCATTTAATGTTAATTTAACGATTTGTTAACGCAGCTTTTCATGCAAAAGTATAAAAAATCACCCCTGTATCAAATCAAACTACAGGTCAAACCCATTCATAATGCGAACGGGTCTGAGATCAGCTAATACGCCTGTAATTACCCAATAAAACAAATCATTGTCCTAAATTTCGTTACTATTTTTATTGTGTGGCCAAACAATCGCCAATTTAATTTGTTGAAATAAAACAGAAAACATTTTTCTCTTTATCATTCTGCATTACAAACCAGCATAACCCACGACCGGTCTCATCAGCTTTCCCTTTAACCCGGCCGGTTAACAGCAGAATAATAGAATTCATCCTAATCCGAAAATCACATACATGGAGTATTCCAATCCTTATGTGGAGGCTACTATGCCTGCCGCTGCCACACAACTGCCTTTCAGGGAGTTCCTAATAAACTTCACAAATAAGCTCGAAACTGTTTTTCATCAAAGAGCCGATATAAATGAACTTGAAACAAAAAGGGGATTGCCGCCATATATTTTGCGCGAAATACTTACCGCCGACCCTTTTAAGGCCTTTATTCCAAAAGCATATGGCGGCAGGGGAGCAATTTCATACGAAGGCATCGAAGTTGTTTCGGCTGCTTCATACGAATCACTCGCCCTTGGACTTACATTGGGCATAAACTGGGCGCTCTTTCTCCAGCCGGTAAACAAATATGCTAACGATTCGGTAAAGAAACCGATATTTGAAAGTTTCATTACCGATAAGAAAATGGGTGGTTTGATGATTACCGAACCAGGGTTTGGCAGCGATGCATTAAATATGCGCACTTCGTATTCCGATTGTGACGATCATTACCATCTGAAAGGGATAAAACACTGGGCGGGGCTCACAGGTACAGCCGATTACTGGCTGCTAACTGCCCGTCGCGAAACGGCAGGTGGCGATCTGATGCGCGATATCGACTTTTTTATAAGCGATAATAATAAAGCCGGCCAGATTATTGAGGTGGAGGAGTATTTCGAGAACCTCGGGCTCTATATGATACCTTACGGCCGCAATAAGATTGATGTGCGCATTCCTCGATTATACAAGCTCGAGCCTAAAACCACGGGAATCTCGATGCTGCTCGATACCTTGCACCGCAGCAGGCTCGAAATCCCCGCCATGGCAATGGGATTTATCAAACGTATGCTCGATGAAGCAATCTCGCACTGTGAAACCCGGCTTGTAGGAGCTAGAAGCCTTTTCAGCTACGACCAGGTGCAGCAACGCCTGGCAAGCATACAATCAGCCTACACAATAACTTCAGCCATCTGTGCTCACAGCAGCGACCACGCGGGTGTCGGGGTTGACCTGGCACCGCACGGACTTAAAGCAAACTCCGTCAAAACACTTGTCACTGACCTTATGCAGGAGGCGGCCCAGCATTTGTTTCAACTGATCGGGGCCAAGGCTTATAAACTGAACCATATTGCAGGGCGTGCCATCGTCGACAGCCGCCCGTTCCAGATTTTTGAAGGATCCAATGATATTCTGTATGCCCAGGTTACGGAAGCAGTAGTTAAACTAATGAAACAGGCAAAAGAAACAAATCTTTTCAGGTTTCTGAAAGACTTTTCACTCACCGGCAAATCAGTTGAACATTTTAAAGACCTGCTGAACTTTAACCTCGACATGCAACTCCCCCAGCGCAAACTTGTCGAACTCGGAAAAGTTCTGAGCAGGGTTGTTTCCATGGAAATGGTAATCGATCTGGGCTTGAAAGGGTTTAACCCGGGACTGATTTCGAATAGTATTACCATGATGAAACAGGAACTCAATAACCTGATGGCATCTTTTTCAATTACCAATTCAACCCTGGTTATGGCTGATTATAAGGACGATAGCCATTGGGGAAATTTTGTAATAAGGTAATTCTCATGATGCACAAGCCCGGTAATGGCTGGCTAGAAAAGAAATATTTCATTCCTATTTCCCGATAATGGAATTTGTGAAAAGTACAAATTTCAGCTTGAAAATTGCAATTCACTCAGGTTTCGATAAATCCCTTTATCGACAAGCAGGAGTTCTTCGTGGGTACCCTGTTCAACTATACGGCCACCGTCCATAACAAGTATATTATCGGCCTGGCGTATGGTTGAGAGCCTGTGAGCTATAACGATCGAAGTGCGCCCTTTCATGAGTTTTTCGAGCGCATCCTGCACCAGTCGTTCCGATTCGGAATCGAGTGATGATGTAGCCTCATCAAGGATAAGTATCTTCGGGTTTTTAAGTACTGCCCTTGCAATAGCAATTCGCTGGCGCTGACCTCCCGAAAGTTGGGTGCCCCTTTCACCAACAAGGGTTTCGAAACCTTCAGGAAACTGGCTTATAAATTCCCATGCATTGGCCTGCCGTGCTGCATCTTCGATCATTTCGTCAGTAGCACCCGGTTTCCCGTACGATATGTTCTCGCGTATGGTTCCCCCGAAAAGGAATATATCCTGGGCACAATAGCCATCTGGCTACGCAATGCAGTAATGGGAATTTGCCGGTTATCCTTTTCGTCGAAAAGAATTTTCCCCGAAACAGGTTCATACAGTCTGAGCAAGAGCGAAACAAAAGTGGATTTCCCGGCACCGCTTGGTCCTACAAGGGCAACCAGCGTATCCGGCTCAATGCTGACGTTAATATGGTTAAGCACGTGCATGTCAGCACGTGAAGGGTATGCGAACGACAGGTCCTCGAACCGGATATGCCCGTGCAGCACCTGCCCAGCCGGCAGGGCGGATATTTCTTCAACTTCCTCAACCGGTTCATTAAATATTTCGAGCAGATCCTCGGTGGCACCTATAAATTTCTGCACCCTGGCAAATACATCAGCCATTCCGCCTATCGTACCTCCTATAAACATCGAGTAAATTACAAACGAAAACAATTGGCCTGTATCGAGTTCACCCGTTGCCAGCAGGGTTGATCCTTTCCAGATCACGGCTACCATGGCACCAAAAAGCCCGAGAATTGTAAACGACGAAAAAGCTCCGCGCAGTTTCCCGTTTTTAATTCCCGTAAGGGCAATTTCGCGGGTTTTCACCTTGTAGCGATCCATTTCGAAAAACTCATTGGTAAAGGACTTAACACTTTGGATCCCCTGCAAGGTTTCTTCTACTATAACATTGGAATCGGCAACCTGTTTTTGAGCCTGTTTGCTGAGTTTGCGGATATACCGCCCGAAGAATACTACCAATATCATGATAACCGGCAGTATCGACAACATGAATAGGGTTAATTTAAACGATGTTACCATCATAAGGCTAACACCTCCGACAATGATTATAATCTGGCGGAGGAATTCGGCAAGCGTGCTGGTAAGTGCATCCTGCAGCAATATTACATCAGCCGAAATACGGCTGTTCAACTCCCCTACCCTTCGGAACTGGAAAAATTTCATCGGCAGCCTGATCAGGTGGCTGTAAGTGCTTTGCCTGAGGTCGGCCATTGTTTTTTCGGTCACCCGTACGAAAAGGAATATCCTGAAATACGAGAATACAGCCTGGCCAATCAATACGGCAATCAGTACAAGTGCAATACGGTCGATTTCCTGTGCGAGTTTTCCCTGGTTTCCAAGGTCGACCAACTCTCCCAATAATTTGGGAAACACCAGGCTGGCACTGCTCGAACCGAGCAGGAACAAAAGGCCGAGCCCATATTCGTATTTGTAAGGCTTTATGTAACTGAACAGCTTGAAAAGCTTTCGTAAACCGGGTAATGTAATTTTCTTTTTGGGTACTTCGTAACTCATTGGCTTTTAAAAAATATAAAAGAGGATATGCTGTTAATTGGAACAATTATCAGGGTTATAAGTTCAGAATATTAAAATGAATGTTCGCTTTTCAATTCAACTGATCTGAATGAGTCAGGTTACGAATTGGGATTCATAACAGTTCCTATAAAAAGAATTGTCCCGGTCGATTTTTCCTGGATAAAGTATACAAATGGCCGGTCCACTGTAAAGTAGAGAGGCTGGTCGGGGCCAATGGAGGTTACACCAACTTCTACAGCAGTAACTGCAGCGGCCTCACTTCCTTCTTCGTTTGTTTCGATAAAGGTCTTATGCAGGACTCTCGAAATATAAAGACCTCCGTTAGGATTAATCCGGGTAAAGTCAGCATTATCGCTGTCGAAAGCAACACCCATTCCTAAAGCCGTAAGAATTGGCTTCATATTTTTCTCCTCGTATTCATATTTAAACTTCGGTAACTGCAACTGGATATCAGTCTCAGTAAACTGCCGGCTCCAGGTATTCCAGTTATCTAAGGTTAATGTTGCAATTACATCACTTACGCTTTTCCCTTCATCAGGCAACAGCACTACCATATTATAATTACCCTGGTTATATGGAAGTTCGATTGCAGCAAACCCCGTTCCTTTAAAATAATTAAAAGTTGCATGCTGTACCATAGCGGGCACCTGGATTGCAGTTCCGCCACTGATATAAAATGTGCGGTCTCGTGTATTTTTGGCCTCGAACTGGTATTTCCATTGCCCTTTGAAATAGATTGCGTTCACCAGGTACATCACCGCTTCAGCCGGTATTCCATCAATAATTTTTGGGATGAGGTTATTGGTTTTTTCTTTCACCCAGGCATTAATCACATCAACAGCTGTTGCCTGTGAAAAATCAAGTGGAGTTACGCTAGCGTCAAAATACTGCTGGTTCGACTGAACAAAAGGCTGTTCCACAGAAAAGGTATTTCGATACCATATCGAATTGGCGATCTGCATTTTTACCTTCGGATCGAGCGAGGAAAAGGTTTGAACAATGTATTTATAGGAGTCGTTGATTTCCTGTTCGCTCATTCCCGAAAATCCAAGGGTGCCGGTCATATCGCTGAGGGTAGCATCAGCAGCTCCATTGCGTGTCATACCCAGGGCCATACTTACACTCAGCGGCGAAACCATCAGGTTCGTATTCGTGCCTGAAACTTCTGCTACCTTCCTGAAAAAGTCAAACCCGAAAGCATTGCTTGAAGCAACCAGCTGTTTCTGTTTTTCGGTGAGATTCACCTGTTTCAGGGCGGGATTGCCAGGGTTATCTTTTTTACAGGAAACTGCAAACAATGAGGCGCTTACAAAAAGACAAACAACAAAAAAGGTTTTCATTTTTACTGAATTTTATGACACTTATAAAGGGGAAATAAAATGAACTTTCGTTGCATTTCAGCCGCAAGAATTATGCCAATGAAAAGTGAATTTAAAAGAAATTTTATTCTGGGGCGGGATTTGCAATCCTGCCCATTAGAGCCGGGAATTTGTAATTCCCAAAATACTGGCCTTAAAATTACATCCGTTCAGGCACCTCAATTCCAAGCAGCCAGAGCGCTTCGGAGACCACGTTGGCGGTGAACATCGATAAACTCAAACGAAGGGTACGGCTTGCCGCGTTCTCCTCCTTTAAAATGGTAAGATCGTGATAAAACCGGTTGTATTCCGAAGCCAGTTCGAAAGCATAATTGGCAACCACGGCCGGGCTGTGCATATCGGCAGCCTGGAATACAATGGCCGGGAAATCATGCAGTTTTTTCAGTAATTCCTTCTCTTGTGGGAATAATCTATCAGTTTCCCCATCATTCATAGTTACAGGGTAACCGGCTTCCCGGGCTTTCCTTAAAACCGATTTTATCCTTGCATAGGTGTATTGAATAAATGGCCCGGTATTCCCGTTGAAATCAACCGACTCAGAAGGGTTGAAAAGCATGTTTTTCTTAGGATCAACTTTCAGTATGAAATACTTCAAAGCGCCAAGTCCGATGGTGCGGTAGAGATTCCTGGCTTCTTCATTATCAAATGTTTCAATCTTGCCAAGTTCGCGGGCCATAGCTTCCGAAGTATCAAACATTTCCTGCATAAGATCGTCGGCATCCACAACGGTACCTTCGCGTGATTTCATTTTGCCTTCAGGCAGTTCGACCATACCGTATGAAAGGTGATAAATTGAATCAGCCCACCCGCAACCCAGGTGTTTTAACACAACTTTAAGTACATTGAAATGGTATTCCTGTTCGTTTCCAACCACATAAATAAGTTGTTCTGGATTGTAGGTCTCGTAACGCTGCATTGCTGTTCCGAGGTCTTGCGTCATATAAACCGAAGTACCGTCGCTGCGTAACAGCAATTTCTCATCCAGGCCTTCAGTGCTCAGGTCAATCCAAACGGATCCGTCGACGCGCCGGTGATATACTCCCTGCTGAACTCCTTTTTCCACAAGTTCTTTCCCGAGCAGGTAAGTTTGCGATTCGTAATAAGTTTTATCAAATTCAATTCCCAAAGTCTGGTAAGTTTTTGCAAACCCTTCATATACCCAGCCGTTCATTTTCTCCCAAAGCTTTTTGACTTCCTCGTCGCCGGCTTCCCATTTCTGCAATATCTGCTGGGCTTCGACGATTAAAGGGGCTTTCTTTGCTGCATCGTCAGGGTTTACACCTTCCGAAACAAGGGTGGCAATCTGTTCCTTATAGTGTTTATCAAACACTACGTAGTATTTCCCGACAAGGTGATCTCCTTTCATGCTGCTGCTTTCGGGAGTTTCGCCATTGCCCCAGCGATGCCATGCCAGCATACTTTTGCAGATATGAATCCCGCGGTCGTTTACAAGGTTCACTTTTACTACATTTTTACCGGCAGCCTGCAATATTCTTGAAAGTGAAAACCCGAGCAGGTTATTGCGTATGTGCCCCAGGTGAAGAGGTTTATTTGTGTTTGGTGACGAATATTCAACAACGACCGGCTTATCATTATTGGGGGCAATAAAACCAAATTTCTGCTTTGCGGAATTTTCCGAAAGAAATGAAAGCCAATACTCCTTATTAATTACGATGTTGAGGAATCCTTTTATTACATTGAAACTTTCAACCGTTGGCAGGTTAGCCATCAGAAATTCCCCTATTTCATTTGCGGTAGCTTCAGGCGACTTCCGCGATACTTTCGTAAACGGAAAAACAACCAGTGTAATATCGCCTTCAAATTCCTTCCGGGTATTCTGTAACTGGACCTGCGAATCCGTTGCTTCTGTTTGATATAAGGAAAGAATCGCTTCTTTAATTTTATTTATAAGGATATGCTCAATCATCAGGGGAAATTTAGGTGTGCAAAGGTAAGGATTTTAGGTGAAATGCGTAGGATTTTCTGCTCAGCTCGCTAACGTTTGCAGGTTGTATTCCGCGCTCCTGTTGACTTATACGATTTAAAGTTTCTATACCTCAGCCCGGACAATATATCCGGACAAATTGCATGCTATAACTCAGCTCTAATAAGGGATTAAGAAGTTTTCGAAAAATTTTGCCAGCAAGTTTAAACCATTATCTTTGCAGCAAATAACTTGATATCACATACATATAAATAGATATTTAACCTTAAACAAACCTTTATGCAACGCAACGTAATTATTATCGGAGCTGCAGGGCGCGACTTTCACAATTTCAACACATTTTTCAGGGGAAAAGCTGAATATAATGTAGTTGCTTTTACTGCTGCCCAGATTCCTGACATTGATGGCCGAAAGTATCCTAAAGAACTGGCCGGTGCTGATCTTTACCCGAATGGAATTCCCATTTATGCCGAACAGGATCTGCCTAAACTGATTAAAGAATTTAATGTGGTCGACTGCGTTTTCGCATACAGCGATGTTCCTTACCCACGCGTAATGAATGTTAGCGCCCTTGTTAATGCCTGCGGTGCAAACTTCATTCTCCTCGGACCAGGCGAAACCATGATAAAAAGCACCAAGCCGGTTATTGCCGTTGGCGCTACCCGCACAGGCTGCGGCAAAAGCCAGACATCACGCCGCATCATCGAAATACTGATGGCTAAAGGCCTGAAGGTGGTTGCTGTTCGTCACCCGATGCCTTACGGCGATCTGAACGAACAAAGAGTTCAGCGTTTTGCAACGGTTGAGGATCTTAAAAAGCATAAATGCACAATCGAAGAAATGGAAGAATACGAACCTCACGTGGTTCGCGGAAACGTAATTTATGCCGGGGTTGATTACCTCGATATTCTTCGTGCTGCAGAAGTTGATCCTGATGGTTGCGATGTTGTACTCTGGGACGGTGGAAACAACGACTTCCCGTTCTATAAACCCGACCTTACCGTTTGTGTTGCCGACCCACACCGCCCGGGTGCCGAAGTTGGTTACTACCCCGGTGAAGTTATGGCCCGTATCGCTGACGCAGTTGTTATCAATAAAATTGATTCGGCTGATAATGCTAACATCCAGATCGTGCGCAACAACATTGCCAAAATAAATCCTAACGCATTGGTAATTGACGGAGCTTCGCCGCTTACAGTTGATAAACCTGAACTTATTCGCGGCAAACGCGTATTGGTTGTCGAAGACGGACCTACACTTACCCATGGTGAAATGAAAATCGGTGCCGGAACCGTAGCCGCCAATAAATTCGGTGCTGCCGAACTTGTTGACCCGCGTCCGTATGCTGTTGGAAAACTTGCCGATACATTCCGTATTTATCCTAACATTGGCACCCTGCTTCCTGCAATGGGTTACGGCGAAGAACAAACACGCGACCTCGAGAAAACCATCGAAAATACTCCATGCGATTGTGTTGTTATTGCTACACCTATCGATCTTAACAGGATTATTAAAATCAACAAACCTTGTGTAAAGGTTGGTTACGACCTGCAGGAAATCGGAAAACCCGACCTGGCAGGAATCCTCGATGAGTTTGTTAAAAAACACAACCTCGTTAAATAACATTTGCTTCTAAAAAGCGGCCTGTAATGGCCGCTTTTTTTATGACAAAGTATTAACAATAGGTAGCTGCCAACCGTTACTATTTTGTATTTTTATAAACTCAAATAAACACGCTTACGATGAAAGATAAAAGCCTGGTTTCAATCACCGATTTTAACAAAGAACAGTACCTGCGGATACTCGAAATAGCAGCCGGTTTCGAGAATGAGCCCAACCAGAAACTACTTAATAACCATGTTGTTGCCTCCTTGTTCTTCGAACCGTCAACACGCACACGCCTCAGTTTCGAAACTGCCGCCAACCGGCTGGGAGCCCGTGTGATCGGTTTCAGCGACAGTGGTTCCACCAGCGTTAAAAAAGGTGAAACCCTTAAGGATACCATTATTATGGTGAGCGGCTATGCCGACATTATTGTTATGCGACACCCGCGCGATGGAGCTGCACGATGGGCAAGCGAAGTATCATCGGTTCCGGTTATCAATGCCGGCGATGGCGCCAACCAGCATCCCACACAATGCCTTCTCGACATGTACAGCATCATGCAAACTCAGGGGACACTCAATAACCTGAATATTGCATTTGTAGGTGATCTTAAATACGGACGGACCGTACACTCGCTCGTTCAGGCCATGTGTAATTTCAACACTACTTTCCACCTGGTGTCGCCCGAAGAACTCAAGCTTCCAAGCGCTTCGAAAATGCATATCAAAAACAGTAATCTTTCCTACACTCAATACACCGATCTGGCTGACGTAATCCCGATTGCGGATATCATTTATATGACCCGCATCCAGCAGGAACGTTTCAGCGATCCGCTCGAATACGAAAAAGTGAAAAACTCCTATGTTCTCAATCGGGCCATGCTTCACAACTGTAAGCCAAATATGAAAATCCTGCACCCCTTGCCACGCGTGAACGAAATCAGCGAAGATGTTGACGAAACCAAACAGGCTTTCTATTTTAAACAGGCCGAAAACGGCGTGTATGTCCGTCAGGCATTGCTGGCTGCCATTGCAGGTGTTAAATAATTGATTGTAGAACCGAAAATACTTCTTTAAAATGAATAAAGAACAACGTCATCTGAATGTTACAGCCATCGAAAACGGAACTGTAATCGACCATATCCCTGCCAACAACGTTTTTACAGTGCTTCATATTCTCAGCCTGGAGAATAACAAGAACCAGGTTCTTATTGGCGATAACCTCGATAGTCAGAAATATGGTAAGAAAGGTATAGTGAAAGTAAGCAACACGTATTTCGACAAAGGCGAGATCAACAAGATTGCGCTCGTAGCCCCAACAGCCACGTTCATCGAAATCAAGAATTTTGAGGTAGTTACTAAAAAGCAGGTCGAAGTTCCCGATCAGATTATGAGCATCGTCAAGTGTTTTAATCCGAATTGCATTACTAACGTTGAAAGCGTTCCCAGCAGGTTTACCGTGGTGAATAAGGAAGAAATGAAGCTCCTTTGCCACTACTGCGAAAAAATTACAAGCAGGAATAATATTGTTTTCAAATAGGAATCTCAATTCATTTACAACCAATCATTTCCCAAAAAGCCAATAATAAAAGTATTATCGCAATGAAAAACACAATACCTATAATTACTGCTTTACTTTTCACTTCAGTAATTTTTGCCCAGGCTCCGCGTAAGGATAAAGGAGTTTTTAAAACCTACGAACCCGGTTATTTCCAGAATTCAATCCTGAAAGGCATCGAAGAGTTTGAATCACAGAAAGTTGCTCCGAAGCAATCGAAATCCTTTAAAGCGGATCCTTCCATATTCAATATTCCGACATCAAAAGATGATTTTAAATCCTTCTGGCATAACACTCCTGTTTCGCAAGGCAATACTAACACCTGCTGGTCGTTTTCAACCACATCATTCCTCGAATCGGAAGTGTATCGCACTACAGGGCAAAAAGTCCGCCTTTCGGAGGTTTATACAGTTTACTATGAATATCTCGAACGTGCTGAGAACTGGGTGAAAACCCGAGGCGAAATGAATTTCGGCGAAGGTTCTGAAGGCAATGCAGTCACCAAGATATGGCGCAAATACGGTATTGTCCCACTTGATGCATACACCGGTCTAAAAGAAGGACAGACCTTTCATAATCATTCAAAAATGTTTGATGAACTGAAAGCCTATGCCGATTTCGTTAAAAAGAACAATATCTGGGACGAAACAGCAATCGTGAGTAACTTTAAAAGCATCCTCAACTATTACATAGGCGAACCTCCAACAAAGATCAGCGTAAATGGCAAGGAAATGACGCCTAAAGAGTACCTGGCTAACGTCCTTAAACTTAATCCTGACGATTATTGCGATGTACTATCTTACATGCAGCAACCTTACTGGAAACAGGTTGAATACCAGGTACCTGACAACTGGTGGCACAATGCTGATTACTATAATATCCCACTCGACGATTTCATGAGTGTACTCAAAAAAGCTATTAAAGCCGGTTATACGGTGGCTATTGGCGGCGATGTATCCGAAGCCGGATTCCTTGCCCGCGAAGCTAACGCCGCAGTAGTCCCCTCTTTCGACATTCCTTCGGCTAATATCGATGAAAATGCACGTCAGTTCCGCTTCAGCAACGAAACTACCACCGACGATCATGGGATGCATGTTGTCGGCTATATGGAGAAAGACGGAGTTACCTGGTTCCTGGTAAAGGATTCAGGTGCCGGTAGCCGAACCGGAGGAATTGAAAAGAACAAAAACTTCGGGTATTACTTCTTCCACGAAGACTACATAAAACTCAAAATTATGGACTTCACGGTACACAAGGACATGATGAAGGATCTTCTGCTTAAATTCGCAAAATAGGGATTAGGGATTGGGGTTTAGGATTTAGGGATGATACCTTCTTAATTATTCATTCTGTGTTTTATGTTTTGAGTTTGAAGATAAGACTCAGAATATTTAACAAATAAAACAGCCATCAATCACACACCAAATCAATCCCAAAACCCTTAACCCCAACCCCTAACCCCTCAGAAAAATGCAACAACACGCCCGCATACAACACGAAGCCGAGCCTAACGAAGGTTACATTCGCAAATTGATTGCCGAAGGCGAACATCAGCAACTCGATTTCAAATTCGGGATAAACGACTCCAGGAAAATAGCCCGTTCCCTTGCAGCTTTTGCCAATACAGACGGCGGTCGCCTCCTTATTGGTGTTAAGGACAATGGTTCTATTGCCGGCGTTCGTTCGGAAGAGGAATTTTATATGGTGCAGGCCGCATCGGAAATGTTTACACGACCTGTCGTACCGTTTGAAGTAAAAGAATGGACGGTTAACCAGAAACGGGTACTCGAAATAATCGTTCCGGCTATAAAAGATATTCTTCATTCGGCACCTGAAAAGAAAGATGATTACCTGGTTTATATCCGGGTAAAAGATGAGAATTACCCGGTCAACAGTGTGTGGCTGAAAGCCCATAAGTGGAAAAATTCCAAAACAGGAACCTTTATCCGTTTTGCCGAAAGCGAAAAATTCCTTCTGGATTATCTCGAAACCGAACCTTCAATAACCCAGTCGCGGTTTTGCAAACTGGCTAAAATCAACAGCCGGACTGCCGAAAATATAATTGCTGGCTTTGTAGCTATAGGAATGGTTAGTATAGTATTTACAAAACAGGGAGTTATATACAAACTGAGCGATACATATTCAGGACTTACACCAGAACAACGCCTGAAAAAAATTACGTCGCACATCTCAAAATAGTTAAAGTGATTCTCATAATATCACCGGCTAAAACAATGGATTTCGAAAGCAAATCGCCTTTCGAAATGTCGGCTGTTCCTCATTTTATTAAAGATGCTGACTACCTGGCCGGTAAATTAAAGAAACTGAAACCTTCCGAACTTGCACTTCTGATGGATATTTCGCCAAAACTTGCCCAACTGAATGCCGAACGTTATGCAAACTGGAAAACCGCACAAGGGAAACAAGCACTTTTTGCATACAATGGAGATGTCTATGATGGTTTATCAGCCACAACACTATCCAACGAAGAAATTGGATTTGCGCTCAAACACCTTCGCATTCTTTCGGGTTTATATGGTTTACTAAAACCTCTCGATTCTATAAAACCTTACCGTATTGAAATGGGTATTGCCTTCACCACTCCAAAGGCTGAAAATCTATATAAATACTGGGGCGACAGGATTACAGACCTTTTGAAAAAACAAATTAAGGAATCAGGCAGTAATGTACTGATAAACCTGGCTTCGCAGGAGTATTTCGCAGCCATCAATACTAAGAAACTAAAAACGAGGATAATAACCCCAGTATTCAAAGATAAGAGCAACGACAAATATACTGTGGTCTCATTTTTTGCAAAAAAAGCCCGTGGCATGATGTGCCGCTTTATAATTCAGAACGCGATAACCGATTTCGAAATGCTGGTTGGTTTCGACGAAGGTGGCTACCACTTTAACCACCAACTTTCGAAAGGGGATAACTGGGTTTTTACTCGCGGGTAATTCATACATCAAACCTAAATTGCATGCCCAATTCTGTAAGCAGGTTTACTAAAAGTTTTACTCATGCCTTGCATGGTTTGGTTTTTCTGTTCAGGAGCCAGGTTAATGCACAAATTGAACTATGTATTGCCGTTTCTGTAATTATTGCAGCAGCTGTTTTCCGTATAAGTTCATCCGAATGGATCCAGGTATTGCTCTGTATTGCAATGGTATTGGGTCTTGAAGGAATTAACACTTCAATTGAGATACTTGCCGATAAACTGCATCCCGGGTTTGATGATCAAATTGGTAAAGTTAAAGATGTAGCAGCTGGAGCGGTATTGATTGCATCCATTCTGGCCGCAACAATCGGATTTATTATTTTCGTCCCACGAATATTGGACATAATATGAAACTTGCCGAAACAGTAATTTATTTTAGTTCATTATCCTCATAGTAGCTGTACCTTTTTCACTCTAACCCCTAAATCCTCATATATGATATTAATTGCCGACGGAGGCTCAACAAAAACGGACTGGCGCCTGATTAAGGAAGGACGGGAATATAAGCAGGTTCAAACTTCGGGCTTTAACCCCTACCTGGTTGGAAGCGACGACATTGAAGAAATACTATGGAAAGAGCTTCAACCTTATATCGACAACGAAGGCGTTACGGAAGTACACTATTATGGTACCGGTTGTTCTACCCCGGTTAAAAACGCTATTGTCGAAAGTGCCCTGGAAAAAATATTTACCAACGCAAAAATCGATATAAGTCACGATTTGTTTGCTGCTTCGCGTGCTTTATGTGGTGATGAGGAAGGAATAGCAGCAATACTAGGAACGGGTTCAAATTCGTGTTATTACGATGGCAAAAGTATAACTGAGAATATTTTCTCACTTGGATACTTCTTTGGCGACGAAGGCAGCGGGGCATATCTGGGAAAAAAACTCCTGTCAGCCTATTTGCATAAAGAATTACCGGCTGACCTGGAAGAGAAGCTGAAAGTGGAATATCCCAAAAGTCTCGAAAGCATTCTTGATGCGGTTTATACCAAACCTGCACCAAGCCGGTTTCTTGCCTCTTTTAGTAAATTCATCAACGAAAACAGGGATCACCCTTTTATTTATACACTACTTTGCGATGCATTTAGAACATTCTACAAATACCAGGTGTGCTGTTATTCAAAATACAGGGATGTTCCTGTCCATTTTGTCGGCTCAGTAGCTTACCATTACCAGGATATACTTACCAGGATTGGATCGGAGTTCGGCATAAAAACCGGGAAGTTTATTCAGTCTCCTATTGATGGACTGGTTGAATACCACCTCCAAAATAAATAATGCAGGTTTGTTCTATATAAAAAGTAGCTGTCAGATTGTATCTCAATCAGGTGACGGTATTAACCTGTAAAATTTACTCCTTCTTTTTCCCGGCCTCAAACCTCAGCGAACCTGAATTGATGCAATAACGCAAGCCGGTTGGTTTAGGCCCATCGGGGAACACATGCCCGAGATGACCTCCGCATTTGGCACACATCACTTCTGTTCGAAACATTCCATGGGAGTAATCCTTTTTCTCAACGATGTTTTTGTTTACCGATGGTTCATAGAAAGCCGGCCATCCACATCCCGAATTGTATTTGGTTTTGGATGTAAAAAGCTCAGTCCCGCAGGCAGCACAGTAATAGGTACCTTCGTCGAACTTGTCATCGTATTCACCGGTATAAGGTCTTTCGGTTCCCTTTTCCCGCAGAATATTGAATTGTACCGGGCTTAACAATTTACGCCACTCGTCATCGCTTTTAGTTACGGGGAAACTATCCATAGTAGTATTTGTTTTATCAGAAATGGTATTTTTTGATTTTTGTCCGCATGCCGAAAGCGACATACAAACCAGCGCTGCAATAACTATGTTATTTATACTTATTTTCATTTACTTTATAGTGTGTAAACAGATCTCATCCATTTAACAAATTGGGGTATCTAAAGTTTAGAATACAATCATAAAAAAACTTAATTTTCGCCCAGGCGGCAATGGAGCATTCACATAAAGTTCAAAATATACAAGATTTGAAGGATCACAGAATACATCAACAGGGGCTTGGTAAATTGGCCGATTATCCTACCAGGAATATTATTTTTCAATACATTGAGGCAAGAAACCTACAGGACTATCTGAGAAAATCTCAATGGGATATTCAACCCGTGTAAGAGTTAAACCATTGGCTGGTACTGAACAGCCAGCGGCACTCCTATTATGACTGTTAATGATAAGTTGAAATTCTTCGCGGGTAATTTTCCCTCTCCCGACATCGAGCAATGTCCCCACAATTGCCCTTACCATGTTCCTGAGGAATCGGTCGGCCCTAATGTTGAACTTCAGCAGATGACCATCAGTTTCCCAACGCGCACACTGAACATCACAAAAGAAATTATTTACCTGTGTATGTACTTTACTGAAACTCTCAAAATCATGCTTTCCAAGCAATAAAGCAGCACTTTCATTCATTTTTCCAATATCCAGATCCCCATGCACATAGAAAGCAGTTTTAAACCTGAAAGGGTCTTTCTGCCTGATAATCAAGTATTCATACTCCCTGCTTACAGCACTGAACCGGGCATGTGCTCCAGGAATAACCGGACTTATTTTTTCTATTAAAATGTCATCCGGCAGAAACCTGTTTAAACGGAATGCGAACTGGTCGATTGATTCCTGGTTAAAAGCAACTTCTGAATCAAAGTGAGCATAAAAATTCGCGGCATGAACGCCGGTATCAGTCCGTCCGCAGCCGGTAATTCCGCTTTTAACTCCACTGACAACGGCAAGCCCGCTTTCAATACATTGCTGAACGGAGACAGCATTAGGCTGAACTTGCCAGCCATTATATGCCGAACCGTTATAAGTCAATCTGATAAAATACCTGTAAAGCATGTTTCCTCCTGCTTACAAAAGTAGCTTTTTTACACAAAATATGTTATATTTTTATATCTAAATATTACCCTACCTTATGAATATCATAGTTTTATAAATGCTTTTTAGACAAGATATAAATTGCATTTTACAATCAAAAATAGCACTTGAAAATGCATCATATACTAATAAGATATTTACCTTTGCTCCTTCAGTTGTGAATCAATTAACAATGTATATCTATACTAATCAACTAATTATAAAACAATCTAAAGATGTCAAACACTGAAGTACTAATTCACGAACTGGTTGAAAAGCATGGCAAAACCCGCAATGCACTAATGCCGGTATTACAGGGAATAGTAGCCCGCGAAAAATTTCTTTCGGAAGACGCTTTGATAGCAGTTGCCCGTGAGCTTGATCTATCTGCAGCAGATGTTTATGGAACGGCTACATTTTATACTTTCCTCGATACAAAGCCACGGGGCAAGAATATTGTACGGGTTTGTAAAACTATTTCCTGTCATATGCAGGGAAAAGAAGCCGTTATCAGGGGTATCGAAGATCATCTGAAAGTTAAGGTTGGCGAAACGACCCACGACAACAAGTTTACTCTATTAACTGCCAACTGCCTCGGCTGGTGCCACAAAGGTCCTGTGATGCTGATAAATGACGAAGTTTTTCCGGCAATCACACCTGAAAAGGCTATTCAAATTATCGAAGAATTCTCAAAGAAAACCAATTAACGCTTACGGCTGAAAATACCCATTATTATGGAACAGAAACCATTAAAAAAAATAGATATAATCTTTGGCTGGGACGAAAAGTGTACGCCAATACAGGTTGTTGAAAAAACTGTTAAGAAAACAGCTGACAGTATCATTCTCGATATGATTGATTCAGGCCTTAAAGGCCGTGGCGGAGCTGGTTTCCCAACCGGACTCAAATGGAAGTTTTGCCGCAACGAAGATGCAGAAACCAAATACGTGATTTGCAACGCCGATGAGGGAGAGCCTGGAACTTTCAAGGACCGTGAAATACTTGACCGCGTTCCTGAAAAAATCTTCTCCGGTATGACCATTTGCGGATTTGTTATTGGCGCCCGCGAAGGATATATGTACGTAAGAGGAGAATATAACTTCATGCTTAAAACCCTTCAGCAGAAAATTGATATTTTCAACAAGCAATTGCAGGGGCTGAAAATTGACTTCCAGATTTTTCTCCGTTCAGGTAGCGGTGCATATGTTTGCGGCGAAGAATCAGCACTTTTCGAATCTATGGAAGGGCACCGTGGCGAACCCCGCAACAAGCCTCCTTATCCTACAGTGGCTGGGTACAATGGCAAACCTACGGTTATCAATAATGTTGAAACATTGGTTTACACTTCCGAAATCTGCCGCATGGGGCCTGAACAGTTTAAAGCACTTGGGACCCAGGATTCACGCGGATCGAAAGTATTCTCTGTTTCAGGCGATACACCAATCGCCGGCATCTATGAACTGGAACTGGGTATGCCTCTGAAAGATTTTGTAGATGAATTTGGCGATGGCGACACAAAAGCCATACAGGTTGGAGGAGCATCCGGATTTTGCGTCCCGCGTAAAAAATTCAACGATACAATTATTGGTTTCGAAGGAATTCCCACCGGCGGCTCAATGATGATCTTCAATTCGAGTCGTTCGATGTATAACGTCCTTCACGATTACCTCGAATTCTTTACCGAAGAGTCATGCGGACAATGCACACCTTGTCGCATCGGTTGCCAGCAGTTACTCAAAGGCATTGAATCTGTGAAAAAAGGCGAACGCCCCCCTACCTATCTCGATAATCTGAAACGACTTACGGCAACAATGAAAATAGCTGCCAAATGCGGCCTGGGGCAATCAGTTGCCAATCCTTTCACATCCATCGTCGATAATTTCCGCGAAGAGATCATTTACTAATCAAGCCTGTATAACCAAAAACATAGGAGAAACAATACCATGAGTAAATATATGGTTAACCTGAAAATAAACAACACACCTATACAGGTTGAGGAAGGCACCACTATTCTGGATGCAGCCCGTCGCCTGAATTTCCGTATTCCCACTCTTTGCAACCATCCTGACCTCAGCGTTGCCGGCAATTGCCGCGTGTGCGTTGTTGAGGTAAAAGGAGCCCGGTTGCTGGCCGCATCATGCGCCACACCGGTTTCGGAAGGAATGGAAGTAAATACAAACAGTGAAAAAGTGCGGATTGCACGGAAGCATATTGTTGAACTTTTACTTTCGGAACACAATGCCGATTGTACAAAATGTTTCAAGAACGGTCATTGCGAATTGCAGGAACTGGCATCGGAATATCGCTTTGGCGATCATATCTTCATCGACCTAGTGAAAGTTAAAGACAAAGTTCTTGACATTTCCTCGCCTTCAATCACAAAGGATTCAAGCAAATGTATTCGCTGCCAGCGTTGCGTGCGTACCTGTACAGAGCTGCAATCGGTAAGTGCATTAGCTGTTATAAATAAAGGCGATCACCAAACCATCTCTACATTCCTTAATAAACCTTTAAATGATGTAGTATGCACCAATTGCGGACAGTGCATTAACCGCTGCCCGACCGGAGCACTTTACGAACGCAACTATATCGAAGATGTATGGCATGCCATTTATGATCCTAACAAATTCGTTGTTGTCGAAACCGCACCAGCAACCCGAGTAGCCCTGGGTGAAGATCTGGGTATCGATACTGGTCAGAGGGTAACAGGTAAAATGGTAGCTGCCCTGCGCAAAATGGGATTCAATAAAGTTCTTGATACAGATTTCACTGCCGACCTCACTATTATGGAAGAAGGCACCGAATTGCTAACCCGTCTTAAAAAAGCAATCGTCGATAAGGATGATACTGTAAGGTTGCCTATGATGACTTCCTGCTCGCCTGGATGGGTTAAATACCAGGAGCATATGTATCCTGAAATGATCGAGAACCTGTCATCATGCAAATCGCCACAGCAAATGTTTGGTGCGTTGGCCAAAACCTACTATGCCGATAAAATAAATATTAAAGCAGAGAATATGGTTGTGGTATCCATCATGCCGTGTACAGCCAAGAAATTTGAATGCAACCGCCCCGAAATGCGTGACTCAGGCTTCAAGGACGTTGATTATGTGCTCACTACACGCGAACTTGCCATGATGATCAAACAGGCTGGTATCGAATTCGACAAACTTGAAGACGAACAATACGACAGTATACTCGGTGAATCAACGGGAGCTGCAGTAATTTTCGGAACCACAGGTGGGGTTATGGAAGCTGCCCTGCGAACCGCGTATGAGATCATTACCGGGAACGAAGTGCCCTTTACAAACCTCAATATCCAACCTGTGCGGGGAATGGATGGTGTGAAAGAGGCAAGTATCAAAATTAAGAATACCAAACCCGAATGGAATTTCCTCGAAGGCGTTGAACTAAACGTAGCTGTAGCGCACGGACTGGCTAATGCCAAGGCATTGATGGATGCAGTAAAATCAGGCGGGACCAAGTATCACTTTATCGAAGTAATGGGCTGCCCGGGAGGATGTATAGGAGGAGGTGGACAACCTATTCCTACCTCGGCTGAAATCCGTAAACGCAGGGCTGAAGCAATTTATGCCGAAGATATGGGCAAACCCATTCGCAAATCCCATGAAAACCCAGAAGTTGCAGAAGTTTACAAGGATTACCTTACACACCCATTGGGACACAAATCACATGAACTACTTCACACGCATTACAAGGTACGTAAGCGCTACTAAAACCAACTAAATTGTTAAAAAGGCCGCCCTTTAACCGGGCGGCTTTTGCATTTTAAACCACACACTTCCAATGACAATACCTTGCTCGGTTTTAGCAAATAAATCTCCCCTCATATAACACAAACTCGATATAATCTTTACTTAAACGCTTATTATTTAGACCAATTATAAATTTATTGTTATTTATTTCACAATGTTAATATATTAACAATAAACTTGTTTTTCGCTTTAAATACTTCTAATTTTGCAGCCTCAAATGGAAAATCGGATTTTAGTGGCCAAAAGAGTCTTAAACTGATTGTTTTTGAAAATAAATGATGAAAAATGAAATTATCTGAAATAGTTTCTATCCTGAATGCTGAAGTAGTATGCGGTCAAACCCGGCTTGAACGGGAGGTTCATGCCGTGTTTGCATCCGATCTGATGAGCGATGTGCTTACAATCGACAGCGAAAAACTATTGCTTATAACAGGATTAGTAAATATTCAAACAATCCGGACCTCAGAGATGTCGGATATTAAGAACATTGTTCTGGTACGAAATAAAAAAGCATCACCTGAAATGATTGAACTAGCAGAAGAAAACAGGATGGTAATTATTCAATGCAGTTATTCGATGTTCAGGGCTTGTGGTTTATTATTCAGACATGGCGTGGAGCCCGTTTATTAATCCGGTGGCATACTATGAGATTCGAATACAAAATTGAAGCAGGTAATTTTTCGAAAGCAGGTGATGCTTCGAGCAGTTTCAAGAAAATACTGAAACAACTCAACGTAGATTCTCAGATTATTAAGAGGATCGTAGTTTCGCTGTATGAAGGAGAAGTAAATATAGTAGCCCATTCGAACGGAGGAAAAGCCATCTGTGAGGTTGATACCAACCTTGTCAGTATTCACCTGATTGACGCAGGCCCCGGTATTCCGGATATAAATAAAGCCATGCAGGCAGGGTATTCAACTGCATCTGCAAGGGTACGGGAAATGGGGTTCGGAGCAGGAATGGGATTACAGAATATTAAAAACAATGCTGACATTCTTAATATTAAGAGCGAAGTTGGCGTGGGGACAGAACTTGAAATTTTAGTAAATCTGCCAAAAGCCGGATAAAATGGACAGCAAGCATTTCCATCATGCCTTAATAATAAACGACGACCTCTGTATAGGTTGTTCGCATTGCATGAATGTATGCCCAACTGAAGCAATCAGATTAAGAAATGGTAAAGCCATATTGTACGAAAACCGCTGTGTTGATTGCGGGGAATGCTTCAAAGCCTGCCCTGTGAGTGCTATAATAATCGACCAGGATGACTATAAGCGTATACAGGCTTTCAATTACCGTATAGCATTGGTACCGGCTGTTTTCATGGGTCAGTTCGGGGATGAAATTACACGCGATCAGATTTATTCCGCTATACTGGCTAATGGATTCACCCATGTTTATGAAGTGGAGATGAGTGTTGATCTGCTTGTAAACCAGGTAAAAATCTATGCGAAATCGCATCCGGACAAGAAACCTCTTATTTCGTCATTTTGCCCGGCAATAATCAGGCTCGTGCAGGTAAAATTCCCGGCTTTGGCAGAAAACATCATGCTTCTAAAGCCGCCTTTAGATATTACTGCACTTTTTTGCCGCAAACAACTTACTGATCAGGGTGTGAACCCTGCTGAAATAGGAGTATTTTACATTACCCCTTGTGCAGCTAAAATTGCAGCAATAAAAAGTCCTGTTGGTGAAGATTATTCCATGATAACTGGTGTAATCAATATGGATACGCTATACAACAAAGTATTCAAACATATACGCAGCGATCGGAGCCTGAAGCCGGCAATGGTCCATAACCAACTTTTATCCGGGACAGCTCTTCAATGGTCGCTAACCCATGGCGAATCAAATCATATTCCGGGTAGAAGTCTGGCAATAGATGAAATTCATAATGTAATTGAATTCCTTGAAAAGATTGAAAGTGGTGAAATATCCGATATTGATTTCCTCGAATTAAGAGCTTGTGATGAAAGTTGTGCAGGAGGTGTTCTCCTTACAACCAATCGATTTCTTGTTGCGGAGCGGCTAGGTGCATATCCAACTGAGAATAAAACAAAAACTGATAATAGTAAAGGAATTGAATCATATACCGAGTACCTGCTGCGCAGGATCAATATCCAGCCTATTTCACCCCGTAGCATGATGAAACTGGATGAAAACATGGAAGAGGCCATGCGTAAAATGGATAAATCAGGCCGCATGCTTCAATGCCTTCCGCTGGCTGACTGCGGAGTTTGTGGTTCGCCAAACTGCCAGGCTTTCGCTAATGATATTGCTCTCGAAGATGCTGATATAAGGCAGTGCATCTTTATCCAGAAAAACCGGGAACAAACCGGTGAACTGAGCCCGGATGAATCGCTCGAAATGCTTAAAAGTGTTTGGGGTAATGACAAATTCTTTTCATAAAAACAAATACCAGTATGCAGGTAAAAGACATAATTAAAATTCTTGATCTGAAAGTTTTCGGTGGTAGCGGGGGAATGGATCGTGAGATAACAGGAGGGTATACTTCCGATCTGTTGAGTGATGTTATGGGTCATGCTGAGTGCGGTAACATATGGATCACCCTTCAGACGCATAAAAATGTAACAGCTATTGCCTCACTGAAAGAATTAGCAGCGGTAATTCTTATTAAGGGAAATAATCCTGATGCGGATATGCTGGAACATGCCGAAAATGAACAAATTCCAATTCTCGGTTCAAATAAGGAAGCCTTTGAATTGACGGGAAAATTGTTTAACTTGCTAACCCTTTAGAAATGAATAAATATCGGGCCGATCTGCATATCCACACAGTACTATCGCCCTGTGGTGACCTGGAGATGAGCCCGACGAAAATAATAGAGAAGGCTGTTGAAAAAGGACTCGAAATTATAGGGATTACCGACCACAATACAACAAGGCATTGTCAACTTATCAGGAAACTTGCTGAAACTGCCGGAATATTCACACTCATGGGGGTTGAAGTTACAACCCGCGAAGAAGTACATTGCCTGACGTTCTTTGAAAATGATGATCAATTGTCGGACTTCCAGTCCTACCTGGAGAAATATATTATCCGTATTCAGAATGATTCTGATAAATTCGGATACCAGGTAGTTGTGGATGAAAACGAACATGTTATCGACGAGATCGAGTTTCTTCTCATCTCTGCTATTGACCAATCACTGGAACAGGTTGAACAGAAGGTACATTCACTTGGAGGTTTATTTATCCCTGCGCATATCGACAGGCCGTGTTTCAGTATTACGAGCCAGCTTGGATTTATTCCCGAAGACCTCCAGGTTGATGGAATTGAGATTTCGGCCAATTGCAAAAAAGACTTTGTTCTCCCATTTATCGGTAGAAATAAAAACAAATCTATAATCCGAAGTTCAGATGCACATTACTCAGACCAGATAGGTAAAGTGTACTCAACATTTGAAATGGAGATATGCAGTTTTGAAGAAATCAAAAAGGCTTTGCTAGGTTCTGAAGGACGTAATATAACAATAGCATGAAAGATCTGGCCCTTCATATACTTGACATTCTGCAGAACTCAGTTGTGGCAGAAGCAAAGCTGATACACCTTGAGATTGAAGAAATCCCTGGAATGGATGATTACAAGCTTAAGATAACTGACAATGGAATCGGAATGGATGCAATAATGATTGCACAGGTTACTGATCCATTTTTCACAACACGAAAAACGAGAAAAGTCGGACTTGGCTTATCGCTGTTAAGGCAAAATGCCGAACGCACCGGAGGAAACCTCATTGTAAATTCAACGAAAGGAAAAGGAACTATGGTTGAAGCGAAATTCGGTTACAATAACATCGACAGGCTCCCTACTGGTGATATTGCAGGTGTAATGGCACTTACAGCTTCATCATACCCCTCAATTGATTTCATCTATACTCACAAAACACCTGAAGGCACTTTTATTTTTAGTACTATTGAAATAAAAGAAACCCTGGAAGATGTCGCAATAAACAATCCACAGGTAATCGCTTTCATGAAAGATCTGATCCGCGATAACCTCGAATCGATACACGCATCATAAACAAACTGTAAAGAAATTTACTAATAATTGTAAAACAAATAAAAAATGACCAAGATCACATCACTGGCTGATTTAAGAAAGATTAAAGCCGACGTTGAGACTAAAATGAGTCTTCGAGAAAGAAGCGAAACCCCTGAAAGCATGGTCCAGATCAGGGTTGCTATGGCAACATGCGGCATCGCATCCGGAGCTAAAATCGTAATGGACTACATGGTAAATGAGCTCGACAAACGTAATATCCCGGCTGTAGTGACTCAAACCGGATGTATGGGCTATTGCTATGCCGAACCTACTATTGAGGTGACTCGTCCCGGCCACCAACCCATCGTTTTCGGATTTGTTGATTCGAAAAAGGCAGACCAGATCATCGAAAAGTACATTAAAAACGGTGAACTTCTCGAAGGTATTATCCCTGTGAACTATGAAAATATTGAAGGCAAGTAATAAAACCAGGAGGAAATCAATATGATACAATACAAAATGCACCTGCTGGTGTGCGGAGGAACCGGCTGCAGGGCTTCGGAAAGCGAACAGCTTTTTCACAACCTTAAGAATGAGATAATTGAAAAGGGTCTGGAATCGGAAGTACAGGTCATTACGACCGGGTGCTTCGGATTCTGCGAAAAAGGGCCTATTGTAAAGGTCCTGCCCGATAATACTTTTTATACCCAGGTTAAGCCTGAAGATGCAATTGAAATAATTGCAGAGCACATAATCAAAGGCCGGAGGGTTACACGTTTGCTTTATGTTAACCCTGAAACCGAAGAACATGTTGCCGATTCGAAACATATGGGTTTCTATCGTAAACAGTTACGAATAGCCCTTCGAAACTGCGGATTTATTGATCCTGAAAATATTGAAGAGTACATCGCCCGCGATGGATATGCAGCTTTAGCAAAATGCCTCACTGAAATGACACCTGCCCAGGTGATTGAAGAGATGAAGAAAAGCGGCCTGCGTGGACGTGGTGGCGGTGGTTTTCCAACCGGGCTCAAATGGGAAATAACGAGTAAAAGCCAGGCTGACCAGAAATATGTCGTTTGTAATGCCGATGAAGGCGATCCGGGTGCATTTATGGACCGTTCGATCCTTGAAGGCGACCCGCATTCCGTAATAGAAGCAATGGCAATATGCGGTTATTGTATTGGTGCAACAAAAGGTGTTGTATATATCCGTGCCGAATATCCACTGGCTGTTGAACGGCTTAAAATAGCTATGAAACAGTCAAGAGAATTCGGATTACTCGGAAAAGACATCTTTGGAACCGGATTTGATTTTGAGATTGACATCCGTTACGGAGCCGGTGCGTTTGTATGCGGTGAAGAAACTGCATTGATCCACTCGATGGAAGGCTTGCGTGGTGAGCCGACCATAAAACCTCCATTCCCCAGCGTTTCGGGTTACCTCGAAAAACCTACCAACGTAAACAATGTTGAAACATTTGCGAATGTACCGGTAATTATTAATAAAGGCGCTGACTGGTTTTCTTCGATTGGAAGTGAAAAATCAAAAGGAACCAAGGTATTTGCACTTGCCGGAAAAATCAATAACGTCGGACTTATTGAAGTTCCAATGGGAACCACACTAAGGGATATTATTTTTGAAATAGGCGGTGGAATAAAAGATGGCAAAAAATTCAAGGCTGTCCAAACCGGGGGACCGTCGGGAGGGTGTTTAACTGAAAAGCACCTGGATATTCAAATCGACTTTGATTCACTTACAGCTGCTGGTTCCATGATGGGATCGGGCGGCATGATTGTGATGGACGAAGACGATTGTATGGTATCGATAGCTAAATTCTATCTTGATTTTACTGTTGAAGAATCATGTGGGAAATGCTCGCCCTGCAGGATTGGGAACAAACGCCTAAACGAAATGCTCGAGAAGATTTGCGAAGGAAAAGGGACAATGAAAGACCTTGACCTTTTACGAAATCTGAGCCATGTAATAAAAGACACTTCACTCTGTGGACTCGGACAAACATCTCCGAATCCTGTTCTGTCGACAATGGACAATTTCTACCATGAATACCTGGCCCATATTGTTGATCATAAATGCCCGAGCGGCCAGTGCAAAGCGTTACTTCAATACATTATAGACCCTGAAAATTGCGTCGGCTGCACGGCATGTGCCCGTAACTGCCCTGTTAATGCTATTTCTGGTGAGCGTAAAGGCATCCATATCATTGATCAGGCTACCTGTATCAAATGCGGTGCATGCCTGGAAAAATGTAAGTTTAACGCTGTGTTTATCAAGTAAGAAAGGGGAAGAAACCATGGAAATGATCAATATAAAAATAGACAATAAAGAATTGAAAGTAGCTCCGGGTACTACAATACTCGATGCTGCAAAGTCGGTTGGTATCAATATCCCGACTCTGTGTTACCTACACCTGCATGATTTCAATATTACGAATAAGCCGGCAGGATGCCGTGTTTGTGTAGTAGAAGTTCAGGGACGCCGCAACCTCGCTCCCGCCTGTGCAACAGACTGTTACGAAGGTATGGTAGTAAATACACACAATATTCGTGTACTGAATAGTCGCAAGACTGTTCTGGAACTTATCCTCAGCGATCACCCCACCGACTGCCTTGTTTGCTCGAAGAGCGGAAGCTGCGAATTACAAAGCATGGCTCAGGAAATGGGAATCCGCCAGATTGAATACCAGGGAGAACAATCGCATTACAAAGAAGATACTTCGCCTGCTATAATCCGTGATGTCGACAAATGTATTATGTGCCGCCGGTGCGAGATGATGTGCAACGATGTTCAGACGGTGGGTGTGCTCTCAGCTGTAAACCGGGGATTTATGTCGGTAGTTGCACCCGCATTCGAAATGAATCTCGATCATAGTGTTTGCACCTATTGCGGGCAGTGTGTAGCAGTATGCCCGACAGGAGCACTTACTGAAGTGGATCACACCAACCAGGTAATACGCGCCCTTGCTGATCCTTCAAAAACCGTAATAGTTCAAACTGCTCCTGCAGTAAGGGTTGCCTTGGGTGAAGAATTCGGTCTGGAACCCGGCACATCAGTAACGGGGAAAATGGTTTCGGCTTTGAAGAACCTGGGCTTTGATTTTGTGTTTGACACCGATTTTGCTGCCGACCTTACTATTATGGAAGAAGGCACTGAATTACTCGATCGTATTACGCGCCATTTGAAAGGTGATACAAGTGTAAAACTTCCTATTTTAACATCATGCTGCCCGGGTTGGGTAAATTTCTTCGAACACCAGTTCCCTGAAATGAATGATATACCATCAACAGCACGCTCGCCTCAGCAAATGTTTGGTGCTATAGCAAAAACGTATTTTGCCGAAAAACTTGGAATAAAACGCGAAAACCTTGTAGTGGTTTCGATTATGCCTTGCCTTGCCAAGAAATACGAATGCCAGCGTGAAGAGTTTTCGACGAACGGCAACCCGGATGTTGACTTTGCAGTTTCGACCCGTGAACTCGCACACCTTATCAAACAGGCAAATATTGATTTCAAAATTCTACCTGACCAGGATTTCGACCGGCCTATGGGTGAATCGACGGGTGCCGCGGTTATTTTCGGGACTACCGGTGGGGTTATTGAAGCTGCCGCCCGCACCGCTTATGAAATATTTACAGGGAAAACACTTGAAAAAGTCGACTTCAAGCAACTTCGCGGTATGGAATGGATTCGTGAAGCAACAGTTGATTTTGATGGGACCCCGATCAGGATTGGCATTGCACATGGATTGGGAAATGCGCGAAAGCTCCTTCAAGACATCAAAGATGGGAAATCGCACTATCATGCTATCGAAATTATGGCTTGCCCGGGTGGATGTATCGGAGGAGGCGGGCAACCGCTTCACCATGGCGATACAAGCATCCTGATTGCACGACAGAAGGCGCTTTATACGGAAGACTCAGACAAGACTTTGCGCAAATCGCATGAGAATCCATATATCCAGCAACTTTATGCTGAATTTCTTGGTAAACCAATGGGTGAGAAATCGCACCATTTGCTTCACACCCATTACTTCGACCGGAGTAAACCCGCCGAAATAGCTGAGTAACAAGAAATCGCAGGTAAAACATTTAAAAGAAAATCGCTATGGCAAATATAAAAATAAGTGAGCAGAAGGTTCGGCAAATTGAAGCTATCTGCAAAGAGTTCAACAACGAAAAAGGTGAACTGATTAACGTTTTGCACAGGACACAGAGCCTTCTGGGATACCTGCCTGCCGAAGTTCAGGAAATTATCTCAAAAAACCTGAATTGTTCAGTTGCCCATGTATATGGTGTTGTTACGTTTTATTCGTACTTCACCATGATACCCAAAGGTGAATTCCCGATCAGCGTTTGCATGGGGACTGCCTGTTATGTGCGTGGAGCGGAGAAAGTACTCGATGAATTTAAGCGTATACTGAATGTTCCGGTTGGCCAAACCACTCCCGATGGAAAATTCTCATTGAGCTGCCTTCGCTGCGTTGGAGCTTGCGGCCTGGCACCTGTAGTACTGGTTGGAGAAAAGGTTTACGGACGTGTTTCACCTGATGGTGTAAAAGACATAATCAAGGAATACAGCCAACGCTAGAACCAAAAACATCAGGAATTATTTCTGATGATTTGAATATTTCGCAGGACTGCTCTCGTTTCCGGGAGCAGTCTTTATTTATTCAAATAGCTAATTCAAGCTGTGATGTATTCACAATATTTTACCGGGAATACCTTTATCCGCATTTTTATCTTTATATTTGCTTATCCTTACTAAACACTCATTCATAACATGGATCAGGATTTAAATGAACTTAACCTGCTTCGCCGGGAGATTGAACTTTTAAAATCAGAGAATGACAGGCTAAATTCCAGGCTTCTGAGACAATTGGATTTTGAAAAGCTCAAACTTGAAGCAGAAGGTATAAGTACACAGGCTGAAAAAGCCAACCGCATTAAATCGGACTTCCTTTCGATGATGAGTCACGAAATCCGCACCCCAATGAATGGAATTGTGGGGATGACAAGTTTGTTACTTGATACTAAAATTACGCCAGAACAACATAATTTCCTTGAAACACTGCGTATAAGCGCCGAAAACCTCATGTCGATTATCAACGACATACTTGATTTCTCTAAAATTGAAGCCGATAAACTTGTTCTCGATGAAAATCCGTTCGAGCTACGCAGGTGCATTGAGGAAGCCCTCGACATATATGCAATGAAAGCCATTGAAAAAGGTGTTGATTTGCTTTATATGCTTCAACCTGAAGCACCTCCTTACCTGGTTGGAGATATGAAAAGGCTCAGGCAAATACTTGGCAACCTGATAAATAATGCAATCAAATTCACTGATGCGGGCGAAATCTTCATATCAGTAGAGAAAAAATCACAGACTAAAGATTACTGTGAATTGCAATTTTCGGTAAAAGATAGCGGTATAGGGATTCAGAAAGAAAAGCTTACTTTGATTTTTGATGCCTTTACACAGGGCGAATCGTTTGTTTCGCGCCGATATGGCGGCACCGGACTGGGGCTAGCCCTTGCCAGGCATATTGTCGGGCTTATGGGAGGAACCGTATGGGCTGAGAGCACACCCGGCAAAGGATCGACTTTCTACTTCACAATAAAATTAAAAATAGCTGAAACTCCAACCACGAAACTATATATCCGCGGGCAGATTCCTGAACTTAAAGGAAGCAAAGTTCTTATTGTGGACAGCGATCCCGCTTCGAGGCAGATATTCAGTGTACAATTCGATGCATGGGGGATGAAAGCCTTTGTTGCTTCAAATGCCAAAGAAGCCCTGCAAATTATTGAAAGTGAGGAGTCTTCCTTCGACCTGGGAATTATTGATATGCAGATAACCGGATCGAGTGGCATTGAGCTGGCCCAAACAATCAAGGAAGTCCCGTTTAAAGGCGACATGCCCTTTATCCTGGTCTCATCGGTCGGGAAAGTTAGTGAATTACCAAAAGGGCTGTTCGACGCCCAGCTCTCAAAACCTGTTAAACTTACCGATTTATTCGAACTGGTACTCGGAGTTATGTCGGAAAACAGGAACCGTAAAAAGAATATTGCTGACCATAGTGTCGACAAGAAGCTCGCCGATAAGTTACCATTGAAAATTTTACTTGCGGAAGACAATTTCACTAACCAGGAACTTGTTGTTTCGTTAATGCGTAAAATGGGATATACCATTGATGTGGTTGAAAATGGGAAGAAAGCGTTAGAGTTTCTTGAACACAAAACATACGATATTATCCTGATGGACGTTCAGATGCCGGTTATGAACGGGCTCGAGGCTACACAGGCCATTATCGAAAAATACCCCAAAAACGAACAACCATACATTATTGCAATTACCGCTAACGCTATGCATGGCGATAAAGAGAGATTCCTCGAAGCCGGTATGGTAGATTATCTTTCAAAACCTATACGTTTTAAAGATGTGCAGGAAGTTCTTATACGTTGGGGACGAAAAAAGTACACCCAATAACTAAAAATCAATAAGGCGAAAAGCCGGAATGCCAGCCGGTTTATTTACATCAGCAATTGCGAAATAGAAAAATGGAAGACTCGTTGCTTGGTGTAAAGTTTACCCGTGTTTAAAAGGAAGTCGTGTTTTCCCACAGGTATTTTGTAAAATCAAGCACAGGTAATCAGCAATAACTTCTGCTGGTGGCTTTAATAAATATCCCCTGATGGTCCTATAATCAACGTCAGGGAAAAAGAAATCATAATTATCATCTCATGAAAAGCACAATTTACAGCATTATAACAGGAACAGGCAGCTATATTCCTACTGTCGAAGTAAAAAACGAGAAATTCCTTGCCAGCGAGTTTTATGATGGAGAAGGATCGAAACTTGATAAAAAAAACCAGGAGATTATTGACAAGTTTCTTGAAATCACAACCATTGGTGAAAGACGTTACGTAAGTGATAACCTTGTTACTTCAGACATTGCATACTATGCTGCCGAGGATGCAATCAAATCAGCCAATATTGACCGTGAAGAACTGGATTATATCATAGTAGCCCATAATTTCGGTGACGTTAAAAAAGATAATAAAAGGTCTGACTTTGTTCCCAGTCTTGCTGCAAGGGTAAAGCACAAACTTGAGATCAAGAATCCAAATACCGTTGCTTACGATGTAACCTTTGGATGCCCTGGCTGGTTACAGGCAGTAATACAGGCCGATTATTACTTAAAATCAGGCGATGCAAATAAAATTCTTGTTATAGGAGCCGAAACTCTTTCAAGAGTATCAGACCCTCACGACAGAGACAGTCTTTTATACGCTGATGGTGCCGGTGCCGTTATACTTGAAGCCCGTTCCAGTGAAACGCCAATAGGGATCCTGGCTCATAAAACACGCTCTGACACATTCCTCCACTCGAAAATGTTACATATGGGGAAATCATTCAACCTTGACTACAAAGACAAGAATGAAACATTCCTCAAAATGAATGGGCGGAAATTATACCAGTATGCCCTGGAAACTGTTCCTCAGGCTATTAAAGACTGCCTGGAGAAAAGCAATACCCCTCTTGAGGAAATCAGGAAAGTGCTTATTCACCAGGCGAATGGTAAAATGGATGATGCTATTTTAAAGAGGCTTTATGCACTTTACCATATTGCAGAGATTCCGGAAGAAATAATGCCGATGACAATTGCACTCTTGGGGAATACTTCAGTGGCAACTTTACCTACATTGTTTGACCTCATAATGAAGGGCAAATTAGATCCTCACAAAATAAACGATGGTGATACACTTGTGTTTGCTTCTGTTGGAGCCGGAATGAACATTAATGCATTGATTTACAAAGTGTAAGACAATAACATAGTTGCTAAATGATAATTCTTTAATTAAGGAAAAACCAGGGCATGGGCATCTTTTTCCGGGATAATTAAACTTAAACTTCAATATTATTGTACTTATTATACAAATAAGGGCAATTTCGCAATCATAGTTTGTTTGTTTCAGAAAAATTAATAATTTTGCACCCCTTAAACAAGGCGAGGTAGCTCAGTTGGTTAGAGCGTCGGATTCATATCCGCCTGAGGCGGACACGAGTTCAACGACAAAAAGAATAAATTGAAATAATGGCGAGGTAGCTCAGTTGGTTAGAGCGTCGGATTCATATCCGCCTGAGGCGGACACGAGTCAACGACAAAAAGAATAAATTGAAATAATGGCGAGGTAGCTCGGTTGGTTAGAGCATCGGATTCATATCCGCCTGTGGCGGACACGAGTTCAACGACAAAAAGAATAAATTGAAATAATGGCGAGGTAGCTCAGTTGGTTAGAGCGTCGGATTCATATCCGCCTGAGGCGGACACGAGTTCAACGACAAAAAGAATAAATTGAAATAATGGCGAGGTAGCGCAGTTGGTTAGAGCGTCGGATTCATATCTGCCTGAGGCGGACACGAGTCAACGACAAAAAGAATAAATTGAAATAATGGCGAGGTAGCTCGGTTGGTTAGAGCATCGGATTCATATCCGCCTGTGGCGGACACGAGTTCAACGACAAAAAGAATAAATTGAAATAATGGCGAGGTAGCTCAGTTGGTTAGAGCGTCGGATTCATATCCGCCTGAGGCGGACACGAGTTCAACGACAAAAAGAATAAATTGAAATAATGGCGAGGTAGCGCAGTTGGTTAGAGCGTCGGATTCATATCCGCCTTAGGCGGACACGAGTTCAACGACAAAAAGAATAAATTGAAATAATGGCGAGGTAGCTCAGTTGGTTAGAGCGTCGGATTCATATCCGCCTTAGGCGGACACGAGTTCAACGACAAAAAGAATAAATTGAAATAATGGCGAGGTAGCTCAGTTGGTTAGAGCGTCGGATTCATATCCGCCTTAGGCGGACACGAGTTCAACGACAAAAAGAATAAATTGAAATAATGGCGAGGTAGCTCAGTTGGTTAGAGCGTCGGATTCATATCCGCCTGAGGCGGACACGAGTTCAACGACAAAAAGAATAAATTGAAATAATGGCAAGGTAGCTCAGTTGGTTAGAGCGTCGGATTCATATCCGCCTGAGGCGGACACGAGTTCAACGACAAAAAGAATAAATTGAAATAATGGCGAGGTAGCGCAGTTGGTTAGAGCGTTGGATTCATATCCGCCTGAGGCGGACACGAGTTCAACGACAAAAAGAATAAATTGAAATAATGGCGAGGTAGCTCAGTTGGTTAGAGCGTCGGATTCATATCCGCCTGAGGCGGACACGAGTTCAACGACAAAAAGAATAAATTGAAATAATGGCGAGGTAGCTCAGTTGGTTAGAGCGTCGGATTCATATCCGCCTGAGGCGGACACGAGTTCAACGACAAAAAGAATAAATTGAAATAATGGCGAGGTAGCGCAGTTGGTTAGAGCGTCGGATTCATATCCGCCTGAGGCGGACACGAGTTCAACGACAAAAAGAATAAATTGAAATAATGGCGAGGTAGCTCAGTTGGTTAGAGCGTCGGATTCATAACCCGAAGGTCACGAGTTCAAATCTCGTCCTCGCTACAAAAATTTTGAGATTGTCTGTAATGACGATCTTTTTTGCATTATGGAGTTTGTAGTATATATTTTATATTCGAAGTCTTACGACAAAATCTATATCGGATATACATCGCATATCATCAATCGTTTCTGTTCACATAATCACCTTGCAAAAAAAGGCTGGACATTCAAATACCACCCCTGGGAGGTTATCTATTGTGAATTCTTTGAAGAAAAGGCCTCTGCAATTGAAAGAGAAAAACAGTTAAAAGGAGCACGTGCCAGGCACTGGATAAGAGAAAAGATAAACTCTCAATTAAAAATTGTTGGATTCATATCCGCCTGAGGCGGACTCGAGTTCAAATCTCGTCCTCGCTACAAAAAAGAGGCTGTCTCATAACCTAGATAGCCTCCTTTTTTGTGTCAAATTGAAAAATATTTTATACCAAATCTTCAACGGTTTCAGTGTAAACTACTCCACGGTCCTTGAGTCCATTCAATAAGAATTTTACTATATCTGGATCGTTCCCAAGGTACTCAGGAGCGGAAACGCCTTTCATGGAATATAAACCTTTTGACAAGAGCCTGGCAACCATAGTAGCAGTATAGCCTGTTGTGCGTGCCATGGAATGCACGCCGGTTTCCTTATCAAATCTATCGTAAAGATCCCAGGTGAATCGTTTGCGTTTGCCATTTTTCAACCCTTCGGTTATTACCTGCATAACAGTAAGGTCTTCCTCCCTTTCCTGGAGTTTCCACTTCGGGAATAAGAGCCTTGAAGTAAATTCCAGGGGGCTAATCATAACTCCATTGATTAGTATAGGCTCCTTGTCGAAAAAACCGGTGTCACGCAATACAGCCATTTTTTCAATATGCCCTTTGTAACGCAGAGTTTTTTCGATCATATAATCGCCTTTTACAGTTGTGGCTAAAGTACGTAAACCGTCGCTATTGAAGGCTTCGAGTGTGCCAATGTTTGGAAAATTGAGTAATTCAGGGTCGGACAGTGCTTCACGAATTACTAACCGCCCTCCATCGATATAACGAGCCGGGCGAGTGTATTCCTCAATCACATCGATAGGAGAAAATACTGCTTTGTACTCGAAAGGCCACGTTCGGATTACAGGCAAGCCACCAACGTATGTAATACCTTTCTCAAGTGTGTCGAGCATGGAAGCTCCATACCCGATAAGGACATTGCTCATCCCGGGGGCTACACCTATATCGCAAATAGCCGTAACACCCAACTCCCTGGCTTTTGCGTCGAGCAGGAACATATCTTCAGGGAAGAAGGCAATATCGACCACATTTTTCCCACATTCGATCACCTTTTCGAGGGTACTGAAACCCATAAAACCTGGTACAGCACTTATGACCAGGTCATGCTCTAAAACCAGTGATTTCAAAACCTCTGTGTTACTGAGATCAGCCTGAACGGTCGTTATGCCATCAATTTCGCTAAGGCGGGATAAAGCCAAGGAACTCATATCAACTGATGTAACTTCAAATTCCCTGTTCTTTGCAAGGTCGAGAGCCATCGGGCCTCCGACCAGACCAGCTCCTAAAACTAAAATTTTTGTCATTTGTAAAATTATTTAGTTTAACTTTTTTATATCAATTCATTCCAGAACTAATTTATAAATCTTATTGCACCAATACTACTATTTCCTTGATTTTCTTACCAAGATCAATCCGATTTTCCTCGATTGGGAAATAACGACTCCTATCATTACAAGAAGCATCCCAATGATTTTCAGAAGGGTAAACTGCTCGCCAAGTATAAAAAACGAGAACACACCAGTAAATACCGGTATCAGGTTGGCAAAAACATTAGCCTTTATTACACCTATGCTTTTAATGGAGATGATGTAAAAGACATAGGCTAGGGTAGAAGCGAAAAAAGCCAGTTGTAACATCGCTGAAATAAGCGCAGGAGTGGGTCTTACGGTGATAAAGTGGCGGAAATCGAAAATTAGGAATAGAGGAAGAAAATACACTGCCCCTATAAGGTTCTGATAGGTTATTATAGTAACGGGATTGTATTCGTGGGCAATTTTACGGATTATAACCGAATAAGCTATTGCTGCAAAAACGGCAACAAACAAAAGAAATACCCCCATGGGTGCCGCATTGAATGAAAAATCCGGATTGATGAGCATCAGAAGTATTCCGAAAAACGAAAACAATATCCCGGCTATGACAGGCACAGTAACTTTTTCGCGTACCATATAATACGCAGCCAGTGGGCTGAAGATTGGAATTGTGGCTATAATTACAGAAGCAATAGTTGATGAAACCATTTTAAGCCCAAAGCTTTCACCAAGAAAATAGCAAAAGGGTTGTGTAAAGGAAAGCAACAGGAAGTATTTCCGATGCCCCCGCCTAATTTTTTGCCACGAGCCTGTTGCAAGCATAAAAGCCATCATGAGTGCTCCTGATATAACCAGACGCAGGAAGATAATTGTTATTGGCTCGTACCACTTTACAACAATCTTAAACCAAACAAAAGAAAGCCCCCAGAACAGCATAGATAATACTGCAAAGAGGTAGACTTTAAATGTATGGAATGACATGCTGAACGTATGATTTTGAGGTTGCGAAGTTAGTTTTTTAGTGCCTGCAATTTCAACTATTTGTTAAAATAAAAAAACTGGCTTACAGTCATTTTAACTATAAACCAGTTTTGAAAATTGGAATTCGGAATTATTTTCCTTGCGAGAGTTTCTTGAATAATGCGTCGTTTTTGATTACTTCGATGGCTCTTATAAGGTCGTCGTCGTTATCACCAACCATTTCGAAATATGCATTCATATTATACAAATTTCTTGCAATTAAGCCTTTGAGTACAGTTTTTATCTGCTTGCCTGAAACTTCAAGGTCCTTATCGTTGCGAGGTACTTCTTTGGTTTCAGCGTAAGCGATAAATTCATCCATGAGTTTCTTATCGTCGGTAAACCCATTTTTAAAGGCCTTTATATCAGGGTAGGCCTTCATAAGGTCTTTTCTTCTTGTTTCGAGGTACTGAACTGAAAATTCATTCAATAAGCCTTTGCGGGATATATCAATATAATACTTTGATACGAATGCAGTATCGAGCGGGATAAAATAGTCGGGCATGATTCCGCCACCACCATATACTACACGTTTGTTCTGGGTGAAATATTTAAGCGAATCAGGAAATTTAATGCTATCGGCATGGTAGAATTCGCCATGTTTAAGTCGTTTCAGGAAATCATCGCGGTAATCCTCCTCCCCATCGGCATAAGGCTTTTGAATGCACCGTCCGGAAGGCGTATAGTACCTGGCAGTTGTAATACGAACCATGGAGCTATCAGGCAACATATAAGGCCTTTGCACAAGGCCTTTGCCAAATGAACGCCTTCCTAGCAGCAGTCCGCGGTCCCAATCCTGCACAGCCCCTGAAACAATTTCGGACGAAGAAGCCGATCCTTCATCAATAAGAACAACGAGTTTCCCTGTTTCGAAAACCCCGCTTGTGGTTGCAATGAAATCCTGCTTAGGGCTCCGAAGGCCTTCGGTATAAACAACAAGTTTGCCTGCTGGTAGAAACTGGTCAGCCAGTTCATACGCAATATTGAGATATCCACCTGTGTTGCCGCGAAGGTCAAAAACAAGGTTTTTCATACCCTTCTGTTTCAACTGGCTGGCAGCATCAATAAATTCATCTGTCGAAGTGGCTGCGAACCGCGAAAGTTTAATATAGCCAATATCGCTGGTTACCATATAAGCAGCATCAATACTGTTAAGTGGAATCTTGTCGCGGGTTATGGTGTAATCGATAAGTTCTTTGCGTCCCTTTCGGTATATTGAAACATCAACTTTACTTCCCCGTGGACCGCGGAGGCGATCAAGTACATATTGATTGTTAACCTTTTTGCCGAAGGCATCTTCTTTATTAATTTTAATTATTTTATCTCCGGCCATTATTCCTAATTTTTCGGAAGGCCCACCCGGAACAGGAGCAATAACCAAGATTGTATCTTTATAGATCTGAAACTGAATTCCCACACCATCAAAGTTACCGACAAGGGGCTCATTTGTTTTGGTTACTTCGTCTTTTGATATGTAAACCGAGTGGGGATCAAGCTCTTTAAGAACGGCAATTATGGCCTCCTCAGTCAATTTAGGCTGGTCAACATCCTCAACATAATAGTAGTTTATCAGTTGCATCAGGGTATTGAATTTCAAAGTTGTTTCCTTTGGATCAGCCATTTTCATCTTTAGCTGAGCCGATGTATTCAGGCTGAATCCCAGCAGGATGGCCAGAAACAGAATGTATGAAGTGTTTTTCATTTAATATTTTATTTAAATTCAAAATTACATGAAATATCGGGTTAATGGTCAGAATCCTAAAATTGAACTACTCATTTAACATTTTTTCTATTTTCTGTCCAATTTATAATAAATATAAATAGCAGACCATTCATATTTATCACGCATATAACAATAAAAAGTATCTAATTTTGTTGATATATTCATAACTACTGAAATTCACCTGTTTTTACGGCCATTGAAACCACATACATCTAATGATTACGATATAAATTAAAGCATGAAAACTCTTACAATTCTATTCCTGACATGTGCAGCTTTCGTTGGATTGATGCTTACTTCGTGTGAACATGAACCTGAGCTGATACCAGGCACGCCTGAAGTTTGTTTCGACAGGGACGTAATGATGATTATTAACTCGAATTGCAATGTTTCTGGTTGCCATGGCAGTGGCGAAGGTCCGAGACTAAGTACATTTGAAGAAGTCTCAAGATATGTAACTGCAGGAAAACCCGTAAAAAGTCAATTACATAAAGTAATTACGGCCAGTAATATCAACCCGAATTTAATGCCTCCAAAATCAAAATCGCGTTTAACCAGCGCCCAGATTGATATAATCAATATCTGGATTTTACAGGGTGCTACACATACCACATGTCCGTAATTTCAATAATCCATTAAACTAGATAAAAAACTGTAACAATTTCCTCTCAAAAGCACAAGAGAGTTATTATTACAGATAAGTGAAATGTCCAAACAAAATAAAAAATCAATATAAAAGAATTTACCATGGAATGCCTAAGCCGAATTACAAATAAAACCCTTTTGAGTATAATACTGTTTTTTTCAATGGCAGTTGTTATTTCTATCAGCGGATGTTATAACGATAATGAAGAAGACCTTTATCCCGGAAGCGGCGGTTGCGACACCAGCAATGTTACTTACTCGAAGTCGGTTGCACCGGTGTTTGCCGGGTACTGCAATTCGTGTCACAGCGGGAACAATCCATCCGGAAATTTACTCACAGATAGTTATGCAACGGTAAAAACAAATATGTCGCGTATACACGGAGCGATCAACCATTTGTCAGGATTTTCGTCAATGCCTAAGGATGGCGGGCAACTTTCACCTTGTGATCTCGCTACTATTGATATATGGATCCGCCAGGGAATGCCAAACAATTAATATTTAAAAGCTAAAAAAACAACCATGAAGAAAATTATCCGGATTGCAATTATACTGGCAGCGATAGGTCTTGTTGCTGCTGCGCTTGTGTGGAAATTTTATGTAAACAAACCACATGAAGACATTGATTCTGCCACACCTGCCTATTCGATGGCGACAGAGGATATCTGGAAGCAATATAGTGAGAATCCCAAAACCGCCGATTCCTTATATACAGGCAAAGTTATTGAACTATCCGGTAACCTCAGCCGCGTGGATAAGAATGACTCACTGGTTTCGGTAGTTTTTGTAATGGCTGCCGATTCGATGTTCGGAGATAAAACGATTAGCTGCCAGATGTATCAGAAACACAACGATGAAGCTTCTGCATTAACGGCAGGTACCCAGGTGAAAATAAAAGGATATTGCACAGGGTACAACGATCCTGATATCAAATTTAACAAATGCTCAATTACCAAATAATACGTTGCCAGTACTTGCAAATAAATCACACTTTATGAAACAGAACAAAGTAATTATCGTCATTTTGGTATTCCTTGCATGCAGCGGAAAAATATTTGCACAGGATCTGATGGATATGCTGAAAGATGATAAACCCCAGATAGAATACACATATGCAACTTTCAAAACAACGCGTGTTATACTCGGTCAATCGATTGAAAATGCTGCAAAAGGAACTCTCCAGTTTGAAATTGAACATAATTTCGGGGCAATCAATTCAGGTGGATATAACATGTGGGGGCTTGATCAATCAAAAATCAGGCTTGGATTTGAATACGGAGTCAACGATTGGTTGAGCCTGGGCCTGGGCCGCAGCTCATACGAAAAAACATTTGACGGATCATTTAAAGCAAAGATACTCAGGCAATGCAGTGGAGCCAGAAACATGCCTGTCTCGTTGTCATTCTTCGGGGGAGCTTATCTGAATTCACTCAAATGGGCCGATACTTCACGAACAAATTATTTTTCATCACGCATGTCGTATGTAGCACAACTGCTCATTGCACGCAAGTTTTCGAATTCACTTTCGTTGCAGCTCACACCAACATATATTCACAAGAATCTTGTTCCACTCAGAACCGACCAGAATAATATTTTCGCAGTCGGCCTTAGCGGACGCTACAAAGTATCGCAACGCACCTCGGTAAATGCAGAATACTTTTACCTGATACCCGGCACTACGGCCGACAATTTTGAAAATTGTTTATCAGTTGGCGTTGATATTGAAACCGGCGGACACGTATTCCAGATAAGGCTTACGAATGCACAGCCCATGACCGAACCGGGCTTTATTTCCGAAACAAATAATAAATGGGTCGATGGCGGAATTTTCCTCGGATTTACGATCAATCGCGTGTTTACTATAGCTAAATCGACCGTTCCTCAGCAATAACAGTTAGTTATGTTAAAAATAGCTACACACAGGACACGGATTACATACCTTTAGTTTACCAATTACTTTCCTAAACCAGTCAAAAAAGCACTACTTTCGTAATGCAATTACCTAACTATGGATCAGGCTGAGAAACGACGGTTTTACGGGAGCATGGTTTTTCCTGCTATCCTGTTGGTTATCCTGTGGTTAATTAAAACCATAGAGGTCAGTTTCGACATCTCGTTTTCCGAATTGGGACTATTACCACAATCATTCCAGGGTTTAAGGGGAATTATATTTTCACCTCTGCTCCATGCTAACTGGAAGCACCTTTCGGCCAACTCGCTGCCGCTGTTTTTGTTGTCGTCAGCCTTGTTTTATTATTACGGTAAAAAAGCCTGGACAATTTTTGTACTTTGCTGGTTGGTTACAGGACTCTGGGTATGGATTTTTGCCAACGACCAGGCTGTACATATAGGCGCCTCGGGAGTGGTTTACGCCCTGGCGACTTTCCATTTTACCAGTGGCTTACTGAGGCGCGAACCTCGCATGATGGCCTTTTCGATGCTGGTTGTATTTCTTTACGGGGGATTAGTGTGGGGTGCCATACCCGATTTCCTGCCTGAGAAAAACATCTCATGGGAATCGCACCTGCTCGGAGGCCTGGCAGGCATTATAATAGCTTATGCCTACCGCGGCGATGGCCCGCAACGAAAGGTATATGAATGGGCAGATGAAGACGAGGAAGAAATGGAATTTATTGAGGATGAAAATGCAGTTCCTGAAGAGTCATCTCCGGTTTCACCACCAAAACCGGAAGCAACTGTTTCCAGCCAGGAAATGAAAGTAAACTATATTTATAAAGATCCGAAAGAGCAATAACTTCCAATATCAACAACTTTGATTCCAAATATTGAATACCAAGTGGTCATTCAATTAGCAGGTAGTTTTTAATCTTAATGAATAAATCGGCATTTATTGCCGGTATCGCTTCGATCTGCTGCAGCGATGTAAACTTCCCCAGGATAATGCGCTCGTCAACAATCGCTTTTGCCGTAGAATAATCAAAATAGGGATGTTTTTTCAGTTCGTCCGTTCTCACTTTATTCACATCTATTTTCTTAATCGCACTGGCGTTAACTTCGCAAAATGCTTCAATTTTATCAAAGCGTTCCTGGTCGAAGCCATACACTTCGAGCAACTGGGCTTTAGAATAAAAACCGCCGAGAAGATTACGGTATTTAATAATTCGTTTTGCAAATGAAGGACCTATTCCATATAATGTAAGTAAAGTAACTGAATCAGCCGTATTGAGATCGACCAATTCCCTTTTTCTGATTTCCTTGGGTTCCGGCTTCCGTTCGGCAAATTCATTTTTTTGTTCAGGAATTACAATATACGATTCAAGTATTTCATATTCCGAGGGTGAGATACAGAACATCTTTTTAAAATCATCCTTTTTATAAAATTTCCCGCCCTTGGCTTCGTATTTCTTTATTACTTTAATCTGCCAGTCTTTTAAGCCCATTCTGCTCCATTGTTCCGACGGAAGGTTGTTAGGATTAAAAGTAAAAGGGTTCAGTTTATTTTCGGCTACCGACCTGTCCATTCGCTGAAAATCGAGCCTTCGGACTTCGTTAATTGAATCGGTCTCCTGTTTATAGCTTTGCTCGAATTCATCAATTTCTTTTGCAAAACGTTGGAAATCCTGATCGCTATTTAAGGGATCTGTTTTTAAGAAATAGGGAAACGCCAGAACAACTAGCATGATAATTATAACCACGACTATTCCAACACGTTCTCCCCTGTTAAAATTGAGATATTGCTTTATTTGATTAAACATCTGAACCACAAATATTAAAAATGCACTGACATAGTATTGATTAAAAACAGCATTTCTGCTTAAGACCAAACATTTGGCTCGTAGGCCAACTGATGAAGTTCCTGAATAAGAATTCCGGTTCTCCTGTACAACGATCGGATTACAATTTCACTTTCCCTGATATTCATTTTTACCAGGGCATGAGCAGGTTAAAATTTTGATCTACAAGAATTAATTTCTGAGTCCTACGAATAAAAGCTGGAGTATAGCAGAGTTAATTTTGCACTCCGAGCCAGGATAAAAGGTCCGGCAATAATAGAAATCATCCCGGCAGATATCATTGGCCCGAATCGCATTTCGTTTAAAAAGTAATACAAGATCTCCTAAAGTGTATTATTGCTAACAAAGTTAAAAAAAGTCTATTTATTATTTCCCCATTTCTGCCAGATAAAATAAACAGGGAAACCTAATAATACAATTAACAGTCCGGCCCCGGAATATTCGAATTTGTAGATGAGCAATATAAGCATAATGAGGCAGGCAGCAGCAATGTATAAAACAGGCACTACAGGGTATCCGAAGGTTTTGTAAGGACGTTCCGCATCAGGCCTTTTGCGCCTGAGCAGGAAAATACCCACGATAGTTAGAACGTAAAAAATCAGAACTGCAAATACTACATAATCCAGCAGGTTCGAATAAGTACCCGATAAACAAAGGAGTGAAGCCCATAAAGCCTGTACTTTCAACCCGGAAGCAGGTACTGCATTTTTGCTCAGAGTTCCTGCTTTTTCAAAGAAAAGCTTATCCTTCGCCATGGCATAGTAAACCCTGGCACCTGAAAGGATAAGTCCGTTGTTGCAACCGAAAGTCGAAACCACAACAAAAGCAGCCATCAGTAATGCAGCCATGGATCCAAACAATCCATACATTGATGCTGATCCGAGGCGATCATTAACTGCATGTTGTATCCCCCTTTCGAATACTCCGGCTCCATCAGTCACCCCGCGCAAAGGCAGTGCATTGAGGTATACAAAATTTGCAAGGATATAAAGTACTGTAACCAATGTGACCCCGGTAACAAGGCTCAGAGGGATATTGCGTTTCGGATTTTTCACCTCGCCTGCAGCAAAGGTAATGTTGTTCCATGCATCGGACGAGAAAATTGAACCTACCATAGCTACCCCTACGGCTGCAATCAATGCCCAACCACCCAGTACAGATCCATCCAGGGCAACCGGTTTCCAGAAGTAACTGTTATTTAAAGTTACTGCTTCGGCATTCCGGGCAAAAAACAATCCCAGCACAATAAAACCAACCAGCAATGCCACTTTAAGAAAAGTAAAAATATTCTGCACCCATTTCCCGTTGCGTATTCCCATCAGGTTATTGCCGGTAAGTAAAAGTATCATGGCAATGGCGAGCAAGTGAACTGTACTAATTTTGACAAATCCCAGGTTGAGCAGTACATTGCTTTCGGAAAACCAGGGAACAAGTACGCCGGCAAATTTGGCAAAAGCCATAGCTACCGCAGCTATTGTGCCTGTTTGGATTACGGTAAAAAAGGTCCAGCCGTAAAGGAACCCGGCCAGGGGATTAAATGCCTCCCGGATATATACATATTGTCCTCCAGCTTGTGGCATCATCGAGGCAAGTTCTCCGTAACTGAGGGCTGCGAAGATGGTCATCAGCCCGGTAATTACCCAAACCAGGATCATCCAGCCGGGCGAACCCACATTGCGTGCAATATCAGCACTTACAATAAATATTCCGGATCCGATCATCGACCCAGCCACCAATGCAGTAGAGTCAATAAATCCGAGACTCTTCTTAAAACCGGTTTCTTCTGATGCCATAAATGCAGCTTTTAGCTCAATAGAACAATTTTGCTTTTAATTTGATTGCTGGTTCGAACCAGTATGATGTTATTTCAATTTACTCCTACGTAACACACTATGAGTAATACCATAGCTAAAGTAGATTGCAAAGCCAATTGCCATCCAGATAAACAAACGCATCCAGTTCGCCCAACCCAGCCCGAAAATCATTGCGCCACAAACCAAAATGCCTAAAATGGGGACCAAAGGAACAAGTGGAGTCCTGAAACCCCTGATAAGTTCGGGATTTTTAACACGCATAATCCAGACACCGGCTGATACAAGCATGAAAGCAAACAATGTTCCTATACTGGTCATATCCCCTACAATATCCTGGGGAATAAAGCAGGAAAACACACCTACAAATACAAAGAACAATAAATTGGATTTATAAGGAGTCCTGAATTTTTTATGCAGGTCGGAAAATATCTTTGGGACCAAACCATCTTTACTCATTGAGTAAAAAACTCGCGACTGACCATAAAGCATAACCAGAATAACTGATGAAAACCCAGCCAGGATAGCTATCGTCACCAGTTTAGCTAGCCAACCAAAACCTGTCATATAGGTTTGAATTGCGAACGTTACGGAGGCTTCTTTGCCTATGGTACGAAAATCATTCAAGGAGGCGACCCCGGTTAAAACAAAAGAAAACAAAATATATAATACCGTGCAGATAACCAGGGAGCCCAGTATTCCAATAGGTAAAGCCTTTTTAGGGTTTTTCGTTTCCTGCGCTGCAGTAGAGACAGCATCAAAACCAATAAAAGCAAAGAAAACAACTCCTGCAGCCCCTAATATTCCCATTATCCCTCCGAAATGATGCGAAACGCCCTGGGCATCAACAAAAGTTGTTGGTGCAGGGATAAAAGGAGTATGATTGGCCGGATTAATAAATGACCACCCGAAAACGATGAATAATATTACTATACTCACTTTAGTAACCACTATAATTGAATTTACCAGGGCCGATTCACGGGCACCCCTGATAAGCAGCACTGATAGCAGAAAAACAATGAATAAAGCGGGGATATTCATTATTCCATGTATTCCTGTTGTGCTCACCTCGAAAGGGGAGTGACTCCACTCATATGGAATTCGTGCATTAAAATATCCGAGTAATTTGTTGAGATATTCGCTCCATGCAATACTCACGGTAGCAGCACCTAAGGCATATTCAAGTACTAAATCCCAGCCAATAATCCAGGCTACCAGTTCGCCCATTGTAGCATAGGAGTATGTATAAGCACTACCGGCAACCGGAATCATGGATGCAAATTCAGCATAACACAGACCGGCAAAAGCACAACCTATACCAGCTACAACAAACCCGAGAGTAACAGAAGGCCCGGCATTGTTGGCAGCAGCAGCAGCAGTGCGCACAAATAAACCGGCACCTATAATTGCCCCAATACCTAATGCAATTAAACTGAATGCCGTTAGTGACCTCTTTAGTCCGTGCGAATCATCACTGACTTCTTCCATTAGTTGCTTAAGTGGCTTAACAGCGAAAAGTGATTTAATCATAAATTTCAACTTTAGTTTTTTCAGTTAAACGATTATAAATTACCCTGCGGAAATGGAAGTTTTAACAGCGTGTTTCCGAGAGTGCAAGTTAAACATTTTTTATTATCGCAATATTGTGTCTTTAATTCCATCAGTGCCTGGGTACTTGCAGCATTTGAAATATGCATGCCAAGTTTTGCCCATTTCCTAATAATAGAATTATCCTCACCCTTTAGTTGCATCAAAAAATCAACTGGCCTTGATGTTATTTCGGCATCGCTCCTTCGCCGTCCATACGCAAGCAATATTGGTGAAACCAGGTTGATAATCAGCAGATCAGTCGAAGACTGGCCTAAGGTTTTCTTTTTTGGTGTGGAGGGTTTATCGAAAACATAATGTGTTTTCCAGTATTCAGATGCTTCAGCTGTAAAGAGGATACGATAAGTACTTATGTCAGTCGAATCGAATAATTTACTTATTATTGGTCCCGAATGGTGAATAATGGAAGCAAACTGAGCAAGCCTCAGTGTTGGGAAATTACCTGGATGCAGGCGCATAAAGCGCCAGAGGTGTGCATCTATTGGTGAAATATTGAACTTCAGTTTCAGGAATTCGTACTCGGCTTTCAGTTTCAAAGGGTAATCATCTGAAAAATCACCTCCAAGCAAGCCAGCTTGCCCGAAAACCATTGCCTCCACCTGGAACAGGTTATCGGCATGCCGGGCAAGGAACTGGTATTGCAGCGATTGGGCTAACATTTCAAATGCCTGGTTATTGAGTTTAAAACCCATGTTTCGTGCAAGCAAACGGTAAAAGGTCTGCGCCCAATCGTTATTTGTTACGGATAATATATTTTCAACTTCAACCGATTTCCGTTCGAGGCGTTCTACCAAAAGCCTGTCGAGCCATGCGTTCCGGATAAAAGGGTCAACAAGAGATACCATCGAACTGCATGGAATCCATTGCCGTGAAGACATAAAACGAAGGTAATTACGCCATGCATTTTCGTTGTACTTCCCGTCAAGTTCGAGGGTAGGTATTGATATGCCTTTTTTATTGAAAACGGGAGCATCATCGCGCCAGACCACATGCAATATAACATTATCATAACTTTTATCAAGGTGGTGATTATGCCGTTTCCAATCGGACGAACGAATATGCACTTCGATATTTCCGGCCCAGATGGTATCGCCTATCCTGATTTTAGCATTAAAAAAATCAGGACCAGAATCGGTGTTGTGTAAACCAGGATGCAAAACTTCGACAACTTCGCCGTTCTGCAGCACCAGATCGGGTGTAAATAGTCGGTACTGCCATATATAATGAAGAAATTCCTCAGTCATAATACAAATATAATTGAAAAATAAAATCACCCTGCCAGTATAATTCTGAATTCGGCAAATATCTTTATTTCCCTTATACAAGTATGCTGTTAACCAGATCTGGTTTAGACCGTTCCCAATCAGGAAATGTTCAATCAAAAAGATTGTTTAACTATAAACATAAGCTATACAAATCGTTACATTTAATTTTAAGAATTAAATGTTATAGTATTGTTAATATATCATTTAGTAGTTATCTTTGCGCCTATTACATCATGCTTTAAGCGTCGAAATAACGAATGGAAGATTTGAGCAAGCTGGTAAAAGGCCTGGATATCAAAAGCAGGCAACTTGCGCTCAGGCACAAAACACTTAAGGATGATTTCGAAATACTTAAGAACAAACACCTGGAAACAGAAAACAACTTAAATCAATATAAGCAGACGATACTGGAACTGGAAAAACAAATACAAATACTAACAATAGCAAAATCAATCCCAACCGGCAAGGAGTCATCCACAGCCAAAAAGAAGATAAACGAATTATTGCGGGAACTTGATACATGCATTGATCTTTTAAACGATAAAACAATATAACAGCCTATGGCAGACGAATTACCCATCACCATTACTATTGCCGGACGACCTTACAGGCTTACCATCAGTCGTAGTGAAGAGGAAACTATTCGTAAAGCTGCAAAAAATATTGAAGGACAAATCAACCATTATGCAGAAAACTATCGGTACAACGACAAACAGGATTTACTGGCCATGGTAGCGTTACATTTTGCTACAGCTACTTCACATGAGCTTGATGAAGCAACATTTGTAACCAACAGTTTATCCCCTACCCTAACCGATATCGACAGCATATTGACTGAAGCCTTAAAAGACTGATGCACAGCGTTCTTTGAAAATACAAGGATTAAACCCGCGTTAATTCAATCCGTTTGGAAACTCAACATTTTTACAATCGGGCGAAGCTATTGAAATAACAGGACAGGCCTTACCTTATGCTTTCGGGTATAAGGAATCCCCCAGGGGATCATTGGAAGTCCGACGATTTCAGGCAGCCTAATCTTGTCGTTTTGGGGTTTCCCGAAATGCATGAATTAACTGCGGGTTTTTCTTTTATCTTCTGGCCCTTCTTACCCGGTTATATGTTAAACCCCTATAACCCCAAAGTATGGACAGTATTATAATAGCTGTGATTACAGCTATAGTCGGGATAGGTGCAGGACTTGCTCTTGCAACCACCCTGCTGCGTAAGTCGATCGAAAAAAAGAGCATTTACCTGCTCCACGACGCTGAAGTGAAAGCGGAAATGGTTCGGAAAGAAAAAAATCTTCAGGCCAAAGAAAAATATCTCCAGTTGAAGACCGACCACGAGAACATGATACAGGAAAAGAATAACCTGATCGCAAAAACCGAAAATCGTCAGAAACAGCGCGAACAACAACTCGAACAACGCCACAACGAAATTCAGAAAAAAAACGAGGAAGTTCAGAAACAACTGAAAGAGCTCACCGAAACAAAAACTACCCTCGACCAGCAAAAAGAAGTTATCAGCCGCAAACAGCAGGAAATTGATAAGGCACACAAGCAGTATATCGAACAACTCGAAATTATATCGGGTTTAACTGCCGAGGATGCTAAAAATCAGCTTGTTGATAACCTGAAAGATGAAGCCCGTACACAGGCAATGGCACAAATCAACGAGATTGTTGAAGAAGCCAAACTGAAAGCTAACAACGAGGCAAAAAAGATTATTGTTGAAACCATCCAACGCACTGCTGCTGAACAGACTATCGAAAATACTGTCTCTGTTTTCAATATCGAAAGCGAAGAAATAAAAGGCCGTATCATCGGTCGTGAAGGCCGTAACATCCGTGCCCTTGAAGCACTTACAGGCATTGAAATTATTATCGACGATTCACCCGATGCCATCATCCTTTCAGGATTCGATCCGGTTCGCCGCGAAATCGCGCGCTTATCACTTCATAAACTGGTAACAGACGGCCGTATTCACCCTGCACGTATCGAAGAAGTTGTTGCCAAAACAAAAAAACAGGTTGAGCAGGAAATTATCGAAGCCGGTAAACGTACTACCATCGACTTAGGAATCCATGGACTTCATCCTGAACTGGTCAGGCTTATCGGCCGCATGAAATACCGTTCATCTTACGGGCAAAATCTTTTACAGCATTCGCGCGAAGTTGCAAACCTCTGCGCCACCATGGCAGCTGAACTGGGACTCAATGTAAAAAAAGCCAAACGAGCAGGATTATTACACGATATTGGCAAAGTGGCCGAAAACGATGCTGAATTACCACACGCAATCCTAGGAATGAAAATTGCCAAGGAATTCAAGGAACAACCGGATATCTGCAATGCAATCGGAGCTCACCACGACGAAATCGAAATGGAAACTCTTATCGCTCCTATTGTGCAGGTTTGTGATGCTATTTCAGGAGCTCGCCCCGGGGCACGCCGCGAGGTTGTAGAAGCCTACATACAACGTCTTAACAAACTCGAAGAACTGGCACTCTCCTATCCCGGTGTTGTTAAAACCTACGCTATTCAGGCAGGACGCGAATTACGCGTTATTGTAGGCGCCGATAAGGTTACGGACGAAGAATCGAACCAGATAGCCATGGATCTTTCGCGTAAAATTCAGGAAGAAATGACCTATCCGGGACAAATAAAAATCACCGTTATTCGCGAAACAAGAGCAATAAGTTTCGCTAAATAAATAAATTACAGGCAATTAAAGGAGTTCTTTATGTAAGGACTCCTTTTTTGTTTTAGGACTATAGAGGGTATTAAATGAATTTATTAAAGGATTTCAGAACAAAGATGAACGCTTTTTGATTTATGATTTTTCATCATTACCTTATCCTAAAATCTTAAATCGCTAATCCTTGTGCTTAAATAAATAATCATTATCCAGTGCTTCTCATGCTTCATTCAGCAATAAGCCCCAATAACCATGGATTCCAGCCAACTAAACCTCTTTAAAAAACTACTGCCCGGCTTACTGCCGGTTTTTGTATTTATCCTGGTCGACGAACTCTGGTCGACTGAGGCAGGGCTTGTGGTTGCTGTAGTTTTCGGGATAGGTCAACTCGGGTATGTTTTTATCCGTGAGCGCCGACTCGACAGGTTTATACTTTTTGATACTGCTTTGCTGGTTGCCTTAGGTGGAATTTCAATTGCATTGAATGATGAGATATTTTTCAAACTTAAACCGGCACTCATAAACCTGATTTTTTGCGCTGTACTTGGATTTTCGGCTTTCAGCAGCAAAAACCTGCTCATAATATATACGCAGAGGTATATGGGTGAGTTGAAAATGCCGGCAGGTGCCGAAAAGGCCATGCAGAAAACCATGAAAATGTTGTTCTGGCTCATGGTTGCTTATACAGGCTTGATTGTATATTCGGCATTCCTGATGAGCAAGGAAGTATGGGCTTTCATAAGCGGGGGGTTATTATATATCCTGTTTGCACTGTTTTTTGCATGGCAGTACATTGCGACAAAAAGGAAGCAAAAATCTTATCTGAAAAACGAAGACTGGGTTCCATTGGTCGATGATAAAGGAAATATCACCGGCAGGGCGACCCGTGCTGCAGTCCACCGCGGGCCAGGAATGCTGCATCCGGTGATCCATCTTCATATAATAAATAGCAAAGGTGAAATTTATCTTCAAAAAAGAGCTTTACATAAGGACACGCAACCCGGCAAATGGGACACTTCCGTTGGCGGGCATGTTGACCTTGGCGAGACCATCGAACAGGCATTACTGCGCGAAACTGCCGAAGAACTCAATATAACAGGCATAAGTCCTGTCCCTTTGATTCAGTATAAATGGGAAACCAAAATTGAATCGGAACTGGTATTCAGTTTCACTGCACTATATAATGCGCGGCCTGTTTTCAATAAAAATGAGATAGATGAAGGCCGGTTCTGGACGGTAAGCGAAATAAAAAATAATATGGGGACAGGCATTTTCACCCCAAATTTCGAAAACGAATTTCCTTTGCTATTAAAAATGAATATCAACAGGACATAAAACCTTGTTGTTCAACCTGATAATACTATAAAGAAATCACACCTTCAATTGCCGCAGCTTTCAAGTAACGATCAATGACCTCATCGGCACTCATCATCACTTCATTTACAGTAATACTCACGTATTTACCGCCTTTCGAACTCCTGCTGGTAAAATCAGCCTGCTCAGGAAACAGGTCGTGCAATAATGCAAATATCCGGTTCTCGGCAGGTGCAATAAATTTAAACATGTAAACCGATGGCCATGAAACATTTACAGCCAGGTGTTCGCGTAGCGAATCAAAATCTTGTGTACTCAAAATAGAAAATCTGGTTAAACCGGAAACAACGATACATCACTTTGTGTACCTTAGCTGTTGTAAATAACACAAATATTCAGTTTATGTTTGAAATAATCAAAGTAGTAGCCGCTTTTTTATATGATAAAGGAATTACCTCACCTGATACGGGGATAGTTTTAGGCACCGGCCTCGGAAAAATGGTTGCCGAAATCGATATTGAAGTTGAAATTGACTATGCCGATATACCCCATTTCCCGGTTTCGACCGTGGAATCGCATAAAGGCCGGCTTATATATGGTAATCTGCAGGGGCACAAAGTACTGGCCATGCAGGGACGATTTCATATCTATGAAGGCTACACATTACAGCAGGTTACACTTCCGATCCGGGTGATGAAACTGTTAGGTGTAAAATGGCTGTTGCTTTCGAATGCTGCAGGAGGAATCAATAAATCATATCATAAAAGTGATCTCATGCTGCTCGACGACCATATAAATCTCTTGCCCGGAAATCCCCTTACCGGGGCAAACATCGACGAAATGGGTCCCCGGTTTCCCGATATGAGTTGCCCTTATTCCCCTGACATCAATGCTCTATTGGAAACTGCAGCCAGAAAGCTTGACATCACTTTAAACAAGGGTGTTTATGCTGTTGTTGCCGGTCCGAACCTCGAAACCCGGTCTGAATACCGTTACCTGGCACTCATAGGGGCTGATGTAGTTGGAATGTCGACTGTACCCGAAGTAATAGTTGCCAATCATATGGGCTTGCCCTGTGCTGCTGTTTCGGTAATTACCGATTTATGCGATCCCGATAACCTTGTTCCTGCAAAACTGGCTGATATATTGGAAACAGCCGGAAAAGCTGAAATTAAGCTTATCCGGCTGTTCGACGAAGTAATTAAAAATCTGAAATAATTAAGATTCTATTTACGAACATAAGTTTCGTTGGTATTGGTAAAGAAATAACTGTTCGACATATTCTTTGTTATAAAGTCTTTCAGCTCTTTTGACGAGTTGAACGTTTCTTTAATGTAATCCGTTACTTCGGAAGTATTTATTTTGTTTGCTTTATTATCGAACGAAAATTTGTACAGGCTGTAGGTATCGGCTTTGTCTTCTTGAGCATTCATAAATACAACCCCGTCGACATCAGAAAAAGTGAGATGGTAAACTGTTTCTGAATAAGAACTATCAGAACTTGAATATTCCATTTTTTTGGCAGTAGCGTGAAATTTATCATCTTTGGTAATAACATAGTAAGTAGGGTTCTCAACCGGCTCATCTGAATCCTTATCTGATTCGCTCATCCATTGTCCGGGTAAATCGGAAGGTACTTTGACAGTTCCTTCATCAATAGGTACACTACTTGAATAAGGGCATCCGGCCAACAAAACGACGATAGCCAGAAGTCCTGCTGAGGCTAATGCTTTCTGGAAAAAATTTAATTTCATTGTGGTTTGGGTTTAAATGTGAATATCAGTTTTATACTTGAACAAAAGTAATCGAAAATAGTTTAAATTTGTGGTCTAAATTCCTTTCAATCAAGTGAAAGTTTAGCTTTAACCCCTTATTCATCAAATTTAGCCCCCTCATGAGAATTTCTACTTTCAATACCATTGCAGCTTTTTGCTTTACCATTTTACTCTTTGGTAATTCAAATCTATTCGCTCAAGCTACACGGGATGTCGACATTCATCGGGATCCTATGATCATGAAACCTGGGTACAAAGCACCTCAGGGTGATGCAGCCCAGGCATCGGTAATTACAATTGATGATTACGATAATTTTAAACTTGGTGTTGATTTTGCTGAATGTAGTGTTGCATCAAATCCACTCGATCCAAAGCAAATGTATGCTGTCTGGAATATTATCGGTGGTGCAGGAGGTAAAGGATACCGTACAGAAAACGGCTACGACTGGATCGCATCAAATCCATCCTGGACCGGAATGGCTGGTGATGTGGTTGTGGTAAGTGATAGTTCAGGTCGTCTCATTTATGAAAATATGTATGGCAGTATTTCCGGATCGAAAGTTGTAACCTCTACTGATTTTGGTTTAACCTGGGATCCCGTAGCAATTGCCATAGGCGGAAATGATAAAAACTGGATTGCTGCCGACCAAACAGGTGGTGCATATTCGAATTACATTTACACCACTATGACCAATAACGGAAGCGGTGCTCATGCCCGTTCAATTGACCATGGAGCCACATTTGCCAATACTCAATCCTTTAATACACAGGAATTACCAGGCATGATGGTTGCGGTTGGCCCAAGCGATGCAATGCAGGGAGCTCCTGTATATGTTGTTACGAATTCAGGAAGTAGTTTTGCTTCGACTTTTACTTTTTATAAATCGATTGATGGAGGTATGACCTACTCATTGAAGTCATCACAGAATTTTTCAAATTATGTGGGAAGTGATGTAGGTGGACGTAATTCGGTACAAAATATGCGTACCCGTCCCTATCCATTTATTTCAGTCGATAACAGCACAGGTCCGAACCGTGGAAGGCTTTATCTGGTTTACGCTTCAAATTTCCCTGCTGGTAACGGCAATAAACCTGATATTTTCTGCCGATATTCTGACAATGGTGGTGCAAACTGGTCGTCAGCAGTAACAGTAAATGATGATGTGAATACTGTTAATAATAACAATTGGTTCCCAGCTGTCTGGAATGATAAGTCAACCGGCAAACTATACATTTCGTGGATGGATACACGCGATTGCCCATCAGGTGATAGTGCTATGATGTATGCTACATATACACTTGACGGAGAAACATTTGCCCCAAACCAGGCAGTTTCGAACAAGAAAATGAAAATAAACTGCAGTACCTGTGGTGGTGGTGGTACTCCCAGGTACCAGGGCGATTATAACGGAATTGCATCAAATCCTACAGGTGCCATAATTGCCTGGACAGATTTCAGGGAAGGAAGTTTCGGCAGTTATGTTGGCTATTTCCCTGACTATGCACTAAGGGCAACCCCTGTATTAGCTTCAACAGAGCCGATTGCAACTTTTTATGCCAATGTGCCGAGTGTAAAACTCTATACTGACACCGTGTTTGTTTCTGCATCAGTTAATGCACCTGCAAACCTTTTCACAATTACGTATCCCGAAGGAAATAAACTCTGGCAATATCCCGGGCAGCTCCCGATCAATATTACCAGTAACGGTGCCACTGCCGGTGATTATATTGTTACAATCACAACAGCAGGGAGTAATGGTTTACCTGTTCACAAGCGAGTTGTCACAGTGAGAGTACCAGCCCTGGTTGCTCCAATCGCCAACTTCAGTGCCGACAATACCATTATATGCGGAGGTCAAACAGTTAATTTCACCGACTTATCTACCGGTCCTGCTTCATCATGGGCATGGTCTTTCCCTGGTGGCACACCTGCAACCTCAACCGATAAGAACCCTACAGGTATTGTTTATAGCACCGCTGGTGTATACTCTGTTACATTGGTTGCAACAAACGCAGCTGGCACTAATACGATGGTTAAGACTGACTTCATCACAGTGAAAGCGGTTCCATTGGCACCAACCGCAACAAGCCAGGCTGTTTGTTCAGGTCTGCCAGTTCCGCCACTTACGGCAACAGGGGCCGGTTTATTGTGGTATTCAGCAGGTACCCAGGTCGGTACTGGTCCATCATTTGTAACTGGCCAGACTGCTGCAGGAGTATACCAATACACTGTAACCCAGTCTGCTAATGGCTGTGAGAGCCCTCCTACTTCTGTGTCGCTGACTATTAATGCATTACCGGTTGTTAACCTCGCCAAACTAGATTCGGTTTGTATTTCCCATGCTGCTTTCAATCTTAGTGGTGGCACGCCTGCAGGAGGAACATATTCAGGTACAGGAGTAACTAACGGACTTGTTTTCACTCCGTCGATTGCCGGAGCCGGTAACCATGTTATAACATACACTTTTACAAACGGAAACGGATGTACCAATACTTCGCAGCAGCCTATCAAAGTAAATGCACTACCAATTGTAAGCCTGACTCACATATCACCTTTATGCCTGAATGCAAGCCCGATTAAATTGTCAGGTTCACCTGCAGGCGGGAGTTTTACCGGCCCGGGAGTTTCGGCCGATACGCTTTACCCGGCTGTAGCAGGAGCTGGATCAAAAACCATAACCTATAGCTATACCAATAGTGCTACAGGCTGCCCAGGAAGTGCATCACAGGTGGTAACCATTAACACACTTCCTGTTGTAGCAATTTACGACTCCACGGTTTGTGGTTACCGTAAGGTTATTTATGATGCAACCATCAGCAATCCGGGATCTTACCTTTGGTATCCTGGTGGCGCAACCACGGCTAAATTTCAGGTTGATACAGTTGGTAAGGGATTAGGCGCTTTTACATACCGTATCAGGGTAACTGACGGCAACGGATGTATAGCAAGCGATTCAGCGAAAGTTACATTCTTTAATTGTACGGGAATTGAGGAAATGGCCGACAGCCGTATCATTGAATTGTATCCCAACCCGAATAACGGTCAATTTGCTATACGTAGCCAATCCTTGCCAACAGGCAAGTACGATCTGAGCATATACGATGTACGCGGTAAATTAGTATTCACTGAGTCATCACTGAATATCGGTTCAGACTTTTTGCATACGCTCAACCTGGGAACACTAGGTAATGGTGTATACATGCTTCGGCTCAGCAACAACAATAACGTCGGATATAGTAAAAGATTTATAATCAGCAAATAACGCTTCGACGCTTAAAACAAAAAAGGCTGCCAATGGCAGCCATTTTTGTTTAAATGTAATATGTACCTATCTTGACAATACCTCTATTGCCCTCAGTTCCTCGGTATAATCGTATTGTAAATCCTCGTGAAGGGTTGCAATTGCGAGCCTGATCTTGCGTACCTGGTTTGTGAAAATATTTTGAAGCGAAACATTGGACTTATAAGGTATTCCCGATTCTTTCATTTTTGAACAGAAATAGATAAGTAATTCGACCTCAGTCTGTCTATGGCCTGAATACTTTATATATTTTTGAACAGTACGGAGTATTTTCCGGAGACTCTTTTTTGCAAAATAAATATGACCTGTATTGATTTCCAGGAACAGTAAATCCATTTCTTTTTTGATATTCCTGATAAATTCCGGTTCGCTGTTGGCATCAAACAGAAGATAAGTCAGCAGTTCCTTATTTTCCTTTTTGTATTTCACAAGTTTCAGGCAGATTTCAAGAACATCGCCTGCAGGAAGCGTACTGAGTTCTTTTTTAAGTATGCTGAGTGAGGAGGCTTTCATCAGGATTTGTTCATTTTCTTTATAGGATCAAGCAGGTAGTCTAAACCGTTAAGTTTTATTTCATAAATAGTGCGAAGCGACATCCCTAAACTGCTATCCGGGAAACCCTTCTTATTAAACCATTCGAGATACGACACCGGAAGGTTACACAGAATTGTACCCTTATATTTTCCGAAAGGCATCTGCATATTGACTAGCAGAATCAGGATATTAGGGTCGTGTTGCACGTCGGTTATTTAATTAATAGTTTGTATTTGGGAACTCCAGCTATTACAAATAATCTATTCTCAGCGAATCAATCCTTATGATCCAGGTATTCAGCAGTATTCAGGATTCGCGCATACGATTTAAGCGTAGCAAGTGTCGAAAGTTGCACATCCTGAGCGTTCACAGTTTTACCATTGAAAGTTAAGTCCCGGGTAGCACAGGCATCCTGAATTACAGTACAATTAAACCCAAAATCGGCCGCAGCACGGGTGGCTGCTTCGAGGCACATATGAGTTTGCATGCCACATAGAACCAGATCGGTAATACCATTTTCCCTGAGAAACGGAAGCAGGTCGGTATTAAGGAAGCTGTTAACTTCATTCTTTACGATTACCTTTTCGCCTGCCTGCGGTGCAACATTGGCATGGATTCCAGCTCCGTTGCCATCGCCATGTTTAATATGTACAATGATTTGTTTTTTATTCCTGAAATCGCTCAGAAGTTTTTGTGCATTATTACTTGCTTCCAATGGGTTAATAAGTTCGGTCGATCCTCCGGCGAAATAAAAATCCTGAATATCAATCAGCAATAGTGCAGTTTTGGAAGTATCAATCTGCGCATTCAGAGCAACTGTAACCATCATACAAAATATAAGAAGTAAGCTTTTCATCAATACCATTCTTTTTAAAAGGGGCTGGTGAAATATTTGAAATAACCATCAAATGTAGGACAAAATACAACGTGAACGAACTTTTTACATGTTGTTAGCCGCATACCCTAAATGCTTATATATCTTAAAAGCAATTAATTACACTTTATAACGGTACGAAAATTTGATTCACCGATTCTTTTCGGTGGTTAACCGATCAAAGCGCCTATTAACAGTTTTCTTTGTAACATTTCAAAAACTGCGACGTCATATTTACGAAAACATAAGAAACGAAACATAAAACCCTCCCCGAGGATAAAAAAATAAAAAGCCATGAAAACATCAATTATCGTATCTAGTGTTGCAGTTCTTTGCATGATGCTATCAATCGCCGAAGCTCCAACAGGTAAGAAAAACGATAACGTAAGGACAACTCCAGCAAATGAGCTGTCATACATCACAATTTACAGCCCGGCTTCCAGCAATGCTGGCAGGCTGACATCTGTAAAACATGTTAAAGAAATGGAACTCCCGGCAACAACCAATGATTTGAGCTACCTCAAATTTGACTTAAGCGGTTACATAAATGATGATGGAATGGATCAGGAAGTTTCAGATGAAATTACATTTGATTACCTCAAATTCAACGCCTCGGATTATACATCCGAAACTGAACCTGCATCACTGGAATCAACAGGGAATGATTTCGGATACCTGAAATTTGATGTTAGCTCGTATTTTAATGAAAGCGAAGAAAGCTCATTCGATTACCTGAAGTTCAATGTTACTGATTATTGCGCAGGTGAAAATATTAGCATGACAAAAGAAACCGAAATGCCGGAGAATGATTTTGAGAACCTGAAATTTGATGTAAACCACTATACAAACAATGAATATTCGGCTAAAATAAGCGACTTGCCGGAAAATGATTTCAGTTACCTTAAGTTTGATGTAAACAAGTTTTTAAACCAGTATACTGATGCCGCCTCAACCGAAGAATTGCCTTCATCCGGTCAAAACTAAACGAATATGCAGTAAATATAAAACAGCAAAGGCTGCCTTACAGGGCAGCCTTTATTGTTATCTATATCCGGATTTGCAGAAATTGCAGTTCCCCAATTATTCTTTCATCGGCACTTTCAACTTGTCGCCCGTTCCCTGAATCATTAATTTTTCCCAGTCTTTACCGTATCCAGGCTGAGAAGGGGCTTTTGGTATATTCTTCCCATTGCCATTATCGAGCAGTTTGCGGCCCTCAGAGTTTTTAACGTTACCATCCATGTATTTCATAAACAGATACTGGTAAAATACTTTCCAGTCGCTGACTAGTTTATTCCCTGTAAACACCGAGTAGGCAGTAATATATTCACGTCCTTTGGCAGGATCAATGGCGAAAAGATCCGATGCCTGCTTATCGACAACATTTACTTCGGCTGCAAACTGACTTTCTAGTTGCTGCTGGTACCTCTCAATTTCGGGGTGGATAACATTATAACGCGAATACGCCCAGTTATTTACCTGGCTGAAGGTCCAATATGCAGATGTTTCTGACCATGTAATCATTGAGCCATTACCAAGTGCATAACAGCCGGGAATTTCGGTTACTGCACTATATAAAGGCAAATAAACACAGCCGTCGGCATCATCAACACCATACCAGAATATACCGCCAAGTATATCAGGCAACCAGCCCCGTGACTGGGCAACAAATGTGTAACCAGTCTGCTGTGTTGCAATAGCACGTTCGTTAAGATACATCACACTATCGACAACAAACTCCATGGGACGCCAGCGGTAAGGAAGTTTGAAAGGCCCTGCACCCTGGTCGTTACGCATATCAAGTGGAGTATCCTCGTAGTGATCGCGCATACCTGCCATCACCTGCCGGAGTGTTACAGGTGAATCGGGTTTAACCCAAAGCGGCAGGCGGTTCGAAACATAGGCATTAGGATTGGTGCTTCCATCAAGGCAAACCTTACTGTATGAAAACTGCCCCTGGACATACCTTGTATAATCAGGATTTTCGCGAAGTTCCTTATTAATTTTCCTGAAAAACGACCATACTCTTGCATCGCAAAAGCGCGCACCTCCAAAATTCAACGGGTTGTAAACATCTGAAAAACTGAATGCATCATTATTTCCCTTATAAAAACCGTATTTCTTTGCAAAACTGACAACATCAGCAGAATGATATATAGTTTGTTTCGGATCGTACCAGTTGTTTGATTTCTGAAAAGGAAACGTGGTAATCCGCGCCTGGTTGGCATGACCACTTATATAACCATCGGGAATAAGCCTCGCAACCCAGACTGCTCCCTTTTCGTACTTCCCTTTGCCAATGAGTTCCATAATCCAGGCTTCGTTAGCGTCAGAAATCGAGAAGGATTCACCTGAGGTTGCATAGCCGTATTCAGCAATCAGCTCAGTCATCACTTTGATCATCTCCCTGGCCGATTTCGACCGCTGTAACCCGATTTTCATAAGCGAACCATAATCAAGTATAGCCCCAGGCTGTTTTGAGAGAGAATCAAGCCCTCCCCAGGTTGTTTCGCCAATGGCAACCTGATATTCGTTCATAAACTGAACAACCGAATAGGTATGCGGGACTTCAGGGATTTTCCCAAGTAACCTGCCATTCTCATAATGAAATACTTCGCACATATCACCAGCCTGGTGATCGGCAGCCGGGTAGAATGCAATTGCACCATATCGGGTATGCGAATCGGCGTTATAGGTAATCATTACAGACTTATCGCTGCTGGCGCCTTTGGTTATAATCAGGTTAGTACAGGCAAAAACGCCTGAAAAGCCCGATGAGAATACACATAAGAGGCAAAAGAGGAAGATTCGAAGCTTCATGAAATATTTTTTTGGTAAAAATAGGATAAAATAACCATACGCTCCAAGCAAGGATATTTGACAAACAAAAATCACGAAACCTGATTCAAGGCTATTAGGACCAGCCCAGAGTTGCCCGGCACTTCGGGCAAAGGCCTATATCCTTCTGGTCAATATCTTCCACATAAGTACTCGAACGCATTACGCAAGTTGGGGTATGGCAGTGGATTAAACCAAATAAATGGCCAAGTTCGTGTATAATCTCTTTTTGAAAACGGATCGCATGATATTTTTCATCAGTTGGCATACCATAACGTTCGTTACTCAACCTGTAAAGCGAAGCAATTGCGGTGCGACCTCCTAATTGTGCCTGCCCGAAAATATAAGTTAAAATCGGGATATACAGGTCAACATTAAATAAAGCTATAATTTTTGAAGAGCCATCAAAATTCATTGAATCAACTACTTTCAGCAGTTTATCACCGTTATACTGCTTTCGGCCAGGATCGAAATAATCACTTAAGTCCAAATGCTTTTCCTTTATCACAACTTGACACTTCAATTCATGCTCAACCACATCAGCAATCTTTTCGAGAAATCCTTTCCCGAAATGAGCAAACGGAATGAGTGTAACTGTTGGTGATTCCATTCAGAAACTGACTTGAAAATCATTAAACTGGTTCTGGTCCCTGATGATTATACAAATGTTCAGGCTTTTAGACCATATTTTTTAATCTTGTTGTAAAGTGTAACCCTATCCACCTTTAAAGCATTGGCGGTTCGGGAAATATTCCAGTTGTATTTATTCAGTATCTGCAGTATAAATGCTTTTTCAAAATCATCAAGACTTTCAACTGAACTATCGATAACTTCTTTCGCGAGGGGGAGGTCCTTCAGCATTAATCTTTTACCGTTTCCTACCACAATTGCACGCTCAACCATGTTTTCAAGTTCGCGGATGTTACCAGGGAATGCGTAGCTTAGCATACGTTTCATGGCAAGCGGATCAATTGTGATTAAAGGCCGGTTCATTGATGTGCAGTATTTTTCAATAAAATAATCTGTAAGTAATGGAATGTCTTCCACTCGCTCACGAAGCGGAGGCACATGGATATTCATCACATTAAGCCTGTAGTATAAATCCTCGCGGAAGGTTCCTTTTTCAACCATGTTCTTCAGATCGCGGTTAGTAGCACAGATTACACGGAAATCGGATGAAATTTCCTTGTTCCCTCCAACCCGCAGAAACTTCTTTGTTTCGAGCACCCGCAAAAGCTCTATTTGCATTTTTGTTGAAATAGTAGCAATTTCATCAAGGAATATGGTACCGCTGTCGGCCATTTCGAAACGGCCTTTCCGGGTATAAATGGCACCTGTAAAAGCTCCCTTTTCATGGCCAAACAATTCACTTTCGAGAAGGCTTTCGGTAAGTGCCCCGCAATGCACACTTACCAACGGATAGAATTTCCGTTGCGAATTAGCATGTATAGCCCTGGCTACCAATTCTTTTCCGGTACCACTCTCGCCGGTAATAATAACTGAGGAGTTTGTGGGAGCCACACTTTCAATCTCCTTAAGTACCCTTTTAATGGCATCGCTTTTTCCGATGAGGTCTTCAACATTTTCAAGCGAATCAACCCTTTTTTTCAGGGTTTCGTTTTCGTTAGCCAGTGTAATCTGCTTCGATGCATTGCGGATCAGATGCGAAAGGTCGTCAGGGTCAAATGGCTTGGTCACATAATCGAATGCCCCGTCCTTAAGTGCTTTCACGGCAGTGTCAACGGTGGCAAAAGCAGTCATCATAATTACAATCGCGTCTTTGTTTAGCGATTTAATCCTCTGAAGCATTTCGAGCCCATCCATACCTGGCATCTTTATGTCGGCAAGGATAATATCAAAACCGCCGGATTCGAGCATCGCGAGGGCATTTTTTGCATTTTCAGCACTTTCAACACGATAACCATCTTCGGTAAACCAGTTGCTTAGCGAATCCCTTACCGAATCTTCGTCGTCAACAATAAGAATTGATATTTTTTTGTCCATGGTTGAATATTTTTTCAATAAATTAAAAATTGAATCATTGGGAAAAAGGAAAAGGATAATCAGTAGTCCGCGATAATTAACTCCTAATCAAAGGCAAGGATATTGACATAGTTGTTCCCTGTCCCGGTTCCGATTTTACCTGGATTTTCCCTTTATGACTTTGTATTATTCCGTGAGTGATGGCCAGTCCGAGTCCAATCCCGTGAACCTCCTGCTTGGTCGAAAAGAAAGGCTCGAATATATGAGGAATATCACCGGCATCGATTCCGATTCCGTTATCGATTATTTCGATAAGGATACTGTCCTCATCCGGGTTCGATGTGCGCATGATGATTTCTCCATTCTCGTTTACGGCTTCGGTCGAATTGACCAGGATAGCCATACAAGCCTGTTTCACCTGGTTAGGACTGCAATACACAAGATCGGACTTGGCATTAAATTCTATTACGAAACTGATATTGGCTATTTTAATAGAATGCGCCATGAGGTCGGATGTATCCTGGAGAATTTCATGAAGATGTAAAGGCTCAAAATCTTCCTGATCTTTCTTCGAGAAGTCGAGCAGCCCTTTAACGATATCACCGCAACGTTTGGTTTCGCTCTCAACCAGTTTCAGATGCTTGAGCATTATCACTTTCTTTTCGGGAGTAAGATCCGGGCTGCTCAGCTGTTTGTGCACAAGTTTGGTATAAACCAGTATTCCTGATAAAGGATTATTAATTTCATGAGCCACGGAAGACGATAATTTACCTAATGAAGCGAGCCTTTCGATATGCATAAGTTCGTTCTGGGCGGCACCTAATTCTTCCGATTTTTTCTGAACCTTGTATTCGAGCTGGTGCGACCAGTTCTCAAGTTCCGTATTGGCTGCCTGCAGGTTATCAAGCATATTGTTAAACGCAAGTGAAACAGTTTGCATGTCGTCAAGCTGATTAGGTTTTATTTCAACTCGAGTATTTTTATCGCCTTGCGACACTGCAACACTTGCGTCGATGAGCCGGTTAAGCGGCTTCATAATTTCATGGCGGGTGAATATGATCAGGAACGATGCAAGCGCAATGGTTATCCCGATAGCAAGGAGATAGAATTCAAGTGACGATTTTTGAACAGCGGTATCGAGATCACGCAACGGGACTTTAATTACCAGCGACCCCAGGACCTTTTCTTTTGCCCCGTGTGCATGGCAATTGCTCTCATAACACGATTTCGAATTCAATATCGGGGACCTTATTAGCAGATGTCGTTGTCCATTGATTCCCTTGTTCATCTTGCAAACGCTTTCGGCTGTGATTATCCGGTATGATTTTTCAAACTTCGGAAACATAGTCCCGATATTCGCATGGCATCCTTTGCAATCGGCATTGAAATTCCCGGAAGTATCGGCAGGGAAAGAAGAATACATTAGGCTGTCATTATTGTCGTACATGCTTACATCTTCAATTCCTGGCAGTGTATGAATTACGTCGAGTGTACTCTGAAGTGCGCCTTTATCGTTTTCGAGCATGGAATGGTACAAAGCACCCTCAACCAACGAGCCAACATTATTCCCGCTTTGAAGAATCACCGTGTTAAGATACTGTTCGTAAACCGAACGGAAAATAATACCAAACGACACAAAAAGGAATACAGACAGCACTGTTATAATGAGTACTACCCGCCCGAAAATGGATCGCCTGAACTTAATATACCTCTTTACAAACAAGTGCCCAAAACTTGTTTTCCCCTTTGATTTACCTGAGAATATCATAGTAGCATGTTTTAGCGCTTCAGATTGTTTTTATTCATATTGTATATCATATATACATTCATGCAATATAGCAAAAAACCGGCAAATCGATGCCGGCTCTTTAATTATTTGTTGAAAAAATACACACTTTTAGGTTTATGGAGATTTGTGTAAACAAATTCAGCAATCAGTGCAAATAAATCAAAAACTGTTCTATTGGTTTAGAAATTCCTTCTGGAAATCCTTCCACAATTCGTCGGGCATTTCCGAAAGAGAATTTTCTGATAATTCGCCCCCATCCTGAAGTACAACCATTGCCCCATCGGGTGAATATTTCTGCATGCCTGTAGCAAGAAAATCCTTATATCGCACAAGTTCTTTTTTCAACAGTTCAGTTGCATCGCCGGCTAAGTAAAGTGAAGATATTTCGGATACCCATGCTGATGGCTTTATACTATATAACCAGCCGGCCCCGTATGGATCTTCCGTAAGTAATTCCTTGTTCGAATTCAACAATGGATTTGCCTTAATAATCTCTCCCGAAACAGGTGTGAATATGCTGAGCGACTTGCCATTGTGATCAATTTCGGCAATAAGATCACCTTTATTAATGACGTCGCCCGGTTGCCTGATTTGTTTTACATCCACATCGCCTGTAATATGTATCAACAGGTCGTTCAGCCCTATCCTGGCTGTTCCTGATTTTTCAAGATAAGCCCATGTGTGGTTCCTGCTGTAAAAAATCCCTTGTGGAATCCGCAACATAGAGTCGGTTAATACCCCAATTGCTTTACGGAAATATTCCTTGATTTGGGCCTGCTTGTTTAAAAGCAGCCAGAAAGGAATGAGAAGTAAAAGGAATGCAATGACCACCAGGTACTCAATCCCTTTTGTGTCGAAAATATTATGATAACTGAATCCGTCCATTTTGTATGTTTTTTATGCTCTCCGGTGATCAACAACGGAAGCCTGGTTAGTATTTGTTTCATTTACCCATTTAGGCGATTCGCGCAATACCGGCATACGGTTGATTACCCACCTGAAAATCCAGATTTCGGTAAACAGTACGGTCAGCGTAACCACAATTTCCATCCAGGACGGGACATAGTGAACAGCTGCATCCCACCGGAAACCAATTACGGTAACATTAAGCCTGTTAAGCACTACGCCAACCATAGTGATTATGGATGCAAGCCGGATAAGGAAGATATTACCCTTACGGTAGCTGTAGAAAAAGAGCAGCATAGGCACAAGCACAAACCCCAGCATTTCGACCAGGAACCAATACCCCATCGGCGTATTGATGTATACCCAGTTTTTACCATGCAGGAACACAAGCACCTGCAGGAAAAAGTATGCAAACAGGGCTCCGGTGCATACTTTAGCTAATCCATGAATTATTCCGGCTTGTTCTTTATGATGTTTATCGCTGATCTGGTCTGCAAAAACTCTGTGGCTTACAGAACCTTCGAAAATAACCATAGACAGACCTGCAAAAATGCTGGAAACGAAGAACATTATCGGGATAAACTCTGAGTACCAGAGAGGGTGTATTTTCTCTTTAGCCATAAGGTATAATGCTCCAAGTCCCGATTGATGCAACATCGACAAGGTAATGCCGAATATGACTGCAGCAAGCGTCATTCCCGAAAGTATTTTTCGGGCACGCCTTGCACCAAGCCATTCAGCTATTGCCGGAGAAAATTCAATCAACTGCGCTACCATATATAGTAGAAAATGCCAGGCAACAAGGAACAAAACCGAGCTTACTCCGAAATTATTCCCTATAATTGGATTAATTACATTCCAGGGACGTCCAAGATCGAGCAGTAACGCACCAGCATAAAATAGATATGCAAGAAATCCGTTAAGCACAGTAACCCTCACAATGGAATGGTATTTTTTCATATTAAGTATGTATACCATAAAAGTGAGCACATAGGCTCCGCCGGCAAATGCTACACCGGTAACAACATCAAATCCTATCCATAGGCCCCAGGGCATATCCTGCGAAAGGTTAGTAATGGAACCGATGCCATAGATAAATCGATAGACAATCAGTACTACTCCCAATAGAATAATAGGAACTGAAATAATATTAAATGGTGTTAATGCTTTGCCTTTGGGTTTTAGCTCCCTAAGCAGGAACTTCCAGATGGGCTGCCCATCATTATCAGCTGCAATATAAGCTCTGTTATTCATCTTCGTTATCTTCTTTTAAACTGTTTCCTTTTGTTGATTGTTGTATACCTAATAACAGTGCGGGCACCAGTACAAATACCGAAGGCACACTGTAGAGAAACCCTTTCGTCATTGAAGGATAGGATTCGTCCGAAACTGTTTTTACACCCAGTTCATTAAATGGTACCGGTGAAAGTTGAAGCCAGCATGTGCCGCCTGCTTCGTGCTCACCATTAATATGATCGTAGTAAAGATCAGGGTTCTCAACAATTCTTTTCCGGGCTTCGGCAATCAGTTGACGCCGGGTTCCAAACATAAGTGCATCATTAGGGCAATTCTCGACACAAGCCGGGAGTTCACCTTTTTGAACCCTGGTCTCATAACACATAGTGCATTTCTGAATTTTAGGATTAGCACTGTGAAATTCAAACTTAGGTGTATCGTACGGGCAGGAAACCATACAATATCGACAGCCCATGCATTTATCGCCACGCCATATTACAGGTCCGTCCTGTGTTTTTGTCATTGCCTGTGTCAGACATGCTGCTGCGCAGGCAGGTTCGTTACAATGCATGCACTGCATCTTCGCATAAACAATTCCTTTCGAAGTCTTATATTCATTCACAACAGTACGGTGAAACTCATCAGGTTTACGCAAACCTTTGATTTCCTTGTTGGGAAGAGGCTCAGGCAAACCATTCGCATCAGCACAATCGTACTCGCAACCACGGCACCCCTTACAACGTACTGAATCATATAATACTCCATAGAATTCTTTTCCCTTACCTGCTTTAGGCGATGCTTTCAGATCTTTTCCAACCGCAAGGGTTAAGCCTGTTGCACCCATTACTTTAAAAAAACTTCTACGATTCAGGTCCATATTCTGATAAATTTAAGTTATGTTTTCAGATAATATTTGATAAATTTTTCTATTTTTACCTGAAAGTATCGAGAAAATTCGATTGGAAGTCCTCCCACACTTCAGGTCCGAAATCGGTGAGTACACCTTCTTTCAGTTCACCGCCATCCTGCATAACAACATGTGCATATTCAACACTTTCAGGTTCTAAAATAACTGAAAGAAACTCTTTCAACCTCGAGAATTCTGCATCAATCCATCTCCTGTATTTATCAGCCAGGTCCATCAACTGCATATCTTTTATCCAGCTCGATGGCTCCATTGTGTATACCCATCCAAGATCGTATGGTGAACTGTTAAGTTTCGAAGAATCAGCCAGTAGTGCTTCATTATATGCTTTTATAGTCCCGGAAAAAGGAGCATAGATATTAAGTTGTTTGCCAAATTGAATAATAGTAAACAATACATCACCTTTCCGGATCCTGTCGCCAGCCTTTCTCAGCTCAACCTTTGTAACTGGTCCGGTTATATGCTGCAGGAAATCGTCAATACCCACAGTAACGCTTCCGTTTTTTTCCAAGAAGGACCATGTATGCGTTTTATCAAAATACAAGCCTTTTGGCAGCATGACTGACTCACTGGCAAAACCTGACACAGGAACATTAAAATCGGGTGTGATTACATTTTGTTTCCTGTAGTTTCGTACAAGAGCGCCGACGACTAATCCACCGCCAAGAATAATTACAATAACAAGCAGAACTATTCCGGCACTTGAAGAGTCTTTTTCCTTATTTACATTTATTGTGGCTGGCGTTAGTTTGTCCAACTGGGACAGGTTTTCACTGCTAGCGAGATCAGAAAAACCATAATCTTTCATATATTGTTGTCCATCGGTGAGAACCCATTTCAGGAAGGCCAACTCATTTTCGTTTGCCGGCTTAATATTGCTAACAGCATAAATATTGCTGACAAGTGCTTTTGGATATTTTCCAATCCAAACACCCCTTTGGAATGTATTCACGTCGGTGTAAATGTTTTCCATGTAATCAATTGAGCCATTGCCATTTTTATCGACAGGTAAAAACTGAATGCCAGCAGCCAGGTTGTTTTCGTTTTGAATATCCGACACCTTGCAAAAGCCAATAGCGTATGGATCATTCTGGACAGCTTTAAGAATTTCAGCAGTTGTCCCCATTATGATACCCTCAAACTGCAATTTTGTGCTTTTAATGAAAGCGGCTATACCATTTTTAACGGCTTCATCGTTTACCATATACAAATGAACAGGTTCAGTTTGTGCATTCGCAAGGATTGTTCCCCAATTTCGCTTTCCTGTGTTTTGAAGTATAAGGGTGAGTTTCTCCTGCGATATGCCATACTTATTTACACCATTTGAGAATGGGTTCGCCAAATTGAAAACTGGTACTATAACATCGCGGCCAATTGCCAGTTTCCAGTTGGAATTGTTATTAATAGCACCTGTTGCTTTGTTCGATAAAAAGCACAGACTTTCGTTTGCTCCTAAATCGGCACTACTATATTCCTTTTTAATTACTTTGATTTTCACTCCCGGATTGAGGCTGCAAAAAATGCTGGCCCATATTGAAGTGAGTTCATACAGGTCAGAAGTACATACAATACTCATTGAACCATCTTTCGTACCTGTAATTGGGGTTTGGATATTCTGACTGCCTGCGCTTCCAATGGCAATAAACAGTAAAAATCCAGCGAATAATAAGAATGTTGTTTTCATGGCTTTGGATATTTCAATTCGTTAAAAATCTTATTAAAAATCTTATCCAATAACAATGCCAAATTTATATCGTTCTGATTTTCTGCACTTTAATATATCATGTGATTAATTATCATCCACAATACTGTATAATATTTAAACACCTCATTTAAATTTCTCCTTCAAACGCCTATTATTCCTGATTAAAAGATGGATTGTATATTTTTTATACAGCTGTTGAGATTATCAACACTTTAATCTTGTTTGGCAAGTTTTCCTAATGTTTTTATTCGATATTTTCTCGAAATGTATAAAACAAATTAAAAATCAGCTCTTTTTAGTAACTTTATCTCCTGATCTAGGTAAAAAAAAGAGTGTAAGTCTTGCTTTAAAAAATCCAGAGATAAAACTTATGTGGTTATTCGGAACAAAAAATACGGCTGTTAATCGTGGAGATAAGGTATGGATGAGGGATATTCATAAGTATGCAGGTTTACTGAAGGATATTCGAACCCTTATGAAAGAAAATAAACTTATATTGGTTGTTTACTATTTCAGGCAAACAGGCATAATGCTTAACAAATACTTTGAAGATAACAGTCTTGAATATACTACCATTCACACAGCCGGTGCAATTAATATGAACAGTATAAATTGCGTTGAATCGGCTTCATTAAATTCAGAAGTATTTATTGCCAACTTGCAGAAACCGGAACGCGATATAATTATTTTTTTTACTGAGCACTATCCTCTGTTTGAAACAGAAAATACAATTCTTAAATCGATAGGAATATTAGGCAAAAAATGTAGTTATTGTTTTTATATGTCATTGGAAGACCCTTTGATGACACTATTCGGCGGAGATAGGATTACAGATGTTATTACAAAGATGGGTATGAAAGAAGATGAGATGATATCGCATACCATGATCAGTTCGGCTATCGAAAATGTTCAGAAAAAGATTGAATCGAAGGTTTATACGGAGCTTAAATCGGATTCAATACAAGAATGGGTTGAACGGAACCTGCGGTACGTCTTATTGTAAACGGACGATTGGGAATTCAAACCCATTGTCTTAGTCATAATCCCATGCCAAAGGCAGAGTTTACCTCTCCAGAATCAATTATTTAGTTCATTCAGGGAATTTACCGTGATTTATGTCTCCCTGTAAGGGTTATATACATCTCGATGCTCTGATGGCAGTCTTCAAAAAACCAGAACTCTGGCTTATTAAATATACATAGTACGAAGCCTGAAATTGGTGTTAGACATTTTTCCACCCGTCACACAATATAAACGAAGGTTCAAAAAAAAATGATATTTATCGGTAATTGAATTTAGTTGATCCTATTCATAGGCGTCTCTATAAATATTATTCTTCACGTTTAAATATGTTAGTCCGTGTAACCGGGATGAAAAGGCAATATCAACAAATAGAAAGAAAATACACCAAACAAAGGCAGATCGGTTAACTTCAGGCTGGATGCAAAAGCATTACCTTTCGACCTGTTTTTTACAAAAATCGAAATATTAATAATGCAGGTGCCCCCACCAAAACCTCCAAATACCTCACATATTGCATATTGGGTAAATGCTTTAAAATTACTGGCAGTAGCTTCAAGATAACGTCTGTTCGAGTACTATTTTTCTGCCCCAACCAACTCACATTAAATTAGCCTTAATGCACTTGTTAAATGATCTGGATAAGTCTCCATGGATTTCGATACAGGTGGATTATCGCATATAAAAGCAAAAAGCCCGGAAGCGGACTTCTGGGCCTTTGCGGTCCGGACGGGACTGCGAATTTTTCATTTTTTTGCTTCCTATTGCTTCCATATACTTGTATATCAATATATTACATTTTAACATATAGCAACCTAAAGCAGTAAAAAGTAGTCAAAAGTGACAAATGTTGTACCTATTGTTGTACCTATCAATATTTGTTGTATCTTTACGTAAACAAAGGTTCTATGGCTACGACAAAGATAATACTTAAAGAGAATAAAGCCAAATCCAACGGCGACGTTCCACTTTACATCCGGGTAATCAAAGACAGGAAAGCAAAATTCATTTCCTTAGGTCTGGCAATCAATCCTAAATTCTGGGATACTAAGAATAATGTTGTCAAAAAGTCTCATCCTAATTCCGGTAGGATGAATAAGTACCTGGCGAAGAAAATGTCTGATGCTGTGGATGCAGCATTGGACCTTCAAACGGAATCCGATTATGTTTCACCCAAAAGCCTCAAGGAAGCAATAATGGGCTTAACTACCATGAGTTTCATTCAGTATGCCAAACATTATCGGGATACTCTCGAAAAGAAAGGTAAGATAGGAACTTATGACAAAGCAAATGCCGTCATCTCCAAACTTGAAGACTTCATAGGGAATAAGGATTTCACTTTCGATGAATTGAACGTTCATTTTCTTAAAAAGTACGAAGAACATCTGCGGGTCAAAAGAGAGAACTGCGTTAACACTATCCATTCTAACATGAAAGTTATCCGGCGTATAGTTAACCAAGCAATCAGCGAAGATCTATTTCCGGTTGAGAAGAATCCGTTTATTAAATACAAGTTGAAATGGGAGAACACCGAAAAAGGCTTTCTGACTGAGGAAGAACTAACAGCCCTGGAAAACTTAAAACTTATTGAAGGTTCCATGAAATACCATCATAGGAACATCTATGTTTTTGCTGCTTATGCCGGTGGGTTAAGAATTTCCGACATCTGCCAACTGAAATGGGAGAACTTTGATGGAGAAAGAATCCTGGTTAATACAATGAAAACCGGCTCAGTAGTTTCGATCAAGCTACCAAAGAAGGCTCTTGATATAATTGAACTCTATAAAAAAGAAGATCAGGAACCTGTCCATTATATTTTCCCTTTACTACATAATGATCGTGATTATTCAGATCCCAAAATCCTTTTTACTGCTATTTCATCAATAACGGCCTACACCAATACTGATTTGAAAGATATTGCTCCAGACGCTGGAATAACACAAGTGTTGCATTTCCACACAAGCCGGCACACCTGGGCAACTCGTGCCCTGCGCAAGGGAATGCGCATTGAGTATGTATCAAAACTCATGGGGCATTCGTCTATAAAAACTACCCAGGTTTACACTAAAATAGTAAATGATGAACTTGACAAAGCAATGGATGTTTTCAACGAATAAGATTAAAATGCTTTACATTTCAATAATTTTTATAGCTTTGGGATAGATATTTACTTAATCCCAAATTCTTTATGCAAAATGTTGACAATATAAGGATGGTTAATATATCCGAACCGATCTTTCAATCTACCGAAACCATTAATGAGTTTGACATTACATATATTGACAATACTTCATTCAAATACTATAAGGAGAACTACAAAGATTTCAAATCTTCAGGGGAACTAAATTTGTATGCGTATCATATTAAACTTATGCTGAAAATTGGTGAAACGTCACCATTAAAGCGGGAACGATTCATTGATTATCAGATAAGAATCCATAAAGATCCGCTTACTTGGCTTTTAGAAATAGACGATCTTATTAATCAGAACGATTATCAATTTGAGGATAAACCTACCCGATGGGAATCATTTGAAGATTTCAGGGAAATAATCAAAAAAAAGGTAAAGGCAATAGAGCTAAATTCCTCCCAAACTGAAGATTATCAGCAAAAGATTAACTATACTAATTATCAAAAGTTCTTAGCACTTTTTGATTTCAATTACCTTGCTCACCCTTCAATCCTATTTTTCTATAATGAGCTTTTAGTCAAACGCGAACAGCTCAACCAAGAAATTTTAAACAACCTAGTTAATCTTTCCTCTGAAGAAAAAAGGGCATATTTTGAGAAAATGAAATTTGAGATTAATACCCTCCTTCGAAATCCTTATGATAAGAATAAAGAAATCATTGAATTTCAAGATAAATATGACGCTGTAGATTTTGACATCTACAAATCAATTTTTGCTGAAAATAAACTCTATCAAATATTAAGCTTCCCTGAAGATATTGTAGATATAGACAATCCGACAGAGCCAGAAAAGGAAATTATGGATATTCGCTTTGCATATTATAATTTATATTATTCCGATTCTTTAAAGACCCTCTTAAAATTCATTGGGGAGCAGGAACAAATCTACTTCCCAAATAAAGAACTTCAACCCTTAAAATCAGAACTCTTCTGGAAAAAATATGATATAGATCTACTGGAGCTGATAACCGCTCTTATGGAAAGTGGTTCTATTAATAATCAGACTATGAATCTTACTAGAAAAGATGCTATTAAACTTTTTGAATCTTTTTTAAACACATCAATCAAAGATGCAGAAAGCAAACTTTCAAAAGGGACTACAAGAAAAAGAGATTCCAATCCATTTTTAAACTCGCTTGCGAAGGCTTTTAAGGATTATTCCGAAAAAAAGCTTGATTAGACTTGCACTGATTTTCACGAATTTACAAAAAATATCATTCCACTAGCATTCAAGTGGAACAAACGCCCTCATTTCCCAGCATAGATTTGCTTCCGTTTTTAGTTGCAACGAAAAACAATAATTCAATTATTGTCTAATTCTACAAACAACAAATAAAATGGATGTTATAACCATTCAAACAGAAGCTTTTCAGCAGATTATAGAAAATATCTCTGAAATAAAAAATAATCTCATTAGTAAAGGAAACAACAACACTCCCCTTTCCGAACCCTGGCTCGACATTCAGGAAACCTGCCAGCTACTGAAGATTTCTAAGCGAACCCTTCAATCCTATCGTGACAACGGGGTTTTACCTTTCAGCCAGATAGGCGGCAAGATTTACTTCCGTGCTGGGGATATCGAAGATCATCTGAAAAAGCATTACATCAAAGCCTTTAACCCTAAAAAATAAAGGCCATGAATGTATCAATCTTTCAAAACTTCAATGAGGTTTCGGAAGATCTGGCTTTGCCTGCCGTGTTGGAACAAATCCAAAATGGTAGGTACCGGGTGCAGATCGATAACCTCAGGGCTTTAATCCTCCAGGGCAAAAAAGAGGAATATAAAAGCAAGAAAAAGTCCCTCCCATCTTTCACTACTTCAGCAACTTTTATAGGTGGACGTAAATTGGAATTCCTACAGGAATACACAGGACTTATCATTCTTGATCTTGATGAAATTCCGGATAATCAGTTGCTGATACTCAAATCAACAGCCTCACATATTCCTTTTACCCTTGCATGTTTTATAAGCCCTAGCAACAACGGCTTGAAGATATTAATTCAAACAGATGCAAATCTGGAAAACCATGTAGCTGTATTCAACGAACTGAAGATGTATTACGAAGACCTGCTGAATTTCCCGATTGATCCTTCCGGGAAAGATGTAACCCGGCTTTGCTTTTTCTCCTATGATCCGGAACTCTACTTCAACCCAAAATCTGAAATATTTAATACCCGTACCACTATGATTGAAACTGATATTAATAGTGTTGTTGACCAACTGGAACAGCGTCAACTTGATATTACCAACGACTATAGTAATTGGATAAAAATCGGGTTTGCCATTACTGATGCCCTGGGTGAAGGTGGCAGGGAGTACTTCCACAGAATTAGCCGACTCTCATCGAAATATGAGTCAGTTCCTTGCGACAAGCAGTTTGATAATTGCCTGAAGGCGAATGGCTCAGGAACTACAGCTAAATCTCTGTTTTTTCTGGCAAAACAATACGGCATCGATGTATCACCTGTCAAATCATTTGATCTCACCGAAACGGCTAACCTGCCTCCTGCCTTACCTCAGGAAGAAACTGGTAAGAAGAAAAAGAAGAAAAACATAATCGATCAGATTGAGAACTACTTATCTGCCGGAACTACATTACGGTACAACATCGTTTCAGGTATAATAGAGATTTTGAATACCAGTACGGAAGAATTCGTACCTATGGTTGACTACCTTGAAAATTCACTATTCCGCGCTTTGCTTAAAAATAATATACCTTGTAGTATTGCACGATTAAGAAGCATCATCTACTCTAATTTCAGTAAAAAATACGATCCTTTTAAAGAATACTTTGATCACTTGCCTCCATGGGATGGTGAAACAGACTTTATTCTGCAGCTTTCTAAAACCATCTCAACAACGGATGATATGTTCTGGCAGTTATGTTTCAAAAAGTGGATAGTAGCTTCTGTTGCATCTTTGCTGGTGCAAAAGATTGTTAACCATACTGCAATAATCTTTTCAGGTCCTCAGGGAATTGGTAAAACAACTTGGATGGAAAACTTATGTCCAACTGAGCTTCGTAGTTATCTTTTCTCAGGCACAATCAATCCAACAAATAAAGATACCCTCATTCATCTCACTGAATGTTGGTTCATTAATATGGATGAGTTGGAAAATATGAACCGTACTGAAATTGGAACATTAAAGGAAGTCATTACGAAATCTGCCATCCGGACCAGGCGTGCCTATGGCCATAATAACGAAACCCTCCCCAGGCGAGCTTCTTTTATGGGATCAGTAAACACCAGCCAATTTCTGAACGACTCCACCGGCTCCCGGAGGTTCTTATGTTTCGAAGTATTGTCAATCGATTACCAACATCAGGTAGAGATCGACAAGGTTTATGCTCAGGCATTGGCATTGTTCCAACAGGGTTTCAAGTTTTACTTTGATAAAGACGAAATAAAGGATATTACAACTAATAACGAGCAATACCAGGTTAAAACCGTTGAAGAAGAATTACTTCTGGTCTATTTCAGAAAGCCTTTAGTTGATGATATTCCACTTTACCTGACTACCTCCCAGATACTTTATAAGCTGGCTATATTTTCAAAACTTCCAACAACCACCGGTAATGTTATTACACTCGGTAAGGCTCTCAAAAAACATAATTTCCAACGCATCAAGAAAAAAGGCAATTATGTTTATTCCGTAATTGAACTTACCTTTGATCAGGTTGATAAAGAAAACAGGGTTGCTCCTTCAGAGGATGATAACAAATCTCAATCACCTAAAGACGAGGATGATACACCCCCTGACGACCTGCCCTTCTGACATAGGGTAAGAAGGGTAAGAATAAATGACTAAAAGTTTTAAAACCTTATTTTTCAACCTGCGAAAAACGTCTCTAATTCAATGACTGCATTGGTTTCAGCAAGGGCATCATTTTAATTAATAATCTTTTCGTTAAATTATCTTACCCAACTTACCCGCATTTTTGTTTTCATTAAAAAACAATAATTAAAAGATAGATTTAATTTTTCATTTAGGTTGAAAAAGGCACATTAAAGAAAAGCAAAATTGACCAGTAATAGCCCAAAACAGGCAATTTTTCAATGCGTTTCTTTCCTAACTTTGGCCCCCGTCTCTTATGGACATCACTTTTGATACTATTTATCATCTCGAAATGTCTGTAAATTCCAATCAGCTCCATTCTTTACAAGCTTTATAAGATTTAATACGTTTACAATTACCATGTCCGACGATCAAAAAAAACAACTCGAACAACAACTCTGGAACATTGCCAACACCCTTCGCGGCAAGATGGGTGCTGATGAGTTCCGCGATTATATCCTGGGATTTATTTTCTATAAATACCTCTCTGAAAGGATGTACCTCTATGCAAACGATATACTTAAAGAGGACTGCATTAAATATGAAGATATCAAAGAAAACACTCCCGAAGGTGAAGAATACCTTGAAGCCATCAGGGAAGAATCCCTTTTAAAATTAGGATATTTCCTTAAACCCTCTGAGCTATTTAGCGAAATTGCTAAAAAAGGCAATTCCAATGGTAAAGCTGAAAATGAAAGTACTTTTATCCTGCAGGACCTTACCCAAATTCTGAACCACATCGAGCAAAGCACGATGGGCACCGATAGTGAGGATGATTTCAATAAACTCTTCGAAGACCTCGATTTAACCTCCTCCAAACTTGGAAAGACTGGATCCGCCAAAAATGAATTGATCTCTAAAGTGTTAGGTCACCTCGACAAGATCGACTTTAAACTGGCAGATGCCGATTCAGATGTACTTGGCGACGCTTACGAATACCTGATTGGCCAGTTTGCCAGTGGTGCCGGTAAAAAAGCTGGTGAATTTTATACTCCGCAGCAAATTTCAACCGTTCTGGCCCGTATAGTAACCATGGGCAAGAAAAAGATTAAATCAGTTTACGATCCAACGCATGGATCCGGTTCTTTGCTCTTACGTATAAAAAAGGAAGTTGACGAAGTTTCTAATTTTTATGGACAGGAGCTTAACCGTACTACATACAACCTGGCCCGCATGAACATGATCCTTCATGGTGTACATTACCGCCAGTTTGATCTAAAGCAGGAGGACACCCTCGAACATCCGCAGCACCTGGGTATGCAGTTCGAAGCTGTGGTTGCCAATCCACCCTTTTCTGCACAATGGAGTGCCAGTCCTTTACATATGAGCGACGATCGTTTCAGCCAATATGGCAAACTCGCTCCGGCTTCAAAAGCCGATTTTGCCTTTGTACAGCATATGATTTATCACCTGGCTGATAACGGTTCCATGGCAGTAGTGCTGCCTCATGGCGCTTTATTCAGAGGCGGTGCTGAACGCCATATACGAAAATATTTAATCGAAGATCGTAACTACCTTGATGCCGTTATAGGATTACCAGCTAATATCTTTTACGGTACAACTATTCCAACCTGTATTCTTGTTTTTAAAAAATGCCGTGAAACTCCTGACGATATCTTATTTATTGATGCAAGCCAGCATTTCGAGAAAGTAAAAAATCAGAACTTCCTTCAACCACAGGATATTGATAAAATTGTATTTGCATATCGCGACCGTAAAACTGAAGAAAAATATAGTTACGTAGCCTCTATCAGTGAAGTCAGGAAAAATGATTTTAACCTTAATATTCCGCGCTATGTGGTTACGCTTGAAGCCGAACAAAAAATTGATTTAAATATTGTTAGCGAGTTACTTAATAGAAATCATCAACTATCAACTGAAACTGATAAAAAAATCTTGACTTTTTGTTCGGAATTAAACATTCCGGCGCCAATAGGAAATAATATAAACCTATTAGCTCAATACAAAAAAGGAGTAATACAAAAAGTGTTTTCTCAGGAAATTCGCTTTAGAGAAGATAATAGCAAAGAGTTCTCCAATTGGAAGAAGAAGAAATTAGGTGAAATTGGGAAGTTCACAGGTGGAGGCACTCCTAGCAAACAGAATATTAGTTTTTGGAATGGAAATATTCCTTGGATCTCGAGTTCTGACCTAACTGACGAAAATATTTTTAAAATTAATGCATCTAGATTTATCACTGAGGAAGCAATTTCACAATCTGCAACTAAGTTGGTTCCTAAAAAAAGCATCTTAATTGTTTCAAGAGTAGGTGTCGGTAAAGTTGCAGTAAATGAGTTCGATCTATGTACAAGTCAAGATTTTACAAATTTAATTCCTGATTCTGATGAATATAGATTTCTTGCTTACTTGATAAAACTTAAAACAAATCAACTTTTAGATTTTAATCAGGGTACATCAATAAAGGGATTTGTAAAAAGTGATTTAATGGATTTAGAGATTTACCTTCCCTGCCTCTCAGAACAAACCAAAATCGCAAATTTCCTCTCTTTGTTGGATGTCAAGATAAACCTATGCCAGTTGTAGCTAGATAAAACGGTGATATTAAAAAAATGATTGCTGCAAAAGATGTTCTGTTAGTTCGTAATTTAGTTGTGAATATTATTCGTACTAATGTTATGAGTGAAAATAAAAATTTTGTTAATGATGTTGCAAATGATACTTTTTGTATTACTTTTGTGCCAACAGTACCCGTTTTGCATACCGTAAGATCTGCAGGCGGGTCATTTTCACAGACAGTTCATATAACTAAAGATAATACACCTCCCATGCCTCTCTTTGATGCACACTTGGGAGGTTTTTTTATTTAATTTTATCCTATGCCTAAAAAAGTATTCAATAAAACACCCACAACTTACGAGCAGCAGATTAAACTTTTAAGAGATCGAGGGCTGATTATTCCTGACGAACCGAAAGCCCTCAGGTATTTTCAGCAAATCAGCTATTATCGGTTAAGTGCCTATTTTTTACCTTACCAACAGGTGAAAGACAAGTTTAACAATGGTGTTGAGTTTGATAATATTCTTGATACATACAGATTCGATCGTGAACTAAGGATACTTGTTTTCGATTGCATTGAGCGGATTGAAATTACCATCCGTGCACAAATGATCCATATTCTTGCCCACAATTATAAAAGCTCACATTGGCAGGATAATCCAAATGTTTTCAAAGATCCCTATACCAATGGTCGTGGTGTCCTGATTGACCCTTTTAATGAAGTACAGAAAATAATTAACACCAACTGCTCGGCAAATAATCCCGAAGTCTTTATCAAACATTACAAAGAGAATTACTCTTCACCCCAAAATCCACCTTCATGGATGTGCCTGGAATTATTGACTATTGGTGAACTTTCCAGACTGTATATGGGATTAAGAAAAAATAGCGATAAACAGGAAATTGCCGCTTTCTTTGGCTTGCACCATACCGTGTTTACCTCTTGGCTACACACGCTAACTTATGTGCGTAATGTATGTGCACATCACGCCCGTTTGTGGAATAGAGTTTTTGCCATAAAACCGGAAGTGCTGTTATATCCGGAGCGAAATTGGATTCATAAATCATACAATAATAATCAACGTACATTTTATTTCTTGTGCATTTTAAAATATCTGCTAATGTCAGCTAATCCCAATAATCACCTCACTGTGAAACTCGACAAACTTTTCTCTAAATATCCGGGAATTCCGATCCAGTTCATCGGAATTCCTTCAGATACTGAGGGTGCAATTATGAATTGGAGAGAAGAACCCTTGTGGAAATAATATGACTACTCAGCCCGAACAGATTTTAGAGGACAATCTTGTAGCACAGCTCGTTGAATTAGGTTATTCGTACGTCGCTATTAAAGATGAAAAGGATCTTTACACTAATTTCAAATCCCAACTCGAAAAGCATAACAAAGTAACACTTTCCGATACAGAATTCAGCTTGGTTCTAAATCATCTGAACAAAGGCAATGTATTCGACCGGGCAAAAATTCTCCGGGATAAATTGCCGCTGGTCCGAGCCGATAAGTCTGGTTTGGTTTCAACAGTTTACATCGAATTTATCCAGCAGGAACACTGGTGCCAGAATCAATACCAGGTTACCCGCCAAATTACACTTGATGGCACGTACAAAAACCGCTTCGATGTAACCATTCTCGTTAACGGGTTGCCATTGGTTCAGATCGAATTAAAACGTCGTGGCCTGGAGCTGAAAGAAGCATTCAACCAGATAAACCGCTACCAAAGACATTCCTTCTGGGCTTCAAACGGATTATTCCAATACATTCAAATATTTGTTATTTCCAACGGTGTTAATACCAAGTATTACGCAAACAACCGCTTTCAATCATTCAAGCAAACCTTTTACTGGTCCGATCCGCTAAACCAGCCCATCCGTCAGCTATCGGAATTTACAAGGGAATTCCTGGAACCATGCCACATGTCTAAAATGGTTACCAAGTACATTGTATTGCACGAATCCGATAAAATCCTGATGGTATTCCGGCCTTATCAGTATTATGCTGCCGAAGCAATAATTGAAAGGGTAAAAACCAGCCACAAAAACGGGTACATTTGGCACACAACCGGTTCGGGCAAAACGCTCACCTCTTTTAAAGCCAGCCAGGTACTTACCCAGTTGCCCAAAGTATATAAGGTTGTTTTTGTGGTCGATCGCAAAGATCTGGATTACCAGACAGCCAAGGAATTCAACAGTTTTTCCGAAGGAAGTATTGATGGTACCGATAATACTGCTGCCCTGGTACGACAGTTTTCTGACGACACAAAACTGATTGTCACCACCATTCAGAAACTAAATTCAGCCATCACCAAAAATTACTTCAGCTCCCGCATGGATCAGCTGAAGGAACAGCGTATTGTTTTCATTTTCGACGAATGCCACCGTACACAGTTTGGCGAAACACACAAACGTATACGTGCTTTTTTCAATAAGGCACAACTGTTTGGCTTTACCGGCACTCCAATTTTCGCTGAAAATGCCGTTAAAAACGAACTCGGTAAACGCACCACAAAGGAGTTATTCGAAGAATGCCTGCACAAATATGTAATTACCGATGCCATTAAGGATGAGAATGTCCTGAAATTTTCTGTCGAATACATAGGTAAATACAAAGAAAAAGAAGGAGCAAAAACCGAAATTGATATTGAGGTTGAAGGAATTGATACGGAAGAACTGCTCAACTCATCTAAACGACTTGAGAAAATAACTGATTTTGTAATTGCCAATCACAACCGTAAAACACACAGCCGCACATTCACTGCCATGTTTTGCGTTAGCAGTATCGAGAATCTGATAAAGTATTACGAAATATTCAGGCAACGCAAATCAGAAGGAGTTCATAATCTAAAAATTGCAACTATTTTCAGCTATATCGCCAACGAAGAGGACAAAGATGCAAATGGTTTCCTGCAGGATGATTTTGTTCAGATTGCTGCCGATGATGGCCCAGCATATGGCAATACGCCAAACATCCCCTCCTATGCAACCATGCATAGCCGAGAAAAGCTGGATGAATACATTTCCGATTACAATAAAATGTTTACTACCAGTTTTTCGACCAGGGACAGCCAGAGCTATTACAACTATTACAACGATATCTCCAAACGGGTAAAGAACCGTGAAATTGATATTTTGCTTGTGGTAAACATGTATCTCACTGGTTTCGATAGTAAACCGCTTAATACGTTATATGTTGATAAAAACCTTGTCTATCATGGGCTTGTTCAGGCATATTCCCGCACCAACCGAATTCTGAACGATCAGAAATCGCAGGGCAATATTGTTTGTTTCCGCAACCTCAAACAAGCTACCGATGATGCCATTGCCCTGTTCTCAAACAAGGATGCTAAAGATATTATCCTGATTGAGCCATACGAAGAATATGTCCGGAAATTCAGTGCCGCTTATGCCGAGCTGTTAAAGATAGCGCCCAACCTGAAAAGCATTGATGAATTAAAAAGCGAAGACGATGAAATGGCATTCATCAAAGCTTTCCGCGAAATAATGCGCCTCCGGAATGTCCTTGGCACTTTCGCCGATTTCACTTGGGATGATCTGGCAATGGCCGAACAACGCTTCAACGATTATAAAAGCAAGTACCTTGATCTTTTCGATAAGGTAAAAACCAATAACCTGAAGGAAAAAGTATCAATCCTGAATGATGTTGATTTTGAACTGGAGCTTATCCACCGCGACGAAATAAACGTGGCCTACATCCTACGGCTCCTGGCTAAACTCAAAGAATCAACCGGTGAAGAGAACATCAAACAGAAAAAAGCCATTGTGGATCTGCTTTCCGGTGAAACTACTCTCCGCAGCAAGCGTGAACTCATCGAAAAGTTTATTGAAGAAAACCTGCCACACATCGCAGATGTCGACAACATACCGTCAGAGTTTGAAAATTACTGGACCGTCGAGCAGCAAAAATCCTTCGAGGATATTTGTACCAGGGAGCAATTAGACTCCGAAAAACTCAATACCATCATAAAAAACTTCATTTTCACCGAGCGCCTTCCCCTACCTGATGAAATCATCAACACCCTTCACTTAAAACCCAAACTCCTCGAACGCAAAAAAATCGTTAAAAGGGTAATGGACAAAATCGTTGGTTTTGTTGAGACGTTTATGACTGGGATGGTAGGGAGCTAAATGCATTATCTTTACTTACATGCCTTTACGAGCAACTATCAATAATGTAGAAATTATTGCGCCCTACTTGACCTCTAAAGAATGGGATAACCTCAAATCTGAGGTAAAGCGGAATAAATATAAAATTGAACTGCCATGCTGCCAGCAAAAAGGAAACTTTAGAACGAGCAAATTGGGGCTCCAACACTTTTATCATCTACCAGAAGACAAGGAATGTAACTGGCAACCTGAAAGTCCTGAACATTTGCAATTGAAATACGAAATCCTAAAGGCTTGCAAGGAAGCTGGTTGGGATGCAATACCTGAATATTCAGAAAATAATTGGCGAGCTGATGTTCTTGCCTCGAAAGGAAACTCCAGAATAGCGTTTGAAGTCCAATTGAGCAAAATATCCTATTTAGAAACAAAACGAAGGCAGGAGAAGTACAAGCAGAATAATGTTCGTGGTTGTTGGTTTTTCAAAAAAATGCCATTCAAAATAGATGATCCTCCGGAGGAAGATCATACACTCCCGATCTTTATCCTAAATTTTGATTCATCAAATGGGATTTCTATCCGCTTGGAACCGAATGAATTCAAGGTCAACGAATTTGTAATGCACTTATTGAATTATCATGTAAAATCATGCAAGAAATTCAATACCATTCTCTCAAGAGATTTGTTAATATCATTTGCTGATATAAACTGCAGATGGTGTAAAAAGCCTCAGCATGTTTTCTTTGTTGAAGACATTACTAAATCCAAATGTGGCAGACCTTTAGATTCTCATTTTTCAAATTGGGGATTTTGGGGAGATAGACTTGAATATAATCCTTATGTCCTGAACAAAGTCAACCATATTGTTGATTCAAGTAATGGAGAATTAATACTGGGCGAGGTAAAATTACGATATGATGCTATGTTAAAAAGAAATGAGATGACTTTCGGATGTAAATTCTGTGATTTGCGACATTATAGCAGTAAAATAAAAAATCTCGAAAGTCAGCACCAATTTGATCCTGAGAAAAAGCTGGAATTTCAAATCCAGTTGGAACTCAAACAACCTTTTACACTGTATTCTGAACATTGGTGCTTTAGCGAGGAAAATGATTTTTGCGAATAAGGAATTTATATTTCCTTAAATACTAATATTGTTAGCCCTTATAGAATATTTGCTATAACTCTCTTTTTTCCGGCTTATTAAAATATCCCAATTCTTCACTTATCTCTTTTGCTTTTAATCTAAAATCTTCAGAAAACTCAGGATAACAACTATAGGAAAAATCTAGCGAATATCCCTTTGGATTGTATTTTTCTGTGGCTAATCCAACAACAGTTTTGCAATCATAAATTCCTCGTACCACAAAACTTCTTAACAGTAGTTCTTTCATCCGGATATCTCTGTCTTCATAAGCGCCAGAAACAAACAAATATACTAAGTCCGGATTATCATTTGATTTAACCAACCTGGCTTTTACTTTAGAGGGTTTGTTAACTCCAATAAAATCTAAAAATTGCTCACTAAGAACTTTGCGTGCATTTCTATCTTCTCTAGCCATCTGGCGTATTGTTAATTCCAGCTCCTCTCGTGAAACTTCATTTATTAAATCGCCTTTGCTAAAATCTTCAATTAGCTTTTCAATCAAATTATCCCAAACGTAACTTACTTTTAGTCCAGCCATTATTTTTTTATATTCCGGATCACTGGATAAACCTTCATATAAATCTTCATGAAAAATAACAAAATCTCCTTTGTCAGGAAATGCAAAGTTATTGGATAGGTAGTAAGCTAACATATCTTCTTCTCCGAAATTGAAAGGCGTCCTTTTAGATCTTATAAATTCTTCTTTTTTATTTAGATAATGTATAAAGTCCTTTATTGTATCTAATTCATTCAAAACTATTTGAACTGATTTTTCGTCAAAGGCATGAACGAAACCCTTTCCAAATTCTCCGTATCGCAATGGAAATTTGTCACCTCTTCCAAATCCAACAGCTATCCGATGAATTTTCCAATTAACAGATCTCGGAATATCTATAGTTGTCTTTCTATCTTTTAAAACTATTTTATCAACGCTTTGTAGAAACTTTTCTGCCCCATATATTTGCTTTACAGATTCCGTAATTGCACGCTGCATCCATCTCTCAATATCTACATCTAAATCTCCGGATTCTTTGATATTAATTTCTTTAATTGAAAAAATTACAATATCTGGCTCACAAACCACCAAAACATCGCATAGTTCTTTCCCTTTCTTACCTACCGGGTTTGGGAAACTCCAAAGTGACAGGAATGTTCTATTACAAAGGGCGTAAACTAATTCTTCTGTTCTGGTCATAACAATAGGTTTACCTCAAATATTTGCAATATCCTTATAAACTGTGGTACGGCAATTCCATAGCCATTGTATAATGCTCTTATAAAATGAATTGAATAAAATGCCCTTTCAAATTTGTTCTGGTTCCTCCGGCACTGCTGTAGGATTATACTTTAATCCCTTTTCCCATGCTTTTGCAATTTCAATATAATTAGGAAAGTCTTTTGGCAAATCAATAGTCCAGTTTTCAATAAATTGTGGATTATTACTATTCGGCTTTGGATTAGCTGTATTCATTCTAGCTTGTACAGGTGTTCTTACAGCATCACCCATAATTATTACATGCTGTTGTGGTAATATTGGCAGTTGTTGCAGAATATCCTCATTTGCCGCAGAGACTAACTGCCTTACATATTTTTGGTCCTCAGGATTTTGAATACGATGAATAATAAATGAATTACATTGAGATAAGACTGTTTTTGATAATTCAGAAGGTCTCTGGCTTGATACCAACAAGGAAATCCCATATTTTCGTCCTTCTCTGGCTATGCGTTCAAATACTTTTTTTGCAATTGACTCTCTATCTCCTCTGTTCCTCTCTGGTATATAGTTTTGTGCTTCTTCTAGAGCAATTACAATTGGCAATTTGCCTCTATCTGCTTCAGGAAATCTAGAAACGAATTCTAAAATTAGTCTACCAATCAAACCGGTGATAGTTTCTAACACCTCAAATGGCAACAACGACATATCAATAATAGTTATTTGACTTGGCTTGTCACCTTCAACTTTTTCTATTCCCTCTTTTGTAATTTGTTCTTTATAAAAACTTGTATATAAATCAGTCTCATGTGTTTGATAAACTTTACAAAAATCTCCTAAAACAAAAGAGATGAATTTAGCTAATCCTTCTTTAATATCATCCTTTTGCCCTAACAACAAAGGTGTTGAAATCCTTTCGTCAGATAAATAAGAATGTAACCTCATTTTTAAAGTAGATAGATGCTCTCTTATTTTCTGTGAACTGCCTTCACTATCTTCAATTGCAAGATTAATGCTATTTGAGATTAATTCAGAAAAATCAAAATATTTGGGATAATCGATTGATTCAGAGAGCGTTTTTTTACTCTGCTCCTTTTGGTTTAAGTATTCCAAATAATGCAGTTCTAATTTTTGTTTAATTTTTATCTCATTGATCTTGTTGGTTTCAGTTCCTAATAATTGAAGTTGAGTTTTAATGTCAGCAAATTGGGCTGGTATTTCATTTGCTAATTGTAAGATTTCATTATTGGGATTAATAATCCAAGCATTTGTTGGCTTATAATACTTTCGCATAAATAAATCATCACTTTCAATTATTGAAGTTATGAAGCGCTCAAAATGTTTCGAAATAATATGAGTATTGGTGATATTTGCTTTGCTTTTCGAATAGCCTATTGCAGTCTTTAATACTGGAGCTTGAGTGAGTTCGCTTGGACGGAATAAATAATCTAAATCAGCATAATTCATAAACCAAAAAGGAACTTTCATACCTTCTTTATCAACATGAAAGGGATTAACTAGCTGAAGATTTTTATATGCATTTTCATTAGTACCTTGAAACGCCGTTTTGTATTCTCCATTTGTATCAAATATAATTATATGGGCATTTTGTAGCTTTTTACCATTGTATTCAAAATCGAACATACTTTGTATGATAGCAGCAAACGTGCAAGACTTACCAGAGCCAGTATTACCTAATATTGCAGCATGTTTACCGAAAAATTTATCGGGATTTATTTTTATTTTATAATCTGAAAAAGATGGTGAGGTACCAATAGGCAGATAATAATCCTCATCGAAATCAATATCCTTCTTTACTTTTTGATCGAAAATATTATCTAAATCCTTCCGTGTAACATACCAAACAGGATTATCTAATATTGGATAATTGTAAACCCCTTGAATATATTTTCCACTATTCTCAATCGTACCAATCATAGTTGCAACGATATACCTTACAGATTTAGTTAAGAATATAGCTTCTTTATTTTTACCAAATTCAGTTTCATCGATCGAACTCACGCTAGTTACCATTGCAACAATTTTGTCAGCCCCAATTGGAATTATTACATATGAATTAATTCTGGCAACTTCGTATATATCCTCATAACCACTTTTATATAAACTCTTCAAGTCATCATCTAATTTTATTGAGACTCGAAAACTATTTACTAAAATTACTTTACCGATATTTCGTTCACTCATTTTTCTGGCTCCTTAACTAGTTCATCTTTATTTGACGCGGATTTAAATAAATCATTTAACGTGTTAGCAATCTTCTCATTATTATCAATGTTATTGAAGTTGGGCATCAATGTGTCTGAAAAAGTTAGAAAATCACCAAAAAAGTCACCTTCAAGAATAATAATTCGTGGATCATTTAATTCCATTATTTTTCTAATATACTCATTCTTTGTTCCTGTGAAATCGACAATGATCAAAGTAAAAGTTGGATTAGAAAGAGCTTGATAAATTATATCGTTAAAATGGTCATCACCAAACGAATAGCCAATGGTTATTAATACTGATTGCGATTGTGTAATCGTTGAAGCAAATTGTCTGAAAAGTTCAGAATAAGGCAAATCTAGTGTATATGATTTTTTAACTGCTGATGGATAAATGATTATTTCACCTTTTTTATTCAGATTTTCTATTAACTCTAAGGGTTTTTCTTCAATTCCGTATAAGTTGTTGGCATCCCTTAATTCAGAATTAACCCAGGATAATGAGCCATGCAATTTAAAATATCTTACCACCTTTTCAATCCGTTGAACTTTGCCTGCAGTTGTAGAACCAGGATAAAAAATATCGTATTCAAATGTTTCAGGCTTAAAAAATCGTTTATGGAATCCTGCAAAACCATCAATATAATGTACACCAAGTCTATCAAATGCGTACTCAAAAGCTAAATCGTAATTAGCTGAGAAAATATTAGCACGTTTTAAATTTAACGGTCTTTGCAACAATGCTTTAATAAATCTTTCGTGAAAATAATATTTATTTACCAAGGCATTTTTAAACGCAATCTTTTTACCTCTTCTAATTATTCTTTTAAGTTCTTTAATTGAAACTTTTCTTTTATCGACATTGCATACCTTAAATAACCCTTCTTTAATAGCAATAATTAACTCCTTAGCTTTGTCAGTCCTTTCAGTGCTTTTATCTTCGTTAAGCACAAAATCTTTAGCTATTAAGAAATTAAGTATTTTCTCATATTCTGTAGCTATTTCTTTTGATTCATTGTCACGAATGATATCACTTTCAATTACAAACTTCCATTTTCTTTCATCTTCAAATTGTTGAGTACCAGCAATTAACATTGCCTTGCCAATAGAAAGGTTTTCAGCTTGTAACGCTTTGACAGTTTTAAGAAATTCATCTTGTATCCCAGTCACTTCTGCATTTTTCAGCAATATGTATTCTTCAACCTCGACTGGAAAATTCCTAATTGATACAGCACCTAAGTGGATAGATGTTCCAGAACCAAACAAGAAACTTACATTGTCTAATTCGAGATAGTTTTTCAACATGAGTTTTATCTTGTCGATAATCTTACTCTGCTCCAAACTTTCGCCTATCCACTCGTTCAGCTTATCTGTATTAGCAAAGAATATCTTGTTATTTGATGCGTTGAAATCTGTCATTGGGATTATATTATTTTTTATTAAACTGTGCCATTCAACATTAAGAATAAATCCTGAGATTAATAATAGTTTAGGATTGAAGTGTTTTCATCTAAACTTGTACTAATAAAACACATGAATTATATATATGTAATTTAAGTACCACTGCCTATTTCTACTGTTTAGCATAGAATTCGAATCTGCAATAATATATTCATTCAGCAAATATATTAATATAACATTTGATAACTCTTATATTCACCTCTAAAATTTCGCTATTTGTATCGTATCTTTAACTCATACTTTTTTAATCTGTCTTCAAATTTAAGAAACCGATTTCCAATTAAACGTATATCCGTACCTTCATCAAGCCCATAATACCTGTAATCATTTATTTCATCATTATAAAGAAGTTTAACATCAGTACTATTTTTTCAAAAAACTTACTCTTAGTAAAAATAAATACTATTTATATAGCTCATTAACAGCATACTGCACAAAATAATATAATTTATTTTCAAAAAGACTTGCATTCGGTATATAGATTAGCTTACCTTTGTGAGCGAATACTCACTTACTTTTAAAAAACAACAATTTAATCTCTTAATTATGATAGTCACTAAATACCAGCATCAGTTAGTTAAAGATACTCCCCACAAAATTGACGTCAGGGAAATGTACAACAAGGAATCGGCACAGGCAATGCTTATGGCTTTACAGCCCGGCGAAAGCCTGAAACCGCATAAAACTCCGGTTGATGTATTTTTCTTTATAGTTGAAGGAACTCCTACCATTCATATCGGCGACGAAAGCGAAGTGTGCGAAGCGGATACACTTGTCGAAAGCCCAGCCGATATTGTACATTACATCAGCAATAGTTCCGACAGTTTAGCAAGAATTTTGGTTGTAAAAGCACCAAGGCCAACAAGTCAGACTAAAGTCCTTTAGGCTACATTCGATTAAGAACTTAGCAGAAACACATTACAATATAAAAAACCAATCAGAATGGATATTACACCCCGCCAGTTAGAGATTATTGAAGCAGCCGGAAAAATACTTACAGCCTCAGGTGTAAGCGGGCTCACGATAAAAAACCTGGCCAAAGAAATGCAGTTTTCCGAAAGTGCCATCTACAGGCATTTTAAAAGTAAGGAAGATATTATCATTGCTATGCTTAATTACCTGGCTGACAACATTGACAAGCGATTAGCAAATCTCGATAGTTCATTGACTCCTGAGGAAAAATTCAAAGCACTGTTTGCAGAACAATTCCGGTTTTTTAAACTGAACCCTCATTTTGTCGTTGCTGTATTTTCAGATGGGCTTATGGAGGAAAGCCAGGTTATCAACGAAGCACTGCTTAAACTCATGAATGTTAAAATCAAACACCTTATGCCTGTGATTATGGAAGGACAACAAAAAGGCATATTCACAAATGCAATTACAACAGACGAACTTATGCATATTATCATGGGAACATTCAAGCTCCAGATGTTCAAATGGCGGATCGCTAATTTCGAATTTGACATTAAAAGGAGTGGGGATAATATGGTACAATCTATTCTTACACTTATTAAAAACAAACAGGCATGAAAAAGGCACTTCTATATATAATAGCCACACTGTTAGCCGCTTTTGGTTTGTTAACCTTGTTCCTGAGCAGTTCTGTGATATTCGACTTGTTTGGCATAAGGGCAAAAGAGGGAAATTATGTTTTAATTGTTGTTTGGGCAAATTTTCTTAGTAGCATCATGTATCTTATTGCTGCTTATGGTTTTATGAAGAATAAAAATTGGACTATAAAGCCACTTGGCATATCAGCAGTAGTCCTGTTTTTCGCTTTTATAGGTCTGTTTATTCATGTAAACTCAGGTGGCATCTATGAATCTAAAACCATTGGGGCAATGTTGTTCAGAATGACTGTTACAGTTGTGTTTATTATACTTGCTTTCTTTGTGATTTCAAAAAACAACAAATAATACTCAAAAAAATTTGTTTAACTTAGTTAGTGAACATTTACTTACTCTCACAAGCCATGAACTTAGAAAAAGAAGATATAATCGAAGCTGCCGGAAGACTTGTGCTTCAATCAGGGATAAATGAATTATCAATAGAAGAATTAGAACTGAAAATGGGAATATCTCATGCGGAGCTTTCCATGTACTTAAAAAGAGACAAGGATATTCCGATTTTGCTGTTAATCAGTTTGGAAACTAAAATAATGCAACTGATAAAGAATGTAGCCATAAGCAACCTCTCACCGGAGGATGAACTTCAAGCCCTCTTTAAAAACCTGAATAAATTATTCGATCAGAGTCCTTTTTACCTGGTACTGATCTTTGACAAACATTTGGCAGAAAGGGATTCTGAAATACCGGTTATAATGAGGAGGATAATAAAGAGAGCGGAAAATTTTCTGTTGCAAGTTATAAACAAAGGGAAACATGAAAATATTTTTCAGGCCGAAGTAAAAACCAGGTATCTGGTCAACAGAATCCTGGTGAGTTTTCGATTGCTCATGAACGAACAAAGGCTTGCTGAGTCTCTCGTCAGAGATATTGCTCTATTGAAAAGCAAAAATAATGCGGACTAAAAAGAAAATAACAATTTTAAAAATCAAACTCATGTTCAAGCACAGGCAAAAGCTAAGAGAAACAAAATTTTACAGAGTCCTTTTAACAGGTGTGCTGTTGCTAATGGTTGTTTCTGCGCAAACACAGACACTCTCATTAAACCAATGCATCGACACCGCACTGAATTACAACCGAAACATTAGATTAGCCCAGCAGGATGGCTTAATAGCCAACGAAAGGAACCGCGAAGCGAAAAGCACTTTGTTGCCTAAACTCACCGGGTTCGCCGACTACCGTTATTACACGGATCTGCCCTACCAGATCATGCCCCAAGATGCTTTTGGCGGACCGGCAGGTACCTATAAGGAAATCCAGTTTGGAGTGCCTCAGAACCTGAGCACCAACCTGCAGCTCGCCATGCCATTGTTTAATCCCACAGCATTGAGCGCGATTAAAAGTACCCGCATTGCCGGTGAACTGTCGGAAATACAAAAGATTAAAACGGATGAGGATGTGGTAATGGAAGTTTCCAATGCATACTACAACGCCCAGGTGCTTTTAAATCAGCTGGCTTTTATGGATAGCAATATCATTAATACCAATAAGCTGGTACAAACAACCACCTTGCTTTACCAGCAACAGTTAGCCAAAGGAACTGACGTTGACCGGCTGAAATTGCAACTGGAACAGTTAACCACGCAAAGAAGCACAATTTCTTCTCAACATCAGCAGGTTTTAAACGCGCTTAAATTCCTGATGGGAAAGCCAATATCCGATTCCATCCAGGTTCAGATAAACGAAACATCCATAGATGAAACAACTTTTCAGCTTAAAACGACCACGGATATCATATTGATTGACAAGAAGATGGAGTTTAGTCTTTCGGAGTTAAGTGGTCTTAAAAATTCTCGCTTGCCTTCAGTGAACGCTTATGGAGTATATGGCACTAATGGTTTTGGCACTACCGGAACAAACAGCTTTTTTAATTTCCATCCGATAGGGTATGTAGGCGCCCAGCTTTCGGTTCCTCTTTTTAATGGAATGGTTACAAAGCATAAAATTGATGGGAAAAAGATTGAAGTGAACAAGACGATCATTCAAAAGGAAATACTGACTGAAAAGGCCAACCTTGACCTGGTGAATGCCGAAATGCAATTAAGCATAGCAAACACAACCATTACCACCGTGAATACTCAAATAGAACTTTCTAAAAAGATTTATAACAACACTGTATTGCAAAACCAGCAAGGTATGGCCAACATTACAGATTTGCTTCTGGCCGACAATTCCCTGCGCGAATCCCAGCAAAATTATATCGTGGCATTAATAAATCTTCGCAGAGCCGAACTGGAATACAAAAGGGTAACAGGTAACCTGATTGCAAATAAGAAATAAGAATTTACGATTTTACACAGAGCGAAGCCGAAGTGTTACGAATGACTAATAACGATTTAAGATTCACAATCAACAACAAATCAAAGAACATGAAAAAGATAATTTATATAGTTGCAGCAATAGCCATAATTGCGATAGTAATCATCCGCCTCAAAGGCAATAAAGAAACCACCAAAAACAGGGTTTTTCAATACGATAAAGAACAGGCAATTGGCGTGCAGACCCTTACAATAAAACCGGAGGGTGCATCAAACAATACTTTTTATGCAGGTACTTTTGAACCCAATAAGGAAACCCGGCTCAGCGCTGATATCCAGGGAAAAATCAATTCAATTAGGGTTGATGTCGGAAGTAATGTAAAGGCTGGCCAGGAATTAATTCAACTGGATAACTCCTTACTGAAGTTACAGCAGCAGACCGTTGAAATTCAGATTGAAGGATTAGAAGCTGATGTAAAACGTTATTCCGTTCTGGCAAAGGCTGATGCCATACAGGGAGTGCAACTGGAAAAATCGGAGCTGGCACTGAAATCTGCCAACGTTCAAAGAGCAACATTGCTCGAACAAATCAGCAAAACCAGTATTGTAGCTCCTTTTAGCGGAATTGTAACCGCTAAACTTACCGAAGTAGGAGCTTATGCCGCACCGGGTGTACCTCTGCTACAGCTTACTGATATTTCGATGCTGAAGTTCACTGCCAATGTGCCCGAAAAAGAACTGAGTCAATTTAAAATGAACCAGTTGTGCACTCTTTCAGCCGATGTGTATTCCGAAACTCCTTTGACAGGAAAAGTAACAATGACAGGCAGTAAATCCAATATGGGTAACAGTTATCCGGTCCAGCTTTCAGTTAGCAATACATCTGATCTTAAAATCAAGTCAGGCATGTTCGGGAAAGTCCAAATGAAAAGTTCCGATTCTGAAAATCATATCATTATCCCTGCGTCTGCTATTGTTGGATCCAATATACAGCCACAGGTTTACCTGGTAAAAAACGGGAAATCGGTTTTGCAAAACATTACCCTTGCGAACAGGATACAGAACAAAGTTATAGTGTCAGCGGGTTTGGTGGCAGGCGATATTATTGTCACCAACGGGTTTATAAATTTATTCGACGGAGCAAATGTAACCCTTAACGGCAATTGAACCATGAACAACAGGACGAGTGTTATTGAGAAAAAAGGTTTTGAGTATGCATTCAAGATCGTGCATTGCTACAATTACCTGGCTGACGCGAAAAAAGAAAATTATTTTTCGAGCCGGCTTTTAAAAAGTGGCAACGCCATCCTCCACAGTATCGAAGATGCTCAGGCTGCGAAATCGAAACCTGATTATTATACCAGTTTATCTGCTTCTGGTAATGAAGCGCGAAAAACAAGAACATACCTCAACCTGCTCAAAGCAGCCCATGTTCTGGAAACAGAAGCCGCTGATGACCTACTCAAAGAAACCGATACATATTGCAAGGCTCTTTCCCTCCTTTTATCATCATCCGGAATTAGAAAAAGCGCTGATTTTACAAAAAATACAATAACAGAATAGCCATGAACATTACAAAAATATCAATCAACCGCCCTTCGCTGATCATAGTTATTTTCAGTGTATTCGCCTTATTGGGAATAATTGGTTTTAAAAACCTGGGGTATGAACTGTTGCCCGACTTTAACCAGCCTGTAGTTGTAATAAAAACAATGTACCCGGGTGCCGAACCCAATGAAGTGGAAACTTCTGTTTCAAGAAAAATAGAGGATGCGCTTTCGAATCTCGAAGGTGTGGATTACCTGGAAACCAAATCCATGCCCAATGCTTCCATTATTATTGCCAACCTGAAATATGGAACGGATCTGAACATTGCCATGCAGGATGCCCAACGCTATATCGACAATATCAAAAAAGACCTTCCGGCAGATATTCTGAGTCCGGTAATGAGCAAGGTTTCGCCCAACGATTTGCCAATCATTTCGATTAGTGCAACCAGTAATTTGCCGGGAACGGAATTTTATCAGAAAATGAAGGATGAATATCTTCCACAAATCCAGCAATTAAAAGGAGTAGCCGAAATTACCCTGCTCGGTGGCGAAGAACGCGAAATCCAGGTGAAAGCAGATCAGGATAAACTAAAACTATACAAAATTTCTCTTTACCAGGTTGTGGATGCAATTAAGCGTTCAGGAATTGATTTGCCAGCAGGTAAAGCGCAAACCGATAAAGAAAGTAACTCTGTCCGACTGACAGGGAAATTCTCAAGCGTAGATGACATTATGAAAGTACAGGTTGCAATGCCTGCGTCTGGAATGCCGGTTTATGTAAAAGATGTGGCATCAGTTATCGATGGCGTGAAAGAAATAAGTTCGGTAAGCCGCTACAACGGAGTGAACGGAATAGGCCTTTTATTGAAAAAACAAGGTGACGCTAATGCCGTGGAAGTTTCGAAACTGGTACATGCAAAACTTGCCCAGATTGAAGCCGCTAATTCCAAATCCGGGGTGAAATTTATAGTTGCAGACGATTCAACCGATATGACAATTGCCGCAGTAAATTCAGTGGTTGACGACCTGATCCTGGCGGTAATCCTGGTTTCGCTGGTTATGTTCCTGTTTTTACGAAGCTATCGTAACTCTTTAATTGTATTGATCGCAATCCCAACCTCGTTAATTACCGCCTTTGCCGTGATGTGGCTGATGGGTTTCACCTTAAACTTGATGACCTTGCTCGCTATGTCGCTAATTATCGGGATTCTCGTGGATGATGCCATTGTTATCCTGGAGAATATTCAGCGGCACATTGATATGGGAAAAGATAAACGGGATGCCGCTCTGGAAGGGCGCATGGAAATTGGTTTTTCGGCAATTTCAATTACCCTGGTCGATGTGGTTGTTTTTCTGCCCATACTGTTTTTGCAGGTGTTTGTAGCCGATATGCTCAAACAATTCTCCATCGTAGTAATAACCGCCACGCTTACCAGCTTGTTGGTAGGTTTTACCCTGGTGCCCTGGCTGGCTTCGCGGATCGGGAAAAAGGAAGACTTACAACCCACCAATTTCATGAACCGTTTTCTGCTTTGGTTCGAAAGGCAATTAACCTCATTTATCGATTGGTACGGCCATCAGCTGGAATGGGTGCTCAGCCACAAGCTTATCTTTTCAGGAATAGTTGTTTTCCTTTTGGTGATGACGGGTGCCATGCTGAAACAAGGCATTATTGGCAAGGAAATGATGTCGACCGGCGACCAGGGGAAATTCCGTCTGAACCTCGAATATGATAAAACAACCACCGTTCAGGAGAACAATATCAGGACTCAGCAAGTTGAGAATTTTATCCTGCAGCAGCCCGAAGTGGCAACACTTTTCAGCAACATTGCCGGTCCAAGCACTGGGATCGGGAGTTTAGGAGTTGGTTCTGCCAATATATCGGAGTTTACCATTCAGCTAAAGCAGGAAAAGCAAAGGGACATTAAAACGGAGGCTTTTATGAAATCGCTTCGTGAAGAGCTGAAAAAAGAGTTTTCGGGAGTAAACTTTTCGATGGCAGTTTTGGGCTTATTGCCAAAACAGGCACCTATAAAAATAACCCTGAGTGGAAACGACCTGAACCTGGTAATGAAAACAGGGAATGAACTGAAAGCTGCTATCGAAAAAATACCCGGCGCCGATAATGTTCAGCTATCGGTTGAAGAAGGAAGCCCTGAATACAAGGTGATTCCTGACAAAGATAAAATGCAGCGTTTGGGATTAACCACGGCTTATGTAGGATTAAATCTTAGGACCGCCATTACTGGTAACGATGATGCCACCTTAACCGAAAATGGCACCGAATACCCGGTTCGTATATGGCTCGATGACTTCGACCGGAGAAATTTTGAGGATGTGCAGCGCCTTTCCATCGTAAATCCAATGAACATCCCCATTGAAGTATCACAATTTGCAGAAGTGAAACAGGATAATTCGCCTTCACTGCTCGAACGACTGGACCGGCAACCCTCCGTTACCATTACCTCAGAATCGTTCGGCAGGCCTTCGGGAACTCTGGCTGACGACGCAATAAGCTTCCTGGAAACGCGCCCATTGCCCGAAGGCGTAAAACTTACCTGGGGTGCCGATATCAAAACGCAAAATGAAAGTTTCGGGGCCTTGGGCTCGGTTCTGCTTATCTCATTTTTGTTGATTTACCTGATTATGATCGCCCTTTACGACAGCTATATCTATCCTTTTGTGGCTCTATTTGCCATACCTATGGCTGCTATTGGTGCTTTCCTTGCCTTAAACTTATCATTAAACGATTTAACCTTGTTTGCACAGTTAGGATTGATCATGCTTATGGGGCTGGTAACAAAAAATGCCATCCTGATTGTGGATTTCACCAACCAGCTAAAAGCTCAGGGCAAGTATTTTAAAGACGCCCTAATCATTGCGGGTAAAGAACGTATGCGGCCTATTTTAATGACAACCCTGGCTATGGCTATCGGAATGTTGCCCATTGCATTGGCCCAGGGAACGGCCAGCGAGTGGAAAAACGGGCTGGCATGGGTTATTATAGGTGGCTTGCTTTCGTCAATGATCTTGACTGTTTATTTAGTCCCGATGATGTACTACGTCGTTGATACGATAAAGGAAAAACTTTCAAACCGCAAGGTGAGCCGTAATGTTGATAAGGCGAATTTGATAAGGGAGTGAAAAAGGGATGTCGGATGTGGGATGGCGGATGTAGGAAATATGTAAAACAAACAATAAGTCTATAATCAGATTTTTTCCTGAATCTTACGAATTCTGTCTCCCATCTTCCGACTTCTGTCTCCCGACTCCCACACTCACAAATCCACCATTCTAAATCCCTTAAAAATGAAAAAAGCACTCAATCTACTGCAATTAATTTTAGTCATACTACTCCTTACTTCCTTTCAAAATCAAAAGCAGGAAACATTCAATTTAACAATTGATGTAAAGGAATTACGCAATTCAAAAGGTACTGTCGTTTTTGCTTTGTACAACAGGGAAGATGCAATTCCTGACGAGCACTATAAAAAGTACCTTAAAAAACTTACCGGTAAAATAGTGAACGGTACTTCAACTGTAACATTCGAAAATCTTCCGGCTGGAAAATATGCGGTTAATATCCTTCATGATGAAAACAATGATGGTAAAATCAAGAAAGGGATAATCCTGCCCAAAGAGGGAATTGGTTTTTCAAACTTTCAATCCATCGGCTTATCCAACAAGCCTTCATTTCGAAAGGCATCATTTGACTTACAAAGCGATAAAGCACTAAAAATCAAAATCATTTATTTCTAAAAAATAAAATGAAAAGGCAAGCGGGTTTACTATTGTTTTTTCTGATTCTTATCTTTCGTGGTTTTGCGCAGGAAAGTGAACCACTACATGGTATCGGTCTTACCATAATATCCCAGGTGAATCAGGGAAGCAGCTATATCACTTTCCCTACCGATATTGGTAACATTGAGCCTTTGGTGTTTGAAGCCAATTTCATTCCAAATTTTTACATCCGCAAAAGTAAAAATTCGAGATTAATGGGTGTTCTAACACCTCAGATTATCCTGCGGATGTACAACGAGAGGTCCTATCCGGTCCGTACGCCAAGCTACATTCCACAGATAACTGTATATTATATGGCTACGGGGCCAGGGAGTTCGCAAAACCTGAGTTTATACGGTCGCCTGGCTCATCATTCAAATGGTCAGGACGGAGATTTCTTCCTGGATATGGGTGAGGTGAACGTGGTATCCGGCGATTTCTCAAGGAATTATTTCGAAACCGGGATTATTAAAACAAATATCAATACCCGTTTTAACGCATACCAGTTTTTCAAAACATCAATCGAAATTCATCCACCGGGCTGGGGCAGCGATGAACTCCAGGGCATATACAGCAGGTACCGCTGGCATAATTCCATCTCCATTTTTAAACTGCCAAACAAATACACCCGGCATCCAAAAAACACTGCTGATATATCATTAAAAGGCGAAGCTACGTGGATGTTTGGCGATGTAAACCATTGGAACACACTTTCGGCTGACAGACTGAACCTGAGTCTTACCTTCTTTTACCATCCAAAGTTCCTGGAGGATATCGGGCTGTTTGCTCAATTTTATCATGGAGCAGATTATTACAACATCTATTTTGAACACAGGTTGGATATTCTCCGGTTTGGGTTAATGACTGAGAAACTAGGATTTTAATTTACTTAGAGCTAAAATGGAAAATTCTGAAAACTCAATGCATAAACAAATTTCAAATACCGGTTTAAATACCGAAGATAAAATATTTGAAGCTGCATATAATGTCTTCCTGTTATTCGGTTATCATGGCGCAACACTCTCGATAATTGCAACTAATGCTGGAGTTAATAAAGCAGCAATCCACTATTATTTCCGATCAAAAGAAAAACTTTATGCTAAAGTTGTCAGATTAATACTTGATTTTATTCTTTCCGCCAAGTTCAAATTTCCTACAAATCCTGAAAGGTTGGGTAATTCCATCTGGTTTATTTATACAGAACTTTATAATAATCAAATTCTATTTGAACATACAATTAAGGAATTACACCCAGATGATTGGGAAAGTAAATTAAAAGATTTAACCATTTGGCTAAAATTTTCAGAAAGCCCATTTTCATATACTTATCGTAGTTCCAAAGCAAATGAATTCTAAAGCACGAAGTCCTCATGATTTATTTGTTTGAATTTCAATCAGTATTTAATCCGATATATGTTGCCAAAATATGCTAAACGGCACGTTTGAGGAGATTGAGAATGGTTAAATAGCCGTAAGAAGATAAATGCAATAATACTCAATTATGGGCATGAAGTAATCAAGGCAAGTTTGAAAATGAAAAGTTCCTGCTTTTTTAAACATCAAATTTTTAAATGTTTTTTGATTGATCCAAATCAACATAATACCTTTTCTTAAAAGGCCTACATTTGCCGCCTGAATCTAAAAAACAGACTTAATTCTACTAAATATTTATGACTTCGCCAATTCAACCAAAGAAAGACCGGCTGCTAAAATGGTTTAAGAAATACCACAAATGGCCGGGTTTGATCTTTGCCCTCTTCATTTTACTCTTCGCGGTTTCCGGTATAATAATGAATCACAGGGGGATATTCTCTTCTGTTGATGTCAACCGGCAATTGTTGCCAGGCAATTACAAGTATAACAACTGGAATATGGCTGCCGTAAAATCTGCTGTAAAATTACCGGATGATTCATTGCTGGTTTTTGGAAATATCGGCATTTGGAAAACCGACAGCAGTTTTACCTCTTTCAGTGATTTTAACGATGGATTTCCAAAGGGGATTGATAATCGCAAAATTTATTCCTTACTGCACACTCAAAATAATCGTTTGATTGCGGGAACACTTTTCGGACTTTTTGAATACAATAATGGATGGAAAAAGCTCAATATTCCGGTAAAGGAAGAACGTATTGTTAAAATTATTGAGAAAAATGATTCACTACTGGTGATGACAAGATCTAATTTGTTGATCGCTGATCTAAATGACAAGAAATTAAATTTCAGCAAAATAACTGTCCCGGCCGGTGAAGATTCCGGCAATAAAGTTGGTTTGTTTCGCACCATATGGGTGATACATAGCGGCGAGATATATGGAATAGCGGGTAAATTGCTAGTCGATTTGGTTGGCCTGATTTTTATTTTCATTACACTGTCAGGAATATTTTACTGGTTGGCACCACATTTGTTGAAGCGGGTAAAGGAATCGTCGAAAAGCAGAATTAAGAAAGTTAACAGGTTTTCCCTTAAATGGCATAACCGCTTGGGCTACTGGTCTGTACTTGTTTTACTACTAACTTCCATCACAGGCATGTTTCTGCGTCCGCCCCTCCTTATTTCAATCGCGAATACCGAAGTGTCTAAAATCAAATATTCCAAACTGGATGACCCAAACACCTGGGACGACAAATTCCGTGATCTGATGTATGATGAAGTTCTGAAACGGTATATTGTAGCAACGTCGGATGGAATCTATTATTCCGATGATGAATTTGGTTCCGTTTTACGCAAATATTCTGTTCAGCCACCTGTTAGTGTAATGGGAATCAACGTATTTGAAAAGATGGCAACAGGCGGATACCTGGTCGGTAGTTTTTCCGGCATATATCAATGGATTCCTGACGAAGGTATCATTATTGATTATTTTACAAAATTACCTTTGAATGAAGCCAGCCAGAATGGGTCTCCTTTTGGGGCCATATCCGTTTCCGGTTTTATCGGGATGGCGGATGGCAGTCAGTTTGTATTTGATTATGCTGGTGGCGCGATCCGGCTCGGAAAATCCGGTATATTTCCGCAAATGCCGTCCGAAATCATCAAAAAGAGCCCCATTTCACTTTGGAATACATCCCAGGAAATTCATACAGGTCGTATATGGGAATTTCTTTTAGGTCCGTTTTATATTCTGATTGTGCCGCTTACCGGATTAGCTTCGGTGCTGATATTGGTTACCGGATTTTTTGCATGGTGGATACCTTATCGGAGGAAAACAAGAAATAAGAAAGTGGTGATGAACGTACCTTCACAACCCAATTCGCAATAATTTTTATTCCTCCCAGCTCAGCAACCGTCTTTCCCCTTCAAGTGACCTAATATCAGTAACATCCTGGCTCACTTCGATAGTTCCTTTGTATTCACCGGTTGATGAACGCAAAGCGATATAACGGATGTATATGAATTTCCCTTTCATAGTTATCCAGAAATTGGCTTCATTCTTACTGCCATTTCTGAATGCTTCAACAATCTGGTTGACGATATGAACGCTTTCCGGTGGATGGCAGTTTTGAACTTTCCGCCCGATAATTGCATTCGACCTTGGGAATATCCTGTGTTTGCCACCGGAAAAATAACGAACGGTATCTTCTTCGTCAACGAAAGTTATATCCACTGGTAAATTCTCGAATAGCTGTATAATCTGCTCTCTTTTTAAAGCTCCTGTATCCAGGTCAGTCATCCCGGATGCAACGTTTTTGTCTGTTTTAATCACTTTAGATTTTCGAGTTGGGTTTATGTAGCACCAGCCTGTTTCATGCGCCTGTACCAGCATTTCCTGCCAGGCACTTTCCGGAACAGCCCAGTAAGCTACCGGGTAAACGATTTGTTCTTCCCTGAAAATAACCGGAAGTACCACAAAAAACAATCGTCCTAATTCTTTATTTAGTAAGTCTTTTTTAAGATAGTCATGCTTTAGTAATTCTTCAATATTCTTCAGTGTTTTGCGAAAATCATCATGAAACGACCACATCAGCTGCAGGCAGCGGTATTCATGAAACGTACTTTCAATATATGGAAAGAGTATGTTTTCCTTCTTAATATAATGAAGTTCATATGATTTCAAATCATTAATGTGTTGCAGGAGTATCGTAGCCAGTTCTTTTTCGTCTTTTACTGATTGGCGGAACAATGCTTTCACAACAACACGCATTTCATCAATAATCTTCTCAACGCCTCTGTTTTCAAGCATCAGGTAGCTCAGGAAATGGTCTTCGGCGGGTTTCTCCCAGGTTTGCTGTTTCAGCGATTTAAAAAATATATTGATCAGTTTACCTACTGTGGTTTTCACCGCTTCAAATGAATAATGCTGTAGCAGGTAATCGAGAAGCTGCATGGTTTCTATTGCTGTCACAGCATCTGTATCATCTCTGTACTTCTCATAAAGAGCTTTACCATTCTTCCCTTCAACCATTCCACTGCAATAAGCCTGCAGATTAAGGTAATGCTCGCTTGTATTAACAATTAGTTCCGACATAAAATATAAAATTGCGTCTTGCCGTAAAAGCACAAACATTACACGGTCCCTATAAATAGCTGGGTTATAAAACCCGGTAAGCCCCCCGCAATAGAGCTTTTGCCTCACTTAGCTATAAGTTTTTTCAAACTGTACTTGGCAGATATCCGGTCTAAATTTTGGTAATTTACCTGAGTCTTGGCGAAAGCAGCTCACCCTTTCGCAGAGTCTTTTGCGACAGACTTTGTACATTCTCCTCCATTACCAATTTATCCAATGCATTTCGTATCATAGCATATTTATCGTGCAATGGGCATGGATTATTCTCGTCGCATTGTTTTAATCCAAACCCGCAGCCACAAAATAATTTATCACCTTCAGTAGCTATGATCAGTTGTTTGAGTGACAAATCAGGCTTTTTACTATCAAAATAAAATCCGCCTCCTTTCCCTTTCTGCGATTCAACAAACCCTTGCCGTACTAATCGCTGTAATATTTTAGCCGTATAAAAATGCGGGGCATCAATTTGTTCTGCAATTTCTGCAATGCCCGGTATGCGCCCTTCTGAATTCTGCGCCTGAATATAAACCAATCCCCTGAGAGCGTATTCTGTTTCTTTATTGAACATAGTTCAGCATTATTATTGAAATTATTTTCCTGTAAAGATAAAAATAAAATAATTATAATTATTAAAAGACCTTTTTGTCTTTTAATTGTTTTTGTGTTTATATTTGTCTTCGAAATTAAAAATCAAAACGTATGTTACCAGAATCAAACTCTGAAATAACAATTGGTGAAATAGTCGCCAACGACTTTCGTGCAGCATCATTATTCAAGGAAGCAGGCATCGACTTCTGCTGCGGAGGCTATAAGTTCCTTTCTGAAGCGAGCAGGGAAAAGGGCTCAGACCTATCCATGATCCTGGAACAGCTCGGATTGCTGTCTCAAACACCAGTTGATTTTGCAACAAATTTTAAAGAATGGGAGATTGGTTTCCTGTGTGATTACATAATGAACACACATCACAAATTTGTTCTTAAAAATCTGCCGGAACTGGTTTTTTATACACAGAAAATTGCTGATGTACATGGCGATAATCATCCTGAATTGTTAGAAGTTGCTGAGTTATTTGCAACGATGAACGAAGAACTTCTTCAGCATTTAAAAAATGAAGAAGAGGTTTTGTTCCCTACCATTAAAGCAGCTAAAATTTCCGCTTCCCCCCAGGCTAAATCAACCATCATCTCAGAAGTTACACGCATGCAAGGGGAACATGAGTTTGCAGGCGGTGCAATGGATAAAATAAATGTTTTAACTAACAACTATCTTATTCCTGCAGATGCTTGTAATACCTACCGGGTAGCGCTAAAGCTGCTTGAACAATTCGAAGACGATCTTCATATTCATGTGCATCTCGAAAACAACATCCTGTATCCGAAAGCATTAAAAATGGCTGAATAAAATATATTCCTTATGACAACAGCAACACAAAACCTCGAAAACGATCACGTGCAGATACTTCGCCTGATCGAAGTTATGGAGCGTATCACACAATCTGCAAATCCAAATGTGGAGCATATGGAAACGATTGTAAAAGTAATCCGCGAATTTGCCGATGGCCTTCATCATGCCAAGGAAGAACAGCTGCTTTTCCCGTTGATGGTTCAAAAAGGATTCTCAAACGAAACCGGACCTGTAGCAGTAATGCTTCACGATCATGTGGAAGGTAGGAATTTCGTGAAAGGAATGGCGGAGAAAATCTCAATGTATAAGCAAAGTGAAACAAGTGCTTTAAAAGCCATTTACAGCAATATGCTGGGTTATGCTGATCTGCTCAAAAACCATATTGGAAAAGAAAACAAAGTGCTTTTCCGTATGGCTGATAATGCATTTACTCCGGCTGAGCAGGAATCGCTTTTGCTTGATTTTACAAAAGTGGAAAACAAGCGGGAGAGCGGGCAACGCAAAGAAGATTATGTTTTATTGATCGATAACCTTGCAGATATTTATGCAATCTGATCAAATCCATTTGAAAATCCATGATTAACTTAAACTAAATCCTTTGTATCATGATATTCGGAAATCCATTCTCAAAAACAGCTTTTCTGCTATTTGCATCAGCTACGATGCTAATAGGTTGCAGCAAAAACAGCAGTCAGCAAAGTGATTCTGCCATCGGCGAAATTAAAGGTGAGGAAGTTGCCGTTCTAACTTTTGCTCCAAATGTACCATCTCCTATTACCCGTAATCATGCCACAAAAGTAATTGTGAACCTCGAAGTTATTGAGAAGGAAATGGAAATGATGGATGGTGTGAAATACAATTTCTGGACTTTTGGCGGACAGGTCCCGGGAAAATTTATCCGTGTTCGCGAAGGCGACCTGGTTGAGTTTCATCTTAAAAATGATCCTTCAAATAAGCTGCCTCATAACATCGATCTTCATGCCGTTACCGGACCAGGTGGCGGCGCAGTTTCAACATTCACTGCGCCGGGACACGAAACTCAGTTTTCGTTTACAGTTCTTAATCCGGGTCTGTTTATATATCACTGTGCTACAGCTCCGGTAGGAATGCATATTGCCAATGGCATGTATGGTTTAATTCTGGTTGAGCCAAAAGAAGGATTACCCAAAGTGGATAAGGAATTTTATGTTTGCCAAGGCGATTTTTATACTAAGGGTGGCTATGGCGAATCAGGATCGCAGCCTTTCGATATGGAAAAAGCATTAGATGAAAATCCTGATTATGTGGTTTTTAATGGTAAAGTAGGTGCTCTGACCGGTGAAAATTCTTTAAAAGCCAAAGTTGGTGAAACTGTGAGATTGTTTGTAGGAAACGGCGGTCCCGGACTCACATCCAGTTTTCATGTGATTGGTGAGATTTTCGACAATGTTTATCCCGAAGGAGGAAGCACGCTGAATCACAATGTGCAAACTACGCTTGTTCCACCCGGAGGTTCGGCCATTACAGAATTCAAACTTGATGTTCCTGGTAATTTCATATTGGTTGACCATGCCATTTTCAGGGCTTTCAACAAAGGTGCCCTGGGAATACTCCAGGTTGATGGTCCGGAAAACAAGACCGTTTATTCCGGTCAGCAGGATGACAGAATATATCAACCCGAAGGAGGCGCAGTTCAAACCATGCCGTCAGTTGATGCTGAGGCCGCAAAACCATTGACGAAAGCTGAAAAACTTGAGATAGGGAAAGCCCTGTATGCTTCAACATGTGTGGCATGCCACCAGGCAGATGGAAAAGGAATCGAAAAAGCATTTCCTCCTTTAATTAAATCTGACTATTTTGCTTCCAATCCCAAAAAGATTATTGAGGTAATTACACATGGTTTAACAGGACCAGTTACTGTTAACGGAAAAGCGTTTAATAGTGTTATGCCTAAGCAAACACTCAGTGATAACCAGGTAGCTGCTGTTGCTACTTATGTTCTGAATAATTTTGGTAACAAAGGGGGCGAACTTCATGCAGATGATGTTGTAAAAATCAGACAAAAAAAGTAATATGAAAGCTTTTCTGCTGATATTAAGTTGTTTAACAACAATTGCAGGGCTTAGTCAGCAAAGATCCTCTGCATCAGTAATGGCCGGTATAAAGGGTGGATCATACGTTCCTATGTATTCAAAAGATGTTCAGAAAACCGAGGTAAAGCCTTTTGAAATGGATGTGTACCCGGTTACCAATTCCGATTTTCTGACTTTTGTAAAAGCAAATCCCGAATGGAGAAAAAGTAAAGTAAAAAGCCTTTTTGCTGATAGCAACTATTTGAAACAGTGGAGTTCGGATCTGATTTTTAACAAAAAAATTGCAGATAGCCCGGTTGTAAATGTTTCGTGGTTTGCGGCGAAAAAATACTGCGAATGCCAGGGAAAAAGATTACCCGAAACGGCAGAATGGGAACTTGCGGCCAGGGCCAGTGAAACAAAGGCAGACGCGAGTAAAGATCAGGGGTTCAACCAATGGGTATTGAATTGGGTTACAAAACCCAATCCCGCCATATTGCCATCTGTTGGTTCGACATTTAAAAATTATTATGGCGTTTACGATATGCATGGCTTGGTTTGGGAATGGACGTACGACTTCAACAGTGCATTAACCACCGGCGAATCGCGTGGCAACAGCAGCCTCGACAATACCTTATTCTGTGGTGGCGGCTCATTCGCATCCAAAGACATCAATAACTACGCCTCATTTATGCGCTTTGCCATGCGGTCGAGTGTAAAAGCAAAATACTGTGTTGCTAACCTGGGATTCAGATGTGTCAAATAAAGTCAAAAATATGAAAACTACATTTGCTTTGATCATTATTCTTTCATCGGTTCTAACCGCGTGCGACAAAAAACCGGAGACAAAAATCCGGAGTTGCTGTAGTAAAGAGAAATCTGCAGATATACCTAAGGAACTTTCAGGTGAATCTGTTTATAATCTTACGTCCTCGTGGACTACTCAAAAAAAAGAAAATCTTAAACTTGATCATTTCAGAGATAAAATCACCGTGGCAGCAATGGTTTTTACCCATTGTGAATCAGCCTGCCCGCGTATAGTTGCTGATATGCAACGAATTGAATCATCACTTTCGGAAAAGGACCTTCAGCAGGTAACATTCCTTCTTATCAGCATGGACCCGGAAAGAGATACACCAGCCCGGCTCACTGAATTTTCGGCTGAACATAAGTTAAATGCAAACTGGACACTCATTTGTTCCAGCCTGGATGCGACAATGGAAATAGCCAATGTGCTTGGAGTTAAAGTAAAAAAACTGGAAGGAGGCGGATTTGATCATTCAAATATCATTCATATATTTGACCAGGAAGGCGTTATTGTAAACCAGCAAAACGGATTTGCCGTGGAGCAGGACGAAACGCTCAAGGCAATCAGGAATTTGATCAGATAAAAATAAGAAAGCTGGTTCGAAGAAGGTTTCATCCTTCAGTAGGTTTTTTGACAAAACACAACTTTGATAAAAAAGGAACGGATAAAAACTCATTTCCAAGGTTCAGACAGTTTCTGATTAGTGCTGTTTAAACCGGCTTGAGCTTATCCGTTCCTTTAATTCAAATAAAAATTGCCTCCTACAACTTTTATTTATGCTTTAGGCAACAAATCTGTTGTCTTTATTGAAGGCGCTTTAAAAATACCCAGCAATCCGTTTATCCCTACTGTCATAATAACATTATAAAGGAAAGCCAGAAAAGCTATTAAGAGCAACGCTCCTGAAATTGCGGCCAGCACCATATATGGCATAAATTCGCCATTGATGTACAAAGAACGCCTTAGCATTCCATGTAATCCGGCCATTCCCATAAAAGCACCCATCCCGATACCTCCAAAAAGATGACACCAGAAATGAATATTTGTGAGTTTTTGGCTATAAAGTTTTGCTCCGTTGGTTAAAATCGGCAACAGAAAATAAATGGCTGAATACAAGGTCATGCTCAAACCGATAAGTATAGCAACATGAACATGCGGGCCTATAATCCACTGAGTGTTGTGCAAAATACGATTCAACCCGAGGTCGGCCTGCATAATACCGGCTGGTACTGCTAACGCAAATCCAAGTAATCCTCCTAAAAGGAACTTCAGTGGATTCGACATTTTAAGAGGACGGGCACTCCATAAAGTGGCCAGTGTAATAAAAAATGCAAGACCCTGAGTAATAAGTTCGAAAGCCGTTACCATTTCGCCCGAAACAACTTTTAACCAGCCGGGTTGAGCCTGGTCACTCATAAGGTGATGCGACCAAACCGTCCATGATACTACCAGTTCAACTAGCAAGGCTGCACGTGCCCAGTTTTCCATAAAAAGCTTCTTCCCGGTGATTAAAGTGGCAAGCAAGTACCATGTACCGGCAACAAATATCAGCACTAAACCATCCGCAATCAGATCGAGGCCCCACCAGAACCAGTTTTTGTACAACAGGGCATCTACAGCTGTTTCTTTCAGATCAAATCCCAGCAATGCAGCAACCATATAAACAAGGATCAGCACACCGGTAAAAAGTATAATGGCTGCATTAAAAGCAACATCAACCGTTCCACGTGCAATAGCAGCAACAGGAAGTGAAACCAGGTGTTCTTTCCGGTTTTCCTTTTTTGTAAAAAGGTTTTTAAAACCGCTATATCCGAGTGCCGATCCCAATAAGGCAGCAACTGGCTGTTTTTCCCAACCTTCGGGAGTATATAATATGGTTTTGAAAATATTTATAACAAACAGTACTGTTCCAACCATCACAATGGCAATGCCCAGGATGAAAAATGTACCTCCTATAACACTGAATTGGGTAAAGTCGGCAGGCAATGGCCAGTACAAAGTGTACAAAGGTGCATAATGTGACACAAATCCGGCAGCCCAGAAGATAAAGGTTCCGATGGCTATGCACCAGAAAGTCCAGCTTGCCATTTTAATGCTCCACAACGGTTTGTTCATTAAAAACGGAACCAGGAAAAGGAACGCGCCAAATACAATTAAATAGGTTGAACCAAAAATACCAACCAGCGGATGTGCCGTTAGTATGGCAAAATATTGGTTAGTGGTTACAGCCTCAATAGGGCTAACAGCATACATCCGCATGATCATTCCTTCTATCACAACAAGACCATAATAAAGAAGGCCCACAACCACAAAACGCAGTGTTATTTTTTGCATGGGAGTTAGCGATGTGTGTTTAAACAATCCCTGTTCTCCATTCATTAACGTATTTATATAGCTCATATCAACAAGTTTTTTGTTTTACTTATAAATTAATCGGTTACTTCCACTACATCCTTTTCAACCATAAATACACCGGCAGGTCCCGAGTATTCCGTCGAACGGATTGAATATACACCAGGCCTGTCGAATAGCCACAGGATATCGTTGTTGTGACCGGGTAAAACCTGCATCTGGAAAACCATGGTATTATCGTTGCGAAACAGGCCAAAACCATAGGTAAGATCGCCTGAAGTAACATTGAATAAAACTTTGTCATTCGTTTTAATCATCATTTTTTCTGCCGGAAGCTGAAATTTGTGATCCTGCACACTGATATCGAAAACCTTATCGGCCTTAATTTCAGCCCTGTCCATATCCATTGGTTTCCATGGAATAGTATGCAGGGTTACCATGTGAATTGATACACCAAGCAGGACAAGGAATCCCACAAAAGTGTAAAAGTAAGCCGGCTTCACTTTTGAAGGGCCATCGGTTGTTACACGATATCCGAACCAGCCCATCAATAATATGATTGCCAGCGCGTAAAAAGTGTAAATTAATGTTTGTCCGAAAAGGACGGTGTTCGAGTCGACCATAATTTCACGTTTTAATGATTAATGATTTGTTTGTTTTTGTGATTATTATAAAGAAATAGCATTTTCATTTTTCAAATCAGCAAGAGTTGTTTTTCTAACAGTTTCGAGAAAAGCTTGCTTGGGCTTTTCCCAAATCTTATGCATGGCGCAGGGTTTATCTACAGGGCAAACAGTTTTACCTAAAACACAACCTTCGAAGGATAGCAGTCCTTCAACCGAGTCGATTATTTCAGAGAAGTAGATGGTGTTAATTGGCCGGGCAAATATATATCCACCACTCCTGCCCCGGGTAGCTTTAATAAAACCGCTTTTCGACAAATCGGTTAACAGACGCATTAGGTAACGCTTCGGTATATCAAGTTCATTGAAAAGGTTTTGTGCCGAAAACTGTGTTTCGTTATTCAACGCCATGTAGGTAAGAATCCTTAGCGCGTATTCGGAAGTTTTACTGATAAACATAAATTAATACTTACAGGTATTAGTTTATGCAAATGTAAACAAAGATTGATATTAATAATATGTTAATGAAAATATATTTTTATTTAAAATGAGTCTATTACCAATTCTTTAAAATATTTCTATTCAATCTAAAGTACAAAAGTATTCATACATATTCTTTTGCCCAACCCACGCAGGCTGTGCCGGATGGCTACATGCGCTTTTTCCTGTCATGGTATTTGCAGAAAAAAGCAAATACACCGAGGCACGCCAGGAAAAAAGCGCACTCCACCACCGGAAGCTTGCATTTACATAATGTGCTCTTATGGTCTTGGTAGAAAGCCCATAAGCACACTATGCAAAGCAGCCACAGCCTGCTTACCTTCCCACTCCACCCACTTTCCATGCAGTTGCAAGCCATTCATTTCTCGTCGCTCGTAATTTCATGCCTTTCACTGCACCCACAGCAGCAAATATTTCCTCGTGCCTCGTCATATCAGCTGCTAAAACCTTCCCACTTTCCAGTTAGACAAGAATACAAGCCGGTGAGTTATTTTGTTCACAAGTCAGTTCTACAAGTGACGAGCAGCAATCTGAGAATCCAACACACTTGCCATGTTGCTGCAAGCAATTGTCCTCTTCCTCCTCTTACGTCCTCCTTGTTTCGTCACCTTTCAGTCTGGCATGTTCGGTCATTTGTGGACACCTCCTTCGTCGGCGACCACTCATTCCCACGCATAAAGCAAAGCCTCCTTCGTCGGCTCAGCTTTTAAGAATGCTTCACCAGCCAGCCTTCAAGGATGCCTTCACTGCGTCGTCCTCCATCGTCGTCATCGTCCAATCACTTTCGCAACCCCACAGCAGCATACCTGTATGGCAGCCAGGTTACTGCCCTCGCACCTTTTTTCGGCTCGCCGGTCGCTTCCTTACACACATACCATGTTACAGCGTCCGGCAAGCTCGAAAACCCAACACAACGTAACCCGTCTGTCCATCCAGGCACGCTGCTAAAACCTCCCCACTTCCCGGTTGACGAGTATCTTTTGTAATTTAGTAAACAAGTACAATCGGTATTTCGTGTGCGCTATCGCCCTCCGGTTGGTCGTTACAGCGCAAGCCACGGGCGTAAGGTATTGTAAATATCGTATCGCGTTCCGCTAAGCTCCTTACTACGCTTCGCGAACAAATATTAGTTACCACCCTGTCACCACCCAAGCAGTATTTATTCACCGGCAATTTATTGCTCATTTTTATAAGGTATTGCCGTCTCATTTATACTGCCCCACGCTGCCCCATATCTCCATGTTTTAACCTTCGATTCAAGATTCCCCTCCCCATAGTTGTTTCTGGAGCTTGCATATTTATTGCCTTCGTTCAAGTTGTTTTCGATTGTTGGCTAAAGAGGAGGATTTTTTCAGCAAAAGAAAAAGGGAAAAGAAAAAAAAGAAACGAATATAAAGTAGCATTCCAGCAAATTCAAGTACAGCCTTGCAGCATCACGATTTCTCATTTGTAGTTTAATATCGCGCTGCAAGGACTGCCCTTCGGGTGCATTCATTATTTTATGCATTACCATAATTCAAGCCCGTAAGGGCTTTTTTCATGCAATAAAATAATGACCTGCATACTTGATTTTGCTTCCATGCTTCATTGCCTGATGGTTTCCTTTTTTTCTTTTTTCCCTTTTTCTATTTTTTGCTAAAAAAATTGTGGAAGGGGTGCTAAAGGAAAGATCGGACTAACCTCCAAAAAACTTTCAATATGCAGAAAATCACCACTTACAGCCCCGATCAGAAGCGAAGCCCGTTCGCCTTCTTCATCCTAAACAAAGGAATGAACAGCGGCAAACCCCTGGAGCATCCCTGTCCAAATTGCTTCACCTTCAACGCCTCCACCCAGGAGGAAAAGGACCACTTTTTCTGGATCTGTTTTGGCCTCTGGCAGTCCAAAGCCTTGCATCCATTCCTCAATGGTTCAGTTATCCCTTTCATCCATCTTCGGGATCTAAACCAAGTAATCAAACAGGCATCCGAAAAAGCCCTGGCAACCCCGGCCAATTTCCTCAAAACCGTCGAAGCCCTCAAAATCCTGGATCAGCACGAGAAGCAGTACCACCGCAATCTCCTGCTAATCTCAGAAGCTAAAAAGGCAATCTTCGCCAATTACCGCTCAGTTCCATCCTTCTGCCGGTAACCCCTTAAACCCTTATAAATCATGACACAAAAAATTTCAACAATTTCAAAAGCAACAGCCGAAAATCACGGCTATTATTTATTCGGAGGCAAAGGTGATGTTTGGTCAAACACCGCTCATTTGTCCCATGGCGGCATGACAACAACTTTGTGTGGCCGTCCTATGCTAAGCACTAATTGGGTGCGCATCAATGAGATTCAGGATGTCGGGTGCGCTGAATGTTCCAGGCTTTTTGATCTCGCAATTTCACTTTAATTAACCAGGTGCCCGGGCTACATGGCCCGGGTTCCTTAATCCTTTCAACCATGACAAACCCTGAGATCATCAACCGCACTTTCCGCTTTATCTACAACATCCCTTCAAACTTCATTGAAGAGATTTGGTCCGACAGCCCACTTCTGGCCGATCATCTGAAAGCCAAGTTTATTGGCTTTTGCAAATCCGAAGGCTACGCCTCAGCAAATGCCATTCTAAAATTCTTTGCATCCCTCGATGAATCCAACACCAAGAAATTCTGCACTTATGCTTCCACCTGGATGCAACATCACAATTAACCCATTTAAACCCCAATCCCATGAAAAAGTATTTTAATGATCCACGTCCTCTTACCGTAAGGTATACCGGCAAATGTGCAGAATGTGGCACCACCCTCAAAAAAGGCACTTCCGCCTACTATTGGCCATCCGATGGCAAACTTTATTGCCTATCCTGTGGCGAATCCGAGTACCGTGAGTTCCTATCAGCTGCAGCTGATGAGGCTGTTTACCTGGGCACCGGCAATCCATTCGCCTGCTAAAAACCTCAAAATTTACATTATCAAGCCCGGTTTTCCGGGCTTTTTAATTGAAATCAAACAAATATTTCGATAAAATTGATGAATACATTTAGCAATCCAATGCAATCAGTTTCATAATTATACATAACACACTGTATTAGTGTTATTTACAATAGTTTTCGGTATATACTGCTTTATCTTTGTACAGAAATCAGGCACGATATAGAACCTTATCAAATCCATACCAAGTCCGTATCAAGGCCTCTTTTTTAACAAATACACACTTAAATACCTTACGCCCTATGGCAATCGTTCAAAACCCCATCACTGGCAGGACCCGAAAGAAATTCGGAACTGCAGTTTTCTCGAAACACTACGAGCAAAACACCATGAGAACCCGCCCTATGCAGGTTTCTAACCCACGAACCGAAGGACAAGTAAAGCAGAGGAGCAAATTTGCTCAGACTGTAGACCTGATCCGACAGGTGCTCCCTGTTGTTAATGATGCGTATTCCAATACGCTCAAAAACATGTCCCCGTTCAACAAGATCGTTAGCATTAACTCCAAGAACATTTTTGTTGAAGGTACCAACGAAATCGATTACACCAAAGTTCAGTTCTGCGACAACGAAGGCAGCAATGTCCGCAACGTTGAGCTAACTTGCGAAGATGACCAGGTAGTTAGTTTTCTCTGGGAACCTAACACAACCAATCAGGCTGAACTCGATGAACCGGTTTCGATTATCCTGGTTAACTGTATCAAGAACAAAGCAATCAACTTCCCAGCTGTTGCTTTGAGGTCTGAAAGTGCAGCAAGCGTTGTTGCACCAGTTGAATGGGTTGGTGATATGGTTGCAGCTTACTTCAATACAACCGATTACACGACCTCGAATCCGAAAGCTGATGGATCTATCCCCAAAAAGAAAGTGATCAGATTTAAAGCTGGATGTGACCTCGTAAAGAATGTGAAGTAGGAGATCTGGTACAACAAAGGGTAGAAAAACCCCATTTTTCAAATGTTGTACCTATGTTGTACCCATCATTTTACCTAAAATGAAAATGCCTGTAAATCAAACGATTACAGGCATTTTTTGTTGTTTTAAGCGGTCCGGACGGGACTCGAACCCGCGACCACATGCGTGACAGGCACGTATTCTAACCAACTGAACTACCGAACCAAGTATAGTTATTGGGACTGCAAAAATAACACTTTTTATAACACTTCAAAACAATTTGGAGTTATTTTTTTGATTTTTTTTCTGATCGCATTTAAGCTCCTTAAAACTAGTTGACTGTGCGGTTGCAAATGGCATTAAAAGTGCACAGGTTGCATGTATCGGGGTTATCGGTCTGGCTGAAAGCTTCCGATGTATTAAATATGCTTCCGACCAGTACTTGAAGTTCACTATTAAAAGCTTCAAGCACCGCATTGTCGATACGATCTGATTTATCTATCTCTGTTTTAATAAAATAGGCTGATGCTTTGCGCATTGAAATAATGCCAGAATGCAACTCCATATGAACATCTTTATGCATTTCGGTATACATCAGTGCATAGGCAAGAACCTGCAAAAGCTTACTCGGATCATCTTTTTCGAAAAGTCCGGAAACCAGGTCAAGTTTGAGGTCCTTTTTTTCAACCCGGCCGGTTTTGTAATCAATTATTCGGGTAATGTCTCCTACCTTGTCGATACGGTCGGCTTTACCATGCAGTTTCACACGAATAATCTCACCACTTGAAGTATCCGCTATTTCAATGACCGACTCAAGATTATCTTCGAGCATTAAAATTTCGATATTCAAACCATTCTCTTTAAGGTATTCTTTTTCAACCTGCAGGAAACGTTTCACCATATTTTCGGCCACTTTAACAATCAGCAGGTTTTTCCCTGTGGATAATTCGCCCGTATTGAATTTCGCAGCAAATGATTCGTGCACCTGTTTAATGGCAACTGGTATAATGGCTGAGAGAGTGTCTGGTGTTATGAGGTTCGATTTAAGTGCTGCATAGGTTTTGTGCAATGCATCGTGTACAATCTCCCCAAGTGCAGCTGCATCGATGGTTTCCGATACCTGGTCGGGTTCGCTGATACGAAGTACCTGCGAAAAGTAAAACTGAAGTCTGCATCTTAAATACATTGCTAATGCTGTTGGCGACAACCCTCGTTCGGCAAGTTGCAGCAGGCGGGCCCTAACCTCATCTGTTTTTTCAATAGAAATTTCACCCGCCCTTGTGTTACCGGGAACTACTGACAGAGTTTGCTCCGATATCTCCATGCCGGGATTTACTGAAGGCATTTCGTATAACATTTGGCTTATAAAACGGCTTTTTTCACCTCCGCCCAATTCATCACCTTCGGTATTGTATATTAGCCAGGCATTTTCGACCTGCTGCATCAGCCTGTAAAAATGGTAGGCAAAAACGGCTGTACGCTCCTTGTATCGTTGCAATCCGAAATGAGTGCGGACTTCGTCGGGTATAAACGTAGCCTGGTGTTTTCCTCTAGGCAGAAGCCCTTCGTTTACCGAAATCATGATTAGATCCGTAAAATCGAGCATACGGGTCTCAAGCATTCCCATAACCTGGAGCCCATTTAACGGCTCGCCGTAAAAAGGCAGCCGTAGCCCGGCAATAAGGCTGCTCACCAAAGTCTGTATAGTTTCGATATCAGGATTCAATTCCTCATCATTCAAAATAATATCCAGCTTCGAACATAAACCGGCGGCATGGAACAAATATTCAAGTTCCATGGGCTGATAGTGGCTGTTACTCTCAGTGGTATTATTTTCACTGTCTGAAAACACACCGTACAGGTGTGAAATAATTCCACGTAAAAGAGTAATCACACTAGCGGGCTTGTTCTGCTCATTTTCGAGGTAAGGTCGGAAAACCTCTGCAAGAGGTTTATTAAACCTGGTTAATAAATCAAGCAGTCCCGTTGCTGTATAGAATGATTTGGTAATCAAAGCAGTACCTGCTTTAGCGGACGCATTTCCATCCTTTGTGAAAGCTGAAATAATAAAAGGATGAGTTATGAAACGCTCAATGTCTTTATAATAAAACCGAGCAACAGGCAAAGTATCCGGTAATGCATCCGGCTCCTGGCGGGCGAAATGCCGTGCATTAACCGCCATGGTAAGAACGATGTTAATTAACGAAAAAACCGGTGTCTGTTTAAGTGGAAATCCCATTGTGACGTTAAAGTCGCCGGACTCGGCAGGGATTGAATTAAGCACAGGAAGCAGTAGTTCTTCATCAACAAGAACAAGGGCAACCCCATTGGCAGTGCTTTTTTTCTTTATGACTTCCTGCAATAAGGTTCCGGCCAGTTTGGCCTGACCCACATTACCAGGAACCCCTATTACTGAAACCATCTTTTTGCCTGTTGACAGCGAATTACCGGTCCAGTTTAATTCCCCGAAGGTATTTTCAGCAATATATTCCCTTAAAAAATGGCCGGCTTCCTGCCGCGGATCGGCCAGGTAATAGGAATCAGCATCCCAGTATATTTCTGCTTTCCCAACACTGACAAGGTATTTGAGCAGTTTTTCTTCAGCTGATGTAAGGGCATTGAATCCGGCAAAGACAATACTGTCCCATTCACTGAACGATTTATTATGAATGTCCTGCAGTAAGGCATTAAAAGCAAGCCCGAAATAGCCTTCCCCGTCATTCAAAAGGCTGTCGCGAAACTGCGAATAGCAAGGTGCCAGTGAATTATAAAACCGCAGGTAATCCTGTTCAAAAGGCGTTAACGGCTTCCCATCAGGATTCCAGTGCTTCAACGCTTTAATTTCATCAAGGTATTCGAAGACCTTTTCACCATCGGCGAGGTATTGGTCAATTTCGTCGAAGTCGGCAAGCAGCATATTACCCCAGGCAACGAACTCCGAAAACGGCTGTGCCTTATCTTTTTCGATTGATTTATAAACCTTGTAAAGTTTTGCAATAAGGTCGAGTTGATCGCTTAAAGTGAGGCCTGATTTATGTACCACAAAATCTTCCAGTGCATAAATATCAGGCAGCCAGATGGGTTTATCGATTATCCGCGACACATATTGCTTAAAGAACAGCCCTGCTCTCCTGCTGGGAAACACCAGGCAAAGACGGCTGAAATTATCTCCGTGGGCAGCATACAGGTGTTTGGCAAGTTTATCGAGGAAGGGTTGCATATTATTTTTTTTACCTCACCCCCTGTTCATCTTTCCCTGAGGAGAGGAATTGCCGGGGAGATTCTGTTTTTTAGATCAACCTCACCCCCTGTCCCCCTCTCCTGGAGGAGAGGGGGAACGTAAAGGGAGGCTTGTTATTTTTTTCTACTATTATTTGTTCTGTTGTTTCTTCAAAATATATTCAGCTTTTACAAGTTCGTCCGGTTTCCCCATGTCAACCCAATGCTCAGGATCGTGTTCAAAACCCGAAATACATTTATCGGCAGCAATTCCCAGATATGTATCTACGATTGAAAACTTACCCTCCTGTTTCATAAAATTGAAGATGGCAGGATCGATAATATGAATTCCGCTAAAAGCAAACCGCTCAGGCTTTTCATCAGCTGGCCTGACCAGCCGCAGCTCGTTAATTTTTGCATTTTCCCAGCCGGATAGTCGCATATTTTTATCAAAAAGGAAGTACCGCAAAGTTTCTCTTTTGCTGACTGCCAGTGTTGCAACAGATCCGGAGCGTAAATGCATATCCAGCATTTCGCTGTATTTCAAATCACAAACCACATCCACATTCTGCACCAGGAAAGGTTGCTGATCTTCGAAAAACCATTCAGCCTTTTTAAGTCCGCCACCCGTATCAAGCAGCATAGCTGTCTCGTCAGAAATTACAATATTTGCACCGAAATTCCGGTTGCGATCGAGGAATGAGGTCACTTGTGCTGCAAAATGGTGGACATTGATAATGATGTCATTTATCCCATTTTCCAGCAGGTTTCGGATAAGGATTTCGAGCATTGGAATCCCGGCAACAGGTACAAGTGCTTTGGGCATGGTTTCGGTATAGGGCCGGAGCCTCGTTCCCAAACCTGCGGCAAAGATCATTGCCTTCATAATTTATCGGGATTGTTTTTAAAGTAATTCCGTATCAGTACTTTTTTGAGTTCACGATGGATAACAAGTTCGCTGATAACTTCCGGAAGCGACCAATCCGAATGCATAACACTTGCTTCCATCACTTTGTTTTCACCCAGGTCAACCTGGTAAAGCAAAGCCGACAAACGGTGAGGGTCGATTTCAAGAAGCCTTGAAACATGGGATGCAAGCTGGTAAAACATTTCCTCGTAAGCCATGTCGGTATTACCTGTAAATTCAATATCCATCCCGAACATGGTAAAATCTTTCATGATCTGCTCCACGGTCTGGCGGATCACTTCAGTTTTAGTTTTATAAATCTCAATATCAAACGGTTCCAAAGTGCTTTATAATTTTTCGGGTTTGCAAACGTATTTTTCTTTATTCACTTTTTTACCGCACTTTGCACATTCGAACGTTGGATCGGCCTGTTTTTTGGCTCGTTTTTCAGCATCCTTTGTTTTACACATTGTTTTAGCCATAAATCAAATTCTGTTTTGTAGATAACTAAAACAGGGTGTAATAAAGGAAGTTCATTTCCGCAGTACAGATGGGCATTTATAAATCAAGTTTTTCCATTTCCTGGTGGAATGTGGTTACTTTAACGGAATAATTCTCTTCAAGATGAGCGGCAAGCCTCGATGCACAGAAAACCGAGCGATGCTGCCCCCCGGTACACCCGAAATTTACCTGCAGGTTTGAGAAACCTCTTTGTTGATATTCCAGTATGCTCTGCTTAACAATTTTAATTACATTCTGAAGAAATTTGGCAACTGCAGGCTCGCGGTCGAGGTATTGAATTACTGATTCATCGAGCCCGGTAAACTTTTTATAATGATCGTAACGTCCCGGATTGGGCAGAGCGCGGCAATCGAAAATATAACCTCCTCCATTGCCTGAATAATCGGGAGGGGGCCCGTTTTTGAATGAAAAACTATTTACCGAAACTACAAGGGTTCCGGGTTCAGCCACTTCGGGAATCGGGATATCCTTTTTGGCAATTTCTGTAAGGGCATGCATTAATTCAGGCATTTTTACCCTGAAGGCTATATTTTCAATCAGCCATCGCAAATTCTCAACTGCAAAGGGAATACTTTGCAGAAAGTGTGCCCTGCGTTCAAAATACCCACGGAAACCATAAGCCCCCATAACCTGTAGAAGGCGGATCAGAACAAAACCGTAATAATCGTCGATAAATTTCTTTTCGTCGATTTCAATAAATTTTTTCAGGTTCTGAAGGTACCAGTGTAGCATTTCTTCCCTGAAACTATAAGGCAGTGAAGCCTTTACCTGGAACAGCAACGAAGCAAGGTCATATTGAAGCGGTCCGCGTCTGCCGCCCTGGTAGTCGATAAACCAGGGTTTCCCTTCATGGATAAGGATATTGCGAGCCTGGAAATCGCGGTACATAAAATACTGGTTGCCACTTTGAAGCAGGTGAACAATAAGCCGGTCGAAATCGTCCTCGAGGGCAGCTTCGTTGAACTGGATTTTTAGCAGCCTGAGGAAATAATACTTAAAATAATTCAGGTCCCAGCGCATGGAACGTCCATCGAATTCACCTGAGGGGTAACAAACCGAAAAATTCAGATCCTTGCATGCATCAACCTGGAAACGCGGCAATTCGGCAATTGCCATTTTATATAATGCATAGGATTCGTCAGAAGGCAGGCCATTAACCCTGTTTTTCTCAAGGTGATCGAGAAGGGAAGTATTTCCCAGGTCACTGATGAGGTAACAATTGTCATCGAGGGCAGTTGCAAGCATTGAGGGCACGTTCAAGCCTATTTGACTGAAATGATTGGTAAACGAGATAAAAGCCCTGGTCTCGGCTGGATCGGGACTAAACACGCCAATAGCCTGTTTATGTTGACCCGACAGCCTGTAATATTGCCGGTATGACCCGGCCAGTGGTATGGGCATAATTTCAATACCCTGATCGTTGGCCCATTTCTCAAAAAGGCTCTGGAGTATATCGGTAGGATCAGTTTTTACCACGGAAAGATCTAAAAATCGTTAAACAATCAGCTATAGTGCAAATTTATGGTTTTTGGTTTGGATTTGAGCTATTAATCTTAAACAACTGTGCCGATTAATTGTTAAACACAGTATATTTGTACGCACACAGCAACTCCTGTTATACCAATCATATTATGGAAAACACAAAAGCACTGGAAATCCTGAAGACCGCAATACTGCTTGAAAAACGCGGCAAGGCATTCTACGAGAAAATGGCGGAACAAACTGCCAGCCCCGAAGCCCGGAAGATTTTTACAACCATGGCTGAAGAAGAAAAAGCGCATGTTGAATTCCTTTCGGTTCAGTTTGCAAACTTCATCAAAGAAGGAAAATTCGCAAAACCTGATACTTCGTACAACGATACCGAGGATATTTCGCATGAAGTTTTGAATCCGCAGCTGATAAAAGAAATTTCGGCAGCCAGTTTCGAAGCTGCAGCTATTTCGGCCGCCATGGATTTCGAAACCCGTGCGGTTGAATTATATTCGAATCGCTCGGCTGAAGCTGACGATCCGTATGAAAAAGAAATGTACCGTTGGTTGGCTGAATGGGAAAGCGGACATCATAAATTATTGTATGATCTCAACGAAGCACTAAAGGAAAGCATCTGGTACGATAACCAGTTCTGGCCGTTCTAGCGTTTAATTGTTATTAAAAAGCGCATCAATCCAAGGATTGATGCGCTTTTTTGTGCGATATTGCTTCAAAGCAACCGTATCCGCTTTGAAGACTTTTTAAAAGTTATTTAGGTCCCTCATTATTTCACAACAACAGTTCCGCTTCCCCAGTACGAATGGTATTCACCATTGTACATGGCATCAGCCGAAACTGCACCTATTACATATTCTCCTTTGCTTACGGCCCGAACGGTATAATAAAACACCCTGGGAGTACCGTTGAGGGAAGTGAAGAAACTGATACGGTCGTCGCGTATATCAGTATATTCAGGTGTAGTGCGGTTTTTCATGAAATCCATTTCACGTTCGGCTACAAGTCTTGAGTTCTCGATCTCGAAACATGCCGGCAACAAGTCGGTTATAGCGACATTTTCAACATTCATACCTGATTCGGACTGGGCAGTGATCTCAACCACAACAAGGTCGTTCTGGTTAAAACTGTTGCCATTTAATGGGTTTCCGTTGCGATCGAGGAACCGGCGCCTGACTTTCAGGAATTTGTCTTCATTAGTATACACCGGTGTGAGTTTGACACCCGACAGTTCATAGTAATAATAAAGCGCTCCTTTCCCCTTGGCTGTAATTGTTACAGTTTTATTTCCGATATCAGCAGGAAGGCGTAAATCTTTATTTTCATACTTCCCGATTACCTTGCCATCAACCGAAATATCGGCAGTTACATCCGAAACCGAAGCCTTCCTGGCATGTTTACCCAAAGCCAAAAGTGTGAAAGCTATTTCCTGGGTTGAATAATAATAGGCCCCTTTCACTTCATTGCTAACGCTCCTCAGCAATTCGTTCACCTGGGGATTGTTTGGATCGGCTTCGAGCAAGGCGTTTAAAGCAATGGACCGGTCGCGCAGGTATGATGAGTATGATCCGCCAAACTCCGTTATAGCCTTTTCATTTCCAAACGCCTTGGGCAAGGTACTCCTGAAACTTTTTACATCGCCTGCAAGCATAAATGCTGCAGCAAGCAGGTAACGGCTTTCGGATGACAATTCGCCCGAAATCGATTTATAATAATTCATGGTCGAAACCGGGGCCTGGTCAGCCAGTGCCAGTACATAAGCCGAATATAGGATTTCGCGGCGCGGGATATTGCGCGATTTACGGACCCCGTTTTCCATATAGAAATAGGTGCCCATTTCGCGTTCCTTCACTTTCTGAGTTAAAAATTTCAAGGCACCATCCAGAACTTTTTTATTTGTTTCGAACCCTGCTCCCTTAGCTTCGATAAGGAAATGTGTGGCGTAAACCGTTGCCCACCAATCAGCAGTACCACCTTGCGGCCATAAGGACATACCACCGTTATACAGTTGCATGGATTCTACTTTCAGAATGGCCTGCTGCACATTGTAACCCGGTGTTCCTTCGGAGGTTGTGTTCCGACCGGATACAGCAGGGAACAATCGGGTAATATCAGCAAGGTAGAGTTGTGGAAATGCCGTCGACACAGTTTGTTCGAGGCATCCATAAGGATAACGGACCAGGTAATCGAGGTTTTTGGCAAATTCCAGGACAGGTGATTTACTTAGTATCAGCGATGATTTGATTCCTTTCGGATAAAGATCGGAAGCAACTTTAAATGATTTGGCTGATCCGGCAGGAACAGAACCAGTTCCGGTTATGAATGTGAGGCCGGCTGCAGGTCTGACCGGGATGTCAATCTGCTGGGTAAATTTCTGTCCAAGAGCATTTACCGTAGCGGTGATTATGGCTACGCCTATGCCCTTATCGGCTTTCACGCTAAATACAGCAATAGCTTCGCCACCTGCCTTTAGGGTTGCCGGTGATGAATTTTTACCAGATACAGTAAGAGGGCCGGCCGAACTTAATGTTACTGAGGCACTTCCGCCCTTATCAGTGGTATTGGTCATTGTGACCGCTACTGTGCAGTTATCGCCAGGGCTCAGGAACCGTGGTAACGACATGCTGACAATAACAGGATCGGCTACTTTCATTGTTTTTTCGGCTGACCCGAACTGCCGGCCTTTGTATGCAACAGCCATTGCCCTGAGTGCGCCCGAGAACTGCGGGATATCGATTGTGTATGAACATTCCCCCGATGAATTGGCCTTAAGAATCCCGCTCCATTTTGAAATCAGTTTTACCCTGTCGCCGGTTAAAGGGTTGATTCGGCGCGAAAGATCAAATGCTTCGCCCCCGGCCGGGCTTGATGAATGTTTCAGTTCAGGATAAAGCAAGGCATATACATCATAAGAACTGACCCCTAATGCCCTTTTCTGGTAAAACCATGCGAAAGGATCAGGTGTTTTATAATCCGTGATCTGGAGAATGCCTTCATCGACCACAGCGATTGTAACCTCTGCATCAGGAGCCGTTTTTACTGTAAAGGTTTGTTTTACACCAGATCGTGATTTTTCGGAAGCCGTAATTGCAACATTCAGTTTTGCCGAAACATCATCGACTTTGAGTGAAATCACTCCATGTGCAACGGTAAGGGGAATCGACATATCGCCCGATTTGCGGAAAGCGGTGGCATCGATATAAATATTCGGCAGATGATCGGTTGTTACTGCGATATCCATGCTAGCCGATTTATTGGCCAGGGTCAGGAATTTGTAACTCAGCACATTATCCTGTTCGATTGCAACCAGCAACTGCCCGTCGAATGGAGCCTTGAATAACAGCCGTGCCTTCTGACCCGGTGTATACAAAGCTTTGTCGGCGGTAATAGTAACCTCGCCTTCGCGGTTGACTTCGAACGAAGAGTAATCTGTATCACCCCATCCATATGCATAAAATGTTCTTGACACATAATTTTCGCTGCCGGGGGCCAGGATACGGACTTCATATTCACCCGATTCGACAGGAATAAAAGGCACAGAAGTGCCGGTTCCTTTAACTGACATTTCGCGTGAGAAAACTACTTTCTCCTTTTTTTGCGACATGTAGTTGTACCTCCCGTAATCGTGCTCAATTACGGTTTCGTAATTGTATTTCAGTATCACAATCTTAGCCTGGGCACCCGGCAAGGCTTTGCCGGTGCGGTCGATAGCAGCAAATTGCAGGTTAACCGGTTTTCGGGTCGAGAGCCAGGTATCGAAATACCTGATCCCAAAAAATACCTGTTGGGTAGGAATATCAATTACATTTAGCCTGTTAACCGGTCTCCCGGTCTCGTCGAAAACAGTTGTGTAGATTTTACCTTCAAGTAAGCCTATATCGCGGTATGCCGCCGATTGCAGGGTTGCAGCTGCTTTCCCGGATGCATCGGTTGTACCTTGCTGCATCACTGAGGCTAGCGTAGGTATATTTTTCGATTCTACGTTAAACGAATAATCCAGTAACTCTTTTGAGGTAAGCTGTTTGCGCTTCAAACGCAATTCCGTTTCAAACCGCCTGCCTCCAGCTGGCGTACCATACAAGTTTTCGGCAGTAATTTCCAGGTTAATAGCTTCGGCCGGCAAATAAACCGCTTTGGCCAGTTGTGTTGTTACTTTTATACGGTCGGGAACAAATTCCTCAACTGAAATACGTTTCGATGCGAGTAACACATCATTAGCTGAATACACTTCAATGAGGTAAGAACCTGTCATAGCCTGTTTCGGTATAAAGAACCGGGTTTCGGCAGCTCCGGAAGCATTCAACTGGTGCCGCTGGTTCAGGTATTCGCGCCCGTTAGGGGCCAGGAGCCTGATTTTAACAGGTATGTCCTTCACTACTTCCCAGCGCGGGGTGCGAACAATTGTATTGATATGCACAGTGTCGCCGGGGCGGAACAGGTCACGGTCGCCATAAATAAATACGTCGTAGTTCACATTATCCGTGCGTTTCCCGCCAACGTCGAAACGGGAAGTTTCGACCCGCGTTTTATCGAAAAGCACAAAATTGAAATCATTCTCATAGCGTGCCGTAACCATGCTAAGTTTGAAACCGGCAGCCACCTGTTTTACATTTTTGAAAATGGCAACACCGTTGTTATCCGAAACTGCTGAATATACCTTCTGGTTGTTCGAGCTAATAAAGTCAAGTTTTGCACCTTTCACCGGAGTGGCATCGCGTAGCGAGTTAACAAAAACCATTATATCGGAGGCTCCTTCTTTCACAATCATCCCGAGATCGGAAAGCGACAGCAGCTGAACATCCTGTATATATTTCTTATCGGAAGCTTCAACCTTCACCAGGTATAAGCCTTTGTATGAATCGTTAAAATTCAGTTCGTTAAGGTCGAGATTCAGGAGGGAGATATTTCCGGATTTTTGAAGCGATCGTGTCTGTATTTCCTTGGTCATTACCGGTTTGCCGTAATTTTCGTCAAACTGCCAGGTATAGTAATCACTGTATTCCTCTGTTTCGCCGTCGTAATAATAATCCCAGTTTTGACCCTGGCGCAGGTAATGCTGGATATTATTTTCAAATATTTTAAAAACGGAAATTTTTACTTTCGGAACATTAACAATATTAACTCCAAGATTCCGCTCTCCCCTTGTCGACAGATAAATTGCATTATGTTCGGTAAATGAAATCCCCGGTACAGGGTCGGAAAACGATACTACCTGTGAATAATCCTCTGTGAGTTCGCGGCCAAAGACGCTTTTTACGCCTTTCTTTAAAGTAAGTGTGTAAGACTGCGAACCCAGAAATTCGCCTTTTATCCTGAAACCGTTTGAAAGCAGTTCTGTTGTAAGTTCCATTTCAGGATAGGTCGAAATCAGGGCAGCAAGCCCTTCGGCTACAACAGGTTGCGACATGAACACATCAATATATCCTTTACCGTTGTCGAATCCGGTTTCGAACGAAGTCACCTCGAGTTTATCCTGCGAAGGAATCACAAAATCGCTTTTAACAGGTTCCTCTGAGGCTGCATTACCGCCACTGCATGTTAGACCTTTTGCAATAATAACCTCACCTTTAACCGTGGCATCCACAGCAAGCGGATCGTAGGCAAAAGCGATCTCAATAACATCGGCATCATTCTGGGTTATGATACGATAAGGCATTTCCTTTCCGCCAACAATAACTTTAAGCAGAGGCTTTAGCGCCGAAGTATTAAGCGGGTTGTTAAACGCCAGCTGGCAGCGTACCTCAACCTGGTTAAGCAATTGGTCGCTAAGTGCCCAGTAACTGTTGATGCCAGTAACTTTCAGGTATGGTGTATGAAACAACACGGGATCGTCGTCGGTACTGAACTTGGTTTTACTGTATTTCAAAAGGTCCTTTGTGAGGAAAGCCTTATAATTTGAAGCCGGCATCAGGGATCCCATAGGCGAAAACGTTAATTCCGATTTCCCGGTAAACATAAACCTGCCTGGGATTGCCGGTTCGAACCTGATATACTGGGTTGTATCCCATTTATTAATCAGGCCTGAATCAGGAATAAGTTCCTTATTAAATGTAAATACCAGATTCTGAGAGCGTGAAACTTCGTCCTCGAAATTGGTTTTCGTGACTTTAAGCGAATTAAAATCGCTGCACGATGCAAGGGTGAATCCCAGCAGCGCGAAAAGGATCAGGTGCTTAAGCATGATTAAGGCAAATTAAAGGTTGTAATGATCTGATTACCTGAAATATAAACTAATGCTATTTTTAAAAAGCTGAGTTTCTTATATTAACTATAAAATTAATGAATAATTGCAGTAAAAGTAAATAGAGAATAAATAAAATATCAAACGAACTTTCAATAAGAAAGTTCTTGTATCAACTACTTCAATTAGTGTGATTTATAAAACAAAAACCACACCAGGAAGCGTATTTCGACATACTGCCTGATGTGGTTCATCATTCCCTGGTTAAGGGAATTAACAATTTTATTTATCAATCCGGAATACAGAATCAATTACCGTTCCATCAACCCATTTTATTACTGCTACCACTTCATCAGTCAGTCTTGGTTTTTGCGGTTTTCCGCATATTTTTTCTGCTTCAGCTTTGAGCTGTTGTATGGTCTTTATTGGAAGCGAGCTCCCTTTCATCTTTTCAATCAGGTCGGTTCGTAAAGGGTTAATTGCAATACCACGCTCTGTAACAATTACATCGATCAGTTCGCCGGGACCGCAAATGGTGGTAACCTCATCGCGGATTACCGGCATACGGTCGCGGAACAAAGGTATGGGCAGGATGACACATTTAGATAAAAGGCAATTCATCCAGCCTCCTATACCATGCAATAGGTAACCATCGGAATGAGTTACAACATTGGCATTGAAATTAACATCCACTTCGGTTGCACCAAGTATTACAACATCGACAAACTGGGCGAAGTTACCTTTCCCATGGTAATTGTAGCTTGTAAACGGGCTTGTATTAAGATGGTTAGGGTTTTCGCGCATGGACCGGACACCGTCAAGGTCGAAAGTCTGGCCATCGAGGATATAATCAACAAGACCATCTTCGAGCATTTTTACCAGGTATTTATTGCTTCCTCCACGGGCAAAACGGGCTTTCATCCCCTGCCTGCGAAGCATTTCGGCAAAATAAATCCCTATTGACAAAGCAGTACCTCCGGCACCAGCCTGGAACGAGAATCCATCGTGAACGATCCCTGTCTCCTGACAGAATTGAGCTGTCATTTCAGCAAGAAGCAGGCGATCGGGGCTTTTGGTAATTTCGGTTGTGCCTGAAATAATTTTTTCAGGTATTCCGACTTTATCCATCAAAACAACAAAATCGACATAATTTCCCTGTATCTGCCAGGGCACACAAGGAAAAGGCACCAGGTTATCGGTTACCACAATCACTTTGTCGGCATATTGTGAATCGGCCAGTGCGAAACCGAGCAGCCCGCATGCTGCAGGTCCGCGGTCGCCGGTTGCGTTGCCGAAACAGTCAGCCGTAGGAGCAGCAATAACAGCAATATCGATATGTACATCGCCATCCTGTATAGCCTGGTAACGTCCGCCATGTGAGCGGAGCACACCAAGTCCGGCCATTTTGCCTTCGGAAGTAAACCGACCCAGCGCGCCATTCATACTGCCTTCAATATGGTGGATCACACCATTTTCAAGGTATTTGATCATTGGCGAATGGCATTCAAAAGATGCCGAAGGCATCCAGGTAAGGTTTTTGATTCCCAGTTCAGCTGCAGCATCAAAAATCTGGTTTCCCACCAGGTCGCCGTTACGGAAATGATGGTGAGTCGAAATGGTCATTCCATCGGCAATACCGGCCCTCATAAGTGCATCTTTGAGGGATGGAACAATTTTATTTCCGTCTTCAGGATAATCGGCAACGGAAACAATTGGCGGACCATGTTTTCGCCCGGTGGGCTTAAATTTACCGACACCTAAAAAAGGAACGGCATCTTTCCCGTTAACAACCTGTGGAACTATTCTCCCTAAGGCATTTGTTGTTAGTTTATCGTATTTTGACATATTTTTCTGATCCATTAAAACTGGTTCTTAAATACTCACAAAACTAGGCTTCTATAAATTCATTGCGCCAATCGGCTGAAAGTTTGCCCATCGAAACTGCTAAGTCGATAAGTTTCTGTGCACGTTTTACCACAGGAGGATCGATCATTTTTGTACCCAGCGAAACCACGCCTAAACCTTTGGCTGTAGCTTCGATAAATGCATTGACGATTTTTTTTGCTTTTTCAATTTCGGCGGCATCGGGTGCATAATATTCGTGAATCACGCGGATCTGCCTTGGGTGTATGCATCCCATACCATCGAAGCCGAGTGCTTTGGAGCGGATAACCGTTTCTTTTAAAGCTTCCATATCGGCAATATCGCTGAAAACCGAATCAATAGCCTGAATCCCGGCTGCTTTGCATGCATTAACAACCATACTCCTCGCAAAAAACGATTCCGTTCCTTCCTGCGTGCGGCGGGTGCCGAGATCGGCAGTATAATCTTCAAGACCAATTGCCATTGCAACTACATTTTCACTTTGAGCAATTTCAAGTGATTTAAGCACTCCGAGTGCACTTTCGATAATCGGCATGAGCCAGATCGGGCTGTTGACTTTATATTCTGCTTTCAGCAGGTTGATTTTTTCATTTACGAGCCGGATCTGTTCAGCACTCTCGCATTTGGGGACCAACAGAAGGTTAACATTGTTGGGCACAAGAAACTCCAGGTCATCAAGTCCTGCCGGAACCTGGTTGATGCGGACCATACGCTCGGCACCATAAAAGTCCATATTACGCAGAGCATTGCGGACTATGAAACGTGCTTCATATTTTTTTGCAGGTGCTACTGCATCTTCAAGATCGAGGATTATACCATCAGGTTTATGAATACCGGCATTTATCATCAGGCTTGGGGTATTCCCAGGCAGGTAAAGCCTAGAAAAACGGTTCCGGTCGCGGGTGGTTTCATACCTGTTTTCAGCAAGCATAGGAAGAAGGTACTCTTTATCCGAGGAAGTAAGCTGCCTGACAGCGGCTTCCATCCTTGCTGCGATAACCGGGCTGAGCGCCCCTGTGTCCTCAACCAGGACACGAATATTTTGCAGTCCATAATATGAAATAATGTCGAGTATAAGTTTGCGTATATCATCGCCATACATACTTTCGACTTTACTTATAAGTTCTACCTGGATACCTCCTGATTCAGCCAGTTCCATGGTAACATGACAATCGGAACGGATTCCCTTTCCCTTGTTGCCTACAAGAGCCAATTTGTCGGTTAAAAACTCCATAAATATCTAATTTAGCGTTGTTTATATTGATTTCAACTGCCTGTATTCCAATTCGCAAATATGCAACAAAGGTACATTGGAGGATGAATTATACAAATAATATAATGCGATTATCCAAAAAAAAATACAAGCTCACTTCAGCCCCCAAATGGGTGAGAAATATTTTGACAAATCACCATACAACCAACGAGTTGCATCCAATTCCATTTATGGGCAAAAAAAAAGGAAGCCTTTCGGCTTCCTTCTGAAATAACAAATTAACCAGCTCAGGCCGGAATAATTATTTGGCAACTGTGTCAGCAACAGGAGCAGCAGCGGTTGTGTCAACCGGAGCAACTTGTGCTGTTGAATCTGCAGTAGCTTCAACTTTTGTTTCGCCTGATTTGCAAGCTGCAAATGAGATAAGACCTGCAACTGCAAGGAAGAAGAATAGTTTTTTCATGTGTTGTTTGTTTAGGAGGTTAATTTCTTGCAAAATTATACAATAATTAATCACATCGAACATATATTTTCTTTGGCTGAACAACTTTTTTTCGCTTTTTTTGTTAACATGCTGCTTGTTAGTATCTATTTATCTACTGCAGCAATTGATTGAGCCCAGGGGTTCGGATAAATAATATTTTGGCATAGATTTTGTCGGAATATAATATTTAGATTGAAATGAAGTTTTTATAAGCAGACCAGTCCGTAATCAATTATATTTGTAACGATAAAAAAGTTAAAAAATGAAAAGAATCTCCTATTTACTCTCAATTGTTCTTGTAGCATCGATAGTATTTTTACCCTCATGCCAGAAAGATCCGGTGACCTCCGCTCCCACTATCCTGTTTAATGCTACACCGGGTTTTACAACTACTGATGTCAGTGTTACAGCCGGTTCTGTAATCAAAATCGGGATTATTGCTAACGGGACCAGTTCGAACCTGTCGCGTATTACCATCTCACAGCTGGTAGGAGCTCAATCAACAACTCTTCATGACTCAACATTTTCGAGTGCACAATTCAGCCAGAACTTTACAATTGCTACTGCATCGGTAGCGGGAAGTGTAAAGCTTACCTTTAAAATAAGTCAGGAAGACGGTGAAACTGCTGAACTTTCTTTAACAATAACTACAACAGTGGCTACCGGCGGAGCTATAAGCGTGTATAGTGCGAAAATACTTGGTTCATCCGAAAATCTTACAGTCGGAAGTTCGTTTGCCTCATCCAACGGACAGGTATATGACCTTGCAAGTGCGAAAACGAATTCAGCCCTGATCGACTGGATGTATTATTATAATACAACTAACCTTGCAACAATCGCATCGCCAAAAGATGCAACAGTCGCAAGTGTATTTACGAGTGCAACCAACGGCCCTGCCACCTGGGCAACAAGGAATGATACACGTTTCCAGGTAGTTACATTGCCAACAGGCGTTACCTGGGATAACATCACAACCGACACCCAGATCATCCCGCTTGCTTCAGGGGCATCATCAACAAAGATCAGCTCACTTACAGTCGGAAAGATCATTTCCTTTTACAGGGCCGATGGCAAAATGGGTCTTATAAAAGTAGATACAATTACCGGAACTACAGCCGGCACTATTACCTATTCAGTAAAAGTTCAGCAGTAGCTGAAACAGCCTTTTCGGTCTTACATACTAAGAGATGTCAGTTGGCATCTCTTATTTTTTTAATTTTGCCGGTTACTTCAGAAAACTCCAACTCGCTATTATTTGAACGCGATAGTTAAGAGCTATAGAAATCTATACACTTTTAAAGCATTAATGTTTAAATCGTTCCAAAAATTCCGTTTTACAGGAAGTCCGCAAATGGTGCTAATTATGCGCCTACTGCTGGTATTGCTGTTGATGGTTTTCACCCGGCTTTTACTCTACTTCTTACATCCTTCATTATTCCCCGGTATTACTCCTTTAAAGCTAACTTATTATGCATTTACAGGGATGCGCTTCGATACGGTTGCCCTTCTGTATGGCAATGCTTTATACATTTTCCTGTTGGTGCTGCCATTTCGCTTCCGGCGAAAAAGAAGTTTCAGCATAATTGCCGATCCCATTTTCTACATTTCTAATATAGTCCTTTTACTCCCGAACCTCGCTGACTCAGCCTATTATCCTTTTTCGCTGAAGCGGATGACATTTGATATTTTCAAATACATCAGCACTGGCGACGACACGGCATCCATGATGCCTCAGTTTATACGCGATTACTGGTATTTGTTTTTTATATGGATAGCGTCAATTTTTATACTGGTTGTGGTATCGCGGCTGATAGTGATTTCGAACCGCTATGTAATGCAGAAACAACTGCACTATTACCTTTCACAAACTTTTTCGACACTGGTATTCGGAGCTTTTTGTGTTCTGGGAGTGAGAGGAGGAATTCAATTGAAGCCGGTAGGAATTTTAAGCGCCTCGCAATATGCCCCATCGCAGGAAACTGCCATTGTGTTGAATTCAGCATTCACTCTGATGCGTTCATCTGATCATAGGGGAATCGAAAAGATTGCTTATTTCAAGGATGAAAAAGAAATGACCGCGCTATTTAATGCACAAAAAAACTACTCAGTTTTAGATAGCCTGGGCCATACAATTCCTATGCTGAAAAAGAACGTTTTCATTATTATTCTCGAAAGTTTCTCGGCCGAGCATATTGGAGTGCTTACCCACCAGCTTGGGAATATGAATAGCGATTTCACTCCATTCCTTGATAGTCTTGCCGGCAAAAGCCTTGTTTTTGAAGGCTTTGCCAACGGCAAACGCAGTATTGAAGGAATCCCCGCTATCCTGGCTTCGCTGCCTACCTGGATGACTGAAGATTATATCACTTCGCAATACGCTTCGGATAATTTCAACAGCCTGGCAAGTCTGTTGAAAAGCCAAGGGTACAACACATCCTTCTTTCATGGAGGTAAAAATGGCACAATGGGCTTCGATGCATTCTGCAAATCAGCCGGGTTTGACCATTATTATGGGAAAAACGAATACCCCAACCAGACCGATTTCGATGGATCCTGGGGCATTTCGGATGAACCATACCTTCAGTATATTGCAAAAACCCTGGATTCTTCCCCGAAACCTTTCATGGGGGCGGTGTTTACGCTGTCGTCGCATCATCCCTATAAAGTTCCCGAAAAATACAAAAACCGCTTCCGCAAAGGGCCGCTTGCTATACAGGAAACCATTATGTATACCGACCTGGCTTTGAAAGAATTCTTCGAAACGGCATCGCGTATGCCGTGGTTTAACAATACAATCTTCGTTATAACCGCCGATCATACTTCCGAGGCTTGGCAACCTTTTTATCAAAACCGCGTGGGGCAATATACCATCCCGATCATTTTTTACCAGCCGCAAAGTGATACTTCGGGACATACAGGTTTGTATGCCCAACAAACTGACATTATGCCTACGGTCCTCGATATGCTTCATTATCCGGATCCATTTATTGCTTTCGGGAGTTCTGTGTTGAGAAAAGACGAACCCCGTTTCGGTCTTAATTACCTGAACGGGAATTACCAGGTACTCCAGGATGGTTATTCCTGGCAAACCGATCACAATGTTTCGGCTGCTTTGTTTAACTTCGGAAACGACAGTATGCTTAAGGTTAACCTTGCACCGGTCAGAAAAGATGTTTCAACCCGGATGGATCAGTTATTAAAAGCTGTAATTCAGCAATATAATAACCGTTTGATTGAAAACAGGCTTACAGTGAAATAAGCGTATGACTGAAGGCAAGAAAAAGATTGTTTTTATTGTTAACCCGAAAGCCGGAATCACTCCTAAGAGTAAGGTGGTTATTGAGTTACTTACAGGAAATATCATTCCTTCCTCAAGGTTTTTACCGGAGGTTATTTTCACACAACGAGCCGGTCATGCTACCGAAATTGCGGCAGAAGCAATTGCCGGGAAAGCCGACATTATTGTAGCCTCGGGTGGTGACGGAACCGTAAACGAAGTTGCCCGTTCACTCGTAAATACAGAAATCCCTATGGGGATTTTACCGGCCGGATCCGGTAATGGACTTGCCCGCTGCCTTGGGATACCGATGAGTTTTACGAGTGCTATACGCACTATTATAAATGGCAGGAACAAACTTATAGATGTAGCCTATGTGAATGACATGCTTTTTACCAGCATAGCAGGTATCGGGTTTGATGCTTATGTTGCACAAAAATTCTCAAAATCTGTAATCAGGGGAATGATTTCCTATATGCAGATTACCTTGAACGAATTTGGCAGTTACAAACCCCAGATTTACACCCTGAGCATTGATGGAGTACAAATGGAGAAACAAGCCCTGATGATTGTTGTTGCCAACAGCAACCAGTTTGGGTATAATACCAAGATTGCTCCCCTGGCTAAAGTCGATGATGGGTTACTCGATATCTGTGTTGTAAAAAAAATGCCTGTAAACCAGCTTATGGCAATTGGCTACCACCTGGTAAAAGGCACTCTCGATAAAACCAGGTATTTCGAATATTTCAGGGGTAAAAATATAACTTTTCATAATGTCACCGACCCCCTGATGAATATTGACGGGGAGCCGATAACAGTTAAATCACCTGTAAATATCAGAATTAAACCATTGTCGCTCAGGGTAATAATCCCATAATTGTTTTAAAAATGCAAATACAACCGCAATATCAGGGTGAATGGAAAATAGGTAATGTTTAATAGTAAGTTCAGATGTGAATTGAAAATTTCAAGACCTTTACTTTTAAATAAACAACACTGAGCAAAGACCAAATCCAAACCTCTAAATCTCAATCCCTTTTTAAAACATGCCTAAAAAGAATAAACCCATAGGAATTGTATATTCAACTAATCCCAATTACAATTACCAGCTTGATCAGCAAAAGGAACCCGTTACTCTGCCTCCGCAGCAGCAGAACCTGCGGATTATGCTGGACAAGAAACAACGCGGAGGCAAACAGGTAACCCTTATCACAGGTTTTGTCGGCACCCAGAACGACCTCGAAGACCTCAGCCGTATGTTGAAAAGCAAATGTGGCGTTGGGGGCTCAGCGAAAGAAAATGAAATCATAATCCAGGGCGATTTCCGTACAAAAATCCTGGAATTGGTTACCAAGGCCGGATATAAAGCCAAATTAGCCGGAGGCTGATCATACTTCAGCCAATGTAAGCTAGCACAAGAACACTCAAATTTTAAAAACCGCTTATCTTATGATGGAAAATATAATCGAAACTATTACCTCTTGGCTTATACATTTGGGATTTTCACCCGAATCAGCTGTTAAAACAGCCGGTATTTCCGATTTCCTGATGGTCCTGCTTTTGTGCGTAATTATTTACTACATCTCAAAATATGTAATCATCAAAATATTGAAGCGGATCGCCCTCCGCACTACCAGCACCTGGGACGATGTTATGCTTGAACACCGGGTGTTTCAGAGGATGGCATTCCTGGTTCCGGGAATTCTTATATACCAGTCGGTTCCGGTTACACTCGACGACTTCCCCGGGCTGATACCAGCTGTACTGAAACTCACCAACCTGTATATCATAGTTATTTTTCTACTCATAATCAACTCCTTCCTGAATGCAGTTTATTCGAAATACCAGGAAAGCGAATTTGCCCTGTATCACCCGATCAAAGGCTATATACAGATTGGTAAAATAATAGTCTTTATAGTAGTATTCCTGTTGATTATCTCACTTTTATTTAACCAATCCCCTTTATACATGCTCACCGGACTGGGAGCATTTTCGGCGGTACTACTTTTAATTTTCAAGGACCCGATTCTGGGTTTTGTCGGTGGCATACAACTTTCGGCCAATGATATGGTGCGCCAGGGCGACTGGATAAGCATGCCAAAGTTCGGGGCTGATGGAACCGTGCTTGAAATTTCACTCACAACCGTGAAAGTCAGGAATTTCGACAACACAATTTCAACACTTCCTACCTATTCTCTGGTATCCGAATCATTTCAGAATTACAGGGGGATGAAAGACTCAGGCGTGCGACGCCTGAAACGATCGATAGGCATAGATATGTCGAGCGTAAAATTCTGCACACAGGAAATGCTTGACAAATTCAGGAAAATTACGATCCTGCAGGAATATATTGACCGCACGGAGGCCGAACTTGAGAACTACAACAAAGAAAACCATATTGATAACTCGGTATTTATAAATGGCCGCAGGCAGACTAATATAGGCGTTTTCAGGGCTTACCTCGAAGAGTACCTTGCTCATCACCCCTTAGTTGACAACAGCAGCGAGCTGCTTGTGAGACAGTTGCAGCCCACATCCTCAGGTATCCCGATCGAAATATATGCATTCACTCTCGAGACCGAATTTATGAGATACGAAAAAGTTCAGTCTGATATTTTCGATCATATACTGGCCATTGTTCCGCAATTCGAACTTCGGGTTTTCCAGAGCCCTACCGGCGAGGACCTAAGGCAAAGCAACGCAGTTTATTTCGATAGGACTGATCTTTAAACAGGAAGTTTAAGGTTTTGCTTCCGACCTGGATTTGAAAAATTCGAACCAGGTAACATTCATCAACAGCATAAGCAGTCCATATACCATATCTTCAACAGGTATAGTCCCCAGGCGTATTCCAAGGTTTTGTGCATCATCGTAATAAACAACCTCCTGCGGGATAAATGAACCTGTGAGTAAACCGTTTACAATAAAGAAAGGAATAAGCGTAACCAGATACATAAGGTAAAAACGTCCAAGGTATGAAACGCGGAAAAGAAACCGGTGCAATAATAAAAAAAAACCGGTGGAAATAAAAGTGACAGATGTGTAAAGACGTTTTGTATAAATGAAACCAATCACTAAAAGAAATACTGCAAGCAAAAGGGTTATCACGCCGGCATAACGGCCAAAGTAATCCCTCTTAACCAGGTAATTGAGGGAATGATATGTAAAAAGGCAGGCATAAGGGATTGCTATAAAAAACAGCCATTCCTCAACAGGAAGGTTACCGATATAGAAGCCCAGGAGATAACGCGGATTAAATCCCCATACTCCGAGATGTGTTTTCAGCATGTCCCAGGGAATAAAAACCACCATTGTGAGAAGCATGGCAGGGAACAGGTATCGCCACTGTTGCTGGAAACGCAAACGCTTATCGAAACCGGCGATAAAAGGAATACTAATAGCCCCCAGATTAATAAAAACATATAAGCAGTTTTCCATAAGAGCAATTTACGCACCGAATTGATGATTTATCCAAAATTTCCTGCTGGAATAAGAATTGATTTCAGAACATGGATTTGAGATTTCAGAAGATAAAACCAAACCCTTTCATCAAAAATCGCTGTTCGTTAATCGTTATTCTCAAATCGAAAAGCACGGACAATCCTTATTTGCCTGATTTCCTTTTACGGAACTCTTCCCTGTAATATTTCATGGGTGCCACAAGGAAGCCGAAATTGTATTCAGCATGCGGGTTATGATGTTCGAGGTGTGCCTTAACGGTTGCCCGGAGGTAGCGGTTTGAGAAATTTTTCAGTACAGGAACCCGCTGGTGGACATATACATCGTGAAACATGAAATAGGCAAATCCATATAACATTATCCCTATACCAATACTCAGCAGGTAACTGTCAGGATTCATAACACCGAAATAGATCAGCAGAATGCTCGGTGTAGCAAAGATGAGCGCAAAAATATCGTTCCACTCTATTTTACGGCCGTCGCGGATATGGTGATCCCTGTGGAAAAACCACATAAATCCATGCATTACGTATTTATGCGTAAACCAGGCCACAAATTCCATCAAGAAAAAGGCCAGTATAACCAGTAGTATATTTACAATTGTTTCCATTGCAGAGAATTACGATTTAATATTTATAACAATTTAACCCACGAACAGTTCAGGAAACCGTTCTTCAATTTTCTCCATTATAATCCTGAACCATACGGTGTATAATTCAGGCACAGAGCGCATGTCTTCCATGAGTTCTGCAGGTTTTACCCATTTAAAGTCATGAGCTTCGGCAGGGTTTATAACAGGAACACCATCGAAAGTGCCAAAAAACACATGATCGAATTCGTGTTCGGTAAGCCCGTTATCGAAATGGGCTTTGTACACAAAATCAAATGATTTACTTAATTGCACAGTAACACCCATTTCCTCCTGCAAACGTCGGGTTGCAGCTTCCAGGCTATCCTCGCCCGGCCTCGGGTGGCTGCATGCTGTATTGCTCCACAAGCCGGGAGTATGGTATTTTGTAAAAGCACGTTGCTGTAATAATAATTCACCACTGCTGTTGAACACTAAAATTGAAAGTGCCCGGTGTAATACGCCTTTAAGGTGGGCATCCATCTTTTCCATTTGCCCTACCGGGGTATCATGATCATCAACAAGTATTACGTATTCTGTCATTATTTCGGGGGAGTAAATTTATTAATAAGCTGGTTAACAGTGATTTTCTCATTCGTGCCAAGATCAGCGTATGTAAGCAAAAACCTGCAAATGCGGAGATAAAGGTACGCATTCGGGTGGTTTGCAGCCACACTTTTTAAAGTAGTAATGATAATTGCTTTATCGTTTTTTATTTCGCCTGTATACCCGAGAAACCCGGGAGCATTCAGTTGGGTAGCCAGCCTGAGGAAGCGGATTTCGGCATCAAGGGGTTTAAGACTGACAGCCTTTTCCAATTCTGTTTTCCCATGGTTAAAATATTGAAGTTTTGTCTTCACACCGCTTACCGAACCTGCCGATGCAGCTGAGGACGCCCCGCGGTAAGCAAGCAGAATAGGATCTTTCGACAAATCAGCCTTAGCAAGAACCTGGTATAGTTTCAGGGCGCCGCCGGCGGTTTTATCCATTGTAAAATACTGATCCCGCATATTGTCGATATCCGGCTGCTGGGCTTCAGCATGAATTGTTGTCATTAAAACCAATAAGAGAGAAAAAGTAATTCGCATTATCAGGTTTAAATTTTATTGGTTAAACTCCTGATGTAGGCTACTATCAGCAAAATGTATTTCCTGCCGTTGGTAACCCTGACTCTATCATTAAGCAGTTTTTCGGCTTTCACCCTACGGATTTTAAGCAGGAGTTCATGAAAATAAACGTAGGCGACATACACGCCAAATTGCGCACCTTTCGGCAGGTTCCTTATCCCGGCAAGCCCGTCGGCAAAATCTTTTTCTATATCGGCTTCAATAGCAGCTTTGGTTGTATCGTTCCAGTTGTTCATATCAATACCGGGGAAGTAGCTTCTCCCAAGGCTTTTATAATCCGCTTTCAGGTCGCGGAGGAAATTGATCTTCTGGAATGCCGATCCCAGCCGCATGGCTGAAGGTTTCAGTTCATCGTATTTTTGAAGGTTTCCCTCACAGAATACGCGCAGGCACATCAGACCGACAACTTCCGCAGAACCAAGAATATACGCTTCATATTTTTTCTGATCGTATTCAACCTTTTCGAGGTCCATTTCCATGCTTCTAAGGAACAGGTCGATAAGTTCGCGATCAATTTTGTACTGATTGACAACGTATTGAAAATTATTTAAAATTGGATTCAGGCTTATTTTTTCCTCAATAGCCGTATAGGTATCTTCTTTAAACCGCTGCAGGAGTTTTTGCTTGTCGAACCCGTGAAACGAATCCACAATCTCGTCGGCAAAGCGCACAAAACCGTAAACCCCGTAAATGGGATCATGAAAACGCTTGCTGAAAAACCGTATTCCGAGCGAAAACGAAGTGCTGTACATCACCGTTGTCATCTTGCTCGATTTACGCGAAATCATGTCAAATAGTTCTTTCATTTTTTCAGCCTTAACGGCAATTTTACACTCTGAATTAAATTATTATACAAATCTAAATTCCAAATTCCATGTCCCAAAAAACATCCGACATCTAACATCCGACATCTAACATTCCTAAACCCTAACTTCTGAATCCTTCATTATCAGCCTTGCAGCCATTTCGCCCGAAATCAGTGCCGGGGGAACACCCGGTCCGGGGGCCGTTAGCTGGCCGGCATAGAAAAGATTTTTAACTTTCTTGCTTCTCATTTTTGGTTTGAGGAATGCGGTTTGCATCAGCGTATTTGCAAGTCCATAAGCATTCCCTTTAAATGCATTGTAATCATTCTCAAAATCACGGTGGGCATAACTTCTTTTGAAGACAACATTTTCGCTTATATCCTGACCAGTAAGTTCTTTGAAACGGTCAAGAATAATGCGGAAATACTTTTCACGGGTTTCGTCGGTATCCTCAAGCTCCGGAGCAACAGGAATGAGAACGAAAAGATTTTCCATTCCTTCGGGAGCTACTGTATTATCTGTTTTTGAAGTGCAGCTGAAATACAGTGAAGGTTTTTCGGGCCAACCCGGATTCTCATAAATTGCTTCGGAATGTTTGTTAAGGTCCTGGTCGAAAAACAGGGTGTGATGTTCCATTCCCTCCAGTTTTTTGTCAATTCCGAGGAAGAATATTAAGGATGAAGGCGACAGGACCCTTGAGTCCCAGTATTTTTCGGTGTACGATTTATATTTGTCAGGAAGCAGGTGCTGCTCAACATAATGATAATCAGCCGAGGCAAGAACGTAAGGCGCTTCAAACTTTTCGTTGGCTGTAATTACCGTGGTTATTTTACCTCCGCTTACCTCAAGTTTTTCGACAGGAGAATTGTATATCAGTTTCACACCCAGCGAAACAGCCAGGTCGACCATCCCTTCAACAACGCTGTACATTCCGCCAACAGGGTACCAGGTTCCGAGCTTAATATCACCATAATTCATCAGGCTATAGAGTGCCGGTGTGTTTTTGGCCGTGCCGCCCAGAAAAAGTATTGGAAATTCAAGCATTTGCCTGAGTCGGGGACTCTTGAAATATTGTTTCAGGTGTTTATCGAATGAACTGAACATATCGAGCCTGAAGGCTGATGCAAGCAATTCCGGGCGTGCGAACTCGAACATCGACAGCCCGGGTTTGTAAACAAACCTGTTCATTGCTACTTTATACTTATACTCAGCCTCAGCAAGAAACTCAGTTAGTGCAACCCCAGCGCCGGCTTCTTCTTTTTCGAAAATATCAACAACCTCAGCGAAGTTTGCTGGCACATCAACTATTTCAGCTTTGCCAAAATAAAAGCGATAGGAAGGATTGAGCCGCTGTAACTTGTAATAATCCTGCGGGGTTTTGCCGAAAATGGCAAAGAATTTCTCAAATACATCCGGCATCCAGTACCAACTGGGGCCCATATCGAAAGTGAAGCCGTTTTCGGAAAATTTCCTGGCCCGTCCTCCTGGGGTACTATTCTTTTCAAGAACGGTAACATTAAATCCATCCTGTGCAAGCACCGATGCCGCTGCCAGTCCTGAAAAGCCTGCGCCGATAATTAATACTTTCTTTTTTATCATAACATTAAAACTATACTTATAACACTATTGATCCGGTTTTGTTTAATAATATCTGAAATATATTAAACATTTTATTTCGGAAATTATCATCCGGGTTCGCTTCTTGCTCGAAAACAATGTATATTTTTGCAAGTGAATTTGATAGCATAATTACTACTTCACAGATTCACAATAAATAAAGCGAAAAAATTCAGCTAAAAGTTTTTTATTTGAAGTAATTGTAGTAATTTTGCAGCCCGAAAAATGGAAAGATAAGCAATTAAACGTTACAGAGATATGTATTTGACGCCTGAAATTAAAAAGGATTTATTCAAAGAAAACGGACAATCTGATGCAGATACAGGATCAGCTGAAGGCCAGATAGCGCTCTTCACATTCCGTATTAAACATCTTACCGAACACCTTAAAGAGAACAAGAAAGACCTTGCTACAATGAGGTCGTTGGTTCGGTTGGTTGGTAAACGCCGTAAGATGCTTGATTATCTTAAGAAGAAACAAATTGATCGTTACCGTGCTATTATTGCCAAGCTTGGGCTTCGTAAGTAATAGAACATACAGTATTTATTTCAAGGAAAGGCAATCTTCAAGTTGCCTTTTTTTGTATTGATACGAATGAACTTAACAAGGTAGGATTTCCAAAGAGCTATTTTTCAGGAAATCATGACAAAATATAGACAGGTTGATCCGTGGTGCTCAATTCAACTTGTCTTCAAAAAGAAAACGAAAGCACTAGTTGTTACATAAACAGAAAAAAAAGAGGTAAATTATGGAAGGAATTGTTAAAACCTTCGACATTGGCGACGGTCGCCTGATTTCGATTGAAACAGGTAAACTTGCCAAACAGGCTGATGGAGCCTGTGTTGTAAAGATGGGCAATACTATGCTGCTTGCTACCGTAGTAGCGGCAAAGGAAGCCAAAGAAAATGTGGATTTCATGCCACTCTCAGTTGAGTATCGTGAAAAATATGCTGCCTCAGGCAGGTTCCCGGGTGGATTCTTCAAAAGAGAAGCACGTCCCTCGGATAGTGAAATTTTGATCTCCAGGTTAATCGACCGCGCCCTGCGCCCGCTTTTCCCTGATAATTATCATGCTGAAGTACAGGTTATCGTTACACTTATTTCATCCGACGATGAAATTCTACCCGATGCATTGGCCTGTCTTGCCGCTTCAAGCGCCCTTGCAGTATCGGATATCCCTTTCAACGGGCCGGTAAGCGAAGTACGTGTTGCCCGTATCGAAGGCAGCTATGTGGTTAACCCTACCATAAAACAACTCGAAACCGCTGATATTGATATTATTGTTGCTGCTACAGCCGCAAATATCATGATGGTTGAAGGTGAAATGAAAGAAGTTTCGGAGCAGGCCATGGTCGACGCCATTGAAGTTGCTCACAAACATATCAAACTGGCATGCCAGGCCCAGTCAGAACTTGCTTCGGTTATCGAAAAATCGAACCCGAAACGTGAATATTGCCACGAGAAAAATGACGATGACCTTAAAGCAACCATTTCGGCTTTCTGCTACGATAAAATCTATGCAGTAGCCATGTCAGGTTCGGGCAAAAAAGAACGCACCGAGGCATTTGCTGCAATCAAACAGGAATTCACCGAAACACTTGACGCAGAATTTGCAGCCGCAAACGGACCTCTTATTGGCCGTTACTACCACGAAGTGGAGAAAAAAGCAATGCGTGATATGATCCTCAATGATAAACGCAGGCTCGATGGGCGCAAACTGGATGAAATACGCCCGATATGGAGCGAGGTTGATTACCTGCCTACAGCTCACGGTTCAGCAATTTTCACCCGTGGCGAAACACAGTCACTTACTACTGTTACTTTAGGTTCAAAACTGGATACCCAGGATATAGATGGTGTAGTTATACAAGGTGAACAGGATTTCCTGCTTCATTACAATTTCCCGCCATTTTCAACCGGTGAAGTAAAACGTATCATGGGAGTCGGACGCCGCGAAATCGGTCATGGAAACCTGGCACTCAGGGCTCTTAAGCCGATGATGCCAAGCAAAGATATCAATCCGTATACGGTTCGTATCGTCAGCGATATTCTCGAATCGAACGGTTCATCATCAATGGCTACTGTATGTGCCGGAACACTTGCACTTCTCGACGCCGGAGTTAAACTGATCAAACCGGTTGCAGGTATTGCAATGGGTCTGATCACCGAAGGTTCGAAATACTCGGTTCTGAGCGATATCCTGGGCGACGAAGATCACCTCGGCGATATGGACTTCAAGGTAACCGGTACCCGCGACGGGATTACCGCCTGCCAGATGGACATTAAGGTGGATGGCCTTTCGGCAGAAATAATGGCTAAAGCAATGGAACAGGCGCGTTTGGGTCGTTTGCATATACTTGGCGAAATGGCCAAAACCATTACCGAACCACGCGAAGATTACAAACCTCACGTTCCGCGTATTGTTAAAATAACCATTCCACGCGAATTTATCGGTGCAGTAATCGGACCAGGCGGTAAGATCATCCAGGAAATGCAGCGCGAAACCGGCTCAACAATTGTTATTGAAGAAGTCGGCGAGTTTGGAATTATCGACATTGTTTCGAACAACAAAGCTTCGATCGATGCAGTTAAGGAAAAAATCAAACGCATAGTTGCCGTTCCTGAAGTGGGTGATGTATACCACGGAACTGTTAAGACCATAACTGCTTTTGGTGCTTTCGTCGAAATCCTTCCTGGGAAAGACGGATTACTTCATATCTCCGAAATTGAATGGAGCCGCCTTAAGGATGTGGAAAGCGTACTGAAAGTAGGCGATAAAATTGATGTTAAACTTATTGAAGTAGATCCGAAAACCGGGAAACTGAAACTTTCACGTAAAGTGTTGCTTCCTCGTCCGGATCAAAGCAACGAGACCAAATAAGGCTTCTGAAGCAAGGCACCTTCCTTTATTTTCAATAGGGAAGGTGTTTTTTTTCACAAATGTGAAACCTAAACTTCATTTTTTTCGTATTACAGAACGCCAACACAAATTTATTCTATGAGGCAACTCAAAATAACAAAGCAAGTAACAAACCGCGAAACCGCATCGCTGGATAAATACCTCCAGGAAATCGGAAAAGTGGAACTGATCACAGCCGAAGAAGAAGTCCAGCTCGCTCAGCGAATTAAGCAAGGCGACCGCGCGGCCCTCGAAAAACTCACAAAAGCAAATCTACGTTTCGTTGTTTCTGTTTCAAAACAGTATCAAAACCAAGGACTCAGCCTGCCTGACCTGATCAACGAAGGAAACCTGGGCCTCATTAAAGCAGCACAACGCTTCGACGAGACCCGTGGATTCAAATTCATCTCGTATGCTGTATGGTGGATCCGCCAGTCAATTTTGCAGGCTTTAGCCGAACAATCACGTATAGTGAGGCTGCCGCTCAATAAAATCGGTGCCATCAACAAAATCAACAAGGCTTACGCCAAACTCGAACAGGAATACGAACGCGAACCTAACAGCGATGAGATTGCCACATTACTCGAAATAAGCGAGAATGAGGTAAAAGAATCGATGCGTAACAGCGGCCGCCACGTTTCGATGGATGCACCGTTAATCCAGGACGAAGATAACACCATGTACGATGTTCTTCGCAGCGATGACGGCCCGACTCCCGAAACCGGATTGCTCTACGAATCGCTCCGTAAAGAAATTGACCGTGCTATTTCAACACTTACTCCGCGCGAAGCCGATGTCATTAAACTTTATTTCGGTTTGAACGGAAGTCATCCTTATACCCTCGAAGAAATAGGGGAAAAATTTGATCTCACCCGCGAACGCGTAAGGCAGATCAAGGAAAAAGCTATCCGCAGGCTTAAACATACTGCACGTAGCAAAATACTGAAAACCTACCTTGGTTAAATGAAATATTGAGCGGATTTAGGTCCGCTCTTTTTTTTATCCGATTTTTCTATAACTTTAAACCCTGCTTAGGCTAATTCGCCCAGGTAAACACATCGCTATTGGAACTAAAATATTCCGCACAACCCCCTTTTGGAAAAAACTTAACTCATAACTCATAACTCATAATCCAAGATACTGCCATGCCAATCATCGCTCCTTCTATTTTATCGGCCGATTTCCTGCATTTGGGCAGGGATATTGAAATGATCAACAACAGCCAGGCCGAATGGATACATATTGATGTAATGGATGGAGTTTTTGTACCCAATATTTCTTACGGGATTCCAATTGTGAAGGCAGTCAGGAAAGCAACCACCAAACTACTTGATGTTCACCTGATGATCGTTCATCCAGAGAAATATTTTGAAGCTTTTCGAAAAGCTGGTGCCGATATACTCACTTTTCACTATGAAGCCTCAGTGCATCTGAACCGGTCAGTTGCACAGGTAAAGGAACTGGGAATGAAAGCCGGGGTAGTATTAAATCCGCATACACCGGTCCAGGTTCTTACCGACATTCTGCCTGAACTAGACCTGGTACTGATTATGTCAGTAAACCCGGGGTTTGGAGGGCAGAAGTTTATTGAAAACACCTACCAGAAAATTCGTACTCTGAAGCAAATGATTCTGGTTACTGGGAAAAACATTCTCATCGAAGTGGATGGCGGAGTTGACTTCGATAATTCAGCTAAATTAATCCAGGCTGGTGCCGATATCCTGGTTGCAGGTAATACTGTGTTTTCTTCCCCCGACCCACTGAAAACAATAGTGAAATTAGCAGCATCAAAGTAGTTGCAGATTCATGATTAAATCGAATAAGCATTTTGATCATTCGGAATACAGCTAATTGCCGAATAGTCACATTGCCAAATTGCCGAATTCAGTATTTCCTCTTTAAAACTGCCGCAAATTGCGTGTTTTACTTAAATTTTTAAATTAAGATTGCTGATTCCATTTATGGTATATATTTGCATATAATCCAATACACGCATAATCTATGAGTAATGTATTCACAGGACTAAGCCCTGAAAAAGTCTGGTTTTATTTCAGCGAGATCTGCAAAGTTCCCCATCCATCAAAAAAGGAAAAGCTGATTACCGAATATATAATAAGTGTTGCCCGCAAACTGAATCTCGAAAATGAGTTGGACGAAACAGGCAATATACTGATTCGCAAACCTGCTACAAAAGGATATGAGAATTATCCGGTTGTAGTTCTGCAAAGCCATATCGATATGGTTTGCGAGAAAAACAGTGATACCTATCATGATTTCGACAACGATCCGATTGTTCCGCGCGTTGATGGTGATTGGGTTAAAGCAACAGGAACAACCCTCGGAGCTGACGATGGAATAGGAGTTGCCATGCAACTTGCCATACTCGAAACCACTGATATTGAACACGGGCCTCTCGAAATGCTCTTTACAGTTGATGAAGAAACCGGACTTACCGGTGCCAAAGGACTTAAAGCAGGTTTCCTGAAAGGCAATATACTCCTAAACCTCGATTCGGAAGATGAAGGTGAATTATTTATCGGTTGCGCCGGAGGCCAGGATACCAAGGTATTAATGGGCTATTCGCGCGTTGCGGTGAATTACGATTTTGCAGGTTTTCAGATAAAGGTTACCGGCCTCCAGGGAGGACATTCAGGTGATGACATTAATAAAGGCCGCGGAAATGCAGTTAAAATTTTAAACAGGCTGCTCTGGACAGCCAGTCATCTGTACGAAGTACGCATTTCAGAAATTGACGGTGGCAACCTGCGCAATGCAATTGCCCGCGAAGCTTTCGCAAATGTTATTGTTCCGAACCGTTTCAGCGCAGATTTTATTAAATATGTCAAACAGTTCAATGCAATATTAAAATCAGAGTTCAGAATAAACGAACCGGGACTGCTTATAAGTTACCAACCCACTGAGTTGCCCTCTTTCCTGATCGATCTTTCCACCCAGGAGCGACTTCTCAATGCATTGTATGCCTGTCCGCACGGAGTAATTGCTATGTCAGCCGACGTACCAAACTTCGTTGAAACATCCACTAATCTGGCTTCGGTTAAAATGACCGACAAGGTTATCGAGATTGGCACTAGTCAGAGAAGTTCATCGGAGCATGGCAAACAGGATGTTTTGAACATGGTCGAGAGTGTTTTCAGGCTGGCAGGCGGGAAAATAACGCATAACGATGGGTATCCCGGCTGGACACCTAATCCAAAATCGCCAATTCTTGATGCTACCCGAGCAGCGTATATCAAACTCTTTGGTACTGAGCCAAAAGTTCTTGCAATACATGCCGGCCTCGAATGCGGTCTGATTGGTGAGCAGTATCCCGGAATCGATATGATTTCGTTTGGTCCTACAATCAAAGGAGCCCATTCGCCTGACGAAAGGCTTGAAATTGCAACTGTGCAGCGTTTCTGGGATCTTACATTGGAGGTACTTAAAAACATACCACATTGATCCTGAAATAAAATTCAATATATATTGATAAAGGCAGCCATAAAAAGCTGCCTCTTTCATTATAACATATATCTTTACACTGATCAGATATAAACAAATCAATTATTACATCCCCACATTAAATCCCACCCTGAAAATAGGGTTTGTATATGGTGAATTGGGAGTATCGTTTAAATTCCACAGAACTTCGATATACATTCCGGAATTTGCCCCGAAGTATTGCATATATCCACCCCCAACAAAGAAACTGTTAAACTGTTCCATATAGGTTGGATATCCGGGAGTTGAAGTATTATAGAATAGCGTTTCATATTCAACATGTGCAAAGACGCTCTGTATTATAGTATACCGGGCAAATATACTGCCACCATAAACATTTGAAGCCAAATCTAAATCCGGTCCGTAATAGTTATTATAATGATAATACTTATATGTCGGACTGACCCCGATACCAAGTTTGGGTGTAACTTTATATCCAACCAATGGCGAAAGTTCAATTAATGTGGCAGAGCCGAATTGAAGACCGAATCCCCCCCCATAGAATAATCGTGATCTAAAATCAGGTTTTTTCTCCTTGTTTTCATTGGTAAACTGTCCGTGAACCGGAGCACTGAAAAGAAACAAAACAAGGCTGAATATGCCTATATATATATAATTAGTAAAAACTATCCGGTGCTTCATAGGTTTTCAGACTTAAAAACAATTGTAAAGTAACATATTTTTGATCAAACTCAGGCAAAAATAAAATATTTTATTTTATATCCTCTTGTTCCACTGATCTTTATATGCAATTCCATATTTATTTTCACATTAATGTTGCAGGTATTAAAAAGATTTATACTTTTGCACCCTCCTAAAGGAGAAAGTTCATTGAATGCAAAATACTAAAACAGCTCAAAACCCAGGAAATTATAATTATAAAATACTGGTTAAAAGCAGTTTAAAAATAACATATACAATATTTGTATAACCACTTGTTAGTTTTAACATTTATAGTATCTTTGCAGCCCCGTTTAGCTTAACTGAAATTTCTTGATAAATTTGTTAAAAATATATTAAGAAATAGTTGCAGGAGTAAAAAAAGGTATTACCTTTGCACTCCCAATCACGACAAGAAGTTCTAAGTTGGGAAACACAAATTGAAATGATCGGCCTGAAAAGGCATACTATAGATCACCAAGTTCTTTGAAAGACTGAAGTCAAAACATAAAGCAGCGAATATCCCCTGTTCAAATACAATTTGACAGTGAAGAAACAATCTGAGACATTTAAGATCAACTTACTATGGAGAGTTTGATCCTGGCTCAGGATGAACGCTAGCGGCAGGCTTAATACATGCAAGTCGTACGGGATCCGAGGTAGCAATACTTTGGTGAGAGTGGCGCACGGGTGCGTAACACGTATGCAACCTACCTATAACCGGGACACAACCTCGAGAAATTGTGGCTAATATCCCATAACACTGCGAAATGGCATCATTTTGCAGTTAAAACTCCGGTGGTTATAGATGGGCATGCGCGACATTAGCTAGTTGGTGAGGTAACGGCCCACCAAGGCTACGATGTCTAGGGGTTCTGAGAGGATTATCCCCCACACTGGTACTGAGACACGGACCAGACTCCTACGGGAGGCAGCAGTAAGGAATATTGGTCAATGGGCGCAAGCCTGAACCAGCCATGCCGCGTGAAGGACGAAGGCCCTATGGGTTGTAAACTTCTTTTGTACGGGAAAAAACCACCGGTCGTGTATCGGTGCTGATGGTACCGTAAGAATAAGCATCGGCTAACTCCGTGCCAGCAGCCGCGGTAATACGGAGGATGCAAGCGTTATCCGGATTCATTGGGTTTAAAGGGTGCGCAGGCGGAATAATAAGTCAGCGGTGAAAGCCTACAGCTTAACTGTAGAACTGCCATTGATACTGTTATTCTTGAGTGTTGTTGAGGTAGGCGGAATGTGTCATGTAGCGGTGAAATGCTTAGATATGACACAGAACACCGATCGCGAAGGCAGCTTACCAAGCAACAACTGACGCTCATGCACGAAAGCGTGGGGATCAAACAGGATTAGATACCCTGGTAGTCCACGCCGTAAACGATGATCACTCGATGTTGGCGATACACAGTCAGCGTCTTAGGGAAACTATTAAGTGATCCACCTGGGGAGTACGGTCGCAAGATTGAAACTCAAAGGAATTGACGGGGGCCCGCACAAGCGGAGGAGCATGTGGTTTAATTCGATGATACGCGAGGAACCTTACCTGGGCTCGAACGTAGGTTGACAGTCGCGGAAACGTGATCTTCTTCGGACAATCTACGAGGTGCTGCATGGTTGTCGTCAGCTCGTGCCGTGAGGTGTCGGGTTAAGTCCCATAACGAGCGCAACCCCTATCTTTAGTTGCCATCAGGTAATGCTGGGGACTCTAAAGAAACTGCCTACGCAAGTAGTGAGGAAGGCGGGGATGACGTCAAATCAGCACGGCCCTTACGTCCAGGGCTACACACGTGCTACAATGGCCGGTACAGAGGGCAGCTACCTGGTGACAGGATGCAAATCTCCAAAGCCGGTCTCAGTTCGGATCGAAGTCTGAAACTCGACTTCGTGAAGTTGGATTCGCTAGTAATCGCGCATCAGCCATGGCGCGGTGAATACGTTCCCGGGCCTTGTACACACCGCCCGTCAAGCCATGGAAGCTTGGGGTACCTGAAGTCCGTGACCGTAAGGAGCGGCCTAGGGTAAAACAGGTAACTAGGGCTAAGTCGTAACAAGGTAGCCGTACCGGAAGGTGCGGCTGGAATACCTCCTTTCTAGAGAGATTATTCTTTGTTATCGTGAGATAATAGGATATTTACTGTTTTATGTTGACTTCATGTTTTTACTTTTTGAAACCCAAACGTTTGAGTATGGGCTCAGCCCTGAAACTAAAGGATTTTTAGTCCCGTAGCTCAGTTGGTTAGAGCACTACACTGATAATGTAGGGGTCCGCAGTTCAAATCTGCGCGGGACTACTACTTCAAATGTTTACGGATAAGTAGCTCAATGGAAGAGCAACCTGGTGGTAACCGGGAAGGCAGATGGTTCGATTCCATTATTCTCCACAAATTCCGATTATTCGGGATAAAGTTCTTTGACATATTGAAATGAAAGAAAATACATAGTTAAGCGAGGTGTTATGAATTTAACATCGAGTTCAACAAGAAAGTTATTAAGAGCGTATGGTGGATGCCTTGGCTCTCAGAGGCGATGAAGGACGTGGTAAGCTGCGATAAGCTTCGGGTAGGTGCAAACAACCTTTAATCCGGAGATCTCCGAATGGGGCAACCCACTAGGCTGAAGGCCTAGTATTCCGAAAGGAAAGCAAACCCAGAGAACTGAAACATCTAAGTACCTGGAGGAAGAGAAAACAATAGTGATTCCCTGAGTAGTGGTGAGCGAAATGGGAATAGCCCAAACCGACGTTGTTACGGCAAGGTCGGGGTTGTAGGACAGCAACGTGGACTTTAAAACGATAGTAGAACCATCTGGAAAGTTGGATCATAGAAGGTGATAATCCTGTAGACGAAATCGTTTTAATACCTAGCTGTATCCTGAGTACCGCGGGACCGGAGAAATCCTGTGGGAATCTGCCAGCACCATCTGGTAAGGCTAAATACTCCTGAGAGACCGATAGCGAACCAGTACTGTGAAGGAAAGGTGAAAAGTACTTCGAACAGAAGAGTGAAATAGAACCTGAAACCATACGCTTACAAACGGTTGGAGCCTCGATTCGTCGGGGTGACAGCGTGCCTTTTGCATAATGAGCCTACGAGTTACTCCTCACTGGCAAGGTTAAGTGCGTTGACGTACGTAGCCGAAGCGAAAGCAAGTCTGAATAGGGCGCCCAGTCAGTGGGGGTAGACGCGAAACTTTAGTGATCTATCCATGGTCAGGATGAAGTTCCGGTAACACGGAATGGAGGTCCGAACTAGTTGACGTTGAAAAGTCTTTGGATGAACTGTGGATAGGGGTGAAAGGCTAATCAAACTGAGAGATAGCTCGTACTCCCCGAAATGTTTTTAGGAACAGCCTCGAGGTTGAGTTTTATAGAGGTAGAGCTACTGATTGGATGCGGGGGCTTCACCGCCTACCAAATCCAGACAAACTCCGAATGCTATAAAATATACTCGGGAGTGAGGCGTTGGGTGCTAAGGTCCAGCGCCGAGAGGGAAAGAACCCAGACCATCAGCTAAGGTCCCCAAATATATGCTAAGTTGAAATAACGAGGTCTGATTGCATTGACAGCTAGGATGTTGGCTCGGAAGCAGCCATTCATTTAAAGAGTGCGTAACAGCTCACTAGTCGAGCGATCGGGCATGGATAATAATCGGGCATCAAGCATATTACCGAAGCTATGGATTGACGATTCGTCGTCACTGGTAGGGGAGCATTCCAGTCTGCGTCGAAGGTGTGTCGTAAGGCATGCTGGAGCGTCTGGAAAAGCAAATGTAGGCATAAGTAACGATAATGCGGGTGGGAAACCCGCACACCGAAAGACCAAGGTTTCCTGATCAACGCTAATCGGATCAGGGTTAGTCGGGGCCTAAGACAAACCCAAACGGGGTAGTCGATGGACAACATGTTAATATTCATGTACCGGCTCAACTGCGATGGGGTGGAGGAGGTGTGAAAGGTCTGCGTACTGACGGAATAGTACGTTGAAGGGTGTAGATATATTTGGAGTAGGCAAATCCGCTCCGAATGTCGAACCTGATAGTACCGTGAGTCTTCGGACAAGCGGATAATGACCCTAATCAAACTCACAAGAAAAACCCCTAAGCTTCAGGTTGAAGCCGCCCGTACCGGAAACCGACACAGGTGGTCGAGGAGAGTATCCAAAGGTGCTCGAGTGAATCATGGCTAAGGAACTAGGCAAATTAGTCCTGTAACTTCGGGAAAAAGGACCCCCACTCTGTGGGGCGCAGAGAAATGGCCCAGGCGACTGTTTATCAAAAACACATGGCTTTGCTAAATCGAAAGATGACGTATAAGGCCTGACACCTGCCCGGTGCTGGAAGGTTAAGAGGAGAGGTTAGTCGCAAGGCGAAGCTTTGAATTGAAGCCCCAGTAAACGGCGGCCGTAACTATAACGGTCCTAAGGTAGCGAAATTCCTTGTCGGGTAAGTTCCGACCTGCACGAATGGTGTAACGATCTGGGCACTGTCTCAGCCATGAGCTCGGTGAAATTGTAGTTCCGGTGAAGATGCCGGATACCCGCAACGGGACGGAAAGACCCCGTGCACCTTCACTATAACTTTGCATTGACTTTGAATAAACGATGTGTAGGATAGGTGGGAGACTGTGAAGCGGAGGCGCTAGCTTTCGTGGAGTCATCCTTGAAATACCACCCTTTGTTTATTTGAAGCCTAATCCCGCACAACGGGAGACAGTGCATGGTGGGTAGTTTGACTGGGGTGGTCGCCTCCAAAAGAATAACGGAGGCTTTCAAAGGTATGCTCAGTACGCTTGGTAACCGTACGCAGAGTGCAATAGCATAAGCATGCTTGACTGTGAGACCAACAAGTCGAGCAGGGTCGAAAGACGGATATAGTGATCCGGTGGTTCCGCATGGAAGGGCCATCGCTCAAAGGATAAAAGGTACGCCGGGGATAACAGGCTGATCACTCCCAAGAGCTCACATCGACGGAGTGGTTTGGCACCTCGATGTCGGCTCGTCACATCCTGGGGCTGGAGAAGGTCCCAAGGGTTCGGCTGTTCGCCGATTAAAGTGGCACGTGAGCTGGGTTCAGAACGTCGCGAGACAGTTCGGTCCCTATCTGTTGTGGGCGTTGGAAGCTTGAGGGCACCTGACTCTAGTACGAGAGGACCGAGTCGGACATACCGCTAGTGTACCTGTTGTGGCGCCAGCTGCATTGCAGGGTAGCTACGTATGGTTGAGATAAGCGCTGAAAGCATCTAAGCGCGAAACTCAGCCCAAGATGAGGCTTCCTTTAAGGGTCGTTGTAGACTACGACGTTGATAGGCTGCAGGTGTAAAGTCAGTAATGGCAAAGCCGAGCAGTACTAATTACCCGTAAATTTTCTGTTGACGTTCAATTTATTCACCTCGATACAGTATGTATTTTCTTTCTTTCAATTGTCATTTTTTTTCTTCCTTATAGAAAAACCAAAATATTTAAAACCTTTTGGTGGCTATAGCGGCGGGGCCCACCTCTTCCCATTCCGAACAGAGAAGTTAAGCCCGCCTGCGCAGATGGTACTGGATCAAACCGGGAGAGTATGTCGCCGCCGAATTTTATTACCCTGCTATCGTTAGATAGCAGGGTTTTTTTTGCTATAAATTCTTTAACCGAATAATCAGTTAATGCCTCTTCCCATTCCGATCCGCCTCAGGCGGATAAGCACGCCTGCGTCCGCCAGTGGGTAGAGTACCGGATCAAACCGGAAGTCACGCTGTAGCTGGATAAAATCCTGTAGCCACTGAATTCATCCCCTTATTAAGTCATACTTTACAGGTTGTTGTTCAGCCTTTTTTACTCTATTAGTAATTACCATATTGCCTCTACGATATAGCTTAGGTTTGATTCAACTCCTTTTCAGATGATAATGGTTCAAATACTGAGTCCTTTCTATGACGCATTAAAACCCAAAACTACATTGTCATGTTATCAGGGTAAATGTTTATAGCAGTGGCTCTGCACTCAGAGAATAATCTCAGATAAATTGTTATTGTTCTCCGAACCAATAACAATCAACCAGGTTTCATCACACCCGAGATAAACGGATATTATTGATGCGACATGGATACTTTTCTTCATGAGTTACTGCATTTCCATTAGATCCTGAAATCACAAACTCCCAACAGACTGCTCGTTTATAACAACCGTCATACCCCGCTTCTGCCTCCACTCCTTCTGTCCATGATCCCTCCAACAATATAAAAGCTCATGATAACCTGTGACAAAGTCCTGACGTCATGTAAGCAACCAACCTGATAAAATCACTTTTCACGAAAGGTTTGCGTAATTACAAGTTTACGATAATTGCATTTTTCGAATTTAATCCTGGGCCCCCGCTCCTATCGTGCAGGGTTTTTATTTATTCTTAACACATTATAACTCTATCCCAGGTCAGCTAAATGTTATGAGTGAGTGCATTTTTCAGTTAAAAAAACTCCTAATTATTCTTATAAAAGTATTTCGATATATAAAAATCAGAAATTGAGAAATGAGTTTAAAAAGCCATGGTAACACGATTCTGGTCTGTTTACAAAATTCAACCTTTTCACCTCATAAGGGAGAAAAATCGTATAAGTAAATATCTAAATTAAAGTTTAATCTATAATTTTGAAATTCATATAATTACAACTGATGTTATCTTTGATCTGGTCAAATTAATGAAAATCCAATATCTAAAAAGGCTAAAACAGCATTTATAAAATCCAGGTATAATACGTACCATAATAAAATCTATCATTTATTACAAACTTGGTGTATCCTATTAGTATTTAACACAATACAGAATAAGTATTAATCTCTTCTGATTTGCCAGGGTAGCAATAAAAAAATAAATTTAAAAATATTGATAGATCAATTTGTCTGATAATGAGTGAATTCAACAACTTCAGTAAAGATATTTGTAACTTTTTTAAAGAAATAGTTGCAGGAGTAAAAAAAGGTATTACCTTTGCACTCCCAATCACGACAAGAAGTTCTAAGTTGGGAAACACAAATTGAAATGATCGGCCTGAAAAGGCATACTATAGATCACCAAGTTCTTTGAAAGACTGAAGTCAAAACATAAAGCAGCGAATATCCCCTGTTCAAATACAATTTGACAGTGAAGAAACAATCTGAGACATTTAAGATCAACTTACTATGGAGAGTTTGATCCTGGCTCAGGATGAACGCTAGCGGCAGGCTTAATACATGCAAGTCGTACGGGATCCGAGGTAGCAATACTTTGGTGAGAGTGGCGCACGGGTGCGTAACACGTATGCAACCTACCTATAACCGGGACACAACCTCGAGAAATTGTGGCTAATATCCCATAACACTGCGAAATGGCATCATTTTGCAGTTAAAACTCCGGTGGTTATAGATGGGCATGCGCGACATTAGCTAGTTGGTGAGGTAACGGCCCACCAAGGCTACGATGTCTAGGGGTTCTGAGAGGATTATCCCCCACACTGGTACTGAGACACGGACCAGACTCCTACGGGAGGCAGCAGTAAGGAATATTGGTCAATGGGCGCAAGCCTGAACCAGCCATGCCGCGTGAAGGACGAAGGCCCTATGGGTTGTAAACTTCTTTTGTACGGGAAAAAACCACCGGTCGTGTATCGGTGCTGATGGTACCGTAAGAATAAGCATCGGCTAACTCCGTGCCAGCAGCCGCGGTAATACGGAGGATGCAAGCGTTATCCGGATTCATTGGGTTTAAAGGGTGCGCAGGCGGAATAATAAGTCAGCGGTGAAAGCCTACAGCTTAACTGTAGAACTGCCATTGATACTGTTATTCTTGAGTGTTGTTGAGGTAGGCGGAATGTGTCATGTAGCGGTGAAATGCTTAGATATGACACAGAACACCGATCGCGAAGGCAGCTTACCAAGCAACAACTGACGCTCATGCACGAAAGCGTGGGGATCAAACAGGATTAGATACCCTGGTAGTCCACGCCGTAAACGATGATCACTCGATGTTGGCGATACACAGTCAGCGTCTTAGGGAAACTATTAAGTGATCCACCTGGGGAGTACGGTCGCAAGATTGAAACTCAAAGGAATTGACGGGGGCCCGCACAAGCGGAGGAGCATGTGGTTTAATTCGATGATACGCGAGGAACCTTACCTGGGCTCGAACGTAGGTTGACAGTCGCGGAAACGTGATCTTCTTCGGACAATCTACGAGGTGCTGCATGGTTGTCGTCAGCTCGTGCCGTGAGGTGTCGGGTTAAGTCCCATAACGAGCGCAACCCCTATCTTTAGTTGCCATCAGGTAATGCTGGGGACTCTAAAGAAACTGCCTACGCAAGTAGTGAGGAAGGCGGGGATGACGTCAAATCAGCACGGCCCTTACGTCCAGGGCTACACACGTGCTACAATGGCCGGTACAGAGGGCAGCTACCTGGTGACAGGATGCAAATCTCCAAAGCCGGTCTCAGTTCGGATCGAAGTCTGAAACTCGACTTCGTGAAGTTGGATTCGCTAGTAATCGCGCATCAGCCATGGCGCGGTGAATACGTTCCCGGGCCTTGTACACACCGCCCGTCAAGCCATGGAAGCTTGGGGTACCTGAAGTCCGTGACCGTAAGGAGCGGCCTAGGGTAAAACAGGTAACTAGGGCTAAGTCGTAACAAGGTAGCCGTACCGGAAGGTGCGGCTGGAATACCTCCTTTCTAGAGAGATTATTCTTTGTTATCGTGAGATAATAGGATATTTACTGTTTTATGTTGACTTCATGTTTTTACTTTTTGAAACCCAAACGTTTGAGTATGGGCTCAGCCCTGAAACTAAAGGATTTTTAGTCCCGTAGCTCAGTTGGTTAGAGCACTACACTGATAATGTAGGGGTCCGCAGTTCAAATCTGCGCGGGACTACTACTTCAAATGTTTACGGATAAGTAATCAGAAAATTTGCCAAACCGATACCCATCAGTCAGCAGATTTTTTTTTGAACTAACCCGTTCAATAAAGTATTCGGGGAATTAGCTCAGCTGGCTAGAGCACCTGCCTTGCACGCAGGGGGTCAACGGTTCGAATCCGTTATTCTCCACCAGTTTCCGGCAACGGAAAAAACAGTTCTTGAATATACAGTTGAATTAGCTCAATGGAAGAGCAACCTGGTAGTAACCGGGAAGGCAGATGGTTCGATTCCATTATTCTCCACAAATTCCGATTATTCGGGATAAAGTTCTTTGACATATTGAAATGAAAGAAAATACATAGTTAAGCGAGGTGTTATGAATTTAACATCGAGTTCAACAAGAAAGTTATTAAGAGCGTATGGTGGATGCCTTGGCTCTCAGAGGCGATGAAGGACGTGGTAAGCTGCGATAAGCTTCGGGTAGGTGCAAACAACCTTTAATCCGGAGATCTCCGAATGGGGCAACCCACTAGGCTGAAGGCCTAGTATTCCGAAAGGAAAGCAAACCCAGAGAACTGAAACATCTAAGTACCTGGAGGAAGAGAAAACAATAGTGATTCCCTGAGTAGTGGTGAGCGAAATGGGAATAGCCCAAACCGACGTTGTTACGGCAAGGTCGGGGTTGTAGGACAGCAACGTGGACTTTAAAACGATAGTAGAACCATCTGGAAAGTTGGATCATAGAAGGTGATAATCCTGTAGACGAAATCGTTTTAATACCTAGCTGTATCCTGAGTACCGCGGGACCGGAGAAATCCTGTGGGAATCTGCCAGCACCATCTGGTAAGGCTAAATACTCCTGAGAGACCGATAGCGAACCAGTACTGTGAAGGAAAGGTGAAAAGTACTTCGAACAGAAGAGTGAAATAGAACCTGAAACCATACGCTTACAAACGGTTGGAGCCTCGATTCGTCGGGGTGACAGCGTGCCTTTTGCATAATGAGCCTACGAGTTACTCCTCACTGGCAAGGTTAAGTGCGTTGACGTACGTAGCCGAAGCGAAAGCAAGTCTGAATAGGGCGCCCAGTCAGTGGGGGTAGACGCGAAACTTTAGTGATCTATCCATGGTCAGGATGAAGTTCCGGTAACACGGAATGGAGGTCCGAACTAGTTGACGTTGAAAAGTCTTTGGATGAACTGTGGATAGGGGTGAAAGGCTAATCAAACTGAGAGATAGCTCGTACTCCCCGAAATGTTTTTAGGAACAGCCTCGAGGTTGAGTTTTATAGAGGTAGAGCTACTGATTGGATGCGGGGGCTTCACCGCCTACCAAATCCAGACAAACTCCGAATGCTATAAAATATACTCGGGAGTGAGGCGTTGGGTGCTAAGGTCCAGCGCCGAGAGGGAAAGAACCCAGACCATCAGCTAAGGTCCCCAAATATATGCTAAGTTGAAATAACGAGGTCTGATTGCATTGACAGCTAGGATGTTGGCTCGGAAGCAGCCATTCATTTAAAGAGTGCGTAACAGCTCACTAGTCGAGCGATCGGGCATGGATAATAATCGGGCATCAAGCATATTACCGAAGCTATGGATTGACGATTCGTCGTCACTGGTAGGGGAGCATTCCAGTCTGCGTCGAAGGTGTGTCGTAAGGCATGCTGGAGCGTCTGGAAAAGCAAATGTAGGCATAAGTAACGATAATGCGGGTGGGAAACCCGCACACCGAAAGACCAAGGTTTCCTGATCAACGCTAATCGGATCAGGGTTAGTCGGGGCCTAAGACAAACCCAAACGGGGTAGTCGATGGACAACATGTTAATATTCATGTACCGGCTCAACTGCGATGGGGTGGAGGAGGTGTGAAAGGTCTGCGTACTGACGGAATAGTACGTTGAAGGGTGTAGATATATTTGGAGTAGGCAAATCCGCTCCGAATGTCGAACCTGATAGTACCGTGAGTCTTCGGACAAGCGGATAATGACCCTAATCAAACTCACAAGAAAAACCCCTAAGCTTCAGGTTGAAGCCGCCCGTACCGGAAACCGACACAGGTGGTCGAGGAGAGTATCCAAAGGTGCTCGAGTGAATCATGGCTAAGGAACTAGGCAAATTAGTCCTGTAACTTCGGGAAAAAGGACCCCCACTCTGTGGGGCGCAGAGAAATGGCCCAGGCGACTGTTTATCAAAAACACATGGCTTTGCTAAATCGAAAGATGACGTATAAGGCCTGACACCTGCCCGGTGCTGGAAGGTTAAGAGGAGAGGTTAGTCGCAAGGCGAAGCTTTGAATTGAAGCCCCAGTAAACGGCGGCCGTAACTATAACGGTCCTAAGGTAGCGAAATTCCTTGTCGGGTAAGTTCCGACCTGCACGAATGGTGTAACGATCTGGGCACTGTCTCAGCCATGAGCTCGGTGAAATTGTAGTTCCGGTGAAGATGCCGGATACCCGCAACGGGACGGAAAGACCCCGTGCACCTTCACTATAACTTTGCATTGACTTTGAATAAACGATGTGTAGGATAGGTGGGAGACTGTGAAGCGGAGGCGCTAGCTTTCGTGGAGTCATCCTTGAAATACCACCCTTTGTTTATTTGAAGCCTAATCCCGCACAACGGGAGACAGTGCATGGTGGGTAGTTTGACTGGGGTGGTCGCCTCCAAAAGAATAACGGAGGCTTTCAAAGGTATGCTCAGTACGCTTGGTAACCGTACGCAGAGTGCAATAGCATAAGCATGCTTGACTGTGAGACCAACAAGTCGAGCAGGGTCGAAAGACGGATATAGTGATCCGGTGGTTCCGCATGGAAGGGCCATCGCTCAAAGGATAAAAGGTACGCCGGGGATAACAGGCTGATCACTCCCAAGAGCTCACATCGACGGAGTGGTTTGGCACCTCGATGTCGGCTCGTCACATCCTGGGGCTGGAGAAGGTCCCAAGGGTTCGGCTGTTCGCCGATTAAAGTGGCACGTGAGCTGGGTTCAGAACGTCGCGAGACAGTTCGGTCCCTATCTGTTGTGGGCGTTGGAAGCTTGAGGGCACCTGACTCTAGTACGAGAGGACCGAGTCGGACATACCGCTAGTGTACCTGTTGTGGCGCCAGCTGCATTGCAGGGTAGCTACGTATGGTTGAGATAAGCGCTGAAAGCATCTAAGCGCGAAACTCAGCCCAAGATGAGGCTTCCTTTAAGGGTCGTTGTAGACTACGACGTTGATAGGCTGCAGGTGTAAAGTCAGTAATGGCAAAGCCGAGCAGTACTAATTACCCGTAAATTTTCTGTTGACGTTCAATTTATTCACCTCGATACAGTATGTATTTTCTTTCTTTCAATTGTCATTTTTTTTCTTCCTTATAGAAAAACCAAAATATTTAAAACCTTTTGGTGGCTATAGCGGCGGGGCCCACCTCTTCCCATTCCGAACAGAGAAGTTAAGCCCGCCTGCGCAGATGGTACTGGATCAAACCGGGAGAGTATGTCGCCGCCGAATTTTATTACCCTGCTATCGTTAGATAGCAGGGTTTTTTTTTGCTGCTTTTTTTACTCACATCTTTCCTTGTAAATTCTGAAAGTACAAATGCCAGTAAGTTAAAAATTCATATAATGGAGTGAATGCGTCACAGTATGCATCAGCCAATATCGGTTTTTTCAGTACTTTTGCAACGTACACTTGATTCCGCATAACTTAATAAGCAATGTCTTTTCTGCGTTTAATCTTTTTTATCTCACTATCGGTTTTTATCCTTACCGGGGCATCTGCCCAGCAATTTGGTGGAGAAGAGGGTGGAAATAACGCAGATGATGCCGCCAGTAAGAAAAAAGACGAACACAGCCCTGATTCAGTTTTCGTAAGCTTTTTCTCAATTAACGAGCAGGGCGCCTATTCACGCTATGCGGTTTCGAAACCCTTGATTTCTTTCCAGGATTACGATGCTGCAAAACAGCATAATCAATTCTTTGCTAACTTGGGAAATCCTGGAACCGCTTCTTCTTCCCTCCTATATAATTCTCATTCCGGACCCAATTTCCGGTTTAAACCGGATACGTATGAACCCTATAAACTTAAAGATGACAGCATAAAGATATATATCAGTAAAAGTCCATTTTCGCACCTTAGATATTATATGGGACCTCAGAAAGAACAGAAACTTGAACTTACTCTGGGACAGCGAATCGGAAATGGACTATACCTCGGCTTAAGCGCACGTTTTGCCAATGCTCCGGGTATTTACCTGCGACAAAGAGCCTACAACGCAGGAGCAACCTTCTACGGGGCATTCCTCTACCCTACCCAGCGTTACGGTGCTATCATTACATATCGCACCGACCGTTCAGTAAACTACGAGAATGGCGGCATACAGGATATTGAAGATTTTACTCTTAATCGTGAGTCGGACCGGAAAATAATAAATACCAATCTTACCGATGCTATGAACCGTAGCAAATGCAGGAGCGTCGTTTTTCAACAGTATTTCAATATTCTGAAAAACAAGGTGGCGATTAAAACGGATTCAACTACAGCATATGTTCCCCGTAAATTTGATGCAGGCCGCATAGTATATACCTTGCGATATTCGATGACAGGGGCCTCTTATGAAGATCTAAATCCGCCAACAGGGTTCTATCCTGCATATTTTATCGATACTGTTGCAGTATTTGATTCGACTCGGCTCACCCACTTCGAGAACTGTTTTGTTTACTCCAACGAGGTCCCCGACACATTAGGAAAGAGCTTCCCTTTACAGTATTCATTCGGCATTCGGCTACAGACTGACAGACTGGTCCGCGATACTACTTTTAAGGACGTTTTCAGGCAGACCGTACCTTTCGGCATGCTGAAGGGCATTATCAGGCAGAAAACCTTCTTCAAAGCATCAGCATATATTGTTCTGGGTGGTTATAAAGGAGGCGACTATTCACTCGATGGAAGTTTCTACCAATATTTCGGAAAACATAATTATAAGGGATATCTCAATGTTTCCAAGGGACTTATGCATCCCGATTACTTTTTCAATAGCTATATTTCAGATAATATACATTGGGATAATTCATTTGGTTCACAAAACTTCCTGAAAGGTGAATTTGGTATTATCCTGAGAGGTTTCGATCTTAATGCCTCTTATACTCATATTACAAATTATGTATACCTCAACCAGCAGGTACTTCCACAACATTACAACGACTTGCTAAGGGTAATTTCGGCTCACGCCAGCAAAGAATTCAGGATTAAACACTGGATAACTACAGTATATGCCGCAGCACAGCAGGTTACGCCCGACAGTATACTCCAACTTCCTGCATTTATTGGTAAACTTACGCTTTGTTACGACGCTGTTTTATTTCAGAAAGCACTTCATGCCCAGATCGGCATCAGTGGCACCTATCATTCGAAATGGTATCAGGACGCATACATGCCAGCACTGGCATTATTTTACAGGCAGGATAATTATCAATCGGGTAATTATCCCTTTCTTGATGCCTTTATAAACCTGAATATTAAAAGAGCCCGCATATTTATAAAATATGAACATTTTAATGCCGGTCTGATGGGTTATAATTATATTCTGGTCCCAGGCTATCCACAGGCTGATGCTGCATTTAAGTTTGGTATTTCCTGGCTGTTCTTCGACTAATAGTGAATCGTCAGGAATTATTTAATAGCTAAAAGATTTCCTTAAGCAGTTTTGTCTCTATCTGTTTCAAATCCTCCCCTGCTCTCTCTGCCTTACCGCCTCGAAAATCAATACAGCAGCTGAAGTTGATACATTCATCGAATCAGCAATGCCATTCATTGGTATAATTACCTGCGCATCCGAATTTTCCAGCCAGTCGCGGCTCAACCCGGTCGATTCAGTTCCCATAATAATTGCGGTTGGCCCCTTAAAATCCACTTTATGATAAACTAATGCAACATGGGTGAGAGCAGCAGCATATATCCCGATTTTCACTGTTTTAAGCCATTCTATTGCCTCAATGGATGTACAGGCAACAACCTGGCACGAAAAAGTACAACCAACCCCTGAACGGATTGCATTTGGATTGTAAATATCAGCAAGTGGATCGCATACAATTACGGCATCAATACCGGCAGCATCAGCAGTTCGCATAATTGCGCCCAGGTTGCCTGGTTTCTCAACGGATTCTAGAATAAGAATGAGCGGATTTTCACTCAGCACAAGTTCATTTAATGTGAGTTTGCGTGGAACTGCAAGTGCAATAAGCCCGTCAGAACCTTCACGGTAAGCAATACGCGAAAATGCATCCTTCCCGACTTCGAAAAGCTGGATATGGTCGTTCATTCTCAGGAGTTCACCACTCCTGTCCGGCTTGTCTATTTCATTGCATACATATAATTCCTTCAACTCAATGCCCGATTCCATTGCGCGGCTGATTTCACGGTACCCTTCGATAACAAAAAGATTCTGTTTCCTCCGTTCCCGGCTGTTAGCCTGAAGATTAGTAATATTACGGATGCGGGGATTAGAAGTTGAGATTATAGGATCAGGCATCGAAACGATTTTAAAACACAAAGGTAAAGAAATGTTACCTATACTGAATAGCCGAATAACCCCTTCGGGGTATTTACAACGCAATGCCGTCAGCTATTTCAAAACAGTTTTCAAAATAACTAAAAAGCTTACCTTTGCAAAAAACAATTTACCTCAAAGCTTATCCTTTTTATATTTTAGACATGTCAGATCGACCATTGAATTTTGGACTTATTGGCGCCGGCGGATACGTTGCTCCCAGGCATATGAAAGCGATTAAAGAAACAGGCAACCAGCTTGTGGCAGCTCTCGACAGGTATGACGGAGTAGGAATAATGGACAGTTATTTCCCCGATGCTGATTTCTTTACAGAACCGGAACGATTCGACAGGCATCTTGATAAACTCCGCCGCAAAGGCCCTGAATCGAAAATTGATTTAGTAAGCATATGTTCTCCGAATTACCTTCACGATGCACATATGAGGCTAGCTCTGCGGAATGATGCCAATGCCATCTGCGAAAAGCCCCTGGTGCTTAACCCGTGGAACCTCGATGCACTCAAAGAACTTGAACAGGAGACCGGCAAACGTATTTTTACCATTCTGCAACTCCGTCTGCATCCTGCAATTATTGCCTTACGCGAAAAAATAGCCAATGGTCCGGCTGGCAAAGTCTATGATGTGAACCTTAACTATATCACCAGCCGGGGACGATGGTATCATATATCATGGAAAGGAAATCTTGCTCAATCGGGAGGAATTGCTACTAACATTGGCATACATTTTTTCGATATGCTTACATGGATTTTCGGCGATATAAAAGAGAATGAAGTACGTATTCATGAAGATGACCGTGCCGGCGGCTTCCTTAAACTGGATAAAGCTAATGTGAACTGGCACCTCAGTATAAATGCGGATCACATACCGGCACATGCAAAAGCACAAGGCAAACGCACATTCCGCTCCATTACAGTTGATGGCGAAGAGGTTGAGTTTAGTGAAGGATTTACCGACCTGCATACACGTAGCTACGAAGAAATTCTTGCAGGCAGAGGCTTCGGGCTTGATGATGCAAGAAAAAGCATCGAAATAGTTCACGGAATCAGAATGCAACTTTAACTGACATTTGTTTTCTAAGCATTCGTAAAGGAATTCACAATTCAAAATTTCAGTATGAAAACCGCATTAATCACAGGTATTACAGGACAGGATGGCGCTTACCTGGCTGAATTTTTATTAAAAAAGGGCTATCTTGTACATGGGCTCAAACGCAGGAGTTCATTATTCAATACCGATCGCATCGACCATCTATACCAGGACCCGCACACCGATAGCCGGAATTTCTTCCTGCATCACGGCGATATGACCGATTCATCGAACCTTATTCGCCTCGTACAGGAAATCCAGCCTGATGAAGTATATAACCTTGCAGCAATGTCGCATGTAAAAGTAAGTTTCGACACTTCGGAATATACAGCCAATGCCGATGGTATCGGAGCTCTGCGACTGCTCGAAGCTATTCGGTTATTGGGAATGACCCAAAAAACAAGATTTTACCAGGCTTCGACAAGTGAATTATATGGTCTGGTGCAGGAAACACCCCAGAGTGAAAAAACCCCCTTTTACCCGAGAAGTCCCTATGCTGTAGCAAAATTATACGCTTACTGGATAACTGTAAACTACCGCGAAGCATACAATATGTATGCCTGTAATGGAATCCTCTTCAACCATGAATCACCTGTAAGAGGCGAAACTTTCGTTACTCGCAAAATAACTATGGCGGTTGCACGGATTGTTTTAGGAATGCAGAAAAAATTATATCTCGGAAACCTCTCGGCAAAACGTGACTGGGGCCATGCCAAGGATTATGTACGTGCCATGTATCTGATGTTGCAGCAGAACCAGCCCGAAGACTACGTTATAGCAACCGGCGTTACAACTCTGGTAAAGGATTTTGTGAAACTGGCGTTTGCCGGGGCAGGCGTAACTGTTGAATTCGAAGGCGAAGGCCTGAACGAAAGAGGCATTGTGGTTTCAAGCAGCGACAATGAGCATAAGATTGCGCCTGGAACTATTGTAGTAGAAGTCGACCCTGCATATTTCAGGCCAACTGAAGTAGATCTGCTTCTTGGTGATCCAACGAAAGCCAATACCCGACTCGGGTGGATACCAGAACACGATCTGGGATCACTGGTTAAGGATATGATTGAGAATGATCTTAAACTTGCACGTAAAGAAAAATACCTCAAAGACGGAGGGTTCAGGGTGATGAATTATTTTGAATAAGTAAATCTAGCTTTAATATTTCGGGATGGTTGAAGTGTTTGATTAATTTGAAAAGTTAGTTTTAAGTTAGTTTTTAAAACTGATTATTCTTACAAATTCTTAACATTGAAACATTCAAACATTCCAATTCTACTTATCAATTAAGCAATAATTTTAAATCTAAACCAGGTCTAATTTACCAGTACAAGCTATGCATCCTGATTCCAAAATATACATCGCCGGCCACACAGGACTTGTAGGCAACGCTATTTTGCAAAACCTGCAACAAAAAGGGTATAACAACTTTACACTTCGGACTTTTGAAGAACTTGACCTGACTAACCAGGCCGCAGTTCAGGCTTTATTTGAAGCTGAAAAGCCGGAATACATCATTTTGGCGGCTGCTAAAGTTGGCGGGATTCTGGCAAATAATACCTATCGCGGGCAGTTTATACTTGAAAACCTCCAGATACAAAACAACATAATACACAATGCATGGGTGTATGGTGCCAAAAAACTGATGTTCCTTGGCAGTTCCTGTATATATCCTAAAAATGCACCCCAGCCTATGAGCGAAGATTGTTTGCTCACAGGTGAACTGGAATACACCAATGAACCTTATGCAATAGCCAAAATAGCCGGTATTAAAGCATGTGAGAGTTACAACCTCCAATACGGTACAAATTTCATCTCAGTTATGCCTACCAATCTGTATGGGCTTAATGATAATTTCAATCTCGAAACTTCCCATGTACTACCGGCAATGATGCGAAAAATGCACCTGGCTCATTGTCTAGAGAAAAAAAATATCGAAGCTATCCGAATCGACCTGGCAAAACATAAGGTAGAAGGAATCCTGCCGGATGCTCCTGAAGATGCCATTCTGAACTTTCTTTCTCAACAAGGGATAAGAACAAACAAGGAGGGTAAGGTAAGCCTTAGCCTTTGGGGAACAGGAACTCCACTTCGCGAATTTCTGCATGTGGCTGACATGGCCGATGCCTGCGTTTACGTTATGGAACATGTTGATTTTGTCGATCTGATTCCGTCAAAATCAGCCGAAACCAGGAATACACATATAAATATTGGTTCCGGCTGCGAAGTGAGTATATGTCAACTTGCTGAACTGATTCAAAAAATTACAGGTTTCGAAGGTGAAATAAATTTCGATTCTTCAAAACCTGATGGAACTATGCGAAAGTTGTTAAATGTAAACAAACTGGAAAAACTGGGCTGGAAATTCAAAATTGACCTCCAGGAAGGAGTAAAAAAAGTATACGACGGTTATGTTAAATAACAAGCATACTATTAGCAAGTAAAAAATGAATTCTTTCTAAGTTGATATTTGCTGAAAGTATCATTGTTATTAATCAGTTTATAAATTATGGTATTCCCTAACCCGATAGAATCCCGCTGGTATGCAGCATACACCAAATCGCGGAACGAAAAAAAGGTTCTTACCAGGCTTACTGAATCGGGATTCGAAGCTTACCTGCCAATTTTGCGTAAGCGAAAGCAATGGAGCGACCGGCTGAAATGGATTGAAGAACCTCTTATCAAATCTTATATATTTATCCGGGTAAACGAGAGTGAATACTATGATGCTATAAATATACCAGGTCTAGTCTGCTATGTTACTTTCGAAGGGAAAGCAGCGCCTATCCCCGACCGGCAGATCGACACATTGAAAATGCTGCTGCAACAGGGAGCTGAAATGGAAGTAAGCAACGAACGTTTTGAACCAGGTCAGAAAGTTATTGTTATTGCAGGGACATTGATTGGAATGCAGGGCGAAATGGTAGAATATCGCGGACGGAAAAAAGTGCTTATACGCCTAGGCACTACAGGCACAAATCTCCTGGTTACAGTAGGTCTCGACCTGATTGAACATGACTAAACTCCGGAAATCAGATTAATTTTTCCCTGCCAACTTTCAGTATACAAATTAAAAAATCGGGATTTAAGAAACACACCACCCATATGATTAATTCACAAACACCTTATTAACAACATGTTGTTAAATAATTAATATTTTTTTTACTAATGCGAGTATCAATTCTACTCAAATATGAGTATATTTGATACTCAATTTCGTATACTAAAATAACTTTTACAGACTCAATTTCTACTACAACTTTTTCGACTACTATTTCTACGACTGCTTTTTCTACTGCTACTACTGCTACTTTTTTTACTACTGCCATTTCTGCTACTGCTTTTTCTACTCCCACTATCTCGACTCCGATTTCTACTACTATAGCTAGTTCTTCTTGCTGATGATTGCTCAAAGGATGAATTAATATTCAGGGCCAAACATAAGCATATGCTGGATTCACTTATTACTTCAAAGACGCGGATAAAATTACTTACCAGGTTATTCCTGAACAGTAACAGTTATGGCCATTTAAGAGGTTTACAGGCTGAATTTCATGAAAGCAGCAATGCTATCCGCCTCGAGTTGAACCGCTTCGAAAAAGCTGGACTAATTATTTCTCATAAGGAAGCTAACCGCAAAGTTTTCTCTGCAAATACCAATCATCCCTTATTCCCTGAAATCCATAGTATTCTTTACAAACACCTTGGTCTCGACCAATTGATTGAAAAAGTCATTGTTCGTCTTGGCCGGGTTGACGAAGTATTTCTTACAGGCGATTTTGCGAATGGGAAAGAAAGCTCCTGCATTGATATGCTTATTGTAGGCAACCATCTGAATACCAACTATCTCAATGAGTTGATTGCTAAATCTCAGAGCCTTATCCAACGAACGATTCATTATACAATACTGAGTACAAACGAAATACAGGCATTACGGGCAGCAGGTAAAGAAATTGACAGTCTGCTGCTATGGAAACGAGATAACTGATAACGGGTAAGAAAAAATATTCTTTTAAGAGGAAATCCCCGGCAAAATCCGGATAGCAAAAATTTAAGTCCAATCGGCTGATGTGACTGAGAGGGCGAAGCTGTGAACAAATATCAGAATCAGAATATTTTAAAGTCATTAAAAGGATAAATGAAAAGCAATCAATACTTATTAAAGAACACGTTGTTGTCGTCAAGTTCTATAGATAGTTTAGCAGATTAGAGGGAAAATTATGACAATTCAATTACCTTTGCCGGTTTTAGCTGTTAAAATAGTTGCAGCGTGCTTTTCGTAAACTGCTATGCACCTGTCATACTCAAACGCGCCATGCGCATGTAACTCACACTGCATAATGAAAGACTACAAAATAACTATGATTGGCCTTGGGTATGTCGGGCTTCCGCTTGCCGTTGAATTTGCAAAGTATTTCCCTGTTACAGGTTTCGATATTAATCAGGATCGCATCGATAGTATTAATTTGGGACATGACGATACCCTTGAGGTTGATGATGAAAATCTTTGTTCTGTCCTTATTCCTGCTAAAAACAATTCGAAAGGGCTTTTTCTCACATCCCAGCTTAACGACATTAAGGACAGCAACATATATATTGTAACTGTTCCTACTCCTGTTGATAAAAATAACCGACCCGATCTTACTCCTCTTGTCAAGGCAAGCGAAAGTATTGGAAAAGTTATAAATAAAGGAGATATTGTAATTTACGAATCAACAGTATATCCCGGGTGCACTGAGGATGACTGTATCCCTGTTATCGAGAACGCATCCGGAATGAAGCTGAATGTAGATTTCTTTGCCGGTTATTCCCCTGAACGTATTAATCCTGGTGATAAGGAACATACTGTAACAACAATACATAAGGTTACTTCAGGTTCTACACCCGAAATCGCCGAAGAAGTTGACCAGTTATACAAAAAAGTAATAAAAGCAGGAACACATAAAGCCCCGAGTATCCGTGTAGCCGAAACAGCCAAGGTGATTGAAAACTCGCAGAGGGATATCAACATTGCATTTGTAAATGAACTGGCACGTATTTGTGCTCATATGAATCTCGATACACGCTCGGTGCTTGATGCTGCCGGCACAAAATGGAATTTCCTCAAATTCTCACCAGGACTGGTTGGTGGGCATTGCATTGGCGTTGACCCCTATTATATAGCACAAAAAGCCCAGGAAGTAGGTTACCACCCTGAAATTATCCTTGCCGGACGCCGGATGAATGATGGCATGGGCGCATGGATTGCTGCCCAGGTAATCAAACTGATGATACGCAAAGATGTTACAGTCAAAAATGCAAGGGTTCTCGTACTTGGTATAACCTTTAAGGAAAACTGCCCCGATATTCGCAATACCAAGGTTGTGGACGTTGTCAGAGAACTGGAACAATTCGGTTGCAAAGTTGATATTTTCGATCCATGGGCCAACTCAATCCAGGTGCAACATGAATATAACCGGGTCCTTATATCTGAATACACATTGAGCGATTACGATGCTATGGTTCTTGCCGTTGCCCATAATGAGTTTAAAGAAATTGATTTCAGCAAGCGTAAAAGAGTAAGCGTTTTGTACGATATCAAATCCATTTTGCCACTTGAAATAGTCGACGGACGCCTTTGATATGAAAGATCCAATTTGCAAATTCCAAAACTTAAATAGTTAGGATTCCAGAATCTAGCTTCCAGTTTTCAGGTTCCAGTTTCCAAATCCAAAATACCTCATTCTGCGCGTAGCCTACTCGCTGCTCGCTCCTCCCCCACTCATCTTTCGCAAAATAGCGAAATTATGAACGATACTGAAGACACAATAAAACCCAATCCCGAAACCTGGGACCTTATCGTGCGCCCAAAACGGCACCTGCTCGACATCAACCTGAAGGAAATCTGGCAATATCGCGACCTGATCACCTTGTTTGTAAGATGTGATTTTGTAGCAAGGAATAAACAAACCATTCTTGGTCCTTTTTGGTTTGTACTCAACCCGGTGATAAGCAAATAGTTTGTAATTTCGTTACGATTTCATATTAACTGGCATTATTAAGAATAAAACCGGGAAGTTACAGAATGAAGTGGATAATACAGATTACCAGAAATCCGATACTACTCAACAGGGTTAAACAATTAATTGATACTATTAGTTTTAAAATCGAAAAGGCGAGTATATATAATGAATCAACCTTAAGTAGTGAGCGGACATTCGACTATATGCTTGATATAAAAACTGAACTGCATAAAAGCTTTTCAATTATTAACAGAATTATCTTATTTAAACCCAGGTATGGTGAAGCGCATGCATTACGTGCAAAGCTCAATATACTCCGTTTTCAATATGAATTAATTTACGACTTTGGATTACACAAACCTGATTATTTTTCCTCCTGGATAGTTAATGCAGTTGATGATTTTGAAATTGCAATATATAAAGGTTCCCTTATTCAAAAGAACCTTACTGATTGGGAAAAACAATATAAGGCAACACTTAAAATAATTATGTGAAACAGGTTGTAAGCTGTTTTTGGATTTATACGAAATATGCTTTTTCTTTAAACCAGTTCAAAAATAATTTATTATGTTTTCGTTACTGAAATCACTAAGAGCGGCCTGGCGAATTCACGAAAGTGACGCTGATAGAGGAATTGATGAAATAAAGCAAATAGTGAAGACTGCAGGAAATGTTGAAGAATTCTTCATGCAAGCGAAAAATGTTGATTATGAATTTGCGTTCGAACCATCAGGAGTTTGCACTATTATGACACGAGAAAAGGAAACACTGGTATTAAGCATCAAAATGCATAACGGGAAGAAAAAAATTTATAATATGACATACCGGAATGGTTCGAACAGTATAAAAACAGATATAGTTATTGAATTTAAAATACAAGGATAAAAAACCTATTGTGCTGGAAACAGAATAAAGAATCAAACCTGTAGTTATGCATATATGCAGTACGCTTTAGTAAGTGCAACCGAAAAATGTTACAGAACACAATTCAGATATTTGTTTGCAAACCGAATGTTCTAAATTTGCACCCTTCAATGGGTATGTAAATAGTGTATCCTGCTTAAATTGCATACCGTTAAGAATGAAACAATAAGATGAATAAAGAACCGACTCACGAAGAATATGCAGGGCAGATTTCGAAAGTAATAGAGGCATTAGACCTGTTACATGGAAAGTGGAAACTTGCCATATTACTGTCATTATCGCACGGCAAAAAAAGATTCAACCAGCTTCTTAAAGAAGTATACCCGATAGCCGGCAAATCGCTTTCGAGAGAGTTAAAGGAACTGGAACAAAACCATTTTATCGAAAGGACGCTTATTGATGCTTACCCACCGACAACTGAATACGCTATTACAGCATACGGCAAATCGCTTGAAAGAGTAATATTTGAATTTCGCAGATGGGGTACAGCACATACCCAAAAACGGAATCCGTAATACGTTGTACCACAGGGCTCACTGGATTATAGAATTTGAAAAAGTCATCCCAGGTAGGATCAATTAGTTAGGTATTGTTGCAATAAAATTTACGGATTTATGTTTTATAAAGGTATCAGCACAAAAAGCTGATTTTTTTGTTTTTTATCGGGAATCCGTTACTGAAGTAAACCAAAAATTACAATTACGAATGCTAAAAAAAATACTTTTCTTTATATACCTCCTGCTTATCATTCTACTAAGCCTGCTACCACCTAACGATCTGCCTGATGTGGTTCTGTTTATTTTTGCTGACAAATTAATTCACTGCTGCATGTATGCAGGCCTTACCTTCCTGATGTTCTGGGCATGGGCCGAGCGGCTTACAGGCAATAAATTCCTTATACCCTTGCTGATAGTTGCGGTTTGTGGTTTTGTTATGGAACTCTTACAGGGTTTGTTAGGATTAGGGCGTACGTTCGATCTGTGGGACCAGTTCTCGAATATGGCCGGTTTCTTTCCCGGTTGGATTTTATGGATATGGGTAAAAAAAATATGTGCTTCGTGGGGACAATCGAAATAATGCACCACACAATAAAAACATAACAATACTATATCTTATCAAAAACCAAAACAGCCTGACAGGCTGTTTTTTTTGCTTTTGCATCAAAAAGCTACATGAAAATAGTATGTGAAGCTTACAGGAAGTAATACCAGTCAGAAACCCTATTTCACCGATTAATTCCGTTCAATCACCGATCATGCCTTCAATATCTGTAACTTATCGAAGCTGACTGACGTCATACACTAAATCCAAAATATAAAAACCATGAAAACCAAAATTACAATTATCATTCTTTTCCTGCTAGGTTTCGGAGTAAGACTGATGGCTGGTGGCGAGGACATCAGTTACGTTAAGACCGGGAGTAAAGTGTACTTCGGTACTAAAATAAAAATAGGGATGTTCAACACCAGGGTTATTGCACCCGACGGATCAATAGCCCTTGTTCATAACCAGGATATTGTTGCTTATAAGCAAAATTCGAAACAGTTCGAATTATTACCAATCGTGTCCGAAACCAATAAAATTGTGGGTTATGGTATGATGGAGTATGTTGCATCCCGTTCAGGGCTGAAATTGTACCGCTACTGCTGCTACGATCAGGTAGTACCCCAATATGCGTATTTCGTGTTTAAGAATGGCAAACTCTACCTGCGGATTGATAAGGACAATGCGCTTTCGACCTTACCATTCTTCGGCATTACTCCTAAAATTTAAGAAAGAAATAAGCCTGCTTAGCACAATATTCTATACTATAAAGGTTCCGATGCTGATTGTATCGGAACCTTTTCATTTATACCTGTTTTGTAAGTGATCCTAATTCATTACCAGCCGGAAACAAAAAAGCCATCAACTGATGGCTTTTGTTTTTTGTGGGAGCACATGGATTCGAACCAAGGACCCTCTGCTTGTAAGGCAGATGCTCTGAACCAGCTGAGCTATGCTCCCTTTCTTAAGAGGATGCAAAAGTAGTCTTTTTTTTGAAACCACCAAATTTTGATAGTTCTTTTTTATTTTTTTTTCGCATTTAAGTAAAATATATTGGTTTTACTTAGGATAAGGAATAAAGCTTTAAAGAACGATTAAAAATCACAAAGGCACCCCCCGCATCCGGAGGATACCTTTGAAAAAATGTGCTAAATCAACGATCGTTCGATTATTCAAGTGTTACTGTTGCAACCCACTGTGTGTTCGAAACCGATTGTCGCTTCGAATTTCCGGCCAGGTATGTGGCGCTGGTAAGGAAAACCAGAACTTCGAGCGAGCGGCCAGCCCATTCGGCTGGCAGAGTAAGGCTCACTGTGGCTTCGGAACGAGCGGCACAATTGATAAAATATGCAGTTTCGCCACTTTCAGGGTGGAAAAATCCTACCGCCAACTGATCGGTTGCCTGTGCTTTCATATTCCCGGTGTTATCGGTCCAGGCAAGCGCAATGGTTAAGTCGTCGGGGACGGTTGCTGTAGCCCCGGCCAATACAGGCAAACTGCCGTGGCTTAGTTGCACCTTCTTGTAATCGATACTCAGATCGGGAAACACGCCTGTAATGGCATTTTGCAGGTTATACGCCATTGCAGCATTGGTTGGCGACATGCCTGCCTTAAAGTCACTAAAACCGATATTTACCAGATTACGGTGCACCTGTAAAAAGCGACCGACCAACGCGAAACGCATTCGCTGATTTTGTTGTGGTAAGGTGTTGGGGTTCGAAACGGAAGAAGGCTTTATTTTTATCACATTAGTGCCCTTCCAACTTGAGCCGACTATATTGCCGACTTTCCCGGAGAATCCGCCAAGGATCCCTTGGCTAAAAGTTGCCATGTTTTAAAAGTTTTACCCTGTTGCACCATTGCCACAGGAATGAGTTGTAAGGCAATAATCCTGCAAAATTCGCACTATAAAAAATTTTCATCCTTTTGCATCCATCCGGTTTAAAACGGATATTTTGTCATATTTTCAGAAAAAACAAAAACGGAATATATGTGCATATCGTACCGAAAAACTGCCATACTGTCAGGATATATATTCTAGCCTATACCCCTTTACTTGTTCTTGTTAGGCTTAAATTACTGAAATCAATGAAGATTTTTATTCACTGTATTTGATATAGTAATTAATGCCATTAAATAATCCGTTGAATGCATAAAGTGCCGGGTGCATTGTGCTTGATGCATAGCGCAAAACAGCTATAAATTGAATATTTCGGGTTTTTGATATGTGTGAATAATACGCGGTTGATTAAGTACACCTTATTTCCCGCATTTTCCTGGAAAGAATAAACATATTTAAAAAAAATACATATTTTTTCTATTACAATTGAACGATTGGCACATTAATTAAGCGTGAGAATTTGCTATCAACCTGATTATCATGTTCGTAATTTTACATAAAAAAGATTCTTAGGTATTTAGGGGCTTTTACTATTGTTTTGCAGGTCTTTTTTGTGAAAAATGATGAATGGATAAACTCATTTACGCATGTTCATAAAACATCTGAAAAATGAAGGATTATCAAAATGAAGCTCATTTTCTGCAATCGCTGTGCGACGAACCTCCCGATGTTGTATTTGAACAAATGGGGACTAACCTGCTGGGTGAAGCCCCTATGAATTTGGATTTTATCAGTCTGGTAGTTTTCGATGTTCATCGCGATATAGTGGATTTAAAGAGCCAGCTCGAAAATCACCGGAATACCCGTAAAAAGAGGATACAAAAACGATGGATGAGTCACGGTGAGGTTAAAAAACTACTTTGCATAACCAGGCGAACCTTGCATACTTTGCGCGAAGATGGCCGGTTGCCTTATAGTTCAATTGGGGGAATTTTATTTTATAAGGCCGAGGATGTAAAGCAGCTTTTTAATACAAAGTATTCGAAATACATGCGAACTCCTTAAACTTTTTTGATAAATGCCTTAAAGGCAAAACCATTAGTATTGAAAATAGTTATCCTTTAAACAAATTTTTCATAGCTCATAGTCCTATTAGTTAAAGGAGCATATAATTTCTGGCACGATTTTTTATTTACCCTAATTAATTTCGATACGACATAAACCGACGATATTACCGACGAAACATGCATTATTTCAAGAGTGAAAATTTTTTTATTATAATACCGCATACCCCATTTATTGATTGGTTAGCTAACTGAACTACAGATGAATTATAAGGTACTACTCCGGAGCCCTGGGTAATACTTTACTCCCGAAGGGTACTCATTACCTTTACCTGCATCGATTCTTTGATATTTTTCACTATAAGCTATTGTTTATCATGAAAAAGCAATCCGGATTTACTAAACACACATGGTTATCACCCCCTGAAATAAGCTTAAAGGAGATTTTGCTTCAAAATTCCGGTCCCACTGAGGCAGGATCCCTCCCTATCGAATCGCTTATTGAAATTATACAATACTATAAAAAGGAACTTAACGGGATAAAAGAGGAATTGCATAAAGCCCGGATTGCTGATAACGGAACAATTGAACCATACCGGATCCGCTGTGATGAAGTGTGCGAATTGCTTAAAATTTCGGCGCGAACACTCAAGAAGTGGCAAAAAAACGGATTAATCCCTTTTGTGAAAATCGGGAAATACACTTTTTACAACCCTGACGACCTGGAGCAAAAACTGGAACAAAACTATATCCGCAAACCACAGGGGTAAATCCACTTCCGAGGCAGGTATAAAAAAAAGAGTATTTAATTAAGCTTTCCGGACCAGGTTGGAATCATAACTTGTTAGTCGGGTACCTGTTGCAGCGACACTTAAGTGCTTCATCAGTTTTTCAAAAAAACGTTTTATACAATTGTGAGTGTTACGCTTAGGAAGCTACAATACTTCCCACATACCGGCTGTCGGATATACCATGCACATAGTTGCCTGTAAAAGCCTTTTCAGGACAAAGTTTACCCAGGTAACAATGTATAGTATCGCCGGTGTTGTATCCGGGTAAATCGAGCTGTATGCTTCCTTTGGTCCACAAACAGGCATCGGTATAATATACGGATGTACCGGCGGTTTCATTTATAAGCACAGCTATAATACTGTCGGAATTAAAAAACGATTGTGGCAATGGACCTACATTCCATGAAATCCTAACCTTACCCTGGCCTGCAAGTGTGCAGCAGCCTTCGTCAATACCCGGGTATAAACCATGCGTAAACAAAAGGCATGAGTAGAGGAGTTCACAACTATCCGGATTACCGGAAAATGCATTTTTCAGGTTATACGACACAGCCGCATTAAAAGCCGACATACGTGTTGCGTATCCTTTAAACCCTATGCGTACCGCAGGCGAAAGGGGAACCATAATATTCATGATTCTTGCAAAGCGGCTGCGCCGGGTTTCCTGAAGCGGGGTTCTTGGATCCTTTATCAGGGCGGGCCTGCTCTTTACATACTGAATCCCTTTCCAGTTCGAAACAATTGTATTGCCTATTTTCCCAGCACCCTCGCTGATTATGCCTCTGGGTAGTTTGCTCATAGCTGATAATTGTTGAAAATGTCAAAACGTATTATCCATTTTCAGGAATAATTCAATGTATACAAACATCGTTCCTTTTGCAAAATTTCAGGTTTTATTCATCGTTCTGCAACAATTTTCAAGCAGTAAGTATGCTCCTGTCAGGCAGGCCGTAAATAAAACAGACAGAGGGCAGACACCGAATAGTTTATGTACCCGATAACCTTTATATAAGTAACCGTTACTATACCTTGTACCTTCCGTTTGTACAATCCGATTACAGTGGTAATTAATCATTAGTTCTGTATTTTTCAATACAATAAGTGAAAGAACTGCTTTGGCATTGTACGCTGCAACTCCGGTATAACTCCGTACCAAGGTCGTACCAAGGTCGTACCAAGGTCGTGCAAGCTGGCCTTTTTACCGGACTCATACCGGACCCTGTGCGGACCATGTGCGGAGCCAGCCCGGAGTATGGCAAATGGAAACCTATCAACCATAATAGGTATCCGGTTCCTGTAAAGGAAGTATTTACCTGTGAAAAATAGTCTGTTTGTATTGTTCACACATCTACAGGTATTTTATCCGTTTACCTGTAAGGCTGTTACCTGTATGCACATATAAAAAATGAAAACCACCCGGCGCTATGAACCAAAAAAGTATCCTATATTTGCTAATAGCTTGATGCCTTACCGGCATACACCCTGTTATTAACTATTCAACATCCCGATGAATATCTTCCAGAACTCGGTACTTTCAAAATACATGAAACTGCAGGACTCCGCCGCAATACGGGCTGCCTGGCAGAAATTTACAGCCTGGTTTCATAATCCCGAAGTACAGGAAAACATACGCAACAGCAAGGAGGAACAATACCAGGGCGAATTCCTGATCGATTTGTTTGTTACTATACTGGGCTATACCAAAAATCCAAATCCCGGTTTCAATATTACTACCGAGTACAAAAACGTAAAGGACAACAAAAAAGCGGATGGTGCCATACTGGTGGAAGGGGTTGTGCGCGCAGTTATTGAGCTTAAAGGAACCGAAACAACCGACCTGGGCCGTATCGAAAACCAGGCTTTCGGGTATAAAAACAACCAGCCCGAATGCGTGTATGTAATTACCTCCAATTTCGAAAAGCTGCGTTTTTATATCGATAATGCCATCGAGCATATTGAGTTCAACCTGTTTACACTTAGCGCCGATGAATTCGAACTGCTATGGCTGTGCCTAGCTTATACCAATATTGCAAAAAATATCCCCAAACGCGTAAGGGACGAATCGGTAAGCCGCGAAGATGTTATTACCAAAAACCTGTATAACGATTATTCACGTTTTAAACGCGAACTGCATCAAAACCTTGTGGCCCTTAATCCGGCTAGTGATCCTCTTACTTTGTTCCGTAAGTCACAAAAACTGCTCGACCGTTTCCTGTTCCTCTTTTTTGCCGAGGACCGCCAACTGCTCCCCCCTAATTCGGTGCGGCTTATATTGGACGACTGGCGCGAACTACAGGACCGCGATGAGAAGATAGCCCTTTATGCCCGCTTTCGTAAATATTTCGGATACCTTAATACCGGATTTAAAGGCAAGCGATACGATGTATTTGCCTATAACGGCGGACTGTTTAAGGAAGATGAACTGCTCGATTCGCTTAGTATCGACGACGAACTGCTTTACAGCCACACCCTCCGGCTCTCCGAATACGACTTTGCCAGCGAGGTGGATGTGAATATACTCGGCCATATTTTCGAAAACTCATTGAATGAACTCGACGAAATAAAGGCACAGCTCGAAGGGCAGCAGGTGGATAAAGCCAAAAGCAAACGCAAAAAGGACGGCGTTTTTTATACCCCGAAATACATTACAAAGTATATTGTTGATAATACGGTGGGTAAACTTTGTATGGAGAAAAAAGCCGCACTTGAACTTATCGAGGAGGAGTACACCACCGGCCGCAAACGGACCCTGAAAACCAAACAGCCCTTATTCGAAAAGCTTACCGCCTACCGTAACTGGCTGCTGCTGCTTACCATCTGCGACCCGGCCTGCGGTTCGGGCGCATTTCTTAACCAGGCACTCGATTTCCTTATAAATGAGCACCGCTATATCGACGAACTGGAGGCCAAATTGCTGGGTTCCTCACTGGTACTGTCCGATTTCGAAAACAGCATACTCGAAAACAATCTTTTTGGTGTGGATATTAACGAAGAAAGCGTTGAAATAGCCCGGCTATCGCTCTGGCTGCGTACCGCACAGCCCAACCGTAAACTGAATAATTTAAATAACAATATTAAATGCGGCAATTCGCTGATTGATGATCCGGATGTGGCTGGGAAAAAAGCCTTTAACTGGCAACAGGAATTTCCCTCTGTGTTTGCAAAAGGTGGGTTTGATGTGGTGATTGGTAATCCTCCGTATGGTGCTACATTCAATGATCAAGAGAAGGAATTTTTATTACGTTTCAAAACTTTTAAATATCGATTTGAAAGCTATATCTACTTTTTTGAAAAGGGAATTAACATTCTCAATAGTAAAGGCTTTCTTGGATTTATAACACCAATTCTTTGGCTAAATCTCGAGAATTGTGAGCCATTAAGGAAATTCATATTTCATAATTCAGACCTAATCGAAATTAATATTATCGGTGAAAATGCATTTTTAGACGCCGTCGTCAATACAATGATTACTATAATTTGCAAAGAAAAACAAAGTAAAGAATTTATTATTTCAAAGGGCGGCATAGTACGGAAATACTCTTATGATTTATGGATGCAGAGTCGTTTATTCATTATCGATTATAAAATCAGTCCTTATGAGTTTGATATTGTTGAAAAAATAGAAAATAATTCTATCAAACTAATTGATTTCGGAGAAATAATACAGGGGATAACACCTTACGACAAATATCGAGGTCAAGATCCTGAACTGATTAAAAGAAGAGGATTCCATTACTCTTTTAAAAAGGATGAATCTTGTGGAAAATGGTTGAATGGAGAGGATTTAAACAGATATTCAATATCCTGGGGAGGTGAGTGGCTAAGTTACGGTAATTGGCTTGCTGCTCCAAGAGAAATTAGGTTCTTTGAGGGTAATAGATTGCTATTTCGAGAAATTCCAGGAACTAATAAGAGAATACAAGCTGTTTTAATTGAAGAAACGAGTTATTATGGTCATAGCATTACTCCATTCATTTTAAATGAACGAAATAATATAGCTTTACTTAAGAAAATTCTATGTTTAACGAATTCGAAACTAATGAGTTGGTACGGAAATTTAAAGCTCCCTAATTTCAGTAAAGAGGTTTTTCCTAAGTTAAATCCTCAGGATATAAAATTATTGCCAATTCATAATAATATTTATTTAACAACATTGCCTTTTGCAGTTAAAGCCACGATATTGATTTCAATGATTATAGAACTTCAAGAATTATCACAAAAATTCCATCGCACCATCCAGCGCAAATTTAACCTTGTAGACCTGCCGGGCAAACTGCAAAACTGGTATTTGCTTACGTATGCTGAGTTTATTAGTGAACTGGCAAAAAAGAAAGTAAAACTATCGCTTACCGACGAAGCTGAATGGGAAGCCTATTTCGAACAGGAAGCAAGGCAGGCACTTGCTTTAAAATCGGAAATTGATACAACGGATAAAGAAATTGACCGTATGGTGTATGAGTTGTATGGGTTAACGGAGGAAGAGATTGGGATTGTGGAGGGAGGGGGATCTTTTCTCCTTATTTAAACACAATGTTTTATTATAAAACTAAATCAAGCTAATAAAAGGAATGTAAACCCCGATTGTGCTAACATGCTAAAACATTAGGTTATTAAACGTGTATGAAACAGTCCTACTGACTCAAAATATGAAACAATATAATATCCACTCTCTGGATGTAAAGAATATTAAACACAGGCTAATTTTACTAAAATTTTAATGCCTGTTATAAACTAAGTAACAGAAATGAATTTTTAAAATCATATAGTGTGAAATCATTTTTTAACCAGTAAACGGTGATGAAAGTTTTCAGGTTGATGATACCAATTGAATTACTTATTGTTTTTTGTGCGCTGTTCTCGAAACAATCGACCGCTTCTGCAACTGATTGTATTAAGATAAACGCTGTTGCAGAAGAGATATACATCGAAACGTATCATTTCCGATTCAATAAAGTGGATTCACTTATAAGCGTATACGATTCGAAGTATAAGGATGATTTGTCGTACAATCTGTCTGTTATTAATTTCTATTGGTGGAAACTATTATCTTCTAAACAAAACAATAAGTATGCTGAACTTATATCGGAACGAATTGAAACAATTGAAGCAAAATATATTAAAAGGATTGAGAAGCCCGAAAATGACCAGCTATTTTTACTTATATCAATTTTCACTTTTAATGCCAGAGTTAATCTTATCAATAATTCATATTTCGGTGCAATTTCAAACCTTTCGAAATATTACAGTTTTCTCGAAATTTCATTTGGGCGCGAACCCGAATACAATCCGTTGTACCTTACTTCGGGGCTCTATTACTTTTTTGCCGGATTAGCAAAAAAACGCACTCCGTTTCTATCGCCTTTACTTTATTTTTATACTCCGGGAAATATGGATCTTGGACTAAAATTTATCAGGAAGGCAGCAACGTCCGATAGGCGCGAAATAAGGGAAGAAGCAGAATATTTTCTTATGAAAATTAACTTTGAAGTATTTAAAAATAATTCCGAATCGGCCTTTTATTGCAATAAGCTAACAGAAAAATATCCTGAAAATATTCTTTTTCAGCTATATAAGGTCAAGATCGAACTGGCTTTAGGTAATCAAAAGGAAGCTAAGGGAATAATTGGCAGGATAGAAACAAATATGAAGAGTAGTAACCAATTAACATTTGATGAAAAGGAATATTATTTAAAACTGGTAAAATCGGAATACGATTATATTAAAAAATAAATATCTCAATTATTTTATATAATAGTTGGTCAGTGCCTTAGTGTTCAAAAAGAATGTTATGAATATCTTTCGTTGTCCGCTGGTTCACTTTTTCATTGTATTTCAAGGCACTTTTATATGATCCATATATATTGGCCAGGTAGAAACTAAAAGTAACCGAACCATAAAAAACACTGTTAAATGCTAAATCTTTATTCGAAACCGAACGGTAAGTAAGCCATGAAAAAGTGGAAATAAACACAAATGCATAAATCCCATCCTTCAGGTTTTTGGTATATACTTTCCCGGAACCCGGGATTAGGGCTGAAAACAATGCTGCGGTACCTGGTTTTTTGTATTTAATAGCCATTCCCTGATCCGCAATATTAGCTAACGTACTTAACTTATAGGTCGGCTGTTTTGTATCTTTGTATTGGTTTGCCACCGATTTGGCTTCGGTCCATTTGTACTGTTTTAATAAGGCACCGGTTTTATATGCAGCCTTTTGCACCTGGTTTATTGTTTTGTTCTCATTAATATAGTTTATCGCCTCTGAGAATTGATTCTGTTGAAACAAAATTGTAAAATATTCATCTGCAAAATCTTCAGGGTAATCCGAAATACGTATAGGGAATAAACTCTCCAATTTTATTTTTGCACTTTCATAATCACGCATCAACCGTAAGGATTGAACGGTTCTTAGTTTGGCAAGTGTATCATGCGGCTCGAGGTACGAAACCCGTTCATATTCAATAGCGGAAAGACTGTAATTCCTGTTTTGAAACAGGTAATTTGCATACTTCAGTGAGTTGGAATAATTTAGAATATCCTGTCCATGCAAACTCAGGATTATTCCCAGCAGAATGAGTGTTATACTAAATTGTTTGCTACAAGCAATCATAATACTTTTTAGTATAAATATTATATGGATATTCATGTTCGCTTACTAAAAAATGACACCTCAGCAAACGGTCGAGCCCTTCAAGAATACCTTTTAATGATCCCTCCTTCTGTACCGCTTCAATTGTATACACAGAACATGAAGGTTCGAAAACACAGGCATCCATATCCTGTGATGAAAAAAATGTCTTGTAGAATAAAAAAGAGAATGCCATTATGATGCCTGTCTCTGATTCAGAGTTTTTGAGGTACTCAGAGTAATTTACTTTAACATCCTTATTGCTGAAAAGCATGTTGAGCGATTTCTCAATTTCAAATATTCCTGATAAATCGTTATAAACCTCTGATCGATTTTTTGTTTTACTGTTTTTCGCTATTGTATTCGCATTTAAGATACCTCCAACATAGTAACGGTAAAAAAACGGCAAAATGACGAAAAAATCAAGAACTGGAGTGTAGAGTGCTATGTAAGCAAGGGTGCTCAATAGTACAAGAGAATTAATTCCATTCCCAATTTTGCCGGCGTAGGCCTGACCGCTACCCGGCAGAACTATACTCATTGTGGTTGCCAGTGCAGGATTGGGCTGTGACAGTTTTTTGCTTCCCTTATACAAATCCTGCAGTTTTGTGTAAAGCAATGTGTCTTTTTGTTGAATTATTTGATTGAAGCAGGTATAAGATTCATCATATCGCGCCAAGCCAAAATAGCAAATACCTTGATACAGCTTTTTCCTGTATCCTGATAAACCATAGGACCGTGTTTCAATTTCGTCAAGTTTCTTCAAACTATACACAAAATCATTTTCCAGGATTATACATAAGATTTTATCCAGTTCGCATGCTATACGGCAACTATCTGTATCGGTGTAAAAAAGTGCAGTATCATAATAAGAAAAAGCCAACTCCTGTTTATTGTCAATTAAATAACAGTTGGCAATTTTTTTACTGGCTTCGCCTTTTGCCTCTCTTGTATCTGAAAAGAAAAAGGCCCGATGATATTCATTTATTGCAGCATGATTTCGGTTTATCCTGAACAAGGAATCCCCAAAGCTGATGGCAGCCTCAACATTTTGAGCACTCCCAATAATGCTATTGAGCATCAGGTAGATGAAAATAAAGCATTTCCAATACAGTCCTTCCATGACTAATGCTCATTTATAGTGACATTTCAATCTAAAGAAACAAAATATAAGTTCCTGTGGCATATCGTATCGAATTAAATACACCACAGGAACATGCAAAAGAATTTTCAGATCACTAAAATTTGTACGATAAAGTAAGACTTGGTTTAATAGGGCTAAATTTTGTTACCCTGGCTGTAGAAACACCCAAATCGAACCTGTTAAAAAGTGATGAACTTGATGAGGTATAAACGGGTTTATATTTATCAGTAAGTTGACCAATAAGGACACCTGCACCAACCGAAAAAACTGTCCAGATAGCAGCGCCTGCAACTAACTGGTCATTCTCATATCCAGAGGATACTGGGTCATTTGCTGCAATAGTTATTGCACAAAGTGCCAGACAGCCTCCGCCGCAACCCAGCGCCCAATAAACAGTACTTCCTTTTTTAGCTTCAACTAATCTGATATCGGTTAATGGATAGGATTTTTGCAAACCACTTTCCAGAAATGTAATTGATTGCTGATTAATAATGCCTTTGGCTCCTTTAACAGTAATACCACTTTTAAAAGAAACTCTGACTTTTGAATAAGATTGTTGCTGTGCCATTGTAGTACTTAAAATGCAACATACGATAACGATAAGGCAGTAAACTTTTTTCATAGCTTTTAGCTTTTGTTGTTAATGGTTTGGATTATTAGGGGACTTAAGAATGAATACTCGATTGAAGCAAGCGTGAAAAAATCAAAGAATTAATAGAAAAACGTAAATGCAAAACAAATTTAATACATATTATAGAAAACCAGATGCGTTATTGTCAAATTTAGAAGCGTTCTAGATTAAACCAGATTACTTCATTAACAGCTGCAATTAACATTCCGAGTCTATAACAAATGGCATTGTGGGTGGTTCTCAGCTGTCAGCGAGTACAAATTCCGGTGCGTGCTACTGAAGTTCAATTATACTACAAAACCCGCCGATTGTTATTGCCTTTGTTGTGTGCCTTTTTCTTACAGTTTATGTTTTCTTCCTATTGTAAAATACAGCATTGTTCCAATCAATGGCAAAAATATCACTATGATTGTCCAAACAAGTTTATCATTATTTGCAAAATGATTTCTCAATAAATCAATCAAAGCGATTAATGGTAATATTACAATTACAATGCTGAAAATCATCCAAAATAGTAATCCAAGTGAAGGTGAAACTAATTCCATGTTTAAATTATTATTATTTTTATACTGGAAACATATTCTCAATTGTCGGTTGATTAAATTACGTATTACGTTCTGAGACTATGACAAGTGGCGGCGTGTGTGGCAATTAACAATCAGCCAGCACAAATTTAAGTATAGATTCCAAATGTTTCAACGAACACGCAAATTCGCATTTGCTATAGCGTTTGTTAGCGTTTCGTGCTTTCAATGTATGAAAAATTATTAGGATGAATAATTTAAATGCGTTTCCCCTTTGCATAACTCACGAAAGAAAATGTAATGTCATAAATTATATTTGATTATTTAGTTCTTGTTTCAAAATTTAATTTATCTCCCTCAATTGACCAATTGGAAACTAATTTTAATAAATCATCATTAATTTCACCATGAAAAGTCTCGGAATTAATTTCATTTTCTAGTATTTTCCATTCTATTAGTTCGCCATTTTGAAAAGTAAAAGAATATCCGTCTAAAACTGCGATTCCAGTATACGATGATTTAGAATCATCATTTTTTGTTAATAATCCAATGCCAATAAAAATACCCCCGAATGCTTTTTTATTGACTTTATCTTCAAAACCCAACAACGCAATTATTTCCGGAGGTGTCATTCCTGATTTAATTTTTTTGCAATTTTCCGTTCTATCCTTAATTATTTTATTACATATCAAAGCTGCTGAATCCGCATGTATTGAATTAGGATAACTTTTTAAAAATTCTTTGTATCCTGCATATGAACCCACTGTTTTAGTCCAATCCCAAATATCATAATCAGTCAAATCTTTAAAAAGTCTAACATAATAAAGTTTATTCTTTGATACATTGCTTTCACCATAACAGATTAAGAAATCCCAATAAGGACTTGAACTCCAATATACATCTACATTTCCGTCCAACAGCACACGGTTATTTAAGTCACTAATAAAAAATTTTTGGGCATTACTCCTAGTACTGTCTAATCCAATACACTCATCTGCACTTAATGTTTTGCGAATATCTTCGTTATTGCTATTGGCACTAGCATATAATCCCATTTTTTTCCATTCTTCAATACTGGGAAGATGCCAGCCCTCCGGTGCGACGTTATTAGCTCCTTCCCAATTATACAAATAACCAAGCTTTTGAACATTATCAATATCTTTCTTATATGCCTTATACTTACCAATTTTAGGTATATATGCAAAATTTTCAGCCATTATCCATTGCCGACCTATTTTAATCGTTTTATATGTTTTTCCATCTCTAACGTCATAAAATGTTCCAGATTTCTGCGAAAATCCAGTCAAGCAGCTATTTATTATTATTAAAATTAGAACCAGTCTTTTCATCTTTTACCAATTTTTAATTTTGCTTACTCTATTAAGGATTTTCAGCTTTCTCCTGACCCTAAGCATGAACGCTAACGTTCCGAGGCTATGACAAGTGGCGGCGTGCGGGGTTCTCCGCTGTCGACGAGTACAAATGCCGGTGCGTGTTACTAAGGAATAAATTTACGACAAAATCCGCCATTTGTTATAGCCGCTGTTATAGCCAGTGATTCCTTTTCTTAAAGTCGCTTAAGTTTAATAATCTTTCCTTTTTCTGGTTGTTGTTCATCATACTCAGCATCGACAAAACTTGTAGGATAGAAGTCAAAATAGACATCTGCTAAATAATCATGAAATCCCCAACCTATATCTCGAGTATCACTTACAGCTGTATTCGCACGATCGGCAAATTTTTCCAGACAATTTTCTTTTCTAGCCAATGTCAAAGCCTGGACAAATGTTCTTTCCAGACTAAGATAGAAGTTCACGTTAATGTCACCAAAATCTATGGTAAATTTTATACCTGTCTCCACGTAAAAAAGCATCAGGTCAACAACCAAGTCAACTGAGGTTGCAAGTTTTTTAAAGTCAGAAATCGCCTGTTTACCATCTTTCAGTTTATATCCGAAACCGCGTTTTGGATAAAAAGACTCAAATATTTTGTCCTGATATTTTTCGAATAAATTTCGCTCGTTTGGGTTAACGTAAAAGTCAAAAAACTCTTTAACTGATTTGTTCTTTTTATACAAGTCAGTCACAAGTTCAATGAGGTTTTCCTTGTCTAATTTTCTCAGTTCTCTCTTTATGTCTAAAATCCCCATTTTTCTGATTTCGTGAGTTTTACCATTGTCTATAACGGCAGTTTGTCTAATAACCACCTGTAAAGGCAATTTTTTGGCCGAATGTCAGATTAAAATTAGGTAAAAGGGCTGATATAAGTGTAGCATATTTCAGAAGTATTTTAAGCAGGTTGAGAAAAATACGACGGGATACAGCTTTAAAATGAACCATAATTGAGCAAAAAGCCGAGGACAAAGCTTTCAGATATGCTCTTAGCTTATCCTGGCCGAGAATATTCACAATCCTGCGCAAATTGTAAGCAACAAAGATCAGTCCTACATCAGCTGAAGCGCGTTTCATCGATTTCTTGGTCATGATATAGGAATACCCCCATTGCCGTTTTATAATTCCGTATGGGTGTTCCACGATGGCTTGCCTTCGAAGGTAAAGTTTCTTGTTACTATCCAGTCGAAGTTTGTTAGCATGTATTAAATCGGCATATTCGGAGCGTTCAAGTATACGCCCATTTTTATTCCTGGTGCATTGCTTGGCAAACCGACACTTCTGGCATTCATTGGTTTTGTAGTGTTTTACTTTATAGTTGGACTTTGAGCTGTTTTTATCGTACTGGTTTCCGTTGGTGGTTAGTGTTTGACCTGCCGGACAAGTGTATGAATCGGAAAGCTTATCGTAAACGAAATGTTCAATATCAAAGGCCGGTTCGGGAGCATGTGATCCAGGATCGGGAATGGCTACCAATACTTCAACGCCTTGCTTAATAGCATAATCAAACTCGCCTCCGGTGTGAAAGCCTTTGTCGTACAGTGCCGTAAAATCATTGTTCTGCAAAATGGTTTTGGCCCTGCGAACCATGCCACCCATGGCTCTGTTGTCAGTTTGATTAGTTACCTTAAAATCAATAGGAATGTTGTGTTTTGCATCCACGGTGGTTTGTACGCTGTAGCCTACTTCGGTGATATTGTTGCGGGTAACAAGCTGGCGGCTGTCAGGGTCGGAGGTTGAAATCTGGGTTTCTCCGCTTAGTTCCAGTTGCCGGCGAAGATCCTGGTAAGTGGCTTTGCGTTCTGTGTGTTTCTTGATTTTCTCCTTAATCTCCGTCTTTTCAGGATCACAAACCTCATCCTTATCTTCTGATGCCAGTATGTTGCTGTATTCTTCGAGCCGGGCATCGATATAGGCAATATGGCGTTCAATTTTAGCTTCGTTGAAATTGTTCTTCTTGGAGTTCTGAGCCCTCAGTTTGGTGCTGTCGCCTGCTACTAATTTGCCACCAATCAGATCAAAATGTTTGGCCAGTTGCACGGTTGCCCTGAAAACCCTGCGTATCGACTTTGGATTATCCCTCCTGAAATTAGAGATGGTGTTGTGATCGGGCACCAGGCATTTCATCAGCCACATCAGTTCAATGTTCCGGCTACACTCTTTCTCTAAAGTGCGGGAGGAACGGATTCGGTTCAAGTATCCGTAAATATAGAGTTTAAGTAAAACCGAGGGGTGATAGGCCGGCCTACCGTTTTCCATAAATTCGAACCTAAAGCCAAAGTCTTCAAGTTTTAAGCTATCCACAAACATGTCGATCAAACGGACTTCGTTATCCTGAGCAATGGCTGCTTCGAGCGAAGAAGCAAAAAGTGGAATCTGGTTTCTGTCTTGTCCTGTTATGAATTTCATGAAGTAAATATACAGATAATCAATGATATAGAAGATAAATCAAGTGCGAAACCGGGTAAAAAGTTATCAAGAATTAAAGTGTTAATAACTGCGGCAAAATTGAAAGGTGAAAGATGGTTTTTAGACAGTTTGACGGATGACGCTATGGCAAGTGCGGGATTAAATTGTTGCTCAACTGTCAGCCAGCACAAATGTATATAAAGACTTCCAATGTTTCAACGAACACGCATACCCGCATTTGCTATAGCGTTTGTTGGCGGTAGTTTTTTCTTTTTTCTCGCAACCAGAATATTGTTCCAACAATCAGAAAAGCTAATCCAAAAAATAATGGTAATTCTGAATTATATTTCGAAATTGTCAGTTTTTCGATCAAATATTCTGACCCTTTATATTTTATTGAAAAAAGGGAAATATCCTTTCCAGTATTTAACTTTTCTGTTGCTGATTGTGATATTTTTAAAATTATTGAATCTCCAATTCTTGCATCTCTTTCAAAATACTCCTTATAAAAGCATTCAAGAAAGTCCGCTGGAATTTTAAATGAATTCTTGTAGTTGGCGAGATAGATATAATAAATATGAGTATGATTTCTAATTCCACTTCCATCTTGGAATGAATAATCCTTTAAAGTTCCATTTATCTCTATTAAGTCTTTGGTTGAGTTTACATTTCCTTTGAAAATATAATAACCGATAAAAAATAGTCCAAGGAATGATATGAAAACAAATCTATTCTTAAAATCAGATAATTTTGTCATTGAATTTGGTTTTTTAAAATTACCGCCAACGGCAGTCTGTCTAATAACCTAAGCGAAAGTAGCTTAGAATTGAATAATTGCTTTCGCATTCGATCAGGTACCTTTGGAATTTACTCACGCGAAACAGTTTTTAGACAGTCTGACGGCTGACGCTATGGCAAGTGCGGGAATAGATTGTTGCTCAACTGTCAACCAGCACAAATGTATGTAAAGATTTCAAATGTTTCAACGAACACGCAAACCCGCATTTGCTATAGCGTTTGTTATGTGTAGCCTTTCTTTCAATCATTGTTACTAAAACTTAATTTTGTCTCTTTCGCAATAATGTTTTGGGCCGATGTCTGAGATATTGCAACCGCCTTCAAAATAATTTTTCTTGTCACGAGGTATATATGTCGTGTCTCCTTTACTGTCAATATGTCGAACTGAAATTGTACCATGGAATCCATATATAATAGGAACTACCTTGTCATGCTTGTTACACTTTGGACAAACAACTTTCCCAAAATGTTTCTTATACTCTCTTGGTACTTTGAAAGATAAAAAAATAGTGTCTTTCTGAGTTGGCTTTATTGTCTGAATGTAACTGTCTCTTGCACCAATACCACGAAAATAAATGTCTATGTCCTTGTCTGCTGTTACAGAAATTTTAAATGTTCTGTCTTGTTGAATAATTTCTCTAGCAATAAGCAATGTGTCAATCTTAAATTCAATGAAACCTAAAACTTTGTCATTGTATTTATTGTCAATAGTTATTGTCCCAATGAAAATAGTCTCTTTTTGGGGTGTAATAAAACCCAAAATTAAAACGGTCAATATTGTGAGAATGAGTGTCTTCATAAGGTTACACATAACGTTACGTATATGAAACGTTTGGCATATCGAAGCACTTTCCTGTCAAGTTACAAGCACTTTTGATATGAGCTGAAACGTTCGATAACCCACTGACTGCCAAATGTTTTATATACGATGTTACCAGCTGGGCTTTATTCATTCGTTTAATAATTAAAGTAAAAATCAGCCGTTAATGAAGTTGATTCCCATGGTATCTGCTCATTTTTAGATTTATTTATTACATCAATGCGAACCTTTTGAAACATGGACATTACTGTTGTTTGTCTGCTTCCAATGTGTTCTAGTAACGAATGGGTGTATAGTCCATTGTCACCGTCACCATCTGATGCCGTTTTACCTGGAGAAGTTGAATAAGCTATCAACGAACCTTTAGGAGCATTCATCGTCGTTAATCCTCTTAGTCCAATGCCCCTGCCCCAACTTCTTTCGAATGGATTATCACGACATGCATCAAGTATTACAATATTTACATGGGATTTACTTTCCTCCATATATCCTAATACACGAGAGGCTTCAACACAATCATATTCAACCATTTTTTCTGATTTAATGTTTGCATCTGCTGGAATCAAATAATTTAAACCTTTAACTTGGACACCATGACCTGCAAAATAAAACAAACCAACTTCATAGTTCTTTAGTTTTTCTCCAAAGTCATCAATAGATATTTTCAATTCTTTTTGTGTTGGATTAAGAATTTTAATCACTTCAAATCCTAAAGAAATCAATTTACTATCCATTGAATTAGCATCATTTGTAGGATTTGGCAATGTGCCTCCGTAGATGTAATCGGCACATCCGACTACAAGTGCTAATTTTGTATGTTTTAATATTTCTTCTTTTTTAGCTTTAGCTATCTGGATTGCTTTTGCTTCAAATACGGGCTTCCCTGCAATTTCAGATACTTTTACTATCTCTATCTGATGTTTGGATAGATTGTTATTATATATTTCAAGCAATGTAACTACTTGGTCATCTTTATCTCTAACTGTTGGATGAATAGTTAAACACAAAAATTCAAGGAATAATTTATCAGGTAAATGAAGTATATTAAACCTACTATCTGTGAAAATCCATTCATCAGGCCAGTCATAATTAAGAACTGTATGTTTGTAAATATCTTCATCAGCCGTTTTGTATCTTCCATCTGTCGAAGGCAATTTGGATAAATCGAAAAGCCTGCCCAAAAATCCAGTTTGCTCAAGATTGCCGTACCAAGGAATTCGTGTAACTAAAAATCCATCAAGTATATTTCGGCGGGAAGAAAGTTCTATTATGTTTTTTGTATCCATATGCGGTGTATATTTTGCCTTACATGTTGCCAGTTGGGCGTTTTTATTTCTTATTTTTTGTCAAATCACTAATTGCTGCTTGTAATACTTGCCATGAAATCTTTGCAGTATCAATATCAGGAGTGAATCCACTACTCACCTGCAAATAAGGATGAATATAGTTTCTAAAATCTCTCAATGAATGACTAAATTTTCTAACATCAAGTCCAAGCATTCCAATACTATATGCAACATCAATAAAACTGCTTAAGGTCCAATCCTGAAATGGCAAAACTTTTCCAGAATCCTTATCTTTTGGACTCGATGGAGATTGATTAAACTCTTTCATATTTTTCAAAGCAATTCCTAATAAAATCCCTTCTAAAACACTGCCACACAAAATCACAACAGAAAGAGGAGATTCATTTTTTATGCCTTTTTGAACTTCAATTAATCTACCACTTAAAATCTCAATTACAGCATTATCAATATCAAGCTTATCCAGAGCTATGTTTTTATATTCTTTTTTTAGAAATTCGTCTTCAGTTGTATCAGAAGAATCAGTCGAATTAGCTTTATCAACAACCCCTCTAAGTCGATTTGCTATTCTTAAACCGTCATTAAAGATTAGTGCTTCGTTTTTATTAATTTCTAATGCGTTTATTTTTCTGTTAGTCTTCCAATATGCTAACATCTCATTAATCAGTATGCCCACAGTCTTATCTGATTCAACTTGCCAAAACACTCTCAATCTTTTGGCTTTCGAATCACCATATACAGCATACTTTGAATCGTATATGTCTAGCTTGCAAACATTATATATAAATTGTTGAAAAGAAGTATTTGAAAAATTTAGAACGTATCCACCTCCCATTTCAAATAGTTTTACTAATATCAAGATGTCAGTCTGTTTTAAGCTTGCCATTTTATCATTCTAAGTTGTCGTTTGTCTTTTTTAGCCTTGCTGGTAACGTTTCGAAACTATATGCAGTTGCCGATTGCGGGGCACTTTCCTTTCGAATACCACCGCGGTTGTTGCGGGCTGTGAACTTCCAATTCTGCACTGAAACGGCAATTGACATATAGTTTTTGTTATGCACAGAATTTACTTTTTATCCACCTTGTCTTTAATTTCCAATACTTTAATCTTAATTTTGTCAAATAATTCATGAATATTTACAGCTTCATCTTTTTCAATCCTTTTCGAAATCATTGTCAATGGAAAAAGAATTAAGGAGGTATCACCTAATTTTATTGCTGGATCAACACCAAATTCATCCTCAATCTCAATCCAATTAAAACCTAAGTCTTGGATTATTGCGTCTCCAAGTGTCACACCTAGACATTGGAGTTTATTGGTCTCATTCTTTTGAATCCAATCTGATTCGATAATGGTTTTGAGTAATTGTAATTTACCGTCCACAGTATCATAATTCTTTAAAGAATCTGTGTCATAAAGATTTTGCACCCAATTTCTTTGTGCAGATAATCTTTGTGTCATCTCGGTCGATAAGTCTCTCACAATTTGCTCCATGTCGCTCTTAATTTTGTGCATAACGGCAGCCCGTCTAACAACCTCCTTCAAAGGTAATTTCCGGGTTGAATAGTTGATTAAAATTAGGTAAAAGGGTTGATATAAGCGTAGCATATTTCAGAAGTATTTTACTTGGGTTAAAAAAGTTGCTTAGTGAAAGAGCTTTAAAATGAGTCATTATTGAGTAAAAAACCAAAGACAAATCTTTCAGATACTCTTTCAACTTATCCTGGCCGAGAATATTCACAATCCTGCGCAAATTGTAAGCAACAAAGATCAGTCCTACATCAGCTGAAGCGCGTTTCATCGATTTCTTGGTCATGATATAGGAATACCCCCATTGCCGTTTTATAATTCCGTATGGGTGTTCCACGATGGCTTGCCTTCGAAGGTAAAGTTTCTTGTTACTATCCAGTCGAAGTTTGTTAGCATGTATTAAATCGGCATATTCGGAGCGTTCAAGTATACGCCCATTTTTATTCCTGGTGCATTGCTTGGCAAACCGACACTTCTGGCATTCATTGGTTTTGTAGTGTTTTACTTTATAGTTGGACTTTGAGCTGTTTTTATCGTACTGGTTTCCGTTGGTGGTTAGTGTTTGACCTGCCGGACAAGTGTATGAATCGGAAAGCTTATCGTAAACGAAATGTTCAATATCAAAGGCCGGATCGGGAGCATGTGATCCAGGATCGGGAATGGCTACCAATACTTCAACGCCTTGCTTAATAGCATAATCAAACTCGCCTCCGGTGTGAAAGCCTTTGTCGTACAGTGCCGTAAAATCATTGTTCTGCAAAATGGTTTTGGCCCTGCGAACCATGCCACCCATGGCTCTGTTGTCAGTTTGATTAGTTACCTTAAAATCAATAGGAATGTTGTGTTTTGCATCCACGGTGGTTTGTACGCTGTAGCCTACTTCGGTGATATTGTTGCGGGTAACAAGCTGGCGGCTGTCAGGGTCGGAGGTTGAAATCTGGGTTTCTCCGCTTAGTTCCAGTTGCCGGCGAAGATCCTGGTAAGTGGCTTTGCGTTCTGTGTGTTTCTTGATTTTCTCCTTAATCTCCGTCTTTTCAGGATCACAAACCTCATCCTTATCTTCTGATGCCAGTATGTTGCTGTATTCTTCGAGCCGGGCATCGATATAGGCAATATGGCGTTCAATTTTAGCTTCGTTGAAATTGTTCTTCTTGGAGTTCTGAGCCCTCAGTTTGGTGCTGTCGCCTGCTACTAATTTGCCACCAATCAGATCAAAATGTTTGGCCAGTTGCACGGTTGCCCTGAAAACCCTGCGTATCGACTTTGGATTATCCCTCCTGAAATTAGAGATGGTGTTGTGATCGGGCACCAGGCATTTCATCAGCCACATCAGTTCAATGTTCCGGCTACACTCTTTCTCTAAAGTGCGGGAGGAACGGATTCGGTTCAAGTATCCGTAAATATAGAGTTTAAGTAAAACCGAGGGGTGATAGGCTGAATATTCCGGCCAAATAGAGCCAGTAAATCCGGACGAAAGTGAGCCACTAATCCGGTTGAAAGTGAGCCAGTAGGCAAGGAACTATGGTGTGGTAAAAATAGCTTTTTTCTTTTTATGTTTTCTTTCTTAATGATTCTCCTTTTAATTCAATTCTATGAGCTGAACCTGACAATCTGTCCATTATTGCATCAGCTAAAGTGGGTTCATCCAGATACTGATACCATGATTTTACAGGAAGTTGGGATGTGATAATGGTTGCACGTTTTCCATAACGGTCTTCCAGCAGTTGTAACAGGGTGAGTTTAGTATTGTGATCCAATGGAGCCAGCCCAAAGTCATCCAGTATTATGAGCGGGATTTTTTCTAATTGATTGAGCAATTTGATATAAGATCCATCGAGTCTGGCCTGAATCAGCCTTTCAATAAATCTGTTCATTCCCAGGTAATACACTTTGTAACCTAAGGAACAGGCCTGCCGACCTAAAGCACAAGCCAGATAACTTTTGCCACAACCGGTGGCACCGGTAATCAGGATATTTTCACTTCGTTGAATAAAGCTGCAATCCGAAAGAGAGAGTAATTCTTCACGTGAGAGGTTGCGGTTAGTTGAGCACTGTATCTGCTCTATAACGGCATCATAGCGGAGTTTACTAAGTTTAAAATACATCTGAGTTCTTAGGCCAGTGCGGTTTTGACCTTCGGCTTCCACCAATCGGGCAATCAGTTCGTGGGAAGTGGGTTGTTCGTGCGTAGGAAGTGCGAGGGCTCCCCGGTAAGCTTGCGCCATACCATTTAACCTGAGTTGTTCAAGTTGTTCTAAGGTTGCATTTGTGTTAATCATAATGATTTGGATTTAAAGAGTGGATAATGCTGTGAAGTATGCTAACCTTCTTGTCCGCCCCCTTCCTGTGGGCATGTGGGCAGATATAGGAAGGGGAGCGGAGAAGAAGAGTAATCCGGGAGTTAACCGTAAGTTCCGGCTCCCCGCAGGTTATCGTGTTGCGGCAGACTGTAATCAATGGATATTTGCAGCGGTTGTTTGTCCAGGCATTTTTCAAGGATACTGTTTAGAGTACCATAGGTTACTTTCCCATTGTAGGACAAAGCCCTGGCACATGCTGCTTCAAGCCTGAGCTTTCCATATTTGTCGGCTAAGCGTATTATTCCTATGCATGAACGATAAGTTTGTTCTTTAAAGATCTTCTGTTTTAAGACTTCACGGATGGCCGCCACTGTGTTTTCACCGATTGTGGTAGATTTCTTCAAAAAATATTCTTCATCCCAGCCTCGCTGTTCTGTATAATGCTTATGGTTGGCAGGCATATGCTCATCAAGGGTTGAATAAGTATTACTACGGGTATCCCGCCAATGCGAAGCGATACGTTGTTGGTTAAGGTAAATCTCTACGTTTTCAGTATCATAAACCAGGCTTACCTGCTTACCGATATATTGATGGGGAACACTGTAAAAATGTTTGTCTTCGCCCAGCATCACATGATAGTTCTTTGCTACTTTGGCTGATCGGGTTGACTTGGGAACGAAAGCTTCCTGTGGCAATGGTCGCAGCAATGGGTGCTCCAGGCTTATAAATTTATCATATCGACTGTAATCCCGACTCTGATATTTACTGTGATTGAGTTTATCTGTTTTTTCTAAAAGGGCTTTGTTTAATTCAATCAAAGAGTGAAAGTGCTCGTTACGAAGCGGAGCATATACCCGATAATAAGCTGTGTTAACACTACTTTCAACCCCGGCTTTATCGCGTGGTTTGGCTACCCGGGTAGCTGTGAGCGTAGTGTTGTAATGTCCGGACCATTGCTGGGCATATTCATCAAACGATGGCTCATAACGGTTTGCTTTTTTTACAAACTGTTTCATGTTGTCGGTACGTACCATATACGGAACTCCGCCAAAATACTCCAATGCCCTGCCTAGTGCGGCTATCAGCCAGGGCCGTTGCTGTGATGGCAATGCTTCAATGTAGGTGTATCCTGAACAGGGCAACCGGCATACCAATACAACAGATTTTATAATTTCACCTGATTGTTGATTAACATAGTTAATCGTATCGCCGGCAAAGTCAAACTCCATTAACTCGGCTGGTGGATGGTCAAAGTGCATAACAGCGTTCCTGCTATCCTGATACCGTTTCAGTAAATCACAAAACTGAGAACGGCTATACCCGCCAGGAACTTCTTCTCGGTATTCTTCCCACAATATCTGTTTTGTTGTTTTCTTGTTCTTTAACTGCTCCGTGAAGTATTTCACCCGCTGTTCAAAGTCAACATATTTGCTGTCTTTATCCGGCTCTGCTTTTACTGAAAGTACAGCTTCTGCAAGATCCTCATCATTTAACCGTAATAACTCCTTGTAGCTTCTTCCACAATGGTTTATACGAGTTACATACGCGCCCACCGTGTTCCGTGTCACATGCAATATCTCAGAAATCTGACGATTTGAAGAGCCTTGCTCTTTGAGTTGTAGTAGTCTTTTTATCAATAACATGGGTACAGGTTTATTCGCCATTGTCTAAAGGGGTTTAACCTTCAAACTTAAACCATGTTCCTGTACCTCTGGGTGGCTCACTTTGCGCCGGATTGTCAGGTGTTTTTTTGAAAAACAATCCAAAAATGATTCCTGAGTCTTTTAACGTGTCAAATTAAAGTGTCACGTTTTGCTCCGGATTTGGTGGCTCACTTTGCTCCGGATCGGTGTCACCCTTTCGTCCGGATTTGTGTCACTATATACTCCGGATTATTCAATAGGCCGGCCTACCGTTTTCCATAAATTCGAACCTAAAGCCAAAGTCTTCAAGTTTTAAGCTATCCACAAACATGTCGATCAAACGGACTTCGTTATCCTGAGCAATGGCTGCCTCGAGGGAAGAAGCAAAAAGTGGAATCTGGCTTCTGTCTTGTCCTGTTAAGAATTTCATGATGTAAATATCGTGATAATCAATGATATAGAAGATAAAGTAGGCGCGAAACCGGGTAAAAAGTTATCAAGAATTAAAGTGTTAATAACTGCGGCAAAATTGAAAGGTGAAAGATGGTTTTTAGACAGTTTGACGGCTGACGCTATGGCAAGTGCGGGAATAAATTGTTGCTCAACTGTCTGCCAGCACAAATGTATATAAAGATTTCAAATGTTTCAACCAACACGCATACCCGCATTTGCTATAGCGTTTGTTGGGCACAGTTTTTCATTTTTCTTTCTTGACATAGATTGTTTTTTCTCCATACGTAATGAGTTCTAAACTATCATTTGTCAGTTTATTTATCTTTGAAGATGAAACAAATCCATTGAAATATATAATCAACGAATCTTGTTCAATCTGATACTTGAATTCTGATTGTTCTTCTCTGTCTGGATAATATATAGTATTTTCTGTTATCTGAAAACTTGCAGTAGGAGCATCTTTTTCACTTGCATTCCACCAGATTCCGATTAGTTCTTTAGCAACCTGCTTATTTGTCAAACTTTTCTGCTGTTTTGATTCATTCTTTGAATTAGTATTTTGTCCAGAACAAGAGATTATTAAAACAAAACATCCTGTCCAGAAGAAAAGTAGCTTTAAAAATCTGTCCATATGAGTTCTCATGATTCAACAATAATTTTTTATCGATTTTAAAGTTTGCAAAAATGTTCTTCCGTTTCGATTTTCCAAAATTGTGCCCAACGTTCCCGGGCTAGGCGTGGTTGGTTTTATAGTGGGCCAAGTGGGGCTGGAAAACCAATCACGATTAGCCCGTGTTATGGGGCGTTATGTTTTATTCTGCTTCTATTATTATTGAAATAGGGATAATGGTCAATTCACCTTTCGCTAATATAGCAGCTAACAAATTCGCTTCATCCTTATTGTATTTTCCGGCAAGTAGAATTTCTCCATCCTCAATCACCGAAGTTAATTTTTTAATTGAATATACTGTGCCATCGACCAAAATCGCCAATGATTTAGCTATATTGTATTCACTTTCTGTTCTCAAGAGGTCGAAATACATTATTTGTAATTCAATACCAACATTATATTTATCTTCCAGATCTTTTTTAACAAAAACATTGTTTATCATCCTTGTTGTAATAATGGCGTTGGTTTTATTTTGAGTATTAATAGCTATTAGAGGAAAATAATTATTGATTGACTGAAAGTACCAGTAGAATTTCAAATCTCTCAATAATTGATCCTTTACTTGACTCAACGCCAAAACGGAATCTATTAAAGACTTATCCTTTCCGTAAGCCATTCCAGCAAAAGGACCGTCAATCAGCGCACCATCATTATCTATGAATGGTAACAATTTATTGAAAAATGGAAATTCTCTAGATACTTGGCTTGTATCGTTTATGAATCTGTTAGAAAGCCCTAAATCATTTATTGTATGGTTTATTTCATTCATGAATTGGAATATTTCCCCATTATCATAAGTAGGCCATATTTCTAGCTTACCTTGATTTAACAATATGGTTTTTAATGCTGTAGTATCAATTTCTGATTTAATACTAAGTCTTACAGAACATTCGTCTATTATAATAGAAGGTTTCTCATGGCTGAAGGATTCTAACCTTTTAGAAATTACACCGGTATATTTAGTTAACTCAGAATTGGTAATTTTTTTATCAAACTGGAGCGTCACCTTGATAGCTTGGCTCTTCCTTAATAATGTCTGAGGCATACAGATATTATATACGAGAAGTAAGATAAATAGAGAAGTAATATGCTTCATGTTTCTGTTTTTTTAATGCCCCATAACGTTTCCGGGCTAGGCGTGGTTGGTTTGTGGTAGGCTTTGTGCGTCGGCAAACCAATCACGATTAGCCCGTGTTAGCGGTTAGGGCTTATCTCAATGCTATTTTTATTAAGTCTAGTCCTTTAAACTTTTCTCTTTCAATTATAGTTTTTACTTTTTCTGATACTAAGATTGGTTGCATACACACTCCACCACTTCCAAAAGGATAGTCTAGTTTTATAAAATCATTTGTCGTAGTCAACTCTTTTGAATTAATTATAAATGGATTACTACGATTTGGCATATTAAATTTTTTCTTATCGCAAAATGGACCAGTCAGAAGTCGGCTTGGTTCACCTTTACTAAGTGCTTTCAAAAAGCTTATCATTTCCTTGCTTTTCGGATATTCACAAAGTTCGGTAGTTAAGTTTTCAGTAATTAGTCCCTCTGATAAATAGTTGTTTATTCTAATTTGATAAAACTCTTCAATTGGCTTATTCGTTTTTATATTTATTGGGTTTGTGTAAGATATTCCATTTACTCCTTCATTTTCAAATATTTTTCTTACGCGTTCTTTGATAAATATTTGATCAAATACCCAGGTCAACCCCAAAAAATCTTTATTGTTTTTCAGAGGATTCTTTTTGAAGTAAAATTCGTTTTTTTGTTTTACTCCAATTCCACATGTCAAACACCCATTTGACATGTCATATGTTTTTTGTAGATACCCAAAATCTTCTTCTGGTTGAGGATAATCAAATTCACTCGCTTGAGCATAAAACCAATTAGTATTCATTTTTCGTATCTGTTTTTTAGCCTTACCGCTAACGGCAGCCCGTCTAACAACCTCCTTCAAAGGTAATTTCCGGGTTGAATAGTTGATTAAAATTAGGTAAAAGGGTTGATATAAGCGTAGCATATTTCAGAAGTATTTTACTTGGGTTAAAAAAGTTGCTTAGTGAAAGAGCTTTAAAATGAGTCATTATTGAGTAAAAAACCAAAGACAAATCTTTCAGATACGCTTTCAACTTATCCTGGCCGAGAATATTCACAATCCTGCGCAAATTGTAAGCAACAAAGATCAGTCCTACATCAGCTGAAGCGCGTTTCATCGATTTCTTGGTCATGATATAGGAATACCCCCATTGCCGTTTTATAATTCCGTATGGGTGTTCCACGATGGCTTGCCTTCGAAGGTAAAGTTTCTTGTTACTATCCAGTCGAAGTTTGTTAGCATGTATTAAATCGGCATATTCGGAGCGTTCAAGTATACGCCCATTTTTATTCCTGGTGCATTGCTTGGCAAACCGGCACTTCTGGCATTCATTGGTTTTGTAGTGTTTTACTTTATAGTTGGACTTTGAGCTGTTTTTATCGTACTGGTTTCCGTTGGTGGTTAGTGTTTGACCTGCCGGACAAGTGTATGAATCGGAAAGCTTATCGTAAACGAAATGTTCAATATCAAAGGCCGGATCGGGAGCATGTGATCCAGGATCGGGAATGGCTACCAATACTTCAACGCCTTGCTTAATAGCATAATCAAACTCGCCTCCGGTGTGAAAGCCTTTGTCGTACAGTGCCGTAAAATCATTGTTCTGCAAAATGGTTTTGGCCCTGCGAACCATGCCACCCATGGCTCTGTTGTCAGTTTGATTAGTTACCTTAAAATCAATAGGAATGTTGTGTTTTGCATCCACGGTGGTTTGTACGCTGTAGCCTACTTCGGTGATATTGTTGCGGGTAACAAGCTGGCGGCTGTCAGGGTCGGAGGTTGAAATCTGGGTTTCTCCGCTTAGTTCCAGTTGCCGGCGAAGATCCTGGTAAGTGGCTTTGCGTTCTGTGTGTTTCTTGATTTTCTCCTTAATCTCCGTCTTTTCAGGATCACAAACCTCATCCTTATCTTCTGATGCCAGTATGTTGCTGTATTCTTCGAGCCGGGCATCGATATAGGCAATATGGCGTTCAATTTTAGCTTCGTTGAAATTGTTCTTCTTGGAGTTCTGAGCCCTCAGTTTGGTGCTGTCGCCGGCTACTAATTTGCCACCAATCAGATCAAAATGTTTGGCCAGTTGCACGGTTGCCCTGAAAACCCTGCGTATCGACTTTGGATTATCCCTCCTGAAATTAGAGATGGTGTTGTGATCGGGCACCAGGCATTTGATCAGCCACATCAGTTCAATGTTCCGGCTACACTCTTTTTCTAATGTGCGGGAGGAACGGATGCGGTTCATGTATCCGTAAATATAGAGTTTTAGCAAAACCGACGGGTGATAGGCTGGCCTTCCGTTTTCCATAAACTCAAACTTAAAGCCAAAGTCTTCAAGTTTTAAGCTATCCACAAACATGTCGATCAAACGGACTTCGTTATCCTGAGCAATGGCTGCCTCGAGGGAAGAAGCAAAAAGTGGAATCTGGCTTCTGTCTTGTCCTGTTAAGAATTTCATGATGTAAATATCGTGATAATCAATGATATAGAAGATAAAGTAGGCGCGAAACCGGGTAAAAAGTTATCAAGAATTAAAGTGTTAATAACTGCGGCAAAATTGAAAGGTGAAAGATGGTTTTTAGACAGTTTGACGGCTGACGCTATGGCAAGTGCGGGAATAAATTGTTGCTCAACTATCAGCCAGCACAAATGTATGTAAAGATTTCAAATGTTTCAACGAACACGCAAACCCGCATTTGCTATAGCGTTTGTTACAGGCAGTACTTTATTATTCATCACGTGTATCCCACAATGCTTTGGTGAAAATTTCAAACGTTTTTTCTGACAATCCTTTAATCCTTTTGGAGATAATTCTCTTATTGTCTTGTATTTTATAAAATTCAACTGTTCCCTTTTTCCCTTGGGAATCTTCGTCTGGTTGATATGTAACGCCTTCTTTAAAAGTCAAACTGTCGCCGGATATTGTGTAAGCCATTTTTTCTTGTGGGTTTGTTACTCCAGACCACCAGGCTGAAAAAACCAAATTGCATTTCTTGTCAAAATGGATATTTGGCAAGTCAAAATGCTTATTGTGTTTAAATTGTTTCGTGGAAGGATAATAAATCAAACAAACACTTTCTGAGTTGCCTCCTGATCCTGTAACAAAGTATGTAATTATTAAATCTTTAAAATTATCGCCATTTAAGTCTGTCGGTAAAATTACATAAAGTGAGTAGTTTAATGTGTCAGTAACTGTCCATTTTTCAAAAGTTTTCTGATACAACAAAGTCGTTGAGTCTGAAGATTGCACAAGTCCAATATTCTCTCCATTGATTTCCGCTGCATAAATGCTATAAAATTGAAATTTCACCAAACTGTCTGAATTTGAATATTTGTCTAAACTGTCAATAATAGAAAATTTTTCAGCAAGTTTTGTTGAATCGACAAAACCAACAATATTGGACACATTTTTCTTGTCGTTTGCTTGCTTTGTCTGGCAAGCAACGAAAAATATAATTATGCAAAAAATTGTCAAAAATTTCGACATAGTATTGCCTGTAACGGCAGCCCGTCTAACAACCTCCTTCAAAGGTAATTTCCGGGTTGAATAGTTGATTAAAATTAGGTAAAAGGGTTGATATAAGCGTAGCATATTTCAGAAGTATTTTACTTGGGTTAAAAAAGTTGCTTAGTGAAAGAGCTTTAAAATGAGTCATTATTGAGTAAAAAACCAAAGACAAATCTTTCAGATACTCTTTCAACTTATCCTGGCCGAGAATATTCACAATCCTGCGCAAATTGTAAGCAACAAAGATCAGTCCTACATCAGCTGAAGCGCGTTTCATCGATTTCTTGGTCATGATATAGGAATACCCCCATTGCCGTTTTATAATTCCGTATGGGTGTTCCACGATGGCTTGCCTTCGAAGGTAAAGTTTCTTGTTACTATCCAGTCGAAGTTTGTTAGCATGTATTAAATCGGCATATTCGGAGCGTTCAAGTATACGCCCATTTTTATTCCTGGTGCATTGCTTGGCAAACCGACACTTCTGGCATTCATTGGTTTTGTAGTGTTTTACTTTATAGTTGGACTTTGAGCTGTTTTTATCGTACTGGTTTCCGTTGGTGGTTAGTGTTTGACCTGCCGGACAAGTGTATGAATCGGAAAGCTTATCGTAAACGAAATGTTCAATATCAAAGGCCGGATCGGGAGCATGTGATCCAGGATCGGGAATGGCTACCAATACTTCAACGCCTTGCTTAATAGCATAATCAAACTCGCCTCCGGTGTGAAAGCCTTTGTCGTACAGTGCCGTAAAATCATTGTTCTGCAAAATGGTTTTGGCCCTGCGAACCATGCCACCCATGGCTCTGTTGTCAGTTTGATTAGTTACCTTAAAATCAATAGGAATGTTGTGTTTTGCATCCACGGTGGTTTGTACGCTGTAGCCTACTTCGGTGATATTGTTGCGGGTAACAAGCTGGCGGCTGTCAGGGTCGGAGGTTGAAATCTGGGTTTCTCCGCTTAGTTCCAGTTGCCGGCGAAGATCCTGGTAAGTGGCTTTGCGTTCTGTGTGTTTCTTGATTTTCTCCTTAATCTCCGTCTTTTCAGGATCACAAACCTCATCCTTATCTTCTGATGCCAGTATGTTGCTGTATTCTTCGAGCCGGGCATCGATATAGGCAATATGGCGTTCAATTTTAGCTTCGTTGAAATTGTTCTTCTTGGAGTTCTGAGCCCTCAGTTTGGTGCTGTCGCCTGCTACTAATTTGCCACCAATCAGATCAAAATGTTTGGCCAGTTGCACGGTTGCCCTGAAAACCCTGCGTATCGACTTTGGATTATCCCTCCTGAAATTAGAGATGGTGTTGTGATCGGGCACCAGGCATTTCATCAGCCACATCAGTTCAATGTTCCGGCTACACTCTTTCTCTAAAGTGCGGGAGGAACGGATTCGGTTCAAGTATCCGTAAATATAGAGTTTAAGTAAAACCGAGGGGTGATAGGCCGGCCTACCGTTTTCCATAAATTCGAACCTAAAGCCAAAGTCTTCAAGTTTTAAGCTATCCACAAACATGTCGATCAAACGGACTTCGTTATCCTGAGCAATGGCTGCTTCGAGCGAAGAAGCAAAAAGTGGAATCTGGCTTCTGTCTTGTCCTGTTAAGAATTTCATGATGTAAATATCGTGATAATCAATGATATAGAAGATAAAGTAGGCGCGAAACCGGGTAAAAAGTTATCAAGAATTAAAGTGTTAATAACTGCGGCAAAATTGAAAGGTGAAAGATGGTTTTTAGACAGTTTGACGGCTGACGCTATGGCAAGTGCGGGAATAAATTGTTGCTCAACTGTCAGCCAACACAAATGTATATAAAGATTTCAAATGTTTCAACGAACACGAATACCCGCATTTGCTATAGCGTTTGTTAGCTGTCGCCGTTCTTTTCTTCATATTGATTATTCGATTTCTGTCCACACATTTGGGTCAAGGTCTTTCGTTTCTACATTCTTGTATTTGTAAAAATAATTCAAAAATGGTTTCACTTCGACAGTCTTGAAGTTTCTATCTGAGTCTGATGCTCCACAGTTTAAATTACGACCAGAAATGAAGCTGTCATTAGATTTGTTTTTATAAAATGGAGAGGTTAAATTCCACTCGCAAAAACTTGAAACAAAATTGATAATTGTCACAAAAGCTAACGAACCCGCGGCTATAAGTACAAATCTTAAAACTTTCTTAAATGTCTTGTCTGCCATGAACCAGCTATTATGAAAAATCAACAAACAAGATATTGGTAAAAGAACTAGCCAAATTTGTCGATATGTTCTTGCGTATTCCATAGTCAAAAAGTCGATACTAATAATTCTGAAAAGCCAAGGTCTAACGAGCCAAAAAGCTAAAATGATTATTCCAATCAGTCTAATTCTGTCTGTAAGAAATTTGGTCATATGAAATATTTGAAAGTCGTAAGATACTGATAATGTTGGGTTTTCATACGGTTGCAGCTAACGTTCCGCGGCTATGACAAGTGGCGGATTGCGTGGCTCTCCGCTGTCAACGAGTACAAATGCCGGTGCGGGTGTCTGCAGTTCAAATTTACGAAAAATCCCGCCATTTGTTATAGCCGCTGTTAGTTGCAGTTTTTATTAATGTTGTTTTTGTCATAATTAATAAATTAGATCGGTATTTGCCTTTCCAAAAGATATTGTGGGAGTATCATTACAGAAATACTTTCAAATAAAAAAGCGGATCACCTATTTCAAAATGTTTACTAACAATTTTATACATCTGAAATGCAAAGCTATCATTTTTGATTGCTGTTTTACAAACCGATGCTAGTTCAGGGTATGGAATTATTTTACTTACTATCAATTTGGATTTTCTTATTATACATATGGTTTCTTGCGAAAATGAAGAATAAAACTGACCAAGATTATTTGATTGAAACGAAGGACTCTCGTTGGTAAGACAAATCTTTGCAAATCCAAAAACACTTGATGTCAGGTATAGAAGAAATACCAAAAACTTTTCATTTGAAAATGATAAATTTTTCATAATACTCACAATTCTGATCATCTATTAGTTTTAAAAAATAAATCCCAGACTTCAAGTTGTTAAGCATAATTGAAAATTCAGTACTTGGCACCGCCCGATCGAATTGCTTAGCAAGAACTATTATCCCGGTTTCATTATACAAAGTCCAAGCTTTGATGGTGATTTTATCTTCGATCTTGATAAACTCCCGGGCAGGATTTGGAAAAAGATGCAATCCCATCTTATTATAATTTCGTATTGATTGAATATCCACGTGCTGGAGAATAAAATTTAACGGAAATAACGAAGGACTGATATAATGGCATAACAAGCTATCCTTGTTAAGCATATTGATAGTATTATTATATGGAGCAGTCGGATCATCAGGATAATTGGAAAAATAACTGCCTGAAATGAATGCAGCATTCAATTTAGGGGTAGTTGGCAACCCCGATGCATGAAACATTGCAGTATCCCAGCGAATAATAACAGGATAAGTACAATTTATTGTTGTTACATTATGCAGGTCAATAAAAGGAAATATATAGTAAGGGTAAGATTTGGTCTTCGTTCGCTTAAAGTCCCAATTAATCACAAACACATTGAATTCAGTTGGGTCATATGTAACCTGTCCTTCACCTAGATGGTAGTCAACCCCGTCAATTGTTGCTGTGGTATCAAAAACCATCCAAAGGGAATCACGCTGCCCGCTGCCATCTTCAAATACAATGGGGAAGCGCCATTGTTGCTGGGAAAAGCTGCTGTGACAAGTTAAAATCAATAAAGCAACCGATATAACCAAAATTTTCTTTATCATGGCAAATCCGCTTGAAAATTTATTAAGTATTTCCGGGTTCAATATCTAACTATTTCAGGCTAAGGTAGTAAATATTTTATGGTAAATCAATAGGTATATAATTTATCTGAATTGGATACATGTTTTAGAGTCAGATTCTATTCACCGACATATAAGTTTCAAATTTGTGGTTCAATTAATCGTCTCCACAGTGCGTATAATCCATGTTTTCAAAATCGCTGCTTTGTATATTCTTACAGGAACTTAATAAAGCAATCGCAAGTCTGATTATTGTAATTATTCTTATGCTTTCTGACTCTATATATCGAAATTGTAAATTTATTTTAAAATTGCAACTAACGGCAGTCTGTCTAATAACCTAAGCGAAAGTAGCTTAGAATTGAATAATTGCTTTCGCATTCGATCAGGTACCTTTGGAATTTACTCACGCGAAACAGTTTTTAGACAGTCTGACGGCAGTTTGTCTAATAACCACCTGTAAAGGCAATTTTTTGGCCGAATGTCAGATTAAAATTAGGTAAAAGGGCTGATATAAGTGTAGCATATTTCAGAAGTATTTTAAGCAGGTTGAGAAAAATACGACGGGATACAGCTTTAAAATGAACCATAATTGAGCAAAAAGCCGAGGACAAAGCTTTCAGATATGCTCTTAGCTTATCCTGGCCGAGAATATTCACAATCCTGCGCAAATTGTAAGCAACAAAGATCAGTCCTACATCAGCTGAAGCGCGTTTCATCGATTTCTTGGTCATGATATAGGAATACCCCCATTGCCGTTTTATAATTCCGTATGGGTGTTCCACGATGGCTTGCCTTCGAAGGTAAAGTTTCTTGTTACTATCCAGTCGAAGTTTGTTAGCATGTATTAAATCGGCATATTCGGAGCGTTCAAGTATACGCCCATTTTTATTCCTGGTGCATTGCTTGGCAAACCGACACTTCTGGCATTCATTGGTTTTGTAGTGTTTTACTTTATAGTTGGACTTTGAGCTGTTTTTATCGTACTGGTTTCCGTTGGTGGTTAGTGTTTGACCTGCCGGACAAGTGTATGAATCGGAAAGCTTATCGTAAACGAAATGTTCAATATCAAAGGCCGGATCGGGAGCATGTGATCCAGGATCGGGAATGGCTACCAATACTTCAACGCCTTGCTTAATAGCATAATCAAACTCGCCTCCGGTGTGAAAGCCTTTGTCGTACAGTGCCGTAAAATCATTGTTCTGCAAAATGGTTTTGGCCCTGCGAACCATGCCACCCATGGCTCTGTTGTCAGTTTGATTAGTTACCTTAAAATCAATAGGAATGTTGTGTTTTGCATCCACGGTGGTTTGTACGCTGTAGCCTACTTCGGTGATATTGTTGCGGGTAACAAGCTGGCGGCTGTCAGGGTCGGAGGTTGAAATCTGGGTTTCTCCGCTTAGTTCCAGTTGCCGGCGAAGATCCTGGTAAGTGGCTTTGCGTTCTGTGTGTTTCTTGATTTTCTCCTTAATCTCCGTCTTTTCAGGATCACAAACCTCATCCTTATCTTCTGATGCCAGTATGTTGCTGTATTCTTCGAGCCGGGCATCGATATAGGCAATATGGCGTTCAATTTTAGCTTCGTTGAAATTGTTCTTCTTGGAGTTCTGAGCCCTCAGTTTGGTGCTGTCGCCTGCTACTAATTTGCCACCAATCAGATCAAAATGTTTGGCCAGTTGCACGGTTGCCCTGAAAACCCTGCGTATCGACTTTGGATTATCCCTCCTGAAATTAGAGATGGTGTTGTGATCGGGCACCAGGCATTTCATCAGCCACATCAGTTCAATGTTCCGGCTACACTCTTTCTCTAAAGTGCGGGAGGAACGGATTCGGTTCAAGTATCCGTAAATATAGAGTTTAAGTAAAACCGAGGGGTGATAGGCCGGCCTACCGTTTTCCATAAATTCGAACCTAAAGCCAAAGTCTTCAAGTTTTAAGCTATCCACAAACATGTCGATCAAACGGACTTCGTTATCCTGAGCAATGGCTGCTTCGAGCGAAGAAGCAAAAAGTGGAATCTGGTTTCTGTCTTGTCCTGTTATGAATTTCATGAAGTAAATATACAGATAATCAATGATATAGAAGATAAATCAAGTGCGAAACCGGGTAAAAAGTTATCAAGAATTAAAGTGTTAATAACTGCGGCAAAATTGAAAGGTGAAAGATGGTTTTTAGACAGTTTGACGGCTGACGCTATGGCAAGTGCGGGAATAAATTGTTGCTCAACTGTCTGCCAGCACAAATGTATACAAAGATTTCAAATGTTTCAACCAACACGCATACCCGCATTTGCTATAGCGTTTGTTGGGCACAGTTTTTCATTTTTCTTTCTTGACATAGAGTGTTTTTTCTCCATACGTAATGAGTTCTAAACTATCATTTCTCAGTTTACTTATCTTTGAAGATGATACAAATCCATTGAAATATATAATCAACGAATCTTGTTCAATCTGATACTTGAATTCTGATTGTTCTTCTCTGTCTGGATAATAAATAGTATTTTCTGTTATCTGAAAACTTGCAGTAGGAGCATCTTTTTCATTTGCATTCCACCAAACTCCGATTAGTTCTTTAACTACTTGCTTGTTTGTCAAACTTTTCTGTTGTTCTGATTTATTCTTAAAATTAGTATTCTGTCCGGAACATGAGATTATTAAAATAAAACATCCTGTCCAGAAGAAAAGTAGCTTTACAAATCTGTCCATATGAGTTCTCATGATTCAACAATAATTTTTTATCGGTTTTATAATATGCAAAAATGTTCTTCCGTTTCGATTTTCCAAAATTGTGCCCAACGTTCCGCGGCTATGACAAGTGGCGGCGTGCGTGGTTCTCCGCTGTCAACGGGTACAAATGCCGGTGCGTGGTACAGCAGTTCAAATATACTCCAAAACCCGCCATTTGTTATAGCCGCTGTTATGCACCGTTTTTATTTTCTTGTTTTTTAATAAAGTATTTCTGAATAACTGGATCAATTATTTCCTTAATCTTTGCTGTCTGTTCTTTTGTTAGTTTTTTATATGAAGCGGCTCTTAGATTTCCGTAGTCTGAATCTTGTAATAGCTCGATTAATATTTCCGTTATAATGTCTTTCTCTGAAAGTCCTAATACAGACAAATTAAGTTTGTTTGAAAGTGAAATTTTATTCGCTGGTCTGTCAAAACGTGTCTTGTCTGGTTCTTGTCCTAAAAAATGAATTGTTTTAATGCCACTTTTCCAATTTTCTGGAATTATTTGAAATAACAATTTCAAATTTCTCTGAGAGATTGGATACCGATAGTCGTCTTTTGTTTTATCAAAAATGATTTTCATTTTTTGGGCCTAAAATGGTGCATAACGATTGGATAACTACTACCGTAGCTGTTATTTCGTATTTAGTTTCAAGTGCTATAGTTTGTCAAATAAATGAAATTCAGCAATTTGAATATATTTCTTTTATGACTCATAGTTTTATTATGGAAGGCATCTTAAACTTTAACAATAGCTTTGAACAAATATAGCATATTTTTATATATCAAGGTTATCCATCGGACTTTTTATCTGGTCAAAACCTTTAGTTGTAATATGCGTATATATTTCAGTGGTTTTACTGCTTTCATGCCCCAGCATAGCCTGTATATAACGCAGGTCAACACCATTTTCCAGACTATGAGTAGCGAAAGTATGCCTGAGTGTGTGCATGGTAGTGCGTTTTTTTATTCCTGCCTTCAAGGTCGCTGCTTTCATAATGGTTTGTAAGCTGCTTGTAGAATATTCAGCCCCACCAGCCCCTTCAAATACAAAATCAACCGGCTTGTATTTTTCAATATACTTGTCGTAAATTATAAGAAACTTACCTGAAAGTTTGGTGTACCTGTCTTTCTTGCCTTTGCTCTGTTCGACCCTTATTTGCATGCGCTCCCGGTCAATATCAATAAGTCGTAACCGTACTATTTCGCCCAATCGCAACCCTGCTGAGTAGGCAAGCATCAGCATACACTTATGCTTTATATTGTCGATTGCGTTGAACAGTCGTATTACTTCATCTTCATTTAATACAGTAGGTAAAGCTTGTTCTTTCTTAGGCCTGTCGATAAAATAAAACTTCCGTTGTCCGCCAAGCACTTTCTCATAATAAAATTTGATCGCATTAATCGATTGGTTTTGGTAGGAAGTCGAGATTTTGCGTTCCATAACCAGGAAACGAAGGAAACTAATAATCTGAGGCTCTTCAATTTTATTAATGTCGTATTTATGATAATAGTTGATAAACTCTTCGAAAACACCCTTATAGGTTCTTATGGTTTTTTCGCTGTAGCGCAACTCTCTCAGTTTCAAAACCATTTCTGCAGGGCATTCACGGTAATTAGGTACATCATAAGCACTAATTCTTTTTACTCCGCTACCTTTGGCTGGCTCTTCTTCATAAATCACCTTCATCCCTGCTTCAAGTGCTAAATCCTGCAACTGGTTAAGGTAAATATCAGAGTAGGGAATTGTCCACCACTTGTTTTTTGCATCCCAGCTGTTATATGGAAATTTTTTAATAAGCAACCTTAATTCATTCTGATACCCAAATATTAGTCTAAGTCTTCCGGTACGTGTTTTAATAATCAGTAATTCGTCATTACCAATAGTATATGTTTCAGTATGTACATCCACGTCAAATTTTTCATGCACAACCAGTTCAGCAATTCGTTCTCCAAAATAATCCTTTATCCGGTCAAGGTTTCCCGGATAATTTGGAATTTCCCAGCAAAACATCTGTCCGTCCCAATGACTGTATTTTAACGAATTGATAAATCGTATATCAGCCTCATTCTTTGGAAGTCTCAGGATTATTTTTTTACCGATTACTTCAACTTTAATCAGGTTTCTATCGGTGTATAAAGATTTTTCCTGATTTTTATTTATAGGTGTAATTAATGTTTTACTGAACGCTTCTGTATCTGTGGGCTTTATTTTTGCAGTTCCGGGTATTAAAGTGTCAGGAAACATAATTTTCAACTCGCTTATAGCTTCTTCAGTATAAGGAATAAGCCAGGCTTTGTGTGTCTGGCTCCAAGCCGCTTTGCCGATCTTTTTAATTTGGCTTGCAACCAAGGGATTATAAGTAAACTCAAGCTTAAGCCGTTCCTCACCACGATGTGTAATTCTGCTGGTTATAATCATAATTCATAGGAGTTATTTCTATATAGGATGGATAGGTACTATTATTAGAACTTCGTATGAGATTAAACTGATTATATCAAAATTAATACATTTCGCTCATTTTCTGACATCATAAGGTACTCTTTGTTACAATTTCATGCAAATAGTTTAAGTAAACATGTGACAATTCCAATATTGAAAAACTTACTTACAGGAAGTATCCAAAAATACCAAACCATATGCAGTTGAGAAATATGGCATTTGCAAATTCAACCTGGCTTCCCGAATACAACTATTCAGAATTATATTGCCACAAAATGTAGAGTATTGAACTTTAATACATTATCAACAAAAACGCTAAATAATTATTACCTTTGAACGTATTGATATGGAGTATCTATCTGCTTATAATATATTTTTCAACCAGAAATAAGAAATTAGATATAAAATATCATAACCTGATTCGCTTTCGAAAAACATATTCTTTTGTGCAAATACCATTACGAAAATATCGCAAACCTTATTACAACATGAGGGAATAATGCTGTAACTTTAAGCCAACAAAAATGATCCTTTTACGAATAAAACACAAGTTGCAGGCATATACTGCAAATCCTCAACGAAACAAATCTTAGTAAGGTTTCTTTTATTAGGCCTGCTTCCTTTCAGTTTCATTATTCAAATCGTTGAAGGTATTTTATTTTCGGGTAGCCTCGAAATAGGAACCGGATAATGAAATAAGAGTATATTAATGAATTTATAAATCGATAAAATGAAAATGCATAAATTTTCAAAGCGGTATATTGCCGTACCGGTTGTTTTTGTAATGTTTTTCTTTCTGTTTTATCTTGTATATAAGGATATTAAAGAGAGAACAATAAATGAATTTAATAATGAGCAATTTATTCTCGCCCAAACAGCGTCGAAAGGAATTTCTTCTTTTTTTGACGATTGTAAGGCAGATATACTCTTCCTGGCACAAATTAACCACATAATTCTATTCAATGACGAAGGGAAGAATTTAATCACCAGGTATTACGAAAATCACAAAACAATTTTGGCAGGTATTACCAGGGTTGATGCAAATGGGTCAATATTATATACCTACCCTGAAAACAACCTGCTAATCGGCGACGATATCTCATATCAGAAACATGTACGACAAGTAATGGTAACACATACCCCTGTTGTTAGTGATGTATTTAAAACTGTTCAGGGTTTTTTAGCCATTGCATTGCATGTTCCGGTATTTAAAGGAAAGGAGTTTGTTGGAAGTCTCGCAATATTAATCCCGATTGATAACCTGGGTAAGCTATACCTGGGAAAAATAAAAATAAAAGGAACCGGCACTGTATGGTTACTTAGCGAGAATGGGGTCGAAATATATTGTCCTGTCAGGGGGCACACAGGTAAAGCAATTCTGGATATAACTGACAATGATTCATCGACCGTAAAATTTCTCGAAAAAATCAGGTCGGCTAACAATGGAATTACAAAAAGCATACATAAGGACACTATTGTAAAAGGGAAAGCAATCTTTGAAGTAAAAAATCTTGTTTTTTATCATGTTCCGGTCTGGAATACATACTGGACAATAGTTATTTCATACCACGATGGAGATATTTTTATAGCCCTTACCAGGTTGCGTAACCGTTTGATTTTAATTTTTTCATTACTCTTTCTGGCTTTGTTCTATTATTTTTATTCTCTGGCTAAAGTGCGTCATGTATTAAATGTTGAGCAAAAACGAATTAATACCGAGAAAATACTTCGCAGGAGTGAAGAAAAGTTCAGAACTATTTTCGATGAGTCACCCATAGGAATTGAACTATACAATTCCAATGGAAAGCTGACAAACGAAAACAATGCTTCCCTGGAGATTTTCGGAATTCCGGATGGAGCGGATTTTATGGATTTCAATCTCTTTGATGGTACGAGTCTGGATGAGGATAAAAAAGAAAAACTGCGCAAAGGCCAACCGGTAGCTTACCAGGTCGTTTTCGATTTCGAAAAAGTGAAAGCACTCAATCAATACAAAACAAACAAAAACGGCACAGCTTACCTCGATTACTTCATAACCCCTTTGCTGAGTTCAGGTCATAAAACCATATATGGATATTTATTACAGGTGCAGGATATTACTGAGCGTAAACGGGCAGAAGATGCGCTTCACAATGAACGTGTTTTGCTACGCACGCTTATCGATAATATTCCTGATTCAATTTATTCAAAAGACCTGGAATGCCGCAAAACATTTGCGAATGCAACTGATGTTATGTATACAGGTGCAAAATCGGAAGCCGAGGTTTTAGGTAAGGACGATTTTGCATTTTACCCGAAGGAGATGGCCGAAAAGTTTTTTGCTGATGATAAGTCAGTACTTCAAACAGGGAAAGCTCTTCTAAACCGGGAGGAATATGTTATTGATGAAAATGGGAACAAACGCTGGTTACTCGCATCGAAAATCCCCTTGCGCGATAAAGACAATAAAATTATAGGGTTGGTCGGTATCGGGCGTAATATTACCGAACGCAAACAAGCAGAGGATGCCTTCCAGGAAAGCGAAATGCATTACCGCAATTTGGTGGAAAAAATACCCGATGGCGTTTATAAATCAACCCACGATGGCAAGTTTATAGATGCTAATCCTGCCATGGTTAAAATGCTGGGATATTCGGGTAAGGAAGAACTTTTTGCCATCGACATCAGGTCCGATTTATACCTTGATCCATCCGAACACGAAAACCTGGTATTGAATAAACTGAACGATAAGATAGGTGTTTATCGATTGAGGAAAAAAAACGGATCGGTGATCTGGGTCGAAGATCATGATTGGTATATTAAAGATGAAAAGGGAAATATCCTGTTTCACGAGGGAGTAATGCGTGATATTACTGAGCGTAAAAAGGTGGAAGATCAGTTACAGCATAGCGAGGAAAAATTCAGGATGGCTTTTGTAACCAATCCCGATAATGTTTCTTTCACCCGGCTCGATGACGGAACAATAGTTCTAATAAATAATGGATTTACCAAAATGCTGGGGTATACACTCGAAGAAATCGTTGGCAAAACTACGACCGACATCCATCTTTGGGAAATTCCAACTGACAGGATAAGATTACTTGAAGAGCTTAAAGCCGAAAGCATTGTAACGAATCTTGAAACTATATTCCGCGCCAGGGATGGTAAACTGAAAAATGTACTTATGTCGGCAAGTATAATTATGCTCGAAGGTGTCCAGCATATCCTCAGTATTACACGTGATATAACGGAAAGAAAAATTGCTGAAATAGAACTATTGGCAGCCAAAGATCGTGCCGAAGAAAGCGATCGTTTGAAATCAGCCTTCCTTGCTAATATGAGCCACGAAATTCGTACTCCTATGAATGGCATTCTCGGATTTGCTGAATTATTGAAAATGCCGGGAATTACCGGCGATCAGCAAATACAGTTTATCGACATCATTAAAAAGAGCGGTGAACGTATGCTCAATATTATCAACGATATTATTGATATTTCGAAAATTGAAGCCGGGCTGGTTACGGTTAATCTGGTGGAATCGAATATAAACCTGCAAACCGAATTTATCTATAATTTCTTCAAAATTCAGGCAGCAGGCAAAGGAATAAGTTTATCATATAAAAATGGTTTAAATGAAAATGAATCCTTAATTATAACTGATCGCGAAAAGCTTTACGCCATACTAACTAATCTGGTGCGAAATGCCATTAAATTTACAGATACAGGTTCAATTGAATTTGGATATAGCCTAAAAACTGCACATCAGTCTGTAGTGCATCCCTTGTCAGCATCCGGTGAGCAACCTGAACTGTATGAACTTGAATTTTATGTTAAAGACACAGGCATAGGGATTGCTAACGAACGAAAACAGGCTATATTCGAACGTTTTATTCAAGCCGATATCGCCGACACGAAGGCATTCCAGGGCGCGGGCCTGGGCCTTTCAATTGCAAAGGCTTTTGTCGAAATGCTGGGTGGAACTATTTGGGTCGAGAGCACCCAAGGGGAAGGAACCATATTTTATTTTACACTTCCTTACAATACCACGAAGGAAATAATATCCGATCAGCAAACTCATATCCCGGAAGTCGCTTCAGAAAACAATATGAAAAAACCAAAAATCTTAATTGTTGATGACGATGAAATATCATTGTTATTAATGTATGAAATTTTCAAAGACTCTGTGAGTGAAATAATAATTGCCGATACAGGTCAAAAAGCAGTGAATATCTGCTATTCCAATCCCGATATCCAATTGGTACTAATGGATATAAAGATGCCAGATATAGATGGGTACGAAGTAACCAGGCAAATACGTGTTTTCAATAAAGAAATTATAATTATCGCCCAAACAGCCTATGGGCTTGCAGGTGATAAACTGCTGGCAATTGAGGCAGGTTGCACCGATTATATAGCTAAACCCATCGATATTCCCAAAATACGTGAATTAATAAAGAAATATGTAAACTATAATTCAAAATAATTTTATATCAATACCTGTTCGACTCACATTCCCCAACTCAAAGAATTAGTCCCTCTATTAGTTCAAATTGAATTCACTTTGATATATCCTTGTAAACTTCTGCCCATTGGTGGAATTCACGTAGTATACTGCGAAGAGATAAACCCCTATCTGTAACTGAATACTCTGTTAGAGGAGGCATAGCAGTATACAATATCCTTACAATAAGCCCGGCTCTCTCCAATTCTTTTAATTCACGCGCCAGCGACATATCCGATATGCCCTTTATTTCAGCTACAATTTCGCTGTATCGCTTATTTCGATCCATCAACGTCATAAGGACGGGTAATGTCCACTTCCCGTTCACCACTTCGGCTGTTGCAATTACAGCAGCTATATGCTTTATGCGCTTTTCGGGCGGCAGTTCTTTACGCATGGCTGATTTTCAGGTTTATCGTAAGTATTAGTTTCAATCAGTATTAGGCTTTGTTGTATTCCCGCTTTAAAATTTTATCCCGTAATGTGAGGCCAGTATTTTTGAAAACAATTTCCCGGGGAGTATTTGTTTTAAAAACACTGCCAGTTTCTGTTCGAACGAGGCAATTATATAGCTCTGAAAGGGATTTTTCTTTTCCAGTATTTTTGCCAGTTTCCTGGCGAGGTATTCGGGTGGTAATCCGTTTTTTTCATCATTTTCAATAACATGGAGTGTTTTTGTTAATTGCATATTGTAAAAAGCATCAACATTGCCTGTATTGTTTACCCTTTTACGGTTAGTTGTAAAATTGGTAAAGAAATCACCCGGCCTGATAATAACAACCTTTATTCCGAGTGGTTCAAGTTCAATACGGAGTGCTTCGCTCATCCCTTCAACAGCATATTTGCTTGCCGAATATATTCCCTGGTAGGGCAAGCCCATAATTCCTCCGATCGAACTTATATTAACAATGGTACCCCTGTTATTTCTCCGCATTTCAGGTAACACGGCTTGTATCACATTCAGGTATCCGGTGAAATTGGTATCCATCTGTAACCTGATATATTCAGGCGTTGAATCCTCAACTGAACCTGCAATACCCATTCCGGCATTATTTACCAAAACATCAATGCACCCTTCATTTTCAATAACTACTTTAACAGCCCTTCGCAGCGAACCCATATCAGTAACATCAGCTTTAATCACTTTTATAGTGCGGGTCAGGTCATCATCAGTTTTTCTGCTTATACCGTACACACGAAAACCTTTCTCCGCAAGTATCCGGGCTGTTGCTTTCCCTAATCCCGACGAAATACCTGTAATTAGTACAACCTTAGCCATTGCTTATGAATTGAATCGTTAACACTTTATAGCGACTTTTACAGGTTTATTTGCACAAACTCAGGCAGGGCAATAGTTGAGCCGCCGATATAGAAAAAAAGCCGGGTGCCAAATCTCAAAGTGAAAGCGCTTTTGGCATTAACCCCCTAAAAAAATCCTGGTTACTGATTTTGCCCTGAAAGTTTCTAAAATCAAAAATACACAAAATAGCATACTATAATTCAGCAGATAAGAATTAGGGCTTCAGTTAACAATGACCATATCCCAAAGCAGCCATCCGGTTTGTATTGTACTATCTTTGGTAAAACCTAAAAACATTGTGATATGAAAATAGCCCTTTATTTGCGTGTAAGTAGTGATATACAGGATTATAACCGCCAGGAAACGGAACTTACAGCTAAAGCCCTCAGCGATGGAAAGGAAATTGCCTATATTTTCAATGATAAAATAAGCGGATTTAAGGATGATAAGGATCGGCCAGACCTCAACAAAATGTTACAACTCACCTCTGATGAAATTCAGGAAATATATATTTCTGAACTATCACGGTTAAGCCGCAATCCTACTTATCTTAAGATTCTTATCGATCGATTTACTGAAAAAGGTATAAATATATACTCGTATTCTCAGAATATTAACACCTTAAACCGCGAAGGCCGTACCGATTTCATGACCTCCCTTTTAATCTCTATTTTAAGCGAATATTCTGCATATGAGATAACATTAAGAAATTTCCGAGTTAAATCAGGTAAGAATGAGAGTATTACAAAACGTGGCAATAGCTATACCAATAAGCCGCCATTCGGATATAAACTTACTGGAGACTCTAAAAACAGAAAACTCGAAATTGATGAAGTAGAATCGAAGATTGTAAAAAATATTTTTACAATGGCTTCCAAAAGCACTAATCTTGTAGAAATAGCTCAGTATCTTAATCTTAATAAAATATCTACACGAAATATCCATTATGTCAAGAAAGATTATATGTTATTTGCAAAAACCCGCGTAATTTCAAAATCCGATATAAAATGGACTACCACTACAATACGCTCATTACTCAAAAATACAGTTTATTGTGGTTATAAAGATTTGCTTGGTATTGGACGAATCACAACCCCTTCTATTATCAGTGAACGATTATTTATTAAATGCAATGCCAGGATAAAAAACAGGATCACTTACGCAAATCTTACAAAAAGAAATTTTTATATTCTTAAAGGACTTGTTTTTTGTGGTATATGTGGCAAATCCTATCTGGGCATCCGGATGGGTCATGTTTACACATACACCTGCGCCGATAAAACACATAAGGGTAGTATTACTTATCTTGGCTGTAATAACAGGTCTATTGGCCGTATTGCGCTCGAATCGATGATTTGGTCAGTTATAAAAAAAAGATACATTAATTACAGGAAAAAAGCCCTACTTGAGGCTGATCTGGTAAAAAGCACTGAATTGATTACCGAAAGCAAAAAACAGATTGCAATAGCCGAAAAACGAAAAACTGAACTTGTAAAAGAGTCGGCCCGTCTTCTTGATCAACAGGTTAAAGGTTTATACGACCCCGATTTAATCGATAAGAAACAAGAGGCTATTGTTGATGAAACGACATTACTCAACAAAGCAATAAACAGATATTCATTTCAGATTGATTATGTTAAAAAAACGATATTAAATCGTGACCCTTCTTACTGTCAGCCATTTGATATTACAGAAATTGAAAAAGATTACGACAAACGTAAACTCGCAATTAATGAATTGGTCAGCGAAATAAGCGTATACAGGGCGGAGGCTGATTATATTGTAATCAAACTCGATTACCAGAATGGCCATACCAATTATATTATCAGGCGTGTTTATCGAAATAATTTCCTGGTGCTTGATTCACATTCTTATAAATATGATAAAAGTACCGGGCAATTTCTATGCAATAAAATTACTCCCTCTGGCAAAGATTTTTTCTATCGGAAGCCGAATGAAATTTTCGAGCAGGCGACCCGCAAAAATTTAATTGAAAAAATTGTGCCGGTTTTAGCAGGGAAGTAATTCAGCTCTAATTGATGCCAATTTATCGCTAAATCACAGTTTTATGAATAAGTCGGCATCAGCATTTTTCTTTCCTGTAATAAGCTAAATAATTCTCTGGCTGAGATTGGCTTGCCTGCTTCTGTTTCATTTGAACTTTCTGAAAAATCCTCTGCACTCGTAAAAAGTTTTGTTTCATTATCGAACAAAAATTCTTTACCTTGAAGGATGCAATGTTTGTTATTCCACTTTTTTCTTATTGCAAAATGCTGTTTTTTGTACCCATATTAAATAGAATAATATTGTAATAAATATCAGGCCTATACACGATCATTTCTTCAATCAGTTCATTTACAGCCTTCGGAGCAGGCATATTGATGCAATGGTTAAGCGCACACTTGTGTTTTCAACGAACTGGATATGCCGGCTAACCTGACCACCCTACGCCGAAAAACCTAATCGCACTATGCTGTTCTAATTCAACGGCATATGCTGTTATATGTTGGGCGGTGGATACGGGTCAACAAGACAATTTTATCCAACTGGATAATTTATTGTATAGTTTAAAACATCAACAGATCCCCTATTATATTATGTTTCTTTTTTAATAAGTGAAACTTAGTAATATCCACATGGTGTTGATATTCAATAATTTGAAGGAAGTGTTGATTTGTTTTATAAATATATATTTCAATTACATTTATTATACTAGGTAAATGCAACATTGTTCCTTAACTTAGCTAAACAAATCAATTCTATATAAAATGGCACTCGCAGGAAAAAATTTACTAATGGGTTTTATTATGTTGATCGGGATTAGTTCCTATTCCCAAACAATCACATTGCAAAATTTATCTAACGTTGCAGTGGGTTCTGTTTCCGAGAATTTATCTATGACGGGATTTAATAATCAGGTGACTGCTTTTCAGTGGTCCATTGCGTTTAATCCTGCCGTGATAACTTATACGAATTGTACTGACTGGTATACCGGTGTCAATGGCTGTCTGGTGACATTAGCGTCACCAGGGATTATAACCTTTGTATGGGGAGATATGCCTCAACCGATAAACGGTGTGTTATGTAAAATTAATTTCTCCTATATTAGTACTACCGGTGCCTGTTCGAATGTAACATTTGGCAATAATCCGACAGATACACTAGTGGCTGATCAGGCCTATGAGTCCTATCATCCGACATATGTAAATGGTTATATTTGCGGCATTTCTGTTGGTTTTGAAGATAATACTGTGGAAAAATCATCTGTGGTAATTTATCCTACAATAGCAAAGGAAAAAGTTACTGTTAAATACAGTATGCCTGAAAATGGTATGATAACATTAGGAATGTATAACCTGATGGGTGATGAAGTGCGGAAAATCAGCAAAGTGTTTGTTGCAAATAACGAATATAACCAGATAATTAATGTTTCTGATTTTAGTTCGGGATTATATTTTATAAAATATCAAATCGAAACTGCAAATATCCATATGGTAAAAACAGAAAAAATTACCATTGTACGGTAGTGATTTTTTAGCACAACAGATTTGTTTTACTATAAAGAAATTTGTAATTAAAAAAAGAATGAGATCTCAATTAATAGAAATCTTTTTCCTGGAGTAAAAGAGAAAAGGCAAGTTTATAATCTGATTAATTGGATTTTGATTTCCTCCAATAATGAACCATAAAGTTTTATCGTTGATGACTTATCATGTAGAAAGATTTCAGGATATGCTCCATTTTCTGCATTATTGATAAGGAATAATACTGCTGGTTCTCAATATTGCACTTTTTTCATATGCCCAAAGTTAGATTTAACAGGCAAATTCAAAAGCATGAAGACACCACATTAATAGGTAAAATCTTATTAGAATATCTGGTTTTCACCATTGGAAAGTGTCTTAGATTTATAGTAAACTACTGAAAATGAGGCATTCATACATGCAAACTGGTTTATATCATGGTTTACATGCCTGTAAAAAATCGTCAATAAAAAGTGCTTAAAAGAAAAACCAGCTAATCACAAGTAAATTGTAACTAACTGATTTAAATTAATTTAAGCTTATTGTTCTAGTGGGAGCACATGGATTCGAACCAAGGACCCTCTGCTTGTAAGGCAGATGCTCTGAACCAGCTGAGCTATGCTCCCTTTGTAAGAGGATGAAAAATTAGTCTTTTTTTTTATTCAACCAAATGATAACTCATTTTTTTTATTTTTTTTTCTGCTCCCTGAAACAATGCAGTAAAAGCAATTCCCAAAATAATTTCTTTCATTACCTCTTACTCATTATCTTTGCTTACTTAACACCATTGAACATTATACATTGAGTAAAGCAGGAATCTATTTTAGCCTTTCGGTAATGATATTGCTGGTTCTTTCAGCTTGTCATACTGAGCAGAAAATAGCCCAGAGAGGCGGATACCTGTTGGTGAAAAACACGATTAAGAACAACAATTCTTACCTTCCATATGATGAGCTTGAAGGATTTCTCCAGCAAAGTTCAATGCCCGGGAGGTTAGCACCATACTTCAGGCCTGGCGTGTATTTTTACGAAAGAAGTTTCAAGGGTAAAGAAACCCGTTTTAAACTTTTCGAGCGAAATAAGCTAGGGGAAAAGCCCATCATTCTCGACACAATGATGGTGAAGGCCAGCGTTGATAAGTTAAAACTCTATCTGAAAAATAAGGGATTCTATCATTCTGATGTAATCTCTTCAGTTGCTTACAAACGCCGCAAGGCAGCGGTAACTTACCTGATTAAATCAGGTCCGCCATGCATTGTAAACGATTTCATTTATAACATCCCTGATACTACGATGCTGGGATTTATACTTTCCGATACTGCTGCCGGGAAACTTCGTAAAGGAATGATTTACGACACCTATGTTCTTGATGATGAACGCGACAGGATCGCTAATGTACTAAGGAATAACAGCTATTACAATTTCTCCCTGAGCGATATTTATTATCTGGTTGATACCACAAATGCAGGTCTCTCGGCCCAGGTTGAAATGAATGCAAAAAAGATACGGATGAAGATACCAGGGTCAAATGATTCGACCGCCGAAATTTCACATCCCAGGTTTTATATCAAAAATATTTATTTCACTCCGTATGCCGACATTTCGTCAAAAGTAACAACCTACGACACGCTTGCATATAGCTATCGCCAGAACAGGTCCGATACTGCAAGTAAAACAATCTACATACTTCATAATAACGAAGCCAGGCTAAAACCTTCGTTCCTGGTTTCTACCCTGCAATTTTCGCAGGGTGATGCCTACAACCAGGCAAAAGCCAACCGCACTTACAAAAACCTGATCAGCCAGCCTATAATTGCGTCGACCAACATTAATATGACCATACTCAATGAAGCGCTGACACATCCCAACGAAAAACAATGGCTCGATTGTAATATCCGCCTCACCCGGAACAAGCCCAAAGCTTTTAGTATTGGCACTGAAGGCACCAACTCAGGTGGACGATTCGGGCTTGGAGTGAACACCTCCGTTGTTAACAGGAACCTATTTAAAGGTGCCGAAGTTTTTTCGATAAAACTGGGTGCCAGTGCTGAATTACAAGGCAGTCTCAACAACCAGACAGCAACATCAGAGAAATATTTCAAATTTTTCAGCACTTTTCAGGGAGGTGCTGAAGCAAATATTGATTTTCCCCGTATACTTCTCCCCTATCGCTCACGATACCAGGAAAACCTCCGCCTTGGTCGTACCTCACTTAGTGCAGGTTTCGGTTTTGAATTTAGGCCTGAGTACAAACGCCGGATTTCGACAGCCGCCTGGTCGTATAAATGGAGTAAAAAGGATCTTATTAAACATACTTTTACACCATTGGAACTTAATTTCATTGATATAACAACCAGCTCCGGTTTCCAGAATTACCTTGATTCACTTTCCGATCCGCAATACAAATCGCAGTATACCGATCACCTGCTGACCATGATTCGATATACAATCACATTCAGCAATATGGGTCTTACCAAAAAGAACACCCAGTACTTCCTGAGGCTCAACAGCGAAACTTCCGGAAATATGCTATTCCTGTATGATAATGCTTTCAGTCGTCCGAAAACTGAAGGCGGTTACTACGAGCGTCTAAATGTCAGGTATGCTGAATATATCCGGTTTGATATTGAGTACAGGAAATATTGGAAGCTCCGGTATTCGAATACACTTGCTGCACGTGTTTTAAGCGGTATAGCAGTGCCTTACGGCAATTCCGACATAGTCCCTTTTGAGAAGAGTTTCTGGCTAGGCGGAGCCAATGACATGCGTGGATGGCGTTTGCGGACCCTTGGTCCTGGGGCATTCTCCGATTCTACCCAGAGTTACGACAAAACCGGCGATATAATTCTCCAGGCGAGCATTGAGAACCGCTTCCCGATATATAGTTTCCTGCTTGGCAGTATTTTTATCGATGCAGGTAATGTTTGGCTGCGCAAACCAAGTAATGATTTCCCTGGAGGAGAATTTAAACTGGACAAATTCTACAAACAGATTGCTATGAACCTGGGTATAGGCTTGCGGTTCGATTTTTCATTCTTTATTTTCCGTATTGACGGGGCTGTCCCGTTTAAAAATCCCGCCAACGATAAAGGATGGTTCAGCAAGGACGACTTCAAACTCTCAAATTCAGTTTTGAATTTCGGGATTGGTTATCCTTTCTAAAAACAGCGGATTTAGCTCCTTTCCCCATTCGGGATGCATTACATACACTCCATATATGACTGACATCCAGCATATTATCACAATAGAAACAGCAGGCATTGATATCCGAACTTGAATTCAGTAAGCATATTTACAGGGAATTCCCTTATTCCCCGACACCCGGTCAGCAGGAACTGATCGTGAAACTTGCCCGGTTTATTGTTTCCGATAACAGCCAGTTTCCATTATTCCTGCTCGAAGGCTATGCAGGCACCGGTAAAACAACTGTTGTAAGTGCTCTGGTAAATGCTCTCGCTAAAGCTGGCTACAATACCGTTTTGCTGGCTCCAACGGGAAGGGCTGCAAAAGTTCTGTCGCTATATGCGAATATGCCTGCCTTTACTATTCACAAACGCTTATACAGGTCGGCAATGGATGCTGAAGGGCATGTACAATTCCAGGTTATGCCAAACAAAGCGGTAAGGACACTATTTATCGTCGACGAAGCATCAATGATACCTGATCACAGGCAGTCGAACGAAAGCGGAGTTTTCCAGTCGCGCAACCTGCTCGAGGACCTTATCGGACATGTATATTCAGGCAATGGCTGTAAAATGTTATTTCTAGGCGATTCGTGCCAGCTTCCGCCGGTCGGAATACCCCAAAGCCCCGCCCTTGATGTATCGTTACTGCGTGAATCATATTACCTCGACCTTGAAACATTTATACTGTCGGATGTTGTAAGGCAATCGTTGGATTCGGGAATTCTATCCGTTGCAACTTCAATAAGATCGAAAATCAATAAGCAGGATTCATCGCTGCCGTTGCCTTTATTTGGCAAAGAGAATTTCTCACCCGATGTGGTAAGCATCACCGGCATTGATATGCCTGATTCGATGCAACAGGCTTTCAGCGATTTCGGGCGCGAAAATACAGTAGTCATTACCCGGTCCAATAAAAGGGCCAACCTTTTTAACCAGGCAATAAGGGAGCGTATTCTTTTCCATGAGAATGAGCTTGCTGCAGGCGACCACCTTATGGTTGTTCGAAACAATTACTTCTGGTTGCCTGAAGACTCTCATGCAGGATTTATTGCAAACGGCGACATTATTGAGGTTCAGAGCATAAGGAAGACCGAAGAACTTTATGGGTTCAGGTTTGCGGAAGCAACAATCCGCCTGGTTGATTACCCCGGCGAAGCTTCATTCGAAATAAAACTTCTGCTAAATACACTTAACTCGGAGACCCCTGCTTTAAACTACGAGGATAACCAGCGTCTTTACAATGAGATCCAGGCTGACTACATGGATGAACCTGTACGCAGGAAACGGATGGCTAAAATCAGGCAGAATCCCTATTTTAACGCATTACAGGTAAAACATGCCAGTGCACTTACCTGCCATAAAACACAGGGAGGTCAATGGGATGCCGTATTTATTGAGAAAGGGTTTCTCAAAGACGAGATGATTGACAACGAATACCTACGATGGTTATATACCGCTGTAACCCGTGCAACAAAGAAACTATTTCTTATTAACTTTGAGGATCGGTTTTTTGATTAACAACTGTACTGTTTAAACAACCCACCAATTACATCCACCCCTAAATGCCAACACCTAACCCCTAAAACCTCCACCATATGATGCGCATAGGATTTGGATACGATGTACACTCACTAACCGAAGACCGTGAATTGTGGCTCGGGGGCATCAGGATACCTCACAACAAAGGATTAGCCGGGCATTCGGACGCTGATGTACTGATACACGCAATTTGCGATGCACTGCTTGGTGCTGCAGCACTGGGTGACATTGGTGCACATTTCCCTGATACTGATCAGGATTTCAAAGGAATTGACAGCAAAATCCTGCTCAAAAAGGCCTATGAACTTATAATTTCGAAAGGTTACCATGTTGAGAATATCGACTCAACTATTGCAGCACAAGCCCCAAAAATTGCACCCTATATCATGGAAATGCGTTCAGCTTTAAGTAAACTCCTAAATATTGGTATAGACCAGGTTTCAGTTAAAGCCACCACTACCGAGAAACTGGGTTTCGAAGGCCGCGAAGAAGGGATATCGGCATATGCAGTTGTTTTGCTTGGTTAGTGTAATACCAAAATACTGATAATCAGGAATACCGGAATAAAAAAAAGGTCGCCTTAACGGGCGGCCTTTTTTGAAATATTTATTAAAGCCTGATGTTATCGGGCTGAAGGCGCATCAAAGTTTATCAACAACGAGAACCTGAGGGTATGTTCAAGCGGGTTCTTGGTTTCGATTGGAATGAGGTACGAAAAATCGATACCCAGCACATTATACCGGAAGCCGGCACCAAGTGTGAAAAATTTGCGGTTCCCCTTATTTTTGTCTTCATAAAAGAATCCTCCGCGAACAGCAAACTGCTGAGCATACCAGTATTCGAGTCCTGCAGCAAAATTAAACTCGCTCATTTCTTCTTTAAAACCGCCAGGAGCGTCGTAAAATGAATGCACCATACCAACAGGAACCGAAACGTTAGTTTCCAAACCTGCTGTTACATTACCTGCACTATCCCTTATACAAGGAGTCGGAACAAGCAGTTTGTTTATATCAAGCATAAACGACATCTGGTTGTAATCATCGAAATTCAAGGTAAGCGTGGGCCCGAGCTTAAGATTGGTCGGGATGAAGTCCTTACGGGTATTATCGTCGCTATACGACATTTTCATACCTATATTGGAAATATTCAAACCCCATGAAAAATTACCGTCGATTTTATCAAATTCAACCGGAACACGCTGGAAAATAGCTACATCAGCAGCCACTGAATTTCCTGGTTTGGTTGCCTGACCGCCAACATCCTGACCCTGGGTAAGGTTTGAATGTATGTACCGGGCTGCAACAGCCATCGACAGGGAATTGGTAAGGTACCTCGAATAGGTAGCATCAAATGCAAACTCATTAGGTTTGTAACTACCTACATCCCAGCCCATTTCATCGGTAAAATTAATATCACCAAGGTTAAAGTAACGAAGCGAAACAGCTATAACCTGCATTTTGTCGATACGTTTGAAGGCACTCAGGTATGCCAGGTTAATGTCGTTTGTAAGTCCTTTCAACCAGGGACTGTATGAAATACCAACACCCATGTCCTTCTTTATAAAAGCATATTTGGCAGGATTGTAATGCATCGAAAAAACATCAGGTTCATTTGAAACTCCGGCATCTCCCATCGATCCGCCACGGGCATCAGGTGCAATAGTTAAAAAAGGCACAGCCGTGGTAATCGGGTTAAACTGGCCAATATAATTATCGGGAGGTGTTGCTGTTTGCTGCGCTTTTAATGAAAAACTTACTGCAACAAGCAATAATAAGGTTAGTAATGATTGATTCTTGAGTGTCATAAGGCTGTTATAATAGTCGCGGTTTTATGATTATACTTCGTAATTAACGATGTTTACAAAATGTTATTGCGTAACATATATTTTTTTCCAGGAAATGAACTAAATGAGTAAGTTAAAGTAATTTATGAGTTGCAATTTTAACATACTTCAGGCTTAAGATTGACTGATTCTGTTAACTATCACAAGTTCCATATTATGTCAATAACTTAAAATTTCCCGCTCCCCATTACCGGGTTAACGTAATTTAAGGATTTTAGAAGCTTTAACAGTTTCCGAATTACTGCTTTTTGCCCTGATGCTCACTAGATAAACTCCTGGTGTAACTGTGGCCCCGGAGGCAGTAAGTCCATTCCAGCTCAATTCCCCGGCACTGTATTCGTTGGTAAGCATTAACTGAGCAGATGTGGAACTCACAAGTGATCCGTTGATATTAAATATTTCGAGATACGCTTCAACAGGTTCATCGAAAAGATTAATCTCAAAATTCACTTTTATACCGCCGAAAAAAGGATTAGGGTATACCGACATGCTCGTTATGTTAAGTTGTATATCCTTGACAACCTCGAAAGTTATTGTAGCTTCCGAAGAGTTATTAAACACATCCCATGCTTTCACTGTTATTGTATGCATCCCTTCGGTCAACTGCGAAAGTTTATACTTTACAACTCCCGAACTATAGCTATCAAGATCGGCTGTATAATAACTGTTTAAACCGACTGAATTTGAATTATCGCCATCGAGAGTTGCGACAATTTCGTGGCCAATCGCATTACTGATTGTGTTGATACCGCTTTCGTCGTTCAGGTGCGCAATCAGAAGTGGTGTATCACCGGTTATACCGCCATCTTTAAAATTCAGGTCATTCATATACAACTTGATTTCCGGACCGGTAACATCAGCACTTTCATTAGATGATCCCCCAATAACAATACGCTTTGTATAACCGTTGGCATCAATTGTACCATCGTGGGCGTAATATGAAATTTTCCCAAATCCATAACTATAGTCGATATCGCGGGGTACTATGAAACTAGTTGAAAAAGCACCGTTTGTAACGGTAGCCCTGCCCTGGTATATATAGTTATCCTGTACTTCGTAAGTATCGGGAAAGTCGCCGGGATCGGTTCCCAGGGTTTTGAGCGTGCGGACTTTATCAAACACTTTAACATCGACAATCCCATTAAAAGAGGTTAGTTTATTCCCTTGCAGGTCCGCAACTATGCCTGTCAGGTCAACCGTCGACATAGCCCTTATTGTATCCGGATCCTCATTACTGTTTTTGCCATTGATTGAGGTGGTAATCACATTCTTTTTGGGATACGCAAGCCATAAAGCAGGATCGCCAAGCAGGACAAAATTCCGGATCCATATCACCTCCCCGCTCTGGAACTGGTTTTTAGCAAATGTGATTGCATTCCCGAACCGCGGATAATTGCCATCGGATCCTGAGAAAATAGTATCATAAAAATAGATTGTAAGCCCAATGTTAGTGCCAGCATTAGCCGGACGGGTTGTTGTAAACAAAGCAACACTTCCTCCAACCGGATTGAGTAGTACGTGTTCACCTGCCGAGTAGAACGCAGGATTATCGAAACGGCTGAATTCGCATGTTGCAGTAAAAAACACAGGCATATTGTTGTAATTTGTCCACGAATCGATATCGCGCACTGAAAGTATGCTTTCATCCGCCCATCCTTTTTCGCCGCCATGGCCTGTATAATTCATAACAAGTACGCCGTTCTGAACATTCGTATTGATAGCCGCATTGGCATCGGGACAGCGCTGCCCGCTAGGGGCAGATACCTGCTTGTATGCATCAATATAAATCTTGTTCAGGTTATACACAGGTGAACTTTCGTCGATACCCGGACAGATTTGTTTTTCGACTTGCTGGAAATGCATGTTTCCATTTCCATCGTCGGCAACGAAGCAGAGTTTATTACGCCAGTCGCCAAGCGAAACTTCATTGTTGCTTGCATAGAAAATACTCTTATCCACTACAATTTTTGCCTGTTCAACTGAATTCACCGGGAATCGTCCGATTCCTATATCAATATACCCTTTGCAATCTTCGCCTTCGCCCGGGTCGAGAATCCCGAAGAAATCGTCGCTTACAACGGATTCAACCGTGCTGAGTGATTCTTTGGTCTCGTATGTGAGTACACGGTTCGAATTATTCGGGACACGGTCCTTATAATCGAAGGAGCCATCACCAAAAAGCAGTAGGTATCGGAGTTTACTGCCTGCAACCGGCTTCTGGTATAACATCCGGGCAAAATCACGTATTGCTGAAATATCGGGCGAACCCGAAGAAAACTCGTTATAAACCTGTTCGTTGGTTGCAACTACAACCCTGAAACCATCGGCAATGCGATGGTGATCAGCCAGCCGGTTAGCCTCGGTAAGATAATCTTTGTTGACAACAATAAGCATATCGGCCGTTTCTACTCCATGTAAATCCTGGTTCCCAACCTTTTCAACAAAAGTAGGTGCCAGAAATGACGAATTATCCCAGGCCACAAACTGGCGGAGGGAATCCGTTTTCAATGTGAAACGGGTTATGCCATCCTGGTACGAAGCCAGAACTTTTTTAACCTTAAGCGGGTCGGTAACATCCCAGATTGTAACACCTGCAGATGATCCCTGTAGCTGAAAATCTGTAATCCTGCCGGTAGCTATCGAACCCGGATCGGCAAACGCCATTTGCCCTCCTGTAAATTTCAGGTCGCGGGGGATATTGAGTTCAACCCAATCGAGCCAGCCAATTGCATCGCCCTGGCCATTATACCGGAACGAAACTTTAACTTTATCAGTAGTCGGAGTAAAGGTTTTGGTGTCGGTACGCTGTTCGGCATAGTTCCATCCCTGGTAATCGTTGACCTGGGCGGTAGCAGTTGTAACTGTATTAATTTTAACTGTAAAATCTGTTGAAACTGTAGCCCTGGCGATAACCCGGTAACGAATTGAAGACAGCTTACTTATTTTCAGGTTTGGAAATGAATATTCGGGCAAATCAAAAGTTGGAATGTTAACATCCATGCGTTCACCCACCCAGTCTTTTCCTGAATTGTTAAGGTTCAGTTTGTCATTTTCGTAAAACAAGAAATCAGTAAATTCAGTAGAAGTATAGTTTGGAGTTGCAGCCGATGAACTCACCTCTTCCATAACCGAGGCTGTATTTCCGTCAAAATTCAGGAAGTAGTAAGTGAAATCGGAATAGATGTTCATTGTATGCTCAAATTTCTTGGTCAACTTATTAAAAGTGACTTTATCAGGAGCAGTTGCATAGAACAAAATATAATCGCCGGGTGCAAAAACGCCTGAACCTGCAGTTATTACTTTTATAGAGTTCTCAATAAGATCGTCATATCTGAATGCGCTGTTGGCTTCGGGCAACATACCGCCTCCATTGCCGAAAAGCCTTATTTTAGAAGGAACAACCTTGGACATGTCAACTCCCCAGGCTTTAATATCCTCATAGGATATCTTATGAATACCTGTTTTCTCAACTTTAACCTTGAACCAATTCCCACTTGCCAGCACGGAATGAGATACAGCAGCATTTGATTTTACATTTGCCTGATTTGAATTAAAGTTGTGATAAGTAACATCAATCTGGAACGATTTGAGCCGCATGATACCACCATCAGGGTTCCGAACGATGGGATTCAATGATAATGAAGTAATTCTGTTTCCACTTTCGGTTCCTGTTTCTACAGCAGGGGTAAGTGTTTCGTCAGCTATAAGCGGAAAAGTAAGCATAGCTGAAACTTCAGGTCCAAGTGGTTCCCATTCAGTATGGGTAATAATAAGGTCACAATCCTCAGTTTGTGCCGGCAGGGTAAACCTATCCCTATAAACCGGACCATAATTTTTTAAAGGATTATTCGCTATTCCATTCGCGCAAAGCGCTTTAACCGGAATGTAATCTACACCCTGGATGGACTGAACTCCTGTCCAGGAAATAACGACCTTTTTCTGTATCCCCTGCGCCCCGGCAGAGAAGGCAGCAAGTAATACCAGGACTGGTACAAGTAATATATGTTTGTTGATTCTCATAATTCAAGGATTATAAATGTAGTATATCTATTACTGAATTAGATTTTTTTATCTGCAGCACCGGATTTTCCGGTACAATAATCGTGATTCCAGCGCTATAAACATCCATCATTTTATTTTAATTAAGCGTTTCAAACTATCAGTTTATTATCTGATGTAAATCATTTTCCCGGTTTTCTCTGCATAAAAGCCGTTGGATGTCCTTACACTAAGCCTGCAAAGATACATCCCGGCAGGAACAGCACTTCCGTTGCTTCCTGTTCCATCCCACTTAATCGGTGTACTAACCGAACCAATCTGGGCGGCAGTTTGTTCAACAACCTTAACAAGTTTGCCTGTAATGGAGTATATTTCGACCCGTGTCGAAAATTCAACATTCTGCTGGTTGTGTTCAAATACGATATTGGTGTACTCCCTGAACGGGTTAGGATAATTGCGGACATCAGTGATTACAAATTCACCTGAATTGAGCACCTTGAAGTGAATTTCGGCTTCGGTTGAATTATTAAATACATCCCAGACTTTCACAGTAAGTGTGTGTTCACCTGGTTCAATGAAAGTGAAAGGGAACCAGATATAACCGCTCTTGTAAGTATCGAGATCTGATTCATAAAAATCATTCAGAATAAAAGGCTCGGACGAATTATCGTCGAGTATGGCTGTAATATCATGCCCAATTCCATTCCCGATGGTATTGATTCCGCTTTCGTCACTTACCAATACCAATAACCGGGGATTCTGATCGGTTATGCCGCCATCGCGAAACAGCAGGTTATTCAAAAACAACCTGATTTCGGGGCCTGTGTTATCAGTACTTGCTGTTGCTGACGACCCGCCTATAATAACATTGGCATATAATCCGCTTGCATCCCTTGTACCATCCGAAGCAAAATAGCTTATTTTACCTGCACCATACGGATATGCAATATCTTTTGGCACGACAAACGAAAACCGGAAACGACCATTTTCGACAACAACTTTCCCTTTGTAAAGCAGGTTTTTCTGAAGTTTAAAGGAAAATATGCTTCCACCATCGTTCCCTAACGTTTTGAGAGAAACAGGTTTGTCAAACACGGATGGGACCAGCGATCCATTGAAACCGGAAACAATCTTGCCCTGCTCATCAGTTATCATTCCTTCAATAGTAACCTCCATAAATGCTTTAAGTGTATCGGGAGAGGCACTGACTGATTTCCCGTTGATACTTGTTGTCGATACATTTAACTCGGGGAAAGCAATCTTTAAGGCTGGATCACCCAGCAAAACATATTTGCGCCCGTTATCGTCGGCACCTTTATCGCGTTTTGCATTCATTATTATATCGCCAAGGCATAACCGCTCTCCTCCTGGTTTGCTAAGCGAATACTCAAAAATCTTCTTGTTCAGTTCAAAACTCGGCGAACCGTAAGTGGCGCGGGTTGATGTAAAAAGAGCAATACCACCTCCTTTGGGATTGGTGAGTACATATTCGCCGGCAGCCTGGCGAACAGGATCATCGAACCTGCTGAATTCGCATGTAGCAGTTGCAAACACCGGCAGGTTATTGAGGTTCGACCAGTTTTTTATCTCATTTACCGTGAGCACTTCTTCGTGAGCCCACCCTTTTTCACCTCCATGGCCTGTATAATTGATCATAAGGCAGCCCTTTTCGACCCGTTGCGAAATAGCTTTATTTGCTTCCGGGTACCGGTTGCCGCCAGGGGTAGCAATTTGTATATACGAATCGAGATAGATTTTATCAAGATTGATTTCAGGATCTGAACTCTCAATATCAGCAGCCATTTCTTCGGAAAAAGCTACGTGGTCGTAATCTTCGTCATCGGCAACAAAGGTGATAACATTCCTCCAGTCACCCTGGGTTTCGGCCGAAGGTACAGCATAATGAATAATTTTATCAACAACCTGTTCTGCTTCCAAAGCAGTTTGAACCGGCAGACGGCCAATTCCTATATCGATTCGGTCGTAATATGACTGCCCTTCGTTATTGTCGAGGGTGCCGAAATAATCGTCGGATACAATTGAACTGATTGGGTCGAATGATTCGGGCGATTCCCAGGTAGGCACAAAATTGGAGTTTGATGGGGTTTTATCTTTATAATCATACGAAGCATCGCCAAAAAGGAGAAGGTATTTCGGCATATTAACCATTGTTGCTTTATCGTAAAGCATTTTCAGGTAATCACGGATAGCGGTTATATCACGGGTCCCTGATGAGAATTCATTGTAAATGGTTTCGGGATCAAGAACCTGAACACTCAGGTCGGAAACGGAAGCATGAAAAGTTGCGAGTCTCACAGCCTGTGGCATAAAAATCTGGGGAGCGATAATTATCATATCGGAACCGGTTGAGGCATGAAGATTCTGGTTTGATATTTTTTTGAAAAATACAGGTTTCAACAACTTTGAAGCATCGAAAGCAATAAACTGTCGTAATGTATCAGACGATAGCTTGAAAACAATAACATTCCCATCCGTGTGATTATCAACTGCTGCAACTTTTAAGGGATCGGTTACATCCCATAAGCGAACCTTCCCGGCTGCATCAGCCAGATGATACTGAGCAATATGGCCGGTTCCACATGAGCGGGTATCGCAAAAGCCAAGCTGCCCTGCAACAAACCTTAGTTCACAACGGGCGTAAACATCGATCAGGTCGAGATAACCTGCAGCAGCTGCTTCAGGCTTATTGTATCTAACATCAATTTTAAATGGCAGCGTAACCGACTGAAGACTTTTGTAGGAGTAAGCAGGCGAAGCAACCGGGCTTTCGCTGTAATTAGGCACTGCTGAATGGTAAACTGTCCATGATTGGCCTGATGCTGAAAATCCGAATGTGCTCGTGAGATATGATTTTGCAGCTGTGGCGGAATACACTTTAACCTCTCCTCCTGCGGCTAAAGGAGGGATATCGAATGAAAATGACTTATTCACAATTACATCATATGTCTGAGCAAACCAACGCCTGCCTGAACCCAGGATGTTAACATTATTTTCTTCATATCCTGCATAATAATCGAAGGCAGTAACCTGGTCGGTTTCGGTCTGGGTTGAATTGCTTTTAACCGAAATGCGCTTCCCAGTGCCACGGTCAGTGGTCAGGAAATAAATGATGGTATCGGCATAGAGGTGGGTTGTATGCTCCCACATTTGCTGCGATTTGTTGAAATTCCACGAAACAGGGCCCTGCGCGTAAAACAATATCAGGTCACCCTGGTCGAACGAACCGTCACCCTGCCCTGTTACTTCAATTGCATTTTCAGGTACATCATCGGCACGCTGTATTGCATTGGGTTCGGGAAGCATTGTACCGCCCCTTCCGAAAATTCCGATCCTGGACGGATCAATTGCTGCAGGGCTGATCCCCATAGCCACAAGATCGTTATAGCCAATACTATGTATACCGGTTTGAGTGATTCCAATTTTATACCAGTTCCCCTGGGCAAAAACCGAATTTGCTGCATAAACTCTATCAACGGCTTTCACCTTTGAATCCCGGGATCCAAACTTTAAAGTGAATGACGATAGTTTAACCACCTGCCCTGAAACAGAATCAATTTTAAACGGTGTAAGACTGACATTTATTCCGGCTTGTTTCCTGCTCATGATTTTGATCACTTCCGGGATTATTTTCGCAGGAATTTTAACGGAAAAAGATTGAATTAATTTTAGTTCTGCATCGGTAGGAGGAATATAAATACAATTGGCGAGAACTACATTTTCAGAATATTCAGCATTATAGAAATCCTCATTCCATACCGGCAGCGAAATAACACCTTGATAAACAGCGCCTTCAAACGAAAGTAGTTTGATAACACTATCATTCATAACGCATTTAACAGGGGAGCGCCAGGCAATCTGCCGGCTAACAGGCTGTAAACCAGCTGAAGAAACTAGCGGGAACAGCACTATTAGCAAAAACAGTATCGGAACTATATATTTGCCTTTATTCAATATGCGGGTAATTAAACTATCCAGAACAATACAACAAATGAAAAATAATTTCGTTCTTACTATGGTAGTCCTGCGAAACAAAAAAAACAGGTAAAATACTCTCATTTGCCGGTGAAACTTAAACGAAAAATCTATTTCATTATTGCTGACAAACAGATATTTTACGAAACCGCGGCAGGGTTGCCAAATATTTTGTAATATTGTACTCGTAAATCGATGAATACGAAAGCTGCAGTCATAGCAATATTAATGTGTTTAGTCCTATCTGTTTCGAGCGTTTCGGGACAGGATCTGGCTTTTTCGCAGTTTTATGCTAACCCGGTTTACCTGAATCCTGCCCTTGCCGGTAATAAAATCTGCCCCCGTATTACACTCAACTACCGCAACCAGTTTCCTTCGCTTAACGACCATTACATTTCGTACAGTTTTGGCAGCGACATGTATGCCAGTTCCATTTCGGGCGGTATAGCTGCTATAGTTACTGCCGATATGTCGGGCCCGCTTGCTACTTTTTCAACCAGCGGCGTATACTCCTACCGGCTCACGGTTAGTAAGGACATAACTATGAATGCTGCCATGCAGGTAGGATACATACAATACAGGCTGAACTGGGATAAACTCATTTTCGAAGACATGATTGTTCCGGGTACAGGTGAAATTATCAGCGGTACTGAACCTGAGCCTGACAAATTAAACATTGGAAATATTGATTTCGCCTCAGGTATAGTAGCCGGCTATCAGGAACGGTTTTATATTGGTGCAGCCGTACATCATATCACAACTCCTGACCTTTCATTCTACATTGGCAACACAAGCCGCCTGAATATGAGGATGACATTTCATGGAGGAGCACTCTTCTATCTTGAACCCGATTATTACGGGAACGACTTACGAAGGTTATCTGTTTCCCCAAATGTGGTGTATATGCAACAGGGAGAATTCAAACAGCTGAATACAGGTATGTATGTTAACTTCTACCCATTTGTTGCCGGGTTATGGTTACGTCATAATTTCAGCAATCCCGACGCTGTAATTGCATCCCTGGGGTTTCAGCAGCCACAATATAAAATCGGATATAGTTTCGACTTCACTTTATCACGAATGGGCCTTCCTGCCGGGGGTGCTCATGAGATATCATTTGTGTGGTTATTACCCTGTCCGAAAAAAGAATTAGTGTACAAGGCAATAAAATGCCCAAGTTTTTAGTTAATACCCAAACAAACCATTAAAAAGAGATGGCTAACTACAGCAAATTAGCAGCAAAAGTACTGTTTGCAGCAACAATTGCACTCCTGGTTTCATGTAAGACTAAGGAAACCTCGCGCACCACCGGTTGGAAATACAATGATCCGAAAAATGGCGGCTTCGAAGTAGCAGACTATAAAGAGCCTATCACAGGACCAGGTCTTGTGTTTATCGAAGGCGGAACATTTACCATGGGCCGAGTAAGCGACGATCCAATGTATGAATGGAACAATATACCCCGCAGGGTAACTGTTCCAAGTTTCTACATGGACGAAACTGAAGTTGCCAATGTGGATTATGTTGAATACCTGTACTGGCTAAGCCGTGTTTTTGGCACAAGCTATCCACAGGTATACCGCAAAGCCCTGCCTGATACACTTGTTTGGCGCGAAAAACTTGGTTATAACGAACCGCTGGTGGAAACTTACCTCCGCCACCCGGCATATCGCAATTATCCGGTTGTAGGCGTTACCTGGACACAGGCAACTGACTACTGTATGTGGCGTACCGACCGTGTCAATGAAATGTTACTTGTACAATATGGTGTACTTGAACTCGACCCGGCCCAAAAAGACGAAAACAACTTCAACACTGAAGCATACCTTGCCGGTCAATATACCGGGTTGGTGAATAAACCTATGGCTGACCTGAATCCTAACGGAACCGGAGAACGTCGTGTACGCCTCGAAGATGGTATTCTTTTACCAAAATACAGGCTGCCAACGGAAGCTGAATGGGAATTTGCTGCCTACGGACTTATTGGAAACACTCATTTCGAAAGGGTTGTTGAACGCAGGATGTATCCATGGAACGGAACTATTCTCCGTACCGATGATAAAAAATTCTATGGCAGTTACGTTGCTAACTTCAAACGTGGACGAGGCGACTATATGGGTGTTGCCGGCAACCTGAACGACGGTGCCGAAATCCCTGCAGAAGTGGGTTCATACTGGCCAAATGATTATGGCCTTTATAATATGGCCGGCAATGTAGCCGAATGGGTAATGGATGTTTATCGCCCGTTGAGTTTCGAAGATGTAAACGATTTTGCTCCATTCCGTGGAAATACGTTCCAAACCCGTCAGACTGATGCTGAAGGATACCTTGTACCTAAGGACAGCCTTGGCCGTATCAAATACCGTCCTGTTACCGAGGAAGAGGCTATGGGCCGTTTCAACTATCGTAAAGCTGATAACATCAACTACCTTGATGGTGATTACCAGTCGCTGGTTGGTGTTGACTGGCTTGCTCCTACAGAGGACGGCAATACTACGAATAAGATGTATGACTACGGTGTTTCATCACTCATCAGCGATAAAGCCCGGGTTTACAAAGGAGGTTCATGGCGCGACCCGGCTTTCTATTTAAGCCCGGCAGCCCGCCGTTCGCTTGATGAAAACATGTCGACCAATTATATCGGATTCCGTTGTGCAATGGGCCGTGTCGGAAGTTCGTCACCTGCAGGCAAGTAAAGTAAATAACATTGTTTATAAAAAAACCCATCCTATACTCGGATGGGTTTTTTATTTTAAGTAATTTGCATACACAAAAACAGGCAGGCACCAATGAAAGTAACTATTGAACAACTTTATGCGATTTACCTGGATCACTCCAAAATATCGACCGATTCGCGCCAGATTGAGAAAGGATGCCTGTTCTTCGCTCTCAAAGGCGATAATTTCGATGGAAACAGATATGCATTGGGAGCAATTGAATCAGGTGCGGCCTTTGCTGTGATTGATAATGAAGAGTTTGATTTCGACCAGGCTCTGCTGGTAACCGATGTCCTCACCTCGCTTCACCAACTGGCACTCGCCCACAGGAGGAGGTTCAATATTCCGGTAGTGGCTATTACCGGCAGCAACGGCAAAACCACTACCAAAGAGCTCATTAATGCAGTTCTCAGCGCGGAATACATCGTAACGGCTACAAGAGGAAACCTGAATAATCATATCGGGGTGCCATTGACACTTCTCGGTATCAATAAGGATACTCAAATAGCAATTATAGAAATGGGTGCCAATCACCAGGGTGAAATTGCTGGTTTGTGTTCCATAGCCGAACCCACACATGGATTGATAACCAATATCGGCAGGGCACACCTGGGCGGTTTTGGAGGATTTGAAGGAGTAATAAAAGCGAAAAGCGAACTGTATGCATGGCTGCGGAAGTCAGGTGGCAAAGCGTTTGTTAATGCTGATAACCAGTTGCTAATGGAACTCACAGCAGGCATGGAGAGATTTCTTTACGGAAGCCATGGCGACATTTCAGTTCTTGGGCATGCCCGGCCGAATACCGAATTACTATATATCGACTGGGAATCACCGGTCGGGACAATCGCACTCGACACCAACCTGGTCGGAAATTATAATTTCGAAAATGTGATGGCAGCCGTTTGTACAGGTTTGTACTTTGATATCCCAGCCTTCAGGATAAAGGAAGCTATAGGTAGTTATACTCCATCGAACAGCCGTTCGCAGGCGATGAAAACACAGAGGAACTCCATAATCCTCGATGCCTATAATGCCAACCCGACTAGTATGAAAGTGGCAATCGAAAATTTCAGGAACATAAAAGCAGGGTCGAAAATGGTAATCCTGGGCGACATGCTCGAACTGGGAGAAGAAAGCCTCGCCGAACATGCTGGTATTGTTAAACTGGTTGAAGAATCCGGGTTTGATGATGTTGTTCTGGTTGGACCTGATTTTGTTTCAGTAGCAAAAAACAGGTACACCTGTTTCGAAAATTCAGGGCAGGCAGCCAAATGGCTGGCTGATCAAAACATCAGTAACTTCGCTATCCTTGTCAAAGGTTCGCGGGGAATTAAAATGGAGAATGTGCTCGTAGCTTTGTAATACTTAAAAAGTTAAACTGCTGGAAGAATATAGACTTCAGGAATTACCAATAAATCAGGCAGTGCAGGTTTCCATTTATTAACACTGAAATGCTTGTTTGAATAATCGGACCTTGATCACCGAATTTTTTATTGCCTAAAACCAATAATATAATGCCCAACCTGCCCAATATGAATAAATACCGGATCATTGGAATCATGTCGGGTACCTCCCTGGATGGCGTTGACCTGGCTCATTGTACGTTCGAAGAAAATGATAATACATTCAGCTTTTCGATCGGGGCATGCGAAACAATTCCCTATCCCGAAACCTGGATAAAAAGGCTTCAGCAACTTCCCTCTGCCTCTGCTTTGGATTATGCCATAACTCATAACGACTTCGGAAAGTATTTAGGGAGACTTACCCGCGATTTTGTTTATCGAAACAATCTTGAAACCGATTTTGTTGCCAGCCATGGCCATACTATTTTCCACAATCCCGCACTGCGCTTCACTTCGCAGATTGGCGAGGGCGCTGCAATTGCTGCAGGATGCGGCTTACCTGTAATTTGCGATTTCCGTACCGGCGATGTGGCAGCTGGCGGCCAGGGTGCGCCATTGGTTCCTGTTGGCGATGATCTTTTGTTCAACCAGTACGATTATTGTCTCAATCTCGGGGGATTTGCAAATATTTCGATGCAAAAAGCTGGCAAACGCATCGCCTATGATATTTCCCCGGCAAACATTATCCTTAACCATATTGCTGCACAAAAAGGCAAAGCTTTTGACAGGAACGGTGAAATAGCAGCTGCAGGCTTTATACATAATGAGCTGTTCGATACGATAAATAACCTGGGTTATTACCACATAGCTCCGCCCAAATCGCTGGGAAGGGAATGGGTTGAGAAGGAAATTCTACCCTTGCTTACATACCATAATGTAAGCCCTGAAGACGCAGCCCGCACTTTTTGTGAACATATTGCTTTACAGATTTCGAAATGCATTGAAAATGCTCCCGGGAAACAGATGCTTATTACTGGCGGAGGGGCGTTTAACACATTCCTGGTCCGAAGAATTGAAGCAAATACCTCGGTTGATCTTATCATCCCTGATGAAGAAACTATTAATTATAAAGAAGCCCTGGTCTTTGCTTTCCTTGGATTACTTCGCTGGCAGTGTTTGCCAAACAGTCTTGCATCCGTAACCGGTGCAGTAAAAAATGTATCGGGGGGAGCCATTTATCTGCCTTAATACGAAACGGTTTTTATCAATATTTATTAATATCTATCTTAGATGGATACTGAAATTGTTTTTACATACTTTTGCGCCTTCATAAACCGATACCAATTGCTGGAAACACTTCGTTTAACATTTACGCTACCGAGACAAATAACCTATTTTTATGAATAATAAGACTAAAGCATTAATTTCAATTCTCACCGGTTTATTTCTGCTGATTCCGCTGTTAACTTTTGCTGCTGTTCCGGCTTCAATACCCCTTATATTTGGCATCAGGCTTGAATTTGTACTTTTTGCTTTAACCCTGATCGGGGTTGCTGTTTTTCATAATAAAACCATGTATGTTGCGCTTTTGGGACTCGCTTCTATACTCGTATTGAAATATGTTTTTCTACCTGAGTATTCGTTTATTGAACATATAACCGGAAATGCAAATGAAGAAGGAGAATGGCGTACTTTGGTTAACTTGACCGGTTTACTTTTTGGTTTCGGAATATTAGCCAAGATTTTTGAAGAATCGGGCATACCTGACAAACTGCCCGAATTTCTTCCCAACGACTGGAAGGGTGGATTTGTACTGCTGGCAATGATATTCGTTTTATCGAGTTTCCTCGATAATATTGCCGCAGCTATGATAGGTGGTGCAGTTGCCGTTGTAGTTTTCAGGGGCAAAGTTCACCTGGGTTATCTGGCTGCAATTGTTGCTGCAAGTAACGGAGGCGGCTCCGGATCAGTAGTAGGCGATACAACAACAACACTGATGTGGATTGACGGGGTAAATCCTTTACACGTATTGCATGCATATTCAGCTGCGGTTCCTGCACTTTTTATTTTTGGTATTCCAGCGTCCATTGTGCAGGACAGGTACCACCGTATCAGAAAGGATCCGAGTAAAAAGGCTAAAATTGATCCGGTAAAGATCCTTATTGTTGCATTGATATTGATAGGGGCAATACTTACCAATTATCTCCTCGATTTTCCTGCAGTTGGAGTCTGGGTCGCAATAGTGATCGGGTCATTTATAAGCAAAACTCCATGGGACGAGATTCCCAAATCCATACAGGGAACTATATTCCTTGTCGCCCTGGTAACATGTGCTTCGTTAATGCCGGTAAATGAACTTCCTGCAGCAACGTGGCAAACCGCTTTCTCGCTTGGTTTTGTTTCGGCTGTATTCGATAATATTCCGTTAACCAAGCTATGCCTGGAACAGGGTGGTTACGACTGGGGTGTGCTTGCTTATACAGTAGGGTTCGGTGGTTCTATGATCTGGTTTGGCTCTTCGGCAGGAGTTGCACTTTCGAACATGTTTCCCGAAATGCGCTCGGTAGTAAATTACGTTAAAGCAGGTTGGTTTGTTATAGTTGCATATATACTTGGTTTCTTCATAATGCTTGGGGTAGTAGGCTGGCAACCTCATGCTCCTCACCGCGAAGTAAAAGGAGTGATTCATACCGAAACAACTGTTTCGCCTCTAACAGAACCCGCTTCACACTAGGTCTGTACAGTAATCTGCTCTGCTGCAGCAGAACTTTTTATTCCTGAAATACAGTCCTATAAACCTGTAAATCTGCCATACTCCTAAGAATGAAATTTGTATTTTTACACTTCGTTCTGGTATTTGCCATGCTGTTGAACAGGGATTCCTGCTCATTCCTTGTTTGATAGGAAGTAATATTGTTTTCAGAAATACAAAAAGCTGATGAAATCACTTAACAATCTTGTCGTATATCTGGCTGTTGCCCTACTTGCCGGTTGCACCGGAGGAAACAGGAACGAAGCAGGAAACGAACCCGACGAAAGATACCAGCCAAAACCTTATGTAAAACTGAAGCACCCCGAATGGAGCAAAAATGCCACCATTTATGAGGTAAATGTCAGGCAATATACAACAGAAGGAACATTTAAAGCTTTTGAATCGCATCTGCCAAGATTGAAAAAACTTGGAATAGACATTATCTGGTTAATGCCTGTTCACCCGATTGGCGAAAAGAACCGCAAAGGCAGCCTCGGAAGCTATTATTCCGTGCAGGATTACTATAAAGTGAACCCTGAATTTGGCACCATGGATGAGTTTAAGGTGCTTGTCACGAAAATTCATTCAATGGGAATGTATGTTATTATCGACTGGGTAGCCAACCATTCTTCGCACGACAACCCTCTTGTTACTCAACATCCTGACTGGTATACCAGAGACAGGGAAGGGAATTTCCAGTCAACCCCATGGCGCGATTATGATGATATTATAGATTTCAATTACGACAAGCCCGAATTGCGCAAATACATGACCGAAGCCCTGAAATATTGGGTAAGAGAAACTGGCATTGATGGGTACAGGTGCGATGTTGCCAGTTTTGTCCCAATCGAATTCTGGGAAAATGCCCGTGAGGAACTTGATGGTATCAAACCGGTTTTCTTGCTGGCCGAATCGGAGTCGAAAGACCTTCACAAAAAAGCCTTCGATGCAACATATACCTGGAGCCTGTGGGATCACATGCATGCCATTACAACACAAAACAAAGGAATAAAAGGATTAACCGAAGGGTATATTGCTGAACATGTGAGTATATTCCCGAAAGATGGTTTTCGAATGACTTTTACTGATAATCACGATAAAAACTCTTGGGAAGGAAATCAATATTCAAATTTCGGAGAAGGACTTCACGCCGCAATGGTTCTTGCGGCTACTATTGATGGAATCCCAATGGTTTACAGCGGCCAGGAAGTTGGTTTAAACCGGTCGCTTAATTTCTTCGAGAAAGATCCTATTGAATTGAAAGAAAATGAAAACGCGAAGATTTTCACCAAGCTTTTCGCTTTGAAGCATAAAAACCAGGCATTATGGAACGGCGACCGGGGAGGAGAAATGGAACGGATTACCAACAACAAAATGGACCAGGTTCTCGCGTTCGCACGGGAGAAAAACGGAGATAGAGTGATCACGGTCATTAATTTCAATAAGGAGGCTGTCAATGTAATTCTGAACTCGGCTTATTATAAAGGGACATACCAGGAACTATTTACCGGTAAGGAATATAAACTTACAGGGAATGATAAGTTTGCCCTGCAACCCTGGAGTTATCTGGTTCTAACTAAGATTTAACCAATTATACTTCCTGATTTTCCGACCTGATCAAAATTACGCACCTGTTCGCAGCACTCATTTCGCTACCTCGCCGGAAAAAGGTATTTTTGCATTCGAAAAAGCAAAGCTTTCATTGATGAAGAAACTCCGCTCCCATTTATTTCTATTTACAGCCTTAATCGCATGCCTGGCAGTATTGCATTCCTGTAAAAAGAAAAACGAAGAGTTCCCTCCCAGGACATGGTATGAAGTGACGTATAATGATAAAGGCATTCAACTTCGCGATATTTCAGCCATTTTTTACGAAAACGACCATTCGCTCTGGCTCGGGTCGAAAGGTACAGGAGGTGTTTTATATAACGACGGTTACAACTGGGTTGAATTCAACCAGGGAAATACTGGTATTGCAATTGATTCGGTTACAGCAATAACCCGCGATGGAAACGGGAAATTATGGATTGGATTTAAAACAGGTCTGGCCACATTCGATGGCAACACCTGGGTGAATATTCAACCGCTAACAGGTCTGAGAGTTACCTCGGTTGTTGTTGAGGGTATTGGTAAAATCAGGGTTGGAATAAGGGGAAAATCCGGTGGTATTGCTACATGGCTAAACAGCAGCTGGCGAATCGAAACTCCAGGCAATTCAACTATTCCTTCGGGGGAAATAAATTCACTGGTCTCGGACAACGAACAGGTTTTGTGGGCTGCGACGGCAGATAAAGGCGTGGTAAGACTTAAAAATTCACTCTGGGAAAACATGAGCAATGGCATGCCACTTTTATCGCAAAATTTTACCTCAATTACAAAATCACCTGACGGCAGCATTTGGGCAGCTTCCGATGCTTCGCAACTTATACATTTTTATGCTGATACATATGCAATCCTGAACACTGGGACTTCGAAACCCATCAGCAAGATTGTAGTAACAGCCGAGGCAAATGTATGGAGCAGCACGCTTGGCTCAGGATTAATCCGGTTCGATGGGAATAGCTGGATATCCTATACCCATTCAAATGCATACCTGCCTTCCGACGACATTATCTGCCTTTCGGAATCATACCCAGGCTACCTGGTGTTCAGTTTACCTGGCGGGAAAGTATATATGATAAAACAATAACCTAAAGATGAAACACTCAATCAGGGATTTCCTGCTAACAGCGCTGGTGGCTTTGGGTTATTTTACCTACGGGCAGAATTTTTATGAAAATTATATTCCGAAATTACCTCCCGACACCCTAGGTGAAAGTAACATCAGTATCGACTTTTACAACAACAATTTCATCAAGAACAACGAATATTTCGGCCAGTATACCGAGGGTATAACCTATATCGGCTCGGTGCTGCAACCGGAAGTTACATGGGCGCTTAGCAAAAGGTTTAGCCTGAGTGGCGGCTGGCATTTCAGGTTGTATTACGGGCAGGAAAAGTTTAACCTTTCTGTCCCAGTAATAAAGGCACGTTACTGTTTTGGGCACGGGGCACAGATTAATTTCGGACAGCTCGAAGGGCAACTGCAGCATGGTTTCATCGAACCCATTTACAATACCGATAATTATTTTATTAAAAATCCCGAGAATGGAATACAGATCCTGGTAAACCGCGAAAAACTGCATACCGATATTTACATGGACTGGGAAAAATTCCTTATGCCCGGTGAAGCAAGCCAGGAAGTAATTACCGGTGGATTACTTGCTACCTATGCATTTAAGGGGCTGGAAGAAAACCAGGGATTAAGTGCTCATTTTCAAAGCATAATACACCATTTCGGCGGTCAGGTTGATAATTCCGATAAACCTTTGCAATCGCGGGCTAATATTGCTGCCGGTCTGAAATATGCTTTTTTGCCGGGATCGCCTCATCTTGAAAGGGTAACCCTTGCTACCTTCTACTTACAGGCGCTTGAACTATCGCAAACCAATACAATTCCTTTCGAGTCGGGATTTGCCCTTCAAAATACTGTCACTTTTGAGAATAAATGGGCAAAACTCAGTACAGGCTGGTTTCATGGCGAGTATTTCTTTTCGCCACTTGGTGATTACCTGTTTCAGTCGGTTTCGCAATTCAACGACTGGTATGTAGGCGAAAAAAGGGACCTGATAACTTCAAAACTCTTTATTGGGCACGACATAATGAATGGTGTAAATTTCGGATTCCGTTTTGAATCGTATTACGACCTGCAGCGAAAATCAAACGATTTCAGTTACGGGCTGAATATCAGTGTGAATGCCAGTGTTTTTGAGAAGAAGCTGAAGTAAGAGATGTAGATAATAGTTGCTGGCTGCTGGCTGCTGGTTTCAAGGTACGGGTTAGTTAGGGGATTAACTATGATAATACATGGGACATTTTAACCTGGGTCCTACCTCCTGAAACTCTGAAATGCTGAAACCCTGAAACTCTGAAACACTGAAACCCCGAAACTCTGAAACCTTTCAAACAAAAAATGACCTATCCCCAAACCCTGTTGTATCTCTTCAGCCGGCTACCCATGTTTCACCGCATAGGAGCTGCAGCTTACAAGGCTGACCTGGAAAATACTTTGGAGCTTTGCAGGTTATTGGGCAATCCCGAAAAAAAGTTCCCGAGCGTTCATGTTGCCGGTACAAACGGGAAAGGGTCCACATCGCATTTTATAGCTTCGATACTGCAGGAAGCCGGTTATAAGACAGGGTTGTTTACATCACCTCACCTGAAAGATTTCCGCGAACGTATCAAAATCAATGGAAAGATGATTGACAAAAGGGATGTTACGTCATTTGTCAAGCTTCATCTTAATGATTTTGCTGATATTCAGCCTTCATTTTTTGAATGGACTTTTGCCCTTGCCTCCTGGTATTTTGCAAAAGAAAAAATTGATATTGCTGTAATTGAAACAGGCATGGGTGGCAGGCTCGATTCCACCAATGTTGTAAAACCGGTCCTGACTATAATTACCAATATTGGCCTTGATCATACCCAGTTCCTGGGAAACACGCTTGCCGAAATCGCTGGTGAAAAGGCCGGAATTATAAAACCGGGAATACCTCTGATCGTTGGCGAAACACAACTTTCAACAAAACAGGTTTTTGTTGAATTCGCTGAAACGCTAAAAACCGATTTGACTTTTGCCGACACACAGATCCTCCTGGAACAAACACATCATACAAGGCATCATACACCTTTACTCACGGCTGAATTTACTTCAACTGCATCAGGTAACTCTTACCAAACAGCCTCTCCCCTTGCAGGTCATTATCAGTTGAAGAATCTGGCTACAGTAATAAGTTCAGTTGAGAAACTTGTACAAAACGGTTTTGGAATCTCAAAGGAAAATATTATTTCCGGTATCCGGAACGTTGTTAAAAACACCGGGCTCAAAGGCCGTTGGCAAACTATTGCTAACAACCCGCTTACAATTGCTGATATAGGCCACAACCCGGATGGAATTCGCGAAGTGCTTGCGCAAATTTCACTTACATCGCACCAAAAGCTACACTTTGTGATTGGTGTGGTAAATGATAAGGATGTTGAAAATATGCTTGCCCAACTGCCAAAGGATGCAGTTTATTATTTCTGCAAAGCCGATATCCCAAGGGGACTTGATGCCGGAGAACTCGCGGCAAAGGCAAAACAGTACGATTTGCACGGCCTGGTTCATAGGAGTGTGAAAGAAGCGCTTGAAACGGCCCGGCTGTCTGCGGACCCGGCTGACCTGGTGGTTGTGGGTGGAAGTGCATTTGTTGTGGCAGAAGTAGTATAAAAAATTTTAATTCTTGAACATCTGTCCATATCCAAAAACCAGCCTAATTGCTTACCTTTGTAAGTCTATTGAAATATTTCCCGGAATTATATGTTTAACAACTCGGCTTACTCAAATATGCTGAACGATCGACTCATGAACAAATCATTTCTTTTTACCTTTTTCTCATCCATCGTTCTGTTGGTTATTGTGTTTATGTTTATTATTTTTTCGAACTGCACAAAGCTGTTTATCGCAAAAGATTTAACTGCCGAGAACCTTTTTTCAGTGAACATCGAAGGACCCGCTTTCGATAAAAACGGGCAATTATACGTCGTAAATTACCTGCACGACGGTACCATTGGAAAAGTTTCCCCTGACGGAACCTGCTCAATGTTCATCCAGTTGCCCGATAGCAGTATTGCCAATTGCATACAGTTTGATAATAAGGGAAATATGTTCCTTCCTGATTTTACCGGTCATAATGTGCTGCATGTAGATATGCCAACGAAGAATGTGAGTGTTTTCCTTCATGAACCCCTCATGTACTCCCCGAATGATCTTTGTATGAACCGAAGTGGGCAGCTTTTTGCCAGCGATCCCGACTGGAAAAAGGAAATCGGGCAGTTATGGCGGATCGATCCTGACGGCACACCCGTGCTTCTCGAAACCAATATGGGTACTACGAACGGCATCGAACTAAGCCCTGATGAAAAAACACTTTACGTCAATGAGAGCATTCAATTAAATGTATGGAAATACGATGTTGACGAAAAAGGCAATATTTCGGGCAAAAAGCTATTTTACAAATTCAATGATTTTGGCCTTGATGGCATGAAGTGTGACAAACGCGGGAATCTTTACATTGCCCGATGGGGCAAAGGCACAATAGTTGTGCTGTCGAAGGAGGGAAAAGTAATCCGTGAAATCCCGCTGAAAGGCAAGAAATGCAGCAACCTGGTATTCGGTGGCAATGACGGGAAAACAGTTTATGTTACATTACAGGACCGAAAATGCATGGAAATGTTCGATACCGACATTGCAGGTAAGAATCATTAATATGGAGAAGTGATATGCCGCTTGAATAATTTGTTTCCTTTTTCCTTATTGCCCAATATTTCTAACCTTAAACCTAAACTCTTACTTAATGAATATATACTCCTCAACAGGCGCTGGAATAGTGATTTTTGCTCTCCTGGCCTACAGTATCGCGATAATTACAGAACAGAGGACCCGACTGGTTACCCCGTTTGTATTGCGTTTCCTGTCAATCGGGCTCGTACTTGATATCACAGCTACTGCTTTTATGATAACCGGTTCTAAGAATGGGGCATTTACACTACATGGAATATTGGGTTATACATCCCTGGCCGGTATGTTAATTGATACTATACTTATCTGGCGTTTCCATTTATCAACTAAACCTGGTGAAATTGTCACTAAAAACCTCCATTTATACTCACGTGTTGCTTATTCGTGGTGGGTTATAGCTTTTGTAACCGGCCTTATGCTCGTAGTAATGCGATAATAAAACAGAGATTACTAGGGTTCCCGGTTTCGGCAACGAAACCTATTAGAAAGGTTTTTTAACCTCCTGAGATGAGGTGCAGCACCATTACGTCATCGCCTTCCCTGACGGTCACCTGATCGTATTCGCTTTTTCTCACGAGCTGGTTGTTCACCTTAATTACCAGCATCTTAAAAGTATAATTCTTCAGCTTCAACAACTCATTGATGGTAAGCAACTCGCTATCAAATACTTCTTCTTTGTTATTTAATATTATTTTCATTGCCTGTTTTCTGAATGAATCTGGTGTTCATTAACACCAAGAAGAATTTCGAGCACTGCATTGGCCTGCATATTTGCAACCACCCCTACCCTCGGAGCCATCGGAGGACATTTATCGGCGATTGCATTTACTTCGTCCCCGCAAATGATAAGTTTATCCGACTGCCTTGATTTTATCATATTATTATCACCCCAGCCAGCCATGCCAACACCCATAACCAGGTATTTGTCTGGCAGGAAATTATGAACGGCGTCGAGAATCATATATTTCATTTCAGGTTTATCGAATGCTTCAACAATTACATCGCATTTACTGTAAATCTCGATGATATCGCTCTGGCATAAACGTATGTCGAATGTATTCACTCTTACGTCGGGATTGATCCTGAACAGGTTCTGTTTGAGTGCCGATACTTTCAACATACCGATCTGATCGTAAAAATAAAACTGTCTGTTCAGATTACCCATTTCAACCAGGTCGAAATCAGCAAGCACCAGCCTGCCTATTCCAACGCGGGCCAGGGCTACTGCACAATTCGACCCTAAACCGCCACAGCCTGCAATTCCTACTGTTTTCGTTTTCAGAGTCTGTTTTACTTCTTCAAAAGTCATAGTACAAACTTATAGAAATTCTGAATATGTTTCGTGCAATTCGTTAAAAAACATGCCGGGATGAACACCCTGCTCCGCAAAATCAATTCTATTGGATTGATTATCTGCTTAATAATAAATCAAACAGGTAAAGCTATACTGACTGCATCTTTTCAGTTCGACAAAAGGCCTAAGGAAGGTCATATTTTTAACAAAACAAGCCCTTATCGCAAAAACTATTTCTTCACCTCGAAAATTCCTGAGGTTGAAAATACTTCACCATTCAAATCCACTCCTTCAACAACGACATTGTAGATTCCTGGTGTATCAGGGGCAGTAAGTTCAAACTTTTGGGTGGTTCCTTTCCCCAGGGTTATACCAGGTTTCCAGAGCAATGTGTTGCGCGTATCAGGATGCTGGGGAACATGATCATATACCATTTCTTTACAATTTTTTTCGTCAAGAAAATGGAAATTGATAAAAATGCCGGTCGAAGGAAGATCAATACCGGCAAAATCACCCTTTTTCGAAATGATACTTACAATTCCGCCATAGGTTTGCCCACCTTTAACATAATCTTCGTTTAATACTTCAATCCGTAAAATATTCTGTGGCAAAACAGCCAGTACTTTCGAAGGTTCGTCAACAGCCACCCAGTCAACTAAAACGAGAGGGTCGTAAAGGGAAACCTCTCGCGCTCCCAAAACAACTATCCGCGATTCGCCCTTGCGTTTCCTTACCCTCACTTCGCTGGGCAGTTCGTTAAAATACTCCTCCAGTGAAGGTAACTGAATATATTTGTCGATATAAATTACATTTGTCGACTTCCCGTAAAAGGCAGTTTTTTCAATATTGGCTATTTGCTTAACTTTAACCGTATCGGTATAAAAATGTGAATTGATTTGTACGTTTAAAGCCATATTGAGTACGCTTTCCCTCTCCGTTTCGGATAAACTAAATGCTGGTGTAGGTATATGAACCGGCAGGGTGCAAAAATCATTATCCACCCATATTTTCAGTTTTGTCGAATCCGTTTTCTCGGCACACAGGAACAAATCCCTCGACCCGGTGTAATCGGGTAAGGCAAAAAAGAATTTACCGGTGCTGTCAGTGCGGACTGCCATAAAATCCCGGCCTTCTCCAATAATTGATAGATTCACTATTTTATCTTTAACCGGAACAAGCGAAGCAGCTTCGGTTAATTTACCGGAGATCGAAAGTCCATGGCTTTCAGGATAATAATCCATCTTAGGATTCGCCAGTTTCTCTGTTGCTTTTATTGTAAAGATCGTTGAATCTGTATTTTCGGGTACAACCGAAAGAGATAGGCTCCTTATTCCACTAGTGCCATTATTGTCATCCTGTAAAGTAAGTGATATAATTTCGCGGGGGGCGTATAGTGTTTTATCAGCCGAAACCAGTATGCCCGCCTGCACAGCAGCCGGAACCAACTCCATTTTTTGTGATGATGAATGTTGATTATTCTCTGTTGACAGTAGTTCTCCCCGTGCCGGATTTACAATCCGGATAAGTCTGTAGCCATAATATTGAGGTCCATAATTCCGCATAAGTTTTGTATATCCCCGCAGGTAATATATACCGGTCAAGAGGTTATCAGGAATATCAATACAACCACTGGCTGTTGCATTGCTGATAAGGAATTTACTGTCAGCTATTTTATTGCCGTCGGGAGCAATTATTTCGCAATACAGGATCTGGCTCTGACCGGTACTATTCGAAACATTACCATTCGTTAAGGTTGCAACAAAATGAACCTGTTCGCCAACAATATAAATTGACCTGTCGGTTGTAAGGACGACCTTTTCCTGATTTTCAACGGGCACGAACAGTATACAACTGGCCGTTACAGGTATTGTAAAAATCAAAAGTGCGAAAATAACAGACTTTATTTTATACATTTTTCAAACTAATAAGGCCAGAAATCGGGTTTAACATTTTTACCGCCAACTGTTGAGGTACAATCAACACATTCGTGATCGATAGAGAGAAGAGTATAAAAACGGACGGTCGTGTCGGGGTCATAGAAATAGATGAGGCGCGTAGGCAGATAAATGGGATACATGGATGGGGAAGCTCCGGCCAGGCCCCATTTTAAATCTCCGAATACACAATTGAAAACGAATTCCGAAGTCAGATCAGGTACATTTCTGACAAAAATTCGCTTCTCCCTTACTGATGCTGCACCAAAGAAACCGAGTACATCCTGGCCGGGGTCAGTGATATTATGCAGGTTCCCTTTTACCGAAAGTGGCTGGCTTTCGTATAACCCGCCCTGCTCCTGGCTGTTGATCCGGATTTTATCCCAATAATTGTATGCATTTTCACTTAGTGCAAATTGCCTTAACAGCAAACTATATCCATAAACCAAACGCGCCGACGACAAGTTATCAACAAAATGCAAGGGGTACTTATTGTACTTATTATGAGCGAGTTCTTTGGTGGAAACCGTATACAAATCCCTGATCTTCATTGATTTCCAGCAAACCATTTTCGACGAGTCCGGAGGTTGTTTCATATGGATCATCCCATCATAATAAAATTCAATTGGATATTGGGTATGATACTCCCAGGTTTCGGTGGCTTCCCATTTGTAATACCTGCAGGAATAATTTTCAGCATCAAGATTTACATAGAATTGTATTCCATCATCAAATTCGATTGGAGATGATGTAGGCCGGTGTTGCACAACATAATAAACCGAATCAACCGGAGGGCAATCCTGTATCTGGTCAAAATCTGAAGTAATATGAACCCCACCCGAGGTTACAATATCAACCTTGAACGAATTACCGGGAACAATTGCACTCAAAGGAATTACAGCTTCATAATTCCCACCCCATACATCTTTTGCAATATAGGAGTTTCCCTTCGAATCGATTAAGGTTACCTGACAGCCAATAACCGGTCTGATCTCGGGTTTGGTAATGGGCGATGATAAACAAATATTTACTACCTGCACCGGATCACCCATAATAACCTGACCTGTAACTACATATTTCTCAACATCTGTTTTTTTTATCTCCGGTTCATAACGCTTTACGCAGGATGAGAGCATAAGAACAAAAACTGCTGGAATATATAACAATTTACTTCGAATCATGACAAAAGACATTAAACAACGGTTCGACAGAATTGACAACCGTGATGGAATCCCACGACTGGTTCTCATAGACCGGTGGTAATTTGTTTTCATATTAGTTGGGCCAGTATTTAGGTTTTACATTGGTTCCACCTACCAACGCAGTGCAATCTAGGCATTCCGGGGCAGCTATTTCGGGCCAGTAAGCAGGTCGGCAATCGACATACTGATTGGGTAAACCCGGAACTTCTGATACGAATATACGTTTGGATTTTTTAGCCGATGCACCAAAGAACCCCAGCACCTGCTGATCCGGATTAGTAAGATTATGCAGATTACCGCTTACCTGGAATGGCTGGTTTTCGTATAATCCGCCCTGGTCGGAACTGTTTATCCTCATTTTCTCCCAAAAGGCAAAAGCTGCCTCGCTAAGAGAGTATTGGTTGATCAGAAGGCTGTACATATACCTCAATCTTTGAGAGGAATAATTATCCACGAAGTTTAACGGGTAAAGTGTATAAATGTTCGCTGTCTGGTTTTTGGTAGTGAAATCAAAAATACTTCTGATATTGCTCGATACCCAACACACACGGCGATCGGCATAATCAGGAAAAGGAGCAGTATATTCCCAGGTTTCAATTGCTTCGAGCTTGTAATTACGACAGGAAAATGTATCAGCATCAAGGTTCAGATAAAACCGTATTCCCCGGGTTGGAAAATACGGATTTGAACCAGGTATGTCTTCCCGCATATAGAACACCGAATCTACTTCAGGGCAATCCTGAATGTGATCGAAATCAGAAACAATATGTGCTCCGCCCGGAACCTGGATATCTACCATAAACGTATTTCCTGCAACAAGTTCACTTTCGGAAATATTTGCTTCGTAATTCCCTTTCCATACATCCTTTGCAATATATATATTTCCCTTCCCATCAATAATCTTTACTGAACAGCCTGTTACCGGTATGATCCTTGGCCTGCTTAAGAGCGAAGTAGTCGATATATTTACACGCTGAATGCTGTCGCCTTTATTCACACTCCCTGTAATAACGTATTTAACTTTATCCGTGCTGTCTATATCCGGATCGTAGCGTTTAATGCACGATACCAGAATAAGCATGAGCACAACCGGCAGGTAATACTGATTATTCCGAAACATAATTTCCCAGTTTGAATAGCCAGGTAACCGTAAAAATCGGAACTCCTATCACCGAATACATAAAGCTGCGTATAAACCCGTCTTCAACTTTATAATATACCGAATAGGGATTTTCTCTGCCGAACGCATTATAGGCACTGAAAATGAATGAACTGTGCATGAATTTTTCCTTTTTCAGATTCCCTTCAATGGTAACCGAAAAGTCGGCCCGAACATAATCAGGTATACGGTAAGCGTTACGTTTCGAATAATCAAGAACAGGTAACCCGTTCATATAGTAAACCGAAACAGGATACGTCACAGGCTTTCCCGTCTGGTAAGTAAATATTGACCCGAAAATAATCCTGCGCGAGAGATGGTAATTAAATACCACATTCAGCGAATTCGGGATGTCGTAGTTTGCAGGGTATTGTTCCCCCTGGTTTATCTTATCCCATACGTTATCGCCGGTAACGGTAATAAGCGAGCGTGAATATGTGTACGAAATCCAGCCTTCGAGTTTGCGGTAACTACGTTTTATAAAAAGTTCCAATCCATATGCTTTCTGGAGACCCTGTAGCACGGCCGTTTCAACCTGCGGATTTTCGATGAAGTTAGCCCCATCCATAAATTCCGGGTAATTCCGGGTTTGTTTGTAGAATACTTCTGCCGATGTTTCGATACCAAGTTCGGCTAATGTCCGGAATATCCCTACCGAAAACTGGTTACAAACCGAGGGTTGCAAATGATAATCAGCCAGTTTCCATTGTGTATTTGGGGCTATGCTTGTAGTAGTGCTAAGCATGAACAGGTTCTGGTGCATCTGGTTAAATGCCAGTTTGACCGAACCTGACTGATCTGTTTCGATGTTGAGCGAAACCCTCAGATCCGGTTCGTGATAGTAACAGATTGGCCGGTTGTTACTGAAATTCAGCGTATCCGAAGTATGCTTTATATCTTTGGAAGTCCCGGGGGTATACTCATAAACCGTTTTTGGCCCGGTGGGAGTATATAAGGCATATCTTCCGCCAACAGTCAGGTTAAGCCATGGTAAAATATCGTAAGAATCGGAAATATAGAGCGAAGTTTCCAATGCCTGTTCCCTGCCTAGTTCAACGATACTGCGCAGTGAGTTTTCGCCGTAAGGCAATACATTACCACGATTCAGTTTATACTGTATGATACCCAGGCCGTATTCAAGCGAATTCTTTTCGTTAATTGCATGTTTAAAATCGGTCCTGAATTCGTAGTGTTCCATTTTGTAGCTATGCTCATAGGCTTTAACCTCTATCTGCATATCGGTTGTCGAAAACGAATACTGGGAGCCGATCAGAGAGAATTCCGCTTTTAACTTATTGCTGAAGTTATGGCTAAAGACCGCTGATAATCCGTTGTTCGAATAGGAATATGTATTCAGGTCCGATAAAGAAAACTTATCGTAGCTATGATACCCGAACAAAGCTACCTGGGTTTTACGGATATCGTAGGTAAAGCCACCTGACAAATCATTAAATGCAGCGCTGCTGTTGCTTATTACAGGATCTTTTATGCGTTTCAGTATCCAGTCGGAATAGGATGCCCTGGCACTTAAGATATACGAAAGGGTATCCTTTTTAATAGGGCCTTCAACCACAAGATCGCAGGTAACAGGACTTATTCCGCCCCGTGCAGTGAAATGTTTCCGGTTTCCCTGCCTTGTTTTAATGTTGAGAACTGATGAAAGGTGTCCGCCGTATTGGGCTGGTATAAACCCTTTGTAAATGGAAAAATCCTTGATGATATCGGCATTGAAAGCCGGGAAAAAACCAAACAAATGCGACGTATTATATATAGGTATTTTATTGATATAGAAAGCATTCTGATCCGAACCTCCGCCACGTACGTTTAACCCGGCTGCACCTTCGCCTGCACTTACGATACCGGGCAGCGTAGTTGAAATTTTCAGGATGTCGCGTTCGCCCATCATTGTCGGCAATTCCTTTATTGCTTTTATCGACATCTTATCCAGCCCCGGATCCTTTGCTCGTATACTCATCTGGCGGTCGCCATACACAACTACTCCCTGCATCTGAATAGCTACTTTACGCATCGTAACTGTAAAATTACCATCCGAATAAAGTTCCATCAGGTATTTTTTCTTCTCATACCCAAGGTATTCGAACTGGACATTGTACCTGCCGGGCTTTAGTGTAAATGATAAAAAGCCATTGAAATCAGATGCAGCGCCCGTGCTGTTCTCCTTTATAAATATAGTGGCACTGTAAATGGGTTCACCGGTTTCTTCATCCAGGATACGGCCGGTCACATTTGCTTTTGCCCCTGCAACCTGGGCTTCTTTCCGGCCGATCTTCAGGTTTTGAATTACATCGGCATTACGTCCTGTCATGTATTTTTCTTCACTGGCAGTAAGGGCTTTTGCAGCCGTATCAGTTGCACCCAGCCGTTCTTTGTTCACATAAGGAGGTAACCAGGGCAGGAGTTTTTCGCCCGGTAATATAACCAGGCTGGTATGCCAGACTGAAACCTTAAGTCCAGTATTTAGCAATGCCGCTGATACAGCCTCCATCGCTGTTGCACTGTCCAGGGCAAGGCTTACAGAAATTTTATCGATCCATTTCTCCTGGTAGAAGACTCTGACCGATGTTTGATTAAAAATTACACTGCAAAATTCAGTGAAAGGTATATTCTTTATATGATAATCAGTGATCTTGTCAAGCTGTTGTGCAGATAAAGAAACTGTGACAAAAAGGAGCAACACTCCGGCAATCAATTTTTTCATGTACCTGTGAGTGTATTGCAGTAATTTATTAATTCGTTCATTTGCATATCGTTAGCCTTTTGAACTTTCAATTTATGCTTCCGTATATACTTCGAGATCGGGTCGTGCAAGGCTTGATTAAAAGCTCTCACAAAGCTACGGTTATTATTATACTTAACCCTTTTGTTGCCATCGAATACATACATTTCCTTCTGGGTACGGGCAAAAAAATGATCGCTCGATTCAGTAAGATTTTCGATTCGTAATTTCTTACTTAGGAAAAATAATATTCTTGATTGCCCGGTTCCAATAACCTGGTAAATCTGCTTTGTTGTATCAACAGTTGCCAATATCTCAAATTGCTTACCTCCTATTTCGAATTTTTCGAGCCATGCAAAAGAAATTTCAATGAAGTTTAATGAACCAATGGGATTTTTATATTTCAGTACCAGTTTTTGGTTATAAATATCGTAGTTGAGTATAAGATCGGAATAGGTTACACCTCTCACTGTGAGCGAACCCTGGGGATCAAATGAATCCAGTAAATACTGCGTTCCAATAGTTCCGGGCCGTGGGAAGAAATAGTAGACTTTGCCATTATAGAGCAATGGGTCAAAACTATAAACCTGGTCACTTTTGTTTCCGGTTTCCTGACAAACTGCCACTTTTGACATCTGCGTAAGCAAAACCAGCAAAATAAGCCGGAATAATAACGGAATCCTGATAGTACACTTTATCATTTCTCAACTTCATAGTTACAGATCATTTAGGTCCCGTTTCAAACTCTGCTCGGATACCTGAAGAATAAACTTCGGCCTTATTATTTAAAATGATCTGTTCAATTAATGGGGTAAAGATACTAAAAAGGAATAGGTATAATCAATTATATTGCCTTTTACTCATTTTTTTACATGCTCATATATCTAATTTTCAGCATATTATAAATCAGCTTCATGATAGCATGAAGGGACATGCTGTTAGTATAGCTGAATATCAGGCAATTACACAATTGAATACAGGAAAATCGGCAAGAGTACTCGGGATAAGTTTTCAAATAACAGGAATCCGGAAGTCGGTTAAAATTTGATATGAGTGACATTCATACTAAGGGCTGATAAGGAATATATGTCAAATGCAGGTTTTTCACTGATAAATTATACAAGATTTACCTTTAGTTCCAATCCGGAAAAAGAAACTGCTATTTTAAACCGGAGCTTAATGAAAGGGCATCTAAAACAAAATTTTGAGTAAAGTGTTTAATTTTCTAAATTTGCTTTCTCTATAATATCAACTAGTCTACATTTCGCGTTCTGCCATTTTAGCATATTGGTGTAATGAAGTTGTGGATGCCTTTACCCTTTATGCATGAACCGTCTAATTAACAAATGTATTTTGCTGATTGTATGTGCGTTAAGCAGCCTGTCCGGATTTACATCCGGTTGGGTACCTGTGTCGATTGATTCTGTTGACTACAACAGGATACAACAAAAGAAAGTACGTAAACTCATTTCGATGCAAAAACAGTATGGGGTTACTACTTTCGATCAGATAAATACGGTTTGTTACAACACGATCGATTCAAACAATTACAGTACTTTCGAAAAATCGGAAATTATCTTGCAGGATATTAAAGTGGTATGGCATAACCTTGTAAACCGCTCGCCAAATGAAGAATTCGACGGCCGCATTGTTACTTTCGGACTGTTATACTCAAAGCGATATCATAACCTGATTTATAAAAACGATCCAATAAGTGGCATAGAAGAAGGGCAGATTTTATTCTTCAACCTCCGTATGCTAAACGGCATAAAAAACCTGGCTGTTGCACTCGAAGTTACCCGTCTCGATCACGAAGCAAAAACAGTAGAGTATTGCTATATGGATCATGGCGAAACAAAAGGCACCCAAAAATTCCTTTTGTCAGCAACACCCGAAGGCTATACCGAGATAAGGCAAATAACAAAATACAAGTGCAATTCGCAATTGCGCGACCGAAGGCTCTATTCATTTTTCCATGAGCGGATAGTCAAAGAGTTTTTCCGCAACATAAAATTCAAGAGCGAACACCTCTCCGCTGCCTCAATTCCCGATCTAAAATCCACTAGTACAATACAATAATAAGTATTTCACTAATAACCGATTACACTGCATTTTCATATCGCATTTTTTATTAAAATTTCTTGGAAGATCAATACCATTTTATACTTTTGTGAATCGATTAACAGTACGCCACAAATTATCTATTATGAGCCTCGAAAATTTTCAAAACACCCATAAACTCTTGTATTCATACAAGTACACATGGGCTCCGATCGAAAAAGGATACAATAACCGCACCCTCTATGTAAACGTTGGAAACGGGGAAATAAAAGAAAAACCCGTTTCGTCCCATATGAAGGAAAAATTCACGGGAGGCAAAGGTTTCGGACTAAAATTGCTGTGGGATGCAACCAAACCCACTACAAGGTGGAACGATCCTGATAACGAAATTGTAATCAGTATGGGGCCGATTTGCGGTATTACCCAGTATTCGGGCACCGGGAAATCACTTGTAGTAACCATCTCACCGCAAACCGATATTCCTATCGACAGTAATGTGGGCGGATTTTTTGGTCCTTTTTTGAAATTCGCGGGGTTCGATTCGCTCGAACTGCAGGGAAAAGCTGATAAAGATGTAATTGTTTATATCGACGAAACCCGCGAACTTATCGAAATTTACGAAGCCGGCGACGAAAGCAACGACAGCCATCTGATGGCCGAATACCTTACCGAAACTCTTGCATCGGGCGAAAAAGACCGATTGAATGTTTCGGTAGTTTCAGCCGGTACAGCTGCCGACAATTCGCTTATAGGGATGCTCAATTTCAGTTTCTTCGATTCAAAACGCAAACTTGTCCGCCTCAAACAAGCAGGGCGTGGTGGAATAGGAACCGTACTGCGTGATAAAAAAATCAAAGCCATAGTTGCACATTCAAAAGGCGTAACTGGTAACCGTAATGGGGTTATCGACCTCCAGGCTATTATGGAACGTGGTAAGAAGTTCAATCGTGAAATGCGCGAACTCGACGACAAGCAATGCGAAATGCGCAGCAAGGGCACAGCCCACCTTACACTGGTAATGAACGATTACGACCTGCTGCCGGTAAACAATTTTAAATTCGGCAGTCATCCTGATGCTGTAAAAATTTCGGGTGACGTATGGAAGACATTTTTCACGCAAGGTGTGCCCGATGGCTGCTGGATAGGCTGCAATATGGCCTGTGCCAAAGGTGTGGATAACTACGAATTACGCTCAGGCCCCTACAAAGGTTCTAAAGTGATTGTCGATGGACCGGAATATGAATCAACCTCATCGCTGGGCTCCATTGCAGGAATCTTCAATCCTGATTTTACAATCGAATCCAATTTTTATTGCGATACCTATGGGATTTGTACAATTTCGTGGGGAACCATTCTTGGCTTTGTGATGGAATGCTTCGAAAACGGCATTCTGAACGAAGAGCGGACCGGTGGCATGAAACTTAACTTTGGCAACGCCGATTCGGCAATGGAATTGCTTCATATGGTTTCGCGCGGCGAAGGTTTCGGTAAAATTGCCGGCCAGGGTGTGCATAAAATGAAAGAATTATTTGCTGCCAACGGCTGGGGCGATGCTGCTTTCATGCAGGATATCGGCATGGAAAACAAAGGACTCGAGTATTCGCAGTACGTTTCGAAAGAATCGCTTGCCCAGCAGGGCGGGTATGCCATGACCAACAAAGGGCCGCAACACGACGAAGCATGGCTTATTTTTATGGATATGGTTAATAACCAGATCCCTACATTCGAGAAAAAAGCCGAAGCATTGCACTATTTCCCTATGTTCCGTACCTGGTTCGGATTGCAGGGATTATGCAAACTGCCGTGGAATGATGTTGAACCCGAAGATAACCATACTCATGCTGAGCCGGGCAAAGTACCTGAACACGTCGACAACTATGTAGCCATATACCGGGCCGTAACAGGCAATGAGTTTAGCAAGGAAGAACTCCTTCGCCAAAGCGAACGCGTATATAATTTCCAGCGCATTTTCGATATCCGCCTTGGTAAAGGACTCCGCGCCAACGATGCCCAGCCTTACCGTGCAGCTGGTCCTGTAACTGAAGAAGAATACCTCAGCCGCCAGGAACGATACGACGGGCAGCTTATTGAGCTCATAGGTAAAGATCCCTCCACGATGACACTACAGGAAAAAATGGCAGCTACACGCGCCTATCGCGAGGACCGCTATGAACAACTGCTCGATGCCGTGTATGCACGCCGCGGATGGAACAAAAAGGGTGTTCCTACACTGGCCCATCTGAAAGACTTGGGCATGGACTTAGCCGAAGTTCTCGAAGTAGTAACTCCATTACAATAATAACAACCTCAACCAGACCTGTCCCTGTGAGTATGAAAACTACTCATGGGGATTTTTTTATATTCGACTTTTTACTAAATGGAATACCTGATCAGATAAGCTATAATTCCTGAGTGCAATTTACAAACCCTGCGATTAGGCGAGCATGTTTTAGGCTTCAAAAATTACTGTCAAACCTTATAATTACGAGGGATTGGTTAAAATAATTAACTTTGCATATCAACTACACAAATTAAGAGTGAATTTCTCACCGCTGCATTTTTTAAGGGACCTTCGCCGCCGCGACCATAAACCCGGCCTCGGCGGGCTTGAGATATTCAAATACATTGGCCCCGGTTTACTGGTTACCGTCGGATTTATTGATCCGGGCAACTGGGCATCAAATCTAGCTGCCGGAGCCGATTACGGGTACCAGCTCCTTTGGATGGTAACCCTTTCGACCATAATGCTTATCGTTTTACAACATAATGTAGCCCACCTTGGTATCGCCTCGGGCCTGTGCCTTTCGGAAGCAGCTACCATGCATATGCCGGCATGGGTTTCGCGATCGGTACTTTCGTCGGCTATTGTTGCCTCGGTGGCTACCTCGCTGGCCGAATTACTGGGTGGTGCAATAGCCTTACAGATGCTTTTCGCAATACCTATCCGGATCGGTGCAATCATCACCTTAATTACAATCCTTATTCTGCTGTTTTCGAATTCGTACCGTAAACTTGAGAAATGGATAATCGGATTTGTAAGTCTTATCGGGCTGTCATTTATTTATGAACTCACCCTGGCTGATATTGCATGGAGCGAAGCCATTACCGGCTGGATAAAACCATCATTCCCCGACGGTTCGATGATTGTGATCATGAGCGTATTGGGCGCGGTAGTTATGCCCCACAATCTTTTCCTTCATTCCGAAATTATTCAGTCGCGGCAATGGAACCTGGTCGACGAAACCATCAAACGGAAACAGCTCCGCTATGAGTTCCTCGACACTTTATTCTCGATGATTGTGGGCTGGGCGATAAACAGTGCAATGATACTGATGGCTGCAGCAACCTTTTTCAGGCATAAAATTCCTGTAGGTGAACTGCAGCAGGCTAAAAATATGCTGGTGCCTTTGCTTGGCAGCAATGCAGCGTTGGTTTTTGCGGTAGCTCTCTTAATGGCGGGCATTGCTTCTACAATTACTTCAGCAATGGCAGGAGGAAGTATTTTTGCGGGATTTTTCGGCGAACCCTTCGATATGAAAGACAATCATTCGAGGCTTGGGGTGCTTATATCGCTTATTCCCGCAGTATTGGTTATTTTTGTAATAAGCAATCCCTTCAAAGGGCTGATTTATTCGCAGATGTTACTTAGTATTCAATTGCCGGTGACAATATTTACACAGGTTTACCTGACCTCCTCAAAGAAGGTAATGAGCAAATATGCGAATTCGAAGCCGTTAATGGTATTCCTGCTATTGATAGGGACTATAGTGACACTACTCAATATACGCCTGCTAATCAGCTTTTTATAACCTGCTATCAAACAGCATTCCCATGCAACAACTAACCAAAACATTCCTTTTCTTCATCTTGATTGTGATTTGCAGTTTACCTGTTTTTGCCCAGACCGATTTGGGCAATACGGATGAAGAATTTTCGGACGACGGCAGAGGGTGGGCTTTCGGGCTGAATGTAGGCGTATATTATGCATCGAAAAAGACAGCCGAATATTACAATGGGAGCCTGAAGAATGAAAACAACGTGGGCTATGTGCTGTCCAACTATTATTGGTACCAGGATATATTTCATGCTCTTGGGGCGCACGACTCCATATCCGTTTACGGTCTGCCCCAGGATATGCATTATAAACTTGTAATGCAGCCCGGTATATATGCGCAGTATTGTTTCAACCCGGCACTTGCCCTGGTTATTGAGTTCAACTATATGAAACTGAAAGCGGAAGATGTGATCGTATTTGAAGTTGACCCCAAACCCTACGCAACCGAGCCCGATTTGCGACTTTATCCCATCCGTGGACAGGAGGAAAGAATATATTGCGATATCGGCCTCAAGAAAACCATCCCGAAAAACGACATGTTGAATTATTATGTAATGGGTGGACTTAATGTGAACAGTACACAGGTAAAAAAATCGTCTTTTTATGTTGAAGAAGTTGAATATACTATGATTAACAACATTAACGGGAGTTATATCCCAAACGGCAATAACCAGACATACAATGTTTACCAGGGAGGTATCGGGGCCGGGATTTTTGCTGGCGCGGGGGCAGCGCTCACCTTTCCCAGCGGGATAGTGGCTGAAATAGGATTTACAACCCACTACCTTATGGTTAACCTCACAGGATACCAAAGCATGAATCCCGGAATTGGTGCAAATATGCGTTTTATGTTCTAACAACTGCCCGTATCCAAACTGATAAATAATGGTATCCTACATTTTTTTAAGATTCATGATTCTGTTGGTTCGCCTGATGCCATTCAGGGTAATGTACCTGTTTTCGGACTTTGTGTATTTCCTGCTTTATAAAGTAGTTGGCTACAGGCGAAAAGTTGTTTATGAAAACCTGAAAAGTTCATTTCCCGAAAAAAGTCAGGATGAGATAAATGCTCTTATCAGGAAATTCTACCACCACCTTTGCGATATAAGCCTCGAAAGCATTAAAGGATTTACAATGGGTCCGAAGGAAATTGTAAAGAGGCATCACATACTTAATCCTGAACTTGCCGATTACTATTATGACCTGGGTAAAAGCGCTATCGCAGTTCCTGGGCATTATAATAACTGGGAGTGGGGATCCTTGTCGCCAGGCTTACAGCTTAAATACCCTATCAGTGGTTTCTACAAACCCATGAGCAATAAGCATACCGACGCTTATGCTAAACAGCACAGGGCAAAATTCGGCACGAAGCTGATATCGATCAAATTAACAGCCCGTGCTTTCGAGGATATGAAGGAAATTCCTACAGCGTATATTATGGCTGCTGATCAAAGTCCAAGCAATCTAAAGGAGTGCTACTGGATCTACTTCCTGCACCGTGAAACAGCCTGGCTGCATGGCCCCGAAAAATATGCCCGCAAATACAATATACCGGTCATATATGTCGATATACGCAAAGTTAAACGAGGATATTACGATCTAGAATTAAGAGTGTTAACCGATAATCCGGAATCGCTTCCCGATGGCGAAATAACCCGGAGGTACGCCGAACAGCTCGAAAAATCCATACTAAATGAACCTGCCTACTGGCTCTGGTCACACAAGAGGTGGAAACATGAAAGGGAGAAAAGTTAGATGGTGGATGTAGGATGTTCGAGGGTGGAGGGTGGAAGGTAGAAGGTAGAAGGTAGAAGGTGGCGACAACGAAAAAACAGAGAAATCGTGATTTATAAATTACAAATCACAATTCTGATATCCCAATACTGCTTTTACCTATTGACCTCTGACTTTTGACCTAGGTCAGTTAATCTCCTGAATACATACTCTCAATCTCAGCTTTAAACTGTTCGGCTACCACCCTTCGTTTGATTTTCAGCGAAGGGGTCAGTTCACCGGTTTGTATGGTGAATTCAGCCGGGAGGAGCACAATCTTTTTCACCTGCTCGTAAGGCGAAAGGTCTTTCTGCAAAGCATCGATCCGCTGCTGGTAGAAAGCAATAACCGCTTTCAGTTTCACCTGTTCTTCTTTCGGTTTATCGGCTATACCCATTTCGTTCATCAGGTGATCGAAACCAGCCGCAGCAGGAACTACAAGGGCAGTAACATATTTACGTTCACTGCCGATAATGGTGATCTGCTCTATATATTTGTCACCGGTGAGTAACGACTCAATTTTCTGAGGTGCAATATACTTTCCTGATGAGGTTTTAATAATATCCTTAATCCTGTCAGTAAGATATAGGTATCCGTTTTCATCAAGGCGCCCTGCGTCACCGGTACAGAAATATCCATCTTTGAAAACTTCTGCGGTAAGTTGAGGTTTTTTGTAGTATCCCATGAAAACGGTTCCGCCTTTCACCATAATTTCGTTGTTCTCCCCTATTTTCACTTCGAGTTTCGGCATAACTTTCCCTACCGAACTTGTATTTATATCATCATCGAGCAGGCATGTTACTGAGGCCGTGGTTTCTGTAAGTCCGTAACCAACTTTGATATGTATGCCGACCTGTTCGAAGAAATGGATAATATCGAGCGAAAGAGCTGCGCCTCCGCAAACCATAAATCTGAAATTCCCGCCGAGAGCAGCACGGCCTTTGGACAGAACAAGTTTATCGGCAATCGCATAGGTTATCGAAAGACCGAAAGGAACAGGTTTGTTGTTCCAGATATAATCAAGTCTTTTTCCACCTGTTTCGATTGCCCATTTAAACATTTTTTGTTTCAGTGATGAGCTTTTGGCAATTGTCGCATTTACGCCCTCATAGGTTTTTTCAAAAAAGCGTGGTACGGAACACATAATAGTGGGCTTCACCACCTTCACCACGTCAACTACTTCTTTGGGGTTACGCAGGTAATAGTTTGTCATACCAGTGCTCAGCACATTGAACGTCCATCCCCGCTCAAAAATATGGCTCAAAGGCAGGAAACAGAGTGAAACATCCTTATCACTTACTGTTAGTCGGAGATCATGAATATGAAGGCAATACAGAAAATTCGCAACCGATAGCATTACTCCTTTTGGTTCGCCGGAGGTTCCCGAAGTGTATAAAATCGTACATAGATCCTCCTTATCAGCTTCAGCTTCGAGACTTACAAGTTTGGCATCAAAATCGCCTTCTTTGCCTGATTCAATAAAAGAAGAAAAATGCACGGATGGAATGCCTTCTTCGAATTTAACTTCCTCACCGAAAGCTATCAGTTTAACCAGTGTAGGGACTTCCGAAACTAACTGCTTTGCAATATTATATTGTTCCTGTTCCCCGACAAATATTAAAACCGTTTCAGTTTCATTGAGCATGTATTTCGATTGGGCAACGCTGGTTGACGAAAACAGAGGAACCGAAACTGCCCGAACCAATTGCAGAGCATAATCGACTATTGTCCATTCAGGCATATTGCGCGACATTATCGCAACTCTGTCGCCAGGTTTAATGCCATAGGCAAGAAGGGCTTTTGCAGTATTTTCAATTGATTTCCAAAAAGCGGTCCAGGTAATCGGCGTCCAGCTTTTATCGTTTTTTTGATAGAAGATTGCTACACGCGAACCATACTTTATACTGTTTTCGCGGATAATTGTCGTTAGCAAACGCTGTTCCATAAGGAAAGTTTTTTTATTTATCACCCTGAATCTGCTGTAAATCGTGCTAGGGATGCTTCACCCGGATGTTTTGTTCTGTTCCGGGTTTATAGACCGAAAATCGGAGTAAAGATAAAATATATTCCTAAAAATACAACATATTCGATTTTTTGTATATTAATTATATTTATGCTAACGTATTATCATTCAATTCAGTCGGGAAGGAGAAATTTCGCAGGCAATGGCTGACAAAGAACAACAAACTTTCCGTACAACCGGCAAAATAGATCCTGTTTACCTGCAACGGCCTGAAAGTTCCCCAAAAACCGGTACCTTTGCCCCTCACTAAAAAATTGAAATGATTTCAGTTGACGGACTTACTGTAGAGTTTGGAGGGACCACACTTTTTAAAGACATATCTTTTGCAATAAATGAAAAAGACCGGATTGCGCTTATGGGAAAGAATGGCGCAGGAAAATCTACATTATTAAAACTGATTGCCGGTGTTAAAACTCCTACCCGGGGAAAAGTATCGGCGCCTAAAGATGCTGTTATTGCATACCTGCCCCAGCACCTGCTCACTAACGACAGCCGAACTGTATTCGAAGAAGCAGCCCAGGCGTTTGCAGGCATCTTCGAAATGCAGCATGAAATCGACGAAATAAACAACCAGCTATCGTCGAGAACGGATTATGAATCAGCTGAATACTATGAGCTTATAGAACAGCTTTCGGCCCTCAGCGAGAAATTTTATTCGATTGAAGAGATCAATTATGATGCCGAAGTAGAAAAGATATTACTTGGTCTAGGATTTGTCCGATCTGACTTTACCCGCCCTACCGGGGAATTCAGCGGTGGATGGCGCATGCGCATTGAACTGGCAAAAATCCTTCTCCAAAAGCCCGATCTGCTCCTGCTCGACGAACCTACCAACCATATGGATATTGAATCGATACAGTGGTTCGAAGATTTTCTTATCAACAGTGCAAAAGCTGTAATCCTGATTTCGCACGACCGGGCTTTTGTCGATCATATTACCACACGCACCATTGAAGTTACAATGGGACGTATTTACGACTACAAGGTAAACTACTCAGCATACATGCAGCTACGTGGCGAAAGACGCGAACAGCAGCAAAAACAACTCGATGAGCAGAAGAAATTCATTGCTGATAACCAGGATTTTATCGACCGTTTCAGGGGAACTTTCTCTAAAACAAACCAGGTGCAGTCGAGGGTCAAGATGCTCGAAAAAATGGATCTTATCGAAGTGGATGAAGAAGACAATTCCGCTCTGCGGCTGAAATTTCCACCTTCGCCACGTTCGGGGAGTTACCCGGTAATTGTTGACGAAATGGCGAAAAGCTATGGCAACCATTTGGTTTTTGAGGACGCCAGTTTCAGCATTATACGTGGCGAACGCGTTGCCTTTGTGGGCAAAAACGGCGAAGGCAAATCGACAATGGTTAAAAGCATAATGGGTGAAACCGGGTTTGATGGTAAAATGGTGTTAGGCCACAATACAATGATCGGGTATTTTGCACAGAATGAAGCCTCCCTCCTGGATGAAGAAAATACGGTTTTCCAAACCATCGACGATGTGGCTAAAGGGGATATCCGCACCAAAATAAAGGACCTGCTCGGTGCCTTTATGTTCGGTGGCGACAGCTGGAACAAAAAAGTAAAAGTGCTTTCAGGTGGCGAGCGTACACGCCTTGCCATGATAAAACTGCTGCTCGAACCAGTTAACCTGCTGATCCTCGATGAGCCTACCAACCACCTGGATATGAAGACAAAAGATATACTTAAAATTGCATTGCAGGATTACGACGGAACACTGATACTTGTGTCGCATGACCGGGATTTCCTCGACGGGCTGGTAAGTAAGGTATTTGAATTCGGTAACAAAAGAGTGAAAGAACATCTTTGTGATATTAATGGCTTCCTTGAAAAGAAGAAAATGGAAAACCTGAGAGAATTGGAGAAGACAGGGAAGAAATAGAAGGATGAGAGTGACAGGAGAAGGGTGATTGGGCGAGTGGGCGAAAACTAAGAGGACGATATTCATTGTGGCATTAAAACCGATTCTGTTTTTGTGAGTTATATCATGGTTAAGCAAATTTACCTTCCAACCAACTCCTGCACTGCAGGTATTGACTTTTTCAGTATTTTTACAGATTAATGGTGTAAAGTGTTAACATGAAAGGGTTTTGTGCCTTGTTTTGTTTGGTTCTTTTGTTTACCTCCTGCCACAGGCAGCAGGTAAAGGAACCGGATTTGATAAGGAAACAGCTCCCTGAAGTTATCGATTTCCCGGCTGGTGTGATGATAACACCCGGGAAACAGCTCACATCACCTTCACATAGGAATACCGGAATAGCCCAGAAGTTGCTTACACAACGGCAGATTCCTTTACTCGACTCTACTTCCAACGAGGTAGTTTTTGTTAAAACCAATGGCGACAGGGTCAGCCTGTCGATGGATGCACTGGCAGGCAAATACGAAATTATCCTGTTCAATGGAATAAGTAACCCGGTCCCCATGCGAATAGCAGACTTATCGCATGCTCTGAGCCAGGTATTCAGCGTTGGCGAAACTGAACGAATCAGGTCAAAAAACCGCAGGATTATCGAAAAAAACCGGATTCCGGTCCCCGACAGCCTTCCGGCTGGGCTTACAAGGGAACACGTCGGACAGGTCCGGAACCATGACAGGAGAATAGTTGTGGCCATTGCAGATACTTCCTTGCAGAAATTTATTACCCGCATTATCCCCGGCATACAGTGGATTCAACAAAGAGTGGATTCACGTAAAATCGTGTCGGTCGACTTTGCAAACGATCTTATCACTTACAACAACACCGACCGCTATTTTACAAACGGAATTACAATAGGTTTACAGGCAGCCTGGCTGGGACGGTCGCCTGTACAAAAACTTATGCTTCCATACAGGCATAAAGCTTTTGTCACACACAAACTGAGTATCGTCCAGGATATGTATACTCCGACCGATACGCGTGTAGCGCCGGCTTTAAGCAGCGACAGGCCTTACGCATCGTACCTGTATTTTGGTTTCCGTAAAATGCTTGCCGACCCTCTGCGCAGGTTAAAAATTGCATCACAACTTGATATGGGGTATTTAGGACCGTATTCACCGGGTTCGTACCTGCAGACGATGGTTCACAAAACTTTCCCGACCAACGATGCGCCACTTGGCTGGGAAACACAGATTAACACTGATATTATACTGAATTATACAGTAGAGGTGCAGAAAGCCATATTTATGAAGAAAAACATCACCCTGCTTGCCGGAGGTGAAGTAAAGGCGGGAACATTGTACACCAACGCCGGGGCAGGATTACAGTTCCAGGCCGGCAAAGCTGAACCTATTTTCGGGCTTTCCGAAAATGAGCTATGGCCAAAAACCGAATATTACTTTTTCGCCAGGACCAATGTGCATTTCGTGGCTTATAATGCCCTGTTGCAGGGAGGTATGTTTAACCACAATAATGTTTTCACCCTTCAGGTACCAGAGATACAACACGTGGTTGGCGATGCTGAAGCCGGGATTCATGTCCGGTATAAGAATTTCGGGATTGAGCTGGCACAGCATTACCTCTCGCCTGAATATCAGGGAGGATTGTGGCATAAGTGGGGAAGGATCAGTTTGATATTCAGGTTGTAACATCGAGTCCGGGAATCAGAAACCAGAACCTGTGTATTGGATTTTTATTAAAATAATTTTTAATGGCTATACTAAATCATTCGGACAAAAAATTTAAAACTGTAATCTTCTTTTTAAAACGAAGGATCATGCAGGTATCGCTGATACTATCCGCAGTATTGCTGCTTGCGTCGTTCCCAAAAACACCTGACCGTTCCCTGCCTGATATGGCGCCCGCAGCTGTGCATGAAATCACGCTCCTTTTTGCAGGTGATGTAATGCAGCATATGCCCCAGGTTGATGGCGCCTGGAACAATGACCTGGGTATTTATGTTTACGATTCGTGTTTCAAATATATCAGCCCCTGGTTAAAAGATGCCGACCTTGCAATAGCAAATTTCGAAACCACGCTGGCGGGAAAGCCTTATAGTGGTTACCCGGCTTTCAGTTCGCCGGATGAGATTGTAAAAGGGCTCCTGAATGCGGGAATTGACCTGGTAGGCACAGCCAATAACCATTGCTGCGATCGGGGACGTACCGGTATCGAACGAACAATAACCATGCTCGACAGCCTCGGGATGATACATATGGGTACCTATAAAAATACGGATTCTTATCGCCGCCTTAATCCCATGATCATCAATACCCGCGGTTTCAGGCTGGCATTCCTGAATTATACATTCGGTACTAACGGCATACCGGTTCTTGAAAACAATGTTGTAAGCCTTATCGAAAAAGACCGGATGCTGGCTGATATGAAGGCCGCACGCGACTCTTCTGTTGATATGGTTATGGTATTTATTCACTGGGGCGACGAATACCAGCGGCAACCAAATGATTTCCAGAAAGATATAGCACAATTTCTGTTTGCAAACGGCACCGATATCATTATCGGTTCACACCCTCATGTAATACAACCTATGGAATGGCGCAAAGCAGATAGCCTTAAAAAAGAGCAGCTGGTGGTTTGGTCGCTGGGGAATTATATTTCGAACCAGCGTAAACGATATACCGACGGCGGAGCCATGGTTAAAATCACACTGCAGAAAGAATCGGGTAAAACCATTATAAAAGATGCTGCATACCAGCTTAGCTGGGTATTTAATCCAACTATTAACAGCAGGAAACAATATTTTATACTTCCGGCTGCTCGCTTTGAAAATGATACGGTACTTCTTGATGCTCAGACGAGGGCAGACCTGAAGCTGTTTTTATCAGATTCGCATGAATTGCTCGAAGGTAATCTGAATATCAGGGAGATTAAATAGACATGTATTGAATAGGTTTATCGCACCCGCATGATTTACTCGTTTTCAGGTTAAAAAATCACCACTTTTCATAACTCAGTATATTATAAATCAATAGAAAAAAGGCGCAAACTGATATGAAAATACTACTGACATTTCTTATTGGATTTTTTTTCACATTCGCTATTGCACAGCAAAACAGGGTTAATAATGAAAAAAACCCGGCTAAGGAGAACCTTTTTGTAAACCCGATTATTCCCGGCGGATATCCCGACCCATCAATCTGCAGGGTTGGCGGTGATTTTTATATCGTTAATTCTTCGTTCGAATATTTCCCTGGTCTGCCGATTCATAAAAGCAGGGATCTGGTCAACTGGGAACTGGTTGGGTACGGGCTTCAGCGCAAGGAACAATGCACCGGGGCGGTAAATCTTGCGGATGTGCAGTCGGATGGAGGTATTCATGCACCCACCATAAGGTATCATAACGAAACTTTTTACATTATTACTACCAATGTGTATTACGATAGTCACAAACAACAGACTGATTTTGTGAATTTCATTATCACCGCCCAAAATGCCGAAGGGCCATGGTCGGAGCCCCATGTGCTGGAAGGAGCGCCGGGTATTGACCCTGATATCTTTTTTGACGATAATGGGAAAGTATGGTTTGTGGGCACCCATTCGCCCGACAAACCCAATTTCCCAGGCGAAGGCGAGATATGGCTGCAGCAGATCGATCTTACAAACTGGAAACTCACAGGTTCAAGGAGTTTTCTCTGGAGAGGAGCCTGCGGTGGCGTTTGGGCTGAAGGTCCTCACCTATATAAAAAGGACAATAGGTATTACCTGATGATAGCCGAAGGCGGAACAAGTTTTAACCACGCCATGATGATAGCCGTCAGCGATACAATCAGCGGGCCATATATACCAAACGAACGAAACCCTATTCTAACAACCCGTAATCTTTCATACGATAACTGGGTGGTCTCGACCGGGCATGCCGACCTTGTGGAGTTAAATGACGGTCGCTGGTTTATGGTGGCCCTGGGTGTTAGAGGTGATGAAGAAAGGAGTTCAAATATGGGCCGCGAAACACATCTTATCCCCGTGCAATGGGAAAGAGAACTATTCGAATGGAAAAAAGTCAAGTACGAATGGCCTGTATGCGCTCCCGTAACCGGTAAAGTTGAACGCTACAATCCCCTGCCTTTCGAGAACATGCCTCAATACCGAAACGATGCTTTTTTCGATAATTTCGACAGCCGGAAGTTAAACCTGGAATGGAATTTCCGCAGGGTACCAAAGTCTGGGTCGTACAATCTGGCTGACAGAGCCGGCTTTTTGCGTTTGTCGTGCGCTCCCGATACTATAAGGGAAAGAGGCAACTGCAGCCTTATGGGTATACGTCAGAAGGAAAGCGATTTCGAATATGGCGTCAAAATGGTTTTTAATCCAAAAACAGATGGTTCCGAATCCGGGATAGTCCTTTTCCAAAAGGACAACAACTATTTGTCTTTCACTGTTGTGCGGGACAAAGGGAAATACATCCTCCGTTTTAAACTGGCAGAACCTGGAAAAGCTGTTACAATAATGCAGGATATGGATCTTGATGAATTTAAGGGCGATATTACTTTCAAAGTTGAATCGAAAGATCACCGTTGCCATTTTTTATTCTCGACTGATAATGGAGAAACCTATACTTCTGTTATTTCGACCAGGGCTGATTTTATCCTGAGTAAAGGCTACACCGGAGCTTACCTTGGGATCTATTCAACAGCGAACGGGAAGACTTCAGCTGATTATGCCGATTTCGATTGGGTAAGGTATAGCGGGTATCAGAGGATTATGAAATAGCCAGCTGATTTTCTACTGTTTATTAAATAAAACAAAAGACAATATATTTACCCATAGAGATTGAACAGCTATTACTTCAGAAACAATAATCCAAAAGCAGTGAAATCCAGTTTCAGTTCAAGAAAACAATAATTAATCTCCGGACAATCAACACACACATTAAACACTCTATGCAAACTGCCTTAAACAATACTGCAGCATTCCCGGGCAAATACATTCAGGGTGAACGGGCACTGGCCGGGCTTCCGGAATTGGTAAAGATGCTTGGTAACAAAGGGCTTATTATTGCCTCGCCAACGGCTAAAAGCAAGATCCTGACTTCCTATACCACGGTTGAATTTGAAAAATGGCTAACAGTTGAAGAGTTTCGGGGAGAATGCTGCAAGACAGAATTAGAACGGCTTACTCATGTCCTAAAAAACCAAAAAGCTGACGTTATTGTAGGAATGGGCGGAGGAAAAGCGATTGACGCAGCTAAAATAGTTGCCGACCGCGCCGGCTTACCTGTAATCATTGTTCCTACTATAGCTTCGACTGACGCGCCATGCAGCGGCTGCGCAATACTATATACCGATGAGGGTGTATTCGATTCCGTTTATTATGAAAAGTTGAATCCCCAGGTTGTTCTTGTGGATACAACTGTGATCGCGGCGGCTCCTACCCGTTTTCTCGTTTCCGGAATGGGCGATGCCCTTTCGACATGGTTCGAAGCCCGGTCGTGCGCAAATTCCCAATCAGCTAACTGTTGCGGTGGATACACAACTATGGCCGGTCTGAACCTTGCAAAATTGTGTTACGATACTTTACTGAACTATGGTCCGGCAGCAAAAATTGCCTGTGAAAAAGGAATAGTCACACCCGATCTTAACCGCATTATTGAAGCAAATATTCTATTAAGCGGCATCGGTTTTGAGAGTTCCGGGCTTGCAACGGCGCATTCCATACACAATGGCCTTAGCGCCCTGACCGAAACTCATTCTTTTTACCACGGCGAAAAAGTCGCGTTCGGAGTTCTTACAGGTCTTCACCTCACCGGTGCACCGCCCGAAGAAATGGTAACGGTTTATTCGTTCTGCGAGGAAATGGGCCTGCCAACCACCTTCGCCGATATCGGAATCACTGATATAAGCGCGGGTCGCCTGACGGAGGTTGCAATAAAAGCCTGCGCTCCTGAAGAAGGCATTCACCACGAATCAGTTCAAATCACACCTTCAAAGGTGGTTGCGGCAATGAAAGCAGCCGATGCTATGGGACGGAAAAGAAAGAGCTAATACCAGGATTAGGCAATTTCCCAGCCCTGAATATTAATTCAAAATCTAAAGTAATAGTCGGATTTTAACAAAAATAGCCATGGACTTAAACCTTAAAGAAAAATTTTCCACCTTGTGGGAAAAGCATTTTGGCATTGCTGAGATGCCTTTAACTTTCTATTATCGTAAAGAAACCGGCAATGCCACACTGGTTAAAAAGGCGAAAGGTAGGAGCTGCCTGATCTGCGAACTGGCACGGGTTCGAAAGGGAGAATCGCTTGCATATGATGCTGACTCCATTGCATGCGGCGGTGCCAGGCGTTATTTGGGGTATACCGAAACCGTACGTCCCAATTTCGAATATTTCTTGTCGAGCGGAATACCCGGCGAACTGGAAGGTGAACGTTACATACGCACGCCGGAAATGGTGGTGGAATTGCAGAAGCACCAGAAAACAATAGCTGATGCTAAAGGCAATTATATCATCTTCAAACGCTGGGATAAACTTGACGAAACGGATGAACCTGCAGTGGTGATTTTCTTTGCAAAACCCGATGTACTTTCCGGGTTATTTACACTGGCCAATTTCGATCAAACTGAGCCAAACAGCACTTTTACACCCTTTGGCGCCGGCTGCGGTTCTATCATCCATTACCCATACCTCGAAAAGGATTCCGTTCGTCCCAGGGCTGTAATAGGTATGTTCGATCCCTCGGCTCGCCCCTGCGTGCCAGCCGACACCCTGTCGTTTGCAGTTCCTATGGTAAAATTTGCAAAGATGGTGGATTATATGGACGAGAGCTTTCTGATTACCAAAACCTGGGAAACCGTAAAAAAAAGAATAAACTGGTAAAACAGATTGATTACTATCCTGTAGAAGTCAAACAGCAAACCTTGCGCCAGAGATATAAACCAGGATAAATAAACATACAGCGCCATTTTGCGTTAATTTAATCCGGATAAATCCCAACTAAAGTCATTTCCCATAATGAGAGCTGCTGTTTATACAAAATATGGTCCGCCCGAAGTTGTTGAAATCAAAGAAGTACCCAGACCCGTTCCGGCTGACAACGAGGTACTTATTAAAGTTTATGCAACTACCGTAAACCGGACCGATTGTGGTTTCCGGAGTGCCGAGTACTTTATTTCAAGATTTTACAGCGGGCTTCTCCGGCCTAAAAATACCATCCTGGGTAATGAATTTGCCGGGATAATTGAGGCTATCGGGAAAAATGTAACATTATTCAATGCCGGGGATAAAGTATTCGGGTACAACGACACAAAATTCGGGGCACATGCCGAATTTCTGACTATGGCAGAAGATGCAACTTTAACAACAATGCCAGTTGGTTCAACATTTGAACAGGCTGCCGCTATAACTGAAGGAGGGCATTATGCCCTTTGCGACATCAGGGCGGCAAAAATTGTACCAGGGCATAATGTAGTAGTATATGGTGCAACCGGTGCCATAGGCTCTGCAGCCGTACAACTGTTAAAACATTTAGGGGCTAAGGTTACAGCAGTTTGCAATACTAAAAATATTGAACTTGTAAAATCACTAGGAGCTGACCACGTAATTGATTATACCAGCCAGGACTTTACAAAAACAGATAAGAAATACGACTTTATTTTTGACGCTGTCGGGAAGAGTTCATTTGACAAATGCAAGCCAATACTCAACAATAAAGGAATTTACATATCCACCGAACTGGGCAAAAACTCGGAAAATATTTTCCTGGCACTCACTACACCCCTGTTTGGCAGGAAAAGAGTTTTGTTTCCTATTCCTTCAATAAGTAAGAAAGATGTTGAGTTCCTGAAAGAATTAGTTGACACCGGAAAATACAAACCGGTAATCGACAGGCGATATACTTTCGAACAAATTGTAGAAGCCACAAAATATGTCGAAACCGGGCAGAAAACAGGAAACGTGGTCATAATTATGAGAAATACCTCCAATGCCTGATTGATCGGGTAAAATATCCGGCTAAATGGGATAAAAACACATTGCTAAGCATGAAATTATCGAAGCTATTCATTGAATTTTTTAACAGCGAAAAAGCCGGCGGTCTTGTTTTAGTTTTTGTAACCTCACTGTCGCTTGTGCTTGCCAACTCAGCTTTCCAGACCGGGTACATTCATTTCTGGCACTTTGACGTTGCGGGACACACCCTCGTTCATTGGATCAACGACGGCTTAATGACGATTTTCTTTCTTCTTATTGGTCTTGAACTGGAGCGTGAAATTTATAAGGGAGAACTTTCGGATATTCAAAGTGCAGCACTACCCATCTTTGGAGCTATAGGCGGAATGCTGGTCCCGGCAGGACTGTTTATAGCGCTTAATTTCGGAACCTCAAGCCAGTCGGGAGCAGGAATACCAATGGCGACCGATATTGCTTTTGCTATCGGCATATTATCACTCCTTGGCAAGCGCGTTCCTGCATCGCTGAAAGTATTCCTTACTGCACTTGCGGTAATCGACGATTTAGGAGCAATCCTGGTTATTGCCTTTTTTTACACCGCCTCAATATCAGCAACAAACCTATTGATTGCCATTGGCATTTTCGGCATACTGATTATTCTCAACCGGTTGAAAATACACAACCTCATCCCCTACCTGATAGGCGGAACTGCCATGTGGTATTTTATGCTTAATTCAGGTGTACATGCTACCATTACAGGGGTGATGCTTGCTTTCGCAATTCCGTTTGGCGACGGGGGCGAAAAATCACCCTCCTATATAGTTCAGCATTTCCTGCACAAGCCGGTAGCATTTATTATCCTTCCCCTGTTTGCTTTAGCCAATACCTGCATTGCACTCGGCGACAGCTGGCAGAGCGGCTTAGGCCAAAGCTACAGCATTGGTATTATTGCCGGACTGGTCATCGGAAAACCCTTGGGCGTATGGCTGTTTTCATTCATTGCTGCCGGCCTGGGGCTTTGTGTGCTGCCTTCCGATCTGAGATGGAAAAATATACTGGGGGCTGGTTTATTGGGAGGCATTGGCTTCACCATGTCGATCTTTATCACACTGCTTGCCTTCGATGATTATGAAATCGTTAACAGTTCGAAAATTGCCATCCTGATCGCCTCACTCGTAGCCGGGATAATCGGGTTCCTGTTCCTCAGGTTTACAGTTAAAATGCCTGTAACAGTCAAAAAAGATACCCAACAGCCGCTATAATGCACTATATAATTTTTCGATTGAAACTTTTACCAAATTACAGTCAGAAATGGATATTCAACGAAAAGATAATCAACCGCCACTTGCAACCTCCCTCTGGGGATGGCGTTATCATCATCTTGGCATACCGACCAACCACCCTGTTGATGGAGAAAAATACCTTTCGCGGTTTAAAATTTATGTGTCGGGTTTCGAAACAAGCCCCTATGGCATCGAATGGATGCGGTTTGAAGACGAAAGCCCCGTGGATGAGTTAATTAAAACCGTCCCGCATATTGCTTTCGAAGTGGATGATCTTGATCTTGAGTTATCGAGGCACGATTTCGATATTATCACGCCACCCAATGCTCCCGGCGAAGGAACACGGGTAGCCATGATACGCTATAACGGCGCACCTGTCGAACTTATCGAATTTAATGAAAAGCATGTAAAAAAGTAGCCACACCCAATGAGCAGTATTCAACTATTTATTGCATGCACAATTGACGGTTTTATTGCACGCGAAAACGGCTCGCTCGACTGGCTTTTTGAACTTGAAAATCCAAACCGGACTGACCACGGGTATAACGATTTCATTTCAGGTATCGATACCCTCGTTATGGGGCGAAAAACCTATGAAGCCTTGCTGGGTTTGGTGGATGAATGGCCATACCCGAACTGCAAAACCTATGTTGTGACACACAAAACCAGCTTTGAAATCACAACTGCTTCAACATCGGTATTGCATGAGGTAAACGAAGAAGTTATTAACGATTTAATGAACCGGAGTAGCAAAAACATCTGGCTGGTCGGTGGGGGCGAACTCATTACCTGTTTTGTAAACCTCGGTGCTATTGACGAAATGATCATAAGCATAATCCCGATAATCCTGGGAAAAGGAATCCGGTTGTTCACAGGCATACCTGTAGAAACAAATTACGAACTTGTAAATACCGAATCTTTCGAAACAGGAGTAGTTAACCTGAAGTATAAAAAGAAACAAAAATAAGAATGAGCCTGGAATAGAGTAAAACACTGATTTGCTTTGTAATGTGTGGGAAGATAATCAGGAAACAATTGTCGTAGTATATTTGCAAAAGGCTGATGATGTATAATCATCACGGAGTCGAAGTCAGCCGCCACCTGAACCACTATGTGACACTCAAAAAAAGAATTATGAAAGCTATAAAAACAACCATCCTCCCTATCATTCTGGCTACTATATGGATCAGCATTTCAGAGTTTGTAAGAAACGAATTTATAGTTAAAAGTTACTGGCTTGAGCATTTCAAAACGCTAGGAATAGTATTTCCATCTGAACCAGTCAATGGGGCGGTTTGGGGTATATGGTCGCTATTGTTTGCCATTGCGATTTTTATTTTCTCCAAAAAATTTACACTCCTTCAAACTACACTGCTTTCGTGGTTCGTGGGTTTTGTATTAATGTGGTTCGTAATCGGGAACCTTGGAGTATTACCTTTCGGGCTGCTGTACCTGGGAATCCCGCTTAGCCTGTTTGAAGCCTTTCTTGCCAGCCTCATCGTATATAAATTGCCAGGAAAGTAATATCTTTTGGGGTAATGCAAATAAAACAGGAGATTCTGAATCATGCCGGAATTACCTTGAAAACTTAACTTTAGTCCTATACGGGTGTCAAAATCAAAATGAAAAAAGCACTGCTGTTTATACTTTTTACACTTGCATTTATCAGCCAGCCATTAAAAGCACAAAGCCTGTATTTCCCACCATTAAGTGGTACCGCCAACTGGGAAACAGTTTCGCCTGCTTCACTCTGGTGGTGTGTAAACGAGATTGATTCGCTATATACCTATCTGGAGCATGAAAACACAAAAGGCTTTATAGTATTAAAAAACGGCAAAATTGTTTTAGAAAAATATTTCGGGACTTTTACCCAGGACAGCCTATGGTACTGGGCTTCGGCCGGTAAGACCATAACTGCTTTCCTGGTTGGCAAGGCACAGGAAGAAAATTATCTGCATCTTACCGATGCATCCTCAGCATACCTTGGCACCGGCTGGACAACTTGTACACCACTGCAGGAAAACCTGATTAAAATCAGGAACCAGCTTACAATGACCTCGGGTCTCGACGACGGCGTGCCTGACAACCATTGCACCCTTAGCAGCTGCCTGATTTATAAGGCTGATGCCGGTACACGATGGGCCTACCATAATGCGCCCTATACGCTGTTGGAAAAAGTGCTGGAAGCAGCAACGGGAACACCAGTAAATACCTATACACAATCAAAACTCAAATCCAGGACAGGTATCACCGGTTTGTGGGCTATGGTCGACTACGATAATGTATACTTCAGCAAGGCCCGCAGCATGGCACGTTTTGGTTTGCTGATGCAAAACAGGTGCATCTGGAACACCGATACCCTACTCAACGATACTACATACATCAGGCAAATGACAAACACTTCCCAAAACCTGAACAACTCATACGGATACCTATGGTGGCTAAACGGGAAGGCGTCGTATATGGTTCCTACATTACAGCTTATTTTCCCCGGCTCCTATGCCCCCAACGCACCTGCCGATATGTTTGCAGGGCTTGGTAAAAATGGCCAGATTGTTAGTATTTCGAAAAGCAAAGGAATTGTTATGGTACGGATGGGTGATGCGTCAAACGCCGGGGAAGTACCCTTTCAGCTTTGCGACCATATCTGGGAAAGACTAAATGTTGTGATGTGCAATACCACATCTGTAACCAAAGACGAATTACCACCCGGAACCGTAGCAGTTTTTCCGAACCCGGCCCAAGATTTCATAAACCTTGACATGCATACAAATGAAAATTTCCAGGTCGAAATATCCGACGTTACCGGTAAGCAGTTTATAAAGAAGCAAAATGAGTATAAAATTGATATTTCAGGCTTGCCTAAAGGGCTCTATATCATTACGATCAGGCAACCGCAAAACATTACAACTCAAAAGCTATTGAAACAATAATACTGCGAATACCGGAAAGATCAAAGTACGACAAAAAACTTATTACAATATTCAGAACCGAAAACAAAGTTAACAGGATGGAACAAATCATAATTTTCGCGGTTTTAAGTATCCCCCTGGTTATTCTATCGTGGAGAACACTCTTTTCAATGAAAAGCCACGGGTTATACCGCTTCCTTGCATGGGAGTGCATGGCATGGCTGGTTGCTGCCAACTATCGGTTTTGGTTTAACGATCCGGCATCGCTAAACCAGTTATTCTCATGGATATGCCTGCTGTTATCCATTTACATGGTTATTGCAGGTGTGATTTTATTAAAAAGATCGGGGAAACCCGAAAACAAGCGTACCGAAAAAGAGCTTTATCAGTTTGAGCGAACCACTCAACTTGTCGAAACCGGAATTTACAAATACATCAGGCACCCCCTTTATTCGTCATTGCTCTTTTTAAGCTGGGGAATCTTCTTGAAAAACATTTCAGCCGAAACAGGAATTATTGCCGTACTTTCGTCGGTTTTTCTTTATTTTACGGCACTTTCCGACGAAAAAGAATGTACAGCCTTCTTTGGTGAAAAGTACACGGAATACATGAAACGGACCAAAAGATTTATACCTTTTATATTGTAATAAAAGCGTGAACGATACTTTGAATGTAACATGAAACATAGGATTGAAAACATACAAGCCAGGAAATTTATTGGTTGTCAGGCTACCATGTCGCTGACCCGAAATACTACCGCCGAATTATGGCGCAGCTTTATGCAGAGGCGTAAAGAAATATTAAATCCGGTTGGTACCGACCTGTATTCGATGCAGGTATATGCTCCCCGATACTTTGAACGTTTTAACCCGGAAGCTGAATTTATAAAATGGGCCCTTACCGAAGTAACCGGTTTTGAACACCTTCCTGCCGGTATGGTAACCATGTCAATAAGCGGCGGGCTTTATGCAGTATTTGAGCATAAAGGGCCGGCAAGCAAAGGTGCTGAATCTTTCGGGTACATTTTCGGAACCTGGTTACCGGGCTCGCGGTATGAGATTGATGACAGGCCCCATTTCGAAATTCTTGGTGAAAAATATAAAAACGAGGATCCTGGCTCAGAGGAAGAAATATGGATCCCGGTCAAAATTAAGGATTAACAACAAATAACAGCAATGAAAACAACAGGTACAGAAATAGATACCTATATAGCCGGTTTCCCGCCCGAAATACAGGTGTTGCTCGAACAAATCCGCTCAGCCATTCGCAAAGCAGCTCCAGCCGCTGAAGAAACCATAAAATATGCCATGCCTACCTTTGTTTTAAACGGGAACCTGGTACATTTCGCGGCTTTTAAGAATCACATAGGCTTTTACCCGGTTCCCTCTGGCATCGAAGCGTTTAAAAAAGAACTTTCCGTTTATAAAGGAGGTAAAGGCTCAGTTCAGTTTCCACTGGATGAACCTATGCCCCTCGACCTGATCACAAAAGTAGTAGAGTTCAGGATGAAAGAAAACCAGCGGAAAGCGGACGAACGAAATTTGAAAAGGAGCAGCAAAAAATAAATTTGAAGCCTGAAAACGTGGCCCGGCAAAGATTTCCTGCGAATGTATTCCTTGTATTGAAAACCAGGTGTTTGAACTAAGTCAAAAAATAGTTAACTTTGGTTAGTAAAATAAAGCCTGCCGGCTTTAATGTTCATGTACAGCAGGATTAACCATATCATTGAACTGTTGGTAAAAGAGCTGGGCCTTTTCCTGGGCATCAGCCTGGGAGTGTTTTTATTTGTCCTCTTTTTCCAGCCATTCCCGCTTGACGGACTTGATTTCAACAACAGGCTGATACTTGTTGCAGGCCTGGGAGCAATTGTATTCCTTTTTACATTCCTGGTAAGGGTCGTATTCAACCAATTCATTCAAAATTACGAACAAAGCAGTCCTGATTGGGCATTGCCATACTATGTCGGCAGCTTTCTGATACTGGCCCTGAGTTCGGTTGCCTTTGCTTTTTACCTGCATTATGTCGGATTTGTCCCGGTTACCTTTCACACCATGTTCGAGATCATACTGATTTGCATAGCAACCGTTGTAGCTTTATGGTTATCGGATGTAATAAAAGATCTTAAACACCTGAATGCGGCACTTATTATCGAGAACAAACTGATGCAAAAACAGGTTAAAAAACTTGAAGATAATTTTCAGAATAAATCCATCGAATTTGTTGCCGAAAATAACAGTGAAAAACTGAACCTGCCTGTAACTGATGTGGCCTTTATCCGCTCAGCCGACAACTACGTGGAAATTGTATTTAAAGAAGGTGATAAATTCAGGAAGAAGCTCATCAGGAGTACATTGAAAAATATAGAACATCAAATTAAGCCTTATTCTAATTTTGTACGCTGCCATAGGATATGCATAGTTAATTCACTTTTCATCGACAAACTTCAACGTAATTATAACAATCACCTCCTGCGTATAAAAGGATACGATGAACAAATCCCTGTTTCGCGTCAATATCTGCTTAAGCTGAAAGAAACGCTATAGCGCAGGGGATTAATGATATCCGCCACCTTTTTTTGACATTGGCCACTATTCCTGCCCATCTACCACGGAATGCCATAGGTTTATCCCATATTCCCCATCAGCCCTTTCTGCCAAAGTATCTTTGCGCAAATATTCAGGGTCATGAAAATTCTGATGGTGTATCCCCTTTATCCCGACAGTTACTGGAGTTTCCGCAATGCAATCCGCTTTATTTCCAAAAAAGCTGTTTTGCCTCCCCTTGGTCTGATGACTGTTTCGGCCATGTTACCAGGCTCCTGGGAAAAAAAGCTAATCGATATGAACGTAACCCGGCTTAAATCCACCGATATACTATGGGCTGATTATGTATTGCTCAGTGCAATGAACATTCAAAAGGAATCAGCCTGCCAGGTGATTGATGAGTGTGTGAAATATGGCGCCAAAATTATTGCAGGCGGACCTTTGTTTACACAGGAATATGAAAGCTTCCCCCAGATTGATCATTTCGTACTTAACGAAGCGGAAATCACATTACCCTTGTTCCTGGATGACATGGACCATGGAAGAATTCTTAAAAAAGTATATAGAACTGAAGCTTTCGCAGACCTTACAACTACCCCTGTTCCCGATTACAGTTTGCTTTCGATGAATGATTATGTGACAATGAATATGCAAGTGGGACGGGGTTGCCCTTTTGCATGCGATTTCTGTGAAATCACCTCGTTGCTCGGTCATAAAGTGCGGATGAAAAGCACCAAACAGGTGCTTAATGAACTTGAGACCTTATACAAGCTAAACTGGCGGGGACCAGTGTTTATTGTGGATGATAATTTTATCGGTAACATCAGGGCAATTAAGTACGATCTGCTTCCCGCAATGAAGAGATGGATGCAGAACCACAAATTTCCGTTTACATTCGATACCCAAACTTCGGTTAACCTGGCCGATGATGATGAACTGATGAAACTGATGACTGAAACCGGTTTCCGCTCAACCTTTATCGGGATCGAGACACCTGATGAAGATTCGCTCGAAGCCTGCAACAAGGTGCAGAATAACAACAGGGACCTGCTGAATAGTGTAACAAAAATCCAGAATGCCGGGTTCAGGGTGGCCGGCGGTTTTATTGTCGGATTTGATACGGATACGTCCTCGGTTTTTCAGCGACAGATCAATTTCATACAACAAAGCGGGATTGTTTCAGCCATGGTCGGTTTGCTGAATGCACCCCGGAATACAAAACTATACAAACGCCTGGAATCCGAAAACAGGCTTACCATGGATTCGACAGGTAACAATACCGATTTTTCACTCAACTTTATTCCCCGTATGAACAGCATAGAACTGCTGGACGGATACAAAGCCATCTTAAAAGGGATCTATTCCGAAAAACCATATTACAAAAGGGCACGGCAGTTTTTACTCAATTACCGGCAGGTACACACGAGCCGCAACAAAATAGAATTCAATGATCTGAAAGGTTTTTTCAGATCGATATTCATAATCGGGCTTCTCAATAAAGGCCGCAGGGAATACTGGAAATTCCTGTTCTGGACAATGCGGCACCGCCCTGAATACCTAATGGATGCAGTTACTTTCACCGTGTATGGTTATCACTTCCGGACTATTTTCGGATTACGGGGCAGGAAGGCAGAGGTTTGATTCTGAGCCTTGTATGAGAGGGACGAGCGACGGGGGACGGGGTATGAGTTTGGAAAAAGTAGACATGGTGACACAGGGACAAGGGGAAGTGTCAATTGGGAAATCTTGAATTCCTGAAACTCTGAAACCCTGAAACCTTAGACTCCGAAACCCTGAAACCCAGAAACAACATTATTTCACCCTGTTCAAAGCATCCTGTTTAACCTTATCGGCTTCGGCGCGGGCACGGCTGATAATGGCGTCACTTTGTTTCTGAGCTTCTTCCACCATTCTATCTGCTTGTTTATATCCTTCTTTTTTAACCTTTTCCGCTCCTTTTTTTGCGGCTAATTCGGCAATATAGCCATTTTTCTTACCTTCGGCTATTAACCTGCTACCGGTTGAGTCAGAAGCAAAGCGTACCTGTTCGGCACCTTTCCGGGCTTCTTCAACCAATTTCTGTCCTTGTTTTTCAGCTTCGGCAATTAGCTTTGCAGCTTCGGCGTCAGCCTGTGCAATCAGGTTTGTTGCCTCATCTTTTGCCTTTGTAACCAGTTCTTCCTTTTTCTTCTGTACTTCCTCAAGAACCTGTTTTTTCAGATCTTCAACCAGGCCTGTCATAGCTGATTTTATCCCTGTGGTTACCTTCGGATCGGTTGCAGTGCCGCCTATAAGTATAGTAACAGGAATGATATCACCCAGGTTAACCTTTACTCCTTTTTTCGATGCATCCTTAACCAATCCATCCAGCACGCTGTTAGCCTTGGTCCCGAATTCGGCCCGCGGTATTTCGAGTGTAAGTATAAAATTCAGGACCTGGTCAAGGCCGGTAGTTCCTGAGAAATTGGCCTTGTACGATCCAAGCTTGAAATCCATAGGTTTAACGGTAGCTTTCCCGTCGAGGATATCGAACGACAGGTTTATCTTTTCCAGCGCGGGATTCCTGAGTTTTTCCAGTTTGAGCACATCCGCAATTTTACCGAATGTATTCACATCGCCAAGCTTAAGCACATCCGATAATACTAATCCATACGCTGAAACCGATGACAGGTCAGGCATCATATCTTTCTTAAGAGCTCCTTTAAATTTAAGATTGGTACTGATAAGGCCGTTAAGTTTGGCTGCAATGGGTGCAAATTTCTGCATCGAACTAAAAGTACCGAAGGCCTTCTTTACTTCAAGGTTTTTCACCTGTAAATCCATATCAACCAGTGGTTTAGCAGGATCAAACGTACTGTACGAACCTTTCATCCCAATGGTGCCTCCAAGCATATTTAACTGAAGCCCTTCGAGCAACAGGGTGTGGTCTTTTACCTTAACCGAACCGCTTACATCGCGGATGTCGTAAGTATCATAAATAAGCCTTGCAATTGTGGTATTAAGCGAAAGATCCATATTACCCGGGATCTCAATTACAGTAAGTGCTGCAGTATCGGAAGGTGCCGATGTTTCCGGTGTTCCTGCAACCAGGCTGTTGATATCCAGATAATTTGACGTCGCCGTTAGCGACCCTTTCAGCAACGCATTTTTCTTCATTATATATGGAATGTAATTCTCAAGCCTGCCGTTGGCGGCAAGGTCGCTCTTGCCAATAGTCATTGAAAGTCCCGCAAGTTGAGCATAAGCCGGGGTAAAATCAAGTCTGGCTTTGCTCACAGCTAACGGCTGGGGTACTTCACTGCCTGAATAATTCAAATTGTCGACAGTTGCATACCCTGATGCTTTAAACTGGTCGTAAGCCCCTTTTTCAACAGCCGACACTTTGCCGCTGAAAGCCATATCGGCATTTATGATACCCGACAATTTGGTGTTTTCTCCAAGCGGGTATATTTTCGATATGGTTGAAAGATTTATTACTCCTTTCAGAGTTGCATTGATATCAGGATCCGAAACCGGCGTCCTCAACTTAAGTGTAATATCGACAGGGTTTTGCATCATGCTGAGATGCATACGCGGAACATCCACTATAGTGTGATCCATAACTCCGTCAGGATTTGCAACCGATGCCTGAAGGTTTACATCCGATACCTTACCCGGCAATCCGGGGTAACTGAACATCCCATCGGCAACTTTCAGGTTGATGCCGAATGCAGGCATCGAAATATCGTTATACAAACCCTTAACAAAACCATCAAAAGCCAGTGTGCCTGAAGCTTTCACATCAGCAAAATCTTTCGAATAGATAGCGGGTATAAGCGAGAGGAAAGCTTTAAACGTATTTTCTTTGGCAGCAAACTTAATATCCATACGATAACCTTCGTCTGGCATTGCAAAGAAACCGCCGGCAGTAATGTTTAGATCATTCAATCGGAGTTTCCCGTCCTTAAATGTGAAAGTCCATGTTTTAAGGTCAGCATCAAGCAATGTGGTAAGTTCTGCATTCAATTTGCTAAGGTAACGGACCCCGTCGTAATCGGCAGTTATGTCATCAGCTTTAATATTCATATCGAGTTTTGTAAGGTCGGCAGTCATATCGCCGCTGAGAACCCCCGATATACCATCGAATGCTATCATTGTTGGAATTTCGGCATCATCGTATACAATTCTTGCATCGCTAATTTCAATTTTATCGAGGTATACTTTGAAAGCCGAAGGGGCCGAAACAGTATCGGCAGTAGGAGTTTCTTTCACGATATCCCAGTTGGCTTTTCCATCCGCCAAAACTTTAAACAGCAGGCGCGGCGAGGTAAGTCCTATCTGTTTCACTTTGTAATTGCTCCCGCTAAAAACACTCCGTATATCGAGCGTCATCGAAAAGGCCGGGATCGAAGCCAGGGTGTCGGCCTTGAACCCGCCTGTACCTATCACACAAAGATCTTTAATTTTCACGGTGAGATCAGGGAAATGCCGCAGCAGCGATACCCCTACCCCATCGAAAGTTACAACCGCGTTGAGATTTTTGTTTATCCCGTTTTGAATGGCTTCGTGGATTTTACCCTTAAACACAAACGGCAATGCAATGATTACCAGTAAGAGTATGCCAACAATAATGCCTGAAATTTTCAATGCCTTCTTCATCGCCTGAGAGAGTTATACTTAAACCAAAAATAAAAGTGAAAATTTAATCTATTACATGCGGGCCGACCGGTTGCGAAGAAGATGATCAGCAATAACCAGTGCTGCCATAGCTTCAACAATAGGAACTGCCCGTGGTACAACGCAAACATCGTGCCTGCCTTTTGAAGGAAGAATGATATTTTCGCCTTGCCTGTTTACTGAAGGTTGCGATTGCTTAATAGTGGCAATTGGTTTAAAGGCAACCCTGAAAATGATCACGGCTCCATTACTTATTCCGCCCTGTATTCCACCGGAATGATTGGTTGCCGTACTGATTTTTCCCTGCCCGTCGGCAGTAAAAATATCGTTATGTGCCGATCCGCGCATGGTTGGAGCCCTGAAGCCTTCGCCATATTCGAATCCCTTAGCTGTATTTATACTCATAACAGCTTTAGCCAGGTCGGCCTGCAGCTTATCGAATACAGGTTCGCCCAAACCGGCCGGAACCCCCTCGATAATACATGTAATTACACCACCTGTGGTATCGCCTTCTGTTTTAAGTTGGTTAATAAGTTCAACCATCTTTTCAGATGCTTTCAAATCGGGGCAACGAACCGGGCTCAATTCAACTTCTCCCAGTTCATCAGCCGAATACACTCTTTCAGCATCCACTTCGCCAATGCTGCTTACATACGCATTGACCTGTATTCCGGATTCTTTGAGCATTAATTTCGCAATTGCACCACCTGCAACGCGCGACAGGGTTTCGCGTGCCGACGAACGCCCGCCCCCGCGGTAATCGCGAAAACCGAACTTGCTGTCGTAGGTATAATCGGCATGCGAAGGACGGTAAGCATCGCGCAGATGGTCGTAATCGAAGCTGTGGTGGTCCTTATTCCTTACTTCGAATGCAATAGGGGTACCTGTTGACCGCCCTTCGAAAACTCCCGAAAGAATTTCGATTGTATCGCTTTCGTCGCGGGGAGTAGTTATTTCAGACTGACCCGGGCGCCTGCGATCGAGTTCATGCTGGATAAACTCCGTATCGATGATGAGCCCGGCAGGGCAACCATCAATTATTCCACCCAGGGCTGGCCCGTGCGACTCACCAAAAGTGGTTAGCCTGAAAAGTGTACCAAATGTGTTTGCTGCCATGCTGCAAAGGTAAGAATAATAAATGCCGCTCCATATAACATTCGTCCTGAAAACCCTTATACAACTTTGATTCAAACCTTGTTTTTTGCAACTTGACGAACCTGTCAAAATGCGCTTGTTTGTTCTAATTCCGACGGCTGTCAATCAATTTTAAAAATTGTTGAGATATTGCTTTGGGGGAATAATCAACCTGAATTATAGCAAATGGTTCATGAAACCAAACATGTTTATAATTGCTTTTTATTTTTTCTGTTACGTTCATTGTTGTTAAAAATAAAAAAACAAGTTACTTTTACTTTTAAATTAAGTTCAATGAAGATGAGAAATCTTTTAGGAATATTAGCTTGCTTATTCTTAATGTCCTTTTTTAGCTATGCCCAAAAACAGGATAAAGGGAAAAATCAATTCCCTCTTCTTGGTGATAAAGCGCCGGAATTTACAGGTGAATCAACTATGGGAACAATCAATTTCCCAGGCGATTATAATTCAAAGTGGAAAATCCTTTTCAGCCATCCGGCCGATTTTACGCCGGTCTGCAGCTCGGAAATTATTGCACTTGCCTCAATGCAGGATGATTTTGAAAAACTTAACACACAAATCGTTGTACTATCGACCGATGGGCTCAAGAGCCATGTTGAATGGTGTACTTCTCTGGAATCGCTTAATCTTGATGGTTACCCTGCCCATAAAATTAATTTTCCTTTGGTTTCGGATGTCAGCCTGTCAATTTCGCGGAAATATGGTATGATACACAAATCGTCAAGCACTGCCAGGGATATCCGCGCTGTATTTATCATTACACCCGACAACAAAATTGCCGCCATATTTTACTATCCTTCCAATGTTGGCCGTAATCTTGATGAAATAAAACGCACAATTATTGCTTTGCAGACTTCGCAAAAGAACGATATCCTCACCCCGGTAAACTGGCAGAAAGGACAGGATGTACTCCTGCATGCACCCACCTCAGTGCAGGAATCAAAAAAACTGGAAAAGAAAGCCAGTTCAGATCCTGATGGTAAAATATACAAACGGGCCTGGTATATGTGGTTTATGAAAATGCCATAAAAGGCACCAGGCTTTTGTCAGGAGGTCGCGAGATTACGTTCAGATATGCTTATTGAACTAATTGCGAGGTCAAAAAATAAATGATAAACACTGAACTCTAAACTATGTACACAAAAGTGTGATGATATAATCGTTTCCCATTTTATAATTCTGCGTTTAGTGTTGTGCGTTTAGTGTTTTCCTAGGTCACTAGTTGCAGGACACGGATAACCCTAAAAAAGTAAGGCTGCCCATTGGAGCAGCCTTTGTATTTATTGTTGATCTCTTGCAACATTTTTAAGGATCTTCGCTTTCGCCTCGAGGGACGCAAGTTCCTCTTTGGCACGGGCAATTTTTCCTTCAAATTCGGTTTTCAACAGGTTGGCCTGTTTAGAACGGGCAAAGAAACCTATGTTATTTTCCCAAAGAAGGATTTCTTCTTTCAGGCTGTCGATTTTTGCCTGGAGCCCGGTACGTTCGCGGTTGATGATCCGGCCTGCATCAGGCTGATCCTTCACGTTTTCGAAACGTGAACGATAATTCATCTGGTGGGCTTCGCTGGAGTCGACCTTAAGCTTGTCGTATATTTTATTCACAATTGCTTTGAACTCAGCCTGGATACGGTCCTTCTCCTTAATAGGCACATGACCGGTTTCCATCCATTCGCGCTGAAGCTCTTTCACCTTGTTAAGGCTTTCCTGCCGGTTTTCGCTGAACTCGAAGGCATTAAGTTTGCTAATAATATCAAGTTTAATCTGGAGGTTACCGCCTTCGCTGGCCTGCTGATTTTTGAAATACTCGTTCTTGGTATTAAAAAACTCATCACAGGCGGTACGGAAGCGTTTCCATATTTTCTCGCTGTGTTTGCGTGGAACGGGACCAATTTTTTTCCATTCGTCCTGCAGTTTTATGAGCTCGCGTGAGGAGTTCTTCCAGTCAGTGCTCAGTTTGTGCGATTCAGCCTGGAGGCATAGGTCCACTTTGAGGTTGTAATTGTGCAGTTGCTGATCTTTAACTTTTCCGAAATAATCTTTTTTATTTGAGAAATAAAGGTCGAGCTGTGCTTTGAAACGGTTCCAGATTTCGTTGTTGACTTTTTGAGGAGCCTGTCCAACCGATTTCCACATCTTAAGCAGTTCGTTAACCTGCTGGGTACTGTCCTGCCACTGTTTAATGGAATTATACTCGGTTGCCACCACCTGCTCGGCTTTTTCGCAGAGCAGACCTTTGGCTGCATAATTGGCTTCGAGGTCACCTTGTATCTTTTTGTAGAAATCGTGACGGCGATCGTTGATTTTCTCCGTTGCCGTTTTGAAACGATCCCATACTTCCTCGCGTTTGTCCTGAGCAACAGGTCCTACTTCTTTCCACTCTTCGTGGAGTTCCTGCAGGCGTTTGAAAGACTGGGAAATTGACGATTCGAGAACAAGTTCTTCGGCCTTTTCACAAAGTTCGATTTTGCGTTCCAGGTTTTTACGAAGGTCAAGGTCCTTGAGTTCCTTATTTATTTTAACCTTATCAAAAAACTTTTCGATAAGGAAATGGTAATTCTGCCATAATCCCTGGGCTTCGGTCTTTGGAACCATGCCGATCAGTTTCCACTGTTCCTGCAGGGCTTTAAACTCGTCATAGGTTTTCTTGAGGGTTTCTTCCGAATTGATAAGCGATTTAAGCTCATCAAGAATTTTCTTTTTCAGATCCAGGTTCTGTACTTTTATTTTCTCCTGGTCCTCGGTAAAACGGAATTTATTGTGTTTATAGATTCCGAAAGCAGCTTTAAAACGTTCTTCGAGCGGATCAACCACTTCAAAATTCTCAGCCTCTTCACTGGCTGCAGCATTTTGATACATTTCCTGGCGCTCCTTGTTGGCAAGGGCAAGGTAGGCTACTTTAATCTGGGTAACTTTTGATTTTATATCATTAACATCCTCATTCTGCACAGTTTCTTCAAGAAGGCTCACCAACTGTTCGCGATCCATATGGGCGAAATCCAGGTCGGTTGATTCGGCTGCGGCAACTTCTGCCTCTATCACTTCATCAATGGTTTCAGCTTCATCGGTAATGTAAGCTGCTGTATTTGTTTCAGCTGATGCCGGTGCGGCAGTTTCTTCAGCCTCAACAACGGCTTTTGCTTTGGCACCTGCTTTTGGTTTAGCAACTGGTAAAGTTTCGGCAACCACTTCGGGCTCGGCTACAACTTCAGTCGTAGCAACAACCTCTGCTTCAGCAACCACTTCGGGTTCGGTTACAACTTCAGCTTCAGCAACTACTTCAGTTCCAGCAACCACTTCGGGCTCGGCTTCAACTTCAGCCTCAGCAACAACCTCAGCTTCAGCAACTACTTCGGGTTCGGCTTCAACTTCAGCTTCAGCTACAACCTTAGCTTCATCAACTACTTCGGGTTCGGCTTCAACTTCAGCCTCAGCAACAACCTCAGCTTCAGCAACCAATTCGGGTTCGGTTACAACTTCAGCTTCAGCAACAACCTCAGCTTCCGCAACCTCTTCATGTTCGGCAACTGGTTCAGCTTCAGCAACTACTTCAGGTTCAGCAGGGCTTTCAACCTCTGCGGGATCCGGTTCATCAACAACTACAGCTACAGGCATTTCTGCTATTAATTCAGCAGTAGCTTCGGGGCTTTTGGGTGCTGGTGCCAATTCGTTTTCAACTGTGTTTACAGCGTTTTCCAGCTGTGAATTCTCCTCCTGGTTGAGCATCGGAGCTTCTTCAGGATTTTGATCAGGATGATTGGTCGATTTCATTTGCAGATGAGTTAGTAATTAAACTAATGATCAGGGTTAAATAAAACCCGCCATTTCGTTGAAACAGCGGTGGTAAGCGTTTTTTCTCGTGAAAGAAATTGATTATCTAATACTCCTTTTTGTTAAAAGGAGTGCAAATTTAATAACATTTTGTTAAGTAGCCCCATTAATTAACAATTGATTCATTAAAACTTTGTTCAGCTACGATGTAACTGTGTTCCGGCAGGTTAAAAAGCGGAACGGTTAAAAATTATATACCCAATATTGATAAAAAACGAAACCGGCGATCCGTCGTCGTAATAATTCAAACATGCGCTCAAAGGGCCTATTGGTGTGTTGTATACAAAGCTTCCTGAAAGGATTAAATGCATGGCAGGAAAGAATTCACTCTGAACGGCCTGCTGCAGGCTGTTGCTGCTCAATTCGCGGAAAGGCGCCATAGCAAAGCCTTCCAGGCGGAAATCGAAATTCTTTGTAATGGTAAAGATATTCCTCAATCCAAATGCTGCAAATCCGGCCGGCCTGTATTCCGACTGGTATATGGTCGACATTTCGTAAACCGGTGCATAAGCAGGCATGTACAGGGTGGTTGATGTATAGTTCCTGAAACTTTCGAGGCTGTTGGCATGCACCTCGAACTGTATCCCCGGCCTGTAAAACTTACGCTGCCTGAAGTATCTCTCGTACAGAAATCTGAAAATAAAATAATTATGATATTCAGTATACGCTCCCTGGAGCACCGACGTCGATCCCGGGGTATGTTTTTCGGTTCCGCTCACAAACTCTGCACATGTGTACAAATGGTAACCCTGGTTGGCAAACTGTTTCCGGTTCAGGGTATTGTATTCAAGTTCAACGTAAGGGCTATAGAAGTTAAAAATTGTCCTGTCAGGGATATCCTCCTGTGTTGCGGTATTGGTTTGGAAATAATCGGCCCGGTTACGGCCAAGGGTAATTCCAGTTTCGAGTCGTCCTTTATATGTAAGCGGGAAACCTGCATCGAACCGGAAATGCGAATTGTTCTCGTACAGGAAAGAGGGCGAATCGTCGATAAAGAAGAATGATTTGGTGCGGTAATAATTAAACTGGTTGAACGTATATTCACCTTCGAAATATTTAGGTTTGGTTCCTGGTATTTCGATGCGTCCACCAACCAGCGCTGAATTGTAAAACCGGCCGAAAGAGCCATTCAGCCTTGCCGAGGTAGCAAGTTTCCGCCATAAGCTGTATTTTAACTGCACAAATATTTCGTTGCTTCCACCCGACGAGAGGCTGCCACCGAAATCGGCTTCGATACCTTTTTCGTATTTGGCATCCACCTTAAACCGGTAGAAATGTGATGTTGTATCATACTGCAAAGTCGGGTAGGCTGATTTCAAACGATCTTCACCGATTACCTTAAAATAGCCCGATTTTACCTGGCCTATATTCAGCCCCTGGGCATAATATGCATTGGATCTTCGGCTGCTGATCTGCCCCAGTATAGCATTGGCAATATAAAGAGCCTGTCCCTGCTGAAGTCCGCTCACTTCAACACTGTTCACTTTAAGTTCAGGTTTCCGTTTGTTAAAATTCTCCCTGATGCTGTCGTGCATGGTTTGTGTCACATTCCTGACAACAAACTGCCGGATTACCGGAATTAACCTCTGAGTGGCAACATACCCGCTATCGATAAAAGCCTCGGTGTTTGAGAAATCTATAACATTCACATTCCAGAGTTTGGGCTCGATCAGCACACTGGCATCGCAATACAGATTAAATTTGGTTTCCCCCATAAGCATGCTGCTCAGCTGCGAAATAACGTCATCCTCATCGGGAGGGTCATAGTTCCCGGCGGCTTTGCTACCGATTATTATATCGGGGGCAAAGTCCTGCATTACCACGTCGGAAGGAAAATTATTATACATTCCTCCATCAAACAAAAGTTTGCCATCGATACGAATCGGCTTGAAATAGAATGGGAAAGTCATGGATGCCCTGATGGCAGATCCCAGGTCGCCCGCCTTCAGAATATAAGGCTTATTGTATCGGACATCGGATGCCACACAACGATAAGGCACCATCAGGTTATTAAAATTATACCCCGATGCAGCCGAGGCTTCGGAGAAAAGTTCAAGGAAGGCAAAGTCCATCCTGACCGGAGAAACGATATTGGTAGGTAGCTGCGTTTGAAGAACGGAATCGTATTTGAACCTGAAAGTCAGCCACGAAGGGTCGGGCTGGCTCTTCCTGAAAAAGTAGGTGTATTGTTCGTCGAGTTTGCCCGACACCCATTTGGTAAACTCCTCCGAATTGATAATTTTCAGCATTTCATCGGGCGAATATCCCGATGCATACAGCCCGCCTATAATAGCGCCCATCGAAGTGCCGGCGATATAATCGATCGGTATGCCGTTTTCCTCGAGCGCACGCAGAACCCCGATATGTGATACCCCTTTGGCACCCCCACCACTCAGAACAACAGCTACCTTTTGCGGGAAAACGGAAGTTAGAATACCAAGAAGGAAGATTAAAACACAAATACGTTTCACGTGGCTGATACAATTATTCGTAATGTACAAATATACGAAAATCCGGCCTCCCGACCGGATTTTCATACAAACAACTTCAAATAAAAAAGTTGCAGGTTTATACCTGTGCAAGAGCCTGTTCGAGGTCGGCTATAAGGTCTTCCACGTTTTCGATACCTACTGAATATCGGACAAGCCCATCCGTAATGCCTGCCTGCAGTTTCCCTTCGGCGCTTACTTTTGAGTGTGTCATCGATGCCGGGTGCTGTATAAGGGTTTCCACTCCGCCCAGCGAAACGGCAAGTATCGCCATTTTAACGCTGTTCATAAGTATCCTGCCAGCTTCAATCCCACCATTTAGCCCGAAGCTGATCATGCTGCCAAATCCGTCCATCTGCGTTTTGGCAAGTTCGTGCTGCGGATGCGAAACGAGGCCCGGGTATTTGACCCATTCCACTTTCGGGTGGTTTTCGAGGTAGGTTGCCAGTTTCATAGCCGATTCCTGTGCCCGGTCGATACGCAGGCTAAGTGTTTTAACCCCGCGGATTACAAGGTAAGCCTGGTGCGGATCCATATTGAAACCCAGGGTAACCATTACCGAACGAAGTTTCTTATATATGGCTTCTTCTTTGGCTATAACAACACCCCCGACTATATCGGCATGACCGTTGATAAACTTGGTGAGCGAATGCAGAACAATGTCGGCACCCAGTTCCAGCGGACGCTGTAGATACGGGCTGCAGAATGTATTGTCGACGCAAACCGGGATACCATGCTCATGAGCCAGTTGGCTGCATGCCCGCAGGTCGCTGATTTCCATTGTTGGATTCGACGGAGTTTCGATAAACATAAGTTTGGTTTCGGGACGTATAGCCTGGCGGACTTCTTCAATATTTGCGGTGTTCACAAACGTAGCTTCAACCCCGAATTTTTTATAATAGGTTTCGAGCACAACGCGCGAAGGACCGTATACGGCTGCCGAACTTACAACATGGTCGCCCTGCGACAACATTGCACCGTAAACGGTATTTACAGCTCCCATGCCCGAGCTGGTGGCTATGCCTCCAAACCCGTTTTCGAGTTCGGCCAGCAGGGTTTCGAGGGCATGAATCGTAGGATTCGCAATACGGGTGTAGATATACCCGTCGCTTTCGCCTGCAAAACATGCTGCACCATGTTCGGCGCTGTTAAATTTAAATGTTGAAGTCTGGTAAATCGGCACCGTTGCACTTCCTAATGCATCATGAAATTCACCTCCATGGATAAGCTTGGAATTAAAACCAATGTTTTTGTTTTTCATTAGAAATCAGTTATTTATAGGGTTATGTTAGATTTTCATTTTGTATGACCATGTTTTTTTCAGCTAGTAACAGGATGTTTTCCCATATTTCCTGAAACCCGCTGGATGCGATCGGCTGATTGTCTGCTAAATCATAATCTACAGCAAATTCCGGCTCTTTTCGAAACGGGATAATTCCATGCAAAGGTATAGATTCAATGGCGCAATATGCTTTTATTTCATTGAGCACATCAGCATCTTCAAGCGTTTTATTAACAACAATTCCCAAAGGCAATGCAAACTTTCCGGCCAGGGCCTGCATGGTCTCCAGTTCTGTCTTCCAGGTATTCCCGGGAACGACCAGTATCACAGCCAGGTCCATGGCTGCAAGCCCTGCCGAAACCTGTAAATCATCTCCCGGTCCGAAATCACAAATAGTAGTCGATTCCGTATCCAACCTTTCGGTTAGGGCTTTAACAAGCTGAAAACCGGAACCGGAATTTTTTTCCGGTTCAGCGGCCAGGAAGCGATTTGCACCCATGCGGCCCGAGTAAACCCGGCCGGCAGGTTTATCCTTTAGTTGTATGCCATTCCGGCTGCATGCTTTCAGGCAGTTGCCGCAAACGCTGCATCGCGAAACGATATGCGTAACCGAAGGAACAAACCGGTTGAATTGTATAGCGTTTTCCTTACAGGAAGCCGAACAGGCGCCGCAATAGTTACACCTCGCACCATCAAATACAGGCAGGGGCGACCGGATTTCTTCGGCCGTGAGATTGATTTTTCCGACCCAATGGAGCAGATCCGGTTTGTCGATATCGAAACAGGCAAGGGTAAGCGGTGCGATACCGGCCGAAACTGCAGCCCGGAACAATTCCCTTGCTGCCAGGGTACGGCCTGCTGAAGCTGAGTTGGATAATATGGCGATTCTTGTTCCCGTACCTTTTTTGATTTTAGCAGTGAGCCTATTTAGTCTTTTTCAATAACGATCCTATTCCATCCGAAAGCGATTTTGAACGGTAACTTTTAAAAACCCCTTCCTTGGCTGTTTTCACATCTTCGATTGTATAAAAGGCTGCAGGATGATAATCGTGAAGCGTTTCGAGGAAAGCAGGAATTTCTTTTCGCCGTATAATAGAAAAAAGAACCTTTACATCTCCTTTTGCACCCTCTGCATTAAGAATAGTAAGACCAAAATTCTGCGATTTTAATGCTGCTATCAGTTCGGGCGATTCGCTCGAAAGGATAACCCGTACTATGGATGTCCCGATCGAAAGCCTTTCTTCGAGCGTCATGCCTATAAAGTTTCCCATGGCAAAGCCTGCACCGTATGAAACATAGCATAACCAGTTATCGAGGTGCTGCATAATCTGCCCCACGGCAAGCAACCAGATAATGACTTCGAAAAATCCCAGAAACGGGGCAATATGTTTCATGCCTTTCGAAAGGAAGATCAGCCTTAGCGTTCCTATACTCTGATCCATAATACGGGCAAAAAAGATCAGTGCCGGTAACAATATCCAGGTAAAAAACCAACTGTCGGAAAGTAAGAAATCCATTAATCTGAATTATGGAATAAGGCGCAAAATTAGTATTTTTAAGCTAGCACAGGTGCTTGACCCATAATTAATTCACTGAATAAAATTTGCAACTGCAAGCTATTTTTCCGCTCCAGCGAACAACCTAATACCTACCTTTGTTCCACTAACGACATAACCTAATAATTTCAAAAAATGATTCAAAGAATTAAAGTATTCCTATCGCTGGCAGTCCTTATTTTTACCACCGGTTTTTTGTCGGCCCAGGACGAAGCGCGCCTGCTCCGCTTTCCGGCAATACACGGTAACCAGGTAGTGTTTTCGTATGCCGGCGACTTGTACACCGTTGCAACTGCAGGCGGTATGGCCCGCAAAATTACCAGCGACGCCGGTTATGAAATGTTTTCGCATTTCTCGCCCGACGGGAAAACAATTGCTTTTACGGCTCAATACGACGGCAATACCGAAGTTTATACAATCCCGGCCCAGGGCGGCGTACCCAAAAGACTCACCATTACTCCTACGCTGGGCCGCGACGATGTGAGCGACCGTATGGGACCCAACAATATTGTAATGGGCTTTACTCCCGATGGGAATAACATTATTTACCGCTCACGCAAACAAACCTTTAATGATTTTATAGGGCAGCTGTTTACCGTTCCGCTCGCAGGCGGAATGTCGCAGGAACTGCCGCTCCCAACCGGGGGATTCTGCTGCTATTCGACTGACGGAAAGCAACTCGCCTACAACCGGGTTTTCCGCGAATTCCGCACCTGGAAATATTACAAAGGCGGTATGGCCGACGATATTTGGATACACGATTTCGCAACAAAAACAACCCGTAATATCACCAATACCAAAACACAGGAAATCTTCCCCATGTGGTTCGGCGACGAGATTTATTTCTGCTCCGACCGCGACCGCACTATGAATCTTTTCTGCTACAACCTCAAAACAAACCAAACCCGGAAGGTTACCAACTTTACCGAATACGATATAAAGTTCCCTTCAGCCGGTGACAACCGCATTATTTTCGAAAACGGCGGATACCTTTATATATTTGATCTCGCTACGCAGGCCATTACCAAACTTACAATCCAGATTGCTGACGACTTCAATACCTCGCGCGATCAGTTTAAGGATGTAACCCGTTTCCTGGGTGCAGTGAACCCCTCACCCGATGGCAACCGTGTGGTTGTTACCGGCCGTGGCGATATTTTCAGCGTTCCTGTAAAAGAAGGTATTACACGCAACCTTACTTCGAGCAGCAATGCACACGACCGTAACGGCACCTGGTCGCCCGATGGCAAATGGATTGCCTACCTCAGCGATGCCAGCGGCGAATACGAAATTTATATTACAAAACAGGATGGCAGCGAAAAGCCCATACAGCTTACCACGGGAGCCGATACCTACAAATTTTCAATCGAATGGTCGCCCGACAGCAAAAACATCCTCTGGAACGACAAAATGCTCCGCCTCCAGTATGTTGATATCGACACAAAAAAAGTAACCCTTGTCGAGAAATCGAAAGTATGGGAATTTACTGATTTCGACTGGTCGCCCGACAGCCGCTGGATTACATACAGCAAGCCGCTCGAAAATGGGATGTCGCAAATAATGCTTTACAATATTGCTGATGCCACAAGCCACGAAATCACCGACCAGTGGTTCTCGTCGGATCAGCCTGTATTTTCGAGCAACGGCAAATATCTTGTTTTTACTTCCGACCGCACTTTCGATCCTATGTACAGCCAGGTTGAATGGAATTATGCCTACGAAAACATGACCAAGATTTACCTGGTTACCCTTTCGAAGGACACTCCTTCGCCATTTGCTCCTACAAATGATGAAGTAAAGATTGTAGAGCCGAAAAATGATAAGGAAGCAAGCCCGGCTAAGGAGGATAAAAACAAAAAAGAGGATAAGAATAAGAAAGCTGAGAAACCGGCTGAACCGGACGTAAAGCCAGTGAAAGTCGACCTTGAAGGCATTCTGCAGCGTATTATAGAAATTCCGGTAAATGCAGGCAACTATCAGAACCTGTGGGCCGTTGATGACAAAATATATTATAACACTGCCGGCGACAAAGGACAGTTTGCCAAGGTTTACGATCTCAAGCAAAAGAAAGAAACCGAACTCGGATCGGATCTTTCGTTCGATGTTACGGCCGACTGCAAGAAAATGCTTGTAAGGCAGCGATTCAAGTATGCCATGATCGACCTTCCGTCGTCGAAAATAAGTATTGACAAAACCATCGACCTTTCGGACCTTAAAGTATGGGTAAACAACAGGCAGGAATGGAAACAAATTTACGATGAAGCCTGGAGGCAGATGCGCGATTTCTTTTATATGCCCAATATGCACGGACTCGACTGGAAAGCCATGCACGATAAATATGCCGTTATGCTGCCGTATGTGAACAACCGTAACGACCTTACCTACCTTATAGGCGAAATGATAGCTGAGTTAAGCATCGGCCATGCCTATATCAACGGGGGTGAGCGCAAACCGGTTGATAGGATCAACCTGGGTTTACTGGGGGCAAGGATAAGCAAAGATGCTTCAGGCTATTTCCGTATCGACAGCCTGCTGCAATCGGCCAACTGGGACGAGGATCTGCGTTCGCCGCTTACGGAAGTGGGCGTTGGTGCTTCGAAAGGTGACTTTATTACCTCCGTAAACGGGAAATCCACAAAAGATATGCCCGATATTTATGCTGCTTTAATTAACAAGGCCGGAAAAAATGTGGAACTTACACTCAACGCAATTGCAGCCGAAGGCGGCCGTAAAGTGCTGGTGGTCCCGGTAAGCGACGAATCAAAACTATATTATTACAACTGGGTTCAGAACAATATCCGCAAAGTGGATAAGGCAACAGGCGGCCAGGTTGGATATATTCATATACCCGATATGGGAGCCGAAGGGCTGAATGAATTTGTAAAGTATTTCTACCCCCAGCTTAACAAAAAGGCTCTGATAATCGATGACCGTGGCAACGGGGGCGGAAATGTATCGCCTATGATTATTGAACGCCTCAGCCGTGAAATTACCAGGAGCAACATGGTTCGCAATGTCGGCCTTATCGGTCATACCCCTACCAAAATGATGCTCGGTCCGAAAGTGCTGCTTATCGATAATTATTCCGCCTCTGATGGCGACCTCTTCCCTTATGGGTTTAAAAAACATCAGCTTGGGAAAGTTATAGGCAAACGCAGCTGGGGCGGCGTTGTGGGCATTAGGGGTTCACTACCGTTTGTTGATGGTGCCGACCTCCGGAAACCCGAATTCGCGAGCTATTCGGCTGACGAAAGCAAATGGATTATCGAAGGTGTGGGTGTGGAGCCGGATATTGAAGTGGATAATGATCCTTCGCGCGAATACGAAGGAATCGACGACCAGCTCAATAAGGCCATTGAAGTAGTTCTCGATGAACTTAAAAATTATAAAGAACAACCTCCAATTCCACCGGCACCGGATAAGAGTAAATAGTAAACTATATTAAAACAGACTTTAAATCAGTACGGTCAGTTCCCGGATTCGTTTGTGAACTGACCGTACCGGCTTAATCTTACAGAACTCAATGATCAGCAAACTCCTGGCGACATCCCTGCAAACCATGCTCCGGAATTTATTTTTCCTGGCATCAATACTTGTATTTGTGGCAAAGGTTTCGGCCCAGCAGCCGGTTGAAAATAACTGGAATGCTGGTTCATCCGCTTTATGGGCAGGTGTTACCGCAGGTCCCAGCCTGCTTATGGAGAAAGCTCCCGACAGCCTGCAGGCAGAGTTCCACGATTACCTGAACAACCTGCGGTCGGGATGGCATTGTGGGTTGCAGGCAGAGTACTTTTTTAATCCGTATATTGGAGCAGGCATTAAATATATACGGTTTACAACAAGCCAGGATGTCGACAGTATTGTAACCGAACTGTTTTCGAAAAAGTACTTTATTTCGATATCAAACAATATGCACATTCATACGCTTATGCCAATGGCGTATGCCAGGCTGCCATTGCTTAACAACAAACTGTCCGTTGTCGGCGGTGTCGGCCCAGCCCTGCTGCTTTACAGGAATATTTACAAATCGATTGATGATTCAGCCAGTTTCAAAGGAGCATCGCCTGGGATATCAGCATCATTGCGGGTAACTTACCAGCTGATTCCGAACCTGAGTGTCGGGCTTCAGGGGAATTACCTGCATGCTTTCCTCAAAGGCTACACCAAGGATAACGGCACTACAAAGGAAAAAGAATCTTTTGCGAAGGAAGATTACCATAATCTTTCGCGCCTCGATCTCTCGGCAGGAATCTTTTACATTATTCAATTCCAAAAGAAACGTCAGTAAATGGAGAAAATCCTTGTTTTGATTCTGTTTACTGCGACATTGTCATTTGGGGCAAAATCCCAGGAATTGCAAGCATTTGATTCGGTTCAGTTTTCGAACCGGCTTCAGTTTGCCGGAAAGCTTGTTGACTATGAGTATATCATGCAGGTTTCAATTGACAAGTTGAAACAGGAACAGGATTTTCCGGCTTCGGGTTGGTTTTGTTATGCTGAAGGGAATACCTGGCATACCGTTACCGGGAGTTGCACGAATCATGAATTCACTGTCAGCAGGCACGTAACTGTCGATACACTGAATAATGTAGCTGATTATAAGGGCAATTCCGATGTTGCAGTTCTCTCTGCCTTGGGGTGTGCACTGGCAGAAGCTGATTCGTATTTCCAACTGATACGCGATACTACATCCATCTACTTTAATTCATTTGCCTGGCATAACCCGGATAAAACTGTCAGCATCTGGTTTTTACCGGCATTCCAGCCCAGCGGCCAGGCGATTTATGGTTGTGAATGGGAATACGTTTTCGATGAAACCGGGACGGCTCTCCTGAAAACAAATTCATTCATAGGAAAAACTACGGGGGTTTGGATAGGCCAGCCACGCGAAATCTGGCTCAATTACCGAGGGACCGATGCGCCCACAGTAGGAAGTTTGTTTTTTGCGCTGTCGTTCCGCGATTATTTTACCCGCCTGCGTATCGACACACGTACCAGCACCAGTACAACCCTGAAAGGCACCGATGGCCTTTATACCTGGAGCCATAAAATGAAATAGCCAACATAATGAAATATTTTAGTTTCGGGGAATCAAAATCTTCATTTATACATATATTTGCATTAACCAATCCTTAAAGCCATGCAATCCTGGTGGGATGCCCTTACCGCAATCGAGAAAATATTCTGGTTTATCGCCATTCCTTTCTCTATTGTATTTGCAATCCAAATGGTACTTACATTCGTCGGCCTGGGCGGTGGTGCAACCGATCCGGGTTCAGATTTTCCTGGTATACATACGGATATATCGTCGAATGGGCACGATGCTTCACATAGTAACGAGGATGCCGGACCGGCTTTCAGTTTTTTTACTATCCGAAATTTTATTGCATTTTTTACCGTTTTCAGCTGGTCGGGGCTGGCATTCACACATTCAGAATACAATCTAACGCTAACTATACTTCTTTCGGTGCTTATAGGTCTGTTTGCCATGCTTTTGATATCATCACTGTTTTATTTTGCCATGAAAATGACCTCCAGCGGCAATATCTCGGTTCAGAATGCAATCGGTGCCACCGGCAAGGTTTACATTCCAATAAAAGCCAATAAAAGCGGAATCGGTAAGGTACAGGTCACTTTCCAGGGATCGGTCAGGGAAATGCAGGCTATTACTACCGGAACCGCCGACCTGCCCACCAATACCATCATCAGGGTAACAGCCGTTGCTGATGAAAATATACTTGTTGTTGAAAAAATCTGAGTTTCTGATAAAGTAATCATTTATTAAATTTCAAAACCATGGACATACTGATCATCGTTGTCGTATTAGCCGTAATCGTCTTTACAACCTTTATTTCCCTTTTCCGCAGGTACAAACGATGTCCGTCGGACAAAATCCTTGTTGTGTATGGACGCACCGGGGTTAACAAAGAGGGAACAAACCGCTCGGCTAAATGTATTCATGGCGGCGCAGCTTTTATATGGCCGGTTATTCAGAGCTATGCATACCTCGACCTCACACCTATCAGTATCGAGGTTAACCTTACAAATGCACTCAGCCGGCAGAATATCCGCGTTGATGTGCCTTCGAGGTTTACCGTTGGTATTTCGACCGATCCTTCCATCATGAACAATGCCGCCGAACGTATGCTTGGCCTTCCGTTGCCGGCAATACAGGAACTCGCCAAGGATATTATTTTCGGCCAGCTCAGGCTTGTGGTTGCAACCATGGATATTGAGGAAATAAACACCGATCGCGACAAATTCCTTGCCAATGTTTCGCAGAATGTGGAAGCTGAATTGCAGAAGATAGGTTTGCGCCTGATTAACGTGAATGTAACCGATATCCGTGATGAATCGGGTTATATAGAGGCATTGGGTAAAGAGGCAGCAGCAAAAGCCATTAATGATGCCAAGAAGACGGTTGCCGAGAAAAACCGCGACGGAGCTGTTGGTGAAGCTAATGCAATGCAGGATCAGCGTATCAGGGTTGCAAGTGCTAACGCTACAGCTGTTGAAGGTGAGAACACAGCTAAGATAACAATTGCAAACAGCGATTCAGCGCGCCGTGAAAAAATGGCGGAAGCTGAACGGAAAGCAGCAGCAGCCGAAAAAGTACAGGCTGCAAAAGCATTACAGGAATCCTATGCAGCTGAACAAACAGCCGAAATGGCCAGGTCAGAGCGCGAACGTGCTACCCGCACAGCCGATATTGTTGTTCCATCGCAGATACAAAAACAAAAAATAGAAATCGAAGCCGAAGCGCTTGCCGAACAAACAAGGCGCGTTGCCAAAGGGGATGCCGATGCTATACTTCTCAAGAAGCAGGCCGAAGGACAGGGGATTTACGAAGTGCTAAGCAAACAGGCTGCCGGTTTCGATAAACTCGTTGAAGCCGCCAATAATAACTCCCGCGACGCAGTACTGATGTTAATTGCCGACCGCTTGCCGGAAATCGTCAAAACTCAGGTACAGGCTATAAGTAATTTGAAAATAGATAAAATTACCGTTTGGGATAATCTCTCTTCTGGTACTGATGGCAAAACCCCGGCAACTGCAAACTTCCTTGCCGGAATGCTCAAATCAATACCCCCTCTCGACGACATTTTCAAGTCGGCAGGTATCGAATTGCCTTCGTATTTAAAGGGTGAAGAAAAACCTGTAATAAAACCTCATGACGAAAATAAGGAATAATTTACATTTATGGATGAATGAATAAAACAGCTGTTCGTCACTTGCTAACCTCGTCGCACTATACTTTAGGATTTTCTATTGTACTCACATACCGCTAGTTCTATTTCGTTTGACCTAAACTTAATTAGCTGACTATCTGACGTTTGCACGAACAAGGAAAAAGATTTTTCGAGTAATTTGGTACTTTATTGAAATGTGTTTAACTTTGCCTGAAGGTTCAAGATAGAAGTATGGTCGGCAGTCAGCCTGAATGAGTTACATCCTATTTGTTTAACAAATTACTCATTTGTACTCTCTTGTAATAATTGAACAATTATAAAGGAGTGATGTTAATTTAAAAGATTGTATATCATAACCCTATTTGTGTAATTATTTTTATAAAACATTAAATGGAAGACAAGATCAAAAAAATCGGATTGTTCATTGACGGGACTTTCTTTCTGAAAGTTAATTCCTATTACAGGTACCATCATGAGCGCAAGAGCACTATCAATTTTAATGGACTAGCAGAATTTCTGCGCGATGAGATTTCAAAACTCGAAAACACAGAAAAACGCTACTGCCAGGTAGTCGAAACCCACTGGTTCAGGGGCCGCTATTCAACAAGCCAATTAGAGAAAAAGTACCCTGATGAAGCATACCGCTTAACCCAGATGACAAATGAGCGTCGGATCGACGACATTTTCATGTACGAAGGCATTACCACCCACAATTATCCATTGTTAGTTGATTCCAGGACCGGAGATGCCGAAGAAAAAGGTATTGATGTGTGGTTCTCGCTCGAAACCTATGAGCTTACCATTGTGAAACAGCTTGATGTTGTTGTTATTATTGCAGGCGACACGGATTATGTGCCGCTTATCAAAAAAATCAACAGCCGTGGCACAAGGGTTATGGTTCTCGGGTGGGATTTTGCTTATGAATCAACTTCGGCCGCAGGACGTGCTTATAAAGTTACGACCCGCACCAGTCAGGCCTTGATTGATGAGTGTGTTTACCCGCTTATGATGGATAAGCGCATCGACGACAGGACGAGTAAAAACGATCCTATTGTCAATTCTCTGTTTAACGTATAATTAAACGGACTATTAGAAATTACTGCTCCCTTCCTGTAAGGGTCGATATTGATTTGCCTGAATCCCACATTCCTGAACAGGAAAATAATAAAACCATTTTCACTAACCTAATGCAACATCAAAATGAGACAGATTAAACCCTTCCTTATAGCATTCCTGATTTTTGGAGCTATTGCCTGCTCTTCAACAAAGAAGGCTGCAACAACCGATACCAATGTTAATAAAGTGGAACCTGCAACTACAGCTGACCTTCAGATGGGTCACGACCTTTTCGTGAATAACTGCGGAAAGTGCCATAAACTGCCCGACCCTGCAAGCCGTCCCGCCGACAGTTGGAAAAAAGTTATGGATGTTATGGCTCCCAAGGCTAAACTTGACCCGTCACAAGCTGACCTTGTGTACAAGTATATTACGACCAAATAGGAATTCGCATACATAAAAAAAAGAGGTTTCAGAATATGAAACCTCTTTTTTTTATGTGAAATTAAATCTTAAGCCTGACCTGCAGGTCCGCTCAACTGAAAGGGGAAATCGCCTCCTTCGGTTTCTTTAATAGTGCCGTGTATGGCTTCGAACTTTCCAATATTCTCTTTTAATGCACGGTATAGCCTCTTGGCATGTTGTGGTGTAAGTATGATACGGGATTTTACTTTTGCTTTTGGCACACCGGGCATAAGTTTGATAAAATCGACCACAAACTCGGAATTCGAATGTGTGATAACCGCAAGGTTTGAATAAATACCTTCGCTTACTTCGTCAGAAAGTTCAATATTGATCTGGTTCTGATTTGGATTATTTTGATCATTCATGTTTGAAATATTTTTTAATTTATAAAGTTTCAGCAGTTAAAAAGAAAGGGAAACTGATCAAAAATTCCGATTCAGTTTCCCTTTTTTGCTGTTTATCTTGTTTATTCAGCTTTTGAAGCCAGCATGCGATCGTATTCTTCGCGCGAACCTACAATAAGATGTTCGTATTCGCGGAGACCGGTTCCGGCCGGGATAAGGTGTCCAACAATAACATTCTCTTTCAGCCCGAGTAATTCATCACTCTTCGACTGTATTGAAGCCTGTGTAAGAACCTTGGTTGTTTCCTGGAACGATGCTGCTGATATCCAGCTGCGTACCTGCAACGAAGCCCTGGTTATCCCCTGCAATACCTGCTTGGCAGTTGCCGAGTTGGCATCGCGTGACTCAACCTGTCGTTTGTCGCGGCGTTTGAGAAGTGAGTTTTCATCACGAAGCTTGCGGGCGCTGATGATCTGGCCTGATTTCAGGTTGGTACTGTCGCCCGGATCTTCAACTATCTTCTTGCCGAAAATCCAGTCGTTCTCATCGTTGAAGTCAATCTTATTCACAAGTTCGCCTTCAAGGAATTTGGTATCGCCCGGGTCGACTACTTCAACCTTACGCATCATCTGGCGTACAATTACTTCGTAGTGTTTATCGTTGATCTTAACACCCTGCAGACGGTAAACTTCCTGTATCTCGTTCACGATATATTCCTGAACCTTCATCGGGCCTTTAATGGCGAGGATGTCGGCTGGGGTAATTGCGCCGTCAGATAGCGGTGTGCCTGCACGTACGTAGTCATTTTCCTGGGCAAGTATCTGTTTCGATGTCGATATCAGGTAACTGCGTTCTTCGTTGGTTTTGGAAGTAATAATGATCTCGCGGTTACCACGTTTGAGTTTCTTTCCAAACGATACAACACCATCAATTTCGGAAACAATAGCAGGGTCGGAAGGATTACGAGCTTCGAATAATTCGGTAACACGTGGCAGACCTCCTGTGATATCACCTGTTTTCCCCACAGCACGTGGAATTTTAACAAGTACATCGCCGGCTTTGATAACTTTTCCTTCTTCAATCTGTAAGTGGGATCCAACCGGAAGGTCATAGTTTTTCAACTCTTCACCATCGGATGTCATGATCTTAATTGCAGGATTCTTAGCCTTTATACGCGATTCGACAATTACTTTCTCCTGGTAACCTGTTTGTTCGTCGGCTTCCACTTTGAATGTAATACCCTCGGCAATATTTTCGAATGCAAGGGTACCATCCACTTCCGAAAGAATAACGGCATTGTATGGATCCCATTCGGTAATCAGGTCGCCTTTCTTAATTGTAGCTCCATTTGCGAAGTACAGGTTCGAAGCATAAGGAATATGTCCTGATGCAAGGATGATTCCGGTTATAGGATCAATGATCCTCATTTCAGCCGAACGTCCCAGAACGATCTGGTATACGCGTCCGTCGGCATTGGTATATTCTACTGAACGGAGTTCATCAATTTCGAGGGTTCCTTCGTATTTGGCAACGATACGCGAAGCCGAGGCAATATTGGCACCTGCAACACCACCGACGTGGAATGTACGGAGTGTAAGCTGAGTACCTGGTTCACCGATCGACTGGGCTGCAATAACTCCCACAGCTTCGCCTTTCTGAACCATACGTCCGGTTGCAAGGTTACGTCCATAGCAACGGGCACAAACACCAAGTTTCGATTCGCAGGTAAGTACCGAACGTATTTCAACAGCTTCGATAGGTGAATCTTCAATTACCTGACAGATTTCTTCGGTGAGTTCCTTACCTGCTGTTGCAATAAGTTCGCCTGTATGCGGATGATAAATATCGTGAAGGGTAACACGGCCTAAGATACGGTCGTACAACGATTCAACAAGCTCTTCGTTTTTCTTCAGGGCGGTTGTAATACGTCCGCGAAGTGTTCCGCAGTCGGGTTCCGAAATAATTACATCCTGTGCAACATCGACCAAACGACGTGTAAGGTAACCGGCATCGGCAGTTTTGAGAGCCGTATCGGCAAGACCCTTACGGGCACCGTGGGTTGAGATAAAGTACTCGAGAACCGACAGACCTTCTTTAAGGTTCGAAAGAATCGGGTTTTCGATAATTTCTCCGCCGGTTGCACCAGATTTCTGAGGTTTCGCCATAAGACCGCGCATACCTGAAAGCTGCCTTATCTGTTCCTTCGATCCACGGGCACCCGAATCAAGCATCATATATGCCGGATTGAATCCCTGGTTGTCCGTTGCTAGGTCAGTCATTACCTTCTTGGTAAGGTTGGAGTTGGTATGGGTCCAGATGTCGATAATCTGGTTGTAACGTTCGTTATTGGTAATGAATCCCATGTTATAGTTATTCATTACTTCTTCAACTTCGATATTTGCTTTGTGAATAAGTTCTTCCTTGAGTTTCGGAACAAGCACATCGCCCAGGTTGAACGAAAGTCCACCCTTGAAAGCCGAGTTGAATCCGAGGCTCTTGATATCATCGAGGAAACGGGCTGCTTTGGCAGTTCCGGTTTTCTTCAAAAGGTCACCGATAATATCACGGAGTGATTTTTTAGTAAGCAACTCATTGATAAAACCATATTCCTCAGGAACAACCTGGTTGAAAAGCACGCGGCCAACCGTTGTTTCGATAAGTTTTTCAACTTTAACTCCGTTTTCTTCAACAGGTATTCTTACATGAATCCAGGCATGAAGGTCGATCATCTTCTCATTGTAAGCGATGATTACTTCTTCGGGTGAATAGAACTTCATTCCCTCGCCCTTCATGATATGACCCGGTTCGGTTTTACGGCCTTTAGTAATATAATAAAGGCCGAGAACCATGTCCTGCGATGGTACCGTTATAGGTGCACCGTTTGCAGGGTTAAGAATATTGTGCGATGCAAGCATCAGCAACTGTGCCTCAAGAATAGCTGCATTTCCCAGCGGGAGATGGACAGCCATCTGGTCACCGTCGAAGTCGGCGTTGAAAGCCGTACATACCAGAGGATGCAGCTGTATAGCCTTTCCTTCGATAAGTTTTGGCTGGAAAGCCTGGATACCTAGCCTGTGCAGTGTTGGTGCGCGGTTAAGCATAACAGGGTGTCCTTTAAGTATATTTTCGAGGATTTCCCAAACAACAGGATCCTTACGGTCAACAATTTTCTTTGCTGATTTCACGGTTTTTACAATACCGCGTTCGAGCATTTTGCGGATGATAAACGGCTTGAAAAGTTCCGAAGCCATATCTTTCGGCAGTCCGCATTCATGAAGTTTCAGTTCAGGACCAACAACAATAACCGAACGACCTGAATAGTCGACACGTTTACCAAGAAGGTTCTGGCGGAAACGGCCTTGTTTACCTTTAAGGCTGTCGCTCAGCGATTTCAGTGCGCGGTTCGATTCAGTTTTCACTGAACTGGCTTTGCGCGAATTATCGAAGAGTGAATCAACTGCTTCCTGGAGCATACGTTTTTCGTTACGCATGATCACATCAGGAGCTTTTATCTCGATAAGGCGTTTCAAACGGTTGTTACGGATGATTACCCTGCGGTAAAGGTCGTTTAAGTCGCTGGTAGCGAAACGACCGCCATCCAAAGGAACCAAAGGACGAAGTTCTGGTGGAATTACCGGAACAACTTTCACGATCATCCACTCGGGTTTGTTTTCGCCGCGTGTTTGTGCATCGCGAAACGATTCGTAAACCTGGAGGCGTTTAAGCGCTTCCATTTTACGCTGCTGCGATGTTTCGGTATTAGCTTTATGTCGCAGTTCGTACGAAACCTGGTCGAGATCGAGGCGCGCGAGTAAATCAACAAGTGCTTCAGCACCCATTTTGGCAACAAACTTGTTCGGATCGTGATCGTCGAGGTACTGGTTGTCTTTCGGCAGTTTATCGAGGTAATCGAAATATTCTTCTTCGGTAATAAAATCGAGGGTTTTCAATCCTTCCGAAGCAAGCACGCCTGGTTGAATAATTACATACCTTTCGTAGTATATAATTGAATCAAGTTTTTTTGAAGGAACACCAAGCAATGCTCCTATTTTATTAGGTAATGAACGGAAATACCAGATATGAGCCACAGGAACAACAAGCTGAATGTGTCCCATGCGTTCGCGGCGCACTTTCTTCTCGGTAACTTCAACACCACAACGGTCGCAAACAATACCTTTGTACCTGATACGTTTGTATTTTCCGCAATGACATTCCCAGTCCTTTACAGGTCCGAAAATTCGTTCACAGAACAAACCGTCCCTCTCGGGTTTGTAGGTTCTGTAGTTGATAGTTTCGGGTTTTAGTACTTCGCCGCTTGAGCGCTCAAGGATTGATTCAGGCGAAGCCAGGCTTATCCTGATCCGTGAGAATTTGTTTGCGGCTGTATTTTCTTTTCTGAAAGCCATATATCAAGAAAGGATTTACGATTAAAATTACTTTTGTTTCACATTAAATAAAGATTTACCGCCTACAGCATCATGTTGCGGTTGCAACATGATGCCAGGCAGCAAAAAATATTTATTCGAAGCTAACGTTGAGTCCGAGGCCTCTGAGTTCGTGAACAAGTACATTGAATGATTCCGGGATACCGGGTACAGGCATATTTTCGCCTTTTACTATAGATTCGTATGCTTTGGCGCGGCCAACCACGTCGTCGGATTTTACCGTAAGCACTTCCTGCAGGATATTGGCTGCTCCGAATGCTTCCAGAGCCCATACTTCCATTTCCCCGAAACGCTGACCTCCGAACTGAGCCTTACCTCCCAGCGGCTGCTGGGTAATAAGTGAGTATGGCCCGATTGAACGTGCATGCATCTTATCATCAACCATGTGGTGAAGTTTCAGCATATAGATATAACCTACAGTTGCAGTCTGGTCGAAACGTTCGCCGGTTCCGCCGTCGTAAAGGAAAACTTTCCCGTTTTCTGGCAAACCTGCCTGACCCATAAGGTCATTGATCTGTTCGATTGAACCACCGTCGAAAATAGGTGTTGCAAAATGCATTCCGAGTTTTGCCCCGGCCCATCCGAGAACGGTTTCGTAAATCTGTCCCAGGTTCATACGCGAAGGTACACCCAGCGGGTTAAGAACGATATCAACAGGTGTTCCGTCTTCGAGGAAAGGCATGTCTTCTTCACGAACAATACGTGCAACAATACCTTTATTCCCGTGGCGTCCTGCCATCTTATCCCCTACTTTGAGCTTACGTTTCTTGGCAACATAAACCTTTGCCATCTGAACAATACCGTTTGGCAGTTCATCACCCACAGTTGCAACGAATTTCTTACGGTTATATACACCGAGAATTTCCTTGTACTTGATAATGAAATTGTTGATGAGCTGTTTGATCAGTTCATTCACATCCTTATCGGTAGTCCATTTGTTTGGGTTCACGTTGATGAAATCAATTCCCATTAACATTTTCTGGGTGAATTTCACCTTTTTGGGAACCATTTCATTCTTGAAGTTATTGTAAACTCCCTGCGAAGTTTTACCACTTACTAGTACGGTAAGTTTATCAACCAGTTTTTGTTTCAGGTCGGCAGTGCTTTTCGAAAATTCTTCGTCAAGTTCTTTAACGAAGTCTTTTTCCTTAGCCTTGAGTTTTTTATCCTTAACTACCCTTGAGAAAAGCTTTTTGTCAACAACAACACCCTTCATCGAAGGAGGTGCTTTGAGTGAAGCATCTTTCACGTCGCCGGCTTTGTCGCCGAATATAGCGCGAAGAAGTTTTTCTTCAGGTGTAGGATCGCTTTCGCCTTTCGGTGTAATTTTACCTATCAGGATATCGCCTTCGTTCACTTCGGCACCAATACGGATCAATCCACTTTCGTCGAGGTCCTTGGTTGCTTCCTGGCTTACGTTAGGAATATCGTTGGTAAGTTCTTCAACACCGCGTTTTGTATCGCGAACTTCGAGAGTAAACTCTTCGATATGGAGTGAAGTGAAGATATCTTCCTTCACAACTTTTTCGGAGATTACAATAGCATCCTCGAAATTGTATCCTTTCCAAGGCATGAATGCAACCATAAGGTTACGGCCAAGGGCAAGTTCACCGGCTTGTGTAGCATAACCCTCGCAGAGTACCTGTCCCTTTTTAACCTTATCGCCTTTGCGGACGATCGGCCTGAGGTTGATACATGTGTTCTGGTTGGTACGCGAAAACTTGGTGAGGTTATATACTTTCAGATCATCGTCGAAACTAACCAGGCGCTCTTCTTCAAGGCGGGCGTAACGGATAATAATCTGCACTGAGTCAACATATTCAACAATACCATCTCCTTCAGCATTGATAAGCACACGCGAATCCTGGGCAACACGGGCTTCGATCCCTGTACCTACAATAGGTCTTTCAGGATTGAGAAGCGGTACGGCCTGGCGCATCATGTTTGATCCCATAAGGGCACGGTTTGCATCATCATGCTCGAGGAACGGGATTAGCGAAGCAGCAATCGAAGCGATCTGGTTAGGTGCAACGTCAATTAAGTCGACTTTCCCTTTTTCAATCAAAGGATAATCGGCGAGGTAACGTACTTTAACTTTATCGTCCCTGAATTCACCTTCGTCATTCATGGCGGTGGTTGCCTGGGCAATAATCTTGTTCTCTTCTTCCTCTGCGCTCAGGTACATGGTTTCAGCAAGATCAACTTTACCATTGATAACTGCCTTGTAAGGAGTCTCGATAAAGCCTAGCTTATTGATTTTTGCAAAAACGCAAAGTGATGAAATAAGACCAATATTCGGTCCTTCAGGAGTTTCGATTGTACAGAGGCGTCCGTAGTGGGTATAGTGAACGTCGCGAACCTCAAAACCGGCTCTTTCGCGTGAGAGACCTCCAGGTCCGAGGGCTGAAACCCTGCGTTTGTGGGCAATCTCGCTAAGCGGGTTAGTCTGGTCCATGAACTGCGACAGTTGGTTGGTACCAAAGAACGAATTGATTACACTCGATAATGTTTTGGCATTGATAAGATCCATAGGTGTGAACACCTCATTATCGCGTACATTCATACGTTCGCGGATGGTACGTGCCATACGTGCCAAACCAACGCCGAACTGGTTGTATAATTGTTCCCCAACAGTACGAACACGACGGTTACTCAAGTGGTCGATATCGTCCACTTCAGTTTTCGAATTAATAAGACCGATAAGGTATTTTATAATCGAAATCAGGTCCTCTTTGGTAAGAACCTTGGTTTCGAGAGGTATATCGAGTGATAGTTTTTTGTTGATCCTGTAACGTCCAACATCGCCCAGATCGTAACGTTTATCTGAGAAAAACAGTTTCTCGATAATACCGCGGGCGGTTTCTTCGTCAGGTGGTTCTGCATTACGCAGCTGCCTGTATATATATTCAACAGCTTCTTTTGAGCTGTTTGCAGTATCTTTCTGCAGGGTATTGAAGATGATGGAATAATCCTGCGCGTTGATGTCGTCGCGGTGAAGCAGAATTGACTTGGCGCCTGAATCAACAATCATATCGATATGCTGGTTTTCGAGAACCGTTTCGCGGTCAATAATTACATCAGTACGTTCGATTGATACAACTTCGCCTGTATCCTCATCTCCGAAATCTTCGATCCAGGTACGTAACACCCTGGCTGCAAGTTTGCGGCCAACGTATTTTTTCAGACCGGCTTTGCTAACCTTAATTTCTTCGGCTAGGTTAAAGATTTCGAGAATGTCTTTGTCGCTTTCGAATCCGATAGCCCTGAGCAATGTTGTGACAGGTAGTTTCTTTTTACGGTCGATGTATGCATACATCACGTGGTTGATGTCGGTAGTAAACTCCATCCACGACCCTTTAAAAGGAATAATCCTGGCCGAGTACAACTGCTGGCCATTGGTATGAAAACTTGTACCGAAGAATACTCCGGGTGAACGATGCAACTGCGATACAACAACACGTTCAGCACCATTTACAACAAATGTGCCTTTGGGCGTCATATATGGGATCATTCCCAGGTAGACGTCCTGTATAATTGTTTCGAAATCTTCGTGTTCGGGATCGGTACAGAAGAGTTTCAATTTTGCTTTAAGAGGGACACTGTATGTGAGACCCCTTTCGATGCACTCCTCGATTGAATAACGGGGAGGATCAATAAAATAATCGAGAAACTCAAGAACAAAATTATTCCTGGCATCGGTAATCGGGAAATTTTCCGAGAAAACCTTGAAGAGGCCTTCATTAACGCGATTGTCAGGATTTGTCTCCAGCTGGAAAAAGTCCTGGAAAGACTTTATTTGTACTTCGAGAAAATCAGGATAAACTGCCTTGATTTTTGATGTTGCGAAGCTACTCCGTTCAGTTTTTTGTGAAGCCAAAGCCATGAAGTTTAAGATTTAAATAAACAAAGTATTTTTAAACAATTAATCCCGATATGAAAATCGGGAAGAAAACTGACTACTTAATTACGCGTAGAGCATAATTAAGAAGTCAGTTTGGTAATTGTAGTCCAAATAGCAATATTTACTTTATCTCAACTTCTGCACCTGCGTCTTCGAGTTGTTGTTTAAGGGCGTTTGCTTCGTCCTTAGTAACACCTTCTTTCAAAGCCTTTGGAGCTGCGTCAACTAAGTCTTTTGCTTCTTTGAGGCCAAGGCTGGTTAATTCTTTTACAAGTTTAACCACAGCCAATTTAGCTTGGCCTGCGCTCTTGAGGATAACATCAAATGAAGTTTGTTCTTCTACTACAGGAGCTTCAGCACCTGCTGCAGCCATCATTACTGGAGCTGCTGCTGCTGGTTCAATTCCGTATTCATCCTTAAGTATCTGAGCAAGCTCATTTACTTCTTTTACTGTCAGATTAACTAACTGTTCAGCGAAAGCTTTCAAGTCTGCCATTTTATTTGTTGTTTTAAAGTGTTTTACATTTATTTATTAATTCATTTTGTTCGGGAGCGCCTGTTGTTATGCAGGACGTTCGGACAAGGTCTTGAGTACACCTGTAAGTTTCTGTCCACCGGATTGCAGCGCAGAGATAACATTCTTGGCTGGGGAATTCAGCATTGCGATTACGTCAGCTATAAGTTCATTCTTAGTCTTAATAGCCATCAGAGCATCGAGCTGATTATCACCAACAAAGGTCATTTCTTCTACATAAGCACCTTTGAGCAGAGGTTTAGCGGATGTTTTCCTGAATTCTTTGATCAGTTTGGCAGGTACATTACCCTGCTCAGCGATCATAATTGAGGTGTGACCTTTCAGAACATCGTACAGAGTCCCAAAGTCCTTACCGGACTTTTCCATTGCTTTCTGGAGCAATGAGTTTTTAACTACGACCAACTCTACATCCCTTTTAAAACAAAGGCGGCGAAGCTTGCTGGTATTCTCAGAGTTCATATCTGAGATATCTGTAATGTACAGATACTTGGCAGCTTGCAGTTGTTCTGTCAGGGTGTCTATAAGTTGACTCTTGTCTTCTCTTTTCATAGCGATTTTTGTTCTTTAAAGATCAAGTACTTATTGTTACCGGAATTTCTATTTGACCGATTTTTCATCGATACGCACACCAGGACTCATCGTACTTGACATGAAGACGCTTTTTACATAAGTACCTTTAGCTGAAGAGGGTTTCAGTTTAACGATAGTAGCCAGTAATTCTTTGGCATTATCGATAAGTTGTTCCTGTTCGAAAGATACCCTGCCAATACCGGCATGAATGATTCCGAATTTATCGACTTTAAAGTCGATTTTACCGGCTTTCACTTCCTGCACAGCTTTGCCTACATCCATAGTAACGGTGCCGGTCTTGGGGTTTGGCATAAGGCCACGGGGACCTAATATGCGGCCAAGAGCACCCACTTTGGGCATAATGCTAGGCATAGTAATTATAACGTCAACGTCGGTCCAGCCTTCTTTAATCTTCTGGATGTACTCGTCAAGTCCTACATAATCAGCTCCGGCAGCTTTTGCTTCTTCTTCCTTCTCAGGAGTACAGAGCACGAGAACACTTATAGTTTTCCCGGTTCCATGCGGCAAGGTAACAATACCTCTAACCATCTGGTTGGCTTTTCGCGGGTCAACGCCAAGACGTACATCAATATCAACAGAAGCGTCGAATTTTGAAGTAGTAATGTCTTTGACAATACGTGCAGCATCAGCTAGTGTATAAGTAGCGTCCTTGTCGTATTTAGCTAAAGCCAGTTTTTGATTTTTTGTCAGTTTAGCCATTTCACGTAAGGTTAATGGTAATAACACATTTTAATTCATGAAAGCCTGATCTTCGGATCAGCTTTACATATTTGGAAATTCGCCTTGAACGGTAATGCCCATACTACGGGCTGAACCAGCTACCATGCGCATTGCTGAATCGAGAGTGAAACAGTTAAGGTCTTCCATTTTGCCTTCGGCAATTTCTTTGACCTGGTCCCACGTAACTGAACCTACCTTTTTACGGTTTGGTTCGGCCGATCCGCTTTTCAGCTTAGTCGCTTCAAGGAGTTGAACGGCAACAGGAGGCGTTTTAACGATAAAATCGAACGACTTGTCCTTGTATACAGTAATCACAACAGGAGTAACCTTACCGGCCCTGTCCTGTGTACGTGCGTTGAACTGTTTACAGAACTCCATAATATTCACACCCTTCGAACCTAAGGCAGGTCCTACCGGAGGTGAAGGATTAGCCGCGCCACCTTTAATTTGCAGTTTAATTAATCCAGCAACTTCTTTTGCCATTTTGTTGTTTTCTTAAAGGATTTGTACTTGCGGAAATTGGTAACTACCTATACTTCCTTTGCTACCTGCGTAAACGAAAGTTCAAGGGGAGTTTTACGGCCAAAGATTTTAACCATTACTTTCAGTTTCTTCTTTTCCTCATTGATTTCTTCAATGACTCCGCTGAAACTGTTGAATGGTCCGTCAGTGACAGTAACCGTTTCGCCAACGATGTAAGGAATACTGAACTCGGCGCCTTGCTCGGAGAGCTCGTCGACCTTGCCTAATATTCGGTTTACTTCGGCTTGTCTCAAGGGTACAGGTTCATCTTTCGAGCCAAGAAAACCTAATACTCCCGGGATATTGCGAATAATGTGTGGTATCTCACCGGTAAGAACAGCTTCGATTAAAACATAACCGGGCAGGTAGCTACGCTCCTTGCTCACTTTTTTACCGTTACGTACCAGGTAGACTTTTTCAGTGGGTATAAGAATCTGCGAAATTGAATCCTGTAAATGGAGACGATTAATCTCACTTTCCAGGTAAATTTTCACCTTTTTCTCATTCCCGCTGATGGCTCTCACCACATACCACTTTTTCACTTGTTCGCCCATGCCGGATGGTGAATTAAAGGTTGGTTACCACTTAATATCAAACTACTACTTCAATAACAATCAGCTAGAATAACGAATAGAACTGCTTGAGAATTAACTCGAACGATTTATCCATTACAAAAACTACAAGTGCAATTATCAGGGAAGCAACTGACACAACTACTGCACTATTCTGCAACTCGCTCCATGTTGGCCACGAAACTTTATGCATGAGTTCGTCGTAACTTTCTTTGACGTACTCTACGAATTTATTATTTGCCATAGGGTTTAATATTTCTGCACGGGTGGTAGGAGTCGAACCCACAGCCTACGGTTTTGGAGACCGCCACTCTACCAATTGAGCTACACCCGTATAGCCATAGCCTGTTGCAGGATTACCTGGAACAGGCCTGACTGTAATAACATTAATTAAATAGGCAGAGACGGAGCCCCAGGCATGAGGATCCGTCTCTATATTTTTTAGTCAAGAATTTCAGTTACCTGACCTGCACCAACTGTACGGCCACCTTCGCGGATAGCGAAACGGAGGTTCTTTGTCATAGCAATATCGCTGATGAGGAGTACTTCGATGGTAACATTGTCGCCTGGCATAATCATTTCAACTCCTGCTGGAAGAGTGATTTCACCGGTAACGTCAGTGGTCCTGAAATAGAATTGTGGACGATATTTATTCTGGAATGGAGTATGACGTCCGCCTTCTTCTTTCTTAAGGATATAAACCTCAGCTTTGAAGTGCCTGTGTGGATGAACACTACCAGGTTTCACGATAACCATACCGCGACGGATTTCGTCTTTATCAATACCACGGAGAAGGATACCTGCGTTGTCACCTGCTTCACCCTGATCAAGGAGTTTGCGGAACATTTCAACACCTGTACAAACTGATTTCAGTTTTTCGGCACCCATACCAATGATTTCAACAGGATCACCAACATGGATAATACCTGATTCGATACGACCGGTAGCAACGGTTCCACGACCAGTGATCGAGAATACGTCTTCAATCGGCATAAGGAAATCTTTTTCCCTTGCACGGGTTGGTAAAGGAATGTAGGTATCAACTGCATCCATGAGTTCCATGATTTTATCAACCCATTTTGGTTCTTTGTTAAGTCCACCAAGAGCTGAACCGCGGATAACAGGAGCGTTATCGCCGTCAAAACCGTAGAATGAAAGAAGTTCGCGGATTTCCATTTCAACGAGGTCGAGTAATTCCTCATCATCAACAAGGTCAACCTTGTTCATGAAAACAACCAGACGAGGAACACCTACCTGGCGTGCCAGAAGGATATGCTCGCGGGTCTGAGGCATTGGACCATCAGTTGCAGCAACTACTATGATAGCGCCGTCCATCTGGGCAGCACCTGTAACCATATTCTTAATATAGTCAGCGTGACCCGGACAGTCAACGTGTGCATAGTGGCGGTTGGCAGTCGAATACTCAACGTGTGCAGTATTAATGGTAATACCACGTTCCTTTTCTTCAGGAGCGTTGTCGATTGAGTCGAATGAACGGAATTCTGACAAACCTTTATCAGCCAGAACGAGGGTGATAGCTGCGGTAAGAGTTGTCTTACCATGGTCGATGTGACCAATAGTACCTACGTTAACGTGAGGTTTCGCGCGATCGAATTTTTCTTTTGCCATTTTAATTAATGTTTATTGTTTTACTGTTTGTGTTATTTCAATTTAATAATGAGCCTTCGGCGAGAATTGAACTCGCGACCTCTTCCTTACCAAGGAAGCGCTCTACCCCTGAGCTACAAAGGCTGTTAATGAGCGGAAGACGGGGCTCGAACCCGCCACCTATAGCTTGGAAGGCTATCGCTCTACCAAATGAGCTACTTCCGCTTAAAACACCTGCTGTTTAAATTGCATGCGAAAAAATAACAAAAAGGTATTTCCTTCTTATTAAACAACAGATTGTGGGGGGAGGAGGATTCGAACCTCCGAAGGCTTAGCCAACAGATTTACAGTCTGCCCCATTTGACCGCTCTGGTATCCCCCCGGGTATTAAAAACATTTCGATGAACTGGAGCCGATGGAGGGACTCGAACCCCCGACCAGCTGATTACAAATCAGCTGCTCTACCAACTGAGCTACATCGGCCTTTTAAAAAACTCTGTAAAAAGGCTTCAAAACCGGTCTTTTTGCGTTAATACAACTCAAATCTTCCTAATTATCAGCACTTTACAACAGGCTCCTTTAACAAAAAAGCAGTCCTTTTTGAAAAGGACTGCAAATGTACGCACTTAATTTGAATTACCAAACAAGTGGTGAAAATATTTTTATTTATTTTTATTCGCCTCTTTGTTTTTCCTTATGCTTGCTTAATTGCTTACGAAGTGCATCAACCGCAATATCAGTGGCTTCTTCGAATGATTTGCTCTGTTTCCTGGCAAAAAGATCGTTTCCCGGCACCAATAATCGGATTTCTGCTATCTTATTCTCATGGTCTTCACTGTTGTTTACTCTTAAAGTCACTTCGCTACCAATTATTCCATCGTACAAATCCGAAAGCTTCTCAACTTTCTCTGTAATAAAAGAATCCAACTTCTTGTCGGTTTTGAAATGCACTGAATTGATGTTTACTTTCATGAGTCCTCCTTTTTGTTTACGCCCTTGGGTGGGCCTGTTTGTAGATTGTTTTAAGCTTTTCGATAGTATTATGCGTATAAACCTGTGTTGCAGCAAGGCTCGAATGCCCGAGTATCTCCTTGATTGCATTCAGGTCAGCCCCGTCATCTAGCATATGGGTACCAAACGTGTGCCGTAATACATGCGGGCTCAGTTTGCTGTTGGATGCAACCAACGACAGGTACTTGTGTACAATGTTATGTATCATCCTCGGATAGGCAGGCAATCCTTTGGATGTAACAAAGAGTGCTTGTGTATTGTTTTCAACCGATTGTAAATTCTTGTTCAAAAACCCGGTCCTGATTAATAAGTATTCATTTAATGAATCAACCACAGCCGGACCTATGGGAACTATCCTTTGTTTGTTCCTCTTTCCTGTTACTTTGAGCAGCCCTTTATCAAGATCAATATCGGCAATGTTTATCGAAATCAATTCTGCCCGCCGTATACCGGTAGCATATAATAAGGTAATTATCATTTTGTCGCGGCAGCCTTCGTATCCTGCCCCGAATCCGACATCATGCATAAGGGCATGGAGATTATCGTGTGTAAGAAAAACCGGTAAAGGTTTTGATGTGCGCGGCGCCACAACTTTCAGCATAGGGTTTGCAGTAAGCATTCCATGTTTAAGGCAATACCTGTAAAATGATTTAAGTGTTGAAAGTTTCCGGTTTACCGACCTTGGGGAAATTTTACGATCGAAGAGGGATATAAGCCATGAGCGGATCAGCATGTGATCGGCAACCAACAGATTGGAAGTTTGATATTGTACTTGTAAGAAATCTGAAAAATCATCCAGATCGGATTGATATGCAAGAATAGTATGCGCAGAGTAACGCTTTTCGTATCGCAGGTAATCTATGTATTTTTCCTTCAGCATCCGTCAAAATAAAACAGGAAGTAACCTTTGCCCCTCAAACTTTGTACTTAACTAACGTTAAAAGTACAACAATAGTATGAGAAAAACAAATATTACTTCCCGCTTTCCGGAAAATATTTCCGGGTGATTACAATTCCTGCTGCTGCTGAAGCTGTTGGATGTAAATGGCGTGGCGGATTTCTTCGCGACGTACGATTGAGGGTTTTGTAAACTTCTGGCGGTTGCGCAGTTCTTTTACAACACCGGTTTTTTCGAATTTACGTTTCAGTTTCTTCAGCGAGCGGTCAATGCTTTCGCCTTCTTTTACAGGAACAATGATCATAATGGATAGACTTCCTTTCGGTTAAATGATTAATTCAATGATTTTCAGGGGTGCAAAGGTAAGACTATTTTTGAAATATTCTCAAAACAGAAAAATATTTTTCTTCCATTTAAATTCAGTGCCATCAATATGACCTGGAGACATGGAGAAACGGGGAAAAGGGGAGGGATTGAAAGGATTGATGAGATTGAAGGGATTGACTCGATAGAAAAGATTGTAAAGATTGTAAAGATTGAGGGATTGACAATTTCAAAATCACAAATCCAAAATCCGGGATCTACAATTCCTTCCTGTACACCCTGAACCTTTTATGCACCGGTACATGCAGCCTTTCGATCTCGGCACGCATTTTATGATTATTTTCGAGTACAAGGTGAACTTCCAGGTCCTTAAAGTCAGCTTTTCGGGCTGATTCAATCAGACTGATACCCATCACAACTTCCATCCCGGCACCCTGAAAGTCGCGACGGACTGCTCCCAGCATGAGGTCCAGCTGGCTTGTGCGCCGCGAGGCAAGCAATATCTGGAAAATTCCGATGGGGAAAAGATAACCGCGCGATTTCTGTATTCCTTTGGTGAGGCTGGGAATTGCAATAATGAAGGCAATAACTTCGCCATCCTTTTCAATTACTTTCACAAAACGCGGATCAATAATTGGCAGGTACCTCGAGGCCAGCTCATGAATCTCGGTATCGGTCATGGGGACAAAGCCATATAAGTGGTCGTAGGTGCGGTTTACAAGCTGCAACACCGGTTCAATATAGGGTTTAAGCTGATTACGGGAAGTAAACTCGACAAGTTGGGTATTGTTGCTGTAGTTCGATCGCTGCACTATACGATAATACAATTCGGGCAAAGCCAGGTTTACCGGGAATTTGTATGTCATGCAGTCGATTTCCTTCGTAAAGCCTTCGTTTTCGACCAATTTTACAATGTACCGGGGATTACATGCCGAATCGATAAGTGGTAAATGTTCAAATCCCTCGATCAATAATCCTTGAATATCCTTGTCAGAAAAACCATAAGGACCAACGAGAAGGGTTTTTCCTTTTTGCTTCACCCAATCCATTATGAAACGGAATAAGGCATGTGCAACCTCCTGGCTGTCGATACAATCAAAATAACCGAAACGGGCATTGTTTTCGTTTCGTAGTTCGTTGTATTTATTGTGGATAATTCCCATTATCCTGCCTACCGGTTTACCATCGACAAAAGCAATAGCCATAACTGTATCACAGGCATCGAACTGGTGGTTCTTTTTAGGGCTGAAAAAGTTCCAGTCGTCGATATAAATAGTTGGCATCCAGTTTGGCATATCGCCATGCAGCTTTGCCGGTAGATGAATGAACGTTCTTAGTAGTTTGCGCGAGGTTACTTCGGTAATTCTTATGTCCATGATTTCAGGTATAGACGGAGTTTAACGCAATATTACAGATTTTATCAAATAAAAAAACTCAATTCGGGTGGATTTCACCAAAGCATCAGAATATCATATTATAACTTTTTGATTATATGATATTTATAACTTTTTATCCCTGAAATAAAAACAACCACTCTCCGTTTTGGTTATAAAGTATACTTTTGTACAATAAATTTATATAGCTACATACATGATCATACAATACATCGGAGAACATCTTTTGGCCGGATACCTGGGCCGTATATTTATATGGGTCAGCATTTTATCCTTACTATCCTCAGCAGTTCTCTTTATAAAATCACAAAGCAACGAAAGTAGGAAAGACCTTTTTTCGAAGATTGCAGGAAATTTATTCCGCCTGCATTTTGTCGCGCTTCTGGGTGCAATTGCATCACTCTATTATCTCATCGGGAACCACTGTTTTGAATACTCCTATGTTTACCAGTATTCAGCTACGGATATGCCATTGAAGTTCCTGTTTTCCTGTTTCTGGGCAGGGCAGGAAGGTTCTTACATGGTATGGGCTTTCTGGCAGGGAATTATCGGTTTAATGTTGCTTAGTTCGGCAAAAGAATGGAAAGGCTGGGTGATGCCTGTTTTTGCAACAGGGCAGTTCTTTCTTCTTTCCATGGTATTAGGTCTCGACCTGGGAGCATTCAGCATTGGTGGCAGCCCGTTTAACCTGTTGAGGAATATGCCTTCAAATGCGGCGGAAGAATTGTTTAAACAAGCGAACTACCTGACATTCTTAACCGAAGGTAATGGATTGAACCCTTTGCTTGAAAACATCTGGATGATCATTCACCCACCTTCGCTTTTCCTAGGCTATGCCGTTACATTGGTACCTTTCAGTTATGCAATAGCCTCGCTATGGCGAAAAGAATACCACTCCTGGTTAAAACCGGGAATCCCCTGGACGCTTGCAGCTATCCTCACCTTAGGCATAGGAATTATTCTCGGGGGCCGGTGGGCATATGAGTCACTCACGTTCGGTGGTTTCTGGGCATGGGACCCGGTTGAAAATGCATCGCTGGTGCCCTGGCTACTTATGGTTGCCACTCTTCATACTATGATCATAGCCCGGAAGAGGTTTAATACTTATGCAACAACCTACTTCTTTACGATACTTGGCTGGTTTTTTGTAGTATATGCAACCTACCTTACACGCAGCGGTGTTCTAGGCGAAACTTCGGTTCACTCCTTCGGAGAAAATGCGCTTTCGATGCAGATGGTCGTATTCGATGTACTTTTCCTTGTTCCGTCAATTATACTGTTGATTTTCCGTAAAAAATACTTCCCGAAAAAGGACAACGACGAAGTGATGACACGCGAATTCTGGATGCTTATCGGGGCAATTATTGTGCTGCTTTCGGCATTCCAGGTAACGGCAACAACTTCAATCCCGGTGTTTAATAAACTTTTCCATACCGATATTGCCCCGCCGATTGATAACGTAAATTTTTATAACACATGGCAGATGCCTTTCGCCATCGTTATTGCCTTAGGCATTGCCATCAGTCAGTATCTTTGGTACGGCCCGAATAAAATCAAACCATTCCTGCGCAAGATCGGGGTTGCAGCAGCAATAGCACTCGTGCTTACAATACTGGTTGCCATCGGCGATCATGTAACAGGTGCAGCCCGCACCACAATGCTTTTCAGCATTCTGCTTGCTGCAGTAGTTTCGGTCGATTTTGTAATCCACTATATGAAAAAGACGTCGAATGTTGGCGGAGCATTTACACATATCGGGTTCACCCTTTTCCTGTTGGGTGTGGTACTTGCGTTCAGTAATTCACAGGTGATCTCGCGTAATACTTCCGGTATGGATCTTGGCGGGCAAGCCGAAAATAAAGAAAACCTTGTGTTGGTTAAAGGCGTCAGCCAGACCATGGGCCGATATATGGTTACATACACCGATTCAAAAACCAAAGGCAGGGAGACTTTCTACCAGGTTGATTTTGTAAAAGTTAAAGATGCCGGAACAGGGAAAGTCGATTTCTCGGTTTATCCATCTCTTAATGTGAATACCCGCATGGGAAATGTATACAATCCTGATACCAAGCATTTTATAGATAAAGACATCTATACATTTTTAAGCTTTGCCCAGCAAGGGGTGCAGAATGCCGATTCAACCGGGTTCAGCAAAACCGGCGAGCAACCTATGGTAGTGAAGGATACCCTGGCAATAGGACGCAACCTGATTATACTCGACGATATAACTACTTCCATGAAAAATGATGATGTTAATAATGCAAGTATTACTGCTAAATTTAAGATTCTAAGCATGGAACAGGGACAGCTGGACACCGAAATAAAGTACGAAATTGTTAACGGCGAACTAAAGCGTACCGACGGGACTTTAGAGCCACTGAACCTGAAATTGCGTTTCGAGGGAGTGGCAACCGATTCGAAGGCGATACACGTTGGTGTGTACGAAAGGCAACAGGATTACATTGTTATGAAAGCGATTATCTTCCCGTATATAGGAGTTTTATGGTTCGGCATTGTTGTCTTATTCAGCGGGCTCACCTACTCGATCATGCGCCGGACTATGGGTAAGTATAAAGAAGCAGCAGCCAAATAATAATCCGGATAATACTAATACAGCGTTTGTGATAACAAACAACAGCATCAGGAACATTGCTTTTGCAGGATCGGGAAATGTGGCCTGGCATCTGGCAACGGGTTTGGAACTGAAGGGATTTCACATCGCGGGGATCTGGAGCCATGATTTCGTTCATGCCTCAGCACTTGCCGAAAGCTGTAATTCGGTAGCTTTCAAGGAAATTTCCTCTTTAAAGGCAGAAACTGACCTGATCATAATTGCCGTCCCTGACAAGGCAATCGACGAAGTTGCCTCAGCTATTGGCAATTTCGAAGGTATCGTTGTACATACAGCGGGTTCGGTATCAGTTGACGGACTGAAAACACATTCATCACATTACGGCTCGTTTTATCCTTTGCAAACCTTTTCGAAAGACATTCCAGTTGACTTCAGTGACGTGCCATTCTTCCTTGAGGCGTCAAATCAAGACGATCTGAGTGCCATCAGGCAGGTTGCGTCGGAACTTTCATCAAAAGTATATGAAGCCGACAGCGCGAAAAGACTCTTATTGCATGTTGCCGCCGTTTTTGCAGGAAACTATTCGAACCTGATGTATAGCATCAGCAACGAAATCCTTAAAACGAACGGACTGCCCATTGAAGTTCTCCATCCTCTGATGCTCGAAACCACACGCAAAGCAGTTCATGGCGATCCGCTAATGTTACAGACAGGACCTGCCCGACGCAGCGATATTCCAACTATTGAAAAGCACATCGAAGCTCTTGCATCGTTTCCTGAATATGCTGAACTTTACAGTCTTTTAGCCCAACTTATTATAAAACAACACAAATAAGCATTAACAGGCCATACATGTCGAACTACAAGGAAAAACTATTAAAGGTCAATACATTCATGTTTGATTACGACGGGGTTCTTTCGGATGGCTCTGTTCTTCTGACTGCCAATGGCGATGCGCTTCGCACGGCTAATGTTAAGGATGGTTATGCCATGCAACTGGCCGTCAAGAAAAATTACCATATAGTAATAATTTCGGGCGGTTATTCCGAATCAATGGAACGCAGGTTCGAAAACCTGAAAGTGAAAGATGTTTTCCTTGGCGTTGAAAAAAAGATAGATGTCTATAATCAATATCTGGCCGACCACGAACTGAAAGATGAGAATGTGATGTTTATGGGTGACGACATTCCCGATTACGAAATCATGCTTAAGGTTGGAGTACCCTGTTGCCCGGCCGATGCGGTTGAAGAAATTAAAAGGATTTCCACCTATATTTCGCACCAGCCTGGAGGCCGCGGATGCGTACGCGACATTATTGAGCAGGTATTGAAAGTTCAGGGGAAATGGATGAACGATGATGCATATCACTGGTAATAAGCACAATACTAAAAGCCTATCCGGCCCTTCATGAAACAGGAAATACTCAGGCACTATAATCTCATACTGGGGTCAAAATCACCACGAAGACAGGACCTTCTTAAAGCACTCGGCCTCCACTATACCCTTGCAGAAATTGATGTCGACGAAATTTATCCTCCAGATCTCGAAGGAGCTGACATTGCCAGGTACTTATGTGAACTCAAAGCTGACGCTTATGACTCTTCACTTTTAGCTGATGATTCGATCCTTGTAACTGCCGATACTATTGTGTGGCTCGAAGGCGAATATATCGGGAAGCCCGCAGGGAAAGAGGAAGCTATTGAAATGCTTATGAAACTTTCGGGCAAGCAGCATTCCGTATTCACAGGCATCTGCCTGAAGTCGCGAAATTCGAAAACTGTATTCCATGCCCATACCCTGGTAAATTTCAGGAAACTGGCAACGGATGAAATTGAATTTTATGTAAATCATCATAGGCCTTATGACAAAGCCGGTTCGTATGGCATACAGGATTGGATCGGGTATATAGGTATCAGCGGCATCGAGGGCTGCTACTACAATGTAATGGGATTCCCGGTTCAGATGTTTTATGAAGAACTAACCCGGTTTATAGCCGGGATAATGGAAACGGATTGAATTACATCATTTTAGTCTTGGGCTGAAGCCCCCGGCTATAATTTCGAACAGCTTCTGCTGACATTAACCTCTTTTGCATAAATACCCTTTCGCAAATGAAAACTGTACTTACATTTCTATTTTTAATCGCTCTTATGCAACCTAAAGCCCAGGAACAAATAAAATACCAGGAGCCGCCCCGTGAAATTTACGATCTGATCATGGCCAAGCCTGTACCATCGGCAAGTATCGATGATGCAGGAAAATGGATGTTGCTGATGGAACGCAATACGTTTCCTTCGGTAGCTGAACTGGCCGAACCTGAACTCCGTATTGCCGGGTTAAGGATAAATCCTGACAATTTTTCGCCAAGCCGTCCCAATACATTAACAGGCTTTACACTAAAAGACCTGAATACCATGCAGGAATACCCGGTTAAAGGGCTTCCGGTTGAAATGCGTGCCACAGGAGTTCAATGGAACCCTTCGCAAAACAAAATTGCCTTTGTAAATCTTACAAAAACCGCGATCGATCTTTATATTATTGATCTGGCTTCGTTTACGGCCGTTAAAATCAATCAATCCCCTCTGAATATTGTTTCGGGTGGCAATTTTACCTGGATCGACGATAACCGGATCATATACAAAACTGTTCTGCCAAATATCCCAAAACCTGACAAACCGCTTGCCCCCACAGGACCTGTCGTACAGGAAAGCCTTGGCCGGAAAGCCGCATCGCGTACATACCAGGACCTTATAAAATCAGCCTACGACGAATCGCTATTCGAATACTATACCCGGTCGCAACTGGTAATCAACAATTCGGGGGTCGAAACTAAAATAGCGGAACCGGCTGTTTTCAGGGGTTTTGCAGTTTCGCCCGACAGGAATTACCTCTTGCTGCAGACTATCGAAAAACCTTATTCCTACATGGTTCCGGCTTACGGTTTTCCCCACAAAGTGGCAGTTACCGATATAAATGGGTCAGTGGTGCTGAACCTGGCAACCAACCCCTCGTCAGAAGGTGATCCTATAGGTTTCGACGATGCTCCCGATTATCCACGGAATTTCGCATGGCGGAGCGATGAACCTTCAACTGTGACCTATGTTAAAGCACTTGATGGCGGTTTGGGAAAATCCAAATCAACCTGGCGCGATGCCCTGGTTGCAGCTAAAATCTCTGCAACAGGAGGCAACCAGCCTGCAGAACTCTTTAAAACCAGGATGCGTTACCAGGGTGTTACCTGGGGGAATGCAACTACAGCAGTATTTTACGAAGAATCATACGCCAGCCGGAAGTTCCAGATGAATCGCTATAATCCTTCAACCGGGAAATCCGACTCTGTTTTTGCACGCAGTTCGAACGATTCGTATTCGGATATTGGAGATCCGCTGACTCAAAAAAATGAATTTGGCAGGCAGGTGCTTATTATCCTCAATGGGAAAGAACTCCTGATGAATGCAGGCGGCGCTTCCGACGAGGGTGATATGCCTCTTATTCAGGCCTTTGATTTTACAACAGGAAAAACCCGCCAGCTATGGAGGTGCAAGGCGCCTTATTATGAATATCTTGTAAAGATGATCGATCCGGTAAAATTAGTTTTTATAACTGCCCGAGAGAGCCAGACCGAGATAACCAACTATTACCTGCATACAACAATAAAGAAGAAACCTGCCGAAATCCTGCTTACTGCTTTTACAAGCCCATATACATTACTCGAAGGAGTTAGCAGGCAGAAAATTACGTATAAACGCGCCGACGGGATCAACCTTGCGGGTGACCTGTATCTTCCAAAAGGCTATGATGCTGCACGCGACGGCAGACTGCCTATCTTAATCTGGGCCTATCCTATCGAATATAAATCGGCTGCCGATGCCTCACAGGTTCGTGGTTCGAAAAACACGTTTACACGCCCTTATTATGGGTCCCCGGTTTTATGGGTAACCCGCGGATATGCTATTCTCGATAATGCCGAAATGCCTATTGTAGGCGAAAACGGTGCCGAGCCCAACGATAATTTTATCCCTCAACTTTACCTGAATGCACATGCAGCCATACAAACACTCTCAGACATGGGTGTTGGAGACAGCACGCGCGTAGCCGTCGGCGGTCATAGCTACGGCGCATTTATGACGGCTAACCTGCTGGCGCATACCGATTTGTTTAAAGCCGGGATTGCCCGCAGCGGCGCATACAACCGGACGCTGACCCCTTTCGGGTTCCAGGGTGAAGAACGCACCTATTGGGAAGCGCCCGAAGTGTACAACAATATGAGCCCATTCAGCCATGCGGATAAAATCAAAGCCCCGCTCCTGCTGATTCATGGTGATGCCGATAATAACTCAGGAACTTTCCCTATACAAAGTGAAAGATTGTATTCCGCTATAAAAGGACTTGGAGGAACTGTGCGTTATGTTTCGCTGCCTTTCGAGAGCCACGGCTATGCTGCGAAAGAAAATATACTTCATATGCTGTGGGAAACAGATCAGTGGCTGGAGAAGTATGTCAAAAATGCATCGAATTAAGTATCCACACCTCGACATTGGCGGGCTAAAAATTCCCCTGCTCCTGGCAATTGATTTTTCGAATCCTATCAAGCAGAATATCAGCAACTTATACTACAACAACTTTTGAGGCGAAAATTTAACTAATTTTGCACTCCAATTGCGTATTATGAACAAGCTTATCCGTTACTTTCTTCAGGGATTATTACTCTTATCACCAGTGGCAATAACCATTTATGCCATTGTTGTCACGCTGGAGTTTATCGATGGGTTGCTTCTACAGCACCTGGCTGATATTATCGGCTTCAAAATTCCCGGGCTCGGATTAATCATCATCCTGACTTTTATTACCCTGATCGGCATTATCGGAAGCTCAATCCTTTTCACACCACTTCTGAAATGGATCGACAAAGTTATAAGCCAGGCACCCCTTGTAAAAATAATTTATACCTCCATCAAGGACTTCATGTCGGCATTTGTGGGGAAAGAAAAGAAATTTACTGAAGCTGTACTTGTGAAAGTAAATGTAAACTCGGACCTTGAAATGCTTGGATTTATAACACAGCATGACCTTACGGCTCTAGGCATCAGCCTTGAAAAAGTGGCAGTGTATATACCCTATTCGTACACTTTTTCGGGAAATCTTTATATCGTTAAAGCGGCAAATGTGAAACCGCTTAATGCAAACTCAACGGAAGTGATGAAATTTATTGTTTCGGCAGGAGTTACAAGTATTCCCGATCCGAAAAACGGAACGGAACATACTGAAACTCATACTGAAACAGAATCTTAAGACTGACTTATCCAGATACATGAAAAAACCACTAATACTGATCACCAACGATGATGGCATACATGCCCCGGGAATCCGTTACCTGATTGAGGCCATTCGTCCGCTTGGCGATGTGGTAGTTGTTGCCCCCGATAAACCGCAATCGGCCATGGGGCATGCAGTTACCATACAGGTACCGCTGAGGATTCACCTGATTACCGATGAACCGGGTTACGCCGAATACAGTTGCAATGGCACCCCTGCCGACTGTGTAAAACTAGGCGAAAAGGTTATTATCCGCGGCAAACCCGACCTGATTGTATCGGGGATCAATCATGGAAGCAATGCTTCCATAAACGTGTTGTATTCGGGTACCATGGCAGCTGTTATTGAAGGAGCCATGGAAAATGTGCCTGCTATTGGATTCTCACTGAATGATTACAAGCATTCGGCTGATTTCAGCCATTGCGGGAAAATAATAAAATCGGTGGCTTCGAAAGTACTCGAGAACGGACTTCCCGACGGGGTTTGTTTAAATGTGAATATCCCGGTACAGAATGGAAGCCCGATAGCGGGAATTAAAGTTACTAAACAGGCCAGGGCCTACTGGGATGAGAATTTCGATGAGCGTAAAGACCCACATAAACGTGATTATTACTGGCTTCAGGGAGAATTTATAAACCTCGAAGAAGGTGAGGATAACGACCACTGGGCCATCAACCATAACTACATCAGTATTGTTCCGATACAGATTGATCTTACCGCACACGGGTTTATTAAAACTATTAAAGACTGGAAACTGGAAGGCTAAATTTATAACAGAGTTATGAGTTATGAGTTATGAATTATGAGTTATGAGTTTAGAATAAAAGCTTATAAATTGTAAATGCCTGACTAAATATTAAACCAATTACAATGCAAATAAAAGAATGGCTTCAACGCGACAAATACTCCCTTGGATTTATCCTTGGCTTGTTAATTCCTATCCCGACAAGTTTCGTGATTATAGTGATTGTCAGCCTTCTTCAGAGTAAATACAACATTCTGGAAAACGTGCGGCAGCTAAACCTGCTACTCCTCGGAATAGCATTTAACCTGGTTGCAATGCGCTATTATCTTGTAAACCTGAAGTTTTATAAAACCGGGCAGGCTTTATTGGTTACATCAGCCATCCTGGTTTTGTTGTTTTTCCTGTTCCTGAAGAACAGTAATTTCACTTTTCCGATATAGATCAACCCCACCAGCCTATGAAATATTATATTATTGCAGGTGAAGCATCAGGCGATTTGCATGCAGCAAAACTCATGAAAGGGCTTACGGCACGCGATTCACATGCTGAATTCCGCTGCTGGGGTGGTGAAAAAATGGAAGCTGAAGGAGGAGTTCTGGTAAAGCATTACCGCGAACTCGCTTTCATGGGTTTCCAGGAAGTGTTTCTCAATATAAGGACTATTCTGGCAAATATCCGTTTTTGCAAAAAGGACATCGTTGAATGGGAACCTGATGCTGTAATTTTGGTCGATTACCCGGGCTTCAATATGCGAATTGCTGAATTTGCCAAAGAAAAAGGGATAAAGGTATTTTATTACATTTCACCCCAGGTTTGGGCCTGGAAAAAGCGCCGCGTGCATAAACTGCACAGGAACACCGATCTAGCCTTTGTGGTAATGCCCTTCGAAAAGGACTTTCATGCAAAATACGGCTATAAAGTTGAGTTTACCGGCCATCCGATGCCCGACTCCATGGACCTGGATTCACCGGTGGATAAAAATGAAATGCGTAAAAAATACGATCTGGGGAGTAAACCAATTATAGCCCTGGTTCCAGGCAGCCGGAAACAGGAATTGCAGCGGATACTTCCTTTTATGATTAAAATCACTGAGCGCTTCAGCGACTACCAGTTTGTAATTGCAGGTGTCACGACCTTAAGCCCGGACTTCTATAACAAACTCATAAAAAATTACCCGGTAAAAGTAGTATACGGCCATACCCATGACCTGCTCAGGGTTTCGCATGCAGCAGCGGTTAAGTCGGGTACGGTAACTCTTGAAACTGCTTTGTTAGGGGTTCCGCAGGTAGTTGTTTACCGCTTCAGTTTTATAACGGCAATGATAGCCTTGATGATTGTGCATGTTAAATTTATTTCGCTGCCTAACATTATATTAAACCGAAAAGTAGTTGCAGAACTAATCCAATACAAATTTACAGCCAATACACTGACCCGCGAACTTGCACCCCTTCTGACTGAAGGCGAAGTCCGCAACCGGATGCTCAGCGACTACAGAGAGTTGAAGGAAAGTGTTGGTCCCCCGGGAGCTTCGGATCGTGCAGCTGCCATAATGTTCGAAAAGTTAAAAATCAACTAAAATAATCGTCTTAATGATAAGGTCCATTATACTCATTGCTGCAATTTCTCTTATTGCAACTGCGGCTTCAGTTTCTGTCAGGCATGCTAAATTACAATCCCACTCGACTTTCATCAGTGGAAATTCTACAGGTTGTAAAGTAAACCCCGGCAATGGTTTGGCTTTAGCAAATAGCTCTCATTCAACAATACCCGGCATTATTGAACAGCACGAGATCATTGTAGGCAATTCCAATCAAAAGGTTACAACAATGCCTGTAAAACAGGCCAAACCTGAAGCAGATTCGCTTGCTCCTCCTGAGCTGATTGCCGGCATGAACAAAGCAAAAAATGGTGACTTCCGTGGCGCTATCAAAGACTATAACAAGTGCATAAAGCAGAACAATAAAAATTATAATGCGTACTATTTAAAAGGCAAGGCTCTTTATCTCCTGCACGTGAGCGACAGTGCCCTGATTAATTTTAACCAGGCTATTAAATACAACCCTAAAATACCTGAATGTTTTTACTACCGGGGATGCATTTATTATCAGAAAGGGCTAAACGACAAAGCTTTCAATGATTTTAATACAGCAGTTAAATTAAAACCCGGCTTTACTGATGCTCTTAATTACCGCGGAGTAACCAGGGCCATACTCGGGCATCACGCCGAAGCAATTGCCGATTACAATAAAGCTATAAAATTAAAGCCAGGCTTTGCTGCCGCCTATTTCAATAAGGGCACGTCGGAGGCTGCACTCGGGAAATATACCGAAGCAATCGCATCGTTCACCCGCAGCCTTGAAATCGATACCCGGAATGTGTCGAATTATATGAACAGGGGCAATTGCTTTGTTATGTTAGAAGAATACGATAAGGCAATTGGTGATTTCTCAAAAGCCATAGAAATAGAACCTAAATATTCACCGGCTTATATTAACAGAGGCGCTGCTTTCCATGCCAAAGGCAATACCAAATCGTGCGACGACTGGCGTAAGGCTCAAGAACTGGGCAATAAAAAGGGAACTGAGTTGTTAAACCAATATTGCAAATAATCCAGAGGTTATAATTAAGCCGGCTTAACAACAGTCAATAATTCCAAGGCTTTTGCTTCTTCTTTCGAGTAAAACGGTATCGCGCCATTTCCCATCCAGTTGTGCTATTCGTTCACGCCTGCCTATTATCCTGAAATCAAATTTTTCATGAAGCCGCAGAGTTGCTGTATTTTCAGGAAAAATGCTTGAAAACAGCGTCCATATTCCTTGTTCTTCGGAAGATTCAATCACTTTTCGCATCAACTGGGAGCCAATCCCCTGCCCTGTGCAGGCGGGATCAATATAAATGCTTACTTCAGCAACCCCGGAATATGCTTTTCGTGCTGATACAGCGGACAATGCTACCCATCCGAGAACTTCATCACCAGCTATGTACACAAATCTTGAGTGCTTATGATGCCTTGCATCCCACTGAGCCCATGTCGGGACTTCGGTTTCGAATGTTGCGTTCCTTGTCGCGAGCCCGAGTTTATATATTTCGAGTACACGAGTGCAATCTCCAGACTGCATTTCCCTAATCATGGCCTTTACTTTTCTAAAAGCTGTAAATATACGAATTCCGGGGACCGGCAGTTTTTTCATGTTCAGCGAAATTTTTCAACTGGGATTTATCGGCAATAGCTGAAAATATCCTTAACTTTGGGTTGAACATCATACGGATATGCATTACCGCCATCTCTTCCCTGTGCTGAGAGTATTGCTGCCTTTTATGGCGGGTATAGTAATGAGTCTGTCCATTCCTGCCATTACATTAATGCACCCGGGCATCTGGTTTCTCTTCTTTCTGGTAACACTGGTATCAGGTCTCAGCAAGTTTAAAAAACTGAAAATCCTCCAAAAGTGGTTCTTTGGACTGGTATTAAGCGGTTTCATGCTAATTACCGGGTATAATGCGGTAATTCTTCACAAAGAGATTCTAAGCATTGATCATTTTGCCGGCATTCAGACCAAAGGCATTTTCCTGGCAAGTGTATCAGAACCTTTGCAGGTAAAAGATCATAGTGTCAAAACTATTCTCACGATTGTTGCTTTAAAGAAAGGGAATATTTTTGTTGAAGCTAAAGGCCGAGTATTAACATATTTCGAGAAGGATTCCGCGTTGGATCCTCCGCCCGAAGGGAGCCTGCTCGTTTTGTCAGGAGAATTGCAGGAAATCAGCCCGCCTCAAAATCCCGGAGCTTTCGATTACCGTTGCTACATGGCATCGAATAATGTGTACCACCAGGTTTATCTCAAAAACGGGAGCTACCGGATGCTCGAAATGCCACAGGGATTCAGTATTTACCGGGCAGCACACCAGGTCTCGCGAAAGTTTGTTAACATTCTCAGTAAGCACGGGCTCGAAGGGAAAGAATTTGCCGTTGCTTCGGCACTAATCATGGGACAAAGCGATATGCTTGATAATGAAACTCTCCAGGCCTATTCAGGTACGGGGGTTATGCATATACTCAGTGTCTCAGGACTGCATGTCGGGGTAATTTTCATCATTATCAACTTCCTGCTTGGCTTTATGAAAATGAAAGGCGGTCAGTTATTTATTAAGACCACAATTATACTTTTCACTATCTGGGCATATGCCTTGCTCACTGGAATGTCGCCTTCGGTTATGCGGTCAGCGGCGATGTTCACATTTATCTCGCTCGGCAATTTAAGCAACCGGTATGTACACATTATAAATTCATTATCGGTATCGGCATTGTTCCTGCTGCTTATCGATCCGCTGATGATCAGCAACATAGGATTTCAGCTTTCTTATATTGCCATTATAGGGATCGTTTTTATCAACCAGCCTTTAGCTGACCTCTGGAACCCGACAAGCCGAATTGCCCAATACATATGGGAACTGGTTGCTGTTTCAATTGCTGCACAGCTGGCCACAGCGCCCCTGGCTATGCTCTATTTCCACCAGTTCCCGAATTATTTTATCGCGGCTAACCTGGTCGCTATTCCATTATCATTCCTGGCGATTTATGCCGGGGTGGCGGTACTTGCAACCTCATTTGTACCGCTGGTGAGTAATTTTATGGGGATCGTTACAAATTACATACTGCTGGTTTTAAACTCGTCAGTTAGGTTTATCGAACAATTACCTCATTCGGTATTGCATGTAGATTCCATTTTCGTGCCGGAAATGATCCTGATTTATGGAATTATTATTTCGCTTGTTATTTTCATGTATCTCAGGAAGAAACAAGCTCTGTTCATCGCCTTGGGAATGCTGGTTCTTTTTACGGTAAGTTTTTCGATTACCGGGGTCAAACGGGATATGCAGAAGAAGATCATTTTCTATTCCCCAGGCAGGCAATCGGCAATAGGATTTGTACAAGGCCGGCAGCAGATCCTGCTAGCAGATTCAACGCTTATAAACGATAAAAAAGCGAGTAAATTCCAGTTGAACGGGGCGTCCGTTTTATACGGGATTACAGGCACAAATCCGGTTGCACTAGATACAATCGACATTCATAATAAAAATCTGATGGCTGTAGATAAGTCACTGTATTGTAAAGGGGCTAATTTCATGTTTGGCCATAAGCGTATTTCGGTGGTTGACAGTATCAGTCAACCTGGGTTTGGTAAAAAGCCGAAACTAAAAGTCGATTTCCTGGTAATCAGGCATAACCCTAAACTTAAAATCAGCAACCTGCTTCAACTATATGATCCCGGACTCGTTGTAATTGACGGCACAAATTCTGTATACAGAAACGATAAATGGCTTGATGAATGTAGCAATGCCGGTCAGAAGGCATACAGTATTATTGATTCCGGGGCGCTGATAATTGACATATAAGTGTCATAACAAAATCTTCCACCCTGCCATTTTCATTTCACCTCTCACAATCAACTATTTATTAAAGCCTAAAAAGCGATACGATCACCCGCTTTAATTCCGTGTCGTCCGGCATACCCTGTGTTTACCTCCACCACATACGAAGCAGGTTTTGCCGAGGGAATAGGGTCGAGTGAGTATGGGGTGCATTTGGTGTGAATACTCACAATATGCTGGCTGGCATCGGCATAAATTATATCAAGCGAAATAATTGTATTTTTCATCCAGAATGTCTGTATTTCCTCCCTTCCCATAAGGAAAAGCATACCTTGATTTTCTGCCATGCTGTCCCTATACATAAGCCCCTGCTCACGTTCGGGGTCATTGTCAGCTACTTCAATATCAATAGCTGAAATCACCTTGCTGGTTTTATTGTCAATAAAACGGAGTTCCCCGTCCTTGCGGAAAACCGGTTTTGGAGGTGTTGCAGGCGTCTCGTTCATAACAGAAACAGGTTTGCGTACTTTCTTTTGTTCAGGATTAACAAACAATACCAATGCGCCAATCAGTATAATGAGGGCAAGTATTACTGCAATTACAATATTATAAAATGAAGGCTTCTTTTTCATGAACAGAGATTGGAGATTTTATACAAAGCAAACAGTAAGGCTGTATTGTTTTTCAGAACTTCAGATCCAGATATACAGGAAGGTGATCGCTGTACCCGCCTATATATTTCGCTCCGTAATAGGTCCTGAAGGGTTTCTTACCAAACCATGCATCGTCGTCCTGCAACAGGAATGGAGCATCAAAAATATGCATACCATGCGGCGTAGTATGCGAAAGTAATGGCCGTGATACAATCATATGGTCAATAGTCTCCCACTCTTCGCGAAACTTGATTGTACCCTTTTTCCACGAAATACCGGCTCCGGCAAGCATATCATACAAATCAGTGTATTGCAGGTCAACCGAATCCATCTTAGCCTGGAGTTTCTTACTTACGCTTTCATCGAAAGGAGAGTCGTTAAGATCGCCCATGATCAGAATATTTGCATTTGGATTAACTACAAGCAGCGAATCGGTTTGCCTGCGAAGCATGGAAGCTACATAGTTCCTTTTGGGGATTGTTGCCGCGGCCCCACCAAATTTTGAAGGCCAGTGGTTGACAAAAATATTTAAAGTATCGCGGTTACAGGCAATTCCTTTTACAAAAAGTATGTCGCGTGTACGGGAGGCAGTATCGAAAGGGAAACGCACCCTGATGACCGACTGGTATAATACCTTGAATCGATCGGACCGGTAAAGTAACGCAACATCAATCCCACGCGGGTCGGGCGATTCGTAGTGAATTATCCGGTACTTGAAAACTTCGAGCGGGGTATCCAATGTAAGTCCATACAACACATTGCGGTTTTCCACTTCACATAATCCGATAATGTCGGGCGGGCTCCAGCCACCAACGGCAATAACAACTTTTGAAATATTGAGCAGTTTCCTCCGCATCCGGTCGTAAGTCCAGCCGCGCATACCGCCCTGAACATATTCATTATCCGCCTTCAGTGAGTCGTGCACTACATCAAACAGGTTCTCCACATTGTAAAACATAATGCGCATTTCGGCATCACTCCGTTTCTGTATAGCCGATGATTCAGCTGCCACAGGTTTTTTATACGGAAATCTGTCTTCCTGGGCAAAAACCGAATGAACACCCAAAAGGGAGATTGCCACTAGAAAAAAGAATTTATTTCTGAGATTCATTAATTAGTCTGATTGGGGTTTCAAAGGTAGTAATTATTCGTCATTTGGATGAAATGCATCATTTAGGCCCTTATAGCACATCTCAATGTAGACCATTTCTAAATTACAGATTCGTATCCACAACACTCCTACTTTTTCTACTTTCGCATACATAAGAATACATATCAAATTCCGATCCAAACTAATCAAAATATTATGGCCGGCAAAAAACAATCTCCTGTTAATTATTATCGGATTATACTTCAATGGGGCATACTTGCCTTGCTCACCTATATGGTAGTGCGTCCTTTTACCGACAAAAATTACGCTGCCGATTTTGAAGCTTACTGCCCTTTCGGGGGAATGCAATCCCTGGCAAGTTATTTATCGATACATTCACTGGCCTGTTCTATGACAACGGTGCAGGTTGCCCTGGGGATAGCTCTTTTGCTCGGGGTAATACTTTTCAGCAAACTCTTCTGTAGTTATATCTGCCCGATCGGCACTTTTACCGAATGGATGGGTCAACTTGGCCGCAAAACTAAAATGAATATTGTGTTAAAAGGAAACGCCGACAGGATTCTTCGCCTTCTGAAATATATACTCTTGTATATAACTTTTTATTTCACTGTCACAGCCAGCGAATTGTTCTGCCGCAAATTTGACCCGTTTTATGCATCATTTACCGGGTTCAGCGGCGATGTGGTTTTATGGTACGCTGTACCGGCTATACTGCTGACCATTTTTGGGTCTTTCTTCATAAGGCAGTTCTGGTGTAAATACCTGTGTCCGCTCGGCGCCATTACTAATATAGCAGTATATGCATTGCCATCAGCAGCTTTAACATTGCTTTGGGTGTTACTTACCAGCGTAGCCGGGATTGCAATTCCGTGGCCTTGGCTGCTGGGTGCAATTTGTCTCACTGCATTTATTTTTGAGGCTACAACCCTGAAATTCTTTGTTTTCCCATCGCTCCGGATCACACGTCATGATGATTTGTGTACCCATTGCCGTATCTGCGATAAGAAATGCCCGATGGCAATACAAATTTCAAACGTTGATACTGTAAATCATATCGATTGCCACCTGTGTGTCGACTGCGTGGTAAAATGTCCCGAAAAAGGAGCCCTCACTATCAACAAGCACAGGATGAACTGGTTACCAGCTGCATTAACGGTACTACTGATTGCAGCTGCCATCACAATAGGTACTATTTACGAATTACCTACAATAAGTGAAAACTGGGGCGACATGAACAGCAGGAACCTTAAAGTTCTTCGCATGGATGGTTTAAAAAACGTAAAATGTTTCGGCAGTTCCCGTTCGTTTGCAAACCAGATGAAAGAAGTGAAAGGCGTAATAGGTGTCGAAACGTACGTTAAACACAAACGTGTGGTAGTGTATTACGATGAATCAATTATAAAGGAAGAAGGAGTTAAAAAAGCAATTTTCGCCCCGCTTTCCGAATTGCTTAATTATAGCAGGCAATACCCTGCTAAAATCCATTTTGTAAAACTTGGCATCGACCGCTGCTTCGATCCTAACGACCAGCAATATCTTGCCGAACTGCTGCGAAAGGACAAAGGAGTAATGGCTCTTCATACGAATTTTGGTGAACCTGTCGAAGCCACCATTTATTTTAATTCTTCTCTTACCAGTGAAAGCAATATCATATCATTAGCTTCATCCAAAATGCTTATCCTGGGTAAGGGCAGCGATCAGCGATCGATTGAAACAGGCTTCGTTGTTAACGAAAAAAATAAAATATCAGGTGAAATCCCCGCAATGGAATTCCTTAACCAGTTTTTCCCGGTAACGGATGTGTCGTTCAATAAATATGAAAGCTACGCAGATGATAAGATGCTTGTATATGAACTTCCGTTCGAACAGGCAGCAGATCCAGAAATGCAGCAATGGCTTCCATACCTGGTTTCACATGCTTCGAACGATGATGGCATTGTAAGGGTCAGAACTGAATTCGCCGAAAGCGGGCCGGTTATCCGTATCTGGTTTGTAGACGGTATAACAACCGTTGAGAAAATAAATTCCCTGCTGAAAGCGCCTGAATTTACAGTGCATTACCCGGATAAGTCAGTAAAAAAGGTAAAGAACCCGTTTAGATTTCCGGTCTGAGAAAAGGAATACTGCCTGGTTGAATTTGCGTTTATAGTCCGGAAGGTATAATACTTTTGGACAGGGTAAAATATCACATGATACAATGTGATAAATAAACGAATAGCGAAAATTAAATAATTAAGTAGTGCGTGGTACTGGATTCGAACCAGTGATTCTTATTTTACCTTTTTTGGTTTATAACTAATTGAATTGCAATTATTTGAAAAATCATTTTTCACTATGTTTGTCCCGTTGCCGTCCCGGATTGGACTCGAACCAAGTAGTTCGAGTCCACTTGTTTAGGTCATATTTTTCAATCACTAACCTTATAGTATTTCAGAGAATCGCTCATTTTATCCCTATTTTTACTGGCTTTATACAGAACCAACTTGTTGCTTGTATCTTGATAATTCCCTCTGTTGCAAGAAAATTACTTCTCTTTGTAACTGTATTATATAATCCTTGTCATCTATATTTTGATCTTGAACTAAACCAGTAAATTCCTTTTGTGTTAGTTCTGGCTTAGTTTGTCTGTCCTTACCAGTTAAAAGCCATTCGATATCCACATCCGGAAAAATACCAAATAGCTCAATAATCCTGTCCAGAGGAACTGCGCTTTTATGAGTTGCCCAATTGCTAATATTTGCCCTGGATGTTCCAATCCTCTTTGCATACTCAACCTGAGAAATTTTTTTCTCTTCGAGTATTTTCATAAATCTCACATTTATAGTGCAATCCATATTCTTTCCATTTAGAATCAAAATAAATTACTATTAGTAAATCAATATTGCTTTACCAATATCATTATTAGTTTACTTTCGCAGCCTTTTAGTAATACATAAATAGCACTAAATACCACGAATAAAAAGCATATTGCACAAATGTAGTCTTTTTGTAGCACAAATGTAGCACATTTATTTACAAAACCTAAAAAATAATTTTATGGATCAAGAAACTCTTCAAAAACTAAGAAATAAATTACCTCGCAAGTTCCTGATTGAATTAATGGATCGCTCAAGCATGAGTAAAAGCACTGTCTCCAAAACCATGAACGGAACACGGCAAAGTGACCCGGTTATTGATGCTGCAATAGCGTGGGCTCTTGAAATTGATAACAGGAACATTTCCCGCAAGGATAAAATCAATAATCTTGAATTAAACAATTGACCGCTAGATGAAATCCTTATTCTGATTGGACATACAAATAAATTTATCAGCACTCTTACCAAAAATAATATTGTGTGCTGTCATATGCCACAATAATCAGGAGTACAATTTATAACGAATGTTTTCTCAGAGCTCAAAAAAATATTAACCACAACTAAAGTATAAAGCATAGCTACGAAGAAAAAATTCAAATTCAATGTGAAATATTCACTGTTTGTAAACGAAAACGAATATCCGAAAGTTGAACCATTTATGGCAACATCTTCTGATAATGCTGAATTACAATGTACTCAAATGCTGCAAAATTTTTCAGAGCCTTCCTGCACTTTCAAAATTCATTCTGCTGAAAAAGTTTGATAATGAAGATTCCTGTAAAAATTAATTGGCGAGCTGTATGAAAGAAATAAACATCTCAAGCATTCCATTACAGGAACTTCTTCTAGAGGCTTGTCAGAATTTTAACGTCGAACTATACATCAAGCTACCAATGGCTGATGATATTCAACATCGAAATGATATTAAGCGTAAAATCCTGGAGCTCGAATTATTGATACCAATCCTTTCCGAGATTCTTAAGAACAATTCTGACCTATAAATTCGATTTTAAAATTTGATTCCCTTCCTTATTAAGTAATGTTAATTCAACTTTTTAAACAATCCTATGCTTCCCAGCTCTACCCTTGATAGTGTTCAAAACCTCGATATTGTTACAATACTTTCCGGGTATATTTCATTAAAACGTAAGGGAAACAATTACTCAGCCTGTTGTCCTATTCATAATGAACGAACGCCTTCATTTTCGGTAAACCAACAAAAAGGCATTTTTAAATGCTTTGGCTGTGGTGCAAAAGGTGATGCTATCAGCTTCGTTATGCAGCACGAAAAGATTAACTTCACGGATGCCATTCTCAAAATTGCCAAAGACCACAATATTGATGTTCCAAAAGTGGAACAAAACGAGGCTGAACTAGAAAATTACAGAAAGCTTGAAGGTATTAAAATTGCAAACGAATTAGCATGTAAATGGTTTGAGCAAAACCTTTTACTTCCGGAAAACATCAAGCCTCTTGAGTATGTCCGCTCACGGTGGAACGATGATACCATAGCGCAGTTTCGCATCGGTTTTGCACCTGATGGCTGGGATAACCTGAAAAAGTGGGCGGCAGGACAGGGACTCCGTGAAGAAATACTTTTAGAAGCCGGCCTTCTCAGCGAAAGCAAAAACAAAGTATTCGACTATTTTCGTAACCGTATCATATTCCCTATCCCTGACAACCGGGGACGCATTTCAGCCTTCACTGGCCGGGATTTCTCCGGCTCTCCTGATGCTCCAAAGTATTTCAATTCCCATGAAACCGTTGCGTATATCAAAGGCGAAGTTTTATATGGCCTCAATTTTGCCAAACGTGCTGCCAAAGAAAAAGGGTTCATTCACCTGGTAGAAGGCAATCCTGATGTTATCCGACTTCACCAGATTGGAAAGCATAATACTGTTGGCACTTGCGGAACATCACTCACACCTGCACAGATAGAATCCATTAAACAAATCTGCCCATCCGTTACTATCATTGGTGATAGCGATAAAGCAGGTAAAAAAGCCGTTGACCGCTCAGCAGAACTATTGATAAATGCAGGCCTGTTTGTCAACATCGTGGAAATGCCAACTTCATGCCGGATATCTGAATATCTGATAGATAAAAAGGTAAAAGATGGTAAGGACATAAAAGATGAGAAAACTGACCCGGATTGCTTTTTTAATAATGAAAATCAATTTGATTTATTCGTAAAAGCGAACCTGAAGGACTACATTATCTGGAAGGTTACAGAGCATATTCCAAAAGCGCAAAATCCTGATCTTAAAAGTAGAATTATCGGAAGTTTTGCTGATTTGATTTCCTTGCTCCCCGCTTCCAGCCACGAAGTTTATATTGAACAACTTGCCAAATTAATAAAGCCTAAAAAAGCATGGCAGGATGCACTGAAATCCTGCAATACCGAAAAAGCTCCAGCCAAAGAAGAAGGCTGGAAAATTCCTGATAATGTACTTCTTAGCGATTTCGAAAAATATGGCTTTTATAAGGATGAGAATTGCTACTATTTTAAAACGGCAAAAGGCGTAGTTCGTGGCACTAATTTCGTAATGGTGCCTCTCTTCCATATCAGTAGCGTACTTAATGCCAAACGCTTATACAAAATCACTAACGAGTTTGGATTTAGCCAGGTAATCGAGCTTCTTCAGAAAGACTTGATAGGGCTAGCCTCCTTTCGCCTCCGTGTGGAAAGCCTGGGTAACTTTCTGTTTGAAGCTTCTGAAACAGAACTAAACAAGCTGAAACGCTACCTGTATGAAAAAACTGATTCATGCTTTGAAATTACACAGCTTGGCTGGCAAAAACAGGGTTTCTGGGCCTGGAGTAATGGAATCTTTAGTGGTGCCTTTTCTCAATCAGATGCAAATGGTATCGTCAAGTTTCAAAATGATAATTTTTACCTTCCTGCAAGCTCCACCGTTTATCAATTGGAGGATTCTTTATTTGTATCTGAACGCCGCTTTAGGTTCAGCGATGGGAGTATTTCATTATACAACTATACTACAATGCTCACAAAAGTATTCGGCGAAAACGCCATGTTTGCCATCAGCTTTTATATTGCCACTTTATTCCGCGACCATATTTTTAAACTCTTCGGATTTTTCCCAATTCTCAATTTATTTGGCCCAAAAGGTGCTGGTAAAACTGAACTTGCCATCAGCATGTTGCAGTTTTTTGGCAACCAATCAAAAGGACTGAACCTTACAAATACAACACGCCCTGCGCTGGCTGATCATGTTGGAATGTTTTCAAACGCATTTTGCCATATCGACGAGTATAAAAATAATGTCGAATATGAGAAAATCGAATACCTCAAAGGCCTCTGGGATGGTATGGGCAGGACACGCAAAAATATGGAGATGAATAAACGCAATGAGACTAGTAATGTCGATTGCAGCGTCATTCTATCAGGTCAGGAAATGCCAACCGCTGACATAGCACTTTTCAGCCGATTAATATTTCTCAGTTTTACAAAAGTGGAGTATTCTGATCAGGAGAAAAACGATTTCAACAACCTAAAAGAAGTTGAAAAGACAGGGCTAACGCATATAACTCACGATTTATTAAGCTACCGGACAGAGTTTATTGCCAACTTCTTTGAAAACTACCAGGAATCATCAAAGCTTCTAGGTTCCAAACTCAACAACGTGGTCATCGAGGATCGTATTTTCCGGAACTGGCTCATTATTATTGCTTCGTACCGAACAATTATGAATCGGATCCGTGTTCCGTTCAATGATAAGGATCTGCTCACGCATGCGTGTATCCTTATAACACGTCAGAATCAGGAAACCAAAAAGAGCAACGAGCTTTCAATCTTCTGGAGCATTGTTGAATTCCTGGCCAACGATGGACTAATTAAAGAGGATGTTGATTTTCGGATTGATTGTGTGGATCAATTGAAAACGGATACCATGGACGCTAAATGGTCTGAAGCAAAAAATGTAATCTATATTAACCACAGCCGTCTTTTTCAGCTATATCGGGTTCATGGCAATAAAAGTCGGGAAAACATTCTTCCTCTCAAAACTCTGGAGTATTACCTGCAACATAGTAAAGAATATTTAGGACGAAAATTATCAGTTTCATTCAGGGTTGAAGATAACGGTCGCATAGTTGAAGATATACACCAGCTTAACGGCGATACAATTAAAAAACGGAAAGTAACAACAGCCATGGTATTCGAGTATGATAAACTGGATATCAATCTGTCAAATAATATGGTTGAACCTATCGAACAAAAGCAAAAAGAGAATGCAACGGATCTTTTACCTCGTTAAAAAAAATAATTATCTGCAGATTGACATGAAAGTTACAACTACAACAACTACAAAAACTACAAGCACTCATAGAATTAATTATCAGCAACTTACTAAAACTACAAGCGGCTAAAAGCCAACTACACAGAACTACAATTTTTACTTTAAACTACAAAAATATAGATTAAGAGTGCTTGTAGTTTCCCTCTAAATGCTTTATCATGTGAAAATCAGCCTGTTATCAAGTATAGTTGTTGTAGTTCCTGTAGTTGGCTATATATATACCCTATCTCTGAAAAAATAAAAATAAAAAATGCCGGCTAAAATTTTACATAAACAAAGATTGGGTCCCGAAAGCTTCTGGTCGCTCTGTGGCTGTGATTTTAATAATAGCGGAGTTCAATTCCGGGTAATTGGAAGCGAATCAACCGGCCCTGGGATTTACGATGTAACCCATACCATCAAAAATGTTAAATCAGGGACATACTCCTATATCCCAATGCCAAAACTTATCAATATACTTCTTGAAAGTGAATGACCATTATACCTAAAACCCAACCTCAAAAGCCTGCACAAAAAATGAAGCCTAAAATCCTACTACTAACTCAAATGCACCAACGCCCTACAATAAGCGAGCTTTTCTGCTTGTCAGCATTAAGACTCCAGGAAGCCAGCCGCAAGAAATTCGATGTCACCATTGTTTCACTCGTCAGCGATGCTCCTTCCGAAGCAGTATGCCGAAAATATAGTATTGATATGATTTTTACCTGTGCTGGTCCATTGGGGAAAAAGATGAACACAGGAATCACACTCCTGCTTAAAAATTATCAATTCGATTATTTACTCAAAATTGACGATGATGATATTGTATCATCCAATCTACTTGAAATTTATACCCCCTTTATTAAAAAAGGCGTTCCACTTTTTGGGGTTAAACAAGTATATTTCCTCGATGCTGCCAACAACCAGGCAGTATTCTACAAATATCCGTTCACTGTGGCTAAGTTAATGGGGTGTGGCAAAATGATAAGCCGGATCGCTCTTGAACGAACCGGCTGGCAAAGTACCATCAAATCAAAAAACAATTACAAGCATCTCGGTGTGCAGTTTTATGCTGACAGACCGGTTACAATCCCACACTACCAGGCTCACTATATGGTTGAAATGAAATATGCTGATATGGTTTCCGGCCCGAAATTCAATTTGTTTAATGATGAGCAAACCATGGGACTTGATTTCGTAAGCGAAATGAACTTCGTTTTCAACGGGTATGATCCGGTTGAAGTAGTAACCGAAAAACCTCTGTTTACTGATGTTAAAACCAATGTCAATATCTGGAAGTTTGCTGACTTTGCCAACGTTGGTAAACATGTGCCGGTCAGCGAAGCCACCTCACATTGGAGTGCACAGGAACGCGAATATTTACTTCAATTGCAGGCACAATTAAAATAGTAATATCAGTCCGTTAATCCGGTGTATTCCATTCCGGTTTTTGGAATGCATTTCAAACAAAACACATTTTTCATTTCCTGACATTTTCAAATTTATAGAACTTCCTGATTTACCAACACCTCCGAAATTCCTTCTATCCCATGTTTTCAGTCGATCTCCCGGTTAAAGCTTATGTAAAACAGTATATTACCATGAACTATGGTAATCCTGCCGATTTCTCTTCAGATAAATACATTAACAGCCAATTCCGCCGCTGCCTTACCAAACCCTGTACCCGGTACAATATCCGTTACAAAGAACTCTCCGAGCTTTTCTATTCATCAAGCATCAAAGTAAAAATAAGTCAGGATGATTTTTATAGGCATGGATGGGAACTTACGCCAACGGATACTGTTGCTTTCGGCAAAATCATGGAACACCAGGCAAAATTCTTTATGCGCAACATGATTAGCTTCTACTTAACCTATCTGATAAAAAGAGATGCTATTCTGAAATTCCAGCAAACCTTCGGATTCACTGAGGATATCTGGAGTTATGACAGCATTAAAAAGGATTTTTATAGAAAAGTAGATTTCGAAAATTCTAATTACTCCAAAGAATTAACAACCAAAATTGAAAAAATAATCTTGGTGAATCTGTCCAATTTGGGGACACTTTCACACAAAGCAATTTCCCATTATGACAACCTTAAAAAAGCAGATTAACCTGGGCGGAAATGTCGCCCTCTTCGTAATACCTTCAACTTTGATCCATTCCATTTTGTTGGAAACAATCCTGTTTGTCGGAACAAACCCAACCTATGAGATAGAATGTGCTGCCGAAAGCATTCAGCATATTTGCAAGCTTTCGGAAACCCGCGCCGGTGATTTGTACACACATACTATTACTGCTTTCCTTCCAGGGCAGAACAAGGATACTCTTGAAATGCTTACCCGGTTGCACCAATACAACTCAGTGGTAGTTGTATTAAGGAATGGTCTGGGGGAATATTATCATATAGGGGATAACCGCGAAGGTCTGCGACTGTCATTCGATTTTGATTCCTCAAAAGATCCTTCCGGCAAAAATGGCTTCGCCATCGAAATTTCCGGACCACTCACTTTTTCGTTTAAACCGGTTCAAATGCCAGCTATTCCCTTGTAAAAATGGCTGGGGATCCTTTTAAACTGCGGTTGGTGAGCCCGTCGAACCAGTTTTATGTCCTTTCGGTATAGCCTTTCAGCCTTTAATATTGCTGAAAAATCATACTGATGAAGTTTCGCATCCTTTCCGCTTTGTTACGATCAGCCTGGGCTATTGACGAACGCTTCGCAATAGCACATGGCGGCATAGTCGCGGGACTTCTAAACGGTCTGGACTTCGAATCTTCAACAGATACAGAATACGCTGAAGAAAAGAATTCTCTTCCTTACGCTCTATATGCTGCAACTCCGGGACGTAAATACTCAGTATTCGATGAAGCTCCAAAAGGAAGCATTGCTGTAATTCCTGTACGTGGCCCCTTGATGAAGGATGATGAACAGGATTGCGGTGTTTTATCTGCAGGAATGGATACGCTTGGAAACCGCGTAATTGAAGCAGATCAGCATCCAAATATTTCAGGGATCATCCTTTATATTGACTCTCCTGGCGGAACTGTCGATGGAACGCAGGCATTTGCTGATAAAGTTAAAGCCTGCAAAACGCCTGTCGTAACTTTTATTGACGGCCTTATGGCTTCTGCCGCTTTGTGGATAGGTTCAGCTGCTTCCCGCATCATCGCCCAAAACTCTACTACCGAAATAGGTAGTATTGGCGTTATGGTCCAGTTTGCAGATATGCAACCCATGTGGGAGCTGGAAGGCGTGAAATTCCATCGCATAAATGCTGACCAGTCCAGGGATAAAAACAGAACGTTCACGGATGCACTGAATGGTGATTATTCCGGAATAAAAAATGAACAGCTTAATCCGCTGGCCGAACAGTTTATCGCTGCCGTTAAAGCTAACCGCCCAAATCTCCCCGATTCAGTTTTCACTGGAAAAGTATTCTTTGCTGAAGATGCACTCTCACTTGGACTTATTGATGAAATAGGCTCACTGGATGTTGCTATTGCTGCTGTTAGCTCATTATCTTCTTCTGAAGGTACTATCTCAGATTCATCCGCTTCGTCTCAAATCCCAAAACCTATACTCAAAACCATGGATCTTCCTATCCTTATTTCCCTTCTGCAAGTTTCTGCTATTGAAACAACTGAGGAAGGTATTTATCTGAATGAACAGCAACTTCAGGCCATCGAGAACATGCTTAAAGAAAATGCTTCTGCTATTGAGAGTATCACTACTACTTCAGAAACTGCAATTCTCAATGCTCAAACAGCTGTTTCAAATGCTGAATCCGCCACTACTAATGCAGACAATTTACGCATTGCTGCTGAATCTGCACTTGCCGCTGCTGCAACTGCCATTGATGAAATTCATCCTGATATCGCAGCTTCTGCTGATATCCCTTCAAAAATTGAAGCCATACGCACCATGCTTGCTAAAAAGCCTGCTGCAGCTTCCATTGGAGTAAAATCCATTAAGGATCCTACTCCCAGCGCTGACGGTGTGGATTGGGATACACTTAACTCATTGCCGCACATGAAATCCGCCGACTAATTAATTCTTCTTGCTTCTCTCCTTAAAACTCTCCTACAATGGACGTATCTGAAATTAAAACCGCCTTTGGCGCGTATTATGAAAATTCCGGTCAGAATATGAAACGAATCCTTGGCATGTTAAGCCAGGGACTTGTTACTCCCGGAATCTGCACTCCCGTAAAAACGGACGACACCGTTTTTAAACTTGGCCAGCTCACCATCGGAAATATCGTTCAGGCTTTCCAAAAAGGCTGGACTCCTAAAAATGCTGCCGCTTTCACTCCAAACGAATTGCGCTTGTATCAATTCAAAGTGGATGAAGAAATTAATCCTGACGATATAGAAGCAACCTGGTTGGGTTTTCTGTCCGGCCCCGGTGTTGATCGCAAAGAATGGCCGCTTATCAAATTCCTTATTGAATATCCGGAGCTTGGTTATCTCACAAAGATCAACTCTGATATGGAACTCAACGAATACGGAAAAGGTGTTTACGTTGCTCCTACTCCCGGAGTTGCCGGAGATACCGGTAAATCTATGAATGGTATTATCACTCAGCTGCGCACCGGTATAAATGCGGATACAATGAACTTCATTAATATCGGAGCTCTTAACGCAGCTACTATCTTCGACCAGGTTGAACTCTTCGCTGACGGTATCTCTGAAGTGTATCAAAGTGTGAAAATGAATGTTTGCATGTCGCCAAAATGGCATCGCGCTTACCTTCGTGATAAACGTGCTGCTGGTTTCTACACCTTGCAGACTTCAGGGGAAGTCACAAACAGCGTTGACTTTACGCCTCAGCAGGTAATTGCTCTTCCTTCCTTATCCGGAACTGATGTAATCTTCGCAACTCCTCAGACTAACATCCTTCACCTTACCAAAAAAGGCACAAACAAAACAAACATCAAAATCGAAGAGTACCGCCGCAACGTATCCTTTATGTGCGATTGGTGGGAAGGCATCGGCTTCGGTATAGATGCTGCTGTTTGGACTAACATCCCAAAAGTCACCAGCTAGTTTTACTTTCAATCTTGTTTAGGCCGGTAACCATTCCGGCCTTTTAAACTCTCTAAATTATACTACTGTGGAATTTGCAGATATAACAAAAGATCTCCATCAGGGAGAAAATATGGGCGGAATAGGAATGAAAATCTATTTCGGCCTTTTCGAAGATGTTGCCACCTGGCCGGTAAAGCCGCTGAATGCGTTGACTCTTGAGGCGCTTGGATCGCTTACCGGTGATATTACCATGAAACCCGGCAAACGCATGTTCGAAATGTACGTCACTGATGACACCGGCGAATTTAAAATTGAATCCGTGGGTGAATTGGATGGCAAGAGTTTCGTTATGCACCTTTCTTTTTTCAATCCTGGCTTAAAGCCAAAATTGCTTGGATTAATGAATTCCATTAAAAACGGCAATATGGTGTTCATCGTTCCTGACAACAACGGTCAAATGTTCCTTATGGGCGATGCTGTCCGCGCTTCTGTATTTTCCGGCTCACCAGACGGTGCCGGTACCGGAAAAGAGACTGCTGGCCGCCGTGGCATTTCAATGGAGTTCGTTTACAAAACTTCGAATGTTTACCAATACACGGGCTCTGTTCCTTTAACAGTGGCTGTTGTAAGCTAGGAAAATATGATTTTACATCCCTATTTTAAATTGATAGGCATCGAACCAGGCAAGGTAATTACTGCCCGGTTCGGTGCTATTGATTTTCGTCAGCAGGTTGCTTTCGAAACTTTGAAATCATTGTATGATGATGGCTTCCCCTATCTGAAGCTGACTTCAGAAGGCAAAAATGCCTTGCTTACTAAAAATACAGCAGGTCCTTCTACTGCAATGCCTCCCGAAGGCACTATCGTACCCTTCACTAAAAAAGCTGTTTCAAAATCAAATAAGAAAAACAATGCAGGAAAAAGTAAATAAATGGATAGCTGAAGGTTGTGATTTTGATGCGGGAATTGCTATTCTCAATAATACTGGAAGGCATAAGCAACTTGTCAGGGTTATGTCAAACCGCCCTCACCGTTACGCAGAGAAACTGCATTATGAACTTCTGAAAGCTGCCGGGCTCTATACGGGTTTGCCAGTCAATAAACCTGGACTTACTCTTATGGCCACTGGTGATGTTTATGAACCTCAGTTAGGTGCTTTTTCAACCAAAAACAAATCAGATAAAAAAGACCAGCTTCCTGAAGAAGTTGAAAAGGTCATAAAATTTCACGCTTATGCGTTTAAAACCCGCGCCATCCTTCATGAAGCTATGGCGAACCTGCCAAACGATAATACAGATGCTCTCATTGCTCAACGTAAAGAACTAAGCGATCAAATCGCCGAATGCTCCGAAATGATTGATATAATGTGGAAAGCGAAAGAGGATTATTATGTAAACAATATCATTCCGGACATAAAAGCCCTCAAAGCTCAAAAACAGGCAGAAGTGAAACCTGTTGTCGAATTACCTGATGACCAGGACGAACTGAAGAAAATGAAGAAAAACCTTCAATCGGCTAACACTAAGGATCAATGCATGCTCGACTACCGTCAAACTACAAAGGGAGAGAAAAAGAACCCGCTGCCTGATAGCCCTAAGCGTATCAAAATTGAACTTCGCATGAAACAACGCGATACCGCAATTGAAGCTATTGACTACAAACTTGTGAACTCTTAAAATAATTGATCTCCAAAGTAAAAGGGTTCAGGTTTCCTTAGCGACCAGGACCTTTTTTTTAATCTTCATTCTTATGCTGGTAAGATCATCCTCTATTACGGCTCTTAAACCGGATAATCCTCCGGAGGAAGCAGATAATTCTTCAGAAAACTCTTCTGATAACCTGTATCAGGACTATATCCATTACACCAAATTTAGCCTGGTATCCCGCAGGGATTTATTTATCATCGCTTTTTACAAAACGGAGAATCTGGAAAAGTTTAAAGGGAATATCGGCAATGCGGATGTTCTGGCGCCCTTATTTGCCACCCTTCTGCAATACTATGTCCCAGATCTTGAAAACGCAGTCCTCATTACAACACCAAAACGCGCCCACTCTGAAAAACTTGGCTACCATTTCGCTTCAGAAATATGCATCCGGACCTGCAAAACAATTAACCTGGAATTTATCCCGGATGTGCTTATCGCAACCAGTAAAAGCAAATTCAATCCGAACTTCATCCAGCAAAAACCACTTCCTGAAGGAAAACGCATCATCCTGTTTGACGATATCGCTACCACCTACCAAACCATTTATGCAAGTTTGAATGTACTCCGGAACAATCCTGAAAACAACCTCGCTACTGCCCATGTCCCGATTTTTGTCGGGATCAACAACAATTAACCTGTAAGCTTCCATTTTCAAATCTTCAAATTCCCAAATTCTCAAATCACCCAATGCTGGTTTCTTCCAAAATTTCTGCTAAAAGTATCGCGCCGGTAAATAAACCTGTCGTTAAAAAAAATACGAAGCAACAGCCTGAAACTTTGCTCGCCACTACCGATGCTTCCACTGAATTTGTTTCTGATATGGCTATCTCCCTTACAAAAGCTATCGGACTGATTAAGCCTGGCATAAATACGCACTTTTACAGTTTCGGGAATTTTAACCTGGTGAGGTTAATCATGTACCTGCTTAAGCAGACAGGCCCGGTTAACCTTTTCATGACATCCTATTCCTTCTCCAACAAAAGCATACAGCAACTTCAAAACCATATCGAAAATGATAAGCTGTTGTCTTTTCAACTTCTTATTGATAACCGCGTCCGGAGCATAAGCCCGAAACCTTTTCAGATGATTGCCAGCTGCTTCAACTATCGCTGCACTTCCGTTCATGCGAAAATCGCTTTGCTTTGGAACGACAACTGGAAAATATCTATCGTTACCAGTCAGAATGCAACGGATAATCCCAAAATGGAACGTGGGATCATATTTACTGATCCTGCTGTTTTCGACTTCGACCATAAAAACCTTACGGATGCTTTTCTCAGAGGAACAACTTAATGAAATTGAAGAAATGGCTGCCCTTTTCTTCGATCCTGAATCCATCGCCCATAACATTGAATGTAGTGCTGAAGAGTTTACTGAACTCATTCAGAATAAAATCGGTGAAGCATTCAAAGCGTATTGCAGCGGTCGACTTCGATCCGAAATTGAACTCCGAACTGCCATACGGAATGCTGCCATGAACGGTAGCACGCCTGCTCAAACCCTTTTTGTCAACTACTTTAAAGATTCCCAATTATGACATCGCATTATCACATCATCGCATCAGCACATTATCACATTAGCAAATTAAATAAATGAGCCGTAAAGCCCTGGAAGAAGTCAATTATGAGGCTATAAAATCTCATATCCTGGACCCTGATTTATCTCCCCTTTCTGAATCCCAGCAATACCTGCTGGATCGGATTGTTTCCGTTGCCAAAATCCTGGATAAAAATCCACTTCAAAAAGCAGCTATTTCCCTTCACAAATCTAAATTCCCGGATTTATCAAATTCCCATGCATACCACGATGTCCGCATGGCTGTCCGGCTTTTCAATACCTTACATACGTTCGACTATGATTTCTGGCACACCTGGGTTATCAATGATATTGTTGCCAACATCAACAAATGCAATAATGACGGCTCTCCCAATGCCCGGAAAATTATTGCTATGGAACATGCCAACCTGCTCAAAGCAATCGGTGAACGGCCTACTGATCTGGAAGATCCTAAACGCCTGGAGAAACAATCTTTCTATATCCTGATCCAGAATAATAAAACTACCGTTAAACTGGATGTGGACAACCTTCACAAACTCCCTGAAGCTACTATCCGGGAAATAAACCGGATTGTGTTCACCGGGAATGAAATTACTGAAGCGGACGCTGAAGAATTATTCAAAACATGATCAACGAATTTCTAAACCTGAATACATTCCAGATGGCACCGGTAATTAACGATGCCAAAAGTGAAGTGGATATCGCCGGTCGCGGAACCGGGAAATCCTATATTATCGGCGTGGATATGGACCGCATAGTCCGGAAAATGCCCCGCAGCATCTCTGCTATTACCGGGCAAACATACGGTCAGATTATGACTCGTACTCTCCCTTCTACCCTCAAATGCCTTGAACTCCTGGGATATGAAAAAGGAAAGGATTACGTCATAGATTGCCAGCCTCCCAAAGGATGGGATTCACCGTATGAAAAGGTTACTAAATACAAAAATTTTATCAGCTTCCGGAATGGGACCGGATTCCTGCTGCTTAGCCAGGACAGGTCAGGAAGTGCCCGCGGCCCCAATATCGATCGTGAAATTGTGGATGAAGCTCTAACGCTGGACAAAGCACAGTACGATCAGGAAGTCAGCCCCACAAACCGTGGAAATGAAGAATACTTTGGTTTTCGCTCCGCGAAACCCATCAAACAACACCACGGTTTTCGTTATGTTTCTTCCATGCCTTACTCCCAGGATCAACGCTGGTTGCTAGATTTTGGCAAATACTATGAGCAGGAAGCCGGGATAATGCTTTTCGATGTATGGAACCGTATAGTCATGATGCAGATTGAACTTATAAAAGCATACCTCGTTAAAGATGCCTGCCTGTATAAAAATATCCATAATGAAATTATCCGCCTAAAGCATCAGATTGTTCCTTTTGTATCGAAGGACAATATCCTGTTTACCCTCTCCAACGCCTTTGATAACATAGCAAACCTTGGAATATCATATATTGCAAGAGAATATCAGAAGCTGCCGCTTCTAATATTTCTAATTGAGATTATGAACTGGGTTATTGATAAAGTTGAGGACTGTTATTACCACCTTGATAGTTCCCGCCATATCTATTACGATGCCTCCAACGATGCCTTTATACGCTCTTACGCGGAAGAAAATAACTTCGATTATACCAAGCTTTCCAAAATTGACAGCCGCTTCGACCTGGATTGCGATTCCTCAAAGTCCCTTGAAGTATGCCCGGACTGGGGCGCTAAAATCAGCCTTTTCTCTGTAGGCCAGGAACGCTTCTATAACTTTGCCACAAAGAAAAATGAGCATGTGGACTGCATTATTAATGAGTTCTTTGTAAAGCCGGAAGAAGTGAATGATACTATGATCAATGAGCTGGTGGACCAGTTCTGCGAGTATTATCGGCATCACAATTGTAAAGAAATTGTCTATTTTGTGGATCGGTACGGGAATAACCGGCAGCCGAATATTAAAAATTCAAAGCCCTATAATGAGCAGGCAATAGATAGGTTTGTGAAGAATAAGTGGCGGGTTACTTCTAAAGTTCATAAAGGACAGGAGCCTCCCCAGCATGAAAAATATTTGCTCTGGTCCAATATTATGCAGGGAAACAATCCCCGATATCCGAATGTGATCATTAACGGCAAGAACTGCAAGTTTACACTAATCTCTATGAATAATACAAAGGTGGTGGATAAACAAGGGAAATTCGAGAAAGATAAAAGCTCCGAACGTAAAAACTCCGTTATGCCGGAGGAAGCGACCCATTTTGGCGATGCCGTCGACAAACGTATCTGGACGAAATACGGAGGATTGCTTTTGAAATCTTCAACTTTTGTAAGTCCGAGGATATAAAAATTCTTTAGGCAGATGCTGAGCTTGTCGAAGCAGGGCGTTCCCCTGCGGGTCAGGCTTTCCGCTGTATCTTTCACCCCTTCACACTTCCTTTTCTTGTGAAAGGATGCCGCTGCAATCCTTAACGCTACAGACTTGAGAATCTTAGCTTGACTAGGAATAGTTGCTTCATTAGAAGTAAACAAAGAATCAAGTTGAGAACCTTTTATCAATTAGTAAATTGTGTTTACTAGTAAATAGAAACATTAACTATGTTTGAAAAATTCAAGTTTCAAATTGGCCAATTTCAATATTTATTACTATTTTTTTTTGAACTTTGTATAAATAATCCATTATTATGTAAGTTTGATCAAATTATGATTAATACTCATAAAAAAACTTCTCAGTTTTGATCACTAATGCATTTATTCGCAAGGATTTTTTTGACACTTCAATTACAAATAATAAAAATATGAGTTATGTTAAAAAAATATAGTTTGAATGACTTTATAACTAATTATCCATTGTATAAACCATACCTAGCCGTTGAAAATTACACAAGGATTTGCCAAGGATACACACATCCCTTTTACATAGAAGGGGAAACTTTTACATACTATTGTGAGAATGAGAATGCTTATAAAACATTTGAAATGGAAGTTACTCAGGATACAAGAGAATTTCTTGGCAAAATGGTTGATGGTGAAATCCCAAAGATACTTTTAACAAATGAATCAAAATTAGATTATAATCAACAATTTGTTGGAAAGTGCAAATCTTGTAAAGAGTATAATATTCAATTGTTCCTTCATGTTTGGAGTGATAAACCAATTCCTAGTGAAGAAACTCAAGTAATGCGTACTGACAAAAATGGAGAATGGAAACCTGAAGATGAACTTGAAGATGAAAGAGCCAATATTTATATTGAAAAAATAGGTGTTAGCCCTATGATTAAAATAAAGATTGATTCATCTATAGCCAAATATTTCAATAGAGAATCTAATAATTTCTATTTTAAAGCGCTAAAAAGCAAGAATGAGAATCTAGGTATTGCGGCTTATGCATATTTTAGAAGAATCATTGAATTGGAGCTCTTAAATATTGTAAGAGATATATCAAAATTGGAATCATCGGATAATGAAAAGATCATTGAATTACTTAATAAATATGAAGCTTCAGAAAAAGTTCATGTAATTTATGAAAATATATTTCCATTTCTTCCTAAATCACTGCAAGCGCTGGGAGAAAATCCGATTAAATTACTATATAATCAAACCTCTCAAGGTTTACACACTCTCTCAGATTTAGATTGTCTTGAACGAGCAGAATACATTGATACTCTACTAAAATTTGTAATTAAAAAAATACATGAAGAGAAGTCTGAAATACTAAATATTAGAAATGTGATCAAAGAATTAAAAAACAAATAATGTAAATAGAAATTGACATACAACTTTGAATTATTAGTGACAAACAACATATTAATTATAAATTACAAATAGTAAGCAAGCAACAGAAATAAATAATGGTATATAAATGAATGTCAAATTAAATACAACTGAAATTGGCGACAATTTTGAAATGAGGTCACTTGGAATAATTCAAAAAGTGATTGAAGAAGAGCAACTTGGGCATCTTATTGATCACATTAAAATATTTCAGAAAAAAGAATATTTCTCAGCTCAACGAAAGAAATATATAAAATTTGATCTTGCTATTGAAATTTGGCCTCCTGGCGCAAAACGCTTCGTAATGCTATATTTAATTGAATGCAAAGATTACGAAAAAAGAGTTCCAGTAAGTAAAATTGAAGATTTCCATAGTAAAATATTACAAGTAGCTGGGGTAAATGTTAAGGGAATATTTATTTCAAACTCTCCCCTTCAAGAAGGTGGATTCAATATTGCTGAATCTGTCGGTATGATGGTTATCCAAGGTGAATCAAGTTCTGATTATAATATAATCTTGCACAATAGAACTCGAGATGATAATAATAGAATTCCATTTATTGAGAATACATTCGATAATACTTTAATTGATTCCGGAATTCAGAATATTGAAAAAATCATTGACTCTAAAATTCTGAATGTCTTTAAATTAATTGCTGATACTGCAAAGGTAAGTTACAATATTGATAGACTGAATAAAGAAGATATTGAGTTGCTTACAATAAAGGAGTTGAATTCTATCGATCCTAAGATTTTATCTGCAGATCGTACTTTAAGTTCTAAAAAACTTATCGAATATTTGAATACCGCATACGGTATAAAAATATCTGAAATTAGCTCTGAGTCAAATTTACTAGGGTCATGCAATTTTAAAGACAATACAGTTGGGATCAATAAAATAATAATTGGAACTAGAAGGGAATTATTCATTTTAAGCCATGAATTTGGACATTATTTGTTGCATCAAAAGCTATCAATAGGTGGAGCTTTATATGAAGCATTCGACGATTCTAAATACAACTTTAAAACTGATAAACATGATCTGATTAATCCGCGTAATTGGATTGAATGGCAAGCAAATACTTTTGCATCCTTATTAATACTATCACAAGTACCATTTGTGACTTGGGTATTAAAATGTCAAATTCATTTAGGCCGACCAGAAGGAAGAATATATCTCGATGACAAATATGATAACCTCACTGGATTCACTAAATTAATTGAAAAGCTTTCTTATATACTAGATGTTTCGAAGACTACAATAATTTTTAGATTAAGAGATCTGAATTTTATTAATGATCAAACCCGTCTAAAATCAATAGGGCAAATAATAGCTCTAGACAAGGAAGGGCTATTTATTGATTTATAAACCGATCCTATTCTTTTAGTTAATAGATTCTTTCTTCAATCATCTTTTATATTTGTCATGGCAGAGAAGTGAAGTTCAGGTTATTATTCTCTTCCAAAAACTTCAGAGCAGATTGGTCAAATAACTTAGTCGATCCTTAACAACTAGTTTTCAACCAAAGAATTTGTTTGGTTGATTTTTGGGAGATAAAATCGATCAGTTGAAAAAGGCAAAAAATTAGATCTCGTTCAAATTTTCTTAGCAATCTTCTAAAGTTTAAGGCAGCGGCAGCCATTAGAGCATTGATTTGATCACCCTGGGTTCCTTTCAGATAATTTCTCATCAAACGGCAATCCGTTTTAAGGTGTCCGATAATTGGTTCGATTGCAGACCGGCTTCGGCACTTCTTTCGTATCCATTGCTTTTGCCAAGGAGTCTTAGCTTTTATCTGTCCAGGGATTATGGTAATAGTATCTCCTATTCGGGTGATGCCTCTGTATCCTCGATCTAGAATGGCTCGTTTAAACTTCAGCCCATTGACGCGTTCACACTGCTCAAGGGTCGGTTCCAATGTTTTACTATCGTGTGGATTGCCTGTAAAACTAACAACTCCAACAATAATGTTGGTTTTGGGAAGCATAGCAAATGATGTTTTAGAACCAAACTCATATTCCTTGTGGGCCTTACCTTTAGCTATGCAGGAAGTTTCAGGTTCATGTAAACTGTAGACTTTGTCTTTACTATGCCTTTGCTGAGTTACTACACGTTTGAAAAGTTCAATATCCTTCAGGTATTGTTCCAATTTCCCAGAAGACAGTTTACGTTCTATGTCACGGATTTGCCTGCCAGCAATAATTCGTAATTTCTTCAATGCTTTTCGGGCCTGTTTTTTTCGTCTTGGATGATGTGAAAAACGTAGCTGGATTAAGAGTTTCTTAATTGTACGTTTATAGTTCTGACGTAATACAATACCCTCCTTCTCTGCAATGGTATTGACCTTTTCTATTGTCTTGCGATACAACTTTGAATCGGTTGGAAACGTAATATTCTTTTCCTGTGCGGTTGTATCAACGATTACATCCTCATTTTTTAAATCTTTACCCTGCATTTGAACTGAAATGGCAAATATCTTTTCAACTCCATTTTCTCCAATCCTTTTGCGGAAATGAACCAGGTCGCTCGGATCACAAGGAAACTTCCATTGAAATTCAGCTTCACCACAGAAATATTGAAAGTAGGGATCTCTAACCCACTCAGGCATAAGTGTTTCATCGCCAAGATTATACATCTGTTTGAGTATCAACAATCCGGCCATAAGCCTGACTGGTTTTGAAGGTGTACCTGTGTTTGAATACAGAGAAGAAAACTCTTGTTCAAGGTCTTGCCATGGAAGTTTCTCCCCAAGAATGACTAGTGGATGATTCAGATTGATAAACTCCTTGAGTAAAGGTCTGAACAAATTCTTTTGACTTTGATCGGCTGATTTTCCTTTCATCGTTTTGCAAGATTTTAATCTAAATTCGGTAAAATCCCGCAAATATAATGCTAGTATTTATGAAAGATATCAACACTATATTGTTGATAATCATTCGTTTATACAATTATTAAGGATCGACTAATTTATTATTTTTTTTGCAAACTATTTTTGTATATTTTTGTGTTAAAAATCATATAAATTCTTAGGGCGGGTCTTGCCTTCCATTTCCCTAAAATAAAAAAAAGAAAAAGCCTCTCTGTGAGGCTGACCCATCAAACGCTAATTTCTCTGAATTCGAACCAAAACACATAGAGGCAGTACAAAATTAGTCAAATTCAAGGATGTTTGGTAAAGATTTGTTTACCATTAACCCCGCTGGTTTGTAAGTGCAATTGCACTTGCCGGGTTGACTGCGAAAGTGGAAATATTAGAATATTTGAAAGTTTCATCCATGTATTAAAATTAAACTTAAATGAAAAAGTTATTCTTAAGCTTTGCCTTTTTATGCTTAGTATCGTTTGCAACACCGGCAAAAGCAAGTTCATATCCTAATTGTGGAACCTGGATAATTTGGTGTAATGGGGTCCCATCATACTATGCAGTAGCTTGTACATTAGCAGAGGTGCATATGTGGCAAAGCTTGTTATGCGAGGACAGCTAGAAACACATTTATAATGGAATCCGATCAATTGCAGTGCAGCAAATACTGCTTTTGATCGGATTATTGAATTTTTAATGTTTAATTACCCTTTTAAATTTTCTCCCTATGCGTTTCTTAACTTTTATTACGTTAGTACTGCTTGTCAATAATTTGAATGCACAATTTTTAGACTTAAAATATGAAGATATTGAACCGGGTGTTATGATTGCATCTTACTCGCTAAAATACCAAAGGGATTCAACAAATCCGAATAATATAAGGAATTCCTCGATGATGTTATTGTTAGGTAGAACCATAAGTAAATTTGTAAATAGTGCTTATTATATTAGTGATACTACTACAAGGAAATTTACAACGGAAAAACAAATAATTGATTATATGTCAAATCCTCAGAGACAGCCAGTAGCATTTACTTATCAAATTTTTAAAAACTATCCAGAAGGGAAGATCACTTTTACGGATGTCATCCCTTCAGATACTTATAAATATGAAGAAGATCTAAATCTATTTGAATGGAACATTACGAGCGATACTGGTACTTTTTGTAATTATAAAGCCCAAAAAGCCACCTGCGAATTTGGAGGCCGGAGTTGGATTGCATGGTTCAGCCCTGACATTCCATACAGTGATGGGCCTTATAAATTCAACGGCTTGCCAGGTTTAATTGTTAAAGTGTACGATACTCGTAACCATTATGTTTTTGAGCTTATATCAATTGGCAAACCGGAAAAAAGTTTGATGATAGATATTGAAGACAAGGATTATATAGTTACTACCAAACAGGAGTTCTTTCAAGCACAGGATTCATTCCGCGAAGACATTGTGAACAGGGCTAGAGAAGCGGGAGGCGACAACCAGATGCAACAAACGGCGGCAAAAAGCATGGCACAACGTAACAACCCGATTGAGTTGAAACGAAAATAGTTTGAAGTATATGATTGCAAAATGCCAGACCAGAGGTAAAGCTATTTTAACACTGCTTATATTAATCTTTTTATGCGAATTGCTTCTAGGTCAAGTTAATATTAAAGGTCGCGTATCGAACGTGGCTGGTGAAGGTATATCTCGCATCAGTATTGTGATCTGCAAACCAGGTAACAATACAATTCTTGCTTTCGCAATTAGTGATGAAAAAGGTTACTTTGAGGCCAGAGTGAGTTCAAGATCTGATAGTCTAATTCTTAAAATTAGCTCGATAAGCTACAGGAATGTGTCAAAAACCATTCTGAACACCACTCAGAACCAGGAATTTATATTGACAGAGGACGTAAAGCAACTAGAAGGCTTTAATGTGATTGCTCCGCCGATTGTAAAACACGGTGATACCTTAAGTTATTTGGTAAATTCTTTTGCAAAACTTGAAGATAGGGCTATTGAGGATGTTTTACGCCGTATGCCTGGAATAGAGGTTGAAGACAATGGCAAAATCCTCTATCAAGGCATGCCTATTAATAAATTTTATGTTGAAGGACTCGACCTTATGGAGGGTCGGTATATTATTGTGAGCAAGAATTTGCCTTACAGTTCAGTTGCAGCAGTTGAAATATTGGAAAACCACCAGCCTATGCGTCTGCTCGAAAATAAAGTTGAATTGCAGGAAGCAGCCCTAAACCTTAAGCTCAAAAAAGGGATAACTTCCACTGGTACTGCTAAATTAGGAGCTGGTTTCAGCCCCTTTTTATGGAATGTAAATGTAACGCCAATGACATTTACAAAAAAATACCAGTTTGTTACTTCATTGCAAAGTAACAACACAGGAAATGATGTCTCGCAGCAGCTTCGCATTTTTACTTTTGAGGATATTAAAAATACCAGTGAGCACCCACCCGAACAGATGGAAATTCTAAATGTTTTAACTGCAACTCCTCCCGAAATAAAGCCCGACCGATACCTTGACAACAATATATTACTTCTGAATTTTAACGGGCTGCAACATCTTAATCCGGAATTCACATTCCGAACAAATCTATATTATACCTACGACAAGCAACAGTCGTATACATCGATGATACGCACTATGTACACACCTGAGGACACACTTCAGTTTTCGGAGCAGTTCGACAATCAGCTTGCAACCAATAACCTGTACGCAAAAATTAATATTAACCGGAATGTAAAAAAGAACTATCTGAATGACGAACTTAAAATACAATCGGGCTGGGATAAACAAGGGGGTACAGTTTATACTGAAGGAAATAAAATAGGGCAGGCTCTGCGTAATCCACTTCGAAGTATTTCGAATGATCTGAAGTCGCTTAATTCTATAGGCAAACACATTTGGGAATTCCGCTCGTATATTTCTTTCGACCAAAGCCCACATAGCCTGGCAGTATTTCCAGGGCAATTCGAGGATGTACTGAACGACAGTGTAACTTACGACCTGGTTACCCAGAAAATAGACCTGAAACGGTTTTATACCGGCAACTCGGCCGGGTTTGTTTTTGGGTTTAAAAGAATAACCATTTCGCCAAGAATTGGTTTGAACTATTACCAGCAAATACTGTTGAGTAGTATAAATTTGAGCCAGAACGAAAAAGAAACCAAGCTGGATTCAGAATTTTCCAACGACATAGAAGCCAGGCATTTGCAAGGCTACATCTTGACGGATATTGAATGTAAACTACCTAAACTAACTTTTAGCAGCAGCATTACACTGAATAGTCACAATCTGAAAGTAACCGATATAAAACCTACAAATAATCAGGAACTGACCAAATTGCTTGCTGATTACTGGATTTCTGCTGATTATAAAATTACCGGTTTCTGGCGCATTTATAGTTCATGGGGATATAATGAGCGGATCGGCAACTTTGATGATATGTATAGTGGCTATATCATGAAAAACTATCGTAACCTAAGCCAGAATATGGTACCAGTATCTACCACGTCAACCCAAATGGTAACCTCCCGGATCGAATACCGCAACCAGATCATTTCTTTCTTCAATACACTAAGCTATGTGTATTCGGTCAGCCGTTCAGCCAACACAAGCAGTAACTGGATAAACACTGATGGCTCAACCATTGTTATTAACCAAACCCTGCCACAAAAATCGAATTCGCATTTCCTTCAACTTTACACGAGCAAATATTTCAGTGCAGCAAAGTCTGCAATAAGCTTTCGGATAAATTTTATTCAGCAAAAAGGAACATCGCTGGTTAATAAAGAGTCATTCAATACAAAGAACAGTATAATTTTGCTAAAACCAGATCTATCCATCCATGTCACACCATGGATGAACATTGATTATAATATTAACGCAAATACCATCGTTACGTTAATAGACAAGGAACAAAAAAGCACACTAACATTAATCAAACACAATATTGGCTTCTTTTTCTTCCCTTCAAAAAATCAACTTTTTAATTTTTCAACCGAATATTACCGGCACAATCAAACCAACAACTTGTTTGTTGATTTAATGTACAGGTATACTTTTACAAAACAGAAAGTGGATATGGAAGTAAAGTGTAGTAATATTTTTAACTCCGATACCTACACCTCATTTCTTGCCAATGCATATTCGGTATGGGAAACAACCTATTTGTTACGACCTTTTCAGGTTATACTATTGGTAAAGTTAAGTTTTTAGCTTTAAATGGACCTCTGTAAGAGGCCCTATCCGCCAACTTGTTGAAAAATAGTTGTTTGCGATAACAGTTGCTTGCATGGTAACTGTAATTTTCATCGTGATCCAAATCAAAACGCCGGAAATTCAGCCGTTTATTTATTTCCAGTTCTGATATACCCGCATTTCCTGGTAATACCATTGTAATCAATATGGTCCGGTTTCAAGTAATTTTGTTGTTTGTAAAATTCTCTGAAAAGTACTTAATTTGACATACCCCAACCATTGGTATTCATTTCTTGCTAATGCAACAGCCATATCAGCTTAATTCACTTAATAACTAAACCGGCATTAACTGAATTTTTATGAAAAGTATACACTTTTTACTCATCTTCTGCCTTTTTTCTTTGTTTTTGACAAACCAGTCAGTTCAGGCTCAGCTAGCCAGGTCTCCTGAGGAATTTTTCGGGTTTGTGCCCGGATCGGACGGTAACCTGTTCGACTACGACCAACTGATTGCTTATTTCAAACAACTGGACCAGGCATCAAATAATTTAACTTAAAATTTTAAAGCCATGAAAACATTCGTTAAAAAGCACATCGGAAAAGGAAAAACTTCAAACTTCGGAATCGTAAAGGTGTCAATCCCAATCTCAGAAATTTTGAAATACAAATACGAAAAGGAAGGTGTTGAGTATATCACCTTCGAAATTGCAGCCCTCAAAGAACCGGATAAATTTGAGCGCACACACACTGTATATGTTACAGTTCCGGAAGAAGTTGCAGAACCTGAAACAGCTCAGGAACCAGCTTCACCGGAAATTCCTGCAAAACCTGCAAAAAAGAGAAAAGCTTCTGCTAAAAAATAAATTCTGCTTCAAAGCTAAGAGCCCTGGAAACAGGGCTTTTTCTTTGATCTAAATTATCCCCGACCAATCCGATTCAACGACCAGTGCAAGGTCAAAAAATACCAGCCGTATAATCTGTTCCACTCTATATTTATAGGACTTTCTGCGTACACTGGAACACATTACAACAGCTCCCACAGCAGCACATGTCGCCATGGTAGAATGTCAACATAAGCTGCTAAAACCTACCGCATCATGCAAGGGCAAGACACCACCCACTTACTCAATGCTGCAAGACATGTCGTTCAATCCTCCTTCTTCTCTCCATTCCGTTTCATTGCGTTACTCCTGCATTACAGTTCAGCAGGTTCGTGAATTTGTTTTGGTCTCATTCCTCTCGACTAAACAAATCCACACGCCTAATACAGCTTTGCCTGGTAAAAGTCAAAGCAGTATTTACTTATTACCGGCTGGTAAAAGCCCGTAATAAGCAGCGGCTTCACTAGCTGAACTTCATTTCGTCTCCACTCCATTTCTCTACATTGCGTTCAGTCAGTCGGATATTCATTCCATGCCTTTCGCATTCCCACGGCAGCACATAAGCCTATTACAGCCTGCTGCCGGGCTTCGCCTGCCTACACACATACGCATTGCAGCCTTCGTAAGCCTTTGCCTTTGCTTTCCTCTGCTGCGGTGGTCAGGCAGGCACACGCCTAATGCAGCTTTGCCTGATAGGAGTCAAAGCAGCATTTACTTATTCCAGGCTGGTAAGAGCCGGGAATAAGTAGCGGCTTCACCAGAGCCTTCTTCGTCGGCTCAGGTTTGTGCCCACCCGACCCCCTGCCAGCGCTCTACCTTAGTTATAAGTCTTCCAAAAGGCAGCAATGCTTCCTGGTAACGGCCTTCAACCCGCATTCGGATTACATAGTCTCATAAGCTGCCAAGGACTGCCCACTTCCCTTAGCCACAGCGTATGGTATTCGTGTGCGCATCTCCTGTAACCTGTCCCGATGTCATCGGGAGTCGGTCATATGCGCCAGCCACCGGCGTATGGTATCAGTTTGGTCAACACTTTCACAAACTTCTTTGTGATTAAAGCTGATTTGATCAGATGTTCTGCTTCGCATTATTATTAGTCCGAGGACAAAAAGGATTTCAGCTTAGCTTCAATACTTGTCTAAAGACTGAATGTTATAAGGATGGTGAGCCTGTCAAGCCAGGCTTCACCCCTTGCTTAGGACTCCCCAAAAGATAATGTGTTCCGCTTCGCTGCACTCATTGCTTAGGACTGCCTTCGGCAGTCGGCCAGCTGGTCAGCTCAGCCAATCGGCAGCGGTTGCCATTTTTCTGCTTATTTGAACATATGCACATTCTGGCATATTTCCTGTTTTCTGCTCTTTTTTCTGCTTTTCCGGATAGGGCAGGCTCTGGATGCCATTACAGATATTTACATTTCGTTTGAAAAAAACGAAATCTAAATACCTGAATGTTATGGATTTGAGAAATAATAAAAAATAAATGAAAATTGTTTACAACGGTAGAGTTGCAAACAAGGTTAAAAGGGAAAACCAATAATAAAAACATGCAGAAAAATGTATAATTGCCTAACAAAAATACTTGAAATATTTTACATTTTTAGTGAAAATAATTAGCTAAATACTTGTTATATAAGTATTTAAATTGTAACTTTAACGAAGTTAATCAATAAAAACAGGCGGCAACTGAAACAATACGGCAATTTTTAACACTAACACAGGCGGCAACTGAAACAATGCGGCAATTAACAAAAATGAACACAACATCAAAAAACCAAATCAAACTCAAAGACGGCAGAATTTTTTCGACAGGAGAAAATTTTAATGTAGTTCCCTCAATTGATCGCCCGGATTATGGCGCTCTGTGCTTCCCGAAATCAGGCGGAGCAGCCTTCAAAATCTCTTATTCCCGTTTACCAAAATTATTTACTGATTTTCATTCAGTGACAGAGGAAGAGCTGGAAGAAGCTGTAATGGATTGTTATTGCCCATCAATCACCGGTGAGGACGTGGAACCGGACGGACATGATTCTCACGGCTTCCCTTCGTGGTTAATTGCTTTGGGTATGTGCTAATTATTAACCTGGTCAACAAACAAAAACCCTTTTAAACTTCTCAATATGCAAATAGTAAAAAACACAAAATTGCAATACCACACGGAATGCCCTGGCAGCCCATCAGATGGTTTAATTTTTACAGTTTCAAAAGTGGGTGCATACAGAACCAAACTGAAACCGGAAAACGAAAACGAGTTTAACCCATCCTTTGAAATTAATAACACGGATTTGGACATGGCTATAAATGCCGGCTACTATTCAATCCTAAATTAACAACAACAAAATCAGGCGGCAACTGCAATACGGCAACTTTAAAATGAGAACATATAAAACAAATTGCCCTGAAATCGAATTGAAACTAAAACGGGGAGAAGTAAAAAAAATGCAAATCAAATCCTCAAGAGATTCATTTGAAGCCTTTAAATTATTTTATGATCAGGACACCATCGAATTAACGGAATCCTTTATTGCACTTTTTCTGAACCGTGCAAATAATACACTCGGCTGGTTAAAAGTCAGTCAGGGCGGAATGACAGGAACCGTTGTAGATATCAGAATCATTTTAGGAACAGCCCTGAAAATTGCAGCCCAGAGCATTATTTTATCTCACAATCACCCATCTGGAAATTTACAACCTTCTGAGGCTGATATTTCGCTCACAAAGAAAATCAAGGAAGCAGCCACATTCATGGATATTTCCATACTGGACCATATTATTTATACTGAATCCGGCTTCTATTCCTTTGCTGATGAAGGGCTCATGTAATTTGTAACCGGTGCCCGGGAAACTGGGCACCTTAAAAAACTAAAACAGGCGGCAACTGTAATACGGCAGCAAAAAATGAAATGGTTTAAAAACGTTGGAACATTAGACGAGCTCCGGAAACTTTACAGAAAGTTAGCTTTTGAACACCATCCGGACAAGGGCGGAGACGTCAGGAACATGCAGGAAATAAATAACGAATATGAAAAACTGAGTGCCAGCCTTATAAATGGAAATGTCAATTTTTCGGAAGGGCGCAAAACGTATGAGCATGAAGTTGCAAAAAACATGAAAGTAAAAATTGATGAAATTTTAAACCTGCCGGGGGTACTTATTGAAATTATGGGTTCCTGGCTTTGGATAACCGGCAACACCTTTGCAGTTAAAACAGAACTAAAAAAAGCAGGTTTCAGATTTTCCCATAATAAAATGTCGTGGTACTGGCATTGTGACGAATATGTAAAAAGGAGCAGCAAATTTATGTCGCTGGATGACATTCGGAATTTGTGGGGAACGGAAGAAATAAAAGGCGGAAATGTAAAAAGTCAATTTATAGGAGGATGAACAAAAGGTTAATACTGGCAGGGGGGCGGAATTTTTCCGGCTCCCTGCTGCTGGGGTACGAAATGAAAAAGGTTCTTTTTTTTGGAATGAAAAACGGGTACGAGTTTACCATTTTATCAGGCAATGCCATGGGAGCGGATAGCCTGGGGATAAAATTTGCAAAACTCAATAATTTGCCATTTGAAATTTTTAATCCGGATTGGCTGAAACATGGACGGAGTGCCGGAATTATCCGAAATGTAGAAATGGCGAAAACAGCGGATTTTTGTTTGTGTTTTTGGGATGGGAAAAGCCCGGGAACAAACCACATGAGAAGAATTTGTAAAAGCAAAAATATCGTTTTACGTACTGTATTTTATTAAGAATAAATCTAAATAAGAAATTATGACGACTCTGCAGAAAATAGAAAAACAGGGGTACAAAGTGAAACCCATAGTACAAAACATGAATGGAGTGTTTACGATCGGGGCATTTTCCGCGATGAGGGAAAGCCACATTATTACACGATCGAAAATCTCTCTCCTATATAAAGCATCAAAAAGCAAACAAACTAAAAACGAAAACCATGATTATAAAACTTATTGGCGACCTGGAGCAGGAACTTTGTTCGCTCGGATTAAAGCCAGGGGATGAAGTTGGAGCTGTAAAAGATTCAGTTTCGAAAGTCGGCGCAATGAATTTTGATGTTTATAAAAACGGCTCAACTTACCATTGTGTTGTGTGGCCCGAAAACTATGAAATAATCACAAATCCAAATACTCAAACAACATGAAAAACGAGAACCAGGAATGGGAAATTATTCATACCTACACAACAGCCGAAGCCGTGGAAGATGGCAGCCTGATTTTAGTGGATGAAAACGCAAGTAAAGAAGCCGGGATAAAATTCCCGGTTTACCTCACTCAGCAGGTTTTCACAAAATATGTTCAGGTACCTGAAGCACTTAAAGGAATGCAGGACGAAAGCGGCCGGTTGTGGGATCTCCTTTATATGTTTACCCGAAAAGCAGTCAGAAGCGAATCCGCTCAAATTGATTTTCAATTTATCTGCATGTTGCCAAATACCGGAAACTGGGAACGTCATGAAAAAAGAATTTCAGATATGCCCAACCACCGTGAAATAACATTAAAAGCGGTAATTCAAGGCCGGAATTTTGATGATCCCTCCCCTGCCATTTTTATAATGAAGCCAAACGAAGATTGAAAAGGAGCCGGTTTATGCCGGCTTTTATTTTGCTTTCCCCGACCAAAAAATTATCCTAATTTTTTGGATTGTCACAATTCAATTTTATCCTGGAACGACCACCTTTTTAGTCAGCTTAAAATTCTATCTTCGCATTTCGAAAGCATTTCTGAAAATTAAAATTAGTACCTCTTTTTATTTACCATGTCCGACGATCAAAAAAAACAACTCGAACAGCAACTCTGGAACATTGCCAACACCCTTCGCGGCAAGATGGGTGCTGATGAATTCCGCGATTATATACTGGGATTTATTTTCTATAAATACCTCTCCGAAAGGATGTACCTCTATGCAAACGATATACTTAAGGAGGACGGCATCAAATATGGAGATATCAAAGAAAACACTCCCGAAGGTGAAGAATACCTCGAAGTAATCAGGGAAGAATCATTACTGAAATTAGGGTACTTCCTGAAGCCCTCTGAGCTTTTCAGCGAAATTGCTAAAAAAGGCAATTCCAATGGCAAGGCTGAAAACGAAAGCACTTTTATCCTGCAGGATCTAACCCAGATACTCAACCACATCGAGCAAAGTACAATGGGTACCGATAGCGAGGACGATTTTAATAAACTCTTCGAAGATCTCGATTTAACCTCATCAAAGCTTGGCAAAACCGAATCCGCTAAAAATGAATTGATCGCAAAAGTATTAGGTCACCTTGATAAAATTGACTTTAAACTGGCAGATGCCGATTCCGATGTCCTGGGCGATGCTTATGAATACCTGATTGGCCAGTTTGCCAGCGGAGCCGGAAAAAAAGCCGGTGAATTTTATACGCCACAGCAAATTTCAACCGTTCTGGCCCGAATAGTTACCATGGGTAAGAAAAAGATTAAATCTGTTTACGATCCTACGCATGGTTCCGGTTCTCTGTTATTGCGCATAAAAAAGGAAGTTGACGAAGTTTCTAATTTTTATGGCCAGGAGCTTAACCGTACTACCTATAACCTGGCCCGCATGAATATGATCCTTCATGGTGTTCATTACTGCCAGTTCGATTTAAAACAGGAAGATACTCTCGAACATCCTCAGCACCTGGGTATGCTGTTCGAAGCTGTGGTTGCCAATCCACCCTTTTCTGCACAATGGAGTGCCAGTCCTTTACATATGAGCGACGATCGTTTCAGCCAGTATGGCAAACTCGCTCCGGCTTCAAAAGCTGACTTTGCATTTGTGCAGCATATGATTTATCACCTGGCCGATAATGGTACTATGGCTGTGGTTTTACCACACGGAACATTATTTAGAGGTGGTGCTGAGCAGCATATCCGTAAATATTTAATTGAGGACCGAAACTACCTGGATGCCGTTATAGGTTTACCAGCTAATATCTTTTACGGCACCTCTATTCCAACCTGCATTCTTGTTTTTAAAAAGTGCCGCGAAACTCCTGACAATATTCTGTTTATTGATGCAAGCCAGCATTTCGAGAAAATTAAAAATCAGAACTTCCTTCAGCCGCAGGATATTGATAAAATTGTGTTTACGTATCGTGACCGCAAAACTGAAGATAAATATAGTTACGTAGCCCCAATCAGTGAAGTCAAGAAAAACGATTTTAACCTTAATATCCCTCGCTATGTGGTTACGCTTGAGGCTGAGCAAAAAATTGATTTAAATTTTGTTAACGAGTTACTTGATAGAAACCATAAACTATCAATTGAAACTGATAAAAAAATCTTGACTTTTTGTTCGGAATTAAACATTCCGGCACCAATAGGAAATAATATAAACCTATTAGTTCAATACAAAAAAGGGGTAATACAAAATCTGTTTTCTCAGGAAATTCGTTTTAGAGAAGAGAATAGCAAAGAGTTTCCCAATTGGGAGAAGAAGAAATTAGGTGAAATTGGGAAGTTCACTGGTGGTGGCACTCCTAGCAAACAGAATACTAGTTTTTGGAATGGAAATATTCCGTGGATCTCGAGTTCTGACCTAACTGACGAAAACATTTATAAAATTAATGCATCTAGATTTATCACTGAGGAAGCTATTAAACAATCTGCGACTAAATTGGTTCCTAAAAAAAGTATCTTAATTGTTTCAAGAGTAGGCGTTGGTAAAGTTGCAGTAAATGAGTTCGATCTATGCACAAGTCAAGATTTTACAAATTTAATTCCTGATTCTGATGAATATAGATTTCTTGCTTACTTGATAAAGCTTAAAACAAATCAACTTTTAGATTTTAATCAGGGTACATCAATAAAGGGTTTTGTGAAAAGTGATTTAATGGATTTAGAGATTTTCCTTCCCTGCCTCTCTGAACAAACCAAAATCGCAAATTTCCTGTCTTTGTTAGATGAAAAGATAAACCTTTGCCAGTTGTAGATAGAGAAAACGGTACTATATAAAAAAGGATTGCTGCAAAAGATGTTCTGTTAGTTCGTAATTTAGTTGTGATTATTATTCGTACTAATGTTATGAGTGAAAATAAAAATTTTGTTAATGATGTTGCAAATGATACTTTTTGTATTACTTTTGTGCCAACAGTACCCGTTTTGCTTCCCGTTAGATCAGCTTACGGGTCTTTTTTTTTTACAACAAATGATTTTTGCCCTCCTATCCTTTGACCAGGAATAAGTGGAGGGCTTTTTTATTTTACAATCAGTTATGCCTAAACCAGCCAAAACAGTACAAGATCAAATTGCCTTACTCCAGAGTCGGAATATGGCATTCAGACAGATATCCAATGCCAGTCATTTTTTATCCAATATCAGCTACTACAGATTAAAAGGATACTGGTGGGAAATGCAGGATGATAGAACACAACACCATTTTATTGATGGCAGTTATTTTGAAGATGTTATTGATCTATACAACTTCGACAGGCATTTGCGTCTGATTGTCTTCAATGCCATCGAACGTATTGAGATTTCTCTCAGAACCAAGCTGATATATCACCTGTCTTTAGGCTATAGCCCGGTATGGTATTTAAACCCTTCATTATTTGAAAACCAAAAGATTTATTCAGTATTTCTTTCCAAGCTCTTTCAGGATGTTGGCAATAGCAGTGAGGAGTTTATAAAAAAACATTACGAAAATCACCCGACAGAGCACCCCGAGAGTTGGAAAGCACTCGAAGTCTTAACGCTTGGTTCTCTTTCTAAATTATATCAAAACATCCGGCATCAATTGCCCGAAAAAAATATCATAGCCAGGGAGTTCGGTTTATACAATCAGAAGTATTTATCAAGCTGGTTGTTAAGCATAACAGTAATCAGAAATATAATTGCACATCATAGCAGACTTTGGAATCGGGTAGTTATCAATAAATATGATTGGCCTCCCACTACACCAAAACCTTTATTAACCTATGTTCCTGATAACAATCAGAGGAGAAAAATATTCCCGATTCTTTCAGCAATTCTTTACATGAATAATGAGATAAGTCCTGGTCATTCATTAAAGACGGAACTTATTGAACTTTTTAATGCTTTTCCAAATGTAAAACTAAACCGTATGGGCTTTCCGATCAACTGGAAAAACGAACCAATCTGGAAGTGATATGACAACCCAGCCCGAACAAATTTTAGAGGACAATCTTGTAGCACAGCTCGTTGAATTAGGTTATTCATACATCGCTATTAAAGATGAAAAGGATCTTTATGGTAATTTCAAATCCCAGCTCGAAAAGCATAACAAAGTCAAGCTATCCGATACTGAATTCAGCCTTGTACTAAATCATTTGAACAAGGGCAATGTATTCGACCGGGCTAAAATACTCAGGGATAAACTGCCACTGATACGTGCTGATAAGTCGGGTTTGGTTTCAACCGTTTACATCGAATTTATCCAACAGGAACACTGGTGCCAGAATCAATACCAGGTAACCCGCCAGATTACACTTGATGGCACTTACAAAAACCGCTTCGATGTAACCATTCTCGTTAACGGTCTGCCATTGGTTCAGGTCGAATTAAAACGTCGTGGCCTCGAGCTAAAAGAAGCATTTAACCAGATTAACCGATACCAAAGGCATTCCTTCTGGGCTTCAAATGGCCTGTTCCAGTATATTCAGATATTTGTAATTTCCAACGGCGTAAATACCAAGTATTACGCAAACAACCGCTTTCAATCCTTCAAGCAAACCTATTACTGGTCCGATCCGCTAAACCAGCCAATCCGCCAGTTATCGGAATTTACTAGGGAATTCCTGGAACCATGCCACATGTCAAAAATGGTTACAAAGTACATTGTATTGCACGAATCCGATAAAATCCTGATGGTATTCCGGCCTTATCAGTATTATGCTGCCGAGGCAATAATTGAAAGGGTAAAAACCAGCCACAAAAACGGGTACATCTGGCACACCACCGGTTCGGGCAAAACGCTCACCTCTTTTAAAGCCAGCCAGGTACTTACCCAGTTGCCCAAAGTTTATAAAGTTGTTTTTGTAGTCGATCGCAAAGATCTGGATTACCAGACAGCCAAGGAATTCAATAGCTTTTCCGAAGGAAGCATTGATGGCACCGACAATACTGCTGCCCTGGTACGACAGTTTTCTGACGACACAAAACTGATTGTCACCACAATTCAGAAACTAAATTCAGCCATCACCAAAAATTACTTCAGCTCCCGTATGGATCAGCTGAAGGAACAGCGAATTGTATTCATTTTCGACGAATGCCACCGTACACAGTTTGGCGAAACACACAAACGAATACGTGCTTTTTTCAATAAGGCACAACTGTTCGGATTTACCGGCACTCCAATTTTCGCTGAAAATGCCGTTAAAAACGAACTCTGTAAACGCACCACAAAGGAGTTATTCGAAGAATGCCTGCACAAATATGTAATTACCGATGCCATCAAGGATGAGAACGTGTTGAAATTCTCAGTCGAATACATTGGCAAATACAAAGAAAAAGAAGGTGCCAAAACCGAAATTGATATAGAAGTAGAAGGCATTGATACAGAAGAACTGCTCAACTCATCTAAGCGTCTTGAGAAAATAACCGATTTTGTAATTGCCAATCACAACCGTAAAACACATAGCCGCACGTTCACTGCCATGTTTTGTGTAAGCAGTATCGAAAATCTGATAAAGTACTACGAAATATTCAGGCAACGCAAATCAGAAGGAGTTCATAACCTTAAAATTGCAACTATTTTCAGCTATATCGCCAACGAAGAGGACAAAGATGCAAATGGTTTCCTACAGGATGATTTTGTTCAGATTGCTGCCGATGATGGCCCAGGATATGGTGATACGCCAAACATCCCCTCCTATGCAACCATGCATAGCCGCGAAAAGTTGGATGAATATATTTCCGACTACAATAAAATGTTCACTACCAGTTTTTCGACCAGGGACAGCCAAAGCTATTACAACTATTACAACGATATATCCAAACGGGTAAAGAATCGTGAAATTGATATCTTGCTTGTGGTAAACATGTATTTAACTGGTTTCGATAGTAAACCGCTGAATACGTTGTACGTAGATAAAAACCTTGTCTATCATGGGCTTGTACAGGCATATTCCCGCACCAACCGGATATTGAACGATCAGAAATCGCAGGGCAATATTGTTTGTTTCCGAAACCTCAAACAAGCCACTGACGATGCCATTGCTCTGTTTTCAAACAAGGATGCTAAAGATATTATACTGATTGAGCCGTACGAAGAATATGTCCGGAAATTCAGTGCCGCTTATGCTGAGCTGTTAAAAATAGCACCCAACCTTAAAAGCATTGATGAATTAAAAAGCGAAGACGATGAAATGGCATTTATCAAAGCTTTCCGCGAAATAATGCGCCTCCGGAATGTTCTGGGCACTTTCGCCGATTTCACCTGGGATGATCTAGCAATGGCCGAACAACGTTTCAACGACTATAAAAGCAAGTACCTTGATCTTTTCGATAAGGTAAAAACTAATAACCTGAAAGAAAAAGTATCAATTCTGAATGATGTTGATTTTGAACTGGAGCTTATCCACCGCGACGAAATAAACGTGGCATACATCCTTCGGCTCCTGGCAAAACTCAAAGAATCAACAGGCGAAGAGAACATCAAACAGAAAAAAGCCATAGTGGATCTGCTTTCCGGTGAAACCACCCTCCGCAGCAAGCGCGAGCTTATTGAAAAATTCATCGAAGAAACCCTGCCTCACATCGCCGATGTCGACAACATACCATCAGAGTTCGAAAATTACTGGACAATCGAGCAGCAAAAGTCCTTTGAGGATATTTGTACCCGGGAGCAATTAGACTCCGAAAAACTCAATACCATTATAAAAAACCTCATTTTCACAGAGCGTCTTCCCCTCCCTGACGAAATCATCAACACCCTACACATAAAACCCAAACTCCTCGAACGTAAAAAAATCGTTAAGAGGGTGATGGATAAAATAGTAGGATTTGTTGAGACATTTATGACGGGGATGGTGGGGAGTTGAGATATTCATTTTTTATTTGCGGGGTGAGCTTGAGTTGTATGTGTCATTACAAATTCTGATTAATACCGGAGAAAAGCAAAAGAAAGTAATAAGAAAGTATGGGCTTAAAAATAAAGTACACGAAAAAGGATATAGAGGAAAACCTTTGACTGATAAGCAAAAGACTAAAAACAATATAAAATCCAAAATAAGAGTAAGAGTAGAATATGTATTCGGCTTTATGGAACAGAGTATGAAGGGACTTACTGTAAAATCTGTAGGAATAGTAAGAGCAACTGGAATAATCGGGCTAATAAACCTTACCTACAATCTCTTTAGATTTGAACAAGTGCAGATACTGAATTTACTAAAATCACAACTCGCTGTTAGTTAGTTAGTTAGTTAGTTAGTTAGTTGCACGAATGACAAAAAAACTGGAGATTTTGAACGTAAAATGAAATAATATTCATAATATTGGCTTGCTCTTTCAGCACAGATTTAATTGGGTTCAGATTTGTAACTGAAAATGCTTTAATAAACGAATTTTTAGAACCCACCTAATGCTTATAGATTTCTTAACGTTAAACGAAAATATATAATCCTTCAAGCTCTGGTACCTAAGCTATTGTAAGGTGATGGGTTATAAAAGAACATCATATGAAAAAATTTAGAAAGAAAAGAATAGGCAATCACATTATTTTATACGCCGACTATAGAAAATTCGAATTGGATATTGCTTATTCCAATAAATACGATCAAGATCAATGTCATCTGGTTAATATTAGAATAGCATTTTGGGCGCTGGAAATTGAATGGGCTAAACTTTTCAGTACACCTCTTGCAACTGATCACAAAAACGAATAATATGTCTGGCCCGTGTTAGGTTAAAGTTTAAAATGTGTTTCTGCATTGGACTTTGATACCGCTTTTAGTTACAGGCTTTTATAATTTGTTAATAACGATTTTAGAGCCTTAAATTTTGAACCAGAGTACCTGAATACCAGAGTAAAAGTTAAAAATTTATCGTAAACTATAGAAATCAAGATGTTACATGAACCTAAGTCTAAATTTAGTATGAAATCTTCAACTCGTTCTGTTTTTCTGATATGCCTGTTGGCATGGTTTCCCTGTTTGTTAATCGCCCAGAGCGTATCATTTACCTACGATGAATATGGTAATCGAACAGGGTTAGTCACATAAGTGTTCTTAACCAAAATGCTATTTAGCAGTTTTTAAATCATAATTAAGCAATGGCAAAAATGAATGATAATACAAGTAAAGCTACATATTTGCTTCTTAAACATCTAAAAGTTAAATTGACGAGTAGTTATTTATCAAAACAACTACTTATGCATCCAAACTATCCAAGTTTATTATCCATAAGTGACATATTGAAAGATTATTCGATTGAAAATGATGCTCTTAAAATATCAACTTATGATCAACTCCAGACTTTTAAACCACCTTTCATTACGCATCTCATATTAAATAGCGGAACATTTGCTGTTGTAAAAAAGGTTAATAAAGAATTTATAACTCTAGCTTTTGAAGAAAACCTATTGGAAACAGTATCGAAAGAAAGATTTATTAAAATTTGGGACAATATTATACTTGTTGCACAACCAACTCAAAATAGCATTGAGCCTAATTATAGAAAACATAAAAATATTGAGTTGATTTCAAAATTTAAAATAGTCTTTCTAATAATTCTTGGCATATTCACTTTAACATCTCAAATTTATTACAATTCTTTTCTATATCAACTGTTATTCCTTTATTTCTCGAAATTTATTGGTTCGTTTTTTATCTTTTTATTAATAAAAAAAGAACTAGGCCATTCAAGTAATCTGGCAGATAAAATTTGTAATTTCGCAAAAAGTGCTGGTTGTAATGAGGTAATTAAGTCAAAAGCAAGCAAGATATACGGTAATATATTTTTAGCTGATTTAGGGCTTATTTGGTTTGTTACTTCTACTCTATATCTTTTCTTAACGTTTATGTATACAAGCGATTTTTCAAAACTTTGGTTATTGGGGTGGTTAAGTTTGTTCTCATTGCCAATGATATTTTTTTCAATTAGTTATCAGATTTTCAGTGTAAAGAAATTTTGCCCTCTTTGTATTGGAGTAATGCTTACTTTACTGCTTGATATTTTACTTTTTTTACACTGTACAACTTTCGATTTGAATTTCCTGCACATGCCGATATAATTACTTATTTGATAATTCTCTCTCTTGTTTCCATTTTCTGGTTTGAATTAAAACATCACCTGATATTACAACCATATATGGAATCAATTGAAATTAATTACTTTCATTTAAAACGTAATCCTATAGTAATTAATGCACTTATTAGTGAGTGTGATACAACTAATTTTCTTAACATGCCTAATCCTATAAGGATAACTGAATGCAACAATAATATCACTCTCACATTAATACTGAATCTTTATTGCACCCCTTGTAAAAATGAATTTGAAAAGATCGAAGATTTGTTAACTCAGACCAAGGAGAATGGTCCAAATGTACAAGTATTGCTTTATTGTTATAACGAGGAGTTGGATGATAATATGACTAAGACTACTTTACATTTAATTGCACTTGCTGAAAAGTTAGATCCAAATCAATTGAGAATGGCTATTCATGATTGGTACATTACTTTTGATTACATCGAATGGAGTAAAAAGTATCCGGTAATAATTAAGCCTGTACATGTTTCTACATTGAATAAATTCAGAAAGTGGTTCATTGATAATCAAATAAAAGGCACCCCAACAACTTATTTTAACTCAAACTTGATTTCGGGAACAATAAATATTGCCGACTTAATTTACATGTTCAACTAACAATATGCCTATGGACGATATTTAAATAAAAATCGAAGAGTAATTCAATTAATGGATGACACTTTGGGGTATAGCTTACCGGCCAAACAGGTGAGACTAGTAAATATGTGTTCAATACTAAAGTTTTTCCTGCTGGTTGATTTAAAAAGCAGAGTAATTTATGATCTTGAGCAGAACAGAAATGTTAAAAATACATGGTGGTGAATGGTCTCATTGTTTTGCATTTGTGGTTTGTCCACTTGGAGAACCAATTGCATGTCAGTGTGTGGGTCCAGGAACATGCGAAACCAACGGATTGAACTATGTTCGATGCAATTGCGATAATGGACACTCATCAGAACTACATTGCACTGGATCTATAAATATAATACCAGTTGCATAATTGTTTTTTTACTTAAACAATAATTTTGTTATCATTCGTAAAACAATTAAAATAATAATGATATGAAAACTATATTCAGATTAACTACTAATGAAATGAAGAAAATACTAGGAGGAGCCAATGATGGGCGATGCTCTGCTACTGTGACATGTTCAGATGATAAATCATTAGAATGCAAATGTTCATCAGGCACATGCGAATCAGGCACTGATTATGTAAAATGTGCTTGTGATGGAGTATCATTAGTGGAACATAGATGTTCAGGAAATCAAATACTGTAAAAACACTACTTATCCCTTCTTTTTGTAATTTTCAACCCACTGCAATTAATTGTTAGAAATCATCATTCAGATCAAAACAAGTGATAAATAAGTGAGCTTGAATTACATAGTTGCTAAAGGAGGGATAAGTAGTTAATTTAAAAATGAAAATAATAATGAAATATCTCTCCAAATTTCTTTTCTCAATAGTATGTTTTTTAATAATAAGCAATGCTAAAATAAATGGTCAAACCATTACTGTTAGCACTCATCATGCAGACACCGGCTTATTATTTTTATACGAAAATGATGTTCTAAATGATTCGGCAAAAATCAACAACGGATTATTTGCTTTTTATAAACAATATCCTATTCCAACAAAATTAACTTTAACCAAACCTGGGAGTAAAGGTCGGTATGAATTTCTTTATGTTGATCCGCCATTGAATGTTGAATTGAATTGTAATTATATATGGAAATCAATCGTCAAGGACTCAAAAGAAAACGATATATACAGAAAAATTAGATCAGCAGGTGATGAATTCAACGCTGAACTTAACAATTCTGCTGACTCAATTGATATTTGCAGGGAACTCGGAGACACACTCACAGTTAAACGCTTGAGTAAAGTAAATCAACAAGCATGGGAAAAGATTGCTAAAGCCTGGTATAGCGCTATTTATGAAAATGTTAATACATATGCAGCAATACATTGTTTTTGCAATTGGTATAATGCGTACTGCCCGAGTCCTCTATCTATTGACACTATGTTTCTGCTTTATCAGCAATTTCCAGCAAGGGTATTATATTGTAAGGATGGTCAAAAGGCATTGCATTATTTCAAAGTCGATTCACTACTTATGCCGAACACAAAAATTATTAATTTTTCCGCAAGAACGCCCGATGGGAAAATTATTTCCGTTTCAGATTTTAAAGGTAAGTATCTACTTATCGATTATTGGGCGAGTTGGTGTGGCCCGTGTCGGTTGCAAGCTCAAAAGATGTTGCCGTTATATTTGAAGTACAACAATATGGGGTTTGATATTCTTGGTTTCTCTTTGGATAAAGAGAAAAAAGATTGGATTTCGGCAATACATGAGGATAGTATCCCTTGGCCTCAAATATCAGATTTGAAGGGAAAAAACAGTGAAATAACTACAATTTACAATGTTAACAGTATCCCGTTCACAATTTTGATAGACCCTGACGGAAAAATAATCAATAGCGGCATAGATGCTGATGATTTACAAAAGGAATTAATTAGAATTTTTGGGAAATAAAGTCAAATTGCAAATTATTTTAGTCATATATAACTTATAAATAACCAAAGCAATATCTAAGTTTAATGCGATTCAACTATTACCAACAGGCTGATTCTCGTGATTGCGGGCCAACCTGCCTTAGGATGATAGCCAAATACTATGGGAAAAGCTATTCCTTAAGCGTATTAAGGGACAGAACCCATATTACTCGCGAAGGCGTTTCTTTGCTTGGCATAAGCGAAGCAGCAGAGCAAGTTGGATTTCGCACAATGGGAGTAAGCCTAAGCTGGGAACAATTGACCGATGAAGTGTCTTTCCCCTGCATAATTCATTGGAAGCAGAACCACTTTGTTGTAGTTTACCGAATTAAATCAAAACCTGCACCCTTCTCCTTCAAAAGAACGGTTGGAGGTGAGGTGTATGTTGCCGATCCTGCTCACGGTCTAATTAAATATACCAAAGAAGAATTTCTACGATGTTGGTTAAGTAATAAACGAAATGGTGAAGAAAAAGGAATTGCATTATTATTAGAGCCTGGCCCTGATTTTTATACCATCGAAGACGAGAAACCAGATAAGACAAATTTCCGGTTTTTGTTTCAATACCTGCGACCGCATAAAAAATTTATGCTCCAGGTAATGCTGGCCATGTTATTAGGCAGTTTGCTGCAATTAATCGCACCTTTCCTTACACAATCAGTTGTCGATAAAGGTATTGGCAATCAAAATATTGGATTTGTGAAACTGGTACTTGTTGCTCAGTTAGTATTAATGGTAAGCCGTACATCCGTTGAATTTATTCGCAACTGGCTGCTACTCCATATTAGTACTCGCATTGATATTTCGCTTATTTCCGACTTCCTCATCAAATTAATGAAATTGCCGATCGGTTTTTTCGATACCAAAATGATTGGCGATATAATGCAACGCATCGGCGATCATTCGCGCATACAAAGTTTCCTTACAGGTTCGTCCATCAATATTTTGTTTTCAATGGTTAATCTTTTAATTTTTGGGGCAGTACTTGCTTTTTACAGTCTTAAAATATTAGGTGTATTTTTAATTGGCAGTATAATTTATTTTATTTGGGTATGGTTGTTTTTGAAAAAGCGCAGAGAATTGGATTTCAAGCGTTTTGCACAGATGTCCGATAACCAAAGCAACCTGTTCCAACTTATAACCGGTATGCAGGAGATTAAACTCAACAATTGCGAACGTCAAAAACGATGGAAATGGGAGCGCATTCAAGCAAGGCTATTTCGTGTAAACATACAAGGGTTGGCTCTCAGCCAATGGCAGCAGGCAGGTGCAATGTTTTTTAACGAAACCAAAAATATTTTCATTACTTTTCTTTCAGCATCAGCAGTGATAAAAGGCGATATTACTCTGGGTATGATGATGAGTGTGCAATACATCATTGGTCAACTAAACGCACCGGTCGAACAAATGATTGGCTTTATGCAAGCGGCGCAGGACGCCAAAATAAGCATGGAACGACTTGGTGAAATACACAATAAAGAAGATGAAGAGCGTGTAAATGCTATAAAGATAAGTCAGTTACCTGCAAATCGGAGCATCGAAATAAACAACCTCTCGTTCCAATACGAAGGTCCGCATAGCGAAATGGTGCTTAAAAATATAAACCTAACTATTCCGGAGGGTAAAACCACAGCTATAGTAGGAACAAGCGGCAGCGGTAAAACTACATTGGTGAAATTGCTGTTAGGATTTTATGCCCCTGTAAAAGGTGAAATCAAGGTAAGTGGTACTTTGTTAAGCAATTTTAATAGTAGTTTCTGGCGTTCGCAATGCGGTGCAGTAATGCAGGACGGCTTTATTTTTTCGGATACAATCTCCGAAAATGTAGCTCCCGGTGATGAAAACGTGGATACTTTAAAACTTCGAAAAGCGGTTCAGGTAGCCAATATTTCCGATTTTATTGATGGATTGCCCTTAGGTTTTAACACCAAAATAGGTCAGGAAGGAAGCGGAATCAGTCAGGGGCAACGACAACGACTACTTATAGCTCGTGCAGTGTACAAAAACCCGGAATACATTTTTTTCGATGAAGCAACAAACTCACTTGATGCTAATAACGAAAAGGTGATTATGCAAAACCTGGAGGGGTTTTTCAAATATGGTAAGCCTAAAACTGTGATTGTTGTAGCTCATCGCTTAAGCACTGTAAAAAATGCTGATCAAATAATAGTTCTCGAAAAAGGAGAAATCATTGAGCAAGGCACCCATGAAGAACTCTCCCGGTTGAAGGGTGCATATTATGAATTAGTTAAAAACCAATTGGAGTTGGGGGGCTAATTATGGAAGAAGAACTAAAAGAACGTGCCATTGAAATCCGAAGTGAGGAAGTTGATGAAATATTGGGGAAAACACCATCCTGGATACTTCGTCGTGGTATTATAGTGCTCGGTTTCATTATAGTAACATTGCTGGCTGCAAGTTGGTTTTTTCGTTATCCTGATATCATTTCTGCTCCAATTGTAATTACAAGTTTGAATCCTCCATCATCAGTTGTTGCCCGTACGGGAGGTAAAATAATGTCATTTCTTGTGAAAGACCAGCAAAAAGTAAAAGCGGGGGATTACTTAGTTATACTTGAAAATACTGCCGATACTGGGTCAATTAGTAAACTAAAAGCATTTTTTTTTACAGCCGATTCAATAAAAGAATCTCTTCAAAATCAGGATTTTTCAAGGAAAGAGCTTTCCAATCTTGGCGAATTGCAGCAACCCTACTCCAATTTTATTCAGGCTGTTTTGAGTTATCAGCGGTACGAAACTTTATCCTTCAATTCAAAAAAGATAAGAGCACTACAACAGCAAATTGGTCTTACGAACTCATATATTGACAAATTAAAGGGTCAGAGATACTTACAGGGAATGAATCTCAAATTAGCCTGTAATCAGTTCAGCCGTGATTCTGCACTTTTCGCCCAAAAAGTTCTTACAACTGCCGAATTTGAAAAAGCCGAAGTACTTTTAATTAGCAACAAAACCGCATACAAAAATTCCGAAATGGCACTTTCCAATTCAATGATTCAGGTCAACCAGCTCGAACAGCAAATCCTCGAACTTCGCCTTACAGAGGAAAAAGAGACTAAACAACTAATTGATGATATAAACAATGCCAATAAAACGCTCATAAGTCAGTTTGATGCTTGGGAACTAACGTATGTTCTTAAAAGTACCAATTCAGGAAAGGTTTCTATTGGCAACTACTGGAGTGTAAATCAAAATGTAAAAGCGGGTGATGCAATTATGACTATTATCTCTGATCGTTTAGAAAAACCATTCGGCAAAATAACCCTTGCCATGGAAAATTCAGGGAAAGTAAAAGCAGGACAAAAAGTAAATATCAAATTAGCGAATTTTTCCTATACTGAATTCGGGATGCTTACAGGCAAAGTAAAATCAATTTCTTTGGTTCCCGATCAGGGCAAATATTATGTTGAAATTGAATTAAACGACGGGTTGAAAACCAACTACAACAAACAATTGCCGTTTTTCCAGGAAATGACTGGTACGGCTGAAATCATTACCGAAGATATGAGGTTGATTGAAAGGATTGTTGCACCACTTCGTTCAATGTATAAGGAGAAACTTGCAAAATAATTTGGATATATCTTTCATAATCTTCCATTTCACGAAAACGGAACCAGGAAATCGTTAAGGTGGATTATCCCAACTATAACTATAAGATTTACAGTTTCTCGGAGTCGCAAGGATTTACTGAATTGACAGGATTTCAATTGAATGTTGCAAATTATAACCCGGATATTGAACAAAAAGCATTCTTTTCCGATGTTAACAACGACGGTTTGTCCGATATTAATTATATAGTCAATTCGTCAGAAATTTCTGTTAGCGGTAAATTATGTGCATTTTTTTCATTTTTTTTTAATCTTTGGGCCGTAGCTTCAATTTTATTAGGTTTTTTAGGCATGGTTGGGATTTATCTGAGTTATAATTTTAATGAATCTATTTTCTTTATTTCTTTTATTGTTACAGTGTTCTTTTACTCTGGGATACCAATATTTATACAAAAAAAATGGATGAATTTTCTTTACTTTCCTCTAATGTTTATATTTTATTTGGGGTTTACTATAATCATTTTTCACTTTTTACTTGAACGATATATTTTAAAGATAAAGCCTAAGTTTGTTAAAGCAACATCCTAGTTTTGTACAAAAGTAAACTTATAAAGAACTCAGCTGTTGTCAGCTAATTTGAATCCATTACTAACCCACCTTGGCCGTGTCGGATGGATCGATGCACTTTTTCCTGTCACGGTAATTGCAGAAAAAAGCAATTACACCGAGGCGCTAGAGGGTAGATGTGGCATAATTTTTAATGACAGTGTACGATATCCCACTTTTGCCTACCTTTATCTCCTTAAAGCCACCTTATAACTTTTCCCAATGGGAGACGAAAAATATCAGGAAGAAACGCGGAAATTGCTGAATACTCTGAAAGAACTCGCAAAAGAAAAAGGAATAACTGAACAGCAAATTGCCGATAAAACAGGATTCATTCAATCCAATGTTAACCGCATGTTTGCTGGCAAATATTCTCCATTATTAGATAATTTCATTGAATTGGCCGATGCTGTTGGCTATCATATAGAGTTAATAGAAAATCAATAACATTTATCGCATAACTTACATTTCAACCCATAAATCCCGGCTAACCCCCGGGATTTTTTTTGTCCTTTCATTAACTATCTCCCAAGCATACGTTTGTCAGAAAAAGAGAACCCATGCTCCAAATAAGAAGGGCTGATATGCTTCGGGAATATGATATTAAAAGTGATCCTCATGGAAAGCAAGTTGCTTTTGCAATTCGCTTTATAAAGATAAACGGCGAATCGGTATTCCTGCCCAGGGCTATAGCTACCGGACTGAACTGGAATGTGGCTGAAAGCCGGATGCGTGGCATCCGTCCGGTTAACAGTGAGCTGGATCCAATCGGGCATATTTATCCGGTCAGGATTGATAACATTACTGAGTGGAACGGAAAACGTGTAATACTATGACAAAGATTCAATTCAATAAATTTGGCGTTCCGCTCATGGCTTACGGTGATAAAACTTTTGTTACTACCACCGGAGCACCAAAACCATCGGCGAAAAACAAAGCAGCAGAAAAACGTCCTGACGCTTCTAAGAGCATTATCTATATTGAAGATACTACTTCTATAAACCAATATACACTCAGTTCCTGGGGTGATATGAACGATTTCCCCACCAAATCCAACGATATTATTAAAAGGGTTGGTGTTTTAAGTACCGGATTAAAGTTTACCCGGAACTTCACAATGGGACAGGGCATATTTCCTGCACGAGTTACAGGTTATGAAAGTAATGGAAGCGAAATACTGGAAGTGATTAACGATAAAGAGCTGATAAACTTTTGCCAGGGAAGGATGGTGCGCCGCTACCTTGAAAAAGCTTTACGTGATTACTTGAAATTCGGCTTAGCAAACGTTCATCTGGTTCCAGATTCGGAAGGGAAAACCATAAATGGCATTGAAGTTATTAATGCTCTCTACAGCCGCTATACAGTTGCTAAAAATGGAATCATTGAAAAATGTATCGTTTCAGGAAGGTTCCCTGATTTTCCGGGAGTTGAATTTGAAGCATTTGATTTGCTCGATGATTTTGATCCGTATGCTGATTTGGACCGCCGTCGCATGGGTGGAAAAGTGAAAGGCAAATCATTTGTTTTCGCAATTAAAGATTCATGGAGTAATAACGACTATTACCCTGAGCCTGCCTGGTATTCTGCTTACTTAGCCGGATGGGTGGATATCGCTATGGTGGTTCCTAAATTCCTGAAAAAAGCATACGAAAATCAGATTAACTGGAAATGGCATGTGCAAATTCCTTATGCTTTTTGGGATAAGAAATTCCCGGAAGCTGATTTTAAAGATACTTCTTCCCGTCAGGCTGCCATTCAGGAATATATGGATAGCATTGAAACAAATCTTTGCGGAACAGAAAATGCAGATAAACCCATCTTTACGTTTTTTGAGGTAAATCCAAATAACGGGAAAGTCGAAGAGCAGTGGATCATCACTTCATTGGATAATAAATACAAGGAGGGGGATAAACTGGTTACTTCTGCAGCTGCCAATAGTGAGATCCTTTTCAGCCTCATGATAAATCCGAATGTTTTGGGAGCAGGTATGCCAGGTGGAACGTATGCAGGTAACCAGGGAGGAAGTAATATACGGGAAGCCTTCCTGGTGAATATTGCCAATGCCTGGCTCGACCGCCAGAATATCCTCGATCCGCTTGAAGCTATGCTTCAGTTTAACGGTGTTAAGGATGTGCAGCTTCGGTTTGGAAATACCATTTTAACCACTCTTGATACCGGTGCCGGTACAAAAAAAACACTGTCATAAAATGTTTCTTAAAACGATTGATGAAATTAGGGAAGTGCTTAAAATAAGCACTTCAGTAGATTTTGAAGTACTGAAACATGTACTGGAAACAGTGGATCGTGAATTTTTACGCCCTGTTCTTGGTGTCGCCATGCACGATAAACTCCAGGATTTCTATGATTCCAGTCCGGATCAAATTTTTGTTCCGGATACTGATTCTGTTCCTTTACCATCTGCTGAAGAAATCGCAAAGGCAATGAGTAAATTACTGAAGTTGGCACAGTCTGCAGAAATTCACCTGGCTTATTGGTATGGTTTTGATTTGCTGAATGTACAGATCATGAATGATGGTTTTAAACGCACCGAAACCGAAAAAGTAAAAGGCCTTTTCAAATACCAGGAAGATAACCTCAAAGAGTTCTTTAAACATGCCGGGTTTAACGGTATGGATGCCATGCTCGAATACATTGATGGGAATGATAAACTTTGCTTCCCTGAATTTCACGAAAGTGAAACAGGGAAACAGCTTAAAGAAATGTTTATCCCGCGTACAGATATCTTCGATCAGTATTATTATATCGGTAACAGTCGCCTTCTGTTTATGCGCCTCAAGCCTCATATGAAGGTAGTCGAGGATCTACGCATCAAAATTGTGTTGGGTAATACCAACTACAATTTTATAAAAGCCGAAATGGTAAAAGAGGAGCCTGATGCTAAGGTTATTGCAATTCTACCCTATATCCGTCGTCCGATTTCATATTTCAGCACTGCACTGTTGATGGAAGAAACCGGCTCAGATTTGAGTGATAAGGGTTTGGTATTTGAAAGCATAAAAAGCAATTATTCTGACCATTCCAGTAAAGGCCCTTCCACAGAATCACGTATTCTTGCAATGATACAGCGTAACAAAAATCTTGGTGATAGCTATCTGAATGTACTTCGTAATTACCTTCTCGAAAATGCTGCAGACTGGAACGATTATACTCAGCCTCGAAGCGGAATAGTGAACAGGGACAACAAGGGAAAGAAAACCTTCTGGGCATGAAATTGATAGAGCTTCAGTATAAAACATTTGGCATTTCCCGAAAGATTTCGGCTTCGTTACCCGGGTGCTGGGGCGAAATTTCAACTCAGCAGCTAATGCTGATTGCCCGTAATTATTCAGCTATTATGGATGAAGCAGAAATGCTTGCTGGTTTCCTTGGAATAAAGAAAAGAACGGCTTCAATGCTTGACGCTTATCAACGATTTTGCATTGCCAGAGAACTTGACTTTTTGGACAATTATAAACCACATTATGCTTTTGTTGTCTGTAAACTCAATGGGCTAACTTGTCCACGACCACGTCTGGAAGGAATGAGCTTCGGGCAGTTTATGTTCGTCGATACATATTATGAGATTGCCATAACTTCCGAAGATCCCGGACAGTTGAATAAGTTTATTGCCTGCCTTTACCTTCCTGAAGGGAAACCGTTCAGCGAACAACTGATTAAGTACCGTGCGGACTATGTAAAACTATTTTTCAAACCAGAAGAAAAAACCGCTATCAGTCTCAATTATCGGTTGGTGAAAGAATGGATTTGTGAACGCTACCCGCTTCTCTTCCGAAAACCTCCGGTGGCTGAGCCTGTCGAAGCCGGGCGCAGTCGAAACCAGGGAAGCAACTGGGTAAAAGTCTATGAATCCCTGGTAGGTGATGATATTGTAAACCAAGATAAGTATTCAGCATTACCTGTACATACGGTATTCCGTTACTTGACAAATAAACTAAAAGAAAATGGCAGAAGGTAAAAAATTTACAGACCTGATTGCTTATTTCCAGGCACTCGCCTATGGGCATAAACATATCAAAGATTTTTATCGCTTCGAGCTGGATGAAGTGCTAACCAGCCTCCGGAACATTGAAACGCCTTGCCTAATAATCGAAGGGTATAAATTCTCTTTTACAGACAACAAAAGCGACAATATCCTCAAAACCCGAAGCGGGGCATTTATATTGCTGGATCATGTAAAGGATATCGGCGACTATGACCTGATACATAGTACATGGGATAGCCTGGAAGAGATTGGGGATGATATACTGGCACGGATAAAAGCAGATAAAAACAATCCGGAATCACCGGTAAGAAATTTCCCGCTTGAGAATGTGGAAGGCCACCTTCTGAGCACAGAAATGGGTAATTATTACGGCATACGGTTCACGTTTGATATCGTTTGCCGATTTAATGCTGATGTGGATCCCGAACGGTGGAATCCGGCTATTCCCTTTTAAATAAAAAAATACAAAACCATTTCCCATGGAATCAAAAGATACCATCAACTGGGTACAAGAGCAGAATACTGCCGTTAAAGGCTGGGCAAATATGGTTACCCGCAAACTGAAATCTTCCGCTTTGCAATTTCATCATGGCAAAGCGGGAATGGTACAAAGAGGTAGCGGCACAAAATATCAGCGAAACGAGGATAAACTTGTAAATAGCATTGGCCGAAAAATATACATGGCTTCAGGCCTTGCTGAAGGTATCGGGTTTAAAATTGAACGTCACGGCGTTTTTGTGCATAAAGGGGTCGGGAGAGGATATATCATGGAAGGCGGAGTCGTTATCCGCGGCTATAGAACACCATTAAGTGTTAAAAAACAGGCTAAAAATGCTAACCGTGCCGTTTCTGCGAATCAAAAAACCACAGGTACAATAAACCGGCATCCTGCTCCCTGGTTTAATCCGGTTATCGAAAATAACGTACCGGAATTAGCTGATAAAATTGCTGTGATAAATGCGGATGCGGTTATCAATGAATTGCATGCTAAGATAAAATAAGTCTATAGCGTGTTAAATTCCCTGGTACCAGAAATCAACCATTGAATGAAAACTGAATGACCACTATTTAACTCCATAACCATGGCCAGCAATTATACACGCCGCATCAATCTGTATATCAATGGTAAAGAAGTTGTAACTGAAATCCGTTCCGTTACCGCTGAAATGCAGAAGCTTGTCAACAAGCAGAAAAATATGACCATCGGATCCAGAGAATATGTTGCGGCAGGTGAACGGATCCGGTTGTTGAAAGGTATAATGGCTGAACACAACAATCAGTTGAAAGCAACTGCTGTAGGCTGGGAAAACATTAAAAATCATGCTAATAAATTGCAAGGGGTCATGCAGGCCTTTGTTCTGGGTGCAACAGCTTTCACAGGATTGCTGCTTGCCGGGAAAAAAACAATTTCCATGTTTGCCGAATTTGACGACCAGGTTGCTAATGTTGCCCGCGTCACAGGCTTGAGCAAAGAAGAAATTTATGCTATGAATGAATCACTTAAAAAAGTAAATACACGCACAGCACAAATAGAATTGATGGGCCTGGGAGTAATAGCAGGTAAACTGGGAATCGCAAAAAAAGATATTGAAGGTTTTATCCGTGCCGCCGATAAAATTAACGTCGCCCTTGCCGGAGCTTTGGGCCCTGATACGGAAGAAGCCATCAACCAAATAGGTAAACTGGTCGATATCTTCAACCTGAAAGAGAAATTTGGTATCGAACAAAGCATGCTTAAAGTGGGCTCTGCCCTGGTAGGTCTGGGTAATGCCAGTACCGCCAATGAAGGCTATATCGTGGAATTCACCAAACGTGTCGGCGGTATCGCCCCTATCGTCGGGGTATCCATTCAGAATGTAATGGGCCTGGCTGCCACCCTGGATATGCTCGGCCAGACCTCTGAAGTTTCAAGTACGGTTTACAGTGCAATGATAACCGGCATGTTTAAAAAGACGGCAGAATATGCCAATATCGCCGGCATGAGCATTGAAAACTTCAAGAAGATTTTAAATTCGGATACCAACCAGGCTTTTATAAAAGTTCTCGAGGGATTAAACGGGAATAACGCAGGAATGGAGAGAATGGTTGCCCTGATGGGCGACCTGGGCCTGGGCGGAAAAAGAAGCGTTCAGATCCTGGGAGTGCTGAGCAGCAATACAAAAACATTACGCGAACAACAGCTTTTATCTAATGATGTATTTTATAAAGGAACCCAGATCTATGATGCTTTTGCTACTAAAAATGAATCCGCACAGGCGGTACTCGAAAAAGCGCGTAAAAACATTGTTAACTTAACCATTGAACTGGGCCAGAAACTTTTGCCTGTGCTGAAAATAAGCACTTCCGGTTTTAGCTATTTTGTCAAAACGGTAAGCATCTCCGTTGATTTCTTTCTAAAACATTCCAAAACTATTTCAATAATCACAGCTACCCTGCTGACCTACGGACTTACGCTGAAAGCCATCTCCGTTTGGGAAACGCTACGCCAGGCTGTATTTACAAAAGGCATTATTCTATCGAACCTGGAAGTTATCGGCATCCGGCTTCGAATATTATTGACCAATGAATCCACGTTTGCACAAAAACGGGCTATCGTCACTAATAAGGCATTAAATGCGTCTATGGCCTCCTCCATCTGGGGAGCTATTGCAGCAGGTATTGTCATGGCCTCCATGGCTATCTATGAATGGATTAAAAATGCCTCTAAAGCATCTGCCGCTCAGGAAGCCGTCAACCGGGCAAGGGAGCGATCGGTAGAAATGCTAATGGAAGAAAAAACAAAAATTGACTTGCTTCTCAGCCTGATAAATTCCGAGAATGTTTCTTTAAATACAAAGAAAAAAGCCATCGAAGAATTGAAAACTATTTTACCGGGCTATACGGCCATGCTGAATGATCAGGGGAAAGTGATCTTTCAGAATACAGCTGCCGTCAAAGGGTATATTGACCAGCTGCGCAGGCAGTATATCCTGGAGGCCTATAAACAGGAGTTTAGCAAAGCTTCGGTGGATCTGGCGAAAGAACAGGATAAACATGATCAGCTTGTCTGGGAATACAGCTCCATGAAAGGCCCTGATGTTGAACCGGGAATGACTTACGAAACTTCGGAAAATACGGCTAAAGGAGATAAAAAATACGAAATAGCCAGGTCCGCTAAAGAATTAATTAAAATCCAAAGCGTGTATGATGCCATTCAGAATAAGATCGAAGCGTCCTTAAATTTTGCCAATGATCTCACTCCTAAAATTACTGCCATTACCGCTGAAATGATTAAATATGCTGCAGCCCTTGAGATACCAAATATAACCCCTGCTCAAAAAACAGTACTTCAGTCTGGGCTTGTTCACTTGTATAAACAAAAACAGGAATTGCTCTCGCAGCAATCTGGTACCGGCACTACAGGTATTTTAAACCGGGATTTAACTTTGAATGATCCAGGTGATCCGTCTTCTCCTGCTGGCGTCTCAGATGAAACCGCAGCAGAAAAAGTTGCTTCGAAAGCCGCTAAAGCCCTCGAAGATGCGTATAAAACGGAACGGGATATACGAAAGAGATCATTTGATAGTAACCTCGCCCTGATGGAAGACGGATATGCTAAAGAACTCGAAGCCCTGCGCATCAAACATGAAAACGAGCGGGAGGAAATTCAGCATGAACTGGATACCAACAAAGAACTGACCCTTGCTCAAAGATCAGACCTTAATGCCATACTCTTGAACCTGGATGCGGAGTATTCAAAAAAGCAACAGGAGTTAACGGATGAATATGCCATCAAAAATTTAAAGTTCAACAAGGAGCTGACAAACCTTAAACTGGAAGCCGTTAAAGAAGGATCAGCAGAGGAATATACATTAAAGAAAGAACAGCTTGAAGCGCAGCGTCTGCTTGAAATTGAAGAAGTCACCGGAACTGCTGAACAGAAAGCTCTTCTGGTTGCTGTCTTACAGGAAAAGTACCGGGTATTGCAGGAAAATGAGGACACAAAATACAGCCTCAGATTCCTTGATGACAAACTGAAAACGGATATTACCGGGCTCAACAAAGCAGAAGACGAAAAGCTTGCTGCGTTGAAACAAAAATATGATGCCGGTACACTTTCAAAGAAGGAATACAACAGGCAGCTCAAAGAACTGCAGATTCAGTACACAAAAGACAGTCTGGGCATTGCCATTGATAAAGCACAGCGGGAACTGGATATAGTTAAAGCCTCGGGAGGGGATATCATCCAGGCCGAAGAGGCACTCGCTGAACTTAGGCTTAAGCTGCAAAGTGCGGATGCAGGCAAAAAAACCGGTAATGCACCCAGTCTGGATGAATGGACTGAGAAAGAGTATGGACGGGAAGCGCTGGAAGCAGCTCAAACCATCTCTGACGGCGTATTCTCCATAGCACAGGAAAAAAATGCACGTGAGCTTAGTGATACCTTATCCAGGCTTGATAAGCAGAAAGAAGCCGAGCTTTCCAATAAACGCCTTACGGAAAAACAGAAAGATGCAATTAATGCCAGATATGCTGCAAAAGAAAGCAGTTTAAAAAAAGCAGCCTGGGAAAAGCAACACAAAGCGGATCTGGCTATGGCCTGGGTAAACCTTGCCCTGGGTGTGGGGAAAGCAGCCATTAATGTATGGCCTGTACCAGCAATCCCTATGATGGCCGCCGCAGCCATTTCAGGCGGTATGCAGGTAGCAGCCGTAGCAGCGCAAAAAGCCCCTGAATTTTACCAGGGCGGATATACACAATCTGCATCGGACAACCTAAAACCGGTCGGAATAGTTCATGCCAACGAGTACGTGGTGCCTGCAGAAGGTGTGAACAACCCACAGCTGAGGCCGTTCCTGGATGTTATTGAAATGGCAAGGCTTAGCGGAAACCTTCCAAGGCTCAACCCTGCCCTTCACAACACAGGTTTTGCAGGGTTTAATGCAGGAGGATATTCTACACCTCAGGCAGGAACACGGCAAAGTACTCAGGATATGCAACCGTTAGAAAACATGCATATGTCGCCAGAAGCATTGCAGGTAATGAGGGATTTTACCACTACCTTGAAAAATATTCAAAAGAATGGAATCCGGGGAAACTGGTCCCTCTTCGATCTTGAAAAAATCCAAAACAATAAATCATCCATCCTCTCCACCACAGACATGTAATGTACAGACGCACCATGGTGCGTCTCCCTTTCCCTATACTAAATGTCCTTTTAAAACCACCCCTTCCTCCCCACTTTTGCACCATGACGCTCTCCTTAATACAGCAACCGGCCAAACTGATCCTTTCGCGGCAACCTGTCGTTTTCAAAGTTCAAAGCAATTCAGCCGAAATCCCTTTGCGCCTGGAAGGATCCATATCCGGCTTCTCAGGAGATTCCATACAAGCTGATGCTCAGAAAAAAGCTGTTTTCGAACTCAGTGATTATCTGCAGGGTTTAGTTACTGAACGAGGTAATACAGCGGCAACTCCGGTTATTTATACGGCTGTTCCCAAAGAGGTAACTTTCAGCTTTAAGGAGTATGCCGGTGATCCTGCAGTAGCGGGTACCGAATTGGTTACTGACACATATTACGTATTGGAAGGATCAGTGCCGAAACCCAGGCGAAAGGTTTTGTATGCTGCCAACGCCAGTTTATTGTCTTACCTTATACTTAGTAAATCCTGCCTTAGCTGGTGGCCGGTTGCGGAAGCAAAACGAATTATTCCTACCCAAAAGGAATTTATCAATTACCTTCAGGTTTATAGCCAATCGCCTGTAACCATTACGCTAAACTTACGACTTAGCTTTACAGATGGCTCATATTCCAACATTGGCGCACTATTTACTGTTGCCAGTGTTGCTTATATGAGGTTAGTTTATTTCCCCACCGGATATGCTGATTTAGGTATAGCTGCTTTGGCAGCTCAATTCACTGATAAAACACTGGCTTTTTATTCGGTAACAGTCAATTATGGACCTCCAAATCACAGTGATGCCATCAGCAGTGCATACACCTATATCATAGATACAGGCTATTTTCAGAATCCACGTACTCTATATTTACGGAATGCATTTGGATTATTGGAAATATTGCTCTGCACAGGCCTTGGCGAACAGGAAAATGCAATCAAACCCGAGCTTGCAGTAACCGACGGCCAGCTGCTTCCGGATAAACTGGCTTGGAAAGTAACGAAATCGGATAGTGTATCCGTGAACACCGGATTCCTTTCTTCTGCCCAGACACAATGGCTTTCAGATCTTCTCGACACAACAGAAGCCTATGAGCTGATCGGGTCCAATTTACATCCTATTGTTTTCAAGGATATTTCCATTTCGCCCGTTCATGACAACGACTTTATCTTTTCTGCTGATCTGCAATATGAATATGCATATAGTGAAGTAATCGAAACAGGAGAATAACCATGAGCTATATTCATTATTCCATAGTGCCAGGCCTTAAGCCTAAAGTAGCCCAGCTAAATATTACTGAAAGTAAAATGGGCTACAATCTTACGGATGGTAAGCTCTATGCGCTCAAAATTGTAAATGGGTTAAAAGCCGTTATCCTTATCGGAGGCGGGGGAAGTGGAACCACCGGTGACACGCACCCCAGGGAGCATAGCATGATATCCGGGCTAGATCATATTCCAGTTGCCCCCGGTGATGAAGGGAAAATCCCCCAGGCGGATCCGGTAACCAGAAAATGGATACTTGTTCCCATGCCGGTTAATGGTATAAATGGCAGTGATGGGAAAGACGGTGCAGATGGCATTACACCTGTAAAAGGGATTGACTATTTTGATGGTGCCGACGGCAAGGACGGTGTTGATGGAACTACTCCAATAAAGGGAGTGGATTATTTTGATGGTAAAGATGGCACAGATGGCATTACCCCTGTCAAAGGAGTTGACTATTTCGATGGTACTGACGGCATGGATGGTAAACCCGCTTTTGTTTACATTGCATATGCCTGTGATGCTGCAGGGACCGGTTGGAGTGTAACACCTAACCAACTGCTAAAGTATATTGCCTTCATTCAGTCGGATGTACCCAAAACTCCGCTTGAATCAGATTTTGCTTCTGCCATTTGGATAAAATATATAGGTGATGGTACTTCAGAAGGCTGGGATTTCCAGGCATACGATAATGCGGGAGCTCCTGTTTTAGGTAGAACGGTAAATCAAGGATCAAACCTTCAGTTTCATGCCGGGGCCCACATCAGATTCGATGCATTGCAATCAATGGAAGGCGTAGTTGTTTCGGTTGAAAACCTGGAAGGAATCAGCACCTTCCTATATGTAGCTTATGCTTCAACCGGGACCGGAACACGATGGAGCCTCACTCCGGATGTATCTCTCAAATACCGGGCAGAGATACAATCTACTACTGAATTATCGCCGTCAGAAAGCGACTTTGCGCAGGCCGTATGGGTAAAGTATATTGGTGATGATGGCCCAGCAGGAGGGTCTGATACCTTTGAGGTATATATTGACTTCAAAGTTGTAAAGCCATTTGTTTATAATTGTCCCTATGCCCTAAGGTTTAACTTTCAATTGAGTGAAGGGGCGGATGCCTCTGTTTCACCCTCGCTTACTACCAGTTTAACGCAATACCAAAAAGTAACCGTTACTCCTGCCGGAGTGGGTTTAATTATATTAATTGGGGAGTTGTTATGAGCATACGCCAATACATCCAGGTCACGGATGATTCTGTCTTCATTCCTGATGATATCGTGATTGGTACGCCAGGCACAGGCGAAATACTATTGTATTGCACGGATGAAGGCGATAAAAGGGTTGCCTTCCAGGTTACGGTAAGCAACTCAGGGCAGTATACAACCAAAGTTTTTGACGCAGAAGATGATGAACTATTGCTGACTGCCAATACAAACAGCAACTCGGTATTTTCGTATGTTTTTCCTGTAAACCATTCATCTTTTAGAATAAGGATTACTCCTGCGGTTAGTCCTAATGCTATCACGAAATTTAATATATGCGCAATTGCGGGATTTTCAAATTCCTGGTACATCAAAGCCGCTAAATTTAATACCCCTTATTTATCGTCTTTACTTAGCGCTTTTCAAGCCAATACCGTTATTGAATATTGCGAGTTCCCGGAAACACTCAATGTGTTAACCACTATGAACCTTGCTTTTAGTGGTTGTACCGGACTAAAAGGGGTTAAAATGCCCACTAGTGCCTTGCTTCTAAATAATTTAGCAGATGCGTTCAGAACATGCATTGCTCTTGAATCTATAATTCTGCCGGCTTTGCCCGCGCTGTTAACTCTCTCTTATGCTTTTAATGGCGCAGGATTAAAGAATATTGTGTTTAATGCAATGCCTGCAGTAACAACCCTAACGAATACTTTAAGTGGGTGTTTTGCCCTTAAGAACGCAACTTTTCCGGATAGTTTGCCTGAGTTAAGCAGTTTATCCTCATGTTTCTATAATGATTACGTACTGGAGACTCTTGTTTTGCCGACCTCTATGCCTAAAGTTACTACCCTTAGCGGAATGGCCTATGGTTGTGGTAAGCTAAAAGGGATTTTGACATTTCCCGAAATGCAATTCTGCAATTCTATTGCAAATGCCTTTACTTTATGTAAAAGCTTAGAAGGAGTTCATTTCACAGGCGCAATGAATTCATGCTCGAGCATGGCATCAATAGTTCTGAGTTGTCCTTCACTGAAAGCAATTACTCTGCCTTCAAGCTTAACCGCATTGGCCTCCGGAAGTACAATTTACTGGGCGGATGGGTGTACTTCTTTAGAAACAATCATATTGCCGCTAAATATGAAACAGGCAGCAATAGAGTCAACGGCATTTCTGTATCAATTAGTTTCGTGTTACAATGTTAATAGCTTGTCTACATGCAATTCATGGCCCGTTCAAAGTCTGCTGATTACATTCTCTGCCTTTCGTAACTTAAAAAGGTTTGATCAGCCTACACTAAAAGTTACGCAGTTAAATCTGGCTTATCAGGCTGGGGGTTCGTTTATCGGGATTCTCGAATATATAGAAATAGACTGGGAAAATTCAAGCTATTCCGTTGGGGGTATCACCTTGCAGTCTCAAAATATCGGAGGAGCCGAATATGAACGTATTTTATCTCGTTTGCCCAAAAATACTGTTTCAGGCAGAACGGTAAACATTCATTATCAAAATCCACTTGCCAATGACTTTATTTTAAAAAATTTCACTTTTGCTGCCGGTTCTGTTGTTTTGCCAAATGGCAATACCTCAAACGTTCTGGTTGGCATGGAAATAAGTTCAGCTTCAACGGCTCCCGTCATGGTTGCTGTTACTATACAGGGAGCGGCTTCAACCATAACTCTTACGAATCACAGAATACCGAATGGCACAGAAGTTAGTTTTTGGGTACTGGCAATAACAACAGGAATTGCAGTTTTCACTAAATATTATGTTGTGAATGCTACAAGCAATACCTTTCAGGTGAGTGCCACCGTTGGGGGCGCTGCTGTTAGTATGGCAAATGACGGAACTGCAACCATGGCTGTTTTCCCTAAAGTTATCAGTATAGTGACAAATGTAAGCATTACAATTTCTTCTCCAATATATACAGCAGCAAGTAACACTCCCTATTATTTTAGTTTTCGGTTGAAAAGTATTGCCATCCATAAAGGGTGGAATGTACAATAATCAATTACCCATTAAGTAAAGGATTGCCATGAACATTTTAGCCATTCATATCATTTTCACCTTGAAATTCTTTACGCAGCTGGTGGATTAATTCTGCGCTCTTCGTAAATCAACAATCTAACCATGAAAATTACCATAGGGAATTCCACCATTCCGCTGGATCCTTCCATCGGACTTCCACTTGTGCTTTCTTCCCCTTTATTTCTCACTACAGAAAATAAGATCCCCGGAAGTTACATTTTCAATGCAGGCTTTCCCGCAACGGATGCTCTCCGGCAGGAGTTCACTCAGGCACACCGGGTGCAAAAACATGGCCGTGTTACAGCCGAGTTACCCTATGTCATCACCAGTGGCTCCCTTCGCTATAGCGGTAACTGCATAGTTACCCAGGCAGACTTGAATGCCTATGAAATTGCATTTATGATCAATAACGGCGATCTAGCCAGTAAACTGAAAAATAAAACCTTGAAGGATCTTGACCTGGGTGGTGCAATTTCCATCTCTGATGTTTTCAGTTATGCATATACGCCCGCAACTCACTATTACTGGGTAGATGATTATAGCGCATTCAATTTTCCGGTTAATGCTCCATGTGTTATCGGCTCCGACATCAATAATTCCATGTCTGATTCAGGCAGATGCTATACTTCAAAAATTACAGGGCCACTACACCAGCGTATTGTTGCTGATGTTTATTTTAATGATATTTATCAAACCGGATACCTGCAGATTTCCTGTTTCAAAAATGGAATACAGTATTTTATGCAATCCAACCTCATTTCTTATGAGGAATGGGAACAAACCCTGGACTTGGTTATTGGGGATGTTATTACAATAGTGGTTGAAGTATTCAGCGGTATGCTTAATCAGATACATTGCGCTGTGGGTGATGTTACTACTATCAGCATGGAATTCAGCACCACCAATATGTTTACTCAGGCTGCATCCATGAACCAGGATACGTCCAGCTATGCATTATTTCCAATTCTCAATAGTCACTTCATGGATAACTTTCCGGATGATGCATTTCAGCTGGACAACCTGTCGCTACGTACTCTTTACACCGAGTATTTCCCTATTCTTAATTACTTTAAAGATGGCAAATTCCCGATGATCCTCAGCGGCATGTCAGAGGGTGAAACGTTTACCTGCGGTAATCTTTTCACTCCCTTCGTCTATATGAATACTCTTTTGAAGCTTATCGCTTCTGATGCCGGATATTCAATTATAAATAATCCTTTCGCAAATGAGTTTTACGGAGCTGTTCTTTTTAACTCTTACGCTGAAAATACCTACAAGACGGAAAGCACAACGCTCCTTCCGGTCAAACCCTCCTTTGATCTGATCGATCACCTTCCCGAAATCACGCAAAGTGATTTCATATCCTGGGTGGCCAGGCTCACCGGCTCTGCACCTCTTGTTGACAACAACGCGATGACCATCACTTTCGTTAATGTCAGAACCAAACACATACTTAGTCCCTCAAATTCAGCAAAGCCTTTCCCCGGAATTCTCCTGGCCAATCCAAAAGTTAATCTGGTAGCGGAATACAAAGGAGTAAAATTTGAAATGATCAGCCCCTCTACAGATAAATTTGTTGAACAGATGATCAGGGAAATTCACGATAAACTAATTTACAAAGGCGAGGTGGAAGATGCCAGGTTCCTGCCGGAATCCGGTAATGAAGTCAATGATATGTATTATGCCAGGTTATCCAACGCTTTTTTCGTATATCAGTACAACCCGGAAACATACACGCTCACCTGGTGGATCTATAGCCTGAGATTTCCATTAATCTATAAAGAAGGCGAAGAGCCTTATCTGCATATTACCTCGGAACTGGCACCCATTCTCACCAGAAGGGTTCAGGATGAATCACTCATGGCAACTGATTTTCGAATCATGTATCTTCCCGTCACAGAACAGGCCGGAACCCTGGAAGGTTTTCCGGACAGTTTTTCGGCAGAATGTGGTAATCAGGTGCTTTATTATAAGGGGATGGCAATGGATAGTGATGGGAACCCTTACCCGCTGGGGACAAGCCGCCGCCAGGATTACAGAGATGAAACGCAGCCTTTTTATCCTGATCTTAATGCGGATTCGCTTTTCGAAAATCAGTATAAAGAGTTCCTGCGGTGGCTGGCTTATGACACTAAACTGGTTACCTGTAATGTTCTGCTCACACCTGGACAGCTCCATCAAATTAAATTCGACCAAGTCTATTCCGGCAATGGGTTCAACTTCCTCATTAAGGAAATTCGATCTTCCCTTATTGAATCCGGATTAAGTATTTCTGAAATGGATATTTATACGTGTTAGTGTTTGTCCTTTATGTTCACGCTTTTATCCTGTTCATTTGCATGGCTTAAATGATTCCTCCTGTCTGAAACCTTGCAAAAATACTCCCAATGCTTGAATACCTTGCAATACTTCTTAGCTTCATTACGGGCGGCGGTATTTCCACGCTCATTTCGCTTCGTTACATACGGAAAGTAGGGAAAATTGATTATACCGAAAAAGCAATAGCTTTTATAGAAAAACAATACGATGATGTGCTCGAAAAGAATAAGGAACTCCATACGAGGGTAACTGCCCTTGAAAAAATTATTCCTCTTGCCTGCTTTAACCAATTCTGCAAAAACCGATTGAAAGACAATCCTAATCATACTCCCTAATGAAAATTAAATACCTTATAATTCATTGCACGGCAACGCCTGAATACCGTGAAATCACATCAGCACAGATCAGGCACTGGCACCTGGATCCACCCCCTGCAGGGCGCGGATGGCAGCAGGTTGGCTACACTGATCTTTTCCATCTGAACGGAGGTATCGAAAGACTGGTAGCCAACAACAATGATGGCAACGTCGATCCCTGGGAAGTCACCAACGGGGCCAAAGGCATCAATTCAGTTAGTCGTCACATTGTTTATTCCGGTGGACTGGCCGCTGATGGCAAAACACCCAAAGACACAAGAACACCGGACCAGCGGAAAGCGCTGACAAGATATGTACAGGATTTTATACGTTTGAATCCGGATATTATCATCGCCGGGCACAACCAGTTTGCCTCTAAAGCCTGTCCTTCTTTCGACGTTCCGTTATGGCTCAAAAAAGTTGGAGTTTCTGATAAAAACATATACACCCTATGAAAATTCACTTATGCTGGTTAAGCGTTTCACTACTGGCAATTGTTTCGTGCAGCACACCGGAACAGATACAGAACCGTAAATGCGCCAGAGCACTTCATAAGTATGAGGTCAAAGCTTTTAAATGCGGATGCCCCTTTTCAGTATTCGATAGTATAATAATACAGGAAACCCGCATAATCGAAAAAGATACCACCATATTTGTAAGAATACCTGGAGAAATTGTACATGATAGTATTTTGGTTGCCACAGCAGATAGCATAACATCTCCAGTTTCAATCCTGAAAACAAAATATGCTGTCTCCAGGGCATGGATTGAAAACCGCTTGTTAATGCACACGCTGGAACAGGTGAAATCAGATATCAAACAGGTAATACAAGGTATTAATAAAGAAACAGTTACCCTAAAGCAGAAAACTATTAGGGTTCCTTACCCGGTGGAAAAGCTTGTAAAACACCCGTTAAACAAGTTTCAGAAATTTCTTTTGTGGTCAGGTGGAATTGCCTGGTCAATATTAATTGCTTTTGCAATTTATAGATTAAGAAAGCTTTTGACTTTCCGGAACTGGTTCGGATAGTCTTTCTATTTTTTCCTATTAGAAAAGCCTTCAGAAATCACAGGCTTTTTAGCTATCTGCTTTTCATTCATAAAATCACCTAATCCTTCACTTTATGATAAAGACTTCGTCCCTATATCAAAATGGACTAGGCAAGAAGATTAACTAAATGATATTTTATTTAGAATTTCCGTGTATCATTCTTAATCCGCTCATTGCCCTGCATCATATCAGATGGCGTATAAATATTCGTTATCGAAAGATCATGATGCCTGGCCTGATCACGGGCGATGATAGGATCATTGTATTTTCGGATCATATCTGTAATACCAGTATCTTTCAAGCTATAGAATTTTAATGACAGTGGTAAGTCTAAAGCTTTTCTAACTGTCCTGTCCCAATATTTGCTAAACAATGTTTCGCGAATATGGTCTTCGCCTGGCTTAAAACCATGCGAAAACAAATAGTAATCAGAAGGATAATCTGTTATTCCCATCTCCAATATAAGTGCATTCAGCGTTTCCGGTATAGTAACTACTGCATCCTTGTAATTTTTAGCGGTTTCTCCTGGGATAAAAATAACACTTCTATCAAGATCAATATGTGAAATACGAATATGAGTCATTTCTTTCGGTCTCACCATACAGAAATACAATATTTGTGAAGCAAGCAGGAAATTCTTATTATTTGCCTGCAGATATGCAGAAACTTTCTGCATCACATCAGGAGGTAGAACTGTCCGGTTCTTATTACCCCTTTTATTTTTACCAAGCACAGTTACACTATCAGCCGGTGAAACTTTTATAAAAGCTCGCTCTACAAGATAATTGGAAAACAAACGGAGAAACTTAAGGTAATTATCTCTTGTTCTACTAGAAAGGTTGAGCTCGTTATAAACGAAATCAAGATACTTTATAACAAAATCTTTGTTAAAACTGTACACATAAAGTTCAGTATATTTATGCTTTATAATATATTCAGATAGTTTATTAAAATAGCTTTCGTAACTCAGAATTGTAGCCTCCCGAATATCGCCTTCTGCGAATTTTTTACGATTCAGCTTCATAAAGTCATCCATTACTTTCGTAAGTAGTGCATAGCTTTTAGAATTTTCCTCAGCAATAAATGGATTCCAGCCTTTTTCAAGTTCAGCGTTGAGCCTTCGGATCAGTCCATTGGCAAAAGAACGCCTGTCGGAAATTTTATCAATATAATTCAGTTTGATTTTTTTTCGGCTCATTATTTTGAGCTCTGGGTTGTAAACATAATATTCTACAAACCATTCCTTCCCCGTACAAAGTCTTGCTGGCCGGTAAATTTTAATCTCTTGTAAGTTTTCTGCTAAGTACATTTTTTTTTTACCCTTCAGATTTAAATCCTAGGTAAAAAAAGAATCGTGTCCCGTCCTTGTCCCGGCTTTTCAGCTATATCGCTGCAACTAATTGATATTCAATTAAGTGCGTTGTACTGGATTCGAACCAGTGATTCAATCTTAGTACATTTCTCTCCGTAAATATCAGATTATTAGATAATTAAAAATTCATTTTTAGCCTATTTTGTGCCGTATTCGTGCCGGGTGGAAGCGGGCTAAGTGGTTCGCGTCCACTTATTTATATAGGTACTATATGTAGGCTTATCTGCTATATCTCCTTTTTGAGTTTCATTATCTCTTCGTTTAACTTTTTATTCTCTTCAAGCACAGCAATATATTTTTTCTGTAATTCAATTATTACTGGTTCTGGATCTTCAATCAAATGATTTGAAACAATTGCATTATATTCTTTTATAATCATCATATCTCCTTCACCAAGAAGCAACCACATTGGATTAATATTTCTGTATTTATCAATAATTTTTGCAATCGTTTCTGAATTTGGACTAGATCCTACTTTATTTTTAGAAAAAGAACTCTTACTAACACCCACATCCAATGCAAGTCTGGCAGCTGTAGTATTTAGCTGTTTCACCAGTATTTGTAAGCGCTCTCCTATTGTTTGCATAATTAGACTTATTCTAAATATTGAATATTTTCATAAATAAATGAAAATATTCAACCTAGTTGAAAATATTCAACCTATATTTGCAATCCATTAGCAAAGATAATGCAAACTATTAGCAAACGAATCATAAAAAGTAAGTATGAACATAATTGAACTTGACAAGCTAAGAAAATCACTTCCGAAAAGATGGATGGCAACTCTTAGTGAACGAACCGGGAAATCGAAGGTATATGTATGGCAGGTACTGAATGGTAAGGAACGGAATAATAATGCCATAATTGATGCTGCCATTATCCTGGCAAAGGAAACGAAAGCCCGCGAAGAAAATCGCAAACTCGCAATCACCAACCTATAAACCCTAACCCATGAACAACCTCTCACAACCCATCATGCAGAAAGGATCGATTGAGTTTTTTGCACACCAGGGGCAAGCATTTGTTTTCATCGACGGTGAAAAAATGCCTTTTGCCGATGCCCCAGTGCGTGTACACCAAATGATCCGTCGCGATATTGAGCATCACCCGGGAGCCATCCAGGCCCTCGACTCGATGAATATTACTGATCCTATTGCACAACACGAACAGTACGTAATGTGCATGTATGGCGAACTGGAAAGCCAACCCGATTTTATCAATTTTAAACACAACAGCAATTTTCACGAATTCACTTCGCTTATGTGTGGCACTCTCCATTGTCCGCATCGTGGTTTATTATGTGAACGGATCCATGGCCAGTACGGCGATCTTACCGACCGCGAAAGCGAGATCCTCCATCACATCAGCACAGGCGCCCGCCCTCAGGAGATTGCTGATGCGTTTGGAACCAGCATAAATACTGTACGTACTCAGATAGAAAGTATTAAATCGAAGATTGGTACCGAATCGCTTATGGGCATTGCCATCTTTGCCACAGTTAACAAATTTTAATACTCAAAACCCATATTCCTTATGAGTAAAAAACGTGACTTCCACCTGCATTATTCCATCATGGTGAATAACGAAGAATACCACCGCGAATTTACTGTACGCAGGGTGCGTAACAAAGAAGAGGCCGAAACCAAGCTCCGCAGCTTGTGTAAAGTGGATATTGTAATTACTTCAAACGAACCTCTATGACCGAACTGCGAGTTGCCTCCATCCCCAAGCTTATTCTGCTTCAGAAAGCCTGCGAATCGCTTGTGATCATAAATACTACGCTGCGCCTAAATGAGAAAAACGTGCAACGTTGTGATGAATTGCTGGCTGAAACAAACGAAGCTAACGAAATGGTTGAACATATCCGCGGGCTGATCAGGGAAAACCTTGTAGAAAACTAAGACATTGCTTAAATGGAAGAGGCTGTAAAGCGCAGCCAGGAACCCGGGAAAACCGGGTTCTATTTTACCCACCCTAAAACCGAAACCCATGATGATAAAACTTAAAGGCGAGCTGGAGCATGATCTTCTATCGCTTGGATTAATGCCTGGTGATGAGGTAAACGCTAATCCGGATCCGATATCGAAAGTTGGCGGCATGCATTTCACTGTAAACAAATACGGATATGGGCATAACTGCTCCGTGTGGCCTGAGAATTATGAAATTGTTTCAACTAATATTAAGCAACATGAACTTGTACTTCGCTAAAATGACCGCCGATTACTGGTGTGCCAAAAACAAACTGCAGGAGGAAGCCAAGATTGCAGCCCGGGCAGTAGATCGTATGCTGGTGGAAGAAAGCAGACTCGATGAATTTATTGGCAACCTGTTCGCCGCTATTGAAAAACTTAACCAAAAGCATCCGAGATGCAATCCCCTGGAACTGCAACGCTTTGACGGCACCGTGCCTATAAACGGTACCGACAAGTTTTTCTTTATCGATGGAGTATTCCATATAGCCATTTACCAGGCTAAAGAAGATAAGTAATTAACCCCTAAATCCATAAACCCATGAAATTTACACTAAAAGCATCAATCGAAAACCCTGAGGATCTTGCTCAGTTTATCAAGGATATGCATATTGAAATCGATATGCCGTTTTTAAATAACAGTTCCGACCAAACCGTACAAGAGCTTTGTGAAAAAGTTTGTGTTTCCGATGAATTTATTAAGGCCCTCAAAACTAAAATAGAGGGATTAGAACAGGATAATAAATTACTCCTCGACGATATTAAAAACTTAACTGATTCTTATCCTGGATACCCCAAAAAACCCGAACCCGAGCAACCGGACCAAGCTCCAATGATTGTATCATCCAATTCAACAGTATTAGAATGCAAGGTTTGTGGCCGACCTGTCCCCAAAAGCAAAAAAGCTCCGTTCTGCTCACCGAAATGTTATGCCAAAGAATATGCTAAAACGCATGTATCAAAAAAAGTGAAATCCCCCCTGAGCAAGTCGGATTAGTGCGGGTTGAAGTGGAGCAGGGTCTGCACATATACATATCGCCTCAATCGGATCCGGAATACTGTAAAGCACTTTACCGAATATTTCACTTATAATATCTGCATTACTCAATGCGCTACATCGACCAGGAGAAAATTTACGAAGCTACCGAGCAGGGATTAACCATATTCACGCATTATTTCAGCGAGCAGGATATACGTGATCCGCGCAAGTTCCTGAAAGCACGCGACGAAAAAACGGCATCGGCACGCATTACCTGGTACCAGGGATTGTGGCGGATAACCGATTTCGGAAACCAGAGCGAACTGAATGGTACTCCTGCCATCCAGTTCGTACGCTGGAAAGAGAACCTTACACATTACGATGCCCTGCAGTTTATTGAGCAGGTTATAATGCGCAGGGAAGTAGAAGCAGGAAAGTTTAAGCAGTCGCAGTTCCAGGCGGAATATGCCTGGCGCGAAATGCTTCCGGAGGACCGAAAAGGGCAATATAATTTCACGTATAAAGAACACCCCTCGGCTGACGACCTTAGCGCACTGGGACGCTACGTTACGGAGGATCACTTAACAGAGTTTTATGGAAAGTCGGTTGAACAGTATGAGTATTGTGGAACCAGCAAGAAACTAAACCGTGATGTGGTTCATATTTTCAAGGCCACGAAGGATTACCCGATTTTCGTATTCGATTACGGTGATTTCAAAAAACTGTACAAGCCCCACGACCAGGAGAAAAAGAACCGGTTCCTGTACATCGGGACCAAACCTACCGATTATATATACGGGCTGAAACAGATCCTGAAATCTGATTGCGAGTTTGCGGAAACAACTCCGGAAGACAAAGAAGATGTTTCTCCCAAAAAACCGGAAGACAAACCGGAAGCCCGCGTAAAGGATGTTTTCCGCTGCTCAGGCGAAAGCGATGCATTGAATCTTTACTCACTTGGGTTTCATCCCTACTGGCTGAACAGCGAGAGCAAGGAATTTACCTGGCAAATGTATAAACGGGTAAACGACCTGTGCGAAAATCATTACCAGGTAATGGACCTGGATGCGACCGGTCGCTCAGAAGCATTGAAAAACGCCCTTAAGCATATTACGCTATACACCATAGAACTGCCTTACTGGCTGCAATATAAAACGGACTGGCGTGGCAATCCGTGCAAGGATCTGAAGGACTTCATAAACCTGGCCGGCAACGATGAAGACTCAACCAGCTATGAGCTGCTGATCCTGAAGCGTGCGGCCATGCGCGTAAAATTCTGGACCAAGAACCAGGATGAAAAAACCAAGAAGGTGAACTATAACCTGAATATGGAAGATTTCTTTTTCTTCCTGAAGGCGAATGGTTTTTACCAGATGGACTCAGTGTATCATAAAAAGGCCGGTTATTGTTACGTGAAGCTGGATGGCAAGGCGGCCGAGCTTATTCACCCGGATGATATAAAGCGTATTGTGAAGCGCTTTACGAAGGACTGGATCCGGAGTAAGAAACTGATGGATGCCAAAGAAATACTGAATAAGCTTAACGGCAGTAACCAGCTTACCGAAGCCAATATTGACGGACTGGAGAAAATAATACTGAATTTTAAAAACCACGACCGGCACACCGAATATCTTCATTTTAAAAACTGCTCAATCCGGATCACCAAGGATAAGATTGAGAGTATTAAGCAAACCGAAGTACCTAATTACATATTGGGTTCGCTGAACGTGAACAATAAAAAACTTACGCACCTGGTGAGCCGGAATTTCCGTACTACCGAAAAACCGGCCATTGAGGTTACGGCCACACCCGAATACCAAACACTGATGGACCGCTCAGCTGCAGCCCGAACTGAAGAGGAGCGAGCTGAAGTAAGCATTGATGAATCTAACTTCCGTGATATCGATAAATACCAGGTAAAAATAAATGACAATTTCTTTTTTGTGAGTTTCCTGCGGGACCTGTCGCGTATACACTGGCGCAAGGAGATTGAGAAAAAACAGGAGCTTACACCCGACGAACGCAAGGAGGAAGACCTGATGCTTGCCAACCTGATGTTTGTACTAGGGTACCATTGCGCCCAGTATAAGGACCCTGGAAAGGCATGGTTAACTCTGCTTCAGGATTATCTGATAAGCGCCATAGGGCAGGCCAGCGGAGGATCGGGTAAGAGTTTGCTGTCGAAGGCCATTACTTACTCCAGGCTGAGTTTTTATAAAGGCGGCAAAAAGCTGACTGATAAAAATGTATGGCAGTTTTTTTACGACGGATACACCGAGTTTCACGACTTTATTGAAGTGGACGATATGCATGAATTTGCTGACTTCACTATGCTGTATACCGACATTACCGGTCCGCGTGAGGTAAACCCGAAGAACTATACCGCTTTTGTTCTGGATTACGAAGACTCGGGCAAGATGCTTATATCATCGAACTACGAGCTTTCCAACGTGGATCCATCGACTTACCGCCGGTTGCTCAACTGTGCCGTTGGCGATTACTACCATGAGAAAACAAAAGGAAATGATTACCGGGAAAGCCGCTCCCCACTTACCAAATATGGCCGCCGGCTATATGATGATTTTACGGAAGAGGAATGGGTAAAGTTTTACAACCTGATTGCTTATTGCATACAGCTGCAGCAGCGGTTTTTCAAAATACAGCCTCCGATGGTTAACCTGGAGAAACGGCAGCTACGCCGGGCCATGGCAACCGGACTGGGCAAGGAGGAAGAATTCCTTACCTGGGCAAATGATTATTTCCAGAAATGTCCGCTGGAGGAAAAGCCTAAGTACTCACCCATGGAAACAGGCTACCTGAATGTGCCGATTATAAGGGCCAATGCTTTTGAAAGCTTTAAGAAAACGCTTACCAGCAAGCAGGCTGCCGAGTACAAAGCCAACAAATTTAAAACCCACCTGAAAGCCTGGTGCGAATACAAGGGCTTCGAGCTGAACCCGGATAACCTGTGTACCGATAAGGAAAACAACCGTATAACGAAAACAATAGGCGATGAATCGAAAGAGGTATTCTTTATTTCGACGGCGCCCAAAGGAGGGGCTATCGTGGAGGCAACTGACAATGATGAATTACCATTTTAAAAAATAGTAAAACAATGGAAAATAGAATTGGAGAAACTGTACTATTTGATCGGGAATTACATGTAAAGTATGTTCCTAATTTGATTGACTTTTTAAAGGTTTATAACTTTTCAGAAAGGAAATTCAGTAAATGCGAATATTGGGGATCCAACGATGATGAAAGCGAAAATGATGATCCCTATTACGATTTCGGAATGCTAGCAGATTTTCATTTTGATATTTCGAAAACTGAAACCCGATTGTATTATGGAGATGCTCCAAGATATGGTTATATGGAAAATAATCAATCAAAATTGGTGATACTTCCCGTAGCTTCTGATCATATTCCTGGATTTATTGAAGTGGGCTGTTTTGATTTAGACGAGAAATTCCCAGCCCCAAAAACGATGTGGGATTTAGGAATGCATATCGATAGTTTTCTCGCAAAACGCCTCATAAAGTTTCAAAAAATAAAATTAGAATATGCAGAACAAATGGCCTTAGAGAGAGTACCTAATCCAGTTGAATTTGACGACGATTTACCATTTTAAAACAGAACCATGAACCGTGAACTTAGAATTGCAGAGAAAATGGCTTTATGCTACGAGACGGCAAAGGGCATAATGAAGGATACGCTAAAAGAAAAGCTGGATCCTTTTAAGCTTACCATTGAACTGTACCAGCACAAATTTCAGATTGATGTGTTACCGGCCGTGCTGAGGGTATGCGAAGATCCGGAAGTGAAGGAAAACGGAATGATGATGGTGCTCCTGATGGCGGCCGCTTACGATATGATTGAAAATGAGAAAGCAAAAGACTTCAGGAATATTCCACAGTTCTGAAAACTAAAACGGATAAGTAAACCATGACCCACCGCGACATCAATATAATCGTTGCCCGACATTTCGGAACTACCGCCGATTTGCTTGTAAGCTCCATGAAGGACCCGGATTGTGATGCCCGCGCAGCTGCATACCTTATATGCCACCAGGCACTGGGCGCCAGTACCATTAAGCTAGCAAAATGGTATGGCAAACACCAGCACACCACCCCTATGCGCGTAATGCGTACGGCTAACAACCTGATAGATACTGATAAGAAGTTCAGAGGGAAGTTTAAATCAGCCTTGCTGGAGGTTCAGTCCACCATACATGCAGAGATTGAGAAAAAGACAATTAAGCAGATTTATAATCTGAATCACCGGGTACGCGAGAAAGGCATAGTAGTGCGCACCCGCTCCCGTACCCTCAGCTGCACCGAGGAGCAACTGAATGATGCTAATGATTTGCAACTGCGCAAACTGCTAACCAACCACCATTATACTATTCAATTATCGATACTATGACAAAGCGAGATCTCCCTTACAAGCAATATGGATTGTGGTATTACCCAACACTTCCATCAGGAATGCGCCTGGCTACTGAGTCCGATTTTTTAACGCCCATGGGCGATGTGAAAACCGGTATCGATTTTATGGTGAAATCGGATACCGATCCGGATTATGAATGCCACCGGATAATTGATGCCGAACGTTTTGAAGACTGGCGCGACTATGTGATAGCAGGTAAAATATATATACGCGACGTAGCATGATGAAGCGCATTTACCTGGCCGGACGGGTGACCGGACGCACATTTAAATCGGTGCATGCCGAGTTTGCAGCTGCGAAACGCTTCCTGCTCGACCAGGGCTTTGACGAAGTGGTAAACCCCTGCGAAATTGTTGCCCCGGGAACCTGCTGGGAAGATTCAATGATTATGTTATTGCCTTACCTGGCAGCCTGCAACTTTATGGCTTTGTTGCCACACTACGAATTGAGTAACGGCGCCATGTGTGAATACTACTTTGCCAAAGGAATGGAAAACACCGGCAGTATGCTCGGTATTATCCACATCCGGATTGAAAAAACGCAGGCTAATACCTGTTAGAAAGTAAATATTGAAATGTCGGAGACTTTAAATGAAGCTGTATGAAATGGTCACGCGAAACTATCCCGAAACGTAGGTAATAACCTGATATTACCTGAAAAATCCTGAAAAGGTTACTTAAATACTAATACTTATAAAAACTTAACTCACCATGAAAAAATTATCATTTCTTACCGTTCTCCTTGCCGTCCTGCTAGCAGGATGCAGCAAAGCCCCTTCAGCATTCGAAGTATCGGGCCGATTACTCTACAACACAGTAACCGATATCCCTTTAGCGGGTTACCAGGTAACTATCTCAACCGATCCTTACGGGATATCACCTACACTTTACTCAGCCGTTACCGATGCCAATGGATTGTACCAGTTTACCGGAATACCTGAAGGAACCTATTTTATTTATGCCGAAACGCATAACGCCTGGGCAGGCGTACACCCAAACGATGTTACGCACCTACAGCGATATATTGAAAATCTATCGAATGACTTAACAGGTAATCCGCTGCGCATTAAATCTGCCGACGGTAACCTGGATGGATTAATAAATCAAACCGATGTTGAGCTGCTGAAATTGCGAATAGCCCGCTTACCGGCTCCGGGATGGGCTTTACCCGATTGGTTGTTTGAGAACCCACAAATAGCTGTTACCGGTAATATATACGTTGTGCTGCGCGGTATGTGTAGCGGGGATTATAATGGATCCTATCTTAATTATTAGTTTGGGTAATTGAATTTAAACGGATTGAACAATGCCATTACACGCAATCAATAGTACCCAGCAGCGCATAGTTAATCGCATGAAAAAGCATGGAGTAAAACACCTCGCCGACAGCGAGCTGCAGCGAACTCTTACCGCCTCGCTCCTACCTATAGCCAAATGCTGGCGCCGGGAGGATTATAAAGGAATGTTAAACCAAATAAATAACTAACACTATGAAAAACCTGCAACTCGATAAAAAAACAGCCCTGAAGATTTACCATAAATCATCGGCCGAAGTAAAAGAGATCCTGATCAGCACCTTCGGAGCTGAATGTTTCTCAGGTAAAATTATTGATCGTATCAAAACGTTCGAAGATGCCTGCAATGAGTTAGGCATATCGAATGATTCTTGCAGACCCATTTTTGATGAGGATGAAGATCCGGACGAAATTGCCTATAAGAAATTAAAAGTAATTATAGCAGCAGTCAACGAAGGCTGGAAGCCCGACTGGACCGACACCAACCAAAAGAAATGGTATCCCTGGTTTGCCTTGTCTTCCGGGTTCGGTTTTTCGCATTCGTATTACCACGATACGTACGCGTATACGGCTGTCGGCTCTCGCCTTTGCTTCCCGAGCCAGGAGTTATCCGATTATGTGGCCACACAATTTATCGACCTATACAAACAATTCATAACCCTTTAATAAACCCGTAAAATGTCAACTGAGAAAACAAAGAAAGCAGCAAAAAACACTGAGGTGTTTGATTACCGCACAATCAAATCATTTGAAGATGCATGTAAAAAAGAAGGACTGGATCCGGCAGCGCTTCCGGATGTAAGCATGATCCCGGAAGAGTTTCGTATGGCTATAATTAACGGGTATAAACTGTTCGTTATTTACAAAGCCATCAATAACGGCTGGACTCCCGACTGGACGAAATACAGCCAGTACAAATACTTCCCATGGCTTGAGGTTGAAGCCACACCGGCCTTGTCTTCCGGGTTCGGTTTTTCGTGTTCGTATTACTACTGTACGTACACGCTTACGGGTGTCGGCTCTCGCCTTTGCACTGATACCAGCGAGAAGGCTTTGTACATCGCAAAAACATTCCAGGAAGAGTACAAGCAATACTTGCTGATCCTGAAATAAACCATTACGGTTGTACGCTGCGGAAGCTCTCAGCCTTGTCTTCCGGGTTCGGTTTTTCGGATTCGTTTTACTACTGTACGTACTCGTATACGTCTGTCGGCTCTCGCCTTTGCTTCCCGAGCCAGGAGTTATCCGATTATGTGGCCACACAATTTATCGACCTATACAAACAATTCATAACCCTTTAATAAACCCGTAAAATGTCAACTGAGAAAACAAAGAAAGCAGCAAAAAACACTGAGGTGTTTGATTACCGCACAATCAAATCATTTGAAGATGCATGTAAAAAAGAAGGACTGGATCCGGCAGCGCTTCCGGATGTAAGCATGATCCCGGAAGAGTTTCGTATGGCTATAATTAACGGGTATAAACTGTTCGTTATTTACAAAGCCATCAATAACGGCTGGACTCCCGACTGGACGAAATACAGCCAGTACAAATACTTCCCATGGCTTGAGGTTGAAGCCACACCGGCCTTGTCTTCCGGGTTCGGTTTTTCGTATTCGGATGACAGCTGTACGCACGCGACTACGGATGTCGGCTCTCGCCTTTGCACTGATACCAGCGAGAAGGCTTTGTACATCGCAAAAACATTCCAGGAAGAGTACAAGCAATACTTGCTGATCCTGAAATAAACCATTACGGTTGTACGCTGCGGAAGCTCTCAGCCTTGTCTTCCAGGTTCGGTTTTTCGAATTCGAATTACAACTATACGAACACGAATACGAATGTCAGCTCTCACCTATGCTACTGCTGCGGCGTAAACCCTGCCAACACGGCAAAAAAATACATTAAACAAAAGGGATCGTTGGTACCTGCGGAGAAAACGATCTTTTACCAAGCAAAGCGATGAAACGAATAGGAAATCTGTACGCAAAAATATGCAGCATCAAAAACCTGCAGCTGGCCGATAGCATTGCCCGAAAAGGTAAGCTTAAACAACCGGGTGTTGTGGAACATGATAAGGCCCGTGATGCCAACATCCTGGCGCTGCACGAGGCTTTAATCAATCATCGGTACATTACATCGGAATACACCACTTTCACCATTTACGAGCCCAAGGAGCGCCTTATTTTCCGCCTGCCTTATTATCCTGATCGCATCACGCATCATGCCGTAATGAATGTATTGGAACCCCTGTTTGTTTCGGTATTTACGGCCGATACATATAGCTGCATTAAAGGCCGAGGCATACATGCTGCAGCTATTGCAGTTAAAAAAGCGCTGAAGGATATCCCGGGAACAACGTACTGTTTGAAACTTGATATCCGTAAGTTTTACCCGAGCGTGGATCATGATATCCTGAAGCAGCTCCTGCGCCGAAAGATCAAGGATAACGATTTACTTCACCTGTTGGATGGCATTATCGATAGTGCCGACGGCCTGCCGATCGGCAACTACCTGAGCCAGTATTTTGCCAATTTCTACCTCACGTACTTCGATCACTGGGTAAAGGAGCAGCAGTTCGTAAAATACTATTTCCGGTATGCTGACGACCTGGTTATCCTCTCCGGATCCAAAACATACCTGCACCAGCTGCTTGCCGATATCCGCCGGTACCTGGATGTAAATCTGAAGCTCACCGTTAAACACAACTACCAGGTATTCCCGGTGGATAAACGCGGGATTGATTTTGTGGGATATGTTTTCTACCATACGCATACCATGCTGCGAAAACGCATCAAGCAGAACTTTGCCCGCATGCTCTCCAGGCGCAGGAATAAACCTTCAGTAGCCTCATACGTAGGCTGGGCAAAGCATTGTAACAGCAAACATTTACTTAAAAAATTACTTCATGAATAGTTTCAGCCAGTTCAACATAGCCGCCACATCCAAAAACTTCGAAGGCGATAAAATCAAAATGTCAAAGATCCTGAACCGCGAAATTGTGGTTCATGCCTTCAAAATTGAGGATTCCAAAGTATTTAAGGACCGCGGATCAGGCAAATGCCTTCACCTGCAGATCTCGTTCAATAACGAAAAGCATATCGTATTTACCGGATCCTCCGGACTGATCGAAGTGATTGAACAGATACCGGCCAATGGGTTTCCGTTTACGACGGTTATAAAGCAGGAGAATGACAGATATCTGTTTACATAACATCTTAAATAAAAGGATCATGAGTAATTACATTATCAGCAACGTGGGATCGGTGGATGATATCCGCTGTGCGCTTCGCTACTATGACGAAGGAACTCCCAAACAAATACAGGATCGTATTCTTATCCTGGAGCGATCCATTGAGTATGAGAAAATTCATTACAAACGCAGCACTGTATTAAAGCTGTGCGAATCGAAACTGAAGCAGCTACGCAAAATAGTTGGCTCTCTTAATATCTCTTAAATCTCTCTTAAATTATAGCTCTGAGCGGGCTTTGTTAAACTCATTCAATAACAATGAAAAAATATACACGTGAACAACTTATTGCTGCTATGGCCTTGTATAACAAGCAAGCAGATGAACATCCGGAAGAGTTCCAGGATCGAACTGGTCCACCTGAAGATGTTGCAGTGCGCCAGGTTGACTATCTTTTGAGCCTGGTACCTTAGCATAATAATTCACTCCACCCCCAAGCCCCGAGTAATCGGGGCTTTTTTTATGCATCCTTGTAATCGTGGCAAATAAATAGTAAACCAAGGTCAAACATACCAACACAGTGCATAGAAAGCGATTACAAGGATACCTATTTGCGGCCTTCCGGAGGCTTTTTAGCTCATTTCGCCCTTATTGCACCAAACCCCCTTCCCCCATATTCTTTAAATAAATTTGTAATTTGTAATTTAATAGTATAAGTAGTTAAAATACAGTTATTTACTTAATTACAAAAAAAATACAAATTAAAATCAAGTTTGTATTTTTAGCGAGTTTGTATTTTTTCTCATGGCCGGGATTTACTCCAAAAAATAAAAATACAAAATTCTGTATTTTTTGTGTTTGCTCATTATCAGAGAGTTATAAAACAAAATACAAACCCTGTTGTATTTTTGTATTTATTGACAATCAGCGAGTTATAAGGATAAAAATAGAAAAAATACAAATTTTTACGTTTTTCTCCGATCCACTGCAGGGCTTGGAAATTTATACAGCACTGCACGTGTGCATAATAAACGAAGTATGGCGCCGAAATGTCTATAAATTACGTAGTAATTTAGAGAAAATTTCTCATATGCCCTCACCGATAAGCATAAGCATACGAATACAACCCTACCTGGTTGACTTTATGGTAAACGTATACGGAGCCCAACCCATCGAATTCCCGCGCAAGGATAACTTTAACCGAATACTCAACAAGTTTATGGAAAAGGATCCTGCTACCTACAGCAACTACAGGCGCGGCGATACCAACCTGGAAATAAAGCTCCCGTATTTTGAGGATAAAAACGTGCTGTACAACTTCTCGCTATCGCCACACCAGGAGAATGTTCTGATATCGAAAATTGAGAACATGTTCAAACTTACCTTCCGCGATGAAATGGACCAGTGGCTCCTGCTGGGTGTAAAGCGGATTGATGCCATTTACCTATTCATGGAGAAACATTGCATACGCGAAGATGCTGTGGATATGCTGATAAAGGATTACCAGCGGTTCAGGAATTACCGCCGGGTAAAAGATCACAGGAAAGCAAAAAAAATATCGTCAGTTAAAAGCCACTTTTGTCCGGCCGGTAACACCTTGTAATTTGTGTAATAATTTTAATAATAAATGATATGTCGACCACTAAAAACCAGGATCAGGATTCAAATCCACTGATATGTAAAGTTGAAGTTGCCTTTATGGATGATATAGCATCGATGGTGCCGGTTGACGTTCACCAGGTGCGAATCACTATGAAAGATGCCAAGGTATTTAATCCCATTTACGGAACACCATCATCGTTCAATCTGAATGAAGTATCGGAAACCACGCGAGCAGGATTGATTTTCAATCAAAAACTTTCCTTGTATTATCCTGGAATGAAAGACATCGTTCATCCGGATCTGATCCAGCTGGAGAAGAAACCGGTTGTGGTAAAAATCACCTACCAGAATGGGCTTGTACAGGTAATAGGATCAATCACTGAACCTGCCAGGATATTTTTATCACTAGCATCGAACGATGCAACCGGGCACAGCATACTTGTTGCATGCAACTCGATAAACCGGGCTCGTTTCCTTACAACGTAAAGAATTTAGCCGCTTTTACAGTCCTTTCGCCTGGCATTGTAGCAGGGTAATATTGCAGCATTATTATATAAAATGCTGTGATCGATCGTATATCGCAAATTCTGAATGCCCGCTGGCTCATCAGCCAGGAAGTTGTATATAACTACTTCCCGGCTTTTTTATCAATTATAAATGGTGCCAAGTTCGACCTGAGCGCCATTGAAAAAGCTCAGCCAAAGCCTTATCTGATATCGGCACAATCGGGTGTGATTAACCTGGTGAATAAATATGATCTTCAGGACGATAATGCTCCTGAAAATTCAATTGCCATTATTCCGATACAAGGCGAAATCCTTGCCTGGCGAACCATGGAACTAGTGCAATATATTGCACAAGCCGAGGCTAATCCCAACATTATTGCCATGGTATTTATGGTGAACAGCCCTGGCGGTATGGTATTTTATACCGATATCGCTGCAGCTGCTATCAAGGCAATGCAAAAGCCAAGCATTTCGTTCGTGATGAATATGGCAGCCAGTGCTGCTATGTGGCTTATTTCGGGTACCGGAAAAATTATTGCCAGCTCTCCGCTCGATCGCTTAGGATCAGTGGGCACTATGGCCAGTGTAATGGACATGGCCGGTTTCCTGAAAAATAAACTCGGTATCGATGTATTTGAGATTTATGCCGATAAGTCTACATCTAAAAACAGCGAAATACGCACTCTGTTAGACAGTAGCTTAGACATGGACGCCCGCACGGCGCCCATCCGTGAGGATCTTAACTATGTGAACGAATATTTCCACAAAGCCATCCAGGACAATCTGAGTATTGATCCTGAATCCGAAGTTTTTACGGGGAAGATCTTCAACGCTACACGTGCCATCGAGGTGGGACTACTGCACGAGATCAACACCTTCGAATATGCTGTAAACCTTGCTCACACCATGGGCCTTGAATATCAAATCAATTCTTTCATTCACTCTAACAACTACTAACTATGCGTAAGCTCTGGGCAACTGTTCTTGCCTTTCTTGGTATAGCCGCTTTTGTCGAAATTGATGGCAAAAAGACTATTACCGAAGAACAGAAACAAAGGCTCACTGAAAATTTTGGTGAGCAGTTCGTCGCCAAGCTCGAAGGATCACTCGCTTCGGACACCGACGTAACCATTGAATCCAGTGCCGAGGCCATTGCTGACCTCCAGGCCAAACTCCAATTAGCTGTAGAAGCTAAAACCGCACTCGAAGCCGAAAAGGCTACATTCGCTTCAACCATCGAGGCTCAGAAAAAAGTTATAGGCGTTCTGGGTGGAAAACCCGAAACAGATCCTGTTCCTGTTCCTGTTCCACAAACAGATGCTGCCTGGGACGAGAAGAACGAAAAGTTCCTGGGAGGTATCCAGGCTCCGTTTATGGCCATCGACGAGCAGCACATGTACAACAAACGTGCTTACGCACAGCTGATGTTCATGAATCACGGCCTTTCCATACCGGTGCCAAAAGCTTCGAGCATGGATTACGTGCAACTGAAAACCGATCTCGGGGATTTTTACCGTGTACGCAAACAGGAGCGCATACAATCGTTCCTTCAGAAACTTCCTTCGCTCGAAACTATTTTCCCGTTGGAAAGTGGTTACCAGGATCAGGCCGCCCTGGTCAATATGTTCCTGCTTGATGACTTTTCGCAGGCCGACAATACCAGCAGCACGTTCGATAACGTGATCCGTGGAAGTTACAAGTTCGAAGGTGAAATCATCACCATGTACGATGTAATGTTCGCCCATAAATTTACCGACCTCAAAACGTTGGAAAAAACATGGATCGGATACCTGAACCGCGAAGGATCCAACACCATGAAGTGGTCGTTCATCGAATTCATCATGGTTGAAACTGCCAAGAAACTGCACAACGAGCGCGAGCTCCGCCGCATCAAGGGTGTACGCGTAAACCCAACCCCGAACGTTCCCGGAACATCACTGGCAGCCAGCAATGGTTTGCTGAAGTTCATCAAGAACCAGCTTGCAGCATTCAAACTTCGCCCGTTCGTAATGGGTGAGTGGACCGATACCACTATCAGCGATTACGTTCGCCGTGGTACTTCGTATGTTCCCCCGGTGGTTCGCGACAGCGGTAACCTGGTATTGTACATGAGCCCCGATGCGCTTACGGCTTATCACCGTAATAACGAATCGCTTTACGGAACCAATATGGACTATAAAGGATCCTTCGATTACGTGAAGGAATACCCGAACGTTCCGATTGTTGCCGTTCCGAACATGGCCGAATCGCAAAGGATGATCTGGACACTGAAAGGCAACATTATCCTGCTCGAGGATCAGCCCGGTGAAATGCTGCAGTTCAATTTCGAACAGCAGGACTGGTCGCTCAAAGTATGGAGCAACTGGAAAGAAAGCCTATGGGCTTACCTGGTTGGTAAAAAATATGCTTCCCTGGCTGCAATCCCAACCGACTTCAGCACACAGCTCATTTTCGTTAATGATGTGGATATTCCTGCAAGTTACTATGTAGCCATGGCTGCCGACGATACTTCGCCTAGCGTATCGCAACATACTTCGCTTGTATCGGTTGCCAACACCGTTGCCACCGCCATCACCACAATTGATGATGCCGTTGTTGGACAGGAAATTCGCCTGAAATGCGGAAGCGTTACCAATGCAATTACCATTGCAAAATCAGGTGATTTCAGTATCATCAGTGCTGCATGGAATCCTGCACTGGATGATGTGCTTATCCTGAAAAAACGTTCGGATGGTAAGTTTATCGAGATTTCGCGCACCACTGCAGCTGATGTGGGAACAATCGCATTTGACGCTGACGATGCTACACCAAGCGTAACCGGTGGTACTTCGTTTGTAACCGACGTGAACAGCACTGCAACCGCCATTACCAACCTGGATAATGCAGTAACAGGTGTAGTTTATACCATCCACGGTGCAGGTACCACAAATGCCAGCACTATCGCCAATTCAGGGAACTTCGTTCTTACCGTCGCAATGACACTCTCAGCTGGTAAATGGATTACCCTCCAGAAATCAGTAAGCGACGGCAAATTCTACGAAATTTCCCGCGGATAGTAATTTGAGCAAAGGTACCGGCGCAATCCGGTACCCGCGCTTTTATAATCTTTAATACATTTTTTCAAAATGACGTACGTAAAAGTAAGTGTTGCCAAACCCGGATCGAATCTCGGAGTTGGCGGCAACAAAAAGGCCGAGATCATCCTGTTCGACATGGATGATGTTCTCGCATATCCTGCAAGGGACGGATCCGGAGTTGTTTCGACTGATAATATCACTTTCAATCCGGGTGCTTATATGATCAAGCTGTATGCTACGCAGCATACGATTGAAGCCGGTCATAAAGGTGAAGGTGATCCTGACAAAAAGGGAGTTATACAGTCGGTTAAATTCGAACATCCTGGCGACGAGAATGCAATTCTTGAATTCACCGCTAACTGGATGAACCGCAACATTGGTATTATAATCCAACGCTGCTCGGATACCAAAAAGAAGCTGTATGGAACTCCATGCGCACCGCTTCAGATGGTGTACGATGCCAAGGACACCAAGGATACCAATCATACTGAATTCACATTTACATCGAGCCAGAAGGGTCCGATTGTATGTGATTACCAGGGTAGCACAACATTTGATACTGTTACCGGCACAGCAGCTGCTGATGCAACTACAGTTGATGTAACCAACGGTGAAGGCGAATACCAGCTCACCAACGGAACTTCAGCTGCAGCCACCATTACAGCACTTACCAATGCTGCTGACGGACTTGTATATAAACTGCTCGGTTCAGGAGGTACCCATCCTTCGACCATAACCGGCGGAAGCTTCCTTTTGAAGAACGGAACTGCATGGACAGCTTTAACAGGTGCCACACTCACAGTGAAATGCTTCAAAGATGGCGCTTCAACTTACAAGTTTCTCGAACTCTCGCGCACCTAGTCTCCTGCCTGCTTTCTGTTTTCTTCGCCACACGGATCCCGGTTTACCGGGATTTCGTGTTTTATGGCGTGTCCTTTCGCATGCAATCATGCAATTGCACCTTTGCTAAAAAAATCAACATGAAATCAAAAATTCTGAAGTATCTGAAAGAAGACCGGTCGTTCAATTCAGGAGTGCAGTTGTATATGGAGTGCGGTAATAACCTAAGATTGAAAACCACATTCAACCGGCAGGGATTCAGCGTTTACAATCATGCAATATTGCTGGAGGAATTGCGCAAACTGGCTAATATATTGCCTGAAGAATTCGAAATGATTCTTAAAAAACAAGCTGAACCAGCCATCGATCCAGAACAAATTCCGGTTACAACGGAAGAAAAACAAACATTCGTCCGCGATATTCCTGAGCAGGTACGTAAATCAATCCGCTTGCGTGATGATTTCCCATTCCTGGCATCTCCTGATTGTCCTGATGAGTTCAAGATCCTGGTTCATGATATGATTTCGGCTTACGCCAATTATGTTGAAGGACATAAAAGGCTATTCGAAGCAACAACCGGTGAGGATCTGCAGGAAATAGCAGCTACAGTTGTTGAAAATTACATCGAGAACAGAGAGATATGGGACGAACTAAACCATTATAAGGAAACCGGCCATATACTCGGCAAGCATCCCATATTTGCAACTACCGACCGCATGCTTGAGATCCGGAACATGACCACAGCTGAGCAGGTAAAGCTGCAGAAAAACCTGATGAATAACATAGCCAGGACAAAGCAGAAAATAAAGGATCAGCCCGACCATAAAAATACAACTGATCGCAAAGCCAGCGTTGCCCAGTTTGAAGTTGAACTTGTAGAAGTAAACCGAATTTTAGGCTTGAATGCGTAAACTATTTGAACTCAATGAACTTAATCGTAAAGCCAGTATGGAAGATAATAACTCTGCCATACTGGTTGAACGCTTTTTAAGATCGCATGATCACCGCATTGATAGCATTAAAGAACTGGCCGGAAGGCTTCCCCAGGAGGGAGAAATATACTTCCTGTGGACCGTTAAGAGCTTCAATGCATTTACGTTCATTCCATTCGTAATTAAACAAACCGGCTGCATCGATGAGCTTACTATATCGACATATAGTATATCAACACGCATAGTTGATGCTCTTATGAAGTTAATTGAACATGAAAAAATTAAACAGGTCCATTTCCTCATCAGCGACTCGTTGCAGTACCGATTACCCAAAGTTCATGATCACCTGCAGGCGCTCACCTCGAACCGGGAAGAGATCACCGTCTGTTATGGATGGAATCACTCAAAAATCGCTCTCATCCGATCAGGGAACTATCACCTGGCCGTAGAAGGATCAGGCAACTTTGGCGAGAACGCCCAGCACGAACAATACATTTTTTATAACTCACCTGCAGTTTACCAATTTCGAAAAAAGGAAATATATGGAATTCACTCCGGAACAACTGGCAACGATTGAGAGCCTTGCTGGTATAAGCTATACCATCAGGCAGATTGCCATGTATTTCGATATTTCGGTGCAGCTTCTTTATAATGAGTACCAAGATAAAGAATCGGAATTCGCATATCATTTCGATCGTGGAAAATTAATGGCCAGTGCTGATGTGGATATGCAGCTTCTGAAAGATGCAAAAGATGGTAACCTGACAGCTGCAGCCATGTTTAAAAAAGCGGAAAAAACTTCCCGGATAAACAATTTAAAAAACGAACTCTTTGGACTTTGACGAGACTTCATACGAACAGCTCCAGGCATGGATTGAGTCAGGTAAAACCAAAGGGATTCCTGCTGACCTGGTAACATACCTGCAGGCCATTGAACTGGTACGAAGCATGTATGATAAATATTCAGAAAAGAAATTTATCATTAAAACGTTAATGCTTCCTCCCTATTCTCTTACTGAATATCGTGCCCAGAAGCTATTTACCGAGTCCATTAACTTTTTCTATGCCAATAATGAAATAAAGCGCGAAGCCTGGGCGCAGGTGTATGCGGATAAATTGGATAAACTAGCTATCCTGGCTATTGAAATGGACGATATCCAAACGGCTCAGAAATGTACCAGTGAAGCTGCTAAGCTTCGGATGGGTGAAAAATCCAATCAGAGTATACCCAAACAGCTATTGGAACGCAGGCCAATATTCTATACCATCAAGGCAAAAGATGTTGGATTACCTGAAGCGAATCGGGCCAAGCTTGCACAGTGGATCGATAGTCTTGAAGATATCCCGAACGAGGACCGAATCAGGATCCATCGCGATGGAATGACCGGCAAAACTGAAGGAAATGTTCTCGATGCTGATATAGTTGATATTCCTTTTGCCGATGTCGAATAAACCCACGCCCCAGGAAGTAGAGTACAGATATAGTAACTGGCTTTCGATGCTTATCGATATTATTAAGCCAAAGAACCTTTATATCGTTGGCGGACGTGGAACGGCAAAAACCCAGGATATTATTGCCAAACGAAGCATCGATATTATTTATTCCCTTCCCAGGGGAACGTTTGCCTTCCTGGCCGATACCTATGTAAATGCTATTACGAATATAATTCCTAACTTAATTACAGGATGGGAACGCCAGGGATTCTTCGAGGATCTTAGTGTAGATGGTGTACGTCGCCCTGGTCATTTCGTCTGCGATAAAGAACCTCCCATCGATTACGACCGGCCATACACCAGGGCAAACGAATTCAGGCATACAATCAGCACATTTAATGGCTGTTTGTTCATGATCAAGAGCCTCGACCGGCCGAGTTCCAATGCAGGTATATCTACGGTTCACAATTTTGGAGATGAGGCAAAATTTGCCAATGAGACAAAACTTAAGAAAAGTGTTCCTACTCTTCGTGGTGACTATTTGTTGTATAAAGACTCTCCTTATTTCATGGGCCAGACGTTTGCCACTGATATGCCCAATCCAGCCGATGGAGAACACGACTGGATCCTTCGCATGAAGGACAATATGGATGTTACCCAAATACTGGCCATTTTTTATAAAGCTCTTCATGTTAACGAGATTGAATATGAGCTTTATCAGGCTCAACAGGCTTCAGCTCCAGAAAAAGAACTGAAAAATATTACCACCAGGCTTGAACGTGAGAAAGCACGATTGCATAAGGTCCGTAAGAATTCAACCCTTTTCATGGTTGTAAGTTCGCTGGTGAATATCGACATCCTGACTTTTGAATATCTAATCACGAATATCAATTCGCTGGAATACGAAGAATTTAAAACTGCTATTCTAAGTATGAAATCCAGCCTTGAGGTTGGAGCACGTTTTTACGCCCAGTTGGGCGATAAGCACTTTTATGAGGATGGATATAATTATGAATATTATGATCGCTTTGGATTAAGGGATAATATAAAGCAAACGTGCGAAGGCTTGAAATACATCGAAACTAATAACCCACTAGATTGCGGTTTTGATGCAGGAAATATGATGAGCATGGTTATAGGTCAGGAACAGGGACATAATCTTCGATGTTTGAAAAACCTATATACTCTATCACCTGATTGGATTCCTGAGCTGGGCGAATTATTTAATACTTTCTTTGCTACCCATAAGTGCAAGACATTGAACATTTATTATGATAGAGCTGCAAATAACTACAGTAAGGCTAAACAGGACTTTGCAAGCCAGGTTAAGCATGCTATTGAATATGATAAGCAGAATAGACCTACAGGATGGAGGGTCAATTTAATGAGCGTGGGACAGCGCAATATTACCATGGGCGAAGAGTATGACCTGGTTAATCAGATGATGGGCGAAAAGAATCCTTATTTGCCTAAGTTATTAATCGATAAGTTTGAATGCAGAGAGTTAAAGAGTAGCCTGGATCTCGCTCCATTAGCTAAAGATACTAAAGGCAATATAGTCAAGGTAAAGAAGAGCGAGAAGCTATCCATTAAACGATTACCCATGGAGAGTACCAACATGAGCGATGCATTTAAGTATTTTGTTTGTAGGCGTAAGTATTTACAAATAGCAAAGCAAAAGAAACACAGCACTGCAGGCATAACAAGTTAAGTTATAACTAAACTTTTTTGGGCGATACCCGGGCTTTACGCTATATCTTTCATTCTGAAAGGATGCCGCTTCAATCCCTATCGCAGATTGCAGGTAATGGGAAGATAGTGCAATGAGAATAAGTATGTAATGATCATCTCATTCAATCACCCATGCTACGCATGACCTCATTACTTCGATGACATTCCATACACATTCTCAACATAAAAGGAAGTCAACTATACGAGCCTACAGCACGTATAGTTGTTGGAATTTGTGTTCCGCTTCGCTCCACTCCATATGTGGGAATTTCGCATTTTGCGCCCCTGTGGGCAACTCTGCGCCCTGCTGAGGGGTTTGTCATATATCCGCTTTTGCCCTCCCGTGCAAGTGCATACGCGGGTCTGAGCGGGTCGTTATATATACACAAAACAGCGCTTTTTTAAGCGCTGGGAAGGGGGATAAATGACAAAATATCACATATTTATATATAAATTCTTTTGTTTTTGTGGTGTTTTATTTATTAATCGGGGATAAATGTATACAATTTCAGGATGAAAAATTGATTATGCAAGGTTTTTATAGGGTTAAACCGGTGGCTTCTCTTTTCTTTGGGTAGGACGATGGCAAAGAATAGAGAAGCAGAAAAGAAAACCATCTTACACACATGCCTGGCTGAATAGGATTAAAGGCTTTTCCCTTTTCTTTTCATCTACCAACAAAAGAAAACCCGGGCAAAAGAAAACCAGCGCACTTGGTTTACTCAAATTTTAAGCAAAGTTAATCTCGTACTGCCATTACCTCTGGCAGCCGCTACGCATGTACCCACAAATGGAAAATATCGTGCGTCAATGTCGGGGCCCGGTGGGTTGCTTCATTATGCTGTGGGAATAATGACCGCAAACGTTGACTCAGAATTTTTACTCCGATTTAAAACCGGCTTAAATTTTCTAAAACCGGAGGCAACGGGAAACAGCTGCATCAATAATTATGTTTAAATTCACAGATCTGGATCCGGACTTCTGGATCCAGCTTAAAGGCGACAACGCAGGTAAGCCCCTGCGAACTTCCATCCCCAACAGCGTTGGAGTGAAAACAGATCCGAACATACTAGTTTCGGATTTTTTGTTTTATACAGTTCAATATCTGTTTTCGGCAGGCAAATTCAGGCCCTTCCTGAAGGGGTCGGTGGTGCCTTACATCAGGCAGCGGGATATTACAGTTGCCCTGGTTAACCACTGGACGAGCCAACCCACAAAACCTCATTTCTTTTTCAACTTTTAACGCCGGGGGCAACGGTTACTATCCGCATTTTAAAAATGAAAACTAATTTATTCAATCAGAACATAGCTGAGGTACAAATCAGCTATTCGAGTAAGGTACCTGCAAAAGACAGACTGCAGGTTAAGACGAGCAGCAGCGCAGCTGACGCACTCCGCCTGGTGTACCCGGGAATGGAGCACAAAGAATACTTCTATGTATTGCTCCTGAACAGAGCCAATAAGATACTGGGATATTACCAGGTATCTTCAGGAGGGATATCCGGAACGGTAGTAGATCAGAGAATAGTTTTCCAGGCTGCCTTAAAAGCTAATGCATCCTCACTGATACTGGCGCATAACCATCCCTCGGGACAACTGAGACCAAGCCAGGCAGACATTGACCTAACCCGTAAAATAAAAGCTGCAGGTGAGATTATGGATATATCGGTGCTGGACCACCTGATTATGACAGAAGAAAGTTATTATTCATTTGCCGATGAAGGCCTAATATAAGATGCTATGGAACTGATGGAGATTTTCAGAGAGCTGATGGACCAGATATATTATCCAGGATATACGGATGAAGTACTGGCCGAGGACCAGGAACTGTTCGAATTTGAATATGAACAGTTTTTGAAATGTTATTTATAAATAATGCGAGCTTCGCCCTGGAGGCGAGGCTCCTTTTTTTATTCGTACCGGTAGGCTTTTTATTTGTATTGGAATATTTCGCAACTTTACTGGTATAAACCAATAAACTATTTTATATGACGACTTTTAACAAGATTGAATACAAGGGTGGACATCCCAAAATGACAAAACCCTGCACCGTGGATGTGCTAATCAACGAAGAAATGAAATTTATTAAACTTAACGAATCCGGATGGATGGGATCCGCGAGTGTAACCTTATACTCACACGATATCCTGAATATTTCCCTGGATGAAAAATCAAAACGATCATTAGGTAAATCTGCTGCCGGTGCTATTATCGGTGGCGTACTTACCGGTGGCATCGGGTTAGTTGCCGGTGGATTGATCGGAGCAAGGAGCAAGAATGATTCTGTTATTTATCTTACCATTGCCCCAAATGGTAAAGAGTTAAATGTTATGCTGAAAGCAGGAAAGCAGGCTGATAAAATTTATGCAGCTATTGCTTCTATATTATGAACATCAATCCATATAATTATGAGATCTTTCATTGCAATAGATTTTGAAACGGCTGTACCAGCGAGGCATTCACCTTGTGCTATTGGCATTGTAAAAGTAGTTGACGGCGTTATTATCCAACGCATTTTTTCACTTTTAAGGCCTCCTGAAAACGAGTATTATATTCATAATACAGCAGTTCATGGTATAATTTCGGAACATACCGAATATGCCCCTGAGTTCATTGATTTCTATCCTATACTTAAAAAATTGATAAACTATGGTAACGTAGTATGCCATAATGCCTCATTTGATATTGACGTATTGCTTAAAACGATGGCTTATTATGGGCTTGATCATCGTGAAATTGAAATAAGAGTTTTTGATACTCTAGAACTATACGGAAAGTCGTTGGATGAATGCTGTAGATCGTGTGGAATTGATTTACACCATCATGATGCCCTATCGGATGCAGAAGCTTGCGCTAAGCTTTTCCTGAAGTACCACAACGTAATTTTGAACGAATATAAGCCAAAGGATAGGAGTTTAAAATCAACTATTGAGTATCATAAGCCTATTGCTAGTGAACTTCTAAAACCGGATTTCGATTCTGTTAAGAATAAGGATAATCCATTCTTTGGAAAAAAAGTTGTTATAACCGGTGAATATGAAAACTGGCCAGATCGAAATAAACTGGCTTCCATAATTAAGGATCTGGGAGCCGATATTGACTCGAAAATAGGGAAAAATGTACAGATATTAATTGCAGGAAAAGGCGCTGGACCTTCAAAACTTAAAGAAATGGCAGCAAATATAGAAAACGATAATACCAGAAAAATTATATGTGAAAAAGAGGTAATTGAGATTCTTAAATATTTAGAACCGAATCCCTAACTTCCTTTCAATTTCATGCTGAAATGTGGTGTGGAGCAAAGACATCATTCCAATGTGCCCGCGATCTATTTTCTTATTATCTCTAAACTTTATGAAAAGTTTTGTAAAATTTATGAAATCACGGCACCTGGAAACTACTTTGATATCGTTTTCTACTAATGGAGTTATGTTTAAAAATCGCCATACCTGATCAGTATTGTCAAATTTTAAAACAGCATTTATAAACTCTTCCCATTCTATTATAGAAGTCCTAAAGTTAGCTTCAGCAACTTCATCCTTCTTCTTATCTGGAAATAATTCATCCTTTTTAGCAGTCAACCTTTTTGGAAGTTTTTCTTTCGGGGTAAAATGTAAGGTTAGCCTGATTGCTGAATTACTTACACGATCATTCATAATGATTAGGATTGATTTACTACAAATTTATGAAAAACATGATGTATATAACCTTTAAGTAATTAAAAGAAAAATTATATTTGCTCTGTCAAAATCGCCAAAACTATGACAACTATCCTTTTATCGGTGGGGAAACCCACAATATGGGAAAGCCCTGTAAGGTTTCGGCCTGCTTTGTCAGGCCGCCGGCTTTGGCGAGCCGTGACATCCTTACAGGGCTTTCCCGGTCAGAAAATGAAATGCTATGTCGAAATCGCCAAAAATCTATTACCGCAATCTTACAGAGATTGAAGGGTGTGAACCGGAATCGCTCTGGGTGCTCCAGGACAGAATGCTTGTGCTGGTGGATGATGATGAATATGTGCAGGTGAGCCTGGAGGAAAACCAGGATGTGTTTTACGAAGTTGCGGATCCGATACCGGAAAATTAACCTATAGGTTAATTATTTGTCCTTTTATACCCATGGGCGTGGGATTACCTTTGCCATGGGTTTTTTCATATCGGTTTATTGGTTCGGGAGAGTCGCCCAGTGGGCGGCTCTTTTTTTGTCCTTTCGAAGAGTGGAAACGGATCTTATTTTCGCTTCCTCATTAATTACTAACTAAAACGATTTATTTATGAAAACGTTCCTGGTAATCGGCATGTTCCTGATTGGATTTGCATGCTTTGCCTCGGGGCCTGTGCTTAAGGATTGCACCGCAGATTCAGCCACTGTGATGCAAACGATAGATCCGGTGATGCCGGCTATTGTACCTGAAGCGGTAGTTTTTTACGAACTACCTTATGCAGGCACAATTCCCGAACTGGGGATGCCAATAGAATCGGCGGAGCTTGAGGGCTATGACGCTGATATATGGCACCCTCCTGTACTTGCGAGTACACTGTGGCTGAGCTCTAACTGTTTTGAATTGATGGCACTTTACGATCCGGTTGATCTGACTGGTCGAAGTTGCCAAGCTACAAGTAACCCAGGGAAAGAATATAAACAATTTTATAAGGCCTGGTACGATATCGATTAATCGGCGTGTGTACCAGCACATACTGATACACACGCTGAAAGAGTCCCGAAACCGGGGCTCTTTTTTTTTGTCCTTTCGTGAAGTTGAGGGTGAAGGTACTTTCGCACTATGGACGAACGAACAACCATACCGCTTTATGAAGCTATAGCCCTGATGCGCAAAATTACGGCTGAGGGCGGAATGTTTTCGTTTACGTTTGCCACCTACAACCGAAATACCGGCCGGAGCCAGGGACTGGTGGAAGTGAAACGCGCCAAGCTGCGCCCGGCCGCTAAAGGTGACGATATACGCCACGCGGATTACAAACTTTTTTACTGGGATGATTATTACAAGGAAAACCGGGTTTGCTGGCAGCCCTTACTGATGTACATGAATCATGTTAAAATTATATTGCAATGAGTGAAACCAGGGTTGAGGATAACGGTAGCTTCGGGATAATAACCAGCGGAAGCGAAATATATACGTATGAGGTAGCCGGATCGCAAACATTTGCCCAACCAGGCGTACTGCCTTTTTATACCAATGTGCGCGCACTGCTTCCGATGAAGATCGGGAACTTTGATATAGTGCCTCACGGGGAACAGAACCAGCTTCCGGAAGAGATCCGCACGCTGCTGGATGAAAACAACCTTACACCCGAGATCCTTAATAAACAAACGCAGCTGCTGTGGGGCCAGGGACCGGCATTGTTCAGAATGAAATTTGAAAACGGGGAACGTAAAAAATATTTTGATGCGAATCCGGAGATAGAAGGGTGGCTCCGATCGTGGAATTTTGAAGATTACCTGCTGAAGGCTGTGGTGGAATTCCGCACGATGAACGGGCATTTTACTAAATATTTTCGCAACCGGGGCTTCCGGATTGGTGAACCTGGTTTTATTACCAAGCTTGAGCATGTGAGCCACATATTTGCCAGGCTGGAATGGCCTGACCAGTTTAATATGATCAATAAGATCATTGTTGGCGATTATGCGCAGCCCTGGAAGTACGGGCTGAGGGCATACCCTGTATTTTCGGAACAGGATCCGTTTGCCTGGCCGGTGGCGATGCGATATTCGAATATGTACTCATTTGCAATGACGAACGATTACAGCCGGAGCAGTTTTTATGGATCGATGGGATGGATACGGCTGGCTACCAGCATTGCCAAGCTGCTAAGCAACTTTAATAAAAACTCGGCGGCCATAAAATATCATATAAAGATACCTGCCCTGTACTGGGAGCGTGCCGAGGCCGAACTGAAGGATAAAGCGCAGCGCGACGCGGTGGCATACACGGATAAAATGCTGACGAAGTTTAAGAAGGATAAGCTGCAGGAGTTTGCCGATATACTGAGGGGAATTGAAAACGTGGGCAAGTTTGTGACAACGGAAAAACTGTATGACGAAACGGCCAATGAATACACAGGATGGGAAATTGAAGTACTGGACCAGAAGGTGAAAGACTTTATTGACGCCCAGGTGAATATTGCCAAACAGGCGAGCCTTGAAACTACGGCGGGAATAGGACTGCACCCGGCGCTGAGCAATATATCGTTTGACGGAAACCTGCCAAGCGGATCGGAACAGTTGTATGCGTTTAAACTGTACCTGCTTACGGGTGTGGAGATACCGGAGAGCATTGTATGCCGCGATATTAATAACGCGATAGCAGCCAACTGGCCGGGAACAGACCTGAGACTGGGATTTTACCATGATGTAGTGATAACCGAATCGGCTACAGCTCCTGCTGACCGGATAAAAAACAAGTAAGCCATGATTTTTAACAAAGGGAATAACGGAGCTACCGAAGCCAAATCCTTGCTGGGTTTTATTTACAAGTCGAATACCTTCGACAATATGGCGACGTTTGTGACCATAGCCGAACGTGAAGTGAAGCGGGTGATAGGGCCGGAAGTGTACAAACTGGCCGAGGACCATTACCTGAGCGAAGATTACCTGCAGGAAGTGGACACACAGCATGCCTTACTTGATGAACTGGTAAAGTATGTGCAGCTGCCGGTAATACTGCATGCTTACCGGAGATTTGCGCCGCTGAATGATCTTTCGCACTCCGAAGGTGGCCGCAGTATAACGGTGACTGATGAATTGAAACCTGCTTTCGAATGGATGATAGCCCGGGATAATGCAAGCCTGCTAGACCTGGCCCATGAGGCAACGGATATGCTGCTTGAGTTCCTGGAGGAACAGGTACCTATACCGTATGTGCCAACGCAGGAAGATCCGGAAGGGGAGGATACGGCTAACGTGATAGAGGATACCTGGAAAGCATCGGCCACATACGCAGCGCTGAAAGACCTGATTATAAATTCGGCCCGGGAGTTCGACCGGCTGTTCCCAATAAATGCTTCGCGCAGACTTTACCTGGCACTGGTGCCTTTTATACGGGAAGTAGAACTGAGGCATGTGCGTCCGGTGATTGGCATAACGAAGTATGAGGCCATACGGGAAATGATAAAGGACGGTGATCTGGCAGATAATGAGGAGGAATACGAGATGTACCTGCTTGCCCGGGTACCGGTGGCCTTGCTTACCATGAGCATAGCACTGAAACGCCTGAGCGTGGAGCTGCTTCCGGATGCGGTAATACAAAGCTTTACGGCAATGGATGTGAAGCAAAGCAAAACGGCAGGATCGACCGACCGGCTTGGAGTTGCAGCGCTACTGGAACGCGACGGACTGCGGGAACTTATTGCGCTGCAGAACTATGTTACCTCGCTGCTTCCGGAAGCGGAAAGCACAACGGAGGAAACGGATGATGATCAACCTTTTTTTATGGCATAAGCGATGGCAAAGATTCGGAAAGAAGACAAAAGAGAAGGGTTAAATGACCCTGATTATATATTTTACTGTGTAGGATGTAAATGCGACCATGGCATATGGACTGAAAAAAAAAACAGGAAGGGCGCAACTTGGACTTTTAACAGAGATATGGACAAGCCAACATTTAATCCTTCGCTCTTGATAAATTGGGTGGAGTGGCCCAAGGACCCCAAACGTGACGAAAAAGGCAATTTGATACTACAAGCTGACGGAAGGGTTGAAGGTACAAAAGATATGGTTTGCCATTCGTTTATCAGGGATGGGTTTATACAATACTTAGGTGACTGTACACATAAATTTGCTGGACAAACAATAGAATTACCTGAATATGAATAGCCATGCATAAAGTAGATATAGCCGGATATAAGACAGTGGAGTATGCTTCGTGTATAGAGGAGCTGAGCACTGCTGAATTTATGTTTATGATGAAGCTGCTTGTAATGCAACAGGCGGGGGAGATTACGATTGAGTACTTCCGCTTTATGCTCACGATGAAACTGCTGAACATAAAGAAGACGGTGAAGTACTACAATATGCCGGAGGATAAGCGGGAACTGGTGCATGACAATATAAACAGGCTGGTGGAGACGATTGACAGTTTTTACGAATACGAGGAGGAAAACGGGAAACTGGTAAAGAAACTGAACCTGAAATGGATTAAACAGATGGTGCCCAGGATAGGGCGGCTGGTGGGTCCGCAGGATGCATTGACGAACTGCACATTTTACGAATATAAAGAGGCTTACGGCCGCTATATGCAGTATGTGGATACGCAGGATGCGGAACTGATTGACGAACTGATTGCAATACTGTACCGACCCCGGATACTGGCCTATGGCCTGCGCAGCCGCCTGGCACGCACGCTGGTGGATGAGCGGGAGAGCTTTACCCCACGAAGCAACCCGAAAAAACTTGCCGAAAGGATTAAAATGGTTAAGGATCAGCCGATGCATGTAAAAACGGCCGTGTTTACGTGGTTTACGAATTGCGTGGAATACCTGCGCACGGGATGCCCGGTGATAGACGGAAAGGAAATAAACCTGGCGTTGCTGTTTACCCAGGCGAAAGAAGGCGATAAGGAACAGGCCGGCATAGGGCTTACAGGCGTGATATACTCGCTGGCTGAGAGCGGAGTATTCGGCAACGTGACCGAGACCGGCAATACCAACCTATACGATATACTGGTGAGACTTTACCAGGTGAAAACTGATTTTGATGCTATGAAAGCCAAAACACCGAAAAGCCATGATGAGAATTGATTTATTTAAAGCTTACTGGGATGCCATGGCTATACGTGTGGAAGCCAGCAGAGCGATGCTTGTGCGCGACGAAAGCGAACTGGCTCAGAAGATAAAGCAGGTGGAAGGTGCGGAGCTGATACTGGTGACGGTGATCCCATCGGCCGACTCGGCTGCCATGAATACGGATAATATACTGGAGCGTGAAATGGTGATTGTGTATGCGCTGAAAAAGGTATCGCACCGCGACCAGGATGATGCCGATATACTGGCCGATATGCTTCAGACACAGGAATGCATAACAAGGGTGAAACAAAACCTACTTGCGGATGCGATCGATTGCGATGCGGATTACCATGAATATATAAGCCGGGTGGATTTCGGCAAAATACATACCGATCCTGAGTACAATTACCTGGGATGCGACGGTTACAGCATTTCATTTCAACTGAATTCTCCTGGTTTTTAATTATACAATGACTCGTAAAACTATGTACCGACTACTTAACATTTTTAACGACACCTGGAGTGCCCTGCTCCAGCTGTTTGCATTTATAGTACTGTACCTTACCCCTATTTCGAACTACGTGCACCTGGTACTGGTATTGATATTTTTTGATCTGATAACAGGCAGCTATGCTGCTATTAAAGAAGGTGAAGCTTTCAGCGCTAAAAAACTAAGGCATACGGTAGAGAAGTTTGTTTTTTACGCGCTGGCCATAATTGCAGGATATATCTTACAACAGATTATTGACGACGGGAGCGAACTTGCGCGTATAGTAGCACTGTATATAGGATCGATAGAAGTAAAATCGATTTATGAAAATATAAGCCGGATAACAAAAACTGACCTGGTTGCCTTACTATGGGATTTGATTAAGGAAAAAATGGAAGAGTGGATACAGGGTATCCGGAATAAACGAAGCGAAAATGATGATACTACTTACCAATAAAAACCGATAAACAATGACTGACATTTCGACCCACATCAGCATGCAGGAGGCAACCCGCAGCGGGTATGCTGCTGAGCATGGCATTAAGAATGAACCTGGCACAGCTGAAATACAGGCTATGCAGTATGTTGCCCAAACGGTATTTGAGCCGCTGAGGGCACATTTCGGTGTACCTATACAGATAAATAGCTTTTTCCGTTGCCCTAAACTTAACCAGGCTATTGGAGGCGCGGCTAATTCGCAGCATGTGAGCGGAAAGGCAATGGATATTGAAGCAACCGGCAATGTTACGAATGCCCAGTTGTTTGAGCATATACGCAAGAATCTGCCTTTCGATCAGCTGATATGGGAAGGCGGAACGGACACGAACCCGGCATGGGTACATGTATCGCTCAATAAAGGTGCCAACCGGTACCAGGTATTAAGGGCCCGGAAGAATGCGGCCGGGAAAATGACATATGAGGATATTACCAAAACACTGAAGCCGTGAAAAACATTCTCCTGCTAATTGGCGTGCTGCTAATGATGGCCGCATGCCGTGCCCCGCAACAAATTGCCGAGCGCAAATGTGCAAAATCCCTGGCTAAGTATGAAAAACAAGCTTACCGGTGGGGGTGCCAGCTGGATACCGGTACGGATACCGTACGGATAACCACCCGGGAAATAATAACGCATGATACCACGATATATGTGGCCATCCCGGCAGAAGCCAAACATGATACCATAAAGGTGGTGATCACGAACGGGGTGATAAACAGCGAGCTTTCGAGGCTGGATGTAACGTATGCCTGGGCAACGGCTCAGGTAAGGGATGGAATACTATACCTTAATGTGTACCAGCGTGAAGCGCTGATAGCGAAAACCATTAAGGATGCGATACAGAGCAATACCAAGGTAGAGTATAAGTATGTGACCAAAACGGTGACCGAGAAAACGAATTACCTTACCCAGTGGCAAATTGCCCAGATGTGGCTGGGAAGGTTGATGATTGCCCTGGTAGTACTGTTAATTGGATTTATAGTTTTAAAAACGCTTGTTAAATTTAAATAGCCATGAAAAACAGAATCGGTGATGTAACAGTGGTTGAGAATAAAAATCGCCACAGGCTTGCCAAGCCAACCTACAACCATATCAGGATCCAAATGCCATCAGGGTTTGAAACCTCCATATTGCTTACGGATAAGGAACTGGAAGCCGGAGTAGCGCGGGCAAATAAAAACCCGGAGGACCTGATTAAGGCAGGCTGGATACAGGATAAACTGGACTAATACCAGGAGCGTAAAGAAATGGACGGCAAATTTGATGAACTGGAGCTGGCTTTTATTGATGACCAGCTTGATCAGCATGGCGAGTTTGTTCGCGATTTGCTTATGGATGCCATTGAAGCCCGCAACCTGATAAAAGAAGGTGTGCTGCAGGAAGGTATAAGCTGGAGGGTGGGACGGTATGGAATAAATCCTCACCTGGAGATAGCTTTTCCGGACCATGGAAGATTTCAGGATATAGCGGCATACAAGCAAAAGAAAAGCACGAACACCGAGCAGTGGACCCGGATGGCCGAGGATGCCAACAGGGCACTTACAGGAATGAGGGCAAAAAAGAAAAGCAGCCGGAGAAGGAAGGATACGCGGTTTTATGCTTCGACAGTGTACGGCGCAATGAACCGGCTGATTGGCCGCATTATGTACGAATATACGGATGCCGAAATGGAGCGGATGAAAAAGGTAATTGCCACGGGTTATAATATGAAAGGGAATTAAACATGAGCCTTAAAATTGATCGGGTACAACTCGACATTGTAATAAATAACGACCAGGCACGGGTACAGCTCCGGAAGCTGGAAGAGGAAGCCAGGCAACTTACCCGGGAAATGGGTAAGCTGGATAAAACTTCGCAGGAGTATGCCGATAAGTCGAAAAAACTGGTTGGCATTAAAACCCAGATGGATAGCATATACCAGAGTATTGGAGTTACCAACCTGAGTATGCGGGAGCTTACCAACAGACAGAAGGAACTGAATGCAATACTACTACACCTGCGCCCGGGAACCATTGAGTATAAAAACCTGAAAGAGGAAGTGGATGCGGTAGGTAACCGGATTGCTGAACTGAAAGGCAAAGCAAAGGATACGGATTTCTCGATTGGAAAGATAGCGGATGGCTTTAACCGTTATTTTGCATTTGTGACCGCCGGACTGGCTTCTCTGACAGGACTGATTTTCTCCCTCCGGAAGGTGGTGGATGTGGCCAACCTGTTCGAATCGAGGGTTGATAATCTTTCGGCACTTACCGGGTTACTGGGTAAGGATCTGGACTGGCTAAGCGAAAAGGCCAAGACACTGAGTACATCGGTGATAGAAGGAAATGTTAGGATAAAATCGTCGGCCACGGAAATAGTAGACGCCTATACCAAAGTAGGAAGCAAGCGGCCGGAGCTGCTGAAGGTAAAAGAGGATCTGAACGATGTTACCCAGGAAGCCCTAATACTGGCTGCAGCTGCCAACGGGGATCTGGCTCCTGCAGTAGACGGACTTACCATGGTGCTGAACCAGTTTAATGCTCCTGCATCGGACTCGAGGCGGATAATAAACGTACTGGCAGCCGGTAGTAAGGAAGGCGCCGGGGAAATTGATTACCTGACTGCCGGATTTGAGAAAGCGGGATCGGTGGCCAGCTCGTTCAATATCTCGGTGGAAGAACTGACCGGAGTACTTGAAACCCTGGCTCCGAGAATGACTGAACCGGAAATGGCCGGACGAAGCCTGCGTAATATTATGATTAAACTTGAAACGCAGAGCAACGATAACCTTAAACCCTCACTTGTAGGACTGGGTAAGGCATTTGAAGAACTGCACCGGCAGCAATGGACTGTGGCCCAGCTTACAGATCTGGTAGGTACCGAAAATATTAATGCTGCCAATATACTAATGAACAACACCGCCGAAACCAAAAAATATACCGAGGCGGTAACCGGTACCAATGTAGCCCTTGAACAGGCAGCTATAAATACGGATAACAATGCAACCAAGTTGCAACAGGCCAAGAACCGGGTGGAAGTGCTGAGTATTGCTTTCGGGCAAAAGCTTGCACCGGCAATGACATTCAGCACGAATATATTTGCTGCATTTATGCGGGTGATGATGGCAGCTCCCGGCTTTGTGCACCAATATAGCACTGCTCTTATTACCCTGGCAGGTTTAACATTGGCTTATAATGCCAGCCTGGTAAAGAGCATAAGCCTGAAGGTTTGGAACCATTTGTTACTAAAGGAAGGTATCGGCTTGAAGATTAAGGATGCTATTGTTATACAGGCATTGATTGTAAAAGAACAATTGCTCACTATATGGAAAGGTAACGGAACCGTAGCAACCAAGCTGGCCACTACGGCACAATGGGCATGGAATGCTGCATTAGCTGCAAACCCAATCGGACTAATTATTGCAGGTCTTACTGCTTTGGTAGTAGGGATAAAGCTGTACAGCGAAAATAATGCTGAAGCATTAAGAATGGAGCAAGAACGAATAAATGCAGTCAGACACCTGACTAGTACCTATGGATTACTTAAAAAACAATATGATGATCTTACGCCAAGCATAGAAAAACTTAATACTTTAAATCTTGAACAAAAACTCAGTACAGAAAATCTAACCATTGCTCTTTTAAATCAGGCTGAGGCGGAATTAGCTCTTGCAAAAACCAGACAGGCAATTATTCAACGTGATAATTCCAAAACAACCTGGTGGCAGAATCTTTGGAATTCGGCTCTTTCGGGTAATAATATGAAAGAATTAGCGAGACGACAGAAAGAAGATGCTATTGCAAATGGAAAAGAAGCCGGTGCTGTAATGGACGAATACTTGAATAAACTTCAGGATCAAGTTAATTTATATAGAGAAAGGGCCGCAAGCCTCAATGAAATTTTGCATGCTGAAGAATTAGCGGATGAGATTACCGGAAAATCGATATCGCAGCTGGAGGAGAAACAGAGATACCTTACAACCGCCCTGAAGAATTATGAAAAGGGAAGTGCGGATTATATACGGATAGCGAAAAAACTAGGAGAAGTTACAAAACAGCTTCAAAGTGATGCTTCAGGAAGTGGCGGAGCAGCTAAAGCGGCCGCCGATGCCATACAGGAATTGAATAAAACGATATCAGATCTTGATTCGAAAATTAATGATGCTGTAGTATCGGGTAATTTGCCTTTGGCTGAAAAGCTGACTAAAGAAAAACTTGCAGCTGAAAAGTTACTCGAAACATACAAAGCTGTTAAGCTTGAGATTGAAAAAGGTTGGGATGTAGACCAAAGAGACCTTGGCAGTATTGAAAAACTGACATCGATAGGACAAAAGCTTGCAAAACCAAAGCAAAAAGAGACGGCTGCGAAATCGCCTCTGCAGAAAAGGAATACCGGTATTGAACCGGCTACCCCCGAGGAAGCGGCACAGGCCGAGCGAGACCGAGTTGTCAAGGAGGAGGCAGATGCTGCAGATAAAAAGAAAGCCATACAGGATGCCACATTTGCCAGCGCTGCGTCGATAAGCAACGGAATATTTGAGATAACCAAAAACAGGCAGCAGGCGGAGCTGGATCATAAGCTAAGCATGCTGGAAAAAGAGCGTGATGCAGAACTGAGTAATAAAAATCTTACCGAGGCCCAAAAGGACGCTATAAATGACAAGTACGATGCCAAAAGCCGAAAACTGAAACAGGATGCGTTTAAAAAACAGCAGAATTCAGATAAGATACAGGCAATTATTAACGGGGCACTGGCTATTACGAAAACCTTTGCCGCATATGGATTTACACCTGCCGGTTGGGCGGCGGCAGCAGCACAAGGCGTGGCAACTGCCATGGAATTTGCAGTAATAACCTCGCAGAAAATGCCTGAATTTTCGAAAGGCCGCTATGATGTAACCGGTATATCGGGTACAGAGTATAAAAACATACCGTATGCAGGGAATGCTCAAACAGGTATATATACTCACCCAGCAATAGTTGGTGAAACTGGAGCTGAAATTATAATTGATCCCAAAACAACGCGAAATATAGTAATGAATTATCCTGGAATACTTGATGCAATACAGTACGCAAGAATGCCGGAGTATGCGGGTGGACGATTTTGGAAAAAAAGGCAGGAACGAGTTGAAGAACGAAGAGATAAGAGACAAGAACGACGTACGGGTATATCGGCCGACACTATGGAAAAACTTGCTGATGCCATGGATATAATATCGAAAGAAGGTGTACGTGGCAAATGGGTGCTGAGCGACCTGGAGAAAATACGGAAGGATAAGGGGAGGATAGAGGATGCGACGGCGTTTTAACCTCACCCCTAAATCCCCTCTCCTGAAAAAGGAGAGGGGACTTAAGATCAGTAATTTATAATTAAAACTTAATAACATGGAACAATTAGAATTAGCTATACAGTTTCTCAAAAGAAGAGCTGTAAGCGCAAAGGAATTAAATAACGATTTGTTGAAATCGTTTAATGCTGTAGTACCTGTTTCGGAAGTTGAAGCAATATTACAAATGGTAAAGGCAGGTGAATTTCAAAACTTCTATACTAAACAGAAGGAGCAGGGGCATCCGGATTTCATTTAGATGTATCAGTAACTGATATTTCCTTTTGTCCTTTATTTCCCCATCACATAAACCCACTTTTGCACCATGGCTCTAACGATAATAACCCAACCCCCTCCTTTGTTGATGGCGAAAGCGCCGGTGAAGTTTGTTGTGGAAACGGACGAAACGGTAAGGCCGCTGCGGATTACTTCAGCGGTGACTGGTGAGGATGGCGACAGCATGCAGGTGGATGGCGCAAGCCGGGCTGCATTCGAGCTGAGCGATTACCTGCAGGGATTGGTAACACTGCGCGGACAAACGGATACTACGCCCCAGGTGTATACCGATGTGCCTTTGCCGCTAACTTTCGATTTCGGCGAATGGTGCGGGGTGCCGCTGGCCGAAACGGCTGAGCTGAATGACCAGGGACCGTTTTATCTGCTGGATGGATATGTACCTAAATCGCGCAGGGTGGCGCTATATGCTGCTCACTCGAACCTGATATCGTATTTAATTTATTCAAAAGCCTGCCTGAGCTGGTGGCCGGATACGGAAGCAAAACGGATACTGGCAACGACCCGTGAGTTTATAAATTTCCTGCAGGTGTACAGCGAGAGTTCGGTAACGATAACGCTGAGCGCTACTCTGCTGTTTACGGATGGTACAACCGGCACCAGCGGAACACTGTTCACAGTGAACAATGTTGATTATATGAAGCTGGTGTATTTCCCATCCGGAATAACGGATCTGGGACTTGCTGCTATAATGGCATCGACGTACCCTACCAAAACACTGGCCGGGTATACAGTAGTAGTAAAAACGGGAAGTACTGCCATAAGCAAGGCTTACAGCTATACACTTGATACTGCCTATTACGAGAACGCGCGCACGCTGATGCTGCGGAATGCATTCGGGCTGTGGGAGGTTTTGCTTTGTACCGGGTTGGGTGAGCAGGAGAATGCCGTGAAGCCGGAAACGGCTGTAACGGATGGATCCTCGCTGCCGGATAAGATTAACTGGCGCGCGGAGGAAACCCGTACCGTAAAGGTGAATACCGGTTACCTGACTGCTGCACAAATGCAATGGCTGGGTGATATGGACTTTTGCGAAGCTTACGAGGTAATTGGTGCATCGATGGTGCCGATTGTATTTAAGGATATAAGCCTGCCGGTGGTGCACGACGGAGAATACCAGTACTCGGCCGAGCTGGAATATGATTATGCGAATTACGAAACTTCAGAAATTGCAGCATCATGAGCGTGATAGCCATAAGCAATGTAGCCGGGAATGTGCCCTCAGTGAACCAGTTGCTGGTGAGCGCTGTTCCGCTGGGGTATAACCAGCGGGATTCGCTGTTTTACGGGCTGAAGGTGCATAACGACGGCAGCAAAGAGGTGGTGTGCCTGGGTGAATCGATAAGCCCGGGTGTAACACACGACAGGCTGCACTTGATGACTTCATCAGCTGATCACGCTCCAGAGACGGGAACTAATAAGGGGAAAATTGCCCGGAGTAACCCGAGCACCGGCGTGTGGGAACTGGTGGAGTATGCACCGGTAACGCTGACAGGTACTACCAATTACCTGCCCAAAATAACCGCGGCGAATACGCTGGGACAAAGCCAGATATATGATAATGGTACCAGTATTGGCATAGGAACAGCTACCCCAAGTTCATCGTACAGGATTGACCTGGTTGGAACCACAACAAATCAGTCGAGAATAAGGCTGACGTATGCGGGGGCGACCGAGAATAATACAAATGTAATATACCCACAAGGATACCAGTCGACCCGGGTTTATGCCGGGGTAACTGATTCGTATAGGAGTATACTCTGGAACCAGACAGATAAAGGTTGGAACGAGCAGATATTTGCGTACGGATCGAGCTCAATAGGGGTATTGTATTCGGGATATAATACATCGTATCTGGCCAGTAAGTACTTAGTTGCAGTAGGCGATAATTTAGCTCTGGCTGCCACATCGCAAACCTGGCTATATGCGGGAGGAACCAAGCTGATTGCTCTCGACAACAGTGCAGCCTATAAAATTGCTCTTTACGGGGCAATGACTACAAACTCAGTAATTGCATCGACTGTGGCCGACGGAACTGCTCCGATGGAAATAACGAGCGGAACGCTGGTAACAAACCTGAACGCGGATATGCTGGATGGGTACCATGCTTCGGCATTTCTGCGAGCGTATACTGAAACGGATACGCTGCAGAGCGTAACTACCCGGGGAGCGATAACGGATGTAACCATAACCGTGCCTTCGGTGAAAATTACCACGGGAGCAACATCGGGATATTACTGGAAATGTACCAATATCGACGGATCGGGAGGATGGTACCCGACCGTATCGGACATTTATAAGGGTACCTGGGATGCCAGTACCAATACTCCTACTTTATCGCAAACCCTACCAACCGGCGTAACCAACGGATGGTACTACCGGGTAGTGGTGGGCGGAACCGTAAACCTGGGTAACGGGAATATCACCTTTATTGCGGGTGATGATGTAAAGTTTAACGGTACCAACTGGGAGCGCATACCGAGTTTCGGGTATACCCTGGTAACGGCTACGGAAAGCATACTCGGCGGCGTGATGATTGGAGCTAATGTTACTATTACCGGCGGGGTAATATCGGTACACGCTCCGGTAACGCTGGCCACAGGTACAACAGCGCTGGGACTGAGCGCACAGGAGCTGAGCATTGATGCCAACCTTGCCGCAATTGCTGCTATTACCGATACAACCGGACTGCTGCGAAAAACAGCCGCCAATACCTGGGTATTGGATACAACGGCTTATACTACCAATACCGGAACGGTGACCAGTGTAGCCATTACGGTGCCTGAAGGTTTTGGCATTGCCGGTTCGCCCATTACCACGGATGGTACCCTGGCGCTGGCTTTTACCCATGGGTATTCGCTACCCACCGATGCCAGCCAGGCGGAGTGGGATACGGCGTATGCAAACCGCATCGATAATTTTACCACTACGGGCGACAGCGGGGCTGCAACATTAATTACCAATACGCTGAATATACCGGTTTATAGCCTTAGCGGACTTGGCGGACAGGCGCAACTGAACGGAACCGGATTCGTGGTAGCTAATGGCACTGCGATAAGCTACGACAATACTCAGTATCAACCTGCTGACGATGACCTTACGGCCATTGCAGCACTTGGCGATACTCCCGGTTTTTTGCGCAAGACTGCACATAACTCATGGGCAATTGATGCTTCAACCTACGACAATTACGGCAGCTGGACCATGCAGTCTGAGGATAACCTGGGTACAGGAATATCAGTAAGCATTACAAGCGGCAAAATAATCAGGCTTATACCTGGTACCGGACTTAATCTGGCTTATGATACCAGCGTGGCAGGTACACTGAAGCTTACGCTGACGAATACCCTTACCCAAACGCCCGATTACTGGAGCCGCTCAGGAGTTGTACTCAGCCCAAAAACGGCCAACGACAGCCTGACCGTAAACAGCTGGGGTGTAAACCGAAGGGTGATTTATGGTATAGCAATGGGCGCAGGAGGTATAGGTGTAAGCGGCGACGGACTTGCTGTAGGTGTGGAGGGAATATGCGGGAGTGGAATAGCAGGCCATTTTATTACCACTAACGGTGTGGCTATAAAGGCCGAAGTAATGAACGGACAGGTAGCACCGTTTATCAATTTTGCGGGTACCATAGGAAGTGATGCCAGTAAAAATATATCTACCGCTCTTGGAGCCGGAGCCGTGAGTGCCCCAAAAAGGGCCGATTCGGTGCAAATGGGATGGATATTTGAAAAAATGATTAAAATGCAGCTAAACAGCGGAAGTTATATCTGGTTTGCCGGTTATACCGCGGAAGCTGCAATAGGAATATAAACCTAAATAAAACGCAATATGACTAAAGACCTTAAAAAAACAGAAGAAAAGGCGGAACCGAAGTTCACCCGCCTGCAGGTAGTGAATATGCATGCAAAACTGGCCGCATTGAAAAACGTAAGCGGCAACAAACTGAACTATGCCATTAACCGCACGCTGGCCAGCCTGGGATCGCTGGTAAAGAAATTCGACTTTAAACTGCATGTACCTGATACCGACGAATGGCTTGCATACAACCAGGCATTGAACGAAGGCTACAAGGACCTGAGCAAAGGCCGTACCGTATTTACCGCCGAAGGTGAAATTATGGACTTCGATATCAACAGCGAAGAGGCCAAAGCGCTGCGGGTAAGGTTAGGAAAAAAATATGCCAAACTTCTGGAAGAACGCAATGCTGCCGTAAAAGAGTATAACAAGTGGATGGAGCAGCCCTGCGGAACCGGTTGCGAGTACCCTGAAGAAGAGGAATACAAGATACACCATATTTCGGCCAGCGATATTGATGATAAGGTAGATAAGGCGGTGTGGGATGCGTGTATGGAGATGATAGTGGATTAACCTCACATGACCTCATCCGCCCTGCGGGCACCTTCTCCTGAAGGAGAAGGGACCACGAATGATAATTGTACAATTGTCCTTTATAAAAAGCGATTACGGTTACAACTTTACATACGAAATTAAATACATACAATCATGGCAATCCCATTAAAAGTAACAGGAGCAGGCAATAATTCAGTTGCCCAAAATGTTTACAAAGTTGCATTCAGTACAGCACTGAGCTCGGCCCCGGTATATAAAGCCTGGGATAACGCTTCAACTTTCCCTGCGCGTGATGCTGCCGGAAGTACGGTTGCAAAAGAAATATTTGTCGGTACAGCCGGCAACAGCAATAAGCCCATGCTTTCGCTTGTGGCAACTTCATCAGCGGCACCCAGCAGTGCCTGGAAACCTGCTTCGGAAACTGCCGGTGGTGCGGTAACCGTAAACCGGATGAAAGGATCGACCAATTTTGTTACTGATCCATCGACACCAGGAGCGGCAGGGTATATCCGGTTCAACATGTGTTTGGAAGTTCCAAGTGATGCAACCGTGCCATCGGCAACCGGTATGAGCGCACTGCTCGAAATAACCTATACCTATACAGGTGCTGCCCCAACCCTTACATGGTCGGCCAACGAAGGCACCGAGGGTTCGCCAACGTTCACCACATTGACACCGGGTACCCATGGTATACGTTTCTGCAATGCAGCTGCAACGGTAGGTGATGCAGCAAGCTGGAAATTAACGCTTCCGGCCAGTTCGACAGTGGATGACGGAGCACAACTGGTAACGGTATAGCATATGTTCCTGATAAAGAAAGCGGACCAGGTGCTGGTTGAAAGCCCTGGTATAACCTGGGACAATGTGCCACAGGAAATTGATGTGATGAATATGGTTTCGTTCCGGGGTGAATTGATTGAAGTGCCCCAGAGCGAACAGTATTTTTACTCGAATGAAGGGACCATGCAAATGTCGGTATCAGGCGATGAAGGAGCGAATTTTTCGCTTACTGCTTCGATAGGTGGAGGCATAACGGGCGATACCGGCATTTTGATAAAGTGCTATATTGACGGACGCACTATTGTGAAACTGATCAGCAGGAAGGATCTGACGTTTATAAATTCGGTTTACAGAAGTGGGGTGAAAAAAGGATAATATGAAAAAGATCATTATTCTCGAAAAAACAAACATGCAAAATTACCAAACGGTAAGCTGTTTGTTCTGGCTTGCTATCCCGCATCTTCAGCGGCCGGTATATGCCAATCCTGGTGCAGTATCGCTTTACAAGCAGACAACACCGGAAGAACTACAAATGATTAAGGACGGTTTAGTAATTGAGATGCAAAAAACGCTTTCGTTTAGCGAGGATACCACTTTGGATCAGATAAAAGCGAAGTTGTTAGCCGATTACAATACGGAGCAATCCAATATTGAAACCGAAACGAAATACGATTACTACGGCACAAGCTGGGACGGCACCTCCTGGAGTTAACAGTTTAAAGCAAACATACTATGTCAAGCATAACACAAACAAGGGGTTCGGTTAATTCACTTGCCGTTACCGCACTTAATTCGGTAGGAAATTCGGCAACAGTTGGCTGGAAATCGGTACTGGTCGACAATACGTCAGCAGGAGCGCTGGACTTTGAGGTATTTGTTAAACTAACCATGGCTAATACAGCTCCTGCTGCCCCCAAGGCGGCTTATGTATTCATTTGCCCAGCATATTATAGCGGCAGTACATGGTACTATGCTGACGGCGGAACGGCAACCCTGCCAACTTCGGCCGATGCGGCCTATACAATAGCCACGCCAAACGATTTGCGCATGGGGATGATGCTTAACTATACCAAACAGCAAATGGTTATGCAGGGAAGCTTTATGCTTTCGAGCCTGTTCGGAAACTCGATGCCGGATGGTTTTTTAGTAATTATCATCAACAATACGGGAGCAGCAATAGCCGGTTCGGGAAACATTGTATCGGTAACCCCAATCACAATGACAGTAGCATAAATGATTAACAAACCCCCATTAGGAAGCAGAATAAACGGAGCGCACCCAATAAGCAGCGGGATAACAGGATGCTGGTTATTCAATGAGGGTGGTGGTAATACCGTTTATGATATTTCCGGTTTCAATAATAGCGGGGTACTTAACAGTGTTGCAAGTCCATCAACCGCTGATAGTGGCTGGTTCCCTTCTAATTTTGGAGTTGGTGTTGGTATTAATAAGAGTAATCAATTTATCCAGTTTTCAACAGTTGAGCCTCAGATTAATAAAGCACAAGGAACAATTTCGTTTTGGGTAGCAATTAAAGACTTTACAAACTATCCATTATTATTAGGAACAAGAAATATTGATAATACTCATAATTTTGAGATATTCCCGTATTTAGGTGTTTTATACTTCAGGTATGGATATTTAACAAATGCACTCTCATATACTTATGGCAGCGAAATAGCTTTAGATAAATATATCAACATAACTGTCGCATGGAATAATACCGGTTACCAGGAAATATGGGTGGGAGGAATAAGCAGAGCGAAAGGCACTGCATCCTGGACTGTTCAAAGTTTTACCAACAGAACCTTAATACTTGGTAAGGTTGAACGAGTACCTGAAGACACTGCTTCTTATACAAAAGCGGCATATGATTCTCTGACTATATGGAATAGAGTACTTACCGATAAAGAAGTTAAAGAATTAAACGTTAATCCATTCTGCTATATTTCGAAGCCTTCGATAAAAAACAGGCTGGCAGATATACTTGCAGCCGGGATAAAGGATACGCTTGCTGCACTTACAACGCTTGAAGCTACGGTGAAAGGAATTTCGGCAACGCTTACTACGCTGGAACGCACATCGGGGGCAACCAGTTCCATACTAACCACGTTACAAGCCACCAATCGGGGGGTAACTGCCTTACGGGCCGAACTGGAAAAAGGAGGCAAATTAACAGAGGCGCTGCTTACAACCCTTGAAAAAACAAACCTGCAGAACCTTGCTGCGCGATCAACTTTCGAGCAACTTATTACAGTAAATGCTGCAATAAATTCCTTTATTGAAGGGCTTAGGCTCGGAACCCTTTCGATAAGCGGGTACCTGGAAGCCAACAAACGATCGACACTTGCAGCCGGTTCAACATTTGAAAAATCAAACCTGCTAAATACTGCTATACAGGCATACCTTGAAAAGACAGTTAAAAGAACCTTGGGGACAACTTCGACGCTTGAAGCAACTCAAAAAGCAACAAATGCTGTAAATACATTTCTTGAAGGACTCAGCCTGCAAACGGCATGTTTGATGGCTACTTTCGAGAAATCAGTATCGGACTCGATAGGAATGTCAACTTTCCTATCGCAACCCAACGATGAGGCCCTAAAAAGCCTCACCGCTATTTACTCGCAGCTCGAAAGCTTAAAAGAAAGTGCTGCTGCAGTTATCACTATGCTTGAAGCGAGAAAGAATGCAACAGCTGCAACCCATACTATGCTTGAAGCAAGCTTTGCGGGGATAGCTGCCATAAGCAGCCGGTTCGAAAAAGTTAGCCAATATGCAGTTGCCATACATACCCTGGCCGAGCTTGTAAACGAATCGCTGATTTCGGGTACTGCCACCCTGGAGAAAGCGGAACTGGATACCATTTCGCTCCGTACGCTTATTGAAACCCATGCGAGCTCGTTTACAGCCTTTACTTCACTTTTCGAAACAAAGAACCAGGGTACACTGGCAATGGATACGGTACTCGAGGTGTTTGTATTGCTGTTCCCATCGCTCCGGGTTATTGAAAATGTAATAATTACCCGGGCTATTATGGATGGAGTATACGTAAACAGAACCATAGTATCGGAAGAAACGGTTACGAGAGGTTTTGAAGGTACGGTAACAATAGAACGGGAATGGGAAGCTCCGGTAGAAGTAACCCGGGAGATTAAAAAAGAAATGTTTTAAAACCCTAAAGCCATGGCTGAAGAAAAGAAGATATATGTTAAGAATGATTTCCTCGTAACATTTGTAGTAAACAAAGATGAGGATATTTCGGAATGTGATATCAGGGTTGGGTACCTGAGTCCTGCATCGAACTCAGTGAAATTCGATACTCCAACTGAAATTGATACCGAAGCGAATATGGTTCATTATGCCGTATCGAAATCCATAAACCTATTACCAGGTACATGGAAATTCTGGATAGAGGATACCAATACCGATCAGCTGGTAGCCGACAGCACTGAAATTGTAGTTAAGGTTTACAAGCACTAAGTACATTATGCAACTGAAAATCTCCGATATCGTAATCCCGCTTGATGCAGCTACCAGCCTGCCGCTGGTAATGCGTTCGCCATTGTTCCTGGACGATAACGGGCGCATACCGGGGAGCTATGTATTTAATATTACCGTACCTGCAGGCGAAGCCATAAGGCAGGTATACAGCCAGGCACACCGGCCGCAACGCAATGGCCGTGCCACGGCTGAGTTGCCATATACGCTTGTGGATGGTTCACTCCGCTACAGCGGCAAATGCCTGGTAACGGAAGCAAACAAAGATGCGTACCAGGTATCGCTAAAAGTGGATTACCCGGAGCTGGGCGGGAAGACGCTGAAGGGGCTGGATTTGGGCGGGGACAGGAGTATTACCGATTTATTATCGACCGCTCACATGGCTGCATTGGCCAATTACAACCAGAGCGATCCTGAATACCTGGAGATACCGCTTTACGTTCCGGATGAGATCCTTTCGGACCTTACCAGTTCGCTTACCGATCAGGGGCGAACATTTACGGCTCCCGATACCATGAACTGCACGCTAACCATTCGCGTGCTGGCATGGATTATACTGGGGAGTATACATGTACTGATAAAGAAAAATGGCACACTGGTAGATGAGGATTACTATAATTCGGGCCGGGAAGCCGGCACAACGGAAGTAAGTTTATCGTTAACAGCTGGAGATGTAATTACCGTGGAAGTAAATTCCGAAAGCGAAAGCAGTACCGAAGGATACACGTGCTACTTCGGTCTGAATGATTTTGCAGTTGAATATGCTGGAGTAAATGTATTTACAACTACCGCAGCACTGGACCAGGACACATCCGACTTTGCTATTTTCCCGATACATAACCAGGCATTCCTGGATAATTTCCCCGACGATAAATTCCAGCTTGATAACCTGAGTATAAAGACTATTTATACTGAGTATTTCAAAGTGCAGAATTACTGGAAAAACGGGGAATTTCCGCTTTACCTGTCGGGGATGGTGGAAGGTGAGCCAATATACTGCGCCAACCTGTTCACGCCTATGGTGTATATGCGCAAGCTGCTGGATCTGATCGGATCAGAATCAGGATACTCTATAGTGAATAACCCGTTCGACACCGAGGATTTTAAAAACATGGTTCTGTTTAACGCGTATGCCGAAAACAATTATACCAGCACATCAACAACCCTGTTGCCGCTGAAACCTACGTTTAACCTGGTGGATCATGTTCCGGAAATGCTGCAGAGCGATTTCCTGCGGGAAATTTCGAAGCTCACCGGGTATATGCCTGTAACGGATAATGATGCGATGACAATTACCTTCGTTGACCTGAAGGAAAAGACGGTGGTAAGCAATACTAACCCGGCGGCATCTTTCCCGGGGATATTGCTTGCCAATCCAACCGTGAAAGTTGAACCAGAATACAAGGGCATAAAATTCGAACTTACAAAAGCCACAACGGATAAATACCTTGAAAATATAAAGGATCTGAGCAGTAAGTTCAACTATAAAGGAGAGCTTGATAATCTGGGAGTTTTGTTTTCGATTCCGATAACTGGAATAAAGGTAAACGATATGTATTATATTGTTTCGAATAATAGTTACTATGTATTTCAATACGATACCGAAACTTATGAACTTTCGTGGGTGTTTTTTGCAGTTAAGCATTCGTTGAAGTATACTGATGGTAATGATCCGTTCCTGACTCTGACCAGTGTATTCAGCCCGGTATTAACCAAAAATATGGCAGACGAAATACCCGGAGCTCCTGATAACAAATGGTGGACCATACCTATTACAGAACAGCCTGGAATACTGGAAGGCTTTCCGGATTCGCTCGGTGCCGAATATGGCCTGCAGGTATTGTACTACAAAGGCATGGTGAACGACTCGCTCGATGAGCCTTACCCGCTGGGCTCATCGCGCTGCGCTGATTATACCGGCTTGACCTTTCCGGACCTCTCAGCCACCGGACTGGTGGACAACCGCTACCGGAACTGGCTCGAATGGCTTGCATATAACGCCAAACCAGTTACCTACAAAGCCATTATGAACCGGGCCCAGCTGAAGCAGCTGCAATTCGCCCAGGTGTACTCGGGAAACAATGTAAACTTCCTGGTGAAAGAAGTTCGGGCTAACCTGAAAATGGATGGCCCGGGAATGGTGGAAGTGGATGTGTATACGGTTTAGAAGGTGCTGGTATCGTTCCGGATGCGATCGTTGCCATGCATGGAGTCGGCAGGTGTATACATATTTGTAATTGACAGGTCATGATGGCGGGCCTGATCGCGGGCAAGTAGAGGATCGTTATACTTCCGGATCATATCGGTGATGCCGGTATCCTTTAAAGAATAGAATTTTAAAGTAAGAGGCAGGCCGAGATCCTTGCGCACATGCCGATCCCAGTAATGGGAAAACAATCCCTCAGACTCATGCTTTATACCTGGTAGAAACCCTGTAGAAAACACATAGTAATCAGGAGGGGAATCCATTATACGCATTTCACTTATAAGTGAAAATAATGCCTCCGGAATGGTTACTACACCATCCTTGTAATTTTTGGCAGTGGCTCCCGGGATGAAAATAATCCGTTTCGTAAGATCGATATGACTGACTTTGATAAAGGTCATTTCGCGCGGCCGTATCATGCAGAAATACAGAATGTATGAAGCAAGAAGAAAGCCCCGGTTATTTGTAGCCAGGTATTTGGATATCTTAACCATGATCTCGGGTGGCACTACGGTACGATTCTTACCGGTACGTTTGCTCTTGCCCAGTACGGTTACTTTGTCGGCCGGTGAAGCTTTAATAAAATCGCGCTCCACCAGGTAACCGGAAAACAGTCGTAGAAACTTCAGGTAATTATCGCGCGTTCGACTGGAGCGATTGCGATCGTTGTAGATCCAGTCGAGATACTTTACAATGAAATCCTTATTGAAATGATATATATACAGGTCGGAGTATTTTTTCTCTAGGATATATGTAGTTAAAGTATTGTAATAGCTTTCGTAGGAATGTATAGTTGCCTTGCGGAGATCTCCTTCGTTAAACTTCTTTCGCTGGAGTGTAATAAAGTCGTTGAGCACTTTAGTAAGAAGAGTATAGCTCTTTGAATTCTCCTGCGCGATAAACGGGTTCCATCCTCTCTCGAGCTCAGCATTAAGCCGACGGATTAGTCCCAGGGCGAAAGTTCGCCGATCGGAGACTTTATCGATGTGGTTTAGCTTAATGGCTTTCCGGCAAAGTTTTTTTAACTCCGGATTATAAACGTAGTACTCGACAGACCAACGCTTTCCGGTACGAAGTGTCGCCGGGCGGTAGATTTTTATCTGATCAATATTTTCGGAAAAGAACATTTTTTTTTTACCTCGTTAGATAATTACATCGAGGTAAAAAAAAAGAATCACGTGCCGTATTCGTGCCGGCTTTTGCACCCTAAACCCGTAAGTTACTGATTTAGAATTTGGTGCGTGGTACTGGATTCGAACCAGTGACCCCCGCCCTGTCAAGGCGGTGCTCTAAACCAACTGAGCTAACAACGCAAAAGAAGGTGCAAAGTTAGTATTTTATCCCAAAATTAAAAACACCTGATCCCAAAATTCCTGAATATTGAGAGAAGCTTGCCAACACATTCGCTTATGAGAATGTTTTAGTGCTATTTTTCCGCATTCTTGAACGAATATTTTACTTTTGTTTCCTGATCCCGTAAAAAATGAAAAACAGAATATTAGCAGTAATCCTGTTTGCAGCATTGGTGCTGGCACCCTTTTTCAGTAAAGCACAGAATGGCAGTAAGCAATTCGAATTTGATGATTTTTTCAAAAACAATACTTTTACAACCGCAGGTTTCAGGAACCTCCGCTCGATGAATGACGGGGAAACCTATATTGTTTCGGAAGCGCAGGGAACAAAACTTGTTGTTTACAGGTACGAAACCGGCGAAGCCGTTAAAACACTTCTCAACCTGGCAAGTTTCCCGGCATCCGGATTAAAATCATTCAGCGATTTCAGTTTTAATCCAGACGAGACAAAAATATTACTCGTTACTGACAGGCAGGCAATTTACCGCCGCTCGTTTACTGCCAGTTACTATATTTATGATTTTGCGAAACAAACCCTGATACCGCTTTCGGTTAAGGGGAAACAACAGGTAGCCACCTTTTCGCCCGACGGTACCCGGGTTGCCTTTGTGCGCAGCAATAACCTGTTCATTACCAACCTTGCCGATGGGAAAGAAATCCAGTTGACCGCCGATGGTAAATTCAATTCAATAATAAACGGGGTTCCGGATTGGGTGTACGAGGAGGAATTCGGGTTCAGCAAAGCATTCGAATGGTCGCCCGACGGAAAGTACCTGGCCTGGATCCGCTTCGACGAAAGCAAGGTGCCACTGTTCAGCATGAGCATGTTTCAGGGGATGGAACCTTCGCTGGATGAAAACAAACTGTACCCGGGAGTTACAACATTTAAATATCCTAAAGCAGGCGAACCAAACTCAATAGTCAGTGTTCATACATACAATATCGAGACCAGGAAGATGAAAACTATGGATATAGGTACTGGAACTGATATATATATCCCAAGAATCAGATTCACCCAGGATCCGCACCAACTTGCTATTTTCACATTGAACCGCTTACAGAATAAATACGACCTGCAACTGGCTGATGCAGGCAGCGGTAAAACCTCTCTCCTTTTTACCGAAACCCAAAAATATTACTTTGAAAAAGATTATGCCGACAGGATCAATTTCCTTGACGACAAACAGCACTTTACCTTCCTGAGCGACCGTGACGGGTACTCGCATATTTATTTGTATGATATGCAGGGCAAACAATTGGTCCAGGTTACAAAAGGCGATTTTGATGTAAAAGACCTGAATGGCGTCGATATGAAAAACAAACTTATTTATTATACTTCAGCCGAACCAACACCTTACCAGCGTGAAATATACAGCATCAAATGGGATGGTACAGGCAAAAAGAAGCTATCCCTATATACTGGTTCTAATACTGTAAAATTCAGTGAGGGATTCAGGTATTATAGCATCACCTCATCGAATATGAGAACGCCATCGAAAACTGTTCTCTATAATGCAAAAGGCGACAGTGTGCGGCTTCTTGACGAAAACAATAAACTCATGGAAAAGCTGAAAGTGTACAAATTCGCTTACCGCGAATTTTTCAACTTCAATACCACCGACAATGTTAACCTGATCGGATGGATGTTAAAACCTGCTGATTTCGATCCAGCCAGGAAATATCCTGTGTTTATGACCCAATACAGCGGCCCTAATTCGCAGAGCGCCCTCGATACATGGAGCCTCGGATGGGAGAATTATCTTGCACAACTTGGATATATTGTTGTTTGTGTCGACGGGCGCGGTACAGGAAGCCGCGGAGAGGCATTCCGCAAAGTTACCTATATGGAACTGGGTAAATACGAAACCATCGACCAGTTAGAAACAGCTAAATACCTGGGCAAACTACCATTTGTGGATGCATCACGTATCGGAATATGGGGATGGAGTTTCGGGGGATACATTTCGTCCTCATGCATGGTGAAAGGAAACGGGCTGTTCAAAACGGGTATTGCCGTCGCTCCGGTAACCAACTGGCGCTATTACGATAACATTTACACTGAGCGTTTTATGCGTACCCCGCAGGAAAACCTTAATGGGTATGATCAGAATTCACCACTGAATTTTGCAAAGGACTTTAAAGGCAATTTCCTGATTTGCCACGGCCTGGCTGATGATAACGTGCATGTTCAGAATACGTTTGAATTTACCGAACGGCTGGTGCAGGCAAACAAGCAATTTGAAATGCAGGTATATACCAACCGGAACCATGGTATAAGGGGTGGGAATACAACCTATCACCTTTACAGGAGGATGACGGATTTTATTTTGGAAAAGCTTTGAAATGTATTTCAAAATTCCAAGCTCAAAATCACAAATTCAAAGGAAATATATACAGCAGTTGACGGATTTCCGTGTGAGCAATTGGGTCTAATTATTTCAAAATGGGTTACTCCCAGGTAATGAAAGGCTTTTTAGCAAGTCTTGAATTGTAATAGCGTTGGTCGCCGGAAACTTCTTTCCCAAGCCAGACAGGGATATCGAACAGTTCTTCTTCCGAACTCAGTTCAATTTCGGCTATCACCAGCCCCCTGTTTTCACCATAAAACTCATCTACTTCGTAAGTAAATTTCCCCACCTGTACCAGGAATCGGGTCTTGTCAATAATACCCGGTTCGCATAATACGAGCAGTTCGCGGGCATCGTTAACATCGATTTCCTTTTCCCATTCGTAGCGACTCAAACCCGACAGATTCGAAACCCCTTTGATGGTGATATAGCCTCTTTCATCGCGGATGCGTATCCTTACAATCCGTTCGGGTACTGACGACAGGTATCCCTGGGTTATCCGGGTATAAGTATTGGCAAACTGCTTGTATCCCTCGTTTGCGAGGAATTTGCGTTCGATTTCCTGGGGCATACTTATTTATTGTATGAAGAGTTGGTATTACAAAGATACAGGTTTTAAGAATGTTTAAAAAGAATTTCAGGTCCGGCAAAGACCTTCCGGCCAGCATCCAATGCAAATTCTTTCATCAGCTTCTGCACCTCCGTCCTTGATAGGCCAGGTGAATCAGATTTATCAGTGGTGGACTGCGTGCCATTTTTGGACTGCAGCTTATTAGCGATGTTGCCCAAAGCTTGTACCAAAGTTTCAATATCCTCTTGGCTGTTTTCGATCCCAAAGCTTACTCTTGCGAGGCCTGGTAGCTGAAGTTTTGGGAAGACTGAAATAATAATCCGTTGGAAACGCTCCAATCCCGGGCTAACTCCAAGCAGGTGTTTGATAAGAATATGGGCACAATGGCATCCGAACCGAACTCCTATTCCAAAGAGGGCCAGCTCTTTGGCAAGCGATGCTGATATTATACCCTTGATATTAAACACAATTACCCCGCTTTTTCGTGCAAATCCTATTGAATCAGGTCTTTGAACGCCATAAATCCTGAGACCTCCTACCTGAGCCATTTCGAGTAAAGCCTTTTTTGTCAACTTCTTTTCAGTATCCTCAATTACATCCAATCCGATACGTTGCAGGTGTACAAGTACTTTCCCCAACGCGGCTATGCCCGCGGTATTTTCTTCACCTGAGGAATTGATATGTTCCATTTCGGCAGTGCTGAAATTCAGCACTCCTTTCCTGGCTGCAAGTACCCCGCAACCGAACGGAGCATAAACTTTATGGGCCGAAAAAGCAAGGTAGTCAATATTGTGGGTTTCCATTTCAATCCTGCGATGCGCTGCCAGCTGAGCAGCATCCACCAACAATCTTGCCCCAAAACTGTGCACAATAGTACTGATTTCATCCAGGTTGTTGAATACTCCAAGCACATTCGAAGCACCACTCAATGCAACAAGCTTAATACGCTTTGCACCAAAACTGTGGTCCTGGTTATAAGCATGCATCACAGTCCCAAGTTCTTCCGGGTCGATAAACCCTTCGTCGCTGACAGACAGCCTGACTATCTCCAGGCCGGGAACCAGGCGCCAGGGCAAGTCGTTAGATGAATGTTCGAGGAGTGAACTCAGCAACACGGGTTCACAATCATTGGCAGCTTCGCGGCTGTAGCTTTGGGCCACCAGATTAATAGCTTCGGTAGTATTGGAGGTGAAAATTATATCATGGGCTGATGATGATGTCCCAAGAAAGCCGTCACAAACTGATCTTACTTCCCGCGTAATCTCTTTCTGCAGCTGTCCCGAAAGCCGCCAGGATTTGAAGAAGGCTTCCGCAACCGCCGAATACGTCGGAGTACTGGCAGCATTATCAAGGTTAATGAATCGCCTTTTGCCGTTGAGTGCAGGAACAATGGCATTATTGCCGATAAAAGTATTCCTGAGTTTAGCCAGCAATTCTCCCCCCACGAGTCCATCAAACTCATCATGGTAAAGTATTTCAGCCACAGATAATCCTGATTCAGGCTGACTTTTAAATGGATTATTCCCAAGCCTTCGGATTATATCCAGGGCTTTAGCAAATGTTATTATATTGATAATGGCTGGAGTTCCTGCTTCGAATTTATCAGGAACCCTCGCCCAAACCACCCAATCGCGTGAAATCAGCCTTGAGTTGCCACCTCCTGCCTCAAAGGGGATTCCTTTGGGAAATGCTTTCCTTTTAACTGCCAGTGCAGTAACTCCAAGCGACAACCCAATATCATTTCCTGATATACTGCTGAAGGCACCCGGCTCCAGTTGCACTTTGAAAGCCTCTGCCCGGCGAGAGGAACAAAAAACAGTTCGGTATTTTCGTTTATCCAGCCCAAGATATTGCAGTACTAAATCCCTGGACTGTTCATATAATTGCGTTGAAACTATCGAGTTATACCCAGTACCCCGATGGACATTGGAGTAGGTTTCGAGTGCTGTCAGCACTCCACGCCTCAGTTCAGCAAATGCTTTTCCCGATAGTTCGCCCTGACGGACTGCATTAGCCTTTTCCATGTTTGGCGAGGGATGTGGATCTGTATTTTGGGTTTCAGTAGTTTTCATTCGCTGATTCCTTAGATGTAATAAAATGTTCGAAATCAATTAATTCATAGAGCAAAATAATGGATCATCCGCGTTTTACCAGCCTGCCGATCGCTTCGGATATAGTTTCAACAAAGTTAATTTGTCCGAGCATATTACTTTCATAAATAAAGTCCTTCAAACTTTTGCTTCGATTTTCGCTGAAATTACCGACAATAGCCAGGCGAACCCGGTAATTCGCAAATTTCTGCAGTATTTCGCCCGCGATTCCGGTTTTCAGATCAAAGAAAGCAGGTGTAATATTCTTTTCGTAAACGATGATTCTGTCAAATCCCTGGTAGTACAAATTCCCTAATAAGTCCAATCCGTCCTGAATAGTATTAATCACGACTGTTTCAGACACTACTTCGGCAATTTTCGTGTCGTTTACCTGGTGGGTTTGTATGTTCATTATTCTGCTGTTTTTCCAGAGTTTGCTCTTATTTCAGATGTTTTAAGATACAGTCACAAATGTTAATACACTGGAAAGAGTCAACCCGGACATGACTTTCAAAATTATTAAAGATTGTTTTACCATGTAAAAAAAAGAACTATGCAGTTTCACTTATACGGGATAATGAATGACAACCATCACTTATTTATTTTTATCCCTTTATACAAATAAGTATAATAAAATCCAAGCGGCCCGCTTTCAGAAAAATATATGCTGTCGTTTCTGAATGTTGCTGCCGAGTGATACCCAAAAAAACTATCGGATAGATTGTATATCATATGTGAATATTTAACATTAAGCATGGCGAAATCACTATTCTTTTCAACGGTTAGTGTATCGGTCGAATTCATTACAGTACCGTTGTATGTATAGGTTACGTGGCAGTTATAATTCCCGATGTACTGGTTCCGGTAATCATACTTAAGCGAATCGATAGTATCCCTGGAAATCGGGTATGTAAATTTTTGAGAATTATTTTCAGCATCAATTATATTGAAATCCAGGACGAAATTACTCACCAGTGCCATTTTAAACGGACCTTCGCCCTGATAGTTGGAAGGTTCATTCCATTTTACAGACAAAGGACTGTTTCTTCCTTTCGGCATTATGCTGAACGTGATAAAAGTATTATTCTTTGGATAACATACAATTTGCCGGGTTGTGAAATTAAAACCTAATTCCGGGTCTTTCTCTTTCATGCAAGAGAACCCAACAAGCAGAAGAACTACTAAGTAAAAAAACTTCTTCATCTGTTCAAATATTAATAGAATCGATTATTAAATATTCCTGACCAAAACTGTTCAACACAGTACCTGAATCCGGAACAGGATTCAATCTATATCCCGATAGTACAAATATAGTTAAGATTACAATGTTTTGAGAACCCTTTTTAAGGAATTATAACGATATGATTAATTTCGAAATCATGTACGCCACAGCATCAGGCACCTAATCCCATGCTTCCCGTCAGTTCGCTTTTGTAACTGGCAATATATGCCAGGTAAAAATCAGAAAATGTAACCCGATGGGTTAATGATAGAAAAGGAAATAATCATAGATGGTGCGGGTTACTTCGGCTATTGCTCTTTCTCGTTCAGGGATGGTTTTCTCCGACGATTTAACAAAAACTGAAATCACAATATGCCCCGCATCACCGGGCAGAGTAATAATACCCACATCATTGGCTGATAAAGCCATTGTACCTGTTTTGTGCATTACTTCGGTGCCCGGTGGCAGAGAGCCCCTGAGCCTGGCGAGACCCGTTTCGCACCGTTTCATAATATCAAGTAATAAAGCATTACTCTGAGGTTTAAGAACCTGGCCCCTGTAGAGTTTAATGAGCAGTAAGGTCATCGCGTCGGGAGTGCTGATGTCCTGCCGGATACTATCGAATTGCCTGGCAAATAGGATCTGTTCTTCAGGTTTTGAATTTTTCGTGAGGCTATCATAGAGAGCCGGCGACCACGGTCTTTCCGGATCAAGCATCAAACCTTCAGAAGCAGCGATCAGAAAGGCGGTGGACCTGTCGACTCGCATGCCATCGATACCCAGATTTTTCATACAGGCATTGACGGCAGGCGGACCACCGGCCAGGCGCAGGCATATATCGGCGGCACTGTTATCGCTTATAAGCAGCATGAGTTCAAGAAGGCTTCGCACCGAAAGTGCTATACCGGGCTGTGCCGAGTCAGGCCAGTTGAAACGACCTGAAATCATACCGCTGCCGGGATGCAGGTCAGATTTCCCTATTTCAATCATCTGGCTGAGCGAATAAATACCGCTGTCGACTTTGGTGAGTAATGCCACTGCAATCGGCACTTTGTAGCTGCTGGCCATGGGAAAGAAAAGCTGGTCGTTCAGTACGATTCGTTTCCCGGTTTCGAGATGAATGGCCGAAACACCGACTATTCCTCCCGACAGCAGCGAAAGACGAGCAATTTCGGCATTAACTCTCTCAAAGCTTTTATCAGGTATCGGAACAGCAACTGTGGCTTTTTTCTGGGCCATCAACATACTACCGAATGCCAGCAGGCAGGTGAATAAAATTATCCTTTTCATTTGTCAGTCTGAGTTTGCTGTTAAATATCCTAATTCAATTTTGCATTGTGATGTTATTGCTGTAACATCATTGTCCATTTAAAGAGGAGATTATCCTCCGGAAACCGGTTATGTATTTATTTCAACACGTCGATTCCAAGAAGCAAGCTAGCCATGTGTAAGAGCACTGTGCAATCACCGGGGAAAATAAGATGATGGTTGCCGAGTGGGTTTTGTCTGAGCAGTTGTACTTCGCTGCCGGTAAGTTTAACTTCAATCTGTGTGCGGCAGGCAGTAGGTGATTTCGGTCTGCCGGTTACAGGCGCTGTTGCAATAAATGCTCTTTTCAGTTGATTGTCGAAACGGAATATAGTCACCAGCTCACCTTTGAAATTGCCTTCGATGGCGGTACCCTTGCCTGTTTCGAAATGGGTTTTCACCGAATAATCCGAAACCAGTCCGGGAGCTATTGTACAATGTGAAAACATGCAAACCTCCTCTGTAGCTTTGTTGATGTTTGCGATCCAGGGAACAATCCCGGTAAGTTCCTTACAAAGCATCATTCCTGTAATTGCGGTAATGTCTCCTTCGCAGCCTGCGGGGATTCCTTCGTTATTGAAGCGAGCCAGAGGCAGGCAGGCTGTAACGCTGTCCTTTTGCACCATGGTGAAACATTCAACGGTGATCGCATCCAGTTTGTGCACCCTGATAGCATCTGCCAACATCTCACTTACCTTTGCAGTTTCGTTCAGGTTCATTTTCGTTGCACCCGAATAGGTATCGAGAAAAGGGACGGAGGCATTAAAGCCTGAATAATGAGGCAATTCGCTCCATGGAATCACGTTTAACTCAATTCCGAGTCTTTCGTCCAGCACCCTGGCAGGAATTGCCGAAGAAATCAGCCAGTCGGAAATCTGCCCGATAAGCCCCAGCCTTTTCCCTCTCAGGTTTTCCAATGCCTGCTTTACGATAAGGAAATTGCCAAGCCATACTGATGTCCCGGTATCTTCTTCATCGAGCAATACCGAAAGGATGTTCATTTCGTTGAGGCAGGCTTTAACTTCGGTTGCCGAGGCATACGAATTATCATGTTGCGAGCCGACAAGAACGTAAAAATTGCCTGCCGATACCTGCTGGATAGCAGGCAGTTCGGAGCCACCGCTAAGAAAAAACAGTATATCGGGATCGCTTTCAGTAAGTATATAATCCAGGGATGCGATCAGTTTTTCGATACGGGTGACTGCATTTTTGAAAACAGATTCCGGTGCTCCCCGGAATGCCAATAGTTTTACTTTCAGTTTTGCCACTTGAATATTTTTTATTTATATTTACTATCAACAGGAATATCTACAGGGCATGCTTCATAAACAACACACATATATTATCAGACCGCCGACTCTATTCTTTTTTTTGCAATACGATTCCGGGCATAAAGATACGAAAGCAAATCAGCCCCGGTCTTTAAAGTCAGAAAAAGCAGTGAAGGTTTCCATCCCAGAAAAACCGGAAGGATAATCATGAGATGCATGGGAATGATACGCAGGTATGGCAGTGTGAACAGGATTCCTATCTGCACATTTCCTGTTCGTTCCGTTTGTTTTTGCTTTATGAAATTCAGTACCGATTCCATGAAAAAGGCAGCAACCCCAATCAATACAATTCGCCTGTCGACCGACATTAGATCAAAATCGATTAGCAAAAAAATGCAATACGCCAGATGAAAGAATCCGTAATGAAACAGGAAGAACCACGCGGCACAGCCTTTATTCAGGGCAGTTACCGGCTTATCGTTTATCGTAAAACCGGCAGCATCAAACCTGCGTACAGTAAGTAAATCGAGAAAAGTAAAGAACCCTATAGTTATACTCTGGAACCAATAGATCCAAACCACGGTAGCAAAAGCATCAGGGTGATTGTTGTAATACCAGATACAATAAATATTTCCAGCTAAAAGCAGAAGTATATACGGGTCGGTGAAATATTTCCTAGTCATCAGGCCGGTTTGGAACCGCTAAATTTATGGATTTATTCGCAAAACGGATTTTATTTGTAAAAATGCACGCGATTACGAGTTTTGAGGATTCTAAGATTAATACGAAAATCTATACGGTTCCTTCTTTTATTTTACTCCTCGAAAAAAAGGTTCGCATCGAAGAAAGGTAGCAATTCGTTAATTAAGCGTCCGTCGTCGGAACAAATTTTACTTCCATGGGTTCCTATATATTCTTCAGCATAATGATTAATCCCAAGGCTTTCCAACTTGCGGCTGAATAGTTCACAGCCGGATGGAATAAAGGTAAACTCATCGTTACGCCCCCAATCGAATTTAATTGCTTTAAGCTTGTTCAGGTTCATTTCATAGGTATCGATCATATTGAGCGGGCTGTTCTTTTTCCAGAGTTCCAGTACCTGTGTATTTATAATAACACTATCGCCGGTAAAGGTATAAGGAAGATCGGTAAAAAAGGGCGGGTGAGCAGGATTGGGTGAATAGGCGCGCCCCAGGGCAACGAGCAGGTTAGCCGAAACTTCGTTCCATCCGGTAAGCAGTTCTTCCACGCTTTTCAGCTGCTGTATACGTTTGAACGACAGATTACCGGGTTCAACTATTCCTTCGAGGCCCAGCACGCCTGGCGACAAAGCATATACACTTGAAAAAACCTCGGGAAACATCATGGCAATTTTCAGTGCCCCATGCCCGCCCATCGAATGGCCTGCTATTCCACGGCTTTTGCGGTCCGGAATAGTCCGGAATTTTTTGTCGATAAACTTCACCAGGTCGATAGCCGTAAAATCAGCCCAGTTGCCGGTAAGAGTTGAATTGGTATAGAAGCTTCCTTTATACAAAGTATATTCATCTGGCATTACCATAATTACAGGCCTGATTTTACCTGCCGAAATTGCTTTGTCGAGCAGCAAATCGAAATGGTCGCTGGCTACTAGCATACTGTCGCTCCAGGCAAATCCATGCAGGAAATAAATCACTGGGTATCGTTGGGTTGAATTATCATAGCCGGGCGGGAGATAAATGCTCACCCTTCGCTGCGGGTTTTCGCCTCCTGTATTCTTCAGCGACGGAGCATTTATTCTTTCGACCTGCACCCGTCCCTTCGGAGCCTGTGCCTGCGAAAAAACGATCAGGGCTGTGAATAACAGTAAAAGGATTGATTTCTTTATTTGCATAGTATTGATTTTTCGGGGAATTGAATGGGTTTACTGAAGTTTAGAAGAGTCCGCCCTCCAGGACAAAGATAAATATTACCAGCCTGTAGAAGCAACAGGAATAGAAGCCTTTTTAAGTAAAAATACTGGTGTTCAAAACTTCAAAAGAAACAATCTCTGATGAAGTAAAAAATAAAACATGCAGCTTATTAAATGTAAAAACTGTAACTTGCATCCTATTCCAGAACCATGAGAACCCGGATCTACAATTTTATTTCTGTCCTGGCTTTTGCAGTGCTATATATTCACACTGCGATAATGGTACTTATTATCCTGCCGTTTGCCTATCTCCGGCTAAGGAAAGCAGTAAAATATATTGTACGATTCTGGGCTAAATCGGTATTCTGGGTCCTGGGAAAAAGACTGAAAATTTATGGCATTGAAAACTATACCAGTACCAAACGATATATCATCATTGCAAATCATGCAAGTTTGTTCGACATTATGGCCATTATGTCTTTCCACCCCGGAGTGGCGTGGTTCGGGCATGAGCGCCTTATGAAAGTGCCCGTTTTCAACCAGATCCTGAGAATGCTGGACTATATGCCGGTGAAAGAGCCCACGGTTAAGAATACTAAACAGATGCTTGACCAGATCATAAAAAAATCGAATCACAGTTCTATTGCCATATTCCCCGAAGGCACACGTACGCTTAACGGTAGTATGAACAACTTTTTCCGCGGGTTCGTATATATAATCAGGGCCTCCGATGCGGATGTATTACCCGTAACACTTAACGGGTTCTATTCCTTAAAACCTAAAAACCGCTTCCACATTAATTTCGGCGCCAGGATAAGTGTGGTTATAAATAAGCCCATCAGTTCCACTGAACTGAAAGAAAAAACCGACGAGGCGATAATAACGGAAATGAAAAATATAATTGAATCAGGGAGTATATAATCTCTAAAACTCACCGGATTACAAAACCTATGCCAATGGAAAAAGCACAAAGCCCAGAGTGGGTATTTATTATTAATCCATCCGCCGGCGGTGGATACGCTGCAACCTTAAAACCCGTAATTGAGGGAATGGTAAAAAAATACAATGCCGACGCTGATGTTGTGCTTTCCGAAAGAAGTGGCCATGGTGCCGAAATGGCCCGACGCTATGCTGCCAGCGGCACGAAATACATTATAGCTGTAGGAGGCGACGGCACATTTAACGAAATTGCCTCAGCAGTTCTGAATGAAAAAGACGTTACGGTTGGCATAGTTCCTGCAGGGACCGGTAACGATTTTATACAGATCTTAGGATTTCATGATCATTTTAAAGAAAACGACTGGAAAGTATTATTCGAAAAAAATACCTCATCAATTGATGTGGGTATATGCAATGGCCTGCCTTTTATGAATGGTATGGGTTTAGGATTCGATGCCCAGGTGGCTGCCGAAAACTACACCGAGCCAGGCAAGGAAAAGAAAGGAGGAAAAAACAAATATATCTTTCATATTATTAAGACCTTACTGTTTTATAAAGAAAAGAGAATGACCGTTTTGTCAGTCGAAAACAACCGGGAAACAGATTGTTTTATCAATACGGTTGCCATTGGCAGGCGCTTTGCGGGGAGTTTCTTCCTCACGCCAAAAGCTTTTGCAAACGATGGCTTGCTGGATGTGTGCGCTATCGAAAAGCTCTCGCTCGCCGGACGCTTTAAGATTCTGCCGAAAGTACCAAAGGGAGCCCACCTGGAAGATAAAAAAGTGAACTACTATCAGACGCGCAAACTCGAAATCGAATTCACCGAGAAAGTGCCTTTTCACCTCGACGGGGAACTGTTTTTCGCAAAGCATTTCGAAGTTAGTATTTTGCCTTCAGCAATGAATATCATATACAATCCAGGAGGGAATCACTTTTTCAGAAAAAACTAACCCCGGTGTAATGAGTTATGTTGCCTTTTTTGATCTCGATCATACCATCCTGAAAATCAACAGCGGGGAAGCACTCTTGAGGAGAGCGTATAAAAACAGGTTACTTTCGACAGGAAAACTGATCCGGGTCTATTGCCTGTTCGTATTTTACAAGGCACATTTAATTGATCCGCTGACAATTATTGAAAAGATAAGCGGTTGGTTAACTGAATCGATGGTTGACGAAATTGAAATGCTTTGCAACGAAATAGTTGTTAAAGATCTTATCCCGGCAATACGTCCCGAAATCATTACCCGGATAAATAGGCACAAAGCAGAGGGCGCTCGGGTTGTGATTCTTTCATCGGCCATAACATCAATCTGCACTCCTCTGGCAATCTACCTTGGCATGGATTTGGTAATAGGTTCGGAACTGGAAATTATAAACCGGAAATATACGGGGCGCACCGTAAACGGGTTCTGCTTCCGGGACGAAAAGTTAAACCGGATGAAGCAATACCTGCAAGCGAATAATCTTACGCTTCAAAACTCCTGGTATTACGGAGATTCTACCGACGACCTGCCTGTGCTGAAATCGGTTGGACATGCGGTGTGCGTTGCTCCGGGGAGAAAGCTTAAGAAGATTGCCAGGGAGAATAGTTGGATGGTTATTGAGGGGAAAGATTGGGTGTCGTAATTGACCTCACCCTGCCCTCTCCTGGAAGGAGAGGGTTGTAGATGAGATTTATAGTTATTGGGAAAGTTTGTGGTTGACCTCACCCTGCCCTCTCCTGGGGGAGAGGGTTGTTGACGAGAGTATAGAAATTGAAAACGTTTGTGGTTGACCTCACCCTGCCACCTCTTGATGGAGAGGGTTGTTGACGGTATGGAGCGGTATGGGATGACCTCACCCTGTCCTCTCCTGAAGGAGAGGGTTGCAGACGGGTTTGTGGTGTTTGACAAGTGATTGATTTATGTTGATCAATTGAAATGGGTTACTGCCTGATTACAGTTTCGGAATGTATAAAATCGCCAACTTTAAATACAACAAAATACGTCCCGACGGGTAAATCGTTTATTTGTATGGTTTTGAGGTACACACCTTCGTCAATGGTTTGATTAGTAATATGCTGAATAACTTTCCCTTCGGATGAAACCAGGTTAACTGACACATCACTTCTTTTGTCCAGGTCAACAGAAATATTCAGTATGCCGGATGCGGGGTTAGGATATACGGAAAAGGCCATTTTATTATCCGCAGCACGGAGTTTAAGCCCGACGTTTGTTTTGTTTATGGTCCATGTTACGGTGCTGAAATGGATGGCTGAATGGTTATCGACCCTGAGCAGCGCAGTTGTATCGGTTGCTGTCATGGTTAGAGTATGGATACCGTTCACCATGCCATACTGATCGAGGCGGACTGAATCCGTATTGGCAGATACAATATACCCGTCGAGTTTCCATTTTATATTCAGCGTGTTTGGCACAGGCCGCATTACCTCTGTAAGCTTAAAACTGATATAACGGTCGGCAGAATTCACATTGGATGTTGAAGGAATATAACTTACTATAGGGTTCACAAGAGTATGAACCGATTCGGTAATAGCCTGTGCGCAGACATTGCAGTAGGGCACTCCCAGGTATCGCATCTTGCAGTTGTTATGCGGCCGGTACCACTGAGCGGAAGTCCCCCCGCAGCAGTGCTGGTATATCCCGACGCTATTGTATCCTATCCAGTTTTTCCACTTTACAACTGCCGGATTTGTTTCCTTAGTCATATTTACTTTTTCGTAAGCATACCCATCTCCAACCCAATATTCGTCGGCCAGGGATGAAAAAGAGTGTCCAATTTCGTGTGCTGTAATTTCGGGGCTGGCCGATTGCGTTGTTGAAGTTGCATACGATCCACCTGATCCACCGTAATAGGGTGAGTTAACAACAATAAGTACCTGATCGTACTTAGGGAAATTTGCCGACAGAACATTATAAATATTTGTGCTATTAACCGGTACAACCAGGCGATGTATACCGGCATAATCGAATGTACTCCCGAGATATACATTGGGGTTCGACACCGGTACCGGGGGGCTTGCCGAATTACAATCGCTTGCCGTACCCGGATGTTTGGCACCCGATTCGGCCGAAATCACTTCAATAGCAAATACATTAAAATAGTTCGTGTAATTCGAAAACGGGACCTGTGTCAACAGGTAATTTGATAAATTTATTGCATCCGTTTTAAACGTACTTTGCTGCAACGCTGTATATCCATCGCCCAGTATCACAATGTTAATGTACTTATTAATATCGCCTTTATAACGCAGGGTATCGACCTTTAATGTCTGGGCATCGGCTGCTGATACTTTTACCAGTAAAGCCATTATGAGTATAAATACCTTTTTCATCGTTTTACAATTTAATAGTAGTTAATTCTTCGCCTGCTTTGTTTTTAATTGTTTCCAAAACCCGTATTTCGTTCGAACTGCCTCGTGTTTGCAGGCGGATAAAAAAGTCGGCCCGGTCCAGAACGGTGTCCTTAACAGCGAAATTGTTATTTTCATCAAGGTACTCGAAATGTTTATACAATGGATGTTCTAACATGAGGGTATCGACCAGTCGATTGTTCCTGTATACATAAACGGTTAAATAATTTTCGGAAACCACAGCCCCGGTGGGGACGTTTTTAAATGAACCGTTACTTTCGGTTTTGCTAAGCAGTTGAATAACATTTCTTCCGTCAGCCGTATCGCGGTGCATTTCCATCAGCACGAAAACAATGGAACTGCTGCGGGCATCCGCGTTGCTATCCTTGTCCCTCATCACGCTGCAGGATGCTAAAAGGAGTAATATAAGGCCCAGGCATTTTTTCATTCAGGATTCACTTGTATTCAGGTCACGAAAACAAGAGAGAGGAACCAGAATCCTGCCCGGCTTTCGGCTACTACAAATATAACTAAAATCAAGATATTTTGAATGAGAAACTTCGGTACAGGTGTGAGTTCTGCATGGAAGCACAATGACCTCACCCTGCCCTCTCCTGGAAGGAGAGGGTTGATGACGGGCTTGTTGTGTTGACGGGAATGGTTGTGATTGACCTAACCCTGCCCCCAACTGGAGAAGAGTGTTGTTGACTGGTTTATTGTGTTGACAGGAATGGTTAAGTCCGACCTCAACCTACCCTCTCTTGAGAAGAGCATTCAAACGTGGTATTTTGTTCACCTAGAACACAATTGAATGTCGCATTAAAAGGTGAATAAAATATCCGGATACACATTGGAAAATTACATTTGCGATTTCGGAATTATTATTTACGAAGCTCGATGTACGAAGTATGATGTAAGAGACGATTAAATTATAAGTTATAAGAAATTATGAGGTGCAATTTACGAGGTACGATTTACGAGGTACGATTAGGCTGACCTGAAACAGATACTAATAATCAATTTTTCGGATGCCATTAGTATTTGTTTTCATGCTACTACTTTTTTTCGGACTGGTGATACTTCGTTTTGGGCCTGGTTATTGCCTCCAAAATGCTTAATTTTTGCTGATCCCGTTACCATAAAAACATTCTTACCGAAAGTAGTTCCTCCGTAAGGTGGAATAAACCTGCTAATTTCAAATATCCACACAATCGAACGAATCCTTTCATGACGAAGGATAAACACTTTTTCAACCTCGATAACAACAATTCTGTTTGCACAATTAATGCCTATCACTGGTTTTTGGTTCACAGAAATAATACGTGTAGAAGAATTGAATATGAAGTGCTGCAAATACTATTACAAGTGTCGATTTTTGTTGTAAATTTGAATATCCGCAACCGATATCGTTGCTGTTAACTCCGGAGTAGCTGCAGACCACCAATTGTCATTGACACGTAAAGCCATCTGGTATAATAGAATCAGATAACAAAATAAAGAATTATGAAACATAAAAAATTCAGCCTGGGATTTTTAATTATTTTGCTTTCCTGTTCACTAATTGCACAGGTAAAACGGGATCTGAAACCGAGTATTGGGTTTACATTCTCAGTAATTGGCAATAATGACGTAATCAATTCAGCAAGAGCGACTTTATTGGGGGGAGAAGGTTATAGTGGAAAAAGTTTTTACACATTAGGAGTTAGCTATGTTCACCCTGTCCGTTCATGGATCGGCATAGAATCCGGAATAGAGTATTCCAGTCAAATAATTACGGTTAATCCAATGTCAATGCCGAATCAGGAATATACTCCATACAACGCAGATATACACCTGATAAATATTCCTGTATCAGCGCGGGTTATCTTCCTGAAATATTTCTTTATCAATGGAGGTTTATTATTAGACCTTGACATGGGAAAATCCAGTCCGATTGATAGTCAGTCAGGGATTGGAACACTTTTCGGCATTGGAGCAAAATATAATCTGCATAATGGATTAGGTGCTTTTGCAAATGGATACTATAAATTTCATGCTTTGATACCTCTATCGGCTGAAAGTGATGACTATAGGTGGAGGTTGATGGAGGGTGGATTGAGGATAGGTATAGTTTATGATTTTTAATAACAGAGTTTGGAAACACAAGGTCCAATACAGCACGAATCCTTTTGTTTAGCGGAATAAACACCTGCTGGCACGCATCTGTAACCTACGGATGCGGTCTCACGATTCGCAGCCAGTTAATCAATACCTGAATGCAATCGTACCCAGCATTAAAATAACAGAAACCATAATAGTAAAACTGGAACCGAACGAAGGTGATTTCAAAACGGCAATAAAAATAACCAACCGGATTTATTATAATAAACTACTTGGCTTATCTTTGGATAATAAAATGCCCTAAACGATATTCGAATATCAAAATACGGGAGGTTTGCCCTTTAGCCAAATTTTAGTACCCTGACAGCAACCTGCCATTATCAGAAAACATGCAGTATCATATGCGGACACTAATATTGACAATAGCATTATTTCTTTCACTGACCAATATTTTCGGACAATCAGAAAACGCGAAACTTAAAATCACTCATTTAACCGGAGATTTTTACATTTATACCACTTACAATATCTACCAGGAAAGTAAAGTGCCGGCAAATGGGATGTATCTTGTTACCGATTACGGCGTAGTTATGTTTGACACTCCCTGGGACACGACACAATTTCAACCATTGCTTGACAGCATAAAATTAAAGCATGACAAGAGTGTGGTAATGTGTTTTGCAACGCATTGGCATAGCGATAAAACCGCCGGACTCGGGTATTACAGGCAACAGGGGATTAAAACCTATACTACTGTCCTTACAGATGAATTAAGTAAAAAGAACAATAAAAATAGGGCTGAATTCTTAATGATCGATGATACGGTATTCAATATAGGGCAATATTCTTTTGAGACTTATTACCCCGGACAAGGACATACTACGGACAATATTGTAATCTGGTTTAAAAAAGAAAAAATTCTCTACGGTGGCTGCTTAATCAAAGGCGCTGATAATAAAGATTTGGGTTACTTAGGCGATGGAAATGTAAAAGAATATGCTTCCACATTGAAAAATGTCCGGAAAAAATGCCGTAAACCGGAGTTTATTGTCGTAGCCCATAGCGATTGGGAAAACACAAACTCTTTAAAGCATTCTATAATGATAGCAAAAGAACTTAGAAAGAAAGACAACCACTGACAAAGACTATACCTCATACTGCATGCCGCACGCGCTGGCACGCCAGTGTCTCAGCTATTGGCTGCTTTTATTGAAACAACCAATTATGAAAATATTTATAAAGATTTTTGGCTTTCTGATATTGTTATGCGTTTCGCATGTAGCCCTAAGCCAGACCAGCGAGATTAAAATCAGGTTTATAGGAAACTGCGGTCTCTATATGACTGATGGAAATTTAAATATCTGCATTGATTTTCCATATAAATCAGGTGCTCACAATTATATGGAATATGATATGTCTGAGCTGGACAACGTGAAGAGCAATCCGGTTTTTATTTATACGCACAAACATTCAGACCACTATTCAGGACGATTGGTTAAAAATTTATCGAAAAAGCTTGATGGTCAGGTTTATAGCCCATATAATGTGAAAAAACTATTAAGGCTCAATACGAAATTTAAAGACTTCACAATCGAAGCTTTTAAGACGAAACACATGTTTTCAGTTAATCATTATTCCTATCTTATTACTTGGCACAATAAGAAAATTTTCGTTTCCGGTGATACTGAACACTCCGAAACCATAGCATCATTAAAGGATATTGAATGGGCGTTTGTTCCGGTTTGGCTGCTGATGGATGCAAATAAAAATGGGATTAAACTGGGAGATGTCAGTAAAATGTTTGCTGTTTACCACATTGGACCAGGTGATCACATAACAAATGATGATGCTAACCCACAAATAAAGTTGCTGAACAAGCAGGGGGAAATAATCACAATCGCCTATTAACAAAAGAAAACAAACAATTTGCAGCATCAGCCCGGAAATGGCGGTTCGCTGGTTAAATCAAGTTTTCTTCATCTGTCAAATTTGCACCTGACTGAATGTGAAGTATTTCCAAACCTCCACCTTCAGCTAATCGCATAGAGCCGGAACGCATCGCCTACCCACCTGAAAACAATAAATCTTCCGGCAAAAATATCCACTTACTCATATTTTGCGACTAACAATTATCTTTGACTTTTCATTTACCGCGACAAATAATGCTGCTCCAACTGAAGGCATCTGTTTTAACGGGGAATTCAGACCTTTGGGTCAAAAACAAAAGACTTTTTACCTGAACAGGGCTGAAAATTCTCTATATCAAAGTATCTTTACCAATTCAAATTTTACCGAATATGACTGATATCGAAATCATTGACCTTACTCCAGGGAATATTTCAGATTACGGTGTTTGTGGATACAAAGATGTTGAAAAGCACCTTGAGTTAAGAAGAAAGATCGACTGGTTTAAGGAATATTATCCAAAAGGATTAAGAATTAAAGCAATTATATCAAAAACAGGTGGATATCAGGGTATGCTTGAGTATATCCCTGGCAAATATGCCCATCGCCCTGTTGATGCGGAAGGATACATGTTTATTCATTGCATTTTTGTTGGTTTCAAAACGGCTTTCAAAGGGAAAGGATATGCTTCATCACTAATCGATACCTGTATAGAAGAAGCTAAGAATCAGAATATGAAGGGGGTGGCAGTGGTTACAAGAAAAGGTTCATTCATGGCAAACAAGGAAATCTTCCTTAAAAAGGGATTCCTGACGACTGATACCGCTGAACCCGACTTTGAGTTGTTAGTCCTTAAATTCAATAATGCAGCCACGGATCCAAAGTTCAAACTATTTTCTCCTGACAAATACAACAACGATCTTACTATTATTCGTTCTGCACAATGTCCTTATTCAGTCAAAAATGTGGATGCAATCCTGAATACCGCAAAAAAGCTTAAAATTAATGCTTCCCTGGTAGATTTAAAGGATTATCAATCAGCTCAGCAAACGCCTTGTGCCTTCGGGACTTTTTGTATAATTCATAAAAATGAGGTTATAAGCCATCACCCGATCAGTAATACCCGATTTGAAAATATAATGGCTAAAAGGCAGGTAAAAAACAAATGACATTCCCATGGTTACATTCATATGCCTCCCGTACCTGGTAATAGCAGAGCATAAAGTAATGAAAAGAAGAAATCATAACCCCAAACTCTTTGCCACCCGAATCTGTTCGCTTTATTGTCAAAACCTTTAATAATGAATAATTAATCAGGACTAACCCCCAAAAAATCACCTTAACCAATAAATACCGATTTCCTCTTTATTTAAAACTATCCCACTTTGAAATATCAATTCTTTCTCACCCTCTTCTGCCTATTTGTTCAATTTACTGCATTTTCGCAGATACCGGATTATAGAATCTATCATAGCTATATTAATAAGGCTGAAGAATTGTTTTTTATTGAAGGCAAGGCCGACAGTTCATTATACTATTATAAAAGAGCCTTTACCAACTTTGAATTTGTTTTCGCAAAGGATGCACTCAATGCGGCGCAAATTGCTTTCTTTTCGCAAAAGCCCTTCCGGGAATTTTTACTTAAAGGATTCGAGAACGGGCTTAAACTGAGCCACCTGGTCTCGGTCAGGATTTTCAACCCTGTATATAACAGATTATTAAACGACACTACGTTACAAAATGCATATTCAGTATGCCGGGCCAAATATATTAAGCGCCTCGAACTGGATTATCTTTCGTATGTGTACGAAAAAGCCTTAAAAGACCAGGTGGACAAGAATAAAACGGATTACGATGCCATTAAAACAGCAAACCTGGAAGAATGGCGTACCCGGATAAAGTTAAAAGGATTCCCTGGCGACAAAATTGTTGGCCTGGATGATAAAACCATTTTTTCGGAAACAGGCAATCCGGCAAAGGATTTGGATCAGTTGGAAACAAAATACGGCAACACCCTAGGCTATTTAACTACTGACGATGAAATACTTTCCTCAAAATTTATCATGATCATGCTGGTCCATAACCAGTGTTCATTCCAGGAACTGCAAACTACATTTGCTGCCCTTATAACAAAAGGCGAAATACATCCCAGAGAGGTTGGCTTGCTCTATGATAACCAGTTCCGGACCGGAGTGAATTCAACGTATTACCGTTGTACCATTCCACGAGCGTCCAACGGGTTGTTTTACCTTAATATGTTTTGCAAATATGACCAACTGGTCTGCAGTCCGGAGCAAGCCGACAACCTGCGTAAAAAATGGTTTATTGTGCCCCTTTCAGTCGACAAAGTAAAAAAGGAATATGAACAGAAATACGGTTTCAGGCTGTTCTGGGGATTCTGGAATTGTATGTAACTACAAACGGTATTAAATCTATAATTAATCCGTATTAACAGTAATCTTTGGAAACAATTAACCTTGTATATTTGGATTTAATTACATGCTTGAGCAAAGCAATAAAAAACATGAGAGTGGAAACAGATTTGAAGCTTCATCGCCAATCAGAAGCTCGCAAACAAATTCCTTGCACACTGCAGCTTGTTATAAACCCGCTGGGATAAAATCGGAAATTATTAATATGCATTATTGAAATGGCAAAACTTATTATTACCCGCAAAAAAGAATATTTTAATTGGGCAACAGGTTATACAGTGTATTTGAACAAACAGGAAATTGCTACAATAGCCAGCAACGAAACCAAAGAAATTGAAATTCCTGAAGGAACACATACCATATTTGTGAAAATAAATTGGTATGGAAGTCGAAACTTACCTATAACTGTAGGTAATGGTAATACAAAAACAGTATCAATTTCAGCGAATAAGTTTCCCGGTATTATTATGGTAATTATGTCTTTAATGATTCTCACTTCAATACTATTCCGGGAATTCATAAGGAATTATATCTTTTTGAAGTTTTCTGTTATAACAATTATGGGGATTGCATTAGTTGGTATGTTCTATTATCTTACAACCGGACGAAACACTTACATAAAAATAATGGATGATTCGGAACGGCTGGAATAAATTAAAAGCCAGGAAAAACATCCACGACAGATGCTATTAAAATTGGCGGGTTTTATCGTAAATTTGAACTGCAGACAAACGTACCGGAATTCCGCCTCGTCGACACCTCAATACCATGCACACTGCCACTTTTTATAGCCTCTGAATATCAGGCAACCTGAAGTCGTCAAAAACAATTATAATATTTTAAATCAGGAAATTCTAATTTGTATAAAATACCAATTCACAAAAACATGAAAAAAGGAATCGTATTTTTAATTCTTTCGGGTTTTATTAAATTAACGATTTCCCAAAGTACTGTGGATTTGAATTTGCAAAAGGTCCCCAAAAAGGAAGTTTATAAAAGCTTTTATGAATTTAAAACCGAGTTAACAAGTATTGCTGATCCTATTTACATCGACTCTTTGCTAAGAAAGACGGAAAAATGGAAGGGGACATACTCCCTAATACCCCGATATTCAAAGAGCCACAAGGAAATTAAGAATATCTGGGGTTTTTGCGATGGAAGGAAGTACTATATTTTTCACAATTCCGAGTTCTTTGCAATCAATTTCAAAGATCAGCTAATGATCTTTACAGGCTATGGAATTCCTGATATGACAGGGGTTGCTGCTGTAGGTGGACTTGGAGGGGCTATCGGAGGCGGCATATATGGAGCGGTTGCAGCAGCCAATGCAAAAAACGAAAAGCATATTTATTTTATAGGTCCCTATACGGGGAGAATATATGAAACAAAAGAACTTCTCAATAAACAAGAATCGCTATACAGTACTGCAGAATTGATTTTTTACCGCACAAGCAAGGGAGAACGGACCGACTTAATTGAATTTAAAGTAATGGATAGTTTATTATCCTCATTTATGCCGGATTCGTATAAGAAAATAGTATTGCCTATGTCGTTCCAACCAGTTAAGATTTCATATGGCAGCGGGTTTAGCAACTCTTTTGAAATTTATTTATCAGCAGAGGAATTAAAATACTTTAAGTGTTCCTATCCGGTAAATGATAGTGTAATGAGGTTGACTGAAGTCAGCATCACAGAAGGAGAATTTGATTCTTACAAAACGATGAAGGAACAGAATAAAAGAGAAAAGAAATTGAATAAACAAAACGAAATAAAATGATACTTTCACATTTAAACGTACCCGATCCCTATTAGCGCGGTTCTTATTCCCCGCCCGCCGCCACAAGCAAAAGCACCGGAACCTTGATGGTAAGAATTAAAAACAACATAGTAAACACAACTAACAATTTCAACAGACAAACAATGAATAGAATTGAAATTCCAATAAGCAAAACTAAAATCTCTATATTGTTGGCTGGAGCACTACTGTTTGTGCTCTTAGGAATACTTTTCATTCTTACTCCCGACACTTTTATTTCTACCCTTTTTCGAAATCCTCAGGCAATCAGGCTTGGGGGTATAGCTTCAATTTTATTTTTTGGCGCGGCAGTTATGTACGGAATAAAAAAGCTATTTGACAAAAGAATCGGACTAATAGTTGACAGGGATGGAATTACTGATAATACAAATGCCGCCAGTGTTGGACTTATAAATTGGACTGATATTACCGGGATTAAGACCGAACAGATTATGTCGACTAAATTCTTGCTTATTTACACCAGCAATCCAGACAAGTACCTGGAAAGAGTCAAAGGATTGAAACGCAAGCTAATGCAGGGGAATATGAAAATGTACGGAACCCCATTATCAATACCGTCAAATACATTAAAATACAACTTCGACAAGTTAGAAAAACTAATCATAGAATATCAACAGGAACAAATTGAAAGAATGCAAAACCGCTGACCATGACTAAAATATATGGCAAGGTTAGTTGTATATTTGAGGCTATAAAGCCTGTAGCGCCTAAGGAGTTATTGGTTAATAACCATTTACAACCAGAAAACAACTTTTTCATTATTTTGCAGGGTGTAAGGTAACCTTGTATTGTTATACAGCAATAAAAAAGACTTTTTACTTATGCCCGAATGGATTACCATAGTATCTTTCACTTATCCGCTTGAAGCAAACCTTGCGAAAGGCAAACTCGAATCGGAAGGGATTGAAGTTTTCATCAACGATGAGCTGACAGCACAAGTGAATAATTTTTATTCAAATGCAATTGGCGGGGTAAAATTAATTGTAAAGGATAGCGACTACGATATTGCATATAAGATATTAATTGAGTCGGGTTATATTATCGAAAAGCCTGCGGTTCCTAATAAATTCCTGGACCGGTTCGATAAAGTTACTTCAAGACTGCCGTGGATAGGGAAATCAATTCTTGAGTTAAGATTAATAGTCCTGGCAGCTTTACTTCTAATAATCATTATCATTCCGTTTGTAATTCTTACATTACCATCAACGCTTGACAAGCTGCAAGGAAAAGGTTGGTGCGTCGAAAAAATCTACTATAAGTGGCACGAATTAACGCCTGAGTTTTATGGCATCAGATTGGAAGGTGATTATTACGATTGTCCTGAGCGACTTACATTCAGGGAAAATGGAATGGTTTTCTTCCCGGGGATAAGATCCTATGACGAAATAGCACACTGGCAATTAAGAAATGACAGCTTAATAATTACCCCATGGCCACAGGATGACAATATTACTTTTGTTGAAAACCCGCAAAAGGCTTCAAGAGTAAACGCGAAAAAAAAATCGGTTTATATTGGTGCATTTTACCTTGAGATTAAGAATAACACACTAAAGATGCAATCCGATAGTATAACCATAGTTGGTAAAAAATAACAGGTTCAATCCGGGTTTCTGATGCAAGAAAAAGATAGTGTAATCATATGTCCGTATTGCAATTCCGACAATGTAGTTAAGAATAAGAAGGTTGGATTAGCGATAATGTTTTCTTTATTACTTTTCGGATTACCACTGCCTTTTTTCAAAAAAAGCTACCATTGTTTTGATTGTGACAAAGAATGGAAAATAAATAGAAACTCCCGGTGACCAGGGTTTGAACCGAAAATTTCCGAAGTAATCAGAATGTTCCCGGGATCTAAAGGTATTTTTCGTCCGGCTTTGAATCGGACCGGATTTCAAACCGCAATAATTTATTCCCGTACTTTACATTAATAACGCAGCTACCCTTAGCATAAACCCACAACACTAAGTATGCAAAAGATATTGCTCCAGCTTTTTTTCGTTTTACTGAGTGTTGCGGCAAACGGGCAGAACAATTTTTATGAGCGGTTAGCTGACTCAGCGCTATCCCTTGCAACGCAAAAAGTTCAGTACGACCCGGCATATTTTACTATCGGCTATCCCAACGGGGATATACCGGCTAATAAAGGGGTTTGCACAGATGTAATTATCAGGGCATACCGTAAAATGGGTATCGACCTGCAGAAAGAAGTACATGAGGATATGGAACTGAACTTTAGCAGGTATCCTAAAAAATGGGGGCTTAAAGTACCCGACAAAAACATCGACCACAGACGTGTACTAAACCTGATGACTTTTTTTACCCGGCATGGGACTGTGAAGAAATTATCCACCGACCCGAACGACTATGAACCGGGTGAAATTGTTTGCTGGGATTTAGGCGGGGGAATTACTCATATTGGGCTTGTGGTAATGAAAAAATCCACTGATGGTCTAAGGTATTTAATCATTCACAACATTGGTGCAGGCCAGGTTGTTGAAGATTGTTTGTTCCGTTTTAAAATAACCGGGCACTACCGGTATATGAAATAAAAGAAATTTGAATGCCGCAGGGAAATATAACTTGCAACGAAAAGCAGGAAAACTGTATTAAACTTTAATGAAATTTAAAATAAGAGAATATAAAACAATTAGATTTATTTATTTGTTCTTAAGGTGATATTGTTTCTGGCTATGAGTGCCGGGTACCCATTGATGAGTGATGAGTGCCGGGACTTAGTGCTGGTAAACAGCAGAAATGCCGGCATGGCAGTTAAATACATAACCGATATGGAAGACTCGAAAAATACAGTTGCAGAAACAGTTATAGCAAACGATACCGCTCCGAAGGTGACAGGAATTGGTGGAATATTCTTTTTTTCGGATAAACCTGATGAAACAAGAGCCTGGTATGCCAAAAACCTTGGACTTGAAGTGAATGACTGGGGATCGACCTTCGAATCCAGGAATATTAACCGTCCAGATGAAATAAATTTACTGCAATGGAGCCCTTTCCCAGCTGGAAGTGATTATTTTGCCCCTTCAAAAAAGGAATTCATGATCAACTACAGGGTTCAGAATATCGAAAAACTTGTTGAAAACCTGAAAGCAAACGGGGTGAATGTTCTTGATGAGATTGAGAGCTTCGATTATGGGAAATTTGTCCATATTATGGATGCCGAAGGAAATAAAATCGAATTATGGGAGCCTGCCGAAAACGCAGAGACAGCATTGTAATCTTTACATGCTTGCATTTGGCAGGCCGCAACATGGATTTGAACTGTAAATAAATTATAAAAGGTATCAACCCGAAAAAACGCTATCCAAAAATGGGAAATAAAGAGGAATTACCTGCTTTACAGCGGAATGAACTTATAAGCACATTACAAGCCCGTTTTACACAAAACATGAACCGCCATTCTGGCCTAGAATGGGCTACGCTGCAGGCTAAACTGGAATTGTCCGCCAACTCTGAAAAGTTGTGGTCGCTCAACGAAATGGAAAGTACAGGCGGTGAACCCGATGTTGTTGGTTTTGACGCCGTTACGGGCGAATACATATTTTATGACTGTTCAGCCGAAAGTCCCAAAGGCCGCAGGAGTATCTGCTACGACCGCGAAGGACTCGAATCGAGAAAAGAACATAAGCCGGAAACAACTGCAATGGATTTGGCTGCTGCCATGGGTGTTGAACTCCTGACCGAACAACAGTACCGCGAATTGCAGCAACTCGGAACTTTCGACACAAAAACATCGAGTTGGGTGTTAACACCTGCTGAAATCAGGAAACGGGGCGGCGCTATATTTTGTGATCGCCGCTACGACCATGTATTCGTTTATCACAACGGCGCTGACTCCTACTACGCTGTAAGAGGGTTCCGCGCATGGCTGAAAATCTGATTCTTTGGTAAAGGCTTTTATATACCAAACCGGTAAAGTTCGTTAGTGCTGCACAATATTTTTTATACTGCAGCACTACTTTTTTTTGTTGTGCTGCAGTATTTTATCGGTATCCTTAATCACAGTTGTCCTGAGTTTGCAACTCAGGACATTCTAACCTAAATTTATCTTTATTTAATCGGATCAATATCAAGCAATCCTTTTCCTTTTCCAACATAATCCCGTGCACTACTGTAAAGGTAATCTTCAGCTTTTTCAACCAAACCGGATTCAACCGGATTGTTATGTATATAGTTCATCTTTTGCCAGGTAAATCCTGTCGAAAACAATTCTTTTGGCTGATTATCCTGTCACCAAAACTGATATAAGCTGTTTCTGCTATTTTTCTCTCCCTGCTCTTTAAAAATCTTCAACATCCATTCTTTTATGCTTTCCCGTTTGTTTTCTGAAATCGCTTTTATAATCTGTTTACTTGTGAATTTCTTGAAATCGCGTAGTATTTGACTTGTGTCTTCATTCTTTGCCGACACAACCAAATGAAGATGATTACTCATAAGGCACCAGCCATGTATACACAGTCCTCTTTCCTGCTGACAATGCCGCAAACTGTCCAGTAGTATATCACAGTATGCTTTTCTTGTAAATACATCGACCCATTCCACAACTGCAAACGTTATAAAACAGATACCTTCCTGGTTACGGATTTTGTATCCTCCAGCTGGCATTTGATTTAGGTTGAAATTAAACAAACTTACAAAATACAAGAAAATAAAAGTTGGAATATTATTTTATTGGTATCCGTAGTCTGCGACTACGGATAGTGTAGTAGTAGTACTTATTATTTATTGATAAACAATTGACAGTTGGGGTATTCGTCACTAATACTTTTTATAAGCCGTCTTGAAACGCAAAAAGCCGGCATAAGCCGGCTTTTTGCGTAAAAAAGGTTTCGATTACTTTGCGTATTTGAAATCTTTACCCAGGTAACGTGCGCTGCTGCCCAGTATCTCTTCGATTCGGAGTAGCTGATTGTACTTGGCAATACGATCGGTACGGCTGGCCGATCCGGTCTTAATAAGGCCGGTATTGAGTGCAACTGCCAGGTCGGCTATGGTTGTATCTTCGGTTTCGCCTGAACGGTGGCTCATAACGGCTGTGTATGAATTGCGGTATGCCATGTTAACGGCATCGATAGTTTCGGTAAGCGTACCAATCTGGTTCACCTTGATAAGTATTGAGTTGGCAACGCCTTTATCAATACCCATCTGGAGGCGTTTGGTGTTGGTTACGAACAAATCGTCACCAACAAGCTGTATCTTCTGGCCCATAACGTCGGTCATCAGTTTCCAGCCGTCCCAGTCGTCTTCTGCCATACCGTCTTCGATCGAGATGATAGGATACTTGTCGATCCAGTTTTTCCAGTAATCAACCATTTGCGAAGGAGTAAGTTTTTCGCCTGTTGATTTTTTGAGATGGTACATTTTTTCGTCTTCGATGAAATACTCGCTCGAAGCCGGGTCGAGTGCAATAAATACATCTTTACCTGGTTTGTAGCCGGCGTTTTCGATAGCCTGCAGTATAACCGTGATAGCTTCTTCGTTCGATTTGAGGTTAGGAGCAAAACCGCCTTCGTCACCTACGTTGGTCGAATAACCGCCTTTTTTAAGTACTGCGCTGAGGCTGTGGAAAACTTCGGCACCCATACGCAGTCCTTCACGGAAATTAGGAGCGCCAACGGGCATAATCATAAATTCCTGGAAGTCGATGCTGTTATCAGCATGCGATCCGCCATTGATGATGTTCATCATTGGGATAGGAAGGGTGTTGGCATTTACACCGCCCACGTATCTGAAAAGGTAACTGCTCGATTCCTGTGCAGCTGCATTGGCAACTGCAAGCGAAACGCCAAGTATGGCATTAGCGCCCAGGTTCGATTTATTCGGAGTACCGTCGAGTTCGATCATTTTGGCATCGATCTCGTTCTGTTCGGTTACGAAGTAGCCTTTTAATTCTTCGGCCAGTACTTTGTTCACGTTCTGAACGGCTTTGAGTACGCCTTTTCCTTTGTAAATGGCTTTGTCGCCGTCGCGAAGCTCGCAGGCTTCGTGTATACCTGTTGATGCACCTGATGGAACAGCTGCACGGCCCATAACGCCGTTTGATGTGAATACGTCTACCTCTACGGTAGGATTGCCGCGCGAATCAAGGATCTGTCGGCCGGTGATGTTTACTATCTGACTCATGTTTCTATATGTTTTGTAAGAGTTCTTTTCTGTTGAGGTGATATTTCCCTTTGTAAGAGGATGTTGCTGGTGTCTGGCGACTGGTTACTTGCGTCTTGTTTCTGGTTGCCGGTTGCCAGCTACAAGTAACCAGTAACCATTAACAAAATATTGAAAATTAACCTTAAGATAATGAAACGCCCCTTTAAAAAATGGTAAAAGGATAAAGCAAAGTAACCTTCACCTTATCCTCTTAATTAATTCATTACCTGAATTTTAATTATTTTTCTTCTGCTTCTGTATCAGTAGTTTCTCCTTCAACCTGATTTTCGACAGTTTCGGTGGTTTCAGCAACAACTTCTTCAACCTTTTCGGCAGCTTTTGCTTTGGCTTTAGGAGCTTTTTCGGCAACTACGGCTTCGGCTTCGCCAGCTTTCTTGGCAGCTGGTTTACGGCGCCGTGTAGCTTTCTTGGCAGCTGATTCTTTTACGCTGAGGAGGTTTTCGTTATAGTCGACCAGTTCGATGATACACATGTCGGCATTATCACCCAGGCGGAAGCCTGTTTTAAGTATGCGAACATATCCGCCCGGACGGTCAGCCACTTTTACCGAAATCTCGCGGAAGAGTTCGGTTACTGCTTCTTTATCCTGCAGGTAGCTGAATACTACACGGCGTGAGTGCGTTGAATCTGTTTTAGCGCGTGTGATCAATGGTTCTACGTATCCACGAAGAGCCTTTGCTTTGGCGATAGTAGTACTGATACGTTTATGTTTGATCAGCGAGCTTGCCATATTGGAAAGCATTGCTGCGCGATGAGTACTGGTACGTCCCAGGTGATTTATTGATTTCTGATGTCTCATTTTCGCTTATTCCTTATCTAATTTGTACTTGGCAACATTCATTCCGAATTCCAGTCCTTTGGTCTTTACCAGGTCTTCGAGTTCGGTGAGCGACTTTTTACCGAAATTGCGGAATTTCAATAAGTCGTTTTTATTAAAAGCTACTAATTCGCCGAGGGTTTCCACGTCGGCTGCTTTCAGGCAGTTGAGGGCGCGAACCGAAAGGTCCATGTCGACCAATTTGGTCTTGAGCAATTGGCGGATATGCAAGGTGTTTTCGTCGAATTCTTCGGCCACTGCTTTTTCTTCGATATCGAGGGTAATTTTCTCGTCGCTGAAGAGCATGAAGTGATGGATCAATATCCTGGCCGATTCTTTCAATGCATCTTTAGGATGAATTGAACCGTCGGTTTTGATTTCGAGAATAAGTTTCTCGTAGTCAGTTTTCTGCTCCACGCGGTAGTTTTCGATGCTGAACTTAACGTTCTTAATCGGGGTGTGAATGGAGTCCATGGCGATGGTTCCCAGGTGTGCTGTCGGAACTTTGTTTTCCTCAGCCGGAACATATCCCCTGCCTTTATTTACGCTGATTTCGACATTCAGTTTCACGGTAGGCTCCATGTGGCAGATAATTACCTCAGGATTCAGAACCTGGAATATCGACAGGTGTTTGGCAATATCGCCGGCAGTGAATGTATCTTTACCGGTAACGGTGAAGTTGATTTTTTCACTTTCTTCTGATTCAATCTGTTTGCGGAACCTTACTTTTTTGAGGTTAAGAATAACATCTGTTATATCTTCAACCACACCTTTAACTGATGAGAATTCGTGTTCAACTCCGTCGATCCGCAGCGAGGTGATTGCATATCCCTCAAGTGACGAAAGTAAGATCCTGCGCAATGCATTACCTATGGTGATACCGAAGCCTGGTTCGAGCGGGCGGAATTCAAATGTTCCGTCAAACTCATCAGCCTGTATCATGATAACCTTATCAGGTTTCTGGAATGCTAAAATGGCCATAAATGTCCTTTGTTTAAAAAAATGCAAGATAAAAAAATTACTTCGAATACAATTCGACGATGAGTTGTTCCTTTATGGTTTCAGGAATCTCTTCGCGTTCAGGGTAATTAACAAATTTACCTGTCATCAGAGCACCATCCCATTCGAGCCAGGAGTAGCGCATGATGCGGCCCTGCAGCGAATTCTGGATTACTTCAAGTGATTTGGCGCGTTCGCGTACTGCAATTACATCCCCTTTTCCGCATTCGTACGAAGGGATATTGAGTACTTTACCGTTAACAGTAATATGTCCGTGTCCGACAAGCTGGCGTGCACCATCACGGGTAGGAGCAATTCCCAAACGATAAACTACGTTATCGAGACGTGATTCGATCAGCTGCAGAAGGATTTCGCCGGTGACACCTTTTTTACGGGTGGCTTTCTCGAAAATGTTACGGAATTGTTTTTCCAGGATTCCGTAGGTGTATTTCGCTTTTTGTTTTTCCTGAAGCTGAACACCGTATTCCGATTGTTTTTTCCTGCGTTTGTTCTGTCCGTGCTGTCCGGGAGGATAGTTCTTCTTTTCGTAAGAACTGTCGGGTCCGTAGATAGGTTCTTTGAATTTCCTGGCTATCCTTGTCTTAGGACCAATATATCTTGCCATAAAGCCTTATGATTATGTATTATTAAACTTATTGTTCGTAAATATCGAAGTAGTAGGTCAATATTAAACCCTTCTGCGTTTAGGAGGTCTGCAACCATTGTGTGGCAATGGAGTGATGTCCTGAATTTCGGTAACTTCGATACCAGCAGTGTGTAAAGTACGTATTGCTGATTCTCTGCCCGATCCGGGTCCTTTAACGTAAACCTTAACTTTGCGGAGTCCAAGGTCGAAAGCAACTTTCGAACAATCCTGGGCAGCCATCTGTGCAGCATAAGGAGTATTCTTCTTTGAACCTCTGAATCCCATTTTTCCGGCCGATGCCCAGGAAATAACCTGTCCGGCATTGTTAGTGAGCGAAATAATGATATTGTTAAACGAAGCTGAAACATAAGCCCTTCCGGTAGCTTCAACCTTAACAACTCTTTTCTTCGATACTTTGGTGGTTTTTGCCATTGTAAAATTATTTTACCTTTAAATGCTTTCTTATTTAGTTGCTTTCTTCTTGTTAGCAACAGTCTTTTTCCTACCCTTACGTGTACGGGCATTGTTCTTGGTACTTTGTCCACGCAACGGAAGGCCCAAACGGTGACGAACTCCACGGTAGCAACCGATATCCATCAATCGTTTTATATTGAGCTGTACTTCCGAACGAAGCGCACCTTCAATTTTAAAACTGTCGTTGATTACCGAGCGGATGTTATTCTGCTCATCATCAGTCCAGTCTTGAACTTTCTTGTTACGGTCGATACCGCACTGATCCAGAATGCTCTGGGCTGAAGAACGGCCAAGGCCGAAAATATAGGTCAGGCCTATTTCTCCTCTTTTGTTTTTTGGTAAGTCAATACCAGCAATACGTGCCATATATATTTATAGCTTATGGATTATACAATTATTAACCTTGCCTCTGCTTGTACTTAGGATTCTTTTTGTTGATGACATAAATTCTCCCTTTCCTGCGCACGATTTTGCATTCAGGTGTTCTTTTCTTTACTGATGCTCTAACTTTCATTGCTTGAGTTATTTCTTAAGGTGTATTATTCTTTATTTATAACGGAAGTTAATCCTCCCTTTACTAAGGTCGTATGGCGACATTTCAATTTTGACTCTGTCACCTACAAGTATTTTTATGTAGTGCATCCTCATCTTTCCTGAAATGTGCGCAATAATCATATGCCCATTTTCAAGTTCAACCCGGAACATAGCATTGCCAAGTGATTCTTTCACTACGCCGTCCTGCTCAATTACAAGTTGTTTTGCCATTTATTACCTAGTTATTATTATGTCAGGATTAATAACCTGTTCAATTTCACTAAAACTCGACAAAATATCGACTCCATTATTTCTGATAACGACAGCATGCTCGAAATGCGCTGAGGGTTTCCGGTCCATGGTGCGGATCGTCCATCCATCGTTTTCCTGCATTACCTGTCTGGTGCCGAGGTTGATCATAGGTTCGATACATATAACCATTCCATCTTCCAGTTTCGGTCCCGTGCCTTGTTTCCCGTAATTGGGAACTTCAGGCTTTTCGTGCAGGCTGGTACCTAAACCATGTCCCACAAGGTCGCGGACTACTGAGTATCCAAAGCTTTCGACATAGGTCTGAACTTTGTAACCGATATCCCCTACACGCTTACCGGCCGAAATTACTTCGATGCCTTTAAGCAGTGAATCGTGGGTCCGTTTCATCAGCAATTCAACTTCTACTGCCACCGGCAGTAATCCGAATGAAAATGCTGAATCGCCATAATAACCATCAATAATGGTACCACAGTCGATCGAAACGAGGTCGCCCTCTTTCAGTTCGCGCAGCCCGGGTATTCCATGCACCACAACTTCGTTAACCGATATACACAGCGTAGCAGGGAATCCGTGGTATCCTTTAAAAGCAGGTTTTGCTTTATGGTCGCGGATAAACTCTTCGGCTATCTTATCGAGAGCGATCGTTGTAACGCCTGGTTTTATATGCCTGGCAACTTCTGCTATCGTTTTTCCAACAAGTAAAGAACTCGTACGTATTTTTTCAATCTCTATTTCAGTCTTAATCAGAGCCATTATTCCGTTTTTACTTCGGCTTAGTATGCTCCGGCATTACGGCCCTTGATACGACCTGATTTTGTCAAACCTTCGTAGTGACGCATCAGCAGGTGGCTTTCAATTTGTTGCAGTGTATCCAATACAACACCGACTAGAATAAGCAGTGAAGTACCTCCGTAGAACTGGGCAAACTGACTGCTTACTCCGCCCAAACGAACCAGCGCAGGCATAATAGCTACAAGTGCAAGGAACAATGAACCGGGGAATGTGATTTTCGACATTACCGAATCGATAAAGTCGGCAGTTTTCTTTCCGGGTTTAACGCCAGGAATAAATCCGTTGTTTTTCTTCATATCCTCCGCCATTTGGTTAGGGTTAACTGTTATAGCAGTATAGAAATATGTGAAGACAACGATGAGCAATGCATAGGTAAAGTTGTACCAGAAACCATTGATATTGGTAAAGGTTGCAGCAAAACCGCGCAGGCTTTCGCTGCTTGCAAATCCAGCTATAGTTAAAGGAAGGAACATAATTGCCTGGGCAAAAATGATAGGCATAACACCTGCTGCATTAACCTTTAAAGGAATATACTGGCGAACACCACCGTACTGTTTGTTTCCGACAACGCGTTTGGCATATTGTACCGGTATTTTACGCGTTCCCTGAACAAGCAGTATACAGAGAAGAACAACAAGTATAAGGACAACAATTTCGACAACGAAGACTACCAAACCACCGCCTTTTTGCTCCATACGTGCGAGGAACTCGCTGAACAGTGCAAAAGGAAGCCTGGCCATGATACCAACCATGATAATAAGGGAGATACCGTTACCAAGACCTTTATCGGTAATTTTTTCACCGAGCCACATTACAAACATGGTACCCGATACTAGAACAACAACCGACGATACCCAGAAGAATACTCCCGGAGAAGTGACATTCGGATCGAAAGGTGTAATAGCCTGCGCAGGTAACTGTGAAATAAGGTTAGCTATGTAACCCGGAGCCTGAAGCGCTGTAATAATAACGGTTAGGTAACGGGTAAACTGGTTGATTTTCTTACGACCGCTTTCGCCTTCTTTCTGCAGTTTCTGGAAATAAGGAATAGCCATTCCCAGAAGCTGAATAACGATAGAAGCAGAGATATACGGCATGATACCCAATGCGAAAATGGATGCATTGCTGAAAGCACCGCCAGAGAACATGTTCAGAAGGCCTAGAAGACCTGATGAAGATTGGTTCTTCAATGCCATTAGTTGCTGGGGATCAACACCAGGGATAGTAACATACGATCCAAACCTGTAGATAAGAATAAGGCCTAAAGTATAGCCAATCCTTTTCCGGAGTTCCTCGATCTTATAAATGTTTTTTAATGTCTGAATGAAGCGTTTCATTAAGTTCAGAGTTTAATAACAGTTCCACCAACTGATTCGATTGCCTGTATAGCCTTAGCTGAGAAAGCATTGGCTGTAACTTCAATTTTTGCACTGAGTTTGCCGCGGCCTAACACTTTGAGGAGATCTTTCTTTCCGAGAAGACCGTGTTCCTTAAGTACGTCAGGAGTAATAACGGTTAAGTTACTGGTTTCAGCAAGTTTCTGCAGTACATCAATATTCAGTCCGGTATATTCAACCCTGTTAATATTTTTGAAGCCTCCTTTAGGTACGCGGCGGTACAAAGGCATCTGGCCTCCTTCGAAACCTTTTCTTCTTTTGTATCCTGAACGTGATTGGGCTCCTTTGTGTCCGCGTGTGGAAGTACCACCACGTCCAGATCCCTGGCCACGACCGATTCGTTTCTCCGATTTTGTAGCGCCTTCTGCCGGCTTTAAATTACTTAGATCCATGTTATATGTGTTCTATAAAGGATTTACAATTAAATTTCTTCCACTTTCAGTAAATGGCTGATCGCATGGATCATGCCTTCAATCTGAGGTGTGGCTACATGGTCAACCGGGCGGTTCATTTTGGTGATGCCGAGTGCACGTAGTGTACGTTTCTGACGTTCGGGTTGTTTAATACCACTTTTTATCTGGGTTATTCTCACGTTTCTCATCGCGCTATATATTTAGTGGTTAACCGTTGAATACTTTATCCATACTGATGCCACGGAGTTGTGCTACCGTATGAGCATCTTTCATCTGGCAGAGTCCGTCGATTGTTGCTTTAACAACGCTGTGAGGATTTGATGAGCCTTTTGATTTTGCAAGTACGTCCTTAACTCCGACGCTTTCGAGCACTGCACGCATAGCACCACCGGCTATAACTCCGGTACCGGCAGCTGCGGGTTTCATGAAAACGAGGGCTCCGCCGTATTTTCCATATTGTTCGTGAGGTATAGTTCCTTTAAGAACCGGTACACGAACCAGGTTTTTCTTGGCATCTTCAATTCCTTTAGCAATTGCAGCCTGTACTTCCTTAGCTTTTCCAAGGCCGTGACCAACAACTCCGTTTTCATTTCCAACCACAACAATGGCTGAGAAAGTGAAAGTACGACCGCCCTTGGTAACCTTAGTAACGCGCTGGATGGCGACGAGCCTGTCTTTCAATTCGATATCGCTCGATTTTACTCTGTTTGTGTTTACGTTTGCCATAGCTGTAATTAAAATTTGATGCCACCTTCTCTGGCTGCGTCAGCCAGGGCTTTTACTCTACCATGATAAAGATAACCGTTACGGTCGAAAACTACTGCGAGTATTCCCAATTCGAGGGCGCGCTCGGCTATGAGTTTTCCAACGAGTTGGGCCTTCTCAATTTTGGTACCTTTTTGATCCGCTATACCTTTAGCGCGTGATGATGCAGCTACTAATGTTGTACCTGACTGATCATCGACCAATTGTACATAAATATCCTTATTGCTGCGGAAGACAGTCATACGTGGGCGAACCGCTGTGCCGGTAACGACTCTGCGAACGCGTTGTTTGATTTTTAGTCTCCTGTATTCTTTATCTACTTTGAATGACATCGATTGAAAGTATTATGCTGTTCTCAATGATTATTTATCCGATGCTGACTTACCAGCTTTACGTTTCAGTACTTCGCCTACGAACTTGATACCTTTTCCTTTGTATGGTTCAGGTTTGCGCAGCGACCTGATTTTTGCCGCTACCTGTCCGATAAGTTGTTTATCGTGCGATACCATTGTAATAATGGGGTTCTTACCTCTTTCGGTTACTGCGCTTACCTGTATTTCGGAAGGGAGTTCGAAGAAGAAGTTGTGTGAATAGCCAAGTGCCAGTTCAATAGTCTGACCAACAACTACAGCTTTGTAACCCACACCAACCAGTTCCTGTTGAACTGTAAATCCTTCGCTGACACCTTTAACCATGTTGAAGAGCAGTGAACGGTACAGGCCATGCATTGAGCGGTGACGCTGTTGTTCGGTTGGGCGCTGAACGAGCAGCTCGTTATTTTCAACCTTAACGATGATATCCGGATCAACCTGCTGTTTCAGTTCGCCTTTGCTACCTTTAATGGTAACAAGGTTTTTCTCTGAGATGGTGATTGTAACTCCGGAAGGAATCGTAATCGGCAATTTTCCAATTCTCGACATTATTATTTCCTCCTTTTTATTAGCTAACGTAACAAATTACTTCGCCACCTACATTCTGGGTACGTGCGTCCTTATCGGTCATCAGTCCGTGCGATGTGGACACGATGGCGATTCCGAGTCCGTTGAGGACTCTCGGGAGTTGTTCTTTTCCCACATAGCGGCGTAAACCTGGTTTACTTATCCTTTCAATCTGCGTGATAGCGGATTGTTTGGTTACAGGGTGATACTTCAGCGCAATCTTAATAACACCAGGTTTGGTATCTTCCTCAAATTTAAAATTGAGAATGTATCCCTGGTCGAAGAGGATTTTAGTTATCTCCTTCTTGACATTAGATGCAGGAATTTCTACAACCCTGTGGTTGGCCATCACGGCATTCCTTATTCTAGTAAGATAATCTGCAATCGGATCTGTGATCATTTTGTATCTTGTAATTAAATGTTTCAGTGAATAATTTACCAGCTTGCTTTTTTAACACCTGGAATAAGGCCATCGAGTGCCATAAAGCGGAAGTTGATACGTGAAACTCCAAACTGCCTCATATATCCTTTCGGACGTCCCGTGATTTTGCAGCGGTTGTGCAAACGGATAGGGTTTGAGTTAAGGGGTAGTTTCTGTAAGCCAACATAATCGCCGGCAGCCTTGAGTGCAGTACGTTTGGCAGCATATTTATCTACCAGTTTCTGCCGTTTTACCTCTCTAGCCTTTAATGATTCTTTTGCCATAGTTGTAGGTTATTTCTTGAAGGGTAAACCAAATTCTTTTAACAGTGCCATACACTCTTTGTCTGTCCTGGCTGTAGTAACGAAAGTGATATCGAGTCCGTTTATTTTCAGGATCTTGTCGATAACAACCTCAGGGAAAATAATCTGCTCGGTGATACCCATGGTATAGTTACCACGGCCATCGAATCCTTTTACGTTGATACCACGGAAGTCGCGGACACGTGGGATAGCGATCGAGATCAGCCTGTCGAGGAATTCGTACATTTTCTCACCACGAAGGGTTACGCGAACGCCTACAGGCATATTTTTACGCAACTTGAAGTTGGAGATATCTTTTTTCGATTTGGTTGAAACTGCTTTCTGACCGGCGATCTGTGTCATTTCGGTAACACCGACGTCGATAATTTTCTTATCGGATATAGCAGTACCTAGTCCCTGGTTCAAACAGATTTTAACCAGTTTAGGAACCTGCATATGATTTTTGTACTGGAACTGTTCCGTAAGAGCAGGAACTACTTCCTCGTGGTACTTTGCTTTAAGGCGGGCTGAATATTCCATTATTTAATTACCTCCCCGGATTTTTTTGATACTCTGACAGATTTATTTGACTTTGCATCTTTTGTACGTCCAACGCGTGTTGCTTTACCACTGGCATCAACAAGCATCAGGTTTGAGATGTGGATAGGCATTTCCTGTTTCAGGATACCGCCTTTAGGGTTTTTGGCATTTGGTTTGGAGTGCTTGGTAGCAAGGTTCACGTTTTCGACGATAGCCCTGTACGATTCCACTTCTACTTCCAAAACTTTACCGGTCTTTCCTTTGGAGTCGCCGGCAAGGATCTTCACGTTGTCCCCTTTTTTGATATATACTTTACTCATAGTTTCTCGAAATTAAAGCACTTCGGGTGCAAGTGAAACAATTTTCATATACTGTTTTTCCCTGAGTTCCCTTGAGACCGGCCCGAAGATACGGGTTCCAATCATTTCACCGGCGTTGTTAAGAAGAACCACGGCATTGTCGTCGAACCTGATATAGGAACCATCGGCGCGACGTATTTCCTTACTGGTGCGAACCACAACAGCTTTAGCTACAGTTCCTTTCTTAATGTTACCTGAGGGAAGGGCTTTTTTCACCGAAACGATGATTTTATCGCCCACGGAGGCATACTTCCTGCGGGTACCACCAAGCACCCTTATACAGAGTACCTCTTTAGCACCGCTATTATCGGCTACCGTAAGTCTTGATTCCTGCTGTATCATAATTATTTAGCTCTTTCAATGATTTCAACTAATCTCCAACATTTTGTCTTGCTCAGAGGGCGGGTTTCGGATATGCGAACGGTATCACCAATTCCGCATTCATTTTTTTCGTCATGTGCAGCAAACGTAGAAGTCTTTTTTACAAACTTATGGTACTTAGGGTGTTTTACACGCCTTTCGACCTGAACTACGATGGATTTCTCCATTTTATTGCTTACAACAAGACCGATCTTTTCTTTTCTGAGATTTCTTTCTTCCATTGTTGTGATAATTATTATTTGTTAGCCTTGTTAGCTACTGCCAATTTTGTACTGCGCATATGAAGTTCGGTTACCAAACGGGCAACAGTTCTGCGGTATGCTTTTATTTTGTTTGGGTTCTCAAGCGGAGAAACTGCATGGTTCATTTTAAGCTTGTTGAGCTGCATGCGTTCTTCGTCGAGTCTTTCAATCAACTCGGGAGTTGATAGTTCACGAATAACTTCTTGTTTCATTTTGCTACTATTATACGTTTGGCAACTTCTTATTATCGGGTAGCCTGATTATGCTAAATTTTCCTGGTAATCCCTGCGAACCACATATTTAACAGCTATCGGCAGTTTCTGGGCGCCTAAGCGGCAGGCTTCCTGGGCTATTTCGGCGGGAACGCCTTCGAGCTCGAAAAGTAAGCGGCCCGGGGTAACACGTGCAACGAAATATTCGGGAGCACCTTTACCTTTACCCATACGTACTTCAGCAGGTTTCTTTGTAACAGGTTTGTCAGGAAATACTCTGATCCATAACTGGCCTTCACGTTTCATGTAACGTGTGATTGCCTGACGGGCAGCTTCTATCTGACGACCGGTAAGCCACACTTCTTCGAGGGCTTTGATACCAAATGAACCGAAAGCTAATTCGTATCCTCGTTTGGCATTTCCTTTCATTTTGCCTTTCTGCTGCTTCCTGTATTTTGTTCTTTTAGGCTGTAACATCGCTAAAACTATATGTTGATGAGTACTCTATTCCTTACTTATTTTTTATTCCTTGGACGACGGTCGCCACCACGATCTCCTCCGCGGTCGCTTCCACGGTCACGGTCACGGTCGCCACGAGGGCCACCTTTGCGGTCAGGACGTCCTTGTCCGTGCGCAGGTTTATTGTCTTTTACCATATTCTCGGTACCCGGAACCAGGTCAACTTTACCGTAGATTTCGCCTTTACAGATCCAGGTTTTGATACCCAGTTTTCCGTATGTGGTTTGTGCTTCGGCCAAAGCGTAATCAATATCGGCGCGGAGTGTATGCAAAGGAATACGTCCTTCTTTGAACTGCTCGCGGCGGGCCATTTCAGCACCACCGAGGCGACCTGAAATCTGTACTTTTATACCTTCGGCACCTATTCGCATTGCTGAGGTCATGGCAGTTTTAATTGCCCTGCGGTACGAAATACGTCCTTCGAGCTGGCGTGCAATTGTGTTTCCAACAATTACTGCATCAATTTCGGGGCGTTTGATTTCCGAAATATTGATCTGAACTTCCTTACCGGTAAGTTTTTTCAACTCTTCTTTGAGTTTATCAACTTCCTGTCCGGCTTTGCCTATGATGATACCCGGGCGGGCGGTATTTATTGTGACAGTTACCAGCTTCAGGGTACGCTCGATAATAATGTGTGAAATACCAGCTTTTGAAAGACGGGCATTCAGATACTTACGTATTTTGTCGTCTTCAACAAGTTTGTTATCAAACTTTTTACCACCGTACCAGTTAGAATCCCATCCTTTAATGATACCTAACCTGTTGCCGATCGGATTACACTTTTGTCCCATTAGGCTGCTTGATTATTTAGTTACTATTTCAGTTTCTTCTTTCTTCACCCGGCTGTCGAGAATGACAGTTACGTGGTTGGAGCGTTTTTTCACACGGTGGGCACGTCCCTGGGGAGCAGGCTGTACACGTTTCAGCATACGGCCTTCGTTAACGTTTACCTCTTTAATATAAAGGTTGCTGTCTTCCATGCGGACACCTTCGTTTTTCTGCTGCCAGTTAGCCAGGGCTGACTTAAGAAGCTTGCCCAGTTTTTCGGCTGCGTAGTTAGGTGTATGTTGCAGAATATGCATTGCAGTTTCTACATTTTTTCCACTTACCAGGTTAGCTACGAGCTTCATTTTCCTGGGTGAGGAGGGGCAGTTGTTCAGTTTGGCAAAAAACAATGATTTGTTTGCCTCTTTACGCTGCTCAGCTGAATTATGTTTTCTTGATCCCATTGTTGCTAGGTCTTTTTACTTCTTACCTTTATTTCCGGCATGGCCCCTGAAAATACGGGTAGGGCTGAATTCTCCAAGTTTATGTCCAACCATGTTTTCGGTTACATACACAGGAATAAATTTATTCCCGTTATGTACAGCGATGGTCTGGCCAACGAAGTCGGGGGTAATTGTTGATGACCTCGACCAGGTTTTTATTACCACTTTCTTTTTACTTTCAATCAGGTCTAGAACCTTCTTTTCAAGTCTATAATCAATAAAGGGGCCTTTTTTAAGCGAACGGCTCATGATGCTATTTTTATTAGATTACTTCTTCCTTCTTTCGATGATATATTTGTTTGAAGCGCTGGTCTTCGAGCGGGTTTTGAATCCCTTTGCAGGTGTCCCCTTACGTGTACGCGGGTGACCTCCGGTTGCGCGGCCTTCGCCTCCACCCATCGGGTGATCAACTGGGTTCATAACAACCGGGCGGGTACGAGGCCTGCGGCCAAGCCAACGCGAACGGCCTGCTTTTCCTGAAACTTCGAGCTGGTGGTCGCCATTGGAAACCATTCCGATGGTTGCTTTACAGGTTTGAAGTATAAGGCGTGTTTCACCTGAAGGCATACGCACAACAGCGAACTTACCATCACGCGACATCAACTGGGCTGATGCACCGGCGCTGCGAACCATTTTGGCTCCCTGTCCCGGGCGGAGTTCGATATTGTGAATCATGGTACCGAAAGGAATTTCACTCATAAAAAGTGCATTTCCTACTTCGGGAGCTGCTCCAACACCGGAGATAAGTTCCTGGCCCACTTTAAGGCCTTGCGGTGCAAGTATATAGCGTTTTTCGCCATCAGCGTACCATAACAGGGCGATACGTCCTGTACGATTCGGGTCATATTCGATCGTTTTTACAACGGCCGGAATATTATCTTTTTCGCGTTTGAAGTCGATTACACGGTAGTGCTGCTTAGTACCACCACCCATATAACGCATAGTCATTTTGCCGCTGTGATTACGGCCGCCTGACTTATGCTGAGGTTCAAGCAAACTTTTCTCGGGCACCGATGTGGTGATTTCGTCGAAGGTGCTGATAACCTTGAAACGCTGACCAGGTGTGGTTGGTTTAAATTTCTTGAGAGCCATTATTCCTTAGATATTGCTGTAAAAATCTATTGATTCGCCTTTTGCTAACGTTATGATAGCTTTTTTAAATGAATTGGTTTTGCCGGAGAGCACTCCACTTTTGGTAAAGCGGGATTTGAATTTCCCGGCATAGGTCATTGTATTGACTTCTTCCACTTCAACGCCATACATTTCTTTGACAGCTTTCTTAATCTGCAATTTGTTTGCACGTTTGTCAACTACAAAGCCATAACGTCCCAGTTTTTCGCCGAGTTGCGTCATTTTTTCAGTGATGATCGGCTTGATGATGATACCCATCGCTATATTATTTAAAGTGTTACTGCTAACGGTATTTATTAATTTTCGAACGATTTTTCAATTTCATTAACCGAGCTCACGAGGAGGATCAGGTTTTGGGCATTGAGGATATCGTATGTATTCAGGTCACAGGCACGGGTTACTTTTGCTCTTTTCAGGTTACGTGACGAAAGCACGATGTTCTGAATGTTTTCGGGCAGAACCATGAGGGTTTTGCGTCCGTCGAGTTTTAAAGCTGCAAGTACTGAAGCAAATTCACGGGTTTTGGGAGCTTCGAAATTGAAGTCTTCAACAACCATGATGTTGTTTTCTTTTACTTTATAAGCCAGTGCTGATAAACGGGCAAGCTTTTTAAGTTTCTTATTCAGTTTGAAGCTGTAATCGCGCGGCTGAGGGCCAAATGCACGGGCTCCGCCCCTGAACAAGGGTGATTTACGGCTACCTGCACGTGCTCCACCTGTACCTTTTTGCTTTTTGAGTTTTTTGGTACTTCCGCTTACCATCGATTTCTCGAGCGAGGCGTGTGTTCCCTGACGCTGGTTAGCAAGATACTGTTTGGTATCGAGATAGATAGCGTGGTCGTTAGGGGTTACATCGAAAATACTATCGTTGAGTGTAACCGTTTTGGCGGTCTTCTCGCCTTTGATGTTATATACTACTAGCTCCATCTTTCAACAATTACATATGAACCATTTGCTCCTGGAACGGAACCTTTTACTACTATCAGATTTTTTTCGGTAACGATTTTCAGAATCTGTAGGTTGATCATTTTAACACGGTCAACACCCATATGGCCAGCCATACGCATTCCTTTGAAAACCTTACTCGGGTATGATGATGCACCAACTGATCCCGGAGCCCTGAGGCGGTTGTGTTGTCCGTGGGTTGCTCCACCTACACCGGCAAAACCATGACGGCGAACAACACCCTGAAAACCTTTACCTTTGGTTGTACCCACAACATCAATAAATTCACCTTCTTCGAAGATATCTACTTTCAGGATGTCCCCGAAAGTTTTCTGGTGATCCGCTTCGAAACGGGTGAACTCAGCCACAACACGTTTAGGTGTTATACCGGCTTTCTTGAAGTGGCCGATTTCAGCTTTCGTTGAATGCTTTTCCTTTTTATCCTCGTAGGCGAGCTGAATAGCTTCGTAACCGTCATTCTCCATTGTCCTGACCTGGGTCACAAAGCAAGGACCAGCTTCAATAACTGTGCAAGCCACGTTTTTGCCGTTGGCGTCGAACATGCTGGTCATTCCTATTTTTTTTCCGATAATTCCTGACATTATATCGAGATATTAATGTTTCTTTTTTTATTCTTTTCAATTACAAACCTGAAATTCATCAGATTTTAATTTCGACTTCCACTCCGCTGGGTAACTCAAGCTTCATCAGTGCATCGATGGTCTTTGCTGTTGAGCTGTAGATATCCAGTAACCTTTTGTAAGAACTCAATTCGAACTGTTCGCGTGATTTCTTATTCACAAATGTTGATTTCAGAACAGTGTAAATTTTCTTATCGGTTGGAAGAGGAATCGGCCCGTTAACAATTGCACCGGTCAATTTCACCGTCTTCACGATCTTTTCGGCAGATTTATCTACCAGGTTATGATCGTACGATTTCAGCTTTATTCTAATCCTCTGGTTCACGTTGTAATCTTTTATTACGTTATTATGACTGAATTAATATCCTTTCAATTTGGTTATCACATCTTCTGCGATATTCCTTGGTACTTCCTGGTAATGTGAGAATTCCATACTTGAATTTCCACGGCCTGAAGTTACAGTGCGAAGGCTGGTAACATAGCCGAACATTTCGGACAAGGGCACTTTAGCCTTAACAATCTGATATTTTATCTTTGCTTCGATATTCTCGACAACTGCACGGCGTTTGTTAAGATCACCGGTTACATCGCCAACATAATTATCAGGGCAAACCACTTCAATTTTCATTATAGGCTCGAGCAATACGCTCTTCGCTTTGCGGGCTGCTTCCTTGAATCCGATTTTTGCACAAATTTCGAAAGCCAGGGCATCACTATCCACAGCATGGAACGAACCATCAATTATTCTAACTTTCATGCTTTCGAGGGCATAACCAGCCAGAACGCCATTTGCCATTGCAGCTTTGAATCCTTTTTCGATAGGCTGAATAAATTCTTTAGGAATATTACCACCTTTAACTTCGTTGAGGAACTGCAGTTCTTTAACTCCTTCGTCGGCAGGACCGAGTTCGAAGATAATATCGGCAAATTTACCCCTGCCACCGGTTTGTTTTTTGTAAACTTCGCGATGGGTAACTGTAGCTGTAACGGCTTCGCGGTAAGCAACCTGCGGAGCACCCTGGTTAACTTCGAGTTTGAATTCGCGGCGAAGACGGTCTACAAGAATGTCGAGGTGAAGTTCACCCATTCCTGAGATAATTGTCTGACCGGTTTCCTGATCCGTTCGGATCTTGAAAGTAGGATCTTCCTCGGCAAGTTTAAGCAGTGCAATATCGAGTTTATCAACATCATCTTGTGTACGTGGTTCAACTGCAACACTGATAACAGGTTCAGGAAAACTCATCGATTCGAGAATGATAGGATGTTTTTCGTCGCAAAGGGTATCGCCTGTACGTATCTGTTTGAAACCTACTGCTGCACCTATATCACCGGCTTCGATAAAATCGATTGGATTCTGTTTATTGGCGTGCATCTGCATAATACGCGAGATGCGCTCTTTCTTGCCGGTTGAAGCATTCAGTACATAACTTCCTGACTGGAGTGTGCCTGAATAAACGCGGAAGAATGCTATACGACCTACAAAAGGATCGGTTGCAATTTTAAAAGCAAGGGCAGTAAATGGTTCGTCCGAATTAACGTGACGTTCTTCTTCGAGATCCGTATCAGGATTGATACCGGAAATTGCAGGAACATCGTAAGGATTCGGAAGGTAGAGGCAGATAGCATCCAGTAAATTCTGAACACCTTTATTTTTGAACGCTGACCCGCAAATAACCGGGGTTATTTTCATTTCGAGTGTAGCCTGGCGGATAATGCGGCGCATTTCATCGTCAGTAATCGAATTGTGGTCGTTAAAATATTTTTCTAATAATTCGTCTTCTTCTTCGGCACATCCTTCAACAAGGCGGGTGCGGTATTCGTCAACGATTTCAACCAGCTCAGCTGGAACAGGTCCTTCGGAATAATGCATTCCTTTTGAATCGTCGTCCCATATAATTGCCCTGTTCGAAATAAGGTCAACTACACCCTGGAATGTATCTTCGGATCCGATAGGAATCTGCAACGGAACTGCATTAGCTCCAAGTTTTTCCTTCAATTCGTCAATAACAGAGAAAAAGTCAGCTCCGGCACGATCCATCTTATTGATGAATGCGATGCGGGGAACGCTGTATTTATCGGCTTGTTTCCAAACCGTTTCGCTTTGTGGCTCAACACCACCGACCGCACAGAAAACAGCTACAGCACCATCAAGAACTCTTAATGAGCGTTCAACTTCAACTGTAAAATCAACGTGACCTGGTGTATCGATAATATTCAGACGGTAGTCCTGGTTTTCGAATTCCCAATTTACAGTAGTAGCAGCAGAAGTAATTGTAATACCGCGTTCCTGTTCCTGGATCATCCAGTCCATGGTAGCAGTACCATCATGTACTTCGCCGAGCTTGTAATTGCGGCCGGTATAATACAATATACGCTCCGTCGTCGTCGTTTTGCCGGCGTCGATGTGGGCCATAATGCCTATGTTGCGCGTATATTTCAGTTTATCTGATGACATGTATTAACCTTCCGTTTAATAATTTAGAACCTGAAATGGGAGAAAGCTTTGTTAGCTTCGGCCATACGGTGAGTATCTTCTTTTTTCTTAAATGCTGAACCTTCTTCTTTGTAAGCGGCCATGATTTCGCTGGCTAATTTCGAAGCCATTGATTTTTCATGACGGCGGCGTGCAAAAAGGATAAGGTTTTTCATTCCGATCGACTGTTTGCGGCTTGGGCGGATTTCCGAAGGAATCTGGAATGTAGCACCTCCGATACGGCGGCTGCGAACCTCCACATTAGGAGTAACATTGTTCAGTGCTTTTTTCCAAACTTCCAAACCGTCTTCTTTCAGTTTCTCAGTCACTATTTCAATAGCATCGTAGAAAATATCATAAGCGCAATTTTTCTTACCGCGCTCCATCATATTGTTTACGAATTTTGTTACTACCTGTTCGTTGAATTTCGGATCAGGTAGAATAAGCCGTTTTTTGGGTGATGATTTCCTCATGATAAAATTTCCTTATCGTTTCAACGATTCAATTACTTTTTCTTGGCTCCTGGTTTAACTGCACCTTTTGCTAACGCGCCTTTTTTAGGACGTTTTGTACCGTATTTTGAGCGGCTTTGGTTACGACCATCAACACCTGAAGTATCGAGGGCTCCACGGATAATGTGGTAACGAACACCCGGAAGGTCTTTAACACGACCACCGCGGATCATTACGATTGAGTGTTCCTGCAGATTGTGACCTTCGCCTGGGATGTAAGCGTTTACTTCCTTACCGTTTGTTAAACGAACCCTGGCAACTTTACGCATTGCTGAGTTTGGTTTCTTAGGTGTAGTTGTATAAACCCTGGTACAAACCCCGCGGCGCTGAGGACATGAATCCAATGCCGGTGACTTGCTCTTGTCTGTCAGTTTCTGACGGCCTTTACGAACCAATTGTGCTATTGTAGGCATATTGAATCTATTGATTTTTCTGTTGTTTCAGCTATTTTTTTCTAAGGGGCTGCAAAAGTACAATTTAATTTCGAATATCAAACCGATACCTTCATTTATTTTGTGTTTCGTTCAACTCCTGTTTCAATTCCGCACAAAAAAAAATGCCCTGAGCGGTTTTTCCGGCAAAGGGCTTCGATTGTTAGGTACGGGATATAATCCTGGTTCTAAGACGGTTAACACAAGAGGCTTTCGTAAAAGCTGGCAACGAATTCTCGTCGCCTTTATCGTGTTTTGAAACCTATATCGTCTTACTTTCTCAGGTTTCCCGGACTATTAAAAAGCATTAGTCCTTCGCTTATAAACAATTGCCTTTTAAAAGGGCTATCGTTTTTGGAGGGTGCAAAGATACAACTTATTTAATACCTACAACAACAGGTGAAAAATATTTATCACGAATTTTTAAAAATACCTGTTCAATAATAAGCGAAAGGCATATCCCGCCCACGATTGTGACGATAAAATAAATAATTACTGGAGGTTCGTCGTGCCATAGTGTTAAAAGTCCTTTATACAAAAACAGGTGCCAAAGGTAGATGGAATAGGAATAGCGGCCAATCATAGTTAATGCGCTGATAAAAAAAGAGTTATACCATCTGTAACCATTCAGGGTCTCACTGAATACAACCACCAAGGCAACCAGTATGCCGAACCCAGCCTGCATCAGCGTTAAGCCGGCGGTGAGCATAAAAAAGCTTCCGGCGGGGAATATGAAGGGCAGACTGATCAATGCAATGACTGCTGCAGCAAAAGGGTAAAGATTTTTCGAGAAAATGGCTTTAAACCTTTCGGAGAAATGGTACATATAGGAAATGAGCACTCCTATTAGCAATCCATCCATCCTCAGGTGGGTTTTGAAAAAATGAATGGAAGGTTCATTGATCCTTGCAAATACATACTGGAACCGCATGGTGAAAACCAGTATGATTGCTGCTAAAAGTGAACTGATCATTAATTTCCGGTTTGGTATCCATTTCTTATACACTGCAAGCAATATAAATAAGGATACGAGGATGTAGAAGTGTTCTTCAATAGCCAGCGACCAGGTGTGAATAAAGCAACCATCAAAATAACTTTGAAGGAAAAAGGCTTCCGAAAGTACATTAGGTAAAGGATAGTGAGTGTTATACCAAAACGTTTCGGTTAAAAGTGCTACAAGCAGAAAGACATAAAATGACGGATATATTTTGAAACCTCGCCTGATCAGGAATCGACCGACTCTGACATGATCCGTTTTTTTGTATTCATTAAACAAAAGCCCTGATACCAGGAAACCGCTTAATACAAAGAAAAGGTCGACGCCTGCCCAGCCTGCCCGGGCATACCATGCACTTATTACAGAATGCCTGAAGAGCACACCCAGTATTGCAAAGGCACGTAAAATATCAATTGCTTTGATCCGCATCGGGTTCGCTATTTTCTTTACTGAATCATTATTTCACACTTACTATCCTGAAACCGATGTTTGCCTTCCTGGTTTTTGGATTCATCTTCGTCCTTGTAGCCGATCGGCAAAGAACTGCATTTGAATTCCACGCACCTCCTCGTATTACTTTTTGCGTTCCCGTTGAAGGGCCTGCTGGATTTCGCTGTTTATTCCTGTCGTACACAGTGTACCAGTCGCTGCACCATTCCCACACATTGCCATGCATATCGTATAATCCCCATTTGTTTGGGCTGTAAGAGCCTACTTCACGGGTTTGTTGAACAAATAAACCCTGATGTTTACTTTTTACCGGATAACATGTTTTTACGTTGGCATAATCGAAAGTTAAGGTATCGCCGGTATTGAACATGGATAAAGTTCCTGCCCTGCACATCAGTTCCCATTCCGCCTCGGTAGGTAAGCGGCAGCCCATCCAGCCGGCAAAGTCGCTTGCATCCTTCCAGGTTACATTTATCACAGGCCGGTTTCCCCTGCCCCAGCCGTTATCGGATGGTTTTGGTTTACCCGTGTTTTCGCAGAAGAAATCAAATTGTCTGAAAGTGACTTCATACATGCTGATTTTCAAACCCGAACTCGTGTCAGTTTCGGGGTACCAGGATGAAATAAACACATTTTCAATTGAAACCTTATGTTGTTTTTCGTCTTTATGCCTCATTCTTTCATTCTTTGGGCTTCCCATAATGAATTCTGATGCCGGTATTTCCACCCATTCGAAGTCAGGGCGGGTTTGCCCAAGCAAAATATTGGTTATCAACAGTATAATAAATGTAAAAAGTGATTTCATACAAGTAATAGACTGGCTGAAGGTTTCAACAGTTTGTAAAGATAGAGATATTCGAACTAAACGCTACAATTTTGTCATATTAAAACCACATGGTGAATTCGTTAGTATAAAAAACAAATATTCATATATACATGATAATTAACAATGTACGAAACCTTCCCGGAAAATGAATGTAAAAAGAGGAAGAAGCTCTCCTGTTTTCGGCCTTAAATACTCTTTACAATCAGAACAGTACTGTCGAGATCGGGTACAAGTACAACTTGTTCAGGAATTGTTGCCGCAAATTCGTCAACTGCTTTTACAAGTCCTTCCCATTTATGATTGTAGTCGTGTATGAAAATAATACCACCCGGTGAAAGACGCGGGTAGAAATACTCCAGACCTGCTTTTGTCGGATTATATAAATCGGCATCAAGATTTACAAGCGCATACCTTATATCATTCAATCCCTCGGCAGATTGCGGGAAATAGCCTGCATGCAACCTGATGTTGGCCGGATCGCCCCCAATGTTATGCAATACTTTATTAACTGAAGTATCAGCAAAATTTTTCGTCGAATACCCGGAGGCTTCACCGGTTTCGGGTTCCAGGTCTTTGCCCGTGAACCCTTCGAAGGTATCGAAAAGATGTAAATTCCTGTCGGGTGCCATCATGCGGAGCAGTCGTGCACTATCACCTTTATAAACTCCAAGTTCGGCAAAATCGCCAGGCACATGGTCCTTTTCGAGACGCTGTACCTGCAGCCAGAAATTATAGAACCGGACCTTGTCGGGATAATTCCGGCAGGCTTTACGTATTTCGCGGCTTAGCTTCCCCTGCTTCCGTGCATCTTCCCATGCCGGAGGCTCGTAATTCTCGCCAAAAAACATATCCCAGAGGTACTTGACAAGAAAGATCAGTACAATCAGGATAATAAAGAAATTGAGCAAATAGAATATGGGGAGGTGCATTTTTGTTGGATGTGGGATGTCGGATGTGGGATGTGAGATGTCAGACCAGGATTTGGATTTTGGGTCTTGGGTCTTGGGTCTTATCAATTAAAGCATCGCCCTCAGCTTCTTATACCCCTCAGCGCTGGCCCGGATTTTAGCTCCGCATTTCAGAGTCACCATATGAGTATCTTTGGTATAAGCATCGATAGCCGCAATCTGTGACAGGTTGATGATATTTCCCCTGTGTATTCTTACAAAATTATTTGCCGGTAAATGTTCCTCGAAATATTTCATGGTTTTTTCCTTAAGGTGGTTGCCCAGTTCGGAATAGATCATCACATAGTCATCAGCCGATTCAATATACCAGATCCTGTCGACAGGAATGACAGTTACCTTTGAACCCAGTCGGGTTACAACACGGTCGAGTGTACCCCGCGATTCCTGGGTGTGTTCTTTTAAATTATCGAGTGAAGTATCCGGTTTCGATTTTTCAAGTTTAATGCGTTGAACGGCTTTCTGCACAGCGTTCTCAAAACGCTCCCGCGAAAATGGTTTCAGCAAATAATCCACAGCATTCATTTCGAACGCTTTAATGGCAAACTGATCGTAAGCAGTTGCAAAAATGATAGCCGGGTTATAATCGAGTACTTCGAGCAATTCGAAACCATCGAGTTTTGGCATCTGTATATCGAGGAACAGCAATTCGGGTTTATGGATCTGGATCTGCCTCAGTGCTTCGAAACCATCGCCACACTCAGCTACCACGTTTAAAACTTCTAAATCAGCAGCATACCGTTTAACAATATCGCGTGCCAGCGGTTCATCGTCAATAATCAGGGTTGAAATTGCCTGCATGTGAATAAAATTTAGTTTTACAAAACACTATTGTTCTTTAGGTGCCGGAATAATCAGGGTTACCTCGAATACCTCATTTTTTACATTTGAAATCAGCAGGTCTGTACGGCCATATAGGGCAGCCATTCTTTTCTGCACATTCTTTAACCCTGTACCTGTCCCTTTCCGTGGAACAGCATCGGGGTCAAAATTATTGCTGATTGACACATGTAGTGACGACCCGCTGCAAAAAGCCTTTAATGTAATGGTACATGAAGTCAGCATCGTATTTACACCATGTTTCACAGCATTTTCGAGCAACGGCTGAAGGATCATGGCGGGGATCATCATTTCGCCACATAATGGATCGATATGTTTTTCGATCCTGATCCTGTCCGAAAAACGAACTTTCTCAATATCGAGGTACAGGCTTGCATGGTAAAGTTCTTCGTTGAGGGTATTCATAGTATCGGCACCAAGCCCGATTGAATAACGCATAAACTCTGAAAGTTTAATAATCATATCCTGGGCCGCCTGGGGGTTCGACAGGGTAAGCGCACTCACCGAATTTAGACTGTTAAACAGGAAATGTGGCCTGATCTGGGAGCGGAGCATGGCAAGTTCGGCATCACGCAGCATGGTTGAAAGGGCAACTTCATGTTCGGCTTGTTCCTGCATTTCTTCGAAGCTTAGTACAAGGAAATCGAGGGAGATCAGCAGGAAATATATCAGGACCCCGGTCAAAACTTTTACAATCATCGATGTAAGCAGGAAACCCATGAATGCATCATTATCCTCGAACAACAGTCGGAGTATAACATAGGAAGAAGCCTGCCAGATAATTATTGTGAATGCACAACCTGCAATGTGGTAGGCAAGGTTTTTAATAAATCCCTTAATTCCTTTCCCCGAGAACCGCACCATATACCACAATCCGACTCCAAGCAATGCAAATATCAGGTTCGAAATCAGGCTGTCGGAAATTGATGCTACAAGGTCCTGTTCATACACACCGTATGACAAAGCAAATTGGATAGCAGCAACTGCCATCCAAAAAGCAACATAGTAAATCCAAAGGTTACGGGTAAAAAAGGATCGGTCCAAAGGAAGTTATGAGTTATAAATTATGAGTTATGAGTTTGGGATGTAAACTGAAGTTTTTGAGTTTCGGATGAATAATGTTTAAGAATTTTATGTCGCACATCCGGAAACCGGAATTAAAAACTTTTCACTTCGCCACCCCCAAAGATAGTAACTCCTTTAATAACTACAGTTTTATTCATGTCAGCCTGGGCTGCATATCGTTTATCGACATATCCCCCAAAAATATTGAATACCTCCACTTTCACATTCCAGTCGGCAGGGACAAGCAATGAGGAGCCTCCAAAAATAGAAACCACTTCAATTACAGGCCTTACCCCTGGTGTAATGTTACAGTGCGAAAGATCAACTTTTGAACCTCCAAATGCTGCTACCATGCGTCCGCCTTTAAAATTCGGAGTAACTACTTTACGTTCGCCACCTCCGAATATGGCGAGGTCCTCGAAAAAATCCTCATTCCCGACTGTATTAGTGAACAAGGTACGATCGTGCATACGTGCTTTCCACTTCGATGTACCGAAGATCATCTGCAGTCCGACCAGGATAATAAGTGCCGGGAAAAATATCTGCCAGGTGTTGAATGGCATATGGTAAAAATTAACCAGGAGGAAAAACCCTCCTACTCCGATCAGTGTTAACCCTGACCAAAGCGACTCGCGCCAGAAAATATTTACAAGTCCTATTGCAATCAGTAACATTTCCCATGAGAAAATGATACGGCTTACATCGTGGTTGAGAAAGCCGGTATTACGGGCCAGTAAAAGCAGACCTGCTGCAATAACCAATACACCCAGTCCCGCAGCTTTTCCTGATGCTCTTTTAACAACGGTTTGTTTTTCTTCGTTGTTCCCTGTTTTGTTATAGTTGTAGTCCATGACGAAAAGATTTATATTGTTGTTTGATGAAGCAAATGTACGCCGGCAGAAAAAGGTGCGAAAGCTAAAATCGGTGAATGGCGGTTTTGACAGGACGAATGAGGTGATGGGGCGATCAGGTAAAGGGCGATAAAGAGACGGGGGAACAAGGTTATATGGGTACAAGGAGAAAAAAATCCCCAGGCAGAGGCTACATCCGGCTTCCCACATTCCATATCCGACATTCCACATCCGACATCCTAATTGCTTACCTTTGCATTTCACACTTAAGCAGAAATCAATATGGCAACAGTAGGTCGGTTCAATGTATTAAAAATTCTCAGGGTAACAGGTAGCGGCTACTTCCTTGACGGGGAGGAACTTGGCGATATTTTACTTCCGGGTAATAATGTACCGGCTGTGCTGGAAGTGGATGACCAGATTGAGGTTTTTCTGTATTTCGATTCCGAAGACCGGATTATTGCCACAACTGACGATCCGTACTGCGAAGTGGGCGAATTTGCCTTGCTTGAAGTGGTACAAGTGAACGAGATCGGAGCTTTCCTCTACTGGGGACTGCAAAAAGACCTTCTTGTACCTTTCAGGGAGCAGAAAGTAAAGATGGAACCCGGAAGCTGGCATATTGTGTATGTTTATATTGATGAGCAAACCAACCGCATAGCGGCTTCGGCAAAGGTGGACAAATTCCTTGGCAAGGAACCGGCAACTTTTAAACCCGGTGAGGAAGCTGAGCTTTTTATCTATGGCCCGTGCCCTCTGGGATTTAATGCCATAATCAACAATACACACTGGGGAATGCTTTATAGCAGCGAAGTATTTCAGCCTTTAAACCGAGGGGAACACATAACCGGGTTTATCACTAAGGTACGGGAGGATGGGAAAATCGACCTGAGCCTCTACCCTGCCGGTTACAAAAAAACCAAAACCTCGGCTGAACTCATTGTTGAATACCTTAAACGGAATGACGGATTTATGGCCCTTACCGACAAAAGCCCTGCCGACGACATATACGAAACTTTCGGAATAAGCAAGAAGAATTTCAAGATGGCACTGGGAGGATTGTATAAAGAGAGGGTTGTGGAAATAGGCGAGAACGGAGTGAGGTTGAGGATTGAGGGTATTTAGTTTTTGAGTGGGGTGGGTTTTCATTCGTGGTCATTCAATAGTTGAAGATTGAGGTAGTGGAGTGGGTTGGATGATTGGGGTGTCATACAATGGTCATTCATGGTCATTCATGGTCATTCGTTGTCATTCGATGTTGTTAATGGTCATTTATTGGCATAAGGTGGTTTGATTTATAAGATTATTATCGCATTGTCACATTATCGCATTGTCACATTGCCGAATTGTCACGTTGCCGAATTGTCAAATCCCCAAATCCTTCCTGTTAATAAAAATCCGACCCCTGCATAGGCATAAGTCGTAAATTTGCATCTCTTTCAAAAAAAGCCCTTTACTTGAGCAGGAATATTTTAGACGAACTGAATGAATCGCAGCATAAGGCTGTTGTATGTACCGAAGGACCGGTAATGGTTATTGCCGGCGCCGGCTCCGGTAAAACCCGTGTGCTAACATATCGCGTGGCTCATCTGATCGCGAAAGGGATTGATCCTTTCAATATCCTGTGCCTGACGTTTACCAATAAAGCTGCACGCTCAATGAAGGACCGGATCGTAAACCTGGTTGGCGGTGAAGCTAAGAATGTATGGATGGGGACATTTCACTCAATTTTCGCCCGTATCCTGCGTATCGACGGGCATTTGCTCGGCTACCCGCCAAACTTTACTATATACGATTCCGACGACAGCAAAAGCCTGCTGCGTAATATTGTAAAAGAACTTGAGCTGGATCCGAAAGAATATGCAGCTAATAATGTTTTATCGCGTATTTCGGCAGCCAAATCGAACCTTATATCACCCGACGATTACAATAATAATGCTGAAATCCTTGAGCAGGACCGCCAGGCCCGCAAACCTGCAATCGGCCAGATTTACGCCCGCTACCAGGTTAGGCTTTTCAAGTCAGGTGCAATGGATTTCGACGACCTGCTGTTCAATACGAATATACTGTTGCGTGATCATGCCGACATCCTGTACAAATACCAGGATAAGTTCAGGTATATACTTGTGGATGAATACCAGGATACCAATTTTTCGCAGTATATAATCGTTAAGAAACTGGCTTCCCGTTTCCTGAATATATGCGTTGTGGGCGACGATGCCCAGAGTATATATGCGTTCCGAGGTGCAAATATCCAGAATATCCTGAATTTCAGGAGCGATTATCCTGAATACCAACTCTTTAAACTGGAACAGAACTATCGTTCAACGCAGAATATTGTAAACGCTGCTAACAGCATTATTGCGAATAACAAAGACCAGATCCATAAAGAAGTCTGGACCGAAAATGAAATAGGGCATCCCATAAAAATCATAAAAGCAACAAGTGATACCGAGGAAGGGACACTCGTTGCAAACGGCATTTTCGAATTGAAAATGAACGAGCAGATGCGCAACGATGCCTTTGCCATTCTTTACCGCACCAATGCACAGTCGCGCTCGATGGAGGAGGCCCTTAGGCGTTTGAATATCCCTTACCGGATTTACGGCGGATTGTCGTTTTACAGCCGTAAGGAAATCAAAGACCTGCTTGCATATTTCCGCCTTGCTGTAAACCCGCTCGACGAAGAGGCCCTCAGGCGGATCATCAATTACCCGCACAGGGGAATTGGTGAAACAACCATGCAGAAGATAACTATTCTGGCAGGGCAGGGAAACCTGCCTATCTGGGAAATACTCATAAATCATTCCTCTTACCAACTAGGACTTGGCGGTAAAACAGGTACTGCACTCGACAATTTTGTTACTATGATTCGTGCATTCGGGGCCCAGCTGCAAACCAGGAGCGCTTTTGAACTTGCCGAATACATTGCGAAAGCCTCCGGAGTGATAAAAGACATTGATGAAGATAAAACCATCGAAGGCCAGGCCCGTATGGAAAACATTGAAGCCTTGCTCAACGCCGTGCAGGAATTTGTCGAACGCGAACCCGGTCCCGGCGAAGAAACCGGCGAAGTACGCCACCTCGACCTGTTTATGCAGGAAGTTTCGCTTCTTACCGACCAGGATACGGGCGACAAGGAAGATACCGACCGGGTTTCACTTATGACCATCCACCAGGCCAAAGGACTTGAATTTCCGTATGTGTTTATTGCCGGGCTCGAGGAGAACCTTTTCCCGTCGTTTATGGCAATTAATTCAAGAGCCGATCTGGAAGAAGAACGACGCCTGTTTTATGTTGCTATTACCCGGGCCGAAAAACGGGCTACCATTTCGTATGCCGAAAGCCGTTACAAATGGGGGCAGCTTACCTTATCGGAACCCAGCCGTTTCATTGATGAAATCGACGAACGCTTTGTGGAACGCCCTGCCCGTGCCAGGTGGAACCGGCTGGCTGAAGATACAAAGCCTAAACCGGCGAAACCCTCTTACCCGCCAAAGCCTGTTCAGCCATCCACAGGAATTACTTCAAAACCTACCCCGCCACCTGCAGGAAACTTTAAAAAAGTGGGCAGTTATCCGAAAGAAGCCCTGCCTGCTGCCGCTTCGGGTGCTGGTGATTATGATAAAATACAGGTTGGAATGCAGGTTGAGCATAATACCTTCGGAGTTGGCAAAGTTGTGAGCGTTGAAGGAAATGGTCCCAATAAGAAAGCTATGGTCCATTTCGAGAGCGTGGGGCAGAAGCAGTTGTTGCTGAGGTTTGCAAAACTGCGATTTTCGGAATAGTATCATTTAGGTAACAAATCTTCCTAAAAACTCCTTCCTTCTCAGAAGGTGAATACATTTCTCTTAGCCATCAGGCTTAGAAAAATTCCCCTCGCCCCCATAAACAGCATCATTGCCAGCCAGAGACCATTGTTCCCCATTAAAGGGGATAACAGGTAATATGCAGGCAGGAATATGAAAAGTGTAATCACAACCATACTGTTTCGCATAGCCTTAGAGGCTGTGGCACCAACATAAATTCCGTCCCAGATAAATGCTGCAAATGTAATTACCGGTACCAGTACTACCCAGAACATATAAGGTTTTGCGGCAATGATAATACCCGGTTCATTGGTAAGCATACGCAGGATTAAACCTCCGCCCGCAAGGAATATGAATGTAAATGCAATGGCGATAGCACCGCCCCAAAGGAATAACCTCCTGACTACTCTTTTCAGCATAACGCTGTCGCCCGAACCGATATACCTTCCGGCAAGCGCTTCGGCAGCATAGGCAAAACCATCCACGAAATACGAGAAGAAGTAGAAAAACTGGAACAGCAATGTATTTACTGCCAGTATCGTATCGCTTGTATTAGCCGATTGTGTTGTGAAAAACGACAGGGTAAAAATAAGGCAGAGGGTACGGATAAAAATATCCTTGTTTACATGGAAGAACTGCAGGAAAGCCTTACGGTCAAGAGCCGTTTTCAGATCAACTTTAGCACGAAGCTTCGGCCAGTAAAACGACAACAGGTACAATCCGAGTATTAATCCGCCGTATTGACTGATCACATTCGCCCAGGCTACTCCGTCGCTACCCATTCCCAAACCCCTGATAAACAACAAACTGAGCAATACATTGAGCAGATTTACGCTTATAGCCAGTATCATCGGGAGCCGGGCATTCTGCATACCGATAAACCAGCCTATGATAACATAGATAAAAAGGGTAGCCGGCGCTGCATAAATGCGGATGTTGAAATACTGGCGTGCCAGAGTTTCGACAGATTCACTTGCGTTTACAATACGGAAAGCAGCCCAACTCAATGGCCATTGCAGTAAAATCAGCAAAAACCCCGCGCCAATAGCTGTTGCAATGGCACGCACCAAAATATTACCTGCTTCACCCAGGTTCTTCTGCCCGAACGCCTGTGCGGTGAATCCACTTGTTCCCATGCGAAGGAAACCGAATGCCCAGAATAGAAAACTGAAAATCATTCCCCCTAAAGCCACGGCACCCACAAACTTTTCGGTACCCATATGCCCCATAAGTCCCAGGTCAACCATAGCCAGCAAGGGAATCGTAATATTGGTTACGATATTGGGAATTGACAGGCGAAGGATCCGGCGGTTCAGCAAAGCTTTAAAGATTTTAGGTGCAAAGATGGTACTTTTTCACAATGGATGCTCTGAGAAGGGAGTACTTGGAGTGCCTTGAGTACTTGGAGTGCCTAAAGTGTCACGAATTAGAAAATAATATTGCTTTAAGTTGTTCACGACAAGTGTAACTTACCAGGAATAGGCATCCTGACGGATTATAGCAAAACTGTATGCATATCAGTTTACCCTTGTAAGCAAAAATCTGATTAATGCCCGCTATTAACTTAATTCAAGGCATTCCTGACTTTAGGCACTCTAGGCACTTTAGGCATTCTAGGCACTTAGTAATAAGACAAACCAAATGTCCCGAAAATATATTTTAATCATCCCACAGCAAGCCTACCTGACCTCTGGGCCTCCATGGTTTAATCGTCCTTAAAATAAAAGTCACTCAAAAATGCTGAAATATTTATTCAAAAATATTATTACCTTTGCTGAAGTTTTTACGAAAGTTCTCCTCCGGATTTTTTATTTAAAATGATTTTCTGCCAGCCGGTGCATTAGCCGGTATAACCAGCAGCCTGCAATCTCTTCATTACGATTACTTTTCCCACCCACCGACCAATACGCATTATATGCAAAGCATTTACAGTATGGAATACAACACCACCCGCGGCCCGATGAAGATTTCTGAGTACGGACGGAATATTCAGAACATGATATTATATATAACCGCGCTTCCCGACCGTGAAAAACGAAACCGGCTTACGGCAACGCTTGTAAATATTCTCGCGATCATGAATCCCGATATGCGCGACCAGGTTGATATAAAGCATAAGCTTTACGATCATGTGCATATTATGTCGGATTTTACGCTTGATATCGACTCACCGTATCCTGTCCCACCACGTCCCGAAGAAGCTCCGCGCCCTGCACGGGTTCCCTATACCCAGGAAACTATTAAACTCAGGCCATACGGCAAATACATGCAGCGAATGATCGAAAAAGCGGTTGAATACGAAGAAGGCGAAGAAAAGGACGAACTGGTAAAAACCATTGCCAACAACCTGAAGAAAATGTACCTGAACTGGAACCGCGACTCGGTGAACGACGAACTCATCCATGAACACCTCAGCCTGCTTTCAGGTACCAAACTCAAACTCCGTGAAGACGACCGCCTGCACTCAACCGTCGATATCCTTAAAGCAAACAAGCAGGTTTTAGACAAACAAAAGCCCGCAACCTTCAAACGCCGCAAGTTTACAAAGAACAACGAGAATAATAATAACGGGCGGAAGAAAAAATTCGGGAAGAATTAATTATTTTTTGGGATGTCGGATGTGAGATTTCGGATAAGGGATGTACCTCCATTCACGCCTTCCCAACTTCTCTTTGTCGCCTTGTCTCCTTTACGCCCTTCGCTCCTCGCCTCTCGCCTGGCAAACAACAACATTGAGCGCAAAAAGTAATTCTCCGGCAACTGTCGACTCAAATTCCTTTTTTACTACCTTCGTTACTGAAACCAAGTTATTAAAATGAGTTCATTCGAAATTCAGGGAGGGCTGCAGCTAAAAGGCAATATTACTCCCCAGGGTGCCAAAAATGAAGCACTGCAGATATTATGTGCAGTGCTCCTGACTACAGAACCTGTTACAATTCATAATATTCCCGATATTCTGGATGTAAATAAGCTGATCGACCTGCTACGATCCATGGGAGTTGAAGTGGTAAAAAACGGCACCGGAAGTTATACATTCGAAGCCAAAACAATCGATCTCGACTACCTCGAAACTGATGAATTCCGTGTTAAGGCCTCGAGCCTCCGCGGATCGGTTATGATACTCGGTCCTTTGCTCGCCCGTTTTGGCAAAGGCAGCATACCCAAACCCGGTGGCGATAAGATCGGGCGCCGCAGGCTCGACACACATTTCATTGGCTTGCAGAAACTTGGAGCAGAATTCGATTTCGATTCATCAAAAGGGTTTACCCGCGTAAAAGCCGAAAAACTAAGAGGCGCATACATGCTGCTCGACGAAGCTTCAGTTACCGGGACTGCCAACATACTTATGGCCGCCGTGCTGGCCGAAGGCAAAACGACTATATTTAATGCCGCCTGCGAACCTTACCTGGTGCAACTAAGCGAAATGCTTGTGCGCATGGGTGCGAAAATTGACGGTATCGGCTCCAACCTTTTGAAAATTGACGGAGTGGATCATCTCACAGGCACACTTCACACCTTGCTGCCCGATATGATCGAAGTTGGAAGTTTTATCGGGCTGGCAGCCATGACACGCAGCGATATTACCATCTGCAATGTTAACTACCCGGCACTCGGTATTATACCCGACGTATTCCGCCGCCTAGGCATAAAAATCGAACACCAGGGCGATAATATCCATATCCCGGCGCAGGATCACTACGAAGTGGAATCTTTTATGGATGGCGGAATCATGACCATTTCGGATGCGCCATGGCCCGGGTTTACCCCCGACCTTATCAGCGTTGTGCTTGTAACGGCCATCCAGGCGAAAGGAAGTGTGCTTATTCACCAGAAAATGTTCGAGAGTAGGTTGTTTTTTGTCGATAAACTTATCGATATGGGTGCACAGATTATTCTTTGCGATCCGCACCGCGCCACAGTGATCGGTCTGAATCGCGAACACAGGCTACGGGGAATACGCATGTCGTCGCCCGATATCAGGGCGGGAGTTTCGCTGCTTATCGCAGCCCTTTCGGCAAAAGGAACCAGTATTATCGACAATATCGACCAGATCGACCGTGGGTACCAGGATATTGACGGACGACTCAATGCTCTGGGAGCGCAGATCAGGAGGATTTAGCCGGGACATGGGGAAGTGGAGACAAGGGGAAAAGGAGAAAGGGGATTAGACAATGGGGTGAAGCACGAAAACAATTGTAATACATTTCATTCCAATTAGAATATTTTTTACAGGTTATTTTCATATTTCAATACCTGGTACTGCCAAAATGGCTATTCCAATCCGGATGGCAGATTTTTTGATACCCTATCCTTCAGAAATCTACAACTTCATTATTTTCAATAAATGATGAGGCAGATAGTATTTTACACCACTGATTACCAGATAATTGAAAAATGTTTGATCGCATGAAACAAAAAAAGAATACCGAAAATCCGGAAAATAAGACTTCAAAAGAGCCTTTAACTGACAATATTGCAGAATCAGCAACAGATTCCGCTGCTGATCAGCAAACCAATGCAAACCCGAAGTCATACTCTGAAAGCGAATACCAATTAAAGGTTAATGAGCTGAACGACAAGTACCTGCGCCTATATTCGGAATTCGACAATTTCCGCAAGCGGACCATGAAGGAAAAAATCGACCTGCGTCAGACTGCTTCCGAAGATGTAATCACGGAACTACTGCCTGTGCTCGATGATTTCGACAGGGCCATGTCGGCCATGCAGGGATCTGATAAGATAGAGGCAATAAAGGAAGGGATACAGCTAATACATGCTAAAATGAAAGCCATATTTGCATCGAAAGGCCTGCAGGAAATCAAGAGTATTGGTGAAACGTTCAATACCGATTACCACGAAGCCATTACTAGTATTCCAGCACCAACTGAAGATCTAAAAAATAAGGTTGTCGATGAAGTCCAGAAAGGATACATGCTCCATGATAAAGTGATCCGATTCTCAAAAGTGGTAACCGGAAGCTGAGAAATGTAAAATGCTTAATGTCGACTGTCGAATATAAAAGTATTTCAATCACATTTGCTGTAATTGTTTCAAAAGTACTTTAACCGTTAATATTCGTTAACCGACATTTAAATTTTATCCGCTTCATCATTTAGATCTGTTCAAATCACCCAACAAACCTCCAACATAACTCCCAGTGGCAAAACGAGATTATTACGAAATATTAGGCGTTGAGCGTAATGCCAGCGAAGCTGAATTGAAAAAGGCTTACCGGCAGATGGCATTAAAGTACCATCCCGATAAAAACCCCAATAACAAGGAAGCCGAAGACAAATTCAAAGAAGCAGCCGAAGCCTACGAAGTACTCAGCAATGCCGAAAAACGCAGCCGCTACGACCAGTTCGGGCATGATGGTGTCAGGAATGGCAGTGGTGGTTTCAGTGGTGGTGGCATGAACATGGAAGACATCTTCAGTCATTTCGGCGATATTTTCGGTGGCGCTTTCGGATCAGGGTTCGGCGGAGGACAGCAACGTGGCGGTCGACGTGTGAACCGAGGTACAAACCTGCGCGTAAAAGTGCGTTTGACACTTGAAGAAATAAATACAGGTGTCGAAAAAAAGATAAAAGTCAACAAATATATTTCGTGTAACCATTGCAAAGGTACTGGTGCCGAAGGCGGTTCGGCCTATTCTACATGCTCAACCTGCCGTGGAACCGGACAGGTTACACGCGTTACGAATACTTTCCTTGGCCAGATGCAGACCAGTTCGACCTGCCCATCCTGCAGCGGCGAAGGGCAAACTATACAGCATAAATGTGTTCATTGTGCCGGCAACGGCGTTATCAAAGGTGAAGATGTAATCAGCATCGATATTCCTGCCGGAGTTTCGGATGGTATTCAACTTTCGGTAAACGGAAAAGGAAATGCAGCTGCACGCAGTGGTGTTCCCGGCGACCTGATAATCCAGATCGAAGAAGCACCGCACGAATTCCTGCATCGCGAAGGCAACAATCTCTTATACGATTTATATATAAGTTTCCCTGATGCAACCCTCGGCAGTTCGGTTGATATTCCCACACTCGAAGGCAAAGCGCGCATTAAAATTGAATCCGGAACCCAGGGTGGTCGCATGCTCCGTTTGAAAGGGAAAGGCCTGCCTGCACTGAATTCATACGGGAAAGGCGACCTGCTGGTTACTATCAATGTCTGGACACCCCGCAACCTCAACCGCGCAGAAAAAGAAATGCTTGAGAAACTTCAGGAAGCTGAAAATTTCAAACCACAGCCCGGTTCACGCGACAAAGGGTTCTTCGACCGGATGAGGGAATATTTCCAATAAAAACCGCCAGTTTCCTGACAATGAAACAATTTGAAACATTCCCGGGAAAAAGAGTACAATCAGAAATAGAAAATAAATTTTACAGAAGAGCAACTTTCAATAATGAAGGTTGCTTTTTTAGTTAAAAATATTAAAATGCCAGTCAAAATGAACATTATTATTAATTTTACCTTTGATATCAAACGAGATCACGTATTTCATCCTACCCTTTTATAAACAAAAAATGATTCTTAGAGCAAACTCGGTAACCAAAAAATTTGGCGAATTTACCGCACTGAATAAGGTAAGCATCGAAGTGCCCGATAACTGTATTTTCGGGCTGCTTGGCCCCAATGGTGCGGGCAAAACAACGCTTATACGAATTATTAACCAGATCACAGGTCCTGATGAAGGAGAAGTATTGTTCGACGGGAAAAGGCTGCATCCTGGCAATATCCCTATGATCGGCTACCTCCCCGAAGAACGTGGCCTGTATAAAAAAATGAAAGTTGGCGAACAGGCTCTTTACCTTGCGCAGCTAAAAGGACTCACCCATCATGAAGCGAAGTTGAGGCTTAAAAAGTGGTTCGAGAAATTCGAAATACAGGGCTGGTGGGATAAAAAAGTGGAGGAACTTTCCAAAGGTATGCAGCAGAAAATACAGTTTGTTGTAACCGTGGTTCATGAACCCAAACTGCTGATTTTTGATGAGCCGTTCAGCGGATTCGACCCGATTAATGTGAACCTGCTACGCGACGAGATACTTGAACTCCGTAAAAAAGGGTCCACAATTATTTTCTCTACTCATAATATGGCATCAGTCGAAGAACTCTGCGACAATATTGCTCTTATCAACAAAGCGGAGAAAATACTCGACGGTCCTGTTAAAGAAATTAAAAGGAAATATTTCACCAACAGCTACCAGGTACAGTACCGCGAGTCAGATGGAACTACTTACCAGTTGAATGAACCCGGTTTTGAGATTTTGAGCTCTGCATATGAAGAAGGAATATGCACAGCAACTTACCGTCTGCCTGCCACTAAAGGGCCAAACGATCTGCTGGCAGCAATTCTGCCAAAAGTAAGTGTGATTGCCTTTAACGAGGTAATCCCATCGATGAACGATATCTTCATTTCAACTGTAAATGCAGTGAATGCTAACCAAATCCTGGAATCCTGAAAAACATAGCCATGAACAAAATATTTCTAATAATACAGCGTGAATACCTAACCAAGGTCAGGAAAAAATCATTTATTGTAATGACAGTGCTTGGCCCGATTCTAATGGCCTCGCTTTTCATTCTGCCGGTTTACCTCGCCAGCAGGCAGGACGACAAGGAAGTAATAAGCGTGCTCGACGAAACAGGGTTGTTTTCGGGCAAGTTTCAGAATAACGACAATTACACTTTTATCCCTGCGGCAGGCACTCTCCAGGAAGCAAAGGAAAGTCTTATAAAAAAAGGAAATTACGTATTACTGCACATTCCTTCTACCCAGCTGAATATACCCGACAATGCTATAATTTATTCCGATAAACAACCCACCCTCAGTCTGAAAAATCACATTTCGGGAATTATGAGCCGTGAACTTGAAAAGCAGAAACTGGCGGCCGAAATCCGGAAAGAAATTTTACGTAATACTCCCGGTTATCATCCCGGCAACGACACAACAGCCGAAGACCTGATGAGTGAAACCATACTCAAAAATATACGTACCGATGTTAAAATCACAACCTATAAGACCGATGAAGGAGGTTCCGAAACCAAGAGTTTCACCGAAATGACAATGGTTATTGGCTATGTGGGAAGCATCATGATATATATGTTTATTTTTATGTTCGGCGCCCAGGTTATGCGCGGGGTAATCGAAGAAAAAACAAGCAGGATTGTCGAAGTGATTGTGTCGTCGGTTAAACCGTTCCAGTTGATGATGGGTAAAGTGATCGGGGTTGCACTCGTAGGCCTTACACAGTTTCTGCTATGGATTGCATTCACTTTTGTAATTATTACCGCGGTACAGACTGCCTTCCCGCACCAGTTTAAACGCAACCAGGTTGAACAGGTAAAAGTAAGCGGGCAAAGCGTTGCACTACCCAACGAAGCCGAACCATCCACACCGAATACAATTAAAGCTGATACCGGGAATGATGACATGAATGAGATTTTCGAAGCATTTTCATCCATCAACCTGACGGTGATGATAATGACTTTCCTGTTCTATTTCCTATTCGGGTACCTGCTGTATGCAGCGCTCTTTGCAGCAATTGGTTCGGCGGTAGATAATGAAACCGATACCCAGCAATTTATGCTGCCGGTAACGGTTCCATTAATACTTTCACTGGTAGTTGCACAAACTGTGATCCAAAATCCGGAAAGCCCGCTTGCTTTCTGGCTTTCGATGATTCCTTTAACCTCTCCGGTTATAATGATGGTACGAATTCCGTTTGGTGTACCTACCTGGGAAATTGTACTTTCAGCATCCTTATTAATACTTGGATTTTTAGGCACCACCTGGCTGGCATCAAAAATATACCGCACAGGCATCCTGATGTATGGCAAAAAATCGAACTACCGCGAATTATGGAAGTGGATCCGGTACAAAGGTTAATTTGAAAATTCGGTAATTTGAAAATTACGGAGATTTTGGAACCAAGTATTATAATCCAATGTCCTGAAACTCTGAAACTGTGAAACCGTGAAACTCCTTGACTCTAATCCCAAACCCCCAACTCCCAACCCCTGATAAACAATGGCCCGAATCCTGATTATTGACGACGAACGTGCTATCCGCAATGCTTTACGCGAGATACTGGAATATGAAAAATACCAGGTCGACGATGCCGAGGACGGCCCGACAGGTCTTGAATTGGTTGGCAGGGAGAGCTACGATGTTATACTTTGCGATATAAAAATGCACCAGATGGATGGCATCGAAGTGCTTGAAAAAATTCAAAAAACAACCGATGCCCCGGTAGTTATGATTTCAGGTCACGGAACCATCGAAACAGCTGTAGAAGCCATACGAAAAGGAGCTTACGATTATATTGCCAAGCCACTTGATCTCAACAGGTTGCTGATAACCCTGCGCAATGCCATGGATAAATCGCGCCTGGTAACCGAAACCAAGGCATTGAAGCGTAAAGTGAGCAAGCAATACGAAATGATTGGCAATTCGCCGGCTATTAGCCGGATCAAGGATATGATTGAGCGCGTTGCAGCAACTGATGCCCGTGTTCTGATTACCGGCGACAGCGGAACAGGCAAAGAACTTGTTGCCCGATGGCTGCACGAAAAAAGCAACCGCGCCGAAGGCCCGTTTGTGGAAGTAAACTGTGCTGCAATCCCTTCGGAACTTATCGAAAGCGTGCTTTTCGGACATGAAAAAGGTTCGTTTACTTCCGCCATCAAACAACGCAAAGGCGATTTTGAACAGGCCGACCACGGGACCATCTTCCTCGACGAAATCGGCGACATGAGCTTGTCGGCACAAGCTAAAGTATTGCGCGCATTGCAGGAAAACAAGATTATGAGGGTGGGCGGCGAAAAGGATATACAAGTGAACGTGCGTGTAATTGCAGCAACCAACAAAAACCTGCTCGAAGAAATTGAAAATAAAAACTTCCGCGAGGACCTTTACCACAGGCTGAGCGTTATCCTGATCAAGGTTCCTTCGCTGAACGAACGTGAAGAAGATATTCCGCTTCTGGCCAATCATTTCGTGGAACAGATTTGTGAAAACAATGGCCGGCCCCCGATCCAGTTTTCAGACGATGCCCTCGAAGAATTAAAAAAGATCAAATGGACCGGGAATATACGCGAACTGCGCAATGTAGTGGAGCGGCTTGTTATTCTCTGCGACCAGCAGATCACGGTCGATGATGTGCTGATGTATGCTCAGCCATCGCGAAGGTAATAGCTGGATCTCTATTATTTTGTGAAATAATTTTACTTTTCAGCAAAAAAAAGTCCCGCTATCGGCAGGACTGGGCATATATGGAAATGAAACCGGGAAATTCCCCGGGCACATTATTCGGTTACCGGTAATTCATCTATTGCACTGTTGCCATTACTTGAGTAATTGTCAACATCGAAATGCAGGTATTCAAGATCATTAACAGGCAATTCATCATTTGCTTCGGTACTGGAAGCAGCAAAACGGTTCACGTCGAAACGGAGGTGTTCAAATTCGGCAGGGACCGGCAATTCCGTTATTTCTGATCCGGCTGATTCAGTGTAGGCATTAACATCGAAACGCAGGTTATCGGGTGTATTGAAAGGCATTTCATTTGCCGTAGCTTCAGTAGTATATGCGTTAACATCGAAGCGCAGGTAGCTGAATTCGGCGGAAGCCTCATTGGAAGCTGACATTTCTGTTGTAACCTTGTTCCCTGATTTCTCAAGGTTCTCTGCGCTTTTGTTAAATGCCGGATTTGAAATACCGCTTGTGCTCATGAAGATAACCAGGCAGAAGGTAATTAATGTTGCAAAAATTTTGTTTGTTTTCATTTTTCTTATGTTTTAAATCTCGCTTGAGAGTTTTGTTTTTTATAATTTGTTGTTCAGTTAAGAGACGGTATAGGGTAAAAAAAGTTACAGGGTCGTTTGGTAATTTTTTATGGGTACAAATGAACTGTTACTAAAACGATACAAAGATACAGTGATCCGTTCGGGCGGTAAAACTCTAATCGGCGAACGCCCAAAAGAACCCGACGAAAGCAGAAATTAGGTTGATGAAGAGTTAAAGAATTAACGGCGAAATCGATGAAATCGGTGAATAATTAATTAATACCCTTTAAAAAGGATACCCCGGCTGCATAATAAATGATTTGGTAAAATAAGTGGGGTTTAATATCCTTTTAAATCCAGGTTGCTGGTTTCGAGAATATTAACATGCCGGCCCATTTTTTTCTGGATGACTTTAAAATGGTGGATATCATCGGGACTGATCAGCGAGATGGCCATACCCGGCGATTCAGCGCGTCCTGTACGCCCGATACGGTGAATATAATCCTTTGGCGAACGGGGAAGTTCGTAATTGATTACAAAAGGCAGAAATTGGATATCAAGCCCGCGTGAGGCCAGGTCGGTGGCAACCAGCACCCTGATTTCGCCCGATTTGAATTTTGCAAGGGCTTCGGTACGACCACCCTGGCTCCTGCCGCTATGGAATGTGGTTGCTTTAATCCCATTAATATTCAATTTGTTCGCGACATTATCAGATCGCACTACGCTTGAAACAAAAACCAGCACCTGCTTCATATCGCCGGTTTTTATAAGGTAACGGAGCAACGGACCTTTCCGGGTTTCGTCAGTGTAATAAGCCAGTTGTTTTATCAGATCAATATCCAGGTCTTCCTCATCGATCCGTATAATTTCAGGATTTCGGAGCAGGAGTTCTTTGATTGCAATAACATCGTTGCTTAGTGTAGCCGAGAAAAGCAGGTTTTGCCTTCGTGCCGGCAACAATGCAAATATCCTGTCCATTTCATCTTTAAAACCGAGGTTCAGCATTTTATCAGCTTCATCAAGCACCAATGTGCCTACTTCCGACAGTTTTACTGCGTTTGACGAAACCAGGTCGAGCAGCCGTCCGGGCGTGGCCACCAGTATTTCGATTCCATGCAATTTCATCATCTGCGGGTTAATAGATACTCCACCGTAAACGGCAAGTGTTTTCACCCGTCGCGGAAGGCGCGAGGCCAGCGACTGAAATACTTCTTCAACCTGCACCGCCAGTTCACGCGATGGAACCAGCACCAATACCTTTATAAAGCGGTTTTTTGCTTCAGGTCTATAATGATGGAACATTTCAAGTATCGGCAGCACGAAGCCCGCGGTTTTACCTGACCCGGTGCGGGCAATGCCAAGCATATCCTTTCCTTTCAGGATTACAGGAATGGCTTCCTTCTGGATAGGGTAAGGTTTTGTGTAGTTAAGCCCGGCAATGGCATCAGTAAGAGCTTTCGACAAACCCAGGGTTGAAAATGGCATAGGCTGTATTTTGAATTTGATCCGAAATTAAGGATTGCTGCAAAAGTACTACTTTATTAGTGGCATAACTATATCCATTCAAGCCTGAATATACAGGCAATTCAATTGTAAACATTTGAAAACAGTCAATATCCGGAACTATTTGTCCAGCAAAATCATTCCGTTCCTTGTTATCCAGGCATGAGTTGTAGCATCGTACCCATCAATTTCATCTCCTTTTCCGTTAAGGCGGGGATCATTTGAGTCATTCATCCATTGCCCGAGCTGTTTTTGCATATCAGCCTTTACAATAGCATATTGTGGCTCCGAAGCTACATTATGCAGGTTATATGGATCATCCTTGAGCACGTACAATTCTTCGGAGGGCCGTTTCCCAAAACCCAGTTCGAAAAAAGGTTTCACCAAAGGATTGTCGCGGTTATCCATCATAAAAATCTTGGTAATACCACCATCCACATCTCCGAATTCTGATGGTGTACCTGGTATAATTGGGTCCCCTGCAGGGTAGCGGTCGGGGCGAAAATTCCGTATATACAGATATTCGGTTGTCCGGATAGCCCTCATTGGGTATCCGGCACCATTATTCATTTCGGCGCGGCACAGGCAATGGCGCTCCCTTTCAAGGAAAACCTGGTCGCGGTTTTCCGGCATTTCGCCTTTCAGAATGGGCACTAAGCTTTTTCCATCCATAACAGGTGGGTTATTAACCCCTGCCAGTTCCATAAATGTTGGCGCAAGGTCAATAAAATTAACAAAGTAGTTATTCCGCTTATCCTGAGTTTCCTTCGAAAATCCACAGATGATTAGTGGCACTCGTGTTCCATAATCATAGAGGTTTGCCTTTGCATGCGGGAAAGGCATGCCGTTGTCGGAAGCAATAACAATAATAGTATTGTCAAGCCTGCCACTCTTTTTCAGCATTTCCAGCATATCGCCGATTTCCTTATCAAAATGCTGAATTTCTGAAAAATAATCCGAAAGGTCTTCACGAATTTCGGGCGTATCGGGCAGGAAACCGGGCACTTTTATTTTTGCGACATCTATTCCAGCTGTTTTACCTGCATTTTTATCGAAGGGCCGGTGGGGATCGTTGGTGCCAAACCAGAAAAAGAAAGGTTTGTCCCCGGGAAGCTTATCCAGGAACTTTGAAAACTCTACCTTTTCGCCACACGGATTTTCGGAATACCCCATTTTGGTATAATCGCCCGGGGCCCATCCTTTTCGGTCGAAAGCTACTGAATACCCATTTTCGCGGAGGACTTTTACGTAAGTAGGAATTGCGGCATCCAGCCGTCCGCAGAGGTTTACTCCTTCGCCAAGATTATGAGGATACCTGCCTGTAAGCATGGCGGCACGCGAAGGTGTGCACGAAGGTGACGAACAGTATGCATTTTCGAAAACAACACCGTTGTGTGTAAGCTTTTCAAGGTTGGGAGTTTTCACATACGACTCCCCGTAGATTTCCGAATACGGGTAGCTCCAGTCGTCAGCCAGGAGAAATAAGATATTGGGTTGCTTAACTTCTTTCTTACCGCAAGTTGTAAATACAGGGATCAATGAAAGTGCTAAAATGATTTTAAAAACTGTTTTCATCAGTGGAGAAAATTAAGCATTAAACATGAAAACTAACCAGCAATACCATCGGAAATACTTTGTTCGATTTCATAGCAACAGGATGAAATGATCGGAATTAAAACGCCCGCAGTGCCACCACTCTGTTCATTACAATGGTTTAGAGAAGTGTAATGATCTGCTATAACTATTAAAAATTAATCATCAACTGTTCCCGAAACGAACATATCAAATTTACAAAAAGAATGATATAATTTACATGTCTTACATTGGGCGAAAGCCCGTCTTCTCTCTATTCAGGGCTGAATCCGATTAATTTGAAATTGTTAGAATATGTATTCCCAAAATGGTGGGAATAGCTGGCAGAAAAATGAAAACATAACTTCATAACAATCTGGTATATTTGTTGTGAATATGTTTGATAAAAAATATCTTATAAGATGAAAAAAGCAGTTCTTTTCCTTATTGTCATATTCCTTTCTTCAGGGCTGTTTGCCCAGGACAATAAAGTGAAAAATGAAGGAGATAAACCTTCATCAAAAGAGAAAAAAGAAGCCAAGGCTCTAATACGCAAAAAGCAGTTCATCGAAAAAGCGGAACTTCTTGAAAGCAGAAAGTTTGTGCTGGAAGCGGATTACCTGGTGACCGCTGATGGCAGCAGGCATATGGCTTCTTCCGATCTCGACTTCATTATTGTTGATTCAACCCGTGCCGTGATCCAATCGGGCGAAAACGTCGGGATAGGGTACAACAATGTGGGTGGAATTACGGCCAAAGGTAATATCACGAGCTGGAAAGTAGAGAGGAACGAAAAGAAACTTTCGCTGACAGTGCGTATGAATGTGAACACATCATTGGGGTTGTATACTGTATTTATGTATAGCCCGTCAAACGGAAAGACAACAGCTACCGTGAGTGCAAACTTCATTACCAATAAGGCTGATTTCGTCGGGAAACTGGTAAAACCAGAAGATTCGATTGCATTCGAAGGATGGTCATTCTGATTCAGTGAACTTGCCCATAAGCTCTGATTAACGTATAGCTTCTGCCCCGTCAGGAAGTTTGCCTGGTGGGGCAAATGCCGGGTTCGACAGGAAGGTTTCGTCGCGCAAGGTCTTTATAAAGGCAATCAGGTCCGATTTCTCTGCAGGGGTAAGTTGTATGCCTCCATCATATGCATGATGCATAAGCGGGTGCACATAGGGCGACCAGATTATACCCTGGGAATAAAAATCAATTACTTCCCCGAGTGTTTTAAAACGGCCATCATGCATATACGGACCCGTAAGCTCAATGTTGCGCAGGGTTGTAACCTTGTAAGCACCATGATCAGCAGGATTACCGGTTACTGAAAAGCGGTCGCGTGAATCGTCAAAAACTGAATCCTTTCCATTGTTATAAAACAGATTGGTTGTAAACAGCGGGTTGCCCGTTCCACCGTGGCAATGAAAACAATCGGCACCGTCTTCGGTCATAAACAAAACATAGCCATTGAGTTCCTGTGTGCTGAGTTGAACATCGCCACGCATATAGCGGTCAAATTTTGAATCCGATGAGATAAGTGTGCGGACAAACTGTGCTATTGCTTTACTTATGTTCCTGAAAGTAACAGTATGGGAGCCGAAAGCCTTCGCGAACAGCTCCGGGTAACCGGGAATGCTTTGAATAAGTGCTTTTGTTTTATTGGTATCTCCTGCCATTTCGTGAGGGGCAGTAACACCCATGAAAACGATATCTTCTATATTACGTTGACATGAATTGGGATTATTTTCCGAAAGCAGGCCCGACCATAAATAACCTGACTCGTTCCATACCAGGTTAATCATAGGTAGCATATAGTGCGGGGTAACGATCCCGCTTATACCAAAGGGTCGTCCACCGGTAAATTTCGGGTGATCGATCCCACATTCGAACGAGCGCGATTGCAGGTGACAGGTTCCGCAACTCATCATTTTACCTGCTTCCTTATTCCCCGACAAACGCCCATCGTAAAACAGGTACCGCCCGAGGTCGATACCTTCGACTGTCATGGGATTATCGGCCGGGATATTCAACCGGGTAGGAAAATATTTAGGAACAGTAATCTGGTAAGGAGTCGCTATGTATTCCGGTTCGTCCTTACAGGCAGAAAAAAAAATGAGCAATGTAAATGCCGCAAATAAAACTGCAGTCATTGAAATCTTTTGCAACTGACGTATGTTAAGGATTTTCAATGGGATAAAATGAGTTAAGGGAACAGAAAGGGCTGGAAGCCGGAAGCTGGATGTCGGAAGACGGAAGTCGGGAGTCGAAATGAGGATTGAGAATTGAGTTATCTATTTTTATAGAACACCGATTTTGGATGCATAAAAAGTCGAATTTTCGCCCTTTCGCCCCTCTCCCTTCTCACCTCTCATCTAAAGGTCGTGATATATAATATCTTCCCCTTTGTGTGATACCGTGAACGCATTTGCCCCGTTTTCAGCAGCTTTGCGCATGGCAACCTGGTTCTGCATGATTTGTCCGCCGATTACATTCCAGTTCCACAAATTAGGTGACTCGAACCATTTCTCGATATTCATTGTAATGGTGTATGTATTACTTAAGGTTCCGGCATGAATATTTAGTGGCAGGGTAACCTTGAAATAATTCTGGTACATTGTGGTTTCGCCGGGTTTCATACCAATTCCCAGGTGGAAATTGAAAGCTTTTATAGTATCACCGGTAGCTTTCCACTTGCCGTTCATTTTCATGTAATGATATCCACCGCCCATCATATCGGGCCAGAACATATCGCGTTCGGGCGGATTAACAAACAAGCCTGTTTTATTTTTGGTTTCGCTAATCCCGAAAATGAATGAAATGCTCGCATAATCAGTAACCGGCAGATAATCAGCTGGGTTCCACGTGAGTGTTGATGGTACATCAGCATCAATATAATGTATTCCATTGTCCGAAGTAATTGTCAGGGCTTGCCCATCAGCAGTGTTAAGCGTTACATCCGAAATAAAATACTGGAGTTCATCAACCTCGTACTTGTTTCCAGCAAGGTTGATATAATTCATTACACCCTTCTGGAGATCAAAGCCATTCACCGCGTGATTGAAAACGAACTGCGGGGCGACCTTTTTTACACGTTCTTTAGCGCACGATATAGCAAAGAAGGCTATAGTTGCCAGCAACAGTATCTGTTTGGTTTTTGAATTTGTTACCATAATTTCAGATTATTACAATAAAACGAACAAAAATAATTTTTATTTCCCCATTTCTGGTTCATGTACTGAAATATTGTGAATCGTTTAGATGCTTTATTCATTTGAGACCAACAGAAGACACAAGTCAGTTAAAGTCTTTTTCCTTGCCTGAATTGTTTATACCTTTGCAGCCCTTAACGATGAAGTGAAGGAAGGATAAAAAAGGTAAATGAATGCAGCATGCATTGCATCTAACCAATTGACAAACAAAGGAAAAGCAGAATGAAATTCAAAATTGGAGATAAGGTAAGGTTTCTGAACACGACAGGTGGAGGAACGATTGTTAAAGAAATAAATGCATTTATGGTATCGGTGGCCATCGAGGATGGATTTGAGATACCAACATTGATCAACGAACTGGTTGCTATTGAACCCGCAGGAGCATCCGGCGATCTCTTTTTAAATAAAAACGAACGCAGGTCCGAAATTCCCGCCAAAGTTGAGCCGAAGCCTGAACCGGAACCAATTGAACCTGAACGAATCAGGAAGATTGTTAACCGGGGCGAAAGCCCAGCAATTCCAAGCGGTGTTTACCTTGCATGGGTACCGCAGGATCAGCGGCAACTGCTCAACGGAACCATGGATGTTGTGCTTGTTAATAATACAACTTCCGACATCCTGTATTCATTTACTTTAAAAAATAACGAGGGGAATTTTACAGGCATCGATTATGGTTCGGTACCTGCCGAATCGACACTGGTAATAGAGAGCATTGTACGCGATGACCTGGCAACTTGGTCGTACGGCGTTATACAAGTGATTTTCTTTTCCGACGAAAGCCAGAAAGTTCTTATGCCTGTGAGTGCTTCATTCAGGATAAAAGGGTCGGTATTTTTCCAGGAAGGAAGCTACCACGAAATCCGGTTCCTGGCAGGCCGAAAGGCAATTTTATATACGGTTTGCGAATTGAACCGCATACCAAGTACATATGAAGCAGCAATAAATGAAAAGGAAAACCGTGAGCCTATACCTGCAGCAGCCGAACGATTCAGGCCCGAAACGGCAATTGATCAGCACCGAACTGCCCCGGGCGAAGCCGAAGTTGACCTTCATATTTCAGCCTTGAGGAACGACTATCAAAAGCTTTCGCCTAACGAAATACTTACCGTGCAAATGGGTTATTTTGAGCGTATGCTGGGCAGCGCCATCGCTTTCAGGTTTAAGCGGGTAGTATTTATTCATGGGATAGGAAACGGCACCCTGAAACAGGCTATCATCAGCCGCTTAGCCGAATACCAGGATATCGAATTCCGTAATGCATCCTTTGCCAAATACGGAAACGGTGCCGTTGAAGTTGTGATACATTCAAGCTAGTAAGGAGCATCAAAAAGCTGAAGATTTTTTTATAAGACCAGATTTCAGGATTTTACTAACCTGCAAATCTGGTTTTTTCTTACAGGCTGGTACATATTAATCAATTAGAATAAAAATCCGAAATGCTGAATACGAAGTAATAAGATGAAAAAACACAATAACAGTCCCTGTATTTTGTATTATAATGCTGTACCTTTGACTTTTAACCTGTAAAATTCGCTGAAAATGGAACTTCAATCAGGAAATGTAAAACTGCGGCCCTTGCACCTCTCGGATGCCGGTAGCATGGTTCCACTGGCCAACAACGAAAAAATAAGCCGTAACCTCCGCGATGGATTCCCAAATCCGTATACGATGGCTGATGCTGAAAATTTCCTTTCCCGCTTTGCTGACCAGGATCCCACCTATTTTTTTGCTATTGAATATAAAGGCGAATATACCGGGAATATCAGCCTGGTTCCTGGACAGGATGTGTACCGTCAATCAGCCGAAATCGGGTACTTTATCGGCGAACCCTTCTGGAATAAAGGCATTGTGACTGAGGCTGTGACTCTGATTTGTGAGTATGGCTTTAAACAACTCGGAATTACAAGAATCCATACAGGAGTTTTTGAGTACAACACAGCTTCGATGCGTGTTTTAGAGAAATGCGGTTTTACAAAAGAGTGTGTTTTCAGGAAATCCGTTACAAAACTTGGCCAGCTATGGGGCGAAGTCAGGTACTCGAAAGTAAATCCAGCGTTTGAAGAATTGTAAGCTTCTTAAGTTCATATTACGGACATCCAATGCCACTTCCCAAAATCTTTATTATTTTTCGTACCTTTGCCCCGGGTGACAACCTGTTCTATCGTGTGCCGGCAAGTACGGTGCAAGGAAAGTCAGGACAACACAGAGCGCCATACTTCCTAACGGGAAGGTCCTGCGGCTGAATACCGCGGGAACAGCCAGTGCCACAGAAAAGATACCGTCACGCCGCAAGGCGCGATAAGGGTGAAAACGCGGGGTAAGAGCCCACGCCAGGTTGCAGCGATGCAGCATGAGGGTAAACCTTATGGGTTGAAAGACCAAATATACCGGGAGTAGTGCCGCGCAGGCGGTTGCTGTAAGGGTTGCTCGCCCGATGCCCGGGGGGTAGGTCGTTAGAGGCCGTTAGTGATAACGGTCCCAGATAAATGATAGGAGCCTGAAGGCCGGCAACAGGCCCGACGGAACAGAATCCTGCTTACAGGGTTGTCACCTAAAGTGTTGCAATTTTTTGAGGGATTGGGGTTTGGGGTTAGGGTTCATAGTTCTTGTCATGTTCCGGGCCTGAAAATTAATATTAAGGGCCAGGCTAAGTGATTAAAAAATAAAGACTTGGACACAGAACCCTCTGAATCTGGAATTCGTAATTCATGGGTTCTGGAATTTAGATTTTAATGTCTATTAATTATAATGAAATGAATATGAAAAGGATTCTGCTAACCAGTTTCATTCTTGTTTTGCTATACATACAGGGTTTCAGTCAACAGGTTCCAAACGGAAGCTTCGAAACCTGGGCCAGTGGAGAACCCGATAACTGGAATACTTCGAACCAGAATATTATAGGGTTCACTTTTACGACGGTCGAAAAAGAACTTGCAAGCCCCCAGCAGGGATCAGCCTCAGCCAGGCTTACCGTTGTTACTAAAACCATTCCCCTGTTTGGCACTTTTACTTTGCCAGGCGTATTAACCCTTGGGATCCTGAATATTGACCTGGTTGCACAAACCGCTTCGGTAACAGGAGGTTACCCATTTGCAGCCATGCCGCAGAAACTAACCGGTTACTATAAATACCAGCCTGTAAATAACGATACTGCACTTATTGTCCTTGGCCTGTTTAAATGGAAAAACGGAAACAGGGATACTGTTGGTGGCGGAGCATTGTACTTCGAAGGGACACACAATGATTGGACACCTTTTGAAATCCCGGTCACCTACCCGATATGGGAAAATCCTGATACCATGAATATCGTGATATTAAACTCAAACCCTTTAAGCCCTGTAAATCATACCGGGACCAAAATGTGGGTTGATAATTTCGCATTCGTATACGGAACCGTTGCGGTTGAAGGACTGACCTCAGCAGACAATATCAGGATATATGCCGAACGCGACAACAGGCAACTTGTACTGTCTTCCTCGTTCGAAAAACAGGAAAACCTTGATATCAGCCTCTTTTCCATGGCAGGAATTGAAGTCCGTAAATGGAAACGGAGCATGAGCCGTTCGACCGAACACCTTGATATAAGTAATTTGCCTCCCGGCACGTATCTTATACGGATAACTTCAGGAAATAAGCATATCGACAGCCGTAAAATCACCATACTGAACTAGCAATCAGCCGGCTTCTTTATATTTTCAAAGCGTATAAAATATACCCGAATAACTGTTAACAGCCATTCGAGCCTTTCCGAGTTTTCCTTTTTGCATGATTTTGAATTAACCTGCTGAATTACAGCCCGAAAATCACTAAACCAGGTTTTAGTCTTACCCAAATCTTCCTGTCCGGATACTATAAGTTCATCATCAGCGTTAAGTTTTCAAATTAACGGTGTTGATAAGTTAAGCCTCCCCTACTCGTGGCTGCCCTCAATATACTGTAACTTTAATCCTGATTCTCAGCATTTAAATATGAATATCAACCGGATTTTAATCACCCTTGTCAGTGTATGGATTACCGTTGTTTCTTTGCCGGTAAACGCACAAAATACAAGCATTTACACTACTCCCCAATCCACTTACGACCAGGCTGTTGACCTCTATAACAAAGCCAAATACGGTTCAGCCCTTGTTTTGTTCGACGAACTGGCTTCGGGCGGGAATTCGAACATTAAAGCTGGCTCGGAGTATTATGCCGCCATGTGTGCCTCGCAACTGGTTCACCCTGATGCGACGCAAAGGTTCGAACGATTTATCGAAACCAATCCACAGAATGCCCAGGTGAACAATGCAAATTTTGAACTGGGCAAACTGATGCTTACTAATAAAGATTACAAAAAAGCACTCGAACGCTTCGATAAAGTTGACCGCTACGAACTCAGCCCTGATGATTTGAATGAGTTTTACTTCAAATCAGGCTACGCAAATTTTAAAACTGATAACCTGAAAAAAGCCCGAGAGTATTTTGCCCTGCTCACCGAAAAACCAAACAAATACGTTACCCCGGCCAATTACTATTACGCACATATCGCTTATTCGGAGAAAAATTACGAAACCGCGCTGAAACACTTCGAAAGGGTTTCAACTGATGAAACTTTCCGCGACGTGGTGAATTATTATATCGTACAGATCTATGCCCTGCAGGGGCGCTACGACGAACTGCTTGCCAAATCGCTTCCCCTTCTCGAATCAGGGAGTGATAAGAAGACAATGGAAATAGCGCGCCTTACTGCGGATGCTTATTTTCACCAGCACGATTACAAAACAGCACTAAAATATTTCAACCAGTACCTCGATTCGAAGCCAGATAAGGTTTCGATCGTCGATAATTATGAAATAGCTTTTGCCAGTTACCAGACAGGCAATTACAACCAGGCTATAAAATATTTCCAGCTTGTAACACCATCGCAGGATTCCCTTTCGCAGAATGCTTATTATCACCTTGGTGACTGCTATGTAAAAACTAACCAGAAACGTTTTGCTTTCAATGCATTTAACTCGGCATTTAAGATCAAAGGCGACCCAGTTATTACCGAAGAAGCCTTGTTTAATTATGCCAAACTTGCCGTTGAACTTTCGTACAATCCGTATAATGAAGCTGTTAATGCAATACAGGATTACCTGGGCAAGTATCCTGAATCGGTACGTCGTGATGAATTGTACGGATACCTTTCGGATTTGTATCTTCTTACGAAGAATTACAAAAACGCTCTTACCAGCATTCAACAAATCAAGAAACGGAGCGCAAGGCTCGATGCCGCCTACCAGAAAATAGCCTACTACCGCGGAATTGAACTCTTTAACGAAGCTGATTATGACGGCGCCATCCTGCTTTTCGCCCAGGCACGTGAAGTAACATCCGACAATTCAATTAAGGCCCAGTCGTCGTTTTGGGCCGCTGAGGCTTATTACCGCACAGCCCGCTGGGACAAAGCGCTTGAAGCTTTCAACAAATTCCAGGTAACGCCGGGGGCCATAAGCCTGCCCATGTTCAATACGGCAAACTACAATACCGGCTATTGTTATTTCAAGAAGAAAGATTATGCAAAGGCGGCTTCGGCTTTCAGGAAGTATATTGCCGATAAAAATCAGGATCCGAAACTGGCAGGTGATGCCAACCTGCGCCTGGGTGACTGCTATTTTATGACAAAAGAATATGCTACTGCCAATGAGTATTACCAGAAAGCTGTAGATGCAAAAGTAACCGATGCCGACTATGCTATGTACCAGGCAGGCATCAGCTACGGAGTGCAGGGCGATATGGATAATAAAATAGCAACCATGCGAAAAATGCTTACTACCTACAGCAAATCGAATTATACCGACGATGCATTGTACGAAATAGGCCTGACTTTCAATGTGCTCGACCGCGACAACGATGCACTGGCTTATTACCAGTGTGTAGTAAAGGATTATCCCAACAGCCCTTTCGTTAAAAAATCGTTACTTAAAACCGGGCTTATTTTCTTTAACCAGAACCGCAATGAGGAAGCCCTTACCATGCTGAAACGCGTTGCCAAAGAATACCCAGGAACACCCGAATCAAAAGAAGCCCTTGGAAGTATAAAGAGCATTTATCTTGAGATGAACCAGGTGGATGAGTATGTGGATTTCACAAAAGAAGTTCCGCAGGCTGATGTTTCGCGCTCGGAGCAGGATTCGCTTACCTATATTGCTGCCGAAAACCAGTATATGAATGGCAACTGTGAAAAGGCCGCCGACGGGTTCATGAAATACATCAGTAAATTCCCTTCCGGGTCATTTATATTGGAAGCTAATTTTTATAAAGCCGAGTGTGATTTCCGCTCACAAAGGCTCGAACAGGCCATTAAGGCTTACGAATATGTGATCAGCCAGCCGAACTCGCGTTTCACCGCCAATGCGGCATCGAGGATAGCTCATATACACCAGTCGCGTAACAATTTCCAGGAAGCTGTGGATAGTTACATCCGCCTCGAAGAAACGGCCGACCAGCCGGCAATGATAATGGACGCCATCACCGGCCAGATGCAGTGCAATTACGCTCTCAGGAGTTACGGACTTGCCATACAGTCGGCCCAAAAGCTACTCGCTCTCGATAAGCTGCCTCAAAACCAGGCTGCCGAAGCTCACTTCACTATCGCCCGATCGGCTTATTCGCTTACCAATACTCCGCTGGCACGCAAGGAATTCGAAGAAACCATTAAACTATCGAAAAATGAAATGGGAGCTGAATCAAAATTCATGCTGGCCCAGCTTGAATTCGATAACGGCAAATATGACGATTGCGAAAAGACCGTTTTCGACCTTTCGGAGAATTTTGCCTCCTACGATTTCTGGGTCGCAAAGGGATTCCTACTGCTTTCGGATGTTTATCTGAAAAAAGGCAACAATTTCCAGGCGAAACAAACGCTGCAAAGTATAATCGATAATTATGAAGGCCAGGACCTCGTAGCCATTGCCCGCGAAAAACTTGCGGCAATACCCGATACAAAATAATCACAGGAATAAAATCGTTTCTTAAGTGGTGTTTATTTAATTTATTTTTCAAATGCAAACTACTCAATCCTTTTATAAGATCACAAAAGTTTTGCTAAGCTGTTTGCTGCTTATTGCAGCCGTCGGCACCGTTCGCGCACAGGTTAAGACCTACAACGAGGAAATCATAGTGGTTGCACCGTTCGATCCTATTATACCCGATGCATTTAAAATCAGCAAAAACCCCGCAATCGACGATACCATTACCAAAATTCCGGTAATGAATTATTCCATTATGCCGCGGAGAGCCGAAGTAAAACCTATAATTGAGCCTTTACCTGCCGTAAAACTGGTTGCTGAGCCGCTTAGTAAACTCTATCGCAACTATATACGTGGCGGTGGCGGAAATTATTCGTCTTTGTACGGCGAATTATTTATGAGTTCGCTCCGCTCTAAAAAATCGCTTACTTCACTTCGACTTAAACATCAGTCGGCAGCAGGCGAAATCAAAGATTACGGTCCTCCCCAGAACAGCCGCAACGAAGCCGAATTCACCGGAAGCAGGTACTTCGAACAGCATATTTTATCGGGTAAGGCCTATTACTACCGCGACGGGCTTCACCTGTATGGCTATAAACCCGCTGACTATCCCGACACCGTTATCAAAAAAGATGATATCAGGCAGGTATTCTACAGGACCGGTGCCACAGTTAACTTTGGCAGCAATTACAAGGCATCTGATAAGCTCAATCATGCGTTCGGGCTTTCGTATTATCACATGGCGGGACTGAATGAAAACACCGAAAACAGTGTGCAGTTTACAACCACTGTCGACAAACGCTTCGATTTGTTTAAAATTGAAAAAGATCAGGTTCTCGGTATTACTGCAGGGTATGATTTCCTTAACCAACATGATTCGCTGGGGCATATTAACAGCGGAATATTCCTGGTAAACCCGTTTATTAAGGCCGAGATTAATGAGTACAGTTTTATGGCAGGGTTCAAACTGAACATTGCATCTGATACAGTTACAAAAGGCCACCTCTATCCGGTTGCCGAAGCACGCCTGCAACTGATTCCTGATGCGCTAAAGATTTATGCGGGTATAAGCGGCGGAATGGAGCGGACTTCGCTGCAGAGTATAACAGAACAGAATTTATATATCAGTTCGGTAATGCCATGGAACTATGTGTATGATAAATTTAAAATCTATGGGGGATTCCAGAGCAACATCAGCCGGAGTTTTAATTTCAACGGAAGCATTGCAAGCAGCACATACGAGAACTACCCACTTTTTGTAACCGATACAAATGCCTACCTGTTAAATAGTTATACCCTAATTTACGACAATATCAGCACAGTGAAAATCTCAGGTGAGCTTGAATTTGTTAAATCCGCCCGACTGAGGCTTTCGGTAAACGGAGCCTACAATCATTACAAAACCATTGTTCAGCAATATGCATGGTACAAACCGGCTTATGAATTCGGATTTTCAGGAAGGTACGATATGCAGAATAAGATTGTGATTACCGCTTCAGCAAATGTGAACGGACCGGTATGGGCACTTGTGCCGGTTGAAGTACAGTATATACTGCCAGGCCCCAAATACATTATGGAAACCCGGAAACTAAAAGGCTGGGCCGATATCAACCTGGGTGCTGAATACCGTTTCAATAAGGCACTGTCGTTCTGGGCAAACTTCAATAATATCACCAACACTAAGTACTTCCGCTGGAATAACTACCGTTCATATGGATTCAACTTGCTGGGCGGGGTGAGTTATTCGTTCTAATTTACGAGAGACAAGGGACGAGGGACGAATGCAGAGTAATCGGGATACCGTATATTAAAAAATGAAACCATACACTGAAAAGCGAGATCTTAATCGGTAATAATTTCATTGGCTAAAACAGGCTGGTGCCTGACAACTACTTTCTTTCGCCAGTTTCCTTTCAGGTAATACAGGTATGAAAGTGACATTCCGATAAACCATGCCACCGGTATCGACCACCAGATTCCATCAATGCCAAAATACCTCGACATGATCCAGGCAGCAGGAATACGAATAGCCCAAAGCGCAAATAAAGTAATAAACATAGGAATCAGTGTATCACCTGCACCACGCATTACACCGCCAATTACAAACATAGTGGAGAAAAACAGGTAAAACGAACTAACAATTACCAGGTATTCGGCACCAATATCAATAACCGCCTGGTCAGTAGTGAAAAGCCCCATAAGTGACCGCCTGAAAATAATTACGCCAAGGCTTGTTGCCACAGCCAAACCACTCGACATCATAAAAGTAGATTTGAGCCCTTGCCTGACACGTTCCGGCTTGTTAGCCCCCAGGTTCTGTCCCACGAAAGTGGAAAGAGCTGCGCCAAAATTCATGGCAGGCATACCGGCAAGCGAATCCAAACGTCCCACTACGCTGTATGCAGCAATGGCATTGGTTCCAAAATCATTAACAATACGGGTAACAGCCAGCATTCCAAGAGAAACAAATGTCTGCTGCAAACCTGTTGGAAGCCCGATCATAAGACTTTTTCGGAAAATAGCCCTGTCGAAAATAAGGTTCAGGCTTTGAAGCTTTACCACTTCATGTGTACGGTTCAGATAGAGGATGCTTGTAATAAAAGCACCTGCCTGAGCAATAACCGTTGCCCATGCCGAACCGGCAACACCCCATTTGAAAACAGCAACAAATAACCAAACCAGGATGGCATTTATCACTGTAGCAATAATCAGGAAGAAGAGCGGTGTTTTCGAGTCACCCAGGCCTCGCAGCACTGAACTGATCCCGTTGAAACCGAAAAAGAAAATTGTTCCTACAAGGTAAACATTAAAAAACGTAACAGCTTGCGGAATAACGTCTTCCGGCAATTTTATCAGCCTGAAAATAGGCCCGCTTAGGGTAATACCGAGTATGGTGACCAGAATTGAAGCAAAAAACAGGAAAATATACATGGTATCGATAGAGCGCTTCACCATTTTTATATCTCTGGCACCAAAATATTGCGAAATGATTATGGTTGTTCCCATAGCTACGCCTACAACAAACGAGATCAGCATAAAAATAAGCGGGAATGAAGCGCCGACAGCAGCCAATGCCTGTTTGCCAAGGTAACGGCCTACCACAATGCTGTCGACGATGGTGTACATTTGTTGAAAAACGTTACCAATCAGCATAGGTATGGCAAATTTAAAAATCAGGCTTCCACTGCTGCCTTCGGTAAGATTCTTCATCAGGTAGTAAGGTATTCGTATTTAGAATTTGTATTATAAGGTACTGGAAAACAGTATTAATTCAATATGTGTATTCTTCTTCAATTTCAATAAGGCAGATTACCTGTAGCATGTCTTCTGTATATTCCGGTAATAAATCAATAACTGCAGAAGCAGATAAAATATTCCCGGGTAATCCAGGATGATTTTGTCAGGAAAGAAAATCTTTTTTCAGTTGTGCTATAAGCAGGGAGCTTTCACGTTCTGCATTTTCAAACAAATCGCGGAATTTATCTTTAATTAGGTTACCCGCCCCTATATCTTCTATCATCTGAAATGTATTCTGCAGAGTAAGTGCCCCGAAAAATCCGAAATGAGGTTTTACTTTGTGGGCAAACAACTTAAGATCAGACATATTATCCATTTCAAATGCATTGCGGATTGATTCGATATAGCCTGGTGTTTCGAGAACAAAAATCTCAATTATTGATCGCACAAAATCCGGTTCATCATCTTCAAACATTTTAAGCGAATATAATTTCTTTTCAGGCCTGGCTGAAAACGGGATTTCGGTTAAAGGAGTCATATAATCATCACTATCAGGCAAATGACGTTGCAGGCATGCCTGGAGATCATTTTTAGTTACAGGTTTCTGCAAATAATCATCAAAATCCGCATTATTAACAATAGCAGCAAAATCGTCGCCTCTTGCAGAAAGAGCAACGTAAATATGCTGCATCCCTGATTTTTCCAGTACTGACTTAGTAGCCTGGGCTATCTCGATTCCGGTAATACCCGGGAATTCTATTTCCAGTAATATGATGCTTTGCGGATGCCGGTCTATTTCGGATATCAGTTTCTCCGTATTTTCATAAAGTACACAACTGAACCCGAGTTGCACCAGGTACCCTGCCAGCAGCAACCGGTGTGCTTCCAAATGATCTGCTATTAATATGGTCTTATTTTGAAGCATTATGTGCGGCAGTTCGTAGGATTACTGCAAATATAAACATCCTTTAGTGAAAATACAAAATGCTAGAAATCAGAATACTCTGCTTTCACCAGTGCTTTTGTTGAAAGGAGACCACAGGCGGCATCAATATCGAGGCCACGCGATGCCCGAATCGTTGTAACGATTCCCTTATCGTTTAATCCTTTTTGAAATTCAAGAATACGTGCTTCGTCGGTGGGAGGCAACTGAACGTTGGGAACCGGATGGAAACGGATAAGATTGATGCGGCAACGGGTTTTATTGAGCAGGCGCGCCATTTCTTTCACATGTTTCGGGGTATCGTTTAAGCCGCCAAACACAATATACTCTATCGAAACCCGGCGGTATTTCCCGAGGTCATATCGGTTTATTGCTTCAACAACGTCCTTTATCGGGTAAACATGCTGAATTGGCATCAGCCGCCGGCGCTCTTCGTCGAAAGGCGAATGCATACTCAACGCCAGGTTGCACTTGCTGTCGCGTAGAAATGTTTCCATAGCGGGTATTATCCCAATGGTGGAAACAGTGACTTTCCGGACACTAATCTCAAAACCATAAGCAGCAGTAAGTATTTCCTGTGCTTTCATGACGGCTTCAAGGTTATCGAACGGCTCGCCCATACCCATAAAAACGATATTGGTAACTTTTTCACGCTCAGGCAGGCTGCGCAACTGGTTCAGGATCTGCCCTGCCGAAAGCTGGTCCTGGAAACCTTGTTTCCCGGTGGCGCAAAACAGGCAGCCCATTTTACACCCAACCTGCGACGACACACAAAGTGTGTTTCGTTTTTCCTCGGGGATAAAAGCCGTTTCGATAAATTTGTGGTTGCTGACCGTGTAGAGGTATTTTTTAGTGCCGTCAGCCGACAGTTGAACCTTGACCGAAGCCGTGATTCCAAGGTCGTAATTTTCTTCAAGCTGCGAACGTACTTTCTTCGATATATTCGTCATTTCGTCGAACGACTGAATATTGGTTTTGTAAAGCCAGTATGCGAGTTGGTCGGCAACAAAACCAGGCAACGAAAGCTCTTTTACAATACTTTTCAGGTCTGTGAGCGTTTTACCCAGCAGAATTTCTTTTACTACAATGGTTCCCGTTGAAGACATCAGTTTTAAAAATAGATTTCGGCAACTATGTGGCTAAATGAAATGCCTTTGTTAAGCAGTATTTCGCGGCATTCGACAACCATCTCGGCACTTCCGCAAAGGTAGTACTTTTGATCTGTTGGTAAATCACCAAGTTCTTCAAGATATTGTGTTACCCGGCCGGGATAAACGCCCTCACCTTCTTCCTGCGAACAGCAACGCACATAGCGGTCGCCAAAATCAGTGGTCAACGATTCCCTGAAATAAAACCCATCGAGGGAGCGCGAACCGTGAATCAGGGTTTTATTAGCCCCAAGTCCCGACCGGTGCATACAGATAAACGGGGCGATTCCTGTTCCCGCTGCTATCCAGTAGGCTGGTTCGGCCGATCCGGCATAAGTGCCGAAAGGAACTGTAATCCATAGTACTTCACCAGGTTTGAGTATGGCCAGGTTAGGGGTTAATTTCCCACCGGGCTTTATGTTGTAGAGTATGTTGATGTTATCGTCGTTTTCGCCGCTTGCAATACTATATAGCCTGGCATCATCGGCAGGCGTCTGTGCCAGCCCTAATACCTGTCCGGCACGGAAATCAAAGTTGCGTTTAAATGAAAGTATGAAGACATTTGGTGCAATTTCGGAATTTGAAAGTATAGTAACCGGCTGAAATTTAACATTCGGTTTTGATTCGGTTGTGCTCATTATATATGTTTAATATTTCTTTATAAATATTAAACGAACAGGAAGTGAATTGGTTCAAACCCCGGTGCAATTTATAATTTATTTTTCAAGCATTCACGCCGGCGAAAAGGCAGTACGCTAAAAGTAAATACAGGTAACTGTTGTATCAATTCACTTTGAGTTTAGCCTTGATGATGTTAGTTTTTTCATCTTCGCTGAGTCCTTCCCTGAAGTCGACCAGGGGCTTTTCCCAGGCTCCGTATATGGGATTTGGCAGCACTATAAATTTTTTCCCAAAGAGCAGGCGGTTTTGCCCAACAGCATCTTTGCCATTGTTGGCTTTCCGGTCTTCGAAAACAACTGAGAAATCGTTCAGGTTGTCGCCTATCAATAATGCAATTTCATATTTTTCGGCCACTTTTAATCTGCGGCCTTCCTTTGAACTTGTATTCCCGTTCGAAAACGACAGATCACCCCTGGTGAGTAAATGATAGTCATCGGCGTACGGAAATCCCTCATTCTGCAGATTTTTCAATGTAGCAGCACGTTCAATGTCAGTTCGGTTGGTTATGTAAAAGATATCGGCTTTCCTGCTTTGTGCGTACTTCACAAACTCAAGTGCCCCCGGCAGCGCTTTGGCATTGGATCCCGCTACCCAGTTGCTCCATCCTGACTGGAAATTTCCCCCGTTTAGTATAACCGCTTCGAAAGGACTGTTATTGAGCATGGTTTCGTCGATATCGACAATAATGGCAAGGGGCTTGCCCGTGGTATCAGCCGCCACTGCTTCATCAAGCCTTTGACTGGCGATATTAAACCCCTGGTAATAAAGGGCTTCCATTTCGGCTGAGTATTGATACCAGGCTACCGCCATCAACAATTTATCGTTTGCATTCGATTTGGTTTCAGGTAAGCTTTGAGCTGTTTGTCCTTTCGCCAGCAATGCTGTGAACAAAATAAAGGGCATTAAAATGCATTTCATAGCTACTGTTTTTAATTATAATTCTTCAGATAATTTACCCAGGTTCAAAAGTACCTATAAAACAATCATCCTGATTTTTGCCGGATAAACTTGATAATTTAATAATTTATTATAGCTTTATGCCTGCATTACCGCTATCTCATTGAGTTAACACTTCTGATATTACTATGAAAACCAACGTTCTGATAGTCATTTTCACACTTGTTTTCTTGATAAACAGCTTTGCCCAACAGGCTCCGGCATGGGAAAAATGGAGCTGGCTTATTGGCGAGTTCAGCGGTGAAGGAAGCGGAAAACCCGGAACCGGTGGCGGCACTTTTAGTTTTACACCTGATCTCGATAATCATGTTCTTATTAGAAAAAGCCATTCGGAATATCCTGCCACACAGAATAAACCAGCCATCATCCATAATGACCTGATGGTTGTATACACCAATTATACCGGGAATCCATCGAAAGCCATCTATTTTGATAACGAAGGTCATACTATAAACTACGCTGTAACATATGCCGAAAAGCAGGTGATCCTTCTGAGTGAGAAAATTCAGGGAGTCCCTTTGTTTCGCCTCACCTACAGCCTGCTGGATGCCAATAAAGTAAGTACTAAGTTCGAAATGGCGCAGGATGGCGAAAATTTCTTCACCTATATCGAAGGAAAAAGCGTCCGGAAAAACTAATAAGCTTTGCCTGATTCAATATTCGTATAGGATCAGAAGCAGTTTCTGTTTTAAGGTCTTGTTACCTGATCATTCTCTTTACACAATCAAATCGTTTAAATATGATGAATTACCCAACACTTAAAAAGATCCTCGTTCTTTTATTCTTATCGGCAAGGGTAAGTTCCTTTTGCCAGGAAAAATGCGAAAAATGCGACAGCCGCCTGGTATATGTATTCGACATGGCCGTTCATGCACCAAATCCTTATTCTTCGACTCCAAGTAAAGATTGTGATGAGCCATGTATGAAAGGCCTGCAGTATGAGCAGGAAAAATGGAGAAATCTTCATGCCTGCAGTATTGCCTATAAAGAAGCCCTGAGAGGAAATGGCAGTTCCAGCAATAATTGTGTAATTTTTAATATGAAGATCAATGATTTCATGTATCCCTGCAGAACTCCGGATCTGTATATCGATTCCAAATCGAATAATTGGAGGGTTACAACCATAATTAATTCCAGCGACATAAATATGGAACCTACCTATTCAGCGCTACCACCGCAACCCGATTTAACCGATTACCTCATTTATGGCATCCTGAAATACGATACTTCTGCTAATTTATACACAGCTAAAGTTTTTGCGCTCAACTTCAGAAAAAAAGAAATGATCTGGGAATCGTGGTATCAAACAGGGGGCGAAGGAGATGGATCAAGCGTCAGCCAGGCAGCAACACACGCAGCTCGTGGTGATGGACACAGCAGTTTCACCAAGGATATATTGCCAGCTTACGAAAAGCGTAAGCGGGATGAAAGCAATGCCCAGCCAAAAGGCATTGTTGCGTTAAAAGGTAAGCTTAAGTTTTCGGAACCTGAAGCTGAAATGGAGTACAATCAATGGCTGGATAACAAACAGGAAATGGAATTTACCCTGATCGACTGCGATGATACACCTTTAAAAAACAAGGAAGTCAGTTTTACGGTCTCAGAAGGTTCGCTCGAAACGAATACTGTTACAACCGACGAAAACGGACATGGGACGGTTGTATTCATTGCCCCCGATAAACGATGTAAGGCTGAGCTCCAGGGTGAATGGGCATTTGAATACCCCAGCGGGAAAAAAGATATTACGACTGCCAGAGCCGAAATTAAAGTAACAAAAGTGGTGGACAAGGTTTACGCCCAGGTCGACGTTAAAGTTGTAAGCAATTCCGTAACACCTGAATTTTTAAGCCAGGATCCTGAATATTCCGAAACAGGAGAAACCAATTATTCGACAAAAATGGTATTAATGATTTCGCGCCGTAAAGTTGAACGACAGTTAAACGATCCGAGAAAAAGGTACGAATGCGGTAAGGGGACCAGTTGCCCTGTTTTAACCGGAAGTTCGTATAACAAGGTTTATGACCCGAAAAAACCCGGCGAACTGAAAGAATTTACAAAGTACCCGATTGAAGTCTCGAGAGATGAAACAAAAAAAGCAAAGAAACGGGTGGGCGACGACACGAAATTTGTTACTGTAAATACATTCAAGGCTTCGGGCACTAACCAGGATGAAGCCATCGACATGCAGGTTAATATCTTTTATCCTTCGGCTGATCCAGCTATTTTAACCGGGCTTGTACCGAAATACTTAGTAAGCATTAACGGAGGAAGATATACTGACAAGATCGATCCCAGGGTATATCCTACATTGGGTAATGGCTCATCCCAAAGCTGGGACGATATCAAAGAAACCCTGGTTGATAACGATACACCGCTACACATAGGGATTCCATACAGTATTAACCGCGATGAAGAGTTAAAAACCGACACGGATGTTTATACGCCTATGCTGATCGAAGATGTAAAAAGCCTCGACCAGTGGCTTGCTAATCCTATTGGTTCTTATGCATTTACAGTGAAAGGTAAAACATATCATAAAGATGGAAACCAGGAATCTTCTCAGGATGTGTTCGTTACGGTGAACCTGACGCCTAAATTAGATTAGGCACTTGTGGATGCCCGATAACTGCAATCTTTCAATCTCAGATGGATTAATCCTATGTAGCTATATAAATCCCCCATTGACACTAGAAGCTATATCTTTGATTGTGAGGGTTTTGAATCCCGAATTTGCTGGTATCACTATTCGCCCCTAAAACAACGTCACCTGGTTAATAAATTCTAAATTTGTTCGAAATAATCATCGCTTAATAGCCTTCTGTTTTGAAAAAGTCTTTCCTTTATTTTTGTCTTGTGATAATCCTGTCACTTGTAAGTCAACTGATTAGTGCACAATCTGATTACAACCGGCAATGGCCCGGCTTCCGTGGCCCGTGGGCATGGGGTTTTATTCCCGGTGCAAAAACTGCGGTAACCTGGAGCATTGGCAATTATGTAAGCAAGAATGTTAGCTGGAAAACAGCTATACCCGGGCTGGGTCACTCATGCCCGGTAATATGGGACGATAAGCTTTTTGTCACAACGGCAACCAGCGGCAAAAAAGACGAATCGCTAAAAGTTGGTCTTTACGGTGACATCGATATGGCTGAAGACAGCGCCGTACTTGAATTTAAAGTTTACTGCCTGGATAAAATTACCGGGGCCATACTATGGGAACAAACTGCGAAGAAAGCTATCCCTAAATCGAAACGGCATACTAAATCTTCGCAGGCTAACTGCACACCGGCAACCGACGGAACTCACCTGGTTGTCCTATTCGGTTCCGAAGGACTATATTGTTACGATCTGCAGGGAAACCTTAAGTGGGAAAAAGACCTGGGCATAATGAATCCTGGCCCTTACAGCGAATCCAATGTGGAATGGGGACAGGGTAGTTCACCTGTCATTTCCGGCAATAAAATAATCATTCAATGCGACAAGTCGGTCGATTCGTACCTGGCCGCATTTGATATAAACGATGGTCATGAAATCTGGCGTACCGCCCGCGATGAAGTTTCCACCTGGGGAACCCCGGCAGTATACACTAGCGAAGGAAAATCACAGGTAATTGTAAACGGGTATAAACATATGGGTGGGTATGAAATGGAAACCGGTAAGGAAATCTGGAAAATGCACGGCGGCGGCGACGCCCCTGCCCCTACGCCGGTAATTGCCCACAACCTGATATATATAAACAACGCACACGGAAAAGTGTCGCCGATCTATGTCGTAAAGCCTGGTGCAACCGGCGATATATCGCTCGAAGCCGACAGCAGCAACCGGAAATATTTCGCATGGTTTATAAAACGTGGGGGCGCCTATATGCAAACCCCTTTGATCTATGGCGATTACCTGTATAACCTGCAGGTAAACGGCCAACTGACCTGTTTCAACGCCCTTACGGGAGAAGTTAAATACAAGCAAAACCTTAATGAAGCTTTCACCGCATCAGGCGTGGCCGCCGACGGCAAAGTTTACTTTACCTCCGAAGAGGGAAATGTGTATGTAATCCAGGCGGGCCCCGAATATAAACTCCTGGCAAAAAACAGCATGAACAATATATGTATGGCTACTCCTGCCATTTCGGGGAACACATTGTTTTTCAGGACACAACATTCAATTGTTGCTGTGGAATCAAAAGAATGAGAGCAGTAAAAAACATCCGGTTATTTAATAACCGAGACACGTTTTGTTGCAACCTCATGCCCTTTTTCATCAATCGCTTTCAGGAAATATATCCCGGGAGCGAGGTTTCCCAGGTTAATAGAAGTTGAATAAGGTAAAACAGCCAGTTGTTTCCCAAGCAGGCTGATGACATGCAACTCGGAAATTTTCGAGTTGGTATGTATTGTAAATATACCATTACCGGGATTCGGAAAAACGGTGAAACCCGCCTCAACAGGCTGATCATCTGCTAAACCAGCTGCCCCGTCGCCTATATGAATCCAGTTCAGGTTAAAGCCATCGCTCAGGGCTTGTAAACGGAGTGTATGCATGCCCGGTGTGAGGTTAATCTTATTAATAGCTGTTTCCCAGTTTTGCCAGCCATTTGTATTCGAAAATATTTGTGTAAACATAAAAACACCATCGATCAGCACATTAACGCTTGATGCTTTTGTAGAAGCAAACCTGAAGCGGAAGTCATAGTTGGCGCTTGCCGCAACATTTATTTTATATTCGAGCCAATCGCCGGCTTCGATGTACCCTACGTTGGCAAAGCCCGATACATCGGAAGTTTTTTGAAGCAGTATGCCGCTCATCGAATTGTAATTTTCACACTGGATTGTACCGGGAACCTGGGCAGCCAGGCTGGCATTGTGCACCGGCATTTGTTTGTAAACATCGCCAAGCGCCGTTAGCTGTCCGTTAGCACCCAGGATATCGATAAAGGGGTATGTATTTATCCCGCTTCCGCGACCAATAAACCAGGAGTACCTGAAAACTGAAGTATCGGTTTCAAGATAATCGACAGCCCCTATCATAAAACTGATCTGGTCGTCAAGGGTTTTAATCGTACCGTTCGGCTCCCAGCCGGCAAATTCAGTGAGCCACAGCGGTTTGCCATACTTTTTGTATTGACCGATATACCATTGCAAAGCACTCACATTGTTCATATAACAATGGGTTGCAATATAATCAACGCGGCATGTTGGGCAGGCAGTAAAAAAGTCATCGAGGTATTTGAAGGGATCTGCATAGGTAGTGCCGTTTTCCTGCACGCACGAGCCGCAATAATTCACTGCCGGCGAAATAATTTTGAGGTTATACTGGGTAGCGATGGCTTCGAGGCGTGGCCACTGTGCTGCAGCCTGGGTCGGCGTCATATTGGCCTGTGCCAGGAAATTCGGCTCGTTGAACGCCAGCAGATATTTGGTTCCCGGGTGGTTCGCAAGGAACCCGCGAAGTTGGGTCTCGTTAAAATTTCCATTCCAGGCCATGGGAACAAACTCAAATCCGTAATTGCCATATACATCGGCAACTGTACTTTCAGGTTCCACCGACCAGTTGTACCACCATGATATTGTGGGCGAAAGAACAGCCAGGTCCTGGGTCGAATTGTATCCATAGGCAAGTCCCCGCTTCTGGCTATGCGCGGAAAGAGATAAAAAGGCAATTGCACAAATCAGGATCAGGGAAAAATATTTCATTTAATATGTTTTATTCAAGTCATTCACGCTTCATCACAAAAGCGTAAAAGTTAGTATCAGAACAACCGCTTGTATTGCCGGTTATGAATGCAAAAGTATTCAAAAAGAGGAGTTAAATTAATAAACCCGATTCTAATTACTGATTGATTCAAGCCCGGTAGTAAACAGCCCAAACACTTGCATTTTGAAAAAAACATTGCCTTTTTTAAAACAAAAAGTTTCTTATATGACGCAATAATTCATATATTTATCACACTAAATACGGAACTGGTTTTATGCATTTATCAGCTTCAATTCGTTCAGCATTATTCCGTTATAAACGTTTTAAAACCAGGAATATAATTTTTACGATATCCGTTTGATTACCTGGCATTCAACAACATTCATTTAAAAAACAATGTCTATGGCAGCGCCTGAAAATATCCTGATAACCGGTGATTATGTGATTGATCACCATTTATTAAAGGGCAACAAAACTGATACATCCGTCTCCGGCACAGTGGGGACCTCACTGACAACAACTTATGGCGGAGCTAAACTCACATTTGATCTGCTCGAAAAATGTTTAGTGACCAATATCACTGATCAGCTAATACAGTATAAATGCGTATGGCCATATGCAGTAATGCCTCCCCTTGGTTCGACACAGGGCACAATACACGACTCTTATCTGTGGTGGCTGATTACCGAAAAAGATAAAAAAGGTAGTAAGGATCTTTCATGCCGCTTAGGAGAACAGCTGGGGTTTGGCGGTCAACCTGGTGATGATATTGGTGCCTGGTTTAAAACCGACGACAACCTGAATGCAGCTGAATACGGAACTATTGTGATTGATGAAGCATACCTTGGATTCCGCAATCATGCCCATGCATGGCCCGATTTTGAGCGTGCCGGTAAAATTATACTTAAAACATCCTATCCGTTATGTGAAGGAATATTGTGGGACAAGCTCCTTACACACAGGCACAAACTTGTTACTATTGTTAAACTTCACCATTTAAAGCAATACGAGATCAAGGTCAGTAACAATATTTCCTGGGAACAGACAGCCCTGGATATTGTATATGGGCTGAACAAGGATTTGACATTGAAAAGCCTTCTCAAATCGGGTGAAGTGATTGTTACAATAGGAACGGCAGGGGCCATTTATATAAAAACCTGCGACAAACCGGCCGAAAACGAGTACACCCTTATTTTCGACCCAGAATACATGGAAAATGAATGGGAGGAAAGGTTCGCAAAGGATATTCAAAACAATATAGGCACCGGAAGTGCTTTTCTGGCAGGATTTGTTTCCTCGCTTACAACGAAAAACATGAATATGGCTGACAGTATAAAAACCGGCCTTAATACCATGACGGCTTCGTTGGTTAAAGGAGTTTTCAGGATGAAAAATGACTACTCATTTGAACCCGCCGATCTATCCATTGCGTTGAGCGAGCGCTATAACGGCAGGTATTACTCTTCGGCTTTTGTTCCATCACCGGCCTGGGAACCCGGGTTCAAATACCTTCACAACCATGAATGGTCGATTCTTGAAAACAATTACGATAATACCCGCGATGGATATAAGCAGAAGCCTGATTTCTTTCCACTTGCTTTCTCGTTAGCCGAAAAAGGCAAAAGCAATCTGCATTATTCACCCAGGCTGACTTTAGGCCGGGTAACCATTTTCGACAGGAATGAAATCGAAAACATGCGAAACATCAGGAAGCAGGTCGATTTTTACGACCGCTACGACGATGGCAAAAAACCGTTGAATATTGCTGTATTCGGTCCTCCGGGCGCCGGCAAATCATTTATTGTCAAGGCGTTGGCAAACAGCATGTTTGAAGGGAAGAAAACAAAACCCACATTTCTCACCTTTAACCTTTCCCAGTTCAGGGACGAATCCGAACTCTCAGGTGCATTTCATTCCATACGCGATGAAGTGCTCAGAGGGAAGCTTCCAATAGTCTTCTGGGACGAATTCGATTCGAATAACTATAACTGGCTAAAAAGCCTGATTGCCCCCATGCAGGATGGCGAATTCCAGGAAGGGAAAGAGGGGCATCCAATAGGGAAATGCATTTTTGTTTTTGCCGGCGGAATGACCTATACCATGCAGCATTTCACTGATAAAATGGAAGGGGAAGAGTATATTGTTAAAAAAGGTCCTGATTTTCAAAGCAGGATAAACTGTGCTCTAAACGTTTTCGGCCCGAACCGTAAACCCTACCCTGATCCGGAAACAGGAAACTGGTTGCGCGAAGGCGATCCCAAGGATATTTGTTTTTCGATAAGGCGGGCTCTTTTTATAAGATCGATATTGGGTTCCGACGATAAACCCCTGAATATTGAACAACGCCTTCTAAGAGTGCTTATTGAAGTTTCGGTTTATAAAAACGGTTCACGCGGTTTGGAACGGCTATTACGAAACCTCGCCATCCATAGCGACAGAAAAATTGAATGCTCCGATCTCCCTTCGAAAGGAATCATCCAGATGAATGTGGATTACACCGACTTTATGGAAAAGCTATCGGACGATGAGGCTGCCGGCAGGCTCGCTTTTGAAAAAATTGCTGTTTCAATCCATAATTTCTGGCTCGGAAAAGATGTAACCCACTCGGCATATAACAAACAGTATGAAGACCTTAGCTTTGACCAGAGGATGGACAATATCAGTGCCGCATTGCGAATGAAGGAAATCGTAGAAAAAACAGGGAAGTTTATGCTTATTCCGGAACCGGAATTAAGATCGAAAATGCTGCCTGATGCAAAAAAAGATTTTGCTGTTTACATTACCGATGAAAAACTGTTGGATGAACTGGCTGAAACAGAGCACAATGGATGGTCCGGAGCACGTGAGGCAGCCAATTGGGAATATGGCAAACGGAGCGACTACTTTAAGAAACACAATTGCCTGGTTCCCTACAGTGAATTAGATAAGGATAGCCCCGCAGGGAGTGAACAGAATGAAAAAAACAAGGATCGCGATACAATTAAAAAATACACTTCGATGCTCGAAGGAAGTGGATTCACAATTTCGTACCTGTAGAAAAGTTACAATGAATACAGAACCTGGTCAGTCAGCTCACGCCCTTATGCCAAAAGATCCATCACCTGTGCCATATACTCTGCGGCTTGGAGTAACCGGCCACAGGAACCTGGCTGACCCTGAGGGCATTTCGGTTGCAGTCGGGAACCTGCTTCTCACCATAAAACAATCGCTCGAAAAAGGGATGACCGATCTGCATCAGACACAGATTCCAGGCAAAAGCAATTGGCAGAAGATTGAGAATCAGCTCGCATGGAATATAAAAAGAATGCTTGCTACATCAGGTATTTTGTCGAAATGTACCGATCCCTCAAGGCATACTCCGTTGAATTGGAAAGTAATTTCATCGCTTGCAATAGGAGCCGACTGCCTGGTAGCCCGTAAAGCAATGGAAAAACTAAATGCATCGCTCGAAGTCGTTTTGCCTTTTGATGTTAAAGAGTACCGGAAAGATTTCAGTACAAAAGCTGACCTTGAGGAATTCAATGACTTATTCAGTAATGCTGTAAACCACTCAACAATACAGAATGTCTCTTTCCCTGTAAGTGAATTACGAAAAGAAGGGTACGAAAATGCCGGTATTGAGGTTGTGGATTCGTGTGAACTGCTTATAGCAGTTTGGGATGGAAAGCCAGCCCTCGGACAAGGGGGCACAGCCGATATTGTTAAATATGCGTGCTCCGTGAATCGCCCGGTTATATGGATTAATGCTCTCCAACCCGGTTTGACCCCTGTCATAGTTACACAAGTTGAAGACCAAAACAAAAAATTGGAAATATCCGATCCGGGTGATTTGCGTATTACTTCCATGCCCCTGCCAAAATATGCAGCAACCTGGTCGTCGCGATATTTACTGGTTGCCGAATACAACCGTGACAGGTCTTTCAGTAAGAAAGGATTTGATGATATCTTCAACCGGAACGCGGCCAGGCTGGAATCGACACGTAAAAATGCCGCTTTGGATCCTGAGCATATTCATCCTTTGATACACTCATTACTCCCCCATTATGCACGGGCCGATCTGCTTGCTATACAATACCAGAATATGCATATCAGGTCTGCTTCCTGGCTTTACCGCCTTGCTGCAATAGCAGTTGCTGTGGTAGTTATTCAGACGCTGTATTTCCCGGAGCAAACTGCATGGGTAATATTGGAGATTGTGGCTCTTCTGGGAGCGGTTGCATGGTTCCGCATTAGCATTGTTCAGCACTGGCATGAGAAATGGCTGAATTATCGTCACCTTGCCGAGCGAATCCGGATTCTTCTGTTTCATTCGCTTGCCGGCCCGCAATCAACGAAACAAGCTATACAGAAGCAGCAGTTGCCCTTTTATCCCGGCCCGGGAGGATGGGTACTTGATGTTTTTGACTATATCAGGCTTCATCTCCCTGGAATTCAGATTCCAAAAGAAAATATTTCAGAAGTGAAGAAATTTATTCTTGACGGGTGGATAACCGAACAGGCTGATTATCATAATGCAAATGCCATCAGCAAAAACAAACTGACCCGGAAAGATCACCTGCTGATAGGTGCAATGCTGGTATCAACGCTTGTGGCCGCTATTCTTCATATGCAGAAAATTGTACACGATCCGTTCAGTGAAAATTTGATTATTGCCCTGGCTATCATTTTACCTGCTTTTGCATCAGCGCAGCATGCTATCGGCAGTATACATGATTATGAAAGGATAGCCACCCGTTCGGTAAGAATGAATGAAATCCTGCTAAGCATAAAGACCAATATAAACCAAGCCGGCTCATGGGAAGAATTAAACCTTGAACTGCAGCGGGCCGAAGAAATTATGTCGGCCGAAAACCATGAATGGTGTATATCGTTAAGTTTCAGGAGGGTTAGCCTTCCTGTATGATGACCAACAATAAGGACCTTCTTTAAAGTACAAAAAGAGGATAAATATAGTTTCATGTATCTCAGCCCGGTTAAATGGATGGATCTGAAAAACCGCCTAGATACTATTCCTAAGATAGTTTTGGCAGGTTGTTTCTTCCTGGGAAGTATACTCCTGCTTATATTCTATCCAAATCACATAGAGGAACGGTATGGGTTTTCGACGAGTACTCCGGAATTGTCATTCTTTCCCCGTCATGTTGAAGTCCTGATGATCAGCCGTACTGAACCGGGCGGGGCATTTAGCAAAGCCGGTTTTAATAAAGGAGATATCATACTCAAGCCTGAATACCATACAGTTGGGGCATTTCGAAAAGCACTCGACAAACCGAAGGGAACTGTAATTGAATTTGAAACCATTTCGCGTGAAAAATATAACCCTGATATCGAGCAAATTAATACTACTATAAAAAGAGTGATTGCCCCTTAACCAGGCTCAAAACTGAAACGCCCGGATGCTTTTTTGTTTGCATTCAGGCAATTCAAAATAACGAGCATGTATGTTCACTGATTTAAAAAACTAAATCATGGCAGGTGAATTGAAAATTATACCTTGTAGTTGCACATTAGGTTTAGCCCGGCGTATTGCTGAATATTGCGGAGTTGAGCCGGTAAAGGTTTCGGTAACCCGGTTTTCGGACGGAGAGATGCAACCCGTTTTGAAAGAAAGTATTTATTTGTCAGATGTTTACATAATTCAATCAACCCATCCCCCATCCGAAAATTTTCATGAACTTTTACTTCTGACCGATGCTGCAAAAAGGGCTTCGGCAAGCTCAGTTGTTGCGGTAATTCCTTATTTCGGGTATACCCGTCGTGATAATCTACTACAAGAAAGCACGGGGTTAGCTGCTAAATTACATATCCGTCTGCTCGCAGTTGCGGGAGTTGACCGGGTTATTTGCCTCGACATGTATCCGTTTCTCCCTGAAAGAAGTTCTGAAATCCCTTTCGATCACTTAAACTCAACCGGCCTTTTCGCATCTTTAATCAATAAACTGGGACTTGACTGTATTGCCTTCGGAGCAACTGATAATGAAGAAGCCGCACTGGCAGAACACTATGCAAAGCTGTTTAATACAAATTATATTGTATGTAATAAACACAAGCCAAAATCAGATGATGCTGACACAAGCCAGATTGTCGGAAATCCTGAAGGGCAAAACATCATTCTGACCTGCAATGTTGTTGCTACAGCCGGATCCATCTGTGCGGCTGCCGAAATAGTTATGGATAAAGGAGCAAAGTCAGTCAGGGCAATCGCTACACATGCGTTGCTTTCGGGTGATGCGTATGAACGCATTGAGAGATCCGTCTTAAGAGAGCTTTTTGTTACCGATACAATACAATTGAAACAAGTGTCGGAAAAAATAAAAGTGATTTCAACTGCTGAGATTTTTGCAGATGCAATCATGTGTTTAAAAGCTAATAATCCTGTCACTCCCAATTAACTTTGGAAATCAGATATTTAAACCTTAAGGGTATCCCGATCAACTGTGAAATGCGTTCACTGGAGATCATTAAATTTAAAAGCAAAGGAGCTGACAAATCAGGCAATATTGTTGATCGAAAAATAAAATCCAGATTGTTTCACCCTATCCCAAAAAAAAATATGCCACAACAAACCAAAATTTTCCGTGTATTTGTAAGCTCTACTTTCACCGACATGAAGGAAGAACGCAGGATTCTCCAGGGAGAAGTATTTCCGCGGCTTGAAAAATACTGCGAGGAGCACGGAGCACGCTTCCAGGGTGTCGACCTCCGCTGGGGCGTGAATGAGGAATTACAGCTCGAGCAGAAAACCTTACAAACCTGTTTCAATGAAATCGACCGTTGCCAGAAGATCTCACCAAAGCCCAACTTTCTTATCCTGATTGGCAATAAATATGGCTGGCAGCCAGTTCCGGAAAAGATTCCGGACGATGAAATGGAGTTGATACAACAACAACTTACCCCTGCCGATAGCGTATTTTTAATCAGGGAAAATGATGGCGGCGCTGGCTGGTACAGGCTGGATAAAAATGCGGTACCGGCCGAATATGTCCTTCAACCCAGGGGTAACCTGAAAAATTATCAGGAATGGGAACCGGTCGAAAAACGGATCCTGGAAATATTGCGAAATGTCATTGATAAACTCGCATTTACTGACAAACAAAGGAACAACTACTTTACATCGGCTACCCACCAGGAAATACTTCGTGGGGCTATTAATCCGCCAAAAGAAACTAAAAACCCGGAAGAACATGTTTTTGCCTTTGTGAGGAACACACAAGGTTTACCGGAAGGCAGCCTGGCAAATGGCTATACCGACCTTGCTGATAACCAGCCGGATCCTTATTGTGCCCTGCAGCTAAGCAATTTGAAAGACAGCCTGAAGGCTAAACTGAACAATAATTTTATTCCGTATGGATCGGCCTGGGTTAACGATCATACTGAGATGAACGATCCGAAATGGTTTGCTGATGAAATTTACACCAGGCTGGAAAATATTATTGACCAGCAAATAAAGGAAATAGTTACTACCGATGAGATTATGCATGAAGTGCGTTTTCACGAAGAATTTAAAAACCACCTCACCAGGCACTTTAAAGGCAGAACTGAAATACTAGATAAGATTGATGATTATCTGGGCAATAAATCCGAAAAAAGGCCTATGGCCATGATCGGGGCATCTGGCTCCGGCAAATCGAGTGTAATGGCCGAAGCAATCAAACAATTTTCTGCACGAAACGAAGGCAACGAAACATTGATTGTTTATCGTTTTCTGGGTACGACATCCCCTTCTTCGACAGCTATTTCTTTGCTACAAAGTGTCTCCGGACAAATTGCCGGGAAATTCAACAAAAGCCTCGAAGAACTGGCCGGTGAAGGCCGGAAGGAATCACTGCATGACCTGTATACCATGAGCGAGATCTTCCGCAAATGCCTTGAACTGGCTACTACCGCTAATCCTATAATTGTGTTCCTGGATGCCCTCGACCAGTTATCGGATACTGACAATGCCCGGTCGCTTTCCTGGTTGCCTGCCGAACTGCCTGAAAATGCAAGGCTTGTCTTATCGGCCTTACCCGAGTTGGAAAGCCGTTTAAACAGAACGTACATCGAACAATTACCTGTATTAGCCAAAGAGGAAGCAGAAGTAATCCTGAATCAATGGCTTGACTCCGTAAACCGGACACTGGCCGCTGAGCAGATGAAATATATCCTGGGGAAATTTAAGGTAACCGGTCTGCCCATTTACCTCAAACTCGCTTTCGAAAACGCCAGGGACTGGCATCACTACGACCCAGTTCACCCCATGAAGGAGGATGTTCCCGGCATTATCAACGATTTTTTTGATCAGCTCAATACAAGGCATCATTCCGAATTTGTAAGGAATGCGATCAGTTACCTCCTTTGCGGCCGGTACCAGGGATTAACAGAAAATGAGATTCTCGAGATTCTTGTATTTGATAAAGATTTCTGGGAGAATATTTTTCTCGAAAAAATATCGCACAAGGATCATAAGCAGGAACTTATTGATATGAAAAAAGCGCTTGAAGAACCCGAAACCGGCCCAAAAGCCATGATGAAAATACCCATTGTGCTGTGGTCGAGATTGTTCCTCGACCTGGAACCTTTCCTTACTGAACGCGATGCCGACGGGGTGCCGATTATTACTTTTTTCCACAGGCAGTTTAACGAGGTGTTGAGGGAAAGGTACCAGTTATCAGAACCAGGTAATCAAAATTAACCTGGTATAATTATGAACACTTTGATTCAAAAAGATTTTCATAAAAGTCTTTCAAACTATTTTGAGAGGAAGTCACTTTATCTTGACGAACCCGACCAAAAGAAACCCAACATCCGTAAACTGGTTGAGCAGCCCTGGCAGCAAACCAGAGCTGCAATATTAGAAAAGGATAATGAGAAACTTTGGGATATTATTTCTAATACCTTATGCAACCTCGATTTTATCCAGGCGAAAGCTGCGGCTAAGATGACTTTTGAGTTGGTAAATGATTTTAATGAAGAAATCGAAGCTATACCAGATAACCAGAAAAACAGTGAAGCGGAGAAGTCAAGACAAGTAAGAATAGATAGATATACTGAGGACCTTATTTTATATGCAAAAGGTGAAATAAATGAATTAGAAATTCCGGAAAGTATTACTCCATGGAGTGAGGATAGAATTGAAGAAGAAATTGAACGTATAAGGAGTAGTCCCAATAATGCCGACAAGTTAAAAGATTTTTCCTATTTCATTGGGAGTAAAGCAGCAATCTTTCAAAAATATGCCACTGAATTTTCACATCATGTCTACCAGCAAGCTTGGCATTATGCAAATGATGGCCCTGTGGGTAAATCGGCCGATAATATATCTTCAGTAATTAAAAAAACCTTGCTACTGTGTGATCAAAATTCCCGTCCGAAATGGAATCCATTCCCTCGTGCACTTAAAATCATCCTGACTCCTGAAATAGTAGGGTTGGATTCGATTGCCATTTCTGCTGACGGTAATCAGGCATTAACGGGTGGTAATGGTTGTTGTACCCATTGGTTGCTATCTACATGCCAAGTTTTAAAGAAGATGGAAGGAGATCTGAGTAAAACTAAAGAAATATCTTGGGTTGGAACTTGGCATTATCCTTTCCTAGAAGGACATAATGGATGTAATAAAACTCTTTCAATCACCCCTGATGGAAAACTTGCATTCACAGGAAACAATCAAAAAACATGTCTCCTTTGGGACGTATCCAGTGGGAAGGTTATACAAACACTAAGAGGACATGACGACTCGGTTAATTCTGTTTCTATTACTCCTGATGGTAGATGGGCGATTTCCGGGTCAGATGACAAAACATGTATCGTATGGGATCTGAAATCAGGTGGCAAACCTAAAATCCTGGAGGGACATATTTCAAAAGTTATTTCTGTTTCTATAAGCGCAGATGGGAAACGGGCACTTTCCGCATCTGATCATCACCAGGACAAACCAATAATCTGGGATATTGAAAAAGGAAAAAAATTGCTTACATTGGATACAAAATCTGAAAGTACATGGGACAGCACAAAATCAGTATATTTAACACCCACTGGTAAAAAGGCACTCTGCTTTGGAAGTGTGCTTCTCACATGTTTCGATACCACTACCGGAGAAGTACTTCAGGAAATAAAAGGAATTGAACCAATGCCTTTAGCTGTAACCCATGATGGGAAACGTGCGCTTTCAACTTTGAATAGGGGCAATTGTGTGTTATGGGATTTAACGACAGGGGATAAACTTTTTACCTTAAGTGGGCATAAAGATACTGTGAATGATGTTTCAATCACAATTGATGGCAGGTATGGGATTTCTAGCTCAAGTGACAAAACAATTATACTTTGGGATCTTGAAAAAGGAGAAACACTAACAGATAACAAGCAACAAAGATTATCTCCATTCAGTATCTCTATAACTCCTGATGGGAAATTTGCACTTTTTAGCACCAGGGACTCAAATAATGCAACATGTACTTTGATGAATTTAAGGAAACAAATTGTACAGCATGAAATACTTGCAACACCGAACCACAAAAATCCTCCCTTTCTTAGCATATACCATTATGGTGTAAACAAAGTAGCTATTACTCCAAATGGGCAACGAGGCATTTCTAGCTTATCTAATTTTACGTCATATAACATATCAAGCAATGCTGATGACATAATAAATACTATCAATGTTTATGATCTATTAAAAGGCAAAATCCTCCAAAATTTATCCGGTCATACAGCAAGCATTTTGGACGTTTCTATAACAGAGGATGGTCGCAATGCCATATCAAGTTCGGATGACGAATCTTGCATTTTATGGGACCTTGTAACCGGAGCAATGCTTAAAACATTTAAGGGACATGGGTTTGAAGTTAAAGCGTTATTCAGGGGACATGGTCGAATTGTAGATAAGATTTGTTTTGTCCCTGATGGTAAATTAGTTATCTTAAGCACCAGAGGTGCAGGTTGCAGAGTCTGGAATATTCAAACAGGTGAGATAGTGCCGATATCACCACCAATGGGGGAAGCTGTTTCTATTACGCCCGACGGGAAATGGGCAATATCTATTTATACTATTTCTTTTAGTTCAATTTATGATTCTATCATAGTTTGGAATCTTAAAACGGGCAAAGAATTTAAAAGTATTAAACATGATTGCAAATCTCTACGTTCTGTTTCTGTGACACCTGATGGAAAAAGGGCAATAACTGTTTCGTATGATGGTCCATGCTTTTTATGTGATATTGAGAATGGTGAACTTTTATCCGATTACATTTCTGCTTTCGGCGTTGCTTCCGTTAAGTATCTTCCACAAGGTATCTTTTTTAGTAATCAGTATGACGAGTTTGGTTTTCTTCATTCAGAAAAAAAAATGTTATGTCCAGGTATCGCTATTACCACCATCAAACAAATATGGGATTATGAACTTAACAGGTTTACTGAACCATTGGTGTATTGCCCTTTGTGTGGTCACCGCTTTGAACCTCCCATAGCTATTATAAAAACAATAATTGGCGTACTGCATGAAAATAATATTCAACCAGATCAATCTCCCTGTCTGGAACTGCTCGACGAAGCTTGGGAACATCCTGGATTATTGGCCGAATGTCCCAAATGCCATGAGTCCTTAAAGTTTAACCCATTTTTTGGCTCTGACCAAAAAGAAATTGAAGATTATGTTCTGTTAGAACTTGATAAAGATCATGAATGGGAAACTATTTTTGAAAATGCTGAAAATGCTTTTTTGAACGAAATGTGGGATGAAGCTTTTAAACTATACTTAAAACTTATTTCGGCTGCTAAGTTCGATGCAAGCTACATGAGGTTCAATATGGCTATTTGCAGAATAAATACTTTAACTACATTTAACAATGAGACTATTGGGAATATCAATGTTCTGATCAGGCTGTTACAAGAGAAGAGAGAAAATGAAAAAGTAAAAATCATTTCTGAGAAATTGAAAGAACGACTGGACCTAATAATAGAAGCCGAAAAACCCTGGTGGAAAAAGATGTTTTAATACAGAATTATTGATTAGTACAAGGTAATGGATACTATATCAAAATCTTACAATATAAATCTGGCAAATTACTTTGCGAGTAGGCCTTTGTACCTGGACGAAACCGCCCAAAAGAAACCGAATATCCGGAGAGCAGTTGAACTTGTATATCAACAGAGAAGCGCCGAAGCATGGGAGGATGCAGAAGACACTTTATTTGATTGCCAGTTTGCTCTAGCTAAATGTGCTGCTGGGAAGGCCTTGGATCTCAATGGCGACTATAAAGCACTTCTAAAGGAAGCTCCAAATGGTTTGCTTCCTCGTCGTGAAACACTCCTTCTGATTAGCGATGCGCTTGATTTGTCAATGCATGTTGTGAATTCTGATTTTTTACAATTTAGTTCACAACTGGTTGGTCGCTTATTGTCGAATAAGGACAAACATGAAATATTCCAGTTCATACAAGAAGTTAGTAAAGCTGCTCCGAAACCATGGTTACGACCTTTACAACCTTGTTTTGTTCCTCCGGGTGGTGCATTGTTGCGTACGCTTGTCGGGCATACTGATGCAGTATGTTCAGTTGCAGTTTTACCCGATGGAAATTATATTGTGTCAAGATCTTGGAACCAGACTATAAAAATGTGGGATTTAGTGTCTGGAACTGAATTGCCTAACTTTCTTGTTGGTAGTAATGAAAATGTCCAATCTATGGCTTTGACCTCTGATGGACAATGCCTGCTAACTTCGGATGGCAACCATTATAAAGTAAAGGTTTGGAATTTAGAGTCTGGTAAACTGACCAAAACTTTTAATGGACCGAAAATTGAAGCAGCAGCAGCCAGGTACGGCATATCAGGTTATTTGGACATGACATTAAAAGTCTGGGATATTGAAACGGGTGAGGAGTTATATAAGCTATCCGGGCACAAAGGGTACATAAGAACCGTAGCATTAACATCCGACGGACTTAGGGCTATATCGGGTTCTGATGACAATACCCTTAAGGTTTGGGATATTCTGACAGGTAAAGAAATATATACGCTCACAGGGCACAAAGAACAGGTTTCGGCCGTTGCCATTACTAAGGATGGAACATACGCTGTATCGGGTTCATCGGACAAAACACTGAAAGTGTGGAACATAAAGACCGGGAAAGAGTTACTCACTCTCTCCGGGCACAATGACAAAGTCACTGCTGTTGCTTTGTCACCAGATGGAAAACGGGCAGTGTCGGGTTCCGAGGACAAAACGATAAAGGTATGGGATATTAAAAAAGGTGTCGGGTTATCAACCTTTACCGGGCACACAAGTACAATATTATCCCTTGCAGTTACCTCTGATGGACAAAGTGTTGTATCTGGTTCTCACGACAAGACAATAAAAGTATGGAACCTCTGGAGAAATGGGGAGTCTCACGTTGAAATCGTGCATACAAGTAATGTTTATGCAGTAGCAATAACACCGGATAAAAAACACATTATTTCAGGATCTGGATCACGATATGAACCAGGGGCAAAAAAGAAATGGGATCTGTTGACTGGAGAGTATTTTTGTGATCTGGACTCCGGGTTCGATACATTTCTGGAGCTAGGATATCTTGATGGAATTTGTCCTGTGGCAGTTGCTCCTTCAGGCAAACGAGCAGTAGTGCACAAGATATGTCCGGAATTATACGGCATGTTCGAAAAGCAGGAACCAAATGATTTTATGTTGGGTGTATATGACTCACAAAAATGGGTTCAAATAGGAACACTGGTCGGGCATAAAGGACCAGTTAATGCTGTAGCTATAACAGCGGATGGTCGTCGTGCAGTATCAGGTTCCAGGGATGAAACACTAAAAGTCTGGAGTTTGAAGACTGAGGTATCAGCTATGCAGGTCTGGTGGTGGATAAAAAAAATCTTTGGGAAACAGGAATTATACTCACTTTCAGGGCATAAAGCCCGGGTGACTTCAGTAGCGGTTACACCTGATGGAAGATATGTGGTTTCAGGTTCCTGGGATCAAACAGTGAAGGTATGGAATATAAGAAAGGGCCGGGAAAAGCAAACTCTTATCGGACATAAGGGTTACGTAACCGCTGTGGCAGTTACACAGGATGGACTTCGCATTGTATCCTGTTCGTTGGACCAAACTCTGAAGGTTTGGGATCTTGAGACAGGTACATTATTTTTAACCTTTCATTTCGAAGGAAACCCGACATGTTGCGTTTGTGGCCCGTTAAACCGCATCATTGTTGGTGACGATCGTGGACAGGTCTATAAACTGGTTCTGGAAGAATAGCTGATAGTTCAGGTACTTTTGAATTAATAGCTTTCCCTGCTTAAATTAATTTATCTGCTTTACTGATTCATTCAAAAAGGATGGAAATAGATTCAAAATCAAAGCACCACCAGCAGTTGGCTGAATATTTCACAAACAAGCCCTTATATCTGGACGTACCTACTCAAAGGAAACCCAACACACGCAAACTGGTTGAGCAGCCCTGGCAGCAGGTAAAAGGAGAATGTTGGAAAGACCTCATCAGGACACTTTGTGATTTGAGTTTTGTTGAAACAAAATGTTCAGCTGCAATGACGGACAACCTGCTGGCTGATTACTCCGAAGCCAGCAAATACCTCACCGGTGAAGAAGGCACTGCCGTTTCTGTCTTCAGAAAATTTACACAAAACAACGCCAGTTATCTGAGGAATCATGCAGAATGGTGCCTACAGTTAGCCATAATTGAACCGCATGATTCTCCGGTTGGAAAAGAAGCACGACAGCTTGCCGAAAGTGCTTCAATTCCTTGCCTTGAACCTGTCCACCATGGTTCATCAATAACAGCCACCAGCGAAATGCGTTATTCAGAGCATACTAAACCAGTTCAGGTTTTAGCATTCGACAGGGACAGAAGACATCTGTTATCGAGTGATGGTGAAGAAGTTATACGCTGGGACACACAAAGCAGCGCTATCGTTTCCCGGTTTAAATTACCCGTACAAGATGGAGTTGCGGATACAGCATACCATGGAAGTAGCAAGTGGAAAATCGCTGTTTCCGAACAGGCTGCAATAATTGTTGCCGGCAATATTCTTGTCAGTGCAAACTCGGGCCATGAGATCAGGACTTTTGTTAATCAGCGGACGATTGATGGGAAATGGATGGCTCCCCCGGCTATCTCGCCCGATGCAAGGTTGTTTGCTTTATGTACAAAAAAGAAACCGAAATATAATGAACCGGGCAGTGACCATACAGTCACAATAATTTCAGGAGATTCGGGCAGGGTGATAGCAGAACTGCCACATACAGGTACCGTCAATCAGGCAGTATTTTCACCTGATGCGCAATTCATGGTAACAGTTCAACAATACCCGGGATCTGACCAGGCCGGAGCCGGGGGGGATGATATGTTGTATGTTTGGGATGTATTCAATAGCCGTAAAATTCATGAAAAGAAATTCAGTGGTTATGGCCATGTTTCATTTTCATCCGACGGTAAAATACTTCTTGCTGATAGCAGTTATGAAATTTATAGCTGGGCAACCACCGACTGGTCACAACTTAACAAAATCTATGATAGAAGCGAAGACAAATTCGGTTCAGCGGTTGTCGATACTACCTATGTTATTACGTGGGGATATAGATCGGTTACATTATGGAATACTCAAACAAGCCTTAATGAAGGGCGTTTATTGTTCGACAACTCCCGAAAAGGTATTTACTCTGTAGCCCTCTCGCCCGATCATAAAAAATTAGTGATAGGGCACGGGAACGGCCTAATTGAAATGTGGAGCCTTGAAGAACTTCGCAAAAGCACGGCTTCTGAAAAATCAATACACGAAAAACATACAATGGAAGTTGCATCACATCTGCTCTTCTCGCCCGACGGCAAGCGCATTGCTGTTTCTTATTCCGAAGACCTGATAAGTACAGTAGATCTGGATACAAATACAGAAATTGCCTCGCGTAAACTTTTTTTTCAGCAGGATAACCCTGAAACCTATCAGCCAAAGGATTATCAGACTAATAAAATCGAATCCCTGCACTTCACGCCTGATGGTAAATCGCTGATCCTGATGCTTATATCAACAAAACCTGATAAAACCGCCGCACAAACTCCTTTTGGTTATAAATCGCTGACATTCGGATCAGTAAGACGAATATCAGCAACAGATATGGCTGACCTGGCTGTTTATGAAAACAAGGATTTTTTTCAGTTTGAATCATCCGTCAGTCCTGACGGTAATTGCGTTTTTGTTATGTTTTCTGATAAAGTGATCCAACTGAACGCAAATGATCTTACAGTTATAAAAGAGCATAATAAAGAAGTACGCGTACGCTGGGCTTTATCACCCGATGGCAGCCGGATGGCTTACAGGAATACCATCTGGAGTTTTGCAGCTAATAAAATTGTGTTTACATCAACAGAACCGTCACAGTACTTCAGCAATCCGGTATTTTCTCCTGATGGAATTCTGATTCCTGTAAATACCGATAATAAAATCCATTTAGTTAATACATCAAATAATTCGGAAACTGTTACCCTAGGTCATAGTTTCGGGAAGAACCGTTTTGTGCTTAATCGTACTGAAAAGGACATTTTATTCTCACCCGACGGCAGAAAACTGCTGCTTACAGATGCACAAACTATATCCGTTCTGGATATACGTACTGGTCGGATTAGTCAACTGGGAAAGAGCATGCACATCAGCCCGGCAATTTCCTGCAGGTTTTCAGCTGACGGTCAATTTGTATTTGGAGTTGAAAAGGATTTTATCAAAGTCTGGCATTCAGATTCCGGAATTTATGTAGCACTTTTACCTCTAAAATCAATCGAAGCTTTCGATTGGAACCCATCCGGAACTCTTCTCGGATTATCTCAAAGTGGCCGGCTCCAGTTTTTCCGTTTGCTAAATACAAAAAGGCAGCCTTCGATTGTTACAGGAAAATTCCTTTTTCAATTCAAAACTAAAAACTGGCAAAAAGAATTAACCGTAGTTTGTCCTGACTGCGGTGTGCCTTTCGTGGTGCCATCGCTGATAAATGATATGATTTCAAGGATTAATATGGAAGCAGGAATTGGAACAAATGATTCCCCCTGTCTGAAACTACCCGACAAGGCCTGGGATGAACCAGGATTAGTATCCAGCTGCCCGAATTGCATGAACAAAATCAGATTCAACCCTTTTATTGCCGGAAATAAGAATCAAAAACCAAAATGGAAATTTTGGTAGACGTAAAATTATATCATTAAGCTCATTAAATTTGTTAAGATTCTTAAATCCAAAAATATTCAGAACATCCAAAGAATGAAAACCGGTCTGCATCAAGCGTTTAAAACCTTCTTAATCAGGTTGAGGCTAAAAGCAAGGAGAAATCCGGATGTGATTAAGGCACAAGGAACGGCTTATGATTCAGAAAGTAGGTTCTACCCTAAAAAGCAGGAATTCAATGACAAAATAATAGGTGATTCAGACCGCCGTACCATTGAACTGAACAGCAAAGGCATATTTGCATGCCCCAAATACACTGACCTGTTCCAGGATGGAGATGATGTTAAAATCGAATAACCGATAACTCAGATTATCTCCGGTTTCATTTATATTTTCAATCCCCTGCAAAAAGTAAAACGCTGCATAGGAATACTGTGCAGCGTTTTACAATATTTTCACCTACTTAAAAGGAAGCATGTTTCGTATTAAACAAGAAACAAGATCACACCTTATTTCCCGGATTACCTCATCCAGGTTATCTTACGGTTAAGAACCGAGGTTCCGCCTGTTATACGTACGATGTAAATCCCGTTTGCATCAGGTGCAAACTGAACTTCATTTTCAGCATTGTTGGTAAGCCTCGATGTGCCGAGATTCCTGCCGTTCATATCGAAAAAGCTTACCTGTGAACCTATCGGGAAGGTTCCGATCAGGCGTATTTTGTTTTCTTTTGGCAGCGGGATAATGGTATAAACTTCCTCTTTCAGCTGATCGTTGCCAACGGTAAGCGGGGCAGTATAAAGATAGAACCTTCCGATTCCTGTGCTGGCATCTTTCAATGTAACCGAATACGAGCCGCCAGGTGTGTCGAGGCGGGTAACCGTTCCGGTTAACCTATCCTGCAGGAATACCTGAGCATAAGCCGGGAGGTTGGTGGTTTCGGCAGTAAAAGTAACCTGTGCTCCTTCCCCGGCATTTAACCCAACAGGAATCACATTTTTCTTATATTCATTGTCAGGTAAACTTTGTATGCCAAATGCTACGTCGCTTCCATCGATATGTGTATAAATCGAATTTGCGGTACCTGTGCCATCGAACATTCCTGCATCGTAACCCGGATCCAGTTCCCTGGTTGTTCCTGTTACAAAATAAATCTGTGTTTTACTGCTTTTGTCGCCAATATCAGCTTTCAAATCAATAATCGGCCATGCATTTTCGGAGTTCTTATAAAAAGGCGCAGCAGTGGTGTGGGTACGCATGGCTGCATTAAAGTTAATAGTACCGGAAGCTTTGGCTTTAACAAAGAATCCCTGGCTAACCGCCAGATAAGTCGGACCGGAAAGGTTATTTATAATTGTATAGGCAGAACCATTCCACACATAAAGGGCCTGAAGTGCAACATCCAATTTCGAGGCATTAACTGTTAAAAAGTCGGTTGCATCAACATTAGCAGCTTTTATAGGTGCCGAAAACGGGTTGCCTATCAGGTTCCATGCATTCCCCGGGGCAGCAGGGGCCGTAACAGTAATCGTTTTATTGGTAGTTGCCAGGCTTCCGAACCCGTCAAAATAAATGGTTCCGCCACCGGGTTTAAGCATAAGCTCATACCCCTTGGCAACTGTAAAATAAGTTCCCTGGCCGGTTAAATTTGCTGTTGTATATGGAACCCAGTTTGGAGTGGGGCCTGAATTTACATAAGGGGCTATTCCATATTTGATGCCATTTGTTTCAATAAGGCTGCTGAAATTAGTAACGAACACATAAACATCCTCCTGGAAAACAGGTGACGAAATCAGATGCCAGGTTGCTCCAGTAAGGTACCGTTCAACTTTTGCCTGAACAGGGGAACTGGTCATCAATGACCCGGTACCTGAAGCATTACTTTTGATAACGACGCCGGAATTGCCCGCGCTGTTTTGAAGGAACGTATTTACTGTAAATGCTTTGCCGGCGGCAATGGTAACTGAAGCCGAAGGATTGATAATTATTTCGTTGCAAACTGCAGGGGTGGCAGGGGCTTCATTAACAACAGGCAGATTGGTTACTACAGGGATGATCACATTGGTTGTTCCTGTAGGCACTCCGCTGGGTGTCCAGTTATTTGGGGTGTTCCAGTTTGTGCCTTGGGAGCCATTCCAGGTAACAAAGGTATTTGGATTGCCACTTAAACTTACATCAATAAAAGTATATGGCTCAAGGTTATTACCGAGTGCATCCCAGAAAGCGCTGTAAGGCGCCGCCGCATCACCCGGGAAATTCCTTATATGTATATTGGTGTTACCTCCATTGTAAATATAGACCAGGTCAACTATTTTTTCATCAACAAAATTCATTGGTACAGATGTAGCATCAATATAAACTTTTTGCGTTATACCCGGCGACATAGGGAAATAAAAATTCTGACCTGCAAGATAAAACCCGGTCTTCATGTTAAGTGTAGCAGGTTGACCACCCACAGCGGGATCTAACAGCACGTTACGGTCAAAGTCAAGATATAGCTCAAAGTTTTTTATATTATCACCGGTCAGAGTAACCGGGATTGTTACGATATCCCCAACATTAAGGCCGGTAAGATCAGGCTGCAATGTAACGGTTACACCCTGGGCATTCGCACAGATGCTGATAACACTAAAAATCAGGGCCAGAACTATTTTCCCAAAATGTGAATAAAGGTTTTTCATTGTATGAGGTATTGTTTTAAATTCAAAAAAGCACAAAATCAATCCTTTTTAAGGGTAGGAATAACCCCTTTTTAATGTAAAATCAACTGAAAAAACCGGCTCACAGCATACCTGTTAATTTAAAACGGCTTAAACAGTATAGTTTTAACCTACAAACTTATAAAAAGTTTTCTAAAATTAATCATTCTTTTATCCAATTAGTAATACGAAATAAGAAAAAAACATTTATTTATCCGCCTAAGTATCGCGCCGGCATTACAGAATATAGTCTTCCGGAACAATAAATTCATAAAACCAACTCCTTTAACCACAGGATTAACTCAAATTAAAAATATCAAATACATCTGTTATACAGTTACTTACCCCGAATATTCACACCAGAAAACTGAACCATATTAGTTATTATGGTTTATAGTATCACTTCCACGGATTACCTGAGCCGGGAATGCAATAATTTTAAACTAATGCCGGGAAAAAATGACTTTTTATTTCTACCTGATAAGCGTAAAACTCCCCCTTGTTGTTTTTGCCTCATGGGTTTCAGGCAATTCATAGGATGCAACATAGAAATAAAGACCGGCAGTACAATCTTTCCCATCGAGGGTCCCGTTCCAGCCGGAAGTAATATCGCTGGTTTCGAATAACAATTGTCCCCAGCGGTTGTATACCGACATCTCGAAACGGCCGACATTACTTCCCCTCGGACGGAAAACATCGTTCTGCCTGTCAGCATTAGGGGAAAATGCGTTTGGGAAAACGACGAATGACATAGAATTCATTACATTAACCGTATCCGTCGAATTACACCCCCTGGGGTCGGCAACAGTCAGGCTGTATGTTCCAGCTTCGAATATTGCAGCAGTTTGAGTAGTATCACCCGTGCTCCAGGTATAATGACTGAAAAATCCGCCTTTGGGTGAGAGCACAACAGTTTTGCCAGGCGAAATTACCGTATCGTTACCGAGATTTACATTCTCCGAGGCAGTAAGGGTCACACTGTCGGAACAGGATACAACTTCACCGAAAAAGAAGTCGTCGAGCCCGAAATCGTTGCCTTCGAGTATGGGCAGTATATCAACGACCTTGATTGTGGCTGTTGTAACGCTGCCTGAATTCCAGGTTGTAAAAACCTGGTCCCACATGCCGGCATAAACAGGAGCATTGTACAGTGCTCCAACCTGCCCGCCATTAATCGAAAACTGGATTTGTGCAGGGCTCAGCGAGATCATTGTACTGATCCAGACACCAAAGGCATATTTCGTGTTCGGCTTGACCGGCACAGTTTGCTGCCATACTGTGAGCGCAGGCTGTGCCCCGTTAATAATCATAAAATTCCCCGAGCCTGTAGTATGATCTTTCCCGGTAAAATACGAATGGAAATAGTTGGCATCAGTGCCTACTGCATACCCGTTATCACCCAGTGGGCTTAAACAATTAGCACTGTTGCATTTGGTATATGTGGTTATAAAACCGCTATCTCCGAGATCGAAACCGGGATTTACAACCAGGTTATTTGTGTATTCAGTTGTTTCGAGGTAATAGGTAAGTGTGCTGTCGATCATCAGCCAGGGATTTTGCACATTCGGATTACTGAGCCCGGCTGAGGGAATCCAATTGTAGGTGAGTGCATTCCGGCTCTTCAGCTCAACCACGCTTCCTGAACAGGCTATACTGTCGTTATTAAGTATATGCCCGGGGTTACATCCTGAAGACAGCGTCATGAGTGAGTCAGGTTCAACATCCTGGTCCTGAAAGTTTGTGCCGTATTCAGCGGCTTCCGGAAATGAAGTATCCTCCCGGCTTATCCTTTTGTCGACTAAATCTTCAATTATTAAATGCATATCACCAATGGAATCAGCATGAAAGAAACCACACATTCCATCACATTGTGTAATGATTCCAGGCGCAGGATACAGGGGTAGAGGTTTTGAATTTCCGAATAAATCAGGGAAAAGACACACACTCAATACAAAACAAACACAGAAACTTTTCAAGGGTAAACTATTTGCATCCGGAATTTTTTCAAAGGTAACAAATGATAGCAAACTGCATAACATTTGAGGTTAGAAACAGGCTTGCCGGCCTTATTTATCAACTAACCCCGGACCGCCTCTATAAATTTATGAATCCGAAATCGCTTTGTTCAGTAAAAAATAATACCGGCATTGATAATTTATTTCAGGCACCTGCCACGAATGCGTTTTCCTCAATAGTGAAAACTGCAACGGGCCATTCAAGAAGATGAAGAAACTTCGCCTTAACCGCTGATTAGGTCCGGACACACTTAACTGAACATTTATTTTCATAGTTTGTTGTTCAATTTATTAAATATATCATTCTTCAGCCTGCATTCTATTTCGAACATCATAAGCAAACGCTTTCCATTTAATTTTTACAAATTGTTCATTTTTAACCAAATTCTGCGCCGATGAAAAAAACACTATTAATTTCCATCCTGATCCTTTCAATTCTCTTCTTATTCGCATGTAAAAAGGAAAGTTCCCCTGCGGCTTATAATCTGTCAGGTGAGTTTGCCAAAAAGGATGGTACTTGTACCCCGTTTTGCCTTATCTCAATATCAGGCGATATCCTTACTCTCAAAGGAACCGATTTTGCCGGAAGCACTTTGGTCAGATACCAGGAACAGTACCAGCGAAGCAGCACCGATATCAATAAGTATACCATATCTGGCAACCCTGCAGTATACATAACTGCAATCAGTAATACTTCTTTTACTTTTAAGAGTGATATCAGGAATTGTACATTTAGCCAGTAAAAAGAGAAACGGGATTTCATTTTGCAAATCTTCCTTTTTAAATTAATTAAACAGCTCCAATCCGGGCTGAAAGAGCCTTAGGTATACAGAAAATCTATACCATGATGACAATTGTATTGCAAAAGGAAATTGTTTATTTACAACTGAAGATTTCAGATACCAGCTATCTAAATAAAATAACCGAGGATATATCTCCGATATTCCTTTTTGCAATAACTGAGCTTACCCGAAGAGTCGCATTTTTTTCAATTTTATCACATTCTCAGTGGCACATCAGGGAAAATTCAGTATTGCCTAAAACCAACGACAGCCAGTAAAACAACAGTAATAATTAACCTATGAAAAAAATATCCTTCCTGATTTTAATGGCTTTTACAATTCTCAGTTCATGCACTAAGGAAAAAGAAAAAGGGGGTACGAATAACACTAAATTAGTGATCTTATCATCCAACGAAATCACAAATTACAGCTATATAACAGTAGTTTTTCCAATTGGTGAGCATCCGGTTACTGATAATAAAACACCTGTAAAATTCCGGATCGGTGATTACGAGCAGTATGCCTACCCGGTATTGGTTGATTCACTTAGTAATTTGTACAGTGAATCCGGTTATTATGCTTATCAGGTATTAATTCCCGGATCAGCGCAAAACACGAATAAATTATCAGCCACCGGGGATAACGGGAAAGAGTATGAATTTTACCTGGATATTAAAAAATGTACCGATATAGCGGACCCAACGGAATACTTAAAGTCTTTTAAATCGTTTCTCACGGATAATTACCAGGTTATCAGCAACAGGTATAACGAAGCAGTTCTGAAAGGAAAGTTATTAAAAAGCACTGCCGACAGCCTGAATGCACTGATGCAAAAATCATTGGATGAATTTGATGGATTTTCATCCGATATTACAAAAGAAGAGAAAGAAGCCTATGTTCATATGCTTGAGGCAAACAAATATTTAATAACCAGGAACTTCAATGAAATGGCGATGTATCCTCTAGTTAAAATGGGAAATATTCAGGAAGTGGATCCCTGTGCCAGCGAACAACAATTGGTAGATGATTTATATCCGTTGCATTATAATTACGACACAAGAGTTGCCCAGTTAAGGGAGTGTAAGGAAATGAATGCTACGAGTAAGATTGAAACAACAAATGCCTATTTATCAAGACTAAAATCAGCTCATGAAGCAGCAAAGGATAAGTTTAATGCCACCTCCGGATGGTTTGGGATCAAAGCTTCCAGGGCATATCTCAAGACATTTTTTTCCACGGCGGCTGTAGGAATCTGGGAACAGATCCTCATTGACGATAACCTCACCGGCAATCCTTTTGCCCAGTTTTCAATTGAAAATATAACACATGAAAAAAGTTCAGCCGTTCTGGTTTCAGGCCAGGAGATAAACTTCAGGGTTGGAGTTGACATGGTGAACCTCAATCGCGAGAGTACAGGATTATCACCTGCGTATTACGGGATAATCGACAATATCGATGAATTCAATTCAATAACAGAAATCATTTCCGAATATTTTAACATCAGGAAAATCAGTATTCCTGCCCTGAAAAGCGAAAAAATGTATTTGACCAATTATACTATTTATGATATCAGCGACAGCCGCATAAAAGCCGAAAAGTATGAAAAAGCGGATGGTATGAAAGTAAAATTTACAATAAACACGGTTGTATCGAGTCCTGTAAACTTCTCCTATTGGGTTAAGGTTACTTCGGCATTCGGCACGGTTAAGAAACAGTTTTTCGATCAGATTCAGACAAATCCATGCGATGGGACTCTTCAGCTGGAAGTAGCAAGAAACGGCAAAACTTTAACTGCCACTGCAACAGGAGGGAAAGCGCCCTATCTTTTCAGTTTCGGAAGTGGCACCTACTCAGCGATCAATACTTATGAAATGATTATCAATGGAGGGTATAAAGTTGTGGTAAAGGATGCAAACAACTGTACGGATACAGTTTTTGGGCAGGTATGCGATGTTACCATCGACAGCGTAAAGCAGCTACATATTAATGGTAGCAATATCTCTGGATTAAGGATTGTATATTCATCACCCTTAGGTCTTATCCCGGAGTTTTTAATTGGTCCGTCATATAATAATCCCAATATGTTAATAATGATTATTACTTCGAGTAACAGTGCCGACTACAAACCCAATATAGATGGTTTCTGCGAGGGCGGATTCAGTGCACCGTTAATCGACAATGGCTATATTACCGGCACTCCTTATCACCGCACTATAACATGGTGGGGATTAAGTGGTTTATCCCCAATAGATGTAAAATTCCGATTGCAACAGGCATGTGGAAACGCATTTATCTGTCCGAAAAACGGGAAGACGGTTTATCTTTCGCCTGAGTATAGTTTACACTGGTAAAAGTAAACTCAACGAAAGAACCAAAATATTAACTGTTTAGAAATTACTAATCAACACATTAGCTGTCACAAAGTCTAAAACCATCGGTTGAGCCCACTATATATCTTCATTTTTATTGATCCTGGTCGTAGAATGAATTTTATATTTGCGTATTTTCGGGCACCTTTTCTTACTAATCGATGACCAGCCTTGACAGTGCATCTGTAAAGAAGATAATTTCCGACCTGGCATCGGATGGATTTTTGTTTCATGAGGACTACGACGAAATTAGTGAATACCGCTTTGGCAAATTCTATACAAAGCGCAAGCTCGAAAATGTTGTCTTTGAGAAAGAGGGTATTCTTATTAAGATCGCGAAACAGTTTTTTTTCAGGGAAACAGGAATCTCCCACCTGTTCGATGAGGTAACACAAAAACCTGTGAAAGTTTCGGACGAGGAATTCTATGAAATGCAGAAACACCTGATCCGCTACAGGTTTGAGCAAAAGCTGAAACATCCTAAAAATACGGATAGCGATCCTGCGCTGCATCCGGCTTTATAAATGGAAGTAATAACCCTTGTCCTTAAAATTTTGCTATTGTCGTTTACATTCAGTTCAAATACCAAATTTGGGTGTAAATACAAATGTTGAAATACGTTAGGGGCAATAAAGCAAAAAACAAACTGCCAGTGTTCCTGAATTGCCCCAGAATGATTGGTTATATAAAAAAAGCACTGTACGATTTGCCATACAGTGCTTTAATATTTGTGGAGTTGTCGGGAGTTCCGCCTCAGGCGGATAAACTTCTCCTCCCGTCATCTCTTGTGGAGCTGCCGGCACCATCACCTCCCTACATATTCAATAAATAGACTATTTCTGAAACATATCATACATATTGTTAAACAGTACTTTACAATATTTAACATCTATAAAAATAAATTGAGAAATGATAAGAAATATCAAAAACTGTGTGTATATTTGGGGGTAAATTACACACACTTTTATCATGGCCAAGATAAAATTCTACCTTGAAAGGCGCAAAGATAAAACATCTGACCTCCCAATTATTCTAAAATATTCGTTCCTGAACCAACGTCTGGAATATTATACGGGTTATAGAGTTGACAAAAACCATTACAACGAATTCTACTGGAAAGATCCAAATCAGAATAAAAAACCAGTAAAGAAATCAGCTCCCCGATCTGAATTCATTAATGAGAATCTTGACATCCTGGTTTCACATATCCAGACCATTCAAACCAATGCAAAGGCATTAGGTATCCCGATCTCACCTGATTATATCAAGGAAGAGCTTAACAAACTTGTGAAATCAAAACCCGAGGATTCAAAGAGAATCACTTTCATGCAATACTTCGATATATATATCGAACATTGCAAAACCGGTGTAAACCAGAAAACTGGCCATCTCCTCAGTAAATCCGCTGCCATTAAGTATACAACAATTAAGAATCTTCTTAAGGATTTTAAAGATCACCGGGGTAATGAGGTGGATTTCGACGACTTTGATAAAGACCTCTACAACGAGTTTGTTAACTATATGATTATTGAGAAGAAATATGCAATAAATACATATGGTAGAGCTGTTAAGTTTGTAAAGACAGTCCTCAATTCCGCTACTGAACAAGGATACAATTCAAAGCAAGATTTTAAATCAGCTTTCAAAGGGGTTTCTGAACCCAGCGACAGCACCTATTTAACCGAAGATGAACTTGAAGCCATCTATAAGCTGGATTTATCAGGAAATTTTAAACTTGATCGGGTTCGTGATCTTTTCCTGGTAGGCTGCTGGACCGGTCTTCGGTTCTCAGATTTCACCACCATCAGGAAAGAAGATATTAATGGCGACCGTATCAGGATAAAAACACTCAAGACTAAACATAAAGTTGTTATCCCTATACACCCTACAGTAAAACAAATACTCGAAAAGTACAATTACGAATTGCCCCCTGCTATCAGCAACCAGAAATTCAATGATTACCTGGGCGAAGTTGCGGAGAAAGCTAAGATTAATGACCTATTCACAAAGCACATCACAAAAGGAGGCAAGTCTATTTCTGTTACTAAATCCAAACATGAATTTGTTACAAGCCATGTCGCGAGAAGAAGCTTCGCCACCAATGCCTATAAGCGTAAAATTGAACCTTTGTTAATCATGGCTATTACCGGCCACAAAACAGAAACCGAATTCTTAAAATATATAAAAGTTACAGATGAAGAAAAAGCTGATTTATTTGCCGAACGAGCCAACTGGTAGCACCCTGCGCTCAATCGGGAGAATGACACCGCGTCTCCTTGAAAAGTCCTGGAGTGACATTTTGGATGATGATGAATTTATCTCCAAGGGTTGTGCTTCTTTATACAGAAATCCGAATTCGCTTCAGATTTTCGATGATATGCCAAAATACACATTGCTCTTCCACGACTACACCAATTCCGAACATAGTAAAAACCTGTTCGATACAAAACCTGTTGCTATTGGTATTACTGCTTATCTGGGTTACGACCTTAGTTCACTGGGTCCTTCACTTAAAGTTTTGTTAAATGAAGATAACCCTTTTGACACCAAAACTTTTTTTGAGAGTTATCTGAATAATGTTTCTCAAGCAATCCACCTGGTTAACAAAAGTTTACCATACCCCAAACCTCTTGAAGAAGTTAATCTACAGTTTTATAAAGAGCATTTAATTGATGAAAAATCCAAATTTATTAACTCTGATATTTTTTACTCCCAATGCAAGCATGATGCTGATTTTGATCTGAAATCAAAAATCAAAAGTTATGTCGATGCATATTTTGATTTCATTGAAAATCTAATCAAAGAACTTGATTCTGTCAGCACACAGGATTCAATTACAAAGGAAGTAAGTGATACTAATGATTTAAACTCAGTTAGTTCTCCAAAAATCATCGGTTGGCACTATGCAATTGCTTTGGTACTCTTACAACAATCTGATGTTTTAACTTCAACTATTGGTAAGAAGCAGCAAACTATAGATCAGGCTAAAGAGCAGTTTAAAATAGATGTTAAGTTTGCTGTTAATATTTATCATTATACTAAAAGAATGAAAAATTCATTTCATGAAGGTCATTGGGATATTGATTTTTTTCTTAAGCAGTATGGCCCAACTTATCGGGATGATTATAAATCTATTGTCCTGGAATTACTTGGGGGGAATAAAAATGCTATATCTCTCCTTTCAAAATTAATCGATTGATTTATATCTGTTTATATTGGGGGTAAAAAGGGGGAATTTACCCCTTTTTACCCTTTTTACATTACGGTATTTTTTTATATTCTTTTGTGGTTGATTTTAACTCAACCACCATGAAAGATCTTATTCTAAGCACAATCCCAATCCCTGATCTCATTGATCAGATTGTCGAAAAGATGCAGGCACGTATCAAAGATGCTCAACCTGCAGATCCTCCACTATCCACTCCGGATAACCGCCTTTACGGCGATAAAGCCGCAGCCAATCATATCGGCTGCACAGTACAGACAATTATTGCCATGCGTAATCGCGGAGAAATCCCCTTTTATAGATATGGTCGTAAGTATTTCTATAAGGCTAATGAAATTGACACTGCCCTAAAAGTCGAAGGCCGCCGCTTTGGTGAACTCCGGGGAAAGCGAGGGCCAAAATGATCATATTAAAAAAAGCCGGGGCCATCACTCCTTTCAGCAATAGCCCCAAAGTTAATCGGAACGATCAACCCACCAAAGATACGTTTTGCCGGAATTTCGGCTTTCGTATTATCCGGCAACATTTCGGCATCCACATCATTTTCTGCTCATTTTTCCCTTCACAGAAGTGAATCGAATTTCAAAATACAACATCTTTTTTCAACTTCACTTTTTTCACCTGATTCACCTTAAAAGAAATGGAAAATTTATATAACGAATATCCAACCGGCGAAGTCAGTGCTCTGATACTATCAAAAGATTCTCATAGTACCGATACAAATAAAGTTCTGAATCCCATCTTTGAACCACTCAAAAACATCGAAACATTTCAAAACATTAACCCTTTCAATGAGTTCGAAACCGTTTTAAAAGGTAATGAAATTTTGACCCTTTTGCTCGACAAAGTGAAACCCGTCAATTTTGAACAATTAGTATTCCCTCAGCTTGATCAGTTATACAAAGAACTCAACGAGCTGGAAGCCAAACTTACCAGCCCTGATGGCAGTCTTAAAATCGATGCAAGTCTTGCGAAGGATCGGGAAAAATATAAATCTTTGCAAAAACAGGTTGACAAACTTAATCTCAACGAAAAGCACCTCATTATCTTACCTGTAGAGCAGGTTCAATTACTCGCTGAACAGCACAATTGGGGTTTATGCAAGAACTTAGCCTTCGTTTACATTTACAATGGTGCTTATTGGACGAAAGTGGAAGCCCAGGTCCTTCAAAAATTCTTGGGAGAAGCAGCCGAGAAAATGGGCGCAGGAATTTATAGATCAAGGTATTTTGAATACCGCACTAAAATTGAAAAGCAATTTATTTGTACGGCATACCTGCCAACTCCTGAGCCACCCAAAAATTCCGTGCTGATCAACCTTCGCAACGGCACATTTGAGTTAACACCATCAGGCAATCGTTTACGTCTCTTCAATCGTGAGGACTTCATCACCTATCAACTGCCTTTCGAATACAACCCGGAAGCAAAGTCACCGCTTTTCGAAAAATTCCTCGATCATGTATTGCCCGACAAGGATCGTCAGCGCGTACTCGCTGAATTTTTGGGTTATATTTTCGTAAGGACCGATTATCTCAAACTTGAAAAAGCCCTCCTTTTGTATGGCACCGGAGCCAACGGTAAAAGTGTGTTTTATGATATAGTAAACGCACTTTTAGGTCCCGAGAATGTCAGCAGTTTTACGCTCGAAAACCTCACTCAAAAAGAAGGATATTACAGGGCAATGATCGCCGATAAGTTAGTCAACTATGCATCCGAAATCAGCGACAGGGCCAATGCATCCTATGTTAAGCAGCTGGCATCAGGCGAGGACACCGATGGCCGCTTACCTTATGGCGAGCCATTTATTGTGAAAAACTACGCAAAACTCATTTTCAACCTGAATCAGCTGCCAAGGGACGTCGAACATACAAATGCCTATTTCCGTCGCTTATTGATTGTCCCTTTCGAAGTTACAATCCCCGAGGAAGATCAGGACAAACAGCTTGCTAAAAAAATCATCGAATCCGAACTCTCTGGTGTCTTCAACTGGGTTTTACAGGGTCTTGATCGCGTGCTTCAGAATAAAGCCTTCACCGACTGCCTCGCAATCAACCAGGCTCGCGAAGAATATGCCGTAAATTCCGACAACGTCAGGCTTTTTATTGATGATAACAATTACACGCCAAGTCCGGAACACTGGCTGCTTATCAAGGACCTTTATATTGCTTATCGCTCCTACTGCATCGAAGATGGCAATAAACCGCTGAACAAACATAATTTCATAAAACGATTACGGTCACTTAAAATCGTTATCGAAAAACGGAATATTGGCTACGTAGCTTTTATAATCGCAGATCCTTCTATCATAAGACCATTTTAACCTATGAGTAAAGAATTTCGGTACAAATTGGAAAAAGGCAGCAAAAAGTATCTCTGCCCCCATTGCGGCAAGAAGAGTTTTGTACGTTATCTGGATACCCGCGAACATCATTATCTGCCCGAACAGTATGGTCGTTGCGATCACGAAACACACTGCGGGTACTTCCTTAATCCATATAAAACAGGATATGCTGATAATCAGCCAGAGGAAAAGGAATATATGCCTCTCCGGGTCCACCAGCCTCAACCACTGCACTTCATGCCAGAGGAGGTGTTAAACTCCACGCTTAATAACTATGATAAAAACATATTCATTCAGAACCTTCTGAAAATAGCCCCGCCATCTGAAGTCGAAAAATTAATTTCCCTTTATCGCTTAGGCACTATCAGCCAGGGTAGCCGTGCCGGTGCAGTAACCCTTCCTTTTATTGATATCATTGGCAATATCCGTACAATCCAGGCAAAGCAATTTGATGCAGCCAACCACACCATAAGCACCGACTTTGTACATTCTATTCTAATACGCGAATATGCATACAATCGAAAAGCCTTACCAGGTTGGTTGCAGTCATACAGCAAGAATGAAAAATTCGTATCCTGCCTGTTCGGCGAACACCTTCTGCATAAATTCCCGATAAACCCCGTCGCATTGGTCGAAGCCCCAAAAACAGCAATTATTGGCACACTCTATTATGGAATACCCGCCTCGCCCACCGAACTTCTTTGGTTAGCCGTTTATAACAAGAGCAGCCTCTCATTCGAAAAGTGCAAGCCGCTAAAAGGCCGGAAAATTATCTTATTCCCCGACCTGAATGCATTTACCGAATGGAGCGCAAAAGCTAATCAACTCAGAGTAAAATTATCTGGCACCCGGATCGAAGTCTCCGATCTGCTCGAAAAATACGCAACGGAAACCGAAAAATCAGCAGCTCTTGATCTTGCCGATTATCTGACAAGGTTCGATCAAACTCTCTTCCAGAAAGACCCTCCTGTTTCAGAACCTGTCACCGTTCCTGATCCAGAACCTAAAATTCCGAATGAATCACTTCCCGATCCAATCCTAATCCCTCAATCTGAAAATGAAAAAAGTGAAAACAGTGAAAGCTTGAAACAATCTTTTTTCTCCGTCGCAAACAACCTTTATGCACTGCCCATCCTTGATCAGAAGTCAGACTCGTCCAACGAAATTCAATCTCTCGAATCTTTCTTCAATTCCATCATACTCCCCGATCCACCCATCCGCCTTAACCAATGCTGTGTCATCCTAGACCTTCCAAAATTCATTTCCGGCCACCTGGCAATCCTTAAAAAATATAATGGTAATCCGGTTTTCCTTCCTTATTTTCAACGCCTGCAGCAACTACAACAAATACTAAAGTCATCCTCAACTTAGGTCTTATCGATTATTATAATATAATGAATATTAGTACGAATGATCGTCCTTCTCCTTTTTCAGGAGAAAGATAAGAGGATGAGGTCGAGAAGGTGCCCGAAGGGCGGATGAGGTGATAAGGATAAGAGGATGAGGTTCATATAATGGCAATCCCGTTTTCCTTCCTTACCTCCACCGCTTACAATTGCTTAAATAAATATTCAATGGCAGATAAATGACCACTGAATTACCATCGTATGGATACTCAAAGTCCTCCAAATACTCGTCTACAAGTCCCATCTCTTTTAGGAGAGGGGATTGTTAAACAAAGAATTCATGAAGTTGCAACAAGATTTTATCCTTTATCACCTCAGAAAATGAATAAGTCTAAAATCCTATTCCTCTTTGAAGCACTGAATAATTATCAGATAATACATTGTAAGCAAAGGATTGAATTATTTGTTTGCTTCAACGGCTTCACTAACTTTGCTTTCCAGGGACTAACCCCGCAAAAGGTTTTTATGATAGCCCAAATCTTCTTACTTCAGTTAGTATTGACTTTCTTTATCGGAAGTTGCTGGATATATTTTACTGTCCTGGCAGGTCTTCGCCTTGGAAGTAAAATGGGCGGATTTATTGGAGGACTTCCTTCAACGGCACTATTATCATTCTTTTTCATCGGATTTACCCAATCACCTCAAACCGCTTCGGAAGTAACTACAGTTTTCCCGCTGGCTATTGCGGTGTCCTGTTTGTTCCTGGTAGTATATGCATATTCTTCCGCCCAGGGATTTATAGCAGGTATGCTGATAAGTCTTCTTTTTTGGATTATAGTATCAGGTATGGTAGCGAATTTCCATACTGAAAGTTTTGTAATCAATCTGCTAATATATTGCGGGGCAGTTACAATTGCATTTTTCGTAATGGAAAAGTATTTGTTAATCAAAGCAATACCTTCGAATAAAGTTGTAAACCCAAAGAAACTCCTATTAACACGTTCGGTAATTGGAGGGCTGGTAGTTACCATATCAGTATTGGTCGCAAAAACGGCCGGGCCTGTATTCGGAGGAATTATTGCAGCATTTCCGGCAATGTTTATTTCGATACTGGCAATTTCATATAAGACCCAAGGCATTGAATTTTCCAGGGCAATGACCAAACCTTTGATGGTAACAGGTATGATTACAGTGGCTGTTTATGCGGTCGCTATAAGGTACCTGTACCTCTGGACCGGCTTGTATATCGGGACGTTAGTTGCGATATGTATTTCAGGGATTAGTGCATATTTTACATACCGCTATATCTTACCGGGGATCAAATAGGTAGTTGGAAGGTATTGACAGAATGTCTGTCCATACATCATCAGCGACAGGAAGCATCACTCTATGCTTAATGTCATCAGGAATTGCTTTTTCAAAGTCAATCGAGTCAATCCACCCGGGACTGTTCATTTTATGTTTTTTCACCAGCTCTTTAATAAGAAAGAATACAAGCGGACTTAATACTTCGGCAAGTTTATGATAAACAACCACCGGATCAGGAGGCAGTTTTCCGTATGCATCGTGCACAAAAACCTGAGGTGATTTCCCGATTACAACCCCGCAATCAATCTCCTGTGAAACATGATGCACCGACCACACTCCGGTTTTGGCATTCCGTCTGGCAAGATCCTCATAGGGAGCGGGACCGGCACCTTGCTGTTTTGTAAGATCGGATGGATGGAAGTTATAGATACCGTTTTGTGGTAAATTAATAGCAAAAGAATCGATGATTTGCCCGAACACACAAACCAGGATTGCATCCGGATTCCATTTTTTAAGTATATCGTGAAATGAATCTGCTTTGACATCCCCAAGATATACAGGAATTCCATGGTTGAGGGCGGATTCAATTAATAGGGTTTCATCTATCACCCTGTAGGGTATGTCAAGTAAATTCCATACACGTTTCTTCAACGAGATTTTAGCATCCGGGTTTATTGGATTATCAGTAACCAAACCAACAATATTTAATTGATCCGGATATTTGCTTTCAAATTTTTTAAGTGTTTCAAGTACAAGGTATCCGAAATCCCAACTCCCAAAGAGTACTATCTTTATGCCTGCATCGGTTTTATCCGGGTTCTCCAGAGCATCTGGTTCAATAAGTCCGCCCCAGCGGGTATCATTTTCTGCTGTAAATTTACGGCCTGGTTTATTGGCAACAATCAGGTAATCAATTAATTTTTCGTTTTCAATGTGGGTCATTGATTTTTTTTAATAGAACTTGTTTTGTCAGGTATCTGTATTTGCCGGTGCATAATTCACTTGCACCTCGTTTCAGGGATGAAACACTAATTGCTGGCATAAAATACATATGGTTACTCTTCACCTAACGCATCTTCGGTTTTTTACCCTCTCAATTTTGTTTTAAACCCATTACACTCGATAGTCAGGTTTATAAATCCTGGCTGTCAAGATCGTAATCAGTGAAAAATGTAATTAGTATTCCAGATTAAACATCTCTTTTTATTTAAGAGAACTTACACCTTCTTCAATGGTCGGATAAACAGAGATGATGGTATTAAACCCGCTGATACTAAAAACTTCCACTATGGCTTCATTAAGACAGCAAAGCGCCAGTGCATTGTTATTTTTCTTTATCTCTTTAGAAATAAGGAGGAGCGTTCGTAAACCGGCGCTACTGATATAGTCCAGCTTCCCAAAATCAATCAAAACCGGTTGTCCGGATTGTTGTATCATTGGCATTACTTCTTTTTCAAATTCCGGGGATGTTATTGCGTCAAGTCGACCCTCAGCATGAATGACCAGCAATCCGGATGTAATTTCAGTTGATATTTTCATGATTTTTTGTATTAAATTGAATTTCGATTTTTATGATATTTTTTTCGTCTATTCTTTGGTAAGTGAATCTATCTACAAGGTTTTTCACCAGATGAATTCCCAGCCCTCCGATTTCCCGTTCGTTTATATCTGAATTTGTATCGGCGCTAACCTGTTCAACAGGGTTAAATTCGTTAGCATCATCAGTAATTTGGATGCTAATGGTATTTTCATCACACATCAGGTTGAGAATTATATCATGCTCTAAGGTGTCGCTATATCCATAAAAAATAGTATTTGAAATTAATTCTTCGATAACAAGATTCACTTTGTAACTAACCTCAGGTGTCAACTTCCAGGTATTGCACAATTGAGTTATCAATTCTGATATTGAGGAAAGACTGGCAATGGAATTTTTTATTAGAAATTGGTGATTTTGCGCGGAAGGTTTTAATAATTGCTTGCCGAAATACTGAATAGCAAGTACACTGATGTCGTCCGACTGTTCTGTGCCTTGCGAAAAAGCCTTCACATCATCAACAATATGGCGGATGATCTTAATGGGGGTTTGATTTACCTGGCTGGCGAGTAATTCTGATATTCTTTTAATAGAATATTGCTGGTCATTGGTGTTAAAAGCTTCGCTTACACCATCAGTGTATAAAAATATTGTATCGCCCATTTCAAGTTTGAAAATGTCCGGAGTTTTACATGTATTCAGGTTAATGCCAAGAGGTATGAAATGCGAAGTATTTAATTCCCTGACAGTCCCGCTGCTTTTAATAACGAAAGGGTAATTGTGGCCGGCATTTACATATTCCACTTCACCGGTTGATACATTTAAAATGCCTAAGAAAAGTGTTACAAACAAATTGCCCTCATTATTATTACACAGGTAACTATTCATAAGATCAAGAATCCTGCTTACGTTTAACCCGGCAATCTGCGTTTCAGCACGCATGATGGTGGTTGTAACAGCCATAAATAAAGCTGCGGGTGTTCCTTTTCCGGAAACGTCGCCTATAGCAAAGCACAGGCGTTCGTCATCAATAAAGAAAAAATCATAAAGATCACCGCCAACCTCTTTGGCTGGTTCAATAAATCCGTAAATATCAATTTCCTTCCTGCCGGGAAAGGCAGGAAAATTCCTGGGTATCATACCCATTTGTATCTCGCGGGCAATCTTTAATTCGCTCTCAATTTTTTCTTTAGCCGATGTAGTCAATTTAAGGTTTTCAATATATTTTTTTAACGCAGTTTGCATGTGAACAAACGATTTATTCAACGAACCAACTTCATCGGCCGAACGGCTGGGTGGAATTTCAATGTTAAAATTCCCTTTTCCAAAGCCTTCGGCAATTAATGCCAATGCATGAAGAGGTTTGGTCACGCGGTTTGAAATAACAATGATCATGATAAGCAACAATGCAAGTCCAATAGCGGCCATTACTATAAGCGTTTGATTGAGTTGATATAAATCAGCATAAAGTTCATTTTCGGGAAACACGAATCCCAACGACCAGTCATTGTTTTTCAGATGTGTGTAATATATCCAGCTTTTCCCTTTGAGCAAGGCAGAACCAATAGGAACAAAGTCTTCGTACCCGGCGATCATTGCTTCTCCTGCTTTTTTTAATTCAGGATCCTTGAATTTTTCAGCCAGTGACGAAATGCTTTCCTTCATCACATAACTAGTGTCGGGATAAGCGATAATAGTGCCCTTTCCCGAAATAAGAAAAGCAAAGCCTGTTTCAGAAATTTTAACCTGCGAAACAACTTCTTCAAGCCATTTCAGTGACACATCGGCTGTAATGACCCCGATAAGGCTGTCGGCTTTCCCATCCAGCCTGTAAAAGGGGACAGAATAAGTAGTCATTAATTCATTGCCACCACCCGTATCATAATAAGGCTCACTCCAAAGAGGCCTTCCTTTTTCTATCGGATTGCGGTACCAATCCAATTCAGGGTAATCGTATTTATCGTTCGCAAGGTTTTTATATAAAAGAGAATCTCCTTTTTCGTAGAAATATGGTGCATAATATTTAATACCTGATTCGAACTTGTATGGTTCAAAAGCTAGACAACTACCATCAATCTCATCATTATTCTTCACAATGTTTGATAAAATGAAATTAATTTCCCCCTTTGATTTTTTAGTGTCACCGATCACATAACTTATACTCTTTGTTATTTTTTCAATGACCATGAAAAAACCTTCACTCTTGTTGGTTGCTGATGAAGCAAGGTTTTTCGTATTTTCCCTGACGTCATTAAGAATAAGTTTCCGGGATATATAATAATTATAAAAGAGAATTATGAAAAATATCAATATTACAGCCGATAATATTGAAATACTGAATTTATATGCCAGTCGTTTATTCATAAACATTAAAAAGGATGAAACTCAATACAAGAGTTTCGGATTATTGATGTAAAATCAAAAAAAAGTTCATTAGCCAAATTTAACAATTTCCGTTAAGTTAGCTATTTTAAATACCTTCATTACTGAAGGCTGAACATTTGTTATTACAAAATTTTCTTTCCCCACCGCTTTAACAGTTTTAATTACTATCCGTAAGAAAGTGGAAGATATATAATCTACCTCCTGCAAATCAAATACTACAGAAGTTATACCTTCTTTCATGTTTTCGTAAATTTCATTTTCGAGCACAGAAGAATTCAAAGTGTCAATTTTGCCACTTAGAATGCAAGTTAACAGCTCGCCGTTTCTTATATAATTGTTCATATTACAGTAATTTAGAAGTTTTTATTATATAGTTCATTTATTTCATTTGCTTTTAAATTCTCATCCAGATACAATGCCGCATCGAAACGAACAAAACGTTCGTTTGGCCTTCTTCTTGAAATTCTCTGGATATTAATAAGATGTTTGGCAGTAATATTGTCGGTTGTTATGTTTTTACCGCCCGTTCCACAGCCAAGAGTAAGAGAAGGGCTTAATTTATTAAACGTTCCACCAACAGCTCCTTGAGAAGATGGTGTATTTACACAAATTCTTCCGGCATTCATGTGAATGGCAAAATATTTTATTTTTTCATCATTGTTTGAAAATATGCTTGCAGAATGACCAATTCCGCCGTGGTAATTTAGGTCGATACACATATTCATAGCTTTTTCAAAATTATCAACAACATAAAATGCAAGAATAGGTGCAAGTACTTCGGAAGACAACGGATATTCATTTCCCACGGCTTTAACAGGAGCTATAAGTATCGTAACATCTTCAGGCGCTTTAATTCCGGCTTTTTGCGCAATTTCAAATGCAGGGCGACCAACAATTTCAGGGTTCATCAGATGAGTATTCGCATCAACAGCTAATTTGTTTAACAGCACTATTTCCTCATCATTCAGAAAATAAGCTTTGCGTTTTTTAAATTCTTCAACAACTTTTTCTGCAATATCTTTTTCAACAACAATAGCCTGTTCGCTTGCGCAAATAGTCCCATTGTCAAAAGTTTTTGAAATAAAAATTTGTTCCACCGAAAATGGAATATCGGCAGATTTCTCAATAAACACCGGCACATTGCCGGCACCCACTCCAATAGTGGGTGTACCCGAACTGTATGCTGACTTCACCAGCCCGGAACCCCCTGTTGCAAGAATAAGTGAAAGACTCTTATGCGACATCAACTCCTGCGTTTGCTCGCGGGTAACTCTCGTAAGCCACTGTATGCATCCTTCAGGAGCTCCTGCATTTAATGCTGCTTCATAGCAAATTCGTGCAGTTTCGCTGCAACAATTGATAGCTTTCTTTGAAGGGCAGATTATTATCGGATTTCTGGCTTTTAACGATATCAGAATTTTGAAAATGACCGTTGATGTTGGATTCGTTACCGGAATTATTGCAAGTATTGGTCCCATAGGTTGTGCAATTTCTACAATCCCGCTCTCATCATCCTCATTAATGATTCCAACAGTTTTTAAGTTTTTAATGTCTTCATAAACGAGTTGAGACGCTATTACATTTTTCAAAACTTTATGTTCCCATATACCCATGTTGGTTTCATGATGTGCCATTTTTGCAAGCATTACCCTATTGTTAAATGCTGCTTCAAAAACACATTTTACAATTTTATCTGTCTGTTCTTGTGTGAACTGACTGTATTCAGCCGCAGCCATTGTTGAGGTTTGAATTATTTCATCAATGTAATCGTTCATAAACTTATTTTTTAATACTTAACTATAATTTAATACAAATAAACAAAAAAAATCAAAACAAAAAGCATTTTTTCTTCTTATTTGTAATTATTTAAAATACTATTAATCAGACTACTATAGATTTATTTTACTTGATTATATCCAAAATCATTTTTTTAATGATTTGGAAGAAAAAACATATATCAATTTCAACCAAACATTACATTATTTTACTATGTTTGTATATCAAAATCATTGTAACATGAAAATCTTCAGACCTATAATAATTATATTGTTTTTTGTTTTATCTGTATTTACTTTAAGAGCTCAGATTTTAAATATAGAACAAGAACGTATCAATTCAGATACATCACGATGGGCAGGTTCTGCTAAAACTTCGTTTCAATACTCAAAAAATGGTCAGGAGATATGGAGTGGTGGTGCATACATGCATATCCAATATAAAACCAAACGCAGTATTTTTCTGACATTATCGGAGTATAACCTTACCAAAGCATCAGGCAGTGATTTTGTTAATGCCGGAGCGCAACATTTTCGTTATAATTACAAAATAAATGACCGGTTTACAGGAGAGATGTTTACCCAGTTTCAGTTTAATAAAGTGCTGAAAGTAAAATTTCGTTGGTTACTAGGGGCAGGACCAAGGGTAAAAATTGTCAAAACTAAGCCATTCTCTCTTTACTTTGCTGCCGCGTATATGTATGAATATGAAGAACTTTATGATACAGATATTTTAAATCGTAATCACATGTTAAGCAGTTATTTATCTTCTAATCTGAAGATACGGGATAATCTAAGCTTTATAAATACAACTTATTTTCAACCAAAAATTAGTAATTTTTCAGATTACAGGGTGCTTTCTCAATCCGATTTGAAAGTAGGTATTACCAAGCATTTTTCATTTCTTGTCAGCTATATTTATTCTTATGATGCATTCCCAGCCATTGGTGTTCCGAAAGAAACACATTATTTGGGAAATTCGATTGCTTTTAATTTTTAATAAGTCAGCAGTGAAAATTTATTTGCTTTTAATTCTTTTATTTACTATTTTTGCCTAAAAAAAGAAATGTTTTACAATTTTCGAAGTATTTTTTTTGAACAGGTATGCTTTAGTCATCATCAGATTGAGTTGGTGTTCCCGAATTTTGATACTAAAAATTTGAGTCGCTGGCAACAAAAAAAGTATATCATCAAATTACGCAATGGGTTATATACCTTTCCTGAATATAATGACAAGCCCAACTTAAATCTTTATGTAGCAAATCGTTTGTACCAACCCTCTTACGTAAGTTTGCACTATGCCCTCAATTTTTATGGAATTATACCTGAAGTAATAAACCGTGTTACTTCTGTGAGTACATTAAAGTCAAAGCAATTTAATAATGCACTGGGTGAATTTACGTTCCAATCGGTACAAACCAAAATGTTTTTTGGATTTGAGATAAAAAAAACAGAACTATGGGATGTTCAGATGGCAACCCCCGAGAAAGCGCTAATAGATTTGTTCCATCTTTTTCCAATATATAACACTGTTGAAGACATGGAGCTTTTAAGATTCGACCCGTCTTCACTAAGGGAATCAATAAACATTGAAAAACTTGGTGTTTATCTCACACGAATTAAAAGCCCTACCTTAAACAATCGGATAAATCTAATGAAAAAAGTATATGCACTATGATTGATTTTGAACAAATTAAAAAATGGTTTTCAGCAAATTTTCAACAAAAGCAGTATGCCCGTTTTATACTCAGAGAGTATTTACAGTTTATGATTCTCGATTTTTTAGCTAACAGCAAATATGTGAAAAATTTGTGTTTTATTGGCGGTACTAATCTGCGTCTGATTCATGGTATAGATAGGTTTTCAGAAGATTTGGATTTTGACCATAAAGGACTAAACAGGGATGATTTTATGACAATGACAGATTCAGTCATTAAGTTTTTGAAAAAATCAGGCTATAGCGTAAAAGCCGATGATAAAGAAAAAGATAAAGAGTTAAATGCTTTCAGGCGTAATATCGTTTTTCCGGAATTTTTATTCGATAATAAATTATCCGCATTTAAAGAAGAAAAAATTTTAATAAAAATTGAAAGTCAGAATCAAGGCATAAACTATATACCTGAAAAGATTTTGGTAAAGGGTTGCGGATTTGTATTCCAGTTAAATAGTCCTTCCCTTGATGTGTTGTGTGCCATGAAAATATCTGCATTGCTGAATCGCAAAAAGGGAAGAGATTTTTTCGACACGATGTTTCTTTTGGAAAAATCATTTCCAGACTATGATTTTCTATCGGCTACAGTAGGCATTAAAGACAAAATTGAACTGAAACAGGCTTTGTTATCTTTATGTGAAACGACAAATATTAAACACAAGTCGAAAGATTTTGAACATCTTTTATTTAATAGCTCACAATCAAATCGTATTTTGCTTTTTAAAGAGTTTGTTGAAGGATGGTAGTTCAATACATTTTATAAATCATTCCAAAGTCTGAATCAATACTCTCATTTATAGCAATTAATGCTTTTCAGGGATATTCAGGAATGAATTAAAATATTGATTATCAACATTGTGTGTTGATAACTTTTATATGAAATTACCCCGAAAAAGGCCAAAAAGGTCTAAATTCGGGGTAATTTACTTTTATTAGGCATGATAAAGGTACAAAAAATCCACGGTTTTGCTGCAGAGTTCAACTTTCATTCTCCTCAGAGTGAATTTGATCGATATTGGCAGTCATTTTTGAGATCTGAACTTGGGAAAATCTATCAATCGATTCCCTGGAGGGATCTGATCAGGGAGTTAAAGATCAGCGTGAGCCGCAAAGGACCAGATCGGAACTTCACGCCTCAAGGGATGCTGGCTCTGATGTTTTTAAAATCCTATGTTAGCTGTTCCGATCGTAAGCTGATTGAGTATCTGAATGGGAACCTTGATTTCCAGTTGTTTTGTGGGATTTTTCTTGGTACAAAGCGGATAACCAATTTTAAACTGGTGAGTGAAATTCGGTGTGAGTTATCAGCTAAATTGAGGGTAAAAAGATGTCAAAAGATATTGGCAGCTTACTGGAAGCCTTATATGCGCCACCCCAATATCATGCTGACCGATGCCACATGTTATGAGACATCGATGCGTTACCCTACCAACGTGAAGTTATTGTGGGAGAGTGTTGATTGGAGTTATGGACAAATGATGCATCTATGCAAATCCCTCAAGATACGGGTCCCACGTAATAAGTACCTGGAGCAGAGGACAAAATACATGAACTACAGCCGAAGGCGAAAGAAATCACATAAAGAGACAAATGTTCGCATACGCAGTTTGCTTTACTTGTTGGACAAGTTGCTGGGACTGCTAAAAGAGATAGAGCAAACTAACCAGGAACGGTTAGACATGCCAAAGAAATATTACCGGCAAATGAGGCTTGTTAAGACCATACTCAACCAACAACAACAGATATTTGAGTCCGGTCAAAGTGTGCCGGACCGGATTGTGAGTCTATCCAAATCCTATATCCGGCCCATTGTAAGAGGCAAAGAAGTCAAAAGCGTCGAGTTTGGAGCCAAAGTAAACATGATCCAGTTTGATGGGATCAATTTCATTGAGCATCTGAGTTTTAATGCATTCCACGAAGGAATACGGCTCAAACAATCTGTTCGCTATGGCAGAGATCTGGTGGGTAAGATCACCCATGTAGCGGGGGATGACATTTATGCCACCAATGCCAATCGGACCTGGTGTTCCAAACAGCAAATTTACCATGGGTTTAAAAGAAAGGGACGGGCCGGAAAATATGAAGATCAGCGCATGCTAATGGCTACCGTACTTCGCAAAGCGCGGGCTACCCGAATGGAAGGGAGCTTTGGAACCGAAAAAGAATATTATGGCCTTCAAAGAATCAAGGCCAGGACCTTGAAAAATGAAATACTCTGGATCTTCTTTGGTATTCATACAGCCAATGCTGTCAGAATCGCTAAACGATCAGCAGCCGAAAAGAAAATCCCTAAAGTAGCGTAACGAAAATATCAACTGATATTCCCTGATAATCAATACATCAGGCGAATTATTATGCCTTAAGCCCGTAAAATTACAGGGTTATCAACATAAATTCCCCGAAAATCAACAGCAAGACATCCGATCACAAAGAAAATGGGCAAATACCCTCATTCGGATATTACCCTTTTTATAATTTTTGCCTTATTCCTGAATATCCCTTTTCAAACTGGAGTTATTAATCGTACTATTCCGGTAAAACCATCTACTTCGACAATATCGTCATTATGGAACACTGTTGTTGCTTTTTTTGTACCAATAACGCATGGTTTTTTTAATTCTCTGGCTACAATAGCTGCATGGCATATTACGCCACCTTCATCAGTTACAAAAGCGGCCGCTTTTTGTAAACATGGCATAAAATCGGGCGTAGTCATTGGAACAATCAAAATATCTCCTTCCATCACATTATTCTGATCTTTGACATTCATTACAATACGGGCTTTTCCGGTAACTTTTCCACGGAAAGCGGACAAGCCTTTAATCTCGTGCAACCTTGTGCTGATTATCTCATTATTTGCCTCAATCCATTGTTTAGCCGTATTTCCTTCCATCATTGTGAGTATGCTATTACTCAAAGACATTGCAAATTCCTGCTTGCGTTCAGTTAATAGGTTTGGACTAATTCTTATACCTGTTTGCAAAAAAGTAACAATTTCTTCTTTTTTGTAATAAGACAACTCATGCTCTTCTAATTTTTGAGATTTTTCAATATTGGCAAGAAAGCGTTCCAGATAAAAGAGGGATTCATAAGAACGTTCTGTTCTATAGGTTCGGTAAAAGACAAATTCTTCCTGAAGATCAATCCATTTTTTTTCTTCCATATCAAATTTACATATTATATCGGCGTAGGGAAGAAAATAGTCGGGCAATTCCAGTTTGCTATTTAGTTTTTCTCTGAAATCATCAATTGAGTATCCCTCAGAAAAAGGGTCTCTGTATTTAACAAAAGAGTGTTTTCTGTAATGCTCTTTGAGGGCTTCATCTAAATTAAAATTTGGTTGTCCAATTTGTTTCTGAATAAAAAACAGGTCAAAATTTTCCTCTTCTGCCGCATTTGATTTTCGGGTTATAGAAAGGTCGAGTAATGCCTGCTCTAGGTTTTCGGACTTCACACCATACTTATTTAAGATTTTCATCAATTTCATCTCTACCGATTTAGCCAGAGGATGAGTTACTAAAATGAAGGCTGCATTAGACTGAAAATGCTCAACCCAGATCAGAAAATCCTTCAATTTTTTTTCTATATTCACAGGTTGTTCATATTCAATTGTTTCAAAAAGTTTGCGGGATAATATACTGAGATCATTACCATATTTTTGTCCTCTATTAATGAAATCCCAAAAGATTTGAGGCGAAGAGCTTAGATGCTTGTGGGAAACGGTATCAATCCATATTTCGTCCAATCGCCAGATATGACGGGCGTAATCAATATCAATAACTACATCATCTATACCTGTAATTATCTGGCATTTATCTTTTTTTTGCCACATTTCAGACATTAGAGAAACGCTTAAATACGAATAATTTCGGGTTAAAAATTTTATCATTATCTATAAAAATAATTTTTTGTTTTTAAAATTAGCCATAGCAGCAGCAAGCATCATAACATCGGGGTAATCTTTGCCATTTTTAAATGTTTCAATAACAATATGAGATGAATTCATATATGGTGCTCCATAGAAGCGTACTACATTTAGAAAATACAGTGTTCTAAGCAATTGATTGCCGGTAGTTCCATTTGGTTCGATCAGTACTGTAACCCCATCTTGATAAGCTTTTTCAAAATCAATTTCATAGTTTTTAATATCAAACGTGTCTTTGAATTTATTAACTAAATGTTCGTTGACATTGTAAAGCTGCTCAATAGGGGTTCCAGCTATATCAACAAGATCCTCAAAACGGCAACACGAAAGTAATCCTATTTTTACGGGCAGGGATATAGATTTACATAGCCGTATAGATGCTTCTATGAGCTTTTCTCTTTTTGAGATTCCTTCTTCTGATACGTTGCTTACAGGGCTTAATAGCATAGGTCTGCTATCTGGAAGCTCTATAACTGTTATCATTTCCTCTATAGGATTGTATTGTTTGTCATAGTGCTTAATGAAACGTTCGCGAAAGGGTTCTGCACTAATCTGTCCCCGGATTGCAGCAGATATTGAACCTGCTTCTAAATCGTTGAAAAGAGCAAGTTCAGGTTTCTCATTCGCAAACGACTCAAAGTCTTTTATATCGGCTCCGTAAACTACAGGTTCACAAAACGCTTTTGCTTTATGAAGACCTAAAATATGTTCTTCTGTTGGTTTGGTTATGCCTATACCGATTTTATTTTTTTTATGTAGTGCTTTTTCCATAAGAATAGCACTCAATGATAACTGGTGATTCATAAATTTTTAACTAAGAGTTGTAATAGGACGACATTGTACAAAATTGAACCGACCATTAAAATAAGTCCATTCAATATCGCAAGGGAAACCAGCAATTTTTTCTATGGCAATGACCATTTTAGCAAGTTCTGTTATTTCGAGTTCAGTCAACTTCTGTTGTTCTCCTTTTTCTTTTTCAATATTTTTCCAGCCAGTTGTTCCGTCTTCCAACTTATAAATGCCTCGTTCTTGTGAGGAGGGAAAGATATCTACGATAGCAAAAGAAGTTTTATTAATGCAATAGTGGTCAGGGGTTATTTCTCCCTGCACGATAGCCTCTCCCAATCCGAAAGCAGCTTCAATAATCATTTCATCATAGTTTTCATTCACAGGATTTACGGAAAAAGCGATACCTGAAATTTCCGGATTTACCATCACTTGAATTACAACGGCCACCTGTATGGGATCAGGTTTTTCTTTTTCATTTAGGGTGTACGAAATTGCTCGTTGGGAATACAAGGATGCCCAGCATCGTTTAACGGAATGAAGGAGATTTTCCGCTGTGACGTTAAGATATGATTCTAATTGACCTGCCCAGGAGCGGTCTGCGTTGTCTTCGGCGGTAGCACTTGATCTGACCGCGACCAATGCTGCTCCTAAAAGTGAATATTGACTCTCAATTTCTCTGGCTATATCTTCGGGTATTTCGGCGTTACAAAAAAGAGATAAAATCTCATCAGAGACGGCTTCTATTGAACCTTCACCGCGATTCAATGTTACAAAAGATTCTTTTATCCGGGTATTTAAGTTATGAGCTTTTAAAAAGCAGTCAAATGCTTGAGTAAGCACAACAAAACCGGGAGGTACAATTACTCCGTTCTGGGTCAGTTCACCCAAAAACGCTCCTTTCCCGCCTGCTTCCAGTACATCGTTTCTGCTTATTTGTTTAAAAGTTTTAGTGTACATTTTATTTTTCTACTTTATTATTAATCACTTTCAATTCGCTATGTTTCTTTATTCATTATACCAAGCTTATCAAAAAACCAAAAAGATAAGGACAAGACAACGCCTGTAATGGCAGCCAGGTCCATCCCCTGAAGTTGTAACGATCCAATGTCGATTGAAGCCCCGCTAACACCTGCAACAAAAGTTACTGCTCCTGTAACCATATTCCGGTTATTACTGAAATCAATCTTTTGCTCGACAAATATTCTTAATCCCTGCACTGCAATTATTCCGAACAGCAACATTGTTATGCCACCCATTACTGCTACAGGTATAGTAGAAATTGCCGACGAAACTTTTCCGATACACGAAAAAGCAATAGCAAGCATGGCTGCACCTCGAATAACCCAAACGGAATAAACACGGGTAATTGCCATTACGCCTATATTTTCGCCATAAGTGGTATTGGGTGTCGAACCAACCATTCCTGAGAGAACATTACTGATGCCATCACCGAGAAGAGAGCGATGCAATCCGGGGTTTACTATGAGGTTGGATTCTGTGATCCTGCCGGTAACAATTAAATGGCTTATATGCTCTGCCAGCACGACAATACACAAGGGAGCAATAATCAGGATAGCATACAAATCGAATACAGGTGCATTGAATTTTGGCAGGGCAAACCATGCGGCATTGTTGATTACAGCCGTGTCGACCATACCCATAATAAAGGCAGTCGAATAACCGACAATAACAGCTATCAGGATGATAATAACTTGTATAAAACCCCTGAACATCACTGAGCCAAATATTCCAATGAAAAGGGTAATCATAGAGACTATGACGACCTTGCTATTCATTACAAATGGTTGAACCACTTTGCCTGTTTCTGTGGGCCAGGGAGCTAAACCAGCCTGCTGCGCTGCAAACGGCGCCAGTTCAAGCCCTATTATGGCTACGACTGCTCCCATGACACAAGGCGGCATCACAATATCGATCCAACCTGTGCCCCATTTTTTCACCACGAATGCCATAAGAATGAAAAATAAGCCAAAAAAGATAAATCCTGACTGGGCATGGCTATATCCGCCATAAGCAAAAATTATTAACAAAGTTGGAGTGATAAAAGCAGAACTGGAACCTAAATAAGCAGGTATTCCCCCTTTTGTAACCCAGGAGTAAACTAAAGTGCCAATACCATTCATAAGCAATGCAATAGCAGGGTCAACACCCAAAAGGATAGGGGCTATAATTGTACCACTAAACATTGCTGTCAGGTGCTGGAAACTCAGCGGCAGAGTTTCTAATAAAGGAAGTTTTTCATGAATACCGATAATACGACGTGCCATATTACTTTATTAATAAATTTATCTCAACGGATTATTCTATTATTCGTTTTCTGGGAGTCAAAATTGAAAACATAAGCGCTAATCCATACAGAACTGCAGCAAGAATAATGACAAAATGTAAGCCTGCAATAATACTTTCAGGGGAAAAACCTGACAATGTTTTTGCATGAATTCCCGTATTTACATTTTTATCGACAAAGAATAAACTGAAGAGGATTTCAAAAATTGCTACTCCGATAACTGACCCCAGGTTTGTCAGTGTTCGCAGTATTCCTGAAGCTACACCAGGAGAATCTTTAGGTGCAGCGCTCATGATTTGATTATTATTTGGTGGCAGGAAGATTCCCAGGGAGAATCCAGTAATGAACAGAAACACTATTACCGGCCAGAGTCCTTGAAAATACATTGTAAACGGGAAGATTATTGTGGCAACCAGGCTAATCGATGCCCCGACAATGCAGAGTAATCGTGCGGATATCATCTTATCTGAAGCCTTACCTGCAAGGGGACCCATGATCATATTGATCAAAGGAAAAGCCATTAGAACCAACCCTGCTTTATCAGGTGATATCCCTAGTGCATAAATTAAATAAAAAGGTAATACGAAGTTCGTGCCATTTGCTGCCATGAAAACAAAGAAATTCGCAAGATTCGGAAAGGTAAAACTCTTTATCCTGAATAACTTCAAATTAAGCAGGGGAAATTTAAAAGTATTCTCCTGCCTTATAAAAAGAAATAAGAAAACGAAGGAAACAAGAAAAGTAACTATGATCACCGGCGATGACCAACCATACTTTTTCCCCATGTTTAATGAGAACATGAGCGTAATGAGCCAGAAAAAACAATAGAATACTCCCGGGATATCGAATTTTTCGTGGATTAAACTAATCTCTTTTTCGCGGGGAAATTTCAGTAAAACAATGATAATGGCAATAATACCGATTGGAATATTGATCAGGAATACCCACTGCCAGCCAAAATGAGCAGTAATCAACCCTCCGAGTGGCGCTCCCATGGCAAACCCAACAGCAGCAGCAGTAGCCAGAATGCCGAATGAATATCCCCGTTTTTCTAATGGAAGATACCTGGTAATGATGGCTGAGGGAACCGTGTAAAGCACAGCGCCGCCCAGAGCCTGCAAAAAACGGGAGAAGATGAGCATATATAGGGAAGAAGATATACCGCAAAGCAGTGAGCCTAAAATAAAAACGATATATCCAGCAATAAAGAGTTTTATCAATCCTACCCTATCTCCAAGTTTACCAAAAAAGGGAATAGCGCTGGTTAATATGAGTAAATACACGATTACAATCCATGAAACACCCTCGATACCAACATTAAAATATTTGGAAATTGCAGGTAGCGAAATGTTCACAATATAATTATCCAACATACACATGAAGGCTGCAAAAGCGATACAATATATTATCCAACGCTGTTTTGCTGGATCAATAACAATTATCTGATCAGAATCTGTGTTTATCATAAGTAGCTCTTATTCCGGTATTCGGATTTTTATAATAGTACTAAATTGCGTTTCTAAGCCACAGGCGCAAAGTTTGTAGACGTTATCAAAATCATATGGCCTGAAACTGTATCCACTTTCAACATCGCCTGTTAAAAAGATATGATTGTTATGAATCTCTGTTCCAAAAGAATCCGGGGCTCTAGAAAAGCCTGATCCTGTAGCTTTCAGATAACTTTCTTTTATTGTCCAGATAGTGTAGAAATAATTAATTTGTACTGATCTGTCTGCAAAACTGGTCATCGTCATAAATTCGTTTTCAGTAAAACATTCCTTTGCAATACTCAGGTCAATGGGCTGTATCATCTCTATATCAATCCCCACAGGTAATCGGGATACAGCACATACTGACCAACCAGCGGAATGTGAAATATTAAAATGAAGACCAGAAGGACAGTTATAGAAAGGCTTTCCGTTTTCACCATAATCAATCCCTATCTCAAACATATTCAAATGAAGTTTTTCAGATAATACTAACCTAGTCAACCACTCCCCGGCAAGAGATCTCAGTGCATCTTCAATATGAAGAAATGAATTTATATGTTCTCTTCGCTGAAGATTTAGAATTGGATACATCCTCTCGAAGTAAAATGTTTCAAATTCTGTGCTTGCAGGTGCGGCAAAAATCTCAACCATAAAATTCCATTGGATTATAACTTTTGGACAATCAACATTTTTTTCCAAACCATTTTGCGATAGCCATTATTGTAAGGATGGGCGGTAGTCCTGGCGACTCCGGCAGGATACTTGCATCACAAACAAAAAGGTTGTCAATTTTTGTTTGCAGGTTTTTATCAACCACAACGCCGATAGCAGCAGATGCGCCGTTATGCCCGCCATACAAACCATCCCGTTTTTGAATGGTGTCGGACTTAGCTCCGGCAGCCATCAAAAGGACTCTAGCTGCCTCTCCCCCTTTATCAAGACGTTTTCTATCCTGTATAGTGGCCGTTTTTGAAAAGGTTCCGTCAGGATAGATTTTCCCTTGTGCCTCGTCCCTGATTTTGACAATAACGGCAAATAAATTATTGTTCATATAGGCATCCACATTGTCCTTAAGATAATACTTCAGTTTGCTTTTATCCTTAAAAGAACCTGTTGAGTGAATAAATCCTTCCTTCTCTAAAAACTCAGTGTTAACAAGTTGCATTGGGGGTTCGTGCGATAAATCTATATCAGGAGTTATACCATAATAAAGCTCGCAAGTATCAATAAAGAGATGTTGTCCCGCATTTTTGATTCCGGAGTTTTGAAGAATAACGGGTGTTTTAATCCCTCCCGCCGCCAGTACAACAGAATCAGCATAATAGTTAACTGGTCCGGTTGAAGACAAGCATTCAACTCCTTTGGCTTTGCCATTTTGTACAATGACTTTTTCCACTTTGGTGTTGTAGACCACCTCCGCTCCAAGAGCTTCAGCTTCCCTGAGAAAACTCAGGGCTGTCCATTTTGCACCGGACGGGCAACCCAAACTGCAATTGCCACACCTAGTACATTTCGTATGGTCAATAAATTTAGGCATTTTCCGCATTCCAATTCCGGCTTTTTTACATATTTCAAGCAATCTGATTGAACCATTCGGCGAAAGAAGAGAATCGTGAATTGGAGCCAGTCCAGTCTCTTTTTCAAGTTCAGTATATTCTTTATCCAAAAAAATACCAAACTCAGCAAGCGGTTTTTCCAGGCTACGCACACCATTAGCATTAGCTAATACCGTCGCACCTCCAGCTCCATAGGCTGTAAATATATCAGTTCCTTCTACCGATTTTTCAATTACAAAAGGCAGAGGAAAAACATTACTGCCCGATTCAACAACAAGCACTTTTCTGCTCTTTTTGGCAAGTTCTCTTGAGAGAGTAGCACCACCTGCTCCCGATCCAACTATAATAAAATCGTATTTCATATTGGCCGTTTTAATTAATTAAAAATTTTATTTCTTTGAGATAATCTAGAATCAACCTGAGATAATCATCATATTTTTCCGGATAATGAATACCCGAAAAATGCAATTTTTCTTTAACTTCCTTCGAATTCCACCGGGAAAATGACTTCCATTCCCTGGTCATGATATCTTTTCTTTCTCTCAGATAAAATTCCCTAATTGGATACATGGCATTTTTTTCATCTGCCATGGCCAGATGCTTTTCCTTCCAGATATTGACAGGAACAAGGTCAATATTAAATCCGCAATTTTTGATAATGTCAATATATTCCTTCCAGTTTATCTCATAAGGGTTACTCATATTGTATATGTTAAACCCATGAGAGCTCCTTGCAAGTTCAATTATTGCATTACTTAAAATATCGACCGGTGTCATCTCCACCGATCTCTGCCAATCAGGTGCCGCTCCCATCTGAATACATCCTTTCATAAGAAGCAGAGCATGGTTTTTTTCTGGTGGGCAGATTCCTTCTTTGCTGTCGCCGGTGATGTTTCCGGGTCTGAAAATATTAATGTCAATGCCCTGCACATTACTTAATATTCTCTCTGAAACCCACTTGCTTAAGGTATAACCGTTGGTTGATAATGGTGAATCATTGGTGTCAACTTCAACCTGAAATCCGTTGGAATCCCTGACACTAGCCACACCCAAAGTAGAAATATAATTGAGGGTTTTCTTTTTGCCCGTAGCAGCAATTTTAAGAAGTTCAACCGTAGATAAAACATTGGATTTCCTGATTGTATTATAATCAACCATATGATGAACCATGGCTCCTGAATGATAAATGGAATCAATCTTTCCAATTAACATTTCCAATGTAGCATCATCCATTCCAAGATTTTTTTCTGCTAAATTCCCCTTTACAAGTTTTACTCTTGGATGATATTTCAGAAGTTCTTTTTTATATAAATTAAGTGTTTCTTCATAACGACGTTGAATATCCTCATCGTCCTTGCCTCTCACCAGGCAATATATATCAGCATTAGTGCTTGAAATCAGCGCATCAAGAAGATAAATTCCCAGAAATCCTGTGACACCTGTAAGAAGTATGGAAGATGGCTCTTTTGCTCCTTTTAACATAATGTTCTCAGTCTTAATCACCATTTCAGAATCCTCAAGCGCTAAACTTAAATTGTTCCCGGATGTGCCGGAAGTTATTCCTGTGCCGTCAATATAAGCAGCCAGGTAGGCGATAGTAGGCTGGGCGAACATTTGAGATATATTCACATCTGCGCCAAGTTTCCTCTTTACACTTGAAAGCATTCTCACTGTTAGAATTGAATTCCCACCGATTTCGAAGAAGTTATCGCTAACACTTATTTTATCAAGTTTTAAAAGATCTTTCCAAATATCAGCCAGCGTAACTTCTGTCAACGTAACAGGAGGGTTATATTCTCTTTTAGAGGACATTATATCTTCCAGTTTGGGTGTGGGGAGTTTATTTCTGTCAACTTTAAAATTGTTGTTCAGTTTGAATGATTCCATTTTTATAAACGCTGTTGGAATCATGAATTCAGGAAGCTGACGGGCAAGGAAAGTCTTCATATCTTCCTGGGCTGCTGCGTTGTCCCTGGGAACCCAATAGGCAATAAGTTGTTGATTCCAGGGAATTACCACACATTGTTTTACCTCATCATGTCTCATCAGAACAGACTCAATCTCCTCGGGTTCGATTCTGAACCCACGTATTTTCACCTGGAAGTCTGTTCGTCCGAGGAACTCTATATTTCCATCCGGTAGCCATCTAACCAAATCGCCTGTCTTATAAATACGGGTATTTCTATTCTTTCGCTTGTCCTCATCCGTGGCAAATGGATTCTGAATGAACCTCTCTGCAGTGAGTTCGGGTCTGTTCAAATAGCCAGTCGCAAGAGAGTCTCCACCAATAAAAAGTTCACCCGGAACGCCTACTGGCAGAGGATTTGTTTTACTATCAAGCACATACGCGGTGTAATTGTGAAGCGGCTTCCCAATAGGCATGGTATCGCTTTCCTTATATTTATCCGTAAGCAGACAGTAAGTGCTGTAGCAGGTACATTCCGTTGGCCCATAACAATGAAATACATTCAGTGTGGGTGGTTTTGCCACAAGTAATTTTTTTACCGTACTAATATTTACTGCTTCTCCTCCAAACAATACCGACTTCAAAGGAGTGATTATATCTACATCGCAGTCCACAATTGCATTAAACAGAGCTGTGGTAAAGAAAGCCGTCGTGATTTTATTATCGGATATTTCCTTTTTCAACAAATCAAGATTCTCGATTTTGGCGCTGTCAATGATCACCATTGTCGCACCAGAAAGTAAGGCACACCAGAATTCGTATATGGTAGCATCGAAGGCATAATTTGCACATTGTGCAATAATATCATCTTCTGTAATTATATCGGCTTGTATACTGGTAACGAAATTAGTTACTGCACATTGAGGGATTGTTACTCCTTTGGGGTTGCCTGTTGATCCTGAAGTATAGATGATATAGGCTATTTCTTCTGTACTGATTTTACAGCCTGGGTTTTTGTCAGAATAATCAGCATTATCAACAGCTTCACAATCAATAGTAATAACTGTTCTTCCTTCTCCTTCAAGAAAAGGCAATTCCTTCATCAGATTATTTTGAGTTAGGATTATCTTTAATGCTGAATCTTCAATAATAAACCGGAGGCGGTTTTCAGGATAATGAGGTGGTATCGGAACGTAAGAACAGCCTGTTTTGAGAATACCTAATAACCCTATTATCATATCAGCGCCGCGTTCCATGCATACGCCAATAGCTCTATTTTGCTGTGACCGTTCCAAGGAAGGATTATGATAGATTGTATTCAGCTTGTTTGCAAGTTTATTCGCTTCTTTATTTAATTGTTGATATGTAACTGTATTGCCGTTATGAACGATTGCAACTTTATCAGGATGTAGTTTCACCTGCTCTTCAAACATGTCAATTATGGTGAGGCTCCTGTCATACTCCAAAGCGTTATCGTTGAATCCGGATACTATTTTCTCTTTCTCGTTTTGAAGCAGAATATTTACATCTTCAACACTTTTCTCAGGGGACTTAATTATTTCTTCCAGTATTGTAACGTAATGTTCAAACATTCCTTCGATGCTTTCTCTCTTAAAAATATCGCTGTTGTACTCCCATAAAATGGTTATATCCTCCGTTTCCAAATGGGCTGATTCGGTGGCAACATGCTGTTCCGCTCTAGGAATGCAGATAACATTCATATCCATCTTAGCTGTGGCATTGTGCCTTTCAAGTAGTTCACCATGAAGCCCGGCAAAATCGAGCAGTGGAATATCGCTGTCGTGAAAAGCGAACATTACCTGGAACAAGGGGTTTCGCCCGGGTGTGACACCGGCTTTCAATCGCTCCACAATATGCATGAAAGGAATATCGTAATGAGCAGCATCGTAGATCATGCTCTCTTTTGTTTTACTTAGAAGCTCTTTAAAGGTGGGATTATTGGATAAATCGGAATACAGGAGAACCGTATTCACAAACATCCCCATCAGGCTCTCGGTTTCCTTTAAATTGCGGTTAGCATACCCGGTGCCTATCAGAAACTGCGACTGTCTGCTGTACCTTGAAATCAATATTGCAAAGGCAGAGTACATCGTATTAAAAAGAGTGACCTTATTATTTCTGCTGAATTCGCGCAGAGAATGATACAGGCTTCTTTTTAAATTCATCCTTATAGCACCCCCGTTGAAACTCTGTACAGAAGGACGCGGATGGTCGGTAGGCAGGTTTAATACGGGTGGATAATCTTTAATTTTATTTATCCAATAACTTATTTTTTCTTCAAGTCGCTCGCCTGACAGATTGTTGCGCTGCCAAATGGCGTAATCGGCATACTGTATAGGTAGTTCCTGAAGCGGAGAAGGCTTACCTTCTTTACAAGCATTATAAAACGCTATCATTTCTCTCAGGAAAATACCGGCTTCCCAACCATCATGAAGAAAATGATGCTCCATATGTAGGAAAATATGTTCTTCTTCACTGATTTTGAAGAGACTCCATGATATAAGCGGAAGTTTGCTAAAGTCGAATGAATGGGATAAAACCTTTTCCATAAGTTTTTCCGCTTCTTCGGCTCTATTATTTTCGGGTAAACCCGTCAGGTCGGCTTCATTAAGTTTCACCTTCCAGGGAGCATGGACAATTTGAACAGGACCGTGGATGCTTTCATGGAATGTTGTTCTCAATATCTCATGACGGATAACCATTTCGTTGAGAAACTGCACTAAAATGTTTTTGTCAAGTTTTCCTTTCAGCGACAATGAAAACTGAAAGTTATAAGCTCTGTTGTTTGGAACCAGTTTGCTCAAAAACCATATCTGTTCCTGCTGGAATGAAAGTGGAATATTTTTCCTGTTTGGCACCCGCGAAATTGAAATTAATTCCGCTTTTTCATTAACTGTTATGTCAGAGATGAATTTTGCAAGGCTTTGAATATTGCGATGCTCAAAAATATCTTTGAGTTCAATCTTTTTCGAGAATTTCTTTCTTATTTCAGAAGCAATCTTTGCAGCCATCAGAGAATGAACGCCCATATCGAAGATATCGCTATCAGTACTGATTTTTTCAAGGTTCATTATTACGCAAAGAATTTCAGAAATTATAACCTCGTGGGGAGTTTGAGGCAACACATATTCCTGAGGAGACTTATCCCTGGAGTACAACAGTCCGGAGGTAGGTGGAGGTAACTTTTTACGATCAACTTTATTGTTTGGCGACAAAGGCATTTCAGCAAGTTCCACAAACGCACTTGGGATCATGAAATAAGGTAAAAACTCTGCCAGATGAGCTTTTAGGTCAGTGATGGCAGGTGATGTTTCAAACTTTGGTATATAATAAGCAACCAAACGTTTTTCTGTTCCCTCATCATATGGCACTACAATACACTCTTTAATTTCACCATGAGAGGAAAGAACGGCTTCAATTTCACCGGGTTCAACACGGAATCCCCTAATTTTTACCTGGAAATCCACACGCCCCAGAAAGTCAATAGAACCATTATTAAGCCACCTTACACGATCGCCCGACTTGTAAAGCCTGAGATTTTTCCCACAGTTTTTTTCTTCCTGTGTAATAAATGGGTTTTTAATAAAACTTTCTTCTGTAAGTTCAGGCCGGTTCAAATATCCCCTGCTGACCCCAATCCCGCCTATACAAAGTTCCCCTGGCACTCCTACAGGCAAAGGATTCAGGAATTTGTCAAGCACATAGATTTTCATATTATCGTTAGGATCACCAATCTCAGTACTTAAACGCTGTTCATCATAGATACATCCATTTGAAATAACGGTACACTCGGTTGGCCCGTAAACATTCGATAAGGTTCTCCCTTTACTCCAAAAATTCAATGTTTCCCTGTCAGAGATTTCGCCCCCTACATATATGTTTTTCAAAGATGGCACATCTTCTTTCGGCATGGCATTTAAAACAGCCGGAGTCAAAAATATATCATTGATAGCCTGTTCCTTTATATAATTTAATAATGCTTCCGGATCCATTCTTAGCTCATTATGGGTAATGTACAATGTAGCCCCGAATAATAACGCAGGAAATATATCTCCCACAGACATATCAAAATTTATAGAAGAAAACTGAAGTACGCGGTCTCCCGGTTTGATATGACGCGTTTTCTTATCATAAAAAGCATAATTAATTACACTCCGGTGTTCGATCATTGCCCCTTTTGGCCGGCCTGTGGAACCTGAAGTATAGATGATATAAGCCAGGTTACGTGAATTGTTGATTTGTGCAGGATTCTTGTCTGAATATTTCGAGATAACTCCCCAACCACCATCAAGAGAAATTACACCATAGTCAGTTTCATTTAAAAAAAGAAGTTTATCAAGATTGGCCATTTCGGTGACAACTAAAGGAGCAAGAGCATCATCCATCATAAAGCGCAGGCGATCTGCCGGATACGTCGGATCAATAGGTATATAGGCGCATCCTGCTTTGAGAATGCCCATTATTGCTACAATCATCCCCACTCCTCTGTCCATGCAGATTCCGATTGGAGTATCAGGAAGAATATCTTCCTTATATATGGTGCGGTAATGACCCCTGATAGCATGACCGAGGCGATTCGCCTTTTCATTCAATTCCCTGTATGTAATGGTTTCATCTTTGTAGACTATCGCAGTGTTATCCGGGGTTTTTTCAACCTGCTCTTCAAAAATCTGTTGAAGGGTAATATCCTCATTGAAATATTCATCAGAATTATTGAATTCATAAAGAATTCGCTGATTTTCAGCAGGTGATGTGATAGGGATTGATAAAAGGCTAGCTTCCGGGTTTGATATAACCCCTTCAAGTAAAGTCAAAAAGTGTTCGCCCATTAGCTTTACATTGAACTCTTCGAACCTATCATTAAAAATTATCCTAAATGATGCTGCATCTTCCGGGGCAAATTCAAATATTATATCATAAGGTTCGAATTGCTGTGAAGCAGATTGATTTGTTGCTTCCCGAATAGCTACTAAGCCTGATTGAACATTTGCTTTGAAACCTGAACCTAAAAGGTCAATCAAATTGTCAATATCCGGGAGCGGGTGCTTTTCCCCTTCATCAAATTGCGATACAAGACTTGTAATGAATTCAGTTATACCAGTTTCTTTTGAAATTGTAACTTTCAAGGGTACAGCTGGAACTGACGAAAATAGCACAATGTTATCCTGGTCAGCATAACGCAAAACCAAAGTTGCCCATAATGCTGTAAAAAGACTTGTGATACTGTAATTTTTAGAAGATGCAAATTGCTCTGTTCCCATTCGCAGTTTGGGATTCAACTGTAATTTAATGGTTTTATAAATGCTTCCATCTCCCTTTCCTGAAAGATAAAGAGGAACCTGCAATGACGATTCTTCCAGATAACTTTTCCAATAATCAAAATTTGCTATTGGAGATTTGCCGGATTCATTCAATGTTGTCATAAATTTTCTCCTTGGTTGTTAAGTTTTACAAAATTGTTAAATCACTGATTGCGCAAAATCTTACTCTTTTCCTTTTTTTGAAAAGTATCATTTGATTTTATTTATAAATTGGTACCGCCCCATTACGAAAGCGTTGTTCAATATACTTTAAAGCTTCACTAATATCCAGCGCATTGCTTGATGGTCCTGTGCGGATGTACATTTCCTCATTAAATCCCGGCTGACGAAGAAATGCCGGTCTGCCGGAAGGCAGACACTCAACAATGCAAACAGGCTTTTCCTCCAGTTTCTCAATTCTTGTATGGATATAAGGACAAAAATCTTTTCCCAGGCATGTGCGGATAAGAGTCCATAGATGAAGCAGAAATTTATCTTCATTTGCAAATTTATCGGTCTCAATGCCCTCAATAGAGCCATCGTCACGAATTCCAATAAGCAAGTTACCACCATTTGAATTAAGAAATGCCGCTATGGTTTTCAGACATGCGCGCTCGATAGCAGGGTTGGTTTTTCCTGCACGGATATCCCAGCGAAGAGTTGATTTGAACTCAATTGAATCGCTTTCTCGCTCATTTATGAGAGCAGATGCCAATTTCCCTTGTAATGGTTTTTGTGATAAAAGTCCAAGGTAAGTCGTTATTCTCACCACTCCTGCAAGATTCACAGAAAATTGCTCTTTAGGAAGAATTTTGAGTGATATAAGTCCTTTAACATATTCCACAGGGCTAATTTCATCCAAAACCAGCAAAAGTGGCATGACAATACCTGAATGATGCATACTGCTTAATGCCTGTACAGCCACTTTTTGTACAGGTGATAACCTTGCATAATTTGATTTTAGAATATCGGAAAAAGGATGCGTATCACTTTCTTCTATGATAATTTCACTCATTGACTTTTCTGCAAATCTGTTAATGACCGCAATCAAACCGGTTAAAGTGATAATAGAAAAAGAAAATAGCGGGTCGTCAGAACCTAAAAACTGATTTGAAGCCTTTCCTGTGGTTTTGAATAATACAAATGTATCAGAAGTTAACAGGTTTTCCCATTGATGCAGAAAGAGGTCATCTTCAACAGTGAAAGCGTCCTTCATAAATGAATACATTAACGGTGATGACATCACTTCCGGCGGTAAGTCATGAAATAACTGCAAATCCGTTATCAAAAACCGGATAACAGCTTCTGAAGGATGTGAAAAATCATTTCCATAGGGGGTAAGCAATGGACTGGAATTTTCGTATATGCAATACTCTAATCCTTTAGCTCCGAAATCCAGCATTTCAGGATTGCAGGTAAGGATAAATGAATCTGAATATTCTTTAAATGTTTTCATTAATATTACTAAGTCACAATTCTTTTTGTACGAAAGATTTCACTGTTACAGGCAGGTTTATTATTTTTTATCAAAATAATTTTTGTTTGCCGGGGAATTATTTTTATATGTTTATAAATTTTAGGTTTTGCATAGCTCCTTCAACGAAAAGGATGTTTCCAATTTTAAAGAGTCTTTAAACATTTTCTTACAACCACTTTTCCCCCGGCTTCTAAAGCCAGGAAATATACTCCAGAAGGAAAGTTTCCGATTTCCAGGTTTATATACTGTTTCCCGGGTTGAAGGGTTTTATCTGGAAACCTTTTCACAAGTTGCCCCGTAGCCGAGTACACTGTAATTTGTAGTTTGACAGTTTTTTCTGAAACTACTTCCAGTTTAGCTTCATCAGTTACGGGATTTGGGAAAATGTTACCGATAAGGAGAGAATGGTCAGCCGGATTTTCATTGATACCGGTTGAATATTTACAGAATGTACTATAAACTCCATTACCATGTGTGCCAATGGCTATAAATCCATCAGTCTGGCGGGCATCTATCATATCAATTATCACGTTACCAATAGTGGTAGTTCCTTCTTTAATCCAGATGGTGGAGTCGCCTTTAAGTTCAGTTGTAGAAAATAGGCCGCAGGATGTACCTGCAAAAATGATCTTTTTACCATTGTAGGGCAACACCTTGGTGCAACGGACGGATGGACCATTACCCGAACCATCAGCATTCTCCTCAAGATTACCACCTACTGCTGTCCAGGTAGAGCCCCCGTCGGCTGAATGGAAGAGGCTTTGTACACCATAATTTGAAAAAGTTACCAAAAGGTGATCAGCATTGTCAGGATTAATATCAATATAGGCAACAAATCCATTGATTGGGAAGCTATTCCCGGTTATATTAACAGGAACCGGATTACCGGTGTTTGCATTATCCAAACGGAATACTTTTCCCAGGTTGGTGCCATAATACAACCGGTTTGCCGGCACTTTCGAAATGGCTAAACAACTGATTTCGGAAGCTGACCCTACATTCACATTGCTTAAATGGCTCCATCCGGCATTTCTCAAATCGGGATCGTAAGCTGCAGCCTTCAGGTTGTCCTTTCGCCAGATGCTGGTAATGGTTGGCAGGTAAAATGTCTGATAATTATTGGGATCGAGGGCAAAATTCTGATAAAACGGGAACATCGTGTTACTGCCCATTACCGGGTCATAATACTTTAGCAGAGTATCCGGAAGTTGCGGAAAAATGTCTTTTGTATGCATTGAATTATCAAAACGGGTTGTCCACACATTTCCGCTATAGGCTGAAAGAGCGCAATATTCCCAGTCGGGGGCAACACAAGTGGCAAACCCATCATAACAAATGTCAACATTAAACCACAATTCTGATGGGTCATCTGTAACGGTGTAGTACCAGTTATTATCCTGGAGCCCTCCAAGTACCCAGTCATCACCAGAAGAACCGTGATCAATGGCAACGCTGTAAAACTGGGTGGTAGTCAGTTTGTTGTTCAAACGGTCCCAGCTCATCTCACTGCTGTCGGCCATGCAGTTATTTGTCATGTAAATTCCACCGTCGTTTGCCATAAACATCACTGCAGGATTAGATGGCAGGAAAGTAATCCCATGCTGGTCAGGATGAAGCTGATGCAAGGAATCCATGTCGTACGGATACCCCCCGAGGTAGGTAGTCTTCAAACTGTCAGCAAAGCCATTCACTGACCGGTATAGGTTCATACCGCCTATGAATACGACATCTTCGTTGTCCGGTTTCACTCCCATAGTAAAAGTGTACCCGCCATAAACCACGAACGAATAAGGGAAACTGTTTATGCTTCCATCGCCTGCGCCCGGCATTCCGGGAGTACGGTTTTCCCACACAGGGGAACCGGCATTGGTATTCCAGGTCATTTTCCAGAATGTGTTCACTGAATTGGGATAGCCGTTAAAGGGATTAAGGTCAGGCGATTGTGATTCAGTAAATACATACATAACCTTATCATTCGATGGAGCCAGTGCCAGGCGGGTCACGCGGTTATCACTCGGGAAACCGGCAGGAGTAATTTTATTCCAGTTTATACCATCCGTTGATCTCCAGATGCCGGCTTTGCCGGGAGGTTCTACTGCCATGCAAAAACTGCTTAAAGCAGCATACAGAACACCGTCGGAGGTGATGGCCAGGTCGGTGGCGAAGGATTTGTTTTCAAGATCACCCAGGGAAACTTCCCAGCTTAACCCGCCATTCTCCGAGCGCATAATGGCCCCGTAGCAGGCAGCATAAACGATGTCCTTATTCGTGCTCACGGGATCGGTAACTATACGCCATACCCCCTGAAACACTTCCTGAAGGCTGGCTCTGGATTCCGATTGCGTTGTTACCAGCGCCTGCCACGACGCTCCGTTGTCAGTGGATTTATAAATCCCGTTGCCAATCCCGATGGTTCTGGCATTTGTACTGATATTCCTGTCGGTCGTACTTAACAACTCACCGGTACCGTAATACCAGATATGATGCTTACCCGGCCGTTTATCCTGAACCAGGCAGGTTGCACTCTGTTCAGCATCAGGAGCAGTGGTTTTGTGCCAGTTCAGGCCGCGATCGGTTGATTCCCACATCCCTCCTGATGCACTGCCGGCCAAAAGGTGGTTTTCGTTATCAACATCAATAGCAATGTTGAGCATTCGACCACCAATATTGGCAGGCCCCCGCCATTTCCACGATTGTCCTTCACCGTCAGGATAAGCCGGCATCCTGGATACAAAGGCTTGTTCACGAGCCCGGATTCCTACCGGAATCTTTCCTGAGAGCGGATCCCTGAGTTTTTGGAACTGGTACTCAGCCAACATTGCCAAAAATCCATTCTTCGACATTTCTTCTTTCTCTATCGAAGATGGCCTGGCCTTAACCGGACAGCCGGGTTTGCCGGAGTCGTGCGAAAACAAGCAGCATGCTGCTATAGCCAGGATTCCGGCTATCATTACTTGGAAATAGAAGTTCTTCATAAGGCGGTTACTGATTATTGAAGGTAACGTGGTGTTTTTCGGGATTACTTTTTCAGGATCATTTTCCTGGTTTCTGTATAATCGCCCGTGTAAATTGTATACAAATAGATACCTCCGGGTAATGATGAGCCATTAAACGTTGATTCATATTCTCCGGGCTGTAGTGTTTTGAATTCAATTGCCTGAACTTCTCGCCCCATTATGTCATGTATAACAAGCTTTACATCGCTCACTTTGGTTATGGTAAATTTTATATTTGTTACCTCATCGAATGGATTTGGATAATTTTGGCTCAACACAAATCCCATGGGTACTTCCTTACTTTCATTATTGACCATAAGTAGTGTGCCGCCCGACTCAAGGTATCTCTGGTAAAATTCCTGGTAGTAAAGGTTATTCACCCTGCTATCAAAAATGGTTAGCGAATTTTCGTCATTCCCGATGTCGGCCGGAGTTTCCCAGTTGAATGACCCGGTCGAAGTAATCTTATTCCCTCCTGAAATATCTGCATCAATAATCATATATTTATGATGGATCAATCCTGGTATTGTGTCGAGGAATACGTCGGCCGGGGGGATCCAGGCATTTGGAACGGGTAAGCCTTTCATGCGGGGATACGATGAATTGGGAAGTTGCGAATCGGTTGAATCAAAAACACCCCGGATCTGAATCCCGTTATTAAAAACAGTGTGAAGTGTACTCTCCATTTGCGGCAGCTGAAATTTCAGCATACAGAAGAACAAACTATGGGTAGCCTTATTTTGTATCATGTTGCTTAAATAACGCGAAACGCTGTCGGAAGGAGAAAAATACACTTCCATCCTTTTTCCACCTACATTAAGAATATGAGGAACATTATCGGTTTTCTGATCGCCAAACTTTGCTTTCGGGGAATTGGGCAAGTCAGTGTGCGAACCCCACATTTCTTCAAATTCCCTTGTATACACAGCACACAGTGATTGGTCCTGGATAAGTATAATATTATTTCTGTCGGTATGAAACTGGGGATGCGACACATTGGTGGAACCGGTCCACAGGTACATATCCAACGGGTCGGTATTATACCTGTAGTCAAATACAAGGAATTTATTATGCATCGAAAAGGTGGTATCGTAATTGCGTTTCAGTACCGGAATCCCATGTTTCTGTAAAGTATCAGCCAGGGGTGCACCATCAGTGTGGTTATAGATCAGCCTGATTTTCACCCCGCGGTTTTTTGCGTTTATCAGGGCATCAGTAATTGTGGTATAATACGAAAATCCCCACAGGGTTATATCGATACTGTGCTGGGCTTTGTCGATCTGGTTTATAAACAGGTTTGCGAAATTCTGGCTTCCGTTGGCATGTTCACCCGTGCTCACCGAGGTGTTGACGGTGTGATTAAAATAAACATCAACAATTCCTGTTGATAAAGATTTCGTTATAAAGTATCCTGAATCCTGCGCCAAGCCGTTGCCATTATGGGAAGAAACATAATACTTGTAAATAGTTGCCGGCTGAAGGTTGCTTATAGGCACGATGTGGTTTGTCACCTGGGTGGAGAGATAAACCGAATCGGTAAAAATGAGCTGCTGGTAATTCGAATCCGGGGCCATCCAACGGATTTTCGAATCGGCAGGCATGTCGGTTGCCCAGTATAGGGTGACACCGGACTGTGTGATATTATCGTAGGTCAGACCTGATATTACAGGGCTGGTACCAACTGATTTTGCAATACCTGAAACCTGGGTATTTGTTGAAGATTCCGGCAGGCCTCCTTTGGCCTCCTGGCATTTGCATTTTTCGGCCCAAAATAAACTAATGACCAATAGGCCGGGCAGGAAAGAATATATTGCTTTTTTCACCATGATTAGTAGTTTTTATAATTCCGAGAACTTAAGCGATTAAATAAAAAACAGCCGGTATCATTGCTATACTCAGAACAATATGTGCCATAACCAGGGCCGATGCCGTTTCGGGGGCACAATCGTGGCGGCTTGCAAACACAGGGCCAAGAACGGCTGAAGGCATTGAACTGATTAAAACGAGAACCTGTGTCTGTAAAACGGTCAAGCCGTAAAGGTTAGCCTGTGTGTGGGCAATAAAGGGCTGAAACCACATTTGTATTAAGGCTGAAATGATAAATAAAGGGATAATGCCTTTAAGCGGTATCAGTTTCAGGTTGAGCGACAGAATCAGGCATGCCAGTATCGACAACGCCCCATTGATCATTTTAAATGCCTCGAAAAAGGGTGCAACAAAATTGTTATGCCGGTCGAATGGAATAAAAGAAACTGTAATGCCCAACACTATTGCAATGAAAATAGGAGACCGGAAATACGAGGCCAACGTTTTCTTAAGATTAAAACTTTCCGATCGGTTTCCAAAATAAATGGCAATGGCCGGCCCTAGCAAAAACATGGGCAATCCAACCCCCAATTCACTCAACAATACAGCGTCGGCTATGGCTTCGGGATTATTCGGAAACGAGAATGCGATAAACGGATATCCTAATAATGCTGACGACCCAAAGGAAGATGTCAGCATCAAAGCGCCGATCTTAGGTTTCGATAACCGCAGCATACGCCCCGCAATATATGCCAGCAGCATGGATAAAACTCCGGCTACGAAAACAGCGAATACAAGCAAAAACTGGCTGCTTTTTATCGGGGTGCCTGATAATTGAAGGAATATTACCGCGGGAAGCACAACCTGGGTCAGCAACTTGGTAAAAACCTGGTTGTCCTCGGTTCTTATAATTGATAGTTTTCGCAGCAGCAAACAAAGCAATACAACGATTGTAAAGGCGAAAACGGTTTCAAAGACCTGAAGATCCATCGTTATATATTTTTATAGGACTATTTTTATACCAACATTGAGACCAACACTTCTAAAGGATACGTTTCTTTTGATTCCGTCATTTCGTGATTGACTTTTCAGGCTTCAAAACACTTATTATTTCGATACTTTCAAAATACCGTATTTCTCGCCCATTAGTATATGTTGGAATGATTGCCCGCTGGTCGGCGCTTTTATTACAAATCCGGCTTTCTTCTGAAATATCATGACAATATCAGATCCGCCGAATAAAAAGCACCCCATCATATCGCCCTTTTTCACTCGTGTGCCTGTTTGCACCGATGTCTCAAATTTAACCGAACATATCTGCGACATCCCAATAGGAAGTATAGCTACCAAACCGAAATCTTCAGTATCAACTATTACACAGCCCCTGGTTTCAATCGACTGCCAGCCGGCAACTGTAATCGGATCAAGCATATATCTTGGAATTGTTGCATCCCAGGTAATAATGCCTCCAACTGCATCCTGCTCAGCAATGTTTCTTACTTCTTTGATAATTCCGCCTACAGGGAAATGGAAACGATGGTAATCCTGCACATCAAGGAAAGTATGGGTCATAATTCCATTGGCAAAAGCATTTTTATACTGGCTGTCGTCGCCAATTAATTTTACAATGGATGTTAATGTTCCTGATTTGATTGAAACCCCCTTTTTCTGAACCAGGTTTGAATTAGCATCTATCTGCCATAAGCCCTGGGGAATTGCATCTGCCGGTGATACAACAACAGTGCTGTCATTAGGGGAAGTTATCGGGCGTTTATCAGGTGACTTAAGATACCTGGAAAAAAACTGGTTAAATGTATGCCAGTTCGAAGGATCTTCGTACCAGCCGGCCGATAAACCAAATTTACTATCCGTCAGGGCCATTTGATAATATTCATCTTTCCACGAAGCCGGAGTATCCAGGTAAAGGCCCCAGGCTTTAATGAAACTTACCAGCCAATCGTTGTAAGGTTTTACATATTGGAGGGAGTTGTTATACAATCCTTTACCTTCCAACTCTGGAAGAGGTATGTCATTAATGAAATAGAAATAATCCAGGCTTTGGTCAATTTTATCGTATAATGACGTGTATGGCGTGTTTGGAAGTATGCTCCACGGCATACAGGTTTCTGCCCAGGTAACAAATTCGTAGTATTCATCGAGTGTCTGCGCCGGATTTGTGTTTCTGTCGGGGTTGACAATCTTTGCCTGTGCAATAGATTTGATTAACATTGATTTAATGTCTGGATTATTTTCGACAATACTAATCAACTCTAACGTTTTCGGCCCATAATCCGGATTATTGTCCGAATCATCGTGTTTACAAGATATCTGAACCATTGTAACGGCTATGAAACTTATAACAACCAGGAGGTTTCTCTTTTTCATAAACTTTTATATTGATTGATTTTTTTATTGGGTTTGAACTAAAAACTAACTGCCAACCAATTCTCTGATCCTTTTCTCAAAATCTTTTTTACCCGAGCTCTTCAGCATAGTAACAGCCATGCCAAAATCGATGTCGAGTTCATCCCTGTACATGACAAGTATGATTATTTTTAAGTATTCGTATTTCCCGGTGGCTTCTGATATCATTTCCATGCATTTATCAAGCCCCAGGCTGATGTCAATTAAAACAACCTGTACCGGAACTGTATCAATGTTTCTTAAACAGTTGCAATCTTTGCTATCGAGCACCACGTTGAAGCCTACTACTTGCTCAAGTATGGTTACCAGGCTTTTGCGATAGGTGTCATTCTGGTCGATAATTGCAATGTTGATCATTATGCTGCATGGAATTTCAGGATATGAAATTACTCCTGCCCGAAAGCGTGTTTGTATAGGTAAACATGGAAATCAGGCAGGGGAATACTGTATTTTTTGTAAGGGTAAACCCTGACTGCGTTCATATCATACTTAAGCTGCTGAAAAAGAATGGCTGCGGCAAAAAGCAAAAACCCTTCAGCAACTGTGGCTAAAGGGTTTGCGATTGAAATAAATCTTAAATTACTCTACCGAATAGAACCTGTTTTTAATAGCCCATACGATTAATCCAGCTGAATTTTTGACTCCCGCCTTGAGGAAAATATTCGACCTGTGGGTTTCGACTGTTTTATTTGAAACATACAACTGATCCGAGATTTCCTGCGATGTTAATCCCTGGCAGATCATCACCATAATTTCAATTTCCCGGCTGGTAAGGTGATCGTTTCCCGAAGCCTTATCCATAAACTGGAAGGCTAGTTTCCGCATTATTTCCTGGCTAAAGTAATTACCACCGCTATGTACCGTTGTGATGGCCTGTTCCAGCTCGTATTTATTTGCTTTTTTAAGTAAAAACCCTTTAACACCGGCATTGATCATCTGGGTGTAATGGCCGGTATCCGAAAACATCGATAGTGCGATAACTTTTAAATCCGGTTCTACCTGCAATGCTTTTACAGTAGTCTGGATTCCGTTAATCACAGGCATTTCAATATCCATCAGAACAATGTCTACAGGAATCTTACCAAGTGACTCAATAAACTGATTACCGTTTGACGTATCAAACACCACTTTAAAATCTTCAATCTGTTGCAATACAAGTTTTAAACCTTCGCGAAAAAGGTCGTGATCGTCGATGATAGCTATCCTGATTTCACTCATATTGTGGCGTTATAACGGAATTTCGATATTCACTTTCAGGCCTTTGTTCCGGGTACTTTCAATCATCAGTTTGCCGCCAAATGTTCCGACCCTGTTTTTTATGTTATTCAAACCCATTCCTTCCGTTTGCTCCCGGTTTGTGTCGAATCCTTTTCCATTATCAGAATACTGTACATAAAGTACTCTTTCTTTACTTGCAATATCCAGATTAACCTCCGACGCTTCGGCGTGCTTCAGGGTATTATTTATCAGCTCAGTAATACACCGGTAAACAGTCAGTTCTTTCTTTGAGTCAAACCTTTCGTTAATACCGGAGGTGAAGTTCACTTTGATTCTGCCATTATCCGATAAGGGAGCAATAAAGTTGTCGAGAGCGGTAATCAAACCATGGTATTCGAGCACCTGGGGGCTGATGTTATGCGATATACGCGAAACCTCATCGATAGAACCGGAGATTACCTGTTGCAGCCTGACTTGTATTTTTTTCTTATCTTCTTCCCTGGCATCGAGGTAAGCCTGGAAATAGTGGTTGATTGCCGATAGTACAGGCCCCAGTCCATCGTGCAGATCGCGGGCTATGCGTTTTCTTTCTTTTTCTTCGGTTTCAACAACCGCTTCAATGAGTTGTTGCTTAATCGCTTCTTTTCTTTTCAGTTTCAAATAATAAAACACAAATACGAAAGCTATGCATAGTACAATCAATATAATGATAAGAAAAGTCATCTGCCGCTTATGAAACTCATTCAACTGCCAGGCTTCTTTAATTTTCTGTTCTTTGATCAGTAAATCATACCGGGCCGATTGTTCGTTGATCTGAATATTTATCCTGTCTTTGAAAAAATCAACCTGGAGATCGCGACTGATTGCCATAAAATCATACGCATCCCTGTAATTTCCTGATATTGCATAAAGTGTTGCAAATTGCAGGTACAAACGCATGAAAAGATTCCTGTTTTCCTCTATGGAACATAAACCGGCAGCCTCCTCAAGGCTTTGCAGCGAAGGACCATTTTGCTTCAGATTGAAATAAATACCGCTTTGGTTAATTAATGCGTTCATCGCATTAAACCGTAGGCCTGACTCCTTAAAATTGGCAACTGCCTGAAGTGAATATTCCAGCGCTTTGCTGAATTGTTTTTCCTTGTTGAATTGAAAACTAAGTTCGTTTTGTGATGCAGCGAGGCTAGGTTTATCATCTATCCTTTCGGATAAAGCAATGCACAATTGCGAATATTTAAAAACCGAATCGGTATAACTCCCTTTTGGATTTCCCCATTCGTTATACAATGCGGCCAGGCGGTTATACGCAAAAGCCCTGTTGGCATCCGTAAGCCGTTTACTGCCCGACAGGAGTTCATTTAATATTCCAATACCTTTAACATACTCCTGTTTTTGCCTGTATGCTTCGCACAAACTGATTAAGCAATAACCTTCCTTCTCTGAGCCTTTTACCAATTTGTCGATGGCCTGCATCATCAGTGCGATTGCCTTATCAGGCATTGATCGTTCGAGGTACTTCCGCGCCAGGTAAATTAGCGAATCGTCGTGCCCCAACGTATCAGGGACAGCGAATATTTTAGTTTCGAGGTCGCGCACACTCTGCTCACTGGAATATATAATCTTTAACCTGAGGTAATTGGTTTTGGCTTTCTGTACAGGTGTCAGCCGCTCAAGGTTCAATTCCAGCTGGTTCAGGCATAGTTTCGCCCTGCCAATATCGGTTTGAATAAACTGAAATCCGTTGCTGTATATTTCATCAAAATCAAAGCTCTGCTTATTAACCTGGCTAAACAAGCTAAAAGATTGGAGGATAAAGAAGCAGACCCATAGGAAATGGCAATTCTTAATCTTTGAGATCACTCAATTGTTCTTATTTTTTTTTAGGTAAAAATATAATAATTTGCTTTTGAAACCAATTAAATTTAACACTCCCTCGCACGCATCCAGTGCCGCTGTCTCCATGGCCTTTTTCCTGTCACGGTAATTGCAGAAAAAAGCAATTACACCGAGGCGCACCAGGAAAAAAGTCCATTTCACCAGCGGTAAGCTACTCCACATAATGTCAGTTATAGTCTTCAAGGCATTTTGGTATTTTTGCTTGCGTTGCCTTTCAGCCTATAACTACATTATGTGCAAGGGCATAAAGCCAAGTAGCCACTGTCTGCTTTCCTGCCCACTCTACCCACTTTCCATGCTGCTGCAAGCAATGTCGTTCATCACCTCATTCCTCCCTACATTCCGTTTCACTCGTTACGCCTCCATTCAGCCCGGCAGGTTCGGTCATTCGTGGACACCTCCTTCGTCGGCGACCACTCATTCCCCCGCATAATACAGCTTCGTCTGTGCCAGTCTCAGCAGTATTTAAGAATGCTTCACCAGCCGGCCTTCATTCCGGCTTCACTATGTTACACTACATTTCGGTCGTCAGTCGGTTCTTCACTCCATCCCTTTCGCAGCCCCACAGCAGCATATAAGCCATATTCCAGGCTACAGCAGGTTTCGCCTTCTTACTCACAGTCGCACCGTTGCCTCCTGGACGCTTGCTCACGTTCATATCCTCGATACAGCGTCCAAGCAGGCAACAGTGCTTCCACGCCACGGCCTTCAACCTGCCTCCACCTTCCATAGCCTTATAAGCTGCTAAGATCCGCCCACTTTCCAGTTTAACAAGAATACAAGCCGCCTTACAAGTAAAAACAAGTCAGTTCTACAAGTGACGAGCAGCCATTTGAGCTTACAAGATATTAAGCGGTATTCTTTCTTATCCCCGCCCGCCCACCCGGATTATTCTTCTCTGCTGCCCACGCATCAGCTTTTATTCGTTCCTCATTTAAGCTGCCCAGCCGCCTCTCCATCAAGACCATTTTCTATTTTCTATTTTCTATTTTCTCGAAAAAGAAACCGAAAAAGCACGCAAAAAAGAAATCGAAAATAAGGTGCCTTCAAAGCAATTCAAGTACAGCATGACGGCGTTGCTTACCGGACTGCCGCCCCTCGCCCCATCACCCCGCGCCTCATCCTGTTTTTCCGCCGTACATGCTGCCCTTCGGGTTCATTCATTTTGCTGGTAGTAGCAAAATGACCTGAATACTTGATTTGCTTCTCAGGCTAACTTGTCCGATTGATTCCTTTTTTGCTTTTTCCGGTTTTCTTTTTTCCTAAAAAAACTGGCGAAGGGGTGGCAAAGGAATACCTGGCAATAATGCCGAAAAACTCACACTAAATCCAAAATCATGCAAAAGTACTTCAACGATCCCCGCCCTATCACCGTCCGTTACACCGGTGATTGTGCCGAATGTGGCACCACCCTCAAAAAAGGCTCCTCCGCCTATTACTGGCCTTCCGATGGCAAACTCTACTGCCGCTCCTGCGGCGAATCCGAATACCGGCAGTTCGTCTCAGCTACTGCAGATGAAGCTGTTTACCTTGGTATTGGAAATCCACTCGCAGGTTGATCAAAACCAAATTTTCTAATTTGCCCGGCAATCCCGGGCATTTTTTATGTCTGTCTCCCAGTAATGATTTGTTTGTATTGCAAACTTCTATATATTTGATATAATTATTAACTGATAGTTTTCAGACCTATCCACCCAAAATCAGGTGTATAAGGATGATTTTATCAGACCTATTAGCGGTCAAGCTATGTCAATGTAGTACATATAAAAATTTATCTTGACAATTAATTAATAAGCAAAACATCACTAAACTAAAAAAATAATTTAAAATGAAGAAGAGTAGAATAATACTGTTAACATTAGTTCTTGTATTTACTCTAGGAACTAAAATTTGTGTTGCACAGTCCAAATCAGAAACTGAAAATTGGTTAATATCAATTATTGAGGATCCTGAATACAAATATAATGCATATCATTCATATGCCATTTCTTTTGAGAATGGTAATATGATTATTATAAGTCCTTGGTTACAGAAACTTTATGAATATAAAATACCATTAAAGTCATTAGGTAAAATCAAACTACAAAAATTAGATGATGGATATAGGCTCACGATAAGTTGTTCAAACGAAGCTTGTATCAAATATGGTGAATATGTTAATAGAGATACAAAAAATTATCAGTTTGTATCTAATAATAAGCAAACAATAATAATGTTCGGTACAAATTTAGAATTTGATAACCTTCCATCAAGGTTGGAAAAAGCACTTAAACATCTTGTTCAATTAAATGGTGGTAAATTAATTGAAGAACCGTTCTAATTTCCTATTTATAGAAATTATTTGTTAATAAATATGAACCTAGATCATTTAAAAAATGCAGGAAATCAATAAAATAATTCACAAAAAAATTGAATTAAACTACGATGAAGGTGGTATAGAAGTTCAGTTAAATTTTTTAATCAATGAAGACCACACTGAAATCGCAATTATAAATATTCATTCATCTTTTGAATCTGGCTTACCTAACTCTGCTACTTTTGAAAAAACTGATGGTATATATAATCTAGTTGCAACTTATTTTGATCTAAAAGGACGAAAAATTGTTGAAAGAGTTAATAATAAATATGCTGTGGATATTGTCAACGAAATTTTGAAAATTCAAAAACAAATTTGATAAAATAAAGACCGTTTAATTTAACTGATTTCTACTACTAATAAAATCACGAACCACTAACAGGCGGTATATTTTATTGCCTGGGTGGTGCAAAAATTACTGTTTTTACTTCTTAAATAACTTGTACCACCTTGACAGTAGATTACTTCTAACACCGGCAACAAAAACATACCGCCGGACCGTTACACCCTCCCCACCTTCACCATCGCCTTTCTATTTACCATTACTTTAGCTAAACAAACGTAACGGACCGCATCAATCCCATGGTTGAACTTGTCAATTGGTTCATTGGTAGCTTTGCCGGCCTGGTCCTCTTTCCATTTATAATTCTTAAACTCCCTTATCAGGTTAACCGATCCCTTGGTAATATGTACCGTATACCGCTTCAAAATATCCAGTCCCGCGATAATGCTGTCCTTTCCCTTAAAAGTAGCCTGCACATTAAATCCCTCTTTCTTAATCTCATAGATACATTTCGGCTGGTTATCTGCAATAACCTCATCCGTCCATTTCAAACCTAGTTCACCCATCCACCGGGCAATATCCTGGTTAGTCAGTCCCCGGTTGTAGATTAATTCATCAAGATAAAGTTCACCACCGCACAAACCCACTTTTATTAACGCTGTCGGGTCATTCGAGAAACCAAAGTCCATCCCGTAAGCCACCCATTTACAGTCAGTTGGGAAAGCTTCGCACTGGTCCCAATTCGTAAATACCAGCCCCTTAATCTGTCCAGGCAACCCAAGCCCATAAACCCGCCAGTAATTTTCATCAACATATTTAAGTTGCTCAATCTCTTTCACAACCTCCGCCGGAAGAAATTGTAAATTGTCCAGGTAAGTACTCTGAATAAACGTACAATCCGCCCTCGGTATTACCAGGTCATAAATCCAGTGTTCTTCCATCGAGGGATTGTAGTCAATAAAGATTTGCTTTTCCGTCCGGATGCTCAGCTGTATCCAGTCCTCCAGGCTCAATTCGTTAGCCTCATTGATAAAAAGATACGTGCGCTTCGCGCCCCTCTTTTTCTGGGGCTGGTCCAGGCTGACAAACTCAAAAAGGTTCCCGTTAAGGATTTAGGTATTCTCAGTCTTATTATGGTTCCGTTCGTCATACAGATCCTCTTTCTTCAGTATCTCAAAGAAGTCCCTCATGGCAGATGCTTTCAGGCTCGGCATGGTTTTCCTCACGATGGTAAACACGGCATCCCTTTCCTGGAATGATTTCACGAGTATAAAAAGCTGAAGAATAGAATATGTCTTCCCTGATCGACTTGAACCCTGGTTAACGACAATCTTTGTTGTAGCCTGCAGATTCTTATCGAAAACCTCAGATACAAGGGTCTCTTTATCAATCATTTTATCCTGGACTTGTATTACCCCCCGTTTGCTGAGCCTGTCGAAGCATCGGTTGCTGAGCCTGTCGAAGCACCGCTTCTGACTACCTTAAAAGTAATCGACCTTATCTCTTTATCTTCCGTCCCCACATCCAGGTTAACTCTCTGCAACTTTGGACGTATAAACTCCTGAAGGCTCACTGACAGATCAACCAGTTCTTTAGGCCTCAGTTTCGCGATGCTTTCCTCAATTCGTTCATCGCACAATTCAAGCATCCATTCCGCCCGTTCTTTAATCTCCCGGGTAATTTTATTAGTTGCCCCCTTCGGGCGCCCACCTTGTCCAGGCTTAAATTGCCAATCTTTTGATTTCTGCTCTTCCATTTTTAAACCTATTTAAACCTATTTTAGGAATACATTTTCAAATTTACTTCCTGTAAATCATCTTCTCAATCATGCTCACACTCACCCCATACTCCACACTCAATTCAAGTTTTATATCCGTGTAAGTCCTTCCTGTTTTTGCCAGACGGTAATACTTTTGTTTTACCAGCCATTTACGTGCATGATAGGCAGGAATTAATCCAATGTCAAACAATTGTCCGACATTAACTCCCGTAAGTTGCTGAATTTCATTTAAAACTAAATCCTGGCTTGCTTCCATAGTCCTACCTGTATTTTGTTTCACAAAATTACAGATAAAATAGCTATATTATATTGATATACAGTATTTTTGCCACTTTTTACTAAACAGAAACTTTTGAAAATTTCGAATTCTAAGCATATAAAATTCATTTTAAAATCTCAATAAAAACAAAGTCGCTACAAAGTTTGAATGATCTGTTGCTCAATAAATAATGGGAAATATAGTCTTGAATAATAAATACGTTTGGATAAAATGGTTTATGTATATTTAATCCAAAAAATGTATTGATTAGGCTCAGTTTAAAGAACTGCTAAAATGTGTGTTAATTTGTGTGTTAATAAAAAACAACGCACTGTATAAAATTGATATACAGTGCATTGGTAATTAAATTGTAGCTTAATTGTGGAGCTGCCGGGAGTCGAACCCGGGTCCAAACAAGCAGCAAAACCGCTTTCTACATGCTTAGCTTTTAGTTGATTGTGGGAGAAGAACCGGCAAAAAGCCACCCAATCCTTCCCTTATTCCCTTTGGTTTTCGAGCTGCCGTCGGGACTCCGGCAACCTTATCCTTCCCTTTTCGATGCCCTTGAGCGGGACGCCGGATGGCGAGGCTTCCCGGAGGACAATTAGCAGGTTAATACTATGATTAAGCGGCTAATGCGTAATCGTAATTGTTGCCATTTAGTTGGCGCGGGTGTTTGGTTTTAACGGGCCATTCACTCAAAGTCCCGGCATGCTTACAATCCCACTGTCCTTGCTGTCAAAACCGGTCAGCCCCTGATTGCTTCTAAAGGGCTTCAAAGATAGTGCCAATTTCGATCGGTTTGCAGGGTTGGCTGAAATATAGGTATACTCCGGCTATACACAGGAGTATAGGATGAGTATAGGAAGAGAGACAGAGGTGTATAGGAGGAGTATAGAAAGAGGGCGAATGGGTGAACAAGGGGACACCTTCAGTCCGCACACGGCCCGGGTTTTTACCATATCTTGTAAGGGTCTTGTTCGGACTTCCTTCGTACCTGCTTCGTACCTCGTTCGGTAGAGGTTCTGTAAAATCAAGGGGTCGACCGAAGAAGTACCGAAGAAGTACCGAAGCAGGTGCGAATAAGGTGCGAAGGAGGAGCGAAGGAGCGAGGGGCGAGGGGGATTTGAAAAATTGAAAATGAAATATTTTTACTGAGTTCCGGTTCTAAGCATGACCCTCAAACCCTTATGCATCGACTCCAGCATGACCCAACCTGAAACCCTGAAACCATTGTCCATTGTCCATTGTCAACTGTCAATTGTCAATCAACCTATCAACCCCATTATCCATTGTCAATTATCCATTGTCAATTGTCAATTGTCCTCAACCTATCAACCCATCAACCTATCAACAAAACAACTAACCTGTCAATTCAGACTTAAAACAAGAATTTAGAAGTTCAGATTCCAATTCAGCCCCTTGAATGCAGGATTTATATAGTTGTTGAACTGGCTGCCGAACTGGTAACTGATTCCTACCCCGAAGAAATAGCTGTACTGGCTGTTAAGCTGCCTTTGCTGCAGCAATACTTCATCGCGTGTAGCACCTTCCTTTGAAAGCTGTATTAAGTTGCGCGTAATATCGTAACTGCCGCCTATGGCAAATTTAAATCCTTTAAAAATATTCCAGTTAACAGAACCGGAGAATGAAACTGAAAATTTGCTTAAATCGTACAGGTAGCTGTCATAGAATGCTCCCACATTGATGCTGCCCCAGGGTTTGGTGAATGAACTTATAACCGATGCATCCTGCAGGAGCAGAGTTTCTTCGGTTTTGAAAAATATGGTTGTGTCCCTGTAGTTATTGTATTGCACTCCAAGTCCATAACTCAGTACCAGGCGCTGGCTGTTAAATTCCTTGTATTTAAACACATCATATTCAACCCTAGGGATTGCTTTCAGTCGGAGGTCGTAGTTCGAAAATTCGCTGTTTAAATAAGAAGTAAATATTCCATATCCCCAATGTTGGTTAATTTTATCAATAAAATTAATGTACCCGTTTGTTTGAGGATTTTCCTTAACCACGGTTTCTTCGTCGGAAACCACAAACTCATTTTTCCGGTAATTATACGAAATGCCGATGTTTGTTTTTGTTTTTTCAGTTTCGCGGTCAGCATAAATAAAACTGTTAATGCTTTCCGATTTATAGTTTGCATCCCCGTCAAAAAATCCGTTAGCACCCAGACTCAGAATCCAGTAATTCCATGGGTCCTCCTGTTTTTTTGTGGTCAAGGTATCGGCGGCGGCAGGCTTATTGTAGGTAATAACCAGGTTATCGGCTGCTTCGGTATGAGATATGTATTTTATCAGGCCCAGGGTTATACATTTTACCATTTTTTTCCGTTTCTCATCATCACTCAGGGATGACAAATTATAATACGTAAGAGTGTCGTCCTGGTTAAGGAAAGCATTTTGGCCTTTAAACACAAGCGTGTTTTGCTCGCTGCCCGAGCTGGTATATTGTGTATTTACCTGCACGTGTACATCAGCGATAAAGCGGTCGCGCACAAAATCAACCATGCTTAACTCGGTTCGCAGGTAATCAAGATCGCAAAGCCATGAGCTTGTGCATTCTATATACACTTTTGTTTTGGGATTGGGCTGCGCAAAAGCAAGCTGGACAATAAGCAGAAGGAGAAGAGCCGGTAATGTTTTTTTCGAAGTCATTTTATATAAAGAATGAGAGTTATTATTTTTCGGTCAGGCCCGAAGTTCGTATGTTGCCCGGGCGTTACAGCATAACAGCTGAAGCATTATAAAGTTGTTGTATTAGCTAAATCTTCTGTAAATCTATACCATCAAGAGTGTTACATGCAACAAATCCTCATATAAACTATAAAATCCAAAATTTATTATTTCCCTGCTGGTACCTTTAAAAATTATTTTTCCTGAAAGTTCATATATTCCAGTTCCATATCCTGAAATTTTACGCCTGTTACCTTTTGAAACTCCTGTTCAATTTTATCTCTTTTCAAATCGTAAAGAAGGTTCATTTTATATACTCCGTATTTTTCGAACATCCAATTGATCAAACAACCGATCTGGGGATAATATTCTGATTCCGGAATTGAGTCATTATAAAGTAAATCAGACGGTTTCACTAATTTTCCATTCTGTTTTATAATACAAAGTGTCGAATCGTTTCGTTTCCGGGTGAGGATCCCATTCCTGTTTTCGGCCCCGTAATTTCCATCAATAGCATTTGAATAGCCTTCACCAAAAAATCTTGTTCCCGCGTGCCCTATCTCACTAGTTGCAACAATATGCACCATTTCATGAACACCAAGATAGTCATATTTATTAAGAACAGTATTCCGAAATGGTTTTGAATAAAAAGTAAAATAAATATGCCGCCTGAACTTGTTCGGATTTGTGAAGCCCCCGCCATCTGTTCCGATTTTTACTTTTGCTTCGTCCCGGTTAAAAAGGAATATTTTTACTTTCGAATCAAAGTTTGTATTTAGTCTCTTATTTATATAATCAATAGCCTGCTCCTGTTCCTGAATAACTGACTGAATTACAGCCGAATCAGGTGAATCTGTCTTACTATATCCTACAGGTCTTGTATACAGGATGATTCTTCTTCCTTTAGTAATAATCCATGGGCCAGTAATATCAGCCTTCCATGAAGCCAATGTGAAAAATAAAATAAGTAAAATGATGATTTGCTTCATTCTGCATTAGTCAAATAAGGTTTGTCATGCACAGTTGCTTTAAAGCCGGCCCGTTGCTTTTTACGAAATGGTGCTTCTATCACATGGTAGTATTGCAGGGTTTCGCACAAATTCAAATTTCTTTAAATCTTAAGCCTGGGAATTGATTTCAACCGGCAGTTTCCTTTGCTTTCGGATTTCCTGTTTCTAATTGCTTTTTCCTTTACGAAGTATAAACAGGCCAAATAAAAGGCCGGCTATAAACATTGCAATTCCGGCATTTCTTGAAAGCTCGGCCGGAAAGAAAATCACCCAAATGCCAAGAAGTACAAATCCAAGACTTAAAATCAAAGAAGAGTATTTGAAAATAAAATTGGATATACTCAATAAGAATTCTGTCAATTTCAACATAAGGATATTGAGTTTTTATGGTTAGGAATGGTTGGCGGTTGAATTTGCAGGCATTTACTTGCAGCCATTGTGAAACCGCTAAAAAGTTTGAATTTTGTTGTTAGTGTCAAGTTGCACATAACAGCCTGCTAAATTTTAATCGTGTGTTAAGGGCTGGCTGTTTTTAAATCAAATTAGTTTTCCCCAAACCAATTAATGATGGTTGGATATAAATCCGAAATCGTCTCATTTGGTTTTATGTTTTGATATATCCAAATCAAGAACCTGTTGAACGCATCAAATTTGGTAAATCCTCTTTGGTTAGTCATAAAATCTTCAATGTTTTCAAATAATTTTTCCTTTTCCTCTTTTGGTGCTTTGTCTATATACCATAAACTCACAAGTCCCCAATTCATATATTCGTCAAAGCAGGCCCTTGTATTATAATAATTTCGTGCTGGCTTTAAGGTGTCAATCCAGTTATTTAAGTTATGAACAGCATTGTAAATTTTGGAACTATAGTCATATTTATCATATTGTGAACTAAGAAAATTATGATTTAGTTCGGTAAAAATAGCGTTTCCTTGAATTAATAAATTTGCAAGTGGGGAAAAATTATTAGAAAAGTAATAAGGAAAGTTTACGTGTGCAAAAACTTCAGTAAAGTTATTGTATTGCAATGTGTTTGAATTTTGCCAACCTGAAACCAATGGAGAAAAAACTATTTTTATTGAGTTACATTCAGTATTTGGGAAATTCACATTTAACCATTTAAACATACTTCCAACATCAATAGAATCTTTATAAAAACGAATCTGATCCTGGTACATTGATTTGTTTTCATTATAAAATTGTCTGAACTTTGTTTTATCTGCAAAATCCTGTAGTAATGGAATATATGGTTCTAATGTGTTCGAGTTTTCGCGTGATGTAATATTGTAAATTTTACTCTTAATAATTTTACTTTGATTGTTGAACTCAAAAGAATAAGCATCAAGTTTAAGTTCGCAATGATAGATAAGACGCTGAGATATTAAACTATCAATAATAAATACTATTTTTTCATTTTTATATTTCTCAAAATGGTTAAGAACAGTTGAATAATAAGGGATACTCTTTTCAATTATTTGATTATTTTCTTTACCTGTAGAAGTAAGTGCAAACAAAATGTTTACCAATTCATATACTTCTGGAATTTCGACATAAATATTTTTGTCATGTGCTTTTTTATACGATGTCGAATAAATTGCTTTTTGAATTAGTTTTTTTGCAATAATTTGTGTTTTTGCAATGATTGAATCATTCTGAAGTACAATAAAATCATATGTATTACCAGGTTTAACCACAAATCCAATCGAGTCCTTTTCTGAAACAAATGAGACTTTAGTTTTCTTTGAAATTTGTATTGTAAGGATGTCCGGATTTAGTTGTGGCGAAATATTCCAGCCATCTTTCTGATATTCGTTGCCAATCCTATAACTTAGTGTTGATTTATTAGTTTTTAAGATTGGCAAATTATTCTGTGCCCACAAAGTGTCAAGAAATACAAATATCAAAATTGTTAAAATGATATTGGTTTTCATATTTTTCATAAAATTGATTTCTACAACTTGCCCCTAACGCAGGAGAATACACGAAACTGCGGATTGGGGGCGATTTCCTGTCAAGCCGAAAAGCAGCCCTGGTGGAAAGATACCCCCATGCTGGCGCGGATTAATAATCCGTGCCTCCCTAAATCTCTCCTTTTATCCTATTACAAATATATCCAATATTTACAGCTTAACTTACTGCCTACCGTTGCTTTTTAGCAAGAGCGGTAATTTGTTATTGATAGTTGTACCGGCACCGGTTATTCGGCTTCACCTCATGAGATTGCTTCGCTATGTTACAAATCCCAAATGACAAATAAAAAAGCCCTGTGAACCATATCCCGGATTCGATATCGGGGAGATTCACAGGGCTGTTCATTGAACAGGAGTAAAAATAAAACTTTGGGACTTGAGGATCCCGAGCTGTGTCAGGAACGACTAACACTCAAAGTATTATCGGTTGTCCAAGTCATACGAGAAAGCCTTCCGAATGCATGGCCCGGTTGTTCACCGGGTGTGTCTTACATCAAAAGACTTATTTGAATACAAAGATAAAACAAAAACATAATTATTATTCTGGAATGCGTGAATAAATTAATCTGAATTACCGTAAAAAACAAAAGCTAACCCGGGAGTTAGCTTTTGTGGCTGTTCCGAGCAGTGTTAGCCAACCCGAACAGTGCAGATATAAGACAGTTTAGCTGAAAACAATGATATAATGACCAGTTAAACAGGATTTATGCGTGCTAAGAAAGTATGATGGATGCGAAAAGGAAAAATTCAAATTCAGCATGTGTAAAAAGTTCCGCAGCGGCATTTTCAGAACCAGGAATCGCCCTGTAAAGTACCTTATACTTCAAGCTGAAGTTTTTTCCGGCATACCATTCGCTATAGCAACCAGCCACCAGCAACCGGAAACAAGAAACCAGTGCAAAGTGCAAAGTGCAAAGTGCCCAGATACCAGCAACCAGAAACCAGAACCAAGAAATCAGTGCTCAGTGCAATGTGCCCGGATACCAGCAACAAGAAATGAGTGCCGTGAACCACGGGCCGAATGTACCCTTTACAATTCGCTGGCAGAAAAAGTTGCTGCCCTAAATCTCCGTGAAGGCAACAACAGCATCAATACCGCTGACCTGAAACCCGGGGTTTACTTTTACAAGGTAACAATCAATAAAAAATTGCTTGTAAGAGGCAAGTGGATAAAAATTTAATTTGAAAATTTGAAAATTTGAAAATGAGGACCCCGTAAGTATCCCAGACCACCAAATGATTAAGATACACTGTCAATTATCCATTGTCAATTGTCAATTGTCCTCAACCCATCAACCTATCAACCCTGAAACATTGAAATCCTGAACCTCGAGCGGCGCATTGAACCATTATACCGGAGGCTTTTAGCTATGATGCAAATACAACGCGTATACCAACATAGATTGAACCGCTTGCCGTTTCGCTTCGCCGGGCTGATCGGGCATAAAGAGCCATATAACCCCAGCTACCGCCTCGAATCACATGGGTCACACCCGCTTTAGGTCCAGCCGGATTAGTTTGTGCAGCAGCGGGGTAAGCCGCATACCAATCGCTGCACCATTCCATGACATTTCCGTGCATATCGTGCAAGCCATAGGCATTGGCCGGATATGACCCCACAGCTTTGGTTGTTCCGGGAGCAGTGGTGTTAGAGTTTTTACAAGGATTGATAGGATAAAACCAATCATAATTGGCTTCCGAATTACTTAAACAATCACCGGTATTAAAGTTTGAAGTAGTATTTCCGCGGCAGGCATATTCCCACTCAGCTTCCGTTGGCAGGCGCCCTCCTGCATAAGTTGCAAACGCATCAGCACCAAACCAGGTAACTAACAACACAGGGTGATTTTCGTATCCTGCTACCGGCACCCATTGATTGCCGGTGTAATGCAAACCGAAATCACTGCTTCCTCCGCTTGCCAAAATTAAGACAGAACCCGGATACGCTCCTTCAGTATAGACGCCATCTCCCTTTATACCTTTAGCATTAAGGAATGTTGCAAACTGGGAATTGGTAATCTCATATTTGCTCATCCTGAAAGCGCTGACAGTTACCTGGTGCTGAACTTCATCAGTTGCACGGGTTGTTTCTGATAATGGACTACCCATTGTAAAAGTTCCACCTGGTATCGGAACAGAGGTAATGTTTATCCCGGCGGTGATTGTATTTTTCGAAGCCCCTCCAAACCTATAACTCCCTGAATAAGCTCCGTAATTAGTGGTTGAAATGCCGTTTTTTGTACTTCCGGTATATTTCTGCATACCCTGCAGTACCGTAACTTGTACCACACCTTCCTCGCCAACCCTGAGCAAGCCGGCGTGAACGGCAGCTTTTCCAATGCGCGAATCGTCGGTATAAATTCCGTCGGATCCTCCCCATACCGAGCCCTGGTCGGTACCAGTGACATTAATTGAATAAGTCAGGCCATTGTTATTCCGGTATTTTGTCATATTACCGGGATCCGTTATTATACCTGAAGTATAAACTGTGCCGGGCTTAACAGAAGAAACGGCCTCAAATTTGTAACTTCCCTGCCATGCACCGAAGCTGGTAGTTGTAACCCCATTTCTGGTGCTGCCTGTATATGCCGGCTGACCGGCAAGTATAGTCACCTTCACGACTCCTTCCTGGCCAACCTTAAGCAGGCCTGCATGAACTGCAGCTTTCCCAAGCCGCGAATCATCGGTATAAATTCCGTTGTATCCTCCCCATACCGAGCCCTGGTCGGTTCCGGTAATCTTAATTGAATAAGTTGTACCCACTGTAGCGCGGTAGTTAACCATATTTCCCGGATCATCCGGGATTGAGGTTCCCTGAGAAAAAACACCGTATGGAAATAATGCAATTATAATCAGAGTGATAAGAAATAATTTTGCCGTTCTCATAATTCAAACATTTCAGGGGGGCTTACTCTTTAATGGATTTTCAGCTTTCTCCAGTTAAATATTTTATTTTATAAACGCAATTCATCGCTATTGCGTTTATCGTTGTATGCTTCCCGGATGAAAATTATTATCAGTTGCGTTTGATACCCTCATAATGCCTGCTGTCTTTAACGCTGGTCTGTCCCCGTCATCTCTATTTATCCGGGTTTGCGAATAGCCGGCATATGTAGTGTTTTAAATTCTCCTTTCAATGCTTATTATTGGATAAAATATACAATTAACTCCTCACCTCCCCTTTTCTTCATTTCTCTATAATTTATAATCAATACTCTTCCTTTTTTAGACCCTTGCGCTATACAAATATAGGATTTAATTATATATTGTGAAATTCAGCATATTATATTTTCCAGGCATGGATATAAATCTTCAGTACTTCATTGATTATGTTTAACCAGGGGTATTTTCGCCCCTATGTTACCAACACTACTGTCGCTGAATATTACTAATATATAAACTATGACTTGAAAAAGCCAGCCTGTAGGTGTGTTATAGCGCTATTTATAAAACTGATAATAATTCGTAGGAAAACTCAGGCTCAGATTCATACTATACTCCCGGGTTCAGGCGACCGAAAGCTAGTATGGTATTAACGAAATTATCTAATCGTTTGTTATTGAGTATTTTAATAAATTCGTCATCATTATTTAAAGACGAATATTTGTTCATTAAATCAGTATTAGCATCTCCGGAAAAAAGTATTTGCATCTCGAAAAAAAAGTATTAGCATCTCCGGAAAAAAGTATTAGCATCTCAAAAAAAAATATTAGCATCATTTCAAGGAGATCCGGGGAAGGATGGCAATAATCACAATATACCAAAAATGTGTATTACAATCAAAAAAACTTGACTGGAAGTCGTAAATCGGCCCTAGCCAGGAAATCACTTTGTGCCTTTGCATGTTTCAAATTGCTTTGTTCAAGTGGGACGAAGGGCGTGAAGCGGGAGTGGAGACAAGGAGACAAGGAGACACAAGGAAATAAAACAAGCCGCCTGCAAAAATAAACCCGTGCCCAGGGCATAGCGCCCAATATAAAGTTCCCAGTCACGAGCTTTCAACCACCAGCAACCAGAAACAAGCCACCAGCCCCTAGAATTTCTTTGTCATATTTGCCAGCAGTTCAAAATCAATTGTCATTCCGAAAAACACATTTGCTTTCCACTGCTTTACAGTAGGGATACTCATGCCGGGAGGCAAGACATCGCCTTCGCTGAACCCGCTTTGCAGCAGCTGATATTCGGCAACATTCAGCCCTAGCATAAAATGGAAATAGTCGAAGGCTTTCACGCTGGGTGAAATATAGAAATTCTTGAAGAAATTGGTCCCGCCGAAACCGAAAAACAGACCGGCATCGTAGGTATATTTTCCATCCGGTTTGCTGAGGTCGTACATCGAAAGACTCACACCGGTGATGTAATCGATTTCAACTTTACCGGCATTCTTATTGGTAATTACATAGGTAGCAGTTGAAGAGGAACTTTTCGGGGTAAGCTGGTAATCGGGGGTGCGGAAGCTTTTTAATGCAAAACCCTGAACAAAACGCACCTTCTTCTTCCTGTTTTGCGCTGCTGTTTTTGCTGCAACCATTTCGTTGTACTGGCCTTCGATAATCCGCAGGTGCTCGCTTACTTTCGCCAGTTCAAGTTCCCTGTTGTTAAGGGTGCGCGCGAGCGAATCTAGAATTCGCAGCGAATTGCTTTTATCGCGGTACAGGCCCGAAAGTTCGGTGGTTTTTTCGCTGATTATGCGGTCCTTCTCGGTAATGGTTTCCTTCATATAAGCGATTTCCCTCTCGCGGGCTTCAATTTTGGTATTGCTTACGTCGTTTTTGCCTTCGAAGCGGGCCTCGTTAAGCGAAACCGCGGCCTCGGCTTCATGAAGCTTTGCCTGGCATTCAGCAAGAAGAAATTCCTTATCACGCAGCGATTGAAGTGTTTTTTCGAGCGTAGTGTTAATATCAAGTATTTCCTGGCGCAATTTTACCGTGTTCTGGGCAAGGCGTAAACGCTGCGATTCGAGAGTATCAGCGCGGCGGCCGGCAACAAGCAGTTGCGCCTGGTATTGGACTACCAGGTTTTGCAATGAGTCGATACGGATTTTTTCAGCCTCCGCATCCGACCTGTACGTCTTCACAAGAGTCGAAAGGCTGTCGAGTTTAGCATACAGTTCGAGATTATCCTGCATAAGCCGAGAAGCAAATAGGCTATCGGCTTTCACGTCCTCCTGCTGGGCATACCCGCCTAATGAACAGATGATCGACAGGCAGATGATTAAGCATCCGAAAAGCGTGGTTTTTATTTCTTTCATTGTATGTATCTGGGTTTTACCTGATAAAATAATTGCGAAAGCGCACTTTTATTGTGCAACACGGAATTTATTCATCCGTTTATGCAAAAAACAAAAGGCTGCCACAATTGTATGGCAGCCTCCCTTATTTCCGTCTCCCCTCCTATTTCCGGGGATTTATTCCCATTATATAGAACAGGAATGAGTACATATCAGCCATTTCATCAATTACCTTGGAAGTAGGTTTTCCGCCTCCGTGTCCCGCTTTGGTTTCGATGCTTATAAGCACTGGGTTGTTACATCCCTGTTTCTCCTGCAGTGTAGCTGCAAATTTGAATGAATGTGCCGGCACGACACGGTCGTCGTGATCGGCGGTTGTAACCAGGGTAGCAGGATAACAAACTCCGTCCTTTATTGTGTGCAGGGGAGAGTAGCTTAACAGGTTGCGGAACTGTGTGCTGTCGTCGTCGCTGGTGCCGTAGTCGCTGGCCCACGCCCAACCGATTGTAAACTTATGATAACGAAGCATATCCATTACCCCAACAGCGGGGAAGCAGACTTTGAAAAGATCGGGCCTTTGGGTCATGCAAGCCCCAATGAGAAGGCCTCCGTTCGAACCGCCGGCTATTGCAAGTTTATCAGGCGAAGTATATTTCTCATTAATAAGGTATTCGGCAGCAGCGATAAAATCGTCGAACACATTCTGCTTGTTCAGCTTCGTACCAGCTTTGTGCCACTCTTCGCCGTATTCGCCTCCGCCACGCAGGTTAGGCATGCAGTATACACCACCGTTTTCGAGAAACACAAGGCGGCTGATGCTGAAATTTGGTGTCATGTTCACATTGAATCCGCCATATCCGTATAAAAGGACAGGATTGTTGCCATCCATCACAAGTCCTTTTTTATGCACTATAAACATCGGGATTTTGGTCTTATCCTTGCTTTCGTAGAATACCTGCTTTATCTCATAAGCGGCAGCATCGAAATCGAGTTTGGGCTTAAAAAATTCAGCCGATGTTTTATTTGCAACATCGTAGGTGAATATAGTTGTAGGGTAAGTGAAAGAGGTAAACCCATAGAAAATGGTGTTGTCTCCTTTTTCACCATTAATACCGGCAAGAGTACCCAGACCGGGAAGCTGAATTTCCTGCAGCTGGTTGCCGTCGAGGTCGAATGCATAAACCCGGTTTGTAGCATCCTTCATATATTGAGCAAACATCTGGTTGCCTGCAAGTATAACGCTTTCGAGTACATCCTGTTTTTCGGGAATAATCACTTTCCAGAATTCCGTTTGAGGTTTTTTCGGGTCGATAAGCACAAGCCTCCGGCGCGGGGCGCCATCGTTGGTCAGCACCAGGAGATTATCACCAATATTGTCAATTACATTGTATTCATAATCAAATCCTTTGGCCAGGATTACAAACTGTTTGCCGGGGGCGCTCAGATCTTTGCAAAACAAAGAGTTTCCGCTGGTTCCTTCGCTTTCCGAAAGGATGAGGAAATGCTCATCTTCGGTGGTTCCTGCATAATAACTGCGCAGCGGGAAATTGCGGTTCTCGAATACCAGCCTGTCGGCCGACTGTGCGGTTCCCAGTTTATGGAAATACACCTTATGGTACTCGTTACGTCCCGACAGTTCCTGCCCTTTTGATGGAGCATCGTAACGGCTGTAATAAAACCCATCGCCCTGCCACGATGCACCCGAAAACTTCACCCATTCAACTTTGTCGGGCAGGGTTTTGCCTGTAGCAATATCCATAACTGCAAATTCCGACCAGTCGCTGCCTGCCTTGTTGATTGAATAGGCCATATACTTCCCGTCGTGCGAAATGCTTATGTCGCCAACAGCAACAGTGCCGTCCTGCGAGAGTGTATTGGGATCGAGCAGCACGCGTGCTTCGCCTTTAACCCCTTTCTGCACGTAGTAAACGCTCTGGTTCTGCATACCATCGTTTTTCTGAAAAATTACCCAATCGCCCTTTTTCTCAGGAACGGTGAGCTTTGCATAATTCCATAATCCTTCGAGGCGCTTATGAACCTGGCTGCGGAAAGGTATTTTTTCCAGATACTCGTTGGTTACCTTGTTCTGTTCTACCACCCATGCGGTGGTTTCGGCCGAGGTATCATTTTCGAGCCAGCGATAAGGATCGGCTACGGTTGTGCCAAAATAAACATCGGTTTGCGCGTCCTTCCTTGTCGACGGATACTTGATTTTTTCCTGCACGGCATTATTGTTTTTACAGCTCATTATCCCAATTGCAATAACGGCTGAGGCAGTGATTAAAATTGTTTTCATACCTGTTCACGGTTTGGCACAAAATTAATAAAATTAGGCAACGACACGAAGTATCAAATTAAGAACGGCAAGAAAAACAGGCTGGCAGATTCCTCTCCCTGGACAGATCAACCAGGCGGTAAAATATCCTTGTTTTGATAATATTCCGGTTGATTGAAGTATTTATTTTTTATAGATTTGCACAACGTTTTAAAAAACACACAACTCACAAACAACTGGTTATGGAACACATAAAGTCATTCAGGGCAAATAATATTTCGGATCTCGACGAATCGGAAATCAGGGAGAAAGAATTTATGTATCAGCATACGGTTCTAAATGAATCAGGGAATCCTGTTGAAGTTACCACTTACAATTCCGATGGCTCTGTTGAGCACAGATACCAATACCAGTATAACGACGAAGGAAAGGTAATTGATGAATTGCTTATTGAAGCCGACGATGAAGTAACCCAGCACCGGAGCATGGAATACAATACCGAAGGCTTACTTGCCAAGGAACTTGTGCATTACCTCGACGGCACAGCCGACCAGTTGCTGTACACTTACGATAAGGAAGGCCGGCTCATCAGCCGCCGCAGCATCGATAGCGAAGGTGAAACAGGCAATTACATTGTGAACGTTTACGATGACGGCAAACTTGTTTCGGAAACCGAATATGAAATCGGTGGTGAAATCATCACCCAGCATAAGATTATTTATGATGAAGACGGCAATGTTTCGGAGGAAGTCTTCCGCACTCCTGAAGAAGATTACCACCTCATGCATAGTTATGATGAGGATGGAAAAGCATCAGTAAGGCGGCGTTACAATGCCGATAAACATCTTACAGAACGAAATACGTATACTTACGATACCGAGGGTCGCATTTCCGAATCCATGGAGGAAACCTCCTCGGGGATTGAAATTTCATATGTTAGCTACGACGATCGCGGCAATGTGATCCTGCAGGAAGATAAGACCGAAAGCGGCGAGGTGCTCAGTACAGTGGAGCGATCGTATGATGATACCAACCGTCTCATGACAACTATTGTATATTACGATAAGCCAGGGTCACAGGCTGCATACCATTATCGGGTAAGGATGGAATACGAATAGAGTTTACAAGTATATTCCGATTTTTTGCTGACGGCACGTTATATCTGATATAACCATGCCGTTGGTGTATTTATTTTTTTGCAATTGGTTTTTAAATAAAATCCATCTTTTGAATTTCTTTGTTTTTTACTATTGCATCCCAATTTTGTTATCTTTGAAGCCCTCAAACGGCGGGCTTCACCGGTTGAGGGCCGGGATATTTTCCCGGCATTTTGGTTTGTTGAAATCTCATTTCGGACCACAAAATAAATGACACCAAGCACTGCCCGTTGTATGTTTTTGTTTATGCTTTTTTCGGCATACGCATACGGGCAAAAACTGCACCTTGATTTCCAGAACCAGGTTAGCAGCTGGGGCACTTTCAATTTCAGCAAACCTGTAAAATATGGTTTAGGCGGCCGTTATCTCCCCACACTCAGCATTACCGACAGTACCCGTACGAACCATAAAATTGATGCTGAAATATCGGTTAACGCATACGGTAATGTTTATTTCAGCGATACACAGTTCGATAAGGCTGACGGCAAGGTAAAACCTTACCGGTTCTGGCTGCGATATTCAACCGAAAGGCTCGAGATAAGGCTGGGACTTCAGAAAATCAATTTTGGGTCGGCCTCTGTTTTCAGGCCGCTGATGTGGTTCGACAGGATTGATGTCCGCGACCCTTTGCAGCTAACCGATGGTGTTTACGGAATCCTTGCAAGGTATTATTTTCAGAATAATACCAACATCTGGCTGTGGTCGCTGTATGGAAACAATAAACCCATGGGCTGGGAAACCATTCCCGCAAAATGGGAAATCCCTGAATTCGGTGGCCGCATTCAGCAACCGGTGCCAAAAGGCGAAATTGCGCTCAGTTATCACCACCGCGAAGCTGATTTCTCAACCGCCTTCGATACAATCCCAAATCCCGCAACTACCCATTTCCCTGAAAACAAGATCGGTATCGACGGAAAATTTGATCTTGGGCCAGGTTTATGGTTCGAATATGTAGTGAAACGGAATGATACCACCAATATCATGGTCAACAAATGGGAAACCTACTTCGACCTGGGTAGCGATTATACATTTGCTATTGGGAACGGGCTTATGCTTTCGGCCGAATATTTCCGCTTTAACAATGCCGACGATTTCAGCAAAGGAGTGATTAAAAACACGTTTACATCTCTTTCGGTCAATTACCCCTTTGGGCTGATGAACAGTATAACCGCAATTGTTTACTACAATTACGAACCCGGTGAGTGGTCGAGGTTTATGAGCGTTGAAAGGAAATATGATTACTGGAGCTTTTATATTATGGCTTTCTGGAATCCCGAAAGCTATAAAGTATACAGCATAAAAAACGACCGCAACCTTTACGGGGGAAAAGGCATACAGGCCATGGCGGTAGTAAATTTCTGAAACAATACATTTAGAGAACTATTTTCAACAGATGGAAAAAGATAAAATAATTGTAATCGAAGGGCTGAAAAAACACTTTTCGATGGACAGCGGGCGGTTTACAGCCCTGAACGGGATCGACCTCACATTCGGTGAAGGTGAATTTGCGGGTATAATCGGGCCAAGCGGATCGGGTAAAACCACCCTGCTGAATATTATCGGAACCCTCGATTCCCCGTCGGAAGGCACTGTGATGGTGATGGGCAAATCAGTCGGTGCTCTTAATGCAAAAGAATCGGCCATGCTGCGGAAAACCCAACTGGGATTTATCTTTCAAAGCTACAACCTGCTTCACGTTCACACTGTTTTTGAGAATGTAGAATTCCCCTTGCTGCTGCTGAAAATTGATGCTGAAAAGCGAAAAACGATGGTTCTCGACGCACTCGAATGGGTGGGGCTGACCGACAAATTAAAATCGAGACCGGCACAGTTATCAGGTGGCGAATGCCAGCGGGTTGCCATTGCAAGGGCTATGGTCAAGAAACCGGTGATAGTGCTGGCCGATGAACCCACTGCTAATCTCGACGCGGCCAATTCGCATCATATACTTCAAACTATGGAGAAACTGAACCGCGAATTCCGGACCACATTCATTTTTGCCACCCACGACGAAAAAGTAATCAGCTACATAAGGCGGAAAATATACCTCGAGGACGGGAAAGTAGCCAGCGATGAATTAATAAGTAAAATTTAAAGGAGGACAAACCATGATGGCAATTAATCTTGCTTTGCGCAATCTCATCGGGGCAGGCCTCAGGACCTGGCTCAATGTGATAGTGCTGTCGTTTGCCTTCGTTGTTATTATCTGGCACAAAGGCTTTCTCGACGGCTGGGACAGGCAGGCCCGGCATGATATGATCAATTGGGAAGTCGGAGGCGGACAGTACTGGCATCCCAAATACGATCCGTACGACCCTTTAACGCTCACCGACAGCCACGGCCCTGTTCCCGCTTCCCTGACTGAACAGGTTGTAAAAGGTGAACTTACTCCAATCCTCATTACACAAGGCACTCTCTATCCTTCGGGAAGAATGCAGAGCATTTTGATAAAAGGGATTGATCCAAAACAGGAACTCCTTTCCATCCCTTCGTCAGCATTGGATTCAGCCGGCAGCGTCACACCGGCAATTATCGGAACAGCAATGGCTACGGCTACGAAACTCAAAAAGGGCGACCTGGTCACCCTCAGGTGGCGCGATAAAAACGGGGCATTCGACGCAACCGAAATTACAATTGCAGGAATTTTCCAAACCAATGTCCCTTCAGTCGACGGATCGCAGATCTGGATCCCGCTCGACCGCCTGCGTGAAATGACCCTTATGCCCGGTGAAGCAACCCTGCTTATAAGCAAACAAAGGGATAAGACCCTGACCAGTCCCGGAGGCTGGAGTTTTAAAACCAGGGAGTTCTTAATGGCGGATATTGATAAAATGATCAAGACAAAAACAATTAGTGGAATGTTCCTGTGGGGTATATTGCTGATGCTGGCCATGTTGGCTATTTTCGATACACAGATTTTATCCATTTTCAGGCGGCAGAAAGAAATTGGCATGTACGTTGCAATGGGGATGACACGCCAACAGGTTGTAACGCTGTTTACAGTCGAAGGGGCCATGCATTCGGTGCTGGCAGCAATTGTTGGTGCCATTTACGGTATCCCGCTGCTTACACTGCAGGCCGTGAAAGGGATGGCACTTCCCGGGAGCAGTTCCGATTACGGCATTTCAATGGCCGACAGGCTTTACCCGCAGTACAGTATAGGGCTTATTCTCAGCACTGTGCTTGCAGTGATGCTTACGACTATAATGGTGAGCTACTGGCCTGCCCGAAGGATTGCAAAAATGAAACCAACCGACGCTTTAAGGGGGAAAATACAATGATACGATTCCTGTTGATCGGCCTGCTACGCGACAGGCACCGCAGTTTGCTGCCTGTTATAGTTGTGGCAATCGGAGTTATATTAACGGTTGTTTTCCAGAGCTGGCTTGCCGGCATTTTTGACGACAGCATCGAATTCAATGCCCGTTTTTCTACCGGCCACGTGAAAGTTACCACAACGGCTTATGCCGATAATTCAAGCCAGATGCCAAACGACCTGGCTTTACTCAATACCGGGCCTTTACTCGACACACTCAGGCATATTTATCCCGAAATGGACTGGATCGAGAGGATTCATTTTGCAGGTCTTGTGGATGTACCTGATGCCGGGGGTGAAACCAGGGCACAGGGAAATGTAGTTGGATTTGGTATCGATATGCTTTCGGGTAACACAACCGAAATTGACCGTATGAATATACGCGAATCGGTCGTCAGGGGCCGCCTGCCGCGAAAACCAGGCGAGGCGCTGATGAGCGACGTGTTTGCAAAAAAAATCGCGGTTAATCCAGGCGATACTATAAGCCTGATCAGTTCATCGATGTACGGTGAAATGGCTGTTTATAATTTCGTCGTTTCGGGAACGGTAGCCTTGGGCACCAATTCGCTCGACAGGGGAACCATTATGGTTGATATATCAGATACGCGCAAAGCTTTGAATATGGAAGATGCCACAGGCGAAATACTCGGACTTTTCAGCAAAGGTTACTACAATGCCGACAGGGCTACAGAAATAGCAAAACAATTTAATGCACGGTTCAACAAACCCGCTGATGAGTTTTCGCCGCTAATGAAAAGCCTGAGGGAACAAAGCAATATGGGTATGCTTGTCGATTATGCCTCTACTATGCTGGGCATATTGGTAACTGTATTTCTGGTGGCCATGTCGATTGTGCTTTGGAATGCCGGGTTGCTCGGGGGGCTGCGCAGGTATGGCGAGTTCGGGATGCGCCTGGCTATTGGTGAAGAAAAAGGTCATGTCTACAAAACCATGATTTACGAATCGCTGCTTATAGGCATAGCAGGCTCCGTTATCGGGGTGTTGATCGGTATAAGTTTCGCTTTCTACCTGCAGCAATATGGAGTTAATTTTGGAACGATGATGCAGAATGCCACCATCCTTATGCCTACAGTTATGAAAGCACACATCACCTCCACCACATGGCTCATCGGCTTTATACCCGGAATATTTTCGACACTGGCCGGCACAATGCTTTCCGGGATCGGAATCTATAAACGACAGACTGCACAGCTGTTTAAGGAGCTTGAAGCGTGAGAGGGAACGGGGCGAGGAGCGAGGTGGCGAGGAGCGATTTGGAGAGAGGTGAGAGGTGAGAGAAGTAACAATAGGCAACCTGAAACACTGGAACCTTGAAACGCTGAAGCCCTTAATTATTCGCAGCTCATTGAATCCTTAAACCTAAAACCTATCAACCTATCAACACTGAAACCCTTAAGCCCCCATATGGCATTTGAACCTGGTCCAAAGCATGCATTGTCAATTGTCAATTGTCAATTGTCAATCAACCATGAAACTCTGAAACACTGAAACGCCCATAGAGTATTTGAACCTGGTCCAAAGCATGAATTGTCCATTGTCCATTGTCCATTGTCCATTCTCAATTGTCAATTGTCCATCAACCCATCAACCTATCAACCCATCAACCTATCAACCAATCAACCCTGAAACCTTGAACCACTGAAACTCTCCAGAGTCAATAATCAAATCCTAAATAACACCCAATGAAATTCATACTTGCAATCTTATTTCTAGTCACCACATCCGCCTTTGCCCAAAATCCGGATGGGAAGGAAATTCTACGGCGTATTGACCTTAATATGGCCTCGGAGAACCGGGTTTTCACTTCCAAAATGATCATACACGGCAAGAGGAATACACGCACCATTGAATCGAAATCGTGGACGGCGGGGGAGAAAAAGTCATTTACAGAATACCTGTACCCTGAGCGGGAAAAAGGAACAAAAATGCTCAAACTCGACGATCAGCTCTGGATTTATTCGCCATCGACCGACCGTATCATCCAGATTGCCGGACACATGCTCCGCCAGTCGGTTATGGGCTCCGACCTGTCGTATGAAGACATGATGGAGGACAACAAACTTAGCAACCATTACAATGCTGCAGTTACCGGAACCGAAACCATCGACAACCGTTCCTGCTGGGTTTTGAAACTTACGGCATTCGATCCCGAAGTGGCTTACCAGGTACGAAAAATGTGGGTCGACCGCGAGCGGAATATCCCGCTCAAAGAAGAATTGTATGCAAAAAGCGGCACCCTGCTCAAGCGCACTTTGTTGTCGGATGTAGTAAATATGAGTGGAAGGTGGTTCCCGAAAAAAATCGTGTTCAAAGATATGCTCAAAGATGGCGAAGGCACTGAGTTTATTATGGAAGAAATTAAGTTTAATGCCGCTGTCCCGGAATATACATTCTCGAAGGCAAATCTGAAGAAATAAGAAAATTGTGGTCCAGTTGCAGTCAGGCCTGATTTCAACTTTTAATCTCATTCTTTTAAAACCGGTTGAACTTACAAATTGCTGGATTTACCTGATTTCGCGGACTACTTAAACCTGGTCGATTTTTTCGAACGCTTCCACTATATAAATAGTATTAAAACGCGGTATTGAGCACAGACTTACTGCCAAAATTACCTCGTAAGTTAATATTCGGTTCCATAAAAAAAGTACTTTCCTCATTTTAATTTCAATAACAACATATGACCTTTTTGTTTTTTCAGGATTAATATATAATCAAACCACTTTAATACACGTCAATATCCATGAGGTATCGACGCCGGAAGACACATTATGCAGAAATACATACTATTTCTTTTTATCCTACTATTTACTTGTATATCAACAAGTATATCAGCACAGGTAAAAACGTTCAATACGCACAAAGCAGGAGGAAAAAACATAATTATCGATGGCAGGTACGACGATGCTGCCTGGGATGCAGTAGAATGGTCGGGTGATTTTGTGCAGCGCGACCCGAATGACGGGGCTCCTCCTTCGCAGAACACACGGTTTAAAGTCCTTTTTGATGACAACAATCTTTATATCGTTATACATGCCATGGATTCGGTTCCCGGTGAAATTGTACGCCGGCTTTCACGACGCGATAATGACGATGGCGACTGGCTTGTTGTATCTATCGACAGTTATGCCGATAAACTTACTGCCTTTAATTTCGGGGTAACTTCGGCAGGAGTCCAGTTCGATTTTATGATTGTGAACGACAACGGAACCGATGCTAACTGGGAATCGGTGTACTATACAGCTACAAATACTGATGCTACAGGCTGGACGGCCGAAATGCGAATCCCTTTATCGCAGTTGCGTTTTGCAAAAAAGGACAAACACACCTGGGGACTAAACATCATGCGGTACATTTACCGCAGGCAGGAACTCTCATTGTGGCAGCCCATTTCGCGCACTGCGCCGGGAATGGTAAGCCTTTATGGTGAACTTACCGGGCTTAACGGCATCAGCCCGAGACGTGATATTGAACTACTGCCATATGCATATACAAAAGCAACCTATGAGCCGAAAGTTGAAGGAAATCCTTTTAAAACCGGGCACAAATACAGCGGAACGGCAGGCCTCGACGGCAAAATTGCAGTCACAAATGATCTTACCCTGAATTTCACAATCAATCCCGATTTTGGCCAGGTTGAAGCCGATCCTTCGGTAATGAACCTCACCGCATATGAAACATTCTACCCTGAGAAAAGGCCATTTTTCGTCGAAGGGAAAAACATCTTTACGTTTAAGCTTACCGGTGCCGACAGCGAAAATAACCTTAACACCTTATTCTATTCGAGGCGTATAGGCCGTAAGCCCCAGTACACATTTTACCCCAGGGCGGGAACATTCGTTACGGCACCAGAACAAACCACTATTCTGGGATCGTTCAAATTATCGGGCAAAACACGCAAAGGGCTGTCGGTGGGTATTATTGAATCAATTACACAAAACGAACAAGCAACCTTCGATTCGGCTGGAGTGCGCTATAATAAAGGTGTAGAACCGCTCACCAGTTACCTTATAGCCCGTATTTCGCAGGATTTCAATAAAGGAACAACAGTAGTAGGTGGAATATTTACTGCTACCAACCGTTCAATAAAAGAGCCGCAACTCGAATTTCTTCCCTATGCAGCTTATACAGGCGGATTGAATGCAATCCATTTCTGGAAAAACAAAACCTACTATATTTCCGGCCGTGCTGTTGGTTCCTCCATATACGGAAGTGAACAGTCCATTTCAATGCTTCAGCGCTCCGCGGCGAGATATTACCAGCGTCCGGATAATGATCATGTAACCTACGATCCCACCCGTACACAACTTAGCGGTTATGGCGGAACAGCCGAAATCGGGAAAGCAGGCACCGGGAACTGGCAGTTTCTCAATTACATAACATTCCGATCGCCGGGGCTCGAGTTTAATGATGCAGGCTTCCTGAAGCAGGCCGACGAAATTCAGCAGTTATTCTGGCTGGGATACCGAAAATTCAAACCATTCAGTGTTTTCAGGTGGGCGTCGGCTAATTTTACCGAATTCATTACATGGGATTTCGGCGGTGAAACCATAAATAAAGGATTCGACCTGAATGCAAACGGGCAGTTTAAAAAATACTATACCACAGGGGCTGGTATTAATTATGCCGGTACAACACTTTCACGCGGTGAACTTTGGGGAGGACCTGCCCTGCTGCTCCCTCCGGTATTTAATTTCAATGCCTATGCCGAAAGCGACACACGCAAAAAACTTGCATTACGCTTCAGTACTTCACATCACTATGGGAAGGATGGGTATTACAATAACCACAGGTATACCTGCGAAATAACATATAAACCTGTAAAAACGCTGCTGCTTTCCCTGATACCACAATTCACCAGTGGTTTCAGCCAACTACAGTTTGTAACAGCACCTAAAGTGGAGAATAATACCCGTTACATAATGGGCAGCCTCAGCAGGCAGGTATTCGATCTATCGGCAAGGATTAATGTGAGCCTGACTCCTGAGCTTTCAATACAATATTATGCACAGCCTTATATTTTCGAAGGGAAATACACTGATTACAAAAGGATCACCGATCCGAAGGCGGACCAATTCACCAACCGCTTTCATCAGTTCACAACAGAAGAGATTTCGCTGAATGAAGAAACCAACAAATTTAGTGTGGATGAGGATCAAAACGGTATTCAGGATTTTTCATTCTCAAATCCCGATTTCCATTTTATTCAATACCGCTCAAATATGGTTTTCCGCTGGGAATACAAAACAGGTTCATCGATTTACCTGGTTTGGGCACAGGGACGCACCAATTACGAGAATGGAAGCGGAGAGGTTTTTGATGACTATTTAACCGACCTCTGGCAAACTAAGCCCAGGAATGATTTTATGCTTAAAATCTCGTACCTGGTTGTATTCTAGAGTTTTGCTAAAAAACAATATAGCCAAAAAACAAATTCCCGGAAAGCAGGCATTCCGGGAATTAATATTTACAATCACTTCACTTATTTTATCAGTTTCAGTCCGCTGAGCGCTGAACTATCATCGGGCCTGAGAATTAGTGCATGGTTAAAAAGCACTTTTGCGTCAGCCGGTTTTCCGGTATTAAGTTTCGACCAGGCAAGCATAATTACCGAATCGTAATCCAGAGGGTACAGATTTACTACTTTTTCGAAAAGTTTTGTAGCATTCGCGTAGTCTTTACGGTTATAGTAAATTACACCCAGCCAGTAGTTTGCAACGGTGTTCTGCGGATCAATCTTCAGAATTTCCAGGTAATTGGCTTTTACCTTTTCCCAGTTCTCAATAGCACTAAGTGGTTTTATATATCCAAAGCGGGCTTCGATTGCATAGGGTTTCAGCGAAATTGACTTTTCGTAGTATTTTATCGATTCGTTGTACTGTTTGGCAAGGTAACTGAGCCATCCTAAACGGACATTCAGTACATAACTGTCGGCCTGGTAAACTGTCTTCAGCGACGAAATGGCTGTGGAGTAATTGCCATCTTTTTCGGCTTCATAACTTTTTACAAATGCAGCCTGCGTAACAGCCGCAGTTTGAGCCATTATGTATCCTGATAACAGGACAAAGGCCACTGAGACTAAAATCTTTTTTAAAGTTTCCATATAATTCCGGTTAAAAATGAATGTTGAATATATTGATCAGTAGTTTGTCCGATTTGTTTCGAATCGTACAGGTAATTGCCATATAGGGTAATTTTCTTATTGACGGACCAGAAAAGTGAAGCTCCTACCCTGAAAACAGTTGGATCGAGCGAGTTATAAACATAAAGTGCATTGTGATCGCAATAGTTCTGAATGTTACCTACATCCAACTGCCCTTCACCCCAAAGAGATTTAAAAATGCGGCTTCCGGCTGTTTGTGAAAATATCAGGCGGTTATTCGAAGATTCAATCATTTCGTTAAGCGAAGTTTTGAGATAAATGCCTTGTTTGCCGGGCAGTGTAACCTTTGCATGAGCACCCACCTGGTTGAACTTACCAAGATCGTATTTAAAAGAGGATCCGTTCACACCTATCTCAAACCGGCTTATGCGGGTTGAAAGTTGGCCGAAAACCAGGTTACCCGGGTACTTATACCCGTCAATATTCGTATTCAGGTAATGGTAAGCTACGGTGAATGTTGTGGCTGGTGTAACCGAGTATTTCAGCATGGCAAAATAATCAGGTTGCTGAACGGGAAATGTGTCGATCATTTGATTATACATTGAAATGGACTGGTACAATGAGAAACGGCTTCCCAGGTAGCTGCTCACTCCCAGGCGAAAATAGGTCGGGTTGGAACGTTTATCGTAGGTATTTGATTTATAATTAAACTCAAGATCGATAGCTGCCAAGGGATTAAAGGCTTTAATCCGGAACGCTTCCTTTTGTTCCAGGGTAAGTCTTGCAGCATGATACCGCATCGAAGTCTCGTTGCCGGTATTTAATGCACAGTAGTATAGGTATTCCCGCGTTCCGGCATCATATTTATCAAACTCAAGGGCTTTTTCGTAATGTTTCTGTGAAACGTAATAATTTCCCTTCATAAAGAATGCATAACCCAGGCGTTGCCTCAGTGTTTTGAAATCAATTTTCTCCTTTATGGCCTGTTCGCCGGTCACAATCAGATTATCCCAGTCGGCGGTAAGGTAGCAATGATACGTTATACTGTCGACCTCTGCATATGTGAGGGCGGCATTGGCTTTCAAAGCTATGGAATATAAAAGGAACAGGAATATTATGTACTTACGCATATGGCTTTTATGGTAATAGTGGAGGATTCAAAGCTGAATTCTTTTATACAGTTGCCCTGTATCAACAAAGAACTTCTGCTTTCGTTGCGGGTTTTGCCCAATATCATTAAATCAATTTCAGATGCGAGTTGCATCATGCTGTTTCCGAACTGCAGATCAGACGACTCAGCTTTAACTGAATAGCCCAACTTAATGTAGGTATAGAATGGTGCAATAAAATCCTGGAGCCATATGCTCAGTTTTTTATTCCTGATTATATCAAGAGGCATAGCATCCTCAACGATAAACAAATCAGGATTAGCCATAAGTATTTTGTAGGCCGACAGGTAGAAATAATAAAGAAGTGATTTCTTATCGCCGTAAAAAGAAGTGAAATAAAACATAGTGCCATCGTTTATATAATAAGCACTCGAATCGGTTTCTTTACAATACAGGTACTTGCTGTTGTACGCATCGGTGTAGGCATCCCATTTCTCGGTTATTTCGATGCCGTTTTCATTCATAAAGCGGTACGAAAGACTGGTATCGGGCATGATATCAAAGGCAGTCCTGAGTTGAGTGTTTACTTCAAGACCGGAAACAGAATCACCTTCGGAAGGTACCGCAAACTGGAGTAGTTGCTGGCCTGAATTCTCTTTCTGAACGTAATATGCAATAGGGTAAAAGATCGTCTTTGCCCCGAGCAATGGGGTTGTCTGCACCTGGAAATGAATATGCGGCTCGGGGGAGCGGCCCGAGTTTCCACAGGTAGCAAGCAAATCGCCTCTTTTTACAAAATCACCTTTCGAAACTTTAAAAGATCCTTTTTTAAGGTGCGATACCTGGGTATAAAGCCCGGGCAGGTGCCTGATAATGATTGTATTGCCCCAGTTGTTACTGGTGTTCACCTTTCCGATATCGTTGTCGTCGATATTATCAACAATTTCTTCAACAATACCATCGGCTGCCGCTACAACCGGTTTATTGTAACAGTAGTAATTCTCACAGAGTTGCCCCTTCGAGCTATAGGATTTTGATTTATCATCGAGGATCATAAAGTCGAGAGCCTTGCCCCAATCCCCTTTATGGGTGTGTTCACCATCATGCCCCTGTGTTACGTTCCATTCGCCCCAGAACGGCAGGTACAGCGGGAAATAAAGGAAATTCGACAAGCGATCCTGGTTATTATTAAAGGCATAAAGATTTATTTCGGGCGAAAAGTACTGTCGCGGAGTCAGTTTAAGTTTTGACGGGCTTACCCGGAGCCGAAGGAAATAAACAAAAAGAATGACTACTACTGAAAATGGAAGCGAAAACACCGGCAACTGGATAAATCCGAATAACTTACTCATAAAAAGCAGCACCAGCGATGTGAGCGGTACCAGCAAAACCGTCCATAAGTATGAGTAACCAGAGGGAATCACAAAAAAACCGCCTACTGCAATGGCAACCATAATATAATTAGCCCCGATGTTGTAATAAGTAATGCTCGCTGCCTCCGAACCCGAAAACTGGGCAAAGAGATAAGCCGAAAGAAAACCGACAATGGAGAGAGAAAATGCAATCCGTGAACTAAGCAGTATAGTTATTGTAACAAGAAAACCTGTAATGAGGTTATTCTGGAAAAATATCGAGCTCATCGACCTCAGGTAAATATCAACCATTTTATTGATGGGCAACTGATCGATGGTTTGAAAGAAATTAAGCATAGTACTCCCGCCTATGGCATACATTTCATTCATCCAGTATATATTTCGCTGGGTTAATCCCAGGTTCTCAAATTGCGATGCCGGCAGAAGTATAAACCAGAATGAAAATACAAAAGGCATACTCAGGAATGGCAAACCGCTTTTTCCCAGCCATCCGCTCATTGTAACTGATAGTATAAGCGAAAGTAAAGCCGCTAACAACAACAGGCTAAAGAAAACGTAGCCAGGTTCAAAAAATGTTCCCATCCCAATGCCGGTAAGCAACGCATTGAAAGTATAAACTCCGCTTTTAAGCTGAATTTTATCGAGCCCCATTGAATTTGCCAGGAGTACGGTAAACAACACAGCTATAAGTCCACTCAGCCCGGCATAAAAATTGAAGAAACTTACCAGCAATATGAGTGTTGATAGTACCTTGTTGTTGAAGAAAAACACAGCCGAATATGAGTTCAGCGTTGCAGGCAGAACTGTTGTACCGAAAGTATTAATATATCGCTTGAAATTCATACTTGTATTCCTGTTGCTGAACAAGGCAGTAAATTAATCTAAATTACAATTCCCGGCACTTCAAATTGTTGATTTAACTTATTATTTTAAATAGGCAGGAATCAACTCAGCCGACTGCATGCTTTCGACTGTTTCCGCTTTACGGATTATATGCGTCTTACTCTCCCTGTCGATAAGTACTATATTGGGACGCAAAGTTATGAACTGCATCCATTGGGTCATATTGTATGCACCGACTTTGTGAACCACCACCTGGTCGCCTTTTTCGATAAGGGGCATAGTGATGCTTTCGCGAACAACATCAATATTCATGCAGAGCGGTCCGTACATTATCATTTCCTCGGTATGCTGGCCATAGGATTTTGTTGTACTTACCTGGTGATCGTACCAAAATGCTGTAAAAAGAGTATTCACACCAAAATCAAGAATGGTTGCCCGGCGGCCATCCGAAAGTCGTTTTGTAGTCACAACCGTTCCGAGTAAAAAGCCTGCATCATCAATCAGAACTCTTCCTGATTCGAGGATAAGCAGGGGCAATTCTTCCTGCCGGAAACCAAAACCGAGTATAACGTCGGTAATGGCATCGGCGAACTGGTCGATCGAAGGCACCGTATCGGAACCCGGCAGATAGGATCCCTTAAGAGTATTTGTCGAAGGAAAACCGCCGCCCAGATCGATATACTGAAGCACTTTATTGAACTTCTCCTTTACCGTTTTTGTAAGTTCACAAAGCTTGGTTGCAGCAACTGCGTAGGCCGAGGGCGAAAGCATAAATGTGCCAATATGGCAATGCAGCCCGACCAGGTCGAGATTTGTTGAATTAATGATGCGGGTTATGGCATTCCAGGCCTGTCCATTCTCATAATTAAACCCGAACCTGTCCCATTTGGGATAAATACCGGTATCCATATTTACCCGTATAGCTACTCGTGGTTTGAGATCAAATTCGTCACTCAGCCTTATCAAAGTGTAAAGTTCATCAAAATGATCGATATGGATCAGCGAATTGTTTCGCGAAGCGGTAATAAGCTGTTCATCGCTTTTATCAGGACCGTTGAAAATAATCTTATTCCCTGGTACACCGTTGCTAAGTGCTTTATCGTACTCGAATCCCGACACGACCTCCGCCCATGAACCTTCCTGGTGAAAGATCCGGCACACAGCATCCATGTAATTGGTTTTATACGACCATGCAAACTGAACCTTTGGATATCGAGTTTTAAAAATCCGTGAAGCGTTAAGAATGTTATGCCTGATCTGCTTTTCCGATAAAACAAATAAGGGCGAACCATATTCCGATAAAAGGGTTTTAACCGGTACATTGTCGATGTGAGTTACAGGTGTTTGTTCGGCTCTTGTACCGAATTTATTCATCAATCCTGTACTCATTTTCTTAATTATCGGCCTTTCATAACGTATCTTTTCCATGTTGTACTGATTTACTTTTTCTGATTTTCATTGTATTCCTCTATAAGACAGCAAGTCGGAAGCATGAAGTCCGTAGCTGGCTATAATCCAGTATTTTAAAACGATTAACCCTTTCCTTCGCGTTCCAGTATATGGTAATATCTCTTTTACTTATTATTTTGACTAATTGGCCTTTTCACTGATTTGAATTATAGTTCTCCTGTTCCCGACATCCGCTGGAATTCGCTTATATCGGTAATCAGGTCCCAGGCATAGCGGATAAACAGTGTCCCGACTTTATACTCTGTAAAAGGCTGAACCTTTTGTCCCATCGCCATCTTAACAAGTGAGGCCGGCTGGTTTTGCCCGGCTGCGGCTGTTAAATAAATCCATGCCGGGAACCTTGGGTTTACTTCCATAATATAAGGTTTGCCGTCGTCGGACTGCATAATCTCGAGTTCGCAGCCACCGCGCCATTTGGTAGCTTTAATAAATTTACGGGCCAGTTCCACGTAGGCCGAATCTTCGATCGTAATTCCCGACCAGGCCTTCCCTTTATCGGTAATATACAGCTTACGCATTGGGACTATGCTTATCGCGTTGCCTTCGCCATCGCCCAGGGCAGCAACATTAATTTCGGTACCATTTATAAACTGCTGTATTATGATCGGGAGCCCCCATTTAGCCTGGATTTTATAAAATGCTTTGTGTGCCTGCTCTAGAGTATTTGCAATAATGGCATCATAAAATTTGCCTTTTATCACCATTGGGAAGCCGATTTCCTTGGCAGATTTGTCAATGTCGCCTGAATGGTAAATGATTTTATCAGCCGGAATAAGCAAACCATGCTTTTCGCCAAATTCATAAAGTTTGATCTTGTCGCGTGCCTCGAATTGCTCCAGTTCAGGCAGAAACGAATGTATGCCGGCAGCAAGGAGTTTGTCCCATAATTTGATAAAATTGAAGAGCTCGGCATCAAAATTGGGAATAACCAGGTTAAGTTTCTCTTTCTCATGAATATACATGAGCCTGGCCATAAGTGTATCGGTGCCGGCCGATGGGTATGGAATCAGGTATGTTTTATCGACCAGGTCGTGCATGTAGGAGCCTGGCTCGAGTGATTCGTACGAAAGACCTATAATACGCACTTCAAAATCAGGACATTCGCGTATGGCACGGATTACTGCCACACCGGGACCCGGACTGTCGATCGCATTCAGCCCCGTAACCGCAATAACAAGTTTCATTTTACCCTGCTGGTCCGTATTACTGATTTCTGTTTTCATTTCCAAATATTTTAAAATTCACCGAACTACTATATCCGAAGTTTATTTCTGATTTACGGGATGCTGTATGTTTATTTCTACCTGCCGACAACCAGCTTTAGTGTTTCCGACATGTACGTTCCCGATTCGATCCTGTACAAATAGGTTCCCGGCATAAGACCACCGGTCTGCAGTTTTATGGTTTCGAATGTATGGTCGACAGGGTAGGCTTTCAGTAAAACTCCGTTCAATGTAAAGAGCTTCAGCTCAGCCTGCTTAACCTGTGAAGGTAATGTATACGGAATTGTAACTTCACTGCCGGCCGGGTTAGGGAATGCAGCCCGCATCGGAACCTGCTCTGAAGCAGGATATTCGGGGACTGCGTTGCTGCTTACCTTACCGGGAATGGAATAAACCAACGTATTCACAGTTGAAGGTGAAACAGAGTAATCATATTGCCAGCTGAATAATTTTGAGCCGGTAAGTGCCGGATAAATGTAGTTATAACCGCCGCCTGGAATATCCAGAAGAACAGTCCCATTTTCGTTAGCTATGCGGGTGTCGTATGTGTAATATGCCAGGGTTGTATTGTAGGTATACGAAACATACATAAATTCAATCGCGTTGTCGGTGTTGAAAAGATTCTCGGTAACGTATTGTAAATCATATAGGTAATAGCCTTCAGGGAGGCTCAGGTTAATGGTTTTCCACAGCGAATGATCATTATTGTAAAGCCGGCACTGGCTGTTGGTTACATCCATTACATAGTATTTATAGCCCTCAACCGGAAGATTTACATAGGCTGCCGACACTCCTGAATATGTGTGTTCGAGATTAAATTGTGCCTGTGCGCGAAAAACAAGCAAAAGCAGCAATGTGAAAGTGAAAATAAGTTGTTTCAATGAAAGTGATTTTTGCAGTTTATTACCTGAATATACCTGGCTTTTTAATGGTAAAAATAAACCAACCCATAAAATACCCCATAGTTCCTCAATCGAAAAGGACCTTGGTGGCCGGATTGATTACTCCATGATGGACGATTCCTTCAGTTGTGCGACAAAGTCGTCAAGATCCTTCTCAAACTGAATTTCCTCAACAAAGTATTTTGCACAGACAGCGGCTTTAATTTCTGCCGTGCTCTTATCGTCCTTCAGCAAAGCAATAATTTCTGCGCCTATAGTGTTAGTTGAGAACGAATCACCGGTGGCCGGGTTGAATATAAAACCTTCGTCGCTGGTAGCTATATTTTTACGTATTTTCATAATGCAGGTTTTTACGGTTTATTGACGTGACAGGAAAATATTTCTGTCTTTTTATTATTTGTCAAAGATAATTCGAGCTGCTAACCTGTAAAAACGATTTCAATCAAAAGCCCCTCCTATTAAGTAGAAAGGGTAAAATGGCTTGTAAACCGAGCCGGTTGAATTTGATTTTTTGAGCTTAATTGAATATTACGAACTAATATTTCAAACAAAGAATCATAAGATGATATATGCAGAATAATCGTATTTTTGAGCATATAGCCGGATAACCCTGTTCAAGAGTCATAAAAAATGAAACGATTTCTACTGCCTGACATACTCAAAGGGCTGGCAGCTTTCCTTATGGTTCAGATACATATAACTGAGCTATTTATTGATCCTGCGGGTAAGGGAACCTTGGTCGGGGAAGCTTCCCTTTTCCTCGGGGGGCCATTTGCTGCTGTGGTTTTCATGGTGGTAATGGGTTATTTTATTGCCCTTAACAAACACAGCATTTCCGAAAATGTTTTTCGCGGAATCAGGATATTTATTCTCGGCTTCCTGCTTAATTTCGGGCTCAACCTACATCTCCTGCTCAATATATTCTATTCTGGCTGGCCACATAACCCGCTTCAATACCTGTTTGGCATCGATATCTTTTATCTTGCTGGCCTAAGTATAATTATCCTTGCTTTTTTTAAACTTTTCGGGAAATGGCAGGAATGGGCTGCAATGGCCCTGTTCATTGTTGTTGGCAGTATAACCGGAACATTAAACGAAAAACTTACTTTAGAGAATCATTATTTCGTTTTGCCATTTATAGCCGGCCATTATTCCTGGTCGTATTTCCCACTTTTCCCATGGCTGGCCTATCCGCTGGCAGGATTTATTTTTGCCCGTTTCGAAAATCAGGTAACATCATTTATTCTGAAAAATAAAAAAGCCGCAAGGGCACTTATCGTTTCCATTGCAGTACCAGTGCTGATTTTTTTCCGTTGGGGAGTGAATACAACTATTGATCTTCCCTCCTATTACCATCACACTTTCTTGTTTATTTTCTGGGCTATAGGATTAACATTCTTGTGGGTGCTGGTTATCCGCCTGGCAGTAAAGCAGTTCCTTCAATCTCAAACTGCAAATTTCTTTTGCAATATAGGGAGAAACATAACTGCGTTTTATGTGATCCAATGGCTGATTATAGGGAATCTTGCAACTGTATTTTACCAAACTCAGACTATAGGGACATTCCCCATTTGGACCGGGATTATTTTTGCTGCAACGGTATTGCTTACATTCGCATACGAAAAGATTGTGAAATGGTATTCGCGGAAAGCTTAACAGAAACTGTATTGGACTAAAATCAAACCAGGAAGGTTTTATCAACAAAAGCCTGGAAATTATCCTTGTACTGCTCCCCAACGGGTATGTAAATTTTATTATCAAAAACAATCCGGTTCCTTTCGATCACTTTCACCTGGTTGAGGTTTACAATAAACGAACGATGTACCCGCATAAAAATATCGGCGGGAAGCTGTTCTTCCATTACTTTAAGCCGTATAAGCGTCGAAACAGGTTCCCCGGTGGTAAGATGAATAAGAATGTACTCGTTCGAACTTTCGATATATTTAATCTCTGATAAGAATATACGTACCATTTTGTACTCCGATTTTACAAAAAGGCTGTCCTTATTGGATTTCAAGATTTCTGGCTGACGCTGGCTGAGTTCGAACCAGATTTTTGCCTTGTTGACCGATTTCAGGAAAGCGGCATAACTAACCGGTTTCAGGATATAATCAAGCGCATTCACCTGGAATCCTTCGAGTGCATATTCGCTGTAGGCAGTTGTAAAAATCACCTGGGGCTTAACGGCCAGCGACTTTACAAAATCCATTCCGTTGAGGTCGGGCATATTGATATCAACAAACATAAGGTCAACCTCATTCGCCGACAAATACTCCATAGCTTCAAAAGCACTGCTGCACAGTGACATAACTTCGAGAAATGATGTCTTTTCAATGTATGAGTTGATCTGTTTTAATGCAAGAGGCTCGTCGTCAATAGCCAGGCACTTTAGTTTCATTTGGCAGTTGGATTTGTATAATTTCTCTTTAATGACTGCTTTATTGAAGGTAGAAGGTGGATGATAGAAGGTAGAAAAAAAAATTTGAGAAGTTCAAAACCTTTAACCCTCAACCTATATATCAGTTTTAACAGTCTGAACTATTTCATGAACCGGGATTGACAACTGAACCTCAAATTCTTTTTCGGTTTCATGAATATGAAGGCTATAATCGTTGCCGAAGAGCAGTTTAAGGCTTTTCTTGATATTGGTCAATCCGATCCCCGAATAGCTGCTGTCAAGACTATCAATATTGTTATGTTTACTGTTTTTAACGGAACATTTTAAACGGTTGCCAACCTGTTCAATCTTCATCGAAACATACGATTCGGCCTTGTAACTAACGCCATGTTTGAACGCATTTTCGAGGAACGAAATAAACAACATTGGCGGGATTTCAATATCGCGAATCTCGTCAGGTATATCGAGTACAACGGCCACTTCCTTGGGGAAACGCAATTTCATCAGGGTCATATAGCTTTCGATGAAATTAATTTCTTTTTTAAGCGTGGTTTTCCCGTGGGCTGTATCATAAAGAAGGTACCGCATCATGGTCGAAAGTTGTATTATCGTATCCTTGGCATCTTCGGAATTAATATCGATAAGTGCGTGAATATTATTGAGTGTATTCATGAAAAAATGCGGGCTTACCTGGTGCCTGAGCAGGGCCAACTCGGTCCTGAGTTGTTCCTTCTCCAGGTCTTTGCGCCAGTTTTCCTCCCTGAGCCATTCCGATAACAGTTTGAACGCAGTACTCAATCCAACTACAAGAATGGCAAGAATCAGGTTATCGATAAAATGCATCAGTATTGATCTCTGTTCGGGAGGGTCAGCCATCTTGAAACCCTGCGGAGGCGGCATCCCGGGCCCTAATTCCATGGGCGGCATCCCGGGCCCTAAATCCATGGGCGGCATTTCCAGCGGCTGGGGAGGAGTCATGAAAAGCCTTAGTGAAACCGTAATTCCGATAATTATAAGTATCGATAAAGTGGTGTATATAAAATAGGAGCGATACTTTTTCTGTAAAAGAAATTTCGGTACAAACAATAACGTGTTTAGTAAAAAAACGGCAAGGAAGGAACACATCCTGATCCATTCACCTGTAACTTTGCTCCAGTTGATATCATTTTCAATTCTCTGGCTGAAAAAGGGAATCGAAAACACAACCATCCAGATCACAATAAAAACGATCAGTTCGATTTTGCGTATATTCAGTATTTTCTCCCTCATCGTTCAGGATCCGGTAATTCTGGTTTCAATCGCAAAGGTATAACCGGCTGCAGGCAATAACAAACTATTTCGACAGATAACTAAAATTGATCAGCGGAAAACAAATACGGATAAGTGAACTGAAAAAGTACATTAATCAAAATATATGTAAAAAACATTTTTCAATCCGGTTCCAGCCTTCAACAAATATAAGCCGGTAAATTTTTCCTGATCAAAGGTGCGGGGTTTGACCGATGAATTTTCGCAAGTCAGCGAGGATATCACAGTACATGTATAATACATTGCGGACAATGCTTCAACGAGCAATTATTTTGTATAAAACGATATAATTTTGTAACAATACTGACATTGATACGTCATACCCTCAAAACACATTTATGCCTGCACGCCTAACTTTTTTAATTCTTATATTTCTGCCTTTCTTAGCTTTTACTCAAAGCAAATCCTATACTACCCATAAGATAAATCCAAAACCTCCTGTACTCGATGGCAAACTCGATGATGGCTGTTGGGACCATGCCGTATGGAGTGGTGATTTCGTACAATTCGAACCTTACGAAGACTCGCTCCCAAGCCAGAACACGCAATTTGCGATACTTTATGATGACAACAATATTTATGTTGCAATAAAAGCATTTGACACCGAACCTGATAAAATCAACAAGCGGCTTACCCGGCGCGATGACGGTGATGGCGATTGGGTTGGAGTAATATTAGACAGTTACGAGGATAAACTTACCGCATTTGGATTCACGGTTACCGCAGCAGGTTCAAAGGTCGATATGATCTTTACGAATGATGTGAATGACGATGATAGCTGGGATCCGATCTGGTATGTTGAAACAAGTTCGGATGCCATGGGCTGGTATACCGAGATGAGGATCCCGCTTTCGCAGCTCCGGTTTACCAAAAAGGATAGTTATAAATGGGGAGTTGAAGTAGCACGGTTTGTATACCGCAAAAGCGAATTATCGTTGTGGAGCCCATTACACAAGAGTGCTAACAAAATGGTAAGCGATTTCGGAACTCTTGAGGGAATCAGCAATATCTCTCCAAAGAAAGACATTGAACTATTCCCGTTTGCACTTAGCAAATACTCCCTTTCCGAAAAAGAAGAAGGAAACCCGTTTGCCACAGGTAAAGAAACATCATTTTCGGCAGGACTCGATGGGAAGGTCAGTATAACCAACGACCTTACACTTAACTTTTCTGTGAACCCCGACTTTGGCCAGGTTGAAGCCGATCCTTCGCAGGTTAACCTTTCGGCATTCGAATCATTTTACCCTGAGAAAAGGCCGTTTTTTATCGAAGGGCGCAATATCTTTAATTTCCGCATGACCTCTGGTGATGGCGACGGTTCGAGTACAGGTATGTTTTATTCCCGGCGTATAGGGCGCTCCCCCCATTTTGAGCCGGATCTCGCTGATAATGAGTATGCCGATATCCCTGAAAATACAAGTATACTTGGTGCTTTTAAATTATCCGGCAAAACCCGAAATGGCACTTCAATCGGTATTCTTGAGTCAATTACTCAGCGTGAAGTTGCCGAAATTGACAAAAATGGTGTCCGGAGCGATTACCCGGTCGAACCTCTTACAAATTACATGGTAGCCCGGGTAGAACAGGATATTGATAAAGGAAATACAGTTGTTGGAGGTCTTTTTACTGCTACTAACCGCAAAATCGACGATGACAATTTTCTGACTTTACCTGCCTCAGCTTATACAGGAGGTGCAAATCTCACACATTACTGGAAAAACAAGAACTACTTCTTCACAGTAAAAGGAATCTTCAGCAGCATATACGGCACTACCGAATCAATAACCGAACTACAAACCACTTCAACACATAATTTTCAACGGCCTGATGCCACACACTTTGAAGTCGACAGCTCACGCACAAGCCTGAGCGGGCACGGAGGAACCCTGGAATTCGGTAAATTCGGAGGTGGTCACCTGAGAATATTGTCATGGGTAACATGGTCGTCGCCAGGGCTCGATTTCAACGACCTGGGATTTATGCAGCAGGCTGATAATATTCAGCAGGTTGCATGGTTCGGATATAACGAGTGGCAGCCTAAGAGCTTTTATAATAATTTCAACTTTGGCGGCGATATTTATACCGGCTGGAATTTTGCCGGGCAAAGCATATACAAAGGGCTGGAAATGAACGGCAACATGCAGTTCAAAAATTACTATTCCGTATATACCGGGTTCAACCTTCAGGGCAACTCACTGTCAGCCTATGACCTCCGCGGCGGACCCATGCTAAATTCCCCTCCAGGGTTTAACTACAGGATAGGATTCGACAGCGACCAACGGAAAAAACTTCAGGCCGGTGTTTTCCTTATGAACCGCTGGAGCGGACACGACAATTCAACATTTTCGCTTGTAGAAATGAATATAACCTATAAACCCGTAAATACGGTTTCCATTTCCCTTGCTCCCTCTTATTCCATCGGACAGGATAACCTGCAATATGTAACCACCATTGAAGGTGATGCTCCCGACAATTATATTATGGCATACCTTTATAGTGAACAGTTTTCGGTTTCAGCAAGGATTAATGTCGGGATAACACCCGATATGTCGATTCAATATTACGGGCAACCCTTCTTTTTCGCAGGCAACTATTCGAAATTTAAAACTATTACCGATCCGGACGCCGCCGATTATAATGACCGTTTCCATGTATATACACCAAATGAAATTCAATACAATTCCGAGACCGAAGAGTTTGATGTTGACACCGATGGCAACGGCACTGATTTCAGTTTTGAAGACCCCAACTTTCATTTCCTGCAATACAGGTCGAACCTGGTTTTCAGATGGGAATACAAACCCGGTTCTACATTTTTTCTTGTTTGGTCGCAGGGACGAACAACCGATGGATCCGAAGGTCAATTCATGTTTAACGACTATACGAAAGAACTGCACAGCACATTCCCGCAGAACGATTTTCTTATAAAACTATCATACGCCATAATCTTCTAGCATGCTGATGCATTGCTATTGCATGTGAGCTGAAAAGGGCAGCACATATATCTAAAAATAAACTATATATTATTCATTTACTGATAGTTAACTTTTTAACTATTTCATAAAATTGTTGATAAATTCTTGTCATCAGGAGAGCCATTTTCCCGATTTTCTCAAATAAAATTCTTACCTTTGCCATGCATTAATGTTTGAATTGCAACAAATTGATTATGAGCGAATTAGAAAATAATATGAATGCCAGTGGAATTGGCAACGGGAATGGGAATGGCACTTATACAGCTGACAATATCCAGGTACTCGAAGGACTTGAAGCAGTGCGGAAACGCCCTGCCATGTATATTGGCGATATCAGTGTTAAAGGATTGCATCACCTTGTTTACGAAGTAGTTGACAATTCAATTGACGAGGCATTAGCCGGCTATTGTAACCAGATTTATGTTACAATACTTGCCGATAACTCTATCAGGGTGACTGATAATGGTCGCGGAATCCCGACCGATATGCACGAAAAAGAAAAAAAATCGGCACTCGAGGTTGTAATGACTGTGCTCCATGCCGGGGGAAAATTCGACAAGGGTTCCTATAAAGTATCAGGAGGTCTTCACGGAGTTGGTGTATCGTGTGTGAATGCGCTTTCGATTATGCTGAAAGTTACCGTTCACCGCGACGGTAAAGTTTTTGAACAGGAATATTCGCAGGGCAAGCCGCTTTATGCTGTGAGGGTTGCCGGCGAAAGCGACCACACAGGGACAATCGTGCATTTTAAGCCTGATAATACTATTTTCATAACCGAGACCTACGATTTCAACATATTGGCTGCCCGCCTTCGCGAACTTGCTTTTCTAAATAAGGGTATTGAACTCACCCTGGTTGATGAGCGTGAGAAGGACGACGATGGAAATTTTATACAGGAAGTATTTTTCTCTACAAGAGGCCTTGTGGATTTCATCGAATACCTCGACGAAACACGAGAGAAACTCATCCCGGAGCCTATTTTCATGGAAGGTGAGAAAAATGAAATCCCGGTTGAGCTTGCTATGATGTACAACACATCATTTACCGAAAATATACATTCCTACGTAAACAATATTAATACCCACGAAGGTGGCACCCACCTTGCCGGCTTCCGTCGTGCGCTTACCCGCACACTGAAATCATATGCCGAAAAATCGGGTATGCTCGATAAAATCAAGTTTGATATTGCCGGTGACGACTTCCGCGAAGGCCTTACTGCAGTAATTTCATGTAAGGTTATGGAACCGCAGTTCGAAGGCCAGACCAAAACCAAGCTTGGAAACAATGAAGTTATGGGCGCTGTTGACCAGCTTGTTGCCGAAATGCTTAATTACTACCTCGAGGAACACCCGCGCGAAGCCAAAATGATCGTGAACAAGGTAATACTGGCAGCTACGGCACGCCATGCTGCCCGTAAAGCCCGCGAACTGGTTCAGCGTAAAAATGTACTTTCAGGATCAGGCCTCCCTGGGAAGTTATCCGACTGCTCCGAGAATGATCCTTCGCTTTGTGAAATATACCTGGTCGAGGGAGACTCTGCAGGTGGCACAGCCAAACAGGGCCGCGACCGGAAATTCCAGGCCATACTGCCGCTCAGGGGTAAAATCCTTAACGTCGAAAAAGCCATGCAACACCGCATTTACGACAGCGAGGAAATCAAGAACATGTTCACCGCATTCGGTGTGATCATAGGTACCGAAGAGGACAGCAAGGCGCTTAATCTTGATAAACTCCGCTACCACAAGATCATTATAATGACCGATGCCGATGTGGACGGAAGCCACATTGCCACGCTTATTCTCACTTTCTTCTTCCGCTACATGAAAGAACTAATCGAAAACGGGTATGTGTATCTTGCCACACCTCCGTTGTACCTTATAAAAAGAGGAAATACCGAACGCTATTGCTGGAATGAAGAAGAGCGTGTTAAATTAATTTCCGAATGGTCGAAAGACGGATCCGAAAAAGGAATACACATTCAGCGGTATAAAGGTCTTGGCGAAATGAATGCCGAACAGCTGTGGAGCACAACCATGAATCCCCAGTTCCGCACACTAAGGCAGGTAACTATCGAAAACGGATCGGAAGCCGACCGCATTTTCAGTATGCTTATGGGCGATGAGGTACCTCCACGCCGCGAGTTTATCGAAAAGAATGCCAAGTACGCAAATATCGACATATAGATACAAGACAAAGATTGCATCAAAAAAAAGACAGGTAATATCTGTCTTTTTTCATTTTCATTATCCGGTAACAGCTATGCATTGCTGATAGCCCTGTTGAGAAAAGCCATGAAGGGCTGAAGTTCTTTTACCATTTCAATAAGTTGCTTATGGTAGTCACCTGATGTTACTGCAGTATCGGCGAAAACCCGCGATACAATATATGAGCGGTATTTAAGCAAATCAACATCAGGGAAATCAGCCGGGAAATCCTTTGGCGGTTTCTTCAACTTGTCGAAATCGCCAAGCTGGTCAAAATGCTTTTGAAACGAAGGATTAGCAAGGATTCCCTTGAATTCATCACTGTGGTAATACACTTCGTTGCGGAGGAGTTTCAGTACATCAGGCGGCGGCATATACACACCACCCGCGAGCATCGATTCGCCCGGCTCGAAATGGAAATAATAACCGGGAAATGAACTCTTGCGTCCTCCACGGGCTATAAAAGCCCCGAAATTCGTCTTATAGGGTGATTTATCCGCTCCAAAGCGCACATCCCTGAAAATACGAAACATGCAATCTTTCATCGATGGGGTCTGTAACAAAGGATCAATTGCTGAAATTGCAACTATCATTTCTGACACAAAACTTTCTACTTCTTTTTTCGAAGCATCGTACCATTTTTTATTTTCCAGGAACCACTCACGGTTGTTATTCACTTTTAACTCGGTGAGGAATTCAAGAACCAGGGCTGTATCCATTTTGAAATTTGTTTTTAGAGTATAGTATTACAAAAATATGTCAAATTTGTTTAGAAGGTAAAGTCAATTTTATTAGATGTCTATATAATTCCCGGCTTCATGCGACGAATAATACTTTGTGTTTTTCGCGTCTTCTTCACGGCCTTTGTGCTAACCAAATTCCCAAAACCCAAATTCAAAGTATGAAACTCAGATTAGGAGTCATTCAAAATTTCATTTGCTTAAAGGAAATATTTGTCGGAAATAATCTATTTTTCACTATATTAGTGCCAAAATAAGTTTGTATGAAAGCAAACTTACTACTTTTTATACTATTCCTGGTTTTTAAATCCGCACTCGCTACAGGCGAATGGATCACACAGGGAGGACACTCAGCTTCGATGGGCTATACATCAGCAGCTGTATGTGATTTCTGGAGCATAAATAACAACCAGGCCGGTATGGTTTTCTTCGACAAAAGTGCGGCAGGTATTTATTACGAAAACCGCTTCCTGATCAATGAACTTGCAACCCAAACAGCTGCGTTTACATATAAATCAAAGTATGGCATGCTGGGAGCCTCAGTCGGCTATTCGGGCGATGCTGGTTACAATACGACCACGGCCGGAATTGCCTATGCGTTGAAAATCGGAACCCGCTTTGCTGCAGGAATTCAGCTTGACTATATAGGAACTGCTCTTGGGGAGGAATATGGCAAACGCAGCAATGTTACTTTCGATGCCGGCATAATTATCAAACTTACTGAGGAACTGACATTCGGGGTACATACTTTTAATCCTGTGCATGTTAAACTATCAGAATACAATAATGAAAGGATTCCTGTAATTCTGAATGCAGGTTTTGGATATACTTTCTCCGATAAACTTCTGCTTACAGCCGAAGCGTATAAAAACAGCGAATTCCCAATGGAATTCCGCTCCGGGGCAGAATATAAACTTAACAAGATTGCTTTTGCGCGTATCGGCATCAGCACTAACCCTGCCCGGATTACTTTCGGGTTTGGTATACAAATGAAAAAACTTACACTCGACCTTTCCTCGTCAATCCATACTGAACTCGGTTATTCGCCGCAGGCTTCGTTACAGTTTGCATTTTAATAAGCCATTTAAGTTCACAGCGGAATGCTACATCTCCGTTTCAGCTTTATTTCGATATACTTGCTGCTGGCAGCAACAATAGCTGTTGCCCAGGACCCGGATACAACAAAATATACCGGTGCCGAAGAAATCGAACAGCAGATCGAAAACCTTGCCGAACGCTCTGAAGTTGAAATGGACTATAGCGACTGGACGGAAGAAATAAACCTGCTACGCCAGCGGCCTGTGAACCTGAATTCGGGTGATGAAAATGAACTGCGCCGACTTTTTTTTCTGTATGAGCTGCAAATCAGCAACCTGCTCGAATACACCAGGAAATACGGTAGCATGGCAAGTATTTTCGAGCTTCAGCTGATCGAAGGGTTTAATGAGAAACTTATTTCACAGATTCTACCTTTTGTTTCACTTTCACCTTATGTGCCGGAAAAATTCTCCTTGAAAAGAGCTGTAAAGTATGGAGGGACCGATGTTATGCTCCGGTACCTGCGCGTGTTGCAGGAGCAGCAGGGATATAAAGATGTAAATGATTCCGTCCGGAAAGCCAGCCCCAACGACTATTATCTCGGCGACCAGAATGGCTTGTTTTTCAGGATTCAATATTCTTACAAGGACTACCTCAAACTTGGCATCACAGGCGAAAAGGATGCCGGCGAACCCTTCCTGCCCAAATCTGATACACTGAAAAAGGGATTTGATTTCTATTCGGTTCATTTTTTCCTGAAAAACATAGGGAATGTAAAACAACTGGCTATTGGTGATTACCACGTACAGTTCGGTCAGGGTTTAAATATCTGGTCAGGATTTGCAACGGGAAAATCAGCCGGATCGATAATAATGAGGAGGCGTGCTCCTGCATTGAGGCCGCATGCTTCGTCGAACGAGTATTCATTCCTGAGGGGAATTGCAGCCACAGTGGCTTTAAGGAAATTTGATCTTACGGCATTTTACTCCAACCGCAGAGTGGATGCTAATCTTGTCGCGGCCGATTCGTTAACTACCGATGAAGATTATGTAACTTCCCTGCAGCAAACCGGATATCATCGCACCCCGGCTGAACTTGCCGATAAAGGTGCAAACCGCGAAACTATGCTTGGTGGCCACCTTGCATGGAATGGGCAGCGTCTGAGAGCAGGGCTAACAATTTTCCATGTAAATTATGCCATCCCGTTCGAAGCCGGCATCGAAATGTATAAAAAATTCCAGCCTGTACTTAACTCAAACACCTATGCCGGTCTGGATTACAGCTACAACTACCGGACACTCACGCTCTATGGTGAAGTCTCCAGGCAACTGGATGCAGGAACCGCGTTTCTGCAGGGGCTTTCGTTCAGTCCCGATCCTCGGTTTGCTGTTGCAATGGTTTACCGTAATTACCCCAAAAATTACCTTAACAGCTTCAGTGCAGCATTTGGCGAAAGCAGTTCAAATACAAACGAAGAAGGACTTTACCTGGGATTGGTCGCTTCGCTGTTCAAACAAATTACACTTAGCGCTTATGCTGATATTTTCCGTTATGAGTGGCTTCACTACAGGGTTGACGCGCCTTCCGGCGGACAGGAGTATTCGGCTCAGGTTACCTACAATATATCGCGACGAGGGGATCTGATTTTAGGATTCAGGCAAATGAACAATCCCCTGAATTATAGTCTCATTAGTGAAAAAACAAACCAGCTCGGGGAGTCGGAACGCATGTATTTCAGGGTGCAATTCAATTTCCAGGCTTTGCCCTGGCTTAAAACTCAAAGCCGCATTGAGATTGCAAGGCGCGAAACTCCTCAAAAAAATCGGGAAAGAGGCTACCTTATTTACCAGGGATTCCAGGTGAAACCGCTTGAGAAAAACTGGACGCTGAATTTCAGGTATCTGCTGTTTGATACCGACTCGTATGATACCCGTTTGTATGCATACGAAAATGATGTTCCATATTCATTTTCGGTTCCGGCTTTCTCAGGAAAAGGCAGTCGGTTTTATATCATGCTGAATACAAATTTGTATAAAGACCTTTCACTAATTTTACGATTTGCACGAACCTGGTACTCCGACAGGAATATAATCAGCAGCGGGCCTGACGAAATAACGGGGAATAAAAAATCGGACATTAAAGCAATCCTCAGGTTTTCATTCTGATTATCCGGTTTATCAAAAATCTTTTCCGAATGCTGATTTTTCGATCACTTATAATTGAAAAATTAGTTTATTTTTGCCTTAACCGAAACTAATTTAACCAAATATAAACCAAAACTAAGAGTTATGTTCAAACAACATCCACGGGGACTTATTGTAGCGTTCTTTGCCAATATGGGCGAGCGTTTCGGATTTTACACCATGATGGCTATCCTGGTGCTATTCCTGCAGGCAAAATATGGCCTTTCGGCCGAAAAAGCCGGAAGTATATACAGTTGGTTCTATTTCGCCATTTATGCGCTGGCCCTCGCCGGAGGTATGTTGGCTGACGCAACCAAGAAATACAAAACTGTAATCCTTATCGGCCAGATCGTTATGTTTGCCGGTTATGCCATTATGGCTTTACCGGGCTTGCCTCTTGCAATCACGATAGCCGGATTATTCACCATTGCACTGGGGAACGGTCTATTTAAAGGAAACCTGCAGGCAGTGGTTGGCCAGATGTACGATGACCCGAAATACAATAAACTGCGCGATTCGGCTTTTATGGTTTTCTATATGGGAATCAACGTCGGAGCCTTTTTCGCACCATTTGCAGCTAAAGGTGTTCGCGACTGGTGGTTAAAAACCAACGGTTATCTCCACGACGGAAGTTTACCGGCATTATGCCATCAGCAGATCAACGGCACTCTGAAAGATACTGCTGAATTACAGACTCTGGCTGATAAAGTCAGCCTGAACGGACCTATTACCGATCTATCGGCATTTGCACAAAATTATATTGATGTTTTCTCACGTGGTTATAATTATGCTTTCGGAATTGCTGCTATTGCATTGGTAATTTCTCTGGTGGTTTATTTGATTTTCAACAAGTTACTTCCTAATAAAGAAAAGACTGCAGCAACCTCTGCACAAATCAATACTGGTGGTTCGTTGAAAGCGGTTATCGCAATAGGGATTGCTTTGGCTGTTGGAACCGCAATCTACTTCCTTGCCAACAGCATCGACCTTGCCTTCGCATTTGGATTGTTTATAGGTTTCGTAAGCTGGATTGTACAGATTTCAACCAAAGAAGAACGCCCGCGTATTTCGGCACTTTTACTTGTTTTCCTTGTGGTCATTTTCTTCTGGATGTCATTCCATCAGAATGGTCTTACCTTAACTTTGTACGCCCGGGATTATACATTTAAAGTAGTTGATCCGTTTACAAACCTCTTCTTTGGACTCGAATCCATTTTGGCCGTACTTGGTTCCATTGCCGGTGTGATCTTACTGGTTGGCAAAAAGAATTCAGTAAACCTGAAGATTGCCGGGGCTGTTCTAACAATAGCCGGTGCAGCCTTATCATATTATTTTTACAGCAAAGGCAGTGCCGCAAACTCAATTTCACCTGAAGTATTCCAGTCGTTCAACCCGTTGTTCATCGTCGCACTTACTTTCCCGGTTATGGGATTTTTCAACTGGCTGAATAAAAAGGACAAGGAACCTTCAACCCCACGAAAGATTGGTTACGGTATGATTATAGCGGCTATAGGTTTCACCCTGGTTCTTATAAGTTCGCTGAACCTTCCTTCGCCACTCGACCTGGCTGGTCAGCCTGTTGCTGATTCGTCGAGGGTAAGTCCTTACTGGCTCGTAAGCACGTACCTTATCCTTACAGTTGCCGAGTTATGCCTCAGCCCTATGGGACTTTCATTTGTATCGAAAGTTGCTCCTGTTCGCTTCCAGGGATTAATGCAGGGAGGCTGGTTATTGGCTACGGCAGTGGGGAATAAACTTCTTTTCGTTGGCACATGGGCCTGGGATAAGTTACATCTCTGGGAACTCTGGTCGATTTTTGTAATTTGCTGCATACTATCGGCAATATTTATTTTCTCGATCATGAAAAAGCTGGAAAATGCTACTAAATAAGGCTTTTCACAAATAGAAACGAAGGCTGCCCGGAAACAGGCAGCCTTTTTCTTTACTTTTGCACTATGCCCGAAGACCTCTTCCCCTGGCAACATAACCGCCGCTACAATTCTTACTCCGAATATTTCAAAAGGGAGTTCGGCACGCGTGTGCAGAAAGTAACCATCGACGCCGGCTTTACCTGTCCGAACCGCGATGGTTCAAAAGGAGTTGGCGGATGCACCTATTGCAATAACGATGCCTTCAATCCCTCCTATTGCCAGCCTCATAAGAGCATTACCCAGCAAATCGCCGAGGGAATTGAATTCCACCAGGTGAGGTATCGCAAGGCAAAAAACTACCTTGCATACTTCCAGGCATATTCCAACACGTATGGTTCGCTGGAACATTTAAAATCTCTTTACGATGAAGCATTAGCATTCCCGGGTGTTGCAGGCCTGGTGATCGGAACACGCCCCGACTGTATCGATGAAGCCAGACTGGATTACTTTGCCAGGCTGGCCGAAAAACATTATGTAATTATTGAATACGGCATCGAATCGTGCTATAACCGAACGCTGGTGCAGATAAACCGCGGGCATACCTGGGAGGAATCGGCAGAAGCTATCCGTAAAACTTCTGCTTATGGAATACACACAGGTGCCCACCTGATTTTCGGGCTACCGGGCGAAACCGAAGAGGATATGCTTGCTGAAGCCGAAATTGTTTCGCAACTACCCCTGGATACAATAAAGTTTCACCAGCTGCAGATTATTAAAGACACCCTGATGTTGCAGGAATACCTGGCTGATCCATCTCAATTCAATTTGTTCACACTGGAAAGATATATCGATTTTATTGTGCGTTTCACCGAACGGCTTAACCCGGCATTTGTTATTGAGCGTTTTACGGGAGAGGCTCCTCCCCGATTCCAGGCTGGTCCGATCTGGGGTGGCTTGCGCAGTGATGAAGTTCAGGTTTTAATTGAAAAGGAATTTGAGCTAAGGGATACCTGGCAGGGGAAGATGATTAGGATGACGGGAGGTTGAGTTTTTGAGTGGTTATACGATGGTCATACAATGGACATTCGATAGTCATTTGTGGTCATTTGCAGTCATTCGTGGTCATTCGTGGTCATTCGATAGTCATTTGTGGTCATTCGTAGTCATTTGTGGTCATTTGATGGTAAATCGATAGTTTGCTTTTTTGAATTTGGAATTTAAACTTCTGAAACCCTGAAACTCTCAACCGAGCGAAGCGAGCTCAGCGAAGCTAAACCCTGAAACTCTGAAACAAGATCAATTATTAACTACCAATCTATATCCGATATTATGAATATTTTCAATCTTAACCGATGGATCGGCCTGGAGCAGTTTGCGTAAGCGGGAAATAAATACATCGAGGCTTCGTGATGAAAAGAAATGATCGTTTCCCCACACTTTGTTCAAAATATCATCCCGCTTAAGTATACTACCCCGGTGCGACGAAAGAAATGCGAGCAGTTCGGCTTCCCGGTGCGTAAGGGAATGGGTTAGCTGACCGTTGGTAAGTTGCAGCCCGCTTAACGAAAAAGTAAAACTCCCTATGCTTGTTGTAGTTTCCTTTGAACGGTGCGACGAATCGATACTGCTGCGTTTGAGGAAGACTTCAATCTTCAGGATAAGTTCCTCGATACTGAACGGTTTTGTGATATAATCGTCGGCACCGAGCTGGAGCCCGTATATTTTATCGTCGAGTGTCGATTTGGCTGAAAGAAAAAGGATTGGCACAGCTTCGTTTTTCTCCCTGATTTTGCGGGCCAGTGTGTATCCATCAATTTTCGGAAGCATTACATCGAGAATATAGAGATCGTAATTCCCCTGTAATATTTTTTCATATGCTGTAATGCCATCGTCGCACGAATCAATCGTATAGCCGGCCCGTTCGAGGTTATCGCGGGTCAGGAACGAAAGCGTAAGGTCATCTTCAACGTATAAAATCCGGGCTTTTGTCATTATTTCAAGGGTTAGGCGTTATTTCAATTACAAAGGTGGTACCAATGGCAGGTGAAGGATCAAGGCTGATTTTCCATCGATGGGCTTCGCAGATGCTTTTTACATAGAACAAGCCCAGTCCGAAACCTTTTACATCGTGCACATTGGCAGTAGGGATACGGTAAAATTTTTCAAAAACCCGCTTCTGGTGAGCGCGCCCGATACCTGGCCCGTTATCACTGACATAGACTAAAAGCTTTTTAGCCTTTTTTATGGTTTTTATTTTAATTACCGGATTATCACCCGCATACTTCACTGCATTATCGAGCAGGTTATAAAAAATATTGGTAAGATGCATACGATCACCTGCAACTGAGCCGGGATCGGGAGCCAGGTCGCAGGAAATTTTAACTTTTTCGGCATGGTTGGCAAGGCAATTATCAACCGCCTGCCCTATGATTGCATTTATATCCAACAGCTCCATACGAAGATGAAAGCCGCTTTTCTCGATACGGGCAATCTGTAATACCTTATCAACCTGATCGTTAAGGCGGTTAACCTCCTGCTTGATAACCGAACCATAGGTAATAATCCTTGCGGGTTCATCAATTGATAACGGATTGGAAATTACATCGGCGGCAATATTAATGCTGGCAATCGGAGTCTTAAACTCGTGCGTCATGTTATTAATGAAATCGCGCTGCAATTCCGACAATTTCTTCTGTTTAAGGATTACAAAAATAGAATATGCAAAGAAAATAACCGATACCACCAGTATCCCGACCAGGAAAAACCAGATCGTCATGTCGCCGGCAATTGTGTTGTTAAGCAGCGGGAAATTCACCCCAAAATAGTAATTGTACCCCCTGTATTTTGGCAAATCGACCGATATTGCCCCGGTTTTCACCGTTCCGTTATTAAATACATAATTGCCGTACTCCATAACATCAGTCTCACAATTGTAAATCCCGTATTCAAAATCGGTCTGGATATTGTATTTGGTAAACTCTGTTTTAAGATAATGTTCGAGAATGTTGGCATCCAGTTCGCTGTTAACATCCACCACAAAATAATTCGACGAAAGCTGCCTCACTGGGTTGGGAGTCGAAGGAGTGGCATTGTTGAATTTGTAAATTTTCGATGCTACATTTCGGAGGCAAATGGTAACGGTTTGGGCAAATTGTTTTTCCTTATTACTCCATTCCTTTTTCATGAAATACACCTGCATGGAAATAATGCTGATAATGGCAACAGCACCTAATAAAACAACATACCTGATATGCCTGTACTTCATAGTGATTTGATGATTTCGGAGGATAAAGTTACGCTATTTTCCGTGAGGGGGCAGCCATTTACATATCGTTTACATTTTTTTACACTTTGTTTGGATTGTTTTACATTTCATTAACCGGAACTGCTAATAAACATCTCACCTTTGCATTAAATAACTAAATAAACAGAAAACTATGAAAAACGTACTTTTTATTGCTATTCTTTTTGTGTTTGGTTTAAGCCAGGCAATCGCACAAACTACTACCACCCCGGCTACCAATCCAGCTCCTGCAACTCCGGTTGTTAATCCTAATGCCCCGGTTGCAAAATGGGACAGGACTACTGCTGATTTCGGCGAAATAGAACAAAACATTCCAAAAGAAGCTGAATTCAAACTTACCAATGCCGGTAAAGAGCCATTGCTTATCCAGACAGCCCGCGCTGGTTGCGGTTGCACAAACCTGAAATATTCACAGGAGCCTGTTCTTCCTGGAAAATTCACCATCATCTCAGCTACATATAATGCTGCTGCTCCCGGTGCTTTCATGAAAAACATCACCGTTACAACCAATGCCGATCCAAACCCGGTTGTACTTTATATCAAAGGTACGGTAGTTGCAAAACAGCCGTAATACAGAAAAAGCATAAAATCGAAAAGAGGCTTTCCTGTTCAGGGAAGCCTCTTTTTTTATTCATTTTATGGAAGTTACTTCACCTGAAGAATAAAACCGGATAAATCGCCTACCAAACCGGTGGCTAATGGCAGAGCAGGATTGCTGTAAGTGGCAATATTTGCCTGCCTGTCACCTACAACCGTGCGGAGGATATGATTCATGTTTAATATCAAAACCAGTTTCGAATTGGGATTAGCCCTCGAAAGTCGTTTTGCATCTTCAACACCAACCTGGATATCGTTTGTGCCCTGAACAATCAGCAAAGGGATACCAAGTTTTTGTATTTCGGTTTGTGGATCATATTTAAACCAAGAAATCAGATATGGCTGGACACTCGGCCTGAAAAGCGAATTAAGCTTCGGATCAACACTGGCAACCGTTTTCCCTTTTACTAAACTATCGATCACAGGAAAAGCAATATCCTGTACTTCCTTAGGCTGGACGCTCAGTTGCTCTTTTAAAGTTTTATCAGCTGTTTGCCCAACGCCAGCAATAGAAATGAACTTGTCGGCATTTCCTGCCGCTATCATCCCGATAAGCGATCCTTCGCTGTGCCCAATAACTGTGATTTCCGAAAAACGCATATCCTGCTTCAGCAGTTTTATCCATTCAATTGCATCATTAACATAGTCATCGAAGCGAAGATCAGCTTCGCTTTTGCCGGCTGCCTTGCTTCCGGCAATTCCACGTTTGTCGTAGCGCAGCGAAGCAATGTTGTTTTCTGCCAGACCATAAGCGAGTTTCTTGTAGGCATCACATTTCATCATAGGGTTGTTGCAATCGCGGTCGGTTGGACCGGAACCAGAAATGATAAGAGCCACAGGCATTTTTGTGTACTTTTTAGGTAGCGTAAGGGTTCCGAAAATTTGTCCGGTGGCGGTTTGCAGTATGACCTGGGTTTCAATGAAATTTGTGTCATTACCGGCTAAAATACCAACGGTTTTAACGGTTTCGGGTTTCTCCACCGACAAAGTTAAGGGGAAGGTTTTCCCTGACTGTTTGAAAATTCCTGTTATTGTATGATCAGCATTCAAAGTGCCTTCGTATTCAATACCTGCAGCTGCTATTGCCAGTTTTAAAACTGAACCATCATAATTTGTTGTTGTAACAGGAATACCGCTTGCTCCCTGGTCGGGGCTGTCCATAGTAGAACTGTATCCGCTAATTGTTTTACTGATATTAAATACAATCCGTAATTGTGTTTCCCGAACTTGAAGAATTCCATTCCATTGACCGGTTATATCCTGTCCAAACATACTAGTTGTGGTTAATAGAGTAATCAGGATTAGCGTAGTTTTTTTCATTTTAAATTTATTGAAATTTTTTTTGTTTTAATCTTTACACGAGGATCTGGAAATTATGATGTCATTTATAATGAAAACTGGCTTGATGTACTATTTTGAAACACAATATTTATTGCTTCCATCTAAAACAATTATTACATCATTCCGATCACCAGAACAAGGCTATTTATCATCGCTTTGAGCCGACCTGGATTTTGGCAGCCTCCCGGCATCCTTCAAGGCTTTCGCTATAAGCCATTCGAGCTGCCCATTGATGCTGCGGAATTCATCAGCAGCCCACCGTTCAATAGCAGCATAAATGTCGTCGTCGACCCGAAGAGCAAAAACCTTTTTTTTAGCCATTATATTGGGTATTTTTCTAATGCGGGCATTCTCATTTTATCAACTGCCCGCTGCAATTCCTCTTTCCTGTGTGTACCAATCATAACCTGGCTGCCGTTCTTCCGCATTATCCGCAAACCGATGTTGCCGCTTATGTTGTATGCTGTTTTCCGCGACAGCAACCTTGGCTTGATCCCCCAGCCACCAAATTCGAAAAGCGGGTTGTACTTCATAACGCTTGCCGATTCAATTTCATCCAGCCTGATATGTTTCAGTTTCCACATAAACGGTTTAAACCTGTAACGAATTCCGTCGGTCCAGATTTCGGTTACAAGAACTATGCTCATTAATACCAGGAAAAGCACTCCTGTGAATACAATGGTAAGTATACCCGTCCAAAGCAATTCGGAATTACCCATTGGTTGTTCACCGAATTGTTGTCCAAAATACAATTGCCTGTAAAAACCATATCCAAAGTACACAACAGTAAACAGCCATACGGGTATTACAAGCCAGGGAATAAACGACTGGCGCATGGGCTGTTCTTCCCTGAAAATTAATCGTTCCATGGTTACTAATAAATTGAGCCTGCATTAACTACCGGCGAAGCATCCTTATCCGAACACAACACTACAAGGAGGTTGCTTACCATTACAGCCTTTCGCTCATCATCCAGTTCCACAATTTTGCGGTCCGATAACTTATTGAGCGCCATTTCAACCATGCTTACAGCCCCTTCAACTATTTTAGTACGGGCAGCAATAACGGCTGTTGCCTGCTGGCGTTTTAGCATGGCCTGGGCAATTTCAGCTGAGTAAGCCAGGTGTGCAATACGTGCCTCAATTACATTAATACCGGCAATATGAAGACGCTCCGAAAGTTCTTTTTCCAGTACATGGTTTACTTCTTCACCTCCGCCACGTAAAGTAATTTCGGATTGTTCATCGTCGAAATTATCGTAGGCATAATGACCGGCAAGTTTACGAACTGCCGATTCGCTTTGTATCTCAACAAAACGCAGGTAGTCATCCACCTGGAAAGCTGCTTTGAAAGTATCTTCCACTTTCCACACCAATACAATACCGATCATAATAGGGTTACCGAGTTTGTCGTTCACTTTCAGCAATTCGCTGTTGAAGTTGCGGGCGCGTAACGAGACTTTCTTTTTAACAAAAAAAGGATTGAGCCAGTAAAACCCATTGTTCTTCAAAGTTCCTTTATACGCACCGAAAAGAGTAAGTACCGACGATTCATTCGGATTGATAACCAGGAAACCGGCTGCCATGAAACCTGTTAGTATCAGGAAAACGGGTCCCAGGATGACCCCAAACAACTGATTATTGAAATTTACCAGCGTAAGTATACCGGCAATCAGGAATACAAACACTAAAAGCAGGCCCATATAGCCTGATGAAGTCGAATTTAATTTTTCCTTTTCCATTTTATTTTGATATTATTTTGATGTTACAAAGATATTATACTTTCTGTCAAATCCGACAAAACCGCTAAAATTTTTTTTCTTATAGGGAAAACCTACATTTGCAAACTAAACAAGCGAAAATGCCTAAGAGCTACAAACATATATTTTTCGATCTTGATCATACCTTATGGGATTTCGAACGTAATGCCGAGGAAACCAAGCGTGAAATGTTTGAAAATCTCGATCTTAAAAACAGGGGAATTGAAAGCTACGAAGCTTTCAGGGAAAAATATGTTGTTATCAACATGGCCTTATGGGCGCTATACCGGGAAGATAAAATTGAAAAGGATGCACTGAATTTCAGGCGTTTTTATGATACACTCTGTCTGTTCGGGATCGACGACCCCAGCCTGGGCGAAGCCATGGCCAGCGCATTCATCGAAGGTATCACCACTAAAACATACCTTTTCCCTTATACAAGGGAGCTGCTCGACTATCTCTGTCCGAAATACCCTTTACACATTATAACCAATGGTTTCGAAGAAGTACAATACGGTAAACTAAAGAATTCGGGCCTTGATAAATATTTTACTACTATAATAACGAGTGAGGCAGCAGGATCGAAGAAACCGGAAAATGAAATATTCCGTTACGCTTTACAAGAGGCCGGGGCAAATGCGGGCGAAAGCCTGATGATAGGAGATGACCTGGAAGTAGATATGGCTGGTGCCCGACAGCTAGGGATGGATCAGATGTATGTTAACCATGACCGGAAGCAGCATAATGAACCGGTTACCATGGAGGTATTTTCGCTCCACGAAATTATCGGGTTGCTTTAGCTGCATATTCAACGGGGATCAGTTACAGGAAAAACAAGGCATAAAAAAACCCGCTTCATCAGCGGGTTTAAGACACTTAAGCATATTGCTTAATTACTTTTAGGTACCGGTACAGCTTCGGTTTTAGCTTCACCTTTAGCGCAACAGCCTTTAGCTTCGCCTTTGCTGCATGATTTAGCGCAACCAGCTTTAGCTTCGCCTTCTTTAGCGCAGCCAGCTTTAGCATCTGATTTTGCACAACCCGCTTTAGCTTCTGATTTTGCACAGCAGCTTTTTGGTGATTCTTTACTTACCTGTTCTGTTTTCGATTTTTCAGCTGAGGTTACTTTTTGTGCTGAAGCTGTCGAAACAGTGATAGCAAAAAGAAAAGCAAACAACGAAATTACAATAGCAACTTTTTTCATTTTGATATAGATTAATTAAGGGTTTCTAATATTTTAGTAACGCAAAAATATATCCAATTGTTGGACCGGCAATCATATATTTTGTTAAAGAGATGTTAAAGATTTTCAGCGGAGGTTACTGCTGAGTAAGGCAATCGTTGTAATTCCACCCTTTACTTTCTCATCGAGTGAGACCTTGATTTCAGCTGTAAGCGGCAGAAACAGATCCACCCTGCTTCCAAATTTAATAAATCCCAGTTCCCTTCCCTGCTCGATCCGTTCCCCGGTTTTTGCATAGCAAACGATGCGCCGTGCAAGTGCCCCTGCAATCTGACGTACGAGTATCGGTCCATAGTAATGATGCTCAACTACCACAGTATTTCTTTCGTTTTCGGTCGATGATTTCGGATGCCACGCTACAAGGAACGATCCGGGCCAGTAGTTAGTATATACAATTTTACCTGAAACCGGGTACCTGTTAACATGAACGTTGTTAGGCGACATGAATACTGAAACCTGGATCCGTTTATCTTTAAAATACTCATCTTCTACCACTTCTTCGATTGCAACAATGGTTCCGTCGGCCGGGCAAAGGACTGTATCGGCATCGATATACAATTCCCGGTAAGGCATTCGGAAAAACCGGACTACAATTACCAGTAAGACAAATAATAAAATATAAGCAAGGTAATGTAAGATATTCTGTTCGGGGTAAAAATAATTCCCGACAATAATAGCTACTGCAACGAAAATGGTCGCTACAACAATACTTTTATACCCTTCCTTGTGTATTTTCATCCGCTTTCCCTGTTTAAATTACCTGCAAAAGAGCGCCAAATATACAAATACAAACGGTGCCGAAATAAAAACCGCATCAAATCGATCGAGTAATCCTCCGTGACCGGGCAAAAATGTACCTGAATCTTTAATTCCAAGGCTACGTTTCAGCATGGATTCAACCAAGTCGCCCAGCGAACCTGTAACAACAATAATCATGGCAAGTATTAACCATTGAGGAGCAGTAAGCTGCTGAAACACAAACGATAACCCCCATGCTGTCAGCATAGCAAAAACAAACCCTCCTATGCTGCCTTCCCAGGTTTTTCCCGGTGAAATCCGCTCGAAGAGCTTATGCTTACCTATCAATGATCCTACAAAGTATGCACCGGTATCGTTGAGCCATAAAATAAAAAAGAACCCCAGGACAACTCCATAATGAAACGGCCCGGACAATCTAAGAGGATCGAAAAAGTACATCACCAGGCTCAAAGGAAAGGCAATATAAAAAATACCAAGCAGTTCAAAAGCAATATTACCGAACGGGTTCGGTTTGTTGCGCCAAAGTTCGGATATAAAAAGTAAAAACACAAAGGGAATTGCTGCCAGGAGCCATTCAGCTTTTAACAACCCCATTGCATTTGCAGTAAAAAAAGTATAAACAAAACTACCGGTTATCACAGTTGGCCATAAAGCCGGCTGAATGTTGCCGACAGTAACAATTTTGATGTATTCATTTATACTCAAAACGGTAAGTATAAGCAGCAGAACACCAAAAACATTCTGGCCCAGCAGGGCTGACCCAACCATGGCTACAACAAAAAATACTGAGGTAAGAGTTCGGGTGGCAAGATTATTCACTACGAAGATCAAGAATTAGTTGTTTAGCCCTGATAGTATCGGCCGAGGGTACGAGAATTTCAATTTCGCCGATACCGTAATTTGAATCTATCTTATTCATTACAACACATTCGATATCTTCACCGGCGATAATTTCTTTTACCAGTTCAGCATCATAAAGTTGATTAGTTGTGTAAATTACGTTCCAGTTATCGATCATAAATCATCAGACTCATCTTCAGCCTGGGGAGTTTCAACCAGGAGGAGGTATAATTCGCGGGGGCCGTGAGCTCCCATAACAAGCGTTTTTTCGATATCGGCAGTACGGCTTGGACCTGTAATTACCGACAGCATCGAAGGTAGTTTTCCCGAATATTTTGTCTGCACAGCTGTAAATGCGTCTTTCAGATCCTCAACAAGCTGATCGGCATATGCAATGACCACATGAATTTCGGGATATACATTAAGCCTGCGGCTGTTTTTTGACGACACCATGATACTGCCCAGCCTTGAAACCAGGAATTCGCATCCTGTTATGCCAACTTTCAGAGTTTTCAATCCATCCTCATCCGATTCGAAAGGCACACCAGCCTGCGTAAGCAGATACTGGAATTCAGGTTCACCGCAATACACATCTTGCCAGTTGCATTCGGTACTAAGCGCCGACAATGTATTTATAAGGTCGCCTTCATTTTCACAATAAATGAAAACCCCGCCAACTTTGGTGAATTCCTGTGCAAAATTCACATCCGGTGAATCCGGTAAAGGATTGTATACCGGCGAATCAAAATCAACATTCGGATAAGGGTTATCGGTCTTATATATTAAGGCGTGCCGTACTTTTTTTAATACTTTTTCACGCGAAGTGCTTTCTTCCATACAAGGGCTGAGTTATTTAGCTTAACCTGATTTAACGACAAGGTAAATTTAAATAAATTTCACCTTATCAATACTTAAAAGTAAAAAACTTATTAAGTGGCATCAGGGCCAGTGGTTTCAGCCTTATCGTCAGGTGCAGCTTCGGCTGAAGGCAGGTTCACATCGGATGTACGTTCCTCGTACTTCTTATCGTTCGTATCGCCGTTGCTGTTAATCATTACGTGTTCATGATCGGGAAAAGGACGTTTGCCAAAAATCTTTTCAAGATCTTCGCGGAAGATAACCTCTTTGGTTAGCAGCATTTCAGCTAACTGGTTCAGTTTTTCACGGTTTTCGGTAAGTATCTGCTTGGCTTTTTCGTATGCATCCTCAACCAGCTTGTGGATTTCATCATCAATTGTACGTGCAGTTTCTTCACTGAATGGTTTTGAAAATGAATATTCACTTTGCCCTGACGAATCGTAATAGCTGATATTACCGATTTTCTTATTCAATCCGTAGAAGGCAACCATAGCATAAGCCTGTTTGGTCACTTTTTCGAGATCGTTAAGAGCGCCGGTCGAAATTTTACCAAATACAACATCTTCGGCTGCACGTCCACCCAGGGTAGCAATTATCTCATCGAGCATTTGCTCGTAGGTTGTGATCTGCCTTTCGTCGGGCAGATACCAGGCTGCGCCAAGCGCTTTTCCACGCGGAACAATAGTAACTTTAACCAACGGGTGTGCATGTTCGAGCAACCAGCTTACAGCTGCATGTCCCGATTCGTGGTATGCAATAACTTTCTTTTCGTGCTGCGAAATAATTTTATTTCTTTTCTCGAGTCCACCTACAATCCGGTCGATAGCATCGAGGAAATCCTGTTTACCGATCACCTTTTTATCTCCACGGGCTGCAATAAGAGCAGCTTCGTTACAGGCATTGGCTATATCAGCTCCTGAGAAACCAGGTGTTTGCCTTGCAAGGAATTCAACGTTAGCCGTATCATCCATTTTAAGGTTTCGCATGTGCACTTTGAAAATAGCTTTGCGTTCTTCGAGGTCGGGAAGTTCTATATAGATCTGGCGGTCGAAACGGCCAGCACGCAGAAGCGCACGGTCAAGAATATCGGCACGGTTTGTAGCTGCAAGAATAATAACACCTGCATTAGTCTGGAAACCATCCATTTCGGTAAGCAGCTGGTTGAGTGTATTTTCCCGTTCGTCGTTTCCGCCGGTCATGGCACTACGTCCACGGGCACGACCTACAGCATCAATTTCGTCGATAAAAATAATGCTTGGCGCTTTTTCCTTGGCTTGTTTAAAAAGGTCGCGAACACGTGATGCGCCAACGCCAACAAACATTTCAACAAAATCAGAACCGGAAAGCGAGAAGAACGGCACTTTTGCTTCGCCGGCAACAGCCTTGGCAAGCAGGGTTTTACCGGTTCCCGGAGGACCGACAAGTAAAGCGCCTTTCGGTATTTTTCCTCCCAGGTCAGTATATTTTTTGGGGTTCTTAAGAAATTCGACAATTTCCATTACTTCCACTTTAGCTTCTTCGAGACCGGCAACATCGTTAAAATTCAACGAAACCATGGTATCCTTATCAAAAAGCTGGGCCTTCGACTTACCGATATTGAATATCTGTCCGCCGCCTCCACCGCCACCTTTGGTCATCATACGCATTATCAGGAACCATAATCCAACCAAAACTACTATGGGCAGAATCCAGCTCAGGATATCACCGCCCCAGTTTTTACGCGTATCGTTCTTAATATAGACCGGGGTAGGAATACTGGCCTGCACTTCACGGACATCTTTCTCGAAAGTTTCGACTGACCCAATCTGGTAAGTATAATTTGGTGCTGCTGCACTGAGCGAATTCGCCGGCTTAACATCTTTAAATTTAGGAAGCGACAGTTTTTCCTTTTTGATATATACTTCGGCTTGTTTTTCGTTAACAAGAATCAATTTATCAACTTCCTGGTTTGTAAGCATTTCCTTAAGTTCACCCCACCCTATTTCTTTTGGAGTGGTTCCCATATTGTTCAGGTAAAGCCCGAACAGGATTACTCCCAGTATACCGTAAATCCAGTAAAAATTGAATTTCACTTTTGGCATTTTGGGCATTTTAGGTCCGCCTGGTTCCTGTGGTTTTCCGCCTTTATTATAGTTTTGTTCTTCGCTCATTTTACAAAATATCGTTAGTTATTTTTTTTTTGAAACCCTCTTCACAACAGGTTTCGCAACCGGTTTAGCGGCTGTTTTTGATGGTTGTTCAACGGGTTTCACATCCTCACGCGGCGCATCGGCCCATAGTTTTTCCAGTTGATAAAAATCCCTTGCTTCGGCCTCGAAAATATGTACAACCACATCGAAATAATCGAGTAATATCCATTCGCAATTTTCGAAACCTTCTTTATGCGATGGCAATTCCCCGATCGCTTTTTTAACTTCCCATTGCACCGAGTCGGCAATTGCATCAACCTGCGAACGGGATGAGCCATGGCATATAACAAAATAATCGGTTATCGAATTCGGAATTCCTGAAAGGTTAAGTTTTACTATGTTTAACCCGAGTTTTTCCTGCATTCCATTAACTATAATGTCAGCAAGCATTCCCGAAGTTTCACTTTTAATACGTTTTGCCATGTATGTTTGTTTAATTTCTTTACTTTTTCCGGTTCAGGGAACAGGTATTTCCCTTTATTTTATAAAACCCTTCCGTGGATAATTTGCCTGTACCGCTTCTAAAGTGTTGCGAATAAATTAATTCACAGGCTTTTCTGCCCGCAAAGGTACGGATTTATCGCGAAAGCCCTTTTGTAAACAGTGCATTAACTTTATCAAACTTCAGTCCCTTTTTACAAACACGACAATTTGTCACATCACGAACTTCTGTTGAACGCATAAGGTCAAATATTGTTTTACATTTGTTCCTAAAAGAAGTTAAAACCATTTATTCGTAAAATGTTACAGAGTACAATTATCCACCTTCCGGAAACCGGCTCAACAAACAACTATGCAATTGAGCTGATTGCAAAGCAACGCCCTGCTGAAGGATGCGTAATCCGGGCCGACTACCAGACGAGTGGCAGGGGTACCGACACAAACAGCTGGGAAAGTGAAACAGGGAAAAACCTCACCTTCAGCCTCATACTCTATCCGGAGTTTAAAGCCGATAAGCAGTTTATTCTCAACAAAGCCATCTCGCTGGGTATTTACGATTTCCTCACAGGCGAATTACCTGACCAAAGAATATCAATAAAATGGCCGAATGACATTTACGTAGGAGATAAAAAGGTCTGCGGCATATTAATACAGAACTCAGTTATCGGGAATAAACTTGACTATGTTGTATCCGGAATCGGGCTCAATGTGAACCAGACACATTTTACAGAAAATGCGCCAAACCCAGTTTCCATGAAAATGGGAACCGGAATGGATTACAATCTTGATACTGTGTTGTCAAAACTCCTAATATCGATTTTCAGGAGATACAGACAGGTAATGCCAGGCACTTTTAGTGAAATCGAAACAGCTTATCAAGCAGCCCTTTACAGGAGATTGGAGTGGCAGAAATACGAAGTAAGAGGCTCAGCATTAATAGCCATGATTACCGGGACCAATCCCTACGGCCAGTTACTTCTCGAAACCCAGGAGGGTGAACAGCTTACCTGTGATCTGAAAGAAGTAAAGTTCATTATTTAAACACTGTCCTGAATCGCTGCATATACTGTTATTCCTGATTCTATCTATCTTCAACAAACTATTTTTCAACGCCTTGTAGTGGTAAATGACCTTTAAAGTGTCTCTCATATAGCTATTTATTATATCTGCCTGTAACTGAATTTTTCTTTTGTTGAAAGTATAATTAACAGAACATGAAAGCTATACTTTTATTCGCCTTCCTGTCATTAGCAGGAGTCGCCGGCGCACAATGGCAAAATCTTTATTCCTTTACCAATCCGGCCATTTCATTTATAACGGTAAATACAAATTTGTATGCCGGGCTAGCGGGCGGCGGCGTGTATATGAGCCCCGACGAAGGCGGCACCTGGAATGCCATGAATAATGGGATACAGTTTGGCGGGGCCTACATTTTCTCTCTTACTAATGCTAACGACAGTCTCTATGCAGGTGCGTTTGGTGAGGTATATATATCAAAAAACGGCGGCGAAAACTGGACATCACTGGACCTTCATTTAGATTTAAATGATTTTGTTTATGCCGTGAAGGTTAAGGATAATTATCTCTTTGCCGGAATTGGGCATGGCCCCGGAAATGGAATATATCGAAAAGCTTTAACCGCTGCAGGCTGGTTGCCAATGCATAACGGCATACCGGCAAATCTGGCTGTTAACGCACTGGCTATTGATGGAAACCAGTTACTCGCCGCAACAGATTCGGGGGTGTATGTTAGTTCCGATAACGGGGCAGCCTGGACAAGGCCGGGCAATGCAACCAATCCTGTTCTCCCTGTTAAATCATTACTGGTAATCGACGGAAATATTGTGGCCGGAACCACAAATGGAATTTATATTTCTCCGGATCACTGTAATACATGGAATACTGCGACCGGCTTACCCACAAGTTCAGTTGTTACCTGCTTCTCAGCCAATAACGGGTATATTGTTGCCGGAACCTATGCAAGTGCCTTTTACAGTGTCGACAACGGGTTGACCTGGAACATGATAACCAATGCAGTTGAAGGAACTGTATCATACTATTCGGTGACTGCTCTGAATAACTATTTTTATGCCGGAACCGGTGGCGGCATTACATCAGGAAGTTTTGTGTCAAAAATCTCAATGAGTTTCCTTTCGCTTCCGGGTGAAAACAAGTTAAAGCAAGACGTTATATCCGTTGAACCAAACCCATGGGTTACACAAACTACTCTCCAGTCCACCGTTATGCTGAATGATGCAACCCTTACTATTTTCAATTCAATCGGGCAGAGGGTGCAGCAACTAAAAAATATTTCAGGACAGGTCATTACTATGTACAGGGGCAATTTACCAGCCGGGCTTTATATTTTAAACATCAGGGAAAACAAAAACCAGATAGCCACCCGAAAAATTGTAATTGCCGATAATTAAGATTAAAGCCGTTTCATTTTCGTCCTGAAACAAACGAGATTATTCTCAAAAAATCTCAAGGGAGATTACAGAACTATTTTTAGTATTAATTCAGCCGGCTCCGGAAAGATGGAGAATATAATCGCTGGCGAATATGAATATTATGTCGCCCAGGCAAAAAATCCCGGGTTTAGGGCCCGGGATGCTTGGTTGTACAAACAGGATTATTGTGGTATGGGCTCCGTTACATTTAATTTTGACAGAGATGTTATACCGCTTATCCCGCCAAGATTCATAGTATCGAGCGCAGAACTGGGGACTATTATCATCGAACCTATTTTCAGGCCTTCACCAATCAGGTTCATTGCCCTTAACTGAAGGGCAACGGGGTTACTCAGGTACGATTCGCTGGCTTTGGCAAATTTTTCGGCTATTTCGGTTTCGGCCGTTCCAAGGATAACCCGGGCTTTGCGCTCCCTTTCGGCTTGGGCTTGTTTGCTCATGGCATCCGATAAACCCTGAGGAATAGTAATATCTTTTATCCCGACAGTCTGACAGGTAATCCCCCACGGATTTGTATTCTCATCAAGTAATTTCTGAAGGTCTTCGGCAATTTTCACCCTGTCCTGAAGCAAATCGGCCAATTCGTGCCGCCCTATAATATCTCTCAAACCGGTTTGAGCAATATATTGAACAGCTGTCATGTAATCCTGTACCTCAAGAGCCGCTTTTTCAACGTCCCACACTGTCCAGTATAAAGTAGCAACTACATTCACGGGCACAGTGTCCTTGGTTAAAGTTTGATCTGCCTTGAAATCAGTAACCCTGACCCTTTGATCGATATAGTCCATAACATTATCGATAACTGGTACAATAAAAAATATCCCTGGTCCTTTTAAACCAATATATTTCCCCATACGCAACAAAACTGCCTTTTCCCACTGATCGGCAATTTTTATCGAGCTTGTAATGAGTACTGTAAAAACGATCAGTACAACAAAGATTTTAATGTCGAGATACTTTAAATAAAACAAAACTGCCAGTATCGCAGATACCAGGATTAATGCAGTTGTTGAAATCGAGTTAAAGAGATTTTTCGTTTTCATAATTGTTTGTGATTAAGATTGTTGTTTAGATTGTTGTTTTGCAGTTCAGCGATCACATTTTCTTTCGAAAACCCGTAGGTGTATGCAACCGTCAAAAATTCCTTACAGATGTCCTGGATTTTTTTTTGCTTTTCCTCATTGCTCAGCACAACCCCATTGGCATTGATAAAGGTGCCCGAACCTTGCTGGGTATCGAGGATATTCAGGATTTCGAGTTCTTTGTATGCTTTGGCGATGGTATTAAGGTTAACCTTAAGCTGCACCGCTAATGACCTGACAGTTGGAAGCTGCTCCCCTGTTTTTAAATTGCCTGAGGCAATCCCAAATTTTATCTGGTCAATGATCTGCCGGTAGAAAGGCATTCCGCCACCCGGGTCTAAAATAAAATTTATCATGGCATTATTGTATATTTGTACTAGTTATATAGTACAAATATACAACATTTTGAAAAAATCAAGCACATTTTGAAAAAATATTTTCAAAATCATTACATCTTACTTATAATCAAATAATTACTTTAATATAATATTGCGCCCAAAGTGTATTTCTTCTCTGACTTTATATTCAGAATATCTAAAAAAATGAATCTAAAACAGCGTGTTCGGAATATTTGACTGAGCCGCATCCCATTTTGAATGAGTGCATAAATAAATATCTGATAAATGAATCCTGGCAGCAAATGTTCTGCCTAGAATTACGGGATATGATTTATAACAGGAATTGCTTTTGAAAAACAGAATAAACTGAAATATGCAGGAAGCGATCATTATGCCTGCAGTAATCGATATCATTCGAAAGTCATTGAAAATAAGGATGGCTTTAGTTAAACGAATCAGGCCTCAACAAGTTCTTTGCTTTTAGCCACTTGACGGTTTATAATCATACTTTCGGCGACCATTTCGGCAATATCCTTTATGGCAACCTGGTTGCCTGAATCGAAAGTTTTTTTGCACAAGGGACAGGCAGTAACCAGCACATCAGGCTGTGGCTCGCAGAGCATTTTCAGAGCGCTGTCGCGAATGGTGTTCCGTTGGGTGGAGTTCATCCCAAGTTCGCCTATACTGCCGCCACAACAAAGCGAATTCACGCCTTGTTCGGCCACATCGGCAACTTCAGCAATTTGTTTCAGCACATTTCGTGGCTCTTCGTAAACGCCCGAACCCCTACCAAGTTCACAAGGGTCGTGGTAAACAGCTCTCAGGGCGGAAGACTGCAGGGTTAAAAGGCCTTCGGTTACAAGTTTGTCGATATAAACACTATGATGCATTACCTGCATCCCTTTGAGTTTGTAATCGTTATTAAAAATCTTATAACAGATCGGGCAGGAAGTAACCAGTATGCTTGCTTTTGTTTCAAGGATTTTCCGGGTATTTTCTACTGTAAGCGTGGATGCAGCATCTGTTATACCTGCAAGTTTTAGCGGTCTTCCGCAACAAATGGAACCATCTTCGTCAATGAAATTATAATTAACCCCCGCATTTTTAAAAATCTTCTGCATGGCATTTTTAACTCCAGGCGTAAGATGCCCCATACAACCGGCGAAATACACAACATCTGCATTCTTCTTATCAGATGGCTTTGGCAGAAGGTAACTAAAATCAGAGGCTACTATTTTATTATCTACACTCCTAGCTCCTACCCGTAAACCAAGAGTATCAATTCCAACCGGGCATGCTTCCAGGCAGCGTCCACACATCATACAGTTAGAGTTGAGTTGCACCTCGCCGCGGTTTTCGCGCAAAGCACGGATAAAATAGACAGCGGTTGAGCCATTCAGCCCGGCATCGTTCATCTGGCACACATCTATGCATACCCCGCAGCGCGGACAGGCGCGTAATTCCAGTTCGGCAAAACTTCCGGGATATTTGCCCTGTTCAATCCCTGCATTACGCAGGTAAATAAGCATGACCTCTGTGGGAATATGCATAAACCGGCTCCATGGAAGCGTGACAAAGAAAATCCCGAGCATGGTGGAATACGCCCACCAGGCAGGATAAGCCAGGTACTGGAGCGGCAGGATTGCATCAAAAATACTGCCGAGAGAATTGGTAATAAAACCGCCTCCCTTGTACAAACCTGCAGTAAAACTTTCGGCCAGTAAACGCATCGGGAAAATGAGCCAGAGAGAAGTAATTGCCCATTTATCAAATTTATTGTGTTTTGTGGCACGTTTCATCCCAAACCATTTGGAACGTGTACGTTTGAAAAGGGCAAGAACCAGACCTGATAGCACAAAAAGCAAAATCAAATCCATAGTGAACCTGAAAAATCCAGGCAAAGTGAATATTTCGAAAGGAAGCACCCTCTTATCGTGAATAAAAAACTTCAGGAAAATGGGATAATATGGTGGGTTAATGTGCCCGCCGCTATATACTCGCGATTCCAGGTTTCCCATTACTATAAGCAGGAACCAACCGAGTGCAAAACTCATGTGCATATATCCCAGCAAAGGATTCCGCTTGAACATCTTGCGATGCATCAGGCTTTCGAGGAAGACTTCCCAGATTGTCTTCAGCATTCCCACCGAGAAAAGTGCCATCCCGGCTTTTACCCGGTCCGGGCCACTCATCATGGCTATCCATCGGCTGTATTTAATAAACAGAACAACAAGCAGGAACAACAAACCCAGGAAAAACGGAAGCACGAAAAGGTCGAAGGTCATGGCTGAACAGGCGTTACGGCTTTGCTTATCTGGATAATAAGATTGCGTGTACTCACATTGCGCGGGCAAACAAGCTGGCACTTACCGCAAAGCATGCATTTTGCAACTTCTTTAGCAAGACCCTGGGTTTCGCCCCTTCGCAGGAGAAGGATTACGTGCCGCAGGCTGAAATCGGTAAACAAGGCTGCAGAGCAGGTAGCCGAACAGGTTCCGCACGAAATACAAAGGTTGAGTGAAGGCTCTGCGGCAGCCACAATCTTACTTATATCGTGTTTGTTTGCATCGAAATCGATCTGCCTGTCGCGGGTAATAGTGTATCCGAATTGCCTTGCCTTCTTTTCCATACTTCCGGTTTATATTTTTAAAAAACCGGCTACAGCAAGAGCTGCTGAACGGGCATCGGCAAGAGTGTCGGATACTGATTTGGGGCCTGAACATGCTCCGGCAACGAAAACGCCGGGAAGATCGGTAAAGTTTGATTGCAATACTTCATCAGCAGGCTGGATGAATCCATCAGGAACTTTGGTAAGACCAAGCTTGTCGGCAAGTGATCTGGTTCCTGCCGAAGGCTCCATTCCGACCATAAGTACTAGCAATCCTGCTTTTATACGTAAAGGTTTTCCAAGTAGGGTATCTTCAACCTTCAGAACTATATTACCATCCTGGTCCTCCGCTGATTCGCTGAGCCTGCCCCTTATAAACTGAATATTGTATTTTTCCTGTGCTTCCTTATATAGTTCCTCGTAATGACGGCCGAACATCCGCAGGTCCATATAAAAGCAGAAAACCTCCGCTTCAGGAAGCATCTGTTTCACTTCTATAGCCTGTTTAACAGCGGTTATACAGCATACCTTGGAGCAATGCAGGTTATTCACTTTCTCATCACGGGAACCCACGCAATGCACAAATCCTATTCTTTCGGGTTTATTTCCATGGCGGTTAACAAGGCTTTTACCTGTGGCAAACATTTCTTCAAGGTCAGCCGAAGTGATTACATTTTCATAAATTCCATAACCGTATTCTTCCTTACGGTGTGCATCGAAAAGCTGGAAACCGGTTGCGAAAACTATGGCATCCGCCTTTTCCTGCCAGCCGTTGTGGCCCGAAACTGTAAAATAATTATTAACCGCTTCGATACCTGTAACCGTTGTTTTATTTTGCACCCTTACATTTTCGGGCATTCCTTTGCGGATCGCATCGAGGGCTTCAGTCCCCGGAAGTAAAGCAGGGAACAGAGCATGCCATTGTTTTACATGCCCTCCGGTATATTCTTCCTTCTCGACAAGTGTAACAGCAATTCCCATCTTTGCCAGGTTAGCCGATGTTTCGAGTCCTGCCGGTCCTGCTCCTATAACAATTACGTGTTTTGGCATGTTTATTTTGGGGGCGTTTTCTTTATTAATGCAATTCAGTGGCTCTGCCAGGGGTTCATTGTGCTACCCGTGTTTAGAAGTTTCAGGGTTTCAGTGTTTCAAGCTATTTAGATATACATGGTTACTCAGGGTTTTAGATTGTTGATGGGTTGATGGGTTGATGTCCTGGAATTTGGAACCCGCGACTTTAAGAAGACTTATTTATCTGCATAAAACTTGAGATACGACGGTGATTCCGGCATTCCGAGATCCTCCCCGTTTTTCCCTTTAAATTTACGTTCCGAATCATACGGTATTCCTATTTTATCAAGAAGGGGTTCGGCCGGGACCTGATGCACCTGCAGCCCGATTTCCCAGGGATCGTATCCCATTATTAAACCTGCAACTTCTTCGTAGGTAAAAACAGGAATTCCGTTCTTCCCTTTCCCATAAGTTTTCCCTTCCATTTCACTTAGAGCATATTGCCACCGGTCGAGGAACATAGGGCATCCGGGGCAGTTGGTGATAATCATATCCGGCTCATAGGGCTCCATTGAATCGAATTTCTTTTTCGAACACGAAAGCGAAAAACCGCGGTTAGCCTGTACTATGTATTGCCTGAACCCAAACCCGCAGCAATGGCGGCGCTCAGGGTAATCGATCACTTCGCCTCCCCAGGCTTCAATCATTCCTGACAGTACATAAGGGTATTCAGCTCCACCGATTCCTTTGTGAGGAAACATTTTCGAATAATGGCACCCAATATGTTCAACCACCTTTAAGGGTTCACCCGTGTCTTTATCAACCAGCTTATATTTAGCCTTGCCGGCAATCTGGTGCCTGAACTTATATACAATATCGCTGGCATGGGCCAGGTTTTTCGGTTTATTAAATTCACGCCCTGTTGCTTTGAACAGGAACTCCCTGATTTTCGCTTCGGTTTCGGGGAAATGATGCCAGGTATCGAGAATTTCGGTATAAAGTCCGAAACTGGTAACACATGAGGCAGCATAGTTTTCGTATCCGGCTTCGGTCATCAGGGCAAACTGCCTGGCAACCACGGTCATGGTAGTATCAAAAGGTACAACATCGGAATGGTAGCCTATGCCAGTGCACGAAGTATGGTGCTTTTCGTCATGAATATCCTTACCAAGTTCATCTTTCAGGATTTTTACAAAAACAGCTTCGGCACCGGGGAAGAAAGTCTGCCTTATGCAGCTTCGTGCATAAAAATAATGATCGTCGGCTATCTCTTTCTGGTAGTCCTGCCAAATAAGTCTCTTCCCTTCCAGCTTCATTCGTGGTTATGTTTTTGATTGTTGGCAGTATAAATATGCTGTACGTAGTCGCTGGTGGTATCAGTTCCGAATTCAAGACCCATTTCATCGGCTTTCAGTTTTGAGAAAGCTTCGATATTATCGTACCGTTCTTTGCCACCTGTAATTTCAAAAATCCTTTTTAATTCGTCGAGGTCGGTATCCGATATTTTGCGTAATGCGCCTGCCCCGTCTCCGTTATAATTTGCACCAAGCTTATCGAGTACAGGTCCAAGATTTTTATGTTCCCATTCCCATACGGGTCCTTGTTCAGGATGCAAAGCAGGGTCAACAATATCGGGCCGGACACAGTACCCGGAGGACAAAATCTGGTCGCCAATAATGCGTTTAACGGCCAATTGCTGGCGGCCTTTCTCCGATTCAGTAAAGTATCCCAGGTCCTGTGAAAGCCCGCGAAGAGCCATGATGAGAAGGCCGGGAGCATTACCGCGCGGACAGCGTGTTTTGCACGACATGCATTCACCACAATACCAGATCACATCGCTGCTCAGGAGTTCCCGTATTTTTTCATCGTCCTGCGTTTGCACGGTAGTGGCTACCACACGCGGATCGTAGGTATAGAATTCGGCAGCTGGGCAAATTGCTGTGCAGGTGCCGCAATTAATACAGGCTTTAAGGCTTTCGACAAACCTGATATCCGAAGCAAGGCGATTGAAAAGTTCTCCCAAATTTCAGTGTTTTGAAAGGTTGAAGCATTCTATTTATTTTGCTATATATCATTACAATCAGCATAAAACTAGTTTAACTTAACGATAAGTTCAAAGCAAAAGGCAAATATAAATCAAACTTTATATAGATTCACAATAAATATATTTGTTATACAGACTAAATAAAAACAGCAGGTATAAGTACCTGCCGGGATGCTGTTTGTAATAAACTTCTGATGAACAATTGTGGAAATTACTTTTCCATTTCCTCTTTCAGTTTTACTACTATGAGATCGATAAAGTTTTGTAGTGGTCTTTCAGCCACCATAGCGATAAAATGGCTCATATCGGAATCGATTACTGCCTGAACCTGGCATTTGCCCGGAGCTGTTTCTCTAATTTCGGTATTGAACGTAAAATTGAAGGGTAGTTTGCCTTCACCGATCATGCAAATTTTAGCAAACGGTATTTTGGAAGTAATTCTAAATCCCAGACTGGCAAGTCCTTTTACATCGAATGAACACGAATTGCCTGTTGACTGCCAGTTTTCGACCTGGTCAGGCAGCAGGCTTTCGAAATTATCGAAATTACCCAGAAAATTGAAAACTTTTTCCGGCTCACAAGCTATATCAGTCCATTGACTTTGGATGCGCCTGCTCATTTATCGAGCCCCCACGCTTTTGGATTTTCGCGCCACTGTATGAGTGATTGCATATCCGAATCCTTAATCTGGTTTTGTTCGAGGGCTTTCCTGATTAGGAAATTATAGTTGGTTAAGGTGTGTAAAATGCAGTTGGCGGCTTTGAAACTTTCTTCAGCATCGGGTAACCCGTATGTAAAGATAGCGGCCATTCCTTTAACATTGCAACCAGCTTCGCGCAGAGCATATACAGCATTAAGGCTGCTTTTACCAGTCGAAATAAGGTCTTCGATCACTACAACCGACTGGCCGCTTTCGACCACGCCTTCAATCTGGTTTTCGAGGCCGTGGCTCTTTTTTTCGGAACGGATATAAACAAAAGGCAGGCCCAACTCCTGAGCAACCAGTGCCCCGATTGCAATTGCACCTGTAGCAACGCCTGCAATTACATCAACAGTACCGAATTCTTCATTTATGAGTTTAACAAACTCCTGGCGGATATAAGTGCGGATTTTCGGATAAGATAAAGTGCGGCGGTTGTCGCAATAAATCGGTGATTTTATACCTGAAGCCCAGGTAAAAGGATTCGCATTATCAAGCTTTATTGCTTTAATTTGCAAAAGCGATTCAGCCGTATAAAGGGCGGTTTCTTCAAAATTCTTTCTCATGGCACAAAGGTATACAGTTTTTTTGAATGACAAAGCAGTAATTATTTGCCGAAATATCAACAAGCCTGAAAACCAGGACAATGATATTATACTTCAGTATGCAGGCAGGCAATCCATTGAAGCTGAGTACGCAAGGTTTACCGGAGCCAGCGACAGTAAAACGCTTTGGATTATTGCAGGAGCCGATTTTGAAAAAGCATACTTTGAATTTAACAGCTTGTTCAAACGGATTGAAGCTGCGGGCGGCATTGTACGAAATCACCTTGGAGAGTACCTGTTTATTAAGCGGCTTGGAGTATGGGATTTGCCGAAAGGGAAACTGCATAAATCAGAACTTGTGCACGAAGGCGCTCTACGCGAGGTTCGGGAAGAAACCGGGCTGAAAGGACTTTCAATCACAAAACAACTCCCTTCTTCGTTCCATATTTATACTGATCGTCACGGCCGAGCTGTTTTAAAAGAGACCTACTGGTTCGAAATGCTTTGCCAGGAGCCACAACCCCTTGTACCTCAGACAGAAGAAGATATAACAGAAGAAAAATGGTTTACAAAAGCCGAACTTTCAATCCCGATCAGGAACACGTATGCATCGCTTCAGCAATTGTGGAAAGCCTATATGCCTGAATAGCTGGCAATAGCCTGATCATTTGCGTGCCGGGGTAGCAATTTGAATATATGTTTTTAACTTTGCACAAAATCGTTGTATGAAAATCGCAGTTTTTCCAGGTTCGTTCGACCCTATTACCCGCGGCCACGAATCGATAGTAAGGCGTGCTTTACCTTTGTTCGATAAAATTATAGTTGCTATAGGGGTTAACGCCGATAAAAGCGGATATTTCCCTGTGGAGAGACGACTTGAATGGATCAACCAGGTTTTCAGCGATTTGCCACAGGTAAGTGTTGAGAGCTACAATGGATTAACCGTAGATTTCTGTAGAAAAGTAAGCGCAAGTTATATTATCCGCGGGTTGCGTACGTCAGCCGATTTTGAATTCGAACGCTCCGTTGCACAGGTAAACCTCAAACTGGATGAGGACATCGAAACGGTATTCCTTCTTACTCTTCCTGAATATGTTATGGTTACATCGTCGATTGTACGCGAAGTTCATAAACACGGAGGAAGTATCGATCAGTTTATTCCTGAGGTGATTTCGATTTAGACATGGGCAGTCAGGCCTGATTCGGGGCTAGAAAGGCGCAATAATAAAGGGCGGAAGTTGGATGTTGGATGTCGGATGTCGGATGTAAAATGTTTCTCTACCCGTGTTGTACAAAAACGATAAATATCAGATATCTTTCTGTTCTTCAGCCCTTGGTTTAGTAAAAAACGAAAAATGAACTTTCCCGTAGCGGCGTATCTCTGAAAAATTGGGATTGTCGCTGAAGCTGATGTTGCTGTCGTGTTCAACTATAAGCCAGCCTTCGTCGGCAAGCCAGTTGTTGGCAAATACCAGTTGAGGAATCTTTTCGCGTTCAGGCATATCGTAGGGAGGATCGGCAAAAATCACATCGTATTTACCTGCCGGACGGGCCAGGAAGGAAAACACGTTGGCCTGGATAACCGACATTTTGCTAAATTTCAGCTGGGTAGCCGTTTGAGAAATATAATCGGCACATTTCCGGTTTAGTTCGATGCATAGGACCAGGCCAGCACCGCGTGAAGCAAATTCGTATGATATATTACCCGTACCGGCGAAAAGGTCAAGCACTTTCAGGTCTTCAAAGTCAATATAGTTATTCAGGATATTGAATAAACTTTCTTTGGCAAGGTCGGTAGTGGGCCTTACCGGTAATCCCAGGGGTGGTCTGAGTAGCCGTCTTGCATGGCTTCCGCTTATTATTCGCACAACGAAATGTTTAAAAGTGTAAAATACTGATGCATGGCTGCATCGTTAAAGGAATCATTGTATTGAAGTGCATCTGGACATTCAGCAAAATGCAGTGAACCACAGTACATTTTTAATTCTTCAGCTATTGTTGACAATTGAGCAACATTACCCATAAGGGTAACATCCTGTTCAGAAGGAACAAAACCCAGTTGTTCGAGTACGAAAATCACATAATACAACACATCCGAAGGTGTTGAATACCTGAATGCATTTAGGTAAAGCAATCGGACGCCCTGTATTACAGTTATCTCGAAATATTCGCGATGGATATTGATAAATACCTGGCGCGAAATAAGCTGCGAATGATTCCGCATCACTCCCTTAACAAAAACTGCCGGTGCACTGCGCAGACATGCCCCGGGAAACAGGCTCATACAGTTTTCCTTTACATACCGGGGTACAAGTATGGCAGTTGCTGGGCCAAGGTCGAAAATAGGCTCAATAAGAATTTCATCATCAGGACTCACTGCGTATGTGGCTGAAACCAAATCCATGGCATCGGATTGGGTGAAAAAGTCTTGTGGAGCAGTAGTAATTTTGGAAGAAGCGATTGCGATATCAACCTGCCTGAAGTTAAGTTGCAGGAAATCGATTTTCCGGATCAGGGAGAAATACTCATATGCGTTTACAGGCCAGCCGGCAAGCCCGTTATATTTTACATCATCGTGCCCGAGTTTATACGAAGAAAGTTTTAATACCTGGTGAGAATGCACATGGGTTACAAGGAACGAAAATCCATCCTGGCAAAGCAAAACTGAGAGCCTGTAATTTAACCCCTGAGTGGTTTCATACTGAGGATCAACCTGGTTATATGTACATTCCAAGGGATTGGTGGTTTAGTTATATTTCAGGAGACTGCCGGTATAATTAAATAGAAATCTGAAAATCTGCGCATTACACCTAACTAATTCGCTCCGTCAGACTGATTGCACAGAACTACAAATATATTACAATTTTCGACAATAGTTCAGCCGCTACAAAAATTGGACATTAGCGGGGAAGTGCATGTGGCAAAAAATAAATTGCCTGTATTTTAACCGGAATCATCATTACCTGCTAAAAGATATTTAGCTGAAATAATTTTAATGCCTGCTTTTTTTCAATTATTACCTTCTTTTTCACCTGTTTAGCTCCTGAAAACAGATTTATATTTTTTTAACAAACGCTAATATGCCCATCCGGTCCGTTTTGGAACAGTTATTGCAATCAGGTTGATAAACATGATTTGCAACGAATACAATTATGTGTATATTTGCCGGTTAAACCAGAAAAATTAATTAACAACTAACTCTCTGAAATCAATGAAGAAGACCCTGATCCTGGCTTTTGCCTTAACAATTCTTGCCACCTTCACAGGAAAGCAGTCAATAGCTCAAACCAAAGAAGAGGCTGGTAATGCATTTAATGCAGCTCTTGAACTTTCGAAAACAGACATGGCCGGTGCTATTGTTAAAATGCAGGATGTTCTAAAAATGTGTGCAACAGTAGGAAAAGATGCCGACTCACTGAAAATGAAAGTCGCAAAAGTAATCCCGGCATGGCAATATAACGTGGGGAACAGCTTCCTGAAAGACAAGAAGTATGATCAGGCAATAGGTGCTTTTGAGAAAAGTAATGAATTTGCATCAACATACGCTGATGCAACAATAGGCGACAAATCGAATGATCAGCTTGTAAAACTTTATACTAATAAGGGAAACACCTTGCTTAAAGCTGAAAAAGCTGACTCAGCAATCCTTTTCCTTGATAAAGCGCTCAAACTCGACCCTCAGTACAGCAAAGCATTATTTGCCAAAGGGCAAGCCTTCAAGAAAAAAGGAGATAATGTAAAAATGCAGGAAAATATGGAACTTGCTATCGCTTCGGCTTCAAAAACCAACGATACAGTTACCATAAAAGCTGCCAGATCAGCAATAGGAAATTCGATGTATAATGATGGGAAAACTGCATTTACAAAGAAATTGTACGCTGATGCCGTAACAAAACTTAACAGTGCCCTGACCTACGATATCAAAAACAAGGAATGCTATTACCTGCTGGCATCCTCAAACAATTTTGTAAAGAACTTTGATCAGGCCATAGAAGCCGCAAATCTCGGTCTTGCAATGGAAGAACAAACACCCGATAAAATGGCCCGTTTCTTTTATGAAATTGCAAAAGCGTATGAAGGCAAAAAAGATGTTGCCAACGCTTGTGCCAATTACAAAAAATCGGCTGTAGGCACCTTTAAAGCGTCAGCTGATTACCAGATGAAGACGGTACTCAAATGCCAGTAATTCATCAATAAACAAATTTTAAAGCCGGTCAATCCGGCTTTTTTTATGCCTGGTAGTCAGGATCGTAAGCAACAGCTGATTACTTTCCAGGAATAGGTTCAGCATCGTTCCCATATGATGGAATTTCTTCGATAAAAACATATTGCTTCCGGGCATAGTCGATACGGCAAGGGTAATGTTCGAGCCCGTTAGTAATAAGGAAATACCCGGCAAGCAGCGGCATGTTATACCGTGCTGCCTGATCGAAGGCATGTTGGGTGATTTCAACACCAGGCGCTTTGCATTCAGCAAGGATAAAAGGACTTGCATTTCGTTTAAACACAACGAGGTCGAAGCGTTTTATACGTTTATTCAGCATGAGTTGCTTCTCCACGCCTATCAGGTGTAGCGGGTATCCTTTAACAATATGAAGGTAAGCGATTAAATGCTGCCTTACCCATTCCTCGGGTGTAAGCGCAACAAACCTGTGCCTTACGGGATCGAATATTTCGCTGCGGCCGTTTAAATCACGAAGCCTGAAATCGAAATGAGGAAAGTTTAGTTGCTGCATTTTATCAACATTTCGGAAAAAACACCTGAAATTACAGCAAAGATGGCTTAAAAAATTTAAATTTGCCCCATATACCTGAATTTACTCTGCTATACATGAAAACAAAAAAGGAAATAGTTGAAAACTGGCTGCCCCGTTACACCGGTACTGCAGTTGAAGATTTCGGAGAATATATACTGCTTGTTAATTTCGGTGCATACCTCGAAACTTTTGCCCGACTCAATAAGGTTGAAATACAGGGCAGGGAACGTTCAATGCCCAGCGCTACAGCAGGCAATATAACCATGATCAAATTCGGCATGGGTAGTGCCAATGCAGCTACCGTAATGGACCTGCTTAGTGCAATCAACCCAAAAGCATGCCTTTTCTTAGGAAAATGCGGCGGGTTGAAACATATAAATGCTTTAGGCGACTACATTCTTCCTATTGCAGCCATCAGGGGAGAAGGAACCTCCGACGACTATTTCCCTCCCGAAATACCCGCATTGCCTGCTTTTAACCTGCAGAAAGCTATTTCGACCACTATTCGCGAAATGGGACTCGATTATTATACTGGCACCGTGTATACAACCAACCGCAGGGTTTGGGAGCATGACGATGATTTCAAGCTTTACCTTCAGAGCACAAGGGCGATGGCGATTGACCTCGAAACGGCAACTATATTCATCGTCGGTTTTGCCAATAACATCCCTACGGGAGCTTTACTCCTTGTTTCGGACCAGCCGATGATTTCGAGCGGGGTTAAGACAGAGCAGAGTGATAAAATTGTGACTGAAAATTACATGGAAGATCATGTAAAAATCGGGATTGAATCGCTGCAGCAACTTATCGAAAAACGTTTGACTGTAAAGCATCTAAAATTCTAGGATGCATTCGTCCGCAACCCTGTTCATGCAATGACATCGACCTATTATCAGCTTATCAAGGATTTCCAGAAAAAGGCCTATACCGGCATATACCTTTTTTATGGAGAAGAGCCTTTTTATATCGATGAACTGTCGGATTATCTTACCGAAAACGTACTAAGCGAAACGGAGAAAGAATTCAATCTTGCTGTATTATATGGAAGGGATTCGAACATCGCCACCGTGGTTAATTACTGCAAACAATTCCCTATGGTTGGCGAAAGGCAGCTGCTGGTGCTGCGCGAAGCCCAGGATATGGATCTGAAAAAAGAAGAAACACTCGATATCCTGCTATCATATATACGCCACCCGCCTCAATCGACCATTCTTGTTATCTGTTATAAATACAAAGCACCGCCAGCCAAATTACTCAAGGTTCTGGGAAGTTCGGATAAAGCAGTTACACTCGAATCGAAAAAGAAATATGAGAGTGATATGCCGGTATGGATTGCCGGTATGGTAAAAAACAACGGTTATTCCATTTCGGATAAGGCGGCCATTATGCTGGTGGAATACCTGGGAACCAACCTTGAAAAAATCAACAACGAGCTCGGTAAATTATACATAAACCACCCGAAACATAAGGTAATTACCGAAAATGAAATTGAGCTTTATATCGGTATAAGCAAAGACTATAACATATTTGAATTCCAGAAAGCCATAGCAAAGAAAAATGTTCTGAAATCGAACCAGATAGCGAATCATTTTTCGCTGAACCCGGGCGAGAATTCACTTTTCAAAACTATACCCATGTTATTTGGCTTTTTCAGCAAGGTGCTCCTGATACATTCCCTTACCGACAAATCGGAAGCATCCATTTTAAGCAAAGCGAAACTCTCCAACTACAATAAGTTTGATTATTTTGATGCCTACCGGAATTACAATGCGAATAAAATACAGCAGATTATCGGCTGGATCCGTGAATGCAACACCCGTGCCATAGGGATTGACAATTACTCAGCCGACCATGGCGAATTACTCAGGGAACTGGTTTTCAAAATATTACATTAGGAATAACACTTCGTTTGTAGTTTGGAAATCCAGACCCCGATTCTGAGGTCTGAAATTATACATCCGAAATCGCAAATTGGAGATCACTCCAGGTTTTCGTAGATTTTCTCAATCAAATCAGCATATTTCTCATTCAGGAATTTACGCCGGAGTTTCAGTGTCTGCGACAGTTCTCTTGTGTCGGGGCTCCAGCGGTCGGCTATAATTTCCCATTTTTTTACCTGTTCGTGACGGGCAAAATGCTGGTTAATCCTGAAGATCTCCTCTTCAATACGGTTTATGATTCGCGGATGACGGATCATTTCCGCATCGGTCGTATACTTTATTCTTTTCACCCTGCACCAGCTTTTCAGGTAATCGAATGCAGGAACAATTATAGCTGAGGGATGTTTGCGGTTTTCTCCGATAATGACAATATGTTCAATAAAAGCCGATTCATTAAACCGGTTTTCCAGCACCTGGGGTGCAATATATTTTCCTCCCGATGTTTTGAAGATTTCCTTTTTCCTGTCGGTGATCTGAACGTATGTACCATCGACCAGCTGACCAATATCACCGGTATGGAACCAACCTTCGGGATCAATTACATCGGCAGTTCGTTCCGGTCTTTTATAATAACCAAGCATTACGTTCGGGCCACGAACAAGGATTTCGCCGTCGGGAGCAAACCTCAGTTCGACTCCCGGCAAAACCGGCCCCACAGTGCCGGTACGTGCACCGCCTTTAAGAAAATTGCTCACAGCAATAACCGGCGATGTTTCCGTAAGTCCGTATCCTTCCATGAGTTTAAAACCTGCCGCCCAGAAAATACGGGCAATTCTGGGATTAAGACTGGCACCACCCGAAACTATTGAAATCAGTTTGCCTCCAAGAGCATCGCGCCATTTTTTAAAAACAAGCCGGCGGTATATAGCCAGTTGAATATGATAGAACAAACCAAATTCTGCATAGGGTTCGTATTGCTGCCCGACAGCAATTGCCCTAAAGAAAAGGAATCGTTTTATGCCTTTAAAGTCGCGGCCTTTTGCCATAATGGCATCAAAAAGCTTTTCCAGCAAACGCGGTACGGCACAAAACATGTCGGGCTGTGCTTCGGCAAGGTTTTCGCGTAACTTATCGAATCCTTCGATATACCATATTGCCGTTCCTGAATTCTGGTAGGTATAATTCAAAATCCTTTCGTAAATATGGCAGAGAGGAAGCACACTGGCCGCTTTTGCGACCGGTTGCTGTGCAAGGATTTGGGTAAGTGCAAGGAAATTACTTACCAGGTTATTGTGCGAAAGCATTACCCCTTTTGGTCTGCCGGTTGTCCCCGAAGTATAAATAATAGCAAAGAGTGCGGATGGTAATATTTTATCAGCAATTGCCCTGACATCACTATGCGGGATTCCGGGTATATATTCACTTAGCATGTTGTTAAGGCATGTAAGCCCCGGAACCGGGTCGACCGAAAAAATAATTTTCAGGGAAGGAGTTTCGGCAGCAACAGTCCTAATCCTTTCGAAAATTAAAGAATCATTAACAACCAGGCCTGAAATGGATGCATCCCTGAATATATACCTGATCTGATCTTCGCTAAGCGTAGGATAAACCGGGACCTGCACGGCACCGATAAGTCCGATAGCCATATCGAAAAAGTTCCATTCAGGGCGATTGTTTATTATCGTAGCAACCCTGTCGCCCTGTTTAATGCCCGAATCCATTAGCGCCTTACCGATTGAGAAGCTATTGCGGGAGTAGGTTTCGGCATCTACACTGAAAACGATACCGTTATTTTTTCCATATAATACCGGACGGCCCGGTCTATAACGCTTTCCGGCCACCTGAAGCAGATCGAAAATGCGGGTAACTCCGTTCATCGGTCTAACTTGTGAAATGGTAATTCAATTCCTTTTTTCCCTGAAAAATCTACCTTTAACTAATAAAGGTCCTTTTAAAACGGACCTGGATTTCATTTATTACAATTTTGATCGCCCGGGTATAATTATAGTCAAAACACGATTTTCGAAATCGATTCATAATCTACTCAGTCACAACCAAGTGGTTAATCGTCGTTTTTATTAAACAATTTAGCAATGCTTGCCGCGTACCTGTCGCTGATGAGTTTGCGGCGGAGCTTTAAAGTTGCAGTAAGTTCTCCTGAGTCGACGGTCCATTCCGAATCGAGCAATTCGAATGATTTGATCTGTTCCGTTGCCCCAAGATGCTTGTTAAATTTTGAAATTTCTTTCTGATAGCGTTTCCTTATCCGTTCGAGGGCGATCATTTCGGCATTTGTAGTATAGGTTATACCTTTGATCTGGCACCATGAGCGCAGGTGGGTGAAGTCAGGAACAACAATAGCTGCCGCATATTTCTGGTTTTCGCCAACCACCATAAGAGCATCTATAAAAGCAGACTCTTTGAGGCTGTTTTCAATCATTTCGGGGCTTACATATTTACCGAACGAAGTTTTGAAAATTTCCTTTTTGCGTCCGGTAATTTTAAGCTGGCCCTGCGGCTCCATGCGCCCGAGGTCACCGGTATGAAACCAGCCTTCCGTGTCGATAGCTGCGGCTGTAAGTTCAGGTTCCTTATAATAACCCAGCATTAGGCCAGGACCTTTTACAAGTATTTCGTGGTCTTCAGCAATTTTTACCGTGGTATCGGCAACAACAGGGCCAACGGTTCCGAATTTTACACCGTTTTCTTCAAAATTATTAACTGCTATAACCGGTGATGTCTCGGTTAGGCCGTAACCTTCCAGCACCGGGATACCGGCAGCCCAGAAAATGTGTGCGAGCCGGGGCTGTAATGCGGCACCTCCACTCACAATAACTTTCAGGTTACCACCCAGGGCTTCCTGCCATTTGCTGAAAACAAGTTTGCGTGCTACTTTTAACCTAAGACCATAATACATTCCTTTGGCACCATACATTTCGTAATGCATACCAACATTGACTGCCCAGAAAAAAATCAATTTTTTGATCCCGGTAAGTTTGCGTCCCGAACCAATGATCTTATCATACACCTTTTCTAGAAGCCGCGGAACGGTACTCAGAATATCAGGCTTAACCTCGCGCATATTTTCACCGACAGTTGCCGGGTTTTCAGCATAATAAACCGAAATTCCAAGGTATTGATAGAGGTAAACCAGCATGCGCTCATATATATGGCAAAGAGGAAGATAACTCAAAGCCCGGCCTTCCTCGCCTACAGGAGGAATATCCTTCACCGCCATAAAATTGGAAATAATATTCCGGTGAGTGAGCATTACGCCCTTCGGATTCCCTGTTGTTCCAGAGGTATAGATAATTGTAGCCATGTCATCGGGGACAATGCTGGCTTTTAATTCCTTGATTTTCGTAGGATCAGCATTATCCTTGCCAAGCTTAAGCAGGGCATCTAGATGTTGAATGCTTTCTGTTTCCTTGAAAGCATAAATGGCTACCAAACCTTTAAGGCTATCAACCAGGTGTTCGATTTTGCGAAATGTATCGCGACCTGAAACAAAGATCACCTTAACTTCAGCATGTTCCAGAATGTATTTATAATCGCTTTCACTTATAGTAGGATAGATAGGAACATGAATAGCCCCTGCCTGTTGTATGCCCATATCGACAAGGTTCCATTCAGGGCGACTGCCCGAAATGGTAGCCACATTATCGCCGGGCTTAATTCCCAGCTTCAGTAAACCATAACTTATATTATCAGCATGTGATATATAGTCGGCAATTGAGTATTTTACCCAGATACCATTATCTTTTCCTGCAAGCACATCATCCTTGGGCTTAAAGGAGTTTGCATAATGCGGAAGAATATCGAATAAGCGCGTAACATCCTGCATAGGTATGGTTTAAGTTAAGGTTGGGGGTAAAGATAATTAGAATATTAAATATATTACATATATACCGGATAACATTTTCGATAATTTTTTAAACAAAGTATAAAAAACCCGGCAATCCGTATTCATTGCTCTGTACATGCTATTGCCTGAAAACATAGCCCGGGCTCGCCTGGGCTGTGGGCATAATTACAAGGTCGTTAATATTCACATGGGGCGGCAGGCTGGTTATCCAAAGTACGGCACCCGCAATATCTTCAGCTTCAAGTGGTTTATATCCTTTATACACGTTTGCAACTGCTTCCATATCCCCTTTGAACCTAACCTGGGCAAATTCCGTTTCAACTGCCCCTGGCGACACCTGCGAAACTTTAATACCCTGGCTGAGCATATCGATACGCATACCACGGGTAAGGGCATCTACGGCAAATTTGGAGGCACAATATACGTTCCCTTTCTGATATACTTCTTTACCTGCTATGGACCCAATATTCACAATATGAGGGCATGTGCTTTGAACCAGCATTGGGAAAACAAATTTTGTAACATAGAGTAATCCTTTTACGTTGGTATCGATCATGATTTCCCAGTCGTCGATATTTCCGTCCTGCAATAGGTCGCTCCCGGCTGCAAGGCCGGCATTATTTATAAGAATATCAATATTGCGCCATTCGGGAGGAATCCCGTCGATTGCATTTTTAACAGCATCGCGGTTGCGGACATCAAAATTCAGAGTAAGCACTTCTACGCCATACATAGCAAGTAGATTATGTGCTTCGGTTACCAGCCTGTCAGCCCTTCGGCCCGTTAATATCAACCTGTGCCCTTCATGCGCAAAAGAACGTGCACATGCTTTGCCAAAACCACTGGTAGCACCGGTAATCAAAATAGTTTTCTGCATAAAATATTCTGTTTTTTTAATTTCTAATTAAATGCACTTAAGCATTAGCGTGCAAAAATCTTTAATCCTGCAATACCGCAAATAATGAGCAAGATACAAACGATCCTGAGAATATCAGTAGGTTCTTTAAAAAAAATAATACCATAAACAACGGTTCCCAGGGTTCCAATACCTGTCCATACAGCGTAGGCTGTTCCCATAGGAATATTTTTAAGTGCAACTGAAAGAAAGTAAAAAGATGCAACCATTGCACCTATGGTAAAAACCACAGGCCATAACCTGGTCCAACCCTCGGTATACTTTATCCCGACTGCCCAGGCAACCTCGAACAAACCTGCGATAAATAAGATAAACCAGGGCATGAAATTTACGATTTCGGATTTGCGATTTGAGAATTGCGATTGCAGATCTTAAAATGTATTTCGAAATCCGAAATCCGAAATATTTACCCAACCAGCGAAAGCGCCAGTTTAGTCATATTGGTAAAATTCGACTGTCTTTCTTCGGCGCTCACATGTTCACCTGTAAGCAGGTGATCGCTTACCGTAAGCAGTGATAATGCTTCAACACCCAGCCGTGAGGCAAGAAGGTATAAACCCGCTGATTCCATTTCCACAGCCAGTGTCCCGTATTTACGCCAAAGTTCGTATGCATCGCCTTCTTCGGGAAAATGATAAAACAAATCCGATGATAGTATATTCCCAGCCTTAACAGTTATATCCATTTTTGCAGCATTGGCAACAGCCAGTTGGGTAAGCCTGAAACTGGCTGTCGGGGCAAAGGTCATTCCAGGAAAATATCTTGCAACGGCAAACGAATCGGTCGAAGCACTCACGGCCACAACCACATCGCGCAATTTAACTTCGTCAAGCAAACCTCCACAGGTGCCTATCCTTACAAGGGTTTTCACCTTGTAATCATTTATGAGTTCCGTTGCATAGATCATATGCGAAGGCAATCCCATTCCTGTTCCCTGCACCGAAACACGTTTTCCGTTATAGTACCCTGTATACCCCAGCATGCCACGTACATTATTGTAACAAACTGCATTTGTCAGCAGGTTTTCTGCAATATGTTTAGCTCTTAACGGATCGCCCGGGAGCAGAACGAAATCAGCTATTTCGTCTTGTTTTGCTTCAATATGAATACTCATCCTAAAAAAATAAAGGCGCAAAGATAAGCACAAAATTGTACACATTTACAGCTTGACGAATCAGTTGGTTAAATAAGCTTTTACATTAATAATCAGAATATTAGTATGAATCATAATTTATAGTTGTACCTTTACTAGTATGGTAACACGAAAAACCAATGCCCAAAATGCCGGGGAAGCAATACCCGTTTCAAAAACAACAAAAAACAGTATCCCTGTCAAAACCGATTTCCCTATCGTAGGTATTGGTGCCTCGGCCGGAGGACTCGAAGCATTGGAGCAGTTTTTCCAGAATATGCCTGCCAATAACGGGATGGCCTTTGTAGTTATTCAACACCTCGACCCTAACCATGTTGGCATGATGCCTGAGTTGCTTCAACGCATTACACCCATGAAGGTTTTCCCGGCAAGCGATAATATGAAGATAAAACCCAACTGTGTGTACGTTATCCCTCCTAATAAAAGCCTTAAAATTTTGAATGGGGCGCTATACCTTTTCGATCCGGTCGAAACGCGCGGATTACGTTTACCGGTCGATATTTTCTTCCGTTCGCTTGCAAACGACCGGAAAGATAAAAGTATAGGGCTTATACTCTCGGGGATGGGTTCTGACGGGAGCCTCGGGTTGAAAGCAATAAAAGAAAATCATGGTTTGGTTTTGGTACAGTCGCCTGCTTCGGCGAAGTTCGACAGTATGCCACGCAATGCCATTGATGCTGTGATCGCAGATATTGTGGCCCCAGCCGATGAATTGCCGGCAAAACTGATCTCCCTTCTGAATTTTATTCCGGGGATTAAAACTTTTTCCGAACCGGACAATCTGGACAAGAGTAACCTTGATAAGATCATCATCCTGCTTCGCGAACAGTCGGGTCATGATTTTTCGTTGTATAAAAAAAACACCCTTATTCGCCGTATCGAAAGGCGCAAGGGTATTCACCAGATTGAAAAGATCAGTAATTATGTCCGCTACTGCCAGGAAAATCCCAAAGAAATTGAAATATTGTTTAAAGAGTTGCTTATAGGAGTAACCGGTTTTTTCCGTGATAAGGCCGTTTGGGATAAGCTTAAACAATCGACCATTCCTGACCTGATTAACCGGCTACCAGCCGGAAATGTGGTTCGTGCCTGGGTTGCCGGCTGCTCAACCGGCGAAGAAGCCTATTCGTTAGCCATGGTTTTTAAAGAAGTACTTGAAAAAATCAAACCCCTGAAGAAGCATAGTATACAGATATTTGCCACAGATCTCGACAGCGATGCCGTCGAAATAGCACGACGGGGTATTTACCCATCAAATATAGTTTCCGATGTTTCATCGGAACGCATCAGCCGGTTCTTTACACCTGAAGTCAATAATTTCAGGGTGAATGCAAGCATACGTGAGATGGTGGTGTTTGCGACCCAGAATGTGATTAAGGACCCTCCATTTACAAAACTCGAATTACTGAGCTGCCGTAACATGATGATATACATGGAAGCTGAACTCCAGGGAAAACTCATCTCACTTTTCAATTATAGTCTGAACCCTGGAGGAATATTGCTGCTTGGTACCGCCGAAACCATCGGAAACCGGCAGGAAGGGTTCACCGAAATTGATACCCGCCTGAAAATTTACAAACGCGATACAATATCCCAGCCTCCTGAACTCATTGATTTTCCGAGTTCTTTCAAGCCAAAAAAACATGGAATAACACCCGAAGTTTCACATACTAAACCGGCTGACAGCCTGCAAACTCTTACCGACCAGATTTTGCTTCAGCGGTATGCCCCGCCAAGCGTCCTGGTAAACGATAAAGGCGATATTATTTATATCACCGGGCGTACCGGCAAATACCTCGAACCGCTTGCCGGCAAAGCCAACCTGAACATTCATGCCATGTCGCGCGAAGGGTTACGTGATATATTACCCGGGGCTTTCCGTTCGGCAATGACGCATTTCGACCCAGTGGTTTTGCGTAATATTAAAGTTGGAACCAACGGGGGCACCCTGTTTGTGAACGTAACAGTTCAGCGGATCGAAAGCCCGGAGTTACTCCGGGGAAAAATAATTGTGGTATTTACTGATGTGCCGTCAGTTTCAGAACAAATGCTTCCTGGCTCGAAGACCGGGAGACGGATTTCGAAAATCCGCTCGATTGAACTGGAATCCAAACTGATGCAGAGCCAGGAAGAAATGCAGAGTATACGCGAAGAGATGCAGTCGTCACAGGAAGAACTGAAATCAACCAATGAGGAATTACAGTCATCGAACGAAGAACTGCAGTCGACCAACGAAGAACTCACTACTTCGAAAGAAGAGATGCAGAGCCTGAACGAAGAACTTCAGACTGTGAATATCGAACTTCAGAGCAAGGTAGGTGATTTCATACTCGCCAACAACGACATGAAAAACCTGCTCAACAGTACCGAAATAGCAACCCTTTTCCTCGATAAGGAACTTAATATCCGAAGGTATACCGAAACACTACACGATATAATTAAACTCCGCACCAGCGATTTAGGCCGACCATTCACCGACCTGGTTTCGAACCTGATATATCCTGATATTGAGAAGCATACGCTTAAAGTACTGAAAACGCTAACAACAATCGAATCGGAAATTCAAACCACCGACGGGAAGTGGTATACGGTCAGGATTATGCCGTATCGCACAATTGACGACCGCATCGACGGGCTGGTGATCACGTTCAACAATATCACCATATCGAAAAAACTGGAAATAGAAATATCAAAAACCAAAGACGTTCTTGAGGTTTCCGAAATTCGATACCGGAGTATTTTTGAAATGGCTAAGGATGGTATCCTGATACTCGATGCCGCCACCGGGAAAATTGTGGATGTGAACCCGTTTTTAATCGGGTTGTTAGGGTATTCAAAAGAACAATTCATCGAAAAAGCAATCTGGGAAATCAGCCCCCTGAAAGATATAGTTGCCAATAAAGATAAATTTATCGAACTGCAGCAGAAGGAGATAGTCCGTTATGAGAATTTGCCGCTCGAAACGGCCAACGGGAAGAAAATACATGCCGAATTTATAAGCAATGTATACCTTGCAGGTACAAATAAAGTAATACACTGTTTTATACGTGAGATTATCGGGTAAGACAAAAATAACCCGACATTGAAGCAGTTATTATCCCCCTTTATAATACGGAAAAGTCAACCGGAATCTTTGCATGCAGATTTGTTCATAAAGTTTATGACAAAATTAAAGATAGAACAGTATGAAAAAGGATAAGCCATCGGATGAAGCCTCTTCTCTGCGCCGCAAAGCAATCGAATATATAGATAATACACTGTCACAACATAAATCAAAATTTTCGGAAGCCGATACCCTGAAACTGATTCATGAACTCGAAGTACACCAGATAGAACTTGAGTTGCAGAACTCAGAACTCATACAGGCCAGGTCGAAGGCACTCGAAGCAGTGGAAAAATACACTGACCTGTACGATTTTGCCCCGAGAGGATACTTTACTCTTACTGCCAGTGGCAAAATTATAGAACTGAACCTGTACGGGGCAAAAATGCTTGGCAAAGCCCGGTCGCAGCTTGTAAACAATTTATTCGGATATTTTGTATCAGCAAATAACAGGACTATTTTCAGTTCATTTCTCGAAAAAGTATTTTCAGGAAAGACCAGGCAAGTATGCGAACTTACATTATCATCCGGCGATGAACCGCCCGCCGATATTTTTGTCAGCGCTATTGTGACCGGCGATGCAGATAAATGTTTCATGACTGCAATTGATATAACCGAACTCCGCAGGGCCCAGGAATCACTTCTTATTAGCAATGCTTTCAATGAAACCTTGCTTAAGGCATTACCGTTCAGAATGAATATTGTGGACGAATCCGGCACGCTCCTGTTTATAAAAGATAGCTCTGGGGAGCTCTATGGGCAGGAATCACTTGGCAAAAACTGTTGGGAATTATATCGTGACGACAAAAAACAATGTACCGGCTGCCCGCTCAGATCAGAGATAATAATCGGGAAAACCGAAACCTACACCTCCCATGGAATCATGGGCAATAAAATTTACGACATATCGCATACCGGCATTACATACAAGGGGCAGAAAGCATTGCTCGAAGTCTTTATTGATGTTACTCAGCAAAAGCATAATGAAAAGATTCGCCAGATACAATATCATGTTGCCAAAGCGGTGCTTGAATCCGACAGCATCGAACAACTGCTGGAGTCAGCCCGTAGTGAGTTGAGCCAGCTCTTTGATACGACAAACTTTTTTGCAGCCTTTTACAATCCTGCTAACGATACTCTCCGAAAACTGCATTGGGTTGATGAGAAAGATGAATTCGACGAATGGGAAGCTTCAAAATCGTTTTCGGGATACGTGGTAAAAACCTCAAAAACCCTGCTTCTGAACAGGCAAGAGATAGCAAAACTGGCTAAGGAGAAAAATATTCCGATTTCCGGTTCGCCGGCCGAATGCTGGTTGGGAGTGCCTTTAATTATCGATAAAACCCCTGTTGGTGTCGTTGTAATCCAAAGCTATTCAAATCCTGAAGCCTACGATTGGTCCACAGCCAGGCTTTTCGAACAGGTTGCGCGGGAATTAAGTACTTATATTGAAAAAGCCGGGATCCTGAAAGATCTCTACCTGGCCAAAGAACATGCCGAACAAAGCGATAAGCTAAAATCGGCATTCCTTGCCAATATGAGCCACGAAATCCGTACCCCTATGAACGGGATACTTGGTTTTGCAGGGTTGCTCAAGGAACCTGGCTTAACAGGTGAGCAGCAACAGCAGTACATTGGAATAATTGAGAAAAGCGGGGCCCGCATGCTCAATATTATCAATGCTATAATCGATATATCTAAAATTGAGGCCGGGCTAATGAATGTAAAGCTTTCAGAAACCAATATCAACGAGAAACTCGAATTCGTTCATGCCTTTTTGAAACCACTGGCTGATAAAAAAGGAATCCGGCTTTTATATAAATCAGGAATTTCTGATAGCGAAGCAACCATTTTTACCGACAAGGAAAAAATAGTGGCAATCCTTATAAACCTTGTTAATAATGCAATTAAATTCACCGATATAGGTACCATTCAATTAGGATATAACATTGAAAGAAGTGGAATGAATAAATCGACAGGGCCTGGTGTGATGGAATTTTACGTTAAGGATACAGGCATCGGAATCCCGGCAAACCGGCAAAAAGCCATATTCGACCGGTTTATACAGGCCGACATAACCGACATACGTGCATACGGTGGTGCCGGGTTAGGCTTATCGATCTCAAAAGCTTTTGTTGAAATGCTGGGAGGCAAAATACGGGTTGAAAGCAAGGATGGCGAAGGATCAGTATTTAGTTTTACGATTCCGTACAACCCGGTTCCGGTAAAAAACGGCACTTCAGAGAATTCCGTACCTGACATTAATAAAATACCGAAAATAAAAAAATTAAAATTTTTAATTGCCGAGGACGATAAAACCTCTGAAATTTTAACTTCGATTGTAATTAAAAACCTGAGCAGGGACATCATAATTGTAAGTACAGGAACCGATGCCGTGGAAGTATGCAGGCGAAATCCCGATATTGATATTGTGCTTATGGATATTCAGATGCCGGGAATAAGCGGCTACGAAGCCACAACCCAAATCCGGAAGTTTAATAAAGAAATTGTAATTATTGCACTTACTGCTTTCGGTTTATCAGGCGACAGGGAAAAAGCAATCGAAGCCGGATGCACCGACTATATGTCGAAACCCATCGAAATAAATGCGCTCAGGCAGTTAATCCAGAAACATTTTATTAGTTGAAAAGGGACATTGTGGTTTCCGGATTAATTGAAACAACAGCAATAAAACTGAAAAGGCGGGATTTTCAAATGCCGTTTTATAAAACCACACAACCGGTAGTTGGCAATGTGCTTGCAGCATCCGATTATTACATACAAACAGGATAATGTAATTATGTATACAACTTATTAATTTCAAAGGGAATATCCTTACTTTTGTAAAAGCCACAGCCTGCAAATCAGCTCCCCGCATTAAACCTGATGATGTGAAAAGAGCCGGCTACTTTTACTATTAGCCGGTGTAATACCCAAATACCAGATGAGCAACTGTACCGAAAAAGTGCTGGCACATAATTACGCAACCATACTGAAATCACTGATTGACAAACAGTTGATTCCTTCCGGCACATTTAGATTTGATGATCATTTCCTTTCAACAACATTTAAAAAGCGGCTCGAAGCAACCCATTGCAAGCCTGAATATTACCCTGAAATGGTGGCACAAAATATCGGTGAAGCCGAACTTTTTACCGTTTCGCTGCAAATCGGATTCAGTGAATTTTTCCGGAATTCACTAACATATGCAGTATTGGAGCAGGTTATTTTACCGGGGCTCGTCCATAATCTTAAAGGCAGCAAAAGGAAAGAAATCCGCATCTGGTCGTCAGCTTGTGCCGGTGGACAGGAACCTTACAGCCTGGCCATGCAGCTCGAAGAAATTAAAAACAAGAACCGGAACAATTTCGACTACCGGATTTTTGCAACTGATCAGAATGAGCAACTTGTTAATGAAGCTCGAAAAGGGAATTTCTCCGAAAATTCATTGAATAACGTAAACCTGAGGCGAACCAGGCAATGGTTCAATAAAAAAGGCGATACCTATTCCGTTAAACAGGAACTGAAAAACAATATCGATTTCTCTGTTTTCGACCTGTTCAACGAACAGTACAGTAGCCCGCCGGCAAGTATTTTCGGCGATTTCGACCTGGTGGTATGTGCGAACCTGTTGTTTTATTATAAAAACGAATACCGCCGTATAATTATCGAAAAAGCAGGAAAAAGCATAATAAAAGGAGGTTTCCTGGTAACAGGCGAAACGGAAAGACAAATCCTGGCCGATTACGGCTACAACGAAATATACCCGCAATCGGCAATATTTAAGTGCCGTTAATGAGTGGTGTTGTATTTCATTTCTGAAACCACTGAACACGAAACCAGTCTGATGCGGAGTACACAAAATGAATATTGAATCCTGAAATTAATTTATTACCAATCAGTCTGATTCCACTGGTTGTAAACCTGTAAAACGATGAAATAACCCGCCATGAAAATCAAAGATCTGAATATAGGAATACAACTGCAGATTGGCTTAACAGCGATGCTTATTTTTGTTGTGATTTTAGGTGTTCAATCCTACCTGCAGTCAAACAGGATTCAACAACAGACCGAAACACTTTACCACCACCCGTTCAAGGTCAGGAGTGCTGTCGGAGAGCTGAAAGCTGATATTTTATCGATACACCGCGAGGTGAAAGATATGGTAATAAGCCGCGACCCGGTTGAAACTTCCCTTGGTCTCAGAAGAATTGCCGTTTGGGAGAGCAATGCAGCAAAGCAAATCGATATACTTGACAGCCAATACCTTGGACCACCATCGGATATTGATTCAGTAAAACAATTGTTTCTACTATATAACACTCAGCGGGCCGAAACCCTGAGGTTGATCAATTCAGGCGATTTCAGCGAAGGCGCCAACCGGACAAAACGAAAGGGTGCCGTTGGCATACAGGTGGAAGCTCTTTTAGCTTTAATCGATAAGATCGATACTTACGCAAAAAATAAAGCTGATTCATTATACCTGAACTCTATCAGGGTCGATGAACGGCTGAACCTGCAGCTAATCCTTCTCGTAATTGTTACCATTTTGCTTTCAATCACAATAAATTATTTACTTTCACGAAATATCCGCAAGCCATTGACAGAGCTTACCGAGGCAACCCGGCGCTTTCATGATGGCGATATGAATTCCCGTAGTTCTTATATATCACAAAATGAATTTGGCATATTATCCGATTCATTCAATAGCATGGCCGATGGGATACAGGCATCAACCGATTTAGATAAAAAAGTAGTTTCACTTGCTGGTAGCATGCTAAGCAAATACGAAGCGAGTGAGTTCTTCAGGGAAACAATTACGGTACTTGCCATCAATACCGGGGCGCAAATGGCAGCTATATACCTGCTGAGCGATGATAAAAAAACTTATGATCATTACGAATCTATTGGAACTGACAGCAATGCACGGCAGTCGTTTGCTGCCGGAATTTTCGAAGGAGAATTTGGCCCCGCAATTGCAACACGCAAAATACAGTATATAAAAAACATCCCGGTCGATACGCGCTTTGTCTTTCATACCGTAAGCGGTAAATTTATCCCGCACGAAATCATCACCATCCCCATACTATCACATGATGAAGCTGTTGCAGTAATTTCTCTTGCAAGTATTGATTGCTTCAGCAAACAGGCCATTCAGTTAATCGACAATATTTTCCCGACCTTATGTGCAAGGGTTGAAGGAATAATCGCTTACCATAAAACAAGGATTTTCTCCGAAAAACTGGAACAACAGAACCGCGAACTGGAATCACAAAAAAATGAACTTGCATCGCAATCGGCTGAACTAAGTGAACAGAATGCAGAGCTGGAAATTCAGAAAAAACAACTTGGTGAAGCCAACCATCTTAAAACCAATTTTATTTCAAATATGAGCCACGAACTCCGCACGCCGCTCAATTCGGTAATTGCACTTTCAGGAGTACTCAACCGCCGGCTTGCTGAGAAAATTCCCGCTGAAGAATACAGCTATATTGAAATTATTGAACGCAATGGCAAAAACCTGCTCGCACTTATAAATGACATACTGGATATTTCTCGCATCGAAGCCGGGCGCGAGGAAGTGGAAATTACCAAATTCAATGCAAACCACCTGGTTAATGAAGTGGTCACTATGATAATGGAACAAACCCGCCAGAAAAATATTGAATTAGTGCACCCTAACGATAATATTGAACTACCCATTACCAGTGATATGACTAAGCTCAGGCATATTCTGCAAAACCTGCTGAGCAATGCTGTGAAGTTTACTGAAAAAGGAAAGGTTGAAGTGAAAGCTAGGCTTATCGATTCGCAGCTGGTAATATCCGTAGCCGACACCGGGATCGGCATTTCGGAGAGCCACCTGCCGCATATTTTCGACGAGTTCAGGCAAGCCGACAGCAGCACATCGCGCAGGTATGGTGGAACCGGCTTAGGACTTGCCATTGCTAAAAAATATGCAAACCTGATCGGGGGTTCCATTTCGGTCAAAAGTGAACTTGGCAAAGGATCGGAATTTATACTTAAACTGCCTTTAAGTTATGCCTCCGGGAAGCGGGTTGCCAAAACCGGATATAGTGCTGATTTAAAACCTTCAGCAGAACAATTGCCTGGAACTCCCGTATCCTCTTCATCATTAAGAACTATATTATTGGTCGAAGACAGTGAGCCTGCAATTATCCAGATGAAAGATATACTGGAAGAAACCGGTTACGATATTATTGTTGCACATGATGGCAGCCAAGCCCTGGAAATAATCGCTCATACTATTCCCGATGCCATGATCCTCGACCTTATGATGCCCGGGGTTGATGGTTTTAAAGTACTTCAAACAGTTCGCGAAGCGGAGCAAACGGCACATATTCCCGTACTTATCCTTACAGCCAAACATATTACCAAAGAAGAACTCCAATTCTTAACCCGAAACAATATTCACGAACTGATACAAAAAGGAGATGTAAACCGTAACGAACTGTTGCGGGCTGTTTTATCAATGGGTCAAACCCATTCACCCGAACCCTCCGCTGAAATCAGGAAGTTTCAACCCATCGAAGGCAAACCCAGTGTGCTGATTGTTGAGGACAATGCTGACAATATGACAACTCTAAAAGCGCTTCTGGATGGGAATTACGATATCTTTGAAGCTACTGATGGCATCGAAGCCATAAAAATGGCCGTTGAACATGAACCTGACCTTATTTTGATGGACATTGCCTTACCCTATATGGATGGGATTGCTGCATTTAAGACTATTCGAGGGAATGCCCGTTTACAGCACACTGCAATTATTGCATTAACTGCCAGCGCTCTCACCTCCGACCGCGAATCCATACTGGCACATGGATTTGATGCCTATATTGCAAAACCAATCGACGACAAATCGCTTTTTACAATTATTGACGAAGTCCTCTATGGAAAGTAAAAGAATTAAAATATTAGCAATCGACGATAACCCGGATAACCTGGTGAGTATCAAGGCAATGCTGACTGATATTTTCCCGGAGGCCATGCTGCTTACTGCCTCAAGTGGGACAGAAGGTCTCGAAACAGCAGCAACCGAAACCCCCAATATTATCCTGCTTGACATTATTATGCCCGGAATGGATGGGTATTCCGTTTGCAGTAAACTTAAAGCTGACAAAACATTATGCGATATCCCTGTAATATTCATTACGGCGATTACAGGTGATAAAGAAAGCCGCATCCGTGCTCTTGAATGCGGTGGCGACGCCTTTCTTTCGAAACCGGTTGATGAATCGGAACTTACTGCCCAGATCAGGGCCATGCTCAAAATCAATGCTTCAAATATCAGGAAACATAAAGAAAAGGAACAGCTTTCAGTGTTGGTTGAGGAACAAACCAGCGAATTAAAAAGAAACTACCAGGCCACACTGAAGTTGCTAGAGGACTTGAAAAAAGAAAATGAAACCCGTAAAAAAATTGAGAGGGATTTGCGTGAAAGCGAAGGAAAATACCGGGCCATTTTCGAAAATGTTCAGGATGTTTTTTACCAGACCAGTCTTACCGGGAGTATCCTCGAAATCAGCCCTTCAATAAACCAGTTATGCGAGTTCACGAGAGAAGAACTCGTAGGCAACCCTGTTAGCATTATCTACCTGAATTCCGATGATCGGGACCTGCTCATCCAAAACCTTCAATTAAATAATGAAGTGCAGGATTATGAAGTCGAGCTTATTACAAAGTCCGGCAGGACAAAAACTGTTTCGGTCAACGCCCGCTTAATCAGGAATAAAGCAGGAAAGCCGTTATATATCGATGGAGCTTTGCGCGACATCTCCGATCGCAAAACAGCAGAGGAGAAAGCCCGCAAAATAGGGCTCCATTACCAGGCCATAATCGAAAAAGCGCCTGATGGAATTGTCCTTATTGATCAGGCCGGAAACTTTAAATTTGTAAGCCAGAGTGCAAAAAAAATGTTTGGATATTCCGCCTCGGAAGAACCCATAGGAAACCCGGCTCAATTTACCCATCCTGACGATGTGCAGCGGGTGTTAGCGGAACTGATGCAATTAATGCAGGACCCAACATATACGCCTACAATACAGTATCAGTATAAAGATAAACAAGAGAACTGGAAATGGGTCGAAAGTACATTTACCAATCTGCTTGGGGATCCGAATGTTGAATCGATCGTGATAAATTTCCGCGATATTTCGGATCGGAAGCAAGCTGAGGACCAACTAAAGAAATTACAGACTGCCATTGAAAACTCTGAAGTTTCACTGGTAATAACTGACCTGACAGGAGCTATAGAATATGCAAATCCATATTTTACGAAATTAACAGGTTATTCCAGGGAAGAATTTACCGGGGAAAATCCACGTATATTAAATTCGGGTTACCACCCGAAAGAGGTATATGAAACATTGTGGAATACTATAAAATCGGGGAAAACCTGGGAAGGGGAATTTTATAACAGAAAAAAGGACGGAGATTTTTACTGGGAAAATGCGATAATTTCTCCTGTAATAGATAGCAAGAATGAAATAACCCATTTTGTAGCCATTAAGACTGACATTACAGCTGTAAAAAAAATAAATGAAGAATTAATTAAAGCTAAAGAAAAAGCTGAAGAGAGCGACCGACTGAAATCAGCTTTTCTTGCTAACATGAGCCACGAAATCCGCACACCAATGAATGGCATACTTGGTTTTGCCGAACTGCTTAAAACCCCCGGCCTATCGGGCGAAACTCAGCAGGAATACATCCGTATTATTAAAAAAAGCGGCGACCGGATGTTAAATCTCATAAATGATATCATTGATATTTCCAAAATAGAAGCCGGTCTTCTTGATGTTAATATTACACAAACAAATATTAACGATCAGTTAAGTTTCGTATATACCTTTTTTAAACCTCAGGCAAATAAGAAAGGAATCCAGTTTGTATTTGAAAATACGCTTCCGGCGTCAGAGGCTATAATTAATACCGACAGCGAGAAACTGGCTGCCATACTTACAAACCTCATCAACAATGCTATTAAATATTCGGATAAAGGTGTAGTCAGCTTCGGGTATAATTTAAGGCCATATGGCACCAACGGTATGAATAAAAGTCTCCCTGAGCTTGAATTTTACGTTAAAGATACCGGCATTGGAATCCCGAAGGAACGGCAAAAAGCAATTTTTGACCGTTTTATTCAGGCCGATATAACCGATACACGCGCCTTAGGAGGAGCTGGATTGGGGCTTGCCATTACCAAAGCCCTTATCGAAATACTTGGTGGCAGAATCTGGGTCGAAAGTAACGAAGGTCAAGGTTCGGCATTCTATTTTACCCTTCCTTACCAACCGGTTGCGGAACAAAAAAATGAAGTGGAAATCTTCCAGGTCAAAGAAACTTCCCACACCCAACTGAAAAAACTCAAAGTACTTATTGCCGAAGACGATGAAACATCTGAATTGCTTATTTCGATCGTAATAAAAAAATTAAGCAGGGAAATTTTCAGGGTAAAAACCGGTGTCGATGCTGTGAAGGTATGCAGGAACAATCCGGATATCGATGTTATACTGATGGATATTCAAATGCCTGAAATGAACGGGTATGAGGCTACCCGAAAGATAAGGAAATTCAATAAAGATGTGGTTATTATTGCACAAACGGCATTCGGCCTGGCTGGCGACAAGGAAACAGCAATAACTGCAGGATGCACAGATTATTTAGCAAAACCTCTTGAAATATCTGAATTAATGCGGATCATTGAAAAACACTTTATCCGTTGAAATAAATAGTCCAAACCCACTATTCACCTGAAAGCATGAAACAGAACAACCGACTATTAGGTAAAATAACCAGAAAGAAAACAGGAATCATAATTATTTTCTTACTTATGACCTTACTATCAAATGCTTATTCACAGGATGAAATTATGCTCTACACCAATGGTGTACCAGGCACAAAAGGAGCAAAAATTCCTGAAGATTCAAAAACAACAGATGGCATTACAAGGGTTAAGGATATTACTCAACCAGCACTATATGCTTTCCGGCCTTTACATAAAACCTCTGATGCTGCTGTAATCATTTGTCCGGGCGGAGGATACAGCATACTGGCCATCGATCATGAAGGTTACGATATAGCTTCTTGGTTTAATGAGCGGGGAGTAACTGCTTTTGTACTTAAATCACGCTTGCCGCAGGATGAACTGTTCGAAAACGCTGAAATCCGGCCCCTGCAGGATGCGCAGCAGGCAATCAGGATTGTAAGACATTCTGCAGTTGAGTACGGAATTTCGCCAGATAAAATCGGGATCATGGGCTTTTCAGCCGGCGGCCATCTTGCTTCCACCGCTTCGACGCATTTCAACACCCAGGTTGGCGAAATTACCGATACAGCCCTAAGTGTAAGGCCTGATTTTTCATTGTTAATTTATCCGGTTATTACTTTTGGTGAGGCAAATACGCATTCAGGGTCGAGGGATAACCTGGTTGGGAAAAACGCCCCTGAGGATAAAATCAGGCTCTATTCAAATGAATTGCAAGTAACTGCCGAAACGCCCCCGGCTTTCCTTGTAAGCACTACCGACGACGGTGTTTCACCCGAAAACAGCATTCTTTATTACCAGGCCTGCAGGAAAAACAAGGTGCCGGTCGAACTGCATATCTACGAAAAAGGCGGTCATGGCTATGGGCTCAGGAAAAAGGGCCTTGGGCCGGTCGAAACCTGGCCGGATCGCATGGAAGACTGGATGAGAGAACGAAAACTGATGAAATAGCTTCAATATCTTTGCAGTTTATTACCGGTTGTTCTTCAGCCATTCCCTTGCATTTACAAAGGCTTCTATCCATGGCGAAAGCTGGTCACTCTTGCGGGCATCAGGATACAAAGGCCATTGCCACGGCAGCAGCGAACGCTCCAGGTGCGGCATCATAACCAGGTGGCGGCCGTCGTTGCTGTAAATACAGGCTGCATCATACATCGAGCCGTTAGGGTTGCCGGGATAAGCGTTGTATGAGTATTTTGCCGCAATATTATACCCACTTTCTTCATACGGAAAACTGAATTGGCCTTCGCCATGTGCAACCCATATTCCAAGTTTACTACCCGAAAGCGATTTCAGCATAACAGAGTTGTTTTCCTGTATATCGACCGTAAGGAAACTGGATTCAAATTTGCCTGAGGCATTATGAAGCATTTTAGTCTTCTTTTCGTGATCAGGATTTACCAGACCCAGTTCAATCATTACCTGGCAGCCGTTGCAAACTCCAAGGCTGAGCGTATCCTTACGGGCATAGAATTTTTCGAGGGCGATGCGGGCGTTGTCGTTGTATTTAAACGCCCCGGCCCATCCTTTGGCCGAACCCAGTACGTCGGAATTCGAAAATCCGCCCACGAAAACGATCATTCGTATATCTTCGAGTGTTTCGCGCCCGCTCATAAGGTCGGTCATATGAACATCTTTTACATCAAGCCCTGCCAGGTGCATGCTCCATGCCATTTCACGATCGCCGTTTACTCCCTTTTCGCGGATAATGGCTGTTTTGATTCCTGAACGGTTTTTACGACCGGGATCAATTCCATATTGCGTATATTGCCCGCTGAAAGTAGCAGGAAATATGAATTCCCGCTCCTGAACCCCATAATTGTCAAAGCGCTGTTTCGCGTTTTCTTCGCCGCATTGTTTACGGTCGAGGAGGTACGAAGTGCGGAACCATGTATCGCGCAACGCATGAATATCAAATACATACTCAGCCTGCTGATGCGAAATCTGCAATGTTTTTCCCACCAATGGTTTGCCTATCAGGCTATAGCTTATTCCTTTTTCGTGAAGATAAATACTCACAAAATCAAGGTCATTCACCTGCACAACGACACCCGGCTTTTCGCTGAAAAGCAGTTTGATAATATCAGCATCACCTAAACCATCCAGGTTTAGTTCCATACCCGTAGTATTGAGGCTGAAAGTCATTTCGAGCAAAGTGGTAATCAATCCGCCGGCTGAAACGTCATGGCCTGCAAGTATCATCTCCTTGCTGATCAGGTCCTGTAACGCTTCGAAACAGAGCCTGAAATATTCAGGGTCTTTCACTTCGGGGGTTTTTCCTCCCAGCTTATTTAAAGCCTGTGCAAACGAACTGCCGCCCAGGTTGAAACCGCTTTTCGAGAAATCGATATATAAAAGCGATGATGTAAAACTCTCTTTCAGGACCGGGCTGATCACTTTACGGATATCAGTCACCTCTCCTACCGTGGAAATAATTACAGTGCCCGGAGCCATTACGGTATCGCCGCCGGGATATTTCTGTGTCATCGAAAGTGAATCTTTCCCTGTCGGAACATTAATTCCCAACGAAATGGCAAAATCGCTGATGGCTTTCACAGCTTTGTAAAGGCGGTCATCTTCACCTTCGTTGCGGCAGGGCCACATCCAGTTGGCGCTGAGCGAAACACCGCTCAAACCTTGTTCAACCGGCGCCCAAACCAGGTTGGTAAGTGCTTCGGCTACCGAAAGTACCGAACCGGCTACAGGATCGACTAACCCGGCTACAGGCGAATGCCCGATGGATGTTGCAATTCCTTTTACACCCTGGTAATCCAAAGCAACTACTCCAAGATTATTCAAAGGCAGTTGGAGCGGTCCGGCTGTTTGCTGGTGGGCTATACGGCCCGTTACCGAACGATCGACTTTATTGGTCAGCCAGTCCTTGCATGCCACAGCTTCAAGTTGCAGAACCTGTTCAATATAGTGGTTTATCTGCGTAAGATCATATTCAGGTTTGGCAAACAATGCCGTTATTGCCTTATCGCGCATAAATGTACGCGGCGGTTTCCCGAAGAAGTTTTCGAGCGGCATGTTTATCGGGGCTTCTCCTGTACCGGAATGAACAAACGAGAAGTTCATATCACCGGTAATTTTACCTACGTTATAATACGGGGCACGCTCACGTTCAGCAACTTTCTGCAAAATTTCCGCATCCGCCGCTTTCATCACCAGTCCCATACGTTCCTGAGATTCGTTGCCTACAATTTCCTTAAACGAAAGTGTAGGATCGCCTACCGGCAATTTACTCAGATCGATAGTACCGCCCTGTTCTTCAACCAGTTCCGAAAGAGAGTTCAGATGGCCTCCTGCGCCGTGATCGTGAACCGAAACAATAGGATTGACCTTCATTTCAGCCATAGCACGGATGGCATTATATACGCGTTTCTGCATTTCGGGATTCGACCGCTGGATGGCGTTCATTTCGATGCCGCTGTGGTATTCGCCGGTAGCGACCGACGACACTGCTCCGCCGCCCATCCCTATACGGTAATTATCACCACCCATCACAATAACATCATCGCCGGGCTGTGGATGTCCTTTCAGACTATCAGCTTTACGGCCATACCCGATTCCACCGGCCTGCATAATCACTTTGTCGTAGCCGTAACGTTTGTTGTTTTCAGTATGTTCAAAAGTCAGCACCGAACCGCAGATCAGTGGCTGTCCGAATTTATTTCCAAAATCGCTGGCGCCGTTCGAAGCTTTGATAAGGATTTCCTCAGGGGTCTGGTAGAGCCATTCTCGGGGTTCGTTATCGGCTTCCCACTCGCGTCCTTCGCCGCTGCGGGGATAGGAAGTCATGTAAACAGCTGTCCCGGCAATCGGCATGGAGCCTTTCCCGCCTGCCATACGGTCGCGGATTTCGCCGCCAGAGCCGGTTGCAGCACCATTAAAAGGTTCAACGGTAGTCGGGAAATTATGTGTTTCTGCTTTGAGCGAAATGACTGTTTCAATCTCGCGGGTTTCAAAATAATCGGCTTTGTCCTGGGTGGCAGGCGCAAATTGCTCGGCAACAGGGCCTTCGACAAAGGCAACGTTATCCTTATAGGCCGAAACGATTCGTCCGGGATGCGCTTTAGAAGTTTTTTTTATGAGTTGAAAAAGGCTATCGGTTTTTTCTTCCCCGTCAATTACAAAAGTTCCGTTGAAAATTTTATGCCTGCAATGTTCGGAGTTTACCTGCGAAAAACCGAAAACTTCGCTGTCGGTGAGTTTTCGATCCAGTTTGCGGCTCACGCCATCGAGGTATTCAATTTCCGCCTCACTCAGGGCAAGGCCTTCTTTTTTGTTGTAAGCCGAAATATCGTCGATTTCAACAATAGGTTCGGGCTGTTTTACAATGGTAAATATATCCTGACCGAGATCATGGTACAAACGCTGCAACATATGATCATAGGATGCATTTTCGTGAGTGACTTCAGCAAATTCCTCAATACGGAGTATCCCTTCTATGCCCATATTCTGGGTAATTTCAACGGCATTAGTACTCCAGGGAGAAATCATTTCGCGGCGGGGCCCAACGAAAAACCCGGCCATTTTGCTTTCGCTAACCTGCCGGGCTTCACCAAAAAGCCATTCCAGCTTCGGGACATCCTGTTTTATTATATCTGTTTGGTGCTGAACCGCGTAAATTGTTTTACCCTTTGTGAAGAAGAGAATCATGCCAATAATTTTTAAAAGGCAAAGATACAAATTCCAAAACAGCCAAACCAAACTACTTATTACTGATTATTAACTACTTCATGTTATTTGGTCGCTATTTAGGAGTACCTTTGCCGCCTTAATCTTAAACAATTTAATGAATACATTTGAAGAACTCGGTTTACAGGCTAATATCCTGAAAGCCATCAAAGAACTGGGATTCGAAACCCCGATGCCCGTGCAGGAGGCCGTTATCCCGCGAATAATTGAAAACAACACCGACATTGTTGCCCTGGCGCAAACAGGAACAGGAAAAACCGCAGCTTTTGGATTACCGCTGCTTCAACTTATCGATCCTGACAACAAAAAAACACAGGCACTCATTCTGAGCCCTACACGCGAACTGTGTATGCAGATAGCAAGTGACCTGGATTCTTACTCAAAATATATGCCTAATATTAAAGTTACTGCTGTTTACGGCGGTGCAAGTATTGAGGCACAGGCAAAACAGCTGAGAGCCGGCACCCAGATTATCGCCGCTACCCCGGGCCGTATGCTCGACATGATTATGCGTAAATACGCTGATCTGTCGGAAGTACAGTTCCTGGTGCTCGACGAAGCTGATGAAATGCTCGATATGGGATTTGAGGAAGATGTTCAATCAATTATTGAAAGTACTCCCAAAGACCGCCACACATTCCTTTTTTCGGCTACCATGCCGACGGATGTTGAAAAAATTGCCCGGCGGTATATGAAGAACCCTGAAACATTGAGTATGGGTCAGCGCAATATTGGCGCTACGAATGTAAAACACATGTACTATCTTACACATGCCAGGGATCGTTACACGGTTCTGAAACGTGTTGCCGATTTTCATCCCGAGATGTATGCCATTATTTTTTGTCGTACACGCCAGGAAACACAGGAAATTGCAGATTCACTTATCCGCGACGGCTACGATGCAGATGCATTGCACGGCGATTTATCACAATCACAGCGCGATCATGTAATGAAGAAATTCCGCGAAAAGCACCTGAACATGCTTGTAGCTACTGATGTGGCTGCACGCGGAATTGATGTTAGCGATCTTACCCATGTTATCAATTACCAGCTTCCCGACGACAGCGATAACTATATTCACCGCAGCGGGCGTACAGGACGTGCAGGAAAGGATGGAGTAAGCATTTCAATCATCAATATGAAGGAGAAAGGCCGTATTAAAATGCTTGAACGGCAGATTGGCAAACCTTTCAGTGCGGGGAAAATACCTTTAGGACGCCAGGTTTGCGAAAAACAGCTGTATCACCTCATCGACCGCATGGAAAATGTAAATGTAATTGAAGATGAAATCAATGATTTCCTTCCTGTCATTTACAAGAAACTGGATGCCATGAGCAAAGAAGAAATCATCAAACGCTTTGTATCAATTGAATTCAATAGTTTCCTTGAATATTACCGTGATGCAAAAGATCTGAATGTTGACGAATCGCGCGAGCGGGGAGACCGTTCGGAAAGTGGTTCATTCACCAGGCTTTTCATGAGCATTGGCCGCAAAGACGGACTTACAGTTCCAAAGCTCCTCGGCATGGTCAACGAATTTACCAATAGCCGTGATTTGAAAGTCGGCAGGGTTGAGTTGGGCGACACTTTTACTTTTATCGAAGTAGATACTAAGTATCTGCCTTTGTTTATGGCGTCTTTTAAAGACCAAACCATGAACGAAAGACCAATCAGAGTAGATGTTGCAGAAGATCAGACATCTTCGGAACGTCCTGGTCGTTCTTCATATGGAGGAGGAAGAGGTGGTGATCGTGGCGGTGATCGCGGCGGTGATCGTGGCGGTTACAGAGGGGGACGCAGTGGAGGCGGCGATCGCGGCGGCTATGGCGGCGGTGATCGTGGCGGCTCAGGCGGCGGATACAAGAAAAGTTACGGTGGATCCAGCGACAGGCCAGCCTACAAAGGTGGCGGAGACCGCAGGTCCGATTCAAGCCGTTCGGCTACACGCTCTGATTCTGACAGAGGAAGCAGCAGGCCCGACTCTGGCAGCCGCGAACCCTGGTACAAAGAACAGGCCGGCAAACCGGGAAAGAAGAAGAAGAGGTTTTAGTTGACTTGAGTTGACAAGGTGAAAGGGAGAGCGGGAGAAGGGGCGACATGGAGACAAGGGGACCATATCCCAAGACTCAAATCTCAAGTTCCATCCCGCAGCTGCGGGACCAAGACCCAAATTCCTATACTTACAGAAAAAAACGCCTCTTTTCAGGGGCGTTTTTTTGATTATATTCAGAAGTTTGTTTGACAGTCTTTTGTAAGAATTGATGTTTGTCAAGATGTAAATATTCCTTTATACTATGTTATCTGAATTTCCATCAACGCATAACTCATAATTCATAACTCTGAATTATTCCCTCGATCCCATCCATCTTTCAGCCTCTATAGCTGCCATACACCCTGTTCCGGCAGCAGTTACTGCCTGGCGGAAAACATGATCCTGTACATCGCCTGCTGCAAAAACACCGGCAACATTGGTCCGGGTACTTCCGGGAATGGTTTTAATGTAACCGTTTTCGTCCAGATCAATCTGACCTTTAAAAATTTCGGTATTAGGCGAATGGCCGATGGCAACAAAGAATCCCTGTATTTCTATTTCCCTGATCTCATTTGTTTTCACATCACGAAGCCTGGCACCTGTAACCACTTTACCGTCACCGGTAATTTCTTCGGTAACTGCATTCCAGATAATTTCGATATTGGCAGTATTTTTTACCCTGTGCTGCATGGCTTTCGAAGCACGCAGTTCATCACGGCGAACGATCAGATAAACTTTACGGCCCAGTTTTGCCAGGTACGATGCCTCTTCACAGGCTGTGTCGCCCCCGCCTACAACGGCAATATCCATTCCGCGGAAAAAAAATCCATCGCAGGTGGCACAGGCCGAAACACCATGCCCGTTGTATCGTTTCTCCGACTCAATCCCAAGCCAGCGAGCGGTAGCACCGGTAGCAATTATTACAGTTTCAGCTTCAATTACCTTACCATCGTCGGTAACCGCCATGAGAGGATATTGCTGAAAATCAACTTTATCAATTATCCCGAACCGTACGTCCGTTCCGAATCGTTCGGCCTGGTGTTGCAGGTCGTCCATCATTGCAGGGCCGCTGATGCCTTGAGGGTATCCCGGGAAATTATCAACTTCGGTAGTGGTTGTAAGTTGTCCGCCCATTTGCAACCCGGTATATATAACGGGTTTAAGATCGGCACGGGCAGCATAAATAGCAGCAGTATAACCGGCAGGACCGGAGCCTATAATCAGGCATTCAACTTTTTCAGAATCTGATGACATTTTTCTATGGATTTAGCGATTGCAAAAGTAATGTTTTACGCGGGAACGACACAAATTATACCAATTGGGCTAATATCATACTTTTTAAAAAAAATAACAAAACTTATGACATTTTGACTGAGTTGCAGATTAAAAATAATGATTCGGGTATATGAAAACTATAATTGTAACTTGATCGTTGCAATCAGCAAATAATTAACACCAGTTGCTGGGATTTAGAAATAAATACTTACTTTTGCACCCTCACGCTCGGGGTGTGGCGCAGTTGGCTAGCGTATGGCGCTATAGGCGCCATGGTCGTCAGAAACAAGCAGACAAATAGTTCTTTTAAATATTCGGGGTGTGGCGCAGTTGGCTAGCGTATGGCGCTATAGGCGCCATGGTCGTCAGAAACAAGCAGACAAATAGTTCTTTTAAATATTCGGGGTGTGGCGCAGTTGGCTAGCGTACTTGCATGGGGTGCAAGTGGTCGTCAGTTCGAGTCTGACCACTCCGACTTAGGCTGTTCTCCGGGACAGCTTTTTTTTTGCGCTATGTTTTACACTTATATTCTGTTTTCAGAAAAACTCAACCGCTATTATATCGGTCAATCTCATGATGTTGAGTCCAGATTATCTGAACACAATTCCGGGAAAGGAATCTACACAGGCAAAACCCAGGATTGGGTTTTAGTGTTTAGCCAACAGTTTGATACCAGGGCAGATGCTATGCATTTTGAAACAAAAATCAAGAATAGAGGAGCTAAACGATTTATTTCTGGTTTAAAGGGTTAGAGTACGGCGCTGCAGGCGCCATGGTCGTCAGTTCGAGTCTGACCACTCCGACTTAAGCTGTTCTCCGGGACAGCTTTTTTTTTGCACTATGTTTTACACTTATATTCTGTTTTCAGAAAAACTCAACCGCTATTATATCGGTCAATCTCATGATGTTGAGTCCAGATTATCTGAACACAATTCCGGGAAAGGAATCTACACAGGTAAAACTCAGGATTGGGTTTTAGTGTTTAGCCAACATTTTGATACCAGGGCAGATGCTATGCATTTTGAAACAAAAATCAAGAATAGAGGAGCTAAACGATTTATTTCTGGTTAAAGGGCTAGCGTATGGCGCTGCAGGCGCCATGGTCGTCAGTTCGAGTCTGACCACTCCGACTTAAAAGTGCCTTTCGGCACTTTTTTTTGTTATTCCTGCATTAAGCGCTATAAGGCAATGAAATATAAAACGTCGATCCTTTCCCAGGCATGCTTTCGGCCCAAAGTTTAGCTTCCAGCATAGTAGCAAATTTCTTAGCTATAGTAAGTCCCAGCCCCAGACCGCCATATTGCCTGGTTGGCGATTCATCAACCTGCCTGAAATCGGAAAATATAAATTCCAGTTCGTCCTCCGAAAGTCCAATACCATCATCCTTAACATAAAAGTTGATAATACTGTTTTCACCAAAATTATATCCGATCTCAATAAATCCTTCGTTTGTATATTTCAGCGCATTAAAAACAAGGTGACTTAGGGCTCTTCTCAGTTTATAACCATCGGTCAGAATACTGAAGTCCATGTCTTTATATGCCTTGTTGGTTCTCACAACAATATCTTGTTTCCCGACATTTGCTTTTTCAAGATTTATCCATGTAACCAGAGAATTCAAAAGATCATTAACATTTACTGGTATTGTCTCCAGGCCATTTGCCCCTGATTCGAACTGGGAAATATCGAAAATATCGTTAATTATTTCGAGGAGCGAATCTACATTCCGGTTAATGATATTTGCATACATAACTTTATCTTCTCCCGGCATCGAAGGATTGGCAATTAATCCGGAGAACCCCATTATGGCATGAAGGGGAGTACGTAATTCATGGCTCATATTAGCCAGAAAAGATGATTTCAGCCTGTCGGATTCGCCGGCTTTGATACGGATCAGGTGTAACTCATCCTTAACGCGCTCTATTTCATCGACCAGTTGTTCATTTTCTTTCACACAGTTGTGATATAACGATTCAAGTGCCTTTAACCTGTAAAGAGCAATCACTAATGCTGCAACTGCAGCAATAAGGCCAATAGTAAGGGTTATAATTATAACAACTCCAATCATTTTACTTCTTTTCTATTACATTCGCAAAAATATGCTAATCTTTAATATAAACTTTATCTGCTCAGGGAGTAATCCTGTGTATCCCAATGGGGTATTCTTTTAGTATGATGGAGGTCAGTTTTTCGTAATCCTGCGGCTGAGCAACAAAATCAAGTTTATTGGCATCGATTAGCAATACCCTCAAGCCTTGCTGCTGCTTAATATAATCAAGATAGCCTTCCTGTATACGCTGCAGATAGTCATCTTCTATTTTCTGTTCGTATACCCTTCCCCGTTTTCGGATATTCGATTGCAGCCTGCTAATATCCATGTATAGGTATACCAGCAGATCGGGTTTGGGTAGTGCATTTTCGATAATCGAAAAAAGACGCGAATACAGATTAAACTCTTCCCCGTTAAGTGTTTTTTTTGCAAAGATCAGTGATTTCAGTATAAAATAATCCGAAATGGTAACCGGATGGAATAAATCCCTGGCTGCCAACTGGGTTTTAAGCTGTTGGAACCTGTCGGCGAGGAACGACAACTCCAAAGGGAACGCATAGCGGGCCTGGTCTTCATAAAACTTTGGCAGGAAAGAGTTATCCTCAAACTGCTCAAGTATAAGCCTGGTTTGGAATTGCTCCGACATGCGCGTGGCCAGCGTTGTTTTGCCGGCCCCTATATTGCCTTCGATGGATATGTAATTGTATGGGATAGTCATTTTTCAGAACTTCATCTCAGATTTTTTTTGATTCAGATTAACCTCGCAAACCGTTCAGCATCAATAACAACTGCTACTTTCCCCTCATCAACCAGTTTTTCAAGCAATTCATTAACAGTTGTGTTCAAAACAGGATGTATAAATCCGCCGGCGATGGAAGCAAGCGGGTCGAGCACGAACCTGCGGTTATGCATATGTGGATGCGGAATTTCAAGTATTTCAGTTGCAATTATTTCATTATTATAAAACAGGATATCGATATCGATTATCCGGTTCAGATAAGTTCTACCGGATCGTATCCTTCCCATTTTTGTTTCAATTTCAACTATCTTTTCCAGAACAAGGACCGGGAGCAATGCAGTTTGGACAATGAGTACCAGGTTGTAAAATGGGGTGTCGGAATTAAAGCCCCATGGCTCCGACTCGACAACATACGAGTTCAGTTGCACCATACCGATATGGCTGTTAACCAGTTGTGTTGCATCGGCCAAAGCCTTTAACCTGTCACCCTGGTTGCTCCCTAACGATAATAATACTTCTGCCATGTGAAACCTCTCCGGCTCAAAGGTACAATATGAGATTAAATCCCCGAACAGATTTTTAAGCTTTAGTTTTTAACAGTTTCACCCGCGTTTTAGCCGAATTGTTAATAGCTGAATTCCCGAATGCGTCATATTATTATTTTTGGATTTAATACAAGCTATTTCTGTAACTTCGTATTCAATTGTTCGTCTTACATTTAAATCCAAATTCAAATAATCCATGAAACAATTTTTCAAGTTCACATTCGCCTCCATGCTGGGATTCCTGCTTGCCGGCTTCCTTGTATTTTTAGTTTTTGTTGTCATCATTGTTTCAGCTGTTTCGATGAGTAAAAAAGAAACTGTTGTTGTTCCTGACAAAACTATATTGATACTGACTCTCGATCAGCCTGTAAGTGACCGGTCCTCGGATAACCCTTTTGCACATATGAGTTTTGGTATGCCTGACGCCTCTAAACAGCTCGGACTTAATAATATCGTGAGCAGCCTGAAGAATGCAGCCGCCGATAAAAAAGTCAAAGGCATCTACCTTGAATTGTCTGATGTACCATCGGGACAAGCTACTATCGAAGAAATCCGGAATGCGCTTATCGATTTCAAAAAATCAGGTAAGTTTATCGTTTCGTATTCGGAGGTTTTCACGCAAAAATCGTACTACCTGGCTTCGGTTTCCGACAAAATATACCTCAATCCGGCAGGTGGAATGGAATTTAAGGGCATGGTCGGACAAGTTATGTTTTTTAAAGGTTTACTCGATAAAATTGATGTCCAGGCCCAGGTAATCCGCCATGGAAAATTCAAAAGCGCCATTGAGCCTTTCACTCTCGATAAAATGAGTGAAGCTAACAAGGAGCAGACTCTGGCATTTATTTCGGGCATGTGGAACCACGTTCTCGAAGGCATTTCGTCCAGCAGGAAAATACCGGTAAGCGATCTCACAACCATTGCTAACGAGTATAAAATCCAAACTCCACAGGATGCTGTTAGCCTTAAATTTGTCGATAAACTATTATATAAGGACGAAGTTCTTGATGAACTTAAAAACCGTGTTGATGCAAAAGATATCAAGGATTTGAAATTAATGAAATTAGGTAAATACGCCAATGCTCCTGAAGCTGAAAAAGAAAATTCGAAAGATAAAATTGCCGTTATTTATGCTACTGGCTCAATTGCAAGTGGCGAAGGCGATGATGAATCAATTGGTTCGGAAACCATTTCGAAAGCCATTCGCAAGGCCAGGCTTGATGACAAGGTGAAAGCTGTGGTTCTGAGGGTAAACTCTCCCGGTGGAAGTGCACTCGCTTCGGATGTGATTTGGCGGGAGATGCTGCTTTGCAAAAAAGCGAAACCGGTAGTTGTTTCGATGGGTAACGTTGCTGCTTCGGGTGGATATTATATTTCATGTGCTGCCGACAAAATTTTCGCTTATCCCAATACAATTACAGGATCTATTGGTGTTTTCGGTATTATTCCGAATATGAAGGAAATGTTTAACAAAAACCTGGGCATAACTTTCGACGAAGTAAAAACCAATCCTTATGCTGACTATATCCCGGTTACCAGGCCCATGAGTGATGCCGAAAGGAAGATTATCACCACCGATATCGAAACCATCTATTCTACATTTATAACGCATGTAGGCGAAGGCCGGAAGATGACCACCGCCCAGGTTGACAGCATTGGACAGGGAAGGGTTTGGAGCGGATTTGATGCCAAGCGTATTGGCCTTGTTGATGAATTTGGCGGGCTTAACGACGCTGTTGCCGAAGCTGCCAAACTGGCAAAGCTGAAAAAATACAGCACCTTGGAACTGCCCGAACAAAAGGATACATTTGAGCAATTAATTGAGACATTCACTGGCGATAACAGTTCAGTACTGCTTAAAAAAGAACTCGGAGTAGCTTACCCGTATTTCCTTTATCTCAGCCAGATGAGCCACATGAAAGGCATACAGGCTCTTATGCCCTATGAATTTGATATAAAATAACAGTTCATTGTTTTAATGCAAAAAGAGGCCGTCTCATAATCGAGGCGGCTTCTTTTTTTATTGAGTATTCTACTTTTAGGTATCAAACTTGTGCAATGGTTTCTATCTAGCCTATACTAGTCAAGGTATAGTTTTCTAAGCAAGCTGAACAGATCTTACGTTTAAGAGATAATAATGGTTAGTTTTTGGCCATTTTCTTTAAGTTGTGAGCGATTGCCAATAATCCAAATTCAATCGACACATTTTCGATACCCCGGAGGTAAAACCTTCTAAAACCATTATTTTGTTTGATCATACCAAAGACAGGTTCAACATCAACAGGTCTTTTCTTTCGGTGAACCACCCCTTGTTCGCTTAACAACCGCGCTCTAGCCTTTTCTTTAAGTTCATTCAATCGATGGCTAACTTCTATGATTCTGTTTCCCTTGGCTTTAAAGCATCTGCCACGAACCGGGCATGAAGAACAATTTCGGGCCTGGTATCGGGATAAAGTTTTCTTGTATCCTGTTTCTGTAATTTCTTCCTTTACTCCAATAAACGCCATGATTTGTCCCATTGGGCAGTAATAGCAATCCAGTTCTTTATTGTAGTGTAGATTATCTACATGAAAGATCCCTTTTGACAAGCCATTATCATGTTGCTCCTTATCAAAATGGTTATACTTGACATAGGCTTCTACCTGGTTTTTCTCCAGAAAATCATAATTCTCTTCTGAACCATATCCTGCATCCGTTGTCATCTCTTCCGGCATAAAGCCATATGCTTGCTCAAAGGATTGAAGATGGGGGATTAAGGTTCGGGTATCTGTTGGGTTTTGATGAATACTGTAATGGGTAATAATTTGATTGTTAGTGCTGATTTGTGTATTGTATCCCGGTTTTAGCTGCCCATTCCTCATGTGATCTTCTTTCATCTTCATAAATGTCGCATCAGGATCGGTCTTGGAATAACTGTTACGGCTACCTAAGATCTGTTCTTTCTGCTGATATTCCTTTACCTTTTCCGACCAGTTTTTTTTCGCGTAATTCACCTTCTGCTTTACCTTTTGCGGTACGGGCTTGTCTTTAAGTGCCTGATCTATCACCTCTACTGTCTTACGTAATTCTTCCGGATCAACAATAGTAAACTGGGTGGGAGCAGTGTCTTTAAACTCTTCAGCAGCTACCTGTTGGGTATATTCCCACAACTCTTCCAGTTGCCTGGCTATGCGATCCTTGCTAGTCTTTATTGCCTTGCCCCATACAAAAGTGTATCGGTTTGCTTTGGATTCTATCTTAGTGCCATCGGTGTATACCTTCTGAAGATCAACATGTCCAGATTCAGACATCAATAATACTACCTGAGTAAAGACCTTCTTTATTACACCTTTCAGACGGTCCGTCCGGAAACGGTTTATTGTATTATGATCTGGTTGTTCCATGCCACTCAGCCACATAAAGTAAATGTTCTCCCTTGACGCTGCTTCTAACTTACGCGAGCTGTAAATATTACTCAGGTAACCATATACCAATACTTTGAGTAACATACGTGGATGGTAGCTGCTGCATCCTCCACCTTTATACTTGCGAAGTATAGGGTCCAGGTCTATCTGGTCTATAATCTGACTCACTACACGGACTGGATGATCCATGGAAATCAGTTCATCGAAGGTTGGCGGGAAAGCCATGAACTGATTTTGTTGATAAGGTTTAAACCTTGCTTTGGATGATTTCATAATTCAAAGATAATAAATACATCTATCTGATAATCAAATATATATAAACTTTTATCAACATTAATCTGTTGATTATCAATGAAAAAAGAGGCTGCCCTTTTGAGACAGCCTCTTTTTTTTGTACGACGGTATTTCTTATTAATTCCTGTTTAAGGCATTTCTAAAACCAATCAATTTACATGTACTAACTCTCTATTTCATAAGTTCAACACGCTAATCAATCGAATAACCATACCAGGTTCCTTCTTCGTAATTGCCGTCGGTTGATACCCAAAGCATTCCATTTGCAAACGCAAGCGAAAACCCGTAATCACCCTGGTTAAGTTTCAGTGCTTTCTGGTATTTGCCTTTCAAATCATAAACAAATACTTTCTGCTGCAGCCCGTCCCAGGTATAAATGTGTTTTTTATCCACCGCCACTGCGGTTCCGCCATCGGCAACTTCATCAGCGCATTTCAGCCCCGATAGTGTGGTTTTCAGTTCCCCGTTTTTCATGTTATAAACCGATAGTTCACCGAATTCCATGAAATAAATCAATTTCCCGTTTGCACTTATAGCAGGAGTTGCTTGCTCGTTAACACTGGAAAACTCATAAACTAAGCTGTAAATACCTTGCATAAGATCATCAATCCGGTATAATTCCTTACTGTAGGTATTAATATAAAGTTTCTTATCGGAAGGATTATACATTACTGAACGCATGTCGAGTTCAAAGGAGTAACTACCGATTTTTGTTCCGTCAAGAGTAAATTTACTTATTTGCCCGAGCGCAGGTTTCCCACCGTTGCACGTATAAAGGTATTGCCCGTCGGAGGCAATATGCATATTGTGCGTCTGCGGTGTATCTTTGAAAACTACCCTGGGAGTAAGAGTTTGTGCACCGACAAAACCTGCACACAATAAAATGCTGCAAATCACTAAAAGCTTGACCGAAAGTTTCATAATACTGGATTTTGATTGTTAAATTATTCCCAAATTTATAAATTATTATATAATTGTCAAAACAGCACAATTTAATTTATGTTCAAAATGGTTAAAAAAAACCGGGTTGCAATTCAGCAACCCGGTTTCTGGTATTGAAATTGGTCAATCGAAATTATTTTCCGTATTCCATTGCAGCCAATCGTTTGTAATTATTGTACCTCCATTTGGCATTATCCAAAGCTGCATCGAAAAGCTCAACAGCCTCTGACGGGAATGATTTCATAAGCGAAGTATAACGCATTTCCGATTTCAGGAAGTCCTGGAATAATGTAAAGTCAGGTTCCTTGCTATCAAGCTGGAATGGATTCTTACCTTCAGCTTCGAGCTGCGGGTTGAAACGGTAGTTAGCCCAGTATCCGGCTTTTACTGCATCGTCCTGCTGCTGTTGTGCCTTTTCCATTCCTGCATGTAAACCATGGTTGATACAGGTTGAATAAGCAATAATCAATGATGGCCCCGGGTAAGCTTCAGCTTCGCGTAACGCTTTAAGGTACTGCGTCTGGTTTGCACCCATTGCAACCTGTGCAACATACACATAGCCATAACTCATAGCCATCATACCAAGGTCTTTTTTACGGACTTTCTTGCCTGATGCTGCAAACTTAGCTACTGCTCCTACAGGTGTTGATTTTGAAGCCTGGCCGCCGGTATTTGAATATACCTCAGTGTCGAGAACGAGAACATTTACATCTTCACCCGATGCCAGTACATGATCGAGTCCGCCATAGCCTATATCATAAGCCCAGCCGTCGCCACCGAACATCCATACTGATTTCTTGATGAAGTATTGTTTTAATGCTACAAGCTCTTTGGCAAGATCGGTATTTGCTGCTTCGAGAAGTGGTATAACCAAAGCCGAAGCCTCTTTTGATAATTTCGCGTCATGCATACCTGCTATCCAGAGTTTACAGGCTTCCTTAAGTTCAGGACTGTAATCACCGTCGATAATAATCTGCATCCTTTCGGCAACACGGGTTCGGAGTTTATTTACACCCATTGCCATACCGAAACCGTATTCAGCATTATCTTCGAAGAGTGAGTTTGCCCATGCTGGTCCGCATCCGTTTGCATTGGTTGTATACGGAGTTGAAGGAGCCGATCCGCCATAAATTGAAGAGCATCCGGTCGCATTTGCGACCATCATACGCTCTCCGAATAATTGGGTTACCAGTTTTACATAAGGAGTTTCACCGCAACCGGCACATGCTCCCGAGAACTCGAAGAGTGGCTGAGCGAACTGGCTGTTTTTCACATTCTGCTCTTTCGGAGCAAGTGTATCTTTATAGGTAACATTCTTTGCAATATAATCCCAGTTTGCATCCTGCACCATTTGAGTAGCAAGAGGTTTCATAACCAGAGCTTTTGTTTTTGCAGGACACACATCGGCACAGTTACCGCAGCCTGTACAATCGAGCGGGCTGATCTGGATACGGAACTGCAAACCATCGAAAGTTTTTGGAATTGCTTTCAGTGTCGAAGTACCATCAGGCAGACCTTTCATTTCGTCTTCGTTCAACAGGAACGGACGGATAACAGCGTGAGGACAAACGAAAGCACACTGGTTACATTGTATACAATTATCGGAAATCCATTCGGGAACATTAACAGCTATTCCGCGTTTTTCGTATGCCGCGGTTCCTGCAGGGAAAGTACCGTCTTCACGGCCAAGGAAAGCACTTACAGGCAAATCATCGCCCTTCATACTGTTGATTGGCTCAACCATGTTCTTGATAAAATCAGGAATATTGCGGGTATCCTTAACTGCCAGAACTTCAATTTTTTTCCATTCAGCCGGAATGCTTACTTCAGTTACTGCAGCACCTTTATCGATTGCTTCGACATTCATGCGCACAATTTCTTCTCCTTTACGTCCGAACGTCTTCTTTACAGCGTTCTTCATTTCAGTTAGCGCCAGTTCGTAAGGAATTACACCCGAAATCTTGAAGAATGCTGCCTGGAGAATCGTATTTGTACGGTTTCCAAGTCCAATTTCTTCAGCAATTGCTGTTGCGTTAATGATGTAGAATTTAATATCATTTTCAGCCATGTATTTCTTCATATTATCCGGGAGGCGATCACGGCTTTCGTCAGCATCCCATATACTGTTCAGCAGGAATGTGCCACCCTTTTTCAGGCCCTTCAGAAGGTCATACTTGTTAAGATAAGCAGGGACATGGCATGCTACAAAGTCAGGTGTATTAACCAGGTAAGGCGAACGGATCGGATGATCGCCGAAACGGAGGTGCGATGTTGTAATACCTCCCGATTTCTTTGAATCATAGGCAAAGTATGCCTGCGCATATTTATCAGTGTTCTCCCCGATTATTTTAATTGAATTCTTATTTGCACCAACTGTTCCGTCTGACCCTAAACCGAAAAATTTAGCCTGGAAAGTTCCTTTATCAGAAAGATCTATTTCCGGAAGAACCGGTAGTGAGGTAAATGAAACGTCATCAACTATACCAACAGTGAAATGATTTTTTGGCTCATTCAATTTCAGGTTATTAAATACCGAAATCATCATGGCCGGTGTAGTATCCTTTGAGCTCAAACCGTAACGTCCGCCAATGATAAGCGGCTTATTGGCCTTATCGTAGAAAATATCGCGGATATCAAGGTACAACGGATCGCCGGTCGCACCCGGTTCTTTGGTACGGTCGAGAACACAGATGCGTTTTACAGTCTCTGGCAAAACATTAAAGAAGTATTTTGGGGAGAAAGGACGATACAAATGAACGCTGATCAATCCCAGTTTTTCACCTTTTGAATTCAGGTAATCGATAACTTCTTTGAGGGTTTCGGTGATCGAACCCATAGCAATTACAATGTTTTCAGCATCCTTAGCACCGTAATAGGTAAACGGATGGTATTCGCGGCCGGTAGCCTTACTGATATGCTGCATGTATTCCTCAACGATATCAGGAACTGCATCGTAGAACAGGTTGGCGGCTTCACGGCTCTGGAAATAGATATCAGGGTTCTGAGCTGTACCGCGTGTAACCGGGTGTTCCGGATTAAGGGCGCGATCGCGGAATTCCTGCAGGGCTTTGTAATCAAGGAGTTTCGACAGGTCTTCATTTGACGGATATTCAACTTTCTGTATTTCATGCGAAGTACGGAAACCATCAAAGAAATGCATAAAAGGCACACGCGAACGAATTGATGCAAGGTGGGCTACACCAGCAATGTCCATAATTTCCTGCACGCTTCCTGTAGCAAGCATTGCGAACCCTGTTTGACGTGTTGAATAGATATCGCTGTGGTCACCAAAAATTGAAAGTGCCTGGGCGGCAAGGCTGCGGGCTGATACATGGAAAACAGCAGGTAAAAGTTCACCGGCCATTTTGTACATATTAGGTATCATAAGCAGTAAGCCTTGCGAAGCAGTATAGGTTGTAGTTAGCGCCCCTGCCTGCATTGATCCGTGAACTGCACCTGCAGCACCACCTTCACTCTGCATTTCAACTACGCGAACAGTTTCGCCAAAAATATTTTTACGACCGTAGGCTGCCCATTCGTCAACATATTCGGCCATTGTTGATGATGGTGTTATCGGATAAATAGCAGCTACTTCACTAAACATGTATGCAATATGTGCGGCAGCATAATTACCGTCACAGGTTACATATTTCTTTTTATTACTCATATGTTTGGTTATTAGATTATTGTACCAGAAATAATTAGCTCCGGTTTTCCCCGAAAAGCGGTGCAAAATTACTTTTTTATAAGGTATTGTAGGCTAATTATCAGATAAAATAAGCCCGATCAGGCTAATTTAAAATGATTATAGATTAGAATTCCGGTAATTATCAGACTATTACAGAATTATATCCCGGATTATTCCCATTATGAATTTTTATCAAAAAAAAGTTCAGGGATTCCGAATCCCATATCCGAAATTTTTACTAATTTTCCGCTTTGATTACAGGAATCTATAAAAATAAAATTTCATTTATACTAAACTTGTTGGAGGAGAACTTATGATTAACCTTGCCACAAATTATATGGGACTTGAACTTAAAAATCCCATTATTGCAGGTGCAAGCAGCATGTCGGCGGACCTAAATATGCTTATAAGGCTTGAAAAAGCTGGAGCTGCAGCTGTTGTCTACAAAACTTTATTTGAAGAACAGATTAACCTCGAAAGCGCCCAGTTTGACGATCAGCTGGAAGCAATGGGTGGTTTGCATGCCGAAATGACCAGCCTTTATCCTAAGCTGCGGCATGCTGGTCCGGAAGCTCACCTGGTTAACCTTCGTAAGGCAAAAGATGCTCTTGGGATTCCTGTTATTGCGAGCCTTAACTGCCTGTACGACAACACCTGGATTGAATATGCCCGTTTGATTGAGAAAACAGGTGTTGATGGCATTGAACTTAATTTTTATTTCGTCCCAGGCGACTTTGAAGCGGATGGCCGTTCGATGGAAGAAGTTCATCTTGACCTGGTGCGAAACCTGAAATCAAAAATTACAATCCCTATCAGCGTCAAACTCAGTTCGTTTTATTCAAACCCCCTGAATTTCATTTCCCGCCTCGATAAAGCCGGTGCAAATTCGATAGTTGTATTTAACCGTATGTTTGAGCCGGAGATAAACATTCAGGAACTAAAGCATGCTGCACCTTTTTACCTTAGCCACGAAGGCGATTACCGCCTTGTTCTCCGTTATGCAGGATTACTTTATGGCAACCTGAAAGCCCAGGTATGTGCCAACACTGGAATATACCAGGGAAGCGATGTTATCAAAATGCTGCTGGCCGGGGCTGATGCGGTTCAGGTAGTTAGTACTCTGTACAAAAACAAGCCGGAACATATCGCAACTATGCTAAGCGATATTGAAACATGGATGGAATCGAAGAAATATTCATCTATTTCTGATTTCAAAGGGAAACTATCAAAGCATGAAATTAAAGATCCTTTCATTTACAAACGTGGTCAGTATATCGATTTACTGCTCGGATCCGATCAACTGATTAAATAACAAGCCCTTCAAATTCAACAGAACCCTGTGCTTGTGCCTCAAGCCAGGGTTTTTTGCTGTCCCCAATTATGCTCTGAGCATAAAATCGTATTTTTAACAGCTTAAAAAGGTTCTAGCAGATATGATTGAATAGGTTCCAAAAAAAAACCGGCCGAAGCCGGTTTCTGGTACAGGGAGAAATGAATAATTGTTATTTAAGCTGCAATTTCTCTAATATATCTTTAGCTTCCTGGCGGTGGAAATTATCCGGGTCAGAAGCAACTATTGAGAACTGGTCAACTGCTTTATCTTTCTGATTGTTTTTAAGGTAGCAGAGTCCCAGGAACCATTGTGCGTGCTCAATATAGAGGTTATCATTCTGTTTTATGATAACATCAAACGCTTTGATCGAATTATCGTAGTTGGTAGTTTCAATGTTCGATATGCCATAATAGAACCAAACAGCCATATTGTTATTATCCTTTTCGAGTATTCTCTTAAATAGCACAGAAGCTGCACGGAAATCTTTCTGCTGGAATTTCATGACGGCTTCAACAATATTTTCGTCCCCTCGTGTCTGGTCAATAATGTTTTCCGAATTATAATATTCACTGAAAAGTTTGTCAGGGGAAGTATTACGGCTAGTCTGCCAGAAAAGTGTAGCTGAAATTGCACACAAAGCCAGTAATGAAGCAGCAGCATACCACCACTTTCTGGATGTTTGCATTTTTACAACTTTCACTTCGGGATTAACAGTTTTTCCAGCATTAATAGCGGCCAGAAGTTTTTTTCTGAGTTCGATGATATCATCCCGCCTTATGGCTGCATCAATAGTTTGCGACAATCTGAACTCTTCTGCCAGGTCACTGTTCGTTTTCAACTCTTTTGCAAAAGCAAGTTGTTCGGCAGGGGCCATCTCATTAGCAATAAATTGTTCAATACTGGTCGAATGTTTTAAATTGTTTCTCATTTTAAAAAATTTTTTGACTTCTAGGATCGTCAGCAATTCGTTTTTTAAGTTCTTCTTTACAAAGGAATTTTCTTGTCTTAGCGTATTTTTCTGTTTTAAAGCCCATGATGGCAGCAATTTCGCGCAAAGGAATATTTTTCGAAAAGAGCTTTAGCACTTTTTGACAATCTTCTGTCAGCGACAGAAAATGTATCTGAATAATCCTATGCATTTCAGTTTCCGAAATTGTTGCATCCTGCAGCATGCTTTTGGGCAGATCAATGAACTCTTCTACATCGGTAAGTTTGTCGAATATGGCTTTCCGCTTATTAAGTTTCTGCAGCCAAAGATTGCGGCAAACTGAATACATATATGTTTTGAAAGAACTGGTTAAATTAAATTGATTTAAGCTGATTTTATTGTAAATTATTATTATTCCGTCCTGAAAAATATCCTCTGCATCTTCTGAAGTTCCCCCATTTTCGGTCACAAGAAACCGGATAATCGGAAAAAACTCTTTGTAAATGAAATTAATGATGTAATCACTTCTTAATCTCAGACCTTCAAGAATGGCTTCGTCAGAAAAATGAATCATCACTAGTAATTTATCCGGATTTTTAGAAAAGGTAATACCATTTAGCTCTTTTTTTTTACAAATAATTTACCGATAAAACATATCGGTCTATTTATCAATATCTTACATGTTAAAATTAATTATAAACATTTTAGATTTACTAACAACTAACACAGTAAATATATGAGTTGAGTAATGAACATTATGCAAAGATCAAACAAATTTAATTTTTTTTCGATTTTTTTTTCAATTTCCGTATTACCTTTTAAGAAAAACTGGATTAATAACTAAACAATGATTAAGGACAATTGTCGTTAATCCTTTATACTTTTGCAAAAATTTTAGTTTTCATCCTTTAAAATGCAAAAACAGAATTCAAAACCAAAACCATAAAAACCACATCATGAAAAGATTTACAAATTTAGTTTACTTGGTATTGATAGTTTTACTATCATCGCACAATCTCATAGCTGCTGAAGTTAGTGGTAATGTATTGTACTATGGCAATACAGACCACCCTATCAACGGTGTTACTGTAAAACTGCATAAGAATCAAACGAATATCAACAAAACCTGCGTTACAAATACGGCTGGTTATTTTTATTTTTCAGATGTCATCCCCGGACAGTATACTTTGAGTGGCACAACAAATCTACCGGGTTATGAGCCTTCGTTTTATGATGCGGTTCTGGTTTTCCTGCATGTAGCCTTTAATTATCCTCTCTCCGATATGCAATTTATGGCTGCAGATGTTAATGTTAACAGCAATGTTAACTGGAGTGATTACAATCAGATTGTAAACCACATATTACATGGTACACCATTCCCTGCTGGGTCCTGGCAATTTGAAACAATGCAGATTACGGTAACCGGCCAGAAAGAAGGATTTCCGGTTGGAGGAACCTGCTCGGGTGATGTTGGAGGCACTTTCGTCCCACAAAACAACAATACCCCAGCATTACCGGTTGCCCAGGTTGGTGAAATTAACGTTTCGAAAGGCGAATCCTTTAAAACCCGCATTGTTACAAATAATGCTATTTCATTCTCAGGTGCAGGTATAATTATTACTTATCCTGCCAACTTGTTAAATATTCAATCAGTCGAATTTAAAGGCGTTGATTACCAGTACGATATAGTTGACGGGCAAATCCGAATAATCTGGGGAGATCCTAATACTTCGCCTATTACATTCAGCCCAGGTGAAACCTTTGTTACCATTCATGGCACTACAACACAGGAATTTGCCCCTGGTATGATTGCTTCTTTTGGCTTAGCCGGTAATACAAGCCTTATAAGTACCTCAAATCAGCAAGTAACTAACCTGAGTTTTGCTTCTCCTGTTCTTAAACCGGGCAGCACCGAATTAAAACTGGAGAATTATCCAAATCCATTTGCATCTTCAACTAGGCTGTCAATTTATACTCCTGTATCAGGAAATGGAATAATAGAGGTTTATAATGCATCCGGACTGATGGTTATGAATATACAGGCCGGCAGGTTGGAATCCGGAAATAATGAGATAAATCTTGATGCATCAAATCTAGCTAAGGGATATTATATCTGTAAATTGCGCATTCAAACAGCTGGCAGTGAAATTAATACTGTAAAAAGATTGATTAAGGCTCAGTAGTTTTTTTCTTTGCCTAAAAAAATAATAAAAAAGGAGTATTTTACTCCTTTTTTTGTTTTAAAGAACCAGTATGTTATACCTTTGCGTAATTCAATAATAGCAATAAGTATTCACAACCGGCCTCATTCAAAATATTGCCTATGAAACGGCCTTTGGCATTATTTTGTTATTTTATGCTTCTGCTTTTACAGGCAGCACTTTGGGCATGTAATAAAAATGCTTCAGGAAAAAGAACTTCGGATAAAAATTCAGATATTATCCGCGCAGGTGATATGAAAGCGCGAGGAAGTTACGATTCAGCAATACTATTTTACAGGAAAGATATACAACGCAATCTGGATGCAAAGCAATATGATGCCTGGCTTAACAGCACTTCAGCTATCGTTGAATGCTTCAGGTTAAAAGGCAATCCGGATGAGGCTATGCGTATTGTTGAACAAGCCCAGGCTTTAGCTTATACCAGAATGGATACCAGCAGCAATGCCTACAATCTGCTTATCCACAAGAAAGCATTACTTTATGCCGACAAGAGGCAATTTGAGTTTGCTTCAGCTCTTTATTTGAGAAATATTAGGTTATACCTGGCAAATCCGAATTCAGCTGATTCAGTTCTGGCACTAGCCTTCAATGGGGTAGGCACTATTTACCTGATGCAGAATAAGTATCCGGAAGCATTGGCTCAATATCAGAATGCAGTCGACACCTACATTAAAGGAAACCTTATCAAAAGCACTAATTATTCAGGTTCGCTTCAAAACATCGGTATTGTCTATTCCATGACCGGGAACTACGAAAAAGCGGAACAATATTTTCTGCAATCCTTAAAAGTAAACCAGGAAATACTACAGCCTCATGACCAGAAACTTGCTGCTCTCTTCCTGAATATGGGCAGGTTCTACCAGATCATTCGTAATGATTCGAAAGCAATCGAGTATATGAAACGTGCCGAGGAATCATATATTCAGAATAATCAGTCCAATTCAGTCACGGCAGGCTCCCTTTTTCTTAATATGGGAGTAATTTACATATATTCGGCGGATTATCAGAAAGCTCAAAGCTATCTTAACAAATCACTGGAAATTATTCTGGCTAAAGCTCCTGCTAACCTTGCTGATCTTTTGCTTATATATCTGAATATGGGCCACATAGCTGAAAAAAAAGGTGATTTCACCGAAGCCAGGCAATATTATTTAAAAGGCCTTGAGGTAGGTGGCAAATTGCCGAATTCAGTAAAAATCCTCAGGGGACTGGCTAATGTTTCATACAAAATGAAAGACAAAGTAAATGCCGATAATTATTATAATAAAGCTCTTCAGAAAAGTATTGAAATATATGGTGAAGAACACACGGAGACTGCTTTAACCTATTTGCGATATGGTGATTTCCTGTCGGACAATGGTGACGCCCGGGCAATTAAATACCTTGAAAAAGCACTTGCTATATCCCTGAAGTCATTCGGGCCTGTTAGCCTTGATGTTTCAACAGCATATTTTTACATTGGCAACTACTATTACAGGGTTAAAGAATACGATAAAGCGCTTAATTACTGCCAACTCTCACTTATTGCAGGATTTCCTGGTTTTACATCCCGGTTTCAATCGGACAACCCTGACATAACAAAAGCAGATCTCAACGGGAATCTGGTTGATCCTCTTATTGCTAAAGCAATGGCCTTGTATTCGCTTTACACCTCCGATACATCAAGGGTAGATTTATTAAAGAGCAGTGCTGCGACTTACGATCTCTCGCTAAAAATGATAGAACGGTTGAGATCAGCTTATCAGGGCGAAGACAGCAAGCTTATTATTTCAGGTGACAAGAAAAACACATATTCCAATGCACTGTTTGCCCAGGTGAAACTATATCAAAAAACCAAAAGCCAGGATGCCCTCGAGCAGGCATTTAGTTTTTCGGAAAAAGGAAAATCGGCTGTTCTTCTATCCCATCTGCGCGATAAGGACGCAAGAAATACAGGTCGTATTCCTCAGGATTTACTAAACCGCGATGCAAGTTTAAAGTCAGAAATATATTTTTATAACAAGCAAATTCACGATCAGAAAATTGCAGTCAATCCGGATGAAGCAAAAATAAAGATGTGGAACAGCCGTATTTTCGATCTTAGTCAGAAACAGGAAGAACTTATCCGGTCGATCGAAAAGGATTACCCTTTGTACTATAACATGAAATATGACAATTCAGTAACCTCGATTGAAACTATTCAAAAAAAACTTAGTCCGACACAAGCTATTGTTGAATACAGCCTGACCGACTCGAGTCTTTTTGCATTCGCTATTACAAACAACAAAAAACAACTCTTCACAACCTCAATAGGACCAGACTTCTTCGATAACCTGCAAACAGTAAGAGAACAATTAACCGGGAAACAATTTAACGACTATTCGCGGTCCGACTTCAGAATATTTGCTCTTGCTTCGAATCAGTTGTATAAAACTTTAATTCAGCCTCTTGAACCAATTATAAAAGGGAAAGATCTTATTCTTGTTCCTGATGGAGAACTCGGGTATCTGTCATTCGATATTCTTCTGACTTCGATGCCTGATACAATCAAGGTTTCATATCGGAAACTTCCCTACCTGATAAAAGAGTCTGCTGTTACTTATACTCCTTCAGCTACCGCCTTTTTTGATGAATTAAAAATGAATGCGAATAAAAATAATGGGAAAGTAATTGCATTCGGGCCAAATTACAGTTCTGATAATCATACACTTGACCTGAAAGATGAAAAGGGACGGCCTCTCAGGGATGTACTCACTGATCTGACTAACACCCAGAAAGAGATTGAGAGCCTCGAAAAGTACTTTAATGTTAAGAAATTTTTAAACAGTGCAGCTACAGAAGAAGCCTTTAAGAAATTTGCCCCTGATTACAAAGTTCTCCACCTGGCTATGCATACCCTGATAAATAATGATAATTCCCTGTATTCCAAACTGGTTTTCTTCAAGCCAGGAGGTGACACAATTGAAGATGGTTTACTCAATGCTTCGGAACTGGTAAACATGGAACTTCATGCCGACATGGCAGTATTAAGCGCATGTAATACAGGAACAGGAAAATTACAGAAAGGCGAAGGGATAATGAGCCTGTCACGTGATTTCTTCTATGCCGGTGTACCAGGAATAGTTATGACTTCCTGGGCAATCGAAGACCGTACCGGCATAAAACTCATGGAGTATTTTTATAAATATATTTCCGAAGGCAAACCTAGAAATGAAGCACTGCGCCTGGCGAAGGTCGAATATCTCGAAAACTGCGACAACCTTACCTCGCATCCGCATTACTGGGCAGCTTATATGAATGTTGGCGACATCAGCCCGATTGAGGGCTTTGGAAAAAGGACGAACCCATTTTCGTTATATAGTGCTGCAGCAAGTTTGATAGCTATAACCCTGTTATTGTTACTGCGTTACAGGAAGAATCAGGCAAATCGTAATGCAGCCAATTAACCTTCCCTCGTTTTTACTTACTTTTGCAGAAAAAAGCTGTGATTTCACCTGCAAATTTTGAAGAAAAAACCGGTTTTGACACAATAAGGAGGATGCTGGCCGGTTATTGCCACGGTGAAGCCGGAAAATTGCAGGTTGCAGGTATCTGTTTCAGCAACAATTGTGACGAAATTTCCCACAAACTCAACGCTACCGAAGAGTTCCGCACTATGCTGCTGACAGTATTCGGTTATCCTGCATCAGAGTATTTCGATCTTGGCACCGAACTGAACTACATTCTTATCCCTGGCACTTTTATGTCGGCTGAATCGCTCCTTCTGTTTAAGGACTCATATTCAACCTATTGTAATTGTATTACTTTTATTTCAGAAACTTCTCCAACAGGGTTTCCACAACTGCATTCGCTTATTTCAGGACAAAACATTATCCCATCTGTCCTTTCGGGAATAGCCCGGGTACTTGATAATGAAGGGAATATCCGCGACAATGCCTCACCATCCCTGCTCGAGATCCGAAAGGACCTTTCGCGCATGACACACATGATCGATAAAAAGATTGCCCAGGCGCTTACACAGGCGAAACTTGATAAACTCGTCCCGGCCGACACCGAAATCGCGATACGTGAAGGACACGCTGTAATCCCTATACAGGCATCGAACAAGCGAAAGATAAGCGGGGTTATAATCGATGAATCGGCCAGCGGTCAGACTTCCTATATTGAACCGACTGAAGTGTTCGAACTCCGGAATAGCATAAGGGAACTTGTACTCGCCGAAAAACGTGAGATTATCAAGATACTCACTGAACTTGCCGATAATTTACGGCCATATGTGCCGGCTCTTATCCGTTCGCTGGAATTTCTTGGCGAACTCGATTTTCTGAGGGCTAAAGCACTGCTTGCTATCGAAACCGGTTCGATGAAACCGGTGTTGCAAAACAAACAGGCTTTCAGTTGGATTCAGGCTAGGCACCCGTTGCTGATGCTTTCGCTGAAAAAGCAGAAACGGGAGATCATCCCCTCCGATATTTCACTTGATGATCAGAACCGTATACTCATAATTTCAGGGCCTAATGCCGGAGGGAAATCCGTTTTGCTTAAAACTGTCGGTTTACTTCAATACATGCTGCAATGCGGCTTGCTTATCCCGGTACTTGATACATCCGAAGCAGGCATTTTTGATCATCTTTTCATTGATATAGGCGATCAGCAGTCCATTGAAAACGACCTCAGCACATACAGCAGCCACCTGTATAACATAAAAAACCTGCTTGAAATTGCAGGGCGTTCCGCTTTGTTTCTTATTGACGAATTCGGGGCCGGTACCGAGCCCCAGTCGGGTGGAGCCATTGCAGAAGCAGTTTTAGAATCACTCAACGATAAGAAGGCGTATGGGGTTGTAACCACCCATTACGCCAACCTGAAACTACTCGCATCGAACCATGAGGGTTTTATTAACGGGGCTATGCTGTACGACACAAAACATATGAAACCCCTTTTCGTACTGAAAACTGGCAGGCCGGGAAGTTCCTTTGCGTTTGAAATTGCTTCAAATATATCATTCCCCAAGGATGTCCTCGAGAAAGCAGGCGAAAAGATTGGATATGCTCAGCTGGACTTCGATAAGCAAATGCAGGACCTTGAAGCTGAAAAACTCGAACTGTCCCAGAAAGAAAAGCAACTGCAGCAGGCTGACGAAATGCTAAATACGCTTATTAACCGCTATTCGAGCCTGAAAGATGACCTTGACCGGAAACAGAAAGAAATACTCGAAAAAGCCAGCAACGACGCAAAAGCATTGCTGAATAAATCGAACCAGATCATTGAAAAAACCATCCGGGAGATCAAACAATCGCAGGCCGATGCCGGACGAACCCGTCAGATGCGGACCGAGTTGAAAGAGTTCATCGAAGAACTCGAAGTGGCTCCCGTTCCGGAACCTATTAAAGAACCTGAAATTATTTCCACTCCTGAAAAAGTCACTGGCGGTCCTGTTGCGAAAGGGAGTCGTGTGAGAATGATCGGGCAACTCGAAACAGGCGAAGTAACCGATATTCATGGCAACATTGCTACTGTTGCTTTCAATACAGTTATACTCCGGGTTAAGTCCGAAAATCTTGAAGTGATCGCAGGAAACAAACCTGTGAAGAAAATCGTTAACCGCGGTCTAGCATACCAGAATATGGTAAACGATATGAATGCCCGGATGGCCAATTTTCGCATCTCGATCGATGTACGAGGAAAACGGGCCGAAGAAACCGAGGCTCTCATTCAGCGATACATTGATGAAGCCATTATGTTGCGTGTGCCTGAAGTTAGTATACTTCATGGTAAAGGGAATGGAGTGTTGCGTAGTATCGTTCGTAATTACCTGAACAGTATCCCCGAAGTAAAGCACGTTTCGGATGCTTCACTCGAAACCGGCGGATCGGGAATTACCCTGGTAACACTGAAATAACTTATTTCGAATTAATATCAGTAATCAAGCAAACCATGAATAAAAAAACGCTTTTAGCCTTCCTGCTTTTCTCTGTTTTTATAAGCATTTCGTCATGCAAACAAGGACCTTCAGGTAATATAACAACAATAACAACTGCTAACTTCTCGGATGAAACCGCCAAAGGAATTGTACTGGTCGATTTCTGGGCAACCTGGTGCATGCCATGTAAAGCCATGGCTCCTGTTATTGACGAAATCGCGGCTCAAACAGCAGGAAAAGTAAAGGTAGGGAAAGTTGATATTGACGAAAACGGTCAGCTGGCAAATAAGTTCGGAGTAAATTCGATCCCGACTATGATTATTTTTAAGGACGGTCAGCCTGTAGAAACTTTTGTTGGTTTACAATCGAAAGCTGCCCTCGTAAACGCGCTTTCGAAATATATAACTCTGGAATAATAGTTATTTCAACAACATCTCTGCAAACAAAACTTTTTCTTTCCTGGTAAAGCCTGCAACAATAAGGTTGTATGATTCATCAATCCATTCGTGTAGCAAATCATCCGGAACCGAGCCATCAATCATTACGGTGACCCAATGAGTTTTGTTCATATGATAGCCAGGCAGAACACTTGGGAAGTGCTCACGGAGTTCAATTACTTTTTCCGGGGTATTTTTAACATTCATAGAGAATGCATCCACCAGGTCAGTGAGTAAAAACATCTTTCCGGCAACTTTAAAAACGAGTGTCGACTCATCGAAGGGAAAACTTTCGGTAACTGCCGGCTTCGAAATACAATATTCCCTTAATTCTTCAATATTCATTCTCTTGGTTTAAAAGCTCAAAACTAAGTATTTATAGTGAAAAAGGAAAGGACCGGGTGCTAAATATGCAGAAATGATGCACTAAAAAACAATTTTATAATTGTATCTTTGCCTATGAATGGAAAAATCGTCACCCGACGAATCAACTTATTATTCATAAAATAAAACCGTATGTCCTTAAGCTCCAAATCTTCTGATCTTAAACGCAGAATGCAGGAAGCATTGCGTGGCGGTGGCGATAAAGCCATCCAGAAACAAAAAGCCACTGGAAAGCTCACAGCCCGCGAACGAATTATCTCGTTACTTGATGCAAAGTCATTTCACGAATATGACCTGTTTGTTGAACATGCCGGCCGCGATTTCGAAATGAGTGACAAATACTTACCCGGTGATGGTGTAATTACCGGAACAGGAACTATCAACAATTATCCTGTTTGTATTTTTGCCCAGGATTTTACTGTTGCAGGTGGATCGCTAGGCTACATGCACGCCAAGAAGATAACCAAGATCATGGATCATGCCATGAAACTCAAAATTCCGCTTATCGGGATTAATGATTCAGGCGGTGCCCGTATACAGGAAGGTGTAAACTCACTGGCAGGTTATGGTGAAATTTTCTACCGTAACACACAGGCTTCGGGTGTTATTCCCCAGATATCGGTAATCCTCGGCCCATGTGCCGGAGGTGCTGTTTATTCACCGGCACTCACCGATTTTGTGTTTGTTGTCGACAAAATATCCAAAATGTTTATTACAGGTCCCGAGGTTATTAAAACTGTACTAGGCGAAGAGATTTCGATGGAAGAACTTGGTGGAGCCCGTGTACAGGCCGAAATAACCGGTAATGTTCATTTCTTTGCCGAAAGCGAACTGGAGTGTTTCGATCAGATCAAGAAACTCTGCAGTTTTATCCCCTGGAACAACCTGAAAAAAGCAGATCCGTTCCCTAAAAAACCACCCCGCGTAAGGCAATACGACCTGACTAAAGTATTTCCAACCAATCCTAAACAACCTTACGATGTTAAGGATGTGATTCGCGGCATTTGCGACGACTCCGACTTCCTCGAAATACAGGATCTGTTTGCCCAGAATATAGTTATCGGATTTGCACGCATGAACGGATATACAGTTGGGTTTGTTGCCAACCAGCCTTTGGTGCTTGCAGGCGTTCTCGATGTTGACTCAAGTGATAAGGCCGCCCGTTTTATCCGGTATTGCGACGCTTTCAATATACCATTGGTAACGTTGGTCGACTTACCGGGATACCTGCCCGGAGTAGACCAGGAGCATGCGGGGGTAATCCGCCACGGAGCTAAAGTACTTTATGCATACAGCGAAGCTACTGTTCCGAAAATCACTGTTATAACACGAAAAGCTTATGGCGGAGGATATATTGCCATGTGTTCGAGCCATTTGCGCGCCGACTTTGTTTTTGCCTGGCCTACCGCCGAAATTGCGGTTATGGGACCCGAGGGAGCCGCCAACATTATCTTCCGCAAAGAAATTAACGAGGCTGAAAACCCTGACGAAATGCGTAAACTAAAAATCAAGGAGTATAAGGAAAAGTTTGCCAACCCATTTGTTGCAGCTGCCTATGGTTATGTTGATGCAGTTATCAGCCCCGAAGAAACCCGAGATATGGTAATTCATGCATTAGCGATATCGGCTGATAAAAGAGTTGATGTTCCAATAAAGAAACACGGCATACCTCCATTTTAATTCAGAACTGAAGGTAATTTGTTCCAGGTCAGCCTATTGATCTGATTAGACAACCATCTATCGGTTGCCTTAATTACACAATGTATTTTTCAATAATCATTTCAACGAAATAAAATTGATTATGCCAACAAGTGGAAAATCCAAGAGTCTGAATCTTAAGGACATAAAACATGAAGATAGTCCTGAAAACCTTGATGGTGAGGTATTTCAAACCCTCATTATCGAAGAAGTGAAATATAAAACCAGGCTGACAAAGAAATTCCTTAACAGGAAAAATTATGAGCCTGCCGATCCCAAAAAGGTATTGTCATTTATCCCCGGTACAATTACGAAAATTTATACTGCTAAAGGGAAAAAAGTAAAAGCCGGTGATAAACTGCTTGACCTTGAGGCAATGAAAATGGTGAATACCATGTTTGCCCATGAAAACAATATCGTTGCCGAAGTTTATATAAAAGTAGGTGATATGGTTCCTAAAAACCAGTTACTAATTTTGTATAAATAGGGAAGCAGCTTATTGTTTCTGTTCGATGAGGGATGCAAATTCGCTATTGGAAAGTGCAATAAAGCTATTTATTTCACTTTTTCCTTCACCCGAATGAGAAGATGTAATTATAATGGGAGGAAGTTCCTCCCATTTTTCATTTAGCACTTTCTTATATTCATCTACATTATGGCGTACTGCGTTGCGCGATATTTTATCGGCTTTGGTGAAAATCAGGCAAAATGGAAGTCCTTGTTCACCCATCCAGTTTATAAGATCAAGATCACTTTTCTGGGGTTCGTGGCGGGTATCCACCAGGATAAAGGTATATACGAGCGATTCGCGCTGAACAAGGTACTCGCGTATTATTTTCTCCCAGTTCCTCCTTGACTTTTTTGATACCTTGGCATATCCATACCCGGGCAAATCAACCAGGTACCAGGTATCTTCGTCAACCGAATAGTAATTCAGAAGTTGGGTTTTCCCCGGCGTTGCCGAAGTACGGGCCAGGTTTTTAACACCTGTAATCATATTGATAAGCGATGATTTGCCGACGTTCGACCTGCCGAAAAAAGCATATTCAGGTAGTCGTGGTTGCGGGCAACCCGTAACATCGGGAGCACTTATCACAAAAGCGGCCCTGCGGTTGTTCATAGAAAAAAGGGTTAAATTATTCGGGCATGCTCAGGTGCCTGTCTTTCTTAAAATCGTAAATGTCGTCGATTGTAACCAGTATTCCCGATTCTTCTACATCCCCGAAACCGGGATTTAAAGAAGTACCAAAGAAAAGCATGGTCTCTGACAGGTTCATATAAGCATTTACTAACGGTGGTATATTTTCGTGACGCTGACGAACTTCTTTTACAAGTATTTTGTAATCCTGTTCATAAGATCCGCCAACGAAATAGCTGGCAAGAACCTCATCGGTTGTATTGATCCGAAGAGGAATATGAGGATAAACGAGATTCTTTTTATCTCCGAAATATTTCCGCAGGAAATAGAGAATAATATCACGTGCCTCAGTATTATAGTGCGGATACATGGTTATTTTCCCGAAATAATACTTTACGTCAGGATTTTGCATCAGGATTGCTCCCAAACCATTCCAGATATTATCAAGTGCAAACATGCCTTTACGCACATTGATCGAAGGCTGATAATTGGGTTGAACAAACGATCGGCCAAGTTCGATTGTACTGGGCAGATATTCTTCAATAAACTGTTCCGATAGCTGGAAAAGCTCACTAGTAGGTGTATCAATATGTCCGTTTGGTTTGCGTTTCAGGGTTTTGCCATGAATAAACCGGTATCCCCCGATAATTTCTTTTTCGCGCGGATCCCACACCAATAGCTGATTAAACGGATTTTCCTCGTCAGTATCAAATTCATCAAGGTCACAATCCAGGCCAGTGCCTCCGCCCGCGTCCCGAAAGGTAATTTCGCGCAGCCTCCCAATTTCCCTGGTAACATTGGGTGCGTTGTGATATGTTACTATATATATTTCGTTTCCCCCGCTGTTGGTTGGTTTCACAAACCGTCCGGGAGAAAGCTCTTTTACAAGTAATTCTCTGTCAACTGCGTCAATTATTTCCTTCATTCTGTTTTCCAAAGGTTAATCAGTTATAAACGAACTATTACTATCTATTCCAAGATTGTATACATGAGTCTTAAGTTTTTGTGCCCAGGTTAAATCGGAATACTTTTTATCAAAGATAGTATAAGAAATTGGTTTTCCAAATGTAATTAAAATTTCCCGGTCGCGTTGTTTGAACATTTCATCCACCAGGTAGAGCATTTCGATATTCGATTTAATCCCCAGAAAAGCACGAAGATGAGCCAGGTTATAAAACCAGGCTGAATTCTTTCCATTAATGATACAGGGTATTATATCCCGTGCATGACTCCTGGCTTTCGAGATAAAGCTTTTCTTCCATTCAAGGTCAAGTATATGCCCTTTCTGCTTTCGCGAACACAATCCTGCCGGAAAATACAGCATAGCATTCCCCGATGCGTATGCTTCTTCAATAATCCTAACATTTCCGGCATTCGATCCATGTTTATTTATCGGGATAAACAATCCCCTAAGGTTAGGAATATGCATCAACAAATCGTTTACAGGGAAAATAATGTCCTTCCTGACCTTACCGATAACCCACATAAGAGCCATTCCGTCGAGGCCTCCAAGAGGGTGGTTAGCAGCTACTATCCACCTTCCTTCAGCCGGAATATTTTCAATTCCTGTATACTTGATATTAACTCCAAACCCTTTCAGGCAAGCATCAAGGAAATCCAAACCTAGTAAGTCCTTGTTATTCCTTGCAATATCATTCAGGTCCTCCTGGTGAATTATTCTTTTCAGATAATTTAACACAAAACGGGGCAAAGTCTTTAATAAGGCAGGGTTCTTTGCACCAATAACCTTCTCAAGATCAAGAAAAACCTCTTCATTCCTGATATTAACCGTTTGATCTTCCATACAATAATTAAACTAAGGGGAACCTGACCTTTTACTGTGTTATGCAAAATTACTGAATTCCCGGAATATATGTAATAGTCCAGATTTAATATAAATAAGACATTTCGCATATAGATGCTCAGCCAAAAGCCTTGACAAAAGAATCACACATACAAATTATTCAAGAATTCACGCTCTCACAGAAAATATTTTCCCTAAAACCCTTTATTTACAGGCATTCTGTGTATTGTTAATAAAAAAATGTGGTAAAATGTGGTTTAAAGTGGGAAATCAATAGTAAATTTACGGCAAAATAGAATTAAACCATGATACCCTTACAAGGAGAATACATCTGCCGGGTTGATGCAAAAGGAAGATTTATGCTTCCTGTTGCATTAAAAAACCAGCTGAATGCCACTCTGGATGAAGGTTTTGTGGTAAAACGCAGCATTTTCAGCCCATGCCTCGAACTTTTTCCCCGTTCAAACTGGGATGAGCTTAACCGCAAGATTATCAGCAAACTGAACAGGTTCGTTAAAAAGCATAACGATTTTATTAGGGCTTACAATGCTGGCTTGAAGCAGCTTGAGATTGATGGTTCAGGCAGAATTCTTATTCCACGCGACCTTGCAGTGATTGCAGGTATAACAGGCGATGTGGTAGTAGCTGCCAAAATGGATTGCATTGAAATATGGGACAAAGCTAAATACGATGAAGCAGTTAGCGCAACCCAGACTGATATCTCCGCAATAGCTGAGGACATATTAGGGAATATTAACCTCAACGAATGAAAACTGAATGTACCATCAACCCGCATTGCTGCACGAATGTATTGAAGGCCTCAGCATCGATCCATCAGGGATTTATGCTGATCTTACATTTGGTGGCGGCGGACATTCAAAAGCTATACTTGAGAATCTGAATTCCGAAGGGCGACTTGTTGCTTTTGACCAGGATGAAGATGCCCTTGAAAATGCTATAATTGACGAACGCTTCACCATGGTGAATGCGAACTTCCGCTACTTGAAAAACTTTTTAAGGCTTCACAAAGCCTTCCCGGTAGATGGCATACTTGCCGACCTGGGTATTTCGTCGCACCAGATTGATACTCCGGAACGTGGGTTTGCAACCCGTTTTGAAGGCCCTTTGGATATGCGAATGGCCCGAAACCAGGAGTATACAGCTTCACACATGGTTAATACATACCCTGAGGAGAAACTTTCGTCGGTTTTCAAGGTATACGGTGAAATCTCGAATGCCCGGCAACTGGCTGCCTGTATTATACAGGCTCGTACCAATGCCATAACAACAACAGGTGAATTCAAGGAAGCTATCAAACCATGCATGCCTTCTGGTTTTGAGAACAAATACCTGGCACAGGTATTCCAGGCTATACGGATCGAGTTAAATGACGAAATGGGTGCTTTGCAGGCCATGCTTAAGCAATGCGCCGATTCGTTGAAACCGGGCGGGAAACTTGTTGTGATTTCTTACCATTCGCTTGAGGACCGGCTTGTTAAAAATTATATGAAAACCGGCAATTTCGAAGGCGAACAGGAAAAAGATTTTTTCGGAAATGTGTTAGCCCCTCTAAAACCTGTTACCCGGAAACCAATAACTCCATCGGCTGAAGAATTGAAGAGCAACCCCAGATCCCGCAGTGCAAAATTACGTATAGCCCAAAAGTTTTAATCATGAGCAATGCCCGCAATACTATAAATTCTTTGCCCGAAGGAGAAGTATCTGAACCAAAACCTGAGAAACCCAAAGCTAAATCGAAATCTTCGTCAGGCAAGGTCAAAAGTATACTTGAAGGGTCGTTCCTGGTGCGCGAAAAAGTAATAAGGCTGCTCCCGTTCCTCATTTTCCTTACATGCATTGGCTTGCTTTACATTTTTAACTCAAATTATGCCAACCGTACTATTATCAGTATAAGCCGGACAAAAAAACAGATTGAAGAGCAGCGTTTCGAGTACATTAATACCAAGGCGAAGCTAATGCAGACTACCAGGCAGACTGAAATCGCAAAACGGCTGCTTACAAGCGGGCTTAAAGAATCGAAAACCCCGCCTAGAAAAATATTGATTGAAGTACCAACCAAATAACCAAGGAATCGCACTACCAGATGGAATCAAGGAAATCAATTCTTACTCGTGTATACCTGGCTTATGGCTTTATGTTCCTCATAAGCCTGGCCATTATCGGGAAGATCCTGTATATCCAGCTGGCAGAAGGTGAAATGTGGAAAGCAAAAGCCGAGAAACTCTCGCTTAAATATTTCAACATTGATCCTAACCGTGGCAATATTTACGACGTAAAAGGTGAAATGCTGGCTACTTCGGTTCCCTTGTTCGAAATCCGCATGGATGCCGCATCACCGCTGATTGCAGACTCCACTTTCGATAAAAATGTTGATTCGCTGGCAATCTGTCTTTCCGCCTATTTTAAGGATAAACCGGCACAATGGTACAAAATCCTCCTTAAGGATGGCCGCAGCACTAAAAACCGCTACCTACTCATAAAACGTAAAGCCACCTTCGACCAGTTAAAGAAAATAAAAACTTTCCCGATTTTCCGCATGGGTAAAAACAGTGGTGGTCTGATTACAACAGTTCAGAATAAAAGGGTTTATCCATACAACCACCTTGGTTACCGCACCTTAGGATGGTTCAGGGATGGCAATTCGAACAATGTAGGAATCGAAAGTGCCTTCAATGCCGAGATGCAGGGATTAGCCGGTAAAAGGCTTTACCAGCGTATTCCTGATGGCAACTGGCGCCCGATGAACAAAAGCAATGAGATTGAACCTGTTAACGGCGCTGATATCCTGACAACTATCGACATCAACATACAGGATGTGGCTGAAGAAGCACTGATGCGTCAGCTTGAGTTAAATAAGGCTGATCATGGCTGCGCTATACTTATGGAAGTTAAAACAGGCGAAATCAGGGCAATTGCAAACCTTGGGCTTACCAAGGAAGGCACCTACGAAGAACTTTACAATTATGCCATAGGCGAAAGCACCGAGCCGGGATCGACGTTCAAGTTGTTTTCACTACTTGCCGGTTTTGAAGATGGCAAAGTTAAGCTTACCGATATCGTTGACTGTACAGGTGGTATTACTCATTATGGAAAGCGGACTATGAGGGATTCGCACCTTGGCGCCGGAGTAATGACCGTTCAGCAGACTTTTGAGAAATCATCGAATGTCGGGGTTTCAAAAATTATTTACAGGGCCTATTCCGACAATCCACAGGCGTTTGTTGACCGGCTTCACAGTTTCAGTGTAAATAAAAGACTCGGTCTCGAGATTAAAGGAGAAGGCCGGCCACAGATACTTGGTGTTAAGGACGGCCTATGGTCGAATTCATCACTTCCGTGGATGTCGATCGGATACGAGGTTGCACTCACGCCATTACAGATTCTTACATTCTACAATGCGGTAGCAAATGATGGTGTGATGGTTAAACCACACTTTGTAAAAGAGGTAAGAAAAGCCGGTTCGCCGGTTAAGATTTTTGAAACCCAGATTATCAACAAGCGGATTGCTTCGATTGAATCAATCAGGATGGCCAAGATTATGCTTGAGGCGGTTGTTGATCATGGCACTGGAACTGCTTTAAAGAACCCGATCTACAAGGTTGCTGGGAAAACCGGAACTGCCCAGCTTGCACAGAATAGCGGCGGCTATAACAAATCAAATTACAAAGGATCATTTGTTGGCTATTTTCCTGCTGAGAATCCAAAATACTCCTGCATAGTAGTAATAAACAATCCAACTACGGGCGGGTACTACGGGGGAGCTATTGCAGCTCCTGTTTTCCGCGAAATAGCCGACCGTATTTATGCCACCGATCCTGATGTAGGATTAAACTGGGTGGACACTACTAAAACCACACGCACAAATCCGTTAAAAGCAGGCAATGCCAGCGACATCCAATACCTCAGCAAGTGGCTTGGGTATGCCCAGGGAGTTCCTTTTGGCGGTGAATGGCTGACCCAGGTTACGGACAGTTCGGGTATGCGCCTTGCTTCTTTGCCCAGCATGCCTGAAACCATACCAAGCGTAGTTGGCATGGGTGCACGCGATGCTGTATACCTGCTCGAAAAACTTGGCTTACATGTACAGTTGAGCGGCATCGGTCTTGTAAAACAACAATCGCTGCCGGCTGGCAGCAAAATCACACCGGGATCGCCAGTTCTGCTTAGCCTGGGAATCAGTAAATAAAACCATAAAACAAAGAAACAATCCGATTATAAATGAAACAACTGGCCGACCTACTTCGAAATGTAAATATCAGTAAAGTACTTGGTACCACTGATGCAGCCATTAGCGGAATTACTTACGATTCGCGTGAGGTTGAAGCTGGTAGCCTGTTTTTTGCAGTAAAAGGAACGAGAGTCGATGGCCATGATTTCATCGCGCAGGTAATAGCAGGTGGCGCTTCTGCAATACTTTGCGAAACCCTTCCTGAAATACCTGACCCTAAGGTTGTATATGTAAAGGTCGATGACAGCAGTTATTGGTCGGGCATTATTGCATCAAACTGGTTCGAAAACCCTTCATCGAAACTGAAACTAGTTGGCATTACCGGAACCAATGGAAAAACCACAACGGTCACTTTACTTTTCAACCTCTTCAGGACAATGGGTTACCATGTCGGATTACTTTCAACCATCCTTAACAGGATTGATGATGAAATTATTCCATCCACTCATACAACTCCCGATGCCATTAAACTCAACCACCTGCTTGCGCAGATGGTATTGAAAGGCTGTAGTTATTGTTTTATGGAAGTGAGCTCACATGCTGTAGTCCAAAACCGGATTTCAGGCCTGGTATTTGCCGGTGGGATTTTCTCGAATATAACCCACGATCATCTCGATTTTCACAAAACCTTCGATGAATACCTTAGGGCCAAAAAGAGGTTTTTCGATGAATTGCCGGCAACCGCATTTGCACTTACCAATCTGGAAGATAAGAACGGACTGGTAATGCTTCAGAATACCAAAGCAAGCAAACACACCTACAGCCTCCAGAAAATGGCAGATTTTAAAGGCCGTATCATCGAATCGCCGCTTGACGGTCTGCATCTCGACCTGAATGGTCACGAAACCTGGTGCCGGCTGGTAGGACGCTTTAACGGGTATAACCTTCTTGCTGTATTTGCAGCTGCTTCGCTCCTGGGTCATGATCAGCTTGAAATTCTCACGATCCTGAGTAACCTCGAAAGCGTTGAAGGCCGTTTCGATTATATCAAATCACCCCAGGGTATAATTGGTATTGTTGATTACGCACACACACCTGATGCTCTGCAGAACGTACTCGAAACTATTAACCAGTTACGTACAGGCAACGAAATGCTTATAACCGTAGTTGGCTGCGGCGGTGACCGCGATAAAACCAAGCGGCCTGTAATGGCGCAGATTGCAGCCAGGTTAAGCGACAGGGTTATTCTAACATCTGATAATCCACGCAGCGAGGTGCCCGAGCTGATTATTTTCGAAATGCTTGCCGGCGTAGAAAAAGAATATTCGCGTAATGTTCAGAACATTACCGACCGTCATGATGCAATCAGGCTGGCATGCGCAATGGCCCGCGACAATGATGTAATCCTGGTTGCCGGAAAAGGACATGAAAAATACCAGGAGGTTCAAGGGGTAAAATCACCTTTTGACGACAAAGAAATGCTTAAGAAATACCTGCTCTGACCCGAATAAAAATATTAACTGAAAACCAAAGCCAATGCTGTATTATCTTTTCACGTACCTCGATAAAGCTTACAATGTACCCGGAGCAGGTATGTTTCAGTTTATTTCGTTCCGCGCTGCCCTGTCGACCATTGTATCGCTGTTCATTTCGCTTATTTACGGCAAAACCATAATCAACTACCTGCGTACCAAGCAAATCGGAGAAACTATACGCGAACTCGGTCTCGAAGGACAAATGGCCAAAACCGGTACCCCAACCATGGGCGGCCTTATTATACTGGGAGCTATACTGTTACCCACCCTGCTGTTCGCAAAAGTGCTGAATATCTATATCTTATTAATGTTGTTTGTAACCATCTGGCTTGGCCTTATCGGATTCCTCGATGATTATATCAAAGTATTCAGGAAAAACAAAGAAGGCCTTGCCGGTAAGTTTAAAATCATGGGACAGGTAGTTGCCGGCCTTGTACTTGGGTCAGTACTGTATTTCCATCCGGGTGTTGTAATACGCGAACAGGTTCCCGAAAAGAAAGTAGTTGCAAAACCAGGCGCGCTCACTGCCTTCGAACAGATAAAGGACCATAACACAAAATTCAGGGTTACTCCTGTAAAATCGACTAAAACGACCATTCCCTTTCTTAAAAACAATGAATTTGATTATGCTGTCCTTATAAAATGGATAGGACACGATTATAGAAAATTTGCCTGGCTGATTTTTATTCCAATTGTAATACTGATTATAACTGCCATTTCGAACGGAGCTAATTTAACTGATGGAATGGACGGGCTTGCGACGGGCACCTCAGCCATAATAGCAATCACTCTGGGACTATTGGCATGGGTAAGCGGCAATATTGTTTTCGCTGATTATCTCAACATCATGTATATACCTAATACAGGTGAACTGGTTGTTTTTATAAGTGCGCTGGTTGGAGCCTGTGTTGGTTTCCTTTGGTATAACTCCTACCCGGCCCAGGTATTTATGGGCGATACCGGCAGCCTGGCCCTAGGCGGGATAATTGCCGCACTGGCCCTTATTATCCGCAAGGAATTACTTATTCCGATCCTCTGCGGCATCTTTATAGTCGAGAATCTCTCGGTTGTAATACAGGTTGCCTATTTCAAATACACAAAACGCAGGACTGGCGAAGGGAAACGGGTATTTCTCATGGCGCCCCTACACCATCACTACCAAAAGAAAGGATATCCAGAGCCTAAAATCGTGATGCGGTTTATGATTATAGGAATTGCCCTGGCATTGGCATCGATAATAACATTAAAGATAAGGTAAGAATAAAGATGAGCAGGAAAATAGCCATACTGGGAGCAGGCGAAAGCGGTACAGGTGCAGCTGTACTGGCTAAAAAGCAAGGATTCAGGGTTTGGCTGTCGGATTCAGGAAAAATTCAAGAAAAATACAAAAACGTTCTTTCACATTTTGAAATAGCATTTGAAGAAGGCAGCCATACGGAAGCAGAAATCCTGGATGCGGATGAAGTTATCATCAGCCCAGGCATTCCGCTAACTGCGCCGCTTGTAAAACAGATCAGGAGCCTTAAGATACCGGTAATTTCTGAAATAGAATTTGCAGCCCGCTACACCAGAGCACGCAAAATCTGTATTACAGGCGCTAACGGTAAAACTACTACCACGCTGCTCACCTACCATATTTTGAAAAATGCAGGTGTTAATGTCGGCCTGGGTGGTAATGTGGGCGAAAGTTTTGCCATGCAGGTAGCAACCAGCGATTTTGACTGGTACGTATTGGAAATAAGCTCATTTCAGCTCGACAGCATGTTTGAGTTCAAAGCCGAAATAGCCATACTGACCAACATTACACCCGATCATCTCGACCGTTACGACTACAAATTTGAAAATTACACGGATTCAAAATTCAGGATAGCTCAGAATCAAACTGCAGATGATGCTTTTATTTATTGCCTCGACGACGAAGTAAGTGCTGCCGAAGTCAGAAGGCGGGACCTGAAAGCGCGGATTTACACGCTTACCAGCCAGCCCGGAAATACTTCTGCAGATGCATATTGTATTGAAAATAAACTACATATAAATATAAATAATAACCCTTTTACCATGACATTGGAAGAACTCGCCTTACAAGGCAAACACAATGTGTACAATTCGATGGCTGCTTCGATCGCTGCCAGTCTGGTCGGAATCCGCAATGAAAGCATCCGCCAGTCGCTCAGCAGTTTCGAAAATGTGGAGCATCGTCTCGAATTTGTCGCACGCATCCATGGGATCGACTTTATAAACGATTCCAAGGCGACTAATGTCAACAGCACCTGGTATGCCCTCGAAACTACCGATGCCCCGGTGATCTGGATTGCCGGTGGTATCGATAAAGGCAATGACTATTCCAAACTTGAAGAAATGGTTGTTCAGAAAGTTAAAGCACTGATTTGCCTGGGAGTTGACAACTCCAAACTGATTGCGCTTTTTGCCGACAAAGTAGATGCTATATACGAAACACAATCAGCTGAACAGGCTGTCATGACCGCATATACTATCGGCAAAAAGGGTGATACGGTGCTGCTTTCGCCGGCATGTGCAAGTTTCGACCTTTTCGATAATTATGAGGACAGGGGAAATAAATTCAAAAACGCAGTAAGGAATTTGTAATTAACAAATCAGAACACCAGAGAAAAAGATGCAGATAGTTCCGAAAATACGCGGGGATAAAGTAATATGGGGAGTTGTAATCATACTCTCGGTATTCTCAGTGCTTGCTGTATACAGTTCCACTACTACGCTTGCCTATCGTTTCAAGCAAGGCAATACGGAATATTACCTTCTGAAGCACCTTGGAATCCTTATTTTCGGCTTTATACTCATGTATGCAGCACATAAGATCAAATATGTGTATTATGCCAAAATATCAATGCTGGCCATCATTATAGCTGCGCCGTTGCTGCTTTATACCCTTGTATTCGGTGAAGTGCGGAATGAAGCTGCCCGCTGGACCACTCTTCCAGGGGTTAATATTATGTTCCAGCCTTCTGACCTTGCGAAACTGGCCCTAATTATGTTTGTTGCCCGCATGCTGGCTAAAAAACAGGAAATCATTAAAGATTTTAAGGGTGCATTTATCCCCGTTCTTTTGCCTATTGTGGTTATTTGCGGACTGATTCTGCCTGCAAATCTTTCGACTGCAGCCATACTGTTTGTTACCTGTATCCTGCTGATGTTTATTGGCGGAGTAAAATTCAAGTACTTACTTGCACTGGCAGGCATAGGAATAGCAACACTTTCGCTGTTTATAGCATTTATGATTGTATCGCCCAAATCGAGCGGACGATTGGGTACCTGGCAGAACCGTATTGAACATTTCGGCGGCGGAGGCGACAGCGATGAAAACTTCCAAGTCGAACAGGCAAAGATTGCAATTGCCAATGGTGGAATTTTCGGCCGATTACCAGGAAACAGCATGCAGAAAAACTTCCTGCCGAACCCGTTTAACGATTTCATTTTTGCCATTATAATTGAGGAGTATGGTGCAATAGGCGCTCTAATCATAATACTGATGTACCTGATACTGCTATACCGTGGTATTCGTATAGCCTATAAAGCCCCGGGTAACTTCGGGGCACTGCTGGCAATCGGGGTTACACTTAGCCTGATTATTCAGGCATTTGCAAATATGGCCGTAGCGGTGCACCTGGTCCCGGTTACCGGGCAACCCTTGCCGCTGGTGAGCATGGGAGGAACCAGTATATGGTTTACAAGTATCGCAATCGGGATCATACTCAGTGTAAGCAAGGAAATGGACCAGGATGAAGACATAAAAGAAGAACCAACCGAAATACAACATGCAACAGCCTGATCAGATACGTATAATACTCAGCGGTGGAGGAACCGGCGGGCATATATTCCCGGCTGTGGCAATTGCCAATGCCGTTAAGGATATAAATCCTGCAGCCGCGGTTTTGTTCGTTGGAGCAAGAGGGCGCATGGAAATGGAGAAAGTTCCGGCCGCAGGTTATAAAATAGAAGGGTTATGGATCAGTGGATTGCAACGCAGGCTTACAGTTGACAACCTTTTGTTTCCTTTCAAAGTAATCTCGAGCCTTTATAATGCCAGGAAAATTATAAAATCGTTTAAGCCTGATGTTGTAGTCGGAACAGGTGGTTATGCTTCGGGTCCCACTCTCCGAATGGCCGCCAAATTAGGAATACCGACACTTATACAGGAACAGAATTCGTTCCCAGGCATCACCAACAAAATGCTTGCATCAAAAGCTGATCGTATTTGTGTGGCTTATGAGGGTATGGAAAAATATTTCCCGGCAGCAAAAATCAGGTTCACGGGCAACCCTGTGAGGAATGATATTGAATTCAACAATGCAACGCGGACAGAAGGATTAAAACACTTCGGCCTGGTTGACGACAAAATAACCTTACTTGTTGTTGGTGGCAGTCTTGGTGCCAGGACAATAAACCAAAGCATCCGTGCGGGCCTGAAGCATATTGCCGACTCGGACATACAGCTTATCTGGCAAACCGGTAAACATTACGTTCCGGAAGCAATGAAAGCAATAAGCGAATACAAGGAGCAGGGATTAATAACCCAGCCATTTATAAAAGAAATGAACATGGCATATGCAGCTGCCGACATTGTTGTGTCAAGGGCAGGGGCAATTGCAATATCGGAACTTTGCATTGCAGGAAAACCTTCGATACTGGTTCCATCGCCAAATGTTGCCGAGGATCACCAGACGAAAAATGCAATGGCTCTCTCGAAACGCGGGGCAGCTATCCTTGTAAAGGATTCCGAAGCACCTACTGAACTTATCAATTCTATTCTTCGCCTGGCAGCCGACAAACAGCAACAAAATAATCTCAGCACCAATATTAAAACAATGGCAATGCCTAATGCGGCAGGACTCATTGCCAGACAGGTATTCGAAATCGCATCAAACCAAAAAAAATAACAAATAGAAGCAGTGTCGTTGAAAGTTAAAGAACATATAATTTATTTCCTCGGTATTGGAGGGATAGGTATGAGCGCGTTGGCACGATACTTCATTGCTAAGGGCTACCAGGTTCATGGCTACGACCGGACATGCACACCGCTTACCGAAAGCCTGGAGCAGGAAGGAATGCATATTCACTATACAGAAGATATTTCTTTAATTCCGTCAGAGACCGGGCTTGTGATCTATACCCCGGCTGTTCCCCGATCGAATACTGAATTTGAATACCTGCTGAACACTGGTGTGCGCATGATGAAAAGAGCCGAAGTTCTCGGAATGCTCTCGTCGGAATACAAAACCATTGCATGTGCCGGCACACATGGCAAAACGACCACTTCAACACTGGCAGCATACCTGCTTCAGCAATCGCAACAGGGATGCCAGGCATTCCTCGGAGGTATTTCGCGGAATTTCGATACCAACCTTCTTATCTCCGATACATCACCCTTCCTGGTTGCAGAAGCTGATGAGTACGACAGGTCCTTTCTGCACCTGCATCCATATATAGCCATAATCACCAGCATAGATTCCGACCACCTCGATATTTACCATACACACACCGAAATCCGGGAGGCTTTCAGCAGTTTCACAGGTAATATTGTTCCCGGTGGGTACCTTATCCTGAAAAAAGGACTTGAATTACCCGCCGAGGTGCCTGTAGACTGCAATGTGTATTCGTATGCCGTAAATGAGGTTGCCGATTTCAGCGCCACCAACCTCCGGCTCGAAAACGGTTTATACCAGTTTGAATTCACATATCCGTCAGGAAAAATAGATAACCTTACTCTTGGCATCCCGGGATTGTACAATGTTGAGAACGCAGTAGCGGCTCTTGCTGCAGCAATCCTTGCAGGGGCAATGCCAGAAGAATTAAGCAAAGCGCTCGGTTCATTCAAAGGGGTAAAACGCAGGTTCGATATACGGCTAAATACCGGCGAATTTGTTTATATCGACGACTATGCCCACCACCCTGAAGAATTGAATGCATGCATCCGTTCAGCAAGAGCTATGTTCCCTGGACGAAAAATTACAGGCATTTTTCAACCTCATCTCTATTCGCGTACGCATGATTTTGCTTCTGAATTTGCTAAGAGCCTTTCGGCCCTGGATGAAGTGTTGCTGTTACCTGTTTATCCAGCCCGCGAGTTACCGATGCCGGGAGTAGATTCGCAAATGCTTCTTTCGCTAATGGATCATCCGAATAAACACCTTGTTCAAAAGGATGATATTCCTGCTTATTTTGCAGGCCACAGCCCGGAGATTCTCATTACAATGGGAGCCGGCGACATTGATACACTCGTTGGCCCGATTGAGAATTATTTAAGGGCTAAAACAACAATACTGTAGATGAAACTATTTGTAAAAATATTGCTGATATGTCTCTGGGTAGCTATTGCCGCAGGTGTTGTGGTAATGATGGGCTTTGCCAACGAAGTGCACAGGGTTAAGAAATGCAGAAGCATAGCATGCAGTATCGACTATAAAGGGGTACAACCCTTAATGAACGGAAATGAACTGATTACCGAAATATGTAACAAATTCGGAAAACCACAGTCAACCACAATTGGTGAAGCCAACATCGAAGGGATAAAAGCTTTCGTCCGAAGGAATCCATACCTCGAAAATGCTGATGTAAAACTGAATCTTGAAGGTGATATATTAATAAAAGCTGATCAGTGTATACCGGTTATCCGGTATATCTCTACCGACGGAGTATATCATTACATCGACAGGAATGGCCGGATAATGCCGGTGAACCTGAAATTCCCGTATAAAATACTTATCGCTACCGGGCAGATTGACAGCCCGCTGCAGGATGGGAAATCTATTTTCAGTGTTCCAGATTCGAATCTTGCATTGAGAAAACAACTAAAGAGTCTTTATGACCTGCACATCCTTGCCGGAATCATTAATACCGACAGTACACTCAGCGCGCTCATTGAGCAGGTGAATATTCAGCCCGGAGGAGCCATACAAATGGTTACCAAAGCCGGGTCACATATTATCCTTCTTGGCGACACCACAGATGCTGCCGAGAAACTGGAAAACCTGAAGTATTTCTATAAATACGGACTGGTAAAAACAGGCTGGAACAAGTACAGGAAATTAAACCTTGAATATAAAAATCAAATAGTGTGCACCAAATAAATTAAAAGCTATGCAATCGGAAATCGTTGTCGGATTAGATATTGGAACCACGAAAATTGCTGCCATTGCGGGACGCCGCAACGAATTCGGCAAAATCGAGGTTTTAGGTTACGGCCATACTGAATCCATTGGCGTCCGCCGTGGAGTCATTACCAATATCGAAAACACAGTTAACTCAATTCAAACGGCCGTAAGAGAAGCCCAGGAAAACTCTAAAGTTACCATCCGCACAGTAAATGTGGGCATAGCAGGGCAACATATACGCAGTATACAACACAGGGCAAGTACCATCCGGAACAATCCTGACATTGAGATCAGCCAGGAGGATATCGAGAATTTCACTTCCAGCATTTACAATATTGCCATGAATCCCGGCGAGAAGATAATCGATGTTTTACCCCAGGAGTTCATTATCGATGGTGAAGGCGGTGTAAAGGATCCGAAAGGCATGCTGGGGCACCAGATTGCAGCCAGTTTTCATATAGTAACAGCGCAAACTTCGGCAGCTCAAAATATAATGAAGTGCATCGAAAAATCAGGCTACAACCTTGAGCATATGATTCTTCAGCCCCTGGCATCGGCCGAAGCTGTGCTAAGCAGTGACGAAAAGGAAGCAGGTGTTGTTCTGGTTGATATTGGTGGCGGAACAACCGATGTTGCCGTGTTCCTCGATGGGATAATCCGGCATACGGCAGTAATTCCTTTCGGAGGCGAGATAATTACCGAGGACATCAAGGAAGGCTGCAGCATAATTAAAAAACATGCCGAGGACCTTAAAGTGAAATTCGGTTCAGCGCTTGCCAGCGAAAACCGTGCCGAAGAAATCGTGGCAATACCCGGTTTAAGAGGACGTGCGCCAAAAGAAATTACGCTGAAAAACCTGGCCAGGATCATACAGGCACGAATGGAAGAAATAATCGAAGCCGTTTATCATGAAATCAAAAGTACCGGTCTCGAGAAAAGGCTGATTGCAGGCATTGTGCTTACCGGCGGCGGTGCTATGTTGAAACATATCGAGCAACTTACTCAATTTGTTACCGGTATGGATACCCGCATAGGTTACCCTAACGAACACCTGGCAAGCAATGCTGCAGCCGAAATGACGAGCCCTATGTATGCTACGGCCCTGGGACTAGTACTTATTGGAATGCAACGAGCTGATATATCGCAGATTAAAAACGGAACCACCAGGCCCGAAAGCGCAGAAGCGCCAAAAGCCCCGCCGGTTCCGAAACAGAAGAAAATGCAGGATTGGCTCGACAGGTTCTTCGGCGATGGAATAAGTTAGTAATTAACATTGATTTTGTTAGTAAAAATAAAGGTAGTAAGACATAATCAAAAAATATAACAATTAATTTTAGGGGGAAGAAACATGCTCAATATGCTCAGATTCGACAAGCCTGAAGAACAGGCATCAATTATAAAAGTAATAGGTGTTGGCGGAGGCGGGAGCAATGCTGTCGCTTACATGTATAAGCAAGGAATTAAAGGAGTTGATTTCTACATTTGCAATACTGATGCACAATCGCTCAATAACTGCGAAGTGCCTAATAAAATCAGGCTTGGAAGTACAGGTTTGGGTGCAGGAGCCAATCCTTCGGTTGGTCGCGACGCTGCCATCCAGATTGCTGATGAAATCAGGGAAATAATTTCACATAATACCTCGATGCTGTTTATCACCGCAGGTATGGGCGGCGGAACCGGAACCGGTGCTGCTCCTGTAATTGCACAGATAGCTCGTGAACTTGGTATTCTGACTGTTGCTATTATAACTAAACCTTTTGGATTCGAAGGACGCAGGCGCCAGATCCAGGCCGTTGACGGTATTGAAGAATTAAGAAAATATGTCGATACTATCCTTGTAATCTGCAACGACAAACTGCTTGATATGCAAGGCGATATGAAACTTAGTCAGGCGTTTGGCAAAGCAGATAACGTGCTCACCATTGCAGCCAAAGGCATTGCCGAGATCATTACAGTAACCGGCCGTATCAATGTCGACTTCGAAGATGTTAAAACCGTAATGCAGTCCAGCGGTAAAGCCATAATGGGAGCCGGTATTGCAAGTGGTACCGACCGTGCCATAAAGGCAGTTGAAATGGCATTGAACTCACCATTGCTTGACGATACTGATATTAAAGGTGCTTCGAATGTGCTTTTATATATCACATCAGGTAAAAATGAAATCTCACTCGAGGAACTGAATGATATTACAAATTACATCACGTCACGCACCGGCGAAGAAGCCAACGTGATATGGGGTGACGGCATCGACGAAAACCTTGACGACGAAATCTCAGTAACTTTAATTGCTACAGGATTTAACAAGCCCGTTAAAACCATCCATACTCTTGGCAGTATTCAGAACACACTGAATACTCCAACCCAGCCCATTGTAGTTGAACCAAGGACTGAAATCCACATGGTTGAACCCGTTACTTCGCATATGGCTGATGAACCGGCAAGAACAAACATGCCTCAGCCTGTTAACAATATCCCGGTTTCACTTTTCAACGAATCCGAAAAACCCGAAACCGTTGCCGAAAAGAGCATGCAGATTCCCGAGCCAGTCGAAATGAAACTCTTCTTCCGCCCGGAACCTGAACTTGAAATAGTAATGCCTACTATTAAGCACGAAACACGCTCATCCGAATCAGTCCAGGCTCCTCAAGATAAAAAATATGCAGAGCAGGAAGATGTTCGCCAGGACAGGGTAAACAAACTCAAAAGCCTGAGTCATAAACCCATAAATTCATCCACAGTTGAAGAAATGGAACGGATTCCGGCATATATGCGCCGTAATGTTGACCTTCCGGTTTCGGATCCCGTAAATGAAAGTCAAGTTTCGCGTTTAACCCTGGATTCAGATACTGAAAACAAAACTACTCTTCGCGGGAATAATTCATTCCTTCACGATAATGTTGATTAATTGAAGCTTATCATGGAACTTGAAAAACTCATCAACGAGGATATTAAGCAAGCTATGATCAACAAGGACAAGGATAAACTTGAAGCCTTGCGATCGATAAAAGCAGCATTATTACTTGAAAAAACCGGCAAAGACGTTACCGGTGGCATTATCCCCGACACTGTCGAACTTAAGATGTTGCAGCGTTTGGTAAAACAGCGCCGCGAAAGTGCTGAAATCTATATTGCTCAAGGACGCCCCGACCTGGCAGAACCTGAAATATTCCAGGCAGCCATAATCGAAAAATATCTTCCCGAACAACTCAGCGATGAAGAAGTAATCGCTATCGTAAAGAAAGTTATTGCCGATACAGGTGCAACCAGCATAAAAGACATGGGGAAAGTTATGGGTATAGCCAGTAAAGTAGTTGCCGGAAAAGCTGACAATAAAATGATCGCCGAGATTATCAAAAAAATACTCCCGTAACTCGATATACTTGGAACACAGCTCAAATTGCGAACCCTGCAGAGAAACCCTCTGTGGGGTTTTTTACGCACTTCTTTTAAATCAGTCAAAAAAAAAGTCCCGTCTTTTCAGACAGGACTTTTCAAAAAAAAAAATGATCTTTATACTCCTAACTGCAAACGACGGAAGGTCGTTACAGTAAGGTCTTTATCAGCTTTCTGCAGGTATTCACGAACGGTCATTTTTGAATCGTTGATGAACTCCTGGTTGAGCAGGGTATTTTCTTTATAGAATTTATTCAGTTTGCCTAAAGCAATCTTTTCGAGCATTTCTTCAGCTTTTCCTTCGGCACGTGCCTGATCCTTACCAACTTCAATTTCGCGGGCAATGGTTTCGGCATCAACATCATCTTTATCGAGAGCAACCGGCGACATGGCAGCAATCTGCATAGCAACGTGTTTGCCGACATCATCAATTCCATTAGCTTCGGCCTTATTGAGACCAAGAATAGCGGCCAGACGGTTTCCGAAGTGATTGTAAGCGACTGTTAAAGGAGCTTCAACAAATTCGTAATGTGCAAGCTGCATTTTCTCACCGGTTTTACCAATCAGATCGGTAACACCATCGGAAATTGAGCGGCCATCAATATTCATTGCTGCAAGTGCTTCGAGCGAAGCAGGTTTTGTAGCCACTGCAAGTTCGATGATCTTATTTGCGTAATCGATAAACTCCTGGTTTTTTGCAACGAAATCCGTTTCGCAGTTCAGCATAATAACTGCTGCAAATTTGCGGTCCTCGGTAGTTTTAGCTAAAACTATACCCTGGTTAGCGTCGCGGTCGGCACGTTTAACGGCGAGTTTCTGTCCTTTTTTGCGTAAAATGTCAATTGCCTTTTCGATATCACCTTCTGATTCCACCAACGCGTTTTTGCAATCCATCATACCTGCTCCGGTCATCTGGCGCAGTTTGTTTACATCTGATGCTGTAATAGTAGCCATTTTTGTTAATTTCAAATTTGTTATTACCGTTGTAATTGCACAAACCTATGCTAAGAGCACAGGTTCGTGATTACATAAAATTATTGTAGTATTATGGTCTTGGTTTGCGGGCTCCGGGAGCAGGTTTGCGTGTAACTGGTTTGCGCGGACGTTTGCGGTCTTCGCCTTCAGCCGGTTCGAGGCCTGCAGCAACACGTTTCTTACGGGCTACTTCGCGTGCGTCGTCGTCATCGTCGTCACTGATGCTGGTAGTTGAATTATCTTCGCCTTCTTCGCCTTCTTCATCGCGTTTGTCGCGGTCGAGTTTACGTTCGCTGCTTCCTTCTTCTATAGCCTCAATCATCTTTTTGATGATAAGGGTGATTGATTTTGAAGCGTCGTCGTTAGCAGGGATAGGGAAATCAACCAGGTTAGGATCGCTGTTTGTATCAACTATAGCAAATGTAGGTATGTTAAGTTTGCGTGCTTCGGCAACTGCAATATGCTCTTTCATGATGTCAACCACGAAAATAGCGGAAGGCAGTTTGCTCAGGTCGGCGATTGAACCAAGGTTCTTCTCGAGTTTGGCACGTTCGCGGGCGATCTGGAGGCGCTCACGTTTCGAAATACCCATGAATGCAGGGCTGGTCATCAGCTTATCAAGCGACGACATTTTCTTAACCGCTTTGCGGATGGTGGCAAAATTGGTAAGCATACCGCCTGGCCAACGTTCGGTAACGTAAGGCATATTGGTTGGGCGTACCATTTCGGCTACAAGTTCTTTAGCCTGTTTTTTGGTTGCAACGAAAAGGATCCGTTTGCCTGATTTCGAAATTTGTTTGATAGCAGCAGCTGCTTCATCAATTTTCGCGATGGTTTTGTAAAGGTCGATGATGTGGATTCCGTTACGCTCCATAAAGATATAGGGCGCCATGTTAGGATTCCATTTACGTTTCAGGTGGCCAAAGTGCGCGCCTGCATCGAGTAATTCGTCAAATGTTGTTCTTGCCATTTAATTTATCTCCTGATTAATTAGTTTACATTCTTTAATGTCGCAATTGCCAGGTAGCTCCGCCTGAGGCGGAAGTCCTGGCAATTTAGATACTAAACTACCTTCATTTTCAATATTAACGCTTGCTGAACTGGAAGCGTTTACGGGCTTTTTTCTGTCCGAATTTTTTACGTTCAACCATACGCGGGTCGCGGCGCATCAGGCCTTCAGCCTTGAGTGCAGGACGACGTGTAGGGTCGAGTTCGCAAAGGATACGCGAAATACCAAGTCTCAGAGCGCCGGCCTGGCCAGTAATGCCGCCGCCGTCGAGGTTAGCAGTTACATCGAAAGTGCCGACAGTACCGGAAATTTCGAATGCCTGCATAACGGTATTCTGTAAAATTGCAGTTGGGAAATATTCTTTATAGTCACGTCCGTTAACCAGAATGACACCAGTGCCTTCCTTAAGGTAAACCCGTGCGACAGCACATTTACGCCTGCCTATTGCATTCGTAGTCTCCATTGTACTTATTTAATTTCGTTAATGTTTATTTTTTTAGGCTGTTGAGCTTCGTGAGGATGTTCGGTACCGGCGAATACGCGCAGGTTACGGAACAATTCGGCACCAAGCTTGGTTTTCGGAAGCATTCCACGAACGGCTTCTTCAACTACATAGGTCGGCTTTTTCTTCAGCATGATCCTTGGAGTATTGATTTTCTGTCCTCCGGGATGTCCTGAATAATGAACATACTCCTTGTCATTCATCTTGTTGCCTGTGAGACGGATCTTATCGGCATTGATGATAATAACGTTATCACCGCAATCGAGGTGAGGGGTATAGTTGGTTTTTGTTTTTCCGCGAAGTATACGGGCAACCTGTGTTGCAAGGCGTCCGAGAATTTCGTTTTCGGCATCTACCAGAACCCATTCTTTCGTGATTTCGGCGGGTTTAGGAGTAACTGTTTTGTAACTTAATGTGTTCATCGTCCTGTGTAATATGCTGTTAATCAAAAAATCCCTCTTTGGTATAAAAAGGGGTGCAAAGGTATAACTATAATTTGAAATTCCAAAGACTTATTCACAATAATTTGTTGAATACTTTTCAGTGTAGGCTGAATCGTCTTTTTTATCCCGAAATTGAGGGGGCAAAAGTAGGCAAAATATGAACACACATGCAAATAATTACAAGTTACTTTCGACAAATTACCGGGATCTTCAAAAAACCCAAAAAATGTTCTGGCACAGATATCACGAATCTGGTTTTCTCCGGCAGAATTATTTATCGTCTTCAAACTTTAAGGCATTCTGACAGATACAGCAGACCCGAGATTCGCTGATTTTTTCGTAGGTTTGCACCTTCAAATAATTGAATCGAAAATGTCAATCATAACCCACGATATCACCAAACATTACGGCACCCAGGTTGTGCTCGACAATGTGAATATCAATATAGGCAAAGGCGAGGTGGTTGGTTTGCTCGGGCCTAACGGCGCCGGAAAATCGACTCTGATGAAAATACTTACAGGCTATATCCCTCCTACTACGGGCACTGCATCGGTGCACGGGCATGATGTGCTTTTCGAAAGCGAGGAAATAAAAAAGATCGTCGGGTACCTCCCTGAAAACAACCCCTTGTACCTCGATATGTACATTAAGGAATACCTGGAGTTTATAGCAGGCATTCATAAACTCGGCAAAGAAACGCGGGGCCGCATACACGAAATGATTGAAATAACAGGTTTGGGTCCCGAACAGAATAAAAAAATCGGAACCCTGTCGAAAGGCTACCGCCAGCGTGTAGGACTTGCCCAGGCACTGATCCACAACCCGGAAGTATTAATCCTGGATGAACCCACTTCGGGCCTTGATCCCAACCAGCTGCTCGAAATCAGGGACCTGATAAAAGGAATTGGGAAAGAAAAAACAGTTATACTCTCGACCCATATTATGCAGGAAGTGGAAGCGGTTTGCAACCGGGCCATTATCATTAACCTTGGTAAAATTATTGCCGATGGCTCCACAGCACAGCTATCGGAACTGAAATCGCACGATATTGTTGCAGTTGAATTTGCATCACCTACCACCGAAAAACTTTTGCTTTCGATACCGGGAGTTGCCAGGGCCGTAAAGACAAATGATCTTTCATGGAAACTCCATTCCAAACCGGGCGAAGATATCCGCCCAAGGATCAATAAATTTGCTGTCGATCATAACCTTACACTTCTGTCGCTGCATAGGGAAGACTATAACCTGGAGCAGGTTTTCCAGGAGTTGACGGGGAAAGGTAAGTGATGTGGGATGTGGGATGTTAGAAGTTAAAGTGCTTTTTAGCTGACCACAAATTTCAAAATCAATCATAATAATTTCAATTTACAAAACTCCTGAAGGATTTAAACCCCTTGAAGGGTTCTTTTTTTTTATAGCGTAACAAAACGCGGGGATATCCGTTACTTTACCTCCTGCCTCCCGCTTATGACGAAAAAAATCTTAAGATTAGTTGCATTAGCATTACTACCGGTAATGGCAGCACTTCTGCTGCTTGTATTAATACCACATAAATACAAGGTTCCGGCATTAAGCGAACGCGACGGAACCTGCTACTGGGAATTACCAACAGGTTCGCGGATTGCATATATGCTGTTGCCGGCAAAAGGCATCAAAAAGCCGTTCCCGGTATTGTTCCTGCAAGGTGGCCCCGGCGGACCGGTTTACGACAGGAACATTGCGCAACTTTCGCCGCTTTCAGAAGAGGGCTTTGACGTTTACCTTTACGACCAGGTCGGATGTGGTTTTTCCGAAAGGCTTGTCAATATATCGGAATATTCTGTAGTGAGGCATAAAAACGACCTGGCAGAAATAATCAAACTCATCGGCTCACAAAAAGTAATACTGATAGGGCAATCGTGGGGTGCTATGCTGGCGGCAGAGTTCGTGGCCGATTATCCCGAAAAGGTCGAAAAAATTATTTTCACGAGCCCGGGACCGGTTTTACCGGCCGACTATTCCCTGTCCGGTATAGTCGCACCTGACAGCCTTCGGCTCCATGAACCTTCATTCACAAACCGCCAGGGACGTAAAAAAGTATATACCCTGAGAACGCACCTGGTTGAATTCTGCGCCAAAACGTTCGGCTGGAAACTGGTATCGGATAAGGAAATGGATTATTTTGCCACGATCCTTAATTTCGAAATGGGCAAATCGACCGTTTGCGATACTTCCCATGCAGGACCTGTGCAAAACGGAGCTGGTTATTATTGTATGGTGAAGACAGCCCAAAGTTTTAGCCAGGTTACTGATACGCGGGATAAACTCTTAAAGTGCGGGGTGCCGGTTTTAATCATGAAAGGGCAATACGACAATATCAAATGGGGTTACACCAGCGAATACCTTAAACTTTTTACAGATCATCGTTTCGTCATTATTCCAAATGCCGGGCATGCAATCGGTATCGAACAACCGGGAATTTATATTAAAACGATTTCAGATTTTTTAAACAAATAACCAGCCCTTCAAGGGTTTAGAACCCTGGTTCTTAAAAGTCTATATTTCAACCTGATTTTCTTCCAGAGGCTCGAATTAGATAATCGAGGCTCCACTTTCCTGAACCAATAAAAAAGAATGCCATAAAAATAAGCAGGTACATAAAGGCATGTTCAGCATCACCGGAGATTTTTCCATGGTGAGCCCCAAAAACAGCTACCAGCATAGTAATAATAAGAGGAATACTGACAAAGCGGGTAAGGAATCCAAGGGCAAACAACAATCCTCCGAAAAACTCGGTTCCCTTTGCAAGGTAGGCCATAAAAAGTGGCAGGGGCAAGCTGATTTCCCTTCCCAGGTATCCGGCCATGCCGTTCATCCCTGCAGAATCAAATACTTTTATCCCATGAAGCATAATCAGTATGCCTGCTGTACATCGGATTAGTGCCAGGGTTTCCTGCCCGAACGGCTTAATGGATATGAGTTTCTTTATCATCAGCTTTCTTTTAGTCAATTTTTTCTGTCAGTTTCTGTACTAATCTGAATTGCTGGAAAAACTCCTTGGCAATAACCCTCAGAACGGTATAAACCGGGATAGCCAGGAGCATGCCGATTAAGCCGGCAAGACTGCCACCCATTATGATAACAAAAAAGATTTCGAGTGGATGGGCTTTTACGCTCTTGGAGTAAATAACCGGTACCAGGATGTTGTTATCGACAAAATTAGCTACAATCAATACTCCGCCAAGCTTTGCCATTACTGCCAGCAATTCGTTGTATGCACCGGCGGCAAGCGTTGCTGTTATGCCAAGCGTAAACGCTATCAATGCGCCAATAACCGGTCCTATGTAAGGGATAATATTCATCATCCCTCCGAAAAAGCCAATCAGCAGGGCGTTGTCGACACCCAGGATCCAAAGACCCACGGCAATAATCGACATTACCCCAAGAACTTCCAGAATAACACCAATAAAGTACCTCATCAGGAGCTCTTTTGAATCATGTATCACTTTCCGGGTAGCCTGGTGATGAGTTTCCGGGACAAATAACAGAATGCTGTTCTCGAACATATTCTGATCTTTCAAAAAGAAAAAGGCGATAAAAAGCACCGAAACCATCCCGACAAAAATGGTTCCCGCAGCCCCGAAAAAATTGTTTATAACATTGGTTATTGTACCAATGTTGGCCACCGATTTCGCTTTTATAACAATAAAATCCTGCAAGGTTTGCTCCTGCGGCACTATTCCGAGCGCGTGAACCTCATCATCAACCCAGTTTAAGGGACTTTGCAGGTTTTCGGCAAGCAGTTTCACATCAATTCGCGAAATAGTTTCGGCTTGTCTTACAATGAGCGGGACAAAAATAGCCACCATGCCTGCGAATGCCAGCAGGATAACCAGCAATGCCAGGAAGGAGCTGACTGTATGCGGGATATGCCACTTTTTAAAATGCACTCTATCGAAAAACCGCACCAGAGGATGGCCGATAAACGAAATCACAGCAGCAATCAGTATCCAGACGATCATAAACGAAAACCGCCAGACCAGGAAGCCTGCAACAAAAATGAGCGCTAAATACCCGACATATTTAATAACCTGTTTCATAATAAACCCGGAATGTGTGCGATTACAAATTTATCAAAAAACATGGAAAAACTAACTAATTAAACTGAATCAGTGCATTATCCTGTTGTATTAATTGTTGCAGTAAAAAACGGGTAAGAGTTTGCAGTATTCAGTCAGCAGTTGGGCAAACAAGGAGAGGATAAATTGTAAACTGCTTATTGCAAATAGCCAATTTATAACGTTAAAAACAATGAATCAGAGTATCAGGGATAACTGCTAATCAACCCAATCAGCAATAAACAGGTTGGTATCGTGGGTACCATGGTTATTCCGGTTCGAAGACCAGACCAGTTTTTTACCATTGGGCGAAAACATAGGGAAGGCATTGAAATAGCTGTCGGAGGTTATTTGTTCGAGCCCGGTACCATCGAGGTTAATCATAAACAGGTGAAAATCATATCCTTTGGTCGACTGGTGATTGCTCGAAAATATAATCTTATCTCCTTTCGGGGTGAAAAACGGGGCCCAGTTAGCTTTCCCAAGATGGGTAACCTGCCTGAAACCGCTTCCATCCACATTGCAGACACAGATTTCCATATTGGTCGGCATTACAAGATTTTGCGCAAGCAATTCCTTGTATTCCTTAATATCGTCAGGAGTTGTGGGGCGCGATGCACGGAAAACCAGCATTTTGCTGTCGGGTGAGAAAAAAGCACCTCCGTCGTACCCAAGTTGGTTGGTTACCTGTTTCACATTGCTCCCGTCGATATCGCATACGTAAAGATCGAGGTCGCCATTGCGGGTTGAAGTAAACACGATTTTCTTCCCGTCGGGCGAAACTGTTGCTTCGGCATCGTAACCCGGCGAATTGGTAAGTTGTTTCAGGATATTGCCTTTGAGGTCGGCTATGAAAATATCGAAGTCAGGAAAAATCGCCCATAAGTATTTATGATCGGCGCGCGGTGCCGGGTTCGGGGGACATTCCTTTCCTCCGAGGTGGGTTGAGGCATAAAGTATCTGTTTGTTGCCGGGCATAAAATAGGAACAGGTAGTACGGCCCATTCCTGTGCTGATCATAGGCGGGCGATAGGTTGAATCTTTTGCCGCTTTTTTGATATCAAGGTTAAAAATCTGGTCACAATTCAATCCCCAGGCCTTGTTGTTACACTGAAACGTGAGATTTTTGCTGTCGAAACTGAAGTACGCTTCGGCATTATCACCACCGAAAGTAAGTTGCTTAATATTTTTAAGGTGTTTTTCCTGGGCTGTTACAGCCACAGAAATAATCATAAGCAGAAAGAAAACTAAGTTTTTCATTTATTGATTCTCTAAAATTTAGGTTTGTATACTAAATAAGGATTTACCGGGGAGATTGTTCAATTATTTCAATAATAATCCGTTAAAGAGCAATTTATAGGTTCCGGGTGTCGAAGCCCTGAACTGTGGACTGAAACCATACAATACAAGATTCCCTTTCCCCTTCCTCATCCAAACCATGGCAGCGTAATTGCCCAACAATTCTTCTTTCTGGCAGTATCCGCTTAACAGTGAATGGTCCTCGGGAAAGGTTGCAATCACGCGCCTGTCGAGGTCAAACGAAGGAACAGAAGTCCTGAAAACCTGGTCGGCAGTGGTAAAAACTCCGACTTCAGGCTGCAAACCCCGGGTTAGCTGGTGATCGGGTAACAACTTAACTTTAATCAGCGAACCGGGACAGTTTAATCCGGATTTCTGAAGATTTGGAGCTACATTACTAACCGGAAACCTGAATTCCTCATTCTCCGTTTCCGAAATTTTAATGCTCATCATTCCCTCGAAAAGAGCTGTGGAATTCCCCCACGAAAGTACGGTACCACCGTCACCAATAAACTTCAGGATTTTCTGGAATCCTTCTTTACCCATGCCTTTGGCAAATTCAGGCGGGTAATTGGCCATATAATACTCTTCTCCTTCTTTATTCTTGCCTTCCATAAGTACACTCTTGTTTTCGTCAGGGAAAACAACAATATCAAAATTTAATTCAAAAGTCTTTTTTGCAAGGTCGGCAGGGCGTACAACTGTGAAAGGAATACTATACTGGTCGAAGATGAACCGTGTCCAGCCTGCATCCATATCGTGGAACCAACTCTCGATCAGGGCAATGCGTGGCATCTTTACAACGGTTGAATTCGAATCGGGGTTTTCGGCAAACCACAAAGGGGAAACTGAAAGTATTTCTTTCAGTTCGGAAGGGGACTTCCCGTTTGCACCCGATACGATAAAACTGCCTGCCGGAATGCTTTCGCCTTTAAAAATCAGACTTTTGGCTGTTCTTTTTACAGTTAAATCCAGCCCCAGCGATTTAAAAGCTGCTTTGTAGCTTTCGTTCTCCGATGAGGGAAACACCCAGAACCCATCGGTGCGGACCGGGAATTGAGTATTAAGCGTATAATCTGCCGGAACTAATTCCAGATTGTTTTCAAGAGCAGGCACTACGCTTGCAATTTCAAATGAAAGCAATCCTTTGTGCAGCGGGAGCGACCAGCTAGTAACATCATAAGGCTTTATTGCCTCGCTTCCGGGAGTGTAATGCCGTACTGGAAATGTTTGTGCTTCCATCACTTCCTTTATAAACGCACGGTAGGGCTGAGCCAGGGGAATTACGATATCGCCTGTGCGAAGCATTTTGTCGTTCCACATCTGATCCTGAGTGAGTCTCGAAACGCTTACACCATGCTCGTGCATAAGGTTAACCAGGGCCACGAGCTCACTTTGGTCGTGCTGTTGCAATGGCAGCACAAAATAAGCGGGAGCTTCGGTTTTGCCTTTAAGTACTTCGCTTACACACATCCTGTTCCTGAATTTCAGTATCTCTTCCCTGTTGGCCGAAGCTGTCCGCAACAACGACCAGGTGGATTCCCTTTCGTATTTAACGATATCCGAAAGCCTCCACCAGCCGCCATCCCAGGGCAAAGGCATATTGATACCTTTTTTATTCTCGCCAAGCCCTTTTCCGGAAACCCTGATTTCGTTCTTTTCGATAAACAACGGAGTTGCAGTACTTACACTGGCAGCTTCGGTAAGCATTCCGATGACGTTCTTCCATTCGGCCGTTGCCGTTGAACCCGGCCAGTAATCGTCGAAAAGGTAATGCTGAGCTACCCCCACACAACCTGCTGCTGCCATATCTTTTGCCATGGCCGAACCAAACACCCACGACCAGTTCCAAATTCCCTCATCTACATTTTGCGAGATAGGATCACTTACCGGTGGAACAAAATATCTTACCCCTGTTGATCCCATCTGGTGTTTTTCAACCATCACCTGGGGAAACCAATCGGTGTTATATATAGCAGCTATTGCTTTATCATCCTTCTGTGTAAGCGTAACAAAATCACGGTTATTATCGTGGCCAATGTATTTATTGTAAACTCCTGGCAGCGAACATCCTTCGTAAGGTGTTCCCTTGTATTTCCGGTAATTATCCACAACCATCTGCATGCCATCGGGATTATGGTTTGGGACAAACATAAAGACAACACTCGACAGGCATTTCAGCATTCCGTGATCGGTTGTGCCTGCAAGGGTGTATGCAATTTCAGGTGATGCCTGTGTAGGGCCAACTTCGTTGGAGTGCATTGAAAGGGTTGCCAGGACAAAGACTTTCCCTTCGGCTATCAGGGAATCCCTTTCGGAAGCTTTCATTTTCCAGTCGAGGGCAAGTTTGCGGTTTATTTCTTTGTACCGGTCGAGCTTTGCCAGGTTTTCGGGAGCCGATATAAAAACCAGGTACATTTTTTTACCCATAGGGGTTTCACCAATTTCAAGCATTTCCACGCGCGGCGATGCCTGATCGAGTTGTTTGAAATAAGCAATCAGCTGGTCGTAATCGAACAAGTTGCGGTCCGATCCGGGCACAAATCCAAAGAATTCCTCCGGAGACCTGGCTAGCTGAGCCTGAACTGACTGGTTTGTAAAAAACAAAGAAAAAAGGCAGAAGATGAGTAAAAAGTATATACTTTTCATAAAAATTCAGTTAGTGCCGGTTTAGTTATTAAGCGAATTAAGCTGATATGGCTGTTGCATTACAAGGAAATGAATACCCATGGTTGGGGTATGTCAAATTAAGTACTTTTCAGAGAATTTTACAAATAGCAAAACTGCTTGAAACCGGACCACATTGATTACAATGGAATTACCGGGTAATGCGGGTATATCAGAACTGGAAATAAATAAACGGCTGAATCTCCGATGATTTGATCTGGATAACGATAAAAACAATTACTACCAGGTATGCTACTTTCAGGACAAACGGCGATTTTACAACCAGCTGGCGGGTATAGTTTTCGATATTAGCCGGTATAAAGTGAAGAATAAATCCCAACGCCATCAGCATAAGGATATACGGATATCCTTTAATAAAATCACCCATAATTTCGGGATGGAAGGCCGTGGTTATCTGCGTAAGCATGGCTTTTACCACAACCATATTATCGGCCCTGAAATACACCCAGGTAAAACACACGAAATGGAAAGTAAGCAGCACGCCAAGTATACGAGTCAACTTGTTTTTCGGAATGCTGACAAGGGAATTAAAAAATTTCTCAAAAGCAAGGCCAATACCGTGCAAGGCACCCCATATCACGAACCTCAGGGCTGCCCCGTGCCACAAACCACCAAGAAGCATGGTGATCATAAGATTTATATAGGTGCGGATTTTGCCTTTCCGGTTGCCTCCCAGCGAAATATACAGGTAATCGCGCAGCCACGACGAAAGCGAAATATGCCACCTCCGCCAGAACTCGGTAATGCTTGCCGACTGGTATGGCGAATCGAAGTTGACCGGAAGTTTGTAACCCAGCATGAGGGCAATACCAATAGCCATATCGGTATAGCCCGAAAAATCGCAGTAAATCTGCAGGGCATATCCATACACCCCGAACAGGTTTTCGAGCCCGGTATACAAACCCGGATTGTCGAATATACGGTCGACAAAATTCATACTGATATAATCCGAAATCACCGCTTTTTTAAATAAACCGATGCAGATAAGGAAAACGGCTTTCCCGAAATCGTCACGGCTCACAAAGGGAGCCTGCCTTACCTGCGGCAGGAAAACCGAGGCTCTTACAATAGGCCCTGCCACCATTTGCGGGAAGAAAGTCACGAAAAAGGCGAACTCCGAAATGTCTTTAACCGGCTCGATATTGCGGCGATAGATATCGATTGTATAACTCAGGCTCTGGAAGGTGAAGAACGAAATCCCGACCGGTAAAAATATATTCAACAGGTCGAAGGGCTTGTTCATAACATCGTAAACCATGCTCATGAAGAAATTGGTATACTTGAAGTAAACCAGCATCCCAAGATTCACAAAAAGACTGATCACTAGGAAAAGGGTTCTTTTCCGCTGGTTTTCGGTACGGGCAATCTGCCTGGCAAGGTTATAATCGACCACGGCGGTAATGAGCAGAAGTATAAAATACAAACCGCTCGATTTGTAATAAAAGAATATCGAAAACAGGGTTAAGTATATGTTTTTAAGCTTATTGTGTTTGTACACAAGGCTGTAAACAGCCATAAATCCCAGGAAAAGGAACAGGAAAAACCCCGAGCTGAAAATCATCGGCTCTTTAGGATTGTATACAAACTCCTGCAGGAATTTATGAAGATCAATCTGCCCCATACCTGAAATAGCTGTCGTTTAAGGCTTTGTACAGCAATGAACCCTGCAGCACATAACCTTGTTTGTTAAAATGAATCCCGTCGCGTTGCAACATCCCGGTGTTACGCCATTCGATACATGAACCGAAACCGCCGGTAATAGTGTATAAATCCCAGCATGCCACATTTTCGGTTTGTGCAATTTTCACAAGCGCCCTGTGAACGGTTTCGAGATAGGGGTTTTTATATTTTTTGCGGAAATAATCGTCGGTAGGAGTAGTAATAAGTATAAGCGAAGCAGGGCTTACCGATTTAATATTTTGCAGCATGGTATGAACTGAAGCCATGATATCGTCTTCGGTAACTTTGATATTAGCCCCTTCGTTGGTGCCGAGTGAAATAATTACCAGGTCGGGCTGCAGGGCTTTTATCTGCCTGAAGAACAAGGGCGAATTGTTGTAATCACTGTAATGAGCGCCATTAATTCCAACGCTGTGATACAGTACTCCGGGCATGCCGTTTTGCAGGATTACCCCGTTTATTGTCGACGACCTCTGCCCTGCCTCAGTTTGTTCCGCCTGTATCCTGACATAGTTTGAAGGATGGGTAAAAGTAACGGTCGTGGTAATTTCGTCTGGTTCGAGCGGCATGGCCGACATCAGGTAACCAAACTTCAATGGGGCATCCGTAAACCGGCAGTCGTACTGTAGCGAATCCTTTGTATGGATAAGGGTAACCTGTTTAAAAGCATAATCCAGGTCATCGTGATTGTATGTGGTAAGATCAAAGAAGGCGCCGCTTTCGGTTGTACTCATCGATACCCCTGAAATTCCCGGATCGGGCGATTTCGAGGCACCGATAACTTTTGCCACATTCCAGCCTGCATTTGTCGATGACCGGTAATCGTTCGGTTCGTTGGTTCCGGCAACCCTGAGCGGGAATACCAGCCCGCGGCCCGCATTTCCAAAACGCAGCTGCATGTTTTTCCGCACTTCGCGTGTTATAAAGTCGGCCTGAATGTGCGAGTCACCTATGTGCAAAATGCTTACAACTGACGAATCACAGTTTTCCAGCTTCAACAGTTTGCTAAACAGGGGTGAAAGATACGCACCGTTAATAATGGTGTCGGCTTCATAATTTATAAACGGGAATTCACCGGCAGCAAGACTGTCGGGCACGCTGATGGAGTCGTTTTCGATAACCTGGCCGTTGCTTTTTAACGCAAATGCCAGTAAACATGTAATTATAAGCAGCTTATTTATGGACTTCAGCAAGACTATTCCTCCTTTTCTGGTATTTATCAACTTCATTTATAAAGCTTTTTGCAAAGGTTAAGCCAATTTTACGGCCACCGGCAAAATTCAGGTGTGTGTAATCCTTATTGGCAAGAGCAGGTTTCGCATTAGCAAACGCTGCCATTGAATTTTCGCCTCCCATTGCCTCGAACAGGTTCCAGAACAGAAGCTTATTTTCATAGGCTATTCGCTCCTGGGCTTGTATAAGGAACGGTATCACAGGCATGGTAACAAACTGCCCCTGCCGGCGCTGGCTGCGGTCCGAAACCGACAGCAACAATATGGGTGTTCCCGGAAATGCCTGTTTGAGACTCGTGATCAGTTTCGTCATCCCTTTGATATATGGGTTAAAATCGGTACTTGCCGAGTTTGAAACGTTCAGCCCGAACTGTAAAACAATCAGGTCGTAATGCAGCAGGCTGTCGAATGCAAACAGGTTCCTTTCGGGAATTCCTCGCAAACCAAGCCCCGAGTTTCCTTTTATGGCAAAATTGTCGATATAAATTCCGGTTTCATCTTCGAGCGAAGCACCGAAACAGGTTACACCTCCCCTGTTAAGGCTTGCCCTGACCTGTATGATAGTGTCGGCAGTAACGGTTATCATAGCGGGCGTTGCTGAGGCAGGCATATCAATGGTACGCCTGTCCTTACGGTTTAAAACAATCCAGGCTTTCTGATCTGAATCCGATTCATAAAATAGCCTGAAGGTATTGAATGCCGCGGTATGATTGAAATGATTGGTACCTTTGTAGAAAACATAATTCCCCGAATCGGGAACATAGCCGAATCCGTTAATCCCAAGTTTCCCTGAGCCAGGGTTGGTGAGCACCGAAGTGGTATTCCATCCCCCGAATGAATGGATCACCGACCGCCTGAAACCGGCTATTTCAGAAGTGATAGGCACAAACCCCACACCATTGCCGCCATAAAGTGACTGGAGGGTATCGCGCAGATCGCTCACCAGTATATCCCCATCCGAAAACGAATCGCCATACCACGCAATACGGACTTTCCCTTTTTTTGTTTTCGCTTCGAGCACCTGGCCCAGCAGTTTATCAAGCGGGTATTTCTCGCCCGTAAAATTGCGGAAACACACAACACCCTCCGGACAGGTTTCAACACCGGCGAGGGTATCTTTGATCGGAACCAAGGCCAGGGTATCATCAGCCAGAATATCAGAGAAAATGCTGACCGGCTTTAATGACACTCCAAATACGGTCCTGTCGGTGCCGATTAAGGATAACACACCCAGTACGCCGGCAACTGCCAATGCAAAATAAAAGGCATAAGGGATGTAATTCTTATTCATTGTATGATCCGGCAAAAGTCTAATAAACAAATTGTACAGCTTCCCGTTATCAACATAATTGCAAGGCGGGAAAAGAAGTTTGCAAAAGTATGAACTTTCCGGCTACTATTTGAATTGATCTGAAAGTGCCAATTATTGGCAGTATTCTTGCAGGATAAACCTTTCCCGGGAGTACCGGTTGATTTTATACAAACCGCGCCCGGGGAATTTTCACTTTACTTACTTACTTTTACAGAAAAAATTGCAATGAATAATTCCGAATTCAGGGAATGGGCGCACCGGCTGGCAGATCGCATGGCCGATTATTATGAAAACATTGAAGATTACCCGGTAAAATCGAAAGCCAGGCCCGGTGAAATAATGACAAAGCTGCCGTTATCACCTCCATCGGAAAGTGAACCTATGACGGACATTATGAGTGATTTTGAACGGATAATCATGCCCGGAATTACCCACTGGCAGAGCCCGAATTTTTTCGCTTACTTCCCTGCCAACGGAAGCTATCCGAGTATACTGGCCGAAATGCTCACCGCTTCGCTGGGTGCGCAGTGCATGGTATGGGACACCTCGCCGGCAGCCGCCGAACTGGAAGAATTGATGATGAACTGGCTTAAAACCATGACCGGTTTACCTGCCGGATGGCATGGTGTTATACAGGATACGGCTTCCACCTCCACCCTTGCGGCAATTTTATGTGCCCGGGAGCGAATTTCCAGCTACACGATTAATGAAAATGGGTTTGACGGAAATAATAAACTCCGGGTGTATTGCTCAACCGAAACTCATTCGTCAGTCGAAAAGGCGGTGAAAATTGCAGGCTTAGGCCGGAAGAACCTGGTAAAAATTGCAACGGATTCGCTTTACCGGATGGATGCATCCCTTTTGCACAAAGCAATTGCAGATGATGTGGCAGCAGGTTTTACCCCGCTGTGCGTGATAGCAACACTCGGAACTACCGGTTGTACTTCCGTGGACAAGCTAAGCGAAATAGCGGCTGTTTGCTATGAAACAGGTACCTGGCTTCATGTGGATGCCGCTTATGGCGGAACGGCCCTGCTCCTGCCCGAATACCGTTGGATGATTGACGGAATAGAACTTGCCGACAGTTTCGTGTTTAACCCGCACAAATGGATGTTTACCAATTTCGACTGCTCGGCCTACTTTGTCAAAGACAGGGAAGCGTTGATCCGGACTTTCGAAATCCTTCCCGAATACCTCAAAACCGGCAATCGCGGCCTGGTGAACGATTACCGTGACTGGGGCATACCGCTTGGCCGCAGGTTCCGTGCGCTTAAACTCTGGTTTGTGATCCGCTCGTATGGAGTAACACAGCTGCAGGAGAAAATACGGGAACATATCCGCATTGCAAAATGGTTCGAATCACGAATTATTGAACAAAACTCATTCGAGATTATGGCACCCGTTCCACTGAGCCTGGTATGTTTCCGCTACAGGCCTTCATGCATTATAGGAACTGAGAACCTTAACAGTGTAAATGAAGAGTTACTGGGCAAACTCAATGCTACAGGCAAAATTTTCCTTACTCATACAAAGCTTAAAGGGCAATATACGCTTCGCTTATCCATTGCCGGAACACTAACAACAATGGAACATGTCGAAAATGCGTGGAAACTCATTAAATCGACAGCTGCAGGGTGTAATGGGTTCTAGTCAGAAGGTTTATGGTTAAAATAATGATTAATGACTGAAAGTGCAGAGTGCTCAGTGCAGAGAGCTTTGTGCTTAGTGTTGAGTGTTGTGTTTCACAAGATCCCGGACTTAACTCCACCGGGCACTTTGCACCAGGCACCGGGCACTATTATGCCGTATTTTACTTTGATGAACCTAAAAAAATAATACCTATAGCACTTACCTTGTAATTTACTCTGATTCAATACGTAATACCTGGTTCAAACCGGAATCACATCTCTAATTACCCGCTAATCCGGAAACAAATCGACAAAAATGCATTTGTATTAATTAATAGATTATTTTTGCATCAGGTAACCATATAGTATCATCCCTGTAACGGAACCTTTAAGAAAGCAACATGAAAGCAAACAGCACATCTTATTTCTTCTTCTTTTATTATCTGCTGAAGACGGACTGATATGTTATTGCTTAAAAAATAATAATGTGAAAGTCCCGGTAGAACGGGACTTTTTTTTTGCCCGAAAAACTATGACACCTATAAAAGAAAACAGCATCAGCGTTGCCATACAGGGAGGATTCGGGGCATTTCACGAAATAGCCGCCAGGAAGTTCTTCGGCGATATTCCTATCGAAATCGTTCCCTGCAAAACGTTTACCGACCTCTTCAATGAACTGCAGGACAAAAAAGCGGATTGCGGCATAGTAGCCATGGAAAATTCGGTTGCCGGCAGCCTGTTACAGAATTTAACCCTGCTTCGCGAAAGCGGCCTGGCCATTATGGGCGAACAATACCTGAGGGTTGTTCAAAACCTGATCGTATTACCGGGACAGACAATTGCCGGTATCCGTGAAATCCACTCGCACCCAATCGCCATACAACAATGCCACAACTTCCTTAACGAAATGCAGCGCAAAGGCGTGAAGATCATTGATTCGGCTGATACGGCTCTCAGCGTTAAGTGGATCCGCGAAGAAAATCTGGAAGGTATAGCTGCTCTGGGCAGCGACCTGGCAGCACAAATGTACAAAATGGAAATACTGAAAACCGAAGTGGAGGACAACAAGCGAAACTTCACCCGTTTCCAGGTTATTACCAAAAGCAATAAGATGAAAGAACTCGAACAGATCGCCAGCCAGCAAATCAATAAGGCAACCCTGTGCTTCTCGCTGCAGCACGAGGAGGGTCGCCTGTCGCAGGTACTGTCGGTACTTTCGTTCTACCGTATGAATCTTACCAAGATACAGTCGCTGCCCATTGTTGGTGTGGAATGGGAATACTTCTTTTATATCGACCTGGTTTTCAACGACTACTTCAGGTACCAGCAGGCTCTGGAAGCCGTACGGCCCTTAACCGAACATTTACAGATTTTAGGAGAATATCAGAATGGACAACGCCCAAGTGAAAATAAAACCATCGTGGAGGACTGAACTGGTTGGAGAATACTATTTCTCGCACAAGCTCCGCCAGATCGACGAAATGCGTAAAGCAGGCGCCGATATTATCAACCTCGGTATAGGCAGCCCCGACCTTCCACCTTCGCCGGCAGTGATCGAAAAACTGAACGAAGCTGCAAAGCAAGCCGACGTGCACGGTTACCAGAACTACAAGGGAATACCTGCCCTGCGCAAAGCATTCGCAGGCTGGTACCTGGACTATTTCGGTGTGCAACTCGATCCTGAAAAAGAAATTCTGCCCCTGATGGGTTCGAAGGAAGGAATCATGCATATCAGCATGGCTTTTATTAATCAGGACGACGAAGTGCTTGTTCCCGATCCCGGCTACCCGACCTACACCTCCGTTACCAGGATGGCAGGCGGTATAGCAAGGCCATACAACCTCAGCGAGAAACAAAACTGGTACCCTGATCTGCATGCGCTCGCTGACAGCGACCTGAGCAAAGTTAAAATCATGTGGGTCAACTATCCGCATATGCCTACAGGCACAAGGGGCAACAGGAAATTATTCGAAAGCCTTGTAGCATTTGCTCACAGGCACCACATCCTTTTGTGTAACGATAATCCCTACAGTTTCATCCTGAACAGCGAACACCTCAGCATTTTGTCGGTCGATGGTGCAAAGGAAGTAGCACTTGAACTCAATTCGATGAGCAAATCGCACAATATGGCCGGCTGGAGGATTGGAATGGTTGCCGGGCATGAAGATTACTTAGCGGAAATCATAAAAATGAAGAGCAATATGGATTCAGGCATGTTCCAGCCCCTGCAGCAGGCTGCGGTTGTAGCTTTAAACAGCCCCGGCGAATGGTACAACTCGGTAAACGAAATTTACGGGAAGCGCCGCAAACTGGTCGAAACCCTTATGCGCACGCTCAACTGCACATTCGACCTCAATCAGACCGGTTTGTTTATGTGGGGCAAAATACCGGCAAACTATGCAAACGGCGAAGAACTCGCTGAAGAAATCCTTCACAAAAGGCACATTTTCATCACACCCGGCATGGTATTCGGCAGCCAGGGCGACGGGTATATACGGATTTCGCTTTGCGCGAATGAAACCATGCTGCAGAAGGCTATTGAGAGGTTTTCCCCGGTTAATATATAGTTCTGAAGGAAGCTTTGGATTTCGGATTTCGGAAAGCGGATTACGGATTTCGGATTTTTGTCAGGATCTGCAATTGAAAAATGGTCACACAACTGCGGGATGGAACTTGGAATTTGAATAAAGAGATCCCAAAAATTAGCTATTAAGCAATAAGAAATAAAAGAAAAAAACAATGAACGTTTGTATAGTAGGATTAGGATTAATAGGAGGCTCGCTGGCCATTGACCTTAAAAGGCGTGGTTTTGCCGGCCGTATAACCGGTGTCGACAATAATATTCATCACCAGAATATTGCACTTCACAGCGGTCTGGCCGATGAAATTGATACCCTGGAAAATGCAGTAAAAAAATCGGACCTGATCATTTTAAGCACCCCGGTAAACACTAACCGGGAAATGTTGCCGGGAATACTCGACATGATAGCCGGAACCCCGAAAGTGGTAACCGATATGGGATCGACCAAAGCAGGTATAGCAGATGCCGTTGCTAACCATCCTGCCCGCGGCCGTTATGTGGCATCGCACCCCATGGCCGGAACCGAGTTTTCGGGCCCCATGGCAGCAATCGGTAAGCTCTTCGATTACAAACATGTAATTATCTGCGACCGGGAACTTTCGGATGAAGATGCACTTAAAACAGTCAGCGATATGTATACGATACTGAATATGCGCCAGTCGTTTATGAATTCGGGGGATCATGATGTGCATGTTGCCTATGTTTCGCATATTTCGCATATCACTTCCTTTTCGCTGGCGCTTAGCGTACTAGATAAGGAAAAAGATGAGGAAAACATACTGAAACTTGCCGGTGGCGGTTTCGACTCCACGGTTCGCTTAGCCAAGAGCAGTGCCGATACCTGGGCACCCATTTTTATCCAGAATTCGGATTCCATAATTGAAGTACTCGACAATTACATGGAAAAAATGGCGCTTTTCAGGAAGTATATCCTCGAACATAATGCCGATGGACTAAAAGACCTTATGAATGAAGCAAATAAAATCAGGAAGATACTGAATTAAGGTTTCTGGCTGCTGGTAGTTGGTGGCTGGTGGCTGGTCTCCGGAAGATTGAAGGCGGAGGATAGAGGGTGGAGGATTGAACCATTGAATCCCGCTGTTGCGGGATTTCGCTTCACTCAACCTTTTGAACCCCTCAACCTTTGAACATTTGCACACTGAAACTCTTTAAGGGTGGAGGATTGAACCATTGAAACTCTGAAACATTGAAACTCTGAAACATAGAAACGCGCATATCGCATTCTCAACTGTCAATTGTCATCTGTCAATTGTCAATTAACTCATAAAATAATGAACATGGACACAAAACTTCTCATCGAACCCATACAAAACTGGAGTATTTACAAGGGACGCCCATTGCTGATTTCAGGGCCCTGTTCGGCCGAAACCGAAGAGCAGGTGATGGAATCCGTACGCCAGCTGGCTAAACTCAACAAAGTGGATGTTTTCAGGGCCGGGATATGGAAACCTCGCACCCGCCCCAATGCCTTCGAGGGCGTGGGGACCGAGGGCCTGAAGTGGCTAAAACAGGTCAGACAGGAAACAGGTTTGCCGACCGCGACCGAAGTTGCCACGCAAAAACATGTTTACGAAGCCCTGAAATTCGGTATCGATGTTTTGTGGATAGGCGCCCGCACTTCGGCGAACCCTTTTGCCGTGCAGGAAATAGCCGATGCGCTTCAGGGTGTGGATGTAATGGTTTTTGTTAAAAACCCCGTAAATCCCGACCTGGAATTGTGGATAGGTGCCATCGAGCGCCTCCATGCCGCAGGAATCAAACGTATAGGCGCCATACACCGCGGATTTTCGGCTTACGAAAAAACCACCTACCGCAACCAGCCCAAGTGGCAGATACCCATTGAGCTCCGGCTGCGAATCCCCGAATTGCCATTGCTTTGCGATCCCAGCCATATAGGCGGTGCAAGAGAATATTTGTTCGAAATCGCACAGGAAGCCATGGACCTGAATTATGACGGGCTTATGCTCGAATCGCATCCTGATCCCGATTCCGCCTGGAGCGATAAAAACCAGCAGGTAACCCCGCAGGCGCTGGATGAATTGCTTGGCAGGCTTGTACTGAGGCAACCTGTTTCGAGCGACAGCAATTTCCTCAATGTCCTGGGCGCCCTGCGCAGCCAGATCGATATTTTCGACGACCAGCTGCTCGATCTGATGGAACAACGCATGAATGTGGCCCAAACCATAGGCAGGTACAAGAAAGACAATAATATCACCATCCTCCAGAACTCGCGTTGGGAAGAAATCGTTAAAAAAGTGGTAGCCAAAGGACAGGATAAAGGCCTGAGCGCCGAATTTATCGACCAGATGTTTAAAGCCATCCACCTCGAATCCATTAATCACCAGATGAGGATTATGAATATGTGATCGGACGGGAGTGCCTTGAGTGCCTTGAGTACTTAGATTACTTAGAGTACTTAGAGTGCCTGGAGTATTGAATTTACTGCATTAAATTGAGTATGAGGTCGTCGTTGTTTTATAATGATTTACATAAATTCAAAACCCGGACAGTCCAGCAACTTATCCCCTGTTTTAAAAATATGTTCTCTTAACTCCAGCCACTTTATACTTTAGACACTCTTAACTCTAGGCACTCCATACTTTAGGCAATCCAGGCACTCCTAATACCAGGCACTCCAGGCACTCCAGCATGCAGCAGAAGCGTTAAGGTCAGGTCATGATAAAATTCAAAATTCCTGTTATTTTTTAACTAATTCCTGAATCATAAATTCACTAAACCTCAGATAAATCTTAGATTTGCAAAAAAATATTGCTATGTCGAAAATCTGGAATCTGATTGTTACCAGGCTGATTGCCTTGGCCCTGATTATGCTTTGTGTGAGTGCCGGAGCAGCTATTAAACTTCCGGCCCTGGTTGGCAATAATATGGTTTTACAGCAGAATACAACCATAACTATCTGGGGCTGGGCCGATGCCGGCGAAACAGTCGGTATAAAAGCAAGCTGGTCGGCGGATGCAGTAACAACCACAACCGGCAGCACAGGAGAATGGAAAGCAACCCTTAAAACTCCCGCTGCAGGTGGGCCATTCACAATGGTTATTACAGGACGCGATTATGCCATAACCCTTGTAAACATAATGATTGGCGAAGTATGGGTCTGCTCAGGCCAGTCGAATATGGAATTTACAATGCGCGGACTGGGGGGCTGGAAAAATTATAAACCCGAAGTGCGCGACCAGGTTGCCAAAGGCGTATATGCCAATGTCCGGCTTTTTACGGTAACAAGAGACACTTCCGCAGTGCCGCTTGCAGCCTGCAAAGGGAACTGGGTTTTACCCGATACAAATACAGTGAACGATTTCAGCGCTACGGCCTGGTTTTATGGCGCTTACCTGAACGAGCATCTGGGTGTGCCGGTAGGATTGATTTCGGCTGCATGGGGCGGTTCCCCGGCTGAAGCATGGACTCCCGCCGAAAGCATGAATGAAGAACCTGAACTCGGTTATTTCAACAACCATTACAACGGCTCCCAATGGTGGCCTGGCACACACGGGGCACTTTACAACGCGATGATCCATCCTCTCACCAACTACACAATAAAGGGAGCAATATGGTACCAGGGAGAAACCAATCGTGCTGATGCCAAACTTTATCCCCTCCTCATGAAGACACTTATCACCTCCTGGCGAAAAGCATGGGGATCAGGCGATTTGCCTTTCTATTATGTCCAGATTGCTCCATACACCTATAATGAACCTTATAGCGGCGCTCTCCTCCGTGAAGCACAACTCAAATGCCTTTCCATTCCTAATACTGGGATGGCTGTTACAATGGACCTGGTTGATAACATCAAAGACATACATCCAAAAAACAAACTCGATGTGGGAAAACGCCTCGCATTATGGGCACTGAATAATACCTATGCTCAACCTGCCGGAAGTTTTTCGGGGCCGGTTTACAGGGAAATGCAGGTTGACGGGAATAAAATCAGGATAAGCTTTGTAAGTACCGACGGTGGTCTCAGGATAATCAGCGCTAAGGATAACAACTTCAGCATTGCAGGGGCCGACCATGTTTTTTATCCAGCGAAAGTTGAGATTAAAAATAACCAACTAATTCTTACCTCACCCAAAGTTAAACTGCCCTTGGCAGGCAGGTATGCATTTACAAATACTTCGGAGGCAACCCTTTTTAACGGCGAAGGATTGCCGGCTTCATCGTTCAGGACCGATAACTGGGATATCATAACCGAAAATGCTGTACTTAAGACTTATGTTGATCCGGCAACCAACAGGCTTTCGTACACACTTACTTCTAGTGCCCGCGAATCGGATATTTATTATGATTTCGGTAAACTTCCAACTAAATCCTCGCCACATTACGTGAACCCAATTCCGGCCGACCGGACCGGAACCTTAAATGCAACGGTTTCACGCGACGGGTTTTTATCCGGAAGCAGCCGAAGCTGGAATATTGTTGCCAATAAAGCTTCAGGAACAGCCATAACTTATAAATCCCTTTTTTCGAAACAGTATTCAGCCGGCGGCACCATTGCACTTACCGATGGCATCCTGGCTACAACTGATTACCAGGATGGGAATTGGCAGGGCTTCGAAAACACTGATATGGATGTTGTAATAGATCTTGGGAAACCTGTACAAGCTAAGAAAATCAGTATGAATTTCCTTTCAAGCAACCGGTCGTGGGTGTTTTTGCCTAAAAAGGTAAGTGTCCAGGTTTCGGAAGATGGTGTTACATACACCAGCCTGGGTGAAAATACTTTTTCGAATGAAAAAGAGGTGACCGGAGCCGTTATACAACCGGTAAGTTTTAATATTAAAAGCAAGACCAGGTATATAAAAGTAACAGCAATTAACCAGGGAACTTGCCCGGCCTGGCATCCGGGGAGTGGAAAAAGATGCTGGCTTTTTGTGGATGAAATTGCGGTTGAATAGGGAGAGGGTGGAAGGTGGAAGGCAGAGGGTAGAATTAGTGAATTGACAGATTAGTGAAAATTTGGTCTTAAAGAATACCTTCATAATTCCCAGAGTGAAACTTAATCTGTTTCAGGGAGCTTAATTAGATTTGCAAAGTTTTAAATCAAAAAACTAACGATTAAGAAGATAAGATTTGAATAATACTACATTTGCCTCTTAAATAAATACTCAACAATGAAATTTACTCTGTCGGTTACCTGCTTCCTGCTTGTATTTGCCTTCGGGCTGAACCTTTCGGCCCAGAATAATCCAAAACTAGTGGCGAAGGCTGCCCGTATCCATGCAAAAGCGTTTACAGTCGATTCACATACGGATGCGCCTATGAATTTCACGAACAAACGGTTCGACATTTCGAAGGACAACAGTACTACAATGATACGCAGTTGCGTCGACTTCCCGCGTATGCGGCAGGGCGGTCTCGATGCCGTATTCTTCGCGGTTTTTACAAGCCAGGGTCCACGTACTCCCGAAGGGAATGCCAAAGTTAAAGCCAAAGCCGAGCAGATATTTGACTCAATTGATGCAGCTGTTCACCGTCACTGCGATATAAGCGGCATTGCAACCACTCCCCGTGAAGCCTATAAACTGGTGAAACAGAAAAAAAGCGTTGTTTTTATCGGTGTCGAAAACGGCTATCCGATCGGGAACGACCTTGCGAACGTGAAACACTTTTATGACCGGGGAGCACGTTATATTACGCTTTGCCATACCAAAAACAACGATATCTGCACCAGTTCCACCGATACTGCCAATACAAAAGGATTAAGTGAGTTTGGTGTGCAGGTGGTAAAAGAAATGAACCGGCTTGGAATGATGATTGACGTATCGCACATTTCTGACCAGTCGTTCTACGATGTTCTGAAACTTACCAAAACACCTGTAATCGCTTCGCATTCCTGTTCACGTGCCTTGTGCGACAACCCGCGCAACCTCAACGATGATATGCTTCGCGCTCTATCAGCCAATGGCGGTGTTGTACAAATGTGCATCTTAAGTGATTATGTTAAAAAGCCTATCCCATATCCCGAACGCGATTCAGCAAGGATTGCTATACGGAAAAAATGGAAGAATTTCCAGGACCTGAGCGACCAGGACTGGGAATCTGCCAGTGCCGACTGGCATTTGCTGGATGAAAAATTCCCGCAAAAACTTGCCACTGTGAGTGAAGTGGTCGACCATATTGATCATATGGTGAAAATTGCCGGAATTGACCATGTGGGAATCGGAACCGATTTCGATGGCGGAGGCGGCGTGGATGGCTGCAAGGATGTCAGCCAGATGGGCAATATTACCCTGGAACTTGTAAAACGCGGATACAGCGAAAAGGACATCAAAAAAATATGGGGAGGCAACCTGATGAGGGTGATGAGTGCTGTATCGGAGAAGAAAGGGTAAGGAGCGTCGGCGGGAGATGCCTTTGGATGGGGTGAAATGTCGTATGTTTGATGTCGGATGTCGGATGTCGGATGTATTATACGAACAGCAAATTCAATCCCATCAATCACCTCAATCCCATCAATCATTTTCTTAAAACCAACCAGCAGCCAGTAACCAGCAACCAGCCACCAGCAACCGGAATGATCAAAATCTATATCCTGCAGCTCGAAGAAGCAAATCACCAGCCGGGATTCCCGGAAGTGTTGCTCGCTTACCTTCCGCAGGAAGGCAGGATGCGAGTGAAGGACAGGCTCAGCAATACGAGTAAATTACAAACCGTTGCAGGTGAACTGCTGGCCAGGTTTGCCATAGGCCAGTACCTTGGAAACCCGCAACAGGAAATCAGGCTTTCGTTTGGCGAAAAAGGAAAACCGCATATCGAAAATATTGAAAACGTCCATTTTAACATTTCGCATTCAGGACAGTATATTGTTTGCGCCGTAGGACCGGATGAACTTGGCATTGATGTGGAACGGGTCAGGCAGGTTAATTTGCGTATTGCCGAAAGGTTTTTCTCCCCTTCCGAAATCCGGGACCTGATGAGTCTTGCTGAATCTGATAGAATGGCTTATTTCATCACGCTCTGGACTATAAAGGAAAGTTTCCTTAAAGCCATTGGCCGAGGGCTGACGCAACACCTGAACTCATTCACAATTGTGAGAAACGGGGAATCCTACCTTCTGACCGGGAATACGGAGGCAGCCGGATTTGGCATCGAAACACATTCACTTTCCGACGAATACCTTATGGCAGTATGTACACCTCTCCCCTTATCCACCTCTGAAATCTTCCATACAACTTTGGCCGAAATCCGTATCAGCCTTCCGGAATATAGTTAAGTTCACTATATTTGTATTTCACAGCCGGGACAGGCTTCCGGAGATTTATACATTCACTTTCAGATATCAGGTTATGTCACAAAATGTAGCATTAGTCCTTTCGAGCGGCGGGGCCCGCGGCATCGCCCATATAGGGGTAATTGAGGAACTTACCAGGTCGGGTTATACGATAACTTCGGTTTCAGGCACCTCCATGGGATCAATCATCGGGGGAATGCTGGCCAATGGAAAACTCGATGAATTTTCGAAATGGCTGCTTTCGTTCACCAAAATGGATGTGATCAAATTTCTTGATCTTACCATTGGATCAGGTGGGCTCATAAAAGGAGAAAAAATAATGAAGGTAGTCGGGGAATTTATTGGTAATGTGAATATTGAAGACCTTTCGATTCCATATGCATGTGTTGCATCCGATCTTACCAGCCATAAAGAGATGGTATTTACAAACGGCAACCTTCTGCAGGCCATCAGGGCATCAAGTTCAATACCCACTGTATTCCTCCCTGTAAATTTGGACGGCATGGTGCTTGTTGACGGTGGCGTTCTGAACCCATTGCCTATCGACCTGGTAACACGCCATGATGGAGATATACTGATCGCTGTCGATGTAAACGCCAACATTCCTTATGCAGAGCCAAGGAGCAGAAATAATATAAAAGCCGAGGAAAAGCACTTCAGCAAGCTCAGGCTTGCACTCAACGAAAAATGGTCAGGGATGATAGACCAGTATGTTGAAAAATACAGAAACGGGCATCAGCCACAACCAAAAAATGTAAATCTTTTTGATGTCATATCCGAATCGGTAAATCTTTCGCAAAACAAACTTACATCCATATCCATCGAAAAATACAAGCCGGATATCCTAGTGAGTGTTTCGTATAGAATGGCAACCATTTTCGATTTCTACCGCACGGAGGAATTAATAGAAGCAGGACGGCTGGCTTGCCGGAAAGCTTTAAATGAGAGTGTGAGGTCCTGAACAGTGTGTTGTAGAGTTCAGCGTTAAATGCCTGTGATGTTTCGATACTCAAAGGGTATTCAATTTCGATAAATAAAAAATGAAGCCGATTTATTGGACCGCTTATTGCTATACCGACCGGATAACGGCAATCGGCGAAGTTGAAAATATCGTTGCTGGTTTTGGTTTTATTACGGGCTTTCAGCGATTTTCCGACTTTTCCATTTCCTTAATGATTGAATTGGAAGAAAAGAAGATTGATAATTTATATAATGCTCTGGGTGGTTGTCTGAGTCTGGATGATTCTGTGAAATTAAACTCAGCTTCCGATACCGAAAGGCTGATCCTTATGAATATAACTTTTGTAAAAGGGACAGGTAATCTGCGGATCGAGGTGCCGGCAGTTCCTGGCTAACAAACAAGGGCTGACTTTACCGGGCTAAAAGTCATCACCGATAATTTTAATTATCCCGTTTCACCTTAAAAAATCGGAACCTGATCAGGACTTTCTCATCATATTATAAAGCAATTCCCTTGCCCTGAAAAGCCTTACTTTCACTGTACCTTCCGGCAGATCAAGCTTTTGAGCTATTTCCTCGCACGATAATTCGCTGAAATAATGTAACTTGATTATATCCATATATTTCGGGTGAAGCGTATCCACTATTTCACGCAGCAATTGAATCTCCTGCTGGTTGATCATTAACTGCTCAGGGCTTGGCAGTTGGTTGGCAAGTTCATGTGCCGCCATCCCGACCTCGGCTTCATACTGGTTTACTTTGCTGTCGTTATCCTTTTTGTTTCTGCGGAGGTAATCGATGCAGTTGTTTTTGGCAATCTGGTACAACCAGGTGCTGAACGCAAAATCGGGAGTATATTGCCCGAGTTTACTGAAAGCCTTGTTAAAAGCCACCATGGTCAGGTCTTCGGCATCACCGGGCTGGCCTGTCATTTTAAGCATTTTCTGGTAAACCTTTTCGAAATACTCATCCATTAGCTGAGCATATGCAGCCCTGTTGCCCGATTCCAATATCTGCTTCACCAGGCGTATATCGCGCTCGGAGTTGCTAACTGAACCGTCAGATTGAGTGTTGACCACTAAATTGGCTTTAAAAAGAGATTACATTAGAATGAATACTATAATAACCAATTAGCAGGAGATTTGTTGATTTTCCTACCGATATGCCGTTACCGTCGTTTAACGGGCTTATTCACCATATTAGCTAATGCAAGTACCGGGCTTATCACCATAAGGAAGAGTTCGAAAAAGGGCACAAGAAGTAAAAATCCCTTTTCCGACAACTTTTTCATAACTTTCCCCGTAATAAGTAATTGGCTGAAAAGTCGTACCACTACTATTCCAAGGACAACATAAGGCATATACCAGAATACAAGCAGGCACACAGCCGAAGCCCAGTATAACACTTGTGTGAAAGCAAAAATACCCAGTATCGTTTTATGAGCCGGTTTATATAAAGCGGCGGTAACCAGGTGCCGCCGTTTCTGCCTGAGCCATTGGTTGAGCATCGTTTTTGGAGAGCTGATTGTTTGAGCATCAGCCATTATCTCAATGCGTGTATTTGTTTTTGTAGCGGCTTTATTGATAAATAAATCATCGTCGCCGGCCTGAACATTGTAGTGTGAAATAAATCCGTTCTGGCTATAAAACAACGATTTGCGGTAAGCCATATTCCGGCCCACACCCATGTATGGCATTCTCCATAGAGCAAACCCCATGTAATTCATAGCGATACGTGTTGTGTCGAAACGAATGAGGAGGTTTAAGAAAGAATTCGATTTGCGGTAAGCACTGTACCCAAGAACAATGTCAGTTCCCTCTGTAAAGTTGGCGGCCATCCTTCGGAGCCACTGGTTACTTCGCGGAATGCAATCGGCATCGGTAAACAGTAGCAATTCGTAGCTGGCCGATTTAATACCTATCGATAAAGGGAATTTTTTCCCGCTGAAGAAATTCAGATCCTGTTGTACGGTGACTATTTTGAGGTTCTTGTATTCTTCGGCCAGGTCGCGCAAAAGAAAATGAGTTTCATCTTCTGAACCATGATTCACTACTACAACCTCGAATTTCGAATAATCCTGGTTAAGCAGCAGCGGAAGGTTTTCTTTCAGGTTATAATACTCATCACGTGCACATACAATTATTGAAACAGGCTGATCGGACCTAAGAAATTCATTTTTTTGTTTAAAAAATGCAAGCTTTGCGTAAACAACCCAATAATAAACCAACTGTATTACTGCAGCCAGTAACAGCAGCGTAAGCGTAATGAATAACAGCGGATCGCGGACAAAATACTCCTTAATCATCAATATCGTGAATTGGACTGACAAAAGTATTACTCTGAAGTGAATTATAATCTATCTTTGCGAAAAAGTTTATAACAGCTATACCATTACGTAAATAATTGTTTTACTGATAGATAGATTTGTCAAAACTTCTTTTGTTAATCATTTTCCATTTGGGATGCCTTTTTCGAACCACGCTTCGCCCCGAAAAGGTTTTCCGGAATATTTTCTGACTTAAGTAATACGAATGCAATTCGAACTAAAGCTTACTGATCCAAAAAGTGCGGCCCGCAGGGGCACTATAACTACTGACCATGGTGTGATTGAAACACCTGCTTTTATGCCTGTGGGGACTGCAGGAGCAGTAAAAGCAGTACATATGCGCGAAGTTAAGGACGATATCAAAGCCCAGATTATTCTTGGCAACACCTATCACCTCTATCTTCGCCCGGGACTTGATATTTTGGCCAAAGCCGGAGGCTTGCATAAATTTAACGGCTGGCAGGGACCTATACTTACCGACAGCGGCGGCTACCAGGTTTATTCGCTTACCGAAACCCGTAAACTGAAAGAAGAAGGGGTTATGTTTCATTCACATATCGACGGATCGAAACACCTGTTTACACCTGAAAGTGTGATGGATATACAGCGCGTGATAGGTGCCGACATTATGATGGCTTTCGACGAATGTACTCCCTGGCCCTGCGAATACGATTATGCAAGCAAATCGCTCGATCTTACACACCGCTGGCTTGCACGATGTATAAAACGCTTCGCGGAAACTGAACCGAAATACGGTCACCAGCAATCGTTGTTCCCAATTGTTCAGGGCAGCACTTTCCGCGATCTGCGTATTAAATCGGCCGAAGTGATTGCAGGTTACAATGCTGATGGTAATGCAATAGGTGGTCTCTCAGTCGGTGAACCGGCCGAACAGATGTACGAAATTGCGGAACTTGTATGCGGAATTCTGCCTGAAGATAAGCCCAGGTACATGATGGGAGTTGGAACCCCGGCCAACATACTCGAAAACATTGCGCTTGGAATTGACATGTTCGATTGCGTGATGCCAACTCGAAACGGGCGAAACGGTATGCTGTTTACCAGTAAAGGAACCATAAATCTCAGGAATGAGAAGTGGAAAGACGATTTTTCACCCCTGGACGCCGATGGCACCGCGTTCGTTGATTGGGAATACAGCCGGGCCTATGTGAAACATCTTTTCAAAGCAGGCGAAATGCTCGGCCCGATGATTGCGAGCATTCATAACCTTGCTTTCTACCAGTGGCTGGTTCGCGAAGCACGAAGACATCTAGAAGAAGGTGATTTCAGCGAATGGAAATCGGTTATGGTAAAACAAGTATCGGCAAAGCTATAACGGCAGGGGAAATCCTGAATGTTAACAATTGCCAAACAAAAGGATAATTAACATCCACTTTTGTACTTTTGAAAAATCAAATCTAATAACAGAAGGAATCAGGTGCTGGGACTAAAAAAAATAGATATTTATATAATCCGCAAATTCCTGGGGACGTATTTTTATTCTATACTGTTGCTCACGGTAATTATAATCATTTTCGATATTTCGGAAAAGATTGATGATTTTATCGAGAAAGATGCCCCTTTGAAAGCCATTGTTTTCGAATATTACCTGAATTTCATCCCATATTTTGTGAACATGTTCAGTGCATTGTTCACCTTTATTGCAGTTGTATATTTCACTTCACGCATGGCTACAAATACCGAGATTGTGGCTATACTTAACGGCGGGGTTAGTTTCTGGCGGATGTTGCTGCCCTACCTCATTTCCGGAATTTTCCTTACCGTTCTTTCCTTCTCCTTAATGAATTATGTTATTCCATATACCAACAGGAACCTTCGAGCATTTGAAAAACTTTACATTAAAAATCCTTTCCAGCAGAAGGAGATGAATATGCATATGCAACTGGGACCTGGCACCTTCGTTTTCATGGAAAATTTTAACAGCGTCGGAAAAATAGGATACCGTTTCAGCCTCGAAAAATTCGACAGTACCGGTCAGCGTATGGTTTTGAAGATTAAATCGGACATGATAACCTGGGACAGCACACAGAATCAGTGGAAAATGACAAATTATGTGTTACGCAGGATCAATGCCAATGGTGAAAGTATTTACAGGAAGCCGGAAAGTGATACTGTTTTTGCTTTTACACCTGAAGATTTCATGGTTGATATAGAGAATGCCAAAACAATGACATACAACCAGTTAAATCGTTTTATAGTTCGGGAGGAAATGAGGGGGAGTACTTTAGCCAGGGAATTTAACCTTGAAAAATACAAACGGCTCACGTTTCCGTTTGCCAACCTGGTACTGACATTTATTGGAGTTGCTCTCTCGAGCCGGAAAGTCCGCGGAGGGATAGGAATGCATCTCGGGATGGGTATAGGGATAGCATTTACGTTTATTCTGCTGCTCCAGATCTCATCGGTATTTGCCATATTCGGCAACCTTCCCGCCTCCATTGCATTATGGATTCCCAATATCCTCTATTCGATTGTGGCTATCATCCTTTTAAGGATGGCGCCCAAGTAGTGTTTCGAATACATCGCAATCAGGAAAATCTGTTGTCACCGGCTTTTTATCAAACAAACCATATACTGCCGATCCGCTTCCGCTTAATGAAGCATAAACTGCTCCATGCCGGTACATCCAGTACTTTATTTCCTGTATTTCGGGATAAAGTTCGAAAACAATAGGTTCAAAATCATTATTCAGCATTCTTTTCCATTCAGTAACCGGCAGGCTGGTATACTCCTCAATTGAATTTTCCCTTTCAAGCGGCGTAATTCCAGTAAAAGCTGCGGCTGTACTAACATGAACCGGTGGTTTTACTATTAAAATGTGTAAGCCATCAAGGCTAAGTTTAACAGGTTTCAGGTTTTCACCACGCCCAGTCAGAAGCGAAGGATTATTTTCAATAAAATAAGGGCAGTCAGATCCCAGTAGAATAGCCATTGACCTGAGAGTATCCGCAGTGAGGCTAAGCTTAAACAAATCATTCATCATCCGCAAAGCGAACGATGCATCCGACGAACCTCCGCCTAACCCGGCCCTGCTTGGTATTACCTTATGCAAATGCATACTAACCGGAGTAATATTGTAAGCATCAGCCATCAGTTGCCATGCCCTTAAACAAAGGTTATCCGTTATTTCGCCCTCCACTTTAGTCCCCGTGACGGTTAATAGAGTTTCGCTTCCGGTGGCCGGGATAATTTCAAGTGCATCGCACCAGGGAACAGGATACATTACCGTTTGCAGGTTATGATACCCGTCGCGACGGCGTTGCGTAACCCAAAGACCGAGGTTTATTTTGCAGTTGGGGAAAGTTATCACTGAAGGGTTTAGGGGTTGGGGGTTTGGGGTTTGAGATTGGGAAAAATTTCAGGGTTTCAGGGTTTCAATTTTCACATTGCCGAATTGCCAAAGTGCCGAAGTGAAAATTGAAAAACCGATCAATCGCATCAATCTCCTCATCCCGCCAGGAAAGCCCTCATATTCTCCATATTCATCTTATGGAACAGATTCTTGCCTTCGGAAGTAAACAGAAAATCAACGAGTGGTTTATAGTTATTGGTTATTTTTCCGCGAACCATTTTCATTGTTGAGTTCATCATGTGGTTTTCCTCGGTAAAAGGAACCGGCATAATTCCAATGGCAGCCGGGAGCCAGCGAGCCGGGAACATACCAGCATACCTTCCGTGTTTACGGTAATGGTTCAGTTCGTGTCCGATACAACGTATGGCTTCGTGAATGCCGGCATCCGAAGCCGGGTCAAGGTGCTTGTGCTTAAGATGACGCAGCAGGCTGGATTTATCGGGCACAATAAGGGCAATAGTATATGGATGTTGGTTATTATAAAGCATGCTCTGCGAAATATATTCGCTCTGCCCGATATAAGCTTCTTCAATTCCTTCGGGGCTGTATTTCTCCCCGTCGTCGGCAATCAGCAGGCTTTTGAAACGGCCCAGCACATAAAGGAACCCATCCGAATCCATATAGCCGAGATCGCCGGTATACAGCCAGCCGTCGCTAAGCGACTGTGCGGTAGCTTCAGGATTGTTCCAGTATCCAAGCATGACATTTTCGCCTTGTATCACAATTTCGCCATGTTCCCCGACCGTAAGTTCATTTCCCTTGTCGTCGCATATTTTCAGGAGCATATTTTTAACCAGGTAACCTGATGAGCCAAGTTTATGTTTTGCAAGCGCATTTGACGAAATAATCGGAGATGCTTCTGTAAGTCCATATCCCTGGAACATTGGCATGCCGATAGCATAAAAAAATCTTTGAAATTCAATATCAAGCAAAGCGCCTCCGCCGACAAAAAAATCGAGCCTGCCACCAAAACTCTCACGAATCTTGCTGAACAGTATCTTATCGTATAGTTTTATCAGAGGTTTATAGAGGGATGTCAGACCGGGTCCTTTATTGAAACCGTCGTTATTATAAGCATAAGATATTTTAAGTGCATGGTTAAAAAGCCCGTTAATAAGAAACCCTTTATCCCGGATCCCTTTTTCGATATTCTTTTTAAAATTTGCAGCCAGGGAAGGAACGCTTAACAGGAGGTTAGGCCTGTTTTCTTTGATATTTCCCGGTATATTTTTGAGTGTTTCCATACCGGTCTTCCCCACCTGGATTGAGGCAAGCGATGCACCTTTACCCATCATGCAGTAAATACCGGCCGTATGTGCGAAAGCGTGATCCCAGGGTAATATAAGCAAAGTGGTATAGTGAGGAGGAATATCCATTAGTGTATAACCCTGATAAACGTTAGCAACATAATTATTGTGAGAAAGCACTATCCCTTTCGGATCGGCTGTGGTACCTGAAGTATAACAGATATTGGCCGGATCCTCAGGTTGCACAGCGCTGCATGCCTTTTTAAATTCCTCTCCGGATGACTGCAGGAAAGCCTTTCCTGCAGAAAGTAGCGAATCGTATGTAATTTCCAATGCATCTTCGGCCTCACCATCCAGCAGAATCAGCTTTTTGAAGTCAGGCAACATATGCCTGATTTCCCTGATCTTTTTTGCCTGGTTGCCCGATACTATAGCCATTGAAGCCCCGCTATGAGCCAGACGGTAGCGGATTTCGTCGGGTTCGGCAAGTTTCACCGATAATGGAATATTTATCCCTCCCAGGTATAATATCCCGAGTTCGCTAACCACCCATGCATTACGGCCTTCCGACATCAGCGCAATGCGATCGCCTTTTTCAACACCAAGGCTCAGCAGCCCGGCTGCAAACTGGTAAACCAGCAACTTAACCTGAGAATAGGTAGTCCCTTCGTATTGGGTTCCTGTTTTCTCCCAGAGGTAAATATTATCGGGAAATTTGCTTACATTTTCTTCGAAAAAATCGGGGATGGTTTGCATAGGATTTGATTTGATCAATCAAATGTAGTGCAATAATCAGAAAATCACAAAATCATGTTTTGATTTTAATAATCTTCAGGTTAAGGTTGATTCAATTCAGTCCAAAAAAAGCTAAGTTGAATTTCAGATTAGTTCTGGTTAGCCACAGTTCAATGAATGTCTATTTCTTAGGGATGAACATATTTATAATTCGCCAATCTGAAATCCTTCACATTTTCTGCATCTCCCCAGAATCAAATATTTTAAATCCTTTATCATCTTTTGTCGCAGACTTTATCATTGCCCCGGCAACCACGTCGGCATGAATTCCTTTATATTTTAGTAATGGCCCGGCAAACAAAAATCCCAACCCTCCAAAAACTATCTGTGCTATTTTTTCGCCTCCGCGTTTTTCAGCACGGTTGCCCATCAGGAGAGAAGGCCTGAAAACCTTTATCTGCGCAACATTTAGCCGGCTGACCGATTTTTCCATTTTCCCCTTAACGCGGTTGTAAAATACCCACGATCCTGTATCGGCACCCATGGCGCTCACAACCAGGAAACGCTGCACACCATTGGCAACGCACCAGTTCCCGAGGTTCAGCACATAATCGTGGTCGACTTTGCAGAATGCATCCTTCGACCCGGCGGTTTTAATGGTTGTCCCCAATGCACAAAAAACATCATCAATCCTGGTATCTGTTATAAAAGACTCAAGCTGATCAAAATCAACCTGGTGCTGTATTAGCTTTGGGTTCGACTCACCAATCGGCTTGCGAACCAGGACCAGTATTTTTTCGTACATATCATTTTCGAGCAGCTGCCTGAGCAGGCTGCTTCCAACCAGTCCGCTGGCGCCGGCTATGAGGGCATTTCGTTTTTGCATTTTAGTATATATTTTGAGAGGAATAAAGATAGTCTTTTCGGCGTAAAAGCCGTAAAAAAGCCACTGAATCACGCAAATTAATCACGGATTGACATAAAGATTTATGCTTAGTTGTGGAACATTATTGTGATTTGTGGATAAATCAATTTCGCTGAGCCCGAAATTACTCCCGATTATTGCGTATTTTTGAAAAATCGTATCCGCTGAACCTATTAAATTATGACCCTTTTTAATTCCGTGATTTCGTGGTTTATACGAAAACGTATCCACCAGATAGAACTGTTTATGAAATACCCGCACGATGTGCAGGAAGAATGGTTCGAGAACCTGCTGCATACCGCCCGCGATACCGAATGGGGAATAAAATACGACTACCGCTCCATTAAATCGTTCGAACAGTATTGCTCGAGGGTACCTATAAGTGATTATACCGATATGAAGCCTTATATCGACAGGCTTAGAAAAGGTGAAAACAATATTTTATGGCCAACTGAAACCAAGTGGTTTGCCAAAAGTTCGGGCACTACCAGTGATAAAAGTAAGTTTATACCTGTTACCAGCGAAGCACTCGAAGAATGTCATATGAAAGGCGGCAAGGACCTGCTGTCGATTTATTGCAATAACTACCCCGATTCGCTTATTTTCAGCGGAAAAGTTTTAGGAATGGGTGGAAGTTTCAGGGTTGATAACGAGATAGCCGACACCTACCATGGCGATGTTTCGGCTATTCTGATGGAACATCTTCCTTTCTGGATACAGCTTATCCGTACACCCGATATGAGTGTAGCTCTCATGGATGAATGGGAGGAAAAACTATACCGTATGGCAATGATCACAAAGGATGAAGATGTGACCAATATAACCGGCGTTCCTTCCTGGACCCTGGTTTTGCTGAATAAAATTCTTGAGATTACAGGTGCCACCAACATAAGCGAAGTATGGCCAAACCTAGAACTTTTTATTCACGGTGGTGTAAGCTTTACGCCCTACCGCGAACAGTTCAGGAAAATATGTCCGCCGGGAATGCACTACCTCGAAACGTATAATGCAAGCGAGGGATTTTTTGGCATTCAGGACCGCGTTGACAGCGACGATATGCTTCTGATGCTCGATTATGGAATTTTTTACGAATTTCTACCGGCTGATTTAATCGGCGTCGACAAACCCGTTACTCTCCCTTTGTGGAAAGTGCGAACAGGCGTAAACTATGCCATGGTAATAAGCACCAACTCTGGATTGTGGCGTTACATGATAGGCGATACTGTAATTTTTACTTCTACCGATCCCTACAGGATTAAAATTACCGGTCGGACCCGTAGTTTTATTAATGCATTCGGCGAAGAACTAATTATCGATAATGCTGAAAAAGCCCTGGCTACCGCATGCGAAAAGACCTCCGCAATAGTTACTGAATACACTGCAGCACCCATTTTCCTGAAAGATAATTTAAAAGCAGCTCACGAATGGGTTATCGAATTTGAAACCGCTCCCGAGAACCTCGAATACTTCAGCGAGGTGCTCGACAATGCATTGAAATCACTCAATTCGGATTACGAGGCCAAACGCTACCACAATATGATGTTGCTGCTCCCTGTTATCAGGCCTGTTGAGAAAGGAACATTTTATTACTGGTTCCGTGAGCGGGGTAAACTGGGTGGGCAAAATAAGGTTCCACGACTTTCGAACGAGCGTAAATATGTGGAAGAAATATTGGCGCTTAGCAAGAAAGGGATGTAATGGCGGTATATGCAGCATAATTTAAAATTACAGGTTACGTCATTTAAACCAAAAGTGCTGTATAGAGTCGCCTGATAGAGAATATCATATGAAATCTGGGTGAAATCACTATCAGATTGTCCTTATTTTGACTTTTGCCGCTGAAACAGGAAACCATTAACCAGAAACAGGAAACCAAGTACTATTTATTAACAAAACGAAAAAGATTCATATACTTCATCGAGATTCTTAATAAATTAGCTGACTGAAAATATTTGAACTTATGGGCATGCATATAGCAATAGCTGGAAATATAGGATCCGGGAAAACGACATTATCAGGCCTGCTGGCCAAACACTTCGGATGGCAGCCGCATTATGAAGATGTAGATACCAACCCGTATCTGCCAAGTTTTTACGAAGATATGCAGCGATGGTCGTTCAACCTGCAGATTTATTTCCTCAACAGCCGCTTCCGCCAGATTGTAAATATCCGGAAAAGCGGCAAGAATGTGGTCCAGGACCGCACCATCTATGAAGATGCCCATATTTTTGCGCCTAACCTGCATACTATGAACCTGATGACGACCCGTGACTTCGAGAATTACCAGTCGCTGTTCGAACTGATGTCATCGTTCATACAACCTCCCGATCTTTTGATTTACCTGCGGGCTGATGTTCCAACACTGGTAAGAAATATACAGAAACGTGGCCGCGAATACGAAGCATCAATCCGCCTCGACTACCTGAAAAGCCTTAACGACCGTTACGAAAACTGGATTAATAATTATACAGAAGGTAAATTATTGATTTTTGATGTGGATAACATCAATTTCCAGGATAATCCCGAGGATCTCGGGCAGATCATCGAACGCGTACAGGCTAACCTGCACGGGTTGTTTTAGAAATTCTTCTTTATCATAAATTTACCGGGATTGAAATAACTGCAAGATTAGTACTTAGCAGAGTTGCTTTTATATTCCACGAAATTTGTCCAGAAAAGTATAATCAAAACATAAAACGCAGAACTCAAAACTCAGAAGGAAACCCCACCCTCTGACTTTTTCATTCTAAATTCAATGTTCAATTTTTTCATTCGTTTATCACTCCGTAATAAGCCATCCAGAACAATAATTCCTTTTATTACCTGGCGCCATAATCTGATTCCTACATCGGATCCACATCAATCACAACCCTGACCGATTTAAAATCAGGTAGTGCATTGAGTTTAATAATGGCATTCCTGATTTCGTCCTTGGCCTGAGGCAAAGGAATTCCCTTTTCGAATTTCAATAATATATTTTTCAGGTATTGATTTCTTATCCTTGATACCACGGGATATTCAGGCCCCAGTACCCTTTTCCCGAATAACTTCTTAAGTCTTTTTGCCAGCTCATCCGATGCTTTATTCACAAGGTCAGCATCAACATGGCGCAGCGATAGCTGTACAATCCGGCAGAAAGGCGGGTAATTGAAGCGTTCGCGTTCAAGTAGCTGGCTCTGGTACATGGCTTCGTAATTGTGCTGCAGCACCATTCCAAGTATAGGATGGGATGGATTATAGGCCTGTATAAGCACTTTGCCCTGCCGGTTTTTTCTTCCTGCGCGTCCTGCAACCTGCGCCATGAGCTGGAATCCGCGCTCGAAAGCCCTGAAATCGGGATACGACAAAAGGCTGTCGGCATTCAGTATTCCAACAAGGCTTACATGATCGAAATCGAGTCCTTTGGTAACCATCTGAGTTCCGACCAATATATCGACTTTTCGCTCTTCGAACGCAGTAATAAGCTTCTGGTGGGCAAAACGCGAACGTGTACTGTCGAGATCCATGCGCGAAATGCGTGCCTGGGGAATGATAAGCGAAAGCTCTTCCTCAATCTTTTCGGTACCGAAACCTTTCATTACCAGGTGTGTATGACCACAATCAGGGCATTTTTCGGGGATGCGTGTTGTATAACCGCAATAATGACAGCGGAGTTGGTTTTGCTTCTTGTGGTATACCAGCGAAACGTCGCATTGTATACAATGTGGTATCCAGCCACAGTTATCGCAATCGATATGAAGCGAAAAACCACGCCTGTTCTGGAAAAGGATCACCTGTTCCTTTGCCTCCAGGGCAGATTCTATTTCTTTAATCAACGCTGACGAAAAGATCGACTGCATTGTTTTCTTCCGGTGTTCCTCCTTAAGGTTCACCAGTTTTACTTCAGGGAGCAAAATCCCGCCATAACGATCGGCCAATATACTGAGCCCGTATTTCCCCTGGCTGGCATTATAAAAACTTTCGACTGCCGGAGTCGCAGATCCTATAAGAACCTTAGCCCCATGCATCGAAGCCAGGAATATAGCTGTGTCGCGTGCATTGTAGCGTGGTGCCGGATCGTATTGCTTGTAGGAAGCATCGTGCTCTTCGTCAATAATAATAAGACCCAGGTTTTTATAAGGCAGAAACAAAGCCGATCGGGCTCCGAGTAATACACTAAACGACTGGTTTCCGGTACCGGCTACATGTTGCCATATTTCGACCCGTTCGTTTTCGTTGTATTTCGAATGGTAAACACCCACTTCGCTTCCAAAATATTTCTGAAGCCTGTTGATTATCTGCGTGGTAAGTGCAATCTCGGGCAAAAGGTAAAGAACCTGTTTCCCCTCATCTAGCATTTGTTTGATAAGCTTGATGTAAATTTCGGTTTTCCCGCTGGAGGTTACACCATGAAGCAGTGTAACATTTTTGGTCGGGAACGAATCGGAAATTTCCTCAAGTGCGCGCTGCTGATCAATGGTTAATTCTATACTTTCGGCTGTATGGGTTGCCTGCCTGTAATTCAGCCGGCTGATTTCCTTATCATATTCTTCGAAAACGCCCTTTTTCTCCAGGGCTTTGTAATTCGATGCAGCATCGTCGATGCGTGTAAACAATTCCTTACGAGAAACCTCCACCGGGTGATCCGACATAATTTTCGAAAGCTGGATGTATTCGATAAGCAGGTCGAGTTGTTTCGGGGCTCTGCGTTCAAGTTTATCGTACAACTGCTGAAGTTGATCATTACTGCTGTATGCTTCGGTAAGTTTGATGAACGAAAGCATTTTCGGCGTAAAGCGTTCGCGTATTTCTTCTTCGGTAACGATATATCCTTTTTCGATCAGATTGTGGATAAGAGGGATAATCTTCACCATGTCGGCAAAACGCGAAGCATCTGTTATGGAAAGGGCACCGTTTTCTTTTAAGGCCCGAAGCAGGTTGTACTCTTTTTCCGATAGGATTTTTGTACTGAGTTCTACGTCCGGAACAATCCTGATTTTCGATTCGCTTGCCAGTTTCAGCGCTGCAGGCAATGCTGCATTCATCACTTCACCAATATTACAGCAATAATAGGAAGCAATCCATTCCCAGAGTTTAAACTGGAATTCGTTGGCTATCGGGTGAAGGTCGAGGACACCTAAAATGTATTTGGTTTCAACTGCAGGTGCCTTCTCGCTGATGCTATGAATTAATGCGGTATATACTTTCTTTTTCCCGAACTGCACTACCACACGCTTTCCGACTTCGACCGATTCGTTCAGGTCGAATGGTACGCGGTAGGTAAAATACCCGGGTACCGGTAGCGGAAGCAAAACATTTACAAATAAAGTGGTGCGCACGGGAAATAGGTAAACCGAAATAGCGAAGGTAAGACTTTTTACGACCTTTTAATCCACCGATGGATCTTGCAGGCATAGTTTTAATCGTTTTTAACCAGGCGGACAGCGTAACCGTCATAGGCCCACATTATCCAGCCCCCAATGGGCGTCTTGTCTTCATCAAGGCTAAGTGGAAGCATAAGAGCATAATTTTCAGTTAACCGATCTGCGTCTGATGCCCACCAGGTTGAATTGTAATGCATAGCTATGAAACGGCAGATAACAAAATCATATTGTTTCAGTCGTCCGCCATTGGGCAGAGCGTTAAAACCTGCATAGTTGGTAGCGCCTGTATTGGGGCTATACCAGTGGGAGTATCCAGCTTCTTTTAAAGGTCCGCTGTTTTCTTTTGTAAAATAAAACAACTGAAACCATTCGATAAGTGAAGGCACATGCCATCCGGGAGGAGCAAGTTTTTTGGTATTGACTGCGTAGAAATTATATAAACGCCCATAAATATCGGAATTCATGGCATCGTTATTATAATCGCAATAAGCTCCGGTTTTCAATTTCATCCATGCAACGCTATCCAAAACATTCGGAATCAGCGTACCATCATTGTAATGAGTAACTTTTAGATTTTCGGCCATCCATGTCTGGTTTCCGATAGTTATCGTTTTATAAATATTCCCGTCTATATCAACCAATCCTGGTCCGGCACATCCGGTTGTATTAAACTCGTGTATTGAACTGGTGGTCTTTCCTATACTATTCACTGCATTAACTCTGTAATAATACGTTTTGTTGCAAAGAAGTCCACTGATCGGTGTGCTCACAATAACATCCTGATCTCCGTTAATCGAGTTAGAAACGCAGGCTGTTTTATCAAGGTTATTGGTATCCGTTCCACAGACGAATTCAACTTTGGTTTCAAACTCATTTGGATTGACAGAGGCTTGCAGTTTTACCCCGCCTGTAGTAATTTCCGATACTTCAAGTAAAGTTACTGTCGGTGAAATCAAGTAGCCTGATTTGAACTCATAGTTCACACCATAGCTGGTTCCAACTTTATTGGTTGCAAAAGCCCTGAAACGGTATGTTGTATATGAATTTGATATGGTAATTTGCACCCTGAAGCTGTTGTCTGTTAATATACAGGGAATTACACTATCAGCATTATCGAGGTTCAGGAAGGGATTTGAACCGAAGCATATACCACATGCAATAATAGGTGCGTCACCATCGTCCCTTATTATTCCGCCACTATAAAACGAATGGGATGTGGTCCCATATATTTCTAAAGTTTCAACTAAGGGAAGATTCGGGTCCTTTTTACACGACTGACAGGCAATCAGGATGGATACTGTAAATATTATATATAGTAAACTTTTCATAACACCTTATTGATGTTCGTTACTCAATCATATTAATCAGCTTAACGAATTTACAATAATTCTTTTCTGAAATTATCAAAATCAGATAGTGAGTTCCAATAATTACAAATGCTAAAGTAATAAAAAAACGATTTAAAATCAGGTTGCCAGATACCCAGAGTTGATCGGAGAGGCATTATGGTCATGAATTGATCCTGAATTTTCAATAACTAACCTGAAAACCTGGAATACTTGACCAAACAGGCAACTCTGCCTGCATGGCTTTATTATTGTTAAAGTTGAAGAATGCAGGAATCTATCCCTTTAATCTTCTAAATCATCGAAATTGAGCGGGGTCCTGCCTGGTTTTGGTTCAGGCTTTGGCACTTTTGGCTCAGGCCTTGCCTTGGCTTTTACAGGTTCGCTCTCCTCGGGTTTGGCTTTGCGCGGCCGTAATTCGCGGGTGCGCATGATTCTTGAATCCCTCAATTCAGTGAATTTATTCCCTTTTGAAGGTTCACGCTGTGGTGTGTTTTCAGTTTCAGGAGCCGTTACGGGAACCACATTCCCGATTTCCGGGTTTTCAATTGCCGGTTCCGATATTATTTTCCTGGGATTCAGGTATTCGTTCCTGTCTTCAATCCTGGTTATCGGTTTCAGTTTTATTTTTTCAACTTTTCTGCGTTCGGGTCTTTCATCTTTTCCAAACCGGTTTTCGCGGGCAGGTTTATCGCCATGACGGAAATCGCCTTCGGCACCGGATCTGTCTTTCCGTACGAAATCCGGTTTGCTGCCTTCGTCACGCGGCTTGTACTCACGGGGTTTGAATTCGCGTGACTTAAACTCACTTTTTTCACTTTCACGCCGGGGTTCACGTTTTTCGAATGCTCCGCGGTCGGAACGTTCGCGCCGGGGAAAACTTTGCTCCCGGTTTTCGTCGCGGGGCTTAAATTCGCGGGGCTTCGGATCAAGTGAATCGAATTCGCCTTCGGGGGCTTCTTTGCTTCGCCAGTTGGGTTTATCTTCGTTGTAGGAGTAGTCACGGCCATCCTCAGCATGATTTTCCCCTTCCATGTACCTGCCTCTTTTGCTGCCTTTGTAGAGATCGAAATGCTCGAAACGGCATTCGAGCGGGCCGTTAAAAACAGGTAATTTAGCAGTTGGCCTCAGGCCGATGAGGCTAAGAGCTTTCTGGTCGCTGCTTATAATCCAGGCATGATAACCCGCAAATTCCTGCTTTAGCGTATTTCCGATGCTTTTGTAAAGCCCGATAATATCGTTCGATCGTATGCGTTCGCCGTAAGGCGGGTTAATGATCAGGATTCCCGGTTCGCCGGGAGGGGGTTGAAGGGATGCAAATGCGCCGACCGAAAGTTTAATATCCTTGTGCAGGCGGGCTGATTTTACATTTGCCCTTGCTGAAGCCAGGTTTTTGGATGAGATATCGCTTCCCATTATCTGGAAATCAAATTCCGTTTGCTGGTCGAGGGCTTCGGCTGTAACTTCATTAAAAAGATCCTGGTCGAAATCGGGCCAGTGCATAAACCCGAAATCCTTGCGGTACATCCCGGCAGGGAAATTGTTGGCATACAAGGCGGCTTCGATCACGAGTGTCCCCGATCCGCACATCGGATCGATAAAATGGCAGTCGCGTTTCCAGCCCGAAAGCAGTATAAGGCCTGCTGCAAGTACTTCGCTCATAGGCGCTTCGGCATTCGAAACCCGGTAACCGCGTTTGTGCAGCGAAGCTCCCGAACTATCGATGGATACATTGCAGATGCTTCCTTTGATATGGATATTGATCCTTACATCAGGGTTTTCAGTATCCACATTCGGCCTGCGACCGTTGCTGATAGTGCGGAACCTGTCGACTATAGCGTCTTTGGTACGAAGAGCAACATAATGTGAATGAGTAAGTTCCGAGCCGCTTACAACCGCATCGACCGAAAGGGTGCGGAGCAGGCTCAGGTAATTTTCCCAGGGATAGTCATTGATCTGGTTATACAAGTCATCTTCATCGGCCATCTGGAACGAGAACAATGGAACCAGGATCCGTAAACCGGTGCGCAGGCAGTAATTTGCTTTATAAAGCAAGCGCTTGTCGCCTTCGAAACTTACTGCCCGGGTGAGAATCTGCACATTTTCGCCTCCCAGTTCAGTGACCTCGGCTGCGAGAACTGCTTCGAGTCCTGAAATGGTTTTTACAATGTATGGCTGTGGCGCTGCGCCGGGTGTAGTTGGTTCCAAACGATGAGTTTTAAAATAATGATGCCAATGATCTGTTTACTTCAGGCTGTTGACAAACAATTGTTTATCAACAATATAACGTGTATGAATTCCTTTTCCTATTAAGCCGTTCATGTCGCTGGCTTCCACTTCAAATACTATTTTCTTTGCTCCGGCCTCGATGACTATTGATTTAAAACTGACCTTATTCCCCGGCAGTGTAGCCTTAAAATGTTTTACCGAAACTTCAGTACCAACGGTTGTTGTACCTTCAGGAAGCAGCGCCGCAACGCTTTCCATGGCTGTTTGCTCCATCAGCGCAATCATTGCCGGTGTGGCAAATACGTCAAGGGTGCCTGAACAATACGCTGTAGCCAGCAACTCGGGTGTTACAATTATTTCCTTTTCCCCTTCGATGCCGGGAGCAAGTTTAGGTTCCATTTCAGCTGGCAAAATTGAGGATAAATGTCTGCTTCAGATCCGGATTCAGGCTTTGACCGACAGGACAGGTATTAATGGTATGGCGTATAATACTTTTCTCCTTTTCGGTGTATTGAATGTCGGGAAAGTTCATTTCAACAATCACTTCGCCTACCCGGCGGGGGTCGGAAGCCATGATCTTGGTAATTTTTATTTCGGTTCCATCCACGTTGAACCCGTGTGTACGGGCGGCAATACCCACAACCGTGATGGCACATGCGCCCAGTGAGGTGGCCAGCAGGTCGGTTGGCGAAAACGCCTCGCCCCTGCCCTGGTTATCCGTGGGGGCATCTGTAATAAACAATTGCCCTGATTTAACATGCAATGCTTCAGTGCGCAGATCGCCTGTATAAGTAATCCTCGAAGTTTCCATGGAAAATGGTTATGGCACAAAGATATGAAATTTTTGCAGGCCGGCCAGGTGAAAACCAGGACTAGCGTATTAAAAAATGAAAATTTGAAATTACCTGACCCGGTCTGAATGAAATTTCGATATCACATTGTTAATTATTTGTTAACTAATGCATTCCGCTCCATTTAACTTCATAATTTTGAAGCTGTGAAGAAAAGGACCTTTCTTATTATTGTTTCCATTACAGGCATTGCACTTGCGGGAATTATTTTTATCCAGTTTTACTGGATAAGAAATGCCGTTTTACTGCAGGAAGAGCAATTCAACAGCCGTGTGGCGCTGGCTTTGAAAGGCACTGTTAACCAGATGTATGAATGCAAAGGCGATACCTGCAGCGAGGGGCTTTTCTGCAAGTCGGACTGTAGGCGGCAGGATAGCATACTGGCCAGCGGCATTAACATCGATGCCCTTAAACCAATGATTCAGAAAGAGTTTTCGGAAGTAGGCCTGAAAGGACCTTATGTTTACGGAATTTTCACTCCCGATGCAATACAGCCTGAATACATTTCGAAACACGGTTTTGAAAAGCAACTGCTGCAATCGAAACATAGTAGCTCTTTGTCATGCATATTCAAGAATGATCAGAAAGTACTCGGCGCCTGGTTTCCTGATGAACGCAGCCGGGCATTCGGAAATATTTTCTGGTGGCTGGTGCTCTGTTTCATTTTGCTTATTGTGCTTGTAGCAGGTTTTATTTTCAATATATACTCTTTCCTGCGACAGAAGAAAATTTCGGAAATGAAGAGCGATTTTGTGAATAACATTACTCATGAATTCAAAACCCCGATTGCAACCATATCGCTCGCCAGCGAAATGCTTTTGAATCCTTCGATCCTGAAATCCGAGGACAAAGCACGCAAATATGCCAATATAATTTACGATGAAAATATACGGTTAAAAAACCAGGTTGAACAGGTCCTGCAACTCACGATTCTCGATCGCGGTACTTATAGCCTGAACCTGGAATCGGTCGATTTGCACCAGCTCATCATGAAAATTGCCGAGGGTTTCCAGTTACTTGTTAATGAGCGTAACGGCTCTCTGCGGCTTCAACTGGATTCGGTTAACCATACGGTTTATGCTGATATTATGCATATTGAAAATATTATAGCAAACCTCCTGGATAATGCAAATAAATATTCACCTGCCAACCCGGATATAACTATAAGCACCTTCAGCCGGAACGATCATATTGTTGTTGCGGTTGAAGATAAAGGTATCGGAATAAGTGCAAAAAACCAAAAGCATATCTTCCGAAAAATGTACCGGGTTCATACAGGCAACCTCCATAATGTGAAGGGTTTTGGACTTGGTTTGTTTTATGTAAAAAGCCTGGTCGAAGCGCATAACGGTTTTGTCTTCCTGCACAGCGAACCCGGCAAGGGAAGCCGTTTCGAGATATCATTGCCGCTCGATTACCTTGGTGTAATTTCAAAAAATCATAAACCTGATGAAAGTTAAAATACTACTGGTTGAGGATGACCTCAACCTGGGCGATGTGCTTCGCGATTATCTAGAACTCCAGGAATATGAAGTTGAACGTGCTTTGGATGGAGCCGAGGGCCTTGAACAATTTATGGCGCATACATTCGATCTGCTCATCCTCGATGTGATGCTTCCACGAAAAGACGGGTTTACACTTGCTAAAGAAATCCGAGTGATGAATCCGCATGTTCCGATCATATTTCTGACTGCACGCGGGCAAATGGAAGACCGTATTACCGGTTTTAAAGCAGGTTGCGACGATTATATCTCAAAACCGTTCAGCAGCGAAGAACTCGAATTACGTATCAGCGCAATTTTGCGCCGCAGCCGTCAGCCCGGTGATGCAGCAAAGCAGGAAGAGTTGCTTTCGGATGGAGTATTTGCCCTTGGAAAGTACACTTTCGATCTTACTAACCACCAGCTGCGTATCGCTGATAAACGAATAAGCCTTACAACCAAGGAAGTTGAACTTCTCCGGGTTTTATACAGCCATAAAAACCAGCTTATTACACGCGAAAAAACGCTTAAAGCCGTGTGGGGCAGCGACAATTATTTCATTGGCCGCAGCATGGATGTATTTATCACGAAGCTTCGCAAATACCTGAAAGACGATCCTGATATTTCGATAGTAAATGTGCACGGCACGGGTTTCAGGCTCGAAGTGAAAGAGTAAACCAGCATACGCCTCAATCCAGTTTTATGACAATTGAACAACTTCAGCAAACCATCGATACATGGATAACAACCACGGGTGTACGATATTTTAACGAACTTACAAATACTGCAATCCTGATGGAAGAAGTGGGCGAAGTGGCCCGCATCATGGCACGAAGGTACGGCGAGCAGAGTGAGAAAGAATCGGATAAAAATGCCGACCTTGCCGATGAAATGGCTGATGTACTGTTTGTACTGGTTTGCCTGGCTAACCAAACAGGCATCGATCTTACTGCTGCAATGGAGAAAAACCTCCTGAAAAAATCCATTCGCGATAAGGACCGGCACCGCCTTAATCCTAAATTATAGATTTTACTGCCTATCCTCTCAGATTACACCTTACTCTTCGCACCTCAATCCAAAGGAAAGAAATTTCCTCTGACTGATTTAATGAATTCAATACAAGATCGCAGAGTATTAATTATTTACTCTAAATTTGCACGCTGCGGAATCACTTGATGTGATTTGAATCGTGAAAACCAAACACCTTTATGGATATAAAATACCCGATTTACAACCGTTCATTTACCGGGAACGAGAAAAAATACGTAATGGATTGCATCGATTCTACCTGGATATCATCGCGCGGTAGCTATATCGAAAAGTTTGAACACAAATTTGCCGAATACACAGGAGCAGCCCATGCCACAGCTGTTAACAACGGTACTGCAGCCATTCATCTTGCGCTGCTGGCCCTCGGCATCGGGTACGGCGACGAAGTTATCGTTCCTGACTTCACCTATATCGCAACAGCGAATGCAGTAAAATACACCCATGCTACACCTATTTTTGCCGATGCACTTAGCCATAACTGGCAGATTGACCCGGCCGAAATAAAAAGAAAAATTACGGCCCGTACCAAAGCCGTTATTGTGGTTCATCTTTATGGTGCAGCCTGCAATATGGATGAAATTGTTTCGATATGCAAAGAACATAAGTTGTATCTGATTGAAGACTGCGCCGAAGCTATCGGCACCATTTATAAAGGAAAGCATGTGGGTACTTTCGGCGATATTGCTGCTTTCAGCTTTTTCGGCAACAAAACAATCACAACCGGCGAAGGCGGAATGGTTATATCCAATTCGAAAGAACTGATCGAAAAGGCATTCCATATCAAAAACCAGGGAGTAACATCAAAGGTTTACTGGCATGATGTGCTGGGCTATAACCTTAGGATGACCAATATATGCGCAGCAATCGGGCTTGCCCAGCTTGAACACATCGACGAAATACTTGTAAATAAACTCAGGGTGGCAAATGCATACCGCGAAGCCTTCAGGGATTCAGCCGTAGAGATGCACAAACAGGAAGAAGGCACGCTGCATTCCTACTGGATGGTTTCGATACTGATCGAAAAAGCCGCTTTACGCGAACCCCTGGCCAGGTATATGCGAGAACATGGAATCGATTCACGCCCTTTGTTTTATCCCTGCCATATTATGCCAGTATATGCTGATGACAATAATAATGTAGATTTCCCTGTTACCGATCAGCTCAGTTACAGGGGACTGAACCTGCCAAGTTTCCCGGAACTCACTGATGAGGATGTAAAATATATTGCCGGCACCATACTTGCTTTTTTGAAAGACAGTAAAGAGTAGCAGCAATTTTCAGATAATTAATGGAATTGAGGAGATTGAAGTGATTGACTGACTTTCAGGAAATAATTCAACTATGTGACAATCCGGCAATTCGGAAATGTGACAATTTGAAAATTGACAATTGAAACACTGAAACCTGAAACTCTGAAACCCTGAAACCCTCACTTTAAACTGATTAACCGATGACCAAAGCCCGCGTATTAGTTGACCTCGACAGGCTGAAAGATGTTACAACAGGGCTGGGACAAGTTGCCTATCATTTTGGGAATACATTATCACAGGTTGAGGATGACCTGCTTCATTTCACTTTCCTGGTGCCTGAAAAATTTAAAGGCTATTTTGGAAACAAGGTTGATTACGAAGTTATTTCTGCAAAACGCAGGCTGTTTCCGTCACTCTGCCCGAAGTATGATCTCTGGCATACCATTCACCAGGATTCGAACCTGTTTCCCTGGAAGCTGACTCCCTATTTATTAACGATAAACGACCTCAACTTCCTGGGAGAAAAATCCCACGCAAAAGCTAAAAAACGGCTCAATATTCTTCAACGAAAAGTCGACCGTGCAGCTGCTATTACCTGCATTTCGCAATTTACTGCCAACGAAGTTAAAACCAACCTGGTTACAGGAAAAATCCCGGTTCATGTAGTTTATTGCGGTGTTGAAGTTGAGGAATTCCCAGGATCGGTGCGGCCTTTGTTCGCGCCCGAAGGCGATCTGCTGTTTTCGATAGGTGTGATTCAACCTAAGAAAAATTTCATGGTATTGCTCGAATTCATGAAAAACATTCCCGAAAACTACAAACTAGTTATTGCAGGTAACAAAGCCGGTACCTATTCAACTGAACTCGAAGCCAGGATTGAAGAACTCGGACTTAAGGACCGTGTATTCCTGCCTGGAAAAATTTCGGATGCCGACAAATACTGGATGTATGTGAACTGTAAGGCTGTTCTGTTTCCTTCGAAATTCGAGGGAATGGGCTTCCCTCCTGTCGAAGCCATGAGGTTCGGCAAACCCGTTTTCGCTTCCACTCTTTCGAGCATCCCCGAAGTCAGCGGCGACAAAGCTTATTACTGGGAAAATTTCGATCCGGCTTATATGGCAGACTTCTTTTTGAAAAATATACCAGCCTTTTACAACAATCCCTTGCTGCCGGATATTTTACGCGAACATTCAATGAAATATACCTGGCACGAAACTACACAAACCTATTTGAAACTTTATAAATCGATCCTGTTTAACAGGTCTTTCTAAAAGCTACCAGCAAAAACCTTCCACACTAAGTTTGCATGCCACATTGTAGGCTTCATCCAGCCTCGATTTGAACAGTTCCGGCAACGAGCGGTATTTCAGAATCAGGTCCTGGTCATTTTCATCAAGCCCGTCGATAAATATACCTAGCAATTCGACCCCTACAAGGCAATCGTGCCAATGACCGGCAGCCACTTCTATTTCGCGGAGTGATGCTATTGAAATTTTATCATATTCAAAAGAGGGATAACTGTGATGGACCATACTATATATATAGCGCATTTTCTTAGTTATGGTCCTTAATTTATGCAGGTTCTTATCACTAATGTCAACACCTGACAATTTATAAGCATGTGTATACAGGCATTGCAATGCCGTAGTGGCGCTTTTCAAGATAGCATCATCGTCGGCCCGGGCAAGAATATCGCTGGTTTCGCGATGCCTGTCGTGCATTAATGGATGCAACCCATGGGCTTTTCGTTTTTCACTGAATTGCCGGATCCGCTTTTTCTCGCGCTTAATTAGCCAGACTTCGAATTCCGTTAAATTGTGCCCATCGTTCTGTTCAAATTCAGCCAGCATTTTTATCTGAACCTGCGTATCCCGGAGCTCACCAGCTATTTTAAACAGCTGTTTCAAATCCTTGTTGAGATTCCGCTCACGGCTCTCACCTTCCGGCAAAAGATAAGCGGAAAGTACTTCAAAAGCCTTGAGTTTCTTAATACCAAGCCTCAGCTGGTGCACCAGTTCCGGGTCAGGACCAGCCGTAAAACCATCATAGCAGCGCTCAATAACATGATGCTGATGCAGGTAATACTGATGTATTGAGTCGCAGGAGGACATATAATCTGAAGGAGTTTGGTATTGGGATTCGGGCTTTGGGTAATAGGATTTGAAGTTAAACGGTAAGCTTGCCGGTTTAGTATGAAAACCTGTATATAGCCTTGCCAATCCAAATTTAATAATTTTTATGAAACTTCAGCGTTATTGAGCCAAAAGATCAGGCTCATACTATTGATGCTTTCCTTATTTTTGACAACCGCTACAAAAACCACTTATGCACAGGAATATCAAGATTTTACCAATATTCATTCTTCTGTTGCTTATTTCTGTTTTTGAGTCTGTGGCCCAGCCTGTTGTGATCCGGGGCCGTGTAATTGATGCCGAAACCTTCGAGTCGCTTGCTTTCGTGAGCATACAGGTCAACAACGGACCCGAAGGATGTATTTCTGATATCGATGGTAAATTCATAATACGATCGGTTGTACCTGTAAAAAACCTGGTTTTGAGTTATATGGGTTACGAACCCATGGAATACCTTTTTGCCGGGGGCAAAGACATTGTCATACAGATGAAACGCATAGCTTATGAACTTCCGCAAATCGTGATTAAACCGGGGATCAATCCTGCAAACCGCATTATTAAAGAAGCTGTAGCAAACCGGTATATCAACGATCACGAACATTTACAATCGTTCACCTATACCTCATACGAAAAAATGGTTTTCGGGCCCGAAACCGATAGTATTCCCCGTATCGACAGCCTTTCGGCAGATTCGTCGTACCTGAAGGCAAAAGATTTCTTTAGTAAACAGCACCTGTTTATCATGGAAAATATCGTCAAGCGAAATTTCAGGTTCCCTGCCGACAATTATAATAAAGTGATAGCCAGCCGTGTTTCAGGCTTCAAAGATCCTCTGTTTGTCTTCCTGATTTCACAAATGCAAACCACGACCTTTTATAAAGAAGTTCTCCAGATTGCTGATAAAAACTACATTAATCCAATCTCAAACGGCTCTACCAGCAAATACTATTTCGAGATCCAGGATACACTCATAGAACCTTACCCTTACGATTCAACTTTTATTATTTCCTTCAGGCCCCTGCTCAATTCGAATTTCGACGGACTTAAAGGAACCATTTCAATAAGCACCAACGGGTATGCAATCCGAAACGTCATTGCGACACCTGCCCGCGAGGAAGGTATGTTTTCGATAAAAATTCAGCAACTGTACGATTATGTCGACAGTACGCATTGGTTCCCGATACAGCTCAACACCGACCTGATTATTAAAAACACTGCCATTTCGATTGACAGTACGCATAAAACCAACCTGAAGATGATGGGCAACGGGAAAAGTTATATTTCGGAAATTAACCTGGAACCAAACTTAAGCCGCAACCAGTTTGGCGCCGTTGAAGTGGATGTATTGCCTGATACTTATACAAAAAACGAAAAAGTCTGGAACCAATACCGCACGGATTCGCTTACTGCACGCGATCAGAAAACTTACCAGTTTATGGATAGCGTAGGCAAAGCCCAGAATTTTGACAAACTGACACGCAGGCTCAATGCACTGATGAACGGGAAGATAACTTTGGGATACTTCGACATATATCTCGACAACATTTTTAAGGTCAACAGGCATGAAGGGTTAAGGCTTGGGGCAAAAATTTCAACTTCCGATAAATTAAGTACCTGGTTTAAAATCGGGGGCTACACTGCATTTGGGTTTAAGGATGAAGCATGGAAATACGGTACCGAAGGAACATTTACATTTGACCGTTTTCGCGATTTTAAACTCACAGCCGGATATTATGATGATGTGAATGAGGCAGGGGCAGATTATATGTTTAATCAGACCCGTAATTTATTAAATCCTGACAGGTTTCGCGAATTCCTTGTCGACAGGATGGATCATACCCGCTGCTACGAGGCTAAACTAAATTCGAGAGTATTAAAATATATGACCCTGGGAGCCGGCTTCTCGGTATACAACCGGGTTCCGCTTTATGAGTATAAATATATTGTGGCCAGCGAGGGAAATGTAAATGTAACCTCATCGGATTTCGATTTTACTGAAGCGTCGCTTATGATGCGTTATGCCTATGGCGAGAAATTCCTGAAGAATGCGCACTCAGCCTATTCGCTGGGTACGCATTACCCGATCGTGCTTTTCTCGGCGGTTCATGGTTTCAGTAATATACTCGGAGGGCAATATGTATATAACAGGTTCGATCTAAAAGTATCCGTGTCCTTTTTTACCAAGTATTTCGGAACAACATCAGTACAACTTGAGGCAGGGCTTATCGACAGGGATATTCCCTATGTCAACCTCTTCAATGCCAAAGCAGCTTTCCTGGGATTTAACCTGTATACTCCTGCAAGTTTTGCCACTATGCGCATGAATGAATTTTGTTCCGATAAATATGCATCACTATTCCTGTCGCACAATTTCGGGCGGCTATTGTACCGGTCGAAATATTTCAAGCCAGAACCCGAATTGGTTACTAACCTCGGAATAGGATCGCTCAGTCACCCCGAGAATCACATCAAAGAAGGTATCAAGGGTTTTGAAAAAGGATATTGCGAATCGGGGGTGGTGATTAACAGCATCCTTCGTGCAGGAATCACCGATGTGGGAGTTGCATGGTTTTACCGATACGGCCCGTATAGTTTACCTGCACCAAAAGAAAACATGGCATGGAAAATTGCTTTCCGCTTTGTGTTCTGACCTGTATTGGGGCCCGAATATTAGTGTAAATTTGCAACTGATTCCGGCCAACCAGTATTTAGAAACACTCATATTTGTATGACCCCTAATGAATTTCAATCTGCATTGCTGCAAGGCATTCCTGATCAATTGCCGCAACCTTTGGTATATAATTCTGAAGTAAACCATGCCCCGGTAAGGAAAGATATACTTTCGGTTTCGGAGAAAAAACTGGCCATCCGGAATGCGCTGCGTTATTTCGATGCAAAGCATCATGCCATACTCGCAAAGGAATTTGCTGATGAATTAAAAAAGTACGGTCGAATTTATATGTATAGGTTCAGACCGGCATACGACATGTTTGCCCGTCCTATTGACGAGTACCCTGCCAAATGCAAACAGGCTGCAGCGATTATGCTGATGATCCAGAACAACCTCGATCCGGCTGTAGCCCAGCATCCTCACGAACTTATCACATACGGAGGCAATGGTGCTGTATTCCAGAACTGGGCACAATACCTTCTCACTATGCGTTATCTTTCCGAAATGACAGATGAGCAGACACTTGTAATGTATTCAGGTCATCCGATGGGATTGTTTCCTTCGCACAAGGAAGCACCAAGGGTGGTGGTTACTAACGGGATGATGATTCCAAACTATTCGAAACCCGACGACTGGGAACGTTTCAATGCACTTGGTGTAACACAGTACGGGCAGATGACAGCCGGTTCATATATGTATATCGGCCCGCAGGGAATTGTTCACGGAACCACTATCACCGTATTGAATGCCGGCCGGAAAGTGGAAAAAGCGGGCGAAGGTCTGGCTGGAAAACTCTTTGTCACTTCAGGGCTTGGCGGCATGTCGGGTGCCCAGCCAAAGGCTGCCGTTATTGCAGGAGCTATTGGTGTTGTGGCCGAAATTAACCCAAAAGCCGTACAAACCCGTTTTTCACAGGGATGGGTCGATGAGGTTTATACCGGACTCGACGAAATAATTGCCCGTATCCGAAAGGCTAAAGCGACTAAAGAATCAGTTTCACTGGCATACCAGGGTAATATAGTTGATCTGTGGGAAAAACTTGCCGATACTGAAATTGAGGTCGAAATGGGTTCCGACCAAACATCGCTTCACAATCCATGGGCCGGTGGCTATTACCCCGCCGGGCTCAGTTTGGAGGAATCGAAACAGATGATGGCTTATGAGCCCGAAAAATTCAGGGTAAAAGTGCAGGAATCGCTACGAAGGCAGGTGCTAGCAATAAACCGACTCACTGCAAAAGGGATGTATTTTTTCGATTACGGGAATGCCTTTTTACTCGAGGCATCGCGTGCAGGGGCTGATATTATGAAGCAGGACGGCACGTTCCGGTATCCTTCGTATGTGCAGGACATCATGGGGCCTATGTGTTTCGATTATGGGTTCGGCCCATTCCGCTGGGTTTGTACTTCATGCGATCCAACCGACCTCGACCTGACCGACCGCATCGCTATGGATGTTCTTGAGGAACTGGCCACAGAATCGCCCGCCGAAATCATGCAGCAAATGCACGATAACATACGCTGGATCAGGGAAGCAAAACAAAATAAACTTGTTGTTGGTTCGCAGGCCCGCATCCTGTATGCCGACTGCGAAGGCCGGACAAGAATAGCAATAGCATTCAACGAAGCCATCCGGCAAGGAAAACTAAAAGGCCCGGTTGTACTCGGTCGCGATCATCACGATGTATCGGGCACAGACTCTCCTTATCGCGAAACTTCCAATATTTACGACGGTTCGAGTTTTACCGCTGATATGGCCGTGCAGAATTTTGTTGGCGACAGTTTCCGGGGGGCAACCTGGGTTAGCCTGCACAATGGCGGCGGCGTTGGCTGGGGCGAAGTAATAAACGGTGGTTTCGGTATGCTGCTCGATGGAAGTGCGGAATGCGACCGCCGTATCAGTATGATGCTACACTGGGATGTAAACAACGGCATTTCGCGCCGCAGCTGGGCACGAAACGAAGGCGCAGTTTTCAGTATAAAAAGAGCCATGGAAAAAGACCCCAGGCTGAAAGTCACATTACCCAATATGGTAGACGATAAGTTGCTGGATACACTTTTCTAGTAAGTGTTTCGCAGGAGCCTGTCACTATTCCAGGCGATACCTTTGGATTTATATCAGTTGCCTACAGCATGTTGTTTGTTGCCAACTTAATATATTACTGTATATTTGAAGCAGGCTAATCCAACTGTTCCCGGGATGAAAATCAAACTTAACAGTATTGTAAAAATTGCTGTCACCCTGGCTATTCTAATTTTCCTTTTCTGGAAAGTTGAATTTAATGCACAGGGTTTTAGGGATATACTCCGATCAGTAAAGGTGGGTTATTTGCTACTTTCGCTTTTTGGAGTGCTTATAGTACTCGGGATAAAAAGTTATCGCTGGAGGTTGCTTATAGGTAACGAAGGTGTGAAATATTCAGCTTACAAGGCTTTTGGAGCCTATATGTCGTCGGATGCCATTGGGATAGTAACTCCCGGAAGGATAGGCGAAATTGCCCGGCTTTACTATGTAAGACAGGAAACTTCCATCAGCTTTTATTCTGCATTCAAAACAATAGTATCGGATCGTATTTTCGATTTCACCATGCTGGGTTGGTTTGGTCTCTCCGGAATGCTGTTTTATTTCGAAACCTTCGGAAAACATCCGGGTATCTATTATGCTTTCTGTGTGTTGGGCCTGATTGTTTTCTCCTATTTCGCTGGAATAAAATTTCTTGAAATCATACTTCGGTATAAACAGGTGAACCGTTTGCCGGTTGTCAGGTTTGTTTACGAAAGTTTTATGGCTGTAGTTAGTAAAAAGGCACTGACAATGTGGGGCACCACGGCGGTGGCATATTTCTGTTATTTTGGGTTTTCGTGGCTTATCATGATCGCTTTGCATCTTACTCCGTCATATATCGATGTGGTTTTCATAATGAGCATAATGAGCCTTAGTACAATTATTCCCTTATCGGTTGCAGGGTTCGGTACACGTGAAGCAACACTGGTTTTATTGTTCGGGTATTACGGGCTCAGCAGCGAAACCGCGGTTTCTTTTTCGTTGCTTCATTTTTCAGCTTTTTTCCTTTGGGGCGGATTAATCGGACTGGTTTTCTGGTTGCTGATGCCTATTTCGCTCCAACAGGTCAAGGACGATTCGAAGAGTATTTTTCTTTTGTTCAAGCCCGAAAAAGCCAAAAGTTGAAACCCTATTATTCCGAAAACCGGTATTACATTTATTTCAAAGAATTTTCCTGGTTTGCCATCGTTCTGTCAGGTATTCCGGATTGTTTAGTTTTAGTACATTTGCATTTTAACCATACGATCAAACAAAGCATACGAAATATGCCTTCACTTAATAGAGAGATCAGGTTTATCAATTTATAGCATGTTCAAAAAGCTGCAGTACATTTTCCTGGTTATTATTCCGCTTCTGTTCCTGCTGACCGGGTTTAGTTTCGACCGTACACGTTTTGGCACCGACCCCGAGAGTGCATACCTGCTTAATGGAATTAATATTTCAATGGGCAGGTCGGTGGGGCATTTTGATAATCCCGGAACTACTGTTCAGATGTATAGTGCGCTGGTTATCAGCATTACGCATATGTTTCGCTCGACCGAAAAAGACCTTCAAACCGATGTACTGCTGAATTCAGAATATTATATCGAAGTTTTGCGATACAGCATCATTGCACTGAATGCTTTAGTATTACTTGTACTGGGTTTTGTAGCGGCATTCCTGCTTGGTAACCTCTGGACAGGGTTGATTCTCCAACTTGCACCCGCATTGTCATTTATTTTCCTCGAAGAGAGTTTCACAAAAGTGGCTCCCGAACCTTTCTTGTTTGGCGCAGTTTCAATACTCGTTATGGCGTTATTGAAATACTATAAATCGCAGGAAGACAGGTCATTAAAATATCCTTTTATATTTGGATTGATCGCAGGTTTCGGGATGGCAACCAAATTAACTTTCCTTCCTGTGCTCATAATCCCTTTTGTTGTATTAACTGGCAAGAGGAATAAATGGATTTATGCATTTTCAGTTTTGCCGGCATTTGTATTATTTACACTTCCGGCTGTAACCGGTTACCCGCAAATGGCTGGCTGGATTCTGAACCTGGGCACCCACACCGGGACCTATGGTCAGGGAAGTTCAGGAATTATCAATTACTCAACGTATTTCATCTCGCTGGTATCGATGAGCAGGAATAATATGGCTATGATGGCCATCCTGTTTGCCGGGGCAGTTGCGCTGATTTTTAACTTCAAGAAACAGACAGTCGATTCGGGACAGGCAAAAAAGGCACTCTTTAGCCAACTGCTCGCTGCAGTTATTGCTATTGTTATCAGTATTCTGATGGTTGCAAAACATTACCATAGCAATCACTATCTTTTCCCGGCATTCAGCCTTATGGGTTACGTGCTTGTACTGATTATATTATTGGTCAGATTAAAAGATAATGGAAAAAAGCAAGGCTGGACAGGGCAATTGTTTCCGGCGGTTTTTGTTGTTGTAACGGGGGGGGCATTACTGAATATCCCGGCATTATCGATGGCATACAAGGGTTACCGAATGTCGAACCAGAGCACGTCAGAAACCGAAGCCCGCCTTGCAAAAGAATACAGCGATTATGCAAAAGTGTATTACTATCCGGTTTCGTTCAACCAATACGCATCGCTGAAATGGGGGAATGTGTATTCGCGGCAGTATAACAATGAAAAACTGATCGAATTATTTCCCGAAGGCGTGTTTTATAATACTATGGAAAAAAGTTTCCAGTTCTGGGAAACCAATGTTACACCCGAAACGCTTGTTAAGAGGTTAGGAAATAAAATCTTACTGGTTGGTGGTCCGCGGACCGAGGAAGAATTTGTACAGATGGGAAACGCCGGGTTTAAACTGAATAAATTATTCGAAAGCCGTGTTCAGGCTGTTTATGAGATTGATATTACCAACTCCCCGGTATTTAAGAATATCGTTCAGAAAACAAATCCGGTATGGTCTCTGGGAAGTGATTTTGAAAGAGTAGCTCCGGATGGAAAATCTATTCTCGCTGCTGATGGATCCGGTTTCTGTGCTGTTTCGTCGCTGTCAGCTGACAAAGCACATTCTGGCAAAAACGCATTGAAACTTGACGGTTTCGACAGTTATGCCATGGATTATAAAATTGAAAATGTAAAAGCAGGCGATTCATTCGAAATGAATATCTGGCGCTATGGAATAAACAAGGGAGCATTCCTGGTTGTTGCAGCCGGACCGGCCGATCCTTTTTATCTGCAATCGGATGGATTTTTCGAAACCGATGGCAAAGGCTGGGAAAAAATTGAGGCCGAATTTAAAATTCCGGATGGGTTTAAAGGTAACAGTATAAAGGTTTACCTTTGGAACCATAGTAATAACCCGGTTTGGTTCGATGATTTTACTATTACAAAATATTGATAATTAATTCATAAACAAAGGTTTGTGAACATCGAAAACGATAAACGTATTGATTAGAATGATTAACGGAAAGAAAATTGTGATTGTATTGCCGGCATACAATGCAGGGCAAACCCTCGAACGCACATATAAAGAAATCCCTTTTGATATAGTTGACGAGGTTGTTCTTGTCGACGACCGCAGCCGAGATAATACCGTTGATGTTGCCCGCCAGATCGGTATTAAGCATGTGATTCAGCATGAAAACAACAAAGGATACGGCGGTAACCAGAAAACCTGTTACGACACAGCCTTAAAACTCAACGGCGATATAGTAATTATGCTGCATCCCGATTACCAGTATACGCCGCTGTTGATCCAGTCGATGGCATACCTGATAGCCAATGAAGTTTTTCCGGTAGTCCTGGGATCGCGCATCCTTGGTAACGGAGCCCGTAAAGGCGGAATGCCACTTATCAAATATGTTGCTAACCGCGGACTTACACTGATACAGAACATACTTGTAAACCAGAAACTTTCGGAGTATCATACCGGTTACAGGGCATTTTCGAAAGAAGTGCTGCAGTCGATCAATTACCATGCTAACAGCGACGACTTTGTTTTCGATAACCAGATGCTGTCGCAGATTATTTACAAAGGATTCGCAATTGGCGAAATAACCTGTCCGACTAAATATTTCAAGGAAGCCTCATCAATAAACCTGTCGCGCAGCACAGTGTATGCACTTGGTGTGCTGAAAACGTCGGTCTCTCACTTCATGAACAAAACAGGCCTTCTCCGCTCAAACCGGTATAGTTCGCCGAAATAACCTACGGCGTTTAGTCGAATATTGTAATTTTCATGTTATCGATATATACAGGATCTTTTCCCTGCAGCCAGAAATATATTTTTATAGTATCATCCTTCGAACGGATCTCCGGGGTTAAATAATCCATCCTCATCGTATTCCATTGTCCGGGTTTCATAGCCGGCGATTCCTGCGAGATGCTCAATGCCCGGTAATGGTAAGCCTCACCTTTGTGCTGGAAAGTTATTACAAGCGATGCCATATTTTCTTTCACAGCACAAACCGGGAACACTTTTACTTCGGCACGCAGCCAGGCATGGTCCTTATTTGTGATTTGTGTGTATGGCATCTCAAAAGTGCTTGAAAACGGGTGCAGGTCATCCATCCTCAGTGAATAGTTTCCTTCAAATACAGTATCGCTGTTTAAGGTCAAACCGTCATCCCCCTGCTTTTCAAAATCAAACAAAGCGGCAGGTCGGCTGGTATAATCGCTCTCATTTTTGAGTATTTCAACATCATCGTTCGGGCGTTCGATCATGAGAAGTTTCCGGTCGGCTTCGGTGCAGGAGGTTTTGCCAAACACGGCCATGTAATACTCCTTTGTCATCCGGGTGCGGTCGATAACTCCATGAGCCCACTGCCACGTTTGAAACAGATTAAGAAGCAACATCAGTCCCAAAATGGTAAGCAAAATTGCACGAAGCAATTTATTCCCTGATTGAATTTGCTTTAACAGGTAACCCAGCGGAATTGCAAGTACTACATACGACGACAGCAGCGCCCGCTGACTGTAACTCCCTCCTGCATACCACCAGCATGTCCAACTGGAGACGACATAAAGATTTACAACAAAATATAGCAGGAAACTGTAAAACAATGCCCTGTTATTCCTGTAAAGACTAACAAAACCGGCAAGGGCGAAAACCATTACCGGTGTATATACAAACCAGCCTTTACGGAAACTGAACAATACCTCGGCCAGGTAAGGATGCGAGAATTCGAATCCTTCGCCGGCATTGTTATAACTGTAATAGAGCCAGTGCCCTGAACTGTATTTCCAGTATAGTAGTTGAGGCAAACCCGCAGTAATTGCCGAAACCACTAGTAAAAGGACATGCCTGTAATTGGTTTTTATCAGTTGTATCTTGTGCCGTAGACTTTCGGAATTACTTATTCCCCATACCAAAGGTATAAAAATGCAGACCAGTTCCGATGGCCTCACAAGCACAACCAGGCCCATTGAAATTCCGAGCCCGAATGCTGTATGCCAGCTTTGGTTTTTGTGCCACTGCAATGTGAACCACACAATAAATGTATAGAGTGTGAATGTGTAATTGTGCGACAGGTACCCATCGAAGGCGGTTAGCTGGAAATAATTTGTCGCCAATACTATGATAACCAGTAAATAACAGGTAATCTTTTCGTCAAAAAAATTCAGCAATATTTTGCGCATCATCCATATACCAATGGCCGAATAAACCAGCCCGCTGATTGCCCAGGCATACTGGTATGGCAATGAAAAACCATCGGTTTTAAAATCGGCAATCATACTGAATAAATGGGCTAAAAAGAATGCAGGGGCGTTTAAAACGGCCATTCCCATTGAGTATTTCATTACCCAACCGCCATCGGGTAAAGTGGTAGCCTGGTAAAATGTTGAAGTGGTGTTGTACTGCCCGATAATATGCTGTACCCAGCCAATATCGGTCAACTTCAGGTCGTGGTATATAAAAGCAGCCGGTAAATAGAGATAATATCCGAACACATCCCATGAAAGAATCCCCACAGGCGGATACTCAAACCTGAAAAACACAATCCCGGCAATAAGCAGAAGACTAAGCCAGGCCGAAGGAGTAATATATGGTTTCATGAACTTCTGCATAATCCAGGTAAGTTTACATTATCGAATAAAATAACAGTTAGTACCGGTTTGTATGTTTTCCTGCACGTGTCAGGTAATTCAATTAACGGGTCGAATCCTTTCAGAAAGTGCATGACACAGATTTCTCAATTCGATTAATTTTCAAATTCCATCTGTTACCGGTTTACTGAATCCGTCTCAGTAAAGCCGGGATGAAAAGAAACATAAACTTTAAACATTCAGTCGGGTTATACGGAACATATGATTTAATTGACAAAGCTATTCAATCGTAATCAGATTAACAACCTGATTGATCCCTAATCCTTTTGAATATCCGTAATTATCAAAAATTGAGCAGGTTAAAAACATGTGGTCTGCCATCCGAAACGACCTGATCACAAATTACTTCAGGCAATGAAACTTCCGGTTACAAATCTGTGAATACTAAAATATTACCCGAAAACGCTCCGTGAATTTCAATAGTTGGGTAAAAGTCTTAATTTTGCAGCTATTCATTTACTAAATAATAGTTTCAAAGGATGAAAAAATATTTTTTGTTTGTTGCAGCTGCACTAATTTTAGCCGCCTGCACTAACTCCGGGAACTCCGGTACTAAAGCCAATGCACGCCAGGACCGTATTGAAATTCCCAATGACCTTGAAAATGCCAGGGGCATGGTACCATCGTGGTTCAACGAAAAGCATGTAATTGCTATGACTTCGCCTGCTGCCCATTCAGGCAATAATGCCTGTATTACTACCGATACGGCAGAGTTCAGTTACCAGTACCAGGAATTACTGAAAAACATCAACAGCGAAGTTCCGAAAAGGGTTGTTTTCAGCGGTTGGGTTTATACTACTGTTGCCAATCCGAAGTTCTCGGTTATATGCAATATCAGCGAAAACCAGAAACTATACAACTGGAAAGCTTTCCCGCTCGACAATACCTTGAAGGAAACCGGGAAATGGGTTGAGTTTTCAGCCGATTTCTACCTCGACGATAAACCTTTAAAGCCGGAAATGGAAATCAGGCTGTATGCATGGAACCAGGCTAAAGCCCCTGTTTATATCGACGACCTGAAAGTCACATTCCTGTATTAATACCAGGATGGTTTGTTATTTTGCAAAGCATTAAAACAAATCTCAACCTGATGATCCCCGGGGACGAAGTCGGGATTGGAAATATTCCTGAATTATTGAAATAGGAATTACAAATAATTGCCGGGCGTGAAGCAAACTGCTAAACCGGCTTAGCGCCCGCGACAGCTGTAAGGCATTGAAATTGTGAATATTACCGGGATAAAATATCATTTTAACCCATGAGTTATTTTGGAAATCTGGAAACAGGAGCTAACATATGATTGCCAAATAGGCGAAAAAAATATAATATTGCATTTTACTAAGGATACATTACCATGAGCGTATTATCGATAATCATTCCGGCATATAACGAAGAAGCAACCATACATCTCATACTCGACAGGGTGCGGGCGGTTGAATTAATCGGTAATGTCGCGAAAGAGATAGTTGTTGTAAACGACTGCTCCTCCGATAATACCGAGAAAGCAATTGCAGATTATAAAAAATCGTACCCGGAGTTTCCGCTGAAATATGTTGCCCACAAAGTGAATAAGGGTAAAGGGGCGGCTATTCACACCGGAATTAAGGAAGCAAACGGCGATTACCTGATTATCCAGGATGCCGATCTTGAATACGATCCCGAAGAGTATAACCTCCTGCTCAAGCCCATGTTAATGGGAACTGCCGATGTTGTTTACGGATCAAGATTTGCCGGTGGCAGACCACATCGCATCCTGTTTTTCTGGCACACAATCGGAAATAAACTCCTTACTTTCCTGAGTAATATGTTTTCGAATCTGAACCTTTCGGATATGGAAACATGTTATAAACTGTTCAAAAGCGATATTATTAAAAATATCCCTTTAACTGAAAACCGCTTTGGTTTTGAGCCTGAAGTTACCCAGAAAATTGCCCGCATCGAGGGAATCCGGATCTACGAAGTTGGCATTTCCTATTACGGGCGTACTTACGCCGAAGGCAAAAAAATCAGCTGGAAAGATGGTTTCAGGGCGCTGTATTGTATTGTCAAATATGGGATATCAACAAAAGCGAAACCTGTTGCAGCCGGAGAAAAAACAGCATTTACTTTTAGCAAAAAAAGCGGGCTACTGGTATTAGCCTTACTGGCGGCAATGTTTTTTGCCACAGGGTATCACAATTCGGTGAAACATTACCGCTATTCGGGTTTCAATACCATGTTTACTTCCGATGGACTCGGATACTACCAGTATTTACCGGCCGTTTTTAACCAGCATAATATCCGTACCGGGCAACCCTGGTGCGTGGCCCTGGCCGACGGACGATTGCTGAATAAATACAGCATGGGAATAGCCTATATGCAGGCACCTTTCTTTTTCATGGCAAAAGGCTGGTGTGCAATCACCGGTCAATCCGATACAGGGTATTCGAACACATATGGTTTCTTTATCCTGATGGGAGCCCTTCTTTATTGTTTCCTTGCCCTGTTGCTGGTTTACAAAATTCTTTTGCCCCGTTTCGGAACAGCAGTCTCGCTTATAGTTCCGTTTTTATTGTTTTACGGCACCAATCTTATTTTTTACACTTTGCATGAAGCGGCTATGTCGCATGTTTACGTGTTTTTCCTCGTGGCCTTGTTTGTGTACCGAACACCTTTTTTCTATAAAAAACCATCTATAGGCAACGTTCTCTGGCTTGCAATTCCTTTGGCTTTAACAACGCTTACACGCCAGTATAACCTGGTTGTGGTGCTCTACCTGCTTTTGTATAATATTACCTCCTGGGCAGCACTTAAAGATAGATTTATGTACTGGCTTTCGAAATGGCAGTACGGGCTGGTGTTTATCCTTGCCATCCTGGTTGTTTTCATCCCGCAGATGATCTACTGGCATATGATTATCGGGAAATGGTTTATATACGCTTACGGCTATGCACCATCAGGACCTGAAAGGTTTCTGTATCTCACAAACCCTAAAATAGGCGAAGTTCTGGCAGGGCCGGTATCAGGTATTTATACTTACGCTCCTGTGCTGCTTTTGAGCCTGGCCGGAATGATTTTAATGATCCGGAAACGAAGCACCGATATCTGGGCGATCATTCTTATTCACTTTATTACATTTTACCTGATTGCCAGTTGGTGGAGTTATACATTCGATTGCGGTTTCGGCCATCGTGGATTTATCGATTATTATGCACTATTTGCCATCCCGATGGCACTTACCTTGCAGACATTATTCACGTACCGCAGCAAAATTCTAAAAATCCTGCTGACTGCAACCCTTATTTTCCTGATGTACCTGAATGTTCGCCTTTCGATGATGTATGGCTGGGATCCCTGCTGGAACGGGCCGGGCTGGAAATGGGAACATTACACCAATGCTGTTCATAAAGCTGCAATTGGAGGGGAATACAGGCGCAGTTATCACACCCTCGAATAGAGTCAGGTAAAACTAATTTGAGGTTTCAAGCCTGCTTTTGAATATCACGCCGAAATCGTTGATATAAATCTTCTGTTTCCCTTTATTCCACAAATATATATTCACCTTATCGTTCTCCTCACGAACAGGTTCGGGGAAGGCATGCTGAAACTCAACCTGGTTCCATTGGTTCGGCTTCAGGGCATGCTGAATTATCAATCCTTCCCAGTTAATGAGCTTTTCACCGTTACGGACTTCAACCACCGTAACCATATCATTTACAGTATCTGCCGTGTAAATCCGGAAGCTCAGTCTCACTGTCTTTACCTGTCCGTTTATACTTATTCCATTAACCTGCTTCGAAAAAACAGGTCCAAACTCTGTTTCCGGATTAAGCTGCATCGAATACTTACCGTCAATTTCAACCTGGCCCGAAATCCACTGCCTGAAAGCGTATGGATCGCTGTCGAAAGTATACGAAACGGAATCTATTGCCTGGTTTTTAATAATAAGCCCTTGTTCCGAAACCAGCTCAAACGGAACCGGGCCGGGATTGTTTGATGTATTCCCGACTTTATAAAACAAGCAGGCTTCGAACGGAAGTTCTTCATTCTCGAATTTGTAATGCTTGAGCATAATCAGGTTGGGATTTATCAAAAGCGAGTTCAACGGGATTTTACCTTCGCCTTTCATAAAATGCGAATCCCACAGCATTAGCGTACTATCCGGGAAACCTTCAATCTGTTCAACATCAGCCGACCACAGCATCTCAACCTTTTTGCTGTCGAAAGGATCGACATTGGCAACCGTTGGTACCAGTGGATTTAAGAAACATATTTTCGCCGTTTTTGGCCAGTTGTTTTGAATGTAATTGCCCATCTGCCGCATCACCAGGCCTTCATTATTCTGCCTGAAAGGGTAATACCATTGGGTAAACGACGACCTTACCACAAGGAACATTATAGCTACAACAATAAAATACCGTAAAAAGCTGATCCTGTTGAAAATACTTGTATTAATGATATTGAGCCCGATAAGTGCTATCATAGCCGAACCGGGAATAAGCACTGCCAGGTATCGCAAAATGCCGAGGTTGTTGAGAATGCCTGGCATACCGCATAAAAGGCTGTGCAATATAAAACAACCCACCGTACTTCCCAGAAAAAGCAGTAAAGTTTCGACTAAGTACTCCTGTTTGAATTTACGGGATATGGAACGGTAAACCTGGTAAAGGATAATTCCAATTCCAACCAGGAGCAGAATAGTGTAAACTCTCCCCCAGATTTCATTGTACACCTGGAAATAATGGAAATAACTCCCTTTCTGGCCCTCATAATTATCACCAACCAGTTTGTAATTCCGGTTAACTATCCAGAAAATATCCTTGTATTGTGCCAACCCTGCAACAGTATAAACCAGGCTGCCTGAAATCAAAAGGGGTATTGCAAGAAATTTCCTGCGGTACATATAAACCAGCAGTAAAAGCGGCATTACCACGTAGGCTTCAGGACGTACAAAGGGAATTAAGGAAGCAACCAGCGCACTGGCATAAAACCTTTTGGTAAAAACCAGCCAGACTGAAAACATAAACATTGCGCCAAAGAAAATCTCGACAAGTCCCGAATTTAACACAGCAAAATAAACCGGGGCAAAGAATACCAATACCGGCAGAATCCATTCGTACTTCAGATTCATTTGTATGGCAATCCGGAATAAAAACCAGGATATAGCAGCAGCATTAAGTGCCTGGAAAACATACATCCCGTTTAACCCGAACTGTGCGAAAGGCGAACTCACCAGTGTAAAAAACGGTTTCCCCCACAAATCGAGCAATAAATGAGGATGTTTCCACGAATACCTCGACATTAAATAATGCGTTATGCCATCACCGGTGTCATAGGTTGCATCTGCTGATATATACAAATATAAAACTGTTGTAAACGACAGAAAAAGAGAAATATAAAAGAGAGCACTATTGACTTTCGGTTTCATTTCAAAAGTGTCAATCCGCCTGGTAAGCATACTTATATAATAACCGGGTTTCCCTCCCCCTAAGTTCCTGATCCTTTGTGAAATGCCAAGGTTAAACATATTGTTTCAAAATCAATTTATAAATTTACCTCAGGAATCAATAAATTCTAAAATTTACGGCTATTTGTAAAGTGCAAAAACCAACTAAGTCCTGTATTTACCTGCATTTGCTCTTATTTATAAAACCAGCTTCAATTTCCGAATCTGTCTCGTGAGTTCATGAATGGGAACAACAAAGTCTACTCCTGGAAATAAACTCTCTTCACCCTTTGCGAAATCCCGGTCAGAATCTCGTATGGGATCGAGCCCATTTCTTCGGCCAGTTTGGCTATAGGAAGTTCCTTTCCGAATACAATCACCTCATCCCCTTCGCGTGCATCAATGCCGGTGATATCAATCATAGTCATGTCCATGCAGATATTTCCGACTATGGGCACAAGGTTACCGTTAACCCAAAGATGTCCGGCACCATTACTGAGTACCCTGCTCAACCCGTCGGCATAACCTATCGGGATTATGGCAATGGTAGTTTCCTTTTCAGCCTTGAAACGGCGGTTGTATCCTACTGTTTCATGAGGCGGTATATGCTTGATTTGCGAAATAATTGACCGTAACGTACTCACATACTCCAACTTATCCTGTTCATCGGGCACAGGAGCGATGCCATATAACCCTATACCAAGCCTTACCATATCAAAACGGGCTTCAGGAAATCGGCTAACGGCAGCCGAGTTGGCTATATGCCTGAGTATGGGATAATTAAATTCACTGCAAAAACGACTGGAAAGCATCTCAAACTGGCTGACCTGGTTGTGGGTAAAACCATCACCGTTAATATTGTCAGCCTCGGCGAGGTGCGAAAACACCGATTTAATGGTTATTCTCCCCATTCCTTTCAGCTGTTTTATCAGTTCCTCAACTTCCTCAGGATCGAAACCAAGCCGATGCATCCCGGTGTCGATCTTTATATGTATGCCAACCGGGGGTAGACTTGGCGATAAGCGTATCAAAGCAGATTCAAGCATTTTCAGTACCCTGAAACTGTATATTTCGGGCTCAAGCTGGTATTTGAGCATGGTATCGAAACTCTCCTCATCCGGGTTCATTACCATGATGGGCAACCTGATTCCCGATTTGCGCAATTCAACACCTTCGTCGGCATAGGCAACCGTCAGGTAGTCGACCTGGTGAAACTGCAAAACATTGGCTATTTCGTAGCTGCCGCTTCCGTACGAAAAAGCCTTCACCATAGCCATTACTTTCACCCCGGGCTCAAGTTTCGAACGGTAGTAGTTCAGGTTATGAACGAGGGCTGTGAGATCAATTTCGAGTATAGTTTCATGCGTTTTTTGCTGCAGCGATTCGGTTATTCGTTCGAAACCGAATACCCTGGCTCCTTTCAGAAGGATGCTTTCGTTTGCAAACGAACTGAGAGCATACGAATCGAGGAATTCCTCGGTAGAGTTAAAAAACTCTTTTTCCATTTTGAAAAGCGATGCCTGACGGGTTATCCCTTTCCCGATTCCTATAAATCTGTCGATTTGCTTAAGGTGGAGCAACTCTGCCACTTCAGAATACAGGTGATTTTCGCTCCGGCCGCTCTGAAGAATATCGGAAAGAATAACGGTTCTTTTGCGGTGCTGTTTTTGCTGGTTAAGAAAATCAAGCGCAATTGACAATGAGTCGATATCGTTGCTGTAACTGTCGTTGATAATAGTGCAGTTATTTGTACCCGATTTCATCTCGAGCCTCATGGCAAGCGGCTGGAGGGTAAGCATACGGCGCGAAATCAGTGCCTGATCGTACTTCAGTAGCAACATGGTTGCCCAGCAATGAATTGAGTTTTCAATCGATGCCTCATCAGTAAACGGGATCCTGATGCTGATTTCCTGATTTTGATATAACCCTGTAAGCGTTGTAAAATGAGCATCCTGCTCAACAGAGGTAATCTTCAGATCGGCCGTAACTTTCCGGCTCCAGGTAAACGTTTCAATATTTTTAAGGATGCCTGTCTTAATAATTCCTTCCTGAAGTTCTTTCTGGTCGATACAATAAATCAGTGTTTTAACCCTGGTGAAAAGTTTTAATTTTTCACCGGCTTTTTGTGTGCGGTTAATGAAATTCTCGTCGTGAGCATGCCCGATATTGGTGAAAATGCCTATAGTGGGTTGTATAATAGGCTGCAAATGATCCATTTCGCCCGGCTCCGAAATACCAGCTTCAAAAACGGCAAAGTTATCACTTTCGCGCATTTGCCAGACTGATAAGGGAACACCTATCTGCGAATTAAAACTTTTAGGACTTCGGACAATACTAAGGGTTTCGCACAGGAGCTGGTAAAGCCACTCTTTAACTATAGTTTTTCCGTTGCTGCCGGTAATACCAATAACCGGGATATCGAACTGCCTGCGGTGAGCAGCAGCAACTGCCTGCAAGGCGAAAAGCGTATTTTTAACTTTAATTATATTTGAATCGTACAATAGCAGCAGGTTTGCCGGTTCGGTTTCAACCACAAAATTCCTGACTCCTTTATTATATAGTTCTTCAATATACTTATGCCCGTCGTTTCGCTTGCTTACAAGTGCAAAAAACAGGCTGCCCTCAGGTAAAATCAGCCTTCGGCTGTCGATAACAAGCTCATTAACCAGTGAGTTGCTGTTCGACTGCTGTATAAGTTCGCCCTTTACAATCCGGGTAATCTCGCTGATTGTATATTCCGATTTGCTCATTATTTGTTGAGAAGATAAAAGAATTTTGTTAGCATCCAGAGTCAATTATAAGCCACAAGTCATTCCCGGCTTCAGGATTCCCAACTTCAACATCCAATATATTTTTTCTATTAATTTCTTGTAGTTTTACTGATATTCCAATACTAATCCCCTTACCCTAGGCCATGTACCCTTCCTAATATTCTTTTTCCTTTTTGGTAAAACCAAGAGGATTTTTATTGATTTCAGCCCATTGCATGCGGTTTTTAAATATTTCGCAGGCAAGGTAGGTTGCCGAACGCATCGAATCAGCCGAAGCTAGGTCTTTACCCGCAATATCGTAGGCTGTACCATGGGCAGGCGAGGTCCTAACATAAGGAAGCCCTGCTGTGAAATTAACACCATTTTCGAAATTCAGCGTTTTGAATGGGATAAGGCCCTGGTCGTGGTACATGGCAAGCACAGCGTCAAACTGCAGGTAGGAACCCGAAGCAAAAAATCCGTCAGCCGGATAGGGTCCGTACACGAGCTGTCCTTTTTGCTGGGCAGCCTGTATGGCAGGTGCAATAATGTCTTTTTCTTCGTTTCCTATAAGCCCGTCATCGCCGGCATGAGGGTTTAATCCCAGTATTGCAATCTTTGGTTTGCGAATATCAAAATCTTTCCGAAGCGATTCCTCAAGTATCCGTATTTTATCCGAAATAAGCCCGGTAGTTAACGTTGAAGCTACTTTCTCGAGTGGAATATGTTCGGTAACAACACCAATCCTTAAGTTCTCGCCAACCATTAGCATCAGGTAAGACGAAACCCCGAATTTCTCAGCCAGGTAACCGGTATGGCCGGTAAATGGCACCTTGGCTGCATCCTGTACATTGTGTTTGTTAACCGGTGCAGTAACTATTACATCAATAAGTCCTTTTTTCAGATCCTCAACTGCCGCATTAATCGAAGCCAGTGACATTTCGCCGGCGGCCTCGGTTGATTCGCCCAGGTCGATCTTTACCTCTTTGTCGGTAAGATTTATGAGGTTAGCTTTTTTGGGCGATGCCTGGTCGGCTGACCGGATAATATTAAAACTGAAATCCGGGATATTCAGCATCTTGCGGTGGTACGAAGCAGCCTTCGATGTACCATAAACTATTGGGACAAAAAGCTCTGTAATTCGCTGGTCGAGACAGGTTTTGATAATTACTTCGTAACTTATGCTGTTTATATCGCCATGGGTAATACCAACAACAATACGGTTTTCGTTTTCGGGTGTACGGATCATTCTTTTACTGATTATTTCCTTAGCTGCAAAGATAAGCTTTTGATACCATTGTACATTCTATTGATTCAATTTGTTACATTTGTTCATATTTACAATCTTCAATATGAATACATGTTTGTTTGTCAGCGACCTGCATGGGAAAATGAGCCGTTATGAAGCCCTACTGAAAATTATCCGAAAAGAGAAACCGGATTTTGTTTTTATAGGCGGCGATTTATTGCCTCATAAGGAAGCTATTCAAAGTGCCGATCCTTCACAAACCAGTTTTATCACGGATTTCATATTCAGAAAATTCAAAAAACTGAAAGATAAGATGGAATGTAATTATCCGGAAATATTCCTGATTCCCGGGAATGATGATCATAAACTGGTTTTCGACACACTAATCGAAGGTGAAAAAGACGACCTGTGGCGGATTATACATAACCATTGTATTGTAACCGGTAAATACAGGTTTTATGGTTATGCCTGTGTTCCGCCTACTCCTTTCAGGATAAAGGACTGGGAACGTCACGATATTTCAAAAGATCTTTTACCCGGTTGTCTTGCTCCTACTGACGGTTATCACTCCATACCTCCGGATTTTGATTCCCAAAATTCAACAATAGAATCTGAAATTAAAAAACTTACGAATGATGATGGGCTCGAATTTGGTGTGTTTCTTTTTCATTCACCGCCATATAATACAGCTTTCGACCAGGCAGAAATTGGTGATGGGATTATTGCAAATGTCGGGAGCAAAGCCATCCGGGATTTTATTGAAGAAAAAAAGCCCTATATCACACTGCACGGCCATATTCATGAGTCAGTCAGGATAAGCGGGGAATGGAAACAATCATTTGGCCGAACCTGTTCGTTTTCGGCAGCACACGATGGCCCCGAACTTTCGGTTATAAAATTTGAACTTCACGATCCCCTTACTGCAAGCCGCCGGCTGATAAAGACCTGAACGGTTTAGTCAATTGACAATGGACAATTGACAATGGATAATGGATAATGGATACGGCTTTACCTTGCGGGCAAATTCAGTTTCCCCGAACCTGACTGATTCCGGATGTTTCAAATCCCTTGAACTTTGACCAATGAACAACTCACCTTTTGCCCCTCACACCTCTATTCTCCCGTTAACCGCCCCATGTCTCCCTGTCAAGGCTCCGGTAATGAATAGCTTCGGCAAGGTGTTCGGTTTTGATATCAGGACTGTTATCTAAGTCAGCAATAGTGCGCGATACTTTCAGAATACGGTCGTACGCACGGGCCGAAAGGCTCAGTTTTTCCATGGCTGTTTTCAGGAGGGTATGCCCTTCTTCGGTAATCTGGCAGATCTGGCGGAGCATTTTACTGCTCATCTGGGCATTGCAATGAATTCCTTTGTTTTCCTTATAGCGTTCTTCCTGCACCAGCCTGGCACGTGTAACTCTTTGCCGGATGTCGGCACTTTTTTCGGATTGTTTTATACTGCTCAGTTCCCTGAAAGGAACAGGCACAACCTCTACATGAATATCAATTCTGTCGAGCAATGGCCCTGATATTTTGTTCAGGTATTTCTGAACGATTCCCGGACCGCACACGCAGTCCCTTTCCGGGTGGTTGTAATAGCCACAAGGACATCCATGCGTTGCCTTTTTCCCTCCATGAAAGAAAAGTATCTAAACCAAAGAATATCAAATATATAGAAAATCCGAAAACCATCGGAGATTACATTCGAAATAAGAGATTAGAAAGAAAACTTTTTCAAAAGGATGTAGCAAAAATACTTAAGGTAACCGATGATACTATAATTAATTGGGAAAACAATCGTTCAACTCCACAAGTTAATCTTATGCCTCAAATTTTAAAATTTCTGGAATTTTGTCCAATCAAGAAAGATATTATAATGTAGACGGTCAAAAAATAATATGAGATTGATCAAGGACTTGGTCAAGACCGCTTTAAAAGTAGGCTGAAGAACAAGCAATTGACGATCAGATTGTAAAGAAAATAAATATAAGCAGTAAGAACAAGCTCTAAAGATTTTAATAACCTCACTAATCGATTTTATTACAAGAATGTAGCACCTTATTTGAATCGAATTTAACTCCATGAATGAAAAGACAAGTCAATTACAGGGCTTTTGTTAAGCCGAACAAGAGTTGATAAGGATCACCCTACCCAGCAACAAGGTATGTACCAAGAAACCCTAAAGATCGGTTCAACGAAAAGCAATTAATTAACCAAGGAAAGATAGCCCCTCCCCCTCACTCCAGCGCTTGCCAGCACTTCGCTGTTTGTTCCTGTCAGGCTTTTTGTAACTCCTCCCACATATGGCACATTGTTTTTTCTTTTAAATGAATTGATTTTTAATGGTAAAAGAAAAAATAAAGAGCCATCCTAATGCACAAAAACAAAAAGACCCGCCAGGGAAAAACAGCCCGAAGCTATTTAACATAATGCGGGATTATAGTACAGCCTGATTTAAGCAGTATAAATGAAGTGATTTCGGCTGTCCTATAATAGCACTATGTTAAATAGCAGCTATCCTGCTCTCTCTGACCCACGCTCTCGCAAAAAGCCGGCTCATTCCTGTTTTGTTTTGCTAATTGATTTCTAAATGTAAACAAAACAGAAAAAAGCCGGCTACCAACAAAAAAGAACCGGTTTCATGAGCCGCAAAAAAGCAGAGCCAACACATCTAAATACAAAGTCTATTTTGCTCTTTCCTACCCCTCATGAATTACCTCCCCTCCGACAAACCCAACCCAAATGAAAGATGAAAAACGAAGCTGATTGCCTGTAACCCCATTAAACAGCTTGCATGCAAAGTTAAGCCCCCTCACGCCCGGCAAGGTCAAGCCCTTTGGGTGCATTCATTTTTTGCCATCGCACATTCCTGGGAATAAAAAATGACATGCAACCTTGCCTTCCAGCCATTGCACGCGCTTTTTTGTTGCCTACAAGCCATTTAATGGGTAGTTATATTTTTAGGGGATGCTTTACCCTAAAATATTCTGAAATTCGCAACCGGTATTGGATGATTAGTTTTATCCTTTGAAAAACAAGCTTTCGACTGTGCTTTTAAATCGGTATCACGCGATTTTTTTAGAGTATGAGACCCATGAAAAAGAATGTTAAACCCTTTATCAAAAAAGAGAAAGCAAATTAAAACTTTGACAGCTAGTTCAACTTTTCAGCTGACCAATCAAAGCAAAACTAGTCTCCATGAGAAAGCTCAACACAACAACTCTGTTTGACTACCCAAGATTGGATGCTTTGTCTATCAACTTTGTCTGTTTGGAGAGATTATTTGGAGAACGATTTTAAAAAACATTATTTAGCCAAAGAAAAAATCAAATATTTTGAATACATTTGAAATAAATTAAACCACTATACAATAGATATAATAATTATCTAGTGGGGCGTAATGGTTCAATAGACTGTTTTGTCACTGCACTTACAGTAACGTTAGTTGACTCAGGGAAACCTCACAAAGAAACGATGCAATGTTATCTCGCAAAATGGGATACTCATTAGTTTTACACATTCTCATTCGTCAAACAGCCAAAATAATTTCTTTTAGTTAGATCCAAATGCAACTGTTCGAAGTTAAACCGTTTTTTCAATTCTCATAGATTTACGTATAGCTATAATACAGACTTCCTTAATGTATAAGCTTTACGAACTTCCAGCAAACAATATCAATCATGACAAAAGTAGCAGAAACCAAAAAATCTGAAATTAAATTGACCGAATTGACAATTGACGAGGTCCTTGAAATTGTACTAAGACCACTTCAATTAAATTTTGGTATTTGTCTCATAATTTTATTAGGGCATTTAGGAGCAACTTATATTTTAGGAAATCAGACAACTTTAGCTAATGGGACACCAGACATTAATATATTTAAAACTCCAACTTGTATTTTAAATACTGCATTTATTAGTTTAAAGGGTTATGGACTATTAAATGGAATTGTATTTTTAGGGCTTTCTATTTTTATAATAATTTCTGCTATAAAATTCAACCCCGTGTTGAAATTTAAAACACTCATGATTACTAGTATAATTATTTTATTTTTATTAGTATATTCTACAGGCGGTATTTTAGACAGCCCTTTTAGTTCAGCAGTTGGCGTATATGTGGCTAGCTATTTTATTATTCAAGATAGAAATGATTTAAAAGCGATGAATACAAAAATTCTTTTATTAGTCCTCACGCTCACAATTCTACCATATTTTCTTTTTATATTTGGTCATTCAACTCAACATTATATTATTGTTTGGAACACAGATCTGAAAACAAATGTTGTTAGACTATTTTTAGTAATTTTACTAATTGGGTTTGCCGGGTATTCAAGCAATAAGGTAAATAAGGAATTAACAGAAGCTTTAAATAAAAAAAATAACATTAAAAATAATTAATATGTGGAATAGTCCCGAATATTTAAACGATTTATTTGATTACAAATCTAATCGTAGAGAAATTTTGATGAATTCGATTAATGAATTCTATCAATTTGATGCACTGACTTTTAATAAAGTTACCGAAGCATTTGAATCACTGCATTTTGCAGTTACAACCGTTGATGATATAATAGATAATGAAACATTCAGGAATGAAAAACCTTGTTTCTATGTAAGAAAAGGTTATGACCAATCAGTAATAGCATCATTTTCAACATTTATTAATTTTTTAGAGATATCATCAAGTATCAGCGTAATTGATAAGAATATCGTTTCAAATTTAAGGGATATGCTGATGACAGAAGAAGCAGACATTGGGCTAAGAAAAAGAGAACAAAGAACAAATCCTATTGATTGGTATCTTGAAAATTGTTGCACTAAATCATCCTATGAATTTCTTGCTATCATTAACCTTGCAAACAACATTAGTCCGAGTATTCAAATTGAAAGTATTAGAAATTTGTTCTTTGAAATTGGTCGTTTAGCCCAAATGACAAATGATACAAGAGACTTAATAACGAATGAACCATTGGCAAGATATTCTACAACAGACACTATCAAACTAACTTACAACCTTCCTTTAGCAATATACATAAATAATATAGACCTTGAATATGAAAATAAAATTGGTTTGAATATAACTAGAAATGAATTTTTAGATATTCACGAAAAATTAAACACAAAATACGTTATTGGGAATATCAAAACCTTACTTGAAAATCAAATGAATAAAATAATTGAAATTCTCAAAACAAACCATGAATTTAATCAGCCATTTACTAGAACCTTAATAACCAAAATTTTCAATTCGGAGTTTTATAAAAGATTAAACACTTATGAAATACTTTCCAAATAAGAACATCAAGCATTGGGCTTTCTACGATTTTGCTAATTCAAGCTATGTTCTAATTTTTCAGTCATTTTTAATTCCATTGCTATTTAGCAAATTACTTATTGACCAAGGTTATGATAAATTATCTTGGGGATTAGCTAATGGACTTTCTACTTTATTAGGAGTTATATTGTCTATTATAATTGGAAGATTTGCAGACATCAAGGATAGATTAAATACATTTAAATATATCGTTTTTATAACATTTGTATTTATAATGTTATTTAGTATTAGTATTTCATGCTTCCCAAAAATTACTTTCCATTTATTTATTATCACCAATTCTCTTTTTATAACGTCAATTGCGTTATCAGATTCATTATTGGCTTTTCTTTCTGCAGACAAAACAAAAAACGAATATTCTGGTTCAGCTTGGGGTTTTGGCTATTTAGGTGGTATAATATGCCTTATATTTGTTATGGGTCTTCAAAAAGTAACATCTGAATTTTCACCTTTTGTTTTTGCTTTTGTTGGAGTATTTTATTTGATATTTTCTATATATGCCTTAAAAGGCCTTCAAACTGATAATTCACATGTTTCGTTCAATACTAATGAGGAAAAATCAATAGAAAGTAAAGTCGGAAAATCTGATTTATTTAAGCTTTTAATCGGTTATTGGTTAATTGCTGAAGCAATTACTGTATATATACTTTTTTATTCATATTATGCAAATGAAGAAGTTAAAATGTCTACAATGGAAGTAAGTATATCTTTAATTATTGTACAATTTGTTGCTATTTTTTCAACTTGGTATGGCGGTAAGCTCGCAGACAGATATTCGAGCATTAAATTATTGGGCTATTCAATTATTATTTGGTTTTTAATTGTTACACTTATGGTTTTTTTCCCTTTTAAAGTAGTGATTTTACTAGTCGTCTTATTGACAGGGTTGGTAATTGGAAATTCTCAATCATTTTTACGAGCACAATTCTCGTCATTAGTAGATAAAAATAGAGCAGGTCAACAATTTGGCCTATATGCAGTTGCAACACAAGCATCTGTAATTGTTGGTCCCATTTTACATGGATATTTATCAGACAAATTTAACAGTCAAAAAATTCCACTTTTTATTTTATGTTTAACAATGGTTGTGGGCTTTATTATAATTAGACAAGTATCAAAAAAATACAAATTTACAGTGCGATAAGTAATACAAAAACCTTTAAGTCTTTTACAGTAAAATCAAAGGAAAATAATAACGGATAAACAATATTAATTTTAGTTTGTACTATTTATTCATACAATGCTTTATGGTAATTTCAATCATTGTCAAACAAAGCTTTTTTCATTTGGATTATAGGATGATCATTGAGGAAGTATTATATTTCTGGGATTTATTTTTACTTCCCAATATGTTATTCCTAAAATTTCATCAAGAGTAAAGCGTACTGAGTTTTCAGATAATTTCTTAAATCCAGTTTCATCTTCAATGATTTCAATAAGATAATAATTCGGATTTCTACAGGGAGAACTCATTTCAATTAAACCCAATAATTCTTTGTCTGCAAATATTACCTGGATTAGCCACTTGTTTGCAAAACATTTTGTAAGTATTGAGTCGAACTGCGATGATATAATTGTTGTTTTCATGATTTCTTTTTTTTCAATTCCTAACTGTTAGTAGTAGGTGAATTTTGAATATAATTACAATCATCGGCTTCCATATAGTTGTTTCGAAAACATCTCAATATCCACGATAAAAATAATGATTTTTATACTTTCTATTTCAATAAATAGTTATTTTAAAGTTAATTTTAGGAAATCTTCTGAATGATAAATTGTCTATTTGAATATTCCGGACAAAGTAGGCCACTAAGCAATGAACGGTGAGTGAGCAAAAATAGCTTTTTTCTTCTTATATTTTCTTTCTGAGCGATTCTCTTTTAATTCGATTCTATGAGCTGAACCTGACACTCTGTCCACTATTGCATCCGCCAGGGTGGGTTCGTCAAGATACTGATACCATGATTTTACCGGAAGCTGAGATGAAATAATGGTTGCACGTTTTCCATACCGGTCCTCGAGCAGTTGTAACAGGGTTAGTTTAGTGTTGTGATCTAATGGAGCCAGACCAAAATCATCCAATATAATAAGTGGAACTTTTTCTAATTGATTGAGTAGTTTGATGTAAGATCCATCGAGTCGGGCAAGGATGAGTCTTTCGATAAACCGATTCATTCCCAGGTAATACACTTTGTATCCTAACGAACAAGCCTGTCTCCCTAAAGCACAGCGAGGATGACGCAGTTTCACCCTATTCCAAAGAGAACTCATCTAGAGTGGGAATAATGTATAATAAAGAGCTATCTTATGGATTAAGTAATCCAGAAGGATGGATTCTAGATAGTTGGTCAAAACTATTTAATGATTATGAGAATTTTCATGTTCTAGCTTATTTTTACCCGGAAAATCGAACAATTAAAACGACTAATACATTAGTATTTACTTATGCCGCTGATAAATATGCTTATGATAATGTGTCACTCAGAGAATTTGTTGAAAATGAAGTTGAGTTTCATTCAAAAAAAAGAAATAAAGAAGTAAAGGATGGTGGTTTTTATATAACAAAGAATAACCAATCTGCAATTGTAAAATACTTTTTTGATGAAAAAATTGATGAGTACATGGCTGTTGCGTATATTGATGCAAAAAAATACATTATTCTGATCTGTCTATTTTCAAAGACACCAGAAATCTTTTATAAATCTTTAAAACCTTTTAGTGAAATTGTAAAATCTTGTAACATTTTACCTTTAATAGTTGTTTATCCTCATTGAAGGGAAATAAATTTGGATCAGTTAAATGAATTAGGGAATATCAATATTGCAATCTTAATTTAGGTAACCACAAAAATGCCAACATAAACTGTGTATATCAAGGTTTCAACTTTGCATCTACTGCCGGCCAAAGGTTGGCAGCAATATTAACGCAAGTCAACTAAAATAAAAGAAATACTGCTGCCAACAAAAAATAGAGCCAATAAAGCATTCTCTGTCCAGTCAAATAGTCCGACGTTTACGTTGTATTGCTACATCGAGAATGAAGGTCTATCCTGGAGTAAATTGTAATTAAATTAAATCTTTCAATGTCTATTTTTATTCTTATTAAGATCGCCCTAGAGTAAAATGATTTATAGTTTATTAAAATCTTTAGGGCCCAAATTTGCATAAATAAATGTATATAATTTATCTAAATACTCAGTAGTTGAATCGATGACTAATTGACAATGTGGTTTTATGAAATCTATTTCACGTTCAACTTTATGATTATCAGAAATTAGAAATTGATCAAGTGATTTTGCTTCATCAGAGGCTTTATTTCTGAAGTAGTACCTATTGTATCTTGTCGGTAAATCAGCAAAAATAAATATTAATATATGATTGTTTGTTGATTGCTGAATGGCTTCAAAAATGGACTGATGCCTAACCCCTTCTAAGATTATTACATCTGAATTCCCATTGTAATGATTAATTACATCAATTAGAAATTGTTGAGAATTAATTTTTACGAATTCTTCACCCTTGTTCTGTAATGTTAATCTATCTATTGGAAGACCATTATTCTCACAGAAATATTTAAGATATCCTCCAAAAGAAGCTATTGGGAATCCAAATTCCGCCTCGATTAGTCTTGCTACAAAGGACTTGCCAGAACAGATTCTACCACTAATCGTAATAATCGAATTGCTCATCATTTTATGTCCTTAAATAAAAAATCACTTTGCTTTTTTTTAATAATTGACCAGCCTAATCTATCTTTTTTTTCTATTTTAAACGGATTTAATGCGAATACTTTTTTTACCTCAATAAGTGTAGCATATTTCGCTAATTTTCTATCAACCCAAAAATTCGGATCATAATTGGAACAAATTTTTCTACCATATTTGATTTCTATCTTATTGAGTTTTGTTGTGTCAAGATTTGAATAATATTTAACTTGACCTGCAATAAAAAATCCTGTGACTGGGCCACCGGAAGATTTGAGAATTATCAAGTCTCCAGACGAAACTTTCAAAAAGGGACTAATTTTATTAATAGAAAAACGGGATTCAATTTCTTTTTCTCCTTTGTAAATAAGGGCTAAGAAAGGTTCGTTGAAAATAGCCAAATGAATGCCAATATTGGGATCAGCTAAAACTCTTTCAAGTAATTCTGCCCAAATTTCACTTTGTTCCAATTCACTATTTATGTTCTTAATCAATTTGTCTTTCCATTTCATGATACAGCCAATCCAAATAGTTATTATACTCCTTTTTCTCTAATTTAGTTATCATTTCTATGAAATCAGCAACTTGATCTAATTCCTTATTCCTTAGTTTTTCACTTTGATAATCATCAATCAGTTGGAGGAATTTGCCTGCATTATTTACATTGAAAATTCTATTTCCAGAAGTCCATATATTTGCTAAATCTCTCCTTTTATCGCGCGTACTAACTGTTGGCAATATATCACCTTTCGATAAATGGGTAATAACTAATGCATCTTCCTTTTGTTCTTGTTGTTCTTGTTCTTTCTCGTTTTTTTGTATTTTCACTCTGATTCTAACTGTATCAATTTCTTTTTCGATCCATTCAGGCCTATTCTCGTCCAATTTTGGTCTATTTGATGTATCTGAATGTACTTTTCTAAATAATGCTAAATCTCCCTTACGCCAAAACGGAAGTATATCTCTAATTCCTGCTGTACGAAAAGCATTAAACTCAAAAAACGGCATAGCATATTGTAACTTTTGAGCATAAAGGTTTTCTAAACATAGACCATTATTCTGACAGAATGAAAACCAATCTATTCTTTCTTTATCAATGCTAGGTCTCGTATTAATAGGTGGTAAACTAATTCCGACAATTCCTCCTGGTTCTACACAATGAGCGGCCAACCACATGAATTGGTAGAAATGAGGAGTATACCATGGCGGGTCCATAAATACACTATAGAACTTCCCTATAGAGTCTGGCGAGACCTTAAAAATGTCTGCTTCATGTATTTTAAACCTTTCTTTATCAAGACTAATTTTCGATAAGCCGCGTACTATGGGTTTGTTTTTTTCGACTAAAGTAACTTTCTGAGGAATATCTTTAATGCAGGCTGTAGCGAATAAAGTCGGCATTCCAAGAAATAAAATTCTATCATTTACTGTATTAACCTCTTGAACTTGTTCTATCAGGAAGTTCAAACTAGCAGTTGAATTTCTCCACTCAAAATCTAATGGATGGGGCATTTTAAGAAATTCAAAGTAACCCATGTATTTTTTTAAATATAATTGGGGATCATCAACAAGTATATCTAAAAGAGGTGGTTTTCGCTTTTCTTTTAAAGACCACATATCTCCTCTTTTGTTCAGGATGTCTCTATCCACTAAATCATTAAGTGATTCATTTAAATTAATAGGATCAAGTCCATTTACATTCTTTGAAATAAATTCAAAAGTTCTTGGCTGTTTACAAAGCCTCAAGATCATATTCTCAATATACTCAATATACATGACTAATCTATTTTATTTTAACTTCAGTAATGGGTAAACTCAACTGCTCTTGCGTAAATCTTTTTCGTAATTCATCCTTCCAAATTTGAATAGCAATATATTGTCCTTTCATCATGTCAACATATTCCCTATTCATGCGTGATGAAACTGGTGAGAATTCAAGAATTTTCAGGGGGACTATTCGCAAAGGAAACAGTTCAGCAATTTCTTGGATTCTATCAAAAAAATTTGGAATAATCAATTTAAAATTGGTGTCAGAGGCCGCAGTAAGAGTTATATAACCGTACAAATCTATTTTTATTCCCAATAATCTTTTAAACAAGTCAAATTGATTTGAAAAGTATTTTGGATCAGCTTTTGTATTAAGAGAAAATGATTTTTCATCTATTCCTTTAAAACAACAAACTCGTGAATACTTTGGATATGATGACATCATTACAATCTGATCATCGCTTAAATATTTCCATAAATAATCAACACTTAAGTTATCATCAGACCAAAGAAAAACTTTTTCTTCAAGTCCTCTACTTTTCAATGCCTCCATCATCCATGGAATCCATTCTGGAGTAAGATCAGGATGACCACCACTTAAATCAATTATATTTGCAGGATTCTCTTCTTGTAAATATAAATCTAACATCTCATCACATGTCATGAATGAAGCAAATTTTGAATCACCATTTAGTAAACTGGGATCAACGAAACAATACCAACAGCGCCAATTACAAACAGCATTTTGAAATACTTGTGCTCTCATTTCTGCACTGGGAATGATCCCAAGGGAACTTGCCGCAGGTAGTATTGGTAGAGGATCTTGAATCCAATCTTCTCCTGTATACAATTTAAAATGTCTTATTCTTCCAAATCCATTACAGTTCGCTGATTCACTCAAATCTTTTTCTTGATTAGTGCCTCTATAGTTTGATATTAATAATAATTTTCGTGCAGAATTTATAGCCTTCTTTCTTAACAAAGAAGATAAATCAGTCATGCTTGTTGATCTGGCCATATAGTTAATTAATTATCTCACTAGTTATTTAGGTAATTCCGGCACTCTTTCTTCAATATATAACATTATTAGGTCAGTGCAGTATTCTATTTGCCCGTCTGACAATATTATATCCCTTTTGATGTTATGCCAATACTCTAAACATTTTCGGCAGCAAGTAGCTGTTGCATGCTGAGCATAATGAACTATTTCGTTTCCAGCCTGCGGGGTTTGTTGCCCATCCCAAGCATTACCAGATTTACCTAATTTTGATTTTATAACCTTTTCGGCATGAATTCTCATTTTTGTGGTTGTAGATCTTAGCGCTTTATCAATTGCACCTTGATCAATTGGAGTATGCCAGTATACATGTCTAATCAATTCGTGTTTCATTGAGTTAAAAATGAATTTTGCATCTTTGATGTTATTCTTGTGTATCCTATCCCAGTCAACCAGTTTTATTCCACATTCTCGACATACACCAGATTCACCGAATTTTTTAACTGAGCTCAAACTTGTTTTAAAATAATGCAAATTATCTTCACATTTAGTTGAAGAACAAGAAATATTAAGTGGGCTCAAATCCGAAACTGGAACATCAGCAGGTACTCTTTTAAATTTATTTCCCATGGTGTTAATAATTAGTTTGTTAATGCTGCACTCAAAAGGTTATAATCTATTGGGGTTAAATTCTCCATTTTAATTTTTCTTTTCAAAAAGTCACTTGTCAAAGTGAAAGGATCTGGTTCGGTAATCTGCATTTTTTTTGCAGATCCCCACCAGTTCTCACCCTGAAAACTTAGCCTAAATGCTATATAATTCGCTAAAAAATCTTCTCTTAAGTTCGCCTTTTTTGCTACCTGAACAACAGCATTAGTAAGATTTCTTATATCCCACTTTGCAATAGTCACGCACTGTTCAGAGAGTTCCTCAGCACGATTTCCAAATATCACCTGATTAGCAAATGAGTTAGCTTCCAATTCTTCAATTGAATCATTATTAGAAAAAGGATTTAATTCTTCAACTTCTACAACTGAAGTATCATTTTTATCTAAATGGGCAAAAACATGATATAATTCATGTAGTAAATCAAAAATCCATCTTGCATGAGATCGATCATTCTGTTTCAAAATTATAATATGCCTTCCTTCTATATTCCATGAGGCACCATGAAAGACTCCTGAATCGTTTAAAGGTAATACACATATCCCTATATCCCAAACGAATTGTAAAAGTGAGATCAAATCAATAGTTTCGTTATCTATGAAATATTGGTTCCGGAATTCCTCAATACTCTCAGGATAATTAATTTGATTTTTGCATGGAAAAGTTTTTAAAACAATCTTACATAAATAATAAGCATAATGGGAATAAGCTTTTATTTGATTTTCATTTGCATTGTTTGGCTTTTTGAAGAATGCCATTTTAGCTGCCTCATTTTTAATAATCAAATTTGAACTATTCCAGATTTCATTTTGCGACCAACCATAGATTGTAGAGATATATCTTGCTACTTCGTCTAAAAGTAGAGTTGGCTCATTGACAGGATAGGTGTTTAGAGCGTGCTGTAAAATTGTTGGTATAATTTTACGAGTAAGTAAATTAGAGTCAATTCCGACATGATTTAATTTCCTTACAAGTGAATTGAAATTCATTTTAGAATTTTCCGTTTCCATCTCTATTTCCTGATTGGCTAAATCTTTCAATGAATATCCCATTGCTGCAAGAATTTTTCTTAGGGTGGTAAAGTTCACATCTGTATGACCCTTTTCAATTCTTGAAATCGTTTGTGGTGTTATGCCAGATCTTTCTGCTAATTCTTTACTACTTATTCCTTTATTGGTGCGAAAAATCTTTAATTTGGTTCCGATTGATTTTGACTGTTCATCAGCCTTCTGAGCTAAATATTTTCCAAATTCTTTATCTGTAATCACCCTTAACTTGTCCCAAGGAATTTCAAGAGAACGAGGATTTGCTGGGATAACTATTTCAAATGGAGTAAAACTCAATTTAGTCCATTCAATTTCAGTAATTCCAGACGGTATTAGATTACCTTTTGGGATTTCGATAATATCACCATTTTGAAAATCTACCTTGAGAGTATCGTTAGTAAATTTAGCTTCAACAATCTTCTGATATGATGAATTGTTCCAGGGTATCATTTTCATTTTCTTTAATTATTTGCGCCTATTATGCTTTCTTTTTGTATTTACTCTTTTAGGATGAAATCTATCCCATACACTTGCTAGGGCATCCAGATGATCCTCAATATCATTTCGAACCTCACGAGTAATGGTTGCTCCATACATTGGTTCAAGAAAAGGAATCATTACACATACTTCTGACCCATCTCCAAAACGTACATGACAATGAGGAGGAGGGTGATCATCTATATGTATTGAAACAATATATTTATCGCCACTAAAAATTTTCATTAGTGCAAATATATGCATAATTTCGGAATATCAATCAAAATATTAACATATATGTTAATATTTATTTTACAAATTACTAAACGTATCCATTTATTATAAATATTTTTAAGAAATTCCCTTATTTTATTTATCCTACATATGTTAACCAAAAGAAATCCGACCAGGTAAATCGGTGTTCACTTCAGCCCTATAGACAAAAAATTCGCCAAGCTACTCCAACCCTTACGAAACGCAAGAGTTGGAGTACCCTTTGGGTCTGTTCCAGAGCTTGTCATATTTTTTGCTTTTTATAGGGCTTCCATTCACTACAGCCTCCTTTGTCTTGTGGTTCTTTCCTTCATTCTGCTTTGCTTCATTCATGAAAAAACCACAATCCACCGGCTGATATTGTTTGTGCTCGCCTGCGCGCTCATTCGGCTTCGTGATTGGACTCCATTTTATCAGTCGCACAATCCTACCTCATAAAATGAAATCCGATCCCTCGTGTGTTACATACTTATCCTACGCCCTTCGGGCTCCCAGTCTAAGACCGAATTCGCACTCGCAGCGGCTCGCTGGTTAAAATTGAGCTCAAGGCTGTTTTTTTACCTGGTCGGAAATCTCTTGGAATTGGTCAGGATTCTTTTATTTTTTATTCCATATTTAATATATCAATCCAAACTAAAATCTAATATATTTACATGATCAACAAACAATTTAATAAATCTATAATTATGACTGTTATAATTGGTACTATTTGGCCTGGGGGGCACCTTGTAAGTAGTGATGGTCGGGTAATAGCTGACGATGTGATAAATAATGATGCTTTTGATAAAACCTTTTCACTATATGGAGGCTTGCTCAAGGGAGCTTATTCTAATTCAATGAATTTTAATCTTTCAAGTCATGAAAGTTCTAAAAGTATTACCGAGCATGTATTGGAAATTATACCTGATGAGATATCCTCAGGGATACAGAACCTTATTGAGTTAATTGTTAAAGGATTGGAGTTTAGACTAAGCAGAGCTGAAATTATTCAGACATTTCCCATGGAAAAAAGAAATTTGAATTTAATCCTTACGGGCCAGGAATATTTCAACTACGGAGATTATTTAATGTACGACATAAGATTTTCTTATAAAGAAGATACTAAGAGTATCGGACATACTGAAATTGTCCCCATTCTTAGCACTAATTATCATTGCCTGCACCATGTACATGCCCCGGATGATTCAGGTTTGCAGGGTAAAATCATCGAAAACCTGAATAAAGATCTACCGAGCTTTAGTTATACTACTATAGGAAAAGCACACTTTGATTCAATCCGTTTTGGTCTACATGAAACAGAATTGTTTTATAAAGATAAAATATGTCCGGTTGGAGGAATTTTCTATTCTAAACCCCAGTATATGCCTCAGATCCCTTTGTAGGTGGTCTTCTATTAGCATCATTTGAAGGTTGCTACAGCAATCGCCTCAAATTGTCTGATGTGATTTTTAATTTTATTGTCAGGTAATTCTCTGTCCAATTCTGAAAACCGATTTTTCAGGTATTGAACTATCTCTTTTTTATTCCTGGCCTTTGAACATTTCTGTTTCATTTTCTTAATTGAATATATGGCCAACCTTAACCTGTTTTCTTTTATATGTGAACTCAATAATTTAATCAGATGATCTAAGTTCTGCGAGTTTTTAGGTAGTCGGGATATTTTTATTGCAACTTTTGATATCTGGTAATTATTCACCAGTTTTCGGAAGAAATTTAGAATTTTATTCTCTTTCTTTTCAGACCATTTACCTTTAAAATTCTTGACTCCCCAGTCCACCAATTCCCCGTCTGATATTATTGAGTATCCCAAAGATCTTGTTCCTGGACTAATCCCGAGAATAATATTTGGTTTTTGTCGCATGTTGTTGCATGAGATAATTGAATAATGCTCCTCTGGTTTTTCTGATTTTATTATCCGGAATCGAAAGAACTTTCGTCAACATTTCTCTAAGTAGTGATTCCGAAAATCTATGCACATAAGATAAATACATCTGGATAGCTTCTTTGTCGTCTAAGGCCTCAGCTAATTCATATGCAAATTGTGTTTCTTCGTCTTGATTCATATTCGTTTTAAAAATTAATCTATTAATTGTCCCATCGATATCGTTATCGTATTTTTTATTAATCGAATACTCGATTCGATAGGTCTTTGACTTTTTTCCCACAAGTTTTCCCCAATGTGGAACCCACAGGAGCCGGTAGTATTTTGTCTTGTTATTGACTGGTTCTGATCTTATGAGATGAAGATCTTCAAGCATGTGGAGTGTCCTTACGACCTCTGAATTTCGACAGTCAAGTTTCTGACTGATTTTATGGAAATTTAATTTGCTCTTATGCTCATTATCTTCATAGGCTGCTAAGAGACAGTAAATCGCTATCCCATTAATCCCCAACATTGAACTGTGAGATCGAAAAAGGACTTTTGGAATAGTCATCCAACGGTCGCTATCCTCTTTTTTTATTTTCCTCATTTTTCTTTATTCGCATCAGAATGAGTCTTTTTTCCCGAGGCTCAATTTCACACCTAACTTTTTTATAATATTCCCGGAAAAGTTCTTCGGTAAAAGTGTGATAGACATAAGCCAGCCGGATGACATTATCTGCCTGGGGTATGGTTGTCCCTTTTTCCCAACGAGATATTTCAGTCTTACTATGAAGGCCAAGCAGATAGGCCACGTCATCCTGGGTGTAACCCATCAATCTGCGATGTTTACGCAATCTATTAATAAATGATCGACCATCTACATTCATAACAATTAAATTATCAGTTAATTGCATAAAAAAATAAGACGGTAATAATTACCTATGATGGTAACTTCCTTTAATAAAATAGTATTTTCGACCTAATGTTTGATGTAAGAATATTATAAATAAATATCTGATCGGTTTAAAGCCTGGTTGTTCTTTTTTAGATAGTATTAGTTACCACGCGAAGTAATTTATCCTTTCTTTTCCCTGTCTCTAATCAGCGTACAATTATGAAAGACAAATGGTCTTTCACAATTTAAAACGTAAGCTATGAAAACATCAGAGACTGGTAAAGTAATCTATGAGATTCTTACCAATCACATCATCAAACTTCTTGAGAAAGGGACAATCCCCTGGAAACAACCGTGGGGCCAAAAAGAATTACCCCAAAATCTTCTTAATCGTATTCCTTACAGAGGAATAAACATGATGCTACTTTCAGCGTTTAATTTTGAGCGGAATTTATTCCTGACTTTCAATCAGATCAGAGGGCTGTCTGTCTCCCTGGAGAAAGGAGCCAAATCATTACCCATTGTGTTTTGGAAATGGCCAGACCCGGAAAAGAATGAAGATGGCACAGTCATCAACCCTAATGAAGACAGGAAAGTAAAACCAATTTTGCGTTACTATTCTGTTTTCAACATCTCACAAATCAAAAACCTTCCCGACAAACTGATTCCGCCTCTGGAATCAAAAGTGAATAATCCTCTGGAAAGTTGTAATCAGATCATAGAAAATATGCCCGATCCTCCAATAATTAAATCCATTGACCATGAAGCATATTACAAACCGTCCCTTGATCAAGTTAATGTCCCGGACATTAAATACTTTGATTCAAGTGAGAGTTATTATTCGACTTTATTTCATGAGTTAGTTCATTCGACCGGGCATGAGAAAAGATTGAATAGAAAAGAAGGAATGGAAAGTATATCATTTGGTTCTGACGAGTATTCCACTGAAGAACTTGTTGCTGAGATCGGAGCATGTTTTCTTGAAGCACATGCCGGGATCTCAGCAAAAGTAATTGACAACAATGCCGCATATATCAATGGATGGCTGCACCGCCTAAAAAAGGATTGCAAGTTTGTTGTTTTTGCAAGCTCACAAGCACAAAAAGCAGCAGACTTTATTCTCAACTCCCTGGAAACAAAACAAACAAGTGTCTTTGGGGAAAGTTCACCAGAAAAAAATGCATCCTTGAAAATCAAATAAAGCGAAATTTGCTAACTTTAAAAAGTGGAATATGAAAAAAGGTGGAATTTTACTTAAAAACTACTTGACGAGTCCTGAATTGGCAGAGGTCAGGGTTAGCTATAAAACCAAGAATAAACCCCATTATAAGATTACAAAATCACAAGATGCTTTTGAGTTTTTGTTTTCTCTCTTTAACTTAGATACAATCGAATATCAAGAACAGTTTTATTTACTTCTTCTTAATAGGGCAAATTTAGTTCTTGGATGGATAAATTTGAGCAAGGGCGGTACCACAGGAACCGTTGTTGATGGGAAGATTATTTTCACATTAGCACTAAAAACAAATGCTTGCTCTATTATTCTATGTCACAATCATCCTTCAGGGAATATAGTTCCAAGTGAAGCAGACATCTCATTAACAAATAAAATAAGCAAAAGTGGACAATTGATCGATATTAAATTAATTGACCACCTGATTGTTTCAAACTATGGTGGATTTTATAGTTTTGCTGATGATGGGATGTTGTGACTTAAGTATCAAGATAGGAAATCATACCTTGAACAAATAATTTTAGGTTCTTTCTATTTAATTTCTTAGCTTTCCAGTAAAGATTCAGACAATGTTGGTATATCGATTACACCAGAAAGAAGAATCCACTTTACCAATAAGTACTCAATCAGAACTATATCAATTGAAACGAGAATTTGTATTGATTTCATTTTAATGTAAACCTAAATAAAGCGGTCAGAATAAATCTGATCGCTTTTTATATTGATAATGCCGAGTCGATTTTTATTTATTCTAAACTTACAAAAAAGAAATCATACCCTTTTTGTGTAAAAAAACGATATTCAATGATTAATGGAAATACTTTATTATTTTTACTTAATAATAACTTTATAATCTAAATACCATGATCTTAATAATTTCAGATAGAAATGATATTCACACTCAAAAAGTTGAATCAGTACTAAAAAATGAATCAGTAAAATTCTTAAAACTGAATGTTGATGTTGAATCATTAAAAAATACTATTGTTAAATTTGATGGGAATAACTGGGAAATTAATACACTAGATGGCAGTTTTAACACAGATGAAATAAGCGTTATCTGGAGTAGAAGAACTTATGTAGAATTATTATTAGAAGAATATGATATTAATGAGGCAGGGTTTAAAATATGGAAAGGAGAATGGAATAAGACATTGTTAGGTATCTATTCAGCTCTTGAATCGAAAAAATGGCTTAATTTCTACAGGGATGCATATTATGCTGAAAATAAATATCGACAATATTCAGTTGCCCGAAAAATGGATTTGAGGATTCCAAATTTCATTTGTTCGAATGATAAGATTTTTTTAGCAAATCAATTCAACGATACTGAAAAAGTAATAAAATTCATGAATCAAGAATTCTTTCGAACAGAAAAAGGTTTGTATAAGGGAATTTATGTTAATAAAATATCAATTACTGATCTTACAAAATTCAGTGAACTTGGGGAAAACCCAATAATCCTTCAGGATTATATACAAAAAAAATATGAGGTTAGATATACTGTTGTAGGAGATGACCATTTTGTTTGTATGATAGAATCTCAATTATCAAAAATAGCCGATACAGATTGGAGAAGATATGATCTTGCAAACACACCACATTCAATTATTGTTCCCCCTGAAGATATTAAAGAAAAAATAACTAACTTTATGCGGAATTTTAACCTAAACTATGGTGCAATAGATTTTATTGTTTCAAAAGATAATGATTGGTATTTCCTAGAATTAAACTCAATGGGTCAATTCTTATGGATTGAGGATCTTACCGGACTTGAAATTTCACAAAGTATTGCTAAATGGTTAATTAACAATAATTAAATTTGACGAGTATGAAAGTCTTTGGATTAAATTACTTGGAATCAATCCAGGAAAGCCCTGTAGGTGATTTCTCAAATTGGATTTGGATGCCTCATAATCAAAACATGAAGGAAATTTACGCTTCTGGAGCTAAAACAGCAACACGTGGTTCTACATATGCTGCAGAAAAGGACAATGAAGCGGATACAGATCGGCCAAATGAAGGTTCATAAATCATTTTAATCAGCTATACTACAGAATTTTCCCTTTGAATTGAGAATGCATGGGCTTTCTCATTATGATGATTTTGCCTTCGAAAATTTATAGGCAGTTGAGAATTTTGATTTATTGATTAATTTTGACAATTAATCCTAAAAATAAAACTCGAAATTGAAAGCTAGGGAATAAAAAAGTTATAAATTCTAAATCATATGATCTAGCACTCTGAAATAAATTAAGTACTTAATCAATATTATGCAGACAAAGGATACACCTTTGCATACTGAAACAAACTAAACAACGCTGAATCCATCCTACAGATCTTTTCATCCAGAAAGTTACTGATAAATTTGATTATATTCACGTTAAAAAAAATCAACAATATAGTCATTTATTATTTTGTGGTATATTTACGGATGATCAAAATGTTTTTTATTTAATTGACAATATGCTCTATATTATTTTTGATAGACAAGTTTATGTTTATTGGGCAGTGATCACTTAAATTCACTTCATCATAAATGTCAGAGGATGAAATTTTATTGATAATACCTTTATCCACAAAGAAATAATCATATCGCCAACCAGTATTGTTTTTTTTAGATCTACCTCCAGCTAACCACCATGTATACTTCCCAGGAACATTTGGATAAAAGTTGCGATAAACATCTATAAAGTTGTTTTCAATATACTTATCGATAAAATCCCTTTCTTCTTTTAAAAATCCCGTTTTACGTATATTCGCCTTAGGATTATATAGGTCTATTTCACTGTGAGCAACATTTAGATCGCCACAAAAAATAACATTTCTCCCCTGCTCTCTATGAGAAATACATTTCTCTAACAATCGATTATAGAATCTCATTTTGAAGCTGAGGCGACTATGGTCGTATCTTCCGTTTGGAACGTAACAATTAATTATAGAGAAAGTAGGGAAATGAGCTGTAATAACTCTTCCCTCTAAATCAAACTCTTGCACTCCAATTCCAAAGTCAATGCTTAGGGGTCTTTCTTTTGTAAATATGGCTGTACCGCTGTAGCCTGGCTTCTCAGCACAGTTCAAGTATATATGATACCCCTTAATGTTTGCAATATCTATTGGCAACTCAGACTCTTTTAACCTAATTTCCTGTAAACATAAGATATCAGGTTCATATTTCACTAGCCAATCTATAAAGCCTTTATAATAAACAGCTCTCAATCCATTCACATTCCAAGAAATGATTTCGATATTTTTCATTAAAAAAGTTTAAGATTTATTTGTTGAATAACTGACAATAAATCTTTTTCGTTATTTAAATAATTTAATTCTTCTGAGTCAATTGTTAATAATGGGCATATTGTAAAATTTCCTATCCAATCAGAATAATAATCGTTAATCGTTTCTAAATACTCACGATTTAAATCTTGGTCAAAATCTTGTGCTCTAAGCTTAATCCTTGCTAAAATCGTATCAAGCGAACTCTTCACATAAACTAACAAATGTGGAGCTGGCAATGTAGTTATAACATATTTAAATAGGGTTGAATACGAATTATATTCACGTTTTGAAATCTTCCCTAAGTGATACAGGGAATTCGCAAAAATAAATCCATCTTCGTATATACTTCTATCCAAAATAGCATTTCTCTGATGATTATAAGCTAAAATATGTTGTTTGGCTCTGTGACCTAAAAAATATACTTGTAAATGGAAGGCCCATTTGTGCATGTCATTATAAAAATCGGACAAATATGGATTATCTTTAACTGATTCATATCCAATGAACCAATCAGTATAATCACCAATTTTCCTTGCTAATGTGGTTTTTCCAACAGATAGATTTCCGCTGATTACGATAAGTTTTTTATTCATAGGTTCAAATTTGAGATTTCCAACAACGACAAACTGAAACTAACTCCTCAGCACTGTTTGTTATATTTCTATGGAGTGTTGATTCAGCTGGACAACCAGACAGATATGATTTTTCCGCACTGATTAGTGCGTTTACATATATTTCAAACTCATTGTCTTTTCTATTTAAAATAAACTTATTATTCTTCATTTTACCAAACCAGACTTCTTTGTCAAACATTACGGAACAAATATAGCATGTGCCATCAGGAAAAACAGAAAGTCTATCCATTGTAACACCTAGACATCCTTGATATCCTTCATGAATAAATTTTTCGAGTTTAGAAGCGCTACACCATGAAGGAGGGTACCATATTGCAGTTTGATAATCATCCTTGATAGATTCCAGATATTCACAGAACCCAACCCATTCTTTCGGAGATAGCGCGAGTTTATTCATGTTTTTACCATTTCCTTCTTCAGATAATACATGAAAATTAACTAGTTGTATTCCCAATGAATCAGACAGTAAAAGTAGTTCTTTTGAAACCTTATAGTTATGCTTTGTAATTGTACTTGTGATAGCTACTTTAAATCCTAGATTAATAATGGTTTTAATGTTCTTTAGAGTCCGATCAAAAGTTCCCGGGCCTCTTATATATTCATGATAATCACTTGAAGGACCATCAAGGCTAAAGCGTATATAATTTAAATCTTCTGGTCTAGTATGTTTAAATTTCCCTATTAGCAAACCATTTGTATCGACATTGATTCTTTGGTAACCGATTTTCTTTGCCAGTTTTATTAATTTAACTAGATCTTTATGAATAGTAGGCTCTCCCCCGAGGATTGTCAGATCACGAGCACCTAGTCTATAAAATAAAGTAATATAATCAGAGGCCTGTGAATATGACATTGATAATTTTCGCTCTAGTCTTTTTCCCATGTAACAATGTCTACATCTAAGTTGACATTTCTCAGTAAGGTAAAGAAAAAGGTGATGAAAAGTTTGATAATGGATACGAGAATTATCTTTCATAAATAAAAATGTTTTATGGATTTAATAGAATTACTCTCACAAATTTAACATGTTTTCAGGACAAATAGTATGGAAGTACTGACATTTTTAATAACCAAATCACTAAACTCTAAGGATTTTTGGTCTATTCTACAATTCTAAGGATATTTAATGTATTTGATTCTACTTTATTTTTATTATTGTCAACAAAGAAGTGAAAGATGTTTTCATATTTGCTGATTGAAAAAGTTAATTTCAATTGATCAGTTAATTATTTTGTCAATAAATAAAACTACAACTTAATTATATTTGAATATTAAGATGTACTTTTATGATATAAATAAAAATCACCATTCTGATTTGATAATCAATTGAAATTATGATTGATGTAGAGAATCATTTTCGCCCTTGTGCTTGCCGGTCATCAACGCCATATTTCAGCACTAGGTATAAGGACCTATGCGGAGTCTCATCTTCTGAATTAGCTCATGTTAATAATCGTACTATTTTTCAACATGATAGAGATAAAGTATTATATTCCCATGCTTTCAGGAGATTAAGACTGAAAACTCAGATTTATCCTGAGCATGCTGGTGATCATCTTCGAACGAGGCTTGATCATACACTTGAAGTATCACAAATTGCAAGGCACCTTGCAAGATCACTTGAATTAAATGAGGATCTTGTTGATGCAATTGCACTCGCCCATGACATAGGACATGCACCATTTGCTCATAGTGGTGAACGAGCTTTGCACAGTTATTTAACCGCCAGTAAACCTCATTTAAATGGTTTTAAACATAATTGGCAAGGTTTAAGAGTTGTTGATTCGATTGAAAAGGCTTATCCCGGTGACTTAGGTCTAAATTTATCAACTGCAGTCAGAATTGGAATACTCCGACATGGAAGTCTATTCTATAAATACAAACCTGAGCAACCCTGTAATTGTGATATCCTAGAAGGAGTATTTGGTGATAGAAAACCAGACTGTCCTTCACTTAATATTTTTGAGGTTCAACTTGTTTCTATTGCAGATCATATTGCTGGTGCAATCCACGACTTAGAGGATGCTATTATGTCTAAAATTATAACATTTAATGATATAGAAGCGGGAATATTAAATTCGTCATTGTTAAACTCTTGTCTTAAAAATGTAAAAAGTAATTGGATTGCCTATCTAAGTAATATGCAAGCAAATGAGAAAATTTCATATACACTTTCTCGTGTACGTAGTGAAATGATTTACCTTTTAACCGAAGATATTATTAATAATTCAAAGAGGGACCTTGTACAATGGGAAAAAAAAGTGATTAATTGTAAATCTATTCAATATAACAATTTTATTCAAGAAAAATGTGAATTTCCTGAGATTATTAAATTTTATGAATATGAATCCGAGATAAATAATTTCAACAGTAACCTTAGGGATTTAATAATAAATTCGGAACAAATATCTAGAATGGATAGTAAGGCTGATTATATCATCCATCGATTAATGAATTTATATAGAACTTCCCCTCGACAAGTACCAAATGTAATAATCGAAATGATTGCTAAAATCACTAAAAAAGATTATTATTTGCAGATAAGGAGATTTAATAATTCTGAACTTGCAGAGCTGTATATAGATAAAGATTATATTAGGGTCCTGGCTGATTATATTTCTGGTATGACTGATCGTTTTGCATTAAAAGAATATGACCTATTATTCTCTCCTTACCCTAAGCATCAAATATGAAAATTACTGAGCAAATAATAAATAGTGATAATGTTAAAAAGACTTTTAACATTATTGACAGTGTTATCAAAGATGCTTGGTGTGATTATTGTCTGGATAAAGGTAGTATCTATAGATTAAAGAAACATTTCACAACTACTTCCTTCGATTATTTTCCCGAAAGTATCTATAATAATTCATTTAAAGATTATTTTTTAAAATATGGTCCTGTTAATATACTCAAGAACTACTATTTAATTACTGAATTAGAAGCTTTAGGAATTATGGGGGATATAGATACAATTTATGATATTGGGTCTGGGCCAGGAATTTTTTCACTTGCACTTTATACATGGCAATCAAAATTTAATCTCTATGAGCGCAATATTTATGAAGTCATTAATATTGAACCAGTAATAGACCATTTCAATTTATTTGAAGATATCTGGAAAAATCTTCCAGAATCAAGAAATGTTAATATTTCCAATAAGTTTATTGTTAATGATTTCAATGGAAATTTCGAGTTCTGTAAAAAAAACAACCTTATCATTCTGAGCAATTCTTTAGCTGAATTATTAAGAGACAAACGATTTGATTTAAATGATTTTATTGCTTCAATAATTAAGACAAATGCAATTATCGTGATTATCGATTATGGCTATGATGAATTATTCCCCTTATTTGATAAATTCCTGGATAAAATAAAACTTCATTATCATGAACGTACTTTTTATGAATGGCCTAAATGGAAGAACAAATTCAGCCAAGTTGACTTGAATGATATTGAAATGAAATGGAAGTCTCAAGGATGCATAAAATCAAATATTAAATTTATTAAAGGAATATTCGTTCCTAAAAAGAACAAGAGCAATTCTGTTAAAGAGCTTGCAAATTTTGTTAATCTTTATAAAAAATCATGGGAATATCATGATATTAATCTAATAAATAAAATTTTTGACCATGATGCCCAATATATAATTAGTGATACAAAACCCCCTTTAATTGGCACAAGTAGTATTCAAAATTATTGGAAGAATAATAAAAAACTGCAAAGAAATGTTAGATTCAGTCCCAGATACTGTTGCTTTGAAAAGAATAAAGCGTTTTGTTATTGGAATTCCGTATTTTACCGAACTGATTTGAAGAAATGGCTCCTTTTATCTGGACAACTTGAGATGAATACCAAAAACTCAAAAATTATTCATTTCTGGGAGAGTTTTCAGAAAAACCATTTTGATGATAAACCTTTATCATATTAGTAACATAATCAAGGGCGTTACTTTATAACCAAAGGTTTTATCAAGCCAAGTATTGTTTAACAAGTTAGTTATTAACAATGATTCAAAAATCCGGTACCATCACTTCGTCCAATCGATTGAAAATTGATCTGTCGATTAGTAATATTTACCAATCCCTGTGATAATCTGTCAACTTTCCTTAAGCAGCAGTCTCTGAATTATCTATTAGTCATCTTTCTTTTTTAAAAGGTAAATAACAAGGCACCCATTTTAGGTATATTTGCATTTTAATAAATACCTTTAAGACATGATTTCAATAGGTAAACAAATACAGGACTTAAGAAAAGCCAACCATCTAAACCAGTCGCAATTGACTGAGAAAATAGGAGTGTCTTTAACCCAGTTGCAGCGCTTCGAAAACAAAGGCATACAGCCCCCAGCTAACATCCTGAACAAATTGGCCGATGTGTTAAATACTTCTATTGACTTCCTGATTAATGGCAATACCTCTGAAAAGCCATGGCAGCCCTGAAAAATACCTATCTCCTGCAACAGTTTAAAGCTACTGATCTTAGGCCTGATGGTGATAAGCAAGTAATGAAAAAATTTGATTCATGCCTTTATTGCCAAGGGAAAATTGTAATAGCTAGCCCTTTAAATATGAAAAGTTATTGCAATATCAGGCAATGTGTAAAAAGCAAAATTTCAACATATTTAAAGTAAATGTTATGTATAGGGTCTTCATAATTATATTTATACTTATTATATGTTTCAATGACATGAAAGCTCAGAACTATCAACTCATTGAGGTAAATGACTCTATAAAAATTAATTGTCAAAAGTTAATAGAGAAATCGTTTAAAAATAAAGACTTTTCTATGCTTTTTGACAAAACAGTTATATGTGGACCAATACTATGGGGGGAAGTCAAAAGAAAAGGTTTGGAAAATAATATAATTGGAATAAATATAAATTACAACCTAATAGACAGCTCAAGTAATTGCAAAATAGTAGAAGGGAAAGCCATTCAGTCCATTAACAGTATAAATGAGATATGGAGGATAATAATAATTGGTAATGCGAAAAATATGATTTTGCGATTTCCAACATCAAATGAACTTAGTCTATATGCTAGTTTATTAGGATCAAATATTGAAGAACCAATCTATATTATCTTATCTAACAATAACAAATTTCTGATTCACATTGATAACAGAAATTACAAAGTTCTTTTTATAGAAAAGCTTTACTAAGGATTACAACATTCTTTATTTTTTAATACAAGGTTATACTGCTCAATGTTTAAAACGTAACACTTCCTTTTACGTTCATATTTCATATTTCCATAAAATTCATAATAATAACAAATTGAACAATTGCCAATTTTCTTTTTAAACTGATTCTCTATTTGAATATCATCAAAAGCAATCTCTATATCCTGTTTTAGAAATTTATCTTTTAAAGAAACAGGTTTAATTACTTCTATAACCTGATATTGAGGTGTACAATCGCCACAAGCATATGCCATATATACACATTTCACTTTCACAGAGCCCACAACTGTAGTAAAATTACAACCACTCAGCAACTGGAGCGTAATTAAGATATAAGAAAGTATAAAAAAGCATCTCGCTCTTTTATTTTTACTTGCGTTTTTTAGTATATTCTTCATTTTCACCATTATAATTTTTATCTTTTATTTTTTTATCTAAATATCCATTTATTGTTTTTTGTGATATATGCCCTTTTGCTTGGGTGGAAAAAAGCACACTGCCATTGTGGTACACTACTCGAGTCCCATGCCTGTAATCTTGTCCTTTTACAGTGGTTTTATCTCCGTTAATATTTGGATTTGCTTTCGTACCATGTGCAACAACAACAGCATTCGTTTTTCCTGCACCATATAAGTTTTGAGATAAATTTGTAGCCATATTATCAACTAACACAGTACCAGCTGCCCCATTGCAACCATGAAGTTCTATTCTAGCATCATTAGTAAATTTGGAATAATTGATTGAGTTTATTGTACCTGATTCATCTCCCCCCCCCCAATTTTGAAATAAATCAACAGTTTTACTTGCGTAAAGATTATTGCTTTCTACTTGATCCGAAGGGATATCTGATTGTTCTCCACTTGCACCAGTTTCCCCATTTTGAACCATGTATAAAGCATACTGTGACCCGTGTGTAACAAAATCAATTGATTGTATACTACCAGACCCTTGTGAATTAATATTATCAATAACAGATTGTGCAGATTGTGCATAATAGGTTTTTGCAACTCCACCATAAGAAGCATTAATATTCTGTGCAGCATAATTGAATGTAGAATTATCACTTGATGTTCTGGCCCCACCATAAAAGATTAGTCGAACAAATGGCTCTGCCCCGTCACCATTATTATCAATAAAATAAATCGGATTATTTGCAGCATAAACGTAAGGACTCTGAAAATTGAAATTATCTGCTAATGCATCGATACTATGAAATCTCCCTAAAACCGGGTCATACATTCTGGCTCCGTAATCCAGCCAATTCAACCCCATTTCGTCCTGCATCATTTTCCCATTATAGAGATACTCATTGGGTTGAGTATACGGTCGATTTATTGTCAGATTCTTAATATTCATCCCAAATGGGTAATAATTATTCACCTGTGTGCTTTGAGCCCATGCTTGACCTAACGGATGTGGGTCATTTATTCCATATGCCGGTAGGTCTTCATATAACTTGTATGCAACTCGAACATTCCCAAGATGGTCCTTCAGGTAATATTCAGCATAAGCCGGTAATCTAGGATTAAGAACTATTCTCCCTTCAGTAAATAGAACATAAGAAAGTGAATGATTCTCGTATACAAAGCTATTTACAAAGTCAGTTGTCTTATTTAAAGTTGCATCAAAGTAGAACCGCTGTGTACGCTTATTTCCTGCTGCATCATAAATATATTCTATGCGTGAATCATCATCTCGACTTTCCAATGAAATAGGCTGATTTAAATAGTTATAATTTATTTCTATTAGTCCTTTATTTTGATCACTAATAAGGTTACCATTTACATCATAAGCAAATTCTGGATCATTCCCAGTATAAATAAACCCATTATCAATAAAATCCCCATCGTTATTCTGTCTAACAGCGTCATTAACCGCAATTAATTGATTGCCATAATAAGTATAAGTAAGATCATCAATTGTATTTGGATCATTGTTCGGTAGTCGAAGTCCCCAACGTTTCAGCGCATTTATATTTCCATTCAGGTCATAAGATTGTATGTTTTCAGAAAATCTGTTGTTATTAACCCATTGATGATTTATTAATTCACTAAAGGAACCGTTTATTAAACGATTCAATTTATCATAACAATAGGAATAGGCTTTTTCACTTCTCAAAACTACAGATAAAGCACCTGTGCTTTGCCAACGAATGGCGGCAATATTTCCGTTGTATTGCGGTGTTGAACCTGGGACTGGAATTTCCTCGTCATTATAATAAAGCTGCATCCCAAACATATCAACTGCTTCGGAAATATCTGAAGGGTTATTTATAGATGTCAGCCAGCCTCTAATATTATATTTATAATCAATAGTCTGAAGCCTGGTTTGCTTTTCTGTAATACCTTTTGATTCAAGTCTACCTAATACATCATAAGAATTGTCAACATAACAGTGGGAATTATTTATAATACTATTCTTGTTAAATTCATAATCATAAGATATTTGTCTCCCAGCTTGATCATATAAATAGTTATATTCTTGAGTAATATTCTCTTCTTCAGCAGGAATTGCATGATGAAAATCTATAACCTTTTTGGGGTTAGCTGATAATCCTTTGTAACTAGTTGTAGTCCTATCGAAACCCTCAAGATGATTCTCAGCTATTGTCTGGATGGTACTTCCATAAATATCATAATAGTTGACAGCTGCTAGTAAGTTGGAATTAAATTCCGTATAACTAACCGTTGGTTTTCCAGCGACATGGAATGAATCCTGGAAATAAGTCGTATAATCTACAGGTACTAGGTTTGATGTCAAATTTGGGTTTGTCGCTATAGGTCCCAAGATAGGGCCTGAATTATTATCATACTTCCAGACAGTATAAGTGTCGTAATAATTCAATGTTAAAATTTTACACCGCAAATTATCAATTATAGGATAAGCAACATTGCTGTAATAATTATTATTTTCGGGTACACATGTGCTTTGCTGATCTCGATAAATATATTCCCAATTCGACCAGTAAGGGAGGTCTGCGTAGTATTGTCGATCTTCTCTTGAAGAACCAGGGTATTGTGTTGTTATTCCTGTTATTATTACTCTTCCAAGAGCATCATACTTAGTGAATAGCCATTCGTCTGCTGGAGTATCCCCGTGCATTTTACGCATGTTCCCATCCTGATATAAAATTACTTGATCATTTTTGTTGTATACATAATACTCAATAGCCTTGCCTGGAACCTGCTTTTCAATTAGTCTCTTACGCGCATCGAATGAATAGCAATAAACGTACTTTTTTGCGAACAAGCATGAAGCATTAAAACTATCCACCATTTGAGCAGAACCCTCTGGCGAAATAACAAATCGGAGTAACCCAAAATCATCATAGACATAATAAGTATCTACAAGCGTATCATTACTTACCCCAAGAAGTTCACGCTTCAATACTACTTGTCCATTTTTATCTTTAAATTCATAAGTTATTGATCCGTTTTCATCAATTGTTTTAATAACAAAAAGCTCTTTATCACTGTAATTGCCATTGCTATTACAAGTATTTCCATCCAATTGCCATAAGGTAACATTTAAAGTCGGGTCAGAGGTACTGTTTGTTAGATATTCATATTGGGTAGGATGATTATTAGAATTTAATTGCCAATCACTGCCTGGAGATCCTTGCTTAAATACTCGATGTAGTGGGGATTCTTCATATTCAGTTGGTGATAAACCATAGCTATCACCAAATAAATCAGAATAAAAGTCTGGTTGTTCAGATTCAAAATCACTTCTGTATTCTCCCGTGGAAGGAGAAGCAGGATAGGGCTCATAATTTAAAGCATCCAGTCCGACATTATTATATTTATATGGCTTAATTAAATCAGCCCCAGTGGGGGTTATAGACTTTTGCACTGTCTGAATAGGTCTGCCTAGTCCATCAAAGTACAGAATGGTCTGTAAGGCCGTATCAGAAGTAGAGTTAATAGTTAGGTTTGATGAGTTCAAAATATTCGGCACTTGCACAGTCCAGGAATGGATATAATTTTGACTTTGTGTCTGGGCTAAGACAGAGTTAAAAGGCCATGTTAAAATGGATGCGCCTATAAAAAATGCCAGTAACCGTTTCATATATACAATATTTTATTGTTACAGTTTATTTATGATCTTGGTTATTGTTTGTGACCCTGTCACGAGATGAAATAAATAAGTACCTGAAGGGTATGCAAAAAGGTTATACTGCATGTACGTCCCATTAACAGTGATATTCGGCTCAATCATGAAACCAGCCTGTGTCGTAATACTTGCCCTTTGAATACTAACTCCTTGTGTACAAACTAATGTGACTAGTCCTTGTGTCGGATTCGGGTAAACAGTAATTCCATCCTGATCTTGGCGAATAGTGAGTATAAGATGGTCCGAAGTGTTCCCACATTGGTTCACCCCTGTAAGTGTTAAAACCACAGAACCTACACTAATATCTGAGTACGAAGGAATATAGAAACAACCTAATTGCTCCGGATTTGAAAAATATCCTGTTCCATTTGAACTCCACTCGGTAGATATAGCATTTGTCGTAGCGGCATGCATAAGTATTAAGTTTTCACCAGCCGATAATGTAGTATCATTACCAGCACTTACTATAGGTGGTTCTGCCAAGTTCACATGCAGGCTATCAGAGGCAATGCAGCCATGTTGATCGGTTATTAATAAGTGGTAAGTTCCAGGTTGGGTTACATTTATTCCCTGATTAGGCAAACCATCCGGAAGCCAACGGAAATATGGAAACCAGTCATTAGGATAAAGATAAATAGACGATTCAGGACAAAGGGAAGTGTCGATTCCTGCATCTACGGTAACTCCCTTGCAAAGATCTTCGAATCGGATAAGGAAAATATCCCGTTCTCCTACTGAGACTAATTCGATAGTATCACCGTCAAAATTAGGAATATGAATAGTTCCATAAAAATTACCAACTGCGGTAATCATACCATCAGAAGAGGTAATCAAACTTTTGCAATAATCTTCACTAGTTGCTGGTAAGTTGTAGCACGCTAGTAACTCTCCATTTGAACTTAACTTTGCCATAAAAGCATTCCCGAAAGCATTGCTTGCATCCAAAGTGACCGTATTGTTATTCTGGTCAGGCATCTCGATATAGTGAATAAAGTTTCCGGTTATGAAATACTCATTGTCATTATTACAACTGATTGTGTAACTGTTATCGTTGCCAAGTCCCCCTATGTTTTTTACCCATTTTATATTGAAAAGAGAATCCAGAGCGGCAATAAAAACATCTTTCCCTCCATTCGATTGAAGAATTTCGTTTCCAATAAGCATGGAATTATCAAACTTACCCAATATAGCTAAATCACCTGAATGAGAGAAAACAACTGAATTAATCTGATCATTACCCATACCGGTGACAACAATAACATGTTTTAATTGTCCGGTTAAAGAAAAAGACGCAACAAATCCATCATCGCCTCCATAGGAGACTAAGGTAGTATCATTGAACTTAAGTGTGTCAGCAAATGAACCTGTTAAACATATCAGACTATCCTTACTAGCGAATCCTCCAAGCTTACAATTACCAATTGATTTAATTACCACTGGCTGAATTTCATTTCCGTCAGGCTGTAATTTAGCTATGAAGAACCCTTGTTCTCCTTGCTTAGCAAGTTGTTGTCCTGCAAGCTGCAGAGAATCTGCAAAACTTCCTGCAATAAAAGCCTGATCATCTTGATTTGATGTGATAAAAATTTGTTTGACTATGGCCAAACCCCCAATATTCTTGAGTAAGACAGGATTTCCTTGTTGGTCGATTAATGACAAATAGGCACCTGAGTATGATGGGGTGATTGTGTATTTGTCTTCAAAGAAAAGTGTATCCTGAAAGATTCCCGCCAGTAGAATTCCTTCGTTAATTCTAATTATCGAACCTACGTTATCGAATTTTTTCCCTCCAAATACCACCTGCCATCTTACATGACCATTCGCATCACAAGAAGCAATATAAGCATTGCTGTTATTAGCTCTTTGGGGATGTAAAGTATCATTTTCAAGATTCCCTCTAAGACTACCACCTAAAAAATAATTACCTAAACTATCAATAACTAAACCATTTACATAATCCCAACCTTTGCCACCAAATTGTTGAGCCCATTTAATATCAAGTTGTTGGCTGAATACAGAACTAGAAATTATCACATTAAACAGCAGTAGTAGGTATCTAATTATTTTCATCGTTGCCCTATTTAGAAAGATTAATAAATTTTTAATCAAGCAAGATCATTATTTTAAATGATAATCGAACTTCTTCTGAATTTCCCCTAAATAATTACGTGTCAGTATTAATCTATTAAAGACACCATATTCATAGATTGTTGGTTTATTACTAACATCGCTGGAGGATGTTATTCCAACAAAGGGCTTATAAGTATAGGTTGTCATTTGGGCATCCATCGGATAAAATCTGAGGTCATCAAATACTGCACTGCCATTATTTTCAACCCCTATGTAAACACCAATAGAAAGATTACTTGAAAACAATGGTTGAATCAAAATCCTTGGTAATTCAACCTCCAATAAATGCCATTCAGTTCCGGGCACCGTATTCTTAATTCTAATATGTGGGTCCCATGAATTACCTGTTTGAATATGAAGATAAGCATCTGCTGATCCTTTTACCCAAACACTAGCTTTATATCCACTATGATTTTGTGCTTGATTACCAACGGCAAAAGATTTCGTAGGGCCAAACTCAGAGCTGACCATTAAGGCCCTCTTCCCAGAAAAGGCAATACTTTCATAACTTGTGGTTGCATATCCGGGTATTGAGAATGAGTTTGATTCATCATTCTCAAACCCTGTATAACCACACTCAGAGGAATCAGCATTCTTGACTTCAGCAATCGGATATTTATTAGAATATCCCCAGACATATGAGGCATTATATCCATCCTGTTTATGTAATTGACGTAAGTTGCCGTAATTATCATATGCATCATATACTATTTCAGGTTTACATCTTGTATCACAAATTAAGGCACTGCCAGTATACTGATAATCAGAAATAGGGCTTTGAGTCTCCAATATCAGTTTCTCACAAGGTTTAAAGTATCCACCTGTGTACAAAGATCCAATAGTATACTGACAATTCACAGGAGAATATTTTGTAATCGAGGCGTTTGTAACAAGTTGATTTTTTAGTGTCACTGTTTCAATCGGAACATTAATTTGATTTTTGACCAGTACCATGCTTCTTATTGTCCAGTCATCCATAAAATCGTAAGGGTACTTGTACTTGGTTGTAATAATATCTCCTGTACTATTCCAAGTACTAGATTCAATTAAGTTTTTATGTGCATCATATAAATATTCTGTTTTGTTACCAACTTTAGATAGTGTAGAGTTATTATATACAAAAAGTGTATCAGTTTTTTCAGATAAATATGGAGTAAATGTATAGATCTTTAAAGCAGATAATCGAAATGAATCAAAGAAGACATGCTTATACACAAATGGAACAAACTCATTATATCTATTGGGATCAGTATTATATTTATAATCTGTTTTAGATACAATTCTTTCAGAATTATCATATTTTTCTTCGCATTTTAGTAAGCCTCTCTCAAGTTCACGTGTCGTAAATTCACCATATATATCATCATCATTGACGTTAGTGAATACTCGAACAGGAACTTCATCAAGGTAATCTTCATGATTAGTATAATAATAAATGCAATAACTATTATCCTCATCCTTTTCTATAATTCTTGAATACGTAACATGATTCCCCCCCGTATTTGAAAGAGGTAAAATGAGATTCTGGGAATGTTGATAGTATCCATACCGGAGAGTAAAGTTCACATGAAAATAACATAAACCAGTCCAATAACCGTAATGATAATATGCATCAATAGTACCACCCGAAATATACTGCGGAATCCCAGATAAAATTCCAGTAGAAGAACCATCTGAATTAACATAATAATATCGTTTTCTAAGAAATTTAGTTAGATCTTGTATATCAGGGTATGTAGTAATAGCTTTTATTCTCAATCCACCTGCAATTCCAACTTGTAATAAAAGTTTAAAAGTGGTGTCTGTCACTTTGCACCCTGCAACAACTTTCGAATATGAATGAGGCTCATACTCGAAAACAATCGTCCCTCCTGTTGGGTAGTGTATCGTATCTAATATCTCTGCTTTCATAAGCGTAGCATCTGGTTCTCTAAAAGTGTATAAATTTGCATATTGATTTGTGTCATATACACCATAATCCTTGCCATTATAGTATCCCCAGTTATCACTTTTTCGCGAATTATAATCCGGTAGAAGATTAGTGTTATAGCCGAAACTATAATTCATCGAAACCACCCTGTGCCCAGAAGGATATGAATCATCGTATTCATAATCAAACAATGATACACCAGTTAAATGAAGTCGTTGAGAAGAGTTATTTGAATATTGAAATGCAATGCTCGGATTTGAACTAATCAATATTGTATCAAGCTTTAGATAATAATGTGAATTCAGAAAAGTATTGTTCCAAATTATATTTAAATTTTGATTAATTGAACTTTCGATAACCTTATTATCAAAAACCTTATGGATATTAATAAGATCTGTCGACCAATCAGTATAGTCTAACTCAACAGACTTGGAAGACTTGAAATTAATAACCTGGTTGTCAGAAGTGGATATTTGTTGTAAGTATTTCGGATGCAGAATAGAAATAGATAATCCCCCGATGTCATAATTACTTTCATAATGTTCATAGTGTGAAATATTACTCCAATCAGCATAGAAATAATTACTTTTTTTCTTGTCTATAATATCTCCATCATTTTTATAATATAAGTTGACCACTCCTCCTTCTGGTGAAATTATTTTACTTAAGTGCCAGGAGGTTGCAATTGTAACTCTATTTGAGGTTGAAAAATCGATATTAGTCGTATCTCCGCCAAATTCATACTTATATCCTTTATTATCTGTAAGTATAAATTTAATAAATGTTTTTAATACTCTTGCCTTTAATATTTCTCCATAATAAGGACTATTTTTGAGAATATTAAACTCGAAATAATCAGATGAAAAAACTGGTTCAATTATAAAGTCTACATTGTCCTTTGATTTTATCTTGGTTGTTATGGCGCCATTTTTATAAACAAAGTAAAAACTTCCAGAGTATCCTAAAAAATTAAAACAGAATTCATCCGGATACGGATCTAAATTCATCATACAACCATTAGAATAAAGTAAAGAATCTAAAAAGGATTCTCGATACCAAATATCGTTAATTTTATTGGCTGTGAAATAATACCCCGTCTCACAATTAGTCGGATAAGCACCAATAGGATGAACTTCCGCATAGAAGTCTTCTTTCCTTAGTTCATCCCTATGCCCTTGAATTACTCTTGTGATAGAGCCACCTGCATTCAGATTCCACCCTAAGCCGACCCAGGTTGGATGTGTTTCTGTTTTATTGCCTCCTGCATGGTATGACAAACTAATCGGAAACTCAATATCTTTACATTTTATCGTATATAAAGGTATAGAAATATTCGGAAGACCATTAAAATATGACACGGGTATTTGACCGTACTTACCCAATTCAGCTGCATTCGGAGTTGGTATATCAATTAAATATTTTGTTTGTGAAATCCCAAATTCTACGCTTAAAAAACAAAAAACAAAAAATACAATTCTCATCTTATTCATCTTTTAGTTGTAAACACCTAATTAATTATCTGCGAATTTATTTTGAAGTCAATCACAATCATTTCTGAAGGTCTTTCAATTAAGTCAAGCTTATTAACATTAAAAAAAAATATATAATTCTACCCGAGACCATTTTTATATATTCCTACGATGAAGATCTATACAATATTTCTCTGCCTTATCAAAGAATTTAAATTTAAAGGATTACAAAGAATGTCATAGTTTAGGGTGTGATTTATTTCAATTTTCAGGGCCAAAAACATTATGCATGTTTTGGATATAAATCAAGTGACTAATATAGCTCAAAATGAACCTAAATCCAAATTTTTTGCTCACTCATATCTGTAGTATTTCATTCGCAGACAAAATTTTCATCAATATGCGTCTGATTTACATATGATTCTAACTCAAATTAGAAACTTTATAAATTATAGATTGACACAAAAATTTTAATTTTTCGTAATTTTTATCGTTTGATTTCATGATACAGAAAATCTTATTCTATAATCCGCTTGTAAAGTTCATTCCCGAAATGGTATCCTGGGGGCACCTTGGTTAATTGCATATCGAACGTTAAATACTAATATTATCTTTGACTACGGTCTGCGAGATACCCCCATTTTAGGGGTTTTGTTTTATATTTACTTTTCAATTTTATTTTTTATGAATTCATTTTCTTCTTTTGATATTATTCTTATTTTTGAAGTAAAGCCTTCTGGTGTCAAATAGCCTGATCTGAGTTATTTACTGATAAATCAGTGAAACTTATAGAAATAAAACATTTGGACTGCCCTTACTATACATAAAAAATAACCAAGAAAATCCAACAATAAACTACCATATGATAGTTTTTTATGATTGTGTAAAATAAATTATGCTCATCCGTTATTGTACCAGTAGTTATCTGACATTGCAATTGTAAGTCTGTCAAAAAGTCTTTCACCAAAGTATCTTCGGTTCAGTTTGTAACAAAATTCATCCAGATAAAGCTGCAAGTATTTTCCTTTTATTTTATGATAAATGCCTAATAGCGTTCTCTTTGCGTTACTAATTGCAATGTGAACCCAAGGCAATGTTTTCGTAGTTGTTTCCTTTGACGATTTTTCCGTAACATGTACTTCAACGAAGTTTGATATATCAACATAGCTGGTACTTTTGTCACTAAACACAATGGTCTTTTCAGCAATATTTTCTTCGATGACCTGGTTAATCTCTTCTTTTAGATAGGATTCTAATACCCTCATCTTAAAATACCTGCAATGATTTGATCTTTTGCCAGTTGCAACATCTTCTAATGGTGTGGACTCCGCCATGACTGCAACATTAACTTGCCTTTCGCTACCTCTTCCCCGCTTAAGTGTTTCTCTGGATTCTTTACTGATTTCTGTTTCAAAACAGCCTTCGTCAAATTCCACCATATCAGACAACTTATACAACGCCTCTCTGTTTCCCATGGCTTGTCGGATCTTATGCATCATCGTCCAAATAGATTCATATCGATTGTGCTCTAATTGTTTTTGTAGTTCAGTCGCGGAAATCCCTTTCTTTGAAAAACTCATAAATGCCATAGCCAAATACCATTTCCGAAACGGCAACTTAGCATTTTCCATCATACTTCCACTTCGAAGCGTAGTTCGGAACCTACATTCTGAGCATTGCCATTGCCATTTAGCCTGTTGCCAATAATGTCGGGTGTTTCCACATCTTTTACAAATGATTCCTTCGTGCTCCCGAATGTCCTTAAAATGCATCCTGCAGCTCTTTTCATCCGGAAAGTCGCTGATAAATTTGATTATATTCATGTCAAAAAATTTTCTTCAATATAATCATTTTTGTTTTTGTGGTACATTTACGGATGAGCAAAAATAAATTAATTATAGCAAATATGCCGCAAGAACGGTTCTTGCTTAACCTAACTCTATGACTACACTGTCGCCAACTTTAATCCTACTTTCTCTGCAATTTCTTTTATCCAACGTTCATGCCTAGATAGTTGAGTGGAAATAGCCACATAATCCAGTTTCAGATCGGATATAGATTTTACTAATGATTCACTTGAATCAATAAGCCCTTGCACAAGTTCTTTTAAATCTCCTATGTCACTCTTAATTTCTTTAACATTTTTTTGGATGCAAGTACCAGAGTCAGTTTATTTATATCTTCATCGTTAAACATATTTTAAGTATATCAAATGAGCTTTTGAAGTTAATAAATTCTTTATTGTAAAATAGTCAATTAATCCTTAAGGCACTGCGCTGTAAAGCCACTCGCCCGGTAACTCGTAATGGCATGACAGTCACTATTCGCGCTAAAGGTAAGATCCGAGTCGTTAGTAGAGTTAACACTACTTGACCAATAACAACAGAAAAAAACCTGACTGCTAATAATTTAAAAAGAGTTTTTATTCCTCATATAGACCTGGAGATTGTATTGGAGACTTGAGTACAGCTGTAGTAATTTCTGGATAAAGTTCTCTAGGAGTCACTTTGTATATCTCTGATATTTTGATAAGATTTATCACGCTCGGGAGTCCGATACCTTTTCCTCATTTTGAAATTCGATCGTTACTCCGAAATTCCATTTTTATCATTACATCAAACAAATTGGGTTAACCCAACCTTCAATCTGCATTCTTTTAATTTATTGGAATTTGGTAATTTAAAATTGTTGTTATTCATGTATTTAAGAATAGTATAGTTAATAATATTAATGATGGAGGTGAAAATTACCTCTTTCGATAACTATGGTGAATAATTCCTGACTAAGACTTCTGATTCTGCATTCGACAGGAGGTTTTCATTTATTTGAATTGAAGTATATTGAGAATCTGGTTCTTCTAAAACACTTACTAAATACTCGCATTCCCTCTCAAATTTATCCCAGAATTCATTTTTCTTGTTCGATATTGGATTCCCCAAGTCCACATTAGAGTACAAAGGCGCCGAAATGGCGTCTTTTAGCTTGAAAAGACTACATATTTCTGGTGTTCGAAATTTATTTTTTTTAAACGTCAAACCTTGGGGAAATTCGAACCATTGTAACTTAATTTTCACACCTACTTTTGCTTTTCTCCATACAGCACTTGGGTTTTTTAGATATCCTTCAAGAAAAGCTAGCACTTCCTCATAGTTTGTCTTCGAATTAGGTAATACAGATAATGAAGCATTAGCATCAAGCAATTCTTTATCGATTATTTCTAGCTGTTGTTTTAAAACACAGTCAGAAATAATGCCATCTAAATTCTTTTTGATAATACCTGTCTGCTTTTCTGTGAGTTCATTTATGTATTTTCTTAAATGCTCTGTATCCTTACGTTGATGAATAGTTGCCTTCACAAGGTTCTCTTTTACCAATTCCTTAAGCCTGCCAAGCTTAGTATTATCAAATTTATATTTATCCACATAATTCATAAATACTTTTTCAAATTTGTCACGGTTGTAATTTGAATTTTTCCCACCAAACAAATAATATGGATACTTTTTATAGCGTCCTTTTGACCAGCATCCAGAAATCTTTTTACCATCTTCGTTTACAATAAATCTTCTCAAGGGAAAATCAGGATGGTCCGTAAGATATGCAGAATGTTTTCTTCCTTTATGTTTTAGGACTCTCTGGACTTGACTAAAAAGTTCATCTGAAACAATTGGCTTGAAAGTCCCCTTATGCCTTTCTCCAAACTTAACTATCCAACCTGAGAATAATTCATTATTCAACATTGTATAAAAATATCCTTTTGAAAAAGGCTTGCCTTTCCTATTGTGCAGCCCCTCCTTTGTTACTATTCGGCGAACTTCATCAATAGGGTAAATATTCGAAGCAATAAGTTCAAATGCCCTTAAAATTGTTGGTGCCATAATTTCATCTTGTTCAATTGTGCTCTACCTGCAACTTTGACATTTCTATATCCTACTGTAGCCATCCATACATAACGGCCCTCTCGCATGGCATCTCTCATCCCCCCTGCACACCTTTCTGCCCTTATATCATTATCAAACTGCGCAATGTTTGCCATGGTGTTTTCCATAAAGCGACCAACTGGATTATTCTCAAAATGTTCTGAAGTAGATTTTATCTCCACTCCATAGCGTTTGAGTAGAAGTCTGAGTTGGCTATAATCATCTGTATTTCTAGATAGCCGGTCTAATTTGTATATGATTACAGCCCGAATTATCTTTTTTTTATCTGCACAAAAAGCGAGTAATCTTTGAAGTTCAGGACGATTAGCAGTCTTAGCACTCTCCCCTTGCTCAATAAATGTTTCAACAACATCATATTCATGCTTTTGGGCATATTCAAAGCATATTTTTTGTTGAGTACTTAAACTGTTTCCTTCATCAACCTGTTCTTTTGTTGACACTCGCACATAAATAACCGCCCTTTTTTGATGCATATAATTGTTTACATTCATTTTCTTTTTGATCGAGAAATGCTTCAACAAGTAAACTGGCTAAGTAATCAAGAGCAACATCTTTCGATACATCATTAAAATTACTAAATCCAAAAGAGGGACAATGAAGCGACTTTATGTTTCCACACAAAAGGTCTCGTTGCCCCTCTATTGGCACAAAATTATTTCCATTTATTGACCTATCGTGCTGTTTTGCCATTATTGGATATGCCGACTAACTTGACCACCCCACGCCGATTTATATTGACCACCCTGCGCCGATATTGTTTGACCACCCCACTTCTGCATTCTTAAGAAAGCTCATTTCCTTGTTTTTCATTAGCGTTATACAAATTTAGATAGTTTTACATAGCTTCAACAGCTTCTGTGATTTTGTTTTTCAACGTTTTACGTAGTGATTCACCCAGAAGTTCTATCCTGTGTGCATCATGAACAATACGATCCAGGATTGCATCTGCTACTGTTTGTTCCCCAATCACCTCGTACCATTGCGACACAGGTAATTGTGATGTAATAATGGTAGAGCGGTTTCCGTGACGGTCTTCAATGATTTCCATAAGTACGGACCTGCTATATCCATCCAGAGGCTGAAGGCCAAAGTCATCAAGGATAAGAAGATCCTGTCTCTCTATTTTAGCGATTTCCCTGATATAGGAGCCGTCAGCCTTAGTCATCTTCAACCTGGAAAACAGTTTGGTTGAGTTTGCGTAAAGAACCTTGTATCCAAGTGTGCAGGCCTGGTTGCCAATGGCTGAGGCGATGTAACTCTTGCCGATACCAGTGCTGCCGGTTATAAGAAGATTCTCTTTACGTTGAAGGAAGGTGCAATCGGCCAGGCGCATTAACTGGTTTTTGTCAAGATTACGATTGATGTCAAAGTGCAACTGTTCTACATTGGCTTTATACCGGAACCTGGCATTTCGCATTTGCCTTTCTATCCGGCGATTGTTGCGGTCGTCCCATTCAGAGTCAATCAGCATGGAGACCAACTCATCGGTGGTTACTTTGTCCATACTGCCATTTTCCATGCTTGTGCGGAATGCCCGAACCATGCCAAAGAACTTCATCTGTCTCATTTTTTGAAGGGTTTGCTCATTCATGATAGTTGATTTAAAGTTAAACAATACCCTCTGGTTACCCGGTACGGGTATCCAGAGGGGTGATTTTACTTGTAGTAGTTTTTACCGCGTATATTGTCGTGTGGGGGTAATTTCTGATCATTATTCAGTTCCTCATTGGGGTTATGATCAAGCCCTCTTTGAAGGATTACCCGGATAGTTTGGTATCCATAATCTTCATATTGCAGGGCACGCTTGCAGGCATTGTTGAGCCGCTCTTTCCCAGAGCGGGCAGCAAAACTCAGAACTCCCTGGCACGAACGGTAAGTTTGTTCCGGGTGCTGACGGGTATTGAGTAATTGTATTATGTATTCCTTTGTCTCCGGACCGATCTCTTCACCACGCTCAATAAACTTGTCTGGATTCCAATCACTCATGAAGCGGTGCTTGGATGCAAGGTGTTCGATTATGGTTGTATATCCATAAGGTTGTCGATTCCTGTTGTGTATTGTTATGCGTTCATAACGATGATATATTTCTACTGCACTCTGGCTGTACAGCAAGGTAACCTTCTTGCCAATGTATTGATACGGAACACTGTAATAATGCTTGTCTTCTGCCAGGTTAACGTAATTATTCTTCATCACCGTAACGATAACCCGGTGTTTAAGCTCATACTTATGATCAGCCAAAGGGTTTAGTGTATGGCGCTCAGTTTCTTCAAACAACTGTCGACGGCTGAACGGCCTGTTTTTCAGTAACCGGCTATTATGCTCCTCAAGAGCTATCCGAATGGCCTGATTAAGAAGTTCAAGGCTGGAATACACCCTTTCCTTAACAGTGCCGTAAATGGTGCGGTAAATGATTTTTACGGCACCTTCAACCAGTGCCTTGTACTTGGGCTTATAGGGAGCTGCGGGTAGCGCTGCCATCAGGTAATGGCTTACAAAGTCACGAAATGCCTCGTTAAGTGTCGGCTCATAACGATTGCCTTTGGTTACTGCCGACTTTAGATTATCGGTGACAATGGCATTAGGAACGCCACCAAAGTAATGCAAAGCATTTTCGCATGAGCCAATGAAGTCTTCTTTTTGTTGGCTATAGCTGGCTTCTACATAGGTTAATTGGCTGGCACCAAGTATGGCAACAAAAACCTCAACAGGTATAACTTCCCCGCTTTCCGGATCCAGTAATTGTAACTTTTGCCCGGCATAATCTACGTACATCTTTTCTCCGGCCTTATGCTCCATATGCATGACCGGGTTACGCATTTTCAACCACTTGAGATAATACCCCTTAAACTGAGATAAACGGTAGCCATTAGGATGCAATGCAATATATTGCTGCCACTGCTTCTCCTTAGTGTTTTCGCGACTCTTTAGGGCTTTCTCCATCCCAGGGAAGAACTCTACTACAGATTTGTGCTTGGGATCATCCTCAATGTGATGGCGCGGTACCATATCCAGAAACAATTGTTCAAGTTCGGTATCGCTCATCTGTTCAAGTTCCTCCAACGACTTGTCTGAGGCAAGGAACAACCGGATATACTTTTTTACGCTGTTGCGGGGAAGCCCTATCCGTTCCCCGATGGATTGTTTGCTTACACCTGTGGTGTATAGACTGATAATGTTTCGCACTTTGCTCATAAGAATTAGTTTGTTTGACATTTATGATTTGTTAAAACAAAGTCAACATAATCATAAAAGCCTGCCTTTGAGCAAGGGAAATCACTTTCTTAAGGGGTGGTCAATTTGGATCGGCGTAGGGTGGTCAATATGAATCGGCGTGTACCGATTATTTCAATCGGCGGGAGGTGGTCAATATAGATCGGCGGAGACTGGTCAGTTAGACTGTTTTATCCAGCCATTATACCATTGTTTAACATTTTTCGCATCTTTCTTGATAAAAGGAAACAAACAATAAAAATCTCATCTTATGACATTTTATGTCAAGCTTGAAATTAATTAAGAGTGCAATAATTACCAGTTATGGTGAAAAATTAGTTCTATTCTAAATCTCGAAAATTTCACAATCTATATACATGGCAGAAAATCTTCAAAGCAAAAATATCACCCCTATTGGAGTAACCAACTGGCATCAAGAACACAAACTCTTTGGGATCAAAGACCAAGACAGACTTGGTCATATTTATGTTGTAGGTAAAACTGGAACTGGCAAGAGCACCCTTCTTGAAAACATGGCAATCTCAGACATTAATCGTGGAAACGGTCTATGTATAATCGATCCGCATGGTGATATAGCGACTCATATTTTAAATTATATCCCAGAGAACCGAATAGTGGATGTTATATATTTCAATCCAAATGACAAAGAATTTCCAATAGCTTTTAATCCAATTAAGGGTATTCATCCCAACCATCACAACCTAGTAGCATCTGGCCTTATTTCAACTTTCAAAAAGATTTGGGCTGATTCCTGGGGCCCAAGAATGGAATATATCTTAAGATTTGCCCTGTTAACCCTATTAGAGAATCAGAAATGCAGTTTGCTTGATATTCAGCCACTATTAACTGATCAATTATTCAGAAACAACATTCTTTCACACTCGATAAGCCCATTTATTCTTTCATTTTGGCATAATGAGTTTGATAAATATCCCCCTGCATTAAAGTCAGAGGCCATAGCTCCTATATTGAATAAGATCGGACTTTTTCTGACAAGCTCTCCTTTGAGAAACATTGTTGGACAAAAAATCAGGGGTTTTAATATGCAAGACATAATGAATGAGAACAAAATTTTTATAGCCAATCTATCTAAAGGAGAATTGGGAGAAGATGTATCTGCTATCTTAGGAAATATGCTTGTAACAAACATTCAACTTTCAGCTCTTTATAGAGCTCGGCATCCAGAATACACTAGAAAACCTTTTTATCTTTATGTGGATGAGATGCACTCCTTTGTTTCTCTTTCATTTGCTGATATTCTGGCTGAGGCTAGAAAATACAAACTTTCAATCTTTCTTTCTCACCAATATATTGAGCAGTTGCATGAAAAGATCAGAGCCGCTATTTTCGGGAATGTCGGAACTATTGTTTCATTTCGGGTTGGAGCTCAAGATGCAGAATTTCTAGAAAAAGAATTCAAACCGGTATTTGACCAGTATGATTTAATTAATTTACCAAAATATTGTATGTACTTAAAATTGATGATAGATGGGGCAACATCGCGCCCTTTTAGTGCAGAAACTATACCGATAGAACCAATTACTCAGTCCTTCAAAGAGAAAATCATTGCTTCGTCTCAGAGTATTTATGGAACACCTAGAAACAAGGTTGATGAGGATATTCTTTCTAGATTCAATAATCGTCAAATAACAGCAGAGCTAAAACTATTTTGACAAATGATAAAACTACCTATTTATTCTAATTCCATCTACAATATTTTTTGAAAATTTGTAACTTTACGAAATGAAGACCCTACATAAAATGTATTTCGAACGAATTAAGTTTTCACCTAACTTTTTAATACACAAACTATGTCTTTCATTCTCATTTTAATCATCATTGTTGTTCTATTTCTGATTTTCCGTCCTAAAACCAAAAAGATGGGCGAATTAGGAGAACATTGGAGTCATTATTTTTCAGATCTTCGGCTTTCACCTGAAGAGTTCTATTCTCTGGTTGAAGCAAAAGTGAATTACCAGGGTATACCCGGTGTTAAAATTTCTAGGGTGAACTTTGCAGAATCTAGCATTCTTTCAAACAGAAGGGAGTATTTACACATTGAAAGGAGAGATGATATTTTTGATATTTGTGCTGCTCCATTCGGTAATGGATTTTTCATTTCATATTGGCTTGGGAGACCGACCCATGCTGTCCGCGACCTAGCTTCACAAGTTCCCTTTTTAGGTACTGCAGTCGAAGGCTGGCAAGGATCAACTTATTATCTTGTAGATACTGCTTCTATGTTTAAGGGGTGTGTTATAAACAGCATTAAGGAAGCAATTACAGAGATAACCACCTCAAAAGGATTACGCGGACTTTCTGAAGGTGAATTAATGAATATGAACAAATGAGTCGTGTCAAATCTTTAACTCAACAGTTCTATGAATGGGAAAAACGTTCTAGAGGATGGGAAGTTTATCCCTTTGCAGTAGACTTAGAGCCTCCTTATCAACCTTTTTTCTTCCATTCCGTTAAATCAAATATTTCCCTTTCAACTATTGATGATGGTTTACGTCCTACAATAGTATCAAGTATTATTAGCTCAATAAAAAATATTTTTTCTACTAAAAGTGAATTGAGTACGGATATATCAGATAATAGCCCTCTAGATCCATTTTCGTTTACTGAAGATGAATTTTTGAAAGCATTATCTATATCACTACCCAAAGATATGAAATTCAATATAGAAGATATGGAGCGTTTTTTTATAATGATTTCAATATCAAATTATCCTATAAGTTTTGAGATAATCAGTAACTCTAAATCGATACGAATGCAGTTTGTTTGTAGAGAATCTGATGCTCAATTCTTAGAATCACAACTAAAAGCTTATTTCCCATATATTCACGTTAAAGAAGGAGTCCTAGAGGATATACTCCCTGGAACCATGTATGGTTATATGTTTGATCTCGGCCTTAGGGAAGAATTTATGCGTCCTCTTGCTATGCCAAAAAAGTTTGAGTTTGACTCATATATTGGATTATTTGCTATTCTAGAAAACCTAAAAAACGATGAACATGCTTTAATCCAAATCTTATTTAAAGGAGCTTTAAATGCCTGGTCAGAAAGCATCCTGCGCTCAGTTACAGATAATTACGGGGATTCCTTCTTTATAGATGCACCTGAAATGGTAAAGTTAGCTCAAGAAAAAGTTTCTTCCCCTTTGTTCGGAGTGGTTATTCGTGTAATTGGGTTCAATGGTGATGGAAATAGTGCATTAGCAAAAAGAATGTCTCAGACAATAAGTCAAATCTCCAATTCGCCATATAACGAATTGATCCCTCTTTCAACTGTTGGCTATGACTCTGGTGATTTCATCCAAGATATTTTATTACGTCAGTCTCATAGATTAGGAATGCTGTTAAACAGTATGGAGCTTGCTAATTTAGTACACTTCCCTTCTTTAACTGTCGTCTCAAAGAAACTCGAACGAAATTCTAAAAAGACTAAAGAATCACCTGAAATATATCTAGGTCATAGGCTAATTTTAGGTAGTAATTATCATCAAGGGCAAGAGTACAATATTACGATCAGTCCTGAACAGCGATTAAAACATACTCATATTATCGGAGCAACAGGAACAGGTAAATCTACATTATTGTTAACGACCATTATTCAAGATATATTCAATGGTGAAGGTATTGCCGTTATTGATCCTCATGGAGATTTAATTGAAAGCATATTGCCTTGGATAAAACCAGAAAGGCATAAGGATGTCATTCTTGTTGATCCTGCCGATATAGATTTCCCTGTTGGCATCAACATTCTAACAGCTCATTCCGAGATTGAGAAAGATATTCTTTCTTCTGACCTAGTAGCTATATTTAAAAGACTTTCCACGAGTTGGGGCGATCAGATGAATTCGGTTTTTGCTAATGCAATTCTAGCTTTTCTTGAGAGTGTCCAGGGTGGAACCTTGATTGATTTGCGAAGATTTCTCATTGAAAAGAATTTTAGAGATCAGTTTTTAAAAACAGTAAAGGACCCATCTATTGTCTACTATTGGGATAAAGAATTTCCTATTTTAAAAAGCACATCTATTGGTCCGATTCTGACACGTCTTGATTCCTTTTTACGTCCAAAACTAATCCGAAATATGGTAGCCCAAAAGAAGAGTCTAGATTTTGAGGCTATCCTTGATACTAAAAAGATATTGCTTGTTAAACTTTCACAAGGACTTATTGGGACAGAAAATAGTTTCCTTCTTGGGACCTTCATAGTTTCCAAACTCCAACAAACCGCTATGGCCAGACAAGCCAAAGCTAAAACGGACCGGTATAATTTCTATTTATACATTGATGAATTCCAGAATTTTATCACCCCATCCATGGCAGTAATACTATCAGGAGCTAGGAAATATCATATGGGATTAATTCTTGCACACCAGGATATGCAGCAATTGACCAAGAATGATACCGAACTTGCAAGTTCCGTGGTTGCCAATGCTGGAACACGAATTTGCTTTCGGATTGGCGATACAGATGCGAAAAAATTTGAAGGGAATTTCTCATCCTTTGATTCTTTTGATTTGCAAAATCTAGATACTGGCGAAGCTATCATTCGGATTGAAAGACCAGAAAATGACTGCAATTTTAAAACAATTCCTTATCAAGAGTTGGAAGAAGATACTGCACGGATGATCAAAGAAATGGTGATAAATACCTCACGTCTTTCTTTTGGGACTCCAAGAGAGGAAGTTGAATCTATGCTTTCGGAATCAAATATTACTCCAGTAATACAATTAAGAACCATTGAAATTCCTATTTCATCCATTCCGGAAAAACCCTTAAAAACAGAGCCAACATTAATAAAACAGACCTCTAATATCTCGAACATTTATCCCATAGAAAAGAAACAAGAAACAGAACACCGATATTTACAGAATTTAATAAAAAGAATGGCTGAATCCAGAGGTTTCAAAGCGGCCATTGAAGAACCTACTCCAGACGGGAAAGGTAGAGTTGACGTTAGTTTGGAACGAAATGGGAAAAGAATAGCAATAGAAATTAAAGACTCTTCAAAAGATGAATGGGAGTTGCAAAACATTGAAAAATGTATCAGGGCAGGATATGAAGTGGTTATTGAGTGTTCAAATGATCAGAAGACAGTTGAACGATTGAAAATAAAAATTGAGAAGGAGTTTGTTAATACCCAGAGAGCTATAATAAAAGTATTAGACCTAAATTCTCTTATTCTATTCCTAAACTCTGAAATTGCAAAAGAAACATCTGTAGAGACTAGGATTAAGGGTTATCGTGTGAAAGTTGAATATGGAGCCATTCCAGAAAACGAGATATTGCTAAAACGAGAACTGATTACTAAGTCAGTAGTAAGGTCATTAAAGAAAAAATAGTCCACCTTTTCGGCGATTCGATTTATAATCAAAGTGTATCTACTTATAATTTATTTTTAATTACAGTTCTGGAATTATTTGTAAGGAATATTCACTTATATGAAGTCAATATGAATAAAGAAGGATTTTCAGTAGTAAACATTTATTAGACTTTATTCATAATCAGAATATTGCCTTTTTTTGCTATTATTAGGCTCGACATGTCCTGGTGACTGAAAATCTTCCATGGATCCATGTAGCATAGTTTCAATCTCAAAAACTTGGCTATATCCCTCAAGATAATGGATAGAAAAACTCTGGTTAGGTCCGAACAAAAGTATCATTTGAAGTATTGCCCCAAATGAATAATCCGGAGTATATAGTGACACAAATCCGGACGAAAGGGTGACACCGATCCGGAGCAAAGTGAGCCACCAAATCCGGAGCAAAACGTGACACTTTAATTTGACACGTTAAAAGACTCAGGAATCATTTTTGGATTGTTTTCCAAAAAACACCTGACAATCCGGCGCAAAGTGAGCCACCCAGAGGTACAGGAACATGGTTTAAGTTTGAAGGTTAAACCCCTTTAGACAATGGCGAATAAACCTGTACCCATGTTACTGATAAAAAGACTACTACAACTCAAAGAGCAAGGCTCTTCAAATCGTCAGATTTCTGAGATATTGCATGTGACACGGAACACGGTGGGCGCGTATGTAACTCGTATAAACCATTGTGGAAGAAGCTACAAGGAATTATTGCGGTTAAATGATGAGGATCTTGCAGAAGCAGTACTTTCAGTAAAAGCAGAGCCGGATAAAGACAGCAAATATGTTGACTTTGAGCAGCGGGTGAAATACTTCACGGAGCAGTTAAAGAACAAGAAAACAACAAAACAGATATTGTGGGAAGAATACCGCGAAGAAGTTCCTGGCGGGTATAGCCGTTCTCAGTTTTGTGATTTACTGAAACGGTATCAGGATAGCAGGAACGCTGTTATGCACTTTGACCATCCACCAGCCGAGTTAATGGAGTTTGACTTTGCCGGCGATACGATTAACTAGTCGATCCTTAACAACTAGTTTTCGACCAAAGAAATTGTTTGGTTGATTTTAGGGAGATAAATTGAATCAGTTGAAAAAGGCAAAAAATTAGATCTTGTTCAAATTTTCTTAGCAATCTTCTAAAGTTTAAGGCAGCAGCAGCCATTAAAGCATTGATTTGGTCGCCTTGCGTTCCTTTCAGATAATTTCTCATCAAACGGCAATCCGTTTTAAGGTGTCCGATAATTGGTTCGATTGCAGATCTGCTTCGGCACTTCTTTCGTACCCATTGCTTTTGCCAAGGAGTCTTAGCTTTTATCTGTCCAGGGATTATGGCAATAGTTTCTCCTATTCGTGTGATTCCTCTGTATCCTCGATCAAGAATGGCTCGCTTAAATTTCAGGCCATTAACTCTCTCACAATGGTCAAGAGTAGGTTTCAGTGTTTTACTATCATGCGGATTACCTGTAAAGCTTACCACACCCACAATGATATTGGTTTTGGGAAGCATGGCAAATGATGTTTTAGAACCAAACTCATATTCTTTGTGGGTCTTACCTTTGGCTATGCAGGAAGTTTCAGGTTCATGTAAACTGTAGATTTTGTCTTTACTATGTCTTTGCTGAGTTACTACTCGTTTGTATAGTTCAATATCTTTCATGTATTGTTCCAATTTCTCAGTGGGCATTATACGTTCTATGTCATAGATTTGCCTGCCGGCAATAATGCGCAATCTCTTCAATGCTTTGCGGGACTGTTTTTTACGTCTTGGATGATGCGAAAAACGTAGCTGTATCAATAGCTTCTTAATGGTTCGTTTATAGTTCTGGCGTAAAAGAATACCTTCCTTTTCTGCAATGGCATTGACTTTTTCTATGGTCTTGCTATATAACTTTGAATCGGTTGGAAACGTAATATTCTTTTCCTGTGCAGTTGTATCAACGATTACATCCTCATTTTTCAAATCTTTACCCTGCATTTGAACTGAAACGGCAAATATCTTTTCAACTCCCTTATCTCCAATCCTTTTACGGAAATGAACCAGGTCGCTCGGGTCACATGGAAACTTCCATTGAAATTCAGCCTCACCACAGAAATACTGAAAGTAGGGATCTCTTATCCATTCAGGCATAAGAGTCTCATCACCAAGATTATACATCTGTTTGAGTATCAACAATCCGGCCATAAGCCTGACTGGTTTTGAAGGTGTGCCTGTGTTTGAATACAGAGACGAAAACTCTTGTTCAAGGTCTTGCCATGGAAGCTTCTCCCCAAGAATGACTAGTGGATGATTAAGATTGATAAACTCCTTGAGCAAGAGTCTGAACAAATTCTTTTGACTTTGATTGGCTGATGTCCCTTTCATCTTTTTGCAAGATTTTGATCTAAATTCGGTAAAATCCTGCAAATAACAGCCTGGTATTTATCAAAGATATCAACATTATATTATTGATATTCATGCGTTTAGAAGCTTGTTAAGGATCGACTAAATAAATCCGGTAAAATCTCGCAAATTTTGGTTAGTATTTATTAAATATATCTACATCTAATTGTTGATATTTATGCATTGAAATGATTGTTAAGGATCGACCAATCATAAAATGATCCTCCGCTTAACATTCCTGTTTATAGGGCATTATATCAACAAAATAGTATATAGAATTTTATTTCTTCTTAATTCGATTTGGGATTTGTAATAATTTCTCTTAAAAAGAATATGAGTATGACAAAAGTAAAAAATGCACTTAGGTTCCTAATCAACCCTATTGAATGTATGTACTTTACATTATTTTTAATCTCAATCCACTTTAGTTCATTATAAAGTGGCAAATTGATTACATGGAAGGCGTCACACTGTATTTCTGCTTTCGTCTGATTATTGTATTTTTTTTTACACTCAATGTATAATTCTTGACTATTAATATCTTGAATAAAGACTACCAGTTTATTATCATTATATCCATATTTAAGAATTTCTGCTATATGAATATTTAAATTAGAATTTTCATGTCGAAATTCTCCTTTTCTAATAAATCTAAATCCATATCTATCTTCAAAAGCAAAACCACCGTCAAATTCATATCTAAAGACCGGTTTTATACCTAGTGGTAAAATATGATAAATATTTAGATTATTCCTGCCATAATAATATAATTGCCTGTCTAAAGCAAAATAGAATATCAGTAAAATAATCGCCAAGGCTAATAATATCTTATGTGTTTTCATGTTAAATTATCTATATCCTGGATTAGGAAAAGTGCAAGTTGCTTTTATTGGTATGTATGGAAAGGGGGTTCCTCCTCTTTCTAAGTTTGATCCAGGACCATCAGGTTGAAATTTACTTATATTGAGCCACCCAAAAGCGTTCTCGTCAATAGAATCGACATCCCAGAATCCATCATTTACAAATAATTCGTAGGTGACAGTGCAATATTTTGGCCCAACAGAGATTGAATAATTAACATTAGTTGAGCCAATATGAAATACTTTCCAGCTCATTTCGACCGAGAAATCGCCTGTTAAAGATGTCGTTTGACCTGAAATGATATTTCTATGCTTTTCTTGAAATTTTTTACTATTAATCAATAATTCTATTGTGTTATTACCTAACATAATTGGGCTTCCAGTTTGATCATAATAATGTTTTAATGCTTGATCAGTAGACTCCATTCCTGCCAAAACATATGGTACGGTTATATCATATCCGGAATTTGATACATTATTTGACACCCATCTGTTCCCAATGATAGGGCCAGACAATTTACCATTTTTAGAGTCATGACCAACATAACCACCATAAAATCTTTCATAATGTCCAAAATCACCATCTGGTCTGGTAATATACTTAATACTCTTGTCATTATAATTATTTGCATTGTATCCAGTAAGACTAGCATTACTAGCCCACCCATAGATACTTGAACTTAATGTACTATTACTCGATCCAGCACCACCATCTATTCCAGTTACATGCCCCCAATACCCTGCACTCCAATCAATATTTCCACTATTAGCAGCTGGGAACATTTCGAAAAACTGTCTTTGTCGTTCTTTTTCGTGAACTGCAAACCCTCCAGAAATTGCGCTTAAAGATTTCCAAAGTTTATTCTTTGAATCTTCCATTCCATTAGGGTCAATTCGATTTACTGGGTCATTACCCATCGCCAAATAAGGACTAATATATTGTTGTGCAGGATCAGGGGTATTCCAACGACAAAGCACTGGATCATACATTCGTGAATGAAAGTTGTACCAATTCAGACCGTTTTCGTTGTCTAATTCTTTACACTGATAATAATACTCATTAGGGTACGAAGATGAAAATGCATTTCGGTAAACAAGCAAACCGTATGGGTAATATTCGTTTGACTGTTTCAGAACTGGCAACCCTGAGGTACTACACTGATATGCAGCACGAATATTACCTAAATGATCTGTTATATATTGCTCGCAGTAAGTATTTGTCATTGTAGTAAATACAATGCGACCTCCTAAAGTTTGAGCATATGAAACCACATTGTTGTTATAAACAAAGTTAGCAATATAATCCGTTGTGGTAACAGGGGTTCCATTTAAATAATCCGTTTTTTGCAAGCGTCTGCCTGATGCATCATATAAATAACAAATCCGTTTGCCTCCACCCATATCAATGTTAATAGGCTGATTCAAGTAATTATAAGTAATACTTACAATACCTTTATTTTTATCAGAAGTGAGATTCCCATTGTCATCGTAGTTGTACTCCCAAGTGTGTTGATTCTCAGGGTTCGGGATTGAGACGAATCCGTTATCAGAAAAATCTCCAAAATTACTCGATGTCACCTTATCATTAACACCAATAAGTTTATTCCCTTTGTAATAATAAGCCAGGTTATCAATAATGCCAACTGCATAATTAGGATATTTAAGTCCGCTTCTGAGTATATGCGTGATATTCCCATTTAAGTCGTATGTAATATTCTTTTCGCTATATTTATCATTATATGACCAAGTCCCTCCAGACTGCTCGGCATAATTACCATCCTTCAGCTGCCCAAGTGAATTATAATCATATGTGTAGCTTTTCATACCACTACCTACGTTTTGATATTTAATTGCAGATATATTGCCGTTATGCCTGGGGATATTAGGCAACTCACTATCAGCCTTGTTATATATTATTTCCATGCCAAAAAGATCGTTTTCGCCATCACTCAGCGCTGCATCGTTAATGGACAAAAGTGCCCCTTTAATATTATACGAATAATCGACAGATTGTTGCATTAATGTTCCATTATATAAGTTTTTCTGTGTTATCTGGCCAAGTGAATTGTATGAAGGAACAACAACCTGTTCAAGTGGGTTGGAGTTGATTTTGTATCTGTTTTGTTCTAGCCGTCCAGCATGATCAAAATAACTGGTACTTTCTTCTGTATGTGAATAATTTGTATTACCCAATGTGGCAGTTTGTTCATGTATAGTATAACCTACACTACTAGTGAGATCTGTATAATAGATTGAAGTAATATCATACCCATCATGTTGATTTTTTTCACGGGTTTGAATTAGTCGTCCGTATTTGTCATAATAATATGCCGTAATAAGCCATTTAGATGAACCATTTTCGGAAAATTTTGTATATGAACACGTATGCTTACCACTAACATTCGCTGTGTCTGACATGTAGTTTCGAGTGTTTATGCTTGGGTCTACAAATACAAGCATAGGATCAGCGTGTACATATCTATAGTAATTTGTATTGTTACTTCTTTCTGTCACATGATAGGTGTCAAAGTAATTTATAGTTTGAATTTCGCCAGATGATTGTAAATTAGGGTATACCCTGTTTGTATAAAATATCCTAGGGTTATCATATGTAAAAACCTCATTCACAAATGGGAGATTATCAACATAGCTTTGTAGATTGGATATGCCGACTAACTTGACCACCCCACGCCGATTTATATTGACCACCCTGCGCCGATATTGTTTGACCACCCCACTTCTGCATTCTTAAGAAAGCTCATTTCCTTGTTTTTCATTAGCGTTATACAAATTTAGATAGTTTTACATAGCTTCAACAGCTTCTGTGATTTTGTTTTTCAACGTTTTACGTAGTGATTCACCCAGAAGTTCTATCCTGTGTGCATCATGAACAATACGATCCAGGATTGCATCTGCTACTGTTTGTTCCCCAATCACCTCGTACCATTGCGACACAGGTAATTGTGATGTAATAATGGTAGAGCGGTTTCCGTGACGGTCTTCAATGATTTCCATAAGTACGGACCTGCTATATCCATCCAGAGGCTGAAGGCCAAAGTCATCAAGGATAAGAAGATCCTGTCTCTCTATTTTAGCGATTTCCCTGATATAGGAGCCGTCAGCCTTAGTCATCTTCAACCTGGAAAACAGTTTGGTTGAGTTTGCGTAAAGAACCTTGTATCCAAGTGTGCAGGCCTGGTTGCCAATGGCTGAGGCGATGTAACTCTTGCCGATACCAGTGCTGCCGGTTATAAGAAGATTCTCTTTACGTTGAAGGAAGGTGCAATCGGCCAGGCGCATTAACTGGTTTTTGTCAAGATTACGATTGATGTCAAAGTGCAACTGTTCTACATTGGCTTTATACCGGAACCTGGCATTTCGCATTTGCCTTTCTATCCGGCGATTGTTGCGGTCGTCCCATTCAGAGTCAATCAGCATGGAGACCAACTCATCGGTGGTTACTTTGTCCATACTGCCATTTTCCATGCTTGTGCGGAATGCCCGAACCATGCCAAAGAACTTCATCTGTCTCATTTTTTGAAGGGTTTGCTCATTCATGATAGTTGATTTAAAGTTAAACAATACCCTCTGGTTACCCGGTACGGGTATCCAGAGGGGTGATTTTACTTGTAGTAGTTTTTACCGCGTATATTGTCGTGTGGGGGTAATTTCTGATCATTATTCAGTTCCTCATTGGGGTTATGATCAAGCCCTCTTTGAAGGATTACCCGGATAGTTTGGTATCCATAATCTTCATATTGCAGGGCACGCTTGCAGGCATTGTTGAGCCGCTCTTTCCCAGAGCGGGCAGCAAAACTCAGAACTCCCTGGCACGAACGGTAAGTTTGTTCCGGGTGCTGACGGGTATTGAGTAATTGTATTATGTATTCCTTTGTCTCCGGACCGATCTCTTCACCACGCTCAATAAACTTGTCTGGATTCCAATCACTCATGAAGCGGTGCTTGGATGCAAGGTGTTCGATTATGGTTGTATATCCATAAGGTTGTCGATTCCTGTTGTGTATTGTTATGCGTTCATAACGATGATATATTTCTACTGCACTCTGGCTGTACAGCAAGGTAACCTTCTTGCCAATGTATTGATACGGAACACTGTAATAATGCTTGTCTTCTGCCAGGTTAACGTAATTATTCTTCATCACCGTAACGATAACCCGGTGTTTAAGCTCATACTTATGATCAGCCAAAGGGTTTAGTGTATGGCGCTCAGTTTCTTCAAACAACTGTCGACGGCTGAACGGCCTGTTTTTCAGTAACCGGCTATTATGCTCCTCAAGAGCTATCCGAATGGCCTGATTAAGAAGTTCAAGGCTGGAATACACCCTTTCCTTAACAGTGCCGTAAATGGTGCGGTAAATGATTTTTACGGCACCTTCAACCAGTGCCTTGTACTTGGGCTTATAGGGAGCTGCGGGTAGCGCTGCCATCAGGTAATGGCTTACAAAGTCACGAAATGCCTCGTTAAGTGTCGGCTCATAACGATTGCCTTTGGTTACTGCCGACTTTAGATTATCGGTGACAATGGCATTAGGAACGCCACCAAAGTAATGCAAAGCATTTTCGCATGAGCCAATGAAGTCTTCTTTTTGTTGGCTATAGCTGGCTTCTACATAGGTTAATTGGCTGGCACCAAGTATGGCAACAAAAACCTCAACAGGTATAACTTCCCCGCTTTCCGGATCCAGTAATTGTAACTTTTGCCCGGCATAATCTACGTACATCTTTTCTCCGGCCTTATGCTCCATATGCATGACCGGGTTACGCATTTTCAACCACTTGAGATAATACCCCTTAAACTGAGATAAACGGTAGCCATTAGGATGCAATGCAATATATTGCTGCCACTGCTTCTCCTTAGTGTTTTCGCGACTCTTTAGGGCTTTCTCCATCCCAGGGAAGAACTCTACTACAGATTTGTGCTTGGGATCATCCTCAATGTGATGGCGCGGTACCATATCCAGAAACAATTGTTCAAGTTCGGTATCGCTCATCTGTTCAAGTTCCTCCAACGACTTGTCTGAGGCAAGGAACAACCGGATATACTTTTTTACGCTGTTGCGGGGAAGCCCTATCCGTTCCCCGATGGATTGTTTGCTTACACCTGTGGTGTATAGACTGATAATGTTTCGCACTTTGCTCATAAGAATTAGTTTGTTTGACATTTATGATTTGTTAAAACAAAGTCAACATAATCATAAAAGCCTGCCTTTGAGCAAGGGAAATCACTTTCTTAAGGGGTGGTCAATTTGGATCGGCGTAGGGTGGTCAATATGAATCGGCGTGTACCGATTATTTCAATCGGCGGGAGGTGGTCAATATAGATCGGCGGAGACTGGTCAGTTAGACTGTTTTATCCAGATGGAGCAAATATAATAACAAAAATGACAGTATATTCAAAAATTACATTACTATTACGTTATGGCCACCTGCGGCCGCAATTTCAAGGGCACGTTTAATATTCTCCTGGCCTTTTACATCACAGAAATCGAACTCATAGTTATCGAGGTGTGAATAAAACTCTTCGCGGGTATTAATTACGACAGGGTCAAGATGAAGACTCCCTTCGAGAAACCTGATCACTTCGCCGAGCGATTCAACTCCGTATACTTCAAGGTCATTTACTATAGCTGCTTCACGGGCATTTGCAGCAGGAAGTATAAATCCCTTATATCCATTATCGCGGGCCTCAATAGCAATGGGTAAAGCACCTTTTACAGGCTGCAGGCCACCATCGAGCGACAGCTCACCCATTATGATATATTTATCAAGCACATCGGCAGCCAATTGTTCCGATGCCGCCAGGAGCCCGACTGCAATAGGCAAATCGTAGGCAGAACCTTCTTTCCTTATATCGGCGGGCGCCATGTTAATAATAATTTTCTGCCGTGGAAATTTGTATCCAATATTGCGCAGAGCAGCCTCAATGCGCTGATGGCTCTCCTTTACAGCATTATCAGGCAACCCGACCATCGAAAACTGTATTCCCTGGTCGACATTGACCTCAATTGTTATAACGGTAGCCGAAATACCCTGAATGGCACATCCGAACGTTTTAACCAGCATAAATAAACACTATATAGCATGCTAAATATACGCTATTTTTGCCAAAAATTCCTGGCCCGAAAGTATATTTATGAAATAAATATGTCGATTTAGCGTAAATAAAATTATTTCGTTGAACTTTTATTAATTTTGATCGTTCTCATTGAATACTTAACTGGATATGTTACACAAGCACGAAAATAGTCATGGAGTAAAATCACCCTGCAAAGGGGTGTGTACTCTCGATCATAAAGGCAAGTGTATCGGGTGTTTTCGTAAACTTGATGAAATTGCTAACTGGAGCGTGTATAACGATTTTCAGAAGGGTGAAATCCTGAAGATGACTTTACTTCGGATGCAGTTGCCTGATATTTTCGACAGTTAATTTTCCGGAGCCTGAAGGCTCTTTTTTATGCCCTTATTTAATAAAACAAAAGGTATTGGAATTGAATTTTATACAAGTCTCTACTACCACCATCTACCTTCTATCATCCAACTTTACTTCCACTAAACCAGTAGCCAAATCAAAAATCAGACCTGTTCCTTATTACGCGCCGGGCTGATAATCAAGCGAAGCGATTGATCGTAGGTAATATAATTCCAGAACCAGTTAATAAAAATCAGGAGACGGTTTTTCACGCCAACAATGGCCATCAGGTGCACAAACATCCATGTGAGCCAGGCGAAGAAACCATAAAACTTCATGAAAGGAAGTTCAACTACGGCCTTATTCCGGCCGACAGTAGCCATTGAACCTTTATCAAGGTAACTGAATGGAAGCATTGGTTTGTTTTTCTCGAAGCGGACCAGGTTACGGGCCAGAAGTTTCGCCTGCTGTATTGCCGGTTGCGCCATCTGCGGGTGTCCGTCGGGAAATTTTGTTTCAGTCATGTATGCACTGTCGCCAAGGGCATAGATGTTTTCGAACCCTTCAACCTGGTTATAGGAATTGACGCGGATACGGTTTCCCCTCCCATATAAACCAGAATTTAACCCAGCAACCGGTTTACCCGATACTCCTGCTGCCCAAACCAGTGTCCTGGTCAGGTACTCCGTTTTATTCAGCATGCTTACTCTTTCTCCGTCGTAATCGCTCACATGAGCGTTGCAGATTACATTTACGCCAAGGTTTTCAAGGTATTTTTCGGCTTTTTCGGATGAATGTTCTGACATCCCGTTTAAAAGCCGGCTACCTGCTTCGAGCAGGTAAATATTCATTCTACTGAAATCCATTTCGGGATAATCTTTCGGCAGGATGTACTTTTTCATTTCGGCAAGTGTTCCCGAAACTTCCACACCTGTCGGGCCACCACCAACAACTACAATATTCAGTAGCGCTTTCTGCCGTTCAGGATCGGGTTCGATAAGTGCATCTTCAAAATTCTGTAATATCCGGTTCCTGAGGCGTAAGGCTTCGGAGACTGATTTCATCGGAATGGAATTTGCCATAATATGCTTCATACCGAAAAAATTGGTGTCGACGCCCATTGACAATACAAGAATATCGTAGGAAACCGATCCCAGCGAAGTAACAACTTCATTAAGTTCGGTATTAACACCGGTAACCTCCGCAACCCTTATGTAAATGTTCTTCGTATGTTGAAATATCTTTCTCAGGGGAAATGAAATTGCACTGGGTTCGAGGCCGGCAGTTGCTACCTGGTAAAATAGGGGTTGAAACTGGTGGAAATTGTTTTTATCAATCAACACCACCTGGAAATTTGTTTTTGATAAGCGGGTCGCCAGTTTAAGTCCGGCAAATCCTCCGCCGGCAATGAGTATGCGTTTTTGCTGTGAATCAGGAATATTAAGTTGCATTCAGATTTTTAATAAGTACAATTTATCTACTGTAATATAACAAAGCTATGATCATAAGGTTTTATCCTGATATATTAATATCAAGGCACCTGCTGTTTGAATTAAAGAAGAGAGACCGCCAAAGCAGTCTCTCTTCCTTTTATAAACCTTGAAAAACCAATGCGGGTTTAAGCATTCTATAGCTCTGTAATAACAGAATTAATTCGAAAAATCACTTCTCAGCATATCTGACATTAAAACCGGAGACCAAGAGTCAGGCTATAGGCATTGGTATTAGTTGTATTCAGCGATGACGGAGCTATGTTGTACATGTAATAGTAGCTTTCGGAACTGGTGTGATTGTATGAGAAATCAGCATAATAACCTTTTTCCCGAATACCAGCTCCCAACGAAAAACCGGTTCTTCCTCCTTTGGAACCATCGGTTCCTGAGTACGGTGTTCCATAAATACTGTAACCTCCCCGGAATGCTGCGATACCAGCTTTAAGTTCGGCTCCGAAACGGAAATTATTAGCCGACGTATAATCCTCACGTATAGAATTGTTTTCGGTTGAAAAACTATAGTCGGAGGCCCATAAGCGTGATGCGGAATAATCAATGTATTCATAGTCAGCACTGATAAGTCCGAACTTGCCGAATAACACGGCAACACTTCCCATTGCCCTGAAAGGGGTTTTTAATTCGTAGTCATAATAACCACTTGGTGAAGTCTTGGAATAGGGTAGGTCTTTATCAAAATCGGAATTCATGGTAGCTGAATAATTATCCGACATATTATAATAATTGGTCGGGGTATGTATTGCGCCCCCGATTCTCAGAAATTCGACTGGCTTATAAATAAATCCAGCCTTGAAATTAAATCCTGATCCGCGGGTCTCGAGGTATTCGGTCCTGGTGAAGGATTTAAAATACGTATTAAGGTTCTTGGTATCTTCTTCTGTGTATCGGCTGTCTTCACGGTAACGGATAAAGGGGAATGCGAATGTTACACCCAGGTAAAGTTTATCCGAGATGTTGGCGCCGGCGCTAAGCACTGTTTCGTTGGTGCTTCCCTGAGTTTCAATACTTTTTGTTTGCTGTATACCGCCTCTTTCCATATCGGCAGCCCATTTGGAATTGGTCGAATCATAAAAAATCAGGTTTACGTCCCAGGCCAGCCCTGCCCCGAAATTATCCCAGTCGGATAAGGGTTTGGGATTAGAATTCGCTTCGTTAACATAGGTTGTAAGTAGTGAATTCTCGTTGTTAAAACCGGTTAGCCTCATCCGGTTACTGAACATCGACATCATATTGACCCCGAATCCAAACTGCATCTGCACAATTGGACCGGCCATTCCGTTCATATTTTGTGTGAATACAAACCCTATATTCCCAAGGTATGCTGTATTCCTGTGATCATCCAGTGTATTACCCCGGAATGTGCTTGTAGTATTGTTGCCGGAGAAAACGGGGGTTATTACAAATTCCGATTTCCGGAATAATCCTATGCCTGCAGGGTTCTGGCTCAGTGACGAAAAATCAGCGCCTACGGCCCCATATGCCCCCGATAAGCCTGAAAAACGTGCACTACCGCCATAATTGATAAGTGAATAACGTAAGGCGTCGTTTTCGTTCTGGGCAAAAACTGTGATTGATAAGGAAACTGTCAGTAAAATAGCAAGTATCTTTTTCATGGCTGTAAAAATTAATGGTCAGTAAAAAACCTGCAATCCCTGCATTGTGTTTATTAGAGCACCTTTTAGGTTTGCAGGCTGTTTAAAAAACAAGAAGTCATTAATGCTGTTAATGTTTTGAATTATCTGCGGCCTCCCGATCCTGATGATGAACCACGACTGCTCCCTGATGATGATCCTCCGCCGGAACTGCCGCTGGATCCCCTGCTCGAACCTCCACTTGAACTCCCGCTTGATCCCGAAGAAGAACTTCGTGAAGGAGTATAACTGCCACCTGATCCCGATGATGAATTCCTCGAAGGAGTATAACTCTCGTTCGACCGGGATGGGGATGGCGAACTACTTCGTGTAGGAGCCGTATATGTGTTAGAACGGGTTGGGGTTGGCTGCGAACTCCGGTTGTATGTTGGTGCCTGATAACTGCCATTCGATGGTGTTGTAACCTGGCGTTCGGTATTTGGCCTCGAATAAGTTGGATTTACAGGACGGTTTGTATTATTACCTTGCGGTGAAACCCGCGTATTGTTCTGGCCATTGACCGAAGGCTGTGTATTCCTGTATTTTGGCGATGTATATTCCTGTCCCGAACGTGGCCGGTTGTATTCAGGAGAAGTATATGTTTGGGTATTGCGTTCGTTGGTTGTATTATTACGGTTTACCCCATTCGGATTCTGGCTGTTGCGGTTAGGTGCTGTATAGCGATACTGACGCTGTGGCTGGGTACTGCTGCCTGCCGGCCTCTGGGTTGAGGCTCCGGGGTTTACAGTCCCCCTGTTTGTATTCGTAGTCGTACCGGGAGCATTCTGGTTACGCGTATTTTGCGTTGTCGTAGCACCGTTTGAAGCATTTCTTGTATTCTGTGGAATGGTCGTACCCTGTGTAAGTGTGCTCCTGCTGTCGTTACCTACTGTACCACCGCGAGTCTCGCTTGTAGCACCTGAACGCTGATTACTCATTGAACTTGTGCCGCTTCTTGAGTCAATATTTGAAGTACCGGTTCTGCCTGAATAGCTGGTAGTGCCCGATTTGCCTTCCCTGCCATAAACATCTCCCCGTCCGGATGTTCCGGAACTTCCAACTGATCCGCGATGGCCATATTCGGTATAGCCGGCATTAGGATATCCATAATTTCCTTCGTTATATCCATTCCAGTATCCGTTGTTATAGCCGTACCAATAATCATTATAGCCATAGCCGTAATATGGATAACCATAACCATAAGATGGATAACCATACCACGGATTATAGAAGCCGAATCCGCCATAATAAGGATAATATCCAAAACCAAGACTGAAACTTATTCCGAAGTTCCATGGGTTTGGATCATACCAGAATGGACTGGTATAATAATCGGAAGTGTAGTCACTGCAGCATGGATCGTAAAACCGACGGATACGTGATGAATACTCGTAGTCATAATAATCCTGGCTATAATCCGCAGCTGCACTGGCATAACGGGCCGAACTGTCCGGCTGGTCAGCATAATATGTAGTATCGGAATTCCCGTACTCCTGGTATGATTGTTGTGACTGCTGTGATGATTGTAGCTGCTCCTGGGCATACGTATTCGTATTTGTTTCCGGGGCTTTTACCACCATAGTTTGTTTTCTAACCGGCTGGTCGCTTGGCGAATAATAAACATCATCCGTATTAGTAGCCAGGTATTGGGTTGTACATGATGTTAACATCAGCAACCCGGCAACAAGTGTAATAAAGTATTTCATGATCGACCTCCTTTTGTTTAACCTCATATTGAAGCTTGATTTAATACAGACTGAGAGATAATTTTTGTAATTTTGCAGACTATCAGTACTAAAATACATGCAATTATCATACCACAATTAATAAAATGGCAAAAGATTTTTCATCACGCGAAGAGAATTATTCACAATGGTATAACGACCTGGTAATCAAAGCCGATCTGGCTGATAACTCAGCTGTAAGGGGATGTATGGTTATCAAACCCTATGGATATGCAATTTGGGAGAAAATACAAAGAGCTCTCGATGATATGTTTAAAGAAACCGGTCATCAAAATGCCTATTTCCCCCTCTTCATACCAAAATCATTTTTCAGCAAGGAAGCTTCGCATGTTGAAGGTTTTGCAAAGGAATGTGCAGTTGTAACCCATTACAGGTTGAAGAACTCACCCGATGGCAAAGGAGTAATAGTGGATCCTGATGCCAAACTGGATGAAGAACTGATCGTAAGGCCAACTTCCGAAACTATTATCTGGGACACTTACCGGACCTGGATTCAGTCGTACCGCGATTTGCCTTTACTTATTAATCAGTGGGCCAATGTAGTACGATGGGAAATGCGCACCCGTTTATTTTTACGCACAACCGAATTTCTCTGGCAGGAAGGTCATACTGCCCATGCTACTGAAGCCGAAGCATTGGAGGAGACTGAAAAAATCCTGAATATCTATGCAACTTTTGCCGAAAAATGGATGGCAATGCCTGTACTAAAAGGTGTAAAGTCACCTAACGAGCGTTTCGCAGGAGCTGTCGAAACCTACTGTATCGAAGCCCTTATGCAGGATGGTAAAGCCCTGCAGGCAGGGACATCGCATTTCCTGGGGCAGAATTTTGCCAAAGCCTTTGATGTCCAGTTTTTAAGCAAGGAAAATAAACTTGATTATGTTTGGGCAACATCCTGGGGTGTCTCCACCCGCCTGATGGGCGCGTTAATCATGTCGCATTCCGACGACCACGGGCTTGTTCTTCCCCCAAAACTAGCTCCAATACAGGTTGTAATTATTCCTATATATAAAAATGATGAGCAGCTTGCATTAATTTCTGAAACCGTTGATGTGATTGTTAAAAAGCTGAAAGCTCTTGGTATCAGCGTGAAATACGATGACCGCAATACACAGAAACCAGGATGGAAGTTTAACGAGTATGAATTTAAGGGTGTACCTGTCCGCCTGGCTATTGGTCCGCGCGATCTCGAAAACGGAACTGTTGAAGTTGCACGCCGCGATACCCTTGAAAAATCAGTCTATCAACTTACGGATATCGAACACAAGATCAGTCACCTGCTCGAAAGTATACAGGAAAACCTATACCAGAAAGCCTTCGATTTCCGCGAAGAAAATACGACCATGGCTGATACATGGGCAGAGTTCAATGAACTGCTCGATGGGAAAGGCGGTTTTATTTCAGCCCATTGGGACGGCACTTCTGAAACCGAACAACGGATTAAAGAAGAAACCAAGGCAACCATCCGGCTCATCCCTATTAATGGCAAAATGGAAGAAGGCAAATGCATACTGACAGGTAATCCTTCGAAACAACGGGTCATCTTTGCACGTTCCTATTAAATTGAACAATAATCTGTATCGGCATATATGACATTGCAGGCTTTGGGAGTAATTCCCGCACGATATGCATCAAGCCGTTTCCCGGGCAAGCCTCTGGCAATGATAAACGGGAAGAGTATGATTATGCGTGTATATGAACAGGCGCGCAAAAGTACAATGCTGAGCCGTGTTATTGTTGCCACGGATGATATGCGGATTTATGACCATGTGACAGCCTGCGGAGGCGAGGTGATGATGACTTCGGATACTCATGTTTCCGGAACTTCACGTATTGGTGAAGTTGTCGAAAAAATAACACAGGAAGGGAATTTTCCGTTCGATGTGATCGTGAATATCCAGGGTGACGAACCTTTTATCGACCCTAAACAGATCGACCTGGCAGTTTCACTCTTCACCAATCCCGATGTACAGATTGGTACACTCATCATGAAAATCCACAATAACGACGACTTATTTAACCCGAATGTGGTTAAAGTTATAGTTTCGGATTCAGGCAATGCACTCTTTTTCAGCCGCTCACCAATTCCTTTTCTTCGTGGAGCCGAACAGAAAGACTGGCTAAACAAACATGAATACTTCAGGCATATTGGCTTGTATGCATACCGGGCAAACATAATCCTGCCGATTATCGGACTCAGTGAATCTCCCTCCGAAATAGCTGAATCGCTCGAACAGTTGCGCTGGTTGCATCACGGATACAGCGTCACAACGGCATTAACTGATATTGAGACATTTGGCGTCGACACCCCCGATGATTTATCCAAACTTACTAACAATGCTTGATATCTTCAGGCCGATTGTATTATCTTAGCGCATTAAAATGCGCAAATACCAATGATAACACGGCATATCGCTGATTTACTTTATCATCACGAATGTGTGATAGTTCCTGGTCTGGGAGGCTTTATCAAAGCAAGCAATCCGGCCTGGATTTTGCATTCCACCCATGAATTCTACCCGCCTTCGGGGAGTGTTGCTTTCAATGCCGGGCTTTCAGCAAATGACGGGTTGCTTGCAAATCATATTGCTGCTGCCGAAAACACTTCGTATCGTGAAGCCCTTTACGATATTAAAGTCTGGGTCGATACTTCGGTTAAACTTCTGAAAAGAGACGAAAAGGTTGCCATCGAAGGGATAGGGGAATTATTTCTCAATACCTCAGGCAATATTGAATTTACTCCTGCAAGGCAAATCAATTTCAATGCCGATTCATTCGGATTGCCTGTATTCAGGGCAAAACCAGCTACTGCAATAGCTGAACAGGTAATTCCTGAAATTCAGCCGTCATTACGTTCCGGCAGCCATTCAAAATTCAGGCATCTTGTACCCGAAACCCTCAAATGGGCAGCAGTGCTTGCACCCTTTGTTGCGTTTGTTCTATGGGGTTCCATAAAAGGCAATCTCATTGATAATTATATACATAATTATACAGGAATGTATTCCTGGGTTCGCTCAACACCAGGAAAAACTGCGCCTGTAACAATTGCTGTTCCGGTTGCCAGGGTTGAAGAAACACCCGCAGAGGTTGTAAAATCACCTGCCGGGGTGCTGGCTGACGAAAATATCACATTCAATCCAGGCATTATATCGTATTGCGAACTGGCAAAAGAAGATATCTATTATGTGGCCGGTAAGTTACCAGGAGACCCTGATGCTAATAGTCCCGCTATCAATAAGGATGTTGTACCTGTATCTGAAAGCATTAGTAAAACCGTTCCGGTTATTAAAACCGATGCTTTAAGCAATCCCATTCCAGCCCCAGGTGTTAATTCAAATGAAAACGCTTCTTCCATTTCAGGTACCGCTAAAAATGCTATCTGCCCGGAAGCTGATGCAGGCATAAAAACAACCACTATTACTGCTTATCCCTGGCCAAAATTCTCAAAAGGACCTGCAATTGATGCTTCTTCCAAAACAAACGTCGTTGCAAAAAACACAACCTGCATTGAAACCAAGGCTACAGTAAAAATTGCTCCTGTCGAAGAGCCAATAACCAAATCCACACCAGTTGGCAAATCTAGTTTCAACACACAAGCTTTTCATATTATCGGAGGTGCATTCCGCGATCATAACAATGCGTTGAAACTAATCAGAACGCTTGAATCCAAAGGATATTCACCAGCTATTGTTGATACTACACCGGGTGGCTTGTATGTGGTAAGTATGATTGGGTTTAATACATTAAAAGAAGCCGAACTGAAACTGAAGGACATAAAGAAGGAAGGCTTTCCGGCTTCATGGATAATGAAAAACAAGAAATCGTAGGGCAAAATAAATTTCTTATCAAAGCCCCATTTCAAATAAACAACTTTACAAAACAATTTACCCTTGGCAAAGAGGAAACTCGAACGTTTTGCTGAAAACGCAACTTTCAATCATTTTTTTCAACCGGACTGGGAAGAACTTTCTGCAGGATTTTTGTTACGGGGTAAATGGAATACCGATTTCTTTTTTAATACAAACCCTATCAGTATCGAAATGGGCTGCGGGAAAGGCGAATACACGGTCGACCTGTCGAATAAATATCCCAACCGGAATTTTATCGGAATTGACAAAAAAGGAGCCCGCATGTGGCGTGGGGCAAAAACGAGCAATGAAGAGAAACGGTCCAATGTAGCTTTTGTACGTACACGTGCCGAAAACATCGGGATGGTCTTCGGACCCGCCGAAATTGACGAAATATGGATTACATTCCCCGAGCCGCAGCCAAACAGCCCCAGGCACAGCAAACGCTTTACTTCACCCCAGTTTATCGAAAGGTACCGGCAGATTATTAAGCCTGGAGGTATTATACACCTGAAAACCGACAGCGATTTATTTTATACCTATACCCTTGAGATTATCAGCGAAGGCGGTCATGAGCTATTGTACAACAACAGCGATCTGTATGCCAATCCAGGCGATCCTGAAGTCAGGGATGTAATTGATGTTCAGACACATTACGAAAAAATCTGGCTGGAACAGGGATTTACAATCAAATACCTGAGGTTCAGGCTGAAGGAATAATCCGTATAAAATCTATTAATTGTGCCTGCCGAAATCTCATTTTTCGAAAAAGTGTACCAGGTAGTGGAACTTATCCCTTTCGGAAGAGTTACATCCTACGGCGCTATTGCACGGTACCTAGGCACAGGCGGCTCTTCGCGCATGGTTGGCTGGGCCATGAATGCTTCGCACAATCAGCTTCAACATATTCCTGCTCACAGGGTGGTGAACCGTAACGGCTTGCTTACAGGCAAGCATCATTTTGGCGGACAGGATACTATGAGGCAATTACTCGAAAGCGAAGGCATCGTAATTATCGGCGACCAGATAATTAAATTCGGTGAATTGTTCTGGGATCCATCTAAAGAATTGGCATTCTAGATCTTTCATATATATCACCATTGGGGACCTAATAATTCAGCCTGCCCCCGGTTGACAATCCAGCCTACACTTATTCTTTTTCCGGTTTACATTCATCTTTGAATGTACAGGTTTCATTTTTGATTTGAATCACTTATAAGGTGATTTTACAAACGCGGAATAATTGATTTTTTAAATATTTTGTATAATTTTTCAAAGTACCATCTAATATATAAGGGGGTAAATGATATTTTTTATAAATTTTTTAGACTATGTACCACTTTTTATGGGGTCAAATAATAATAATTTCTATTTTTGCACTAATTACTTAAAAACAGATTTTTTATGGCAACTTTAAGATTCAGAGCATTGCAGGATGCCCTCAACAGGAAACCGGTCGAAATAAATGCTCCCGGCGACAAAACTTCTGATTATTTTGGCCTACATGTGTTCGATAGGGTTAAAATGGAAAAATATCTCCCGAAAGATGCCCTTAAAGCGGTAATTGATGCGATTGACCTCGGAAAACGTATCGAGCTGAAATTAGCCGACCAGATTGCCATGGGAATGAAAAGCTGGGCTATGAGCCTGGGAGCAACTCATTATACTCACTGGTTTCAGCCACTCACTGAAAGCACAGCTGAAAAACACGATACTTTTACCGTTCCGACCGGCCGGGGAACAGCCATCGAAGTATTTTCGGGCGAATTACTAGTTCAACAAGAACCCGATGCCTCAAGTTTTCCGAGCGGCGGTATCCGAAATACATTCGAAGCCCGCGGATATACGGCCTGGGATCCATCGTCGCCGGCATTTGTTATGGACGATACACTTATAATTCCAACCATTTTCATTTCTTATACCGGCGAAGCCCTCGATTACAAGACACCTTTGCTGAAAGCCTTACATTACCTCGACAAAGCTGCTGTAGACGTATGCCAGTATTTTGATAAGGATGTCACAAAAGTTAACAGCAACCTGGGTTGGGAACAAGAATATTTTCTTGTAGACGAATCGGTTTATAATGCGCGGCCCGACCTTGTACTGACTGACCGAACCCTGCTCGGACATGCATCAGCAAAGAATCAACAGCTTGAAGATCAGTATTTCGGTCAGATACCCAGCCGGGTACTTGCTTTTATGAAAGATATGGAGTACGAATCCTATAAACTAGGTATCCCGCTCAAGACCCGTCACAATGAAGTGGCCCCGAACCAATACGAACTAGCCCCTGTGTATGAAGAAACGAACCTGGCCAACGATCACAACCTGCTGATAATGATGGTTATGCGCAAGGTAGCCAGTCGTCACAATTTTAAGGTGCTGTTGCACGAAAAACCGTTTTCGGGCATTAATGGTTCGGGGAAACACAACAACTGGTCAGTAAGTACGAATACGGGTGTTAACCTTTTATCACCTGGTAAAACACCAAGGTTGAACCTTCAATTTCTCACTTTCCTCATTAATACGCTGGTTGCTGTTCACAAACACAATGCCCTACTTAAAGCTTCGATAGCTTCGCCGGGCAACCAGCACCGACTGGGTGCAAACGAAGCCCCTCCGGCAATTATATCCGCTTTCCTGGGGCAGCAGCTTACGCGTATGCTTGATGAAATTGAACAACGAGTTACCGACGAAAAAATGTCTCCGGAACAGAAGACAGCTATAAAACTGGATATCGGCAAGATTCCTGAAATATTACTGGATAATACTGATCGCAACCGCACTTCGCCCTTTGCTTTTACCGGTAACCGTTTCGAATTTCGCGCCGTAGGATCGTCAGCAAACTGTGCTTCAGCCATGATACCGCTTAACACAGCCCTGGCTGTACAACTCGTTGACTTTAAAACTGAAGTGGATGCGATTATTGAAAAGGGGGTTAAAAAAGATGAAGCCATATTGAAAGTGTTGCGACGTTTGATTACCAAATCGAAACCCATACGTTTCGACGGAAATGGCTACAGCGAGGAATGGAAAGCTGAAGCTGCCGCACGGGGACTCGACTGCGAAGCCATTGTTCCCCTGATTTATGATGCTTACCTTACACCACAGACCCGTGAGCTTTTCAAACGTGCCAATGTATATACCGATATTGAAATGGAAGCACGAACCGAAGTCCGGCACGAGTTATATGTGAAAAAGATCCAGATTGAGGCCCGCGTATTAAATGACCTTGCAAAAAACCACATACTGCCTACTGTAATCGAATACCAGGCCATGCTTATCAACAGTACCCAGGGCATGAAAAATCTTTACAGTGAAGAAGAATATAACACTCTTGCATCGCGAAGGCTTAAACTTATCAAGGAAATTTCGGATCATGTTGAGAAAATCGAAACCAATGTCGGAGAGATGACCGATGCCCGCAAAAACGCAAATACCATTGAGGATGCACGCGAACGCGCCCTCGAATATGCAACAAAAATCTTCCCCTATTTCGATATTATCCGGTATCATATCGATAAGCTTGAACTGATTGTGGATAATGAAAAATGGCCATTGCCAAAATACCGCGAGCTTCTTTTCATCAGATAAACCGAGAACAGCATACATTTTTTTAAAACCTTCCGGCAGCATAATTACCGGAAGGTTTTTTTATTATGCAATAATTATATCCGGCTGCTAGCTCTTCCATTTCAGGTTGGCACACTTATAATATTTCCAAAATACTGATTGCATATCATTAATTAAATTATCTTTACACATTCTAAATAAAAATAAGGAATCACGTAATGGCTATTACTAAAGAGCAAGTAATCAATGCATTAAAATTCGTACATGACCCCGATTTACACAAGGATGTTATATCGCTGGGCATGATTGAAGATATTGAAATAGACGGGAAAAAGGTAAGCATGAAGTTAGTTCTTACTACTCCTGCCTGCCCGATGAAAGATAAAATGAAGAACGACTGTGTTAAAGCCATTCTCGGACGGGTTGATCCTTATGCAGAAGTAACAGTAGAGCTTTCGTCGCGTACAACCACCCGTCGCGGACCCGACGACACTATGCTTAAAGGTGTAAAAAACATTATTGCAGTAGTTTCGGGTAAAGGTGGAGTAGGGAAATCAACTGTTTCGGCGAACCTTGCAGTAGCGCTTTCACAACTTGGTGCAAAAGTAGGATTACTCGATGCCGACATTTACGGACCTTCAGTTCCGCTGATGTTCGACTTGGTAGATGCTCATCCGAAAGCCCGTGAGGAAGACGGTCGCACCATCCTCGAACCCATGGAGAAATACGGGATCAAACTCTTATCCATCGGCTTTTTTGTAGATCCGAAAAAGGCCCTTGTGTGGCGTGGTCCTATGGCATCCAATTACCTTACGCAAATGCTAACCGGCGGCGACTGGGGAGAACTCGATTATCTGGTTATTGACATGCCTCCCGGAACAGGGGATATTCACCTCACCCTTGTTCAAACCGTGCCTGTTACTGGTGTTGCCATTGTAACAACCCCGCAGGAGGTTGCATTAGCTGATGCACGCAAAGCCTACAATATGTTTACAACCGAAAGCGTAAAAGTACCGGTTCTGGGTCTTGTTGAAAACATGGCCTGGTTCACACCAGCCGAATTACCTGAAAACAAATATTATATTTTCGGGAAAGAAGGCGGGAAACGATTTGCTGAAGAAATTGGTGTACCGCTTCTCGGCCAGATACCTTTGGTTCAGAGTATCTGCGAATCGGGCGACAGCGGAAGCCCTGTTGCCACTCTTGATGAATCATCGCCGGTTGCATTGGCATTCCGCCAGCTGGCCGAATCAATTGCACAACAGATTGCTATCAGGAACGCAAGTCTCGATCCAACCCAGATAGTAGAGATTAAATCTTAAACTATCAGCTATCGAAATTGATAAAAATACATTTCCAGAAAACAAACAACCCATAAAACAAAAGCACATGTCAGAATTAGAAACCAAAGTACGCAATGTAATTGAGCAGATCCGTCCTTACCTCCAGGCTGATGGCGGAGATATTAGTTTTGTTGAACTTACAGGCGACAATGTAGTTAATGTTGAACTTCAGGGAGCATGTGGATCGTGCCCTTTCAGCCGGATGACGCTTAAAAACGGTGTTGAGGACGCAATGCGTAAGGCTATACCCGAAATAAAATCGGTAGAAGCAATCAATCTGTAGAAATCACACAGATTGCATTCTTTAAAGTGATTCGCAGTATTCTCCAGTTCATTTAGCATGAACGCTGGGAGTTACCTGTACAAAAATGACCTGGCGGGCTGCCTGGTCATTTTTTATTTTCTGACCAGAACAATTTTTTCTGAACCTTTCTTTACAATTCGGTCAAACATAGTTTTTACCCTCGGATACACTTCAGGCGGATACACCGAATTTTTAAATGTATAAGTAAAAGAAACATTCACACGATTATCATTCTGAACGGCAGTATATTCAAGATCGAACAGTTCGTCATCAAGCATAGATTTCTCGGGTAAATACTGTACTATATAACCTTCGGGCACTACAATTTCGGCTAAATAAGTCCTTCGTACCGGGTAGGTGAGGTCAACCGGGTAGGTTCGCGTCTTTTGTTTTAACGGATTATCGGAAAAAGTTTCGTGAAGAAAAGGCTGAATATAGATTTTACCGTTCACAACTTCTGTCTTGTTTTTTAATTTATAGCTGTAGAAATAAGGTTTTTCACGGTCATAACTATTTTTTTCAACAAGAGATCCTTCCTCAATCTGATATTCATTTTCGCTTAAATAATCATTAAATTTCTTTGGATCCCCTGCGTATTTGTTTCTCATTGAGAGTGCTTCATATTCAGTGGCAATATTCAAAACTGTTGCAGTTTGATTGAGCCCGATAGAATCGATTTTAATATTAGTAGTGAGTTTTGATATAGCCGGGCTCTGTAGGCTGACCCATTTCGGATCGCCTTTATCAATAACAAGCCCTTTATCATTCATATACTGAATAGGTAATCTATAATTCTGGCAAAGAGGATCAGTAGCGTCGGTGAGAACAGGCTTTGAATCAATGTAGGCAAAAACAGCAACGGTATTGAAGGCATCACTGAACGGAAAATCAGAAATGATTTTCCCATGCCTTCGGGTGCTCAACACTATTGGATAAGCCTCCAGACCGGCTTCCTGCATCGCTCCCACTACCCACAGATTAATATCAGCACTGTTACCAATTTTATCCTTAAGCAGGTCGGAGGGGGACTTGTCTGAGAACTGACTATTTTCCTGGTTCCATTTAAAGTTATCCTTTGCATAATTAACAATATAATTAAATTTCTGCAATTGTGTTTTGACTGTGAGTGAATCCTGGCTTAACACAGCAGATGAATTCTTTCCGCTTTTTTTTACATATTTCCCAAAATCATCGTTTTTCAGGTAATCACTCACAAGCTGGGGCCAGGTAGTCATTATGTTGATTTTTCCACCCGTTGAAGGAAATACTGCTGACAGCTGAAAGTTGATTTTAATAATATAATCTTCACGCGAAGGAATAAACTCCTCATCGTTAAAAGCGGGTACATTTTTTAGTCCAAATTTATAGACTACATCGTTAAAAGAAATTGAATTGAACTGCTTTTTAAGGCTCATCTCATCGACATATGTTTCATATTCATCCAGCTTTTGCCTCCCCTGAAGCAGCCAGGTGTATTCATAAAAAGGAATCATACGGGTTTCGTAGAAGCTGTAAAGAACAGGTATCTCCCATTGAAATTCCCAGTCGCGCAGGTTAAAATGATATTGTGAACTTATAGTGTACACGTATTCGATAATTGAACCTGGCTTAACATCAGGCATCGCAAACTTTTTGAGCCTCCAGTTTTTGGTTTCTTTTTCATCGTAGCAGGCCTTGGGATCTAGAATGGTTATTTTTAAACCAACGCCATCCGATTTGTTGTAAGTAGCCGCTCTTTCAATTGTAACTTTCTCCGAAATATTACCTTCCTTGTAGTATGGTATTGATACTTCGGCATATTTTTTCCCGGCTTCATTCAGAATTTTTATCCTAGTAATACGCCGGTATAAAACATCGAACCCTTCTTCTGATCTGATAAAACTTGATTCTCCTACATCGAAGAGCACTACAGCATCAGCTTTCGGGTCGAAGCTGCATGAGGTCATATCGGCCTCAGCCTGGCTGATTTTACCGGCTTTGTCGAAGTAGCCCTGGGCAAACACCGGACAGAAACCAGGCAACAGTATCAAAATTAAAATAATGAGTTTTTTCATGCTATTGTTTTAATAATGTGATATATAGAGAATTTTCTGCTTCAATAATGCGATTTCTGAAATTATAAAATTCAGGATAGTCTTTTACCCCTATTGTGCCTGATTTGATTACAAACCTCTTGGCTACCTGAACTGTATTTCCTGCACGTGAAAACCCGGCTTCGTATTCACCATACGCCGAGCTGATTTTGACGTTCTCAGGAATTGCGGACACCTTGTAACATGCCGGAATTGAATATATTATTGAATCTGACTTATTTACAGGATAATTAACCTGAACAGGCATTTGCCTTTTCTTTGGTTCTTCGAGGGTATTAAACTGCAACGGTATAATTTTAAGCATAGCCTCATTCCCATATACTTTCACAAAATGGTCAGCTGAAGCAGTGAAGGCAAGAATAGCTTCCGGGTCATCACGTCCAGGCATAATAATAGAATAGTTTTCCATCTCAAACCCCGGATCAATAATATACCTTGCAACATATTGTTTACGCTCCGATTCATTAAATTCTGACAGAATACCAGAAAGAAGTTCGTATTTATATCCCCGGCAAGTACCTTTAAAATCACATTGCATAGAATTGTCGGCATTCAGCAATATGTTTATTTTCCTGGTTTCCAGAATATCATCGTACGAGAGAGCCGGAGTGCTGACCAGTTTGCACTCATTCAATCCCAGAACAAGAGCTTTCCTGTTTTGCGTAAATGTACCAAGATAGCCGAATGCAAGATCACTTGTACAATCAAGCCAAATGCTATCCTGTTGGAGTGGAATAAGAAGTATCACATGATTAAATTGCTGGGAAGGGAAACCTGTATCAATAGGGTCGATAACTTCACCTGCCTTTATTAAAGTATAATCCGACCGGATTCCGATAACCGAAAGACATGCTTTAAAATAGTTTGCCAAAGCCTTACAATCGCCATATTTCTTTTCGGCAACATACGATGCCGGATAAGGTTTCATCCCTCCGGTCTTAATTGAAACGCTAATATACCGGGTTGCATCCTGAAGATAATGAAACAGCTCCCTGATTTTTTCCTTTTCTCCCTGAATGCTATCCGTTAAAGAGTGAATTTTTATTCTTTCGGACACAGGTAGTTCATCAAGGCCGTCGAGCAGACTCAAATTCCAGGCTCCATAGGCATTCCAGCTTGAGTTTGAACCCGCACATTCATAGCGAAACTGATCCGGCACTATTTCCACGTTTGGCAGAAAGCGATGAATTTCAGGCGACCATATTTCGTCTGATAGAATATTTGTATATGAAGCATTCCAGATATAGTAAATTCTGCCGGCAACTGTATCAATTTCAGGATTGGCAAGCTCGTTTGACCGATAAAAAACAGGATAATCAACAGGAACATTCATCTTTAGAGTTGCCTGAATCGTTGGAACTTCATGATCGATTACAGGCATCCAGTCGGACAAAAAAACAAACTGCTCGTCTTCTTCAGTATATGAATATTCAAAGGTATACGGATAAGTCTGGTTCCGCATTGAGAACTCATTCACATATGTATCGGTGTAAAAGCTGACGTTTGATACTGCACTACGCTGGATAATGTCGCTTTTTTTTAATTTCTGAACCTTATTCCCCAAATTATCATAAATTGAAGCGCTAATATCTGACACCCGGCTGATTTTATTATACGGAATAATAACTTTGGCATAACGGTCTCCTTTGCGGTTGAATATCCGTATCCTGAAGTAATGCGTCTGAATTAACTTATTTTTTACAATTTCAACATTTGATAGCTGTTTTAAAAGTACTGCATCATACTCCTGGCTATAACTTAAAACGGGTTGAATAAAAAGAAACATAAAGAACCCAAAACGGTACAATATAGAATAGGAATAATCCATAGTTCGAAAAATTGAAATCACGCTTATAAAATGGAATTAAAACTTCCTGTGTCCAAATATACAGCAATTAATTACCAGCAATCAACACAACAACCAAAAAAATACACTTATTATCTTGCCTGGGAAACATGCTCCGGCCAGGTTATGATCCTCAATAAAACGGGTGATCAGTGTAGTTACTTAAACTGCATTATGACAAATATCTGCCAACAATCGGCATTCTCCTCCCCTGTCCGAAAGCTTTTGGTGAAACACGCAGAATAGGCGGTGTTTGGTGCCTTTTCCATTCGTTCATATTTACCATCCGCAACACACGTTTTACCGTAGCTTCGTTAAAACCCGAAGCAATAAGGTCGGAAGGGCTTTGCCGCAGTTCAATATAATTGTATAATATTTTATCGAGGATATCGTATTCGGGAAGTGAGTCACTGTCCTTCTGACCAGGACGGAGCTCAGCCGACGGAGGTTTGCTGATACTGTTTAAAGGGATAATTTCTTTTTCACGGTTTATAAAACCGGCAAGTTCGTACACTTCGGTTTTATATACATCGCCCAGCACCGAAATACCACCGCACATATCGCCGTATAAAGTCCCATATCCGACAGCGGCTTCGCTTTTATTGGAGGTATTAAGCAGGATATACCCGAATTTATTTGCTAAAGCCATCAATAAAACAGCACGGATCCTAGCCTGTATATTTTCTTCGGCTACATTGAAATCAAGGCCTTTAAAGTAAGGATCAAGTGAATTAAGTATGGAATGATATCCCTCTTTTATACCGATAGTATCATACTTGCACCCCAGGTTTTCGGCAAGTGCGACTGCATCATCAATGGAATGAGAGCTCGAAAACTCCGAAGGCAATAGCACTGCGTATACATTATCCTTACCAAGTGCTTCGGCAGCCAGGGCAAGAGTAACGGCTGAATCGATCCCGCCTGAAAGGCCAAGTATGGCTTTTGTGAACCCCATTTTCGCAAAGTAATCCCTGATTCCCATTACCAGGGCAGCGTGAATAAGAGCGGGTTTGGCATCTGACTGATGTGCAACGGGAGATTTTGAAGATATTCCTCCCCCGTTCGGATCAAAATCAGCCAGAATTATGTCTTCATGAAACGACTGGCATGAAACAACAGTGTTGCCCTGAGTGTCGACGACGCAGGAATTTCCGTCGAACAGCAACTCTGTTTGAGCTCCAACCTGGTTTACATATACAAGCGGAATTTTATACTGTAAAGCATTTTTACTTAATATCTCATTCCTGATCTTGTACTGATCATAATTGAACGGAGATGCAGCAATATTAATCATCAGGTCAGGGACCTGTAGTGCAAGCACATCCATAGGGTTTGAAACATAGAGCGGGTCAGGGCCCAGGTTCCAGATGTCCTCGCAAATGGTAAGTGCAATTTTCACATCTTTAAATTGTATACAGCTGAAATTCCGGTTAGGTTCGAAATAGCGGTATTCGTCGAAAATATCATAGGTCGGCAATAAGGCTTTATGTGCCATTGCCTGCACTTTGCCATCGGCAAGCAACCATGCAGTATTGAACAGGTTTTTGCCTTTGGTATCCGGGTTTCGCGAAGGAGCCCCGACTATGGCGGCTATTCCGTTACATTGTTGAGCAATAGCCAGGATGGCAGAATAACTTTTTTCAATAAAATCGTCGAATTCCAGGAAATCGCGGGGCGGGTAACCGCAAACCGATAGCTCGGCAAAAACAACGATATCAGCGTTCTGATGCCTGCATTTCTCAATGGTTTCGATGATTTTAGCTGTGTTCAGATCAAAATCGCCGATAATATAATTAAGCTGTGCCAGCGCTATCCGCATAGGTATACTTTTATACAAAAATAAAGCCCGGATGAATACCCGGGCCGAAAAATCCAAAATATTTTATTTAGAAGATTACCGATAAGGCCAGTTCAATAAAATTAGGCGCTGCCTTTTCCTGTAGTGAAGTATTAACGCTGTTTTTCTCCTGAAGTATGTTGGTAAACCCGTTGTTGAAAGTGATTTCGGCACCCAGTTTTGGCCCTTCAGCTATTTCATACTCGACCCCGGCACCAATTATAAGCGATTCGCGGGCAAATGAGGTTTTATCATAGTTAGCTTTAGGGAAAGTTGTTTTCTCTCCGTCAGAATTCGTAAATTCATCCGTTTTCTTCGAGCCAATATTAAAAGCTGTTCCTAATCCTATGCGTCCGAAATACCTCATATTATTGATATCATTTGTCCTCATTTTTAAGGTGAGGGGTATTTCGATGTATTTAAGAGCATAATCTCTTATCATGGTCCCGGTTTCTTCTCCCTGCAAGGCAGGAAATTTGAGTTTTCCGCCATTAAAAATCATATTGAAACCGGTTGCTATGCAGTGGTTCTCGGTGAAATTAAACTCTGCGATGAATCCCCACGAAAAGCCGGCCTTCACCCCGGCACTTTCATAAGTGTCGGCATTGGGTTTCATCCAGCTGATCTGCGGAGCAGCCTTCAACCCAAAATAATATGGCGGAAATTGAGCATTGGCAGCCAAAGCAACCATTGCAAACAGCGTTACTAAAGTGATTTTTGTTTTCATAAATATCAAATAATTTAGTGCTTAGTGTGTTACAAATATCGGGCAAATTGTTCAGGTTTGCTTCTTGCTAACGAAAAAATATCTGCATTTGTTGCATGCTGTTAGCCCATGAAGATAATATCTTCAGTCTTCGGACGTTGTAGTATATAAAAAAGACACTCTTATGAAAAATTTATTTCTTTTAACTTGTGTACTGTTTATCTCTGGCGTTGCTTTTGGACAAGATGCATTCTCGGTGGGACCAAAAATCGGTTATAACTCAAATAGGCTTACAACCGATTTTGACTCAATAAAATCCAGCATTAATAACTCTTTTCAGGTTGGTGCCTTTGTAAGAATAGGCTCAAAATTTTATGTTCAGCCCGAAGCTAATTACCAGGTAGTCAGTAGCTCACTTAACCTGACAAAAGGAGCGTCAATCAAGAAACAGGACATTACTATTAAGACGCTTAAAATCCCGGTCTTACTCGGTTATAAACTTATAAGCCAAAACAAGTTCAACTTCAGGGTACTTGCAGGGCCTGCACTTTCGTTCAACATTGATAAAAAGCTAAGCCCTTCGGACATGGGTGAACTGTGGCCAATACAATCGGTTGATGACCTTAAAAACAGTACTTGGTCGGTGCAAATGGGCGGCGGAATTGATGTGTTTTTCTTAACGCTCGACGTTCGGTATGAGGTCGGAATTGATAATCTATACACCGGTGCCGATGATGTTACCATGAAGAATAATATTTTCAATGTCAGTCTTGGTTTAAAAATCCTATAAAGAGCAGGGCATCATACTTATATGAAGAATATTTTTTTCAATAAAAAATTACTGCTTATCATACTGATTGCGGTAATTGCTATTCAGGCATGCAAAAATAAGCCGGCAGAAAGTGTTACTCCTGGACCTCAAGCTAACATTTCTGTAAACCAGATCGTGATCAGTCGTTACGAAAAGGCTCTATTCGCTCTCAACAAAGACCAGCTGAAACAGGGAATGGCAACACTTACCCCTGAGTTTGATTTTTTCCTGGGCAGCCAATGGCAGGATACAATGAACATTCTCAGGATTTACAATTTCCTGAACGATCCGAATGTACGAGACTTGTATACTCTCACAGAGCAAAAATTCCCAGACGTGGCTTTCCTTGAAAAAGGCCTGACCGATGCTTTCAGCATTTACCTCCAGGCATACCCGGAGAAACACAAGCCACATGTTTTCACCTATGTTTCGGGTCTTGATGTGGAAAATCCGGTTTATTTCTTCGATACCGCGATGGCTATAGGATTGGATCTTTTTCTTGGAAAAGACGTGGAGGCTTATGTAAAAGCCGGGATTCCAAAGTACAAGATCAACAACTTTACTACTGATAATATACTGCCTCAATGTATGATGGCAGTGTCGGACCATATTGTAAGAGTAGACCAGAATCGCAACACCCTTCTCGACCAGATGATTATTGCCGGGAAAGCGCTCTATTTCCTGGATGTCACCCTTCCCGGTGTTAAAGATGAATTCAAGATAGGATATTCACCGGAACAACTCGCATGGAGCCGGGCAAATGAAAGCAATATATGGGCATTCATAATTGAAAACAACCTGCTCTTTTCGTCGGATGCACAGGGAACAACCAAGATGATAACGGATGCACCTTATACTGCCGGTTTTGATGTGAAATCGCCCGGAAGGCTTGGAGCATATATGGGCTGGCAGATCGTAAAGGCCTATATGAAAGAGGCAGGTGATACATCACTGAAACAGCTTATGGAAGAAACCGATAGCCAGCATATTTTAAAAATATCGAAGTTCAAGCCCGGCAAAGATTAGTTACCAGACCTGGGGCTAAAGGCAAACGGCTTAAACTGTGGAAAGTAATATCTGCTGGGAAAAGAAATGAGGATGGAAGTAATTGTCTTCAGGTACCAGATAACAGGCATTTAACAGCCTGCTAATACATTCAATCGTTATTTATAGCAAAAAAAAGCCGGCTTATAGCCGGCTCATTATACTTTTGTTTTCCCGCTTATACGAGGGAATCTGCCAGCTCTTTATCAACCAGAATTCGGCCACAGAATTCGCAAACTATAATTTTCTTGTGCAACTTAATATCAAGCTGGCGCTGTGGAGGAATATAACTAAAACATCCACCGCAAGCATCGCGTTCAACCGGAACCACTGCCAGTCCGTTGCGTGCATTTTTGCGAATACGTTTGTATGCAATAAGCAGACGCTCTTCAATCATTTTCTGCTGACGTTCCGACATGAGGTGAAGTTCTTTTTCTTCAAGTTCGGTTTCGGCAACTATATCGGTAAGTTCGCTGCGTTTGGCCTCCAGGTCGTTGCGGCGGTCGGTTAATTCGTTTTGAGCATTCTCAATTTCCTCTTTACGCATCGCCAGCTGTGCTGAGAATTCGCGTATGCGTTTTTCGGCAAGCTGGATCTCAAGACTCTGGAATTCAATTTCCTTTGTCAATGCATCATACTCGCGGTTGTTGCGAACGTTGTTCTGTTGCTCCTCGTACCGCTTTATGAGGCCCTGGCTCTCTTTTATGGCAAGTTGCTTGTCGGTAACCTGTTTTTCGAGCATTTCAATTTCCTGGATAAAGTTGTCGATACGGGTCTCGAGGCCTGCAACTTCATCTTCAAGATCTTCAACTTCAAGTGGCAATTCGCCACGTACAATTTTTATACGGTCGATTTTCGAATCGTTCTGCTGAAGTGAATATAAAGCGATAAGTTTTTTCTCAATCGAAATTTCTGTTTCATCTTTCCCATGATCAACAGGTGGGTGAATTTCAGTAATTTCGCTGGTTTCAGCAGCAACTGCAGCCTTGTTGTTCTCTTCTCCGATTGTTTCAGCTGGTTTAGCAACACTTTTTGCCATAGCGGATTATGATGTTTTATGTTGATTTACAAATAATTAACCGGATTTGTATTGGTTCCGGAAATAAAGAGTGCAAAAGTAGTAAATTTTTTCTTTAATAAGGTATAAATCAGTTCTTTTGTGAATTGTTCACTTTCGTAGTGCCCAATATCAGCCATTATCATCCTTGGTCCCGGTATAAAAAAATCGTGGTATTTGATATCCCCGGTAAGGTAAATATCAGCACCACAGGATATTGCATCATTCACGAGGAAGCTTCCCGAGCCGCCGCAAACAGCAACCCGCCTGACTTTTTTATTTTTCAGATCGGTGTGCCGTACACAACCCAGCTGCAGATTTTCTTTAACCTGAAGCAAAAATTCCATGGCATCCATTTCCCGGGGCAGGTTACCAATCATCCCGGCACCAATGCGAGGGTCAATATTTGCCAGAGGGTACAAATCATAAGCCACTTCTTCGTAGGGATGAGCCCGGCTTAAAGCAGATACAATATCGTTCTGCAGGTATATCGGGAATATTGTTTCGATACGTAATTCGCTTTCGGTATGGAGTTTGCCTGTTTCACCAACAAAGGGATCGGAACCTTCCAAAGCCCTGAAAGTTCCTTCGCCAGCAGTGCTGTAGCTACAGAAATCGTAATTCCCGATATGGCCTGCACCGGCTTTAAATATGGCTTCGCGCACTATACCGGCATGCGAAGGAGGACAGAATGTAACAAGTTTTCGAAGTTTCGATGGTACCGGTTTTAAAATCTCGGTATCCGATATTCCAAGTTTGCTGCACAACATTCGGTTTACCCCTTCGAAATGATTGTCGAGGTTGGTATGCAAAGCAAAAACTGCAATATTTTCCCTTATCGACCGTATAACAAGCCTCTCGGAATCATTTCGCCCTGTAAGGCTTTTGATCCCCGAAAATATCATGGGATGGTGTGAAACAACCAGATTGCAGTTTTTCGAAACAGCTTCGTCAAAAATCTCATCAGTTACATCCAGGCAAACGAGTATCCCTGTAATTTCCATACCCGGATCGCCTGTAAGCAGACCGCAATTGTCATAGTCTTCCTGTAATGCTAAAGGTATTTCGGACTTCAGGTAGGATGTAATTTCAGATAATAGCATATTCCAGGTCGGTTTTTCAGGTAAAAGTATAAAATTACGTAAAAGCAATGTAATATCAATAAAATTAAAGTATTCAGGATGTTTCTGATTGTATTCGTAGCCCATTCGGACAAAAACCGCTTAAAAACAGCACCCATTTCCTGATTTTTGCAATCCGCCTGAAATAGTTTGTACCTTTATCACATGAATGCTTTCCGCTTCCTGCTTTATCCATTTGGGCTGATTTTCGGGCTTGTTACCAGGATCCGCAACTTGTTGTTCGACCTTAACATACTCGGATCCGAATCGTTCAGCATCCCTGTAATTTCGGTCGGGAACCTGGTTGCAGGCGGTTCGGGGAAAACCCCTATGGTAGAATATATAATGCGGCTGCTCAATAACACTGCCTCAACTGCCACACTCAGCCGTGGTTATAAACGCAAAACAAAAGGCTACAAGCTTGCCGGCGAGAATGAATCGGTTGAAACTCTCGGTGACGAGCCACTGCAGTATCATCAGAAATTCAGCGAACTAAATGTTGCGGTTTGCGAAAGCCGCAGGCAGGGAATACATAACCTGGTTAAAGACATTCCTTCACTCAGCACAGTGATTCTTGACGATGCCTTCCAGCACCGCTATGTTAAGCCGCGGCTATCCATACTGGTAACCGATTATTTCAAACTTTTCACACAGGACAAACTACTCCCTTATGGCAGGCTGCGAGAGAATATTTCAGGACGTAAACGTGCTGATATCATAGTAGTTACAAAAACTCCCAGGGTCTTTTCGCCTATAGTGCGGAAACAGATACTTGAGGAGCTGAAGCCATTCCCCGGCCAGCAGGTATGTTTTTCGTATATCAATTATCTCCCGTTCGAACCTGTTTATGATAATAATTGCACGGTTCAGGGTGACAACGAAAGTGTATATTCCATAATAATGCTCACGGGTATAGGCAACCCGGGGCCCCTGCAGGAATATCTCAGGCGCAAATGTACCGATCTTGAACTTGTGGCTTTCGCTGATCATCACAGTTTCAGTACTAAGGAGCTGCAGGTATTAAAAGATAAATTCAAGTACCTTCCGACAAAGCGTAAGATCATTGTTACTACTGAAAAGGATGCAAAAAGGCTTCAAAACCCCGAAGCAGAAAATATCCTGGGTAAGCTGCCGATCTATTATGCTCCTATTACATTTGAATTTTACCCTGCTGACAAGGAAGTGTTTGACAAAGTGGTGCTAACAGCAATACAGGAGAAAAAATCCTGATTTTATAAGAATAAATCAGTTATTGCAAAAACCGAAAACACAATACTTGCTATTCCGTTCAGGGTGAAAAATGCGAGGTTAACCCGCCTGATATCGTTGTATTTAACAATTGTATGCTGGTAAAACAACAGCAACGAAAATATGCCCAGGCCAACCCAGTAAATAGCTTTAAAATTCCCCTGCAGCCCGGCAAGAACCAGCAATACAGCTGTAATTATATGCAAAACGAGCGACAATGCCAGGGCTTTCTTCCTGCCCAGCAAAACCGGTATCGAATGAAGGTGATTTTCGAGGTCGAATTCATCATCCTGTAGGGCATAAATAATATCGAAACCCGATACCCAGCATAAAACCGAAACGGAAATAATAACCGGGATCCAGTCGAAATTGCCGGTCACTGCCAGGTAGGCGCCTGTTGGAGCCAATGCAAGCCCGAGTCCCAGAACGAAATGCGATAGAGCAGTAAACCTTTTAGTTATACTGTAACCCATTATAACAAGAAGTGCAATGGGTGAAAGGTAAAAGCACAAGGGGTTAATAAACCAGGTTGCAGCCACAAAGAGCAATCCGTTTACAATGCAGAAAGCCAGTGCCGACCTCTGATCGATAATACGTGCAGGGATTTCACGCTGCGCTGTACGTGGGTTGGCTTCGTCGATGTGCCTGTCGGCCCAGCGGTTGAAACTCATAGCTGTATTACGGGCAAAAAGCATGCAAATCAGGACAAGGAATAAGAGCTTCCAGCTAAGCGGATCGCTCTGGTGAATGGTTGCAAGAGCAAAACCAAGCAATGCAAAAGGAAGTGCAAATATAGAATGTGCAAATTTTACCAGCGACAAATAATTGTTTAATTTAGCACTGATTTTTTGGACCATCATGAAAACCACGGTTTAGTATATAAAGCACAAAAATACATAAAGCCTGGTTTCATTTTCGAAATTATTTATTATTTCAGAATAAATCCACCGTGATAATAAATGCAAACACATTCGCCTCCTACCTGATCTACCTGTTAAATTCAGGCACAAGGCATTCGGTGCATTCCCCATTTGTGTATAAGCTTATAGATGAGGTTATTAAAAACAAGAGAGAACAAGCTGTTTTCAGGAAAATAAACACAGTAAGGGGAAATCTCATCAAAAATCCGCAACTTATTGAAATCACCGAGTTTGCCCGAAAAAGGGATAACACCTGTGTATCACACCGGGTCAGGAGTATTGGTTCCATAACCCGTGAAAGCGCAATAAGTGAAAAATACGGTCGGTTACTTTACCGGCTGGCTGCATTTTTCAAACCGGAAACCGTAATAGAACTGGGCACTTCGTTAGGAATAAGCACCATGTACCTGGCAATGGCAAATGCCAATTCTAAAGTGGTTACTATCGATGCCTGCACCATCAAATCGGAACAGGCAGAAGCAGGATTCAAATCGCTGGGCATTAATAATATAGAGCAGCATATTGGGCTATTTGGCAGTGTTTTGCCGGGGCTTATTAAAAAAGAAGGAAAACTTGACTTTGCCTTTTTCGATGGAAATCATTTCTCAGGCGAAATCATCAGTTGCTTCGAATCGTTACTTACTATTTCTCACAATGATACTGTTTTTGTGTTTCATGAAATACACTCGTCGGACGAAATGGAAATGACATGGGAACAAATCTGCGAAAACAGTAAGGTTACAGCTAGTATCGATTTATTCGGATTGGGTGTCGTTTTCCTGAGAAAAGAGCTAAGCCGGCAAAGATTTGTGATCCGGTATTAGATTTTACGGCAATAAGAGTTTTTAACTGCTTTTTCATTTGATTTTTATATTTTCAAATCATCTCATCGCAAAAACAATTACTTTTGTTATTCAATCTCTTTTAATATGAGTAAGCAGGAAATAATACGTTTGACCGATATAACAAGAACCTACAAAGTCGGAACCGAATTGGTGAGGGCACTTCGCTCGGTATCACTTTCAATTTATAAAAACGAGTTCGTAGCCCTTATGGGTCCTTCAGGTTCAGGAAAATCTACTTTAATGAACTTGCTCGGATGTCTCGACACTCCGACCAGTGGCGAGTATATTCTGAATAACCAGGACGTAAGCAAACTGAACGACAACGAATTAGCACGGATTCGCAACAAGGAAATAGGCTTTGTTTTTCAGACATTTAACCTGCTACCGCGTAGCACCGCACTTGAAAATGTAATGCTTCCGCAGATTTATGCCGGTTATTCAAAATCGGCAAGGCTCGAGCGTGCTACCGATGTAATTGCCAGTGTAGGGCTTACGGACAGGGCACATCACAAACCCAACGAACTTTCGGGAGGTCAGCGCCAGCGGGTAGCTATAGCCAGGGCATTGGTAAATAAACCTTCCATTATTCTTGCCGATGAACCCACCGGTAACCTCGATTCGACCACATCGTACGAAATAATGGGTGTACTCGAGCAGATTCACAACGCCGGCAATACTATTATCCTGGTCACCCACGAAGAAGATATCGCCCGACATGCACACCGCATCATTCGCCTTATGGATGGACAAGTTTCGGCCGATTATCTGAATACGGATATCATAACATCACAGCAATCATTGAACAATTAGGGCCTGTTTAGTTGTTTATGTTCCCTAAACATGTTTAAGGCATATAACTGATCCGTTATTGCTTTTTGCAAAAGGATTGCAGAAGATGGAAAAAGAATGGAAAATTTATACCAAAACCGGCGATAAGGGCGAAACATCACTTATCGGAGGTACACGTGTTCCCAAATATAACGATCGTATCGAAGCATATGGAACGCTCGATGAGCTGAACTCTTTTATCGGGAACCTTCGCGACCAGTTGAATGATGAGCATTTGCGTGAAGTTTTACTGAAAATCCAGGAAAACCTGTTTACAGCCGAATCGCTTCTGGCCACCGACCCAGGCAAGACGCTCAGCAGGCCGCTTCCTTTTCTTACAGAGCCAGATGTATTTATGCTTGAACAGGAAATAGATACAATGAACCTGCATTTGCCGGCTATCAGTTCTTTTATACTGCCCGGCGGGCATCCCCTTGTATCATTATGTCATGTGTGCCGCACTGTTTGTCGGAGAGGAGAACGAATAATCGTAAAATTAGCCATCGAAACCAAAGTAGATGAAATCCTGGTCAAATATATCAACCGTCTTTCGGATTACCTTTTTGTTCTGGCAAGAGAAATTGCATTTATAAATAATATTCCTGATCTTCCGTGGAAACCTGACGTTTCGCAGTAGTTAAATCAAAGACTGAATGCTAAAACAAGCCTCTATTCAGCCTATATTTTTCAGTGAAATGCCTAATTTTAAATAAGTTATTGACAAATTTGAACAACCTATTGACTTTGACTTTGAATAGATTATTTTTGCAAAAAAATTAATCAACATATTATCATATGTACTGGACGTTAGAATTAGCCTCAAAACTTGAGGATGCCCCCTGGCCGGCTACAAAAGAAGAGCTTCTCGATTACTGTGTTCGCTCGGGAGCTCCAATGGAAGTGGTTGAGAACCTCCAGGAACTGGAAGATGAAGGTGAGATTTACGAAAGCATCGAAGATCTCTGGCCAGACTATCCTTCGAAAGAGGATTTCTTCTTTCACGAAGACGAATATTAACAAACAACAATCGGGGCACTGGCAGAACCAGTGCCCCGATTCAGTTATTGGGATTTTGTAATTGCTAATTTTATGCATCATCATCAAAATGACAAAGCAATCTGGCGAGGGGCGAAGCCGCGGGTTCAGCACGCAGAAAGTTATATCTTAAATTAATCGGCATCAATTTTAAAACTTTGAATCCCGCTGTTAGGGGATTTCGCATCGCTCAACCTTTGAACCCCTGAACTTTTCAAACTCATCAATTCCCTCAATCTCCTCAATCCTTCCTGCCACTTTGTCGCTAAAAAAGTGCTGAATTCATTTTTGTACGGTATTTGCTTTGCTTTTCACGTTTACTGCCGGTAATCGCATTGATTGCCTTTAGCAGGAATACATTATCTTTGCATGTTTGATTGAACTGATTCATGTTCGCTTAACTATTCTGAAAAATGCTTAACTCCTTTCTGAAAATGATTTCGGGCGGTACCAAATCCGACCGTGATATAAAAAACATAATGCCTTTGGTTGAAAAAGCCAAAGCCGAATTCGAAAAACTGCAATCCCTCGATAACGACGGCCTCCGTGCCATGACTTTATCATTCAAGCAAAAGATTGCCGATGCCGTGCAGGCTGAACGTGATGAAATTGATGCCATCAAAGCCCGTATCGAAATCGATTTTGATATTGATATTGAAGAAAAAGAAGACCTGTATAAACGAATTGATGCCCTTGATAAAGAAGAGTACCGCAAAACACAGGAAACACTTCTCGAAATACTTCCTGCAGCCTTCGCAGTTGTGAAGGAAACCGGACGTCGTTTTTTACAGAACGAAACCCTGGAAGTAACCGCTACCCAGTTCGACCGCGACCAGGCAGCCCGCAAGGACAGTGTGAACATTGTCGGTGAAAAGGCATTCTGGGACAACCGCTGGATGGCCGGGGGCAACATGATTACCTGGGATATGGTGCATTATGATGTACAGCTTATCGGGGGTATAGTACTGCATTCGGGAAAAATTTCCGAAATGGGCACAGGTGAAGGTAAAACCCTTGTGGCTACGCTGCCTATCTACCTCAATTCCCTGCCGGGTAAAGGAGTTCACGTTGTAACCGTTAACGATTACCTGGCCAAACGCGACTCGGAATGGATGGGTGTTTTATTCGAATTTCACGGTTTGAGGGTCGACTGTATCGACAGGCACGAACCCAACTCGCAGGAACGCCGCTCAGCTTACCTTGCTGATATCACTTACGGAACCAATAATGAGTTTGGTTTCGACTACCTGCGTGACAATATGGCACGTAACCCGGACGAACTGGTTCAACGCCCGCATAACTATGCAATTGTTGATGAGGTCGACTCCGTGCTGATTGACGATGCTCGTACACCTTTGATTATTTCAGGGCCGACTCCACGAGGTGAAAACCAGGAATTTGAAGCCCTGAAACCCGAAATATCACGCCTTTACATCGAGCAGCGTAACCTCGTTACCAAGCTGCTTTCTGAAGCAAAAAACCAGCTGGTTTTTAATGATGAAGGCAAAATGCCTTCGGAAATTGAGAGAAAAGGAGGAGAAGCATTGCTTCGTTCTTTCCGCGGTTTGCCCAAAAACAAGGCCCTGATCAAATACCTCAGTGAACCGGGCATAAAAGCCATACTGCTGAAGACCGAAAATTTCTACATGCAGGAGCAATCAAAAAACATGCATATCATTGATGACGAGCTGTTTTTTGTTATTGACGAAAAAAACAACTCCATTGAGCTTACGGATAAAGGTATCGACCTGATAACCAAGTCGTACGACGATCCGAAATTTTATATACTTCCTGATGTCGGGGCCGAGATAGCCGAAATGGAACGTAGGCAACTGCCTGATAAAGAGAAACTTGAACTGAAAGCCGACCTGCTTCGCGATTATTCAGTTAAATCGGAACGTATTCATACTGTGAACCAACTCCTTAAAGCGTACGCCTTGTTCGAAAAGGATGTTGAATACGTGGTAATGGATAACAAGGTAAAAATCGTTGATGAACAAACCGGGCGTATACTCGAAGGCCGGCGTTACAGCGATGGCTTGCACCAGGCTATCGAAGCAAAGGAAAATGTAAAAATTGAAGCAGCCACACAGACCTACGCTACGGTTACACTGCAGAATTATTTCCGTATGTACCGTAAACTTGCCGGTATGACGGGTACTGCCGAAACCGAAGCCGGTGAATTCTGGGATATCTACAAACTGGATGTTGTGGTAATACCTACCAATCGCCCTGTTGTGCGTGCCGACCAGGAAGACCTTGTTTATAAAACAAAACGCGAAAAATTCAATGCAGTTATTCTCGAAATTAAATCGCTGATCGAGAAGGGCCGCCCGGTTTTGGTAGGTACTACTTCGGTTGAAATTCGGAATTACTGAGCCGTATGCTTACCCGCGACCGTATTCCTCATAATGTGCTCAATGCCAAGCTGCACCAGCGTGAAGCTCAGATTGTTGCCGAAGCCGGTTTGGCCCGTACAGTTACCATTGCCACCAATATGGCCGGCCGTGGTACCGACATCAAACTGGGTCCTGGTGTAAAGGAAGCCGGTGGTTTGGCTATTATAGGTACCGAACGCCACGAATCAAGGCGCGTCGACCGCCAGTTACGCGGACGTGCCGGACGCCAGGGTGACCCGGGTAGTTCGCAGTTCTTTGTATCGCTTGAGGACGATCTCATGCGTATGTTTGGTTCCGAAAGTATTGCCGGTATTATGGACCGCCTCGGCCTCAAAGAAGGCGAAGTGATCCAGCACCGGATGATTACCAAAAGCATCGAACGGGCCCAAAAGAAAGTTGAAGAAAACAACTTTGGGATACGTAAACGTTTGCTTGAGTATGACGACGTTATGAATGCCCAGCGTGAAGTGATTTACAGCAAACGGCGCCAGGCCCTTTATGGCGAACGCCTTGCACTCGACATTTCAAATATGATTTATGACCTGGGCGAAAACTATGTTACCGATTACCAGGAGAACGGCGATTTCGAAGGGTTTAAACTCGAGCTGCTCACAACCTTTGCCGCCGAATGCCCGTTTGAGGAAAAAGACTTTATGTCGGGCAATAAAGATAAACTCTCCGACGAGTTGTTCCGCCATATCTACCAGAATTACCGGACAAAATCGAAGCGCATAGCCGAATTATCATTCCCGGTCATAAAAGACGTGTACGAAAATCATCCTCATTACCTGTTTATAGCTATTCCTATTACTGATGGAATCAAATCGATGCAGGTAGCTGCAAACCTTAAGAGAGCATACGAGGATAAAGGGATGGAAGTATCGCTGGCTATCGAAAAGGGAATAACCCTTGGAGTAATTGACGATGCATGGAAGGAACACCTTCGCGAAATGGACGAACTCCGCCAGAGTGTGCAGTCGGCAAGTTACGAGCAGAAAGATCCTTTACTGATATACAAACTGGAATCGTTCAACCTGTTTAAGACCATGCTGCAGAAAGTGAACAAAGATATAATTGGTTTCCTTTCAAGAGCTAACCTTCCGGCCCAGCAGGCGGAACAGGTAAAAGAAGTGCATCAGCCGCAGCGCACCGATCACAGCCGTTTGCGTGAAGACCGCAACGATATCCTCAGCCAGCGCACAAGCGAATCGACTGTTACCGGGCCTGTTAAGGTTGAGAAGAAGGTTGGACGGAATGATCCCTGCCCCTGTGGAAGTGGTAAGAAATACAAAGCCTGTCACGGAAAAGAGGAATAACCAGTTTAAGGAAATGGTATAATACAGGCTAAGATTTCTGTTGCCCTAATTATAACAATTGCCGAATGAAAAGAGCAGCTTTCATTATTCCAATGCTTGTACTATTTTTCCAGTTACCCGGAAAGATACAGGCTCAAACAGCAATTGCATACAGTCCTGCTATTGATTCTTTAATCAGCCTTGCAACCGAATCGACAGTTGGTTTGCGCAACAGGCAGCTTTCGGGTGATACTACAGTTGTGGCAGGAGGCGTAACACAAACCATCACAACACGCAACTACCTTTACAACGATATTCAGAATATTGCGGCACAGTTCGTATTGGAGAAGTTTCTGGAATATGGCTACCAGGCTCGTTACCAGGATTACAGCCTTACCGGGCGCAATGTACTGGCATGGAAAACAGGCACAAAGTTCCCTGATAAAAAATATTTAATCTGCGCTCATTACGACAATATGCCACCGGCCGCCTTGGCACCGGGAGCTGATGATAATGCGTCAGGGGTGGTTGCGGTGATGGAAGCCGCCCGTCTGTTATCAGGTTTACCATCGGAATATACGATTGAATTTGCAATCTGGGACGAAGAGGAAATAGGGCTTTTCGGAAGTGGGGCATACGCTGACAGCGCTGCATTAGCGGGCAAACAGATCATGGGAGTTTTAAATTTCGATATGATTGCGTGGGATTCGAACAACGATTATAAAATTACTCTTGGGACAAACCCGCTATCGCATTCATTAACAAATGATTACCAGGATGTCATGAAAATATACACACCGGAATTTACATGGACATATATTAATATTGAAGCCAGCGACCATGCATCATTCTGGCATCACAATTACCCTGCGCTGCTTGCCATTGAGGAATATCCCGGCGATTTCAATCCATATTATCATACCCCGCTAGATAAAGTCAGCAACACAAACCCCGCTTTCTTCAAACGCATGGTGCAGGCATCGGTTGCCGGTTTGGCGAGTCTGGGGTGGAACTGCAGAATGGAGCTTCAGCATCAGCCCCTGACTCCATTGACTGGAACCGGTGAACAATCAGCTATACTAGCAGTAATATCTCCACGCCCGACAGGAACCGGCAATAATGAACCCTGCCTGTATTTCAGCCTCAACGGAGGCAATTACCAGGTGTTGCATGCCGATGGGATCAGCGGGAATTCGTATACTTTTCATATTCCCGCACAGGTATTAGGAACAATTGTAAATTATTATTTTGCGGTTCAGGATGAGGCTGGAATCATTATTGAAACACTTCCGCGAGGAGGGAAAGGGACTAATCCACCCGGATCAACGGCCCCTTCAGCAAATTACACATACATGGTTGCACCTGATTTCATATTTTCATTGTGTTCGAATTCGGTTCCAAAATCCATTCCTGTTTTCTCCACCGTTTACGATACAATTGATGTTAACTTTAGCGGTGGAATTGATGATATTAATGTAACCCTGAATATCGATCATGACAGGATTTCAACATTGAATGTAAGTCTTATTGGTCCTGATGGAACAACCATCGACCTGAGTTCCGACAACGGAGGCACCGGCTCAGATTTCATAAATACCACTTTCGATGACGAAGCTTTGATTCCTATAAACAACGGTAGTGCTTCTTTTACCGGTAGTTACAAACCAGAACAACCCCTGAGTTCATACGATGGTAAAAACGTTCACGGCAAATGGATCCTGAAGATACAGGATGATGCAGTAAACCAGCCAGGAATGCTGCAGGGTTGGTGCATCAATGTGAACTCTTCCGACTTATCAGTGGGACTTAAAGATAAAGGCATTTCCGGGAATATCTTTTTGGGACAGAATTTCCCTAATCCTGTAACCGGGCTCACCAGCATTCCTTTCAACCTCTGCAAAGGAGGAATGGCGGAAATTGATTTATGCGACTTATTTGGCAGGAAGATCCTTACAATTGCTTCGGCAAATTTCAAAAGCGGGTTGAACATTGTAAATGTCGATTTATCAGGCCTACCGGCAGGTACGTACTTTTACAGGTTAAAACAGGCTCAGGAAATTAAAACCAAAGTTTTGGTAATTTCCCGGTAACAATTCCAAATGTATTACATTCGCATTAGAAAGAATGGTAATCCGGGAACTCATATTGGAATTTGACCCCCTTTAGAATCAAGCAGTTGAACGATAATTTTTTAATATGAAATACAATCGCATCTTACTCAAACTCAGCGGCGAATCACTTGCCGGAACGTCCGGCCAGGGTTTTGATACGGCAATGCTTGCACTTTATGCGGCTGAAATCAAAAATGCTGTAACCCTCGGAACCCAGGTAGCAGTAGTACTCGGAGGCGGCAATATTTTCCGCGGACTGAAAGGGAACAATATCGGAACCGACCGCGTTCAGGGCGATTATATGGGAATGCTGGCAACAGTTATCAACAGTCTGGCATTGCAATCGGCTCTTCAAAGCGTTGGAGTAAAGTCGAAAGTACTTTCAGGTCTTGCAGTAGATCCTGTTGCCGAGAGGGTTAGCGGGCCAAAAGCTATAAGCAGCCTCGAAAACGGAGATGTTGTTATACTGGCAGGTGGAACCGGGAATCCTTTCTTCACAACCGATTCGGCAGCTGCTTTGCGCGGAGTGGAAATACATGCCGACGTACTGCTTAAAGGAACCCGGGTAGACGGCGTCTACACTGCCGATCCTGAAAAGGACCCGAGTGCAACCAAATTTGATACAATTACTTTTGACGAAGCTTACAGTAAAGGATTGAATATCATGGATATGACTGCTTTTACGTTATGCAGCGAAAACAACCTGCCGGTAATCGTTTTTGATGTCCATAAAGCCGGGAATCTTCAGATGATACTGAATGGAGAACAATGCGGCACCTTAATCAGGGTTTAGGGATTAGGATTCAGGGATTAGGGGTTGGGAAGCGGATTAATGATTAGCAGAGTTTTAGGTTTTGCTATCTTACCTTCTAATTCAAAAATTCCTGTTGAACCGTAAACTGGCTTTAGGTAAAATGCCTGAGTCCATTCCAATCATTTAATGATCAACCATAAAAATATGTGGTTTTAAACACCAAAACGCTATCCCTAATCCTCAACCCCTCATTATTATTGCACTTTTTTGTTTCCTTCCAAAAATATTTCATTACAATTTTTAACTTTGCATTACAAATTGAATAACCATGACTGAAGAAGCAAAGTTTATCGTCGAAGAGATCAGGGAAAGCATGCAGCATGCCGTTACCCATCTTGAAAAGGAATTTCATAAGTTCCGTACCGGAAAGGCAAGCCCGCAAATGCTCGAGGGTGTCCGGGTTGACTACTACGGAAATCCCACATCGGTTGATAAGATCGCCAATATAAATACTCCTGACGCCCGAATGATCATTGTTCAGCCTTGGGAAAAGAGTATGCTTAACCCTTTGGCAAAAGCCATACTGGATGCCAACCTGGGATTTAATCCGCAGAATAATGGAGAAGTATTACGCATTGCTGTTCCACCTCTTACCGAGGAACGCCGCCGCGACCTGGTAAAAAAAGCCAGGGCAGAGGCTGAAGCAGCAAAAGTTGCGATCCGGAATATCCGCCGCGGAGCCGTTGAAGAAGCTAAAAAACTTGAAAAAGATGGAGTTTCGGAGGACGACATCAAAGTGCTTGAGAAAGAAATCCAGCATATAACCGACGGTTTCATCATAGCTGTTGATAAAACTCTCGAGCATAAGGAAAAAGATATTATGACTGTATAAACGGTTACTGTTTAAAAAAAATAAGAGCGGCAAATAGCCGCTCTTATTATATCAAAACAATTGTTTTCTTCAAATCGGTTTACTATTCCACTATTTTGGGATTGAAATTCCTTGCAGCCTCGTCGTCAAATTCACCTTCCCAGCGGGCCACAACAGCTGTAGCCAGGCAATTTCCAACCACATTCACCGCAGTTCTTGCCATATCCATTAACTCATCAATGCCGAGTATAATAAATATTGGCCAGGTCGGAAGCCCGAAACTGGCGGCTGTGCCGAGCAGAATAACAAGCGAAGCCCTCGGGACCCCGGCAACTCCCTTGCTGGTAAGCATAAGAGTGAATACAATCAACAATTGTTTTTCAAGCGGCAGATCAATCCCGGCGCATTGCGCTACGAAAAGGGTTGCCAGCGAAAGGTATAAGGTGGTTCCGTCGAGATTGAAACTGTAGCCGGTTGGCATAACGAAAGCAACAATTTTGCGCGGAACTCCAAATTTTTCCATCACTTCCATTGCAATCGGCAATGCCGATTCAGAACTCGTAGTCGCAAAAGCAATGGTAGCTGGCTCCGAAACCGCACGGATAAAATTCTTTACAGGAATTTTCATTATCAACGCAACCGGCAGGAAGACAACTAGCAATAAAATGATTAATGCTATATAGAGTGTAGCAAGAAGTTGAATCAGGTTTCCCAGTATGCTGAGCCCCATATGCCCGACTGAATAGGCAATAGCAGCAAAAACAGCTACGGGTGCCAGGTACATTACCAGGTTGGTAAATTTAAACATGGTTTCCGAAAGGCTCTCGGCAAAATGCACCATGCGATTGCGGTGCTGGTCCTTGAGCATGGCCACAGCTATACCAAAAACAATGCTGAAAACTACAATCTGCAATACCTGCCCCTCGTAGATTGATTTTGCTATATTTTCGGGAAATATATGAAGGATAATTTCTTCCCAGGTCTGAGCTTTCACTGCCGGAATCCCAGTCTGGCTTAGTTCGGGCGGAATTGTAACCCCGGCACCTGCCTTGCTGATATTGATGGCAAGCAGGCCGATTACCAATGCAATAGTCGAAACTATTTCAAAGTAAACTATTGATTTCCAACCCATACGTCCTACCTGCCGAAGGCTCGAATGCCCTGCAATTCCAACCACAAGAGTAGCAAAGAGCAAAGGGGCGATAATGGTTTTTACCATGTTCAGGAATATTTTGCTGAACAGGTTCAGATGTATGGCCACTGAAGGCACATCATGTCCAAATTCTGCTCCCAGAAGCATACTTATCAGGATCCAGGAGGTAAGCGACTTTTTCCGCAAAGCATACCACACAAGCATCGCCATTGTAATCCAGCGGCTTACCAGCATAATACCGGGAATAATATTCCAGAAGGAATAAACCTGCCCTAGGTTTAAAATCAACGCCAGAGTAATTACTGAGAACAGGATTAACAGGAATTGGCGTTGAGATAATTTCATCGGTGGGAGGCTATAGGAAATTTATCGGGCAGAATTTCTATCGGGCATTCCGAACGATATGTAATTGCCAGGAACATGAAACAACTGAAGCAAAATAATGATTTACTTATAAATCACTACGTCCTCGAGTGGTTTGCGCATTATAACAGTACGTTTGGTATAAGTTGCGCGGGGATATCCCAGCGGGGTGATACCATAAACTTTAACTGATTCCTTAAGCCCAAGGGCACCACGAAGGATTGCCGGGTTGAAATTGGTAACCCAGCACGAACCTACGCCCTCATTTGTTGCTGCAAGAACCATTTGGTGCATGGAGATAGCAAGGTCGGTCTGTAGTGAGTTATAGCCGTCTGAACGTTCCCACGCATGATCCTGATCGCCAGTAACTACCAGTATATGAGGTGCATCAGCAATCCATTGCCTCGAATAACAGGGTTTAACTTTTTCGAGCAACTCGGGTGATGAAATTAACCAGAATTCCCAGGGCTGGTAATTCGATGCCGAAGGTGCAATCCTTCCTGCTTCGAGAATTCGTTTCAGGGTGTCAATATCAACCGGTTTCGCGGGATCGTAATTGCGTATGCTTTCGCGTTTCAGTATAACTTCGCTAAAATCCATTGTCTTATGTTTTTTTCAAAAATACGATTTTTTCAATTTGGGTGCGATCGGGGTTGCAAGATATTTTTTGGGGGACGAGAGGCGGGAGACGAAATTCAGAAGGTGGAAGCCCGAAGTCAGCAGCCAGAAACCAGGAACCCGGAACCAGAAACCAGAAACCAATAAATCAGAAAATGGGTCCAAAAATTTAAGTGAATAAAATTAATAGCACCTCTTCCGACTTCAGTCTTCCTGCCTTCCTATTCAAAGATTCGCCTCTTACTTCTTCGGCTTATCCCCCATTACAAATTCGAGTGTTCCGCCATTAACTATATCCTCATTACTAAGAATGAACCCGTTAAGTGGCTGGCCGTTTAATTTCATTTGCCGTATATAAATATTTTTATCGCTCAGGTTTTGTGCAGTTATGGTGAATTGCTTCCCGTTTTCGAGATTGATTGTGGCCATATCCACCGATGGTGCACCAATCACATATTCATTGCTTCCGGGGCATACCGGGTAAAATCCAAGTGAACTGAAAACATACCAGGCTGACATCTGCCCGCAATCGTCGTTACCACAGAGCCCATCGGTTTCGTTACGGTACATGGTGCTTATAATCTGGTGAATACGTTCCTGGGTTTTCCATGGAGCCCCTGCAAACACATATAAATACGGAACGTGGTGGCTGGGTTCGTTTCCGTGCACATAATTACCGATTAGTCCGGCAGTAGTAATATCTTCTGATTCGGCAAAGTGCTTTTCGTCGAGTTTTATATCAAAAAGCGAATCGAGGTGCGAAATAAATTTCGAATTCCCGCCATTCAGTGTAATTAGCTTCATAGGGTTTTGAGGAATATAAAAAGAGTAATTCCACGAATTCCCTTCGATAAAGCCTTGTTTCTCGGTTCTCAGCGGGTCGAAAGGCGATTGGAAAGCTCCGCTACTGCTTTTGGCACGCATAAAACCGGTAGTCGCATCAAAAACATAATTGTACGCCTCGGCTCTTTTTGCGTAAGCGGCAGCAATTCCCGTTTTCCCCATTTTTTGAGCCATACGGCTGATACAGTAATCGTCATATGCATATTCCAAAGTCTTGGAAGCCGAATTCGACGACTTATCAGCCGGAACATACCCGTATTTCATATAATCACCAATTCCGTCATAAGGCGCATAAGTTGAGCTGGCAATACAGGCATCAAGTGCTGCAGCCGCATCAAAACCAGGAATTCCCTTCATATACGCATCCACAATTACAGGAACTGCATGGTAACCGATCATACACCAGTTTTCGTTAGCATAATGGCTCCACACAGGAAGAATGTGATGAACACTCTGCTGTTGGTGAGTAAGCATAGTGTTAACCATATCGGCTGTTCGTTTTTGCTGTACCAATGTAAACAAGGGATGAAGAGCGCGGTACGTATCCCACAACGAGAAGGTTGTATAATTTGTAAAGCTATCAGCATGATGATCGGCATGATCGATCCCGCGGTAATTGCCATCGGTATCCATAAATACAGTTGGCGAAAGGAAGGCATGGTAGAGTGCGGTGTAAAAAATGATCTTTTTTTCGTCGGACGCATCAATAACAATCCGGCTAAGTTCTTTATTCCATGCATCTTCGGCCTGTCCCCTGACCTGGTTAAAATCCCAGCCCGGAATTTCAGTTTCAAGGTTCTGTATTGCCCCTTTGGCACTTACTGGTGAAAGTGCGAACTTTATAAGTACCTGTTCACCTGCTTTGGTGTCGAAACTAAAGTAGGTCTTTAGCTTACGCCCCGACATCTCGGGGAAATCTTTTGTTGTATTGAATTTACGATAAAAGTCGTTGTATACGACCTTGCCATCGTCACGGCAGCCATAATTCCGGATAGGCTTCGAAAAAACCATGGCAAAATAAATGATCCGTTCGCGCGCCCAGCCCTGGGTTTGCCGGTAACCGGTTACAAGGGTATCGTTTTCAACCCTGATGGAACTCCATACTACCTTTCCATCGTAATTGTATATCCCCGAAACCAGGTCAAGTATTATATTAGCTTCAGCACTTTGTGGAAATGTGTATCGGTGAAACCCGACCCGGGTGGTTGCCGTTAATTCGGCCTTAATATTGTAATCCGAAAGCAAAACCGAATAATACCCTGCTTTGGCGCTTTCGGTTTCGTGCGAGAACCTGCTTCGATATCCGGATTCAGGATTACCGGCTGTACCGGAATTTAGCTGAACCGGTCCGGTTGTCGGCATAACCAGGAAATCGCCCAGGTCGCTGTGACCGGTTCCCGAAAAATGAGTATGGCTGAACCCGACAATGGTTTTATCCGAGTACTGGTATCCGGCACAATAGCGGTACACATCCTTTACATACCCTTTACCAATCGAATATTGGATTGTATCGGTTTCAGGACTAAGTTGCACCATCCCGAAAGGCACGCTTGCACCTGGGTAGGTGTGCCCCATTTCGTTGGTGCCGATAAACGGATTCACAAAGGTGGCGGGGGCCTGGGCTTTGGTTCCCTGAACAGCAAGGATTAGAATGAACAACAGGAAATATTTTCGCATAGCAGTCATTTATCAGGCTGCGAAGATAGCAAATGAGGCCATCAGATTAGCCTGCTATAAAAAATTGCAAACGCAATATTTCCCCTTCGATATTAAATTAAACAAAAATGCAAGGATTCATTGAGCCTGGTGAAATATATTCATCTGGCTTGCAAGGCAGATCAGTTACTGCCTAATCCAAACTGATACAGTAGCGCTATTCCCCAGGTGTTTTCTTTAGTCTTCTTATCGCCGGTGTATGTAGTCAGTACTTTATCGAACGATTCGTAATAATTGTATTTTGAAAGCCCAAGGTCGTAATACCCTGAAAGCCTTAATCCGCTACCATTGTCACCAACAGGCACAAAAAAACCGGTTTCTCCCCTCAGCCCAACCGAATATCCTTTAAGGAAATTAAAAGAGTCTTCAGTAAAATCAATATAACTGTCAGCCGGAAGCGGCGTTCCGCTGTTATCATATTTAAATGTTCCGGTAAAAGAAGAAACTAAAAACTGGCCACCTATAAAATACCAGGGCACCAGGTATTTATCGACACCCAGGTTTAAATTAAAAACATTTTGTTTGAAACTTACTATTCTTGATTTATCCGAACTTTCGACTACATTTTTCCCAACACTGTACGAGCCGCCAAAAATAAATTCCGAGCTGTTGTTTTTGACTGAATATCCGACAGAAATCCCATAAGTATCAGGAAAACTGCTTTGAGGCAAATCCAGTTCTTTCATTGCATAATTCATATAATTATCGAGTCCTTTTCGGGAATGGTTACTATATATCGCACCAATCCCTAAGAACGAGTTTTGTGCAAATACACCAGTTACTAAGAGGAACAAGCCAGTGAAGAAAGTGGAAATTTTTTTATACATAAAAAGAAATTAATTGTTTGAAATAAATCTTTCATTTCAGGATTTTTCAACAATAAAAAACATTGTATTTGTTGTTTTGTTCAGGCAAATTATATTTCCGTGAAACACGTAGCTTTAAGAATTGTTGTTTTAATAAACATTAACAAGGATAAACCTGTTTTTTTATGCGAAATCTGTCATTTTCCACCGAGCAATTACAAAAATTTATACCTTTGCAGCCTTATTGAGTGGAAAAATTTGATTGCTTGCAACCACGGAAAAAAATGCTAAAAAAATCCACGCAAGCAGCACTTAAATCCTTCCGCCATTTTATAACTTTAACCTCTTAATCATATAGAGATGGGATATTTATTCACATCAGAAAGTGTGTCGGAAGGGCATCCCGACAAAGTAGCAGACCAGATTTCAGATGCATTACTCGACGAGTTTCTGCGTTTCGACCCCGACAGCAAAGTAGCCTGTGAAACACTTGTAACTACAGGACTTGCAGTCTGCAGCGGCGAAGTCCGCACATCAGGCTATGTCGATATTCAGAAAATAGTTCGCGGTGCCATCGAACGCATAGGGTATACAAAAGCCGAATACCGTTTTGACAATAATTCCTGTGGCGTTATTTCGACAATCCACGAGCAATCGGACGATATTTACATGGGTGTCGATCATGCAAAACCTGAGGATCAGGGTGCTGGCGACCAGGGAATGATGTTTGGTTATGCAAATAACGAAATGGATAACCTTATGCCTATGCCTATCGAATTGTCGCATATCCTTCTACAGGAAATGGCAGCCATCCGTCGCGAAGGCAAGAAGATGAAATACCTGCGTCCCGACAGCAAATCGCAGGTTACAGTTGAGTACGACGAACGTAACAGGCCGGTTCGTATTGATACTATTGTTGTTTCAACCCAGCATGACGAGTTTGTACTTCCTGCTGATTCATCACCAAAAGCGCACAAAGATGCCGAAAAAGCCATGCAGGACCAGATTGCGGATGATGTAAAAAACATACTGCTGCCCCGCGTTAAAAGGACTTTACCCGCACGCGTACGCAAACTCTTTGGCGACGATGTGAAATATTTTGTTAACCCGACAGGCAAGTTTGTAATTGGCGGACCTCACGGCGACACAGGGCTTACAGGCCGCAAAATAATTGTTGATACATACGGTGGCAAAGGTGCTCATGGCGGCGGAGCTTTCTCAGGAAAAGACTCCTCGAAGGTTGACCGCTCAGCTGCCTATGCAGCACGACATATAGCTAAAAACCTTGTTGCTGCAGGCGTTGCCGACGAAATACTTGTGCAGGTAGCCTATGCAATCGGAATTGCACAGCCGGTAGGCGTTTATGTAAACACTTATAAAACAGCGAAGGTGAAAGATGCTGAAGGCAGGAAACTAACCGACGGACAGATTGCCGAAAAGGTAAGCAAGATTTTTGATTTGCGTCCGTACGCAATTGTTCAGAGGTTCGGCTTGAAAAATCCGATTTTCGAACGCACAGCTTCGTACGGTCATTTTGGCCGTGATTATTACAAGGCCGATGTTGAAGTATATTACAGTAACGGAAGCACGCGTACCGAGAAAATCGACGGAAAAGACAAATACTTTAAAGAAGTTGAATTCTTTGGCTGGGAAAAAATCGACAGCGTGGAAAAAATCAGGAAAGAATTCGGGATGTAGATTATTCCGGTTCCGAAATAATCAGAAAGCAGGCTGCAAAGTCTGCTTTTTTTATTACCGCTGTACTATAAATTTGAATTGTTTCGTCAAACCTGATTCCCTCGCGAGTGTTCCGAAATATATACCATTTGGAAAGCTGCTCACAGGAACGGTTACACGTTGGTTTTCGATGGGCCGCAGCGTTGAAAAAACTTGTTTCCCCTGGCAGTTAAATACTGTAACCATGCAATCACCGGGCATAAATTCATCCCCCATATCTATGGCAAACGATGAAGATGCAGGGTTCGGATATACCCCCAGCTGCTGATAATGTTGGCTTTCGATTCCCAATGCTCCCAGGTGATAATCAACGGTAACTTTTGCTTCAACAGGCGTTGGAAAGGTATTGTTATCGTAAAGCGTATAGGTTATGGATGTATATCCCGGAGCCATCGGTGGCGATAAATCCCTGTTTATATGACATGCGTGTGGCATAAAAGCCATATGCTCATCGCCGGGTTGAATGGTATCAGCCAGATCAGTCGAATCACAATTGGCCCAGCACTTAATCGAAAAACAGAAAAAATCGGTGGTGCTGTCGGCCATATGGTTAATCTTCTTCTTCAGAAATACAATGAGAGGTTTGTCCGTATTGTTTTTCATTACGAAGTTTGCAGTAATTACTATAGTAGCCGGGTCGCTTGTATATTTAACAACAGTTGTCCCATTCACAACCTGGTTATTGTTGTCGCTGTCCTTAATTATAAGCTGTTGCGCCTGCAGTCCTGCAGCACAGAGCACCAAAAAGACTGCCAGAAAATGACTCCTTATATCTCTAACTATATATATACCAGATATTGGCAGCATATAATGATGTTTCATTGTGATGGTGAAAAGCACCTTTGACGTTATCCCTGATAACTGGAAACTGTATCAGGTACAAAAATACTTAAACTATTATCTGTTATTACAAAGAACGTATATATTTTTTTGAATTTATCCTCAGAAATCAGGAACCTGTAAAAATGGTTTCCATTGACCTGTCAGTCCAATCCAACACATTTACCAACAGGAATGTTTTCACCTGATCGGTGTTCTATGCCTGACCGGCATCATCAGGGCAGAAAAAAAGCAGAAAGTATAACTTCCTGCATTTCTATGTTTTATGGAAATTTTGGATGGCCTTGAAATAGTTTAATCCCCTGATTCCCAATCTATCAATTAATGCTTGATGATCATCTTTTTCGATTGAACTATTTTCCCATCAACCACGAATGAGCAGAAGTATATTCCGGAAGCATATTTACTTACATCAACCGATTTTTTACCTGTACGGCTTTCGAGTGTGTAATTATCGGTTTCAACACCCAGGGTATTGCGGATAATAATTTGTGCATTATCATAACCTGCCGGCAGGTTATATTCGAAATTAGCCGTTTGTGATGAAGGGTTTGGGAAAGGGCCTTTGAAAACCAGTTTATCAGTAGGCATACCTACTAAACTAATGCGGTAATCGATAGTTGCCCTTGCTTTTACAGGCGCACTGAAGGAAGTATTATCGAAAAACTCATAGGTAATTGAAGTAACTCCTGTATGACCATCAGGATAGTAATCACCATAGAATGATTTGTCAAGAACTCCTGCCGCAAGAGTTGTCGGGATGGATGAAACACTTGTTGAAACCCCGTAGCACATGATGCCGAAGCAAAAAGAGTTCATTGTTCCGGGTACTTCGGAATTAATGATCCTCCGGACATAGGCATTGTTCATCGTAGTGGTAGTCGTATTTTTAATCCAGATATAACCCGGAAGAGGATCAATTGTGGGATTTGTTGATGTAATTGTGATTTTCCCGTTATTTATTTTATTCCCAAGGGTATCGTAAAGTTCAAGTGTATCGGTTCCGCTGGTATAAACCGTACCTGACAACACCATATTCAGGTTAACAGGACGTGCTGAAACAATGGTAACAAATAAAAGGGTAATAGTAAGAAGTAAAAGTTTTTTCATTTTTCGCAATTGATTAGTACTGATGGAATGCATTGGTTTTCAACACAACAAAGATATACTGAAAATGAATTCAAAATGTATCTTTAGCAAAATTTTTAAAAAGAATCAGGCTATTTGAAGTTTAGCATATTAAAAAACACATTTGCTTATTATTAATTCAGATATTTGTAAAGTCAAATCAATTAATTATACTATGAAAAGATTCTTTACTACTTTAAGCATGATGTTACTTGTTGTAACTGCTTTATACAGCCAGACTCCGCGCCTTGTATTATTCGAAGAATTTACGAGTGCATCCTGCTCGTGGTGCGCTTATTTCAATCCCGGATTTAATACTTTGCTGAATGCAAATTCCGCCCTGTGCACTTCAATCAAATACCAGAGCAATTTCGGGTACGATCCTATGTACAACCACAATAAGGTGGATGTAAATAACCGGGTTTCGTACTATGCCGTTCCGGGTTATCCTGATGCTGTAATGGATGGCAACGTATTCCACGGGTCTCCTGGAAGTATAACGCAAGCTATGATAACCACTGAAAGCGCTGTTACTTCACCATTTGAATTAACAATAAACCAGCAACTTAGTCCTGGTGAAGATTCCATTTATGTCACCATGCTTGGAAAAGCCACTGCTGCAGTTTCCGGGTCGCTCTTTGCACACTGTGTTGTTATTGAGAAACACATCCATTTTGCTACTGCTCCGGGTACAAATGGCGAAAAGGATTTTTACAACGTGATGAAAAAGATGCTTCCATCAGCAAACGGAACCGCTCTGCCAACTTCTTTTCAACCCGGAGATTATTTCTTGTTACGTTATTCGTGGAAACTCGAGAATGTTTATGATAATGCTGAACTGAGCGTGGTTGGTTTTATTCAGAACACGCAAACAAAAGCGCTACTTCAGGCAGCAAATACAACAAGCACTCCTATAACAGGAGTCTACGCTAATGATCTTACCCTTCAGAATCCGGGAAATCTTCTGGCAAGTTATTGCGAACCTTCGCTGGAGCCAACTTTTGAAATACAGAATAACGGTTCCAACCAGTTGATTTCGGCCGAAATCAAATACCGGGTGAATAACGAACCTGAAAAAACCTTTAATTGGAGCGGTAGCCTTGGATTCCTCCAGAAAGCAACTGTTACGCTTCCTGCAACTGCTTTCACTGTTCAATCAGCCAATGCACTAAAGATTTATGGTGTACAAACCAACGGTGGCAGCGACGGATACCAGAAAAATGATACTATCACGTATTCTTTCCCTGCAGCTATGGTAACACCAACCCAATTGAAACTGTATATAAAAACGGATAATAATCCTGAAGAAACCACATGGGACATTAAGAATATGCAAGGCAATACAATCGAATCGGGCGGACCTTATGCAAAAGCCAACTTTGGATACTCGGTAACACTCAACCTGCCGGCTTTCAACTGCTACGAATTTACAATGCACGATGCGGGAGGCAACGGGTTGACCAACGGCTCCGGAGCCTTTTTCTCGTTCTATTACACAGCTGGTTCAAATGTAATTATCTTAACCGGTACTAATTTTGGATCTGCGGCCGCCAGCCAGTTCACAACATTTTCAGGGGTAGGTGTTGAACCATCATCCGCTGCTGAAGCATTCACAGTATTCCCTAACCCTGTTTCTGGGAAAGCGACTGTATCGTTAATGCATTCAACCAATGACCCGATCGCTATACAGGTATATAATATACAGGGCAAGCAGGTAATAAATTTTCCTGCACAGGCGTATTCATCAGGCAAACAAAATATTGATGTGGATTGCAGCAATCTTGCCCCGGGTTTCTACACATTTAGGGTTTTAGAAGGCAGCCAGGTTTACACTAAGAAAATTACAGTCAATAAATAAATCACACTGGAAATTACAGGTATAAAAAAAGTCCCCGGTACCAACCAGGGACTTTTTTTTATGGAACTGAAAGGGTATTGCTATTTGATTTCCCATGTATCGCCGCTGTTAAGCAGATCATCGACACAAAGGATTTTACTTGTTGCTTTAGCCTCTGTAATTTGATCCTCAACCATATCATCATAGGTAGGGTACATTGCCGAACGGATAACTCCAAGAGCAACAGGGAAGTGAGGAGGATACATCTTGGCAAGCATAAGGTGAATGCCCGGATCCTGCTGGTACTGATCATGAACCAGAAGGTCGTCTTCAGTAATCCCGTTTTCGCCAATAGTAACTACTTCAAGCTGTGTGCCGTTGAGGCGTATTCCTTTATCATGTTCTTTACCAAAAATGAGAGGTTCGCCATTTTTGATGTGAATCTGTGCATCGTCGCGTACCTCTTTATCAGTAACTGCATGATGCGTTTTATCAGCAAAAATGATACAGTTTTGAAGTATCTCGATCACGGAAGTACCATCGTGTCGTGCAGCCTCGAACATTACTTCTGTCATCAGTTTTACATTGGTATCGACAGCGCGGGCAAAGAATGTACCCTGTGCTCCCAAAACCAGCTCGCCAGGGTTGAAAGGGTGTTCAATTGTTCCCTGTGGTGACGTTTTTGTAACGCTACCCATCGGGGTAGTGGGTGAATATTGCCCTTTTGTTAGGCCATAAATCTGGTTATTGAACATCACAATATTTACGTCGATATTACGGCGTATTATGTGGATAAAATGGTTTCCACCAATTGCCATTGAATCGCCGTCACCGGTTGCAATCCACACACTGAGGCGTGGATTTGCTATTTTTATACCCGAAGCGATTGGATTGGCCCGTCCGTGAATACCGTGAAATCCGTAAGTGTTCACATAATATGGGAATCGCGATGAACAGCCGATACCGGAAACCATCATAAAATTTTCCTTACGGTAACCTATTTTCGGGAACACATTTGCAATGGAAGCCAAAATAGCATGTGCTCCGCATCCGGGGCACCATTTTACCATCTGGTCGCTTACGAAATCGGCTTTGTTGAGTTCAACTACCGATCTTTCTATGGTTTTATTTGGAAATTCGAACATATTTTTTACCTCCTAAAGTAATTCGTTAAACTTACTTACTAACTCGGTGACTGTAAACGGAAGCCCCATGACTTTATTATACTGCATATATTTAAAATCGGGTTCCTTCATCCTCAGGTAGTTAACAAATTGGCCGCTGTTAAGTTCACAAACAATAATTTTCTTGAAACCAGCCAACACTTCATGTGTATTTTTCGGTAATGGCATAATGTGGTGGAAATGGGCAAGGCTGATCTTTTTGCCTAGTTTCTGCAATTCTTCCACTGCAGCCTGTGTGGTTCCACGTGTACCTCCCCAGCTAACGACGAGTAAGTCACCTTTTTTGGAACCTTCAATTCCTTGATCAGGAATGAAATCGGCTATTTTCTGTATTTTTGCTTCACGCAAATCGGTCATGATCTGGTGATTCATAGGGTCGGTACTCACATTACCTGTAATGTTTTCTTTCTCCAAACCACCGATGCGGTGACGAAGACCTTCGGTTCCGGGAATTGCCCATTTGCGGACCAGGGTTTCCGGGTCACGTTTATATGGTTTATATTCCTTATCGTTAGGCTCAGCCATTGGTGGAGTGATTGAAGGCAAATCAGCAACTTTTGGAATACGGAACAATTGAGATCCGTTACCCAGCGAACCGTCAGTCAACAACATAACCGGGGTCATATGTTCCATGGCGATTTTCGCCGACTCATATGCATAATCGAAACAATCAGCCGGAGTTGAAGCAGCAATAATTACAACCGGCGCTTCGCCGTTGCGACCGAACAAGGCTTGCATCAGGTCGCTTTGTTCACTCTTGGTTGGCAGACCTGTTGATGGTCCGCCACGTTGAACATCTACAATTACCAATGGCAGTTCAGTCATAACGGCAAGTCCGATTGCTTCGCTTTTCAGCGAAAGTCCTGGTCCTGAAGTAGTTGTTAAAGCAAGTGATCCCGAGTAGCTGGCGCCAATTGCCGAACAAATACCGGCGATTTCGTCTTCAGCCTGGAACACTTTTGCGCCAAGCGACTTGTATTTTGCAAGTTCAATCAGGATTTCGGTTGCAGGAGTTATAGGATACGATCCCAGGAACAACGGCCTGCCCGAACGTTCCGAGGCTGCAAGGAAACCCCATGCAGTTGCAACGTTACCGGTAATATTGCGATAGCGGCCGGGGGCCATTTTTGCTTTAGCAATATGATACGAAGAACCGAGGGTTTCAACCGTATCGGCATAACTGTAACCGGTTTCGAGTACCAGTTTGTTGGCCTCGATCATCTGCGGTTTTTTCTTAAATTTATCTTTAAAATAATGGACTGTCGAATCGAGGCTCCAGCTAAAGATATGGTAGATAATACCTAATGTAAAGACGTTACGGGTACGATCTGCTGTTTTGTTGTCGATACCCAGCGGCTGCAATATATTTCTTGTTAGCATGGTGACCGGTGCTTTAACAAGATTGTAACCATTCAGGCTATCATCTTCGAGCGGATTGGTGAGGTAACCGGCTTTTTTGCAGGTTGCTTCATCGAACATGTCGGCATCCACGATAATAGTTGCTCCCGGGCGTGTCCACTTTAAATTTGACTTAAGTGAAGCCGGGTTCATTGCCACAAGAATGTCAACGAAATCGCCTGTGGTCTCAATTTTCTTCCGGCCAACATGTACCTGGAAACCTGAAACGCCTGCAATGGTGTTTTGCGGAGCACGGATTTCGGCAGGATAGTCGGGAAAAGTAGCAAGGTCGAGGCCCTGAAGTGCTGCAGCATCACTGAACAGTGTACCTGCAAGTTGCATGCCGTCGCCCGAATCGCCACAAAATTTTACAACAACATCTTCTTTCTCGATGAAGTTCGTCTGGTCGCTCATGAATTTATTTTTTGAATGAATTTAGGCTGCAAAGGTATAAGTTTTTAACAGATCAGAAATTGAAAATCTTATTTATATGAATTCTAAAAAGCAATATCGATCAAATTGCATATTTCTGTTTTACAGCACATTAACACTCCTATGAAGCACTCTGGGGTTTGAGCAGTATGGATTAATGCTTAAAAATGCTGGTCAAAAGTCGGTTAATATTTTTTTTTCATTTCCCATACCAAGAATACTGCTTATATTTGCATCCTTAATTCTAAACTCCCAAAACAAATGGCTTACGTTATTTCTGACGACTGCACCGCTTGCGGAACTTGCATTGACGAGTGTCCGGTTGAAGCTATCTCCGAAGGTGATATCTACAAGATCGACGCTGATATCTGCACCGATTGCGGTTCCTGCGCTGATGTTTGCCCGGTTGAAGCTATTTCACCGGCTTAATCTCACAAGATACAAGCAGAATTAAAGAAGCCTGTCCATTTTGGATGGGCTTTTTGTTTTTCTTGCAATGGCAAAAACACTTCAGGGGTTTTAAAACCAGGAAGGGTTTTCCGATTCACCCGGTAATTGCTATATACACGTTAAACATCATTCAATAGACTCCAGAAACGCTGCAAACCTCAGCAGATCATCCTTCGAATTAAAGTTGACCTGGTTTGAGCCTAAATAAACCTCTATAGCTTGTTTGTTATTTGGAAAAGCCTTCATTACTTTTTTCCTGGTAAATGGAACAAAACCGCTTGTGGCAGTAGACAGGAAATATTCAGTTATTTTCTGAAATAACCTGTCCTGGTTAACCACAAGTTTATAATACTTACCATCCGAATGAAGCGATCCGGCTGACTGTGAAGCAGCGCCTGCACCCATGTCGCCATAGAAATCTTTTTTTCGTACATCCATCAGGTTGAAATACTGCTTAATCCCTACTGCTACCTTGCCGTTATAAAACACTTCCAGATAGCCCTTATCCAGGACAAAAACATCAGTACCTATGATAATTTGCTTAATATCAGGTGCATTTGATATTTCCATCGTATCCTTTCCCTGCAGATAATCCATCTGCCCCGTCAAAATATTGTAATTCAGTTTTGCATCAGTCTTACCACCCAAGGTAAAAAACACAGTTCCGGTATTGAAGTTTGGGTAACGGTACCTTTCGGCGAAGGGGATGCATTCTTCAGGCTTTTTCCCGGACAAAACCCTGTATGGTTCTCCTTTCTGGGCTAAAAGGAATCCTGATAAAACCAGGAATAATGTGGCTGCAATAACATATTTTTTCATACCTGTCATCAATCAAAATCTTCGGAAATCGGAGATAAAGCTACAAAAAACATATATCAAATACCTGAAATAGCTTGGAGGTTAAAGTAAGATGGTATAAATGGTAAAAAACAAATATCCAGCTGAGCCCTCCAGCGGTTTGGAACCCATGAAAGATTAATATTCCTAAAATATTTACATAAATGCATTATAAAATGTCCCTGGCTATCCATTTTTTGCAAAAAGCTTGTATTTTTCGGTACATCTTAGAAGCCTGTTGAGCACAGAAGCCGATAATTTGCTAATTTTGACTGAACATATCGAGTTTGTAAACGTTTCTGATAAAAAACATATATGGATGAATTGTCCTTTCTGAGTAATGCCGGCCACGAAGCTATTGAAGAACTTTACCGGCAATACAAACAGGATCCTGAAAGTATTGAAACAGGCTGGCGCAGATTTTTCCAGGGTTTCGAATTCAGCGGCAAACTGATGCCACAGGCTGACGTGAAACCCGGTGAATTTAATGTAATCGACCTGATTAACGAGTACCGCAAACGCGGCCATTTATTTACAAAAACCAATCCTGTACGGACCCGACGCACCTATACACCTGATCTGCATATAGACAATTTTGGCCTGACCGAAGAAGATCGTGGTCAGATTTTTAAAGCCGGGGGCGAAATAGGGATTGGTGATGCCACCCTCGATACCATTATTGCGCATCTCGAAAAAACTTACTGCCAAAGCGTAGGTGTTGAATATGCTTATATACGCCGCCCCGAAATCCACGAATGGCTTATGGCCCGTATGGAACATACACAAAACGCTCCTTCCTTCAGCCGTGAAAAGAAACTACATATCCTTAAGGAACTAAGCCGAGCCGTACTTTTCGAAAAATTCCTTCATAAAAAATACATCGGTCAGAAACGATTCTCGCTCGAAGGATGTGAATCGCTGATTCCAGCCATCGATGCTATCATAAATAAAGGTGCCGAAACAGGCATTACTGAATTCATTATCGGGATGCCTCACCGCGGAAGACTTAACGTACTTGCCAATACCCTTGGTAAGTCGTACCAGGATATTTTTAATGAATTCGAAGGCAAACTCCTCGAAGACGAATACCTGCTTGGCGATGTAAAATACCACCTGGGATTTTCGTCGGAGAGAACCACTGCCGATGGCAGGAAACTCCAACTTTCACTGGCGCCCAACCCATCGCATCTCGAAACGGTCGGCCCCATAGTAGAAGGCATTACACGAAGCAAAATCGATTCCGATTACCTCGGCGATTCGAAGCATATTGTACCTATAGTTATTCATGGCGATGCATCCATTGCCGGGCAGGGAGTGGTTTACGAAACGCTCCAGATGTCGGAACTCAAAGGATATACAACTGGTGGGACCATTCACCTGGTAGTGAACAACCAGATCGGTTTCACCACTAATTACCTCGATGCACGAAGCTCTGTGTATTGCACTGATGTTGCCAAAACCACACAATGCCCAATTTTCCATGTAAATGCCGACGATGTGGAGGCTGTGGTTTATACTGTTGAACTTGCCGTTGAATACCGGCAACGTTTTCACCGGGATGTTTTCATCGACCTGCTCGGTTACCGGAAATACGGCCATAACGAAGGCGACGAACCCCGTTTCACACAGCCTATTTTGTACAAAATCATCGAAAAGCATGATGATCCGCGTACCATTTATATCAACAAATTAGTCGAACACGGCTCAATAACTGCCGAAGAGGCTGCTGATATCGAAAAAGCATTCATTGCTTGCCTGGAGCAGGAATTGCTCGATTCGAAGGAGGATGAAAAGGCAAGGGTTATTACATTCCTCGAAGATGCCTGGCACGACCTGCATCCTGCTACCGAAGAGGATTTCCTCAAACCGGTCGAAACAGCAGTTCCCTTTGTAAAATTACTAAGCCTTACACAGAAAATTACAGCAGTTCCTCACGGCAAACCTTTCTTTAAGAAGCTTGTCCGTCTGATGGATGAACGCCGCACCATGTTTACCGAAAACGGAACCGTGGATTGGGCAATGGGCGAATTGCTCGCATACGCCTCACTGCTCGACGAAGGCATCCCGGTTCGGTTGAGCGGGCAGGATTCGGAGCGGGGTACTTTTTCGCATCGGCACTCAGTACTTACCATGGAGGATTCGGAAGAAAAATATACCCCCTTGCAGAATATCAGCGAAACACAGGCTCCTTTCCAGGTTTATAATTCACCGCTTTCGGAATATGGAGTACTTGGGTTTGAATACGGCTACTCGCTTGCTTCACCATTTTCCCTGACCATATGGGAAGCTCAGTTCGGCGATTTTATGAATGGCGCACAGATCGTAATCGACCAGTATATCGTGAGCGCCGAAGAGAAATGGCGTGTTATGAATTCGCTTGTAATGCTCCTGCCGCATGGCTACGAAGGCCAGGGTCCTGAACATTCGAGCGCACGCATGGAACGATTCCTGCAGCAATGTGCTGATAATAACATACAGGTTGCCAACTGTACAACTCCTGCCAACTTCTTTCATCTGCTGCGTCGCCAGGTTCACCGCGATTTCCGGAAACCTCTCATTGTATTCACTCCAAAGAGCCTTCTGAGGCATCCCGAATGCATTTCGCCGGTTGCAGCACTGAGTAAAGGATCGTTCGAGGAAGTAATTGACGACGATTCGGCAAATCCTTCGGAAATAACACGGGTGAACTTCTGCAATGGCAAAGTATATTACGACCTGATTGCCGAACGCCGTAAACGCGGGCATAACAATATTGCTTTTGTGCGTGTTGAACAACTTTACCCGTTCCCATTGCAGAAACTCCAGGATACCATAAAACGTTATCCTAACGCCACGACCTTTTCCTGGGTTCAGGAAGAACCTGCAAATATGGGAGCATGGTCATTTGTACTGCGCCATTTCAGGGGAGTAAAACTCCTGCTGGTTGCCCGACCCGAAAGCGGAAGCCCGGCAACCGGATCGCCCAAGCTGCATATACAGCGCCAGGCTAAGATTATCGACAAGGCTTTCGGCGATTGTACCTGCGAAAACCGGAATAAAACATGCAAAATGCTTTGTGCTCCGAAAGAATGGAAAGCCGCAGAAAAAGGATAAGCAGACGTTCAAATGTTCAAAGTTCAAAGTTTTACAGAAAGAATTAAAGAACGTGAAGAAATGAATTGCTGAACCTCAAACATGCAAAGCATATTTGAACATTGAACGTGCGTAGCACATTGAACCTTGAACGCGCGAAGCGTATTGAATACAAGAAATAATATCAAAATATGATAATAGACATAAAGGCGCCAACTCCCGGCGAATCGATTACAGAAGTACAGATTGCCAACTGGCTGGTGAAAAACGGCGACTACGTGACGAAGGATACCGAAATCGCTGAAATAGATTCAGATAAGGCTACTCTTACCGTAAATGCCGAAGCAGCTGGTGTTGTAACTATATTGGCCGAAGCAGGCGATACCGTTAGTATAGGGACTGTGATAGCACAAATCGACACTGATGCTATGGTGCCGGCAGGATTTACCGAAGTTAAGGTTGCTGAAACTAAGGCTGAACTACCCAAAATGGCTGCAAATGAAATCAAACCCGAAGTGAAACCTTTGCTCGCTGATGCGGAAGTAAAAATTACCCCTTTGGCCCGCAAACTGATGGAGGAAAAACAGCTTACAGGACGCGATGTACTCGAACAACTCGGGCACCCTCGCATTACACGCCAGGATGTGCTGAATGCAAGTACAGGGATAAACACTGCATTTCCAAAATACGAGGCTGCAACACTTGAAAATTCGAGGGAATCGGAGCGTAAGAAAATGTCGACACTTCGTGTGAAACTAGCCCAACGGCTGGTTAGCGTTAAGAACGAAACGGCCATGCTCACCACTTTCAACGAAGTGAATATGAGCCAGATTATGGGTTTAAAGAAACAATTCAACGATAAATTCAAGGAACAATACGGGGTTGGAATCGGGTTCATGTCGTTTTTTACCAAAGCCGTTACCATTGCGCTGGCCAAATTTCCGCAGGTAAATGCAATGATCGACGGCGACGAACTTATATTTCATAAATATACCGATATCGGTATTGCCGTAAGCGCCCCGAAAGGGCTGGTAGTCCCGGTAATCCGCAATGCTGAATCACTTTCACTGGCCGAAATCGAACTTAAAATCAAGGAACTTGCCATCAAAGCCCGCGAAAACAAAATCACTCTCGAAGAAATGGCCGGAGGCACTTTTACCATCACTAACGGCGGCGTGTTTGGTTCTATGATGTCGACTCCTATCCTGAATCCGCCGCAGAGCGCCATACTCGGGATGCATAATATTATTGAAAGACCGATCGCAGTTAACGGGCAGGTTGTAGTCGCCCCTATGATGTATATTGCTTTATCGTACGATCATCGTGTAATCGACGGCCGCGAATCGGTAAGTTTCCTGGTAATGGTTAAAGAACTGCTCGAGAACCCTGTAAAAATGCTATTTGAAGGGAATGACCCGGTAAAAGTGCTATTGGGAATTTGACTTTGTAATATCGGAGCGTGACTTTTTAAAGCAATCACGCTATTATCCAAAAGCCCTGCCGGTGTTATTTTCCGGCAGGGCTTTTTTCTTACTGATTTATCTAAAATTATACTTCCTGTTCCACACTCTCTATCACCCTTTCGCGGTGAATATTCCTGGTAAGCAGCATGATGACTGACAGCATGATTACCATTCCTATAGAACCGAACAACAGTGAATACAACTGCAATTGCAAAAGCGTATAGAAATAGGCATACAACATAAACAATATCAGTCCCACAATAATTCCATACCTCCTGTTGCCGAAAATTGCGCCTGCATAAAGCATAACCATCAGTGTGATAACCACGGCCGAAATAGCATAGGCCAGGTCGAAGATGAGGTATTCGGCAAGCGAGAGCAAAAGCAGGTAAAAGAGCATTATAGCAAATCCTACTATAAGGTACTGTATTGGGTGCACATATTTTTTACGTAGCAATTCGAAGAAGAAGAAGGTCACAAAAGTGAGAATAACGAAAACTACACCGTATTTAGCAGCCCGTGTTGTCCGCTGGTATTGGTCGACTGGCATTATAAGATTTACCCCGAAAGCGCCTATTTTATTTTCAGGGGCAATACGGTCGTCGGAAAAGACCTCGTTTTGCAGAGGCTGATCAGCACCTATAAAGTTGTCTAATCCATATTGCCCATAATTACGGTTCAGTTCAAGAATTTTCCATTGGGCGGTAAACCCTTTTGCAGTCACTGATTTATCGGCCGGTATAAATGCGCCTTCGAATGAAGGGTTTGTCCATGCCGATGTGAGATTCACATCCATTTCGGAAGCAAAAGGCAGGAACGATAACAGCCTGCTGCCTTTCAGTTTTAGCCTGAAACTGAAAGTATGATCCAGTGCCGGGTCGATGGCAAGCGGATAGCTGACTCCACCTTTGATAATCTCATGCGTCGGTACTCCAGGCTGCATACGGTAAACCGAATCGTTCCATGCCAGGTCGATATTTTCCTTCACGCCTTTCATATCCGAAATACCAAACGAAACAAAGGCTTTATCCCACTTGATTTCAGCCGCCTGCAAGTCCAGACCCTTGGGCACCAAAGGTTTAAAATTCCCTTTAAATAACAGGTTAGCAGAGTACAGCACGACCTCATAAATGCTCCGGTAGCGCTTAATAGGAATCAGGTCGCCCGTTACCTCCAGGTTTTCGGGAAGAAAATGCAGGTACGACATAGTTGATTCAACCGTTCCGTTAGGCAATTTGTTGTAACTGATAACAGGAACACTCACAACGGGACCGCTCAGCAGCTGTTTGTCGCCCCAGGTTCGCCATATTTCCGAAATTGCCTGGTTGCGGGTGGTTTCGCGCTCACGTATAAGCGACTGAACCATTTCGGAAGGGATAAGAAGTACAAGCACGAAAATTCCGATTACAAGCAATTTTAAGCTAATGGAATTTCGGGCCCAGAAATTGATTTTACCTAAAGTGGAATTGTTTTGCATAGGTTTTTGATTTGTATGTTAACGCCAACCAACACGCAAAATTACTTTCAGAAAACCCATAAGGGCCTGATTTAACAAATCTTAACCTTGGAAAGCTGTGGGTAATACAGCCATGCAATCAAACCCTTGTCAAAACCGCCATTGCCACAATATTTGCTACCTTTGCACTGCGAATAAGAATTATAGTAAATGAGAAAACAAGTAGATTTCCTTGTAATCGGAACCGGAATTGCCGGGCTAAGTTTTGCTTTAAAAGCAGCTAAATTCGGCAAGGTATGTATTGTAGCTAAAAACAAGGCCGACGAAACAGCCACAAAATACGCCCAGGGTGGAATTGCAGCTGTAATGTATACTCCCGACACCTACGAAAAACATATACAGGACACGCTGATTGCCGGCGACGATCTGAACGACGAAAAAGCTGTCCGCATTACTATTACCGAAGCTCCTGAAAGGATAAAAGAGTTGATTGAGCTGGGCGTAAGTTTCGATAAAAACGAATCAGGCCGTTACGATCTTGCGAAGGAAGGCGGGCATTCCGAATTCAGGGTTTTGCACCATAAAGATCAAACCGGTCTCGAAATCGAAGAAACCTTACTCGACCGCGCCCGCGAAAACAGCAATATCGAAATCCTCGAAAACCATTTTACGGTCGAAATCATTACACAGCACCATCTCGGTGAATATGTAAACCGCCGCACCCCGGATATTACCTGTTACGGCGCCTATGTGCTCGACCGGACCAATAACAGCATCGATACCATCCTTGCAAAAATAACACTGATGGCAACGGGTGGTGCCGGTAACGTTTATGCTACCACAACAAACCCTCCTATTGCCACCGGCGATGGAATTGCCATGGTTTACCGTGCCAAGGGAACTGTCGAAAAAATGGAATTTATCCAGTTTCATCCCACGTCGCTCTATAACCCGATCGAAAAACCTTCATTCCTTATTACTGAGGCATTGCGCGGGTTTGGCGGCATTCTTAAAGATGTAAACGGTAAAGAGTTCATGCAGAAATACGACAAGCGGCTTTCGCTTGCCCCTCGCGATATTGTTGCACGCGCCATCGACAATGAATTAAAAATAAGCGGTGAAGACTGCATGTTCCTCGACTGCCGTCATATTAACCGGAATGAACTTATAAACCATTTCCCGGCCATTTATGCCAAATGCCTGAGCATCGGGGTGGATATGACCAAGGAAATGATCCCGATTGTACCCGCCGCCCATTATACCTGCGGGGGAATTAAAGTTGATGAATGGGGACAGAGTTCCATCCTCAACCTTTACGCTTCCGGTGAATGTTCTTCGACTGGTTTACATGGGGCCAACAGGCTTGCCAGCAATTCACTGCTCGAGTCGCTGGTTTATTCACACAGGGCCTGCATCGACTCATCGTCAAAACTGAAACATATTGATTTCTGCAGCGCCATTCCCGACTGGAATGCCGAAGGAACCGTAATGAATGAGGAGATGGTTCTTATTACTCAAACCATGAAGGAACTCCAGGCTATTATGACCAATTATGTTGGTATTGTGCGCTCGAACCTGAGATTAAAGCGCGCCGCCGACCGCCTAAGCATACTTGAGCGCGAAACAGAGGAACTTTACAAGCATTCGGTACTGATCGATAAGATATGTGAGGTTAGGAACATGATTAAAGTAGCGACTCTGGTAGTTAAAATGGCAATCGAGCGAAAAGAAAGCCGGGGATTGCATTTCTCAATCGACTATCCGAAAGTCAGCGATACAGATGTGAGCATATTCAGCCCGGAAGATTAAATGTCGGATGTCGGATGTCGGATGTAGGATTTATCTATTGGGATAATTACTCCGGAATTACCATTCCGAAATCGCAAATAACAAATCACAAATTATAAATCCAGCAACATATGGCTCTGATATATCCCATCAAAGGAATTGCCCCAACTATTGGTAAAAACACCTTTATTGCCGAAAATGCTACAATAGTTGGTGATGTTGTTATGGGCGACAACTGCAGTGTATGGTTTAATGCCGTGATCCGTGGTGATGTACATTCAATCCGGATAGGCAATAATGTTAACGTCCAGGACGGTGCTATTATTCATTGCACTTACCAGAAAGCGCCTGTAAGTATTGGTAATAATGTATCGATAGCCCATGCAGCCATTATACACGGTTGTACTATACACGACAATGTACTGATAGGCATGGGAGCCATTGTAATGGATGGAGTAATTGTTGAAAGCAATTCGATTATTGCTGCCGGTGCCGTAATTTCGCAGAATACCCTGGTCGAATCGGGCAGTGTTTACGCAGGCGTTCCTGCACAGAAAATCAAATCAATCGACAAAAGCCTGCTCGAAGGCCAGGTAAACCGTATTTCGAAGAGTTATACCATGTACGCAAGCTGGCACGACGCAAGTATAATTCCGCTTGAAGGGGAGTAGTTAATGGTCAACAGAAACTAGTTGACAGGTAATCCCTGAAACCATATTCTATCTTCTACCTTCGATCTTCTATCAACCAGCACAACTGCCACATTGTCGCAACTCATCAATTGGCAGGAAATTTGCATTAATTTTGTAAAAATTTAAAAGAAAAAAACGATGTACATATTACTGTTTATAGGCTTTATGATCCTCAGCCTGATTGCCAGCCAGGTGTTAAAATCCAAATTTAAAAAGTACTCAGCCATTCCGATCGGAAGCGGATATACAGGAAAAGATATTGCCGAAAAAATGCTTCGCGACAAAGGCATTTACGATGTGCAGGTAGTTTCGGTACAAGGTCGGCTTACCGACCATTACAACCCCGAGACCAAGACCGTGAACCTCAGCCAGGATGTGTATTACAAATCGAGCATTTCGGCGGCTGCCGTTGCAGCCCATGAGTGCGGACATGCTGTTCAGCATGCCGAATCATATGCTTTCCTGAAAATGCGCAGCGCCATGGTTCCGGCAGTGAGTTTTGCATCCAACTGGGTGCAATGGGTATTGCTGGCTGGCATTTTACTTGTTAATACTTTCCCGCAGCTTTTGCTGGCAGGTATTATACTGTTTGCTGCGACCACCCTGTTCAGTTTTGTCACCTTGCCTGTAGAAATTGATGCCAGCCGCCGCGCTTTGCTCTGGCTCAACGACAGCGGTGTTACAACTTACGAAACCTATCCAAAAGCACAGGATGCACTCAAGTGGGCTGCCTATACTTATGTTGTTGCGGCTTTGGCATCGCTTGCCACCCTGCTTTATTACATTATGATATTTACAGGAGGCCGCAGGAGCTAAGGTTATTAAATTTGTTCACTTTAAAAAATCAGCGACAAAGAGAAGGGCGACAAGGAGAATATTCTTGCAAAAGCCGGAAATCATAGCGATTTCCGGCTTTTGTATTTTTTTACGATCGGTTGAGACTCATTTCCCGATTTTAAATCCTGCGCCTATTTTGAAGTCAAAATAACCAGGTAAATTATTTGTTATACTATAATTGAAGCGTGCATTCATATCCAGGTATAATTTGTCCTTGATCCACCATGAAGCACCTATCTGGGGAGCGATAAAATAACTAAAACTGCTTCGGTAATAATTATCCATGTGATCAAAATAATGATAATCCTCATGGAATAAAACCATTCCTGTACTAATTCCGATATATGGCCTGAATCTGCGGGTGCCAAAATACTTTCGTGCAGTCAGTGCAGGTTGAAGAAAGTAACTTTTCATCTCTAATGAAAAAACATGATCAGCATCATAATTGTGCCTGTAGCAGATATATCCGTGTTTATTGTCAAATTCAAAGCCGACAGCGAAATTTTTACTTACAAGGTACATTGCATAAGGATCAAAACTCCATTTTATCGAGTAATTATTGGATGAAAATCCTGAAAGTCCCAGGCTCCCGTTTATTCCGCCTATCCATGTCCCCTTTTCTAACTGGGCAAAACCAGCGGCAGTAAGAACAACAAAAAAAACAATAGTCATTAAACATGTTCTCATAATTGCATAATTTATAAATTATGAAAACAATATTATTAAAATACTCACATTTAAGCTGTTAACATAAGCCAATAAAGTTTAATATGTGTTAAATATTCCTACTGAAAAACACCATCTGAAAAAACCAACCGCCAGTCAAAAAAAAACTCCGGGCAAAGCCGGAGTTATTCAAATTCTTGAAGTTAGAACCCTTATTATTGGATTCCCAGTTTTTTCTTAACCAAAGGCATCACGTCATCACCACCATCAGAATAAAGGATGAGGTCTTCAACGGCATTCATAATGTATGAATAACCTCCTTCTTTAGCTACATCACCAATAGCCTTCTTGGCTTTTTCAACGAAAGGCTTAACAAGTTCCGACTGCTTGGCCTGGATATCCTGCTGGGCTACCTGCTGGAAAGCTTCGATACGACCCTGGAGATCGGTTATTTCTTTTTCCTTGGTTGCTTTGATAATACTCGACATACTTGTTGAGTTTTTCTGGTAATCAGTTCCCTTAAGTTCAAGTTCCGATTGCATCGACTGCAACTGTCCCTGTAATTCCTGAACGTATTTTTCCATTACAACTTTAACGGTATCCTGACCAGGCATTTGTTCCAGTAATTTACCAAAGTCGATATGTCCGATTTTTGTGGCTTTCTGTGCATTGGTGGTTGCTGCAACTGCAATCAGAACTACAATTGCTAAAACTTTTAAGAGGTTTTTCATCATTTTAAGTATAGTGTTTAAGTGTTTGCGTAATAAAGGAGGCGCAAAGGTAAAAAAAAGGCAATACCATTTACACCCGGTTGTTATTTTTTCCCTTTGGTATCCTGCTGAGGCTTATAGGTATATCCTAGTTTATCGAGTACCTGCTCGCTGATATCGTACTTGGGATTGGCATAGATAAGAGTGGCATTATTGGCTTTATCAAAAACAACGGCATAGTTGTCGGCAGCAGCAATTTCTTCAATTGCATTGTATACTCTTTCCTGTATCGGTTTTACCAGTTCCTGGCGTTTTTTAAACAGATCGCCGTCTTTACCAAAGCGTTTTTTCTGAAGGTCCTTTGCTTCTTTTTCTTTCTTAACTATATCATCTTCCCTTTTCTTCTTCATATCTTCGGGAAGCAATACGGCTTCATTCTGGAAATTCTTATACATTTTATCAACTTCGGCAAATTTCGTTTCTATCTCTTTTTGCCATTGTGCCGAAAGCTCATCAAGCTGGTTCTGGGCATCAGCATAATCGGGAATATTTTCGAGTATGTAATCGGTATTTACAAAGGCGTACTTCTGTGCCGAAGCGCCAAAACCAAATGTGCAAAGGATTGCAGCAAGTAGGATTATTTTTTTCATAGTACCTCCTGTTGTTTGAAGTATGGAGTATTTAGTTAGTTATTTCGATTGATTGCAAAAAACCTGCCAAACCAATTAATCAATCGAAGAATTAATTGAAAAATGGAACTGACCCTTATTTGCATTAGGTGCTCCGGGTATAGGATCAAATCCATAACCCCAGTCGAGACCGAGCAACCCGAACATCGGCAGGAACACCCTCACCCCTACCCCTGCTGAACGGCGTACGTCGAACGGGTTGTAATCGGCAAATTTTGCCCAGTCGTTGCCTGCTTCAACAAACACGAATCCGAAAATAGTCGAGTTTGGGTTCAGCGATAAGGGATAACGAAGTTCGAGGGTACTTTTATTAAAAACGGTTCCTCCCGGCGGGCGTGAAACCACTCCATAATAAGGAGTCATACTTTCGTTGGTATATCCCCTGAATCCTACAAGCTGACGGCCGTCGATTGCTGAGTAGCCCGACATTCCGTCGCCACCCATAAAATAGCGGTTGAACGGTGTGATTTCAATATCATTACTGTATTTCCCAAGGAAGGCAACTTTCACACGTGCCATAAGTACAAGGTCGCCTACCACCTGTTGGTAAAAAGCACCGCTCATTTTCCATTGATGGAACTCAATGAGGCGGTATTTATCATCCTTGCTCCTGGCTGCAAACCAATCGGGGGCAAGAAGCGAGTAAGGAGGAGTGAGTTCGAGCGACAGGTTAAGCTCCGAACCGGCACGAGGGTATATCTGAGCATCAGTTGAGTACCGGCCTAAAGCAACCTGGTAGGAATAACTTTGGTATAAGCCGTCCTGGGCCTTCCCGAAAAGCACGTAATTATCTAGCCTGTAATGTTGAAAGTTTATAGTCTGCGAAAGATTAAAATAATTATCGGGCCAGCTAAGCCTGCGGCTGAAGGCAAATGATAAACCGGTAATATTATAAGCGTAGTACGAGGCACTTGTTTTCGAAAGTCCGTTATTAAATGCCGAAACATAGGTTGAAACACTTAACTGGTTTGGTTTTTTACCTCCCAGCCATGGTTCGGTGAACGATGCACTAGCACTGAGGTACCCTTTCCCGTATGATTGAAGGCGCAGGGATAATTTCTGGCCATCGCCCGAAGGAATGGGTTTCCACGCATCCTTCTTAAGAAAATTGCGTGCCGAAAAATTGTTAAATGAAACCCCTAATGTACCTATAAGTCTGCCATATCCCCAGCCACCAGAAAGTTCAAGCTGATCCGATGAAGTTTCCTCTACTTTATAGGCCACATCAACAGTTCCGGCCGTAGGGTCGATATTGGGTGTAGTGATATCGAGTTTTTCCTGGTCGAAATATTTAAGCTGTGTAAGCGAAGTACGGCTGCGTAAAATATCGGAACGGCTGAAAAGCTGACCGGGTCTTGAATACAACTCACGCATAATAACATGGTCGTTTGTACGGGTATTTCCCGCTACTTTTACCCTGCTTACACTCATTTGTTTGCCTTCGCGTATGCGGATCTGCAGGTCGATGGAGTCATTCTCGGCACTCATTTCAATAGGCTCGATTGAGCACATCAGATAACCGTCATCTACAAAAAGGCTCATCAGGTCAATTCCATTCGGGTTAAACTGAAGAGAAGCATCGAGCTGATCCTGGTTGTAAATGTCCCCTTTCCTGATGCCAAGCAAAAGTCCAAGCTCCGTTGACGTAAATTTATTATTCCCTACAAATGAAATATTCCTGTAATAATATTTATGTCCTTCGTATACCTGGAGATCGATTGTAATGGCATTACGCCCTGACTTATAGATCGAGTCCTTAACAAGTGTTGCATCGCGGTAACCATTTTCGTAGAATTTCTTTACCAGAGCAAGTTTATCTTCCTCGAAATCCTTTTCGATAAATTTGGAAGGCTTAAATACCCTGAATTTAAGGTTAGCGTTGGCAATATCACTTAATTCAGCTTTATACGTTTTAAAATTGGCGGTAAACAAGTGCTGGAAAAATCCAAAAAATGTTTCCTGTACGGCAAACAGCGGCTTGTAAGAACCTTTTTCCTTCGTCTTCTTTAATGCAGATTTCAATGTTAACTCACTAACTTCCTTATTCCCGACAATATTGATTTTATCAATCTTCACTTTCCCTCCTTTTTTTACATCAATATTCAGGGCAACGTTATTGATCAGGTTTGTATCTTTCACTTGTGTAATAATCACACTTGCATCAAAATAACCTTTGCCGACATAATGCTTGATGATTGTATTCCTAACCCGGTTAATAAGGTTATCGGTTACAACATCGCCTCTCGAGATTTTGACTTTATCGCGTAAATCGTCGGCTTCACCCTTTCGCACACCTGAGAAACTGAATTTCGACATTCGCGGCCTTTCGGTAAGGCGTATATCAAGAAAAATCTGGTCGTCCTGTATACGGGTAGCAACTATTTTAACATCCTCAAAAAGTCCCTGCTGCCATAGCTTGTCCATTGCCGAGTGAAATTTCTCGCCCGGGACTTCAATTTTGTCGCCCACCTGCAATCCGGATAATGAAATCAAAACAGAACTATTGAGATATTGCACACCAGTAACAGTTATGCCTCCGATAGTATATTTTTTCGGCAGATTGTAATTTATATCGGGAACTTCATCACCAATCGATATTTGTGCCAAAGCAGGCATGGAGAGGATGGAAAGTAGTATAGAAAGAAAAGTTAAGCGCCTCAGTGTCATCCCTTGCAATTTATAATTTGTTCACTTGTTTTTCCAAATCGCCTCTCGCGATGCTGGAAATCAATAATAGCTTCGTATAGGTCCTCTTTTCGGAAATCAGGCCAAAGTTTTGATGAGAAAAACAATTCGGTATATGCTGTTTGCCACATAAGGAAGTTGCTTGTACGATATTCACCGCTTGTACGGATCAACAATTCAGGATCAGGCAGATCGGGGGCATTCATAAATGATGACACAAGTTTTTCGTTAATCTCATCAGGTCCCAGTTCTCCGCTTTTAACCTTCCCGGCAATTTTCCTCATCGCATCAACAATCTCCCAGCGTCCACTGTAACTCAATGCGAGAAACAGGTCCATACGTGAGTTACCCGATGTTTTATCCATAGCTTCTTCAAGCTCCAGTTTTACTTCCGGATTCAGGCTTTCGAGGTTTCCAATGGCTCTCAGCCTGATATTGTTGTCGTTAAGCGTTTTAATTTCGTTATTTATTGTAACAACGAGTAAATGCATCAGGGCATCAACTTCTTCCTTCGGACGGTTCCAGTTTTCAGTTGAAAATGCATATAAAGTAACAAATTTTACACCCAGTTCAGCAGCGGCTTCAGCTGTTTCGCGCACTGCCTGTACCCCGTTGTTATGCCCGAAAACCCTCTCTTCACCACGCTGCTGTGCCCACCTGCCATTGCCATCCATAATAATGGCAATATGCTTGGGCAGCCGGGTTTTATCAATTGCGCCGATCAGATCCTGGTTCTCGTTCATTTCCGACAAATTTAGGCTTTTGTGGTTTACCGCAAGAGCCCCTTTTGTTAATTATTCTTAATGTGTAAGTTACAGTCAATTATAACCGTAAATTCTTAATGTCCTTCACGTTGATGGTCGAGGCAACGCTCCTTTTTTAGCATCCTGATTTTTACTGTTACATGAACCAGGGCAAATGCATACCAATCGGTATCGCGTGAGTTACCCCGCTGCATCCCCGACTGATGCGTAAGACCAGGGTCTGAAGCCAGAAACTCCGTTTTTACAGCATTGGCTGCACTCAGCGTATCGGCATTAAAATAGTAAGTGGAGCTTACATCATCGAGGTAATCCGTTGTTGTTTTGCGTAATCCCCACTCAGCCCCAACGCCAATAAGCTTGCTGACACTGTATTTAACCCCAAGCCCAAGCGGGTAACTTATGGCATAGAGATTATATGGATTGCGGTCGGGAACTATTCCTTCGCCTTCAGTTTTCAAAGGTTTGAGGGCAACAAAATTACCGCCAACTGTACCAAATGGTTCGAACATGAAAAAATTAATCCCACCGAAAAGGTATGGTGTTATGCGGTGATACTTACTTCCGACGAAGTAGTCGAAAAAATTGATTTCCAATTGCGTCCCTACCTCTGTTATTTTTGATTCAAAATTAAGATTCCTTGAAGGGTTAACATTACTAACAGCATCATCGCCGGCAACTTTACCATATATCCCGTGAAACCTTATCCCGACCCGTGAATTAATATTATACCTGTACATTACTCCAAAAGCTGCTTTTGGCATCCTGAACGGAGTGGCGGGATTCAGGTCGCCGACATAATAGCCGGCGCCGCCCATTATCCCTAAATCGCCCGATCGCTGCGAATAGGCAAAAGGCATGAAAAACACCAGAAGAACAATGGTTATACAGGTTTTTCGCATAATTTTTTGAGCGTGCAAAGGTAGTATTAATATTGATTCGGAGCACATAGAATGGAAACTGGGTTATTTGAAACTGGGGTGGTCGGGTAAAGGGTGTTATTCATTTTGTATTCTTGTTAACGACTCGGCATGCAATTTTATAAAAGCCTAACCAGTTAACAAGCCGGTAGAAACATGCAGACTAACCATCGTAATGAGAAGGAAAGGTTTTTTGAATAAGAAAAGTGGGAATAGAAAAACAGTAATTGTTGTCCGGCAGGTGATCAGAATTAATTCCTGATATCGGATCCCCAATTAAGTTTGGCACGTATTGTAGAAAAAAAGTTGTCATTTAAGCGCTCTACCAGGTTGATCTCAAATCCTGCTTTCCCCACAACCAGTTCATCCTCAGGCGTTATAATGGCCGATTGCGAATCGAGCCCGACTAGTGCCTGGTGATCGCGGCTTTCAACCCGAATACGAACTAAGCTGCTGTCAGGAATAACGACAGGACGTACCGATAAATTGTGCGGTGCAATGGGAGTGATCAGAAAATTACTGGAGTCGGGAGTAAGAATAGGACCACCGCAACTGAGTGAATAAGCTGTGGAACCGGTTGGTGTGGCGATAATAATCCCGTCGGCCCAGTAGGAATGAAGTTTCTGGTCGTTAATCCATACATGAACAACCACCATGGATGAGTTCTCTTTTTTATTTATCGAGAGTTCATTAAAGGCATGATTATATTCGGGGAACAAGCCTGCAGGTGACAAAAGGCTGATTAAGGTACGTTTGACAATACGGTAACGACCGGCTAATATATCATCGGTAGCCGATATAATTTCGCTCCGCGGAATGCTCGAAAGGAATCCCATTCGGCCAAGGTTGATCCCCGCAATGGGAATGCCCGAATCACGCACCAGGCGAACAGCATGAAGCATGGTTCCGTCGCCACCTACCGATAAAAGCATATCCGCTTTTCCTTCAAGGTCGGCATGAGTTGTAAACTGCCTGATATTGTCGGCAAAAGTGATTTTGTCTTTTAAAAATTCGTGAAAGGGTTTCCAGATCAGCAGCTGGCAACCGCGATTTTCCAATGTTTCGGCAAGCAGGTGAAAGTATCTAAACTGATCGCTGTTAAATTCTTTCCCGAATAATGCAATTTTCACTTTGGCAGGTTTTGTCCGGAAAATTAAAAACCTTTAGCCATACAAAGCCCAAACGAATGTTAACTTCCCTCTTTGAGTGCGTAAAGATATAGTTTTTACCTGTTTATTATACCGGGATCAAATATAGCGAAATTCATAAAAAGGAAACCGATTAGCATGAAAAGATACCGGTGGCAGAAATCATCAGTTATTGCCGGATGAATTTGGCCTGGGTAACGCCGCAACCGGCAAAAACCCTAAGAGTATAGAATCCAGGAGCCAGAGGACGCGTATTAATAGTGGTTATATCTCCTTTACATCTTCCTTTTAAAACTGTCTTACCTGAAAAGTCGGAAATTTCATAGAACTCTTTATCCTTCTGCAATCCTTCCAGGTCAATATTTAATTCATACCGGCAAGGATTCGGGTAGATTTTCGGAGGTCCGTGGGGTTCAATTGCTTTCCTCGTCCCTACTGTAACTCCGCTTATAGCCATTTCTTTTGCTGTTATTGAACTGGTAGTTGCGGTGATATTTATCCAGCCATAAAAAGTCTCGCCCGGGTAATCCATCCTAAAACCAAGGTAACCCGAATGAAAATCACCGTAAAGAGTATCATTTGCATTAGGTGGGTAATAAGCCTGGTAATAGACCAAGAAATTATAGATACCGCCGTTCCCGCTCCAGTACGCACCGGCTGAAATGGAATCACCTGCTTCCAGCCGCTTCACAAAAGTATAAGGGCCGCTTTCGGAGAGTATTTTTACTTTATCATTCAGCACAGCTACACTCGACCACTGGCTAAAGTACCAACTAGGTTCGTATTTAGCATAAACTGAAAAGGCCAGGTCGTTTATCCCGTTATGATCGATATCCAGGAGAAATTTCTCCCCCGAATTAAAGAGAACCACTGATGAATCCGGCACAAGGTCAGCATAATGTATGTTATTTCCCGAGGTTTGGCCTGCAAGGATAAAATTTTGTGCATACCCGCTGCAAATAACTGTTGCGAAGAGAACAAAAAGGAAAAAATATTTTTTCATCCAGGCTATTTTGAAACGAATAGTTGATATGCGTTTTAACACCCGTAATTACCAGGCTACAGCCTGATTAAACTACTTCGAAACGGATCAGACGTTCAGGTAGGTCATCAGCAGGTCGTAGCGATCGCGAAGGTTATCAAAATAATCGCTTTCGAAAAACGATGCTTTTATTGTGTAGTCGTACCTCTGGAAAGCCTGTATTACTGGCTGAATATCTATTTTATTCAGTTTGAGTGTAAGTTCAACCCTTGTCGAATCGGCAGGTGATGAAACATACAGGCTTAGTATTTTTGCATCATTTTCTTCGACGATCTTTGATACTTCGGTCATCGAATAATCATTCACATTGGTTTCAAGAACCAGGATTCCACCCGGATTATTCACTGCCGCCGTAACTGCCATTTTTTCTACCAGGCCGGCAAGTGTAATCAGGCCGAGATAAGCTCCTTTATCGTCGACTACAGGCAATGTGGTAAGCTTGTAATCCGAAAACATTTTCATCACCTCGTAAATATGCCTTGTTTGAAGTATCGAAACGTTCTGTAACTGAAGCTGGTAATTCCATATAGGTTCTTCGAAAGTGCCGGCTGCATATACATCGTCTTCGGAAATCAAACCCAGAAGTTGAGAATCGCTTATTACCGGCAGGTGCGTCACCCTGAATTCGTCGAACCAATGCATTGCTATAAGTCCTGTATCAGATGCCTTCAGGGGAAGTACGTCGGTCGATATAAGGTCTTTTGCTGTCATACTTTATTTCATTCAATAATCGTGCCATCAGGAGGTTAAACCTATCGAGGTGTTTCGTAAATTTGCACCAACATAAAATAGCGATGACAAAGTTAAGCGTTAATATTAATAAAATTGCTACAATTCGTAATGCCCGGGGTGGAAATATGCCTGATGTGCTGAAAGTGGCAATCGATTGCGAATTGTTCGGTGCACAGGGCATCACGGTACATCCCCGTCCCGACGAGCGTCATATCCGCTATAGCGATGTGTATGAGATTTTTCCGTTAATTAAAACCGAATTCAATATCGAAGGCAACCCTATTAAGCATTTTATCGATCTGGTGCTTGAAGTAAAGCCTGCCCAGGTTACTCTTGTCCCCGATGCTCATGATGTTCTTACTTCAAATGCCGGATGGGATACAAAAAAAAATAAGTCGTTTCTGAAAGAAATCATTACCGAGTTTAAATCGCATGGCATACGTACTTCTGTATTTGTCGATCCTGATGTTGGAATGGTTACCCATGCTGCCGAAACCGGTGCCGACCGCATCGAACTTTACACCGAAGCCTATGCTGCATTTTATACATCAAACAGGGCTAAGGCCATTGCACCTTATTTTGAAGCGGCTAAAGCTGCTACTCAATGCGGTTTAGGCATCAATGCAGGGCACGATCTCGACCTGAATAACCTTTGGTACCTCGTTCGTACGATACCCGAAATTATGGAAGTGTCGATTGGTCACGCACTGGTCAGCGAAGCGCTCTATCTTGGGCTTGAAAAAACAATACAATTATACCTGCAGCAATTGCGATAACCGTATTACCTGATATCATGAATTTAACCTGAAACAATTTGCATGAAAAAAACCATTTTCTTCCTGTCTTTAGCATTAATCACTGCTTTTTGTACCCTGGCACAAACCATTGTACAACCCAAACAAACCGAAGAGCGCAAAGGTTTGGTTTATTTAAAGGACGATGAAAAACCATTTACAGGTTCTGTAGTAGCCTTGTTCGATTCGGGAATTAAACAGATTGAAACACCATACCTGAACGGTAAACAAAACGGTCTTGAAACAAGCTGGTACCCAAGCGGGAAACCTATGATGGAAATTACATACCGTGATGGAGAATTTAACGGCCCCTACCGGTTTTACTACCCTGAAGGCGGCATGGAGTATGAAAAAATATATGTCGGTGGTCTGATGAATGGACTTTCGACGCATTACTATCCTGACGGGAAAAAGGAATATGAAGGAAATTATACTGATTGCCGCGAAACCGGAACCTGGACCTATTTCCACCCTAACGGGCAGAAACTGAAAGAAGGAGAGTATAAAGCCGGTTTCGAAGATGGTCTTTGGCAATTGTGGAACGAAGATGGTATACTCACAAGAACTTTGGTATACCGCTCAGGTGAAATTATTGCCGAAAGGGAAGTGAAGTAATCATTTTATCATGAAAACACTCAGCATTACCGCAGCGCTTTCACTATCCGTATTATTTGCCTGTTCACAGCAGGCAACAAGGATGAATAAACAATGGGAAACCGGTCCCGGCTTAATGGTTCCTGAATCAGTTCTTTACGACTCGTTGAGCGGCAACATATTTGTTTCAAATATTGCAGGAAAATCATCGGCAAAGGATACAATCGGGTTCATTTCAACGCTTTCGATGGATGGGGAAATACTCGGTCTCCAATGGGTTAAAGGACTCGATGCTCCCAAAGGAATGGGAATACTGGATAACCATCTGTTTGTTACCAACCTCGACGAAGTAGTTGAAATCGACATCGTGTCTGCAACAATCCTGAAGCGGATTCCGGTTCCGGGGTCGACATTTCTGAACGATATTGCCATCGACCATCAAACAGGTACAATTTATATTTCTGAAACCCGTCTTGGAAAAGTATTTATCCTGAAAAACGGTCACGCAAGTACCTGGCTTGAAGGCGAAAAATTTGAAGGCGCTAACGGGCTTTTCCTGCGAGAAGGGTATTTGTATATCGGCACTGCTTTTAACATACTGATGGCTGATTTAATTACAGGCGAAGCAAAAATCTTCGCTGCCAGCACTGGCAAAGTAGACGGACTTTATATTACACCCGATAAAAAATACATTTACAGCGACTGGAACGGCTCCATAACCCTGTCGGGCAGCCAGATGCCGAACCCTGAAGTATTACTGAATACCTCAGCCCAAAAAATTAACGCTGCCGATTTTGGTATTATCCGTTCCAAAAAACTGATACTTGTTCCTACTTTTTCCGACAACAAAGTAGTTTGTTACAGCCTGCCGGATATCAGGTAATTACTTTGCAACATTGAATTATGAAACTATTTTACCGCGAATTCGGCACCGGGCAACCGGTTATAATACTGCATGGCCTATTCGGGCAGAGCGACAACTGGGTTACAGTCGGAAGGCGCATTGCCGACCAGTTTCATGTATTTATTCCCGATCAGCGTAACCACGGGCAATCGCCGCACACTCCGGTTCACAGTTTCCCGGCCATGGCCGACGACCTTGCCGATTTTATCGACGAACATCAAATTGAAAACCCGATTCTTATTGGCCATTCGATGGGGGGTAAAGTCGCTATGACATATGCCCTCGAAAATCCTGCGAAGGTTATGAAACTCGCCATTATCGATATAAGCCCACGGCGGTATCCTGAGCGGGTAACACATACACAGGTGATAAGCCAGATGCTGAGTATAGACCTGGAAAAAATGAGTACAAGGACCGAGGTGGAAAAAATACTTGACTCTCAGATGACTGATAAACGTGTGCAAATGTTTATCCTGAAAAACCTGTATTACAAGCTTCATGGAAAACTTGCCTGGCGGCTTAACCTCGAGGCCATAAATCAAAGCATGGACCAGTTGTTTGACAGCGTCAGCAGTAACAATCAATATACCGGCCCGGTGCTTTTTATCCGTGGCGGGAAATCCGATTATGTTCCCGATAGTGACTTACCACTTATATTAAGCATGTTACCACAAGCTCAGATAAAAACGATATCCGGGGCATCGCACTGGGTTCATGCTGATGCTCCGGAAGAATTATGCTTTCTGCTGAGTAGCTTCCTGGAAAGAGATTGTATTTTCGGGCATTAAAAAAGGTCTGAAAACCCTGAGAACGGTCAAACTCCCGGGCTTTCAAACCTTACATTTTCAGCTTTTATATCTTGCTCTTATGATATTTTTTCAGGAAAACAGTAAACACAAAACTTAACATTTTAAAGGAGAACTGACAAGCTTACTGTTTCAATCTTAATTCAATGTTCAGTGTTTTATATATAGTGTTCAAGGCCTCATAGGGACATACGTTAGTATCTAACAACATCAACCCTGGCAACTCCTGCCTGGAGATCAATTTTTATCTTATTGGCACTTGTTGCAAAATTCGGGGTCTGGTATTGTTGTTTCCCGATTTTGGTAAACCCTTTGAAATCCTTGCTCGACATAAACGTGTTGGAAATAATTTCACAACCTGCACTTTCGGGAACTCGCAGCGTAATTGAGGCTGCACCTGCTTCAAGTTTCACTTCGCTCAGCGGCAGAAGTGCGCCTATTTTCAGATCAATATCCGAAGCACCACCCTGTATTTTCAGGTTCCGTGTTTTAAATCCCGAGAGGTCAAAATCCACTTCGGCAGCACCCACGTTGAGGTCCATGTCCCAAATCGGGTTTGGATTCAGCTTCATGTTAACGTTGTTACGGATATTGCCGTCGTTGAATTCGCCTTTTTCAAGCGAAAGCTCAATAGTAGTCAGACTATCTTCAGCTTGCGCGGTCATCGAGTAATTTGCCTTATCATTATCGTGCTTAACCTCGATAAGTTTGCCTGTAGTATCCTTAATTACAAAATTACCGACTCCAATGTTGAGTTTAAGCTCAGCATATTTTGTAAGCGAATCGTAGTCCTCCGACATAACATTATTTAAAACTGCTGAATTCCCGTCTTTGTCGTTATCACGATCGTTATCGTTCCATTCGAAATTCCAGTTATGGTTATCTTTGGGGCCATACTGCTGCATAGCAAAAAATGTTATAATAACGGTTAGCAGCGAAAGCACAAGTTTGAGCCAGTCCTTAACAGGGATAAGCGAAATGCCCCAGAGTATAAGAATAACAGGCCAGAGGTGCCACATGGAATGCCAGCTGAAAAAGAGTACCCCTGTGTTTTTGAGTATGAACAGGACACCTATTATCACCAGAAGGAGTCCCCAGAATATTTTACGGTAGCTCATAGTATTCGGTTTTAAAATGGTTTGACAAAGAAATTGAATTATTGAAAAGTGGTCCGTTATTCAGGTTTGTCGCTTTTGTCGCTTTTACGCTCGGCAAAGCTGGTAGCGATCAATACGCCACCTAATACAACAAGCACAAGAGGCCAAAGGTCACCGAAATTAATATTGGGAATAAACCTGTTGGCGAGGAATATCAGTCCAAGGGCAATCAGGACCACACCCCCGATAAGACCGTTCTTATTTTCTTTTTTCACTGGAAAGCTGAAAGGCTCTGTCGGACCGGCTGTATGGCCTGGGGTTGAATGGGCGCCCGTATTATCGGTACCCGGGGTTTCGCCTGCACCCATATTCATTGTAAACGGGGTTATTGGCTCGAGCGGCAAAGCAATCCATAAAATAAGGTAAACTATAGCACCTCCGCCACCGGCAAAAGCTATAATTACAAATAACAAACGGATGATTATGGGATCAATGTCGAAGTATTCGGCTATTCCGCCTGCAACTCCTCCGAATACCTTGCTCTTAGCTGAACGATACAAACGTTTTGTGGTTTCCATGATTTCTAAGCTTTAAATTTTTTGTTGTTTAAGCATGTGACGCAAGGTTGCAGCTCAGGTTACACTAGAATGGAATATTTATGGGCAATATTTATGAAAAACTGCTTTGATTGAGCAAAAAGGATGCATTTTTATCAAATAACAGCCCAAAATCAAATATACGGGATTTAAATTCACAGAAGGAATCTGGCAACATATACAGAAAGTTCGATTATGGGAATTGAAATTCGGGAGTGTAACTCAGTAACCTTGTACCTGGAGCTTCATAAGTCGGCTTTGGATTCTAAACAATCCTCTCTAAAGCCTTCCTTTCCTATTCTTCGTTCTCATCATCGTCCAAATCCTCCGGATCAGGTTTCGGGGTAACCCGCTTCGCCACCAATATACTAATCTCGTAAAGACTGTATAAAGGAATAGTTACCATCATCTGGCTGAAAACATCAGGAGGAGTAATAATAGCAGCTACTATGAGTATTATAACAAATGAATATTTACGGTTTTTCTTGAGAAACTCAGGGGTTATAATCCCTATTTTGGCCAATACATATACGACCACAGGCAGTTCGAACACAAACCCAACCGACAAAATTGTAGAAGTTACAGTACTGATGTAGGATGACAATGAAATCTGGTTTGCAACCATCGAACTCACCTGGTACGTACCAAGGAAGTTAAGCGTCCACGGAACCATAAAATAATAGCTGAAAGCGATTCCTAACATAAAAAGGAAGGTCATGATAAAAACGGCCTGTCGGGCAATACGGCGTTCCTTTTCGTATAACGCGGGCATAATAAACTGCCACAGCTGATATATAATAATCGGGGCAGCAAGTATTAGTCCGCCAAACATCGATACAGTCATATCTGTCATGAACTGGCCTGAAATATTGAAACTGATCAGTTTCAACTCCATCGGGGGCAAACACAGGGTTTTAACATGAATAAGTTCGCCAAGTTTGCAAAGCCAGCGATAGGTAATAAAATCCGAATTTTTCGGGGCCAACAGTATGGAATCAAAGATAAACTTACTGTTTATAAAGGCAACCACCGACATAACTACCCATGCTAAAACCATCCGCACCAGTCTTTTGCGAAGTTCGGTTAGATGATCCCAAAAGGTCATTTCCTTTCCTGAACCATCTTCAGTATTGTCGGTTTTCTTTTTAAACAAAGCTGCCAAGGGATAAATTATAAGTGGCAAATTTAGTGATTATTAATTTATGACCGAAAGTGAATTTTCAACCAAATGAATCCGGTATGATAGGGATCCGGGGAATCGCGTTCCATTATCACGATTCCTCAGGGAAGAAACAGATTCTATTTCCCATAACTATTTTCGGATCAATATTCTGTAAATACACAATCCCTGATATTCAGCCACCAAGTGAAAGGATTCTTTATCTTTGGCCGGATTTTACCTTTAATTACTTCGATAATGAAACTGATAAAGTTATTCACACTCACATTTACCTGCATCATACTGCAGCTGCCTGGAATTTATGCCTGCACTATTATTGTTGCCGGAAAAAAAGCCACCACCGATGGTTCGGTCCTGATTTCACATACCGATGCAGGGCAGGACTCAAGAATATTCCGTGTGCCGGCATTAAACTTCAAACCAGGTGAAAAAGCTCCTGTTTACTGGGGTATCCAGGATGCTGAAAGACCACTGAATGATGATGGGAAAATTATCGGTTACATTCCGCAGGTGACGAAAACCTACGCATATTTCCAGTCGGCATACTCCCATATAAATGAGTACCAGCTTGGCATTGCCGAAAGTACAACTTCGCAGCGGGATGAACTTTTTGTTACACTGGAAACAGGTAAACAAATTATGACCATCGAGCAGGCTATGATATTTGCTTTGCAACGTTATAAAAATGCCCGCGAGGCCACTCAATTTATAGGTAACCTGATGACGACATATGGTTTTTTGCCATCGACTGGTGATGGATCCGAAACGCTTGTGATAGCCGATACCGAAGAAGCATGGGTGTTTGAGGTTTTCAGCGTAGGACCCGGCTGGACTCCCGAAAGCCATAAGCCTGGCGCTGTATGGGCAGCTCAGCGCATGGGCGACGACCAGGCGGCCATGATCCCAAACTGGAGCATTATAAAAGAAATAAATATCGCCGATACTAAAAACTTCATGGCGTCAGCCAATTACAGGCAGGATGCTATCGACCGTGGCTGGTACAATCCCAACGCAGGCAAACCGTTCATCTGGCAGGACATTTATACCCCCTTACCCGAGGAGTATGCTACTAGCCGGTTCTGGCTGTTTTACCAAACTTTTACCCCGAACCTGAAAAAATGGCCCGATCGTTTTCTCGATCCTGCAAACCCATTCAAAGGGATGCAGCCGTATTACCAGGTTGTTGAATCGCTTTCATTATACCCTTTCTCGGCAACACCTGAGAAAAAAATCTCCGTTCAGGACCTGATTGCTTTCCAGCGTTCAACTTTCGAAGGTACTATTTATGACATGACCTCCTATCCCGAATGGCTTGTACCCGACGGGAAAGGCAATTATATCAAAAGTCCGCTGGCAACCCCGTTTCCGGGAAGCGATATGCGCAAGCTAATAAAACAAACCTACAGGCGACCGGTAGCCCGCCACCGAGGTCATTACGGCATGGTAATGCAGCTAAGAGGCTGGTTACCCAACGAAATAGGAGGAGTTTACTGGGTTTATCTCGACAATCCTTACTTCAGCCCTTATGTACCTATTTATTCAGGCAATCTTTCTGTTGCCGAAACCTATAATCTTTACGACCCTGATAAATACGATGAAAAATCAGCCCGTTGGGCTATAGATTTTGTTGACAACCTTGCAAACCTGAAATTTCAACTCATAAGCAAGGATGTTCAGGAGGTTCGAAATCCGTTCGAAAGCGAGATCTTCGCCAAACAAGCCCAGGTTGAAGATGAGGCCATGAAGCTTTATAAAAACAACCCGGCCGAAGCCCAGGTTTACCTTACCGGTTATAGTAATAACTTAATGAATAAAGTGACAGAAATGTATCTCGGATTGCGAAATTCTATTATTACCAAATATACCAATAACCACGAATAGTCCTGCAGGTCAGATATAGGGAAGGGAACAAGAACAATTAGCTAGTATATTATGGATATATTTCAGCAGGAGCATGTTTAGCTGCTGAAGTTATTTGTCATGAATTGGTCTTTTTCCCGTCTTTGAAATTCCTTTCTGTTAAAAACCCGGGTCCTTAAGTTCATGGAAACGGTCAGGATCGATGTGCTTATGGAAATTAAATGCTATTGAAATTTCATGAGCCCCACCTGATTTTGATCCGAGTTTCGAAACTGTGTAATCATAACTGTACCCTATTTTATACCCTTTTCGCTGAATGCCCAGCAGCACAATTATCGCATCCGGGTTCTCGAAATTGTTCCTGAACCATAACCCACCAACAAAGGGGTACATATTTATATACATTCCGGCGTTCAACTGGTGGAATTTCCATTGCTGTACATATACAATATTTGGTGATATGGAGAAATTCCTAAGATCTTCGCCAGCCATACCCTGGAAGAAATCGAATAGAATACCCGAATGAATAGTCCATCGCATATGAAGTCTTGTTTCACTTCCATCGTAGAATGCCATATCCGGCCTTGACAGGTGGTCGGCTGCGACTCCGAAATAAAAGCTTTCTTTATATCCACCCAATATTCCTGCACCAAAATCCGCATTCCCAATGTTCAGCTTGGCTGGCATGGTCTCCATGGTCGGATCAATCTCACCTGTATACACATTGATCTGGTCACCAAAAACCAGCTTGTTCCAATCAAGCCTGTACTGGCAATATCCTGCCTTGAGGGCGGCATTCAGCACAACATAGCGTGAAGCCTGCCACCGGTAGGAGTAAATCCCGCTCGCACTGAACTTGTTGTATATACCTCCGCCACCTATATCAGAGTTTACCATCACACCGAGTCCCCCTCCCAGTTTATCGTACTGCTGGTCCCAGGTAGCGCTGTAACTCACGTAACCCTTGTTGGCTTCGGGCCATTGGTTACGGTAATTCACTGTTACACGGTTACAGAGTTTCCCTCCGGCCAGGGCCGGGTTAAGGTACAGCGGATTGGCATAGAACTGTGAATAAACCACATCCTGTGCATTGGCCCTGATATTCAGAATCAGGAGGAGAACGAGAATTTTTGTTCCTGTTTTCATGGTTGTATACTATTTAAGAAGCATTACACTTCCGCGTTGTGGTGATTTTTGTATGAAATTGAATGTTGGTGGAGCACTGAAACTGATGATCCATGTATACTGATCAGGCGGACAAAGTTTTCCTTTGTATGTTCCGTCCCAACCCTTGTTGATATTGTTTGAAGTAAATAACTCCTCGCCCCATTTGTTAAACACCGACATCCTGAAATTAATATCCAGGTCGAGATGGTGTTTGGCAAGGAATACATCATTAAGCCCGTCACCGTTAGGTGTAAATGCATTAGGCATCCAGATCAGCAGTTCGCACGGGCGCAGGAATGCAGAGTCACTACCCTTGCATCCGTTTTCATCGGTAACCACTACCCAATAGAGACCTTCATCAATTACAATCTGTTTTGGTTCGGTGGTACCATCCTGCCACAGGTAATCCACATACCCTGGGCCTGCATTAAGTTCAATCACCTGTTCCGAACACAAGGTATCATTGTCGGCCAGTTCGACAACCGGGTTAGGATGTACGATAATATCCACTTTTTCTGTTTTGGCACAACCTGTCCTATCGATACCGGTAACACGATACTCACCTGAATCTGCAATCTGAAGCGGACCAAGATCCCATTTTTCACCCAGATGTGTATCACTGCCAGGACCAACCCATGAGTACCTGAGAATCTGTCCGGTCAATGATCCGGCACCCAGCTCAAGAGGAGTATTTTCGCAGTATTCTCCGCTCCCGGTTGTAAACATCTGCGGCAATGGCCTTATAAGAATTTGTCCCTGCGTATAAATTGTCGGGATTTCGTAACCGGATGAAGTATAAATTACACAATTCAGCAGGTTCCACATTAGTTTGGCCTGACCTTCGCTTAAACCCTGGAAATTAAGCATAAACAGCAGGTCGTCATTCAAAAGTGAAACTGAATCTTTCGCTGTGAAAGTAATCCTGAGTGTTCCACCTTCGGCAACGGAAACTGTTATGTTGCCATTTGTTAAAGTATTGTTTAACTGCGATAAGCCATTGTACATCAATATCGAAGTATCATATTTCATTTCGATGGTAAATGATGATACGTTTGTAAAGTTGTAAGCAATTACGGGTATAGTAACCGGGATGCTGATACAACTGATCTGCTCGCCGGCTGCTATTTCGATCTCACCAACTACAATATTCATAATTACAAACTGTCGGTTAGTGATACAACCGTAAGCATCCTTTACCCATCCGGTGTAATTACCGGCCAGCAGATCTGTAAATTCTCTCTGTGTCTGCCAATCGGTCCCATTGAGCGAATAGGTTAAAGGAACAGCCAGTCCTTCAGCTATTATTACCGCACGCCCGTTAGCGAATCCGTTGGTGGAGTTAAAGGTTGATATATCGATAATTGAAGGGCTGGTTACAGTTATTTGTATCGTTGCAGCAACAGCACATTGCCCGGTATCGGGAATAAAGGAATATGACGTGGTTCCATTAGTTATGGTAGAAATTACTGCAGGTGTCCAGGTTCCGTGAATTCCGTCAACTGATGTGTCAGGCAACGAAGGTGGAACACTGTTGAGGCATAACGGGCCGATAGGTGCAAATACAGGGATAAGTTTGTCGGTTATTTCGACCACCATGGTTGCAGGATTTGCACACAGTCCAAGAGTCGGTGTAAAGGTGTATGTGCGTAAACCGATAACAGCAGTGCTTATGCTGGCCGGAGCCCAGGTGCCTGTTATTCCGTTATTTGATGTGGTTGGCAGGGCTGTTGGCACACCGTTCTGGCAGAATGGACCTGCTGTAGTAAATACCGGATTGGTTTTTTCGGTAATGGTAATTGCGATAACGGCAGCAGATGCGCATTGTCCGGTACCGGGTGTAAAGGTATAGGAGGAAGTACCTGTAACTGAAGTGTTTATTGAAGCAGGGTACCAGGTTCCTGCCAATCCATTCATAGATATTGACGGCAATGAAGGCGCAGTGCTACCCTGGCAGAATGGACCTATTGTAATAAATGCAGGGACAATCTGGTTTGTGATATTTACCGTGATTGTTGCAACTGAAGCACATTGTCCGCTGTTCGGAGTGAAAGTATATACTGACGGACCTGCGATGCTCGTATTTATAGCTGCCGGAGCCCATGTACCTGCAATCCCATTGAAGGATGTTGCCGGTAATGCAGTTGGAACGCTGAACTGGCAGAATGGACCTGGTGTTGTAAATACAGGAACAATCTGGTTGGTAATTACAATATTCATAGTTGCTGTTGCGACAGCACACTGCCCTGCATTTGGTGTAAAGGTATAGGCTGAGCTACCTGGTATAGCTGTATTTATTGTGGCCGGAACCCAGGTGCCAGTTATTCCGTTAAGAGACGTTGCAGGTAACGATGGCGGAACGCTGTTCTGGCAGAATGGGCCCAGGGCTGTAAATGTCGGAACAACCTGGTTGGTGATTACTATTGGCATGGTAGCAGGAACGGCACATTGCCCTGCACCAGGAGTAAATGTATAAACCGTTGTACCTGTTGCAGCTGAATTTATTGCTGCAGGAACCCATGTACCTGTAATACCGTTCAGCGAAGTTCCCGGCAAAGCAGGAGGAGTGCTGTTGAGGCAGAGCGGACCAGGATTTGTGAATAACGGCACTATCTGGTCCGAAATCATAATACCAATTGTAACCGGCATTGCACCCTGTCCGGCATTTGGCGTGAAAGTAAAATTGAAAGTGCCGGCAACAGTTGTATTGATTACTGCAGGATTCCATGTTCCGGTTATGCCGTTAAGCGATGTTGCAGGCAGTGCCGGGGCAACACTATACTGGCAGAATGGTCCAAGATCGGCAAATGTTGGCACAATTGCATCAGCTACCAGGATTTCCATTGTTACTGCAACAGCACATTGGGCTGTATCAGGAGTAAATGTATAGGTTGTAATACCTGCTGCAGCAGTCGAAATTGTTGCCGGATTCCACGAACCGGTTATCCCGTTAAGTGAGGTTCCCGGTAATGACGGTGCAACACTGTTCAGTGCAAACGGTCCAAGTACGGTAAATGTCGGGACTATTTCATTTGTGATTGTTATTTCAATGGTAACTGCAAGAGCACTCTGACCGGTATCAGGAGTAAAAATATAAGAAGTTGTACCAGTTACTGCTGTATTAATTGTGGCAGGAACCCAGGTCCCGGTTATACCGTTGGTGGAAGTTGCAGGTAAAGTAGGAGCTGAGCTGTTCTGGCAGAAAGGGCCGAGTGCAACGAATACCGGAACAATCTGACCCGTAACGGTGATATTCATTGTAACAACAATTGCACACTGACCTGAATCAGGGGTGAAAGTATATGTAGTAGTACCAGCGACCGCCGTATTTATTGTGGCTGGCAACCAGGTTCCGGTTATTCCGTTGTTGGAAATAGATGGCAAAGCCGGAGCTGTTGTATTCTGGTAGAGAGGGCCAATCTGTGTAAACAGAGGTGTAATTTCATTTGTAATTTCTATATTGAGGGTAACCGGACCCGAACACTGACTTGTATCCGGTGTAAATGTGTAAACACTAATACCGGCGATAGCCGTATTAATGGTTGATGGTGTCCAGGTACCGGTGATGCCGTTAGTGGAAGCAACCGGCAATAATGGGGCTATGCTGTTCTGACAAAGCGGGCCGATTGCGGCAAAAAGAGGAACAATTTCGTTGGTAATAATTATGTTGGTTGTTACTATAACTGCACACTGACCGGTATCAGGTGTAAAGGTGAAGGTAAGTGTATCAGCAATAGTTGTATTGATGGTTGGAGGATTCCAGGTACCACTGATGCCGTTAGTCGAAGCAACTGGCAATAAAGGCGCTGTGCTGTTCTGGCAGAGCGGGCCGATTGCTGCAAAAACTGGTATAATTTCATTTGTGATAACAATATTCATTGTATCAGCAATTGCACACTGACCGGAATCAGGTGTAAATGTAAAGGTGAGTGTGTCAGCAATAGTTGTATTGATGGTTGGAGGATTCCAGGTACCTGTTATACCATTGTTTGAAACAATTGGGAATGAAGGTGCGGCACTGTTCTGGCAAAGTGGGCCAATAGAGGTAAACAGTGGTATAATTTCATTTGTAATCACAATATTCATTGTATCAGCTACTGCACACTGACCGGAATCAGGTATAAAGATGAATGCAATGGTACCGGCAAATGTCGTATTAATGGTTGATGGGGTCCAGTTACCGCTGATGCCGTTTACTGATGTATCAGGTAAAGCCGGTGCTATGCTGTTCTGGCAAAGCGGGCCGATTGCTGCAAAAACTGGTATAATTTCATTTGTGATAACAATATTCATTGTATCAGCAACTGCACACTGACCGGAATCAGGTGTGAAAATATATGAGGTTGTGCCGGCAATTGCCGTATTGATGGTTGCCGGGGTCCAGTTACCGCTAATACCGTTTACTGAAGTATCAGGTAAAGCCGGTGCTATGCTGTTCTGGCAAAGCGGGCCGATTGCTGCAAAAACTGGTATAATTTCATTTGTGATAACAATATTCATTGTATCAGCAACTGCACATTGACCGGAATCAGGTGTGAAAATATATGAGGCTGTGCCGGCAATTGCAGTTATGATGGTTGCCGGGGTCCAGTTACCGCTAATACCGTTTACTGAAGTATCAGGTAAAGCCGGTGCTATGCTGTTCTGGCAAAGCGGGCCGATTGCTGCAAAAACTGGTATAATTTCATTTGTGATAACAATATTCATTGTATCAGCAACTGCACACTGACCGGAATCAGGTGTGAAAATATATGAGGCTGTGCCGGCAATTGCCGTATTGATGGTTGCCGGGGTCCAGTTACCGCTAATACCGTTTACTGATGTATCAGGTATAGCCGGTGCTATGCTGTTCTGGCAGAGCGGGCCAATAGAGGCGAATACTGGTGTAATTTCGTTTGTAATTACAATGTTCATTGTATCAGCAACAGCACACTGACCGGAATCCGGTGTAAAGAAGAACGCAGTGGTACCGGCAATTGACGTATTGATTGTTGCAGGGGTCCAGGTTCCGCTGATGCCGTTTACTGATGTATCAGGTAAAGCCGGTGCTATGCTGTTCTGGCAGAGCGGGCCAATAGAGGCGAATACTGGTATAATTTCGTTTGTAATTACAATGTTTATTGTATCAGCAACAGCACACTGACCGGAATCAGGTGTAAAGAAGAACGCAGTGGTACCGGCAATTGACGTATTGATTGTTGCAGGGGTCCAGGTTCCGCTGATGCCGTTTACTGATGTGTCAGGTAAAGCGGGTGCTATGCTGTTCTGGCAGAGCGGGCCGATAGAGGCGAATACTGGTGTAATTTCGTTTGTAATTACTATGTTCATTGTATCAGCAACAGCACACTGACCGGAATCAGGTGTAAAGAAGAACGCAGTGGTACCGGCAATTGACGTATTGATGTTGCAGGGGTCCAGGTTCCGCTGATGCCGTTTACTGATGTGTCAGGTAATGCCGGGGCTAGGCTGTTCTGGCAGAGCGGGCCGATAGAGGCGAATACTGGTGTAATTTCGTTTGTAATTACAATGTTCATTGTATCAGCAACAGCACACTGACCGGAATCAGGTGTAAAGAAGAACGCAGTGGTACCGGCAATTGACGTATTGATTGTTGCAGGGGTCCAGGTTCCGCTGATGCCGTTTACTGATGTACCAGGTAAAGCGGGTGCTATGCTGTTCTGGCAGAGAGGGCCGATAGAGGCGAATACTGGTGTGATTTCGTTTGTAATTACAATGTTCATTGTATCAGCAACTGCACACTGACCGGAATCAGGTGTGAAGATATATGGGGCTGGGCCGGCAATTGCTGTATTGATTGTTGCCGGTGTCCATGTTCCAATGATGCCGTTCACTGAGGTATCAGGCAATGCAGGGGCTATACTGTTCTGGCATAATTGGCCGATTGAGGTAAACACTGGTGTAACTTCATTTGTAATTACTATGTTCATAGTATCAGCAACTGCACACTGACCGGAATCAGGTGTGAAGATATATGAGGCTGGGCCGGCAATTGCTGTATTGATTGTTGCCGGTGTCCATGTTCCACCGATGCCGTTCACTGAGGTATCAGGCAATGCAGGGGCTATACTGTTCTGGCATAATGGGACGATAGAGGTAAACACTGGTGTAACTTCATTTGTAATTACTATGTTCATAGTATCAGCAACTGCACACTGACCGGAATCAGGAGTGAAGATATACGTTGTATTGCCGGCTATTGCCGTATTAACGGTTGCCGGTGTCCAGGTTCCGCTGATGCCATTCACTGAGGTATCAGGCAATGCAGGGGCTATACTGTTCTGGCATAACGGGCCGATAGTGGTAAACACAGGTGTAACTTCGTTTGTAATTACAATGTTCATTGTATCAGCAACAGCACACTGACCGGAATCCGGTATGAAGATATAAACTGCAATACCAGCAAGTGATGTATTGATTATTGCCGGGGTCCATGTCCCGTTGATGCCATTGGTCGATGAATCGGGTAATGCAGGGGCAATGCTGTTCTGGCATAGTGGCCCAGGTTGTACGAACATTGGTGTGATCAGGGAATTAACAGCAATAATTGCTTCTTCCGAAACGGCATCGCATCCGTTTTCATCGGTAACCTTGTATACTAAGGTATATGTGCCGGGGATTGAAGCGGTAAATACAGGAACATCGACATTGGTTGAGTCGAGATAAATTGCTCCGCTGCCTGTCCATTCATGAATTACATTAGTTCCTGTTCCACCGGTAAAGGTGCTTGTGAACAATAATGGTGAATTCATGCATATTTCTGATGTAAGTGGAACAATATGAGCGAGGAGTTCATCAGGCTGATCAATTGTAATTACACCCTGTACCTGGCAGCCGATTGAATCTGTTATGGTATAGCTGTATAATCCGGCGATCAGGCTAGTGAATAATCCGGTTGTATTTATTGAATCTCCTATGGCATAAGTATAAGGTTCAATTCCGGAGGAAGCGGTTAGTTGAATAATTCCGTTAGCGAGTCCAAAGCAGCTTACGTTGGTCTGGGTTTCACTGGCAATTAATGAACTGATACGGACAGTTACTGACGAACTTGCCGGAGTACAGGTCCCGGCGTTTCCGAGTCCTGTTGCTGTTATAGTTAAAGTATAGTGCCCTAAGGCTGAATCGGCTGTTCCTGGTGTATAAACAGGATTGACAAGTGAACTGTCGTTAAATATTCCATCCCCGGATGTGGTCCAAACAATTCCGGAATAATTTGAAGCTGTTGCCTGCGACAACAGTAGCGTACTTCCTGCGCATAAACCCGGGTAATAACCGGCATTGGCAGCAGGTGGACCAAATACTTCAACGGTACCTAATTCCAGATCAGCATCACAACCATTCTGTGCATGCTGAATAACGGACAACGAGTAAACACCTGGTGCCATATTCCACAGGATTCCAACTGTATCCCTGTTACTCGTTTGAGGAATGACAACTCCGGCTGTATCAGTTACCTGCCAGCTATAAGTAGAATTGAGTTCGCCTGTTACACGGTAATACCTTTCAGTACCCATGCATACTTTGTCGATACTATACTGCCCAGCCACCTGCATAGTAGCCAGCAACAAAATAGTCAACATCATATATCTGAGCCTGTTAATCATTTCTGTTTAGTTAAGGTCCGTATTGAATAATAGGTGACGTTATCGGGCGCGGTTTCACAATCAGGGTGGCCGTGTTCGAAGGAATCATGTTTACGCCGTTTACGTCGCTGAGTCGGGTAACCGTATAACTTGTAGTTACGGTCGGCGATACGTTAATCGTGAACGGGCTTGTGGTAATGCTATCGTAAGTTGTAGTCGTGATACCATCGGAGAGTTCAACACTCCAAGGCGCGGTTCCTGTAAGTTCAATACTGAGTATTGACTCAGAGCCGATACAAATGGCTGCTGGCTGGGCTATTATTGAAGTTGGTAGGGCTTCACGTACAATCATTCGTCCCACCTTCAGGTTGTTCGAACAGCCCGGTCGGGTGGCAGTTACTTTAAAGAAATAGGTGCCCGGAACAAGCCATGTAACATTTACAGTCGTCCCGGTATTGATTCCGCCTGTGAAATATGCTTCAGAAGGCAGGCAATTACCCGGTACAGCTACAAAGTCAATACCCGTCACATCATTGTACAGTTCCCAAACATAGGTATCACCAGTAAATCCTATCACTTTCAGGTCGGAATTTTGACCGGCATATACACTATCCGTCTGGGCCATGGCATGGGCCATAGTCGTACCTGCTATGATAAGTAGCAGTAACAAACGGATTATGTAATTAGGTCTCAATTCAGTCCTGTCGTATTAGGTATTTTGGGTATTACGTCCTACTCCTTTTATATCAGATTTGTCAGTATTAATGCGGGTTTCAAAGAATCTCATATTCTCATTCCCCGTATTTTCACTATCCTTCACTTCAGGCCATAGCTTCGCCATTACCAGTCCCGAAGGGTGGTTTACTCCCAGGATTTTTAATCGTCGGAGATTTGTTTTTCCACGGATTTGTGGTTTACCAGGAAGCTTTGATCCTATTTGATACGCTTTAGTTTCAATTCTTTCCTCAAGCCTTATAATTGCATCCCGTGGAATTTTATTTATTACGTCACGCGGCCTTCGGGTGTTTTCGTTGCGAAACTTTTCTAATGTTCCGTCACGAGGTCTCCTTGCGGTTTCGTCACGTGGCTTCCTTCCTGAACCGTCATGCGTTTTCCCGGCGGTTTCGTCACGTGGCTTCCTTCCTGTGCCGTCGCGCGGTCTCCCGGCGGTTTCGTCACGTGGCTTCCTTCCTGTGCCGTCATGCGGTATCCCGGCGGTTTCGTCACGTGGCTTCCTTCCTGTGCCGTGATGCGGTATCCCGGCGGTTTCGTCACGTGGCTTCCTTCCTGTGCCGTCGCGCGGTTTCCCGGCGGTTTCGTCACGTGGCTTCCTTCCTGTGCCGTCACGCGGTTTCCCGGCGGTATCGTCACGAGGTTCTCTGCCTGTGTCATCACGCGGCTTCGCAGCACTTCCTCCAGGGAAATGCATCGAATCAACGAAACTGACATCAGGTTCAGGTCCATCTTTATTATGAGTTTTTTTCATTCATTGTGACTTAATTTTTTTGTAAGTCAATGAACTATTCCTATTCTGTAAATCTGTTCACGTATACTAAGTGAACATGTATGATCAGTATTAATAATATGCACACCATTTCCACCGTAACCGGTAAAAATCAGCAGCCTGGCTCACTTCCCGAACATATTCAGTTGCGGATAGCAGCCATCGCACTTCCTGCGGAAGCGTGGATAGTAAAATCATACAATTAATTTGTTATCATCACCGTACGTATTGATCACACAAATACAGAACTATAGTTTGTTCTATTTCAGAGCTGGTACACAACACGACATAGGCAACATCCAGGGAATAACCCTAAAACTATTGTAGGAAAACATGGTGTTTCCCTCCTGTTATCGGTTGCATGTGTTGGATCAATTGTTCCTATAATCAAGCATCCCTCTTATACCTTTTCTTCCTTCCGCTCACGCAAAACCGTGAACGGAAGGAATTCGGGGTATAAAAAAGCAACTTTTTATATAGTTAACCCGTTACGGTTTCTGTGGTAACATTGGGGTACCAGGAGTAACTGCTGGTCTGGCGTTGATTGTCTGCTGGGCAATATCCTCAAACGGGGTTGCCGAAACAACGCAACTTGGCTCAACATCCACGTTAGCACTGGCATCAGTTGCCTCAACTGCCAATGAAACAGATGCATCAGCAAGTGTTTCGAAGCCATTATTTTTAATAATGACCCTGACATAAATGGAAACTCCATTGTCAGTTGTTGTTGCAGCGGTTGTAACGTTCTGAGCTGGTGAGGTGAATGGCATAGCTGCTGCGTTAATTGCAGAACCTGCGTTAGTCGGATATGTTCCAAGGGTAACTCCCCAGTCGATATCAGCAGTTTGGGTACCCTGAATTCCGGTCAGACGGAAAGTTGGGTTGAAGGAGCCTGTGAAGTTAGCGGCTACAACTTCGAAGAATAGTGTATCAGAACCATAATCGATTGTAATATTATCAGCAACAGCGTCATAAGAAGATGAGGCTACATTTGATACACACTGGCTTTCGGCTGCGCCGTAAGGCAGAGTTGTTTGTGCTCCATCCTCGATATTGGTAATATCAACGGTAAAAGCAATTTTGGGAAGGATCTTCATTACCTTCATGTTGTTGGCACATGTTGGCCCTTTGTATTCAACAACCATGAACAACGGGTTGGCAGCTGTAACACCTGCAAGACCTGCTGATGTCCAGGTTACCTGGGTTGTTGTTGGTGTTGGAGCATTGGCCTGCTGTGTCATGTAGTTGGTTGCACCTGTTGCAATATTTACACCATCAGCGGCGATTTCAGTTGCAACCCTGGCACCATTGGTCATAAAGGTGGTTGATTTGGTTGCATACCAGTAAGCGGTTCCATTTGCAGGATTAAGGACAGCGGAATAATCATATGCTCTACCAGCGATAGGATTGAGAGGGTCATTTGTAATACATGTTAATGGAACCGGATCGAAATGGTGAACGGCTTGTCCATAAACGTTTGACATAATAATGGCAACAAATGCCAGTGCGAGAATTACGAGTTGCTTTTTCATTTTGTTTTAATTTTTGTGTTGTTAGAAATTTGTGAGTTGTAAAAAATTAGTTGTGTTAGTTTTTAATTCAGTTTTCATTTTAAATGATTTTAAGCGCATTCTTTAGAGTTAATACTAGTTTGATTTGCTGGTGCTGCCCTAGAGCAGACTCTTCATTCTTTCTTTTTTCATTTTTCCATAGGCAATTGATTATGTTTTACTTCGGGTTATTGGAGGCAAGCTTTCCGGGTGTGCGCTTTAATTTGGGGAGTAAAGTGCAGTTCCCGAAAATTTCTTTATTTCATTATTGATGTTATGATGTTGTTTTTCATTCTATTACACAATTATGTTGTTCTTGTGCTATCAAAACAGATTTGAGAGTATAGTTAGGTTGTAAGCTCCTTTCGACATCTTATCGAAGGATGCAAAAAGTCCAGGCAATTTTCCGGATAGCCGGAAGAAGAAAGACTTCTAAAACAATAAGTAACTATTTGTGAACCTTGGAGTATGCTCCTGGAATGACCAGAAGTAATATTGATAGAATAAGTCGGGAAATTTCGAGCAAGTGTAAGCTCAGGACAAAATGTAAAAAGCAGTTTTGAAACCAAAACCAAAATGGTATGGGAGCCTGTCAGTTTACAAAGAAAATTTTGTGAAGGGGAGAAAGAAAGGTTTTGGAACTTGTTTAAATAAATAATACAAAGAAAAGAACAGATATTCTTAACTAAAAATAGTTTAAGCCCTTGGTGGACAAACCTTCTACTAACAGCCTCCATTTTGTCAGTAATTGAAAGATAAATTGAGATGTACTAAAATCCCGATATATTTAGTTCAACCAATAAATAAAATCTGGCTATCATGCTATTGTTCAGCACTTTACTTAGATTCTAATTTTCAGATCGAGTACCTCCCCAGTACATTGATCGTTTGGAATCACAAATCGTGGTATACACCTAGTATTTGTTAATAACTATGGCTAACATTAGTAATACGGAAAAGCCTGATTTTATTAAGGTTTTCAACTATTTAGAACGATTTTAAGTAAGTTATTAACAATTTTTTACTGATAAATTAAGTATAAAAATGAAAAGGTTTGTATATCAGGAATTAAGGAGCTCGAGTCAAAATAGTTATTAACTTTTCGATATTTTGCGCATTTAATAAAACTTTTCTCAATGTTCGTTCTGACCCTGAAAATGGCTTCGTGGACTAAATATTTTTTCAATATGACTGTTTATAGGGGCTCCGGATGACAGGTGGAATTCTGCCGGTTTATCGATTCATACAATGTTGTACCAGCCTAGTATGCAAATCGGTCGAGCGATAATAAACCTTTGCCGTTTTCCCGAACAATTCCGGGCTAAATTCTTAAGGTAATTCTGAAAGATGGAAGCCGGTATCCAGCTTCAGCAGGTTCCGGTTAATTTATCAGGTGAGTATTTGGCTGACTAATTTTGAGTAGATGTCAACAATTATTTAAATCTGCTTAACGTTGTTTTTGCACTAAAACATTGAAATTGCAGGCTTATAATGCCGCTATTGATATATAAGATTTTATAAAAGGGATTCCAAAGCAGTGTCGCAGAGAATTCTGACAACAACGAATTCTGATAAATTAGCTATAAAAGGAATATTATAAATTCAATTTATTACTGTTTGATTACATTGGCCCTTGGCCTTACCACAATATTCATTGTTGAAGTGGAGGAAACATTCCCATTACAATCGGTTGCCCAGTATGTAATTGTATGCGTAATATCCAAGAAGTCATGTCCATCACCAGGCAGATGAATATCAGTTCCGAAAGCTGAGGGTTGGCCTGTGCCGGTTAAAGGAGGGGTATTTACCAGGTTGAATGGAGGGATAGTATCCGGAGTTGGTACAAAATCAATACGCCAGTTCACAATAATACTTGCAGGCGCGCAACAATTATCATGCAATCCAGTCACGTCAAGTGAATAATCACCTGCCTTTACGAGGTAGAAATCCGGCCTGGTTGGTGTAATATCAATAGTTGGATCCCAGTAATCAGCTAAATGAATATCTTCTACACAATAGGTTACAGGCAAGGCCGAAAATGTCGGTGGCTCATTATCAATTACGGTTATCAGTTGCTCACAAGTATCGCTACCTGATATATTTGAAGCAATCCATCTTATCGTTGTAACTCCTGCATTGAAAAGATAAGGTAACGGTGAAATAGGCCGGCCTGATCCGCTCGCAACGGTGGCCCCTGTCATGCTCCAGGTATAGGTAACAGGTTCGGTACCGATTACTTTTACCGGTGCCCCGGGATCAATAGAAGTGGTACATAAACCCGGGTCAGTATTTCTAGTAATATCAGCAGAGCAGGTAATATCCGGCACTGAAGTTAGTGTTACTGTAAACTGGCAGACTGATCTGTTACTGCATCCGTCAACTGCTGTCCAGGTAACTGTAGTAAAACCTTCATTAAACAATACTCCGTTCAAAGTGGGAAAAGGTCCTGCAATAGTAGCTCCCGTTAAGGATGCAGTAAGGACAATACCACTGCAGTTATCTGACCCGCTAGCATCCCACGAATTATCCGGATGAATATATGTGCCTCCCACATTAGGAAAGATATCCTGATTTCCGGCAACAGGACAGGTAATAGTCGGTAATATAACATCTTGTATGAATAAGATTTGCTGGCAGGAATTGAAATTCCCGCATGCATCAGTGGCTTTCCAGGCACGCAGAATCTGGTAGTTGCCGGCGCAACCACCAGGAACAATTGAATCATGATATGTAAGTACAGGATTGGGGTCGCAATTATCCACAGCAACTGCAGTTCCTGTTAATGAAGGATTAAAATTTGGGGCATCACATGGAAATGCATCGTTTGGGGGGCAATAAACTAATGGTCCTGTTACATCACGTAATGTTATTACCTGGGTATAAGCCAAACTTACATTCCCGCAATCATCGGTACTGCGCCATGTATTGGTATAAGTCCCTGCCTGCGGACATCCCACTGATGGAACAAAAGGACCCGACGTCTTAACTATATTTGAAACATCAGGATCACAATTATCGGCAGCAACAGGAAATAAAGCCTGCGCAGTTGCAAGTCCACTGGCATCATTACAATCAAGTGGTACATTAATTGCATTAGGAGCTGTAAGCCAGGTAGGTGAAATTGTATCGATAATATGAATAACCTGGGCGAAAATACCGCTTACATTCCCGCAATCGTCAGTAACTGACCATGTGTTAGTATAAGTGCCCTGGTTGATACATCCCCCACTTCCAACAAACGGACCTGATACTTTTACAATATTACTGACATTTGCATCACACAGGTCACTAGCAACAGGGACTAATGCCTGTGCAGCAGCAATTGCAACATTATCACTACATTCGAGTGTCCTGTCGAGTGTTCCGGCTGCCGTTATCCAAACAGGTGCAATATTATCGGTGACATTGATAACCTGTGTATAAACAGCACTTATATTGCCACAGTCATCGCTGACTGTCCAGGTATTTGTATAAGATCCTTCTTGCTGACAGATGAGTGAGGAAACAAAAATTCCAGGGATTTTAACAATGTTAGAAACGTCGGCATCGCAGTTATCAGTTGCGACAGGGAATAATGCCTGTGCAGCATTTAAGGCGTTTGCATCACTACATTCAACTGTCCTATTGAGAAAAGCGATAGCTGTTGTCCAGGTTGGTGCATTATTGTCACGCACTTGTATATTTTGCTGGCAGTTCGTGCTAAGCCCGCTTGCATCACTTAAGGTCCAGGTTCGGGTTACAACAATGGGACAACCGGCATTAGCGATATCAATGTACTTAACTGAGGTAATAGCACAATTGTCATTGGCAACTCCTAAATTATTTGCATCGTTGAATACAGCATAGCTTGAATTGGTCAGTACTACTGAGAATGAAGGCCCTGTAATGTCATTGGTTGAGCACCCATTGAATACCCGTGCCACAGGGCAGCTGGTAATCACTGGTGCTGTATTCGGCGCTGCAACAACAGTAACAACTATTGTGGCAATGCACCCTTTAGCATCGGTTACCGTGTATGTTTGCACACCCACAGGCTGTGGAAATGTCCCGGTACCTGTATATGGTGTTGTTCCACCGATTGCTGTAATGGTAACTGACGATACACCTCCTGCACAGGGGACATTCGCATGACTTTCCTGAACTTCCAGCAGAACTGGCTGGGTTATGTTAACCGAGAGTGTGGCTGAACAAGATTTGGAATCATTCACCATTACGGTATAAGTACCAGCCACAAGCCCGGCCAGGTCCTGATTGTTGGCCTGACCAGGAGGAACAACTCCCAGGTTGCTGGCTGTCCAAATATAAGAATAAGCCGGTGTTCCGGCAGATACAGCTAGATCAACAGCACCTGTTGAGGTTCCATAGCAACTCACATTCAGATTCGTTGAAGAAAGTACAGGCTTCGGATTTATAGTAATGGTAAGATTTGAATTAACAGCAGAACAAGGTCCGGCTCCATCAGGGTCGTTTGAGGTGAGAGTCAGTATAACCGATCCGGCTGTAACCTCAGCAGGGCTTGGGGTATATATGGCATTAAGAGCATTTACATTGGGGGTAAAAGTCCCTGTACCTCCGCTCCAGGACCCTGAAGTTGCAGAACCTCCTATCGATCCGTTGAGTTGAATTGTATTGCCGGCGCAAACCTGCTGCGCAACTCCCGGATTTACAGTAGCAGCTGCATTCACTGTTACCACTACTCTAAAAACAACACCTGGACATCCTCCGGCAGTAGGAGTTACATTGTAAGTTACCGTAGCCGGCGAACCGGTTGTATTGGTTAGTGTCTGACTTATAGTAGCCAGGTTTGTACCTGCGGCTGATCCTGTAATACTACCAGGAGGATTAATAGTTGGAGCCGCCCAGGTGTATACTGTTCCTGCAGGGACAATAGTTGCGGAAGTCGGAACTCCGTTTACAGGAGTTGCATTAAAGTTCTGTCCGCTGCAGATTAGAGCAGTCCTATCAGGAATAACTGGAGTAGTATTCAGGGTTACAATTGTAGTTTTTATTTCGGGAGGGCAATTATATCCGTCTACTACCGAAAGAGTATAGGTCCCAGCAGCAGCAGATGAAACATTGTTAATTACTGGATTTGCGAGGTTTGAGGTAAATGAGTTGGGGCCTGACCAGGAGTATGTAATAGGCGGTTTGCCACCTGCTGTAGTTGAGGTTAATTGCAATGCTCCCCCGCTGCAAACCGGTGAATTATTGGTGGCTGTAATGGTAAAAGGAATACTTGCTAAAGTACCGAACGAAATATCATCGAGTCCAAAATCATTACCTCCGGCCGTAGTGTTCAAATTCCTAATCCGGATAACGGCTGTTGTTGCTGCTCCTGAATTCCATAGCGGGTTGCTATAAAAACGAACCCAGTTGGTAAGATCGACCTGTGCTTCTGTTGTAGGCTTTGGTGCAACATTTAAATCGGCTACAGTTCCAACTAAAACACCGTTAACTTCAAATTGCAGCTGTGCTGGTGAAGCCGGATTTAGATTCATGGCCCAGGCACTAAAATAGTAATCTGTATTTGGTACAATGTTTACTGTCTGTTGCCAGATGATCATCTGTCGGGGGGGAGTTCCGGTAAGTGTTGTACTTCCATTAACGAGCAGATAGTTACGGGTACCTGATACATTATTTGTATGATCCCTGCCATGAAAATTCGGATGGTATCCTTGCGGAGCAGATGGATAAGCCGACCATGCGCTTGTATTTACAGCATAATACCCTTCAGGCCATAAGCCGGAAGTACCAACACCTGAGTAATATGATTGCTGTTGATGGTATTCAGTAAAGAAAGCAGGCGCAGCAGCATTAAAACCAGTAAAACTTCCGTCAGTAACCAATTCTTCGGCTACCAAAATTGTTCCCGAACCCTGGCAACCGAATGCATCGGTAACCACTACTGTATAATTACCTGCAATATCAACAATTATTGATTGGGTGGTTTCTCCTGTGCTCCAAACATATGATGAGAAAGCAGTTGTTGTTAGTTTTACCCTGGGTCGCAATGAGCAATAATCAGCTGTAATCACAGGGGCAGGTATTTGCCTGATTGTCACCTTCACTGTATCATTTCCGGTACAATTGGTTGCCGGATCAGTATAATTTGCGGTATAAATTGTTGTTGCAGCCGGAACAACATTTGTAGGATTAGCAATATTAGAAGTAAATCCAGTTGGATTTGATGTCCAGCTTATCGCCGGAACAATTGCTGTTCCAGAAATTGAAACATTATCAATAGCCCAATAGCGGTCGTATGTAGCAGTATAACGAAACCGGATCCTTAGATTTGAAACATTAACGTAGGAATTTAAATTGATGGCTTCTGATTGAAATGCTGTTGCTGTACCCCTGGTAGTATTGTAGGTCATAAGACTTGGAGCGGTTATCCAGGATGTGCCCCCGTTGGTTGATACTTCAATATAAGCATAGTCTCCCTGGCTTGCACCTCTGTCGAAATAGTAATGATAGAAGTTTAGCTGGAGAGAGGAATATCCTATCGTATTCAAAACGGGGCTTATCAGGGTAGTATTTGTCGTTGTCCCATTACCAAGCGCCTGGCTGTTTGAAATATAAAAGTTAGAATTATCGTTAGAGTGAAAAACAGTACCTGAGTAGTTATATCCGTTTTGGTGTACCGTAAATGCTGCATTAGCTGGAGGGGATGTGGAAGTATTAGTTGTGGTCCACCCATTGGGACCAGTTGTTGCACCGTTTGCAGCTGAATTAAAATCTTCGGCTAATAAAACCGGAAGTAAATTTATTGGCATACTTGCAAAAGAGCTCAGGTTTATGCTTTCACCAGGACAAATCATAGTTTTGGATGCAGAAGCTGTAACAACAGGAGCAGGAATAACAACAACCGTGACATTGTATAACGTAGGATTAACACACTGATTCGAACCTAAAGTATATGTATAAGTAAATCCCAGAGGATTGGTTGTATTGTTAATTAATATTTCGTTCGGATTGCCGATTCCGGAAGCTGCCGGGTTTCCGCCCGTAGCTGCTCTCTGCCATGTAAAAACAGTTCCGGTAACATTGCTGGCGGGGACATAGCTGAAAGAGGTACCACTGCAAATATTTGGCGGGGAAAGTGTACTTGTAAGCAATGGAGTTTGAGTTACATTTACTTTAACTACCTGGTTAGTAATACATCCGTTAGCTGTAATTGTATAATTATACGAAACCTCAATCGGATTGAATGTTGTATTAAAAAGGATCTCATCGGGGTAATCATCACTGGACGATGCCGCACCATTACTTATCCCTGCAATCACATTACGGGTCCATAAAAAAGTGGTTCCGGGAATTGAAAATGTATGTGGATAATTAAATACTGTGTTACTGCATATTCCGGGAGGAGTAAGCGAACTGGTCAGAACCGGGCTTGGATTCACTGTTACAGTAGCCAAACCGCTGATCAGCTGCGAACATCCGCTTGCTCCCGAAACACTTATTAAATTATAATTAAAGGTACCAGCTATACCTGTCGGGACATTAAGCGTTATACTGTTACCTGAAACTGTTGTAATACTCTGATTAGACCCTCCGTTAATATTATATACAAATGTGTAAGGTGCAGTTGTATTTGCCCCTGTGAAAGTAATTACCGGCGAGGGAGCATTCTGACAAACAGCAGTGGTTCCCGAAATTGTTGCAGTTGGTGCAGGAGAAACAGTTATCGTAGCGGAACCCGATTGAGCCTGCATACATCCTGTTGAAGAAGTTACATTTACAAGTGAATAAATAAAACTTCCAATAACTGCAGTAGGTGCGCTCACAGTTAAACTATTGCCCGCAGTGGTAGTACCCACCTGATTTGCACCTCCGTTAACCTGGTAGGTAAATGTGTAAGGTGCAGTACCTCCTACGCCTGTTAATGTAACGTTTGGAGCAGCAGCATTCTGGCAAACAGTAGTAGTTCCCGAAATGGTCGCTGTAGGAGCAGGAGCCACGGTTACTGTTGCCGTACCTGCCTGAGCCTGCGAACAACCGGCAAGTGATGTTACACTTACAAGTGTATAAACAAAAATACCATTGATTGCGGTGGGAACACTTACGGTCACACTGTTCCCTGAAGTGGTTGTAACAAACAGGTTTACGCCCCCATTAATTTTATATGTAAAAGTATAAGGAGTATTTCCGTTGCTGCCTGTAAACGTGATTAAAGGTTGAACTGCATTCTGGCAAACTGAAACAGTTCCTGAAATAGTAGCTGTAGGTCCGGGATTTACAGTTATATTAAATGTTTTTGATGGCCCCTGGCAAGTGACACCTCCGCTGGTATAGTTGGGTATTACAGTAATAATGGCAATTACCGGAGAACTTCCGTTATTTATTGCTGTAAAAGCTCCGATATTACCTGTACCACTGGCAGCAAGTCCGATGCTTAAATTGTTGTTTGTCCATGTATAGAAAGTAGCTGTACCCGAAAAAGTAACCGGGGTAGTTACCTGGTTATTACAAACGTCCTGATTGGATGGCTGCATTAACGATGGTTCTGGGTTTACTGTAATTGTGAAAGTAGTTACTCCTCCAGTACATCCATTAACAGTGGCTGTAATGCTGACTGTTGCCGAAACCGGGGCAGAACCTCCGTTTATTGCTGTATATGCAGGTATATTACCTGTACCTGAGGTTCCGAAACCCACATTACTGCTGCAGGTCCAGTTAAAAGTCGGGCTACCTCCTGTTGCCGTTGTCGAAAAAGGGATTCCAGGGTAATTAACATTTGAACAAACAACCTGATTACTAATAGCAGCAATAACAGGAGTCGGATTCACAGTGATCTGAAAACTTATCGGGATTCCATCGCAGCCGGTGCCACTTTGTGAAAAATGCGGAGTAACAGTAATTGTGGCAACAACAGGACTTGTTCCGGTATTGATTGCAGCGAATGATCCAATGTTCCCGGTTCCTGATGCCGCAAGCCCGATTTCTGGATGATTGTTCGTCCATGATATGGTAGCAAATGTTCCTGAAAAAGTAATTGCCACTGAATTAGCTCCGTTGCATATAGCCTGGTTCGCAGGTATGTTAGCCAAAGGTGTAGGATTAACCAGAACCAGGAATGTTAAAGGGGTTCCTGTACAACCATTTGCTGAAGGGGTTATAGTTATAGATGCCGAAATAGGTGAACTGGTGCTGTTGGTTGCTATAAAGGAAGGGAGGTTTCCCGAACCGCTGGCCCCCAGGCCGATAGCCGTATTGCTGTTTGACCACGTAAAAGTTGTTCCGCTAACAGGTCCGCTAAGTGTAATAACCGGAGTTGTGGCACCATTGCAGAATTCCTGATTTGCGATCGGGATTACAGTAGCATTGGGTTTAACTATCACTGTAACATTCTGTGAATTTGAACAGGTATTTGCCTGGAGCACAAAAACATAAACAACAGATACCGGATTTGATGTAGTGTTGATCAAGACTTCATTCGGATTGCCGGTACCTGAACCAGGCCCGTTACTTATTCCGGCTACAGGAAAACGGCTCCAGTCGAAGGTTGTTCCAGGTGTGTTGCTTTGAGGGGTATAACTAAATACTGAGTTACTGCAGATATCTGCAGGTGTGAGCGTGCTCGAAAGAATCGGGATGGGTTTGATTGTAGCAGTAACAGTTACTGTATTAATACATCCTCCTATAGAAAGAGTATAAATATAAGGGACACTTAAATCGGTAGTTGTAGTGTTTATCAGGGTCTCGTTAATGTTGCCTATGCCCGTTCCTGCCGGATTGCTGATCCCTGCTACTGCATCGCGCTGCCAGGTTAATGTTGTTCCTGTAATAGAAGCAACTGCTACATAATTGAAAAGAGTATTGCTGCACACGGCAGGAGGTAATAACAAGCTAAGCAAAGTTGGTAATGGATAAACCGTAACATCTACATTTTGAGTGTGAACACATCCATTAGCTGTAAGAGTATAAATATAGGTTACTGTCTTTGGTGTACCTGTAATGTTGATCAATGTTTCATTTATTGGTCCTGTTCCCGATGATGCAAGATTTTGAATCCCTAATACTGCTGCCCTGGTCCAACTAAAAGTAGTTCCCGGAGTTAAACTGGTTGGAGTATAACTAAACAGTATGTTGCTACAGATTCCGGTGGTTAATGCGCTCGACAAGAGAGGTGTCGGATTAACTGTGACTCCTGCTGTTACTGTGGCAGCAATGCAACCATTGGCAACTGACGATATGGTATACGTTATTGTTGCAGGCAAGGGAGATGTATTTACAAGGGTTTGGGATATTGTGTTCCCTACACCACTTCCGGCACCACTAATACTTCCCGGAGGGCTTATTGCTATGTTCCAGGAAAATGTGGCTACAGTAACATTACTGGTAAACCCGACAGTTATTGCAGCGGGCGAACATAGAGTCTGCGATGCTGGTGCTACTGAAGTTGACGGAGTGGGATTAACGGTTATAGTGAATGTTTGCGGCGAACCGTAGCAATCTAACCCGGCATTGGAATAGATCGGTGTTACAGTTATACTGGCAACCACGGGCAAAATACTTGAGTTAATCGCAGTAAAGGCAGCTATATTCCCGGCACCACTGGACGGCAACCCTATGGTTGTATTATTGTTTGTCCAGGTATATGATGTGCCCGTTCCAGTAAAAGTTACAGGTGTTGTTGCGAAACTGTTACAAACTACCTGATCGGCTGGATCATTGACTATCGGTACAATGTTGACAACAACAGTTGTATAGGCTGTTACAGTACATCCGTTTGAATCAGTCACAATTACAGTGTAAACACCTGAAGCTCCTGGGGGTGCATTGATTATGCCGGGATTCTGAATGGCTGAAACAAAACCGGCTGGTCCTGTCCATGCGTACGAATATACAGGGGTGCCACCGGTAACAGAAACTGTTAAATTCAGGTTTGAACCCTGGCAAATCGGTGAATTGGAAGAAATACTGCTGATTGCTAATACGGGAGGCTGTGTTATAATCAAGGTGCTGTTGAGAACCAGAATACAACCAGGATGTGCTGCATCCCTCATCTGAACATTGTATGTTGCATTAGCCAGGTTAGTAAATATTCCACTTACCTGCCAGCTGGTTCCACCGTTGATGCTGTATTCATAAGTTCCATATCCGCCCTGGGGATTGGTAATAGTGATGGTGCCATTGTTTGCCCCGTTGCAGGTAACATTTGTAGAATTCACAGTTGCTGAAAGTACTGCCGGCTGGGTTATAATCAGTGAATTGTTGAGTGTGATTACACAGGTAATATACGCCGCATCTCTGATCATCACAACATATGTAGCATTCGCCAGGCTTGTAAAACTTCCGGAGGCCTGCCAGCTTGTACCGCCGTTGATGCTGTATTCATAAGTTCCGTATCCACCCTGGGGATTGGTAATGGTAATAGTCCCATTATTCGCCCCGTTACAGCTAACATTAGTGAAAGTTACTGTTGCCGACAATACTGCCGGCTGTGTAATAATTAATGCATTGTTAAGAGTGATAACGCAGGTAATATTAGCTGCATCTCTGATCTTTACATTATAGGTAGCATTCGGGAGTCCTGTAAAGGTCCCGCCTGCCTGCCAGCTTGTGCCTCCGTTGATGCTATATTCGTAGGTTCCGTATCCGCCCTGTGGATTGGAAATTGTAATAGTGCCATTCCCCGCACCGTTACAGGTAACATTTGTGGATGTTACTGTTGCTGATAATACAGCCGGCTGGGTAATAATCAATGCATTGTTAAGGGTAACTACACAAGAAGTATTAGCTGCATCCCTGATTTGAACATTATAAGTAGAATTTGCAAGGCCGGTGAAATTTCCGCTTGCCTGCCAGTTTGTTCCCCCATTGATGCTATAACCATAAGTGCCGTAACCGCCCTGTGGATTGGTGATGGTTATGGTACCATTGTTTGCACCGTTGCAGGTAACATTGGTGGATGTTACGGTTGCAGATAGTACTGCAGGCTGGGTGATAATTAATGCACTGTTCAATGTAATAACACAGGCTGTATTTGCCGCATCCCTGATTTGTACATTATAAGTTGCATTTGCAAGGCCGGTAAAAGTACCACTGCCTTGCCATGTAGACCCTCCATTAATACTATACCCGTATGTTCCGTATCCGCCTTGTGGGTTTGAAATTGTAATAGTGCCATTGCTGGCACCGTTGCAGGTAACATTTGTTGAAGTCACTGTAGCAGATAACACAGCAGGCTGTGTGATAATTAATGCATTGTTCAGCGTGATAATGCAGGTAGTATTTGCGGCATCCCTTATTTGTACGTTATACGTTGCATTTGCCAGGCCGGTAAAGGTGCCGCTCCCCTGCCAGCTTGCCCCCCCATTGATACTGTATCCATATGTACCGTATCCGCCCTGCGGATTGGTGATGGTTATAGTGCCATTGCTAGCACCGTTGCAGGTAACATTTGAGGAGGATACTGTTGCCGATAATACCGCCGGTTGGGTAATAACTAATGCATTGTTGAGGGTGATTACACAGGTTGTATTTGCTGCATCCCTGATTTGTACATTATATGTAGCATTTGCCAACCCTGTGAATGTACCGCTGGCTTGCCATGTCGACCCCCCATTGATGCTATACTGGTAGGTTCCGTACCCACCCTGAGGATTGGTAATTGTTATGATACCATTGTTTGCTCCGTTGCATGTAATATTGGTCGGTGTGACCGTAGCTGATAATACTGCAGGCTGGGTTATACTTAGTGCATTGTTAAGGGTAATTACGCACGCAGTATTTGCCGCGTCCCTGATCTTAACATTATAAGTTGCATTAGCCAGGCCAATGAAATTTCCGCTGGCCTGCCAGCTTGTTCCCCCATTTATTGAATATTCATAGGTACCATACCCACCCTGGGGATTGGTGATTGTTATTGCTCCATTGTTTGCACCATTACAGGTAACATTGGTGAAATTTACTGTGGCTGATAATACTGCAGGTTGAGTAATAACCAATGCATTGTTTAGAACAATCACACAAGCCGCGTTGGCTGCATCCCTGATTTTAACACTATAGGTAGCATTAACAAGATTGATAAAACTTCCACTGCCCTGCCAGCTGGAACCTCCGTTAATTGAATATTCATAGGTCCCGTATCCCCCTTGCGGGTTGGTAATAGTAATGATACCATTCCCTGCACCATTGCATGAAACATTCGAAGAATTGACTGTTGCTGATAACACGGCCGGCTGGGTAATAATTAATGCATTGTTAAGAGTGATTATACAGGCTGTATTGACTGCATCCCTGATCTTTACGCTGTATGATGCATTTCCCAGGCTTGTAAAGTTTCCGCTTGCCTGCCAGTTTGTACCCCCGTTAATGCTGTATTCATATGATCCGCTCCCACCCTGAGGATTAGAAATAGTTATTGTTCCATTAGCTGCACCGTAACATGTAACATTGGTTGAGGTAACTGTTGCGGATAAAACTGCAGGCTGGGTAATAGCAAGGGAACTATTGAGTGTAACCACACATGCCGGATTAGCAGCATCCCTGATTTGAACATTATATGTAGCATTTGCAAGGCCGGTGAACGTGCCGCTGGCCTGCCAGTTTGCCCCTCCATTGATACTGTAGCCATATGTTCCGTAGCCGCCTTGTGGGTTCGATATCGTAATTGTGCCATTTGCGGCACCGTTGCATGTTAAATTTGTGGAGGCAAGAGTTGCTGATAATACCACCGGTTGGGTAATAACCAGCGAATTATTAAGTGTGGTCACACAAGCCGGATTGGCTGCATCCCTTATCTTTACACTATAGCCGGCATTCGCCAGGCCTGTGAAACTTCCACTGGCCTGCCAGGTCGAACCACCGTTTATACTATATTCATACGTTCCATATCCTCCCTGAGGATTTGAAATAGTAATTGTCCCATTACTTGCCCCGTTGCAGGTAACATTGGTTGAATTTACTGTTGCTGATAGTACGGCCGGCTGGGTAATAACCAATGCATTATTAAGAGTGATCACACAGGCCTGATTAGCTGCATCTCTGATCTTTACGCTGTAAGTTGCGTTTGCCAGTCCTGTAAAACTTCCGCTTGACTGCCAGGTTGTTCCCCCGTTGATACTATACCCGTATGTTGCGTATCCGCCCTGGGGATTGGTTATTGTGATAGTTCCGTTGTTTGCCCCGTTGCAGGTCACATTGCCGGAGGTTACTGTTGCTGATAATATTGCCGGTTGTATAATTACCAATGCGTTATTCAGGGTGTTAACACAGGCAGTATTGGCGGCATCCCTGATCTTCACATTGTAAGTTGCAAGCCCAAGGCCGGTGAAATTTCCACTGGCCTGCCAGCTGGTTCCCCCATTGATGCTGTATTCATAAGTTCCGTATCCACCCTGGGGATTGGAAATTGTGATGGTACCATCGCTGGATCCGAAGCAGGTTATATTATTATAGGTAACAGTGGCTGATAATACTGCAGGCTGGGTGATAACGAGAGCATTGTTAAGGGTAACAATACAGCCAGTATTTGCTGCATCCCTGATCTTTACATTGTATGTTGCATTTGCCAGACTCGTGAAAGTGCCGCTTGACTGCCAGCTGGTACCACCGTTAATACTAAACCCGTACGTTCCGTACCCACCTTGTGGATTGGTTATGGTAATTGTTCCATTGTTCGCCCCATTGCAGGTCACATTTGTCGATGTAACAGTAGCGGTTAATACTGCCGGCTGTGTAATACTCAATGCATTGTTAAGTGTAATGACACATGTTGTGTTTGCTGCATCCCTTATTTTCACATTGTAACTTGCATTTGCCAAGCCGCTAAAACTGCCGCTGGCTTGCCAGTTTGACCCGCCGTTGATACTGTATTCATAGGTCCCGTATCCTCCCTGGGGATTGGTTATAGTAATTGTACCGTTGTTTGCGCCATTGCAGGTTACATTAGTTGACGTTACCGTTGCTGATAGAATGGCTGGTTGGGTGATTGTAACTGAAAGTGAAGCGGGTCCGTTGTTATCTGTAACAACTACATGGTAATTCCCCGCTGCCAGATTCGTACGATCCTGGGAGGTAGGTCCGTCATCCCACAGATATGTAACAGGGCCAACAGCACCCGTAACTATAACATGAATGGTCCCGTTCGTACCTCCAAAACAGGCTACATCTGTTTTTGTAAAACTCAAACCAGGAGCTGGTTGATGTATAACCGGAATATAGGATACACTCTTGCCGGCAGACGTTAAAACGAATAATACCAGGAAAAACTTAAGGCCAATTTTACGAAAGTCGTTTTTGAAATTCAGAGTCTGTTTTTTTGATATATGAACATAACTAAAACAAAGAAAAGAATAGATTTTCTTAACTATGAATAAGTTATGTCCATGGCGGACAAATCCTCTACCAACATCCTCCATAATGGCAGTAACTGAAAAATAAAAACAGGTGTTAAGTAATGATAACCCGGATCTCAAAAGGCAAAACGCAATAAGCCAGCTATACGACTAATAACCAGCCTTTTGCAGGATGTTTCATTATCAGACCCATTATCTCCTCCGCATTTTGATCTCTTTTGAATTACAAATCGCACCATACACCTTATGGATGTTAATAACCAAGTGTAAGATAAGTAATACAGAAATCCCCGGTTTTAAGCTGTTTTTTGCGTATTTCGAACCTGTATAAATTAGTTTAAACAAACTTACATAATAATTGCCAATTCATATACATAACGTATATAAAACAGAAGTCTGATCATCAATTATTACCTGGGGTTTTGAAACAATAGATATACACAATTAATGTGACTTCTGGCTGAAATGAAGATTTGAAAATCCAAAGCCAGGGTAAAGTATTAAAAATACAGAAAGCAAAAAGCTGATAACCCAATGTGAGTCAGAATTCAGTATAGTTCCTGATCTGCATATTTTAGAAGGGTATTCCTAACCAGTTTCCTGAGAATGGAACAGGTTTTTCACTCTGTAGATCATTATCCTTTGCTTAATGAAAGAAATCCGGTAAGTAACCGTTGATAATCCGGTAAACATCCGATTTCAATACGGTATGGTCCAACTTGGTCGCAAGTAAATGTGGATGAGCACAAGGTCAGAAATGGCTCATCTGCCTGATGGAAGACATTGACCTGAATTTTGGGAGACAGTCAAAATACTTCAAGTCTTCTTTTCAATATTGACTATTTACATCCTGTAAATGCTAAACCTAAAGTCTATTTTAAGTTATTCAACGCAAAACCCCTTCTCCTAGCAGAAAAGGGGTTTTGTCGCCGATAAATAACTAGTTTTAGTTAAGGACTATTTTTTTCATTTCGGTCCAATCGGGGGTAACCACTTTAAGTAAATAAATTCCCCGGCTGTTCGAGGTCAGGTCGAAACTTACCGTTTGCCCGTCCCAATCCATTTGTTTAACCGGGCGGCCGGTATTATCAAAAATCATAATCACAGCATTACGCATCGGGGCCTGTGCGAGGAGCGAAACTTCAAACTTCCCGGCAGTTGGGTTCGGGAAAACGGTCAGTATCGAGGATGTAGGCACATAAGGTTTGTCTCCGGTTATAAGTATGATCGGGCTGTCAGCAAAGGATACCAGGTTACAGGCTACATCGAGCGTGGGGTTAAATCCATCGGCACAATTCGTACAGGTTACACCGGTAATACATGCCGGGTTATTCGGGTGGCAATTATCCATATACGCTTCGTAAAAAACATAACGTAATTGAATATCGTGACCGGCAACAAAAGGACTCATGTCAAAATCGAACCAGGGAGCGATCGAACCGGGACACCAACCAGCGCGGTCATACTGGTAAGTCCCGTTCTGAGGCTGGCAACCATCAGGATTCGGATTGCAATCGACCCAGTTATGCTGTGTGAAAGTCATTGCCCCGTTTACCCACAGATTATGCGTTGCATTATAAAATTCTGCAGCATTGCCGGTATTAAGATCGCCCCAGCCATGCCCGGTTGAAACAAGCTTGAGTTTCGAAGCTACGGCATTTGCAGGAAATTTATAGTTAAAAGTATCAACAGGCTGACGGTTGGCATAGTCGCCGAACGGGAATATTTCTTTCCACACCTGTTTTACTTTGCTATATTTATGTGCAGGAGTTCCAGGACGGTAATCGAATGTAAGGTCGTATAAATATCCATTATCGAGTGTACCGCAGTTTACCCTGAAAGCGGTTTTTCCCTGAAGTATCGACATATAATCCGTAAGGTCAATAACATGTGAACATGCTACTCCATAAGGAGTTATATAACGTATAATCTCAAACCAATTGCCTTCTTTATCTTTTGCATCAACACTTGCCACCCTGTCCCAGGCCCCGCAGCCGCCTGTAGGGCAATGCACACGCAAGGTTGCAGTTATTTTATCATAAGCGCCCAGGTACGAAGGGAGAACAGCATCAATGGTTACAGTGCTAACGGTCGGGCTCAGCCAAATATCCTTAAAAGCATCGACAGTTGCACTTACTGCAGTCGGGACAATATTGATATTAACAGTTTTGGTAGCCACAGCCCCGAAATTATTAGCCGATCTGATTTCAACGGCATAGCTGCCATAGGTTGGCGGAGTCCACCAGGCCGTAAAATGGCCGTTATAGAAGTTCATTCCTTCAACGGTTTGCCCGTTAATTTTAAACTGTACCCAGGCTACGGAGAACAATTCGGGATAGGCAATAGTAGAAATGGCAGCCAGTTGTATCTGCGACAAGGAAGGCACCGGAACATCGCCGGGAAGCGGGTTTCGCGCATCGATTACAGGCACAAACCAGTTGGGATTTAGCACATGGAATCGCTGGATAACAGGATCGGCAGGGTTGTACTGTGCATTGCCCGGTTGTGTTGCCTGGACTGCTACAACTCCCGTATCGCCTGTAAGTGTTACTGTATTACCGATTATTGTTGCGGGTCCTGAAAGAATATTAAAGATCACTGGAAGTCCTGAAGTTGCAGTAGCTTCGACCGGGAAGGCCGGTGCTGTATTGAGTTTATTCGGGATTTCGGGGAACGAAATTGCCTGGTAGGAATTATCGAGAGTTCCGTTAAAATTGGAGGTCGCCCCTGTCATCGCAAAATTCAGCAAGTCGCCATCCCTCACAGGTGAATCGACTTTAGAAGTCAGTTTGGTAATAGCGGTATTGTTACCACCCGGAACTCCCTGGTTGAATTTATAATACATCTGCAGGTCCGTTTCGGTTCCTGTAAGTTCATTGGTCACCATTGCCTGAATTTCGGTTTGGGTAAGGGCTTTCGACCACACACTCACTTCATCGATACGCCCTCCCCAGTAGAAATTGAGACCGCCTCCGGCTATACTTCTTCCAATTGCAAACGGAATATTGGTGGCTGTAAACGTTCCGTTAGCGGCCTTTTGTCCCTTCAGGTTGCCGTTAACATATAACTTTATGGCGGAGCCATCATAAACCCATGCGAAGTGCTGCCACACCTGGGGAATAATCGTATTGGCCGGTGCAACATATTCAAAAAGCACATTGGAAGAGTTTATAAAACGGCATTCAATTTTACCGTCGGCCAGTTCGATCATATAAAAACCCTGCGAACCTCGGAATCCCATCATTCCCTGTCCATATGCCAGCTGGTCGTCGTAAAACCAGCCGGTCATCGTAATTCCCGGTTTATTTGCTATAAATTGTGAGCCATTATCCAATAGTGCGTGATCATCCACCATATCGAAATGAAGATATTGGTTGGTCTGGGCAAATAAGCCCGAAGAAGCTGCAAGTATAATCAGCATCAGGATGGTACCGGATTTTAAGTAGAACTGTTTCATGAGGTTTATTTGTTTATTGGTTAATTGACTTTTAACGCATAAATTTAAGTATTTCTACCATGCCATCCACCACATTTTTACACCGGGATCTTCGCCACCCTGCCTTGCCTTAGCTTCGTTCCAGTTGGCTGTGTTATACTGGCTTTCCGAAGGCGGATAAGGCATGCGGAAATGATTGATAAGAGCACCTTCATGAGGTGTTTTTGCAGTTCGCCGGGTTTCGGCATAGGCTTCCCAGGGTTGCCTGAATGCGTCGATCCATCGCTGGGTATAAATAAAACCGAGTTTTTCATCATCAGTGTGAGCGTTCCACATCCCGAAATGCGTGAGCACCGCAACTGTGTTCAAATTTGATGGTATTGTAATCTTATCGGTAAATTTCATGCCTGATAGAGGCAGCCTCATCATACCTGAAAGATCGGTCCACCATTTTACTGAAGTGAGCACTCCGTTAATATATTCATTATCAGCCTCGTCCTTATCTACAGCCACCCCAATACCCCTGAACAATGCTTCGGCTTTAATAAAATAAACCTCGGCACTTGTCATCAGGATTACAGGCACAAAGTTTTCGTCATCAATCAGGAAAAAGTTGAAAGGCGAATAATTCACGTTATTCTTGATTTCGTAATTAACCACATCGTCGCGGTGGCTCCCATAAGGAATTCCCTGCGATGAAGGTGTGTTTTCGTTTGGAACCTGCGGATATGGTTTCCACTTTTTATTCTGGTCACCTTCGAAGAAAATATATGCCCTGGGATCGAAAATGCCTGTTCCTTCGGAATTATCGCTCGTTGAAAGCTGGTGCCAAAGGTTAGATCCCATCCTTAGCCCGTTGTGTTCGCGGAACGACCAGCTTACACTGCTGTTGGTAAACCCGTTCTGCGCAGGCCACAAAGCAGCACATTCAATGGAAGTGCTTGTAAAATCGATCCCGCGCAGAACCGGAAGATCTTTTTCAATAATTTCTTTCAGAATACCACCGGCAATCTGCGGTTCTTTACCCGACATCCTCATCGCATATCGGAGCCGCAGCGAATTGGCAAACTTGCGCCACATTTTAAGGTCACCCCTGAAGAGTTTATCGAATGATGCAAAAGTAACGAAAGGCTCTACCCTTGCAGTAGTATCGTTTATATTATCGGCAGCCCATTTAAGATCATCGAGCAGTGACAGATAAATATCGCGTTGTTTATCGTATTTCGGGTGCAGATAATTCAGATCGAGGAATCCATACCCTGCCTCAGAGTAAGGAATATCGCCAAAAAGGTCGGTGAGTTTGAATGTTTTATATGCCAGCGTAATTTTAAGCATGGCTTCCATATTGGTAACCGAAGGTGATGGCGGATAGGCTTTGAACCTTTTCTGAAGTTCCCTCACCGAAGGCAATGACCTGTAATAAAGTCCCCAGATATCCTCGGTTCCTATGGTATAATTCCCCCATGCACTTTGAGTGAGGGCAGCCTGCTGGGTTTGCTTGTACAGGATTTCGTTATTCACATAAAACTGCTCATTGCCGCTAGGCAGCATCGATTGAATGATACCGTTAAACAGGGAGCCATCACTGGCAGTTGTGAACCCCTGCGGGTTGGTGTCAATTTCTTCAAAATCCTTCCTGCACGCTGTAAACACCAGCAGAGTTAATAAAAGGGAGATTATGCCTGCAATTTTCATTTTACTTCTCATTAATTGTTTTTAACCATTTTCAATACCGGGGTGATTAATAAATCTAAAAAGTAACATTTGCACCAATGGTGAATGAGCGCGTTCCCGGGAACGAGGCCCATTCAAATCCCTGGGCATTTCCCGAACCTATGATTCCTTCCGGATTGATTTTGTCGGGTAAGGTGGTATAGAAATAAAACAGATCGCGACCGACCAGCGAGAATGATAAACTCTGGAATATTTTAACTTTCGCGAGTGCAGGGCTACCGACCGTATAGGTCAGCGAGATTTCGCGCATTTTCACCCAGGTGTCTTCAATTATTCCCGGGGTTGAAACGAATTTTCCCCATCCGCCTGCATTGGGAAGGTATTTGTATAAATAATTCACCACTTTCTCGTTTCGGGTGCCATTAGCATATACACCATCAAGGATCACCCCTACATTTCTTACATTTCCTTCGGGGTCGGTGTATGGCAAACCTCCTCCATCGCGCTCAAGAAGTGTTTCGGGGCTTTGCCCGGTCTGAAGTCCTATTACATACGATCCGCAATAAATATCGCCTCCCCATTTGGTATCGATAAGGGTATTCAGCCTGAAATTTTTATACACAAGTTCCGTAGTGAAACCTGCAAGAAAATCAGGCGAAGCATTCCCGATCGGAACACGGGTATCGGTAATCTTGTATTTTGTACCCTCATCGTTCAGGATGCGGTTGCCGTTATTATCGTACACATAGTCATATCCGGTAATTGTGCCGTATTCCGAGCCTTCATAAAGTTCCATTGCCGGACCGTTGAGCCCCCAGATATCAGCCAGGTGATACGTATCGGAATACCCGCCCAGGCTCACAATATAATTCCTGTTCCTCGAAAAATTCAACCCCGCTTTTAAAAGAAATTCCTGCGTCTGAACCGGAACTGTATTAATAGTAAACTCAAAACCCTTATTTGAAAGTTCACCTTCGTTGATTGTAATATTATAGGATCCGGAACTTACCGGGACCGGCAGATTCAGGATCTGATCCGTCGAATGTTTGTAATAATAGGTAAAGTCGATATCGATCCGGTTATTAAATAGTCCCAGGTTAAGCCCGGCTTCGTAACCGGTAACAAACTGGGGTTTCAGTTCGAAAGGAGGAATAACACCGGGAAGTGATGACGATTGCTGGCCTCCGAAAAGACTGGTGTTATAATAGAAGTTCTTCTGGTATGGAGTTGCACTGTTGGCCGTTTGTGCAATACCACCCCTGAGTTTCAGGAAGTAGAGCCAGGGCATTGCTGCTTTCAGGTCGAATGCCTCGGTGGCAATAAAACTGAGTGAACCTGACGGATAGAAATAGGAATTGTTATTTTCAGGTAGGGTTGATGACCAGTCGTTGCGGCCGGTAAGTTCGAGGAACAGGTAATTGGCATAAGCCAGGTTTACAAATGAATATACTGAGTTGGTACGCTGGTTCATCATAGTTTCGCCAGGCACCATATTTCCGGCTGTATTACCGGGATCGACCACTATAGTATTTCCATTCTCATCGGTTGAATAGGTGTATTCGGTAAAATTGAAAAATGTATACATATTGGGATAATACCAGGTGCCTGAATGGCCAGAAATACCATATGCCTCATAATTCCACCGGCTTGCCCCGGCACTGATGCGCGCATCCAGTTTCTTGTTCAGCATTCCTTCTTTATGAGCGGATATAAGGAATTCGAAGTTGTCGTTTGTTACCTTCGAAAGGCTGTTGCTATACCCTCCGTTCATCAGTCCGATATAATCGATAGGTTTGTTTTTCGATGTAAATTGCTCGACGGTATAATCGCGGCCTGCTCTTCCGGTGGCATTCAGCCACGGTGTTATATCGTAAATCAAGGCAATGGATCCTGTATATTTATCACGGTCCTGCCATGTGTTGTTGTTGTAATAATTCCACCAGAGGTAGCGGTCGACGTACAGGAAAGGGTACCCTTCAAGTTTATTTTGTGAGCCATCGGTCAGCTCGTAGTTTTCCTTGTCAATACCCTTATAGCTGCGTGGCCATGAATACAGGAATCCTTTACTGAATGAATTGCCGTCCTCCCCCAGCATAGGGCTGTTCAAGCGTTTGTATTTCACATAGGTCAGCGTTGCATCAGCCTTGAGTTTTTCCGAGATTTTGATATTGGTCCCGAAATTAATTGTAGTACGGGTAAAATTGCTGTTTTCGACAATCGGGGTGTTATCCTGGTGGGTAAATGATAAACGCAGGGTTCCTTTATCGTTTCCTCCCTGTACGGCAATATTGTGTGTTTGGGTATTCCCTGTTTTAAAGGCCATTTCAAGGTTATCGGGCTGTGGCGAATAATCGCGCATTTCGCCGTCCCACCATTTTACCATCTGTCCTTTCATTTCGGGCCCCCACGAAACCGCTGATCCGTAATAACCGAACTCTTCGGATGTAGTGGAAGTTTCTCCCTGCTGGTTTATCACCAGTTTATCATTCCCATATATACCGGGATATAGCAGTGTCCCGTTCCCATCCATAGGAAATTCAGGTTCGCTTAACGTAATCGGACCTCCTGCACCGTATTTATTCTGAACTTCACGGTAACGATAAGGATTTGTGATTTTATAGTTGTAATTATAAGTCACGCCTATCCCCTTTTGTTTTTTGCCGCGTTTGGTTGTAATGAGTATTACACCATTAGCTCCCCGCTCACCGTATAAAGCCGATGCTGCTCCCCCTTTCAGAACCGAATATTCTTCGATATCGAACGCATTCAGGTCCGAAATTCCATTTCCCCAATCCACACCACGACCTACATCATTCATTCCTGAAACATTATCCATTGGCACATTATCGACAACAATGAGCGGCTGGTTATTTTTTGCAAGGTTATTATTTCCCCTGATCACGATACGGGTCGAACCACCCTCAACGCCATCGCCCTGCGAAACCAAAACACCTGCCGACCTTCCTGAAAGGGCACCCAGTACGTTGGGTGTATTGGCACGGGTTATTTCGGCTGTATTTATTTTTTCCGATGAATAGCCGATTTCGCGTTTTTCGCGTTTTACCCCAAGGGCGGTAACAACAAATTCGTCAAGTTTACGGGCTTCGGAAACAAGAGATACATCAATTACCTGCTGGTCACCAACAGTAACTTCAACCGGTGTAAAACCAATGAAACTAAATACGATTACACTTGTTGAAGCAACCCCGGGAAGTTTGTATTTCCCGTCGGCGTCACTTATTGTTCCCTGCGTGGTACCTTTAATAACGATCGAGACCCCGGGCAGGGAATATCCATCGTCAGCTGCTTTAACTGTTCCGGTAATGGTCCGTGTTTGCGCGAACAGTACTGCAGAAAAAACAAGAATAAAACTTAGAAAAGCAATTACTTTCTTCATTTGAAAGCGGATTTTGGTTTATTTCAATGACAATCGTGACTAATTGCAAATTAACCTTAACTCCAGGTTTTTAAACTATTTGAGCAACCAGGTATGGTACTTTGACATAATATTACCAAAGTTGCTTTCACAAAAATAGGAATATTATCAAGCCTTTAAAAAAAACAATAAAATATATTGCATTACTTTTATTAAAATGCTCCGACGGCTGGAAGGCAATTAACCAATCCCAAATAACCCGCTGGAAAACAGCCAGATAATTTAAGTTTATCCGATAATGACTTATATATTAATAAATCTGTCAACTTTGCAGAACGGCAAGAAAGATTAAGCCGGTCAATTCCCAAAACGATTACTTTTTATCAGCTTAAGATTTTACAATAATGACCGAGCACCGACATTTTATCCATCACAAGCCTTATGGTTACCTATGCCAGTTTGTTTGCGAACTGCCCAGGAAAAAACTTGTGGGCGGTTTATACCCTTTTCCTGATGGAACCATGGCAATCGGCCGCCTTGATGAACAAAGCGAAGGGCTTCTGCTTTTAACCACCGACGGGCAGTTGAGCGAATACATCCGGAGCCGGAAAATTGAAAAAGAATATTATGCCCAGGTTGACGGGCTGGTTACTGACGAAGCGATCACACAACTGGAACAAGGTGTTGAAATTGGTATTCGTGATGTTAAGTATATGACTTTACCATGTAAAGTGACCCGGCTGAATGCAGATCCCGGTTTCGCAGCCCGAACCCGCAAAATACGCGACGACCGCCATGGGCCTACGAGCTGGATTTCGATCGTAATAACCGAAGGCAAATACCGCCAGGTGAGGAAAATGACTGCTGCCGCCGGCTTCCCGACATTGAGGCTGGTGAGAGTACGGATCGGAAAAATTCTGCTTGGCGACCTGGCTGTGGGTGCAGTGAGGGAAGTAAATGAACTGGGCGTTTAAATCTCTCGTCAAAAACGGTAATAGAAACATAATCTGCACGAACAGGTCAAAAGCGAAGGTTAATAGTTAATGGCCAACTGTCTGGTTAAAGTCATTCCGGTTAAAGGCGGGAATCAAAGTACTTATTGCATAGTATTATTTACAAACGCAAACGATTTAGCCTTAAATTTGTTGTAGCAATGTGTCACCTATAGACAGCCTCTTATTTTCGGGGCTGTTCAAAATGGGATAATCAGTCTTGCAGTTTCATTCTCCGGTTATTATGAAATTTCTGTTCTTATATGGGCATATATCAGTAATCAGGCAACACAGCATGAAGGTGCTGGTATTATGTTTTACTCTACTCATAATAATTACTGCTATTCATGCTTTTGGTGAGGGAACACGGCAGTTTGAACCCATCGGAGCCCCGATTCGCTCATACTGCAAAATAGCTCTTACACGTAACTACACCGACAGCCGGATTCCATTTGCATTGATCAACTGTACCGAAGAATACCGTCTGAATATCCATATTAAAGACTTTACCAGCGAAAAAATTTATCTGGGGTTTGGTGATATTATCGACTATTATGACAATGCCCTAATATACACTGACTTAAGTTACCAGATTAAGGATCCAAATGGGAATGTACTTTCGGGATTTTCGCTCAGGCCAACGCCGAATAATATAAACCAATCCGGTTATATTGCTACAAACAACGAAGCTTTGAGCGGGCCTGATATCAATAATTCGAACCCGTCAGGTTATAAACCGATCGTAATTACTCCATCAATGAATGGCGATTATATACTCGAATTCGCATTGCCTGGAAATGATGAAAAAACGATGCGAATCATCAATTATATTGATGTTACTGTTGCAAACGGGCTTACACCCATCAGCGGGCGCCTCTGGAGTAAAGCCTGGCAGCTCAGTTCGGGCAATGTTGATGCCGATGTGAGGGCAACGTACACCCTGTTTTATGTATACTCCAGCGACAGTGTGGTAACGCGCTTCGACTGCAACGGCCTGGCTGGTGGAGTGTGGGCCATATACAGCAACGAATGGGGATGTGGTACCAGCGGAATATGGAACAACAATCGCCGTTCTATTGTGGGGAATGCAACCGTAGAGCCGCAGCATAAAATATTCCTTAATGATCCGGATCCGCCGGCATATCCATCGGGTCATATAGGCGAAATGATAGATTTTGAAATACTTCCATCCGATTGCGATACGGTAATCACATTCCGGACAAATGTCAGTAAAGGGGGTAACATTGAGGTAACCATTGATGTTCCACCCTATAATCCTATTTCACCGGGCCCCGAAGATGTTCAACTCGGGTACAATGTATCATCGGGCCAAAACACCCTATTGCCTGCCTGGAACGGTAAAAACGCCCTGGGAATTCCTGTTCCCAACGGGACCGCTGTTGAAGCTCATATACGTTTCCTCAATGGCTTATCGAATATCCCGCTCTTGGATGTGGAAGATAACCCGAACGGGTTTAAAGTGGATATTCAGCGGCCTGTTCCGGTCGCAGGTTCCAGTCGGCTGCGGATTTTCTGGGACGACATGCTTTTACCACCTGCCTTTTCGCCAACCATGAATGTGACAACCGGATGCGAATATACCGGAACGGGTCCTTATTCCGGATGTCATCCGTGGCACTATATTCAGGGCGGCTTTAATCTTGGTGATCTCAATACGATTAATTCCTGGTGGTATTTTATTACAAATGAAATCCTGTCGATACCAATAACGATCAAACTTGGCCCGTCGAAAGGATTAATTTCCGGACCGAAAAATATATGCTCAGCCCAGGTAGTGACCTTTCGTACACGGAGCATTCCTTTCGCGCAACAATATTTATGGCATATTGAGGGGCCGGGGTATTCGGCTGATTTTGTAAAGTCAGCTCCGGATACAACCTTCAGCCATGATTTTAACGTGGCAATGCCTGCAGGTGCTTATGTGGTTTCGGTTTTCGGAAAAAATCCACAGTGCGGCTCAGGCGAGAAGGTTTTTTACGGCACATATCTTAGTAGCGACAAGCCTCCGCCTGTAAACGGGGAATCATCGGTATGTGATAAAACCACGTATCAATACACAATACCTGGATCTTATTCCAGTTGCCAGTGGAGTTTACATAATGGCGAAATTGTTGGTCTGCCCGGCGCCAATCCCGTAACAATCCGCTGGAATAACACCGGAGTTGATACCTTAAAGGTGCTTGCAACCAATGCCGACTGTGGCACAAGGTTGTCGATAATTCCGGTTGAGGTTCACCCTTCGGCTAAAGCAGGATTTTTTACCAAGAACGAAGGCACAAGCTGCCCGGGGCTCCCGGTTCATTTTACCGACACATCCTCGGTAGTATCAGGCAGTCTTGTTTCGCGTTACTGGGATTGGGGCAATAACGGTTTTCACGACGGGAACGACATCCTGGCAGATTATGCATATGCTGCTACAGGAACTTTCAGTGTTAAGCTGAAAGTCACTACCGATGTAGGCTGTACGACCGAAACATCGCAGCAGGTGAAAATCATCCCCTATCCAGAAGCCTCATTTTCGTGCTACCGGAATTGCGTTATGCAGCCTGTACAACTTACTGACAACTCAACCGGTACGGATATAAATTCATGGAAATGGGATTTTGGAATTGCCGCTGTTGCAACTGCCAATTTAGGATCGAGGCAGCCCGAAGCCATGTTCCCGCTAATCGGAACCTACCCGGTGAGCCTGGAAGTTGCGAACCGATTCGGTTGTACCGACACTGTAGTTAAACAGCTAACTATCCATAAACTGCCGGTTGCCGGATTTGTGAACGAATTTCCCTGCGAGGGAACAAGTCTCCTGTTTACCGATAATAGTATTGAGGCCGATACCCTGCTGAAACAATTTTCGTGGGAATCCATATCTGCCAGAGGAGAACGTAGTATCGTTACCGGCAATCCGGCATTGTTAAGGTTCAACGAGGCCCTGGACTACATTGTTAACCTTAGGGTAACCGATGCTTATGGTTGTTTCGATACCGTATCATCTGTAATTGATGTGAAACCGAAACCGGAATGCTCATTTTCCTACTCAGTCGTACCAAACGGGGTGCTCCTGTTTGACAATAAATCCTCCGGTGCAGATCATTATTACTGGAATTTCGGAAACGGGGAAAATTCGGATATCACGGAGCCTGAAACCACATTTAACTCCGAAGGTGATTATTCAATCATGCTTATAGGAACCAGCAGCGATGGCTGTATTGATACAACTGTAGTACTATATTCCTATTTACCCGGCTTATGGATGCCTGATGCTTTTTCTCCTGATAATAACGCTAAAAATGATATTTTCAGACCCGTTACTCAGCGTACCAAACTCGATCCTTATCAATTGTTGATATACAACCATTGGGGACAGCTTATCTTCAAAAGCACCAGTTTTTCCCAGGGCTGGGATGGGACCTATAACGGTGAGCCCTGTCCTATCGGTAATTATACCTACTTTATACAATACAGGGAAGCAGGTAAAGACAACACCAACTCTGTTATCCAGCGCGGGGTGGTTCGTTTGATACGATGAACAGGAGGTTTAAAATCAAGATTGAAATTCCAGAATCTGGAAGAATTGAATAATAAATGCCGATTAACAGCAATAACCTTAAGAGGGAACCTTCGAAGACATTAAACCATTGAACCAAAAACCAATCAACCTTTCAACTTATCAACTTATCAACGATAAAAAAAGACCCAAGTCCCATCCGCCTTCAGCGGACCAAATCCCAAATTCCAGGACCAGTTCCTGATTTTGAATTTTATCAACCTCAGGCGGTTAAAATTTCTGCAATCCGGCAATCAGTTACCAGCAACCAGTTATCAGTGCACGGTACCCAGCAACCTGAAACCAGCAACCAGACGCCAGCAACCAGAAACCAATAGCCAGAAATACAAGACTCAGAATCGAGGAAATTCAGAGCGGATTCCTTTTGAAATAATCAACCAGGTTTGCCGGCCGGTAATTTTTATCTTTTGTATATCGTTCGATAACTGAGGGATGCAGCCGTTCGTTGGTATTTCCAGATCCGGATTCAATTTTCCCAATTGGACGGAAATATTTTGGAATAAATTTATAAAACCCGGTATATGACTCATGCCCTGCTGCCAAAGAATCAGGCCTGAAGGGTATATTTTCGAAACTGAGACGACAGGCTTTTGCATTCCCAATCATCCACTGCAGTGCAATATCCGAAAGACCGGTCTCAGTTTCGGCATATCCTCCGCCCACATCGGAGTGCACGCCGGCAAACCAGACCTGTTCCAGAACCTGTCCGCTGATGTCAGGCTGCTGATGCCATAAAGTAGCTTCGAAGTTTTTTCGTTTCTCATCAATTGCCAGGGCTTGAAATGCATTATCCACATACGATGACAAATCGGTATCGTGGAACTGGTTCTTTTTACTGAGCTTTCCGTTCAGGATAAGTGGATTTCCTAAAGCCCCTACCGTGTCCCAAACACCAATAAAACGGATCCGTGTTGTCGCCTCCACGGCATAGGTCTTTCGGAAAAGCGTAGCCTCCGCTTCACGCGGGTGCATATCCGCCTTCCGCGAATGATAAATAGCGTAAGCCCTGGAAACCTGGTCGAGGTTTTCTTTTTTCAGAATGCCTGAATTCCGGATTAGCCCTGACAAACTTCGTACTGTAAAAGCTCCCCGGCTAAACCCGAACAGGAAGAGTTCATCACCTTTTTCGTAGGTATTAATAATGAAACGGTAAGCCTGCAAGATATTATCCGAAATCCCGGTTCCGGTAGCCCCATCATACACCCGTTTGAGCCTACCCCCTTCACTTCCAATCCCGGTATCGTAATATAGCAGTTGTGATGCCCCATCAGTTGAGTATTCCCCCAGGGCATTTGCCATTTTTACCACATTGGTCAGGCAACGTTTCCCGTTTTCCATCTTGTCGGGCGTGTTCCAGGTGCCGTCACAAAAAATTGCGATTCGTTTCATGGGTTAGTGTTTGGTTATTAGTGCTGAGTGGCGGGGGTTGAGCCGGGTAAGGGCTGGATTTTATTTTTTGTAGCGTGCTAAATTTTAATAAGGCTAAAAACAGTACTTGTTATTATATCGAGCAGACCGGCCTTGAATTCATCAGCTTTAATCATGGCCAGTCCTGCCTGTTTCAAGGCATTCATTTCGATAAGTTCCTTTTGTGCCAATACCAGGAATTCGAAATCAGCCTTCGACAATTCGCCTGACGCAAGTTGTATTGTCCAGTTTTCGAGATTATGCTTTAACTGGTCGAGCAGGCTCAGGGCATCGGTTTTGGCTGCCTCTTTGTAGTCTTTGAATGTGGCTATTGCCAGTTCGGTAACCTTGGTTTTCAGGGCTTCCAGTATAGGTTTAAAAATATCGTTAGGCATATGTTTGAATTTTAATCGCTTATGTTTGTTATTAGAAGTTTCCGGCCGCTTTTGGCTCTTTACCCAATTTCAACAGGCCGGTTTAAATAATTAATCAAATCTCAGGAGTTAGAGATATATGTATATGCATAAATCCAGCTATTTCACTTCCGAAGGTTTGATTTTTTTACTTTCCAGACCCGAGATCTGGTCGAAAGCGCTGGCAACTAGTTTCTTTTCTTCCAAAATGAAGGCCTTACCAAGCGTCTTCTCTTTTTCCCACCGAACAAGGAATCCACCAAGGAGGTGTCCTTCCGGGTCCAGGAGTTTGTCCCACAGTTTTATAGTAATCTCATTTTTCGGCCTGTTCTTTTCATATTCGTATACCTTCTGAAGCTTGGTTTTCAAATCCTGAGCCGCAACCTTGTTCGTGTCGTAATTCTCTTTGGCAAGGTCCATTACATTCAAAGCATCGACCTTAACAGAGGTAGTCTGCGCATAGGCATATTGGTCGAACGATGTAATTGAACTGCAGGAGGAGTATATCAGCAGCAGGATTACAACCGACGCAGTCAGCATCCTCTTTGGGAATACACTATTTTCCATTTTTATTAATTTAAGAAATTAATTCAGTAATAAATGATGAATTGAGTTCAAGAAAATGCATATTTCACAATTCTCTTACTTTCCTGTTCCGCACCCGGCGGATGATCCTTGCAAACTGCAGTAAAATATAGAGAATGGGTTTTAACAACCAAAACCCGGCTCTTTTCCCTAAAAAAAATGCCAGTGCGGCAGCTGCAACTAAAGGAAGTGAATTCCGGATTCCGGTCAGGATATCATTGCCTGCAAACATCCTGCAGAATCCTGCAGATTGCCATGAAATGTAAATGCCTGCCAGAACCAGGTAAAACACCCATACAATGCTTTTAGGCAGAAGTGTCAGTCCGTTCAGTTTCTGCCTGAAGGTTTGCATTGCTTCATTTATTTGTTGTTCAAGCAACAGATCGGATTGGATAAGGCTGATTATAGAATCGGCAGCAGAAATTTTGTTTTTTGGTGAAAAAAAAACAAGAATATCGCCGCAAATATTTCCTTGCACCTGGAAACATACAGTATCCCCTTCTGCCATGCTTTTGATTTCGCCTTTATGCATGATTTCCCTGTAAGCCCTGTATGCTTCGAGAAAAATTTTCATGGTTTTGTTCCTTTCGGATTATTTATACCCAGGATGCTTTCGCCCAGTTTAACAACAACCTGTATAAGCGACTTCCAATAATCTACCGAAATGGTAATGGATTGCTGGTGTACCTGGTGTATAATCGCGACAGGTTGTCCGGCAAAGGATTTCGAAATGCGGGTAGTTACATCCCCGTCCATGCCGATAACGGTTTGAATTAAAACCTGTTCAGTACCTATATCATTGGCTTTCTTAATAACCATCAGCTGCCGCAGGTCCAGGTTTAGTTCATAAACATCGGCCTTAGAGGTGGGCATATTCCTGAACTCTTTTACATTTTCGGCATTATCGAAGTTGAAAGCGGCATTTTCTCTGAAAAGGTCGACGCCTTCCATTTTAAGAATACGCCTTATATCGTCGCTGATATTATGAATCCGTTGTAACATCATGATGTCGGAATTCAGTGTATCGTCCGAAAGCCGAATCGTTGCTTTGTTTTCAGTTAGCTTTAAAATTGAACTTTCGGCCCTGTCGCTTAATTCCTTAAACGAATTATATCCTGATCCGTCGTAAACCATTTCGCCCCTGAAAACATTAACTGTGGTTGTGCTATCCGGCTGCAGGAATGCTTTATACTTGTCGCCCAGGCTTACCAGTTTCAGATGAAATGTAGTCGCCAGGGAATGCAATAATAGCCGGGGGCTTGCAGGAGCCTTTGAAGCACTCATTTCGTCCTTGATAATTGTATTTATCTCAAGGTGAGTGAGGTCGTAGAGTGTGGAACTGACTTTAGCTTCCAGTTTTTTAGTATCGCCAAACATAGCCATAGGATAAACAAGCGTTTATTTACCCGTTTTTTTTGACTCTGCTTCGAAAAAGTCAAGGGCACCAAGGATTTCCTTTAGTATCGCAATGTTTTGACGCACTATTTCGTGCCCCTGGTTCTCGCGGGTAAGGTGAAATTCGCGGAGTTCCTTGTATTCAGTCACGAATTTAGGGGTCATTGCAGTGGTTATATCGCCCGTTACAAGGTTGATCTGTGAGCACATACGGTCCTCTGCACTATCTGTAATAATCGAGGTTTTATTACCTGCCGCTTCATTAAACGAGTATTTGCCAACCAGGGTGTTGGTTTCGAGGCGCGTCAGGTTCGAAAGGCTAGCCAGGGCCTCCTTCAGGAATGAATTCTTGTCACTCATAACTTAAGTTTTTAAGGTTAAACCAGTTGAACTATTTGGAAATAATAATGAAAAGAACGAAAAGTAATATCAGAGTTTGTATTCAGTTATTCAAATTTACATCCTATCAGATGAAAAGTGAACCAGAAACAGTAAAAAAACTTTGCCTTACTTTTAAATCGGATACCACTGATAACAACAACCTGGAAATATAGTTCAATTAGCTTAGTAATAGCGGGGTAACAAATACCGGATCCGGACTCTGTTCAACAGTATTAACACTTAAAATAAACCCCTCTGGAGGCCCGATTCTCTGGCGGATGATTTCCAGTAAAACCAAATATTCAATAAAAATATTGACAATCTATATTCACAATCGAACCGGCCAAAGGATCGATAATAATAATGTACCGGATTGGAAACTGAGATTCAGCAACTCTGATATTAGTAGCTAAACAGATTCATAAAAGAAGAAAGAATTGGCTGGGAAGATAAACCTGTCCCAAACAAAGGTATACCACAGTCAGATTAAACCAGGTTAAATTTTAACACCCGCCGCCGGAACTGGCTTCTTTTTTAACAGGTGCAACTGATTTTTTCACGGGCTTTGCAGGCATTCCTTCCTGGCTGCCATTTGCTGGAGAAGTCAGGGCTTTTAGAGCGAGAGTATCAATTAGCGGCGTTTCACTCATCTGAGGTAAACTGCGGGTTACCGAATCGGAATTAGCGGGGTCAAGCTGACTATAATTCCCGGTAAACAAAAGCACATTCTCAAATCCAGTCTGCCTTAGCATAAGCCACGGACCATTTGCCTGCTGCCCGGTCTCGCCATATAATACTGCCTTCTGACCGGCTTTTTGGAGATCCCGAAAAACCGATTTGTTCTTTTTATCGAACAATTCGCGGACAGGAATATTTACTGCATTCTTTACATGGCCAAGTTCGAAAGCTATAGAATTACGGACATCGATAAACAGGGTCTTTCCTGCACTGTTTTTAAGTATTTCTGCTGCCTGGTCAGGGGTAACGACCAGTGACTTGTCATTAAGCAACAAAAGGCTTTCGTTCGGTGAAAGTACATATTTCAGATCCGGCCTTCTGAAAGTGATCAAACCGGTAATAATAACCAGTAAAATAGCAACCACAACGATTGTAAGCCGGTTAGTTTTCGATAGCTCGTTCATAAGATGTTGAATTTCATGATTATATTAACAACCTCCGCCTGATGATGCACCTGCAGGCTTTTTAGTCACGGTTACAGCTTTTTTAGTCTTCGGTGTTACCTCAGTTTTTGTTGCGGAATTCCCGAAAAAGTGCTGGCATGCAGCCGTACGGAACTGGTAAAGATTTATAGCTTCAACCGAAGCCGTTTCCGCCGGTTTTACAGCTTTTACAATTGTGCTGAACCAGGTGTTTATACCCCCATGCATTACATAAATGCGTTCTGTACCCAGGCGTTTGCATACTATCCAAGCCTGATCCGAAGTAACATCGGAATTGGAATAAAAGACTTTATCCTTTGCTTTCTGGCCGACTAATTCCCTGGCCGGAGCCGATAAAAGCGAATCAACCGGGATATTTATCGCTCCTGGTATCGCAAAGGCATCGAATTGTTCTTTTGACCGTACATCAATCAGCAATAAAGCAGGATCCTGTTTTACAAGCCTGTCGGTAATATCGTCGGTTGAAAGCAATCGCGAAGGATCATCGATAGCCGCCAGCAGCAATTCAGGCCTGAGTTGTTTGTCAGTATCCCTTTGAGGCATAAAAAGCATCCCGATTCCGAGAGCAATGATAATGCCGGTTAGTAACAGATATTTCTTATTCATAGGTCACGGTGTTAATACTCAACTTTCTTAACTTTCTTTTCAACAAATGTTGCTCCATAAAACATGCCGATGGCTGCCAGGATAAGCAGGAATCCGAAAACTGTTTCGCGCATGCCAAGCAGCTCGTAAATTTTTATACCACCCAGGTTACGGCTGTTATACAACCCTTCGAATAAAGGATATAATTCGGAGAAAATAAATACGCCTATAAAAAGGCCGGCGCTGAAAAACATAGCATCAATTTTCCCGATAGCAACACCTGTAAAACTTGTGCCCGGACAAAAACCGCCCAGGGCAAATCCAAAACCCATGATTATTCCGCCAATAATGGCCGACATAACATAATACGGATTGATGTATAACATGGATGCATCCATCCAGCCCATATAATCGAAGTAAATTATACCGGTCATCGCTGTTATTGCTGCGGTGAAAAACACCCGCAAAACCACGAAATCGTACCCAAAAAAGGTACCCATAATTTTTCGCGACGAGGAAAACCCCGAGGCTTCGAGTGAGAAACCAAAGCCAGCACCCAGCAACAACGCAATTACATTGTTCCAGGTTTCGGGTATAACGCCCATTGGAATAAGAGGTCCTACCATATGTTTTTAGTATTAGAAGTAGTTATGTTTAAAGTTAGTTTGATTTAAGAATATCGATTTGCAATTTTAGATTTGCGATTTTCCTGAATTTTCAGAATACTTCCAAAATCCGAAATCGTCGATCCTTGCTCTTAAATCCACAATTTTTTGAATATCCAGGAGAATACATAAGCTGATCCGAAAATCGCCATCATGGTAATGATTCCCGAAGCCGAGAGCACAGCCATACCGCTTAATGCCGCCCCGCTGGTGCATCCGCGGGCGAACTGCGAACCGATGCCGAATAGTATACCTCCTATAATAGCAGCTATCAGCCGCTTCCTGCTTGTTATTTTTGGTGAATGTTCGGTTTTGAATTTCAGTCGCCCGTAAAGAGTCCCCGAAAGGAATCCCCCGACCAGTACACCAATGACTTCAAAAACAAGCCAATTATTCATCGGGCTGCCTTCGTCGCCCAGAAATTTGCTATAATATTTGTTATTATCGGCATGAACAGGTGCAACTGCATGAACAGCAGTAACCACGGTGCTTTTTACAGCGCCGCTGGCACCCAACCCTCGGCCGGTTATATAATAGGTACTGAAAAGTACCAGGCCCAGCAGTACACCACCCAGGTATGGATTGATGTAAAAGGTACCGTCTCTTTTAAACTTTTCCATGATTGACTATTTTTCGTTTTGAATGTAATTGTTTGTTTAAAATATCAGAAGGCTGGAAGTTCGAAGTCGGAAGAAGGAAGTCATGATACTTTGTTCCTTTTCTCTTTTTCTCCTCGTCCCCTTGTCTCCAGGTCGCCCCTCCCCATGTCCTCCATTTCACAAATCCCTAAAACCTAACCCCTAGTCCCTAATACAAATACCTTGTAATCTGCCCGGCTTCAACCATTATGAACCTGAAAATAAGGCCTCCGAGAAGTATCAAAACAGCCGGAATTATAATTGGCATTTTGTAACCAATAAGTTCCAGTACCTCCAGTATGGCAGGGAAGATCAGTCCCAGTAAAATCACGAACACGAAGAATGGAACGGTGAATTGTCCGCCAAGGAAAAGGTTAGCTGCATTGATCTGCACTTCGGATCCTGCAAGGAATCCCATGATCATATGGGTGATAAAAAACAGCTCGACTACAATAAAAAGAAGGTCAAGCCGGCTGATAATTCTGCGCTCCTCATGATTTTTACTCATAAGTATGATGCAGGCTGCACCGGTCGACATCCCTGATACCAGGAACAACGGCCCGAGAATGGTTGTGTTCCACAATGGACGAGCATTAAAGGCCGAAAGCAATATACCGGTATAAATACCGAGTATAACGGCATAAATAGCCATTGGCCAGGCGATATACCAACGGTTCCTGATAACCCAGGCTTCGAATGTATACAGGAATTTAAATTTCCAGTCCCAGCGCGGAAACACTTCCCGGATATAACTTGCCGACCAGATTATCGAAATCGGGGTCATGATCATTAAAACCCAGGCACCCCAGCCCATAGGTGATTCGAGGCGGATGGTTGTGTACAACTGCCAGAAATACATCTTATGCTTGAGATCGAGGAAAAGCATAAACAAGCCTATTATAAGGGCAAAGGGAACCAGGAAAGGCGCCCATTTCACCGTAGCGGGCATTTCCTTTTCTTTTCCAAGAATAGTATAAACCCCGGCAAGGAAAAGTATGCCGGCGGCCAGTCCTCCCAGGAAAAGATAAATAGGAATCTGCCAGTGCCATATATGCAGGTAAGGGTCAATATTCGGAATATTGCGACCGCTTACAAATAATTCTTCTTTCATAGTTTTCTGTCTTTGCGCTAACGGTTATACTAAGTAGAAAATCTGTGGTTTAGTTCCTGCTTCGGGTGCAAGCGCCTTGAATTTGCGGTTTTTCAACACATTGACAATCTCCGAGTTGGGATCGTCGATGTCGCCGAAATACATGCAACTTGTAGGACAAACGCTTACACAGGCAGGTTTCTCGCCTTTACGGACGCGATGAATACAGAAAGTACATTTATCAACATACCCGTCAGGGTGGGAATACCTTGCTTCATACGGACAGGATTCGATGCATGCGCCGCATCCGATACATTTGTTGTGAGTTACGAGTACAATTCCCCCATCCTCAAAATGGCTTGCGCCTGTCGGGCAGCAGCGCACACAGGGTGAATTGTCGCAGTGGTTACACCGTTCCGAACGTAATTCGATGCTAACATTCGGATAGGTTCCATCAACGGTTTCGCTAACCCAATCGCGGCAAAATCCCAACGGTACGTTATTTTCGGTCTGGCAGGCAACTACACAGTCGCTGCAGCCAACACATTTTTTTGTGTCAATAGCCATTGCGTATCTCATGCTATAGCCTCCTTTCGTGGATCTTCGGTTAGAAATGTGACAAAATTACCCCTCATGCCGGTTCCGCCCATAATGGGATCCATCATTACGTTAGTTATTAGTTCTGTATCGTTTACACCTCTTCCATACGCAAAATGTAAGGGTTTATGGTGATGTCCGAACCCATGGACAATATAGATTGAATCCCAGCGTATGCGCTCGGTAAGCCTGACTTTAACAGGAAAGTTCGAAACCGCACCATCCTGGTTCTTAAGCCAGACGTACTGGTTTTTCTTGATTCCCCATATACCAGCAACCTGGGGATTAATCCAGACTGCATTTTCGGGCATAAGCGCAACAAGGTTGGGGTTATTAGCCGTACGGCTGAAGGTATGCATAGGCGCGCGGCCATAAATCAGCCGGTAAAATCCTTCCTGTGGCTCGGGATGTTTTGTAAACACCGGCATGGGATCAAAGCCGGCTTCGGCCAGTTCGTGCGAATACAATTGTATTTTGCCCGATGCCGTTTTAAAATGATGAATTGTTCCTGGTTCAATATACGGTGATGTTTTCCTGGTTGTTTTTTTAACACCTATCCTTTGCATCTCTTCGAGTGATGAGCCGACCTGTTTTAGCTGCCAGTCGAGTACTTCTGAATATTCTTTGTAATTGAAGTATGCGGCGAGGCCCAGTTTTTCACCGAGTTTTTTGGCAATCCACCAGGCTGGTCTGGTCTGGTCTTTAGGTTCAACGGCAGGCATGCGCAGGCTAAGTGTAGGCTCGCGGTGCGATGTTGCGCGAATATCGTCGTACCGTTCAAGGTATGTACATTCGGGTAAAACCACATCGGCAAAGCCAGTAATTTCCATTGGCATGGTATCGACCACAACCAGCAGCTCAAGCGATTGCATGGCTTTGACGAGTTCTTCCTTCAGAGGAACAGATGCTACCAGGTTGGTTCCTGAAACGACCCACCCTTTGATTCTTGCCTCCCTGCCTTCGGAAGGGTAAGAAGCATTAATAACTGAATTGGTTACTGCTTCGTTAGCCAGAGGAAATTTCCCGTCTAAAAGTTCTTTCCACGACCAGGCCGGTTTCGGGTATTCAGGATGAGGAAACTCAGGGACTTTTATCCCCTCTTTAAAAAAGATACCTCCCCTGTTACCCCATGAACCAAGTAAGGCATTGAGAATCGCAATTGCCCTTGTACGTTGCACATCATCTCCATACCAGGCAGCATGACGGCCAGGGTGAATGATTACTGAAGGAGCTGCGCTTGCCATTTCGCGGGCTGTACTGCGAATCAAATCAGGCTTCAGCGTAGTAATTCCATAAGCCCATTCGGGAGTAAATGCACTGACATGAGCCTTGAGTTCTTCAAAACCTTCGGCATATGCCGATACGTATTCCTTATGATATAAATCGTCATTAATGAGCACATTAATCCAGGCCAGCAGCAGGGCAATATCAGTCGAAGGTTTTATCGGCAGCCAGTATTTTGATTTTGATGCGGCTGTCGAAAGACGAGGATCAACAGTGATGATAACTGCTCCGTTATCAATGGCCAGACTCATTTCCTGCACTTGTCCGTTGTGCATGTTTTCGCCGATATGCGAACCTATAAGCACCAGGCACCTGGTATCGCGGATATCGGTAACTTCAGGACTGCTCACCGACTCACCGAAGGTAGCTTCGAAGCCGACATCGCGCGGGCCCCGGCATTGTGCAAATGAAGGAGCTGCCAGGTTAGTGGTTCCATAAGCTTTCATCAGGTGCGAAAAATGATTTCCTGATGAACCATGGAAAAACAGTGCCATACTTTCGGGACCGTATTTGGCCTTGAGGTCATTCATTTTTGTGGAAATAAACCCCAGAGCCTCATCCCAGCTGGCTTCGCGGTAGGTCTGCTGACCATCCTTGGTAATGCGTATGAGCGGTGTTTTAAGCCTGTCGGGATCGTTATACATTCCCACGCCACCGGTACCGCGTGGGCAGAGTTTCCCGTTGCACTGGGGATCGTCGTAATTCCCGGTGATTTTTTTAATATTCCCATCTTCGGTAACATGAGCCCAACCGGCACATTTCCAGAAACACACTTCGCAATATGTCGGCACCCTGCGAAGTTTTCCGGTTTCGGTTCCGCTTTCATTACCAAACAAAGATGAACCCAGCACCACCCTGCCTGCGCCTGCCGTAACAGCAGTTGCTCCAAGGCCTAAAGCTGAAATTTTAATAAAATCTCTCCTTGTCTTCATGTAGCATTTTAATTTGACAATCAAATACTTGCTGACGCTAATCAGTCCTTTTTGATTGTTTATTGAATAACAAAAGTATAGTAATGCCTGATACGATTCAAAAAATGCAGGCAGTACAATCCTAATCGCATCTGCCTGATTACATGACATTTACGTATAAAATACCAGACAACCAAATCTCACAAAAAGACATTCATTCTCATTTTCAACAACTTATGCTCCTATTTAGATCATATATAAATTGAATGTCATATTACTATCTTATTGATTTACTGTGTTTTAGCTTCCATTATAACTGCTCAAAATAAAAGTTGACTCAAATCATAAAAAAATATGATCCGGACCTGATATTGATCTTTTATTTTCAATTTAAGTTTGTTATAAAGCAAATATATTGATCAAAGAATCTATGTATCTTTACGAAAATTTCAACTTTGAAAAGCGGTAAAAAGGCATTCTGTGTTTTACTATTTCTCATTGTGCTTTTTGCTGAAGCAGGGAATGCACAGCCAAAACCAAGAAACGGTGAGGATAAATTCCTTATCGGGTTTTCTCAATGCACCACAGCCGATGCCTGGCGAAAATCAATGGATCAGGAGATGCAGAACGAGTTGCTCTATTTCCCTAATCTGCAACTGCTGATCAAGGATGCAAAAAACAGCAGTAAAAAACAGGTTGATGATATCAGGGAAATGCTGGACGAAGGGATTGATCTCCTGATTGTATCACCTAACGAATCGGAGCCCTTAACCGGTATTGTAAGCGAAGTTTACCGCAAAGGCATACCGGTAATCCTTATCGACCGTAAAATTGAATCAGCCGATTATACCGCATTTATCGGGGGTAATAATTACCAGATCGGTCTGGAAGCTGGTAAGTATGCAGTTAAATTACTGAAAGGGAAAGGACGCATTGTCGAGATCTCGGGTCTGGAAGGCTCTTCACCGGCCAGGGAAAGGCACCAGGGTTTCATTCAGGAAATATCAAAATCATCGGGGATTACCGTTATCAAATCATTATCAGGAGAATGGGAACAGGCAAGTGCAGGTAAAGTAATGAAGAAATTTCTTGAAACCAACGAACCCTTTGATCTTGTTTTTGCCCACAATGATGTGATGGCCATTGCTGCATATAAGGTTTTCAGAGAGAAATACAATGACAAAAAGGCTTTTTTCATCGGTGTTGATGGCCTGCCAGGGGCTTCCTGCGGCATACAGGCAGTAATGGAAAGGGAACTGGATGCCACCATGTATTACCCCACAGGTGCCAGCCTGGCAATCGCATTGTCATCGGATATATTGAACAATAAACAGGTTACAAAAGAGAACATACTGAACACCCTTGTAATTGACTCAACCAATGTTCGAGCTTTAAAATACCAGACAGATGAAATTACAAATCTTCACTACAGGATTGTTAATTCCAGGAAAATTCTCGATGAACAGGTAAAAAAATACCTGAGCCAGCAATTCTGGCTTATTGTGGCATTAAGTTCGTTGTTTGTTGTTATTGTATTGATTGTGCTGTTGCTCAGGGGATTCCGAAATAAAGCAAAAGCAAACCTGAAACTTGAAGTTCAGAAACAAGCCATAATACGTCAAAACGAAGAATTACAAAGGATTTCGATCGAACTGGAGGAAGCCACCAATGCAAAAATGGTTTTCTTCACTAATATCTCGCATGAGTTCCGCACTCCACTCACGCTCATGATAGGACCCCTCGAAAATATACTTTCGGACAGGAAAATTTCGCCCGAACTGCGCAACCAGCTGCAAATGATGCTTCGAAATGCAACCAGGCTGTTGAGGATGATCAACCAACTGATGGATCTGCGAAAAATCGAAAACGAAAAAATGAAGATCATTGCCGGAGAGTATGATATTATCAGTTTTATACGCGAAATAAAAGAGACATTCGATGTAATGGCAGACCGGAAGGATATAAGCTTTAACCTGAATACTTCTCAGGATGAACAAATACTGTATTTCGACAGGGACAAAATGGATAAAATCCTGTTTAACCTGTTGTCGAACGCGTTTAAGTTTACATCCGAATCGGGCAGCATTGAAATAAATATTAATAAAGTCGCACATGTATTCAACGAAACGGAAAAGGAAGCCATTGAAATTGAAATAAAGGATAATGGAATAGGGATTTCAGGGAACAACCTGCACAGGATTTTTGAACGCTTTTACCAGGCCGAACAGGAAAAAGGTGCTATCGCTGTAGGAACAGGGATCGGCTTGCCTCTCACAAAAGGGTTTGTCGACCTGCATCATGGTGATATAGTTGTGAAAAGCAAAATGGGCGAAGGATCATCTTTTGCCGTATATTTCCAGCTGGGAAAATCACATTTCAATGTTGATGAAATAACCATTGCGGATGCCCCTTTTAACAGGATTGATAAACAGATTTTTCCTGAAATTAACCAGGATGAATCTGATGTGGAAACTGCAGGTGGAAACCGTATCACGGATGACTATGAAAACATGCCGCTATTACTAATTGTCGAGGACGATACGGATGTAAGTAAGTTTATCAAATCATGCCTCAGCGAGAAGTATAGGATTACAACAGCATCTAACGGTGTGGAAGCATTTGAAAAGATATACATCGAACAGCCCGATCTCATTATCAGCGATATAATGATGCCTGTGATGGATGGTTTCGAGTTTACCAAAAAACTGAAGTCGGATATACGCACCTGTCATATTCCGCTTATTCTGCTAACTGCATTATCGTCGCATGAACACAAGATCGAAGGGCTTGAAACCGGAGCTGACTCCTACATTGCGAAACCTTTTAATAAGAAACACCTGCAGGTGAGGGTGCAAATGCTGATCGAAAGCCGGCAGCAACTCCGCAAGCATTACCAGCAGGATGTTATCACACAATTTGTGAAAGAAAATAAAATAACGCAACTCGACAGCAATTTCCTGAAAAAGTGCAATGTTATTATTGAAAACCATTTAACAGACAATGAATACGGCGTTGAGCAGATGAGTATTGAACTTAGTCTTTCGCGGGTACATGTTTACCGTAAAATCAAACACCTTACGGGACTCACTGTAAGCGAATTTATCCGCAACATCAAACTCAAGAAAGCGGCTGCCATGCTTCGCGAAAGCGGGAAAACCATTGCTGAAGTTGCTTATGAAACAGGGTTTTCGAGCCCGTCGTATTTCTCGAAATGTTTTAAAGATCTGTATTCTATTTCTCCTACTGATTTTCTTCAGAATACTATTTCCGAATAGTATCTCGGTACCTTCATTTGGAAATTGTGGTCAGGTTCTTTAAAAAAGCAACCTGACCACTGAACTCTCTGCAGAAATGAGAAGTTCAGGATCAGGTCGCAATCAACAACCAATCAATTAACCAATTAAACCTAAATCAACATTTTTATCAGTTTTATAATTCCTTGACTACCTGGCAGCTTCATCCGACCGGATATTCCAGGCAGACGACAGTTTGTAAATCTCCCCCGCATCGAATTGCACACTGCCGTTTTTGCTGTAAAGGCGAACATGGGAAAATTTTTCGGACGGGAAGAAAATTTCAGTCATGACAACTCTTCCCTTCATGGCAAACAATTCGACTGAGGCAGCATCAATAACCAGCCGCAAATCAATTTTTGGTTCATTCAGCACATAAGGTGAAACGTGAATTCCACTGAAATCCTTTGAAAAATCGCTCTTACCGGCATTTGTCCTGTTCACATAGAATTCAGCTTTGGTTTTGTTGTAACCAATGAGCATGTTTTCACCTTTTGAGTTGTACAGTTCTATACCAAAATCGTTTGAAGCTTCATTTGCAGGTAATGACAAATTGAGATTCAATTCTACAGGTCCTGAGAGCTCATTTTCCAACTCCAGTTTATCCTTAATAATTCCTGTTGCCAGGTCCTTTTTATCTTCACGCAGTTTTTCAATTTCTCTGACTGGCTCTGAAGTAAGTATGAACCTATCGTTTTCCCCGACCAGGTTATATTCGCGTGGCAAGGTCATAGCGCTGCGCCACACACTGGTAGGAACCACCTGTGCATATTGCCAGTTGCTCATCCAACCCAGGGAAATCACTCTTCCGTCAGATTCAGGAATATTTGAATACGTTACGGTTGCATAATTATCTTTCCCCTGGTCGGCCCACTGTGTATCTTTCGATTCGTTCACAAATTTATGCCCGTCGAACTCGCCGATAAAATATTGTGTGGCAGAGCCCCCGTTAGGCCCGCCTGGATTAATATTAACAATCAGCACCCATTTCTTTTGATCGGGTTTGCCCAGTACAGTCATCCGGAACAGATCGGGACATTCCCATACTCCGCCATGTGCTCCTATTCCTTTCCCGAATTCACTCTCGGGTGTCCAGTCTTTCAGGTTCGGCGATGAAAAGAAACTTACATGATCGCCAACAGCAAGTGTCATGATCCATTTATGGGTTTCCTCGTTCCATGATACTTTCGGATCGCGGAAATCGCGTGTACCAGGGCTTTTCAACACAGGGTTTTTGTCGTATTTCGTCCAGGTACGGCCTTTGTCGGTACTGTAAGCAATTCCCTGGCTTTCAATATCCTGCCTGCCTGCTTTTTCACCTTTCATATCGTGTATAGCATAAATTGCAATCATGGCTGGCTTACCCTCATTCCCGAATCCTACGGTATTATTTACATCTATAACGGCACTACCCGAAAAGATAAACCCAAGACTATCGGGATACAGAGCGATTGGAAGATTTTCCCAGCGCAACAGGTCAGTACTGACTGCATGGCCCCAATGCATTGGTCCCCAAACGGTTGAATCAGGGTAATATTGATAAAACAGGTGGTATTCTCCCTCGAAAAAAACAAGTCCATTCGGATCGTTCATCCAGCCTGTGGGAGGCGAAAAATGAACCTGCGGGCGATACTGTTCACTATAAAGTTCGGTAGAACTCCCGGCTTTTCCGGCTTTATTCCGGCAGGAAGTAGAAAGAAAAATTCCTACACAACTTAACAGGAGAAATAAATGTGTTTTTTTCATATTTTTATTAATTATGGCTTAAGCTATTTTTTTGAGGAGTTGATGATCTTAAAAAAATTCCCGAGGTATTCGTCTTCATCGTCATAGAGCTGCAATTGTTTCCGGGCCGAATACAAAAAGACTGACGGATATTTCCGTGGCCCAAACTGGGTAATAAACTGTTCATTTGAATCCTGCAGAACTGTAACATTCTTTTTATTAATCAGGTTTTTGCCGTATTGGTCCAGGAATTTATTTATTTGTGTTTTATCCTCTAGCGAGATCAGATATATTGATATGTTCCGGCACTCACCGATCCTCGAATTTAAGGTTTTTATTGTACGCTGGCAATGATCGCAGGTTACATCGAAAAATATAAACAGGGATTGTTTTCCATTGCTCACATTGTTATTAGTGAAAGGAGTCTTATCCAGCCTGAAGAAGGTGAAAGCCGGAATGGTTTTAGCGGGATTTTGTGCCGTTATACCAAAGGTCAGCAATGGATAAAGCAATAGGATTAAAATAAACGATCTCATAGTAAGTAACTCTTTTTCAAAAAAATGTGTTTAATCCTTTTCTGTAAAGATTTCAGAGGCAATCAAACAACCGGGCGAAATTATATGCCTGGTTGTTTGACTGACAGTGATTTAAACTATTAATATCCTGGATTTTGCTGGTATAATCCTTTAGTGAAAGTAATTTCCCTTTGTGGGATCGGATAATATTCGTCCCTGCCTTTGGTGAAATGAGCATATGACAGGAAATCCCTTTTTGTTTTCTCTGTCTGAATGTATGCATTGAGTGTTTCGGCAGCTATACCCCAGCGAACAAGGTCGAAGAAACGCGATCCTTCCATACCGAATTCGAGCCGGCGCTCAAACATAAGGGCTTTCCATGCGTTTGCTTTAGTCCAGTTTATGTTAACCCCATCCTCATACAAACTGATGCGGTAATTCGAAGGATTGGTTCCGTCGGTATTTTTAGTTCTGCCTGTACTGGCTTTTGCCCTGGCACGAATCTGGTTAATCAAAGGTAGTGCTTCAGTTTGCCTGTTCAGCTGGATCAACGCTTCAGCCCTCATCAGCAATACATCAGCATAACGGATGAAATCCAGGTTTTTCGACGTTCCCATAAATGGTCCTTTTTTGAAATAACAAGCACAATCTGGAGCCTGCTGTTCTTTCATATTGCTGAAAACACCATAGACTCCTGGAACACGTGCCCAACTTGATTGGTAAATCATAAGATCGGGTCGGTATTTGAACGGGTGGCCGGGAACGCCAACAGTATGATCCAACCTCGGGTCGATGCCATTGCTTTGGAAATCGGCTGGTTGTGTTAAATCCGAATTGTTGAATGTATCAAACATAGGAACACCCTTAGCATCTGTTTTAAATGCATTCACCATGTTCTGGCTTGGAAGGTGGAAACCACAGCAACCATAAAGCGGAGTACCTGTAGGCGAATTCAATCCGAACACATAGCTTGCCCTGCCGGCTTCGGTACCGTCGGCAAGTGAGAACTGGGCTGCAAATATTGATTCAACACCATTATCATACCCATCGAGGAAATTTTCAGCATAATCGGGCTGAAGGCTGTAATGTCCCATAACAGTAGTGGTAAGGTCGACAACTTCCTGCATACGTGCGGGGTTAATATTGGTTACGTTATGGTTTGCGTCCTGTTCGTAAGCCTGGTAAAGCCTGGTTTTTGCGAGGTAGGAAGTAGCTGCATATTTATTTGCCCTTCCAACCTGTGCCTGAGTTTCAGGTAAATTGTCATAAGCAAATTTGAAATCATCAGCAATCTTATTCCAGAGTGCGTCACTTGTAAGATTATTAGAAGTCAGGAGGATTTGGTCCTGGGTCATGGTTTCATCAACAAAAGGAACTTTATTGAACAGCCTTTTTAGCATAAAATAACAGTGACCACGAAGAAAGCGGAGTTCGGCCTGGCTCTGAAGCTTATTTGGGTATTGACTGACATCGAGTGAACTTACAGCCGATAAGCCCAGATTGATCCTTGAAATTGCTTTGTAATAGTTGGTCCAGGTGCGCGGGATCATCCAGTCACTTCCACCCTGATCAGGAGTTGTGAGGTAAAATTGTTCGTATTTGTTTATATCACCCACATCGTCTACTCCACCCCCACCTTTATAAGCATCATCGGAACGTACACTTCCGTATACCCACATACTGGTTATAGGACCTATCATTTCGTCATTGGCTATTCCTGCATAAGCTGCAATAACCAATTTATCAATATTGGCAGAGGTTGAAACCTGTTCCTGCGTTACAACTCCCTGTGGCTGGTAATCGAGAAAATCTTTACCACAAGAGGTAATCAATACCGCTGTCATGCCAAAGACCAAAAGTTTTGAAATATATTTCATGATTTTTAGTTTTTTATGTTTAATTACTTTGTGGATTAGAAGTTTGCGGTAACACCGAATGAATATGTAGTTGGCACCGGGATTCGGTTAACATCCGTTCTTTCAGGATCAGCACCTATATAGTTTTTTGGGGTAATCCAAAACAGGTTTTCACCCTGGAAATAAACCCTTAGTTGGCTCATCCCAGCTTTTTTGATAATTTCAGCCGGGAGGCTGTACCCAATGGATAGATTCCGGAGCTTGAAGTAGGAATTGTTCCTTAATAAATAGTCGGAAGTCCTTTTTTCATTGTTATTATCAACAATAGTTACAGCAGGAATATCGGAACCTGTATTTGTTGTAGTCCAGGCATCTAAAGTTCCCGGGCCGGCATTTTCGCGGCTCTCAACAAAATTGTTCCAGTAAATGTAACCATCAATCCCTTTACGCCCGGCTACACCAGAGCCAAACACTGAGAAATCGAAGTTCTTGTAACCCAGGTTAATCCGCAAGCCGTACTCCAGTTTTGGCAAGGTGGTTCCAATCCAATCCTGGTCATACGAGTTGATGGTATCGTTGCCATCCAGGTCAACAAACCTGATCCTGCCAGGGCCTGCTCCAATCTGAACAGGAGCTGCACCAACTTCGGCCTGGGTCTGGAATATTCCATCAGTCTGATAACCGAAAACCTCATACTGTGAGTGACCTAAGATAGTATTTCCGGGAAGTCCTGGATAACCGGCCTGCACCTCTTCAGGAAGTTTAGTGATTTTATCATGGAATGCCCCGAAGTTTGTTGAAACAGAATAAGTAAGCCCATTCTCGAGGTTATCCTGGTATCCCAGTGAAAGTTCCCATCCCTGGTTTTCTTTTGTAGCACCGTTTAACCATTTCTGCTGACCTTCGCCTATTGCTGATGCAATAGGGGGCTTGATTAGGATATTATCAGTCGTGCGTTTAAAGTAATCGAATGATCCTACCAACTTGTTGCCAAAGAATCCGAAATCGACCCCAAGGTTAATTTCTTTTGTTGATTCCCATTTCAGATTTGGATTTGCAGCCTGTATGGAAACAAAACCTGAAGGAAGTGTTCCGGTGTTGACCCCATTGATGTCGTAGGCAGTACCAATATTATAGTATTGTTCGAAAAAGCCAGCGGAATAGGTATTCATTGTAGGTCCGTAACGGGCTTCGTACAGTCCAAACTGGGCAAGATCGCCGATCGATTGGTTACCGACTTCTCCGTAACCGGCCCTGATTTTAAGATTTGTGATCTGTTTGTATTCTTTCAGGAATGCCTCATTATTAAGTCTCCATCCAACTGTGAATGCCGGGAAAAAACCATACCGTGTATCGGCACCAAATCTGGAGGAACCGTCCCTACGTATAGTGAGTGAAGCTAAGTACCTGTCGCCGAAGCTGTAGCCGATTTTACCAAACTGCGATAAAAGACTGCTACCGGTATTGAATCCGCTGGTTGTACGCTGTCCTGAAGCGGCCCCCAACACGAAATACTGTTCAGTTTCAACTGCAAAATCGTACGCTGTGGAAATTACATTTTCAACATTTGTTTTAACCGACTCGGTACCTGCAAGAATATCAATATTGCTTTCACCCAGCTTCAAATTATAGTTAAGAGTATTCGTAAATGCCAGACTCAGGTAATCAGAAGTGCTCATAGCCAAACTATTGGTACTCCTGGTTACAAACCCATTATCGATTTTAGTTTCAATATTCTTCTGGTTAAATGAATTATAATCCATCCCAACACTTGACCTGAACATCAGGTTTTTAAGGATTTTCCATTCAGCATAAGCATTCCCGAAAAGCAAAGAGTTATGCGAATTATCCCATTGATTTTTATCCTGCATCAAAACAGGGTTATTCCTGTCGGAATATCCTGCACCAAGAGGGCCGCCATAGGTGCCATCCAACCCATATAAAGGAATTGTCGGGGCCAGAGTAATAGCCAGACCCGGAGTTAATGCACTACCAACATCCTGACATGCTCCTGTTTCATTGGACGATGAGAATTGGGTATTGACTCCCAGTTTGAGTTTGCCATCAAATAATTTGAAATTCGAATTAATTTTCCCGTTGATCCTGTCATAATTAGTATACATCAGAATACCTGTATTCTTGAGATACCCAAAATTAGCCATCACAAAAGCGTTGTCATTACCGGCAGTCAGGGTGAGGTCGCTGTTGGTCACATAACCTTTCTGGTACGATACATCCTGCCAGTCGGTATTGCCTGCAGGGAAATTGGGGTTGCCGCCAACGAAGGGTTGTAATGCAACACTGTTAAGCACAGGATTTGAGTAATTATGATTCCAGTCGTAAGAATAAATTTCGCCATAAGCAGCAGCAGGATCGGTATGGTCATTTACACATGCCTGCCATAAAACCTTACCACGATCCAACGAACTCATCATATCGTATCGTTCTTTCTTTTCGCTTAACACTGAGAGGTTGGTATTGAAAGTAATATTGACTTTTCCGCTTTTTGCGTTGGTTTTGGTTGTAACAATAATTACCCCGTTAGCAGCTCTAGATCCGTATATGGACGAAGCAGAAGCATCTTTAAGTACTTGCACCGATTCGATTGAACCCGGGTTAATGCTGGCAAAAACCTCGGGTCTTGTAGTAGGAACACCGTCGATTATATATAAGGGGTGAGTGTCGCCTAAGGTGTTCACCCCACGGATCAGGATCTGGTCGCTGGCACCTGACGGATTACCCGATTTGGTTACATACAGACCTGGTACATTACCCTGCAAAGCCTGCATCACATTTCCTGAACTTAAACTCTGACTAGCGATTTTTTTCATTTCAACAACAGAGATTGCTCCTGTAACATCAACCTTTTTCTGGGTTGAATAACCAGTCACAATCAACTGCTCAAGTTGCTGAGCTTCTGCGGACAGACTCACATTGATAATCGTCTTCCCCTGTACCGGAATTTCCTGGCTTGTAAATCCGATATAACTAAAGACAAGAACAGCCTTGCTGTCGACACTGATGGAATATTTTCCTTCAATATCGGTAACTGTGCCAGAGGAAGTTCCTTTTACTAAGATACTCACACCCGGGATCGTACTCTGGTTACTGGCATCGGTTACTGTTCCAGAAACATTGACCTGTGCAAAAGCACTGGCCACCGATATTCCCAGGAATAAAACCAGAAGGAAGTACCGGATTTTGAGTTGTTTTGTGTAATTGTTTCTCATAGTGATTAGTATTTGGTTTTTGTTGTGCAGATGTTACTGAGAATTTAATATTCAATCTTCATTTTGGAACAGGATGTTATTTATGGGTTGATGAAATCATTAATTACATCTTTCGTATAATCAGGTGTTGCACCAGACCGTGAGGCTACAAATGCACCAATTGCAGAGGCTTCGGTGAGAGAAGTATTCATGTCTTTGCCATCGAAAACAGCTGCCAGAAACCCTGCAAGAAAAGCATCTCCGGCACCAACTGAATCGACTGTAGCCACTTTAAATCCTTTGTGATGATATAGCTGGCTTTCGTGCTGAACATAGGCTCCATCTTTCCCCATTGTCACAATCAGGGTCTTGATGTTCAATAAATTACAGAAATCGGTTATGCGCTCTTCGAGAGTTCCAGTGATATTATACCAGCCTGTGATTTTTATAAGTTCATCATCATTTAGTTTTACTATATCCGATTTCTTAAGCAAGGTCTTGACAATAATCTCGGTATCGTAAGGCGGCCTCAGGTTAACATCCATTATTTTCAGAATATCGGACTCCAGAAGCGCCATCAGGGTATTACGGGTTATTTCGCTTCGCGAAGCAAGTGACCCAAAAACAATGGCTGTTGAAGCCTTTATCTCGCTTACCAGGTTCTCGTTGAGTAAGATTTCATCCCAGGCTACAGGCTTGCATATCTCGTACGAAGCAGTATTGTGTTCGTCGAGAAAAACCAGTACTTCGCTTGTTGGAAGCGACTCATGCACCTGTATCAGATCAGTTCTAAGACCGGATTGTTCCAGAAACCCGACCAGGTCAGCACCTTTTTTATCATTGCCAATGCTGCTCGAAACAGCTGTACTGATCCCAAACCGTGATAAATGGAGAGCTACATTCATCGGCGCTCCTCCCGGTAACGGCCCACTTGGCAGGTTATCCCATAATATTTCGCCGAAACATAAAATCTGGTGGTTGTTTTTCATTGCTATATCTTGAATTTGTTATTTAATTTTGACTTGAAGCCGGAAGTCCGAAGTCATTGAAGTATTTCTTTCCTAATTCCACTTACTCTTCTATTTCCAATCTCAACCTTCCAACTTCCAACTTCTAACTTCAGGCTTCAGGCCATTTCTTGCGTTACTTCAGCATTTCAGCCTGTATGATTTCGAGCGATTTGCCTTTGGTCTCAGGTATCCAGAATTTTACAAAAACAAAAGCAATCACTGTGAAGAATCCGAAAATCCCGAATAAATACTGCAATCCGAGAGTCCCCTGAATTACAGGTGCAAAATACACGGTGAGGAAAGTACACAGCCAGCTGACGGCTGTTGAGAATGACATAGCTACCCCTTTGATCCGGTTGGGGTAGATTTCGGAAATAATCACCCACATTACAGGAGCGAACGAAGCGGCGAAGAAGGAAATGTATACCAGCAAGGCTATTAAGACACCTGTACCGTTTTGACCTGCTTTAGCGAATTCCATGGTTAGATAAACCAACGAAGCAAACATACCGACAGCACCCCACAGCAAAAGCGTTTTGCGCCCTTTTTTATCTACAAGCCAGAGCGCCAGGATTGTCATCAGGAAGTTAACCGTACCGACAATCATCGACATCATTAAGGAATCCACTTTGGCTGAACCTGCAGCCTGGAAAATGACCGGGGCAAACATGATAACTGCATTAATACCGGTAATCTGCTGGAAGGCTGCAATCAGCGTACCGATCAGGACGATTTTGCCGGTTTTGCCTTTAAACAATTCGCTCACCGACATTTTTTCCCTTTTCTGTTCGGCAGCAAGAGCAATTTTCATCTCAGGCAATTCTTCGTCTACCAGTTTCTGTCCACCAAGGTTGAAAAGGACTTTTTCGGCTTCTTCCTTGCGTCCGTGGGCAAATAGCCATCGAGGGCTTTCGGGGAAATTTAAAAGCAGGAACACTAGGAAGAATACAGCGAAAATTGCAGGTACTGCAAGCATAAACCGCCAACCGTTCTGTTCCATTCCAACCAGGAAATAATCGAATATATACGCCACTACTATTCCTATTGTTATAGCAAACTGGTTGAACGACACCAGCCGGCCACGTTTTTTGGCCGGCGCTATTTCCGATATATACATAGGAGCAACAACCGAAGTAGCACCGACAGCCAAACCCGAAAGCAGACGAAAAGCAATAAGCATTAACGAAGAACCGGCAAAAGCACAGCCCAAAGCTGATAGTATATATAGTACGGCGGTAGTGATCATCACCTTTTTACGCCCGTACTTTTCGGTAAAATTCCCGGTAAACAATGCACCAACCAAACAACCTATAGTTAATAAGGCTGCAACTGTACCCAGACCACTATCGGTAAGCGAAAAATCACCTTTAATTCCGTCGACGGCACCGGAAATCCCGGCCATATTTAGTCCAAACAATAAGCCGCCCATCACAGCTACAAAAGTCACCCAGGTTAAAAATCGTGCATTCATGTTTTATAGTTTAAGTTTAGTTGCGTTAAGTTTAGTTGCGATTCGGAAACAAATTTAATTGCAGTCGCCGGCAAGGGCATTAAAATTTGTTACAGGTGCAATAGCTGATGTTACATTTATTTGGTTTCTTTCACATAATAAATACCCTTGTCAATTATGTTACACAACTATCAAATTCTAGTACCCCATTTGCACTTCTGTCCCATTTGGTATTTGATAAGAAATCAGGATAGCCATTGATAAAAAATCTTCATAGTTTTGACAATTGATATTAGCAGGTTGGAACCCCAGAAATATATTAACAGGAAAACTTTTTTACGGCTGTCTGCAACTGCTTTGGCTGTTGCGTTTCTTGCGATATGGGACAGGCTGACCAGCCGGCAGAAAGTATTGCTTAACAAGCCGGTCATTACCCGGCTTAATACGACAATACTCGGGACGGGAACCTATTTGTTCGAAAGATTCATTGTTTTTAAATCAGCCAATACTCTGAAAGTTTTCTCAAATAAATGCACCCATGCAGGATGCAGGATAAACCAGGAAATGGACGGACAGCTTATCTGCCCCTGCCACGGTTCCCGGTACGAAGCTGCTACCGGGAAAGTTATTCAGGGTCCTGCGGGGCTCAATCTGCCTTCGATTCCTTTCACAACCGATACAAAAACCGGCGAAATCATTATAAGAGTCTGAACTTTGAAAATTCCGGAAACCATAAAAAAGTTTATAGTGTTCGATACGTATGGTTGGATTGCTACGGCATCCATTATCCTGTGTGCGGTATCAGGGGTTTTGCTTGTGGTGACATATGATGTGGCCAATCCTTACTTTTCGGTCACAAGGTTTGTGACAGCTAATCCGGCTGCATCACTTACCAGGAATATACACTACTGGAGCGCACAACTGTTTCTGATCCTGACACTTATACATATTTTCGACCATTTATCGAAAAATACTGAAACCAACATCAAAAAGAAAAGTATATGGTTCAGGCTGACACTTTCCATAGTATTTGCACTTTATGTAATGCTTTCGGGGTTTATTCTGAAAGCTGACGGCGACAGCCTGCAGGCGCATCGCATCCTTTCTTCACTTATCAGCAGCCTGCCTTTTATAGGGACTTTGCTGCAGCAGACATTTATCGGCCCGGAAGGGAATTTCCAGGTCCTGTATTTACAGCATGCCGCCACGGCAACCATCGTACTTTTTATTGTCATCATGGAGCATGCCCGTAGCCTGAAAGTGAATATATCAACTCTGCTGGTTACGGCCGTTGCAATCATTGCTTTAAGTTTTCTTTTCCGTGCACCCATAAACGGATTGAATGATGGCGTAATGAAAGGGCCCTGGTATTTTGTCGGCTTACAGGAAACGCTCCACTGGGTTTCGAATCCGCTGGTGATTTCGGCGGGACTACTGTTGCTTCTAGTATTAATATACCTGGTTCCTTGGGTAAAGCCAATTTACAGCAGGCTTATAAAACGATTTTTTGTTGTAATGATCCTGCTTTATATCCTATTGACCCTGGCCGGGTTCTTCTTCCGCGGGCCTAGGTGGCAATGGCAGTGGCCATGGGAAAAGCAGTACAAATCGCAGGCTATTTTATGCCCGGAGAAAATCAGTTTTTCAGCAGCTGATACCGCACAACTTACTATAATACAGGGACATGCCGAAGGCTGTGTTTTGTGCCATAAAGGAATGAATGGCTTTTCGGATGCACACCGCCCTGAATATATCGGCTGTTATTCCTGCCATGGAGGAGATCCCCTCACACTTAATAAAACCAGGGCTCATGCAAAGATGTTCGCAGTTCCGGGCAACTTATCCAACGCTGCCGAAGCCTGCGGAAACCAGGGCTGCCATCCTGCAATAGTGAACCGCGTGGACAAATCGCTGATGACCACGCTGGGTGGCATAATAAGTGTCGATAAATGGGTTTTCGGTGAAATCTCCGAACTGAACAGTCGTGAGCATGTCGATGATATCGGGAGTACGGCAGCAGGAGTCCATTTGCGGAATCTTTGTGCCGGATGCCACCTTGGGAACGAGAAAATTAAAACCGGTCCTGCCGCATGGCTCGAACGCGGAGGCGGATGCCTTGCATGCCATCTTACCTATGATAAAAAGGCTCTGGCTACCCTGCACCAAATGAAGAACCGGAAATCGTCCGATACTTCGCTTCCGATGTTCCACCCGGCTATTGACCTGAATATCACAAATGATAAATGTAAAAGCTGCCACAGCCGATCAGGGCGCATATCGATGAACTATGAAGGCTGGAACGAAACCGGGTTAAAAGCTGAGAGCGTCAAAGGAAAGGGGAACTACCAGGTTCTGCCCGATAATCGTGTATTTGCAAAAATGCCCGAAGATATTCACCATCAGAAAGGAATGCTGTGTATCGACTGCCATGGCTCCTTCGAACTTATGGGTGATGGGAACCTGTATGCACATAAGGAAGATGCAGTAAAAATACAGTGCAGCGACTGCCATACGAGAAAGGTTAACAACCAGATTTACCGGGCATCAGCCGATCGTGAAACCCAGCTTATTTCCTGGTCGCGGAAGTATAAGGCCGAGGGAGTGCAGGTAATCGCAACGCAAAAAGAGAGTTTTCCGCTGGTTAACACACTCGTTGAAGAACAGGGTACGCGCTTAAGCCTGATCGCGAAATCAGGCAAAGGAACCATAATTATGAAACCTCCGGCAGAAGCCTGTACCGAAGGTTCGGCTCATGAAAGGCTGAGTTGTGATGCCTGTCACACTGCATGGGCGCCTCAGTGCATTGGCTGCCACAACAGCTATGAAAGCCAGACCAAAGGATTCGATATGCTGCAAAACAAAATCCGTAAAGGCACATGGATTGAATATGCCACCGAAGGCATGGCAGATTTACCTGTACTAGGGATTAATACGACGGACAAAACAAAGAAAAACGGCCAGGTTGGTACATTTACCCCCGGGATGATTATGACAATTGACAAAGGAACGTTCAAAAAGGGAGAAAAAACGGTCTTTCACCGTCTTTACGCTCCTTCGTCGGCACATACCACACAGCAAAAAGGCAGGAGCTGCAGATCGTGCCATAATGAACCGCTGGCTTTAGGTTACGGAAGAGGAAAGCTGATTCTTTCAAAAGAAGGTCGCTGGTCATTTGAACCTTTGTTCGAAAACAACAAACACGATGGGTTGCCTGAAGATGCCTGGACCGGTTTCCTGAAAGAGCGCAAGGATCAGGCTTCAACCCGCATTGGGATGAGACCGCTTAACCTGGATGAACAAAAGAAAATTCTTACAGTCGGAGCATGCCTCACCTGCCATAAAGAGGATTCTAAGGTGATGAAAGAAGGCTTATGGAATTTCGATAAATTGTCAGGAAAAATGAAACCTGTGTGCGTAAAACCAAGATTTGATTGACAGATGTAACTAGCATTACTGACACAATAAGTCTCCCCAATCCGGTAAGGAAAGGGGAGACAAATCAATGGAAGACAATATTAAAACCTGATATAGAAACTTGCCATTAACCTCCTTAAATCAATAGCGAAAAGTTAGCACTCAATTATTCAGCCTATCGGGGAATTTGAATATCAACTAAATATATTTTTTTGATTTTTGGTTCCCCTGGGCATCGTAATTAATTTGCACTGTCTTCTTTTCGCCCGTAAAGGTTCCAATTTCCTCTTTGATCATGGTTGAAGGTTGCGGCCCTTTCCCCACATCAGAAGCCATAACCGACATAAAAAGAAGCACAAGAGCACCAACCAAAACAACGAAGGAGGTAGCAAGTGCCGTCCAGAAGATGGCAAATGCAGGGATTAGAATTATCAAACTCCGAACGATGCCTGTTTTTACCCCGAATTCACGAATACCCCGGTAAACCGCCCATCCATAAAATCCCAGGAAGAATATCTGCAGCGACCAGTAAAACTTTACGATAAATACTGATTCAGCCGGGTAAGTAAATATGGGCAAATGCATTACGAAATCCTTAAATCTGCTGCCGTAAAACAGAATCGAAAGACCGGTCAAAGCACCGAATAATGCTGAAGCCACCAGGAAAGCAATCCCCGGCTTAACGATTTTCCGCTTCTTTCCCGACCATTTATAGAAAGATCTGTCAATCATGCCGGAAAAAATCAGGAAAAGTGCAGAAATCAGGAGTGTAACTCCTAATATGATCCAGAACTCTTTATGAGAAAACCTGATCATTGAATCGAGCGAACGTTCTATTCGGCCATTCCAGGGACTAGTCCCTTCCTTGTAACAGTATTTAGGAAGGGTTACAAGGTTTACGACATAAGCCATACTACTGTCGGGCAGGCGGACTAAAGCTCCATATTTTACACCAAGCCTCTGTATATCAATAATTTTGAACTTATCACCTGATTTGAGTGTATCCGATTTCCATTCCAGGAAATTTTTGTTTTCAAGGTCGTTTTTATCTGGATATACAACAAACTGTTTTGCATCCACAATAAATACATCGCCTACCGAAGCATTCAAAAGCGAAAGACTATCGTCGTAAGCAGTGTTTATCGCTGGTTTATTCACCGCAGGGGTTTTGGATTTTGCTGCAAAGCTTTGAAAATGAATAAACAGCAATGCAGCTACCAAAGGAAAGAGTGCCGGATTTGTTGATTTGAGTTTCATAAAAGTCTTTTAAGATTGAGGGCTGATAAGGTTTTAATTAAATCCTTTGCAAATTATCGTCATCAACCAAAATTAATGACCTGGTAATCAATCATTTTAATTCCAGCCTTTAGCCTTTTTATAGTCATCATTGCTTTTAAATAGTATTTTCTTCATTTCGGCATTAGCCTTATTGATGGATATTACACCTGAAACCTTCTGTGTTTCTCCGGCTTTCATTTCTTTGCTGACGGCCAGGATAAACCAGTTATCGTATGCATGGTCTTTAATTACCTGGTTATTTTCGTTCAGCATGAGCGCCGGAACCGAAAACTGCATATTCTGCCCGCCCATGGTCTTCTCTGAATCAACTTTCAGTTCAATGGTGGCTTCGAGAGTGGCCCTGTCCCAATCCAGTGCGGTAATTTTCACATCTTTAACCACATATGAAGTATTCCCTGTCGAATCAATAAACGGGATAGTAATTGGCAATCCCATTTTGGCAGCTTCGGCTTTAAATTCCGCCTTTGAATCTGCTTCCAGCTTTGTAAGTTTTGATTGTGCAGCCACGAGGTCGTCGACTGATTTTGCTTCGGTTTTAGCTTTGGCTGTAAATGAAGAATCTTCATCATGATAAGCTTGTTTTATGGAAACAAGCTTGCCAAAATAGCCTTTGCTTTCCAGATTTTTGTTGGAAGTTCCGCTTCCGCATGAGGCCAGGAATACTATCATAGCCAGGCAAACAAGGTTAAAAAGGGTTTTCATACTGTTTTGATTTTTTGTTGTTAATAAATGTTTCGGCAAATCTATGCCGGGAAAGCAGGGCAATGCAAATAGTTCCGGTGCTGATTTATGAATCAGTACAAGCCGAAAAGCAATTCAGAAAGACGGTGATTGAAAATGAAAACTTTTTATTGAACGACAGCTCTTTGCCGCTCAATAAATTCACTCGGGGTGATTCCTTTTATTTTCTTAAAGGCAGAATTAAAGGCACTTTTCGAGTTAAATCCAACTGACAGTGCAATACCTTCAATGCTCAAATACTGTTGTTTCTGGTTAACAAGCTGGGTACAGGCTTCCTCGATCCTGTATTGATTTAAAAACGAATTGAAATTCTGCCCGGTAAGTTCATTTATTACTTTCGAAAGATAAGAGGTGTTGGTTTCGAGCAATTCGGCCAGGTCGTGCTGACTCAGATCGGAGCGGAGAAAGTATTTGTCTTCCTGCATTTTCTGCTGAAGCCGGAGCCAGATATTTTGCTGCATTTCTTCGCTGATAATCGCCTTCGGCGATTTATCGGCAATACCATTGCTTCCGGAATGGAACTTTACCTCATTATCCAAAAGAATGCTATCTTGCGATACAGCATGTTTCTTACCAAATACTTTTGCCGAAATACCAAGCAGAATCAGTATTCCAAGAATTGTGATGATAATGGTGAAATATCGTATGTAGCCCGGCCCTGATTTTTCCTTTTCTTTAACCGCCAAATCGATAAGTTGGCCGGAATTCAGTTCGCTGAGCAGTTCCTGTTGTTGGATGGGCACAATAGCATTTCTTACCGAATCGCCTGCTTCGACATATTTCCGGAAATAAACAAGAGCCTTGCTTTCGTCACCGCTAAGATGGTAAAGATCAGCCATGGATTTTAGGTTATCAAGAAAAAAGACATTATTGCCGGTTTCTCTCGATAGTTTTAGGCTTATATTAAAATTGGCAAGTGCTGCGGTGAAATCCTTATCCAGAACCTGGAATCTGGCTTTTGTATTATAAAATACAATTGCCGAAAGCTGGTCGCCTGCGCTTTGCATGTATTTTTCAGCTTCGGCAAGTGATGCCACTATTGGCTCGTACTTTTTCATAGTCATGTAAACATCCGCTATGTTGCATGCGGCAAAACAAGCGCCCTGCCAATCCCTGATTAAGGTATCCGAGCGTATCGTTTTAGTGAACCATGAAAGCGCATCTTTATACTTTTTTTTCTCCATGCTGTACAAACCCAGCATATTCTGCGCATAGCCCAATCCTTTGTTGTCCTTTAATCTGGTAAATATTGCGACTGCTTTTTCGAGAGTCAGAAGTGACAGGTCCTCCTGAGCATTACCGCCGTAGACACTTGAAATATTGCAATACAGGTAGCCCAGGAAGAGGCTGTCGCTGTATTTCTCACAAAGCCGGGTAGCCTTTACCAGAACTTTTTGTGCCAGATCATTCATACCGGCATCGTTGTATAACAAACCGACAGCAATCAGTGATCGCCCGCTGGTTGCCTTGTCATTGCAAAGCAGGAATTCTTTCTCGGCTTTCCTCAGGTATTCAACAAATTCTTTAAGTTCCCCTTTTTTTTTCGAAATCCTGGCAAGCAGCACATAGGTTTTAGCCAGCACCAGCCCATTGTTTTGAGCCTGTGATGATTTTACTGCTACGAGGCAAATTGCATTCGCCCTGGCAATATCGTTTATCGCAAAGAGATATTTAGCCTGTGCCAGGTAAAAGTCGGGATCGAATTGTTGTTGCCCGGTTTTAGTATAGGCTTTTTCGGCACAGGCAAGGTATTTTGCAACCGAATCGTTCGGCGAACCCATTTGCAACAAAAGAGTTGCCATATTCGCATAGGCCCTGGCAATCCAGAGGTGGTTGTTTATTTTTATTGCCTCATCCAAAGCAGTTTGATTCAGAGATATTGCTTTGGTAAGAGAATCATTATATAGCACCGTAAGTTTCAGCAACAAATCCACTTTCGTGCTGCCAGAGGACGTTGCAAGTTGTTGCTGAAGGGATGATTTCTGTTTCCGGAAATTAAACTCTGCCGAACTGTGAGCAGAAACTGAAACGAAAAATGTTAAAAATAACAATATGAAATATTTCAACATAAATCTGGTGAAGCTGGTTAGTTTTTTCGAGTAGTTTGAGTATCAGAGGTTTTAGTATATTTTCCCTAACTAATAATCGGCATATCAGTGTATTTAGGATACGCCATAAATTATAAATCACGCCTGGCTCATCATATCTTCGGCAATACTAAGATCCTGCTTCGAATTTACATTATAAAATAACCTGTCAGTATAAAAATTTAAAGTTTTATCGATATGCAGTTTGTTGATCCTGATTTCTTCGAAAAAATCAGGTAGTTTGTAATTTCCCGCTTTGATAAATACACTCATTTTATCAATGACTGATGCTGAATAATACCCGCAAAGCGGCTCATAATGCCTGTTGCCTTCCCAGGGAACAGCAACCTCGTAACCCGCTGCGCTTTCAAGAATGAACTTTAATAATCCATTTGACACAAAAGGCAAATCACACGAAAGCACAATGTTGTTCCCGGTATCGCTTTTGCGCAAAGCGGAATAAATACCTCCCATTGGTCCGATACCGGGGTATTCGTCAGGAACGATTTTGAATCCAAATGATTGATATGCTTCGGATGAGGAGCTGATTATTATATCCGAACAAATCCCTGACAGAACATCAATAGCATAATTTATAAGTCGCTTTCCACAAAGCAGCTGCAGGCCTTTCTCGGTTCCCATACGGGTACTTTTTCCGCCAGCAAGGATAATCCCGGTTATTTCCATCAGCTTAATATAAGTGTTTAATATATTTCCTGGTCAGAATACTAAAGTTGGCGGTCAGCTGTTGGCAGTTGGTAAGAAATTTTAAATAGCACAGCCAGGTAAAGGTATGCCACCCAATGTCCATAGCAATTAATTATGCACAAATTACTCAATGTTTAAAGAACAAACAACTATCGCCGTAACTGAGGAAACGGAAATCGTTATCCAGTGCATACCGGTATGCATCTTTCCACTGTTCGCCAACAAATGCTGCTACCAGGAGCAGCAGAGTACTTTTAGGCTGGTGAAAGTTGGTAATTATTGCATCCGGTATATGGTATTTATAACCGGGTGCTATCATAAGCGAAGTGGAACCATGTAACTCTTTCATACCGGCTCTTTCCAAGGTGTCAACTACACATTGAAGTGCTGCTTCAGCCGACACTTCCGCTTCTGAAAGACCGGAATAAGGATCCCATTGCTCAATATGCATCACAGGTTCGGCAGGTTTTTCCTGCAGCCATTTTACTCCCTGCCAGTATACACTTTCGAGGGTGCGGACAGTAGTTGTACCCACTAGTGTAATATGCCTGTGTTTTTCTTTCAGTATCTCTTTAAGCAGGCTAACAGGAATAATCACCTGCTCGAAATGCATCTGGTGTTCACCAATTGTATCGGAACTTACCGGTTTAAATGTTCCTGCACCCACATGCAAGGTAACCGAACCGGTTGCGATATTCTTTTTTGCCAGCGCTGCAAGTACTTCAGGTGTAAAATGTAAACCGGCAGTTGGAGCTGCCACGGAGCCATCGTTACGGGCAAAAACCGTCTGATAGCGGGTATTGTCGGTTTCGGAAGCTTCACGGGATATATAGGGTGGCAAAGGGATTTTACCGAAAAATTCAAGTACCTGGGCAAAATTCAAGTCAGCCGGAGTCCAACCGAAGCGGATCAGGAAAGTGCCATCGGTCTTTGAAACCATTTCAGCTGCAAGGCTAACAGCTACGCCCCCAATTTCACCTTCCATTAACAGCGAACCTGTTTTCCAGCGGCGGGCATTGCCGACCAGGCACTTCCACACGCAGCTATGCAGTTGCTGAAATGCTAGTTGAATATCGCTAGTAGGTTCAACGGGCTCGAGGCAGAATATTTCGATCTGCGAACCGCTGGCTTTCCTGAAAAGCAGCCGTGCATGTACCACGCGTGTTTCGTTTGAAATCAGCAGGCTGCCTGAGGGCAGATAGCTAGCAATATTTGCAAAAACATCCTTGCTTGTTTCATTTGCTTTAAGAACCAGTAATTTCGACTGATCACGCACTTCGAGCGGGAACTGGGCTATCTGGCCAGCCGGCAAAGGATAGTCATAATTTTCGATACGGATGGTGCGGATTGATTCGGGCATGTGCAAAGCAAAAGTGATGGGGCAAAATTACTTATTTTCGGCCATCCGCCACTGACAGATATTTCTGCAGGATTTTGAACTGCATTTTTAATTATTTCACAGTATAATTCAGTGTCAAACTATAGATTTTGTTTTCAATCCTGCAAATTTTACAACTTCTCCGAACACTATTTCGGGTGAAGCATCCCTGGCTTCGATTATCAAAGGATTTTGAAACATCCAGTTATCGATAACAAGATCAAGAAAATTTTTCCTGACAGTAATAATCAACGGCATGGAACAATTAATAATCAGTTCGTTAAGGCTGGCAGCCCAACCCTGGCCCTGCAACTCCCATGCCCCGATTTCGTCAATAAGCACAATTTCACAGTCCTTAACCGAATCAACTGCTAAGGATTTGATCCCCATTTGAATGCCGGAAGGGAGGAAAAAATACCTACCCACCCTTGGCATTCCCGGAACTTCATCGGTTTGCGAAAGACGCACCTGCTGACCTGCAGGCAAAGGGGCTATTGTGTACCCGACTTTTTCAATTCCCTCGTAAACGGCCTTAGCAATAATTCCTGATGTCCTGATTTCATGTTCCCGGAACTGATCAGCCAGATGTGAAATCAAAGTAGTCTTACCGCTGCCAATTTCGCCTGTAATTATAATTACATTGCTCTTTTTCTTCATGGTAAGCGCTACTTTTTCGAGCCAGAATTCCGCCTGCGAAACAATCTGCCGGGTTACACCGACAGGTTTTCTGAAAATATCCTTCAATGGCGGCAGGTTTGCAATTACAAAAGGAAGTGTTTCGAAAGCAATCTCCAGTGCCAGCGGCAACTGCCTGAACGAAGTCCGGATAAAGAAATTCCGTATAATGGGATTACTCAATTCCTTGCCAATAACCGAAAAACCGACAATCATGAGGGCGGCACGAAAATTCATTTCCAAACCTATCAGCAATCCATCAGCAACCGACATATGCGACGATTGCAGGCTTGCAAAAAGGAAACTCGATAGCATTGTAATAAAAACGAAAAAGATCCAGAATTTCGGTTTCCGTAAAGGATTCAAGGCTGTTCGATAGCGGAATACCCATACTGTGATTACAATCAGACCGGAAACAAGCCACCAATAAGTACCAGTAAGATTCATCAACAACAGTACTGCAACCAGTGCGAGGAAGTCAAGGGTAAGCCAGGTAAGGGAATAAGGTATTGGCAGGGCTTGTCGTTTCGATTTTATTTCGGCCATACGGTTTTTATCCGAACTCAACATTACGCGGCCTTTCAATAAGGCAGTCCGGCCAATATAGATGCCCAGTGCAGCGGCCAGCACCCCGAAAGCAAGGTAAAAAACCCAGAGCAAAATAACCGGCATCCACACAGTACCGAAGTGCATCTGGAGTTGTTTTTCGGCAAATTTCACGAGTGATGAATACAGATCAACAATATTGAAACCGTAAAAAATAATGTAGTTGGCAATTTTCTGGAAGAAGTTCCACGACATGGCAAGCAAACTGCCGATTACAAAACCCAGGATATTTTTACCGAGTATGCGGACCGAAAATTCGAGTAAAAGTGCTTCGGACAGTATAGCGATCATGGGGCCGAAAATAACTGCGCTGGGCGATACCGATTTCATAAGAGCGCAAATCAGCCCTGAGCGCCATATCAAACCCTTTTCCTTCCACTGGAAACTGACTGAAATAAGCAGAATTATCCCAATCGAAGTAAGGAAAATGCTGCTAAATGGCACATGGAGGTTATGAAGGAAGCTGCCAAGTACAATTTCTGACGAAGCCCACAGGCATCCCAATACGGCCGCTTTAAGCCATGTAATACTAAGCTGCCGTTCAGGATTCATTTACAATGCATATTTTGGTAGCGCAATAATTGAAGAGGTGGAATCCTGCCGCACCTTCGGCAACAAGCTCAAACATTTTACCGGCATCGGTAATGCGGGTTGAACCCATAATATTCACCCCTTTTGCAAAAAGCACATCAGGGAGCAGGCCGCTTGTAGGACCGACCAGTATCACTTTTGTATCCTTGGGAATAATTTCAAGCAGGCGGTCAAGTGTGTCGTTAGCCAGTGAGGCACCCGTTATGATCACAATATCGGATTGTGCGATTACAGCTTCCGAATTTTCAGGAGGCACATAGTACCGGCGAAAATTTTCGGGTACAGCATTTTCGTTCAGTTCAATGATTTTCAGGGCCGAATTGCTTTTCGCTATTTTGTTTATGTATGATAAAAAAGCTCCGACCACACATATCTGCTGCCTATGCTTAAGATCGATTAAAGCGATGGGATCAGTGTTTTCGATTATATTGTAATCTTGTCTGTTGACCAGTCCGGCAGAAAGGGCATTCATAGCCGCAAGCTGAATTGTCCTGACCAGGCAGGGAGGATCAGCGACTTCAAATAAATCAGCTACCTTTTGTCCGGTAAAGTTTCCGGGTGTAAAACTGCCAAATCCCCTGTAGCGGTTATGAGTGCACGAATCCAGACTGTCGGTTTCGTTTGAAGCAAGGCCGCAGTAACCGTTCGATAATTTTATTGCTGTAAGATAAATACCGGCAACGAGTTTTTCGATGGTGATATCGTTAAACTTCCCGCCGTATCCCGATTTTATTATTTCGAAAGTTTCGTCAAGTATCATGTTAAGTTTAAAATCCAATGGGAATACCCGGCAATTGATTGTACAAATATATCGTTGAGAAATTCAATCTGCCGATACCGCTTTATGCTGTAAAATTATGACTTTGAAACGAACTTCTGTAAACTAAATGATAATTGAACAGGTATAAATTGCGTACCATGGAATTAAAAAAGCTGCCCGATCGGGCAGCTTTCAATTCAAACCTCAATCAAACATTACTTCACCACCGGGTTTTCAGGCACCGAAGCCCACTCGGCATAAGCGCCGGCATAGAGCTTTACGGCAGGAAATCCGGCAATCTCTTTGAGTGCAACGAATACAACCGCTGCTTTGATACCTGTCTGGCAGTAAACAACGATTTCCCTATCAGGTGTTGCCCCTGCTTTGGCAGCAGTTGCGATTATTTCATCCTTTGTTTTATATGCACCCGTTGCTGTGAGCATATCTTTATAGTACAGATAAACAGCACCGGGCAAATGGCCCTGGCTCTTTTTCTCCTTGTCAATCCCATTATATTCATCGGGTTCGCGCACATCAAGCAAAAGCGCTTTCGGATTGCTGCCCAGGGCTTTCACCGAAGCCATATCGATGTTCATGGCAGGGTTAAGTGAAAGAGCAAACGGAACAGCTTTGAGAGTAACAGGAGCCGCGGTCATAGGGATACGTGCAGCTTCCATTAGTGCCGGATCCTTATGAAGAAGCCATACATCATTGGCACCCAAATATTTAAGCACCCACCATACGCGGCTGTTATACTTTTGGGATCCATCGTCGTATAACACAATCTTAGCCGTGTTGCTTACACCTTTTTTGCCAAAAATAGCTGCAAGTTCTTCGGGTGATAAAAACTGGCCTTCGATAGCGCCTGTTTTGTACAGACTTTTATGAGGGATATTGATTGCTCCCTGAATATGCTGTTTTGCATATACATCTGCAGCCTGCACATCGATAATTACCATGGCTTTGTTGCTTTTGAGTTCGGCTGCAAAATCCTTTGCCGAAACCGAAACCTGTGCCTTAACTGTCAGATAAGCCACACATGCCAACAGTATAAATAGAATATTTTTCATGATTCTCTTAATTTACGAACTAATTAAATTTTACCTGTAACTGAAGGTAGAACAGGTCATTGGGGGTTTCGTTGTAATTGACAATATCAGATGATGAACTCGATTCGATATTGTAGAGATAGTTGATCTGTACGCGGGCCCAGTCGTTCGGGTAATAATTAAGCCCGAAAGTCATTGTGCTAACCCTGTAAGCGGTATGATCGAAATCTTCCTTATCCATATCGGGATCGTAAGTTTCGTACTTTACCAGTGGCATAAGTTTCCATGGCGTATTGTACATAAGCTGGGCGTAATAACCATTGCTTTTGAAGTTCCCAACAACAAGTTCAGGGGTGGCGCCACAACCTCCGCCGATAAGTTTCGATCCTTTATCCTGCCCGAACACATATTCGGTCTGGAAAATGAAATTGTATTTTTTCAATGTCAGGTCAGCTCCCCAACGCATGCGCTCATCCATTTCTGTTACTGTAGGATCGGGATTTACTGCTTTCCCAAACTGGTAGCTGCCACCAATACTAATTGCTTCGTATGGGGCTATCACAATACGGCCTATTATATCTTTAGCCCTGTCGATATCCCAGGTATTTTTACCGGTACCATTTGTTATTGAAAGAGAATACGAAAGCAAGTTCTCTTTTTCGAGACCAAATATTTTGGCTGTTCCTGTTGTACCACTAAACATGATACCCAGGTCGCGGTCGGGCGAAGTAAGCTCATTCACCACTTTTGAGCGGTTAACGGTATACAAATCCTGGCATCCCGTTGCTCCCAGTTCGAGCCCGAATGGTTTTTTAAACTGACCCATCGATACTTTAAACCAAGGTTTAAACCTGTTATAGGTAATAAATGCATCAAGCAGGTATGGCCCGTTCTGGAATGTACTCAATTCAGCAAGTACATAGTATGAGAAATCGTAAGGGATGTTTCCTGCAACACCTATCCTGGCTCTCCGGAAGCCGAAGCTCATTTGGTTTTTTGATGTCCCGTCGACATTATCGCCCAGGATTGAATATTTGAATTCCGGCTGTATGTACCCGATTATTGTCGGGCCTCCTGTTGAAGAAGTTGGCTCCATGCAACCCTGGGCGAAACTGAATGCCAGGGGCAGAACCAATAAACTGACGATGATAAGAATTTTTTTCATAGTATTAATTTTAAAAAGGGGAAGACATTGTCCCCCCCTTTGATTCATGAACCGATCTGCTTATTAATTTGCAACAACGGCCCAGTTTTTAGGTCCCGGATAAACTGTTTTCTTAGCAGTCTTCAGAGGATCATAAACCAGGTGGTTTGCACCAAAACCAATACTCTTGGCATTGTAGCCCAGGACATTGAGCCAGAATATGGCTATACTTGATGTTTGGCCGGTATAGCAATATACCTGTGCAGGTTTCGACGGATCGATTGTCTTAACAAGGTCGCCAGCAAGCGAAATCACAGGAACATCAAATGCACCGTTAAAATGACCGAAAGCTGCATAATCAGCTGCTGACCAGTAATTAATAATCTGGTAATTAGCCGGGGTAGCGAGCACATCAGCTCCAGCTGTTGTTGAAAAACCAGCTGTTAAAACAGCCTGTACACGTTCAGCTAAAATGGCAGCTCCTTCGGTTGAAGTCGATGTCCATATTGGTTCGGAAAATGAACCATTGGCAGGAGCGGCTGTGGTTACCCAGTTTGCATGACCCACTGCAAGATTGCCGTTGGCTGGAGTTTCGTAACCTGAATTACTTACCCATGGTCCTTTATAAGTTGCATTCCATCCAGCCATGCCCCATTTCAATACTACGGCGTTCTTCCAGCCCATTAGGCGTAAAGCCATAACAGCCTGTCCGGCAGTCTGGCCGGTGTAGCAAACAACAAGAATTTTTGCATCCTTGGCTACTGCGGCAGTAGTAACGGTTGTAATAATATCTTTCAACGCAACGTTGGTTGCATTTTTAATATGACCGGTACCAAAATCAGTTGCCGAACGAATGTCGTAAATAGTATAACCAGGAATAGTTCCGGTAACCGAGTCAACGATTCCGCCCATTGTTGTCGATTTTGGATCAACTATCCAACTCGTTGCCAGTGCAGGCAAATCGAGGTTATTGGTTACCATGTATGTTTTCAGGGTAAGGTATGCATTTACCACTTCAGGTTCGTCTTCTTTACACGAAGCCAGGAAAAGCACTGGAACCAGGGCAAAAAACAATGCGATTTTAATCAGATTTTTCATACGGTTTGATTTTTTAGTTTAAAGTGAACTTGTTATGAATTGATTGATTGGTTTTTATATTGTTATTCAGTTCACAAAACTATTCCCAAACAGACTAGATTAGTAAATTAACAATATGGTTTGCAATTGCAAAAAAACTGCGCTTCGTCAATAAAAACATGATGCAAATCATAAAATAATACATTTACTTTGTACTTTTATACAATAAAATAATTGAATTCATATGCCGCTATCAGGTCCTGAAACTTGTATTTCGTTTATCTATGAAATTTCCTGTTTCGAATTGCTTACTCCCGAAGAAAAGGAATTAGTGGATTCGCGTTCAGTTCTGGTTAATTATAAAAAAGGTGAGAACATTTGCAAACAAGGTTCGTTTGCATCACATATCATGTATCTCGAAAAGGGGCTGGTAAAAGTTTTTCTTGAAGGCAACCCTAAAGACCTTATTTTATCGGTCACCCCGCAAAAAAACCTTATGGGTCTGCAGGCTCTTTATGAAGGTAACAATACTTTTTTATATAGTATCAGTACGTATACTGAATCAGTAGTGAGGTTGATTGATATCCAGATATTCAAACAATTACTCAAGCAGAATCCCCTGTTTGCCTTCCGCATCATTAATATCCTGAATGAAAGCACATCGCAGTCGTATGGACGGTTTTTCAGCCTAACTCATAAACAGTTACATGGCCGCCTAGCCGACATTTTGCTGTGTTTGTCGAGGAAAATATTTAAAGCTGAAACTTTCGACCTTCCTATTTCGCGCAGCGACCTGAGCGATCTTACCAGTATGTCGACCGAAAGCGTAATTCGTATTATGAAGGATTTTAAAGATGATGGAATTATTGATATTAATAATAAAACTATAACCCTGGTTGATGTACCGAGGCTCGACAGGATCAGTGCCAAAGGTTAGGGAGAATGTCGGATGTCGGATGTCGGATTTGCGATGTCGGATGTCGGATGTCGGATTTAAAATTTGGGCTAATTGATGATGAAAATCAGTTTATTTTATTACGAGTACTTATAAATCAAAAATCGCAAATCCGAAATTGCAACTTTTTAATCTTTCGGCTCTATACTTCCGGTAATATCACTCAGCCCGATCTGGTTATCGTATAAATCAAGAACATCCGAGGGATCAAGCAGGATAACCCGGTCGATTTTATTATCTGCCTGCCGGTACCATATTTCGGCATAAAAACCTGACAGGGTGTAAAGATGCACATTATAAAACAGGTATATCCGGCTTAAGACATGCCGGCCTTTGTCGAAAAGCAATTCAACCTGGCGGAAAACGCTGAGTTTACGGAATTCGTGACTATTCACTTAAATTTAGTTTGATCACAATGTTACTACCAAAAATACATAATTCTGAGGCTAAAAACAAGTTTCCTGTTTAAAAGGTGAAGGCGGTTTATTTGTTAATCTGAGTTTCAGGAAAACCGAACCTGACGACAATTTTGTTAATTTTACCCCGAAACTAATTCAAAGAAATCTGTTTTGAAAAAACATATCCCGAATTTTATTACCACCCTGAACTTATTCAGCGGATGCACCGGTATTATTATCGCCCTTACTTACCGCATCGATTATGCTGCTTATTTTATAGCGTTATCGGCATTTTTCGATTTCCTTGATGGCATGGCTGCCCGACTGCTGCATGTGAAAAGCGAAATCGGGAAAGAACTTGATTCGCTGGCCGATGTAGTTTCTTTCGGGGTACTGCCTGGAATACTTATTTATCAGCTTATGGCAGCCAGCCCGAATACACCCCCTTCACTTTCGTATATCAGTGTGTTTTCGCTTATAGCCCTTATTATTCCGGTTCTGTCAGCTGTAAGGCTAGCCAAATTCAACCTCGACACACGACAGACTACTTCGTTTATCGGCCTCCCGGTACCTGCTAATGCACTGTTCCTTGGCTCACTGCCTCTTATCCAGCTACAATCGGCTCATACCGATTGGCTTTCATGGGTATCCTTTTTCACAGATAATTATTATATACTTGCTATTATTGCCATTGGGATGAGTTTACTGCTGGTTTCGGAGATTCCTTTAATTTCGCTTAAATTCAGCAATCTTAAATTCGCCGATAATAAGCCACAGTTTATCCTGGTAGCATTTGCAGTTATAACATACGCCTTTCTGACCTTTACAGCTATTCCCCTGATTATACTGGCATATATAATGCTATCGGTAATTTTCAAACCTGTTACCTGAAAGGGAAAAAGGGAATTGTACTGATCGGGAAATATTTGCTTACTAAGCTGATTATCGAAAGGAATTTAAACTCTTTCCAGAGCACAAGGCATTGAGAGAAAAATACTAACGACGCAATTCGAAATTGCTTCCGAGGTAGACTTTACGCACCTGTTCGTCTTCGGCCAGTTCTTCGGCTGTCCCAGACTTTAGCACTGATCCCTCAAAGAGAAGATATGCCCGATCGGTAATATTCAGGGTTTCGTGCACATTGTGGTCGGTAATAAGGATACCGATATTTTTAGCCTTTAGCTTAACAACAATATTCTGGATATCTTCAACGGCTATAGGGTCGACGCCTGCGAATGGCTCATCGAGCAGGATAAATTTCGGATCGGTTGCCAGTGCCCGGGCAATTTCGGTACGCCTGCGTTCGCCACCCGACAGTTGAATTCCCATATTTTTACGCACATTCTGCAACCCGAATTCATCAAGCAGCGATTCAAGTTTTTCGCGCTGCTGCATTTTGTTCAGTTTGGTAAATTCGAGCACGGCTGTTATATTGTCTTCAACACTTAACTGCCTGAAAACGGAAGCTTCCTGGGCAAGGTACCCAATCCCGATTTGTGCACGCCTGTAAATTGGTTCTTTAGTAATGTCGCGGTCGTCGAGAAAAACCTTTCCCTGCAATGGTTTGATAAGACCTACGATTATATAAAACGATGTGGTTTTGCCAGCACCATTCGGCCCAAGCAATCCTACTATCTCGCCTTGTTCAACCTGTATCGAAACATGGTTTACAACCGTGCGCTGACGGTATTTCTTAACGATATCTTCGGTGCGTAGAATCATAGCAGTTCGTTGTGGCGGCAAAGGTAGTAAAATTTGTTTGAAGGGTTCGAATGCCTCCGGAGTTCAGGGGTGACAGGGTTTCAGAGTTTCAATGTGTAAATCCGGATTGCTCATTATCATTTGAAGAGATAGCCTCAATCCCATCAATCTCCTCAATCCCACAAAGCACTAACAGCCAATCCTATGCCAGCAAAATACAGGTCTAGAAATCAAAATTCATCGAAATCATTACCGCAAAACGCTGGGTATTAGGATGATCGTTATAAAACAATCTCCATACACCGTCGATGCGGATGAACCTGAGGATATTCTCAATGCCTGCACTTGCTTCCATGTAAGGTTTAGTAATGAAATAGCTTCCTTCTGACAGTTCGTTATAAAATTGATTTTTTGCCGAAGTGTGCCCGACAGCTCCCTTAATGGATGCAACCTCGCGCCATTTCAGCTTACGGATAAGCGGAATCCGGTTAAGGAAAAATCCCTCCATATGATACACGGCCGTGTAGGCAATATATTCGTCGCATAAAAACTCATGGTAATTCATAAGGTTAAATGCATAATCGTCGTGGTAAAACGTTTCGTTTCCGGGTAGTATTTTCAGCAAAGGCGACGGCAGGGTCCCCCAGGTTTTCCCGGCTTCAACGGTGTACTTAAGGTAACCGGCTGAAATAAAACTGAACCATTGTGTCGCATTAAACTTAAGGCTATGATAATTATATTGCCCGTTAAACAAATCCTTTATTCCATAGGCATATTGCAGGTTAAAAACCGGGTATTGCTGACTCACAGTCGTTCGTTCGAACTCTCCTGCAAGCACTTTTTCGCGGTAACCATAATGAATATTGAGGGCGATTTCGGTTGTGGTAATCTGGTCAGTCAACACATAGTCGAGCGAAACAGGATCGTACAACTTTATACCGGCTCCCTGAAGGGTAAAAATGTGCCTGTTTGACAGGGTTAGTGAATTACTGAAACCTGTGAACCATTCATGTTTGTATGTTCCCTGTGTTTCGGAGACCATCGAGAGTTTATCCTGGGGATTTCGACGGAAAATTGAATTCATAATATTATCAGAAGTAAAGGCATTTTTCCCTGCACCCAACTGCTCCAAATCGTATTTGTAAGAACCACTCAGAACACGGTCGGGGGTTTTGCCAAGCATATACATAAAACCGGCCTGGTACTTCAGTTTTTTGTCGTTAGCACCATAAGCCAGGTATCCATCCAGCATAAGCCGGGTTGAAAAGTCGTTGCTGGTCCTGCCTCCCAGCCTGAACCTGGCTCCCTCCATGGTATTATAACTTATAGTATTGGCATAAGGGCCCCATTCAAAGTTTTTTCTCACATAATACCCTGTTACTAACATTTGAATGATATCCTTATAAGTTTTAAACAAAGGCATTTTTTTGAGTGTATCATTCAGTTGGTAAACCGAAGCTTCGCGGTGGGTGAGCGCTTCGGGCCTCGACTCCGCCCAGAAATCCTTGCTTTTCCGGTTGGCATCATCCAGTACAATCACATTATTGGGCATGGTGTAAATTTTCTCGTCTTTTACAGGCGCAAAATCATAATTCGAATACATAACTGTCCGGGTACCGAAAAAGCCTGTCGTAATTTTAGCTTCCTCCACAACATTAAAGTCAGCGACAGTCTGTTCGCGGGTAAGCATCCATTGCCCCGGCGGTATCAGTTCAAATTCCTGGGAAATTACCATATCATTGATAAAGTTGATATTGGCATCGCCAACCATACGCATCTCAAGTTTTTTAATAGCGAAAGTTGTATCGTGGACCCAGAAATTACCCGTAAAAGCTAATTCCTGTTTACGCTTGGGTTTGAACATGATATTATAACACCATTTATTCCCCACAAAGGAAGAATCAACAAGGTAATATTTATAATACATTAGTCCGAAATTTGAAACAGGGCTGATAAAATTCTTCTGGAAGAGGCTGATAAAATTGTCATATATTTTCACATCCTGCACAAGATTACCGACAAACTGCGACATACTGGCATTTTCGATTCCCGAAATCTGTGAAGCGCGTATAATTTCCTTCCTGTCGCGTGGTGTTTTCCGGAAATACAGATCCGAGAATGCTTCAGAAATCATTACCGGCAGGTAAACCTTGCCGTTGACCACGCTGGTATCCATCTGGTCGAAAATAAACTTGAATGGCTCCAGTACTTTACGGTTCTGGAACTTATCGGTGATGTTATTCACATCGAATTGCATTTTAGTATAAGCCTGGCACTGAAATGATTCCACTTTATCAGGGTCGTTGTCGGGCTTATGGGCTATAATTTTTCGAAGAATGACTTCGGCAGGGTTTTCGCGTGGATGAATTATAACACCGGAGAGTTCGTATTTTTCAGGAACCATTTGGATATCAATCACCTGGAAACGGTTTACCTGAACGGGAAGGTACATTGTATTATAACCAATGTAAGAGGCAACAAGTGTATCGGTAGCTTTGCGCGATTCGAGCGAATAATGGCCGTCAAATCCCGTGGTAGTACCAATCTGGGTATCTTTGAAATAAACACTGACAAATGGCATAGTATCACCGGTAAATGCATCGCGGACCATCCCCATAATTTTGGTGGCTTCCTGGGCATTAGCCGTGCGTGGCATCACTGCAATAAGCAGAAGCGCCAGAGCGGTTATATGTAATATGATGGTAGTCGGTTTTTTCATTTCATTTTTCCCGGATCAAAGTATGTGCCATTCATACCCGGACTCCAAATTGATTTTACTCAATTCTATCTGCTGTTGCTAATTTTCATTGTTTCATATCGTCCCAGAATTCAACCGCACGGCGCATATGCGGTACAACTATGGTACCGCCAACGAGGGTTGCTATTCCCATTACTTCGAAAAGTTCTTCTTCCGTGACATTGTTTTCCCGGCATTTCAGCAAGTGGTATTTAACACAATCGTCGCAACGCAGCACAAGCGAAGCTACCAAACCCATTAATTCCTTGGTTTTAACTGGTAAAGCACCTTCGGTATAGGCATTGGTATCAACGTTAAAAATCCGTTTCACAACTTTGTTGTCGTTTGCTAATATCCGGTCGTTCATCCTGCCACGGTACTCGTTGAACTGATCAACCTTTTCGCCCATTTTTATTTGTGTTTTCAAGTTCTGTTAAAGACTATTTTTAAAGACTAAAGATAAAAAGACCGGGCTTAGTTCTATAATCCCGAACCCCTAACCCCTAAAACTTTTCAGATTATTCCTTCTTTCAATATATCATGAAGATGAATAACCCCCATGTATTTCCCATTATCAACAACAAGAAGTTGCGTAATGTTTCGTGAACGCATAAGGTCGAGTGCATCGCTGACAAGTTCATCCGACGTAACATTTACAGGGTTGGGCGATAAAATATCAATTGCTTTCAGCCCCGAAACGTCCGTTTTCCCCTGCAACATCCTTCGCAGGTCACCGTCAGTTATTATCCCGGTTAGCATCCCGTTTTCGGTTACGGCAGTGCATCCAAGTCTTTTTGAAGAAATTTCTATAATAATATCCCTGATTTCGGTTGAGGGTTCAACCGAAGGTTTTTCATTGTGAACATAGAGGTCGCTTACGCGAAGGTAAAGCCTCTTCCCCAGAGCACCACCCGGATGGTAGCGGGCAAAATCGCCGGCAGTAAACCCACGGCACTCAAGTAAAGCTACGGCAAGAGCATCGCCCATAACAAGCTGAGCCGTTGTACTCGATGTAGGAGCCAGGTTATTCGGGCAGGCTTCGCGCGGGACTGACGAATCAAGAATCAGGTCGGCCTGCCTCGCGAGGTACGAATCTGTATTCCCAACTAATGCAACAAGCGAGTTACCAAGTAATTTCAGTAATGGAACCAGTACTTTAATCTCGGGGGTACTCCCGCTTTTCGAAAGGCAAATAATGATGTCTTCCTGCCGTATCATACCCAGATCGCCATGCACTGCATCGGCTGCATGCATAAAGACAGCCTGGGTCCCGGTTGAATTAAGCGTGGAAACAATTTTGGCTGCAATATTGGCGCTTTTACCAATACCGGTAACCACAACCCGTCCTTCCGAATGAAGAATAAGCTCAACGCATTTAACGAAATCGTCGTTTATACTATACTTAAGTCCTTCGATAGCAGAGGCCTCTTCGGCAATTGTTTGCTGAGCAATCTGCCTTATTTCATCCGGAGTTTTCAAAATTTGTTATATTATTTGAAGTAGCAAAGATAGGAAGAAAACAATGGAGTTGATTTTAAAGGCCAGGCATGAACAAGGTCAAGACCGTTAAATTTTCAGAATTTATTAGCTGAAACTACTTTCCCATCCCGAGAAATGATTTAAAATTTCGATTTTCAACCCTGAAAAAGGCATTACATAAAATGGTTATAACAGTAATTGCATGAACTATTTAACAGGAAAGTGATACTTTCAACATACATTGGTATGCGAAAACCAGTAATGTTACTTAAAAAACAAAGTATTGGTTCCTGAAATGGGAACCGGAACCAAATTGCAGAAGTTTGGAATAGTCTAATAACTCCCCTGTGCCTCTGCGCCTGATATAACGGCAACACTGGCGCCGCATCCAAGCCTGTTTGCTCCTGCATTTATAAGCGCAATAGCCTGTTCAAATGTCCTGATTCCTCCGCTTGCTTTTACTCCCATAGCTGGGCCAACAATCCGTCGCATTAGTGCAATATCTTCAACAGTCGCTCCACTCCCGGCGAAACCTGTACTTGTTTTAACAAAATCAGCACCGGCTGTTTTGGCAATTTCACAGGCAAGAATCTTTTCAGCTTCGGTTAGCAATCCTGTTTCGAGAATTACTTTGAGTACGGTTGTACTCCGGCAAGCCCGCTTTATTGCCCTAATATCTTCTTCAACCAGTTTAAGATTTCCCGATTTTAGTGCCCCGACATTAATAACCATATCCAGTTCGGTAGCACCACTTGCAATAGCACTCCTTGCTTCGAAAGCCTTGCTGCGCGTATCCATTCCTCCAAGCGGAAAACCGATAACCGAACAAACGATTATGCCCGTACCCCTGAGTTTTTTGGCTACATAAGGCACCCATGATGAATTCACGCAGACGGATTTGAATTTATATTTTACGGCTTCGGCACAAAGCAGTTCGAACTGTGATTCGACCGCATCGGGCTTTAATAATGTATGATCAATATACCCTGCCAGTTCAGCCGGAGCCATACGCGGAACCGGTGGCTTCGATACTGCATTAACCTGACCGGCTGCACTTTTGTCGAGCGATTTCTCGGTCAGCCTCTGCATTACTTCTTTTGCAATTTTATCAATCAATTCTTTCTGATCCATATTACGTTCAATCTCTTTCTAATGACATCATTTTATTTATACGCGGCCAGTGCCTGCCTCCTTCGAACCTGGTTTTAAGCCATAAGGCCGCCATGGTACAAATTTCTTCCGGCCTGTGTTGTGCGGTACCCAGGGTAAGCACATTAGCATTGTTATGTTCGCGGCTGTTTACGATCGTTTTCGGGCTCCAGCAAAGTGCAGCCCTAATGCCATGAACCTTATTACAAACCATGGATGAACCAATTCCAGCAGCATCGAGCATGATACCGCGATCGCAGTCGCCATTGACAACCTTTTTACAAACAGCAACAGCAAAATCAGGATAATCAACTTTCTCGGTGCTGTTGAAGGTACCCACATCCACCACTTTATAGCCTGCCGTTTGGAGGTATGCTTTCAGCATTTCCTTCGTATCGAAGGAACCATGATCGGCGCCTATTGCAACACGTCTTACCTGGTCGTCAGTATTCATTACATAGTTTTTTTTTGAATTTCGCAAACAATACCTGTAAATCCGGTTTCTCATGTGATTTTCAGCCTGCAAAATTACACCGTTATCTGATCCACAATACCAGCTATGATCGCTTTTATTGTAAATGTTTCAGGTTCACCGAGTATCATCCTGGCTGAACCGCCTTCTTCGAGCACCAGCACAGTATCGCCAATTCCTGCCTGCACTGTATCGATGGCCAGTAAACATTGGCCTTTGGGATCACCGGAAGGGCCAACAGGTTGAACGATCAGGATTTTTCGTGATCCGTATCCTGTTTCCGATACCGTAGAAACCACATTTCCTATAACTTTTCCCAGAATCATTTTTTGTCCTCAACTTCCATATTGTCAATAATCCCGACAATGGCGGCATCGCAGGGATTCATAATAGTTTCGAGCACCCGGCCTGCTTCCTTGCTGGTTTCGTAATACACCAGGTCGCCAACTCCTGTCTGTATGGTATCGAAGGCCACAATAGGGTCGCCGGATTTTTCCAGCTTTTCGTTCAGGGGCTGCACCAGCATAAGTTTGATCCCTTCGAAAGAATCAACTTTTACGGTACTGACTACTGTGCCTGTTACTTTTCCTAGTTTCATTTTAATTGCTGGTTGCTGGTTACCGGTTCCTGGCTTCTGGTTGCTGGCAGTTGGTCAATTGTCGCATGCAAAAGAGAGAACCGTTAACTAATTCCTATATATCAATTAACAATTATCAGATTATCCTGAAATAGTCCACAATGGTACATCTTCTTTCGCGGGTAAATGTCCGGGCCCGGGTTACTCCTTCGCCGGTAGGGCTGGCAATTGTAAACGAAGCAAATCCGGCTCCGCCTTCACCAAGCCCGGCATAGCTGGGACCATTCTTAATAAATATGGAGCAATTCATGGCTTTGGCCATTTTACTCAATTTGGCAATATTAAGCGAATGCATGATAGCGGTATGCCTGAAACCATGCTCTACTTCTACTGCGAGATCAATTGCAATATCAACATCTTTAACCCTAACCAGGGGCATCACAGGCATAAGCTGTTCGGTCCACAGCAAAGGGTGTTCGCGGCCTACTTCGCACAGGAGCATCCGGGTATCGGGAGGAACAGTCAGCCCGATATGTTTTGCAATGAAATCGGCATTTTTACCAACGAAATTTTTATTGGCAGCTCCTTCACGACCCGGTCCACCTGGCTCAGCTATAACAAGTTCCGTTATACGTTTTACCTGGTCTTCGCTCAATTCGTAAGCGCCATTTTTCTTCAGTTCTTCTTTAAGCCTGTCGGCCACCGAAGCGACAACAATGATCTCCTTTTCGCAGATGCATATAACATTATTATCGAAACTGGCCCCTGCAACAATGTCCTTGCCGGCTTTAGCAAGATCGGCGGTTTCGTCAACCACACAGGGAGGATTTCCCGGGCCGGCTGCGATCACCTTCTTACCGCTGTTCATGGCAACTTTTACAACAGCCGGTCCGCCGGTTACAGCGAGGATGGCTATTTTCGGGTGTGTCATCAGGATTTTTGCCGTTTCGATGGTAGGCTCTGTAATACAGCAAACCAGGTTTGCAGGTCCGCCTTCTTCAATAATTGCTTTATTGATCAGGTTCACAACAAAAGCCGAGACTTTTTTTGCTGCCGGATGGGGGTTGAAAACCACTGAATTTCCGCCGGCTATCATCCCGATTGCATTGCTGATAATAGTAACTGTTGGGTTAGTACTCGGAGTTATGGACCCTATTACACCGTAAGGAGCTCTTTCAACCAGGGTAAAGCCATAATCGTCAGAAAAGGCTTCGGGAACAATATCTTCGGTACCCGGGGTTTTGCGGATTCCAAGTTCGTTTTTCACAAGTTTGTCTTCCCAGCGTCCCATTCCGGTTTCCTGGAGTGCCATTTTCGACATCGTTTCAGCATTGGCCAGGCAAATTTTACGGATGTTGGAAATGCAGTTTTTACGCAGTTCTAGCGTAAGTTTCCCGAACTCCCTGAATGCAATATCGGCAGCATCAATTGCGCTGTTGATATCGGAAAATGTACCCATGTTTTTAGCCCCGTCATCCTTTGGCAGGTTCAGGTCCATGCTGCTTATGACTTCTTCTATTATCTGCCTAACGCTTTCTTCCAGGTTATCCATAGTTTTCAACTATTGCATGAAATAAGGTTTTGTTTCATCGTGGGGCTGGGGAATGAGTGTCGACATGCACAACAATCCTTTCGACCTGGCTTTTGCTGTTCCGGCTTCCATTGCTGCCTGAACGGCATCGAGGCTTCCAAGTAATTTTACATACGATTTGCCCCCGAATCCGATTGCCAGCCTCACTTCAATTATTTTTACACCGCCCACTTTTGCAGCCAGATCGGCAGCTTCGATACCTGAAACTACTGATAGGGTTTCGATAATTCCTATAGCATCCCATACATCGGTGCTTTTAATTTTCCCGATTGCCGAAAGGGCATCAGGATGTATCATAGAAAGGAACAAACTGTCGACGATAAAATCCTTGCCGGTTTCGTACCCCCTGTTAAACGAATATTCAACCGAAGCCACATCGCCGCTGAAAACAACAAGGTATTTGCCAGGGCACATTGTCCTGGCTTCGATGATTTTAACCGGGGCAATTTTCACCATTTCATCCAGGGCCAGTATTCCAATGGCTATGCTGCTGAATTCCAAAGCGCCTAAAGCGATTACTTCCACACGCACCTCCTCATTTCCGGTAAATAATTACATCATTCTCTTCAATCAGATCAACGATTCCTACTATCAGAGCGTCGACCGGCTTGTTGGTTGTAAGGGCGGTTTCCCGCGAAGGGCTGCCTTCAGTGACCATAACAAGTTCGTCCTGCGCCACGCCGAGAACATCGAGCGCTACAAGGAAATCGCCTTTCTTTTTGGCATATTGATCCGTTTTATCAATGAGCAGGTAGCGCGATCCTATCATACCATCATTGATGGTACTGCTTACAACGGTTCCTACTACTTTCCCGAGAATCATATCCTAATTGTCTTTCCGGTATGTGAACTTGCCTTCTTTTTCGATATTATCAACAATTGCGATGATAGTTGAATCGGCGGGTTTTCCCTGGGTGGTATCGGTGAACCTGGCGCTGCTGCCTGAAACATAAAAAACAATTTCACCTGTGCCTGCGCCAACGCTATCCATCGATACAACGAAATCATTTTTCCCCTGCATAGTTACAGGATCGATTTTTTCGAGAAGCAAAAACCTGATTCCTTCAATTTTAGGCGCCTTATGGCTCGAAACTACCGTTCCGACTACTCTTGCCAGTATCATTCTGTTTCGGTTATTTATTTATACCCGGCAACCGGAAATTATCCGGACTGCCAGTGAAATTTCCATTAAATAGCTTTGCAACTGCTTATTGGCTGTCTCCAAAACCATGAATTTTTAATTTCAGAACAAGGAACTTAGTGAAGTGATTTCATGAGCTCCTATTATTAATAAGCAAGGAGCGAATAATGCTGATTTACGATTTATAACGTTTTTGTTACTCTGGTTTCTGAATTCTTCAAAAATCTAAAATCGTTAATCATTATTCGACATTCACATCCAATCAGCACATCTGACTCATGGACAGAAACTGTCTATTTGGCCCCTCTGCCTAATGGCAAAGCACTGTCGACATTGGTATGCGGACGCGGAATAATATGGGATGAAACAATTTCGCCCACTTTTTGTGCTGCCTGTACACCTGCATCAACGGCTGCCCGAACGGAAGCCACATCGCCACGTACAATTGCCGTTACATATCCGCCACCGATTTTTTCGAAGCCGATAAGTTCAACTTTTGCTGCTTTCACCATTGCATCCGAAGCTTCAACCATAGCTGCAAAGCCCCTGGTTTCGATCATTCCCAATGCGTCTGAAGTATTGTCATTCATAATTTATACCTTTTTAATTTGTTTAGATTTCAGTTTATTCTTAAGTGTTCTGCCAAGGGTGAAAAGTGCTGAGTGCCCGGTTTTACCTGATTCTTTGTGAATTTTACTTTTTCTAAAGTAATTTATCTCCAATACTCTTTACCAGTCACTGTGCACTACTTGACAATTGAAAGTACGGGGTGAATTCAGAATACTATTTTGCCTTCTTAATAATCAACTCTTCCCGATATTTCGGCCAGGCGTTTTTCGACACTGTTCTTACATTCGAGCACTTCGGCTTCGTCGCCGGCAATATAAACCCTGCCGAACTTACCGAATCCGGTAACATCAACGATATTGATCCGGGCTGTTTTTTCGGCTTCGTTGGCCGCATAATAGGCGTAACCAGCAGGTTCAACTTCCAGTACGTATAGTGTATCGCCTTTTAAAAGCATCATACCATAGCGTGACCGGTTGATCAGCTGTGCATGGTGGTCCTCTACGTTTTTAATCAGCTGGCTGGTGAGTATGCGGGGTTTCAGCCTTTCTTCCTCCGTTTTTTCGATTGTACGAAGTACTGCTTCGCCGGCCATACGCACATCGCCCTGGCTGTCGGAATGTACTTCGAGCATACCGTATGCCCTTTCGACAATCTGCATCCCGGGTTTTACATTGGTAGCTTTGAGTGCGATATCGGTAAGTGTATTGATCTCAATACCGGGAGCAATTTCAATAATGCAACAAGCCTGGCCACTTACCGGAAGGTATCCTCTCGATACCGTTCCAAGGTACGAAGCCATCTGCAATTGAAGGGAATCGATAAAAATGTATGTCCTCAGGTCTATCATGGTTATTTCGCTTTATGGGTTTGTTTGGCGCCGAGAGGAAGAGTTCTGTCCAGATTCTCGTGGGGCCTTGGAATAATATGTGTTGATATAATTTCGCCTACTCTTTGCGCTGCCTGCACACCTGCATCGACAGCTGCTTTAACAGCTGCCACATCGCCGCGCACTATTGCGGTAACATATCCCCCGCCGATTTTTTCGAATCCGATCAGTTCGACTTTTGCTGCTTTAACCATGGCATCAGCGGCTTCGACCATAGCTGCGAACCCTTTGGTTTCGATCATTCCAAGGGCTTTCATTTCATCATTTTCCATACTATTTTCTTTTATTAATTAGTATTTGATTTGAAGCATCCCGTTTACATGATTAAGAATCAGACAAGTCGTTTGATATCTGACTAAACCTGTTGGGATGAGAAGCTGTACATAGTAAAGACAGGGATTAAAGGCATAGGAATGCGGATCTCTTCAACCGGCAAATATATTTCATTATCACTTGTGACCGATAAAAGTACTAAAACATTTCCTTATTTCAAAATGAGCAAAGATCATGGCAACCCAACACTTGCATTACCACACTCTATTGCTGAATTTTCAGCTAATAAATAACAGATCTTTTTTCTGGACTTATTAGTTCAGCAACCAGGCCTTTTGTAAAAAGAATCCTGTTTGAATAACTGCATGTACTTTAAAAATTAAACCTGCGTTTGTATATTAAAGGTAAGAACGGAAAAATAGATTTCGGCTGTCAATATTGAGAGAACCGGATACGGAAATAAATCCAGGAAACAAAAAAAACTAAACTGCTGATTGTTTTCATTTTAATTATACTTTTGCACGCTTTTTGAGACTCTGTTTTTGTAATGACCTTCTATAAGTGGTAAATAGTGTATTTAGACTATAATACTGATTGAAGGAGGACATTTATAGGGGTTTAATAAATTTTAACTTATTTAAAACCTTTGTTAAGATGTATTAACCAGCTGTATTATTGCATGTTACAGTAACGATAAAAAAAAATAATACAAACCAGGGATTTTTTTTAAACAAAAATCATAAAGTTGTATTAACTTTACTTTACACAAGGGCAAACCACAATTATCTGACGATATGTCAGTAGAATTGTTTCATGAAGGTTTATTGCTTTCGTGGATTGTGACAAGCCAAAAAATCAGAGTGAAGCATACTAAGGCTCTAAACTCCCAGTGCCAAACGTACTTTAATTGAATTGACCTAACCAAAATAAAGCTAACAGAAGTACTTTAGTAAGGTACGAATACTCGAATAATGCCCGTGGAATGAAAAAGAATGAAGATTTCAAGGATTACCCTTTACACAGCACACTGAAGAAGATTTTCGGATTTGAGAGTTTCAAGGGTAACCAGGAAGCGATAATACGTAATTTACTCGCCGGCAACGACACATTTGTCATTATGCCAACAGGTGGAGGTAAGTCGATGTGCTACCAGTTACCTGCAATGATACTGCCCGGAACAGCTATAGTTATAAGCCCGCTTATCTCCCTGATGAAAAACCAGGTTGATGCCATGCGGCAATTCGGTGCCGATAAAGGTATCGCCCATGTACTCAACTCATCCCTTTCGAAAAGTGAGATTATACAGGTAAAAAGTGATTTAACCGAGGGGAAGACCAAATTGCTTTATGTTGCTCCCGAATCGCTCACAAAGGAAGAAAACATCAATTTCTTCAAAGATATACAGATTTCGTTCTATGCTATTGACGAGGCACATTGTATATCGGAGTGGGGCCACGATTTCAGGCCTGAATACCGCAGGTTACGCCCTATTATAGATGCAATCGGGCAGGATGTGCCAGTACTGGCATTAACAGCTACAGCTACGCCTAAAGTTCAGCAGGATATCCTGAAAAGTCTTGGGATGCAGGAAGCTGCACTTTACAAATCATCGTTTAACCGCGCAAATCTGTATTACGAGGTAAAACAGAAAAATGATGATGTAAATAAGGATGTTATCCGGTTTATAAAAATGAATACCGGGAAATCGGGAATTATATACTGCCTGAGCCGCCGGCAGGTTGAAGAACTTTCGGAAACTCTGCTCGTAAACGGCATTAAGGCACTTCCATACCATGCGGGCCTCGATTCGGCTGTGCGGGTCGAAAACCAGGATAAATTCCTGATGGAAGAAGCCGACGTCATAGTTGCAACCATTGCTTTCGGTATGGGAATTGATAAACCTGATGTCAGGTTTGTGATTCACTACGATATGCCGAAAAGTCTCGAAGGATATTACCAGGAAACGGGACGTTCGGGCCGCGACGATGGCGAAGGTATCTGCCTTGCGTTCTATGCTTACGAGGATATTGAAAAACTAGAGAAATTCAGCAAGAACAAAGGAGTAGCCGAGCAGGAAATTGCCAACCAGTTGTTAATGGAAGTAGTTTCGTTTGCCGAATCATCCATGTGCCGCCGAAAACAACTATTGCACTATTTCGGTGAAGTATATGCTGAAGAGAATTGCGGTAACTGCGACAACTGCCTCCATCCGAAAACCAAGATCGACGGTCGCGAATATGTCGACCTGGCCCTCGAAGCCGTGCTGGCTACCAAGCAATTGTGCAAAGCCAAGCACATCGTTAATATAATGATAGGCAAGGTAACATCCAACATCAAATCGTACAAACATAACGAACTGGAAATTTTCGGCAAGGGAATGGAGGAAAGCGAACGTTTCTGGGACGGGGTTTTGCGACAAATGCTTATCGAACGGCTTGTAATAAAAGACATTGAGAATTATGGAATTTTAAAGATAACACCCGAAGGGCAAAAGTTTCTGAAAAAACCTTACGCCGTTATGGTAGCCAAAGATACTGATCCCGAAGAAGGGGACGACGATGAACTCATGGCGGGTGGCGGTGCACGCACAAGTACTACTGACAAAACCTTGTTCTCGCTCCTCAAAGACCTGCGAAAAGAAATTGCCCGTAAGGAAAGCCTGCCTCCGTTTGTTATATTCCAGGATCCTTCGCTCGAAGATATGGCGATACAGTATCCGATAAGCATGGACGAACTCCAGCGTATTACCGGAGTTGGTGCAGGTAAAGCCCAGAAATACGGCAAACCTTTCCTCGAACTTATTTCATCGTACGTCGAAGAAAATGAAATTATCCGCCCAATGGATATGGTGGTTAAATCGGTGGTTAACAAATCGGGGCTTAAAGTCTATATTATTACAAATATCGACCGTAAAATTTCGCTCGAAGATATTGCCGTTGCCAAGAACCTTACAGCCGACGAACTTCTTACCGAAATTGAAAGCATAGTGGATTCGGGCACCAAACTTGATCTGACTTATTATCTCAACGAAACTATCGATCCCTACCACCAGGAAGAAATCCGGGAGTATTTTATGGATGCTGAAACCGATTCGGTCGAACAGGCGCTCAGGGACCTGGGTGAAAATGAATTTACCGAAGATGAAATCAGGCTTGTTCGTATAAAATACATTTCGGAAGTTGGGAACTAACCGATAAACAAAGAAGTGTTTTTTTTACCTTCGCAACCTGGTTCATACAAATGGGTCAGGTTGTACTTTTAATTAACCCGATATTTTAGCAAAATGACAGAAGAACTCAACAACAGTGCAGAGAACACACCCGTACCCGAAATAGTGGAAACGCATAAAACCCCTGCATCAACGGATAACGCAACAAGTATTCCTGGCCAAACCAAAATCAATCCTCTGCTTCTTACATTAAACCTTGTAATGCTGCTGGGGCTGATAGTTCTTTATATTCTTTATTTTACCGGTACCGGGAATCATGGCCGGTCGATTTCGGGAGCTGTCGAAAAATCGAATAAAGGAAATATTTCCGTGGCATTTTTAAATAACGACAGCATCCTGAGCAACTATGAACTGGTTAAGAAAATGCGTGCCGATCTGCAGGCTAAAGGAACCCGTCTGGAAGGAGAGGTTGCGGCAGCACAGAAAGCATTCGAAAAAGATGCCGCTTATTTTAAGGAACAGGTAGCAAAGAAAGCTATCAGCGATCAGAGTGCCCAGGAAATATACGGCCAGTTACAACAAAACCAGCAGAAAATATATGACCTGCGCGACAGGTATGCAGCTGAACTGCAGCAAAGCGAGATGGATATGAATGTTGCATTGCTCGATTCAGTAATGAATTTCCTTAACCGGTATAATGAAAAATATAAATTTGATTATATCCTCGGGTTTACCAAGGGAGGCAACATACTGTATGCCAACGATACGCTTGATGTTACAAATGATGTAATTAAAGAACTCAACCTGGAATACGTTAAAAAACACGGCGGGAAATAAGTTTATCACCTCGCTCACAGGTTTAAAAAACCTTGTAATTGCACCCTAGGATACCAAGTATGATGAAATGGGCTTTTATTATTTTGCTGGCGATATTTTCGGTATCGTGCAACAGCCTGTTGAAGTCAACTCCGTCGGGTTTACTGAGCGAAAGCAAGATGACTGACGTACTGGTTGATATGCACCTCACCGAAGCAACACTAAGGGCGGCTAACGATTCCATTTCAAGGTTGAATGATACAACCGATCTCCGTATACGGTTTTCTGAGGTTTTCAGGAAAAATGATGTTACACCGGACGAATTCAATGTGAGCCTGAACTATTACCTGGAGCAGATTGATGTTTTGGATAAAATTTATTCAGAGGTTATTATCCGTCTTACTGAAATAGAAGCCACCCTGCAGCAACAATCGAACAAACAAAACCGTGCTTTTATCAACAGGAATAATCCTTTAGCCGATACAATCCGGTATTCAAATCCATGGTATCGCACTCTGCATAAAACCACTTACCCTGAGCCTTCAAGGTATTTCGAAACGTTCGATTTCCCAAAGAAATTATCAGGGAAGGAAAAATAAAAACATTAGCTGTTTTAAATGCAAACAAAACGACGGAAGCCATATAAAAACAAGGCTTCCGTCGTTTTTTATAAAATTTCTGGAATAAGACTAAATCGATATTTCTTACTGCCGCGTGGCTGTTGCAGTATGATATTCCTTGCTCCCGGCAATAATAAGCGAATAAGTCCAGGCCATCGAAGTTTTGGCCGGATTATCAAATTTACCCGATCCTTCGGCTGTCCACCCGGTACTCATGCTCTGTGAATTAACTACAATCTGGCTTGCTGTCACCAAACCTATCACTGTAACATCCTGTGTGCCGGGATTACCAAAGTTTTTAAGGATTACCTGTGCACTATTAGACGGATCCTTGGTTATCGACACAATATAACTCTGGGCCATGGTACTTTTAAAAGCAGTTTCATAAAATTGCCACACTCCAACGAAAGCATCCCGGGCATCGTCGCCGGCAGGAGTATTATCAACAGGTTCGCATCCCTGGAACAGGAATACTGAAATGGTTGCGATTAAAACAAAAAGACGGGAAGTTGATTTCATGGTTAAATATTTTTTTTATCGAAGTACAAATTTATTATTTAGTTTCATTCAGGATGCAAAAATCTGAAAAGGATTTACGATTCAGAAATTCGGGGAAACATAATTCAGAAACGGGTGTTAGCAGGCAGGACTTCTTTAGCGTAAAATGAAACTTTTTCAGTTGTCGGCCAGTTACAAAAATACTGATTTAGGTTTATTGCGAATGCATATACCTGTAAGAATAATTATTTCAGGCGAAGCTATTTTAACCGGACGGCGGGCGAATGAAGATAAAATTTAACTTATAATTGAAAATGCATCTATGTACATTCAGCAACTTTTTAAGTAATAACAACAATAATTTGTAAAATAATTTTTTAAGTGAAATTATTTGTATTTTTAAGGACTTATTTGCGATACAAGCCGAAATGGTATATAATACTGTAAACCGGCCTCAAATAATTGGCAAGATGATGAAATACAGCAACTTATATAAGCGCTTGTTTCGGCAGGCACTATTGGCGCTTGTATTTTCGGCAGGATTTTACCAGCTGAAAGCACAGGATCCGCTCTTTTCGCAGTTCTATAACAACCCGATTTATAATAATCCGGCGTATATCGGGCTTAATGCCGGCATACGGACAAGGTTCAATTACCGTGACCAGTGGACAGGCTTACCCGAAGATTTTAAGACCTATAATTTTTCGATGGACATGGCCGAACGTTCCATTCCGGGATCAGGGGGACTTGGGCTGCTTGTAACTTCCGATAAAGCCGGTACCGGGATGATCAAATCGACCAATATCGGCCTTGGCACTGCAGCACGTATTCCGGTATATGAAAACATGGTTGCACAGGTCGGTATTATGGTTTCGTATGCACAGCAATCAGTCGACTGGAGTAAATTTGTTTTTACCGACCAGCTCAGCGCCCGTTATGGCAATATATACCAATCCGCTTTCGAGGCTCCTTCGGCCAACCGTGTTTCCTACCCCGATTTCGCAGTAGGCGGTGTGTATCGTTTTGTTGAAACGGGAGCGAGTAATTCCAATATTCAGGGAACATTAGGTGTTGCCGTTCAGCATGTGTTTAAACCCAACCAGTCGTTTCTGGGACTTGATGCACCATTACCACGCCGGCTTGTGATCAATGGCGATGTTGTACTCGAAATCGAGCAGGGTCGTTCATCATCATACCGCAATTACCGTTCGAACGGAGCCTTTAAGTTTAACCCCGGCTTCCAGTACGAAAAACAAGGCGAATTCTCCACATTTATGCTGGGGATGAATATCTACAAATCATCCATTTACTTTGGAGTTTGGTTACGTAACCAGACGTTCAACTTTTTTGAAGCAAACGATGCTATTTTCACAGTGGGTGCAAATGCCCCCTGGAACAAGGATTCACGCATGAAGATCATGTATTCGTACGACTATATTATCAACACCAACATGAATACTGCAGGAAAGGCATCGCATGAAATTTCGCTTGTATTCGAGTTTGACCAGTTCAGCCTGTTTGGCGGAGGCGGTGGCGAATTCAACCCAAGTTACCGAAGCGGCCGTGCCCGCGAAATGGACTGCTGCCCGTTCTAGGGTTTAGTGGTATCGTAAGGATTTATAATTTTATTGCAGCGTTGCTGGTTGCTGGTTGCTGGTTACTGGTTGCTGGTTGCTGGTTGCTGGTTTCAGCGTTTCAAATCTGCTGATTTCCGGCACTCTGCACCGGGCACTTTGCACCGGGCACTTATTCCTGGCTGCCGTTTCAAACCTCCATGTTTCTTTTGGGGCTCATTGCGTCAGCTTTCGCCCCACGCCTCTCGCCTTTCGCCTCTCGCCCCTTCGCCCCTCACTAAAAAAACCGGTCCTTTTTGATACTAACAAATCTTTAAAAAGGAAAAGTTTACACGATATAGTAACAAAGATGACAATTATAAAACAGCAGAAAAAACGATACGTATCGTTTCAAAAACTATAGTAATCGTTTTCCTAAACCTTAGTAATCGTTTTACCAAACAATAGTAATCGTTTTACTGAACGATAGGTATCGTTTTCGGTAAAATACATATTAGCAATTACGATACTAACTTTTTTGAGAACATTACGATAAAAAGTTAAAAGGTGTACATCTTCGAACAGGAATGTACACCTTTAGTTAACAAAAAGTCATGCTCTGCGCGATCAGGCTTTCTCGTATTTAAGCGTCAGCAGCATGTTCTTTAATTTAGCGCTTGGAGTAAAAATAACTCTGGCTTTTTTAACACATTCGCCGCCAACTTCATTCTCAGCGGCCTTGCCTTCGCTGCTCAGGCCGATACGAAGGCTGCCTACATCACCCAGGCGTACAATCTGGCCGTTCGAAAGCCCGTCGACCAAAACATGCGTAAATGAGTAAACAACTGCGTTTACGTCGGCTCCGTTTATGGAGCTGGCATACTCAATTCGCCTGATGATCTCATCCATGGTTAAATCACCTGCCGATTGGGCAGATGCATAAAACATTCGTACAGCACCAGGATCAGCAGGGTTCCTTCTTTGAACTACATTATACTTTACAGCCATAAAAAAAATAATTTGAGGTTAATAAATACTTATACGCAATACACGTATAAGGTGAATTACAATCCAATAAGAGCTGTATTTTAAAAATTAAGGAAGCCGGGCAAGGGCAGTGGGGGCAGATCTCCGATAGTGAAAAATGAGCTGTGTTTATCCTTTATCCAAAAAAACAAAAAAGGTTATACTTTTTATAAAACTATTTTTTCGCCATTTGAGTGCAGCGCTTAGAAATCAGCCGGTTAAACCAGCTTAAACCCCAATAAAATCAATATATATGCACTTAGAATTAATCTGAATAATAATTACGTCAGGACAATAAAAAAGGTACGGAATGACATGCTAAATTAGGATAAGGATAATTGCCTGTTAGGTCCTTGAGGGAGATAATGATTGATTTTACCGGCAATGATTGTTAATGTACAACAACTGTGTTTGATAAAGCTAACAATTATTTTATAGTTCAATTTATAAGCATTAAGTATTATCAAATATCGCATTCTAAGAATTGAAGGTTTGTGAAAAGGTGCATGCAGTAAATGTCACCAATACTCTAAGTATCCAAAATCCACCAAACTTAAACAACTATTTCCAGCGCTTTAGTGTAAGTTGGCGTTTTTGTGTTTTGGTGGCGAAAAAGGACTCTTCACGGCTCAGGTATTACGACTAAAATACAACCTCGTTTTGTTACTATTACTTAGTATTCTGTAGTAGAGTAAATTTAATATCCTGCTACAAAATGTCAATGGGGTATTACCGTTATGAATTAATGACATCGCTTTAAACGTATAGATATCTGAGATAATTACTAAAAGTGTGAGAATAATATTTTAAGTTTGTAAATGCTTTCAGCATACTATGATTCCAGTTTTTATATAAAGTACAAGCCTTGGACGAAATCAAGAAAAAAGACCTGACCGAGCTCGACATTTGCGATCTGTATATTACACCTGCAATTAAATCAGCCGGCTGGGATCATCTTTCACAAATCAGGCGCGAAGTTACCCTGACCCCGGGTCCTGTTATCGTGCGGGGTAATATGTCGGTGCGAAACAAGAAAAAGAAAAAATTTGCTGATTATATCCTTCAATGGGAACCGGGAGTTCCTTTAGCTATTGTTGAAGCCAAGGACAACAAACACTCTGTAAGTCATGGCTTACAGCAGGCATTGGGTTATGCTGATATTGTTAAGGTCCCAAGTGCTTTCAGTTCGAATGGTGATGCCTTTGCTTCACACAACAAAGTTCCTGTTGAAGGCGACGATATAGAAACCCAGTTTCCACTCGAAGCCTTTCCATCACCCAACGAACTTTGGTTGCGATACAAACAATACAGGGGCATTCGGACTGAAGATGAAGAATTGGTCGTTCAACCTTATCACACCGATGGTTCGGGTAAAGAAGCCCGTTATTATCAGGTTGAAGCCATTAACCGAACGATTGAAGCGGTTGCACATGGACAGAAACGAATTTTGCTGGTCATGGCGACCGGCACGGGAAAAACCTATACCACTTTTCAAATTATATGGCGATTGTGGAAAGCAAGGGAGGTGAAACGAATATTATTCCTTGTTGACCGTAATATACTTGCTGATCAAACACTGATTAACGATTTCAAGCCGTTCGGTTCGGTGATGACCAAAATCAAAAACCGGAAAATCGATCCGTCATACGAAATATATCTTGGCTTATATCAGGCCATAACCGGCCCCGAAGAAAGCGACAAAATATTCAGAAATGTATCGCCCGACTTCTTCGATCTGATCGTGATTGACGAATGCCACCGTGGAAGTGCGGCAGATGATTCAGCCTGGCGCGAAATCCTGACCTATTTCTCGAATGCCATTCAGATCGGTATGACGGCCACGCCTAAAGAAACAGAATACATTTCAAACATTACCTACTTTGGCGAACCGGTTTATACTTACAGTTTGAAACAGGGAATTGCAGATGGTTTTCTTGCTCCTTACAAAGTGGTGCGGATTGACATCGACAAAGATGTGGATGGCTGGACTCCGCCTGTTGGAATGATAGATGATCTGGGACAGGAAATCGAAAACCGCACCTACAATCAGGTGGATATGGATCGGATTTTGGTTCTGAATCAACGAACAAAACTGGTGGCACAACGGGTGATGAAATTGCTGAATGCCACCAATCCATTTGATAAAACCATTATTTTCTGCGAAGACATTGACCATGCCGAACGAATGCGGGTAGCCATTGTAAACGCCGCCGGGAAACTGGCCATTGATAATCCCAAATATGTTATGCGTATTACGGGCGATAGCGTTGAAGGGAAAGCCGAACTGGATAATTTTATTGATCCTGAAAGCAGATTCCCGGTGATTGCAACGACCTCGGAACTGATGACAACCGGAATTGACGCCAAAACCTGTAAATTGATTGTGCTTGATAAAACCATCCGTTCGATGACTACTTTTAAACAAATCATCGGACGCGGAACACGCATTGAGGAAGACTTTGGCAAGATGTTTTTTACCATCATGGATTTCAAACGGGCTACTGAGTTGTTTCGTGATCCTGATTTTGATGGCGACCCGGTTGTGATTTATGAACCCGGTGACGATGACGATCCTGTACCACCCGATCCGGAAGACCCGGACAATGAGGACGAAGGTGAAGAAGAAGAACAGACAGGTCGCCGAAAAGTGTATATCAGCGGTATTCCGGCAAGCATCATATCCGAACGAATTGAATATTACGGCGAAAACGGACAGTTAATAACCGAATCGTACCGCGATTTTACACGCAAACAGGTACAGACCGAATATGCCACGTTGGATGACTTCCTGAAATCGTGGAACCATAGCAGGAAAAAACAGGCGATCATTGAAATGCTGGAAGAACATGGTATTGTTTTGGAAAACCTGGCTGAAGAAATCGGGAAAGATTACGGCGATTTTGATTTAATTTGCCACATTGCTTTCGACCAACCGCCGTTGACACGGAAAGAAAGGGCGAACAACGTGAAAAAACGAAACTACTTTACCAAATACGGTGAACAAGCCCGCGCAATCCTGAACAGTTTGCTCGACAAATACGCCGATAAAGGGATCACTTCCATCGAAGACACCAAAATCCTGAAATTAAAACCTTTCAGCGACATGGGCACTCCAATGGAAATCATCAACCAGGTTTTTGGAGGGAAAGCCAGTTACGACAAAGCCCTCCAGGAATTGGAATACGAACTTTTTAACCAGGAAAAATCAGCATGAGCAATGTATCAGGCATAATCAAATCCATCCAGGATATTATGCGAAAAGACGTGGGTGTGGATGGCGATGCACAACGAATCAGTCAGTTGGTGTGGATGTTTTTTTTAAAGATTTTTGACGATCGCGAAGCTGAACTGGAACTAACCGAAGACAATTATAAATCACCGGTACCTGAACACCTGCGCTGGCGCAACTGGGCAAGTAACCCTGAAGGAATGACCGGTGATGAACTTTCGGATTTCGTGAACCTGCAACTCTTCCCCACTTTAAAAGACAAACTGAATCTTCAGAATGTACGGGCCCAGGTGGTTCATAATGTGTTTGAAGACGCTTATAACTATATGAAATCCGGAACGCTGATGCGGCAGGTGATCAACAAAATAAGCGAAATTGATTTTAATGCCAGGGACGACCGCCACACCTTCGGCAATATTTACGAACAAATATTAAAAGACCTGCAAAGTGCAGGTAACGCAGGCGAATTTTATACGCCAAGAGCCGTCACTACCTTCATAGTCGATCGGGTAGCACCACAGCTTGACGAACTGGTACTCGACCCTGCTTGTGGAACCGGCGGTTTCCTGTCGAATGTAATTGAATACAAACGCGAACACTTTGTGCATACAGCCGCCGATGAAGAACTGCTTCAAAGTACCGTTCATGGAGTGGAAAAAAAGACCTTGCCGCACATGCTATGTACAACCAATATGATTTTACACGGCATTGATTCACCTATCAACATCAGGCACGATAATACATTGAGCCGACCATTGCGTGACTATGGCCCCAAAGACCGGGTGCATGTAATTGTAACCAATCCGCCGTTTGGTGGGATGGAAGAAGATGGGATCGAAAACAACTTTCCGGCTACTTTCCGCACACGCGAAACCGCCGATTTGTTCCTGACACTTATTATTCACCTGTTGAAACCTCACGGCCGAGCCGCTCTGGTATTACCCGATGGGTTCCTATTTGGTGAAGGTATCAAAACCCGTATCAAAGAAAAGTTGTTCGAAGAATGCAACCTGCACACCATTGTCCGGCTTCCTAACGGCGTGTTCAGCCCGTATACCGGCATTAAGACCAACCTTTTGTTTTTTACCAAAGGCCAGCCAACCGATACTGTTTGGTATTACGAACACCCTTATCCTGAAGGTGCCAAAAGCTACAACAAGAGTAAACCCATGCGTTTCGAAGAGTTTCAGCCCGAAATCGATTGGTGGGGCAACGAAGCCGAAAGTTTTGCAGCACGGGTTGAAAACGAGCAGGCATGGAACGTTTCGCTCGAAGATATTAAAGCCCGTAATTATAATCTCGACATCAAAAATCCGCATGTGGGCGAACAAATCAGTCACGATCCGGACGAGTTGTTGCGGAAATATGAGCACCAACAGAAAAGTATCTCTGGAATTCGGGATCAGTTGAAAGCTATTTTAAGTGAAGCCCTGAACGGAAATAAATAGACCATAGACACAGATTTAGTATGTATCTGTGGTAAAACAGACAATATGAACACCATCATAGATAAGATTGACATTTGGACAACTGCACAGGAACTGAAGACCAGCAATCGCGGACGAAGTGCCAGCAATCAAAGTTTGTTAGGGATTAAAAAGCTACGCGAACTGATTTTAGAACTCGCCGTGAGCGGTAAATTGGTTACGCAAGATCCAAATGATGAACCAGCCAGCGAATTACTAAAAAAAATAGAGGCTGAAAAAATAAAGCTCATCAAAGAAGGAAAAATCAAAAAGCAGGAAGTTTTGTCCGAAATTGGAGATGATGAAAAGACATTTGAGTTGCCAGAGGGATGGGAATGGGTGAAGCTTGGAAATCTTGTTACAATTCAGACTGGGAAAAAGGATGTTAATGAGGGAAATGAAGATGGCATATATCCTTTTTTCTCGTGTGCCGCAGTTTCTTTAAAAAGTAATAACTATTCATATGATTGTGAAGCATTATTACTTCCTGGAAATGGTGCAAATGTTGGATTAGTAACATATTATAACGGTAAATTTGAGGCTTATCAAAGAACTTATATATTAAATGATTTTAAAATACTATTTCCAAAATATATTGAGAAATCATTGAATGCTAGATTTTTAAAATCAATTGAGGGAAAGCAATTTGGGTCGGCTATTAACTACATTAAAATTGGAAACCTGTTGAATTTTATCTTTCCATTTCCCCCGCTTGACGAACAACACCGTATCGTTGCCAAAGTAGATGAGCTAATGGCCTTGTGCGATGAACTGGAAAACCAGCAAACCAACAGTAATGTATCCCATGAAGCTTTGGTAGCCACTTTGCTTAGCTCACTTACCGATGCCGAAAAATCCAATTCCATTGACGAGTCTTGGCAACGAATCGCCAACCATTTCGACATCCTGTTTACCACCGAACACAGCATTGACCAACTCAAACAAACCATTTTGCAACTGGCCGTAATGGGGAAATTGGTTTCACAAAACCCGGAAGATGAACCAGCTAGCGAATTGCTGAAAAAGATAGCCAAAGAAAAGGCTCAGTTGGTTAAAGAAGGGAAAATCAAAAAACAAGCGCCATTGCCTGAAATTACGGAAGATGAAAAGGCGTTTGTATTTCCTAAAGGATGGGAAGTTTCTAGGTTAGGAACTTTTACTATTGTTGGAACAGGATCAACACCTTCCAGAGATAGGTCGGTTTATTATGACCCTCAAGAATATAATTGGGTAACAAGTGGAGAAACAGGCCAGGATTTTATTTTCGAAACGAATGAGAAAGTATCAGCTCTTGCATTGAAAGAAACAAATGTTTCAATCTATCCCAAAGGATCATTGATTATCGCGATGTATGGACAAGGTAAGACTCGTGGTCAAATATCAGAATTAATGATCGACGCCGGAACAAACCAAGCATGTGCCGCAGTTGTCTTAATTAATAAAGAAGAAGCACATAGAAAGTATGTGAAATATTTCTTTAAAAAGGCTTATGAGGAATTAAGAAGTCATTCTGCTGGTGGAGCGCAACCAAATTTGAATTTGGGAAAAGTTGCTAATACTGTCATTCCGATTCCTCCTCTTGCCGAGCAACACCGCATTGTTTCCAAAATCGATGAATTGTTTGCATTGTGCGATGGGTTAAAGGAACGCCTTATTGAAGCTCAAACCCTGCAAAATCAACTGGCGGTGGCGGTGGTGGAACAGGCTATAAACTAAAAACAACCAATATGCCTGAAGAATTGAAGCATATTAATTCCAAATACCTCATTCGGGAGGAAGAAACAGATGGGCATAGCCCGATGAAGTTTCTTTGCTCGGATGATCTTATTTATTACTGTAAATACCGCGTAACTCCTAAAAAACAAGAACTGGACTTTTTGGTTTACGAAATTATTTGTCATTATCTTTTGAGGTACCTCTGTATCCCTACTCCCAATATTGCCTTGGTCGAACTTACAAAAAACTCATTCGATCCCAAGAATCTAACCAGGAACAGGCTTTACGCGAAACCTGGTGTAATATGCTTTGGTTCTCAGCATATCGATTCTTATCTGGTTAACGATACGCTGCTGATTGATTCTAAAACGGCTTTTAATCACCTTCTCAATCCGGCTGATCTTATCAAAATTGCCATTTTCGACCTATGGGTCTACAATACGGACAGGGGTAAAAAAGGCAATTTTAATTTGCTTGTCTCAACTGAATTTCATAAATCAGTCTATTATGCATTTGATAACGCCTTTGCATTTGGAGGCGAAACCGGCCTTGGTATATTTAACCCTTCTTTTGAGGTTAGTTCTGGTGATAAACTTATGAGTACCGGATATTTCCGTTCAATAATAAGATTTATCTCAAAATCTGAACGATTTGAAATCGCTCAAAATGTATTATCTTTGTGCCATGATGAATCTGTTCGCGATATTATTACGAAGGCCTCAGTCCTGATCCCCGAGGCTTGGAACACCTTGCCAGGGCTGTATCCACGTATAATTGAGTTTCTTTCCAGTACTCAACGTTTACAAAAAATCGAACAATTAGTTTACTCATCACTTTCAACAATTTAGCCATGAAAGCCTTCTTATCACCGGTTTATTTACAAACCAATGCCGCATCTGATGAAAAAATTACGGCAGGCTTGGTCATTGTTACACCTGTCAAAATCTGGTTTCATTTCTCATTTTCAAAGCTGAATCTGTTAAAAAAACTTCTTTCAGTCGATGCATATTACAATTGCTACCATTTATTAAACAACCTGGATAATAAAGTTGTACAATCAAATCAGCAGCTATTTTCCGAAAAGACATCACTCTTTAAATCTGAACTTCCTTTTAACAGCGAATACTTTTCATACTTATCAAAATACAGTTCCGGTCTTGTTCAATTTGGGTCACCAAATCCTATCGATTCGGATATCAATGAAGTTACGTATGCAAATTATTTTAAAATCTTTGTCGGCGAATCCATCAAAAAAGATAAAACCTCCAAAAGCCAATTTAATACCACACTTAAACAGCAACTTACTAAACCGGGTTTATCTGAAAAAGCGGATATTAATTTTAAGTTGTCATCAACCATTGTACATGGTTTGATAAAGGACACTGACGTTTCTTTGATTACTAAAAATGGAAGTATTACAACATTCCAGGGAGTCGATTTTATGTTAACCCAAAAATCAATCGTTGATAATCTTTACGAATTTGAAGTACTGGTCAATTCTCTGAAAAAGTTAGAACATACCAATAAATTAAAAAAAGGCAATTACAATATTGTTGCAATAGAACCTCCAGTTAATGCCGAACAACACAAATTATTCGATCAGGTAATTAAGTTTAAATCTGATGTTTATACGCTGATAGATCCTGGTAAATTTGACACGATCACAGATGATATAGTTCAACATAAATATACCAAGTTCTCGAATTTCTTATCTAATTGTGTTCAATAGAGTACATTAGTATACTATTACTCCACTCTCTTCACCCATTGGACTCCGCTGCCCCCCTCTGGCACCGATTTGTAACTTAGCGAAGCGATCTCATGAGGTGAAGCGAATAATTCCACCCTCAAATCCCGATAAAAACATTAAGACGGCATTACAAATCCCGTCTGACGGAGGCCATAAAATTGTCCAAATTAAGATGAAAAACTGCTATAGATTTATGGAAATTTTAAAAATATTCATCTCTTTACAGAACAAACGAATGGCGGATAGGAAAGAATAGTTGAAATTTATTCGCTCGTCCGCATGACGTGCCGGTAACAGGATTGAAATAACAAAACTAAAACGTTGCTGCAGGCTCCATAGTGGTGTGCCATACTATTTGAGAACAAGAGACTTGGAAATTATAAAAAACATAAACCAATTATGAAATATTTAATTTTTATTGCGTTCGTATTCTTAATTGCCATTGGCTGCAGTTCATATAAACATGGATTATCATCAGCAAATGAGATTGGTTCAGAGGTTCATCTTGCCAGTGTGAACAATAACGTTTGTAAACGTTTATATGGCAATGTGGTGCTTTACACAATTTTCGTTGATACAAAGGGAACAAAACCCTGGAGCGAAATCGATATAAATTCGACTTTAGACTCGATCAAAAAGGCAATGGATTGGATTAATAAGGAAGCAATCAGAAATAACAAATATTTAGATATTGAAATTCATTATCCGCAAAACAATCACAAAATTCCTATTGCAGTAGATTTACCCAAAAAGACATTAAGTGAAACATTATTTCTACCCTCTTTTCCGGTTGGTATAAAAGCAATTCAATCCTGGTCGGATCGTATTGCTATAACTGCAGCCAGAACTTTGTCTCCCGACACTTCCAGGATTATTACAACCCGTAATTCGTTGTCCGACAAAGAAAGATTAATTGCCCGGTTGAGAGATATTTATAAAACTGACAATGTTGCTTTAATGTATTTCATCAATAATTATTATAAAGATGAAATGTCGGTTACTTTCAATACTGCAAGTCAAACTGAAGTTGAATACTCAATAGTTAGCTTTAAACAACCAGCAGTAATTGCACATGAATTTTTGCACTTGTTCGGTGCCTGGGATTTGTATATTACACCCTTCGATAAAGAAAAGGATATAAGAGCGCAAAAAGCATTTGCAATGAAAGAATTCCCAAATGAGATTATGGCATTTGCTTACCGGGGAATTGCTTCATTAGACATATCCCCTTTTACGAAATACTGTATTGGCTGGGAAAAGCAACTGGATAAAAAGTATACTGAGATGATCCTGGGGAAGAATATAAGGCCAGTGAAATACTAATAAATTATAGCCCTGCGCCGCCGCGACGCCTCCGATTGGAGTTTCGACCGCATGCCGACCGCTTTCTTATTCGACCGCGGTTATACCAATCGGCGCCGATTTGTAATCATTTCTTTAAAATTATCACTACTAAATAACTGCTTTTAATGGTGGACAGTAATTTGGTCCGGAGATATTGGATATATTTGTAATTGGATAAAAGGAAAGTTAAAGGGTGGCACGGATAATAAATCCGGACCAGCGTGTGTTAACCGGGAAATGCATCCTACAGGATTTTAAATTAAGCAACTATAAGTAAAAAATATTACGATTATGAAAAAAGGGTTATTGTTTCTCTTCTGTATCAACTTCTATTATGCCTCCTATGCGCAATGGTATCCCCAGTCAAGCGGAACCAACAGAACGTTGTTGTCTGTTTATTTTACCGATTCTTTAACCGGATATGCAGCCGGAACCAACGGTACAATTATAAAGACCCAAAATGGAGGGCTTAGCTGGACAATCCTGAATAGTGGTAAGACAACGCAATTAAATTCTATTTTTTTCACCAATGCCAATACAGGGTATGTGGCTGGCAACAGCGGGGTCATTTTAAGAACCGATAATGCCGGGGCTACTTGGGTTCCGATACCTGGTGGCACTATCCAGGATTTATGGTCCGTTTTCTTCAAAGATCCGAATAATGGATATATATCCGGTTCGAATGTGTTTTTAAAGACCAGCAATGCCGGAACAAACTGGACAAGCCAGGGCATGACAACCCAATACCTGCTTTCCGCTTTCTTTACTGATGTTAACACAGGCTATCTGGCAGGTGACAATGGGAAAATAGTAAAAACGACTGATGCTGGCATTACATGGGTGCCACTTTCGAGTGGATATTTTGAATACCTGTATTCCATTTTCTTTACAAATCCGAATACGGGATATATAGTTGGAACGGGCGGAATAATATTAAGAACTGTTAATGCAGGAGCTAACTGGTCAATAATACCTAGCGGTACTTCATTCCCGTTGCATTCTGTGTTTTTTACTGATTCCATAACAGGGTATACTGTCGGGGGGGTATATCCTTCAGGCATTATACTAAAAACTGTAAATGCCGGCTCGAATTGGACTGTGTCCCTATCAAATGCGCCTAATGGACTTGAGTCGGTTTTTTTTATCACTAAGAATACAGGTTATGCAGTAGGAGATAATGGTATTATTGTGAAAACAACAAATGGAGGAGCAGGATTCGTAGATATCGCGAAACCGGAATCAAGGAATATTATTTTATATCCTGACCCTGTAACACGCACCCTCTATTTTAGCAACCTGAACAAGCCGGCAACCATTTCGATTTATAACGCCAGTGGAACACTTATGATGCATGAGAATATTTACAACTCTTCCCTGGATGTCAGTACTTTGCCTGAAGGATTATATTTAGTAAAAATAACGGAGGATAACTTCATTACGTTTAAGAAATTTATCAAGGAATAATTATTCCCTTGCTGTCTCGAATCTTAGATCCGTCATAGTGCAATCTCTGGCCGGTATGGATTTGTAATTTAGCTTACACACCATGGTCCCATGATTTCATCACCGGATTGTCGCCTTCCTTGTCTCCATTTCGCCCCATCGCCCTTCGCCCCTCGCCTTGTCCCCTTCTCCCCTTGTCATTATATTAGAGAGTCTAGATCAAAACTCATAGCCGAACCTTTTCAGCTGGTTAGCGTCTTCGCGCCAGTCGCTGCTTACCTTCAGACTGAGTTCCAGGTATACTTTACGGTCGATAAAAGCCTCGATATCCTTGCGGGCCAGGGTTCCCAGCTTTTTGATGGCTTCACCTTTATGTCCCAGGATAATCGCTTTCTGGGTATCGCGTTCTACAAATATTGTCGCACTTATTACCACAATGTCGGGTTTTTCCTTATATGAATCCACCACTACTTCGGCCGAATACGGAATTTCCTGCTGGTAGAGCATAAAAATCTTCTCACGAATCATTTCCGAGATAAAAAACCGCAGCGGCCTGTCACTGAGTTCATCGTCCTTTGGGAAATAGGGGTCGTTTTCGGGCAGCAGGCGCAAAACTTCAGTGGTAATCTTATCGGTGTTGTAATTCAGCTTGGCTGAAACAGGCAGGATAACGGCATCGACAAACTTTTCGCGCCAGAATTTCAGCTTTGCTTCCACCTCTGCCGGGCTAATTGTATCGACTTTGTTTATCAGGAAAAGCAGGGGTTTGCCTGAGGCTTTTATCTTACCGATTACTTCTTCGTCGAAACTGTTTTCGCCCACTTCGGTCATATAAATAAAAACATCGGCATCCTGAAGTGCAGTGTATACAAATTTCATCATCGATTCGTGCAGCTTATAGTGCGGGCGGACTATGCCGGGAGTATCGGAATATACAATCTGGTAATCGTCGCCATTCACAATACCAAGAATGCGATGGCGGGTAGTTTGTGCTTTCGGGGTGATTATGGAGAGTTTTTCGCCCATCAGCATATTCATTAAGGTGGACTTCCCAACGTTGGGATGCCCTATAATATTGACAAAGCCGGATTTATGAGCCATAAAAAATATATTTAATTAAAAATTAGGATTACAAAGAAACAAAATATAATTTTGCACTCCCAATTAAGAACGTTCATTGTTTACAAAAATATATTGCGGGGTGGAGCAGAGGTAGCTCGTTGGGCTCATAACCCAAAGGCCGTAGGTTCGAATCCTGCCCCCGCTACAACGGAACCCTTGAAGCTGTGCTTCAAGGGTTTTTCATTTTACGGAGCCACCGCAAACTTGTTTGCGAAGTGGCGGAGGAAAATGAAAAACCGGGCTCACGCAGTGAGACCAGGGTTCCGTTGTTAAGCCCCCCCCCTTTCAGGATCACGCAAGTAATCCTGCATTAAAGCCACCGCAAACTTGTTTGCGAAGTGGCGGAGGAAAAAGAAAAACCGGGCTCACGCAGTGAGACCAGGGTTCCGTTGTTAAGCCCCCCCTTTCAGGATCACGCAAGTAATCCTGCATTAAAGCCACCGCAAACTTGTTTGCGAAGTGGCGGAGGAAAAAGAAAAACCGGGCTCACGCAGTGAGACCAGGGTTCCGTTGTTAAGCCCTCCCCTTTCAGGATCACGCAAGTAATCCTGCATTAAAGCCACCGCAAACTTGTTTGCGAAGTGGCGGAGGAAAAAGAAAAACCGGGCTCACGCAGTGAGACCAGGGTTCCGTTGTTAAGCCCCCCCTTTCAGGATCACGCAAGTAATCCTGCATTAAAGCCACCGCAAACTTGTTTGCGAAGTGGCGGAGGAAAAAGAAAAACCGGGCTCACGCAGTGAGACCAGGGTTCCGTTGTTAAGCCCCCCCTTTCAGGATCACGCAAGTAATCCTGCATTAAAGCCACCGCAAACTTGTTTGCGAAGTGGCGGAGGAAAAAGAAAAACCGGGCTCACGCAGTGAGACCAGGGTTCCGTTGTTAAGCCCTCCCCTTTCAGGATCACGCCAGTAATCCTGCATTATAGCCACCGCAAACTTGTTTGCGAAGTGGCGGAGGAAAAAGAAAAACCGGGCTCACGCAGTGAGACCAGGGTTCCATCGTTAAGCTCCCCTTTTCAGGATTATAAAAAACCTGCTTTTAAAAACTCATGCTTTTCCCTAATTATTAACCTGAAAACGAATAAAATTATTCTATCAATCAACACATTAGTCTGATTGTATGCCAGCAGATAAATATTATCAGATTGCCTAATTGTGCGTTTACTCATGGATACTATTTAGGTTAAGACTGACATTTTGAACATATTATAGATTAACATCATACCGAGGAAGCAGTATGATAAGTTACATATATTAGGCATTTGAACTGTTATTGATTCCCAGTTTTAAAGGCTGTTGAAAATTTACACTCTGCAATTATTAATAAATCCGAATCATTATTAAATTTGTTCCAACATACCCTTACATACGATATTAATCCCGCTTTCCAGCAAACACAAATCTCAGTTATCAGAATTCTATTCTAAAATAAATATACACATTGTAATCCTGCATCCACTTAAAGTTTAAACGAAACTCACTTAAATTGAAAAAGAAAAAAAATTAGTTTTACAGAAAGTTATTCCATTTGCACAATAATGGCAAATGCAATTTACCGCAAATACTGCTGAAATGTTCTTTACTAAAACCTTATACATTATGAAAGGAAGAGTGACAATTTTCCTCATTACGGTATTTTTATCTGTACACTTTACCGCTTTTACCCAGGCGATAAGGATCGGCATTCCTTCGGGGCACACTGATTTTTTGAGATGCGCTGTTTTTTCACCTGATGGGAAATATATACTTACTGCATCTGATGATTGTACAGCAAAGATATGGGATGTAACCAGCGGTAAGCTGTTGCATAACCTCACAGGCCATTCATCTATAATAACGTCTGCCAAATATAGTCCCGACGGGAAAAAAATCGTTACAGCATCAGAAGATAATACAGCGAGAGTTTGGGATGCATCAACAGGGAAACTGCTTTTTGTATTGAAAGGCCATTCAGGCCGGGTGAATTCTGCAAGTTTCAGTCCGAACAACACAACTATAGTCACTGCATCCCTGGATGGAACTTTGAAATTATGGAACAGCAATACCGGGGTAATGATCCATTCCTCTGAGAATTCGGGAAGCTCCGCCGATCTTGCCCAATACAGCCCTGATGGAAAGTACATTGCTTCAGCGCTGGAAGGTCCGGCCATCGAAATATTCGAAAGCAGCACTGCCGGAATGATCCGGGGTATACAGGAGTTCGGTTTGATTACCTCTTTGAAATTCAGCCCTGCATTCCCCGGAAAATCCTCCTGGAGCAATGAGTTACTAATAACCACTGAATATCAAAGAACAAGTCTATGGGATTTCAAAACCGGAAAACTGATCCAGTCATTCGCCCATGAAGCCCCGGTTTATGAGGCATGCTTCAGCCCTGACGGGAAATACCTGGCAACTGCCGGCGGCAAGAATATAAAAGTATGGGACCGTAGTAACGGCAAATTGATCCGCACCCTTGAGGGGCATACTGATGATGTCCGATCAGTGGAATTCAGCCCGGCATGTGCCGATGATCCTTCAGGCGGCAGGTACATAGTATCTGCTTCCTATGACAGGACTGCGAAAATATATGATAGCCATAGCGGAGAACTTCTATTTAATCTTACAGGACATAACGACCTCGTTTGGGAAGCGCATTTTAGTCCTGATGGGCGTTACATAATAACAGCCTCCTTTGACCACACCGCTCGATTATGGAATAGGAGCAATGGCAAGCTGGTTAATATTCTGGAAGGCCACACGGCTAAGGTTCTATCCGCCCGCTTCAGCCCGGCGACTACTGAGGACCCAACCGGTGGAAAATATGCAGTTACGTCCATTTCAGCTGGCAGGGCCGAATCATGGGAAAGCAATAGTGGCAAACCCTTTCATATCTATGGTATCCCTTCCGATACGGCATACGATGCATATTTTTCTCCTGATGGCTTGAGCGTTGCGGTTACCTGCATTCATGATCATTTAAAAATGTACGAAAGCAGCGGAAATCTCAGGTACAATATCACCGGACATAAAGGTTATATTAAATCCGTAGAATTCAGCCCATCCACTGAAGAATATCCTGCCGGGGGGAAGTACATGACGACGGCTTCTTATGATAATACAGCCTCAATCTGGGACACTGACAGTGGTAAATGGATCAGTACCCTGGGACATGACTATTATATTTATTCTGCTAAATTTAGCCCCGACGGAAATTATATAGCTACAGCCTCTGCTGATGGCACTGCCAGCATTTGGACTGTAGAAGGATATTACAGACAAAGCTTCGGCAATTCATCCAGTTCATATATCAGACCTGTGTATATGGCTGAGTTCAGTCCACCAGACCAGGAAGATCCTGCCGGTGGAAAGTATCTTCTTACTGCAGAGAGTACCGATAAAGCTGTCATATGGGAAAGCAGCAGTGGAGAACAGGTACGCACACTCGAAGGGCACTTCGACAATGTATGGTCAGCCCGGTACAGTTCTGATGGCAAGTTTATCGTTACTGCATCCGACGACAGCACTTCGATAATATGGGAGAATAGTACAGGAAATATGCTCCACAAACTCGGAGGCCATCAGGGAGGTGTAAATTCTGCAATATTCAGTCCTGACGATAAACTTGTGATCACGGCATCCAATTATAAGGACATAAAGGTATGGGATGCGGGTTCCGGTGCCTTGTTGCATGACCTTGCAGGACATACCGGAAAGATAAATAATATTGATATCAATGCCACGGGTGAACGTCTGATTTCTTCATCAGATGACGGAAGCTTTATTTTCTGGAATATTCTTTCAGGAAAGATGTTGGCGCGACAGATCCCATTTGATAACAATAGTTATTTAACCCTGACCTATGATAACTATTATTCAGGAAGCAAAGATGCCGTAAAGCAATTGTGCTGGATTGTTGATAATGCCAAAATATATCCGTTTGAGCAGTTCGATCTTCAATATAACCGCCCAGACCTTGTGCTTCAAAGGATGGGAAATACGGACACCACCCTGATCCGTATGTATTACAAAGCCTATCTAAAGCGACTTCAAAAAATGAAATTCAATGAAAGTATGTTTTCTCCCGATTTTCATATGCCTGTTATTTCTTTTCCCCAATCGGACAAAATGCCCCTGACAACAACTAACGCTCGGCTTCCGCTGCAAATAAAAGCATCAGACAGCAAGTACAGTCTTGACCGTATCAATGTTTGGGTAAATGAAGTACCTGTGTTTGGCATTAATGGTATTCCGGTAGGCTCGCTCAAAAAAAACACTATTGACAAGGATATAAATGTAGAGTTGTCTCGGGGAGAAAACAAGATACAGGTTTCATGCCTGAACGAAAAAGGAGTCGAAAGTCTGAGAGAATCACTTTGGATAACGTATCAGCCTGTTGATAGTGTTAAGGAAAAGCTATATCTGGCGGTAATCAGCGTTTCGGAATATGCTGATTCTCGTTATAATCTCAAATATGCTGTTAAAGACGGCAGGGATATTGTCAGCTTGTTTTCCTCCGGAGAAGGGCCGGTAATTATCGATACCTTGTTCAACCTGAATGTTACTCGTGATAACATCCTTGCAATGAAACAAAAACTAATGGAGTCAAAAATTGATGACCAGGTGATCCTATATGTTTCAGGCCATGGTTTGCTGGATCAGAATTTCGATTTCTATTTTGCCACCGGAGATATGAACTTCGAAAAACCTGCAGAGCGCGGCATCCTTTACGAAGATCTTGAAGCTTTGCTTGACAGTATCCCTGCGCGTAAAAAGCTAATGTTTATGGATGCCTGTCATAGCGGCGAAGTGGATAAGGAGGAAATTAGAGTGAGGGAAAATGAAGTTGCCCTGGCCGATGGTAAAAGGGGCGATATAAAAGCATATGGTTACAAAGGAGGAACAAGGATCAATACAACCGATTTCGGGAATATGGGACAGAAAAATAGTTTTGAACTCATGCAGGAACTTTTCACCAACCTCTCGCGAGGCTCCGGTGCGGTGGTCATTTCGGCAGCAGCTGGCACCGGCTATGCCCTTGAATCCGATGAGTGGAACAATGGCGTTTTTACCTATTGTATTCTGGACGGTTTGAAAAACCTTGCTGCAGACAGCAATGGCGACAAAAAAATAACCGTAACCGAATTAAAAGACTATGTAAGTAAGGAAGTGGAAAGACTTACTGCCGGGGTGCAAAAACCAACCGATAGAAGGGAGAGTCTTGAATTCAACTGGAGGTTGCGGTAACAAATACATCCCTTCAATTAGGTTCGATCCGTAGCTTTTTTACCCAAAACAACTCATTCAATTTGCCAAAATTATTCTGCCACACTCCTATATTTATTACTTGTTTTTACAACCTGTTTCACTTGAACAGCTTACCAACGGACCCTTGATGCTCAGCTTCAAGGGTTTTACTTTTCCCTGTGGAGCCGCTTACACATTTACAATACTACTAATAGAAAAGATAAAAACTTCCAACGGCCCAGGAAAGCCGGAGGGGTCAGTTGTTAAGCCCTCCCAATAATCTATCATCAATAATCCTGCCCATTATTAAAAATTAAAGCTTAAAGGCGTAATTATCAGGTAATAGCTTCTTCCTTCTTCAGTTTTGTGAATGCAATAATCAGAAAACTTATAATAAAGAATAACGACAACAATAAGGAGCTGTTTCGCATACTGCCTGTTACCTGTTCAATAATGCCAAAACCCAGCATCCCGATTACAATGGCCAGTTTTTCGGTGCTATCGTAAAAACTGAAATAAGAAGCAGTATCAGTTGTATCCGAAGGTATTAATTTCGACCAGGTTGATCGTGCCTGCGACTGTATTCCACCCATTACCAGGCCAAGTAGTGCTGACAAAACATAGAATTGCATCTCCTCTTTAACATAATAGGCTGATAAACAAACAAATACCCATATAGCAAGCATCCACAACAATGAGGTCCTGTTACCGAAACGGGTAGAAACCCTGCCGAATACAAAAGCACCCAGAATTGCCACCAGCTGAATTATAAGTATTGTCATGATGAGTTTGGTATCGGTGATTCCAAGTTCCGCTTTACCGAAAAGCGAAGCAACGATTATGATGGTCTGAACACCCATACTGAAAAAGAAGAAGGAAAGAAGAAACCGGTACATGGTCTTATGTTTTTTAATATAACCAAATACCTTAATCACCTCATGAAATCCCCGGGTAAAAATGGTTACATCCCATTTGACCACTTTACGTTCTTCGCGCAAATAGTAAAAAGCAATCTGGGAGACGGCCAGCCACCATATTCCTACTTCAATAAACGAAAATTTTATTGCGTCGAGACTGTCGGATAATCCAAACAAGCGGTAATTTTGAAGCGAAAAAATATTAAAAATCAGCAATATCATACTTCCGGCATATCCAAAAGAAAAGCCCCTTGCGCTGATGCGGTCGTGTTGGTCGGGTGTGGCAATAATCGGTAAAAATGAATTATAATAAACAAGGGAACCGGCAAAGCCTAATACAGCGAGCATAGGGAACAACAGGCCTGACATTATGTTTTCACCGCTAAAAAAGAACAATCCCATGCAGGCAAAAGAACCTAATACGGTGAAGAACCGCATGAACTGCTTACGGTATCCTCCCAGGTCGGCAATTCCCGATAACGATAAAGTTATTAGTATGACTAAAAAATAACCGAGAGCAATAGCATATTCATATAAAACAGTATTCTTAATGTTCAAACCAAGGAATGTCACTATTTCCGAACCAAAAGCTTTGCGTGTCACCTGCTGATAAAATATCGGGTATAACACTGTATTCACACTCAACATATAAGCGGAATTGGCAATATCATACGAACACCAGGCGTTAATAACCTTCGGGGAATTTACAGGCAAAATCGGTCTTCTCATTTCGGTCGGCTAATTTTCGAGATAAAACTACCATTTTTATTTGAAACTGATTCAATTACCGCATTGATTAACCGTCAATATTATTCCATAATATCTGCATTAATCAAATTCAATTAACTAAAACTTACTATATTTGGTTTTTCAGGCAATAACAGAAATGAAAAATAAAGGCTTATTTATTGTTCTCTTTTCGAAGATTTTAGCTTTTACATTGAGGCTGCTGCTTCGTTTTCGGTACAAGGTTACAATCAAAGCATCAAATGTTATTCAAAATAATTCTCCTGTACTTTTTTTACCCAACCACCAGGCTTTGATTGACCCGGTTATTTTACTAAGCCATATCTATCGGTTTTCAACTGCAACACCTGTAATTACTGAGAAATACTTTGACATACCTGTAGTAAAATGGTATTTTAAAAGAATGGGAGCGGTCCGTGTGAGCGATCTCGAAACAGGCAGCCGTGATACCCAGGTATTAAATTCAATTACCCGCTCGGTATATGACGGATTCCTGCGTAACCAGAATATTGTAATTTATCCAAGCGGGCAGATTGCCGGGCAGGGCTACGAGAAGATTTTCAATAAAAAAGCAGCTTTCCATATTGTAAACACGATCCCTGAAAATGTACAGATTGTGGGAATACGCATAACCGGTTTATGGGGAAGCATGTTTTCGAAGGCAAAGACCGGAAGATCACCCGATTTTTTTATCCAGTTATTGAAAGGAATATTTTTCGTACTTGCAAATCTGGTGTTCTTTGTACCCAAACGCAATATCAGCGTTGAATTTGAAGACATTACTGCAATTGCAAAAGAAAATGCGATTCCGGGCCAGAAACCATTCAATTTATTTCTCGAAGATTTTTATAACCACCATGGAGAAGAACCGGTACTTTTCCTGAAGCATATTTTCTATTTACCTCAAAAGAGAGAAACAGCGTCTATGACTCATAATCCTAATGCTGAAGGCCCGAATACAAGCAGGCCTGATGAGGAATTATAACAATTCCTTAATTGTACCAATAAAATCGGTTACTTTTTTACGCTATTGGTATTATTCCTCTTTATCCTGAATAAGAATAGCTTACCATCAAGTATCAAAGCTCATGTTTTGAGCCATTGACTTTTATTGCTAAAGTCTCCGGTTGAGTACCACACCACCAATCCTGACGAATAATGCACTGTATCCCCTGCTGGCCTGGTACTAATTAAATAATCAGGCCATGAATATGTTATTGTTTAAGGTGCCTGCTTTACGATTCTTTTTCAAACATCTTTATCGCGAAACCCGGCCGGATGCATCACCACCCATCAGTTTCTCCACTTCATCCACGGTTACCCTGTTGTAATCGCCGTAAATGGTATGTTTAAGGCACGATGCTGCCACTGCGAAATTAAGTGCTTTCTGGTCGTTGCCGATATAGGTAAGCAATCCGTATATCAAACCGCCCATAAACGAATCGCCGCCGCCTACACGGTCAACAATATCGGTAATCTGGTAAGTTGGTGCTTCAAAAAGGGTTTTCCCGTCCCACAAAACGCCAGACCAACTGTTGTGATTGGCACTGATAGAACCACGCAATGTGGTTATCACTTTTTTGCAGCGCGGATATTTTGCCATAATCTGTTCCGAAACCGATTTATAGGCAGCAGCTTCCACATGTCCGCTGGTAACATCCAGACCTTCGGGTTTGATCCCGAGTACTTTTTCGGCATCTTCCTCGTTGCCCAGAATGATATCAGTTCCTGCAACCAGGGCAGGCATTACTTCACCGGCTTTTTTACCGTAATTCCACAGGTTTTTCCGGTAGTTGAGGTCGCACGATACAGTGATCCCCTTTTCATTTGCTTTTTTTATGGCTTCCAAACAAACATCGGCAGCACCCTGCGAAATGGCAGGCGTAATACCTGTCCAGTGAAACCAGCTGACGCCATCAAACACTTTGTCCCAGTCGATCATGCCCGGTTTTATTTCGGAAATGGCTGAATTAGCCCGGTCGTATACCACTTTGCTTCCGCGGCTTACTGCCCCTGTTTCAAGGAAATAGATACCGATGCGTTCGCCGCCAAAAATAATCTGGTCCACTCCTACCCCGAATCCGCGTAAATCGCTGACACAGGCCGCAGCAATGTCGTTTTTCGGCAACCGGGTTACAAAATCGACCGGAATGCCATAATTGGCAAGCGATACGGCAACATTAGCCTCACCGCCTCCAAAAGTGGCAATTAAATTGTCGGTCTGGTTAAACCTTAAATATCCCGGTGTTGCCAAACGCAACATAATTTCACCAAATGTTACTACTTTCATGTTTATTCGTTTTTATGAGTCAAAAGTATTTAATTTTCAATTATCCTGAACAGCATATTCCTGCATTCCTTTGTCGCGGACAAGAGGCCCGGTCATAAATAATACGATCAGAACGCCGATAAGTGCCATTAAGCCGTAACCTATAAAAACAGCGTTATAGGCTATTGAATAGCCGAACCGTACCGACAGGTTTTTAACGGCAACACCTGAAATCGACTGAAAAATTGCGCCTCCCAGCCCTGACCCTACACTCGCAATTCCCCATACCGAAGCCGTAGCGCTAAGCGGAACAACATCGGCCGGGAAGGCCAGCAAATTCGCACACAACGAAGCATACCCGAAACCGGCTACTGCCAGCACCGCCAGCGCCGAAAACGGACCGACAATTAAAAAAGGTCCAAGGAGTAAGGAGAGAGCCATAATGGATCCAAAGAGACCAGCCCCGATTTTCCTGGCTTTGGGGATCGGCACCCCTTTTTTAATAATGAATTGAGTGAACAGCCCTCCAAGGATATTCCCAAAATCGGCAACAATAAAGGGGAACATGGCAAACCATCCTATTTTAGCCAGGTCCCAGTCATAGGTATCGGCAAGGTACCTTCCGATCCAGAAGGTTATAAAATACCAGACCGGATCAATAAACACCTTGGACAAAGTAAGACTTAAAACAAACTTGTTTTTCAACAACTTTAACGGAGGAATGGTCCTGGCTTTTGATTCCTTTTTAGCACTTTCAGGAGTGTAATAAGTAAACCAGAAAAGGGCCAGCCATAAATACCCCAATACCCCTATTACAACAAAAGTCATCCGCCATCCGACTGTAATACTGAGCCAGGCAATCAATAAAGGCGCTATTACAGCTCCAATAGCAGCTCCGCTGTTGAAAATACCCGAAGCTGTTGCCCGTTCCTCGGGTGTGAACCATTCGCCGGTAAGTTTTATGGCTGCAGGCCAGTTTCCGGCTTCCCCGATCCCAAGCAAAAAGCGGAACACACCAAATTGAAACGGCGACATGGCAACGGCATGCAAAATACCGGCCGTTGTCCAGAAAGCCATGCTCAATGAATACCCGATGCGTGTTCCAAGTTTATCGATCACAAAACCGGATACAGCATTCGAAATAAGGTAAGCGACAAAAAAACTGGTTGCTATATAACCAAAAGCATCATCGGGTATCAGCGCCCTTAAATAATCGTTGGCGGCAAGGTAATTAAACGAAAGGCGATGCAGGTAATTCAGAATCGTTGCAACCAGGGCAAAACTTATCATTGCCCAGCGCATTTTCAATAGCGGTGTCTTGCTAATACTCCCTTCTGCCACATTATTCTTAAAAATCACGATGCTATTATATTAAATTGACAATCACAGAGTAATATCATGCGGTAGCAGCTTCCTTCAATATTCATGGAAGTTACACCGCTGTTTCCAGGTATGTGTTCAATGGTTATTACAGGTCAGGAATTCGCATAGGTGCAATCAATACAGCATTAATCATCAGGTTCACTGGTAAAGAATCATTCACTTTTGAACAGGCTGAAAGGCCCTGTCCAACTGTAATTTTTACCTGTTAATTCAAGCTGGTGATTGGTTTTGGGTGATGCATCCCGGTTAGATAAAGTCAGTATCCATTTTTTGCCTGTTTTATCACCAAAAGTAACAGCAGTATATTGCATGGTGTTAACCAGTATATCCACATCAGTTATGTTGCTGAAAGAATTGGCAGAAATTTCATTTACCGGGTCATAATGCCCGTTTGTTTCGATTACAGAAACATAAATTGCATCCTTTTGCTTATTTTTCCGGATAATAAATGACTGGTCGTGGCGTAGGTTGAACAAAGGATCTTTGGCCCCGAGTTGCGCAAACAGCAACTGATCTTCTGGCGAAACTACGCTTGTAATGGTATAAAACCGCTCGTTGGAAAACCAGTTTAATTTAACATTTTTATTCGCGGATTTGCCTTCACCGGTTTTCCACAGGTGCTGGTATCCGAAATCCTTGCCCAGGGGTGAAAGCGTGGATGGAACAGAATACTCAAAATCAGTATTCATCACCTGGCCCATAAACAGGAATGGCAGATCGTACTGGTTTTCCTGCTCCGATTGTACGCGGAAAATATCAACTACCAGCGGCTTTTCAAAAGCCTTGTCCTCAATAACCGCCATGGTACGGTGCATGTTTATGCCGAGATATGCATTCGTATCTTTAGCGCTCATGATCTGAATATCCTTGCCTGACGAATTAAAGAAATAAGAATCGGAATGATATTTATTGCCGGTTTCAAAATCCCCGTTAAAATGAGAGGTTTCGTTCACGACGAGTGTATTGTGTGCAATCGACTGTTTCGCCCAGGTGTTATTTTCAGGGAGGTATGCCCCGCCATATTTCTGGTCGATGTTTACAAACCGCGCAGCCCCGTAGTCCTGCATTACTTCATTCGCTTTGTCGTACATGGAGAACGACAGCTTGTCGTAATGACCATGTCCCATTCCCTGCGCTCCGTACTTCATCACCAGGCATAATTCATCAGTGGGTTTGCCTGCCCGGATTACTCCGACTCCACCCTGGTCGCCGTTCGGACCGTCTTTCAGCTCAATCGATTTTTTAACAAAAGGTTTCTCACGCCCTTCCGAAATGCCTTTTGAAACAGACAATCCTGTATTATCCAACAGGACCCTGTTCTGCATTTTCGCTACGGACAGAAGCGTCGGATCTTTACCTCCAAAGTAATATATGATATCAACGGCCGACACCAGTTCCCTCGATAAATACGACATCCCTTTTTGTGAGTCGTTTATAGGGAAAAACTGCCCTTCGGAATCGGTCAGGTTAAGTATAGCAAACAGGGATTTTGAGAGAATATGATCACGGTAACCGAATATTTTCAGGTCAGGCCGGCAGTTTTCGATCGATTCGGCGAACAGCATGATGGGATATAAAGCATACCGCTGATAATACGGGCCTTCGGTGTAATATCCGTCAGGCGAAAACAGGTAATCAAGCTGGATAAAGAAGCCTGCGCCTGGTTGCCCGGGCATTTTAATCAATCCGCCATCATTATCTTTCTGGTCCTTATCAATCCCGTCATCCTTTAGGCCATATAAGGCCCTATCTATCAATTCCTTATCGTTCATCACAAACCCGATCATACCAACGGCAGCAATGCCCCAGGTGCTGTGGTTATGTATGCGGTTAAAAAACTGGGGGGTTCCTACTGACAGAAAATCGGCATAAGGCCTGAATAAATTGCGTTCGAGTATTTCCCGTTCGTCGGGTTTAAGCCAGTTGTAAACACAATCGTAAGCCTGGCTCATGTATACCAGCCAGTTGGCATCATTCAGGCACTGCCAGAATAATTTACCACGGGCATAAGAACGTTTTTCAGGGTGCAGTGGCAGCGTGGGGTAAAGTTTCGCATACTGCATCAGCATATCGCGGATAAAAACAGCATATTTCTGATCGCCGGTAATCTGAAAGATCACCCCGGCTTTCTGAAGGATCAGGTAGTTTTTCTTGTGGCGCTCGTGCGTATAGCCTCCGGCCATGTCCTTAGGCACCGGGACTTCGATCCCGGTTGCCATATCCTTGTCAACCTCTTCGATCGCTTCCCGCAGTGACTGATTTAACAGGGGTAATTTTTTCAGATTTGCTTTTATGTCCGAAACACCCTTTGCATTCAGTATCAACCGCGGGTGAGATTGAGAGAACCCGGATCCGGCAAGGAAACTGATCAGAAAAACTATAAAAACAATTTTAAACCTGCCCATACCTACTTATTACTGGAGTTTTATACTGCTTAATAAAATGCGAAAGCTAATAATCCGGTTTAAACTACCCGTGAGTGGAAAACCCCGGGAGTCCTTCACTCCCGGAGTTATTACCAACCAAACCCAGCTTAACCAAATAATTCAACCAACTAAACCAATCAAAACCGGGTTAATCTTAAGAGAAATATAATCCTCCGTTTATGTCAACATTCAATCCTGTAAGGAAGGAAGATTCGTCCGAAGCCAGGTAAGCAATCAGGTCGGCTACTTCTTCGGCTTTACCTTCGCGCCTGAGAGGGGTTCCGGCTGCAACGCGTTCGCGGACTTCGTCTTTCGTAAACCTGTCGTGGAATGAGGTCGCAATCATGCCCGGGGCAACTGTATTCACCCTGATGTTTTTTGGACCCAGTTCTTTTGCCATAGCACGTGCAAAAGTCATAACAGCACCTTTTGAAGCTGCATAAGCCGATGCTCCGGGACCGCCGCCGTCGCGTGCAGCCTGCGATGAGAAATAGATGATTGAACCTCCGCTTTCAGGAAAGTAAGGAATAACTTCACGGGTAACCAGGAAGGCGGATTTGGCATTTACTTCCATAAGGAAGTCCCAGAATTTTTCTTCCATTTCAATAACCGGGTGGCGTGCAACCAAACCACCAACAACATGAACCATAATATCCACTTTCCCTGAGAAAGCGGAGGCGGCTTGCTGAAATAACCTTTTAACATCCTCAGCTTTGGTCATATCGCCCTGAACGGAAACGGCAATGCCTCCGGCAGCCTTAATCATTTTCAACGTTTCATCCGCATCAGCCTCGTTGTCGAAATAATTCACAACTACCTTTGCACCTTCTTTTGCCAGTTTTAACGAAACCTGACGACCTATATCCCTGGCGCCACCGGTTACTACTGCTACTCTGTTTTGTAAGTTCATCTTTATGTGATTTTTAATTATTGATTTAACAAATATTTGAAGTCTGGGAATTAAAACAAAAGAGTTATTGAACTCGAGTTTAGCTCTTTATCAGAGATGTTTTTGATGACACCCAGGTATGAAGCATCATTAAATTTAACTGATGCCAGGTAAAGCGCAAGAATAAAATCTTTGTTTTTAAACTCTTCAATTTGCTGGTATGGCCACACTTTCTGTTTCTGAACATATGGAACCATGAAATCTAAGGCCAAACGAATGCAGCGTCCGTCGCTAGTTTTATAGTTCCACAAATCGACTCCAACGTTACCGGCGAGAATTGCCAGTTCCATAAGTGCACGAAGATTATAATCGCTATAGCTTAACGCTTTGGTGCGCTCAAGTTCAAATGGCTGAGAACCATCAGGGTTTATCTGGGCTGCAATTCTTTTCTCCTTCGCCAACTCACATCGTTGAACCGCATAATCAGTTTTGCCAAGGTAAAGGGCAATTGATACCGCCTGTACCTGGTACCAGGTACCATGGTTGTTGGGGGCGTTGGATTCGGCGATGCCATTTTTACTTTCAGTAAGCCATTTAAAATAGTTTGTCATCCAGGTTTTTAATCCTTCCTGGTCTTCTTTCATCCATGATGAAGAACCTTCCATTAATCCAACTGCATCGATTATTTTTCTGAAATCCTGTCCCTCCAAAACACCCCAGCTGCGGCCATCGTTACTCCCTTTAACTGCCTGGGCATATTGTAAGTTAGGGGTCATCCGGGTGGCAGTATCCAAAAACCACACTCTTATCAGTTTTGAGGCATGTTCAGCATATTTTTCGCTGGTGGAAAAGTAGTATGCAATTGCTGCATCAAGCACCACCCCCGACATTTTATTGAGATTTTCATAGTCCTTGTACAATTTAACCTCGGGGTTAACAACTCCATCTCTTCGTATGTACGGCAATCCATCGGGAGAACCTGGATCTGGAAACCAATATTTTGCAAGGCTTACATAGTCGTGTTTATCGCCGCTTACTGGTATCTGTGTTTTATCCATAACCGATACCGGTGCAAATTCTAAAGCCTTGTCACCTGCTCTCAGTATTAAAGATACAGCTTTACTTATATCTTTTTCCCCAGCGAGGTATGCATTCCTCGACTCGAGCATTTTTTTGCCATTCAAAATGAAAACCTTTGGCGATTTCGTAGCATTTGCTGCAAATTGAAGAGCCAGGAATGACACAAGAAGCAAGACTTTATTAACTAATTTCATTATTAGTTTTTTTACATTTATACTTTCCCATTCAGGAAATTCATCATTATTTTATCTGCTCTATTTTCCCAACGGTCAGATATACCGATATCAACGACATGGGTACCAGTGCAGCCAGCAATCCAAACAATAAGGGCCAACTGGATATCTGACCCGCAAAAAGAATTGCCAGGATAGTACCCAGAACCGCTGCAGCGCCACCTAAACCAGCTAATGAACCTACTGATTTCCCACAATGCAGATCACTGGGCAGAGTCTGAATATTAACAATGGTAAACTGAAATCCCCCGAGTACAAAAGCCATCAGTATAACAGCAAATATGGCATTCGGAACCAGAACGGATGCAATTACGGATGGAACTATTATTAATCCGCCCACGAGCATAGCTGTTTTTCGTGCTTTATCGACAGAGGCACCTTTACGGATCAAAAATCCCGAAAACCATCCACCCGAAATACTGCCGACCATAGCACCTACATAAGGAATCCAGGCAGAAAAGGCCAGTTCTTTAATATTTAAGTTGAATTCTTCTACCAGGTACATAGGCAGGAAGGTAACAAACATCCACCAGATTGGATCGAGGAAAAAGCGGCCAAGAATAACTGAGTAGTTTTTCCTGTTAGCCAGCAACTGGCCCCATGATTTTGCAACTTCATTCTTAACTTTCGATTCAGGCTGATTAGTTAGAATGTAATTTCGTTCCTTTTCTGTTATCCACTTATGTTCTTTGGGACCTTTTTTGTTAATAATAAGCCACGGTACCAGCCATAGGATACCTAATGAACCAACAACCACAAAAGTAAGCTGCCAGCCCACAGCCATGTATAACATCAGGATAATAACCGGAGCCAGGATAGACCCGATTGATGCCGCGGCTCCAAAAAGCCCCTGCGCCAATGCGCGTTCTTTCTGGGGGAACCATTCCGCATTGCTTTTGGTAGCTCCCGGCCAGGGCCCTGCCTCGCCTAACCCTAGCATCATCCGGAATGACGTCAGTGATAATTTTCCACGTGCCAGGGACGTAAGTGCATCAGCAGTACCCCAGACCAGAACAGAAACAACAAAACCCCGGCGCGTTCCAATTTTATCATACAATTTACCTGAAAAAAGCTGGCTGAAACCATAGGCAATCATAAAGAAAATGGTAATCAACCCTAACTGGTCTTTTGCTTGTTTTGATGCAACTTCGGGTGAAGCATTTCTATCGACTATTCCCAGTTCGTAGGCGATTCCCTGTCGGTTTACGACAATCTGCCCATCCTTTTTAAAAGAAACGTTTGCAGCCTTTTGTATAATTTCATCACCCTTTTTGGGGACAAGCCGGTACGTGTTATTCTCAGCAACGAACTGAGCCTGATTAACTTTCAGTCCGGGATCAACCTGGTCGACTAATTTGTATTCAATGTTGGTCACCCACATGTAATTGAGAGTACCACGGTCAAGGTAATTGATAATTGTAATCAACATTATCAACCCGATGATCCACCATCGCAATCCTTTGATCTTCATGTTGTTATTTATTACCAAAGTAAGATACTGCACTTCCGTCCAAAAAGTCCTGGCGAACCGGGCTGAACACATCGACCAGTATCCCGGTTTCGAGGCATAAGGCTCCATGTATTACATCCGGCGGAATATAAAATGAATCACCGTCAAGGAGCACTTGTTTCTTATCGCCAACAGTTATTTCGAACTTTCCGGATACCACATAGCTGGTTTGTGAGTGAAAGTGTGTATGGGGCTTGCCAATAGCGCCTTCCTCAAATTTTACTTTTACCAGCATAATTTTATCGTCATAACCCATTATCTGCCGTGAAACTCCGCCTCCCAGCTCTTCCCAGGCCATTTCCCGGGTATTAAAAAACAAGTTTTCGCTCATAATCCTGTGTATTTATTGTTTATAGTTCTTTATTGCCTATTCCGGATTTCATCACCAGGTTTTTACTTGTTCCCGGCTAAATGTGTCAGGTTGGTTAACTCGTATTTTTTATTGTTTGATACAATTTCAGCCTCAGGGTAAATATTCAGATGATCAATTTTGGTTACCGGATCTCCGTTGGTTAAGAACAGGCGTAGATCGGCACTTTGGTTCAGGTTTAAATTATTGATTCTGGTCAACTGAACTCCATGAAGGTAAATTGCGTTTTGTCCCAGGTTTCGTTTCCCTTTTCCGCAACTGGTCATCGAGCAATCTGAAATCCGGACTTTCGGGCCAAATGTACTTTCATCTGTTCCACCTCGGTAAACCGTGAGAACCGAATTCTGCACATCGGTGAAATCTGAATTTTCGAGTATTATATATTCGGCATTGTATATTCCAAGATCTTCGTATTCCTTGTTAAGGTCCAGTATATTACCGGTAATATTCTTAAACTGGCAGTTCCTGATCAGGATCGAATCAGCCATCGTACTCTTGTATATTTTCAGAAAATCAAAGGCATAGTTAACATCCAGGTCTTTTACTGTACAGTTTTCGACGATGAGTTTATAATTGCGGTTCATCGAGTATTTGCTGGTAGTCACAATGCTGTTGCCGGCCATATCGGGCGATTTTGCTCCGCTGATTTCCAGTCCCGAAAGCTTCAGTGCACCTTCGTTTTCGATGGAGAACATGCTGTTTTTCTCTGATAAAAGGACAGGTTTTGCTCCGGGGGCAGCTTTTATTGTGACTGCATTCCGGATAAATATATTTTTAGTATTCGGATATTCGCCGGTTTTAAGTAAAAATATATCACCGGGTTTTGACTTGTTTACAGCTTCAGCCAGGGTATTTTCGCCCGGTTCCACTGCAATTACTTTTCCTGTGCCAAAGCTCAATTCAACCGATTTGCGCGGATACCAGTTCACTCCAGAGTTTTCGGCCGTTGCAACAGGTTTTGTAATCGTACACCCGGCGTTATGTATTCCTGAACTTTTAACAACAGTTGGTCCATCCGGATTGGTGACCAGTTTCATTTCAACCAGTTCAATTCCTTTGTCAACAATAGGTTTCACACCGGTATTCAGGTAATTGTTCGTAAATGTAATTCCACTGATATCATCATAAGCTGTGAAAATCTCTTTTGCCGATGAATGATAAAAAACATTGTTTTCGATTTTGGTATCAACCGGAACGGCAGTGCGTTCTTCATCACTTCCGGCACAAAGCTGTATATAGTCACAATCGATAAATGTATTGTTGCTGAAAATTCCGCCGACAACCTGGTTGTAACGGTTGATAGGTGAATTGGGCACACCATTCATCACCACCAGGGCTCCGCGAAAACGATAACCTGCCAGCTTATAAAAATAATTATTGATTGCTTTGTTGTTCTCATTAATAATCCGGATTCCGCCTGTATTATCTTTCCCGTTTCCGAAGAAAAAATTCCCTTCAGCCAGGTTATCATGTCCGTGGCGGTAGGTAAGCGTTCCGGCACATTCCCAGAAGGTATTATTTCGGAATGTATTACCGCAGCTTTTATTGGAGATAATTTCGTGTTCCCCGTCGCAGTGCTCGAAATAGTTTGCTTCGACAAGGGTTCCGGAGGTTGACAATGAATTGGGGCTGGTGCCCAGGCGCATGGTTTCGCCTCCGTTCGAAGCCAGGTTCTCGCGGAATCCAAAATAATTATGATCTATTTTATGGTTGTTTTCCTGGCCGGCTTTGTCTTCGAGGCGAACAGCCAGGGTAACACCCTGGCTCCGTTTATCAACGAAATAGCAATGATCCACACGGTTGTTTTTACCATAGAGCGAAACCCAGAGTTCAGTTTCAAAACGTTCGGGATTATTGAAATTATCAATTACGCATTCGGTTAAACGGCAATGATTACCATAAACTCCATCTTTTTCGCGAAATGCGATTACATCACCCGTTGGTGTATAGCCGTTCCTGAAAACCAGTCCGGAAACGATAAGGTATTCGCCTGAGATCCTCAGGTTCGACTTTCCTTCAAAAAACACTTTTCCTTTTTCTTCAGCGGCAATTTCGATCGGGGCTTTTTCGGTGCCTTTTGCATTCAGAAGCAATTCGGCATCATTCCATATACCATTGGCCAGGATAATTTTTCCACCTGGTTTTGCTACAGCCATGGCTTCGTTAAGTTCTTTAACATTCTTTACTTTGATGCCATATGCCTGATTGAACGCCAGCATGCTGAAAAAGGTAAACAGCAAAAAGTATTTGGTGACATATGATTTATTTATTAGTTTCATTATCTAAAAGTGTAAGTATTGATGGGTTTTGCAGTATGTAAGCAGTGATATTTATTTTCGGAAATTTAAAGTAGTCGTATTTCTGTTGATCGAGGCGAAAAACACTGTATTCGGGAGCTAACTCTGCAAAGGCCATTTAATCCGATGAAACCTGTTTCCGATTCATTATGTTTAAAGGTTTTAAATGGATTTGATTTTAAATTTACAAGTTTTTCGGATACATCCACACTGGATTACATCCAGGCTTTAAACACAGCCAGATCACGTTTCATTGCAGATATAACAGTTTCCGGAGGCACAGTCAACTTAAAGGCCCCGGTATCGGCTCCACCCAGTTCGTATTCAAAATGCATTGTAAAATCTCCATTGATATTTTCTTGCTTCAGAATCTCAAGAAAGCGGTCAAAGTCTACCATGCCTTTCCCTAGTGGAACATTAACCGGCTGCCATTTATTTTCTTTTTCCTTCCAGACAAAATCTTTCAGATCGAGGCTGTTAATTTTGTCGGCCAGGTATTCAAGGCCCACCGTCCATGATAACCCGCCTGATACAGTTGCATGCCTGATGTCGTATCGGATCCCCAGGTATTCAGGGTCAATAGCATCGAGCAATAAACCCATATCCCAGACTGCTCCTCCAACCCCTTCACCGGCATGGTTCTGGTAAGCTCCTTTTATGCCTAACTTCCTGTTTACTGCTGCCAGTTTCTGAAGTTTGAGATTGAAAAAATGAAGGTTTTCCTTTATGGATTTAGATTCGTCGTAGGAAAGCCAGCCCAGGCGGTAATTTTCGATTCCCAACTCAGCTGCCACGGTCAGCACCTGTATTGTAAGCGGATCGTCAGCATCAGTAATTGCAGTTGTTATCCTATCGGCCAGCAGACCGCAGCTACGGATGGCTTTAATGGCTTTTGCAAGATCCTCTTTAACATTTACAGGCAATACATGCCCATTGGGCCTTACAGTGAGGTCAATACCATCAAACCCGATCTGCCTGACCGTTTCAGCCATTTCCTGGTAACCAAGCCACTGCAGATGTTTGGAAAAGACGTGAATTTTTCTTCCCGGATTTTTGCTTTCCCTTATTTCAGACCCGGCTGCCATTAACGGATGGAATCCTGAAACGGCTATTCCTGCTGTCATTGCTGTGACGGATTTAATAAAAGACCTTCGGCTTTTCATCCTTTTTTTGTTTAATAGTGAGGGGATATTTATTGTCCCCTCACTATTTCAAATTGAAATCTAAATTATTGATTATATCCCGGATTTTGAGGCATATCAGGATTTAAATTTCGTTCACGCTGCGGAATCGGCAGCAGAAGATCCGTTGAACTATAGGTGAAAGTTGGTTCGCCCTTTGTAGCGAATGCTCCCATTACCTGGTCAGCGACACCAAAACGGATAAGGTCGTATAAACGCTGATCCTCAAATGCCAGCTCAATTCTGCGCTCCAGTATCAAGGCATCCTTTGTGACAGAAGTAACCGTCGGCATGCCTGCCCTGGTGCGGATAGCATTGAATGCGGCCACGGCTGCCTGATCCGAAGTTGATGCGCCTCCGGCCATAATAGCTTCGACCTGCATCAGCAATACATCGGCATAACGAAGAACTACCCAGTCGTTGCCACTTAAAGAAAGGTTAACCGAATTTGAGAGGTATTTCCCGCACTCCCAGCGATTTATTGTTGTTTCAAGATAGAACAGCGTTGATTTGCGTTTATCAGTAGCATCAACAACATTCATAAGGTCGTTGGTTGCGAAATTCAAACCCGTGGCACGCCCTTTCGATGTAAAATCTATTGAGAACAGTTCGCTGTCGGTCGTAACATCCTTGATAAACTGGACGGCAAATATGGTCTCTTTGTTTTGTTCTTTGTAAAAAACATCGTTGAATACTGGCAGCAAGCTGTATTCTGTAGTGCTTACAGCATCAAGAGCTGTTTTTGCTGCAGCGTAGTCGTGCATGGTGAGGTAAACTTTTCCCAGCATGGCATTTGCAGCACCTTTGGTAGCGCGGCCTTCGGGGGTAGCTGCCCTTGCAGGAAGCATGGATACAGCATCTTTCAGGTCGTTGATAATTGAGGCATAAACTTCAGCCTTGGGTGTTCTGACAAAGAATTCCTTATCGTTTTTCCCTACTAACTGATTAATCAGAGGAATATCGCCGAAAGCCCGCACCAGGTTAAAATGGCACCAGGCACGTGCAAATTTAGCTTCTCCTTCAAACTGGGTCTTTTTTGCGGCATTTGTAACCACATCCAGGTGTGCGAGAACGGTATTTGCCCTGAAAATAACGTTGTAATTGTTCGACCAGTAAAGAGCAACCGTGCTGTTTGCCGGATCTACGTTCATGCTTTCGAACTGTGCGCCTTCGCCCTCGCTGGTGCGGGTCCTTGAATTGTCGGAGCGCATTTCGGTAAGCGCGTACTCAGTTTGAATCATTGCCTGCATCCCATCGTAGATGGCATATACGCCGGTTTCAACCTGTTCGGTATTGAGATAGAAATTATTGCTTCCAATCTCACTAATCGGTGCCAGGTCCAGACTTTTTTCGCACGAACTTAAAACAAATAAACCGGCAAATAAAGTGATTAAGATTTTATGGTTTTTCATAATATGTTTCCTTTCCAAGATTAAAATTCAAGATTTACACCAACTGTAACTGCTTTTGATATAGGAGCTGCCCCTACCTGGTATCCTGCACGCAGCGGACTGGAGAAATCTGTAACACCTTCCGGGTTGAAGCTGGTATAATCGCTGCCCATCAGGTAAAAAAGGTTCTGACCCGATGCATAAATGCGGGCTTTGGTCATTCCTATACGATTTGCGATGGTTTTTGGCAGGGAATATCCCAGGTTTAACGACCTTAAGGAAACATATGAAGCATCCTGCACACAATAATCAGTATATATCTTTTCACGAACCTTGGCAGCATCAGGGAAAGTTGTTACATAATCCATGTTATTCGAAAACTGGTTCTCGATATACTGAGGATCCAGGTTCCTTACTTTGGCTCCATGCGATCCCTGAAAGGTAAAGCTCAGGTCGAAGTCCTTGTAATTCAATTGATTGGTAAATCCCCAAACCAATGTAGGATATGGCGAACCTAAGATTGTACGGTCGGCGGATGTTATTACACCATCACCGTTTAAATCTTTCACATAGCAATCCTGGCTGGTTCCGCCAACGGGATAGAGCGCTTTTTTCAGGTATTCGTTCGGAACATCCTTTTCGTAAACATATCCGTAAAATGAAGAGATCGGATTGCCTTCCAATGCAATATATTCAGCAGGACGTTTAACATCAACATAAGATATTAACCCATTTGCACCGGCAAAATCAACAAGCTCGTTCGTGTTATGCGAGAGGTTTGCGGAAGCCGTCCATGTAAAGTCGCTGGTGGAAATAATACTTCCTCCTAATTCAAGTTCAAATCCTGAATTTTTTACTTCGCCGATATTTACAGTAGTAGTGGTAAAACCGGTCATAGAGGGAATTTCCTGGTCAAGCAACAGGTCCTTTGACGAACGGATATAGTAATCGAACGATAAAGTAATCCTGTTTTTAAGTAATCCAAGATCAAATCCTGGTCCGATTTCAACTGATTTTTCCCATCTCAATTCCGGATTTTCAATGTTCGCCGGGTTATAACCGGGAACAGCTGTACCATTTATTGCAGCGGTAACCGGTGTGAGCCTGGCAATGGAACCATAGCGTCCAATCCCGGTATTGTTACCCGTAACACCATAGCTGAAACGTGCTTTCAGGTTCGAAACATACTTGTTCCCTTTCAGGAAATCTTCTTCCGAAACTCTCCAGCCTACCGAAGCAGCAGGGAAAAACCCGAATTTATTATCCTTGCCAAAACGGGAAGATCCATCGTAGCGACCACTTAATGACAACAGGTATTTATCGTTATAAGCGTAATTAACCCTGCCGATAAAAGCCTGGAGCAGTTCTTCTTCCTTTATTGTAGTGGCGCTTGCAATTGTGGTTGCAGCATTAATGGTATGAATATAATCGAATTTGTAGCCGGTTCCGGATTCACCCGAGGTATAATAAAACCATTTTTCCATGGCATATCCGGCTACAACGCCAAATGAATTTTTACCTACTTCCTTGTCATAGCTAAAGATGTTTTCATTCACAAGGTGGGTATTTACATAAGTATTATAGGTTGAGGAAGAACCTGCTGAACCTGCCAGAAGTTTTGTTCCCACCCATTTTTCGGATTGTACATTATTGTAGTCAGCTGCAATCGAAGTTTTGAAAGTTAATCCTTTGGCCAGGTTCAGTTTCATGTACGTATTTGAGAACAGCTTGAAGTTATAATTAAAGTTTTCACGTTCCTGCACTTTTGCCAGGGCACTCTCGTTTGTGGTTGAACTTATTGTGGTTCCGGTAGTGTTACCTGGTAAAACATAACCATCAAAATAAACCTCATACGCATAGTCGCCAAGTTGAACCAACGGATATTTGGTTTTATTTACATAGGGCATAGTACTCTCATCGATATACAGCGGCAGCCAGGGTGACTGGCGGATAGCATCGTGAACACCTATCGGAAATTCGCGTTGGGAGGTATAGGAAGCATATATATTTCCTCCAAACTCTATTGTTTTGTTCACTTTTGTATCCACATTCAACCTGAAATTCATTTTCTTAAAATCATCGGTTAGCAAAACCCCTCCATCGGAAAGGTAACTGCCCGAAACTGCGAATTTTGTTTTATCGTTTCCGCCCAGTGCACTTAGCGAGTAACTCTGGATAATGCCGCCATCGAACATCACATCGGTCCAGTTGGTTTCGACACCAAGCATATTAATATAGGTAGCCTCATCAGTCATTTTACCGTAATAATCAACGGTAGCCTGTGTCCAATCTGCAATGGATGGAACGGTCTGGTATTTTGGAGTAAACTTGGTGCCATAATACGAGTTAAAGCTGAATTTGGTTTTACCCGCTTTTCCCTGTTTGGTGGTTATCATAATAATCCCGTTACCTCCGCGCGAACCGTATATAGCTGCCGAAGCAGCGTCTTTAAGTACCTCAACCGATTCAACATCGTTCATATCAATACTGCCAAGGTAACTTGAATTAACTGCAACTCCGTCCATTACTACTAATGGAGAAGCATCAGCTGTAATGGAACCTATTCCGCGGACGCGTATGGTTGGACTTGCCCCCACTTTAGCATCCGTTGTTTGTATGGTAACGCCTGATATTTTTCCGATCAGCGCTTCGTCAGCACGTGAAACAGGTATTTGTTCCAGGCCGTTACCCGAAACTTTCGAAACAGCACCCGTTAAATGCGATTTCTTCTGGGTACCGTATCCTACTACCACTATACCTTCAATCGATTCGCTCTGGATTACCAGTTTAATATCGATTACAGTTTGGGAACCAACAATTAATTCCTGAGAAGTATACCCGACAAAAGTAAAAACCAGTACATCTTCGGCCCTGGCTGAAATTTCATATTTACCATCGAGGTTGGTTAAACCTCCGGTTGTTGTTCCTTTTATCACGATGCTGACACCAGGAATAGGTTGATTGCTCTCGCTGTCGAATACCGTGCCGGAGATTTTCTGGTTGTTGGTCTGATTGTTTTGTGCTTGTAACGAACTGCTTACCATAGTAATAATTAGGAGCCCGATGAGAAAGCACAACAATGAACCGTTTTTAAAGTAAAAAGCTTTTAACATAGTAATCATTGTTTTTTTAATTTTGTGTAAAATTTAGGATAGCGCATAGCTTATTGCTATGCTAAATACAAAGCCCCTGTTACCCTTAGTAAGGTAATGCGAAACAGTCTTTTGCAGAGTACGGATCCTGTCAGTGATGGCTCATGAAAAGCTGTCGGGAGGCTTGGGGATTAGCCAGTATCTGGCTAATCCTTTTTTTTAACTTGTATTGTTCGACATGGGTTGGGGGTTAAGGTTATTGAATTGTTGGTTTGGATTATAGTTTTTGATTTGAAGCTACTATTTATTGAGAAATGGATTGGAAATACTGAAAGCCTTAATGTCCTTCAAGTGCTTCTCCATTGAAATTCTGGCTCTTTCAGGGTCTTTTTTAATTATACAGTCCAGTATAGTAAGGTGCTCCAGATATCGCTCAGCTTTTACATCCTCTCCACAAACATCATATCTTTTAAAATTAGATATGATATCAGGCGTTATAACCATCATCAGCGACTTAAGTACTTTATTCTTGCTTGCCTCCGCAATTTCCAGGTGAAATCTCAGATCCTCTTCGAAGTTTGATTGCCCAAGCATGAATTTATTATGATATTCTTCAAGTGCGGCCTGGATTCTTTCAATGTCCTTTTCCGTTCTTCGTTCTGCAGCTAAATGAGCTGAGTTTATTTCAAGGATAATCCGCGTTTCGACAAGGGATTTGAAATCGCTGCCATCCACTTTCAGAATATCCGAAATCAACCCCTGAAGTGCCGTTACACCCATTCCTGCAACCGTGGTGCCGCTTTGCGGATGCGTTTTCAAGACCCCGTAAAACTCAAGTTTCTGGATGGCATCGCGCACAGCTGAACGGCTAACCATAAGCTTCTCCGAGAGCTTTCGTTCCGAAGGAAGCCTTTCTCCAGGCATCAACTGACCCGAAGTAATCAGATTTTTGATCTGGTTAATAATGATATCAGATGGTTTGGCGTAAACGATCTCTTCAAAATTATCTAAAACTGAATTTGCCATAGTACTATCTGGTTGACTGGTTAATTGGTAATTGGTTGACCAAAGATAATACAAAATATATCATTTTATATAATTATGTTAAAAATAATTAAAATAATTTTTATCGCATTTCTATTAATCTGTATTACAATATATTACGAACTTGAAAGATTATTCTTGTTTTTTCAAAATATTGGTCAACCAATTTTATATCGCTTTCAGTTTGAAAACCACGAGCTAGATTGTATTTACGTGAAGTTTAACATGAATGGATTTTTCGAAAGGAATAAAACAGAAATTAAGGCAATAGTATTTTTCCTATTGATCTCACCAGATTTAAAGATTAATAAACCAGATGATCGAATATCAACTGTTGGAAAGTTATTCATCAAAAAAAATAGTATTTCAATAAGCAGCAAATATCATTCAAGTGACAAAGCTTTTCAAAAGGGCACTACCTCCTTTCTCCATAAATTTTATCACTTTATTTTTTTGACCTCAACAGCGCTTCAAGGTAGTAATAATCAGCGTATATAAGAGGTACATCTACTTCACTATCCATAGGTTTTGCCCCGGTACTGTGAATCAGGATAAATCCCCTGTTTTTGCCAATGGGTGACCGGTAATCTTCGGTTAAGCTCTCGATAATAAGATCAGCCTTTTTACGATAGAAAGTTCGATTTTTGCTCAAAGTACTTAGTTCAGATAACGCTGATGCAATGATTGCTGCAGCAGAAGCGTCACGGGGTTCATTTGGGATATTTGGGGCATTGAAATCCCAGTATGGAACCATATCTTTCGGCATATTGGGGTGATTCAGAATAAATCCTGCAATATTCTCTGCCTGCTGAAGGTATTTGGGGTCGCGGGTTTCGCGGTAGCACATTGTGTATCCATATAACCCCCATGCCTGACCACGTGCCCATGCTGATTCGTCACTGTATCCCTGATGGGTACTCCTGCTTAGAACTCTGCCTGTTAATGTGTCGTAATCGATCACATGGTAGGTACTGAAATCTTTACGAAAATGGTTCTTCATAGTAGTATTCGCATGGCTCACCGCAATTTTGAAAAACGAAGAATCTCCTGTCAGCCTGGTAGCGGCAAACAGCAATTCAAGATTCATCATATTATCTATAATTACAGGGTATTCCCACTTATCGGTGTTGTGATCCCATGAACGGATGCAACCTACAACAGGATTGAAACGCGTGGAAAGGGTTTTTGCCGACTGAATGATAACTTCCTTGTATTTCGGGTCATTGGTTAAGCGATAACCCGCTCCATAACTGCAATATATTTTAAAACCCATATCGTGGGTTTTTCCATTCATCTTTTCTTCTTCAATTTTTGAAGTAAACACCCTAGCCTTTTCTTCCCAATTTTTATTACCGGTCAATTCGTATAACGACCATAAAACACCCGGAAAGAAACCACTGGTCCAGTCTTTGGAATTTACAAGAACAAGTTCTCTGGCTGGCGTTAAACTGCGCGGGGAAACCACTAAGGGTTTTTTCTTATTCCTTGCATCATTTATCCATGCATTTTGCGACTGATCAATAAGATCAAGCATCAGCGCAGTTTGCTTTTCAGCATCAGCAACTATCCTTTTCATATTCTGCGCTGATGTTTCCAGGCTTAAACCTGAAATCATACTAAATATGATAATGAATATATTAACGTATTTTCTCATAATTGCGGAAGTTGTGTTGTAGCATTCCTGTGGTGATTTCCTGAAACCGGTTTAGTATTCATTTAAAGGTACATTTGTCCTTTGGAAATTCAATATTACTGGGAGACAGGGATTTTATAGCCCGGGGCTTTAACCGATCCGGTCAGCAGTTCAAAATCGTCAGTTCTGAAAGGTGATGCATTTAATCCGGCCTTGTTTTTCAGATTTGCTTCCGTCCAGTTCTCCCAGCCATAACGAACTGCTATTGGCGAGTTTACATTTTCCGACCACACAATGATCTGATTGCCTTTTATTTCTGCTTTTGCCGGAACAAATATTTTGTCAGCTCCACAAATCGAAAATCCCTTCAAATCACCCTCTGACATTAGCCCTTCACTTGTAAAATCGAATGACAGAATAGCTTTGTTTGCTGCAAATTCAATTTTTTTATACAGCGGACCTGAATATGGCACATTAATGCCATACACTTTATTGAAAGCAATAACCGCTAACCTTTTACCAACAGGTTCTTTGTTTGTTGGATGAATGTTGGTCTTTTCACCAAGGTCGATGGTTACAGCCATACCTGTATTTTTCATTTTTTGCCAGGTAATTAATTGTGCTTCCCTTAGTTCAGGCCAAACAGGCCTGTTATCGGCATCCGCTTTTTCATACGATGGCAATTGAACGAACAAAAATGGCATGTCCGGATTACTGAAGTCTTTACGCCATTGTTCTATCATTACCGGGAACAAAGTCTGGTAGAGTTTCGCACGGTTTGCATTATGTTCCCCCTGGTACCAGATGGTTCCCTGAACTGAAAAGGGAATTATCCGTTTCAGCATGTTTTCGTATAAACCGGCCGGACGATTGTAATTGCGTTCGCCCATAGGTTCGGTAGGTTTTTTCAAGCCGGCAGCACCTGCTTTTACGGAATCATTATAGGTTCTGGTATCATTCTCGTATTTGTCGATCATTGCCAGGTATTCCTCTTTCCTTAATTTAGAAACATAGTTATCGTAGTTTTCTACATAAGGTGCCAGTTCGGGTCTGCCTAATAAGGACTCTCGGCTTGTCCAGGTCTGTGCACCGGATCCTCCTTTATAACAGCAGATAATCCCAACCGGAACATTCAGTTTTGCCTGTAATTCTTTTGCAAAAAAGTAAGCCACGGCCGACATTTTTGAAACGTTATCAGTTGTTGCGGTTCGCCAGTTCATATCACCACGGTTTTTATCCCCTTCAAAAGCTTTATAAGGAACCATCACAAACCTGATATTCTTATTCAAAGCCTTTGCAATCTCATCCTTTCCGTTATCTGAATTTTCCAGCATAAACGCCATATTGGACTGCCCGCCTGCTATCCAGACTTCACCGACATAAATTTCGTTTATTATAAGCTTTTCGTTAGCACTGATCACAGTCATTGGGTATGGTCCGCCGGCTTTCAATGCAGGCAGGATTAGATCCCAACTTCCATTTTTACCGGTTTTGGTTTCAACCGTTTTACCCTGTATGCTTACCGACACTTTGACTGAGGGTTCTGCAGTACCCCAAACAGCGACTTTTGCATTGCGCTGCAGTACAGCCCCTTCGTTGAAAATCTCAGCCAGTTTGAGTTGTTGTGCTAAGCTGTTAATGCATAAAAACAGACTGAAAAGAACGAGTGCAATTGCAGATTTTATCGATTCCATTATATTCATTTTTCTAAAAACTTAAAGGCTGATGATTTGTGATTTCGTTTGAATCTAAATTTATTTCACCATATGAATTAAAACTACTGAATGACGATTTTCTGAATGCTTTGTTTTCCGGAGTGACCGGTGAAACGCACGATATAAAACCCGGCAGGTAAATTTGTATTTACCAAGTTGGTGTTTTGCATCTGCAATACCAGGCTGCCTCCCAGGTTAAAAACCTGAAGACTTCCGGTTTCGGAACAAGAAATTGTTTTTCCGTAAACTGTTATAATCCTGACATTATTGTTGTAATGTAAGTCGGAGAGACCTGTTGTGGTTTTGTTAAAGAATGAACCTGCTATCAGTTTGGATGGCATCTCAACAGTTGTAGCCCCTTCTGTCTGACTGGTGCCCGGCAATTTAGAAGTTCCGCGGCTGCGCCCTCGTATATCCAGATTTACTTCAGGGTAATCGTTTGTCGTATAGTTGAGAAGTGCAGACGCTGAAGCCGGTTCGTACATATCTGTTGTTGTTCCGGCCCGTACCATTTTTGCATCTTTCCCTGTAATAACCTGGGTCGGCAAATAGGTAAAACCAATGTATGTACCCTGATTCATAAGATTGTTTTTCCAGGTCACATCCACGGGTGTTTGGTTATTGGGAATAAGAGTTACATTGTTCTTAGACGACGACTCGTTAAAAACATGATTATGAGCAATAACAGAGGTTATAGGCGGCATCACGCAGCCGGTGCTATACCCGCAGATGTAAAACGATTGCCGGCAATTGACCATTGTATTAAATGCCACAAGGGCATTTTTCACCTGGAAATATTCATTTGGTAATGAATTTTCGACCCCCGGCATTAAGCTGAGTGCCGCCCGGGCATCTGTTCCGCCAAGGTTTTCGAAATAGTTGTTGTACACTTTGTGATTCTCCCCAATAACACGAACCCCACCTGATTCAGCTATCCCGTTACCAAAAAAGTAATTGCCCGCCACCGTGCAATTATTTCCATGACGCAGGGTGAGTGTCCCTTTACAATTGAGAAACAAATTATTAGTGAATACATTTCCACAGGATTTATTGGAAATGATTTCAATTTCCCCATTGCATTTTTCGAAGATATTACCTCTCACTGTAACCGCTGCCGTGGTCATGGATACATCACTGGTGCCAATCCTGATGATTTCCTGCCCGTTCAGTTCTTCACCGCCCTGATCCAGGTTGGAATTCCGGTATCCGAAATAATTATCCGCAATAAAATGATTTACAGTTACTCCGTTTTGCAGCCACACCACCAGGAGAGTTCCCATATTCGTCTTGTTTTCAAAGGAACAAAAGTCTACAGTGTTGTTTTTACCATATAACGAAACCCATTTTGAATCCACCATCTTGTCGGCAGGATTGTAATTGACGATGGCTGTATTGGTCAGCCTGCAGTTTTCAGCAAACGCTGTGGTTGATGTACGAAATTCAACAACGGAACTGCCGCTTAAGTTGCCATTCAGAAAATAAAGTCCCGAAACGACAATGTACTGACCGGATATCCCTATTTTGGAACTTCCGTTAAGGATTACTTTTCCCGGGGTCTCTGCCTGAAGAACTACAGGGACCGCAGCTGTTCCGGTTGCTTTCAGGACGATAGCCTGGTTGGTCCAGGTGCCGTTTTTCATCACAAGGGTATCGCCTGCGCTCCAGCTTTTGAAGTTGATTTCCGCTGCAGTACTTACCTGAATCCTGATAGCAGTCGCCGTATAACAACCCAGAAAAAATAGCAGACTGATAATTGTGTGTTTCATACTTAATTGTACCACCTGGTCAATGATTGTTCTGATTCTATTTCAAAATGAATTTCAACCTATAAATTATTTTGCCAGTTTTAAGAAAGCCGTAGGCAATCCAGGGCTTTTAACACTCGCAATGCTTTCTCCTCCGTTCAGGTTTACCCTAATGATTGCCCGGCCATTGTATACTTCAACTTTCCTTGAGCCGGACGAAGTTCCCTGATTGTCAATAAGCTTTCCATCGCCAGCCAGCCCGAATTCGACTACATTACGGGCATCGAGACACAATACATTTTTTTCGTCGAAAAGTTTGACTTCTATAGTAGCTATGTCGCCTTGCTGATCAATTTTATTCAGAACCATTTTAACCGGAGTTCCCCATTTATCTGTCTGGTAAGCCTGTTTAATTTCATCGGTAACAATAATTTTTTCCTTTCGGGCGATGACTTTCAGCACATTTTCCCCTGAGGAATAAACTATATTCCAACGTAACCCGGCAGCAGGAAAATCCTGGCTGTTTCGTTTCTTCACCCCACAACTTTTCCCATTCAAAAAAAGCTCCGCTTCATCACAGTTGGAATAAACTTTTACCATTTTCTCCTCACCAGCATCGCCCCAGCGAACGGGCCAGGTATGTCCATAAATGTGAGCCATAGGCTTTTCGGTCCACCACGACTGGAAAACAAAATAGGCTTCCTTTTTTGTAAAATCACGCTCAATAACCCCCTTCTGGTTCATGTAGGGTACGGGATTGTCAGGCCTGACCGGGGTTGAAAAATCCTTAAACGGCCAGTATGCCGATCCTGTCAGATCAGGCATGGTTTCCTGTTCTTTCAGATGCCAGTCGATGAGGTTGCATATGTACGATTCGCTCCAGTCGCCATCTTTTGAAGCGCGCGCTGCACCTCCGAAAAGAGAAGCATCCCCGAGCCGCTCATCGGCTCCGTTTCCTGCCTGAACATTTTTCAGACCTTTGTCAGAGGCTTCCGAATGACGCATGGCATGGCTGTCGCCACCCCATTCAGCATGAAAAAAATGTTTTACCGTTTTCATCTCGGTTTCGGTATTTGCACGGTATTCGGTATATATTCCACGATACCAGCCGGCCCAGATTGACGGAGAGTAAACATCAACAATGTCTTTACAGAAATCGCATCGCCTGATGGCGGTCATGCGGGTAGGATCAAGCTGATGCGACTGTGAATTAAGTTCCGTCATAAAAGCACGTATTTTTTCTTTATCAAATTCCGGGAAATCACCTGCCCAGTCGTTTTCATTCCCTAAGCCCCAGATAATAATCGCCGGATGGTTGCGATGCTGTTCAATCATATCGCTTAGCATTTCTTTAGCCTGGTTTTTGTATCGTTCGCCACCAAGTCCGCCCCTGCACCAGGGAATCTCTTCCCAAACCATTATACCCAGGCTATCGCATAAATTGAGTACAATCCGTGATTGCTGATAATGGCCAAGCCGGATAAAATTTACGCCCATCTCTTTCATCATTATCATTTCCTGGCGGATCATAGGTTCAGTCATGGCGGCGCCAACACCCGCATGATCCTCATGACGGTGTGTGCCGCGAAGAAGCAGTCTTTTGCCATTCAGTTTGAAAGGCCCGTTGTCGACAAACTGAAAATTACGGAAACCAAATTTCTCGGTAACAGTCTGGGTGCCTGATTCACTTGATATAGTAATGCTGGCGGTATACAGATCCGCCTGAGACGGAGACCAAAGCTCCGGTTTTTTAAGCGTATTGGAGAAAATGCTTTTTATTCCTTCGAAAGCTTCAATATCCTGTTCACTTGAAGTTACCGCTTTCCCCTGAGGATCAGATATTTCAATCCTGAGGTGAGCTTTTGACAAACCAGGTTTATTGTGTAACCTTAACCTGAGGTCGTATTTACCTGATAAACCTGCTGAATCAACAGTTGCATCTACAAACAAACGATCAACCGAGATTGCCGGAACATATTCCAGGTTCAGGTACCTGTATATACCACCATAAAGGTTAAAATCGGAAAGGTCGGAAGGGATCATTTCCAGATCACGGGAATTGTCGCACCGGATTGATACAGGAATTTTGTCTTTGAATGAATCGGCAACTTTTTTATCCTGAAGGAAAGCCTTTACGGCATCAGTAATATCCACGGTCCACTCGTTGTATCCTCCGACATGCGATCCGACTTTGGTCATGTATACATAGACATCTGTTTTTTGTCCTGCTCCTTCAAAATGAAGAAGTGTTCGGCCATTTGCAAACGGATTATTGATTGTAAGCTGGTTGGTATACCAGCCCGGACCCTGGTAATAATTAACATCCGGATCAACAGCATCGCTTGCATTGAAACAATGCGGCAAAGTCACATTTTCCCATATGGGAACACTTTCAGGATTACCAGCTTTCACAGGCCTGACCGCCTCCCAGATGCCTCCTATATCGCCCCGGAGAAATTTCCAGTTGTCATTCAGCCGGAGGGAGTTTTGTGTTTGTGAAAAAAGGCTATTTGCAAGGCCCAGCCATATAAAAACAATCCAAAATACTCTTGTTCGTGTCATCTTCAATTTTTTACGGTTTATAAACTCCGTTTACCACGTTTTCTATTTTAAAGGGGTATTAAGTAACCAAATCACCGGGTGCCTGACAGGAAGATTCCTGATAACCTCGGGGTGAACCGGGTTGGCAGGAAAACTGAGGTATGTGGTGATGTAATCCTGATTCTTATATGCCAAACCGGCAAACAAGAGGCTCGACTGGCGAACGGGCCACTCGTCCCATATGTATATATCTTTTGCAAAAGGCCATTTAGTTTTATCGATGATAAACGGATAGATAAAGTCCATACCTTTTTTCAGAGTTTGTCCTTTCTCAGTTTTAAACTCGAATAAATTATTCCCCGGGCTTGATAATATCTGAGCAACGTTGCACATAGCATCGATATTAAAAAGCGAATAACCATATGGTTTGGTGCGTTTCAATTCAAGCGGGAAACTGCCGTCGTCAGCCATTTGCGTGGGCAGTAAAATGGTTTTAAACCGGTCGCTGCACATTTCCAGCACCGGGGCATTTCCTGTCAGGATTGCCATTGAGGAGGCTGTTGCTACCCAGCAGGTGCCATGATTGTTTTTGGCATTCATCTCATCAATTCCATATTGATGCGTCGTCATCCAGTTTAAAAATTTACTGAACCATTCTTTTATTTTTTCCGCCTTTTCCTTCGGAATAGCATTGTTATCGATTAGCCTTTTTGCTGATTGGGCGACTTCAACCAAATGATACGCATCAATCAATCCGACACCGCGACCGGTGAACCTTCCCCAGATAGCCTGAGCATAAAGCATATTAGGGTTCATTATCGTATTGGTATCGACAAACCAGGCATTGAGGTGTTCTAATGTCTTGTCAGCATATTTCCGATCACCGGTAAGAAGCCAGGCCGAAGTCAGGGTAGCAGTAATTTCGCTCATCCTGACCATGGCGTGACGGTGTTCGGAGAAATTTTCAGGGTTGGTCTGCCCGTCTTTCTGTATGTATGGACCGCCGGGGTTTGCAGGATCAGGCCACCAGTAATCACCTTCGGAATAAAAATCGTGCAAGCCTCCGGCGCTTCGTTTACAGGATGATACTGTTACCGTTACCGGTTTTTCTGACATCATTTCATTTGCCCGTTTGATGGTTTCGGTTCTGACATTACCAATAACCTCTTTCTGGGCATAAGTGCAGACTGGAAGGCATAATCCAAGAATTATTAGTCCGGCAGGTATGAGTAGCTTCATATCATTTATTTTGTAAGGCAGAATTTTAAGGTCTGATTGAAATTATCTAAAGACAGGCTAACCAGATAATGACCTTCCTCAAAACCGGAAACATCAACCACCTCCTGCCAGTTTCCTCTTAACCGTTGTTCGTGGTTAATGATCGTCCTTACTTTAGCTCCTTTCAGATTATAAATAACAAGCTCAACATCTGTAGTTTCTGTCAGGTTGTACGTTATGGACAAACGCTTTGATACAGGATTAGGGAATAATTTTAATCCGGGACTTTCTTTTGCCGGAATTGATCTGGATGACGTTGTGGTCTCTTCAGAAATCGAAAAGCCTGCAAAACGCATTGCCTCATCCCGGAGCGAAGATGGGGAGAGCAAACTTCGGTAAATGCCCCATTTGGGTCGGATAAAATCATTGTCGGAGCGGATCGTCATCAGGTTAGTATTGGAGTATGATAATACTATATGCCCATCGCTCACCCTTTTAATTAATATGGAATAGGTTCCATGCAGGCTGTCGATCATTATTCGCTCAGTAGCTTCCACCCATATTCCTTCAAACTCTGACAGATTCACAGTTGCAACCTTTGTTATATTATCATGAATCAACTCTATTTTATCAGGATTCCCGGCGCGGGGTGTTAACGTAAATAATGGCATATCATCATTGCCTCCTACTGCTTTGATCTGGTGAATATGCGTGAAATGTGATGAGGGTTGAAAACCGGACGGAACCATAAATTTCCATTTGTACATAACAATTTCACCCGATACGCCTTTCAGATTTTCGGGCGAGGGTTCATATGTTTTAATTTCGGTCCGCTCCCTGTCGAAATTAATGCAGCGGTCGTTGTCGGGTGTAATATGGCTATAAAATTCAAATACAAACTGATTCAGATCGTTATCCCATACTTCGGCAATATGCCTGCCGAATTCAGGATGGATGCATTCAGGGGTTTCGACCACGTTATAACCTGGTGCCAGAACACTGTTAATCAATTCATAGGTATTCCCCGGCCCATCAGCTTCAAGGATAACCTGCGCATGCAAACAGGTTGAACTGAGACTGAAAAGCACTATAAGCAGTGGTATATGTAAATGAATTTTCATTGTTGTAATGTCGTCACAATTAATCAGTGTTTTGTTTCTGAATGATAAGTTTGGTGTTAGCAGGAAACCCATCAACCAACAAGCGGGCATAATAGATTCCGGATTTGAAACCGGATACATTAAAAGCTCGTTTATAAGATCCGGCAAACTGTTTTTCAGCTAAAATGAAGGACTCTATTCTTTGACCGGATGTATCAAAAAGATCTAAACTAACTGTTGAATTCTTTTCAAGGGTATACGAAATGTATATCTGGTCACTTACCGGATTTGGGCAGATACGGAAATTAAATTCATCAGCTTTTGGACTTGAAGCTGATGTTGGTAAAAAGAGCAGTCTATCGTTTAACTGAGCTATAAACAAGCTTGGAATCGCCGCTATATGCATATTGTGAGATTCAACAATTCCAAGTGGGTGCGTTATGAGTGATCCTACATTGGTAATAGGGCCGATACAACCAATTGCCCAGTTACAATGGTACGAAGGCGGGTCCTGAAGAACCATATCCGTAGCCTCGCAATTCCATAACATGATTTGTGAACCCGCCCACCCGTGACCGCTGCCGTAAGTTAGCCTGTCCTGAACCCGCAGTTGTCCGTCGCCCACAATATTATCGAATAAAATTCCTGTTGACCAACGATGATGCGGACCTATATCGGCATGTTGCAGAGTCGATTTGCAATTGTAGAATACATTCGGGCCCGGAGTGCGGCTTCCATTCACATAATCGTGCCTGCCGTTTCGCGTGGTACAATTTTTAACAAGGCACCGTTGCCCGTCCACATTAAAGGAATACCTGCGGCTGCCTTCAATCAGGGAAATCGGGTCGAGCATCGAACAGCTGTCAACAGTTACGAATGCAGCAACATCGGATATGTTAACACACGAATACCCAAAATCAGTGGCAATTACATTCCTGACCCAGCAGTTTTGCACGTTGTCAATAAATATGGCATTCCACGCATGGTTTTCATCGGTAGAAGAGGTATAGGTGGAACTCATTCTCATATTCTCCACGGCACAATTCTGAATGCGAGCTGATAAGAATTTTACGACATACCCATTGGCGTAAACAGGATCAATCGGATCCATAACCGGTGCATCGAATGTGAGCGTATTCCCCTGTATAGCAACAATTTGTCTCTCATAACTTATTTTGTAAGACGTAGCAGTCCAGTTGGTAGCAGCCGGATCATAATTTGTAAGAACATCCATGCCCAGAATATGAATCCATGCATCGTTGGGTTCGCGGCGTAAATGGACCCAGTCGCCTACGACAAACGAATGCCCTGATTCAACGGTAACTGTTTTTGCCCCGATGGGCACAAATGAATCGGTAATTTTTTTCTGAGTCCCGGAATATTCAGTTTTCCCTGACTGACCTTTCAGGTTTACCAGGTTATACTGAAAGGTGCCGGTTGCCCTGAAATTTGTTGTTATGCCTTCACCCCTTAAAACAATCCCACTGGCTGTAACATTCACTGACTTACTGATTTCATAAGTCCCGCTTTTAAATAAAATTGCTCCCCGCAGGCCATTTGCCTGGAGTGGCATGGCTGCTACTTCGTTTATCGCATTCTGAACATTTGAATAATTATCGCCTGAAACGGCATTAACCGTTTTAACAACAGCGACTGCGGGAATGGCAGCTTCACTGTTTTTATAGCCAACCCCACTGAAATCAGGAATCCTGTTCCCTTTTTCATCCGACTGATATACCAGCCTCATATTATTGTCATAGGAAACAAGACTTGAAGTTTGGCCCGTCACAGTTTGGGAAAGGCAAAGCAAGCCGATCAGAATAATGATATAGATTTTATGGTTTACCATAGATTCAGGGCGATTGATTTCGGAATTTCTATTTGGTTCATTTATTTTGTCCATGGCCAGGGTTTAGCTTTGGTGCGTAAAGCCTGATTTTCCCACAGAAGTTTTAGTTCTTTTACTTTATCAGGATATACGGTAACCAGGTTGACTGTTTCCGAAGGATCTGTATCCATGTTATATAACTCCCATGTATTTTCATCGGCTGCTGTAAATTTCTTTTCCTTCTGAGTCCTGGAAACCAGTTTCCAGTTGTCGCAACGAATAGCCCTGTTTCCTTCATGTTCCCAGAAAATAAATTCCCTGGCTATGGGTTTGTTTGAAAAAGCGGGCACCAGACTTACTCCTTCATAAGGCTGAACAGAATTTCCCCTGAAGGATTCAGGATAAGTGATACCTGCGATATCGATGCAGGTTGCCATAATGTCGATGAGGTGTGCATTCTGGGTCCTGAGTTCGCCTTTGGCAGCAATCCCCACTGGCCAGTTAACAATAAGCGGAGTTGCTATTCCACCTTCGTGGGTAAAATGCTTATATAACCTGAATGGTGTGTTGCTCACATTGGCCCATTCCGGGCCATAGGCCACCCAGGTATCAGGGCCACCAGCCATAACACCCCTGCCACTTCGCACATAACGGCCATCACGTGCATATTCAGGCTGTTTGCCATAGAAAACGGAATCGCAGGAAAGCGAATGCAAAACCTTTTGTTCCGCGGTTAGCGGAACTTCCAACTTATTGGTTCCCTGGGGTTCGGCGCAGCCACCGTTATCATGCATATAAAAGATGACTGTATTATCTAATTCACCTTTTTCTTTAAGGGCCGATAATATACGTCCGACACCCTGATCCATTCTATCAATCATGGCGGCATATACTTCCATTCGCCGCACCTGCCATTCTTTCATCGTTTCGTCTTTCCAAGCAGGAACTTCGGGGCTTCGCTCGGTCAGAACACATTTGTCACTGATGATCCCCAGTTTTTTAAGCTTTTCGAAACGTTGTTCCCGGATGGCATCCCAACCTTTGTCGTACATTCCATTGTATTTTTGCACTTCATTTTCAGGGGCGTGCAAAGGCCAGTGTGCGGCAGTGTAAGCAACATAAAAGAAAAAGGGGGTTTCTTTAGGATGATCCTGAATGAATTTTACTGCTGTATCACTGATGGCATCTGTGTAATAAAAATCTTTGCCGGGAGCTATAAATTTATTGCCACTTACAAGCGTTCCCGGATCGTAATAGCTACCCGAACCGTTTAGTGTTCCGAAAAACCGCTGAAACCCGCGTTGCAGAGGCCAGTTACTCTTATCCCCATCAGGGGTAATGCTTTTTGAAATGTGCCATTTGCCAGCCATATAGGTTGAATATCCAGCCTGTTGGAACACTTCAGCCAGGGTTACCGCATTTTTGCTCAAATCGTCGCGATACCCTTCTTCTTCATAATTATAGTTGGAAAGATATCCAATGCCTGCCTGGTGTGGATATAATCCGGTGAGCAACGCTGCCCTTGACGGGCTGCAGCGTGATGTACTGTAGCAATGAGTATAGCGCAACCCGGTGGATGCCAGCCTATCAATGTTTGGGGTTTTAATTTCAGACCCAAAGCAGCCGATATCGGAATAGCCCATATCATCGGTAAGAATAACGATAATATTCGGTCGTCTGGGGCCTGATGTGTGCTTTTGAGAAAAACATACAATAGCTATCAGACTTACCAAAACCAGGATACATCCCCGAATCGTATAATACCTCATTATTTTGGATTTTTCTTAGCCTTATTTGCATGACGACCGGTTCCATCACCTTTATCAAAGTATCCACCCTCTGGATTCAGACGATCCAGTTCTGCCTGCAAACTTTTGCGTGCTGCAATTGCTTTCGGGTCTTTTGTGCCGGCGGGCACAAGGATCTCTTCGAAAGGAGCTTTGCTCATGTCGAATAATTCTCCGGCCTGGTTCAATTTGTATTCCAGACTTCTCACATAATAATTGTTGGCCAGCTGAACAAAAATTGATGTACGGGGATTTCCTTTCCCGCCATGCAGCTGCGCGTTAAAACTCTGTCCATCGAGAATTTTATCTTTCGGAAGCTGGGCTCCTGCAATCTCAGCGAAGGTGGGAACAAAGTCGACCGCACTGATCAGATCGCCGGATACTTTTCCCTTTGGAGTTATGCCGGGCCAATAAACAATCAGCGGCTCAAGGCTTCCACCTTCCTGCATCGAACCTTTTTGCCCTATCAGCCTGCGTCCGCCAATGGTTGCGGCATCGGCTCGGCCTCCGGCGGTTCCGTTATCGCCAAAGAAAACGAGGATGGTATTATCGGCCAATTTAAGTCGATCAAGCTCGGTTCTTAGCAGGCCAACCAGTTTGTCCATATAGGAAATGTTTTCGGCATATATATTCTTGCTGTCGGGTTTGCTATCGGGTGTCGGAAGTATTTCAGTATGAACATGCGACATGGAATAATAAACATAAAATGGCTTTTCCCGGTTTTGAGTCATAAATTCAACCAGGCGTTTGTGCATCACATCCGGCATGTATTCTTTATCGTTCAGTTTTGTTTCAACACCGTTGAGGAGATACGTTTTGCCCTTATCCTGGGTATTCCAGTAGATTCCGCTTCCCTTAAATTTCAGATAATCATCAAATCCCCAATCGGATGGTTCGAGTGGAAGTTGTCCCCATTTTCCGATTGCTGTTGACACATAACCCGCTTGTTTCAGGTACACCGGCATAAATGTTTCAACCGATGGTTGCATTTCGCCTGTTGCATCCTGGTTGGTAGCCCCGGTGCGGAACAGATGCCGGCCTGTAAGAATGGTTGCCCGCGAGGGACCGCATAAAGGCGCTGTGAAAGCATTCGTAAACCGGACTCCCTGGCTTGCCAGTTTGTCGATATTTGGAGTTTTATAATTGTCGGCACCGTAACATCCCACATCCCCAATACCCAAATCATCGGCAAGGATGAAAATAATATTGGGTTTCTTCGGCTGGCTTTTTTGTGCTTCGGCACTTGAGGGATTCAATAGGGCTAAAATAACCGGTAGTATTAACGTGCCGATTAACTTTGCCCATGTTGAGTTCGAAATTTGTTTTAAAATATTCATGGTCTGTTATTTATAATTATTGATCTTCATATCTACCCAAAGCAGAGGATTTTTCAGAGACTGCGATATCCGGTTTTCATCGCTTTTGTTTTTTTTGCTTAATGATTCCCACAATTCTAACCAGCTTGAATTATCCGAGGCCATTGCTTCGAAAAGCATAAATTGCCTGGCATGAGGTTGCTCGTCCCAGTGATCTACATCTTTTTTGTATGGCCATTTTGATTTGTCCAATATGTATGGTTTAATAAACTTTAATCCAAGTTGCATTCCACGGCCATCGGGAAGGGAATAATTCCATGCATCAAATGATGTATCGGTCAGGGTCCAGGCAAGCGATGCCAGAGCTTCGAGATTGAAAAGCGAATACGAATAGGGTTTTGTTCGTTCCAATTCGAGGGGGAAACTTCCGTCGGCAGCCATTTGTCCGGGCAGAATCACATTCCGGTAATGGTCGTTGCATAGCTGGAGTACTTTCTGGTCGTCGACTAAACGGGCATAGGCAGCAAGCTGCGCATTCCACCATGTGCCGTGGTTATTTTTTGCATTCATCTCGTCAATTCCGTACTGATGAGTGGTAAGCCAGGAAATGAATTGTTTGAACCACTCTTTAACAAGTGCAATATCCTTGCCGGAAACGTAAGGCGATTTCTCCAGGATCATCACCGAACGGGCAACATCAATCAGCGGAACAGCGTCAATAATTCCGGTTCCCCGACCTGTACAAATCCCTTTAATAGCCTGTGCATAGAGCATGTTTGGGTCCATCCGGGTGGTAGTATCAATAAACCATGCTGTCAAATGCTTCATGGCGGATTGGGCATATTTTTCTTTCCCGGTTAACATATAAGCCGAGGTTTCGGTTCCGACAATCCATGAAAAGTGGCGAAGATTTACATCATGATCTTTAAACCGGTCAGGATTAACTATTCCATCCTTCCTAATATAAGGGCCAGCCGGATTGGTCGGATCGGGCCACCAGTATGGTCCTTCGGAAAAGAAATCGTGTTTTCCGCCACTACTCCTGACAGAAGAGCTGGATGTGACAGTCCTGGGTTTTTCTTTAAGCAATCCGTCAGCTGATTTAATAACCCTGTCTTTTTCAATACTAAAGATCTGTAATACAATCGAATCAGAAATACTCTGTTTCTGATCAACTACTTTGCCGTTACCCATGGTCATTGCATAGCATGGATTGAACTCAACCAGTAGAACCAGGATCGAAAGAAGAATTTTAAGACCAGGTTTTCTCATGTCAATTATTATTTCTTTTTCACCTGGGTGGCCAAAAAACCAAGCATTTTTTCATTCATATCTTTCGAAACTTTGGTATATTGAGGGTCATCAACCACATTGACTGTTTCATTCGGATCTTTACGGTAATCATACAATTCAGTTGCGACTATCAGATTTTTATCAAAAGCCTGGCTGCTGCGGAAATCTTCTTTTAACCAAAGTGTATACCGGTACTGGCTTGTTCTGATTGAATAACCCATGCATTTTCCAACTGCATACCCAAGACGTTCTGTCTCACTGTTTGAACCACTTCTTGGATACTGGCTGACGGAAAACTCCTTCACTTTTTTACCCGGGTTTTTCATAACAGGAACCTGGCTTTTTCCATCCAGGTAAGTTGGCACGGGAACACCGGCTAAATCGCACAACGTTGGAAAAACATCAACAAATTCGGAGGGTGAAGATGAAACTGATGGTTTAATACCGGGAGATGAAATGATAAGAGGTGCATGCGTAGCCTGCTCAAAGTTAGTATGCTTACACCAAAGGTTATGATCGCCTAAATGCCAGCCGTGGTCGCCCCAAATGACAACTATCGTATTTTCGGTTAAACCCAGCGAATCCAAAGCGTTTAACAAAATTCCCACCTGTGCATCGGTATAGGAAACGGCGGCATAGTAGCCTTGTATAAGTTCTTTTTGTTTATCCAAAGGCAAGGTTAACCCATACTCTTTTTGGTCAGTAAATTCCAGCAACGCCGGGATATCAGAATAAGCCCGGAGTTCGCCGGCATTGTGGTACGCGATATCGGGCCCGTTTTTCGATTTTTCCTGGAATTCAGCTACCGGCATCTCATCCCGTTGATACATATCCCAGTACTTTTTGGGAGCTACAAAAGGTAAATGAGGTTTAGAAAAACCTACAGCAAAAAAGAAAGGTTTGTTCTCCGATTTCAGCTTTCCTAAAATTTCTTTGGCTCTCAGCACATTTGCCCCATCGTTGTATGCATTGTCGGGCACATCGGCACATTCAACCGATGGTTTTACAAATTTTGACACATAGGCATCAATATCACCTTTTGCAATTCCTTTTTCAACTGCTTCTTTAGTGTATTTTTCAACTAGTTCTTTGGTCTGAGGCAACTGGTATTGACCTGAGGCAGGAGTCCCTGTTTCCTGCGCATAATATTTTGTTTCGGTTTTAAAATAATTGTAATAAGGCACGCTCCAGGAGGGTTCATCCATTTTTTTGTCGACGCATCGCGAATCGTATACCTTACCGATTCCCTGGGTTGAATATCCCTGGCTTATAAGGTATTGTGGCAAACTTAAAATATCCGGATTCACATCACGCATCCTGGTTTTTAGGTCCCAAACACCTGTATGATCGGGACGCAAACCTGTCATTATACTGGCACGTGTGGGTCCGCAAACTGCCTGCTGACAGTAATTCTGCATAAAAACTGTGCCCATTGCCGCCAGCCTGTCGATATTCGGAGTCCTGATCATCTGGTTGCCATAACACCCGAGAATAGGTTTGAGGTCGTCAATTGCAATAAACAGTATATTCGGTTTGGCCGGTTTGGTCTTGCTCTTCTGGGCATACAAAGGAAATGATGCCAGGCAAAGCAATGCCAGGATTACATTTTTGATTTTACTTGTGGACTTCACCTTCATAAACGGGTTGTATTTCAATTACCTGCCTGTATTTTCAGAAACTCATTTACGGACCTTAAACTCCAGAACTATATTAAACAATGGCGTATCCTTGCTTAAATTTTTAACCACATGAACAACGGGCTCAGCAAACTTAACCGTATTCGGTACCTGGATACCTCCTCCCGGACTTCCGTTTGGTTTGTTCCGGGGATCGGTAAGTTGCACTTCGTTGAGGCGCACAACAACCCGCTCTGCATGGCTGTGCAGCTCACGTGTATCGCCAGGGGCAAGCCTTTCCTCGAAAACCCGGAACTCATCATCTTCGTATACGACATTATTTTTTACAGGTTCAAGCCATACGTCCGGTCCTTTAACGGGCGGATGATTCTTTTTGAATGCCACTTCAAAGAATTCGCCACCGGAAAGCTTGAATGATTCCTTTGGCTGAAAAACAGCTATCTGGCCGCGCTCTAGTGTTTTACTCGTATTGTTGCTTTCAACCTTCAACTGAGTGAGTGCTACCACCACCCGCGTGCCAAAAACTTCAAAATCAGGAGCACTTTCAACTGTTGAATTTCGCATAACCCTTACAAAGTCATTATTCAGCGCCATTGAATCAATACAACTGCCATAACCCGGAACTTTGACAGACAAGCCAAATGCTGCACGGATCCCGATGACAAAAAACAAGTATGTGATTAATAGCAGTTTGTAATTCATGTCTGATTGTGTTTTGACCTCAACTTGTCAAAATGGTTTACTGGCGTGAATCCTAATCCGGCAAATATTTTTCGTAAAAAGTCAACTTCTACTCCACCTCGTTTCTATTACTTTTACCGGTTTTCAAGTCGGTCCGGATTGGAGTTTTAAAATCAGCAATTTTTGAAAACCGGGTACAACTTTTGTATTCGCGATCCATACTTTCCAGGAAAAGCTTTTCAAGTTTTTTCTGATCCTGTAAATATTCGGGCTTATCAATGACACTGATGGTTTCATCAGGATCTTTTTCATAGTCGTACATTTCGCGCGCCATCACATATTTTTTATCGTATGGCATATTTGTCCTGTAGCTGTCCTTCATCCATTCGGTATAGCGGAACCTGCCAGTACGAATGGTATATCCCATTACTTTCCCGTTTTCGCGGGGATACTGACTAAATGCATAATCACGTAATTTGGCATCCGGCTTTTCAATTGCAGGAACAAGACTTATCCCGTCGAGGTATTTGGGAGCTGGTATATCGGCTAACTCACATAATGTTGGAAAGACATCAGTAAACTCGCATAAGGTAAGTGGTCTTAACCCCGGCTTTGTACCTGGAACGCTCATCATCAGCAGGGTATGGGTAGCCTGTTCAAAATTGGTGTGTTTGTTCCATAAGCCGTGATCGCCTAAATGCCAGCCATGGTCACCCCAAAGTACGATAATAGTATTTTCGCGGATTCCAAGTTTATCGAGTTCTTCAAGCAACCTCACGATCTGAGCATCCATGTACGACATTGATGCATAATATCCATGAATCAGTTCCCTCTGTTTGTCGGCGGGTAAATGATCCAGCTCTTTTCCCGAATAGCTGTCGAAGTTCGGGATGTCGGAATAATTTTTCAATTCACCCGATTTATGATAGGCAATATCAGGACTGTTTTCGGCTTTATCCTGAAAGGGTGCAAGTTCAAATTTGTTCCTGTCGTATAAATCCCAGTATTTTTTCGGTGCTACAAATGGCAGATGAGGCTTTAAAAAACCAACAGCCAGAAAAAACGGCTTTTCATTCTTGCTTAAGCTATCGAGTAAGTCAATTGCCATCCCGACTAATTTGCCATCGTGATAAGTATTATCTGGAACATCAGCACTCTCAACAGCTTTACCCCGTCCTTTTTCATTCGGAACATAGGGAAGTGCATAAACGGGGCACTTGGCATCACGGTATGGAACGCTCCACGAAGGTGCATCGTGACCTGGTCCGGTACTGCCCATATGGAAAATTTTACCCATTCCGGCAGTTTCGTATCCCATTGATTTAAAATATTCAGGAATTGTAACTGCATTGGGGTTAACCTGCCGGAAATCAGTTACCAAATCCCAAACCCTGGTTTTGTCGGGGCGCATACCCGTCATGATACTTGCCCTTGTAGCAGCACAAATGGCCTGCGAACAATAGCTCTTCTGGAAAACAATTCCTTCATTGGCCAGGCGATCCATGCCCGGGGTTTTTGCTATCAGATCGCCATAAGCGCTGGTATTTGGTTTAAGATCATCAACAGCAATAAACAGGATGTTTGGTTTTTTAGGTTTCGGCTCAGGATTAGTGGCAAATACCACGAAAGGCACTAAACTGGCTAAAGTCAGACTCAAACTAATTGTTCGAAAAAAGTTGTTAGTTGTCATTCAAATTTTTGTTTTTATAGTTTAGACTATTACATTATTTAAACTTAACAGTTTTTGAAATCAGGTCGGGGTATTTCCCAAGGAACCTGTTTTCAACAACCTGGTTTAGCTATTCTTCATCTTTATTAATCCCAAAAATAAGTAGAAGGAATTTTATCCACTCCTCATTATAGGGCTACTTTTTCAAAAAATCGGTCATATTGCCACTCATCAATCAGAATGATGGAATATTGTTAATTAAGGGCTGTTGTCTTTAAATTATTTTTGATCTGTCAAAGAGGATTGTCGAAGTCCCGGACTTTAAAACACACAGCATTCATACAATACACAGACGAATTGATATATCCTGATAGGGTTTGATCCTAACTATGTTTCAGAATAAACGGACTAATCCGATTTGAAGCGAAAAATCCATTTCAGGTTATAAGAATGAAACACCGACCGAATCTTTCCCGGGAACAAATCTGCCAGGTTTCCCTGATAGCTGGCTGGCTCCAGGCATCTTGTTATTGCTCCTGTCCCTTCCCCGAATATCGACTGTAATTTCAGGGTATTCAGTAGTATTATATGATGATAGACCTGTTCCGGACGACGGTTCATAGATCAATATTTTTGAACCCCCGTATTTCATCCTGAGATTAGTTTCCGTATTCACCTGAGCTGAAGAAAAAGTGAAATTCTTATACTCACCCCCACTCATGAAATTATTTTTCCATTTCACATCCATTCCTGCACTGTTTGTCTTATCAATTATGACATTAATTTCTGATTCGGCAGAAGTATTGTATACAACATTGCATGCAATTGTTGTTCCGACAGGCGGCATAGTAAATGCAGGATTGTTGTAATTGATACAGAACGACTGGGCACAATCAACAATCGTATTAAACGCAACCAGCGCGTTTTTAACCTGGAAATATTCGTTTGGTGCTGAATTTTCCTTGCCTCGTAAAACACAGATTGCAGCCCGGAAATTAGTCCCTTTCAAATCCTGGAAATAATTGTTGTAAACTTTATGATTCTCCCCAATAATGCGCACACCCCCGGTTCCCGGCACATCATTCCCGATAAAATAGTTGCCATCTACCGTACAGTTGTTGCCATGCCGTAAAGTGAGCGTTCCCCTGCATCCGACAAAGATGTTATTCGAATAATAATTCCCGCAGGATTTATTTGAGATTATCTCGGTTTCGCCATTGCAGTCCTCAAAATAATTCCCGTTAACTTTTACTCCGGCCGTTTGCATCGAAGTATGACTATCACCGATACGGATAATTTCCTGACCGTTCAGTTCCTTTCCTGAGTTATCAAGGTTAGCATTCCGGTACCCAAAATAATTGTCCGCAATGATATGGCTGGGTATAATATCTTTTTCGAGCCAAACCACTAGTAATGTTCCCGAATTAGTTTTATTGATGAATGAACAATTACTAACCCGGTTGTTCTTCCCAAAAATGGAAACCCATTTATTTTCAACTGTTTTATCAGGTGGGTTACAACTTACAATTGCAGTATTCGTCAACCTGCAATTTTCAGCAGTTGAGGCTGATGAGGTTCGGAACGATATAATATCGTTTCCACTCAATGTCCCGTTTTTAAAGTAAAGCCCTGATATTTCGAGGAAACTTCCGGAAAAACTTAGTGTTGAGTTACCCGAAAGGACTACTCCTCCCGGGGTCTGGGCCCTTAAGATAACTGGATTTGAGTCTGTTCCAAAGCCTGTAAAAACAATGGACTGATCAATCCACTTTCCGTTTTTCATTTCAATAGTATCGCCTGCTGTCCATTTTTTCCCATTTATCTCTGAAGCCGAAGATACCGTATAAGATTTCGCATTGGCAAGGTGAACGGAAAAAGTCAGAAACAGTATCAATTTTATACATTTACTCATGATTCGGCAATTATAGTATTAGTAATTCTATGGAAATGAATTTTTAGGTGAAAAGCCGGAAACAGCGCTATTCCTGCCTGCTGACAATTACCTTTTCGGTTTGAGATTTGTTTCCGTTTTTAATACAAACAAAATAGACTCCGTCGTCCAAATCAGAGATCGAAAACATAAGTTTTTGTTCCCCTGGCATCTGATTTGCTTCTGGTATTACTATTTTTACAAGCCGCCCTGTCAAATCATAAAGGATTGCGCTAACCTTCGATTCTTCGGATAAATAAAAGCGGATCACTATTTGGTCGGATGCCGGGTTTGGATACAACTGAAAATGGCCGTTCCCCTCCCGGGTATCATCCACACCAGCAGGAGCCTGAGTTACTGTAAGGGTTCGTGAAACATCTGCAGCCGCATTATAAAAAAGGTTACCTGCCTGGGAAGCAGTAATCAAAGTACTTCCTGATCCTTCAATGTGAACATTCCCGCCAACTATGGTAGCCACTGCTGTATTGGAACTGGAATACGAAACAGCTAAACCCGAACTTGCTACTGCACCGGGATTAAAGTCGGGATCACCGGTTTTTTTTGTGGTCAAACTATTAAAGGAAATTGTTTGCGGTTGTTTTGCTAGTGATAATTTATAAAACTGCGTTTTCCCGTAATAAACAGGGTTGGAGCCGTTATACTGTAAATAAGCCCCGGCCTTAAAATAATAAGTATCTGTTGTTCCGAAATACGCTGTTGTATAGGTCTGTGTTGCTGAAACGCCGTTCAGCCATATGGTAATCTTCCCGGCCTTCATCGTTATTGTGTACGAAACAAGGTCGCCAAGCGATAATCCGGTTGCGAGGGTTACTCCGTATTCAGCTCTGGTAGCATCGTTAAGTTCAAACCGGGCCTCAATATAACATTGTCCCGGCTTATAACCGGTCCATCGTAATTTCAGTAGTTCCGATTCATCTTCGTAACCGTGAATCTGGCCGATAATAATGCCAGGTTTTGGTTGAGCAACACTAATAACTTTGTATTCAGCAGTTAAGTAATGTTCGGTTTGATCTGATAAACTCCAGTTAGCTCCATCGAGGACTTGCCGCAATTCCACACGTGGATAGCTGCTGTTAGCTGTTGAAGATCCGTTGCTCGGTACCCTGAAAACCATCGAACCATCCGTTGAATCGGAATAAAAGAAAGGACTCGTGTAACCGGTTTCGAGTTCAAAGGGAGTTTTCTCAATAAATTTTAAGTCAGCATCTAAAGTCTGCAATTTCCAGGCATTCAAATCGAAATTCGCTCCCGGTGGAAGAGGGTTGGAACCCGTTAATGTTTGGCAAGTCGCAATATTTATATGAACCAACACGAACAGCAGAAATGTGTTTAAAAGACATTTAGCCATGATGCAGGTATTTGTTTTTCACGATTATGACAATGATTTTCGAGTCAGTTCAATTATTCAGGCTTACTACCTGCAAACGACAAATTTTTTAGTTTTCAGTAAATTCCCCGTTTTTAAGCTGACTAAATAGATTCCGTTTTTCAAATCAGAAACATCAACTGTATACTTTTGATTTCCTGACGGTTGATGCTGGTTCGTGATTATATTCTTCACAGGAATGCCGTTTGTATTCACGATGAGAAGAGAAACGTTTGAAACAGAAAGCAGGTTGTATTCGATAATGATCGAGTCGACAGCCCGGTTTTGTTTAACTTTTAAATCAAGATCTTCCTTAATCCCGTTTCCATTACCCGTGAAATCATAAATCAGATATGACGGCCCGACTTCGTTTATTGCAAGCGGATGGTTGGTTGAAGCTCCCGTGGTATATTCATCGCAGCCAACATCTTTTAAGATTGCTGATGCCGGTCGCTGCTGACCGCTGATATCAAGCAGCAAAGCCGGATCGTCATCCACATTAGCTATATCCATTATTGCAGGATAACCTGCACTTGCTGCATCAATGGCAGGGCTTGTCGCAGTTAAGCCATAAAAACCATCCGGATTTAATGCAAGCTTAGGGTCAAACCGCGTCATTCCAGATGGAATTGAAACGCCTAAGTTACCATCATACATATTTCCGGCCCAGGCTATTCCGGTAGTTGACCCAGTGAAAATATTGCCAGAACTTTTTTTGAAAATATTGTTCGCCCAGGTATTGGTTACGGCACCATGGTCCAGATCAATATTACCACATTCAACAAAGGTGTTATGGGAAAAATTGATGTTGTTCAGAACATAGGTAGTATTATCAGTGAAATACACATAGGTTACTGCATCCGTATAACCACCAACACCTGAGTGTTCAAAGTAGTTGTTGTAGCAATAGATATTGTTGGCTTCCTTGACCCGAATTCCGCCCGCCCCGATAAAAAAGTTACCATATGCGATATTGTTATCCCCATTACGGAAACAAAACATTGCTCGCTGGTTGTTTACCGAAGTATTGTATCGAAGAATATTTTCCCTGCATTTTACCGATATAGCTTCACTATCGCCGAATCCGGTATTGTTGAAATAACAGAACTCAACTATCGTTCGCGACACATAAGTGGAAGTGGAGCCGTTGCTGATCCGGATGCATTCATTTCCATTATCACCACCGGCACCAGGCATGTTAAGGAATGAACAGTAACGGATTTTGTTATATCCTGGGAGTGTTTCATCAGGAGTTATATGAATGAGGTCGCCTTGGGGAGCGGTGGTTGGTTTATTTTCAAAATTACAAAACGAAATTTCATTATATCGCCCTTGCAGATTGATGTATTTTTGAGCCGAATACCCTTTGAAATTTAGCTGAGTCAATGTATTATGACTTCCGGTCACGTTTGTCACAGTCCCGGTTATAGTCCCGGAAGTGAACTGAAAACCACTGAATACAATATAATTACCCGTGATCTGAATATCATTTGTACCGCTCAGAAATACTTTTCCCGGTGTGGCTGCCTTTACAGCTATATAACTTTTACTAATTACTAGAGATGAATTAAAATAAGTACCATCAGCAAGTTTAATGGTATCACCTGTTGATGCATTGTTTATGGCAGATTGCAATTGACCAACTGAAAAAACCAGAACGACATTTTGTGAAAAAAGCGAAAAAGGAATTTCGAGAAATGTGACAACATATAAGATTCGCCGAAAATTTAAAAATGTCATTTTCATTATTAAGTTAGTTTGCAAACTGAGCTGCAGAATTCAGCAACCAGTTTTATTGTTTAAGAATGGCTTTCAGCAATAATTATTGCAAAGTTAGTTCCATTCTTATGGATTGAAATTTCGAATGATTTAGAAATGATTCTGTTTGACCTGGATAAGTTGAAAAATAGCCTGCATAAGTTTCATAGATTTTTGGAAATATGAACTATGCAGGCTCAACTCAACCAACTATAATCAATTTTTCAATCCTGATTATATCATTTATTTTACTACATCTTCCCATTTATTACCAAAACGTAAACCTGCAATTTTGCCTGCAAGATTTGGACGCTGACGAATCGATATCCCCCTGATCCTCTTCAGATCTGCATTCCCTTCAGCACTGGCTGTTATTGCTTCCCCACTTTCTTTCCCTCCTATTTTGGGGTTAATGAATAAAGATGCTGATTCAGCACCTTTGCCAGAAGGCGAAACTTTAACAACAATCAGGATGGTGGTTCCGTATGGCAAGTCAGCAGACCAGGAAGAAGCTGTTTCTTTCCATCCCAATCCCAGGTTATAAAAGCCTTTGTTCGCCGATGATTTAACACATACACGGGCACGTTGCTGATTACCCGTATAATTACCATCTAATGCTATAAATTGATCTCCTGAATTCGACGCTTTAGTAATATTCACTAATGCACTTAAAAAAAGAGCTTCGTCTGTGTATTCATTTGACGAAGTGAGGCTGTATATGGTTGATCGTAAAAAAGCAATTTCCGGATCGAGAATAATTGCTTTCCCGGCATTATTATCAATATAGGTTGAATAGCTCAATTTACTGGATTCAATAACCGGCGACATACTTACCGAATCACCGACCGTAATTTTACCGCTTCGGTTCCACTGGTTTCCCTTAATAGGATTGGCACCATCCTGAGTGGTATTTGTATATTCTCCCTTTTCCAACGATAACTCCGAACCAATTGCTTTAGCAGCAAAAAATGATTTGTAGTCGATTGGTAATTTCTGAGGGTATTGAGCACTGGCAGTAAAGGTAACTAACCAGACAAACAAGATTGTCAAATTTTTATTCATAAAAATTATTTTTATTCAACCTGCGAATGATTGAGGATTGTTTGAAATACTCACAGCTTTAGAAAGCTGTGAGTTCTTTGGCTGATTAAAAGTCTTATCAGTTAATTAGTATTTTACACGATTTGTTAACACCACCTGCAGTAAACCTGGCCAGATAAATCCCCGTTTTCAAACCTGATGCATCGTAGATTTCGGAATAGCTTCCTGATGAATGGTTAACATTATTTATCAAGGTATTAACTTCCTGTCCGTTAATACTATAAAGCACAAGACTTATGTTCGTGTTGTCAGTTAAACTGTAATTTAAATTCAAAGTTTTGGATGATGAATTTTGATAAATTCTAAAACTGACTGTCGAGAAGCCCTGACTAGTCAACCCCACATTCCCTGATTTAGCTACGGCATCGGCCCACGACTTTGACACTCTTGCTCCACTTACATTGAAATTTGCCTTATTATTGCCATTGACCCTGAATCTGAGTGTATTGAGTTTCGCTTTAACAGATGATGGTGAAGAAATGTTATCAATTGCGTCAGGAGTTGGTGAGGTGGTGGATCCAAGGACCGGTTTGATATAGAGTGATGCCGTAGAATCGCTGAAATTATATTTAAGCACAACTAACATTACGGCAAGCGTGTCCGAAAATTCGGTCGTAGTCCATTTAACATCGGAACCCGTTCCGCTTCCCCGGGTAGTCCCGATCCGGAAGTAATTGGCATTAACAAGTCCTTTTCCAACCCAAACTTTCGGACCTGAATTTGCACTATCACCTAACCCAAAAACTTCTGCCTGGCTTTGCTTTTGAGCCACTCCGGCTTTAAACAGAAAAGATAAATAAACAGTACTGGTTACAGGTGTCGCTGTAAATTGCTTGTAACAGTAGTAACCAGTTGCGCCGGTTGTATATAAATTGTTTATTGTTTTCCCTTTATCAGAAAGAGCATAAGTTCCAACAGGAGTTATATATGTCAATGGCGGGGTAACAATGTTTCGCACGATTCCACTCGGCGGAGCTGTTCCTCCCGAAATCCATGTAGGTTCCAGGTCAAGATTCGTGCCCGGGTAATTGAATATTTCATCAAGCAGAACCTGCCCATGTGAAATCAGAAAAAATGAACAAAGAGCAACAATTAAGGCAATTTTTTTATTCATGGCGAATCTCTTTTAATTTGAATTTTCGGTGAATTGTTTAGTGTGAATCATTTGTGACACAACGTACTGATATTAAGTACATTTGTTTCATTTCATTGTGTGTTATGCCTGTTTGAAACTGAACTACCGGAGTAGCTTATACACTCTTCATGGTTTTATCTTGCCGGTCAAAAAAGGTGGAATTAAGTGTTAAGGCTGTTTCAAAAATCATTTTTACCATTATCATGTACAAGAATCAGGATTTCAACAGCATGCGAATAAAACCCTAATGAAATTCCTGACAACAAACAATACAGGCATTCTAATTTTTGAAACAGACTCAGAACAAATTAATTAAATTGTTTCCCTGGACATATCATTTATTAACAACCACCTTAATCGTTTGTGAAGCACTACCGGCAGTTAAGCGTGCAAAGTAAACTCCATTCTCAAGTGTTGAAATGTCAATCACTTCCTTGTACTTCCCGGTACTTTGATATTTGGAAGGCATAAGGGTGCCGACAAGTTGCCCCATGTTATTAAATGCTTCCAGTTTAACAATACCACCCGACACCAGGTTGTAATTGATATTCATGTATTTACAAACCGGGTTTGGGAATACACTCAATCCCAAATTTTGCTGAACAGGAGTAGTTGGAGAATATTCAGGATAATACCGGGTGTCACCAATAGTCTTTCCGTCGCTACCTACAAAGGAACTCCTGTTGGTAAGTCCGAAATTTAAGGCTGCAGCATTGGTATAGATCGGCGTAGTGGTAACTGTATTAGTTCCGGTAGGGGGGGTAGCAAAACCAAGGTAGCAATAGTTTATAACCATAGCGGGTGCAGTTACATCCGGATTCACAAATGTAAGGCCCAGATCTATCTGATCAAAAATGCAATTGGTTATGCTTATAAGGCCCGACATCATCCGGAATTTGAATATCTCGTCCGTGCCGGCGGTACCGGTATTAACAAACTTATAAAAAGTACAATGGTCAACTGTAAAATTCTTCCCTTTTGCCCATATACCGCTGGATGACTTATAGTGAACAACACTATTAGCATTAGCTACACTATTAATTGTATTAGAAACGGTACAGTTTTTCATTATAAAATCTCCATTTGAGATATTATTAATCTGGGTTGTAGCATTACCATCGGCTGTATTAAAAAACAGCATTCTTCCGCTGCAATTATTAAAGGTTGAGTTCTGTATATCCATTTCTGATGAGGTTGCCTCAAGCCGGATGGTTCCATTTCCTGCTGCATTGTTGAAGTCGTGGAAATAACAATCCCTGACAATAATCTTACAGGCGGTTGCAGTGGTTGTACTCCTTATTAGGATTGGCTGGGTTCCGACACCTGCGTTAATGCCGTTAAATTCAATTCCCTGCAGTGTAATAGTAGTGTTTGGAGTATAGGGGACAAAAATAGATGCCGTACTTGCAGCGCTGGCTCCATTAGCAGAAATAATTGGTTTTTGGGCCAGACCGGTTTTGGCACGGATTGTAGCACTGCGTCCAATGGTATCAATTACACTGGAAGTTCCGGTTAACACATATTGCCCGCCTGAAGTGGAAAGTATATAGATATCGAACAGACCTCCTCTCAGATCGGATAAGAATTCCCCAATCTGAGTAACAGTGTACTCTTTTGATGTCTGTGCATGAGCAACTACAGGTTTAAAAAGCAAAAAGCAAGATATGAGCAAGGATAATGCTATTGCTTTTGACCCAAAGTTTGAAAAGGTAAAGATTTGTTTCATAATATTAAGATTTAGGTTAGTAATTTGGTTATCAGTTTTCAGTGCACTAAAATTGAGATTTATTGATTTAAAGACAAACTACTCTCAAAAATAGCATTTTTTCATTTCCGGGCCTATGACCCGGAAATGAAGAATGTCGGTTTATTTTATAATTGCAGACTCAAAATCTGTTTTTGCTTTTTGTAAAGCGGTAACCCCATCAGCAACCTGTCGGTCAATGGAAGTGGACAAATCACGTGTTTTAATTGCAGCTGTTATTGCATTTGTAAATGCCGTTTTCGCTTCCTGCGGAACCTGGCCCGTCGCGGTACCCACTGCTGTAGCAGTATTCAATGCCTGGCAAGGAATAATCAAATCATTCAACGGCCGCCTGTCAGAAATAAACAAAGCAAATTGGAATGCCTGCCCGGGAACACCGAAGGATTTATAGGTATCGGTGATATTCTTCATGGTCAGGTTTTGCACAGTATCCAGTACCAGGGCTGCATTCAACACCTTAAGGTATGCCGCTTTATAACTTGCAAACTTACTGGTGCTTGCAACCATGAAGTTCGCCTTATTGTAGCCGATAACAGTGCTATCAACCATCGCTTTTTCAGAAGTTGCAAACTGAATGAGCTCCTGCTTTTGCTCTTCAATGGTTTTTGGGGGAGTGGCCTCCTCATCCTTAGTGCATGAACTGGTCCAAACAGCCAGTGATACGATCAAGGCAACCCATAAAAAATGCAGATTGAACTTATTGTTTTTCATATAATTATCTGTTTTAAATTAATAACCAGGGTTTTGAGGAATTATCATCTCATTATTGGCGTCTATTTCTGTCTGAGGAATTGGAAGTAAAAGCCGGTCCCTGATAAATTGTGTCTGGTCGGGCAAAGGAATTTTATCGTATTGAGAATACAGATTGGTCCAGTCAGTTACGAAGGTATGTTTTATTAGAATGTCAACAGCTTTGTTAGGATTTCCGTACGATTTTGCCATCCGCAATAAGTCATACCAGCGCTGATTTTCGAAGGCCAGCTCAAGTCTGCGCTCTTTATATACTCCATCCAATGCTTCTTCCTTTGAATTAAAAGCTGCCACAGGTGTAGCACCCGCCCTTGTCCTGATTTTGTTAACTTCAATATTTGCCTCGCCAATACGGCCGTCTTGCGCCATTATTTCGGCATTGAGCAGCACCATGTCAGCATACCTGATTACTATCCAGTCGTTCTCACACTGTTTGGGTAAAATCATTGTCGCGTCAATGTATTTTGAAATGTACTGTATTGAATCGGTGGGAGATTTAAACCACAGCCTGTAACTTGCATCCTTCCGGGTATCTTTAGAATCTTCTTTGAACAGGCGCATAATTTCAGGTGTCGGATTATTATCGCCGTCAGGAGTCCCAACTTTTAGGAAAAGATTTGCCGAGTTGTCGGGTGCAAATATCCCCCAGAATGGTGATCCCAGTCCTGTGCTGCCACCCAGATAGCGCACAGCAAAAATGATTTCCTTATTCATTTCGTTCGAAGTACTGAATATACTTGCATAAGCACCGGTGCCAATAAGCAATCCATGTGGAGATGTATTCAATACTGCTTCAACCAGTGGCTTGGCTTTAGCTATATTATCAGTACCGCCCATCATCATATAGGCTTTAGCGAGCAAACTCATTGCAGCCCATTTCGTAATACGCCCGGCATCGCCAGCAGCATAGGAGGCAGGGGCTTGATTGATGGCTTTTAGTAAATCAGGAATAATAATGTCGTTGTAAATCTCACTAACCGGTGATCGGGGTATTTTCTTTGCTTCCTCTGCACTGATTATGGTAGTAACTTTAAACATATCACCCCATAAACTAACAAGCGTATAATAGTGGTAAGCCCTGATAAACAGTAACTCGGCTTCGTATTGTGCCCGCTGCGATTCAACTTTAATGAAGGTGTTGTCGGCCACCGAGGGTAGTATTGCGTTTACATTGGAGATGTTTTGAAACAGTTTATACCAGTATGCCTGCATCATAGGCAAACTGGTGGATGTACGGAAAAAAGCCATGTCACAATAATCAACCCGGTCAATGCCTGAAGTACCAGTAGTGGCTACACAGGTGTTGTCGCTCCTAATTTCGGTAAATTTCCACTCATCCATCATAGCTGTAGCCATTCCGGAATAACAGCCCATGACTCCCTGGTTGATTCGTGCCGGGGTAGTATAAAAATCTACCTGCGTTAACACTGATGCCGGCTTGTCGTCTAAAAAATCCGTACAAGCCCCTAACAGGATCATTGTAGTAAAGGCTATGATTATATTTATTTTATTTTTCATTTTAATGTGTTTTTAAATCATTATTCTTTTCATGTGCCCCAAAAACGAGATTTTTAATACGGATGTCTTAGAATGTGACATCAACTCCAAACGCATAGGTCCGGTTAATAGGGTACACACCTCTCTGGTACCCATCAATCAACGGACTTGCGTATGGACCCGAAGTTTTTCGTGCTTCCGGGTTTACCCCATCAAAGTCATCGGACATCAGGTACAATAAATTCTGTGCTGAGAAATACACACGAAGAGCTGATAGCTTGATGGATCGCACAAACTTTTTGGGAGCAGTGTATCCAAAGGTTAAATCGCGGAGTGCCGTATATGATCCATTTACTATTCCGTAATCGGTGAGCAAAAGGAATTTCCCGGCTGTATTGGTGCCATATACAGTTTGTCCGTCTCCCGGGAATGCAGGGCTAACAAACCTGTTATCAGTATATGCAGTATTGGTACGAAGAGTTTCGTTGTAGTTCATGTTTCCATCAATAATTTCAACTCCTTGAACGCCCTGGAAAAGAAAACTCAGATCGAAGTTTTTATAGGTAAAAGTGTTGGTAAGTCCCCATGTGAAATCAGGGAACGGATCTCCAAGAACAACACGGTCGTAACTGTCGATTTGGTAGTCGCCATTCTGGTTCACAACTTTAAGACCGCCAATAATGGGTGTGAAATCGCCCCAGTTAAAAGGCATTCCGGTTACAGGGTCTTTCATGGCTTTTGCTGCAGCAACATCTTCAAATGTCAGGTACACTCCGGCACTTTGGAATCCAAAATACTGAATGGCTTGTTCGCCGACTATTGCCCTGTATACTTCATTTCGTTCTCCGAAATTATCTTCGTGATCCTTATTCCCGTATCCTAACAGTTTGTTTTTATTGGCCGAAATATTGCCATTAATAGTCCAGTTGAAACCTTTTGTGTCGACATTAACCGATGAGAATTCCACTTCTACACCATCATTGCTAACCTCACCTATATTGTTCCAGTATGTTTGATGACCCGTAATATACATGGAGGGTGACTGAAGCAACATAGCTATCGTTTTCGAATTGTAATACTCAACTGAGAGAGTTAAACGGTTTTTGAAAAAACCAAGATCCATACCAAAATTTGCTTCCTTCGTCTGTTCCCAGGTAATGTCAGGGTTACCAAGGAAAGTGTTGTTTGACGAAAGGCCGGGATGAAGTGTACCTATACCTGTTCCGGTAGGATAATTGCTGGTATTAAGATAATTCATGTACGAATACTGCGGAATATTATTATTACCCGTCAAACCGTAACTGATGCGTAGTTTTAAATTTGACAGTTTGGTGAATCCCTTCATGAATTCTTCTTCTGAAACACGCCATCCTACGGAAGTGGCAGGGAAATTTCCCCATTTGTGCCCTTCGGCAAACTTCGAGCTCCCATCAGCACGGAAACTTGCCGATACCAGGTACTTCCCTTTATAGGAATAATTTACACGTCCGAGTACCGACATCATCGATTCGGTATAATAATAGGATGTGGTACCTGGCAAAGCCGGACTATCCAGGATGAGGGTCGATGCCATATTGAATGACAGGATTTCTTCGTCAGGGAACCCGGTTGCTACAATCGTATTGGCTTCGTTATTGACTTTTTGTGCAGTAAATCCCAATAATGCCCCAAAATCGTGATTATTTATCTTTTTGGTATAGTTCAGCGTATTTTCCGATAACAGGTCGGTCATAAAGGTTCCTGTCCTGGTCAGCTTATTTGGATCGCCGGCGGCAACAGCCTCAGTTTGAAGTCTTTCATTAAACTCCCGGTATGTAATATAGGCACCATTCGATGTTTTAAATTGAAGTCCGGGGAGAAGGTCGATAAGCAGATATACATTAGATTGTAACCTGTAATCATCTGTAATAATTTCAGTACGTTCGCGTGTTGATACCGGGTTATGCATCGACGATCCCGATGCACTGCCTGAAGTAACGTGCCATGGATCGCCATCAATTCCGATTCCACTTAAGTCAAGCCTACCGTAATGATAAGGATGAGCATAAGTACCGACCGGTTGACCTGTAAGAGCAGAAGTTGCCTCGGTATGGGTAATCGGCAGCCAGGTAGGGAAACGCAGATAACTTGTAAGATCAACTCCGGGGGTTTCCTTTTTACTGTAACTTGGATTCAGGTTAAACCCCAGTGTAATATTCTTTGAAAGTTTGATATCAACTTTTGCCCTGAAACTATATTTGTCGTAGGAACTTTTCTTCATGATGCCATCCTCGCTATTGAAGTTACCGGATATATAATAATTGATAGCACTATTGCCGCCTGACGCACTTAACTGATAATTATTTTTCATGCCGGTTGGCCTGAGAGCTTCGGCTACCCAATCGGTTTCTTCGCCGATGTAATTTATAAGCAAATATCCAAGCTGATCACCTTCGTTAGTCAGATTAAAAGGCATTGTTGCGGTTGTTCCGTCAACTGATGGATCCAGTTTCCTTAGTTCTGCTTCGTCGGCATATAGTCTTGTTTGTTCCGATTGGCTGAGCACTCCCGGAAGTTTGTAAGCACTGGTTATACCACTGTACATTTTGAAATTATACTTTGGTTTTTTTATGTTGCCACTTTTTGTAGTAATGAGTATTACCCCGTTAGCAGCTCGCGAACCATATAATGCAGATGAAGCTGCATCCTTCAGAACCTCGATTGATTCAACGTCTCCCATACTAACCATCGACATTCCATCAGCAACAGGGAATCCGTCTACTACTACCAGCGGATCAATATTGGTACTGATTGATCCCATACCACGTACACGTATCTGAGGAGCTTCGCCGGCATAGGGGTCAACATTAGCTACCTGTACTCCTGACATTTTACCCTGCAAAGCCTGGTCAATTCTTGCTACAGGTATCTCATCAAGTTTTTCGGCTTTTAACGATGCTATTGACCCTGTTAAGTGTGATTTTTTCTGTTTCCCGTAAGCGACTACAACAAATTCATCTAAATTTTGAGCATTCTGTCGCAAAACTAAGTCTATCACTGATTGGGCTCCAACCTTTATTTCCTGTGTGACAAATCCAATAAAGGAGAAAACCAATGTAGCGCTGTCATCAGGAACCTCAAGAGAATACGTTCCGCTACTATTGGAAATCACTCCTATTGTAGTTCCTTTAATTATTATACTTACACCGGGTAAGGCTACACCCTGTTCGTCGGTAACTTTACCAGTCACATTTTTTTTGAATGACATGGCTTCGGATGGCAGTTGAACTGTTCCGGTAAAGTTAGCAGCCTGAAGGGTTAAACCCGTTGTCAGAATAATTAATCCCACAAGTGCCCCGATACTTCGAAACTTCATAATTTTCATTTTATGACATAGATTAAGATTCATTTTTTTCTTTTTCATAAAGCTTTGTTTGTTTGTTGCCCGATGTTAAAATTATATATAAGAGCAATCCTATTCTCTAAATTATAAGGTTAATTTTAGTAAAAATAGGTCAAAATAAAAACTATCAGTCAAATTGATTGATAATTAAAAGAGTTTCGAAATTATTGGGCATCAGCCAGAATTTTATCGCAAATTCTTAACTATTTTGTTTCTTTTCCTAATGAAAAATTAAAAAAATAACAAGATCTTGGTTCTATTTATAAGAATGTCCATTATGATATCCGGATAACAAGCTTTCAATTTTCTTTGACGAATCCAAAATGAAACAAGACTATGCTGCCTTGTAACACTAACATGCACCCTATGGCTTCTCAAAACCCATAGTACCTGTGTACAATCATGAATACAGCGATCCTGATATCATTACATAATTAAGCACTAATAACTGTATAAGGTTTAACTTGCTTAGTGCAGCCATTATGAAGAGTTGCACATCTTGAAATGCATACCCATATTAACCTGAAAAGCCGGAATGCTCCGGCTTTTCATAGTTATACCAAGCTTTTTCCGATTACTTCATAATTGTCATTTTGCGAACGATATTCGTATCTCCATTTCTCAAAGCAACGATATAAACTCCTGCAGGAACTACTCCCAGATCGACAGGCATCACAAAGTTTCCATCAACATGAACCTTTACCTGTTTCCAGAGCAATGCCCCAATATTGTTGTAAATCTCAATATTCAGGTCAACCGGTTTGCCAGAGGCCAGTTTCAGATTAAACGTGCCTCGGTTCGGATTTGGATATACCTCGAAAGAATGACTTATTTCCAAATCTGTGATCGCAACGATTTTCGTAACAACAATGGCATTTGATAAAGGCGAACTGCACCCGCTGAGTGTTACTACAACGGTATAGCTTCCAAGATATACAGGTTTGTGTTTCTTGCCGGTTGCTCCAGGTATTGCTACCCCGTTAAGGTACCACTGATTTCCGGTTGAAGCATTACTGATAAGTGTATCACCAACCGGAACCTGTGTGATAACTGGGGTGGCCGGAATTGGATTCACAGTAACATTGAAGCCTGGCGAACTGGCACCATTGCCGCATGAGTTTACGCCGTTCACCTTGATGACACCTGAGGTTGCCGCCGGTGAGTAGTTAACAGTAATTGAGTTTGTAGTTGCGCCCGTTGCAATGGCAGCTCCGGTGGGAACAGTCCAGCTGTAGGTTGTGGCATTGGCAATAGCAGGTACGGAATAGGCAACCCCCTGAGCTCCTGAACAGACAGAAGCCGGACCCGTGATAGTTCCGCCAGCTAATGGCAATGGAGCAACAGCAACATTATACACAGTAGGCTGAGCACCGGCACATCCTCCGGCATTAGTGTAATTTACGCTTACAGTCTGGTTGCCTCCTGAATTCCATGTTACCATAATGCCACTGGTTCCTGCACCAGAAGTAATGGTGCCGCCTGACGAAACTGTCCATACATAATTTGTGTTACCCGCCTGGGTTGTGTATGCTACTTCTGAAGTCCCCTGGCAAACTGCATTCTGGCCGAAGATTAAAGGTACGGGAACAGGAAGAACTGTAACATTGCGGTATGTCGCTGCATTTGCATTACACCCGCTAGGATTTGAATAGTTAACTGCAACATACCGTGATCCGGCTGTTGGCCAGTTTACAGTAATTGTGTTTGTATTCAGCCCGGATGTTATTACACCATCGTACGAAATCGTCCATATATAATTCAAATATCCAGGTTCCGTTGTATAGGTTACACCTTCCGTACCCGCACACACTGTGGCTGATCCTGAAATTGTTGGAGTGGGTGTCAGATTTACATTTACATTGAAAGCAGTAGGATTTAACGCATTACAACCTGCAGGTATGGTATAATCAACCGTAACAACCTTGGCACCGGTTGATGTCCAGGTTACTGTTATAGCATTTGTACCGGCTCCGGCTGTGATAATGCCCCCGGCCGAAACAGTCCATATATAGTTGGAATTGCCTGCCTGTGTTGTATACACATTATTAGTGTATCCCTGGCATGCATTGGCCGGACCTGTAATTACTGGAACAGGCCGGTTAGCCACGGTAATATTAAAGACTGCAGGAGCAGCGGCAGTACATCCGGCACTGGTGGTATAATTCAGACTTATTGTCTGGGCTCCGGCAACATTCCACGAAACAGTTATAGCATTAGTGCCTGCCCCGGCTGTAATAGTTCCACCGGAGGATATTGTCCAGGTATAACCGATCATGCCGGCCTGCGTTGAATATACAACTCCTGTTGTGCCAAGACATGCGGCTAATAGCCCGGTGACAAGTGTTGGTGTGGGCAAAGGATTAACCGTAACAGCAAGTGTTGACATACCTCCGTTGCCACAATCATTTGTAGCTTTTACAGTAATATTTCCTGAAACAGCTGACAGTGAATAGTTCACAGTTATTGAATTTGTACCAGCTCCTGCTGTTATTGTGGCTCCGGTTGGCAGAGTCCAGACATAGGTATCAGCATTCCAAATAGGGGTCACGCTGTAGACAACACCATTTACGCCCTGGCAAACACTGGCAGTTCCGGTAATCGGGCTTGTTGTTGCCGGAATAGTGCATCCGGTTAGGAAAGTCCTGTCATTCCCGTATGATGTTCCTCCTCCGTTAACCGCTTTTACCCGAAAATGGTATGTATTTCCAACAACAAGACCTGCGACTGATGCTGATACCGGCGTTACTGTGCTACCTGTCACAATATTCGGTGTCGCATTCGCCGAAAGGCCATATGAAGTGGTAAGGCCATATTCAAAGGTTACGGTCGTGCCCGCATTGTTTGCAAGTACGGTACCATTAAGGATCGCCCCGGTGGAAGTAATATTGATGGCTGCATTTGTTACTGCATCAGGGATGGTGTTACTTGACTGGCTGTTTGGGTTCGATGATAAAGTTGTGGTTAAGAATTTTGTTAATGTACCTGAACCATTGTATTCATAGGCCCGATACCAATATATGGTTCCCGGAGTAAGCCCGGTAATAGAAACCGAATTCCCGTTATTATTATATACCACTTGTTCACCCGATCCTGCATATACACTGTTCGCAGTTGGATCAGTTCCATCAGCCGGGTTGGTAAAACTGTTTGAAGTATTCATTTTTACTATGCGCTTCATTCCATCACCGGCGTTATAGTTAACTGTCATCCCGGTATTGACGATAGCAGTGAAAGCAATATTGCTTGTCTGGATTACCGGAGCGGTGATTGCAAGAATTATAAAAGGTGCTGAGGCTGCAGAGAGATAGGAGTCAGCATAATTTACAAAACCATCCCCATTTGCACGCACTTTGAAGGTATAGGTCGAATCGGACATAAGCCCTGTAATAGCCTGGAATGAAGCTGACTGGCCGCTCACGGTTGTTTGGCTGACGAAAATATCGCGTTTGTAAACGAATACCACATACCCCGTTGCATTAGGTACCGGTGTCCAGTTTGCTGTGAATCCCACACTTGTAATATTTGTAGCCACACCTACAACAGGAGTTGGAAGAGTAACAGGATTTGTGAGACGGGTGATTACCTGGGCTACATTAAACGAACCGCTTCCATTGTTTCTTACTCTGAACTTGGATGGGACCGATCTGCTGATAGGAATTACATATATCGAGTCTAAATTTGCATTTTTACTTGCCGTATTATAAGTATAAGTACCTATCAGGTCCCAGACACTTGTACCTGTATTATATTCTTCCAGTAAAAAAGTCCTTTCGGCAGTACCTGTATATGCATGCAATTCAATCTGGGCCACCGAATTTACAACCGGAAATACGACAAGACCTCCATTGGTGACGTTGTCAAAAGTAATGTCGTTAATATGCGTATCTCCCCTTCGGTCTTTTTTGCTCGCTACTCTTATTACTGATTTTTCGAAGATAAAACCGTTTATTGAACATGACGGGAATGAGCCGTTAGCGGGTGTGGTGGTAACCGGGTTACCCCAGGTTCCATCCCCGAAGTCGGTGTGAATAGTATTTACATTGACATAGAGGGTAATGAAAACCGGCGATGCTGCCGAAGGTGAAGAGTCAAGATAGGTTAGGCCGTCACCCTTTGCGATTACTACAAAAGTATACGACGTACCAAAAGACATGCCTGTAATTGGAAGACTTGAAGTAGCCTGTCCCGGGGCATTAGTAGTACTTACCAGGAAGGTGCCCAGGTATACCTTAACATCATATCCTGTTGCATTTGCAACGGGTGTCCAGTTTGCAGTGAAACCGCCTGAAGTTATTGCTGTTGCTACTCCAACCACTGGCGGCATAAGCCCCAAAGTAGTAAAAGGAGCCGACGCAGTCGAAGGGTCGGAACTGGAGTAGTTAATACCGTCGCCCAATGCTGTAACGGTGTAGGTATATGTGGTTGCCGATGTCATACCTAAAATGGCAATATTACTTGCAGCCTGACCGGTGGCATTTGTTGTATTTACAAGAGTAGCCCCGGAATAAACTTTTACACTGTAACCAGTGGCATTGGCAACCGGGGTCCAGTTTGCTGTAAAGCCTATGTTCGAAATTGAGGAAGCTGAGCCTACTACCGGAGTTGTCAGTTTGGGTATCTGAGTAGCAACTGCAGCAGCCCATGTTGTTGAAACCCTAGCCCCGCTGATATTATATCTCATATTCGAGGTACCTTGAGCCCTGACCCATAAATTATTAAGAGAAGTCCTGGCTGTACCTGAATTGTCAGTAATATCAGCAGCAGGTTCTGTAGCAGATGAAATGGTTGGATTAATAAAAATGGATGATATCTGAGTTGTAAAATCATATTTCAATACGACCAGGTGGACTGCATTTACATCAGCAAATTCTGTGGCGGCCCATTTTACATCAGCACTCGATTGGCTTGATCTGGTCGTGCCAAATCTGTATGAAGTTGTTGTAATAGCACCTTTTCCGACATATACTTTCGGACCGGCACTTGTCCCGGTTGACATTCCAAAAACCTCCGAATTAGTTTGAGTCTGTGCAACTCCGGCTTTATACAAGAAAGTCAAATAAATCACTCCTGATGTTACAGGTGTTGCAGTAAAAGGCTTTAAGTGATAATAAGCTGTGGCATCAGTAATATCGCTGTTCATTGTTTTCCCTATACCAGAAAGATAGTATGTACCTCCTGCATTTGAGTATGTTAACACCGGTTGGACAATTGTTCTTCCGGCACCGGCATTAAGAGTTCCTGCAACTGTCCACCCTGGTGCAGTTGACAGATTTGAACCAACCGGGTAATCAAATGTTTCTTCCAGCAAAACCTGTCCCATAGAACTTAAGAATAAAGTGCACAGAACAATAATCAGTGTAAATGTTTTTTTCATATGATATTGTTTTTAAGCGGTTTGATGAGTATTTATTATTGGTTGTTTCGTGAAATTCAGATTGATTACAAATAAACTTTTTATTGAAGTTGAACTATATGATTCTGATCTTTTCAGGTACCTTACCTGAACTAGAGTATGCCATAAGTCTTGGTCTTCGAAACATTGAGAGTTATGGAGGTTTTTGCCTGGATAAGCAGGTATTAAAAGATTAGTAATATGCAGAATGTAAAAATACCCTGAAGAATTTTCATCCCTTAAAAGTTATCAGGCTTGTTTTAATAAAAATAGGTCAAAATAAAAGTTATCAGTCATTTGATTGATAATTGATATTATTTTATCTGAAAAGGGAAAACCGTTATATTATTTGTTATTTTTGAAGTTATTTCTTACTTAAATACGATGAAACAAGCCAAAATGGAATCCTCATTTCATTGAAGGAAAACAAAAAGCGTTCGTTCATTTTGACCTTTTTATTAAACGACAACTTATTGAGTCATGAGAATATATTTCATCCTGCTGATTTTGTTGAGTTTCAATTTTAGTCATTCCCGGGGATCTGTTCCCGAGAATATTAATCTTTCTTTTCGACGAATCTCTCCGTTAGGTGGATTTACATACGGCTCAATCAATTCTATTGCAGAAGATGCTAACGGATTTATCTGGTTTGGGACTATTCATGGTTTATACCGCTACAATTCAGTGGACGTTCAGAAATTTATTCATAACCCCACAGATTCCACTTCAATTCCTGATAATTCAATACGTACCATTTTTCTTGATTCTTCAGGAACCCTCTGGATTGGTACAGCCCAGGGAGTGTGTATATATGATGACACGAAAGATCAATTTACCACGCTGAAATTACGGGATAAATCAGGGCAGATGCTTGGTAATAATATTCGTGACATTTTTGAAGGAAGCGACAAAAATATTTACCTGTTAAGCAGTACAATGCTGGGAAAATACAGCAGGGAATCACATAAATTCGATAAAATAATTGTTGAGGAATCCAAGCTTGAGAATTTTGCCTGTGCTACCAGCGATTCGAAAGGAAGAATATGGATTGCCGGAGTAAACGGCACTGTTTGGCTGTATGAACCTTCGAATGGGGAATTCCGTGTTTTTTGTCATCATCAATCGGAGTTGATTCGAAAACTGTTTTCAAATGAATCAGGCTTATGGATAGGATATGAGCTGGCAGGACTTGATTTTGTCGGATTCCACGGGAACCTTATCCGGCATTATGGAAGTAATCCTGATGACGCATACAAGATTAATCACAACCGGGTTCGTGATATTAATACAGATGAAGACGGGCGGATCTGGATATCGACTTATAAAGGCATCTCAATAATTGATAAAGGAGAAAGCTTTAATATTCTTCCGCAACAGGTAACAGGCCTTCCATACAACAGCATCTATAAAATATTCCGTGATTCGAAAAATGGTATCTGGATAGGTACCTGGTCAGGAGGCCTGGCTTACCTGTCTAATTTCGATAATCGGTTTTATCATTTCCGAAAAGATCAGCCGGATACCGAAATGGATGATGAATTTGTTAGTTCTTTTGAGGAAAAAACAGACAAAACTATTCTTATTGCGACCGAGTTTGGAAATCTGAATCTGCTCGACAGAGAATCAAATAAAATGATCAATATCCCTCTTAAAACCGAAAACGGGAAAAAGATCGAAAATATAAAATCACTGTATTTTGACAAGAACACAGAAACTCTTTGGGTTGGCACATTCCTGGATGGTTTGTGGTATCTGAAAAAGAATGAAAAATCCTTAAAGGAACTTCAAAAATTTGACGGTGAGAGAACAAGTATTTATGCTCTCGCTAAATCCGACAGCGGCTTGTGGATCGGAACTTTTGGAAAAGGGCTTTATCATTACAACACCATTTCCGGGTTGATGAAACATTATACAGTAATTGCAAATAACGCTAAGTCTATCAGTAACAACCAGATTCGTGCGATTATAGTGGACAATGACAAAAATGTCTGGATTGGAACCAAAAACGGATTAAACCTCTTAAACCCAAAAACAGGTGAGTTCCGGCGATTTATGAATCAGTCGAATACAACGAATACAATTAACAGTGACGAGGTATTATCACTCTACATGGACCGGAAAGGAATAATATGGATAGGAACCAGCGGGGGTGGGCTCAACAGATATGATAAAAAAACAGGAAAATTTGAGTGGTACCAGGAAAAAGACGGATTGGCAGGAAATGATGTGTATGGCGTACTGGAGGATAAAAATGGAATTCTATGGATCAGCACAGAGAATGGCATTTCAAGTATCGATCCGGTAAAGAGAATTTTTCGCAATTTCTATCGCGAGGATGAATTAAAAGGCAACCAGTTCAATCCGGGAGCAGTATTTCAGACTAGTTCGGGGGAAATACTCTTCGGCAATACAAAAGGCTTTACGCTTTTTACACCGGAGCAAATGAAAACCAATCCGATTCCGCCCAAAGTAATTCTCACCTCTTTGTCGATAAATAATGTGGTAGTTACCAACCACACCAATGGATCCCCGTTAAAGAAAACCTTACAGAATGCGGATGTTCTGAAACTAACTTATAACCAGAATTCACTTACGTTTAATTTTGTCGCCAATAATTTTTTGCTCCCTTCTAAGAACCGGTTTAAATACCGTCTGGTAAACTATGACCGCAAATGGGTTGATGCCGGCACCCAAAACTATGCCACTTATACCAAAATTCCCCCGGGAGATTATGTGTTTGAGGTAATTGCCTGTAATAACGACAATTTGTGGAATGTCACTCCCACAAAATTAATTATCAGCATTTCACCTCCTTTCTGGCTATCGTGGTATGCATATTTAACCTATTTTATTTTATTGTCGCTTTCTTTCTATTTTGTGAGGAAAGAAATTGTTGCACGCCAGAGATTTAGAAAAGAGCTTTTGCTCGAACGCCTTCGTCATGAATCAGAAGTCCAGGTTCAGGAAATGAAGCTCCGATTCTTTACCAACATCTCCCACGAATTCAGAACCCCGCTTACACTAATTTCGTCGCCGGTAAACCTCTTGCTCGAGAAATTTAACCTGGAACCTGCAGTCAGGGAGCATTTACTTGCCATGCAGCGAAATTCGAACCGACTGTTGCGACTGGTTAATCAACTTATTGATATCCGGAAAATCGAATTGGGAAAAGCCGTTTTTCAGCCACAGAATACCGATCTGATTTATCTGTGCCGCAGTGTAGTTGGTTATTTTATAATGGAAGCAAAAGACAAAAACATTCATTTGTCATTTAACCCTGAAACGGAAAGTTTAAACCTGTTGCTTGATGTAGAAAAAGCAGAAAAAATATTCTTTAATATTCTTTCGAATGCCATGAAATTTACTGCTGAAAACGGAACAATCGGGATTACAGTTTATTCAACTCATTCAGAAGAATATGCCGAAGAAAGTGTTGTTGTTGGGGAAATCATTCACGGCAATATGGTATGTGTAGAATTTTCGGACGATGGCCCGGGAATACACCCCGATGACCTCAAACTGATATTTGAACGATTCGAACAGGGGAAAAAGCATCAATCATCCGGAACAGGAATAGGGTTGCATATGGCCTATGAATATGTGCGCATGCACAAGGGAAACATAAGAGTAAAATCAACAATCGGGTCAGGATCGACATTTACTATCAGTTTCCCGCTTATGGAAGAGGTTGATCAGAAAACGGAAAAGAGGGAAGAACCTGATATTAATTTAAAAATAATTTCTTTAACAGAATCATCCGGGATACCTGAAGTATATTCGGAAAAGGAAAAAACAATAACAATTCTGGTAATAGAGGATAATTACGATCTTAGAAATTACCTCAAAAACCTGCTGAGCCTCCAATACCGTATCGTAACGGCACCCAATGGAAAGCAAGGCCTCGAAACTGCCCTTACAATCATTCCCGATTTGGTAATTACTGACGTAATGATGCCTCAAATGGATGGATTCGAAGTTTGCCGCCAGCTTAAAAACAACATTGTAAGCAGTCATATCCCCGTTATTTTGCTCACTGCCTTTAGTGAATCCGACAAGCAAATCGGCGGCTTAAAAACCGGGGCTGACGCCTATATTACAAAACCTTTCGATGAGAATATTTTGTTGGCTCAAATCGAAAACTTAATTTCTTTACGATCAAAACTAAGGGAGGTTTTCTCAGTTTCAGATACCGCCTGGGCTGACGGCATGGATGTATTGTTTTCCGACAAAATGCTTATCGAAAAGGCTACGGCTATAGTGGAAAAACATTTAAACGACAAATCATTTGTTATTGACCAACTGGCTGCCAAGATCGGTGTAAGTACAAGTTCCCTGTACCGGAAGCTGAAAGTACTCACTAACCAATCGCCGACTGAATTTGTACGTTACATTCGTTTGAAAAAAGCAATCAGGTTAATGAACGATGGGAATAATAACGTAGATGAAATAGGTTTTGCTGTTGGCTTTAATTCACACTCCTATTTTACAAGCAGCTTTAAGAAACAATATGGGAAAACCCCTTCAGAATACATAAATGACCTGAAGACAAAAAAGAATTAATATATAAATTAGCCTGCCTCCGACACATCTCCGAGGCAGGCTAAGAGAAATTATTCAATTGATCAAATCGATTTATTCATAGGCTTTAGATTGTCGTCAAGCGGAATCATCTTCGGCATCAGAAGCTGAACTATTCCAAGAACAATCAGGTAGAGGGTTCCGGCAATAAGGAATGCGTAGAAATAACCTTCTTTGCCCTGCGAATCGAGTATAGAGCCTAAACTAAAGTCAGCTGTAATTCCGGCCACAGCCCCGATCATTCCCCCGATCCCAACAACCGAAGCAGTTGCTTTCTTTGGGAAAATATCGCTCACAAAAGTAAATACATTAGCCGACCATGCCTGGTGACCGGCAGCTGCAATACCAATAAGAACAATAGCAATCCACTGGTTATCTGTTTTTGTTGCAAATGAAACCGGAAGAATAATAACTCCGCATAGGAGCATTGTGATTTTACGCGAGAAGTTGATACTCCTTCCACTTTTTATCAGTGCGGATGAAAGATATCCTCCGAAAACACTACCAAAGTCGGCCAGAACATAAATTATCAGGAGCGGCAATGCTAAAGTCTTGATATTTATTCCAAATTGATCAAACAGGAATTTACCACCCCAGAATAAATAGAACCACCATACTGCATCAAGTACTTTTGTCAGGCTAAACACCCATGTTTGCTTTAACGGAAGCACTTTTAACCATGGAATTTTTTCAGTGGTTTCAACCTCTGAATCGCTTAAAATATATTCAAGCTCTGTTTTGGTAAGTTTCGAATTATCTTCGGGTTTCTTATATATTTTCATCCACATATAAAGCCATAAACCGGATAAAACTCCCGTGATAAGAAAGGGATATCTCCATCCATCGCCATTTTCGGCTACAACCAGCATTACCACAATAGGCGCGAGTATTGCACCAACACTCGTCGCAGCATTAAAAATGCCGGTTGCAAAAGCACGTTCTTTTTTGGGAAACCATTCGGCAACGGTTTTGATACTTGCCGGAAAGTTACCCGATTCGCCGAAACCGAGACCAAATCGGGCAAGGACAAATCCAATAAGTGCAAAACTGCTCGAAATTGCTGCATGCAACATTCCGAAAATACTCCAGATTAAAATGGACAGTGAAAATCCTTTTTTGGTCCCAAGCCTGTCGATGAGCCTTCCCATAATCAGAAGCCCGACAGCGTATGCTGCCTTAAAGGACATATTAACCAACGCATAGTCTTTGTTTGTCCATTTAAACATTTCCATGAGTTTAGGAGCCATGACCCCTAATAAACTACGATCGAAATAGTTAATGGTTAATGCGAAGAAAAGCATCGCTAATATTCGCCAGCGGTAGTTCCCGGTTTTGCTCATTGTAACATTGGATTAATGGTTTGTTTGTTAACGTTGAATTCTAAACATTATAGGTTGATGAAGCAGTATCGCCGCCGCGTCCGGTCCAGTTCGTGTGGAAGAACTTTCCACGGGGTTGATCGAATCGTTCGTAAGTGTGAGCGCCGAAATAATCGCGCTGTGCCTGCAATAAGTTTGCGGGCAGGAATTCTGTCCGGTAACCGTCGTAATAGTTCAGGGCAGTAGATAAGGTCGGAACAGGAATTCCATTCAGTTGAGCTGTAGCCACAACCTGGCGCCATCCGTTCTGTGATTTTTCAATTGTTTCACAAAAGAAAGGATCGAGCATGAGATTAGCCAGCCCGGGATTAAGATCGAAGGCCTCTTTAATTTTACCGAGGAACACTGAGCGGATTATACAACCGCCACGCCACATCAGTGCAATACCACCATAATTCAAATCCCATTTGTATTCATCTGCAGCAGCACGCATCAGGCTATACCCCTGGGCATACGAAATTATTTTGGATGCGTAGAGTGCTTGCTTCAGGTAACTGACAAATTGAGCTTTATCACCATTAAATAAGGTTTTCGGACCCGTAAGAACTTTCGAAGCTGCAACACGTTCGTCTTTGATAGCTGACAGACAGCGTGAAAATACTGATTCCCCTATTAATGTAAGCGGAATGCCTAAATCAAGTGCAGTAACGGCGGTCCATTTGCCTGTGCCTTTCTGGCCTGCGGTATCCACTATTTTATTAATCAAAGGCTGGCCATCGGGATCTTTAACAGCCAGAATGTCGCGGGTTATTTCGATCAGGTAGCTATCCAGTTCACTTTCGTTCCATTCTTTAAAAACAAGGTGCATTTCATGGGCCGTCATACCAAGCAGATCGCGCATGATCTGATAGGCTTCGCAAATAAGCTGCATATCGCCATATTCGATACCGTTATGAACCATCTTAACAAAATGACCGGCACCGTTTTCACCAACCCAGTCACAACAGGGTGTGCCGTTATCAACTTTTGCGGAGATAGCCTGAAAAACAGGCTTCACAGCCGGCCAGGCTTTTTTGGAACCTCCGGGCATAATCGATGGGCCCAACAGGGCGCCCTCCTCACCTCCTGATACACCTGTTCCGATATAAAGCAGGTTTTTGCTTTCAACATACGCGGTGCGACGGTTGGTATCGGGAAAATGCGAATTGCCGCCATCGATAATAATATCTCCTTCCTCCAGGTGAGGGATGAGCAGTTCAATGAAATCATCCACAGCTTTTCCTGCCTTAACCATCAGCATTACCTTTCGTGGCCGTACCAGGGTTTTAACCAACTCTTCGATAGAGTGAGTTCCAATGATATTTTTGTCTTTGCCTCGTCCATTTACAAAGTTATCCACTTTGTCGGTTGAGCGGTTGAAAACGGCTACCGTAAAGCCTTTGCTTTCCATGTTCAGGACAAGATTTTCGCCCATAACAGCCAGTCCGACTAGTCCAATGTCTGCAAGTTTATTCATACAATTCTTAGTGTTTTATTGTGTTTTACTCTATTTGTTTATGATTCCGCATCCAACACCCGCCGGTGTGCCGATACATTTAAAAACGGTTTTTACATGCCCATAATCCAAGTGCGGGATTGGAAATAAAGAATATTTTTTCGTCGTCCACTATGTTAAATCCTTCTTTGAGTTTACCCGGATCATATTTTTTCGTCATTTCGGCGAGATCGCCATAACTGAAGTTTACACTTTCAATTTCTTCGCGGGTAAGTTTGCCCGGGCAATAGGTGACCTTGAACCTGTTTTCGTGCGAACCATGAATAAGATGTGCGGCAGCACTCAGGTTTTCGCGGAGTTCGAGGTTAGTTCTGACCTGTTCCAGTATTTCAGGGGTGGTGAGATATCCGTATTTACGAATGAGCCTGTCAATTTCTTTGTCTTCGCCGAATTCTTTCAGTCCGGGAGCCAGAACTATCAATTCTCCGTGATTGGCAAGTGCCATGCGGGTGCGGTAAATGCTTTTGTTACCCAGCCAGGTGCTCTTGAACTCGGAAGGATCGAGGTAAACAACAACTTTCTCAAGAGGCTCATCCAGCAGTTCGAAGTTTACTTTGAGTGATAATTCAGCGGCCTTGCCGAAACACTCACTATTGTTACCGATAAACAATCCTTTAACGGCCATATGGCCAGCGGTATTTCGCGCTACTACAGTATGAACATACACAATCGGGAGATGCGATGCAAAATGCTCGGAGGCATAATTGAGCACTTTCCGCACCGGATTATCAGCACGTCCCATGATCCTTTCCATACCGTAGGCTGCACCAAGGAAATGACTCTTATTGATCCCTTCCTTGCCACCTGTACCAACAAATATGTTCTTGTTATAGTTTGCCATGCCAATCACTTCATGGGGGACAACCTGTCCGACTGACAATATCAGGTCGAAATTCCCTTCAACCAAAAGTTTGTTTACCTGTGCAGGCCATGAAAAATCGACTTGATTGTCCGAAACTTTCTGAACAAACTCAGCTGGCACTTCCCCAAGAGTAACAATATCATTCCGCCAGTTATGAACCCTGATAAGAGAATGTGGTATTTTCCCGAACATAGTATCCAATTCGGATTCCGACATAGCAACATGTGTTCCGAGTGCAGGCAGAATATCGGTTACCGCATCTCCATAATATTCCCACGCCATTTCAATGAGAATTCCGGCCTGTGAATGATATCTTGTGAAATCGGGAGGCACAACCAGTACTTTATGCTTTGGGCCTAACTTATCCAATGCGTTATAAAGCCCTTTCCTAAGTTCCTCCTTGCTGAATTCTGTATTTACAGAACCCTGGTTGTAATAGATCATGGTGTTGTCATTAAAGGAAATTATTGTTAGAAACTTTTTGTTAAGCTCCAGGATCCAAATTCCAAAATCCAAATTCCAAGATTGAAACTGTGAAAAATTACAGATCTAAGACAAATGGAATATTGAGATTAGAGTATTTATTGGGGACTTGGAATTTGGGTCTTGGAATTTTTATCCTACCGTTTAACCCTGGCATTACCTTGCCATACGCTCCATACCATTTCTTCGTCAGAAGGCTGGGCATAATCGGTTAAAAACGTGGTAGCCAGTGCTCCGCTCGCCCAGCCAAACTGCATGCATTTTTCCGGTTCCCAGCCTTTCAGAATACCGTAGAGTAATCCCCCAACAAAACCATCTCCTCCGCCAATACGATCGAGCACAGTAATTTCGCGTGGTTCAATCACACTCCAGTTGTCGCCTTCGAGCATGATTGATCCCCATAGGTGCTTATTTGCATTGATTACCTGCCGGAGTGTAGTGGCAAATACCGAAGCATTCGGGAATGCTGCTTTGACGCGCTGAATCATTATTTTGAAACTATCAATCTTGGAATCAATGTCTTTCCCTCCGGCTTCAGGGCCTTTAATTCCAAGGCACAGCTGAAAATCCTCCTCGTTGCCAACCAGGATATCGGATACTGAAGCTATTTCGGTAAAAATAGCGTGCAGTTCTTTTTCGCGCCCTTTCCAGAAGGAAGCTCTGTAGTTAAGGTCAAAGGAGATGCGGGTACCTGTTTTTTTGGCAGCACGTGCAAGTTCGAGACAGAATGTGCTGGTTTCGTGCGATAAGGCGGCAATAAGTCCCGACAAATGCATAATTTGTACGCCTTCCTTTACGAAAATGCGCTCCAGGTCGAAGTCATTTACATTCAGGGTACGACCAACTTCACCTGCACGGTCGTTCTGAACGCGTGGCCCGCGTGATCCGCAGCCACTATCAGCAATATTGAACTGATGACGGTATCCCCAGGGATCGCCTTGTTCCACATCCTTACCTTCGAAAGTAATATGGCGGGCGGCCAGATTGTTTTTGATAAACAGGGCTATCGGACTATCTTTAACAAAAGTGGTCAGTACTTTTACCGGAAGTCCAAGATTAGACGAAATGCTTGCCACATTCGTCTCAGCACTTGTGGCCTGCATTTTAAATGTATCGCTACTATGAACAGGTTGGCTGTTCACCGGTGTTAACCTAACACCCATGCTGGTAGGAACCAGCAATGACCAGGTAAAATCTTTTTTAAGTTGAATTCCCATAATGTTGTATTGCTAATTTGAATTATTCTTTTGTATTTCTAAACACCTCCATATGCACTGTAACCTCCGTCAACAGGAAGTATTATTCCTGTGATGAATTCCGAAAGGTCGGAAAGCAGAAACAGTGTGGCTCCCTGCAAATCCTCAGGTTTTCCATATTTCCCCACCGGAGTGTTCGATATAATTTTTAATCCTCGTGGTGTAGGGGCACCTGTTTTTTCATCGGTAAGCAGGAAACGGTTTTGGTTGGTCAGAAAAAATCCCGGTGCTATGGCGTTAACGCGAATCCCGGTTTTGGCAAGGTGAACCGCCAGCCATTGGGTAAAATTATTTACCGAAGCCTTAGCTGCTGAATATGCAGGAATCTTTGTAAGGGGACGGAATGAATTCATAGAGGAGATATTCAGAATTACTCCTTTCTGCTTTTGCAGCATATCCGTAGCAAACACCATGCTTGGCAGCAGGGTGCCATTGAAGTTTAGTGCAAATACTTTATCGAAACCATCCATTCCGAGTCCAAAGAAAGATTTTTCAAGGTCGTTAATGTCAGTGAGCTGCTCGATCTGTGTGGTTGCTTTTGGAGAATTACCTCCGGCACCATTAATCAGGATGTCGATGGTCCCAAGCTTTTCGTTTATAACTTTTTTGGCATCAAAAAGCGATTGTTTGTCGAGCACATTTGCTTCAACCCCTATGCACTCAACATCGAACTTCCCTGCGAGCTGTTTGGCGGTATTTTCCGCTGCTTCCCTGTTAATGTCGATAATGGCAGTTTTAATACCGGCTGATGCCATTGCTTCGCATATGGCAAATCCTATAACACCGGCGCCACCGGTTATTACAGCCACTTTTCCGCTCAGGTCCGAAAAATCAAAAATCATTTTTGTCATTTTTATGGTTATTAGTAATCGATTACTTATGAGTCAGTAAAACAGGGGTTCAAATTTTAAAATTCTTGTAGTACTCGATGTTTTCTTTCATTATAATGTCGATGGGACTATAGTTTAACATTTCAACCTGTTTTTTAAGAAACAGGTGGTTGAAGAGTGAGAAAACGCTCTTATACCCCTGTTCTTCAGGCTTCTGGCAGATCAGAAACTGAATAATTCCCATTTCAAGATATTCAATATTCTCCTGCAGTAAATCATAGCCGATCAGAATAACATTTTTTATATCATTCGCCTGGAAATACTTTGCCACAAGGTGGGCCCGTGAATTTGCCACAAATAAACCGCATGGTTTCTTGCCATTTTCAAAAATGGAATCTAAAGAATCTGTAAGGTTTGAAGGGGAAGTAATATCAACATTCAGTGAGTGGATAATCGCCTTATGTTCAGCATGTTTCGAAAAATAAGAAAGGAATCCTTCTTCGCGCAGACTCAAATGGTATACCGATGCCGACCGGTTTAAAGGCTTTACAATGTATATATGGCTGGTTTCCCTATTTAGACTGTAATTCATTAAGCTTGCTGCCAGGTAGCCGCTTTTTATCGAATTCTGACCATAATAGGCCAGGTTTTTACAGTTTTCGATAAATACATCGAAAAACACATAAGGAATTCCCAGTTTATCGCATTGATCGATAACTTTTAACGAGGATTCGTAAAAAACCGGGGCAAAAATAAATCCACTTGGGTTGGAATTTATTATTTCATTTGATTTCTGAATGAAAGAGTTTTCATCATTGTAATCAAAAGTGGCTATCAGAAGCTCGAAGTTAAATTTCTTGATTTCCCGGGCTGCTGCTTTAATCCCCTCTAAAGGTTTTTCCCAATATGTATTACTGCCGGAGTCGGGTATCAGAACGGCTATAGTGTATTTTATTTTTGAGGCCAGTGATTTAGCCAATAAATTCGGAGTATATCCTAATTCTTCAATAATCTTCAGAACTCTTTCGCGGGTAGTTTCAGAAACTTCGCCACGGTTATGCAACACGCGGTCGACCGTTCCAATGGAGACATTGGCATGTTTTGCAATGTCTTTTATTCCTGTTTTCGGTGATACATCTTTTTTCAATGGTCGCCTGATTAATACAGCATTAAAAAATCCGTTAACGTACACGGCAAATATAAATACTTTTTTTGATTTTCCGTTAACGTTAACGGAAAATATTTTTTTATCCCGAAAATCATGCTAAATTCGCCGCAGAAAAAATAGAATTGCGAAAAGCAGAGGGAAACCATTAGCTTTAGTTACCAGTTGTTTCCTAAATGAAAGCTTTGCGTTTAACTCTCACAAATTTGAAATAGCACTATGGAAACAGCTGTAAATGCATCCGGAACATTCCGCCACAGCGCCGCAATTACCGATATTGCAGCCCTGTTTTTCACAGGCATGGTGCCTGCTGCAACGCATTTTTTTAACATCCCGGTTTATTATATCGAACCTATGCGGGTAATGCTTATGCTGGCATTATTGTATTCTTCACGATGGAATGCGTATGCACTGGCCATAGTGCTGCCCATATTTTCGTTCCTTGTATCGGGTCATCCCGCACCTGTGAAAATGTTGATTATTATAGCTGAGCTAGTGCTGAATGCATGGCTGTTTCTTTATTTCTACCAGAAAAGTAAAAATATATTCCTGGGAACGCTGGGTTCAATTATCTTCAGCAAAATATTCTGTTATGCAATATACCTGGCTATATTTTCGATGGCATTCGTTAAAGCCGAAGCAGAAATGACATTCCTTTTCGCACAGATGATTTTGGCTTTACTATTAAGTAGTATGGCATGGTTTATCACCTATCGCAGGAATTTTGCATCGGGGAAAATCCGGACCAATAAAAATGTTCCTGAATAAACTACTCCAGGGTGTTCATTCTGTATCAGAAATTACCCATACTAAAAACGCAGCCCTTCCACTTTGGTTAAATGATGCTGAAGCACCCTGTTGGGTTCAAAAGAATTTCCACCAGGGCTTTATTTTCTGACTTGTGACGATTTCCGATTTTAATGCGGTATAAATTTTCAATTATCTGAAGATGAATGATATTAAACTGAATATTTTAAATTTTACTGCACTAACGCCTATTTATATATCGTGTATAAGGTTAGAACGGTTAGGATAAAGTCAGGATCCACGATCCTACATGTGGTTCAGTATTGGGGGCATAGAGCAACAAATACCATCTTCTCTGGCGAGTAGAACAATCATTCAGAATGAACAGGTTTGGTCTGGAAATAAGGCCTGTTTATTATCAGAAAGAAGATGCGTTAAGGTCTCATGTACGGATTTGTTTTGTGGGTTTAATTATCGAAAAGTATTTGGAATTAAGTACAAAAATGTCCCTCAGGAATAAAAGGCTTTTAGTGTGGAGTATTATTGAATCAAACATTCGAGATGCGGTAACCAGAGTGACATTTAAATGCACTTCGTCCACTTCAGAAATTTAATGAATAGGCCAGTGGCTCCATTAATAATAAAAAGGAAACTTCTATTGCATTACTTATCAGAAGTCAGACATGATAGAAGCCGGAAGAATTACCTTTAGAACTAATAGTGGGTTTTCCGTTTCCTAAACCGGATTCATTGAACAAAAAATGAATGACTTCCTTTTATACTATCACCACTGCAAAATTGAAGCATATATTCTGAGAACTTCGCCAGAACAAATCAAGATCATTTACCTTTGCAGTCTTTATAGAAAAATATATACTACCAGCATGCTAAAAACGCTGAATTCCAGAACGATATTAATAATCGCAGTCGTGCTTATTATACTTTCCGGCATTTCATTTGGCATGATTTTCCTTGTACCTTTCCTCCCAATCTCACTGGCACAGAAGGGGATATTTGTTACCGGGCTAATAATTACCGGCGAAATTACATGGTGGACAGGCGTAGCAGTTGCCGGCAAACAGGTGATTTCCAGATACGGAAGGTATTTCAATCCATTAACCTGGCCGGTATTTAAGAAGAAAAGTTCCAGGTATTCACAGGTCGACCGGACCAATTTGGAGTAACCATAAACCCGGATGAATTATCTTATTTCACCCTGTGCAAATCCAAATCCTGGAAATCGTAACTAAAGTCGATATTGGGTGATATGCCTTTCATCTTAAACCCATTGGCTTTGCCTTCCTCATCCAGCATGAACATTGCAAAAGCATCGGCCAGCAATTCGCGGTCATCCCATTTGATGGCATAGGTATTACCCTTATAAAAATACATTTTGCCAACTAGTTTCGGAGATCTGTAACTTCGGATTGATAGTTGTCCGTCCCTTTTAAATACTTCGATCTTACCAAACCATTTGTCCTCATAAATACCGGTATAACTGCTTTCATCAGGGGCTGAAGATTTGTATTTATCAACATCAGCCCAGACTTGCTGTGTAATTGAATCTCCGGTCGTTTGCCGTTGAGTAAATCGTTCTGCGAATTTATCAATCCAGCCGAAGTCGTCAAGTCCGAGGTAAGCATCCATGATGGAATTGGACAATGCTCCGAACACAGCACTACCATCGGGGCTTGTATTAGTAAGCACAACAATCCCAAGGTTAAGGTCGGGGATGAGGGCGGTTTTCGAAAGCATGCCGTCGAGTCCGCCGGTATGTTCCGCCTTAAGTTTGCCCCGAAAATCGGATAGGCCCCACCCAAGTCCGTATCCTGCAAAATGCGACTGGTAACGAGGGTTTGAACTCGCATCAACTATTGTCTTTATAGTCCACATCTCCTTCTGGCTCTGTGGGGTGAATAAGGTTTTTTCGAGATCTTTCCCGTATTTTCCATGGTTGAGGTGAACCAGCATCCATTGGCAGAGATCGTCGACATTGGAATAGATGCCCCCTGCCGCACCATTCACCATGTCGTAGTTGTCGGGTAACAAAACCAGTTCTCCGGTTTCGGACGAGTGGGGAGAGGCCAGGTTTTTCCTGTCTTTCATGGCAGCAAGCGATGGGTAGGTATTATCCATCTGAAGAGGTTCAAAAATCCGCTTGGTGACAAACTCTTCCCACGGCATTCCCGAAATCCTTTTTATCACTTCACCGGCTACCAGGTACAGCAGGTTGTCGTAATCAAATTTGGTGCGGAAGGCCGAAACCGGCTTAAACAGCCTGAAACTCCGGAGGATATCGTCGATGGTAAAGTCGGATCCTCCCGGGAATATCATCAGGTCGCCAATCCCCATACCAAGCCCGCTGCGGTGCGTAAGAAGATCCTGTATCATGAAATTCTCAGCCACATAAGGATCATACATTGTAAATTCAGGGATGAATTTGCGCACCTTGTCGTCCCATTTCAGCTTGCCTTCTTCCACAAGTAATGCCAGTGCTGCACAGGTAAATGCCTTGCTATTTGAGGCGATGGCAAAATCGGTATGTTCGTTCACGGGGCTTTTCGTGGCAATGGATTTAACACCATAGCCTTTTTCAAGTACTATTTTACCATCCTTCACTACCCCGATTGCAAAACCGGCAACATGGAACTTTTTCATGGCGTAGGCAGCCAGTGAATCAATCTGCCCGGGTGTAATCTGCCCCAGGCAGCTCAGGCTTGCCAGAATAACGATCAGAAAAGAAACAGAGAACTTAAGTTTTAATGTTTGCATAGAGATTTAATTTTTAACAGGAATGATGTGAAACAATACCCCGATCGGATCCTGAATAATATCACTTCATATTTGCGGAAGCATGGCCAAAAGTACAACTTTCATTTCAATACACGAAAGCCTTATTAAGGAGTATAATTGAAAAGCTGCCGGAATTAGGTTACCTTTGCAAAAAATTACAAATCAGTTTACAGGTTAATCTTCGGGTTGCAAACACCTGATTTACTTGATTATTCGATTTAAACCGAACAAAGAATAAATTACTCATGGGAAATATCCTGGCCATTGTCGGCCGGCCAAATGTTGGCAAAAGCACTTTTTTTAATCGTATGACTGGATCGCTCGAGGCTATCGTGGATCCAACCAGCGGTGTAACCCGCGACCGTCATTACGGCCACAGCGACTGGAACGGAGTTGAATTTTCGATTATCGATACCGGCGGAGTTGTTATCGGTGGCGAAGATGTTTTCGAAAGCGAGATCGTAAAACAGGTGGAACTAGCCATAGAAGAAGCCGACGTTATCCTTTTCATGGTTGATGCCCGAGAAGGGCTTACCGACCTTGATAAGGATGTCGCAAAAATGATAAGGCGTTCGCCTAAAAAAGCCTTCCTGGCAGTTAACAAAATCGACAGTCCTGATAAATTTCACGAGGTTTCGGATTTCTACAGCCTTGGATTTAAAGAGGTTTACGGGATTTCGTCATCAAACGGTGGCGGAACCGGCGACCTGCTCGACGAAATAGTCAAAGAATTTGACATTGACCGGCCCGAAACACTTCCTGACCTGCCGAAATTCACTGTTGTCGGGCGCCCAAATGTAGGAAAATCGTCATTCGTAAATGCGCTGCTCGGCGTTGAACGCAACATTGTTACACCCGTCGCCGGTACTACACGCGACAGCATTTATACCCGTTACAATTCATTCGGCTTCGATTTCCTGTTGGTCGACACTGCCGGCCTTCGCCGGAAAGCTAAAGTGACTGAGAATATCGAATTCTATTCGGTAATGCGATCTATCCGGGCAATCGAAAGCAGTGAAGTAGTGTTCATCATGATTGATGCAACCACAGGCTGGGAATCGCAGGATATGAATATTTTCCGCCTTGCACAGAACAACCACAAGGGAATTGTTATTATCGTAAACAAATGGGACCTTGTTGAAAAGGACACGCATACCCATAAGTATTACGAAGAAGCTATCCGCAAAAACATTGCCCCTTTTTCGGATGTTCCAATAGTTTTTACATCGGTACTCAATAAACAACGCATTCACAAAGCGCTTGAGGAAGCAACAGCCGTTTACAACAACCGCAAAAAACGCATCCCTACACGTAAACTTAACGATGTGCTCCTGCCTATTTTTGCCGGAACTCCGCCACCGTTTATCAAAGGCAAAGAGGTTAAGATCAAATACATTACCCAGATTAAAACATCCTATCCGAGTTTCGTTATTTTCTGCAACCTACCGCAGTATGTAAAAGATCCCTATAAACGTTATGCCGAAAACCGCATACGCGAAGAATTCAATTTTACTGGTGCGCCGATGGAGGTGTATTTCAGGAAGAAGTAGGAGACGCATGTCGGAAGATGAGAATTTAGGCTAATTAATCAATCTCATCAATACCCAATTATACGCTTTTTAGTTAAATGGAAAACGAATCACTTCGTATCGACAAATGGCTGTGGGAAGTGCGGCTGTTCAAGTCGCGAAGCCTGGCTACTGATGCATGCAAAGCCGGTAAAGTTAAAATTGATGGCAGCAACGTAAAGGCTTCGAAGGAAATTAAGGTAGGCGATACTATAATCGTAAGCCTTAACCCCCTTTTCAAGACCATACGCGTAAAACAGTTCCCAAAGAGCCGGGTAAATGCAAAACTGGTACCCGAATTCATGGAAGATCTCACTCTTCAGGCTGAATATGACAGGGTACAACTGATTAATGATACCAACCGGGAATTCCGCGATCGTGGAATAGGACGCCCGACAAAAAAACAACGCCGGGTGATCGACCAGTTGAAGAACAGCAAGGATTCGTGGTAAGGCTGGATGAGATAGCAAATCAGGAATTACTCCGGATTGCTGATTTTCAGGTTACCGGTTTTTTCGCTCCTTGCCCCTCGCCCCCGGATTAAAAGTCCCATCAAATTGAATTAATCCACCAGAAGTACCAATCCCTTCAAATATTCTCCTTCCTGGTGAAAAAGATTCACAGGATGATCGGGTGGTTGCGAAAGGTGCCTGATTATGCGAACCTGCCGGCCGGCATCAATAGCTGCAGCAGTAACGGCCGAAGTAAAAGTCTGTCTGTCGACTACCTGCGAACAGGAAAAAGTAAATAATATTCCCCCGCTTTTGATTTTTGAAAGTGCAAGTGCGTTTATAGTCCGGTATCCTTTTAGTGCCTGGTTGCGCGAAGCCACATTTTTGGCATAAGCCGGCGGATCAAGAACGATCAGATCGTACTTTCCTGCCTCCATGGTTTCCATATACTTCTTTGCATCAGCCACAAAACAGGCATATTTAGCGGATTTGAAGCCATTTAATTTCATATTTTCTTCAGCCAGGGCTATAGCCGGTGCCGAACTGTCGACCGTATGAACAATTTTTGCGCCGGCAGCAGCAGCATATACTGAAAAACCCCCGGTATACCCGAACATATTAAGCACATTTTTCCCGTTGGAATGCCTTGCAAGCAATTCGCGGTTTTCGCGCTGGTCGAGGAAAAAACCTGTTTTTTGGCCTGTAACTGCATTTATACGAAACCTATGCCCGTTTTCGGGAACTTCGCATTCTTCGGCATCTCCGATAAGGAAACCATCGGCTACTATGCGCTGAGTCATTTTGCGCATGGCTTCAGCACTTTTATCGTAAACAGAAGTAATTTTACCTTCACTCACAGCAACTATTCCTTCGGCAAGCACCATTCGTATATCATGCATACCTGTAGTATGGGCCTGGATTACAGCGAGCGAACCATAAATATCCACAATTAAACCGGGCAAACTATCCCCTTCATTGTGGACAAGACGGTATGCTGTGGTTTCAGCATTATCGGTAAGCCCGATGACTTTGCGAACCTGCCATGCCTGTTTAAGTTTACTGATCCAGAATTTTTTATTTATTTCCTGCTGCCCGAAAGCAAACAGTTTTACCGCCAGCGAACCCGGCATACAATGTCCGGTTGCCAGATATTTACCATCCGAAGAATAACATTCAACAATATCGCCTTCGGCAGGGTTTCCGACTGTTTTTTGAATGGCTCCCGAAAAGATCCATGGATGGAAACGCAGAACAGGGCTTTCCTTGCCTTGTTTAAGTATAATCTGTGGGTATGTGCTCATAATCAGAAAAGAGTGGAATGGCAAAGGTAGGTAAAAGGGTGATGAAGATAGCGATTAGATAGCAGAGTAGAAAATACGACAAACATTTTACTTGTAATGTGCTGTATATGTAATGATTATGCTGTCTTTCATTTTTTTTGAAATTAAATCGTTTTTATACAATTCATTGTACCTTTGCACGTTATTTAACATTAACCAAAAGACATTATGAAAAGATTTTTGCTAGTAATGCTTATTCCGGCCATGCTGATGACCGTGAGTTGCAACAAAATGAAAGAAGAAAATGCACGTCTGAAAGCTAAAAACGACAGCTTGCTTGCATTAGGTTTTCAGAAAGATACTACTGTAATGGAGTTTGTGCGGGCTTTCAACGACATCCAGTCGAATCTTGATTCCATTAAACTGAAAGAGAACATTATCAGCCAGAACACCAATGGTGGTACCGAAGTACAGACCAGCGCACGCGAGCAGATCACAGGCGACATCAATGCTATATACCTGATGCTGCAAAAGAACCGCGAACTTGTAACCTCATTGAAAGCCAAGCTTAAAAAATCAGAATCAGGGCTTGCAGGTGCAAATATCAAGATTGCCGAACTCGAAAAAATGATCGACAATCTTACCAAAAACATCGAAGCGAAAGATGCTGAAATATCTGAACTTAAGGATCAACTTGGGAAAATGAACATCAAGGTTCAGGATCTCGGTAACCAGGTGAACAACCTTACAACCAATGTTGAAGACCTGAGTGAACAGAACAAAGCAAAACAGGCCGCTATCGAAGCTAAAACTGCTGAACTTAATACTGCGTATTACGTAATCGGTTCAACCAAAGAGCTTAAAGATAAGAAAGTTATCGACAAATCAGGTGGATTTATTGGCCTGGGTCGTTCAAAGGAAGTTACCAAAGACTTTGATAAAACCTATTTCACCAAGATCGACATAACCACCTTCACCGAAGTGCCTATTTTCAAGAAAAAAGCTACGCTGCTTTCGAACCATCCTTCTGGCTCATACAAATTTGAAGGAGCTGATAAGAAATCAGTTGACAAACTTGTTATTCTTAACTACGCCGATTTCTGGAGCAGGAGCAAATATCTTGTTATTGTTGCCGACTAATACTAGCTGACTTATTAGGAGAGCCGGTTTCGCAAGATACCGGCTTTTTTTATTATGACTCCAATCACTAAACTAAACCGCATTCAACTTTATACCTGATCACCTGTTTATATTATCATCGAGGCAGAGAATATGCAGTGATACCCGGATTGGAATTCAAAATCGGGCTAATCCGCTGAAACCTAACACTGAAATACCGGAATACCCATTCTTTAATCAACATCAAATAAAACGCTACATTTGCACATGAAAATACAGAATCTTATCCTCGTCTCCTTCCTGCTGCTAAGTGCGGCCGGCTACGCTCAAAAGGCAAAAACCAATTCCCCACCAGCAAAGACTCCCTTCGTAGCCATGTTTTACAATGTGGAAAATCTATATGATACCCAGAATGACCCAAAAACCGATGATGACGAATTTACTCCTGCCGGCAAAGTGCCCTGGACGGAAGATCGACTGGAAACTAAAATAAAACATATCGGCCAGGTAATTGCCGGAATTTCAGCCCCTGCAATGCCCGACCTCGTTGGCTTTGCCGAAATAGAAAACAAGCAGGTACTCGAAATGCTCACGGCTTCAGCTCAGATAAGCAAGACCAAATACGGAATAGTGCATTACGACAGCCCCGACGAGCGCGGAATTGATGTAGCCATGCTCTATAACCCGGCTACTTTCACGGTAATTTCATCAGAGCCGGTACATGTTGAACTGCCCGATAACGACCGCACGCGCGATATCCTTTATGTAAAAGGAAAAACAAAATCAGGCGATGTAATACATATTTTTATCAACCATTGGCCATCGAGACGCGAAGGGACCGAACAATCGGAACCCAAACGCATGGTGGCAGCAAATGTGCTCCGGGCTAGAATCGATGAAATCCAAAAAACCGATAAGTCAGCCGACATTCTGATCATGGGTGATTTTAATGATGAGCCCTCGAATGCAAGTATTATGAGAGCCCTCAATGCACAAAACCCTGAAGGGGGAATCAGTAACATGAATCTTTACAGTTTACTTTATCCTTACCTGGTAAAAGGCGAGGGAAGCCTTTTTTATAAAGACTGGGATTTATTCGACCAGATTATTGTTTCGGGGAATATGCTGAGTGATAAAAAGGGACTACATACATCCGCCGGCGATGCCGGTATTTATAAAGCTGATTATCTCCTTTTCACAAATAAAGCAGGCGAAGCCAGGCCAAACCGCACTATGGGCAGTGATAAATATTTCGGAGGCTACAGCGACCACCTGCCGGTATTTGTAAAATTCGGGCTTAAATAGTGAAACAATCAGAGCCTAAATGCCTTGTTAATAGCACCAAGCAACTTTGAAACTCTGAAACAATGAAACTCTGAAACTTTTCAGGAATTTATTTAATCGTATCACTCTCCGGATTCTTCGGCACAAGGTCGAAATCCACTTCTTTAACCAGAACTCCGGTACTATCGTAAAAACGCCACATGCCCACGCGTAAATCGTCGCGGTACATACCTTCAATGTATTTTTGTCCGTTTTCGTGGTAGGCTATCCCTAAACCTTCGCGTTTTCCATCCTTGTATTCGCCTTCGCTCCAGACATTCCCATTTTCGTACCATGCTTTCCATGGCCCGTTGCGGCGTTCGTCCTTGTAGGCGCCTTCCATTTTTTTCTTCTGGTTCTCGTAATATATTATTTCCTTATTGAGCACCAGCCCGCCCGACTTTTTCTGATAATATTTAACAACCCGGGGGTTGCCGTTATCGTATGTAGCTTCAACAACCTTTTTCTGGGTGCAGCCCGCCGCAAAAGCAACGAAAAGCGCAATAACAAGTATTTTCTTCATAACTGATTTATTATCTTTCAAATGTAATTCTCATTCCTTTAACCGAATCGTCAAGGATCCCATTATTATACGCAAGGTGACCGTTCACATAAGTTTGTTCCACACAGGTGTCGAAAGTTAAACCCTCGAAAACAGACCAGCCGCATTTATACAATATGTTTTCTTTATTTACTGTAGTCTTAGCCTCTGTATCAACCAGTACCAGGTCGGCAAAATAGCCTTTGCGTATAAATCCTCTTTTTTCGATATTATAACAAACAGCAGGGGCATGACACATTTTTTCAACCAGGGTTACCAGTTCCAGCTTGCCTTGTTTTACCATTTGCATCATCGCGATGAGCGAATGCTGTACCAGCGGGGTCCCCGATGGTGCTTTGAAATAGGTATTTGCCTTTTCGTCAGCAAGGTGAGGTGCGTGATCGGTCGAAATTATGTCAACCTTATTATCGACAATCCCTTTAAGAAGAGCATCTTTGTCAGCGGCAGATTTAATTGCCGGGTTAACTTTGAGCCGGGTACCAAGCCGGGCATAATCTTCGTCGCAAAACCAAAGATAGTGCGTGCATGCTTCGGCGGTAATCCGTTTTTGAGCCAGAGAAACCTTGTTATCGAGGAGGCTGAGTTCGGCTGCAGTCGACAGGTGCGTAATATGCAGCCGTGTATTGTATTTGCGGGCAAGTGATACGGCCAGCTCACTTGAACGAAAACAGGCTTCGGAGTTTCGGATTACAGGGTGCATGGCAACAGGAACATTTTCGCCATACTTCATCCGCATGGCATCGCTGTTGGCCCTGATAATGGATTCGTCCTCACAATGAGCGGCAACTGGAATCGGTGATTTCTTAAAAATCATCTCAAGTGTTTCCAGGTTATCGACCAGCATATTACCTGTAGATGCACCAAAGAAAACCTTAACCCCGCATATGATTTTCGGATCAGCCTTTGCAATTTCGCTGATGTTATCGTTGCTCGCGCCAAGGAAAAATGAGTAGTTTGCCAAGGACTTTCCGGCTGCCAGGGCCATTTTCTGTTCCAATAATTCAAGAGTAACCGTTTGCGGAAGGGTATTCGGCATTTCGAAAAAGGAAGTAACACCGCCTGCAACGGCAGCCCGGCTTTCGGTCGAAATATCCGCTTTGTGGGTAACCCCCGGCTCGCGGAAATGAACATGGCAGTCGATAACACCCGGCATAAGCAGTTTGCCTTTCGCATCAACAACATTGAGCGACGATATAAAGGCTGAAGGAGGATTTCCCTCGCCGGTTTGTGCAATTAAATCATTCTCAATAAGCACATAACCCAGGTATTCGCTTCCTTCGTTTACAATTCGGGCGTTATGTATAAGGGTAGTATTCCTATCCATGTATTTCCACAGGTTAAAATAACTGCAAAAGTAGTTTACTTGAACTTATTGCCGAAGGAAAGTTAATGACTAAAGCTAAATATTTTGCAGGATAAGTCAAATTAAATTTATCCGCATAAACCCGGTTTTTGTAATTTGAGTTGGGATAAAATAAAAGAACAGCAGCGATTCAACAATCAGCTGCTGTTCTTTAACGGTACCAGTCCGGTTTATTTATTAAAAACAAACCCTATATATACCTTAAAACTATTGAGTAAAACATCATAATCTTCGCTGACCGTTTCGGTATAAGGGCCACCTTCGCTGTTGAATTCTTCCAGAACATCAAATTTATATTTGCCTTTGGAGAAATTCAGCTGCGTCCCGATCAGAAAACTCCTCACCGAAAAATCGAGGCCTACTCCTGTTTGGAAGGCAAATACCGGTTTTGTTGGGGTATAAAGTGCAATGCCATCTGCATCCTGAACGTACCCGCCATAACTCACCAGAAGTCCTACATTACCATACAGGTCAACTTTCAAATCATCATTAATCTCATAACGGAAATCGGGGCCGTATTTTATATCAAAGAATAAAAAAGGAAAGGTGCTTCCATCAAATGACGACGGCATATTGAAATTATATTTCACAAGACCAAACGAGGTGCCCGAATACAATCCGATATTCCCTTTATCGCCCATAATAAAATTATCATCGAAAAACCTGTTTTTGCCCGATTCAAAGAAGAAGCCATACTGAGGTTCCGTATTTGCCTGGAAAGGGCCTTCGGTATAAACTGCGGAAGGTGTCATTTTAGGTGAAAAATATCCGAGGTGCAGGTACTTGCTTTTATACCTTGAACCCGAAGTATGTTTCCGGGGCTGAGCCTGTTCGCTTTCAGGTTTTGCTTCTTTTACCTGATCTCCCACGTAAACCTGGGCAATTGAGTTCAAGACTAAGGCAGTTACAGCCAAAATAAAGAGTAATGTTTTTTTCATCGGAATATTGGTTTTGGATTATACAAGAGTAAAACTTTACTAAAAAAGGATATTGCTTAAATAAGCGCGGTGCACAAGTTGATAAAAACCGGACAAAGTGCGAACCTTTGTTAAGATTACTTTGTGGGACTTTTTAGAATACTATTGAAGACGACTTTGAAGTTCCGACATCAGGTTTGCATATTTACGAAGCACACGGTCCCAGTCGCGGAACAACTCATCGGACTTAACACTCGTAAGTGGTGAAGTAGAATACTCGCTTACCAGTTTTATTTTAAAGGAAAGAGGGGATTCGGATCCAAGTTTCACGATAATACGTGTCCGTATCGTATTTTGCGAGAACGACTGTACTTCCCATGAGGTACGGATATAACCGGTTTCTTTATCGGTAATTTCAATAGCGTCGATATAGGAAACAACTATTTGGTTCAGAAGTTTCCATGAATCGGCGTAAGGTTTTCCTGACCTTACTTCCATGTCGATATTGGCAATATCGGTCTGGATGGAAGCGTCGTACGAATCATCTCTTTTAAGTTGAATATAATACGATTTGGGTAACTCGGCAGCGTTGTTCTTGTTGCAAAAAGTTACTGTCTGGACAAGATATCCTGTTTTTTCGGTTCTTACTGTTACACAACTGTTATCAAGTACCACAATATTCACCTGGCCGCTGCCTGATTCAACACCATCGACATAGATTTTGGCATCATTTTCGGAGGTGCTTACAATGATTTTCTTTTTCGAGGCGTACACATTGGGCGATAAACCACATAGTACAATGCCGGTAATCAAAATAATTAAAGAGTTTTTAACCATAAGTATATTATTTGTAATGTTTCTAAACAACGAAATGCATTTTATGTTCAAAACACTATTTCCTGAAACTGAATTAGGATTGTATTCGGCGAAAAACTGTAGATGTCAGTTACGCAAATCAACGCTGGCACATTTGGAATATAAGAAAATCGTTCAGCTGGATGATCCTCCGCCAGTTAATTAATTTAACAGCCCATTTCCTTCAGATAACTTAAAAGACAACAACAGCATTTGCATTGTATCGCTGTGAACCCATATTTTAAAGCCGGGGATGATGGGCAATTATATTAAAGAGTTACGATCAACCTAATTCTGAATTTTTCCAGGATCAGATATCGTCGGGAACAATAGATATTTTTAAATAAACAAGGCTGTACCAAATTGTTCAGTAAGCTGTTTTGAGGACACAGAAATTAGATTAGACATTTTCTAAACTAGCCTGTTTTTGTTAAGATTTATTAATTTTATTGAAAATAAATTCTATTTTTACCAATTAATTTACCAATAATCAACTATCAAAATTAGCCAAACATAACAATTTACGAAAATTCAACTATCATGAAAAAAAAGCTGCAGAGAATAGTCTTTACATTAGTACTGGTGTTCATGAACATTGGTCTGTTTGCCCAGGGCTATGTAAAGGGTGTTGTAACAGATGCTATAACCAATGAAAGCCTGATTGGAACATCTGTTTATATTAAAGGAACAACAACAGGTGCAACAACCGATACAAAAGGAGAGTTCAAGTTTGAGTCACCGGTCGGAGTAAAAACTATCGTTGTTCAATACGTCGGGTACCTTCCGGTTGAAATTGATGTTACTGTCAAGAAAGGACAGACTTCGGAAATGGGTACAATCCAGTTATCTGTTAATCAGATTGGTTTGCAGGAAGTTGTCATTTTAGCATCGGTCGCAGTCAGCCGTAAAACGCCTGTTGCCATGTCGACACTCGAACCTAAGCTAATCGAAGAAAAGCTTGGAACACAGGAATTTCCTGAAGTACTGAAAGCAACCCCTGGTGTATATGCAACCAAGCAGGGCGGAGGATTCGGCGACTCGCGTATCAATTTACGTGGATTTGAATCAGCCAATACGGCTGTTATGATCAACGGAGTTCCGGTAAATGATATGGAATGGGGTGGTGTTTACTGGTCAAACTGGGCCGGGTTATCCGATGTTACCCGTTCGATGCAGGTACAACGCGGACTTGGAGCTTCGAAGGTTTCAGCACCTTCACTTGGAGGATCGATTAACATTCTCACTAACACCACCGATGCCAGAAGAGGTGGAGCGATCTCGTTCGGTATGGCAAATGACGGGTATTCAAAGATTGGTTTCTCTGTTTCAACTGGTTTAACTGACAAAAACTGGGCTATCACCCTTTTGGGTGCAAAAACATCAGGAAACGGATATATCCAGGGAACTGAAGGAGTATCTTATTCCTATTTTGTCAATATTTCGAAAAAAATAAATGCTTCACATTCATTGTCGTTTACTGCTTTTGGAGCTCCACAGTGGCATAATCAACGTAATAATAATGATAAACTTTTGATTTCTGAATGGCAAAAACAGCAGAATTTATATAAATACAATGCTACCTACGGGTTCGATATGAACGGTCAACGCAAGGTTTCTGCCCTCAACGTTTATAACAAACCACAGTTATCGTTAAACCATTTCTGGACGATAAGTCCGAACACAAGCCTTTCGACCGTGCTTTATGCTTCGATAGGTGATGGTTACGGCACAAGCGGCCAAGGCTACACATCAACCGATCGTGGGTATTGGTACGGCACTACTAATGGCATTGCGAATACCACTTTCCGTGCAGCTGATGGTACTTTTGATTATGGTGCAGTATATGAGTATAACAAGGCTAGCCAGACCGGATCAAAAATGGCTATGTCGAAAAGTGTAAACCAACACAAATGGTATGGTTTCCTTTCAACATACACAACCAAATTGAGAAAAAATCTTGATTTCTACGGTGGTATCGATTTAAGGTATTATAAAGGAACCCACACCAATGTACTTACCGATTTATATGGCGGCAGCTTCTTTATTGATGCTACCTCAACCCGTCCGCTGCTTGCTGACCAGAGCTGGAAAACCAAGAAACTGGGCGTTGGCGACATCGTTTACCGCGATTATGATGGTTTTGTATTCAGCCAGGGTTTATTTATGCAAGCCGAGTACAATAAAAATGCTCTTAGTGCTTTCATCTCCTTATCTGGATCCAACACTTTGCAATGGCGATACGACCGCTTCTATTACGATCCCGAATATGCCAAATCGGAAACATTCAATGCATTAGGATATTGCGCCAAAGGGGGTGCTAACTACAATTTAACCGACAAACATAATGTGTTTGCCAATGTTGGAATTATTTCACGCGCACCATTTTTCTCGGGCGGAGCTTTCCTTCAATCGACAACCAGCAATGCTATAAACCCAAATGCAATTAACGAGAAAGCGTTTTCAGCAGAATTGGGTTATGGTTTCCGTTCGCAATACCTTTCGGCAAACCTCAACATTTATAGTACAAAGTGGATGAACAAAACTATTGTTCGCAGCTCTATCAGCCAGCCAGATCCGGCCGTAGCTCCCAAGACTTTAAGTGTAAATATGGAAGGTGTTGATGCTCTTCACCAGGGAATTGAACTCGATTTGGTTTCAAAACCAATTAAAAACCTGGAAATTAAAGGAATGGTATCCCTCGGAAATTGGAATTGGGCTAGTAATGCAACTGGTTACCTATACACGGATAACGGACAACCTGCTGATGCCAACGGAAATGAAGTAGCCTTCGGCTCACCTGAACACGTTAGTATGGATGTAAACCTAAAAGATATCCACGTTGGTAACTCTGCTCAAACTACTGTTGCTTTAGGTGTAAGGTATGAAATCCTAAGGGGCTTCACGATTGGCATGGATGGGAACTACTACGGGCGCAATTATTCATACTTCAGCATAAACCCTGCTTCAACAGGTTATACCGACCTTAACTTTGATCAACCATGGCAAATACCCGATGCAACGATCGTTGACTTTAACACAAGTTATCGTTTCAAAATGGGTCCTTTTGATGCCTCTATTATAGGGAATATCCAAAACCTGTTTGACGCTGAGTATATCACAGATGCAACCACAGGTGTAGCAAACGATTGGGAAACATCACCAGTTTTCTATGGTTTCGGTAGGACCTTCTCTACCACATTAAAAATTAAATTCTAAAAACCGAAAAACATGAAAAAGACGTTCTATACATTAATACCTGTTTTGGCTTTTGTTTTGCTCTTGAGTGGTTGCAAGAAATTTAACGATCAATTCGACGGACTCGACGCCAAGACCGTACCTACAAATTTAACATCCTATACCTACACCCTGGTGGATGCCGATTATACCGCCATCGCAACTGCTGCTAATAAGGTAGCAAATGATTCAATTACATATTTTAATAACAAGCTTAAAACTGCCCCTGCTTCGGATACTGCAGCCATCAACGCTGCTATTAAAAGAATTAAAACGGATCCGGCTTATCTTAATGCAGTTTATGTAGGTGCCAACAAATTTTTCAATTCAACCCTCCAGGCAAAGAATTACGTTCCCTATTTGCTGAATACGGCGTATATTTTTGCCGACAAAGGATCCGTTATGAATGCAACATACAATGTTGTTGATTCGGGTGATACTTCAGTACTAACAGCAACCGATAAATTTACATTGACAGCTGATGATTATAACCTGATGGGAGTTGGTGTCAACCAACCCGGCCAGTATGATAATATGTCGAATGTTATGCCTGTGCTGAGTTATTTAAACACCTTTTTGAAATTGAAATGTCCGTATGCCGTGGCCAACGATATTAAGATGGTTACATATATGTATTACGACTCAAATAAAACCACTAAAAAGCAATACAGGGTTCTGGTTTTTGACGGGCTAAGCTGGAAAGCAGCTTCAGAGCAATATAACTTTGTTGGAACAGGCTGGATGTATGATCCTACCGTAAAAATAACGATGGCGAAATCTGATTACCAGATTATGGTTGACTATGTGTTAGCTACACCGGCAATAGCAGTATTCGCTCATCCTTATTATAAAAATGAAGAATATTACTGGGGCTTTGCAAGCAGGTACTCGAATACCAGCTTCCGTCTCAGCTATCGTAATCCTTACTTTACCGGCACTTATGTTCAACCGGCTACCATTGATCCTGAATTGAACGGACTTGCAACTACCGAAGCAAAAGTTGCCCTCATGTGGACACGTTTAAAGAAAGGAATGGAAATTTTCTGCCAGCTTCGTTTCCCACAGGCTGTTCCGAATGTTAGCGGAATTAATGTGTTCTACAAGGTGAAAACGCTTGTTTATTATCCGCTGGGAACCGGTGGCGCCAGCGAAAACCACGAATATGTTTTCCAATGTATGAGTGCTGCTACAGGCGGAAATCCTCCAACGTTTAAATTCATTTCGGAGAGTAAAGTGAACTAGTGTTCCAGGAGAACTGAATATAAAAAAGGAGGCTGCAAGGCCTCCTTTTTTATGCCCGGCTCGGTGGTAAGTATTCACATTCAGACAGTCCTTAAATAAAACCGGGTTCACTTTCATCGTTGAACCAGGGGCCAGGTAAGTACTCCATGAATAAGAGTCAGAGCCTCCGTAAACCTGCATTAAAAGAGCAGGATGGAAGCATGATATTATTTCATTGATAATACCCCTGGGAAATAATTACAGGTGGTAAAATCGGTTTTGCTCAATAACGTTAGTTTACGGATGCTTAGGAAAATGCAAATAGGTCACCAGGCAAGTCATGTTTCATGAGGTCAGGATGTTCAGAAATACGGGCTCTCTATCTGTTCAACGGCATCTTACAGGTAAGCATAAAAGCTTCATCAGAATTGGAAAGCAAAGCCGATTGCACTATATATCCGCACACAAACTGGTAACCATTTTTAGAATTTCTATCAGCATGCGAATTTTCACAAATGCTGAAATCAAAAAAAGAGGCAGCGAAGAAACCAATCTTCACTGCCTCCTGAATTTAATGAATTCCGAGACCTATCTGACGATAAGTTTATGAATTTCTTTTACGTTTGTCCTCTGATTTTGAACAGTAACATAATACATGCCCGGGAGTAAATCCGATATTTCAACTTTACCGGTTCCATTCAGATCAGCAGTTTTAACCAGCGATCCTATTGAATTACTAACTGTAACATTGTATTTGCCTTCAGGAGCTATCACATTGAATGACGTAGTAGCCGGGTTAGGGTAAATGGATGTGAGAGATTGCTCCTTTTTGCTGATTCCAACAGTTCCGGGTGTAACACTTGCCCATGTAGCACCAACCCTGATTTCGTCGATATTGGCTTTGGGTGTAGTGCCGTTATTTCTGATGCATATAGATGCAAATGTAGTGAACGTATTTGTTCCTGTACTATTAACAATACCTCCGGTTGGTTCGGCACCGCCTAAGGAAGTAGGATTTACCCACATGGTTGCAACTGTTAAAGGTGCGCTGATATTGTATTTAACAACTACCAGGTAGGTAGTTCCAAAATTCAGGTCAGCTCCGTTATCGGTAAATGTTGGTGTGCCCCCTGAAATGTTTTCGATCATAAACCTGAAATTGGTTCCGCTGGTTGCCAATTTTGCACCCAAGCGGGCTCCTAGGCCAGGAACTGTTGTACCGGCAGTTGCTCCGAAACACATAAAATAATCTCCAGCTGCAAGCAACTGGGTATTATCTACTATGTTTATTAAAGCGGAGAAATAAAGTGTTGTGGCAGTTGAAGTGAATGCTCTGTTCACATCCCTGCTCATAGCATTGGCATTGCCAAAAGTATAAACTTTATTGCCAACCGAACTGGCTAATCCAGTGTAGGTTAAATTTCCGGCTTGAATATCAATTGTTGTGGTTTGACCTGCGGTAACACTATGAGTAGTCCAGTTGTTTGAGGTTGAACCGGCATCTCCGTTTCCGCCTATGTATGCACCTGCAGGATAATCAAATGCTTCGTAGAGGATTTGCGACCACCCGGTTGTTGCAAGCCCGGCGAGAAGCAACAGCATAATAATTTTTTTTGAGAGTAAAAGTTTTTTCATGATTATGATTTTTGGGGTTAATGATTTTTTTATAATCTACAAAAGTAATTATAAATCGCCTTTCATATTCCGAAAATTCGATTCGAATTCAAAAAATTTAATTTTTTACAACGGTTAGAACAATATAACTGATATAACCCATTTTAAAATAAGAGCATAATTTTGATGGTAGGAAGAAACAGCCTGATGATCAAATTAATAGAATCGTTTTCAATACTATCAATACCGGTAATTTAACCAACCAGGCGTTTGATCTTCTTAAACCGTAGGCTCATCACACCAAGAAATGCCTCCTTAAATATTTTTGAACTCATTTTTGATGTGCCTTCGGTACGGTCAGTAAATATAATCGGAACTTCAGTGATTTTAAATCCAAGTCGCCATGCTGTGTATTTCATTTCGATCTGGAATGCATAACCCATAAATTTTACAGAACCCAGGTCGATAGTCCGCAGAACCCGGGCAGTGTAACACTTAAATCCGGCAGTAGTATCGGCAACAGGCATTCCAAGTATAAGCCGGACATACATCGAAGCTCCATACGACATCAATACCCTACCCATGGGCCAGTTAACCACATTTACACCTTTAATATAACGTGAACCAATAGCCAGATCAGCCCCATCAACAGCACAGGCATTGTAGAGGCGGACGAGATCTTCAGGATTATGCGAAAAATCACAATCCATCTCAAAAATATATTCATAATTCCGGGCAAGTGCCCACCGGAAACCATCAATATACGCTGTTCCGAGCCCCAGTTTTCCTTTGCGTTCCATTATAAACAGCCTGCCCTCATATTCGGGCATCAGGCTTTTTATTATTGCCCCGGTACCATCGGGCGAATTATCCTCCACTATAAGCAGATGAAAATCTTTAGGTAAGGAGAAAACCTTCCGGATCATCTTTGCGATGTTTTCCTTTTCGTTATACGTGGGAATTATTACGAGGCTATCGGACACAGATTATGATTTTTAACTTCACGAAATTAAAAAAAAATAGTAAACAGACCGGGTTTTTTATGAACTGTTAAGTTTTGCCATGATTAAATTATGCATTCACAGCGGTTTCATATTAAATAATTAATAAATAAACTGACACAATCGTTCAATAAGCCCGCGCCACAAACCTGATTAACATTTATTTACACCTTTTCAATACTTAAACAGAACAGCCTGTATCCAAATATATTTCTTATTTCTATAATTACTTAAAAATAACTTGTACGTTTGTAACCCCGTTTTTCGTAATGAGAAATTACGAAACGGCACTGTATGTGTGTACTATAGCTATAGCATTTTTTTCAAAAGCTATACACCTGTATCCCAATAATTTGCAAAAATAAAAATAGAATTACAAAACCCATTTACATGAAAAAATTATTACTTCTTGCACTTGCCATGGTTGGGATTTCGGCCATCACATACGCACAAAATACCATTTTAGAAGCCCGTGGACTGGCTTTAGGAACTGTTGTAACCGTCAAAGGTATTGTTACTCATGGAAGTGAATGGGGCCCAATCCGTTACTTCCAGGATAATACCGCCGGTATAGCCGCCTATGGCACCCTGGTGAATAATGTAAATAAAGGTGATTCCGTTACTATAACCGGAACACTTAAAAATTACAACGCTCTCCTCGAACTCGACCCTTTAACCGCAGTTGTTGTAAGGTCATCGGGCAATACGGTACCTGCACCCATTATAGTAACACCACAGCAAATCGCCGAAACTTATGAAGGCCGCTTGATCCAGGTGAATAATGGCACTTTCGCAGATGCAGGTGGCATATTCGCAGGCAATAAAACCTATGCAGTTACAGCTAATGGCGGCAGCGTAAATATTTTCATCAAAACCGGTCAAACGGATATTATTGGTCAGCCCATTCCAGCCGGGTTGGTAAATATCACAGCCGTTTTATCGCAATATACTTTTACAGGCACCGGCGGTTACCAGATGCTACCGCGTACAATGGCTGATATACAGAAAATCAGTTCCATTTATTTCACAAGTCCTCTGAACAACCCCAGTTTCACAAAGGTTGAACTCGATTTCAACTGGACAACAAATATTACAGGTACCACCCAAATGTTTTACGGATCAACAGCTACAACTGTAAAAGCTAACCTGGCAAATGGCACAGGTGGTGCTACCAGCCATAGCATAGCTCTGACCGGTTTATCGGCCGGACAGGTTACTTGGGTGCAGGCCTTTTCAGTAAACGGAAGCGACACCGCTTATTCCGGTATTACTCCATTTGCAACTATTTCCAATTCAACAGGTGATATGAAGGTGTATTTCAATACAGCGGTCGACAACTCGTACTCAACCGGCGTAAATGCCATTTACCTGAATAAATCCATTGATGATACATTAATCAGCTATATTAACCGGGCAAAGTATTCCATTGATATGGCCATTTATAATTTCAATAATGCCGGCCTCAGCAACATCAGCAACGCGCTGAAAGCAGCTGCAACCCGCGGAGTAGTTGTAAGGGTAGTCGGTTGCGGTACTACTGCCAACCTTGGTATAGACGAACTTGCAGGCTCGGCAGTTCATGTACTGATCGGGCCGGGCAGCACCGGCAGAACCGGTATTATGCACAATAAATTCTTTATTTTTGATTGTGAGTCGGCTAATGCAAACGATCCGCTTGTTTGGACCGGATCGACCAATCTTACCGATTCGCAAATCAACCTTGATGCAAATAATGTGATTATTGTCCAGGATCAGAGTCTTGCCCGTAGCTATAAGATTGAATTTGAAGAGATGTGGGGTTCATCAACAGTAACACCCGACAATGCAAAAGCACGTTTCGGTGCAGCTAAAAAGAACAATACACCTCATGAATTCAAAATTAAGGGTCAAAGAGTTGAATCCTATTTCAGCCCTACTGATGGAGTAAATGCCCAGATTGTACAGGAGATCAATACTGCCAACCACGACCTGAGTATTGCTACTATGCTGCTTACCCGCGACGAAATTGCTGCTGCAATTGCTTCATGTAAAACCGCAGGTGGAATCGTCAATATGCTTACTGATGCCCAGGGAAATAACGGAGCTACTGTAAACACGACACTTCTTGCTGCCCTCGGAGCAACCCATTATGTTTTTTACGGAGCTTCCGGAATCATGCATAACAAATATATGATTATCGATCAGGGTGCTACCAGTTCGGACCCTATTGCCTTTACCGGTTCGCACAACTGGAGTGCCGCTGCTGACAACAGTAACGATGAGAATACATTAATTATCCACGATGCAACTATCGCTAATATTTATTACCAGAATTTTGTTAAGCTATTCACCGGCAGCAACGGGGTTTTAGCTGGTATAAATAAATATGAAACTGCAGGGCCTAATCGTCTTTCGGTTTTCCCTAACCCGGTTCACGATGGCAATGTAAATGTTTCGTGTTACAGTCAATCGGCTGATAAAGGCAAAATACAGCTTCTGGATATCACCGGAAAACTCGTTTTTGAAGGAGATGTCAGTCTGAATGAAGGGAACAATATCCTTTCGTATAGTTTCCCCGGAAATTTCAAAGGCATCTATGTAATGCGTTTACAAACCATGCATTCAATCCTGAATCAAAAGATATTGTTTGAATAAGACAAAAACAAAGCGAGAAAAAAAGCAGCCCGGATTTGGCTGCTTTTTTTATGTCAGAATTTTATCTTCTAAAAAGCCCGGCTTCAACGCCAATAGTCAGACGCGGAAGATCAGGAAAGGAACACTCAGGGGAAAATATATCACTCAAGCGGTAACGGGCAGTAATAGCATACCTGTTAATACCTATGCGTCCTAGCACTCCGTAAGAGAAGTTTTCGATATAATTCAGTTTGCTGGTAATAACCTTTACTTTTTCACCTGCTGCATTATCATTCACTGTTTTATGTTTTTTCACCATATTCCAGCCACCAAAGGCACCAAAATCGAGGTAATTCCCCATGTAGTTGCCTCGCCGGCCTGCATTTATGCGAAAGTAGGCCGATCCAACGGTTGTGTTTACCTGAAATTTCTCTTTCTTGTTTATTTCTTCATCAGGAACTGACTTACCTACATCCTGTTTTATTCTGAAGTCGGAAAAATTCATGCCCAAATCCAATCCAAGTGCGAAGGTATTCGACAACCTGCGTTTGTACCGTATTCCAAAATCTAAAGTTGACGATACACCTGGCATCACATAGTTGCCGTTTCCGTTAAATGGAACAGGGAACCCGATTCCAATATAGCCATATGTAAAATGCCTGAGGTTAGGACCATACTTTGGCCTTATTGTATCACCTTTAACATCCTGCTCCAGGAGAACATCCTGCGAGAAAGCAACTATTGATATAGATAGCAAAATAAAGATCAGACCAGCTTTCATTTTATAGGTTGTTAGAGTTTAACTGACATGGAATAACCGGCAAAATGCAGATTCAGGGTTTCGTCGCCCCGGTAATTGCTTTTCAAAACAGTAAGTACTTCCTGTTGTGAAACGTCCAGGACATAATAACTGTCGATTATCCCTGCCTTATTCATGATGTTGTAATAAAAAAAGTCATTCATTTCCCGCTGTTCAGCGCCATCCTGAAGTTGGTTTTTATACCCGGGTTCTCCGGGGTTCGCATCATTTACTGTAAATGTTTTATTTACAAAAACGGTAATACTGTCGCCGTTTTCAACAATCCTGAATGTTGGTTGTGATGTTTTCTTGTCATGAGTCAGGAAATGATCAACCTGCGGTATACCGAATCCATGCGCATAGTCGAAATAGGGATAGAGGTTTCCCGATTTTTCTATTTCACTGAAAAGCTGCATATTGGTTAGCGAACGGTTGGTTTGCCAGGCACATGCCGCAAAACCGGCAACCAGGGGTGATGAAAACGAGGTTCCCTGGGTACTTGTTAATCCGGAAGGTGCGGCTGCTGTAACATGCCCATAAGCTGCAACGTTGGGTTTCATGCGTTTATCGGAGGTCGGGCCGTAGGAACTGAATCCTGTGTGATAGCCGGTTTCGGGATCGATACCGCCTACCGAAAGAACGCTGTCGGCATCAGCCGGAGCACCAATGGTATGCCATGCATCAGTTCCCTCGTTACCGGCAGCATTTACAACCAGCATTCCTTTGCGTGCAGCCATATTTGCAGCTCTTGTTACAAAGGAGGTTTTCCCGTCCATCTGCCAGCTGAAGTATCGCTTACCTGTATAACCCAATGAACTGTTAATAATATCAGCCCCGTTTTTATCGGCCCATTCTGCGGCAGCAAGCCAGTTTAACTCTTCAGCGAATTTTTCCGAATCTTTCTCGGTTTTAGCCAGTAAAAACTCGGCTCCTGTTGCCAACCCAATCTGTGTTTCACCAATTTTGCCTGCAATACACGACCATACTTCAGTGCCATGGGCATTGTCGTAAAATACATAATCACTCTTTTTCCGATTGGTGAAATCGTGCGTCGCAATCAAACGCTTATTGTTACGTATATCATCAAATGCAGGAACATGATCGGCATTGAGAAAACCCACATCAAAAATTGCAATCCGCATTCCCTTGCCGTTGATTCCAGCATTGCGCCAGGTTTCGGCTCCCAGTGTATTTATTTGCCCCCTGAGGACATCGGCCTGGCCGGCATTAATGCTTGTATCATAATCCGTGTACGATGCAACCCGCAAAATAAGGGGTTCAACCCATTCAATATCAAGTACAAAAGGTAGGCTTCTAACATTCAGGATTTGCGTAGCGTCAGCTTCGACAGCCACGGCATTAAACCAGCGGCTGATCATCACAACCTCAGTTACCAGCGGGGTGATTTGATTAACATACGCTTCATTTACAGGCCAATCGGTAGGATCGTCAAGGACCAGACCTGAATTAAGCCGCCTCTCAATCGCTTTGCTATCAAAGTACGTATAGGGATTAAAATCATTATGCTGTTTATCTTTCAGGTACACCATCCACTGCTGTTGAGCCTCTGTGAATGCGGGCCACATGAAAATAAAAGAAAGCAGTATGAAAATTACTTTGGCCTTATGCATAAAATTTATTTTGGTTTAAAACGAAGGAAAAACAGTTCTATTACAAACGCATAATAATATTGCAAGAAAAGGTAAAGATCCGATGTGAAAGTTTGTTAATCAAAACCCGTTAAAAGGTTAAAACGCAGTTAATTGTCATTCCGTTAAGCTCTTTTCATCGATACCAAAATCATTCAAAACTCTTAATGCATCCTTTACTGAATTTATTTTCTGGAACGTAATTGTCAGTTTGCCCGATCCTTCTTTCATCCGGCATGAGGACGTATGTGTCTGCACATATTTCAGCACAGCCGTGAATACCTCACTCTGGTAAAAAGGCGAATCCTCGTTAGTTAAAAAATGTCCTGTCATAGCCTGGTTGCGGAGAATGAGCTTTTCGATACCCAATGCTTTTGCAAGCCTGCGAAGACGTATTGCATTGAGCAATTCCTGGGTTTCGACAGGCACCGGTCCGAACCGGTCGATCAACTGTTCCTGAAAAACGCCCAAAGCTTCTTCTGTATCAATGTTATCGAGTTCTTTGTATAAACTCAGCCTTTCGGTAATGTTGCTGATGTAAGCATCGGGGATAAGGATTTCGAGGTCGGTTTCGATCTGGCATTCACGTACAAACTCAGTATCTATTTCATGTGCATACAATTCGGAATATTCGGCGAGTTTGAGTTCGTGCATGGCCTCGTCGAGGATTTTCTGGTACATTTCGAAACCAATTTCGGTAATAAAACCGCTTTGTTCGGCACCCAGTATGTTACCTGCACCCCGGATATCGAGATCACGCATGGCAATGTTGAACCCGCTGCCGATATCGGCAAATTCCTCAATTGCTTTCAGCCTCTTGCGTGCTTCATCGGTTAAAATAGTCATTGGAGGTGCCAGGAGGTAGCAGAATGCCTTTCGGTTCGACCTCCCAACGCGACCACGCAACTGATGCAGGTCGCTTAACCCATAATGGTGAGCATCATTAATAAGTATTGTATTGGCATTAGGAATATCGAGACCTGATTCAACAATTGTTGTACTAACCAGGACATCAAAATCGCCTTCTACGAAGCCGAGCATAACTTTCTCAAGCTTATGTCCTTCCATCTGGCCATGGCCGACACCAATCCTGGCATCAGGCACAAGGCGCTGAACCAGGCCTGCCAGTTCCATGAGGTTCTGGATACGGTTATTCACAAAAAATACCTGTCCTCCACGCGATAGTTCGTAACTAATAGCATCGCGTATGACTTCTTCGTTAAAAACATGCACCTCGGTTTGTACCGGGTAGCGGTTCGGCGGTGCTGTATTAATAACGCTCATATCGCGGGCACCCATCATCGAAAACTGAAGTGTCCGCGGAATAGGTGTTGCTGTAAGTATCAGGGTATCAACATTAACGCGCAGCTTTTTAAGTTTTTCTTTGGCAGCTACACCGAATTTTTGTTCCTCGTCTATTATCATCAGCCCCATGTCTTTGAACTTTACATCCTGGCTCAAAAGCCGGTGAGTGCCGATAAGTATATCAATTTTACCTTCTTCAAGTTCTTTCAGGATAACTGTTTGTTCTAGTGCTGATTTAAACCGGTTGATGTATTCCACGCGGCATGGAAAACGTTTTAACCTTTCGGAGAAAGTTTTGAAGTGCTGCACAGCCAGGACCGTAGTAGGCACAAGCATGGCTACCTGTTTGCTGTCGGTTACCGCTTTGAATGCCGCACGGATGGCAATTTCGGTTTTCCCGAAACCCACATCGCCGCAGACGAGGCGATCCATAGGATGATCAGCTTCCATATCTCGCTTTACATCTTTGGTCGATTTAACCTGGTCAGGAGTATCCTCGTAAATAAATGAAGCTTCGAGTTCGTGCTGCAGGTAGGTATCGGGAGTAAAAGCAAAACCTTTGGTGGCGCGGCGTTCGGCATAAAGTTTTATCAGGTCGCGGGCAATGTCCTTAACCCTTGCCTTGGTTTTTGATTTAAGCTTATTCCATGCATTTGAACCAAGCCTGTCCATGGAAGGAACATGGCCTTCCTTACCCGAATATTTCGAAATACGGTGAAGGGAGTGAATGCTGATATAGAGCAGATCGTCGTTCTTGTAAATAATACGGATGGCTTCCTGCCATTTCCCGTTATTATTTATCTTTTCGAGCCCGTCGAAACGTCCTATTCCATGATCGATATGGGTTACATAATCGCCGGGTTTCAGGTCGTACATTTCTTTCAGCGTAAGCGCCTGCTTCCCGCTGAAACTTTCCTGCAGCCTGAATTTATGGTAACGCTCGAACAACTGGTGGTCGGTATAACAGGCAATGGCCGAGCCTTTGCATATAAAACCTTCATGTAGCGACAGGTTGATACAAACAAATTCAATTTCGGTTTCGGTTGGATGATTCTTTACCAGGTCGTCGAGAATCGTATAAATGCGTTCAACCTGTTTAGGGCTGTCGGCCAATAAAACATTTTTTATACCCGCTTCCGTATTCCGCTGAAGTTCAGCCATAAACAGATCGAAATTCTTATTAAACGATGGCTGGGGTGTAATATGGAAATCGGCTTCAAAAGTGTGTTCAAAGAAAGTATGCTTACCAAATTCAACTATACTGAAACCGGTTAACTGGCGGAGGAATGTTTCCCTGTCGGTAAAAAGCTCGGCCGGTTCGAGGTGTTTGATGGTTCCCGGAAGGGCGTTGAATATTTTTTGGGCTTTTTCGAATTCAGCTTCAAGTCGGTCGGCAGCAAAGCCTGTATCCTGTAACCAGAGAATTGTGTTTGAGGGAAGAAACTGAAGGAATGTTTCCCGCGTTTCGACCAGTGCACGATCCTGCACATTGGGAACTATGGTGAGATGGTCGAGTTTGTCGACTGATCGTTGTGTAACCGGGTCGAATGTGCGCAGCGACCCGACCTGTTCGCCGACAAATTCGATACGGAAAGGATTGTCGTTGGTAAATGAAAAAACATCGATGATTCCGCCTCGTAAGGCAAACTGTCCCGGTTCAACAACATAATCGGTTCGGATGAAACCATATTCGTCGAGCAGGTCGTACACAAAATCAAGGTCGACCGTTTCGCCCTGCTTCAGTTTCAATGTTGATTTTTCGAGGTATTTCCTGTTGACAACCTTTTCGGTAAGCGCTTCGGGATAGGTTATAATAATAGTTTCTTTACCGCGTGTACTGATGCGTTTAAGCACCTCGGTCCGCAGCAGCACATTGGAGTTATCGGTATGTTCCGGCTCGTAAGGTTTTTTGTACGAAGTAGGGTAAAACAGTACATGTTTACGGTGAAAAGCCTCGTCGGTTTCGCCCAGGAGATTTTCGATATCGTTGCTGAAATATACGGCGCTTTCCTTATCACTGAGTACCACAAGGTGAATGGCAGGGACAGTTTTGCTGACAGCGGTCACAGTTATAGCTGCCGAAGACCCCAGCAGACCTTTTAGTGACAACCTGTTTTTCCCGCTGTTATTGAGCGAAGCTGCCGCAAGCTGTAAATTCGCATCGGCGGCAAAAGCAGCAACAAGTTGCACGGCAGAAAATACTGCTGTAACCGGACGGTTTTCGGGAAGAGGCACTAATTCAGTATTTTTATCCATGCCGACACTCTAAATGCATATAGCCGGGAATGAAGATTTCCGGCGATTAAGCAGGTGCAAATGTAGTGAAGAAGTTTGTATTATTTAGCCAGACATCATCAATGATACCATTCGATTTTATATCAATACTCATTTAGAAATGATTGCTAATGTGCCGGCAATAACCTATCTTTACATGCATTGAAAGTATCAGGTTATATCGCGACAACTTATTCATTTAAAACAATATACTATGGAAAAGAGCATTAAGGGAACCCGAACAGAAAAGAACCTGCTGAAAGCATTTGCCGGTGAATCGCAGGCTATGAACCGTTACCTGTTTTTTGCAAAACAGGCCAAAAACGAAGGTTTTGAACAGATTGCAGCTATTTTCGAAAAAACAGCCTGGCAGGAACAGCAGCATGCCAAACGTTTTTTCAAATTTCTAGAGGGCGGGGAAGTTGAAATTACAGCCTCCTACCCTGCCGGTATGATCGGCACTACGGCTGAAAACCTGAAAGCTTCAGCAGCAGGCGAAAACGAAGAATGGACTTTGTTGTATCCGGAATTCTCGGAAATTGCAAAAGAGGAAGGCTTTCCACAGGTGGCTACAGCCTTTAAGATCATTGCCAAGGTTGAAGCCGAGCACGAAAAAAGGTATCTGCGGCTCCTGGCAAGACTTGAAAAAGAGGAAGTGTTTAAACGCGAAGAATCCACAAAATGGGAATGCCGCAACTGTGGCTATATTCATGAAGGCAAGAACCCGCCCGAAAACTGCCCGGCCTGCCAGCACCCTAAATCATTCTTTGAGGAGAAACAGGAGAATTATTAAAATTTTCCTTTGATTTGATTAACAAACAGCCGCACAAATATGCGGCTGTTTGTTAAAAAAGGTTTCTATGATTCCATTTCAATTCTTACGCATTATTTTTTCTTTCGCTAATTTTCCCCAGTCAATTTCGCTTACAAGTATCTGGCTGTAAAACGGGTGCCCGTTATTTTTAAATGACTCATTCAAAGCCACAGCATCCATCTGCGGATAATAAAACGTCATAAATTGTATTTCCCCGGATGGTATTGAACGATCCCAGTATTCGGGATTGAAGCGCTTGAGTTGCAGACCCTGCCCCTTTCCATTTATTTTTAACACATAATGTTCGTCGTGACCGGAAAAAGCAGGCGCATTCAGTTCATCTTCACTTAATTCAGCAATTTCCTTCTCCAGTTGTGCATAAACCATTCTATCCAACTCCGTTTTATTTTTCAACTTATAGTATTGCAAATGGATTTCGGCTAACTCCTTTACTGTAACCGGAATCCAGTAAGGAGGTCTGTCGGGGTTGTATAAAACCAGGTGATGAGGATAGGCATCAGCCGCTTCCCTGTATAGATCAACGCCCGGCTCAATTTGTTTTACAAAATCAAATACCGGAAATATTCCGTTCATTTTTACTGAGGCCTCATTTATGGCTTTTTCCAGCCCCGGATCATCCTGAAGTTCATCAAAAAAGGGATAATTGGGATTTGTTCCATGCCCTGTTTCAGTATTATTAATATCAAAAGAATAATGCGGCGGTTCAATAGTCCATTTACCTCCTGCACTATAAAACAATTGAAAGCTAAAATTCATTTCAGTACGCAAGCCGTAGTTGCATTTGTTCATTTTGTAATATTTATCCCATTGTCCATAGGTTGTAGCAGCCAGGTCAAAACCTTTTGGATTAAGCAGCATTGGCATATTAAGATGAAACCAACCAGCCAGCGAGGCCACAACTTTACTGAAAGCAATGTACTCAGCATCTGTACTGGTAACATTGTTGGAATAACTCCATTTCCCGCTTTTATCGGGCAGAAAATCAGAAGGTTGTTGTGCCTTGACTATTTCCGGCACCATCAAAGCCAAACCAAGGAGAAGTATGAAATATCTATACATCATATTCGAATTTTTATTTATCAATTGCGGGTACTAATGTCGTAATATCCAATGCTTCCAGGAACCTGTTGAGACTGTAACCGGGAGAGTTGTTTTTTAGCCATTCTTCCTTTTCATTAGTGTATCGCTTTGTATCCGTCAGGCGGTTAAAGGTAAGCAACTGTATTGATGAACGGGGAAGTTTTTTATTCCAGTATTCCGGGTTTAAACGCACTACCGGCTGAGGTCCTTCAATTGGTGTTATACCAAGAAACGGGAGCCGCCCATCGTTTGTATTGTTGTATGCCCAGCCATCGCGTTCGGTTTCGGAAATTTGCGCGTATTCGGCCTCAAGCATAAGAAGGATCATGTCAGCCTGAATTTTATCGGGATGAAGTTTCCAGTATTCGATTTTCAACTCAGCCAATTCGCGGAATTTAACGGGCAGGTAATACGGAGGCCGTTCCGGGTTGTAAATCACAATAAGTTCGCTGCCGTACCTGTCGATTCCATTGCCCAGTACTTCCTTTTCACCAGGGATATAGATAATATCGTGGAGTTTGTCGTCTACACTTTTCCATTTCTCGTAATTAAAGCCTTCTTTTGGCTTTTCATCAGGTTTTGAAGCACCCACGCCATAATTGGCACCGAACCTATTTTCAAGGGAATTTATTACCACACTCCAACTCGGTGGTTCTATTTTATATTTCTTAGGTTGTCCCTTATCCATAAACCAGTCTTCAAAACCAAAACTCAACCTGCTTGGAATTCCGTATCCAGATTTATCCGGGCAATTTTCAGCATACACATAGGTTTCGCAGTCGAATCCTTTCTGGTTAGTAAAAACAGGATTTTTGCGCACCAGATCCGTTATCCTGGTAATTTTCTGATAATTTGCAGTAGTTTCTGCTTTTGTAAAACCACAATCCCAATGGGTGTATACACCCCAATCGATCAGTTTGAAAGTACCCGGATGGTCAGTAATCAGCGGGTAATCCTGTGCCTTGACAGAAAGCTGAACCAATACAGCACAGAGCAGGTTTAAGAGAATTTTTTTCATCATAAATCATTTATATATTACATTAATCATTCAATTGGGTTAATGCCCTATCGCCGGTATCAAATCCTTTACATCCAGTTCATCAAGCAGACGGTAAACATAATAATAACCATCTTCCGCTTTTAAGTTCCCTTCCAGTTTACGCTTCACTTCTTCCTTTTTAGGAATTTCGAGCCATATAAACTGTATGGCCGATCGCGGAAGTTTCCGGTCCCAGTAATCAGGGTTAGGGCGCATTACAGGGGTTTCGTATTTTGCTGAACCTATTCGCGATATGGATTCAGGATTCCCGAAATAGGCAAATCCGTCCTTTTCCGTTTCTGAAAAATTTAAAAATTCATTCTCCAGCATAGGAACCATGGTTTCCTTGGCTATTTTATCAGGATAAAGCTTGTAGTAGTTTAACAGCAAACTGAATACTTCGCGGATGGTGACCTGCTTCCAGTATTCAGGCCGGTTAGAATTAAAGATGATGAGGTTGTCGCCGTAACGGTCTATTCCCGGGCTTACTTCCTCTTTTACTCCTGGCAGGTAAAACAATTCGCGTAACGCCAAAGTAGCTTTATTCATGCCTTCCGCGTTAAAAGCAGGGTTTGTAGGATTGTATGAGTCGCTGTAATTGCTGACATTGAACCCGTTACTACAAAATTTCTCATTCATATTAACCTCAAAGCGCCATTCAGGTGGTTCATTAACCCATTGTACTTCTTTGCCTTTTCTTAGTGACCAGGTTCTAAAATAAAACTTAACTGTTGAGGGCAGACCATACCCGAGCTGGGTATTACACCGGCCACCGTTAAGATATGCTTCTCCATCGAATCCCTTAATGTCTTTCAATACCGGGTTCCTGCGAAAAATACCAACCAGCGATATAAGGTTTTTTGCAGCAGCATCCGATTCGGCTTTGGTATAGCCACATGATTTAAAATACGGATCAGGCCCCTGGCCGTTAAGAGTACCCGTGGTTATTTTAAACTTGCCTGGCTTATCTTTCAGAAGGATTTCATCCTGGGCAAGGGTATTTGCCGCAATTATCCAAACGAAACAAAGCAACAAAATCAGTTTGGTTTTCATAGGTATACGATTATTCTTTAAGCTTGTTTCCAGGATGAAATGAAAATATCCATTTACAATCGCTGCGCCTTATTTCCTCTGAATCAATCCCACCATATTTTCTACAGGCAGGCAATTTACAAATAACCCCACGTAATCGGCAAGTCCGTCATTATTACGCTTGAATTCTTCCAGATCGAAAGCAGAACGTGGCTTGTAATCCATGGAAATAAACTGAACAGCCGATAATGGCATAGAACGGTCCCAACTCGCCGGGTTGAATCTGACAACGGGCATTCCGTTTCCACTTGCGTTGATTGTCGAAATTCCATCGTCAGGACTCGAAAAAGCCGGTTTATCCAATTCTGTGGCAGTAAAATTCAGATATTCCTTCTTAATTAAACCATATACATCATTTCCGGCAACCTGATCGGGTTTATAATTCAGTTTAGCCCATTCTGCAAGTGCTTTCTGGTAATTGATACTATCAATCTCATGTTTTATTTTATAATACGCCAGTTTAACCTCTATGATTTCCCTTACTGAAACAGGAGTCCAGATGTCGGGACGCGTGGGATTGAAAACAAGCAGATGTCCGCCATTATATAACCGGACTCCGGGAGTGATTTCCTTTTCAAGCGGAGCGGAAATATAATATTTATTCAGGTTTTCGAGTGCTTTCTCGAGAGGTTGTTCAAGGCGGGGCGGATCGCCGGAGTTAAACCCGGCTTCATCGAATTGCCTGCTTAACAGATTAATCGGGCTGTTTAAATGAATCTCAATATCATGAGCTGACCAATCGGATGCTGATTGCAGTCTCCCGTTTTCAAGATAAAAATAGTGAAATGAAAAATTGATATGGCTTTGGATCCCGAAAAATTCGGGGCCGGTTTTCTTTTCACACAAATTTCCTGATAAGCTGACCGAGGCATCGAAACCTACCGGTTTATTCACTATTGAATCGTTCCCGCGAATCCACTCCGCGACAGCAGTCACATTTTTTGTCAAGGAAATAAAATCAATTCCCGGGCATTTAGTGAGATTGTTTTGAAGGATGAATTTTCCAGGTTTATCAACCAGGTATTGTGTGCTTTGTCCGAAACCAGTATGAAGGATAAACAGCTGAATAAACAGTATGAGTAATCGTATTTTCATTTGCATGATTTTTCAGTATCAATTTTTTTTGTACCAACCAGGAAATAATTTGTACCCGTTTTAACAACCCTTAACCTGCTTTCATGGAGTGGGAAATTGAAATACTTACATTTAGAATCCGATCGGATTATAGGTCAGTTCGGTGGTACGGCTGATATCAACACCGGTTGCCGCAGAAACTTTGAATTCTACCGCCTGCCCGACTTCTGTATTCCCAACACCGGCTGCACCTGTAACCTCAGTTTTGTATGCCACATCAACTAACTGGTTTTTGGTGTTAAAAGTTACCTCAAAACCTGCTTTCGCTTCGGCTTTTATATTAACCGCTCCTTCCACTCCCAGGTCAGCTTTAAATCCTGCACCACCAAAACCGGTTAGTTCCTTTTTCTTATAATTCCATTTGGCACCAACCAGCAAACCTTCACCACATTCTCCCTCAATGCTCTCGCAGTCGAGCCCTATACTGCAGACGATGAGGCCAATTTTCATTTTACTGTCCTTGAAAGGGCATTCGGGTACATTTTTATCAGGTACATTTACATTATCATCCTCAGTTTGAGCCGGTGGCGGAGGCGGAGGCATTTTGGGGCAATCGCCCATTACGCTTGCAAAGGATGCAATGTTTGCAAATCCAAACTGCATCTGTTTTATCTGATAATCCGTATACAGATAGCCAAAGTGCATAGCAATGAACGACTTACGTTTGCTGTTCAGTTTTTCAAATTCGGAAGGATTATAGGTGCGGTTGAGGTATTGCTCGCAATAAATCCAGTATGTTGAAAGCAGGTCGATATATCTGGCATGTCGCACTGCAGCAATCTGCTTCCACTGCCCGAATAAGTCTTTATTGGCATTGGTAAAACTCTTGCATCGTTCAACCAGGAATGCCTGCCAGGCCTCAACGTCAGCATTCATCTGTGCGGCTCTTTGTTCATCATTTGCAGAAATCTCTTCGATGTATTTCCCGAATTTTTCAATATTTACACTATCCGTATAATTATATTCCTTGTCGATTTTGTTAATCTGGTCTTCGAAATAAACCTCCATCAGGTCCATTGCAAATTCTTGTTTATTAAATAAAATTCTTCCCGGCTTGTTCTCGTTTTCGTACCATGCCTGCTGCTGTGCCGGGCTTGCCTGCAAGAGTTGCATTGCATTATCGAGTGTTTTATCGCTGGCAGCAACCTGGCCCAGTTTTTTACTCACTTTTTCAATGGATTCGTCAGCTAAAAGTGCTCCCATTTCGGACCAGTTCGGGAAATCGGGAAGCCTGAGGCTTTCCATGGGAGTATCCGGGTTAGGAGAACCATCTCCCTGGCCGGAATTTCCGCTATTTGACTGATCAGGGCCAACAGGCGGTTCTTTGGGCGGTGCATATTTTTTATCGTATTTCACATTTTCATTCACCTTCTGCATCGATTCGCTGTAGATACCCTTAACCGATTTAAAAAGCATTTCGAGCGCTTTCCCCAGGTCTTTCCGTTTCAGGTAAACTGACACAAGCCCCTGGCTGGCCAGGCTGAAATCAGGGTTAATCTTCAATGAGCGTTTATAGAAATATTCCGCCGAGCGATCGTCGTACAATTCAAACAAGGTATTGCCCAGATTTGTGAGTATTACCGGTGCACCGGGAAAGAGTTTTTTGGCATAAAGCAATACTGGCAAGGAAGTTTTTACCGAATCCATCATACGAAGGATAGCCCCGAAATTATTCACTATAAGTGTGTCTTTAGGGAACAGAATGGCTGCTCTGGCTGAGAACACAACAGGTATATCCAGCGATTGTCCTGTTCCGGTGATCAGGACAGCCGTTGAACTTAATCCCTGGGCGATTTTGTATTTATCGCCAACGGTGGATTCCAGTCTGTGGAAGTTCTCATCGACGAACATTTTTTCCTGAGCATCGAATATCTGCTTATAATGCCGGTCGTAAAAACGGGATGCAATTTTAACCAGTTGTGCTTCCGATATTATTTTGGTGGTATCGATCTTGACATACTTGTACATAGCTGCATTCTGGCTTATTGCACCGATGGAAACCAAAAGTAGAATGATAAAGAAAACAGCTTTATTTACTGGTATTTTCATATGGCAGGCTTATTGTTTGAAACAGTACAGAAATCAGTATATCGATCTATAATATTTTTAATTCTACAGATCCAAAATCATTAGTGTTGGCTATCCAGGAATATGCCTTTAACTGGCTTAGTCAAAAGTTTTTGCCCCAATTTGCATGCTGGCTGTGATTACTTGCCCATTGTTGGAAATTCAGGAGGAGTAAATGCAGCACTGGCATCTACCGAAGGCCCTCCCTGTAATGACAACCGGCCGGTAACTTCTCCTTCGACCAATCCACCCAAACCCGCTTTTACACTGCTGGTAAATTCTATATCTTTGATTACATCGCCTTGCCCTATTGATACTTCTACGAAAACCTTGGCTTCGCCTGTAACGTTGCCATTCCCGTATTCGGCCTGGGCACCTACTCCCAACCCGACCTTAGTTTCATGCTTCGTAAAATCGCGGCCCACTGACCAAAGAATTCCTTCTCCGCCCGAAAGCTTCACATGCTCACAATCCAGTTCGAATGAAATTGCACCGAAACCCTGGTTGATCCCTTTGCCAAGCGGACAGTCTTTCTCTTTCTTTTCAGGAAGTTTTGAATCCTCGGGATTAATTCCGGGAGGATCTGGTGGTTTTGGCTCTACGCACTTAAGTTCGTTGTATTGCTGAGCCAGTTCTGGCAAACCCGATCCAAGTCCTACTACTGGTTTTTCGATGGATAATACCAGCAATTGCCTTTGCAGGTTATATACTTCATTAAAACTCGGTGAATACATTTTTTCTAAAACCGGGTTTGTAAAAGCATAAAAATCAGAAACGGCTTCTTTCAGAGCATTGTATTCTTCTTTATACGTTTTACAGGTAGCCGTGTAACTGTTATCCATCTCACCTTTGTTGAGAATACACATCTGGTAAGCCTCCTGATCAGCCTCATATTGATTCTTATCCAATTTTTCCTGAACTTTTGCTTTGCATAAATCATTATCTCCGCAAGCTGACATTTCTTCAATCAGTTTGATCAACTCTTCCTCCAATCGAAGTGATTTGTCCATATGTTGCTGAAGTGCCGGCATGTCTTTTTCTATAAATTGCCCGTTCTGCTCAAGCCTTTTTGAGCCTGCATCCACCGCTTTTCCATAATTGCTGTTTGGGCCGAAGAGCAGATCTATAATATCCTCGAACTGCATAATTTCTTTTGCAAAATCACGGTTGAACACCATGGAGTTATCGGGGTCTTTAAGCGCTTTCTCTTGCTGCTTTTTCACAACCGCCAGTGCAGATTCAAGGTCGGAGAGCAGTTGTTGCGTGCGGGAATCAATCCGACTCATATAGACCTGAATCAAATCTTTCTGCGAAGCTGTCTTTTCCTTTTGCTCAAATATTGGCATTTCCGGAACCTGAACCTCTCCGGCATCGCCTTTTTCCTGTGCCAATGGTTCCCCTTGGTCAGTTCCATCAGGCTTGGGAGGCTGTGCCTCTTTTGCCTGCTTATATGCAGCAAAACCAACCGCTGAATAGTTATCTGCCAGGGCTTTTCGCAAATATTCTTCTGCCTTTGCAAAATTCCCTTCGCATTTTGCCATCAGGCCCAGCCCCAGGTACGGAGCTGTCATATCAGGTGCGGCTTTCAGCGCTTTTTCAAAGTTCACTTTTGCTTCGGCGGTGTATCCCATTTCGCGATAGGCCCATCCCAGGTTACAAAGCACAAGCCCGATGTTCGGTTTAAGTTTATCAGCATATTTCAATACCTGTATTGCTTTGGCGTATTCACCCATATCCTTGAGTGCGACACCCAGGTTGTTTGCTGTAATAATATCATCGGGTTTCTGCACGGCACTTGAGGAAGTAACATACAGGCAGGCTGATCCGGCACCTGCGATCCTGAACATGGCCCCCATATCAGCGCCATCGGTAGGCTTCTTAGTAGTTTCCAACAACGCTTTTAAACCGGGCAGGTCGCCTGATTTAGGGCCGTAGGTTGCCATTAATCCTTTAGCCAGAGCAATGTAGCTTTCGCGAGTCAGTTCAGTCAGTTTGAGGGGAGTAGTTTTTAGGAGAGGGCAATCCGCTTTGGTAGCCTGGTTTGTTCCAGGTTTTCCACTGGAAGGCTTACCTGAGTTGTCCATTTGTTTCTCCATGTCATCCAGCCACTTTTCGAAAGTGGCTTGTTCCTGTTCAGTAAGTTCTTCATTGGCTTTTTGCTTGGCCATAATTCGTTTTATCTCAGGTGACTGTGCTAAGCAGGTAATGCTCATACAAACGAGTAGGCAAAACAAGAGAACATATTTCATGGATTGTGATTTTATTTGAACAGGTCCCGGACATGTTCAGTTAAAAAATAGGGCGTTACTACAAATATCTTTGACAGACCTGCAACATGTTCAAGAGATGCCATACACTGTTATGCTTAATTCACTCTGAGGATAAAAAATTGGCTGCTGTTGTACCTATTTAAAATCATACAAGGCAATTCTCTATTTTTCATTCTGAGTGAGGCTGAAATCAATAGTAATAGTATACTTCTCGTTAGTTACCGGGTCTTTATATTCTTTGGTGTCCTTTTCCTGTAAATGTTTGTCGGTGGCTTTGCCGGAATATGGCCCGAAAATGACCATCAGCGGAACTTTGATTTCGCGTTGTTTGGGATCTGTTTTCTGGGGCTGGTTGTCGCATGTGCCTTCGGCGTGTGACGTAACTTTATCTTCACCGGTTACCGGCTGAGATGTTCCTTTTGCGATTACCAGGTACTTCTCGCTCCCGAGAAATTTCAATTCGATACGGGTATCATCCTGTGGCTGACCATTGCGCATGCTTTCATGAGAAATGCCTGAACCTTTAACTTTCAGTGAACTTTCGGATGTATAACTCCAGCCTCCTTCCCGGTTGGAAGTACTGCATTTATGACAGCCATCCTGCTCTTCGATCCTGGAGTATTCGTTTGTGCTGAACGTCATATCACCTTCGGTCCAGGGGATTCCCAGTCGCTGGAGATTCCATTCACTGTAAGTATTATTATGTATTTCGATGTTCTTATGGTAGCGCTGATCCTGCTCGTTGCAATACACTCCGTAATCCAGGGTATTGGTCGAATCGAGAGTTGAATTCTGAGTTATAGTGACTGAGCCTGTAAAGGCACAGATTTCGTGTTTGCTGAGTTCTTTTATGAACTTTTCAGTTACTGCTTTACAGCTTTCAGCTATGCCGTTGTAATCCATAGTTGTTGAATAACTCCCGTCAGCATTAACGAAAGCCTGGGCCTTTTTACGGTCGAGGCATTCAATCTGGAGATAAAGCAGGTTTGAATTTACTTCAGTCATCCTGCACATTACGAGGTAATCACATGACAGGCTCGAGCTAAAGGCACCTTCCATTCCTTCACTTGTGCCATTAAGTTGGTTTTCCTTTTCCATCTGTAAACGGTTTTTCAGGATGGTTTCAGTATTTACCCTGGCACACAGAAAAGCATCCGAAATTTTGGAGGCTACCCATCTTTCGAAATTAGCCGAATACTGTGACACATTCGGGCTTTCCGCATCCTTACACCACACGAAAAATGCGGGTTTCTGGGCACTGACGCTTATGCCGAAAGTGAGAACCGCATATAAAAGTGAAATGATAACTTTTTTCATTGTTTGATAATTTCGCAGTCAGGCAAAGCATTTTCGATCAACTTGATTTCGGCATCCGAAACAGGTGTTTTGGCAATGCTCAACTGTTTCAGTTTATGCAAAGGACTTACCACGCTGAACACCTCGTTAAGCGGGTTCATATCCACCCAGAGCGTGTCCAGGTCCTGCAGTCCTGAAATAAATTCAGGCATCCGGCTGATTTCATTATTAAACAGGCTCAGGGTAGTCAGCCCTTTGAAAGTGGAAATTCCAGACGGCAGGCTGGTTACAGATGAGCCAAAATTGATAATATGCAATTCGGTAAGGGGGTATTCCTGCGCATTCCGGATAATATTCCCCAGGTCCACGGCTGTTCCTTTATGTTCGCATGTAATTATCAACGATTTTATCCCTTTGAAATTCGGCATCTGGTCGATGATTGCATCCACATGCGGCATCGACATGTTGATCAGCAGGTAGGGCATGGATTTGAACCAGTCGGCATTCTTAATCGACGGATCTTCATCGTCCTTGTATTCCTTTACGATTTCTTCACGCAGGGGTTTGGCAAGGTCCCATTCGCCTCCTTCCCTGGCAATCTTCATCATCTGATTCCATAGCTGGTCGTTGTAGCTGTCCACCTCCTCCTTTATCTCGTTCGATTCATCCTGGTTTTCTACGTTCTGCCCCTGGCCTGATTCCTGCTGTACCTGCGCATTTTGCTTGCGGATGGCCTGGGTTAGTTTGACTGCAAGATCTTCAATCTGCTTATTAGCCTCTTTGGCAGCTTCGGGGTCGTTCCAGTCAGTATTTTTCCGGATAGTTGCCATCCGCGCCTTGATATCGGACGGGCTTTCGTCATTATCCTGGGCCTTAAGCGCCATTGCAAAAAGCAGGAGAATGACAAACAACAGGATTTGCTTCATTTCAGCTCATTTTTTGGACAGTCAGATTATAGAATAAAAATCGAAAACCGGTTAATCCCCCGCACCGATTTTTCCTGATTCATTATTATTAGGGTAGCCTTCGGTTCCTATGATATTATACCTGAATACATCCGTGAGTCGCGCCAGGTAAGCCTTAACTACCTCAAACCCATAGTATCCTGGTTCCGGATCCAGGTTGACGCCGGTTTGTGAAGTTGTAACTTTGTTATTGAGGTCTTCGAGGCGGTAAAAGGGTATGATGGCAGCTTTAAGAAATGATCCGTACTGATTAAGGTTTTCAACATACATAGGTGCCAATAAATTGCAATAGCTCTTGCAATAATTGTTGATTTCTTCCTTAAACCCGTCGATTTTGGCCTGATCCTGTTCCACCCCTTTATCGGTGCATTCCTTTATATAGTCGTTCATCTGATTACGCACCTGAAAGATCAGATCCATGAGACTTTTCCCTTTTTCATTCATTTCAATTTCATTGAATCGTACAAGGTATTTCCCCTGGGCTGCTCCAAGGCTGTCGCGGAGCCTTTCGTATTTTTGTTCAAGATTCAGCTTTTGCGTATTCTTAGCGTTTTGCTCCTGGTATTTTTCGGGTTCGGCCATAACTTCAGCTTTTTTTTCAGTGGAGTAACCAGTTGCCCAGGCTGTTTTACCGGCTTTATCCATCTCTTTCATGTCTTTCACTTCACTCATCGAGATATTCGCACTTTGTTGCATCATCTGACTGCTGAGGGCTTTCATTTGCTTGTCAATTTTTTCCTGCTGCTCTTTACTTTTTGCCAATTTTCTTTGTTTCTGTAAAGCCATCATCTGATTTGTTATATCAGGAGAAACGCCCATTTTTTGCATCTCATTCGCCTTCATCTTATTTTCATTCAGCTTTATCTTCGCATCCATATCCTTTTTCCTGCGATTTAGTTCCTCTTTCAACAAACGATCAACCTCGTGAACCTTTTTGACAAATTGATGTCTTGCAGCTGTATCGCCGTCGCTATTGCTGCATACATCGCCAGGAACCGGTGGCATAATCTCAATAAAAGCTTCAGGCCTTCGCTGGGCTGATAATGAAAAAACAAGCAGCAACATGAGTGTAGCCAACAATAACCTTTTCATTGTTAAAGATTTATTAAAAGAAAGGTTAAAGATTACATTTTTATAAACTCAACCCTTCGGTTCAGGGCTTTATTTACAGGGGTATCATTAGGTGCCACAGGCTGGCTTTCGCCCATGCCATCGGTTACAAGCCGGTCGCCTTTAACATTGAATGATTTAACAAGCTCATTTTTAACCGATGCAGCACGGCGTTTCGAAAGATCGAGGTTGGCGGCATCAGAACCATCACTGTCGGTATGGCCAACAATTTTCACCTTAACATCCGGTACCTCATTCAGGATTTTTGCAATGTCGTTAAGGGTTCCGTATGATTCAGGTTTTACAACATCCTTATTTACATCGAAATAGATACCATAGGTAACCAGTTTGCCATCGGTCATCAGTTTATTACGCATATCGGGAGCGCCGACAGCGATGCGCACATTACTTATCATGGCTGCACCGTCTTCGAACCTCAACCTGTCGGGTTTTACGCAACCGGTCGGAAAAGCTTTGGGGGCATCGAATAATTTATCCTGGTTCTGATATAGCCTGATTCTCGACTTCTGTACCCATATAGCAATATGGTATTTCTGGTTCATTTTCTCTTTATACTCTTCCCCTTCTTTATACCCTGATAGCTTTGCTGCCTCACATTCCGATCCATAAAGCCAAGTGCTGTAGCCCGGCCTGCCAAAATATTCAACCGAAAAATCGAAACCTCCTTGCCCCGGGGATGAACCAGCATCCCAGGCTTTTACATTTTTGGCCTGCATAAGCCTCATTTCCCATCCAGCCATACCTTTTTCTTCACCAGCTATAGGAATAATATCAAATTCAATAGTATAATTATCGGGCAATTTCAAGAGTGCATCTGTCCAAATACACTGGCGGGTTACAAACTTCATCCAGTTACCGGGAAACAGGTTAGTAGTAACAACCTCAGCAGAGCCATTGGTATTCCATAGAGCAGGAAAATCTCCTATCGCATCCTGGCTGAAATCTTCATAAAAAATCACCTTTTCACCTGGAATAAAGTCATATTTTGAATATGCCTGAAGCGATTGCTGGTCCTGGCCTTTGTTGCCGGCAGCTGCTTTATCCGTTGCTTTGGGGTCAGTTTTTCCTGCAGCAGGATCTTTAGGTTTTGCGGGATCTGTAGTTTTATTCTTCCCTGTGATTTCATCTTCAGCTGCATCGAGGGTCTTATCTATTCCCTTGTCAATCTTGTTGTTAACCCTGTTGATTACTTTGTTTTCGACACGCTTGGGAACATTAATGATCTGGGACTGCACATCAATAACAATGGATAAAAGGAAAAGTGTGAAAAAGGGCAGAAGCAGTGTTTTCATGATTGTATGGATTAGTTATTCAGAGTGTTTTTTTACTGATTGGATTTACAGAAAAAAGGAAGAGGTTATTTACCTCTAATCATGGATTTAGGAAATTTTTTAGGGAAAACATATTGATCGCTGTGTGATGTAAATTTAGTAAACATTCAGGTAAGATGTAATTTTTCAGTCATTTATTTTCACCCTTTATCCTCCCAACTACCCGGGATTAAAGCATTAGCTGATAAAAGCGTCGAATCAGTATAAAAAAAGTGGCAGCCTGGTAGCAGGCTGCCGCTTGTATTTTGAGCTGTTCCTTATAACAAGAGAAATAATCATACCTCAATCAGGAAGTTATTCAATAATTCCGGGGTTAAAGCTTAATAAACTCTACTCTTCGGTTCATAGCTTTATTCGAAGGGGTATCGTTCGGGGAAACGGGTTTGGTTTCACCAAGTCCATCCGATTCGAGCCTTGAGGCATCTATGCCAAAATTCTTTACCAGCTCAGCCTTAACCGAAGCACCACGTCGTTTCGAAAGGTCAAGGTTAGCAGCATCGGCGCCATCGCTATCGGTATGGCCGACAATTTTAACACGAACCGTGGGATTTTCTTTCAGAACATCGGCAATACCTTTCAGTGTGCCATACGATTCGGGTTTAACCACATCTTTGTTTACATCGAAATAGATACCGTAACTCACAAGCTTACCTTCGGTAATAAGTTTACTTCGCATATCAGGCAATCCGGCGGCAATCCTGAAATTGGTAATCATGGGATTAGCCGATTCCCATAATTCAAAACGCAACTGGTTACATATCATACCTGTTTCAAAAACCTTTGGCAGATCAAAAATCTTAACCTGATCCTGATAGACACGAAGCCTGGTTTTCTGAACCCAGAATGAAAGACGGTATTTCTTGCCCGGTTCCATTACGGCATCATCCTTCACTCCATCAATAGTATAACCTTCAACGTTATAAGCACTATAAGTGCCACGGTATCCGAAAGTCATTTTGATACCCCCCTTCAAACCGGGTACAGCTCCGCCTTCGTTCAGATCTTTGGGATTTACGGCACTATAGAGGTAAAATCCAAATTCACTGGCGGTATTACTTTCATCAATTGGGTTCGAGATCACATCGAACTCAATAGTATAATTATCAGGTAGTTTTAGCCCATCATCAATAATAACGGAACCTTCACCAATCATTTTAAACCAGTTTCCGGGATATACATTGGTAGTAACCACCTCGCCGGATGCATTTGTATTCCAGTTTGGCGGGAAATCGCCAACCGCTGTTTCGGTAAAATCATCGAAAAAGAGAACTTTTTCGCCAGGAATAAAGTCATACTTCGAATACGTCTGCATGCTTGGTTTATCCTGAGGGGAAGCAGGTTTGTCAGCACTAACATCTCCCCCGGCAGCCTGAGGATTCTCCTGGCTTTCTTTAGCAGCTTCTTCATTTTCAGTCCCTTCCGATTTATTCTCCCCGGAATTTTTTTCTCCCGATCCTTTGCCGATTTTACTAATCTTATTGATAGTCCGATTCACCGAACCCGGAATGTTAATGTCCTGGGCCGTAGCAATTGAAATAATAAAACAGAAACAAGCCAGAATCACCAGTCGTAAAAATAGTTTCATAAATTTTCAGATTTAGTTTTTAATAATTTGAACACTTTAAAGATAAACATATTTAGTTTTTAAGGTATGTGAAAAAAATTACATTTTTCCCACAAAATCCCTCGAATATTCACTCATGAATTCCTCAGCTTTCTCAACCATTTTAACTGACCCAATAAATACCGGCGAACGTTGATGAAGATCGTACGGTTCAAGATCCATTATACGGCGGAAACCGTCGGAAGCCTTTCCGCCGGCCTGTTCAACAATAAAAGCCATCGGTGCCAGTTCATAAAGCAAACGTAATTTCCCGTTCGGGTTTTTTAATGTCCCGGGGTAAATAAAGATTCCCCCGCGTATCAGGTTCCTGTGCACATCGGCAACAAGCGATCCTATATAACGTGTACTATACGGGCGGTTTGTGGCTTTGTCATCCATCTGGCAATATTTGATATATCTTTTTACCCCTTCAGGAAAATACACATAGTTGGCCTCGTTAATCGAATAAATGGTCCCGGTTTCGGGTACTCTCATGTTGGGGTGCGAAAGAAAAAACAAACCAACAGTAGCATCGTATGTAAATCCATTCACACCATTCCCGGTCGTATATACCAGCATGGTAGAACTGCCATACATAACATAACCGGCTGCAACAAGGTTCCGGCCCGGTTGAAGCAGATCCTCAATGGAGCCCGAAGCACCTTCCTGGGTAATTCGTTTATATATTGCAAATATAGTCCCGATAGGCACATTTACTTCAATGTTCGATGAACCGTCAACCGGGTCAAAAGCCACAACATATTTCCCAGCCATCGAGTATTTATTTCCGAAAATGATCATATCTTCATTTTCTTCCGATGCCAGTGCAGCACATTGACCACCATGCTTCAACGCATTGATAAACTGCTCGTTGGCAAACACATCAAGTTTTTTCTGCTCTTCGCCCTGTATATTGGTCGAACCGAAATATCCGTTAATATCTGCAAGCCCGGCACGCCGGATTTCCCGGTTCACTATTTTAGCTGCAATACCGATATCATTCATCAGACGGGTAAAATCGCCGGTTGCATCGGGATATTCAACCTGTTTTTCATTAATGAACTGAACAAGTGTTTTCATTGGCATGGGGAAAGGCCTTTAAAAGTTAGAAGTGGTTGATTGTATTGCCTGAAGTCGGAAGTCGGAAGTCCGAAGCTGAAAGCCGGAACTTCTCACGACAGTTAGGTTAATAATTATTTATTTTGCTAATCTGCATTATTTTGAGTTTACGAAAAAACTATTGCACAACTCCAAATCCGTCATGCAATATCAACATCTGTCTTTTGACATCGGACTTCCAGCCACAAAAATCCGGCCTTTTCGAACGTTAAAACAAAAATAGTACTTTTACAATGTAAACTCACATTATGACGAAGGTTTTTAAATTTGGGGGCGCTTCGGTGAAAGATGCTGATTCAGTGCGTAATGTAGCAAAAATCATCAGACAATATGCCCCCGAAAAGCTTGTGGTTGTCGTTTCGGCAATGGGAAAAACCACCAATGCACTCGAAAAAGTACTCACTGCTTGGTATGAAAATGATGAGCGCCTTGCCGTTTATATTGAGGAGGTTATATCCTATCACCAGGAAATTATTTCTGAACTTTTTCCTTTAAGAACAAATCCGGTGTATTTTAATACCGATATGCTATTCGGAGAAATGGAAGGTCACCTGAGTACACCACCTTCGTTAAACTACGATTTTGACTACGACCAGCTTGTTTGTTTCGGCGAACTGATCAGCACAACGATAATCAGCGGTTACATTGCCAATGAGGGAATAAACTGCCGGCTTTTCGACGCACGCGAACTTGTGCGCACTGATCAAACCTGGCGCGAAGGCAAGGTCGACTGGCAATCCACCCAAAACTTACTGGAATCTACACTGTTGCCATTTCTCGAAACTGGCGATACAGGCAAAAAAGTTGCGCTTACCCAGGGTTTTATCGGAGGCACTGCTAATGGCGCCACAACCACGCTGGGGCGCGAAGGCAGTGATTACACGGCAGCAATACTCGCCCATGCACTCAACGCCGCCGAAATGGTTGTGTGGAAAGATGTACCCGGCATATTGAATGCCGATCCCAAATTCTTCGAAAACACTTTCCTCCTCGACCATATTTCGTACCGCGAAGCTATAGAACTTACTTATTACGGGGCATCGGTTATACATCCCAAAACCATTAAACCCCTTCAGAACAAGGGAATTACTTTACGTGTCAAATCGTTCTTAAACCCTGATGCACCCGGTACACGCATTGAACCAGTTTCGGAAGATGATGACAAATCAGCATCTATTATCCTGAAATCGGACCAGACACTTCTCAGCTTTCGTGTTAAAGACTTTTCGTTTATTGCCGAAAACAACCTGAGCGATATATTCGGTGCATTGGCCCAATGTGGCATCCGCGTAAACATGATGCAGCAATCAGCCATAAGTTTTTCAATCTGCTTCGATCAGAACAACCGCAAAATGGACCAGTTGCTTAAGCAACTGGGTGGAAAATTCGACTATCGCTATAATACAGGTTTACAGCTGATTACTTTGCGTCATTACAATCAACCCACAATCGATAAATTACTTAATGGCAGGCAGCTACTGCTGGAGCAGCGTAGCCGTCAAACTGCTCAATTTGTAGTTAAAATAACCGATTCAGGTATTGATGCTTAAAACATCAGCTGCAATCCGGTTTCAGAGGAAATTTGTTTGATTCGTGATACAAATAATAGGTTGATCTCGCAGCCAGCACTCCCATTTTTTAAGTATAATGCTGAAAATAAAGTAAAATACAGTACTATTTTACTGAACATATATACTTATTTGTATCTTTATAGGTTCGTTTTATGTCATAATGCAATACCTTCCATTCACCCCCTATCAGGGATTTATCGGAAAATCACTATCGGCATACAACAATAACCATTCTTAATAAATTAAGTTATGAAAGCTCCCGTTACTCTTCGTCTGCAACTTTTGCTGAGCCTATTCCTGGTATGGGCTATTCAAGTTTCGGCTCAAAATCCGGTGTCCTGCTCATTTACCGTTTCCGAAATTGTCTGCATCGAACAGGCAGTTGCAATTACTTATACAGGAAATGCTCCTGCATCAGCAATATATACCTGGAATTTTGATGGTGCAACCATCGTATCCGGCAGCGGTCAGGGTCCATATAGTGTTAAATGGTTACAAGCCGGCGAAAAGCACATTACACTTACAGTTGCTTCAGGCAATGATGGATGTACGCTCACTCGCCTTGTGCACGTTAAAGCTCTGCCTGAAATTTTTCATATGACTGGCGGCGGCATTTATCCGCAAGGAAGCACAGGGGTTCATGTTGGATTAAGCGGTTCGCAATCAGGCATAATTTATACCTTGTTCCGCAACCAGGTGGCAACTTCAGTTACACGCGTTGGCACTGGAAATCCTATTGATTTCGGATTGATAACCGAACCCGGAATTTATACATGCAGGGCAAGGTGGGATGAACTTGAGTGTGCAAGGTATATGGAAGGTTCGGTTGCTGTCGATTATACAAACACCCATACATGTACATTCACCGTTCCCGAAAATGTTTGCATTGAGCAATCGGCAACTATAACTTTCACCGGTAATTTCCCTGCAACAGCACAATATACCTGGTACTTCGGAGGAGCAACAGTTATTTCAGGAAGCGGGCAAGGCCCATATTCGGTGAAATGGACAACTGCAGGCGAAAAACATGTTTATGTAACAGTAAGATCAGGAAACGATAGTTGCAGCAGTACACGGATGGTACAGGTTAAAGCACTGCCAACCATATTCAACATTACCGGGGGCGGAACCTACCCACAGGGTGGTATTGGTGTGCATATAGGATTAAGCGGGTCGCAGACTGGCGTAATTTACACTTTGTTACTTAACCAGGTAATAACAACAATTACCAGGACCGGTACAGGCGGTGCACTCGATTTCGGCCTTATTACACAGCCTGGAGTTTATACCTGCAAAGCCAGGATCGATGGACTTGAATGTGGAAGAATGATGAATGGCAGCGTTACCGTTGCAATCGGGAACACGTCAGGATGTTCGTTTACGGTATCCGAAAATGTTTGCATCGAACAACCTGTAATAATAACCTATACAGGCAACTATCCGGCTACAGCGCAATATACCTGGTACTTCGGCGGGGCTACCGTACTTTCAGGCAGCGGGCAAGGACCATATACGGTTAAATGGCTGACTGCCGGCGAAAAGCACCTGTATCTCACTGTAAGATACGGTAATGATAGCTGCAGTAATACACGAGTTGTACAGGTAAGAGCTTTACCCGAAATATTCCATATGACAGGTGGGGGCATCTATCCACAAGGTGGCATCGGGATTCATGTTGGATTAAGCGGATCACAAACTGGAATTATCTATACCTTGCTCCGAAATAATGTGGCAACAACCATTACCCGGGCTGGTACCGGGAGTCCGATTGACTTTGGACTGATAACTGAACCCGGCATTTATACTTGTAAAGCCCGTTGGGATGGACTGGAATGCTCACGAATGATGGAAGGATCGGTTGCTGTTGATTTTTCAAATTCACCATTATGTACTTTCACCGTTCCCGAAAATGTATGCATCGAACAAGCCGTAACAATAACTTTTACAGGTAATTTCCCTGCAACAGCCCAATATACATGGTACTTTGGCGGAGCAACTGTTATTTCAGGAACCGGACAGGGTCCATATTCGGTCAAATGGCTTACTTCAGGCGAAAAACATGTTTATGTTACTGTTAAATCGGGAAATGATAGCTGCAGCAGCACACGCCTGGTACAGGTAAAGGTACTTCCAAACGTTTACCACATGACCGGAGGCGGCACGGTTCCACCGAACGGACCCGGTGTAAGTGTCGGGTTGAGCGGATCGCAAACCGGCGTGATTTATACATTACTGCTCAACCAGGTTCCTACGCAAATTACCCGTGCCGGAACCGGGAATGCCCTGGATTTTGGCCTTATTACGCAACCGGGTGTATATTCCTGCAAAGCCAGGTGGGATGGTCTTGAATGCAGCCGCATGATGGAAGGCACTGTAACCGTTGTAATTGGCAATCCAATTTACGAACTAAGAATATGCATTGTTACCTTCGACAGGGTTAGCGGGCGCAACCTGATTGTATGGAATAAACCGGCAACAAACACTATTCACCATTTCAACATCTATCGCGAAACCGCTGTAAACAATCAGTTCCAGAAAATCGGAGAAGTGCCTTATGCTTCATTTTCAAGCTGGGCGGACCCCACTTCCGAACCGCTTGTCCGCAGTTATAAATACAAAATATCTGCCAGCGATTACAACCAGGCTGAATCACCGCTCAGTCCATATCATAAAACAATTCACCTCAACGTAATGCCGGGGTACAATTGTAATAACCTGATATGGAATCCTTATGAAGGATTTGACTTTTTCACCTACCGGATTTACCGCAAGCTGAATTCGTCGAATAATTACCTGCTTATCGACTCCGTTGCTTCAAATATAACCTCATATACCGATTTTAATGCAGGCCCCGGGGCTGCCAGTTATTTTATCGAGGTTATACGCCCCACTCCATGTAGCCCCTCGAAGAGCGGTGAAATTATGTCGGCTATGTCGAACACATTTACATTATTGCCCGAAGGCGATAAAAGCATCCCTGATCTCACTTATTCACCAAACCCGGTTCTTGATATTCTTTCGGTAAGGTTCCAGGCCGCACAGGCAGACCAATGCACATTTATAGTAACAAATGCCGAAGGGCGGGTCATGCAGCATGGTGAATTCAATGGCGGTGAAGTTGTTCTCAATTTTTCCTCGTACCGGAAAGGCCTTTACATTGTGAAAATAATGAATGGCGAATCCTTGTCGGTTTTCAAAGTGATGAAACTCTAGTAGTTCACTTTAATATCAATCAGTCCTCAAAAGGTTGATTTTTTAATAGATTCCCCGGATTGAAGCCCTCTTTAGAGCTATAATCCGGGGAATTTTGTTTCAGCGCAATTGGAAAGCGGAATGTTCAGTAGTGTAAGAATAACACTTTCTCTGTCCAGGAATCTCCGGCATTTTGATTTTTTTAGTAATTTCGTAGCCTCAGTCTATTCAAAGGGTTCAAAAGCTCACTATTACCAATAAATAAATCGAATTGTAAATGAAAGGTTCTATCTTAATTCTCGCCGGTGGCGGACCCGCTCCCGGAATCAATACCGTAGTCAGTTCAGTAGCAAAAGTTTTTCTTCGCGACGGGTACCGCGTAATTGGCCTCCACGATGGCTATAAAAACCTGTTTACCGAAAATCCCAGTACCATTGATATCGACTTCGAAATGGCCGACCGCGTTTTCAGCATGGGAGGTTCCACTTTGCGGATGAGCCGGTATAAACCAGCTGACCTTGAATTCAAGACCAATTTCTTTGTTAAAAATAATGTGAAATTGCTGGTAACCATTGGTGGGGACGATACAGCTTCGACGGCAAACCGGATCTCAAAATTCCTTACTGAACGTAAGTTTCCTATTCAGAACATTCATGTTCCCAAAACCATTGATAACGACCTTCCGCTTCCCGAAGGACAGCCTACATTCGGTTACCAGAGTGCCAAGCAGGAAGGGGTTCGCATCGGGCGTACCATTTACGAGGATGCACGCACATCGGGCAACTGGTTTGTAGTTTCGGCAATGGGCCGCGAGGCAGGTCACCTGGCATTCGGTATCGGGGCAGCATGCCATTACCCGATGATCATTATCCCCGAAATGTTCAATAAAACAAAACTGACGCTCGATAAAATCACAAGTCTTATTATTTCATCCATTGTGAAACGCAAGATCCTCGGAATCCCTTACGGTGTTGCCATTGTTAGTGAAGGAGTTTTCCATTTTATGAGCGACGACGAAATTGAGGCCTCTGGTATACAGTTCACCTACGATGAGCATGGCCACCCGGAACTTGGTACCGTTAGTAAAGCACACATTTACAATATGTTGCTGCAGATTCGCCTCAAACAACTGGGGATGAACGTGAAAAGTCGCCCTGTTGAAATGGGTTACGAGTTGCGTTGTATTCAACCAACAGCGTTCGACCTCTTGTATTGCAGCCTTTTAGGGATAGGGGTTAAGAAAATTTTTGACGACGGCCTCACCGGTTGTATGGTAAGTTCTGACCCAACAGGAGACATTACCCCTCTTTTCCTCAAAGACCTTGAGGATGGACATGGAAAAGTACGTACCCGTATGGTTACCATGGACAGCCAGAAAGCCAACATGGTATTTTATGATAGTATTCAGTACCTCACTGCCAATGATATGGAAGCTGCCAAAGAATACCTTAGAAACCCGGAAGAATATGATTTCATGAAGATACTTGAATGGTAATTCAAAGTGTCTGTACATCTTTTTCAGGTGTCTGACACTTTGAATTTTCTTCTTTATAAAAGGCTCTGATCCCATTAGATCAGGGCCTTTCTATATTCAGAAATAATCGTTTACTTAAAATAATAAATGAATTTTCAGTAAAACTCGTCCAAATCTGTCATAAATTGCTGAGGTAATAGTCTTATTACAAACAGGCTTAAGTTGTCCTATGGATTTTGACTCTATATATAAAAAGCACTACGTTGAATTATACCATTTTGCATCAAAGCAAAACCAATTTCACGGTGAAGCAGCTGATCTTCTGCAAGATGTATTCACGGAGTTCTATAAACTGATAAAATCCGGTAATAACATTGAAAATCCGAGAGCCTGGCTATATAAAGTCCTTCTGAATTCAATAAGGACTGAGCACCGTATTAATAAAGCCAGGGCTGAGAAAGACAATGAAATTGCAGCTTACACCCCGATTTTAACAGACTCAAATGATACTTTCCACGAAAACGAAAGGCGTAAAATTGTTGAGTCCTGTATCTCTCATTTATCATCCGACGACCAAAACCTGTTGCTGTTGTATCATAAAGGTTTTTCGTACAGGGAAATTTCCGAAATACTCAATATTGGGTACACATCCGTTGGTACATACATAGCAAGAGCCACAAAAAAATTAAAATCAATTTTAAGAACACAATACCATGAATTGTTTGAATGAAACAGAAATCCAGAAATATATAGACTCCGAACTTCCTGAAACAATGTTGAACGAGGTGAAAGTGCATCTGGAAATGTGTTCAGTCTGCAATGAAGGAATAAGGCAGGCACAGGAATCCAAATCAGAGGTTTTCACTTTCCTGGATGAATTTGCAGCACTCGACTTGCCGGTGGAGATTCCGGTTTTTAAGGCAATGCCTAAGAAAATGAGTTTGAAAAGATATGTTTTGTTTACATCAATAGCTGCATCAATACTATTGATTATTGGTTTTGGGATTAGAATGAACAACCAACGAACTTCAAAAAAACAGATTATTAACATTACCAAAGCCCAATATGAAATCACGCGCAATACCGACCCTAATAAAATGTTACACAATAAGCAAATAATAGTTGTGATCACAAATTCTTCCGGTGAAGTTATTGAAACTTCAATAACGGAGTAAGCACAGGTAAATACAAAATATTTAATTGGCAAATAATTGATAGTAAACCTATTAAACAATACAACCATGAATCAGATCAGTATCAAAAAGGATGTTTCGCACTTTGTAATCATTTTGCTGGCAATTTTAATTTGCTCGGGCTATCAGAGAGTGAATTCACAGTCATTGAATTCGATGTATAAAAAAAGCCAGGTAAGGCTTGAAGAAAGCCCTGATTATGCTATTAAAAATGACTGGCAGAACCTTTTCCCTGATGCCGGCAAAGTTGAATTTGGTAAAAACACCGGACTATCCAAAGAAATAGTAGTTGCAGCCGATGGTTCAGTATTTATGTGTCATAAGACGTTGTACGAAATCTGGAAGTTTGACAAAAACGGCAACTTAATCAAAAAATTCGGAAGCAAAGGCAGTAAACCCGGGCAATTCCCCAGCCACTTCAGCATATTTGGGTTACTTGATGGAAAATACCTGTGTACGTATGATAACCAGGGGAGAATAATGTTCTTTGACACAGAAGGCAGGTTTATCAAAAAACTCCAACTCGATTATATGCCCTTAGATATGGTCGCACTTAAAGGTTCCAAAATTGCAATTCTTGGTTTTGTTGTAGGGAAAAACGGGAAAGATATCGTTTCGTTAAAGGATTTTAATACCGGTAAGGAAAAAATCATCTGGACAAAAATCGAAGAAAGCACAGATAAAACTTCAATCGTAATACAAACCCCGGATCATTGCATGATGTCCTGGACAATTCCATTTTGCCATTCATCATTAACCAATCCGAAACTGGCTATGTCCAAAACCGGAAATCTTTTGCTGGGTATGCCAGGTGATGGAAATATTATCGAATATTCCCCGGATGGCATTAAGGTAAAAACTTTATCATTAAAAATTACGCCTATGAATATAACCGATGCTGACATAAATGAGAATTATGCACTTTTTGTGAAAAAATCGGATGAATTTGCAGCCACTATTAATAAAAACGAAAAGTACACTCAGGCAGATAAACAACAGACCATTAAGCAGTTAAAAGATCAACTCTGGAAAATAAAAGACAGGAGTCTTTACCCGAAATATTTGCCTTATTTCTCAAGCCTGATTGTCGATTCCGACGGTAACATTTTAGTTTTTGAGTTTACCAAAAAAGAAGAAACAAATAAGTTCAAAGCATACGCTTATGATAATTCAGGCAATGAAATAGGATCTTCCTGTTTTGTCGCTGAAAATTTCGAATTATCATTTATTCCTTCAACGTTTGCGTTCAGTAACGGTTACATTTATGCAGTCGGAATCAGGAAGAATGGGGGTAAAGTGCCAATACGGCTGGTTAAATTCAAATTATTATGATTTGTTCTGAAATCAGCGTGGGGTAGTTTCAAAGTGTCTTTACACCTTTTTCAGCTGTCTGGCACTTTGAAGCATTTACTTAATGAAAGGCTCTGATTCCATTAGATCAGGGCCTTTTGTTTTCTTCCGTTTATCCGGTTCCGTATCCTGTATTTCGCTCATAGTTCAAATTTGCTGCCTGAATAATATCACATTTACCCGATATTATATTTATTTCCGTACTTTTATCCGGCGGGAACCTGTTTAACCGGGAATTCCGGCATACTTCCCGATAATTATCAGGATAAATTCACTAAGCGACATTATATGCTATCAACTATCCCTTTCAAGGTGTACCGTTTTCGGTGGACGATTCTGGTCATCTATATGTTTTTGATTGCAGTTAACCAGATGCTATGGATCACTTTTGCGCCAATAACAAGCGATGCCGTGAGCTACTATGGGGTTTCGGATATATGGATCGGGATTTTATCGATGTGTTTTATGATTGTTTATGTGGTGGTTTCAATTCCTGCTTCGTGGATAATCGATAAGTATGGCATTCGTGTCGGGGTGGGAATTGGGGCTGCCTTTACAGGAATCTTCGGGTTACTGCGTGGACTTGTTACAACCGATTTCGATATGCTGCTGATTGCCCAGGTAGGGATTGCCATCGGCCAGCCATTTATACTGAATGCTATAACAAAATTCGCGGCCCGCTGGTTCCCGATTGATGAACGTGCCACCGCTGCCGGGCTTGGTACGCTTGCAATGTACGTCGGAATCCTTGTCGGGATGGTCCTCACACCATACCTCATTATAGGATCAGGTATAAGCGGCATGCTTTACATTTATGGAATTATTGCAATGATTGCTGCAGCTGTCTTCATGGTTTTTGGCAAGGAAGGCCCTCCTACTGCACCATGCCGTCCCGACCAGGAAGAACGCTCTCTTGTTTTCGATGGTATAAAGAACATATTCAAGGTTAAGGACTTTAACTGGCTGTTGCTAATCTTTTTCATTGGGCTTGGGGTGTTCAACAGCGTAACAACCTGGATCGAAAACATACTTAACCCCCGCGGGTTTACCAATACCCAGGCCGGTATTACAGGCGGGCTGATGATTGCCGGGGGAATACTGGGAGCGTTGATTATTCCCATACTTTCCGATCATTACCGCCGCAGAACACCGTTTATTATCCTGGCACTGGTGGGGTCAACTTTATGCCTTGCCGGGATTACTTTTGCTACAGCTTACTGGCTGCTTCTGATCTCAGGAGCCGGATTAGGTTTTTTCCTGCTGAGCTCCGGACCTATTGGTTTTCAGTATGGTGCCGAAATCACATATCCAACCTCCGAAGGCACATCCAACGGAATGCTCCTGCTAATGGGACAGATTTCAGGTATAGCATTTATTTTCGGGATGGATATGTTTAAGTCGCCAGTTAACGGATCAATGACAATGCCCCTGGTTTTGCTGATCGTCCTTATGGGAATCAGTGCCCTTATTTCAACCCGTCTGAAAGAATCGGCTATGATGAATAAAGAAGAAGTGCATAAGGCAGCCTAAGCTGGTTTTTGGTCTGACTACAAATCTTGGCTTTCAAAAAAATCCAAATCTCAAATTGTAAACTAATCCGTTTTGAGTAAACCATTGACCGTATCGAGCAATTCACATCGATCAGAAAAATGCAAACCCAACACCCGGGTATTCCTTTTTTTGTTACTATTCGTATCTTCGTTTACACATGCGAATGCTCAGTCGGAAATTCCTGATACTCTGGTAAAAGAACGAATTGAGTATATACAGAAATCACTTGACCAGGGCAAACCCGGTGCAAAACTCTGGTGGAATACCTGGTTGTATGGTTATACAGCAGCAACATTTGTTCAGGGCGGAATATTTTTATCGAGTGATGAGCTTAAAACACGCCAGGACATGTCGCTGGGTGCTGCAACAACCCTGATTGGAGCTGTCGGACAACTCGTCATGCCTATGTCCCCGGTTAGCGCCCCGAAAAAACTTGTAATGATTCCGGGGGAAACAAGGGAAGATCGGTTATTCAAACTTATAAAAGCTGAGGAACTCTTCGCAGCAAGTGCTCAAAGAGAAAAAGACGGCCGTTCATGGAAAATGCACGCTCTCAGCGGGGCTGTAAACCTAAGCAGCGGGCTTGTGACCTGGATTGGATTCGATCGTACAATCTGGGCAGGTCTTGGGAATTTTGCGCTCAATACGGCGATTTGCGAAGCCCAGATGTGGACACAGCCTACCAGGGCAATGAAGGACTACGAAAAATACCTCGAATCCTATAAAAACGGCATCCCATATTCAACGCTCAGGCCTAAAGCACATATTTATGTCTCCGCTTTCCCGGGAGGCCTGGCATTGAAACTCGTCTTTTAACCGGAAATACCGAACATTTTCTTCGTGCATGATGTTTTATCAGCTTATATCTCAACTTCTTAAACCATGATTTCAGAAAAAGGCACAAAAGAAAACCCCTGGAGACTAAAAACTCCACCCGGTACATCGGAATACACTATGTACATTTCGGCAAATGACGGGAAAGAAATATTGGTTTGTACAGTAGGTACAACTGTACTCCATTATAATTATCAATGTATCAACGATTTGCATGCCATGCTAAAAAAACATGGCGACTGGATGGAACTTGGAAGTGCCGATGAGCAGAAACCTGCAAAAGAAGGTACAGTAGAAGCGTGGGGCCGGTCGCCCGAAAACCCGGTTGGAGGCTGGTACGGGCTCAAAAAAGGATTCGTGGACGATTCGGGATGTACATTCCGCCTCTCATGGAATTGCTGGGACTGGCTGAAGTGGAACATAACCCTAAAAATAACCGCATCAAGGCAATTTAAAACTAGACTATTATGGCATACAACCAGATTATTGCTGACCGCATCAGGGAAATACTGGTCGATCAACCCGTGATTGAGGAGAAAGAAATGATGGGAGGAGTGGCTTTTATGGTCAATAACAAAATGTGTGTTGGAGTGATAAAGGATGAAATGATGGCCCGCATCGATCCCGATGTGTACGAAGAAGCCCTCGAAAAACGAGGCTGCCGCCCAATGGATTTCACCGGCAAAACTATGAAAGGCTGGGTATTTATCAGCCCTGAGGGAATTGACACGATTAAAGATCTCGAATACTGGATTTCGCTTGCACTTGATTTTAACCTGAAAGCCAAAGTTTCAAAAAAGAAAAAATAACACATGAATAAAAAGAACCGGACAATCGCATTTGTAGTAATTCTACTGGTAATCAGTATTGGTAACTTTTTCAGGATTTCCTCCGAAGCTGCCAATATACGAACCGTTGATTTCTTATCCATTTTCGCAATCGGCGCGTTAAGTGGTTTACTTATCGGGATACTCGCAGCTACCCGCATGAAAGAATAGGTATTTGTCACGAAATGCCGATCATAAGCCGACACAAGGAACCTAATCCCCGGCCTGTATTTTTATGTACCTTCGTAAGTAAATATTTCCTGGCATTATTGTGTTTTCGCTCCTGCAATAAACCGGTCATATATCTGATAATCATTACCTAAGCAAGCTACCATGCAACTCAGCGAAAAAACGGAAGAGTTTACTCTTTCAGTGCAAAACAGTCTTAACGACAATACATTCGTAAAAATATCATTGGGAAACTATAAAGGCAAAGAAGAGAACCTGAAAAACGTATATGTAAAGCGAATCCTTATCAAAACCGAGGAAAAGCTAAGTTTTACCTTCCGGTACAAAACACGCGACATTGTTAAGAATTTTGATTTCCGGGAAGGCATCACCAAAGTTCATGATTACCTAAACCGTGAATTCTATGTTGCCACCTTATTTACCACCGCTTTCGATCTGGCTTTCGAGAACCTGTTTGACAAAAAATATGTACTCCGTAAAAATGCCCCAAGCATCAAAGAGGTGCCTGCAGCCGGGCACGACAGGGCAAAGACCCGCCTGATCAGCAGTAACGATAAGCCGTATCTCACAGCCTTGAAAATTACCGACGAAACAGGCAAAGTACTTGTCAACTCACAGGATAAATACAAACAGATCAATCATTATATCGAAATACTGAGTACGCTCATTAAAGAAATCCCTGACGCTGAAACACTCAAAGTGGTCGATATGGGCTCGGGCAAAGGCTACCTCACTTTCGCGCTTTACGATTACCTTACCAATGTTTTAAATATAAAGGCCAAAGTAACGGGCGTTGAATTCCGGCCCGAACTGGTTGAATTATGCAATACAATAGCAAAGAATACCGGCTTCGATAACCTTGGTTTCGAACAGGGAACAATTGAGAAATACGAAAGTCCGGGTACCAATATCCTTATTGCCCTGCATGCCTGCGATACGGCAACCGACGATGCCATTTTCAAGGGAATTACTGCCGGAGCTGAATTAATCGTTGTTGCTCCCTGCTGCCACAAACAGATCAGGCGCCAGATACAAGCCGGCAAAACCAGCAATGACCTTGATTTTCTCACCAAATACGGCATTTTCCTCGAACGACAGGGTGAAATGGTAACTGACGGCATCCGCGCCCTTATACTCGAATATTCCGGATATAAAACCAAGGTCTTCGAGTTTATTTCGGATGCGCATACACCTAAAAACGTTATGATTGCAGGTATCAGGAATCCAAAAGCAAAACTGAACGATGATCCTATTTTGCAGAAAATCAAAAATGCCAAAACCTATTTTGGAATCGAATACCACCACCTTGAGAGGATGATGGGGATTTAATGTGCACAAAGGGTTAGTAGGCAGGCAGCAGTTGGCAGTTAGCAATTGGCAATTGGCAGAAATAACTCGTTAGTAGTTCATTATTGCCAACTGAATATTGCACACTGCACACTATTTATAAATAGGATGACAAATTCTGATTGTCAGACCAATTAACAGTTTCTCATAAATCCAATCTGCTTGAAAGCTCCTGGCTTCCTGATCCGGTCACATGCAATTATTGCCTTTGCCGCTGTTGCATTGGCGCTGGCCTCAACGGTACAACTTGGATTAAAGCCTGCATTTGATGCATCCCTGGCCATAATCTTTTTTGCTACCCTTTTCGATTACAATCTGCACAGCCTGCTTAAACTTAAGAGCAATCCCGGTTTTTTAAATAAAAGTGACAAATCAGCCTGGACGGCACAAAATCTAATCATTATTAAAATATTGATTTTCGGCTCGCTGGCCGGGCTTTTAGTCTCGCTCTTTTTTGTTACAGTACAGGTATTGTTCCTCCTTTCCGCCCTGGCTTTACCGGCTATCCTCTACTCTATAATAATCACTAATCGAAACAATCAGTTCCGGCTAAAGGCGTTCACAGGAATAAAAATATTACTTATAGCTTCCACATGGTCGGCAGTAACCATACTGGTTCCTTTACTCGAGTCAGGCAGTATTTATAGCATTAAGGAATTGGCTTTCATTTTTGCTGAGCGCTTCACTTTTATTTTTGCCATAGCCATTCCATTCGATATACGTGATATGGAATCCGACAGACTTGCAGGTATAAACACCGTCCCGGTATCTTTCGGCGAAAAGAGGGCAATATTGTTCAGCAATCTTGCCATGCTCGTTTCAATGTCAATTGCGTGTTTCCATTACCTGTATCAACAATTAGCATACATTTTACCGGCATACACTTTATCTGTTTTTATTACACTTTATTTTATAAACAGCAGAAGGCTGAAGCGTTTACCTTTGTATTTTCACGGGCTGCTCGACGGGAGTATTGCGCTTCATGGCCTCCTTATAAGTCTTAGTGTATTTTTGAAACCGTAGTTGTACTTTTAACACGAAATATTGTCACCAAAATAGTGAACCATGGACACCAGCATATTCTCAAACAAGGACGAGAAACCTGATGATTTCCTGCTTAGCGGCGCGCTTGGCGGTTTATTCTCACAATGGATGGAACTCAGGGATTATGTCCTGGAAGTTTATCCTGCGGCTATCGAAGAATGGAGTTTCTCAGGCCCGAAATATGGCTGGAGCTTTCGCATTAAGGACAAAAAACGGGCTATTGTTTATTTGCTCCCACGCGACGGTTTTTTCCTCGCAGCATTGGTTTTTGGCGAAAAAGCTACTGCCGGGGCCCGCAATAGTGAAATCAGCCCGGATATTATGCAGATAATCGAAACGGCCAGAGTTTATGCCGAAGGACGTGGGTTCAGAATTGAAGTTAAAAACGGGAATGGCCTAAATGATATTAAAAAACTGATTGATATTAAATTGAAATATTAAATCAAAGGTGAATAATTCAAACGGTTTATAACAAAAAAGTTTCCTAAAACCAGCATTCAACATGAAACTCTTTGCTGCCAATTACAGGAAAATATTTGCTGCCGAAGTGGCCGCAGCAATGGAAACAACGTTCGTTCCCGGCATTGTCACCGGGCATGATATCGAACACCTTCCCGAACCGGTACAGAAATACCTCCGGTATACGGGCGCAATAGGGAAAGAAAAAATTCATTCCGTGAGGCTTGAATTTACAGGCGATTTTAAAACCGCACCCGATCGTAAATACCTGAAATTCGAATCATTGCAATACAATTTTTATCATGATTCCAAAAGGTTTTTTACATGAAAATGCCAATGATGGGTGTGCCCCTCGATGGTCTTCATGTTTATAAGAATGAGTGCGCAACCATGAATATCAGGATTGCAAACCTGTTCCAGGTGGTGGATGCCAGGGGCGAGAAAATGGATCAGGGCGAAACGGTAACAGTATTCAACGACCTCTGCCTTATGGCTCCCGCAGCTTTGATAGATGCCGACATTCAGTGGCAAACTATCGACTCCCATACGGTGAAAGCAACATACACGAATGGTAGGAACACCATTTCGGCCAAACTGTATTTTAACGAAGCCGGCGAACTTATAAATTTCATTTCCACCGACAGGTTTCTCTCATCCGATGGGAAAACGTACCTGAATTATCCCTGGTCGACCCCGGTAAAAAATTACACTGAATTTAACGGACGGAAAGTGCCTTCTTATGGTGAAGCCATCTGGCATATGCCGGGGGGAGATTATATTTACGGAAAATTCAACCTTAAAAGTGTTGAATACAACAGCAGGAATTTTACAGAAGGCCCGGAGCGATAATCCGGCATTCAAACCGGCATTCCTCAATAATCCCGGGATAGACGGGACTTAAACCATTGAATAGTATTAAATCTTTGGAACCCATCTACTTACTGATGTGCAGGGGCTTATTCATTTTTATAATAATTATTGTATCTTCGCTCATTCATTAAAAAAGGACTTTTTACCAACCTATGTGGAAAATTCTGGTTCGATTAATCCTGCGTAACAGGCCTGGAATACTGATTGTTATCGGTATTTTATCGGTTATTATGGCATGGATTGGGTCTGGTGTTAAACTTTCGTACGACAATGCACGTATGTTGCCTTCCGATGACCCTACAGTGATTGAGTATGATGCATTCAAGAAACGGTTTGGTGAAGATGGCAGTGTGCTTGCAATCGGGGTAACCAATCCCGATATGTTTAAACTAAGCGAGTTTAATGCGTGGTACGACCTCACCCATGATATGACCCTTATTGATGGGGTCGATGGTGTGACTTCTATAGCAAAAGCCGGAAATATTGTTAAAAACGACAGCCTCCGCCAGTACGATTTCCTTCCTGTTGTACCTTCCAGACCCGCTACCCAGGCCGAAGCAGATTCCCTTAAAACGAAAATTCTTTCCCTCAGGTTCTATGAAGGGCTGTTATACAACCCGAAAACACATACATACCTGCTTGCAATTACTCTTAACAAGAAAAAACTTAACGACAAAAGCAGGCTTGCCATTACCGATAACATTGTAAACCGCGCCAAAGCATACGAACATCAAACAGGGCACCAGCTTCATTATTCAGGGTTACCTTACATCCGCACTGTTATGGCCCGGAAAATCCAGAGCGAACTATTCCTTTTTGTTTTCCTGTCGATCCTTATTGCCGCCATTGTACTTTTCCTGTTTTTCCGTTCATTTAAAGTAGTGGTCAGTTCACTGGTGGTGGTAGCCATAAGCATCATTTTTACAGTCGGGCTTATCGGGCTTTTCGGTTTTAAAATATCAATACTTACAGGCGTAATTCCATCGCTTATCGTGGTTATCGCAATCGAAAACTGCATTTATATTCTCAACAAATATCATTGGGAATACCGTCAGCATGGGAATAAAATCCTGGGCCTCTCACGTGTTGTTCAACGTATAGGGTTTGCCTCGCTTATGGTAAATACCGCAACTGCAACCGGTTTTGCAGCCTTCATCCTGGTATCGAACCAGATGCTCCGCGAATTTGGTATAATTGCCGCCATCAGCGTAATGGTCGAATATGTGCTGTGTATCTTACTGCTGCCTATTATTTTCAGTTACATGAAGCCTCCAACCGAAAAACAGGTTAAGCACCTCGACAATAAAATTTTCAGTAATATCCTTGAAAAAATCATCTACCTCATCCAGAACAAACGCAAATGGATATTCGCGATTGCCGGCATTTTGCTACTGATTGGGATTGTTGGCATGCTGCAGATGAAGACCTCCGGCAAAGTAGTTGATGATATCAGCAAGTCGGATATCATGTACATGGACCTGAAATTCTTTGAAAAAGAATTCGGAGGTGTGATGCCTTTTGAAATTTCGATCGACACAAAGAAGAAAAAAGGCGTTATGCGGCTGCCTACGATCCAGAAAATAGAGGAGCTACAGGAGGTCATACTCAAAAACAAGGAATTCTCAAAACCACTTTCGGTTGCTGAACTGGCAAAATTCGCCAAACAAGCCTATTTTAACGGGAATCCCGAAATGTACAGCCTTCCCAATTCGCAGGAGAAGAATTTCGTGCTTTCCTATTTCCCACGGAAAGCCGAAGGGCAGAAACACATGATTAGCACTTTTATCGACAGTACGCAACGGTATACAAGGGTTAGTTTCCAGATGGCCGACCTTAGCACTAACGAGATTAACCACCTGCTCGACAGCATCAGGCCTAAAGTTGCTGAAATATTCCCCACCAAGGATTACGATGTTCAGCTAACAGGTAACAGCCTTGTATATGCGCGTGGCACTGAATTCCTTATCAAACATTTGCTCGAGAGTGTATTGCTTGCAATAGGGTTCATATCGCTGTTGATGGCGCTTATGTTTTCGAGCGTGCGGATGATAGCCGTTTCGATGATACCGAATATTATTCCGCTTGTTATAACCGCGGCAATCATGGGATTTACCGGCGTTCCGGTGAAACCATCAACAATCATTGTTTTCAGCATTGCTTTGGGAATTTCGGTCGACAATGCCATTCAGTACCTCTCAAGGTACCGGCACGAACTTAAAGTCACAGGTAACGATATCGGCCGCTCTACTATCAACGCATTGCGTGAAGCCGGTTTCAGTATGATTTATACTTCAATTGTCCTGGTACTCGGATTCAGCGTTTTCATGGTATCCGGTTTCGGAGGCACCCAGGCGCTGGGAATGCTGGTTTCGACAACATTATTCATTGCAATGTTTTTCAACATCATGGTACTGCCTTCATTCCTGCTGGTTCTTGATAAATATGCCGTTACAAAGGCCTTTGAAGGGGAACCTATAATTGAAATTTTTGATGGCGACGACGAACTCAACGGCAACCACCGGAAAGAGGTAAAGCATTAACATTGCGAATTCTTAATAATCAACTCATTACTTGACCCGTAGTTTCCCAGCTTTATGAAAGGTATAATCCTGGCCGGTGGATCCGGTACCCGTTTGCACCCGCTTACCCTTGCAGTAAGCAAGCAGCTCATGCCGATTTACGATAAACCGATGATCTATTATCCCTTATCGGTACTTATGATGGCGGGCATTCGCGAAATACTTATTATCAGCACTCCTTACGACCTGCCGAATTTCGAAAAACTGCTCGGCAACGGTTCAGAGCTGGGATGTTCATTCAGCTATGCCGAACAGGCAATACCAAACGGGCTCGCCCAGGCTTTCGTTATAGGTGAAAATTTTATCGGTAAGGACAAAGTTGCTCTTGTGCTTGGCGATAATATTTTCTACGGAACAGGACTTCAGGGGCTTATCCTGGAAAACAGCGATCCTGATGGCGGTGTGGTTTACGCTTACCATGTTTCCGATCCCGAGCGCTATGGAGTGGTTGAATTCGATGAAAATCATAAAGCCATTTCCATTGAAGAAAAGCCCAAAAATCCAAAATCAAATTATGCAGTCCCCGGGCTGTATTTTTACGATAATACGGTTGTTGAAGTTGCCAAAAACATCAAACCTAGCCCTCGTGGTGAATACGAAATTACCGATGTGAACAGGTATTATCTTGAACATGGCAAGCTCAAAGTCGGAATCCTAAGCCGCGGAACCGCATGGCTCGATACCGGCACCTTTGCTTCATTAATACAGGCATCGCAATTTGTGCAGGTTATCGAAGAACGGCAGGGACTCAAAATCGGCTGTATCGAAGAGCTCGCTTATCGCAACGGATTTATTAACCGGGAACAGCTTGAGAAAATCGCAGCTCCGCTTCTTAAAAGCGGATATGGGACTTACCTGATGAACCTGCCGGAAATAGACAAATACTGATTTATGGACCTGAAACAGGATCTGCAGGTACGTATCGACGAAGCTTTCAGTGCTATCCGCTTCCCTGAAAAGCCTGCTGATCTTTACGACCCTATTACCTATACACTGGGGCTGGGCGGCAAGCGTCTCAGGCCTTTGCTGGTGCTTGCATCGTGCCAGATGTTTGGCGGCGAAACTGCCGATGCCATTAACCCTGCTATCGGGATCGAACTGTTCCACAATTTCACCCTGCTTCACGACGATATCATGGACGCGGCACCCCTGCGCAGGGGTAAAGAAACCGTTTACAAGAAGTGGAACTCGAATGTGGCCATTTTAGCCGGCGATACTATGTTCGCGCTGGCAAATAAATATATGCTGCGTACCCGGCCACAGGCCATTTCAAGGGTAGTCGAACTGTTCAATCAAACCGCTATCGAGGTTTGCGAAGGGCAGCAATTTGATATGGATTACGAAAAACGTGATGATGTTACCATCCCGGATTATATCGAAATGATACGCCTGAAAACAGCGGTTCTTCTCGCAGCCAGCCTGAAAACAGGTGCCATTATTGCCGGTGCAGGAACCGCCGATTGCGATTTCATATACCGTTTTGGAATTAATATCGGCCTCGCGTTTCAGCTGAAAGACGATCTGCTTGATGTGTATGGCATCCAGGAAAAATTTGGTAAAGTGAGTGGTGGTGATATTATAGCAGGCAAGAAAACCTATCTGTATCTCAAAGCACTCGAATCGGCCGGCTCACAGGCAGAAGCCTTCCGCAAACTTTACAGTTCACATGATATCGACAGCCAGGATAAAGTGAGCAGGGTAAAGGAAATATTCAACGAGCTGAATATTGAGCTTCATACCCGTAAACTGATCGACGATTATTACCAGAAAGCATTACAGGAACTGTCGGGTATCAGCCTGCCGGTTGAAGCCATGGAGTTGCTCAGGGAATATACGGCGGTATTGATGGAAAGGGAGAATTAAAGGGGTATGTATAATGTTTGATGTCGGAAGTATGTTGTCGAATGTAAAGTTTGTGATGATCAACACTCTAAATTAAGTATTTTAATTACTTACATCCGACATCCAACATCTAACATCCGACATTAACTACTCCTCCCCTGCTTTCTTCATCCCTTCAAGCTCCGAATGTGCCTGCTCCCAGGCTTCCATCTTAAGTTCGAGTTTCTTTTTCAGCCCCTCGTATTCCTGGTACATCCGGGTGCTTTTAGTGGAATCCTTATGCGTATCGGGGTCGGCAAGCAGCTTATGATAACGTGATATTTCCGTTTCAATAAGTTCAATTTCTTTTTCTTCTTTTTCAACTTTTGCAGCCTGCTTGCGGAGTTCACGTTCCAGCTGTTTGCGCCTTTCGTAGCTTTGTTTATTATCCGAAACATTTTCCCCGGTTTTTTGCTGTTCAATCCTGCGGGCTTCAAGTTGGGCGAGGTTAGCCAGTTTACGCGATTTTATAAATTCGTTGATATCGCAAAGCCAGGTTTTGATTGTACGGTTGCGGAACTCGAAAATTTTATCCGTCAGGCCCTGGAGGAAGTCGCGGTCGTGCGAAACAATAATCAAAGTTCCGTCGTAGCGGAGTAAGGCATTTTTCAAAATGTCCTTGCTCACCATATCAAGGTGGTTGGTTGGCTCATCGAGAACAAGTAGGTTTACCGGGACCAGCAGCAGTTTTGCCAGGGCTAGCCGGGCTTTTTCGCCACCCGAAAGTACTTTCACTTTTTTATCGATGGCATCGGACCCAAACAGGAAACTGCCAAGTATAGCCCTGATTTTTAGCCTTATATCGCCAGCTGCCACATCGTCAATCGTTTCAAAAACCGTTTTCTCAGGATCTAGCAGTTCGGCCTGGTTCTGGGCATAATACCCGATTTTAACATTATGGCCAAGTTTACAGATACCCTCGTGTTCGAGTTCCCCTATAATAATCTTTGCCAGCGTGGTTTTCCCTTCCCCGTTTCGCCCAACAAACGAAACGAAATCACCTTTCTCAATGGCCAGGTCCAGCTTGCTGAGAACCAGTTTCTCGTCATACCGTTTGGTAAGGTCCCTGCACTCAACTACAACCCGACCCGATGCAGGCGCCGGGGGAAAAAGGAAATGTATAGCAGATGAATCCGTTTCATCCACTTCCACTTTCTCCATTTTATCCAGCAGTTTTATGCGCGACTGAACCTGCCTCGACTTGGTGCTTTTATACCTGAATCGTTCAACAAACCGTTCAATCTGCGCGATCTCTGCCTGCTGGTTATCGAAAGCAGCCTTTTGCAGTTCCATCTGCTCCTCACGAAGTTCAACATAGCGCGAATATCCCGTTTTGTAATCATAAATGCGGGCATTCATAATTTCGATGGTACGGTTGGTGACATTATCGAGGAAAGCCCTGTCGTGCGAAACCAGTACAACCGCCCCGCTATATGTAATAAGGAAATCTTCGAGCCATTGAATGGATTCAATATCAAGGTGGTTGGTGGGCTCATCGAGCAGGACAACATTCGGTTTCTGAAGCAGGATTTTGGCCAGTTCAACCCGCATCTGCCAGCCTCCGCTGAAGGTTGTCATGGGTTTTTCGAACTCTGCCGGCTCGAAACCGAGACCTTTAAGCACTTTTTCAGCCTCTTCCTGCATATTCTGCCCTCCGAGTAAATGAAAGCGGTCAGTGGACTCCGTTAGCTTCTGAATAAGCTTTGTATAGCCTTCGCTCTCATAGTCGGAGCGTTCGGCCAGTTCAGCCGAATATTTATCCATTAGGTGATGCTGGTGACGGGCTTCGGCAAAGGCGGTCATCGCTTCCTGGAGCACACTGAGCTTACTGCCGGTGGCCATTTCCTGCGGAAGGTAACCAACTGTGCTGCCCGAAGGGCTGGCAACCACCCCGCTTTCGGGCTCCTGCAAACCGGCAATTATACGCATCAGCGTGGTTTTACCTGCCCCGTTACGCCCCACAAGACCAATGCGGTCGCGGTCGCCGATAAGAAAACTCACATTGCTGAACAGGTAATCGCCGGTAAAATGTACTGATAGGTTACTTACAGATATCATAGGCTGCAAAGGTATCACTTTTGTAGTAATGAAAAAGGAGCCTGTGAAGACTCCCTATATTCAATAAAACGGGACAGTTTAATGTACAATCACCAGTTTCCGGACAAATAAATCATCATTCATTGATATGAAACGCACATAGTAAACACCGGGTAAATAGCCGGATGTGTTAATAAAAACTGTTGATTGGCCGGATAATTGACCTTCGGATATTTGCCGGCCTGATGTACTAAATACGGAAAAAGACTTTATCCCGGGAGCGAATTCAAGCCGGGTAATAGTATTGGCCGGATTCGGGTATAAAGCAACTTCTATACCCTTAAGCTCATTCAACCCAACCAGGAAACAGGTTTCATCAACATTTGAAGGTACCGAAAACCCTTCGGTATAAATCGCTTTTACATAATACTGATAACATCGCACATCAAGATTCTTATCGAGATAGCTGGTAGTAGTTGTGGTTGCAATTTTCGCCCATTCTGAAAACAGGGAATCCGGCCCAATGACCGGGCTTTGATAGGTACGACGATACAACTCATACGATAATAATCCATCAATAGTATTTGTTGATTTAACAATATCTCCGTTTAGATCAGCCCTGTTTCCCGAACCATTTGAGGAACGACGCTTCACAGTAAGGTTGCCCTCACAATCAACATCATGCTGAACCTTAGCACGGATAGAAAACACACATTCATTAAATCCAAATGCATTCATCTGCGACCAATTGACGCCATCATAAAACCAACCATTATTGGGCCGCCCCGATGAACCAACGGTATCCATATTGAGCTGTGGTGTAAAGCCATGTGATTTATCAAAATGTATCATGGCATAAAAATCACCTTTTATTGCAACATTGGGTAAAGGAATGGTTTGCCATGTATCAGCAACAGGAAGAAATGAAGGCGAACTTCCGATCAGTTTATGATCAGAATCGAAAATGTCGGCATGAACCGGGCTGGATGTATTCTCATCATTATTTTGCCAATGCACATCAACACTTCTGAGCTTACCTTTATTCGAAGCAAATTTATTACCCAGCCATCCGGAATAGCCGGGATTAATAGCCAGGGAACCTTCCCAGGTGCTGTCGTCCACTATTAAACTGATCAGGTATTCCAATGCAGGAATCTCCCAGGTGAGCTGAACATCATTTGATTGGGCATTCCCTGTATTAACTGCCTGTAAGTTGGCTGGTGATGGAAAATCATACTTTGCATAAACCTTAACATTATCAACTAACCAATAGTTTATCAATTCACTATTGGCACCATTTGCATTAAACCGCACCTTAAACATGGTATTCCGGGCCGGGTTAGAGATATTAATATGTTCTTTGGTCCAGGCCTTATCACCGGTATTTACTAACTCTTTAACGGGGATCCAGCTATCACCGTTAAACACTTCGATAGTTAGTTTCTCCGTTCCGGAAGCCGAGTTATCTTTAAGCAAATAATCAAAATCAAGGTAGATACAATAAGGCGTAGTTGTCGTGATAAGATTACCGGCTAAAATTTTTGTTGTCAGTTTACTGCTATAGCCGGTAAGTTTCGGCTGGGCTTTAAACTTAACCGTCGGCGGTGGATTTCCGAGTATACCATCTATTACCCAATTCTGATCATGGCTCCAGTAATTAACATCGAACTGGCCTGTAGTCCAGTCTTCGGTAAATGGCAAATTGCAACAAAAAAGTAAAGTAGCACAATATGGACCGCATTTCGGCGATTCCCCTCTTTGGCCGGGGAAACCATAATTTGTGAGATCATAAACCGCAGTAATTGCATAACAAAATAATCCCATTTCTAAATTCTGATCCCAATACATAGTATTATTCTTCGAAACCTCAGCTATTTTCGCCCCATTTCTGTATAATATATAGCCAATAAGCTCAACCGGTAAAGTATCGTCAATTACACCTTTAATCATGACATCGCCGGTGAAGCCAACGGATGACAGGGTTGACCATGAGCCGTTAAAATAAATCAAATCGCTCTTGCCCGGGGCTGTACAACCTGCATCATAAGCCAGCGGATCAGCACCTGCAGCATGGGTCATTTCATACCCGATACGGTATTCTTTACCTGCAACCAGGTTAATTCCACTCCCGTTAAGAGCAACAGTCGACCAGGTGCCGGCAACAACCTGCGAAGTTACATCGGCCGAATAAACTTCGGTTCCGGCCAGGGTTGGCGATGTGCCGCCTTCCCAAATCTTAAGCTTAACAAGGGTGCATGCAGCGCCAAAATAAATTCTTACCCTAGTAATAGCCTTATTCCCGTAATAAGTGCCAAGTTCGGCAGGTGTGAAGCGGGCAGCTGCCATAAGCGTTCCTCCTGCCATAAGACCAATAGCATTGTTAAAGTTATCTGTTGTGTATTTAATATCAATTTCCGCAGTTGGGTTATCAAAGGGTGCATTAACCCCGGCACCCGGGGCAGCACTATTTAGTTCTCCTGATGAACCAATTGCACCCGAATTCCTGATCATGCCGTAATCGTCCTCTGTTTTAGCACCTGGAGCATCACTGCCTGATGGCGCCAGCCAGGTTAGTGTTATTGCATTCTGGTTAGGCATAGCATAAAGATTCGTGGGAGCTTTAAGCCAATAACCGGCAATATTTTTGCAGGTTAAGGCATGCCCTGTCGCATATTGCGCTTCGACACAAATAATATGGTTAACACCGAAAGCAAAAAGAGAAGGCTGGAACTGGTATCTGAAGGTAGTATCCGATAAAACCGCTATCAAGGTTCCGTCTAAGGTAACTGAATAGTGCAGAACAGCAGCTTCGGATGAAATGATCTGAACATCATCTATGGCCCAGCCCGTTGCATCTGGATTGCCGTTATCACTGGCAACAAATGCTATTTTCGCATGATTTGATCCTGTAGCTCCCGAATAAGTACTAAGGTCGATCTGTATTGAAGCCCAGGCAAAATGAGGAAGTAGTTCAAGCAGCGTTGTCCAGGAGTTGCCTCCATCAGTACTGATAATAACTGATCCTGTTTCGGCATCCAGGCCCCGATAGAAAGAACTAAATGTTAAATTATATGATTCAAATTGCGTAAGGTCCAGTTCAGGTGTTATAAGGGAATCGCAGCATCCGTTGTTATTTATGCCTGCAAGATCATTATTTACAGCAGCGTATCTGCTTGCATGCGGCAATACTGTCAATGCAGGAGAACTCGCATTATTGGTTTGAAACCATCCCAATCCCTTTGTGGAATTTTTCCAGTGTGTAGGCGGGAAACCATGGCCTTCAAATTTTTCATCCAAAACCATGCTTATTGGTGGCTGCCAGGTTGCAATCAACCTGACCGAATCAAATTGCAGGTTGCATGGCTGAGGTAAGTTCTGGGCAGATATGTCAGTAAAAACAAACGATAGACCAAAGAGCGATATAAATAGGATGATCGTTTTCATAACATTATGTTCAATCAACTTTATATTGAATATTAAAATAAACAGTCAATAGTATGACACTTTCGAGGCCATCTACCCTTACAGGTTAGGGCATATAAATATAGAATTGTTCAATATGTTTCGAAATTTAACCATTTCTTCATTTTAGTATCGCCGCTACCACCCTTTTTCACCCTTATTAGTATCGATATAAAAAATCACAATGTATAAAGCTCACATTGCTTTATCCCCAACAACTGAAAAAAAATAATTTCGGGGAATTAATATGGCTGATCTGAAACCTCATTTATACTAAAACGAAAAAGGCCCCCTTCCGGGAGCCTTTTCCTTTATTCCAATTAAGGATTATTTGGTTACAACGAACTTACGGCTGAATGATTCGCCACTTGTGGTAGTGAACTTCACATTGTAAGCACCGGCTGCATAGTTGCTAGTATTGATCGTAACGGTGTTTTCACCCTTAACGTTACGTGTTGCAACTACCGATCCCAGTGAATTGTATATCGTAATACTGTTAACTGTTGATGTAAGATCAATTCTTACATAATTGGTTGCAGGATTAGGATACAGTTTTACTTCGTTGAATTCGTTTGGATTAACTCCTACGAAAATACACTGCCATGCTACGTTCGAACCAACGGATTGACCTTCGGTATACGTTGCTGTTATTTTGTATTCATAACAGTTTGTTGTCGTATTCAAAAGGTTCATATCGGTATAGGTAAGAGCTGTAACTGTAGCGATGCTATCCCATGTTCCTGCGCCAGCGGCATTGGAACCTGCCGGGAATTTAGCATATGACCTGCGCCATACTTTGTATCCGAGTAATGCATCCGGTGCATCTGCAACTGTACTTGGTGCACTCCAGGTCAACTTGATGTCGTTCTTAGGAGTACCTTCAGCTGCAGCTACAAGGTTCAAAGGAGGATTGAAGCTATACTGTACATAGATCTTAACGTTATCAACTGCCCAGTAGTAAATATCACCTGACAGTACTCCGTTAGCCCTGAAACGAACTGAGAATACTTTACCCTTTGCAAGAGTCGAAATATCAATATGCTGTGCTGTCCAGTCGAAGTCACCATTGTTGGTGAATTGTTTAACCGAGGTCCATGTTGATCCGGCATTGTTCGATACTTCAATGTTCAGTTTCTCAAGGTTGGTAGCCGACTTGTCGTCAAGTTTAAGATCACAGTCTAAGTAGATCTTATAAGGTGTGGTTGTGGTAATGGTGGTAGCATTGAAGAATGTGCTGGTGAGTGATTTTGCATATGCACCGCTCAACAATGGATCCCATTTGAATTTAGCTGATGGAGCCGGTTTACCGTTCTGTCCGTCCATAACCCAGTTGCCCCCTGCATCAGGTGTCCAGCCGTTTACGTCGAATTGTCCGGTTGTCCAGTCTTCGGTGAAAGGAAGATCTTTTCCATAAACGATATTTACACAAGCCGGGCCTTCTTTCAGTGATTCGAATAAACCGGTAGTTGCAGGATTGATAAGAGCAACATTGTACTTAGCTGTTACATCCCAACAGTAGTTCTTAGGAAGAAGATTCTGATCCCAGTAATTTAATGTAGGTTTCGGAATTTCAGCAACCTGAACACCGTCCCTGTATAGTACATAGCTGACAAGACCAATAGGTCCGCTATCAGTAAGATTAGCAGTAATCATCCAGTTGAATGTCCATGTTGCAAGCAGTGCTGTAACTTCCTGCCATGTATTGTTGTAATAGAGCCACTGGCTCTTACCGGCAACCTGCGGGCCGGCATCCCTGCCAACTCCGTTTGTTGAACCAGCAAGTTCATCTAATTCTAATCCAACCCAGTAATCTTTACCGGCAACCAGGTTGATTCCATTTCCTGTCAATGTATGTACAGTAAATGCACCGGCAAAGCTTACAGTCGATTTAATATCGGCCGAAGTATAAACTACAGTTCCCGGTGCAGTGGCTGTTCCACCTTCCCAGATAACTACCTTTATCGAACCCCATTGTGTAACGGCACCTGGGCCCATGTAGAAGCTAACTTTGTTTATCTTCTTCTGGCCATAGTATGCATTGAGTTCGGTAGGAGTAAAACGTACTGCAGCCCTCCACATTCCGGCAGCACCTGCACGGAGGTCGCCTGCATAAGTGAGTGCACAATACTTGATTTCAACATCGGCTGTAGGAGCATCCGAAACACTTGCAGTGAATCCATGTGAAGGAGCAACTGCATAAGGTACACTTACATCAACAGGAGTTCCGGTTGCACCTGCTACAGGAGTAGCTTCAGGAGCATCACCTCCTTCAGGTGTACCAGGGCCAACAGGGCTTAACCAGTTGAGGATACATGCGTTCTGGTTAGGAGTAGCCGTAAGGTTACGCGGAGGATAGAGCCAGTGTGAGGTAAATACATAAGTACACAGGGCGGAATAACCTGAGCAATATTTACCTGCTACACCTGCTGTATAGGTTTTACCATATAAACAATCAGTTGGTTTGTAGGTATAGGTAAGTACATCTTTTGCAACATCAGCTGTAAAAGTACCATCGAGGTAAACGCCATAACCCAGTGCAGGAACTGCACCAGCCTGAACTTTTACATCATCAACTGCATATGCATCAGCCCAGGTGGCCATATCATTGTAATGGAAAGCGAGTTTTACTGCGCTGAGTCCGCCATTGCCTGAAATTGCTGAAAGATCGATATCTTCATTAACCCAACCTGTAGTATTAGGAGTAAGAGTTTTCAGAACTGTCCAGGTAGTACCACCATTGGTTGTATATTCAACTGTAGCAGAACCACCCCATTCCTGTCCAAAATACCTGGCAAAAGTCAGGTGGAATCCGGCTGCAACGGTTAGGTCGAGTGCTGGTGTGATAAGATAGTCGCAACATGCATCAACATCTGCTGGCCATTCGTCATCATTTGTCCAGGCATACTGGGTATGAGCAGGAACAATTAAAGTACCGGAATAGGCAGTGTTACGTAGGTGCCATCCATTAGCATTGTTTGAAGTTTTTGTCCATCCGGTTGGAGGGAATGGGGTCGATGTTTCAAAATTCTGATCAAGAATAGCGAACAAAGCAGGATCCCATGTAGCTTTCAAACTGCGGTCGTTTACAAAAAGGTTACGCGGTACATATTTTGTATCCTCAAGAACGATGTCGATAGTTTTGTTAGCTGTAATGTTGTAAGTCCAAACCTGGGTTGTGTAGTTCTGGTAGCTTACAGTAATGGTATAATTACCTTTTATTACAGTTTGGGTAACGGTTCCTGATGCAGGAACTGTAACGGTGAAAACGTCATAAGGATAATCGGTTCCTGCAAAACGTACGGTTGCACCAACTGCAGGTACCATATTACAAACAAGTTTTACGTTGACTGTAACGTCGAATTTCATCTTATGAGGAACAACATTGGTATAAGCAAACTGCGATGAGTCACCGTTTGTATAGAATGCCCTGATTCCGTAAGCATAAAATCCCTGTGGCAGTGAGCTCCATGCTGTTCCGCCATCGGTATAGGTATTTACAGTAAGGTTCGGGCTTAACAGTGTGAATACACCGGTACCTGGCAAAGCGTTGTTCGGGTTGAACCCTGCTACACGGTAAAGTTTGTATTTGGTAAGCGATTCAGGAGCGAAATCAAGAGGAGCAACTACATCTGCATCCATTTCGTAACCACCAATTGAATTCGGGCTGGTCATCGAAATCTGTCCTTTGGTATTGAGTTTGCTTGCCTGCATTAAAGCGCTTGCAACAGGAGCATCACCTGGCAATACTGGTCCTTCAACAATAGCATGGATCATATAATCCTGGTATACCGAAAGAACCCATCCGCCACCGTTGGTTACGAATTTCGAATAGCTCTTGTAAGCTTTTGGTAATGATTCGTCAACTCCTATAGGGGTACAGTTAGGATCGCCCTGGTTTTGTACCATAACAACATAGAAGCTGCCTGATGCAATACTGGATGAAGTATTTACTGTAATCCAGCCGGTTGTGGAAACTGTGGTTATTACATCGCTGCCAACCTGTGTTCCTGGCAATCCACCTACGCCGTCATCCTTCAGGATTTTGGTTGTGAAGGTTGAGCCGATAATATTTCCGCCTACAGGGAAAGTATTGTTACCAACATAAAAACGTGCGCCTTTTACAAGTGCAGGATATCCTTTAGGGGTGAATTTAACAGCGATCATGTTGCCCGGAAGAGTCCATGCAGCATAGTTTTCGGCTGTTCCATCATCATATAACATTTCGTATGGGCCGCCTGGCATACACCAGTTAACCACGCACTGTGTATCCGTAGCATTTACAGTTGCATTCGCACAACTTGGAGCATACGGGGTTTCGCACATTGTAGTATTTACAGTGGTAGTTGCACCACCATTTGCAACAATACCTGGTTTTGTTACCGTTTGATATTGTGCCAGTGTAAAAACAACGGAATAAGTGCCCGGACCGGTTGAGAGAGAATAATTACCATTATCATCAGTCATTACCATGCTGGTAGCCGGAATGGTTGTTACCATAACACCTAATATACCGTCACCGGTATTGCAATCAGTAACTCTGCCGGCGATTATAGCACCAATAGTTGTAAACGACCAGGTGGGAACAGTTGTTGCATCACCCACCGCGTTGTAAGGAACAACCTTCCAGTAGTACCTTGTGTTATATGCGAGACCTGCAGGTGTATAGGTAGTTCCGGGCTGTGTTGAAACCAATGTGGTTGGATTTGCTGTAGTTCCAAGATAAACTTTGTAACCGGTAGCCAGCCAGCAGGTTGGTGCTGCCCAGCTAAGTGTAACAGGAAGATTAATGCCTGTTGCATTATTTGCCGGTGCGCCAATTGCAGCAGCTGAAGGTGGAGACGGTGCACCAAGTAAAATATCATCAACAAAAATGTTATTTCCCCAGTTTGAGGTAAAATTCAGAACGAGATAACTTGTTGTACCCGTAAAGGCAGCTGGTATACTGAACGTATACTCGTACCATCCTTCAGTGGCAACAACAGGAGCTAATGACATACTACGGTTAATGGTCCCCAGGAGGGTAGCACCGGTTGTGGATGCAGTAGTATTAATATTAACATCAAGTTTATCAGTGCTGGTAGCATAGCCACCATCACGGTACATCCATAACTTCAGGACATTTCCGCTACCTGTAGTCAAAGTCAGAGCAGGGCTTATCAATTGCGCGCTGCCGGAGACAATACTAAATGAGTTATACATAATCATACCTGCACCTGAATGAGGAACGCAAGTCGGGTAAGTACCAGCTGTAACACGGGATATACCTGTGCCCGCCATAGTCCAGCCGGTAGGAGGGAAAGTTGCACCATCATAACTTTCGCAAATATTCTGTGCGAAAATTGCTGAGGTCAGTACCAACATAAAAAGCAATGTAACGAGTTTTTTCATACTTTCTTTTGCTTACTTTAGTTAATAATTAGTGGATTTGTTAATTTAAGTGATTTTATCAAATTTTGATGCGTAATCACCGGTACGCATTAGGTCAATTTCTTGTGGGTTGAAGTTTCTGCTGTTTTTTCCTGTTTTTTGAAGATTAATTTGATTATTACCTATTTAGCCGTTTATCACTATGTTAGTTTTTATAAAATAATTAAGCCCTATTAAATTCAAATGCAAAAATAATATTTTTTGAAAACCCTACCACTCCGTTTTCAAATTTTTCATTTTTTTTCGCACCTGGATTACACAGGGTAACTGTCTAATACCAATAACCTTACCTTCGTCAGTCACGCCAAAATATGCTCTGTTAATGCCTTCTGCTTTCATCGTAATGACACAAAAATGGAATTTTACCCCTACAAAGGGAGAAAAAAAATTTGGATTCTAAACGGGTTTTAAAACCAAAATATCTATTTTTTTAAACCTGTCGAATTGACAATTTTCAAGATGTCTCTGTTTATTGTAAATCTCAATTCAAACATAATTTGTTTTAAAATTCAATAAAATAGGCCGTTCAGAGAGATCAGGAAAACTTTCCGTATAAATTTCCGACAATCACTTTTTGCTTAATACATTAATTTATTCTGCATATTATTCTTATTGAATTATTTATTGAAATATTTTCTTACAGGACAACTAAAAAACCAGATCTAACTATTTTAGTAGCTAAAAAAGCAGACCTGGATTCAAATTTTAATCTAACTGTGAGCCGCAAAAATATACAGCAATTTCCCGGAATTCGATGTGCCGTTATTGTAATTTAGAGTCAAGATATTTAGAATTGAACTACCTGCATTGTAAATCTGTAAGCAAAAAAAAGGCCCCCTTCCGGGAGCCTTTTCCTTTTATTCCAATTAAGGATTATTTGGTTACAACGAACTTACGGCTAAATGATTCGCCACTTGTGGTGGTGAACTTCACATTGTAAGCGCCGGCTGCATAGTTGCTTGTATTGATCGTTACGGTATTTTCACCCTTAACGTTACGTGTTGCAACTACCGATCCCAGTGAATTGTAAATCGTAATACTGTTAACAGTTGTTGTAAGATCAATTCTTACATAATTGGTTGCAGGATTAGGATACAGTTTTACTTCGTTGAATTCGCTTGGATTAACTCCTACGAAAATACACTGCCATGCTACGTTCGAACCAACGGATTGACCTTCGGTATACGTTGCCGTTATTTTGTATTCATAACAGTTTGTTGTCGTATTCAAAAGGTTCATATCGGTATAGGTAAGAGCTGTAACGGTAGCGATGCTATCCCATGTGCCTGCACCTGCTGCGTTCGAACCAGCCGGGAATTTAGCATATGACCTGCGCCATACTTTGTATCCGAGTAATGCATCTGGTGCATCAGCTACTGTACTTGGTGCACTCCAGGTCAACTTGATGTCGTTCTTAGGAGTACCTTCAGCTGCAGCTATAAGGTTCAAAGGAGGATTGAAGCTATACTGTACATAGATCTTAACGTTATCAACTGCCCAGTAGTAAATATCACCCGACAGTACACCGTTTGCCCTGAAACGAATCGAGAATACTTTGTTCTTGGCAAGAGTCGAAATATCAATATGCTGTGCTGTCCAGTCAAAATCACCATTGTTGGTGAATTGTTTAACCGAGGTCCATGTTGATCCGGCATTGTTCGATACTTCAATGTTCAGTTTCTCAAGGTTGGTAGCCGACTTGTCGTCAAGTTTAAGATCACAGTCTAAGTAGATCTTATAAGGTGTGGTTGTGGTAATGGTGGTAGCATTGAAGAATGTGCTGGTGAGTGATTTTGCATATGCACCGCTCAACAATGGATCCCATTTGAATTTAGCTGATGGAGCCGGTTTACCGTTCTGTCCGTCCATAACCCAGTTGCCACCTGCATCAGGTACCCAGCCGTTTACGTCGAATTGTCCGGTTGTCCAGTCTTCGGTGAAAGGAAGATCTTTTCCATAAACGATATTGGCACATGCCGGTCCTTCTTTTATTGACTCAAATAAACCTGTAGTTGCAGGGTTGATAAGAGCAACATTGTACTTGGCAGTTACATCCCAGCAGTAGTTCTTCGGAAGAAGATTCTGATCCCAGTAGTTTAATGTAGGTTTCGGAATTTCAGCAACCTGAACACCATCCCTGTAGAGCACATAGCTTACAAGGCCAATAGGTCCGCTATCAGTAAGATTAGCAGTAATCATCCAGTTGAATGTCCATGTTGCAAGCAGTGCTGTAACTTCCTGCCATGTATTGTTGTAATAGAGCCACTGGCTCTTACCGGCAACCTGCGGGCCGGCATCCCTGCCAACTCCGTTTGTTGAACCAGCAAGTTCATCTAATTCTAATCCAACCCAGTAATCTTTACCGGCAACCAGGTTGATTCCATTTCCTGTCAATGTATGTACAGTAAATGCACCGGCAAAGCTTACAGTCGATTTAATATCGGCCGAAGTATAAACTACAGTTCCCGGTGCAGTGGCTGTTCCACCTTCCCAGATAACTACCTTTATCGAACCCCATTGTGTAACGGCACCTGGGCCCATGTAGAAGCTAACTTTGTTTATCTTCTTCTGGCCATAGTATGCATTGAGTTCGGTAGGAGTAAAACGTACTGCAGCCCTCCACATTCCGGCAGCACCTGCACGGAGGTCGCCTGCATAAGTGAGTGCACAATACTTGATTTCAACATCGGCTGTAGGAGCATCCGAAACACTTGCAGTGAATCCATGTGAAGGAGCAACTGCATAAGGTACACTTACATCAACAGGAGTTCCGGTTGCACCTGCCACAGGAGTAGCTTCAGGAGCATCGCCTCCTTCAGGTGTACCAGGTCCAACAGGGCTTAACCAGTTGAGGATACATGCGTTCTGGTTAGGAGTAGCCGTAAGGTTACGCGGAGGATAGAGCCAGTGTGAGGTAAATACATAAGTACAAAGAGCCGAATAACCCGAGCAATATTTACCTGCTACACCTGCTGTATAGGTTTTACCATATAAACAATCAGTTGGTTTGTAGGTATAGGTAAGTACATCTTTTGCAACATCAGCTGTGAAGGTCCCATCGAGGTAAACGCCATAACCCAGTGCAGGAACTGCACCAGCCTGAACTTTTACGTCATCTACTGCATATGCATCAGCCCATGTGGCCATATCATTGTAATGGAAAGCGAGTTTTACTGCGCTGAGTCCGCCATTGCCTGAAATTGCTGAAAGATCGATATCTTCATTAACCCAACCTGTAGTATTGGCTGTGAGAGTTTTCAGAACTGTCCAGGTAGTACCTCCATTGGTTGTATATTCAACAGTAGCAGAACCACCCCATTCCTGACCAAAATACCTGGCAAAAGTCAGGTGGAATCCAGCTGCAACCGTAAGGTCGAGTGCCGGGGTGATAAGATAGTCGCAACATGCATCAACATCTGCTGGCCATTCATCATCATTGGTCCAGGCATACTGGGTATGAGCAGGAACAATTAAAGTGCCGGAATAAGCAGTATTACGTAGGTGCCATCCATTAGCATTGTTTGAAGTTTTTGTCCATCCGGTTGGAGGGAATGGGGTCGATGTTTCAAAATTCTGATCAAGAATAGCGAACAAAGCAGGATCCCATGTGGCTTTCAAACTCCGGTCGTTTACAAAAAGGTTACGCGGTACATACTTTGTATCCTCAAGTACGATGTCGATAGTTTTGTTAGCTGTAATGTTGTAAGTCCAAACCTGGGTTGTGTAGTTCTGGTAGCTTACAGTAATGGTATAATTACCTTTTATTACAGTTTGGGTAATGGTTCCTGATGCAGGAACTGTAACGGTGAAAACGTCATAAGGATAATCGGTTCCTGCAAAACGCACAGTTGCACCAACTGCAGGTACCATATTACAAACAAGTTTTACGTTGACTGTAACGTCGAATTTCATCTTATGAGGAACAACATTGGTATAAGCAAACTGTGATGAGTCACCGTTTGTATAGAATGCCCTGATTCCGTAAGCATAAAATCCCTGTGGAAGTGAGCTCCATGCTGTTCCGCCATCGGTATAGGTATTTACAGTAAGGTTCGGGCTTAACAGTGTGAATACACCTGTACCTGGCAAAGCGTTGTTCGGGTTGAACCCGGCTACACGGTAAAGTTTGTATTTGGTAAGCGATTCAGGAGCGAAATCAAGAGGAGCAACAATGTCAGCATCCATTTCGTAACCACCAATTGAATTCGGGCTGGTCATCGAAATTTGTCCTTTGGTATTGAGTTTGCTTGCCTGCATTAAAGCGCTTGCAACAGGAGCATCACCTGGCAATACTGGTCCTTCAACAATAGCATGGATCATATAATCCTGGTATACCGAAAGAACCCATCCGCCACCGTTGGTAACGAACTTTGAATAGCTCTTGTAAGCTTTTGGCAAAGTTTCGTCAACACCTATCGGTGTGCAGTTAGGATCGCCCTGGTTTTGAACCATAACAACATAGAAGCTGCCTGATGCAATACTGGATGAAGTATTTACTGTAATCCAGCCGGTTGTCGAAACGGTAGTTATTACATCGCTGCCAACCTGTGTTCCTGGCAATCCGCCTACGCCGTCATCTTTCAGAATTTTGGTTGTAAAGGTTGAGCCGATAATATTTCCGCCAACAGGGAATGTGCCGTTTCCAACATAGAAACGTGCACCTTTCACAAGTGCAGGATATCCTTTAGGGGTGAATTTAACAGCGATCATGTTGCCTGGGAGTGTCCATGCAGCATAGTTTTCGGCTGTTCCATCATCATATAACATTTCGTATGGGCCGCCTGGCATACACCAGTTAACCACGCACTGTGTATCCGTAGCATTTACAGTTGCATTCGCACAACTTGGAGCATACGGGGTTTCGCACATTGTAGTATTTACAGTGGTAGTTGCACCACCATTTGCAACAATACCTGGTTTTGTTACCGTTTGATATTGTGCCAGTGTAAAAACAACGGAATAAGTGCCCGGACCGGTTGAGAGAGAATAATTACCATTATCATCAGTCATTGCCATACCTGTGGCAGGAACGGTTGTTACCATTACACCCATTATACCGTCGCCGGTATTGCAATCAGTTACTCTGCCAGCGATAATTGCACCAATAGTTGTAAACGACCAGGTGGGAACAGTTGTTGCATCACCCACCGCGTTGTAAGGCACAACTTTCCAGTAGTACCTTGTATTGTAAGCAAGACCCGCAGGAGTATAAGTAGTTCCGGCCTGTGTTGAAACCAATGTGGTTGGATTTGCTGTAGTTCCCAGGTATACTTTGTAGCCGGTAGCCAACCAGCAGGTTGGTGCTGTCCAGCTGAGTGTAACAGGAAGGTTAATACCGGTTGCATTATTGGCTGGTGCGCCTATTGCGGCAGCCGAAGGAGCAGCCGGTACGCCCACTATAACATCATCAATGAAGCAGTTGGTACCATAGTTGGTAGTAAAATTTAAAACAATATAACTGGTAGTGCCAGTAAATGATGATGGAATGGCGAATGAATACTGGTACCATCCTTCTGTAGCTACAACAGGAGCCAGCGTCATATCGCGGTAGATTGTGCCCAGAATGGTAGCACCGGTTGCCGATGCTGTTGTATTCATGCTGACATCCAGTTTATCAGTTGCTGCATAGAAATAATCCCGGTACATCCATAAGGAAATAATATTGCCGCTTCCGGAGGTCAGAGTCTGGGCGCCACTTATGAGAGCAGCGCTGCCTGAGACGATGTTCCAGGAATTATACATCACCATGCCTGCACCTGAATGAGGTGTGCAAGTCGGAGTAGTACCAGCTGTAACACGGGAAATACCTGTGCCCGCCACAGTCCAGCCGGAGGGAGGAAAAGTTGCACCATCATAACTTTCGCAAATATTCTGAGCGAAAATTGCAGAGGTCAGTACTAACATAAAAAGCAGTGTAACGAGTTTTTTCATACTTTTTTCTTGCTTTAGTTAAGAATGAATGGATTTGTTAATTAAGTGATTTTATCTGATTTCTGTGCGTAATCACCGGAACGCATTAAACTGATTTCCTGAAGATCGAATTTTTTGCTGTTTTTCTTAGCTATTGAGAACAATTTGGTTAATACCTGGTTAGCTGATTATCCTTATTTTAATTCCTATCTATAAATCATCCCTAGTAATATTAATTTGAAAAAAATTTTAATTTGAAAACCCCGTCTTTTGGTTTTCAATAATATAATTTTTCTTTAATTCCAACACAAAGGGTAACTGTCTAATATTAATAAACTTAACCACTATAATCACATCAAAATATACTCTGTAATTACCCTCAGCTCCAATTATATTGACACGCCAGATATATTTTACCCTTACACGGGAGTGAAAAATAATTTGCATTCAAAACTAGTTTTAAAACCAGCAATTACCTCTTTTTCAACCTGCCATATTGACAATTTCCAAGATGTCTCTGTTTATTGTAAATCTCAATTCAAACAAAATTTGTTTTAAAATTCAATAAAATAGGCAGTTCAGAGAGATCAGGAAAATTTTCCGTATAAATTTTCGACAATCACTTTTTGCTTAATACATTTATTTATTCTGCATATTATTCTTATTGAATTATTTATAGAAATATTTTATACCAGGACAACTAAAAACCAGATCTAACTATTTTTAAAAAACAAATTCGCATTCGAATTTAAATCTTACTGTACACCGTTAAAAATTTAAGCGGTTTCCCGGAATTCGGTGTGCCGTTATTGTTATTTAGAGTCAAGATATTTAGAATTGAACTACCTGCATTGTAAATCTGGTAGCAAAAAAAAAGGCCCCCTTACAGGAGCCTTTTTAAATTATTCCAATTAAGGATTATTTGGTTACAACGAACTTACGGCTGAATGATTCGCCACTTGTGGTGGTGAACTTCACATTGTAAGCACCGGCTGCATAGTTGCTTGTATTGATCGTAACGGTGTTTTCACCCTTAACGTTCTGTGTGGCAACTACTGATCCCAGTGAATTGTATATCGTAATGCTGTTAACTGTTGATGTAAGATCAATTCTTACATAATTGGTTGCAGGATTAGGATACAGTTTTACTTCGTTGAATTCGCTTGGATTAACTCCTACGAAAATACACTGCCATGCTACGTTCGAGCCAACGGATTGACCTTCGGTATAAGTAGCTGTTACTTTATATTCATAACAGTTTGTTACAAGGTTGGTAAGGTTCATATCGGTATAGGTAAGAGCTGTAACTGTAGCGATGCTATCAAATGTTCCTGCTCCTGCTGCGTTTGAACCAGCCGGGAATTTAGCATATGCCCTGCGCCATACTTTGTATCCTACTAATGCATCTGGTGCATCAGCTACTGTACTTGGTGCACTCCAGGTCAACTTGATGTCGTTCTTAGGAGTACCTTCAGCTGCAGCTACAAGGTTCAAAGGAGGATTGAAGCTATATTGTACATAGATCTTAACGTTGTCAACTGCCCAGTAGAAAATATCACCTGACAGTACACCGTTAGCCCTGAAACGAACTGAGAATACTTTACCCTTTGCAAGAGTCGAGATATCAATATGCTGTGCTGTCCAGTCAAAATCACCATTGTTGGTGAATTGTTTAACTGATGTCCAGGTTGAACCGGCATTGTTCGATACTTCAATATTCAACTTCTCAAGGTTGGTAGCCGACTTGTCGTCGAGTTTAAGATCACAGTCTAAGTAGATCTTATAAGGTGTGGTTGTGGTAATGGTGGTAGCATTGAAGAAGGTGCTGGTGAGTGATTTTGCATATGCACCGCTCAACAATGGATCCCATTTGAATTTAGCTGATGGAGCCGGTTTACCGTTCTGTCCGTCCATAACCCAGTTGCCACCTGCATCAGGTACCCAGCCGTTTACATCGAATTGTCCGGTTGTCCAATCTTCGGTGAAAGGAAGATCTTTACCATAAACGATATTTGCACATGCCGGTCCTTCTTTCAGTGATTCGAATAAACCGGTAGTTGCAGGGTTGATAAGAGCAACATTGTACTTGGCAGTTACATCCCAACAGTAGTTCTTAGGAAGAAGATTCTGATCCCAGTAGTTTAATGTAGGTTTCGGAATTTCAGCAACCTGAACACCATCCCTGTAGAGTACATAACTAACGAGACCGGTAGCACCTGCATCGTCGATAACACCCTTGATCATAAGGTCACCAGGGAAACCAACTGCTGTAAGTGTAGTCCATGCACCAGCATTGTAAATCAGATCGCTCTTGCCTGTTGCGGTACAACCTGCATCAAATGCAAGTGGGAAAACTCCAGCCGGGTGAATTAATTCATAACCGATCCAGTATTCTTTGCTGGCTACGAGATTAATCCCTTGTCCGGTAAGGGTAAGAGTTACCCATGAACCTCCAACGATCTGCGAAGTTACATTCTGTGAATAAACCTCGGTTCCTGCATTGGTTGGCGAAGTGCCACCTTCCCAGATTTTAAGATTTACTGTAGTAAAACCAGGACCTAAGTAAAGCATTACTTTGGTAATTTTTTTGTTTCCGTAATAGGAACCAAGTTCAGTAGCCGTAAAACGGGCTGCAGCCATTAAAGTACCGCCTGCAGTAAGACCTATAGCATTGTTATAGGTATCCGAGGTGTATTTAATTTCAATTGCTGCGTTTGGCGCATCATTGGTAGTTGATGTACTTGGAGTAACATTAGCCGAAGGGCCTGCTGCGCTAAGTGCATTTGAACTGTTCTGGATATAGCTGTAATCAGTTGCAGGTGCATCGCCACCGCTTCCTGGGCCCAGAGGGGATAACCAGTTAAGGATAGCAGCATTCTGGTTAGGAGTAGTTGTAAGATTACGTGGAGGATAGAGCCAATGTGAAGTAAATACATAGGTACAAAGAGCTGAGTAACCTGAGCAATACTTACCGGCTACGCCAGCTGTATAGGTTTTACCATATAAACAATCGGTAGGAAGGTAAGTATAGGTAAGTACGTCTTTAGCAACGTCAGCTGTAAAGGTACCATCGAGGTAAACGCCATAACCCAGTGCAGGAACTGCACCAGCCTGAACTTTAATATCATCAACTGCAAATGCATCAGCCCATGTGGCCATATCATTGTAATGGAAAGCGAGTTTTACTGCGCTGAGTCCGCTGTTACCTGATATTGAGGAAAGGTCAACATCCTCATTAACCCATGCATTGGTTGTGGCAGTGAGGGTCTTGAGAACTGTCCATGTGGTTCCGCCATTGGTTGAATATTCAACCGTAGCTACTCCACCCCATTCGCCACCGGCATACCTGGCAAAAGTCAGGTGGAATCCGGCTGCAACGGTAAGGTCGAGGGTTGGTGTGATCAGGTAATCGCAACATGCATCAACATCGGCTGCGCCATCATCATGCGTTAATGCATACCTTGTGTGTGCAGGAATGGAATAACCTGTCCCAGCAAAGGCTGCATTTTGCGAGAACCAGCTGTAGGATGTATTGTTTGATGTTTTTGACCATCCGGTTGGAGGGAATGGGGTTGCTGTTTCAAAATTCTGATCCAGAATGCTGAACAAAGCAGGATCCCAAGTTGCTTTCAAACTGCGGTCGTTTACAAAAAGATTACGCGGTACATACTTTGTATCCTCAAGAACGATGTCGATAGTTTTGTTAGCTGTAATGTTGTAAGTCCAAACCTGGGTTGTGTAGTTCTGGTAGCTTACAGTAATGGTATAATTTCCTTTAATTACAGTTTGGGTAACGGTTCCTGATGCAGGAACTGTAACGGTGAAAACGTCATAAGGATAATCGGTTCCTGCAAAACGTACAGTTGCACCAACAGCAGGTACCATGTTACAAACAAGTTTTACGTTGACTGTAACGTCGAATTTCATCTTATGAGGTACTACATTGGTATAAGCAAACTGCGATGAGTCACCGTTTGTATAGAATGCCCTGATTCCGTAAGCATAAAATCCCTGTGGCAGTGAGCTCCATGCTGTTCCGCCATCGGTATAGGTATTTACTGTAAGATTCGGGCTTAACAGTGTGAATACACCGGTACCTGGTAAAGCATTGTTCGGGTTGAACCCTGCTACACGGTAAAGTTTGTATTTGGTAAGCGACTCAGGAGCGAAATCGAGAGGAGCAACTACATCTGCATCCATTTCATAACCACCGATTGTATTTGGGCTGGCCATCGATATCTGTCCTTTAGTGTTCAATTTGCTGGGGGTCATCTGTGCAGCTGCAACAGGAGCATCACCTGGCAATACTGGTCCTTCAACAATAGCGTGGATCATATAATCCTGGTATACCGAAAGAACCCATCCGCCACCGTTGGTAACGAATTTCGAATAGCTCTTGTATGCTTTTGGTAATGATTCGTCAACACCGATCGGGGTACAGTTAGGATCGCCCTGGTTTTGAACCATAACGATATAGAAACTACCTGCAGTAATACTGGCTGAAGTGGTTACGGTAATCCAGCCGGTTGCTGTAACAGTAGCAGTAACATTAGTTCCTACCTGTGTTCCAGGTAATCCGCCAACGCCGTCATCTTTTAGTACTTTAACCGTGAAAGTTGAACCAATGATATTTCCACCTACCGGGAAAGTACCATCACCAACATAGAAACGAGCGCCTTTTACAAGTGCGGGATATCCTTTAGGGGTGAATTTAACAGCAATCATGTTGCCAGGGAGAGTCCATGCAGCATAGTTTTCGGCTGTACCATCATCATAAAGCATTTCGTATGGGCCGCCTGGCATACACCAGTTAACAACGCACTGAGTATCCGTAGCATTTACAGTTGCATTAGCACAACTTGGAGCATATGGATTTTCGCACATTGTAGTATTAACGGTAGTAGTTGCACCACCGTTTGCAACAATACCTGGTTTTGTTACCGTTTGGTACTGTGCCAGGGTGTAAACAACTGAATAGGTGCCAGGACCTGTTGAAAGCGAATAATTACCATTATCATCAGTCATTACCATACCTGTTGCAGGCACAGTTGTTACCATAACGCCCATTATGCCATCACCTGTATTACAATCAGTAACTTTACCGGCGATTATGGCGCCAATTGAAGTAAATGTCCATGTAGGAACAGTAGTTGCATCACCCACGGTGTTGTAAGGAACAACTTTCCAGTAGTACCTTGTATTGTAAGCAAGACCAGCAGGAGTATAAGTAGTTCCGGCCTGTGTTGAAACCAATGTGGTTGGATTTGCCGTAGTTCCAAGATATACTTTGTAACCGGTAGCCAACCAGCAGGTTGGAGCTGTCCAGCTGAGAGTAACAGGAAGATTGACACCGGTTGCATTATTTGCAGGAGCACCAATAACAGCCGCCGAAGGAGCAGCAGGTACACCAACAAGAATATCATCAACAAAAATGTTATTACCCCAGTTTGAGGTAAAATTGAAAATGAGGTAACTTGTTGAACCAGTAAATGAGGCAGGTATAGTAAAGGAATATTCATACCATCCGGCTGTAGCAACAACAGGAGCCAATGACATACTGCGGTTAATTGTACCCAAAAGGGTAGCACCTGTGGTGGAGGCTGATGTATTGATATTAACATCAAGTTTATCGGTGCTGGTTGCATAACCACCGTCGCGGTACATCCAGAATTTCAGGATATTACCGGTACCTGTTGCCAACGTCTGAGCCGGGCTCACCAATTGTGCACTACCTGAAACTATGTTAAATGAATTATACATAACCATAGCTGCACCTGAATGCGGTGCGCAAGTCGGGTAAGTACCAGCTGTAACACGGGAAATACCTGTGCCTGCTACTGTCCAGCCGGATGGAGGAAAGGTTGCTCCATCATAACTTTCGCAAATATTTTGCGCGAAAATTGCTGAAGTGAGAACCAACATAAAAAGCAATGTAACGATTTTTTTCATTCTTTTTTTTGCTTTAGTTAATAATTATTGATTTTGATTTTTGGTGATTCTATCTGAATTCTGTGCGTAATCACCGGAACACATGAAGCTAATTTCTAATAAATTGAGGTTATTGTTGTTCTATCCTGTTTTTAATTACAATTTAGTTAGTACTTATTTAGCTGTTTCGTTAATTTATCGGTATATTATATTTAAACTCAAATTAAAGCATATAGTTTTTGAAAAGCATAAAAAAATATTTTGAAAACCTCAAAATCCGGTTTCCAAAATTTTAATTTTTCGCATTCCGATCAAACAGCGTATCTGCCTGATATTGTTATATTTGACGGCGATTTCGCAACAATTCCTACTCCGCTGATTTTCTTTACCGTTACCGTTATGACACGCTTGTGGCTTTTTACCCCTACAGAAGAAAAGCAAAATAATGTTCCGTTTCAAATTACTGCGTGGTCAAACCAGATCACTATTTCTATAATATAAATTGACTGTTATGATTTATTTACCTTTATTTGACAATATTGCAATTTCCGAAATCACTGTGAAATAAACACATGGAAAAAATATATTACGTCAATATGCTTTTATATTTTCAGTATATCTAAATATATTTTAAAGTTTATATATTTCATTTTCTACATATATATTTATTGAATTATGTTCAAAAATATTTAATTTATTTTCTGATTTGCAGCATGAAATCTTAAAAATGAATAATTGAGGTAGCGAAAACCTGAAGCAGCATTGCCAAAAAAATAGTTATCATTCAAAATCAATATATAAAAGAGAATTATTAAATTACAACATCACTGTTTTTTTTATGAAATGCCCCGGAAATGATCATTTAAAGACAGAAACCTGAGATACCCAAATAAACAGGTTTGCAACCTGCTGAAAACAAAAAAAGGCCCCCTTACGGGAGCCTTTTTTAAATTATTCCATTTAAGGATTATTTGGTTACAACGAACTTACGGCTGAATGATTCGCCACTTGTGGTGGTGAACTTCACATTGTAAGCACCGGCTGCATAGTTGCTTGTATTGATCGTTACGGTGTTTTCACCCTTTACGTTCTGCGTGGCAACTACCGATCCCAGTGAATTGTATATCGTAATACTGTTAACTGTTGATGTAAGATCAATTCTTACATAATTGGTTGCAGGATTTGGATACAGTTTAACTTCGTTGAATTCGCTAGGATTAACTCCTACGAAAATACACTGCCATGCTACGTTCGAGCCAACAGATTGACCTTCGGTATAAGTAGCCGTTACTTTATATTCATAACAGTTTGTTACAAGGTTGGTAAGGTTCATATCGGTATAGGTAAGAGCTGTAACGGTAGCGATGCTATCAAATGTTCCTGCTCCTGCTGCGTTCGAACCAGCCGGGAATTTAGCATATGCCCTGCGCCATACTTTGTATCCGAGTAATGCATCTGGTGCATCAGCTACTGTACTTGGTGCACTCCAGGTCAACTTGATGTCGTTCTTAGGAGTACCTTCAGCTGCAGCTACAAGGTTCAAAGGAGCGTTGAAGCTATATTGTACATAGATCTTAACGTTGTCAACTGCCCAGTAGAAAATATCACCTGACAGTACGCCGTTAGCCCTGAAACGAACTGAGAATACTTTACCCTTTGCAAGAGTCGAGATATCAATATGCTGTGCTGTCCAGTCAAAATCACCATTGTTGGTGAATTGTTTAACTGAGGTCCAGGTTGATCCGGCATTGTTTGATACTTCAATATTCAATTTCTCAAGGTTGGTAGCTGACTTGTCGTCAAGTTTAAGATCACAGTCTAAGTAGATCTTATAAGGTGTGGTTGTGGTAATGGTGGTAGCATTGAAGAATGTGCTGGTGAGTGATTTTGCATATGCACCGCTCAACAATGGATCCCATTTGAATTTAGCTGATGGAGCCGGTTTACCGTTCTGTCCGTCCATAACCCAGTTGCCACCTGCATCAGGTACCCAGCCGTTTACGTCGAATTGTCCGGTTGTCCAGTCTTCGGTGAAAGGAAGAGCTTTACCATAAACGATATTAGCACACGCCGGGCCTTCTTTCAGTGATTCGAATAAACCTGTAGTTGCAGGATTGATAAGAGCAACATTGTATTTTGCAGTTACATCCCAACAGTAGTTCTTAGGAAGAAGATTCTGATCCCAATAGTTTAATGTGGGTTTTGGAATTTCAGCAATCTGAACACCATCCCTGTAGAGTACATAGCTAACGAGTCCGGTAGCACCTGCATCGTCGATAACACCCTTGATCATAAGGTCACCAGGGAAACCAACTGCTGTAAGTGTAGTCCATGCACCAGCATTGTAAATCAAATCGCTCTTGCCGGTAGCTGTACAACCTGCGTCAAATGCAAGTGGGAAAACTCCAGCCGGGTGAATTAATTCATAACCAATCCAGTATTCTTTGCTGGCTACGAGGCTAATTCCTTGTCCTGTAAGAGTAATAGTTACCCATGAACCACCAACGATCTGGGAAGTTACATTCTGTGAATAAACCTCGGTTCCTGCATTGGTTGGCGATGTGCCACCTTCCCAGATTTTAAGATTTACTGTAGTAAAACCAGGACCTAAGTAAAGCATTACTTTGGTGATTTTTTTGCTTCCGTAGTAAGCACCGAGTTCGGTAGCTGTGAAACGTGCAGCAGCCATTAAAGTACCGCCGGCGGTAAGACCAATAGCATTGTTATATGTATCGGACGTGTATTTAATTTCAATTGCTGCATTTGGTGCATCATTGGTAGTTGATGTACTTGGAGTAACATTAGCCGATGGGCCAGCTGCGCTAAGTGCATTTGAACTGTTCTGTATGTAGCTGTAATCAGTTGCAGGTGCATCGCCACCGCTTCCTGGTCCAAGAGGTGATAACCAGTTAAGTATAGCAGCATTCTCGTTAGGAGTAGTAGTAAGATTACGTGGAGGATAGAGCCAATGTGCAGTGAATGCATAGGTACAAAGAGCTGAGTAACCTGAGCAATATTTACCGGCTACGCCAGCTACATATGATTTACCATATAAACAATCAGTAGGAAGGTAAGTGTAAGTAAGTACATCTTTAGCAACGTCAGCTGTAAAGGTACCATCGAGGTAAACGCCATAACCCAGTGCAGGAACTGCACCAGCCTGAACTTTTACGTCATCTACTGCATATGCATCAGCCCATGTGGCCATATCATTATAATGGAAAGCGAGTTTTACTGCGCTGAGTCCGCCATTGCCTGAAATTGCTGAAAGATCGATATCTTCATTAACCCAACCTGTAGTATTGGCTGTGAGAGTTTTCAGAACTGTCCAGGTAGTACCACCATTGGTTGTATATTCAACTGTTGCAGATCCACCCCATTCCTGTCCAAAATAACGGGCAAATGTCAGATGGAAACCAGCTGCAACCGTAAGGTCGAGTGTTGGGGTGATAAGATAGTCGCAACATGCGTCAACATCTGCTGGCCATTCATCATCATTGGTCCAGGCATACTGGGTATGAGCAGGAACAATTAAAGTACCTGCATAAGCAGTATTACGTAGATGCCAGCCGTTAGGATTGTTCGAAGTTTTCGACCAACCGGTTGCAGGGAATGGAGTTGCTGTTTCAAAATTCTGATCGAGAATGCTGAACAAAGCAGGATCCCATGTAGCTTTTAAACTACGGTCGTTTACGAAAAGGTTACGCGGTACATACTTTGTATCTTCAAGAACGATGTCGATAGTTTTGTTAGCTGTGATGTTGTAGGTCCAAACCTGGGTTGTGTAGTTCTGGAAGCTAACCGTGATGGTATAATTTCCTTTCAGTACGGTTTGAGTAATGCTTCCTGATGCAGGAACTGTAACGGTGAATACGTCATAAGGATAATCGGTTCCCGTAAAACGTACGGTTGCACCAACTGCAGGTACCATATTACAAACAAGTTTTACGTTGACTGTAACATCGAATTTCATCTTATGAGGTACGACATTTGTATATGCAAACTGTGATGAGTCACCGTTTGTATAGAATGCCCTGATTCCGTAAGCATAAAATCCCTGTGGGAGTGAGCTCCATGCTGTTCCGCCATCGGTATAGGTATTTACGGTAAGATTCGGGCTTAACAGTGTGAATACACCAGTACCAGGTAAAGCGTTGTTCGGGTTGAACCCTGCTATGCGGTAAAGTTTGTATTTGGTAAGTGATTCAGGAGCGAAATCAAGAGGAGCAACTACGTCAGCATCCATTTCGTAACCACCAACTGTATTGGGGGTAGCCATTGAAATCTGTCCTTTGGTATTAAGTTTGCTAGCTTGCATTTCGGCACTTGCTACTGGAGCATCACCTGGCAATACTGGTCCTTCAACAATAGCATGGATCATATAATCCTGGTATACTGAAAGAACCCATCCGCCACCACCGGTAACGAATTTCGAATAGCTCTTGTAAGCTTTTGGCAATGATTCGTCAACACCTATTGGAGTACAGTTAGGATCGCCCTGGTTTTGAACCATAACAACATAGAAACTGCCTGCAGTAAGGTTAGCTGAAGTGGTTACAGTAATCCAGCCTGTTGTGGTTACTGTTGTAACAACATCGGAACCAACCTGTGTTCCAGGTAATCCACCAACGGCGTCATCTTTCAGAATTTTAACTGTAAAAGTTGAACCAATAATATTTCCACCAACTGGGAAAGTGTTGTTGCCAACATAGAAACGTGCGCCTTTTACAAGTGCAGGATATCCTTTAGGGGTAAATTTAACAGCGATCATGTTGCCTGGAAGTGTCCATGCAACATAGTTTTCAGCTGTACCATCATCATATAACATTTCGTATGGGCCACCTGGCATACACCAGTTAACCACGCACTGTGTATCCGTAGCATTTACAGCTGCATTTGCACAACTTGGAGCATACGGGGTTTCACACATCGTTGTATTGAGGGTAGTAGTAGTAAGAATAGCGATACCAGGTTTGGTAACGGTTTGATACTGTGCCAAAGTGAAAACAACAGTGTATGTGCCAGGTCCAACTCCAATTGAATAATTACCATTATCGTCGGTCATTACCATGGTTGTAGCAGGAACTGTAGTTACCATAACACCCTGAATACCGATATTGGTATTACAATCGGTTACAGTACCATTGCAATAAGCGAAAAGTGTTGTGAACGACCAGGTAAGAGCACCTGTTGCATCGCCGGCAACGTTGTAAGGAACAACTTTCCAGTAATATTTGGTAGCATAAGAAAGAGCTGCAGGAGTATAGGAAGTACCAGGCTGAGTTGAAACCAGAGTCATAGTCGTTGGGGAAGTGCCCATATAAACTTTGTAACCGGTAACCAAACTTGGTGACGCAGCCCAGCTTAAAGTCTGGGTAGCAGGAACGTTAACAGCTCCGTCAGCAGGAACTGGTACAGTGGCAAGACTAGGAATAGTAAGCACATCAATGGAAACATCATCAACAAAGATGTTGTTACCCCATTCGGAAGTAGCATGCAATACCAGGTATTTTGATCCTACTAAACCTGCGGGTATAATATAGGAATATTTGTACCAGCCTTCTGTAGTAACAACAGGTGCAAGGCTCATCGAACGGTTTACAGTCCCGAGGATTGTAGCACCGGTTGAAGAAGCTGTGCTGCTGATTTCAAAATCAACCATGTCAGCGCTTGTGGCATAACCACCGTCGCGGTACATCCAGAAACTGGCAACGTAAAACGTACCAGAGTTCAGCGTAACAGCCGGGCTGATAAGGTCAAATGATCCTGAAGTCGTACCGAAACTATAGCCTCTGGCCATAGCGGTTCCCGAGTGAGGAGCGCATGTTGGGTAGGTACCAGCTGTTACACGCGACCAGAAGGTGCTAACAGGACTGAGTGTCCAACCCGTTGATGGGAATGTGGTTCCTTCAAAACCTTCGGTCAATAAATTCTGACCAAAAGTTGTGATTGCAAAAACCACCATAAAAAGCATTGTAAGAAGTTTTTTCATACTTTTTGCTTGAATTAGTTAGTAATTAGATAATTAGATTAAGTAAAAGTGATTCTAGTAGATTATGCGCAATCACAAAAACGCATTTAGGTTAATTTCTTTGTAGTTAACTTTTTCCTTGTTTGCGATAAATTAGGTTAATACTCTTTTATTTAGCTGTTTATCTTAGGTTAGAAATTATTGATCAGGCAGGTTAAACTAAATAAAAAGGAAAGTTTTCTTATTCCCAATAATCAGTTTTATTTTGCTCCGGTCACATTTCTGGTTTTGTTTTACTTTGTATTAGACTGTTTGTTCCATATTTCTGTTTCTTTATCAGAAACTTTACAATTCTATCTCATTATCAGAGTCTTTAAAGGTCGACCAGCTACAAAAAAAAGAGCGATCTAGTCGCCCTTTCAGTTTCTTGATTCCCTATTGGTAACAAGTTGCCTTACTGTAGAGCCTACTTCCTTCTTTACGCAAACCATCAGAGAAAGTAGTTTTTATACAAAAAGCACAAACTAGTTTTATTCCAACAGTAATCTAAATCTATTAATTTTGGATGCAAATGTAAATTATTTTGAAAACATTTTCAAAATAATTTGTTCTTAATACATTTTCTTAAACACTGTATCTGTTTAATATTAATAAACTTAAGTACGCATTCAGCCACAAAACGGATAATTTCCTCTATTTGCAGCTACTATAATGACACGCTAACTGCATTATACCCCTACAACATAAAAAAAAATATTACTATTAAAAATTTCTTATATCAATATTTTAATCTAACCAGGACAGTTTATCGGATAAAATAAAATAAATCTGTTTCAGTTTTGTCAAATTTATATTTACATATATATATACGTACTTTTATCGAATGTCTCACATGTACAATTCAAATTTATTGACCTCCAAACAACAAAGAACCAAACACCTGGCCGCCTAATCTGTGATTTGACTCCCAATCAAACCACTTAAGCACAAACAGTTACTTCCAATAACCTGACACGGTCTATCCCTGGACTAAAAAAATCAAAAATAATTGTACGGGTTGGTGCCGGCTTAACCAATTAATATACTGTAATATTACAATATAATAACCTTTTTGCGGACAATTAGGGTTTGGTCATCCCAGACTTCGACAAAATACAGGCCCGGTGAAGATTGGTTTAATTTCACTTCAATCATATTGGTTTTATAGGCCCAATCAAGCCTGGTCAGGGGTATCCCCTGAATACTGATTACTCGTACCGAAAGTTTCTCAGCCCCTGCTACATTGGTAATATACAATACATCGCGGCAAGGGTTCGGATAAACGGTAACGGCAGGATCTTCATACGGATTTGGGCCCGGGCTGACTTTGAAACCGTATTTCCCTTTACCACAAATCATTTCGACATTACCTACAACAGGATGCCCTGGAGTGATGCGAATTACATCTGAAGTAAAAACCGGGATATCGCTTTTTTCGCCAACCAGTTTATAATCGCCAAATGGCAGCGCATTAAACTGGAAATCGCCGCCATTAATTACATATTGCCAGGCAAATACATGACGGAGCTCTTTATCGTACAGTAAAACGGTAATATCGTTACAAGGCTCACTGCTTCCTGCTGCCTGTGTACAGATGCCTTTTATCATTCCAACTCCGTCGGGCAGAAACTTGTCGTATGGATTGAGATCGATGTCGACATCATATGTGTTGTTTCCAAAAAGCATTTTGTAGGCACTGCTCCAGGTAAGGCTGCTATAATAATATGTTGGGAGATAACCCGGATTTACCTGCCGGTCGGGAACCGCATAAATATAGTATTCGCCCACCATTAAGCCTTTTATTTCGAAACTGCCATCGCTTAAACTTAGAGCGGACCTGGTACGAACAAATTCGCCTTTCTGATTTCTGTATAATTTTATACTGCTTCCGGAGCCTGGCATGCTGCCAGCATGAATTTTACCACGAAGGCTGTACGCTTTTTCGAGATGAACAATCATAGAAGCGGTATCAAAACCACACAAGGAAAAAGCAAAACAAGTCACCTTGAAAAATCCGGCAATCTTGTCCTGTACGCCAGGCGTATAAACCGGCGATATTAAATTGATAGAATTAAAAAAACCATCTCCTGACGAACGCCATTTGATATTTGTATATCCGAATACCTTTATATTATTCAATACCAACAGTGAGTCCCTGATAATTGTAGTGTCAGTAGAAAGCACAATAACAGGAGCATCATGAAATGTAATCTCCATCTCATCGCTGCTGACTACTCCCGCTGAATATGCAAACAGTGTGAGATAAACATGACTGTTCAGGTAGTCGGCAGGTCCCGGGTTATATACCGGGTTCAAGATACGGGGATCGCTGAATACACCATCACCACTGGTTCTCCAGAGAACACTGTCATTGTTTATTGCATTAGCTTCGCTGATTGTATAATTGAAATTATAACATATTGCTGTATCAGGGCCTGCGTAGGGGGCAAGACTGGCATAAGCATACCAGCTTTCGTGCCCCTGGGGCTGATCCTTTATGCCATCAGCCTCACTATCGATAGAAGTAACGGCAATAGTATCGTCAATACCAACACCGGGAAGTACCAGTTGAAGTAGTTTCCCGTTAAAAACCCTGTTAGCGAACTTCCAACCATTAAACGATCCGTAATGAACTGCATAAGCAGAAATATCATCGGCATTTGATTTTGAATAGGAAACAACAACCTTGTTTTTCTGAACCTGTTTGATCACTTTAGCAGGAGGAAGAATGGGTGCGGTAATGACTTCTCCCTGAGCGAAGGGTTTATAGACAACCTCCCCAAGTCCCGGTTTATCAAGGTTGTCAAGTATTATACTATCGATGGCGGCAGTGTTCACAGTGCCCCAGTAAGAATTATCGGCCAGGATTTCGTTAAGTGAAAGGTTAACAAATGATTTCAGGTCACCGTTGTCAACTATATTGTTATGCTGCCCCGAAGCCTTGTTACCATCTTCAAGCTGAACCGATCCGGAAGGTTTATTCCGGTAGAACGAATTAAAGGAAATTGTATTGGGATTGCCTTCGCTGTTTGCCTGGGCGGTTGAAGTAATTCCATTCGCATTATCGCAAAATGTATTGTACATAAGCAGGTTGTTTTCCGAGCCCTGCCTGATATTAATCCCGTAATAAGTGTTTCGCACAAGCACATTTTCAATGATTTGATTGGATTGTGCATTATAGCAGAAAACAGCAGTTCCGTTTTCAATGAAATAGTTATTCTTAAGTTGCAAAGAGTCGTGAAACAACCGAAGAGCCGTGTTATTCCCCTTGAAAATATTATCGACAATCATTTCATTCCCGGCACCATTGAGGCCATAATTACCAAGGTGAATGCCAATATTGCAGTTAAAAATCCAGTTGGCTGAAATGAACTGGTTTCTGGTAGCTGAAGCAACACTGTTTACAAAGATCCCAACATCATTGCATCCATCAAAATAATTGCCGGTGATCTGGTTGCCGGAGTTGATAAATCCTCCTGCAAGATAGATGCCGTAGTCACAAGCCCTGAAATTGTTGTTGGAAATTATGTTTTTTGTTGCACCTTCGGCGATCACACTGAATGAGCAACTAACAAAATTACAGCTGTCGATTAAAAGAGTTGTCCCATTCCGCAGGCTAACTGCATACAATGCACTGATAATGTCGGCATTCGATAGCACCGAACCTGAAACATAGCGGTTATTTTGCGTAACTGTTTTTGAACTGTTAAATACAATACCGTTCCACTGTGGCAAGTCAGGATTGTCTTTCTTAGGTCTGAAAGTGATCCGTTGAGTTTTATTTCCATTTGCAACCAGGGTCCCGCTGTTGATTATGCTTTTCCCATATTCAAATTCCACAACTACGCCGGGCTGAATTATCAGTGTTACTCCCTGGTCGATAGTATAATCGTTTACAACAATATAAGGGTTATCGGCAGCAATAAAGACCCTGTCGGTTGTCTGATGACCCTCGAGGTAAACCTGTGCGCTTGCTGAGTTCGAAAAAATCAGTAATACGGATAAAACAATACCGGCAGCGAACATTTGTAATGCTTTGCTGAAGACATGTACTTTCGGTCGAAAATAAACACGAGGTATTGCTTCTTTCATGTGATTTGAAGTTTCGGCAATAAGCTGATTTTACACCTTTTACCGGCTTAAAGAATAGCAAAGGTACTTTAAAAGTTCATGAAGACGCCCGCTTTGGCAGTGAACATACTAACAGTTTTCTTAACAGGAAGTTCAGTGTACTGGTTAGTTAACTGCTGCCTGTAAGTGGTTTCGGCTAATATGCCCATCGAATTTCCCAATCGGATTGAAGTCCCCAAACCCGCATTCCACGACAGTAAAACTGTACTCAAACTCCCTTTATCAATCCAAGAAGCTTCATGACTGCCTTTTGGATCAATATAAAGTGCATTTGAATTGAGGAGGATTTGCGCATTCATACCCGCAAGGGCATAAAGCGAAAAGGAACCCGACTGGTAAAACCGGAATTTCAGGTTAAGCGGAATATCCAAATAGGTATAGGTATTCTGATTTTTATAATCAAACTGGTTGGTTTCCTTCTGAATCCATGAAGAATCGGTGAGGTAATACCATGTAGTATCTGAATTTAAAAGCGTATAATAGGTTTCGACTGTATCCGTTTTATAGAACCCACCCGTTTCCTTAATAAATGAATACTCAAAGTGTTCGTTCGAACGCAGAAAACCTAAACCGGTATATATACCAACTTTATAATAGTCGTACCCGGCAAATACGCCTAATGTATAGTTTCTACTTCCCGATGAAACGGCCTGTTTCATAAGTGAATAATATTCGGGATTATCCGTTTTTTCGAATTTTATCTGTCCTGGCAGGGTTCCGAAATAGATGCCGGTAAAAAATCCGTTATTTTCAAAAAATTTCTGACGTTTAAGCGAATTGTTCTCAAACGGGTTCTTTAAGTTTTGACCTGCTTCCTGGGTTTTGTGTTTTTCGATAAAAACAGTATCGACCAGGCGAAGTGTATCGGTGCGAAGCACAGTGTTAGTTTTGTAAACCGTATCCCTTCTGAGATAAGTTAGCGTATCGGAACGGTATACATAAACTGTATCCGGGTTTTTTTTTGTTGGAAGAACTACCTTATCGGGAGATATAATTTTTGTAGTTTCCGTTTTAGCAACCGCATCATCAGGCCGGAATAAAACGATCTGATTTCCCATTTCCCGATATGAGACCGAAGGATCATTAATTATTTGTTTGAGGACTTCCTGTAACGTTTGCCGGGAATAATGGAATGTAACACGCCGTGAACTTTGTATGAGTTCAGGGTTGTACGAAAATTTTACATTTGCCTGGGAAGCGATTTTACGTAATGCGTAGTCAAGCGACACATTATTAAACGAACCGGAAATTTTTTTTTGGAGATTTACTTGCTGAGCACATAATGGCTCTACTGAAAGGAACAGGAAAGATAATAAAATAGGAAGAAGTACTAAAATACACTTTTTAGCTGACATACAACAACTCTAAAAGATCTAAATTAACCAGCGGTTTTTACTACCAGGTAATTTGTTCCTTTGTGAGAAAATTGAAGTTTATGAATAAGTCTGAGCACTTCGAGTACTGAATCTAATGACTCGTTGTCGAATGTAGCTGTTAGTTTCAGGTTTTCGAGTTTTGAATCAGCCAGGTGGAAAGTAACGTTATATTTTCTCCCGACGGTTTGCAACACTTTATCCAATGATGTTTCGTTAAATACCAGCACTCCTGATTTCCAGCTGTTGTAATTAACATCATCGTTAATCATCCGGGAGAGAGTATGTGATTTTGAGTTGTAAATACCCTTATCACCTTTGACCAGCAACACCTGATCAACAGTACGGTCATTTTTGTCCACACTATAGAAAAGAACTTTACCTGTATTCACAACAACTTCAATTATTTCACCGCCAGTGCTGTTTCGCACATTAAATGATGTTCCCACCACTTTAATACGGACATCACCGGTTTCAATAACAAAAGGCCTGCTTGGGTCCGGAGCTATTTCGAAAAAAGCTTCACCCCAAAAGTAAACCTCTCTGCTGTTATTACCAAATTTTTCGGTAAATTTCAGTTTCGAATCATGGTTCAGCGAAATCAGCGAACCATCCGAAAGTGCTACAGGCGACATCCCGGAAGGGCCTGATGCCACTGTTTTCATCGAAACATATGGACGATAGACAAAGAATATTGATAAGCTTAATAAAAGTACAGCTGCTATGGAAGCGTAACGCAGCCATGGTGAAAATACAAACTGTCTTTCTGACTTGTGTGCAATATGAACCTGCTGCCCGGAGGTACGTGCGGAAACCTTTTCCCAGGCAATATTTGTATTGTAAACATCAGTAACAGGCAATACACTTTGTATTTCCCATATACTATTCAATTCTGTGAAGACCTGTTTATACGTTTCGTCAGTATTTAACAAACCGGCAATACGCTCAGTATCCGGCGATGAACACTCACCCGCCAGGTACTTTGCGATTTCATTTGTTATTTTCCGGTTGTTCATTTTAATGTTTTGTGACTCTCTAAAGACACGCGAAATTGGTTTTACCCTGACAGGTGAAAAATATATTTTTATCAACCCCCATCCCCTGGCAGCTCATATAAAGTCTTTAAGTTGTTTCCGCATAAACTCAAGTGACCTGGTCATCTGGGTTTCGACGGTTTTGATACTTATGTCGAGTTGTTCGGCTATTTCGTGGTATTTCATACCATCGAAACGGCTGAGTTCAAAGATCTGGCGGCGTTTTTCGGGCAAACCAAGCAAGGCTTTTCCGAAGTGTTCGCTAAGTTCAGCGTTCTCAGGAAGCGTTTTGCCCGAAATCATCATTTCTTCCATATCATCACCGTGAAAACTGATTGTTTTCCGTTCAGTTTCCGAATCCCGGTAATGGTTATAACAAAGGTTTGTAACCGACCTGTAGAGGTAATTTGCCATTGAAGTATTTATCTTCAATTCAAGCCGTTTGTCCCAGATCCTGCAGAAAAGATCCTGCACCAGGTCTTCGGCGGTGGACTTATCAATTATATATTTGCGCGCGTGGTTACACATCAAAGGATAATATTCCCTGAACAGCTTTTCAAAAACCTCCCGATTCCCTTCTATTAAGCCTTGAATATAGATTTGATCCTTTTCAGTCATTCACTTTGGTTAACAATCTTAATATACGACCACCGCTTTAGTAACAGGTCAGGCAACCGGCAAAATTACATAAAATTCAACTGTTCTTTACAAGCAACCGCGGTTCCAACATATCCATAATAGCGTATTTAACACCCTCACGACCAGCGCCTGAGTCTTTTACGCCTCCGTAAGGCATATGATCGACCCTGAAAGTCGGCACATCATTTATTATAACGCCTCCAACCCTGAGTTTATTGAAAGCAATATTCATTTCGTTAATACTATCGGTAAACACACCTGCCTGCAGCCCGAATTTCCCCGAATTTACCCGGTTTACAGCTTCATCAAAACTATCGACCGGTTCAATTACAACAACGGGTCCGAAAACCTCACCTGAACAAACAAGCATATCTTCAGCCGACCCGGTTATAGCTGTTGGCGGCATATAATTATTTTCCCTTTTGCCTCCCAGCAGGAGTTTTGCGCCCCCGGTAACGGCCTCGTTTATCCATTCCTCTACCCTTAATGCATTGGCTTCATTAATCATTACAGCCATGTCAGTGGCTGGATCGATCGGGTTACCGGGGTGAAGCTGTTTTGCTTTATCAACGAACTTCCGGGAAAATATTCCGAACAAATCACGCATTACATAAATACGTTGTGTGTGAATACACACCTGTCCTGAATAGGCGAATCCGCCGGCAACACACTTATTTACAGCAGTTTCAATGTCGGAACCATGCGAAATTATAACACCAGCATTTCCTCCCAGTTCGAGAACAACTTTTTTACGTCCTGCATCCCGTTTCATTTTCCATCCAACTTCGGGAGAACCTGTAAACGAGAGAAGGCTGAACCTGTCGTCGGTAACGAGTTTATTCCCGGTAAGCCGGTCCATAGGCAAAACGGAAAGTGCTCCTTTCGGTAGTTCGGTGCGATCAATGATCTGGGCAAGCATCAGTGTCGATAATGGTGTAAGACTGGAAGGTTTCACTATGATCGGACAACCGGCAGCAATAGCCGGTGCAATTTTATGAACAGCAAGATTAAGTGGAAAATTGAAAGGTGAAATACCAGCAACAAGTCCGATCGGGAAATATTTCACAAATCCTTCCTTCCCGGTTCCGGCAGGAGTCCAGTCAATTGAAAAATATTCCGATGGCAACCTCCGGCTTTCTTCGGCTGCAACAGCAAAGGTCTGGACTGAGCGATCCACTTCGGCAAGGGCGTAGCGGATGGGTTTTCCCGACTCGAGGGTAATGAGTTCCCCAAGTTGCTGCCGGAGTTCATGCAGGTAGTCGCTGATCTGCATGAGGATTGAATACCTTTTATATGACGGCATTCTTTCAAGTTCCCCGGCCATCTGAATTGCAGCGGTAATAGCTATCTCGAGTTCAGGCTCACCGGCAAGAGAGGTTTCCGCAACCAGGCTTCCATTATAAGGATTACTAACTCTGAGTGTTTTGGCCGTATTGATAAATTTACCTGCACAATAGATTTCGAAATTCTGAACGCTTTGCATAAGCCGGATTTTTGTTGGGATAAAATTACAATGGAAAATGATATAAAAATGGAAGAATTTGGGAATTTGAAAATTGGCAATTTGAAAATTCAGAGATTATGCAATACTAGTTATTAATGACCGGAAATCGGGTAACCGAAAATAATACAAATACCTTCCAATCCGATTCATTACTCTTTAAACCTCTTGGATAAAAGCGTCAATTATTGATTAAAATACTATTACTGTGCATAATATTTGCTTTTCAATTCATTTTTATCTGTATTATATTGTTTTATAAAAAAAGTTGTAAAATTTTGATGTACATGTTGTTTCGTATTAAAAAAGATGTAATTTTGCACTCCATTTTAACGGAGAAAAACATAATTGTTGAAAATGTACGCGATAGTAGATATAGCCGGGCAGCAGTTTAAAGTTGCAAAAGACCAGAAGTTTTATGTGAACCGCCTTAAAGGTGATGAAGGTTCAACAGTTGAATTCAGTGAAGTATTGCTTTTAGATAACGAAGGCACTGTAACCATTGGTACTCCATTGGTTGAGGGCGCAAAGGTATCGGCAACCATTGTTGCTCACCTGCGTGGTGATAAGGTAAAAATCTTCAAGAAGAAACGCCGTAAAGGATACCAGAAAGAAAGTGGCCACCGCCAGGATCTGACCCAGGTTAAAATCGAAGCGATAAACGCATAATTTTAAGTGTAACTCATAATATTTATAAGATATGGCTCACAAAAAAGGTGCCGGTAGTTCACAAAACGGACGCGAATCCCACAGCAAGCGTCTTGGTGTGAAAATCTATGGCGGACAATTCGCCCAGGCTGGTAACATCATAATCAGGCAGCGTGGAACAGTTCACAACCCAGGTCTCAATGTAGGTCTTGGTAAAGACCATACCATTTTCGCTTTATGCGATGGTTTGGTTCAATTCAAGAAACGCGCGAACGACAAATCATACGTTTCGGTTCATCCTATTCAGGGCGAATAAGCGTTTTGGCAGTTAAATCTGCCGTTCATCTCACTTATATGAAGTCTCCTGATCGTTCAAGTCAGGAGATTTTTTATTTTTGTACCCGTAATGTACCATAACGAAAAGGTTCCCGTTTTAAACTGACCAAGGACCAGAAACCAGAAACTTCAATTCCACTTAGAACACCATAGTAATACCATTCCCTGCGAACTTAAATTTTAAAGAAATGCTCGAATTATCACTTTTGCGCGAAAATGCCGAACTTATTATTGAACGCCTCGCCATTAAACGGTTTGATGCACGCGAAACCATCCGTAAAATACTCGATGCCGACCTGAAAAGGCGCGAAACCCAGAAACTACTCGACGACAACCTGGCTGAATCGAACCAGATAGCCCGTGAAGTCGGGGTAATGTTCAAAGAAGGCCGCCAGCAGGAAGCTAACGCTTTGAAGGAGCGTTCGGCCGAACTTAAAGCTGCAGCACGCGAAATAAGCGAAAAACTCGATGCCCTTCAAAAGGAACAAAACGACCTCCTGGTTACACTGCCAAACCTGCCGCATCCTGAAACCCCGCACGGTCATTTGCCCGAGCACAATGTTACCATTTACAGCGAAGGCGAAATGCCATTACTGAGCGATGATGCAGTCCCCCACTGGGAACTGACTTCGAAATATGACATTATCGATTTTGAGCTGGGTGTAAAACTTACCGGTGCCGGTTTCCCGGTTTATAAAGGACAAGGTGCACGGCTGCAACGCGCATTGATCAATTTCTTCGTAAACGAAGGCGTTAACGCCGGTTACCTCGAAATACAGCCACCACTTATGGTTAACGAGGCTTCGGCTTATGCTACCGGCCAGTTGCCCGATAAAGACAGCCAGATGTACCACGCCGACCTGGATAATTTTTACATGATCCCGACGGCTGAAGTACCGGTAACGAATATTTACCGCGACCTTCTATTGAAAGAAACTGATTTCCCAATTAAAAACGTTGCATACTCGCAGTGTTTCCGTCGCGAAGCCGGTTCATACGGGAAAGATGTACGAGGGCTGAACCGCCTCCACCAGTTCGATAAAGTTGAAATCGTCCAGATTCAGCATCCCGACAATTCATACGCAGCTCTCGAAGACATGCGCGAACATGTTGCCGGACTGGTTCGCAAACTCGAATTACCCTTCAGGGTACTGCGGCTTTGCGGTGGAGATATGAGTTTTACCTCGGCACTTACCTACGATTTTGAAGTGTTTTCGGCAGCCCAGAAACGCTGGCTCGAAGTAAGTTCTGTTTCCAATTTCGAATCGTTCCAGGCCAACCGTATGAAACTCCGTTTTAAAGACAGCACAGGCAAAACGCGCCTTGCACACACTTTAAACGGAAGTGCACTGGCACTTCCCCGTATAGTGGCTGCCTTGCTCGAAAACAACCAGACACAGGAAGGCATCAGGATCCCGAAAGCTCTTGTGCCATATACCGGCTTTGAATGGATTAAATAATTTCGGATTTGGGATGTCCGATTTCGGACTTCATGCACAGAACAAAATTAAGTTGGAAAGTAATTCCCATAAATCCGAAATCGCAAATCAAAAATCCCTCTTCCTTGTTATACACTCTCCAGCTTTTTCATTGCCAGTTATGAAGCAAAAATTTCTAGTTCTGTTTACACTTACAGGTTTGCTGCTTACAGTATACCATGTTAGGGTTTTTGCGCAACAGACACAGGAACAGCTTGGAGCCCAGTACTATAATAACCGGGAACTGGATAAAGCCCTTGCAACATTCGAACCTCTTTTCAACCAGAATCCCAGCCAGTTTAATTACATATATTACATCAATACTCTGTTTGAACTGAAACAGTACGACAAGGCCGAAAAGGTTATTAGAAAGCAACAGAAATTAAATCCTGATGACCCGCGATTCCAGGTTGACCTCGGTTACCTCAACATTGCACAGGGTGATATTACCAAGGGCCGGAAAATTTATGAAAACTGCCTTAAAGACCTGAAGGCCGATAAAATGCAGATTTATAACCTGACCTATGCTTTCAGTAATCGCAGGGAAACAGATTATATAATCCGGACTTATCTTCGGGGAAGAGAGCTATTGAACGACCCTGCATCATTTGCTTTCGAACTTGCGTACACATATGAAACCCTGGGAAGCACAGAATTGATGATTGATGAATATATAAATCTGCTCAAATCAACTCCCGAACAGATGAGTATGGTTCAAAACCGTCTTCAGGCATGGCTTAGCGACGATGTGGATAATTCGAAAAACGACACATACCGAACGATACTGCTTAAAAAATCACAGGAAAAACCTGATGAAATTCTGTATAATGAACTCCTGCTCTGGCATTCGGTGCAGCAAAAAGATTTCCCTTTTGCGCTCATTCAGGCTAAAGCGCTCGATCGCAGGTATGGCGAAAACGGGCAACGGATTTTCGACCTGGCAGCCTTGTGTGTGAGCAACGAAAGTTTAGCTGCAGCTATCGACGGGTATAAATATATTATCAGGAAAAATGCGGACAACGAATTGGTTATGCGTAGCCGTATTGAACTGATAAACACTGAATTCAGGCAATATAAAAATACCTACTCCAGCGACAAGAGCAAACTTCTGCTGATGAAACAGGACTATGAGAAGCTGCTGAATGAACTGGGGAAAACAGCTTTTACCATCCCTTTGATCCTTAACCTCGCGCATTTGCAGGCCTTCTTCCTTGCCGAAACCGACGAGGCTATTGATTTGTTGCTTCAGGCTATAAGTATTCCGAATGTTCTCCTCCCCGAACAGGCACAGTGCAAACTTGAGCTTGCCGATATATATCTTTTTTCAGGCGACCAGTGGGAAGCTACTTTACTTTATTCGCAGGTGGAAAAAAGTTTTAAAAACGAGCCGCTGGGTCATGAAGCCAAATTTCGTAATGCTAAACTCTCGTTTTACATCTGCGAATTCGAATGGGCCCGCGCCCAGCTTGATATACTGAAAGCAGCTACATCGAAACTGATTGCCAACGATGCTCTTAATCTTTCACTTACAATCAGCGACAACATTGAAGAAGACAGTATTACTGAGCCTTTGTGTATGTATGCCAAAGCCGATCTGCTCGAATTCCGCAACCTCGACAAAGATGCCCTTGCAGTGCTTGATTCGATAACCACCAAATACCCTATGCATTCCATTGATGACAACGTATTGTTTAAGAAAGCGGAAATAAACACTAAAAACGGCCAGTTCGAAATGGCTGCTGCCTTGTATAACGAGATTATTGAAAAATACCCCTACGACCTGCTGGCTGACGACTCCATGTTTAACCTGGCCGGCCTGTATGAAAATCAGTTAAATGACAAAGGGAAGGCCATGCAGCTTTATGAAAAAATTCTAACTCAATTCCCCGGAAGTCTCTATGTGGTTGATGCCCGCAAGCGGTTCAGGGCACTGAGGAATGATTATGTGAACTAATAAAGACCCAAGATCCAAATCCCAAATCACAAATCGCAAATCGTAAATCCCTAACCCCCAATCCCTGAATTGTACGAAGTCAGAGCAAAAAAACACCTTGGCCAGCATTTTCTGAAAGACGAAAATATTGCGGCTAAAATAGCCGGAAGCTTATCCCCTGCTACTAAACTAGTACTTGAAGTTGGACCGGGAACGGGTGTGCTGACCAAATACCTGCTGAAACAAAATTTCGACAAACTTGTGGCAGTAGAAATTGACCGAGAGTCCGCAGCTTACCTCCGCGTACATTATCCCCAGCTTGGCGACGGCCTTATCGAAACCGATTTTCTGCGAATGAACCTCGGGGGGCTTTTTAACGGGCAGTTTTCGGTAATAGGCAATTTCCCGTATAATATCTCGAGCCAGATTTTTTTCCGTATCCTCGAAAACCACGACAGGGTGAATGAAGCCGTGGGAATGATACAAAAAGAAGTGGCTGTCCGTATTGCAGCGCCTCCGGGAAAGAAGGATTATGGAATTCTGAGTGTACTGCTCCAGGCCTGGTATGATATCGAATACCTGTTTACCGTTGATCCCTCGGTTTTTGCACCTCCTCCAAAGGTACAATCGGCAGTAATCCGCCTGCAGAGGAATAATACCACCGATTTGGGCTGCGACGAAAAATTCTATTTACAGGTTGTAAAAACAGCATTTAACCAACGCAGGAAAACGCTTCACAATGCGCTGAAACCAATGGGCGATTATAATGGTGAATTCGCCGGTAAACGGGCCGAACAACTAAGTGTTCAGCAATTTGTCAGCCTTACAAATGAAATGCAGGGAATTGTTAATTCGCTGATCGGTTGATTTTTTAAGGTTGAACACGAGCAGGGACAAGGGGTCAAGGAGATAAGGTAACGAAGGTGAGTTTTATGGATTCTGATCGCTGGTTTTAGTTGTTTCCGGTTTTTATTCCTGCGCATAGAAATCATATGTAAGTTATCAGCATTCTTTTGCTAATTTTGCCTCATTAAAGGCTATTCTGCCTGCAAGTACTTTCTAAATTTTTCTGTTGTGAAAATAAGTAAATACGGGATTATATTATCCCGCCAGCGAATCGAAGACACTGGTTTTGTGCTTCAGAAACTTCAGTCGAGCGACCTTGACCCAGTGATGGCGCCAAAGGAGGATCTCAGCTATGAGCAGCAACAGGACTGGTTTTTCAACCTCAACAAACCCGAAACCTGTTGTTTTTTGGTTGAATGCAATGCAATAAAAATCGGCATATTAACAGCTAAAAACATTAACTGGGAAGCTGCTACTTCGGAGCTGGAGTTTTACTATTGGGACGAAACTGCCCGGAAAGGGCTGTTTCCAATACTGGCTTCACTTGCATTGCTCAAAACCGGTTTCCACTATTTGTCATGGAATAAATTCAGTGCGAAAGCTAACCCTGCAGATAATAACTTAATAAGTCAATTACTTATACTTGGCTTTGAACTGTCAGGTGAAAATGAAAACGGGTCCGTCAATATATACCAGCTCTCCGCTACACGATTCGAAACCACTTATCAGAAACTGATCGAAGAAATAACGAACCAGGTTGAATGCGATACCAGTGAAGGATATCTTCTGCTGGAACCCGTTGATTATGAATCCGGAATAGCCCAACTGATAGAAAATAATTTTCTTGAATCAGGAGTATACCTCCACCGCAGAGGGATTTCGGGTAGCAGGATGTATTTCCGTTAACACCCATGTTTCTGTTAATTAATTGTAACTTTAAATACCGAATAAGTATTACTCACTTCATTCGTGAGATCGTTTCACTAAGTTGAGGTTCTAAGATTTATAAAGTTTGAGATATATAGCTCTTTACCTCAACTTACTTCATAAATCTTAAATCGTTATTCTTCATTCTTAAATCAAAGCTCCGGTCTTTCAAAAACTCAATAGCTTTAAAACAAAAAGGGGATCCGAAACCGGTCCCCTTTTCTATTTTAAATTTATGTCAGGTTATTAGAAACAGGATGTTACTTTTTCCAAACCGGCAGTCTTCCCGGTGTTGCGGGAGCACCAAGTTTTTCCACTTCTTTTTCAAGAGCCGGGAGGTCGGTTTCGCCAATGCGTTTGATCTGGTCGTAAACAGGAGGAAATTCGGCCATCAGTATATCGTAGGCATCCTTCTGCATTTGAGTAGGTGCCCCGGTCGATCCCCAGTGTGCATATGCCATTTTTGACAAACGGTTGTAAAAGGTAACCGGTGCCGGTGGATTTTCCTCATCGCTCGGGCGGCTGCTGTTGTTGTTAAATTTGAGTTTCACATCTTCAAGCTGCTCCGAAACTTTGCTGATACGGCTTCGCAAATCGGCATTTGCTCCCGGCACAGCATTCAACGCATCCAGCAATGCATAGGCACGGCTAAGCAACTCTTCGGCATACTGGTCGGTGCCACGCATTACACGGGTGAGTTCGGCCACTTTTTTCTGAAATGCTGAAACTGCTGCCTTATCAGGAGCTGGTAAAGTGGAATTATTTAACGCTACAGCATTAAATTCGACAGGGCCGGCCAGTTGTTTCACGCTATCGCGTAACGTCAATGTTAGGCTGACTTTGTATTTACCGGGCATTACAGGAATCCCGCTATTTGAAGCAGCAAACGGATCGTATTTTTCTTTCCCGTCAATGGGTCCAAGATCGCGGTAACGCAAATCCCAGTTTATACGGTTTATTCCGGTTGAGGGAGCTTTGTTAATGCGGCAGATTTCGTTGCCGGTTTCGTCCGTAATAATGAAAGTAAGGTAAGCCGGTATCTCTTCACGCTCTGCCCGCAGGTCCTTATCTGTTGGCTGAGGAATGCGTTCGCTTTTTTCGAACAGTTTTGCTTCGCGTTCGTGGCGCATATCTTTGAGCGTTTTGGGTGCATCTTTCAGGTAATAGGTGAAAACAGCACCGAAATCAGGATTTTTGGCAACATAAACGGTTGAGCCCTGCCCGTATTTCGAATCGGTCGGGATATACATCAGTGCATCCTTGATTGGGAATATGTAGGCATCTTTTTCAAGAAGCGCTTTATTAACCGTGCGCAAGGGCGAATAATCGTCCATGATATAGAAACCACGCCCGAAAGTTGCTATTGCCAGGTCGCTCTCACGTTTTTGTATAGCGATATCGCGAACCGGGATCGAAGGCATTCCACTCTTGAGCTGTACCCATATTTTCCCGCCATCGTTGCTGAAATAGAAGCTGAACTCAGTACCCACAAACAAAAGGTCAGGGTTTACAAAATCCTGCTGTATACTGTGAACGGTTTCATTCTTGGGAAGATTGCCTGCTATCGAAGTCCAGGTTTTTCCTTTATCGCTGCTTTTATAAAGATAGGGATTGAAATCGTCGCGAAGTATATTGTCGAACGAAGCGAACACCACATTTTCGTCGAATCGCGAAGCCATAAGATCGCTCACAAAAGTGTTTTCAGGAAGGCCCGGGAATTTATCGGTTTTGGTCCAGGTTTTGCCTGCATCCTGTGTAGCCTGTATTAGCCCGTCGTCAGTTCCGATATAGAGAAGGTCTTCTTTTACCGGTGATTCGTCCATCGAAACAATGGTTCCATAAAGTGAAGTAGAAACATCTTTGGCAACTGCATCATAACTCCAGAATTTACCCATAACCGGCCAGGTGTTGCGATCAATCTGCGCCGTGAGGTCATCGCTGATTACCTGCCATGTATTGCCGCGGTCGTCGCTACGGAAAACCTTGTTGGCAGCGCAATACAGCCGGGTATGCGAATGCGGGCTGAGGATAAGCGGTGTATTCCAGTTCCAGCGGTAGGTAAGTTCATCTTTACGCGGCTCGGGCCTGATGTCGAGGGCTTCCTGGCTCTTGCGGTCGTAGCGGACCATTCCGCCATACTGCGATTCGGCATACACTATATTCGGGTCAAGCGGGTCGATCTGTGACCAGAAACCGTCGCCTCCGTTAGTCGGGAACCATTCGTCGCTCAGCACTCCGGTTCCGCTCAGGTTGCGCGAAGGTCCGCCCATGCTGTTGTTATCCTGGGTGCCACCGTAAATATAGTAAAAAGGAAGTGAATTATCGACCTGCACCCGGTAAAACTGGGTAACCGGAAGATTTGATTTGAAGATATACTCTTTACCACCGTCGAACGATTCGTACATTCCGCCATCGCCGCCTATAAAAATATGGCGTGTATTGTCAGGATCGATCCAGAAAGCATGATCATCAACATGGCGTTTGTTATTGCCGACCGAACGCCAGGTTTTGCCACCGTCCTCGGTAACCTGCGAAACAGTTTCTGCTGAGTAGATTTTATCCACATCTTTCGGGTCGCAGTAAATTTCGTTGTAATACTGTCCCTGGGCCGAATGACCGCTCATTTTCTGCCAGGTTATACCGCGGTCGGTGCTGCGATAAAAACCGCTTGCATCGTCGGCTGCCTCAATAATGGCAAAGACATAATCAGGATTAACCGGTGAAATAGCCATTCCAATTCCGCCCATTTCGGCGCCGGGAAGGCCGCTTTTAAGTTTATCCCAGGTTTCACCTCCATCAGTCGATTTGTAAATGGCTGTTTCGGGACCTCCACCAATTTTTGTAAAAACATGCCTGCGCCGTTGTTCGCTGCTGGCATACATAATATCGGGATTACGCGGATCCATCAGTACATTGTTTACCCCGGTATTTTCACTGATTTCGAGCACTTTCTTCCAGTTCTTACCACCATCGACCGATTTGTAAAGGCCGCGGTCGCCACCTGGTCCCCATACAGAACCTTCGGCTGCAACGAAAACGATATCGGAATTTTTATGGTTGATTGCGATTTTACCAATTTGCCTTGAATCTTTAAGACCCATGTTTTTCCATGATTTGCCGCCGTCGAGACTTTTGTAAACACCGTCGCCATAACCAAGTGCGCGCTGGTGGTTATTTTCGCCTGTTCCGACCCAAACCACGTTGGAGTTATTTGGATCGATCACCACCACACCTATCGAATACGATTTTTGTCCGTCGAAAACAGGATCGAACGTGGTGCCGTTGTTGCTTGTTTTCCAAACATGACCCGATGCCGCAGCTACATACCATTCGTTATGATTGGCAGGATTAACTGCAAAATCAGCAATACGGCCCGAGGTGTAAGCAGGACCTATTGAACGCCATTTTAACCCGCCAAAATTGGATGATTTCAGCGTGTCGGAATTGACTTCTTTTTTATCAGTTTCCTTTTTATCCTTTTTAGTCTCTTTTTTAGCCTGCTTTTGGGGCTCATTCTTAACCTCCTTTTTGGGCTCGCTTTTGACCTCTTTTTTTGCTGTTTTATCGGCCTTTGCTTTTTGAGCGAAAGCGCCAACGGAGGATGACAGGATAACGGCGATAATCAACGCGGAAATCGTGCTGTAAAAACTTGTAAGGCTAATTTTTCTCATATTTTGTTTGTTTAAGTTTGGCACTGCTTTCTGATCCAACAATTACATCGAAGGATTGATATAACAAAGATGAAATTTTATTTATTACCAAAAACCAAAACGCAGCTGAAATATGCAAAATTGCTTTTGTGATCGGTGAATGAATCATAAAATCTGTTAAACTAAATATGACAGTGCAACTATAATGTCGCATATTTGACCTTTATTTGAAAATAGTACTTTAGAGTATACCTGCATGCCATTTCTGAGTATAATAACTGGATATAAAAACAAGTTAAATTTTTAGTATGAAAAACAAGTTTCCGATTACATGTACGCTCATAGTTATGATTATATTATCAGTAGTAATATCAAACGCACAGAGCGTTGATTTCAAACTTTCCGACTACAAAAATCCCGGTTACCTCTATCAGGTGCTGGATTTAAACTTTCAGCTAAACAGCTCATTATTGACATATCCACAAAAAAACACTTCAATTTCTTCTGTCAGGAATTTTTCGCTGAACTCAGGTGCAGGAGCTAATTATTCCAAGTATAAAAATACAGTTCAAACACAACAAGAGCAGTACATATATTTCGATGCCGGTTTTGGATCGTCATCCTATCAACACAAACAGGATAATAACGGGCCGGTTAAATCAAGTTCTATCAGTAATGATGAAGGTTTAAGTCTTGTGGGCATAAACAGGTATTATAATGAAAAACAGCAGTATTTTGAAGCAAACGGCTCGTTATCCGGCAGATACAAGGGGCTTTCCACCCAAAGTGAGGCGTTAAATGCCGATACAATTACAACTAAGGGAGAATCAGGGCAAAAAGACCTGGCATTGAATTTTACCGGAGGTTTATTTCTTGGGAAAGGACGAATCGAGCAGGTTCAGGATGCAAGGCTTGCCGTGTATATCCTACAGGATCTCCAAAAGCTAAATCGGGAGAAGAGACTTGCCACTGATGAGGATGTCCTTGCACTTGCCCGTGAAATTACTGCGTTGAAATACAAACGCTTCTTTGATAACAGACTGCGGAAGATTGCCGAAATAACTGCCATTGATGCTTTTTTACAGAAAAATAATATAGCCGGCATTGCTGATGCTGCCTATTTCACTTCGCTGAATGACAACTGGGATTTTGCAAATAACCCTGTCAGGAATAGCGGGAAACGATGGTTTTCGGGCCTGGAGGCAAATTACGGGTATCAATATAAGAACACGATCAGCCAATATATGGTACCTGCAGCTAATAAGGATGAATATTCGTACCGGCAGAATAACGGTGGTTTGTTTATTGCAGCCGGGATGGACTGTGAAAAACCGGTAAACCTGGCATGGCAAAAATCCTCTTCTTTAAAAATCAACTTCGGGATACAGAGTCAACTCGAAAACGAAAAAGAAGTGGGTAGTACGACTGAAACAACCTACTATATAAGTGCGATACCATCAGCAAAACTTACTGCCGATTATGGATTTGGCTACTATCCCAATTCGCGTACATGGCTTAGACTCAAATGGTGGCTGCTCAGTGGATGGGACAAAGAAATGGATGGTAAAACGAGGAAAGAAAAAGCGAATCTTCAAAATAGTTTTTACACCTATACCGGACCTCAGTTCAATGCCTATTTTTACCTTTCGGAGAAACTCAGGCTCAGCCTTGCTTTCACAGGCGAATTCCGATTCGATAATGACAAATATACCTATGAAGTAACCGCAGGCAACCCGGAAAAAGCAACAGGTACCTGGTGGGACCAACAGGTGAATGTATCTTTGACATATAGCCTGTTTTAGAGAAAGTTGTTTTACAGCTGTGGCATTGAAATCACAGAAAAACATAAAGAAAACTGACAAACTTTTTGAACTCCGGAAATACGGTAGCAATATGGCAATATACCGGGTTTTTCCGGGTTCTTTGTTCAGGTGTATTTACATTAAAAACCTGCCAACAATATAAATAACAAACCTATGCAACCATTTTGCATGTCCGCCTCCCTTTATAATCAGAAAGCTGAAGAAAGCGAAGCAGTAGTGCAAAAGTGGCCGGATTAACAAATTAAGTATTACTTTTGTGAAAGGCTAAACCAATACTGTTTTGAGGAACGTTGTACGACTTATCACCGGCAAAAGTGATGTTGAGCGGGAACTAGTGCATGGATGCACCCGCAACGACCGTATTGCCCAACGCGATCTCTACTACAAGTATTGCGATGCAATGTTCACCATTGCTTACCGCATTGTCAACAACCGTGACGATGCCCACGATGCCCTCCAGGACGCCTTTATACAGGTATTCCGAGATATAGGGCAATACAGGTTCGATTCGACCCTGGGGGCATGGATCAAAACCATTGTTGTGCGCACTTCGCTCCGTATGCTTTCGAAAAACCGAAACCTGGCTTTCGCCGATATGGATGAAGCAAAAAGCGATGAAATGATACTGATTCCCGACACTCTGAACAGCGAATACCTCGAAAAGGTAATTCTATCGCTGCCCGACGGGTACAGAACCGTTTTCCTGCTCACCGAAGTTGAGGGTTATACCCATGAAGAGACTGCCGCAATGCTAGGAATTTCGGCAGGGACATCAAAATCGCAGTTGCATCATGCAAAAAAGATGCTTAAAAACCGCTTGTCAGCAATGATGGATTAATCATGAACGAACGCACAAACCCAATCAAAAACAGGCTGAACGAACAGCTGCCAACACATTCCCCTGACGCGGGTTTGTGGGACAGCCTTTCGTCGAAACTTGATTTGATTGATGCGAATGCTGCCTTGCATGAAAAACTCGGTGAACTCCCGCTTCATTCGCCCGATCCTGCGACCTGGAACAGTATTCTTTTCAGGCTAAACCGCATTGCGTATTATAAAACCGGCATGCGCATTGCACTTTCTGCCGCTGCAGGTTTGTTATTATTTTTCACTATATCGAGGATCATCGAAACCAATCAAACCCCGGTTCCAACCAAAACGGCTTCAATCAGCCAGGGGCTTGTGAATGAATCTTCTGTTCCGGCTATTCCTGCTGAACTGGACAATAATTCTATTGCTCAAGCAGGCAAAACAAAAAGCAATAAACACATATATTCAAATACGCTTTCAGGGAGTAAGGCTTTAATATCAGGAAACACAACAGTAGTGACTAAGGAAGATGTAACTTCCGGATTACAGCCTGTTCTAATTTCGCAGGATAATAATCAAATTTTAACAACCGGAATACCTTCAGCAACGGCTACCGCCGATGAACCTGTAATAGAAATCGCTGCTGTAAATGAACCTGCTGTAGTTGTGGCTGACAATTATAATATCAATACCGGTCCACGAATCATTCCTCCGGCTAATGTGCCTGTAACATCTGCAGGCAAGCCTGCAGTTAAATACTATACTCCTGATGAGCCCAAAACAGGAAAGAATAAAAATTACTTTGCCCTGGCAATGAATTACCTGCCCGAAAATGTTTACAACGGTTCGGACAATACAATATTTCATAATGTCGACCTTACAGCAAGCTACAACAAGGAAAAAGTGAGGTACAATACCAGCCTGGGTATGGCATACAACGAAGACCAGTTTAAGTTTGATATGAATTACGATGTCAAAACCCCTGTTACTGCCCCAGGGCCGAACGGAGTCATCGACACGCTTGGATATTCGTTTTCGAACGTGGAATCGGAATACCAGGGAACCGAAAAACATCAATATATTACCTATAATCTGGGTTTGGGAAGGCGTCTTTTCCACACAGGTAAATTCTCAAGCTGGCTGAATGCCGGAGCAGGCTTTGGCATACAGGTCAATAACCCTGACCTGATCGAGTCCACCACTCAATCAATCAAAGGGCAGCAAAACACCCAGATTAACAGCGTGAATACCGATAAACCTCAATACAACGATTATAATATCAATTTTGTCACCGGAATAGATTTCAACTATCAAATAATCAAACGTTTAAGCATTTCATTTGCACCTACCAGCCGGTGGTATTTCAAGTCATTGATCATAAAGGATAACCAGCCCACCGATGAACTTTCACTAGGGTTCACTACAGGTATGAAATTTGACTTCTGAGGCTGATTTCCGGGGTATTATCCGGTGTATTAAATGTACATCGCAGTTACACAAGCCAGTGAAAATCACCTTCCCATAATTATTATTTGACTCTAACTTGCATTCAGCCTTAATATTAGGTATATTTGCAGTACATTTCAGCTTACTTCAAAATTAAGATAAATGGATAAGATTTTGGTTGCCGTTGACCTTTCGGATCTTTCGACAGTTGCTGTCGACCATGCCGCCTCTTTCAGTGCGGCTTTTAAAAGCCATATCCATATTCTGCACGTGGAGGCCCCCATTCCGGCATATATCGGGAACGAAATTGTACCTCCGGTTATACCTGTCGAAAACGAAACTGAACTTGAGCGGATCAGGATGGATCTGTCGGCAATTACCGAATACCTGCATCAACGCGGTTCAAAAGCTGATTATGAACTTGCCAAAGGTCCTGTAATTGAAACAATTATTGAGAAGGCCACAGCCTACAAGGCCGATCTTATTATCATGGGAGCACATAACCACGGCTTCCTGTACAGGGCATTTATAGGGAGTGTAAGTTCGGGAGTTATTAAACACAGTCCGTGCCCGGTGATGATTATTCCAGGGAAGTGAAGGGCGATGGGGCGACAGGGAGACAAGGCGATAGGGAGAAGGGGCGACAAGAAGAGGAAATGACTTGGGATTTGTGATTTTTGATTTCGGATTTATATGTCACTCTGAGCGGAGTCGAAGGGTGGGTCTTGGAATTTAAAATTTGGTTCTTGGTCCCGATAGCTATCGGGACTGGGTCTTGAAACGTGGGTCTTATTTTACTTTAATTATAGCACTTAATGCAAACCCTGCCTATCGCGCCCTGCGGCATGAATTGTAGCACCTGCCTGGCATTTCTCCGAACAAAAAATACTTGTGGCGGGTGCCGGGGAAGCGATGAAGCTATATGGCCTTCCTGCACAAAATGTATTGTAAGATCATGCGAACATCTGGAAAAAACGGAATCGAAATTCTGTTATGAATGCCAGAAATTTCCATGCCGGCGTATAAAGCAGTTAGATAAGCGATACCGGACCCGTTATGATGTGAGTTTTATAGAAAACCTTTTGCAGATAAAAACTGTAGGGCTTGAGAAATTTATGGAATCGGAAATCGAAAAATGGCGTTGCCCAATTTGTGGAGGAACAGTTTGTGTACATCGCTGGGGTTGTTTAAAATGCCATACAGCAACCCACGTAAGGATCAGATAGCCATATAAAGCTGACTGACCTTTGATATAGTTTGCGGCTGTAAGCTCTGCCGGGACTTCATTTCAACTGAACTTTCCTTTCAATAACCTGTCGGCCAATCCAGATTCCCCCATCCTTGCCAGTGTTTGCTTTATCCATTGCCTGTTTTCGGGCTTATACCAGAAGAAAAATCTCCTTTGGTCTTCCTTTTCCTGCCGGCTCCGTGCTGTAAAAACCTGTTCGCCTGTGTATGGATGAATTCCCGAATAATATATCGCACTGGCCAGGGTTAAAGGAGTAGGTGTAAAATCCTGGACCTGTTCGAGCTGAAAACCAAGTTCGCGCGTTTCGCAGGCTAACTGCGCCATATCGTTAAGATCGCTGCCGGGATGGCTCGAAATAAAATAGGGAATGATCTGCTGACGCAATCCTTCTTCCCGGTTCAGCCTGTCGAAAGACTGCTTAAACTGGTGAAAGAGTTTAAACGAAGGTTTCCGCATGATTTTCAGGATATGATCACTGGTATGCTCCGGGGCAACCTTTAACCGGCCCGAAACATGATTTTTAACCAGATTGCGTGTGTAATCGGTCAGTCCAAAGCGTTTGTCATCCTCCGCACTCCGGCCCGTTAGCATATCATACCGGATTCCGCTTCCAACATAGATTTTTTTAATGCCTATAACGGCCGCTGCTTTTTTATAAAGGCTGGTCAGCGGTTTGTGATCCGTATTCAGGTTAATGCAGATAGACGGGAAAATACAAGATGGACGTTTGCATTTTTCGCAAATATCCAGGTCGAAGCCCTGCATAAGGTACATGTTAGCCGAAGGGCCGCCCAGGTCCGATACATTCCCGCTGAAATCGGGCATTTTGGCAATATTCTCCACTTCAGTTATAATGGATTTCTCCGAGCGGCTCGAAACAAACTTCCCCTGGTGAGCGCTAAGCGTGCAAAAAGCGCAGCCGCCGAAACAGCCTCGGTGCATGGTAACCGAATGCCGGATCATTTCGTAAGCCGGAACAGTACCGCGTTTTTTGTACTTTGGGTGCGGCAGCCGGGTAAAAGGCAATGCATAAACTGCATCCAGTTCGGCTGTGGTCATAAGCGGGAAAGGAGGATTAATAATCACTGCTTTGTCGCCCGAATTCTGGATCAGCCTTTTGGCGGATGCTTTATTGCTTTCCTGTTCAATGTGTTTGAAAGCTTCGCCAAAAGCCTTCCTGTCTTTCAAACAGGCTGTAAAAGATGGTAGCGTAATTGAATTCCTTGCATGTTCAAATTCATTAACGGCTGCTTCCGGAACTACAAAACCGGTCTGCGGAATATTGGTAAGCCAGGCAGGTTCTGGGTTTTCACTTAATCCTTTCAGGACCTCCACAATCCCTTTTTCGGCCATGCCGTAAACCAATATATCAGCGCCGCTGTCAATAAGGATGGAAGGTTTAAGCGTATCCGACCAGTAATCGTAATGGGCCAGGCGGCGCATGCTGGCTTCGATGCCCCCGATTACGACAGGTACATCGGGATAAATCTTTTTAAGTATCTTTGAATAGACGACAGTTGCATAATCGGGACGGAATCCTGCTTTGCCGCCGGGGGTATAGGCATCGTCGGAGCGGAGGCGTTTGCCGGCCGTGTAATGGTTTACCATGCTGTCCATATTGCCGGCGGCCACTGCAAAACAAAGCCTGGGTTTGCCGAATTTACGGAAATCGCGCAAATCGTCCTGCCAGTTTGGCTGAGGCACAATGGCAACCGAAAATCCCGCATTCTCGATAACCCGGGCAATTACGGCAGTTCCGAAAGCCGGGTGATCCACGTAGGCATCGCCCGAAATAATCACAACATCCACTTCGTCCCAGTCACGCGCAAGCATTTCGTCGCGGGTAATCGGAAGCCAGGCTTTGAGGGGAAGTTGATCCATTGTTTTTGAAAATTTCTGTAAAGATACGGATTGAAGGGATATCGGCTAAATTTGACAAACAGGATTGAAAAGATTGATGCGATTGAATAGATTGATTAGATTTGCATTACGATGTCGTTTTATAGACATTAAGTTAAACAGATAAATATGATTGAATCATTAAATCGGGAGCTTTCAAAATTCAGGATCCGCCCGGCTGAAGAATCCGATGTTAAGTTAATCCTTCGGTTTATTACTGAACTAGGCGAATATGAAAAGCTGAGCCTTGAGGTAGTGGCAACCGAGGAAAAACTTATGCAGACCTTATTCCGTCAGAAGATGGCCGAGGTAATAATCGGCGAATCCGAAGGTGAACCGGTTGGATTCGCCTTGTTTTTCCATAACTATTCAACCTTCCTGGGGCAGGCAGGCATTTACCTCGAAGACCTGTATATAAAACCTGAAATGCGTGGGAAAGGTATTGGAAAAACAATGCTCAGGCACCTGGCAAAGCTTGCCGTTGAACGTAACTGCGGCCGGCTCGAGTGGGCCTGCCTCGACTGGAATGAACCGGCAATCTGTTTTTACAAGGGTTTGGGTGCAAAAGCGCAGAATGACTGGACGGTTTACAGGGTTACCGGGTCCGGATTGCAGGCTCTGGCTGGTGATTAATAACAATCAATATCAGCTTCTTGCAGTTTTGCAAAGAAAATATTTCATAACAAGAGCCCTTCAAGGGTTTAATTCCCTTGAAGGGCTTATCGTTGAAAGAATAATAAAACAATCCAAAATAACTGGTTTTCTATGCAGCTAAAAGACTCTTACGATTTTATAATAATCGGCTCCGGGTTTGGGGGTTCCGTTTCCGCACTAAGGCTTGCTGAAAAAGGCTATTCCGTTCTGGTTATCGAGAAAGGCAAAAATTTCGCGGGCACCGATTTCCCTAAAACCAACTGGAACCTGCGGAAATGGCTCTGGGTACCGGGGTTAAAGATGTTTGGAATCCAGAAATTAACTTTTCTGAGGCATGTAAATATTTTAAGCGGTGTAGGAGTCGGAGGTGGATCACTGGTATATGCAAATACACTGCCCAAACCTAAATCGGCCTTTTTCAATCAAGGGTCATGGGCAGGGCTAGCAGATTGGGAAAACGAACTGGCTCCTTTTTACGAAACCGCCTGGAAAATGCTGGGGGCATCCGTAAATCCTTTACTTGCCGAAAGTGATCGTGTTTTCCAAAAGCTGGCTGAACAATTGGGAAAATCAGAACATTTCGCCCCGACCATTGCTGCGGTGTACTTTGGCGAACCTGATGTTACAGTAAAAGATCCGTATTTTAACGGCAAAGGACCTGACCGGACCGGCTGTATCCATTGCGGTGCATGCATGACAGGTTGCCGGCATAATGCTAAAAACACTCTGGATAAGAACTATCTGCACCTGGCACAGCAGCTTGGCGTTTCAATCCTGGCTGAAAATGAAGTCACTTCTGTTAATCCCATAGCTAAAAACGGGTCCGAAGGATATGAGATCAGTTTCCGGAAATCAACCTCCTGGTTTTCAACGACGAAAACCATAAAATCAAACGGCATTGTATTTGCCGGAGGTGTCCTGGGAACCATTCCTTTGCTGCTTAAACTCAAGGAAACGACTCTTCCCGGTTTAAGTTCCCGTGTCGGGGATATGGTCCGGACCAATAATGAAGCCCTGATCGTAAATACAAGTACAGATAAAACACTCGATTTACACAAAGGCATCGCTATCGGATCCATTCTGGAATTAGATGAAAACACCCATATTGAGCCAGTGAGGTATGGCAAAGGATCCGGTTTCTGGCGAATAACCATGCTGCCTATGGTAAGCGGTCGAAACCCTGTCGTAAGGTTGCTGAAACTGATTGCGGTTCCTTTTACTGCTCCCCTAACCTGGCTGAAAGTGTTTTTTGTCAGGGATTTTGCACGGAGCAGTTCTATTTTGCTTTTTATGCAGCATCTCGACAGCACACTGCAACTCAGGAAAGGATTCTTCAGAACCAAAACCTCGATTGAAAAGGGGAAAGCCCCTACCCCGTTTATTCCCGAAGCCTATCGGACTGCGCATGCTATTTCAGTAATTATTAAAGCCAAACCGCAGGTTATGGTAAATGAAGTTCTTGCAGGAATTCCCTCGACTGCACATATACTTGGTGGCGCCTGCATGGGCAAAACCATTGAGAATGGGGTTATTGACAGTAACAATAAAGTATACGGATATAAAAATATGTATATATTTGACGGGTCAATGATCTCAGCAAATCCCGGAGTAAATCCTTCACTTACTATCACCGCCATCTCGGAGAGAGGTATGAGCAAAATCCCCCTGAAACAATAAAATATGAATATTCCTGCAATAGTTGAGCAACAACGTGTCTTTTTCAAGAGCCTGAAAACGAAGGACATTTCATTCCGGAAGGCAGCCCTGAGGCGGCTGCAGGCCGAATTGACCAGGCGCGAAAAGGACATTGTAAAGGCCATACATGATGATTTCAGGAAACCGGAATTTGAAACTGTTTTCACAGAACTTGGCCTTGTTTTTTCGGAAATAAGGCGGGCATTACGAAAAATTGATTCCTGGTCACGGCCACGCTGGGTGATGCCTGTTCCCGTGAATTTTCCTTCCATCAGCAAGATCCATAAAGAACCCTATGGAACTGTTCTTATTATGGCTCCCTGGAACTTCCCTTTGCAACTGGTGTTTTCACCCCTGGTAGGCGCCATAACAGCCGGGAATACCGTGGTGGTAAAACCATCGGAGCACTCGGCAAATACAAGCAGGATAATTACTGAAATAATAGAAAAAGTTTTTGAACCAGGCCATGTAACGGTAGTTGAGGGCGATGCAGATGTAGCATCAAAACTGCTGCTCGAACGATGGGACTATATTTTTTTCACGGGGAGCATCGCTGTCGGGAAAATTGTTGCAAAAGCCGCTGCTGAAAATCTTACCCCGGTAACGCTGGAACTTGGGGGTAAAAATCCTTGCATCATCGACGAAACGGCTGATCTTAAACTTGCAGCAAAAAGGATAATGTGGGGCAAATTTATAACCTGCGGCCAGACATGCCTAGCACCCGATTATGTGCTTATACACGAAAGTGTAAAAGATACCTTTGTTAACTATTTCATCGAACAAATTGAGAAAACATTCGGTAAAGATGCAAAACTGTCGCCGGATTACAGCAGGATTATCAACAGCCGGAATTTTGAATCACTTGTTAAGCGGATTTCCGGCGAAAAACTGCTATACGGAGGCCAGACCGATGCAACCGAACTTTATATTTCACCTACGCTGATCGACAATCCTTCGTGCAAGAATCCGATAATGGAAGCTGAAATTTTCGGCCCTGTAATGCCGGTTATCACTTTCAAAACCGAACACGATGTTTTTGAGAGAATCTGTTCTTTAGGCAAGCCTCTTTCATTTTATGTTTTTTCGAAACGGCGCAGGTTTATACGCCGGATTATTGATAATCAATCGTTTGGCGGTGCAACTATTAACGATACAATTGTACATTTTGCCAATCACCACCTGCCTTTCGGCGGGGTTGGAAACAGTGGTATGGGTGCCTATCGCGGAAAACAGACCTTCGATACTTTCACTCACAGGAAAGGGGTTACGACCCGCGGCACCTGGTTCGACTTCCCGTTGCGCTATGCTCCTTATGCCGGAAAACTTCGTGCATTGAAATTTTTTCTCAGGTGGTTTACATAAAAGAATAATTTTGAAGAAAATACACTTTAATTAGCTTGATTTAAAATCAGACACACAACTTTACAAGGAGACTTTCCAATGCGTAACTTTTTCACCTTATTTCTCTTTTCAGGCTTAATTCTTATTACAGGCAAAACCTTTGCCCAAAAGGATGTTGTCGAAAAAATCATTGAAATCGGCAAAACCGACAACCAGACCATGCACCACCTCGATGTGCTTTGCAACCGTTTCGGTGGCAGGCCTATTGGTTCGGATGCATACGAAAATGCCGCCGAATGGGCCGCCTCACAGTTCAGGCAATGGGGAATGCAGGTACAGATGGACTCGGCCGGTACTCTACCGGTAGGGTTTAACCGAGGTCCCTGGTTCGGGAAACTGCTGGCTGAAAACGGGATGGATCTTCACTTTGCCACACCTTCGTATACAGCCGGGACAAAAGGACTGCAAACCGGTCATGTGCTGCTGGAACCGAAAACGCAGGATGAATTCGATCACATGAAAGGCCGCCTGAAAGGAGCATGGGTGCTTATTACAGGGAAAAGTGACGGCTGGCCAATCGATTTTTCGGAAAAAGCCAACCACCGCCGCGATTCGCTGATAGCTGCCAATATAGATATCCGAAAGAAAAACCGCGATATTGACGACTTTAATAAAAAAGCCGGCGATAGCCTCCCGAAAAAAGAACTGATCCAACTGGCAGATGAACCGGCACTTTTCTATAAACAAATGAAAGCGGCAGGGATACTCGGTATTATTCAGTCGGCAACTGTCCCTATTCGTGTCCTCTACGACCGTAAGAATGTTGACAGCATGACTTTCGAAACCCTACCGGATTTACCGGATATTAAGCTTGACGAACATCAGTACGCCACCATTGAACAAATGGCAAAGGAACGCAGGAATTTCTTCCTCGAATTCGATATCCGCAATTACTTTAAACCAGGACCCATAAAATATTGCAATGTAATCGGGATAATTCCCGGCACCAAATTCCCCGACGAGTATGTGATTATGGGCGGGCACCTCGATGCGTACGATGTTGGAACCGGCGGGGTGGATGATGGCTCAGGATCGACCCCAACCATGGAAGCAGCCAGGCTGATTATGAAAGCCGGTGGTAAACCAAAACGTACCATACTTGTATTTCTTTTTGCAGGCGAAGAGTTTGGCCTGCTGGGATCGAAAAGCTGGGTAAAACGAAATCCCGCCAAACTGGCAAATATTTCGAACATGTTTAACCGCGACGGAGGACCCACCGTGGCTAACAGCCTGAGTGTGCCCGAAGCCTGGATGGATGATTTTGAGAAAATCTGTGAACCGCTTAGCAGCATTAATCCCGATTTCCCGTTCACCCTTAAAAAATCCGACCCGCGTCCCATACCAAAAGTTGCCTGGGGAACCGATAGCGGCTCATTTGCAGTTGAAGGTGTTCCAACCGCCACATTCGGCACCGAGGATACAAAAGGTTACAATTTCAACTATGGTGAAATATGGCATACCGAACGCGATTTGTATAACAAGAGCATCCCCGAATACCAGGAACATACATCCATTGTTACAGCAATCGTGGTACTCGGAGTTGCTAATCTGAATCATATGCTTACCAGGAATGTTTATTATTCAGCTGAAAAGCCTGAAGAAAAAGCTTCCAAATAATTGACCCGGTGAGATTAGCATAGTTCTTTTTATCAAACTGCTTTAATAACTTTGAGTCCGTTGGGTTAAATCTAACTGCCTGGGCACGCTGTAAAAGCAAAGAAAGCAAGGTTTATAAATAGTGCAGATCAGGTTGCCTATAAACTTATTTGGTTTTTAGTATTGCCCAAATATTGTCAGGAATGGAATTATGACACAGGAAATCCCGAATCCCGAACTTAAACTGGCTTTCGACTTTGTTGAACAGACCAATAAAAACCTGTTTCTTACAGGTAAGGCGGGTACCGGCAAAACTACTTTCCTGCGCACACTCAGGACCCTTTCGCCAAAGCGGATGATCGTGGTTGCACCCACAGGAGTTGCTGCTATAAACGCGGGTGGAGTAACTATACATTCATTTTTCCAGATGCCTTTCGGGCCCCATATCCCAGGTAAATCCGCTCAACAGGATCAGGATTCTGCCGATTCCCCAAAAAGCACTTTCGACCGCTCACAACGTTTCAGCCGCGAGAAAATTAACATCATGCGTAGTCTCGATCTGCTGGTGATTGACGAAATAAGTATGGTAAGGGCCGATTTACTGGATGCGGTTGATGAAGTGCTCCGCCGGTTTAAAGACAGATACAAACCCTTCGGCGGGGTCCAGTTACTCATGATCGGCGACCTGCAACAACTTGCCCCGGTTGCCAAAGATGATGAATGGGATCTGCTCCGGCCTTATTACGACACAATTTTCTTTTTTGGAAGCAGGTCGCTTCAAAAAACCGACTTTGCCACCATCGAACTTAAACACATTTACCGCCAGAGCGATCAGACATTTATTGACCTACTAAACAGGGTGCGCGACAACAAAATGGATCAACAGTCGCTCGACGCCCTCAACCAGCGATACATAGCCGGTTTCGATCCGGGTGATGACGAGGGTTATATCACACTCACCACACACAATTACCAGTCGCAGGCTATAAACGAATTGAAACTAAAAAAGCTTAGCAGCCGCTCGCACCATTTTACTGCCCGGGTTGAAGGTGAATTCCCTGAGTACAGTTACCCTACCGAATTTGAACTGGAACTTAAAGCTGGCGCCCAGGTGATGTTTGTTAAAAACGATATTTCGCGCGAAAAGCTTTTTTTCAACGGCAAAATAGGAACCGTAAAGAGCATCGAAGAAGATGTCATTTATGTGAAATGCGAAGGCGATTACGATACGATTGCCGTGGAACCGGCTGAATGGCAGAATAATAAATATACGATAAACGACGAAACAAAAGAAATTACCGAAACGCCTGTCGGCAAATTTACCCAATACCCGCTCAAACTGGCCTGGGCCATTACCATTCATAAAAGCCAGGGGTTGACGTTCGAACGGGCCATTATCGATGCAAACGCGGCCTTTGCCCACGGCCAGGTTTATGTTGCGCTCAGCCGATGCAAAACCATGGAAGGGCTTGTGCTGAGTTCACCCATATCGCAGGATTGCATTAAAAGCGATGCAGGCGTGAAAGGATTTTCGGTACAGGCTGAAATGAACCAGCCGGGCGAAAAAGAACTTGTTGCCTCCAGGATAGCATACCAGCAAACCCTGCTCGTGGAATTGCTCAATTTCTCGCAGGTCCAGAGGCGGCTCCATTATATTCAGAAGCTGGTTAAGGAAAATGCGAATGTTTTACTTCCTGGTTTCGCGGCAGCATTTAACGAAATGGGTGAAAAACTGAATACGGACCTGATCGGGATCGTCAATAAATTCAATCCTCACATCGGCCAGTTACTGATTGATGATCCGATGATTGAGAGCAATGCAGCATTGCAGGAACGTATCAAGAAAGCCAGTGTTTATTTCGCTGAAAAAACAGAAGAAAATGTCATCCGGGTAATTCAGCATATGGACATCGAAGCCGATAATAAAGAAATCAGGAAATCGCTGAAAGAGGCAACTGACAACCTTTACCAGGAAGCATACATCAAAACTGCTGCGTTCAAAGCCTGTGCCGCTGGATTTTCTGTTAAAATTTATCTCGATGCAAAAGCCAAAGCTTCGATCGAAAAAATCCAGCTCAGGAAAGAAACAAAAATTCCGACTTCCGGCCTCTCCGAAGAGAATGTAAATGCAGAACTGTTAGCCAGCGTTAAATCATGGCGCAAAGCGAAAGCCGATGAAGAAGATTTGCCGGTTTACATGGTGCTGCCACAGAAAACCATGTACGACCTGGTCGGACTGATGCCGGTTACACTCAAAGAGCTTAAAGGAATTAAAGGATTTGGCAAAAAGAAAGTGCTGAAATATGGCGATGAGCTAATTGCTATTATCCGAAACTACCTACAGAAAAACCACTTAGACAAAATTGACGATATATTGCCGGATGAAGAGCCTATACCACAACCCAAAGATCCAAAGATCCAGTCGCACCGCATAAGTCTCGGCATGTTTCTCGAAGGGAAAACCACTTCAGAGATTGCCCTCGAACGATCATATTCTGTTTCAACCATCGAAAACCACCTGTCAAGGTATATTGCAAACGGAGAACTTGATGTTACCAAAGTTATCCCTCCTGAGAAACTCGAACTTATTTCCTCATTTTTTATAGAAACCAAAAGCAAGTCCCTTGGCGAAGCCAAAGAAATACTTGGCGACGAAGTAACCTACGGGGAACTTCGTATGGTCCTCAATTACCTTACATCCCAAAGATAAGTATCAGGCATAATTTTAAGGTCAACGAATTATTACCTCCGTTATTTGCTACATAAATAATTCATTTCGGTATTCATTTTCTGAAATATATAAACAAATAGCATCCCTGCTTGTTTTTTATTGAAAGAAGCGTCAGTTTAGGTATTACAATACTTCTAATATTACTAACTTTGCGCGCTAAATTTATTTAAACCAAAGATAAATAAGAGCCTGAACACCACCCCGAAATGGAAAAAGATCAAAACAATATACTCGACGAGGTAACAAACAGCGAATACAAATACGGCTTTTTTACCGATATCGAGATGGATACAGCCCCGGTCGGGCTCAATGAAGATACGGTCAGGTATATTTCGGCTAAAAAAAATGAACCCGAATGGCTGCTTGAGTTCCGCCTGAGCGCCTATCGAAACTGGCTTACGCTTACCGAACCAACCTGGGCCCATATTCATCATCCGCCTATCAAATACCAGGATATAATTTATTATGCAGCCCCAAAGCGGAAAAAAGAACTGAAAAGCCTGGATGAGGTTGATCCTGAATTGATTGAAACGTTCAAAAAACTTGGCATTTCGCTCGACGAGCAGAAAAAACTGAGCGGAGTGGCAGTTGATGCCGTTATCGACAGCGTTTCGGTTAAAACAACATTTACAGATACTCTTTCGAAATATGGAGTTATCTTCTGCTCTTTCAGCGACGCAGTTCAGAACCATCCCGACCTGGTTAAACAATACATGGGAAGTGTTGTACCCAGCAACGACAATTATTTCGCAGCCCTCAATTCGGCTGTTTTCAGCGACGGCTCGTTCTGTTACATCCCCAAAGGGGTGCGCTGCCCGGTTGAATTATCAACCTATTTCCGCATCAACGCAGCCAACACCGGCCAGTTCGAACGCACGCTTATTGTTGCCGACGAAGGTGCCTATGTAAGTTACATGGAAGGCTGCACAGCACCTATGCGCGATGAAAACCAGCTTCATGCTGCCATCGTGGAGATTGTGGCTATGAAAGATGCCGAAGTTAAATACAGTACGGTACAAAACTGGTACCCGGGCAATAAAAAAGGCGAAGGCGGAATTTACAATTTCGTAACTAAAAGGGGTATCTGCAAAGGAAGCCATTCGAAAATTTCCTGGACACAGGTCGAAACCGGTTCAGCCATCACCTGGAAATATCCAAGTGTAGTGCTGATGGGCGACAACTCGGTAGGCGAATTTTATTCGGTAGCTGTAACCAACAATTTCCAGCAGGCCGATACCGGTTCAAAAATGATACACATCGGGCGAAATACCAAAAGCACGATTATTTCCAAAGGAATATCAGCAGGACAAAGCAATAACAGCTACAGGGGACTGGTTAAAGTGATTAAACGTGCCGAAAACTCGCGTAATTTCTCCCAATGCGACTCCCTTTTACTGGGCGATAAATGCGGGGCGCATACATATCCTTACATTAAAGCGGAAAATCATTCGTCCATTATAGAACACGAAGCTACTACCTCCAAGATTTCCGACGACCAGCTTTTCTATTGCAAACAGCGGGGTATTAGTTCTGAGAGTGCAATTGGCCTGATTGTGAACGGTTATGCAAAAGAAGTACTTCAGCATTTACCCATGGAATTTGCCGTGGAAGCGCAGAAACTACTGGCTATCAGCCTCGAAGGAAGCGTAGGGTAATAATTTCGGATTTGCGTTTCGGATTTCGGATTTTCCAGTCCCTAAACCCCAACCCCTAAATCCTAAAGCCTTAAAAAATAAACTTGTTTTAAAGAAAGAATACCGAATATATGTTAAGTATCAGGAATTTAAAAGTTTCCATAAAAGGAAAAGAGATTTTAAAAGGCATCAACCTCGAAGTAAAAGCCGGTGAAGTTCATGCCATTATGGGACCTAACGGTACCGGAAAAAGCACGCTTGCTTATGTTATTGCTGGCCGCGAAGGGTATGAAGTAACCGAAGGCGAAATCATTTTCAAAGGACGAAATATACTGGAATTATCGGCCGAAGAGCGTGCCTGCGAAGGTATGTTTCTGGGGTTTCAGTACCCGGTTGAAATACCCGGTGTTTCAATAACCAATTTTCTTCGTACTGCTATAAATGAACAACGCAAATACCGCGGACTTGATCCCGTGCCGGCAACCGAATTTCTGGCCCGCATGGAAGAGAAGAAACAGTTGCTCGAACTCCAGGAGAAACTGGCCAGCCGTTCGGTAAACGAAGGATTTTCGGGCGGTGAAAAGAAAAAGAACGAAATCTTCCAGATGGCTATGCTCGAACCATCGCTGGCCATACTCGACGAAACGGATTCAGGCCTCGATATTGATGCGCTCCGCATCGTGGCAACCGGAGTTAACAAGCTCCGCCGTCCCGATAATGCCACCATTGTAATTACCCACTACCAGCGCCTGCTCGAATATATAATTCCCGATGTGGTTCATGTACTTTTCGACGGACGTATCGTAAAATCGGGCGGGAAAGACCTTGCCCTGCAACTCGAGGAAAAAGGGTACGAGTGGATCAGAAATGAATCCTAACTGAGAACTATTAAAAGATTTATTTATGGAAGCAGGAATAGTTCAGTCAATATACGATCTCAAAGAGTATCTCACAGGTGTTTTTGCCGAAAGGCAACGGGAAATAACCGTGCACGATACTCCTTTTGTTGCGGCAAAACGTGCCAGGGCATTTGAATGGTTCAGCAAAGCCGGCTTCCCGCATGCAGCGCTTGAACGCTGGCGCGGTACCGACCTGTCAAGAGTACTCAGCCATGAATACCAGGCTTCCCCTGCACCACCTTCAGCCGAACTGGACATCGACAGTATTTTTAAATGCGATGTTCCGCATTTCGAAACCTTACTTGTAACGCAGCTAAACGGATGGTATGCCGACAGGCAAAACCTGATCAGGGTATTCCCAAACGGGATGATTATTGGAAGCCTGGCAGCAGCTTTTATTAAATACCCGAAGCTGATCGAAGCCCATTACGGCAAATACGCCGACGACAGTTCCGAAAGCCTTACTGCCCTCAATACAGCCATGTCGCAGGATGGGATATTTATTTATGTGCCTGATAATGTAACTGTTGAACAAAATGTTCAAATGGTTAACATTACGGATTTTAAACAAAACCTGTTCCTGAATACACGCAACCTTGTGATTCTTGGCGAAAACAGCCACCTCCGCCTGGTACAATGCGATGATTCAATCAACCACGATATAACATTTATTAATACCGTTTCGGAAGTTAAAGTCGGCCGGAACTCATCGCTCGATCATTACAAACTTCAGAACAAGGATGACCATACTACGCTGATCAACAGCATGTATTTTTACCAGGATGAAGGCAGCAGTGTATCGACCAATGGTATAAGCCTTAATGGCGGGCTTATCCGCAATCTTTCACATATTACCATGAGTGGCCCTCACAGTAGTGCAGATGTGTATGGGCTTTATTTAATGGACAGGTATCAGCATATCGATAACCAGGTTCTTATTAACCATGCAGCACCCGATTGCGAGAGCAGGGAACTTTTTAAAGGAGTGCTAGACGACCATGCCAGCGGGGTTTTCAACGGGCATATCAAAGTACATCGCGATGCGCAACGTACAAATGCATTTCAAACCAACAAAAACATACTGCTTACCGATAAAGCCAGCATCGACACCAAACCCTTCCTCGAAATTTATGCTGATGATGTAAAGTGTAGTCATGGCGCTACCATTGGACAGCTTGATGCCGAAGCCTTGTTTTACATCCGTTCGCGCGGAATCAGCGAAGCCAATGCCAAAATTCTGCTGATGTATGCCTTTGCTGCCGATGTGATCAATAAAATCTCCATCCCTGAATTACGTCAGCGTATGGACGATATGGTTAAGAAACGCTTACGCGGCGAACTATCGCAGTGCGAGCAATGTGTGTTGAATTGCAGCACCCACGAACATGAGAAAGTTGAATTTAAAATTGACCTTTCAAAAATCTGATTCCACCTTGCAATGAGTGACCTTTCAGCTTCAAAGATCCAATCGGTGAGGGACGATTTCCCTATACTTTCGCGCAGTATTTATGGCAAACCCCTGGTATACCTCGACAATGCCGCCACTACCCAGAAACCAAGGTCGGTAATTGAAGCCATCAGCGATTATTACCTTTACGACAATGCCAACGTACATCGCGGAGTTCATTATCTGAGCCAGCAGGCAACAGGCGCATTCGAAGAAGTCAGGAAAAAGGTGGCATCATTTGTAAACGCAGGCAGCTCCAACGAAATTATTTTTGCACGTGGAGCAACCGAAGCTATTAACCTGGCAGCCTGGTCGTACTGTGAAACATTTTTGAACGTAGGCGACGAAATACTTGTTTCGGCACTCGAGCATCATTCAAATATTGTTCCCTGGCAGGTTGCATGCCAGCGAAAAGGAGCTCACCTGAAAGTGATCCCGGTTACGCCCAAAGGCGAACTCAATATGGGGGCATTTGCGCATTTACTTGGAAAAAACACAAAAATGGTAGCAGTGAGCCATATTTCCAACACACTGGGAACCATAAACCCCATTGCCAAAATAGTTGAGATGGCCCACCACCGGAATATCCCGGTTTTTGTTGATGGCGCCCAGGGGTTATCGCACGGACCGGTTGATGTACAGGAATTGGATTGTGACTTTTACGCATTTTCGGCCCATAAAATGTACGGACCCATGGGAATTGGCGGTTTGTATGGCAAAACCGAATGGCTCGAAAAGATGGAACCCTACCAGCTTGGAGGCGAAATGATTGATAAAGTTACTTTTGAAAAAACCACCTATAACGAAATTCCTTATAAATTTGAAGCCGGAACACCAAATGTTGCCGATGTAATGGGACTTGGTGCCGCAATCAGTTACCTCGAGAGTTTAGGATGGGATTTCATTAAAGTTCAGGAAACAGACCTGCTAAACTATGCTACAGCACGTTTACAGGAAATAGAAGGAGTGAAAATAATCGGAACAGCCTCGGAAAAAGCTGCAATTGTATCGTTCCTTATCGAAGGCATTCACTTTTTTGATGCCGGAACAATTCTCGATCACCTGGGTATTGCTGTCCGTACCGGAAATCATTGTACACAACCTTTGATGGATTTTTTAGGAATAAGTGGTACCTTGCGTGCATCAATGGCCTTCTACAATACCCGACAGGAAATTGACATCCTGATAGAGGGCATACATAAAGTGAAAAAACTTTTTGCTTAAACGGGATACCAAACTTAAGAGTAAAATGACAATTAGCGAAACTATTAATCAGATAATCAAGGAGTTCAATCAGTTCGACGACTGGATGGACAAGTACAATTACCTGATCGAGATGGGTCGGTCGGTTCCCCTGATTGACGAATCGAAGAAAACGGATTCAAACCTGATCACAGGTTGCCAGTCACGCGTATGGTTAAGCTCCGAATACAGGGATGGCCTTATTTATTTTACTGCCGACAGTGATGCTGTAATAACAAAAGGAATTGCATACCTGCTTATACGGGTATTTTCGGGGCATACCCCTTCGGAAATCATAGAAGCTGAAACCACATTCCTCGACCTCATCGGACTAAAAGAACACTTGTCGCCAACCCGTAGCAACGGACTTCTGTCGATGGTAAAACAAATCAAATTGTATGCGTTTGCATACCAGATAAAGGAAAAGAACAGTTAATTGCGATAATGTGATAATGCGATAATTAATTCAATGTTTTTTATAAATCAATACATTAGCACAATAGCAAATTAGCACATTAACACATTATTCCATGCGCAAACAAATAGAAAAAGATATTCTCACCGAAAGGATTGTACAGGTTATTAAAACTATTTATGATCCTGAAATCCCGGTAAACATTTACGACCTGGGATTAATTTACACCATTCTTGTTGATGATGATTTCGTAGCTCATGTAACCATGACGCTTACAGCACCCAATTGCCCGGTAGCCGAAAGCCTGCCTATCGAACTCCACGAAAGAGTAAAGGATGTGGAAGGTGTTACCGATGCAAAAATCACACTTACTTTCGAGCCTCCCTGGGACCGAAATATGATAAGCGAATCGGGGATGCTGGAACTGGGTTTTTTATAGATTAGTTACCTCAACAAAAAGCCGGATTGTCAGTTTGACGACCCGGCTTTTCTATTTCTAATACACAAATTTACATATCTATGTTTTGGCATTTATAACAATATAATTATTGCATATACAATTGTCATTCAAACCTTTATAACTATTTTTTAAGACTTTTCAGGTATCTTTTAGAAGAGCAAAACAGCACTTGCAATCAAGGCAAAATTTACTTATCTTTACACGTTCTCATCTTTTTTACCTGATAGAAACAGCTCGAAAAAAAATAATCAGCAGTAATAGTATTCGGTATCTCAATAACCTAAATCCGACAGGGTATAAGGTCAATTAACATATACATTGTAAAATTCCTCCATGCACAAAAATACATTGAACTATGAAAGCACAGTTATTCGGAATCGGGATACTGCTTATTGCATGTATTTGTCCAGGTATTTTATTGGCAATAGCACCCGCAAACGACAAGAACCAGGTATTAAATGATCAACGGAACACCTCAGCACCCATCCTTAAAAATACAAATGCTGAATCGGTTTCTAAAGCTACCAATTTTAGTGGCGACATATTGGTTGGCACAGGGCAAACTTATACTTCCTTAACATGGAACAACCCTTCCGGCCTCTTTCAGGCAATTAACTCAGGCATAGTAACCGGGAATATTAATATACTTATAACGTCTAATATTGAAGAAACCGGTGCTATCCCTCTGTATGAATTCGCTTCGCCTTATACAATGACAATTAAGCCTAATGCAGCCGAGACCAGAATTGTAAGCGGATTGAACATGAATCAAAGGGGGTTGCTAAGGTTCTCAGGTGCCGACAGGGTTACAATTGACGGTAGTTATAATAATAGCGGCAACTATCTTACGATTTATAATTACTCCTCTGCAGGCAACCTGATGTCCGTTCAATTGCAGAACGAAGGAACCGGTGCTGGTTGCACTGATTTTACAATCCGCAACTGTACTATAAAGACCGGTAGTGTTGGAGCTACGAGTATTGCTATACACATTGGGGGTATGAATATGTATGACGGAGGCGCTGGTCATTCCAATATTACAATTGAGAACAATATTATAAATCGCGCTTATTACGGGCTGTTTGTTAAAGGGATTTCGACCAACAAAGCTACTGATATCAGTATTTTGGATAACCAGTTTGGTACTGAGGCTAACTCTATTGCATATAACGCAATTTTTGTTTTGGATGCAATTAATGTGCTGATAAACGATAATACAATTTCGAATTACACAACCAATACCAATATAACACAAGGTCAGAAAGGTATCTACCTAATTAACACTACCACCGGTACCCTCTCACGAAACCGAATCCATGGCATGAAGACAGTCCTATCCGGAAGTAAAGGCATCGACATTTCCTCCTGTACATCCGTACTTGTTCATAATAACCTTATTTATGATATCGGCGGACCAGGTTCCAATACAATCACCGATCCAAGTTACCCCTGTAATGTTGGAATTGCGGTTTTTGGATCCTCAAGCAGTATAAGCATGTACTATAATACTGTTAATTTGTTCGGAACCTTTAATAAATATATGTCTACCATTTCAGCCTCAGTGTTTATTGCTTCAGGCTCTACCGGGATTAACCTTGTAGATAATATCCTTTTAAATAACATTCTCAACACTTTTAATACCGGCGATATAGGTTATTCTGCGTATGATGAAGGCAGCAATTCGGTTTTTACATCAGTTAACTTCAATGAATATTATGGAAATGGCACACAATATAAGGTTGGTTATTTATCGGGCAACAAAACTACTCTTTCGGAATGGCAGGAGGCAACAGGAGGAGATGCACAGTCACTTTCCACCAATCCATTGCTTGTATCGGATACTTGTCTTCAACCAGTTGCCGGCTCTCCCGTCATAGCAGCCGGAATTCCGATAACAGGGATTACCGGCGACATTAACAATATTTCACGCAGTTTAACAAATCCCACTATCGGAGCTTACGAAACTGCCTTTCAGCCTCCTGCAGTTGATTGGTGCAATCTGCAGAGTCCGGGAATGGAATCGAAAGTTGAAGGATTAAGGCTTGCAGTAACAGCTCGGGTTGAAGAGGCCGGTATTACAAATTCATCCGGGCAAGGCACAAATATTGAAGCCTGGATAGGATGGAACAATTCAGATACAGATCCTGCCACCTGGACCAACTGGACCGTTGCCACCTATACCATGGATGCAGGTAACAGGGACGAATACCAGTCCGAAATAGGCGGCGATTTCACTGCAGGAACATACTATATTGCGAGTAGGTTCAGATTGAATGGCAGTGATTTTCGTTATGGTGGATATAATGCTTCAGGAGGAGGGTTCTGGAACGGAAGCACAAATGTATCAGGACAATTTATTGTACAGGACAATGCGGTAGAGTGGGCTAACCTCGATGCACCCGGCAATGTAACCATCACTCAGGGTGACCCTTTTCAGGCTGAAGCACTGATTAAAGTCCCGCAGGTAACCACCTTAAATACAGAATCGCCTGGACTCTATTGTGAAATAGGTATTGGATATGATGATTCTAATCCTAACACATGGGATTGGTGGCAATGGCAATCAGCCACTTTTGTTTCACGGGATGCAGAAAAGCATCGCTATTCGAGCAATATTGAAAGTATGTTTCCAGGTACATATTATCTGGCTTCACGTTTCGGCCTGTGCGATGATCCGGAAGTATACGGCGGGTACAGTTCTTCCGGTGGAGATTTCTGGAATGGGACTACCGTTGTTTCGGGTATTCTTACTATTGAACAACTTGTTGTGGATGTTCCCTATTTGCAGGACTTTAACGCACCTTCTTTTTATCCACTGGGATGGTATTACGAAGACTCCAATAATGATGGATACAGCTGGTACAACTATAATCAGGAGATGGAGATTGATCCCAATTCCGAACCCATGGACGACTGGTTATTCAGTCCGGGAATAAATATGCAGGCTGGGTTCACCTACATTATAGAGTTCTCCTATGGAACACAATCAGCCGCCGGGACTGAAAAAATGGAGCTTAAATATGGGAGTTCTTCAACATCAGCAGATATGGGGACTTCCCCGATTTTTAGTGATATTAATATTACAGATGGCATTCGTACAGGTTATGCTGAGATAACTCCTTCAACAAGCGGTGTGTACTTTTTAGGATGGCATGGGTTCAGTGATCCTAACCAGGGTACACTTTTCATTGATGATATTGTAATTAATGTAACTGATACATGGACTGGGCTTGTAAGCCAATATTGGAGTGTTCCGGGCAACTGGTCATCCGGAAATGTGCCATTGTCAACAACAAATGTCAGGATTAACAGCCCCTCTCAGGTTATAGTCGATTTGCCACATGCTCATTGTAACAAACTGGTTATTAAAGCAGGAGCATCACTTACGATTAACCCTTCTCAAGGACTTGAAATTCATGGAGTTATTGACAATTCAACCGGGGCGACAGGACTCATTGTAAAAAGCAATGCCATTGGGACCGGATCAATAATCACTTACACCTCGGGGGTAAATGCTAAAGTTGAACGCTACCTTACAGGAGGAACCAGCTCTCCTTTGCCCTGGCATTTCATCTCCTCTCCTGTCGATGGTCAGCTTATTTCCACTTTTGTTTCAGGCACAGCCAACCTGGCCACAAATGGCCCAAAGTACGGTTTGGCTCCATATGATAATACAATACCAAACTGGGCACCATACACTACCGCAACTATAGGGTCGGCAGGTCCCTTCAATTCAGCCAAAGGATACGAGGCGCTTTTAACATCTGACGGAACTACATCCTTTTCAGGAATCTTAAACGCTTCCGATATATCGATAGCAATTACTAATCCGACAGCTCCCGGAACTGCCTGGAATCTGATCGGGAACCCATTCCCCTGCGTACTTTATGCCAATTTGAATGCACATGCCACCAATAACTTTCTGAGCCAAAATTCAATGATTTTTGACGCAGGATATGAAGCACTCTATTTCTGGAATTCATCTTCAGGAAGTTATAACATTATTAATCAGGCAACACCTGCAGCCTATATACCTCTTGGGCAGGCTTTCTTTGTTAAATCCAGGACCGATGGGGCATTGGCATATTTTACCTCCTCCATGCGTACAATTTTCCCATCACCAATTTTCATGAAAGCAGGCACCAGCAATCCAAATATCAGTCTGCGAGCCAGTATTAACCAGTTTAACCGTGAAACCGAAGTTTATTTCATAGAGGGAACAACAACTGGCATTGATGAAGGGTACGATGCAGGAAATAACAGTACAGGGAATTCCGGGGTGTCAATATTTACACAAATTACAGGCAGCGACATCGAATTCGGAATACAAAGCCTTCCAAGCCTGTTGATGAAAACAACAGAGATCCCAATTGGTGTAAAAGCTCCAAAAGGCTCAACAATTATTTTTACAGCCATTGTTTTAAACATGCCGCAAAACATGAAGGTCTATCTCGAGGATAGGGAAACAGGGACATTTACGCGAATTGATAACCAAGGCAGCAATTATTCCTTAATATTGAACTCGGAAAGTTCAGGAACCGGTAGATTCTTCCTGATTACAACCCCTTACACCTATAGTATTGAAGAAAACGGGGAATCGGCACTGAAAATCATAGCAGTCCCGGCGGAGAACAAGATACGGATCATTGGCACACTCCCATCTAAAGCGGTTTTTGAACTAGTGGAATTAAATGGTCGTTTAATTAAACGCATTGACCTGAATGGTGACTCTCCACATGAAATCAACTTATCGCTAATTGCCGGATTATATTTAGCCAGGATTTATTACGGTAAAACCGTCATAAACAGGAAAATCATCTGGACATATTAAGGGTTAATTCCTTTCACCTTATTCTCATTCATCAAACCTGCCAGCCTTATCAACATTAGATAAGAGCCTGGTAATCAAAGCACAATAGCTTTCTCGGTCACGATAAATTCTACTGATACCTGAAATATCAGTTTTCACCTGTGCTTGTCAAAACGAGAAAAACTCTTCTGCACATCTCCTGCCCGGTCTTTTGTTAACAATCCCTAAAGGCAATAATATCTTTTAATAGATTTCGTTTAGCTGGAAAATCTTACTTTTACATTCCAAAATACGAATATGACTCCCGCACAGGGCACCATGTTATCAAATATCGAATCACCTGCCGATCTTCGCAAACTAGCTATTGACGATCTTCCCCAGGTGTGCAGTGATGTGCGACAGTTTATACTCGAAGTTGTTTCGCGTAATCCGGGACACCTTGGCGCCAGCCTGGGGGTAGTTGAGCTTACTACTGCAATTCATTATGCATTTAACACCCCCGACGATAAGCTGATATGGGATGTGGGCCACCAGGCCTATGCTCATAAGATACTTACCGGCAGGAAAGACATATTCTTTACCAACCGCACCTATAAAGGAATAAGTGGATTTCCGCGTATGTCGGAAAGCGAATACGATGCTTTCGGTACCGGGCATTCGTCAACCAGCATTTCGGCAGCACTTGGTATGGCTGTTGCATCCGGTTTATTGGGCAAAAAAAACCAGCAGCACATAGCTGTTATTGGCGATGGCTCAATGACAGCAGGCATGGCCATGGAAGCACTTAATAATGCAGGAGTTTCGAAGGCAAATCTCCTCGTTATCCTGAATGATAATGGCATTGCCATTGATAAAAACGTGGGAGGTCTTTCAAAATACCTGACTAACATTACCACATCGCGTGCATACAACAGGCTGAAAGACAAAATCTGGTGGCTTATGGGTGGCAAAACCCGTTATGGAGCCAACTCGCGGGCTGTTGTAAAACAGATTGGGAACGCAGTTAAAGCAACTCTGTTAAAAGAAAGCAATCTCTTCGAAGCCTTTGGGTTCAGGTATTTCGGCCCGGTCGACGGTCACGACGTGGTACGGCTGGTTCACCTTATGCGTGATCTTCAGAATATTCCCGGTCCCAAACTTTTGCATGTGGTTACAGTTAAAGGCAAAGGATACGAAAAAGCCGAACGCGACCAAACCTTGTTTCATGCTCCCGGGGCTTTCGATATGGAAACCGGTGAAATAAAGGAAACCCATTGCCAGAATCAGCCCCCGAAATACCAGGTCGTATTTGGCAAAACCATTATCGAACTCGCTGAACTAAACAAAAAAATTGTTGGCGTAACCCCTGCTATGCCTACCGGCTGTTCACTTAACCTGATGATGGCCAAAATGCCGGACCGCGCTTTCGATGTAGGGATTGCCGAGCAACATGCCGTTACTTTCTCAGCCGGAATGGCAGCCAGCGGGCTGGTGCCATTCTGCAATATTTACTCGAGTTTTATGCAACGGTCGTACGATCAGCTAATACACGATGTGGCCCTGCAAAACCTGCATGTTGTATTCTGCCTCGACCGTGGCGGCGTGGTGGGTGAAGACGGCGCAACCCATCACGGAGTTTACGATCTTGCATACCTTCGCGCTATCCCCAATATGACCATCTGTTCACCCATGAACGAGGAAGAAATGCGCAACATGTTGTACACAGCTCAACTCGACGGAATGGGTCCCTGGGCAATCCGTTATCCCCGCGGACGCGGCGTGATGCCCCAGTGGAAAACAGATTTCGCTGCTTTAAAACCTGGTAAAGGAAGGCAAATTCGCGAAGGGAATGACGTTGCAATTGTTTCGATAGGTCATATTGGAAATGTTGCTCTCGAAGCTTGTTTAAGGCTTGCCGGCGAAGGCATTGAAACTGGTCTGTTCGACATACGGTTCCTAAAACCTCTGGATAACGAATTGCTCCATATCGTTTTCAAAAAATTTAATAAGATTATTACGATCGAAGATGGTTCCATTATAGGAGGATTAGGAAGTGCATTGACTGAATTTGCCAACGATAACGGTTACCACAATGCTGCCATTATGCGCCTGGGTATTCCCGACAGGTTTATTGGGCAGGGCACCCTTGAAGAACTTCACCACGAATGCGGAATTGACCTGGAGGGCATCCTGGAGACTGTTAAAAAACTGTTAAATTCCTGATTATCTGAAGGAAATATTAAATTATTTTTCTAGAATCAATTAAAAAAGGCTTTTGTTCCTTAAATTTGCATTCGATACCGGGAACAGAACAACATAATCGAACCTTTCGACCTAAAGAGTGTTTTATAATTGTTTCCTTCCCGGAAACCAGAATTGAAATTGAATATTAACCTTCTAAATCCTATATGTATGAAAACCCGATTAACGTGGATTACTTTAATGGTTTTACTGGTTGGCGGCTCCCTGTTCACAATGATGACTTCCTGCGACAAGCTGCACAACGCTGCCGATTTTAAGGTCAAATATAAATTACCAAACCGTACCTTTACTATCGATTCGCTTAACCACTTAAAAACAGAACAATTACTTTATTCGCAGTCGTTTACAGCAAATATTGACAGTCTTTTGGGTGCCAATGACGGCTTACTGGGTGATGCAAGTTTCTATCTGCTGCAGATGAGCGTTGTTTCGCCCGACTGGGTTACACTCGACTGGCTGACATCGGCAAGAATAACGATCACACCAACCGGTGGTGCAACTACCGTGGTTGCGACTGCTACCAGCGTGGATCCGATTGCCCGCACCGTTAACTTTGAAGTAGAAAATATTAATATAGCTGCAGCCATCACCGGACCTTATGTTGTTAATCTTTATGGAAATCTGAGTGGATCAATCCCGGCCGGATCAATTCAGATGTTGCTCGAAAGCGGTATTGAAGTTACCGTAAACCCATTATAACCTAAACAGGAAAAGGGAGATCACTTATTTGTGATCCTTTCATTTTTTAATAAAAAGAGCGCCTGCAAAGAGCGCTTTTTTTATTATCGAAATGGAATAATTAGTATGAAATCTGTGTTCTTAATATCAGATTCAGCAAAACAGTTCAGCGAAATTTACGGGGAAACTTATGTTCCTTTATATTTTTCTATATTTACAGCGCGAGTATAGCCATATGCAGAACCTTTTCAGGAAAAAATCCATTGATATGATACTTCGTCATGCCGACGAAGGAAATCCCGATTTAATGAAACGCCGCCTGGGTGTGCGCGATCTTACCGCAATGGGAATAGCCGCCATTATTGGCGCCGGTATTTTCAGCACTATTGGTAATGCTGCTGCCAGCGGCGGACCGGCTGTTTCACTCTTATTCGTTTTTACTGCAATCGCATGTGGCTTATCTGCCATGTGTTATGCCGAATTTGCTTCTGCCATTCCAATCAGCGGCAGCGCATATACATACGCTTATGCCAGTTTTGGCGAACTATTTGCCTGGATTATCGGCTGGGACCTCATCATGGAATATGCCATTGGCAATATTGCTGTTGCAATTTCATGGTCGGGATATTTTACAGGGTTACTGAGCGGCCTTCATATCTATGTGCCCGAATACCTGGCCATTGACTACCTGAGTGCTGCCAAGGGATTTAAACTTGCAACCGAACAACTTCAGTCGGGAGTTGCAGTAGCCGGTCTCGACTCAAACCTGCGCGAGGCTTACCAGGCCTGGATTACAGCACCCCGTTTCGGAAATATCAGGTTTATCGCCGACATTCCCGCCCTGGGTATTGTTGTTTTCATAACCTGGCTTGTATATAAAGGCATTTATGAAACAAAAATGGCTGGAAACATAATGGTACTGATAAAAATCGGGATCCTGATGCTTGTAATAGCTGTTGGTTCATTTTATGTTGACCCTAAAAACTGGAGCCCTTTTGCCCCAAACGGTATTGGTGGTGTGCTTAAAGGAGTTTCGGGCGTTTTCTTTGCCTACATCGGCTTCGATGCGATTTCGACGACTGCCGAAGAATGCCGCGACCCGCGTCGCGATCTGCCACGATCGATGATTTATGCCCTGGTAATTACCACGGTCTTGTATGTTGCTATCAGCCTGGTACTTACTGGCATGATTCCATTTAATGAGTTGGGTGTTTCCGATCCGTTGGCTTTTGCATTTGAAAAGTTACATCTCACAAAGCTATCGGGTATCATTGCCCTTGGCGCAGTAATTGCCATGTCGGGCGTGCTGCTGGTTTTCCAGGTAGGACAACCGCGCATATGGATGAGCATGAGCCGCGATGGACTTTTACCGCCACGTTTTTCGAAACTTCATAAAAAATACAGGACCCCGGCATTTGCTACTATCATAACCGGATTCCTGGTTGCTATTCCTGCATTGTTCTTAAACCTTACCGAGGTTACAGATCTTACAAGTATCGGAACTTTGTTCGCTTTTATCCTGGTTTCGGGAGGTGTTTTAGTACTGCATCCGCGAGGCAACCTCGACGTAAATAAAAAGGGATTCAATGTCCCGTATGCCAACAGCCGCCGGTATCTGCTCCCGATGTGGGCAGTTATCCTTATCCTGATCTGGTTCACAAATCCTCAGTTTCTGTCAGGTATTTTTGATGGGAGCAACCATTTCTCAAAAGGTTTTCACACCCAGTTACCGATGTATATTTTCATTGTTTCGGCAATAGTCACCACTATTATGGCAGTAGTGAGGCAATGGTCGCTTATTCCGGTTCTCGGGTTGCTCACTAACCTGTACCTGATGAGTGAACTTGGAATAACCAACTGGATGCGTTTTCTTATATGGCTTGTTATTGGTTTGGTACTGTACTTTGCATATGGGATGAAACACAGCAGGTTGAAAGGATAAAAAGAGAAGTGTGGTCCTGTTTAACATTATTTCAATCCGATATTGCCAGGGCATTTCCCAAAAATCAAGTACCTTTCGCTTCCTGTTTATGCTAATAATAAATTATCAGTAATGTCGTGGTTAACGGTTTTTATACTAATTGTATCCGGCGTATTTGTAGGTTTTATTAATACTCTTGCAGGTGGCGGAACAGCTATAAGCATCGCGGTACTTATGATGCTTGGCCTGCCTGCCAATATTGCCAACGGGACGAACCGGATTGCCGTAATCTTTCAGAATATAACTTCGGTGCAGGCTTTCAACCAGAAAAAACTGCTTCCGTGGCGTAAAGCAACATTACTGGCTTTACCAACTATAATTGGCTCTGCTATTGGCGCCTGGATTGCCATCGATATCAACGAAGCCTTTTTCCGGAAGGCCATGGCGATAATCATGTTAATCATGCTGGTATTTGTGGTTGTAAAACCATCAGTTTGGTTAAAAGAGAAAAAACATCTTACCGAAAGGCCTGTTTCTTTTATCGAGGTAATTGTATTTTTTCTCATTGGAATTTATGGCGGATTTATACAGATCGGGGTTGGTTACTACCTACTTGCAGCAATAGTACTTGGTTCAGGTTTTGACCTGGTACGGGCCAATGCCATTAAGGTATGGATCGTATTGCTTTACACCCTTGCAGCGCTTATGGTGTTTATTTTTAACAAGCAGGTTCACTGGCAGTTTGGCCTGGTTCATGCCATCGGAAATGTAATCGGAGCCTGGATTGCCACCCGGCTCGCTATAAAAAGAGGAGTTGAATTTGTGAGGTGGGTTATTATAGTAGTTATCCTTGTTTTCTCAGCCGATCTGCTTGGATTTATCAGCTTAAAACAAATCATTCAACAACTGTGATATGAAATCAATTCTTCAAACTTTGTGCATCCTGCTGATATCAGGCGTTGTATGTTTCACTGCTTCAGCGCAGACAGCAGTTCCGACTAAGAAATACACCCTTGTTATTCATGGGGGTGCCGGGAATATTACACCCTCGAATCTGCCGGCTGAAATCGCGGCACAATATAAAACCGAACTCAGTGAAATTCTCAGGCAGGGCGATTCGATTCTCAGGGCCGGAGGCACCAGCCTCGATGCAGTTGAAGCCTGTGTACGGATGATGGAGGATTGCCCGCTCTTTAATGCCGGGAAAGGCGCTGTTTTTACGGCTGAAGGCAAAAACGAACTTGATGCTGCAATTATGGATGGCAAAACCGGTCTTGCGGGTGCTGTTGCCGGTGTTACAACCATTAAAAACCCTATTTCAGCGGCCCGTGCTGTCATGGAAAAATCGAACCATGTAATGATGGCAGGAAGAGGTGCCGAGGTATTTGCTGCCGAAAATGGCCTCGAAATAGTCGATCCCACTTATTTTTTTACACAGAACCGCTGGAACGATTACCTGAAAGCAAAGTCAAAGGCCGATTCGATAAGCAATATAGATAAAAAACACGGTACTGTCGGATGTGTGGCTGTTGACATATACGGTAACCTGGCAGCCGCTACCTCCACAGGCGGTATGACATTAAAAAAATATGGCCGCATCGGCGATTCTCCCATTATCGGTGCCGGTACGTATGCCGACAATGCAAGCTGTGCTGTATCTGCCACAGGGTATGGCGAGTTCTTTATCCGGAATGTGGTTGCCTACGATATTACAGCTCTTATGAAATACAAAAACCTGCCCTTGGCAGTGGCCGCGAATGAAGTGATTATGCAAAAACTCAGTCAGCAAGGCGGTACCGGCGGTATTATAGGCGTTGACACAAAGGGCAACATGACAATGACTTTCAATACTGCAGGTATGTTCCGGGGATATATTAAATCGGATGGTGAAATGAAGGTTGCGATGTTTGGGGAGGAATAATCCTGTAATTTGGTAATCCGAGAATTCGGGAATTGTCGTTTTATGCATTCCCGAACACTTTTAAGTAAAATAGGCATTCTTCCTTTTTTAACCTGTTTCCGTCTCTTTACCAGAATGTAGTTTTAATATTTTCGAATCCTTTCGCGGTTTCGCCTGTATAGTAGTATCTTATACTGTTGGCCTTCATGCCTGATCTACTATTATTTACACTGATTAAACCCAAATATCTTCGTAGTAAGTCATAAAATAGGCCAAATGGCTAAGAGCCAGGTTTTGGTGTGCGCCTACTTTTGTCATATGTAAATATTTAATTATTTAAAACCCAAAAACCGAACCATGAAAAAGTCAGTATTTCTCTTTGCGGTCATTCTTGTTGCAATAGCTTCCAGAATTAAAGCCCAGGATGTTGATCCTAAATTAACCAAGCTTTTCGATAAAAGCACAACTATCACCAAGTTTTTGGCACAGCCAGATGAGGATTTCTGGAAAACAGCCAAAGGATTTATGTACCAGAACCAGGGATTTGATGACGGACATGGAATGTATGCCTGGCCACCTGCAATGAAACAATTTCCGAAACGGGTCGGGTTGGTAACCTTTATGGTTTTTGACCCTGGCTTGTTCGAAACCAGCTCGAAAAAGTACGGATACATGACGCTGGTTAAGACCGAATCCGGATTCCTGACAGCTTCAACGACAAAAGAGTTGACAAAAATCTTATACGAGATGAGCATAGCTGATCTGAAAAAGGATTTCAGCAACTATGGCGCAACCTTGCTGACCCCCGATGAGTTCCTGACATCCGATGCACAGCGCAAGGCATATAATGATTTCGCTTTCAAGGAAAAAGGGCTCGCAAAAATGATTAGCTCCGAAAGTAAGGCAAATACGCTTTCGGTCCCGGAAAGTTACGCAACCTATTATGCCGAAAACATGACCATGCCCGACTATGTGGATGCTATTACCGCTAAGGTAAAGGAACTTGGGCTGGATGCAGCCCTGGTCGTAAAAATTCAAATGGGAGCCAACGGCGAAAACATCAGCATTCAATCCATTACCACTGCCCTATATGGACCTAATCCGGTCCCCAAAGACCCGAATAAAAAGTATGTTGCTATCAATCCTGCAACAGGATATCATGACGGAGTTGTATACAATGCTGTAAAACTGGGTGCATTTGATACCGAAAATATGCTCGAAACCAAAGAAGGACTTAACATCTTAGTTTATGCAAGCAGCAAAACCGGTCAGTTCGCCAATTTCAACGATTTCAACAAGCTGCTTGCCAAAATCAGCGGAGGTAATAACTACACTTTTAATATGTGGATTACAGGAGGATGGAAACCTTTTAAATATAAATAGGCTTATTGCCAATTATATAATCCAATCCAATACCCATATTCATTCCTTCTATGAAAGCAAAAACAATTTTCCTTCTTTCCATGTACTCCCTGTTAATCATACTGATTAGCTGCGAGAAAACTGACGGAGGTCCTTCGGATAACCAGAATACCGACTCCACAGGCAGTTTCAATGAAGTACTATTTCCTGGCAACGGATGGAAGTCGATCTGGCATGTTCATGCCAAAAACACCGCGGCTACAGGAATACAATACTACACGCTGTATGAGTGCGGTTTGTCAGTTGATAAGAACAACATGCTCCGATTTATTATGGGAGATACGAAGCAGTCGCAGCAGGATGCCTTTACAAACTGGTACTTTGGCAGTGTCGATTTGAACAGCGGTACTAAAAGTATAAGCCCATTTACAGGTTATGAAAGCTGGAAGCACTATTACTACTGGCCTGGTTATGCCGACCTTCTTGGAAGCTGGACTAATACAGTGCAGGGGCAGGGAATCTTTTATTCGGTTGGCCATCCTTCAGGTTTATCCTATAAGTCTTTGCCCCGGGTAGATGAAAATAGTAATGTGTTAACATGGGGAACCCTCTCGGGTAATGGTACCGAAGATTTTGTCTTCCTTCACCGGGCTGGAACTACCGCCGACAGCCTGTTCACCGATGGATCCCCGTCAGCAATACTTTCAGGTTTTTTCCCCGCCCTGATGAAAAACGGGCAATTATATGCCATAGTGAAACTTAACAAAACTGTTTATCTCCAGCGAGCCAACAAGACCAACTACGCCAATAACCAGCGCGGCTACCTCGAAACCATTGCAAGCATCAGCTGCCCTGATTTTGTAGATAATCTGTCAACCAATTTTCTGGCACGGGTAAGTCCTGACAGGCGCTTCATCTATTACTGGATAGCAGAAAATTATTCGGAACCCCGTAAAGGTTGGTTTTTCAGATTTGATGTGGAAACAGGTACCTTCTTAAAAGTTTATAACAATATTGATTTAACACGTGTAATTTTTGCAGATGCCGGCAGCGGAAAAAGCAGCAACGCGGCAATTGGGGATGATGGCTCACTTTATATCACAGGACCTGAAGACCCTAATTCTTCATCGGCCAGAGTCAATATGTACAAAATTGCTGCTGACGGGACTGCTACCGGACCCATTTTGTATAAAAGCACAAATTTTTTACAAAAGGATGCTGCCGGTAACCGCTACCAGGCCGAGAACCTGGCATTTCTGAATGGCAAACTGTATTTCACAGTGCGTTCGGGGTTGTTGCCATACCAAAATCCTCAGATTGATATTGTTACAGAAGAATAATACCTTATGAAAGCCATTATAATGAAATTACGAAACATTAATTACATCATTCTCCTGTTGTCACTAACAGTGTTAAACTCCACAAATGTCTTTTCGCAGTATACCGGCAAGGCACGTGCAATTCCTGATTGCCTTGGCAAACAGACCAGTTCAGACGAGGTTGAGTGGTTGGTAAGCAATTATAAGATGAAAGATGATATTCCTGGTGTGAAAGCCGGCAAAGGAATTACTTTTTATGCTCCCTCAGGTTACGTTCAGCGGATTACTTTCCAGAATAATAAGATTTACGGATCATTCAAAGATGAGCTGCCTTTCGGGCTGAGCCTGGGAATGTCACTTAAAGATCTGGAAAACAGGTTCCCAGGCGGAAAGAAAACGGAGGACTATTATATCTTCTCTTCAGGGAAGTACCATATTGAAGTAAAATTCACTTCCCCAAAAATGAAGAAAATAGAGTTTATAGCTCTTACGTGATTTTTACAGGCTGATCCAGGCATTCAAAGTTTAAAACCTGTACCATGAAAAAAATACTGTTCTTAGCCATTCTGGCATTATGTATCAATGAGCTTTATAGCCAAACCGTTTGTGATGTATTCAGAACCATCCTGGTCGACGGTGCGAATAAGTTTGAGAAATTCTATGGCGAAAACAATGGCGCTGTAAGCGGCTTTAATCTCAACGACATCAAATCTGTAAGAAAAGACATGTTGAATGGCCAGCTATTTACCAACGGTACCATAACTGCGGTAAATCTCCGGGACATTTATGAAGATGTTTCCATGAAAGGGAAATTATGGGTTATTACACTTGACGGGCCTAAGGTTGATTATACTGTCGTTCCTGGACCAGATCGTATCGAAACTATAAAACAAAGTCTGAAAACTTATGCCGAACCTATTGCAAAACAGTGTTTTCCTGATTTTTTACTCAGTGATATTGTAATAACTCCCGAATCAACGTGGACTAACGATGCATCGGGTAATGAGATCTGCTATATATACATTTATATGAAGCAGGCTACTATAGATGGAGAACTGAAAAAGCAGTTGCTTTATCTTTCTCCACATATTAAAATATCAGTAAAACAAGATTCCGAAGCTATGATGAAATACTTTTTCAGTTACTCGTTCAATTACCCGCTTGATGATTAGCAGAATACTAATAATAAACATGTAATAAGAATAAGACTGGCCATTATCAATTCCTCTGAGGCATACCTTGAGCAATAATCTAACCAGTCTGGCAGATTAAAAAAATAATTCTAACCTAAAAATTATTGACACTTATGCGACACTTTCTCATTTCTTTACTTCTTATCACGGTCATCGCTGCGAAGGCGCAGGATGCGGTCAGTTACCAGACACCCTGGTACGGAATGTTAGGTCTCCATACCAACACTGCAAATTATTCCAGTACCGGTAATAAAATAAAAGCGCCTCTAACCTATGTCGATTGCAGGGCTGTAATGTTTCGGCCAAAAGGATTCATCGAATTCGGATTACCGGTTGCCAGTTATTTCCTTACAGGTGTAATATTCAGAGGCGGCATGCCGAATGACAATGGCGAAGTTTCATTTTTGTACGGTAAACTGGGTGCGGATATCTTCAAAACCGGAATTGTGAATATTGGAATAGGAGGTGCTATCGATGCGAGGGGAATAAATGTGGATGGCATTGAAGGATATGGTGCCTCTCTCGAGAGTTATGGAATTATAAGCCCTTTGGTTTATGCCAAAATCAGCCTGGGACCTATTTTGGTAGCGCCTGTATTTGAGTACAATATTTTATCCTGGACCAATACTGATAAAACGACCCGACCCGGATATTCACTTGGGGCTCATTGCGTGATACCCATTGGCGATCGATTGGGAATAAATATTAATCCTAGCATTGAAAAAGGCACATTCAAATCAGAACAAAGTGAAATGAAATCTTCCAATATTAGCCTCAAAGTGGGGCTTGTGAGGCGGATTGATTAGTGAAAAACTGATAACAAAAGAGTTTTCTATATCGGTAAATTTAAATTTGGTTTCGGAATGGCTGTCATAGACTGTGGCAGCCATTTTTTGTTTCCCGGTATTCAGGAGTTGTGAAACCAGTTCACCAGTTCGACCCGCGATCTGAGCTGTAGTTTAAGATAAATATTTTCGATGTGTTTTTTAACAGTTGCCCGGCTGATAAACAGTTTATCAGCTATTTCCTGGTTTCGCAAGCCTTTTGCCAGGTGCTCGAGAATTTCAATTTCCCTCTTTGTGAGCTGCTCATCCGACCCATCAATAAAGCCAACCTTTACGTCCGGTTTGTAACCGGCTATCATCATTTTCAGCGATTTTGCTGCAATGCTTCTCGACATGGGTACTCCTCCCTCCATAATTTCTTCAAAGGCAGAAAGCATGCGTTCCAGTTTTTCGTCTTTAAGCAGATAACCGGTTGCACCAGCTTTGATCGCATTGAAGATTTTATCCTCTGCTTCAAAAACTGTCAGCATAAGAATTTTAAGTTCAGGGTATTTCTGTTTTATCCGGAAAGTAGTTTCAATCCCATCCATATCGGGCATTTCGATATCCATTAATAGGATATCAGGCTTTTCGGTATGCTCTGCAAGCCAATCGATGGCTTTGTGACCCCGGTCCATGTAGAACAGGACCTGTATTTCTTCGGAAAAGCTCAGCTTTTGGATCAACTGCCGGCCAATGCTTAGGTTATCGTCTATTATTCCGATTTTCATTTCAAATATTTCTGCAATGTTACTGTCTTTTGAAGCTAAATGCATCAGCCTTTCAGCGTATTTTTATCAAGCACCAGCACAACCTTTGTACCTGATCCCGGAGTTGAATCCACAGTAAGGATGGCTTTCAGGTTTTCGGCACGCTGTTTCATAGATCCAAGCCCGGTACCTGATTCATTATAACTAATTATCCCCTTTCCATTATCGGCAATTGTAATTGTATACATGTTTTGGTTGCACTCTACAGACGTGGTTAATTCGGTAGCTCCAGCATGTTTCAGAACATTGTGGACAGCTTCCTGCATAATACGGAAAATATTCAGACCATTGATAGGATCTATATCAAAATCAGGGCATTGTGAACTGGTCATTTTTGCAGACAGATGTTCATTGGGCTCGGTGATTTTCGCCAGCCACTTTTCATATTGCCCGAGAAGTGAGCTAAGTGTCATCGCACCAGGATTTAATGCCCAGATGCTGTCGCGAAGTTGCTGCATACTTTCACGAGCTGCCGACTGCAGTTTTTCCAGATTATGAGCGGTTTTGTCAATCTTATTCCGTTTGAGGAGCAAGTCGGTTGTTTCGAGCCCCGTTATCATATAGGTTAACTGGCTGCCAAGGTTATCATGAAGCTCGCGCGAAATACGTGAGCGTTCCAGCATCACTTTGCGTTCCGCATCAAGGCGGTTGAGCTTCCAACGCAGCCTAAGGAATGCAAAATACCGGACCGAAAGAATGATGATTATAAGCAAAATAACTACAATGAATACCTTAAACCAGGTTGTCTGGTAAAAGAATGGCATTACATGTATCCGGATGGATTTTTTTCCGGCTGTGATAAATCCGGTTTCATCTACTAATTCAATCTCAAGAGAATAATTACCAGGTGGCATATAATTGTAGTTCAGCTCATTCTGTCCAGCGGCGGTGAAATGTACTTCATCGTCCAGATTATCGATAAAGTATTTGTAGCGTAGTTTCGCTCCTGGATACAGGTTGGCCAGCGACACTTTTAGCCGCAGGGAATGATCGCCCGGAGGAAGTGTGACTTCATTAACCTGCACTGTATCGTTCCATATTAAAAGTTCTGTTGCACAACCGAAAATTTCTGACGATTTTTCCGAATTCAGAATCAACATGCCTTTTTCACCGCCAACAAGGGTATATGTTGCATCGCGATAAAAAGCCGATTGGTTAAAATCGTTAAATGGCAAAAGGTTGGATTTATTCAGGATAACCGATTTGCCTGTACGTAAATCATACTGGCATAAACCGTTGGATGTTGTTAATATTACTTTACTGGTACCTGTATACATAATCCCGAAAATATTATCAGGATTGGTTACCAGTTTAATGGGTGAGAACGTTTTACTGTTTTCATCGAATACACAAAGCCCACCTCCCATAGTTGCCAGCATATATTTTCCACGGCCCAGGTCGGCGAGATCGAAAATAACATTACTGGGTAACGATGACACAGAATCCTCAATTTTCGAAAAATAGCAAATCTGTCTGAGTTCTGAATTAAATACCTGTAAACCAAATCCTCCTGACATCAGGAATTGATCCGCACCATTCTCTATTGCAGTATAGATGCTATATTTATGAAGATCGTGACCTCCAAAAGGTGCGATTTTCATCGACTTTTTATCCATCAAATAGGCTCCATTCTGGGTACAAAGCACACACCGGTTGCCTGAGACTTCCCTTGTCGCAAATACAAAAAGCGACCCAACCTGTTTATTAATTTCGGTGAGCTGTTTGAATTGTTTGGTTTGCTTATTAAAAGTCCAGAAACCAGCCTTAAAAACCGAAATAAGATATTCCGATTCATTCAGATCGACAAAGGCATTTACCGAAAATCTGTCGAATCCGGTGGGCTTATATAGTTTGCGGTTACGTAATTCCCCGTTTATAAATGTACCTTCCAGGACCCCTGAGGTAGTTCCGCAAAGGAGTTTGTTTGTTTCCTTTTCGTAAAGGAAGCACCAGAAATGCTGTACACCAGCCTGTTCATTCGACAGGAATTTTATTCCCCCTGCGATCGGAGTTAAACAGCCTAAACCGGTGCCATCACCACCAACCCAATTTGTTCCGTCAGGACCTGTGTAAAAAGCCTGGGCTGTGTTACTATTGATGGTAAACGGGTTTCCCGGCTCGTTATTGAAAAACTCAGGAGTTTTTTCCTCCCGTGAGTGCAGGCATAAAAATCCTCCTGCTGCCTGTATCCATATATTACCACCCGAATCCGGATACAGCCATTTATTCTCGGTTGTGTTTAATGGAAAGTTAATATCAAGCTTATGAAGTAAACTATATGTTGTATCAAGAGTAAATAAACCTTCCTTTTTCACAATAAGCCAGCAGTGCTCCTTTTCCCACCATTCGGTATCAAGAATCCCTTTGTCATTAAAGAGCAATTCTTCTCTGTGATTGACTATTTCAACGAATTTTCGTGAATACAAAAATGCCTGGATTTTTTTCCCGTGCTTAACCCTGATTTTCCAGATCATAGGATTCAAAAGGCTGTCAACAGCTCTGAAATTTCCTGATTTTATATCAATCATGAGGGCGCCTCCATGGGTCCGGGCGTATAAGATATTACTTTGATTTTCGACATACAAACCCATAACACCACCAATTGAATTCAAGGGGGTGTGTATCACTTGTGAACAATTGGTCCTGTAGTTGTAGCATATTAAAGCATCGCGTGCTCCTATATAAATGCATTCCCCTTTTATTACAAGACAATTAATATAAGGATTGATTTTTTTAACTGACCTGAAATCGATTTTCCTGAAATCGTAACCGTCGTAACTGTAAAGCCCGATTGCTGTTCCAACATACAGGAGACCATTATCGGCCTTGAACAGAGCTGTAACGTTAGGATCAGGCAAATCATGGTCTGCGCCAAAGTTTTGCCATAATGCCTGTTGGGCAAAGGATAGAGAACCAAAGCCAAACCATAGCAGAAGTAAAACTAATACGGATCTTTTCAAAACGAAGTATTGGTTTTGATGTGTAGCGTGCGTGGTTTACATATTGCAAATTTAACATATATTTGAAACATGTATACTGTTAAGAAGTTCATTTTGCTAAAATTTCATTACTTTTAGCCTTCTTAAAATCTGATTTACGATGCCAACAGAAATCACTCCGCCTTATATACGCCCTACCTGGGATGAATACTTTATGGAAGTATCGCGTACAATTGCCAAGCGTGCCACCTGCGACCGCGGGCGGAGCGGTTGCGTGATTGCACGTAACAAACAGATACTGGTTACAGGCTACGTTGGCTCACCGGTAGGTTTACCGCATTGCGACGAGGTCGGGCACTTGTTCAAACAGGTTACCCATGAAGACGGGAAAGTTACAAATCATTGTGTGCGAACGGTACACGCCGAACAGAATGCCATCTGCCAGGCTGCCCGCCAGGGCATTCCTCTTGAAGGAAGTACTCTTTATTGCCGGATGACTCCCTGCCGCACCTGTGCCATGCTTATGATAAACTGTGGCATAAAACGGGTTGTCTGCGAATTCAAATACCATTCAGGAACTGAATCGGAGGAAATGTTCCGGGAAGCCGGTATTGATCTGTCGTATGTGAATGATGAGGTGCTTCAATATTCAAAACAGCAGGTTGATAATATTGACCCGGCTGAAACAGGGAAATAATAAGCTAATCAGGTGTCTTCACCCGGGGTTAAGAGGAAATAAACTTCACCGACGAAGCTTTAAAATGTACCCACACTTTCCTGCCCGAAGCCAGTTCAAGCTTTTGGGCCGATTCGCGGCTTATTTGAGCATGCAATACAATCCCGATATCGACTACTATATCCATCCCGGTCCGCGACGGGTACAAATCCAGCACTGTCCCTTCAAAATTATTTAAAGCACTGCTCTCGAAAGCCGTTTTCGAAAGCAGTATATCTTCATTCCGTATCAGGATATAACCTGAATTATCATCCGTCGACTCCCCTATCGATATCGCAAGATCTTTTTCAGGAAAAGCGAAACATTTCCCATCCTTACGTGTAATAGCGACTTTGAAGAAATTCCTTATTCCGGCAAAATGTGCTACAAATTCGTTTGCAGGGTTGCCGAAAACTTCCTGGGGCGTACCGGACTGAACTATGCATCCCAGGTGCATAATAGCAATATGGTCAGCCAGCGAAACAGCTTCGTCGAAATCGTGTGTAACGTGTATAATAGTCTGCCCCATGCGGTTAATCTGCCTGAGCAGAGCGCGAAGTTCCGATCGCAGTTTACTGTCGGTGGCGGATAAAGGTTCATCGAGAAGTAAAACCTTCGGTTTCTGAACCAGCGCCCTGGCAAGTGCAACACGCTGTAGCTCACCACCCGATAAGGTTTCCGGCCTGCGGTTGAGCAGACCCGGAATCTGCAGCAGCATAGCTGTTTCTTCGATAATACAGTTCTTTTCGGATGCGGATAAATGCTTGCCTTTCAATGGGTACGCAATATTTTCTTTCACCGAAAGATGCGGGAAAACAGCCTGGTCCTGGAACACAAGTCCAATTCCACGCTGCTGGATTTTTTCGGAGGTAATGTTTTTGCCATTCAGTAATAAAACACCGGTTTTCACGGGGTTAAGTCCGGCAATCGCTTCGAGCAACAAGGATTTACCGGCACCCGATTCGCCAAGCAGTATAAAATATTCACCATTACCCACGCTGAAACTGATTTCAGTGAGGCTGAACCCTGGAAAGTCACATGTTATATTGCGGAGTTCAAGCATGAGGTGTGGATTTTTGATTCCTGTTGCGGGCCAATACTCTCAATGCGACAAATACAGTGAGCGATATAAGTATAAAAAGGACCGAAACGGGACGGGCATATTTGAGGCCGAAGGCTCCGAAACGCTCATAAATAAGTACAGGGGTTATCATCGGGTGATACGCAACCATTATAACCGCGCCAAATTCGCTCATTCCCCGGGCGAACATAAGAATAAGACCCGAAACTATGCTTCGCCATGCCAAAGGAAGCGAAATTGTAAAAAATACCCTTGCCGGTGATGCGCCAAGCGTAAATGCTGCCTTTTCGAGTCTTTCGGGAACACTGCCGAATCCGTCGCGTGCAGCATTGATAAGGAAAGGAAGGCTCACAAAAGCCATAGCAATTGCAATTCCGGCGGGATGGCCTACAAAATTAAGCCCTACTGCCGAACCTATTTTCCCGACCACCGAATCGCGCGAAACAAAACCAAGAATGGCAATACCTGCAGCTGAATGAGGTATTACAACCGGCAGATCAATAATACCGGAGACAAGGCCTTTTAATGGAAATTCCTTTCGCGCAAGCAGGTACGACAATGGAATAGCCGCGATTGCAAAAAACACTGTTGCTGAAAGCGAAACCCATATTGTAAGTTTAATGCTTTGCTGAACTTCGGCATCACGGGCGGTTTCGAATAAATCAGATGGGCTTGTGGAAACAAACATTCCAACCAGAGGAGCAACAATAAACAGCAGGATAAGGGCGCCTGCAAGGGTTATTGTGAGCTGGAATGGAGAGTATCGTTTCATAAAAAATTAAAAAAGTTTAATTCCTTCACTTTTTGACAAACGGTTTCAACTGCTCCGGCACTTTATCGTAGTTCAACACTTTCGACGGAACAACCGATGGCTGACCGTTGCGGATCATGATGGCCTGGCCGTTTGCTTTTTCAAGTAAAAACCGGGCAAAAGCTATAGCAGCAGGTTTGTTTTGGGCGTTGCGCAAGACAGTGAAACTGTAAATCATAGGTTCGCCGGTCATGGTTTGCTTTTCGCCGGGTTTGCCTCCATTAATTTCAACGGTTGCAGAAGCATATAGGGAAGCAAATGTGGGATTCCTGAGGTTTATTTCATCGGGCAGGATAACGTATTTCAGCTTGTGCTGAACGGCAACACTGCGATACACGAAAATGTAATCCACCGTATTGGTTTCGATAAATGCCAGTAGATCCGTTTCCTTCGGACGCAAATACACCTGATCCTTGCCGGCTATATTTTTATACAATCCCGGTTTTTTGTAGTATTTCTCAGCCAGTTGAAGCATCATTTCGGTACGGTATCCGCAAGGATCGCTGTTGGGATCGGAGCGGCCGAATGCGACATCGCTTTTCAACAGTATATCCATCCAGTTTTTGGAATTTATTTTATCGGCATAATGCGATTTGTCGGAATACACAACGCACATCTCATTAGCTGCAAATTTGATATTCCAATCAGCATATTTCGGGATCAGCATTTTATCAATCACAGCATAATCGGCTGATGCCATAATATCACAGGGTTTATCCAGATCCGTTATTTTTCGGGCTGATGCCACCGAACCTGCGGCCTCCATCTGTATATTTACCTGAGGATACAGTTTTTTGAATTCCGCAGCTACTTCCTTCATGGGAACTGAAAGACTCCCGGCATGAAATATGATAAGATCGCCCGAAAGGGTTGGCTTAAACTGGCTAAACCCCTGAAATGCTATCAATACCATTGATACCAGTGCAATTGTTTTTCTGATAAACATTGTAAACTTCATTGCGGGATTTTTTACAAAAGTATTGAAACGATATGTAAGAACCTGCATAACGGATAAATTTTGTCCAACTTATATATCTTTACAACCATAAACAACTTACCATGAAAACGCTGATTATCATTTTACTGTCTGCTTTTATTGCCTGTTGCACCTGCAATACCAATCCGAAGGTTCTGATTTCGACTGAGGCGGGCGATATTGAAATTGAATTATATACGGATAAAGCACCGGTTACGGCAGGCAATTTTCTACGTTACGCCGATTCAGGAAGATACAATACTGCTGCCTGTTTTTACAGAACCGTCAGGCTGGATAACCAGCCCGACAAAAAAACAATCATCGAAGTGATACAGGGAGGATTTTACCAGGATTCGCTTATTGAGAAATACCAGTTTGCACCCATAAGGCACGAGACCACCAAAGAAACCGGGATATTGCACCGCGACGGTGTGATTTCGATGGCACGCAACGAACCGGGAACGGCATCATCGGAATTTTTTATCTGCATTGGCGATCAGCCGGCATTGGATTCTGACGGGAAAAGAAATGCCGACGGACAGGGATTTGCCGCATTCGGAAAAGTAATAAAAGGGATGGATGTGGTAAGAAAAATCCAGCAAATGAAGGATACTTCCCAGTACCTGCTTCAACCGGTTATAATCAAATCGGTGAGCAGGATTAAAGATTAAGCGTGGATAATTCTTCTTCAACCTGCCGGTAAAGTTCAGCAACTGTTGAGTTGTTATAAAAAATATAATCAGCCTGCTCGATACATTTCCCGATATTCTGTTTATTCGGATCATTGGATTTCATTTCGCGTTCCTCGTTTTCGACGAAAGTAACGAATGAAATCCGGTCGGTTTCGGAATTCCGCATCACAATACGATCGTAGCGGAGCATGGGATCGGCATCAACGGCAAACAACAGGAAATTTCCTTTCCCGCGCAGCGATTCCACTTCACCCGGGGTACGTATGCTCTCGATAATACATTTTTTACCGCTAAGCAAAGCCTGTTCGTAAAGCTGATCGATGATCCAGGAAGGCGAATGGTCGGCGCGTAATTTATTGGCTACCAACACCATACTGTCGCGGTTAACAGGTAATCCCTGCCGGTTGATTTCTTCGGTTATAAACCCGCGTACCGAAAAGTGCACAAATCCTTTTTCCTGGACCAGGTAATCCACAATGGTCCCTTTTCCTGCACCTAAGGTTCCCGTAATTCCAATTATTATCATCCGAGCCTGATTTGTTTAGTAATTCACCCTGTTTTGATTGTTCTATATTTTGATCCCAAACTTCTTTAATACAAAGATCGTCAGAAAGTAAAACACTACCATTGCCGATGTTGATATACTTAATGCCCACCAGAAGTAAACCTGCCTTTTCAGTAGCCAGGGAAGCATAATAAACAACAGAAGTGTTGGTATAACCAGCCAGAAAATGCCATTCGAAAGCGAGGAAATTTTTGCAACATCCTTAGTGTCGATATATAACCAGACGAAAGCCAGTAGCGACATAAGCGGCAGCGAAGCAAGAACGCTTCCGGCCAGCGAACTGCGTTTCGAGATTTCGGAAATTAGTACGATAATAACCGACGATAACAGTACCTTAAGAACATAATAGACCATTTGTACAATTTTGTTTTACAGTATCGATTTCCCCATCTGGTCGGTTTCGGTTTTTAAATCCCTGATCCATTTTCCGCCATCCACTTTTAAAGGCATATAATTAAGAATCTTATCAAGAAGCTTTTTTTCGTCGCTCTCGGCAATAAGGTTCATACGGTGTTCAGCTTTTACAAACCGCTGATCGACGGAATGATCGAGGAAAGAAAGCAACTGGTCCCAGTAACCGAGCACATTGAAAAGGGCTGCAGGTTTGGTGATCAGGTCCAGCTGGTTCCAGCTCATTACTTCGAAAATCTCGTCGAGCGTCCCAATTCCGCCAGGCATGGCTATGAACGCATCCGAAAGATCGTCCATAACTGCCTTTCGTTCCGACATGGTCTTTACCACGTGAAATTCGCTGATTCCCTTATGAGCCACTTCGCGTTCGATAAGATTGTGTGGCATAACACCGATCACTTTGCCACCGGCTTCCATCATGGTATCCGCAATTATCCGCATCAGGCCGACATTGCTGCCGCCATAAACCATTGAAATGTTTTTCTCAACAAAAAGCAGTCCCAGGTCCCGGGCTTTGGCAGAGTATTCTTCGCGGCTTCCGGCACTTGAGCCGCAGAAAACGCAGATGGAGTTAATTGTTTTAGTCATAGATTGAAAAAGTTAATTCCGGAAACTGGAAACCTGATAATGCGGCATAAGTTGGGATTTGGATTTATTGTCTGCAAATTTGCAAAAAAAAAGGCTCTTTTTCTATTTATTGCTGAACCGCTATCATCCAGGTCGTAGCGTTCGTTAGAAGTAATAACAATATGGTTAAGATTCAGGTAATTAGTTTCGTTCGGAAGCCTGATTTTCAGCCAGTCGGGTTGTCAAAGAGGAGTTTCGGAGCGATCGGGCATACAGGCCTGAATGAACTGGTAAAAGTACTTTATTTAGCGTTTCGAAAAGTTTAGCAGGGCTTATGCAATTTATCTGTTGACCGGAATATATAAAATTGTACTTTTGAAGCCCGGAACTAAAACCACCTTCCGAAGTAAACCGCTGATATATATATAATTATACTCACAATGAGTGGACTGTACCCCTTAAAGTTCAAACCGATTTTTAAAGATAAAATCTGGGGCGGAAATAAAATTCACACCGTTTTCGGGATGGATTATGCTCCTTTGCCCAACTGTGGCGAAGCTTGGGTACTTTCGGGTTACGGGGAGGAAATAAGTACGGTCTCAAATGGGTTTCTGGCCGGCAATCAACTGGATGAACTCATTGAAATATACATGGGCGATCTTGTGGGAGAGGCGATTTTTGACGAATATGAAACGAAATTTCCCCTTCTTATAAAAATTCTGAATTCCAGCGACTGGCTTTCGATACAGGTTCACCCTGATGATAAACTGGCCGAAAGCCGTCATAACGAAACGGGTAAAACCGAAATGTGGTACATAGCCGATGCCGAACCCGGCTCGGAACTTATAAGTGGGTTTAAGAAGGAACTGAATGCGGATGAATATCTTTCGCACCTTGGCAATGGAACCCTCAAGGAAATAATGAACTTTGAAAAGGTAAAAAAAGGAGATGTCTTCTTTATTCCTGCTGGTAGAGTGCACGCATTGGGACCTGGATTGCTTCTTTTCGAAATACAGCAAACAAGTGACCGTACGTATCGTATTTACGATTTCGACCGGGTTGATGACAAAGGCAACCCGCGCCAGTTGCATACGGAACTGGCACTGGATGCTATTGACTTTGCCAGATACAGCACATATCGCACTGATTATAAGCCCGCTTACAATAAAACAGTGCCTGTAGTAGAGAGCCGATATTTTAATACCAGCATCATTCATTTTGGCACGCCTGTTGTTAAAGATTACAGTGGCCTCGATTCGTTTGTTATTCTTCAGTGCGCCGAAGGCAAATGTATGATAGGGTACGAAGGAGGCGATGAAACCTTGCAGGCCGGCGAAGTAATACTGATCCCGGCTATTATGGAAAAAATTGAAATTGTGCCGCTTCCCGAATGTAAAATCCTCGAAGTATATTATCCCCAGAAATAATTTAAATCGCAAACCACAAAAAAATCAACATGAAGAACATCCTTTTAACTGCATTCCTGCTTTGTTTTGGAATTACACTCATGGCGCAGGAAACCGGAGCCGACAAAGTGCTTTTTAAACTTCCAAATGTTACAGTCACCGACATGAAAGGCACCAAGGTTACTACCGATAAGCTTTTCAATGACGGAAAACCATTTATCATCAGTTTCTGGGCTACCTGGTGTAAGCCCTGCATTAAAGAACTTACTACCATTTCGGATGTTTATGAGGACTGGCAGGAGGAAACCGGGGTGAAACTTTATGCAGTATCCATTGATGATTCACGTTCATCGGCACAGGTGAAAACCCTGGTAAACGGCAAAGGCTGGAACTACGAAATTTTACTCGACCTCAATTCGGAATTCAAACGCGCCATGAATGTAAATGCGGTTCCTCACACTTTCGTGGTAAACGGGAAGGGCGAAGTAGTATGGCAGCACACCAGTTTCAGTGAAGGCGCCGAACTGGACCTTATAAATATCGTACGTAAAGTGAAGGCAGGCGAACCTCTTTCACACTAACAAAAACAAGTGCTTATCCTTGATACAAAGCTGATTATCTTCGCCTTGTACCGCCAGCAGCATCACCTCCGGATAAAACATGTAATCAATCTATTACATTTTTATCAGGAGGTTATTTTTTCGGAAGAATTATGTAGATTTGCCGCATCTTTACCGGCAACCCCAAATCAAAATTCATACCCTTGAAAACACGTTTTCTAACAATCCCATTCCTGCTTGCGGGAGTATTATTTTTGGCTCCAACTCTGCTTTTTGCACAGAGTAATTCCCTCGGAAGCCAGGTTAACGGTAATTTCCAGATGGACGCCCAGTACTACAAGGTCGATTCGGCCATCGGGGCCTTCCCGGTACCTGAAAAAATGATGATGAACAGCTGGACCAATATAACCTACACAGCCGGCAGCTTTAATGCAGGACTCCGTTACGAGACCTATCTCAATCCCGTAAATGGCTATGATCCGCGTTACAAGGGCGCAGGTATTCCCTATTGGTTTGTTGATTATAAAACCGGTCAGTTCCAGGTAACAGCCGGGCATATTTATGAACAATTTGGCTCAGGCATGATCTTCCGTACCTACGAAGAACATAACCTGGGATACGATAATTCGCTGAATGGTATACGCTTGAAATTCAACCCGGTGAAGGGAATAGAACTAAAAGGAATTTATGGAACACAACGCTATTTCTGGGATAAAGGCCCTGGGATCGTGCGTGGCGGCGATGCCGACGTAAACCTGAACGACCTGGTTCCATCACTTGAAAATTCAAAATTCCGCTTTCAGTTTGGAGGAAGTTTTGTGAGCAAATACCAGGCCAACGAGGAAATTTATAATGCTGACCAGGAAAAGCTCATACTGCCACTAAATGTTGCTTCCGGGGCAGGCAGGATTAATATGAGCTATGGCAATTTCGGATTAAACGCCGAGTACGCACAAAAAATAAACGACCCCAATGCAATGAATAATTTTATATACAAAAAAGGGGAATCGTTGCTGCTCACTGCATCATACAGCCAGAAAGGTTTCGGCATAATCGTCCAGGCAAAGAGGCTGGATAATATGAATTACAAATCGAAACGGACCGAAACAGGCAACGTACTCGACATCAACTACCTGCCTGCTATTACCAAGCAGCAAACCTATACGCTTGCTGCATTTTACCCTTATGCAACCCAGCCTAACAACGAAATGGGGCTTGAAGCACAACTTAACTACAAAATAAAGAAAAACACCATTCTGGGCGGTCAATACGGGACCGATGTTGCCGTTAACTTCTCGGCAATCAATTCCATAGTAAAAAACCAGGTTGACGACTCTACTGCCTTAGGCGAATCCGGCACTTTAGGATATACATCCCCTTTCTTCAAAGTAGGTGACATAAAATACTTCCGCGATTTCAATATCGAGATCGGCCATAAGTTCAGCCATAACTTCAAACTTCTTTTAACCTACATGTATGAAGATTACAATATCGAAATAATCGAAGGACATCCGGGTGAGCCTGTGATACATGCCGATATCATAGTAGCCGATATGACATACAAACTTACTCCTACCAAAGCTCTTCGCCTCGAGGCTCAGACCCTGATGACCAAAGAAGATGACGGCGACTGGTTCCTGGGATTGCTTGAATATACCGTTGCTCCAAAATGGTTTGTCAGTGTTGCCGATGGATGGAATTATGGTAACGAAGATCCCGACAGGCGGTTCCATTACCCGCTTATAGCTGTGGCTTACAACAACGAAGCGAACCGCATACAGGTATCATATGGAAAGCAACGCGAAGGCATTGTATGCGTAGGCGGCGTTTGCCGCAATGTTCCGGCTTCGAACGGATTTACCCTAACCGTAACAACCAGCTTCTAAAAACAAGAAAAATGAGAACCTCATATTTTATAAAATCCGCTTTGTTAGCAGTTGCAGTGATGTTTGTTATTGCTTCGTGCGATAAGGTTACGGAACCTTACGTAGTACACAATCAGCCTGTGGATACATCAGCATGCCCGGCACCCCAGTTCCCGGCAGTAACGGTTCATTACAAACGGGCTTTGCTCGAGGATTATACCGGTCACGACTGTCCGAACTGCCCGCGGGCAGGGCTTATTGCCTCCGACCTTAAAGAACAGTATAAGGATACCCTTGTTGTTATGGCAGTGCATGCAGGCTTTTTTGCCAGGACCAGTACAAGCAATCCTTTACTGGCATATGATTTCCGCACAACTGCAGGAACAGACTGGGATGCTTTCTTTAAAATCAGCGCTGTCGGCAACCCGAATGGCATGGTAAACCGGATCGGCTATCCCAACGACCAGCAGGTATTATCACCTTCGGCATGGGCCAATGCAGTAAAAACCACAATCGCCCAGGCTCCGCTTATGGATTTGCAGCTAATAACCGAATACAATGCCGCTGACGACAAACTGTGCATCCATACTAAAACAAGCTTTATTCATCCTGTTACGGGACGTTCGTTAAACCTCACTGTTGCAATTATCGAAGACAGTATTGTTGCCCCGCAGAAAAACAGCGATCCCCTTGTGGGAGCCGTTCCGAATATAAACAGCTATGTGCATATGCATGTACTGCGCGGAACTGTAAACGGAACTAACGGAACACCTGTCCTGCTGAAAGAAAACACATCCGGTGCACCTATCGTAAAATCGTACCCGGTACATTTAACAGGTTTCAATTTAAATGCAATGATTACTAAAAACTGTCATGTAATTGCATTTATTTATGATGCCGATACAAAAGAGGTTTTACAGGCTGCCGAAACAAAGGTTGTGAAGTAATATATAAAAGCCTTAATAAAGTAAAAAAAGCCCGTATTCGAATTACGGGTTTTTTGCTTTTTTACAGTTTGTGTAATAACAGTTCCTATAATGGATCCTGAGTCGGCGGCAATTCATTTTCGTAATATTCATTCAAATTTGAAACTGGCTGAGGTTTGTTAGCATTAATTCCGAAACCTATATACCCGAGTGCGAGTATAAACCCAAGCCAGCCTTTGGCGGGAATATTTAAATCAGTATCCCATAAAACTGAAGCCAAAATTGCAACAGGTGTAATGGCAACAAGTGAAATATAAAGTAACGCAGTGTAGTCGAGGTTAACTTTCATTATCGCGCTGATTATCAATCCGAATATACCGTTAACAAGTGCCTGTAAAAGCCGGTAAACATAAAGGCCGATCAGTATACAAAGGAAAATAATGATATATACAATCCAGGCATACCCAAGCCAGGAATTGATTTTGGAAGCATTAAGTGTAAAATTCGTGACTTTCGACAGATCATAGGTACGGGTTTCATTTTCTTTCTGCTGGGCAATTAATTTACTCCTGGTTAGCAATAGCCGGGTATCGCCCTGCAATTCTGTAATTTGAGTGGAATCGGAAAGGTCAATTGTAATTATAGTAATACCTTCTTTGGTTTTAATGAAATAAGGAGATGCTTCTTTCATCGATGCATGGCCATCGCTGAAAGTGATCTCAGGAACCTGGTCAATAATGAATTTACCATCATCTTTCAAAAATGTATTCATTCCTGTGAATATTGAAATCATCAATGGAATGGTGCAGATTACCACCAGGAAAAACAGGTATCCAAACGTACTTCCTTTTTTATTGCCTACGGCATCACGGTATACTTCCGGGTTATAGAATGAACCTATCAGAAGCTGAAAGAAATTGAAATTTTTCATGTTTTGCGTTTATAAGACAAATATAATTACAAACGAAAAGTAAACCTCCTCGTGAGTTAAGAATTCCATAGCTATTCAAATCCAAAGCATTATCATTCTTTCAGAGCAACCGATTTCAGCACTGTGTATTTCATCAGCCTGTAGACTGGGTAAGCATTAAAGCCTGGTCCCCATTGTGGTACGATGTAACGGTCGAAAAAATTCCAGAGCAGCAAGGCATCGTCGGACTGAGGTTCGAGCATATAGGCAGCAAGGTTTGCAAGTGGCTGCGAACGAAACACCACATAGTTGCCCTGTTCGAAATTAACTGTACCTGTGATCATTGTCCCTTTCACTGTATTGGTATAGTGACCCTGGTTTAATCTTGGGACCGGTTTAAGTTCACTTATCCTGAATGATTCAACTTCGAGAGTTACAGGTCCGGTTAATTTTTCAACCCGTATGCCATGTGCCATCAGCAGTTTAACCACCAGGGGGTCGGCAAGTTTTAACAGGTAAGCATAAGGCATGGTTATGCTTTTGCTAGCATAGTAGTCGGCGAGGTATGGAACAGTTACAGGTTTAACTTTATCGGTCTTCCTGACCTTGTAATAACTATTGGTATCATTTAAGGGTTCAACTTCGTATGCCCTTACCGTGATTTTTTTTGGGGTAGGCTGAACTTTATACTCAAGCGGGAACGAATCACTAACTGCAGGGTCATTCATGCCTGTAGTATTCTGAAGGTCAGCTTTTTTGATCATATCTTTTATTTCGACCGCGTGATCCGCTGAATACCCCAGTATGGAATGCAGCAGGCTGTAACACCCGAGCACCCGTGATTTATAGTCAGCGTATACATAGTTTTCGTTGAGTATAGCGAGGCGGTTGCGGACGCCCATATAGTTTACAAGGTATCGGGGTTCCGAAGCGTAAGATATCCATCCACTGTCAGGATTCAGCATATCGTTAAACTCACCGTAAAAGCAATTCAGCACATTGTGTTTTTCGGTCAAAATCTTCGAAACACCCGGCATCATGGCGTCGCGCATATAATTGATCAGGCCTCGGTTACCTGCCGGATTCATCATCCAGGTGAAAGTAACAGGTTCTTCATGGAATGAACCGTTGGTGGTATGGCAATCGACCATTACCGAGGGGTCCCATTTCAGGATTACATTCCTGATCAGGCCCTGCATTTCGGGGGTTTCGAGTTTAATTGCATCGCGGTTCAGGTCAAGCATCTGGCCGTTGTAACGCAATCCGACACCATTTTTTGGTCCGTTCTGATAGGTGCGGTTAGCCGGGCTGATGGCCTCATTTCCATCCGGGTTAAAGTTGGGGCATATCAGTATTATTGCTTTCCGGAGGATTTCGTTATTTAATCCCTGCACCAGGTCGCGTGCCAGCATCAGGGTTGCCTCTTTGCCTTCCACTTCACCTGCATGAATATTGGCCTGGATGTAAACTACAATACGGTTGTCGTTTACCAAATCTGCCGGACCGGCAGGCATAGGATCAGCTATAATCAGCAAGGGTACATCACGGTTTTCGATTGTCCTGGCAATGGTTTCGACCCTAATGTTCTTCGAAATTTTAGTCAACTCTTTTATAAACGACTGCACATCAGAATATTTTGCCGTGGATTCAAATCCTGATTTTTCAGCAACCGTTAGCAATGTGTTTTGACTGTATAACTTGCTGAATCCTGTGAAGAGGATGAATATGATGATCAGGTTTTTGTTGATTTTCATGAAATTAAGATTACAATATTAAAGTGTAAAAGTAATCGGAAAATATATCGGATATAAGGTTTTGAATTTAAAATAGCAACCATGAAAAAAGCCACCAGTATTCCTGATGGCTTTTTATTATGCCCTACTGAAGACTATCGAATAATTAATTTCTTAACTACCTGCATACTTTTATCAGAAACCGTTACAAAATATACACCTTTGTCCAGTTTAGTCAGGTCGAGAGTATAATCCTGTGAAGCATCAATTGCTTCGGAAGTAAGAATTACTTTGCCGACAGCATCAGTGATTTTCAGATATACTTTCCCCGGCATGTTTCCGAAAGTAACAGTTGCATAAGCAGAAGCCGGGTTCGGGTAAATAGCGATTTCAGTACTTTTTCCCGGTTGAACTCCGGTACATGGTGAAACTGCAATGTAGTTGTCTTTCGAAACCATATCGCTATTGGTACCATTCGAAGCCAGGAGGTATACACTATATAAACCCGGTATTGCATATGTAACAATAGGATCAGGCAATGTGCTGGTAGTGGGGGTACCTCCCGGGAAGGTCCATGACCAGGAAGTTGTTCCGGGTGTAGAAAAATCAGTGAAACTAACCGTGCCTCCGCTACATATACTGGTTGGGAAACCCATAAAATTAGCTGAATAAGGTGCAACGGGTATTGTAAAAAATTCGATAATGCGCTTCATGTATTCCGAACGGGTCGACGGGGTAAAACCATTTGCTAATCCGCCGAACTCAAATGAAGAGGCTATTGTACGGTATGAACCTGCATCACATGCAACAGTGGACACATAGGATGGGGTACTGTTCTTAAAAAGCTCAAAGGCAGGCGAAACCGCAGCCAGCTGATCGATATGATAATTATCCCCGGTATAGGAAAAACTTAAATTCTCAGCAAACTGCCCTGTAACTCCGGTTTGAGAATTCAGGTCATTGCCTCCATCTGATGTTCCGTTTGCTTTGAATTTAGGATGGACAGCTGTTTTCGCATCAAAATACCAGGTATCGCCTCCTTCCATATACAATTTTCCGCCCAAATCGAGAAAATTAGCGAGTCTTTCACCCTCCACTGTTGTAAGCACATGCTTCTGTGAACCAACGCCCAGACATATAAATAACGTAGTGTATCCACCCAGGTCGGCCGGTATTGCAGTCGTATAATTGGCTAACACATTGTTTTCTGCAAGTGCCGACTGAATAGCCGGTCCCGAATTCTTGTTACCATCCAGATCAACAACAGCTACAGGGTTTTGTCCAACTGCTATGTTGAATATGTCCGATGCCAGCAGTCCCTGGTTCGCAGTCATCATGAAGGCAAACGGTATTATAATATTTGATGGTATACCAGCATCGGCCTCAAATTTGTAAATCCTAGTATCCAACTCTCCTCCAGCCAGGTTGCCGTAATTTTGTATGGCTGCCGACTGCAGATGCAGATAGGAATTGTTGAAAGACACCTGGCCATTAACATTGGCTGTATTTGCGGTTCCCATATTTTTAACCTCAATCACAAGTGAAAACTTCTCGCCCGGGTCAACTTTTTGGTTACTGTTACCAAATTCAGTGTCGTCTATCGCTACTGAAAGCATGTTCAATACACCTGAGTGAGCCATAACCGTAAAATTCCCTTCCCAGGTCTTATTCCCGGCAATGGCAGTAAAGTGGAAAGGAATTATATGTGCATCCGGTACATTTGAATGTATTGAAAAACTGAAACCATTCATATTCAATACAGTGTCCTGTTCGGGAATCAGCGGATAAACATCAACTGAATCAATAAGATCGATAAAGGAATCAGTGGAGGTAAGTGTCACATGAACATCATTAACACCAACCGTGCCCACATTGGTCATTGCCAACCCCAGCAAAACTGTTTCCCCGAAATCAGCTAATCCATCATTATCGAAGGCGGCATCGTTGACAGAATTCTGATTGTAAACCAAGTAAGGCCCATCATTTGGTATCACGGGGATATCAGCTATATTAGGCATATAATTGTATGCCGTTATCACTACTTTAATTGTGTCGGGAGCTTGGAAGGCAGGGAAATCGAGGGTAACTGTTCCATTTGTAATAAATCCTGATGCAACAAACTGACTATCAACGCTAAGAGCAACCAGTGCACCTTCAACCGGTGAGCTTACTGTGAACGAAGTTGCCCCTATAAATACCTGGCTATCGTGGGTAGCAGTGATTTCCTGTGGCATATCGGTACGAACCATAACCGACGGATCACCAAAAATGGTCCAGGTATCGGTCATATCGTTACCGTCGGTTCCGTATGATTCGTTCATTTTATAACAACCGTTCATCGATAATCCCCCAAAGGTCCTCTTGATGTTGGTCGGGTAGGATTCAACAAGTATATCGTCCATTTCATCCTGCCCTTCCATAGGTGGATTCCAACTTTGATTAATTGTCGACATGAGCGTGGCAACAGCACCTGTTGGCCCTTCAGCATTTTTGGCACGCAACCAGTGTTCCGCAAAACATGTTCCTCCCGAAAAATTGCCGTTCACGCATGCAACACTAAAAATAAACGGCCACATATGGTTGTTTGATAATGCATCTACATTTGAACCGGAGAAACCGGTTGTACCCCATGAGTTATCACTTCCGTGTCCCACATAATTTATTATCGATCTGCCATCATTTACTTCGGCCGAAACACTCGCCGGCGAAGGGTTTCCGGGCAAATCTTCACCTCCCTGCGATCCGTCATACAATTCGCCGACCGAGGCATACGTATAAGTAATAAGGTCGGCACGTATATTCCTCATGTGCTGGTAGTCATATTCATTGTCATCACCAGGCCCCTGATCGGAACCTATGCCAAACCCTTTATCGAACCAATTGATGGTGGCGAGAGGCGATTTTTCATACTCAACAGTGCGGTGAACCATAGTTGTAACGTGATCCGCATTTTCGGCTGAAAAGCGTCCGACAAAAATATCGGGGTAGTGATCGTTTCCGACAAGGTATCCATAAGCATTATCAGAAGGCCCGCCTAAACCGCTTCCTGTATTTGTAGGTATCTGGGGGGCATCGCCAACCAACAGGAGGAAAGTTAAACCGTTGATATTGTAATAGTTTTCCACAAATGCTTTAATAGCTGCAGGCGTCGTTCCAATTGTTGCAACGTCGACCATTTCGGTTTTTATCCCCATGCTGTTTTTCCAGTCAACAAATGGCTGCATAGCCTGCATAAAATCGGCATAACAGATTACCAACATACGGCCATAATCATCAAGCGGGGCATAATCGGATTGTGTTGTGTTGAGGAAAACAGATTGGTACACCTGGCTGAAATCCTGGTCCATTCCCTTTACACTCCGGCTTTGATTTAAAACATTAAACCCATTGTTACTGACCGATTTCAATTTCACCGTAATATCAGTATACACCCTGAGAACTTTTGTAACCGGATTATACTGAAAAGGGTATACAATCACTGTTTGGCCGCGGTAATCCCGAAGAATAAATGGGTCGCGTAACCCTGAATTTGAGCCGGGATAAAAAGCATTTTCGCTGTAAGCTCTTCCATATTCGAACGGCACAGTCGAAGGATCAATATCGCGGGAGAGGTTACCTTTGGAAGGAGCTATATCGATATCACTGTATTCAACAAATGAAGAACCCATTTCTTCAATATCCATCATGGCAAAATCGGGAATGATGACTGAAGCGGTCATTTTTGGCAGGTCCGGGGCGTTTTTGTCCATGATCGGGGTTGTTTCTCCCAACGATACGGTATAAGCCGCTCCATTAGGGGTATTAACCTTGTTGAGGAAAAAACCATCAAGTTTGAAATGAATCACCGATGTGGAAACATTGGATGAAATCAATTCAACCGAAGCTGCTACAGGTTGGTCCGACCGTATAGGTTTCCATTCGCCTGCAAATATAGATGCAGAAAAACCGAGTATCAGAAGGAATGCGAGCAAAGACTTTTTCATACCTGAATGTGGGGTTTGGGATACTAAAGATTATTTGTTTTTAACCAATTTTACGACCTGGACATTATTGCCGCTGAATAACTTACAATAGTAAACTCCTGCCGGCAAAGCACTTCCGTCGAAGACTGACTGGTGTATACCACCGGCCTTTTCTCCATCTTCAATCACGGCAACTTCGTTACCAAGTGCATTGAAAACCGAAATTTTAATATGGCTTTCGGAATTCAGGTTATAATTGACATATACCCTGCCGGTAAACGGATTCGGGTACACCGAAATGCCGTTGCCTGCCTCAGGTTGTATGCCTGTGAATCCATAGAACACCGAATTTGAAGCTGCTGATTCACACCCTGCAGCATTCGTTGTTGTAACATAATATGCATTCGTGCTTGTAGGGGTATAAATCTGCGAAGTGGCACCGGGTATGATGCCCTGGTAGTTGTACCATTGGTTACCCTGGGTTACCGACGACACAAGATGGTCGCTTATCACTGAAGCCACCGGGGGTTGCGGGGGTTGCTCCACAGTTACAGTAACCGTTCCGAAAATTGAAATATTGTCCAGAAACTCAACATTATATGTAGTGGTTTCAGCCGGGGAAGCGAGCGGGTTAAAAATACCGGTATTGCTGAGCGCAATAGCCGGAGTCCACTGGTAGCTGTATACCCCGGTTCCGCCTGTGGCAAATGCATAGAGCTGCGATTGGTCGCCTTTGCAGATGGTTGCAGGGACTGCAAGCGAATTTACAGCTAAAGGTCCGGCCATTGATGGACCGAAAGGCGGGAATTTTATATAATCGACCCATACGGCATCATCAGGAACAAGGGTAGACGAATCTTTCTCGTAGGCCCATGTGAAACGGTGGTTTCCGGCCGGAACCAGGTAACTTACCCTTGCCCAGTCCTTGTTGCCGCTCCAGTTGCCAAACTCAATACCGTCCACATAAAAACGAAGGAAATCATGCCCGCTTTGAGACGACACTTTCCGGAAAAAGGATATTGAATCGGTTGTGAAAACCTGACCTTCGATAAACATTTCACTTTTTTCGGCATTATTGATTTCGCCCGAACGGGCTGAATAGGTTCCTTCGGACTTATTTGCTGTAGTGATGGTCCAGGGTTTATTGCCGGCCATACTCCAGCTGTATTTCTGGAAATTGCCGGTTTCAAAATCTTCAAGCTGAAGGCCTACCAGAGGTGATAAAGCGGATACAGCGTTGTATACCCCTGCCTCGGAAACCACATACATCGCAAATGCCGCACCTACAGGTGCAGCCTGGCTGACTGTAAAGCTGAAGTTTGCGGTTCCTGAAGCACCCGGGGCCAGAATGCCAAGATTTACAACCGGCGAATTTGATGTTACAAAATTACCGATAACAAATAAACTTGTTGTTACGGCGGATGAAGCACAATGCCCTGTATTGGTTGCTATAACCTGGACGTTGATGGTTTCGCCCGGGTCGATGCGCCCGTTTCCGTTTCCATGATCCACATCGCTGATGGTGATCTGGCTGTTCACAAGTTTCGGTGCTTTGATCTGAATATTAAACTGCGAAGTAAACGTATTTGTATCAACCTGTGTCGAAACTGTGAATGAAGCTGTATGCATATCGGGTACATACTCGTTAATATCGATACTCAAAGCATCAGCAGCAGCGGCTGAACCATTGCTCGGTATCAGTGGCCAGGTATATGCACTTCCTGGTATTGAAAGGTAGGTGTCACCCGAAGTTAAAGTAGTAACAGCATCCATAGCATTTGTATTTCCATAGTTATTGAATGCAAGGTCAACTGTAAGGGGTTCGTTGTATTCAGGAGTCTGGTTGTTATTTCCACCGTTGTCCTTTACCAGGTAGCTGTCGAGCACGAGGTACGGGCCGTTGGGCGATGCCACAAGGACGCTGTCGATATAAGGTTCGCGGTTTTGTTTTGTAACAACAATGCTGGCATAACCGGCTTCGGTAAAAGGCTGAAGACTTAGGTAAGCATAGCCGTTCTGGTCGGCTTCGGCTACACTGTGAAGAATATTATTTTTACTAATAGCAATATAAGCGTAAGGTTCGGTCTGAACCTCAAATGTCGGCGTGCCAAGCGGAAGAAACGGCATGTAATCGACAGTCATAGGGGGCGGGACAGAGAAATATACCATAGTGGAAGGATCGCCCATGAGACAATAAATTTCCCAGTAATACCGCTTCAGGCCTGAGTTCGAAGCCTGAACTGCGAGATTGCCAGCAAATACCATCTGGTCCATGGTGCTGTACCATTCCGAGCGGGGTTCGCCATGATCGTGGAAGGTTCGGTCATAGGCTCCTAAACCTGAAGTTTCATAAGTTGGATTTGTAACAATCGGGCCGTTGCCGACTCCCCACCAGTAATCCTCGTCCCAGTAGCTGTAATCGGTTGCCCCGATATATCCCAGAGCGCCTTTATCAACAGCTCTCAGCAATACTTCTCCGAAGGTATTTTGATTGAATGTATTGGTCTGACAACAATTACCCACCATGAGGCAATATTTGTCTTTATTCTGTAAAGCTGCCACCTGCGAAATTGAAAAGCCCGGGTTTGCCCAGCCATCAGGGCTTCCATGGGCGGTATAGTTGGCATACGAAACTCCGTTGCTAACATTATTGCGGATATTCTGCGAGTAATTACCTCCGCCCGGTTCAGGTTGAAGATAAGTATGCGAAACAAGGTTATGAGCAGCATTAAAATAGTATGTTGTTCCGTAATTGATCTGCCCGTTACCCCATACCAACTGGTACGAAGGGTCAGAACCTGCAGCCATAACAACTTCATTTAAATATGACGGATCCGGCATGAGATATTGCTCATATTGCAGGGTTTTATTGATCTGTGGCATCAATTCACTCACATTATTGGCCGAGAACCTGCCGTAATATACTTCAGGAAGATAATCGCCGGTGTATTCGCAGTAATAGAGATCACTGACATGTTCACCGCAGTTGTATGCAGGAATCTGGGCGACGTCACCTACCAAAAGCACAAAAGTTGGTGCCGGATCGGTAGCTGTGGCTGAGGCATAAAGGTTCTGCAGGTAAGCTTTGATCGATACAAAAGTGTTGCCCACGGCAGGATTATTTGTATAGGCTTCAATAACCTGGAATCCTCTTTTTATTTTCCAGTGGATAAAGGACTGAAGTGCTTCCTGGAACATAGGATCGGCAACAATTACGTACTTTACAGGAACTGTCGAAATAGTATCGAGGGGAGCATCGGAAGGCTGATTGTTAAGCACATCCCTGAAAATGCTGCTGAAATAAGCCGAGCGCGTCCTGGCTTTAATATCGCTTGCTTCGGCCCTATCGGCCCCGTCGAAGCGAATTTCCACAACAAGGTTATTGTATACCCTGATAGTATTGGTCACGGGGTTATATTCGACCGGTGAAATAACCAGGTTGGCAAGCTTGACACTCCTCAGATACCCGGCAACTTCCACGCGGGCAAGTTCTTCACCATAAAATCTGTTGGATTCATATAGTTGTTTGTTATATGAAAATGCAACTTTGTCGCCGCTTTTGGGCTGAGGCAGCTGTGCAGGCAAAAGCCGTTGCGTTATTCCGAAATCAGAAAGTTTATATTCTTTCAGTTCATAGCTGATAACTTTAACACGTGCCGTTGCACCTGCAGGTATCTCGATCATCCTGCTAATAACCGGTAATTGAGGCGCACCTGCAACATTGCTTTTCGAATACGACGGAGCCGAAATTTCAACAAATTCACCTTTTTCGGTATTCAGCCATAATGTATTGAAACTGCTTATCGTATTGGAAACCTGCAGTTGCTGAAATGTGTTCAATATTACTGTTAAACTGTTACTTCCTGCCGCGTTCAGTGTAATGTTGTTGGCAGCGTTAAGTTGTGAACCGGCGAAAAGTAAGATAAACAATACCCATCCGGTTGTTTTTTTTAGTAAAGACAAAGTCATTCGGATTCCTGATTTAAAGGTTGGACTTAATACGGATACAAATTTATATAAATAACAATACAACACATATGTGACATGCCTTTAATTCAGTTTTATGCCCCAATATTTTTTAATTTGCCGGAAAGAATGGTGAATCAGCCTGCACTCAGGCCAGAGGTGCTATCAGGATTTACCGGAGCTCATGCCAATACGGCGAACCGGCAACCAGGCGGCTGCCATTCCGATCAGGGAAATTGTGAGAAATACATAAAGAAAATCCTTTACCATCATTTTTACAGGGTATGCATCCATGATAAATGAACCTCCGCCCTGCAGTTTTACAAGGCCGAATTTCAGTTGTAAAATGCAAACAGCCAATCCAAGGATTAACCCGGCAAAGGCACCTGCAAACGATATCATGAGTCCTTCGGCAAAGAATGTCCGCCTGATAACCGCATCATTCGCCCCGAGGCTGCGAAGTATGGTTATATCTTTCTGCTTGTCGAGAATAAGCATGGTTAGAGATCCAACCACGTTGAAAGAGGCTACAATTAGTATAAACGTCAGGATCAGGAAAACAGCCCATTTTTCCGATTTCATAATCTTATAAAGCAGTTCCTGCTGTTCGAACCTGTCGCGGATTTTGAACTTTGGCCCTGCCAGGCCGGAGATTTCAGCCTTAATGGTTGCGGCATCTGTTCCTTTGGCAATCCTGATTTCGACACCTGTAAGTTCGTCGGTATAATCGAGCAGGCGCCTTGCAAAGCGAAGAGGAACAAGCATGTATTTATCGTCGAAATCCTGCTGAACCGAAAAAATTCCCGTGGGCCTGATAAGTTCACTGTTGAAGGATTCCTGAGGCAAACCTGTAATAGCACCTGTTCGTTTCGGGATATATACCGAAATATAATTGTCGGGGGTATTCATATCAAGGCTGAGAAAATAGGCAATACCATAGCCGGGAATTGCGAAATCGAAGCTATCCTTCTGCAACAGCATTTCGCCGGTTACCAGAAGCGAATCACCTATAGGGCTGTTGCTCTGGTATGATGAATCCACACCTTTAATAGTGGCCAGATACTGTTGGTTTTTATAATACAGGAGGGCGTTCTCTTCAACCACCTCGGTATAACTGATCACACCGGGAATTGCTTTAATCTTCGAAGCATCGAGTTGTGTACTGTGAAATGTTTTCCCTTCGGCAATTGAAATTTCAATATCAGGATCAAAAACCGAAAACAACGATTTCACAACCGATTCGAAACCATTAAAAACACTCAGCACTATGATCAGTGCAGCCGTACCCACAGCAACTCCTACCATCGAAATCCCCGAAATCAGGTTGATGATATTGTGCGATTTCTTCGAAATCAGGTACCTGTAAGCAATGAAAAATGGGAGGTTCAAAATGAAAGTATTTTTAACCAATGAAAAATACTGTGTTTGGTTGAGTGGTTATTTAACCGGGTTTATAAGCGGGACTCCAAGAGTTCCGTTTGGTTCCTGTATGCGTAACAGGTTAGTAATGGTCGGTGCTAGATCTTCAACATATACTTCTGTGTTCGACTCACCTGGCTTAATTTTCCATCCATAAAAAATCATGGGAACATGGGTGTCGTAATCATAGGATGTGCCGTGCGATGTACCTTCGGAGTAATTACCTGAGAGATAACCGATGGCAAGGTCGTATGCCAGGTCGCCCGAACGGAAAGGGTTAAAACCATTCAACATAAAGGTACTCATCGTGCGGGTTGGCATTTTTGAATTGAAATCCTCTTTCGAGGAAATCGTATTCATTTGCGGGAAAGTGTTTCTTAAGAAACCGATCAACACGGAATTGAGCATATGCAGATCGGTTTTATTCTTCCGAAGAGTTTGCTGGTTAAAGTAAATCTGGTTATCCTCAACCGTTTCGATAATATCGGTGTAACCAAAATACCTGTTACAGAAGTTCCTGAGTGAATCTTGAACCATTTTGCTATCCATATTCCCATAGGGCAAATGATTTTCTTTCATGTATTCGCCGTTGGGCTTAACGGCATGATCGGCAGTAAGGAACAGAAGGTAGTTCCCTGTTCCGACACTGTTGTCGAGAGCCTCGAGCAGTCGGGCTATCTGTTTATCCAACTTGATATAGGTATCCATCACCTCAATCGAGTTGGGGCCATAAGCATGTCCGACATAATCGGTCGACGAAAATGACACTGCCAGCATATCGGTATATTGCCCTTGTCCTGGTTTTTCGTTTTTAATAAGCTCAACAACTAAATCAGCCAATAATTCATTCCCGAAAGGGGTTGATCTTATTTTATCCAGGCGTTTTGGCAGCGGTACTTTGTCGAATGAATGAGGAAAACTTGTTTTGCCTTCACTGAAAGCATCAGCTTCGCCGGCCCCATTATCAGGCATTGAGCAAACATAGTCAGCAAGAGGTAATGACAGATTCCATCCTGAAGCCATCAGTTTGGCAGGTGTTTTTTGCGCATTGAAATTCTCAAGCCATGGGGGCAGTGCCTTAGCATAGTAAGTAGAAGTTATAAAATTCCCCGATCCGCCATCGTACCAGTATGCTGCGTTTGCCATGTGCCCGCCGGGTAGAATTGCTGCACGGTCTTTGAGTGAAACTGCATAAACCCGCGAAAGACCGTTATCCGACATGCGTAACTCATCGCCGATTGTGGAGGCAAGCAGCCTGTTAGGAGACATTTTACCCGAAGCATTATCGGCGCCTACAGTTTGAAAGGTGGTATCGCTGGTGCAGTATACTGATTTTTTAAGGGTTTTATCGTACCAGTCGTTGGAAATAATTCCGTGGTAATACGGTGTTGTGCCTGTATAAATACTTGCATGGCCCGGGCCCGTATAAGTAGGAATATAATTGAAGTGGGCATATGTGAAATTCATTCCCTGGCTCATAAGCCGTTTGAACCCGTTTTCCGAATATTGGTTGTAATACCGGTACAGGTAGTCGTAACGCATCTGGTCAATAACTATCCCGACAACCAGTTTGGGTCGCGACAGTTCCTTAGTGCCCTGGGCATTTACAACCATGCCGGCTGTAACAATACAAGCCAAAAATACAGCAATACGTCTCATATTTCGATTTTTTTTATTTCCATGCCTTCACAACAAGGCCGGTACCGGTTTTATGTATCATAGTTGCATCCAGGTAGTTCAGCACCAGGCAAATGGGAAAAGTTACAAGGTAATAAAATGGAAGCAGGATGAAGAAGAGTTTGGTTTTCCCTAATGCAAGTATGGGATATTTCATTGAGAGGCGCCAGCTTAATTGCCCCGGTTTGCCATACTGGTAACGGGCTTCGGTGCGGCTGAAACCGGCAAGTTTAAGCTTATCCTGTATTTCGCCTATGTTATAGCCATCACGAACATGTTCTTCGATAAAGGAATCGTCTTCATCGTGATCGTGCACATCGCTGCCACCCTGGTCCGAAGGCGTTGAAATAAGCACCATGCCCCCGGTTTTCAGGGATGCATAAAAATTCCTGAACACCAGCACATCCTCAAGTATGTGTTCCATCACATCAACCGAAAGGATCAGGTTATATACCGAAGCATCGGTAAAAGCAGTAAGGTCGGCATAGGCAAAAGTCACGTTATTACGCCCGATCTGGCTAAAGAAGTTGTTGCAATCAGCAATCTGCTCTTCTTTTACATCAACTCCCCTTATTTTCCAGTTTTTGTTTAGTGACGACATAAAGAAATCGTACTGCCCGAAACCCGATCCGGCATCAAGAATCGATACATTTCCAGGTGCCGTGGCCGCCCATTTTCGCACTTCACGGCGCACATGCCACGAACGGAGAAGGAGTAAATCGAGTAATCTGTAAAAAACTTTTCGTAAAAAAGGAGTCCGGTTAAAAACGCTTCCAAGCGAACGTTTGATGGGATCGTATTGCATGTTTTTAGGTACAGCTGTTAAATTGTTTTATTTTGATTTAAGAACAAAGAATAATGATTTGTGATTTAAAAAGTATATCAAATGGGCATAATTTTCGGTAACTTCTAAAATCTAAAATCGTTGATCCTTGTTCGTAAATGAAATCTCCTGATAATCCCTATTGTTCTGAAAGCGACTATCTAATTCTTTTTCAACAGGTTGTCGATATTTTCGATATAGTCGAGCGAATCGTCGATAAAGAAATCGAGTTCAGGGATGGACCTGACCTGGTTATGGATACGGTTACCCAGCTTCAGCCTGATCTCTTTCCTGTGGTCCTTAATAAGGCCGAGTAATTCGTTTTTCTCCGTTTTGCCGAAAAGGCTGAGATAAGCCTTGGCAATAAACAAATCGGGCGAAACATATACCTTGGTAACGGTGATCATATTACCCGGGAAGTTATCGCGGCCCATGGCCTGGAATATTTCTCCCAGATCCTTTTGGATAAGACGGGCTATTTTGTGCTGGCGTGTTGTTTCCATGCGGCAAAGGTACTGATTTTATAAATAATATATGGTATACTGCATGTTAGCATACGATTGAAATTTGCTGATCAAACTCAATTAATGTTAATTTTGCGCAATATCCTTACTTGAACCGGGTTATCTTTTAAACTACTTGTTCGTGAAAAAATTCCTGAAACTGATGCTTTACGCTAAACCCTACTGGGTTTATGCCGTTGTAAATATTATCTGCAATATTATTGTCATTCTTTTTTCGATTGTTTCATTCGCTGCACTTATACCTATACTGCAAATCCTGTTTAAAAAAGCGGATCCGATTACAGTGGCACCTCCTCTGGAGTTCACGCAGGAGTCAATCATGCAAAACCTGAATTTTTACGTGAGCGGTCTGATAAGTCAATACGGCGAAGTCACGGTTTTGAGTTATATCTGCGCTATCCTGGTAGGAATATATTTCCTTAAAAACCTTTTCCGTTATATGGCAATGTTTTTTGTTGCTGTTTTAAGGAACGGCGTTGTAAAAGATCTGCGTAATGCCATTTATTACAAGGCTTTAATTCTTCCATTGTCGTATTTTAACGAGCAGCGTAAAGGCGATATTATTTCACGTCTCACCGGCGACGTACAGGAAGTAGAATGGTCGATACTTCAAATGATTGAGATTATTTTCCGTCAGCCGATTACATTAGTAGCCTACCTTATTTTTCTCTTTATCCTGAGTCCTCAGCTAACTGTTTTTGTACTGATTGTTTTGCCGATTTCCGGGTTCATTATCGGCAGGATCGGCCGGTCGTTGCGCCGGACATCTGATAAAGTGCAATCCAAAATGGGAGGACTTGTATCGCTTATCGAGGAAACCATTTCCGGTCTTAGGATAATAAAAGCTTTTAATGCAATTGATTACAGCTATAATAAATTCGTGACAGCAAATACCGATTACGCGAAAGTTTCAACACGCATGATCCGCAAACGCGACCTGGCTTCACCCCTCAGCGAGTTCCTGGGAATTTTGGTTACAGCAATCATACTATGGTATGGCGGACGGCTTATTCTGTCGCACGATAATTCGCTTGATGCCACTCTTTTTATTGTTTACCTAGGCGTTTTCTCACAGATACTCCCCCCGGCAAAGGACATATCGCAGGCAGCGGCTTATATACAGAAAGGAGCCTCTTCGCTTGAACGCATTGATTATATCCTCAAGGCCGAAGAAGTTATTATCGAAAAACCCGATCCGATCCACCTGGGCGACCTGGAACATAGTATAGAATACAGGAACGTATCATTCAAATACAATACCGAGCCTGTGCTGACCGGAATTAACCTGGTTGTGCCAAAGGGAAAAACAATTGCACTGGTTGGCCCTTCGGGAGGAGGCAAATCCACTATGGTCGATCTTTTACCCCGTTTTTATGACATAACAGGCGGCGAACTGCTTATTGACGGACACGAGATACGTGATATAGCAATCAGCGATGTACGGGGACTGATGGGGATTGTAAACCAGGAAACCATCCTTTTTAATGGTTCGGTATACGACAATATTGCGTTCGGCATGAAGGATGTAACACTCGAAAAGGTGGTTTCGGCAGCCAAAGTGGCCAATGCCCACGAATTTATCGAAAAACTGGATAAAGGATACGATACCAATATCGGCGACCGCGGTCTGAAACTCTCAGGAGGTCAGAGGCAACGCATAAGCATAGCCCGGGCTGTGTTAAAAAACCCTCCGGTTCTAATCCTCGATGAAGCTACATCGGCTCTCGATACCGAAAGCGAACGCCTGGTGCAGGATGCCCTTGTAAAACTGATGGAAAACCGTACCTCAGTGGTTATTGCCCACAGGCTGTCGACTATACAACATGCCGACGAAATCATTGTACTGAATGCCGGTAAAATAGTTCAACGAGGGAACCATCACGATTTAATCGCAAAAGAAGGTATTTATAAGAAACTCTGTGAAATGCAGTCGTTTACCTGATGCACAAGAGCAATTCTAGCCACAAGGAAATGGAATTTCTCCGGATTGAAATTTGAGAAATGATTTACCCATGAAGATTATAAAATATCTGGCATTTACTTTCGGCATCTTGCTTTCAGTCAGCATATTGACCGGGTTCCTGGGAAAGGGAAGCCGTATTGATTTTGTTTATCCTGACGGAAATGTGAAAGCGCTTATTATGAGCTATGATGATGGTACAGTTGATGATATTAAACTGATCAGATTATTTGATGAAAATAATATTGTCGGAACTTTCAATCTGAATTCAGGATTCCTGGGGACCACCCAGGTTTGGCCTCAAAATAACGGGGATACACTTGTTTACAAATATTTACCTGAAGATTCGTTAACATCAATCTATAAAAACCATGAAATAGCTGCCCATAGCGCAACCCACAAGGATTTCAAAAACCTGAAGGATGAAGAGATTTTGCAGGAAGTTGAAACAGATATTGCTATACTGAATAAACTTACAAAAAGGAAGATTCGTAGTATGGCTTACCCTTTTGGGAATTCGAATCAGCATATTGCTAAACTTATCAGCAAAACAGGTCTTACAAATGCCAGGACAGTCGGCGAAACTTATACTTTTAATTTGCCTGATACTTTTTTGTTGTGGCGTCCCTCTTGTCACGACAGTAAGGCCCTGGGATTGTTAGATAAATATTTATCGCTTAGCAATAATAAGCTCTCGGTTTTCTTTGTCTGGGGACATTCCTGGGAGTTCAAAGACGGAAAAAGATGGAATGACATCAGTAAATTCTGCAAAGAAATTGGCCATAGAAAAGATATCTGGTATGTAGGATGCGGAGAATTTATTGATTATCAACTCGCAATAAAAGCACTTATAACAAAAAACAATTCAATTGTTAATCCGAAAGGGAATAAAGAAGTCTGGTTCAAACAGGATGGCATTTTGAAAGTTCTCAAACCCGGCGAAAGCATCAAAGTAAAAATGAATTAGATTTATAATTACAGTTGGTGTCAGCCACCGGAATGTTAACGATAATAACCTGATTACATAAGATCTGTTTCTGAATTGAATGGTGCTACTAATACTGATTTTAAAATCATTTTATGAATAATACTTTAAGTGAAAAAATAAAAGCACTTTCTGCTGAGTTTGCGCCCGGCATTATCCAAATCCGGAGACATCTGCACGCAAATCCTGAGCTGTCGGAAAAGGAATTTAATACGGCTGATTTTATCTGTTCCACACTCGATAGTTATGGTATTCCATTCACACGCAATGTCGGCGGAAACGGAATCGTTGGCCGTATCGAAGGCCAGCAGCCGCAAACTAACACCCTTGCGTTGCGGGCTGATATGGATGCCTTACCAATTAATGAACTGAACGAATGCGAATATAAATCACTCAACCCTAATGTAATGCATGCCTGCGGTCACGATGTGCATATGGCTTCCCTGCTTGGGGCTTCCAGAATCCTGAACGAACTGCGCAATGAATTTACAGGTACAATCAGGTTGATTTTCCAGCCTTCGGAGGAGAAATTTCCCGGTGGCGCCCTGGCCATGATAAAGGATGGAGTGTTAAAGAATCCTGAACCGGCACGTATTTACGGGCAACACGTCCTGCCTACCCTTGAAGCTGGGAAAGTTGGATTCAAAGCAGGGCGGTATATGGCTTCGACTGACGAGGTGTATCTTACTGTGAAAGGCCGCGGCGGCCATGCCGCAACACCGGATCTGAATATTGATCCCGTATTAATCGCTTCACATATTATTGTTGCCCTTCAGCAGGTTGTAAGCCGTTCGGCACCTCCGGGAGTACCCACCGTGCTCTCGTTCGGACGGGTTATTGCCGATGGCCGGACCAATATTATCCCTTCGGAAGTTAAAATCGACGGCACTTTCCGCACCTTCGACGAGCCATGGCGGGCACGCGCACACGAAAAAATCGCATCAGTTGCCAGTGGCCTTGCCGAAAGCATGGGAGGTTCATGCACCGTATTTATCGATCATGGCTACCCCTTCCTTGTAAACGACGACCTTGCAACCTCCGAGGCCAAAGCACTGGCGCAGCAATATCTCGGGAACGAAAATGTTGTCAACCTCGATCAGCGTATGACTGCCGAAGATTTTGCCTATTACTCGCATATTATCCCGGCCTGTTTTTACCGCCTGGGGGTGAAAAATCCTTCGTGGGAAAACATCCGCAACCTTCACACTTCCGAATTTGATGCCGACGAACGCAGCCTCGAAACAGGAATGGGGCTGATGGCATGGCTGGCTATAAACAATTTAAAACCTCTGCAATGAAAGTAGCCGGCTCACACTACCGCACCATCTGGATGGACAATGAAACTGGTACTGTCAGCATGATCGACCAGAACAAACTGCCATTTTCATTCGAGATTTACGAAGCAGACACATACCACGATACCTGTTATGCTATAGTTACCATGATTACACGTGGAGCAGGGGCTATCGGGGCTGCAGCGGGATTTGCGATGGCGCAGGCGTTTCTGGAAGGGGCAAGGGACAAGGCACAAAGAACTAACGAAGACAAGGAGAAAGACGGGGGGCGAGGGGCGAAGGGCGATGTTTATAACCATGAGGAGGTTATGTTTTTTGAAAATGCCCGTAAGGAAATTGAAGCAACACGGCCGACTGCACGGAACCTTTTTTATGCGACAGAAAGAGTTTATAAAGCTGGGTTGATAAGTGTTAAATCGGCTTTCCATGAGGCACAACTTTTAGCAGATGAAAACATTGCCGATGCAAAAAAAATAGGTGAAAACGGCAGTAAACTACTTGAAAATGGCAGCCGCATTTTAACTCATTGCAATGCCGGCTGGCTTGGTTTTGTTGATTATGGAAGCGCTCTTGCGCCCGTATATGTAGCTAAACAAGAGGGGAAACAATTCTTTGTTTATGTCGACGAAACCCGCCCGCGAAATCAGGGTGCCCGCCTTACGGCCTGGGAATTACAAAACGAAGGGATTTTGCACAAGATAGTTCCCGATAATGCCGGCGCTTACCTCATGAGCCAGGGCAAAGTTGATTTCGTAATTACAGGTGCTGACCGCATAGCCGCTAATGGCGATACTGCCAATAAAATCGGAACTTTCGAGAAAGCCATAGTGGCAAAGGAATTCGGAATACCTTTTTATGTGGCAGTTCCTTTTTCGACAATCGATTTTTCGGTTCCGGATGGCTCGCAAATCCCGATTGAAGAAAGAGATGAAAACGAAGTGCTAACTTATTCCGGTCCTGACCAGGATGGAATAATGCGCACTATCCGGATGGCTTCACCAGGATCAAAGGCATTAAACCCCGCATTCGATGTTACACCGGCAAAATATATTACAGGATTCATAACAGAAAGAGGGATTTTTAGCCCGGCTGAACTTTCGGCTATGAATGCATAAAATCAGCATTAACAATAAATGAATTGAACATATTCAGATAAAAATCTTATGGAACAAAACGCCTGTAACTGGCCCGGCAACGATTCGCTTATGATAGCCTATCACGACACCGAATGGGGTATTCCCCTTCATGATGACCGTAAACTTTTTGAGTTCATGGTCCTGGATGCTTTCCAGGCAGGGCTGAGCTGGAAAACAATACTTCACCGCCGCGAAGGTTTTAGGGCAGCGTTTGATGATTTTGATATTAAAAAAATCGCAGCTTATGATGAAGACCGTATCCAGCTGCTTATGCAGGATACCCGTATTATCCGTAATCAGTCGAAAATACGTTCAACAGTAACCAATGCCCGCGCTTTCCTGAAAGTGCAGGAGGAATTCGGTACGTTCGACAGGTATATATGGCAGTTTACCGGCGGAACAACTATTTACAATAACCTTACTGATTTGTCGCAGATACCGGCAAAATCAGCTGAGTCGGATGCCATGAGCAAAGACCTTATCAGGCGGGGATTTAAATTTGTGGGTTCAACCATCTGCTATGCTTTTATGCAGGCTGCGGGGATGGTTAACGACCATATGGTTTATTGCGAGAAACATTCCGGCGGAAAATCGTAATTTTGCCCCAAAATAAATTTCATGACCGACCCAACACCCGGCAAACGAACCGAACTTTCCGAATTAGGCGAATTCGGGCTTATACGCCACCTCACCGAAGCTTTTACAATTGAACAGCCATCGACCATTAAAGGCATAGGCGACGATGCGGCCGTGATCGATTACGGCGATAAAGTTACCCTTGTTACAACCGACCTACTTGTTGAAGGTGTTCATTTCGACCTGGCCTATATGCCGTTACGGCACCTTGGATATAAATGTGCAGCCGTAAACTTTTCAGATATAGTTGCAATGAACGGCAAGCCGAGGCAGCTTTTCGTTGGTCTTTCGGTTTCGAATCGCTTTCCGGTCGAAGCGCTCGACGAAATATACGAAGGCATCCGCCTGGCATGCAAACGCTATCATGTTGACCTTGCAGGCGGCGATACAACTTCTTCGGTTCACGGATTGTTTCTTTCGCTTACAGTTACCGGCGAGGCAGCAAAAGAAGATGTTGTATACCGCTCAACGGCAAAAGAGAACGACCTTCTTTGTGTTAGCGGCGATCTGGGTAGTGCGTATATGGGTTTGATGCTGCTCGAACGCGAAAAAAGAGTGTTCGAAGTTGATCCCGGCATGCAGCCCGATCTGCATGGCTATGATTATATTCTCGAACGACAACTTAAACCCGAACCCAGGACCGATATACTGGAACTGCTGAAAACCGCCGGTGTAAAGCCCACTTCTATGATTGATATTTCCGATGGTTTGGCCTCGGAGGTTCTGCATATTTGCGAAGACTCCATGCTGGGCTGCCGCATTTTTGAGGATAAAATTCCTCTCGATGCCATGACAGTTGCCGCTGCTGAAGAATTTAACATTCAGCCCGTTACAGCAGCCATGAACGGCGGCGAAGATTACGAACTCCTGTTCACGATCAATATAAATGATTTTGAAAAAGTTAAAAACCTCGAAGGCATCAGCATCATAGGCCATATGACCGAACCCAATGCAGGCGTTTTCCTGTCCAGCAACAACGGACCGCTTATACAAATTGAAGCACTCGGGTGGAATCATATGAGGGAGCAAGAATAGAATTAAGTAATTCAAAATGCAAAGTTTAAAATTCAAAATTGGATGTATTCTTTGTAGCATTGAACCTCTGAAACTCGCGAAGTATATAAACGCCGAAGGCTTCAAAATCCATTGGTGAATATAACCTTGAACGCGCGAAGCGCCATTGAACCTTGAACCCCTAAACCACAACCACCAACCCCTAACCCATAACCCTTGCTTTGGCCATACACTCCGACCATATCCAAAACATTGTCCGAGAGCTGCCCGACAGTCCCGGGGTATACCAGTATTTCGATAAAGATGGGAAGATTTTATATGTGGGGAAGGCAAAAAACCTTAAAAAACGGGTTTCATCGTATTTCCGCCGCGACGAATCACTGATAGGCAAAGTCCGGATCCTTGTCCAGAAAATTGCTGATATACAGATTATTGTAGTCGATACTGAACTGGATGCGCTCCTGCTCGAAAATAACCTGATAAAAAAATACCTTCCGCGCTACAACGTAATGCTGAAGGACGATAAAACCTACCCGTGGATCTGTATCAAAAAAGAAGCCTTCCCCCGCATTTTCCCAACCAGGCACCGCATCAACGACGGTTCCGATTATTACGGACCCTATGCTTCGGTTCGCATGATGCATACCCTGCTCGACCTGGTACGCCAGCTTTTCCAGATACGTACATGCAGCCTTAACCTTAGTGCAGCCAATATCCGCACCGGGAAATACAAGGTTTGTCTCGAATACCACATCAACAACTGCCTTGGCCCCTGCGAAGGACTGCAAACCGAAGATGATTATAGTCAGTCCCTGCAGGAAATCAGGAATATATTACGGGGCAATATTTCCAGTGCCCGCCAGCACCTGGTGGGTATGATGAAAAATTATGCCGATGCCTTTGAGTTCGAAAAAGCCCATGTGGTAAAAGAAAAAATTGAGCTTCTCGACCGCTACCAGAGCAAATCGCTGATCGTAAGCCCTTCAATACACAATATTGATATATTCTCATACGTGGATGAGCCTGTTGCTGCATATATCAATTTCATGAAAGTAATAAGTGGTAGTATTATCCAGGCGCATACGGTTGAAATCAGGAAAAAACTGGACGAATCGCCCGAAGAACTGCTTTCGCTTGCCATTATCGAGTTACGCGAACGCTTCGAATCGGATGCACCCGAAATTATAGTTCCTTTCAAACCGGATGTCGAATTTCCCGGTGTTACTTATACAGTTCCAGTACGCGGCGAAAAGAAACAACTCCTCGAACTATCGGAACGGAATGCCAAATATTACCAGATTGAAAAACACAAACAGATCGAACGCGTTGATCCTGAAAGACACGTGACCCGTATTATGGAGCAGATGATGGCCGACCTGCGCCTGAAGGAACACCCGGTACGGATCGATTGTTTCGATAACTCCAACATACAGGGTTCGTACCCTGTAGCAGCTATGGTAGTATTTACCAATGGCAAACCTGATAAAAAGGAATACCGCCATTTCAATATCAAAACTGTAGATGGTCCCAACGATTTCGCGTCGATGGAAGAAGTGATTTACCGGCGCTATAAACGGGTAATTGACGAAAACCAGCCGCTTCCCCAGCTTATCATAGTTGACGGTGGTAAAGGCCAGCTGAGTTCGGCTATGGAAAGCATCAACAAACTTGGGTTACATGGCAAACTAGCTGTAATCGGGATTGCCAAGAAACTGGAAGAAATATACTACCCGGGCGATTCGTTGCCTCTTTATATCGACAAAAAGTCGGAAACGCTGCGCATAATTCAGCAACTTCGCGACGAAGCACACCGTTTCGGCATTACGCACCACCGCAAACGCCGCGAAAAAGGCACAATCAAAACCGAGCTGACCGAAATTGCCGGGGTGGGCGAATCCACCTCCACGGTATTATTACAGAAATTCCGTTCGGTTAAAGGTATAAAAGCAGCCTCCCTGGCTGATATCCAAAAAGTTGCAGGAGTAGCTAAAGGGAAAATCGTATTTACGTATTTTCATCCCGAAAATTTAACATAGCCATGCAAAGAACTATTTCATTATCTTTATTGTTATAAGTTCAGGTATTCACTAACAACCTGTTTTACCGGACTGACCAAATGCAAAAACTAATTGACGGAGCTGTTGCCTTCCGGCAAAATGACTTCGAAGCACACGAAAAGCTTTTCAACGAACTGGGAAAAGAACAAAACCCGCACACCTTATTTATCGGTTGTTCCGATTCCCGGCTGGTACCGGCTATGATTACAACATCGAAGCCTGGTGAACTCTTTATTATACGCAATGTCGCTAATATTGTTCCACCTTACAAGCATGCCGGTGAGTACCTGGCAGCTATTTCGGCAATTGAATTTGCTATACAGGCACTGGAAGTTGAGAATATTGTTGTTTGCGGACATTCAAACTGCGGTGGTATAGCTGCATTGTATAAGCCGGCTGAATATTTTCAGAAATTGCCCCATACCCGAAAATGGCTCGAACTGGCTCACCCTGTGAAGGAAAAAGTGTTAAAATTATTGCCCGACGGCAACCATGCTTCGCGCGAATGGCTTACAGAACAAATGAATGTGGTGGAACAGATCCATCACCTGCTTACCTACCCGTTTATTGCTGAAAAATACGAAAAGGGCCTGCTTACTATAAGCGGATGGTATTATATTATCGAAACCGGCGAAATATTCAGCTACAACTCTGAGAAAGGATTTTTCGAATTGATCAATTAATAGCTTAAATCGTGTTTTTTCAGAATAGGTGAGGGGTGACTTGGAGAAAAGGCGAAAAGGGGACAGTCGATTGATGGGTTTGACAAGGTACTATAGACAAGAAACCAGTAACAAGTCAAAACTATTTTCCCGGTTTAATCTTCACAATTTCAAAAATCCCTTCAATTACTTCAAGACCGGCACGGGAAGCGTGGTCGTGATAAATTACAGTCCCGGTATTGTTCAGGAGTTCAACATCCAGTTCTGAATCAATACTTTCCTTTATCCTGCGGCTCATCACACCTGCATTTGGGGCAAGGAGTATTCCTGATTGTTTGAGTTTTGCGGTGATGCGCAGTTGATTATGTTTGCCTTTAAAACTAAGGCTTAGCTGTTCATTCTCCAGGCCAAGCCCGGTTATTTCCGATTTATGATAGGTGCTGAACGGATAAAAAGTGCCTTTATGATAAAGGAATCCCAGAAACCCCGTAAAAAAATTCCCAAGCCAGGGTATCTTGGCGATACTCATCATAATACAGGCATCAGAATTCGTAAAATTGTTACTTTGAAGCCATATCCAGGATTCAGGAAAAGAAATTCCCCAGTCTTTTTCGATATACCCTTTTCCCCCCGAAAAATCGAGTGTTTTATTATTAATGGTTAAAGCCCCGTCGATTCGGTGCGAAACGGAAACCACGCCATGCTTGCATTCCATATAAGGAACAAATGAGTACCAACCCATAATTCCAGGCGAAAACAACGAAGTCGGATATTTAACACTCCCTGAATAACCCAGGCGCCCGCTGACTTTTATAAGCGGTGAATCGATATTCAGCACTATACTGTCGGTTGTAAAAACCGAATCACCAACCTGGACCAGGAATTCTTTTTTACTGAATGTAAAGGATGAAACCGGGTATTCAATATATTGTGTATCGCCTGTTAAACCATTTATCACCTGTATAAAACAATGCGGGTTTTCGGGATTGAGCGAAATGCCCGGGATAAACGAATATACATGGCCCAGGTCGCGGGAAACATTTTTAAAATACCATCCTTCGAAATACTTTTTATCCTTAAGGTTACCCTGGAATACTTCCGGTTTGAAAACGTTCATGCTGCACTGTTTCATATACAAACAAACTATATCCGAAACAGTTTGCCAAAAAGCGATTTGTGATGATTTTCCACCGGAATGGGTGTAAATGTAGGGCATATTATGAAACCACCTTCACATATAATTCAGGAGTGTGTTTATCCCGACACCAGCAGTAAAATCGAAAGTATATCAATAATAATGAGTGTAGCTGAAATTTCCCTGTATTTACCTACGAAGACTTTAATAACAGTCCAGCTGAGAAACCCCCACACAATTCCCTGCGTAATCGAGAAAGTGAATGGAATAAGCACCATCGCCAGGAAGGCCGGAATAGCATCATCGAGCTCTGCCCAGTTGATTTTCAAAACCGGCTTCAGCATAAAAACACCTACAAGCACAAGAGCGGGGGCTGTTGCAATAGACGGAACAACCGACAACAAGGGTGAAAAAAACATAAACGGTATAAACAACATTCCGGCTACAACAGCGGTCAGGCCGGTCCGCCCACCCTGCTGAACTCCTGCTGCCGACTCAATGTAGGCCGTTCCTGACGAAGTCCCTAAAAAGCCGGCAAAACCGGTAGCAATTGAATCCACTACAAGCGATTGTTTAATATTTCGGGGTTCTCCTTCACTATCAACCAGGTTTGAAGCCTCGGCCACTCCAACAAATGTGGAAAGGCTGTCGAACATATCAGTGAATAGAATAGCAAAAATTACAGGAAATATTGACCATTTAAGTGATCCCACCAGGTCGAGCATGCCAAGAAGGCTGAAATCGGGTGCCGATAAAAATCCTTTCCATGAAACGAGGGTGGAGGTGCCGAAATTTATTGCCGATGCATCGCCATAGAACCGGCCAATAGGAATACTCAGCACTGTTGTGATGACAATACCAATTATCAGCGCTCCTTTTATGTTTTTAACCAGCAGTATGGAGGTAATTACCAGCCCCATTAAAAAAGTAACTACAATAGTATCAAGGTGTGCCATGCCTAGCAAAGCCGATCCTTTTGAAACGATGAATTTTGCATTTGTAAACCCTATCAGTGTTATAAAAAGCCCTATCCCGCCTGATACAGCATAACGGATCTGTTTCGGAATTACCTTAACAATATAGGTACGTACATTAAAAACGGAAAGCACAAAGAAAAATACCCCGGCCCAGAATACAGCACCGAATGCCGTTTCGACCGGAACTTTCATTCCAAGTACAACCGTGAAAGTAAAAAAGGCATTCAAACCCATGCCCGGTGCAACCAATATAGGGTTGTTGGCGTACAATCCCATCATGATTGTACAAAATGCACTCAATATAACTGTAGCTGTGAGCACGGCACTGAACGAAAGTCCAGCCTGGCTTAATATCGCCGGGTTAACAACAATAATGTACATGGCTGCTACAAATGTTGTTATACCCGCCAGGATTTCGGTGCGGATGTTGGTGTTGTTAGCCTTGATGCTAAAAAACCTGTTCAGCTTTTCGATCATAGAATAAAAATATCGGTTTTACTGCAAATTCTTCTCTCAGGCGAAGTAACTGTGTGAAAGTAAGATATAAGTAATTATGTGAGTATATATTCCTGATAAAATGCCGCATTTGTTAATAAAAAAAGCCCGTCAGTAACGACAGGCTTTGTATATAAGTTCTGAATCAGGCACAATACCAAGACCTGCCTGTTTTTACACTATAACAGGGAATTGCCCTTACTGCTTTGAGAAAGAAGCTTCGTAATTATGCTTCAACCAGCGCCTTATACTGCTCAGGTGTAAGTAAAGCCGCGATTTTCGATGTATCGGCTATGGCAACTTTCACAATCCAGCCTGCTCCGTATGGATCTTTGTTGATCAGTTCCGGTTCATCGTTCAGCGCTTCGTTGAATTCAACTACTTCGGATTCAACCGGCATAAACATATCTGAAACGGTTTTCACTGCTTCTATTGTACCGAAAGTTTCGCCTTCAGCAATTGTTTCGCCAACAGTATCGACATCAACAAACACAATGTCGCCTAACTGGTGCTGTGCAAAATCGGTTACACCAACCCAGCCGGTATTGCCTTCTACCCTAACCCATTCGTGGTCGTTGGTATAAAAAAGATTTCCTGGAATATTCATTTTATAGATATTATTTCGGGGTCAAAATTACACATTGTTGACAAGCCACAAAACTAAATTTTGAAATTAGAATGATTCTGAATAAAGCCCGTCTCCTTAAAAAACAGGAAGCTCTTTCTACTGAGTAAGTGTAAACCTGATCGAAATACCGGCATTGGTATTGGAGGTTGGAATTTGGGCCGATAAGTGTGGCTTACTGATGGTTTGGTCGAAAAACAGCCTCAGGTTAAGCTTCTGATTCACCATATAGTCGGCGGAAGCATTAATGGAGGTCTGCCTGGTTCCCGACGAAATCTGGTTATCGTTTGCTTCAATTCGCCTGAGAATGGTCTTGTTATCGCGGATCGAAAAATCAAGTTTCACATTCAGGTCGCTCTTTAGCTTAACAGTTTTGCCGGTTGCAAGCGAACGAACTTTGAACGGCACACTCTTAAACCTGTAACCCGTTCCAATTACGAATTCGTTACTTCGCATTTCGGTCAGTTGGTTGTTAACAAAACTCAGGGCCAGGTTGCGTGTTTTCTTGTATTCGAGCCTTATAAGCATGCTGTTTTTCATGGCAACATCGAAACCTATAAACGGCCCGAACTGGTCGGTAACCATCACTACATCCATACGTTTTTCGGGAATATAGTTTTTCGCATCATCGAGTACCGATGGGAACCCATCAACCTCCTCGTAATTAATATCCGTCTGGAAACCACCAATCGCATAGGTTGAACGGTAAGCATGCGAAATATTAAACGACTGGAAATATTCACGCAGGAAAGGTATTCCCTGGTTGGCATTGTATGTAATACGCCAGTTGGGATACGGGATTTTGGGGAAAGGGTTAAATTTTATCTTGGATGGATCTTTACCCGCGTAAGCGGCAAGGAACGAAGCCATCAGTACCTGTGGCTGGGTTGAGCTATATCCACTCGGGTAGCCTGCTGAGTCGACCTGGCCGTTGTAATTCGGATTGTCGGCTGCCAGGCGCTGAGCAATAGGTAACCTGTACGATAACATCTGTTCAAATACCGGACTGACATCATCGCTGTTATCCTTTTTAAATGCTGATCCCCAAAGTATATACGACATACTGAAACTTCCCCTGTCCTGCGCAGCTGTAGGGGCGCCAAATGTTCCGGATTTGTTAGCCTTAAAATATGCCTGGTAATTGGAAGAATAAATCTTGTCGGCAGTTACATCAATTTTAAGGTTCCTTATGGGTTCAACCGTGGCGCGGAAAGTGAGGTTTTCGGCTGCACGGGTCATTATCGGGTTATTGAGCAAGGTATCGGTAGTTAACCAGCCTGATGCTGCAGCAGTGTATTTAATATCGCTCTGGCTTCCAAAAATGAAAGGCAAGCCTGGAGCATTAAGTGTCCAGTTGTTTCCTAATGGGCCAGGCTGGGGTAAAAACCCGGGCAATAAAATACCATTGGTTTTTGTATAAGTAAGATTGGCATCCTTCACCGACATTAAGATACCAATAACATTGTATCCTACAATTTTAAAATAGTTCTTCTTTGGTTTTTCAACGGTATCGGCAACCATATCGGCAGGTTTGTCGGCTGCGATGTCCTGGCCCGGATCATTTCCTTTTCCTTTTCCTTTGCCGCGTGTATTTTCGTTATCCATTCCCCTGCCCTGCTCAGGCTGACCCTGTTTCTGAAGTTCCACGCGAACCGTTTTCAGGAAAGGTACCTTGTCGTAAAGCGTTGTAAAACGTAACCCGCCATTAAGCTGGTAATCGCGTGAGTTTTCAATTGTATTACCAAATCTGGTCTGTAACGATCGTGGTGAAGCTTCCCAACGATATTTTACACCATAACGGGCATTCAGTGTTACCCAATTCAGGAAAGGAATTTTATTGAATGGAACCGAGTAATTGATATTTGCCAGCTGGTTAAAGCGGTTTATCGAGCCAAAGTTTTTAATCGAATTCCACACCGTATCGCGGTATGCTTCGTAATTGCTGTTCTGCTTTTCGTATCCTCCGGGAGGCTCTAGAACGTAGGCATTCACGTTTGCACTGTAATCGAGCTTCAACGACTGGGAGAAATCATATTTCAGATCGAACAGTCGGTTCCAGTCCCATTGTTTGGTATAATTGGGTTCAAGTATAATTTGTGCAGCGCTTTTATTCCTGAGCAACTTACGCTGGTAATCGCGGTACATATCGGTGCGGAACGAGAGCAGTTTCGGCAGGTAGTAAAAATTAAAATCCCTGATAAGCGCAAGTGATTTTGACCTTACCAGTTTCTGGAAAGGCTTGACGCTCTTTGGATTAATCGAGAAATTATAACCCAGTCCTCCACGATGTATTTTCTGCTGATCCGACTCCACATCGTTGTTATGCAGGTTAATTTCGGAATAGGCATACGACATGTCGAAGTTTTCGACATCCCATAAATGTGGTTTTGTAACGGCACCAACCCTGTCCTTTCGCACATTCATAAAGTTAACATTCTGCCTCTTGATAACATCGGTGGTCAGATTTTTCAATGAATCACGCTCCTGCTTGTTCATCCCGTTCGTTTGTTCCGTATATAAAATATCGGGATCAAGCGGGTTGTACTGTGGGTTGCTAATGGTTTGTGAGTAATCGTAGTGGAATGGAATACGTATACCGCTTTGTTCAGGCAGGAATTTACCAAGATCGAGGTTGGTTGCCACATCGAACTGGGAGATAGCCTCTTTCTGGCGTTCATTAACTTTCTTTTCGATACTTCCAAAACCCGGGGTGCTGTATGCTCCTGAAACCATCAGGTTACCCAGATCAGCCAGGTTGGTCGCTATACGGGCATTAGCCGCCCAACCCGATTTTTCGTTAAAGTCAGTAAGGCGCAATTCATTTACCCATACTTCGGCGCATTTCGCCTTGCCGTCATCGTTGTCCAGTTTCTTTGGGTTACGTTTTGGATTACGCACGCCTATCATCATAGCCCTGACATCGCTCATACTCGGAGCCCCGACAATAGTGATTTTATTATCGCCATCCGGCACACTGAAAGGAGTGGTCATACTGAGGTTTGATCCGGGACGGTTTAATTCGTCGTTACGGATCTTTTTTGCATCAACAAGTTTGGCCAGTTCTATATCCAGTATATTTTCAGGAGGCCATATTCCATTCGGATCGGAAGCTGAAGTATACCATTGTGTAAACGAAAGCGGAATTTCGTACTCGTAAAAGTTACTTGTAAAATCGGAACCAAGCCTTACAAATACAGTCAGGTCACCCTTCTCAATTTCCTGGTCTTTAATCGACTTTTCGGCATGAACGTACATTTTCAGCCTTTTATAGTCCCTGAAGTCGAAATCGGTAGTTTTAAAAGCACCGCGGGCATCTCCATCGAGTAGGTTACAGATTTTAAGCACCATCGACTGTTCGTTAAGCTGCTGGTAAGTAGTGGTTGCAACATTAATTTCACGTTCAATTCCGGGAGGTACCACATAAGGAACCGGGATACGGCTCCCGTTTTCCTCGATGCTGAGAGTCGAAATATCGAAAGTTGTTCCGTCCTGGTTCGGATCGGGGACATACTCGCCCGGTGTAAGCAAGCTGTTGTAATATTTGCGCCATTCGCCGCGTTCGAGTTCGAGCGAGGCAAAGCGGCAAACAACTGCAGTATCCCAGTCTTTAAAGAACATACGCATAAACCGTATCGACTTGAAATCCTGTATTCCACCCACCACATTATCAGGTTGCTGAACTGGTATTTTAAACTGGTACCATTTAACGCCACCGCTTTTCCCGTTCTCGAGTTTGATGTTATTCGATTCGTACATATCGGTAATGTAATTCTCCCCAACCTTCATCTGTTCAGGCCGTAAATGAACTACATACTGGAAATACCGCTCCTGGTCGCTGAGTGTATTGTCGTTGTTGATATCTTCAACATTGGGATTACGCTGCCCTATATTATTGGAGTTATTATCAAGGTTGGCAGGTGAGTTGCCATCGGGTCCGTTGTACCTGCTGTAACGCGCAACCACGCTGCTGAATTTGGGATCGCTGTCGTAATCACCACCTACAAAAGAGTGGAAGTTATCAGCCGAAGGGTCATTTTCAGCGGCTACAAATGCTCCGGATGAGGCACCGTAACGATCGATTATTTTCTGGAGCAGTTTATCATAAAAAAATGTCTTTTCATCATTGGTAGGCAGACCATCATATCCAACATCCTGGTAGGGACGCGATTCCACTTTACTATCGAACGAATTGGTTAGAGCCTGTATTGTCGGCACCCTTCCCCATGCAGTTGTATCCACATCAGCTACCAGTTCTGATGTTGGAAGCCCGTTCTCATAGGCTTTACGACCATCGCGGAGTATATCTTCCGAAACATCCCCCAGGTTGAAGTAGAGATCGCCACCGGTCTGAGCCACAGGAGTTTTCGATTCCGAGAACGGATCCATCAGCCAGAATGTTATGTATTCTACATTGGCAGCCTCAAAATCGGAAGTTTCCATTTTGCGCATAATACCGCCCCAGCGTGTATTCGGTTCCTTGAGTGATCCGTCGGCATTTATACCCCGCGAAATAGGGAACCGACCTTCCACATCATAATTGTATGGGCCACGGTCGCTCGGGAAATACGAAACATTGAACATGTTAATGTTCAATGGCTGATTATACTGATTTTCCTTATTAGGAAAAAGTTCGTTCTCGTATATTACACGGGTCGAATTTCTTGAGAGTTCTTCTTTCGAAATATTGGAAGGCCTATGAGTACTCGACTTGTCGTAAAAAACAGAAGGATCGATCGTATACCAGGCAAGGTTAGCCCTGTTATAGCCATATGCAAGGTTATTACTCAGCGAGGCTTCGGGGAACATTCCCAAAGCGGTTTGCCCCTGCGGAGTACTGGCAATAGACCAGGACGCAATATTGGTGAGGGACAAAGTGGACTTGGCTCCTTCGAAATCATCAATATAGGAAGTTCCGGCCTTGCCAACAGCCTTGGAATGACCGGGAATAAACTGGGCAAACTCAGCATCAATACGTAGTTTCGAAGGGGTTTTGGTACTGTAAAACGGGAGTTTGTCCACCATTTTGGTGATAAAACCCGACTCTTTCTGGTAATTGACACTTGCACCCCAGATGGTATTTGATATGGGTTCGTCGCCGTAGTTGGTCTTCTGGGTTATAGGTCTTTCATACAGGTTCAGGAGGGTGGCCCCAAGCAACAGGTCCTTGTTTACCTTATAATCCATATGGGCTCCCATCATGGTCTGGCTGAAAACATTGAAGAGGGAATTGTTTTCGAGCTGTATATTGATAGGGGTTCCTGAATTGAGGATACCTTCATTAATGATCTTTACCCTGCCAAGCGTATAATCGACCGTATAATCAGTATTTTCCATTAGCTGAACTCCGCCGGCCATAACTTTAACCGAACCCTGCGGAACATTCATTGCATTAAGCGAAATATCCGAACCTGATTCGGATTTGTATTCGCCTTCCATAAGGTACTTGTTTTTGTCAGGATACTGTTGTGCTCCTGTTTTGGTCATGGTATAAAGTGAATCGTAACAATACTTGTCGGCCAGGCCTTTATCATTTACAATTTTTCGCAGGAAACTTCCAAAAGGTTCCAGTACCGGGAAAAACAGCCTTCCGTTCGACGATTGGATTGTTCCTCCATCGCGTGCTGCATTGTCGATAAAGTCGAAAATCCCATCGTAAGGCGGGTTATACTGCGGATCAAGGTTATCGAATCCAAATAAGCGGATAAGAGGTATTCCTTTTACATTGTCGCCTTCAGTGAAAAACCCTGTTGGAACTGTATTACTGTTGCCTGTGTACAAAATATTCATCAGGAAATCCTCCCTGTTGATGTTGTATGCGCTCAGGTTGTAAACGTTTTTCATCATCAGGTTCCATAACGGAACATGGGTGTTAACCGCAGTGCTTTTCAGCAGTTTTACCATCAAACATTTGTTGGTCGGGATTCCCTGGTCGGAAAACTCACCCACCTGGTATGTCTTATCGAGAGGATCGCCTATCACTTTATACTGGTATGCAACAGCAAGTGTCTGGTCGGGGTTTATTGATGTATTAAGCGAAATGAAACCCAGGCGGCTGTTAAACATAAATTCGGCAGCATTAAGCTTACGAGCGCTTTCAACTTTTTCGAAATCAACACCCGATAAATATCCTTTCTGCGTCCTAAGGTAATCTGAAGCAACATTAATATCCCTTACCTGGGCAGTATCGAGCTGGAATAGCAGATCATTTGTATTGTTGTCGGGATAGGGAGACTGCGATATAGTGTTTATAGTATTGTTGAAGGGATCGGCTTCGCCAATATCCTGAAATGCGACAAGGTTTCTGTTTTCGGTCACAGCAGCGCCAATATTGGTAATCCAGACTTCGATTTTGGTGATGTTGATATTTGACGTAATTACCGGAAGGGTTTTAAGAGCTCCTTCGTATTGCCCGCGGAAATACTGCCCTATAAAAAAGTGCTTGTTTTCTTCATAATCGAGAGCCCTTGTAGAGAACTCCTGTTTTTGAGCACCACCTTGCACGGTTATATTTTGAACCTGGCTTTGCTGTTGCGAAAAAACACCCGTTACAGTAGCCTTACCAAACTGGAGCTGGGTTTTCAGCCCGAAGAGGCTCTGGCTTCCTGTAATAAGCGTGCTGTTGATCGGGAAATTGATATCGCCGGCTTCGATGATTTTAATAATCTCATCTTCTTTGCCTTCATATTTTAGTTTGAGTTTATTTTCGAAATCGAAGGTAGCCTCGGTATTGTAATTCGTATTAAATTCGATTTTGTCGCCGATTTTAGCCATCACACTCATCTGGATATGCATACCGAAATCGAAATTGGTTGTGCGGCGAAGATTCTGGCTGATAAACGGATCATCGCGGCGGTTTGAAACCACGCCGAAAATCAGCTCAACGCTTCCCTGGGGCCTTACATCTATTGTATTTCCGCCGAATACGCGATCAAATAGTTCGCCACCTATACGAAGCTGGGGTATAACTCCGAGACGGGTAGGCGCAGAAGAACTCTTGGCCCGTTCGCGCCAATAACTGTCGAGTGCCTGGCGGGTGTCCCATTTACGGTATTCGTCGAACGAGAATGATGCCGGATGCTGATAATCAATGTTTCCGATCTTATTGGTAATAGTGTATTCGTTGTTTACCGGGTCGTAGATCAGGTCCTGTTTCTGGTTGGCAGGATCTTTAAGATACAAGCCTCCAGTAGGAACCACATCATATGGGTTTTCACTTTTGGGGATCGGGAAAGGGAGTGTAGTATCAGGCGATTCGGCCGAAGGAATAGTTATAAAATGACCCTTTCCGTACTCATCGGGGGATAAACCTCGCGATGTGCTTACTCCCCAAACAAGGGATGTAAGTAAAGTGAAAAAAGAAAGCCGGAAAGCGTACCTGATATAATTCTTCAAATCCTTTTATTCTTTATCATTTCGCCACCAAAAACATTGGCCTGCTTATTATTAAAACCCTGAAAAACAACAAAATGCCCCTGAAAATTAGTACTAAAGGATTTTCAGCGCATTTTTAATTAACTGGTCAACCGGGAGGGCTTCAGTACTCGACTTAATCACCTGATCAAGTGCCTTTTCAGCAACCGGCCTGTTGAACCCCAGCATAACTAATGCAGATAACGCTTCTTGCCTGCCTGTATTGTGTGAGGAGAGTAAATTTTCACCTGCCGGCAGGTCCTTCATAATTTTATCTTTCAAATCAATGATAATGCGCAGGGCCGATTTACCTCCTATTCCTTTAACCGATTGGAGTAACCTGACATTTTCCTTTGAAATCGCTTCTGAAACCTCACCCGGTGAAAGCGATGATAAAATAAGCCTGGCTGTGTTGGGCCCTACACCTGAAACTGATATAAGTTGTTGAAATACATGGCGTTCGCTTGTATCAGCAAAACCAAATAAAGTAAGCGCATCTTCACGCACAATTAGATGGGTATGTAACCTGCACGATTCTTTCCCGTTGATGCGGGAATATGTATTTAATGAAATACTGATCGAATACCCAATCCCGTTGCAGTCAATTACAACGTTAGTAGGATTGAGGTCAGCTATTTTCCCTTCGATAAACGAATACATATAATATTAGTTAAATTTTGAAACAAACTATCAGACTAATATCCGGCTAAAAGGTTCCGAAACGGTTTCAGCAAAAAGCAATTCGCTGATCCAGTTGTAACCGGAAACCGGAAGTATCATCAAACAGCCGGCAAAAGTAGCAATTTACGGCCAATAATAAAACTCCGGCAGATTGGATTCCGGGGTATTTGGCTATCATTCAATTGCTAAGGGATTTCTAAAAGAATAATAAAGCATCAAACTTATTTAGATGCGTTTCAAATTAGAATTCCGGCAGAGAAATTGTATTAATTGTGAATTGAAAAACACTCTTTTGTTTGTTACTTTGCAGTAGTAATTGCAATTATTTACTCTATTGATAAACAAAGGGTTATATATATCCATAAAGGCAACTTACTGTTAAAGCTGAAACACATGAAAACACTCATCCAGAAAAACGCGCTTACCTATCATTCCGAAGGACGCCCGGGAAAAATTGAAGTAATCCCAACCAAACCCCATAGCACACAACGCGATCTTTCGCTGGCCTATTCGCCTGGAGTTGCCGAGCCATGCCTCGAAATCCAGGCTCACCCTGAAGACGTATATAAATATACAGCTAAAGGCAACCTTGTAGCCGTAATTTCGAACGGTACCGCAGTGCTCGGGCTGGGCGACATAGGAGCCGAAGCCGGCAAGCCTGTTATGGAAGGGAAAGGACTGCTTTTTAAAATCTTTGCTGATATTGATGTTTTCGATATCGAAATAAATGAAAAAGATATAGAAAAGATAATAGCCACTGTAAAAGCCATTTCACCCACTTTCGGAGGTATAAATCTCGAAGATATCAAAGCCCCCGAATGTTTCGAAATTGAAGAACGGCTGAAAGCTGAACTCGATATCCCTATCATGCATGACGACCAGCATGGTACGGCTATTATAACATCGGCAGGTTTGCTCAATGCACTTGTTTTAAACGGCAAAAAGATCGAGGACCTGAAAATCGTAATCAGCGGTGCAGGGGCTGCTGCTATTTCGTGTACGAAGCTGTATGTAAAGCTGGGAGCGCGCAAGGAGAATATTATTATGCTCGACAGCAAAGGTGTTATGAACCGTAAGCGCACTGACCTGAATAAATATAAGGCCGAATTTGTAACCGATAGTGATGTTGAAAACCTCGAACAGGCACTTGACGGTGCTGATATGTTTCTGGGTTTATCCGTTGCCGGTGCTCTGAAATGTGAATGGCTCATGAAGATGGCCCCAAACCCCATCGTATTTGCTCTTGCTAACCCGGTGCCCGAAATATCGTATGTTGAAGCTACCGGAGCCCGCAAGGATATTATTATGGGAACAGGACGCAGCGATTTCCCCAACCAGGTTAATAACGTACTTGGATTCCCATATGTATTCCGTGGTGCACTCGATGTTAGGGCAAAATGCATTAATGAAGAAATGAAACTTGCTGCCGCTTATGCACTTGCTGATCTTGCCAAGATGCCTGTTCCGGAAGAAGTGAATATTGCATATAATGCTACAAACATGAAATTCGGTAACGAATACATCATTCCAAAACCGAATGATCCCCGCTTAATCCTTTATGTTGCGACAGCAGTTGCACGTGCAGCTATGGAAACCGGTGTTGCACGCAAACCGATCACCGACTGGCCGGCTTACGAAGCCGAACTCAGCAAAAGGCTTGGCCTTGCCAATCCGTTGATCAAACAGATAAAAGCACGTGCAAAAGCCAATCCGAAAAGGGTCGTGTTTGCAGAAGCCGAAAACTACAAGATCCTTAAAGCTGCCGAAATTGTACTTGATGAGGGAATCGCAATTCCAATACTTTTAGGGAAAAAACGAATTATTGAAGATTTGATTGCTGAATACGACCTCGAATTACCCGGTGTTGAAATTATTGATCCTACAAAAAAGGAACAACTCGAAATGCGTCAGTTGTTTGCCAGCCAGTACTATAAAAAAAGGCAGCGCAGGGGCGTAAACGAACAGCTGGCACTCGATTTTATGACCCACCGCAATTACTTTGCACCCAGCATGGTCGAAAACGGGTATGCCGATGCCATGATATCAGGTCTGACAACCAGTTATCCCGAAACCATCCGGCCGGCATTGCGGATAATCGGAAAACGGAAAGACACCAACGTTATTTCTGCCATGTATATCATGCTCACTAAGAAAGGACCTTTCTTTTTTGCCGATACTACGGTTAATATGAATCCATCGGCCGATACACTTGTTGAAATAGCTCTGCAAACGGCCCATGCAGTAAGGGCATTTAATATCGAGCCCAGGATTGCCATGCTATCATACTCAAACTTCGGTTCCGTGGAAGGCAATATCCCGCTCAAGGTACGCGAAGCCGTATCAATATTACACCGCGATCATCCTGACCTGATCGTGGACGGTGATATGCAGGCTAATTTTGCTATCAACAACGAAATGCTTTCGGAACATTTCCCGTTCAGCAAACTGGTTGGCACTCCGGCAAATATCCTCATTTTCCCTTACCTCACTGCAGGTAATATTGCGTACAAGCTTTTACAGGAACTGTCGGGTGTTGAGGCTATAGGCCCGATCCTTAATGGACTTCATAAGTCAATACATGTGCTGCAAATGGGTTCGAGCGTGAACGAAATTGTGAACATGACCGCCATTGCCGTGATCGATGCCCAGATATGTGAGGCTGAGAACAAAAAGTAAGAATTTGTATCTTCCTGTTTTTAAATACTTTAATGATAATTTCTACAATCATTAAAATATTTTCGTATGGATATATTTGATAATGTAAATGTTTACTAATTTAGCTGTCGTTGAATTTTCGTTAAACAAAAAAATAATTTATCCAGATGAAGAAAATAACTGTTATCGGAGCCGGAAACGTAGGCGCCACTGTTGCCAATGTTGTTGCACACAAGGACCTTGCGCGCGAAGTAGTTTTGGTTGATATCAAAGAGGGAACCGCCGAAGGTAAAGCCCTTGATATCTGGCAGACTTCCTCGATCAATAACTTTAATACCCATGTATCCGGTTGTACGAACGACTATCTGAAAACCAAAGGTTCAGGTGTTGTGGTTATCACTTCGGGTCTTCCGCGTAAACCGGGTATGAGCCGCGACGATTTAATCAAAACCAATGCTCTTATCGTTAAGGAAGTTACCGAAAAAGTAATAAAGTATTCGCCTGAAGCAATTATCATCATTGTTTCGAACCCTCTCGACGTAATGACATACTGTGCTTACAAAGCCGCACTAAAGGACGAACGTAAAGTGTTCGGTATGGCCGGAATTCTGGATACAGGCCGTTACCGCAGTTTTATTGCCGAAGCCCTCAGTATTTCGCCTAAAGATGTACACTCCATGTTGCTCGGAGGACACGGTGATACGATGGTTCCACTGCCGCGTTATACTTCCGTTGGCGGTATCCCTATTACCGAATTACTTAACAAGGAAGAAATTGATAAAATTGTTGAACGTACGCGTAAAGGCGGCGGCGAGTTGGTTAACCTAATGGGCACCTCCGCATGGTATGCTCCGGGAGCTGCTGCTGCGCAAATGGTTGAGGCTATAGTCGACGACCAGAAACGTATATTCCCTGTTTGTACAAAACTGAACGGCGAATACGGGCTCAAGGATGTATTCCTTGGTGTTCCGGTTCGTTTGGGATCTCAGGGTGTTGAAGAAATTATCGAGCTTAAACTCGATAAAAACGAAAAGAAAGCACTCGAAGAATCAGCGGCTTCGGTAAAAGCTACAATGGATGCCCTGGATAGCATGCATATTTTTGACGAATAAAACACTTTATTGTGTTAACTTTATAGCACCCTTCGACATCGAGGGGTGCTTTTTTTTGATTTTTGATTGGATTAATAAATTGAATGAATGAAAAAGATAGTAGTCCTTACCGGGGCAGGAATCAGCGCCGAAAGCGGTATCAGCACTTTCCGCGATTCGGGTGGATTGTGGGAGCAGCACCGGATTGAAGATGTTGCCACCTTCGAAGCCTGGCAACGAAACCAGCAACTGGTCCTTGATTTCTATAACCAACGCCGAAAAAAGCTTTCTGAAGTTCAGCCCAATGCCGGTCACCTGGCACTGGTTGAACTCGAGAAAAAGTATGATGTTCAGATTATTACCCAGAACGTGGATGATCTTCATGAACGAGCCGGATCGACCCATGTGATGCACCTCCATGGTGAGCTGAAAAAGGTAAGAAGCACAATCAACAGTTCACTTGTTTATCCCCTTGATGGTTGGGAATTAAAAAAAGGAGATCTGTGTGAAAAAGGATCACAATTGCGGCCGCATATCGTCTGGTTTGGTGAAGCGGTTCCAATGATTGAACCTGCAGCTGAACTGGCTTCAAAAGCCGATATTTTTATAGTTATAGGAACCTCTCTGAATGTTTACCCTGCTGCAGGCCTGGTCTATTATGTGAAACCCGGAACACCGGTATACCTGGTTGATCCTTTGGCTGAAATGCTTCAGGGTGTTAAAAACCTGACCATTTTACGCGAAACCGCAGGCAAGGGTGTGCCAAAACTGGTAAATCAACTGCTTGGTAACGAATAAGTATATTCCTGATATCAATCACAGAGAAATCCTTCAATTTTAATCCTTGATAACAATACTTAAACTGCATTTCCGTTCATTACTATCAAATGTTTGTTAATTTTGCAGGGCAAATCCTGATAAAATGAATTAGTCTAATACCTGTGTTTCACAAAACAAACAGCCTGGTTTTAAATAACCGGAATTGAATATTTAAGTAACAGCAAATCAATAATTATGAGAACAAAACTTTTTTTAATTGCAGCTCTCGCAATTGCACTTTTAGGAACATCGTGTGTTAGCCAGAAAAAATACAAGGCCCAGGCAGCAAGTTACGAATCGCTGAATCAACAATACAGCAAAAAACAGGGCGACCTCAATTCGTGCGAAACAGCAAATGCCAATTACCTGAAGCAGATTGAAGATCTGAAACGACAGATTGCCGATCTGAGCAAGGATCAACATTATCTTCAAACCACCAATACACAGGTACTTAGCCAACTGGAAGCACTTTCAGTTATTTCGAGTGCACAGGCCGAAAGCATCAAAAAATCGATGGACAACCTAGGTATGAAAGATGCATATATTCAGAACCTGCAAACATCGATGGCGAAGAAAGACTCACTAAACATGGCTTTGGTCATGAACCTGAAAGGTGCCGTTGGCAATATGAATGATCAGGATATCAATATTAAGGTTGATAAGGGTGTTGTGTTCATCGACATTTCCGACAAACTCCTTTTCAAGAGCGGCAGTTTCGATGTTACCGACAATGCCAAGGTTGTGCTTGGAAAAGTAGCAAAAGTTCTGAAGAACCAGCCTGATCTCGAATTCATGATCGAAGGGCATACCGATAATGTTCCGTTTAAGAAAGGTGACCTTATCGACAACTGGGATCTCAGCGTAAAACGAGCTACAACAATTGTTCGTCTGCTCCAGACCCAATATGGTATTGATCCTTCGAAAATGACCGCGGCCGGCCGCAGCGAATATCTGCCGGTAGCATCAAACGGAACAGATCAGGGAAAATCATCCAACCGCAGGACCCGCATTGTGATTCTGCCGCAGCTCGATCAGTTCTTCAAACTGCTTGAAAGAAAATAACATCCCTTCCGTTTCGCATAACCTTATTCAAGGCTGCTGAATATTTATATCCCGAAGTTGATTGTCAAAAAAAGACAGAAATTACTTCGGGATATTTTTTTATTACAGTTTTTGTATCTTTATAGTGCCTCTGGCTAATAAGACCTACAGACCTGCAATGCATTTCTAAATCCTTGTTTTCTGACAATTCAAAAAGTTGCTAGACCACTTATTGAAAATATCAATTCTTGACACATAAAGTTATCACTTTGAGCCCGATACATGTTTAATTATAAATCCTAAGCTATGAAAATTCTACATTTAATCTTTGCGGTGCTACTTCAATTTACCCTCTTGAATCTGCAGGCACAGGAAACAAAGCCCACACTGCCTGAATTTGATAAAGTAACCATAGGCCTTGGCATGGGAATGGATTACGGTGGATTTGGGGTAAATCTCCTTTACTATCCTATCGAAAATATAGGTTTGTTTGGTGGTGTGGGGTATGCACTGGCAGGAACGGGATACAATGCTGGTGTAAAAATCAGGATCATACCAGGCGCTTCTTCAAGGGTGAATTTAGCTTTTCTCGGAATGTTTGGCTACAATGCAGCCATACAAATTCAGAATGCCAAGCAATACAACAAACTATTCCATGGACCAACTTTGGGTCTTGGTCTCGACACACATCCGTTACATATTAGAAACGGATACTGGTCATTTGCACTTCTTATACCGGTCAGGGAACCTGGAGTACAGGAATATATTGATGATCTGAAAAACAACCACAACGTTGAATTCAAAAACGATCTTTTTCCGTTTGCCATATCTATTGGCTACAGGTATTTATTGTTTTAATGCCACAATCCGTGTATTAAGCATACGCAGTCAATACTTCTTCTTGCCTTGTATCTGTAAAATCAAAAAACAATTTTCCTTTCTTTCGCTTATGTATAAAAAATTCAGCCTGCCCTGTAAGCAAAACAAGGCAGGCTGTTTCTTTCTAGTATGCAATCCTAGTTCTTATGCTTATCCGCATTATGGCAGCATGTTTCGGCATCGCAGGTTTCCGGTTTTTCGACAACCAATACCACACTGAATATGCCTTCATCCGAATTGATATCGTTATAATTACGTATCATTTCAGCATCAAGATACTTTTCGAGAAGTTCGTCAGGAAGTTTTACCTTATTCACTTCAACGATACCTCCTTTGGAGAAACCGGTTTTCTTAAAATAGCTCATAAACACATCCACTTTTTCGGCACCGGCAATACAACCTGCAATAGCTGATGCTTCCTGGCGCAATGCATCAGGGATATCGTTAATGATCACAAAGTCCGACACACACACGTAGCCGTTATGATCGCATACGCGGTACATTTCGTCGGCTACCTTTTGTTTATCCGCCTGCAGGTTGAATACGCAGGTTGAATAAATCACATTGGCATATTCGGCCGGAACCGGGGCTGCCACTATATTACCAAGCCTGAATTCGACGTTGCTGAGTTTCATCGTGTCGGCCGTTTCGCGCGCTTTATTTATATTCAGCTCCGAAATGTCGATTCCTATAACCTTACCGGTCGGACCGACAACACCTGCAGCCGAAATACTATCGCTACCCGTACCTGAGCCAAATTCAACCACGCGGTCTCCTTCCTGTATAAGCTGGAAACGCTCCGGAAGTTCAGGGTTGATTCCCGGTGCTGATGCTGCCGCTGAATGGCTTCCGCAACCGCCGGACCCACAACCACAGGCACTGTTTTTAACTTTATCTTTATTCTCTATTGAAATTTCTTCTACCTGCATAAAGAGTGTTTTTAGATCTTTATATTTATTTATGAGTCGTTAATCACATAATTACTCCTGAACTTAACAAGAATAATGGCATAAGGTTTATGAGAACCTAATATTTATTTTTTTCAATATGATAAACCGACGGATTAGAAGATAATCACCGGCTGAAAACAGATGAAATTCCCCGCTGGACAAAAACAGGATTTGCCGATTACGTTCACTTTCAGAAAGAAGCAGCCGAACCATTATCTTTGGCTATACGGTTTTTATTAGAAAATTTGTTAAAATCGGAGCTTGTAATGTATGAATAATTTGCCTGATAAAAATCTGTATGTTTCAAACACGTAACTTTGCAGCACAATAAACATTAAAAACCATGATCAGAAAAATTTTCGCGTTTTCGCTTTTACTTGTATTTGCCGTATCGTGTAACACAGAAGACTCAACGCCTGATTTCAGCGCAATTGATAAAAAAATAATCGAAGATTACCTGGTTGCACATAGTCTTACTGCCCAATCAACCTCTTCGGGACTTTATTATATCATAACCGCTCCGGGCGGAACCACACACCCAACGATGGCTTCATCGGTAAAAGCTTTTTACAAGGGATATCTTGCTGATGGTAGCATTTTCGACCAGTCGACCTATACTACCGGAAATCCTGCAACTTTTCCACTAACCAATGTAATAACAGGATGGCAGGAAGGCTTGCAGTTAGTTGGTGTTGGCGGAAAAATCAAACTTCTTATCCCTTCAGCCATGGGGTACGGAGGTGTAGCGAGAACAGGTATTCCGATGAATTCCGTACTGATATTTGATATTAGTGTGGTTGATATCTATAACTAGAAGTTATGCCAGGTCAGGGTAACGGAACCATTCTTGATTTCGGCCAGGCATACAGGAAAGCTGCTGATTATTGTGCTGTACAGGACAGATGCATCAGCGAATTGCAGCTTAAACTGAGGTATTGGAATATCGACAGCAGCTATTATAGCGATATTATCGCCAAACTGACAGAAGAAAATTTTCTCAACGAAAAGCGGTTTGCCATCAATTATGCCGGAGGTAAATTCAGGATGAACGGATGGGGAAATCTGAAAATTGCAGCAAGCCTTAGGGCAAGAGCCATTCCTGCAGTACTCATTAACCAGGCACTTTCACAGATCAGTACTGAAGAATATACTTTGTTCCTCGAAACCCTGCTGGAGAAAAAACTTAAGCAACTTGGCGGCAACACTGTCCAGAACCGGCAGAAAGCAGCCTTTTTTGCAGCTTCGCGCGGGTTCGAACAGGGAATGATTGCGGCGGTACTGAAGGATTCTTCGTTTTTCGAAAAGGATTTTTAGTGATTATGAAGGGGATGGAAGTCAGAAGTCAGAAGACAGAAGTCAGAAGTCAGAAGATAGATGATGGAGGCTGGGAAAAGCCGCAGAAAGCTTTGGCAGTAAAAACGCACCAGAACCGGATTTTTTGATAATTCTTTCAGAGCAAATCACTTATTTTGCCTATATAAAACCGAATACTTTAACTTCGTGCTTCCGACTTCGGACTTCCGGCCAGGGAAAATCGTATTTTTGATAACTCTTTCAATGAAAATCACTTAATTTGCCAAAACGATACCGATTATTTTAACTTCGGGCTTCCGACTGCGGACTTCCGGCTTTTGATCCCGATCCAAACCAACAAAAACAGACCACAAAAACAATTCCATGATAACCATTGATACCCTTAAAGAACTATCAAAGCGGCTCGAAGCGCTGAGGAGGTTCCTTTGACGTCGACACCAAACTTGAGCTCATAGCCGAAGAGGAGAAAATAACCCTTGCTCCCGGTTTTTGGGATGACCCCAAAAAAGCTGAAATTGTACTTAAATCGATACAGGAAAAGAAAAGCTGGACCAATGCCTTTACTAATGCCGAGGCATCGTTGGCCGATATACAGGTTTTATACGAGTTTTCCCAGGCAGGCGAAGCCACCGAACTGGAGGTGGAACAAGGCTTAAAGCAAACCGAAAAGCTCTTCGACGACCTTGAATTCCGAAATATGCTCAGCAATGAGGAGGATGGCCTGAGCGCTATTCTCCAGGTCAATTCCGGCGCAGGCGGTACCGAAAGCCAGGACTGGGCGCAGATGCTTATGCGCATGTACATCCGATGGGCCGAGCGAAACAACTACAAAGTACGCGAACTCGACCTCAATGAAGGCGATGTGGCAGGTATAAAATCCGTTTCTATCGAAATTGAAGGAGATCATGCTTTCGGATACCTGAAAGGCGAAAATGGTGTTCACCGGCTCGTTCGTCTTTCACCTTTCGATTCGGCAAACCGCAGGCATACATCGTTTGCATCAGTGTATGTGTACCCTGTTGTGGATGATAATATTGATATACAGATCAGTGCAGCCGATATCAGTTGGGATACTTTCCGCAGCAGCGGTCCCGGCGGACAGAATGTTAATAAAGTGGAAACAGCCGTTAGGCTTTACCATGCTCCGACAGGAATTGTGGTTGAATGCCAGGTAACACGCTCGCAGCAGCAAAACCGCGATAAAGCTATACAAATGCTGAAATCGCAGTTATACGAAATTGAGCTTCGAAAGAAAAAGGAAGCCCAGGCCGAAATTGAAGGGAATAAGAAAAAGATTGAGTGGGGATCGCAGATCCGAAACTATGTACTCCATCCATATAAAATGGTGAAAGATATACGTACCGGCCACGAAACCTCAAATGCATTTGAAGTGCTGGATGGCGATCTGAACGATTTTATAAAAAGTTACCTGATGGAATTCGGCAGGAGTGATGTTTAATGAATTAATCCTAAGCAACAGGAACCCAGCTTCTCTTTTAATAATGGGATTGACGGTAAAATCTTTGTGAATTTTTGTGCCTTTCGTGGCTTCTTTGCGGATCTTTGTGAAACTTTGGTACCACAAAAGGCACAAAGCAGACACAAAAAGCACTAAGAAACAGGGCGATAACTGATACTTAAAAATGAAAATAAAGTTACCTAAAGCGCCTGATAGCATTGCCATTTTGCTGATGTTCATCCTGGCACTACCGGTTTTATATTTTTCGTTACTGGTCCCTTTCGAAACCGATACCGGCGACAGCGTTGTTCATTATTTCTTTGCCCGCTATGCATTTCAGGACCCAAAGCTTTTTCTCGATCATTGGGCGAAACCGTTTTTTACATTGCTGGCATCACCATTTGCACAGTTCGGGTTTTCAGGGATAAAACTTTTTAACGGTCTTATCGGTTTGTTTTCGGCCTGGTTCGCGTTTTGCATTGCTAAAAAACTTGAGCTTAAGTTCCCATGGCTGGCTATTATTCTTGTGATGTTTGCACCAGCCTATTTTGTAAAACTTTTCTCAGGATATACCGAGCCCCTTTTTGGACTTATACTAATTGCTTCTGTATACCTCGTCCTGATCCGGCGACCCTTTTCAGCAGCCGTACTGCTATCATTCCTGCCATTTGTGCGTTCCGAGGGCCTGATCCTGCTCATGGTTTTTACATTATACTTCGTGCTTCAGAAGAATTATAAGGCAATCATCCTGTTAGCTACTGGTCATATTTTCTACTCGGTAGCGGGTTTCATTTCGGGGAAAAATTTACTGTGGATTTTCACCGAAATGCCATATCATGTTGTTAGCACCTACGGAAAGGGTAATTTTTCGCATTATCCTCAACAATTAATGCTTACACTCGGGGTGCCGGTGTTCCTGCTGTGCATTTGCGGGATTGTATTCCTGCTACTGAGTATAGCAATCCCAAAAATCAAGGCAAATTCCCTTTATAGGGCCGAGGTAAACGTTTTGATATTCGGCAGTTTCGCGGCTTATTTCCTGTTTCATGTTGTAAGCTGGGGTTTCGGTTTATTCGGATCGGCGGGGCTCAGCCGTGTGCTTACTGCAATGGTACCGTTGCTGGGCGTTATTTCGCTTATAGGGTTTAACTTCCTGATTGGCTGGAAATACAAAAGCCGTTTACCATTGCATGCATTAATATATGTCCCGGTTATTACCTATATCCTGGTTTTCCCTTTCCTGAGCAACCCGGCCAGTATTAATAGGGGAAAAGATTTGCAGCGCTCAGCCGAAATGAAACTGATGCATACAATTGCCGGTGATATCAACAAACAATACCCTGGCAAATTTTTATATTACTCAAATCCGTATCTCAGCTATGCATTGAACATCAACCCATTCGACCAGACAAAACATCTTTGTTTTACCGATTGGCAGTCGCGGAAAATTTTACAACCCAACTCTCTTGTTATATGGGACAACTGGTTTTCGGTTACTGAAGAACGAACAGATTCAACAGTTTTGCTTCAAAATGCAGCCCTGCGGTTGCTCGGCAGGTATAAAACAGAAGAGGCAGACACCAAAACTGTTTTCCTGGTATTTGCTAATTAAAACATGGCTTTTCAGGAATGAAAGTTTTCATATCTTTGATAAGCAATCAACTCTTACAGAAGTGAAAAGCCTATGATAACCATTTACCACAATCCCAAATGCCGTAAATCGCGCGAAGGTCTCCAATACCTTCATGACAGAGGCCTGGAATGCACTGTTATTGAATACCTTAAAACTCCCTTCACACGCGAGCAGTTTAAGGACCTGCTTATGAAACTTAATATGCGGCCTGGCGAAATTGTGCGCACACAGGAAGATGAATTCAAAGAAAAGCTGAAAGGCAAAAACTTCACGGATGAGGAATGGATCACTATCCTTCTCGAAAACCCAAAACTGATCCAACGACCGCTTGTTGTCCGGGATCATAAAGCTGTGCTGGGGCAACCGGTGGAGGAGATTGACAGGTTGCTGTAGACTGGTTTGTTGTCATACATGGTCATTCATTATATGACTATTGTATGACTATTATATGACAACACATTATCCTCTAGAATCTCTGAATACTCATGCAGCTACAATCGAATGACATCTCAATCAACCAAATATCATAATCCTCTCAAATACCTCTAACAATGAAATACCGCATCGAAAAAGACACAATGGGACCGGTTGAGGTTCCTGCCGACAAACTATGGGGCGCACAAACCGAACGTTCGCGGGGCAATTTTAAAGTCGGGTCCGAAGGTTCAATGCCAAATGAAATCATCAAAGCATTTGCCATCCTGAAAAAAGCGGCTGCCATTACCAACAATGAACTTGGAGTGCTGCCTGATGATAAATGCCAACTGATCTGCCAGGTCTGTGACGAGATTTATGAAGGAAAACTCAACGACCAGTTTCCATTGGTAATCTGGCAAACAGGATCAGGAACGCAGAGTAACATGAATGTAAACGAAGTTGTAAGCAACCGGGCTCATGTTATGACCGGCGGCGTGCTGGGCGAAGGAAAAAGCCCGTTGCATCCCAATGACGATGTAAACAAATCGCAGAGCAGCAACGATACATTCCCGACGGCCATGAGTATTGCCGCCTATAAAATGGTGATTGAAACCACAATACCTGGTGTCGAGCTGCTTCGTAACACACTCGATAAAAAAGCCAAAGAATTCAACAACCTTATTAAAATCGGGCGCACCCACTTGATGGACGCTACACCTTTAAGGCTGGGACAGGAGTTTTCAGGCTATGTTTCGCAACTCGACCATGGAATACGGGCAGTAAAAAATACACTTCCACACCTGTCGGAACTTGCACTTGGCGGAACGGCTGTTGGAACCGGCATCAATGCACCTAAAGGCTATGCCGTTAAAGTTGCAGGTAAGATTGCCGAATTATCAGGCTATCCTTTTGTAACTGCTGAAAACAAATTCGAATCCCTTTCGGCTCACGATGCTATTGTAGAATCGTCGGGTGCATTAAAAGTACTTGCTACAAGCCTTATGCATATTGCCAATAACATCCGCATGCTGGCTTCAGGTCCGCGTTGCGGACTCGGCGAATTGCACCTGCCTGAAAACGAACCCGGTTCCAGCATTATGCCAGGCAAGGTAAATCCCACGCAAAACGAATCCCTATCGATGGTATGCGCACAGGTGATTGGATGCGATGCTGCTATTACAATAGCCAATACCCACGGACATTTCCAGCTGAATGTTTTCAAGCCGGTTATGATTTATAATTTCCTGATGGCTGCCCGTTTGATCGGCGATGCCTGTGTATCATTCAACGACCATTGCGCTGTCGGTATCGAAGCTATCGAAGTCAATATAGCAAAGCACCTTGAAAATTCGCTGATGCTGGTTACCGCGCTTAACACACACATCGGGTACGAAAATGCAGCGAAAATCGCAAAAAAGGCACATCACGAAGGCACAACCCTGCGAGAAGCAGCCATGGCGCTGGGGCTGGTGACTGACGAACAGTTCAGCGAATGGGTCGACCCTACTAAAATGATCGGTTCATAAATTAAAACCGTTTACGTCAAAACCCTCTTCTGTTAAAGACCGGAGAGGGTTTTTATTATGCATTTTTTAGAAAGAAGCTGCTTTAAAAAGCATACCCGTTCAGAATAATTAATTACATTTGCTTCTCATTCAAAAAACAAACAGGAATGTAAAATTCATCAGTATTTACGATCATAAATAAGGGCAACCTATGATTCAGACTATTAAAATCGGCACCATAAAGTGGCATTATATTGAAGATCCATCTGACGATGATCTCGGATTCCTGAAAGACAACTTTCACTTCCACCCACTCGATATTGAAGACTGCCGGAGTGTGAATCAACGACCTAAGATCGACGTTTACGATGATTACTATTTCCTTATCCTGCATTTTCCGCATTACGACCGTTGGAACCGTTTCCTGAAAACCAAGGAAGTGAAGATTTTCTGGGGCGAAGGGTACATTATCACCATCGGGAAACCCCATTGGGTTGTAAGCAGCCTGTTCAACAGTGCCAAGGAAATGAACGATCCCTACGAAATCCTCCAGGCCGGAACCTCTGATGCACTTCTTTATAAAGTGCTCGAAAAACTCATGCAGGAAACCCTCTCGCTTATCAGCAAACTGGGTATCGAGCTTGAGCTGATCAACCACGAACTGTTTGCCAAGAAAGCTGAAAAAACCATCGAGCGTATTTCCCTTACAAGACGGAACATGATACTGCTCAACACCATATTTAAACCCCAGCTCCGGTTGTTCCAGAAATTCGAATCCGGCCAGATTGAAGGTTACGCCGAAAACATGGAAGAATACTGGGGAAATATCCTCGACTATTACCAGAAAATGTGGGATATGATCGAGGATTATGAAGAACTCATAGAAGGCCTCTCAAAAACCTTCGACTCCATGCAGACCAACCGCAGCAATGAAATCATGAAAGCGCTTACATTGATTTCGTCAATACTGCTTCCGCTCACTTTTATAGCGAGCCTTTACGGGATGAATGTAAAACTGCCCTTTATGAACCACGAACATACATTTCTTGCGCTAATGATAATGATGTTGGCTATTTCGGGAGGTTTCATCTTCTTTTTCAAAACAAAGAAGTGGATGTAATTTCGAAAAGGTTTTTTGATAAAGGATAATGTTGAGTAAACAGGTAAATCAGGGCATTTAAAGTATTAAATGCTCTTTGCTGAAATTATACCTTCTCTCCCTCTTCTTTCAATCCCATAATATTTTCCTGCCGGATAATGGATTCTTCATGAATAAGCTGTAAAAACTGCAAAAGAAATTCGCGGCTGAGACCAATTCGTGAACCCAGGTTGAGGCGATCGGAAATAATTTCGTTCCAGCGGTTTATCTGGAGAATTGTAATATTGTTATCTTTTTTGTACTGCCCTATTTCTTCAACGATTTTCATCCTTTTACTCAAAATATCAAGCAATTCGGCATCCATCTTATCAATTTCGCGCCGTAGCATTTCGAGCCCCGTTTCGAATTCGGGATTTCCCCTGCTTTGCCTTACAACAATCGAATTAAGCAGCGTATTCAGTTCATCCGGTGTAATCTGCTGATTAGCATCCGTTAAAGCATGATCGGGATCAACATGCGACTCGATCATCAGTCCAGCCATTTCAAGATCTAGTGCTTTCTGGCTTACCTGGTGAAGAATATCGCGACGCCCGCATATGTGGCTGGGGTCGCAGATAACCGGCAATCCCGGGATCCTGCGCTGCAACTCGATAGGTATCTCCCACATGGGCTGGTTACGGTACAAAGCATGGTGATAGTAATAAAAACCACGGTGAATAGCAGCAAGTTTACGAATTCCAGCCTTATTGAGCCTTTCGAGTGCACCTATCCACAGCGAAATATCCGGATTAAGCGGGTTTTTCACCATCACAGGAATATCAACCCCTTTCAGAACATCAGCTAATTCCTGAACCGAAAAAGGGTTTACCACTGTTCGGGCGCCAAGCCAGAGAATATCAACATTATGTTTCAGGCATGCTTCAATATGCTCGGGGCGTGCCACCTCCACTGTTGTAAGCAGCCCTGTTTGTTGTTTTACTTCGGTAAGCCACTCCAACCCTGCGGTGCCGACACCTTCGAACGAGGATGGCCTGGTTCGGGGTTTCCAGAGCCCGGCCCTGAATACTTTTACCCGGGGATTTCCGGCAAGTTGCACAGCTGTGGAAAGCACTTGTTCGCGGCTTTCGGCACTACATGGGCCACTAATTACCAAAGGGAAATTACCGGTTGGCAGCCATTCGTTTAACGGAATTATATCAAAATGTTTTTCCATAGTTTTGAACAGGTAAAAGTACACAAAACCTGTTGAAAATATGTAGCATAAAACTTTGTCCGGCTTACCGAACTATTTCTCTGACGCCAATAACGCAGGTTGTATCACTAATATTTCCTTATCTTTGCGCTTTAGCTTTAGAACCTAGTTGTAAATACCTAATTACAAAATATTTATGTCGGAAACCAAAAGGGTTAAAATCATTGACCTGCTTAAAACACCTGAAAAATCAGGAATCGGAAACAGTGTTACCATTAAAGGATGGGTACGTACCAAACGTGGAAATAAAAATGTTGCATTTATTGCATTAAACGACGGTTCAACTATACACAGCATACAGGTGGTGGTCGATCTGGCAAATTTCGATGAAGAACTGCTGAAACAGGTCAATACAGGAGCCTGTCTATCGGTTACCGGCACCCTGGTTGAATCGCCCGGTGCAGGTCAGTCTGTCGAAATACATGCCATTCATATCGAAGTTTACGGAAGCGCCGATCCGGAAGTTTATCCCCTGCAGAAGAAAGGCCACACCCTTGAATTCCTGCGCGAAATAGCCCACCTCCGTCCACGTACCAATACATTTGGAGCTGTGTTGCGTATCAGGCATAATATGGCTTACGCCATCCACAAGTATTTTAACGATAAAGGATTTTATTACATACATACCCCGATTATTACAGGTTCCGATGCTGAAGGTGCCGGCGCCATGTTCCGCGTTACTACCCTGGACATGAATAATCTGCCCAAAACCGTGACAGGCGACATTGATTATGCACAGGACTTTTTCGGGAAAAGCACCAACCTTACCGTTTCGGGCCAGTTGAATGGTGAACTTGCAGCACTTGCACTCTCCGAAATTTATACATTCGGACCTACTTTCAGGGCTGAGAACAGCAATACACCGCGCCACCTTGCCGAATTCTGGATGATTGAACCCGAAATGGCATTTTACGATATAGTCGACAATATGGACCTTGCGGAAGATTTCCTCAAGTACCTTATCCGCTATGCCCTCGCAAATTGTTACGACGATCTTGAATTCCTGCAAAAAATGTACGATAACGAATTGCTCGAAAGGCTTAGCTTCGTTACAAACAATGATTTTGAACGTTTAACTTATACCCGTGCTATTGATATACTGATGGCTTCGGGGCAGAAATTTGAGTTCCCTGTAAAATGGGGTGTCGACCTGCAATCGGAACACGAACGCTACCTGGTTGAACAGGTTTTTAAAAAGCCTGTAATCCTCACTGATTATCCGAAAGAGATTAAGGCATTTTATATGAAACAAAACGAAGACGGAACCACTGTGCGTGCTATGGATGTTCTGTTCCCGCGCATAGGTGAAATTATCGGAGGTTCGCAACGCGAGGAAAACTACGAAAAACTTATGGAACGCATTCATGAGTTACATATTCCCGAAAAGGATATGTGGTGGTACCTCGAAACCCGGAAGTTTGGAACTGCGCCTCATGCCGGATTCGGGCTGGGATTCGAAAGACTGATGCTTTTCGTAACGGGTATGGCCAATATACGCGATGTGATCCCATTCCCACGCACACCAATGACTGCTGATTTCTAAAAACTGCCCGATAGTTATTTTGACAAAAACAAACAAAGTCAAAATATGTTCTATCTTTGAAATGACGCATTCAACCTGAACTTCGCTCAATATGCTAAATCAACGCCTTCAGCAAAAATTACTTCAAAAGCTTTCGCCTCAGCAGATCCTGCTTATGAAGCTTTTGCAGATTCCGTCGATGGCGCTGGAGCAGCGTATTAAACAGGAAATTGAAGAAAACCCGGTGCTGGAACTTGAGGAAGATTATGAGGAAGAAAAGGATAAAGATCAGGACGATTACGAGGATACTGAAAAAGAAACCACCGACGACCTGCAGAATGACATCGACATCAACGATTATCTGAACGACGATGATGCCCCCTCGTACCGGCTGAACGCCGGTAACACTTCCGCCAGCGATGAACATAAAGAAACGCCGATGACTGCTGATGCCGGGTTTCACGAATCGCTTATGCTGCAGCTCGAACTACAGGATTTACCACAGATTAAGCTCACCATCGGGGCAACCATAATCGGCAATCTCGACGAATCAGGATACCTTCAGCGCGACCTTAGTGCAATGGTGGATGACCTTGCATTTACCCAGGGTATTATTACCAACCTCGAAGAAATAGAGCAGATGCTGAAAGTTGTGCAGAACTTTGAGCCCGCAGGGGTTGCAGCCCGAACCCTGCAGGAGTGTTTAATCCTGCAAATGAAACGGTTCGACCCAAGCCCTTCAGTGAGGCTGGCCATTGATATTCTCGATCGTTGTTTCGAAGACTTTACAAAAAAGCATTATGATAAAATCCTGAAAAGGACGCATTCGGAAGAAGAAGAACTAAGGGATGCCATTAACGAAATACTGAAACTGAATCCGAAGCCAGGAAGTGCTTACAGTGCTTCTACTGCAGGAAACCAGTTTATTATTCCTGATTTTATTATCGATAACAAGGACGGCATTCTTGAACTTACCCTGAACCAACGAAACATGCCCGAATTGCGGTTGAGTCGCACTTATACCGAGATGCTGGAAACCTATGGCGAAAACAAGAACAGGAAAGAAAAAAACGATGCACAGCGCGATGCTGTTATTTTTATAAAACAAAAGATTGATTCAGCCCGTTGGTTTATAGAAGCAATCAGGCAACGCCAGGACACGCTTTATCTCACTATGAAAGCGATTATGGATTACCAGAAGAATTATTTCCTCGAAGGCGATGAAACCTTACTCCGGCCAATGATCCTGAAAGATATTGCCGAAAAGGTTAACCTCGACATTTCAACAATTTCGCGTGTAGCCAACAGCAAATATGTTCAAACACCTTTCGGGACTTTCCTTCTCAAAAGTTTCTTTTCCGAATCCATTCAGAATGACCAGGGTGAAGAAATTTCGACCCGTGAAATAAAAAAAATCCTTTCCGACTGTGTTGCTGCAGAGGATAAAAATAAACCGGTAACCGACCAGGAACTTACAGAAATACTCAAACAGAAAGGGTACCCAATAGCCAGACGCACAGTAGCCAAGTACCGCGAAATGCTCAACATTCCTGTTGCCCGCCTGCGTAAGGAAATTTAGAACCTTTGTGAATCTTTGAGGCTCTTTTGTGAAACTTCAGCATCAGCTATTTCACGAAAAGAACGAATTATACATAAAACATGAAGAATATGACATTATCCGACGAGAATGAACTTTCCGATACTCCCTTATCAGGTGCAATTCCTCCCGCAAATTCAAAAATCACTCAATTCCTTTCCTCACTTTTTCACCCTTTCCTGATACCGACCTATATTACTTCGGCACTGATGCTCAGGCCGGGACTATATAGCATTGTACTTCCGGTTGAACTCAAGCTCTGGTTTATATCGGTAGTATGTGGTTTTACATTTGTTATACCGGCAACAAGTGTATTCATATTACTGAAGTTCAGGGTAATTGAATCGCTTGCTATGAAAGAGCGTAACGAACGCATAATTCCATTGCTTTTATCAAGTGCTTCCTACATGGCTTTGCTGTTTTCCATCAAGTCGAACAATATTCCGCCTCTTTTCCTATACGTCCTCTACTCGGCCACTTTTGCCCTGCTGTCGGGGCTGCTTATCAATCTTGTTTACCGGATGAGCATGCATACCCTGGGATGGAGCGCTCTGTCGGCTATACTTATTATTGTTTCGATCCGGATAGGGATTCCGCTTCTGGGTATGATAATAGCCAGTTTACTGATTTCCGGAATTGTAGGATTTGTCGGGTTAAAACAGAACACCCACCAACAAGCCCGGGTTTATGCGGGTTATGCGGCAGGTGTTATAGTAATTCTTTTGGTTTCGCTATTCGGATAATCAGAAGGGCTGGAATACTACGCCGACTGAAACCGGGAAAATCTGGGGACCAAGATCTTTCTCGAAAACGGAAGAAAGCTGGTAAAATACCGAAGCACCGAACCATTTATATCCTATTACAGCGTAAGGGCCGTAGTGAAAATTATCAACATTGCTAAGTTTTAGCGATTTCTCAACCACCGACAGACCACTGCCTTCAAGATCGGTTCCTTTATACTTGGTATGGGCATTCAGGCTCCAGCCAACTTTAAAACCTAATGTTCCATGTACCTTATTGCTTGCTTTATACTGGAATCCAAAAGGAACATCAACATATGTGATTGACAGTTTACTCTTTTTAACGTCGATTACAGTACCATTAATTTTATTCGGGGCATTATAAAAATAGGATACATTCTGCATTTTTGCATCATCGATCAGGGGCACACCATAGGCATTGTATTTCCCAACACCCAATAAAGCCTGGTTGTAAAAATTGTGTGCGCCAATACCTCCGCCGATAAAAAACGAAAGGTGTCCTTTTTTATCCATCGGGAATGTATAATGAATAAATACATCAACTCCCTGGTTTATGGCCCTGGGGTTAATCGAATCGGGAACTTTCATCCAGAAATCGTTGAAAACTCCGAAACCAAGGCTCATACGCTTGCGGATTGATTCGGCTGATGGTTTCTGCGCATAAGAAGCAGCAGTCAACGCCAAAAGAGTGATAAGTAAAAACAGTTTCCGTTTCATTGAATAAAATTTTTCGATAGCAAAGATAAAGTAAAAACCGGTTTATCAGCCCCGGTTCGGCATTTGAATGTTAAGAATTGCAAATATGAACATAATTTAAAAATTGCCAGAGGGAAATCCATGCTGAAATTTTGTATGTATTTGAGCTCCTGTTATACCACTTAAGGCATAAAGTGTACATAAAAAACACAAAGATTGGGCGATGGAAACCAAAGATTGTTAAAAAATAAGGAAGTGAAATGAGGGCAGAAGGCAGAGAAATGAGGGCAGTGGGTAGTGAAATGAAAGAGCAGGGCAAAACGGCCCTGCTCTTTTAGAAGAACTAATTGTATACAACAGTGAAATTAGCTGTACCTGTGTAGGTTCCTGCTTCCTGGCTGCTTAATGCTGCGGGAACTGTAGTAGCTCCACCCAAGCTGCCTCCAACATATAAAAAATATGCTCCAGATGCAGAGGTACTAACATCAACTGAACCACTTGTAAGCGTCAGATCAGCACTAGTTGATTGCACATCAGTAGTTTTACCGCTTACAGCAAGTACATAATTCAAGTTAGTAGGCGTACCGTTTTGTAAAGTAATGTATTCTGGCCATGTTAGCTTAACACTCTGGCTATTAGCGCCGGCAATTGTAAATTTCCCAATAGCTGCGGTAGTTCCAACATAAGCATTGGCTGTTCCCTGGGGATCCAGGAATACAACACCGGGTGTGGTTGCCGATACATTGCCAAATGCAACAGCGTGGTTATTCGTAATTGTTAGAGCTGTTAGCACTGTTGCACTGGCTGCCACATTAGCATTTGCATTTGATTGTGCATACGAGCTTGCACTGATAGCAACCAAAACGAGGGTCGCGAAGAAAAGTTTTACTGAGTTTTTCATGGTTGTAAATTTAAAGGTAAATTAAGTTAAAAAAAATTTATTTGTGATTATTTTTATTTAAGAGTGCCTGGAAAGGAAATATATCCTATGCCTGGCAACGGATTTTTCATCCTTAGGGGCCTTGCGAAAAGACAGGATCTTTGTTTTTGATTGTTTTCATCGGTCTTAATGTTAATTTGTAGTTGTTTTTCTTCGTTGTTAATTATATTCGATGACTAGTTCGCTGGTTTGGCTGGGTGGCACACCAATCCAGGCGGTAAGGGTTTTGGGCGGGCCTTTCATCAGTCGTATAAGCCTGCCGCAGTTGTTTGTTGCAAACTCAGCACGATTTCCGCTAAAGGGTAAAGCAAAAGCAATATCATAGGTGCCTATGTTAAGGTATCGGGCTGGTATACTTCTTTCGGCGGATAACTGCATAAGGTAGCTTATCTCAACTGACAGTAAAATATTTTCGGATACGCTCACCTGCAACCATTGCAACTCATTGGTACTGTCGGCTATTCCTTTTCTTGTGTCTCTATCCATTGACAACACTTTGCTTCCGGACCCCGGCAGGTCAACCACTATATCAATAAACTGGGCATGGACACTTTGCAGTCCGCTCAGTAATATTATCAGCAATATGGTCAACCTGTAGTTCAACATTTCAGTTTTAATTCCCGTTTTCTTTATTTTCCAGTATAATTACTTCTCCTGCAAACTATTTCCCTTTTACTTTTTCTAATCCTGTTTTCTATTAACTATTTCCCATTAACTATTCCCACCTAATTCCCCGTGTATTCCGCATTAATCGTCACCGTCCCGGTATAGGGTCCTGCTGTGGCATCACCGGCTGCCGGTCCCGCCGATCCATAAAAATACAGGTAGGCTGTGGCTTTTATCCGGGTAGCATTGGCTGCATCAAGGGGATCGGGTGGCGGTGCAGGAAGCCCCATTGCATTGCGCTTTACCGGGAAACTTACCGAATTGAAGCCTGTAGGTACTTCCGTTGCACTTGTTCTTGCGGCCGATTCAATTAAACCCTGGTTCGAATAGGCAAACCTGAGGCTGAATGGGATGGTTTTGCCCTCGGGTCCATCCAGAACAGTGGGGGAATCAATCGTAACCGTTAGATCGAACCCTTCGGGAGCGGTTATTCCAAAGGCAGTTGCACCGGTAATATCAATTGATTTTGCTATCGGAACACCTTTCACAATATTGCCAAAATCAAGGGTGGCAACCGTTACCGCCTGTATCGTGATATTACTCCCGGCCCAGGTGCCAAAGGTAATGCGCTGTCCAAATACCGGGATGTCCGACAGCCAGAATGCCATCAGCAAAACGATAAATTGATATGTTGTCCGCCTGTGCATCAGATATAATCAATTTCAAGGGTAAACTGCCCGACAAATTTCCCGCCCGTTGTATTGCTTAAGTCTATATGACCACCCACCCAGAGAAAATAAAGCCCGTCGGCTCCAAAATTCAGGATGGTTTCACCTGTATCTATCAGCTTCGAAGATGACTGAACCCGTTCGGGGTTGCCGCTCATTTCATATTTAATATTAATGCTTCCTTGCCCGCTGGCTTCACTGAGAACTTCCGACATGATATAGGTTATCCGGGCCTGGGAGCCTGGTGTCCCCTTTACCTGCATCAATCCCGCATTGGCACTTGATATAGGTGAGATATAAATTTCTTCCCCCCCGTTATTCCCTCCAACAACTATCATATTGCTTAGCGTTGTGAGTTCAACTGGTGATTCACTTACAACCCTGGCAGACACACTGATTGAAACGTTCTCAACTAACGGAACCTGTGCTTTTACTGCTATGCTTGCCAGTAGCATTATCAATAGGGTATATATACTTTGTTTTATCATGCTGGTTCCGTATTCTTTGCTTTTATTTAGTATTATCTACCTGATTTTAATGCATTTAATCGTTTGCACTGTATTTCTGCTGGTCATGCGAACCTGGTAGGTTCCCGTTGCACTGAACTTCGGGTACCAGTCTATCTGGGTAAGCCCGGCGCTGTATTCGCCCGAAACAGGTACATCAACCAGTTGACCCATCATATTATAAACTTCGATACGCACCGGAGCCGCTTCAGGCAGGCGGAACGACAGCAATGTGCGATCACTGAACGGGTTCGGTGCCAGGGGCAATAGCATGGGCTTATTATCCACATAGCCCGGATCGTTTATGTTAGTAATTAATCCTATTACAATGGTAAAAGGCTGGTCTTCGTGGCTTTTAAAACCGGTGTTCTGTCCGGTTGGCAAAACAAGATTGCCTGGTACATCCAAAGGATTTACAGCCGCTGCCATCGAGCTTTTTGCAGCACTCCTGGTGAAAGTAAATTCCCTGGTGTCAAGCATCGAAATTGCCTTTTTCTGGTTGTGATCCATCAGGGTGATCGAAAGCCTGACTGGCCAGTTATCGGGAATTTCCCATCTCAAGGTATAGCTGCCGCCTGCCTTATTGCTGTTCTCCATTGCATCAACGTAAAGCGGAATGCTCATTTCTTCTTTCACATCTATGGGCAGGTTATTGATAACCAGCGGCATATTGTCCGACGGCGAGCTGTTCATATACAATGCAAGCCAGGTTTTGCTCATGGGTTCCAGCCGGTAGGCATCCCGTGGATCTTCGCCTATTGCCCCGTTATCACCGAGGCTAATAAAGGAGGTGCTGGTCATTCCATCGAAATTCAATGTGATCGGCACTGTTACAACCTCGTTTGCCTGATCATTTTTATAGAATGTGCCTGCGGTAGCGGTTTTAGCATTATTAGTAAAACTCAGGGCCGGCGATGCTGCATTTGCTCTTACCCAGAATGCCTGGAAGGGAGAAATGCGGCCATTACCCAGTGTGCCGGTGGTCCCGTTCCATGTGAGATAATTTCCCGAGCCACTGTTGGCTGTGGGATCCCATATGTATATGGTGTTGTCAGTGTTGGTTTTGGTCCAGGCGCCGGAAGCATCCCAGTTGAGCGTGCTTGCTGTCGGGTTGCCGACAAGGTTCCACCCTGTGTTGGATGCATATGCTGTTGAGTCGGTTGTGCTGGTCGGAGTTGGTTTTACCGTGCGCGGCGTGCGGGTTAGCGTATAGTTATAGCTACCGCTGACCATAGAATTATCACTTCCGGTGGCCGACAGAATAATACTCGTGCTTAAGTCGTCGGTATAATTGGATCCGGATGGGGTACCATCCAGATTCAGGCGGCCTGCCCCGTTGAAAATATAAAAGAAATGTCCCCGTCCGCTGCTGATCGCATTTGAAAGGTTGGTGGGTTGCCGCCATGCCTGCAGCGTGGTGCCGCCATCGGTTTCATCCCATGTGAGCACGTTGGGCTGCAAGGTTGGGAATGAGGAGCCTGTAAAACCCTGGGTTACAAGCGGTGATTTAAACATATCAGAATAGGTGGTTGTTACCGGGGCAGCTACCATACGCCATCCCTTGCTGGTGTTTGCCAGCAGATTTTTTACCTGTAATGTCGGGGTATTGCTGCTATAATTCAGGTATTTTGAACCCGTCTCAATAATAATCATCCCGGTGCCTGAAGTAGTAACCGTGGAGCCGGATACCAGGGTGAACACGGGTCCTGCCTGGAGTGTAAGGTTTGCCCCGGTCTGGATTGACAGAGACCCTCCGCTTAAAATACTTACATCGTTAGCAGGGCTGGTTCCGCTGATCTGTGGGTATGTGCTCAACGAGGAAGGGATAATGATGGAACCTGAGCCATCAGGCACAACATTGCTTGACCAGTTGCCGGATGTAAACCAGTTGGTACTGCTTGCACCGGTCCAGATTTTTCCCGATTCAGCAAGACCAAAATAGCCAAAACCGGTAAAGGCGGTTGTATTGGTATAATTGGGTGAAGAAAATGTGACTGCATTTGTTGAGTAAGCACCTATGCCGTCGCCTTTGAGCATCACTGCATCTAGCGCGTGAACAGGCGAAAATCCGGTGCCATCGAGGGTAAGTGTGAAAGCATAGGTGGTGGCCCCGGCCTGGGAAATGCTCCAGTAACGGTCGCCGAAAAGAGTTGTATACGAGGGCAGGGTTCCGGGCAACGTACTTTCGAACTGCTCTGCTGTTACCGTGCTTTGATTGTCGGGACCAGTAGTGTAATTCAATGTCAAAGACCGGTAATTTCCGCCTTTCCCGATCGGGAAGGTTTTTGAACCCCCGGAAGTTGTATAAATCCATGCCAGTTTACCGTTAATATAGCGGGAGGAAGAAGCGCCGGAAATACTGCCCGAAGAACCCATAATGAGAGTGTTCGCTCCTGTGGTGATAAGCCCGCTTGTAAAAGTCAGCGTTCCTGTTACTGTAACATTATTCGAAAGAGTAAGGCCTGCGCTGTTGTTACTGGTCAGATTGTTTGCCGTTGTCAGCCCGTTTCCCGTAACCTGCGCCGATGCTCCGTTATAGGTATAATTGGCGCTGCCATTGTATGCTCTTGGTCCGTTAAACTGCACCGAACCTGTACTCCCTGAAAGTGAAATCCCGTCGGTATTTGCTGTAACAAGGCTGGCACCACTGTTCAATGTAAAATGTGATGCATCGGGATTACCAAGATATGGTGTATCATTCAGTACATGAGTACCGAAATCGATGGTTCCGTTTACAATAAAATCAGTATAATAAATGGGATCCGAGTAATCTCCTTTTAAAGTAATATTGGATCCGAACTTCACAATACTACCTGTATTCGAGAGGTATGTGGTCCACTCCGATGCCGCAGGATTTGAAAAGGTTATGGTCTGTGTTGAACTTCCGTTGAATACTACCTGGCCATTAATTGCACCTCCACCAACGGTTGTTATTGAACCTGCCCCGGCCGTATTTGTAAAATCCCCCGCAATAGTAAGTGTTGATATTGCCCCATAGCCTGTCGGGTTAAAATCAAGAACACCACCGGATTGTAAATAATTGCCGGCTATTGTCAAATTCCTGGTTTGAGTAGTGCTGTTGTTTAAAGCAAAGGTACCGGCATTCAGGGTTAAGTTTCCATTCACATTTATATCGCCGGTTTCGGTTTTTGTTCCTGTGCCGTTGATAATAACATTGTTGAAAGTACTCGCATTGATTGTGCTTGGCACGTTACTGTTAAATGTGACTGTACTTGTGTTAGGTGTAAAAGTGCCGTTGTTCGTCCAGCTGCCGCTAACTGTCAAAGAATTAGAACTTGAAATTGCCAGCGTTGCACCTGGATTGATTGTGATGCTGTTGCAAACCGCCGTTGCACTTATTACTGGTTGAAAGGGAGTGCCGGATGGAATACTTACATCCATTGTTGATGTTGGCACTCCTCCAGACCACCAATTCGAAGGAGTGTGCCAATTATTGCTGGTTGCTCCAGTCCATGTACCGGGAAGTAACACATCGAAGATACTGGTGCCGGTTTTGCCTGGAGACCCGCCAGTGACAATAAATGTCAGGCTACTTCCTGCTACCGTTGGAGTAACACTAACACCCGTTAACTGTCCTGATGTAAAAGTCCCTGAAGTGCCGGTGATTCCCGCAGTACCACTATATGAAACTGTCGAGCCAAAACTTGTCTGTGTGTTGTTATTCGCATCCTGAGCTGTAATTGTAATCCCCGTTATTGCTGTGCCTGCAGTTTGTGGTGATGAAATGTTTGAAATCGCAAAATGATCCAAAGCTCCCGGATTCACATCGAATGTCGCGGTGCCGGTCTTTGCAGACCCAGTAACGATGAATGTCATATTCGTTCCAGAAGTAACAGGCGTTATGCTTACTCCCGTCAGCTGTCCGGCTGTGAACGAACCCGAAGTTCCCGTGATTCCTGCGGTGCCGCTATAAGTTACTGTACTCGTAAAACCCGATTGTGTGTTGTTATTCGCATCCTGAGCTGTAAGAGTAATCCCGGTAATTGCTGTGCCTGCTGTTTGCGGCGATGAAATGTTTGAAATTGCGAAATGATCCAGCGCTCCCGGATTCACATCGAATGTCGCTGTACCGGTCATTGCTGACCCGGTAACAATAAATGTCATGCCATTGCCCGCTGTAATCGGCGTCACGCTCACGCCTGTCAATTGGCCGGAGATGAATGAACCCGAAGTTCCCGTAATCCCAGCAGTACCACTATAAGTCACTGTGCTGACAAAACTCGTTTGCGTGTTATTATTCGCATCCTGTGCAGTAATGGTGATACCCGTGATTGCCGTTCCTGCTGTCTGTGGCGTCGAAATGGATGAAATGGCAAAATGATCCAGCGCACCGGGTAAATATGTAATAATTGCCTGTGTCTGGCTACCTGTCCCGCTTTTCACCGGATTTGCATTTAATGTAGCTACAAACACTCCGCTGCCTGTGGCAGTGGGTGAGGTTACTATAGCGGTGTATGTCCCATTGCTGTTATCAGTTACTGAACCTATTGTGCCAGTACCCGATTGCTTTGTAATAGTCACTGTTGATCCACCTGAGTTTAAATTATTTCCATAAGCATCCTTTGCCTGAACTGTCAATACCTGTGTGCTGCTTCCGTTGGCTGTGATGCTTGCACTGGTAGGTGTTAGAGTTGATTGTGTGGCATCGGCTGCTCCCGGATTCACATCGAATGTCGCTGTGCCGGTCTTGGTAGATCCTGTAACAATGAATGTCATACTCGTTCCCGCAGTAATCGGCATCACGCTCACCCCGCTCAATACGCCTGAAGTGAATGCAGAGGACGTGCCAGTGATTCCCGCAGTACCACTATATGAAACTGTCGAAACAAAACTCGTCTGCGTGTTATTATTCGCATCCTGAGCCGTAAGGGTAATCCCCGTTATTGCTGTGCCTGCAGTTTGTGGTGATGAAATGTTTGAAATCGCAAAATGATCCAAAGCTCCCGGATTCACATCGAATGTCGCGATGCCGGTCTTTGCAGACCCGGTAACAATGAATGTCATACCCGTACCAGCAACAGTCGGAGTTACACTAACACCTGTCAACTGTCCTAATGTAAATAGCCCTGATGTTCCGGTTATTCCTGCCGTACCACTGTATGTAACTGTTCCGGTATAACTTGTAATTTTATTATTGTTAACATCCTGTGCTGTGATTGTGATGCCGGTAATCGCCGTGCCCGCTGTTTGAGGGGAGTTTATTGTTGAAATATCAAAATGATCCAGTGTTCCCCCCGTGGAAACAGTCACATACCCGGTACCATTGGCAAAGAAAGTACTGTTTACATTAAAACCGCAGCCCGTTCCACCCCATTTTCCAGCAGTTACAACATCGGTACCAAGAATGAGTGTAGCAGCCGTATTGCCTGTAACGGATTTCAAATCCATTTTTCCTGCCGTGATCCAAAGCGTAGTAAAAGCAAATGAATTGCTGCCCAAAGCTAATATACCGGCTCCGGATTTTGTAAAATCATATGATGCGGCTGAAATGGCGCCACCTATGGTTAGTGTATTTGTGATGACAGTAACCTGACGATTGGCCCCCATTGTGACTGTACCGGTGCCAAGGTTCAGTGAATTAGTGCCCGTAAAAGTGAAGTCACCATTCCAGGATTGTGTATTGTTTGTACTCAAAGTTACTGAACCTCCACTTGTATTATCAATTGTGCCTCCGCTGATAGTGAAAGTACCAGTCCCAATTGCTGAACTTGTACCTCCGGAACCAGCGTTGTTGATATTAAGTGTCCCGGAACTCAAAGTCGTACCCCCGCTATATGTGCTCGCTCCCTTCAAGGTCAGAGCTCCACTACCTGAATATACGAGTACTTCAGCAGTAGCACCACCGGAAACAGTGCCATTAATTGTTGCGTTGCCGCTTCCGTTGATTGTGAATGTTCGGGCAGTAGTATTTGTATTCGTTACTAATGATCCTAAAACAAGAGTATTCCCTGAGCCATTAACAGTCAATGTACCGTTTCCGGTAATATTAGTCTGCCCTCTTACTGCACCACCCAAAGTCAATGTACTGTTTGTTCCGTTAAGGGTAATTGTACGGGTTCCACCGGAGGTAATGCCAAGTGTGGCAGAACCGGTTCCAAGACTGAGGTCTTTGGTACCGCCAAAAATAAAATCACCAGTGTTGGTAACTGCGTTATTCGTGCTTAATATGATGGAGCCACCGCTGGTGTTGTCAATTGTTCCTCCGCTAATAGACAAGGTACCCGTCCCAATTGCTGAACTTGTACCTCCGGAACCGGCGTTGTTGATATTAAGTGTCCCGGAACTCAGAGTCGTACCCCCGCTATATGTGCTCGCTCCCTTCAAGGTCAGAGCTCCACTACCTGAGTATACGAGCACTTCAGCAGTAGCGCCACCGGAAACAGAGCCATTAATTGTTGTATTGCCGCTGCCATTGATTGTGAATGTTCGGGCAGAAGTATTTGTATTCGTAACTAATGAACCTAAAACAAGAGTATTCCCTGAGCCATTAACAGTCAATGTACCGTTTCCGGCAATGTTAGTCTGCCCTCTTACTGCACCACCCAGGGTCAATGTACTGTTTGTTCCGTTAAGGGTAATTATACGGGTTGCTCCTGAACCAATACCTAGTGTAGCAGCCCCTGTTCCCAGATTTAAATTATTTGTTCCACCATATGAAAAATCAGCAGTATTGGTGATTGCATTGTTAGTGCTTAAAGTAATATCGCCTCCACTCGTGTTGTCAATAGTACCTCCGCTAATTGTAAATGTTCCTGTCCCGATTGCGGAACTTGTGCCTCCGGAACCGGCATTATTGATATTCAGAGTCCCGGCACTTAACGTAGTACCCCCAGAATGTATATTTGCTCCCGAAAGCGTTAACTTTCCGTTCCCCGCCTTAGTAAGACGAAACCCTCCGCTTATAACAGCAGATACGGTTAATCCGTCAGCAACATTGGTTATTGTAAAACTCCTGTTTCCCCCAAGTGCAAGGTTACCGCTTATGGATGCATTGGCAGCACCTCCGGTAGAGCTTACATTGCCTCCCAATGTAAGTGTGCCTGCACCTGTCGTTACGGTTCCACCTGTCGCTCCGCTATATATCGTCAATGCTCCGATTGCATCAGAGTAGCTGTTTAGATTATACGTCGCACCATCAGCAACAATAACTGCTCCGGTAGATATCGCACCAGTTAGTCCGTATTGTAAAGTTCCTGCGCTAATCGTCGTCAAACCAGTATAAGAGTTGGCAAAGTTAAAAAGAAGAGTGCCGCCGCCATCCTTGGTAACTGCACCGGCAACTGTAGCAATCGCAGCAGTGCTGATCGTTGTATTTCCAGCTCCGCCTATCGTGAGCGCCAGGCCGGAACCTGTAATGCCGCCGGTTATAGTCAATGTGCCGGCATCAGAATTAATCCGCGCCCCGCCGGTTCCCAAAGTAATGGCTCCTGACCATGTATTACTGTTGGCCAGGTTACGTAATGCACCACCTGAGCTGATTCCAGTGCCAATAAGTGTATTAATCGGCTCGGAAATGTTCAGACTGCTGCCATCTACTTGTATTGAAGCCCCACTAGCTACCGTGGTTATTCCGGCAGTTGTACCTAGTGCAGAGTTGTTCTGTATGTTAATGATGCCTGTACTAACTGTTGTCGTACCGGAGTAAGTATTTGTACCGGAAAGTGTCAATTTACCTGCACCTGCCTTTGTTATTCCAAAAGCGCCGCTACTGCTGATAATTCCGCTTACAGCGAGATCTGATGCTGAAGTTGATGTGCCATTATAGGCAACTGTAAATGTCCTTGTTGCTCCTAGGGCAACAGGGCATGATATGGTTGAACCATTTGAACCCGAACCGGATTGTGTAACTGTGACTCCTCCGCCTAAGGTTAATGTTCCTGTACCACTAATTACAGATCCGGAAACACCGCAATAAAGAGTCAAACTTGTGGGTGCATTCGTTGCCCCTAATGTGTAGGATGATAAATCGAGTGTTGTCCCACCTCCACCTGTCAATGCCCCGCTTACATTAGCATTTCCCTGTAATTTTTTCGTGCCGCTTCCAGCAATTATTAAATTTACATATGTAACACCGTTGTAAACTGTTTGATCACCTGCATAATTATAACTTACAGTTCCACCAGTCATTGTCATAGTGGAAAAATTCGTCGGAAAATTACTTCCTGTTTGTCCGCCGGTATCACCCCCAAGTTTCATTGTCCCAGCTACAGTGAGTGTTCCACCCGATGCTGTCCTGTTGCATGTATATGTGCTTAAATCAAAAATTCTACCGGTAGTTATATTCAGGTTTGCGGCAACGGAAGTATTAACATCAAGAGTTGCAGAGGTTATACTGCTTACGGTCAGATTATTGAATGTCGTTGAAGTAGAACCTCCAATGGTTTGAGTAGTGCCATTAAAAACTATTGTAGAGGTCCCTTGTGTAAACGTTGCGTTGTTCGTAAAGTCTCCTGCAATATTATGTGTGAAAGTTTTTGCATCAAATGTTCCTGAAGTAATAGTGAGGTTACCGGTAAGTGTTAAGCCAACCGCTGTAGTTGTGGTTCCGCCATTAATAATTAAATTATTGAAACCAGTGAAAATAGTTGCCGGCAAAGTATTATTAGCAGTCAGTTCAACTGTGCCTGTACCTGGAGTAAAAATATTTATCCCTGCATTTCCAAGAGCCAGACCTTGACAGTTTAAAGTGCCGCCAGCTGTCATTACAATTGAACCACGTTGATTAGCATTAGCCGGGTTCCCTAATGTAACAGTACCAGAAACAGTCAATGATGAACTGCTATTAAATGTAAGAATAGCTATGTTGTTATTTGTACCCATATTAATACTCTTACAGACTGCATCTGCCAAGTTAACGGTAATATTGTCAGCTGCCTGAATTATAACATTATCGCTAGAAGTAATAGTAGCGGTAGTTGCAGTTCCATTAGCTGTGGTTGACCAAACTGAACCATCCCAATTACCGGTAGCTCTGGAATAATAAGTCGTTTGCCCAAAAGCGGAATTCAATAAAAACATATTCGCAGTCACAAAAATGATGGCTATTGAACTTGCCCTTAAAAAAAATCTTCTATAACGGTTTTCAGCCCCGGATACCAGTACCACTGTTGTAAAAACAACAGTATGTAAAAATACTTTTATGGCTCCGGGCAAATTCATAATTTTAATTAAAAATTGAGAGGTTCAGTCTTGTGAATTTCAGAGTTTTGCTAATTTGAATGTTATGAACTATTTATAATTTTAAATTTGTATCATTAATTCACAGCCCTATCAATGGATAAAAAATATTTGATGTTTTGCAGATTTTGCGGTCCTCATAAAGTTTGTTGATTATGTACCCGATCCTCATGCGCGATTCGCCGAATTTTGTTTCAAGTTCACTCATGTTCACACCATTCGGGTTACGAAATATATACCTGAAGATCCGGTCGCGTAAGATCATTTCCGTATCCTGATCGAGTACTTGAGTTTTTGTTGGCATGGGATGAAGATTTAAAAAATTATTTTTTTTGTCGCCTGGTGTGTTTCATTTCTGACAGGAATGAATGCACATGCAAAATCCGGGCCAAAAAAGCAAACACCAAGGCTTATCAGGGACATGAAAATTTATATTCTTGTTTTTCAGTGAATTAGAAAGGGGAAATAACTCCGGATTTTCTAGGATCTTAATCGTGAAGCCGCATTTGTGTGCGGATAAGCCACAATAGGGCGCACATCTGTGCGGCTAGAAGAATGAATTAAAGAGTACCTTGTCGGAGGTGAAATGAATGATGATGGAGCGATTGGGCGACAAACAATTGAGAAACAGGATCCAGGTAATCAGAAATCCATGTACAGCAATGAACGCCGAAGGTATTAAAAATAGTACAACTAAGGGCATGAAACCTTTCACAAGGCAAAAATCACTTGAGCTATTTACTGACCTTCGCCACAAAGCAATCCTTCCATCCTGTGGCTTTAATCTGTATCATGAGTTCTGCGGCTTCGGCTTTGCTTTTAAAGGAGCCGGCAGCATACCTGTACAATTTATCCTTGCCCTGGGTTTCTGTAATAGATAAGCCAGGGAAAGCCTTTATTATCTTGGAAAAATAGGTTTCCATGTTTACCGGCATGGGCGAAGCCACCAATTGCACTGCATAAAAGGGTTCGCCGGTGGCAGGTTCAATTACAGGGATCGTTGCAACAGCTTTTACGCTCTGGGGTGTTGGATTGGTACCTGTCGGGCTACCTGTTTTCTTTTCCGGGGTTTTCTCCTTAGGCGTTTCTGCCGGAGAAACCGGTTTGTTTTCCTTTTGTGCAGGAGATATTACCTGAGGAGTATCCTGTTTCTGTTGCGGAGAGGGTTTATTTACAGGTTCGGTTACTGCAGGTATGCTATCGTTTATACTGTCTTTCGCTGATTTTGTCTGTGTCAGGATAAAATTCAATCCTTCTATGTAATCGCCTTCGGCCAGGGCCTGTACTTCAAATCCGAGATTTACCGGATCGCTTGTCGCATCAAGGAATGATAGCTGGATGGAATCTACCGCCAGTGCATATTTGCCTGGTAGCAGGTTCATGGCGTAAAAGCCTCCGTCAGAGAAAGTGCGAATGGTTTCCGCGTATGTATGATCAATTCCTTTTAGCATAAGCCGCAAACCACCTATCCCTTCGTCGCCGTTGTCGCTGCGCAGAACGACCTTTCCTTCGACGACTCCGGTCTGGTATAGTGGTATCTCAATACGTTTGTAGCGATTTGGGTCGGCAATAAACGAAAATTTCGAGATTTTAGGCGCCAGGTTGGGATTTGGCAGAGCCGATTGCACGATTTCGGCATTATACTGCCAGTAGCTCTGAATCTGTGTAATGCGTAATATGCTGTCCTTTCCCAGTTCCATGGTGGCCGACTCGCCCAGCCGAATGGCGCGGGCAGGTACCTTTTCTTCGCCTTTATCAAATTTGCCGTTGTTGTTGCTATCCACAAACATCAGTACCGAAACAGCTGCACGGCCGACTTGTTCGCGGTTTGTTGTATTAAGTTTTGCACTTCGCGCATCAAGGCCTATTGAACCGTTAAAACTTTGTTGAATTAAATATTTATTTCCGGAACCGGTGTATTGTGTTGTTGAACGAATAGCATCCAGATCCAGGGTAAAGCCAACCTGAAACCTGGTTGTTTTTCCTTGTAAATCCTGGTCAACATTAACATTGAGGCGTCCGTTTTTCATAACGGTTTGTGAAAATTGTGCCCCGACAATGGTTATTTGGTCCGTTCGCATATTATATTGGGCCTGGGCGCGCAAGAACATGCCCTTTACGAAAACCGGTATTCCTGGTGTACGTGAAACAGTATAGATAACTGAACCGGTGAACAGCCCGTTACCAAAATAATTCTTCTCTTTGCTTGCAACAAATTGATCGCGGTAATTTGCTCGTAGATTGAATCGTCCCAGGCAGATATTGAAATCAACATTATAATAGGTAAGGCTAGCCTGGTCGAGCCAGTAATACTCGCCTCCCCATCGAAGCCCCGTTTGTAGACCAAACATTCTGAAGGGCAAATACACACTTCCTTCAAACTCCTGCCTGGCATGGTGAGGATTGTATAAACTATCGTTGCTGAAGATAGTATAAATCATTGCGAAACTTCGGCTCGATGCGTAATTGACGCCTGCCGAAAGGCGGTAATAAGCATCAGGAGCAATATCGATATTCATCAGGTACTGTTCAAATACACGTGCAGAAAGGCTACCATAGTAGAGGGGCTTCTTGTAGAAGCTCAAGTAATCAGTCCCAAATTTGGCGGTAAGTTCATTTGTCAGCCCGTAAGCTACATCACCGTGGGCGGCATAGTGGTTGTAATTTATTTCAGTACTGCCATCGTCGATGGCACCGCCCTGTATGTTGTATGAAAGCACTCCTTTGGGTAAAAAGGTATATGGAATCTGCAATTGCCTTTCTTCTGTAAAAATTTGCCCTGAAGGAGTATAGATACGCAGATTGATTCGAACTGTACCGTAAGTAAGCGGGAAAGTAAAACGATAATACCCAAGTTCATCGGCCCTGGCATAATCGCTGAGCTGGTTATTGATATAGAGTTCCACTTCTGATTGGGGAACTGTATTCCCATCAATGGAATAGGTGTTGCAGGTTTTACGGGGTTCTATAGGATCATTACTTATAGCCCCTCCCACTATCCTTTGCCCCAATAGTCCGGTAGTACTCAACTGCCCTGCCCACACAGAAGTAAGGAATGGATTTTCACTCATTACATAGCGCCAGCTAAGACCTGTTGCTTTTAATGGGGCGGAAGTTTTGCCAACAGCCCCATTCACTGAACCCTGTAAATCACCGCCCAGAAATTCCATACCCCCTTTAAAGTTGTATACACCTGATAAATTATTGTTTTCGGCATACATACTCAGGCTATAATCCACCATACCAGCTCCGATAAATTTTCGGTTGCGGGGATAAAGCAGTGGAAAATCTTGTACATCAGCCTTCTTCTGTACCAATTCTTGTTGGAGTTGTTCGTGTTTTCTTTTTTCTTCGATTGGCAGGCTTTTGTCGGATTGCAGGCTTATGCTTAGGGTGTTCATATTCACTGTGAACCTGAGACCAAACATACGTTCGAAAAGGGCGGGAGAAAGGTAAAGGTCGAGTTCACCTAGGCGGAAATCTGCGGTAGTTAAAGTAAATTTTTCCTTTCCGATGGAAGCCTGTAAAGTATTGGCATTGACCTCCCAGGTATTGTCTTCACTGAGCCAGGTACCCTTCAGCGACTGGCCTGTGCTGCCCTTTTCGTAATGCACATACAACAGGTTGAAAAGCTCCATGGAAGGAAGGAAAACCTTATCTTCACTGTAGATGGCAGATATGTAATATTGACCCACGGCAGGATGGTTGAAACTGAGGACAATTTCTTCGTCGGTTGTAGCAGAAAAAGTTGCCGACTGGAAAAACAGGAGGGCTGCTGCAGTAAAAAGTACATGCACCAGATTCCTGTGGATTGATAAAAATAGTTTTAGTTGCTCAGAGGCCATCCTTTGGGGATAGATAATTAATATGCAGATACTTATAAATTTTTTATTTAAACTCAGTCCAGAGGAGAGATTAGTTAGACATTGATTAACCTGGTCGGATGTTAGATGATGTCATATTTGCGGTGTCGACTTTCAAGTATTTCAATTACTCGCCCTACACCTAGTCTTTTTTCTCCTTTTCCATATGTCCTTAGCAATAAGCTAACCCAACTCTCCAAAAAGCTGTAACCAGATGCCAGCTATAGATATTGGTAAGTGAATGAGATGGATCTAAAGCATTCAATGGTTTTCTCACCTAGCCGGTGCAGAAATCTTTCAAAAGTCAGCTATCTTTTCTTTTTCAAAAACCATTTTTTACTTTATCTCAACCTTTATACTGCTTTTTACAGGCTTAGCCTGTACCAGGTCGATGGGAGAAATATCGGCACGTTTGGTTTCGTAAGTAAACCCAAGAGTATAGGTACCAGGGGCAAGACCCTCCGGGGGAATTGCAATTTCAATCCGGCGCAGAACCTCGAAATAGGCCACAAGTGTTTGTTGCTGCATAGCAACTTCCTTACCCGCACTGTTAAATAAGCGGGCAGTAACACTGCCGTTGAATGGAGCGTTACCGGTTGGTTTGAGAGTTGCAACAGCCACCAGTTTGCTTTTTTCAACTGAGGTGGTAACCTTTCCTGTTGTGAGACCGGTGCTTACCTTTCCTTTACGATAAAAGGCCGGGATGTTCTGCTTGAACACATAGTTTATCACAGTGCCTACACCTTCGGTAACCTTAACTGTATCCACGTCCTTTGCAGCAGTTTGCGAACTGACGATCACGCGTGACCAGTACATTCCATCAGGTTTGCCCTTTAAAGGTTTTACCTGCAGGCGCACCACCTGCTGCCCTCCTGGCTGAATAACAAACTGGCGCGGAAAAATCTTCAGGTTTGCTGTTATTCCATATCGTGCCGCACTCACCGAATCGTTGTCGACCGTAATCATATTCCCAAGCGTATCAGAACCCGGGTAGGCAAACTCGGCTGAAACACTGATTTCCTGTGCCACTTGTGAGTTGTTGTTTATATATAACGAGGACACATTGGTCTGGTCGGTAATATACACTGCCGTGGGTGCAAGACTTACCTGTGCCTGGATCAGTTTCGGGCAGGCCAAGCATGTTATGATTAAACATAACAGATAAAGTGAAATGCGGTTCATAAATTCTTGATTTAGCAATTAAAAAGTAAAAAGAGCAGGGCAAAACGGCCCTGCTCTTTTAGAAGAACTAATTGTATACAACAGTGAAATTAGCTGTACCTGTGTAGGTTCCTGCTTCCTGGCTGCTTAATGCTGCAGGAACTGTAGTAGCTCCACCCAAGCTGCCTCCAACATATAAAAAATATGCTCCAGATGCAGAAGTACTAACATCAACTGAACCACTTGTAAGCGTCAGATCAGCACTAGTTGATTGCACATCAGTAGTTTTACCGCTTACAGCAAGTACATAATTCAAGTTAGTAGGCGTACCGTTTTGTAAAGTAATGTATTCTGGCCATGTTAGCTTAACACTCTGGCTATTAGCGCCGGCAATTGTAAATTTCCCAATAGCTGCGGTAGTTCCAACATAAGCATTGGCTGTTCCCTGGGGATCCAGGAATACAACACCGGGTGTGGTTGCCGATACATTGCCAAATGCAACAGCGTGGTTATTCGTAATTGTTAGAGCTGTTAGCACTGTTGCACTGGCTGCCACATTAGCATTTGCATTTGATTGTGCATACGAGCTTGCACTGATAGCAACCAAAACGAGGGTCGCGAAGAAAAGTTTTACTGAGTTTTTCATGGTTGTAAATTTAAAGGTAAATTAAGTTAAAAAAAATTTATTTGTGATTATTTTTATTTAAGAGTGCCTGGAAAGGAAATATATCCTATGCCTGGCAACGGATTTTTCATCCTTAGGGGCCTTGCGAAAAGACAGGATCTTTGTTTTTGATTGTTTTCATCGGTCTTAATGTTAATTTGTAGTTGTTTTTCTTCGTTGTTAATTATATTCGATGACTAGTTCGCTGGTTTGGCTGGGTGGCACACCAATCCAGGCGGTAAGGGTTTTGGGCGGGCCTTTCATCAGTCGTATAAGCCTGCCGCAGTTGTTTGTTGCAAACTCAGCACGATTTCCGCTAAAGGGCAAAGCAAAAGCAATATCATAGGTGCCTATGTTAAGGTATCGGGCTGGTATACTTCTTTCGGCGGATAACTGCATAAGGTAGCTTATCTCAACTGACAGTAAAATATTTTCGGATACGCTCACCTGCAACCATTGCAACTCATTGGTACTGTCGGCTATTCCTTTTCTTGTGTCTCTATCCATTGACAGCACTTTGCTTCCGGACCCCGGCAGGTCAACCACTATATCAATAAACTGGGCATGGACACTTTGCAGTCCGCTCAGTAATATTATCAGCAATATGGTCAACCTGTAGTTCAACATTTCAGTTTTAATTCCCGTTTTCTTTATTTTCCAGTATAATTACTTCTCCTGCAAACTATTTCCCTTTTACTTTTTCTAATCCTGTTTTCTATTAACTATTTCCCATTAACTATTCCCACCTAATTCCCCGTGTATTCCGCATTAATCGTCACCGTCCCGGTATAGGGTCCTGCTGTGGCATCACCGGCTGCCGGTCCCGCCGATCCATAAAAATACAGGTAGGCTGTGGCTTTTATCCGGGTAGCATTGGCTGCATCAAGGGGATCGGGTGGCGGTGCAGGAAGCCCCATTGCATTGCGCTTTACCGGGAAACTTACCGAATTGAAGCCTGTAGGTACTTCCGTTGCACTTGTTCTTGCGGCCGATTCAATTAAACCCTGGTTCGAATAGGCAAACCTGAGGCTGAATGGGATGGTTTTGCCCTCGGGTCCATCCAGAACAGTGGGGGAATCAATCGTAACCGTTAGATCGAACCCTTCGGGAGCGGTTATTCCAAAGGCAGTTGCACCGGTAATATCAATTGATTTTGCTATCGGAACACCTTTCACAATATTGCCAAAATCAAGGGTGGCAACCGTTACCGCCTGTATCGTGATATTACTCCCGGCCCAGGTGCCAAAGGTAATGCGCTGTCCAAATACCGGGATGTCCGACAGCCAGAATGCCATCAGCAAAACGATAAATTGATATGTTGTCCGCCTGTGCATCAGATATAATCAATTTCAAGGGTAAACTGCCCGACAAATTTCCCGCCCGTTGTATTGCTTAAGTCTATATGACCACCCACCCAGAGAAAATAAAGCCCGTCGGCTCCAAAATTCAGGATGGTTTCACCTGTATCTATCAGCTTCGAAGATGACTGAACCCGTTCGGGGTTGCCGCTCATTTCATATTTAATATTAATGCTTCCTTGCCCGCTGGCTTCACTGAGAACTTCCGACATGATATAGGTTATCCGGGCCTGGGAGCCTGGTGTCCCCTTTACCTGCATCAATCCCGCATTGGCACTTGATATAGGTGAGATATAAATTTCTTCCCCCCCGTTATTCCCTCCAACAACTATCATATTGCTTAGCGTTGTGAGTTCAACTGGTGATTCACTTACAACCCTGGCAGACACACTGATTGAAACGTTCTCAACTAACGGAACCTGTGCTTTTACTGCTATGCTTGCCAGTAGCATTATCAATAGGGTATATATACTTTGTTTTATCATGCTGGTTCCGTATTCTTTGCTTTTATTTAGTATTATCTACCTGATTTTAATGCATTTAATCGTTTGCACTGTATTTCTGCTGGTCATGCGAACCTGGTAGGTTCCCGTTGCACTGAACTTCGGGTACCAGTCTATCTGGGTAAGCCCGGCGCTGTATTCGCCCGAAACAGGTACATCAACCAGTTGACCCATCATATTATAAACTTCGATACGCACCGGAGCCGCTTCAGGCAGGCGGAACGACAGCAATGTGCGATCACTGAACGGGTTCGGTGCCAGGGGCAATAGCATGGGCTTATTATCCACATAGCCCGGATCGTTTATGTTAGTAATTAATCCTATTACAATGGTAAAAGGCTGGTCTTCGTGGCTTTTAAAACCGGTGTTCTGTCCGGTTGGCAAAACAAGATTGCCTGGTACATCCAAAGGATTTACAGCCGCTGCCATCGAGCTTTTTGCAGCACTCCTGGTGAAAGTAAATTCCCTGGTGTCAAGCATCGAAATTGCCTTTTTCTGGTTGTGATCCATCAGGGTGATCGAAAGCCTGACTGGCCAGTTATCGGGAATTTCCCATCTCAAGGTATAGCTGCCGCCTGCCTTATTGCTGTTCTCCATTGCATCAACGTAAAGCGGAATGCTCATTTCTTCTTTCACATCTATGGGCAGGTTATTGATAACCAGCGGCATATTGTCCGACGGCGAGCTGTTCATATACAATGCAAGCCAGGTTTTGCTCATGGGTTCCAGCCGGTAGGCATCCCGTGGATCTTCGCCTATTGCCCCGTTATCACCGAGGCTAATAAAGGAGGTGCTGGTCATTCCATCGAAATTCAATGTGATCGGCACTGTTACAACCTCGTTTGCCTGATCATTTTTATAGAATGTGCCTGCGGTAGCGGTTTTAGCATTATTAGTAAAACTCAGGGCCGGCGATGCTGCATTTGCTCTTACCCAGAATGCCTGGAAGGGAGAAATGCGGCCATTACCCAGTGTGCCGGTGGTCCCGTTCCATGTGAGATAATTTCCCGAGCCACTGTTGGCTGTGGGATCCCATATGTATATGGTGTTGTCAGTGTTGGTTTTGGTCCAGGCGCCGGAAGCATCCCAGTTGAGCGTGCTTGCTGTCGGGTTGCCGACAAGGTTCCACCCTGTGTTGGATGCATATGCTGTTGAGTCGGTTGTGCTGGTCGGAGTTGGTTTTACCGTGCGCGGCGTGCGGGTTAGCGTATAGTTATAGCTACCGCTGACCATAGAATTATCACTTCCGGTGGCCGACAGAATAATACTCGTGCTTAAGTCGTCGGTATAATTGGATCCGGATGGGGTACCATCCAGATTCAGGCGGCCTGCCCCGTTGAAAATATAAAAGAAATGTCCCCGTCCGCTGCTGATCGCATTTGAAAGGTTGGTGGGTTGCCGCCATGCCTGCAGCGTGGTGCCGCCATCGGTTTCATCCCATGTGAGCACGTTGGGCTGCAAGGTTGGGAATGAGGAGCCTGTAAAACCCTGGGTTACAAGCGGTGATTTAAACATATCAGAATAGGTGGTTGTTACCGGGGCAGCTACCATACGCCATCCCTTGCTGGTGTTTGCCAGCAGATTTTTTACCTGTAATGTCGGGGTATTGCTGCTATAATTCAGGTATTTTGAACCCGTCTCAATAATAATCATCCCGGTGCCTGAAGTAGTAACCGTGGAGCCGGATACCAGGGTGAACACGGGTCCTGCCTGGAGTGTAAGGTTTGCCCCGGTCTGGATTGACAGAGACCCTCCGCTTAAAATACTTACATCGTTAGCAGGGCTGGTTCCGCTGATCTGTGGGTATGTGCTCAACGAGGAAGGGATAATGATGGAACCTGAGCCATCAGGCACAACATTGCTTGACCAGTTGCCGGATGTAAACCAGTTGGTACTGCTTGCACCGGTCCAGATTTTTCCCGATTCAGCAAGACCAAAATAGCCAAAACCGGTAAAGGCGGTTGTATTGGTATAATTGGGTGAAGAAAATGTGACTGCATTTGTTGAGTAAGCACCTATGCCGTCGCCTTTGAGCATCACTGCATCTAGCGCGTGAACAGGCGAAAATCCGGTGCCATCGAGGGTAAGTGTGAAAGCATAGGTGGTGGCCCCGGCCTGGGAAATGCTCCAGTAACGGTCGCCGAAAAGAGTTGTATACGAGGGCAGGGTTCCGGGCAACGTACTTTCGAACTGCTCTGCTGTTACCGTGCTTTGATTGTCGGGACCAGTAGTGTAATTCAATGTCAAAGACCGGTAATTTCCGCCTTTCCCGATCGGGAAGGTTTTTGAACCCCCGGAAGTTGTATAAATCCATGCCAGTTTACCGTTAATATAGCGGGAGGAAGAAGCGCCGGAAATACTGCCCGAAGAACCCATAATGAGAGTGTTCGCTCCTGTGGTGATAAGCCCGCTTGTAAAAGTCAGCGTTCCTGTTACTGTAACATTATTCGAAAGAGTAAGGCCTGCGCTGTTGTTACTGGTCAGATTGTTTGCCGTTGTCAGCCCGTTTCCCGTAACCTGCGCCGATGCTCCGTTATAGGTATAATTGGCGCTGCCATTGTATGCTCTTGGTCCGTTAAACTGCACCGAACCTGTACTCCCTGAAAGTGAAATCCCGTCGGTATTTGCTGTAACAAGGCTGGCACCACTGTTCAATGTAAAATGTGATGCATCGGGATTACCTCCGTTTGGTGTATCATTCAGTACATAAGTACCGAAATCGATGGTTCCGTTTACAATAAAATCAGCATAATACTTTAGCAATGAGTAATCTCCGGTTAAAGTAATATTGGAGCCAAACTTAACATTGCTACCTGCATTCGAGAGGTATGTGGTCCATTCCGATGCCGCAGGATTTGAAAAGGTTATGGTCTGTGTTGAACTTCCGTTAAATACTACCTGGCCATTAATTGCACCGCCACCACCGGTTGTTATTGAACCTGCCCCGGCCGTATTTGTAAAATCCCCCGCAATAGTAAGTGTTGATATTGCCCCATAGCCTGTCGGGTTAAAATCAAGAACACCACCGGATTGTAAATAATTGCCGGCTATTGTCAAATTCCTGGTTTGAGTAGTGCTGTTGTTTAAAGCAAAGGTACCGGCATTCAGGGTTAAGTTTCCATTCACATTTATATCGCCGGTTTCGGTTTTTGTTCCTGTGCCGTTGATAATAACGTTGTTGAAAGTACTCGCATTGATTGTGCTTGGCACGTTACTGTTAAATGTGACTGTACTTGTGTTAGGTGTAAAAGTGCCGTTGTTCGTCCAGCTTCCGCTAACTGTCAACAAATTCGAACCTGAAATTGCCAGCGTTGCACCTGGATTGATTGTGATGCTGTTGCAAACCGCCGTTGCACTTATTACAGGTTGAAAGGGAGTGCCGGATGGAATTGTAACATTAATCGCTGCCGTTGGCACTCCTCCGCACCAGTTTGACGCGGTATGCCAGTCAATGCTGGTTGTTCCCACCCAGATGCCTGAGTTAACTGTGATCACCGCCGATCCGGTAAATGATGTACCCGTACAGTTGGCATCGCTTACTGCTGTTAATGAGTATGTTCGGGTGCTTGCAGGTGATACGCTTATTGTTTTCGGACTACTAGCAATTCCAATTATTGTTACAGGGGTTGTTCCGTCGGTGTATGTAATGCTCCATGGAGCTGTGCCTGTTAAAGCAACTGATAAATTGGTTGATGAGCCCAGGCAGATTGTGTTAGTGCCGCTTAAGGTTGCAGCTGGTAAAGCGTTTACCATGATTGTTCCCGTTGCATTTACACTGCCGCAACCCCCCGTTAATGGTATGCTGTAGTTGAACGTGCCTGAAGCTGTTGGCGTGCCGGAGATGGTTATCGTACTGGATGACCAGCTTGCCGTAACTCCTGCCGGTAAGTTCGTTGCACTTCCTATACCTGTTGCCCCTGTGGTGGCTATTGTAATACTTGGTGATATAGCTGTGTTAATACACAAGGTAGGAGAAGAAGAAGGACTGCCTGCTGTATTAGCAGCTGTAACTATGATTGTTCCCGTTGCATTTATACTTCCGCAACCCCCTGTTAATGGTATGCTGTAGTTGAACGTGCCTGAAGCTGTTGGCGTACCGGAAATGGTTATCGTACTGGATGCCCAGCTTGCTGTAACTCCTGCCGGTAAGTTCGTTGCACTTCCTATACCTGTTGCCCCTGTGGTGGCTATTGTAATATTTGGTGATAAAGCCGTGTTGATACACAAGGTAGGAGAAGAAGAAGGACTGCCTGCTGTATTGGCTGCTCTTACTGTGATTATTCCCGTTGCATTTATACTTCCGCAACCCCCTGTTAATGGTATGCTGTAGTTGAACGTGCCTGAAGCTGTTGGCGTGCCGGAAATGGTTATCGTACTGGATGCCCAGCTTGCCGTAACTCCTGCCGGTAAGTTCGTTGCACTTCCTATACCTGTTGCCCCTGAGGTGGCTATTGTAATACTTGGTGATATAGCTGTGTTGATACACAAGGTAGGAGAAGAAGAAGGGCTGCCTGCTGTATTAGCAGCTGTAACTATGATTGTTCCCGTTGCATTTACACTGCCGCAACCCCCTGTTAATGGTATGCTGTAGTTGAACGTGCCTGAAGCTGTTGGCGTGCCGGAGATGGTTATCGTACTGGATGACCAGCTTGCCGTAACTCCTGCCGGTAAGTTCGTTGCACTTCCTATACCTGTTGCCCCTGTAGTGGCTATTGTAATACTTGGTGATATAGCTGTGTTGATACACAAGGTAGGAGAAGAAGAAGGACTGCCTGCTGTATTAGCAGCTGTAACTATGATTGTTCCCGTTGCATTTACACTGCCGCAACCCCCTGTTAATGGTATGCTGTAGTTGAACGTGCCTGAAGCTGTTGGCGTGCCGGAGATGGTTATCGTACTGGTTGACCAGCTTGCCGTAACTCCTGTCGGTAAGTTCGTTGCACTTCCTATACCTGTTGCCCCTGTGGTGGCTATCGTAATATTTGGTGATAAAGGCGTGTTAATACACAAGGTTGGTGAAGATGAAGGAGTGCCTGCTGTATTGGCTGCTCTTACTGTGATTGTTCCCGTTGCATTTATACTTCCGCAACCCCCTGTTAATGGTATGCTGTAGTTGAACGTGCCTGAAGCTGTTGGCGTACCGGAAATGGTTATCGTACTGGATGACCAGCTTGCCGTAACTCCTGCCGGTAAGTTCGTTGCACTTCCTATACCTGTTGCCCCTGTGGTGGCTATTGTAATACTTGGTGATATAGCTGTGTTAATACACAAGGTAGGCGAAGAAGAAGGACTGCCTGCTGTATTAGCAGCTGTAACTATGATTGTTCCCGTTGCATTTATACTTCCGCAACCCCCCGTTAATGGTATGCTGTAGTTGAACGTGCCTGAAGCTGTTGGCGTACCGGAAATGGTTATCGTACTGGATGCCCAGCTTGCCGTAACTCCTGCCGGTAAGTTCGTTGCACTTCCTATACCTGTTGTCCCTGTGGTGGCTATTGTAATACTTGGTGATATAGCTGTGTTAATACACAAGGTAGGAGAAGAAGAAGGACTGCCTGCTGTATTAGCAGCTGTAACTATGATTGTTCCCGTTGCATTTACACTGCCGCAACCCCCTGTTAATGGTATGCTGTAGTTGAACGTGCCTGAAGCTGTTGGCGTGCCGGAAATGGTTATCGTACTGGATGACCAGCTTGCCGTAACTCCTGCCGGTAAGTTCGTTACACTTCCTATACCTGTTGCCCCTGTAGTGGCTATTGTAATACTTGGTGATATAGCTGTGTTGACACACAAGGTAGGAGAAGAAGAAGGACTGCCTGCTGTATTAGCAGCTGTAACTATGATTGTTCCCGTTGCATTTATACTTCCGCAACCCCCTGTTAATGGTATGCTGTAGTTGAACGTGCCTGAAGCTGTTGGCGTGCCGGAGATGGTTATCGTACTGGATGACCAGCTTGCCGTAACTCCTGCCGGTAAGTTCGTTGCACTTCCTATACCTGTTGCCCCTGTGGTGGCTATCGTAATATTTGGTGATAAAGCCGTGTTAATACACAAGGTTGGTGAAGATGAAGGAGTGCCTGCTGTATTGGCTGCTCTTACTGTGATTGTTCCCGTTGCATTTATACTTCCGCAACCCCCCGTTAATGGTATGCTGTAGTTGAACGTGCCTGAAGCTGTTGGCGTACCGGAAATGGTTATCGTACTGGATGCCCAGCTTGCCGTAACTCCTGCCGGTAAGTTCGTTGCACTTCCTATACCTGTTGCCCCTGTGGTGGCTATTGTAATACTTGGTGATATAGCTGTATTAATACACAAGGTAGGAGAAGAAGAAGGACTGCCTGCTGTATTAGCAGCTGTAACTATGATTGTTCCCGTTGCATTTATACTGCCGCAACCCCCTGTTAATGGTATGCTGTAGTTGAACGTGCCTGAAGCTGTTGGCGTGCCGGAGATGGTTATCGTACTGGATGCCCAGCTTGCCGTAACTCCTGCCGGTAAGTTCGTTGCACTTCCAATACCTGTTGCCCCTGTCGTGGCTATCGTAATATTTGGTGATAAAGCCGTGTTAATACACAAGGTTGGTGAAGATGAAGGAGTGCCTGCTGTATTGGCTGCTCTTACTGTGATTGTTCCCGTTGCATTTACACTACCGCAACCCCCTGTTAATGGTATGCTGTAGTTGAACGTGCCTGAAGCTGTTGGCGTGCCGGAGATGGTTATCGTACTGGATGCCCAGCTTGCTGTAACTCCTGCCGGTAAGTTCGTTGCACTTCCTATACCTGTTGCCCCTGTGGTGGCTATTGTAATACTTGGTGATATAGCTGTGTTGATACACAAGGTAGGAGAAGAGGAAGGACTGCCTGCTGTATTAGCAGCTGTAACTATGATTGTTCCCGTTGCATTTACACTGCCGCAACCCCCTGTTAATGGTATGCTGTAGTTGAACGTGCCTGAAGCTGTTGGCGTACCAGAAATGGTTATCGTACTGGATGACCAGCTTGCTGTAACTCCTGCCGGTATGTTCGATGCACTTCCTATACCTGTTGCCCCTGTGGTGGCTATTGAAATGCTTGGTGATATAGCTGTATTAATACACAAGGTAGGTGAAGAGGAAGGACTGCCTGCTGTATTAGCAGCTGTAACTATGATTGTTCCCGTTGCATTTATACTTCCGCAACCCCCCGTTAATGGTATGCTGTAGTTGAACGTGCCTGAAGCTGTTGGCGTGCCGGAGATGGTTATCGTACTGGATGACCAGCTTGCCGTAACTCCTGCCGGTAAGTTCGTTGCACTTCCTATACCAGTTGCCCCTGTAGTGGCTATTGTAATACTTGGTGATATAGCTGTGTTGATACACAAGGTAGGAGAAGAAGAAGGACTGCCTGCTGTATTAGCAGCTGTAACTATGATTGTTCCCGTTGCATTTATACTTCCGCAACCCCCCGTTAATGGTATGCTGTAGTTGAACGTGCCTGAAGCTGTTGGCGTACCGGAAATGGTTATCGTACTGGATGCCCAGCTTGCCGTAACTCCTGCCGGTAAGTTCGTTGCACTTCCTATACCTGTTGCCCCTGTGGTGGCTATTGTAATACTTGGTGATATAGCTGTATTAATACACAAGGTAGGAGAAGAAGAAGGACTGCCTGCTGTATTAGCAGCTGTAACTATGATTGTTCCCGTTGCATTTATACTTCCGCAACCCCCCGTTAATGGTATGCTGTAGTTGAACGTGCCTGAAGCTGTTGGCGTGCCGGAAATGGTTATCGTACTGGATGCCCAGCTTGCCGTAACTCCTGCCGGTAAGTTCGTTGCACTTCCTATACCTGTTGCCCCTGTGGTGGCTATTGTAATACTTGGTGATATAGCTGTATTAATACACAAGGTAGGAGAAGAAGAAGGACTGCCTGCTGTATTAGCAGCTGTAACTATGATTGTTCCCGTTGCATTTATACTTCCGCAACCCCCTGTTAATGGTATGCTGTAGTTGAACGTACCTGAAGCTGTTGGCGTACCGGAAATGGTTATCGTACTGGATGCCCAGCTTGCCGTAACTCCTGCCGGTAAGTTCGTTGCACTTCCTATACCTGTTGCCCCTGTGGTGGCTATCGTAATATTTGGTGATAAAGCCGTGTTAATACACAAGGTTGGTGAAGATGAAGGAGTGCCTGCTGTATTGGCTGCTCTTACTGTGATTGTTCCCGTTGCATTTATACTTCCGCACCCCCCCGTTAATGGTATGCTGTAGTTGAACGTGCCTGAAGCTGTTGGCGTACCGGAAATGGTTATCGTACTGGATGCCCAGCTTGCCGTAACTCCTGCCGGTAAGTTCGTTGCACTTCCTATACCTGTTGCCCCTGTGGTGGCTATTGTAATACTTGGTGATATAGCTGTATTAATACACAAGGTAGGAGAAGAAGAAGGACTGCCTGCTGTATTAGCAGCTGTAACTATGATTGTTCCCGTTGCATTTATACTGCCGCAACCCCCTGTTAATGGTATGCTGTAGTTGAACGTGCCTGAAGCTGTTGGCGTGCCGGAGATGGTTATCGTACTGGATGCCCAGCTTGCCGTAACTCCTGCCGGTAAGTTCGTTGCACTTCCAATACCTGTTGCCCCTGTCGTGGCTATCGTAATATTTGGTGATAAAGCCGTGTTAATACACAAGGTTGGTGAAGATGAAGGAGTGCCTGCTGTATTGGCTGCTCTTACTGTGATTGTTCCCGTTGCATTTACACTGCCGCAACCCCCTGTTAATGGTATGCTGTAGTTGAACGTGCCTGAAGCTGTTGGCGTGCCGGAGATGGTTATCGTACTGGATGCCCAGCTTGCTGTAACTCCTGCCGGTAAGTTCGTTGCACTTCCTATACCTGTTGCCCCTGTAGTGGCTATTGTAATACTTGGTGATATAGCTGTGTTGATACACAAGGTAGGAGAAGAGGAAGGACTGCCTGCTGTATTCGCTGCTGTTACTGTGATTGTTCCCGTTGCATTTATACTTCCGCAACCCCCTGTTAATGGTATGCTGTAGTTGAACGTGCCTGAAGCTGTTGGCGTACCGGAAATGGTTATCGTACTGGATGACCAGCTTGCCGTAACTCCTGCCGGTAAGTTCGATGCACTTCCTATACCTGTTGCCCCTGTGGTGGCTATTGAAATGCTTGGTGATATAGCTGTATTAATACACAAGGTAGGTGAAGAGGAAGGACTGCCTGCTGTATTAGCAGCTGTAACTATGATTGTTCCCGTTGCATTTACACTGCCGCAACCCCCTGTTAATGGTATGCTGTAGTTGAACGTACCGCTCGCAGTTGGTGTCCCGCTAATTGTAATGGTATTGGATGCATAAGCTGCGGTTACACCTGCCGGCAATCCTGTAGCTGATCCTATACCCGTAGCCAGGGTAGTGGTATGCGTAACCGGTGACAAAACTGTATTGATACATAATGTCGGTGTTGTTGATGCTGCCGAAGCAGTCATATTTGCAGGTACAGTCAGGTTTGCCCCGTTATCCGATCCGGTGACAACCGGGTTACTGCTAACAACCCTGATCCTGTAACCGGTCCCGGCTGGCGTGTTTGAAGGCACTGTAGCTGAGATCGAACCGGCTGTGGTTTGCGTCAGCGATCCAATATTTACCGGCGAAGCAAAACTGCCACTTGCATTTGATAACTGCGCTGTAAATACATTTCCTGAATTGTAGGTTCCTGTTATTGTAAAAGGAACTGAAACCGCCGCACCTGCACAGTATGTTGTCGGTGATATAGCACTTGTTGTTATCGTATTCTTTCTCCCGAAAACAAAAAACCTGTTTGACCCTATGCTTGATGAATTGGTAACCGAGTAAGTTCCGGCAGTCCCCAATAATGAAGTATAATTTCCTGTAGCAGAACTGCTGCCGCCAACGGCATCGAACGGTGAAATTGCAGTTGGCCTTGTGAGCGATACGGAACTGTTGGTAAAATTACCAGTAGTGGCAAGCGACCAGTATTCTGTAGTGCTGATGGATGATATAGTCGTTCCGTCGGCAGTCCCGCCCGAGTTGCTGTCAAAGGCTTCGGCCTGGGTAGTTACCACTAGTGGTCCGGTTGTTGGATTAACCAGGGCAAATGGCAGGTAGGTTGAATTTTTTCCTAATGGAAAAGTATATGTGGAACCTGAACCCAGACCTGCAGGCAGAGTCCATTTTAATGGTCCGTTTATATATGCAGTGCCGGATCCACCGGAAACGGCAGCGGATGAAGTGCTGGTGACAGACAACAGGTTCGCATTGGTAGTAGTTATAATGCCTGAAGTCAGTGTTAAAGTCCCTGAAACTGTTTCAGCATTGGCGAGGGTCACGCTTCCGCCAGATCCGTTATTAACAGTAAGGTTATTAAAGGTTGTGACTGAAGCTCCTCCAATGGTTTGAACAGTGGTACCATTAAAACTGATAGTACTTGTTCCGGCGGTAAAAGTGGCAGTATTAGTCCAGTTGCCTGTTACAGTATGCGCGAAGCTGCCTGCTGATAAGTTGTTTGTGATGCTAACATTTCCTGCTATGCTCAACGCCCCGGTAGCAGTCTTGGTTCCAGCCCCGCTGAAGGTCACATTATTAAAATTGCTGGCACCTATATTGCCGGCACCTGAACCATTAAAATTTATAGTTGAAGCTGTTGCAGTAAAAGTCCCTGAATTGGTCCAGTTGCCTCCAACTGTGTGTGTGTAGGAGCCGGCTGTGAATGTTCCGCTGCTTATGTTCACGTTTCCATTGATAGTGAGAGCCGCGGCAGCTGTCTTATTCCCGGCACCGGAAAAAGTAAGATTTTGATAAGCCGGTGTGCCTGAAACGCTTTGTGCAACTCCGGAAGCATATTCAACTGTAGTTCCGGCAGAAAGGGTAATGGTGGCAAACCCGGGCCAGGTGGTCGCCGAACTTCCGCTGCCGAGTTTAAAGGTTCCGGATGTTTGCGTGAGGGTTCCCGATGCTGTAAGCTGGAAACCGGCATCGTTAAATAAACTGCCGGAAGTAACATCTCCGATGGTGAGGTTGGTTACTGAAGTAACAGCACCAAGCGAAACTCCGGCAGCATTATTAATTTTCAAGGTTGAATAAGAGGTTGCTGAAGGAACTGTCTGGGCCGAAGAACCGTTGAAATTGACAATCCCATTCCATGTTTCCCCTGCGGGTAATGCAGGATTGGTTGTGCATTGGGTTCCGATGGTCCCGGAGTTTGCAACCGTGACCAGGCTGCCGAGCAACTGGTAGGTAGCCATGTTCAATGTGCCACCGGCCGTGGTGGTAAGTGTACCGTTCACAGTGATAGCTCCAGCAGCTGCCTGCGAGCCGCTGCTGTTTCCTGTGGAAAGATTTTTATAAGTACCAGCCACTACTGTTTGTAATCCGGCTGATGCACTGTAACTGATAGTTCCGCTCCAGGTTTTTCCGGTGGGTATAGGGGTGGTGCTGGTGGCAGTCGGTACAGCAGTTTTGATGGTTCCAAAATTATTTACAACGTTAAGGGTTCCGGACAGGATTACCCCGGTTCCGAGATTGAAAGTTGTTCCTGCAGCAACTGAAAGCAGGTTGTTTACTGACAGGGTATTTGGTGCAACTGCTGCTGTAAGGGTAACAATTGTGTTATTCGTGAATATCAGTTCAGCGACCGTTTGCGTAGGCACATTGGTTACCGAAAGAGTGTTATTTTCGTTGAAAATGAGTACATCGGTGGTTGCCGGTGTAGTCCGGGTCGGTGTCCAGTTACCTGCCAACTGCCAGTCGGTGGAAGTACCATGAGTCCATACATAACGGGCCTGCTGTGCGCTGCCTGCTGTTTGTGTCGGCTCCGGGTTTACATATTTACGGGTAATAATATTATCCATATATGTATAAAGGCTACCCCCGACGGCATCGCCGCCCAAACCCATATAAGAGCCGTTATTAACTGAGGTATATGTGCCCAGAGTGGTCGCACCGGGAAGAGGGTTGTTGTCTGTAGTTGCCTGATAACTTAGGGTAGTAGAGGTCCCGAGCGAATTTGTAACAGCTATTCCGAATTTATACCAGGTGTTACTTGAAGCTGTAAACCCTGCAGATGGAGCTGTCCAAATTGACCAGCTAGTTGTGGATGCAAATCCCGAGTAATTGGCTGATCCCCTGGAATCGATCCGGTACATCTGCCCGGCACCGTTTGCATCACATAGAAAAAAAAGATTACCTAAATTGCCCGTATTGGTATACGTATTGAACGAGGTAAAAGTGTTGGGACCGAAACCGGGGATATTCCGGTACATATATTTTTGGGCTGTGTTGCCGGTTCCGGTTCCGGTTCCACTACTTATTGCCCGGAATGCATTTGCAGGATTTCCTAAAGTACTTGATGATCCAAGGATGTTTGGATCAAATGTTGTCGGATTCCCTGCCGTCCAGCTTGAATTTGAATTGCCGTCATCAAAATATAAAAATGTGTTGGGCCCATGGCTGGTAGTGGTGGCACCGGCATTGCCATAATACATGTAAATGGTTTGTGCTGAGCTGGTGAGGTCGCCTGCAATCTCTACCCAAAACACAGCGCTTGTTGAGGCCGTATACGACTGCCTCCAGTACGAAAGCTCATTGCCATTGGCATCGGTGAACCGGATATCGTCAAAATCGGTTTGACAATTGCTGCCACAATAAATATTTGATCCGGCATCGGTTCCGGCGCCATAATACACGGTAAGCATGACCTGGTAATTGGTTCCTGCCCCTGTGGTTTGGTTAACAATATGGCTTTTCCGGTTACCCCAGGATGACATCGTCCATGCTGAGGGAAGCCCGACATTTATAATACCTGTTGTGAGTGCAAAATAGGTATCGTTATTATAAGTGGCCGGGGATGCTGAACTGCCCCAGCTGCCTGCACCCTGGCCGGTTCCGCCCAGGGTAAGCGAACCTGCTGAAGAAGTGTGAGTGGCCAGGTCAGCAACTCCTCCGCTGTTAATTGCCAGTGTTCCTCCTACAGCAAGTTCCCCGCCAATGGTTTTTGTCCCGCTCCCGCTCAGTGTCAGATTGTTGAAAGTGCTGGCATTGATGGTTTGCGGATTAGTATTGTTAAAAATGATAGTCGATCCAGTGTTGTTGAAGATGAAGGTGTTGGTCCAGTCACCAGAAACAGTGTGCGTGAAACCTCCTGCATAAAAATTCCCGGTGATGTTTACAGCCCCTGTAATGGTAAGCGCACCCAAGGCCGTTTTAGTCCCTGAACCACTAAACGTAACATTGTTGAAACTGCCTGTCCCGATATTTCCTGCGCCGCTTCCGTTGAAATCAATGGTTGAACCAGTATCAGTAAATGTCCCGTTATTGGTCCAGTTCTCAGCTACCGTATGGGTGAAAATCCCGGCGGTGAAATTGGATGTGATAATAACATTCCCGGCAATTGTCAGCGCACCTGTTGCCGTTTTTGCACCGGCATTGGTGAAGTTGATATTATTGAAATTGCTTGTACCAATGTTTTGTGAGCTTGTCCCGTTGAAATCAATGGTTGAACCTGTGGCTGTGAAGGTTCCTGAATTTGTCCAATTACCGGAAACGGTATGGGTGAAAATGCCGGCTGTAAAATTGGAATTTATCAAAACATTTCCGGTTATGTTCAGGGCTCCTGCTGCCGTTTTATTCCCGGTGCCGGATAAAGTCAGGTTTGAATAAGTTGTAGTGTAAACTGTTTGATTTCCGGCACCATCAAAATTGACCGTGTTTCCAGCAGCGGTTAAAGTAAGTGAAGTAAAAACAGGAACAGTAGGCGTTGCGCCTATATTAAGCACTCCGGTGGCACTGTTGGTAAATGCAGTAACAGCGCCGGTACCGTCCATATTAAATGTCAGATTATTGGTAAGGGTAGCTGAAGTAATTGCTCCCGTGCCGGAACTGGTTATACTTCCATTATTGACAAGAGTTGTAACAGAACAGGTTCCACCAATATTAAGTGTACCTGTTGCACCGTTTGTTAAAGTTCCTCCACCGGATAAAGCTGTATTAACTGTTAAAGTACCATTATTCGTATAGGTTCCGGTTACAGCAACTCTTGTAATTGTATTTGTAGCCGAGCCGCTTATTGTTTGGGTTGTTCCGCTAAAGGTATGCACCCCGGTACTAGCTGTATATGTTCCATTGTTTGTTAAACTTCCGGCAATACCTATAAGTGCTGCTCCGTTTTCTGTTAATGTACCTGTGATGGTTACATTATTACCAAATGCCAGTTGGGCGGCTGCAGATTCGGACAAAGTACCGCCTAGGTTTATAGTTACTGCTCCGGTAAAGGTTTTGGTACCAGTGGCGTTCGTTAAACTTAACACACCACTTGTTCCGGCACCTATAGTTGTAGTTCCGGTAACTGTCCAGGCAAATGCCCCGCCGACACTCAAGGTTGCTCCATCTCCAATCGTAAGGTCGCCCGTTACTGTTTTTGCAGTGGTTGCCTGAGTCCAGGTTTTTGTTCCTGAACCGGAAATTATCAGATCACCTCCGTAATTCAGGTCCTTTATTGTTTGAGCTCCGGTACCATCATAATTGACCGTGTTTCCGGCTGCAATCACAGTAAGTGTTGTAAATGTTGGAACTGTTGGCGTTGCACTGATATTAAGCACTCCTGTAGCCGTATTGGTAAAAGCAGTTACAGCACCGGTGCCGTCCATATTAAATGTCAGGTTGTTGGTAATGGTAGTTGAAGTAATTGCTCCCGTGCCGGAACTGGTAATACTTCCATTATTGACAAGAGTTGCAACTGAACAGGTTCCACCAATATTAAGCGTACCAGATGCACCGATTGTTAAAGTACCTGCACCGGATAAAGCAGTATTAACAGTTAATGTTCCATTGCAAGTAATTGTACCGGTTACTGCAACACTTGCAATTGAAGTTGTGGTTGAACCGCTAATTATTTTGGTGGTACCGCTGAAAGTATGTACCCCGGTTCCAAGAGCATTAAATGTTGTTGAATTATTTGCAAAGTTGCCCGCAAATGTATAGGTATTATTAGCGCCGTTTCCTGAGCCAGGCTCTGACCAGGTTGAACCGCTGAATAGTGTTACATCACCGGTGAATGTTATTAGTCGTGATGTACCACTGGTTGAACCGAAGTTAATTGTTCCTGTAACTGATGTTGCTCCCTGTATAGTGGTAGGTCGGGAAAAATTTGCAGTACCACCACTGTTAATAGTAAGAGCTCCAAACGAAACAGTAACAAGAGTGGTTGTAACATTTAATATTGCTCCACTATTAACAGTAACTGACCCAGCCGCTGTCTGAGTCAGGTTTGCTGCAATGCTAACAGAATTAGCGCCGGTTGTGGCAATAATTACAGCATCACCGGTTCCCGGCACTGCACCTCCAACCCATGTTGATCCGGTAGCCCAGGTTCCACCGGTAGCAGTAGAAGTAACGGTTGCTGCCCGTGCGGAAAGCATACCCATCACCAAAACCATGGCGATAAAAAGAGGAAGTATGCTTTTACGAGTTACCATTTAAATAGTTTTCAAAATTCGAATGCAGTTTGAGGTGTAAAAAAGCCTTGAATCAGGGTTTTTATGCAGGATTTTGTTTTATCAGTTGTGTTGATTTTTACACGAATGTGTTATCATTAATTCATAGCCCAACAATCGGATAAAACACATTGGATGTTTTGCGGATTCGACTGTCTTCGTACAGTTTGTTCAGAATATAACCCAGGCGCATACGCGATTCGCCAAAAATGGTTTCAAGTTCACCCATACTTACTCCATGCGGATGCAGATTTATATACCTTGATATCCGATCACGTAGAATCATATCTTTGTCTACTTCGTATAAATTCAGTTTATTTGACATAGCTGCTGGAGTATAGAATTAGTATTAATCAGTTTGCAAATAGCAGTGGTAAGTCTTACAAGTTATTAGCACACATGCCTATGCAAAAGACGGGCCAATTAGTGAAAAAAAAATAAATACTGAAAACAATAAATACAATTGCTTGTTTGTCAACATATTATAAATAGTGAATTTATACAATCCTGCTTACCTTGGCTGAGACCTGCACAGCACTTTTGTGCGGATTAACAACAGGTTTGCGCACAGTTGTGCGATTCAAACAGCACAATGCGCAGCAGGAAACCCTCCGCTGCTGAGGGAAAATCGGGAAGGCGAAATAAGGTTAGAGAAAGTAACAGAATTGGGCTGCAGACGATGATCAGTTTCCTTAAATCAAACCCCATTAGCCCTTCGCATTGTAAGCTGCTAAAAATAAAGTAAAATCCTTCTAAATTCCTTCTACTATTCTGGTTGAATATTCTACCCTGATTTTTTTACTACAATATTGTATTTCTTCATCCTTCGGATAAGAGCATCGCGACTTATACCTAGTATTTCAGCAGTTCTTACCTGATTGAAACCACTTTCTGCCAATGCTTTTCGTAACAGCTCACTCTCATTACCCATCATATCCATAGCGGGGGAGATATCAGATGAAAATACCTGAGGAGTTACCGATAATGGGAAGTCGCCAATTTTTAAAACTTTACCTTTCGAGAGAATAAGGGCTCGTTCGGTGAGATTCCTGAGTTCCCGCACATTACCAGGGAAAGCATACTGCTTTATAGCATCAATTACTTCATCGGAAACCTCGGGAACAATCCTGTTAAATTTTTTCGAAAGTGTGTTAATAAAATAATCAAGTAAAGGCTCAATATCATCAACTCTTTCGCGAAGTGGCGGAATATGGATATGTAATGTTTTAAGCCTGTGGTATAGGTCAAGCCTCATTTTTTTCTCACTCATGAGCAAGTCGAGGTCAGCATTTGTGGCTGCAATAATCCGGAAATCGGTACTTCGCGGAATGGTTTCTCCAACCCTGGTAATCTTTCTTTCTTCAATTGCCCTCAGTACCTTTGCCTGTAGTGTTAGCGGCATATCGGCAATCTCGTCGAGGAAAAGTGTACCCTGATCAGCAATTTCGAAAAACCCCTTTCTATCACTGATAGCCCCGGTGAAGGAGCCCTTTTTGTGTCCGAAAAATTCACTCTCCATTAGCGACTCAGTAACCGAACTGCTGTTGACCGCACAAAACAGATGCTCGCTTCTTTTACTTGCATAATGGATGATCCTAGCAATATTTTCCTTCCCTGTGCCACTCTCGCCTGTAATTAAAACATTTGTATCGTTGTATTCGGCAGCAGTCATAGCAAGTTCCATCACTTTCCGGATCCCACTACTAACACCAATCAGGCTCCGTTCTATTTTTATACCCAGGCTTTTCGAAATCAGCGAATTCTCTTCTTCCACATCCCTGACACGCTGCTGGAGCGTAATAAATTTGGCTGTCCTTTCAAGTGCCAGTTTTATATCCATATGTCGGAAAGGTTTCTTAAGGTAGTCGATTGCCCCCAGTCGCATAGCCCGGATCACAGTTTCCATGTCGCCATGGCCAGATACCACAATTACTTCAAGATCGGGATAGGCTGCTTTAAAATCTTTCAACAGATCCAATCCATCAGCCCCAGGCAGTCGCACATCAAGGATCAGCAGGTCGGGAGTTTCGCTTTCGAGCAAAGCCTTGCCCAATGCAACCGTATTTGCTTCGAAGGCCTGCAAACCTGATTTGTTCAGAAATTCACAGAGTTCGGATGTAAATATTTTTTCATCGTCAAGGATCAGAACTTTCATGATGTAGTACCTATTGGTTGCTATTTATGTTAATTTCTAATTTCCGTGTTTAAAAAATGTATCATAACCCTTTACGCCGGTCGCTGAGTCCGGACCCAATCCTTCAGTTACTTCCATAACCTCCGATTTGTTTCATTTACCCGTTAATTCCATTTCATACTTTGCATTATAGTTAAGTTAGCATTAGAGGTTATTCCTCGCCAACTGGTATGCTGATAGTGATTTTAGTGCCTTTCGTAATAATGCTTTCCAGTTGTATTTCGCCACCCATTTCCATTATGATACGCCGGCTTATCGAAAGCCCCAGCCCGGTTCCTTTTCCGGCCTTCTTTGTTGAAAAGAATGGCATCATAATCTTCTCGATGGCAGATTCGCTGATCCCACTGCCATTGTCCTCCACAGTTATGTAAATGGTGTTTTTTATCATATATGATCGAATTGTAACAGCTTTTTCAAACCCTGATTGCAGGTATTCAGCCTTTTCTTCGATTGCATCCTTAGAATTAACGAGTAAATTTATTATTACCTGCTCAAACTGGTAGGTGTTGCCTTTGTGGGTGGGAAGTCCTTCTTCCAGATTTACTATAAGGTCGATACCGTGGTTGATAAATTGTTCGGCTACTAGCATTAATGCATTACGGATACTTGAATTGATATTGAAAAGTCCGTTAAAAGTATCGTCAAGCCCACGGGAGAAAGCCCGCACATGGTCAATTATATTTTCCATCCGTTGTAGATTTTCGAAAATATTGCTTGACTTCTTCTGCAGGTATTCCTGTTCAATTGGTTTTCCAAGAGCAATTTCAAATAGTATATTTTCAAGGCTGAAACTGATATTAATCAATGGCTGGTTAAGCTCATGGGCGAGGCTTGCAGCCATTTCGCCAATGCCTGCCAGGCGCTCGGTCTGTATCATCTGCTGTTCGAGTTTCTTGCGGGTGCTAATATCGCGGATAATGATCATGAATGCTTCCGGCTTACCTGCATTATCCTGTATAAGAGCTGTGCTTACCTCGGCATAAAAAGGCACATTGTTATTGGTTAACAAAATGAATTCTTCATTCTGCACAATTCCCTCTTCTACAGTTCTTGCCAATAGCCCAATCTGCTTATCCTCCTCCCTTGCCCGCATTACTGTAAAAAACGAAAGGCCAATAAATTCGTCTTTCGATTTCGCATCTAAAAGTTCCATTGTAATATCCGATACTTCAGTAACTATGTAAGAAGTATCCAGTATCAGGATGCCTTCCGGTACCGCATTAAGGAGAGTACGGTACATTCGTTCCGACTCGCGGACCTTCATTTCAATCTGTTTGAGTTCAGTAACATCATGAGCAACGGTATAAGCTAATCCTGTACCATGCATAGGATGGGAAACCCAGCTTAGCCATTTGTATGATCCATCGGAACACTTATACCTGTTTTCAAAACTGAACGTACTCCTTTTATTTAACCCGTTTTCGAATGATGTGAGCATGGATTGCGCATCGGCAGGATGCACGTATTTGATGATTTTTGAACCAATAAGTTGTTTTTCACTAAACCCCAGAATGCGTGAAAATGCTGGATTTATTTTCTTAAATGTAAGTTTTCCCGTATCTATTACACAAACCAGGTCCATCGAAAGATTAAAGATATTCTGCAGTTCGGTTTGGGCAATTTGCTGCTCTGTTATATCATTCATTTTGATGTGAAGAGCCGGCCGGTCATCGTATTCAATCCTGCTGGCTAACACCTGCAACCAAGCCGCTTCGCCATTATTTTTTTCCCATTGGTATTCTTCAATTACAAAGGGTCGTGTTCCTCTCAATAATTCTTCAAATACCTTAAGGTTGAAATTCCTGATTTTCAATATCATACCTTCCCCTAATCCCTTTGTACCGGATTTGAGCAAATGTTCCGTCGGGATGCCGCTGAGTTTCTCAAAAGCCTTGTTAACCATCTTCACCTGCCTGTTCTGTATTATAATCTGCCCCTGCACTGATTGCTCAATAAGGTTGCGATACCTGTATTCGCTTTTCTTCAGTGCATGGTTAGTATCATTCAGTTCCTGAGTAGTTTTCAGGAGTTCTTCCTTTGTTTTCAGGAGTTCGAGTTTTTTCTTATTCAGATCGATGAAAACCTGTACTTTACTCAATAATATTTCCTTTTTTACAGGTTTTTCGATAAAATCGACCCCTCCCGAACTATAGCATTTCTGTAGTTTTTCATCGTCAGGATAGGCTGTAAGAAAAATAATCGGAACCTTGTCGCGCTGGGTATCGTGCGAAATAATCTGTGCAAGTTCAGGGCCATCCATAATGGGCATCTGAAAATCAATTAATGCCAAGGCCAGTTCCCTGCCCCGGATTTTCTCCAAAGCCTCAGCCCCTGAATTAGCTGTGATAGTATTTACATGCAAACGGGATAAAATTTCCTTAAGATAGTTGACATTTTCAGCTATATCGTCAACTATCAGGATAGTCGACTGCTTTGAAGGATATAAAACAACTTCCATAAACCGAGGATGTTTAAAAGGCCATCAAATCTACTTAAATTAAGCACACCCGGAGGGGTGTAGTGGATTTTAAAGATAATTTACTGAAACACTTTCTCAAACCTGCTCAAATAAACCTAAGAACAAAGGGCGACAAAATTCGTTTTTCAAGCCTGAATAGGACAACCGGAATCGTATCTAATGTGTATTCCTACAATTAATTACCCGCAACAAAGTCATTCTCATTTATAACAGCCAAAAGTATTAATATTGTCCAGTAAACCCCAGAGCCTGACATTTTGAAACTATGCATAAAATAATCTTACTTTTGATAAACTAAATACAGGGCAAAACTGTTTCAATGCAAATATTCGGTTTAAGCCAGTTAAATTGATCGAATTATAACAGAAAACAAACAACAATTAAACTCAAACGATTCGCTAACCCAAAACACTTTTATGAAAAAGCTCTTTCTCAGCCTGCTACTTTTAGCCGGAATCACAACCCTGGCAAAAGCTCAAAACATCCGCTTCAACGCTTATACGGAGTATATCTTTAACGACAATATCGATTCTTATTACGATCCCACAAGCTATTACAGAGGAACAATCAACGATGGGTTTCAATGGGGAGGAAGTCTTGAGTTTATGGTTGACGCAACAAAAGGTATCGAACTCAAATACCTCCGCCGCGATGCAGTTGCTCCCCTCGAATATTACAATAGCGGCATCAAGTACAAAAACTTCAACCTTGGTATGAATTACATTTTACTCGGTGGAAGCAATTATTTTAAAACAGGTGGCATGGTTGAGCCGTATGCAGGTGCTGCCGCCGGTGTTGCCATTATTAATATTCAAAATGCCGATGCCAATGGAGATAATAATAAAACAAAATTCGCCTGGTCAGTAAAACTTGGAACAAATATCTGGTTCAGCGATAAAATCGGGCTTAAACTGCAGGCCGATATACTGTCGGCAGTACAATCGGCAGGTGGAAGTTTTTATTTCGGATCAGGTGGATCAGGGGCAGGTGTGAGTGCATATTCAACCATGTACCAGTGGGGGGTCGGCGGAGGCCTAACGTTCAAAATAAAGTAGATATAAACCTGTCAGGTTTTGAAAACCTACACTTTCCGCTTAAATTCCAGGTACATTTCCTCAACCTGTTTATCATTCGGATACCAGCTTTTCAACTGTTCAATATAAGGTGCTGCCTTTACCTGGTTGTTTTGTTTCATTTCGAAAGCAAATAAGGCGTAAAGGATATCGAAATTGCCGGGGTCCAGAGTTAGCCCTTTTGCCAGTGTGCTTTCACACTGAGCATTCTGACCGGTCATCTGGTATAAGAGCCCCAGGTTATAATATATCCGGGCGTTGCATGCAGGTTTGGTGGTTGCTTTTTCCAAAAGACTGATTGCCTGGGCATATTTCTGCTGTTCGCCATACAGTAATGCAAGATAATAATATCCATCCATTGCATCCGGGTGATTAATCACTAGGTCGTTGAAAAGAGCGGCAGCCTGTTCCGTTTTCCCTTGCTTGTAATAGATCATAGCAAGATTAGTCTTTGCCGGAAAAAAAAGATTATCAATGGCAATAGCTTCTTTATAATTCTCTTCCGCCTTAGCTATATCATTCAGTTTCGAATAATAATTCCCCAGGTTATACCGACCTGAGGGAAAATCAGCCACATACTCCTGCGTTTTCAGGTATTCATCGAGGTCGTTTTTAAATGCTTTGTACTGTAGTTCGTTAAAAGCACTTCGGGGATAAGTCATAAGCCTGTTGGCTGCTTCCATACGCACTGCTTTTACAGGGTCATTCAGTATCGGTACAAGGTCTATGAAAAGTACGGCTGAATCATCAGCCATATAGTTTTCGGCAGCTGCAAGGCGCAACAGTGGATCAGGATCGTTGAGTGCTTTTTTAACAGCATCGATGGCTTTGGTGCCTTGATACCCTGAAAGCAGTCCGATAGCAGTGGCCCTTATAATTTCGGGATACAGGTTGCTGTTGATAATCCTGAGCAGGCCTGAGTCGGCACCGGCTTTCCCGGCCGAGGCGTCGGAAAGAACAGTTCCATAATGAGGCTTTTTCTTTTCACCGTACCATTTATTTACCCATTGAAGCGCCCACTGATCCGTTTTATCATCATGACAATTGATGCAGGCATTGGGTGTACCAAGCGAAATGGAAAGGTCAGGCCTCGGAATGCGCAAGCTGTGGTCGTACCTTTTATCAACACCCATATAATAGCGGCCGGGCATATGACAATCGCGGCAAAATGCCCCTGCTCCCACTTCAATCTTTTCTCCCCTTTTATTCACAAATGAATTACCGGCTTCGCCTTTCAGTTTATGCAGGTGATGATTGTATGTATCGTATTCTTCGGCTTTATGACATTGCGTGCAGAGGGCGTTTCCTTCAAATTTGCGTTTCAGGCAGTGCGGATCGTGGCAATCGCCGCAGCGTACATCTTTTGTGTACATTTTACTTTGCGTAAATGAACCATACTCGTAATCTTCGTCAAGGAACTGCCCGTCGATATTGTAGGTTGGCCTAGTCGGCAACTGGGGAATGGCGTAACTGAGAAAGTCGCTGTGTGCATGATTGTAGGGCCCGAAGGAACTCCGGCGTGCATGGCAGGGTGCGCAGGTTTCGACATACTGCCTTGAAGTGATCTTGCTTGTTTTTACCTCCAATCCGGTATTAACATCCTGTGGCCGGCCCATTTCGGGCAGACGTGCCCACTCGATATGTGCTGAACCGGGTCCGTGACAAGCTTCACAATTTACGTTTATATCAACCCAGGTTGTGTTGTAGGATTTAGTTTTAAGGTCGAAATTTTTCTGTAGGTTCGTCGAATGGCATTCGGCGCACATACTGTTCCAGTTCTGGGCCTGGTTGGTCCAGTAAAGCCAGTTGTCGGGTTTCAGGTCTTCCGGCTTGTAAACCATGCCAGCCATATGAAACCAGCTGTGAGTGATAGTATTCCAGGCAATGGGCAGGCACTGGTATTTCCCATTTTCGAACGGGATCAGGTATTGCTGTAGCGGCCGAATACCAAAAGTATAAGCCACCCGATACTCGGTCATTTTACCACCAATGCCCTGTGTGTAAACAAAGAACCTACCTCCGCGTTTGTAAAACTTAGTGGTAATGCCATTAACCGTGAATTCAGCATTGTTGAAATCACCCACAACCGATGTATCCGAAGCCACCGCCATCGCGCTGTCGTGATCCGATCCTTTCCAAAGGCGGTATTCCTTCTGGTGACATTCGATACAGGCTTTGCCGCCTGTAAAAGCCGGAGCAGGTTCAGTATATTGCCCGGCATTCCGGTTTAATAAAAGCGATAACGGAATAGTAAGCACGATTACTATTGTCGCGACGAGGCCGGCAGTCTTCCAGGCTTTATTTGTCAAAGTCATCATGCGTATTGTAGTTGTTCTTTCCTGAATGTATTCCGCTCGATAATTGTTCCTATATCAACCTTAACTATCCCGTTTTCAATCAGGACCGGGTAATAATCAAGGGCCCTTGCTGCCGGGGGATTAAGAACTTCGCCGCTTATATCAAAAGCTGACGAATGGCAGGGGCATATAAAGCGGTTCTTATCCTCGATCCAGGCAATCGAACAACCCAGATGAGTACAGCGTAACGACAGGGCTATAAAACCACCGTCCGCTTGCCGCGCAAGATAGAAACGTCCGCCCATAAAAGCGCTTACAGTATTTATTCCGAATGAATCAACAGGTCCGGCTTCGAGCAACTGTTTTGGAGTTATATTCCTTTTCGGCTTACCGGAAAATATGAATGCACCGAACATCCCTAGTATTTCAAGGGCAGCAATAACCCCAATCCATTTCCATGCTTTATCGAAGAAATCGCGCCGGCTCAGCGGATCAGCAGGGACCGCATTGATTTGAGTCTTATTTGTTATAGGTTGTGGTTTCTTCATAAATGAGAATAACCTGTTATTGTTTAAATTGCGATTTACAATTTATGAGGTACGGTATGGGAAGTAATAAGTTAAAACTCAAACCTAATTCGCAAATCGTATTTCATCATTCATAAATCGCCATTCGTAAATCGTAAATCCCTAAACTTTCCATGGAAATGTAAGCGCCATATCCTTCCCCCTGAAAAATATTCCAACCAGAGTCAGCACAATAAAAGCACAAATCAGGAAAACAAATACTGCCTGAACCAGTTCCGCTTTCGAAAGCTTCATCGTTTTCAGGTAGTACCGGTAAAACACAGCCATAAATCCGAGCAGGAAAATCAGAGGCAGAAAACCGTTACTGATAAAAGCAGGAACCGGTGCCAGGAGCATCTCGAAATTCAGGATATATTCGTTAAAAAGTATCCCGGTAAGGGTAACTATGACTGCAAATTTCGCTGTAGTTTCTGCCGATTTTGCTCCCTTTTCGGAAATAAACCATTGCCCGTTGGGTGCTTCGTTATATTCCAGGAAAGGAGCCCACGCAAGGAACGCGATAACACTTATCGGGAGCACAAAAGCTGCAAAGAAAGGATGAAAATGCATTAGTAATTCCTGCACTCCTGCAAAATACCAGGGCGCTTTTGTGGGATTGAGGCTGTATGCCGGGTTGGCTTTTTCGAGCAAAGGCGCATTAAACAAAGCAGCAAATGTGAACAGCACTGCAATCAACAGCAAAGAAACAATAAACTCTTTGAAAACCAGGTTGGGCATTACAGGCACCATTTCTGCTTCTTTTGTTGTTGTAGGAATGAGGATACCTCCTGCTTTTCGCACACGCCAGAAATGATACAACACCAAAACAAGCAGTAGCAAAGGAAGAACAGCTGTATGAAATGTATAAAACGTTTGCAAAGAGCCTGCATTCAACTCTTTGCCACCAAGGATCATTACCCTGAGACTCTCGCCTACAAGCGGCAGGTAACCAATAATATTTGTGCTCACGGTAATTGCCCAGTATGCCAGTTGATCCCAGGGCAAAAGGTAGCCTGTGAAATTCGACAATACAATAAGCACAAGCAAAAACAATCCGAACAACCAGTTCACTTTCCTGACTTCCCTGTATGCGCCTGTCAAAAAGACGCGGAGGAAATGAAGAAATGCGATCAGAAGGAGGAAAACACCGCTCCAATAATGAATATTGCGGATAAACTGACCAAACAGGACCTCATTTTTCAGAAATACCACTGAATTGTAAGCTTCAGCCGGAACAGCTGAGTAAAAGAACCGCAATAAAACACCGGTAATTATCTGCACAACTATGAGCAATGCAGCCATGCCACCTAAACCGAATGTCCGGTTGAACCGGATTGCAGTTTCATTAACCCTTGCCGGGTGAAGATGGAGAAAGATAGTTCGCATCCTGTTTAACAATAATCAATCTCAGGTTAAAAAAACTCACTTTTGGTGCATGCATGCCCTGATGCATCCCAAAGCCTTCAGGAATCCCGAAAACAGTTTCTGCAATCACGGGGTAAAAGTACTAAATTTTGGATCAGTCCTGATTTGACAAAATAATGAGCAATTAGATTAAAATCGGGAGGGAAGGGGAATCAATATAATCCTATGAAGCCGCCTGGTTGAAAGTCGGAAAAGTTAAAAAAATAAAAAGAATGACTATATCCGGGGTTTAGAATTACTTTTGCATCGAAAATCTAAAAGCATAAACTATCAAAATGGACGAAGGCCCTGATTTAACCCGAATATTAACCTGATTACAGTAGGTAAACAAGGGCTGATTTTCAGCGTCCTCCTGTAATCACAACAAGGAGGATGCTCAATGATAGCATTAACCACATTTTATTTAAGCCAGATACTGGGGATGAATATCATTTCCCGCGATACTGAAATTATTGGCAAGGTCCTGGATTTACTTGTATTTTCGGATCAATCGTCAACCGACGAACCGACACGTCCTAATGTTGTTGCGATAAAAACAGGGAGCAAGTCGCACCCGGTTTTTTATAGTTTCAGTCACTTTGAAATTACCCGTGAGAAAAATAAAATTGTTCTTCTCTGCTCTAAGAAGCAGCATATCGAAGAGGAAGATCTTGGACGCTTTCTGCCACTGAAAGAACGTATACTCGATCAGCAGATCGTTGACCTGAATGGCCGCAAACTGGTGCGTGTTAATGATGTGAGGCTGGTTTCAATTAACAGTGGCACCTATGTGGTTGCTGTTGATGTTGGGGCCGAGGGTTTGCTGCGAAGGCTGGGAGTTGCTGAAACAGTCAAGGGTATTGCCTCTGTTTTGCGGATGCCTGTCCCTTCCAGATTTATATTATGGGACGACGTGGATACCCTTGACACAGCGAACTTAAATATCCGTTTGGGCAAACCGCTTACAAAACTCCAGATGCTTCACCCATCCGACCTGGCGGATATAATTGAAGAACTTGGCCGTAGCAACCGCACGGACGTATTCAACAGTCTCGATGAAGAACAGGCTGCCGACGTGCTAGAGGAAATGGACCCAAAACTCCAGATCGATCTTATCGAGAGCCTGCCTGTTTCCAAAGCTGCTGATGTGCTCGAAAAGATGCCTGCCGACGAAGCTGCTGATATTATCGATCTGCTCGAAAACGATAAAGCTGAACTCCTGCTTAACGAAATGGATTCGGAAACCTCAAGCGAGGTTCGTGAATTGCTCGGATATTCCAATCAATCGGTTGGCAGTATTATGAGTACTGAGTTTATCTCATTTCACGAAAACGAAACCGTTGAACAGGCCCTGGCTACCATACGCGAAACAAAACCCGAGGAACCTTTACTGTACAACCTGTTTGTGGTAACCCACAGCGGTAAACTCATGGCTACAGTATCACTTCGCAACCTTGTAGTTTCTGATCCCACCGTTATATTAAAGGATATTATGCGCAAAAATCCGGTGTCAGTCGAAGACAACGACAAACTGGAATCTCTAGCCGAAATAGTTTCGAAATACAACCTTTTGGCTGTGCCAGTTGTGAACCAGCACCATGTGCTTGAAGGTATGGTTGTTATTGATGATATTGTCGACGACCTGTTGGGTGCAAGGAAAACAAGATAATTCCGGGAGGGGAAAGATATGACAGTAAAAATCACTTTACAGAAAAAAGGCTGGTGGCGGAATATCCTTATATTCTTTGCACTGCTTGGTCCGGGAATAATAACCGGCAGCGTGGATAACGACGCCGGTGGAATAACCACCTATTCGGTTGCCGGTGCGCTTTACGGTTACAAGCTGCTTTGGACTATGATCCCAGCATTCATTGTATTGCTTATCATCCAGGAAATGAATGCCCGTATGGGAATTGTAACGGGGAAAGGCCTTGCCGACCTTATACGCGAGAATGCCGGTGTAAAAGTTACATTTTTCATTTTCGTTGGATTGCTGATTGCCGACCTGGGAAATACAACAACTGAATTTGCCGGTGTTGCCGGGAGTATGAATATTTTTGGCATCAGCAAATACATTTCTGTTCCCGTTTCACTTGCCCTGGTGTGGCTGTTGGTTGTGAAAGGCAATTATAAAATAGCCGAACGCATATTCCTGGTTTTCAGCGTGTGCCTGCTCATGTATATCGTTTCAGCAATGATGGGTAAACCGCATTGGGGCGAAATAAGCACCGCCATGACCCATCCCCATATGGAATTTAATGCTCCGTACCTGGCCATCGTGATCGGAATTATAGGCACAACCATCGCCCCGTGGATGCAGTTCTATATGCAGTCGTCAGTTATTGAAAAAGGGCTGAAAATGCGTGACTACAAGTTTACGCTTGTCGATATCGTGATCGGCTGCCTGGTAACTGTAATTGTTGCATTTTTCATTATAATTGCCTGTGCTTCAACGCTACACGAGAACGGAATTAAAATTAACGAAGCCAAAGATGCTGCCATGGCGCTCAAACCCCTGGCAGGAAGCCTGGCTTCCACTTTATTCGCACTTGGATTATTTATAGCTTCCATCTTTTCGGCTACCATATTACCGCTGGCTACCGCCTTTTATGTATGTGAAGCCTTTGGTTTTGAGGCAGGTATTGATAAGAAATGGGAAGAAGCTCCTGAGTTTTACTTTCTTTACACCGGTATACTTATACTCGCGGCAGCCATCATCCTGATACCCAATGCCCCGCTGATAGAAATAAGCATCTGGTCGCAGGTAATAAACGGTATTTTGCTGCCAGTTGTACTGGTATGCATGATTCTGCTTATCAACAACAAAAAGATCATGGGCAAGCATGTAAACAAACCTTTTACCAATATTATTGGCTGGTCGACGGTGATTATTCTCGTAAGCCTTTCGCTGATGCTGTTGCTGATCCCTTTTTTTTCCTGACCGGGCTGGCTTCTTCACCTATTCACGGGGAGAATCCCGGGTACGTGCGGCGCAGTCACCCCGTGAGTAAGTACTTCCGGCTTATGAAAAAATCCGCTTTACATTATTTCCGCTATCGAAGTCTGGTCGAGTATAGTGAAAGTATTATCACGAATGGTTTTAAACACTGTCCGTAATTTGCAGGTGCTTTCATTTTTACAGAATTCGCAGGGCTGGTAAGCTTTCTCTGATACGCAGTAAACCATGGAAATAGTGCCTTCAAAATAGCGGATTATGTCGGCCAGGCTGATATCCTTGGGGTTTTTTAAGAGGAAATAACCCCCGTTTTTCCCTAATTTACTCCCCAGCAAACCGAGATTTTTCAGTTCGAGCAGTATATTTTCGAGAAATCGTCTGGGTATGCTTTCCGACTCGGCTATTTCGCTTATGAGTATAGCTCCGTTCCCGTATTCGCGGCTTAATTTCGTAAGTGCTATTATTGCATATCTGGTTTTTTTCGATAACATGTTCATCCCCTTTTACTAATTTCACTTAACCCTTCTACATCCTTGATAATTATCTTTTTACCTTCAAGTTCGATAAACCCTTCCTTATTAAATCTTGAAAGAGTCGTTATCATGTTTTCATGTGAGCAGGCTGCAAACTGGGCCAGTTCCTTGCGGCTTAATGTAAAATCGAATCCGGAGTTGCGGTAAACATGTTCCCATAAGTATAAAAGCACATTAGCTATGCGACCGTTCACATGGTTGTGTGCCAGGCTTATAAAATTAAAAATTGAATGCTGGAACATTTTCAGGGTATTTTCACATAAGGCTAGAACATAGCTTGGATTACTCATGGCAACCTGCACAAACGCCGGAAGATCGATCAGGCAAATATCGCAGTCCTCAAGTGCCTCAATGGAAAAGATATTGGTTTCCTGAAAAAAAAGATTTGCCCCTCCCAGCAATTTCGGGCCACGTACTACGGTCATGGTATAATTCTGCCCGGTTTCGTATTGGTAACAAAACTTAACTATCCCATTATGAAGGAAGATTAAACTTTGTGCTTTCCCACCTTGTTTATAAACGACCTCACCCTTTTTGAATTTAAGCTGAATCGAGGCTTTCCGGACAATTTCAAATTCGTCTTCTTTCATAAACCTGCAACTTAATGCCTTGAATACGCATCGGTTACAGTCGAACAGTTCAACCCTTTTATTTAACATCTTGGAAAATTTAAGTCAGGAGTATTAAATATTTCATATCGGGACATATATTATCCCATGCAAATGTACACTAATCCGGTGAACGTTGTGTATAATTTTGTTCAGGTAAAAATAGCTAATAGTTTAGTACGATGAACCATAAACCTTTACCCCGTATTTGCTTCAATATTATTGTTTTAGGATTATTCCTGGCAGGATATTTATCTTTAAATTCTACAGTGAAAGCACAAAGCACCAACGATATCCTGAACCTGATGGTTTTAAATAAAACCATCAGCGAAGAACAGGCCGATTCGCTCAGGGCTGAATATGCAATAAAACAGCAAAGCGTTCTGCCTGATAAAAAATTTCAACTGGATGCTGAATACCGGATCAGGCCCGAATACCGCGAAGGATACCAACAGATGCGCAACGATACTTCTTCTGCCGCCACATTTACAGGCCAGCGGACCCGCCTGAGTTTTAGTTACACCAATTCAAATACCTTTTCATCAATGGTAACCATCCAGGATATCAGGGTTTGGGGGCAGCAGGATCCGAAATCGGTTACACCTTCCACGCTGCAGCTTTTCGAAGGCTGGGTCGAACCCCGTTTTACCCCGGAGTTCAGCGTAAGGATTGGCAGGCAGAAACTCATCTACGACAACCAGCGCCTTTTTGCCGATAATAACTGGCGAACCGGGGCGGCTTCGTATGATGCAGTATGTTTCAAGTATAACAACGATAAAATTTCCACCGATCTTGTAGGTGCATTTAATCAGAGTTCGGAACGACTGCTGGGTACAGATTTTGTACCCGTTGGGTTCACCAACTTTAAATTATTGGTTATGAACTACCTGAGGGCAAAAGTATTTACTAATACCACCCTCACCCTGATTAATGCCGGCGACGGGTGGCAAGCTTTAGACAACACCGAAAAGATTTATATGCGCTTTACCGATGGTGGCCGGCTGGAATATGAAAAAGGCAGGTTTTATGCCACCGTTGCATCCTATTACCAGTGGGGGAAACTGGTCTCGGCAAAGAAAGAAAGCGGATGGTATGTGCAGCCCGAAATAAAACTGAGCAAAATCAGCATTTTCCAGTTCCGGCTGGGAGCTGAATTATTCAGCGGTACGGCATCCGATACGCCAAAAGACCAGGATCACTCATTCAGCCCTTTGTTGGGATCGGGGCACACTTTTAACGGCTCGCTCGATCTTTTTACCAAATTTCCTAATGATGTAGCCGGTTTCGGGTTTGTGAACCCGTATTTGTTTGTATTGTGCAACCTCTCGACTAAATTCGATTTCCGCGCTGATTTCCATTATTTTGCAACGATGGAAACACCATTGATCAACAAGGTTACACTCGGCAAATATATGGGGGTTGAGAATGACCTGCTACTTGGCTGGAAACCAAACTCCTTTACACGGGTCGAAGGCGGTTTCTCCTATGCCTTTTTATCGGAAGACTGCGAAACGCTTAAGAAAGCTCAGAAAGGGTCACATTTACTCAGCCCGTATTTCTTTTATGTATCACTCAGCTTTAAACCTGTGCTTTTTACACAGGCTTTTAAATAACCAATCCTAAATTACAAACCATGAAAACGAAACTCTCGCTGATTCTTCTTTTACTGATGAATCAGCTGTTCACATCCTATACTCCGCCTGCAAATTTACCTGCCGGCGACAACCAGATTACCCTATCGGGCGCATTTGCCCTCTACCCGCTGGCGGTAAAATGGGCTGAAGAATTTAAGAAAACGCACCCGAATGTTCGGATTGATATTACTGCCGGCGGTGCCGGAAAAGGAATGACCGATGTATTGAACGGCATGGTTGATATAGGAATGGTTTCACGCGAAGTGTACCCCGACGAAACAAAAAAAGGTGCACTTGCCCTTGCTGTTGCAAAAGATGCAGTGGTTGCCGTTATGAACGCTTCGAACCCTGCAATTAAAGAGATTCTGGCAAAAGGCATGAAAAAAGAAGCAGCCAGCAACATCTGGGTAACCGGAAAATATAAAACCTGGGCCCAGGCATTCGGTGTAAAATCATCGGCACCAATACATGTATACACCCGGTCCGATGCCTGCGGTGCAGCCGAAGTCTGGGCCAAGTTTTTTGGCAAAAAACAGGAAGACTTGTTGGGAAGCGGAGTTTATGGCGATCCGGGGCTGGCGCTTGCTGTAAAGAAAGACCCGATCGGTCTTGGGTACAACAACATTGGCTATGCCTACGATCATACTACGAAAAAACAGGTCGGCGGAATCTGCATTGTGCCCGTCGATCTGAACAACAATGGTAAAATAGATCCCGAAGAGAACTTCTATAACTCTATGGAGGATATTATCAATGCCATTTCACAGGGAAAATATCCTTCTCCCCCGGCGCGCGACCTTTACTTCGTAACTAAAGGAAAACCTGCCAATAAAATAGTAACTGAATTTATTAAATGGGTGCTTACCGACGGGCAGAAATACGTTCACGAAACCGGATATATAGCGCTTCCGGCTGACAAACTGGCTAAAGAGAGTGCCAAACTGAAATAAAATCCAATGTACAATGAAGTACGCTAAATATTGATTATGGTTTTTATAACTCTATGAACATAAGAATTCTAAAGGATAAAATAGCCCGTCATGCCATGATGGGCTTATCGCTTTTCAGTATCGCGGTATTGCTGCTGATCTGCATTGTACTATTGGTTTACTCACTTCCGACTTTGAGAGATAACAATACATTTCATCTCTTTTTTACTTCCAGCTGGAAGCCGTTCAAAGGCGAATTCGGCTTCGGGGCATTTATCTACAGTACTTTATATGTTACGTTCATCGCCATTATGCTGGCATTTCCCCCGGCATTATTGTGTGCGCTTTACATGTCGGAGTATGCAACTTCAACCGTTAAAAGAATATTCAGCCCGGTGATCGACCTTTTATCGGGCATTCCACCGGTAATTTACGGCGTGTGGGGTACTTTGACTATTGTTCCTTTTATTTCCGAAAAACTTGCTCCCCTTTTTGTTGATTTTTCAACAGGGTACAGCGTGCTGGCCGGAGGTGTTGTCCTGGCTATTATGATTCTCCCTTTAATAGTGAGTATATTGATCGAAGTATTTACCGCCATCCCTAAAGAAATACGGGAGGCCTCGCTTTCGCTTGGCGCTACCAAATGGCAAACGGTTAAAAAAGTAATCATTAAAAAATCTCTTCCGGGTATTGTGGCTACGGTGGTACTTGCTGTTTCGCGTGCTTTCGGCGAAACTATAGCCGTACTTATGGTATGCGGAAACTTTACCGATATTCCCCAATCCATTTTTGATGCCTGTTACCCGCTGCCGGCGTTAATTGCAAACAATTACGGCGAAATGATGTCGATTCCAGGTTACGAATCAGCGCTGATGTTCGCTGCTTTCCTCCTGTTTATTATAATCGTGATTTTCAATGCCGGCAGCCGCCTGGTACTGTACAGGATTAAAAAGAACTCACATTCTTAGAATGGACGCAATGATTATGAAGAAACTAGAAGAAAAGATAGTTAAAGCCCTGATGATTTTTGCCTCGGTAACCATAATGATGGTGTTGCTCTATATCCTGTTTATTATTATCAGTAAAGGGCTTCCTTCGCTCACATGGGACATGGTAAGCAAAAATCCTACCGGAGGGTTTTATCTCGGCAAGGAAGGCGGCATACTTAATGCCATACTCGGCTCGCTCATGCTGATTGCGGGGTCAGTAGCAATCAGCATGTGCATTAGCCTGCCAATCGTATTGTATATCAATTTTATACGGAAAAAGGACTCCAGGTTTTCAAATGTAGTGCGCTTTTCCTTTGATATACTTTTCGGTATACCATCCATCGTTTATGGAGCTTTCGGATTTATGATCATGATATACTTCGGGTTACAGGCTTCGCTCCTTGGAGGTATTATAGCTGTTTCGCTGTTAATAATCCCTATCATGACACGCTCCATCGATGAGGTAGCCGGTTCGGTAACGCAGGATATGATAGAGGCGCCAAAAATACTTGGAGCAACAAAATATGAAAGTGTAAAAGTTATCGCACGTCAGATTTCACCCGGGATTACAACAGCCATACTGCTTTCGGTCGGACGAGGAATCGGCGATGCCGCCACGGTTCTTTTTACTGCCGGTTATACCGACAGTATCCCTGTTTCACCCATGCAACCGGCTGCTACTTTGCCGCTTGCCATTTTCTTCCAGCTAAGCAGCCCTATCGAAGAAGTTCAAAACAGGGCATATGCCGCGGCACTTATTTTAACAATTATAATTCTCTTGCTCAGCTTTTCAACCCGATATTTTGGCCGGAAAATGTCGAAATCAAAACTCTAAATTATGAGAGACTTATCAAAAGATATTGTCATGAATAATACTCTGACCCAATTAATTGACACAGCTAAAACCAACAAGACGCACCTGACAGTCGAAAACCTGAATGTTCACATTTACGGAAAACACATCCTGAAGAATGTGAACCTTAGTATTCCCGAAAAACAGATAACCTGTATTATCGGTCCTTCGGGTTGCGGAAAAACTACGTTGTTGAGGTGTTTCAACCGCCTTCACGATGATAACAGTGAGGTTAAAGTAACCGGTAATATCCGCATAGGAAACGAGGATATTTACGGAAGCCAGGTTGAAGTAACCCATATCCGTAAAAAAATGGGGTTGCTGGCGCAGCGGCCAACGGTTCTGCCGATGTCGATATACGATAATGTGGCATACGGTCCCAGGCTATATGGAATAAAACGTCGCAGGAAAGTCTACGAGATTGTAAAACACCAGTTGATGGCTGTCGGGCTTTGGGAGGAAGTGAAAGACCGCCTCAAGTCGCCGGCGGTACGACTTTCAATCGGTCAGCAACAAAGGCTTTGCCTGGCACGCGGATTAGCAGTTGAACCCGAAATTATCCTTGGCGACGAGGCAACCTCCTCGCTCGACCCGTTGGCAAGTACCAAAGTGGAAGAACTTTTTCTAAAGATGAAAGATACCTATAGCATAGTGCTTGTTACACATACACTCAGGCAGGCCAGGCGTATTGCCGATTATGTTGCCTTTATGTATCTCGGCGAACTGGTTGAATTCGGCAGGGCCGAAGATGTTTTTAACCATCCTAAGCATAAACTCACCCAACAATACCTCGACGGGAGTTTCAGTTAACAGGCAATTGAGATCGGTTAAAATCGGTTTGGTTAAATAACCTGAATGATATTGACTTATCGGAACGGTTACAAAAACAATACATTTCCCTGCCTGTAAAAACATTTGCTGTTGAATCTGCTTTTCATCTGCATCATGCTTGGCTGGCACTACAAATGAATATTATTCCTTTGATTACAGGTTAAATTTGAATTTGTAAAACAATATTGCCAAGCTTACCGGTTTCACGTTTTATATTTTTCCTTTGCGCCTATATCCAAATTATGTCGGATTATTTGTGTTGATAGTTATTATATATGTCATTGTATGTCATATAGTTATGAAATTTATCTTTCTCTTTGCTCTCGGAGCAGGCTTCGCTCTGAGGTGGAAGTACAAACCAATTTAGATGAGCTGAAGCATCTGCAGAGCATGGTCGGCAAGGCTGAAAAGCACTTCATGGCTGAGTGTATGCAGATCATCAAGGCAGATTCATTACGTTCTGGTTCATTAAAAAGATTACTTGTTCTTTAGAAGTGAAATTTCGGCAGAGCGTGGAAAAAACAATGGGAACTATTCCGACAATTACTCCAAACCCAATGCTAATAATGGCAGCCCATGGGACGCCTGCAAACGCAGAACAGTTTGTTTGCCGTAAAATGGGCAGTAAAGACCTGTGAAGGATTAAATTTGCCAGAATGATCCAACACCTGATTGGACACCTGCAAAATAAGCTGAAATAACCTGGATTCGAACATAAAAAGAACTGTTCTCCACCCGGTTATTTATTCATAAACAAGCTGTTATGAGAAATTTCGGATGAATCGGCCGTATGCGCATTAACTCTTTTCTCAATGCTCACCACAACTGCACGATTTCCCCTTTGCCATTTCAAAAGCTTCCCTCCCTTCGGAAAAGGAAAAGTAAATTAAGCCGGCTGCGCCCAAAACATCGGCATACGCAAACCCGGTAAACTCATAGATAAGGCTCGAGACGAGCAATACAACCGACATGTAAACACATATTTTCGTACAACTGCTGTCGGCCATAATAGGTTCGGAATTGAGCTTCCGGCCGACTTTCTGCTTTGCGTTCATCAGCCAGAACATCACCAAAATTGAGATTGCCGAAATAACAACACCCCAGAGCGTAGTTTCAGGTTTGTGATGTGTGTAAAGGTTTAATGCAATTCCCGCCAGCAATCCAACCGATAAGATATTGAAAGCAAATCCCGTAATCCTCAAAGCATTAACTTCAAAAGGGCTTTTGGAACTGTCGGGATTCCGTTTTATACGAATTATCATAATTGCAATTCCAACCCCCGACATAACCTCTATAAAACTGTCTACTCCAAATCCGAATAAAGCAAGGGTCTCGTCGCGATAACCGAGCAACATAGAAACAACACCTTCAGCTATATTATAGAAAATGGTAAACAGGCTGAGTAAGTATGCTTGCCTGTATAATCGTTCACTGTCGGGATTTAACACATTTTCCATAAAAAGAATGAATTTCATGCCTGGGTATCCTGTTCTGCTATTATCCGGCTATGAATGAATTGTATTTTAATAACAAATATGATTCCATTTTGATTTCGGGTAACGGTTTTATAACAGCGACTCGGCTCTGCATAAATGATCAAAAGGCAACCATCTGTCGCGCTCATCCCTCCTAAAACAGACCCGGTTCTCAACATCAATGGCTCTCCTGGAGGAGTTATTCCAAGAATGCTCTTTACTATTATCCGGTCGATACCAGTGTAATTTGTATGGACGAATCAACAAATAGCGGGACGAAGGAAATTGCATATGCTTCGCTTACTACATAAAATATAGCCAGATCGGAAATTTTTAAAGTCAGTATAAGTATTCCCGAACAGGCTTTCCGGGTTATAACATCGCGTAAATGTGTAAGCGAGGACAGTTGTAACCCCAAAAAAGAAGATAACAATTCGTTTGCCGGAGATGCCAGTGTAACCCTGAACGAATCGTATTTGCCCGAAGGATAGAAAAGCGACGAAAAATCTTTAAAAACACAAAAACCTGAAAGGATTTTGAAGGTTATACATTTAAACTTGAATACGATCTGCACCGCTAATATTCATAAAAATCCCGGTGCAGGAGTTCAAGTTGACAGAAGGCAACCATCTGCACTAAGCGTCATTTAAACTCAGGGATGTGATGGAATAGTGAAATAAAAAACGGAGCCTTTTCCTTCTTCACTTTCCTCCCATATTTTACCTCGGCATTTTTCGATCAGATCTTTGCAGAGGATAAGGCCAAGCCCGGTGCTGGGTTCACCGTTTGTTCCTTTACGATTTGTATTATAATCAAGCTGGAACAGGTGATCTCTAAGTTCCTTGTTCATACCAATGCCGGTATCTTCAACCGCAACTTCAACCATGTTATCAGTGATGTATTTTGCCGAAACAATTATCACTCCTCCTTTGGAAGTATATTTTACAGCATTCGAAACCAGGTTCCTGAAAACGGTCTGAATTGCATTGCTGTCAGCATAAATTTGTATATACTCAGGAATCACGCAAGTTAACTTAATGTCTTTCAAACTTGCCTGCTCCAACATTAAAATTATGCTTTCTTGGGCAAGAGGAAATAAAGGCAAACGCTGTGGATCAAACAGGATCAATCCCTGTTTCATGCTAGACCAGTTTAGCAGGTTTTCCAGGAGACTGAAAAGATTGGTCGCTGATTTTTTCAGTGCATGAGCAATCTTATGAATCTCCGTGGCAGTAAGTGTGGGAAGATCTTCGGCCAGCAGTGTTGTTAATCCTAAAAATCCATGAAAAGGACTGCGCAGGTCATGGGCAATAATTGAAAAAAACTTGTCCTTCACAGCATTAAGATTGTGTAACTCTTCGTTTTTGTTTCTTATTTCTTCCTCTGCCGATTTCCTCCCGGTAATATCGCGGGTGACACTGATAAGATGAGGATGTCCATTGATCATAATCTTTTTTGCCGAAACTAACCCGGTTAAGAGTGACCCGTCTTTCTTTTGAAATACGGTTTCAAAATTCTCGAAATACCCTTTTTCGATAATATTACTGACCAAAATGAGTCTGTCTTCAGGGTTTTTCCACAAATTGATTGATATCGTGGTGTTATTTGCAATATCCTCTTTCGAATAACCGGTAATTTTGGTAAAACCTTCGTTACAATCCACAAACATTCCATCACTTAATCGACTAATAATTGCAGCATCAGGATAAGTATTAAAAATGAGCTCAAAATGCTCTTTTGATTCAAGGATTTCGGAGTTCAACCGTTGATTCAACATCATAATAAATCCGAAAGTCCACATCAGGCTCATTATAAGGGCATCGAGGTATGGGAAGAAATTAAAGAAGGAAGGTGAGAAAACTTCCGCTACAGGCATACCCATCCCGATCCCCAAGGCCCTGTATACAAAAACGCTTCCATGAATTATAAATACAACTGTATTGAAATTTGCAGTTAAACTGATGTTGCGGCTTTTAAACTTTTGTATATTCCATGCCGTCAGGAACGAGGTTAATGCAATAAACACAGGGAAAATAAAGGAGCGGGCTGTAAAATCATTTTTCAAAAACACGAAAGATAGATGCAAGACCACGAATCCAGCCCAAAGGACAGAGATTATTTTCCAGTTTGCTTTTTTTTCAAAAAAAACCAATACTCCTATGTAAATAAAAATAGTCCCGGTAAAAATTACAATATCCTGAAATATAATCGAATAGGGAAGAAACCATGGAACACTCCTGAGTAAAACAAGGCTGAAGCCAACTACCTCGGCAGCGCTCCACATCAGCCACCAACCCGGGCCTTTAATATTTCTGTTTGCAATGTATTGATATGTAAATACCACTACCTGCATCAGATGTGTGATACCCAGTATGAGTATAAATGTACGCAGATCAATCCCCATAATACCGCACTGTTTCACCTTTACTGCATGTACCAGAAGCAGCCACATAAGGTAAATTGCTCAATCTCTAACTTCGTATTTTAAATCAAAGATAATTTTATTTTAGAACAAATTTTACTCAAAACATTCATTTCTGAATAAATTCATTGCTCTATCCCGGATTCCCTGTACCTCGCCTTCCCGTATTGTGCCGAGATTCAATTCCTGGAATTTTCAATCAAGGTTGCCAAGCAAGGTTGCTTTGTTTGGTCAAACCTAATTTTCCTGCAGGAAGCTAATAACAAGAACTGGTAGATTTATATTGAAGCTTAGATTTCGGAACAGAAACTAATCCCTTTTTGAAGGCTCCTATTAAAAAATTATCTGAATTTATATCAGTAAAACAGTCGAAAGCTATGAAAAAGCAACCTTCGTATACATGTATTTCATTTTTGATCTCATTCTTCCTGTGCTTCACAGGTACTATAAATGTTTTCCGGAAACCGCTGATATAAATATCAAAATACATCTGAGAGGTGTTTTTGAATGCAACAAAAGTATCATCCCATAATCCGGTGAAAAGCGATTCAAGGCAATCGATGAAATAAAATAGGATCCAAGGACGGAGATATAGATACAATAAAAATATCAAAGACAATTCTTCCCGGGGAATTTGTTTTAAGGTTCAACTATAAAGAAAAGAAATCCAGTACCTCTAACCCTTCAGAGAAATATTTTTTTGTCAACGACCACGACTTTGAATTATGGGTAAACCCAATGTATACAAATAATCCTGACAGTAGCTGGTTTCAGAAAGATAAACGGGAAAATACTGCTTTTGTATTATACTCAAAAGAGAATAACCGACAAAAGGAAAAGTTGGATTTACGTCTGGAGTTCCTGATGAAATATGACGATACCAAATCCAAATTCTACAAGCAAGGGATGGAAGAGTATGAAAAGCGAAGGAACGAATACAACCATTGGCTCGACACCCGCGCAAACGGGCGATAAAACATTGTTTGTCAGCAGTATATATAGGTTTAATTATGTACCTCAAATCCTTTTCGAAGGCCCGGAAAAAGAGAAGATGATCAGCTTGATAAACCATTACTTCGATTGTTTTGATTTTAATGACCCAATCATAATTAAAACATCGCAGATGAATGATTGGATGAACAATTATGTAAACCTTAACGGGCAATTGGCCACCTCTATAGCCTTACGCGACTCCCTGATTCCGGCAGTTGCCAGGAATGCCATTGAAAAAGCCAAAATTGGAAATCCGGTTGTTTACGGCTGGATGGTTGATTATTTTTACTGTGGATTCGGAAGTTTCAACCTTCCTGCAGGGATAAGAGTAACGGAACCCTATCTGGCTGACCCGAACTGCCTTACATCAAAACGAATGGAGATTGAGCGCAGGCTCAAAGGTATGGAAACCCTTTTGCCGGGAATCAAAGCCCCTGATATTAAGCTCTAAGCAGCAAATGATAGCTTATTCGAACAGTACAGGTATGTTCCTTCTTCAAAATATATTCTTCTGTTATTATGGTCGGCCGACTGCAGTCATTGTATGGAAACTTTAGCTGCTCTATATCCCTGGCAGCAGAAAACCGAAAACAGGCAGAAAATTTCGGTTGTATCCATCAGTCTTGATCAAGCGGAGGATGAAATGAAACTTTGGGAACAAAAAACTAAAGGAACTGCCAGCCTGGAAGCAATTGCGTGCCGAAGCAGGTATAACCAGCAAAGTTGCCAATGACTATTTTGTACTTGCAACCCCGGTAATGATATTACTGGATGCAAAAACCAAGGATATAATTTCAATGCCCGACTTGTTTATGACACTTGAAAAGGATATGTATTAAGTTGCTTTGGGGTTAGCAGGAATGGTAGTCCTAATCAACATTTCCTTGTACAATCATGTCGATAGGAACGATTCTTCCACAGATAAATCGAATCAAAGCTTCGACAAACTCAGGAATCGGGAACCAGCTGCTTGAAAACTATAAACCACTTACCGGTCCTTTATACATCGTGTTGATACTCCATCACGCTTTATGGAAGTAGATTTCGAGAAAGATTCATAAATATAACCCAGACCCCAAAACCAAGCGGAATTATTATCCCAGGGGTTACTGGTCCAGAATGTTTCATATTCACCCTGGTTCATAAACGAGCCGTCGGTACCCCATCTTTTCCCGGCTGACAGAGCAGTAAATACCGAACTATTGGTTGCTCCCTGGCTAGGCGAATTCCAATGTATTGTACCTTCTTCCTTCATTTTTGCACCCGAAATTGCAGTGCAACCTAATCTGATCTTCAGGGTGTTATATTCAATATTATCAGGGATGTGCAGGCCATCTGGTCAAATGCCACGTATTCGCTCTGTGTAGTTATAATTAACGGCTTCATTCCATTCGTATAATCCTACATAAATTGCACAGTTTGCCGGGTTATCGCCAAAACAATACTTTTCAATGATGCTGTTATTCGTTTGCTCAGTTATCCTGGTAATCATCGTCCCGACTTTCATATTTTCTTTTAACCAACATTGGCTTCCAATTTCAATTGCGTGGTAGGTTTGATCTCCATAACTCACTGTCAGCAAATTACCGCAGGGCTTTATCAGTTGAATGGAATAACGCACGATGCGGTAATTACGACTAAAGTTTTTTCCTTGGCTTTCATCCATAAGTTCATTCAGATCCGAAAGGCAAACACCACGCTTCAGCGAGGAATAATTCTCTTCGCAGTTACTCCAACTCGACCCGGTTGAGTGTGCAACAACAAATTTAGGGGTTGAACCTACATATCCAAGAAGAACCAGACCTAGGTGGTAAGCACGAACACTATTCTCCCTGTATATAATATCGCCGGTCTTGAGATGTGTGGGATCCAGTTTTCCAAGGTCAATAACTTCAATTTTATCTGTATCACTGTATGTATCCTGCAATAATTTCTGAAGGTAATCTGTCCTACGCTGATCATTGGCAGTGCCCTCAATCATAAGTATGCCGATAAAATTGAAGATAAAGGATACATAACCTGAACAGACCAGCCCATAAACTTCTTCCTTACATTCCCCTGCAGGTGGTCTTGTTCGTTTCAGGTATTGTTTTGAACCATACGAATACGCCAATCTATAATGTGCTGGCTTATTTGCTCCTTCATCGGGTATATTGTACTTATCGCGCACACCAAGCCAGAGGCGAATATAGCTGAGACATACAACGAGCAGGCCCTGTGTGGCAAGAACCTGGCGCGATTTATATATTGATGTGTTGTTTTTTACATAATAAATAAAACCAGGATCATTGGCCACAAGGTATTCTTTTTAAGTCTGCCGGCTGGGTATAATCACTGTATAGTCAGCCAAAGGCACAACCGAAGTTGAATCTAGTATTTCAAGGTCTTCCCCTGATAATTCAGGATCCAACGTATCTGTTAGAGTTGCATCTTTTTCGCAGGAAGAAAGCAGAAAAAGCAACAGTGTAACCAGGATGAAAAGTGATTTTGCTTTCACGATTACGGAAGTTGAGTGTCATACTTCGGAGTTTCAACTAACATATGACATAATGATCAGTATATCAAGCCGATAAAGTAAATGTGTGGTTATACACATTAGGCTGCCGGATTATAAAGAATTCTATTAAACAGCAAGAATAGGGATACTAATATAACACTGATTCCTAAAATAAATGTGTGAAAGATGTAAGTCTTTTTAAAAGTTCTGTAACAACTGCAAGTATAAGAAACTACAACTTTGCAATGAGTTAACCTGATTCATTTCATTTCTAAAATATTTGTGAAAAGATGGCATTAACCAAGTACCTGCTTCAATTATCTCCTAACCTGCTTTTCCTAGCAATTATTTCGATTGGCGCAATGCTTGGAGGACTGGGAACCTTTCTTTTCCGGAGATATGTGAAAGTAAAAATCCTCCGCTCTCACAACGAAGTGACGGGTTTCCTTTTTCTGGCCATTGCCAGCTTTTATGCATTCCTTCTCAGCTTTATCGTGTTTATCGTATGGGGCCAACTTAATGATACAAGAGGTAACGTTAGTAAAGAAGGCAGTTCAGCTATGGGTTTATACCGCGATATAAAGTTTTATCCTGATACGGTTGAATCGAAACAACTGATGATTGTATACCTCGATTTCATTTACAATGTAATAGATGAAGAATTCCCAAATATGGAACAAATGAAGCCAGGCCGGAAAACCACGGAATCATTCGACCATGTTTTTTATAAAATTGAGCACCTCAATCCCAAAAACCAATTCCAGATTCAGTTGGTGGCCGAAATGTTTAATCATCTGAATCAATTGGCAACCTATCGGGGACTTCGCGAAAACTCTCTGGAAAACAAGATCCCTGCCCCATTATGGTGGCCTATGCTGTTGGGAGCTATTATTACTATTATCTGTTCTATGTTACTGGACATTGAGCATACACGAATGCATGTTTCGCTGAATGCCCTACTGTGCATTTTCATCGGGATGATCTTTTTTATTATTCTCCTGCTCGATCATCCTTTTTCGGGCACCATGGGCATAAAGCCCAAATCGTATAAGCAGATATTTACAATGGAACAATGGTCGAATGAACCTGATACCGTAGAAACAACTCAATTAAAATGAAGAAGAACCATAACAAAATAATGAAATTGCATCTAAAGGCTAATCTTACCTTATTGATGCTTGCCGGTTGCTTTTTCATTGCTATTTTGGCTTCGTGTAGTTACCATACTAAAAAAACAGATGACGCATTTGACCTTGTTAAGAAAAACAGGATGATGTCTGCCGACAGCAATTTTGTAAGTGCTGATGTGATCCAGGAGTCGCTGAAGACCGAAACCACAACACCAGCAAAGAAGATTGAAACTCCCGATGAGTGGATCCGATTCAGGCTCGATACAGAAAAGAAAGTACACCTGAATGAAATTAAAATAAATGAAATTAAAGCTCTGCCTGGTATGAAATCAAGCTTTCGTAAAAAACTGGCTGCTCTGGAAAAAGGCAACAGCGACCTTAGATTACAAATGGATCAATACAAAGAAGATGTCAAAATGAAATGGGAACTCTTCCAGGCATCAGTAAATCACAATGTAAAAGACATCAACATTGAGCTGGATGTTCTGAAATCTGAAAATAAAAAATAACTATTTAAGAAAGTTTCCGCCAAGAAAGGCAGGCTATTACTTCTACATAAATTTCTGATCTTCATTAGGCACAACTTTAAAAAGCCAGCCAGCAGACGTTGCTTTTTATTATATTTGTTTTGAAACTAAAAGAAACAGAACTTATGTCCATTCTAACGCAAGAAATGAAGGATATGGTCTTAAGCCAGCAATGCTTTCATGCCACAGTAAGCAAGGAAGGCTTACCTAACATTGCCCCGAAACGGTCAACCAGAGTCCTTGATGATGTGACTCTCATTTTTACCGAATGGGTCGGAGGAACTACATACAGGAATATTCTTGATGGCTCGAAAATCGCAGTCGCCGTGGTTAACCGCGAAATACTTGATGGTTACAGGATTATTGGCACTCCCGAAGTATTCACCGAAGGCGAACTCTACGAGAGAGCCGCAGAAATGTCGTTAAAAATGGGTATGCCAAAGCCTAAAGCTGTTATAGTGGTTCATATCGACGAAATACATACACTAAAACCCGGGCCTATGGCTGGTAAGAAAATCGGGTAAACTTATACCTGATATTATTTTAAATAATCCGGAAAAATCAATTTTCATTTGTCCTGGCCTGGGAATTAAACAGAGTCAACAAGGGACGCTTTATCCAGCTCCAAAAGCAAATACCCGCCCTGAACCCGATTGCATACCGGGGTATTCCGGAGAAATAGACGTATACATTTGTATTGAAGTAGCAACCTTTCCCTTTTGGGCTAACATTTTGGGACGTGAACCTGAAAAGGCAAAAATTAGCTAATCTGATTTTCGCTTACTTTTTCATTCCATTAAACCAGTTTATGGTTTTAAGCCCCCATGGCAACAGGCTTAATTCGTGATCGGTTCCCGGAAGGTTAATAAGCTGGATTTTGTCGGTACCCACACCAAGGGCTGCGAAACTGTTGTATATAAGCTGCGATTGCACCGGGGGCACATTAAGGTCAGCCGAACCATGGTAGAAATTGATTTTCGAAACCGGTACCCAGGCCGTTACACTGTTCTTAACCAACAACGAACGCAGTGTTGCAAAATCAGTACCCGAGGCAAAATCTGAGATCATACTGCTTTTCAGAAGCACGGCAATTGTATCGTTGAGCTGGGCATTCACCTGCGTGTTAGAGAACGATCCGCTGAATAACTGCGGGATACGGGTTGCATAAGGTTCCCTGAAATATTTGCTGAGCGCATCGCTGTGAGCGCCAAGCATCAGCTGCGAATAAATAAAATAGGGAAGGTACAACGGTCCCGGGAAAATAGTTTGCGCCAGTACATAATTCGACATGGTTATCATATCGTAGGCCCCTGCTCCACATGAGGTTGCTTTAACCGGTATATCTGTTTTGTAATTCGCCTCTATGGTTTTTAGTGCCGAAAGGGTTGCCCAGCCACCCTGCGAGTATCCCATCAGGAAGTTTTCGCCGTTGTGCTTAACCTTAATATCCTTTTCAGCTAGTAATTCTTTGCAGGCCCGTATCATATCAATCACGGCACGATCGGTAGTTTCCCGGTCATAATAAGGGTGGAGGATCTGGGCTGATGCACCAAAACCGATGTAGTCGGGTATGGTAATTATATAACCGTTACCAGCCATGTATTCCATTAGTTGGTAATAATAGCTGGTCGGGCTCTCGCTGGGGCAGGCGGATTTCGATGTATTAGTTCCATTTTGGAAACTAATGATCGGGAACATTGCCTCGGATTGCGGCAGGCATATCAACCCTGATGCTGTAACAGCAGCGCCTTTGTATGTGGTTTTATACGTAATTTTATATACATCCACTGCATATACCGTATTGTTGATAATTGGAATGGCATCGGGATATAAATCCTTCCAGCCTCCCAAATCCTGCTTAATTGCATCAATCTGATGTATAAGGACCTTTTGGTACGTAACCAGCACTTCATTAACCGGCTGTTCTTCGGGTGTGCTTTCCTTTTTGCATCCCGACACTGCAAAAATTCCGGCTAACAGGATCATTACCAGGCCATACCCGGAAAATATGCTTCGCTTATTGATGTTTTTGAATTCCATAACGCTGTATTTGTATTATAAAAGTACAACATTAACAATTAAAAGTGGCTGAGGTTTTTAATCAAGTAATATTTGGCAAAAAAATAAGGCTGATCCGGGAATGAATCAGCCTTAGAATTGGTGGGCCCACCTGGACTTGAACCAGGGACCTACTGATTATGAGTCAGTTGCTCTAACCATCTGAGCTATAGGCCCTTTACACTATATTTAAATGTATAGTTGCAATTGAGGCTGCAAATTTACAATTTTGCAGTTAAATCCCTGCCTGTTTTAAAAATTTTTTTTATGCCCGTATTTAACACTTCAAAAATCAAAAATATAATCTTCGATCTTGGAGGTGTGTTGCTGAATATCAACCCTTTACTATCGCTTGAAGAAATCAGTAAAAGCAGCGGGCTTGACAAACATACGCTTATAAACAGGTTCACCGAGTCCGGAATCTTCGAAAAATTCGATACCGGTCAGTACAATCCTGACCAATTCAGGTGCGAATTATGCCGTCTTATCGGTAAAAATGTTACTGATTCCGAAATTGACCGAATGTGGAATGCTTTGCTGCTTGATTTCCCCCCTCAAAGGCTGAAAATGATACAAGAGCTTAAAAAAAACTACCGTGTCTACCTCCTGTCGAACACAAACAGCATTCACTTTCTTCATTATACAAAGGTTTTTAATGAAAGGTACAATTTAAATATGCCGGATCTTTTCGACCGGCTGTTTCTTTCGTATGAATTGGGCATGCATAAACCCGACATGGAAATTTACTGCAAGGTATTAGAACTGGCCGGTCTCGATGCCCCTGAATGTCTGTTTGTTGATGATTCCCTGCCGAATATCGAAGCGGCCAGGCAACAGGGTATTGCTTGTATACATATCTCCGGTGATCACGAAGTTACTCATTATTTCCCCGATGGACTGATATCCGAATATCGGTTTCCTGATCTAAACAACTAACATACTTTCCTTTGACCTGTAATTAATTCAGGCTGTTATCGTCTTTCAGCATACGGTAAACAGTCGTTTTACCGATATTTAATTTATCGGCCACAACCCTGACTTTATTATCATATTTTATCAGGTAGTGTGTGATAATCAACTTGATATAATCGTCGAGTGTGGCCCCTTCGCGCAAAAAGTCGAAGGAAACAGATGAATTAGGCAACCTGACATCCTCGGCATGTATGGTATCCGTGTTGGTCATAACTGCAGCCAGTTCAACAATTGCTTTTAGTTCGCGAACATTGCCCGGGAAAGGATATTTGCGGAATTTCTCCAGGGCTTCGGCCGAAATGGTTAGTTTAGGCATGTTGTTTTTTACGCAGAACTCATCAATAAAATACCTGGCAAGTATAAATATATCGTTTTCCCTGTTACGTAAGGGGGGTATTTCGATAGGCAATCCAAGCAACCTGTAATACAGGTCTTCACGAAAAGTGCCTTTATGAACTTCTTCGAGAAGGTTTTTATGGGTGGCAACAATAACCCTGACATCGAGCTTCTGGGCTACATTAGAACCAACCCTTACGACTTCCTCTTCCTGTAAAACCCTTAATAGTTTGGCCTGCATATTCAGGTCCATATCACCTATTTCATCGAGAAAAATAGTACCCTGGTTTGCTTCCTCAAAACGGCCGATCCGCTGGTTGTTGGCTCCGGTAAACGAACCTTTTTCGTGGCCGAACATTTCACTTTCGATAAGTTCGTGCGGGATAGCTGTAACGTTGACGGCAATAAATGGTTTGTTTTTCCGTTTCGAATTGTAGTGTATAGCCTTGGCAACCAACTCTTTACCAGTACCTGTTTCGCCTGATATGGAAACGGTGATATTAGTCCTGATTGCTTTTTCGATTAACCTGAAGATTTCGTTTATCGCCGGACTGTTTCCTTTTATAAGGTTTGTGAATTCATACTTTTTCCCAATCTGGTCCTCCAGGTTCGAGATACGCTGCTTCAGGTTAAAATTGGCATTTATATTCCGCATGGCCGACCATATTCTCTCGCGGGTATCCGAATCTTTAAGAACATAATCGTAGACACCCTTTTTGAGAAGTTCAACAGCTGTAGCAATATCCTGCTGACCCGATACAATAACAACAGGCAACTCGGGGTCAAATTCCCTGATGCGTTTGAGCACATCAAATCCGCTCATATCCGGAAGGTAGAAATCGAGTGAAATAGCAGAGGGCTCTTTATAAAGATTGGCTATCAATTCCTTTCCTGACGTATAAACAGTAACTTCATAGTCGGGATTCTGGGCAAGATGATATGCCAGAATTTTAGCATACATAAGATCATCCTCAACCACGAAAATTTTAAATTTCTCCATAATCAAATGTTTTACTTACACTTTTTAAATAACGGAAAACAAACAAAAATAAGCAAAAAAGATACATTTTCCCAAAACGGGACAATTTTTTCTTCCGGATTGAGATTAAATAGCATGTTTCAAAATGGGAAAGCCTTATTTGGCACTATTTCCAGACATTTATTTTACAGCTGGTTATGTAATATATTTTCTATTTCATCGTAATTATTCCGCGTTAGAATTTCAATCCTGACTTTTTTAAAACCGGGTATACCCCTGAAATAACCGGCATAATGCTTCCTCATTTCGATTATACCCTTGTAATCGCCTTTTTTTTGAATAGCTAGTTTAAGGTGAGCCAGGCAAACTGAAATTCTCTCGTCAAGTCCGGGAAGCGGACTGATTCCGCCCTTGCTGATAAATAATTTTATATCGTTAAATATCCATGGGTTGCCAATGGCCGCCCTGCCAATCATAATGCCATCCACGCCGTAACGGCTGAACATTTCAAGTGCTCTAGGTCCACCGTCGATATCGCCATTACCGATTACCGGTATACTCATCCTGGGATTATTCTTTACTTCGCCTATGAGAGTCCAGTCGGCAAATCCGGAATACATTTGGGAGCGCGTGCGGCCATGAATTGTAATCGCCTGTATACCAACATCCTGAAGCCTTTCGGCGACATCAACTATAACTTTGCTGTCCTCGTCCCACCCTATCCTCGTTTTAACTGTTACAGGCAGGTTCACAGTTTTTACAACTTCGGCAGTAATGGCAACCATTAAAGGAATATCTTTCAGTAATGCGGCGCCGGCGCCTTTCATAGCCACTTTGCGGACCGGACATCCAAAGTTGATATCAATTAGTTCAGGCTTATTTTCGGCTGCAAGAATCGCAGCATTTTTCATTGCATCCACATTATTGCCGAAGATCTGTATGCCTATCGGCCTTTCGGATTCGTCGAAAATCATCTTGTTACTGCTTTTTACAGCGGATCGTACAAGTGCTTCGGACGATACAAATTCGGTATACACCATATCTGCCCCATGCATCCTGCAGATGTTACGGAAAGCCGAATCGGTAATGTCCTCCAGGGGAGCCAGTAAAACAGGGAATTCCCCCAGGTCTGTTTTTCCGATAATCATTCTCAAGGTTTGAAATGCAAAAGTAGCAACAATACTATCCCCTTGCTGTAAAAGCTTATTGCTTACTTTTGCAAAAAACAAGAAATCATGCTCCGAGGCTTATACAGCGAACTTAGTCCCTTCAGCAAGTTATTCCTGCTGATTACTCTGGTATTAAGCTTTATGCTTTTTTCGGCCCTTTTTGGAATTCTAATCCTGGTTCCATTCTATGGATCAGGGATATTAGGCATACTGTCGTCGCCCGACTATTCAAATGCCACTATAATAACATCACTTAAAGTAATACAGATATTTAATATGGCCGGAGGGCTTTTGATGCCGGCGCTTCTCTATTTATGGCTCTGTACACCGAAAGAGGAAAAATATACTGCCTTTACATTGAAGATATCGCCATTGCTTGTAGTATCGGCTATCATTTTAACGGTTGTTTCGCAGCCATTTATCGGGTGGACCAGCGAACTGAACAGCTACCTTTCGCTGCCCGACTGGCTTGCTCCTGTCGAAGGATGGATGAAGGGGAAAGAGAAACTTGGGGCTGATATTACGGATGCTTTTCTGACAACAACAACTGCAGGCGGATTAACAGTTAATCTTTTTATGATTGTTGTTCTTCCGGCTTTTGCAGAAGAAGTTCTTTTCAGGGGTGTGCTGGCGAAAATCTTAAGGGACTGGACAAAGAGCATTCACTTTGCTGTTCTGATTTCAGCATTCATATTTGCTGCCATACATTTACAGTTTTATGGATTCCTGCCGCGTTTCTTATTGGGCGTAGCGCTGGGTTACCTGTTTTTCTGGAGTGGTAGCCTTTGGCTTCCGATAGCAGCACATTTTACCAATAATTTTCTTTCTGTAATGGTAGAATTTTTATACCGGAAAGGAATTATACATACCAATGCTGAGAACTTCGGGATGAATAATCCTCTCCTTATAACCGGGTTTTCACTCCTTGCTCTTTCAGCAATTCTTTATATGATTTACAGGATAACCCGGCAAAAAGCCCGAGCCTGAATCATTTTATTTCCTCCCGGTCGGTTGATTCCCCTTCCGGTAAGTGCGAAGCCATTCCGGCATAAATTAACCTACCCCTATATTTCTGCGTAACTTTGCATGGTGTTTGGTGCAATATTTGTATGAAACATGCGTAATAAAACATTAATAAAAACCGCCGTGAAATCTCTGGATGAAATTGTTTTCGAACACCGGAATAAGGAATACGGGGGTTATGATATCCGGTCGTCATACAAACGGTATGTTACAATAAGCTATTCCCTTGTCCTTGGTTTGTTTATCGTTATTTCATTAATACTATTGCTCAGCGAAATTTTCCCTTCTTTCAGCCGGGTTAAAAAATTTAAATATTCGAATCAGAAAACAGTACAATACAATCATGATTTATTACCGGTAATCAGTGATATGTCCTTTACGCCTGCTGTCCGCCCATCCATACAAATAACTCCGGCAAAAGCAGAGAACCTGGTAAATCGTGTAAAAAGAACAAGTACGCCCGACATGACCCCAATAAAGGAGATAAAGCCTGTTTTGCCTGTTTCTGACACGGCTTTACATAAAATTGCAGATGACCTGCTCAAGCGACACAACAACAATGTACTTAATACAAAATCACAACAACTCGATTCCCTGACAATTGTACTTGAAAAAGTCCCAATTTTCCCGGGTGGGTATGCAGCCATTCAATCCTTTTTTCTTAAAAACCAGCATTATCCCGAAAGTGCGCTTCAACGAGGCATACAGGGGAGCGCTATTGTCAGTTTTCTTGTTAACAGGGAAGGTGAGGTGGAAAAGGCTAAAATTGCTGATGGGATTGATCCTGAACTCGACTGGGAAGCAATACGGCTTGTTAGCATTATGCCTAAATGGCAACCTGCATATTACAAAGGCAAACCTATTGCGTGCATGATGATTATGCCAGTAGATTTTCATATTAAGTAAGTACATTCCCGGGATTCAACACCAGTATTATCAGGGACATGATTGCTTATGCGATACAGTTAGCGCACAAGAATAGAAGATTTCCGAAAAGTCCGTTTTATTCCAGAATACAAATATCATTCCCAGGCAAGCCTGGCAACTTTTCGGAAATAAAAATGCCCCGCAAATTGCGGAGCAAATAAATTGGTTTGCGGAGAGGATGGGATTCGAACCCATGATACGCTTTTGGCGTATACACACTTTCCAGGCGTGCGCCATCGACCAACTCGGCCACCTCTCCAGTCTATACCAAATAAAGAACTTAAGCGGATAGCGTATCCGTAACGGGGCGCAAAGTTACAAATTAATTTCAGAAACCCGGCCTATTATTATATTTATTCCATACCAGTGTATTGGCCTGAGATACTGTTAAATAAATCAAGGAAGTCTTAATTGATTATGCTTTTTCGTTTTCGCTGGTAATGAGGCAGAGAGATAGATAAAAAATAAATCAGGGCTATTGCATTTAAAAAGGCATAAATCAGGTAAGTGTGTGGTAAACCTATTGCACGAGCCAAAAAACCTGTAATCAGCATTCCAAGGCCAATTCCCAGGTCGAGGCCTGAAAAAAGGGTAGAATTGGCAGCACCACGGCGATGAGGAGGAACCAGGTTATTAACCATTGCCTGGAAAACCGGGAAAACGATACCGGTTCCCAACCCAAGCAGGAAAGATGCCCCTAAAAACCCTGTGACATTAATAATCAATCCAAGCACAAGGTGCCCGGCAACAAGAAATAATATTCCTGCTATGGATAATTGTTGCGGTCCGTACCGGTCAAATATTCTACCCATAAACAAACGGGCAAGCGTAATTCCGGCAGCAAAAACAATGAAAAACACACCGGTAAACCCAATATTTGTTTTCAGTGCATAAAGCGATATAAATGAAACCAGTCCACCATAGGTAATATTGACTATAAGCAGGTTCAAGGTTACCGGAAGAGATGAAGATTCCAGCAGGTTTTTCCACGAAAACCTAACCCTTCCATGAAGTTCGAGTGCAGGGTACTTAATAGGTAAGGTCAGCAAAAACCCTGCAAAAGCAAGCAGGCCGGCACACGAAAACATCAGCAGATAGTTATTGTTATGCGATAGCTGCATCCCCAGATAAGGCCCCATTGCCATAGGAATAGTCATTGCCAATCCATAAAGGCCAATTCCTTCGCCGCGTCTTTCAGGAGGAACAATATCCACAATGAGTGTGCTTCCCGTTGTTGTTGCAGCTCCCCATACCAGTCCGTGAACGAACCTGACTATCAGCATAAACGCAAATATTCCGGCAAGCAGATAACCGGCAAAAATGAGGGAGAACAGCAATAATGAAGGTATATAAAAAATTTTCCTGCCAAACCTGTCGATCATATACCCGGTGAAAGGCCTGATCAATAAAGCGGCAAGCGTATAAACAGCCAGTATTATACCGGTCTCTCCTTCATTGATATTCAACTCCCTGGTAAGGAAAACAGGCAAAGTCGGAAGCAGGATATAGAAAGCGGTAAACATAAGCAGGCTGGCAAAAAATACCAGTACGAAATTTCCCCTGAAGAGTTTAGCCTTGATTTCCGACATATTTGGTTTTGTTTGATTGCTAATTTTAACATACTAATTTCAGGATTGTTTTTGAGCTTATCTTCCTGATATTTACCTGGCACCTTGGGAAGTTGTAATCGTATATGTTTTTTCGCTGTTATTACCTTCCTTGTCGGTAAGTGATAACACGTAGGTATACAAATTCCCGGCCTGGGCTTTTTCGTCGGTAAAACTACATTCAGCCAGGTTTTCTGCCAGTAAAATCAGGGGCGACCTGCTGTTTTCCGGTCCATAATGGCGTGCAAGCGAATACCTGATATACCTGCTGTTTCGTTTTGCCACATCATCCCAGTATAACACAATCTTGTCGCCTGATGGAAATGCCAGGAAATAATCAACGTTGTCGGGATGAGCATTAACAACTGCAGGCAATTCGTTCGAGAAGTCACTCCCCATTGAACCTTTTTTTTCGTTGCGAGCGGCATATACATAATTCATTATTTTTCCAGGATCAATTGTTGAATCCGTATAGACAACGACCTTTTTATTGTTGATTTCCGTGCGTTCCGTTAAAAGCACCAGTTTACCGGGCTTACCCCTGTAAATACTCAAATGCGTGGCTGTCTGGTCATTAATTTGTATTACGAGACGGACATTCCCATTGAGTTGATCCCCTTTGAGGAGATGCGGCGGAGTTAGTTTCTCCTGGGTATTATCTTTTATTGTCACATGGCTTGCTGCAGGCACTTGTGCACAGGAAACAAGAAATCCACATACAATAGTTGATGTAATGAACAGGAACTGTAAAAGTTTTTGCATCTGCATAAAATAATTCTGCAAAGCTAAGCCAGATTTTGATTCCATTTCCGCTCCTAACGCTCAAAGCAGTATTTCACATGCCCTCAGTACAAACCCTTTCAGGAGATATTTGTAGGTGAAGGAGTTGAAGCTTCCGGCTTTTTGCCTTTTAATGAGCTGCTTACAATTGATTATTCTCAGAATAACAGAATTTAACTAATTTTAGCATGCTTTGGTATACTTTCTGCATTGTATAAGCGTTTACGTTAGGATACGAAAGCTACCACTACTATAATCAATACAAATCCGGCTACATACGCACTACTCTACAAATTCCAATTTAAGCAATATCAATTCTGTTAAAATTAAGAACAATGAAAAAAATCACTTCCCTGCTGGCAATTCTCATGCTTGTCTCCACACTCGTAAGCGCCCAGAAATATATGACTAAAGTGGGAACAATAAAATTTTCGTCGGATACCCCGATGGAAAAAATTGAAGCCGTAAACCGCCAGGTGAACAGTGCTCTCGATTTTTCGACCGGCAATTTTGTATTTAAAGTTCTTATCCGTGGTTTCGAATTCCCAAAGGCCCTTATGCAGGAGCATTTTAACGAGAATTACATGGAATCGGAAAAATTTCCCACTTCAACTTTCAGTGGGAAAGTAACAAACATAAAGGACGTGAATCTTGCTAAAGACGCAGTTTACAAAGTAGTGGTTGAAGGTGATCTGGCTATGCATGGCGTAACCAACAAAGTGAAAGTAAACGGAACAGTAGAAGTAAAAGGGGGAAAAGTTATTGGTTTAGCTACATTCAATGTAGCGCCCAAGGATTACAACATCACTATTCCCCAGGCGGTTATAAAAAATATTTCCGAAGCCATTAAGGTTGATGTTAATGTTACTCTTGATAAACTAAATTAAATCATATACGTTCTAATAAATCTGCCTTCTCCGCTTATTTTGAACACCTATTATTTAAACTTGACTCTCAGGACGATTCATTCTGAGAGTTTTTTAATGCGTTTCCCTTTCCGGTTGCTATCGGGGCAACATAATTCTTCAGTTTATAGCATTTATCCAATGGATAGATTTATTTTTACATCCTTGAAAATTAATTTGTAAAAGTTGCAGATAAAACCGATTGAATTCCCATGGGGTACACTTTAAATATCGTCCTTATTTCATTTGTACAAACTTTTCGCGACCTGGATGTCGGGATGCTGAAACTAATTTATGAAAACCGGATTCCTTCATGGGACCCATTTTTTATAGGTCTTTCAAATTTAGCAGCAGTTATAGCTTTCGGGATACCTGTGATTTTATTACTTATCTCATCTATAAAAAAGAATCCGGTTTTACACCTGAATGCACTTAACATACTTATTTCTGTTGCATTGTCAGCGATTGTGGCAAATATCATGAAATACACGATCTATCTGCCAAGGCCTAACGAAATTTATGCTTTTATAGAAAATCTCAGCACAAGCGGCAGCCCGTCGTTCCCATCGGGGCATACGGCAGATGCATTTGCATTTGCTGTAGCTATCAGCTTGATTTACAGGAAGTGGACCATAATTATTCCTGGCTTTATCTGGGCTTTCCTGATCGGTTATTCGCGAATGAGACTTGGAGTTCATTTCCCGTCAGATGTTTTTGCCGGTGCATTGATAGGAATAACCATAGCTTTTGCCGGTAACAAAAAAGGAGGTTTTATTACTTTGATTAAAAGGCTTTTCGATTTATTAAGAAACAAGCCTGCCCTGACAATTGCCTTCCTGCTTTTTCTGCAATTTGCTTTTTTGATCTATACAAATGGTTTCAGCTTCGCTTCCCGGGATTTTATAATCAAGCTTCCGCTTTTTATACTCCCTCTGTTTTTGGCAACCGGTCCAAAAATCAGTTCTGGCTTATTTAACAGGATATTGATTTGTTTTGTAACGGCAGTTTTTGCCGGAAGTATTTACAGGCTAATCCTTTTGTTGAATTTGCCGGCAAACACTCCGATTTCCGTTTTGCATATCTCTGACGGCCGATATGAGCTTCACGCTGTATTTGCTGTTTTCAGTATATTTTTTATTCTCAATTCGAAAGGAGCGGTGAATACGCTTTTTAAAGTATTACTCATCCCGATCGCTCTTTGGCTGGTACTTTTTATGGTAATACTGAATATTTCATCGGGAGTTTTAATCTTTTTAACCCTCCTTATACTACTGCTCTTGTTTTATGTGTTGAAATTCAGAGCCTTATACCTTAAAATAGCTGGTCTGGCCGTATTGACTTTGTTTTTCGTCCTGCCTTTTTGCTATTTCCTGTTTGTTGGTTTTCAATCCCTGAATACTCCTCCGGTTGAGTTTTCAAAACTGGAAAAGCAAACCCTTTCGGGGAATTCGTATTATCATGATACAGTCAATTTTAAAGCTGAAAGCGGTAAATGGGCCGGGCTCTATATTTGTGATAAAGAGTTAAGGCAATTTTGGGCTAAGCGGAGCAAACTTCCAATTGACAGTCTTGATAATAAGAAGCATATGCTCCGTTATACACTGATAAATTATCTTGCTTCAAAAGATTTGCGGAAAGATTCTGCAGGAATAAATCAGCTTTCGGCAGCAGATATTCAAAATATTGAAAATGGAATATCCCGGTATGATTATAACAGGATACCAGGATTTATGATACAATTTGAAAACATCTCGGCACGTTACCAGCGTTATGTAAATCTTGATAATCAAATTTCAGGTTCGTTAGGGCAAAGATTTGCAAGTTGGGTGGCCCCGATGAAATTAATTGTTCAACCTGGTATGAGCGTACTACCTGCAATGAATAATGACCAGCATTATTTAAACAAAACAAATTCCGATTACAGGAACCCGTCGGGATCAACCAAGCCGTTTCCGTCAATTTTGGTCACCTTTGGATTTATCGGACTCGCCTGGTTCATAATTGCTCTGATATTTTCTGGAACCCGAACCAATAATTACAATCAATATCTATATGCTATCTTCTGGATAGTTTTTTCACTTTCACTGCTTATTGAAAATACTGCCGGAATACAGGAAGGTTTTCTCTTTTACATTCTGCTTGCAATAATTATGGTATGGGGGAAAGATGCAGCCTGATTTTCACTGTATTTCCCATAATCTAATATCCGGCTAACAACCTGAATTAAAGCTTTGTGCATCTATTATCACATTGGTGCATGAATATTTTCATGCGTTCAACAGATAAGATTAAATGAGATTTTAAGTTGCCGGTATAATCGGGTTTAGGAATCACAGCCCCGCTAAAACATGCATCACGGCACAAAAACATTTAAGCCTTTATTGACAACTGAAATCTCAAGTCTTTTCCCCATCATACAAGGTTCTCCGTCAAAATGGATTACCCCTTCGGCTTCTCTTTCCAAAATTGCCTTGCTTGCTTTTTCAGTATGCATATGTTGGCTTTTATCAATATTTCCGGAAAACAGCCGGGCTCCGATGGCAGGAGCTTTGAATGCCCTGAAAGGCGAAAGTATACAAATATCAAATTTCCCATCCCGAATATCTGCCAAAGGGGCGATATAGGCATTGTTCCCGTATTGGGAACCATTCGCAAATGTTATAAGAAATGCTTTATGTTTGATAGTTTGTTTATTATCTACAGTCAGCTGGTAAACCTCTGGTTTGTAATTGATATACTCCTGAACGGTTGTCTTAACATAACTTGAAAACCCACGGCTTTTAGCTTGAGAAAACTTGTGACCAATATGTGCGTCAAATCCCACACCACAACAACAGAAGAATGGAACATTATTTATTAACCCATAATCAATTGACTGATAGTTTTGCCGGTTTATAACTCCAATGGCCTTCTCGGGAATCAATGGGATTTTAAGGTGACGTGCCAATCCGTTTCCCGAGCCAACAGGTATTATTCCCATTATCCCTTGGGTCCCAATCAACGCTTTAGCTATCTCATTTACTGTTCCGTCACCACCAACTGCTACGAAATACCTGTAATTCTCCGTCAGTTTACGGCTGACTATTTCTGTTGCCTCCCCTTTATACCCGGTATACACAACCTGTACTTCATAAACATTACGATCAATAAACTGGCTGATAATCAGAGGCAGATTCATTTTCTGCCTTGTTCCTGATATCGGATTAATAATAACCAATATTTTTTCTTTTAAAGATAATTGGCCCATAATATTACCAGTTCAATTTTACAGTGTAAAAATACATTTATAGGAGGGAAATAAAAATTTATTCTGTTTTTATTCTGTTTGTACCCATTCAGAAAACAGGGTAGAGGCAATGTCTCGCGAAACTTTTTCTCCATTATTTCAAGGAGTGATCAAATACAGAATCCACACTACAACTGGTACAAACTACTCCGGGGATTACCTTCAATTTGCCAGAATGACTAAAGAATCATATATTTGTAAATCATTATGAAAGGCATATTTCCCAACATGCATAACACTGTTTACCAACGCATTAACTGGTTCATCGAAATTCAACTAACATCTGTTTTTTTATTTTTTTGCTATGAAAAAAGGACTCAAAAGTCGGTTTGGTGGTGTCATCCTGTTATTCATTGTGTTCATCATCATAGCTTTCCTGATTCGATCTGTGCTTTTATTTGCATCTATTCGTGAAGTGAACACAGGTGTTTTGAATCTGGCAAGTATCTACCTGGTAGGACTCTTTTTCGACATTGTTGCTTTTTCTTATTTTAGTATCCCGTTCGTGATATTCCTGATTCTTTTACCCGACCGGGTTTTTAATTCAAGGGTTCACAAATGGTTTGCCTATTTCATGTATTTTATTTCATTTTCGGTTATTCTTTTTAATGGTGTTTCTGAGTTCTTTTTCTGGGAGGAATTTGGAGTTCGTTATAATTTTATTGCTGTTGATTACCTGGTTTATACGACCGAGGTACTTGATAATATCTGGGAATCATACCCAATTCCTCTTTTAATCAGTTTGATTCTGCTTGTTGACCTGGGGATTATGTTTGTTGTTATCAAAAAGAAACTTCTTCAGGATTCGCTGGCAAGCAAAAGCCGCTTCAGGACACGTTTGGCAACAGGAGTCATTTTACTGGCCTTGCCGGTTTTTTCATACTTATTTGTCAGTTACAGTTGGGCTGAAAAGGCTCAAAACAGGTACAATAACGAACTTTCAAAAAACGGAATTTATTCCATATTTGCAGCATTTTTTAATAATGAACTTGATTATGAAACATTTTATATTTCGCATAATAACAATGAAATTTTCAAACATTTACGAACCCTTTTAAAAACGGATAACAGCGAATTTCTAAGCACTGAATTAACTGACATTACTCATTCCGTTAATAATATGGGGTCAGGGAACGAGAAAAGATACAATGTGTTATTTATCACAGTTGAAAGCCTAAGCGGCGAATTCCTTGAATACCTCGGGAGCAAGCAAGGGAAGATTACACCAAATCTGGATACAATCAGCAATAATTCATTGCTGTTTGCTAATTTTTATGCTGTCGGAACGCGAACTATCTGGGGGCTTGAGGCAATTGAGCTCTCGGCGCCACCCAAACCAGGACAAAGTGTTATAAAACGCCCACACAGCGAAAACATGTTCTCAATGGGACAACTTTTTAAAGTCCGGGGTTATGATCTTAAATTCATATACGGAGGTTACGGGTATTTCGATAATATGAATTATTTTTTCGAAAACAATGGGTTCAACATAGTTGATCACAGGTCAATGGCAGATAATGAGATTACTTTCTCGAATGCATGGGGCGTTTGTGATGAGGATTTGTTTAACCGCTCACTTCAGGAAGCCGATCTCTCGTACAAAGCGGGAAAGCCATTTCTCAATCTGATAATGACAACGTCCAATCACCGGCCTTTCACTTATCCTGAAGGCAAAATTGATATTCCTTCAGGCACCGGGCGGGCGGGAGCTGTGAAGTATTGTGATTATGCCATTGGCGCATTTTTGCACAAAGCGAGTACGAAGCCCTGGTTTAGTAATACGCTTATTGTAATTATGGCCGATCATTGTGCCGGCAGCGCCGGGCAGACAGAACTGCCTGTTAAAGAGTATCAGATCCCGCTAATTATTTATAACCCCGCAATTATTCAATCCCAAAGAGTTTACAAACTTTCGAGCCAGATTGATGTTGCTCCTACGCTTTTAGCTTTGCTCAACTGGAATTACGAAAGCAGGTTTTTCGGGAAAGATATTCTGAAAATGAAACCCGAAGAAGAAAGAGCCTTCATAGCCAATTATCAGAAATTAGGCTATATTAAAAACGACAATCTTACCATTCTTAGTCCGCAACAAAAAATCACATCCTATAAAATAAACCGGATTACGGGGGCAGTTGAGCGACAAGCAGTTGATAAAGAATCCCTGAATGAGATTGTGACTTACTATCAATCTGCCAGTTACATTCAGGAGAACCGGCTGAATAAATGGGAAAAGAAATGAAAACGAATGTATTCTTCTTCCGTTTCAGACTTCTGATTTTTATTTCTTTATTCCTGGGTGTTTCTACATTTTTATTCGCCGGCAAATATTCGAAGTGGAATGACACATTGGTTTACAGACCTTACAAGGATACTGCCAGGTTGGTTAAGGCACAGGTTTATGAACTTAATACTTCCGAATCGATACTGTATTATAAGCCCCGTCCGTTTGAATTTGTTACAAATATTCCTTCCGACTTTGTAATGTTTGGCAAAAACACATTTGCCAGGAAGAATTTACCAAAACTTGGATTGCTTATAGGAGCGACAGCTGTTTTAGTTGCATTCGATCAACATATTCTGGATGCATCTCAACAATTCGGAAGATATATCCATCTCGACCCGCAGCGAAAATTTGAAACTGCAATCTCATTTGATATCGGAGATTTTACAATACCTGTTCTCGATCTTCCTCGTAATCTTAACTCTACATTCTATTTTCTTGGCGAAGGGTGGCCCAGTATACTTGTTGCTGGGAGTTTTTATGGTTATGGAGCTTTTACTGATAATTACAGGGCTCTGCAAACCTCATCGCAACTGGCCGAGATGTTCTTTTCCTTAGCCATTACCTGCCAGGCGATGAAACGAATTACCGGCCGCCAGAGCCCTCACCAGGCCACGACCCCCGGGGGAAAATGGCGCCCATTTACAAATCTTGCCACCTATCAATCCGATGTTTCAAATTATGATGCTTTCCCTTCGGGCCATATGACAACCTTAATGGCCACAGTTACGATAATAGCCGGGAATTATCCTTCAAATAAGTTCATCAAACCTGTTGGATACACCATAATGGGACTCGTTGGATATTCGATGTTAAATAACGGGGTTCACTGGATTGGCGACTACCCTGTTGCTATAGCAATCGGGTATGCTTTAGGAAAGATTGCAGTGAACCGGGGGCAAAAAATAATTCACAAAAACAGTCTATCTGCAAGCCGGTATAAATCCTCGCTTACACCTGTATCTTTCGGATCAAACAATTATGGGCTGTGCTATAAACTCAGTTTCTAGAAAAAGGTTTGTTACAAATTGATCCGACAATGATTCAAAGACCTAAATATTTATAAAAATCTAGTAAAATACAGTTACTTTTGCACTTCCAAAACCTGCCGGCCCCATAGTTCAATGGATAGAATTTCAGATTCCGGTTCTGACGATTTGGGTTCGAATCCCGATGGGGTCACAACACAATTATAAAGCCACCTTTCGGTGGCTTTTGTTTTTTCTCATTTCCACGGGATATTGAGCAAGTAAGTTCAATAACTGATTGTTCAGAAAACTCATGAGAAAATAAACCATAAGAAAGCCTTTGACTTGTGTTTTTTGCTTTAAAATGAATTAATCCTGTCGAAATGGAACCTAATCTGCCTGTTGCAATGAATCACAGCCGGTTACCACTCACCACCATAATGTTATGTAGGATTCTGCTGTTTCAGCCTGGAGTAATAACATTAAAAGATTAGTGTATTTTTGTTTGCCGGATTTTTACCAGGAACTGGCGGTTTCCCCGATGTTAAACTATCTGCTTTTTGGAATTACGTATGCCTTCGCCTGTGTTGTGCAACCAGGGCCGTTCCAGGCTTTTCTCTTTTCACAAAGCGTATCAAATGGCTGGCGAAAAACAATTCCTTTGGTGTTTGCACCCTTATTGAGCGATTTGCCTGTTATCCTGTTGGTTTTGCTGGTTTTAACTAGTGTCCCTCACGTAATACTCGGGTTGCTTCAGCTTTTTGGCGGAATATTTCTCCTTTATCTTGCCTATAACGTTTACCATGCATGGCGTACATTTAATGACAATATAATTCCTGAAACCCCACCTAAACAGAATATTTTCAAAGCGGTACTTGTTAACCTGTTGAATCCCAACCCTTACCTGGGCTGGAGCCTTGTTATGGGGCCCATGCTGATAAAAGGCTGGAGCGAAAGTCCTGTAAACGGCATAATACTGGTTGCCGGGTTCTACAGTTCCATGGTTATTTATTCTGTCGGAATGGTTGTACTTTTTGCTTCCGCCAGGAATTTCGGGCCGCGTGTCAGCCGCGCTTCAATTGGAATTTCGGTACTCGCATTTGCCCTGTTCGGGATGTACCAGCTATGGTCAGGTATGGCAGATTTCCTTTAATCGCCTTACCAAATCACACATTCGACATACTTAAAATGCAGTCTGGATTCCCCGGAGTCCGGTATTACCCATATCATGATGTTTGCCGGGATTATCAAACCCGGCTAATCGGCTAAAAATATATTTTCCTGAAGCGGAATGCCAGGTTTACAAGGGCGATCATTACAGGTACCTCAACCAACGGACCAATTACTGCGGCAAAGGCTTCGCCCGAATTCATCCCGAAAACGGCAATAGCAACAGCAATAGCAAGTTCAAAATTATTGCTGGCTGCAGTAAACGAAAGGGTGACTGATTGACCGTAATTTGCTCCGACTTTCCGACTCATATAGAACGAAACAACAAACATTACTATAAAATAAATGAGCAACGGAACAGCGATAAGTACCACATCAAGAGGTATTTTAACAATATATTCCCCTTTGAGTGAGAACATTACAAGGATTGTAAACAGCAAGGCAATCAAGGTTACAGGGCTTATTTTTGGGATAAATTTCGTGTGATACCACTCCTTACTTTTAACCCTGATAAGAATAAAACGGGTAAAAAAACCTGCAATAAAAGGAATCCCTAAATAAACAAATACACTCCCGGCGATCTGCCCTATGGTTATGCGTTCCACAGCATCGTTGGTAGGGATACCAAACCAGCCGGGAAGCACGGCTATAAAAACGTACGCGTAAAAGGAGAAAAACAGGACCTGGAAGATGCTGTTGAAAGCCACCAGTCCTGCTGCATATTGTGTGTCGCCTTTGGCCAGGTCGTTCCAAACAATAACCATGGCAATACAACGGGCGAGCCCTATCATTATGATGCCATACATGTAAGGCAGATTGGCGTTATTGTCGCCCGGGAAGAGTCTGAACAATGTTATAGCCAGGGCAAACATCAATACCGGACCGATAAACCAGTTCTGCACCAGCGAGAGGGTAAGTATTTTCCAGTTGCGGAACACATCGCCAAGTTCCTCGTATTTCACTTTAGCCAGCGGCGGATACATCATCAGGATCAGGCCAATTGCAATTGGTATATTGGTTGTACTTTCGGGCGATGATTTTAGTGATTCCCAAAACTGGGCTATAGCCGGGAACAGGTATCCGGACAAGACGCCAATAAACATCGCCAGGAAAATCCACAAGGTTAAGTAGCGGTCGAGGAATTTTAAACGGGGCTGTGAAGGCATGTTGGATTTACGAGTTATGATTTATGATTTGCGATGTATTAAATAAAAAACCAGAAATTGACTAACAGTTGCAGCTACATCCACATCCAGAATCAGAACCTGGTTTTTCGGCATAGATCGTTATACTGTAAATACCTACTCCGGCACTTTTCAAATTGTCAAGTTCCTGTTGATTGATGTAATTGAGCAGAATTTCATCAGGAACCGTTATGAGTTTTTCTTTCTGAACCTTTGTGTTGACAAACCCTGAATTGGCAATAATCTGCAAATAATCATTCCATTGTATTGCCCCTGACACACAACCTGCATACATTTCGGCTGCCTGTTTTAATGTTTCGGGTAATTCGCCTTTCAAAACCACATCCGAAACCGACAGATGCCCCCCTGGTTTTAAAACCCTGAATATTTCGCTGAATGCCTTAGCCTTATCCGGAACCAGGTTGAGAACACAGTTGCTGATAACCACATCTGCTTTATTTGCTGTTACCGGAAGTTTCTCAATATCCCCGTAGCGGAACTCAACATTTTTGAAACTGAGTTTTTCGGCATTTTCACGGGCTTTATCAATCATGGCGTGCGTGAAATCAACACCAATTACTTTGCCTTTTTCGCCAACCAAAGCCCTGGCGACAAAACAATCGTTCCCCGCTCCCGAGCCTAAATCGATAACCGTATCGCCGGTTTTAATACGGGCAAATTCGGTTGGAATGCCACAACCTAATCCCAGATCGGCATCCGGGTTGTAGCCTTCGAGTTTGTCGTAACTTTCGCTGAAAATGGTGTAATCAACCCCTGAACCGCAACCCGCAGATCCGCAGCAGGACGTTTCGTTTTGTGCTTTTGACTGAACAGCTATTTCGCTGTATTTTTCTTTGACTACGTCTTTCAATTCTTCGTTGTTCATGGTTTTATTTTTTAATGTGACAATTTTTAAATTTAAAAATTCGGCGATTTGAAAATCTGAAATTAACAAATCTAAAAAAGCAAATTCATCGGCTAATTGTGGAATTGCCGAATTGCCGAATTATAAAATCCCAGGAACCCATGTTTTATCTCGTCCCTTACCCTGCGAAACTCACTCCAGATAAATTCATCGGTTCCGGTTACGTGCGAAGGATCATCGTAACCCATATGCAGCCTGTGCTTAACTTTCCCCCAAAATGCAGGGCACGATTCGTTTGCACCTCCGCAAACAGTTATTACATAGTCCCATTCCTCGTTCAGGTACAGATCGACCGAATCGGAAGTGTGGTGGCTTATGTCGATGCCAATTTCGTTCATAACAGCCACAGCCTTTTCATTAAGCTTGCCTGAGGCTTCTGTTCCTGCTGAACAAACGGTTATATTTTTATCGAACGACTGTAAGAAACCGTGCGCCATCTGGCTTCGGCAACTGTTGCCGGTGCAAAGGATCAGTATTTTCATTTTCTTGGCCAGTATTATTTATTTGTTTTTCAGTGAATTAACCAGAAGTTATTAAATAAAGGTTGAACTTCCAAAACCTGCTTATTCTGCCTTTTTTCGCGCTTTGATCGTACAAGGGCATTGCCCGCTCATGATCTCAACATCACCGTTCATCGGTAATCCGTCGCGTTCCCAGCTTGCAACACCGCCAACCAGGTTTGCGACTTTTGTAAATCCATTGGCAAGAAGCTTTTTTGCCGCTTCTTTGCTGTGAATACCAACGCAATCAGCTATTATCAGAGCTGTATTACGGGGAAGCGTTTCGAACAGCCTCCCGAAATCGGTGAAAGGACATTCGAGTTTGTTTTTTACTCCAAAGTCTTTAATCGCGATCTCGTAATCTTCGCGGACATCAACGAGCAGGGCTCCCTGCCCTATGCATACAAGAGCTTGTTTCCCTGTGAGATGCAGAAGCCCATCAATTACAAATCCCAAATTATTGAATGCCTCATTCATATTAAGCAAAATAAATCCAGACGAAATAAAACCCGGTGAGAATAAACAAAACAGCTACTATTTGCCTGAACCAGACTTCGAATGTTTTTATCCGGTTATAAAACTTACCAATACCCCCAATACTGAAGGCAAGCAGGTAAGCCAGCAAAATAACCGGCAAGCCTGTGGCAACAGCAAAATCGGGTAATAGCAGCAAGCCTGCTGATTGCGAAAGGACCATCGGCATAAGCATACCAAAATACAGCACCCCGCTGTACGGACAGAATGCCAATGCGAAAATCATTCCAAGCAGCAAAGCGCCCCATCCGTTACCCAGTTTTACTTTATCGGCAAAGCGTTGTATTATTGTGCCCGATATACCCGGCAGCCTGATAATTCCAAGCATGAAAAGCCCAATAACAATGAGCAGCGGACCGATCCATTTTTCACCATTCGACTGTACAGCCCGGCTAACATGGAATTTACTCGCGCCAAAGAATATTATTGCACCCAGTATGGTGTATGTGAGTGCCCGCCCCAGTGTATAATACAGACCATTCAGGAAAACAACTCGGCGGTTCTCCACATCCTTACTTATGTATGCCAGCGCGGTTATATTGGTAGCCAGCGGACAAGGACTTATCGCTGTCATCAACCCCAACAGGAAGGCTGTGAAAAGCGGAAAAGTGCTTTGGTCGATTAGGTTTTGTAAGTACAGCATCTGGTTTAAATTTTCTATTCCCGGGAGGAGCAAGAGGGCAACGAGAATAAGCGGTCTATTTTAGATTCTTCTCAATTTCAGCTTTTAAACCCGAAATAAATTTGTCAGCCTGATAGCGGGAGTAGCTAAATGCGAAATTTGTAAAGTCAGTAGTGGTTTCCTTTTTACCATTAATACGTGTAAGGAATAAGCCGGAGCCATCAGCCTGGTACTTTTCCACCAGTTTTTCATTCTTTTCGTCCGAAACATCGAGTACCTGCATTTTGATGGTACCGTCTTTAATCTGGGACGCAAAATAGGTATTGAGCGTCTTTTGGGTATTCTCTTCTATTGAGATACAGGTCGGGCAACGGTTTTTTGCATGGAAGTAAACAATCTGCAATTTTGTGGGCTTTTGGGCAAAAACCATGGATGACAGTAACGTGACAAGTGCGATAAAAACGATCCTTTTCATAGGGCTAAGTATTAAGTGTCATTTCTTAATGAGTATTTCTTTGATTTCACTAACGGACGGTACTCTTCCATAAAACAATACTTTTTCGTCGAGCACAAGGGCAGGTGTGCGCATAACGCCATAGCTCATGATTTTAACAATGTCTTCTTCTTTAACGACAGAAGCCTCCAGGTTGAGTTCAGCAACCGCTTCGCGGGCAGCTTTTTCGAGGTTCTTGCAGTTTGCACAACCAGTGCCTAAAATTTTGATTTCCATGGCTTTGTATTTATTAAGTTAATTTTCCCGTATGTTTTATATTCCTTTTTTAAACCTATTCATTTATATTTTACCAGCTAGAAAGATTGCCTGACCGAGGTGTTATCCAATTAAAAAATATAATTGAACAGGAACCCGACAATCATTATGCCCGTACCCACAACACCGATGAAAGTGAAGATGAGAGGCATTTTGAGTACTTTGCGCAGAATGATCATTTCGGGTAAGGAAAGCCCTATTACTGCCATCATAAAAGCCAGGGCCGTACCAAGGGCAGCTCCTTTTTCCATCAATGCAGAAACTATTGGTATAATTCCGGCGGCATTCGAATACAAAGGGATTCCAATAAGGACTGAAAGGGGAACCGAATACCAGGCCGATTTCCCCATAAACGAAGCCATAAAATCCTGGGGAACATACCCATGAACGCCTGCGCCGACTGCTATTCCGATTATAACGTAAATCCACACTTTGCCAACAATATCTTTTACTGCTTCCAACCCGAATTTGATGCGGTTTGAAAACGTAGGTTTTTCGTCTTCCAGATGAGTGCCAGCTTTTAATTCGTATACCCAGCCTTCGACCCATTTTTCGAGGTGAAGACGGCCAATCACCCAGCCTGCCATTATTGCAATAAACAATCCTGTTGAAACGTAGATAAGGGCAGTCTTCCATCCGAACAATCCAAAAAGCAGCACAACAGCAACTTCATTAATCATTGGCGCTGCAATAAGAAATGAAAAAGTAACCCCAAGAGGAATACCCGATTCGATAAAGCCAAGGAACAATGGTATGGCTGAGCAGGAACAGAAAGGCGTAACAATACCCAGCGAGGCAGCCATTACATTTCCTGTGAAAAGGGATTTGCCTTCCAGGGCTTTGCGGGTGCGCTCGGGAGAGAAATAAGTACGGATTATGCCTACAAAAAATATGATGAGTGCCAGCAACATCAATACCTTGGGGACTTCAAAAACAAAGAAACGCAGTGTTTCGGTGAGATGAGTTCCGGCAGTTAAACCAAGAACATCATTTACAAGTTTATCGGTTAACCACTGAAGGTTGTAATAAAGTAAAAACCAAACAGGCAGGAGCAGTATGGGTAAAAACTTACTGATAAAGGGATTACGCAGAGTGAGGCTATTATCCGACATTACAAGTTGTGGTTTTAACAGATTTATCGGCAAGGAAAGTATCGTACAAGAGTTTTGCCTGTTTCCAGTTTTCCTGGTTGATGCAATACTTTATAAATGGTGGATTTATTTCGCCCTGGATTAGACCTGATGCTTTGAGTTCTTTTAAGTGTTGTGAAAGTGTAGATAGAGCAATTGGAAATTCATCAGCAATGTTCCCGCTATAACAGCAACCTCGTTCGGAAAGAATTTCGAGTATTTTAATACGGGCAGGGTTTCCCATGGCTTTGGCGAACCGAGCTAATTTTATTTGGTCTTCGGTATATGCAGTTTTCATCATATATTTTGTATTTCGCAAAAGTACGAAATATATATCAGCTATTTAAAATCAGTATAAGTTTTTCATAAAAAAGTTTAAAAACCAATGAACCTCTATTTAAAAAAACAGCCGGGTAAAATCCGGCTGCTTTTTTACGAAACCTTTATTTGTTTCATTGGCTTAGGTTTTGCCTCTTCCTTCTTGGGAATATTTACTGTAAGTATCCCATTAAAGTATTTTGCAGTAATCTTATCGGTCTCGACGATTGCAGGCAGAGTAAAGGAGCGGCTGAACGACTGATAACTGAATTCGCGGCGGGTGATATTTTCTCCTTCATCGACCTTATTATCAGTCTGTTTCTCGGAGGAGATGGTTAGAAGATTGTTGTTAAGGTCGATTTTAAAATCCTCCTTCCCCATTCCTGGGGCTGCCATTTCGACCACAAATTCATTTTCCGTAGCTTTAATGTTAACTGAAGGGATAGTGGTGTTGGTAAGTGAAAAATTCTGGTTCGACCAGTCATACCAATCCCTGTTCAGGAAATCATTAAAGAAACCTGGTAACGAGGGCCAGTAATTCTCTCTTTTTACGAGCGACATAATAACCTCCTTTTTAAAATGTTAAACTTAAATGAACTTATAATGATCGGTTTTTTTCAAAGAAAATGCCATTTTTTGAAATGCTCTAATATAAAACTTTAATGCGCTGTTTTTCAATAGTTTACTCGGCTTAACCAGCCTGAAATAGATTGACAGATTGTCATAACCCGGTTTAGTGATCTGAAATTTTGTCAAAAATCAGGCTTATTGGACTCACTATGATTAAATGGAATTTATAAAATGCAGTTTATAAAAAATCGTATCTTTGCAAAACGTTCAAACCGATCACATTAATTCATAACAATATGTCAGACAAAGTATTACAAAAAGTTGGTCCCGGAGTTGTTACCGGCGATGGCGTTCAGGAGGTATTCCGGATTGCAAAACAAAATAATTTCGCCCTTCCCGCGGTTAACGTGGTAGGGACTGATTCAGTAAATGCCGTTATGCAGGCAGCCCGAGAAGTGAATTCACCTGTTATCATTCAGTTTTCGAATGGGGGTGCTCATTTTTATGCGGGAAAATTCCTCAGCAATGAAGGAGAAAAAGCAGCTATTGCAGGTGCTGTATCAGGAGCAAAGCATATTCATGCACTGGCCGGAATGTATGGCATACCCGTGATTGTTCATACCGACCACGCTGCTAAAAAACTTCTTCCATGGATTGACGGCCTGCTTACAGCCGGTGAAAAACACTTTGCCGAAACAGGAAAGCCTCTATTCAGCTCTCATATGCTTGACCTTTCGGAAGAACCTTTACATGAAAACATTGAAATATGTAAGACTTACCTGGCTCGCATGAGCAAAATGGGCATGACTCTTGAAATTGAACTCGGCGTAACCGGTGGAGAAGAAGATGGTGTCGATAATGCGGATGTTGACAGCGCAAAATTGTATACTCAACCCGAGGATGTTGCATATGCATACGAAGAACTTTTAAAGGTCAGCGACAAATTCACTATTGCTGCTTCCTTTGGGAATGTGCATGGTGTTTACAAACCAGGCAATGTTAAACTTCAACCCGTTATTCTTAACAATTCGCAGAAATATGTTGAGAAAAAATTCAATACTGCTGCACAACCATTGAATTTTGTATTTCATGGTGGTTCAGGATCAGCAAAAGATGAAATTAGCGAGGCGATTTCATACGGCGTTGTGAAAATGAACATTGATACCGATACCCAATGGGCTACATGGAAAGGTATTATGGATTTTTACAAAAAGAATGAAGGCTACCTGCAATCGCAGATCGGGAATCCTGAAGGCGAGGATAAACCGAATAAAAAATTCTATGATCCCCGTAAATGGCTGAACGAAGGTCAGAAATCACTGATAGCCCGTTTAAAAGAAGCTTTCACTGACCTGAATTGCATCGACAGGAATTAGACCGGCTTGCCTGCCCGGAAATTTATCGCCGCATTGAGTTATTAATAAAATTACCAGGCGAAAGGTAGACAAGGAGAGTGGGAGATGCAAACCGTTGTAAGAAGTCGCTAAAAACTATTCCCTGTATACAAAATAAAAAGGTACTTTCTACAGTAAAAAAGCTCCGTAATCCGGAGCTTTTTTGTTTTTTCTCAAAACGTATTTCTTAAAGAGAGCCTTTTGTCTGTCAAGAACAATTCTGATTATCTCATACTATCTGGTTGAAACCTGCATCGTTTCGAACGGGTTAATGCTTAAAACGGGGAATGGCGAATTATTAACCATTTGCTGGGCATAAGGACCGATGAGCAGGTTAAACGGGCTTGTTTCCTGTTCAGTCATTATACTGATCAGGTTGGCCTTAATCTTTTTTGCATATTCAATAGTTGCCAGGGTAAGGTTATCATCACATACCAGCTCGTCGCGCTTAAACCTGATACCTTCATCTTCAAAATACTCGCAAACCTGGTCGGTATATTCGTCAACAGTTTTCCGGATACTCTTGTATTTTGAAGCATAAACGGCCAATACACAGATTTCGGCATCAAAAATCCTGGCCAGGTAAGCTGTGAATGGAACTTTTTGCCTTGTATCCAGTGTGCTGTCGATAGGCATAAGAATACATTTCATTTCGTGTTTAATGTCGATACCGGCACGCAAAGTAATAACCGGACAAATGGCTACTGAAATCAGTTTGTTGGCGTTGCTGCCGATCCAGAACTGCTCGAAGCCTGAAACCCCGTGTGTTCCCATCACTATGCATAAACTTTCCATTTCTTTCGCTTCATCAATAATCTCGCGGTAGACTTTCCCTTCGCGGATTACGAAATCGATAACTGAATCGGGAAGCATCGGTTTATATTTATCAACCAGTTTACCAAACTGCTTCTTAATTTCATCAATCAATCCTGATGAAGATTCGGAATATATGGTCGTCTTGGTGACACTGGGATTATTCACCCAAATCATATGAACATCCAGAGTTCCTCGAGCGGCAATTGAAACAGCATGCTCAAGTGCATTTACTGAACAGTCGGAGAAATCGATTGCAGCAATAATATTGGCCATTTGCTAAGGATATTAAGTGTTTGTCAGGCTTAATGGATTGCTAAGATAATGAAATGCACGTGGAAAAACAAGTCATTTTTTAATGCTTTGTGGGAAAAACGAAATTTCGGCTGAAAAAGTATAAACCTTGCGTATTATTTCTCCTGAAAATTAAAACTTTTTCAGAATAAACTCCGGATGGCTGTTACCCAGAAACACAAAATTTCGAATAAGGTAATTATACTGTAAATGAGGTATTTATAAAACTATCTCATCTTTTACAGCGAAGGAATTCGGATAATCGACAGCTATTTTTTTCTGAAATCCGACTGCTTCAATCAGGGTGCGGAAATTTCCTACACGAACGCGGTAATAAGGTTCTTTATACGTGAGGTATGATTTCACTCCAGGGTAAGTTACTTCGAAATCGCTTTTAATACTGGTTGCTTTATTTTTCGAATTGCTTCCCGAATCGAAAAAAATCTGAACCCTGTAGCCATCAACTGCTGGATTATTTAGGCTCATTTTGCGGTACATTTCCGACATCTGTTCAATTTTGATATCCTGAACGACCTCCACTTCACCCGAAGCAGGAGCAAGAACCTGTGCCATTAAATTTCCTGAAACGAAAAACAGGGCAACGAATGCAACAAAAAGAAATCTGAACATTACTGCAGTGTGGTTACAGTGAAAAATTATTCTTTGGATGTATACTTAATACCGGAACTGGTGAGTAGTTCACCAATTGCTGGGCAAAAGGACCTAAAAGAATCGAGCTGGACTGATCCTGAACATCTGTCATAATAGCAATAAGGTCGGCATCAACCATACGCGCATGCTCAATAATATCTGCAGCGGTATTTTCGCTGTTTATGCTGTCGACGATATAGTTTACACCCTTTTCTTCAAGATAGGCTTTCACCTTTGAAAGGTTACTGTCGACCACCCTTTGCAGCGATTTGAGTCCACCTGTATTAAGTGCAAGCAGGTTGATATCGGCGCCTGTAGCTTTTGCCAGGTTGGCAGTGAATTCAACCTTATGAAGCGTTTGTGGTGTATGATAAACCGGGAACAGTATTTTGCGGAAACCTCTTTTTATATCGTAATTAAATTTTACAGTAACCACAGGGCTCATTGAACTTGACACGATACGGAAAGCATTGGTACCAATCCAGTATTCTTCGAAACCGGAAGAGCCATGGGCTCCTACAATCAGCAAACAACAATCATTCTGTTTAACAAAATTCGAAAGTTCAGTGTAAACACGTCCTTTTCGGACCTTAGCAGTAAGTTTGCCCGGATTGAGTTTTCCTTTATATTCTTCAAGTAATTCCTCCAGGGCCCGTTTGGCTTCGCCACGGATTTCCTTTACTTCCTTGGCCATTGCTACCTCATCGCCTGTAATGCTTTCAACCCATACCATAGTAACATTGGCATGCGTAAGGTTAGCAAGTTCAATAGCATAGTCAAGTGCATGTATCGAACCTTTCGAAAAATCAACAGCAACAACTATGTCTCTCATGGCCACATTGATATTAAAATTCTCCGCTAATGTATAAATAATAATCGTAGTAAGCGTTAACCGCAATGCTATATTTAATACAAAAATATGATATAAGTCACGGTATGGGGTTTGGTGCCCCAAATCATTTAGATAGCATCACTTCGGTTCCTTTTTTATAACTTTGCTGATTACATCCTAAAACACATTATGACGTTGAATAAAAACCTTGACGCGGCTCCTGAGCATCTGTCATCTGCTGAGCGTGAGATTGAGCAGGTACTTCGTCCGCTTGATTTCGGGAGTTTTGCAGGCCAGCCAGGCATTGTAGAAAACCTCAGGGTTTTTGTTGCTGCAGCTTCGCGTCGGGGCGAAGCGCTCGACCACGTATTGTTGCATGGACCTCCGGGGCTTGGAAAAACCACCCTTTCGAATATTATTGCCAACGAAATGGGGGTGAATATCAGGGTTACATCCGGACCGGTGCTTGATAAACCCGGTGATCTTGCAGGTCTGCTTACCAACCTCGAAACCAACGATGTGTTGTTTATTGACGAAATTCATCGCCTGAGCCCGGTTGTGGAAGAATACCTCTACTCCGCCATGGAAGACTTCAAGATCGATATCATGATCGAATCGGGACCAAATGCCCGTAGCGTGCAGATAACCCTCAATCCGTTTACACTCATAGGTGCAACAACACGTTCGGGATTATTAACGGCTCCTCTGCGCTCCCGCTTTGGAATTAATTCGCGACTGCAATATTACGATGCCGAAACGCTCAAGAAAATTATTATACGCTCGGCCGGGATATTGAAAGTCCCCATCCACGACGATGCCGCCATTGAAATTTCACGCCGCAGCCGAGGCACCCCGCGAATTGCCAACCTGCTTCTGAGACGTTTACGCGACTTTGCACAAATAAAAGGTAACGGGACAATTGATCTTGCCATTGCCCAATATGCTCTGGCCGCCCTGCAGGTTGACAAAAACGGCCTTGATGAAATGGACAACCGCATCCTAAGCACCATTATCCAGAAGTTTAAAGGTGGTCCGGTTGGTCTCACAACTATAGCCACTGCATGCGGTGAAGATGCAGGTACTATTGAAGAAGTGTATGAGCCTTTCCTTATACAGGAAGGATATATGATGCGCACACCCCGTGGACGCGAGGTTACCGAGAAGGCATACAATCACCTTGGGCGGTTCAAAGGACCTGATGCCGGAAAGCTTTTTTAGCTCAGCAGTCCAATTTTACCGCTAAGCTGAAGAATGCAATTACGTTTGGGGAATTGGCTAAACCCTTTCATAATCAGTTCGAATTTTTCGTTTTTGATCCTTAATCCCCTATCCTTTTTAAAAAACAACACTTCTACGATCAGAGTTATGAGTCAGGAAGAGCAACTATCAGCATTTATAAAGAATGAGGCTGCTTTGCTTGGATTCGCCGCATGTGGGATTACACCGGTTATTATGCTCAACGATGACAAGGCCCACCTGGATGACTGGCTGCAGAAGGGTTACCAGGCCGGGATGGAATATATGCAAAAACACCGTGATTTGCGAATAAATCCTGATTTACTTGTTGAGAATGCGAAATCAGTAATAGTATTTCTGTATAATTATTATCCGTCGCAAATGATGGATCCAGGTTCTCAGTACTTAATCTCGTCGTATGCCTATGGCCGCGATTATCATGATATAATCCGCGAAAAACTTAATATCCTCACAGCTAAACTTAAAGAAAAGCTTCCCGGAATTTCGGTACGGGGCTTTGTCGATTCGGCTCCCGTGCTCGAACGTGCCTGGGCTACGCGAGCCGGCTTGGGCTGGATAGGAAAAAACAGCATGCTTATCAGCAATCGTAATGGATCTTACTTCTTTATCAGCGAGTTGGTTACAGATCTTGAACTTGAATATGACCACCCAATGGGTGGTAATTACTGCGGCGATTGTACCCGCTGCCTGGATACCTGCCCTACAGGTGCCATTACCGACCTGTATACGGTTGATGCCAACAAATGTATTTCGTATCTCACAATTGAAAATAAAGGCGAAATCCCTGATAGCTTCAAGGGGAAATATGAGAAATGGATCTTTGGCTGCGATATCTGCCAGAAGGTATGCCCGTGGAACCGTTGTTCGACACCCCATACTGAGCCTGCTTTTAATCCGCATCCTGGTTTGTTCGGATTCAGCAAGGAAGAATGGGAAAACATGGATAATGTACAGTATAACAGTGTCTTTAAAAAATCAGCCGTAAAAAGAGCTAAATTTGCGGGTCTGAAACGGAATATTGAGTTTTTAAAAGGATCCGAGTAATTTGAGTTGTTACTGGTTTCTGGATTCTGTTTCAAAAAACAAGTACTTAATTTACACCCATACTATTTACCATCCTTATGCTGCCACATGAAAAACCATTTAAAGTCGATATACGCTCCGAAATAGGTGAATTAGAAGGGGTTATAATACACACACCCGGCCCGGAGGTCGAAAACATGACCCCCGACAGTTCACAGAAAGCGCTGTATAGCGATATCCTGAACCTTTCAGTTGCCCTGAAAGAGTTTAACCAGTTTAAAGGATTCCTTTCGAAAGTAACCAGGACTTTCCAGGTGAAGGACCTGCTGACAACTGTTGTGCAAAACCCGGAACACAGGGCCGAACTGCTGCACACCATTGCTACCAAAGAGCGGCTGAATGAATATACTGTTGCGGAGTTGATGGATATCAGGCACGATAAGCTTTCGACCATGCTCATCGAAGGCGTGGAAATGCGGAAGGATAATCTTACCCGTTTCCTTTCTAAAGACCGGTATTCGATTGAGCCGCTGCATAATTTTTTCTTTACGCGTGATGCTTCCGTTGCATTGCTCGACAAGGTCCTGATCAGCCGCATGGCCAGCCGTATCCGCGATCGCGAAACCCTTATAATGGATGCCATTTTCCGCAACCATCCGGTATTTGGGGTTAAAACCATACACCCGGAACAAAGCCGGCATTTCTGCAAGGAATTCAGTTTCGAAGGGGGCGACTTCCTGGTAGCCCGCGAAGATATTGTATTGATAGGAACCGGTGCCCGCACAACTTCGCAGGGTATCGACTTTATTATTGAGTATTATAAAAAGAAGAAAGTACAAAGGCACATTATCGTTCAGGAACTTCCTTACACACCCGAATCGTTTATCCACCTCGACATGGTGTTTACCTTCCTCGACCGCGACCAGTGCATGGTTTACGAACCGCTGATCCTCCATCCTACCCGCTATCTTACCATCCATATTAATATTGATAACGGCAAGGTAAAATCAATACGCGAAGTGGCGAACATTCCTGCCATACTTAAAGAACTTGGAATGGAAATGGAAACCCTGTATTGTGGCGGCCGTCGCAACAGCATGATACAGGAACGTGAGCAATGGCACAGCGGGGCAAATTTTTTAGCCTTAGCTCCCGGCAAGGTTATTGGCTATGGACGAAATGTAAATACGATTGAAGAACTCAACCGCCACGGGTACGAAGTAATTAAAGCCAGTGATGTAAACCAGGAAAAAATAAACATCAAAAACTATAACAAGTACGTTGTAACAATCGACGGATCAGAGCTTTCGCGCGGTGGAGGCGGTTGCCGTTGTATGAGTATGCCAGTACGCAGGAAGGCCGTGGATTGGTAGTTTGGGAACAGGGGACACAGTTAAAAGCGAGAAAAAGTGAGGTGAAATGGAAATTCCTATCTTACTGTTTTTCGCCCCATTTATAACTATTGGTTTCGAAACCGGCCAGCGATAAAGCACGGTTAGTTACTGTTGCCGCTAGCTGTTCGATAGTTTGAGGATGGCTGTAAAACGAAGGGGTTGCAGGGCAAATAATACCACCGGCTTCAGTCACCGCTTTCATATTATTGATATGGATAAGGCTCAAAGGGGTTTCACGGGCAACCAGGATCAGTTTACGACGTTCCTTCAGCATAACATCGGCAGCACGCGTCATCAGGTCGTTCGATACACCCGATGCTATACGGCCAAGTGTACCCATGCTGCATGGAACAATAATCATGGCATCGTAACCTGCTGAACCGGAAGCAACCGGTGAATAAAAATCATCTATTTTATAAAATGTGAACGGAAGTTTTTCGTAATCCGAATTACCAAGTTCAAATTGCCAGACCCCCTTAGCCGTATCCGAAAACAGGATTGCCACATCTTCGAGCTGGCCAGGCTTTTGCATAAGGATGTCAAGGAGCACTTTGGCATATACTGCCCCACTTGCACCTGTTACACCAACAATTATTTTGAGTTTATCTTTTTTCATTTTAGGGTTTACTTTTCAGAACACTGATTTTGGGCTGGAAGCTGGAAGACCGAAGTCGGACGAAATGGTGATAATCGAAAATTTTAAGGCATTAATCCCAAGCCCTGGAATTTGGTATCCGGGTTATGCCATTCAATCAATCGCACTTACAATGTGTAACTCAGGTAAAACAAGATGCAGTCGTTGTATTGTCCTGAATCGAATAAGCGGTAAACACCCCCGTTAATTTTATCAGCCCTGATACTCAGTATGGAGTTGTTGGTACGAAAACCAACATTGATATTATATGTAATCGGGTATCGTATTCCAGCCATTAGCGAAGGGTTCAGGAGGCAGAATTTCCCATAGGAAACTTCATCGTAATTCAGCTCTTCGTGGCTATGGAGCAGCACTGAGAAAGATGGCCCGATTTCCAGGGTGAACTTGTTTTTCATGTGGTATTGATATAGGAAAGGCATTTCGATATAACCCAGCCGCATGAGGTAAAAATCGAAATCCTGCTTTTTCTCGTCAGGGTTATGCCGGCTGCCTTTCTGAAAGTAACTTAACTCGGTAAAAACGGAAGACTGATCGTTTAAATCGAGGCTTATCCATAGAGAGGCGTATGCTCCCGGTTTGTGAAAACCGCTATAGGTATCGCCGGCCACCTGGCTCCCGACCAGACCTGCTGCTACTCCTCCTTTAAAAGGCTGGGCGATAGCAGATGAAAGAATGGCAAAAAACAGGAGAACAGGGAGGTAAATTTGCTTCATAAGCAGGATCAACTATTAAGGTATTGGTTGTTTAAATTTTGAATAAAAGTAATGCAAATTTACGAAAGACGAATGATGATTTAGGAATTCCACCCTATTCGCCCGATTTGGGTGTTCCGGCACTATCGTCCACTTCGCCAAACCAAACATCCGCATATTCACCGTAAATTCCAATCCCAATGGCTTTCCATTCCACATTTTTCCATGTGTTCCTGTTTGTGATCACATCGTTATGTCCCTGACTGCCCTTCCATCCATCCAGTATATCTTTCGCCTGTTTAACAGGGTCCGGATCCTGATATGTCGACCAGAAAGATATTTCGAAACCATCAGCAGTATAATTGGTTAATTCGCGGGGTTTGTCCCACATGCATTTTCCCTGTTTGTGATCGGGTGTATAGCAGCATGATGACCAGGCTGAATTTTTTGACCAGCTATGCATATTGCAACTTGTGCCCTGTTTGAAATTTGCTTCCTGGTCCCTGGCATGTGTGCGTGCCACATAACAGAGAGATGTTGAAAGCTTTACAGCAGGAAGGCCTTTTTCTTTCCGGTATGCATTAATAAGTTTGTATAATTCAACCTCTGGTTTTGTAAGGCTGAATTCGGAAATTATCTTTGCAGGCGGGTTTTGTTGTGAAAACGTTCGGCCTGTAATAAACAATGCAAATAGGCAAACAGCAACTAATCGGGTCATACGCGGCGTTTACCCTTAATAACTCAATACACATCAAATAATTGTATTATTTACCTGGTTTCAGCTCTTTCCCGGCTTGACCGTATCTTTTTTCTTTTATTTTCTCACCGTTTGCAAATTCAGTTTTTACCATCAGTTTCCCATTCTCGTCCCAATAGAGCCAGGTACCTTGCTTGATTTTATTTACATATTGACCTGAAGCAGAGAGTCTTCCGTTGGCGTAATACGATTTCCATGCCCCGTCGGGTTCGCCGCCGGCAAAATTTTCTTCTTTGATTTTATATCCGTCCACATCGAAATAAACCCAAAATCCATTTCGCTTCCCATCGAGCCAGGAGCCTGATTCCTTGAGCTGCCCGCTATCGTACCATTCTTTCCACAACGCTTCCTTAACCCCTTTCTTATATACACCTGTCATGCGTGGCTTCCCGTTCGGATACCAAACATTATAGGTACTATCAGCGTTTCCACCGGAATAATAGTTAATATATTGTGGTTTGCCGTTTTCGAACCAACCTTTCCATTGTCCCTGCATCTTGCCATTTTCATATGCCCCGGAGTCTTTCAACTGCCCGTTGGCAAACCAGCCCATCCAGACACCGGTTTCTTTGTTATCCGAATATACTCCTTTATGATGAACGTTCCCATCCATGTACCAGAATACCCAAAGTCCCGTTTTTCCGTCATTTAGGTAAGACCCTTCTTTCCATTTCTGGCCGTTTTCGTAAAAATACAGCCATTTCCCTTCCATTTTCCCGTTTTCGAACTTACCCGTACTTCCGGGTATTCCGCCGGGGTGATAAAACATCCAGGTACTGTCGCGCAAGTCATCGGAAATATGTCCTTTTTCCTCGGGAGTGCCGTCTGAACGCCACGATGTTACAGAACTGTTTAGTTTCCCGTTTACGAAATAGCCTTCGAATTGCTTTTTCCCGTTAGGATGCCATGCGGTATAGCGACCTTCCTTTATGCCGTTTACATAATTACCTTCGGCCACTTTCAAACCTTTGAGATCGAATTCGTACCATATGCCTTCGCGTTGGCCATTCACCAGATTACCTTCGGCTTTTTTTGCCCCGTTCGAATACTTTTCGATTGTTAACTGGGCTTGGGACACAAAGGAAATACATGTCAGGAAAAGAAGAATAAAGGTTTTCATGGTTGCAGAAGGAAGAAGAAAAAGTATTTCGAAAATTTAAAGTCAAAAAAAGCAGTATTCAGAAAGGATTGTTAATACCGAATCAGGAATCGCAAATCACAAACGGAAATTCACGCTTGCTTATTGCATCATTCAACCCTTAATGCCTTCGCTCAGTTGTAAAAATAACCAGTTGTTCGAGCGAGGAGCGCGAATCGCTTTCCGGCATTGTATTGAGCAGGTCGAAGGCTTTATTCTGGTATTCGTGCATTTTGGCAGTTGCATATGCAATTCCGCCGCTGTTGTTTACTTTAGTAATGAGTTCTGCAACTTTTTCGGGCTCATTGTTATGGTTTCGCACAATGTTCATGGCAAGGCGCTTCTCGATCCAGCTCATATTGTTGAGCATATGAATCAGCGGCAAGGTCATTTTCTTCTCTTTAATATCGGTGCCGTTGGGCTTGCCGGTTGCAAGATTTTTTTCATAATCGAACAGGTCGTCTTTGATCTGGAAAGCAATTCCCACGTATTCGCCGAAGAGGCGCATTTTTTCGATAGTTGCAGAGTCGGCACCAACGGAAGCAGCACCTGCAGCGCAGCATGAAGCAATGAGTGAAGCTGTTTTCTTACGTATAATCTCGAAATAAACCGGTTCTTCAATATCCAGTTTCCGGGCCTTTTCGATCTGCAAAAGTTCACCTTCGCTCATTTCTCGGGTAGCATTGGAAACGATTTTTAATAGATGGTATTCTTCGTTTTCGAGCGAAAGCAGGAGTCCGCGCGACAAAAGAAAATCGCCCACCAGAACTGCAATTTTATTTTTCCATAAGGCGTTCAGTGAAAAAAAGCCGCGACGTTCGTTAGAGTCATCGACAACATCGTCGTGAATAAGGGTGGCTGTATGCAGTAACTCAATAAGGGAAGCAGCGTGATGCGTGCTTTGGTTCACTTCGCCGCATACTTTTGCCGAAAGAAACACGAACATAGGCCGCATTTGCTTGCCTTTACGTTTGATGATATATCGTGTAATCGTATTAAGCAGCGGTACAGGGCTTTTCATCGAGTCGCGGAAATGTTTCTCAAACTCTTCGATATAGGAAGCTATGGGAGTTTTTATCTGGTCGATGGTCAGCATTCGGGGTATAAGAATTTTGGAAATGAGTACTCAAAAGTAGTATTAAAATCGGAATATTTAGTAATAACAATTGCATTTGCCATAGATAGTAAAGGCAAATGAGAATTAAAATGAAGTTCCGGAATGTCTCCTTAGTCCTCATCGCTATTTCCCAGCAACTTTTGGCTAAAGCCGTTTCACTTTTGACTTTTCCCCTCAATAAAGCTATACCTTTGTAGCAAATAATCTAATTCTGTTTTCCATGTCGGGTATATTGTTTGATCAAATTGTATTTGGACCAGTAAAAAGTCGCCGTTTCGGGGTTTCGCTGGGGATAAATCTCTTGCCCCTGCATGGCAAAATGTGCTCATTTAACTGCATATATTGTGAATGCGGGCTGAATGAAGAAAACAAAAAAGAAAAGCCGAGATTATTTTCTGCATCCGAAATTAACGCCTCACTCGAAAACCGCTTCGAAGCCTTGAAATCAGGGGGCCTTGATCCTGATACAATAACTTTTGCCGGCAATGGCGAACCAACCCTGCATCCTGAATTTGAAACCATTGTTGAAAATACAATACGGCTGCGCGATACGTTCTTCCCTAAAGCTGTTATCACTGTACTTTCGAATGCTACACGCCTCGACCGCGACAATGTGAAACGTGCACTGCTCCGTATCGACAATAATGTTTTAAAACTTGACGCAGGCACCAATGGTACTTTTCAGGCTATTAACCGCCCGACACACCCGGTAACATTGGAGAACATTGTCCGGGAATTGGTAAAATTCGATGGGAACCTGGTTATACAAACCATGCTTATTCGGGGTGAAGTAGATGGAAACACTGTGGATAATACTACCGCCGAAGAACTTACGTTATACCTGAGTCACCTCGAAGCCATAAAACCTAAAATGGTTATGCTGTACCCTATCGACAGGCAAACGCCTTACCGTACATTGGAAAAAGTACCCGAGGCTGAATTTAAGGCTCTGGCAGAACGGATAAAATTGTTGGGGATTAAAGCGGAAGTGTTTTTTTAGAACTGGAGAATAGAAAGCGATAAATGGTAAGAGTTTATGATGACATAAAATCAGGCCTTAGGTAAGGAACATTTGAACCATTAAAATCTGAAAGCTTTGAACTTTCCAAATCTGAAACCAAAACCCTAACCTCTTATGTTAGAGTATGAACCAAAAATACTGATAGCTTTCGCCGAAACCCTGGGAGGAAACCAGGAGATTTTCGACTGGCTTATGAAAAACGGTTACCCGGAACTTGGTGCATTAAGCATGTGTTTGCGAGGCAGCGAAGACGCATTTCACTGGCTGATGAAAAACGGCTATCCGCATTACGGTGCGCTCGACCGTGCTATCGACGGAGATCTGAAAGCCTATATCTGGCTGCAGAAAAACGATTTTCATATTCTGGCTGTGCTGGCTGATGCCTGCCATGCCAAACCCGAAGCCATTGAGTATTTCAACTGCAATGAACTACCGATTTTCCTGTTGATCGCACGTAAATTTATCACCTACCGCGATAACCAGACGTTCGATTATCACAAAAAGCAGTTCTGATTCATTTTCTGTTAAATAAAATAAGCCACAGTCAAATCAACTGTGGCTTATAGACAAAATCGGTAAAAAAGGGATTTTTATCCGCACTTGCTGTAACCGCATACGGTACAACTCATGCATCCTTCCTTATAAATGATCGAACTTTTCTCTTTGCACTGAGGGCAACTGTGGCCGGTTTGGGTTCCATCGGGTATAAACTTTTTGAGCCCGCGAACAACACCGTTTTTCCAGGTTGTTATGCTATCGTTATCGAAACTGAGGTGATCGATCAGTTCAACAACATAAGGCAGCGGCATACCATGCCGTAAAATTCCGGAGATCAGTTTTGCGTAGTTCCAGTAATCTTTTTTGAACGAACGCGACAGTCCGCGGTGTGTCACCCGGTAGCCATAGCTATCTTCATATTCGAAATCATAACGGGCGGCTTTATTTTCGTCCTCTTTATGCCGCAGCACCCATCCTTTTTTAACGTAATCGGGGATGTAGAAATCAGAGCTTTTACCTGTAAATATCTCGTAGGGCTTATTATTGAGCAAGCCAACGAAAGCGATCCATTTTTCGTCCTCGTTCTTGAAGCGTACAACTTCCACTTCGAGTTCCTGTGGCCTGGGCGGCGCTTTGGTTTCCTGGAATTCGCTTATTTCGTCTTTTTTATTATCGTTGCTTACCAAAACACCCGACCTTGATCCGTCGCGGTAGATAGTCATTCCTTTGCAACCGCTTTCCCAGGCAGTAAGGTATACATCGCTTACAAGTTCCTCGGTAGCATCAGCCGGAAGGTTCACGGTAACGCTTATGGAATGGTCAACCCATTTCTGGATGGCTCCCTGCATCTGGACTTTAGCTACCCAGTCGATATCGTTGCTGGTGGCTTTGTAATAAGGTGATTGTTCGATAATAGGCTTTAACATTTCGTCAGTCATCGAAATAGCGTTCCTGGTATCATACCCGTTTATTTTCATCCACTCGAGGAATTTGGGATGGAAAACATTGTATTCTTCCCATGAATCACCTACTTCGTCAACGAAAGTCACGTTTACATTTTTATCGTTAGGATTTACTTTGCGTCTGCGCTTGTAGCTGACCATAAACACAGGTTCGATTCCTGAAGCTGTTTGGGTACATATGCTAACGCTTCCTGTAGGTGCGATGGTGAGCATGCTGATGTTGCGCCTGCCGTATTTTTCCATTTTTGCGTACACTCCGGGAGCCGCTTCGCGGATGCGGTTCATCAGCGGGTTATTGCGTTCACGTTCGATATCAAAAACAGGGAATGCACCACGCTCAGCAGCAAGGTCGGCTGAAGCTCCGTATACTTCGATAGCGAGTGTTTTGTGAATATCAACACTGAAGGTGGTAGCGTCGTCAGTACCGTAACGCAGGTTAAGTGCAGCAAGCATATCACCTTCGGCAGTAATGCCAATACCTGTGCGACGGCCCTGTAGTGTTTTTTCGCGGATCTTTTCCCACAATAGACGTTCGGTGCGTTTGGTTTCTTCGTCCTCGGGATCGGAATTTATTTTAGCAAGAATACCGTCGATTTTCTCCATCTCGAGGTCGATAATATCGTCCATGATGCGGAGTGCGTAACGCGAATGCTCGATAAACAGTTTCCTGTTGAATGAAGCCTGTGGTGTGAAAGGATTCTCAACGTAGTTGTAGAGATTGATTGCAATTAGGCGGCAACTGTCGTAAGCACAAAGGGGAATTTCGCCGCATGGGTTGGTCGAGAGTGTTTTAAATCCAAGATCGGCATAGCAATCGGGAACTGATTCGCGTATAATTGTATCCCAGAAAAGGATTCCGGGCTCGGCCGATTGCCAGGCATTGTGTATAATTTTATCCCAGAGGGTTCGGGCGCTTATTTCCTGGACTTTCGTAGGATTCGCCGAATCAATAGGGTATTGCTGGGTATAGTTGCTTTTACTTTTAACCGAAAGCATAAAATCATCGTCGATCCTCACCGAAACATTGGCCCCGGTAACTTTGCCCTGTTCCATTTTGGCATCGATAAAGTTTTCGCTGTCAGGATGTTTGATGGATATGGAAAGCATAAGAGCTCCACGACGGCCGTCCTGTGCTACTTCGCGTGTTGAATTGCTGAAACGCTCCATAAACGGAACAATACCGGTAGAAGTAAGTGCACTATTGAGCACCCTGCTGCCCGAAGGCCTTATGTGTGAAAGATCGTGTCCTACACCTCCGCGGCGTTTCATTAGCTGAACCTGTTCCTGGTCTACTTTCATGATTCCACCGTAGGAATCCTGGTTGTTGTCGCTGCCGATTACAAAGCAATTTGACAGAGAAGAAATCTGGAAGTTATTTCCGATGCCGGCCATAGGGCTTCCCTGAGGAACGATATAACGGAAATTACGGAAGAGTTCGAACAGTTCGGCTTCGGCAAGCGGATTCGGGTATTTACTTTCGATGCGGGCTACTTCCGAAGCCAGCCGGTGATGCATATCGTCGGGAGTACGTTCGTAGATATTACCATCGCTGTCTTTTAAGGCATATTTATTCATCCACACACCAGCTGCAAGCGTATCACCCTGAAAATATTCAGTAGCAGCCAGTAAAACTTCTTCGGGAGTATAGGAGATAAGATTAACTTGTTTCTCCGGATTCATTTGATTCATTGGAATTATTTCAGGTTGTGGAACGGAAACAAGTTCTTGCTCGGGTACAGGCTCAACTTCCTGCGGCTGAGTCATCGCTGGTCGCTGGCGCTGCTCAAGTACTTTACCATAGAAATCATTTTTTGCACTTTCCTCGACAAAGGAATCCAATTGTGAAAAAAGATTAACATCCATATTGCGCTACGTTCACTGTTTATAATAATAAGAATATCCTGAAAGCCAATAGTAATGCTAAAATTTAGTGGTGAAAATCAGGAATTACAAATTTACATTAAGCAAATCGTATTATTCAAATTCAGTTATTAACAAAAAACGAACAGCAACATGCTATGCGGCTGTATATCATACCATTATACCCTTGATAAGTAGCGAAACCCCCGTAAACAGTGACTCACAGAATGCCCGCAAATAAAGGGTTGTAAGAATATGAAAATTAATAGCTAAAAACAAGATAAATAGGGGCAATATTTCCAGCGGTACAATTTGCCAAATAATTGCGTATCAATCAAGTAAAATACCTTATAAAAATTCGTTTTCGTTTTCCTCTCTCCAGATAAGCTTTTTGCCAAATCCAAGCCGGTTGTGAGTCATTTTAATAAAGTCGGGTTTTATGCCCCAAAGTACCAGTTTTTTAAAATTAGCAATCGGAAATTTCCTGAGATAGGCAGAATTTGCCAGTTCATAAACATCGCCATCGAGCAATACCGACAAACCTGTAAACTGAATTCCCTGGATTTTCCCGATCATTGATGTTTCCAATGCAACTGCTCCAGCAACATGAGGTTGTGCCAACATCTCGGAGGCATGGCGGGTTTCAAAATCGGTTGTGAAAACAAACATCCGGAGTTCATCGACATACACATAAAAACAGGTACTCGTATATGGAATATTGTTGACTGAAGTAGCCAGTGTGAAAATATGATGCTTATGTATAAAATCGGTAATCAGCTTCTCAGGAGGTCCAGCCATACTAAAAATTTGTGTAAGAGAAACAGAAAGAAACAATCAGCTTTTTAACAACATACGAAGTGCTATAGCCATCAATGATACTGCAAAAATCTTTTTGACTAACGCGACCGGTATGTTTATGGCAATTTTTGAGCCAAAATACCCTCCGACAGTAAAAGCGATAGCAATGATTATAGCATATTTGAGATTTATCTGCCCGGCTTTGTAATAATTCATCACGGCGAGTATTCCCACTGGTGGCAACATTACGGCAAGGCTGGTACCCTGGGCCGATAATTGGTTCACACCCAGAAAGTAGATCATAGCCGGGATCATGATCACACCTCCGCCAAGTCCTACCATGCCGCCGAATATACCGGCAGCTAACCCTATTAAAGCTAAAATTATGAATTCCTGAATGCTCATGATCAAATGATTTTGAAGTTGAAATGAAGTATGGTTCTATAGGAAGGAACTATTATGTCGTGGCTATGACAGTACATTCACTTAGAAGGTTAAAAGTCGAGGCTCAGCGAAAGATAAAAAATGCGGGGCTGAATTACCTGGTCTTCGACTCCCCAGGCCCAATCGGCCCGCAGGAAATATCCGAACAATGTGCTTCTCAGGCCGAAGCCGTAGCCGGCAATCAGTGGGTCTTTCTGAACCTGAACGGTTACTTCCAGCGGTGGACTGCTGATATGGCGTGTGTAATATGTATTGTCCTCGGTAAGAGGGTTGAGCCCCTGCCAGGCTGAACCTATATCAGTAAATCCAACAATCTGGAAGTTATTCAGGAATTCGGAGCGCAAAGGTTTGTTGAGGAAATACCTGAATACCGGGAACCGGAGTTCCGAACTGAAAAGAGCAAATGTATTACCGCTGCGGACATTTTGCTGGAAACCCCGCATGCTGGTAGCGAGGGTTTGGAAGGCATAATTTTGGGTATAATCAATCTGGTACTCATAATTAAATTCAGGCATAAGCCAGTTGTCAACTCCTCCCATATAATAAAGAAGCTTGTTTTTACCGAAAGATGTGCCCCCGGCTAAACGGTTTGCCCAGATGAATGAACGGTGGATACGGGTATAATTCCTGACATCGAAGCCAACAGTGATCATGTTAACCGATGATTTATGAATAAGCTGGTAGTATTCGCTGAATACTTTATACCTGAGTCCCAGCATAAGATTTGTGCCGATTTCGCGTGTATTGTCGTATATTAATTCCCCCTTTGCTATGGCCCATGCATTTCCATCTAAATTCATGTTTGCCGACGGATAATCGAATGCAAGCGCGTAAGGTTTGTCATATTGCAGGGTAGCTGTCCCTTTTAGAGCAAATACTTCGGTAAATGGGTAACGTAACGTATAATGGAGTTCGTGGAGGCGATGCCGCACATATATGCTTGAATAATTTACATCAAACCCGGTACGGTGAAAATAAATTTCGCGATCGACACGGTGTTTCAGGTTGGAATATCCGAACAGATATTCGTTGTGAACCAAGCTGGCATTAAGCCTAACACCACCCATAATCCGGTAATCTTCGAGCAAATCGGTTGCCCCCAGAACAAAAAGTGCGTTGGTAGGCGAATTCTGATATACTGGTCCCGAATACCCAAGATAAGGCTGGTAACTCAGGTTGAGGTATGAAAAATCGATCTGGCTGACCAACTGGTTTATCGAAAATTCGGCATTATAGTTCCGAGGCTTAGGCAGCTTAATAATTCCGCCTGCTACTGTAGGTTGCAGTACCCCGGTTCTTTTCAATGCAGCGTTAGGAAGGTCGCCCGAAATCTGGTAATTATTAATATCAACTCCTGCTGAGTCGGCCTGTGCAGGAGTAACATCATCTTCATACACAGCTACGAATCGTTTCTTTTTAACTTTCGATTCCGGTTTTAACTTTGTAATAGCATCTTCTGCTTTCTTTTTATCCGCTTTTTCCTGAAGGCTGACCATATATTTAGTTTGGCCGAGATCCTGTAACGGGCTTATTTTCCCGACCGGGATATCGCCTGTATAAAACTGGTATTTATCATTTTCAAAAACAAGTTCGGCTGTTTTCCGGCCTATATACGACACATCCTGCGAAAGTATATTACGCGGATAATTGCTTAATGGAAAAGTATTGGTGAAGTAACGGTAATGCACTGTAGTATCCACATAGGCCACGGTGCTGTCGAATTTTGCAATATACCTGTTATATACGCCATTGGCATCGCCGAGATATGTAAAATACCCAGGGCTGTAGGGCATGGGCTGAATTTCGTTGGCTAAAGGAGTCCGGGTTAAACGGTTGAGCACTTTCCTTCCCGAGTTCAGATCGTACAGAAAAAGGTCGTTATTTTCTTTTCCATCATACGAATACAGGTTTTCGCGCGTGAAGCGGATTGTGTCGTCGGGTCGGTTTGAACTAAAAACAACCAGGTTGCTCTTAGCCAGGAATCTTGGGTTCAGGTCGTTGTAAACATCCTGTGTGACAGGCTCAGCAGCATTGGACGCAATGTTATAAATGTAAATGTCGGATTCGCCCCGCTGAACCGCCGACATAACAAAGGACCGTCCATCGGGCGAATAGGAAAAGTCGAGAACTTTCTGGAAATTAAAAATATTCTGGCTCTGCCATTTTCGGGTCTCGTTATCGTAAAAGTAAAGGTATAGCAAACCTTTGTGCTCCAGAATCATTGCAATCATGTTCCCTGTCGGGTGCCATGCCAGCAAAGGATACGAATAATCCACTTTTTCGTCGGTACGAAAGCCTTTGCGGAAAATGCGTTTCGATTTACCGTTGGCCAGGTCGCACATATATACTTTGTAAAGACCCTTTTCGTTTACCGAATAAAGCATTTTTTCGCCATCGGGGCTTATTTTTACATTATCGTATACCCGGTCACGTTTCATTTTAAACGGGACCTTGGGGTTATAGGGAGTATATGTGAGATTATCTTCTTTATAAATATCCTGGTACCACTGATACCATTCTTCGATAACTTTTTTGAAAGAGACTCCCAAAACATAAAGGAACCCGCTTTCAACACTGCGGTTTACCCGGGTCATGTAGGCAATGTTGGCAATGTTTTCTTCACCGTATTTCTCGGCAATATACCGCCACATCGAATGACCTGCCAGCACTGCATCCTCGTCAATCAGATGGTTGAAACGTTTGTATTTCCCGCTAAGGATTCCGTCCTTAACCTTATTATCCAGTTCAGTATCCCAATTGCGGCTGTTATACGATACCAGGCCGTCGATATACCATGAAGGCAGGTTTATAAGTGTGCTGTTTTTAACCTGCGACCCGATTGACCCGCCATAAATTATATTTTCAAGAAGTAATCTTGTAATTCCCCCGCGGATTTGCTGGTCGAAATGGTTCAGGTTCCCGTCAAAATAAAGAAAAACCTTTGTGCCTATTATATGCGTGATACCCCCAGTATTGTATTGGGTATGGGTCATGAGCCCGATATTGCTCTGTTTCAGTTCCGAATAGGTGTTGTAGACGATGAATTGGGTCTTACGGTCGAGGGTGGTTTCGAGTTTCTTTTCTATCTCAGGAATATATTTCCCGGCATAATCGGCAACATGCTGGGCCAACTCTTTCCCATTCAGGTAATAATAAACATCAAAATTGTTAAACCGGAAGTAAGTCCAGAGGAAATCGGTGTACTGAACCCTGTTTTTACCAAAAGTAACCTGCGAGCCATTATAAAACTGCGCCCTGGCAGCAGGCGATAACAGCCACACAACCAGTATCATACAAGATATCCTGATTATTTTAACCATTACGCGAACTAAGGGCAATTTCATTTTCAGTAATACTTATTTCAACCCGCTAAAGTAACAAAAATCCGTGGTTCAGGGTTCATGATTTTTCATCTTATAATTTGATAACTTTATGCCCTCAACTTTAGTATATATATGGAAAAGAATGTGGGAAGATTAGTTTTTAATTCGTTCAGCGTAAACACTTATATTCTGAGTGATAATACCGGGAAATGCCTTATTGTTGATCCTGCCTGTTCAGGGCCTCAGGAGGAATCGCGCCTGGCTGCATATATTGCCGGGAATAATCTCGTACCTTCGGGAATGATAAATACGCATTTTCATATCGATCATATTTTAGGGAATACATTTGCCTGCAAAACCTATAATTTGAAACCACGATGTCATATCGGGAGTAAGCCTTTGTGGGAAACAGTTGAAAGTTACGGGCTTGCATTCGGGCTCAAAATTGAAAACATGATAACACCTGTAGATTTTGTTGAAGAAGGTGATATTATCACATTTGGAGACGCATCTCTTAAGGTTTTATATACACCCGGTCATGCCGATGGCAGTATTTGCCTGGTTAATGATGCTGAACGCTATGTGATTTCGGGCGATGTTTTATTCCGCGATAGTATTGGCCGCACCGACCTGCCTACCGGGAACTTTGATGTGCTTTACGAAAGTATAACCCGAAAATTATTCACGCTTCCCGATGATTATACGGTTTATCCCGGCCATGGGCCGGAAACCACAATCGGTTACGAAAAACTGAATAATCCGTTTATTTAGGCAATCGATAAATAACAACCCGGTTTTTTGAACAAAGCTTAAGAATCCCCCTATGTGTTTCGTTAATTGTTAATCTGCCTGTTCTGATCGAGCGGGGCAATCCATGAATCGGCAAAGCCCTTGGCAACCATTTGATTGAGAAGCGATTGAGCTTCATCATGTTTGTTAAACCGGCCGATAAAAAACCGGGTAATCCCATCTGGACCAGTGAAGGAATGAACCCCATCAAGGGTGCTCAATATACTGGGGTCAATAGTACCGGTGGCAATCTGAACGGTATACTTGTCACCTGTATTGGTCACAAGGTCCCGGTTCAGCATCACTGCAGTTTTTTGAGTCTTAGCTGTTTTACCGGAGCCATTATTCATTTCTGTATTAGTTCCGCCGGTTGCTACGGGCTTATTATAAAGGCATTCGTAGAAAAACCCTGATGGCAATAAAAACAGATCAACAACATCTCCTTCTTTGAACAAATCCGGATTAAACACACCTTGTTCGGTCGTTTCTTCAACGTATCCCAGAATCTTGAATTCAGTACGGCGATTTGCCTGGTGCCGTTGATCCGTGCATGGGACTCCATCGGCACATTCGTTCGTAAGCTGATACTCACCATATCCTTTGGCAATCAATCGTTCAGGATCAATACCTGCATCTACCAGGTAGCCGACTGCCGACTCTGCCCGGTTTTGCGCGAGCGTTTCGTTGTATTCGAAAGTACCCCGGCTGTCGGTATGGGAGCCGAGTTCTACTTTAACCGGGTTCTCTTTCATGATTCGGATAAGCTTATTTAACTCTGGTTCAGCATCGGCACGGATGTCGTATTTGTCAAAATCATAATAAATATTCTCGATCCTGAATACGCGGTTTACCTCGAGTTTATCGAGCAACAGGTCGCGGGGGGCATTTAATACGGCACCCGGTGTGACAATTTCGATAGGCCATGACAGACAATCGGCAATATACCCGTTTTTCATGGCTTTAACCACCAGCTTCCCCGGGGATTCGAGTGATGCCCGGTACAAACCAGCAGCATTTGTTTTTGTGATCTTCACTTTCCCTGTTTCAGGATTCAGGATAAATACAGTTGCTGATTCGATGGGTAGCTGTGTAGCTTTATCCTTAACATACCCTTGCAGTATTGATGAGGACATCTTTACCTTGGCAGCTATAAATTCCGGCTCTTTCTGACGGAATTCGTATATATCATCGATGCCTTTCCCACCCGGCCGGTTGGATGCGAAAAAGCCGATCTTGCCATTGGGTGTATACGACAAGGTAAAATCATCAAATGAACTATTAACTGGCGGATGCAAGTTTAAGGGTGTGCTCCATACCCCTTTGATCTCCTTGCTGCAAAAGATATCAAGGGCCCCATAGCCGGGATGCCCGTTACTTGCAAAATACAGGCTCCCGTCTTTTTTTATATAGGGAAACATTTCATCTTCCATTGTATTTATCACTTTCCCCAGATTTATAGCAGCGCTCCAGCCATCGGCTTCGCGCCTGCACATCCAGAGGTCGGTACCGCCAAATCCTCCCGGCATATCACTTGCAAAATAAAGAGTTTCGCCATCAGGCGACAGGGCTGGGTGGCCTATAGAATAATCAGGACTATTTAAAAAGAATGGTTTTGGTTCACTCCATCCACCAGAGGTGCGGCTGGAGTAGAAAATCTTGAGCAGATTTGTTTTGAAGCCGTTTTCCTTTTTTGCTTTATCATCATAAGAACGGGTAAAAAAGATGGTGTCGCCACCTGTACTGAAGGAGCATGGCCCATCGTGAAAAACCTGATTCAGTTTAGCATCGAGGATGGATGGTTTCTCCATTTCACCCCAAAACTCCTCGGGAGCTAATGGATCTGATATTACCATGTCGAGGTAACCTCGGCCGGTCCAGCCGTACTTCTTGTCGGATGTCAGGGAGTATGGATAATCGGAAGTAAAAACCAGGTTTCCTTTATAAAAAACAGGTCCGAACTCGCTTTGGTCGGTATTAATTTTTTCAACAAGCTTAATTTCAAATTTAGGTTTAAGATCTTTCCAGGGACCTAAAACACTGTCGCAGTGAGCCGCAAAAAAGGCTCCTTTCCCATCCGAACCGAAACTTTCGTATTTGCGGAAAATTTCCAGGGCGGCTTTATATTCGCCGGTGGCCAGTAATGCCTGGCCATAATATAAAAAAGTTTTTGGCTGAGCATCTGCCAGACTCGCTGCACGACTATACCAGGCACGAGTATTAAAAATATCACGCTGCATATGGTAACATTCCGCCAGCATGGGCACTGCAGCACTTTTATACTTTTCGTTTTCGACTTCCTTTTTAAGGATTTTGATCGCTTCGTCATAGTCATACCTATCCATCGCCTTCTGAGCTCTCATCAGTGGCTGAGCAGCAATAAACAAGGGGAAAAATACGATTGCAGCTATACTCAGAAATATTTTTTTCATAGCCTGGAATTTTTCATTTTTTATTTTCCTCGCTTCAAGAATGATCAGAAATACCTTGGAGTGAGCATACGTTTTTGTTTGTTAAGGTCAAATCCAATACGTATTTCGTGCGATCCTTTGTTATAAGCCCTTAATTCATTTAACCATATATCATACGAATATCCTATCCTAACATTTGGTGTAATCCTGATCTCTGTTAACAAAGATACTGCCTTTTCGGTCCTGTATGAAGCACCTGTCCAGAACGAATTCCCAAAAAGAAAACTAAGATTCAGATCCATTTGAGGAGGCGCATGTTGTACATATTTCACAAGCATGGACGGCCTGAAAACCAAATCTTCCGTTATTGGAAAGGCTACCCCGGCCATTCCATAAAAGTGCCGCCATAGTTTCGTAAACTCGCTTTTGCCTTCTACTTCAACAATAGCCTGCTGATTCTGGAGTAATTGCTTTGAGGAAATACCCACATAAAAATTGTCAGAATAATAATAAACTCCAAAGTTAGCATCCATAACAGCTTTTTGATTAACCTGCGATAAAATCAATGGATCCTGTATGCTAATCGGATCTATATCGCTATCGTTCCAATCAATACCCAAATGTTTGATCCCTGCCTGTATCCCGAATGAAAGTTTTCCTTTTGGAAAAACAATTCTATAGGCAAATGCTGCAAGCGCTCCCTGATTCACCATGGGACCAAGGTGATCGCGGTAATAAGTAAAACCAATGCCAAGGTGCTGGTTACGCAGTGGTGAATGGATTGATGCGCTCAGGGTATTCGGGGCCCCACTAATTCCTACCCACTGCCATCGGTTCAGGAGATCAGCCGACAAAGTTTCGCGACTGCCGGCGTAGCCTGGGTTTACTGCCAGTTTATTAAACATATATTGACTGAAAAGGGGATCCTGCTGGGCAAACAGTGAGCCCGAGGCAAGTATCAGCAGAGCAACTATTAACTTTTTCATAATATGATTATTCTTTACATTTTTAATCAACTTATAAGTGTATTCCTGTCGGGAACAGGGGAACTCTTACCTAAAAACGAGTTCCCCTTTCCATGACTTCTAATTATTCCCTCTTACAAGGATCCAACCTGTATTTACTTTGTTCTTGCCATCTCCGACCCATTTTATGATATAATAATATACCCCATCAGGTACCCGCTGGAAGTCCTCATTCGTGCCGTCCCACGACTTTTTATTATTATCATATCTGGAATACTCACGAATCTTATCTCCCCAACGGTTGAAAATAATAACCTGATTGTCAGGATATTGTTCTATATGACGAATGATCCAGATATCATTATACCCATCATCATTGGGAGTAATTACTCCTGTTGGGTCTATATCAATTCTAAATGACTCAACATAAATTTTCACAATAGCAGTATCACACTGTACAGGATTGCGATCATCACATATCTTGTAACAGAATTCATCATCCCCCAGGTAATTTTCGTCGGGAGTATATGTGTAGATATTGTCACTGATTAACAAAATTACCCCATGATCAGGCTGACAAAAAGTACTTATTGAAATATTAGAACCAGGTTGTATACTGTCATTGTCGAGTATTTTGATATTTGTTGGAGTATTCATGTTAGTATATCCGTGATCCATGTTAGCTATAGGAGGAGGAATTCCCGGACCTATCCAAACCTTTACAGTGTCGCTTGCTATACATCCGGTATTCATATCTAGGACCCTGAGGATAAAGATGGTGTCCCTATTTATCGGCAGGCTCATGGGGTTGTATTGGTAAGGATTATTAAGTAAACTTCCTGGCTCCCAATTCCATGCAAAGAAGCCTGAACCTCCGTTTGCAGACCCAAGGAGCGAAACAGAGGAACCTTTCGGCACTATTTGATCTGCTCCGGCATTTACTGTAAACAGGCTCCCGACAGTTAGCACAAACTGGTCGGTAGCAGCTATATTACCACAAGCGGTATTCCCGGTTGCTGAGAGTGTAAAGGTTACTTTTCCGGAAAATCCTGCCTTTGGTGTAAACACAGGTGTGAGGGTGTATTGTCCCACGAGAACCCCGGCATTTATCGGTTCGAATGTCCAGGATAAAGTGACGTAATTCATAGCCGACGCCCCGCTAATGGGATAGGGAATACCAAAACAGCTGACTGCATCACCACCAACCTGAGCAACAGGGGCTTTTATCATTGTCAGCCTGAGCTGGTCGGTTACATCGGCACACCAGGTATTGCCTTTGGCTTGCATTGTCAGTATTACCAATCCAATGTTAACATCAGCCGTACTTGGCGAATAAACCGGGTTTATTGCCGTTGGATTGCTAAAGGTACCGGAACCCGAAGTTGTCCACAGAATCGTGCTGTAATTACTGGCACTGGCCCCATTGATAGTAACCGGTGAGGTTTCACAGGTTGCAAGGTCTATTCCCGCTGTTGCCTGTACTGAAGGCACAATGGTTAAGACCATTGTATCGCTCACAATTCCACAAGGAGAATTACCGGTGACTGATAAAATCAGTTTAACGATCCCTGTTTCACCATTACCAGGTATATAAGTCGGGGTAAGGGTGGTTGCATTTAGTAATGAACCTGTGCCTAAGAATGACCAGGATAAAGAATGATTTCCTGAAACTGTAGCTTCATTTACAGCATATGGTTCACCCTGGCAGGTATTCCCATCAGGTCCGGCATTTGCAACTGGTGCAGTTCGAATAGTAAGGATCATGTGGTCGGTGGTTCCTGCACATTCAGCTAATGGATTTACGGTAAGTGTAAGCACAACATTTCCATTCAGCACGTCTGAATTTGTCGGAGTATAGACCGGATGCAGCAATGTAGGATCATTGAAAATACCTGTCCCGCTGGTACTCCAAAACAGCATACTGTAGCCTTCAGCATTTGATCCGCTTATAAGATAAGGTGTAATCCCGCAACTGAAAGCATTACCTCCTGCATTTGCTACTGATTTTATGTTAATAATCAATGACATAGTATCAGTAATTATACCACAGGGAGGAGTTCCAGCTGCATGAAGTATGAGGTATATTTTCCCGGTTTCAGTCGAAGCAGGAACGTAAGTGGGGCTGATTGTCAAAGGATTCAGCAGTGTTCCTTGTCCGGTATGTGTCCAGAAAAGTGACTCGTTATTGCTAACACTGGCTCCGTTTATTGTAAAGGTATTAGCCTGGCAGATTTCCTCATCAGGTCCGGCATTGGCAACAGGACTTTGATGTATAGTTAGAATCATTTCATCCTGGGTTTCCTGGCAAGGTGCAGAACTATATGTGTGGAGGGTGAGAAATACGAAACCATTCAAGATATCGCTGGCACTGGGAGAATAAATCGGGTGCAGAATTGCCGGATCATTAAACGTTCCTGTTCCGCTCGAAGTCCAGAGCAAAGATGTGTAATTGGATGCTGAAGAAGTACCGGGCACGAAAGTACTGCCTCCACAAATAGTGTCATTTATTCCTGCGTTTACAATAGCCTGGCGGCTTATTATAAGTATCATAGCATCGGAAACGGCGTTACAAGGACTATGGGCGGTTGCTGAAAGGGTAAGTGTAATGTTTCCGTATGCAATGTCAGCAGCACTTGGGGTATACACGGGGTTCACTAATGAAGTATTACTGAACGTGCCTGTTCCGCTGCTGGTCCAAACGTAACTCAACCCGTTTTGAGCAGTTGCCCCATTGAGAGTTATGCTACCTGACGTCTCACACATTGCAACATCAGGACCCGCATTTACGATTGGCTGACGTTGGATAGTTAGTATCATCGAATCGGTGCTGCTACCACAAGGGGTATTCCCATTTCCATGAAGTGTAAGCGTCACAGTTCCTGCAACGATATCTGCGAGACTCGGCATATAAGTCGGATTAACGACCCAATCGTTGTTGAAGTAGCCCGTACCACTTGTTGTCCAGTAAACAGCTATTGCATTCTGTGCTGTGGCTCCAGATAAGGTATATCCTGAAGTTTCACAAATGGTATCATCAAAACCGGCATATAGCAGAACCCGTCCTACAACAGTAATGGTAATGGTATCGTTAGCACATTGCGATGGGAGTGGAATTCCTGTATCGCAAAGTGACACAATTACTGTTTCAATTCCGTTAAATGAACCATTTGGTGTATAGGTATAGGCTCCGCTTGGTAAAATATTGAATGCGCCATTAACTGCATTCTGAATAACAGGACCAATTGCTAATAAGGAACCATCAGGATCATAATCACCGTTGAAAACGTTCCCTGATAAAACTTCGTTGCTACAAATAGTTGTAATTTCATTGTACGTTACCGGCGGATCATTGGCCGGGCTCAGAAGCAGGTATACTGTCGCCTGGGTGCAGGCTTGTGGTGTACCGTTATCGCACACCCTGTATACAAACTTATCGGGACCATTGTAGTTAAGTGCCGGTGTGTAAACGAACGTGCCGTTTGAATTCAGGTTCACAACTCCGTGCAATGGCACTGCAACAGGAATGGTATTCACCGATTGGGTGTGGCCTTGCGGATCGTAGTCGTTGATCAGCACATTGCCTGTAATCGGGCTGTCTTCCGGTCCGAAGTAACTGTCGTCAACGGCCATTGTTGAGTTGCCTGTCGGATTTGGAAGGATGTCGATGGTAACGGTCGCTGTATCGCAGTATACAGGCATGCCCAGGTCACAAACCTGGTAATTAAAGCTTACCTGACCGATATAACCTGTAACTGGTACAAAAGTGAAGGTCCCGTTCGCATTCAGTGTCAAGGTTCCATTTGCCGGCATCGGGCCTATCCGGATTACACTCGACAGGTTCAGATTGCCATCCGGATCCCAGTCGTTAGCAATCACATTCCCTGTTACGCTTGTGTTTATCGAACCCTGGCATGCGTCGTCAAACTGTCTAAAAACCATCTTTCACCTTTCAATTTTGCCGCAGTTATTAACACTTTAATTCTTGATAACTTTTTACCCGGTTTCGCACTTGATTTATCTTCTATATCATTGATTATCTGTATATTTACTTCATGAAATTCATAACAGGACAAGACAGAAACCAGATTCCACTTTTTGCTTCTTCGCTCGAAGCAGCCATTGCTCAGGATAACGAAGTCCGTTTGATCGACATGTTTGTGGATAGCTTAAAACTTGAAGACTTTGGCTTTAGGTTCGAATTTATGGAAAACGGTAGGCCGGCCTATCACCCCTCGGTTTTACTTAAACTCTATATTTACGGATACTTGAACCGAATCCGTTCCTCCCGCACTTTAGAGAAAGAGTGTAGCCGGAACATTGAACTGATGTGGCTGATGAAATGCCTGGTGCCCGATCACAACACCATCTCTAATTTCAGGAGGGATAATCCAAAGTCGATACGCAGGGTTTTCAGGGCAACCGTGCAACTGGCCAAACATTTTGATCTGATTGGTGGCAAATTAGTAGCAGGCGACAGCACCAAACTGAGGGCTCAGAACTCCAAGAAGAACAATTTCAACGAAGCTAAAATTGAACGCCATATTGCCTATATCGATGCCCGGCTCGAAGAATACAGCAACATACTGGCATCAGAAGATAAGGATGAGGTTTGTGATCCTGAAAAGACGGAGATTAAGGAGAAAATCAAGAAACACACAGAACGCAAAGCCACTTACCAGGATCTTCGCCGGCAACTGGAACTAAGCGGAGAAACCCAGATTTCAACCTCCGACCCTGACAGCCGCCAGCTTGTTACCCGCAACAATATCACCGAAGTAGGCTACAGCGTACAAACCACCGTGGATGCAAAACACAACATTCCTATTGATTTTAAGGTAACTAATCAAACTGACAACAGAGCCATGGGTGGCATGGTTCGCAGGGCCAAAACCATTTTGCAGAACAATGATTTTACGGCACTGTACGACAAAGGCTTTCACACCGGAGGCGAGTTTGATTATGCTATTAAGCAAGGCGTTGAAGTATTGGTAGCCATTCCCGATCCTGGATCACATGCTCCCGATCCGGCCTTTGATATTGAACATTTCGTTTACGATAAGCTTTCCGATTCATACACTTGTCCGGCAGGTCAAACACTAACCACCAACGGAAACCAGTACGATAAAAACAGCTCAAAGTCCAACTATAAAGTAAAACACTACAAAACCAATGAATGCCAGAAGTGTCGGTTTGCCAAGCAATGCACCAGGAATAAAAATGGGCGTATACTTGAACGCTCCGAATATGCCGATTTAATACATGCTAACAAACTTCGACTGGATAGTAACAAGAAACTTTACCTTCGAAGGCAAGCCATCGTGGAACACCCATACGGAATTATAAAACGGCAATGGGGGTATTCCTATATCATGACCAAGAAATCGATGAAACGCGCTTCAGCTGATGTAGGACTGATCTTTGTTGCTTACAATTTGCGCAGGATTGTGAATATTCTCGGCCAGGATAAGCTAAGAGCATATCTGAAAGCTTTGTCCTCGGCTTTTTGCTCAATTATGGTTCATTTTAAAGCTGTATCCCGTCGTATTTTTCTCAACCTGCTTAAAATACTTCTGAAATATGCTACACTTATATCAGCCCTTTTACCTAATTTTAATCTGACATTCGGCCAAAAAATTGCCTTTACAGGTGGTTATTAGACAAACTGTCGTTTACGGCAACAGGAGGATCGTTGGCCGTACCCGGAATCGGGATAACCGTAATGGTTACTGTAGCCTGATCGCATGCAGGTGGTGTTGCATTGTCGCATACCTGGTAAATAAATGAGTCGGTACCAGTGTAGCCTGTAACCGGGGTATAGGTATACGTTCCATCCGGATTGAGCACTACTCCTCCATGATCAGGCGGATCCACCGGCGTGGCATTCACCATAAGAGGATTGCCTTCCGGATCCCAGTCGTTGGTTATAACATTACCTGTAACCGGTGTATTGATCAACGTATTGTTTACATCGTTGATAGCTACCGGCGGATCATTGGACGGGCTCAGAAGCAGGTATACTGTCGCCTGGGTGCAGGCTTGTGGTGTACCGTTATCGCACACCCTGTATACAAACTTATCGGGACCGTTGTAGTTAAGTGCCGGTGTGTAAACGAACGTACCGTTTGAATTCAGGTTCACAACTCCGTGCAATGGCACTGCAACAGGAATGGTATTCACCGATTGGGTGTGGCCCTGCGGATCGTAGTCGTTGATCAGCACATTGCCTGTAATCGGGCTGTCTTCCGGTCCGAAGTAACTGTCGTCAACCGCCACAGTTGAGTTGCCTGTCGGATTTGGAAGGATGTCGATGGTAACGGTCGCTGTATCGCAGTATACAGGCATGCCCAGGTCACAAACCTGGTAGGGGCTTTCATGCCTGTGATGCAAATCAGATGAGACGGAAACGGCTTTCACCAGCCTGTGAATTTAAAAAACAGAATAATTGCTAATATCAAATCTCAAAGATGTGATTTTAGCTTCAGCTTTTTAAGAATGGCGACAATGAAAAACGGGTGCAAAGAATTGCACAAACCCGAAGTGGTCTTATAGAATAGGTAAATTCAGGGCAACAGTTACCCTTTGATACGATGGTTTCCACTTTGGGGTTAAGAAAGATCCAATTGTTTTGCAGCTCGTTTGGACACATTTTTATCCCAAATCAATCAACATTCCAGATTTCCCTGTAGCGATTAGTTCAAAGTTTACATAGTTGTTTGGCTTTAACGTTAAACAGTTTTAGTTACTGAGCTGTGTTTAACCAGGAGCCAAGATTCAAAATAACCAACTGAGCATATTTCCCAAAATTCTCAGTAAGCCGGATACAAAAATTAAAATGAACGGTGAATTTGTTTTTTTGACTACAATTCCAAATCACTGTAAAGATAATGACTTTTTCCTAAAATCGATATTTTTCTGGATTATTTTTTTACATGTATTTGTTTTTGAGATGTTTAGTCCAGTTTTCAAATACGTCCAACGCAAATTAATCCTTAGCCGGCTTAACGTTTTCTTTATATAACCAAGGTCATTTATCACAAAACCAAATTCACAGATGTCATGAATTAGCCCTTTTAGTTTTCCCGAAACCCGGGTTGTTAAAACAATGGGCTCATTCCAGGGCGATAAGCCCTGAAACAAGCCCATATAAGAGTTTATCAGATAAGGAAATAAGCAACGGATTTAAATGATACTCAGTTAACCTGTACTCATTAATTATAACTGGTGTATATATAAAGTCTGTTCTCTTTGTATTGAATCCGGATGAGGTTATTTGGTAGCTCCCGGGGTTTCACCAGAACTTAAGGGTTTTCTCAGAAGACATTCGCGGAAAAATCCGGAAGGAAGGAGGTACAAATCGATTACCTCGCCATCTTTCAACAGATCAGGGTCAAAGAAGTCTTTCTGGGCTGTTACATCAACATAATCCAGCACTTTAAACTCAGTGCGGCGGTTTGCCTGATGTTCTGCTTCAGTACATGGAACATCATCAGAGCAGTTGTTAACAAGTTTGTACTCCCCATATCCTTTTGCAATAAGGCGGTCAGACTCAATGCCTCCTCTAGTAAGGTAATCCACAGCGGACTTGGCCCGATTTTCAGCCAGTCGTTCGTTGTATTTAAATGACCCGCGACAGTCCGTATGCGAACCGAGTTCAACCTTTATAGCGTTTTCTTTCATGATCCGGATAAGCTTATCCAGTTCAGGCTTGGCATCGGCACGGATATTGTATTTATCGAAATCGTAATAAATGTTTTCGATTGTGAATATCTTGTTAACAACTAGTTTGTCCAGCAGGAGATCGCGTGGGGCATCCAGCACAATTCCCGGATTGATTAAATCGAAAGGCCACGACAGGCAATCGCCTATGTATTCATTTTTCATAGCCTTTACGATTAGGGTATCATTTGTTTCAACCGATGTTTGATAAAGCCCGTTTGCATCGGTTTTTAATACTTTCACTTTATTAGTTACAGGATTCAGGATAAATACGGTTGCTCCGGCAATAGGCAGAAGGGTTGATTTGTCCTTGACATGTCCCTGAATAAATCTGGGGGTAAGCACAACTATAGCTTCAGGTTCTTTTTCTTTAAATGCATAAATATCATCATTGCCTTTACCTCCCGGCCGGTTAGAAGAGAAAAAACCGATTTTACATCCGGGGGCAAATGCCATTGCAAAATCATCGAATGAACTGTTTATGGGCGGGTAAAGGTTAACAGGGGAACTCCAGCCTGTTGCTGTTTTCCTGCTGCAGAAAATATCCATTGCCCCGTACCCCGGATGCCCGTTGCTTGCAAAGAACAGGCTGCCGTCATCATTTATAAACGGGAACATCTCATCTTCACTTGTATTTATTACGTTTCCGAGGTTTGTCGGTTTACTCCAGCTCCCGGCTTCCCGGCTAACCATCCAGAGGTCGATACCTCCAAAACCGCCTGGCATGTTACTTGCAAAATAAAGTGTTTTGCCATCGGGTGACAACGCAGGATGTCCTACGGAATAATCAGTGCTGTTAAGGAAAAACGATTTTGGTTCGCTCCATCCAGATCCTTCGGTGCGGGTTGCATAAAACAGTTTTAACATGTTTGTTTTAAACCCGTTTTCCTTTTTAGCCTTATCTTTATATGACCTTGTGAAAAATATTGTATCACCGTTTTTATTGAATGTGCATGGTCCGTCATGGTATGTCTGGTTCAACTTGTTGTCGAATAATGATGGTTTTTGCATATCGTTCCAATATTCACCCTGGGCCGTCGGGCTGGCTTTTACTATGTCGAGGTAGCCCCGTCCTGTCCAGCCGTAGGTCTTTCCTTTACCTGTACCATAATTATAATCGGAACAGAAGATTAGGCTGCCTTTATAAAAAACAGGGCCGAATTCACTTTTATCCGTGTTGATTTTGTCAACAGACTTTATTTCATATACAGGTTTGATATTTTTCCAGCTTCCCAATACACTATCGCAATTTGCTGCAAAAAAAAGTCCTTTTTTATCGGAGGCAAGGCTGTCATATTTTAGGAAAAATTCTCGGGCGGCCTTATAATCACCGGTAGCCTCCAATGCTTTGGCATAATATAGAAATGTTACCGGTTTGGCATCGGGTAAAGTTACAGCACGGCTATACCAGGCTCTTGTATTAAATATATCATGCTGCATCCGGTAACACTCGGCAAGCATGGGTATCGTTACATTCAGGTTTTTGCCATTTTCTATTGTTTTCTTGAGAATAATAATAGCACTGGTAAAATCGTACCTATCCATCGCTTTCTGTGCCTTTTTTACTGACTGAGCTGTTATTAACAGCGGTAAAATTGCGATTATCGCGACACAGAGAAATATTTTTTTCATAACCTGGTATTTTTCAGTTTTTTTGTTTTTCTGTCAACTTCCTTATTTATTAGAAGTACCTTGGGGTGAGCATCCTGCTCTTCCTGTCGATATCGAATCCTATACGTAACTCATGCGAACCTTTATTGTAGGCTCTGAGTTCGTTGAACCAGATATCATACGAATAGCCAATCCTCAGAGTAGGGGTAATCCGGATCTCAGTCAACAGCGAAACTGCCTTTTCAGTCCGGTAAGAAGCACCGAGCCAGAATGAACTACCGATCAGAAAACTCATATTCAGATCCATCTGAGGCGGTGCATGTGTGACGTATTTAACTAAAATTGATGGCCTGAAAACCAGATTTTCAGAAATCGGGAAGGCAACCCCAGCCATTCCGTAAAAGTGTCTCAACAGTTTCGTAAACTCACTCTTGCCATTAACTTCAACGACGGCTGTCTGGTTTTGAAGTAGTTGCTTTGAGGATAATCCCACATAGAAATTTTCTGAATAATAATAAATTCCAAAGTTGGCATCGGGAACCGTTTTATTCTTTTCCTGCCCCGACAGCAGAGGGTCCGACCCGTTATACGGATCCAGGTTCGGATCATTCCAATCGATACCTGAATATTTCATCCCAGCCTGTAATCCAAAAGACAGTTTCCCCTTTGGGAAGATTATCCTGTATGCAAAAGAGGCCAATGCTCCCTGGTAAGTTGTTGGTCCCAGATGATCGTTGTAATACGTAAGTCCGACACCCAGGTGCGGGTTCCGCAGAGGTGTATGGATAGAAGCACTCAGTGTAACCGGAGCTCCATTAATACCTACCCACTGCCAGCGGTTTATAAGGTCACCTGATAATGCTTCGCGACTACCCGCATACCCTGGATTTACAGCCAGTTTGTTGAACATGTATTGGCTGAATAAGGGGTCCTGCTGGGCAAAAAGTCTGCCTGCAGAAAGTATCAGAAGAATAGTAAGTAACTTTTTCATAATCATATTTTTTCTATGCATGTTTCTATTAAATCAGTTTTAAACAGGAAGGGCAGGGAACTATGCCGGTCGGCATAGTTCCCTTTTCCCTGGATATTACTTAGAATTACCTCTGACAAAGATCCATCCTGTCCTTGTACCAACATTATTGATCTTCATTATATAGTAATAGGTGCCATCCGGAACAGGTTGCTGATCATTGTTAGTTCCGTTCCAGGCTTTTGACTTGTTGTCATACCCTGTAAAGTGACTGATACGATCTCCCCAACGGTTGAAAATCAATATTTCATTGTCAGGATACTCTTCTATACCCCTGATTATCCATACATCATTGTCTCCGTCACCGTTCGGGGTTATTACTCCGGTTGGATTAAGATCACTTATATCCTGGGGCTTCACATGTATCTTTACAAGGGCTGTATCACACAATGGCGGATTATGATTATCACACAACATGTAACAGAAAACATCGTCGCCCGTGTAATCCGGAGCCGGTGTGTATGTAAAGGTATGGTCAGCATTCAGTATAACTACACCATGCTGCGGATAACTGCAGAAACTAACTGTAATTAGTGTACCGGGCTGTATTATATCATTGCCCAAAACAGGTATGGTTACAGGTATGTTCATCACTGTTGTATCATAATCCACGTTTGCAACAGGTGGAATGATTGCTGGTCCCATCAGAACTTTTACAGTATCAATTCCAACGCATCCACTGTTAATATCCAGCACATTCAGGATAAACATAGTTTCTGCTGAAAGTGGCACTGTTTCTGTCTTGTACAGATTAGGGTTGGCTACCAGATTAGCGGGTTGCCAACTCCATGCATAGGAACCTGATCCACCGGTAGCAGTACCTTCCAGTAAAGCGGTAAATCCAAGTGGTACAGTTTGATCTGGACCGGCATTTACAATAAGCTTATTGCCGATTGTAAGCACAAACTGGTCGGTGGTTGTAACATTGCCGCAAGCCGTAATTCCTGTTACCGTGAGGGTAAAGGTCACTTTCCCGCTAAATCCTGAAGTTGGTACAAATACAGGAGTGAGGGTATTTTGACCTGTCAGAACGCCGGCATTTAAAGGTTCGAAAGTCCAGCTTAACGAACTGTAGTTTGTGGCCGTAGCTCCGCTAAAAATATACGGCATTCCATAGCAACCCGTTACATCACTACCGGCCATAGCAACAGGACCTTTAACTAGTGTCAGCCTGAGCTGATCAGTAATTCCCGCGCATGGTCCATTACCGGTTACATGCATCGTCAGATCGATAAAGCCGAGTGTTACATCCGACGAGCTTGGAGTATAAACAGGATTAACAACCTTAGGATCACTGAATGTACCCGAACCGGAAGTAGTCCAGAGTATAGTACTGTAGTTGCTTGCACTGGCTCCGCTTATAGTTACCGGGGTATTCTCACAGGTCGACAGGTCACTGCCGGCTGAAGCAGTAACAGCAGGAACAATGGTCAACAGCAGTGCATCATTTACTGTTCCGCAAGGAGCTGTACCAGTAACAGTTAACGTGAGTGTTACTGTTCCGGTTTCTCCGTTGCCCGGTATATATGTAGGTGTAAGTGTACCTGCATTCTGCAATGCCCCTGTCCCGTTATGCGTCCATAGTATTGATTGGCTGCCTTCCGACGAGGCACCCGTTACACTATAGGATACACCCTGGCAGGTTGTTGCATCCGGGCCTGCGTTGGATACTGGTGTTGTACGGATTGTAAGGATCATCTGATCGGATACTCCTGTGCAGCCAGCCAATGGATTCACTGTTAGTGTGAGAATAACCGAACCACTCTGAACATCAGCAAGAGTCGGGGTATAAACCGGATTCTTCAAAGTCGGGTCGTTGAATACCCCGGTGCCGTTTGTAGTCCAAAGCAATGATGCATATCCCGATGCCGTAGATCCGGATACCAGGTATGGAGTAGTTCCACATGTCGATGCATCTGGTCCGGCATTGGCAATAGCTGTTGCATTTACAATCAGTGTTGTGGTATCCGATACAGTGCCGCACGGTGTTAATCCGACAACATGAAGAACAAGTTTAATTATTCCTGTTTCACTTGCTGAAGGAACATACGTTGGGAGCAGGGTGTTTGCGTTCTGAAGAACACCCTGGCCATTATGAGTCCAGAAAACAGAAGAATAATGACTGGCACTGGCAGCAGTTATTGTAAAGGAAGTAGCCTGGCAGGTAACATTGTCAGGACCGGCATTTGCGGTCGGCGCCCTTGTTATATTCAGAGTCATGGCATCCATGCTTTCCGAACATGGTGCTGCACTATATGCATGAAGGGTAAGAGTAACTGACCCGATCAGGATATCATTAATACTCGGAGTATATACAGGATGTAAGATATTCGTATTACTGAATGTACCAGTTCCGCTTGAAGTCCACATTAACCATGTATATCCCGAAGCTGACGAGCTAGCCGGTACGAAAGAACTGCCTTCACAGGAAACATCATCAGGGCCTGCATTTACAATTGATTGCCGGCTGAATTGCAGCAACATAGCATCGGTTGCGTTAGAGCAAGGCGTTGCAGAATAAGCTACCACTGTTAATGTTACACTCCCCGCTGCTTTATCAGCAGCACTTGGTGAATAAACAGGATTAAGAATGGTTGCATTGACAAAGGTACCGGTTCCACTGGTGGTCCATAAGTAACCTGTTGCATTCTGCGAAGTAGCATTAGCTATAAGATAGGCCCCGGCCGTTTCACAAGTCGTAGCATCAGGTCCTGCATTTACAATGGCCTGGTGATTGATGGTCAGTTTCATGATATCAGATGCCGGGCTACAAGGTGCCGACGATGTTCCAGTCAGGGTGAGATTAACAAACCCGGTCAGGATATCATTCGCACTCGGTGTATAAACAGGGTGCAAAGTTGTCGGGTTACTGAAAGTACCTGTTCCACTGCTAGTCCACATAACTGAAGTCGTATACTGAGAGGCAGAACCTGAAAGCGTATATGTGGAGCCCTCACAAACCGATGCGTCAAGTCCTGCATTAACTATAGCCTGACGGCTTATGGTAAGGACCATCGCATCGGACACTCCGGTACAAGGACCGAGAGCGGTTGCCGATAGAGTGAGTGTTACACTTCCTAAAGTAATATCAGCTGCACTAGGAGTGTATGAAGGATTTACAACAGTTGCATTGCTGAATGTACCCGTACCGCTGCTACTCCATAGATAGCTGGCTCCGTTTTGAGCCGAGGCCCCGCTCAGGGTATAGCTGACTGACGTTTCACACATAGTACTATTAGTACCAGCATCAACAACCGGCTGACGACGGATTGTAAGTACCATTGCATCAGTTCCGTTTCCGCATGGGGCATTCCCGTTTCCATGTATGGTCAGTGTAACAGTACCTGCAAGTATATCTGCTGTACCTGGTGTATAGACCGGGTTAACCAACAGGTTGTTATTGAAAGTGCCTGTCCCGCTGGTTGTCCAGTTTACAGAAGTTGTATTCTGTGCAATAGCTCCTGATAAAGTATAACCACTTGTTTCACAAATAGTAGCATCAAGCCCGGCACTAATAATAATCTGCGGACTTACCGTGATTGTTATGGTATCGTTAGTACAACGGGATGGAAGAGGAAGACCTGCATCACATAAAGCAACTATAATTCTCTCAACTCCACCAAAAGTACTGTTTGGAGTATAGGTATAAGCACCTGATGGCAAAATACTGAATGTACCGTTCAACGGGCTTTGAATTATCGAACCTACCGATAATATCGTGCCGTCAGGATCAAAATCTCCGTTGAAGATATTCCCTGTCGCAGATGTATTGTTGCATATGTTCGCTGTTTCATTGAAAGTTACCGGTGAATCGTTCACTGGCAAAATGGTAATACGTACTATTGCTGTATCACAATAAACAGGCATTCCAAAGTCGCAAACCCGGTAAATAAAGGTGTCAGTACCATTATAATTAGGATTAGGTGTATAGGTGTATGAGCCATTTGCATTGAATACAAGTATTCCGTTGGTTGGCCCTGTTACCAATGTAAAACTGTTTAAATTCAGATTGCTGTCAACATCATAATCATTACCTGATACACTTCCTGATACTGGTGTATCTTCGGGTGTTGATTTGTAATCTACAACAGCCACCGGAGGATCGTTGACCGGAGTTACTACAACATGGATTATTGCTGTATCGCATAAGGCCGGTACGCCGTTATCGCATACCTGTACACAGAACTGGTCTGTTCCGTTGTAATTCAGGTTTGGTGTGTAAACTACACATACCTGGTTACCTGAAATATATGGTGTGCCCAATGTACCCTGTGATGGACTTCCGCACAGGCTTGCCGTAAATACAGATCCTGCATCCGGATCCGTTATCGGCAGACATACCGTTACCGGCGTATCTTCCGGTGTGGTGACCGTTATTCCTGTGATTACAGGCGGATCGTTGACAGGAGTTATTATTACATGTATTATGGCTGTATCGCATAAGGCCGGTACGCCGTTATCGCATACCTGTACACAGAACTGGTCTGTTCCGGTGTAATTCAGGTTTGGCGTGTAAACTACACATACCTGGTTACCCGAAATATACGGTGTGCCCAACGTTCCCTGTGATGGACTTCCGCACAGGCTGGCCGTAAATACTGATCCTGCATCCGGATCCGTTATCGGCAGACATACCGTTACCGGCGTATCTTCCGGTGTGGTGACCGTTATCCCTGTTATTACAGGCGGATCGTTGACAGGAGTTACTATTACATGTATTATGGCTGTATCGCACAAGGCCGGTACGCCGTTATCGCATACCTGTACACAGAACTGGTCTGTTCCGGTGTAATTCAGGTTTGGCGTGTAAACTACACATACCTGGTTACCCGAAATATACGGTGTACCCAACGTTCCCTGTGATGGACTTCCGCACAGGCTGGCCGTAAATACTGATCCTGCATCCGGATCCGTTATCGGCAGACATACCGTAACCGGCGTATCTTCCGGTGTGGTGACCGTTATTCCGGTAATTACCGGCGGATCGTTGACAGGAGTTACTATTACATGTATTATGGCTGTATCGCATAAGGCCGGTACGCCGTTATCGCATACCTGTACACAGAACTGGTCTGTTCCGGTGTAATTCAGGTTTGGCGTGTAAACTACACATACCTGGTTACCCGAAATATACGGTGTGCCCAATGTTCCCTGTGATGGACTTCCGCATAGGCTGGCTGTAAATACAGAACCTGCATCCGGATCCGTTATCGGCAGACATACCGTTACCGGCGTATCTTCCGGTGTGGTGACTGTTATTCCGGTTATTACAGGCGGATCGTTGACAGGAGTTATTATTACATGTATTATGGCTGTATCGCATAAGGCCGGTACTCCGTTGTCGCATACCTGTACACAGAACTGGTCTGTTCCGGTGTAATTCAGGTTTGGCGTGTAAACTACACATACCTGGTTACCCGAAATATACGGTGTGCCAAGGGTTCCCTGTGACGGGTTGCCGCACAAACTTGCTGTAAATACAGAACCTGCATCCGGATCCGTTATCGGCAGACATACCGTTACCGGCGTATCTTCCGGTGTGGTGACTGTTATTCCTGTTATTACAGGCGGATCGTTGACAGGAGTTATTATTACATGTATTATGGCTGTATCGCATAAGGCCGGTACTCCGTTGTCGCATACCTGTACGCAGAACTGGTCTGTTCCGGTGTAATTCAGGTTTGGCGTGTAAACTACACATACCTGGTTACCCGAAATATACGGTGTACCCAACGTTCCCTGTGATGGACTTCCGCACAGGCTGGCCGTAAATACTGATCCTGCATCCGGATCCGTTATCGGCAGACATACCGTTACCGGCGTATCTTCCGGTGTGGTGACCGTTATCCCTGTTATTACAGGCGGATCGTTGACAGGAGTTACTATTACATGTATTATGGCTGTATCGCACAAGGCCGGTACGCCGTTATCGCATACCTGTACACAGAACTGGTCTGTTCCGGTGTAATTCAGGTTTGGCGTGTAAACTACACATACCTGGTTACCCGAAATATACGGTGTACCCAACGTTCCCTGTGATGGACTTCCGCACAGGCTGGCCGTAAATACTGATCCTGCATCCGGATCCGTTATCGGCAGACATACCGTAACCGGCGTATCTTCCGGTGTGGTGACCGTTATTCCGGTAATTACCGGCGGATCGTTGACAGGAGTTACTATTACATGTATTATGGCTGTATCGCATAAGGCCGGTACGCCGTTATCGCATACCTGTACACAGAACTGGTCTGTTCCGGTGTAATTCAGGTTTGGCGTGTAAACTACACATACCTGGTTACCCGAAATATACGGTGTGCCCAACGTTCCCTGTGATGGACTTCCGCATAGGCTGGCTGTAAATACAGAACCTGCATCCGGATCCGTTATCGGCAGACATACCGTTACCGGCGTATCTTCCGGTGTGGTGACTGTTATTCCGGTTATTACAGGCGGATCGTTGACAGGAGTTATTATTACATGTATTATGGCTGTATCGCATAAGGCCGGTACTCCGTTGTCGCATACCTGTACACAGAACTGGTCTGTTCCGGTGTAATTCAGGTTTGGCGTGTAAACTACACATACCTGGTTACCCGAAATATACGGTGTGCCAAGGGTTCCCTGTGACGGGTTGCCGCACAAACTTGCTGTAAATACAGAACCTGCATCCGGATCCGTTATCGGCAGACATACCGTTACCGGCGTATCTTCCGGTGTGGTGACTGTTATTCCGGTTATTACAGGCGGATCGTTGACAGGAGTTACTATTACATGTATTATGGCTGTATCGCATAAGGCCGGTACGCCGTTATCGCATACCTGTACACAGAACTGGTCTGTTCCGGTGTAATTCAGGTTTGGCGTGTAAACTACACATACCTGGTTACCTGAAATATATGGTGTGCCCAATGTACCCTGTGATGGACTTCCGCACAGGCTTGCCGTAAATACAGAACCTGCATCCGGATCCGTTATCGGCAGACATACCGTTACCGGCGTATCTTCCGGTGTGGTGACCGTTATTCCTGTGATTACAGGCGGATCGTTGACAGGAGTTACTATTACATGTATTATGGCTGTATCGCATAAGGCCGGTACGCCGTTATCGCATACCTGTACACAGAACTGGTCTGTTCCGGTGTAATTCAGGTTTGGCGTGTAAACTACACATACCTGGTTACCCGAAATATACGGTGTGCCAAGGGTTCCCTGTGACGGGTTGCCGCACAAACTTGCTGTAAATACAGAACCTGCATCCGGATCCGTTATCGGCAGACATACCGTTACCGGCGTATCTTCCGGTGTGGTGACCGTGATCCCGGTGATTACAGGCGGATCGTTGACAGGGGTGATTGTGATGCGCACTATTGCAGTATCGCAGTATACCGGCATACCAAAGTCACATACCGTGTATATAAAGCTATCAGTGCCAATATAGTTTAAGGTTGGCGTGTAAGTATAGGTACCATCATTATTAAATAATAAGGTGCCATTTGTCGGAGAGGTAACTAAGGTGAACCCAGCAGGATTCAGATTACCATCAACGTCGGTATCATTTGAAAATACTATACCTGATACCGGTGTGTCTTCGGGTGTTGTATTGTAATCAACAGCCGCAAGCGGTGGATCATTTACTGGTATAATGGTTATATACAAAGTACCTATATCACTTCCTCCGTTGCCATCAACTATCGTATAATCAACTGGAGGTACAGGACCATTGTAATTTGTTACAGGAGTAAAGTTGAAGATGCCATTGCTTTGAATAACTATTGTACCAATACCAGGTATGGTATATGGTGTTCCTGCAGGTAGAGTAATTCCATTTACTGTATAGGTAGTTACCAATAACGGATCCATTTCCGGATCACTGTCATTGGTTAATACATTGCCAGTGGCAGAAGTATCTTCAAAGATGGATACATTTTCATCTACTGCAACCGGAGGATTATTCACCGAACCAATGTTGATAATCTCATCGGCTGTGGCTGTGCCGCCCTGGCCGTCGCTGATTACATACGGGAAGGTCACTGTTCCGAAATAGTTGGCTGCCGGGGTAAAGGTTATGACCCCGCCTGCTGTGATACTTACCGTTCCGTTGGTTACAGGGATCGTCTGCGCTGTACCAGGGGTCAGGGTCACTCCGTTGATCGAGGTGATCGATAGGGTGCCGCCGTCAGGATCACTGTCGCCGGTTAACGGTAACAGCGTTACAGGAGTGTCTTCCGTTGTGGTATAGGTATCTGTCACAGCTATTGGTGGATCATTCACCGAGCTGATGTTGATAATCTCATCGGCTGTGGCGGTGCCGCCCTGGCCGTCGCTGATTACATACGGGAAGGTTACTGTTCCGAAATAGTTGGCTGCCGGGGTAAAGGTTATGACCCCGCCTGCTGTGATACTTACCGTTCCATTGGTTACCGGGATCGTCTGCGCTGTGCCCGGGGTCAGGGTCACTCCGTTGATCGAGGTGATCGACAGGGTGCCGCCGTCAGGATCGCTGTCGCCGGTTAACGGTAAGAGCGTTACAGGTGTGTCTTCCGTTGTGGTATAGGTATCTGTTACAGCTATTGGTGGATCGTTCACCGAGCTGATGTTGATAATCTCATCGGCTGTAGCTGTGCCGCCCTGGCCGTCGCTGATTACATACGGGAAGGTCACTGTTCCGAAATAGTTGGCTGCCGGGGTAAAGGTTATGACCCCGCCTGCTGTGATAATTACCGTTCCGTTGGTTACCGGGATCGTCTGCGCTGTGCCCGGTGTAAGGGTCACTCCGTTGATCGAGGTGATCGACAAAGTGCCGCCGTCAGGATCGCTGTCGCCGGTTAACGGTAAGAGCGTTACAGGTGTGTCTTCCGTTGTGGTATAGGTATCTGTTACAGCTATTGGTGGATCATTCACCGAGCTGATGTTGATAATCTCATCGGCTGTGGCGGTGCCGCCCTGGCCGTCGCTGATTACATACGGGAAGGTCACTGTTCCGAAATAGTTGGCTGCCGGGGTAAAGGTTATGACCCCGCCTGCTGTGATACTTACCGTTCCGTTGGTTACAGGGATCGTCTGCGCTGTGCCAGGGGTCAGGGTCACTCCGTTGATCGAGGTGATCGACAGGGTGCCGCCGTCAGGATCGCTGTCGCCGGTTAACGGTAAGAGCGTTACAGGTGTGTCTTCCGTTGTGGTATAGGTATCTGTTACAGCTATTGGTGGATCATTCACCGAGCTGATGTTGATAATCTCATCGGCTGTGGCAGTGCCGCCCTGGCCGTCGCTGATTACATACGGGAAGGTCACTGTTCCAAAATAGTTGGCTGCCGGGGTAAAGGTAATGACCCCGCCTGCTGTGATACTTACCGTTCCGTTGGGTACCGGGATCGTCTGTGCTGTGCCCGGGGTCAGGGTCACTCCGTTGATCGAGGTGATCGACAAAGTGCCGCTGTCAGGATCACTGTCGCCGGTTAACGGTAAGAGCGTTACAGGCGTGTCTTCCGTTGTGGTATAGGTATCTGTCACAGCTATTGGTGGATCATTCACCGAGCTGATGTTGATAATCTCATCGGCTGTGGCGGTGCCGCCCTGGCCGTCGCTGATTACATACGGGAAGGTCACTGTTCCAAAATAGTTGGCTGCCGGGGTAAAGGTTATGACCCCGCCTGCTGTGATACTTACCGTTCCGTTGGTTACCGGGATCGTCTGCGCTGTGCCAGGGGTCAGGGTCACTCCGTTGATCGAGGTGATCGACAGGGTGCCGCCGTCAGGATCACTGTCGCCGGTTAACGGTAAGAGCGTTACAGGTGTGTCTTCCGTTGTGGTATAGGTATCTGTTACAGCTATTGGTGGATCGTTCACCGAGCTGATGTTGATAATCTCATCGGCTGTAGCTGTGCCGCCCTGGCCGTCGCTGATTACATACGGGAAGGTTACTGTTCCGAAATAGTTGGCTGCCGGGGTAAAGGTTATGACCCCGCCTGCTGTGATACTTACCGTTCCGTTGGTTACAGGGATCGTCTGCGCTGTGCCCGGGGTCAGGGTCACTCCGTTGATCGAGGTGATCGACAGGGTACCGCCGTCAGGATCGCTGTCACCGGTTAACGGTAAGAGCGTTACAGGTGTGTCTTCCGTTGTGGTATAGGTATCTGTCACAGCTGTTGGTGGATCATTCACCGAGCTGATGTTGATAATCTCATCGGCTGTAGCTGTGCCGCCCTGGCCGTCGCTGATTACATACGGGAAGGTCACTGTTCCGAAATAGTTGGCTGCCGGGGTAAAGGTTATGACCCCGCCTGCTGTGATACTTACCGTTCCGTTGGTTACAGGGATCGTCTGCGCTGTGCCCGGTGTAAGGGTCACTCCGTTGATCGAGGTGATCGACAGGGTGCCGCCGTCAGGATCACTGTCGCCGGTTAACGGTAAGAGCGTTACAGGTGTGTCTTCAGCTGTGCTATAGGTATCTGTTACGGCTATTGGTGGATCATTCACCGAGCTGATGTTGATAATCTCATCGGCTGTGGCAGTGCCGCCCTGGCCGTCGCTGATTACATACGGGAAGGTCACTGTTCCAAAATAGTTGGCTGCCGGGGTAAAGGTAATGACCCCGCCTGCTGTGATACTTACCGTTCCGTTGGGTACCGGGATCGTCTGTGCTGTGCCCGGGGTCAGGGTCACTCCGTTGATCGAGGTGATCGACAAAGTGCCGCCGTCAGGATCGCTGTCGCCGGTTAACGGTAAGAGCGTTACAGGTGTGTCTTCCGTTGTGGTATAGGTATCTGTTACAGCTATTGGTGGATCATTCACCGAGCTGATGTTGATAATCTCATCGGCTGTGGCAGTGCCGCCCTGGCCGTCGCTGATTACATACGGGAAGGTTACTGTTCCGAAATAGTTGGCTGCCGGGGTAAAGGTTATGACCCCGCCTGCTGTGATACTTACCGTTCCGTTGGTTACAGGGATCGTCTGCGCTGTGCCCGGGGTCAGGGTCACTCCGTTGATCGAGGTGATCGATAGGGTGCCGCCGTCAGGATCGCTGTCGCCGGTTAACGGTAAGAGCGTTACAGGTGTGTCTTCAGCTGTAGTATAGGTATCTGTCACAGCTGTTGGTGGATCGTTCACCGAACCAATGTTGATAATCTCATCGGCTGTGGCTGTGCCGCCCTGGCCGTCGCTGATTACATACGGGAAGGTTACTGTTCCAATATAGTTGGCTGCCGGGGTAAAGGTTATGACACCGCCTGCTGTGATACTTACCGTTCCGTTGGTTACAGGGATCGTCTGCGCTGTGCCCGGGGTCAGGGTCACTCCGTTGATCGAGGTGATCGATAGGGTGCCGCCGTCAGGATCACTGTCGCCGGTTAACGGTAACAGCGTTACAGGTGTGTCTTCAGCTGTGGTATAAGTATCTGTTACGGCTATTGGTGGATCGTTCACCGAGCTGATGTTGATAATCTCATCGGCTGTGGCAGTGCCGCCCTGGCCGTCGCTGATTACATACGGGAAGGTCACTGTTCCGAAATAGTTGGCTGCCGGGGTAAAGGTTATGACCCCGCCTGCTGTGATACTTACCGTTCCGTTGGTTACAGGGATCGTCTGCGCTGTGCCCGGTGTAAGGGTCACTCCGTTGATCGAGGTGATCGACAGGGTGCCGCCGTCAGGATCACTGTCGCCGGTTAACGGTAAGAGCGTTACAGGAGTGTCTTCAGCTGTGCTATAGGTATCTGTTACGGCTATTGGTGGATCATTCACCGAGCTGATGTTGATAATCTCATCGGCTGTGGCAGTGCCGCCCTGGCCGTCGCTGATTACATACGGGAAGGTTACTGTTCCAAAATAGTTGGCTGCCGGGGTAAAGGTAATGACCCCGCCTGCTGTGATACTTACCGTTCCGTTGGGTACCGGGATCGTCTGTGCTGTGCCCGGGGTCAGGGTCACTCCGTTGATCGAGGTGATCGACAAAGTGCCGCCGTCAGGATCACTGTCGCCGGTTAACGGTAAGAGCGTTACAGGTGTGTCTTCCGTTGTGGTATAGGTATCTGTTACAGCTATTGGTGGATCATTCACCGAGCTGATGTTGATAATCTCATCGGCTGTAGCTGTGCCGCCCTGGCCGTCGCTGATTACATACGGGAAGGTTACTGTTCCGAAATAGTTGGCTGCCGGGGTAAAGGTTATGACCCCGCCTGCTGTGATACTTACCGTTCCGTTGGTTACAGGGATCGTCTGCGCTGTGCCAGGGGTCAGGGTCACTCCGTTGATCGAGGTGATCGACAAAGTGCCGCCGTCAGGATCGCTGTCGCCGGTTAACGGTAAGAGCGTTACAGGTGTGTCTTCCGTTGTGGTATAGGTATCTGTTACAGCTATTGGTGGATCATTCACCGAGCTGATGTTGATAATCTCATCGGCTGTGGCGGTGCCGCCCTGGCCGTCGCTGATTACATACGGGAAGGTCACTGTTCCGAAATAGTTGGCTGCCGGGGTAAAGGTTATGACCCCGCCTGCTGTGATACTTACCGTTCCGTTGGTTACAGGGATCGTCTGCGCTGTGCCAGGGGTCAGGGTCACTCCGTTGATCGAGGTGATCGACAGGGTGCCGCCGTCAGGATCGCTGTCGCCGGTTAACGGTAAGAGCGTTACAGGTGTGTCTTCCGTTGTGGTATAGGTATCTGTTACAGCTATTGGTGGATCATTCACCGAGCTGATGTTGATAATCTCATCGGCTGTGGCAGTGCCGCCCTGGCCGTCGCTGATTACATACGGGAAGGTTACTGTTCCGAAATAGTTGGCTGCCGGGGTAAAGGTTATGACCCCGCCTGCTGTGATACTTACCGTTCCGTTGGTTACAGGGATCGTCTGCGCTGTGCCAGGGGTCAGGGTCACTCCGTTGATCGAGGTGATCGACAGGGTGCCGCCGTCAGGATCACTGTCGCCGGTTAACGGTAAGAGCGTTACAGGCGTGTCTTCCGTTGTGGTATAGGTATCTGTTACAGCTATTGGTGGATCATTCACCGAGCTGATGTTGATAATCTCATCGGCTGTGGCAGTGCCGCCCTGGCCGTCGCTGATTACATACGGGAAGGTCACTGTTCCGAAATAGTTGGCTGCCGGGGTAAAGGTTATGACCCCGCCTGCTGTGATACTTACCGTTCCGTTGGTTACAGGGATCGTCTGCGCTGTGCCCGGGGTCAGGGTCACTCCGTTGATCGAGGTAATCGACAGGGTACCGCCGTCAGGATCGCTGTCACCGGTTAACGGTAAGAGCGTTACAGGTGTGTCTTCCGTTGTGGTATAGGTATCTGTTACAGCTATTGGTGGATCGTTCACCGAGCTGATGTTGATAATCTCATCGGCTGTAGCTGTGCCGCCCTGGCCGTCGCTGATTACATACGGGAAGGTCACTGTTCCGAAATAGTTGGCTGCCGGGGTAAAGGTTATGACCCCGCCTGCTGTGATACTTACCGTTCCGTTGGTTACAGGGATCGTCTGCGCGGTGCCAGGGGTCAGGGTCACTCCGTTGATCGAGGTGATCGATAGGGTGCCGCCGTCAGGATCACTGTCGCCGGTTAACGGTAACAGCGTTACAGGTGTGTCTTCCGTTGTGGTATAGGTATCTGTCACAGCTATTGGTGGATCATTCACCGAGCTGATGTTGATAATCTCATCGGCTGTGGCGGTGCCGCCCTGGCCGTCGCTGATTACATACGGGAAGGTTACTGTTCCGAAATAGTTGGCTGCCGGGGTAAAGGTTATGACACCGCCTGCTGTGATACTTACCGTTCCGTTGGTTACAGGGATCGTCTGCGCGGTGCCCGGGGTCAGGGTCACTCCGTTGATCGAGGTGATCGACAGGGTGCCGCCGTCAGGATCGCTGTCGCCGGTTAACGGTAAGAGCGTTACAGGTGTGTCTTCAGCTGTGGTATAGGTATCTGTCACAGCTGTTGGTGGATCGTTCACCGAGCTGATGTTGATAATCTCATCGGCTGTGGCAGTGCCGCCCTGGCCGTCGCTGATTACATACGGGAAGGTTACTGTTCCGAAATAGTTGGCTGCCGGGGTAAAGGTTATGACCCCGCCTGCTGTGATACTTACCGTTCCGTTGGTTACAGGGATCGTCTGCGCTGTGCCAGGGGTCAGGGTCACTCCGTTGATCGAGGTGATCGACAGGGTGCCGCCGTCAGGATCACTGTCGCCGGTTAACGGTAAGAGCGTTACAGGCGTGTCTTCCGTTGTGGTATAGGTATCTGTTACAGCTATTGGTGGATCATTCACCGAGCTGATGTTGATAATCTCATCGGCTGTGGCAGTGCCGCCCTGGCCGTCGCTGATTACATACGGGAAGGTCACTGTTCCGAAATAGTTGGCTGCCGGGGTAAAGGTTATGACCCCGCCTGCTGTGATACTTACCGTTCCGTTGGTTACAGGGATCGTCTGCGCTGTGCCCGGGGTCAGGGTCACTCCGTTGATCGAGGTAATCGACAGGGTACCGCCGTCAGGATCGCTGTCACCGGTTAACGGTAAGAGCGTTACAGGTGTGTCTTCCGTTGTGGTATAGGTATCTGTTACAGCTATTGGTGGATCGTTCACCGAGCTGATGTTGATAATCTCATCGGCTGTAGCTGTGCCGCCCTGGCCGTCGCTGATTACATACGGGAAGGTCACTGTTCCGAAATAGTTGGCTGCCGGGGTAAAGGTTATGACCCCGCCTGCTGTGATACTTACCGTTCCGTTGGTTACAGGGATCGTCTGCGCGGTGCCAGGGGTCAGGGTCACTCCGTTGATCGAGGTGATCGATAGGGTGCCGCCGTCAGGATCACTGTCGCCGGTTAACGGTAACAGCGTTACAGGTGTGTCTTCCGTTGTGGTATAGGTATCTGTCACAGCTATTGGTGGATCATTCACCGAGCTGATGTTGATAATCTCATCGGCTGTGGCAGTGCCGCCCTGGCCGTCGCTGATTACATACGGGAAGGTTACTGTTCCGAAATAGTTGGCTGCCGGGGTAAAGGTTATGACCCCGCCTGCTGTGATACTTACCGTTCCGTTGGTTACAGGGATCGTCTGCGCTGTGCCAGGGGTCAGGGTCACTCCGTTGATCGAGATGATCGACAGGGTGCCGCCGTCAGGATCGCTGTCGCCGGTTAACGGTAACAGCGTTACAGGTGTGTCTTCTGTTGTGGTATAGGTATCTGTTACAGCTATTGGTGGATCGTTCACCGAGCTGATGTTGATAATCTCATCGGCTGTGGCGGTGCCGCCCTGGCCGTCGCTGATTACATACGGGAAGGTTACTGTTCCGAAATAGTTGGCTGCCGGGGTAAAGGTTATGACCCCGCCTGCTGTGATACTTACCGTTCCGTTGGTTACAGGGATCGTCTGCGCTGTGCCAGGGGTCAGGGTCACTCCGTTGATCGAGGTAATCGACAGGGTACCGCCGTCAGGATCGCTGTCACCGGTTAATGGTAAGAGCGTTACAGGTGTGTCTTCCGTTGTGGTATAAGTATCTGTTACGGCTATTGGTGGATCGTTCACCGAGCTGATGTTGATAATCTCATCGGCTGTGGCAGTGCCGCCCTGGCCGTCGCTGATTACATACGGGAAGGTTACTGTTCCGAAATAGTTGGCTGCCGGGGTAAAGGTTATGACCCCGCCTGCTGTGATACTTACCGTTCCGTTGGTTACAGGGATCGTCTGCGCTGTGCCAGGGGTCAGGGTCACTCCGTTGATCGAGGTGATCGACAGGGTGCCGCCGTCAGGATCGCTGTCGCCGGTTAACGGTAACAGCGTTACAGGTGTGTCTTCTGTTGTGGTATAGGTATCTGTTACAGCTATTGGTGGATCATTCACCGAGCTGATGTTGATAATCTCATCGGCTGTGGCAGTGCCGCCCTGGCCGTCGCTGATTACATACGGGAAGGTTACTGTTCCGAAATAGTTGGCTGCCGGGGTAAAGGTTATGACCCCGCCTGCTGTGATACTTACCGTTCCGTTGGTTACAGGGATCGTCTGCGCTGTGCCCGGGGTCAGGGTCACTCCGTTGATCGAGGTAATCGACAGGGTACCGCCGTCAGGATCGCTGTCACCGGTTAACGGTAAGAGCGTTACAGGTGTGTCTTCCGTTGTGGTATAGGTATCTGTTACAGCTATTGGTGGATCGTTCACCGAGCTGATGTTGATAATCTCATCGGCTGTGGCGGTGCCGCCCTGGCCGTCGCTGATTACATACGGGAAGGTCACTGTTCCGAAATAGTTGGCTGCCGGGGTAAAGGTTATGACCCCGCCTGCTGTGATACTTACCGTTCCGTTGGTTACAGGGATCGTCTGCGCTGTGCCAGGGGTCAGGGTCACTCCGTTGATCGAGGTGATCGACAGGGTGCCGCCGTCAGGATCGCTGTCGCCGGTTAACGGTAAGAGCGTTACAGGTGTGTCTTCCGTTGTGGTATAGGTATCTGTTACAGCTATTGGTGGATCATTCACCGAGCTGATGTTGATAATCTCATCGGCTGTGGCAGTGCCGCCCTGGCCGTCGCTGATTACATACGGGAAGGTTACTGTTCCGAAATAGTTGGCTGCCGGGGTAAAGGTTATGACCCCGCCTGCTGTGATACTTACCGTTCCGTTGGTTACAGGGATCGTCTGCGCTGTGCCAGGGGTCAGGGTCACTCCGTTGATCGAGGTGATCGACAGGGTGCCGCCGTCAGGATCACTGTCGCCGGTTAACGGTAAGAGCGTTACAGGCGTGTCTTCCGTTGTGGTATAGGTATCTGTTACAGCTATTGGTGGATCATTCACCGAGCTGATGTTGATAATCTCATCGGCTGTGGCAGTGCCGCCCTGGCCGTCGCTGATTACATACGGGAAGGTCACTGTTCCGAAATAGTTGGCTGCCGGGGTAAAGGTTATGACCCCGCCTGCTGTGATACTTACCGTTCCGTTGGTTACAGGGATCGTCTGCGCTGTGCCCGGGGTCAGGGTCACTCCGTTGATCGAGGTAATCGACAGGGTACCGCCGTCAGGATCGCTGTCACCGGTTAACGGTAAGAGCGTTATAGGTGTGTCTTCCGTTGTGGTATAGGTATCTGTTACAGCTGTTGGTAAATCGGTAACATCAACACTTTCGTTGTCGGTAGCTGTATATGGTGTCGCTCCGTTGTAAGCAGTGGCTGTAGCGGTATTGGTAATATTCACCTGGTGGTTAACGTCTGCCTGTGTCACTATATAAGTGGCCGTGAAGCTCGTACTTGCTCCAACTGCAAGGCTTGCAACACTGGTAGGGGATATCGAACTCAGTGTGCCTGTTCCTACGTTGATCACGTCTGAAACACTCACATTGCTCATCGTTACATTACCTGTGTTGGTTATAACATAAGTATAAGTGATCGTCTGGCCTAAGGTTACATCGCTTACATCGTCAGCTGTTTTGGTAAGTGATATAACAGGAGTTGATATGACCGGAGTCGTTTCCGTATCCGTAGTCGGGCTGGGCATTTCATTTGTTACCACACTGATCGTGTTAATAAGCGGTATAGCTGCATCTACATCCGCCTGAGTGGTAGTGTAAGTAGCTATGTAAGTCCAGGTCTCCCCGACATTCAGAATGCCATTCGTGCTAATGCTTTCAGTCGCTGCGCTCAAAGTGCCTGTGCCTGCACCAGGATAGATCTCCGTCGGTACTAATCCGGTCTGGTTAATTGTTCCAGAATTGGTTATTACAATACTATATGTTAGTAATTGCCCTGCTGCAGTTACTGGATTTGGTCCCGAGGTCTGAGTTTTTACAACTGTTAAAGAATAATTTTGATCCGTATCGGTACATGCCGGGCATGTCGGATCCGGATCCGGGGTCGGGCTGCTTACCGTGGCCGTATTTACCAGGTTGCCAGTATAGTCGGAAGGTACACTTACGGTGATCGTATAGGTGACACTGCTGCCGTTAGGCATGCCGGGTACCGTCTCTGACAGGTTGCCGCTGCCGCTCGCATTTGGTGGGGTGGCGCCGGTGCCGCTTGCCGTCCAGCCTGTGATAGCCGTGCCCGCTGGGGCATTGTCGGCTACAAGTACATTCACAGCATCGCTAGGTCCGTTGTTGGTAACCGTTACTGTGTAAACCACATTCGTGCCTGCTGTATAGGTAGCACTACCGTCCGTCTTGACCGTCACCAGGTTGGCGCTTGGGCTCGGGGTGTCCGTATCGGTACATGCCGGGCATGTCGGATCCGGATCCGGGGTCGGGCTGCTTACCGTGGCCGTATTTACCAGGTTGCCCGTATAGTCGGAAGGTACACTTACGGTGATCGTATAGGTCACACTGCTGCCGTTAGGCATGCTCAAGACCGTCTCTGACAGGTTGCCGATGCCGCTCGCATTCGGCGGGGTGGCGCCGGTGCCGCTTGACGTCCAGCCTGTGATGGCCGTGCCCGAAGGGGCATTGTCGGCTACAAGTACATTCACAGCATCGCTAGGTCCGTTGTTGGTAACCGTTACCGTGTAAACCACATTCGTGCCTGCAGTGTAGGTGGCATTGCCGTCCGTCTTGACCGTCACCAGGTTGGCGCTTGGGCTCGGGGTGTCCGTATCGGTACATGCCGGGCATGTCGGATCCGGATCCGGGGTCGGGCTGCTTACCGTGGCCGTATTTACCAGGTTGCCCGTATAGTCGGAAGGTACACTTACGGTGATCGTATAGGTGACACTGCTGCCGTTAGGCATGCCGGGTACCGTCTCTGACAGGTTGCCGCTGCCGCTTGCATTCGGTGGGGTGGCGCCTGTGCCGCTTGCCGTCCAGCCTGTGATAGCCGTGCCCGAAGGGGCATTGTCGGCTACAAGTACATTCACAGCATCGCTAGGTCCGTTGTTGGTAACCGTTACCGTGTAAACCACATTCGTGCCTGCTGTATAGGTAGCACTACCGTCCGTCTTGACCGTCACCAGGTTGGCGCTTGGGCTCGGGGTGTCCGTATCGGTACATGCCGGGCATGTCGGATCCGGATCCGGGGTCGGGCTGCTTACCGTGGCCGTATTTACCAGGTTGCCCGTATAGTCGGAAGGTACACTTACGGTGATCGTATAGGTGACACTGCTGCCGTTAGGCATGCCGGGTACCGTCTCTGACAGGTTGCCGATGCCGCTCGCATTCGGTGGGGTGGCGCCTGTGCCGCTTGCCGTCCAGCCTGTGATAGCCGTGCCCGAAGGGGCATTGTCGGCTACAAGTACATTCACAGCATCGCTAGGTCCGTTGTTGGTAACCGTTACCGTGTAAACCACATTCGTGCCTGCGGTGTAGGTGGCATTGCCGTCCGTCTTGACCGTCACCAGGTTGGCGCTTGGGCTCGGGGTGTCCGTATCGGTACATGCCGGGCATGTCGGATCAGGATCCGGAGTCGGGCTGCTTACCGTGGCCGTATTTACCAGGTTGCCCGTATAGTTTGAAGGCACGCTTACGGTGATCGTATAGGTGACACTGCTGCCGTTAGGCATGCCGGGTACCGTCTCTGACAGGTTGCCGATGCCGCTCGCATTCGGTGGGGTGGCGCCGGTGCCGCTTGACGTCCAGCCTGTGATAGCCGTGCCCGAAGGGGCATTGTCGGCTACAAGTACATTCACAGCATCGCTAGGTCCGTTGTTGGTAACCGTTACCGTGTAAACCACATTCGTGCCTGCAGTGTAGGTGGCATTGCCGTCCGTCTTGACCGTCACCAGGTTGGCGCTTGGGCTCGGGGTGTCCGTATCGGTACATGCCGGGCATGTCGGATCAGGATCCGGAGTCGGGCTGCTTACCGTGGCCGTATTTACCAGGTTGCCCGTATAGTCGGAAGGTACACTTACGGTGATCGTATAGGTGACACTGCTGCCGTTAGGCATGCCGGGTACCGTCTCTGACAGGTTACCGCTGCCGCTCGCATTCGGTGGGGTGGCGCCGGTGCCGCTTGCCGTCCAGCCTGTGATGGCCGTGCCCGCTGGGGCATTGTCGGCTACAAGTACATTCACAGCATCGCTAGGTCCGTTGTTGGTAACCGTTACCGTGTAAACCACATTCGTGCCTGCGGTGTAGGTGGAATTGCCGTCCGTCTTGACCGTCACCAGGTTGGCGCTTGGGCTCGGGGTGTCCGTATCGGTACATGCCGGGCATGTCGGATCAGGATCCGGGGTCGGGCTGCTTACCGTGGCCGTATTTACCAGGTTGCCCGTATAGTTTGAAGGCACGCTTACGGTGATCGTATAGGTCACACTGCTGCCGTTAGGCATGCTCAAGACCGTCTCTGACAGGTTGCCGATGCCGCTCGCATTCGGCGGGGTGGCGCCGGTGCCGCTTGACGTCCAGCCTGTGATGGCCGTGCCCGAAGGGGCATTGTCGGCTACAAGTACATTCACAGCATCGCTAGGTCCGTTGTTGGTAACCGTTACCGTGTAAACCACATTCGTGCCTGCAGTGTAGGTGGCATTGCCGTCCGTCTTGACCGTCACCAGGTTGGCGCTTGGGCTCGGGGTGTCCGTATCGGTACATGCCGGGCATGTCGGATCCGGATCCGGGGTCGGGCTGCTTACCGTGGCCGTATTTACCAGGTTGCCTGTATAGTCGGAAGGTACACTTACGGTGATCGTATAGGTGACACTGCTGCCGTTAGGCATGCCGGGTACCGTCTCTGACAGGTTACCGCTGCCGCTCGCATTCGGTGGGGTGGCGCCGGTGCCGCTTGCCGTCCAGCCTGTGATGGCCGTGCCCGAAGGGGCATTGTCGGCTACAAGTACATTCACAGCATCGCTAGGTCCGTTGTTGGTAACCGTTACCGTGTAAACCACATTCGTGCCTGCTGTATAGGTAGCACTACCGTCCGTCTTGACCGTCACCAGGTTGGCGCTTGGGCTCGGGGTGTCCGTATCGGTACATGCCGGGCATGTCGGATCAGGATCCGGGGTCGGGCTGCTTACCGTGGCCGTATTTACCAGGTTGCCCGTATAGTCGGAAGGTACACTTACGGTGATCGTATAGGTCACACTGCTGCCGTTAGGCATGCTCAAGACCGTCTCTGACAGGTTGCCGATGCCGCTCGCATTCGGCGGGGTGGCGCCGGTGCCGCTTGACGTCCAGCCTGTGATGGCCGTGCCCGAAGGGGCATTGTCGGCTACAAGTACATTCACAGCATCGCTAGGTCCGTTGTTGGTAACCGTTACCGTGTAAACCACATTCGTGCCTGCAGTGTAGGTGGCATTGCCGTCCGTCTTGACCGTCACCAGGTTGGCGCTTGGGCTCGGGGTGTCCGTATCGGTACATGCCGGGCATGTCGGATCAGGATCCGGGGTCGGGCTGCTTACCGTGGCCGTATTTACCAGGTTGCCCGTATAGTCGGAAGGTACACTTACGGTGATCGTATAGGTCACACTGCTGCCGTTAGGCATGCTCAAGACCGTCTCTGACAGGTTGCCGCTGCCGCTCGCATTCGGTGGGGTGGCGCCTGTGCCGCTTGCCGTCCAGCCTGTGATAGCCGTGCCCGCTGGGGCATTGTCGGCTACAAGTACATTCACAGCATCGCTAGGTCCGTTGTTGGTAACCGTTACCGTGTAAACCACATTCGTGCCTGCTGTATAGGTAGCACTACCGTCCGTTTTGACCGTCACCAGGTTGGCGCTTGGGCTCGGGGTGTCCGTATCGGTACATGCCGGGCATGTCGGATCAGGATCCGGGGTCGGGCTGCTTACCGTGGCCGTATTTACCAGGTTGCCCGTATAGTCGGAAGGTACGCTTACGGTGATCGTATAGGTCACACTGCTGCCGTTAGGCATGCTCAAGACCGTCTCTGACAGGTTGCCGATGCCGCTCGCATTCGGCGGGGTGGCGCCTGTGCCGCTTGCCGTCCAGCCTGTGATGGCCGTGCCCGAAGGGGCATTGTCGGCTACAAGTACATTCACAGCATCGCTAGGTCCGTTGTTGGTAACCGTTACCGTGTAAACCACATTCGTGCCTGCAGTGTAGGTAGCACTACCGTCCGTCTTGACCGTCACCAGGTTGGCGCTTGGGCTCGGGGTGTCCGTATCGGTACATGCCGGGCATGTCGGATCCGGATCCGGGGTCGGGCTGCTTACCGTGGCCGTATTTACCAGGTTGCCTGTATAGTCGGAAGGTACACTTACGGTGATCGTATAGGTGACACTGCTGCCGTTAGGCATGCCGGGTACCGTCTCTGACAGGTTACCGCTGCCGCTCGCATTCGGTGGGGTGGCGCCGGTGCCGCTTGCCGTCCAGCCTGTGATGGCCGTGCCCGAAGGGGCATTGTCGGCTACAAGTACATTCACAGCATCGCTAGGTCCGTTGTTGGTAACCGTTACCGTGTAAACCACATTCGTGCCTGCGGTGTAGGTGGAATTGCCGTCCGTCTTGACCGTCACCAGGTTGGCGCTTGGGCTCGGGGTGTCCGTATCGGTACATGCCGGGCATGTCGGATCAGGATCCGGGGTCGGGCTGCTTACCGTGGCCGTATTTACCAGGTTGCCCGTATAGTCGGAAGGTACACTTACGGTGATCGTATAGGTGACACTGCTGCCGTTAGGCATGCCGGGTACCGTCTCTGACAGGTTGCCGCTGCCGCTCGCATTCGGCGGGGTGGCGCCTGTGCCGCTTGCCGTCCAGCCTGTGATAGCCGTGCCCGCTGGGGCATTGTCGGCTACAAGTACATTCACAGCATCGCTAGGTCCGTTGTTGGTAACCGTTACCGTGTAAACCACATTCGTGCCTGCTGTATAGGTAGCACTACCGTCCGTCTTGACCGTCACCAGGTTGGCGCTTGGGCTCGGGGTGTCCGTATCGGTACATGCCGGGCATGTCGGATCCGGATCCGGGGTCGGGCTGCTTACCGTGGCCGTATTTACCAGGTTGCCCGTATAGTCGGAAGGTACACTTACGGTGATCGTATAGGTGACACTGCTGCCGTTAGGCATGCCGGGTACCGTCTCTGACAGGTTGCCGCTGCCGCTCGCATTCGGTGGGGTGGCGCCGGTGCCGCTTGCCGTCCAGCCTGTGATAGCCGTGCCCGCTGGGGCATTGTCGGCTACAAGTACATTCACAGCATCGCTAGGTCCGTTGTTGGTAACCGTTACCGTGTAAACCACATTCGTGCCTGCTGTATAGGTAGCACTACCGTCCGTCTTGACCGTCACCAGGTTGGCGCTTGGGCTCGGGGTGTCCGTATCGGTACATGCCGGGCATGTCGGATCCGGATCCGGGGTCGGGCTGCTTACCGTGGCCGTATTTACCAGGTTGCCTGTATAGTCGGAAGGTACACTTACGGTGATCGTATAGGTGACACTGCTGCCGTTAGGCATGCCGGGTACCGTCTCTGACAGGTTACCGCTGCCGCTCGCATTCGGTGGGGTGGCGCCGGTGCCGCTTGCCGTCCAGCCTGTGATGGCCGTGCCCGAAGGGGCATTGTCGGCTACAAGTACATTCACAGCATCGCTAGGTCCGTTGTTGGTAACCGTTACCGTGTAAACCACATTCGTGCCTGCGGTGTAGGTGGAATTGCCGTCCGTCTTGACCGTCACCAGGTTGGCGCTTGGGCTCGGGGTGTCCGTATCGGTACATGCCGGGCATGTCGGATCAGGATCCGGGGTCGGGCTGCTTACCGTGGCCGTATTTACCAGGTTGCCCGTATAGTCGGAAGGTACACTTACGGTGATCGTATAGGTCACACTGCTGCCGTTAGGCATGCCGGGTACCGTCTCTGACAGGTTGCCGCTGCCGCTCGCATTCGGCGGGGTGGCGCCTGTGCCGCTTGCCGTCCAGCCTGTGATAGCCGTGCCCGCTGGGGCATTGTCGGCTACAAGTACATTCACAGCATCGCTAGGTCCGTTGTTGGTAACCGTTACCGTGTAAACCACATTCGTGCCTGCTGTATAGGTAGCACTACCGTCCGTCTTGACCGTCACCAGGTTGGCGCTTGGGCTCGGGGTGTCCGTATCGGTACATGCCGGGCATGTCGGATCCGGATCCGGGGTCGGGCTGCTTACCGTGGCCGTATTTACCAGGTTGCCCGTATAGTCGGAAGGTACACTTACGGTGATCGTATAGGTGACACTGCTGCCGTTAGGCATGCCGGGTACCGTCTCTGACAGGTTGCCGCTGCCGCTCGCATTCGGTGGGGTGGCGCCGGTGCCGCTTGCCGTCCAGCCTGTGATAGCCGTGCCCGCTGGGGCATTGTCGGCTACAAGTACATTCACAGCATCGCTAGGTCCGTTGTTGGTAACCGTTACCGTGTAAACCACATTCGTGCCTGCTGTATAGGTAGCACTACCGTCCGTCTTGACCGTCACCAGGTTGGCGCTTGGGCTCGGGGTGTCCGTATCGGTACATGCCGGGCATGTCGGATCCGGATCCGGGGTCGGGCTGCTTACCGTGGCCGTATTTACCAGGTTGCCTGTATAGTCGGAAGGTACACTTACGGTGATCGTATAGGTGACACTGCTGCCGTTAGGCATGCCGGGTACCGTCTCTGACAGGTTACCGCTGCCGCTCGCATTCGGTGGGGTGGCGCCTGTGCCGCTTGCCGTCCAGCCTGTGATAGCCGTGCCCGCTGGGGCATTGTCGGCTACAAGTACATTCACAGCATCGCTAGGTCCGTTGTTGGTAACCGTTACCGTGTAAACCACATTCGTGCCTGCTGTATAGGTAGCACTACCGTCCGTTTTGACCGTCACCAGGTTGGCGCTTGGGCTCGGGGTGTCCGTATCGGTACATGCCGGGCATGTCGGATCAGGATCCGGGGTCGGGCTGCTTACCGTGGCCGTATTTACCAGGTTGCCCGTATAGTCGGAAGGTACACTTACGGTGATCGTATAGGTCACACTGCTGCCGTTAGGCATGCTCAAGACCGTCTCTGACAGGTTGCCGATGCCGCTCGCATTCGGCGGGGTGGCGCCGGTGCCGCTTGACGTCCAGCCTGTGATGGCCGTGCCCGAAGGGGCATTGTCGGCTACAAGTACATTCACAGCATCGCTAGGTCCGTTGTTGGTAACCGTTACTGTGTAAACCACATTCGTGCCTGCTGTATAGGTAGCGTTGCCGTCCGTCTTGACCGTGACAAGATCTGCACTTGACATAGGTACATCGGTATCGGTTGCGGTATTATTGCCAGGTGTAGGATCTGTTACTCCTCCCGGCACAGTAATCGTAGCAGTATTTATCAGGGCACCTGTTTGTCCTGATGGAATCGTAAGCACCACTATGTAGGTGATTGTGCTGCCGCCTGGCATATTCACTACATCACTGATAGCTGTAGTGGATGGTCCGGCTGTGACGCCTGTAGCTCCGCCTGTAGCGCTTGCTGTATAACTCCAGGTTGTTCCTGAGGGGATGGCATCCGATATGGTGGCTCCTATTACATTACTCGGACCATTGTTAGTTGCCACTATAGTGTATGTGGTCGTGGTACCGGGGATATAAATAGTAATTCCGTCAGTCTTAGTAATTCTCAGGTCAGCAATACTGTTCTGCGTGTCAGTATCCGTAGCACTGTTGTTGCCTGGGGTCGGGTCCGTCACTCCAACAGGAGCAACAATTGAAGCCGTATTCACGAGATTGCCTGTTCGTCCTGATGGAATTGTAACTACAACCGTATAAGTGATTGTGCTGCCGCCTGGCATGTTCACAACATCACTAATAGCATTGGTTGCTGGTCCGGCTGTGAAGCCTGTGGCTCCACCTGTAGCGCTGGCCGAATAACTCCATGTTGTGCCCGATGGAATGGCATCCGCAATTGAGGCTCCGGTTACATTGCTTGGACCAGTATTGGTGGCTACTATTGTGTATGTAGTCGTGGTACCGGGAACATAGGTAGCATGGCCATCTGTCTTAGTAATTCTCAGGTCTGCTATACTGTTCTGAGTGTCAGTATCCGTAGCGCTGTTATTGCCCGGGGTCGGATCAGTTACACCGACAGGTGTGGTCACCGTTGCAGTATTCACCAGGTTACCTGTTCGTCCTGACGGAATTGTTACTACAACTGTATATGTAATCTTGCTACCGCTAGGCATGTTCACTATATTGTTGATGGCTGTGGTGGCCGGACCGGCAGTGAAGCCTGTGGCTCCGCCGGTAGCGCTTGCGGTATAACTCCATGTCGTGCCTGATGGGATAGCATCCGCAATGGTAGCTCCCGTTACATTACTTGGACCATTATTTGTGGCTACGATCGTGTATGTAGTCGTAGTACCGGGGATATAAGTAGCATTGCCGTCCGTCTTGGTGATGCTCAGGTCCGCGACACTGTTTTTTGTGTCTGTATCTGTAGCACTGTTATTGCCCGGGGTCGGATCTGTAACTCCTCCAGGTGCGGTGACAGTTGCCGTATTGACCAAGTCTCCTGTTCGGCCTGAAGGAATAGTCACTGTTACAATATACGTGATCGTGCTGCCAACTGGCATGTTTACGGTATTGTTGATAGCAGCAGTGCCTGTACCGGTTGTGAAGCCTGTAGCTCCTCCTGTACCGCTTGCCGTATAACTCCAGGTAGTACCTGATGGGATGGCATCCGAAATTGTGGCTCCCGTTACATAACTTGGACCGCTATTAGTGACAACGATCGTGTAGGTGGTCGTAGTGCCAGGAATATAAGTTCCGATTCCATCCGTCTTGGTGATACTCAGGTCTGCTGTACTATTTTGTGCGTCGATGTCTGTTGCACTGTTGTTGCCCGGGTTCGGATCAGGTATACCCACAGGAGCTGTGACCGTTGCCGTATTTATCAGATTCCCGGTTCGTCCTGAAGGAATAGTTACAACAACGCTATAAGTGACAGTGCTTCCGGCAGGCATATTTACTACATCGCTTATGGCAGTAATGGCTGGTCCTGGTGTATAGCCTGTTGCCCCGCCTGCGGCGCTGCTTGTATAAATCCACGTTGTACCCGATGGAATGGCATCAGCTACAGTGGCTCCCGTTACATCACTAGGACCATTGTTAGTAACAACAATCATATAAGTAGTTGTGGTACCTGGAATATAAGTTCCGATCCCGTCAGTCTTGGTTATGCTCAGGTCAGCCTTGCTGTTCTTTGTATCGGTATCTGTTGCGTTATTGTTGCCTGGTGTAGGATCAGTTACTCCTACCGGAACTGCTATCGTGGCAGTATTTACCAGGTCACCTGTTTGTCCCGATGGGATTGTTACTACCACAGTATAGGTAATAGTACTACCACCCGGCATGTTCACAACATCGTTGATGTCTGTGGTGGCTGGACCAGCTGTGAAACCAGTGGCTAAGCCGGTAGAACTTGCGGTATAACTCCAGGTCGTCCCAGCTGGGATTGCATCTGATATGGTGGCACCAATAACCGTGCTGGGGCCATTGTTCGTAGCAACTATCGTATAAGTAGTGGTTGTTCCGGGGGTATAGGTTGCAGTACCATCTGTCTTGGTGATTCTCAGATCGGCAATGCTGTTCTGCACATCTGTATCTACGGCATTATTGTTAGCAGGTGTTGGATCCGCTACTCCGGCGGGAGGAGTGATTGTAGCCGTATTTACCAGGTTACCGGTTCTTCCTGTTGGAATTGTTACTACAACCGTATAAGTAATTGTACTGCTGCTTGGCATGTTCACCACATCGTTGATGGCTGTGTTTGCTGGTCCGCTTGTGAAGCCTGTGGCTCCACCTGTGCCAACGGCTGTAAAAATCCAGGTAGTGCCCGATGGAATGGCATCCGATATGGTGCCTCCGGTTATACTGCTCGGGCCATTATTAGTGGCTACAATAGTGTAGGTTGTGGTTGTTCCCGGGGTATAGGTGGCGGTACCGTCTGTTTTAGTGATAGTCAAATCGGCACATGGTTTTACCACAACGGTAAAACTGCAGATAGCTGGACCATTCCCTGAAGGATCTGTATATTCATATGTTACAGTCGTAGTTCCGGTGGGGAATAATGATCCTGATACCTGGCCAGCTGTAAGTGTCCCTGTTAGTCCGCTTCCGGCACAGTTATCATTAAAGGTGGGAAGTGTATATGTAACATGAGCTCCACAAATACCAGGCTCATTATTTATCAAAATATTTGAGGGACAGGTGGCAACTGTTGGCGGATCATTATCCGTTACCGTAACATTCTGGGAACAGGTCGTACTGTTGCCCGCTGCATCTGTAAATGTCCAGGTGATTGTGGTGGTGCCTAACGGCCATGCTGCATTAATCGCTGCTGCATCGCTGCGCGTGCCTACCCCTGTGATCGGGGTATCGCAGTTATCTGTTGCGACTGGCGGCGTTACATCTGTATCATTCATACATCCTGTCGATGGATTCGTCGTTAAACTTACTGTCGTTAAAGTCCCGCAGTCAAAAACAGGAGGATCATTATCCGTTACCGTAACATTCTGTGAACAGGTCGTACTGTTGCCCGCTGCATCGGTAAAGGTCCAGGTGATCGTTGTGGTGCCTAATGTCCATGGCGAATTGATACCAGCTGCGTCGCTGCGCGTTCCAACGCCCGTAATCGGCGTGTCGCAGTTATCTGTTGCGACCGGAGGAGTGACATCTGTATCATTCGTACATCCTGTCGATGGATTCGTCGTTAAACTTACTGTCGTTAAGGTGCCGCAATCAAAAACTGGAGGATCATTATCCGTTACCGTAACATTCTGTGAACAGGTCGTACTGTTGCCCGCTGCATCGGTAAAGGTCCAGGTGATCGTTGTGGTGCCTAATGTCCATGGCGAATTGATACCAGCTGCGTCGCTGCGCGTTCCAACGCCCGTAATCGGTGTGTCGCAGTTATCGGTGGCGACCGGAGGAGTGACATCTGTGTCGTTCGTACAGCCTGTTGATGGATTCGTTGTTAAGGCTACTGTCGTTAAGGTGCCGCAATCAAAAACAGGAGGATCATTATCCGTTACCGTTACATTCTGTGAACAGGTGGTAGTGTTGCCAGCTGCATCGGTGAAGGTCCAGGTGATCGTTGTGGTGCCTAATGTCCATGGCGAATTGATACCAGCTGCATCGCTGCGCGTGCCAACGCCCGTAATCGGTGTGTCGCAGTTATCGGTGGCGACCGGAGGAGTGACATCTGTGTCGTTCGTACAGCCCGTCGATGGATTCGTCGTTAAACTTACTGTCGTTAAGGTGCCGCAATCAAAAACAGGAGGATCATTATCCGTTACCGTTACATTCTGTGAACAGGTGGTAGTGTTGCCAGCTGCATCGGTGAAGGTCCAGGTGATCGTTGTGGTGCCTAATGTCCATGGCGAATTGATACCTGCTGCGTCGCTGCGCATGCCAACGCCCGTAATCGGCGTGTCGCAGTTATCTGTAGCGACCGGAGGAGTGACATCTGTATCATTCGTACATCCTGTCGATGGATTCGTCGTTAAACTTACTGTCGTTAAGGTCCCGCAGTCAAAAACAGGAGGATCATTATCTGTTACCGTAACATTCTGGGAACAGGTCGTACTGTTGCCCGCTGCATCTGTAAATGTCCAGGTGATTGTGGTTGTGCCTAACGGCCATGCTGCATTAATCGCTGCTGCATCGTTGCGCGTGCCAACGCCCGTAATCGGTGTGTCGCAGTTATCGGTGGCGACCGGAGGAGTGACATCTGTGTCGTTCGTACAGCCCGTCGATGGATTCGTCGTTAAGGTTACTGTCGTTAAGGTGCCGCAATCAAAAACAGGAGGATCATTATCCGTTACCGTTACATTCTGTGAACAGGTGGTAGTGTTGCCAGCTGCATCGGTGAAGGTCCAGGTAATTGTGGTGGTGCCTAACGGCCATGCTGCATTAATCGCTGCTGCATCGCTGCGCGTGCCTACCCCTGTGATCGGAGTATCGCAGTTATCTGTTGCTACTGGTGGCGTTACATCTGTATCATTCGTACATCCTGTCGATGGATTCGTCGTTAAACTTACTGTCGTTAAGGTCCCGCAGTCAAAAACAGGAGGATCATTATCCGTTACCGTAAAAGTGCGCGAACAGGTAGAGGTGTTCCCCACTGCATCCGCAACGGAAATTGTTACTGTGGTTACTCCCGCGCCTACAAGCGTTGTTGCCGCCGGGCTCTGGGTAATGGTCAGCGATCCGCTCGCCGTACAGTTATCCGTTGCTACTACTGCCGTGGTGAAATTAGGTACTGCTGCCTGGCAACTGCCGTTGGCATTCGCACTCAGGTTGAGCCCGCAGTCGCTGATATTCGGTGAGATGTTGTCAGTCACTGTTACCGTAAAGGAACAGCTCGCTGTATTGTTCGCTGCATCTTTCGCTGTGTAGGTTATTGTGGAAGTCCCTACGTTGAAGGTTTGTGTGCCCACAACATTGATGCCTGTGCCTGCCGAAGTTGCCGTGGTGGCTCCTGTCATCGCCCAGGTTAATGCTGTTACCGAACAGTTGTCAGAATACGTCGGATCGGTTATTGCTATGGATTTATCGCATCCCGAACTTACATTCTGGCTCACATTCGATGGGCAGGTGATAGCCGGATTGATGTTGTCGGTCACCGTTACTGTAAATGAACAGGTCGCTGTATTGTTCGCTGCATCTTTCGCTGTGTAGGTTATTGTGGAAGTCCCTACGTTGAAAGTTTGTGTGCCCACAACATTGATGCCTGTGCCTGCCGAAGTTGCCGTGGTGGCTCCTGTCATCGCCCAGGTTAATGCTGTTACCGAACAGTTGTCAGAATACGTCGGATCGGTTATTGCTATGGATTTATCGCATCCCGAACTTACATTCTGGCTCACATTCGATGGGCAGGTGATAGCCGGATTGATGTTGTCGGTCACTGTTACTGTAAATGAACAGCTCGCTGTATTGTTCGCTGCATCTTTCGCTGTGTAGGTTATTGTGGAAGTCCCTACGTTGAAGGTTTGTGTGCCCACAACATTGATGCCTGTGCCTGCCGAAGTTGCCGTGGTGGCTCCTGTCATCGCCCAGGTTAATGCTGTTACCGAACAGTTGTCAGAATAGGTCGGATCGGTTATGGCTATGGATTTATCGCATCCCGAACTTACATTCTGGCTCACATTCGATGGGCAGGTGATAGCCGGATTGATGTTGTCGGTCACCGTTACTGTAAATGAACAGGTCGCTGTATTGTTCGCTGCATCTTTCGCTGTGTAGGTTATTGTGGAAGTCCCTACGTTGAAGGTTTGTGTGCCCACAACATTGATGCCTGTGCCTGCCGAAGTTGCCGTGGTGGCTCCTGTCATCGCCCAGGTTAATGCTGTTACCGAACAGTTGTCAGAATACGTCGGATCGGTTATTGCTATGGATTTATCGCATCCCGAACTTACATTCTGGCTCACATTCGATGGGCAGGTGATAGCCGGATTGATGTTGTCGGTCACTGTTACTGTAAATGAACAGGTCGCTGTATTGTTCGCTGCATCTTTCGCTGTGTAGGTTATTGTGGAAGTCCCTACGTTGAAGGTTTGTGTGCCCACAACATTGATGCCTGTGCCTGACGAAGTTGCCGTGGTGGCTCCTGTCATCGCCCAGGTTAATGCTGTTACCGAACAGTTGTCAGAATACGTCGGATCGGTTATTGCTATGGATTTATCGCATCCCGAGCTTACATTCTGGCTCACATTCGATGGGCAGGTGATAGCCGGATTGATGTTGTCGGTCACTGTTACTGTAAATGAACAGGTCGCTGTATTGTTCGCTGCATCTTTCGCTGTGTAGGTTATTGTGGAAGTCCCTACGTTGAAGGTTTGTGTGCCCACAACATTGATGCCTGTGCCTGCCGAAGTTGCCGTGGTGGCTCCTGTCATCGCCCAGGTTAATGCTGTTACCGAACAGTTGTCAGAATACGTCGGATCGGTTATTGCTATGGATTTATCGCATCCCGAGCTTACATTCTGGCTCACATTCGATGGGCAGGTGATAGCTGGATTGATGTTGTCGGTCACTGTTACTGTAAATGAACAGGTCGCTGTATTGTTCGCTGCATCTTTCGCTGTGTAGGTTATTGTGGAAGTCCCTACGTTGAAGGTTTGTGTGCCCACAACATTGATGCCTGTGCCTGCCGAAGTTGCCGTGGTGGCTCCTGTCATCGCCCAGGTTAATGCTGTTACCGAACAGTTGTCAGAATAGGTCGGATCGGTTATTGCTATGGATTTATCGCATCCCGAACTTACATTCTGGCTCACATTCGATGGGCAGGTGATAGCCGGATTGATGTTGTCGGTCAACGTTACTGTAAATGAACAGCTCGCTGTATTGTTCGCTGCATCTTTCGCTGTGTAGGTTATTGTGGAAGTCCCTACGTTGAAGGTTTGTGTGCCCACAACATTGATGCCTGTGCCTGCCGAAGTTGCCGTGGTGGCACCTGTCATTGCCCAGGTTAATGCTGTTACCGAACAGTTGTCAGAATACGTCGGATCGGTTATTGCTATGGATTTATCGCATCCCGAACTTACATTCTGGCTCACATTCGATGGGCAGGTGATAGCCGGATTGATGTTGTCGGTCACCGTTACCGTAAAGGAACAGGTCGCTATATTGTTCGCTGCATCTTTCGCTGTGTAGGTTATTGTGGAAGTCCCTACGTTGAAAGTTTGTGTGCCCACAACATTGATGCCTGTGCCTGCCGAAGTTGCCGTGGTGGCTCCTGTCATCGCCCAGGTTAATGCTGTTACCGAACAGTTGTCAGAATACGTCGGATCGGTTATTGCTATGGATTTATCGCATCCCGAACTTACATTCTGGCTCACATTCGATGGGCAGGTGATAGCCGGATTGATGTTGTCGGTCACCGTTACTGTAAATGAACAGGTCGCTGTATTGTTCGCTGCATCTTTCGCTGTGTAGGTTATTGTGGAAGTCCCTACGTTGAAAGTTTGTGTGCCCACAACATTGATGCCTGTGCCTGCCGAAGTTGCCGTGGTGGCTCCTGTCATCGCCCAGGTTAATGCTGTTACCGAACAGTTGTCAGAATACGTCGGATCGGTTATTGCTATGGATTTATCGCATCCCGAACTTACATTCTGGCTCACATTCGATGGGCAGGTGATAGCCGGATTGATGTTGTCGGTCACCGTTACTGTAAAGGAACAGGTCGCTGTATTGTTCGCTGCATCTTTCGCTGTGTAGGTTATTGTGGAAGTCCCTACGTTGAAGGTTTGTGTGCCCACAACATTGATGCCTGTGCCTGCCGAAGTTGCCGTGGTGGCTCCTGTCATCGCCCAGGTTAATGCTGTTACCGAACAGTTGTCAGAATAGGTCGGATCGGTTATGGCTATGGACTTATCGCATCCCGAGCTTACATTCTGGCTCACATTCGATGGGCAGGTGATAGCCGGATTGATGTTGTCGGTCACCGTTACTGTAAATGAACAGGTCGCTGTATTGTTCGCTGCATCTTTCGCTGTGTAGGTTATTGTGGAAGTCCCTACGTTGAAGGTTTGTGTGCCCACAACATTGATGCCTGTGCCTGCCGAAGTTGCCGTGGTGGCTCCTGTCATCGCCCAGGTTAATGCTGTTACCGAACAGTTGTCAGAATAGGTCGGATCGGTTATGGCTATGGATTTATCGCATCCCGAACTTACATTCTGGCTCACATTCGATGGGCAGGTGATAGCCGGATTGATGTTGTCGGTCACCGTTACTGTAAATGAACAGGTCGCTGTATTGTTCGCTGCATCTTTCGCTGTGTAGGTTATTGTGGAAGTCCCTACGTTGAAAGTTTGTGTGCCCACAACATTGATGCCTGTGCCTGCCGAAGCTGCCGTGGTGGCTCCTGTCATCGCCCAGGTTAATGCTGTTACCGAACAGTTGTCAGAATACGTCGGATCGGTTATTGCTATGGATTTATCGCATCCCGAACTTACATTCTGGCTCACATTCGATGGGCAGGTGATAGCCGGATTGATGTTGTCGGTCACCGTTACTGTAAATGAACAGGTCGCTATATTGTTCGCTGCATCTTTCGCTGTGTAGGTTATTGTGGAAGTCCCTACGTTGAAGGTTTGTGTGCCCACAACATTGATGCCTGTGCCTGCCGAAGTTGCCGTGGTGGCTCCTGTCATCGCCCAGGTTAATGCTGTTACCGAACAGTTGTCAGAATACGTCGGATCGGTTATTGCTATGGATTTATCGCATCCCGAACTTACATTCTGGCTCACATTCGATGGGCAGGTGATAGCCGGATTGATGTTGTCGGTCACTGTTACTGTAAATGAACAGGTCGCTGTATTGTTCGCTGCATCTTTCGCTGTGTAGGTTATTGTGGAAGTCCCTACGTTGAAGGTTTGTGTGCCCACAACATTGATGCCTGTGCCTGCCGAAGTTGCCGTGGTGGCTCCTGTCATCGCCCAGGTTAATGCTGTTACCGAACAGTTGTCAGAATAGGTCGGATCGGTTATGGCTATGGACTTATCGCATCCCGAGCTTACATTCTGGCTCACATTCGATGGGCAGGTGATAGCCGGATTGATGTTGTCGGTCACTGTTACCGTAAAGGAACAGGTCGCTGTATTACCCGCAGCATCCTGCGCAGTATAAGTTATCGTGGTTGTACCGGTCAGAAAGTCAGTCGAGCCTATGCTTATGCTTCCACTTCCCGTGTTGGCTCCCGCCATAACCCATGTTACGCTTGTAACACTGCAATTGTCGGCAAAAACCGGTTCTGATGGATTTACTGTATAGTTGCATTCTCCGGCATCCACCGCATGACTGATATTGGAAGGACAACTTGTTACCGTCGGCGGCTGGTTATCAACTACAACACTGGTGCTGCTGTATGCAGAACACCCATTTGTATCGGAAACCATTAAATTATAGGTACCTGCCATCGCGGTTGTGGCGCTTGCTGATACAGTAGGATCTTCGGTATTGCCGGTATAACCGTCAGGACCTGTCCAGCTGAAGGTGTAGGGAGATGCGCCTCCCGAAGGTGTCGATGATAAAGTGATTGAACTTCCCACACAAACCGGGGAATTCGAACTTGTAGTTACAGCGGGTACATCGTAAATCAAAATCTGTGCATCATTCTGGTCATCTTCCAATGGGTTATTGTTATTTACCTCCGAATCAATGTCGTACTGATCGCTGGCAGATACTTCAGCTGTATTTGTGATATAACCTGTACCTGTTGCCTGGGCCGTGATCTGTAAAGTCAGTGTTGTACCGCTGGTTACCGAACCCACTGTCCAGATGCCTGTAGCATTGCTATAACTTCCCTGACCTGGAATGGAACCTACATAGGTCAATCCCGAGGGAAGCATATCTTTAACTGCTACATTGTTGGCTGTTGCCGGCCCGGAATTGGTAAGAGAAAGGGTAAATATAACATTCCCGTTTTTGCAGATATGTGAAACATTCACATCTTTAGGAAGTGAAAGATCAGCTCCGGGGGCATAGCCGAAATTATTGTTGCAATCGGAAGTACTCTGGGCAGCAAAATTCGCTATCTCAATATTATCAGTGGTAAGTACCGAATTTGCCGGATAGGAATTTGTCCGTGTTAAAACAAGGTATTGCTTAGGCCAGGAAGAATTAACTAATTCGAATTGATAGTTAATTGCAGCATTTGTTGTAAGAACAGAATCGATCTTAATATCAAGTCCGTCGCGTGAACCGTTGAAATTAACATCCTGGTAAAGCACTACCCTCACATTAGCCGTTGAAGTTTCGGAATTATCCAAAGCCCCATTAAAGTTTGAATCTAAAAAGACGGTCCCGTTGATGATATTTTTACCGCTTGTGCCCGCACAGTTTATATACACGGTTACAAGGGCTACATCACATAAAGGCGGAGATGTATTATCGCAAATGCGGTATTCGAACTGGTCAACGCCGGAATAACCTGAGTTTGGTGTATAGGTAATATGGCCGGTACCATCAGGAGCTGAAAGTGTTCCGTGTGCCGGAGCGAGAAGCCCTGAAGTTGTTACACTTGCCAGGTTCAGATTGCCGTTCGGATCGGTGTCGTTACCCGGAACATTGATAATCACTGCATTATTAACCGTGGTATATGCAGTATCGTTAACAGCTTCTGGAATCAGCTGTATATCCTTCGAAACTGTACTGCTTACCGGGGGGACGGGATCGCTATTTACATCATACGCATAGCTTACATCTGCGCTGTTGTTCACCGAAGGACAGGATCCAATTACCAGGTAGCTCAGGTTGATGGTAATGCTTGCCGTAGGATTCAAAGGTCCAAGGTTATTCCATAGCAGCATTCCACCGTTATTCGCATCAGGTGCAATGGAAGCACTGGTTAACGACATGCATGAAGGACTATACTGGTCGGTTAGGGGCAACGTGGAAATTACTGTGTTTCCTGTGTTTGTTAAGACTAGACTGTATGTAAGTGTACTCCCTAAATAGGCATTTCCGCCTCCACTGGTAAGTGTTTTACTCAGGGTCATCCGCGGGTCGGTAATTGTGACCAGTGCCGTGGATGGGCCACTGGTTACTGTTGTAGGGGTTGCATCAGAAGCAGATACACTGGCGCTGTTTGTTGTGTTATTCACGGTGGCAAGCGCCGAGAAATCTACATAAATCGTTACACTTCCTCCCGGTAAAATCGGGCCTACATTGCTCCAGCTAATAATACCTCCACCGGCAGAAGTCGGCATTATGCTTGCCCCCGAATATCCCAGGAAGGTGGAATTATAGTTATCGGTCACGGCAACTGTGGTAAGGGTGGTAGTACCCGGATTTGTAACAATAATCCGGAACTGTACATCCGTATTGACCAATGTTATCCCATCGCTGGGTGTTACAATGGATTTAACAATTGTTACGGCAGGCGCAGGAGCGCTGATATACGCATTGGCGTTACAAACATCGGAAGGGTCATTCGGGTCGGTGTAGATAGCCGATATAATTGCTCCAACCGGGGCATACAGTACGCCGGAACTATTGGTTGTACTGTTCGAGTTAATACAACCCCTGAAAATACCAGTATTATTACCTGTTTCGGTAAGTGTCACCGATTCGGTATCGCCTCCGGGGGCTGTACTTAATACAGCAGTAATAGTTTCGGCCGTACCGGAAAGTTGATTTTTATCGGCTTCGCTGATCTGGACGCAGATTTGTGCATTGGGGGCAAAATTGATTTTAGGCGCCCCGGCGTTATCGGTAAAAGCCATAGTGCAGGGCGACCCAAGATCCTGGAAGCTTACATTAATTGTTTTTGTAAGGGTATCGGATACATTGTTTTCGGTCCCTTCGCGGGCAATAGTCTGGATGGTATATGTTCCGGTAGTGTTGGGCACCGTCCAGGCATATTCGAATGTCTTGCCGCAGCCGCTGGTGTTCACAACAGGAATGCCGGTAATTGTGGTTGTAGTTAAAGAAGGGTCAGTAATTTTAAGTGTCATGCTCGTGATATCGGCTGCACCGAAGGGATCGCTGGCGGTACCCCGTATATAAATAGTCTGCCCGGTAAGCGCACCACCTACTATATTTCCACCTGAGTATGCCGCATCGTAAAAATTAAGGGCATCGTTCGTAATAACTGTAGTTGCAGGCAGATCGATACGCGAAGGATAGGTCTGGTGGTCGTAACGAATGACGAAAGTAACACCTGCCTGTGCAGTGGTAACAGTTAAAACAACCGGAGTTCCGGCTGGTACGGTCACAGCATTGGTAGTTCCGCTTAACGTAAGTAATCCCCCGCTATAACTTGCAGTATTGAGGGTTGCTATGGTTGAAGCACCTGCTGTAACCGTTGCCGTAATTGATGGCGAACCTGGCATCGAACCTGTGTTAATTGTTAAATACAGACTTGCAGAAATCGCTGCACTTGCCGGTATAGTAAACGCCGAACACATACCTGGATTTTGTGTAAAAGCAACTGAAGCAACGGTACTGATAGTATTTGGTTTAATGCGAACAGCCCTAATTGCCCATTCGTTGTTTGCTGATGATGTCCACTTTATTGAATCTGATGCTGCACCTGCCATAGTTCCGCCACCTCCAACATGATCGTAGGTATTTGCATTAGTAACATTATCAACGACATTCCATTGTTGAGTTTGAGAACCAGCTACTGCAAGGGTGGTATTATCGTAAAAACCAACAGCATCGAGTACCATTTCATTCGTGACTGATGCCACTGGAACTGAGGGTTTTATTGAAGAGCCTTTATTCGTTACAGTGGTACCAAACGGAGTGGTTTGGTCAACATTTGTAAATGAAGTTACACCTACAACTCCCCTGGGGAGAGCACCATTAAAGGTTACAACTACATTATGTGCTCCTGCATCAGGTGCAACGAGATACCAGAAATCAACAGTCACATTGTTTGTCCCCGCGGCGTTATACCTTGAACCTAAACGTGTCAGCGTTTGAGAGGTATTCCAGGTTACACCAGTCACATTATAAGCATTAGTCGGATCATTGTGGGTAATTGCTACCATCAACAGGGTATTACTACCTGAAACTGTATGTGCCACCGTGAAATTATAGGGGGAAACGAGGGTCAAATTAATTTTGCCGGACGTAGTAGCAGACAAGGCAACGGGTCCTCCTGCGCCAGTGGTACCCATCAGGCTACTTAATGCTTCGGTTCCATCCCAGGGCTTTACCCTGTCGAGCGATAGCGGCGAGGATGCAAAGCCGGTTGTATCGGAAAGATAAAGCGGCTTGGTAAACGAAGGAGTAGCAATGCCAACCTGGGCGGCATCGCATATATCGCCGTATACGGGATCAATGCTACGGGCATTAAGGTTGTCGCCCGGTATAGCATAGAGGGTTCCGTTCTGGTTGCCCTGCCCGCCTGATGAAGAGGCAGTTATACATCCCAGGAAAATCCCGGTATTATTGCCGGTTTCGGTCAGTGTTACGGTTTCCTGTTCACCCTGGGTGCTGTTGGTGATGGTGGCAGTCACCGTCTGGGCAGTGGCTGTATTGGTGTTCCTGTCAGCATCCGTTACCTTAAGGCAAACCGAAGTATTGGGCTGGTAATTAGCTACAGGATTACCGGAACCATCAACAAAGCCCAGCGTGCACACGGTAACCTGGGGTACGTTAACCGGCAGTATTTTCCTGGCTTTCCACAAATCGCCAAAACTGCTTTGCACCCAAACAGTGTTTATAACCGTAGGATGTGCAGTAATTCCCGCATTAGCAACAACCTTAAACGTGAAGGTTTCGTTTGCATTGGGGCCGAAGCTGCCCACATAAAAACCGTTTCCGTCGAGCGGGAAAGGGGTCCCGGTTCCATCGTCGGGTATGGTATAGGTATTCCATTTTGTTGTCCCTGCAATATAAGTAAAGCCTGCAGGGATAGTGTCTTTCATGGCATTTAATTCCTTCACCCTGAGAGACAGATTTTTCATTGTGATGGTATATGTGACGGTATCGAACTCGCTCACTTTATTTTTTATGACATTACTGTATGTAATCACCGCGGATTTATACAGTTCCACATTCCGGTCGGGTAATACGGTGGTTCCCATATCGAGGTACGGGTTGGCAGGTCCTGCCACCGAGGGATCTTCGCCCCATATCCCCATTATCCTTGATCCGTTAATGGTATAGGCATGAAGGCTTGTCTGGTCCTTATCGGGGTCGTAAACCCTCACTACCTGGCGCGGGGTAACAGCGTATGCGATATCATATTTATCACCGTTAGGGTCGGTTAAGCCCCCTGTAAGTGGATTGTTATCGTAGTCCACGTAAATTGTGGTCGCCTCGAGCGACATAAGCCATACAGGGCTTCCATTCACAAGGGGTATTGGCAGCTGCGACGATCCCGGTCCCCAGCCAGTAATAAGCGAAGTGGTAAGATAGGCTTCGGGAAGCAGGGAATAGCCCCAGTCCCAGGTTTGGTTATTGGTTGCATCGGCATCGCTGGCACCCACCCCGAAAAATTTACTGCCCGAAGGGGCTGTAAAATCAACCCCCGAGTTGAGCGGCATAATAAACCGTTCCGTGGCGCCTGCGGCGACAGGAAAAGTACCTGTACCGGTAGAAGATGTCCAGGTAATTGTAATTGAAGATGCCCCCGGGTTGTGAAGGAAAGCATATACATCGGCCGATGCATTGGTCTGGCAAACGGGATTGTAATAGTTGCGGCCCCACAATTCGAGAGGGTATGCTGCAAAGGTCCGGGATTCGTATGTTGAGCCTATACGACCTGTTACAATATTCACCTGCACGGGTTTGGTTGAAATCACTTTTGCCCCCTGGAGCACATCGCCAATGGTGGGAGAAGCAACCAGGTAGCTTTCGCCCTGCTGAATGGTTACTGTTGTTTCGTATGAACCGTTTGCATCGGCATCGACCTGGATCTGGGTGTTGTTCTCCGAAGCCATGATCATAAGCGAGGTAAGATTAAACATGCTGTTGGAACCGACGGTTGTTTCCCCAACCGTACTCCGGAATTCCTTACCATAAATGCTCAAATCGTATACTTCAACTGACGAAGCAAGTACTGTGCCGGGGCTGACAGCCCAACCCGCTTTGCTTATTGTAATTGCCTGAGTTGCAACTACCTTATCGCGGCCATCATAAAGTATGACCGAGGGATTACGCGGAAGCGAAACATCGTTGCGCAAGGCAATTGTGCTTCCTTCGTTGAGAATATCGGCGGGATAACCAGGGGCTACTCCGTTGGTGAGAATACCGTCACCCCAAATCTGTGTACTGGCCTGGCCCGGCGAAGTTGGATTGGCTTCATACCCATCTTCCCAGTTATCGTAATAAATTTTGGTTCCGGTAGTCCCTATAACCATGGATACTACTGTGGTCATAACATTACCGGTTCCTGAATAAATTGTTTTAAAATCAGCATTCAGCTGGGCCTCAGGAATGGGCAGAAAGTATTGATAGTTGGCATTCTGCGCTTTCGTTTGAAGAGTGCCAAGCGTGAGCATAATTCCCAGGCATAGCAATACTACATTTCTTTTTCCTTTCATGATTGAATGGCTTTTACTGATTTCAGGAATAATCTTGCTCAACTTGGTGCTTAGGGTTGAAACTTGCAAGTATATTTTTTTCATGTGGCAAATATTATGTGTGATTTTGCTTTTTTTTCGTTTAATTATATCGGGGCATGCCTCAACCTTCAGGTTTTAGCAATAGTTATGTTCAATATGGGATCAGGATTTGGGCAATAATTCGCATAGAATTTAAAAGTATGCAGTATGGAAAGGAGCCTGTGATTCAGCTTTTCAGAGATTTTAAATGCCATATCCGGAACAATGGAATTGTAACCCCGCAGTTTGGCAAGGATGTTTTCAGTACTATGAAAATATAAGGTAAAGCCTAAGGTGATAAAAAATGAGCTGTAAATAAAGTCGCTCAAATGCTCTATCAGTCTGTTATGTAATAGCTTGGTAATTATTAATAATGGAAACAACAAGCTTGCGCAACATATTGCGCAAGCTTGCAGGGTCACATAAATTCGGGTGATCACAACCTCCGAAGGGTTGTGTTCACACTTTAAACCCGATTTTGAGTTCGGGGTAGTGTTTTCGAATTTTGGCCTTGTACGACTTAATGTAGTAAATCCAAGTAAATTTTTAATCAAAATGAGCTGTGTGTTTGTGGTTCAATCAGTTAGGGTAGTAATTCAGTTTTAGTTGAGTGTTTTTGGCAAAGTTTAATTTATCTCTGTTTCAGCGTTTCTGGCTTTTGCTTTTCCCGATCATTCAGCCTGTAGAATGCGAGGGCTTTGCAGTCTGTTGATTTATATTTAGTGTCTATAAAACTCCTGGTGTTACGCTTATAAATAATTCAGATTATTTTGTTCCAACTTTCATTTCCGGTATAAAATCCTTGTTTCGCTGGGTCATCAAAATCAGGCAACGATTACTTTTTCGAGCCATTCGAGTCCGAAATCACTTTCGCTGTCCACAAACCGGATTTCAGGTTTCTCGGCACTCATTTCAATTACTTCGATCATCCTCTTGTATTGTGCCGATTGCAGGTATTTTTCAAGTGAGGTTAAACTTTTCCATACTTCAAAAACCATAAGGCTGGCCGGATCATCTGTATTTTGCCAGATACCCGTTTTTACACAGTTTTTATTGAATTGAAGCGGATTTACAACTGAACGTAACGCTTCGAGAATTTCCCTTGATGACGAGTTGGTTGAGCTAAGGAAGTAGGTGCATAGTACCATGGCGAAAAATTTGATACCTTATATTGATCAAAGATTATACCAAATTTCATAATGGGACATTAATATTCATAAACACACTTATACATGTTTCTGATTATCAATATCATAAATCGTAGTATCTTCCTAGGCATGTTAACAATGCTTTATAAATATGCGCAATATTTTGCGCTGTCGCGCATTATATTGCGCAATTCTCGTTATTAGAAAGATACAAAAAAGCTGCACTTTAAAACCATTTAAAGTCGTTTTCACTCTTGTTTTTATATCACTATTTTGACTCTAGCTTGCTTTGTTTTGTTCAAATAGTCAATGGTATGGTGTGTATTTCGGTTTGCGCATTTCAAGGTTTCAGGCTTCGTGTTTCAGAATTCCAGGATTGATAAGTAATCCGGGTTAAACTTTTATCTAGTTCTGGTTAAAGTATTATATTCTGTGTATATTCTGTATATATTCTGTGTTATTTTATTATAGAATATACTTATAATAAATACTGATTTATTATTAATGTAGTGACTTGAATACGAATTTTATATGGCTCAGTTAGCAGCTGGTATCGGAAAATTTGCTTCAGGTAAACCAGAGGAAGATATAGTTGAATAGCGTGAAGTGATAACCTACATCTGTAAGTTACCCGAATAGTCACGAGATATGTGACCCCCCAGGCAAAAGATGCACAGGGTACTATTCCGGCTGGTCACTGACTTTTTCCGGCAATATAGAATGCTGATTATAAAACCTAATTGGAAACTGATACCCTGGAAGGGCTGCGGGTACAAACGGTTTCTGAGTTACAGGACTCAAATGTTTTCTGCGTTCAGCCTGATTGGAATCACCATCCTCTGTGCCTCCTTGTCTACTTTTCTCCCATTCGCCCTTTCCCTAACGGATCCCCAGCTTTTTCATCCTGAACCGAAGAGTTGATTCTTTAAGCCCCAGCATCTCGGCGGCCCCCCTTTTGCCTCTCACACGGCCATTGCATAGCTTTAAAATTGATTCAATATGGAGGCGTTCACTCTCTTCGAGGGTTTTAGGTATTCCCTTTTCGGGCAAACCAACCTGGGCAGGCATCTGAACTTCGAGAGTAGTGCTTTTTGACAATATCAGGGAGTATTCAACAACATTCTGGAGTTCGCGAATATTTCCAGGCCAGTCGTAGTTCATCAGCATCTCCATACTTTTCTTCGAGATCTTTTCGATCCGCTTACCCATCGAAATCATTTTATCCTCCACAATACTCCACACCAATGACGGTATATCTTCTTTTCGTTCGCGAAGGGGAGCCACATGTATAGGAAATACATTAAGCCGGAAATACAGATCACTCCGGAATGTTCCGTTATCCATGGCTGCCTGCAGGTCCCTGTTGGTGGCAGCAATTATACGCACATCCACTTTCCGAGTATGCGGGCTGCCTAAAAGCTGGAACTCGCCAAATTGCAATACACGCAACAACTTAACCTGCAAATCAGGTGGCAGGTCACCGATTTCATCAAGAAAAAGAGTAGACTTATCAGCAAGTTCAAACCGTCCGATCTGCCGGGCAATAGCACCTGTGTAGGCACCCCTTTCGCGGCCAAACAACTCACTTTCGATCAGCGATGGGGGAAGAGCCGAACAGTTCACAACAATCATGGTATGTCCCGAACGTTTGCTTTGACGGTGTATAGCATTGGCTATTAGCTCCTTACCTGTTCCGGTTTCGCCTAAAACAAGCACCGGCGAATCGGTAACCGCAACCTGTGATATTTTGTTCATCACCTCGGTCATGGCAGAAGAACTGAAATTAAAACCCGTTGTTGGATTTGCAGGCATAATCTTATCGCGCAGGTACAGATTTTCCTGTTCAAGTTTTTCCTGCATTTCCTTTATTTCGTCGAATGCCATTTGAAGAACAATTTCTGCATTCTTTCGTTTGGTAATATCGTAACTGCTGGTTCGTATCCCGAGATATTTCCCCTCAGGTGAAACTACCGAGGAAATGGAAGTACTTATCCAACGGATTTGCCCTTCCTTATGCCGTATGCGCAGTTCAACTTCAGGCAGGTTATCATTTGGATTCAGGTCGGCCATTATGCTATTCCATACTTTCTGATCACCCATCTTTATTATACTTTCAAAGAGTTTGGGATCTTCAATAAACTCTTTGCGGGTATAGCCTGTTAACCGCTCGCACGAAGGCGAAATATATGCCTGCGTTCCGTCAGGCAGAATCCAGCGCTCCATGTTGTAAGTGAATTCTGCAATAGTGGTATATCTTTCGGAAAGCTCCGTAAGACTTTTATTGAGAAGTTGCAACTCAAGTTCCAGGTTTTTACGTTCAGTAATATCGCGGGTACTTGAACGCACTCCCGTATTGTCACCTGATTCATCCGAAACGTGTCCGACAATTGTATTCATCCAGCGCACCTGCCCATCTTTTCGGAGGATGCGGTACTCCATTTCATAAGGATTGTTTCGATCAATATTTGCAGAAGTCCGGCCTCTCCACAAATGTAGGTCTTCGGGGAGCACAAGTTTATCCATGAGATCGGGTGTATTCATGAATTCATCTTGCGAATAGCCTGTAATCCTCTCGCATGAGGGTGATATATATTGCAGCGTGCCATCGCTTAATACCCATTGCTCCATATTGTATGTAAAGTTGGCTACTGTTTCGAATTTCAGCTGAAGTTGCGAAATTTCATCCAGGGATTCTATAAGATTCCGCTCACTTTCAAATCTGCCGGAAATATCGTGACCAATAACATGCCAAACTGTAAGCAAAGCCGTTGTATCAAAAACACCTAAAATAACCCATGAAATCCAGCAACTAATTCCGTCGTACCGTTCACTTTCCAGTATAAACTGGGCTGTGGGATTTTCAACCGTAAGAGTTTCCTTTATTGATTGGATTTTTTCAGCAATTTCCCGTGGTCCGAAATCAAAACATTTTTGCCCGAGGGCTTGTTTTACATCAATTCCGTAAAATTTCGAGAACACATCATTAACATAAGTATAAGTACAGTCGGGCTTAAGAACTACAATTAAATCCGAATGAGAATCCAAAACAGTCTTATTGAAGCCTTTAAGGCTTTTCATTCTGTTTTCCCTATTATTATATTCTGAAGTCATGTAGTCTCTTTTTGTATTCTCTTATTCTTCAATTTCCATTTTGCCCAGGGCTATAACTACTTCAGAACAGGTCAGAGTATAACACACAGCGAATATTCCTGTAAAAGCAGTAAGTATGAATTTACGAAGAAATCAGCTTCAAATATAAGAAAATAATCACAGGCTTCCCCGAGCCTGACAGCCAGTATTATTAATTTATCACCATTTTGTAAACCGGGTTGACATTTTTACATCTCTACCCTAATTTACCTTTTACAGGCGGTAGGCCTTTCCATATATTATAACAATTTTCAATCCTGTTGGTTTATTTGGAACTTCCCATATTTCATTCCTTTCAATTCATTTACCTTTGCATCATGTTTATCGACACACACACCCATTTATATCTGGCTGAATTCGACGACGAAAGAACCCTGGTTGTTCAAAAAGCCATTGATGCCGGAGTAAACAGGATGCTATTGCCCAATATTGATCTCACATCCTGGAAGCCCATGCTTGAACTTGCTGCGAGCTACCCGGGAATTTGCCTGCCGATGGCAGGTATACACCCTACTTCCGTTCTGCCGGAAACCATTGACAGCGAATTAGCTGAATTAACAACTCAGCTCGAAACCGGATCCTTTATAGCTATAGGGGAAATCGGAATTGATTTATACTGGGACAAAACGCATCTGGATTTGCAGGAGGAGATATTCCTATACCAGGTACAACTGGCAAAGAAACTCAATTTGCCTATAGTCATTCATGTTCGCAAATCATTTGATGAGGTCTGGCAAATACTTAAACCAGAAACAGGCCCGGAATTAAAAGGAGTTTTTCATTGTTTTCCAGGCGACCTGCCTCAGGCGCGAAAAGTAATTGAAGCAGGTTTCCTTTTGGGGATAGGCGGAGTGGTTACTTTTAAAAATGCCCACCTTCAGGAGGTTGTTTCAGCTGTCGGGCCGGAATGTATCGTTCTGGAAACAGACTCACCTTTTCTGGCACCTGTACCTTACCGAGGGAAGAGAAATGAACCCGCTTTTATTCCCATAATAGGCAATAAGGTTGCTGAGCTGTGCGGTGTTTCGGTACGTGAGGTTGCTGAAATAACAACCCGGAATGCGATTGATTTGTTTAATTTGTAATTTTATAAAAAACTCACCCCCCAGCCCCCTCTCTTCGCCCCCTCTCTTCCCGAAGAGAGTGGGTGACTCTCAAAACCAGATTGAATTAACTTGATTTCTTTTACTTTTTAGAATGAAATAACAAAAATATGCCCGGCCACCCCCTCTCTTTATTTCAAAGAGAGGGGGCAGGGGGTGAGTTTCTTGAAAAAAGCGATGAAACCGGTTTCACGTAAGAAATTTGTAGTTGCCATTTGTCGGGAAAACCGTAAAAACATGACTGAGGCTGAGAAGATTGTGTGGGAAATGGTACGAAACAGAAAACTTGATGGCAAAAAATTTCTCAGGCAGCATAAAATCATTTATGAAAATTCTTTCGACTCTTTTCAATTTTTTATTGCCAACTTTTATTGTGCCGAAGAGAAATTAATTGTAGAACTGGACGGAGGAATACATACATTTCATGCCGAATATGATGATTGGCGAACATCAGTGCTTGTTGAACTTGGATTGAGGGTCCTGAGGTTGAAAAACATTGATGTAAATAACACAGAATATATTTTATTCAAAATAAGGGAAATGTTCAGAAAAACTCACCCCCCAGCCCCCTCTCTTCCCGAAGAGAGGGGGTGACTCTCAAAACCAGATTAAATTAACTTGATTTCTTTTACTTTTTAGAATGAAATAACAAAAATATGCCCGGCCACCCCCTCTCTTTATTTCAAAGAGAGGGGGCAGGGGGTGAGTTTCTTGAAAAAAGCGATGAAACCGGTTTCACGTAAGAAATTTGTAGTTGCCATTTGTCGGGAAAACCGTAAAAACATGACTGAGGCTGAGAAGATTGTGTGGGAAATGGTACGAAACAGAAAACTTGATGGCAAAAAATTTCTCAGGCAGCATAAAATCATTTATGAAAATTCTTTCGACTCTTTTCAATTTTTTATTGCCGACTTTTATTGTGCCGAAGAGAAATTAATTGTAGAACTGGACGGAGGAATATATACATTTCATGCCGAATATGATGATTGGCGAACATCAGTGCTTGTTGAACTTGGATTGAGGGTCCTGAGGTTGAAAAACATTGATGTAAATAACACAGAATATATTTTATTCAAAATAAGGGAAATGTTCAGAAAAACTCACCCCCCAGCCCCCTCTCTTCACGAAGAGAGGGGGTGACTCTCAAAACCAGATTGAATTAACTTGATTTCTTTTGCTTTTTAGAATGAAATAACAAAAATATGCCCAGCCATCCCTTCTCTTTATTTCAAAGAGAGGGGGATGGGGGTGAGTTTCTTAACCCTTTTAAACAATTCCATGAATACCCCAACACTCTTAATAATTTACACAGGCGGAACCATCGGAATGGTAAAAGATCCGGTAACAGGAGCGCTTCAACCCTACCATTTTGAAGACATTTACAAGTTGATGCCGGTTCTGAACAATTTCGATTACAAGCTGGAATCCGTTTCGTTCAACCCTCTTATTGATTCGTCGAATGTCACGCCCTCGTTTTGGGTAAAACTGGCAACCGTGATTGAGGAGAATTATACGAAATATGACGGTTTTGTGGTGCTTCACGGTACCGATACCATGTCGTACTCGGCTTCGATGCTAAGCTTTATGCTTGAAAACCTGGACAAACCTGTAATTTTTACCGGATCACAATTACCTATGGGGGTTGTACGTACGGATGGCCGCGACAATTTCATCAATGCAATTGAAATAGCCGCCGCAAGAGCCGACGGGAAGCCTTTGGTTCCTGAGGTTGCCATTTATTTCGAAAATAAACTTATGCGCGGAAACCGAACCAGCAAGTTCAATGCCGAAAACTTTAATGCTTTCCTTTCGGGCAATTTCCCCTCACTGGCCCAGGTAGGAGTTCATATCCGATACAACACCGAACTGATACTTAAACCTGTATCTGAAAAATTAATTGTTCATAAAAAACTGGACAACAGCGTTCTGATCCTGAAACTTTTTCCGGGAATCGCTGAGGTTGTTGTTAAAAATGCACTTAATATTGCGGGACTGAAAGGAGTTATACTCGAAACCTATGGTGCCGGCAACGCTCCTACCGATGGCTGGTTTATCGAAGCACTTTCACAGGCCATAATGAAGGGCATCATCGTTTATAATGTTACCCAGTGCAAAGGCGGTGCAGTAGATATGGGTAAATACGAAACCAGTGTTAAGCTTGGCGAGATCGGGGTTGTAGGAGGATATGATATCACTACCGAATCGGCTATTGCCAAAATGATGTACCTTTTAGGTGAAGGATTCCAGGGCGAAAAATTAAAGGAGCTTCTTCAGTCGCCTTTGCGTGGAGAGCTGACAGTTTAAAAAATTGAAAAAGAAATCAGCACTGGAATTCGGGGTTCAATTTTAAAATTTTAACCTGAACCAGTTGACGCCTGAGCTACATTCAGCAATTTCTTACTTCTCAAAATACTCCAAATAGTGAAATCGGGAAATTCCCAATTTTACTTAAAACCGCCCCTAATCATATACACATACTTTCATATATCAAAACTTTACTTATATTTGCATCTGAACAGCCGTTGAATGAACAACTTTCGACATATGTTGTTTATGTGAATGGTTTTATGTATCAGAACATTACAAGTAATACAGAATCCACTTAAATGCAGCGAAAACCCATAAAAAAAGTACTGATTGCAAATCGTGGCGAAATTGCAGTTAGAATTATCCGCTCGTGCCGTGAAATGGGCATACACACTGTAGCCGTATTTTCGGATGCCGACCGCACAGCTATGCATGTAAGATACGCTGGCGAAGCGTATCATATAGGGCCATCGCCTTCAAACGAAAGCTATCTGAAGATTGATACCATCCTCGAAGTTGCTAAAAAGTCGGGAGCGGATGCAATTCATCCAGGCTATGGTTTCCTTTCGGAAAATGCCGAATTTTCGCGCCGTTGCCAGGAGGAGGGTATCATATTTATCGGTCCTTCACCGGAAGCAATTCTGGGTATGGGCGATAAAATCACAGCCCGCCGTACTATGATTAAAGCCGGAGTTCCCGTAGTTCCCGGCACATCCGAAGCTGTTACTAGCGAAGATGAAGCCCTGGAAACTATAAAACAGATCGGCCTTCCGGTAATGATCAAGGCATCAGCAGGTGGTGGCGGTAAAGGTATGCGTCTTGTAAAAGAAGAATCACAGATATTAAGTTCATTACGTGGTGCACGCTCCGAAGCTAAAACCGCCTTCGGGAACGACGCTGTTTACATTGAAAAATATATCGACTCACCCCATCATATTGAATTCCAAGTGCTTGCTGACAGCATGGGAAATACAATTCACCTCTTCGAGCGTGAATGTTCGGTTCAGCGCCGGCATCAGAAAGTTGTTGAAGAAACTCCTTCGCCAATCATGACGGAGAAAGTTCGTGCCGAAATGGGAGCTCATGCTGTAGCTGCTGCCAAAGCAGCAAATTACGAAGGAGCAGGAACCATTGAGTTCATTATGGACGATAACCTGAATTACTATTTCCTCGAGATGAATACACGTCTCCAGGTGGAACATCCTATTACCGAACGTGTTGTGGGCGTCGACCTGGTTAAGGAGCAAATCCGTATCGCCGAAGGACACCCGTTACCATATCGCCAGGAAGACCTCCACCAGAACGGTCATGCCATCGAATGCCGCATATATGCTGAGGATACCGAAAACAATTTCATGCCTAATCCGGGCACCATTACCCATATTACTGAGCCACTTGGTTTGGGCGTCCGCTGCGATGGGTATGTTTACGAGGGTTATACTATTCCCATTTATTATGATCCGATGATCAGCAAGCTGATCGTTTGGGGGAAAACACGAAACGAGGCCATTGAGCGCATGCGCAGGGCTTTGTTTGAATATAAGATCAGCGGTGTTAAAACCTCAATTAAATTCCTTGAACGGATAATGGATGCTCCTGCTTTCCGAAAAGGTGGCTACAACACTCATTTTATTGAAGAAAACACAAAATTCCTGCAGGCAGATTTTGAATGTGTTTATGATTGCGAGAACCTGGCACTTATAGCAGCTTTTGTTGAATATACAACTCAGCTCAGCGAAATCGAACAAACCATGTCGCCTGCCTCATCACGTCACGGAAGCGACTGGAAGGAATTTGGGCGCCGGCAGGCTGCGTTCAGGCTATAATGATAAATAATTCGCCTTGACTCAAACTTATTGACGTCTCTCAATTTCTGAACCTAGATATTTCGAATTAAAATAAAATGGAACTAGAACTAAATCTTGATGGCCGAAAGGCTATACTGAAAGAAATCAGCCGCGAAGGCAACCAGCTGAGCATTTCGGTTGACGATGAAATATTCAACGTCGATCTTGTAAAGGTGGGCCCGGCCGAATACTCTGTTCTCCATAAAGGAAAATCATACAACATTGAAGTTGTACCAGCACGCGAACCCAAACATTTTACAGTCAACACCTTTTATTTCTCAAGTGAAATCGAAGTTGTGGATGCCGAAACAAGGTATATCCGCAGCCGTGATAATGCTGCCGGAGGACATGTAAGCAATATTATCCGCTCACCTATGCCTGGTAAAATTGTTAAAATACTTGTTGGAGTTGGCGATACTGTCGAAGTTGGCCAAACTGTTATTATTGTCTCGGCTATGAAAATGGAAAGTGAATTCAAAGCTTCCAAAGCCGGTGTGGTAAGCGAAATCCCCGTTGCTGAAGGCGATACCGTGGATGGAAACCAGGTATTGGTAGTTATTGAAGATATTGAGGCGTAATTTTGGATTTCGGAATTCAAAATTCGGATGTTAACAGCTACAAGCCAGGTTTAACACAAGACCAGAAACACTGAAACCTGAAACACAGAAACCCTTCAATCTTCTCAATCTCATCAATCCATTCAATCTCATCAATCTTAATAAAAATACATCACCAAAATATATTACAGAAATGTCGATAGAGAAATTTAAAAAACTGGAAGCAAAAAACCGTGTTGCCGAACTTGGTGGCGGGCAGGACCGTATTGACCGCCAGCATGCAGCAAACCGTAAAACAGCCCGCGAACGTCTCAACGACCTGCTTGATCCCGGAACCTTTGTTGAACTCGATAAATTTGTTGTCCACCGCTCACGCGATTTCGGGATGGAGAAGAACCTGATACCGGGCGATGGCGTTGTTACTGGTTACGGTAAAATTGATGGCAGGCTGATGTATGTTTTTGCCCAGGATTTTACAGTCTTCGGGGGCACCATGAGCCGCTCCAATGCTGACAAAATCATGAAAATTATGGATCTCGCCATGAAAATGGGTGCTCCGGTTATCGGGCTCAACGATTCGGGAGGGGCCCGTATACAGGAAGGTGTTGAAAGCCTTGCCGGTTATGCCGATATTTTTTACCGAAACGTTATGAGTTCAGGCGTGATACCTCAAATCTCTGCAATATTAGGTCCTTGCGCCGGTGGCGCTGTTTACTCGCCTGCCATTACCGATTTTATTATCATGGTTGAGGATTCAAGTTATATGTTTGTAACCGGTCCTGATGTTATTAAAACCGTTACCCACGAAGAAGTTACCAAGGAAGAACTGGGCGGATCGCTTACACATAACAGCAAAAGCGGCGTTGCACATTTAACCGCCAACGACGATGAACATGCCATGATGATGGTCCGAGAGCTGATGAGCTATCTCCCGTCGAACAATATGGAGGATGCGCCTTTCAAAGCCAACACCGATGATATCAACCGCAGCGATGTAAAACTCGATTCCCTTATTCCCGAAGACCCAAATAAGCCATACGACATGAAAGAACTCATCAAAGAAGTAGTGGATAACCACAACTTTTTTGAAGTTCAGCCTTTGTATGCCCAGAATATCATTGTAGGATTTGCAAGGCTCGGCGGCCGCAGCGTGGGGATAGTGGCCAACCAGCCACAGGCACTGGCTGGAGTTCTCGATATTAATTCATCAATCAAAGCGGCCCGTTTTGTTCGCTTTTGCGATGCTTTCAATATCCCTTTGATCACCTTGGTCGATGTTCCGGGATTTTTACCCGGCACAAACCAGGAATTCGGCGGAATTATCAAACATGGCGCCAAGCTGTTATATGCTTTTGCCGAGGCTACTGTACCTAAAATCACTCTTATCACACGCAAAGCCTATGGTGGAGCCTACGATGTTATGAGCAGCAAACACATCGGAGCTGATATCAACTTTGCATATCCATCGGCCGAGATAGCGGTAATGGGCGCTGATGGTGCTGTAAGCATTATTTTCCGCGATAAACTCAGCGATGAAGCCCGCACAACTGCAGTTGATGAATACCGCGAAACTTTTGCCAATCCTTATAAAGCAGCCGAACAGGGTTATATTGATGAAATCATTTACCCTCATCAAACCCGGTTTAAACTCATTCAGGCACTGGAAATGACACAGAATAAACGGAAAACCAATCCGCCGAGAAAACATGGGAATATTCCGTTGTAGTTTGTTGGATTGAGATGGGTTAAAAGAAAATAGTTAACAGAAAATGGGAGGGCAGGTAAAGTCCTCCTTTTTTATTCCTTATCACGGATTCTAACAAAGTAAATATTAGTTTCATCAATCAACATAAGAAATTTCGGGCAAATCGCATAACAAGTATCCGCCTCCAATTATGATGTCTTTCCAATTTACAGCACAAGGAATTAATAAATTTAATAGATTTTTGAACTTTTTCTAATCATAGCGTGTTAATTCAAATAATTAAAATATTAGTTAACCTCTAACCTTAAAACATGGATGCATCTACTATCAACTGGCTTGCTGTTGCTACCGCAACTGTAGTTTTTTATGCAATCGGCGGACTCTGGTATTCACCTGTGCTCTTCGCCAATGCATGGATGAAAGAAATTGGAATGACAAAGGATGACGCTAAGAAATCGAACATGGGCAAGATTATGACGGTCACTTTCCTGTTGTCATTTATCATGGTTACAAACCTTGCCTTTTTTCTGAATGATCCAACAATAACCACTTCGACCGGTGCTCTTTATGGTTTTCTGACAGGTTTTGGCTGGGTATCCATGTCGGTGGCGCTCAATGCATTGTACGAACAGCGATCGCTGAAATATATCCTTATTAATGCCGGATACCTCACGATTGGATTTACCGTGTCTGGACTTATTCTGGGAGCCTGGAGGTAGGACTTGGGGAATTGGAGACCAGGTTGGATGTCGGATGTCGGATGTCAGATGTGGGATGTTAGATGTATTAAACAAGAATGAAATACTAACAGCAATTGTCCCAGTTTGGGCACAATTTCCCGTTATACAGAACAATTTTCACCAGGACGTTCCCTAACCCCAAAAACCTAAACCCTATACCCTTTTTTAGCCCCTGCCTGTAAGGGTTTTCGGAATTCTTCCGGTTCGCACACATTCAGAACGAAGTTTCCGTCCCACAATGCGTTCCACCATGGCTCCTATCTGTAAAACTTTGTCAATATCGAGATTGGTTTCGATTCCCATTTCGTCCATCATAACCACCAAATCCTCAGTTTGGATCAGCCCGGTGAGCATTGGATCGGCATAATAATATGCGCCTGTCCCGGCAACGGGAACTCCATCCACGAAATTAGCCGGCTGCCCTCCTATTCCTCCCATTGTTGATTCGTAATTGGTCATTCCTGCCTGCATAGCGGCCAGTACATTGGCAAGGCCCCATCCGCGGGTGGAATGGAAATGAACAATCTGTTTTTCGGGGCGGCCGATTTTATCCATTAACATGGAATAATAGCGATAAACCCTGTCGGGCGAAGCCGATCCGTCGTGATCGGCATGTTCCACATCACTTGCGCCAATATCGAACCATCGCCGGGCAAAATCAACAGCCTTTTCCATTTTTGTTGGACCTTCGATCGGGCATCCCCATATGGTACTAACGGTTCCGTTCACTTTCAGCCCGGCGGCTTTTGCCTTCGGGATCCATTCTTCAGCCATTTTCCAATAGTCGGCAAGTGATAACCCAGAGTTTTTAATATGATGCGATTCGCTTGTCGAAACCATCAGCAGAATCCTGTCGGGACCCCAGCCTTCCTGCCGCGCCTGAATAGCCCTTTCGATCGCCTTTTCGCGTATAGTAACCGCAGTAAAACTTACTTCAGGAAGTTGTTTGGCTATCGTTTTGCTGGCCCTGATCTTTTTCATTAACTCGTCGGCATCTTTAAACTGGGGCATTCCCGATGGATTTCCCATATTGGTTACCTCCACATGCCTGAAGCCGGCAAGTACAAGTTGTTCGGTCAGCCAAAGCTTTGCAGCCGTCGGAATAAATTTTTCTTCATGCTGGAAACCGTCGCGGACGGTGATATCGCCTATTGTAACTTTCCTGGGGTAATTCATTTTCTGTCGGGTTTGGGGTGAACAGCATTGTGGTTGGTGGGTGACCGGGTTACGAACACCTAAAAAGACTCTATTTATAGTGCTAATATAATGCAAACTATATATATGTCAGCTATTCATAAACAAATTTTCCGGGAGTTTTGTTTCATGCACCGTTTAAAGTAATGAGCGCCCCGTCCGGAACTGATGCATATTCGATTTCGAGGCACTGCATTAAAGGAAAAACACTTCGTTACCCGTGATCTGCAATGAAATATGGACATCGTCCGGCTTTGGGGTAAAGGTTAAAAAGAATGGCCGTGTAATTGCCGGTTTAAAGTCAATTATACGGCCATTGCGCATTCTCTGGTCACTTTAATAGAATCTTACATGAAAGGACGTCAGCGGTTAAGCCGATGAATATTGGTTCAACGGTATGCATACCTGTAAAAGGTACTATTTTTTATTTTCAGTTAGAGAACGGGCATTACATAGCGTCCGACAAGGCTCTTTCCCATTCTTTATGCGGCATCTTTAAATTCGGCTACGTCGTTATACAACTCCCTGGTCTTACCAAAATATGAGATTAATTTTCCGCTTAAGAGACCGGAAATAACAGCTATTGCAGCAGTTACGGCAATTCCTGTCAGCTGTGAACCAACATCAATACCCTGGTTAACTACAATTGCGCATAGGCCGCCAAATATACCAGGCAATCCGTGAAGATTCGATACTCCGCATGTATCCACAATCTTGTGGAAATTTTGTTGCTTGCTTTGAAGAATGGCAAATCCTACTGTCGATATAACCCCGGCAATCAGGCCTATGATAATAGACTGCGGATGTGTTGCAAAGTCGCAGGTAGCACCAATGGCAACTCCACCTGCAAGTGCAGCGTTGGCAATATCAGCAATCAGCACTTTTCCTCTCAGTTTAACAGAAACAAAGTAGGTGGCTAATGTTGAACCGCAAAGTGCCAGGAAAACATTCACTACTGTATGAGGTATGGCTTCGATAGGAACAAGGGCTGCGCAGAAACTTGGCCAGAAAACCCACAATACCATACTGCCCAATACCGAATATTTATCTGTTGTGGCATCTGATTCAATTGGAATTTCCAGGTCATTTCTCGATGTAAGTGAAATGGCCGCGGCTATACCAAAAAGAGCGCCAAATGAATGAATTACGATTGAACCCCCGGTATCGTATACTTTTCCTACAAAATGGAAATAGTCATTAACTACGATTAATTCATTTAATATGTAGAAAGGAATAAAAATCAGGCCCAGGATTAAATACTGATAAATCTTTATTCTTCCTAAAACTGCCCCGGCTGCAATAAGCAAACTTGCTGCCCCGAACTCGGCAAGAATCAATTGCTCAATTTCGCTCCGTGATTCGAAAATTGCCAATCCCTTTAGTGAAATATAAAGCGGAAGGGCCACACTGACCAGAAGAAAAGTGGCAGTTAATGCCGAGCGTCCGTATTTTTTTACAAATACCATTAAAAATCCAAATCCGATCAACAGCATTGCCATAATATGTATGGCGCGCTCATATTGTTGTATCTGGAGAATGTTAGAGATTTGACTGCCTTCCGGGTTTTGCGCAAATAAAGCCGGCGAGCTGAAAAGTAAGAGAAGGATGACAGAAAAGAAACGGTGAAAGAGTTTGCGGTTTTTCATAGGTCTATTAGTTTGGTTGTATAATTAGGAAAGCAGTTTTAATTTCGTTAACCAAATAATCACTAATTAATTCACGTATAATCTATCAGTGCTGCACTGATATTCTGTCTAAGTAAAGACGCAAATGTATCAAAATACTTATTTCATAAATATTTGAAAAAAATAATTTAGTTTTGGGAATTGTGAAGTTTTGTTATATGCTTTCTTTTTTATTACTTCCTGTATATCAATGTCTTGCAATATTTGAATAAAATATTTTTCAAAATCTGAATTTATTATATTTAGCTTTTTAAATGCGTAAAACCTGCAAAAACGCATAATTTTCTTTCCCAAATGAATAATCCGGAGTATATAGTGACACAAATCCGGACGAAAGGGTGACACCGATCCGGAGCAAAGTGAGCCACCAAATCCGGAGCAAAACGTGACACTTTAATTTGACACGTTAAAAGACTCAGGAATCATTTTTGGATTGTTTTTCAAAAAAACACCTGACAATCCGGCGCAAAGTGAGCCACCCAGAGGTACAGGAACATGGTTTAAGTTTGAAGGTTAAACCCCTTTAGACAATGGCGAATAAACCTGTACCCATGTTATTGATAAAAAGACTACTACAACTCAAAGAGCAAGGCTCTTCAAATCGTCAGATTTCTGAGATATTGCATGTGACACGGAACACGGTGGGCGCGTATGTAACTCGTATAAACCATTGTGGAAGAAGCTACAAGGAGTTATTACGGTTAAATGATGAGGATCTTGCAGAAGCTGTACTTTCAGTAAAAGCAGAGCCGGATAAAGACAGCAAATATGTTGACTTTGAACAGCGGGTGAAATACTTCACGGAGCAGTTAAAGAACAAGAAAACAACAAAACAGATATTGTGGGAAGAATACCGAGAAGAAGTTCCTGGCGGGTATAGCCGTTCTCAGTTTTGTGATTTACTGAAACGGTATCAGGATAGCAGGAACGCTGTTATGCACTTTGACCATCCACCAGCCGAGTTAATGGAGTTTGACTTTGCCGGCGATACGATTAACTATGTTAATCAACAATCAGGTGAAATTATAAAATCTGTTGTATTGGTATGCCGGTTGCCCTGTTCAGGATACACCTACATTGAAGCATTGCCATCACAGCAACGGCCCTGGCTGATAGCCGCACTAGGCAGGGCATTGGAGTATTTTGGCGGAGTTCCGTATATGGTACGTACCGACAACATGAAACAGTTTGTAAAAAAAGCAAACCGTTATGAGCCATCGTTTGATGAATATGCCCAGCAATGGTCCGGACATTACAACACTACGCTCACAGCTACCCGGGTAGCCAAACCACGCGATAAAGCCGGGGTTGAAAGTAGTGTTAACACAGCTTATTATCGGGTATATGCTCCGCTTCGTAACGAGCACTTTCACTCTTTGATTGAATTAAACAAAGCCCTTTTAGAAAAAACAGATAAACTCAATCACAGTAAATATCAGAGTCGGGATTACAGTCGATATGATAAATTTATAAGCCTGGAGCACCCATTGCTGCGACCATTGCCACAGGAAGCTTTCGTTCCCAAGTCAACCCGATCAGCCAAAGTAGCAAAGAACTATCATGTGATGCTGGGCGAAGACAAACATTTTTACAGTGTTCCCCATCAATATATCGGTAAGCAGGTAAGCCTGGTTTATGATACTGAAAACGTAGAGATTTACCTTAACCAACAACGTATCGCTTCGCATTGGCGGGATACCCGTAGTAATACTTATTCAACCCTTGATGAGCATATGCCTGCCAACCATAAGCATTATACAGAACAGCGAGGCTGGGATGAAGAATATTTTTTGAAGAAATCTACCACAATCGGTGAAAACACAGTGGCGGCCATCCGTGAAGTCTTAAAACAGAAGATCTTTAAAGAACAAACTTATCGTTCATGCATAGGAATAATACGCTTAGCCGACAAATATGGAAAGCTCAGGCTTGAAGCAGCATGTGCCAGGGCTTTGTCCTACAATGGGAAAGTAACCTATGGTACTCTAAACAGTATCCTTGAAAAATGCCTGGACAAACAACCGCTGCAAATATCCATTGATTACAGTCTGCCGCAACACGATAACCTGCGGGGAGCCGGAACTTACGGTTAACTCCCGGATTACTCTTCTTCTCCGCTCCCCTTCCTATATCTGCCCACATGCCCACAGGAAGGGGGCGGAAAAGAAGGTTAGCATACTTCACAACACTATCCACTCTTTAAAACCAAATCATTATGATTAACACAAATGCAACCTTAGAACAACTTGAACAACTCAGGTTAAATGGTATGGCGCAAGCATACCGGGGAGCCCTCGCACTTCCTACGCACGAACAACCAACTTCCCACGAACTGATTGCCCGATTGGTGGAAGCCGAAGGTCAAAACCGCACTGGCCTAAGAACTCAGATGTATCTTAAACTGAGTAAACTCCGCTATGATGCCGTTATAGAGCAGATACAGTGCTCAACTAACCGCAACCTCTCACGTGAAGAATTACTCTCTCTTTCGGATTGCAGCTTCATTCAACGAAGTGAAAATATACTGATTACCGGTGCCACAGGTTGTGGCAAAAGTTATCTGGCTTGTGCTTTAGGTCGGCAGGCCTGTTCCTTAGGTTACAAAGTGTATTACCTGGGAATGAACAGATTTATTGAAAGGCTGATCCAGGCCAGACTCGATGGATCTTATATCAAACTGCTCAATCAATTAGAAAAAATCCCGCTCATAATACTGGATGACTTTGGGCTGGCTCCATTGGATCACAATACTAAACTCACCCTGTTACAACTGCTGGAAGACCGTTATGGAAAACGTGCAACCATTATCACATCCCAACTTCCTGTAAAATCATGGTATCAGTATCTGGATGAACCCACTTTAGCTGATGCAATAATGGACAGATTGTCAGGTTCAGCTCATAGAATTGAATTAAAAGGAGAATCATTAAGAAAGAAAACATAAAAAGAAAAAAGCTATTTTTACCACACCATTGTTCCTTGCCTACTGGCTCACTTTCAACCGGATTAGTGGCTCACTTTCGTCCGGATTTACTGGCTCTATTTGGCCGGAATATTCACCCAAAAAGCAAAAACCTCAAATTTACATTTGAGGCTGCGCCATTTTTGCCGAATAAGTTAACCCGTACCTGAGATTGATTCCCCGGCGATTTGAAAATGCCTTTATTGAATGAATAATTCTTTTGGAACCAGTTTAAGGCATATTGTTTTAATTTAAAATTTCATTTCCGGTACTTCGTCTTCAACCAAAAGAGGAGCTGCTGTTGCTTTTACAATATCCTCCACACTCACCCCCGGAGCTCTTTCCACCAGTTTAAATCCGTTTTCGGTTACATCAATCACTGCCAGGTCGGATACAATACGTTTAACGCATTTTATACCGGTAAGCGGCAAAGTGCACTTTTTCAGCAGCTTCGATTCACCATCTTTGCTGCAATGCTGCATAGCAACAATAATATTCTGAGCTGAAGCCACCAGGTCCATGGCCCCGCCCATGCCTTTAACCATTTTACCGGGAATTTTCCAGCTGGCTATATCGCCCTGGTCGGTTACCTCGAAAGCTCCGAGAACCGTTAGGTCAACGTGACCACCACGGATCATGGCGAAACTCATCGAAGAATCGAAAAATGATGAACCATCCACTACGGTAACAGTTTGCTTGCCCGCGTTTATAAGATCTGCATCCACTTCTTGAGGATATGGGAAAGGTCCCATTCCGAGGATTCCGTTTTCGGATTGCAGCACAACCTGCATTCCTTCGGGAATATAATTAGCCACCAGGGTTGGTATACCTATGCCAAGGTTAACATAATAGCCATCTTGAAGTTCGCGGGCTATGCGGTGGGCGATTTGTTCTTTTGTTAAAGCCATTTTTATGTCGGATTTCGGATATCAGATGTCGGAATTATTGGTATTTTTATTTAGCAGTATTTAAAGGACAAGATTCTTGATTGCATGCAGGAATCGGAAAATAATCCGAATTCCGCAATCGCAAATCCCCAATTACTCCCGTACAGTCACCCTCTCAATCCTTTTCTCGTAATCCGAGCCCTGGAAAATTCTCTGAACAAATATACCCGGGGTATGAATAAAATTTGGATCGAGCGTGCCGGCAGGAACAAGTTCTTCAACTTCAGCCACGGTAATTTTACCGGCCATAGCCATAGGATGGTTAAAGTTATTTGCAGTTTGTTTATATACCAGGTTTCCCATAGTGTCGCCTTTCCAGGCTTTCACAAAAGCGAAATCAGCCGTAAGCGCCGTTTCGAGGAGGTGAGGTTTGCCGTTGAATTCGCGTATTTCCTTGCCTTCGGCTACTTCGGTTCCTGCACCTGCAGGTAAAAACAAGGCCGGGATCCCTGCACCCCCGGCACGGCATCGTTCAGCCAAGGTGCCTTGCGGGATGAGTTCCACTTCGAGTTCACCATTCAGCAATTGCCTCTCGAATTCGGAGTTTTCGCCCACATACGACGAAATCATTTTGTGTACCTGCCTGGTTTTCAATAATACTCCAAGGCCAAAATCGTCGATACCGGCATTGTTCGAAATGCATGTTAATCCTTTCACACCACTTTCGGCCAGCGCTTTAATTGCATTCTCGGGAATTCCGCAAAGGCCAAAGCCCCCGACCATCAAAGTCATTCCATCTTTTACCCCGGCAATAGCTTCGGCAGCATTTTTTACAACCTTGTTCATATTTCTGTATTTGATTATGAAAGTATACAATAATTTGATTCCGTTTCAATTCTTAATAAATTTCTGTTTCTGCACGGCATTTCTTTTATTTTCTATTCATATAGCTATCTCCTGAGCGCGTTTCCAAAAAAATCACCAACCACATCATTAAAATGTTCCTTGTAATCGATAAGAGTAAAATGGCTTGAATTTGGCAAAATCCATAAAAAAGCCCCGGGGATAGATTCAGCAATCAGGAGTGTATGCCGGAGAAGGATGATGTCGTGATCGCCCCCGATAACAAGAGTAGGGCTTTTGATCTGTTGCAACTGCTCAACGGTAATATGTGGCTCAAATGTATCCAGTTTTACAAGTTTCCTGGTTTTGATAATGTCAGGTGTTTGCGGCATTTTGCCTAATGTATCGTAAAAATTTAATCCCCACATATAATCAGCAGCACTTATTGCAGTGCTGTCGGGCCGTAAGTTTGCCCCGGTTATAGCCAGTTTTTTCACTTTTTCGGGGTGGCGAATGGCCAGCAATAACCCGTTAATACCACCATCGCTCCATCCCAGAACATTACACGAGTCGATATGCAGCCTGTCGAGCAATGCACTGAAATCATCAGCCATCATTTCGAAACTCAAAGAATCGCCAGGGTCGATTGATTTTCCCTGCGCCCTGCTGTCGACTGCGATAACCTGGTAATGAGAGGAAAAATACGGGATCTGGTACATGAAACTACTGATGGATCCTCCGTTCCCGTGGATCATAAGTAATGGTTCCCCTTTCCCATAAATTTCATAATACAATTTAATCCCGTTTATATCCATATATTTCCCCACGGCTTCATTTCTGCCGTACGAAGTTGTATCGAACGGTGAAATTACCGGTGACTGTGCCTGCAAAAATCTGAATGCAATCATTGCAAGAAGAAGTAAAATCAAAGTCTTTGAAAAATACATGAGTATTTTTTTATATAAACACGTCCAAAGCCATTCGTTTGGCTTCAGAAAGAGAATCTTCGTTCACATTGCAGTCAATCCGGTTTTTTGTGCACCATTCAACAAGACTTAATGTATCGAGGTTAGCCAGCAATTCAAACCCGGTCATCGGGCATCCGCCAAAACCACCAACGGCACTTTCAAAATTCCGCATACCTCCGCGCCAGGCTGCTTCTACTTTATCCTGCCAGTGGTGAGGCTTTGTATGAAGGTGAATACCCAGGCTGGCTTCCGGAAATGTTGTAATCCATTCAGCAGTAAGCCTTTCGATAGTACCGGGATCGCCTTCACCTGTAATATCCGAAAATACAAGGTCACGGAAGCCTTCAGCGTACAGCCTTTTAATCTCATGCATAACAACTTCGTCATCCCAGGCATCACCATAGGGATTGCCAAATGCCATTGTAACATATACTCTTAGTTCCTTCTGCGAGTCTTCACAAATTCTCTTTAAATCCAACATGGTTTGCCATGCAGCTTCCGGAGTAATGTTGAGGTTCCGTTTCAGGAAAGTAGGGGAAACGGAATAGGGATAACCAATAATTTTAACTTTGGAGACTGCTGCAGCCATATGGCCACCTTGTACATTTCCTGCCAGAACCATAAGCTTTGAAATTGAATCTGCAGTATTAAGCAAAGAAATAACCTTTTCTGTGTCTGCCATTTGTGGAACCATTTTCGGAGAAACAAAGCTTCCGGCATCTACTGTTCTAAATCCACATTTGAGCAGAAGATTAATATAGTCCGACTTTATACTGGTGGGAATAGTCCTGGTTAAGCCCTGAATAGCATCCCGGGCAGTTTCTGTAATATAAATCAGTCGGTCATTGCTCATTTTACGATCTTAAGTAAACAACAAATACACTTTTCTCATACTCAAACAGCATAACCTTCTTTTTAGTGTAGCTCCGTGAACTCCAAGTCTCAGTGGTTTATTTTCACCACTAAGGCACTAAGAGCACTTAGTTACACTAAGAATTTTATTAACATAACTCAACATCCTATATACCTCGAAATCACCATCCTCTGTATCTCCGAAGTTCCTTCGCCTATTTGCAGCAGGCGCTGGTCGCGGTAGAAGCGTTCGATAGGGTAATCTTTCATCAGGCCATAGCCGCCATGAATCTGGACGGCTTCGTCGGTAACTTCCTTGGCAATTTCGGAACAATACAGTTTCGACATGGCTGCTTCCTTGGCAAACGGCAAATGATTATCCTTAAGCCAGCAGGCTTTATACAGGAGAGTGCGTGCAAGTTCAATCTTGGTGGCCATATCGGCAAGTTTGAACCCTATGGCCTGGAATTTGGAAATCGGCTGGCCGAACTGCTTTCGTTCCTGCGCATAGCTGAGTGCCATTTCGAAAGCTCCCTGGGCACAACCAAGCCCCATGGCGGCTATTGACAAACGTCCGTTATCGAGTGTGCTGAGCATAATTTTTGAGCCATCGCCAACTTTACCAAGGACATTTTCATAAGGAACACGGCATTCGTCGAAGAAAAGCTCGGCGGTATCGCTTGCCCGCCACATCATTTTGCCATGCATGGCACGGCGTGTGAAACCAGGCGTATCCTTTTCGACAATAATGGTGGTAAATTCCTTTTTACCATTCGTATCACCGGTTACGGCCTGAACAGTTACTCCTGCAGAAATATCGGAAGCTCCGTTGGTAATAAATATTTTGGACCCAGTAATCACCCATTCGCCGTTTTCGACGTAAGCCCGGGTGCGCGTTCCGCGCGAATCGCTTCCGGCATCGGGTTCGGTAAGGCCAAAAGCCCACATGGCTTCTCCTGTACAAAGCGGGGGAAGGTATTTCTGCTTTTGTTTTTCGGTACCGTAGTAAAACAACGGCCCAATACCCAGTGAGTTATGCGCCGCTATGGTTGCTGCCTGCGACCCGTCGACACGTGCAAGCTCTTCAACAGCAATTATATACGATAAGGTGTCCATACCATGTCCGCCATATTCAACCGGTGTGCTGAGCCCGAACAACCCTAATTGACCCATACTAAGTGTGATTTCGGGCGAAAACCGTCCTTCATCATCCAGTTCGCGGGCTATAGGTTTGATTTCGCGCTCGGCAAAATCGCGGACTGCTTTGCGGATACTTTCCTGTTCTTCGGTAAGGTGAAAATTCATGTTATTTTGGTTTTTAATGATTCCTGGTAATTCTCAGATAAGTGTCAGTTTTCAGGTAATTAATCGGATTTGGCATTAATCGATAAGGTTATCCAGACGATCCACAGTAATAAATTCATTGATAATGCTATTATGGGAAACCAGAATGCAAGTATTGTTGAGACCACATAAACAACAAATCCAAGCCTGACAGTGCGCCGGGTTTCATAAATCGACTCAATTTTAACACCCTGGAGCAGAAGCAGTTTAGGTTTAATAACGGAATGCAACAAAAGCATCCACCCTATAGAGTTAACAACACCGCCGAAACAGTAAAAAGCAATTGCGGGTTTTGCATATTCGGTGCCTATATACTGAGCCAGTAAAGCGGTCGGGAATGGCATAAAGGTTATGGTAAGCAGCAAAAATCCATTGGCATACAGAAACGTACGCGACGATTTACCGAGTGTGTTAAACAAATAATGGTGATTTACCCACGAAACCAGTATGATACCAAAGCTTAAAACAAAAGCAAAATAGGACGGCCACAGCTGGTAAAGGCCTTTCCATAAATCACCGACTGATTGTATGGAAGCATAGGGCGGCACTTTAATTTCAAGGATCAGCAGCGTAATTGCAATGGCAAATACACCGTCGCTGAAGGCTTCAATCCGGGCATTTTCTTTCATTAACTTACTTTTTCGTTAAAAATCCAATTATTGTATTGTTCTGTTTATGGCTATTTAATCGCATTAAAAACATCCCAGAAACACAATTCTACGGATATATAACAATCCATGTTATATCAGGTTTTCAGAGTAAAGCAGATAAATGTACAAGCGCCATATTGCTGTCGACCAGGGCGCCGGTTGCCACATTTACCTGGTCCACAACTGCATCGGCCGGGCTAAGTATATTGTTTTCCATTTTCATAGCTTCCACAACCAGTAATAAGTCTCCTTTTGCAACAATATCACCTTGTTTAATCAGAACTTTTATCACTTTCCCCGGCATGGGAGATGTAATATTGCTACCGCCTTCGCCCACACCGGCAGTTACTGTATTAAACTCTGTGGCGGCAGGAAGTATATCTTTCCGGGTAACTTTAAAAGTATGGGTATTGTAACTAACGGCGATTTCTCCGGGTTCAGGGTGCGAGACAAAAGCAGTAAAGGGTTCCCCATTTAGCTGAAGTTCCAATTGCTGTCCCGATTCCTTTTCTTCAAACCGAATCTGCAGTTTTTTCCCATCTATTTCTGCTGTAACTTCACTTTCTTTCCTGTCAAGGATGCGGGAATAACAGCATTTGCCTTCCAGTTCAAGTTCCGGCTGCATAAGCAGGCGCCAGTAACCGATCTTATTCCAAATTGTTTGTCCATCTGTCGAAATCGGAGTTTGACCGGCGTTTGAAGCCAGTGCACTTGCAAGCATAAGAACTTCCGGCACCGATTTCCTGTCTTTTTCAATTCCAGCCAGCAAGAAATCGGTATGCTCGGCGCAAAATTTTGTTGAAATGGTATTATTTATAAAATCATTGTTTTGCAAAATGGCAAACAGGTAGCTGATGTTATTTTTGATCCCGTGTATACCATAATTCTGCAATGCATCAATCATATGAAACCTGGCCTCTTCACGGGTCTTTCCATGGGTGATGAGCTTGGCAATCATGGGATCGAAAAAACTACTAACCTGGTAAGGCGTGTTCATGGCATCATCTACACGGATGAAATCACCTTCGGGTTTCCTGTAAAGTGAAAGTTGCCCCGGTGACGGCAGAAAATTATTGGCAGGATCTTCGGCATAAATACGGCATTCGATGGCATGTCCCGACTGCTGAAGCTCATTTTGATTCAACCGGAGTTGCTCACCTGAAGCCACAAAAAGCTGTTCCTCAACAATATCGATTCCTGTAGTAAGCTCTGTAACAGGATGTTCAACCTGTATACGGGTATTCATTTCGAGGAAATAGAAACCGAGGTCCTTATCCACAAGAAACTCAATTGTTCCGGCACCTGAGTAACTGATGGCTTTTCCGATTGCCACCGCTGCTTCGCCCATCCGTGATCGTAGTTCGGGCGTGAGTGTGGGCGAAGGAGCTTCCTCGATAATTTTCTGGTACCTCCGCTGGATGGTGCATTCACGCTCGAAAAGGTGTACGACAGTCCCGAAATTATCTCCCAATATCTGGAATTCAATATGACGGGGTTCGGCCAGGTACTTTTCAACATAAACCGTTCCGTCGGCAAAATAATTCAACGCTTCGCGCGATGCAGCTTCCAAAGCTTCGGACAGGCTTGCTTTATCATTTACGATCCGCATCCCTTTACCTCCGCCTCCACCTGCGGCTTTTACCAGGACGGGGAAACCAATTTCATCAACCTGGCCAAGAATTGCGGCAGTAGTACCTGAAATTCCTTTTGTTACCGGGACCCCGATAGAGGATACAAAATTGCGGGCTTCCACCTTATTCCCCATTACTTCCATAACCTGTGCTTCTGGGCCGACAAAAATGATCCCGGCTTTGTTACAGGCTTTAACAAGTGTTGGATTTTCCGAAAGGAAACCATAACCCGGGTGCAAAGCATCGCAATGGCTGCTTTTGGCGATATGAATAATTGCCGGGATATTCAAATAGGTTTCGGAAAGCTCTGATTTACCTATACAATACGCTTCATCAGCAAAACTGTGATGAAGGCTGCTTTTATCGATTTCGGAATAAATAGCTACTGTTCTGATACCCATTTTTCTTGCTGTCCTGATAATACGTACAGCTATTTCACCACGGTTTGCTATTAATAGTTTCTTTATCATTTATTTACAAAGAATTGAGAATTCTAAGAATCATTTTTTTTGTGCCCTTTTTTCCGGCTTCGGACTTCCGGCTTCAAACCTTTAACCAATCCACTTCGGAGGCCTTTTCTCGAGGAACGCCGCCATTCCTTCCTGACCTTCGTTGGAAGCACGGATTTCGGCTATCATTTTTGCAGTATAGGTTAGTGCTTCATCGAGATCGATGTGATTTACTACCGTGTTGATCAGGTTTTTACAATGTGTAATGGCTGCTGGCCCGCTGGTTAAGAGCATCTGAACCATTTGTTCAACATAATCGTCGACCTGGCCGGCGGGAAGCGATTTATTCACAAGTTTATATTTTTCGGCTTCCTGACCATTGATCCGCCTACCGGTAAGCATCAGCTCGCGGGCACCGTATTCGCCAACACGTTTTATAACATATGGCGAAATACATGCAGGAACTATACCGATTTTTACTTCGCTTAGCGAGAATACGGTTTCGCTATCGCAAACTGCAATGTCGCATGCAGCAAGCAGACCGTTGGCACCGCCGATAGCAGCTCCGTGAATTACAGCAATAGTAGGTTTCGGTGAAGTATAAATGGCATAAAAACATTTTGACAAGTGGTAGCTCTCAGCATAATTCTGTTCGTAGCCATATTTGGAAACATCGCGCATCCAGTTCAGGTCAGCACCGGCGCAAAAGGATTTCCCTTCCCCTTTGAGAATTATTACCCGCACATCTTCCATTTTCCCGGCTTTTTGGAAAGCATCAGTCAATTCAGCAATCATAACTTCATTGAATGCGTTCCGGATATCGGGGCGGTTAAGCAGGATGGTGGCAATACCACTACCGGTTTCGAGTTTAATTGTTTTATAATCAGTCATTTTAGTGGTGTTTAAATTATGGAAACCAGGTAATTCAAAATGCAAAGTTTAATTCAAAATTCTGATCATCTGCTTCGCATTCAACACCTAATCAAGAATTCAGCATTTTTCACTATGTCGCCCTTCGCATTGTCTCTTCTTCGCATTGTCCGGATTACATCCTGAAAATCCCATACTTCGTTTCTTCCCATTGCTTGTTTAGCGAAGCCGCTATCCCCATTGCTAAAACCTTGCGGGTATCGACGGGGTCTATAATACCATCGTCCCAGAGGCGAGCTGTACTGTAATATGCAGAGCCTTCTTCCTCGTATTTTTTCAAGATCGAATTGCGCATTTCATCACGCTCAGCATCAGCAAGTGTGAGTCCTTTTGCTTTAAGTTGTTCCTCCTTCACGGTGATAAGTACACCAGCAGCCTGTTCGCCTCCCATAACGCTGATTTTCGAATTGGGCCACATAATGAGGAGGCGTGGCTCGTACGCACGGCCGGCCATGGCATAGTTGCCTGCACCAAACGAACCGCCGAAAACCACGGTAAATTTCGGAACCCTGGCATTTGCAACAGCATGAACGAGTTTTGCCCCGTCGCGGGCAATGCCGCGGCGTTCGTATTCCTTGCCTACAATAAATCCTGTAATATTCTGCAGAAATAAGATTGGCACATTCCGCGAAGTACAGAGTTCGATAAAATGTGCTCCTTTAAGTGCAGTTTCTGAAAACAAGACCCCGTTATTGGCAAGTATTCCCACCGGCATTCCCATAATATGGGCAAAACCGGTTACAATGGTAGGAGCATATTTTGCCTTGAATTCGTGAAAACGGCTTCCATCCACCATTCGGGCAATTATTTCGTGCGCATCAACCGGTTTTCGCAGGTCGATGGGGGCAATTCCATACAGTTCGGAAGGATCGTAGTAGGGTTCCTCAATAGCTGCAAATTCAAGGAGTTGCTTCGAAGGTTTGCGAAGCGTTGAAAAGATATCGCGGCAGATCTGCAGCGCGTGGCTGTCGTTCTCGGCTATATGATCGGCAACACCTGAGATGGAAGTATGCACTTCGGCCCCGCCAAGTTCTTCGGCAGTAACTTCTTCGCCGGTTGCGGCCTTTACCAAAGGAGGGCCGCCGATAAATATGGTTCCCTGGTTCCGGACAATAATTACCTCATCGCTCATAGCCGGGACATAGGCACCCCCGGCAGTGCAGGAACCCATCACAACGGAAATCTGGGGAATTCCTTCGGCCGACATCCGAGCCTGGTTGAAAAAGAAACGCCCGAAATCGTACTTGTCAGGAAACACATTGGCCTGTTCAGGCAGGAAAACGCCGCCCGAATCAACAAGGTAAACACACGGAAGATGGTTTTCCATGGCAATTTCCTGTGCCCTGACATGCTTTTTGATGGTTTCGGCAATATATGTTCCGCCTTTTACAGTGGCATCGTTGGCAACAATCATAGCCTCGCGGCCATGAATTACACCAATGCCGGTGATTATCCCGGCCGAAGGAAATCCGTTATCGAACATTCCGTATGCAGCCATTATTGATAGCTCCAGGAACGGCGTATTGGGATCGATCAGCCGATCGATACGCTCGCGGGCAAGGAGTTTGCCCCTTTCCTTATGCCGGCTCACAAGGGCTGCCGGCGAACCGTTAACAACAGAATTCAGCCTGTCGTGGTATTGCTGCATAATCAGCCCATAGGCTTCCAGATTCGCCTCATATTCGGGAGAATGGATGTTTATTTTTGACTCGATCCTGTACAAGATACTACGCTTTAAATGAGTTGAATACAAAAATATTATATTGGGCAGCTAATGCAGCTTTGCAACATAATAAAACCTAAATTACAAATAAATCCGGTATGGAAAGCAATGAGAAGTTAAATATTCGGAAAGTGCCCCGATGGCGGAAGGTGGATCAGTCCCATTTTTAGTAATTTCATCCTTCATTTTCTGCAATTCGTCGGAAAAATATTTCTGTTTCTAAAACGTTTCTTCAATTTTGCTTCATCAAACAAAAAACATTTCTTTATGAAGCATCTATTGATTATAACGATCGCCATCCTTTTTTCCGGAATCGTAAAAGCGCAACAGGGACAAACTATCCGCGGGCATGTAACCGATAAAGATTCGAAAACACCACTTCCAGGTGCCACAGTTGTTCTGCTTAATGTTCAGCCACTTACCGGCACCATATCTGACCAGGAAGGTGATTTCAGGCTTAGCAATGTAAAACTTGGCCGACAGGATCTGCAGGTAACTTATATGGGATACAAACCAGCAACTTTCCAGGGAATTATTGTGAATTCGGTAAAAGAAATTATCCTTGAAGTTGAACTTGAACAAAACGTGATTATAGGAACTGGCGTTGTAATAACCGCAAAGGCACACAAATATGAAACACGCAACCAGATGGCAACCGTGAGTGCCCGTACTTTCACAGTCGAAGAAACCGAAAAATATGCCGGAAGTCGTGGCGATGTTGCCCGCATGGCAATGAATTTTGCCGGTGTTTCATCGGCTAACGATCAACGTAACGATATTATTATCAGGGGCAACTCTCCCAGCGGTTTACTTTGGAGGCTCGAAGATGTTGACATTCCAAACCCAAACCATTTTGCCGAAAACGGCACAACCGGTGGCCCCGTTGGCATGCTTAACAACAACGTGCTCCAAAACAGCGACTTCTTTACAGGTGCCTTTCCCGCACAATATGGCAATGCACTTAGCGGGGTTTTCGACCTCAATATGCGCAATGGAAATAACCAGAAACACGAGCAACTCTTCCAGGTAGGCTTCAACGGGTTTGAAGCCGGAGCCGAAGGTCCGTTCAGTAAAAACCATAAAGCTTCGTATCTGGCTAATTTTCGTTATTCAACACTTCAACTCATGGACGGTGTTATCAACCTGGGGACAACCGGTATCCCAAAATACCAGGACCTTACATTCAAGCTCAATTTCCCTCTTAAAAAAGGCAGGATTACCGTTTTCGGACTTGGCGGGAACAGCGAGATAGCTATGCTCGACAGCCAGAATGGCAACCAGCAGGACTTATACTCAAATGAGGGACAGGATTTGCGAAACCGCTCCAAAATGGGAGCTACAGGAATTACATATACCCGGTTTATGAATGAGCATACCTATTATAAACTGATGCTTTCCGGTTTCTACCAGAATGGCGGTACCACCATCGATACTCTCGATTCGGGTGGAATGCCTCACCCCAATATTGACCATAATTATGCTGAATTCCGAACATCATTAAGCGGTTTCGTAAACTCAAAGTATAACAGCCATTTAACTGTAAGAGGCGGATTTCAGATCGACCGTATGGGCTTTGACCTTCTCACCAAAATTTATAACAACGAGTCGCAGTCGATGCGTGCCATGATCGATGAAAGCAAAGGACTAGGTGAAGGTGTCACCCTATACCAGCCGTATACCCAGGCAACCTATCGCTTTAACGATAAATTCAGTATTGTTCCGGGCCTTCATTTCAGCTATCTCGACCTCAACAGTTCTGCTACAATCGAACCGCGCTTAGGCCTGACCTGGCAGTTGAATGGGAAACAAAAAGTCAGCTTTGGGTATGGCCTGCATTCACGCTCCCAAACATTGTCGACCTATTTCCTCGGAACACAAATGGCTGACGGATCACTAATCGAAACCAATACAGAGCTTGGATTTACGAAATCACACCAATTCATTCTGGGCTACAACAATTCCATAACAGAAAACACCCGTATAAAGGCAGAAATATATTATCAATATTTGTATGACGTGCCTGTGGAAACAGCCAGTACCTCATTCAGTATGTTGAATACGGGCGCCGGCTGGGGAGTGGCAGCCCAGGATAGCCTGTTGAATAATGGAACCGGGAAAAACTACGGGCTCGAACTTACGGTTGAGCGCTTCTTCAGTAAAAACATTTATTACCTGGCAACTGTATCACTCTTCGAATCCAAATACAAGGGCAGTGACGGAATAGAACGTAATACTGCATTCAACGGGAACTATGTGGTGAATGCATTGCTTGGCAAAGAGTTCCCGATTAACAGTAAATCGGCTTTCAACATCGACTTTAAGATGACCGTTGCCGGAGGGAACTATTACACACCGGTCGATCTGCAGGCATCCCAGGCTGCAAACATGACAAAGTATGATGATTCAAAAGCGTACAGCGAGAAATTCGACCCGTATTTCAAGGCCGATATCAAATTTGGGTACAGGCTTAACTGGCGCAAAGTATCGCAGGAGTGGGTTTTCTACATAGAGAATTTCACCAACCACCAGAACGTCCTGATGCAAACCTACAGCCCATCGAAAAATGAAGTTACAAATGTTTATCAGCTCGGTTTTTTCCCTATGATGCAGTATCGGATTCATTTCTAAATCTCTGAACAACAGTATATAAAAATGAAAAACATATTGATCATAAACGGCCATCCCGACAAGCAAAGTTTTTGTAACGAATTAGCAGTCAGGTATAAAAATGGAGCTGAACACTCAGGAGCCGAATGCAAACTGGTAAATCTTACTGATCTTAAATTTGACCCGAATTTGAGCTACGGTTACCGCCACCGCACGGAACTTGAACCAGACTTGTTAATGATGCAACAGGAAATTTCAAAAACAGAGCACATAGTTCTTGTATACCCAAACTGGTGGGGAACGTATCCTGCTTTACTAAAAGGTTTCCTCGACAGGATTTTACTTCCGGGATTTGCATTCAGTTACCGCGAAAACAGCCGGATGTTGAATAAACTTTTAACCGGTAAATCGGCCAGGCTGATAGTAACTATGGATACGCCAAAATGGTACTATTCGCTTTTCATGCACAACCCGGGGCATAATGCTATGAAAATCGGGGTGCTGGGATTTTGCGGCATAAAACCAGTAAAAATTACTTCATTCAGTCCGCTTATCTCGTCAAAAGCTAACTCCCGTGAAAAATGGCTGAACGAGGCTGAAATGTTGGGGAAAAATCTAAAATAGATAATCATTATACACTTACAAAACAGTTTAAATTCCTTCATCAGATGATGTATTTAATCCTGAAAGCAATTCACATATTTGCCATAATGTTATTCTTAGGCAATATCACCACCGGCTTATTCTGGATGCATTATGCAGTGCGGACTAAAAGCCAGGAAGTGATCAATCACACCATAAAATCCATTATTCAAGCCGATAAGATTTTTACAATTCCCGGGGTGATTGTTATTGTGGCATCTGGAATCGGACTGGCTTTATATGCGCATTTTCCTATGCTGAAAACAAGTTGGATACTCTGGCCAATCCTGCTTTTTATCACTTCAGGAATTGCCTTTGGCTTAAAAGTAACCCCATTGCAGAACAGGATTTATACTCTTACTTCAACATCGAAAACTATGGCCAATGAGGACTGGTATTTGTTTCGTAAACTTTTGAAAAATTGGGATGTATGGGGTTTGGTTGCGCTGCTCACACCCTTTATTGCCTTTGGAATGATGGTTCTGAAAGTTCCGGTTTAGAAAGGTTAATAAACTGAAATCTGCATCGCATAAAAGAATATTTTATAGTTTAGCAAATCAGTACACTTCAAAAAAATGAAAGAGATTAGAAAGGAAAATATCGATTGTATTCCGGTACTGGATCAGCGTAAAAACCAGTGGCGCGAATTCATAATACGGTTTATAGGAATTACTGCTATTTCTGCAGTTTCCGTATTTATCGATTTTGGGTATTCGCAGGGCGATGCAGGGTTCTTGAAGGCATTCCTTGTATCTTTTATACGAACGGCCTTAATATGGAACGGAAGTATGATCATCATACAGTTTGCAGTTAAGCGGTTCCCTGTTTTTAAGGAAACATTCAAACTTATTGCTTTTCAGGTTATTGCCCTTTGCAGTTTTGTACTTATAGTTGAATTAAGTGAAATATATACTGTTGAACATTATCTCAAAATCCCAATGGGCTATGGGGAGAAGCGTACATTGATTATCGGGTCGCTGCTGATTACATTCATGATCAGTTCTATATACGCTTCGGTTGCTTTTTTTATACAGTGGAAAGAAAACCTCCTGCGTACACAGGAACTGGAAAAAGCAAACCTCGAAGCACGCTACGACACATTGCGAAACCAGGTTAATCCGCACTTTCTTTTCAATAGCCTGAATACTTTGCTGATGCTGGTTAATGACAACCCTGTAGCATCGCGTTATGTCGAAAGTATCTCCGAGATCATGCGCTATATGTTGCAGTCACGTGATAAAGAAGCTGTTTTGTTGCGCGATGAACTGAAAATTGCCCGCGATTATGTTTTTGTTCAGCAAAGCAGGTTCGGCAACAAACTCCAGGTCGAATTTGATGTGCCCGAAAGGTATTACCATTATGCTATTCCACCGCTTTCGCTGCAGATGTTGCTTGAAAACAGCATAAAACATAATGTCGTTTCGAAGGAAGACCCGTTGAATGTGAAAGTCTACATTTCGGATAATGTATACATTGTTATCGAAAACACTATTAAAGCTAAAATTGATAAAGATCCGTCTACAGGAGTAGGCCTTTCCAATATTCAAAACCGCTATCTGCACCTTTCCGGTAAAAATATAGTTGTAAAACAGGAAAATGGTAAATTTATGGTAATGCTTCCCCTGTTCGAAAAATCAATATGATCAGCAAAGGCATAGCATACTCTGTAAGAAGAAAAAATGAATACCATGAAAATCCTTATTGTAGAAGACGAAGAACTGGCCGCTCAGAGATTGGCACAACTGGTGAAAGCAATTGAGCCTGAATCCGAAATCTTCGGGCCGATCGATACGGTTTCGGCCACCATCCTGCACCTTAAATCGGAACCTCAATACGACCTGATACTGCTCGATATACAGCTGGCCGACGGGAAAAGTTTTTCAATTTTCGACGAGTGCGACATTGTTACACCGGTAATTTTTACAACTGCTTATGACGAATATGCGCTTAAAGCTTTCGAACTTAACAGTATCGACTATCTGCTTAAACCGGTGAACCGGGAAAAACTGAAAGCTTCATTGGAAAAGCTGCAGAAACTTAAAGAATATTATGGTGTATCAAATCCGAATCAACAGCTATATGATATGATACGCAACTTAAGGGCTCCTGAAAAACAGGTTTTTAAAGACCGTTTCCTTGTAAGCAAGGGCGATACTATGGTGCCTGTTAAAGTCCGGAATATTGCCTGTTTTTATGCTGAAGACAAAGAAGTGCTGATGCTTACACTCGACAATAAGAGATATTTTATTCCGTATTCGATTGAAACACTGACATCTGTTCTTGATCCAACGCTTTTTTTCAGGGTAAACAGGCAGTTTATAGTTTCAGCTGACGCCATCCGGAAAGTATATAATTATTTCAGTTTCAAGCTGAAAATCGATATCATGCCCGATCCGGGACAGGAAATTATCGTCAGCCGGTCACGTTCATCAGCCTTCAAAGCCTGGATGAACGGGGAAAAGGAATAGCTCTTCTTCTCATTTATTGCCACTTTTATCTTTGTGTTTGTTTGGATAAAAGGGGGGAATAAATTCCTGTTACTTTGCCTGCGAAGCACTATCTGATTCAGCAACCGGCGGATTTTTCAGTTTAAGTCCTGATGCAGTCATAATATAAATCCCTGCCTCGCGATCGTGATCAATGAAATCACTATAATTGGTGCGCCAGCTTAATGGTTCGTCAATTCTAACCTCAGTATTCACAGGTATGCCAACTATTACAGCAAGTTTCTGGTAACGCATACCATCGCTTTGCGGAAACATAAAATAGGGATTAAGCGTAATGAGTGTATCCTGTAAATTAAGACTGTATGAAATGTTTTTTGCATACATTTGAGCTATAGATTCCTGCCAACCCGACGATGATTTAATGCCGGTTATAAATAAGCTGTCTGCTGGAACGGGACGTAGACTCAGGTTGATTTCCCCCAGGGCGTATTTTGAGTTTCCAGGTGTTGTATCACCGGCAAGAGGCATAAAATATTCATTGTATTCGTTTGGCCCCGAAGCCAGGTGAATTATTTTTTTCTTCATAACGATACTGTTTCGTTCGGTAAGTGATGCAATTTTTTCCGACGAACGTGAATACTGGAATACTGTTCCGAATCCGGTTATTATTCCCGCCACCAGTAACAGAACAAAAACAATAACAACCTGCCAGCGAAGTGGTGGCCATTTCAGCAGCAGCCGCAGGCCTGTGTATATAAGCAAACCGGTTATTGCTATAAGCAAAAGAAGTACTGTAATGTATGCCAGCCATCTTACATCAGGACCAGGAACCAACCACTGAAGTCCCTGTATAACAGTGGTTGTATCAAGCTGGTAATTGCCCATATTTATAGGTTCCCTGACCAGGGATGCAACGCTAAGCCCTACAAAAATTGCAACAACTCCAAGCAATAATGCCAGCCCTGCCAGTCTACCGAGAATTGTAATTATCAGCCGAAAAAGATGGGCTACAACCTCCGTTATAAAGCGGATGAATGTCCCTGTCGACCTCAGAATACTGTTCCCGGTTTTCTGAATACCATTGCTTGCCGATGCAAGTTCATTTCGCAGTGTGCTGATATTAATAGTCTGCCGCTGCATTTCAAGTTTTTCGGAGGTGGTTTGTGCTACAGGAAGTATAAGCCACAACACAGCGTATACAATTATCCCAACTGCATAAAACAATGTGAACAAAGCAAAAATCAACCTTACCCATACCGGGTCGATTCCAAACCATGCAGCAATTCCTGCTGCAACCCCACCTATCTGCCTGTTGTCGGGATCGCGGAAAAGCTTACCGCCGGTTTTTATCCCTGAACGGTTTTGTGGCTTTTCTGTTTCGGTGTCCGACAACTGGTCAGGTTCGCCCATACCGGCTATTACGTCTTCTATATTTGCCAAAGTAATAATTTGCTGGCCTTGTTCTTTTTTCTGGTCGAGCAATTCGGCAATACGCATTTCGATATCGGCTAATATTTCTGATGATCCCTGATCGGAAGCAAAAAAGTTTCGCAAACGTGAAAGGTAGTTGTTGAGGCATTCGTATGCATCGTCGTCGATGTTAAAAATCCGGCCTCCTATATTAACTGAGAAGTTCTTTTTCATTTTGTTGTTTTTGTTTATTATTGGATAAATCCTGGTACCCTTTGTTCAATAATATGAGTAATTCAGATACCCGATTATTAATCGAGGCTGATCCACTGGTCGTTAGTGACTGGCTGCCCCGGTATTTTCGGTTGGTAATTCCCGGCAGCTAATGAAACCACTGACCGGACAAGATCATTCCAGCCTGAACGCAGTTCCGAAAGGAATGCAGTGCCCTCAGGAGTAACTGAATAGTATTTTCGTGGAGGTCCTGAGCTTGATTCTTCCCACCGGTAATTAAGAAAACCTTCGTTTTTGAGCCTTGTCAGGATAGGGTACAGTGTGCCTTCGACGACAATCAGGTGCGATTGCTTTAACCAGTCAAGAATATCCGATGCATATGCTTCGCGGTTACCAATGGCTGCCAGTACACACATCTCGAGCACTCCTTTTCGCATCTGGGCAATTGTTGAATCTGCTTTTTCCATGAGGAGTATATTTGAATAACGAGGCAAAGATAATACAATAAACAGTACTATGCAATGCACAGTACTGTTTTATACAATATAATTTACAATAAATTTAACATGGCATTGTTATTCAGTATATTATGGAACAAATTATTTTTATTAGATTTAATTATTAACGATTATTTCTCAAAATAGGTTCCAAAACAGGTCATGTTTTATCCGACAAAATGCTAAAATCTGAACCCAACTGGGTCTTAATACTGAGTTCGGAATCCGGGCTGCTCATAAAATAAAAAAGCTGCATGTTGCAGCTTTTTTGATAAAACAAGGACCTGTTAAAATCAGAAAGGAAGTATCTTTTTACCCCTGGTTTCTTCCAGGACTTCGGCCATAGCCAGGTAGATAGCGCTCCCTCCGCAGATGATTCCTTCCCAACCGGCAATTTTACCGATCCACGGTATACCAGTCCAGTCGCGTAAAGCCAACAGCAGAAATAATACCCAAAGCGACAGGAAAACAAACTGAAGTACCTTACTCTTATTGAAAGTTCCTAACCACATAAAAAAAGTAAATACTCCCCACATAAACAGATACCAGCCCATATTGGCTTCAGTTGCAGCAATACCCTTACCCCAGCTATACTCGGGTATAATCCATAGCGCGACGAGTGTGAGCCAGAAAAACCCGTATGAAGTAAAGGCTGTGGTACCGAATGTATTTCCTTTCCTGAACTCCATAATACCTGCAATAATTTGAGCAATACCGCCGTAGAAAATTCCCATAGCAAGAATCATTCCTGTAACCGGGAAAAATCCTGCATTGTGAATATTAAGTAGTACCGTAGTCATCCCGAAGCCCATAAGACCAAGCGGGGCAGGATTTGCCAATTTCATATCCATATAAATTGTATTTAGATTATCCTCTATTTACATTCCGTACCTTTCAATAATTTCCTGTTTTGTTTTTCCGAGTATGTCATACTTTTTCCCAACCTTTCTGAATGCTTCCAGTGCTTTCTCGAGGTGGTGCATTTCGTGCCCGGCCGATATCTGGGTTCTGATACGTGCAGCACCTTGCGGTACAACAGGGAAGAAGAACCCAATAGCATAAATTCCTTCGTCGTACAAATCACGTGAAACATCCTGTGCAAGTTTTGCATTGAAAAGCATTACCGGCACTATAGGCGTATTCCCTTCCTTAATAATTAATCCCGCTTCTAATAAACCTTTACGCCAGAATTCCGTGTTTTTCTCCAGTTTGTCGCGCCTGTCAGTGGATGCGGATAGAATTTCGAGTACTTTGATCACACCGGCAACAACCGGTGGAGCAATTGTATTTGAGAAAAGATAAGGACGGGCTTTCTGACGACACATCTCAACCAGTTCTTTCCGGCCCGATACACATCCGCCTGATGCTCCACCAAGGCCTTTACCAAAAGTTGTGGTAATGACATCAATTTTGCCCATTACATTACACAATTCGTGGGTCCCGCGTCCGGTTTTGCCTATAAATCCGCTTGCATGCGATTCGTCTACAAATAACAAAGCGTCATATTTTTCACAAAGCTCAACCATCTGGTCCAATTTGGCAGTATCACCATCCATCGAAAAAACGCCATCAGTGATCACCATTTTTAAACGTTTGTCGTTGTGGAGCTGAAGTTTTTCTTCGAGGTGGGCCATGTCGGAATGCTTGAATGTATCGTGCATTGCACTACACAGACGAATCCCATCGATAATGGACGCATGAACAAGGCGATCTGATATCATCACATCGTCTTTGGTCAGCACTGCTTCAAATACCCCGGCATTTGCATCCATACAAGAGGGGAAAAGGATTGTATCTTCGGTACCAAGAAAATCCGATACCATTTTTTCGAGCGTACGATGGATATCCTGGGTTCCGCAAATAAAGCGGACTGACGACATCCCATATCCATGTGAGTCCAGGCCTGCATGGGCTGCTTTCACCACTTCGGGATGGCTCGACATACCTAGATAATTGTTGGCGCAGATATTAATCACTCTTTTTAAAGGAGCACCTGTAGGAAATTCGACTTCGATATCAGCAGCCTGGGCCGAATGAATAAATCTTTCCTGCTTGAAAAGTCCTGCATCTTTTAAACCGTTCAGGACATCGGTATACACTTTTTTGGTATTCTCGTTATATGCCATAGCACCTCCTTATTTCAAATATTCATTAACCAGGACACAAATCTTATTCACAGAGTCAAAAGCCTCGGGAGTAGCTTTGTCGTCGGGTATAGAGATGGAATACTTGTTCTCTAAAAACCGTTTTAATGAAACCATTGAAAAGGAGTCAACAATACCTCCTGAAATCAGGGCTGTATCGTAGGTTACTTCGGTATCATCTTCCACGTATTCCTTGATCACGTAGTTTTTGATAATTTCTTTCATGTCTTCCATAATAATGCTGTTTTGGGGTTATTAGTTCGAAAAATAGAGGTAATCCGTTTGTAAGTCAGCGTGTGCAGCAAAGCTATATCTGTCCATATAGGATTAGAGCTTTTTAATCGTTTTCGAGGGTTGAAATATCTCCGATTTCTTCACCCCATTCTTTGGCATGTAAAATCCTGCGCATGATTTTACCACTTCGGGTTTTGGGCAGGCTTTCGATAAATTCAATTTCCTGGGGCATGGCAAGTGGCGACAGCTTTTTCCTGACAAAATTCATGATTTCCAGGTCGAGTTCTTTGCTAGCGATAAATCCGGGTTTAAGTGTAACAAATGCTTTAACTACTTCCATATTTACAAAATCAGGTTTTGCAACAACAGCTGATTCTGCGATTGCAGGATGTTCGAGTAAGGCCGATTCCACTTCAAAAGGACTTACCAGGTGCCCGCCGGTATTGATCACATCATCATCACGCCCTACGAACCAGAAATATCCTTCGCTGTCGATACTTGAGCGGTCACCAGGGAGATAATAACCATTCCTGAATTTTTTCCTGTAAGTTTCTTCATTGTTCCAGTAGGTACGCATCATTGCCGGCCACCCGGGCTTTATCGCAATAAGTCCGATTTTCCCGGGTCCGTCAAAGGGCTCGTAGGTTTCAGCATCAATTACGGTAGCTGTAATTCCCGGGAAGGGCTTGCCCATGGAGCCTGGTTTGATTTTCATTCCCGGGAAATTGGTTATCATGATAGATCCGGTCTCGGTTTGCCAGTAGGTATCGAGGAAGGCTTTGCCAAAAACTTTTTCCGACCAGATAACAGCTTCAGAATTTAACGGTTCACCAACGGATGCAAGATGCCTCAAACATGATAAATCGAAGTTTTTTACAACTTCATCACCTGCTTTCATAAGCGAACGTATGGCTGTAGGTGCCGAGTACCACATCGTAATACGGTGTTTTTCGATAAACCGGTACCAGTTTTCGGCTGAAAAGCCGGAGTCGAGTACACATTGGGTCACCCCATTGCTGAACCCTCCTATTATCCCGTAAGAAGTTCCGGTTACCCAGCCCGGATCAGCAGTACACCAGTAAATATCGTCATCCTGCAGGTCGAGAACCCACCTGGCGGTAAGATATTGGGAAATAAGCGAATAATGTACATGTTTAACGCCTTTTGGCTGTCCGGTCGTTCCTGAAGTATAATGCAGAACGGAAGGAGATTCGGCAACAGTTGGGTAGATTTCGAATTGTTCCACCATTGGAAGTTGGTCCAGATTAAGGGCCACTTCCCTCTGCATTAGTGGTTTGCCAGTATCCTGATCAACAATAATTAAAAATTCGAGCCAGGGCATGCTTTCGATGATCTTCCTCACTTTAGGGGCATGCTTTTTCTGGGTAATAATGGCTCGCGACTGCGCATTTTCGAGCCGGATGAAGAGTGATTCGTCGCCAAAGGCCGAAAAGAGGGGTTGAGCAATAGCGCCGATTTTCAGGATGCCAAGAAAACCGATATAAAGTTCCGGTATCTTGTCCATGAAAAGACACACACGATCTTCGGCACGGATACCAAGATTACGTAAAAACTGCCCGATTGCGTTAGTCTCAAGCCGCAGTTCATTGTAAGTGTATTGTTTAGTAATACCTGTGGATCCTTCCCAGATAAGTGCGGTTTTTTCGGCCTTGCCTGACAGGCAGATACGATCAGTACAATACCACCCGATATTAATAATACCGCCGGGCTGGTAATCCAGTTCTTTTTCGGCAATGCTCCAATCGAAATTGTTTACCCGTTCGTCGTAGGAACCAATGTTTGACATATAGAGTATGGTTAGGTTTTATTTACAGAATGAGTATAAATAACCAACGCCAGGCACAGGCAAAATGCTATCCTGCTTTCTCCAGTATTACAATGGATGTAGCCATTTCGCGAAGGTGCGACATGGATACATGGATATTTTCAATCCCCCTCTTCTCTGCTATTTCTTTTGCCTTTCCGCTCAGACTAATGTATGGATTTCCGAGTTTATCATGTAATATTTCAATATCAGTAAACGAAATTCCAAAACGCCAGCCAGTACCCAGTGCTTTCAAAAAAGCTTCTTTTGCAGTAAAACGTGCAGCATAAAATTGCTGTTTATATTTCATTCCTTCGCAATAGACTATTTCGTCAGTTGTAAACAATTTTTCGCGCAAACCCGGTTCATGTTCCAATGAATAGTGTATGCGGTTTACCTCAATTATATCAGTTCCAATACCGTATATCATTTTGAGGGATGAAAATACATTATTTTGTGAATAAATTCACAAAAGAAAAAAATATTTTTTTACGCCTTTTCCCCTATCACATGACTTAAGCAGAAACGGATAAATTATAAATAAGGAACGGCTTCAGTTACCAATAAAAAAGGCAACCAGGATTACGGGTTGCCTTCAGCAAAACAGCTGTAAATAATATTTCTCAGGTAATGCGGAACACTCTTTATTGCCTTTAGAAGTGTTAAAGCATATATTAGATTGCGCCCAGTTTCTTGCCGACAATCTTGAACTTTTCAATAGCAAATTCAATTTGTTCGTGGCTATGGGCCGCGCTAATCTGAACCCTGATTCGTGATTTCCCCTTTGGAACGACCGGATAATAGAAACCTATTACATAAATACCTTCCTCAAGAAGTGCGTTGGCAAAATCCTGTGAAAGCTTAGCATCGTTAGGCAAATGTCCGAACAGCACAGGTACTATTGGATGAATTCCGGGTACAATTCTGAAACCCGCCTCTTCGATTCCCTTACGGAATAATCGTGTGTTATCGAAGAGTTTATCACGAAGTTCGGTAGTTTCCGACAACATATTAAGTACTTCAAGTGTAGCTCCGGTTATAGCCGGCGCCAAAGTATTTGAGAACAAATAGGGGCGCGAACGCTGCCTGAGCATATCAATTATTTCTTTACGCCCTGAAATACATCCACCGGATGCTCCGCCCAATGCTTTCCCGAAAGTTGTTGATATAATATCAACACGATCCTGCACATGACAGTGTTCGGGTGTGCCGCGGCCTGTTGCACCCATAAACCCAGTTGCATGTGAATCGTCGACCATAACCATTGCATTGTATTTCTTAGCCAGGTCACATATTTTATCAATGCGGGCAACAATGCCATCCATTGAAAAAACGCCATCAGTAACGATCAGTTTAAACCGGGCTTCGCCTGCATCCTGCAATACTTCTTCCAGGTCTTCCATATCGTTGTTTTTGTAACGAAAACGCTGTGCTTTACAAAGCCTTACCCCATCGATAATTGAGGCATGGTTCAACTCGTCGGAAATAATTGCATCCTGCTCGCCCAGTAAGGGTTCAAAAACGCCACCGTTGGCATCAAAAGCCGAAGAAAAAAGAATAGTATCATCGGTACCTAGGAATTCGCTGATCTTTTTTTCAAGATCTTTATGTACTTTTTGAGTTCCGCAAATAAATCTTACTGATGACATTCCATAGCCATACCTGAAAAAAGTGTAGTTTGCCGCAGCCATAACACGTGGATCGTTGCTCAATCCAAGGTAATTGTTCGCACAAAAGTTGAGTACTCTTTTACCGTTTTCAGTTGTTATCTCAACCCCCTGTGGCGACAGTATGACTCTCTCGGTCTTATAAAGTCCCGCTTCTTTTATTGCTGCCAGTTCTTTCTTAAGGTGTTCCTGGAATTTTTCGTACATAGTTTCCTTCTTCTATTAAAAGTGGTAAATATTTGTTAGCAATTGCGGGCAAAGGTAAAAAATATTGGCCTGCCAAAAAGGAAATTTGACTAATTCAGCCTCTAATTCGGAACAGTTTCGCAACTCAAGGGTTCTGAATCCGTAAATTACTTAATTTTGTGTTGTATTTGTCTGAATGTCAATATACTAAAAATATATAGTCTAACCCTTTAAATAAGGGCCGAGGTAAGCAAATTTGTTTAATTTTGCGGCAATCTGTGAATCGTTTAACAACAAACAAAGTTTTTGCATGAAGAATATTCTCGTTATCGGGGCAGTAGGCCAGATAGGTTCGGAGCTAACCATGAAACTCAGGAAAATATATGGAAACAGCCATGTGGTTGCCGGCTATTTTCGACCGGAACCCACAGGCGAACTTCTTGAATCGGGCCCGGCCGAATATGTGGACGTTACGCAGGTGCAGGAAATTTCTGACCTTGTTAAAAAATATCAGATTGATACTATTTATAACCTGGCGGCTATACTCTCGGCTGTTGGGGAAACCAAGCCTCTGATGGCCTGGCATATTGGCGTTAACGGATTAATGAACTGCCTCGAGGTAGCCCGGGAGTTCGGGTGTGCCCTTTTTACACCGAGTTCGATTGGCTCATTCGGGCCTAGCACCCCGCTCGACCATACGCCGCAGGATACTATTCAACGTCCTCAAACCATGTATGGCATTACCAAAGTAACCGGCGAACTGTTAAGCGATTATTATTACAAAAAATTCGGGGTTGATACCCGATCGGTCCGTTTCCCGGGGATTATTTCAAATGTAACCCTACCAGGTGGCGGCACAACCGATTATGCCGTTGAGATTTACTATGAAGCCGTCAAAACCGGTAAATATACCTGTCCGCTGGGAGCAGGAACTTTCCTTGATATGATGTATATGCCTGATGCCCTCGATGCAGCCATCAACCTGATGGAAGCAGATCCGGTAAAACTTATTCACCGCAACTCGTTCAATGTTACGGCCATGAGTTTCGACCCGGAGATTATTGCAGCCGAAATACGCAAACACATCCCCGGTTTCGTTATGGATTACAACGTAGATCCGATGAAACAAGGCATAGCCAATTCGTGGCCCAACAGTATGGATGATTCCTGCGCTCGAGCTGAGTGGGGCTGGACCCCAGGCTGGAACCTCGAAAGCATGACTAAGGATATGCTTCGGGCTATACGGTTAAAAATGGAATTGGGGCTCATTTAGGTTGTACTTTTCAGTACCCTGTTCAATTAGGATGACTGGCAAGCGTCTTAACCAGAGACAGGGAGACAAGTTGAGCGGGGGACAAGGTGAATGGAGGTTTCTGAATTGCAATTTTGACTTTGAACAAAATCACTGTGAACTGGAATTTGTAACTATGGCTTCACCGAATTGCGTATTCCCTCGGGATAGAGTACCTTATCGAAGCTGAACGCCTTATCAAATTTACCTGAATCGAAAATATATTCAGAATCATATTGATAAAGCATTTCAACGCTTTCCTTTATAATGGGATTGAACAAACCTGCGATTTGAACCATAATACGGGGCAGAACGGTTATTTTAGGTTTTATATTTAATTCCCTGGCTGCTATTTCAACCATTTCAGAGCCGGTAAGAACATTCATATCAGTTGGGAGGTGCCAGGTCTTATTAAAGGCTGAAGGCGTATTCCCCAGGAGAGCAGTAGCTTTCCCGGCATCAGGTGTGTAAGTAAATGAGTGTTTCAGTTTTTTGCTGATCAACAACTGGGCACTTTTTCCTTTCTTCAGGTTTTCGAAAACCATCATGTGAAGGAAACTGTTAAAGGTTTCGGGCCCGTAAAAATCGGCTGCGCGTGCTATTAAGGCCGTTAATGAGCCTTTTGCAACTTCGTCTAATATCATTGTGGCTATTTGGGCTCTAATTTCTCCTTTTTTGCTGCATGGGTTAAAAGGTGTTTGTTCCGTCATTGGTCCGGTAACTTTTCCATACATATAAACATTGTCGAAAAAGACCAGTTTCGAACCATTTTCCTGACAGGCATGGATAACATTCTGCATCAGGCCCGGCCATTGTTGCTGCCAGGTTTTAATATTGTACTGCAATCCGGCTGTGAGGTAAACAACAGCAGACCCTTTTACGGCTTTCATTACCTGATCAGCGGAGGTAAGATCGGCTGAAAAGAGTTCTTCTTTCCCTGTTACGGCTTTCGGGTTACGGCTTACCAGGCGAGTGTTTTCAGTATATTGGGGTAGTGCTTTTGCTAGATGATTGGCAATAATACCCCCTGATCCTAAAATTGTTTGCATATCTTTCTGTTTTTTTCGTAAAAGTACTTTTCTAAAAACCCGTTGAAAAGCCTAAAACGGCGAAATGCAGTTTTTTGTTCCCGGATTACCCATATTAGCCGGCGAAACAATCCGTAAGCAGGTTCCATCCTTCAAATATATCCTTTTTCCGCCCCTTTTTTAAAATGCCCCGACGAAATCTGTTAGAATAATTAGACGTCAGTGGAATTTAATGTTTAGGGGGAGTAATATAAATGCTTTTTGATTTAACAAGAGCTTTATACGGATTTACCGGGCGCGGATACCCGGTTTCGTCAAGTTTAAGCTGGGCAAAATGCAGGTGTGTAGGTGATCTTTTCGCATAGGCTCTTAACCCGGTACGACCAACAAAAGCAATTGAATCACCTTGTTTAACAATATCGCCGGCTTTAACCATGACCGAATCGTTGTGAGCATAATAGAAAATGCTTTTGGAAACTGGATCATAAATATGGATGTATTTCCCTCCCTTCCATATGCTGTCAGATGTCCAGCAGTTTTCAGTATCGAGCACTATTCCCGATGTAACTGACAGTACACTGACTGGTTTCAATGTAATATCGTCTTTGGTGTCCTGATTTTTATCTTTTATGAAAATGTCCTGTGCCGGATGTCCACCTGTTGTGGTCATATCGAAATAGTCGAAATGCGAAACTATATAACCGCTGCCATTACGGCCGCCGATTGACAGGTAATTATAATTCTGCAAGGGAAATATCCAGGGCTTAACCAGTGTATCGCCGTTACTTTGCTCATAATACATCTGTTTCGAATATTGCAGAATCTTGGTTAACTGGGCGAGGGCTTCCAGTTTGTCGATTTTATTGTCGCGAATCTGAAGATTCAGTATGTGATATTCATCGACCTTGTTAGTTTCGGTGCTATCCGAAGTTCTGCCGGTAAAAACCACTTGTTCCGGAGAGGCTTTTGCATCCGAAAAGCAGGCCAAAGCAAGCATGAGTATTAATGTAAGTATGAGAGCCTCTACAATCTTCATCTATTTGTTTCCTATTAGAGTTTGAATATACAACGATAAAACCGGGAATTTGTTGGAATGTAGTCCTTTAATCTGGTCGGAAATAAGACACTTTCATCACTTCCCGGACACAGCACAATAGCGGTGAGCCAAAGAAAAGCATTTATTGACTGCCGGAAAATCAAATTAAAATATTATTCGTCAGGAATACTAAAACACTGCATATTAACAGAGGGAAGAACAGTGTCAGTAATTTTACAAACCCTGTAAATCCGCAATTCCTGATCGACTGATGATTGAAAACCGAATATCCCGTTTGCTTATTTTTCAATATCCCAAAATTTACCATTAGTTTAATCCGAGTTAAGTTGAGTTTTTGCTGGCATGAATCCTGCTAATTTTAATCCAGTACTTTTTTCATTTCTTCAAAATTGATGGTTTTCATGAGTTCAACCAAACGGAGCTGACTGTAAGAATTTCCTTCTTCGAAAGGGAATGGCTGAGATTGGTCGCCCGCAGCAACATAATAACTATAAATGATAATTAACTGTGCTGCTGTTCTGGGTTTGGTTTTGTCGAACAAACCGGGATTTAACTTCACCAAAGGTTTTACCTGGTCATATTCAAGGCGATAAGGACAAGCCCCAATTTTGTCACCAGTAAAAGCGGCCGAATTGAGTTCGGTTCCGGACCAGGTTGCCATTTCCTCCTTTATCCTGGAAATAAACATATTGCCTGATGCTTGTTCTTCGGGATGTTCTTTGTTTTTTTTCTCAAAACTCCGTATCAACGCCAGGTCGTATTCCTTTACTGTGACCGGAACAAAAACAGCTTTTTCGCCTGATGAAACAACAATTGTCCCGTTTGAATAGATCTTGCATCCGTCCTTTTCGCCTATTATCACCGGTTCAACCGAGATGGTATAACCATTTTCGTCAGTCGGATCTTCTCCTCCTGATATTGACCGCCCCTCAAAAACTTTATCGGGGCGGTTGACATATACTTCAAAACTTACATTGCACAAGGAACATTCCCATGTCGGTTTACCATTATTACTGATCCAGGGATACATTTGAATATCCATTTCGTATTTTAAAACAGGATATTGCTTTACCTGATCGTTGTTGTACGAAAACCTTGTTTTAAAGAAAAGCTCGAGACCTTTTGGCGACGAAAATGCCGGATTTGTAAGAAAAAACCTGTAGATGGCATCAAGTTTAGCATTAACAACGGCCTCTTCAGCTGCAGAAACTGTAGGTGAATATGCGCCTGCAGTTGCTGCCGGAACATATTTGTAGTGAGCTTTTCCAGGATAGTCTTTTAAATACTGAGTTTCGTCCTGGGGATAAACAAAATTGCTGCACAAAACAAACCCTATAAATAATGCCAAGAATGCCTTCATGCAGGGTTAAAGTTTAACAATTTCGACCCTGCGGTTTTTGGCACGGCCTTCCTCGGTGCGATTATCGGCAATAGGTTTGTCCTGACCCCAGCCTTTGGAAAGCAGTCGGGATTTGTCGATGCCTTTGGCAACCATAGCATCAACAACTGCTTTTGCACGGGCTTCGGACAGCGTTTTGTTACTTTCAGGAGTTCCTACATTATCGGTGTGGCCTTCAATACTAACTTTAATGGTTGGATTGGTTTTAAGAAGATCGAAAACCTGGTCGATAATACCCTGTGATTCTGATTTGATAGTTGATTTACCTGTATCAAATAAAATATTGAGGGCAATAAACCCCGAATTATTCAAAGCAGTTAACATTTCACTTGCCTGAATTACCTGTTCCATCAGTTGTTTCTCAACAATTGTTACCTGGTAGTCATAACCAGTTGCGGTTATGTATATCCATGTTTCCATATTGGCTCTTGTAACCTTGCCGGTAATAAAACTGCTGGAATTCATATTTTCGACCACTTTTGCCACAATGGTAGCCTTGATCTGGGTAAGCGCGTTTTCGAAGTTCCTGAAAATCTGGAGGGCTGACGGCTCCTGCACACCTTCATCCAATTGATAATTAATGTAATAGTATTTCCCTTCCACACTTTGTTTCTTGCAGTTTTCGGCGGTTGAGTTTTGAACGGGGAACATAAATGCATCAAACTCCTTGAGAGTACATTCGCCAATGTGGAAATTCTTCATTCGGTTGAACATAGGGTGGTCATTGCAACCTTCGGCGTCGGTACCCTGGGCATTTGCACCTGGACTATGCATTAATAATAGCCCTAAAATCCATAAACAGTTTAGAGTTTTCATAAAAATTCTGCTTTTTGTATTGTTTAAAGTAAGCCGGATTATAGAATTAGGTATTTCAAATCATGTTCTGACGGAATAATTCAATTTTTGCACTACCCAATAATGCCTGAAAATGTTTATGCTTTTGCAGGTTTATAAGGGCCAGAGTATTCCTTCGATTGTGAAGACACTCTTAATTGTATTAATACAATCGTTTGCCATACTATACATAGCCAGGTCCTCTTTGTGGGGATATTTGAATCCAAGGCTTTTTTCTGCTGACACCTGGCCATCAATTACTGTGTATTTGTATAATTCAGGCATCACTTTTTTCCAATAGTTGATAAGGCCGACATATTTCGCATTAGGCCCGAAGTAATATTTGTTCAGGATAGGATCGCTTTTTTCATTGACTGACTTCCTTAACTGGCCGCATGACGGATCTTTGCCTTCTCCTATGCACTTATTGCGGTATTCGTTAAGCACTTTTAGGAAAGCCTCCATATCCTTCAGGTACGCTTTTTCAATACTATCACGTTTTGACTCATATTTTTTCTGGGCATCTGCCAGCATTTGCTGATGCGCCATCATTTCTTCATTTGCTTTCTGCAAAGCCATAATATCGGTTACACTTGAAGCCGTCTGGTACGACGCGGGATCCATACTGGGTTTAATGGACGAAGCGGCTGCATTATTTTCGGCAGTCATCATATCAACTTTCTCCTTAATAGTTGATTTCAGGGCATCCAGCTGCTGGATAAAGTTATCGACCGCTTCCGGACTTTTTGTGGTGGGAAATGGTGGAAACTGGTTAAAAACTGACTGTTGCTGGCCAAATGTGATAATGGAAAACAACATGATCATGAGTGAAAATGAGATTTTCTTCATAAGACTGGGATTTGAGACTGTTGATTGCTCAAATATAAATAAAAAAATCAAAAATTGTTTCGCCTGAGTGAAATATTATCGGCTAATAGGCTAAACATCAATATTGTTATAGAAATAGTGAAGAATAGAAATTGTCAGATCGGAATCCCGTTCCGGACCATGGAATCAGCCTGTAATGGCTGAAATAATTCGCAATATACGCTCCTGAAATACTGAGTTTTTTATCTTTTGTTGCAATGAAAAAATGTTGATTTTCATTCAGACTGTATATATCAAAAACCGGCTCAACCACAAAAAACATCAGTATTTCACCTTGCAAAAGTGACAGAGAACCCCAAACGGTTCAAAAAGTCAGACTCTAATTTCGGTATGATGACTTGTATTAGTTCCGGTTCCGGAGGTGAAAATCCTTTCGTGGAAATACAGAACACCAAAAACAGGCCTGACAACCAGGAGCACCGGCCTATTAAACATTGAGATTTGCATTAACCTATTCCTTTTCGCCAAATACAAATGCCTGGTAAATATACAGTTCGGTATCTTTATCTTTCCATCCATCCCAGCCAATACCAGCTTTGTCGCGTGCACAGTGACCAAGGAATTCTTCGAGGCTCCAGCCGGTGTCGGTAGCAACCTGGGGCAGGAACGTTCCGCTCCGGTAACCCTTCTTAATATATATTCCATCGGTTCCCAGCCTGATCGTGTTCGCATCGCTGATCTTTTTCATAGGTGTGAGTACCGAAATCTCAATATCGATCTCAGCCAGTTCGCTTGATGTTACCGGGGCAAAGCGATTGTCCTCCGTTGAGGAAGCTACAGCCATTTTCTGCACGATGCTGTAAAGAGCATTATCTGCCTCAAAATATCCGATACAACCCCGGAGTTGACCGGAATTTTTTAGGGTAACAAAAGCGCCGGCCTTATTTTTAAGAGCCGGAAGTAATGAATTTGTATCCAGGGCCGGAATTCGGTAATCTTTTAAATAAGCTTCAATTGTATTACGTGCAATCTCAAGTATTTGTCGTTTTTCCTGCTCAGTGAGAATCATGTTGGTTCTTTTTTCCTGCAGAACGCTTATTGCATTATAACCCACAACCCTGTCGGTTTCGCCGTACTTCGAATCGCCTGAATTTTTATACATAATCTGCCTGTATGAGATATCGGCCCTGTTTTGTGTGAGATACATCAGAGTTATAACTGCAGGCCAGGAACAACATCCGGTGGAAAGGTTATCAATTTTCTTTTCGGCACAACTCCTCACAGCCTTTACAAAAACATCCGGCTGGTTGGTTAAAATGGCATCGGAAATTTGTTTGTCAGTTATAACGGCTTCGTTATAAGCAGGATAATGCGAAAAATCGGTACTGATTATAAACAGGTTTTCCGCTGTAAACCAGGGCATGAGCACCTTCGCGATTTTTTCACAGGTTGCGGGATCCTGCGTTCCAAGCAGTATGGGGACAATTTTGAAACCGGGTTTCAACCAATACTGGAGGAAAGGAACCTGCACTTCGATGCTGTGTTCGCCTGAGTGATACCGGGGATCGAAGGATAAGACGCTGTTTTCGGAAACCAGTTTCTGCGCTGTCGCGAAGTCGGTTTCTGTAATTCCGAGCGGGGTTATATAGTTGCCGATGCTGTATACGGAACCGCCGGCAAATGCATTCCGGTGGCTGCTCCCGATCAGGAATATGGTTTTGTATTGTTTTTCCCTGTCAACCTGGCTGAAAGCGGCGGCCGCAACTTCGCCCGAAAAAACATAACCGGCATGCGGCGAAACAATAGCCACAACATCCCCTTCTCCTCCAGGTAAAGGCGCTTTTGCAAAGTACATTTTCAATTCCTGTTCCAACTCAATCGGATTGGAAGGATAAAACTGCCCGGCAACTGCCGGCTGGCGGTTTTGCAAGGTATCAGGCTCTTTCATGGACTTATCTTGATTTGAATACGACTGGCAATTAACAAAGCGGGGAAACAACAACATGGCTGCCAACAGGAATTTCAGGGTACGGATGCCGGCGATCCTCATTTTGCAGGTGTTACAGTTCTATAAAATTACAGCGGTTTTCACCGAAAAGCAATTCTCATATAATGATGATGCTCCAAAAATCAGTTGATTAGTTATTAGCAAGGTTTCCAGTTTAAAACCGGATTTCACGGATAAACAGTTCCAGATCAGCGGGTTTGATTGTATCGGGAAGATTTATTTTTAGTTTTATCGATCCCCTTTCTCTTGTCGGATAGGCGGAAATGCTTACAGAACAGATTCCGTTATCCTTAATACTTACAAGACCCGGCGTTTCCTGCGAATAAAGCAAAAGCACAACATTAGCGGGAGTAATACTTTTGTTGGTTTTTGTGTTGCGAACAGCAATTTCGTACTGGCCGGGCAAAGGAATAAAAGGCGAAATATCGGCTTCGTAAACGCCGTTTGCAAATACTAAGCTATCGAGTTTACCGGCACTCAGCTCATTGCTGGCTTTTTGTTCACCTTTTACCCATGGGGTGCCATAATCGTCGCGATCGGATACTATAGTATTGTGATCTTTTGTGTCGTTAACATAAAATGCAGCAAACCGTTTGATTACCGGAGGCAGGTTGCTTTCGGTACAGCGGAATCTTAACTTGCTCACCGTGACTGGTTTAAACTGATCGATTCGCTTGTATCCAACCGATATGCCTGACGACACCTTAAACCAGTTGCCACCTACATTGCCTTCAATTACATAATGCCTGACACGTTCGCCGAAAGCGATATCCTCCTGTAAAATAACATGATCCACCAGGGTTGGAAAATCGAAATTAAGCTCAACAACATTTCCTTTACCGGATGTTTCGGAAATGCTTTTCCCGAACCGTCGGGTGATTTCGGCACCAAACTGTTTGTAAAGGGCAACATCTTCCGGCGGAATAAGCCCGGTTGTATCGGGAGCCGAATTAAGCAGCAACTGGCAGCCGTGGCCTACCGAATTGTAATAAATATCGATCAGTTCGCCGGGGGAGCGGAGTTTACTGTAATTGGCGGGGCTCCAGAACCAGTCGTGGTTTTTAAGGGTTACATCTACTTCGGCAGGCATCCACACTTCGCCGTCGGGATCGCCGTGTGCAGCAGTGGCCGTACCTGAACGGGCATCGCTGACTTTCACGCTGTTCCATGCAGGATAAGGGGCAAATCCCCGCTCATTGCCCACCCAGCGGATATCAGCAAACGGCCCCTGGAAGACAATGGCATCGGGTGCATATTTCTTTATAATATCTTCGAGCGGGACAACCACGCTGCCATCGAACCAGATTTCAGAAATTCCCGGTGTCCGCGAAAGAACTTCCTCCCATTGCCTGCGAAGAACCTGGTTGTATTCTTCCTGCCTGGCGGAGTCTTTGGTGCGTCCTCCACCGCCTGGGTAAGCGCCAAAGGATTCGTCGCTGGGTGAAATATAGATCCCGAGTTTCATTCCTCTCTTTACGCAGGCTGCCGACAAATCGGCCAGCACATCGCCTTTGCCGTTTTTGTAAGATGTGTTTTTAATGCTGTATGGGGTGGTTTCGGTCTGCCACCAGCAAAAACCCCCTGCATGCTTGGCTACATACATAATCATTTTAGCACCCCACGATTCGGCCACATCAATCCATTGGTTTACATCCAGTTTATCTGGATTGATCCTGCTGAGCGGTGTTGAATGATTATCGGCGGATGTGCCTTGCCAGGTTGCAGGATCGAAATGGACGAACATGGTTTGCTCCAGCTGCTGCCATACAATCTGTTTTGGTGCCGGAACGGCCGGTTGATGCTTAAGCTGTTGTGCAAAAGAAGTTTGCAAAGCAGGAATCAGCAACAGGCTGAACAGGAGAAGTGTTTTTCGGCTCATGCTATCCGGGAATTTATCGGTAACGGGTTGGCAAGGTAAAGTTTCAAATCAGTAATACTTCCATACAAATGTACTATTTAACAAGTTGTAACCTGAAACTGTCCCGAAATTACCAAAAAGCGGGTTTGTATGCAGGCGAAAGCTCCGAAAAGTGTATTTTTGCATCCTCAAAAATAACATCCATTGAATATTGCAGCACTTGTTTCGGGTGGCGTCGACAGTTCGGTTATGTTGCACCTGCTTAAAGAGCAGGGTCACGAACCGGTGATCTTTTACATCCGTATCGGCATGAAGGACGATGAAGGATTCCTTGATTGTTCATCGGAAGAAGATATCGAACTTACTACATGGCTTGCCAAATATTACGGGCTCAGGATGGAAGTGGTTCCCCTGCACAAGGAATACTGGGACAACGTTATGGCTTATGCACTTGATGCCGTAAGAAAGGGGCTTACACCCAACCCGGATGTAATGTGCAACCGCCTCATAAAGTTCGGTGAATTCGAAAAATACTGGGGTAAGGATTTCGACAAGATTTCCACAGGTCATTATGCCAATACGGTTTTTGAAAATGGTAAAACATGGCTTGCAACAGCCAAAGATCCGGTGAAGGACCAGACTGATTTCCTTGCACAGATCACGTATCCACAGGTTAGCAAACTTATGTTCCCGGTTGGGAACCTGGTGAAAAGCGAAGTCAGGGCCATTGCCCACAGGCAGAATATGCCAAGCGCCCACCGCCGCGACAGCCAGGGAATCTGTTTCCTCGGCAAAGTGAATTACGTGGATTTTCTGAGGAAATACATTGGCGAAAAAGAGGGTAAAATCGTTGAACTGGAAACCGGCAAAATACTTGGCAAACATAAAGGATACTGGTTCCATACCATCGGGCAGCGCAAAGGCTTAAACCTGGGTGGTGGTCCATGGTTCGTGGTGAAAAAGGATTCAGCCGAGAACACAATTTTTGTTTCCAACGGCTACGACCCGGAATCGCAATACGGTGAAGTAATCAGCCTTCTTGATTTTCACTTTATAAGCGGCAATCCATGGCCTGAAGAAACAGCAGAACATGAAGTTACATTCAAAATCCGGCATACACCCGATTTTACAAAGGGAATTCTGAAGAAATCAGGTGAAAACTACGTTATTCAATCGTCGGTGCCGGTTTCGGGAATTGCTGCAGGGCAGTTTGGTGTAGTTTACGATATGGATTCGCGGATTTGTTTCGGGAGCGGGGTGATTGGGTGACGGGCGATTCGGCGATTCGGCAATTCGACAATTCTGCAATGAGTTAATGAGGCTATTTGAAAATGTGGTAATTTGTAAATGAAGGCCGATATAATCAAGCGCTGAAACCTGGACTGTGACTTTTGAACTTTTAATACCAGAAGAAAGATGAATATTAAGAAAGTTGGCATTATAGCTTCCCTGATTTTATCGGTTGCTTTTTTCTCGTGCGACCGCGGGCCGGTGTATGAGAGTTACCAGAAGATAAAAAATTCGACCTGGGACCGCTTCGATATCCGGCAATTTGAGATACCGGTTGAAAAAGAAGCCATGATCTGTGATATCAGCATTGTGGTGCGCTGTTCGGAATCGTTTCAATACGATGAACTTCCTTTTTATGTAATTATGACCACTCCTTCGGGCGAAGAGCGTATGCGCGAAGTAACCGTTCCGGTTCGTGAAAAAGGCAAACTGATATTAGACCCGGAAACGGCTAAAACGGAATCGCGGCTTGTTCTCTGGAAAGGTATAAATATGGCCGATAAGGGCAAATGCAAGTTCACTTTCGAAAATATGATTCCCAAAATCCAGACGGAAGGAATTGAGGAAATCGGGATAGTGGTGATGAAAACGAAGTAAATTAAAGCTTTTCCAACAATTTTGCGGATGTAATTTTATCATTTGCCAGCTGAAGTTGCAGATCGCCCAGGCTGGCAAAACGCTTTTCGTTGCGGATACGTTCAATAAACGATAAAGTAATTTCACGTGAATAAATATCACGGTCAAAATCAAAAATATTCACTTCTATGGTCAGGTGATCAGCATCGATAGTAGGCCTGTAACCAATATTGGTCATGGCTTTGAACGTTTCTCCGTCAATTTTTACCGTAGTTGCATAAACGCCCTGTCCGGGAATCAGCTTGTGGGTATTGCCGGGTTTGAGGTTGGCAGTCGGGTAGCCGATATTGCGGCCAATTTTATTACCGGTAACCACTTCCCCGGTGATGGGATAGGGATAACCGAGCATTGCAGCTGCCAGGGCAACATCGCCATCAAGCAAGGCACGCCGCACCGATGAAGAACTTACAGTGCTGCTCGAAACTGAAACCATGGGCAATTCGTCGACTGTAAAATCAAACTCCCGGCCCATATTGCTGAGCATATCGAAATCGCCCTGCCGGTTCTGACCAAAGAAATGATCGTAGCCCGTAATTACATGGCTAACGTGCAGGCTTCCAACCAGCACGTTTTTGATAAAATCGGAAGGCGTGATTTTTGAGAATTCGCGGTCGAAAGGGATAATCAGAACCACATCCACACCGGCAATTTCAAAACGCTGCAGTTTTTCGTCGAGGGTTTGCAGAAGTTTTATTTCGGCATGATGCGCCAAAACAAGACGGGGGTGAGGATCGAAAGTAATTACAACCGATTCGCAGTGTTTTTCCTTTGCAGTAGCTATAAGCCGGCTGATGATTTCCAGGTGGCCGAGATGCACGCCATCGAAAACACCCACTGTAGCCACAGGACGGCAGTGGGAAGTAAATTCGGAAATCTGGCGGTAAACTCGCATGGAGGCGGAGGCTGGGAATAAAGAATTAACCTACCAGCTCATTCTGCAGGAGGTATGCTGCTATCTGCACTGCATTGGTAGCTGCTCCTTTGCGGAGGTTATCGGCAACAACCCAGAGGTTGATGCTGTTGGGCTGCGATTCGTCGCGCCGGATGCGGCCAACAAACACTTCGTCGCGGCCTTCGGCGTATTTCGGCATGGGATAAATGGATTTTTCAGGATCATCCTGCACCACAATACCTTTGGTAGTCGACAGCAGTTTGTTGATCCATTCCATCTCGAATTCTTTTTCGAATTCCACATTCACCGATTCCGAATGTCCGCCGGTTACAGGAACGCGAACCACGGTAGCCGTTACCCTTATCGAGTTGTCGCCCAGTATTTTGCGTGTTTCGTTCAGCAGTTTTGTTTCCTCGGTAGTGTACCCGTTACTTTCGAAAGTGCCGCCATGAGGGAACAGGTTCATATCGATAGGGTGCGGGTAAACCATATTTGTGCGGGTTCCGTTGCGTTCGTTCATCATCTGCTCAACGGCTTTCTGACCCGTTCCGGAAACGGACTGATAGGTAGAAACCACAAGTCTTTTAATCTGGAAATGTTTATGCAACTGCGAAAGGGCAAGTACCATCTGAATGGTGCTGCAATTCGGGTTGGCAATAATTTTGGTTTTTTGGTTCAGTAAATGCGCGTTGATTTCGGGCACAACCAGGGGAATGTTGTCGTCCATGCGCCAGGCTGAACTGTTATCGATTACGAATGTTCCGGCTGCAGCAAAAAGCGGTGCATAGGTTTTTGAAACAGAAGCACCCGCCGAGAAGATGGCAATATCCGGTTTCATGGCAATAGCATCGGTAATGCTCACGATTTTACGCGGCATATTATTGAAAAACAAATCTTTGCCTATCGATTTTTCGGAAGCAACCGGGATAATTTCACTGATTTTATCAAAAGGGATATAACGTGCTTCTTCGAGTACTTTCAGCATTACGCTTCCTACAAGCCCGGTAGCACCAACAATTGCAATTTTCATATGTGTTTGAATTATTTGTTATTCCTAAAAAAAACGCTGCTATCATTTGATTATGAATACGATACTTGCTTCGGGGGAGGCAATTTTGTATCTTTACAAGGTTTTAATATCAGGAGTGCAAAAATACTACTTTTCCCCTAGACGGAAGTTAATACTCTGTATTATGCGAAAAATTCTCTTTTTAATCATCCTCCTTTTGATCCGTAAAGTTTCTTTTCCCCAGTTTACCGAAAGCTTTTCGGATGGTGATTTTACCTCGAATCCAACCTGGACGGGAGATGCAGGAGCCTTCAAGGTAAATACTTCCTTTCAGCTGCAGCTTAATGCTACAGGCGATGCAACTACGGCCCTGGCGGTACCCATTGTTTCTTCATCGGAAATGGAATGGAGCTGCTGGGTAAAACTGGGGTTCGCTCCTTCGGATAACAATTTTGTGCGTGTTTATATCTCGTCCGACCAGCAGGATTTAAAAGGTCCGCTTAATGGATATTATATAAAACTTGGCGAAGCGGGTTCGAATGATGCCATTGAACTGGTGCGACAGTCGGGGAATACACATACCGTGGTTTGCCGGGGAACAGATGGTTTTATTGCTGCTGCTTTTGCTATAAAAGTGAAAGTGGTGCGCACTACAGGCGGAAACTGGAAAGTATATGCCGACCAGGTCGGGGGAAACAACTACCTGCTGCAGGCTTCGGGTGCCGATAATACTTATACCGGTGGAAGCTACTCGGGTGTTTACTGCAAATTTACCAGCAGCAACAGCACGAAATTTTATTTTGATGACTTTTATGCCGGCCCTATAATTGTTGATAATACTCCGCCTACTATAGTTTCGGTTAGTGCAATCGCTGCCAACGAACTAACAATTATATTCAGCGAAGCCGTTTCTGCTTCAACAGCAACTAGTACAAACAACTATTCAGTTGCTCCCGGATCGCTTTTACCGGCTTCGGCAAGCCAGGACATAAACAACCCGGCAATAATCCACCTCTTTTTTGCCCAGAATTTTTTGTCCGATCAGTCGTATACGCTGTCTGTTTCAAATGTAAAAGACCTGGCCGGTAATACAATGTTTGTGGCTCAATTGCCTTTCGCCTGGCACCAGGTAAAATCATATGATGTGCTGATCAACGAAATTATGGCCGATCCGTCTCCACCGGTTAATCTGCCTGATGCTGAGTATGTTGAGTTATTCAACCGGAGTACTTACCCGGTTGAGTTGAAAAACTGGGTACTTAAACTTGGCAGTTCCGACAAGATTTTACCACAATTTACCCTTCCGCCTGATGGTTATGTGATTTTATGCGACGACGGGTTAAAACCCCAACTGGATCCTTACGGGCAAGTACTGGCTTTCAGCAGTTTTGCCGTTACCAATGCGGGCGGAACCATTACCCTGCTGAATGCCGCAGGGAATATAATACATACTGTCAGCTATACCGACAACTGGTACCAAAGCAGCTATAAAATGAACGGCGGCTGGTCGCTTGAATTGATCGATCCCTTAAATCCCTGTGGTGATGCATCCAACTGGACTGCCTGTAATAATAATGATGGAGGAACCCCGGGCAAAGCAAATTCAGTAAAAGCGTCGAATCCGGATCTTATTGCCCCTTCTATCAGCCGCGTTGGCGTTGACGATGCTTCCCATATAACCGTTTGGTTTACCGAATCGTGCGACAGCACACTTATATCAGATAGATCTAATTATATGATTGATAACGGGATCGGGAATCCTTTATCGGTAAAAGCTCAAAGTCCTGATTTCCGACAGGCTTTTCTCAACCTGCCTTCGCCCCTGCTTACCGGAACGCTTTATACAATTACCAGCACCAACCGTATTACCGATTGCGCCGGGAATCAGCTTCTAACCGGCACTTCCGCCAGATTTGCAATTCCATCGGCGGCCATTGCAACTGATATTGTGATTAACGAATTGCTGTACGATCCTCCCGAAGGCTGTGTTGATTTTGTTGAAATACTTAACCGCTCATCCAAAGTAATTGACCTTAAAGACCTGGTGTTGGCTAATTACGACACTATAAACCATGCAATTACCGATTACAACGAAATCAGTAAAATGCCTTACCTTATCCTCCCGGGAGATTATTTTGCGCTCTCCACTGACAGCATTTCGATAAATAAAAATTATTATACGCCTAATAAACAGGGATTTATAAATCTGACTTCATTTCCGGCAATGAACAACGAAGATGGTGTAGTAGCGATAACCACCAAAGGCGGAGATGTTATCGACCTGGTTGCCTACAGTGCAGGTATGCAATATCCTTTGCTCACAAATGTTGATGGGGTTTCACTCGAACGGATCAGCCCCGAAAGGCCTTCGGGCGACAAAACCAACTGGCATTCGGCTAGTGCATCGGTGGGCTATGCCACACCGGCTTATAAAAACTCCCAGTTCGGGATTTTGATAGCTGATGAAAATGAAATAACTCTTTCGCCTGATATATTCTCGCCTGACAATGACGGCTACAACGATAATCTCACTATTGCATACTCGTTCGGCGCAAGCGGGAACAATGCTACTGTAACTATTTACGATGCCACCGGCCACCTAGTACGAAACCTTGTGAGTAACGAATTGTGCGGGACTTCGGGCTCATTTTCATGGGACGGTATTACCAACGACAGGCTGAAAGCCCCGATCGGGCGCTATATCGTTTTTGTTGAAATATTTGATATGCAGGGGAATGTGAGGAGGTATAAGAAGGCGACGGTTTTGGGTGGGAAATTATAATAAGGGACCTCTCCCCCGGCCCCTCTCCTGAAGGAGAGGGGTGACTATATTACCTGTTATTTGTATAAAATGTAGTTTGGGGCAACAGAGACTGGAAAAGGAATTCCTCCCCCTCTCCTGTTTCAGGAGAGGGGGGGCAGGGGGGTGAGGTCAAAAAACAGTATTCATTAATTAATATGGTTTATACCAGAAGAAATATACAATTTGATGTCATGTTTGGGGCATCAAGGCAGCTGGTGGAACAGGCGCGCATATTACGGCTTAATATGACTGAAGCGGAGGGGACACTCTGGGCTCAATTACGAGGCAGAAGATTTAAAGGCTATAAATTCAGGCGGCAGCATCCTGCTGATAAGTTCATTCTTGACTTTTATTGCCATAAGGCCCGGTTATGCATTGAAGTTGATGGGGGAATACATGGTAATGAGGACGTCTCAGATAGAGATAGCAACCGCACATTTGAACTGGAGCAACTTGGAATAAGAGTGGAAAGAGTTACAAATAATGAAATTGAAAATGAGATTGAAAAGGTACTTGAAAAAATAGAACGGTGGTTGAACGAAAATACTTAAAAATTATCTTTTGTCGACCTCACCCCCGGCCCCTCTCCTTGAGGAGAGGGGTGACTCAATGGGAAACATTTTATTTGCTTTCTTTATTAGGGACGTAAATCTCCCTGATTCTTCAAACCGAGCCTAATCCCTCGCAAACCCGATGCATGCCACGCTTAGTTTCACACCCTCGATACTCAGCAGGATATGTGCAGCCGATTCGAGGGTTGCCCCGGTTGTTATCACATCATCAACCAGTAGTATATGCCTGTTGGCAAGTTCTGCAGGAGTTGTAACCTTGAAGATTTCCTTTACATTTTCCCAGCGTGCGAAACGCGATTTTCGTGTCTGGGTTTCGGTATTCGTTGTTCTGATAAAGGATGTGGCATCCATTTCGATATTCATGGCCTGAGCCAGTCCAATAGCAAACTGTTCGCTCTGGTTATACCCTCTTTTGCGTTGCTTTCCCGGATGCAAAGGCACTGGAACCACCTTGGTTACATCACTGAATGCTTCGGCTTTCAGCAGGTCGGCGCCAAGAATTTTACCTAGATGAATACCAACGTCCATGCGGCCTTTGTATTTCAGCTGGTGAATAAGGTGCTGGACTTTGCTTTTTTTCTGGAAATTATAGAGTGCGGCCGTATTCGCCAGCCTAGCCCGACCCCAGAAAACTTTATCCAGCGGACTTTCCTTCATCAGGTGGTAATTCGTCTTTGGCAAATGATATAGGCAGAACGTGCAGATAATTTCTTCATGTTTAAAAAGCGAATTGCCGCAGGCAGCGCATACCCTTGGATACAATAAGGATATAAAATCTTCGATAAATCCCGGGAATTTCATATCGTGTATATTTATAATCAAAGTTAAAAAAAATAAGCAGCTATAACAAAATCGGATTTTTGCAGAGGATACTGAAAGGTTTCCTGATTTGAAATAAATTTTCTAAATTTACCGATACATTAATCACCAAGAACTCATGACAGATAAGAAAAACGGGAACCCGGCCGTGGTTGGGCTGGCTGGCTTTGGTATGACAACCCTTTTACTTCAATTTCATAATCTCGGGCTTATCGGTCTTGGACCAGTGGTAGCCATGGGTTTTATTTTCGGAGGACTGGCTCAGATGATAGCCGGTTTCCAGGAGCAAAAGATGGGCAATAATTTCGGCTACAGTGCTTTTGTTGCCTATGGTTCATTCTGGATAGGGCTCGGAATTATATGGATGCTGAACGCGTTCAAAATTTATGAGGCATCTAAAACGGATGTCGGCTTTTATCTTGTAGCCTGGACTCTTTATACTGCAATCATGTTTGTGGCTTCGTTGCGTATTCATAAAGCAATGGCAATAACTTTAGGCACTCTGCTTCTTGGTTTTATTCTGCTTTATCTGGGCCATTTCGGCAATGAAGCATTTAATATAATAGCCGGATTTGAGCTGATCGTATGTGCAATGTCGGCATGGTATATGATGGCGGCAATTATTATCAATGACCTGGCAGGTAAAACAGTTCTTAAAATGGGAGAACCCCTTATCAGGTAGACGGTTCTAATTATAGTATCTGCATACAGCCTTCATGCATTAGTATTTAAAGGAAAACCGGCCATTTTTCCTGAACTTTCATCAATAAACATAATGCCTGTTATTAATAACTAGTGTTGATAAATAGCACAATGAAATACCCCGAAACAAGCACAAAAAGTCGAATTTCGGGGTATTTATTTTTATACAAGCATCGTGAAAGTACAAAGAAGAGATTAAGTATCAAATGGTGTAACACCGCCCATTTGAATTCAAGACCTTTAGTGTCAGGTATATAACAATTGATATTTCGGAAGAATTTTAATATGCGATTATTTTTAGTATCTATATGTTTTGCATGTTAAAATATTTAATTTTGTATAAGAAATTAGTATATCTGATATTTAAATAATTTATTCTTCCCCCTTTACTAACTAAACTCCCTCTCAACGAATGAAAAAACATTCCATTTTCATCCTACTATTCTTGGCTGTAAGCCTAACATCTTATGCTCAAATCAGCCCTGGAAATCAGGAACCCTCACTTCAATGGTCGAAATACGATTTTGTTTCTGGTACTGAAATTATTTTTGAGGATGATTTTAGTGGGGAAAAGAATGGTGAATTTCCTTCTCGTTGGGATATGACCAAAGGGGTAATTGAAATGGCACAGTTCGGTGATGATATGGTAGTATGTTTCCAGAAAACAAATGCAAATGTGCCTGAAGCTATATTTCCAATGTTAAAAAACAGAACGCAGGATTATCTTCCCGACGAATTTACTGTTGAGTTTGATTGTTATTTCTATGATAAGAAACCTGATAACCGCACATATTTTCTTTTTCTTTATGATGTAAAGAATCAGGTTAAAATTATGTCTCCTTCCAAACCAATAAAAATTACTTTTAATAGACTGGAATTCAATCAAATGGGGGATACGTATCCAGGTCAGAATGAATTGAAACCCATAGCCGGATGGCGTCATGTAGCTATTTCGTTTAACAAAAGAGCACTGAAAGGATATCTTGACGATACGCGTTTGCTTAATATCCCTAATTGCGATTTTAACCCAACGGGAATTATGCTAACCGCACATAACACAAGCGGTACAAGTAAACCTTTCATTAAAAATGTCCGCGTAGCCAAAGGCTCCGTTCCTCTTTACGACAAATTCCTTACCAATGGTAAATTCGTGACTACCGGTATTAAGTTTGATGTTAACAAAGCCACTATCAAACCGGAATCATTGGGAATCATAAATTATGTGGTCAAAATGATGAGTGACCACCCTGAATTGAAATTTTCTGTCGAAGGCCATACCGACAGCGATGGCGACGATGTTTCGAACCTCAGGCTTTCGGAAGCCCGTGCCAAAACAGTTATGGATCTAATGGTTAAACTGGGAATTGAAAATTCGCGTCTCACCAGCAAAGGTCTGGGCGAGAGCGAACCTATGGCAGGCAATGATACTCCCGAAGGCAAAGCACAAAACCGCAGGGTTGAATTCGTGAAGTTTTAATCCATAAGGACGGATTTGATGAAAAACATAATTATAAGCTGTGTCTTGATTTCAATAGTATTGTTTTCGGGCAAACTCCTTTTTGCGCAACAATGTGGTACTCATTCTGATGCCGAGTACGAAAACCTGTTGAAAGAAGCCGAAAATCAGGCTAACAGCGGGAATGAAGCTCAGTCTGACAAATTGATGCAGGATGCCGGAATGCTGGTAATGGAAGATATTTCTTTAGCAGTCAGCATTCCTATTCCCGGCCCTCAGGGGCAGTTCTGCATGCCCAATCCTACCACCGAATATATTGATTGCCTTATGAAATTAGGTACCAGGGCTGAATACCTGGGTGTAGGGAATAAATACCCCGAAGTAGCAATGAACAGGGCAATTGAAGCAATTGATCAATGGACGACTCAACTTTCGAATACCAAGCCCCCGGTCGGGGATGCCTTATGCAAAGAATTTCTGAATTGCCTGATGAAAGCGCTTGCACAAAGAGAATTGGTTGGACTATCAGGAGCTGAAACCGATCGCAAACTCCAGGCGATGATCGATGAGATATTAAAAAAAGGATGCAATCCCTGTTCGGTTAAATGGATGGCAATTGCCGAGGCTAGAATCAGCTGGCATAGTGGGGATGAAATAGTAACGATGAAAGGCAGGGCAACCTGGGAAAATTTCTATATTATGCTCAACCAATTGGAGCTGGAAAACAAATGCATGACGATTGACTATGATGATCGGTTAACTTTCCCATTTGCATGTATTGAAAGTGTTGTAACCGGCAAGGGAGAAAATTTCCCAAAACCTCTTTTAGAATTGTTAGATGGCGATAAAACATTTGCAAAGTCGATGGCTGATGCCAGTATTGTATTGTGTTGCCAGAAAACGGATAACCCGGCCGATTTAAAAATCATTAGCTACATAGGGTTCGATAATCATGGGGAACAGGTAATTATCCCCATATCGGATAAAGTAGTTGCCATTAATAAACGCAGATATTTTACTGTTAATCAAACTGTTACAAAAGATGAAATCCCTACCTACAGGGCTGAATTTACATTCAAATTCATCCCGGTTTGGTAAAGTTAATATTCAAATAAGTCAGATTCTACTTTCTTCATAGCAATTAAAAAACCGCCTCAAGTCTAATTTTGGGCGGTTTTTGTACTTGCTTGAATTAAATTACAATATCTCCAGTAATTCCACATCAAAAATCAAAGCTGCATGAGGACCAATTGCCTTTCCGGCGCCTTGTGCCCCATATGCGAGGTTCGAAGGAATAAAGAACCTGTATTTCGAACCTTTCGACATAAGCTGCAATCCCTCTACCCATCCTGAAATAACCTGGGTCACCCCGAATGTAGCCGGTTCGCCGCGGCTAACCGAACTGTCGAATACGGTACCATCGATCAGGGTTCCGGTATAATGAACCTTAACCTGGTTTTTTGCTGTGGCTTTAACACCGCTTCCTTCGGTAATTACTGTGTACTGCAGTCCGCTGGGAGTTTCAATAACCCCGGCTTTGGCCTTATTTTCGGCCAGGAAAGCGTTTCCTGCTTCGAGGTTATTGCCTTCGGCTTTTTTCTGCATGCCTTCGAAGAACTCGTTCAGTATATGGTTCACCTCATCGGGCGTCATAGTAATTTCCTCGTTGTTTAAGATTGCATTCAGGCCTTTTGTAAAATGAGCAATATCAAGTGCTTCAACACATGAATTTTTCAGATTACTTGCAATACTTAAGCCTAAAGCATAACTGATGTCTTTCATAAATTTATATGTTTTGTTTTTGGGGCTGCGAAGGTAGATATTTTTAATTTGCGAATTTTGATTTGCGAATTATGAATCCCTTAAAAATACGAATCAGGAATTGGATTTTATTACCGCGGTGGTCGCTATGATTGTATAAAATGAAGGAGGAAACGCGCACAACCCACGAAGTGGTGTAATAAGTCTGTCATGTCTTGTTGCATTTTCATACTATTTTCTTTTAAACTCCTGATTTGCATTAATTCAGATAATAATTCCTGAATATCCCTGTTAAAGAGTAATTTTATTTCCTCAAATCACATCAGGGTAAAGGGCTACTGAGGTGTATATTGTATATACAATGTTTTTTCAGGCCGGAAACCCGGCTTGCTGTGAACACCAATTCTATTCTCCCTTTTAAACAATTATAAAACGGTATCCAGGTTATAACCTTAAAACAATATGAAAAAATGAAAAACCCGGTTTTTGCCATACTTTTCACCCTCCTGTGTATAGGTACAGGAATAGTTTTATCCGGCTCCGACCCGGTATCATACGGGGATTATTCGCCTGTATATATGCAACGATCCGAAATGGAAAATGCAGTGCGCATAGAACCGGCCCGGCCACTCTCGGTTACCGGTAAAATTTATCTTTATAAACAGTATATCCTTGTAAATGAGAAATACAAGGGAATTCATGTGATCGATAACAGCAATCCATCGTTGCCACAAAACAAGTATTTTATTCATATCGATGGATGTATTGATATGGCCATGAAGAACGATATTCTGTATGCCGATAATGCCATCGACCTGCTTGCACTAAAAACTACCAACAATTTTGCCAGCATACAGGTTACCGAAAGGGTGAGGGCTGCTTTCCCCGAAATTGCTTCGCCTGATGGCTACTGGTCACCCTATATGGTTGAGCGGTTCAGGCCGCAAAACGGTGTTCTTGTTGCATGGAAAAAGAAAAGCTAAACTTCCCGGAGATGAAAACGTTAAAAACATATATATTGCTGTCGGCCATTACATTGTTAATGACAGCCTGCGCCATGAGCGAAAAAAACGATTCGGGTGGTGATGTTTCGGGCCAGGGGGGATCAATGGCCCGGTTTACCATTGCGGGTGACTATCTATACACTGTTGATCAATCGACCCTCCATACCTTCAGCCTTGGCGATGGTGAACATCCTGTAAAACGCTCGGATAAATCACTTGGTATATATACCGAAACCATATATCCCTATAACAATTCCTTACTGCTTGGCACTGAAACCGGCATGTTTGTATTCAGTATCAGCGATCCTGCAAATCCACAGCAGCTGACCTACTTTCAGCATATACGTTCCTGCGACCCCGTGGTTGCAGCCGACGGTTATGCCTATGTAACACTGAACACGGCAAACCAGCGCTGCAACAATGGCACGAATGAACTGCAGATAATAAATATAAATAATCTGAATTCGCCGCAGCTTGTAAAAACAATGAGTCTTACCACTCCTTTAGGTTTGGATATAAATAACGATACTCTTTATGTATGCGACAATGGGTTGAGGGTAATTAATGTGGCCAACAAGCTTCTACCTGTGGAAATAAGCCATACTTATGGTATCTCAGCAATGGATGTGATTTATCAGCAGGGCAGGCTCATTGTGATTGGTGAAGATGGATTGCACCAATACAGGCAAACAGCCGCAGGACTACAGGAACTCAGTACTATTCCCATTATACCTTAATTATGAAACAAATAATTGGCATCCTTATACTGTCGGCATTAATTTCATCAGCGGGTTTTACTCAGGATATAGAGGCGTATAGTTTGCGCACAGGTGTCGGTTTTGTTCCGCAATACACCATTTCGGGCGGATTACGGTTCGATATCGACCTGAGCATTTCGAAATCCTCGAACCAGTGGCTGATTGTATCGCCCCAGGTATTTGTAGTTAGTGGCTGGAGGTACGATCATGAATTTAAAAACCTTACTGGTTTTGGCCTCGACCTGAAACACAGGGTTTTCCTGAAGCCTCAAAGCATGAAACCCAGCGGGTACTATGTTGAGTACGGAGCTATGTTCCAGTATTTTTCGATAACCGATACACGCACATACAGCACTTCCTATATTGAAGATGGAACAGAATATTTCACAGTTAAAGAAGGAGAAATAAATACGAAACTTTACAAATTCGGCGGAAATTTTCACCTGGGGCACCAGTGGCTGATCGGTGATAAGGTTTATATTGATTTGTATGCCGGTGCCGGAATACGCATAAGCCATAATAACCGTAACGAGGGTTTCGATACCTGGTACAACAATTTTTGGATCGATTACGGGTATTCGGGTACTTTACTCGACGGAGGCTTCAGGCTGGGGTTTTATTTCTGAAAATGAAATACTTGCATCTTAACGATAAAGAAGTTAAAGTGAACGATATAGCGGAAAGATAATTTGGCCGTATAAAAACCTGTCTTACCAGAAAATTATCCGGGTATAAAACTCAACGTATCTCACAGAATATGAACATTCTTATTCAGCAGATAAGGTGATGTATGGTTAATTTATAAATATAACAGTATCAGATTTGTTCTGCAATAGTAAATTGGGTTTTTAAGAAGGGGGTTCGAACAAAATATCCCAAAAGGAGTTGTTTACATAAATCTTAAACCCCTATTCTATATGAGAACTATTCTGATTGCTCCATTGATTGTTATTGCCGCTTTCTCCTTACTCTTCTCTTCGTGTAAAAAAGATGAGCCTCTTAACCTGAGCGATGATATAAAAAATATTGTCCCCGACTCGACGCTTAACAAAATAATAGCCTTAGGAATGCCTATAAATAAAGGCAAAAACCCGCCTGTATTGACAAATATTTACAAAGCTACACCATTAACACTTAAAGCATCTAATGTGCCGAACGATTATGCCAATGGCCATGTATTTGCTGACTACAAGTTTCAGCTATATGACCAGGACAACTCAAAACTCACTATCAAATTCGATTATTTACAGGGTCTTAGTAGGGGAACAGGTGTTGGCGGTTTCCTTTCAGGTAACGGAAACGATTTTTCCTTATTTATTATAGCTCGTGACTATGATAGCTCAGGTGATTCGGCTGAAATTATTTCAATTATTTCCGGAACTATAAGTACAGAAGGGATAAATGGGCTCAATGAGGCTGTTTTCATGCTGGATAATCATGGCAATCCGCATAATACATATATCAAAAATGAAACCGGCCGGATATTTTATGATTCCGATGCTGTTTCCCCGGTTGTATCAAGCCTACAGGGGAAAAGTGCGCCGGTAGAGCAAGTAGAATTAATAAGTTCTTCCATGCGAAGGAAAACAGAATAAGTTTTAATGAATGATACTTGCAAAAAAATCCGGACATCAAGTTGTGTTCCGGATTTTTTTGTTCCCTCTAATAAAGCATATAAAGTACCAAACAGATCTCTTTTCATAATGATACGAGTGTCAGGCTACCTGGATCAGGAAAGTTCGGCTACAATTATACCATGAATAATAGCATCCCTCGACCTGTTTTCAGGCCAAACATCATTGAATATTTTATTATCCGATTATGTACCTGATATTTGCAACCTCAACTCCTTTACTCTTTATGGATTTAAACAAACTGATACTTACCCGCCAGAGCGTGCGCCGTTATGCAGATACTCCGGTTGAACCCGATAAATTAGGCCAATGCCTCGAGGCGGCCCGCATGGCTCCCTCAGCCAGCAATTCCCAGCCCTGGAAATATATTGTTGTCGACCAGGAACCGCTGCGAACCGAATTGGCCCAGGCAACTTTCAGCGATATAAAACTCATCAACAAATTCACCCTGCAGGCACCGGTGCTCATTATCATTGTCCTCGAAAAGGCTAAACTGATCACAAGGCTTGCCATGATGGTTAAGAAAAAGGAATGGCCTTTGATAGATATTGGCATTACAGCCAGTCATTTCTGCCTAAAGGCAACCGAACTCGGGCTTGGTACCTGTATGATAGGGTGGTTCGAAGAAGACAAAATCAGGAAACTGCTCCATATACCCTCCGACAAAACGGTTGGATTGGTAATAAGTGTGGGTTATGCGGTTGAGGGATATCCGTTGCGCACCAAAATCAGGAAATCACTGGATGAGATCGTTCAGTATAATCACTACTAGACTAAAATTTACAGAAGATAAATTATTGTATACCAGCCGGAATTGGCAGGAAAATTCAATCTATCTTTGACCCAGTATTCAGTCCTTAAAATCTTTTAAAAATGAGAAAAGCATTACTCTTCCTGGCCTTGCCGGTCATTATGCTGGCAGCAGGATGCAACAAACCTTCAGGAACAGGTATGGAAACAAAATCAGCTTTTATCAGCCAGGCTACCATCGATAAAGTGGTGAAAAAATTAGGCGATTCCCTTGGTGAAACCGCAAAACCTCGTATTGAGCGGGGCGTGAAACAAGCCGCCTCATTATGGGAAAAACAGGATGGCGACCAGGATGCCTTTACAACCTTTTGCCTGGGTAATTTTATTGCCGATACGGCAAAACTCGATGTGTTATTTAAGAAACTGCAACGCAGCAACGAGATTTTGTACGGCAATTTTAATAAAATGGGTATGGACCTGCGCGTTCCGGTCGACCTGAGTGGCGATGAACTTACACCTATCGACGAGATGTTTGCTTCGTATTCACCCTCCTCGCACTTAACGGATGACCTGTTTGCCAATAAAATTGCATTCGTAACCATACTCAACTTCCCGTTCTATTCCTTGTCAGAAAAAACGGAATTGGGTTCGAAATGGTCGCGGCGCGACTGGGCATATGCACGCATGGGCGACGCTTTCACTTCGCGTGTACCGGCTGTACTTAACCAGCAGGTAAACGAGGCGCTTACAAAAGCCGATTTGTATATTTCGGAGTATAACATCATGATGGACAAACTGGTGGATGCTTCGGGCAAAACGTATTTCCCCGAAGGCATGAAACTCATCACCCACTGGGGACTGCGCGACGAACTGAAATCGCATTATGGCCAGGCCGACGGGCTTGACAAACAAAAAATGGTTTATTCGGTCATGAAGCGGATTATAGATCAGAGCATCCCCGAAATGGTGATCAACAATGCGGCTTACCAGTGGAATCCTGCTGATAATAAAGTTATAAAAGATGGTAAGGACGTTACTTTTACTCCGGAACCCGACCGTCGCTACGAAATGCTGCTCAACAATTTCAAAGCAATTCATGCTACCGATGCCTATTACCCCGCACTTCCCACATATAGCCAGCGCGCTTTCGAGCAGAGCATGGAAATTCCCGAGCAGGATGTTGAAAAACTTTTTACATCCTTAATCACATCGCCCGAAATCAAGCAAGTAGCTGAACTGATAAAAAAACGCCTGGGGCGCAACCTCGAGCCTTTCGATATATGGTACGACGGGTTTAAGGCACGCAGCGGCCTCAATGAAGATGATCTTACCGCTAAAACGCAGAAATTGTATCCCACACCCGTAGCCTTCGAAAAGGATATGCCAAATATGCTGAAGAAACTGGGCTGGAGTGCTGAAAGAGCTTCATACATAGCATCGAAAGTCCAGGTTGACCCGGCCCGCGGCTCAGGTCATGCCGCAGGCGCACTTCTTAAAGGCGACAAAGCCCGCCTGCGCACCCGCATTGCCGAGAAAGGAATGAACTATAAAGGATACAACATTGCCGTGCACGAGTTTGGCCACAATGTGGAACAAACTGTCGACCTGTATGATATTGATTATTACATGCTTCAGGGAGTGCCGAACACTTCGTTTACCGAAGCCCTTGCATTCCTGTTCCAGAAACGCGATCTTTTCCTGTTGGGAATCAACGATAACAACCCGGATAAGGAAAACCTGGCATCACTCGATGCTGTATGGTCGTGTTACGAGATTATGGGTGTTTCATTACTCGATATGAAGGTGTGGAAATGGATGTATGCCAATCCCGATGCAACTCCCGCCCAGTTGAAAGAAGCCGTTATCACAATGGCCAAAGAAGTCTGGAACAATTATTATGCTCCTGTACTGGGTAGCAAGGACGAACCTATACTTGCCATTTATTCGCACATGATTGATAATCCATTGTACCTGCCTAATTACCCGGTAGGTCACCTGATCGATTTCCAGGTTGACGGATTTGTAAAAGGAAAGAATTTTGCCTCCGAAGTGGACCGCATGTATACCCTCGGCCGCCTCACACCACAGGCATGGATGCAGGGTGCCGTCGGCAACCCGATTGCCATCGAACCTATGCTGAAAGCCGTGGACGAAGCGCTTAAGGTGATAAAATAATCTTGCTTGTTAAAAGCTAAAAAGGACTAACCCGATAAGCGGATTAGTCCTTTTCAGTTTTCAGGAATTAGGGATATTCAGGAATAAGGCAAAAATTATAAAAAGGGTAATATCCGAATGAGGGTATTTGCCCATTTTCTTTGTGATCGGATGTCTTGCTGTTGATTTTCGGGGAATTTATGTTGATAACCCTGTAATTTTACGGGCTTAAGGCATAATAATTCGCCTGATGTATTGATTATCAGGGAATATCAGTTGATATTTTCGTTACGCTACTTTAGGGATTTTCTTTTCGGCTGCTGATCGTTTAGCGATTCTGACAGCATTGGCTGTATGAATACCAAAGAAGATCCAGAGTATTTCATTTTTCAAGGTCCTGGCCTTGATTCTTTGAAGGCCATAATATTCTTTTTCGGTTCCAAAGCTCCCTTCCATTCGGGTAGCCCGCGCTTTGCGAAGTACGGTAGCCATTAGCATGCGCTGATCTTCATATTTTCCGGCCCGTCCCTTTCTTTTAAACCCATGGTAAATTTGCTGTTTGGAACACCAGGTCCGATTGGCATTGGTGGCATAAATGTCATCCCCCGCTACATGGGTGATCTTACCCACCAGATCTCTGCCATAGCGAACAGATTGTTTGAGCCGTATTCCTTCGTGGAATGCATTAAAACTCAGATGCTCAATGAAATTGATCCCATCAAACTGGATCATGTTTACTTTGGCTCCAAACTCGACGCTTTTGACTTCTTTGCCTCTTACAATGGGCCGGATATAGGATTTGGATAGACTCACAATCCGGTCCGGCACACTTTGACCGGACTCAAATATCTGTTGTTGTTGGTTGAGTATGGTCTTAACAAGCCTCATTTGCCGGTAATATTTCTTTGGCATGTCTAACCGTTCCTGGTTAGTTTGCTCTATCTCTTTTAGCAGTCCCAGCAACTTGTCCAACAAGTAAAGCAAACTGCGTATGCGAACATTTGTCTCTTTATGTGATTTCTTTCGCCTTCGGCTGTAGTTCATGTATTTTGTCCTCTGCTCCAGGTACTTATTACGTGGGACCCGTATCTTGAGGGATTTGCATAGATGCATCATTTGTCCATAACTCCAATCAACACTCTCCCACAATAACTTCACGTTGGTAGGGTAACGCATCGATGTCTCATAACATGTGGCATCGGTCAGCATGATATTGGGGTGGCGCATATAAGGCTTCCAGTAAGCTGCCAATATCTTTTGACATCTTTTTACCCTCAATTTAGCTGATAACTCACACCGAATTTCACTCACCAGTTTAAAATTGGTTATCCGCTTTGTACCAAGAAAAATCCCACAAAACAACTGGAAATCAAGGTTCCCATTCAGATACTCAATCAGCTTACGATCGGAACAGCTAACATAGGATTTTAAAAACATCAGAGCCAGCATCCCTTGAGGCGTGAAGTTCCGATCTGGTCCTTTGCGGCTCACGCTGATCTTTAACTCCCTGATCAGATCCCTCCAGGGAATCGATTGATAGATTTTCCCAAGTTCAGATCTCAAAAATGACTGCCAATATCGATCAAATTCACTCTGAGGAGAATGAAAGTTGAACTCTGCAGCAAAACCGTGGATTTTTTGTACCTTTATCATGCCTAATAAAAGTAAATTACCCCGAATTTAGACCTTTTTGGCCTTTTTCGGGGTAATTTCATATAAAAGTTATCAACACACAATGTTGATAATCAATATTTTAATTCATTCCTGAATATCCCGAATTAGTGGTTAAGCGTGATGACCCGAAGATTTAACAGATCCTATAAGCATCCTATCCCAAAACCGGGAATAATCTTTATCAATTCAGCCCCTTCTCCTTGTCCCCGTGTCTCCTTGTCCAACTTAACTCCGCCACCTCTCCAGTTTCGGTATCCCATAGGTAAAGAAACCGGCCAGGAAACCGGGTATACCCATTTCCTTCATTTTGCCTTTTACAAGGATTTGCATTTCTTTTGCGGTCGTTATTTGGGGACTGGTAAATTTACCATCCTGGTAACAAAGGCTGCAGAATTTCAGGCTTTTTGAGCCATCGGCATTGGTGCCTCCGCCCTTTTCATCTTTTTTCAAAGGCATGCCACAGCTCTGGCAGAATTTGTAGGTCTTTTCCATGGCTTTTGGAATTGTTTGCTATATAGGTTGATTGCTATTTTAGTGACAAACGATTGGAGAGGTGGGAAAGAAGAAGTGGGAAAATTTTCACTTCATGATCTTTCTGTTTAACCGTTATGAAGATCCTTAGTTTTTAATAAACCTTTTACTTGAGGATTTACCATCAATCGTCAGGCGGGCAAGGTACACACCCGGAGCATACGATGACATATCAATAGGCACATTTACCTCGGTTGGCGAACTTACCTGTTTTGTTGAGGTATAAAGTGTATATCCCATCTGGTTGATCAATTCAATCCGTACAAATGAATTTGCATTTGCTTTAAACCCGACATTTAACATATCGCCGACAGGGTTCGGATAAATGCGAAAATCAGCTGAAACATCGGACTTATCTTTAACCGGGGTGAAATCGCATACTCCTGTTATATACATATCGAGCCAGGCCAAGCGGTTATGTATCCAGCTTTTCAAAGCAGCAACCTCCGCTTCGTAAGTTGGTGGAAACGGCGCCGGGTTTGGCCAGACATATATTCCCAGTATGGGCCATGTAGTAAAGTTGCGTTGCTGTGCTTCCATCAGTTGCCCTGAAATGCTGTCGATATAATTATCGAACCAGGCATCGCTCAGTATATTTTGCCTGAGGGTTAGCCAGCGACATTTCAAATGGTTGCGGTATGCCGGGTCCTGGAGCAGGCGGTCCCACCAGAAGGGAACCTGGTACCCATCACTTGAGCAGGGAAACTGGTAAGCCCAACCCGTAGTACCATCTCCTCCGCAATAATTGGCATTATGCCAGGCGATATCGTAATCCCATACAGGTCCCATACGGATTTTCCCGCCCTTGCTTTCTCTTTCCTTGTTTATAAAGGTACTAATACGGTAACCATCCACATTTTTACTTATTTCGTTCACAAGGAAATAATCTATAAATGTGTTTTCGACAGCATATTTCCGGTACCCGGTTGCTGTATCGGCAAAACCGAAACCGCTCAGTGCAGTTTCGAAATTATATACATAACTCTGTATATACCCTTTTTGCTGTAAGGTTATATCTTCCGGCTGTGGATACTCATACTGGAAAAATATAGTCTGTCCGTAAGGATGAGTGTAAGGCGGGTAAGTGGATGTCCATCCCGGTCCGCCCGAACCCGTAGTTTTATCAATTTTAAAAACATAACCGCCTGTAAGCACATCGCCGGAATTTTGATCGGGGTTGAGTTTGGCTATATCCAGGCGGTTTTTATCGCGTTTTATTTTTTCGGAAAAAATATATACCCCAATATACTGCCCGTTGAGCACCACTTCAATAAACTTATACCTTGTAGCATAATATCCCATGTTCCGCCAAACCTGATATGCCAGCACATTGCGCAGCAACGACTTATCCGAATAATTGGCATTTAGTATCCAATCATTTTCAGCAGGCATCCCAAGCAGGGATACATCGAGCGAAGCACCGAGGTTATCCCTGGATTCAATTCCATAACTTTTCTTTGGAAACATCTGTGAACTCGAGCCCCTGATTTCGATACCCGAATAGCCATCGAAAGTAGGCGGATCAGTTAGGTTATTCCTGACTCCGGGCCCATTATCGATTATTTTGAGGCCCGCTGGTATTTTCGGGCTATCGGGGATGGTTTGGCCATAGGTGTCAATTAACACTATAGGCAGGTTCGATGAAGTAAATATTGTGGGTACAAAGGTGGAAGAATCTGCTAGATAAGCATTTACAGTTTCAACTGAAGGCTGGCCTCCGCCATTAAGCGTTATCTCCTGGCTTATAGCCAGATGGGTGAGTAAAAGGAGTAAATATACAAGTATTGGTTTTCGCATAATTGAAAGAAATGAAGATTTTTCAGGGTGCAAATATACACCTGAAAAGTTGAGTTTTTCATTAAAATACAGTGCCGGGAACTGTTCTGTTTATTAAGTATACAGGAAACGTTTAATGCTTCGTTTCGGTGTTTTCTCAAATTCACTCGAAACAATCTGGAAACGCGCTACCTGCATATAATTCGGAATCTCCTTATTGAGGTGCCTGCAGTAGGCAGCCATGATGGTTTCGAGCGAATGTTCCTTCATTTTTTTTGCATCGACCATTTCCATATCGGGATAGATCAGGGCTACCAGGCCTTCCTTCCGGTCGACCACAATGGATTCCTGCACAAGCGGGAATGCATTTATACGGGCTTCAATTTCCTCGGGGTAGATATTTTGTCCCGACGGCCCAAGTATCATGCTTTTGCTCCGGCCTTTGATATACAGAAAACCATCCGAATCCATGGTCCCAAGGTCGCCGGTGTGCAGCCAACCGTCTTTATCGAGGATTTCCTGTGTTGCCTTTTCGTTTTTATAATACCCTTTCATCACGTTTTCGCCCCGCACCATTATTTCCCCGACTACGTTCTCAGGGTCAGGCGAATCGATACGCATCTCAAGCTGATCGACACAGCGACCGGCCGAATTGAAACGGTTTTCTCTCCAGCCTGCATAACTGATCAGCGGCCCGCATTCGGTCATTCCATAACCGATTGTAAAGGCAAACCCGGCTTTCCGGAAAACCTCCTGTACCTCCTCGTTGATTGCCGCTCCACCTATAACTATTTCATGGAAATTGCCCCCGAAACTGTCGGTGAGTTTTGCCTTTATTTTTCCAAGGATCACACTGTCCATGAAAGGAATTTTCATAAGGAACTTGACTTTGGTTTGCTCAAGCACCGGTTTGATCTGTTTCTTAAAAATCTTTTCAATAATCAACGGTACCGAAAGGATAAGCCTTGGGCGTATTTCGGCAAAAGCTTTAAGCAACAACTGCGGGGTTGGCATTTTACCCAGGAAGGTTACATGGCAACCACAGGTAAACGGGTAAAGAAACTCGATGGCACAACCATATGCATGGGCCAGGGGCAGGAAACTCAGGATATGGTCGCCCGAAATCAATGGCATATTGGTACGCGAATACACCATGTTGCCTGTAATATTATTATGTGTAAGCATTACTCCTTTCGAAAAACCCGTGGTTCCCGAGGTATAAATAATTGCAAACAGGTCGGTATTGGGGATAATCTGCGTGGGCAGTTTTTCCTTGCTGAAATCCTTTGAGAGGAGGTCTTTAAACTTGTTGATGTGATCGGCTGCATGTTTTGCATGCGAATAAAGAGGCGAAAAATCGTCGAGCGAGATCACTGCCTTGAGTTTAGGCATATTGTCCTCATCCAGCACATCCCAGTTGGATTTGTTGGCAAACAACATCACACTGTCGGAATGATTAATAATATGCTGAACATCGTTTGGTGTGAAATTGGGTAAAATCGGGACAACAACAGCTCCATACGTAACTATAGCCTGGTAAGCCATGGCCCATTCGGCGCAGTTTTTACCGATCAGCGATACCTTATCCCCTTTTTTAATTCCTAATTTGCCAAAAAGTTTTTGAATATAATAAATGGTCCGTCCTACGTCGCCATAGGTATAACTAGCCGATCCGTAATTGGTAAAAGCAGTCAGGTCCCAGTTTTCAACAATACTGTTCCAAACAAACCGCGTATAGTTTTCTTTTAACATAAAAGCAGGTTTTTGATGCTGACTAATTTAAATATAAAATTCCCATAAGTGAGCCGTTCGGTTAATAAATAATTTTAGCAAATTAAACATTAACAACGCAACTAATTATTAGTCAGGCGAATAATATGTGGACATAAGAACAATAAACTCATAAAAAAAAAGATGTATTTCGATGCAAAAAGAGGTCCACAGGGGCAAATTCCGAAAAAGCATATTTTAAACTTTCGGATGATTCCAACATTCTGCTTAAGTTCTTGTTATTTTTATCTCCCCATAATTCAATAACATGCAATTATTCCCAATCCATACCGGTAATTTTAAACTTGATGGCGGAGCCATGTTCGGTGTTGTTCCTAAAACCATGTGGAACAAAGTTTACCCTGCCGATGAGAACAACCTTATCAACCTGGCCATGCGCTGCCTGCTGGTGGTCGACGGCGACCGCCGTATACTCATCGACAATGGAATAGGCGGGAAGCAGGATGAAAAATTCTTTTCACACTATTACCTTAATGGTACGTACAGCCTGTTGGGTTCGTTGCTTGAAGTTGGGTTTAAGCCACAGGATATAACGGATGTTTTTCTCACCCATTTGCATTTCGACCACTGCGGAGGTACTGTTAAACACAATTCCGATCATACCGGCTGGGAACTTACATTTCCCAATGCAACCCACTGGCTCAGCAAACCGCAATGGAACTGGGCCACACGTCCAAACCGCCGCGAAAAAGCTTCGTTTTTGCACGAAAACATGATGCCTGTTGCCGACAGTGGCAAACTCAAATTATTCGATGGTGCTTTTGAACTTATTCCCGGTTTCGAAGTCCGGATTTTTAACGGGCATACCGAAGGGCAAGCCATTCCGTTTATTAAAACAGGCAAACACACCGTGGTTTTTATGGCCGATACCACCCCGACCTCAGCCCATGTGCCCTTGCCTTACATTATGAGTTACGATACGCGGCCTCTGATTTCGCTTACCGAAAAGGAAGATTTTATGAAAGAGGCTGCCGCCAATAATTATATCCTCTTTTTTGAGCATGATGCTTATTACGAAAGCTGTACAATCGAAATGTCAGAGAAAGGCATAAAAGTAAAGGAGAGAATTAAACTTGCCGAAGCCCTGGCAAGGTAAGTGTATTCTTCAGAACCATCTCCACATCCCTCGTTTTCTGATAGTTGATTCTCTTTAAATCAGAGCAGAATTGTTTTTCGATGCTTTTGTCTTTTTCTATCGCTCTGTTTCTGATATATGTGCTTTTTTGCTTTTTTGAATTCTAATTGCAGAAGAAATATCCGGTTATTCTATCAATTTTAAATACCTTTTCCTTGATGAAAAGGTATCCAAAAATCAAGGCTTTATATGGTTTTAGTGTTTTTCTACGTCAGGTTTTTGCCACGCCATACAAGCCGTTCGACTTGAAAAATTTGAACAATAAATAGTTAGTGACCATGTCTCACTTCTGTATGGCCTACAGAGGCCAAACGCTGAAAAACCTTCCTTAAAAAACTACTAAAACCCTATAAGGCTGGTCTCTTTAATGAAGAAATTTATGTTGAAAGGACCGGCCTTGTAGAAATTTTACAACAGATGTAGCCGAAGGTAAACCGCGCAGGCATGTGTGTAGCAAAACACCAGCTTCACCTGCTTTAAGGCAATGGCACCCATGGTATCAAGCCTTGTTTTGCGTGCCTTTACCGAGGCGTACAGATGTGTAAAATTTATATAAAGCCTAGACTTTTTGGTCCTTTTGTGTCATGACAAAAGGACAAAAATGAATAACAATAGTGCAGGTTTATTGTTTTCATTCCTTTAAACCCCCAAACACAAAGGTAACAAACTGACTTTTTTCAGCATATCAAAAAAATATGTCCAACGGCATACAGGGAAATTTATTATTCCTATCCCGGTCATTATATCTAAAAAATTCTATATTTGTGGCTATCATTGTAATCAGCTATTCATTGCACCCATGCAAACCAATATTTATAAGCCGAAAAATCCCATCCGTATAGTTACCGCGGCATCACTCTTCGACGGACACGATGCAGCCATCAATATTATGCGCCGGATACTGCAAAGTACCGGGGTGGAAGTGATCCATCTGGGGCACGACAGGCAGGTGCAGGAAATAGTGGATTGTGCCATACAGGAAGATGTACAGGCCGTCGCCATTACTTCTTACCAGGGCGGGCACATGGAGTATTTTAAGTACATGTATGATCTGCTGAATGAACGCGGGTGCGGACATATCAAAATTTTCGGGGGCGGAGGTGGTGTTATCCTCCCGGAGGAAATTGAAGAACTCCAGGCGTATGGGATTACACGCATTTATTCACCCGACGATGGCCGCCACCTCGGTTTGCAGGGAATGATCAACGAGGTGGTCGAATTATCCGATTATCCTACAGGCAAAAATCTGAAAATAACCAAATCCGACATACAGAAACGCGATTATCACGCCATAGCCCAATTGATTTCGGCAGCCGAAAACCACAGGGCAGAAGTAAAAAACCTGCTGGCAGAACTCCGGGATGGTTGTTCATCGGGTACAACCCCGGTGGTTGGAATTACTGGCACAGGCGGAGCAGGAAAGTCGTCGCTGGTGGATGAACTTGTAAGACGTTTCCTGGCCGATTTCCCTGAAAAAACTCTTGCAATTATTTCCGTTGACCCTTCGAAACGAAAAACTGGCGGCGCCCTGCTCGGCGACCGCATACGGATGAACGCCATTAATACATCACGGGTATATATGCGTTCGCTGGCGACACGCCAGGCCAACCTGGCACTTTCGAAACATATAGCCGACGCGCTCTGCATTGTTAAAAACGCCGGTTTCGACCTGGTTATACTCGAAACTTCGGGAATAGGCCAGTCGGATACCGAAATTGTTGACTATAGCGATGTAACACTCTATGTGATGACTCCCGAATACGGTGCCGCCACCCAGCTCGAAAAAATCGATATGCTCGATTATGCTGATATTGTTGCCCTGAACAAATCGGACAAACGCGGAGCTATGGATGCCTTGCGCGATGTGCGAAAGCAGTTTGCCCGAAACCGCATGCTGTTTACTACCGATCCCGAGAAGCTGCCCGTTTTTGCCACTATGGCTTCGCAGTTTAACGATCATGGCGTGAACCTGCTTTATAAAGAACTTATTGCACAAATAAATACCAAAACAAGAGCGGGTTACAATTCACATTTCACGGTATCGGACGATATGGAGCAAATCGCAGGCATTATTCCGCCGCGGCGTGTCCGCTACCTCAGCGAAATATCCGAAACCATACGCAATTATAACAAATGGGCTTCGGATCAGGCTGCCATCGCCACCCGCCTTTATGGACTTCATATCGCCATCGAGGAACTTAACCACAGCCCCGAATCGCTGCTCGCCCCTCACCCCTCGCCCCCCGAGAACCCGCAAACTACGATTACTTCGGAACTCAAAAAGCATTATAAAGAAACACAGAAACATCTCGCACCCATATCCCAGACCCTCCTCGACGACTGGCAGCGAAAAGTCAGCCATCTGAAAAAGGATACATACAGCTACCAGGTCCGTGGCAAGGAAGTAAAGGTACAGACGTATACCGAATCGATGTCGCACCTGCGCATACCAAAAATTGCCATGCCTAAATACAAGGACTGGGTGATATACTATACTGGTGCCTTACCGAAAACGTGCCTGGCGAGTTTCCTTATGCCGCAGGGTTATATCCTTTCAAACGCGAAAACGAGGACCCTACCCGAATGTTTGCCGGCGAAGGCGGCCCCGAACGCACCAACAAACGCTTTCATTATGTTTCGCTGGGCATGCCGGCCAAACGGCTTTCAACCGCCTTTGACTCGGTAACTTTATATGGTGCCGATCCCGACAGGCGGCCCGATATTTACGGCAAAATAGGTAATTCAGGCGTTTCGGTTGCCTGCCTCGACGATGCCAAAAAACTGTATTCCGGCTTTAACCTTTGCGACCCGGCTACTTCCGTTTCGATGACTATCAATGGTCCTGCGCCTGCCATGCTCGGTTTCTTTTTAAATGCCGCCATCGACCAGCAATGCGAGTTGTATATCCGTAAAAACAGGCTTGAAGATGAGATCGACTGGAAAATCAAAGCCATTTACCGAAAGCACCGGACCAAAAGGCCTTCCTACCAGGGAAAATTACCCCAGGGTAACAACGGGCTGGGACTCATGCTGCTGGGTATTACCGGCGACCAGGTATTACCCGACTATGTTTATAACAAAATAAAAGCCGAAACCATATCGAATGTCCGCGGTACCGTGCAGGCTGATATCCTTAAAGAAGACCAGGCACAGAACACCTGCATTTTCAGCACCGATTTCGCCCTCCGACTTATGGGCGATGTGCAGCAGTATTTTATCGAAAATAATGTCAGGAATTTTTATTCCGTGTCCATTTCGGGTTACCATATAGCCGAAGCCGGAGCCAATCCGATTACCCAGCTTGCATTTACACTGGCCAACGGCTTTACATACGTTGAATATTACGCTTCGCGTGGGATGGATATCGACAAATTTGCACCCAACCTTTCGTTTTTCTTTTCAAACGGTATTGATCCCGAATATTCGGTGATGGGACGCGTTGCCCGCCTGATATGGGCCAAGGCCATGAAAGGACTTTACAAAGCCGATTCCCGTTCGCAGATGCTTAAATATCATATTCAGACTTCGGGCCGCTCGCTGCATGCACAGGAAATTGACTTTAACGATATACGCACCACCCTGCAGGCCCTGTACGCCGTTTACGACAACTGCAATTCGTTGCATACCAATGCTTACGACGAAGCCATCACCACTCCTACCGAGGAATCGGTGCGCCGGGCTATCGCCATACAAATGATTATCAACAACGAACTCGGTCTGACCAAAAACCAGAATCCTATACAGGGATCGTTTATTATCGAAGAACTTACCCACCTGGTTGAGGAAGCCGTGCTTGCCGAATTCGACCGCATTACCGAGCGTGGCGATGTGCTGGGCGCAATGGAAACCATGTACCAGCGCGGAAAAATACAGGAAGAATCGCTGTATTATGAACACCTGAAACATACTGGCGAACTGCCGATTATGGGTGTAAATACCTTCCTTTCGAGCAAAGGTTCGCCGACTATTATCCCGAAACAGGTAATACGCGCTACAAAATCCGAGCAGGAATACCAGATTGACATGCTCGACAACCTGCACCGCACCTGGGAAACCGAAAGCAGTGAAAAACTTCAGAACTTACGCACCTCGGCACTGCATAACGGCAACCTTTTTGAAAGCCTTATAGAAGCCACAAAATATTGCTCGCTGGGGCAGATAACACAGACGCTTTTTGAGGTGGGAGGGCAGTATAGGAGGAATATGTAATGATTGTCGGATTATTGTCAATACAAATAGTCAAATCGTTTATTAACATATGGCTGGATTAATAGATAAAGTCAGGCAACTGATTGGATTAATTTGGGTTGCTATTTTAATACTAATTATTCGTTTTACCATTTTCACTTGTCTTGTATTGCCAATTACTTATTTTATTAATGGCAGAATTGGTATTGAAAGTTCATTAGTTGGATTTTTCTTCGCTTTAATAGTTTATTTATTCTTTTTAGATAAATATACATTGTTAAATTGGCATAAATGGTTATTATGGTTTGTTGTTGACTCATTTTATGGATTTAGTTTTGGAACCTTCCTCCCATCAATAATTAGTTTTTCTTTTACACTCAAAGAATACATATGGTTGATTATAATTGGTTCATTTATAAGCGCTTTTTGTTTAGGCGCAACAATATCAATAATTGAAAATGCGACCTCGACAAAAAACACGGGTACAGATAAAATTATTAAAATACCAAGTTCTTTGTCATTTGTCTTTTTATTGGGTGTAGTCCTGCTTCTTTTTTTTGGCAATATGAATACATATAGTTTCTCAAACCTACAGCGGGGTATCGTAATTATTTTAAGTTTGATTTTATGGCTTTTTGGCATTTGGTTGGGTAAGAAATTTGGGCTCTTTACCAGAAAATTAACACTCTCCGGATGGGCTGTTTTATCTGATTTTAAAGTCCTAGGAATCTCTGGAATATTTTTTATTTTGGGGTACATACTTATCACATTGTCTTATTCCGGAATCTACGCTTCAATTTGGAAATATAACAATTATGCATTTGGGGGTGATGGATTCCCTTCAACTCCTCATTTCTTTGATTTTTTCTATTTTTCAGTTGTTACAATTTCAACAGTTGGTTACGGTGATATTGTTCCGTGCATAACATTATCAAAAGCTATCGCTATATCTGAAGTATTTCTTGGAGTTACATGGATTACATTAGTTTTAGCATTGACGATATCAAGATTGTCTAAAAGAAAAAATTGATAAAGAACCAGTAATATTCATTATTGCTATTGTATCACTATTCTTAAGTTGATTTAAATTGTTATTAAATGCCAATCTAAAAAGATATTTGATCATTAGGATTATCAAAGGATTCCGGTTGAGGGTTAGTCGACTCAATATCTGAAGCGGGAATTATTTTCTTACCGAATTTCTCAAATAGTTCTTGATGTTGTTTGAGGCACAACCAACCCCGCTTAGAAGGGTAATTTATTTATAAGCCTTAATTAGAGAATTTAGAAATCCTCCAATATTTGCTCAACAGTAAGAATTTTTGAGCTTAGTTCTCTTAATTGTCGGGCATCAAACATACTTCCTTTAATAACTTCAATTAATTCAACAGCTTCCAACCTTTCAGTTTCATTTTTTATTATGATGTATTTGATATCTGACGGCGTAAATGGGATAACAAAACCAGATAAATTCTTATCAAATTCGGCCTTTCGTACTTTGTTATCATACTCATCCTTACTAATACAAAATCTAGGGTTGATAAACTCCAGGTCTCCGAGACTTGGAACAAATCTCCATTCCCTCTCGTTGTAAAATGTGATGTTCTCCAGCAATGTACCTTTGCGCCGCATGCTTCCTTTATAGGGTTTACAATGGTATAATAGTTCAAAAATTTCTTTCGTGGCATTATCAGTCTTTTGTTTCTTTAATAAATGTTCAATTCGGTCGAAGCGCACTGAAGTTTTAAATAACTGGTTAAGCAGATAGTTTGTTCTTGATTCAGTGTATAAATATATGACCGGCGAAATCGCATTTGCAAGAGCCCATTCCTTTTTCAGTCCAATTGCATATGAGCCGTAAGTGTTAATGTGCTGTGTTACTTGAGATAGAGGAATGTCGCAAAAACAAACCATTGGAATCCCAATTTCCATTTCAGCTCCAGCAACAAAATCTAACTTTTCTAAACAGTAGCGAGGGGAAAAGTTGTTTGTTAAAATGCTTCGAATATTTTCAATTGAACTAGTAAAATGGAATAAAGTATTAGCGCTTATCATATCATCTGCTATTTATTTACTTCGATTACCGAATATGTGATGCTAAACAATTAGTGTCAATGTGGTATTCAGATTCCTGTCTTTCTCCTGTTATCTTCTTTCAACACATTAGGCAATTTCTGGCACTTCGATGCGCAAATTTTTCTTTGTTGCAATTCCGACCATTTAATTTCAATTATAAACTATTTTAAATGAGCAATCATTATTCTCTTCGTTCAATTCTGGAAAGAAGGTTAATATTTTCCCGTTTTCATCAATTACAAATTTAACAATTATACCACTTATCGACTGGGATTTGTATATCCTGTCTGAAACCTGTATCTTATTATTAAAAGCGAAGTAACACTCATGAAATAATTGATGAATAGACCAGTTGTCAGGGAAATAATTAGTTACTTCTTCCTTCTCAACCCATTGGTCAGTATACTTATTAAGCTTGGCTAACCGCGCAGAATAAACCCCGGATTTTTCGTTTTTTGACACTGTTTCAATTATTTTAACTATTTCTGGATTGAAGAAATTTACTCCTTTAACTTTTTGCTTCGATATTCTGCCAACTAATGTGTGATTAAAAGCTTCACTAAAAACCTTTTCATATATGCTTCCTTCTTTATATAAAATTAAATCTGCAATTTCTTTAATATTTGAACTTTTCAGGACTATTTCTCTTTTTTTTTAATTTGATTGAGGAAAAAATAAGTGAATTCTTTTTTAAATCATTTAAAGAAATAAAAGGCCCCTCCGCTTCGAAGTTGTCGATTAATGCAAAATAAAATAGGAATTTACTTTTTGATAATTTAATAATAATTGGCACATCACTCTTTTTCTGTATTTCAGTTGAAAAGTGAATAATCCGGAGTATATAGTGACACAAATCCGGACGAAAGGGTGACACCGATCCGGAGCAAAGTGAGCCACCAAATCCGGAGCAAAACGTGACACTTTAATTTGACACGTTAAAAGACTCAGGAATCATTTTTGGATTGTTTTTCAAAAAAACACCTGACAATCCGGCGCAAAGTGAGCCACCCAGAGGTACAGGAACATGGTTTAAGTTTGAAGGTTAAACCCCTTTAGACAATGGCGAATAAACCTGTACCCATGTTATTGATAAAAAGACTACTACAACTCAAAGAGCAAGGCTCTTCAAATCGTCAGATTTCTGAGATATTGCATGTGACACGGAACACGGTGGGCGCGTATGTAACTCGTATAAACCATTGTGGAAGAAGCTACAAGGAGTTATTACGGTTAAATGATGAGGATCTTGCAGAAGCTGTACTTTCAGTAAAAGCAGAGCCGGATAAAGACAGCAAATATGTTGACTTTGAACAGCGGGTGAAATACTTCACGGAGCAGTTAAAGAACAAGAAAACAACAAAACAGATATTGTGGGAAGAATACCGAGAAGAAGTTCCTGGCGGGTATAGCCGTTCTCAGTTTTGTGATTTACTGAAACGGTATCAGGATAGCAGGAACGCTGTTATGCACTTTGACCATCCACCAGCCGAGTTAATGGAGTTTGACTTTGCCGGCGATACGATTAACTATGTTAATCAACAATCAGGTGAAATTATAAAATCTGTTGTATTGGTATGCCGGTTGCCCTGTTCAGGATACACCTACATTGAAGCATTGCCATCACAGCAACGGCCCTGGCTGATAGCCGCACTAGGCAGGGCATTGGAGTATTTTGGCGGAGTTCCGTATATGGTACGTACCGACAACATGAAACAGTTTGTAAAAAAAGCAAACCGTTATGAGCCATCGTTTGATGAATATGCCCAGCAATGGTCCGGACATTACAACACTACGCTCACAGCTACCCGGGTAGCCAAACCACGCGATAAAGCCGGGGTTGAAAGTAGTGTTAACACAGCTTATTATCGGGTATATGCTCCGCTTCGTAACGAGCACTTTCACTCTTTGATTGAATTAAACAAAGCCCTTTTAGAAAAAACAGATAAACTCAATCACAGTAAATATCAGAGTCGGGATTACAGTCGATATGATAAATTTATAAGCCTGGAGCACCCATTGCTGCGACCATTGCCACAGGAAGCTTTCGTTCCCAAGTCAACCCGATCAGCCAAAGTAGCAAAGAACTATCATGTGATGCTGGGCGAAGACAAACATTTTTACAGTGTTCCCCATCAATATATCGGTAAGCAGGTAAGCCTGGTTTATGATACTGAAAACGTAGAGATTTACCTTAACCAACAACGTATCGCTTCGCATTGGCGGGATACCCGTAGTAATACTTATTCAACCCTTGATGAGCATATGCCTGCCAACCATAAGCATTATACAGAACAGCGAGGCTGGGATGAAGAATATTTTTTGAAGAAATCTACCACAATCGGTGAAAACACAGTGGCGGCCATCCGTGAAGTCTTAAAACAGAAGATCTTTAAAGAACAAACTTATCGTTCATGCATAGGAATAATACGCTTAGCCGACAAATATGGAAAGCTCAGGCTTGAAGCAGCATGTGCCAGGGCTTTGTCCTACAATGGGAAAGTAACCTATGGTACTCTAAACAGTATCCTTGAAAAATGCCTGGACAAACAACCGCTGCAAATATCCATTGATTACAGTCTGCCGCAACACGATAACCTGCGGGGAGCCGGAACTTACGGTTAACTCCCGGATTACTCTTCTTCTCCGCTCCCCTTCCTATATCTGCCCACATGCCCACAGGAAGGGGGCGGAAAAGAAGGTTAGCATACTTCACAACACTATCCACTCTTTAAAACCAAATCATTATGATTAACACAAATGCAACCTTAGAACAACTTGAACAACTCAGGTTAAATGGTATGGCGCAAGCATACCGGGGAGCCCTCGCACTTCCTACGCACGAACAACCAACTTCCCACGAACTGATTGCCCGATTGGTGGAAGCCGAAGGTCAAAACCGCACTGGCCTAAGAACTCAGATGTATCTTAAACTGAGTAAACTCCGCTATGATGCCGTTATAGAGCAGATACAGTGCTCAACTAACCGCAACCTCTCACGTGAAGAATTACTCTCTCTTTCGGATTGCAGCTTCATTCAACGAAGTGAAAATATACTGATTACCGGTGCCACAGGTTGTGGCAAAAGTTATCTGGCTTGTGCTTTAGGTCGGCAGGCCTGTTCCTTAGGTTACAAAGTGTATTACCTGGGAATGAACAGATTTATTGAAAGGCTGATCCAGGCCAGACTCGATGGATCTTATATCAAACTGCTCAATCAATTAGAAAAAATCCCGCTCATAATACTGGATGACTTTGGGCTGGCTCCATTGGATCACAATACTAAACTCACCCTGTTACAACTGCTGGAAGACCGTTATGGAAAACGTGCAACCATTATCACATCCCAACTTCCTGTAAAATCATGGTATCAGTATCTGGATGAACCCACTTTAGCTGATGCAATAATGGACAGATTGTCAGGTTCAGCTCATAGAATTGAATTAAAAGGAGAATCATTAAGAAAGAAAACATAAAAAGAAAAAAGCTATTTTTACCACACCATTGTTCCTTGCCTACTGGCTCACTTTCAACCGGATTAGTGGCTCACTTTCGTCCGGATTTACTGGCTCTATTTGGCCGGAATATTCAGAAAAGGGCGCTTTAAGGATATAATAGTAAAAATCGGATATCATTATTCGATTTTGAAATTTGCACTAATGAAACAGTAAATAAGTTGACTAGCCAAAATTTAACTAACTTTTACATTAGCTAAAATAACTTATTATTTAATTTAATCAAATGGCAATTTGTCTTTTAGAACTACACAAATTATTTGAAGTTTACCCTGGGGATGGATATCAATAATGACTATTGTTAGATTATTGGCTTTATCCAATTATCCTATTTAAAATCAATAAATTCAATAGAACTAATATCAAGATATTTTTTCACATTATTATTTATGATTTCATCCAAAAATGAAACAGGTAATACTGTTCCATAACCAAGGTCATCATAGTCCCCTTCTCCTTCAGCACAATTTACTGAAACTCCAATAACAGACCCATTCCTGCTTATGACAGGTCCACCACTATTACCCCCTTTTATCTTTGCAGTAATTAGTAATAAGTTTTCGCGAATCCAAATATCCCTTGCATTTGATGCAATTTGACCAACAGTTGCTGTAAATCTAGCTGAAATATTTGCTTTTTCAGCTGTTAAAAAATTATGATATCCAGCAATTTTGGGATACCCCAATGTCATTATTTCATCAAGTAATTCGGCATTTTCGCTGAATAATATAGAATCGGGTATCTCCTTTTGAAATCTTATAAACAACAAATCCATTAATTCATTTTCATGAATTTCAAATTTTGCATTTTGCAAATCATTTTTAAAAATCCCTTGTATTGATATTTTTTTTGCGCCTTCAATACAATGTTTTGCAGTCGCTAACCCGTGGTTGTATATAAAACAAGTTCCAAGAGTTCTATTACCCGAATTAGTTGTATACTCTATTGGTAAAACAAATTTTCTATAATCTGCATAAATGTATTTAAAACCATAAATAATATATGAAAGTTTTGTGTTAAAAATGTTTTGAACTAATGAATTTTCTATCAAATTACGATCTTTAATAAAGCAAATATAGCTACTATCGAGATTATCTGGTCCAGATTGCTTTAGAATTGATAATTGGTTGTGTTCACAGAGAATATCACAAATTTTTGAAACAATTCTTGGTTGAGGAATATCCGGTGTTTTATATTTTATTTTGTAATGATTACAAAACATAGAAATTTCTTTCTGGACAAGTTTCCCATTATTAGATTCTGCATTAAAAAAAAACAGAATTTCTATTGGTAAATATGGATAAAGCTGTGAATAATTGGCTAATTCAATCATAACTATCTGTATTTATCGATTCGTACTATTTTCTGTCACCTCATTTGGTTTTTTCGCATAATTCAAAATCTTTTTGTCATCATTAAAAATTTCGCATCTACTCCTCTTGACTTTAAAAATTCCATTTCACTTTGACATCTATAATAATAATTATTTCATTCATGTAATAAATCATAATTCGATCTGGAATTGTATATTCCAACAAATTAATTATTTAAATAATCTTTTGTATAGCTGGGTTTTGGAACATTTTAGATTTTCTTCCCACTCATTAACTTAATATTTTTAAATTCACTAATTGGAAATATTCGCGAAATGTCTTCAATTGTCCCTATTTTGAATTGTAATACACTATTAATTTGATGTTCAATAAATAGCCGGAATTCGCTTTGGTGTTTAAACCGAATTTCTTTTTGGAATATGTTTAAATCACCATTGTGTATATTTGGATCGTAATAGGATACATAGCCATATTGGGGTTTTAAACCAAGAATCTTAAGCTGATTGTTAATGCGTTTAATGAATTCTGAAACATTAGTTATAATGAGGAAAGTATCACCTAGAATAGAGTTGCGTTCATCATTGATTGCTTCATTTGCTGTTGTATCTGATGAAATTGAAATCATAGAATAAATATTCCCTTGTAATTCAGGATTAGTTATTCTTAATTGCGCATTAACAAGCCTATTCAAAGGTTGGTCTTTTTTCATTTCGATTATTTTGTCTCCAATCTGAATTTTCAACCAATTGACCTGTTCTATTCTTCCAACACCTTCGTTTGCATCACCCCGTTGAGCTTCTTCTATACCTTTAAAATAGTTTACTGTGTTCAGATATAAATGACCTTGGTTGCGAAGAGCTTCAATATACTTCTGCTGACCAATCTTAATAAGAAAATAAGGGACTTGTATTTTCATTGCACTAGGTTAAACCTTAGAATAAAATAGTATTTATTTTTGCGGAAAATCCTACGCCACTTCCGCATTCCTGTTCACCCTCTCAATCAACTGTATAATCCGGGTTGATGTGGTTTTATCAAAAATCCCCATCCCGTCCGAACTTACTTCGGTAAACGGGGGCTCAAAAAGCTTATCCGGTTCAATAATGCCATTCACAGCCAGGAAGTCGATAATCTTATTTATAAATCGTATCTGCACGGAGTTAAGCGTCTGGTTGTACAGGATTTCACCAAAGGCCTGTTTTGCCGCGTTGATATCCATACCGATTATTTCACGTACAAACTTCCCCAAAGGCTTTTCGCCATAAACTTTTACAAATTCCTCCTTTGTGCCGATTGAACCTTGCCGGAAAAGCATGCGTTCCAGTTCATCCAGTTCGGGTTTGGTGATGGGTACATTATTCCGGAGTTTGTAAATGGTAATATGGTTGGCCTGCTCTTTCAGGAATTGCTCCACCTTGCGTTTGTACGCATCAAGGTCGTTAAAATTCTTTACCAGCTGGAATTCCTTTATGTTTCCCTCAAGCTCATCTTCAAAATCGGTAAAATACATTGGCCTGGTTTCAAAGTCGAGGAATTTCATAAGTTCACGCAGATCGACCCGTATACGTTCAATAGCAGGAATTGTAGCCGCCTTCCAGAAGGTTTTATCCTGAATGGTTTTAATGGTATCCATCTTCAGAGCGACGGAAGGAATGCTTGCTTTTTTGCTAAGTTTGGCAGCCGTGCTTACAACCTTTTGTATCAGTCCCGCTTGTTTCTTCTCCCCGTTTAATACGCTCAATTGCAACTCCAGCATCAGCGCATCGAAACGTTTAGCCATTTCATCCTGTTCGGTTTCGGCCATCAGGGGCGCGATGTGGGTGAACAACTCGCGTATATCCAAATCGCTGAGCGCATTCCAACTGTTCGGATCCTGGTATTTCTCCACTACCTCACAATGCTGGCGGACAATAAAACTATCAGTATTTAAAGCCTGTGTTTGTTTTATTAGTTGGTCTATTAGTGCCTGTCCGTATTCCTTCAACTCAGTTTCTTCCTGGCTTAACAACACAAAGGCAAGCCGCAAACGCAGTTCAAACAAGCGCTGGCTTAAGGTTTTGTAACTATTGGCTTCAAATCCTTTGGGATTTACATTAAAGAATTCAAGATTCTCGCAAAAATCGAAAATCACGAACTCCCGTTTATCATCATCCTTGCCAAACAAATTTTTACACAGGCGGGTGCCCCGGCCAAGCATTTGCCAGAATTTGGTGCTGCTTCGTACAGGTTTGAAAAAGACAAGGTTACATACTTCAGGAACATCAATACCTGTATCCAGCATATCAACTGATATAGCAACCTGGGGCATGTTATCGGTTATTTTAAACTTATTCAGTAAATCATACCTGTATTCTTCCTGGTAGTCAATTACCCTGAAAAAGGCCCCTTTGTAAGACGGGTATTGCTTATTAAACCTTTCTTCGATGAATTTGGCATGAAGGTGCGAACGGGCAAAAATTATGGTCTTTGCCAGTTTATCCCCGCCTTCTACTTTTATACCGTAAAGCATCAGATGAGCAATTACCTTATCCACCGTATCGGAATTAAACAGCCAGGCATTTAAGGCATCTGCTTCAATTTCGTCGGGATATTCACCGGTAACAGGATCAGCGAACTGCTCTTCGTAGGCTTGCTTTTCGTCATCACTGAGTTCGGCATATTTGATTCCTTTTCGCTGAAACTTGATGGGCACAGAAATAGCTTTGGGCGGAACAAGGAATTTATCGTTTACCGCCTGTTCAAGTTCATACGCGTAGGTTGGATTGTTGGGTTCGAGGTTGAAGAGTTCGTACGTATCCTTATGTGTATCGGTTTTTGGCGTGGCTGTTAACCCGAGCCTGATCCCATCGAAGTATTTGAAAATATGTTTGTACTTGTTGTACACCGAACGATGTATCTCGTCAAAAACAATCAGATCGAAATGCCCGACCCCATAAAAACGGTTATCCCCGTCAACTTCACCATCAATCATATTGATAATGGTTTGATAGGTGGAGAAAACAATCCGGCTGCTTTCGTCCTCTTTTTCCTTTGTAAGATCAACCGCAGGCAAATGAGGCAGGTAATCGTTCAGGTTTACCTTTGCCTGGTGGATAAGTGCATTGCGGTCGGCTAAAAACAATACCCGTTTAATCCAGTTAGCCTTGCTCAGCAAATCGATAATGGAAGCCGAAACCCTTGTTTTACCCGTACCGGTAGCCATCACAAGCAAGGCTTCCCGGTGATTTTTCTCCAATGCTTCGTTTACCATACGTATAGCTTCGTGCTGGTAATGCCTGTCGGTTATGGCTTGGTTCACCGGCCTGCCTGAAAGTGGAATTTTGAGGGTCCTGCGCTGAATAAGCGCCTGTAATTCGTCGGCTGTATAAAATCCATATACCTGGCGGGGAGCATAATCCGTATCGTCCCACATCCAGGTTTTGTATCCGTTGGAGTAAAATATAACGGGTCTCTGACCGCATTCAATCTCAAGACAATCTGCATAAAGCATGGCCTGGTGCTGGCCCACACGGGCATCGCGCCGGGTTCGTTTGGCTTCGACCACAGCAAGCGGCTTGCCATTGTTACCCCAAAGCACATAATCCACCCAGCCTTTTCCCCCGGTACCTTGATCCTGTGGCATATGGAATACCGGGAATTCCGCAACATTGTTTCCCTGCGGATCCCAGCCTGCTTCACGCAAGAGGGTATCGATATAAAGCTTGCGGGTAAAATCCTCGTTGGGATCAAGGGGCGGCGGGACAAACGAAATATTTTGTTCCTTGATGGCTTTAATGCCGGCCAGTTCTTCCTGCAGTTTTTTGAGTACTTCCTGCTGCTGGTAGTAAGCCTGTTCCAGATTTTTAAGTTCCTCCTTGCTTTTATCCCTGCCGGGTTCCCGGGCAAGAAGGTTTTCATCGAAAACAGGAACCTTAATTTTTTCTTCGTTGTATACCTGTACTATCCAGCCGATAAATCCATGCAGAAGGTGAAGGCTGTGCAAGGCTTCCTGAGGTTTTACATTTGCATTGGTGTGCACAGCGGCATTGCCTGTTTTGCGCACCAGGTTAATCTGGTTAAACTGGCTGGGTGCAACTATATTCTTAAAACCCTGATCGTACATTAACGAACTGAGTGAAGTATCGTAAGGCAGTACCAGGTCGGCATCATGTTCAAATATCCATCGTACCCATTCTTCGAGGCTTTTGCGGCAAAGCATAGCAGCATAAAGAGGTGCATTATACACATGCTTTTCGGCTTCCTGAGGAGCTTTGGCGAGCGTAGCCCATTTAGAGGGTATAAAGGAGAAATTACTCATTAACCTATACAATTAACACCTATAACTATTATCGGTATGTTTAACCAATTTAATAATTGAATATGTCTGTTTACTGAAGCAAACTGAGGCATAGATGAGTTTGGTTGAATGGTTCTTCTATCAATGCTGACTATATAAACTATAGCCTGAAACCTATTTGCGTGAAATCCAATTTGAAACCTGGTAATGTCTTTTAGGAAATCGGGCCTGAACTGAATTTCTATACCAATTCTATTCTGACCGATTGTTATCATTCCATCATATTGATAATTTAAACCTAAATGACATAATAAATCAGCTCGTGTTGATGAGAATCCAGGAATGTGATCGTTAAAGGCAAAAACTATAGCATCTGACAATGCTTTTTGAGGTGCTATTGGTGGGCGTTCCAAATTAACTTGTAATATAGTATTTAAAATCTGCTGTATAAATACGACATTCAAATTTATATTATTGTTATTGATGTTGAATGTATGATACGCAATTTGTGTCTGGGCTATGTTCATAATAATTAATTTATAAGTTCACAATTGAATGCTTTTTGGATAAGGGAATTAAACAGAAATTTAGAATTATCTTCAACTTGTTTAGATATAATAATCAGTTGATTTGTTTTCTCAATTTTTAATGCAAACTGTTTTTGTATGTCAAGTGGTGGTACAATTATCTCAATTTCCGAAAAATCACCCAATTGAAGATCTTTTACAGCATTTCCTTTTACTAATCTCACACAGGCATTAATAAAACTTTCAGTATTCAATAAGGAAAATATAAAACGAATGTCAATTAAAGAAGTATCAAAAGTTATCCTTGCAGCATTTTGAGTTACCGCAAAATGAATATCTTTTACTACAACTGCCGAAAGTCCTATTGAACCTGTTTTCGAGAAAAGAATATCACCTTTTTGGGGTTTGCATTTATTTGAGAGACTATTAAAATCTTCAATAGAAATCTTTGGTGCAAGATGATAATTAATAAAACCATCTCGCAATTCACGAGCTGATATCAAAGGAATTCCTTGCTCCAAATATTTGGGCCTAACTGTTAACCCATAGGTTATTAATGAAGTAATCTTTTTTATTTTCTTCAATTTCCATCCTTTATCATTACGCACCGGATCACCAAACATATCAATAAAAATTGCTTGAGCCAATTCATCGTATTTTTTAAGTAATTCCTGGTCTTTGCGTTTTAAGGCATCGGCTGCGTCCAGGATTTCGGCAATGCGTTTCTGGATGGGGAGTGGGGGCTGTGGAACTTGTAAATTATCAAACCTGTCTTTTGTTATATGTTGCATTGTAGCTCCATGAACTGATCGACGCATTTCTTCCAGAACATTTTTTATCAGGTAAATAAAAAACTTCTTATCAATATCTGTTTTATCAAATACAACTTTAAAGATATGCTGGTTTAGCCAGGCATCGCTACCATCCCAAACAAAAACATCAAGAGTTGCTGACCAGGATATTAAAATATCACCATTCTTTACTCTGTATTTTTCAGGGATTGTACCATCATAATAGTTAGATTCAGAGGAGCTTTTGGTTAGATTTTGAATACGGATTATTTCAATGCCTTCGTTTGTCCATTCACTTGGTTTGAAAGGAAATCCATTTACGAATGTTGCTAAATCACCTAATCGAACAAAATCCCACCTCATGCCAACATTGTTTTTAATTGGTTTAACAATTCCGCCCGTTCTTTATCCAGGGTTTCAATCTCACTGATTATAACCGAAGGATCCTGATACGTTTTTACTTCATGCACTACTTCTTTATAGCGATTAATACTAAGGTCGTATTTATTATCCCGTATTTCGATAACAGGAACCATAAAGCTGCTGTCGGTCCGGCTGCGGTTGGTTTCCTGATTCAGGTTTTTAAATCGTTCGATAATATCCGGAATATCGTTGGCTTCAATAGGGCTGCGTTTATCATCCAGGCTATAGCCATCGGCTTTCATATCGTAAAACCATACCTGGTCGGTTCCACCGCTGTTGGTTTTGGTAAATAGCAATATGGCTGTGCTTACACCCGCATAGGGCTTAAACACACCACTGGGCATGGATATAACAGCCTGTAACCTCTGGCGGTCAATAATCTCCTTGCGTATCTGCAAATGGGCTTTACTGCTTCCAAATAATACCCCATCAGGAACAATCACCACTGCACGCCCGCCAAGCCGTAAACCACGTAAAATCAGGGCAAGGAAAAGCAATTCGGTTTTCTTGCTATCCACCACGGCCAGGATTTTGCCATCCACGGCTTCACGGTCCAGTCTTCCCTTAAAAGGAGGATTGGAGAGCACCAGGGTAGCTTTATCCGTAAAACCGGTGTTGGCTTCACTCAGGGAGTCCACATCGTATAGCTGGGGGTTTTCGATACCATGGAGTATCATATTCATGGCGCCTATGCGGATCATGGTAGGGTCGAACTCCATCCCCATAAACATCCTGTTCTGGAAATGCTGTTTTACATCTTCCCTGTACAATTCGTTTTCGTAATGCTCACGGATATATTCACCGCCAACCGTTAAAAAACCACATGTACCTGAACTTGGGTCGCAGATCACATCTTCGATGGTAGGTTGTACCAGTTCAACCATCATGCGGATTATATGCCTGGGCGTGCGAAACTGCCCGTTCTGGCCGGCAGTAGCAATTTTGCTTAACAGATACTCATAGACATCACCTTTGGTGTCACGGTCGCGCATATCCACATTCGAGAGCATTTCAACCACCTGGGCTAGCAAACGCGGTGTGGGAATCATAAAGGTTGCACCCTTCATAAACTTGCTGAATGCAGCACTCCGGTTGCCTACATTACGCAGAAAATCGAATACGCCATCATTCTTTGTAAACATCTTGTGCATTACCTCCGGGTCCATATTCTTGAACCAGCTCCAGCGCAATTCGTATTCGGCTTCGGTATAAATAGGATCTTCGATAGGCTTATTAAGCAGGTTTGCCTTTTGTTCGCGTTGTGTTTGCAGTTCATCCAGCCTGCGGATAAAAAGCAAAAAGGTCATTTGTTCAATAACAGTTAGGGGGTTTGAAAGCCCCCCGGTCCAAAACGCTTCCCAGACTTTATCTATTTGTGATTTTAGTTCTCCGGTGATCATGCTTGCTTTTTAATGATATTTATGCAAATATCGTTTAATTATATGAAATCTTTTTCGGGTAATGCTGAATAGTAAGAAGAGTACCAAAGTACAAAAAGAATATGCAACTATATGATTTATTAATTGGGTAATGTGTATTGGTAAACATAGGATAAAGTGCTGGCGCTGAATACATCGTATGTTTTTGGTGGTTTAAAATTTGTTAATAATTATTTTTTTAATCCGCTATATAATTACTTATCTTTAATATGTTTTTTAAATCATAACCTTATTCATTCATTAAACTTCAGTTATTATGAAAACTACTTCTGAAACCGGAAATGCCAGAAATGTAGCCAATTTCGATGAAATCATCGCTGCCGCAACAGGCTTTGGATCTGCTTACAACCCATCCAAAGTGTCGATACAGGTAGTGGAAATGCAAAAACTTTCGAACCTGGCCAAATCGGCACTCCGCGACATTAATGCCCTGCTTCCCGCTTACAGCAATGCTGTTGCCGACAGGGAGGTTGCCATTGCACCACTCAGCAAACTAACTACACGTATACTCAACTCGCTAAAAGCATCCGACACCGCCACTCAGGTTGTTGATAATGCAAAAACTATAGTACGCAAAATCCAGGGTACAAGGGCAACCCCCAAAAAGACCGAAGAGCAAAAATCGGCGCTTGCCGCAGCAGGAAAGGAAACAAAGGAAATTTCTGCCTCGCAGATGAGTTACAACAACCGTCTGGACAATTTCGACAAACTGATTCAGCTGCTGGCGGGAATTACTACGTATGCGCCCAATGAAACCGATCTGCAGGTCGGCACACTTCGCGAAACGTACAACACCCTGCTTACAAAAAACGAAGCCGTACTCGCCGCTGTTACACCCCTGAACAATGCCCGCATCGCGCGCGATGCCATACTCTATGCCCCTAAAACCGGGCTTTTTGATATTGCCATGGACTCAAAAACCTATATTAAATCCGTTTTTGGTGCCGGAAGCCCGCAGTACAAACAAGTAGCAAAACTGGCTTTTAAAAACGCGAAGGCCTGATTTGTAAAAAGCATGCTTTATTTATTAATTCCACTGCTGCAGTTGCCTAAAAAGCAACTGCAGTTTTAATATCCCCTGCCGCTGATCCTGTAAAGCAAACCGCAACTATAAAAAATACTTCCGCAGGCTTCAATAATCCTTCCGAATGTTTCAATAAACCTTCCGCAACTTACAACAAGCCTTCAGCAACTACCAGAAAACCAATAACGTTAAAAAATTTCATCGACCGAGAATCCCGCCTGGTTTGCTCTGAAAGGATATGCAAAATCCGACCTCTCGCCTCTGCTGGTTTTGCCTTTGCATTTAACAGCGGTAACGGTAAAAGAAGAAGGGATATGGAAATTCCAACAGCAGCAATTCCAATTCGATACCGATTTCAGCTTCAGCCTGCTGGCCTGCATGCTGCTGTTTGCCTGGCTGATTGCAGATGTTATTACAATTATTGTTTTCGGTGCAAATAGCTACAGGAAAAAGCTTTAATTCAACTTTTTATTCCTGGGGCATACGGCCCTGCGACTGCCGTTCGAGCATCCACCCGGGATATTCGGGCGTCAAAGCACTGATCGTATCCAGTTTATTCATCTCCTCTGCCGAAAGTTCAAGTTGGGTTGCAGCAATATTATCCAGTAACTGTTCCTGCTTTTTAGCGCCGATAATGATGCTTGTTACAGCAGGCTTTTTAAGGATATAAGCCAGGGCAACCTGTGCTGCCGAAACGCTGTGATCAGCTCCTATCTGCAAAAGCACATCAATAATATCGTATGCTTTTTCTTTGTTTAGCGGCGGGAAATCAAATGTATCCCTGCGGCTGCCGCCGGCTACCTCGTTGTTGCGGGTAAATTTACCTGATAAAAAGCCGCCGGCCAGCGGGCTCCATGGCATAAGGGCAAGTCCTTCGCTAAGTGCAAGCGGCACCAGTTCGCGCTCCACATCGCGTGCGGCAATGCTGTAAAAGTTTTGCAGGGCTACAAATTGAGTCCAGCCCATTTTATCGGCAATGCCGTTTGCTTTTGCCACCATCCATGCCGGGTGGTTGCTTATGCCCAGGTACCGGACTTTACCCGAACGAACAACATCCTCGAGGCCGCGCATGGTTTCTTCAAGTGGTGTTAGCGTATCTACACCATGAATATAAAGCAGGTCGATATGCGCAAGTCCGAGACGTTTCAGGCTGTCGTCGACCGAATCGGCAATATGCAGCCTCGAAAGGCCTACCTGGTTGGCCCCGCTACCCATGCGTATGCGTAATTTAGTAGCAATTACTACCTGAGGCCTGGCTATTCCAAGGCTGCTGAGTGCTTTCCCCAGCATGATTTCCGACAATCCCTCGGAATAGGCATTGGCAGTGTCGATAAAATTTATACCCTTTTCGATGGCCGTTTTAGTAATCTGGTTTACTTCATCCTGTGGAAGTTCGCCAATGGCTTTCCAGTATCCTTTGCCACCGAAAGTCATAGTTCCAAGGCACAATTCCGAAACCAGTACTCCGGTTTTTCCAAGTTGGTTGTATTTCATGAGTTTTTGTTTTAAAACAATTTAGATACGGATTGTAGGCATATTTTCCCCTTGAAGATCAAATTTATTGACTTAAAGCCGAAACTTTAAAAACATCGTATCGGGCCTGGCCAATATCATCGTTTTACATCGCAATAGGAAACCATTCTATTAATAATAGCTGATTCATTTTATTTCTTCCCTGGCGCTATAGAAAACGCGAAGCAGGGAATTTCAACAAAGTTACTTGTTTTTACGGAGCACGCAGTTAAACGACTGTTAACAAAACACAGTTTTAACAAGGTTTAAATGTTTGCTTACCGCATGATCAATTATGTTTAATCTGTTAATTCTTAGCAGGCCAACTTTCCTACAGGTAAATGAAAAGTGCTTCATCAATTCCAGATATTGAATTCTACCATAGCTTTTCATCTACCGGATTAAAAGATTCTGGCATTAAACTTTATTGTACTGTTTGTCAATAACATTAAATGATTTAATAACTTTGGTATTAAATAGAGTATTCTGATCTCGGATTTTTCTTCTCTATCTATGAAACGCTGCCCTCGCACTCGGAATTATTTCTGCAAATACCTGGTATTGTTTTTTATTTGCCTGCTTGTGTTGCCGGTTGAGGGTTTTAGTCAAAAAAGCATCCGTATCAACAAGTTGAAAAATGAGGATGGCCTTTCAAATAATACTGTTTTTTCGATAATCCAGGACAACGAGGGGTACATCTGGCTTGGAACCAAGGAGGGGTTGAATTGTTACGATGGTTACTCTTTTAAAGTTTATTATCCTGATTTATTCGACAGCACTTCAATCTCCGATACATGGATTAACTATTTGTACCTCGATTCCAAAGGACTAATCTGGATTGGCACTGCTGAAGGCGAGTTAAACTGCTTTGATAAAAAAACAGGGAAATTTAAAAAATTCAGTCACAATTGCAAAAGTTCGAATAGTTTTTGCTGCGATGAAATCTTCACAATTACCGAGGACCGGTATTCGAACATCTGGATTGGCACTGATAATGGCATAAGCGTTCTTGATGCTTCGCGTAAAAATTTCAGAACCTACCGGAATGACCCTTCCAACCCAAATTCATTGTCGGACAATACCGTATATGAACTGTTCTTCGACAGCAAACAAAGGCTCTGGGTTGGAACCAATGGGGGCGGGCTCGATCTTTTCGATAACAAAACCGGTGATTTCAAACATTTTAAGCACAACCCCAGGGACAAATCCACTATCCTGGGCGATGAAATATGGTTTATTAAACAAGACATACTGGATGAGAACAGAATCTGGATAGCCACGCACGACGGGCTGAACAGCCTCGACATTAGCACCAATACATTTACACCATACCTTAACAGGACAAAAAGCAATAATTTAAAGGCTGACAATACCCTGCAAACCCTTTTGGTCGATTCCAAAAACCGCATCTGGATGGGCACTGAAACAAGGGGCGTATTCCTCCTGGATCCCCAAACCGGGAAAACTTCTCACTATTTTCATACTGACAACAGTTCGGGAAGCCTGAGCGGCAACGATATCTTATGTTTATATGAGGACCGCACGGGATTAATCTGGGTTGGGACTACAAGTTATGGGGTTAACATCCTTGTTGAAAGCAATTTTAATCTTCTGAAAATCAATAGTTCGGACAGTACTAATATAAGGACAAATAAAGTTAACTCTGTCTGCGAAAACGGACCCGACATCTGGATCGGCACAGGCGATGGGCTTCTGAAGTACAACAAAACAACCGAAACGTTCTATAAGTACCCGTCGAACCAGGGGAATAAATCGCTTAAAGATAATAATGTGTATATTTTATTCGTCGACAGAGACGAAGATCTATGGATTGGAACATCTGATGGAGGGTTAAATATGCTGCCTAAAAATTCATCCACATTCAGGTATTTTGCGTGTGAACCTTCCAATAATACATCCATAAGCGATAATTCTGTCGAGGCCATTACTCAGGACAAAAATGGGATACTATGGATTGGAACCGGATACGAAGGGCTTTGTAGTTTAAACAAATCGACAGGCCGGTTTACACGTTACCAGCATGACCCTGCCAACCCCAACTCCATATCCGGTAACAAGATAAATGATCTGATTGTTGATAATGACAATAATTTATGGATAGCTCTTTCGGGGAGCGGGTTAAATAAATATGATATAAAAAACAATAGGTTTACAAGGTACCAAGTAAACAAATCAGATATTACTTCGCTGAATGATATTTTTGTTGAATCGCTTTACCAAAGTAACGACAGCACACTTTGGGTAGGGACCTATTACGGAGGGTTGAACCGGCTGAATACCCGAACAGGAAAATTTTTGCATTTTACACAATTGGATGGTTTGCCAAGCAACCAGGTTAATGCAATTCGTGAAGATTCAAAACACAATATCTGGATAAGCACCAACCTTGGGATAAGCAGGTTCAACCCGGTAACCGGGCACTTTAAAAATTATAATATTACAAATGGATTGCCACAGCTTGAATATACGAAATGCTCTGTTTTCAAAGGAAGTTCGGGAACTTTATTTTTTGGTGGCTCTTCCGGGCTAACCTATTTTACTCCAGAAGATATTACAGAACGATCCTATATCCCAAAAGTCAGGATAATTGATTTCCGGATTTTTGATCAGTCAGTAAGATACAATCCCGAATTATCTCTCAAACTCCCGTTTACTGATAAGGAAGTCATCACCCTGAACCATAATCAATCCTCTGTCACTTTTGTCTTCAGTTCTTTTCTCTTTTCCAACTCCGTTAACACACAATACACATATATACTTGAGGGCTATGATAATCAGTGGAACAATTCCGGTAGCAATATTGTGAAATACTCAAACCTGCCTCCCGGGAAATATCTTTTCAAGGTTAAAGGAGCCAACTCTGACGGGATATGGAACGAGACCCCTACCCTTCTTACACTGGTTATTACACCTCCCTACTGGAAAACACGCTGGTTTTATACTCTGATGCTTAGCCTTACAATCGGGCTCATCATACTGATTATCAAACTTCGCGAAAGCAACCTGCGGAACAACCAGCGGAAACTGGCCGAAAAAGTGAAAGAAATTACCTCGGAAATCCATCAGCAGAATAAAGAAATCCTTGCACAGCGCGATTATGTGTTACGACAGAAAACGCTTATCGAAGAACAGAACATTGAACTCATAAAACACCGCACCGGCCTCGAGCAACTTGTGCATGAACGTACAGCAGAACTCGAAATTGCAAAGAAAAAAGCGGAAGAATCCGATAAGATGAAATCATCCTTCCTTGCCAATATGTCGCACGAGATCCGCACTCCCATGAATGTTATTGTTGGGTTTTCGAGCTTATTGGTTGATCAGGAGACCACGAATGAACAAAAAATCGAATATGCTCAATACATTTCTAACAGTGGGAATACCTTGTTGAGCCTGATCGATGATATCCTGAATATTTCACTCATTGAATCAGGCAAACTTAAACTCAGTAAACTTAACTGCAATATCGACAAGCAATTATCCGAGTTATACGATGTTTTTCAGAAAAAGCTTATAATTTTAAAAAATACGGAAATCACACTGACCCTGGAAAGTGATCCTGCTCACCGCGGGATATTCCTATATACCGACCCTATTCGATTAACCCAGGTTCTCACCAATTTACTTGATAATGCAATTAAATTTACTGAAAAAGGCTCGGTGAGTTTTGGCTATGAACTTCTTGATGAAGAAGGCAAGCAGTTTCTGCGATTTCATGTCAGGGATACCGGAATAGGGCTTACTGAGAAACAATGCAGCCAGCTCTTTATGCGATTCTCCAGAGTATCAGAATCAATGGATAAAATATACCGTGGCACCGGATTGGGGTTAAGTATCTGCAAGGACCTGGTTGATCTTTTCGGTGGTGAAATCTGGGTGGACTCCGAACCTGGAATTGGTTCCGTTTTTTATTTTACACATCCTTATAATGAAAATGAAGCAGGGGACAAACCCAACAGGGGCATTGATGTTTTAAAGAATGACTTTTTGCTGAATAAGCGAATCCTCGTTGCAGAGGATGAAATAATGAATTTCAAACTGCTGGAATCTATGCTCCTGAAAAGAGGTGCGGTTGTACTACATGCTGCAGATGGTATTGAGGTAACTGAAATTGTCAGTACTACACCGGTAGATTTGATTTTAATGGATTTAAACATGCCCAGAATGGGAGGGTATGAGGCAATAAAAATCATCCGGCAATCGCACCCTGATCTCCCCATTATTGCTCAAACTGCCAGTGCTTACGAATCAGACAGGGATATAAGCCTGCAGGCAGGTTGTAATGCTTATATTTCAAAACCCATCAACCGCTATGAACTCATGGAACTTATAAACCGCTTACTCCCGCGGTAAACAAACCCGGGACAACTGTTGAATTCACTGTGTTTGTTATTCTTCGGGCTCTTCGGTATCCCCCTTTTGCATATTCTTGTAAAATTCAGCAACAATTACCCTGGCTTGTCCGAGGTTTTCAAGAGCAACAAACAGTTTTGCTGCAGAGCCTTTTGTGGGGAGGGTGTTCCAGGGGAGCGAGTAGGCTTGTGTAAGTATTGTATAGATACTGTTATCTTCGAGGATGCTTTTCAACAAGCCGGCTTCCCAGGCTGATCCTTCGAAAACTTCGTACAGTGCCTGGTTATTATCTTCGTTAGACATGGATAAAGAAATTATTGTTCCTGTTTATGTGGTTTGTGGTTATTTTTTCTGAGCGAAATTGTGTAATAGAACCTGAAAACCATTACAAAGTTACATACTTTAGAAAGAAACTGTTATCTGAAATTCACCTCTCTAATACCTTTCCTGTAAGGATTATACAACTTGCTAATAGCGGTTTCATTTTTTTTATGCGACATACATTTATACCGACCGGCTATAACCCGAAATAATTAGCAGCGCAAATGGCCATTATATTCTATCTTTGCCGACTAAATTTTAATTCACAAAAAAAAATATGGAATCAAAGCATAACCTGTTATCAACCATATCCGAAAGCATAAAGAAGGCCCAAAACGGAAATGTTTTTTTTGAAGAGATTTATTCGAACCCGCTTTCAACTGCAGGCAAAAATGAATTTCTATTCTTTATAAAACCCGAAATTACAATTGAATCACCCAAAATAAAGCTCGATTTAATCTTGAACCTGGTACTGGGGAAAGTTGAAGCTTTTGGATTTACAATCCGGAACGTTAAGATTTTATCGGCCGGATACCTCGAAAAATACAATATCATTGCCCAGCATTACGGCGTTATTAATAAAATTGCTTCGGATGCCGCTGCGAACATGTCGGAATTGGCAAAAGAGAAATTCAAGTCTTTATATGGCAAATCAGTTGATGAGGTTAAAGTGCTGGGAGGCATCGAATTTCTGAAGCTGTACCCCGATTTTAATGCAACATCACTCGACTTTTTCTGGCAGAATAAAAACTGTGATAAATTAGCTGGCGGCACCTATTCGATGGAAATAAAAATCGACAGTGAGAAGGTTTACCTAGTTAATGGTTTTCACCCGCGCCAGCTTGAGCAATTTACTGCAGCAGGACGCTCAATAGTTGTAATGACTATTTCCGGCGATGTATCATGGGCTTCGGCACGAACCGAATTTATAGGTTCCACAGCACCTCAGAATGCCGCAGAAGGAAGCATACGCCGCGAACTGCTCAACCATAAGGATGAACTCGGCCTCGATGAAGTTTCGCAGGGACTTAACGGTGTTCACCTGTCGGCCGGCCCGGTTGAAGCATTGGTTGAACTTATCCGTTACAATTCCGATTTCTCAGATACTTCACGCATAATGCAGATCAGTGATTTTTCGTTCGGCAAAATGCTGTTAAACAGTTTGAATGCTCAACAGCTTGAAGCCGTTACATCAAACAGTAATATTCCGGTCGACGGGAAATCAGTTTCTGTGTTCGATTTAACCGAGGAGAAAGATTCGGACGAAGCAATTGAGTTACTTGCAAAATACATATAATACTTCATTCACCCGGCTTGACCGGATTTAACTTTATTTTTTATCATATTACGGTCCGGGAACGAGGGTTTTGTAAACTTGTTCCCGGATTTTTTTATAAAATCAAACCTTTTGCACCGGATTGTTGTTAATTGTTTTTGTGTAATTAACCTTTCTGCAAATGAAAAAAAATTTACTCTCTCTCCTTATCCTGTTCAGCCTGGGAGCTGCCGCTCAAAATTCAATTTCAATTTACCCAATTCTAACTTTTGCCAAAACAAACTCCGGGTCATTTTCCAGGTTTCTGGACAGCTACAGCTCGTATAACAGCCAGTATATTTCCGAAAAACCTTCAGGGACCAAACCTGGAATCGGATATGGGATCGGGATCAGGGCTGTACTTGCCGATCATTTGTTAATCCCTTTTGAGTATAACACACTTCGTTCGTCAGCCGAAGTTAAGTTCGACGATGGCAGTATCCGGAGTTTTGATTTTCGTTCGGGAGGATTTCAGTTTGGAATGGGATATTCCATCCCTGCTGTTTCAGCGCCTTTTTATTTGTATCCTGAATTCGGCATATCACTGGGGAAAGATAAGATTATAAGCTCGTTTTCGGCAGGTACGGGGAATTTCAATCCGAGTGCCCTCAATGGAACCTTCGCCAGCGACCTGAGCGGGAAGATATATGCCGGTTTGGGGGCAGCTTTTGGCATCGAAAGGGTTAAAGTTATGGGCCGCTTTCAGTATTTCTTTCCTATTGCATCATCCGAACTGGACGATGGCGACAAAGTACTGTCCGATTATGGAACCCACTTTATCCCTGTTGATTATCCCACATGGATTTCTGATCCGGTTGATTACTATGGCCCCACCGTTGAAGATGACTTTAAACTATTTAATATTACAGTAGGTATTGTTTTCGAGATTCCCTACGAAACCGACTAGCCATCACATTAGAATGTTATGCCCGGAATAGCCTTTGCTTTTAAAGGCTGATTGTAAAAAGAGCGGTTTACTCATCTTTTTCGATGGTATCCTCTTTTTCCATATTGTTGTAGAACTCATCAACGATAGCACGTGCCTGTTCGAGATCATCTTTAGCAACAAACACCTTCATGGTGGCCCGGTCGGTTGGCATAATGCTCCATTGCAGCGACGAAGCCTGCTGCATTATAGTTTCAATATCATTATCCTCGAGTATGCTTTTTAAAAGCCCGGCTTCCCATGGCGATCCTTCGAAAACTTCGAAAGGGGAAATATCTTTATCGTCGTCAGTCATGACAGAAATATTAATGTTATTATCAAATTATAAACCTGCCTCGTGCAGGAATCGAATTTTGGCCCATAATCCGGCTGGCTACCTTCTTAACAAATATACAAAAACTTCCGGTTTTATTGTTCTCTTACAAAATATAAATCAGCGTCTTACGGAATAATCGACATGTTTTTAGTATTGCAGGCGGCATCCTGTTTTTGAAAACTGAAAATTTTAATTTGAAAATAATTATATATTTGAAAAATCGCCATATTTGAACTTGGTATACATTATTCATCCTGATTTTCTATCTATCTGCAATTCAACGACTATGAAAACCAAACTCTTTTTTTTCAGGTGTTTCCCGAAACCATCATCCACACTTTTTGCGGCATTTATTATAGTTTTCGGGTGCATTTGCACGAAACTGGAAGCTCAGAATCCCAAGCCTGAAGCTAATTCAGTTGCTATTTATTATAACCAGCTATATAACGATACGGTAAAAGGACAATGCTGGAATTGTTTGCCGGTTTATGCTCTGAAGGATAAATTGGGAGTGTTGTTTTTGGATAGGGAAAAGATTAACCTGGTTAAACAAGAGATCGATTTAAGTAATTCAGGACTTGTAACCGACGAAACCAAGGTAAAACCAGGACATATTCTGATCCCGGAGCGCCTGATTAACGCGACAGGTATCAATTATTTTGAGGCGAACGGAATTGCTTTGGATGCTTATGTAAATTATTCATTTACAGATCTCGAAACCGGGAAAATAACATATTCTAAAAGTTGTAGCAATGCCGAATCAGTACTGGACGATATTAAAAAAGTCGCCCTTCGCACCTACACTCCTCCCCTGGCAGGTGCCATAAAACAGGAAAGGGCTATCCGATCCGTTTCGGTTGACCTTCCGGTTGACTATGACTTCAAATTCAAGGGGGTTTTTCCCGAAGAAGGCGAAGATCCGGTAGTTCGCGAGTCGGACAAGTTCTTTGTGCTTAAGGATGGACAAGCCACTGACCCTAAGAAAACCACACTTGCCTTTTCTGCATTATATGGTGCCGAAGGCTCTTATTCCAAAAATTCATTCAAGGTCGTGTTTAAACCATCTTTAACGGAAAATGAACAAATATGTTTGGAGGGTACTTTTAGTGATGACCGAAGCAAAATTTTATCGGCCAGAATAACCCACAACTACTTGTATGAGGTTGGCGACGATCCCAGTTATATGGTTCGTGAATCATCAGCAGACAATGTTACTGTAGAGAACCTGGTTTACAACAAAAATAATATGGGGGGAACCTACGAATTTGTGCCCGGAGTTTCAAAAATCGTTGACGTAAACTCACAGATTAACTTTTATGAAACAGGAGAAATGCCACTACGCACTCTCACTGCGACACATAATCTTATAAATATAGGTGCGGGCCCTAAAATTTATATGATGGCGGGTATTGAAACAAAGATCCCTTCAAAACCCCTTAAAAAAATATACCTGCGCGGTAACTGGACGGGTTATGCCTTTATTACAGAAGCACTGCTAAAGGAATTTCCAACGGCTGAAATATTCGACCAGACTGATAATTATATTCAAAAAGTGCGTTACGAGAGGAGCCTTAATCTCCCAACAGGGCAAGTTGCAACTATTAGCGGTATGGACTCACCTGCACAGCCTCAGGCTAACCAGGCAATTATTACTTTCAATGTCCAAATTACCGGTAACGGCGGAAAGACAGTATCGGTCGATATACAAACCTCAACCCGCAGCAATAGCCTGAGTTTTAGCCAGCCTGCTCTTTTTAAAAACTACGCTGAATCAGCTGATGATAAAGATGAAAATGTTTCCGAATCAAAGAAAAATCTATCTCAACAAGCGGAATTTTTGTTCTACCGTACACAATCACTGGCTAAACTCATAGTAAAGGAGTTAAACAAGTAGACTTCCCTGGTAAGAGGCTTTTTATCTCCCACCCGGAGGACAGTTCTCAAGCAGGAATTTTTTACAGGTTGTCGTCAGATGCTTTGTAGTTCCTTCTCCCTCGTATATTCCATGCGACCGCATAGGGTAAGCCATCATCTGGAAAGGCTTGTTGTATCGGATCAGCTCGTTGATAAGCTTCTCGGCATTGGAGTAATGAACATTGTCGTCGCCGGTTCCATGTATATACAACAGGTTGCCTTTCAGGTTTTTGGCATAGGTATACGGCGAGCCGGCGATAAAATCGTCTTTCGTTTCAGCAGGTATGCCCATATACCGTTCCTGGTAAGCATTGTCGTAAGCCAGCTGGTTGCCGACCGCGGCAACAGCTATCCCGGTCTTAAAAATATCAGGATACTGGAACATGAGGTTCAGAGTCGATGAACCACCGCCACTCCAGCCATGCACAGCTACACGGCTTGTATCGCAGAAGTTCCATTTGAGAACTTCTTTGGCACCCATAGCCATATCGCGGATATTCAGGCGGCCGATCTGCCTGTATACCGATTTGCGCCATTCACGGCCCCGTGGTGCCTGGCTTCCGCGGCAATCGACCGAAACATAGAGATAGCCCATATCGGCAATATTTCCTCCAAACTGCCCTGTGCGGCCGATTCGTGCATTATCGAAAACAGTACATCCCCAGGGCTCGCCATATACATAAAAGAAAACAGGATATTTTTTTGCCGGGTCAAAATCCTTCGGTTTGGCGATCCAGCCATCAAGAGTAATGCCATCTTCGGTTGTCACCTTAAAAAACGAAACCTGTTTGCCGTTCGGATCTTCTTTCAGGTTGGCAACAATACCTTTTGCCGGATCAACAGGCGTGTGTGCAGGCAGGTTAATCCATTCGGCCGCAGGCGTGTAAAAGTGGCTCGAAAAACTGTGGCGGGCCCATTTCCCGTTTGGCGAAAACATATAATCATTTGTGCCTGTAAAATCAGCTGGTGTTACCCGGTGTGGAGCTTCAGAACCATCGAGTTTAGTGCAGAAAAGGTAGCGCTGTGTGGCATTTTCGGGGGTTGCTGCAAAATATAGCAGGTTGTCAGCTTCGTCAATCAGGTATATTTTAATAACATCAAAATCGCCTGTGGTTATAATTTTTTCTTTGCCATCCATACCAATACGGTACAGGTGCCTCCAGCCGTCCTTTTCGCTGGCCCATATGAAAGCTTTTCCTCCGTCGATCCAGTTCCAGCCGGCATTGTCATTGGTATTCCATGTTGCTTCAATATCAACCCAGGCCTTATCGCTGTCGCTCCATAGCACTTTGGATTTTCCGGTAACAGTGTTCGATAGCCAGAGCTTCGAAACATTCTGTTTCCGGTTCAACTGCTGGATAATGACTTCGTTGGCTGACGACCATTCCATTTTGGTCAGGTAATTCTGGCTGGGATCGCCTTCGATATCTATCCATTTTGTTTTGGCCGTTGCAAGATCGACAATACCGATTTTGGCAGGTGAAGGGTCTTCTCCGGCAACGGGATATTCAACACTTACCGTAAAAGGGTAAATGGAATCGGTTGTATTGAGCATGAGGTAATTGCGAACTCTCGATGCATCCACATTCCAGTAAGCAATGCGTGTTCCATCAGCACTCCAGCGGAAACCGTCGGTACAAAACAACTCTTCGGAGTAAACCCAGTCGAAAGTTCCGTTAATACTACGGTCGCGGGTATCGAAAGTGAGCTGCCTTATTTTGCCGGTTTTAAGGTCTTCAACATAAAGGTTGTAAACCACTTTTTGGTTCGAATTATCCTGGTACACATAAGCAACCTGGCTTCCGTCGGGCGAAAATTTCGGGTACATAAGGCCGTCAGCCCGAAGGCCTTTGCCCAGTTGCTTTATTTTCCCCTCCGCGGAATTGTAAATCCATACTTCGCCGGATGTTTTATGATACAGGGTGGTGGTATTAATTTTCAGCAAAACCTGTTTCAGATCCTTCGAAAGCGAATAGGACGAAATAGTACGCGGATTTGCCTCGTCACGCGGAATCAGTTTATCCAGGTCGTACATTACCGATTTTGCCAGCGAAGGCAGCTCTGTTTTAACAATCGAATACTTATCGAGTGTGGTGAAACTATTGCCGTCGGGCATCCAGTTCGGGCTGCCGCCACCCATAGGCTGGGCGAAACAATACATACCCAGTATGCTGAGCAGAAAGGTGAAGATTTTTGTTTTCATAAATTTGTTTTAAAACCGATGATAAAAGGCGACAAATATATTAATCATTCAGCACAAATCTGTACTTTTAACAAGAGTAACAATAGCTTTAACAAGGTGTTGAAAACAGCAGAAGTTACGACAATGTAAAAAACAATTAAAGCTGCCGGATTAAGGCTGGAAGCTGCAATCCGAACCTTTTTCAAAAACAAATTTCCATTTCATGCAATCCCGTTTACAGATTGACGAAATAAGCAAGGTATTCAGTAGTGCTCTGAAAAACAAAAACATACTTGGCCCCGATGATACCTCAGCCGTTTTTTATGATCTTGATTTTATTGAGAGGAGGATTTCCGGTCTGAAGCATATTTTCCCCTCGGGATCATTACATACTGTTGCCGTAAAAGCCAATCCTCTTACAAGGATGTTGGAAAAGTTGCTGGCAATGGGCGCCGGGGCTGAAGTGGCAAGTTTGCCCGAACTTTTCATAGCCGAAAAGGTAGGTTTTGCCCCTGTGAATATAGTGTTCGACTCTCCCTGCAAAACAAAAGAGGAAATTGAATATGCCTTGCGGTCAGGAGTTTATATCAATGCCGATTCGTTCGATGAACTTAGTCGTATTGCCGGAATACGGGAGAATATAAAATCGGAAAGCGGCATCGGGTTGCGTATCAATCCGCAGGTTGGTGCCGGAAGCATTGCCTCAACCAGTGTTGCAGGTGAAATTTCGAAATTCGGTATCCCGTTAAACGATAACAAAGAACGAATAATCGGTTATTTCCGGAACTACGAATGGCTAAAAGGTATTCATGTCCATATCGGATCACAGGGCTGCCCGGTTCCGCTGCTGGTGAGCGGGATCAGGAAGGTGCTGGATCTTGCGCTTGAAGTAAATACATGCCTCAAAAATGCATCAAAGCCAAACCGGGTTGAAGTATTTGACATTGGAGGCGGTTTGCCGGTTTTGTATCACCCGGGACAGGAAGCGGTATCAATGGAAAGGTATGCGGCAATGCTGAAAGAGAATTGCGGCGATCTTTTTACCAATCGGTTCAGGCTTTTTACTGAGTTTGGAAGGTATATCCATGCCAATGCCGGCTGGGTGGCTTCAAGGGTGGAATACGTGAAGCAGGAAAAGGATTACAACATCATAATGACTCACACTGGTGCCGACCTTTTTCTTCGCAAATGCTACAACCCCGCTGACTGGTATCACCAAATTTCCGTTGTGGATAAGCACGGAAAACTTAAATCAGGAATTGATAAAAACAAATATACCGTTGCCGGGCCGTTATGTTTTGCCGGCGATATACTGGCAAGGGATATTGAGCTGCCGCTAGTTAATGAAGGCGATTACCTTCTGATTCACGATGCCGGAGCGTATACACTGAGCATGTGGTCAAGGTATAACAGCAGGCAGGTGCCCAAAGTAATAGGCTATTATTCAGGAGATGACGATTTTGAAGTGTTGAAGGAGAGGGAAAGGCCGGAGGATTTGGTTAAATTCTGGAGTTAACCCTTTCCGGCAACCTTTTTGTTGGAGTTTCGTACTTGCAATTTGATTTTTGCCTGCAGATTGAACTGGAGATTACAGATAGATTCTGGCTAAAGAATGATGAGTTTTCTGATCAGATAGTAATTGGATAAAAACAATTTCAAAATGTAAATACCTTTAGGTAAAGCAGATAAGTCAACATGCCCTGAATTCCCGTTAAACTTATTTTCATAAAGCAATTCACCATTTACAGAAAGAACTGATAGTTTTTCGATTGTCGTTGTTGATTCCAAACTTATGTTACCATCAGGAGTCGGATTCGGATAGATAACAATTTGGGCATTATCTGTTTTTTCGACTGATGTTAATATAACAGTGACTGATTTCACTAAACTATCCTGACCGCACAAATTTTGTGCAATCATTTTCAGATATCCTGTACCATCATGCATCCATTTCACAGTTACTGAATCTGTACCATTTCCTCCTGTAATGTTAGCTATATTGGATGTCCAATTATAAAAAATTGGCTCAGAACCTTCAAGTTTGTTTACAAAATAACTTTCTGTATTATTCCAGGAAATTGAATTCCCAAAAATCGAATCGGTCAAAGGAGTTACACAAGTTAAAATGTTGACAGGGAATATCAAACTGTCAGTCCCGCAATCATTTGAAATATGGACCCTAAGGGTATCAATCCCTGTTAGGCTCCAAATAACCCTTGCCGAGGATGAATTCTGACCAGAGACAATCTGACCATAATTTGAGCACCAGTTGTAGTTAAGTGTATTTGTTCCATAATTCATTAGGGCAGTAAATTCAGATGGTTGATTAACCGTATTATTGGTTGGCCCGGAAATATTTTGAATATTAGGACAAATACAACCATTGATATCTGATTTTATAAATAATATTGTTTCTCTCTGATAATCAACATCATAAAAGTGACCAACAGTAGCGATTCCAGTATCGGTTGCCTGAATGCAGTTTTTTGAGTACCCTCCCGCATACTGTTCCGGATTTTTTTCCCAGATTATATTTCCGGCAGAATCTGTTTTAACCTGATAAAAATCATCACCTGTCGCATAAAATCCCTTATCCGTTGTTTCAATAATACAACTACCTTGAAAACCATTAAGCATTTTAGTCCATTTTACATTTCCAGCGTTATCAACTTTGATCATAATCATGCCATACATATAACCTAAAACAATATAACCATCATCAAAAGTAAGATCAATTGACTTTGCCGAGAGACCTTCGAGATACTTTCTTCCCCAAATATTAGTTCCTTCAGAATTTACTTTCAGAATATATAACTGATATTCGCCATGATAACCAAGCTGCGAAGTGCCGGCTATAATATAATCGCCATCATTTGTTTCCTTCATATCATAAACCTCGTCAAATCCAGCATCTCCGTATTTTTTCGTCCATAAGCTATCTCCATTCATATCTAATCTGAGCAAAAAAATGTCTCTGTTCCCTGACCCAACTTCGCAAGTGCCGGCTATTGTATAATTGCTGTCAGCAGATTGGACAATATTGTTCCCTTCAATGAATGAATAGTTGTAGCTATATTCCTTTGCCCAATTAATGTTGCCCGCCGAATTCAAATTAAGAACGGATACTTTATTAGTAGAATATTGATTATGTCCCACAACGATAAAGCCTCCATCATACGTTTCTTCGATACTATTGCCTCGGTTCCATGAGTACAAATACTTTGACCAGACAATATTCCCCAGGGAATCAGTTTTAGTAATACAAGCATATTGGGTAGCTGATACACGGGTAGAAGTTCCGAGAATAATATATCCTTTGTCAGAGCATTGCCTGATAACGCTTGCTCCATCATAATAACCGTCATTATATTTTTTTTCGAAAGTTACCTGACTGTATGAGAACAAACTCGTAAAAAGACAAAAAAATAAAATGTGGTCTTTCATGCTGTAATAAAATAATGATACTTAATGTATTGCAAATAACCACAGTACACTTTTCTTAACTATCGGATTTCTATTTTGCCTAATACCTTTTCAATATCCATGATCTGCACCTCTACCTGGCTATTATAATTTCGATGGACTCAGCCACCCCATTTACCCTGAGTTGGCAAAAATACATCCCAGCCGGTAAATCTGACGCATCGTAAACAACCTGGTTTATTCCCGGCACCATATCTGAGTGAACCAGAGTTTCGGTTTTGCGGCCGGTAAAATCATAAATATTTAATTCAACAAATCCTTCAGTTTTCAAATTCCAGTTAATCGTTGCAAGTTTTGTCACTGGGTTGGGATAGCATTTCAGGTTAAAAGCATATCCTGTTTCCGTGTATTTTTTATTGCTTACCGGCAGGTTATCGATTGTAAACGAGGCAATCCGGGTTTTCCAGGTATCAAAGCCGGACGAAGCATAATATTCATTTGTATACCAGAATGTGCGGTCGTCAACCGGGTCGACCGTTAAACAGGAATAATCGCCCCAGCGGTTGATTGTGCTTGTTTGAACACCACCACCCGCTATAATTTGTTCCTCCATAAAACTCATCTGCCCGGGAGGATCGCCGGCCCTCCGTCCGGTTGCCCTTATAGCAGGGAACATAGTGCTGCCCGAAACTGAATATCCAAGTGCAATGTTGCCGTTACCATCCATTGCTATGCTTCCCAGCCAGCGGTGGTTTGCATCAATGGCATATGTACCCTGCTGGTAAACGCTGAAAGTAGTATCCGATGCTCGCAATTCATACCACCTGACCCCTGCATGGTCGCTGCCATCAACATCCACTGTATGATTGGCCATCAGCACTTTATACGAACCAAAATTCCTGTATTGCAGCCTGTTCATCATCCGGCGCGAAAGCGGATCGAGTTTGCCACTTGTCCCCGCTTGGGGAATGCAAGCCTGGGCGTCGTTGCATAAATTACCATCGAAAGGAGCAACATTTATATAGGCCGGCCCGGTAAATTTCGCATTCTGGGGTGTCAGCCAGTTATTGGTTAATTTGTACAAAACGAGGCGGTCATTAGTACCAGGCTGGTCGTCGGCACCAAGAAACAGGCCCGGTGTCTGGGCACCTGGAGGAGGTCCATCGAGATCGGCAGGCAGCATATGGTTGTCATTTACCCCGAGCTGGAAAATCACCATCCGGCCTGCTTTCCCGTTTAACAGCGAATCGCGTTCAAGTTCAATGGCAGCAGGGCCCATCCAGATACCTCCATCACCTGCCGTTGCATACATATTCACACTCATGTAATAGCCGTTTGTCCACACGCCTAATTTCGGATAATCAGGGAAGGTATTGAACTTATAGGAATACCGGTACCAGGAGCCAAGCGGATTTGAGGTTGTTGAAACCGCAATAAGTTCATAAAAAGGGCCGAATGGGAAGTTGGGCAGCGAAAACTGGGTGATCAGCCAGCGGTCGGCCAGGTGATCGTATAAAACTACAGGGTCGCCGTCGCTGGTATGCGGTAACGGGAATCCCTGCCAGAGAGTAGCCAGTGAAACGGGTCCATAAAGCACCGCTCCTGATTTCGAATAAACAGCAAAGGCGGCATTTACAGCCTGTATATAATGATTTGTCCCTATATCGCCAACTGCATCCGGGGGGATATACCCCAAATAATTGCCGATTCCGTCCCTGTTTACCAGTGTTGAATTAGTTTGGTACGGGCCGGGGGCTGCTTGTAAAACAGGATCCGGTTCCGGTAATGATTTTGCAAAATCCTGGTTTGGGTTAAACAGATACGAAAATCCCTGGTTCGGGACTTCTCTTTCCCCATGAAGATTCCGGTCATCCTCCTGTATGATCGGCATCGCAGCCAGGGGAGGTGTTACATCGTAGGCCACCGGTAAAAGAATTTCGGCAGGATGCCTTACAATGGTTTGGGCAAAGCCTGTTGCCCGGAAGGGAACAATCAGGGATAATATTATTAAACCTTTACCAATTTGAAAACCTGTAAATCTCATGACAAAGTAATAAATCGTTCAAAAAACCGGCATTTTTTATTGCTCTTATAATCTGTTTAATAAATCTATGTTTTCGTGTCATAAAGATAGCAATAATTTATGTCGGATGATTATGTACATGGTTAAAACAGGTGCTTTCCGTTTTATATCCATTAATTATAGCCTGATAAACGTATGCATGAGTATTAAAAATTAATCGTTAAGTTTGCTGAAAAAATTGCTGTATGCTCAGTAAACAACGAATTCCGGATTTAGTCGTTATTGCCGTGCTGGGTCTTTTATGGGCTTTGCTTACCTACACCGGGAATATAGGGATTATATCGGATTACCTGTTTTTCTTTCTCCTTTTTATGTACTTCGTGGGACGTGCTGTAACCTGGTACGTGATCGGGAAACACGCGGAAGACCAGGAGAATAAGGACGATTTCGATTAAATCTTCCTTTTCGGCTTTGGAGTCCCTGCATCATTATTCAGCCTGATTTGTTCCTTTGCCGTTATTACGGAGAAACATACCGGAAATATTAATAAATTTGAGCGTTCAAAATAAATCCATTACCATGTCGGCAAAACATATCCTGGTCATATATCCCGAGGTTGATATCACCAAAATTGCAGTATACCGCAATGTCAGCCTGATTTTCCTGAAGTCGATCCGCCATAAGGCCGAAGCTCTTGCTGCTTTCACCAACGTGATCGATGAACTTGATTACCGGACCGGTCTTATCCTGGAGGAACTGAAAAACAACCAGATTGATCCTGCTGACATTGCCATCGTAATGGCCCGCGGGGGCCTGATAAAACCATTGAAATCAGGTGTTTACCAGGTTAACGAGGCGATGAAACGCGACCTGAGGGTGGGTGTTATGGGAATGCATGCAACCAACCTGGGCGGGCTTATTGCCGATAAAATAGCAGCCATGCTTCCGGATGCCAGGGCTTACCTTGCAGATCCTGTGGTGGTCGACGAAATGGAGCCTATTGCCAAAGTTTCGGGTTTACCCCTTATCGAACGGAATTCGGTATTTCATGCACTTAATCATTTCAATATATCGCGCGAGTACGCCAAAAGCATCAACCGCAATTACAGGGATTTAAAACTGGTTGTTGCCTACATAGGTAATGGCGGCGTTTCGGTAGGTGCACACCGCAACGGACAGGTGGTGGATGTTAACCAGGCTTTCGACGGTGACGGACCTTTTTCGATGACGCGTTCAGGCAGCCTGCCTGTCGGGCAACTCATCGATTTGTGCTACAGCGGAAAATATTCACATAAAGAAATGAGGAAACTCATTACCGAACAGGGTGGAATAAAAGCCTACCTGGGCACGAAATCCATTTCGGAAGTTTCGTCAATGGTCGATTCGGGCGACGAGAAAGCCAGATTCATAGTGGATGCCATGGCTTACCAGATTGCAAAAGAAATAGGCAGCATGGCCGCTGTACTTGAATTTAACGTGGATGCAACCTTAATAATGGGATCCATCCTAAATAATAAGTTTTTTACAGAAAAACTTATTCGCCGTATCGAGAAAATCGCTCCTGTTTCGGTTTACCCCATTGTAAACGACCTCGATTCGCTCGCAATGAATGGTATGATGATACTCCGAGGTGAAGCCGAAATAATTGAATATATCTGAAAATTGCTTTTTACGCAATTTCAGAATTCAATTTATTGCCTTTAGGGCTTTTACCTTTGCGCCATTCCCCTAAAAAATAAAATATTTTATTTTTTATCTCGTTGACATACAGTCACATGTTAATTATTTGAGTAAAAAAGTAATTTTTTTTCATTTCAGTCTATTACTTTTTTAAACTATGGCTATAAACTAGTATCAAAGTAATTAAAGTGGTTTTTGGTTAACTTTGGTTTTTGGTTTACGCGGCCTTTTATAACTTCACGGAAATACAAGGCCAACTCTGATTCAGACCATTGGACTTGAGATAGAACTCTGGTTTTGAAGATTACTAACAATGCTTGGATTACTTCCCTTTGCTAAAAGCAGAAACTGCCGGAGAAATCCGGCAGTTTTCATTTATACGATACAGATTATTTTTTTAGCCTTTCCAGTATCCGGAAAGCTTCGCTCAGGCTGTCTGTTATCGGGATAAAAGTGAAGTGAAAACGGCTTCCGAACTTCTCAGATGAATACATGGATTTGGATAACGCGGCCCTGACGTTTTCGCGTGTTAATAAAGGACGCGAACGGGTAAGGCGCCCACGAAATTCGTCGCCGAAGGCCATGAGTTTCATAAGTGCTCCATTCAAAGCTACACGAGGCGGGGGTTTGCCAAGGATGCCTGCTGCTTTGCCAAAGAACTCCCTGAATGAAAGGTTTTCGGCGTTCAATACAAAGCGTTCGCCGCTCGCCGGGCTATCCATTAACAGTATCATTGCACTTACAACATCACGAACATCCACATACCCGTTAATACCTTCGGTATAAAACGGTAGAAATTTATTAATTCCGTGAAACAACTGGTTGGTTGCCTTTGAATGGCACCCGGCCCCTATGATCACCGACGGATTAACAATAATCGCGTTCAATCCCTCCTCTATTCCCCGCCATACTTCGCGTTCGCCTCCGTACTTGCTGATGGCATAGCCGCTGTTATAGCGGGAAGTTTTCCACTTTGCATTTTCGTCAATAAGTTCGCCCTTCTCGGCCTGGCCCAGCGAAGCAATTGAACTCACATGGAGAAGTTTTTTGACATTATTTTCGAGGCAGGCATTTACAACATTGGCCGTCCCGGTAATATTTACGGCAAGCATAGCCTTAAGGTCGCGGGGATTAAATGATACCATAGCCGCACAATGGTATACCTGGTCGACACCCTGCATAGCCTGGTGAAGTGAGAACGGATCCAATACATCACCTTCGACCCATTCAACCAGGTCGCTGAGTTTTTCATAATCGGCCGAAAGGCAGGCGAAAAGCCGGCAAGTTTGATATGGTCTTTTGCCCGGGCGCAGCAATGCACGGACCTTATGGCCTTTACGGGTAAGTTCATACAAAAGGTAGGTACCAACAAGTCCTGTTCCGCCGGTTACAAGTATCATGATACAAAACTATGAATTTTATCTGTTATTGAAGGGGTATCAGTATTTATAAGCAGCTTCTGTCGTAATCGGTCATTTATAGTAGGATCTTTAAGAGGGTTCTGGATTTATTCAAGAATGTAAATCAATATTGGTACAGGAAGTTTGCCATCAATAGTGTAGAGTATATCTCCGTAGGAACCTGAGCCTTTCCTCACAAATTTGCCATCATAGTTAAACAGGACATCGCCATAGGATGACGAGCCCTTGCGGATAAACACTCCATCGCGGTTGTAGAGGATGTCGCCATAATCACTTGAGCCCTGCCGGTAATTTTCACCGTCCCAGTTGCATAGAACATCGCCATACGAACTGGAGCCTTTGCGGATGTATTTCCCATCCCAATTGATTAGTATATCACCATATGAGCTTGGCCCGATGCGGAGGTATTGTCCGTCCCAGTTGTATAAAATATCGCCGTATGATCCCTGCCCCAGGCGGACTGTCGTCTGGGCAATTGAAAAACTTAAGGCAAAAATTGATGCAATTAACAGAAACAGCTTTTTCATGTTTAAAATATTTGTTTGTGCAAACTACGGTAAACATTTCATCACAAAAACCGATCCGGATTTAAACATTTGCTTGCTTTTCACAAGGCATTTTCAGCTGGCAAAGGAAATCAATACTTTTCCTAACTTTGCACCCCTAAATATATTTTTATGAGTTTTGTCGACGAACTGCGCTGGCGCGGGATGATACACGATGTTACGCCCGGCACGGCTGAGCAGCTTGAGAAAGAAATGACCACGGCATATGTCGGCATCGACCCTACTGCCGATTCGCTTCATATCGGGCACTTGGTTTCGATCATGATGCTGAAACACCTGCAGCTGGCTGGCCATAAACCGCTGGCGCTGGTAGGCGGGGCAACCGGAATGATAGGCGACCCTTCGGGCAAGAGCGAGGAACGCAACCTGCTGAGCGAAGAACTTCTTCGACACAACCAGGACTGTATAAAAGTGCAATTGCTCCGGTTCCTGGATTTTGATCCGTCGAAACCAAATCATGCCGAAATAGTAAACAACTACGACTGGATGAAGGAATTTTCCTTCCTGCGGTTCCTTCGCGAAGTAGGCAAACACCTCACAGTGAATTATATGATGGCTAAGGATTCGGTTCAAAAACGCCTCGAAACAGGCCTTTCGTTCACGGAGTTCACCTACCAGCTGGTACAGGGGTACGATTTTCTGCACCTCTACGAAAATAAAAATTGTAAAATACAGATGGGCGGCAGCGACCAGTGGGGGAATATACTTACCGGCACCGAACTTATACGCCGCAAAGCCGGAGGCGAGGCTTATGCCGTTACCTGCCCGCTTATTACCAAATCGGACGGCGGCAAATTCGGCAAAACCGAAAAAGGCAATATCTGGCTCGATCCCGAAAAGACTTCGCCCTATGCTTTTTACCAGTTCTGGCTCAACTGCAGCGACGACGATTCGAAAAAACACATCCGCATTTTTACACTTTTCAACCATAATGAGATAGAAACTCTTGAGGCTGAACATGAACTGGCGCCACACCTTCGGGCATTGCAGAAAGCGCTGGCCAAAGATCTTACACTGCGCGTTCATGGGCAGGCCGAGTACGACCAGGCTGTGCAGGCTTCGGAAATACTGTTTGGTAAAGGAACTACCGAAACCCTCCGCCAGCTGGATGAAAAAACCTTATTAGGTGTTTTCGAAGGTGTTCCGCAAAGCGAAATCAGCCGCACGGAACTTGAAGCCGGGATTGGCATGGTGGATTTCCTTTCGGAGAAAACAGGGATTTTCCCGTCAAAAGGCGAAGCCCGGCGAATGCTTAAGGACGGAGGAGTGCAGGTAAACAAAGAAAAAGCGCTGGAGGAAACCATTGTTACATCTGCTTTTTTACTCAACAATAAGTATATTCTTGCACAAAAAGGAAAGAAGAATTATTTCCTGGTGAAGGTGGTATAAATACTGGTGACGACTCTGTTACCTGACCTTTAAAGCATTCAAATCCCGGTCCACTTTATGTTGTTCCGGAATTTTTTATTTGCTTTTGCAAATACCCTGTATTGGGCCTAAGTGCTGTCCCTGTGAACCAATAATTATTTTTTCTTCTCTGCTAAATTAATTTAACTTTGATAGTATCGAAAAAGTTTGGTTGCCGAGTTAATTTTGTATTATAACACAGATAAGAATTAGTTTTGGAAACCCTCTAAATGCACATGTCATGAAACTCTTTACTGCTATCGCTTTTGGTTTATTGCTCATCGTTGGATTTCAAAAAACCGGATCTTCGCAAACTTATCCTGACCTTTATAAAACGGAACATTTTTATATCCATTACAATGCCGACTCGGTTCCCCAACGCAAGGATGCCTCGTATGTTCCGGTCAATAAACCAATCGGGGAAAAAGCGGTGAGCGGTGATCCCGACATGATTTATGATCCTGAAAACCCGGGCAAAACAAAGCGTGCGGTGCCATATTACATCATCGATATGGGTGCCAATTTCGAAAAAGCACTTGCAAAATATGTAGAATTGGGTTTTGTAGCGGCCGACAGGGAGGTTGACCATGTAGCTGTTTATACCATTAAAACCAGTGTGGATGTGTATGTCTGTCGTCTGGATCCCGGTACGGATGGCGAAAACAATCCCCTCACGGGTTGGGTTTACATCAGCCAGAATGTTTCCATATCAGCCGAAATCCCAAGTCAGGCGCTTTCCCTGCAGAAGGTGTGCGCACACGAACTTCTGCATTATGTAACCGCAAAATCATACAGCGTATTTGCCCTGGGTGTATCCAGGGGTGTTAATTTCTGGTGGTGGGAAAGTCTTGCAACCCAGGCCGACCGTCTTGTTTTTCCGACGAATACTCCATACGAGGCTGAAGAATCGGCCATGGATGCAAAAACAGGCATTCAGAATATAATACATGACTCGTGGGATGTTTGTAATGTTCAGCCCAACTGGTATATCAGCAGCGCTTTTCTTAGTTTCCTTCAGTATTACCGTACGGGGAAGAAGGCAGAGTTCAAACAAATCTTCTTCTACCCGACCAAGTGGTCGAATTCGTTTTCATATGTCAGGAGTTCGCTCGATGATTATGTGAAAGCCGACCTTGGATCCAAAGGGCTGGGACAGGAATATTACGATTACATGATGTACCTGCTACAGCATAAAGATGGCGATGGTAAAACCATGTTCCTGAAAATCGGGGAAGCGGGTCCGGCCTATGTAAATTCAATTATATTCAAGAAAAAAGACACCGAGTACACGGCCGAATATGACGTTCAGGTTCCCTATATGTCGCTGCGTGTGCTAAAAATCCTCAAGCAGGGCGATTGTAAGGATTCGATTTATACCATAAAGAACCTGGCACAGGAAGGCGATTGCAAGGTTCAGATTTTTGAATGTTGCAAAACCGAACGGAAACTGATCCGTATGCTCGATCTCTATTCGAAAAAGGATAGCCTGAATATTGTTTTCCAGCCCGGTAAATGGACCGAAATTGCAATATTGAGCTATTCGACCCATAATGCCTCATCGGCCCGGATTCAACTGGTCAGATACCCCGGGTTCGATGGGATTTATGAAGGCCGGGTTGAGTTTAACCCCGATAATCTTGAAAAAGTTGACAGCAGGTATACAATCACAATTTCCACCCTGAAGTTTGAAATAAAAGGCAAAAATGTCACCTGCGATTTTGAATTTCACAAGGAATATCCCAGGGACGGATTCTATGTAAAAGGAACCAACCTCCAGGGAACCATCGATCCAACCGGGGTTATAATGGTTGTTGGCTCAATATATGGTTTTACATACCCCAAAGGTTCGTTGAATTGTTGTGATTTCCCAAGGGTAAAGGATGATCCGAAATGCATCAAATTCGTTCATAATCCCTATTACTGGAAATTCGACGGAAAGGTTGCCGCTGAGGGGAATAAGATTATGCTCAAAGGATTTATAGCCGCCGGAACAAACCCGGTTAAATTTAACCCAAGAAGCGAAAAGTTGTACTATTTTTCGACCTCGAAAAAGTAACCAATTTTATTGCTGAGAGACATTTTTACCCATAATGATTTATGTTCCTTTAGCATTCAACATTGAATACCCAAGAAGATTTTGTCGTTCTTGCTGTCTTTTTTGCTATATTGCATCAATATTCCTTTGAATATGAAGAATCTGTTATCTGTTATTCTGTTCCTGGCATTCCCGTTTTATTCGCTATCACAAAATAGTGCTAAACCAATACAGATTTCGCCTTATACTTATATTTTTAAGATAAGTGAAAAGGAAGCATCCCGTTACTGGAAACACAAGAATACTGAATACATTAACTTCGCGGAAACTGATTTTCACACACTTATCGATTCATTTCCGACGTACGGCAATTATACAAATTCATTAGAAGCCGGACATTATCTGAAAGTTTATCTTAAGGAAACCGATCTGGTAATAGAACCTTATACGGTGAATAACTGTATAGTTAACATTAAAAATAACAGTGCCGATTTATGTATTGAAGTGGTTGATTTATGCGGGAATACAGTATCTGACGCATCGGTAAGAATCAATAACAGAATCATCGGTTTCGATACAAAAGCCCGGTTATACCGTATCCCGAAGGCAAACAAAAAGGGAATGCTCACAGTAAGCTGGCTTGGACACACTCAATATGTCGAACTCACAAGAGGCCGGGATAATTCAACCTTTAAAAGAGGGCGTCGAACATTGGTTTACGGAACTCCTCTGAGGTATGTGATCCTCCCCTTGTACAATGTTATCCGGCTACCTTTTGACGGAGTAAAACAGCTTATTGTCCCTTACAGTTACAACAAATCATATAACTATTTCAGGTATTGCTTCAGCAGGATATTTAATTCTATTAATCGTAACAGATATGAAGAAGACGGGTTAATGGTTTTTAACAAACCTGTTTACAGGCCCGGCGATACGGTTCGATGTAAAGCATTCATCACGGGTGAAGATACAAAACTGATTGATAAACCTTTGATTGTACGTATCGGAAACTGGCATGATAACGAAGAGAAATTATTAGGAACAGTCAGTCCGTACCGACCCGGAGGGTATAGCTATGAGTTAATTCTCAATAAATCACTGAATCTGAAAATTGATAAAGAGTACAGGCTCAGTTTTGCGGAAAATCGTTACCCTATTATTTCAGGGAGTTTCAAACTAGAAGATTATGAGTTAAGGAAATCGAATCTCGAAGTGAGGCAACCATCTGCAAACCATATTGCGGGTGTTCCTTTCAGGTTGTTTGTAAAAGGAACCGATGAAAATGGGCTCAACCTTCCCGATGCCTCCTTACGGCTAATTATAACGCCAAAAAGCTTTAATGAAATTCGCGGAGATTGGGTTTTTATTCCGGATACCTTACTCAATAAAAAAATCCCCCTTTTAGCATCAGGTGAAACAGAAATCGAAATCCCGGATTCCATTTTCAGTGCCGAAAGCATGAGTTACTCCGTTAAAATGATAATGCAGACCGCTGATTTCGACACAAAAGAAAAAGTCATCTTAGTTCCTTTTAAACATCGCGTTACAGAAATTACCTCGACTACTCAAGACGATTCCATTACACTTGCCTATATGATCGATGGGCGACTGGAGTGGGCAAGTGGCGTAATAAAAGGGATAGATGGTTTTGGCAACCTGGTTTATAACCGGAGAGTAGTATTACCGGTAACGATGCATATCGACCCTTTAATAAATTCGATAGCAGTTGAGGTGGGCCAGATAGAGAAAGTAATCGATATGGAAGATGAGGATGCTGAGATTTTCTGTTCTTCGAGCCGTGAAAAGGGGAAAATCTCTTTACGTGTTTTTAACCCACAATACCTTCCGTTTACCTACTACCTTTACAGAAACAACAAACAGATTCAGCGGGGATACGACAGGGAGTTTGATTACAAACAGCGGTATAAGGATAAAAAAAATTACTACCTCTCATTACAATACATTTGGGCCGGTAAGGTGCAGAATGCTGAATACAGTATCCCTTACAGGAAGAATCACCTCCTGGTTAAGGTGGAACAACCCGGTATTGTAATTCCAGGACAGGAAACCCAAATACAAATTTCGGTTGAGGATGCCAGGGGAAAACCGGTTCCTGATGCAGATGTAACTGCACTAGCCTATACAGCAAAATTTAACAAACCATTACCAGATATTGGAGATTTCATACGTGAAAAGAAGCATGCTCGTCGGCTGATAAACACTTTTACCCTAAACAATGTTGAATTCAAAGGAATCTATTCCAACCATCCGGAGCTATTCAACAACTGGATAAAGCCACTTAAACTTGATACTACCCGATTTTATCGCCTTGCTTATCCACCCGACAGCATTTTCAGTTACACCATTCCAACGGTGGAAGGCATTACTCAGTTTTCCCCTTTTATAACCCATGACGGTTATTTTGAACCTATCCAGGCAGTATATGTCGACCAAAGGCCAGTTTATATTGCTAATTCCAAACCGGGATTTTCACCATATTCTTTTGCAGTAAGTCCGGGCCTGCATACAATCATGATTCGGACATCAACAAAAAAAATAATGATCCGTAATGTTACCTTCAAATCGGGATATAAAACGGTATTCAGTGTGAGTGACGACGCACAACTCTCCAATGTATACATCAAAGGAGCGGAAAAAGGCAAATATTCCGAAGACGAGGAAAAATACCTGATGAGTTATATTATGCCGGTAAGGAATAATTTCTCCGATGGCTTCGCATATATTAAACAACACGATAATGTTTTCCTGCAGAATAATTTCATCCAGGGGCGATTCGTAAAATCCGATTTTGCCGGTCCGTTGCGTGCTGAAGAATTTGAATTTAAACAAACGGGTTCCTGGGGAACAAAAACGGTATTTGAGCCCGGGTTTGAGTATGATTTCGCACCCGGCTTGATAAAAATGCGGACTCAGGAGAAAAAAGCTCAACCCCATCTCGACTTCTCAACCACAAGAGATATCACACTCGCTGATAGTGTGCTTACTGAGAAAGTCATCTTTGACATATGGGAGACACTCAAACTGAAAAAGATTGCTGATAACTCCCCGGGACTAGCTGAACCCTATGCTTCATGGGGGAGTACCGGTAAGGTTATCTTATTAAAATCGCCGATTGGATCTGGCTCTAATCTCACCCCTCTTTTTCACATTGTTTTCCGAAGAGGAGAACCCAGATTTTCAATAATATGCAGGGCATCAACGTACATCAATCTTGAAAAAGGCTACTATGATATTATCACTATATTTCCTGGATGCCAATATATTAAATCAGACTCTGTTGAGGTCCGGGAAGGACAAACGAAGGTGCTGAACTCAATACAAACCGCACAAATCCATCCGCGGGATTCCTTAAGCCAGAAGTTATGTGAAATAATTTACCGCGACAAATTTGTCAATGTGTTCTTTAATTCGGTTACACAAAAAGATTATGTTGCATTACAGCGCTCTTATAGTGCTTTCATGGAATTCGAAGGTGACGGAAGGTACATCACAGGAATTGTTCGCGATTCAGAAGACAAAGGACCCATACCTGGTGCAACTGTATTATTGAAAGGTACTTCAAATGGCACTTTAACCGATATAGATGGTAAGTTTCGATTGAAAATCTCATTAATAAAACCTGTTCTTCAGGTCAGTTTCGTAGGTATGAAAATGCAAGAAGTGGAAGTTGGTGAATATGACAATATCGATTTTTATCTGAGCCCAAGTGCAGTTTCAATAGAAGGAGTTGTGGTAACTGCTTATGGGATCACCCGACAAGCTCGGGAACATGGTGTTTCGTCAGCAACGGTATCCAGCCAGGAAATGGAGTATGCTCAGGACAATATGATGTCAGGCATGACTGCCAGAGTTGCGGGCATACAGGTTACAACCAATGAACCCGGAGCTACCGTAAAGGCCAATCAGAAGCTTATTATAGTAGATGGAATTGTGTTTTATGGTAACTGGAGTGATTTCGATAAATCATCGATTCATCATACTGAAGAAATATCGGGCGAGATGGCAGTAGCCCGGTTTGGCGAAAAAGCTTCTAATGGCGCTATACTGGTAACAACCAATACAGGTTTTGCCAAATCTTCAAAAGGAATCGAAATCACCGATGAGTTTATGGAAGCGGCAAAAAATGCAACTTCGCTCCGTAGTAATTTCTCCGATTACGCTTTCTGGCAACCGCAGTTACGAACTGATAAACTGGGTAAGGTCAGTTTTAAAGTCCGGTTCCCCGATGATATTACAAACTGGCAAACTTCGGTTATCGCAATTACCGACAAGCGAAAAACAGGCCAGACGAACGGTTCCGTGAAAGCTTTTAAGCCCCTTTCGGCACAGATCGCCATGCCTCGGTTTCTGGTTGCCGGCGACAGTGTTAAGGCACTCGGAAAAGTTATCAATTATAATACCGGAACTGTTAAAGGCAGGTCGCAGCTAAAAGTTAACAGCGATACGTTGTTCACACATACACAATCTTTTACCGACGTTGTTATCGACACATTACCCTTTGTTGCACAAGACCATGATTCAGTAAATATCACCTATTCCTTTCTCTCCGATGACGGGTATTTCGATGGTGAATCACGCAATCTCGAAATCATTCCCAAGGGGTCTGAAGTGAATAAAGGGCAGTTCTTCTATCTTCAATCCGACACAATGGTTGCTGCACCTGTTTTCGAATCAGGAACTGACAGTGTTACAATCAGCTTCGATATAAGCGAATTAGATGTGCTTCTCGATGAAACAGAAAAAGTTGTAACCTATATTTATAACTGCAATGAGCAAATGGCCTCAAAACTAAAGGCTCTTCTGTTCAGGAAGTACTTGCTGGAATATAAAGGCGAAATCTTCGATAATGATAAGGAAATCAATAAACTTATTTACCTGCTCAGGCAAAACCAGAACGAGGATGGTATGTGGGGCTGGTGGGGAAAAGGGCCAACATCACTCTGGATGTCGAAACACGTGATTGAAGCCTTCAGCTCGGCTGAAAAGGCAGGATACAAAGTAGAATTCGACAAGCTAAAATTTTCACAGTATTTAGTCTATAATTCAACGGATACTTTACACTATGATTCATTTATTATAGCCCAATTGTTATCAGCTATTCCAGATTATGTAGGCCTGGCCGAAGTAATTCAAAATCTTGAACGGAAGAAAAGCCATACTATAACGGAAAAAATGATGATTCTCGAACTACGACAGAAGATGGGAATACCAGTTAATATTGATAGCCTGGTAAGATCATTTGATACAACACTCTATGGAAATACGTTTATACCGGTCAGGGATAGCTATTATCATATCTGCAGCAATTCAACAGCGGCAACGCTTTCTGCTTATCGGATCATCAGGAGTTCAGGATTATACAAGGATATGTTGTGGCGTATCCGCAACTATTTTTTCGAAATCAGGCATACCGGATCGTGGCGCAATACTTATGAGTCGACAAATACTATCGAGACATTATTGCCAGATATAACCATGAATGAGTATAACAAACCCAAAATACAGTTAGCCGGTGATATCAACCAAACAATCAGCACATTTCCCACTAAGTTGAAAATTTCTCCTTCGGCGCGGTTTACCATTCGAAAAACAGGAACGGGGCCGGTTTATATAAGCACATATCAAACCCTGAGGGACGAGAATCCGAAAGCAAAAACTGATTTTTTTGAAATCTCCACCTCTTTCACTACTGATCAAAAACCGGGTATTCTGGTTGCGGGTAAAAAAGTAACCTGCTCGATTACCGTGCATGTTAAGAAAGATGCTGACTACATAATGTTACAGGTGCCGATTCCTGCCGGCTGTTCTTATAATGAAAAAACCAAGGCTTCTTACAGCGAGGCCCATCGTGAATATTACAAAAACCAGGTTAATATTTATCTTGACCACCTTTTTATCGGGAAATACACCTTTAAATTTGATTTGCTACCAAGATATGTAGGCATTTTTCATCTAAACCCCGCCAAAGCCGAGCCGATGTACCTGCCACTTATGTATGGAAATAATGAAATGAAACAGGTAAAAATAATTTATTCACTTGATTAATGAAAAGTACCAGGGTAGAAAAATTATTTATCTTTTTCTACAAAAAACTAATTCCTCGTGTACGGATGCGCCTCGGTATTGAATATGACTTTATGGAAATTGAGCTTACCTGATTCGTCGAAAAGCAAATAGGCATATTTAAGCGTTTCGGCGAAGAAAAAACTTTCCATATAATCCTTTTTTTCCATCGTGCGCACATCTTTGATAGCAGCATACGCTTCGTCAGTGCGGCAGTATTTCACAAGGTTATCGAACATGGCTTTGCCCATTTCGAGGTATTGGGGATCGTTGGTATACTGGTAGAGGTAATATGCTCCTTCGAAATTCTCCGGCCTGAGGATATATTGCCCGTTTTCGACTGTCATGGTTTTGTAGTTCATAGATTCCGGTTCAATACCATTGAGCATCCACATGCGGTAATTCGATTTCTGAAGGGCTGCAGCATGCTCCAGGTCGTTGTTCATGGCAAGGGTACCTGCAAAAAAAGCATCGAGTGAACCATAATCCGTTGCACTCCGTTTGCCTGTATACATATCAGAGTGTCCGTACCACAAACTTCCGTTAACTGTATCGGCAAGATAACTATTAACCGCAGTAATAGTTGGTGCCCACATCTCAGCAAGTTGTGTATCGTTGAACAGGATAGAGCCTTTGAGCATATATTCGAGGTACGAATCGATACAACCCGAAATATGACTTTCCGGGTTGGTAACCACGCGTGTTTCCACATTGATCCCTTCGGCTGTAAGGTCTAGAGGAGACCGGAGTTTATAAAGCGCTATCATGGCTTTCATAGCAGTTTCGTAATATACCGGGTTTCCGGTATGTTTGCTGAGTGTGCCATATTCAACCAGGTATGTGCCTATTTCGGCAGGATTCGAAACGGGCCCGGAGGTAGCACCGGTTTTCAGGTTTACAAAACGGTAAGGCATGCCGGTAGGCGATTTAAAAGCCTTCATCAACCTTATCCCAAGATCCTCAGCCAGGGAAAGGAACCGGCGGTCGCCATCGAGTTCGTAGGCTGATAGCAGCCCGCCAAAGATACGGATGGAGACTTCAAAATTCTGAACCTCCATATCCAGATTAAAATCAAGTTTTTCGAAAATGAGTTTTTTAGCATCATCAGCTTCTTTGGTAAGGCCCATAAGTATCATTGTGTCGAATGCATCGACGGGTGTCATCAGGAGTGATGTTTTGTGCCAATTATGGGGTTTTAAGCTCAGGGGTTGCAGGGCATCGTATCCCCAGGCATATTTTTTATACCCGTTCCAGGCATGAAGGAATTCGGCTTTAACTTTTTTAGCCATTTCTGTTTTATCGACGGCTGCTGTTTGATCAGGAATTGCAAATGCTGTTTCCGCGGACTGAACTTGTGCCTGAAGCTTAAAAACAAGGACCAGAAATAGTAATACTAATAGACTGAAAATTTTATGCATAGTTCATTTTTTGAAATGCGAAGATATAAAGATATGCAGGATGGCAGATTTTAATTATCAAAAAATGCAACACATCCAAATACCTGAATATATTTTAACTACCTTTGCCGTAATCAATACATATCAACGAAATGTTCACAACCAATAATTCGGTTTTTAATTATAATCCCCTGTCGGATTAGGAAAGCTGTATTGTGTTTGAAAAATCATAGGTAAGGCTTTCCGATCAGGGAGGCCTTTTTTATTCCCCGTTAGTCAGTTCCGGGATTGTGTTTAACTTAAAAATGAAATGTTATGTGTGGAATTGTAGGAGTTTTTGAATTGAAAACGGCATCGCAGGATCTGCGGGTGCAGGTACTCGAGATGTCGAAAAAGATACGGCACCGCGGGCCGGACTGGTCAGGCATTTACTGCGGCGAAAAAGCCATCCTGGCTCATGAGCGGCTTTCGATTGTCGATCCCCAATCGGGAGGACAGCCGCTGAAAAGTAAAGACGGGAAACTGATCCTTTCAATAAACGGCGAGATCTACAACCATATGGATATCCGCAAAAACCTGGCTCAGAACTATGAGTTTCTTACCCATTCCGACTGTGAAGTAATACTTGCGCTTTACAGGGAGAAAGGCATCAGTTTCATCGAAGACCTCAGTGGGATATTCGCTTTTGCCCTGTATGATTCCGAAAACGATTGCTACCTGATTGCCCGCGACCATATTGGCGTTATCCCTCTTTATATGGGCTGGGACAAATTCGGTAATTTTTATGTTTCATCCGAACTGAAGGCACTCGAAGGAACCTGCAACCGTATCGAGGAGTTTTTGCCCGGCCATTACCTCTACAGCAAGGAAGGTGAAATACGCAAATGGTACACACGCGACTGGTCGGATTATGCGAATGTGAAAGATAACAAATCCAGAATCCATGAACTGCAAACAGCTCTTGAAGAGGCCGTTCACCGGCAGATGATGTCGGATGTGCCTTACGGGGTTTTACTTTCGGGTGGACTTGATTCGTCGGTTATTTCAGCAATAGCCAAAAAATATGCTGCCCGCCGCATCGAATCGCACGACCTGCAGGAAGCCTGGTGGCCGCAGCTTCATTCTTTCGCTGTAGGGCTGAAAGGCTCGCCCGACCTGGCAGCGGCAAAAGTGGTAGCTGATCATATAGGTTCGGTGCACCACGAAATTGAATTTACCATTCAGGAAGCATTAGATGCCTTGCGCGATGTGGTTTACCATCTCGAAACCTACGATGTAACCACCATACGCGCTTCGACACCCATGTACCTGATGGCCAGGGTAATAAAATCAATGGGGATAAAAATGGTGCTTTCGGGCGAAGGTGCCGACGAAATATTCGGCGGTTACCTGTACTTCCATAAAGCACCTAATGCCCAGGCTTTTCACGAGGAAACCGTGAGGAAATTATCAAAACTCCATCTTTACGACTGCCTGAGAGCGAATAAGTCGCTGGCCGCATGGGGTGTAGAAGGACGTGTCCCGTTCCTCGACAAAGAATTTATGGATGTTGCCATGAGGCTGAACCCGGAGGATAAAATGGCAAAAGACGGGAAAATGGAAAAATGGATATTGCGGAAAGCGTTTGAGGACTATCTGCCTGCAAGCATTGCCTGGCGCCAGAAAGAACAGTTCTCGGATGGAGTAGGATATAGCTGGATCGATACACTTAAAGAACTTACCTCATCACAGGTAACTGACGAACAGCTGGCAAATGCAAAATACCGCTTCCCGGTAAATCCACCCAGGGTAAAAGAGGAGTATTATTACCGTACGATTTTTGCCGACCATTTTCCTTCGGATACTGCTGCACAATGCGTGCCCTCAGTTCCTTCGGTGGCATGCAGCACTCCTGAAGCATTAGCATGGGATGCATCGTTCAGTAACCAGAATGATCCTTCGGGACGGGCCGTAAAAAGTGTGCATAACGAAGGGTATAAATAGATTAATACTAATCAGCCCTTTAAGTGCATTCATGTTGGCAAAATCAGGAAGCAAATTGAAATTGCAATTTTGTTATTAAATGTTTCCGGACAACAACCTAAAAGAAACATTCAGGCTTACCCTACTGTTTTGCGATATTTTACGTAACAGTTAATGGATATTACTCGCAATGTCTGCATAACAAAAGTATCTTTGCTATGCTTTATAGTGTTATGGCAGGAATTCGTAAAAGCTTACGTATAATACTGTTTCTGGTTGTATTTCCGGGAATAATTGCGTATTCCGAAGGCACAAAGCAGGTAATACCGCTGGTTACAAACGCAAAAGGGCAGCTATGCATCAATAAAGCTCGGAACGATTTTGCTTTTTATAACGCTTCGCAGGAGTTCAGGTTAAATTTTACTGTCTCGAAATCATCTGAAACGGTCAGATTTGGATTCGGCCAGGTGCTGGGAACATACACAACGGATTTGGTTTATCGTATTAAAGATCCCGGCGGGAATACTGTTTATGGCCCATTCCCGGTACCATCCTCAGGCTCAGGGTATATTAATACTTACGCTGAGGCAATTGCAGGGCCATTTGCCGGGGGCTACAATTACCTTGAATATAAACCCATAACAACGGGTGATTTTTACCTTGAATTTTTCTACCCGGCCACCCCTTCGGGCATTTACGATGAAAACAACCGGCACTTGCTCACTTATTTTGATATCACGGTAGTGGATGCAGCAGGCAATGCCAAAAACGGGAGGGTGTGGTCGAAAGCGTGGCAATTCTGGAGTGGCGACCCCACATCGACCAGCGAAAGGTATTATGGTAAAATGATGATCCTGTCGGACGACAGCATTGTAACACAGGTTGATTGTAACGGTTATATGGGCGGGACTTTTTCGTTTTCGAGTAATATAACGGGATGTTCAACAACGGGGAACATAGTGAATGACCGCATGTCGAGGCCCGGGTTTCATACTTACCCTCAATACAAGGTATTCCTTAACGATCCCGACAGCCTTGTATTTCCCACCCAGAAAATCACATCGGCAATTATCCTGCCTATTGTTGTTACAACAAATTGTGTAACCGGCGGCGCTGAATTTGGCATTAAAGTAGTAAAAGACGGGGCGATAAAACTCGTAATCGAGATTAATCCTTCACCCGGCGCCGATGCCGAAGATGTTCAGATTATTGCCAACGTGAAAGCCAACCCCGGCGGAAATGGGTATAATATCCTTACCTGGGACGGAAACGATAACTTCGGGAAGGCAGTTCCCAACGGCACCACACTATCATATACAATTGCCAACCTCAGTGGGATGACCCACCTGCCGATCCATGATATCGAAAACAACTACGATGGCTATATTGTCAGCCAGGTGCGGCCTAAAGGCGGACAAATGAGGATTTACTGGGACGATTCGCAAATAGCGGGTGGTTCATCGAACACCACAACCGGATGCATCAATCCAGGTGGATGTCATACCTGGAGTAACGACTTTGGCAATAATAATACTATAAATTCCTGGTGGTTTGTTTCCTGGTCCGAAATCCCTGGTACTGTTTTTATTTCAAAAAAAATTCCCGCATTACCTGTGATCACTGGCATTGGTAATCACTGTAAAGGCATTGGCAATGAGTCGTATACAGTATCGGCCGACCCGAATTCGACAAGCTACATCTGGTCCTATTCCGGAACCGGGGTTAGTATAACAACTTCGGGCAATACGGCAACATTAAGTTTCAGGGTTGATGCTACCGCGGGCCAGTTATCGGCTACCGGGCATAATATTACCTGCGGTAATGGCCCCACCACTTCGATAAATATCAGTATCGAACCTCTTCCGGTTGTTTCCCTGGCCGATTACCCCGACATGTGCTTTACCGAGCCCGGTTTCGCTCTTACCGGGGGGCAACCCGCCGGTGGAACTTATTATGTGAACGGCACTCTAGCTGATAGCCTTTATCCCTACCTGGAACCTGCCGGGCTGCATACCATTATTTACGACTTCACCTCAGTTTCCGGATGTAATAATTCCGATACCGCATCCCTTATTCTAAAGGATGATCCCGGCTGCAAAGGGACTATCTTTTTCCCGAACGTGTTTTCACCAAACGGGGATTCGAAAAATGACCGCTTCAGGCCTGTAATGCATAATGTATATAATGCCAGTATACTGATTTATAACCGCTGGGGACAGCTTATATTTACATCGGACAATGCCGCCGAAGGATGGGATGGAACCTTCAACGGGAAGGATTGCCCGGCAGGGGAGTATTCGTTTAAATCCACTTACAGGACATCGCTCAGGGGCGATGAAATAAACACCGAAAGAGGCATGGTATTGCTTCTGCGATGACGGATTTCCTTCTTAATTCCAGATATATTTTAAACTGCTGTTTCCGTCATATTGGATTGGAGTTGATCACTCCGGGGAATAGATCATTCAGGAGGTAATGAGACCCCGAAACAAGATACTACTTGTTGCACCGGGCAACAGGAGTTTAGATAAACAAACTGTTAATTAGGAATGACCTCCAGGTACAAAGTATCTGCATTCATACCTGTAAAAACGCCAAAACCATTGATAATATTGGTACTCGGGTTCACTAAGTTATTCGAGTTGGTCCCGTTTTTCGTGAAAACATCATTGAACTCATTAGTTACTTTGTACAATAGGATGCGGTAGGTACCGAAACATCGGATATTCCGCTGATCGAGCCGGTAGAAACTTTCCCGGGTCGGGCTGGAACTCTGGATAAATTGAAAATCGCTGTTTGTAAAATTGGCATTAATGTAATCGGGTGTTGCTTCAAGGTACTTTACAATCAGGTAATAGTATGAATTATCAGTATTGGTCCAGGTAAGTTCAACGGGGTCCATCATTCCGGGATGTGAAGGTGAACCCGCTACAATACGGTCAGCATAAATATAGGATGCTGATGATGCAAAATCAACGGGCGATCCAGGGATGGTGGTTTGCGACGAAACCGTGTTTCCACTATATTCGAATTCGAGATTGTAGGTTGTTCCTCCCGAAACTCTTTCGTTACCCATTTGCAACTGGTAAATACCATTCTCAATTTCGTTTAGCTTATTGCCATTGATGAAAACATCAATCCCCGGAATCATTTCTTTTATATCCGAGGTATCGTCAGAATAAGGTAGCATTTTGGAAATATAAACCAGTATCGCCGAATCGCCCGCTTTCAGGTAGGATTCAACAATGGCGGTATTATCACCGGTTATAGGTGTCATTAATTCTTTGCTGCACGAAGCAAGACCAACCAGGCAAATGACTGCCACAATTATTGATGAATATTTTTTCATAGCTACCTGAGTTGTATTGAAAGTGAGACATTGGGGGTAATTCCCAGAAGGGTTATGTTGGTTTCGGTGAGACCGGTATCGTCGATTTCAAATTCCTTATACCACACATTTCTGCGGTTATACACATTGAAGACCGAAAAACTTATACTTCCCTTGCCCGATTCAAATAGATTAAAGTCGTATTTGGCTGAAATATCCAACCTGTGATAGTTCGGAAGGCGTGATGCATTTTTTGTTCCCGGGATAATAGCCGTTACGGTAGTGCTGTCGGGCATGGTAAGCACAAATCCTCCTATAGGACGGGTGTACGACATCCCTGTTCCAAATATCCAGGTTGCCGAAAAGGTCCACTTCTGTACTTTATAGGTATTAACTATTTTGAGTTCATGAGTAACATCCTGGGTGGCACTGAAATATTCCGAACCATAAACAGGGAAATGGTAACGGGTTTCGGAGAGCGTATAACCGACCCATCCGGTATAACTTCCGTATTTTTTCTGAACCAGAAGGTCACAACCGCGGGTATAGCCGTTGCCGTTATAAAAAAGTGATGAATAATCGATGCTATGCCCAAACTGCTGCGTAAACCTCAGGGTGTACTCGGTGAGGCCGGTAAGCTTTTTATAATAGGCTTCAGCATCGAACAGGTAATCTTTGGTCTCGTAACTGGCACCTGCAATGAAATGAAGGGCACGGCTAACAGGGATTTTTTCGCCATCAGAAAGCACCCACACATCGCGGCTGCCTGATTGAATATCCTCACGGATTATACGGTTGGCAAACTGGTAAAACACTCCGGTTGACCCTTTAAGTTTTAGTTTTGAAGTGAGGTCGTACGATGCCTGGAGCCGTGGTTCGAAATAAATTTTAGATGTATTGCTGTAAAAAGAGGTTCTTATACCGGGCAGAAAATTAAATTTATCATACGGTTTCCACCGGTCCTGGAAGTACAGAGCCACCAGCGATCCGTTTTCCTTCATGTTGAGAATCGATAAAGTATCGTTCTCGACGAAATCGTATTTAATATTGTACTGGTTGAATTGTGCACCAAATTCCAGTTGGTTATGCAGACCTGTTTTGAGTTCATTATCTGTTTTGAAACAAAGATCTTTCAGTTTATTATCTTCGACAGTTCCTGAATTTGAAGTTGTGGTTACTCCTGTGGAATCGGTAAATGATCGTTTGGATGAACGGTCTTTGGAACTGAAATAGTTGGAAAACGAAAGCAGGTTATTCGAATAGATTTTGTCGTTCCATTTCCGCGACCATTTAAGGCTGGTTCCCCAGTTGCCCCATTTCGTCATATCGGTAACACTGCCCAACATGTCCATACCGCCGCGCGAACGGCTCAAGTCCCTCGAGTTATCATACACATCCTGGCCACTGAAGTAGCTGTACGAAATAATGTCTTTCCTGGTAACAGGGTATGTGGCTTTAAAATTCAAATCATAAAAGTATGACGTAGGCGATTGCTGTTCCTGCGACCTGCCCATCCCCGGCGGGCCTCCGGTTGGAACTTCTGATGGGGTAGGAACGGTGCTTGTGTTCTGTGTAAACGAATCGAAGAGTTTTTCATACAGGAATGTTTTATACGACCGCCGGGCAGCAAAAAAAACAGATCCTTTTTTGTTTACCGGGATTTCCACATACCCGTTTATACCAAGAAAACTGGCGTCGACACCGGCATTGAATTTTTTTTCGTTTCCGGTTTTTCCGATGATTTCCATCACGCTCGAAAGCCTTCCTCCGTATTTCGATTCGAAACCGCCTTTATAAAGCTGTACCTCCTTAATAGCATTTGGATTAAACGCGCTGAACATCCCGAAAAGGTGTTCCTGGTGATATACTGTGAACCCGTCGTAAAGTATCAGGTTCTGGTCGGGAGTGCCGCCACGGACATACAGCCCCGACGATGACTCGTTACTTCCGCCAATGCCGGGCATAAGCTGAAACGTCCTGAAAATATCCTTTTCGCCCAAACTCGGTAATTCGGCTATTTTGGCGGGAGCCATTTTAACCATATTCCCGCCCGACGAAGCCTTCATCAGTTCTTCGCGATGTCCTGTAATTTCGATGGCTTTCAGCTGAGTAGCCATAGGGTCGAGACTTACTACAAGTTTGTTTATATCCGATTGCGGACTAAGGTAAAATACCTGCTTGTAATAGCCCAGATAGAATACCACAATGGCTGAAGTATCGGAAGGCACGTGTTGCAGCGCAAAATAGCCATCTACATTGGTTATTGCACCATCGCCGTTCGACCGTATGAGTACTGATGCAAATGGCAGAGGTTCTCCGCTTAACTTGTCTTTCACCATACCATTGGCAGTAAAATCGAACCTCCGCGGATTACCCTGGTATTTCAGGTTTTCGCTGGTGAGCATATTCCCTGTTGATAGTTCGCGGGGCATTACCTGAACTACATTGTTCGAATCGATAGTAAAAAAGAGGTTCGTGTTGTCACGGAAAATGATGTCGAGTGCTCTCCGCGCCACCGTATTGCTGAACAGGTAGTCGATTTTAAATCCGTCAACCATTACAGAGTCGTAGTTTATAGGGATTTTGTACTTATTCTTCAAATCGTAAAGCACCCTGTTCAAAGGGGTTCCCCAATAGTATTCGTTTATCCTTGTTTGGTCAAGGTCCTGGCCTGATAATGAAGTATTGAATCCAAGAAACAATGTTAATAGCAAACTGCTAAGAAGCAGTATTTGAGCGAAATAGAGATTTTTTTTCATATGATTCCAATGTACATTAAGCCTGGTTCAGATACGGGAGTCTTGATTTAAAGCATGCTCGGAATGAAAGCGGTTTACAGTTAAATAAAAAAGAGCGAAAGAATCTGATAAGGGGTCGTGAAATTTTGAGTTTCACCATGAAGACCAGAGCAATAACTATCAAAAAAAGGACTAGTACACCCGTAAAACTCATTTGCCGATTATCATTACATTCCTCCGCTCTAGAACCAAACCAATACCTTGATGCAAAATTCCTTCACCAATATCACCCTAACAAATTATATAGATATACTCCCCGATTCTGCTGACAGAAGTGCGTTTTTTGCCGATATCTTTTATACGATTCAAAATGCATCTCAACGGGAACAGGATTAATACCGGGTTGGTAAGGCGGCCATGCCTTTGCTGAGAATTGTTTTTGAAAGGCCGTTCTGTCTTCATTTTCGTTTCCCGGTTGTGGCTATCCTTTAGCTTCATAAACATTTAACGAGGAACTCCTATTGAGCCCATATCCGTGAGGTTGATGATCCGTTGTGGCACGAATTTCACGCCCCGCTGGTAATGGCTGTTCCCATATACTTCACGGCACCTCCTGAACCGGTTATGCTCACATAAACCCCGCTTCCAAAACTTACAGACCCATTGGTGTAAAAATTTCCGGACATATCGGATGTAAGCGTAGCCAGCAGAGTTCCGCCACCATTGGCCGATGTGGTTATTTTTATTACTGCACCTGCATACGCTGCTGATAAGGCAGAATTATAAACCGAACCAACAACTTTAAAAGAGTGGCATCCCAGGCAGTAATTTCCTGTATTATGAATGCTTCCGGAGCTACGGCCTCCATCGGACGAATCCACACTGCAGGAGGTGACTATGAACACAATACAAAAAGTGAAGTAAAAGAGCGATTTTTTCATTATCCGTTTTCCTGTTGATTAAAAAATGTCGGGGCAATTCAACCCGGCACATAAAAGAGTATTACATGCCCGTGTATATACTGCATCTAATACCTACTCTAAATAATACGTTATTATTGAAAAAGGGTGGGGACAAAACGGTATTTCCATGCCATATTGGCTGCAAAACTATTTAGTGCAACAGGAGACAGGAAATGAATTAGATAAAGGGCCTTATTCCTCAGACAAAACACTCGTATTTACTGAAGTTAAGAGCTGTTTATGAAGGGGAGATTTCTGCCTATACTGGTCAGAAATTTTATTTTGAAATCAATAAAATAAATCCTGCTGATGCCTCTTCAGGAAACGCTCTCAGAAAAACCGTTCATTAACAAACTGCTGGAATTTGTCTTTATAGTTATCCGAAACCGGTATATACTCCTTGCCGAATATAATCCGGTTACGCTCTATTGTTTTGATCTTATCAAGGTTAACAATAAACGAACGGTGTACCCGCATAAACCTGTCGCCGGGCAGGTTTTCCTCGAGCGATTTCATACTCATAAGCGAAAGGACCGGTTTATCAGTTCCATCAAGGTAAAATTTTACATAATCCTTTAATCCTTCGATATATAAAATGTAATTAAATTCGATCTGTACGAGTTTATAGTCGGCTTTAACAAAAATGGAGTTGCGTACTTCCTTGGTGGCGGGTTTATCGCTGAGTTCGAACCAGCGCCGGGCTTTGTTTGCCGAATTCAGGAATTCGGGATAGCTGATGGGTTTCAGAAGGTAATCCAGCGCATCAACCTTAAACCCTTCGAGGGCATATTGCTCAAAAGCGGTAGTAAATATAACCTTTGGCGCGTTTTGCAGGCTCCGCATAAACTCCATTCCTGATAAGCCGGGCATCTGAATATCGAGGAACATCAGGTCAACTTCGGTTGTTTCGAGTAGTTCCAAAGCCTGGAAAGCGCTGCTGCACCTCCCGGCAAGTATGAGTGATGGGGTTTTGCCAACATACCCTTCAAGCAGGTCGAGTGCCAGGGGTTCGTCATCAACCAACAGGCAACGGATTGTCATAACCTGATTTTTAGAAATGAAATATACTTGTCACCAACCTCTTCGTTTATTAACGAAAAAGCCCCAGGGTAAAGCAGATCAAGACGCTTCTCCAGATTAGTTATTCCTATGCCGGAACCGCTTTTGTCGGATTCCGTTTTGGGAAAATTGCTGTTTTCGACCCGGCATTCCACTGTATTTGACTGAGGCATCTGGATCCTTATCGAAATGTGAGAAAGCTCAGTCGGACTAACTCCATGTTTAAAGGCATTTTCAACAAGTGAAATAAACAATAAAGGTGCAATCGTAACCCCTTCGGTTGCAGTTGTAATATCGGTTTCGAGTTTAATATGTTCAGGCAGGCGCAGGCTCATGAGTTTAATATAGTTTTCGGTGAAACTAAGGTCCTTGCTGAGCGGAACCCGGGGATGATCGCTGTCGTAAAGCACATAGCGGATAAGGTTACTAAGCTGATGTACAGCAATTTGTGCATTTCCCTGGTTGATCGAAATCAGCGAGTAAATATTGTTCAACGTATTGAAAAGGAAATGAGGATTAAGCTGATTCTTCAGGTTGGTAAGTTCCGATTCGATATGAAGTTTTTCAAGTTCCTTTTGCTCTGCCTGCGAATGATACCATTGGGAAGTCATTTTTATCGCTGTTGCCAATCCTACCGTCATTGTCATGGAAAAAATATCGCGGAAAAATATAATTTCCTTCATTTTTTCGCGTGGTGGAAAGTGTTTCTGTAACTCCAGTTTTGCAAAATACTCAACAAAATACAATTGTTTGATAAAATCGAGAACGTAAATGCATGCAGCAAAAAGCAGCAGGTTCACCACAAAAAACTGCCATATCTTTTTATTGAAAAGGTACCGGCTTATAATCCAGAAATAATTGGAGTAAAACACTACCATCAGAAAAACGATGGGCAATGAAAAATCGAGGAAGCGTATAAAATTACGCTCACCTTCGCTGTACATCGATATTAACGGGAACAGCGCAATTATCCCCCAAATGATAAAGTGAATTAAAAACTGAACAGGCTGTTTTTTTTGATTTTCTATCATTGCTGTGTATTGACTTAATTCTATTTATCAATTAACAAACCGAAGTGATTTAAGAGTTTTGAATTTTAATTCATGATATCCAGCCTGTAAATCCTTCATCCGACATTAACTATTCATACCTGATAGCATCAATCGGGTCGAGATTGGCTGCTTTTTTTGCCGGGTACCAGCCGAAAAACACTCCTGTAAATGTACAAACAGCAAACGACAAAACAATAGATGTGCCTGTAATTACTATTGGCCAGTTAAGCATGCTTTTGATAATAAACGAGCTTCCAACCCCGATTGCAACCCCTATAATACCTCCGACTATGCTGATAAGTACTGCCTCAATTAAGAACTGGGTTAAGATATCTATACCACGAGCACCTACTGCCATCCGCAGACCAATTTCGCGAGTGCGTTCCGTAACCGAAACGAACATGATATTCATAATTCCAATACCTCCGACTATAAGCGAAATTCCTGCAATAACAGCCAGCAATATTGTCATTACCGAACTTGTGCTGCTGAACATGGTAAGCATTTCCTTTTGCGAACGCACATGGAAATCGTCATCATCGCCGGCTTTTATATGGTGCCGCGAACGAATAATGTTTTCAAGTTCTGTTTTCGCTTTATCGCTCACATCTTCACTGGATGCTGAACAATAAATTCCATTCAGGTATGTAATTGCCACAACCCTTTTTTGTACCGTTGTATACGGAGCCAGCAGAACATCATCCTGGTCCTGGCCCATGCCGTTCTCCCCTTTTTCGGTCAGCACACCGATTACTTCGAATGGTATTTTGTTATACCGTATTGATTTGCCGACAGGATCAGCACCTTCGCCGAATAAGTTTGTTACCACGGTTTGCCCGATCAGGCATACTTTAGCCGCAGTGGCAATCTCTCTTTCGGTAAAAATCCTGCCATTTGCGACGCCGTATTTACGGATCGACAGGTACTCCTGGTTTACGCCCTGCATACCTACCGGCCAGTTATTTGCACCGTAAATCGACTGTCCACTGGCATTCACCATGGGCGAAACACCTGAGAGGTAGTTGCTTTGATCTTTTATAGCATCATAATCGCCAAGCACCAGCGATTGATTAGCGGTTGCTGACATCCTGGCTCCACCCTGGAACATATCCGCTCCAGGTTGCACCATGATCATATTGGAACCCATTTTGGAGATTTCATCCTGTATGCTCTTTTTTGAGCCTTGCCCAATAGCTAGCATCGCTATAACAGCAGCCACGCCTATAATAATTCCCAGCATGGTAAGCAATGCCCGGAACTTATTGCTAACCAGCGCCTTGATTGATATACGGAAAAGATTTGTTATGTTCATGATTATGTTTTTTTACCTCATCCGCCCGCCTGGGGCGGGCACCTTTTCCTGAAGGAGAAGTGACAGGGACTTCTATATTTTCTATGTAGGTCGATTGAATGTTTATTACTCAGGTATTCTGTTTTAAAGAAAAGTTAACTTAGGGTCGCCCCTCGCTTTTGTCACCCCTCACCTTATCCCCTTGCCGCCCCTTCGCATTCTCGCCCCTTCACCCCGTCCTCCTTAATCCGCCTCAACCTCAACTGGCAGCAATGCCAGAGAATCAGCGGCAGAACTTGTCCTGGTTCTCTTTTCGTCCTTTGTAATCCTGCCATCGCGCAGCATAATACTTCTCTGGCTAAAATTTGCTATATCAGGTTCGTGTGTTACAAAAGCTATCGTTTTGCCTTCGGAATTAAGTTGCTGGAAAAGCGACATGATTCCGTAGGATGTTCGTGTATCGAGATTCCCTGTGGCTTCGTCGGCAAGGATAATAACCGGATTGTTTACCAAAGCACGGGCAATGGCAACACGCTGCTGCTGTCCACCCGACATCTGGTTTGGCATATGGTGCATTCGGTCAGCCAGACCTACAGATTCGAGCACATGCATTGATTTTTCCCGGCGTTCTTTGGCTGTAACGGCCGAATTATACATCAGTGGCAACTCCACATTTTCGAGCGCAGTTGTCCTGGGAAGCAGGTTATAGGTCTGGAAAACGAAGCCAATTTTCATATTCCTGAGTTTAGCCCTTTCATTTTTCGACATGGTCCGCACCGGAATTCCATCGAGCAGGTATTCTCCTTCCGTCGGTGTATCGAGGCATCCAAGAATATTGAGCAGGGTCGATTTGCCCGAACCGCTTGTTCCCATTATGGTAACAAATTCTCCTTCGCGCACGGTAAACGAAATTCCCCTGAGCGCAAGTACTTTCTGGTCGCCAACAATAAACTCACGCTTAAGGTGATCCACTTTTATTATGTCATTCATGATAGTGTATGCCGGGTCTTATTCCGGGTTTTTTGAAACTTTTCGTTATTCTTTTTTAAACTATTTTCTTAAAACACAGGTTTTGGCATGCGTCATTTCAGATCCTTAACTTTATTTCGGGCTGCTCTTTTTCCTGGTTGCCTTCCGCCGTATTATTTTTTGGTTGAACTTGATGGCCGTTTAGGCATAAAAGGGCTGCTGGCTGCCTGCACTTTTGCTTCAGAAGTATTAACCTGTTCCATCGAAACAATCACCACTTGTCCTTCGTTAAGCCCCGAAATAATTTCGACGTTGGTTTCGTCAGTCATACCGGTTTTTACCTGGACCGGGAAGATAGAATCGCCATCTTTTACCCAAACGGTTTTAAATGCAACGCATTCGACGGTATTAGCCCTGCCGTTAAGGCTGGTTTTCGATGGTTTTAGAACCGCTGATGCCGGGGCGGCCTGTGCGCCTCCAACCTTTGGCTGAACTGCGATTTGTAAAGCAGGTGCTGTTTTAGCTATCAAAGTGCTGTCGGGCTTGAATCGCAAAGCCTTTGCGGGAATAGATAAAACATTTTCAACTTCCTGCGTATAGGCGATAATACTTGCGGTAAGTCCGGGCTTAAGTTTCAGATCGGGATTGGGAGCATCGACAACTACACTGTACGTAACAACATTCGAAGTAGTGATTGCCAGTAACCTGATCTGTTTGATGGTTCCTGTGAAATTATCATCAGGATAGGCATCAACGGTAAATGTAACTTTTTGCCCTTCTTTTACCTGTCCTATATCGGCTTCGTCCACATTAGCCACAACCTGCATTTTGGTCAGGTCCTGGGCTATAGTAAATAATGTAGGAGTATTGAAACTGGCAGCAACGGTCTGGCCTTCGTCGACGGCACGGTTCAGTACAACCCCGTCAATAGGTGAATAAATAAGCGCGTAACCCAGGTTGGTTTTTGCCCGGTCCACTTCCGACATCGACCTCGAATAATTGGCTTTCGCGTTGCTGAATTGGTAAAGGGCGGTTTCGTAGTCGGTTTCGCTTAATGCTTTCTTATCGAAAAGCTCTTTGATCCGGTTATAGTTGGCTTCCTGATATGTAAGAGCACTTTCTGATGATTCGAGATCAGCTTTTGATGAAGCCAGTTGCGCAAGTAAAGGGGTTTTATCAAGTTCGGCCAGAAGCTGCCCTTTTCTGACGATTGAGTTGAAATCCACATATATTTTCTGGATAACTCCCGAAACCTGCGTACCGACACTAACCTGCTTAACCGGTTCGACTGTACCAGTTGCAGTGACTGTATTGCTGATTGAAGCACGGGTAACAACTGCTGTTGTATAAGTAGTAACCGTTTTGTTGTTCCCCCTGATGAAGAACCAGTAAACTGCGGCTACGGCAAGTAAACCAATTATTGAGAAAATTAAAATTCTATGTTTTTTCATTATTTTTGGATTTTACGGATTTTCTGTGGGTATTCGTGTGTTCCTGTTTGATAGGTTTATTGGGCTGGATGACAGGAGTCGGAAGTTGGAAGTCAGAAGATTAAATTTGTTTGTGGGAGGTGGAATCAAATAATTCTCGTTTTTCGCTTCGGACTTCCTGCATCCGACTCCCAGCCTCTTCCTCCTCAAAGATCTATCGGTTTGTTCTGATAAAAATCAAGGATTTTGTAGTTGAGAATGGCCGTATACTTAGCCTGCAGGTATTCCTGCTGTGCGGTTAAGAAATTGGTTTTCTCGGTGAGCAATTCCACCGTATTTTTCATCCCCAGGTTAAATTGCTCTTCGATAAGTGAATAACTTACCTGAATGTATTTAAGCTGTTCTGTTGCTGCCTGGAACCGACCCTGTGCCGAAACCGCATCGAGGTAAGCTGTTTCAACTTCGGTGAGCAGGGTTGTCTGGGTTTCGGCATACGAAAGTTTCGCTGTTTCAATCCCAATCTGGGCTTTCGATATGGATGATTTTACCTGTTTTTTATTGAAGATCGGGATATTAAGGCTGAGGCCCGCATTCTGGTAAAAATTCTTTCCCAGCTGAGTTGCATAATTTTCCGAAACAAGGGAATTATGGCCCGATGCAAGACCGGCACTGAGCGAAAGACTTGGGAGCAAACCGGCCTTTGCAATATCCAGATCAATTGCGGCTACATCCATATTTACTTTGCTGTTTTCAACTTCCGGCTTTGTGCGGATGACGGTGTTGTATACATCCTGTTTTGCAGGAAGTGGTTTCAATACCTGATTATCGTCCAATACCGGGAACTTTACAACAAGTGTATCGTTAATCCCCAACTGCAATAGCTGCTTTAACTGAAGGATGAGCAAATTCATCGTATTATTCGCTACCACAAGAGCATATTTATCGCTGCTGTATTGCGATTGCACCTGGGCGTAATTGCTTTCGGCTATATAACCTGCCTCAAATAACACTTTTGCCCGTTTGTTCTGGGTTTCAGATGAAATTAATGTGTTTTTGGCATTTACCACCGATTCCTTAGCATATAGTATTTTCAGGTAAGCTGTTGTAATGGTGAGTTCCATATTATTTTCAGCTTCCTTTACTGATAGTTCGCCCGATTTAACCAGCAATTCATTTTGTGATATCGTGTTATTGAGTTTATTGCCATTATACAAAACCATATCCGACTGCAGGGAATAGTTACCCGTGTAGGATTGTTCCTGTTTGCTTCCTGAAGCCGCCATCTGGTTGGTGAAGGACTGGTTTATACCGCCATTCAGGTTGGGAAGGCGCTCAGCTTTGCTTTGCTCAAAGTCGACTTTGTTGATTTCGACCGCTTGCTGTTGTTTTTTAATCTGGATATTGTTCTGCAGGGCATAATTTATACAAGTCCGCAAATCCCATTCCTTAGATTTTTCCTGGCCGTTGGCCTGGGCAGCAAAAAAACTGGAGATAATGAATAAAAGATAAAATTTGAATTTATTGTGTTTCATCGCGTTTCCGATCATTGATTGAACGGAACAAAATTATATCCACAAAAAAGCCATTCATAACCTGATATATATAGATGGCTTGTTTATGGACAGATAGCGGTATTTTACCGACTAACGAGTATTGATTTCATATTTTAACCCGGAAGAGTTCCGATTTAAAATAATATCCGGTAAAAAAAACTTCAACCTGACTTCCTGAAATCAAAAAGCCCTTCCATCGGGGATGAAAGGGCTGGTTGGGATTTAAAAGGACTGATGAGATTATTTCACAAACTGCTCGGCATAATATTTGGCCGTAAGTTTTTCGCCTGTTGCTTTTTCGATCATTTCGTTCCAACTGTAACGGGCACCGGGTTTAAATACATTTTCTTTAAAGTAATCGCCAACTTCGGTTTTCCCGTAATAACACTGCCCGAAATTGTCCGACTTAAGCACATTGGCAGCAATATAATGGTTGAACTGCGATGCGAGTAACTCGCCAAGCAGGTAATTGTGATAATAACAGGGCGAAGTGGCAATATGAATCTTGCTGGCCCAATCGGGCTGGTTGCGACCTGCAGGGCGTTTTATCATCTGGTATTTTTCGACGAGGTCCCACCACAGTTTATTCAGATCCTGGTCGGGATCGGCATACAGCGCTTTTTCGAAGCGGTACATTACCTGCGCCCAGCGGCTGAATACAAGCTGTTCGAGCCTAAGCACCTTGAATCCTTCGGCAGCAACTTTATGTGCATCGGCCGTATCGGTGAGTTTCATATCAACCAGGAACTGAGCATTCGACGACATGCGGCCGAAAAACATGGCAATTGCCTCGGTGGTGAAAGTATGAGCCGGGTTGCGAAGCACAAACGGCAACTGCGGATCAATATATTTATCGTAATTGGCATGGCCGAACTCGTGGAGCATGGTGCCCATCCAGCTGGCATTTGGCTTAATATTACAAAGTACCCTGATGTCGCTAATGTTATCAATATCAATACAATAGGCATGCTGATTTTTGCCGGGTTTCTCATACAGGTCGCTTTTTGCAAGCATATCCTTAATATCGAGGCCTATGCTGGCATAATATTCGGTTGTGAGTGTCTCGATATTTTTCGTTTTGTAATATTTATCCAGATCGACGCTGTAAATGGCAGGTGCTTCCTGGAAAAACCTGTTCTGGTAATGCCATGGCATCAGTTCTTCTGGTTTCAGGTTGTCGCGTTTCGAAAGATAAGTGTCGATTTCGCCCTTTAAACCTGCAAATGAGTCGCGGGTAAGGTTATCGAGTTCATCAAAAAGCGAACTGATTTCTTCCGGATCCTGCTCACTGAGCTTAAGGCTCATCTCGTGATAGTTGTTGAAGCCCAGTTGTTTGGCTATTTCGTTGCGTTTTTTCACAAGGTTTATGATATCTTGTGCAACAACAGGTCCTATGGCTTTGTGGCCCTCCCATGCCTGCTGCAGTTCCTTCGAATTGGCGGAGGTTTTCAACACCTCTTCCACCTCATTGTCGCTGAGCTTTTTGCCATTTACATCGGCACGGAAGTTCGAATATTTCTTTTCGACTTCGGTCTGCATTTTTATAGCGCTGTTGAGCAAAGCCGTGTCGACCTGGTTGCCCAGGTATGAGTTATACATTACTTCGAGTTGCCTTTTAAGCAATTCGTCGGTAATGGCCCCCGATTCCTTTATTCTTTTCAGGACAGCGAAATCCTCCTTGTTTGAATAAACTTTGGTGAGTTCAATGTTAAGGTCTTCTGATTTTTTCCAGTCTTCGTCATTACCGCTGATTGAAGCGTTCCAGTATGCTATGGCCGATTCTTTGGTTAGTGGCTGAACCACCGAATCGAATTTTTTAATGAAAGTAAGCAGTTCTTTTTGCATTTTTGATTTGTTGTTTTTACATCCGTCGAAAGCAATTACCGAAAGTAATGCCATTAACAGGATAATTCGGTTAAAGATTTTCATAGTATAAAAGGGATTAGTTAGTTCAACTGTCCTGTTATTTGTTTATTCATTTGTTCAAAAGTCCAATGCGCTTCGCGTGTTCAAGGGTTCAAAGCCTTCGGCATACAAGATTCAATGCGCTCCGCGTATTTCAATTGCTTCAGGATTTCAGATTTAAAACGACGTTTCTCAGACCCATCAATCTCCTCAATCCCATCAGTCCATCCCCTTCTCATAATCAACAAACATCCGACATCTAACATCCGACATTATTCCAGCTCCCAGGTTGCCCCATCTTTGGTGTCCTTAATAATTACCCCTGCTTTTGCCAGGGCATCGCGCAGTCGGTCGCTGCCGGCCCAGTCCTTGTTGGTACGGGCTTCGATCCGTAAATCAAGAATGATCTGCACCAGGTTGCTTATAACGGCGTTGCCTGCCTGCGGATCGTTTTCGGGAAGTAAACCAAGTATGTCGAAAACAAATGTATGCATAATAGTCCGAAGCAGGCTGATATCTTCGCCTGTAAGATTCTCCTTTTTATCAGCCACCGAATTTATTATTCGTGCAGCATCGAAAAGATGAGCAATAAGTATAGGGCTGTTAAGGTCGTCGTTCATGGCCTCGTAGCACTTAGCCTGTACAGCAGGAATATCGACCGTGGATTTGTTTGCCGGAACCAGTTTTTCGAGGGTTACAATGCTTTTCATCAGCCGCTGGAATCCTTTTTCGGATGCCTGTAAGGCTTCGTTGCTGAAATCGAGCGGACTGCGGTAATGCGCCTGGAGGATAAAGAAACGCACCGTCATTGGGCTATAGGCCTTTTCGAGAGAGGCATGACGGCCTTCGAAGAACTCATCCAGTTGAATGAAATTGCCCAACGACTTACCCATCTTTTGCCCGTTGATGGTGATCATATTGTTATGAAGCCAGTATTTGGCAGGTGTTTTATGGTTGGCAATGGTGCTTTGTGCTATTTCGCTCTCGTGATGCGGGAAAAGCAGGTCCATGCCTCCGCCGTGAATATCGAACTGCTCGCCAAGATATCGGGCACTCATGGCCGAGCATTCAAGATGCCAGCCAGGGAAACCGTCGCTCCAATCGGAAGGCCAGCGCATAATATGTTCGGGCTGAGCCTTTTTCCAAAGAGCGAAATCGAAGCTGTGGCGTTTTTCATCCTGTCCTTCCAGTTCACGTGTATTCGACAAAAGATCCTCAAGCACCCGGCCCGACAGGATTCCATATTTATGTTCCTTGCTGTATTTTTCAACGTCAAAATAAACAGACCCCTGGCTGATGTATCCCATTCCTTCTTTCAGGATAGTTTTCACCATAGCAATCTGTTCGATAATATGTCCCGAAGCGCGGGGCTCGATGCTCGGTTTCAGCACATTGAGTTTATCCATGGCAGCATGGTAGCGATCAGTAAAATACTGCACCACTTCCATGGGTTCGAGCTGTTCGAGGCGCGCTTTTTTGGCAACTTTATCTTCGCCTTCGTCGGCATCGTTTTCGAGGTGACCTACGTCGGTGATATTACGCACATAACGGACTTTGTAGCCCAAATGCTTCAGATAACGGAACACCAGGTCAAAAGTAATAGCCGGCCGTGCATGCCCGAGATGTGCGTCACCATAAACAGTCGGTCCGCAAACATACATACCGACATGAGGAGTATTGATAGGAACGAAAAGTTCCTTTTGACGCGTTAATGTATTGTGAACGTATAGGTTATTTTCCATGCTTCAATTTTAGCAAGGTGCAAAGGTAGAGAAATTAGGGAAGTAAAATAAAATGGTAGTGTTAGCAAGATCTAAACGTCTATATGTGGGTTTCTAGCACTTACTTCAACAGGAACAAGCTGTTTAGTTGAATGATTCCATAACAGGAACCACACCATGAGAGCCAAGCCAATGCATACCCCGGCAACCTGCCCGTAGTAAGTAGTAATTTCAAATCCTTCGGGAGCCACAAGTATGTATGTTGATACCACGGCCGACATAAATACGGCAGGTATTAATGTGATCCAGAAAAGTTTTCGTTCTGTTGCCAGGTAAATTGTGATGGCCCAGAGTACAATGGTTGCCAGTGTTTGGTTCGACCAGGCCATATAACGCCATATAATGGCAAAGTCGATTTGGGTAAGCAGAAACCCGATTATAAAAAGCGGGGTTGTGAGTATAAGCCGGTTTTTAATACTTTTTTGTTCAAATTTAAAAAAATCGGCGACAATCAGCCTTGCGCTGCGGAAAGCAGTATCGCCTGAGGTAATAGGAGCTGCAACAACACCCAGTATGGCAAGTATGGCTCCAAAACGGCCCAGCAGGGTATTCGAAATTTCATTTACAATCCAGGCAGCATTTCCTTTCTGCAAAGCCAAAACATCATTCAGCTCCCTAACACCGCCAAAGAAACTCATAGCCACGGCAGCCCAGATCAATGCAACCAGTCCTTCGGTAATCATAGCTCCGTAAAATACACGACGGCCATATTTTTCAGTTGTGATACATCGGGCCATTAAAGGGGATTGAGTAGAATGGAATCCCGAAATTGCTCCGCAGGCAATAGTCACAAAAAGCATTGGGAATATCGGGAACTTGCCCGGGTTGGCATTCATATTCGCAAAATTGGCGGGAACCAGTTCAGGAATAGGCAAGCCGTTTATGATCATGGTTCCGCCTATTCCGACAGCCATAAAAAGCATTGCAAACCCGAAAAAAGGGTAAATCCTACCGATCAGCTTATCAATCGGCAACATGGTGGCCAACACGTAATAGATAAAGATAATTGTAGCCCAGGCAGTTACAGTAACATACCCTGGGGTAAGACCCGAAAGGATTTTGGCAGGCCCCATGATAAATACAGCTCCTACCAGAATCATCATAGCAACGGTAAACAGGCTCATAAACTGCTTTACACCCTCGCCCATATATTTACCAACGATGGCGTGTATGCTCAACCCGTTCATGCGCAGCGACATCATCCCCGACATAAAATCGTGAACAGCACCGGCAAAAATGGCCCCGAAAACGATCCACACAAAAGCTACCGGCCCCCACACAGCACCTGCGATGGCACCGAATATCGGCCCTAAACCGGCAATATTCAGAAACTGGATCAAGAATATCTTACTCCATTTCATCGGGACATAATCAACACCATCAGTCAACGTTGCTGCCGGTGTTGGTCTGGTGGTGTCAATTCCAAAAACTTTTTCAACAAAGGAGCCATAGAGCAGGTAGCCAATAACAAGCGCAACGATCGAGAGGAGGAAGGTGATCATAAGAATTGTTTTGTGCAAAAATAAACGAAGCTTTTTAATAGCAGGAAAAAATCCGGCTTAATATAACGATGAAATACCAAGTAGGGCATCAGTCTTTTTAGGTTAACAAGGCTATAGTTGTATTATCCTTTGTTCGGCCTGGCTGCCGAGGGCAGCTTCAATAATCCGGATATTGAGTAACGCATCTTCAGGTTTTACAATAGTTTCGGCAGCGCTTAAGATAACCGAATATACATTATCGTAAAAAGCCATGTAATTGCCTGGCAAAGCAATACAGCGCGCCCGTAATTCCTTTCCTGAAGCTATTGTGTTCAGAATTCCATAGGTTGAAACGGCTTCTAACCCAAATCTCCTGCTGCCGGGTTTTTTACCTTTTTTAAGTGCAGCTTCCTGCGGATCGAGTCCATATTTTACAAATGAACCTGTGGTGCCATGCACCTGGAAACGAGGTCCTGCCTCCTTCACGAAAACGCTAGCTTTAATAGTAACATTAAGACCGGGATAAATGAGTCTCAGGTCGAAACTGTCGTCGGTCACGCTACCTTCGCGCTGGTTGAACAGCTGGCAGAAAACACCTTCCGGTTTCCCGAAAAGGTCTAAGGCCTGGTCGATCAAGTGGGTCCCAAGGTCGAACAAAGTACCTCCGCCTTCAGCTTGCTGATACTTCCATGGAGCCCGCATAATCTCTGGTGTATACCTGTCGAAGCGCGATTCGTAATCCACAATTCTGCCAAGACTGCCATGTGCGATAATCTGTTTCAGGGTAAGGAAATCGCTGTCCCAGCGGCGGTTATGGTAAGGGAAAATGAATTTCCCTGTTTCGCCGGCTAATTCTATCAGGCTTTGGGCTTGCAATGAAGTTGCCGAAAAAGGCTTCTCAACTATTACATGTTTTCCCGCCAGCAGGGCAGTTTTTGCCTGAGTATAATGCAAAGCGTTCGGTGTACAGATAACAACCAGGTCGATCGCAGGATCAGCAAGCAGATCGTCAATGGAAGCTGCAATTTTTGCTTTGGGGTATTTGCGTGCCGCCAGTGACTGCGAAGTAACTATTTTACGCAGGTTGAAGTTGGGATTTTTATCAATGAACGGAGCATGAAAAACTTGTCCCGAAAGACCGAAGCCGACAATACCAGTTTGAATTGATGTGGACGAATTCATGGAAATGTATGTTGCGTCTGGGTTTATATTTGTCAAAGTTAAGAATTGAAACCGTTTATCTTTATGTGTTTTCGGATTAAGAGTGCTTTATAGTTAGAAACTTCTTTATGTTTGGGATATCTTCCTGCTGAAGCTCCGTTCTCATGCGCAAGTCCGGAAATAAATTTCAATTTTATGAATTCTCATTACGGTTTTTCAAGAATACTAATTTCCTGTATGTTTGTATAATAATTCCGCCATTATGAAACCATTTATATTACTCACAGTATTTACGCTACTTCAATTAGCATCATTTTCTCAAATCAGTGCATTGACCCAGAATGGCGAAAAAGTAATTCTCTACAATAATTACACATGGCGATATGCTGATAATGAGAACATTCAGGATAAGCTTGCGATAACCAACATCTATTTTGATTCGCTTAACATTGCCCGGATTGAGTTTTCACTTGCTGGCTCCTACCTCGATTTTGCTGATGGGAGGATACTATACAATGGCCTGCAGTTGAATGAAATAAATTATTACGACTATACCGATCTGGACAAGGCACTCGAAGGGAAAATCAAATCACTCTTAGTTGGATCGGATATAATCAAATTCATTTACTATGATTCGTTTATTATCGATACCAAGAGCATCGGGAAATTGAAAAGTATTAGCTTAGGTTCCTATAAAATTACTTTCGCTTATTACGATTTTATGGATAATACGATTGAGGGAAAAATTAAATCAATTTCCAGTGACGATAATAAAGTCCGTTTTGAATATTATGATATGATGAGCATGGATAGGAACCTTATTGGAAAACTGAAAAAAATAAGCGGCGAATTGCCGGGAACAAGGATAACCGTATACGATTAAACCTATAGTTTAAAGCAACCAGACTATTATCCTGAGGTATAAAGCCTATTGGATTACACACGGGTAAAATTATACGAATTACAATTCCCTAAAATCCACTAAGTCTAAAGTTCAAACTCTTCACCGGCAACCGGGATTTCAATATTTCGAAAATTTCTCTTTTCGAGTGTTGCTTTATAGGCTGTTTGTGCATCGTATTCACCATGCACCAGGAAAACTTTTTTAATCTGCGAGGCATCCTGGCAACCAACGAAATCAGCCATTTCGTTATAATCACCATGCCCTGAGAATGCTTCGATCTGTTCGATATTTGCCTTTACCGGATGCCGGATACCAAAAATGGAAACTTCGTCATCGCCTCCAAGGATGCGTGCGCCAAGTGTCCTTGGTCCGCAATAGCCAACTGCAAGTATGGTATTATTGGGATTTTCGATATTATTGGCCAGGTGATGCTTGATCCGCCCGGCTTCCATCATACCTGATGCTGAAATGATCACACAGGGTTTTTTAACCTGATTGAGCCTTTTTGAATCCTCTGGGCTTTTGATATAGTAAAGTGAATTAAATCCGAATGGATCAGGGTCGGTGAGCATTACATGAGCAACATCTGCATTCAGGATATCGGTATGCAGGCGGAAAATATCGGTTGCATTAACGGCAAGTGGGCTGTCAACATAAATATTTACCCTGGGCAGCAGTCCCTGGTTGAAAAAATTATTCAGCGTATAAACTACTTCCTGGGTCCGGCCAATTGCAAAAGAAGGAATAATGACCTTTCCTCCTCTTTCGACACACGTCTCGCGGATGACCCTTAAAAGTTCGGTTTCTGCTTCCTGCAGGGGCGGATGGAGCCTGTTGCCGTAAGTCGCTTCTGTTATCAGATAATCGCACTGGGGAAAGGGTTCCGGTGATCTCAGAATCCGGCTCACCTTGCGACCGATATCACCTGTATAGGCAATCCGGGTGGTTTTCCCGTTCTCGGTAATCTCCAGTGTAGCTGTTCCACTGCCGAGCATATGGCCGGTATTGGTAAAATTAACTTTTATGTTATCGTCGATACGGAATTTGCGGTCGTAAGCAATCCCGATAAACAATTCCATACATGCGCGTGCATCCACCTCCTTATAAATCGGTTCAACCGGGGTAAGCCCTTTCGCTTCCCTGCGTTTATTGAACCATTTTACGTCACCTTCCTGTATATGGCCGCTGTCGGCTAGCATGATTGCACACAGATCGCGGGTGGCGCTTGTGCAGATAACCGAACCACGAAAACCGAGCCTGTAGATATATGGGATTAAACCGGAATGGTCGATATGGGCGTGGGTAAGAATTACATGATCAATTTCCGACGGATTAAACATCAGGTTGCGGTTCAGCGAATCTGTCTCCAACCCCTTGCCCTGGAACATTCCGCAGTCGAGCAGGATTTTCTTTCCGCTGTTAGTGGTTATCAGGTGTTTACTTCCGGTAACTTCGCGTGCGGCGCCTATAAATTTGATTTTCATATTCAGATTTTATTACGTTAAAGAAGAACTTCTTTATCACATCAAATGTACCCATTTTCAATACCATTTAGGCCTGTGAAATATATTATCTTAAAGTTTTCTCTCATAATAATCTCTAGAACCTAATACTGCATGATTGAATTGGGATTAGCCCGAATAGTCCGCTCCAAAATATCACGCAGCTCTTATGTATACCCGCGAATAATTGGTACATTTGAAAAATAATTTCAAATCCGCCTGCCATGGTTCTGAACTATATCTGGGTTGCATTTTTTATCATTGCATTTATCGTAGGGCTTATACGGCTGATATTCTTCGGCGATACCGGCATTTTCCCGGAAATGATGAACGGGGCATTTGATATGGCCAAGACCGGTTTCGAGATTTCACTTGGGCTTACCGGTGTTATGACACTGTGGATGGGCCTCATGAAAGTCGGCGAAACGGGAGGCATAGTTGCCTATATGTCAAAGGCTGTTGGACCTTTGTTCCGCAGGCTTTTCCCCGATATCCCCAAGGATCACCCTGCCAATGGCTCCATTATGATGAATATTGCCGCCAATATGCTCGGGCTCGATAATGCTGCAACTCCGCTTGGGCTTAAAGCCATGACACAGCTGCAGGAACTCAATAAAGACAAGGACACTGCTTCAAACTCAATGATTATGTTCCTTGTGTTGAACGCGTCCGGACTTACCATAATTCCAATCAGCATCATGGTATACCGCAAACAGCTAGGGGCTGCCGATCCATCGGATGTTTTCATCCCTATCCTGCTGGCTACATTCTGTGCTGCACTTACAGGAATTATAACGGTTTCGTTGATTCAGCGCATCAACCTGTTCAACAAGGTAGTGCTTCTGTATCTTGGAGGTTTCTCACTTTTGGTTGGCTCGATTATCTGGTATTTCAGCACAATATCGCAGGAACAGATCACTGTTATTTCGTCGGTAACGGGGAACCTTGTACTCTTCAGCATTATTTTTTCGTTTATCGTATTGGGCCTGATAAAGAAAATTAACGTTTACGATGCTTTTATTGAAGGCGCCAAAGAGGGTTTCAGTATTGCGGTCCGCATTATACCCTACCTGGTGGCTATACTTGTGGCTGTTGGTGTTTTCCGTACCTGTGGAGCTATGGGTTTCCTGGTGAAAGGAATCGGCCAGATTTTTGCCTCTATGGGGATGAATACTGATTTTGTCGATGCCTTGCCAACTGCCTTTATGAAACCCCTCAGTGGCGGAGGTGCACGCGGAATGATGGTGGATACCATGAAACAGTTTGGTGCCGACTCTTTTGCCGGGAGGCTATCATGTATTTTCCAGGGAACAACCGACACGACTCTGTATATAGTGGCAGTGTACTTTGGTTCAGTTGGTATAAAAAAGACCCGTTATGCTATTACGGCCGGACTTATTGCCGACCTTGCAGGAGCAATTGCCGCTATTTTTGTCGCCTATTTGTTCTTTCATTAGGCATTACGGTTTAATTCATTGCCCCCGGCCTTAGCTTTAATAAAAGCTTACGCCTGAAAAATTAAAACCAAACGGGCTGCTGCCATGCAACAGCCCGTTTTTATTCCGCTTATTTTACAACCTTTAAACTTACAGGTAGTTCGCCGGAATTACCCACCGCAGCAATAAACTTAAGTTGGGCAGGGGTGAAATCACCTGTGATCGTGTTTTTCCCACCTGGAATTTCGCATCTCACAACCGGTGCGTAAATAACATTGTTGTCCATTACGATAGCAATTGCCTTGTTGATATTGCGTTTTGTGATATCAGACCATAACCTGATGGCCGGTTGTTTGCAGTTGAAATTAATGTAATTGAGGTGCCAGACTGAATCATTTCCAAACTGAAAACTTTCAATATCGGTTCCCTTCATTATTACCCCACTGCCCTTTTCGGTCTTAAGTGCATAAAGGCAAATATCCGGGTTCTCAAACAAATTATTCCAGACAAACTTGCACCCGGCACCTTTTTTAGCTGAATTCAGGTATTGATCTGCCACCTTTTTCCCGGCTTCTGTTGTACAAACAATTGTTGCTGTTGAATCACCCGGCAGTTTTGTATGCAGTAGAGAGAACAAGGTCGTGTTGCCTTTCAAAATCTCATTCACACTTTTATAATAGTAAGTCTCATAAAAACCGATTTCGCCTTTTTGCGTAACAAGTTTTTCAGCAAATTTGAGGTCCCATGTTTCACCCAGTACGATCTGGATCTGGTTTTTCCCTGGACCTTTGGAAACCTCGAACGTTCCGCTTCCGAAATTTTTTAACCTGTTGCTTATTATAGCAACTGACTGATTAAGTGTTTGCTCCGATATCCTACCATCAGTTGACTGCACTAGTATCCGGCTTGTATTTTGCGGCTTTTGCGAAAAGCCCGTTGCAAATATGCCAAACATGCAAATTGCAAGTATTGAATTTATAATTGTTTTCACTGTGATTGATTTTTAAGTTAAACCATGCCTCTTTCCATGGAAAGGGCAAAATGTAAATTTACGATCTGAATGGATTTAACTTAAGAGAGGCAAGTCGTCGGTATCGATAAAATGGAAACAGGTGTAAAGCCCCTGGAATACAAAAGGTTTTATAATAAGCCCGGCTTTTTGCAGGCTGATTATCCGTTGATGAATCGAGCTATTGACAGCTATTATCCGGAGTCCTTCATTAAATTGCTTCGGATGCAAATTGTCGATTAAAGGCAGGAGGCTTTTCAGAAACGTATACGAATGAACCTCTGCCGTGGCGGCAGCATTCGATTGTAATTCGGATGCAAATTTATAAGGGGAAGTTGTAGCTGTAGTAGTTTCGGAGTTTTCAGAATATGCGAAAAGCAACAGGAAAAACAGCGATACAAAAACTGCCCGTCCGATAAAATTCTCAATATTTCCTCTGCGGCTGATCACGGTACAAATGTACACTCAAAAATCCCCGATCTTACAACACATCGTATATCTTCGCCTTTGTAACTATCCGCATGAGGTTTTGAAAATAATAAAGTTTAAAGTATTGAAAAACAAAAGGTTGCTCTTTCGGAACAACCTTTTGTAAAATCAGTGTACGATATTAATATTATTTCTTTATGAACTTTGAGGATGAAATAATCCCTTCCTTATCCCGAACCTGGAGGAAATAAAGTCCCGGCTTCAGGTCTTTTACAGGTATTGTAACCTTTGATCCGGAACCGCTAAGATTTCTTGTTTCGGAAATTACCAGCTGACCGGATGCATTGCTGATTTTAATTTCAACATTACCAATTGCATTCAGTGTTAATAAAACCTGGTCAGCAGCCGGGTTAGGATAAACACAGGTGATCAAACCCGATTCCTTACTTTTGTTAAGCCCGGTAATTATATTCCCGTTGATTGTGAGCAAAACAACCGCCGAAGGATTTGTAGCCGACAATACAAATGGAGCCGTCTGAACCGTAGTGCCTGTAATTACAGGATGAACTCTATATTGACCGAAAGGCAGTGAAGTAAAACTGAAGTGTCCTTCAGGGTCGGTATAGGTAATTCGGACAGGGTTCCCGAATGCATCGAGCAGGAGGACTTCCTGTCCGCCGGCAGACATCGATTTGCCTCCGCCTAGCAGTTGCCCGCCAACGCTTCCGCCACCTCCGCCAATACTGTCGAAACTAACCAGGTGGATAATATATGGGTTTAAAGGTACTCCGAGCATAACAGGAGTTGCCTGCTCCCAGAAAACAACATCACCGTAGTAGGTAGGCAGGAATTGGCCGCCGCCTGATAGTGAGTCGGGGGGCGGATAAGCAAGAATAAGATAAGTCCCGTTGCCGACATTCCAGAAGTTATACAATCCAACCGAATCGATAAATGTAGTTTGAACCGGGTAATAAGCACCAGCCGGTCCTACCCCGTATAATGACACCATCCCGAAGTTGACAGGGACGTTTCCTGCCAGGACTTGTCCGCTAAGTGTCAGATTGCCGGTTGAATCATCCACAACCACTATCGGGGCTGCAAAGGTGGAGGAACAACCTGTGGTATCGGTCGCAGTTAAAACAACCATATAGGTACCTTCACAGCAATAGGTGTGCAGGAGGTTTTGACCGGTAGCAGTGGTCCCGTCACCCAGGTCCCAGGTAAAATCAGTCGGGAACTGGCTTTGGGTGATTGCGGTAAAAGCAATCTCGCGGGGATTTCCGGTTGGTGTAGCAATAAACCAACTCGCACATCCTCCCGGAACGGAATCCATCAGCACAAGCATAAAATCAGAAGTATCGCTGCAGCCACCAGATGTCAGGGTTTGAAGCGTAACATTGTAAATTCCCTGCTGGGCATAGGTATGTGTGGGACTTTGAATAGTGCTGGTAGTTCCGTCACCCATTTGCCAGAAATAAGATGCAGCAAGTCCGTTTATCACATTGCCTTGAAACGAAGCTGTTAGCCCCTGGAGACCAACCAGGCTGATGTAATTTTCGCATGGCAAGGGGGGAATAATGGTATCGGTACAGATGGAAAAATCAGCTGTAAACGAGGATTGGTTATTGGTATACACAAAGGATTGCAGCAACCAGTTCATGGTACAATCATAAGTGCCGGCGGTTAAAAACGCTGCAGTTCCCGGCATGTAAGGTATCGTGAAAGTGAGTGAATACAACCCTGTAGGATCAGTCAAAGTTGAGTCGGTAAATGGCACAGGGATGTTAATGCTGTCGCCGAAAACTGTAACTGAAACTAAATGGCTGCCCACAGGAAGCCCGGTCTGCATCTCAGTAACATGGCCGCTTACCTGCAGGGTTGCGGTTTGCGGGAAACCGGCTAAACCAGCTAGAATCATCGCGAAGGTGAAAAGTAATCTGATGGATTTCATGGTGTAAATTTTTATGTGCAGAATAATGTTTTCTTTTAAGACACACATCATCCGGAAGGGTTGCTTGCACAAAGATACAAATTATTTAATTTTATAAATAACTCCGCCATAAATACTTATCCCATAAGGTTTTGATGACGGTTTGTTTTTCTTATCATAGAGGTTGTTCAGAAATAACACTGCTGTTGGCGAAATTCCCAATGAAAGATTATCGGCGATATCCCAGCGAAGCTGTGGGGCAAAATGCAGTTGCCAGCTCATATCGAGCCGGGTGTAATTTTTGATGACACTTCCGGTAAGTTCGCCCGTTGCAGAATTATTGGAATGTGTGACCGATTCGTTTTTCGAAATCATAAAACCCACCAAAGGGCCTGCCTTCAGATCGAGTGAAAACTTACCGGAGTTGGCAAGCTGTTTAGTGATAAAAAGCGGGATTTGCAGATATGTATAGGTATAACTGTAATTTAATACATCAAAACTTGTTGTTTGAAAATATAGTACTGTATCAACAATAACAGGAATAATTATAGAATCCTGCTGATGCCAGATGGTATCGTGTTTTATTATTGAATCTGTTTTAAGCCATGTGTTTTCAACAGTACCATAATCCTTGGACTTATTCAGCCCGACACCGGTTTCAACGCCGGCTTTCCATTTCGTGTTCCACACTCCGCCGGTAATTGATCCGCCATAAAACATATTCGCACTACGGTCCTTTTGATACACTTGCCCGATAGTGCCAAAAGCCCCGGCTTGGTAGATAAAATTCCGCAGTTTTATATTGGCCGGCAACGCTGGACTTGCTGCCTTTATATCCGGGTCTGCAGCAGGCGTATTCTCGGGTTTTTTGGCGGCTACATTTCCGGGATTTGTTTTTTCATTCTTCGCAATACTATCCTGACCTGCAACCTCGTTCGCTTGAATCAAGGGCTTTGTTGGTTCTTTGTTTTCGACCGGAATATTTACCAAATCCGGTTGTTTTGAATCCGGACCGGGGACATCCACCGGGTTATTTGTGTTAATTGCCACAGATTTCGAGGTTGTATCAATAGCAGTTGTTTTATCCTGTTCGTTTATCTCTGCTTTTGGTTGTATTGTAACAGGAGAATTTTGAACTGCTGTATTACCCTTTTCCCCAGCCTGGCGGGCGCTAGCTGAATTGGCTTCCTGTAAACCGGGTTTTTGTTGGGCTTGAGTAGAATTGTTTTTTATTCCGGCCGTTTTAGTGCCCTTTTGTTTAACAGGTGGTTTCTCAGTTTGCTGCTTCTGCATATTTTGATATGAAGCCGTGTTTTCGTTTTTATCCACTGTAATGCTGTTCTTCTCTAAATCTATACCAGAATCTGCCCGTGTTTCCTTTTTAGTTTCATTTGATGAAATTATTTTTCCTGTAGTTACTTGCTTTTCAACTATTGTATCAGAAGTCAGCACCTGATGAGATGCGCTTTTTGTAGCTGTGCTAGCTGAGGGTGCAAACGATTTATAAATTAACCACGAGGCTGCTACTATTAAAACGAAAGATACTGCCGACAGTCCACCGGGTCCGGATAGAAATTTTCCGAACGACAATTTCGGTTTTGGGATACGCGACCTGATCCCTTTCCACACCGAAAAGGGAGGCGCAGGGGCGGCTCCTTCAAGCGATTGCCTGAATATTTTGTCAATTGGGTGTATGTCCTTTTCGTCTTTCATTTATCGATGCAATTCGCTTATTTTTTTCTGAAGCAGGTTTCGGGCCCTCATTAGTTGTGTTTTTGATGTGTTTTCGCTTATTCCGGCTGTTTCGGCAATTTCCCTGTGAGTATAATCTTCGAAAACATAAAGGTTGAACACCATCCTGTAGCCTTCGGGTAATTCCTGGATTAATTTCAGCAAAGTACCCGGATCGGGCGGAGGTGAGGATTCATCGGTTTCAACCTCGTCAGGAATCTCCCCGAATCCGGAATAATCCGAAATGAGCTGTTGTTTGGCTTTACTGCGTATTGAATTGAGTGCCGTATTTACAATGACCCGCTTTATCCATCCTTCGAATGAGCCTTTGCTTTCGAATGATGAAAGTGAGGTGAAAACCCTGATGAAACCTTCCTGCAGCATATCCTGGGCTTCCGAACGGGTTGATGCATACCGGAGGCATATGCCATAGAGAACCGGGGAAAAGCGTGAATATAGCTCATTCTGAGCCTTCCGCTTACCCGCCAGGCATTCTGCTATGAGTTTTTCCTCCTGATACATGTGTTATAACTATCAGACACCGCTTTCCGAAATAGTTGCTTGTAAACGAAAAAGAATTTCCGGCAACATTATAGGGTTCCCGGAAATTCTTTTTGATGATAAAATAAATTTGGTTTTACTTCTACTTGCTTCGGGAGGTATAAAGATCGACAATTTTAAGGATTACTTCGGTAGCTTTCACTATCGATTCGAGTGGTACATATTCCATTTTACCATGAAAATTATGGCCGCCGGCAAAAATATTAGGGCAGGGAAGTCCCATATACGAAAGGCGGGCCCCATCGGTTCCTCCGCGGATAGGTACTACCTTGGGTACAATTCCGAGCTGTTCCATAGCTTCCTGGGCGGTGGCAACCACATGGTAAACCGGTTCCACCATTTCGCGCATATTGTAATACTGGTCTTTCATTTCGAGTGTAAAACAACCTTCACCATACCGCTTGTTCATAAATTCGACACATTCCCTGAAGAGTTGTTTTTTCAGTTCAAACTTTGGCCGGTCGTGATCGCGAATAATGTATTGGATAAACGAATTCTCGACTGACCCTTCGAGTTTGATAAGGTGGTAAAAGCCTTCATAATCCTGCGTAAACTCAGGCCTTTCGTTTACAGGCAGAAGCGCGTTAAACTCGGTGGCCATAAGTATGGCATTTTTCATCTTGTTTTTGGCATATCCGGGGTGAATATTCCTGCCCTGTATGATAACCTTTGCCCCGGCAGCATTGAAATTTTCGTATTCCAGTTCGCCGACACCTCCGCCATCCATGGTATAAGCAAAATCGGCCCCGAATTTTTTCACATCAAAAAAGTCGACGCCACGGCCTACTTCCTCATCGGGTGTAAATCCTACTTTGAGGGTTCCATGTTCAATTTCAGGGTGATTTACAAGGTACTCGATGGCTGCCATAATTTCGGTTACACCGGCTTTATCGTCAGCACCAAGCAGGGTTGTTCCATCGGTAACAATCAGCGTAAGACCGACATAATCATGAAGTTCCGGAAAATCGACCGGCGTCATCACAATATTCTTTTCCGGGTTGAGAACGATATCCTTTCCATCGTAATTCTCAATTAATCTTGGTTTTATGTTGGCACCGCTCATATCAGGGCTGGTATCCACGTGCGAAACAAACCCGATTACCGGAACTTTTTTCGATGTATTCGATGGCAAAGTTCCCATAACATAACCGTTCGAATCGATGCTGACATCGGCAAGTCCGAAAGCCTTCAACTGGTCGTGAAGCAGGTTTAGCATTTCGAACTGCTTTGTCGTACTTGGAAATGTGGTTGAAGTATCGTCGCTTTGCGTGTCGATGCTAACATATTTCAGGAAGCGATCGAGTATTTGTTGTTTATTCAATGACATGATTCTGATTTTAGATTATTAATATTGAAGCAAAATGAAGGAGCCTGGTGACAGGTCAGGATGAATAAGTCTCCTTCCTGCTAATCGCCACATCGCCTCTCGCCCCTTCACACGGGTAGCTCGTCAACCTGTGATTCCTATTCTTCTTTTTTAGCTCTAAGCGTTTCCCAGATAAAGTAAGCACAAAGCACGGCAAGCATAAGCAAAGCAAGAGCTTCGGCGCTATGCGATTCAAACCATTCCTTGTTTACAAAGTTTACCCCGAAGTTAGCCAGCACTGCACTTACCACTCCCATTAAAGCCCCGCCGGCAATAAACCCTGATGCAATAAGAGTACCCCTTTCGCGACGCGCCTGGTTAAGCTTTTCGTCCTTGCTGCGGCTACCGACGATATGAGCAATAATACCTCCCAATAATAGAGGGGTGTTAAGTTGTAAAGGAATAAACATTCCAAGCGAGAAGGCCAAAGCCGGAACGCCGATCATGGTTAGTATAAGCGATAAGAATGCCCCTGCTGCGTATAACATCCATGGTGCCGGCTGCCCGCTCATCATAGGCTGGATTACAGCAGCCATGGCATTGGCCTGTGGGGCCACCATTGCGTTTTCGCCTGTAAACCCGTAGGTTTTGTTCAAAACCATAATTACTCCTCCAACGGTGATTGCCGAAACAAAAGTTCCGAGGAATTTCCACGATTGCTGCTTATAGGGTGATGAACCCAGCCAGTAACCGATCTTGAGGTCGGTAATAAAACCTCCCGCCATCGAAAGCGCCGTACATACAACTCCCCCGATAATAAGAGCGGCAATCATACCCGATTCGCCCTTTAAGCCTACCGAAACAAGAACAAGCGACGAAATGATAAGTGTCATCAGCGTCATTCCGCTTACAGGGTTTGTTCCAACAATAGCAATTGCGTTTGCTGCCACAGTTGTGAAAAGGAATGCAATTAGCATAACAATTCCTAGGCCAACCAATGCATGGGTAATATTATGAACCACCCCGAAGTAGAAGAACACCAGGATAACAATCGCTGTAAGCAGTATACCTCCGGCAATAATTGCCATTGGAAGATCGCGTTGGGTGCGCAGGTTGGTTTTAGCACCTTCGTGCTTTCCGAAAATTTCTTTACCCGCTAAACTGATAGCCGATTTTATAATACCGCTCGAACGGATAATACCAATGATACCCGCCATTGCAATTCCGCCTATACCAATCGGCCGGACATAAGCCGTGAAAATCTGTTCGGCCGACATATTCCCGATAAGGGCGGTAATGTTGGTTCCAACGGCGATAGTTTGCCCGTCGGCAAAGAAATTAATAATAGGGATTACAACATACCAGCCGACAAATGAACCGGCACATATAATAGCTGCATATTTCAACCCGATAATATAACCAAGACCTACAACGGCAGCACCTACATTGAGTTTGAAAACGATTTTGGCTTTATCAGCCAGCGCCTGCCCGATCGGGATAACACGGGTTGTGAATACTTCGGCCCATAAACCGAAAGTGGCAATAATAAAATCATAAATACCGCCTATTAAACCTGCTACGAGAAGCAGACGCGCCTGGTTGCCGCCTTTGGCTCCCGATACCAGGACTTCGGTTGTTGCCGTTGCCTCAGGGAATGGGTATTTGCCGTGCATTTCGGCAACGAAATATTTACGGAAAGGGATCAGGAACAAAATGCCCAGAAAACCGCCAAGCAGCGACGACATGAAAATCTGGTAGAACTGCACCTGCAGGTTTAAAATATATAGAGCGGGTAAAGTAAAAATGGCTCCTGCAACAATTACTCCTGAACTGGCACCAATGGACTGGATAATTACATTTTCGCCCAGTGCACCCTTACGTTTAAACACAGTTGAAAGTCCTACGGCTATGATAGCAATAGGGATAGCAGCTTCGAAAACCTGGCCGATTTTAAGGCCCAGGTAAGCAGCGGCGGCCGAAAATACAGCTGCCATTATTATTCCCCAGATTACACTCCATGTGTTTACTTCGGGATACACCTTTTGCGGCGACATGATGGGTTCGTAGGTTTCGCCTGGTTTAAGTTCGGTGTAGGCGTTTTCGGGAAGGCCTTTGATGGGGCCGTGTTCGTGTTCTGACATAGATTTTCAGGTTAAGTGCGTTTCAAAAGTAATGCAAAAATTGATTTGATAAAACCGGCCAGGGTATTGTTTCAAAAAATAGGATCTAGCCTTTTTCAGGACCTTATCAATGGCCTGTCTTCTGACGGAATTAGTTTTGGGCAAATTCCTTTCGCGATTTCCAAACGTGTTAATTTATTCGTTCCCCTCATCGCTACTGTTGTAACGTAACTCTTTCCCTTTTACTACTGCCGGCAGTCCTTTATCCATCCAGATTGGTTCGGGAGCATCCTTGAGGTAATGATCGAAAAATTGACTCATACGTATACTCAGGTCCTGTCGGTTCGGGCGTTTTGTAAGGTTGTGTTCGTCGCCGTTGTAGCAAAGCAGCCAGGCCGGTTTTCCCAGGCGACGCATGGCGGTTATGAGTTCAATTCCCTGGTAATAAGGCACTGCACCATCGTTGTCGTTGCTCATAATAAGCAATGGGGTGGTGATGCGGTCGGCATAAAAAATCGGTGAATTTTCGATATAGAGTTCACGATTTTGCCAGGGGGTTGCCCCTAAACGGCTTTGTCCGTGCTCGTATTGCGACTGTCGTACAATACCGCTTTCCCCGCGGATACCTCCGTATGCAGAAGTCATATTACTAACCGGCGCACCGGCCATTGCGGCTTTGAACATACCGGTCTGCGTTACAAGATAGGCTACCTGGTACCCGCCCCAACTCTGACCCTGTATGCCCATTTTATCCGCATCGATGTAAGGAAACTTTGTCATGGCAAGTGTTCCACTGATGATATCATCATAGGCCGACCGGCCCGGTTCGCCGGTCCGGTAGTTGATATCCGGAACGAAAACAATATACCCGTTGCTGTTGTAATAGGTAAAGTTCACAGTGGAACGTGTTGGCTGCGGCACATAATGAACATTGATATCCTGCGAATACTTTTCATAAAAATACACGATCATAGGGTACTTTTTGGTTGCATCGAAATTCTCAGGTTTATAAAGAAGTCCGCGAAGTTCGCCCCCGTCAAACGATTTCCACGAAACATGTTCAACAGTGCCCCACAGGTACTGGTTTTGCTGAGGATTGGTTACCGAGAGCTTTTTAAAACCATTGAATGTAGCTGAACTTGTCCATAAATCGGGATACTCGGTATAACTCGAACGCTGCCAAAGGAATTGTGCGGCATTTTTAGCTTTCAGGGGATTTGTGTAAACGTGGTCCGAAAGTATAAGCGGCCGGATTTTGCCCGGTTCGTTTATCAAAACACTACCAAAACCCTGTTTGCAGCTTATATCTTCGGTTTGTTTTAGCAGCAATGGTTCTTTGGGATTAATGTCCAGTGCCTCGGGATCGGTTTTCACATAGCGGTAAACTGTTTTGCTTTCGCGGCCTTTGGCTGTGAGAGAAACGGGTGCGGCCAGGTTTTCGGGATTAAGAAGCCAGATATCGTACCGGTCGTAGATCAGCACAGAAGCATCATCTGTCGTCCACCCTCCAATTCCGTAAGGATTTGGCAAATCGGGCTGATCGTTTTCCTCATCGCTGAGCGGTACGGGAATTGATGCTGTAAGGCAGAATTTCCTGCCCGTAGCAATTTGAATTGTATTCCAGCTGCTGTCGGCAATTTCGTAATACAGAAGGTATTTCCCTGAAGGGGATAATTCGGCACTGGCCGGATGCCTCTTCAGTAAAAGCCGGCGACCTCCGGTTTTCAGATCGAGGAGGTAAATATCCCTGTATGATGTACCTTCCCACGAACTCAGCATTTCGTAGGGTTTGTTAGTTGTGCCAAGAGCGAAATCAGCATTCCCTTTCCTGAAAGTGCGCACCTGTTCGAGCAGGGTATCCGCAAGCTGAACAATACGTTTTTCGGCAACACGATACACCGACAGGTAGGATTTTTTAAGGTCCTCATCGAGATTTTTTAACTGCTGCGACTGCAGGCGGGCATCGTTCCACGACCAGATATCAACTTTTACCTTTTCTTCATCCAGAAGTGTATCCTTCGACTCCGGCATTTTTTTCGGTGCGGTTGCAAAATACAATTTGCTGCCATCGTCGGCAAAACTAAGGTTGCCGTTTTCCGATACTTCCCATCCGGCCGGGATGCCCGAAGCAGCAGTATCGGCAACAAGCGAAGCATTTTTTAACTTCTCATCCCAGAGATAAAGCCCGTAACGCTTCACTTTTGCGGTATCCGCAGTGTACAGAAAAGCCACCGACCTGCCGGCATTATCAGCAGTTACTTTTTTTGCAAAACCCGGCTTTTCGAAAATCCGGGTCATTTTTAATGTACGGGTATCGAAAACAGAAACAGAAACCGAATCAATACTATCTTTTTTCAAAGTGATGAATGCAAGCAGGTTGCCGTTTTTTGAAAACGCGGATTCTGTCACATTTTCGTAAGTGAAGTTCTGATTTGAAACAGGATTCGAAATCCCCATGCTGAAAGTTTCGGTTTCGGCAAACGTGCCCTTTTTCTTCTTTTTGTCTTTTTCCTTTGTTACTTGTTCTTTAGGTTTTGCCGCAAGCGTATCAGGTTTTGATCCCTGGAGTGTATCCTTAATTTCTTTCTTTTCTTTTTCTTTGGCTTTTGGTTTATCATAAAGCCAGGCAACCCAGGCCCCTCCTTCTTTAGGCATCTGGAACGATTTCAACCCGGCGTACCTGATGATTGAATCTTTTTCTAAGAGCCAGATCCCCAGTGAATCTTTGGGCATATCTTCTTTTTTCTTCTTGGCCAGCTTAAGTTTGCGCAATGTATCAGCCGGTTGTACAATCCTGAATGCAATGATATCGGATGTTGACGCAAATAAGACACTTTGCCCCCTAAACAGTGAATCGCGGCTGCCCCCAGCAAGGTTTTGCACGTGAAGCCATCCGTCGCCCTTCTGTGGATTTATCTCGAAGGCAGCATATTTGCCGTTATCGGAAATCAGTGGTTTGTCGAGTTTCTTCCATCCATCGTACACATCATGGGTAAGTGGTTTTTTTGCAGTGGGTTGAGCAAAACAATTAATTCCCTGCAATAAGGCAAGGCAAAGCAACGGAAGCATTTTTTTAATCATAATACGACGTTTTTCGGCAAAATGAGGGCGCAAGATAAAGTAATTTTTAAAACTCCGATAAGCCAATCGACCAAACCGGCTTTTCAGCCGTTCACTTCAGGTTAACACTCAAAAATGCGGATCCGGGAAAATTTAGTTGAATATTTTCATCGTGTAAAGGATGATATTCAATACAACCAGTTGCCCGACAAAAAATATGATTAAAGAAAGCAATAATCGTTTAATAACATAAAAGATCCGGCGCTTATGAAAAAGCTGAAGAAAAATCCAGAAAAAGCACCCCAACTCCAGCCAAAGAGCAACGGAACGGCTTACTTCGTTTGTAATAAAACCCCAGTAAACAAGCGGAAGCAGCAAAGTAGAAATAATAATAACCTGTCCCCTGAAAAAGGCATTGATTACCAGGTGTTCGATATAATTGAACCCGCTTTTGCGGAATGCAAGCCATGTGGCAAAGGAATAATAGGGTAGCAGAAGCAGTTGCAGCAGGGCGAAATGAGATTCGATAAATTCCTTGATTCCTCTCAATTCAGCTTCAGCCCCTGTAATACTGAAATTTATACCCGATATACTCGATTCAACAGTATTTCCTTTATCGTTAACAATATTCAGGCTCAGGAAGTGATTAGCCAGTGCAAATACGGTTGCAAGGATTATAACCAGCGAAACCGGTTTAAAATGCTTAACACGTTTCCCTTCAAGATATTCGCGGATTGAATGTCCCGGCCGCGTAAAAAGCTGGGCAATGGTATAAAGAATTCCTTTATCGATATGCAAGAGGCCGTGCTGAATATCGTGCCACACCGAAATCAGATCAAGACGGTGGGTATGGGCCGGTTGTCCGCAATTATAACAAAAATGTCCCTTGAAGCTGGTATTGCAGTTTTTACAGGTAATTGTCATACATCAAATTTTGCCGTATCAGTTGATTGATAGCATAGTATCATGAGCAAATATACAAATCCGTTTAATATCCGCGTAAGCACCCTGAACTCTGATATATCTTTTGTGTAATAAGGATAGAATGCGATTTCATTGATCAAAAAGATGGAAATGCAACGAAATCAAATCTTTTTCGAAAAACAAAGTAATCCTGTAAAGCAAAAGTAATCCGACTCTATACCTGAAAAAACATTGATGCGGTTTTGCAATCCGGAGGTATTCAAAAAAAACAAAAGGCTTCTCATGTCTTTTCCGGAATATTCGATACTTGTGAATACTTTTGTACCAATTATGAATTTATCCGAATCACTTCTCGCCTGGTACGATCTGAACAAACGCCCCCTTCCCTGGCGCGAAACACTCGATCCCTATAAAATCTGGCTTTCCGAGGTTATTCTACAACAAACCCGCATTGCCCAGGGAACGGATTATTATCATCGTTTTCTTTCGGCTTTTCCTGATGTACACAGTCTTGCAGCCGCAGCCGAACAGGATGTGCTGAAACTCTGGCAGGGGCTGGGCTATTATTCCCGGGCAAGGAATATGCATCATACCGCTATTCAGATAGTTGAAAAGCACAATGGGGTTTTCCCTCAAACTGCGGACGGACTAAAGCAACTGAAAGGCATAGGTGATTATACTGCCGCCGCTATTGCATCCATTTGTTTCGATGAGCCGGTTGCAGTGCTCGATGGCAACGTAGCACGCCTTGTTTCGCGCCTCTTTGCTTTTGAAAAAGCGGTAAATACAAACAGCGGGCGTAACGAAATTACAGCGCTGGCTAATACTATGATGGATAAACATCATCCGGGCACATTCAACCAGGCAATGATGGAAATAGGGGCACTGGTTTGTACACCAAAAAGTCCTTCATGCAACGACTGCCCGCTGGCTTTCGGCTGCAAAGCTCTAATCCGGAATAAAATCGGATTTTTCCCGGTAAAAACTCCAAAGAAAGCACCTACAGCCCGGTATATGAATTACCTTGTGATCAGTTTTAATCAACATAGTGATGATTTCATCCTTATGCGTAAACGAACAGGGAACGATATCTGGAAAAATATGTACGATTTTCCGTGTTTGGAAACTTCAATCCAAACAGACCCTGAAGTGATTATTGAACAAATTGAAAAAGAGGGTTATACATTTGGATTTCCATTTGTAATCAAAAAAATATCGGGCGAATATATCCACCAGCTTTCGCATCGCAGGCTGCTTGTAAGGTTTATACAGCTTGAGTTGCAGGGAAAGCCGGAAACGACCGGTGATGTTATGCCTGTCAATCGAAACCTCATTGCCGGACTACCCCTGCCAAGGCTGATCGACAGGTACTTCGCGGATCTGTTCAGCCAGTCCTGAAAGGTTTCAGTAACCGGCCCGGTGCGGCACCCACAGCTAATATTTATCAACACTGAAGCAGCAAGGTTTTAAAATGGAGTACATTTGTATTACTTTAAAATATTAATCTAGAATCAAAGTATTATGGCACGAGGCGTTAACAAAGTAATCCTGGTAGGTAATCTGGGGAAAGATCCTGAAGTCCAATCATTCGACACGTATAAGAAAGCTGCCTTTTCGCTTGCTACAACCGAATTCTCGCGAGATAAGGAAGGTAATGAAGTTCAGCATACCGAATGGCACAATATTGTAATGTGGCGTGGCCTTGCCGAAATTGCCGAGCAGTTCCTTCACAAGGGAAGCCAGGTTTATGTAGAAGGTAAAATCCGCACACGTTCGTTCGATGGCAAAGACGGGCAGAAGAAATATATCACTGAAATACAGGCCGACAATCTGGTTCTGCTCGGTGGGAGGAAGGAAGGCGGAAACGAAACCTATCCGCAGTCGCACAATTCTTCTTCGAACGGGCACCCGGCACAGCCTGTTGTACCTCCTATTTCTGAGCCAACTGCACAGCATAACGATCATGAAGATCTGCCGTTCTAATTGCATTTATGGTTAAAAACAAGCGAGCGGACCTTGTCCGCTCGCTTGTTTTATTGCTTTTACTATCTTTGCACCTTAAAATCAATTACTTCACACCGTGGCCGACCCACTCCCCGATGCGTTTTTCGCATTTATATTGTTAAATCTCTCTTCAACCGCCCTGGCTTCGTCAGCCGGCCTTATTGCCGGGATACTGTCAATTATTGTTCTCCTGCTATGCTCTGCCGGGGCTTCAGCCTCCGAAACCGCATTTTTCTCCTTGTCGCCATCGCAACTGAACGAGATCAGGTCGTCGAAAACTACCCCGCACAAACGCATTGTTCACCTACTCGAGAATTCGAAACTCCTGCTGGCAACTATATTAATTACTAACAACCTGGTAAATGTGGGGGTAGTAATTATTACGACCTTTCTGGTAAACCATTACCTGGATTTTTCGATGAACCCGCTTCTTGGGTTTCTCTTCCAGGTGGTAATAATCACTTCATTTCTCCTTTTGTTCGGGGAAATCATGCCAAAAGTATTTGCCACCCGAAAGCCGGTGAAAATAGCGGCATTTCTTTCTCTCCCTCTCACCGTTTTGCAAAGGATATTATATCCGTTCAGCCGCCTGCTTCTGAGTTCTACACGGTTTATCGATAAACGGCGGGCCTTTCAGAACCATAATATAACACTCGACGATATCTCGAACGCCATTGATATTACTGCCGACGGAAAAGTAGATGCCGACGACCGTAAGATCATGAAAAGCATCACCCGTTTCGGGGCTATCAACGCCCGTGAAATTATGAGTCCCAGGGTCGATATTACGGCAATCGAGAATACAGCTGCTTACGCAGAAGTCCAAAAAATAATTGTCGAATCCGGCTATTCGCGCATTCCTGTATATGACGATACTCCGGACACCATTACCGGGATTCTGTATATCAAAGACCTGTTGCCATACCTTTCGGAAAGTGATTCGTTCGAATGGACTAAACTGGTCAGGCCGCCTTTTTTTATTCCCGAAAACAAACCCATTAACGACCTGTTGCAGGAGTTCCAGGAGAAAAAAATACATATGGCTGTTGTTGTCGACGAATATGGAGGAACTTCTGGAATAATAACTCTTGAGGATATTATCGAAGAAATCGTGGGTGAAATCAACGACGAATTTGATATTGAGGCAGATAATACGTTTTACACACGCATCGATGATCAGAATTACGTTTTTGAGGGGAAAACCACCATTAACGATATGTGCCGGGTTTTGGCTATTGACGACCGTATTTTCGATGAGGCCAAGGGCGAAAGCGAATCGCTAGCAGGTCTTATTCTTGAAATCTCAGGTAAAATGCCATCGGTCGGCGAGGAGTTTATTTTTGGCGAGTTTACTTTCCGTATCGAAGCCGCCGACAAACGTAGGTTAAAAAAAATTAAAGTAACAATACCCAAAACGGAGGTTCCCGTTTAAGAGATCATCACCGCTCTCTATCCGGTTACTGGATTATCTTTGGTAAATCGATTAATACAGCAGGCAATAAACAGTTGCCGCTAACGTTTTTAGATTGAAAATTTCCATAAATGTTTCTCATAAAACCCAATTGCAGCAGGCGAATGAAACCTGGATCTTTAAAAATTGCATTCTTATTACTGATAGCGACTGCCGGCGGATTATTTAGTCTTTCGTCGTGCGACAGTAATTACACCCCAAAGCCAAGAGGCTATTTTCGTATCGCTCTTCCCGAAAAGAAATACGTATTGCTCGATTCTATCTATCCCTACTCATTCGAATACCCTGTAACTGCTGTTATTACCAACGATCCGCTTTCTCCACAGGAAAAAAACTGGATTAATATCGAAATGCCGGCATTTCACGGCCGTATTCACATCAGCTACAAACCCTTATCCGACAAAAAAAGCCTTGTTACCTATACCGAAGATTCCCGAACCCTTGCATTAAAACACATGTCGAAATCAAGCGGAATAAGGCAGATTGCAATCAATGACCCGAAACGCAGAGTGTATGGACTGGTTTACGAAATCAATGGCCTGGGAGCGGCTTCGCCTTACCAGTTTTATCTTACCGACAGTACCAGCCATTTTATGCGGGGCTCGCTTTACTTCGATGTTATTCCCAACAACGATTCGCTCGCTCCGGTAATCGATTTCGTAAAAACAGATATTCAACACCTGTTCGAAACCATAAACTGGAAGTAAAATCAATGCTGACCTCCCGGATTGCATGCCCCTGCAAAACCAATTACTGAATCCGCTTGTTATATCAGATGAACTTCCTGATTTCAAAACCTTTCTACGATGAAACATTTCTTCCTTCTTATTTTCCTTTGCAGCCTTTTCGTTTCAGCAACAGCTCAGCATAGTGTCTATTCGCGGGTAAAAATATACACTGATACTAAAACTGTAGAGCAACTCCTTAATACAGGCATTGAAATTACCCAGGCTGATCCGGTCGGAAAATGGTATATGGCGGAAATTTCGCAGGACGAAATCAGCACTATACGATTAGCAGGATTCCGCTGCGAAGTGGTTATACCGGACATGGAACACTATTATACCGGACGCTTTAGCGAAATGACGGAACTGGACGAAAACGATAAAGTACTGAGCGAAACCTGGCCGCAACCGGTAAATTTTTCACTGGGTTCATGTGGTGGATTCAGCACCGTCGACCAGATGCTTGCCCAACTCGATCTTATGCGCACACTTTACCCGTCGTTGATATCAGTAAAAAAGCCATTAAGCGACACCATCACAACTAACGAAGGCCGGAATGTTTATTACGTCCGTATCAGCGATAACCCAGAAATCAAAGAGGGCGAACCAGAGGTCTTATATACCGGAATGCACCATGCCCGCGAACCTATCGGAATGCAGCACCTGCTTTACTATATGTGGTATCTTCTCGAAAATTATAACAGTAATCCTGCTATTAAAGATCTGGTGGATAATACGCAAATGTACTTTGTGCCCGTCTTTAATGTTGATGGGTATACATACAATATCGCAACCAACCCGGCTGGGGGAGGCGGATGGCGGAAAAACCGACGGAATAACGGTGACGGAAGTTATGGGGTGGATGTTAACAGGAATTACGGGTATAAATGGGGCCTCGACAATACCGGTTCGTCTCCCACACCATCATCTGAAACATACAGGGGAAGTGCACCTTTCTCCGAACCTGAAACCCGAATGATAAAATACTTCTGTGAAGATCACAACTTTAAAATCGCACTCAATTATCACTCAGCTGCCGATAAGTTATTATATGCCTGGGGATGGTCACCGGATCCATGTCCTGATGATTCTGTTTTTGAGACCTATGCATCGCTTTTGACAAGAGAAAACCAATATATCTACGGGCCTGGATTTACTACAATTTATGCAACTAACGGCGGTTCCGACGACTGGATGTACGGCGAACAAACCACAAAACCCGCCGTTATAGCTTATACACCTGAAGTTGGTACTACTAATGACGGATTCTGGCCTCAGCAGTCGCGCATACTTCCCCTGATCAGGGAAAATATGTTTGCAAGCATCACAGCAGCACGGCTGGTAGGAAACTACGGGATGATAACTGATAACAGCCCTCTATTTATCTGGAAAACAAACGGTTACCTGCCATTCGAAGTAAAACGCCTCGGGATGCAAAACAGCAGTTTTTCAGTTACGGTTACCCCGCTTGGCAATTCATTTGCTTCTACAGGCGGTGCCCGGACAATTCAGGGCCTTAATATTCTTGAAACCCATTCCGATTCAATAAGCTACCAGTTTAAAAACACAATTAAGGTTGGAGATACCATCCGGTACGTGTTAGCTTTAAACAATGGGTTTTTCAGTGAATACGATACCGTAACCCGGATTTTCGGGTACCCCGTTAGTGTATTTAATGATAATCTATCGGATGCCGTTAACTGGACAGGCACATGGGATCTGACCAACGAACAATACTATTCCCCTTCCTCAAGTATGACTGACTCACCATCAGGGAATTATACCGGAAACACAACAACTTATACTACCCTGAAAAACGAAATTAATCTGAACAACACGCTTCTGATGGTATTGCAATTCAGGGCCAAATGGGCACTCGAAAAAGGATATGATTTCGTTCAGGTAAGCATCACAAATGATAATGGTGCCACATGGACTCCTTTGACCGGAAAATACACAAACCCCGGTACCGCTTACCAGCAGGCCCTTGGCCAGCCGGTTTATGACGGGATACAGAAAAAATGGATGCGCGAAATCATTTCACTGAATCCCTATATGGGACAAAAAGTGAAATTGCGTTTCAAATTTAAATCGGATGTAGGAACCGAACTGGATGGTTTCTATTTTGATGATTTTAATATAAGTATGCTGCTCGATCCAACCTCGGTGGTTCAAACAGATCCTGAATCAGAAATTCTTGGAGTTCCATATCCAAACCCTGCTTTCGGAAGTTTTGCAGTTAGCTATAATTTACCTGGTATAGTATCGGCCGCTTTTCTAACAATAACCTCAGTAACCGGAGTTGAGGTAACCAGCTACCCCCTTTCGGGACCGAAAGGAATCGCCAGGCCCGATATAAGTTTTCTCCCTTCAGGAATTTATTTTTTACGGATCAACTCAGGGGATGCCAATTCTCAGGTAAGAAAATTGATAGTACGTTAGCTGTTGTTTTGTTTACATTTAAACACTTTTACGCTACGGTTATTTTCCATGCTGGAATCAATACGAACTTACCCAGTTTGAAGATAAAAAGATAAACAGTACTTTTGCAGTACTTTGTCGGAACCTGTTTTGTATAATCTGGGTAATTTATTTAGATCCCTTTGAATTTTAATGGACAGGGAACAACCGGCATCAAACCGTTTTATGCCAATACACTCCGAACAGCAGGTCTTAACCTGTTGACCGGCTTCTTGACACTAAAAATTATTACCAACAACCTGAATTAGCATGACCAACTACAATCTTTCACACCTCGACGAACTTGAAAGCGAATCCATATTCGTGATCCGCGAAGTGGCAGCGCAATTCGAGCGCCCGGCAATACTTTTTTCGGGAGGCAAAGATAGCATTGTAATGACATACCTTGCCCGAAAGGCATTCTGGCCGGCAAAAATCCCTTTTCCTCTGCTACATGTCGATACCGGGCACAACTTCCAGGAAACCATCGATTATCGCGACAACCTGGTTAAAGAACTCGGAGTTCAGCTTGTGGTGGGATCGGTGCAGGAATCGATTGATACGGGCCGGGTGGTAGAAGAAAAAGGATACAGCGCAAGCCGTAACCTTCTGCAAACGGTTACTTTACTCGACACTATCGAAAAATACAAATTCGACGCCTGCATGGGGGGAGGCCGCCGTGATGAGGAAAAAGCACGTGCCAAAGAACGTTTCTTTTCGCATCGGGACGAATTCGGCCAATGGGACCCCAAAAACCAGCGCCCGGAACTCTGGAATATCTTCAACGGAAGAAAACATTTAGGCGAACATTTCAGGGTATTCCCTATCAGCAACTGGACCGAAATGGATGTGTGGCAATACATCCTGAAGGAAAGCATCCCTATGCCAAGCATTTATTACACGCATCAGCGCGAGGCCTTCCTCCGCGACGGCGTTTGGCTTGCCAATGCCCCTTTCATGAAACTGAAACCGAACGAAAAATTAGAAATCCGAACCGTACGTTGCCGCACTATAGGCGATGTTTCGTGTACCGGCCTTAACCTGTCGACCGCCAACTCACTCGAAGAAATTATTGCCGAAATTGCTGCAACCCGGGTAACCGAGCGCGGCAGCCGTGCCGATGACCTGCGCAGCGAAGCTGCCATGGAGGACAGGAAGAAGGAAGGGTATTTTTAGGGGACACGGAGAGGGGCGACAAGGCGGGAGCGATCGGAGGAAATGTTGGATGTCGGATGTTAGATGTCGGATATAAGATGTAATATCTGGAAACGCTGAAACGCTGGAACCCTTTAAACATTTGAACGCGCGATGCGCATTGAACCAGTAACATTGTTGAACAACGAACATTTAACGCGCGAAGCGCATTGAACCAGGAACTAAAAAAATGACCGATTTTTCATCCAAAGGATACCTGAATATGGAGCTGTTGCGTTTTACAACAGCCGGAAGTGTTGACGATGGCAAGAGCACCCTTATCGGAAGGCTTTTATACGACAGCAAATCGATTTTCGAGGATCAGCTCGAAGCTGTAAAACGTGCCAGTATCCAGCGTGGAAATGAGCATATAAACCTGGCCCTTGTAACCGACGGGCTTCGTGCCGAACGCGAACAAGGCATAACCATTGATGTGGCTTACCGCTATTTTGCAACACCCAAACGCAAGTTTATCATTGCCGACACTCCCGGTCATATACAGTATACCCGTAATATGGTTACCGGTGCATCCACCGCAAATGCCGCACTCATCCTGATTGACGCACGCAACGGTGTAACCGAACAAACCTATCGCCATACCTACATTGCAACCCTGCTCCAGATCCCGCATATTATTATTTGCATCAACAAAATGGACCTGGTGGGTTACAGTAAAGAAGTTTTCGACGAAATACATGATAAATTTGTTGCTTTTGCATTGAAACTCGGGGTAAAAGACTTCCGCTTTGTTCCTATAAGTGCTTTGCACGGCGACAATGTGGTTGAGCCGTCGGACAACATGAACTGGTTCCAGGGAACACTGCTCGATGTACTCGAAACCCTGCCCATCGACCACGATTACAACCTTACCGATGCCCGTTTCCCTGTTCAATATGTGGTCAGGCCGATTTCCGACGAATACCACGATTACCGGGGCTATGCCGGCCGCGTCGACGGAGGCGTTTTTAAACCCGGTGACCAGGTGATGATACTGCCCGGAGGTTTTCATACAACCATCAAATCCATTGAACTCCAGGATAAGCAGTTGGAACAGGCTTTCCCGCCTATGTCGGTTACCATGCAGCTTGCTGATGATATTGATATAAGCCGGGGCGACATGATTGTAAAAGCGGATAACCGCCCTCAGGTGAGCCAGGATATTACAATGATGGTTTGCTGGATGAGTCCGCGCCCTTTGCAGATTGACGGAAAATATGCGCTTAAACATACTACCCGCGATGTTCGCTGCCTTGTTAAAGAAGTTCATTACAAGGTGAATGTAAATACGATCGAACAGATTACCAGCGATACCGAAGTGAAGATGAACGATATTGCCCGTATAACTATTCGCACTACCAAGCCCCTGCTTTTCGACTCCTACCGCCAGAACCGGATTACCGGTGCCGTTATTTTTATCGACGAGGGAACTAACGAAACTGTCGGGGTTGGAATGATTGAATAATCTGTATCCTTATCATATTTCATGTTTTTAATTGTGTAGGTTGATTTTGTATCAACCTTTTACTCTATTTTTGCCCTCAAATTTTTCATTCCTCACAATAGGACAACCATTTAACTTAGAATACTTCTCTATGAAAAAAACAATTTTTCTGCTTGCGCTTAGCCTTACCCTTGCTTTAACAGGCAACAGGGTAAATGCCTGTTCCAACTTCCTGGTTACCAAAGGGGCCACCGTGGATGGTTCAAGCATGATAAGTTATTCGGCCGATTCGCATACCCTTTACGGTGAATTGTATTACTGGCCGGCCGCAACATATCCTGCCGGAAGCATGCTGGATATTTACGAATGGGATACAGGTAAATTTTTAGGCAAAATAAAACAGGCCACCCAAACCTACAACGTTGTAGGAAACATGAACGAATACCAGGTTGCTATCGGTGAAACCACTTTCGGCGGGCGCGAAGAACTGGTGGATACGGCAGCCATTGTTGATTACGGCAGCCTTATTTATATCGCTCTCCAGCGGAGTAAAACTGCACGCGAAGCCATAAATGTAATTACATCACTTATGGCTGAATATGGATATGCAAGCGAAGGTGAATCCTTTTCGATCAGCGATCCCAACGAAGTGTGGATCATGGAAATGGTCGCCAAGGGAAAGCCCGAAATAGTGAAGGATAAAAAAGGTAAAACTTCGGTTAAATATAACAAAGGTGCCGTTTGGGTAGCTATTCGCATACCCGACGGATATATTTCGGGACACGCAAATCACGCCCGCATCACCACTTTCCCGCTCAACGATCCAGAAAACTGTATGTATGCTCCTGATGTAATCAGTTTTGCACGCGATAAAGGACTGTATTCCGGCGAAGATAAGGACTTCAGTTTCTCCGACACTTACGCCCCTATTGATTTTGGTGGTGCCCGTATGTGCGAGGCCCGCGTATGGAGCGGATTCAATAAAGTTACCAAAGGTATGGACAAATACCTCGACTATATTAAAGGCGAGAACCTGACAAACCGTATGCCGTTGTATGTAAAACCCGATCATAAACTTACCGTGCAGGAAGTAATCGGCCTGATGCGCGATTATTACCAGGGAACTGAACTTGATATGACCAAAGATTTTGGTGCCGGGCCTTACAGTTGCATTGTACGCTGGCGCCCGCTGACCTGGAAAATCGATGGGGTTGAATACTTTAACGAGCGCGCAATAAGCACGCAGCAAACCGGTTTTGTATTTGTTGCCCAGTCGAGGCCGTATGTTCCGAATCCACTTGGCGGCATTCTCTGGTTCGGCGTCGACGATACCTATTCAACCGTATTCACTCCCATGTATACCTGTATGACCAAGGTTCCCGAAACCTATGCCGTGGGAAACGGTTCAATGATGGAATTCAGCGACAATTCGGCATTCTGGGCATTTAATCAGGTTTCGAATTTTGCCTATACACGCTACAGCGATATGATTGTTGATATACAGAAGAAGCAGTCGGAACTCGAAAACAACTACATTGCCATGGTTCCGGCAGTTGACAAAGTTGCACTCGAAATGTACCGCACCAGCCCGGCAAAAGCTGTCCAGTTCCTCACCGATTTTTCGGTTACCCAAGGCAACAATACTGTGAATGAATGGAAAAAGCTTTACAGATTCCTGTTTACAAAATATATGGATGGAAACATCAAGGAAGCGGTAACTATACCTGCCGGATACAAATTCGCTAACCCTATGGTAAAACAACCCGGATACAGCGAAGAATTCTATCGCAACCTTATCAAACAAACCGGTGATAAGTTCAAGGTTATAACACCTGCTGTACATTAATACAAATAAAAACAGCCGAAAACGCCCTGGAGTTTCCCGGGCGTTTTTAATGCCGTTTTATAAATTAACTTACTCACATACTATTAAATATAATGTTTCGTTACCTTTGAGCATTGTAACCGTTTTATAAATTATGGACGAAAAACCTGTTAACACCCTGGCGTATAAGATTACAATCGGCGTTTTGGTGGCAATTATTGCAGTAATGGCCTGGATGCTTATAAATCAGAAAAAAGAAGTCGTAACCCTCGAAAAAGCTACGGCAACCGAGGAAACTTCACTGCAATCCCAGCTCGACTCGCTGCTTGCCGAACACGAAAGGGTAAAAGCCACCTATGGCGAACTCAGCAGTCGTTTATCCGAAAAGGACAGCATCATCAATCTGAAAGCAATCGAAATCAAAAAATTGCTGAAATCGAAAACGGAACTGGCTGTCGTGAAACAGAAACTGGCGCAATTGCAGCAGATAACCATGATGTATGAGCAAAAAATCGATTCGCTGTATACGGTTAACCGCAGCCTGAAAGCTGAAAATGAGCAGATCAAAACTAACTATAACCTCGAGCAGCAGAAAACCAGCGACCTGGCAAAAGACAAAGAAGCCCTGAACGAAAAAATTACGGGTGCAGCTGTTCTAAAAGCCTATAAAATTACCGCGGTAGCCTATAAGTCGAGGGGAGTTGATAAAGACAAGGAAACCGATAAGGCAGCAAGAGCCGAGAAAATCAAGGTTTGCTTTACTGTAAGTGAGAACAAACTGGTGAGCACAGGTTATAAACGCTTTTTTGTTCGCATTGCCCGACCCGATAATGTAATTCTTACCCGCGGCCCAGCCTATACATTCCAGTTCCTGGGGCAGACACTACAGTTTTCATCGATGGAAACCCTCAATTACGAAGGTAACGCTTCCGATATTTGTACCTATTTCGAACTTCCTGCCAACAGCTCTGAATTACCAAAAGGCCGTTATTATGTGAATGTATTTACCGAAGACCGCGAAATCGGCCTTACTTCTTTCGAATTGCGATAATCGGTTGTTATACCGATTGCTAAAAACCGGCCTTGAGCCGGTTTTTTTATTTTTGAAATACAATTATCTGATAAGCCGGGCCTATTGCCTTTTCGATTGCAGGTTCATTAACCTGTATACGTAGAAAGAATAAGCCCGCTTCCCCATTCTTTGTATATCGATTGTATCGGGAGGTAGTATTTTTTCGAAATAAATGTCAGGCAATGTGCCCGGATCGCGGAAATCGCGGCTCGAGGTAATGTACCAGGCATCGCTGTTCAACCTGAAACCACCATGAACCTCGTTGATCCAGGCATATTTATGTATAGCCGAAGTATCTCCGGCAGCCATAACATACCGTCCTGTCCCCCTGGCAGCATAATAACTGAAATTGGCTGCCGGAAACCATCGGTAGCTTAAAATAGGTGAATTTACAGGCATCAGCCCGGATTTTTCATATTTGTCCGCAAGGGGAATAAATTCTTCACGCAACTGTCTCCAGCCATATACCTCGAGCGAATAATCAGCCGAGCCTTTACCTTTACTTTCAACGATATACTTTTCAAAAGGGAAAAATCCTGTCAAAACCTGTGCCACCGAAAGGGTGATCAGAAGGGAAATAAATGCCATTGCACTCTTAATCGCTACAGGTATTTTCGCCTCAGTCCGGCTCCTGAGCCAGAGTGCAGCAAGCGGAAGCAATGTGAGGTAACCGGCCCCGTTCCAGTGAGGCAGCGTTCGCCTCGAAACCGAAACCAGCAGGAAAGTAACAACCAGCGGCAATCCCGACCAAATGAGTAAACGGGATTCCGGCTTGACTGTTTTCGGCTTTCTGCTTAACAATGTGACCAGAGCCAGTACTATTAAAACCAGGTTAACCGGGTTGGTGTACAATGCTTCTCCAACGACTTCAGTAAGGAAATAATCAGGTGTAAATATGGCCTGCACCGGCTCCACACGTGCACTATGAAAAAGGAAACTGACAAAATTGTTTTGTGCATTCCACACTAATACAGGCAGAAACAGCAATGCCATTATCAGGTGTGCAAGGTAAAAAGCTTGTGTCAGCAACCATTTCCGGTTGTAAGCCAGGATATAAATCATCATACCCATCCAAAGAAACGCCGTGGTATATTTGCTTAAAAAAGCGAATCCCATCATACCCGAAGCCATCAGGAACCTGCGTTTAGCAAGGCCGTCAATGTCGCCGCCGAAAGCCTTCAGGAGCAATAGTAATGCTGCGAGCCAGAAAACACTCTGAGGTGCATCGGGAAGTATAAAAACACCGATGATTATAAACCCATAGGTTGAAGCGGTATAAAGCAAAGCCGCGTACCAGCCGGTTAATTCATCACGAAGCTGTTTACCGATGCAATACATCAGCCAGGTATTGGCTGTTCCGGCAACCACGGCAGCCAGACGGATAAAAAATTCACTGCTAAGGGTGAGATTCAGACTGAAAAATTGTATCGCCCATCCCACCATAGGCGGATGATCGAAATGGCTGAGTGCGGGATATAATGCATAGGTGTAGTAATATGCCTCATCATTCCCAAGGCAAAACCCTGCAGCCAGCAATGCCCTCAAAACTGCCGAAAATATCAGCAGGAAAAGTATCGGGTATCCGGTGGTATGGCGAAGTTTCAGGGAGAGTTTGATCAGATTGACTTTTATTTAGGCCGCGTTGCCGGCTGCAAAGATAAAAATAGTTGGTTGCACTTATAAACGCAGAATCAGAACCTTAGTATTTTGTACCTGAAATACTATGCTGATTTTTCAAAAAATTCAGTTACTATTGTATCAATTTTAAATAAAGGTTTGTTGACAGTTTAATCCCCATCCATGAAAACACTTGTTCTTACCCTTGGCCTTCTTCTGTTTTTTTCAACATCCAATGCCCAGAAATACCATACAAATGACAGGCTGCTCAGCGCAGGTATCCGCTATGCTACACTCAACAACGAGGTCCCAAAGTATGATTTTATTCCGATCAATCTTTCGTTAGAAAATATTTTTATCGACAAATGGGTCGACCATAAAATGGCAGTTGGCGGCGGGATCGAGGCCGGCTATTTTAAGTACATACTCGGACCGCGCATATACGAAGTGAAGCAACTTTCTCTGATACTAGATTTCCATTATACGTTTAACCGACAATTCGAAGTATATGCCGGAGTATTGCCCGGGTACTATTTCGATTCGTACGAAAACACAAGTATTGACCACAGCGGTATGGACGGCTTTAATAACCAGTTTATGCTTGGAGCCCGTTATTTTATTATACCTGCTCTGGGAGTTTACACCCGTATGCTGATAAACGATTACGGCGCCGAAGCCGGATTGACCTTCAGGTTTTAATATGAAGCTGGTTCGTCCGAATGGCTGTTAATTACCTAAGTGAACGACAAAATCTTTTCTGCAGAGTCGGGTTCGTTATGCAGCAACCTTCCGGTATCTCCACACTGCGAGTGTAAGTGAAATTATGGCATAAACCACTATGGAGAAAAACGGTTTCAGTATATCCTGGAATTGCGATCCTTTCAGCATGATCATACGCATCATCCGGATAAAATAAGCTATAGGATTAATAATATTTATGTTCTGAGCCCATTCAGGCATGCTGTCGACAGGGGTAAACAATCCGCTCATCATGATGAACACCACGGCAAAGAACCAGGCCAGGAACATGGCCTGCTGCTGTGTATTTACAAGCGTGGAAATAAATAAACCTATCCCCAGTACTGCCAATAAATACACCGAAGCCACTCCGAATATAAGCCATAGGCTCCCGATAATCGGGATTTTGAATATTATATGTGCAAGCAACAATCCGAAGGCCAGTTCAAAAAGTGCGATAAACCAGAACGGTAAAAGCTTCCCCACAACAAACTGGTACTTTTTTACAGGCGAAACATTGATTTGTTCGATGGTTCCCATTTCCTTTTCGCGTACTACGTTCATCGACGATAAAAACATGCCGATAATAGTGACCAGGAGTACCAGTATTCCCGGAACCATATAGGTTTTGTAATCCAGTTCCGCATTAAACCAGTATGAATAACTGATGCTGAACGGAGGTTTCAGATCAAGACCACCCGTGAGATCGGCAATAATATCCTGGTTGTAATCCATTATAATCGAGTTGCCATAGGCATTCATTATGGCTGCGGCACTTCCGTCGATAGCATTACTGATTAGCTGAACCGAAGCTTTCTTTTCCTTTTGCAGGTCGTTTCCGAAACGCGGCGGAATAATGAGGATCTGGTTTGCCTTGCCGGTTTTCAGGTATTCCTCACCTTCAAGGTAGGTTAGAGGATATGCTTTAACATGATAAAAAGGCGGAGCCGTAAATTTCGAAGCCAGTTGCCTCGATTCTACAGAATGATCCTGGTCGACAATTACAAGATTGATGTTTTTGATTTCGAATGTAACTGCAAAAGCCAGCACCAGCAATTGAACCACCGGAATAACGAAAATTATGGGCAGCATCGTTTTATTGCGGAATATCTGCCGGAATTCTTTCTGTAATATGTATAGTATTGTTCTCAATTGTTATGTTTCAGCGTTTTTTATTTCAGGTTTTCAGAGTTCCAGTATTTCCGGATCTTACTTCCGACATCCAACATTTTCGCCCCTCAATCCAGCCTGACCTTAAATTTCTTCACACTCAGCGCAATGAAAAACAAGGCCATCCCGGCTATAATCAGTGTTTCTTTCCAGATATACCTAAAGCCCAGCCCTTTAATCATGATCGATTTCACTATGATAATAAACCATCGCGGCGGCATGATATTACTGAGTATCTGCAAGGGCAGCGGCATATTCTCGATAGGAAAAATAAATCCCGAAAGCAGTATGGTCGGCAGCATGAGTGCAAACATCGAAAGCATCATGGCCATTTGCTGGCTCTTGCTCACCGTGGAAATAAAAATTCCCAGCGACAGCGCCATTACAATAAACAAAAGGCTTTCGGCAAGCATGAGCACAAGACTGCCTTTTACAGGCATTCCCAGTACAAAATAGCTCAGCAGGAGTATGGAAAGGGCATTCACAAAGGCAAGCAATACATAAGGAACAACCTTCCCGGCGATGATCTGGATAGGGCGCATTGGCGATACAAGCAGTATTTCCATGGTCCCCATTTCTTTTTCGCGGGCAATTGATATCGACGTCATCATTGCGGTAATAAGCATAAGCAGTATTGTGATGACACCCGGCACAAACATAAAAACACTTTTCAGGTCCGGGTTGTACATCATCTGCGATTCGGTAGTAATGGTTACCGGAAACGACATTTCTTTCAGGTATTCCCGCTGGTAATCGATTATTATCGCCGAGGTATAGTTTACAAGCAGGTTGGCGGTATTCGGATCGCTGGCATCGGCTATGACCTGGATATTGGCCTGGTGGTCTTTTTCGAGATGAGTTGCAAAATTGTTTTCGAAAATTATAACTTCTTTTACTTTTCCATGCCTGAACACTTCCCCTATATGACCTTCGCCCCTTACCTCGTCGTTAAGTATAAAAAAGCCTGACGAGAGTATTTTTGATTTTATTTCACGGGTTACCTGGTCGTTGGAATGATCAATAATGGCTATAGGGGCATTTTTTACTTCCGTTGAAAGCGCAAACCCGAACAGAAGAACCTGGATGACAGGCATACCAAAAAGCACAATCATCGACCGGTAGTCGCGGAAGATGTGGTAAAACTCTTTGATTATAAAACCTCTCATTTTAATTTGCGATTTCGGATTTGCGATTTACGAATGGTTGGGTATATATTTTTTTGATTCTGTTTGTCATCTGAATTTAATTCGAGGGTTCTTCATTCGTACCTCGTCAATCGTAATTCGTAAAGCACCTTACCTGTCAATTCCTTGCTATTTTCAGAAACACCTCCTCGATATTAGCCGCATTGTATTTTAGCTTCAGGTTTGCGGGTGTATCGAGTGCTACAATTTTCCCGTCAGCCATAATGCTTACGCGTTTACAGTATTCGGCTTCGTCCATATAGTGAGTGGTCACAAAAACGGTAATTCCCTGGCTGGCAGTTTCGTATATGATTTCCCAGAACTGCCTCCGGGTTATCGGATCCACGCCCCCGGTAGGCTCGTCGAGAAAAACAATGGATGGGCGGTGAATAATAGCTACCGAAAAAGCCAGTTTTTGTTTCCATCCCAAAGGAAGCGAACCCAGTAGTTGGTTTTTTTCACTTTCAAGCCCCAGGCGGCCCAGCAGTTCTGTTGTTCTTTGTTTTATGGTTGCTGACGAAAGCCCGTAAATACCCCCGTAAAACTGGAAATTTTCCCATACCGAAAGGTCCTCGAAAAGCGAGAAACGCTGGCTCATGTACCCTATCCGTTTCTTAATCATTTCCGACTGACGGTATACATCAAAACCTGCAATCATAACTTTCCCTGATGTAGGTGCCGACAATCCGCAAAGTATTTTCATGGCAGTGGTTTTCCCCGCCCCGTTCGCACCCAGGAAACCAAATATCTCGCCTTCCTCTACCGAAAAAGTAAGGTGATCGTTGGCTACAAAGCTTCCGAATTTTTTTACCAGGTTTTCGACTTCGATGATGGGCATTCAGATAGGATTTAGGGGTTAGGGGTTGGGGATGTTGGCTGTAATCTTTTGTATAATTTTACAATTGCCTGATTATTCCAGGCTTTTAACTTCTGCAGTTGTTTTTATCTTATTCCTTATCAATTTATTCCTTGGAATTTGGATCTTGAAATTTGGGTTCTGGGATTTTACTCTTTCTTCATCATTTCCATAAAACTATCCTCAGTTGTTGGCTCAATCGGATTAACCTGCACACCGGTGTGTCCAAGTGCCTGCAGCCAGGAGGCGATTTCACCGGATTTAACGCTATCGTCCGAAAGGGACAGATGAATGCTCTCCCCGAACAGGAAAGCTGTCCTGGTGGCTTTATACTGCCTCAGGTCGTGAAGTAATTTGTAGATGTCGTCAGTATATACAGCCCAGAGCCTGCTTCCAAAGTTTTTCCGGATCGCCATGGGCGTATCAATACTCATTATAACGCCGTTTTGTATCAGGGCAACCCTGTCACAACGGGAGGCTTCGTCCATGTATGGAGTCGAAACCACAATAGTAATGCCGCTTGCACGTAGCCTGGCCAGCATTTCCCAGAACTCGATCCGCGAAACTGCATCCACACCGGTTGTGGGTTCATCGAGTATAAGCACTTCGGGCTTATGGATCAATGCACACGACAGGGCCAGCTTTTGTTTCATGCCGCCCGAAAGTTTCCCTGCTTTCCGGTTCTTAAACGGTTCGATCTGGCTGTAAATTTCTTTCACCAGGTTGTAATTGGCTTCGGGGGTAGTATTGAAAATACCGGCAAAAAAGCGCAGGTTTTCCTCAACCGTAAGATCCTGGTAAAGCGAAAACCTTCCAGGCATATAACCAAGTATTTTACGGAGTTTCACAAAATCCTTAACCGGATCAAGGCCTTCCACAGTCATTGAACCTGCATCGGGAATAAGCAACGTGGTAATAATGCGGAAAAGGGTGGTCTTTCCCGCCCCGTCGGGACCAATAAACCCGAATAACTCTCCCTTGCCTACCTCGAACGAAATATCATCCAGGGCGGTTTTGTCACCAAAACGCCTTGTGATATTCGTTGCCTTAATTGAGACCGGTGCTGACATAATTCGTGTTTAAACTGAATGGAAAAATGGTGTAAAAGCGTGACATTCGGACACACCAAAAGAAGATATAGCAATATCGGGTTGAAGAATCGATAACTCAATGTTGATTTTCACACAACAGGATAAAACTGAGTTGTTGCTGTTTCATTCCATATCGCTATACCTCCCGGTACTTTTCGGGTAAGGGCATTGATGATTGCCCGGGTTCAGAAAATGATTATTTTCTCAGGGCCGGCTCTTTGGTCCAGTAGGCAGTTTTGCCCAGGCCCATCCATGAAGCACCAATATAACCCCTGATCTTGATTTTGTTATCCGATTCAAAGTTTATATAGCAGTTGTATGTTTTGCCGCTGGCAGGATTATAGATAGTTCCTTCGTTCCATTCTTCGTTCGACTTGTCGAATTTGAAGCCTTTTAATATCTCAAGCCCCATAACAGGTCTTTTCTGATATTTCACATCGGGATTTTTATCGTCAACCTTAGGTTTTCCGTTTTTCAGCGGTTCTTTCAGCCATACAATCTTTCCATAGTATTTCCCGTTGGGGTCTTTGTAAATCTGAACCTGCGATTTTTCAGCACCGGTTTCATCGTCATAGGTCAGGTAATAGCCCAGGATTTTATCCGGCTTTCCCTGTGCGTTGGCTGGAACGGCAAATGCCATCGAAATAAGAAGGAATACTGCAGCGATTGTGATTTTCATGGTTTTCAGGATTTGATTTAACTTGGATTGATTTGGAATTATTTTTTCTATTTAAAATTAACTTCTGCAGGCATGGCAATCTTAAGGCTGCCATCATTTGGCACTTTAACTTTTACTCCGTACACCAGGTTGACCCGTTCTTCTTTGGTCTGGATAATTTTGGGTGTAAATTCGGCTTTGGGCGATATCCAGCTTACAACTCCGCTAAGTCTGGAGTTCGTTTTGCTATCAGCATCAATAAGCACCTCCACCTGCTGGCCTAATTTTACGTGCGGTAATTGCGTTCCCGAAACGTAAACTTTCAGTTCCATCACGCTAAGATCGGCAATTTTATAAAGCGCCCGACCAGGTGATGTAATTTCGCCGGCTTCGGCATACTTGCTCAGCACGGTTCCCCTTACCGGGTTGCGGATATAACACTTGTGTATCGATTCGTCAACCTGCGCTATCTGCCGGTCAATAACTTCCATTTCTTCACTAATTCCGGCATTCTGCGTTTGTATTGATGCAACTTGTTTATCCACAAGGTCTAATGCCCCGTTTATATCATCAAGTTGTTTCTGCGTGGCGGCTTTTTCAGCAACAAGTTTGCTAACCCGGTTTTTCTCAACCATCAGGTTTGTTTTTTGCTGCTGCTGAACCCCGATCTGGCTCAAAACACTGCTGCTTTTTACCGAAACCGCCTTTTTCTGCGAACGGAGCTGTAATATCTTCAGGTACAGATCGGTAGTATCGACTAATGCAACTATAGTCCCCGAATCTATATCCATCCCTTCCTCCACATTGAGGTAGTGGATACTTCCTGCACTTTCAGCCGAAACAGTCACCTGTACCGCTTCGAAGTTCCCGTAAGCATCGCTTTTATTGTCGTTTTTGGTACAGGAAACCAAGCCTGCCAAAATTATTATCGTCAAAAAGTTGTACTTGCTTATCATGTTTAAACTGCTTTTGTTAAAATCCGAATTTGTTATGTGTCTGAAATAAAGCACTTTTATCTGGTTTATAATCCGCCGGTTGCTGCCTTGTAAAGGGCTTTCGATTGCAGCAACTGAACCTGGTGAAGGTTTCGCGTAAGCAGGGCCTGTTCTTCGGCAAGCTGTTCCGTAATATATTCAGTTGATGTTAAGGTCCCGTTTTCGAGTTGCGCTGCTGCCGAACGGCTTATCGATTTCCTGAGTTTGATAATTTCATCATCACTTTTCAGCAGCTCTTCCGCCTTTGAAACATCGGCAAGATATTGCTGTACCTGTGCTTTGTTGGCCATATCGTAAGCGTTTTTCTGATTTTCAATAATATGGCTGTTCATATCCAGAATCTGCTTTTCGCGGCTGGTTTGGTTCCAGTTCCAGAAATTCCAGGTAACTTTAGCTCCTACAGTTGTAAAAAAGGAAGAACCCTCCTTGAAAAAATTATACCCTGGGTTTCCATATCCGGCCGTTCCGAAACCATAAAGCTTAGGCATATCTTTTGCAACCGATAGTTTTTTTGTTGCTTCAAGTTTTTGCTGCATCAGCGAGAACACACCAAACTCGGGCCGCAGATTATTATAAACCAAAAGATCGACCTGTTGTACGGGAGCCACGAAAATGGTGTTTCCGCTAATAGCAAGCCCGGTAAGCACCGCCATGGTGTTGATTGTGGCTTGTTTTTGAGTTTTCACTTCCAGCAGGCGCTGGCCGGCTTTTAAAATTTCGGCCTGCAAAACATCGGCAGCCGATTCCAGCTGCACGCCTCCGCGAACTGATATTTCAATCCGTGCCAGCCTGGTCTTTAGGTCGGTTATGGTATTTTCAATTACTTCCGCATTTAAATCTGATAGCAGAATGCTGAAATACAATTGGTTAATCCTTTCACGTGTTTTATACAGTTCCGCATCGTTATTTAGCTGGTTTATTTTACGGTTGTAACCTTCAATTGTATTCTGTGCATCAATTGAACCTCCGCCATAAATCAGCTGGTTGGCGTCGAGTGATACTTTATATTGTGCCTTCGGAATTACAGGAGCAGGAGCGCCGGGTATATTAAACATGAGCTGGATTACTTCATTCTGATAGGTAGCCTGCCCGTTGATATTGAGCTGTGGAAGTTTAGCGTTATCAATATTTCTCTGTTGCAGGTTTTCTGTTTCAGCATATATCGAGTTCTGACCTGCAAGCGGGTGGTTTTTCATGGCTGCAGCAAGGCAACTATCGAGCGTTAGAGTCGGATGCTGCGCCTGAACGCCAATTGCCAACGCCATACTAATAAAAAGAAATGCTGTTTTGTACCTCATACGGCTATTGATTTTAATACAAAATCGATTATCTCTGTTTCCCGCGCTTCAAGGTAAGCGCTATATTCCTGATCATCCATTGCAAATACGTTCTGTATGATCGGCCTTGCTATAAATGGAAAAATGCACATGGCAATAATATTCACCATCAGGTGTTCGGCTTTTATGAGCTTTATAAGTCCGAGGGTTGCCTCGTCATCGATCTGTTTCTGAAGCAATCCGGGATTAATCCCGGCTTCTTTAATATACTTAAGGAATCGTTCTGGGTTTGTATTGAGAGTATTGATAACAAAAGCAGGAATGAAAGGGTTTTCACCTATACCCCTCAGGTAGATTTTAACCACGAAATTAATTTTTTCCCTGATTCCCAGTTCCGCCACCAGCACCTGCCTCATCGCGGGAAACAGGTTGCCAGCTACTTCGCTGAAAACGGCTTCGAATAATTTATCCTTGCTCCTGAAATAATAATGCAGTAAAGCCTTGTTTATCCCTGCCTGGTCGGCAATTTCCTGCATACGCGCTCCTTCAAGCCCCTTGGAAATAAAAACCTCCCTGGCCGCTTTCAGAATTTGTTTTTCGGTGGTTTCGGTATTCATTGCACTACTTTTAGAGTCTGCCATTTCGGTTTAACCAAATGATTTAACCAGGTGGTCAAATGTACTGCAAAAAAAATCAGATTTTACAAAAATCTGAAAATAATTCGGATTTAATTCGGACTATTTGTGTAACGTGCTATTTGTCTTATTGTTACAGAAATCATTTCTTTCGTAATTATTCCTTCCCAGCCACTTTTCCTATTTCGGCATCCCAAATGACAGATTCGAACTGCCGCATATAATTCCTTTTAGGCCTTTGCGGTGAATATACAAAACCGTCGAAAACAATTATTCTCTGCCCTGGGGCATCAACAATTGTATAGTTTACAAAAGGACCTCCCCTTGTATCTCCTCTTGTTCGCCATAATCCACGCGTCTCGAGTGCATACATGCCCTTGAAAAGAATTCTGTGCGAAACAGGCGGTTTGGCTTCCCGCTCAATCATCATATAAGCGGCCCCGGAAGGGTTCGGGATATATCTTTTTATAAAGAGATCGCGGGTATCCAGCACTGATGCCGGAGCCAGCTGTGAAGTGTCGTTATATGGCATTGTATAAATAAACAGCCCTAGGCTGCTGGTATCGGTTTCGGCCCTGAGCCAGGTAAAATCAGCCGTTTTTCTTGCTATAACAAAGTTTTGAGGAATAGATATTTCAATGCCATAGGCATTAGTAAGGATTTTTCCGACTTCATCGTTCCGGTTTTGTGCGATCAGGGCACGGCAGCGGGCGCGCGCACTCTGGTTATAAAGTTCCTTAATAGCCAGTGCATTTTTCCCAAAGGCATTAATTCCTGCCGTGTCGGAGCCTGCTTTAATTTTAAAAACCCTTTGTGGATGCGCCCACACATTTTCGAGGGTTTCGACCACGCCCTGTTTATATCGTGATCTGATATCAACGAAAAGGATATCGCGGCGGGTTTTGAGCTCTTTGCTGAAATTCTCTTCCGGAATAAAGACCAACTTAAAATCTGGTTCTGCTTCAGGGAGTCCTTCATAGTCCGTCATAAAAAAAGAGCGTAAGGTGTCGCCCAAAGGTCCATCCCATACACTCTTACCAGCAACAATATATATTTCGGAGCCTTGCCCGCTTGAATCGGGAATATTAACTAAACTCCCGCCGCATGACGACAATAAAAATACCAGAAAAATTAACCCTTTACCCCTGAGACACATAATCATACAATAACAGGATCGAATTACCCGAATCCCTAAAATACTCCATGTAGAAAGATTTGTTTAGCCGGCGGGAAGAATTACCTTAATTTTCTGCCCTACTTTCAGGCCGCCCTTACCGGTAATTTTATTCCACTCTTTCAGTTGATCGATAGTAACGCCGTTGTATTTTTGCGAAATACTCCAAAGTGTATCACCCGGTTTCACCGTGTAATAAACCTGCTTCAGTCCGGCATCTGCATCCACAGCATCTTCTTTTACTGCAGCCGACTGGGCTGTTGCTTTTGAATTATCCTGACCTTCCGGCTGGTTAACCCGGAGTTTCTGCCCCACAAGCAGGCTGTTGCTTTCAAGCGAATTCCAGGCAATAAGTTCGTTGGTCGTAACACCGTAAGCAGTTGCAATTTTCGAAAGATATTCTCCTTTCAATACAACATGGTATTTAGCATTCGACGAAAAAGGCTTTGACTGGTCGGTCGTCTTTCCTTTTTCAGCTCCCGCGTTTGCAGCTACGTCTTCAACTATAACAGTTTTTCCCGGCGCGTTAACCCTGAGCTTCTGTCCGACTTTCAGATTCTGGCTTTTTAAACCGTTCCAGGCCATCAGATTTTTAGTGCTAATATGGTATTTAGCAGCAACCTTTCCCACCGATTCGCCGCTTTTTACGGTGTGGTATATTGGTTTCACGGGCGCAGTAACCGGCTTTTTTACAACTTCCGTGACGGCTTTCCCTGCATTAACCGAGTCGTTTTTAGCAGCAAGAACCTGGTTTTCGGATGCGGTGGCAGGTGTTTTAGGCTCCGCGGCCGGTTGCCTGGATTGAACATAAATTTTCAACGACTGCCCTTTGTAAACAGCCGATTTTTTCAATTTGTTCCACTTCTTAATTTCAGATGAGGTACAATCGTATTTCCTGGCAATTGTTGCCAGGGTTTCGCCTTTGCGCACTTTATGAATAACTTTCTTTGTAACTATATCGTAATCAGCACCATCGATGGGCTTAAACTGGTTAGGATCATATCCTTTAAGTTGATAATAAGCGTATAATGATGGTTCGTTATTGATAAAATCGGCAATCGATTTTTGAGGCAGTCGTATATAAAAAGGATTATCCTGTGTGGCCGGGATAAAACCGGTACGGAATGTTGGGTTCAGGAATTCGAGGTCCGTTATACTGAGTTTGAGCTTTTCGGCAAGAATATCCAGTGTAAGTGGCGAATGTACCGTAACCGTATCAGTTTCGTGGAATAAAATCTTCGGCATAACAGGATAAATGTTATGCTCGTTGGAGTATGCCATTACATAGTTTACTGCAATAAATGCAGGTACGTAATCGCGCGTTTCGCGCGGCAGGTAAGGCATTATCTCCCAGAAAGTCATTTTACCGCCCGAACGCCTTATTGCTTTATTTACATTACCGGCACCCGAATTATATGCGGCCAGTACCAGTAGCCAGTCGTGGTACATATTATACAGGTCATTAAAATGCCTGCAGGCAGCCACAGTTGCTTTTAACGGGTCGTTGCGGTCGTCAACATAGGAAGTAACTTCAAGCCCATAAACTTTGCCGGTATAGTACATAAACTGCCATAATCCACCGGCTCCCACCCGTGAACGGGCTTTTGCATTCAGCGCTGATTCAACTATAGCAAGGTATTTCATTTCAAGAGGTATATTGAACTTGTCGAGCTGCTGCTCAAACATAGGGAAATACATTTGCGAAAGGCCCAGTACTCGTGCTGTTGTACCCCGCTTTTTGTTGGCATACATGTCAATAAAAGCGCGAACGTATGGATTGTAAACCAGGTTAATCGGTGACCCCACATCGAGACGCTGCATACGGTAATAGTAAACTGAATCGGGGTAGGTTGGAGTAAAATTGGGGAGGAAATTATATTTATTCTCATTCAGTCGGTTCCTGGTATTTTCACTGCTTTCAAAATATTTCAGTGTGCTCAGGCTATCAAGGGCTGCAACAATAAAGTTGTCATTTACAAGCTCAAAGTTCCCGCTGGTCTTGTCCGGGGTAGTATATTCTCCTGCCTGCTGGGCGTAGGACAAAAGGCCGAGGCTAAAAAAAAGTAAAAGTAGTAAGGCTTGTGTTTTCTTCATCAGGTATGCATCAGGTTTATAGTGCCGTTTTAAGCACGGAATAAGCAATTTACTGTATTTTATATAAAGCACGCTAAAAATACAAAAAACACATCGTTCAAAAATGTGTCCTTTATATTTTTAATTCACAATTGATTGTTAAAAGATATAACGCCTCAAAAAGCGCTTTTGGTATCAGTCCCTGCAATTAATTTATGATTGCCGGTTACATTATCACAGCTTAGGCCCTGATAAATTCAGATTTAAACGTAAAGATAAAGAATTTACTTGGCCGCAGTATTACCCGGAGTCGTATCCTCATCTTCGTTTTTCATACCGTCTTTGAAATTTTTAACGCCTTTACCAAGACCCTTCATAAGTTCTGGAATTTTTTTCCCCCCGAAAAGCAGGAGAACGATGGCAAGTATTAGTAATATTTCGGTTGGTCCTAATCTACCCATGATTATTATTGTTTTAGATATGGATTGCAAAGTTAAAGCAAATACATATGCATTAATTCACTTTTTACTATAAAAGTTCTTAAAAGATTAAACCGGAGTGTATCCGGAATGATTTAATCTATAAATTATCCCCTCTGAAGGGGGTAAAATTCAGGTATTTGCAGGGACTAAATTCTGATCCACCCTTCAGGGTTCTGGACTATTGTCCCGAGCCAGAGTTCAAAATGCAACCGGGAACGGTTTTCGCCCTGGGCTGTGGAAATAGTACCAAGTGCCTGCCCGGTTTTTAATCTGTCTCCTTTCTTTACACTCACTTCTTCCAGGTTGGAATATACCGTGAGGTAATCGCCATGTCTCACAATCACAACATAATTGAGGTTAGCAATATACAGTACGCTCGATACCTCCCCGTCAAAAACCACTTTGGCCTGAGATCCCGAAGCCGAGGTAATATCAATACCATTATTTTTAATTTTAATATTTTGAAATTCTGCATGTGGATGCTCGCCAAACGTTGAAACTACCGATCCTTTGTTCACTGGCGAAGGCAGCCGGCCTTTGTTCCCGGCGAAACTGCCTGTTAAAGCTACATCTTCGGCTGTAACCGACATACTGTTTGATTTTGCAACCGGAACTTTAGCTGCAACAGGTTTCGATTCGACGGTTTTGACTGCAACTTCAGGTTGGGCCGGTACGGGTACTACTGTTTTCGATTCAGTTTTTCCAGCTGCTTTTTTGTCCGCTTCCGCTTTCAATTTTGCTTTTCGGTCAGCTTCCGCTAAAGTAGCTGCTTTCCGGGCCTTTTCTTCATTCGCTTTTTTAATTTCGGCAGCTACAAGCGACTCAATAGCCGTTTGTAGTTTGTTCAGTGCCACCTCGTTATCGCGAAGTTTGCCCAGCAGTTTTTTTTCCTGCGAAGTGAGGTTTTTAACTTTATCATCCTTCTGCTTTTTCTCAATGGCAAGCATGTTCCGCTCCTGTTCCTGCGAGTGTTTCAATGTGAGTTTCGAGGATTTTTGCTTCTCGAATTCAAGTTTTTTATATGCAAGTTCCACTCGTCCGGCCATAATTGCGCTAACCTGTTGTTTTCGGTATTCGGTGTACTGTTGCACGTATTTTAGCCGTTTATATGCCTGGTTAAAGTTATGCGCCGAAAAAATAAACATCAGCTCGTTGTAGGCTCCCCGGTTACGATAGGTTGAATAAACAATCTGTGCATATTCCTCTTTCAACCCGTACAGGTTTCTGCTCATCTTCGATATGGTATCACTCAGGTTCTGAACCTGGCCATCCAGATTATCAACCTCCTGATTTATTTCCTGGATCAGTTCTTCGCGCTTCCGTATTTTCTTATTAATCAGTATGATCTGGTTTAGATTGGCCGATTTGTTTTTCTTGGTCTGTTCCAGTTCGATATTCATTTCGGCAATTTCCTTTTCGAGCTGCGCTTTGCGGGTTTGCAAATTGTTTTTATCGCTCTGGGCATATATGGTAACATCAGCTATTGCTGTAAAAAGCATAACTATACCGCAACAAAGTATAACATAAAAACGAGCTGTATGCCGAGATTTCAATTTCATTTTTTGTCAGGCTTAAGATCCTGGATTTCAGTATAACTTTCAGGGATCCTGAATGGATAGGTTTGTCCCTGGTTAATTTGAATTTTTGTATAACTGACCATGATCCTGATAGTATTATCCACGGTTTCTACCTTAAAATCAAGATTCGACGGAATCAGTCGTTCGTCAACATTTACAAACTCATCGTATGTGGCAAGGAATCTGCGGTTATCACGCTCAGCCTCTTTCAGCAATACCTTCGAGATTTTAAAACTTTCGGGGTTGAGCCATATACTTTGAATCGGAATACTGATATCGTCTTCGCTTCTCCTGACAAACCTGCGGATTTTTTGCCGGTTTGTTGTACTGAGTTTATATTCCTGGCTTTCAACCGAAGCCCTGAATGTATTTGACTCATATAACGAAAAATCATTCCCCAATAAAAATGACTGGGCCATATCATAATCCATGGTCTTGTTCAGCAACTGGTTGATATACCCAAATCCTTTGGCTAAATAGTTGTTGCTCAACCTGTTCATATATTTGATCGAATCGGGTGTAAGCATAAATCGAACCGCCTCGATGCCCAGTGCCGGAGATATTGAGATCCATATTATACTGTCATGCGCTATACGGATATTACCTGAAACGGTGGTGGATTTCTGATCTACCTCGTATGTGGCACTAAACTTGGCCGAGAATTGTGAAAACTTCAACTCGTGTTCTTTGAGTTTATCAACAAGATATTCGGCTCCCTGTTCTTTAATTGGCTCCCTCACCGCCTTACGGGTGCCTGTACATGCTGTTGCCGCGATCAGCAAGAGCAGGCAGGCATACACCAGGGGATTCGATCTCTGACATCTATTCATACAGTTTCTTTTCGTTTATTTTTTTCTCCAGGAATTCTGAACCGGTTCCGGCCTTTTTTGCATTTTGCCACTGTATCAGTGCATTTTCAATATCGCCATTCTTAAAATAAATATCCCCTAGATGCTCAAGCAGATCGGCATCGGGCGATGGAGTTCCGGCAACAGCTTTCTTGACCCATTCGGCAGCTTCATCGTATCTGCCAAGTTTGTAAAGGATCCAACCGTAGGTGTCCAAATTGGCCGGGTTGTTCGGATCAAGTTTCAGCGACTTAGCCGACATCGTTTCAGCCTTATCGAGTTTTTCGTTGCGCAACGAAAGATAATACGCGTAGTTGTTAAGCACATAACTATTTTCAGAATCTAGCTTTAATGCATTTTCATAGTTTTCGTCCGATTGACGGAAGTTTTTCATCCTGTAATAGGTATCACCCAGGTAGGTATAAAACTGACCTAAAAGTACATTATTGCCGCTCACCAGCTTAACGCCTGTATTGAAACTGCTTACTGCATCTTCATATTTTTTATTCTCCAACAAGGCAACGCCTTTGAACAGGTATGGAACAGGCAGAAGGGGAAACAACTCGGTTGCACGCGAGCTTTCTTCACCAAGAGCATTATAATCAGCTAATTGGATTTCAGTATTTAGAAGGCTTTCCCAAACGGCGTAACGGCTACTGTCGGTAACCAGCACTTTCCGGTATTCGTCGCGGGCTTCAGAATATTTTTTATCATCCATCAGGAAATCGCCGTACATCGAATGTGCTTTGGGTTGGTCAGGGTGGGTTTTAACAAGGATTTGTGCAAGTTCAAAAATGTCAGCCTTGTTTTCGTTGTATATGTCCTCGGCAGTAAAATAGGTTAGTAAAATCCTGATTTTAGTGTCAATATCAAGTGCAGGATTCGAGAATCCCAGTTTTAATTCATCGAACGATTTTTTCTTATCTCCCTTTTGCCTGTAATAGTCAGAAAGGGTAATGTGGATATATGGATTCTGTGGATCCTTTGTAAGAACCTGTTGGTAATATTCCGCTGCTTTATCCGGTTTTCCGGCCTGCATATACATTTCGGCCAGCACCGACAGGTAGTGGGTTTCCTCTTCAGGAAATTCCTTTATAAGTTTTTCGATTTCAGAAGCCGCCTGATCCGGCTTTTTCTGAATAAGATATATTTGCTGTTTCTGTACCGAAATTTCTTCGGTTACTCCTATGATCTCTTCAATTTTATTATATGTTTTAATTGCAGCATTCCCATCATCATTCATCAGGTAAGCATTGGAAAGCTCGTACAAGTAATCAATATTTCCGGGATCCTGTTTTACCAGATTTTCGCAGGTTTCGAGAAGTTCCTTTTTCATTCCGCCTTTGCCGTAAATTTCGACAAGCAGCAGTTTATACCACTTATTACCTGGTTCAATTTCCGCTGCCTGTCGTGCGAACCTTGCTGCAGAAGTATAATCGCCTGAATCAAAGTATAGTTGTGCCAGCTCATACATCGATGCCGAATGCACCGGATTTTTTAGCAGGCATGATTCAAAAAGGCTTTTTGCTTTTGCATTATCACCCGAAAGTTTAGCCTTTGTGGCATCAATGAAAAGATTGGTCACTTCGCCGTTGTCAACATTTGATTGTGTTGCCGTTTCCGCCTTATTCTTTTTCCTTTTTTCCCGTTTCTGCGAAAAGCTCTCTCCCGGCAACAAAATAATCAGTAAAAGTATGATTGTTAGTATCCTGTTCATTATCAGTTATTTGCTCGTATGTATTGGTTTGACTATTGAAAACCAGGGGTTCGCGGCTGATTTTCATTTGTAAAAAAATTTTTGGCCTATTTTACTCCTGTGTGTCCGAACCCGCCTTCGCCTCTTTCGGTTTCCGATAATGTTTCAACCTCATTCCAGCTAATATGTTCAAAACGTGAAATTACCATTTGGGCAATGCGTTCGCCTGGTTCGAGTGTAAAAGTTACATCCGAGAGGTTTACCAGTATAACTTTTATTTCGCCCCGATAATCAGGGTCGATGGTTCCCGGTGTATTAACAATTGATATTCCATGTTTTGCTGCCAGACCGCTTCGTGGGCGGACCTGTGCTTCGTAGCCTTCCGGCAGTTCAATGTATAATCCTGTTGGTACCATTGCCCGTTCAAGGGGTTTAAGTTGATGCGGTTGTTCAAGGTCAGCCCTCAGATCAAGACCGGCTGAATGAACTGTTGCATATTGTGGCAGGGCAAAACGTGAACGGTTTACTATATTGATTTTCATAGAAGTGAAGTCTTGATTTGGCAGTTATGTGTTTTTAAATATTGATTTGAACCTCCTGGTATCAATTTTTTCTCTTTTCAGAACAAAGGCCACAAACCCGATAATATATAAGGTGTTGAGTGCGATCCGGATTCCGAGAGAAGCCGGAGCAACGAAAACACTTAACAGGTAAATGGCTATCCCCGTAAGGAAATATAAGATTATAGTCTTCCAGTCGTAGGGTATAGGGTAGTATTTCCGGCTCAGATAATAACTGAATATTACCATTGCCAGGTAACTGAAAAGATATCCCCAGGCGGCTGCCATAAAACCATAAAACGGCATGAAAAAGATATTTATCAATACATTTATTCCAAGGCCCAGCAAGGTTATTGTCAATGCATAGTGGGTTTTTCCAGACAGCTTATACCACATCGAAAGGTTGAAAACAATTCCAAGCAATATATTAGCTATCAGCATAATAGGCAGCACCGCGATCCCGCTCCTAAAGCTTTTTCCCAGCAAAAGGGCAAATAATTCAGGATACATGGCTATTCCCAGGAAGATTAAAACACAAAATGCTACGAAATATTTCATGACATCAGCATAAACTTTCTTCATGTCGTCCCTTAATGCCGATGAAAAGAAAAACGGCTCGGCAGCATACCTGAACATTTGTACAAAGAGTACCATAAAAACAGCAAGCTTTACATTTGCATTAAAAATACCCAACTGATCCTGCCATGGCGATGTGGCAGGGGCAAAAAACCGGAAGAAAATTCGGCTTATAAAATCATTTGCAACACCTGGCAAACCTGCTACCATAAGCGGAAGTGAATAGATGAGCAATTCTTTCATTTGTAGTTTAGAGAACACGAAATTCAGCCTGAACAAACGGGGAAGAAATAGTATTATAGATACAATGCAGCTAAGCAGGATAGCTAGCAGTATGTATCCATAATCAGGCCGGGCTGGAACAAAATGAAGCAGAAATGAGTCAGGATGTGCCACGAAATAAACCGGCAGGAAAAAGAACAAAAGCACATTAAATCCTACCTCCGAGAGTATCTTTATACTCCGGTATAAGGCAAAGCGTCCGGCCTTGTTTTTAAATCTAAGCTCAGCAAACAGGATTGCTGTAAAACAATCGATGGCCAGTATGAGTGCCGAATAAATTATATAGTTGACCGGATGCCCGGTAAAAGAACTTAATTGCCCCGAAAAAACGAGTGTCATTAACAGAAATAACAACGAAGAGGAGCCGAGTGAAATAAGAGCAGTTGAAAAAATAACCTCCGACCGGCTTTTGTCTTTACTGGCAAAACGGAAAAAACCTGTTTCCATCCCGAAGGTTAATACTACCTGAAGCAGGGCGATATAGGCCAATAATTCAGAGGCAAGCCCATAGTTGCCCGTTGTAAGCATTCGGGTATACAACGGTACAAAAAAGAAATTAATGACCCGGGCAACAATGGAACTCAGCCCATATATTGCAGTCTGACCGGCCAGTTGTTTTAATGGATTCAAAAAGGTATCTGATTTACAGCTGCAAAAGTACTCAATTTGTGGTTTGCCTGCTTATTTAGTTGTTTCTTGCCTGCTCAGAGGCAACGATACATAGAATGTAGTGCCTTCGCCGGGCATAGTTTCGAACCAGATGCGGCCTGCTGAATGATCAATTATATTCTTGACCATCGCAAGGCCAAGGCCCATACCGGCTGTTTTGGTTGTAAAATTTGGAGAAAAAATACGCGTTTGCTGTTCTGTGGGAATACCGGATCCATTATCCTTGAAACTGATAACACAATATCCTTCGACCTTGCTCAGGCTGATGACGATTTTGCCCTGCCTGTCGGCTTGAATAGCTTGCAAAGCATTCTTTATCAGGTTATTAAAGACCCTGAGTATTTGGTTCTGGTCAGATTTTATAAAACATTCCGGCGAATCGGATTCGAAAATAATCTCGCAGTCGGACTGATCACGGAACAATGAAGCTGATTGCTGAACCAGTGGTATAATATCAAATTCCTGCATTTGTGGTTCAGGCATCTGGGCAAAATCGGAAAATTCGCTTGCAATTGACGAGAGCGTATCAATCTGCATAATTAAGGTCTGCGAAAAGCGTTTCAACCGTACTTCCCAGTCTGGAGCCTTATCGTTCCAGGCTTTCATGAGCAACTGCATACTGAGTTTAATGGGAGTAAGCGGGTTTTTAATTTCGTGCGCAACCTGCCGGGCCATCTGCCTCCATGCACTTTCGCGTTCGCTCCGGGCTAATAATTCCGCACTTTTTTCCATTTCATCAATCATGCGGTTATACTCATCAACCAACCGGCCTATTTCGTCTTGCCTTTTCCAGTCAATCTTGGCATTTTTATCCCCGATTTTTACCATACTGAATTGTTTGCCAATCTGTTGCAGAGGGCTTGTAATATAGCGGGATAAAAGGAGGGCCAGGAGAACCGTTATTACAATCATCATAATATAGATGTTGGCAAATGCCGAAACAAGGCCCGAAATCTCGCGCCGGATCTCTTCCTGTTTGGCAAAATAAGGCAGGTTCAGGTACCCTAACAACTGATTATCAATATTTCGTAGTGGGGTATAGGCTGATAAAAACGAGTATGTTCCTATGCTTTCGCGTTCAATAATCAATGATTTTTTATCAACCATCAACTGTCTGGCGCTCGATGGACTCATCTGTTCCGAAATCATCCCTTCCCTGAAAACCTGGTCCCTCGACGATGCTAGCAGGAATCCTTCAATGCTGTATAAATTTACATCTGTAAAATAGGTGTTCGACTGGCTTATCAGTAAGTCCGACAATTCGTCTTTGGGAATCATATCCATAGACCTGATGCCTCCATACCTGCTTTCCAGGTCAACCTGTACGGAATTGAGCTTTTCACTAAGGATTTCGTTGTTTTTATTACTGTTCAACATATTGATAAACAATAAACTAACAGTAACCAACAGTATAGAAGAGGCAACAATAACCGATATCATAATAACCTGCAGACGTAAGCGGAAGGTATGGATTCCTTGTTTCCAGTTAAAAGAAAATCGTATCAGCAAGCTTACTACCAGCAGCATAACCATCAGTAAAAGAAAGATGTAGGAAAACGGTGATATAAGATCGTAAATACGCGGCTGCTCTTTGCTCAAAACTATTATTGTGTCCCGGTCGGCTTTATAAACATAATGACTGTATCCTTTTGAATTATAGAATCCACTTTCACTCTTTTTTTTGTTAATGTTTTGACTATCAATATCATACGAATACTTACCAAAATTTTTAACGAGTTCCCCTTTATTATAGAAAGCATAGGAGTACTCGTTCAAATTATCAGTATTCGTGTTTTTCTGATCGATGAGCAGTTCGGGATACCCGAGTCCTTTCCAGGTATCATTTGAACTTATTTCTACAAATATATTGCTGTTCTTAACACTGGGGTAAGCGCTAACTGGAAATTGAATTTTCCCTAGGTAATACATTGCATCTACCGAATGCCTCAGAAAGTATAAGCCCGGTACTGAGACCGGCCGCATGAACTGGCTGATTTTACCGTCGAAATAAGCTTCACAACCCGAAACGATGTTCCCGGGCATAATGTTAAGTTTCTTATCCGGGAGACATATTGTAACCTGAATAATGTATTTGCTCCAATACCCTGAAAAATACTTGTCTTTAACATAATCCGAAACCGCATCCGTCGAAATAACACTTGCATCAGCTGAAAATATAGAATTTAGTTTCTGATCCTGCCTGATGTTTTTAACAGCATCATTAAAGTAATATTCAGCCAGGTTATCGCGTGCATCAGCCAGGTGTGTAGCAAGTAGCTCCCGTTTTTCATTTTCACGCACAATTTCGGCCTTGTTCAACAAATACGTAGCCAAAGCCGTCAGTATAATGGCACAAAATACAATGCGGCTGAAGTTTATTTTTTTGTTCTTCTTCTTACTAAATCCGAAAATAAAAATGAGGAGCAATAAGGAAAGCATCACAACAGTGACCAGGTCAAACCCTCCCGTCCAGAAAGCTATTGCCATGTATGTAAAATGGGCGCCAATAGCCAGAATCAGAGTAATCCTTGCACTGTTTACCAACCTGGCGATTTGCTGTCCCAGCCTTTCAAAAACCAGAATAAACCCAAATATCAGTATCGACAGAATCAGCATACCGATATGACTGAGGTGAGGTAAACTCAACACATTCTCGAAACGGAACGATATGCTTGAATCCAATACAAGACTTGAAATACTTGCAACAAGGAAAGAAAAAAAAGCGATTATCAATCCCAGGAAAATGGCTGCCATTATAATACTGCAGCTTGAATCTATGATAATCTTTTTGCCTGGAAACACAGAACTTTTAAAAGCAAAATAGGCAATCTGCAATCCTAAAAATGCATTTATCAGGAAATCTCCTAGCGATGGCAATAGCCGTGAGGAGGCAAAATAAGCCGGATTGAAAAACTGCAAGCCGTACAAATCGTCAGGAAAACGAAAATAAAACTGTATGGCTCTTATCAATACAACATCAAAGATGAAACCCAGGAAAAGCAGCCATTTTCGCTTGAATTCCGTCATAAGGAACATATACATCGTAAATGTTGCCGATACCAGTAGCAGGAAACTGGCGACATAAAGTGCAAAAATCAGGTATTGCAGCCAGATAGCAAGTTCAAATGGTTGTTCGTAATTTAAACTGAACAGGTATTTCCCATCGGGCGATAAGATTTTATATTCACCATGCTTCAGGTCGATAGCTGCATTTTGGGGGGCACTAAATTTTTTAAAAAATCCTGAGGGCAAATAATCGTTTAAATATTTATAATTGAAACGAATAAGTTGTAGTGCAACTATAGTAAAGTTTTTAACCTTTTTCTGTCTCACAAGGTAGTAGCCGCTTCCGCTCCTTAAGATTTCGGACGTATAATTTTCACTGTCTTTAATCTCCGGAGCTGCAAACACATTATCCGACCAGTACTTAAGACTATCCCTTTCGTAAACCAGGATTTCCATTCCTTCATTGAAAAATGTCTTCTTATACGCTTTGGCAAGGAATTCGCGAAACGATAGCCTTTCTTCAATATTTTGTGCCGCTACTTTGTCAATTTCATTTTCTAGATCGGAGAATGCCAAAGCAATTTCCGAATTCATTCGTTGGGTAACGTGTGAGGGTGAATAATACTTATTTACTGCCTTGGAAATAATAAAAGCGGAAATAAAAAACACAATGCTCAAAGTAAGCATCAGGAACAGGTGTTTTTTAAGGTTTAGGCGCGTTTTCATACCAGGTTAAGCGTGAATTCCTTTATTGATAAGGGTTTGAGGCACTACATCAAAATTAAGCCCTATAAACAGCGATCTCCCGGATTTTAGGGCACAATATTACAGGAGCCCTTGCACTCAATACAGGGCATAAAACCGGCCTATTTCGGTTTTAGCACATAAATCTGGCTGGAATAGCCTCTTTTTCCCCGTCCAAGTACATTCGACCAAAAACCATTCCAAAAAGCAGGTACCCATTTCATCTTTCCTTTGAGATATTTTTCACTCAGCAAGCTGACATAATATGAATCGAATTTCATGGGTATTATTTTTACAATTGTAAACCCGAATTTTTCAGCCAGGCGGTTAATATCCGATTTTGTAAAATGGTAAAGATGTCGGGGTAAATCATATCCAGCCCAGAATTGTCCATATTTCTCAGCATCATATGAATTACAATTCGGTACAGCAATAATTATGATTCCACCTTGTTTCAGCAATTTTTTAATTTGCTCCATTCTTTGGTTCAAGCCGGCAACATGTTCCAGTACATGCCACATAGTGATTACATCAAACGAAGATTCCTTAAATTCATTTAGCTTCTCTTCGGGATAGACATGTAATCCATATTCGGAAATAGCACGATTCCGGGTTTTTTCATCCGGTTCAATACCAGTAGTAGTCCATCCTTCGGCAGCCATAAAGTTCAAAAACTGCCCTGTGGCACACCCAATATCAAGCAGATTTCCCCGTCTAATGAACTTGCCTATAAGAGCTTTTTTCCTGTTAAGCGTATACTTTCGGACCATCTGGTAAACTGATGCAAAGAGCCCCCGTCGGGAATCGGAATGGGAAATATAATCAGCCGATTGATAATACTTTCCCAACTCTGCTGGTTCGGGCCGGGGATTAGTATACCTAAAGCCGCAGCAGGAGCATTTCGCGATACTAAATGATTCGCCTGTGTGGAAATAATCCTTTGCCATCAAAAACAGGTTTGATGTTTCCGACCCACATACCGGGCATTTTCCTAATAACTCCATTCGTATTTATTTATCAGCACTTAATCGAGGTATCCTTGCCTCAAAGATGTAATAATTTTCGTTACAACCGTTAAATGCTTCTGGTTTGATTACATATTACCGTGTAAAACTCATTTTCCCTAAAATACTTAAATTTAATTCCGTTCGCGTTCCACGTGAAACAACTTCTACCTTCCTAGAAAAACAAGCAATACAGAAATATCCGAAGGAGAAATCCCGCTTATCCTGGAAGCCTGCCCAATAGTTGCTGGCCTGAGACGCGTTAATTTCTGCCTGGCCTCTGTTGACAAAGAAGTAAGACCCTGGTAGTCGAAATCGTCTTTCAAAGGCATATCATCAAATTTCGAAAGTTTTTCAGCAATTTCCTGTTCCTTATTGATATAACCTTCATACTTGATCAAAATTTCGGTTTCCTCCAGTATTTCATTTGCATCCTCCCCAATTGTTTTAGTAAATTCTTTTAGAAAATCAAGGTGAGCTATCAATTGATTAAGTGAAATCTGGGGTCGTAAAATTAGCGTATCGAGTTTAACTTTCTGCCTGATTGGGGCCGTTTCAATACTTTCAAGAAATCCATTTACCTGGTCGGGGCTAACGCTGGTAGTCTGCATAAATGATTTAAGCTTCCTGATCCACTCCAGTTTCCGGTTCACTTTCAATAATCGGAAATCCTCAGAAAGGCCCATTCGGTTTCCGGGTGGAGTCAGCCTCAGATCGGCGTTATCCTGGCGTAACAGAATGCGGTATTCAGCTCTTGAAGTGAACATGCGGTAAGGTTCATCCACGCCTTTCGTTATCAGATCATCAATCAAAACACCTATATATGCTTCGGACCGATGCAGGATAAAAGGATCTTTACCGGCAATTTTGAGGTGGGCATTTATCCCGGCCATTAAGCCTTGCGATGCCGCTTCTTCGTACCCTGTGGTTCCGTTGATCTGGCCGGCAAAATAAAGATTCTGAACAAGTTTTGTTTCCAGCGAGTACTTTAACTGTACAGGAGGGAAATAATCATATTCAATTGCATAACCCGGCCTGAATATTTTGGCGTTCTCAAGTCCTGCCACTAATTTAAGCGCTTTAACCTGTATTTCGGCAGGCAGTGATGATGAAAACCCGTTCAGGTAATATTCCACCGTATCCCAACCTTCGGGTTCAACAAAGAGCTGATGCCTGCTTTTATCTGCAAATCGGTTAATTTTATCTTCGATTGACGGGCAGTATCTCGGGCCGATTCCCTCTATCCGGCCGGTAAACATGGGCGATTCATGAAAGCCGGTTTCGAGTACCTTATGCACTTCAGGCGAGGTATAAGTAATAAAACAAGGGCGCTGTTTCGTTAAGGCTGGTGTATCTGTAAACGAAAATTTTCCGGGAATCTCATCACCGGCTTGTTCTTCCATACGTGTAAAATCGATAGTCCTACCATCGATCCTTACAGGGGTTCCAGTTTTCATCCTGCTCGATTCAAATCCCAGCTGAACCAGGTTCTCGGTCAATCCTGTTGCTGCCCGCTCTCCTATTCTTCCTCCTCCAAACGATTTCATCCCGATATGAATCAAACCATTCAGGAATGTCCCATTTGTGAGAACAACAGATTGACTTTCGATGTGATAACCCATTGAAGTATTCACCCCTGTAACAAAACCATTCTTAACCGATAAAGCCACCACGGTATCCTGCCAAAAATCAACATTGCGAATTCCCTCGAGTGTTAATCTCCACATTTCGGAGAAACGCATGCGGTCGCTCTGGGCCCGGGGACTCCACATAGCAGGTCCTTTCGAACGATTAAGCATCCTGAATTGGATCATGGTATGGTCGGTAATAATTCCCGACTGCCCGCCGAGGGCATCTATTTCGCGAACAATCTGACCTTTGGCAATTCCTCCCATTGCAGGATTACACGACATCTGGGCGATTGTTCCCATATGCATAGTAACAAGCAAAACCGAGGACCCAAGTTTAGCAGCTGCGGCGGCAGCCTCGCATCCGGCGTGACCGGCCCCTACAACTATAACATCATATTTTTTAAACAATCTTTTTGTGTTTCACGTGGAACAAAAGCTGAATGCCTTACAGATAAAGGATTTCAGACAATAATCAATTATTGGGATAAGATGCAAGGTAAAAGTCTTCTTTTGTCCTCATCTCTTTTTTATCTTTCGGAGTTTTATCTTTATATCCAGAAAGATGTAGTACTCCGTGTACCATAACCCTACCCAGTTCACCGCTGAAAGTGGTTTTGAATGCCGCAGAATTCTCTCGGACCCTGTCGACACTTATACAAATATCCCCGGCAAGTATCCCTTTTTCAGAATAGTCGAAGGTAATAATATCGGTGAGGGTATGATGCTTCAGGTATTTTTCATTCATTTTAGCCAGGTAATCATCACTGCAAAATACGTATGTAATATCTCCTGCCCTTTTTGATTCTGAGTCCAATATCGATTTGATCCAGTTGCGGACCTGGCTTTTATTTTTTAAGACAAAGTTTGTTTCAACCGTTGTGAAGCTTATCATGGTGCTGTATTTTATTATTCAAAGGAAAGGAAATAAGCATTTACTTTCGATTTATAGAAAGGTTTCAAATTGGGTGGTACTGTTCGCAGCAATTCCGATTCTTTATCCTTTATCTTATTGTATTCGAAGTACTTAGAAGGATTATTATAATAAATATCCTTTGCCTCCTCCGATTCACGCTTTTCGTCCATTTCGCGCTGTTGTTCAGCTTTTTCGGATTCAAGCATGCGAGTAACAATTTCCTGCTGACGGCGAAGTGTTTCAGCGTTGATTCGTTTGTTAACAAGGTCAGTTTCAGTTTGTTCCATCTGTTCCATCATTTCCTTGATACTTTTGTCCATACCACTGCCTTCTTTTTGCATTTCCTGCCCGTACTGCTGCATTTGCTGCCTCAGGGCTTCCTGTTGGGCAGCCATACGCGCAAGCTTCTCACTCATCTGTTTCTGACCTGCTTTATCCTGTTTCCCAGGTGAGGGCAAGCCTTCTTTCATCTGTTGCAGCTGTTTGTTCATCTGCTCCTGAAGTTGTCTCATCGATTTCATTTTACCACCTGTACCGTTGGGTTTTTTGCATTGGGATTTTGATTTACCCGACCCTGACGTCTGCATATTAGTTTGCATCTGTTTCAGCGATTCGGCCAGCATAAGGGCCAGGTTGTTTACCGAGGTCATGGCATATTGCTGCTTGGCCCTTGCCGTGGCAACTGAACGGCTGTTAAGCTGTGCAACAGCATCGTCCATATTATTCTGAACTGTGGTTAATTCGCGTAGAATAAACGGTTCGATACTCGACTGGCGTTTGCTTAATGCATACAGGCTATCGGCCACAATCTGTAGATCGTCTTTAAGGTTCTTTTGCCTTTGAATGATCTGGAGATATTTGGGGTTTGTAGTGCTTACAACATTCAGCTGGTTCATAATATCTTCCTGCGAGAATGATATTTTAACCAGGTTATCCAATATCTGGCGCATAGCTTCCATGTCTTCGGCATCGCCTTCTTCGGCCATATCCTCCCCCATTTTTGTGAGTTTATCACTTAGCTTTTTCATTTTGTCGGATGCACTTTTCTGCGACTGCGAAGCTTTCTGAGGTTTTCCGTTTTTCATTTCCTGGCTGCTGTTGTCCATATCCTGCTCAATATCCTTCTGGTCGGCATCTGTATTTTCGAGCTTGTTAGGTTCTTCAAGCTCACTGTTTTTCTTCTCTAATTCCTTAATATCATCTTTAACCTGGTCGAACTCACTGTTTAGCTTATCCTGTTTTTCCTTAAGCTTATCAAGTTCTTCGGGGCGGGCATCCTGTGTTTCGTCAGCTGCTTTTTTCTGCTCTTTGGATAGTTTTTCCAGCTTATCGATGGTTTGCTGAATCTTTTGTTCAAGCTCCAGTTGTTTAAACAATTCCAGGTTCCGGTCGATTTCTTTTTCAAGGCTTTTTGAATCGTCCTTCATTTTATCGAGCATTTCGACAACCTTATCCTTATCAATATTCTCCAACATTTTCTGTAGCTCGTCATACATTTTCTTCATGTCTTCCGTCATCACTTTGTCGAACAGGTTTTGCAGTTGCTGTTGCTTTTCCAGGATTTCGGGAGGCAGATCCATATATTGGTTCTGCTGCAAGCTTTTTTCTTTGTTTTCGTTTTGTATTTCCTGCACCTGCTGTTGAAGTGCATTTTGCTTATCCATTAATTGTTTTAGTGTCTGCTTTTCCTGCCATCCAACCTCTTTCTTATCCACCATTTTCCGTTGCATATCTTCAACTTGTTTCTGCAGGGATTTGGCCTGTTTCACGACCGATTCCATTTTATCTTTAATGTCATCATTTTTCTTTTCGGTCATTTTCTCAATTTCATCAAGCGTAGGGATTTTGAAAATTCGTTTTGTTGAACGAGTTGATTTACTGCCTGTTACACCGTCGTTGTCCCATATTTCAAAATAATACTCAACCTCATCACCAGGCTGAACAAATAACATGGCCATATCCATGAAATAGTAAAATTGTTGCTGCAACAGTGTTTTATCAAGTGCCACCTCCCTGGTTTTTACCTCGGGAACTGCATCCTCTGATCCTGCCTTCTTAACTGTCCAGGCAAAAACAAGTTTACTCAGCCCATAATCATCTTTAACGGTTCCCTGGTAATAAAGACGGTTGTCGTATATGGAATCTTTAAATTCCTCGACAGTAATCGATGGATATAAGTCGGGAATAACATTCACAAGGTATGATAAAGAATCGCGGCTTTTGAAATACTCATTGCCGATTATAACTGAGTAGGGTGAACCAGCCATCATCCTTGAAGAAACCAAGAATGTGTTCGATTTGTCGGCAACAATTTCGCTCAGCTTCCCTCCTATCCGGAACTGCAGGTTGCGGGTATCGCGGGTATAGAATTTCCAGGTAAGCCTGGTTCCTGCCGGAACAGTCAGGTCACCGGTATTGGCCATGGTTTCCTGTTTACGGCCCAGGTAAGCCGGATAATCGGCCTGTACATCAAACGAGAGAATAATTGGCTTGGGTAGAATTTTAATCGTGTACTCTTTCGAATTGTACTGGTCGGCAGCAATCACAAAAGGGGTATTCTGTTGCAGGTTCCTGAACGTATAGCTATACAAAATATTCGATTCCTTCTCCATGCGGTAGTTAGCCTGTCCCGATTGAATAAACAATTGTGACGGGATTTCGTCACCTTCAATTTTAACCTTAACTGTGAAATCGTCCTGCTGTACAGCCTGGAGTTTTTCGTTCAGAATTTTAATTGTAAAAGGGGCCGGGCGCTCAAAAACTTCGTTATGGTTAACAATCCTCCTGGCAGGAGCTATTATCAGGGATGGTGAAATCAATAAAGCGGCCAGCAGAAATAGAACCGGCGGAAGAGCATAAGGCAGGTATTTGCGGTTTTTTTTCAGATCAACCGCATCGGAAAAAGGAACCGGTTGAAGCTGCTTTATTTTCTGATCAATACTAGCTTGTATCAAATCGCTGCTTTCCTCTGGGTTCAGTTCAAGGTTATGCAATTGCAGCGTATTAAGCAACACGTCTTTTACCTCACTAAAGTGTTTTCCGATAATACCGGCAGCCTGTTCGTGGTTTATCACCTTGCCCAAACGGCTGATCTGTGCAAGCGGAAATACTATGTACCTGCCAAGAATATATGCCGCAACTATGAGAAACGTATAAAAAAGCACACTCCGGGTAACTGTATTGAACCAGGAAAAATACTCGATCAGGATGATCAGTAAGGAATATGTACCTAGAGCTGTCAGGGAATATAACAGCCCACGGATAAAAAGATTTTTATAATATTTCCGGATAAATTCGTCAATTTTCCGGATAAGCAAAGTATAATTACTTTCCATTATTTCCAATGTCAGCACCTTGAGCCGGACGCAAATTCGCGGGACTATGTGATTTAAACAATTTAACCTGCAAAGGTAACAACTAATGCGAAGCGATTTAATGAGCTCCTTTAGAAAATAAGAAACCGGAATAGCATACCATTTGTTCGGTTAAGAGCCCTGTATTTAGAATTAAACCAGGGGTTTGGCTGGTTCAGATAGTAGTATCTTAAGGGAAAGCATTATCACAGGTTATAAGGTTCGGTTGAACGAATCGTACTGCATGCCTCCCTTCTACCGGAGGTTTTGTATCTTTGCCGACTCAAATTACCTGAATCATGCGCGAAGTAAGAGTACGTTTTGCACCAAGCCCAACCGGCCCGCTTCATATAGGCGGAGTAAGGACAGCCTTATATAACTATTTGTTTGCCCGCAAAATGGGTGGTAAATTTATTCTCCGTATCGAGGATACCGACCAGGGCAGGTTTGTTCCCGGTGCAGAACAATATATTATTGATTCATTGAGCTGGAGCGGGATTGTTTTCGACGAAGGTGTTCATATCGGCGGCCCATACGCCCCTTACCGCCAGAGCGACCGTAAGGAAATATACCATCAGTATGCCCAACATCTGATCGAAAACGAAACTGCCTATTATGCTTTCGATACCCCTCAGGAACTTGAAGCGATCCGTAAAGATCATGAATCGCGGAAGGAAACCTTCCAGTATGGTCCGCAAACACGTTGGGGACTAAAAAATTCGCTGACCTTACCCGATAATGCAGTGAAAGAAATGCTTGATGCAGGTATGCATTATGTAATACGTGTGAAAATTCCTGAGCATGAAACCATAACCGTTCACGACATGATTCGAGGCATTGTGACCGTTGATTCGGCACTACTCGACGATAAAGTGCTATACAAATCGGATGGGATGCCCACTTACCATCTCGCCAATGTAGTTGATGATTACCTTATGAAAATATCGCATGTAATCAGGGGCGAAGAATGGCTACCGTCGGCACCGCTGCATGTGCTGCTATACCGCTATTTCGGTTGGGAAAAAGATATGCCTGAATTTGCGCATCTTCCTCTTTTACTGAAGCCTGACGGTAACGGCAAACTGAGCAAGCGTGATGGCGACAGGCTGGGATTCCCTGTATTTCCAATGCGCTGGACCGATCCCGTTTCGGGCGAAGTGTCGTCAGGGTACCGCGAGAGCGGTTATCTGCCCGAAGCCTTTATTAATATGCTTGCCTTCCTCGGATGGAACCCGGGAACTGAACAGGAACTGTTTCCGATGGACGAACTAATTGATTGTTTTAGTATTGACCGTGTTAGTAAATCGGGGGCCAAATTCGATGTTGAAAAAGCACACTGGTACAATCACCAGTATCTTTCGAAAAAATCACCTGCTGAACTTGCAGTATTTTTAATGCCTATACTGGAGGGGAAAGGTATCAGTTCTGAACCTGTATTTGTAGAAAATGTTTGTGAGCTGATCCACGACCGGGCTGTATTGATACCTGATTTATGGGAGCAATCACATTTTTTCTTCCTCGAACCTTCATTGTACGATGATAAAGTGGTTGCCAAAATCTGGAAAGCAGAAACTCCTGCCCTGCTTGGTGAATATATTCCTGTGCTGGAGGCTACTGAACCTTTCACAAAAGAAAATATAGAGATTTCAACAAAGGATTTTGTCCAGGGCAAAGCAATCGGGATGGGGCAGCTTATGAATCCGTTAAGGCTATGTGTTGTTGGAACAAATGCTGGCCCGGGAATGATGGATATGATGGCCCTGATTGGAAAGGAATTCATTATAACACGCATCAAAAAAGGAATTGACGCGATCAAATAAAAACAAAAGGTTGCCCTTAAAAAAGAGCAACCTTTTTAAATTATAGTGTAAGGCTTTTAATTGCCAATAATCATTTTCCAATCGTTACCAACTTTCACCAGTTCCCCGTCGCTGTTATCGGTTTCGCCGTTTCCGTAGACAATTGTCCATTTTACTTTGGCCGTCTTGCCATCTTCGGCAATCTTTTCTTCAGTAATGTCGAGTGATTTTACACCCTGTTTCTTTGTAATTTCAGAACTTGCCATAGTCATGAGACCTACCATTTTCCCTTTTTCTTCTTCGGTAAAAGCAGTGCCGTCCTTTTTGACATACATCTCAGCCACTTTATCATATTTCTTATCCGCCAGCAGGCTGAAGGATTTTTTAACGGTGGCTCCGGGAGTGTTGTTCAGAACACCTCCTCCACCGCACGATTGCAGTCCGACCATGAACACAAAAGCCAGAGTGCCCAACAACAATGTTAGTTTTTTCATGAGAAATTGAGTATTAAGTTAATAAAATTCACCCTGCTCTTACAGTAGTGAAATGAGAATTACTAAGAAATATTCCGGGCATTATAATATAATATACTCCTGTCAGCAGACTGATTTTCTGGGGAAGGATGCCCGGTAAACACAGATTGCTTTTTTCGAATGCCCTAATAACAAGTTCCGAACAATAGAGTTCCTGCTCGGTGGATAAATCATAGTTGTTGTCGAACAGGAGTTTCCGGCTATAGAAATTCATCGCATTTTCTGCAACACGGTCAAGGTTAGCTCTGCAAAAATCGGATCTTAAAATCCTGTAACGGCTTGCATTTTTTCCGCTTAGAAAAGTTGAGGGAAGATCTTTACGAACCTGTCCCGGAGCGTCAGGAACAACATGAATGATATAGGGTTTATGGTTCTCGTAAGCTACAACCCCTATATGTGAGAAATCATGATTTTTATCCAGAATATAAACGGCAAAACTTTCGACCGAGCGTCCCTGCCGAAGGATAAGGTCACCATTACGTAGAAAACTAAAATCTTTGGTTCCGGTAATTGCCCTTGGTTGCCTGAAACAAATGAAAGTAACAATTGCCGCACTTGAAAGCAGCAATATCGAGCACAGAGAAATGAACAGGGCGCGTTTCAAAATCCAGGAATATCAATGTAAAATCAAAATCCAGATGTAATACAAATATAAAACAATTCGATATAAGTGATGCGTGAGGAAATTTATTAATTTTTAGTTGGGATAACGCGGAAGGGCGGGAAATTTCAAATGCCGGAATACAATAGAATGAAGCAAAAGTGTACGAACTGAAAATATTTACTGGACTATATCTATCATCTAACAAAGTAGCTAAAATGCTGTTATTGTAAAGTTTATAAATCATTTTGATTCCCTGTGGCGCTTCAGGCTTCCTGTTTCGGACTTCTGTTTACATATTTCTGCTAGTTTCATTTGCCAACAACTCAAATATATTTGTTCTATCTATTAATCCTTTTCAAAAAAACTACATCTAAGAATATATGTCTACTTTTGCATCCCCAATTTTAAACCCTTCATGCTAAAACTACAATTAACCTTCGCTTTTATCCTGCTCTTTTTCATTTCTGCTTTTACACAGGAGTTCCGCTTAACGGGCACCTTGCAAAACCAGGACGATAATACAACTTTACCAGGGGCAACAGTAAAACTTACAAGCAAACGCGACACCCTTAAAATCAACTACACCCGTAGCGGTGTGCAAGGCGAATTCAAATTTGAAAAACTTACCCGCGGACGTTATTATATCGAAGTTACCTATATCGGATTCGAAAACTTCAAACAGGAAGTGCTTGTCGGGGGTAATGCTGATAACCTTGGAATATTGAAAATGAAACCTTCGGCTACTACCCTTGGGGTGTTCGAAGTAAAAGGTACCGCTGAGCGAGCTGAGCAAAAAGGGGATACCACACAGTATAATGCTGCTGCATTTAAAGTAACCCAGGATGCCACAACAGAAGATCTTGTTAAAAAAATGCCCGGAATTACGATTGAAAACGGTACTGTAAAAGCACACGGCGAAGATGTAAAAAAGATTTTAGTTGACGGAAAACAGTTTTTCGGCGATGATCCATCTGTGACTTTAAAGAATTTACCGGCTGAGGTTGTAGATAAAATCCAGGTTTTCGACAAACTCTCCGACCAGGCAGCCTGGACCGGATTTGATGATGGCAGCGGGCAGAAAACCATAAATATTGTTACAAAGAATGCCAAAAACTCAGGCCAGTTCGGTAAATTCTCAGCCGGATACGGTACGGATGGCCGCTACCTGCTAGGTGCTAATGTAAATTTGTTTAAAGAACAGCGCCGCATAACCCTGCTTGGCATGAGTAATAACATTAACCAGCAGAATTTCTCAGCCGATAATATAACCGGAAGCGGCCAGCAGCAAGGCATGGGAGGCCGGGGAGGCGGTGGTATGCCTACGATGGGAGCTCAGGACGGTATTTTCAGTACCAATGCCCTTGGGTTTAACTACACCGAATCGTGGAAGACCAAACTTACCATCAATGCCAGTTATTTCTGGAATAACGGGAAAAACAACACCAACAAAGTGGTCGACCGGCAATATATTCTGGGAGGTGAAGTAAGCCAGTATTATAACGAAGTGAGTAAATCCGAAACGGAGAATACCAACCACAGGATGAATATGCGTTTTGAATACAATCCCGATACGAATAACTCAATCTTTATAACACCCCGACTGAGCATACAGGTCAACAACTCTGAAAGCTTCATGGGGGCTGCAACAGCTCACGCACCTGTATTTGATACCACTAACCTAATTAATGAAACCGTTAATAAAAATACAGGCGATGCCAACGGGTATAATTTCAATAACGATTTTCTGTACCGTCACAAATTCAAAAAATACGGCAGGACTGCTTCTATCAACATTGGAACCGGATTTAGCAATCGTTACAGGAATAGTTATGTGAATACACTCAGCGATTTTTACGGACAGGGCAAAGGAAATTCGAATGATACCATTAACCAGTACGGGAAATCATACAGCAACGGGATAAACCTGTCATCAAACCTTGTTTATACTGAGCCCCTTGGCAAAAAGAGCCAGTTACAACTGAACTATAATATTTCCTGGGCCGAAAACAATAACGATAAGAAAACATACAACTACGAAGCAGAGCAACAGCTTTATAATGTGTTCGATACCTTGCTTTCGAATATATACAACAGTGACTATATTACGAATCGTTTCGGAGCCGGATATCTATATCAGACCGAAAAAACCAACCTGAATGCCGGTCTTACATATCAGTATGCTACACTTACCGGGAATACAAGTTTCCCTTATATGGACTCAACCGAAAAATCATTTAATTCGATACTTCCTAACCTGATGTTCAATTACAAGTTTACGAAGCTCACCAACCTACGGGTTGTATATCGGGCCAGTTCGAATTCGCCATCGGTAACCCAGCTTCAGAAAGTAATTGATAATTCGAACCCTCTGTTACTCACAACCGGGAATCCAACACTAAAGCAGGAACTGAGGCATTTTGCAATGGCACGCTTTTCGCACTCCAACCAGGACAAAACAAGAAACCTTTTCGGAATGCTGTTTTTCCAGAAGACATTTGACTACATCGGTAATTCTTCCTTCACGGCGATCAAGGATACGGTTATCTACGATAAAGAAATTAATGCCGGTACCCGCTTAACCGTTCCGGTAAACCTCGATGGCGCATGGAATGGCCGCGTACTTACTACAATCGGAATGCCCTTAAAACCGCTCAAAAGCAACCTTAACCTGAATGCAGGACTGAGTTTTAACCGTCTGCCCAGCCTTATCAATAATGTTACCAACCAGTCGAATACTTACGGGATAAACCTGGGCGCGGTATTGAGCAGCAACATCAGCCAGAAACTTGATTTTACATTTACCTATAATGTGAACTACAATCTTGTTGACAACAGCATACAGCCTGAGTTGAACAACAATTACTTCTTCCAGATTGGTTCGGTGTCGTTTAACTGGGAGTTCTGGAAAGGATTCTTTATGCAGAACACGCTCACCTATCAGAACTACAACGGCATATCGTCGAAAATATCCGATCAGTATAGCCTTTGGAATTTTAACCTTGGGAAAAAAATATTTAAGAACAAAGCCGGAGAAATTAAGCTTTCGTGTTACGATATACTCAACCAGAACAAGAGTCTGAACCGGAGCGTTACCGATACCTATATTGAGGATTCAAACACAGAAGTATTGAGCCAGTATTTTATGCTTTCTGTTACTTACAACCTGCGTAAATTCAATGGCAAAATGCCAGCTCAGATGGATAACAGGCCGCAAGGTTTTGATGGCCGCCCGCCAGATCACATGCATTGATAATCTACAAATTGTATAATTTTAAAAGCCTTGCATTCGCAAGACTTTTTATTTTCAAACTGAGTTTTCCGCTTTCGGTAGGATATACATTACAAAGAACGAAGGATTGGCTCAAAACAAAAAATCCCGCTAAAGCGGGATTCTCATGTTGTCCGACCAGGGCTCGAACCTGGACTCTTCTGATCCAGAATCAGACGTGTTGCCAGTTACACCATCAGACAATTGTGTATTTGGGAGTGCAAAAGTATACAAATTTTTAAATGTTGCATATATATAATGAAGTTTTTTTAGCCTTTCATCAATTTATTCCAGTTATCCTTCAAGGCCACTGTGCGGTTAAAGACAAGTTTTCCGTCTTTACTATCCGGATCAACACAGAAATAACCCAGTCTTTCGAATTGTAACCTGTCGCCGGCTTTGGCTTCAGCAACCGAAGCTTCGGCATAGGCTGTAATCACTTTAAGCGAATCGGGATTAAGATTTTCCTTGAAATCGTGGCCTTCTTCAACATTCTCGGGTATTTCGGTAGCAAAAAGGCGATCGTACAAACGTACTTCAACAGGAACTGCCCCGGCAACCGATACCCAATGCAGCGTTCCTTTTACTTTTTTATTGCTGTTTGGCTGCCCGCTGCGTGTATCTTCCTGGTATGTACAATGAATTTCGGTGATATTCCCATCGCTATCCTTTACAATGGATTCGCATTTAATAATATAGCCATACTTCAGACGTACCTCGCCACCTGGTTTAAGCCTGAAGAATTTTCCTTCGGGGTTTTCCATAAAGTCTTCACGCTCTATATAGAGTTCACGGCTGAACTGTACTTTGCGATAACCACCTTCGGGATCTTCGGGGTTATTTATTGCTTCAAGATCTTCAACCTGGCCTTCGGGATAGTTGTCGAGTATAAGCTTAACAGGATTAAGCACCGCCATTACACGGTTCGATCGCCTGTTAAGGTCCTCGCGCACGCAAAACTCAAGCAAGGCCACATCAATAAGCTGGTCGCGTTTGGCAATGCCGATTATATCGGCAAAATTCCTGAGCGCTTCAGGAGTATATCCCCGCCGGCGCAGGCCACAGATAGTAGGCATGCGGGGATCGTCCCAGCCTGTAACTACCTTTTCATTCACAAGTTGTAGTAGCTTTCGCTTGCTCATAACCGTATATGTCAGGTTTAAGCGTGCAAATTCGATCTGTCGCGGACGATAATCGCCTTCAGCAACCTGTTCTAGGTACCATTCGTAAAGTGGCCTGTGGACCTCGAATTCAAGCGTACAGATACTGTGAGTTATTCCTTCGAGGTAATCGCTTTGCCCGTGGGCATAGTCGTACATAGGATAGATGCACCATTTATTACCTGTACGGTGGTGATCGGTATGCAGTATGCGGTACATGATAGGATCGCGCATCAGCATATTTGGGTGAGCCATATCCACTTTTGCCCTCAAAACCTTGCTTCCGTCAGGGAATTCGCCGTTTTTCATTCGGGTAAATAAGTCGAGGTTTTCATCTGGGGTGCGGCTGCGATAAGGACTTTCTTTCCCGGCACGTGTAACGGTACCGCGGTATTCGCTGATCTGTTCTGCGTTGAGATCATCAACATAGGCTTTGCCTTCCTTAACCATCTTAACAGCCCATTCGAAGAGCTGGTCGAAATAATCTGAGGCATAATAAAGTCGGTCGTCCCAGTCGAAACCCAGCCAGCGGACATCTTCCATAATGCTGTCGACATACTCGGTGTCTTCTTTTACCGGGTTTGTATCGTCGAAGCGGAGGTTGGCAAGGCCATTGTATTTTTTTGCTGTACCGAAATTCAAACAGATACTTTTTGCGTGCCCAATATGCAAGTAACCGTTAGGTTCCGGAGGGAAACGGGTATGAACCCGGCCCCCGTTTTTGCCACGGGAAAGTTCTTCTTCAATGATCTGGTGAATAAAATTCAGGGATACTTTTTCCTCAGCAGGCGTATTCAGGTTTTCCTCTGTCATGATGGTCAGGCGTTTAAGCTTATTAAAATGAAATAATCTGCAAAGGTAAAGTTTATTGGCTTTGTGAGAAGGGGTTGGAGGTAATAGTTAATGGAAAATGGAAAATAGTGTGGGGTAAAGGGCGTTGTCATACTGTTATTGACTGAATACAACTATTTTTGCACTAAATTGTTTTATTAAGACTTAGGGAGTTGTTGGTTGGCATTCAGGGAATCCAACAATTAACTATTTTCCATTAACCATTAACTAATCAAAAAATGGGACTGATTGAAATTGAAGGTATGGATTTTTTTGCCTATCACGGCTGTTTTAAGGAAGAGCGAGTGATTGGCACAAGGTTTACGGTTGATGCATGGCTCACCACCGACACTTCCGAATCAGAAACCAGCGACGAACTTAAGCATACAGTGAATTATCAGGCCGTATACGCACTTATCAGGCGGGAAATGGAGCAACACTCGCATTTGCTGGAACATGTCGCCAGGCGCGTTATTGATGCCCTCTACCGCGAATTCCCTCCGCTGACCTATGTAAAGATAAAAGTATCAAAACTAAACCCCGCCCTGGCTGATGGCGGAAAGATCAGGCAGGTGAGTGTGACTCTTGAGAGATAACAGAGGGTGGAAGGTGGAAGTACCAGAAACAAGTAACCAGAAACTTATTTCACCAGAAAAAATATTTCATAATGAATAATAAAGAAAGACCATTCGAACAAAAGAAATGCCCGCGTTGCGGCAATACATTTGTATGCAGTGCTTCGGCCAAGTGCTGGTGTTTTGAGTACGACGTTGCTCCCGAAACCATGGAAATAATACAGGATACCTGGCATGGATGCCTTTGCCCGGAATGCCTGAAATCCTTTTCGAAACAGAAGTAAAAAAAGATTTTGATGATAAAATGTTAATTACTTACCTTTGCACCCCTTAATCAGGGTTTCGTGGCCGAGTGGCTAGGCAGCGGTCTGCAAAACCGTGTACAGCGGTTCGAATCCGCTCGAAACCTCAGATACAAAGCAAAAAAGCCTCCTTTTCGGGAGGCTTTTGTCGTATAGATGGTATTATTTAAACTGTTTTCTTATAAACTATTGCTACCACCGTTTTATCATCGCCCCCCATATTTACGCTTAATCCGTAAGGACGTGAAGGATCGATAGTGATCTGGTTAAAACCGGCTTTGCCAGTGAGTTGTTCCCAGATTGTAACAGCCATATGTACGCCTGTTCCGCCTGTTGGATGGCCCCAGCCGATAAGCCCGCCGGTTGTATTTATAGGAATTTTTCCATCGCGAGCAGTATTGCCTTCGGCTACAAATTCAGCACCTTTGCCGTGGGGGGCAAAGCCCAGGGCTTCAACACCCAGTATTCCTGCAATTGTAAAACAATCGTGAAGTTCAACGGTAGCAAGCTGTTCGATGGTAATGCCGGCCGATTCCAGCGCCTGTCGGCCTGCTTCGCGAATTGTGGTAAGCACCGTGAGTTGAGGTGGGTCTTCGGTAATATCGTCGACAGCATGCCCCCACCCAACTATTTCGACAGCATCGCTTTTTGAAATGCCTGCGCGATTAAGCCCTTCTTCGCTCATAACGGCAATACCCGATGCACCATCACTGACTTTCGAACAATCGAATACATTCAGGTTATCGGTAAACGATTTTGGATTAGGTTCCGTTAGAGCCAGGGCTTCGAGGTCGGTAACAGTATTATGATGCTCCTGAGCCGTTGGGCACAAACGGGCATTCTCGATGGCATTGCGGAACCAGCGGGCAAATCCTTTGCGCGCATTTTCGCGGCCGAATTCGGCATAATAAGCCCCTGCCCTATCGCTGAACTGGCCGGGGAAAAAGTAAGCATGACCGGCTTTCCGCTTGCTGAACCATCCAGCACCGGCAAGTATGTCGGCACCGTAAATAGCTTTAACCGTGTTCTGAACCTCCACACCAATACACAGTACAGTATCAGATGAGCCTGAAAGTACTGATTTGATGCCTGTAATTAACGCCAGTCCTCCGGAAGCACAGGCTCCTTCGACACTGATGGAAGGCTTGAATTTCAAGCCTTTATCTATCATTGGAACAAATGCACCCAAATGAGCCTGCTTGTTGAATCGGGCCGACATGAAATTCCCGACAACGCTTTCGTCGATATTCTGCGCCCCTCCTACCTGATTTATGACCCCCTGCCCTGCTTCTTTGATGTAATGTTCCAGGCCGGGACGTTCGGCACGCGGGTTAAATTCCTTACGGCCAGTACCCATCGAAATGGAATTGTACCCGGCAACCATATATATTTTTCGCGATAATGTTTTCATTTCAAAAAAGTATTTTACCGGTTATACATAATCATTAATGGGTCCGTAAGCATGGAAGAAACCAGTCAGAAGAACCGTATTCACATCATTCTCATTATGAGCCACACCGTCGCTGACGAGTTTGCGGGCGGTTTCACGCGAGTTGAGAGCGTAGTTTCCTGCAAGACCGGCCCCGTTTACTGGGGAGACTTGAAGAGCCTTAAACGCAGGAATTAAGACAATATCTTTATTGGCGACTTTAACCAGTGATTTCCAGGGCAGAACTTCGGCAGGAACTTCACCAAGCCATTTATCAGCCGTTTCGCAGAATGTATCTACATCAATGTAAGAACCAGTATGTTTGTCGATAACAGCCACTGGTTTCCCTTTCTGGTATTTCAGGAAACCATCTTTCTGGCTACCGTCGCTGAATTGGCCTCCTTTAATACCGGCAAGTACAAGCTCGTCGAGAAGGCTGCTGTGCAGCCTTTCGCCTGGCATGTGAGGTTGCATTACCCGAAGTATAAACTGAACCACATCAAGACCTACGTAATCGATCAACTGAAAAATGCCCATGGGGCGCGAGAGAAAATCGCGGGTAACCCGGTCGATACAATAAATAGCTTCGTAAAGAGGCATCTGATCCGAAAGACGCTCTGCTTCGCTTATTCCAAACAGGGCATCGCGCATAAAATGGCCGTTACCGATAAATCCGGCAATGTCGTTCGACGGTACAACCGTTTTCCGGAGGTTAGAGGCATATTTATTGGCAAACTCAACCATATCAACCGGGTTTTCAGGAAGAGTTATGAGTTCAACCAATTTCTGAACTGCCGGCGGATTATAAAAGTGGAATCCCAGAATCCTGCCTTCGAGGTTTGCATTTTCATTAAGCCCGCCGATAGGTACTGATGAAGTATTTGTAAAGAACCAGGGTTTTAGGCTGTTGTTCTCATTAATCATCCGGAAGAGTTTTTCCTTAAGGGCCTGGTTTTCGCTTACGGCTTCGAATATCAGTGAAGAGTCATATGCTGCTTCGATACGCGTTGTAGTGCGTACTACACTCATAACGTCAGTGACGTAGGCATCGATTATATCGCTGTTTTCGATCAGCGCAGGTTTATCGGCATAAATACGTCGCAGAGTGACAACTTTTTTCTCGGCTGCTTTGAGCACCTGGGCGCGGACATATTTCACCAGACCCACGAGACCTTCATCCGATGTATCTATAGCATTTAAAACAAATGTCTGTCCTTTGTTTTCAGGTTTTAGCATCTGGTCGGCCATTTCGATGGCAGTGAGAAGCAGAATTCCGCTGCCCATTTTGCCGGCTGCACCCAGAACGGATACTTTTTGGATTCGGGGAATATATTCCATGGCTTGATTAAGGGGTTAGAGATTGGGGATTAGGGATTGGGGAAAACTATTCCTTAACTATTTTGCTTTTAAAAGTAATTTCTTACCATTGAGGTTTGCGTTTTTCGAGGAAGGCTTTCATTCCTTCAGTCCCCTGCTTGCCAAACAACTGGCCAAACGACTGGGCTTCAAGCTGGCTACCCTGGGCAAGTGAAACCTGGTAACCCTGGCGGGCAACGAATTTGACCAGTTTAACGGCATCAGGTCCTTTTGATGCAATTACACCTGCAATACGAAGCACCTCATCAATAAGTTGTTCGGGTTCGGTAACTTTTTGTACAAGGCCTAAACGCAGAGCATCGGCGGCTGAAAGCATTTCGCCGGTTGTAAGCATGAATAATGCATCGCCCATTCCTATAAGCCTGGGAAGGCGCTGTGTGCCTGCATAACCGGGTATAAGTCCAAGACTTACTTCGGGTTGGCCGAAACGGGCTGTAGCTGAAGCAACCCTGAAATCGCAAGCCAGGGCGAGTTCAAGACCTCCTCCCAAGGCAAAACCATTGATAGCTGCAATGACAGGAACAGGAACTGTTGAAAAGCCCCTGAAAGTATTTTGTCCTCGCAGTGAGAATGCTTCGGCTTCCTCCTGTGTTTTGTTTACCATTTCGGCGATATCGGCACCTGCAACAAATGCCTTACCGGCTCCGGTTATAACTACTGCGGTTATCCCCGGATCCATGGCATCGTTAGCGATAAAATGGTCCATTTCATCAAAAAATGCTGTATTAAGGGCATTCAGGCTTTCGGGGCGGTTGATGGTTAGCATTAGGGTGCTGCCCCGGCGCTCGGGTTGAAGTATTTTGTATTCCATTGATCTGCTTGTAAATTATAGTGATTAGTGCGTTATAAATGAATCAGAAACAAATATAAATATATTTCGATATAAGAAACCATTGAACTCTAAAAAAGTTAGATGCAGCAAATTTGATTAAGCGACTCCGGCAGCCTATTCATACAAACCTTTTACCCGCGGTTTGCCGGCTACGAATTCCTTGAGGTAAAAGGGTTCGCAGTATGCCACATCGGCAAAGTTGCCGTTTTCGAAATCGCGAATTGCTAGCATGCAGAGGGCTTCGGCCGAGAGTGTTATGTTGTCGAGGAAGGTAAAGTTGCTTTCGGTTTCAAATAGCGTTTTACATTTTGAAGCTCCATCGCCGAAATAAATTATTTCCTTCCCGGCAAATATTTCAAATGAATTTTCGGTCACAACCAGTGCATTTACAGGCTCAATAACGTTAAGGTTACAGTCATAAACTGCTGTGAAAACTTCCATTCGCCTTGCATCAAGCATTGGGACTAACAGGGCATTTCCTGACTCTTTCCCCAGTTTTTTATATGTATTCACGGCCTGCCATGCCAGAGATTTAAGTGTATCGATAGCAATCAGTTGTTTATCAAGGGCATAGCATAAGCCTTTGGCTGTCGACACACCAATACGAAGCCCTGTATACGATCCGGGTCCCATGCTTACAGCAATTGCATCCAGTTGCTGATACGTTAAGCCGGCTTCCAGGAAAACATCCGCAATGTAACCCGTAAGAGCAGCCGAATGTTCCTTTGTTCCTTCCGATTCACGGATGGCCAGCAGTTTCCCGTCTTTTACCAATGCTACCGAACAGATGGTTGTTGCTGTTTCAATTCCCAGGATCAGAGCCATATTCAGAAAAGTATTAGCCGGTAAAATTACAATAAAAAAGTTCCGGGTGCCCCGAATTTGCTTTCCATAAGCAGAACAAGGCACCCGGAACCCGGATATCAATCAAATACGATTTGAATTTTACTTTGAATCTTCAGAGTACAAATCCTTGGTTTCGACTTTCTTAACCTTATCGCCGTTTTTCAGTTTTTTGGATACTGCCCGGTAGGGTGCGGTAATTACTTCCTGTCCTTCTTTCAGACCATCGATAATGTGGATGTATGTATTATCCTGGATTCCGGTTTTCACTTTTACCATTTTAGCAATGCCATTATCGTAAACGAAAACATATTCCTGAGCTACTTCTAATTTCTTCTTTACTGTTCCTGAATTATTGTCAGTTCCCTCGGGTGTTTCGGCTACTTTCGGAGTATTCGTTTTCGAAGTATCGGCCCTTGTTGTAACAGCCTGAATTGGGAGTGTTAACACATTTTCGAGGCTTTCGGTCCGGATATCGACAGTTGCCGACATTCCCGGGCGGAAAGGGGATTCGTTAGGCTTATCGGCCGCAACCAGGTCCTTGTATGAATCGGGCAGAATGCGGATTTTTACATCGAAATTGGTTACCTGGTCGGCGCTTACGCCAACAGTATTAGCCGATGTACTGATTTCGGTTACCACGCCTTTAAACTTGCGGTTCTGGTAGGCATCAACTTCAACAAATGCGGTATCGTTGAGGGTTACACGAACAATATCGTTTTCGTTCACGCTTACACTAACTTCCATGGTTTGAAGGTTAGCAATACGTAAGATTTCGGTACCTGACCCGAATTGTGAAGCTCCTGCAACACGTTCGCCTTTTTCGATATTCAGTTTCGAAATAGTACCACCGGAAGGTGCGTAAATGGAAGTTTTCGAAAGGTTTTCCTTCGATTCCTTTACTCCGGCTTCAGCACTCTTTACATTAAAAGCTGCTGCTTTCACACTTTCTTCAGCAGCTTCAACCTCGGCCTTGGCAACCTCGAAGTTGGCTTTTGAGGTTTCGTATTCGGCATCGGAAATGGTTTTTTGTGCGTGGAGTTTTTCGTTACGGTCGAATGTGCTGTTTGCATTGATAAACTGCGATTTGACCTGAGCCAGACGGGCTTTTGAATTAGCCAGGTTTGCCTGCGAGGTGTTGAGTGCAGCAATGGTACGGTCGTAATTCGAAAGGTAAATTTCGGGGTTTATTTTGGCCAGCAACTGGCCGGCTTTTACCAGTTCGCCTTCTTTAACCAATAGTTCGATAACTTCGCCCGATACATCAGGTGAAAGTTTCACTTCGATTTCGGGTGCAATTTTCCCGTTTGCCGATACTACCTCTACAATAGTCCTTTTCGTAACTTTTTCGGTAGCAATTTTTGTTTCTTCAGCTTTACCGATAAGTCCCTTTTTCTTGGCTACAACGCCAACAATAAGGACAAGAAGGAATATGCTGATAACTATCCAGATAATTTTTTTCTTGGTAAACATCGTTACTTGGTTTAATTTATGCTTTGGTTTGCTGTTTGTTTGTAAACTAGGAATTGTGATATTACTACTTCCGCTTCAGGCTTAATGGCTTTCCCATGTAGAAATCGAGAACAGTGCTTTTGAAAATAAATTCGTACTTAGCACGAAGCAGGTCCGATTCGGCTTTTTCGAAGTCTTTTTTCGAATTATTATAATCAACTGAGTTCAATGCACCAACGTTGAATTTCTGCTCAGCATAACGGAACGATTCGCGTGCAGCGGCAACTCCGGTCAGCGATGATTCGTAATTATTCAGGGCAGCTTTAGCATCGGCGTATGCCTGCTGAATAGTTTTGCGTAACTGCAGTTTGCTTAGTTCGAGGTTGTATTTCTGGTTTTCAACATTAATCTTAGCACGGCTAATATTGGTTCGTGTCGACCAGCCGTTGAAAATCGGGACATTAAGATTGAGAGCAACCGATTTGTTAAAATTGTCTTTAACCTGGTCGGCAAAAGGCTTGGTAGCATATACTGCAGTTCCCGAAAAATTCCACACATACTCCAGCGGTTTTCCGTCAGGTCCTGGAATAAATGCCGATGGAGCAGTTTTGGTAACATCGGGTGTAGTGATCGAATAACTCTGCATGATCTGCGAAGCTCCTGAATATCCTGAGCCTAACGAACCCTGCAGCGAAAGCGAAGGCGACTGCATCCCCTGGGCCATTGTTAAACCAATTTCCGAACTTTTCACTTTCGACTCGGCGCTTTTAATTGCAGGTTGAGTTTCGAGCGCAAATTCATAGATCTGTTCGGCAGTAATGGCAAGATTGGGTTGTAAACCAAGTTCAAGATCGGGATATTCGATTTCAAATCCTTCGGTTGTAGGCAAATCGAGCATCTGAACCAGGGTAAGGTGGGCAATGTCGAGGTTATTCTGAGCGCTCACAACCTGTGAATTCTCAGCAGCTTTCTGAGCTTCGAGCGTGAAATAGTCACCCTGGGCAATGGCTCCTGCATCAACAAGTTTTTTTAACCTGTCCGATTGCTGCTCCGTGGCTTTCAACTGGTTTTGAGCAGTTTTGAGCAGTTCGCTGTAGAAAAGAATCTGCAGATACCCTGTAGCTATACCTAGCGAGATATCGTCCATAAACTTATCGGTGTCGAATTGGGTGGCCTGCAGGTCCATTTTACGCTGTTTTACCTGATTTACTTTCTGGAACCCTTCGAAAAGAGTTACTGTTGATCCCAGGTAAAAATTATCTGTCTGAACCCTGTCGGTAGCAAATTCGTTTGTATAGCGGTCCACTGTTTGGCCAAAGTTGTAACCATGGCTTGCTCCGCCGTTCAAAGAGGGAAGCATGCTGAGTTTATCCTGTTGCAGCAATGCCTGCTCATTTTTTACCATAAGCAGTTGCTGTTTAACCTGTATGTTATTGGTAAGTGCATACTCGACACATTTCTCGAGTGTCCACACTTCCTGTGCTCTTATGCCGGAAATCAGCACAAGGCAGGCAATCGATAAAAATAATTTTCTCATGGAAATCCGGTTAAAAATCCTAAACGTTAAAGGTGTAAGTATTATTGGATTAATTTTACAAAGTTATTGTAACTAGTCTACAAACAAATGATAAAACCATATTTATTTGCTTTTTTAACATTCTTTTTATACTTAATTGCCAAACCAACCGCTTTTGCCCGGTTTTCGAAGTACGAAAACCAGCCTGCGGCTGTTTACAGCGACACTCTTGAGGCGGTTCACTACAGCATTCACTTAACAGATATCAATCTGACGAATAAAACAATTAAAGGTTACAGTGAAGCTATTCTGGTATCGAAAATCAATTCGCTTTCATCCATTAAACTTGAACTGGTTAAACTAACAACCGATTCTGTTTTTATAAACGGAACAAAAACCAGTGCATTCAGCCATACCGGGAATAATGTCACGATTTCCCTTTTGCCGCTTATGCTCAATATTGCCGATACTGCCGTTGTAAAGGTTTATTATCACGGGCAAACCTTTGTTGATCCAAGCGGCTGGGGCGGGTTTCATTTTTCGGGCGATTATGCGCTGAACCTGGGTGTTGGGTTCGATGCCATTCCTCATAACCTTGGCAAGGCCTGGTTTCCATGTATTGACGACTTCCGCGACAGGGCTTTGTCTGATGTATATCTTACCGTACCAAACGATAAAAAAGCAGCCAGTGGCGGAACATTGATCGAAATAACCGATCACGGTAACAATACCTCCACCTGGCACTGGAAAACCATTCACACTCTTCCGACTTATCTTATTTCGGCAACTACGGGTATTTACGATCTGGTAACTGATTCGTACAACGGAATACAGTCGCAGGTCCCGATCCTTTATTTTTGCCGGCCAGCTGATGTATCGAAAATTCCCGGTACTTTTTCAAACCTGAAAAACATACTGGGGGTTTTCGAGAATCATTTCGGAGCATACCCTTTCGAACGGGTCGGGTATAGCGGAACACCTGGAGGGTTGGGTGCCATGGAACATGCGGGGAATATCAGTTATCCTTTCTCGGGCTGGACAGGCAATACCAGCGGCGAATGGTGGTACGCCCACGAATTGTCGCATATGTGGTTCGGCGATATGGTTACCTGCAGCTCAGCAGAAGATATGTGGCTCAACGAAGGCTGGGCAGTTTGGTGCGAATCGCTTTATCGCGAAGGTATTTACGGCAAACAAGCCTATAAGGATAATATGCGCTCAAAACTGAAAGACGTTTTGCTGTCGACATATATCGCCGACGGGGGATATTACCCCGTATCGGGAATACCCCAATCCATTACATATGGTAAAACTGTGTATGAAAAGGGCGGACAGGTAACTCATACTCTCAGGGGATATATGGGAGACAGCCTGTTTTTCGGCGGGGTAAAAGCCTATCTGCAGCAGAAAGCTTACAATTTTGCTTCGAGTTACGATTTAAGGGATTTCCTTTCGACATACAGCGGTATAAATCTCGGGCCGTTTTTCGATGCCTGGGTCTTTGCCCCCGGCTTTCCTCATTTCTCAATCGATTCGGTTGTTACAGTTCCAGGCGGCAATGGGTATAATGTAAATGTTTTTGTTCGCCAGAAACTGAAAGGAACCACTCAATATGCCAACTCGAATCATCTCGAAATTACCTTTATGGATGACAATTGGCAAATGATTACCGATACTATAGTGTTTTCAGGGACTACCGGCTATAAAACATTCCATTTGCCCTTCAGGCCGGCAGAAGTTATGGCCGATCTGGACGAAAAAATTTCGGATGCCACAACCGATGTTGCAAAAACATTAAAAACCACCGGTGAAACGGAATACCAGCAAACATACTTTACAGCACTTATTGACCATGTTCACGATTCGGCATTTTTGCGCGTAACGCATAACTGGGTTGCCCCCGACAGCCTGACAATACCCAAACCAGGTCTGAGGCTATCCGATACGCGCAGCTGGACAGTAGAGGGGATTTTCCCATCCGGGTTCCGGGCCAGGGGCAAGTTTGTTTACAGCCGTGCAAACGGCCTTGATAATACGCTTATACTCCATTCGAAGGATTCGCTGGTTATGCTTTACCGACCCGATGCCACACTCCCATGGAAAGCAACAGGTTTTACCCGATCCGGGCCATGGATGACCGGAACCATCACTGTGGACACACTCCGGAAAGGCGAATACACACTTGCCGTATGGGATCATCTTTTCCTTGGAAACAAAAAGAATAATTCAGTGCAGGGAAGCATTATGAGAATATATCCTAATCCCGCCAAAGAACAGGTTAGTGTTGAGTTTGAAACAAACCAGAAAACCCAGCTCAGCATATACGACAGCCTTGGGAAGCTTGTTTGTAAAAAACGGTTCCAGGTCGGGAAGAATTATTTTTCCTGGAGCAAAAACGAAGAACCGGCATCCCTATTTTTCTTCAAACTTACCGATACGAAGGGCAGTTTGCTCGAAAACCGTAAAGTGATTTTTGAATAATAAAATTCATTTCCTCCGATGATACAAGATTATTTTGCAAGCCTGACTGATGAATTCGAAAAGCAATCAGATCCTGTGATTGCTGCCGGGGCCAGGGCATATATGCGCAACAGGTCGGACTATTATGGCATTCCTTCGCCTGTCCGCAGGCAGATAGTTAAAGATTTCACCGCCAAAGCCGGCTATCCGCCTTACGGACAGTTAACCGAAATGGTCCATTACGCATGGGAACAACCCAAGCGCGAATGGCAATATACGGCTATGGAGATTACCGGGAGGTTTGTAAAAAAAGCCGATCCGGAACTGATCGCTCTTGCCGAATGGATGATCACCAATAAATCGTGGTGGGATTCGGTCGACTATATTGCTCCTAACATTGCAGGGATGCTGTTTCAGAAATTTCCCGAGGTTAAAATGCAATATATCGAAAGCTGGATGGCGTCGGGAAATTTGTGGCTGCAGCGTTCCTGCCTCATCCACCAGCTAAGGTTCAACAATTCAGCCGACCGGGCATTGCTGTTTAACCTGTGCGAAAGGCTGGCTGCACACCCCGATTTTTTTATCCGAAAAGCCATCGGCTGGTCGCTCCGGCAGTATTCGAAAGCGTTCCCCGAAGCGGTCATTGATTTTGTAAATACACACCAACTCAGTAACCTGAGCCGGAAAGAAGCGTTGAAGGTGATTGAGCGGAAGAAAGGGTAAAGGGTTTTTACAACAATAAATGTCAATTAACGAACTTTAAAATTGTTAACCGGCATTTATTATTTATTACTCTTGTGTAACCAGTTTGAATCCGATGCCATGCACATTGATTAACTCAACCGAAGGGTCTTCTTTGAGGTATTTACGGATTTTGGCAATATACACATCCATGCTGCGGGCATTGAAATAGCTGTCGTTCTGCCAGATTCGGTTCAGTGCAAAACTGCGGTCGACAACCTGATTAACATGCTCGCATAATATTTTTAAAAGTTCGGCTTCCTTACTGGTAAGTTTCTGATCAATACCTCCGATCTGGAGATTCTGATGGTTGTAATCGAAAACAAATTTACCCACTGCGAATGTGCCTTTGTCGGATTTGCCGTCCGTGGTTTTAGCCGAACGCCTCAGAATGGCCTCAATCCTGGCAAGCAGTTCTTCCATGCTGAAAGGCTTGGTCAGGTAATCGTCACCACCTGCCTGGAAACCTTTCAGTTTGTCTTCTTCGAGCGATTTTGCCGTAAGGAAAAGAATCGGGATCTGGTTGTCGACTTTGCGTATATCCTTAGCTAACGTGAAACCATCTTTCAGAGGCATCATTACATCAACAACGCAAAAATCGAAGGGTTCCTTGTTAAAGGCATCGAGTGCTTCGACACCGTTAATACAAAGCCTGGGAGCAAAACCCTTGGCTTCGAGGTATGTGCGCAGTATGGTGCCAAGGTTACGGTCATCTTCGGCAAGAAGAATCTTTGTTTTTTCGTTTTCCATTTTGGGAGAAAATTATCGTTTAATTACCTGTTAATGTTCGTTTTAAATAGTTATCTGATGCTGACTATTTCTTTTGTTTGCTGTTTTTTTGTTGTGGTATGAGAAAGGGTAGAAACATAGTAAATGTACTACCTTTTCCCGGTTCGCTGTCAACTGTAATTGAACCACCGTGTTTTTCGACTATAAATTTAACATAACTCAGTCCAAGCCCGAAGCCTTTTACATTATGCACATCGCCTGTTGGCACGCGGTATAACTTTTCGAAAATCCTTTTCAGGTTAGCCTTGCTTATTCCCATACCTTTATCCTGAACGCTGATATATATTCCGTTTTCGGCATCGGCGGTTGAAACCATTATCTGCGGTTTGCGGGGCGAATACTTGTTTGCATTGTCAAGCAGGTTATATATCACATTCGAAAGATGGACCTTATCGGCCTTTATTAATGAGTGCTGCGCTTTGAACGACTGGGTAATAACTCCGTCGCGTATTTCGATTTGAATTGCAATACGATGAATGGCATCCGATATAAGGGAATGCATATCGATGGCTTCTGCCCTCAGATGAAGGTTTCCTTTTTCGAGTATGGCTGTCTGCAGGATTTTCTCTGCCATTTCGCCCAGGCGGTAGTTTTCGTCACCGATAATCTGTATATAATCGGCGTACATTTCTTTGCTGCGTGGGATATCCTTATCCGATAAAGCCTGGCATGCAAGCGATATAGTCGAGATCGGAGTCTTGAACTCGTGTGTCATGTTGTTGATGAAATCGTTTTTCAACTCCGAAAGTTTTCTTTGCCTGATAATTGTAAATACCGAAAAACTGAATGCTGCAATAATTGCAAGCACAATCATCAACGAAACCATCATCATAATCCAGAGGCTCCTGAGGTTATAACGCGACTGATCAGGGAAATATACAAGCAGGAAATCGCGGGTCGAGATGGTGCTTCCCGAAAATAAGGGAAATGAAAACCCTTTGAAAAGCAGTTCATCGTGATATTTCCCTGTTTTTTCGAGCACAATTTTATTCCTGTCGGGGCTGTAGACACCAAACTCGTAATCGATTGTTATCCCTTTGCTCCATAATTCCTGTTTCAGCAAAGTATCGATGAGCCCCACCGAAATCTTTGTTTCAATTTCTTTATTCTTTTCCTCGCCCAGTGCCTGGTTCATCACATAATTAAGCATCATTTGCTTCCTGATGGCAGCACCTTCTGAGAATTTATCGGAAATGCTTTTGGGAACCTGCCCGCTGTTGTTTTTATCGGAATCGTTTAATACGGACGGATCTTTTCCGGGCATCGCAATGATTCCGGTTTCGGATCCGGGCCTTCGGGCCATTCCGATGCCCTGGGTATCGGTGTTCTGGCCTTTTCCAGGAATCTGGAGACTGAGAAGCAGGGAATTAGTATCGCCTGCCAGAACCTGAAGAGAACTCTTCGTTGTGCGGCGCGAAAATTCGATGGTTTCGAGATTTAAAAGTGCTTTGTTTACGGCTTCGTCGATACTCCTCCTGAAATTGGCTTCACGGAGTTGCATCGAATTCCTTATCCAGTAAACCTGTATGCCAATAAACACAGTCATTGCGACTGACATGATCACGATCAATAAAACCAGTAATTGCTTTTTCACCCTGTCCGTTTAAATTGTTTTGATGGTACGCCTCATGTTCATGCTCCAACACCTTAAGTAAGGAACAATATTCAGAAAAACACCCGATCAGGGTAAATTTCTCTATTTCAGTGTAATTCCCGATTCGCTGCAAATTTATAGTGCCTTACAATCGGTTAGCTATATGCTTAACATAATTTAACGTTCTTTAGTTTTCATTAACAGAGTGATAGGGCATAGCAAAGTACTTTTGTATCGGTTAATTGAACAATTGGTTATACAAAAGAATTATTCCTGCTGGTTACAGGATGAATTTATAACTGTTTTTGTTGTTTGTTTGGAAAAAATGCGGCTTTAGGGTCGCATTTTTTGTTTGATTCAATCACTTCCGGGTCCTGATTGTTTAAAGTAAAAAAGACCAATTTATCTGTCCTGATTCTCAGCAAATATTTCTTTAAAAGCCTAACATACAATTTATTTAATTCCTTAACATATTTTAACGTTCTTTTGTTTTCGTTAACATTTTACTGCCTGATCTGATGGTATCTTTGTATCGGTTAATTGAACAAAAAGTTATTATATCAGGTCTCTCTTCATTGCAGAGAATTTTTCATAACTGGTTTTGTTGTTTGTTTGGAAAAATGCGGCTCTAAGGGTCGCATTTTTTATTTTTATCCGGCCGTGTCGGAAATTAACAGGAAACTACAGGCCTGCCTAAAATATTTTTTTGCTGTTTTAGCATGACATCCACCTTTTTTTTCGTAATTTTATATTCCTGAAACATTTCACTGCGCTTGTAAATAAACATTTTTACCCATGACAAGTCTCCGGTTCCGATACGACCATCTTTTGGGTTTCCTTTCGGAAGAAGAGATTTTTATGATGCAGAATGAAATTGATGTCAGCCATAGCCTGCTTGTAGAAAAAGCTGGAAAAGGAAACGAATTCCTGGGCTGGATAGATTTGCCGGCTCATATTGACGACTCCCTGCTAAACCGCATAGAGACAGATTCCCGCTTATTTCGTGAAAAAGCTGAAGTAATAGTATTAATAGGTATTGGCGGTTCCTATTTAGGGGCGAGGGCCGTTATCGAAGCGCTTTCTCCTCCGTTTGTAAAGTCTGTGAGCAGAAATGCAAACCCGCTTATTGTATATGCCGGCCACAATCTGAGCCAGGATTATCATGCTGAGCTTCTCCAATTCCTTGATAATAAAGAGTATGCTATTGTAGTAATCTCCAAATCCGGCACCACAACCGAACCGGCTGTAGCTTTCCGTTTGCTGAAAAAGCACATTGAAATGAAGTACAGCAAAGAGGAAGCCGCAAACCGCATTATTACAGTTACCGACGGTTCAAAAGGTGCATTGCGGTCGCTTTCTGAAAAGTATGGCTATAAATCGTATGTGATTCCCGATGATACAGGTGGCAGGTACTCTGTGCTTTCACCCGTCGGATTAGTACCGATAGCCATTGCCGGCTACGATATTAAGGATCTGCTCCGGGGCGCCGCTGAAATGCGGAAAGCATGTGTTGAGACTTCGTCGTTACAGGATAACCCGGCAGCCTGCTACGCTGCTATCAGGTCGTCGTTATACCGCTTAGGCCACCAGGTTGAAATACTGGTAAATTATGAACCTGCACTGCATTATTTTGCCGAGTGGTGGAAACAGCTTTTCGGTGAAAGCGAAGGCAAGGAAAACGAAGGCTTGTTCCCGTCAGCAGTTGATTTTACAAGCGACCTGCATTCGATGGGGCAATATATACAGCAGGGGCAGCGGATTCTTTTCGAAACCGCTATCCTTGTTGAAAAGCCCGGGCACCTGCTCACAATTCCTTTCGATGAGGCCGATCTCGACGGGATGAACTACCTGGCCGGCAAATCGCTTCACGAAGTAAATGCCATGGCTGCCCTGGGAACCACCCTTGCCCATACCGACGGCGAAGTTCCAAACCTGGAAATCCTTATACCGGCTATTGATGAGTATTCACTCGGAGAACTGATTTATTTCTTCGAATTCGCCTGCGCCCTGAGCGGTTACCTTACAGGAATAAACCCATTTAACCAGCCGGGTGTTGAGGCCTATAAAAACAATATGTTTGCCTTGCTGGCGAAACCGGGATACGAAGTTGAAACGGAGGCGATCAGGGAGAGGATTAATGAAGAATGAGAAATGTCGGATGTGGGAAGTCGGATATGGGATATTTAAACTGTAAATGCTTTAAACCCATATTGATTAAACGGACAATACCATGGAAAACAGGTTATTTGACTATATGAACCGCCGCATTAGCGGAGATTTTATTCCGACCCTGCAGAATACAGAACCCGGTCCTGTGATCACCATATCGCGGCAATCAGGCTGCGGGGCAAGCAGTATTGCCTGGGGAGTGTGCACGGAACTCAACAAAATGAAGAACCAGGCAAAACCTGGTGCCAACTGGAGCGTTATAAGCCGCGAAATCCTTCAGAAATCAGCAGAACAACTTCACCTTGATCCTCGGGCCCTCCAACATGTTATTGGCGACAAGGACCGTGGAATAATGGATCAGATTGTTGATGCCCTGTCGACACATGCGCATAAAAGTGATCAGAAAATTATAAAAACCGTGCATGATGTAATATGGCAGTTCGGCAACAATGGAAACGTAATTATTGTCGGCAGGGGAGGGGCTGCAATTTGCAGCGGGATAAAAAACTCACTCCATATCCGCCTTGAAGCACCCGAAGAATGGCGTATAACCGAAATCATCAAACGTCTTGATTTCAGTAAAACCTTTGCAAAAGATTACATACACAAACAGGATGCAGAAAGGGAATTGCTGGTTACAAAATTGTTTGGAAAGAAAGCCGATCTTAATGCTTATGATATTGAGGTGAACCGAAGCCGATTCAGTGAAAAGGAGATTGTTGATGCGATTATACAACTGGCTACAGTAAAAGGACTGATCAAACATATATAAATCCCACCTGCTTTCATAGCCTTTTGCCTGACCTGGTTTTTCCTGAACCGGCCCGGGCAATGACTTTACAAATTAAAAACTGAGCTTTTGTCCCTGATTTACTCTCATTCAAACTACAATAATCCTGCCTGAGGAATTTCCACGCACATGGGTATTATGTCATCCAGGGCAAGAATGAGGGTGATAAAAAACTTAACTTAGCAAAAAATTGAATCTGAACCCAGCCAATCTGCAACCCAGGTAAATTTCCATGAGCAGTGCAACTCTGGTACCACACAGTTGTTATATAGGTAATAAAATTATCCGGGTGAAGTGCCCGGAAACGATTTAACAGAAATTACAATGTCAAAAAAGAAACAAACCCCGCAGGCCAATATAGCCCGCAATGCATTTACAAACGAAGTATTTAACCTGTTTTCGGAACATGCCGACAACTCATACAATTTCAGGCAAACCGCCGCACAACTGGGTATTACTGATAAACGGGAAAAAGACCAGATCCGTTCGGTATTGGAACAGCTTTGCCAACAGGGTTCACTGGTTGAAATGAACCGTGGAAAATACAAACTTAATCCTACGCTGAAAACCGCTGTACAGAAAGCCAATACCATTACGGGGACAGTTGATATGAAGGCCACAGGCAAAGCCTATATCATGAGCCCCGACCTGCCCGAGGATATATTTATCGAATCAAACAATACCAATCATGCCCTGAATGGTGATAAGGTGAAAGTTCACCTTTTCCCGAGGCGTAAAAACCATAAACCCGAAGGTGTAATTGTCGAGATTGTTGAACGTGCCAAAAAGCAATTTGTCGGCATTGTGCATGTTTCGAAGCGTTTTGCATTCCTGGTTCCCGACAGCCAGCTTATAAATGTTGATATTTATATCCCGCTTACCGCCCTGAAAGGGGCTAAACACGGTCAGAAAGCCGTGGCATTGATTACCGACTGGCCCGAAAAGGCAACCAATCCAATCGGAGAAATTATTCATGTACTCGGCCAACCCGGCGACAACAATGTGGAAATGAATGCCATCCTGGCTGAATTCGATTTCCCTCTTGAATTCCCTAAAGCTGCCGAAGCCGAAGCCAAACATATTAAAAACGAAGTGCCGGCTGAAGAAATAGCCAAACGACGCGATTTCCGAAACATATGGACCTGTACAATCGACCCTGTTGATGCAAAGGATTTTGACGATGCACTTTCTTTATTGAAGCTGCCCGACGGTAACTGGGAAGTAGGTGTGCATATTGCCGATGTATCGCATTATGTCAGGCCGGGATCGGCTATTGATGCCGAGGCTTACGACCGCGGGACTTCCATTTACCTGGTCGACCGAACGATCCCCATGCTTCCCGAACAGCTTTCGAACCTGGTATGCTCACTCAGGCCGGATGAGGAAAAACTTTGTTTCTCGGCAGTTTTCAAACTCAATGAAAAAGCTGAAATACTCGGGGAATGGTTTGGACGTACAGTTATAAAATCCGACCGGCGTTATGCTTATGAAGAGGTACAGGTAATAATCGAAGGTACCGAAGGTGATTATAAAGCAGAACTGATGACCCTGCATAATCTTTCATCAAAACTGCGTGAAGACCGTTTCAGGAAAGGATCAATCGCATTTAAATCGCAGGAAGTAAAATTCAAACTCGACGAAAAGGGCAAACCCATTGGTGTAATGATAAAGGAGCAAAAAGAAGCCAATTTCCTGATCGAAGACTTTATGCTGCTTGCCAACCGCCGCGTAGCCGAGAAAATAGCCACGCGCAAAAACAAGGAAGGCGAAGCCAAAACCTTTGTTTACCGTGTACATGATGAGCCAAACCCCGAGAAACTGGTTCGTTTTTCGCAGTTTCTGCAAAAACTGGGTTACGGGTTCCAGACTACCAGCCGAAAAAGCATTACGGCTTCGTTTAATTCGCTGTTCGACCAGATACTTGGAAAGGGTGAGGAAAATATGATTGAAACCATTGCCATACGGACCATGGCCCGTGCCGAATATACCACTCAGAACATTGGCCACTATGGGCTTTCGTTTAAATATTACACCCATTTTACCTCACCCATACGCCGTTATCCCGATCTTATGGTTCATCGCCTTTTGCAATGGTACCTCGATGAAAAGGCCAGCGCTTCGCAGGAAGAATACGAGGAAAAATGCAAACATTCATCCGATATGGAGCGCAAGGCAATGGAAGCCGAACGTGCCAGTGTAAAATACAAACAGGCCGAATACCTTATGGACCGGATAGGGGAGGAGTTTGATGGTTTGATTTCGGGAGTAAGCAAATGGGGTATTTTTGTCGAACTGGTCGAAAGTAAATGCGAAGGCATGGTCTCGCTTCGGCTGATGAACGATGATTTTTATTACCTCGACGAGGAAAACTACCGGATTATCGGGCAGCGCTGGGGCAAAATTTACCGCCTGGGCGATAAAATCCGCATAAAAGTAAAGAAGATCGATTTACAGAAAAAACAGATGGATTTTGACCTTGTCAGAAATATCTAAAATGTAATGATGGCGAGGGTTTCGTTCAAAAAATGAAACCCTCTCTAAAGTACTTTGCAGGTAAATTCCGTCCATGGATTTTTCCTGTTTAAAATTGTTTTTCGTTACATGGTAATTTATTCAATATATTTGAATTCACTATTCGTATAATATATTGTTCACCTAAACTATTAAAGCTATGGAATACCATTACAATGACGGGGTTACCAATTACGGCCCGTTCACTCTTGAACAGTTGAAGCAGCAGCCGATCAACCGGAATACGCAAATCTGGTATACCGGACTTCCGGCATGGAAGCCTGCTTATGAAATCCCGGAATTAGCTTATTTATTCGGTGCTCCCCCCGTACAGGGACCTCCGCCTGTAAGGCAGGTTTATGCACAATCACCAGTTCAGGGACAAGCTGTTCCTAAAACTTGGCTGCTGGAATCTATACTGGTTACCATTTTTTGCTGTCTTCCTTTTGGTATTGCAGGTATTGTGTTTGCTTCGAGAGTTGAATCCCGATTCTATGCTGGCGATGTAAACGGAGCCGTGCAGGCATCGCAGGAAGCCGGTAAATGGACTAAAATTGCTTTCTGGTTAGGCCTGGCAGGTGCGATCATTTATCTTATCCTTGTTTTTGTAATCGGTATCGGGGAGTTTGCTTTCCTTAAGAATGGTAATAATTTCTAGGAGCAACAGGATCCTGTTGATTTTATTGATTCTTGCCCTGCTGATTGTTCTCTATTACCTGTTTGATCCTACAGGGCAGAAATGGTTTCCGAAATGCCCGTTTTACGGGTTAACCGGTTATAAATGTCCCGGATGCGGCTCTCAAAGGGCTGTTCATCAGTTATTGCATTTCAATTACACAGGTGCATTAAGAGAAAATGCCTTACTGGTAATTTCGTTACCGTATATTTTGCTTGCATTCCTGTTTGATTATGCCGGCTTTAAGGCACGATGGCCTAAAGCCAGAAAGATTTTATTTGGATTTAATGCAATTATAATCGTACTGGTAATTGTTATCGGCTGGTGGATTATGCGGAATTTGCTTGGCTTATGAAGACATCGCCCGAAGCCGGACCCTTCCTAAGTTTGATTAATTTATTGCATTAGGCTGAATAAAATTATATATTTGCTACACTATATGTTCATTTGCTTTTGATTGAATTACTTGTAATAATTACTAATATTCATTAACCCAAAACAAAACGCTTATGAAATTCTGTCCGACTTGCGGAGCAGAGCTGAAACCGGAAGCTAAATTCTGTGCAGCCTGTGGAACACAAATGGCTGCAGCTCCACCTCCCGCCCAACCAACTCCCCCTCCACCTTACCAGCAACAGGAACCTGTGTATGATCATGCCAGGGAAGCCAAGAGTGCTTTTACCGATGCCATTTCGGGAAATACCAATCTCGTTCAACGGGTTATTAATATCCTTACAAAACCCAAAGAGGAATGGCCTGTGATAAATGCTGAACAACCAAATACATTTAAACTGATCTTCGGCTATGCACTAATACTTTCCTTAATTCCAGCTGTCGCTTCATTTATTGCAACAGGAGTGATTGGAACCTCTGTTATGGGTTATACATACCGAAGTGTGTCGGGTGGTATTATGCAGGCCCTTGTGCAGCTATTTTCAGCTATTATCGGCGTTTATCTGCTGGCATTTGTAATTGACCTTCTTGCCCCATCTTTTGATTCCCAGAAAAATATGGGTAAATCGTTACAGCTTTCTGTTTATTCATCAACAGCAACCTGGGTTGCCGGTATTTTACTAATTGTACCTGTATTAAAATGGTTTTCTTTCCTTGCAGGACTTTATGCCATTTACCTTCTGGCGGTAGGTATGCCGGTTCTTAAAGGTACACCCAAAGATAAAGTTGTTGGATACGTTGCTTTGAGCATAGTGGCTATGATTCTCATATACGTGGTTATTGCTGCAATTTTGGGTGCAATTTTCGGCCTTCTGTTTTTTGGAAGTATGAGTGGATTTAATTACTAAAAATAATACGAGTTCCGAAAAGCCTTTTTGCAGGATATCGCTCTAATGGCGACACCGGCAGGAAGGCTTTTCATCACATTGATTTTTAATAAAGTTTATTATGAAATTCTGCCCGCAATGCGGATCGACTTTTGAGCCGGATGCCCGCTTCTGCCTTGAATGTGGTTTCGACCGGGCGACGGTTGAACCCATTGAACTGCAACTACAATCTGTTTCAGAAACAGTTGTTACTCCCGCTAAAGATGTTCCTGTCAGGCTTGCTTGTCCGCAATGCGGAAGTGCGCTTTCGGCTGACGAACGTTTCTGCCAGGAATGCGGATATGATACTGCTACTATAGCCCCGCCTCAGCCGGTTGTTGAACCCGTTTTTCAGCCCGTTGTTGTGGATGAACTATTCGCGCCGCAACTGGCAGCCGAAGAACCTGTATTGCTTACATTCAACAAGCAATTCTGCCCGCAATGTGGAGCCGCATTTGACGAATCCGCCCGTTTTTGCGAGGAGTGTGGTTTCGATACTGCCACCGATACGGTTGCAACACGACTGGGGGAACCGGCAACTACGCCTGTTATTGATAAAGAAGTTGCTACTCCGGAGGTTTTGGTCGAAGAACCGGTTACTCCGACTGTTTACAAAAAAATATGCCCTCAATGCGGAGCCGCTTTTGACGCAGCCGCCCGTTTTTGCGAGGAGTGTGGTTTTGATACGGCTGCGGCCCCAATTCCCGCACATCCGACCAAACCCGAAACCCTGCCTTCTGTTGCCAAAGAAAAACCGATTACTATTACTGAGAGCGAAAAACCAATTTCCCCATCTGTATATAAACAGTATTGTCCCCGTTGCGGATCTGCTTATGATCCTGCTGACCGGTTTTGCGATGAATGCGGTTTTGATACCGTATCAGGGAGTTTAGAACCGGTAGCAATTGCTCCCCCTGCAGCCGAATATCCACAGCAACCGCCAGCCTATCAGGCCAAACCTGTAATTCCACCTCAACAGCCACCGCCTACGCGTACTACATCACATACCTTTACACAACCTCCGTTAAATCAGGTTCTGCCTCCGAAAAGCAAAAAACCCTGGCTGTGGATTTTAGTAATGCTTATTGTTGTTGGCGCCCTGGGTGCCGCTGGATGGTTCGGATATAACCGGTTTTTTGCAAACAAAGCCGAAGATGAAGATGATACCCTCGTGAATTCAGTTGTTCCTGAAACTGCTATTTTTGATACTTCTCAGATTGCTTCCGATGAAATAAATACTGATGCAACTGAATCAGAAGAACCATTGATCGCCAAGAAACCCTTAAGCAGGGTAGACCAGGAGCTTGCGAAATATAAAAACAAACAGCAAAATAACCAGTCACAGCCAACCAATACCACAACAACGACCCCGGATAAAATCGACGTGGGCGTCAAAGTAACCCCGGGTGCGGCCGTAAGTGATAACGCTGTTAAAGTTATTTTGAGTGAAGGCCGTAAAGAGGACCCGAAACGTCAAAATCCCAAGGGCCCGGCAAAACTGGTTCTCCTTAAACCGACAATGATAGTTCGTATTACAACCGATCATTACAACGATGGAATGGGAACTTCCGGTGGCGGAGCAATTCTTATTAAAGACCGTAGCGGAAACCTGCTTGGCACTTACAAGGCATCGGGTAAAACAGGAGCAAATGGTGCACCTAACGCAAAATGGGTTGCAGAGCCCCGAAAAATGCTCGAGAAAGGAACTTATTTTATCTGGGATTCCGATTTTGCAACATGGTCGAAGACATTTATGGGTGTCGGGTTTATTACAGTTGAAGGCTATGAGGCAGATTAGGGGTTAGGGATATCTGAAACCGGGATTGATAATTAAACAAGCTGTCGATTAAAACAAAAAAAATCTTAATACTATGGCATTTTGCAGTAACTGTGGAAGCAAGCTTCTCGACGGAGCGGCTTTTTGTCCTGAATGCGGTACCCGACAAATACCAATAGCTGTATCGCCACAACCCGCAACGGCACCGGCTTATACACCACCACCTCCTCCTCCGCCACCACAACCGGCTTACCAGGCACCTCCCCAACAACAACAGGCACAGTACGGAGCTATCAAATTCGATGTTGTCGAAAAGGAAACACTGAAATTCCTTAAAGCGGAGTTTCAGAACAGTGCGGTTCGTTACGAATCGGGAGGTATGTATTATATGCAGGGAAACCTTGAGTTGGAAGCCAATCTTCCATCAGCAGGCGGCTTCCTGAAATCGATGGTAACACGCGAAAGTGTTGTCAAGCCCGTGATAAGGGGAAGCGGAACGGTGTGGTTTGAACCTTCGTTCGGTAATTTTACCATTATGGACCTGAAAAACGAAGAATGGATCCTGGATAAAGGAGCTTACTATGCTTCGGAAATGAACATCGAGATCGGTTCGTTCACCAACAAGTCGATTTCGGGAATGTTTTCGGGTGAAGGGTTTTTTCAAACCAAAGTTTCGGGCAGCGGTAAAGTTGTAATCCTATCGAACGGCCCTCTCGAAACCATTGAACTGAACAACGGGAAACTTGTAGTGGATGGTTCGTTCGCAGTAGCCAGGCAGGCAAGTGTTCAACTTACGGTAGCAAAGGCTAACAAGGGAATATTCGGATCGATGATTTCGGGCGAAGGCATAATAAATACATTTACGGGAACCGGTAAAGTGCTTATAGCCCCTGCTGCAAACAGGTATATTACCATGATAAATTACCTTTCGAGTATACATCACAGGGTAATGCAGTTAAAAAATTCGTAAACGCCGGAGGAAATTTCCGGGTATATTCAAACAGCCTGCCGGATAAATCAGGCAGGCTGTTATTTTTATAGCTAAAAAGAATACTAGTTTTATATAAATGGCTGATAAAAAATACAGGATAGCATTTACCTGATATTTAAATATCGTTGGAAATTAATACATATGTGGCAATAAATGAATTTATAACCGGGTTTCCTTACTAAGGGCTTTTTGCTATCGGGTATATATTATTTTATATGTAGTAATTCCTTTCCCGTCATAACGGGTAAAGACTACTTTATTAGAACTTATCACCCTGACTCTATCGCCAATAAAATACGAAACAGCAGGTCCTCCATATACAGCAGGTAATTCAAAAACACCAGGAGAAACCTGTTTGAATTTATTTTCGTATGGTTCAGGAAGTTTTGAAATATTATTCTTCCAGCCGACAAATATCTGTTCGCCATCGTATTTGCTTAAGCATATACATAAGTTTTCCAGCATGTTGTATTGCCCTCCGGGGCCAACCTCGATCACCTCGGCTTTGCAAAAAGTCCCTTCATAATCCTGACAAACAGCTACTTTGCCATATTGCATCAAGCTAAAAACCAGTATAAATAAAACGCTAATTTTTGATGTTGTTTTCATACAAATGTTGTTGTTGTTTACCTACTCATAAGCTTTTCGGCTTCCGCTACGGAATATTTTTGATGGTGTACCGGTTTTATCTGTTTAGTATTTGAACTTTTTCGTGAAAAACAGGCTTTGTATGTTCTGCCCTGTAATTCCAACTTTTTATTCCAAATCAACAAAAAGAAAACTGAGAGAATTGTTCTGACATGAGTTTGTCAGTTGTTTTTAACGATGATAAGGTACCGAGCTTGTACCAAAATTGTGTTTATACTCTGAACTATAAACCATTTTTTTGATCGTTTCCCGGGATCCGACACTTTTCAGGGTGGCAACCCACCGATCACTTGCCGAAATACTTTCGGGCTCTCTCCCTAAAAAATGAACATGCATTAATCTGATAGCTTCTGCTGGTGTTTCCTTATCTATAAACTTGCCACCATATTCATAACTTACACCAATTTCATAAACTAAATCCTGTACAGTTTTGGTGCCATTAACCAGATAATTTGCCCAACCGCCGACACCCAATGGTTCTCCTTCCCGTTCAAGAATCTGAAGATAAATATCTTTCACCACTTCGGTTGCATCTGCCAGACTGTATTTTGCAAATTGTGCTTTGCTACTAAAGCCCGCAAACAAACAGGCCAATAATAAAATTAAACTAATCTTTTTCATATGGTTTAATAATTTAAGGGTTTCCTACCGTTTACGCTCTTCGGATAAGGCGGCGGCTTTTTCGACTTGAAGCCACTAACAATAAAAAGGACTTTGAAAAATTTGAATTATCAGCCTTTATATTGGACAAATTTGAATATAAGAATATATATATGCAATAGCCCGATCAGGTCATTTTCAGGATCAAATAAGCTTTTCTTTAAACGCTTTTACCACCACCTGTGCCCTGGAATGTACCTGTAATTTGTCGTATATGTTTTTAATATGGTTGCGCACAGTCTGCACACTTATAAACAAGCTATCAGCCATTGCCTCATTGGTTATTCCCTGTGTGATCAGTGTGAGTATTTCCTTTTCTCGTGCAGTAAGATGCGATGGCAATCCCGGTTTGGCCGCTTCCGGTTTTAAAAACGCCATTACCTGCCTGGCAACCATGGGTGTAAGCGCGGCCCCTCCTTCAAAAACCTGTTGTATAGCATCCAGTATCTTGTTAGGGCTTGATTTTTTTAATATATAGCCGTCGGCACCGCTTTTTATAGCTTCGAGTATATGGAAGTCATCTTCGAGTATGGTAAGCATTATGATTTTCAGCTCCGGAAATTTGCGTTTAAATAGTGGAATAGCCTCGATGCCACTTAAACCGGGCAGATTGATATCCAGTAATATAATATCTGTTTCAGTAAAGTTTTCCAGGGTTTCTTCAACAGAAGAAAATGACCATGCAACCGAATAATCGGAAAAAGAAGATATAAGATACACCAGGCTCTGCCTGAATTCAGTATGATCTTCAACAATTCCGATAGTTATGGCCATCCAGCTATTTTTATGTAAAGTAATGTTAAAAACAAGTATATTAAGTAGCCTGATCAGGTCATATTTTAAATTGAAGTACTATTTCGGTTCCGGCTCCTTTCACGAAATGGATGTCGAATTCAATTCCTGATTCGAGGGCTCTGCGGCGCATATTAGGCAGCCCGTTACCATGTGAACCTTTGGTTACCTGCTTTGAACCATCCATCCCGATACCATCATCTTTCAGGCAAATACAGCACAAATTTTCTTTTACACCGGCACTAAACTCAACATTTCCGGCACCTGCATGCCGTATAGTATTATGTAGTCCTTCTTTCAGGATTAAAAATACATCGTTCCGGATCTTTTCCTGCAAAATAACAGGATCATCCGGGATTTCGATTGATGAATGGAATTTGATTTTGTTATCTGTCAGAATTTCAAGCATATAATTACTTGATTTTGAGATCAGGCTCTGTAAAGAATCGTTTCGCGGGGAAGTCATCCAGATAATATCTGAAATCGACTGCAAGGCCTCATGGGTAAGAGCAGCTATTTTAACGGGAAGTTTGTTACTGTCAGCCCGTACCTGTGAAGGCCCAATAAGTCCTTTAAGTGTTTCAGCATAAATCGAAATGCTACCCAGTGTTGAGGCCAGGTCATCATGTAAATCGCGTGACAGTTTTTCGCGCAACTCGATCTTTTCTTTCAAAGCGAGCCGTTTCAGCAATATCCTGTCGATAAAAAGATGTAGAATCGCAAGGAGGCCAATAACTACCAGCGGGGCTATCAGAAATAACAGCGAGAACCACTGGTAGAGATAAAACTGGTTGACAAAAATGAAAACGACAAAAATAAAACCAGCTGACAGCCACCGAAAAACAGAAATGGTACGTATGCTATAAGGCTGCCGGAGGTTGTAGAAAATCAATAACAGAATAATTAATACATATTTCATGATTTCCGGCTGATTTTCCTGGTTTCTGAAGAACTGTGAAATTCTGCCGCTGCTTTCAGCATATAGCGCTGCAAAGCCCTTTAATTCAACTATTTCCAGTGTTTTTCCCGCAACTATACTCTCGACTCTTATTGTGTCGGGGGTTGATGGGAACTTTACCAATGCATAGTAAGGAACACCCTGCTCAACACCAAAAATCATCTCTTTTTCAGATATCGAGCTGTAACCGCTACCACCATTTAATTCGCGGTAGCCTGCCAGAATACCATGATGTTTACCACCTGTAATTTTATATAACCAAACTTTCGTTCCAATGGCATCTCTGTTTGATCGAATTCCGTGAAGTTTGATTTTCACAAAATTTTTCTTTTCGGTAATATTCAGAAACAGCCTGCTGTTCCCGTTAATGTAATTTGCCACATAAAGATCCGGATCGCCATCATTATCCATATCGCCAGTGGCACAACCTGTGCAATATCCGCTTAGTTCGGCCCCGAAAGCCGCTGTAACATCACTGAAACGGCGACCATCGATATTCTTATACAGAATGTTCTCCCCTACATTGGTAATATATAAATCCTGGTAGCCATCAAGATCAAAGTCAGCAAATACAGCCCCATTACTCATGAAACTTCCGGGTTCAAAATACTCAAGGGTCCTATCCGTAAATAACCCTTTTCCATTGTTGAGATAAAGTTTATTCCCTGTATTGCGGTTTGCTATGAACAGATCGGTGAAACCGTCGTTGTTTATATCAGCAAAGGCCACTGCATTGCTTTTCGCCGGTGTAGCTCCGGCCAGGTCGGTAAAACGGGTAACATCGCGAAAATGTATTTTCCCGTTTTCTGTTTCATTTATATAGAGTTTATTGGACGGATACCAAAAAGAGACACATAAATCAGGATAACCGTCGTTGTTCACATCAGCAAATGAGGCGCACATTCCTCCACCAGCCGAACCTAGACCGGAACCTGATGTAATATCAGTAAAATGCCCGGTGCCATTGTTTTCGAAGAGCCGGTTCGATCCTTCTTCGTTTGCGACAAATAAATCCAGGTCGCCATCATTATCTACATCGGCAAAAGCCGACGAATTGGAGCGTTTCATGTTCTCACATGCCCGGTTTTTTTGCGCTGAAACATTCCGGAAATAACCGTTTCCCTTGTTAAGCAAGAGTCTGTTGGAACAATTTAAATAACAGAGGTAGATATCCTGATCATTATCGTTATCGATATCGGCAACACTTATACCCAATTTAAGCTCATTCCGTGAGGTGCTGTTCTCCGGATTGATGACCCCATTTGCATTTCGCTGTACAATTTCATCCGAAAAAGAATACGTTTCGGCAAACATGTCGGCTGATGCCAGATTATTAATATAAAGACGATTCTGCTCATATATCCTTGCGGTATAAATATCCGTTTTACCATCCCCGTTATAATCGGCCATAGCAACTCCATACTCATCATCCGAGCTAAGACCAACCGAACTAAGCTTATGCGATGAAAATCCCTGGTTGTCTTCAGTGTATACCGGAAACTGTTTCTCACCGCTATATATCAGTCTTCCATTTTTACCACAAATCCATATATTTTCAGGTCCGGAGGCGACTACATCTGTCAGATTATCAGAACACAGAACTGGATGTCGCGACAAATGTCCGTTTGTATAACTCAGGATCAACCCTTTATCTCCCACCATGACGATAGTTCCATTCTCCAGTAAACACATTTTACATATTCGGCTCAAATCCTTGTTTTTCAATACTAATTTTACCCCTGTTCCATCAATACGGAATAACTCTTCACCAGAGAGCAAAAATCCTTCATGCAAACCCGCAAAACAAAAATTGATAACTGTTTTATTGCCAAATACTTTCGTATATAATCCCCGCTCAAAATGAAATAATTCTCCCTTTTCGGTCAGGAACCAGAAAGAAGATAAATCCTTCCCATAAATACTTAGGATATTATTACGCGCAGGTGAGAGCGGAAGCATTCTGAATAATCCGTTTTCATATACTGCCATGTCGACAATACCGGCAAACAATGCTTTGTTTTCTGAAACGAAATGCATTGAAGTAATATAGTTGGAAAACGGTGGTGAGACGTTCTGGAGAATGCCATCATGAAAATGATAAAGCAAGCAGGTGCTTGTAAACGGAATGGTGGTAAACCAAATATCCTGTGGTGATACCGCATAAAAAGAATAAATTTTACCTTCAACAGGGAAATCCAGCTTTTTCCACCTGTCAGTATCAAACATATAAATTTTATCCGTGAGGAAATAAACGCCTTGTTTGTCCTGTAGGATGCTTTGTATATCAGCTTTCGTCCCCGAATTGATTTTTCGGAACGAAAAAGGTTGTCCGAACGTTTGTACAATGGACAAAAGAAGTACAATAATTGTCAGTAAACGAGCACATTTATTTGTCAGAACCAAAGTATTCCTTTCTGTGATATGCAAATTTAAAAAACAATCGACGAACTATTACACATGAAAAAGTCATTCGCTGGAGTGAAATAAACTCAATGTATTGGAACCTGGAAAGCAGAACTTAAACTTATTTTGGGTTTGTTAATTGAATTCTTTTCTACAATTATCTTACCAGAAACCTTTAATTTTAAAGTTAGAATTAATTAATCCCTAAATTCTGAGTTTTCGGGAAAATTTAACAGGATAAAACCAGCACGAAAACAGTAAATTTAACTTTTTGAAAAGCAGCTCAAAATTGAAAGTTCTTAGTTTATAATCTGTTGCTTAAATAATTGCCAATTTGCTCGGCATCAGCCATTTTTCCGGCAGGCACCGGCAAACGGGCTACTTCAGTCTGCCTGCCATGACGGGTAGGCATAGAATAATGAAACTCGAGGATTGGGGGATTTTCGTCGGTTATCAGAACGACCTGGTCGAGAGTAGCACCGAGGTTTACCCATAAATGGAACATTCTGCCGATAATTACTCCTTTTTCCGAAATCAGTGCCTTGGGTTCGGAATTTTTTAGTTTATTATGCCTTGCGCGGGGTGCCAGGAAGGCGGGTATGGCAACAATCGGAATAATTCCAGCCGCAATCAGAAAAGCTATCGGGTCTTCAAGAACAATTGTCATAATTATACCAACTACGATTGCAATACCGCCTACCACGAAAAATAGCATTTTTTTACTTTTACGTTCTTCTTCAAAATCTATGGCAATAAAGCGTGACCACTCTTCCTGCGAATATTGCCAAACGGCTATGCGGCCTTCGCCTGATAATATTCTTGATAGCTGTTTGGCCCTCGACCGATAAATAAATATTACTATGAGGCTCACTATCACCATAAATCCTGCTGTAAAACTCAGGAAAAATCCACCATCAAAACCATCGAGGCCAATGATAGATGGAAGAAACATGCAAAATATAAATACCAGCATCAGAATAAGCCAGAGGTTAACAATACTACGCTGCGAATTCTTCATATTGAACTCCTGGTGAGTCCCTGTATACTGAGGCGATGCGATAGGGGGCGGGACACTATTGAAAGCCGGAGGCGGAACATTATTACCGTAAACCTGGGGCGGAACATTTTGATGCACCGGGCTGATATTTTCGCCGCAGCTGCTGCAGAAGCGTGCGCCGGACTTTAACGGGTTTCCACATTTTGGACAGAAGCTCATGGTGTTGGTTTTTGTGTGGGTGAATATTGTGTTATAGTTTTGTTGTTGTTCTACTAAAATTGAGCTGGAAGTCTGAAGCCGGAGACCTAAATACGAAGCTTGGATAAAAACTTACCAGTCAGTTTTCTTATACATGGTTTTATAAATATCGGGTTGGTTTTTGTATGATTGTGCATTTATTTCCTAATCGGGTCAACTTTTCTTTTCAGAAACTTCCGGCTTCCGCCTTCGGACTTCAAGGCTTTCATATTTCCTACTATTTCAAGGTTTTGTCAAATTTTTTAAGATCATTCCATTTTTACATATCTAAGATTTTCCGGGCCGAAAAAGTTGCAGATTGAAGTACTTTCCCGTTAAAAATGTGTTTCCAGTCGCCAACCAGGTTATTTCCCTGGAATGTTGCATTGATAATGTAAGTTTCTTCGTTGGTAACGACTGTACATGTAAAGCCATTGCTTTTGCATTTCAGGGTTGTTCCCGCATTGCTTTTATCCACAAGTGGTGTAAGGAATTTCGGTATGTATGAAGTGTTGCTCAGGTTGTATACATAATACTGAAGGCCCTGGGTTTCATAATAATACTCCATACCCTTGGTTTTACCAATTTCAAATTTAGTGATCAGTCCTCCCTGTGCTCCGCCTTTTAGCCAATTAAAATTTTCTTTAAAAAGCTTAACATCGGCCTGTACCATTTCTTCTGCCATTTTCCGGGTTTCAGCATCAGCGGAAGGACCAATTCGGCTATAACCTGCTTCAAGCATATTTGATTCGTTAATCTGCATAGTATAAGTCCCCTGGTAAAGGCCGAAAACATTATCGCTAACTCCTATAAATTCGTCCGATTCAACTATAACTCCGCCGAATTCGATTTGTGCAACCATTTTCTCGTCTTTTGCCAGTTTAATGTCTTTTTCCTCAAATTTACCATCTTTTGCCTCCACTTTAATTTTATCAGCCTCCCTGTTGTTTTTATTTTTAATCAAAAGAGTTACTTCTCCGTTGTATTTAATTTCAGCCGGGTATTCTTCATCCGTCCTGTGTTTTATTTCTCCTTTCAGAATGCCTTTATCAAGTGATTTTATCTCAACCGTGAGTTTTGGTATATAGAGTTTAATAACATTGGCACCAGCCTCTACAATATTCGGGAAAAGAACCCGGGCTTGTGATTTAACGCATTCCATATCCACAAACGGATCGCAGATTTTTGGTATCAGATTGGCAAAGTAATAATGGTCGGTACATTGTTTGGTGCCGGCGAAATAGTAACCATTGTCATCGTTGTTGTAGGTCATACTTTCCAGCCGGAGCGAATTATAGGCGATGTCGGGGTGCGTAATCTGTTTTTTATCCTCGCCGTACTTATCCACGCCTGAAATAGTTTCATTGGTCACGAAGTTGGCATTTGTAAAAACTGCCAGGGCATTGGCGATATCATACACTTTTTTACTGTTTCTGAATTCCTGTACCAGCGCAGCATTGGCCGAACCTTTTGCTAAACCGGTAAATTCGGACGAATTATCCCTGCGGATAACATCCATCAGTTCTTCGTATGGATCGGGATTGCCGAAGAAGGAGTTATTGTTCCACAGGGGCGAGGGATGAGCATCGTTGCGTACATGCGGCGGGCACCCGTTATCGGCAATCATATGCAGCGTTTCGCCGAGGGCGCGCCAGGCATTGGCCATATATTCGTTCCTCTTTTCCTGTTTGGGTTCCCTCAGGGCCATCTGCATCCATAATTTCCCGTGTTCCCAGGTATACTTATGGTCCTGGACACCTTCCGAAATATCACCGGGTTTGCCCAGAGCCCATTCAACACCATCGATCCGGGGATTGGTCAGAACGTATTTCTGCAATGATCCCATAATTTTCGCATTGGTAATATCGGTAAGGTATCGGTCGCCGGCCGATCGTGTGGGATCGAAAAAGTGCCTCAGCGAAGCAGGTACTTCAGGTACATCGGCTGCGTATCCACCGGTGCTGATCCATTTTTTCGGGGTCATTTCGGCCGCGCCTTCAGATGATAAATTTGTCCCTAAGCCCCAGCCAGCTGCTGTTACATCCAGATCGCTGAAAAGCCCGTCTTTAACAATGGTAGTGCCTCGCAATGTAGTTCCGGCTTCGAAGAAAAAAGTGTACTTTTTAAAATCACCCTGCGAAAAGTCGCTTTTAGTATTTCTTTTCAGAAAGGCATCCACAATCATTGAGTTTATGTCTGGGTGCACTTTTTTATTTCCATAGCTGGTGAAAAGGACAATGATCAGGGAGCCAAGAATTACCAGAAACGGGAAGCGAAAATCTTTTATCGTTTTCATAAACTATTTGTTTTAAAAACGCATCAATTTCCATTTTCCATCTTCGCCCAGGCAAAATTCGGCAGTGAATTTACCATCAGCCGAGCTGAACTCATATACAGCGAAACGGGCAGTACCGTAAAGGAATTTCCTGTTTTTAAAATCATTCCCAAACGCTGCCATATTGGGTTGCAGTTCTTTAAAAAATTCACGTTTCTGTTCCAGGGTGGTGGGCGACAGAACCTCAGCCAGTTTAACTGTATCAGCATTGAGAAAAATATTCTCAACAGTATTGGCTACGCTGTCAATTCTTGCCTGGTCGACCTTTGGCTCCTCGTACAGTGCCGACAAGTCGGCATACGTTTCTTTGGGTTCGAAGGTGCCGAAAAAGTACAATGCCGCAGCGGAAGCCGCGAGCAGCACTATTGCGCTTACTGCGAAAACCAGGATTTTTTTTCCTTTCTTCTTTTTCGGTGGATTTCCGGATGGCGGCGCCTGGACCCTAGGCGGTTGATTAACTGGCGGTGGTCCCTGTACCCCCTGTGGTGGAGGTGCACTTGCTGGTAGTGGTGACTGCAACGGAGGAATAATTGCAGCCACAGGACGAAGCGGGAGCGGAGTCTGAACTGCCGCTGTTTGCGTTGGCGTTCCGCAGGAAGTGCAGAATTTAACACCGGGAACAAGCGCGGTTCCGCATTTCGAACACAAGGTTTGCTTTGGAGGTGTTCCCGGAACCTGTTTTATTTCCTCTTTTACAAGCTGCCCGCATTTGCTGCAGAACTTTGTTTCTGGCTTTAACTGGTTTCCACAATTGATACAAAAGTTCATGGGAATATTTTTTGGTGGTATTTCTTTGTTTTTCCTTGTTAATTTTTATTCTAATTCGAGTAGTCATTTATTTTGGTGGTTGTAAACGAGCCACTTGCCAACTGACTTCCGGAGTAAGTACACGTCCAGCTGCCATTCAGGTTTTTACCTGAAAAAGTTGCCTGAACCTGGTATACGTGTTTATCTAATTCAACCTGAACATTAAAACCAGAATTGTTATAACTACCTGTAACATTACCTAGTGATGCGTCGGTGGTAGGCGAAAGATAATAGGGCAGGTAAATAGTGTTGCCTCCGCTGCGTACAAAATAACGGCTGGTTGTCGGGGCAAATGATTCAGCAGGTTTTTTGGCATCATAAATGATAAACATTATGGATAATTCTCCTTTACCACCGCCTTTTAACCAGTTTACACCTGCCATATCAATTTTTGCTGACTGTCTGGCACCCGACTCCGCAGCTTCCCGTACTTCCGGAGTTAAATTGGGATTTATCCCGGACATTCGAATTTGCATCAGGGTGGATTCACTTACCTCGATGGTGTATTTCCCTTTATATGTACCAAAAATATTATCATTGACACCCATAAACTCCTGTGATTCAACTGAAACCCCTCCAAACTCAATTTTTGCTGTTATTATATCATCTTTCGAAAGCTTAATCCCATCCTCCTCAAAAATTCCATCTTTTGCCTGTATGTTTATCTTCTTCTTCTCCCTGTTATTCTTATCTTTAATTATCAGCAATACTTCTCCTGTATATTTGATTTCTTTAGTGTATTCGTCATCAGTTTTGTGTTTAACTTCTCCTTTCAGCAGGTCTTTATCAATGGATTTGATCTCGACACTGAGTTTTGGGATATAAAGGCTAATCACCTTTTTGCCTGCTTCAATAATATTAGGGAATAGCACTTTAGCCTGCGATTTTACACATTCTTTATCCACATAGGGGTAGCATAACCTGGGTATCAATTTTGCAAAATAATAATGATCAACGCATTGTTTGGTGCCGGATGCCGAACTGTATGTATAGTCATTTTCGTTATACGACATGGTTTCGAGCAAAGGCGCTGAATAGGCATAATCGGGATGCGTAACCTGCCTCTTAGGGCTGCCATACTTATCAATACCTGAAATAGTTTCGTTGGTGACAAAATTCAGGTTGGTAAAAACAGCCAATGCGTTGGCAACATCAACCGCTTTGTTCATTTTACCGAAGTTGTCCTTCAGCCCTCCATCGGGGTTTCCATCGGCAAAACCAACAAACACTCCCGGTTCGTCGCGCCTGATAATATCAATAAGTTCCTCGTAAGGGTCCGGGTTACCGAACCATGTATTATTTCCCCATAAGGGCGAAGGATGAGCATCGTTGCGCACATGGGGTGGACAGCCATTATCGGCTATCATATGCAGGGTTTCGCCCAGGGAACGCCAGGCATTGGCCATGAATTCATTCTTTTTATCCGGATTGGTTTCCCTGAGTGCCATCTGCATCCATATTTTCCCGTGTTCCCAGGTGTACTTATGGTCCTGAACGCCTTCCGAAATATCACCGGGTTTGCCAAGCGCCCAGTCAACACCGTCAATTCGCGGATTGGTTAAAACATACTTTTGCAGTGATCCCATGATTTTTGCATTGGTAATGTCGGTAAGATACCGGTCGCCGGCCGAACGGGTAGGGTCGTAAAAATGCCTGAGCGAAGCGGGTACTTCAGGTACATCGGCCGAGTATCCTCCTGTGCTTATCCATGCTTTCGGTGTCATTTCGGCAGGTCCTTCCGATGACAAATTGCTCCCAAAGCCAATTCCCGCGGCTGTAACATCCATATCGCTGAAAAGGCCGTCTTTAATAATGGCAGTCCCTTTTAAAGTCACCCCCGCCTCAAAGTAAAAAGTATATTTTTTAAAATATTCCATCGAAAAGTCGCCGAGGTTATTCTTTTTAAGAAAAGCATCTACTATCATCGAGTTCAGGTCGGGATGAGCCTTTTTATTGCCGTAACTTGTGAACAGCACAATGATCATTGAACCAATCAGTACCAGAAGCGGGAAGCGAAATTCTTTGATCGTTTTCATAGTCTTAATCTTGTTTAGCGCCTAAATTTCCATGCATTTTTTGTATCGCATTTACCCATGAGAGCCGCATCTGTTATGGATTGGTAGTCATTATGATTAAAAAGCTTGCGTCAGTTATTGATAAAATTCATTTTTGCGGGTTGTATATATGCTTTCCTTCCAAAGTTAAGATCAAAGTTTGAATAATATACTTTTTAGGGGGGGTAGCTTGCTACTTCTGGTTCATGATTATTCATTATCTTTCCGATATCCTGACACTGATGTGACTGGCAAGGTCTGTAAAACCATAATTTTCAAACGCTTCCCAATCGATATTCGTTAAAGTTTGTTTTTGTCCATCAGGGAAAACCCTCACACATGTTACCTTTTTCACCAAACTTTCAATATGCACACCAGGAGTTCCTAATCTCGATTTTGAAGAATAGGCTCTGTATTGTTTCTGTGTATTAAACTCCTCATAGAATGGAATATTAACAGCCACTATTTCCCAATACTCAACCGGTGCATCTCTTTTCCCTCCGGTATGAATCATCAGATTAACAATTTGGTTCTCATTTACCTCCATATTCACAGTAACTTCGGGTAGATTAAAGCCATAACCAGAATAATTTATGATAGCTCCCGGTTGAATCAATTTATTTTCAATCTCTAATCCGGTCCATTCACAGCCGCCCCATTTTACATTATTCCAATCCACTGTATTACTCCAGCAGCCATAACAATTAACATCTATGCTCATCTCCCTTCTATGCTGATTTTCTAAAGGTACTTGCGGGACAATGATTCCCCCGCATTTAAACTCCGGTGATTCAACTCCTATACCTCCGAAATCAATCCTGGCATATACAAAATCTCCGTTTTCGAAGTTTATACCCGGAGTTGAAAACTGACCGTTTATCACAATTACTTCGGCTTCTCCCTTTTTCCGGTGATTCTTATCTTTTATAAAAAGTGTGGCCTTTCCTGAATATTTTATTTCGGAAGTATATTCCAGATCTGTTATATGGGTGATCTGTCCTTTTACCAGGCCATTTTCGGCCGATTTGATTTCGACCTTCAGTTTTGGTATAAATAGTTCCATGACCTTTTTTCCCGCTTCAACCACAGTTGGAAGCAGCAGTTTAGCCTGCGATTCGACACATTCAAACGTTACATAGGAATAACAGATTTCGGGCAATATTCCTATCCAGTAGGCTTTGTCGCAGCATTGCATTATGGGGCCGGGGTTGTCATTAATCATATTGGAAAATATTCCGGTGTTTTCGTTGTAATCCATCTGCTGGAGCAACGGCGAATGGTATGTATACTCAGGATGTGCGATCTGCTGCCATATGTTCCCCTGTTTATCCGTACCCGATATAGTTTCGCCGGTAACAAAATTGGTATTTGTATATACAGCCAATGCGTGGGCTATTTCCCGGGCCGTTTTCATTTCCCTGATTTGATCCGTCAGCTTTTTATCGGGTTCTCCCTTGAAATAGCCGATAAAATCCGATGGCCATTTACTTCTGACAATATCAATGATCTCTTCGTAAGAATCGGGGTTCCCGAATATGGTGTTGTAACTGAATAAAGGCGAAGGATGAGCATCGTCGCGAACATGTGGCGGGCATCCGTTATCGGCAATCATATGCAGTGTTTCACCAAGGGAACGCCAGGCTTTGCCCATAAACTCACTTCGTTTATCTTCATTTTTTTCCTGTAAAGCCATTTTCATCCAGGCTTTCCCCTTCTCCCAGGTATAGGAATGCTCCTGCACATTGAACTTCAAATCACCGGGTTTTCCCAATGCCCATTCAACACCGTCAACTTCAGGATTAGGCAGTAACATTTGTATAGTACCCATCAATCGGGCATTGGTTATGTCAACCAGATAGCGCAGCCCTTCGGCTTTGGTAGGATCGTAAAAGTGACGCAACGACGCCGGCAATTCAGGTTCATCCGCCGAAAAACCGCCGTGTGAAATCCATTCTTTTGCGCTATACTCGGTATTGCTCTCAACCACCGTGCTTGATAATGCTAATGCTTCAAAAACATCAATATCCCTGGCTATGTTTGAATTGAGGATCCGTGGCTTATGATCAGCGACCCAAAGAGCATCTTCGGCATGAAATTTACCGGCGCGGGTAACTGCAACACCTTTGCATTGTTGTGTCAGATCTAAATTGAAATAGTAGTATTTAAATTCCGGTAGTTTCTTCTGAGGGTCCCTTGATTTACTATTAAAAGCTTCAACGATCATTTCATTGATATCAGGGTGTACCTGGGTATTTCCATAACTTGTAAAAAGTGCAATTATACCTGCTCCTATGAGCATGGTTACTGCGAAACTGAATATAGCTGAACTTCTCATCATTGCCTGTTTTTAGAATCGCATTAACATCCATTTCCCATTGTCGCCCAGGCAAAATTCGGCTGTGAACTTACCCTTTGCCGTTGTATATTCATACACGGCATACCTTTCGTTGGAGAACTTGAGTTCCCGGTTTTTAAAGTCGCCTGCAAACGTCGGCATATACGGCAAAAGCTTTGCAAAGTATTGCCTGTGAAAGCCAAGCGAAGTTGGGGAAAGTATTTGTGCAAGACCGGCTGTATCGGCCCTGTTGAAAACATCTTCAACAACCATTGCAGCGCTGTCGGTTTTTTTCTCAGTAATTATCAAACGCTCTTTATCCGCCTTTTCGTCGTTTATGCTCCCGGTAGCTGTTCCCGGTTCATAGGTTCCGTAAAAGTAAAGGCCAGTCATTGCCAAAACGATGAAGATAAGAATTGAGGCAGCAATTTTCAGGAAGGACCAGCCTTTCTTCCTGGGGGGCTTGATGTGCTGCGGGCCTGGTTGGTATGCCGGCGGAACAGGAGGAGGGGTTTGTCTCCCGTATGGTTGAGGTATAGGTGGAGGAGTGCTGAATGCCGGTGGTGGAGGCGAAGCAGTTAATGGGTTCCCGCAGGAAATACAGAATTTCACTCCGGGGTTTGATCTAACTCCACATACCCTGCATACCTGATTCCCGGCAATATCCGGACTGGCTTTTGGTGAGGTCGGTTTTATTACTTCGCCGCATTTGCTGCAAAATCGCGCATCTGGTTTGAGTGGGTTACCGCATTTTGTGCAAAAGTTCATAATATAAAATTTTTAAATCTTATGAATCAGGATGGAATTTTATAGCCGCATTTACCGCAGAATTTCTTGCCGGCAACAAAGGGTGCTCCGCATTGGGGACAGAATTTGGGGGATGGCGGATGTGGGATGGTGGATGGTGGATGTGGTGGTGGTGACGGGGCGAGGGGCGATGAGACCACCTGGGAAGTGGGAGAATAGGGGAGTGGTAGCGGAGTGTTCGACCTAGCGGGCGTTGCATATGACTTTCTGCGCCTACGATGAACGACTATTATTAAAACAATAACTACTACTAAACCGCCAAAACCAGCGCCAATGTATATCAGCATTGTTTTATTGCTACCATCAAGCACTGATTTTTCACCAGGTACAATATTGACCTTAGGATCACCCGGAAGTTCATTCAACGCTTTTACAGCATCGCCTGTAGTTTCTTTGAGTAATTTCCCATTGTTTGCCGTTTTGGAGGCCGTTTTATTGAATTCAGCTGCAAGTCCTGCATTTTTTGGATCTGCTGCAACGGCAATACTCAATACAGCCAGCTGTTCCGAATTTTCCCTGTATTTCGATACACTTTCGAACAAAGCTGCTGCTGCTTCGGGCTTGGTAAAGGCAAGGCGGTTAATAGCCGGCATATTTTCTTCCATCCAGCTTTCGAGCTTGGCCGAATTGGCAAATACGGCATTTAATCCTTCGAGAGGCAAACCGCTTCCAGAATACTTTAACTGACCTTCACCCGGGACTGACAAGCCTACCGGAGCAATCTTTCCAGGCACGGCTGCATAAGCTGATGCAAAAAGATATGAACCTCTTGTCACGGTTGCAGTCGTTGACATATTTCCCTGTGAAATGCACTTATTGGCATATACGAATGAGGATATTACTTCGGCCCAAAGGTTGTTGAGGCGGTATAATTCCATGGCAAATCCGCCTGCAGTAAAGGCAGTTCCAATGGCGGCTTTCCCTTCATCCAGTTTCTTAAAGTGCTTGGGTATATCGGTCCAGTTGCCACTATATGCATCAACAATTAAAACTATTGATTTTACTACCAGATCGATGCCCAGGTCGATATAGGCTTTAAGCATTTCGGCATTGTAACGCCAGGCAGCAATACTTCCGTAATATGCACGCAGTTCGGTGGACCGGTCGCGCAAGGCAGGTTGAAGGTTTGGATAAACCTGGTGTACACTTTCGTAAGGCTGGCCAAAGAATTTTATTATATCAGCCTTCATGGAGCTGTAATAGGCCGACTGAATAGCTCCTTTTATTTTATCGGGGACATAATCGGTAACTGCTTTCTGCGTTTCCTCCACATACTTCGAACCTTTTTCATAGGTATTCTTAACACGCGTTGGAACAACGTAAGTTGACAGGGCTTCGGAAATAGCTTCGGATAATTGCTCCCAGATCTTTCCGGCGACTTCACCGCCCAGATCGCCGAGCAATTTATAATACGTAGCTGAGGCTTTAGCTTTATCCGAATTTTTTGCTCCTTCGGGCAGTACCGTTTCGGCAAAGAAATACTGGATAATTTTTTTGGTTCCGTATTTGTAATCATCCTTGCCAAGGGCTGATTTCCAGAACGAATTCTCGTAATGCAAGCCTAGTTTGCCAAGCGAATCGCAGATTTTATCAATATTATCGAGCCCGGTTTTTTCCTTTACCTTTTTCCCATATTCACCAAGTTTATCGGAAACTTTATCAAGCTTCAGTTTCTTGTACATTTTATCGGTTATCTCCCACTTTTTATTCGCGTATTCGGCTGTTGTTTTCATAAGTTCCCAGCCCTGCGCTATGAGTTCATCATCTGTATCTTTCATCAGTTTATCGCCTGTATTGGCGTTCACCATCAGCATCCCGATAAGATGAAGTTTTTCTTCGACCATAACGGCTTTATCTGAATTCAGAAGGCAGAGATCCTTATCAATTTTGTAGAAACCGTCAATTACCTTGTTAACGAATTCGGGGTCTTCGAATAAACTCAGGGTTTTACCCAGCTCGCCTTTGCGCCTCCCGGTCAGATCCGACAGTTTTACTTCGAGCGGTTCCACTTTTATTTTACGCCCCCCCTGGTTGCCGACATTAAGTTTAAATTTGCCGGCAGCATCCGTGATGGCAATAAAACCACCCCCTTTTGAATTCATATTGGTTATAAAGAATTTTCTGTCTTTCTTAAAATAATACTCAAACTTTTTGTTGAAACTTTCTTCATCAAAGTCTTTTCTCTCAACCATAACAACCACATCGTTTACATCCATCTTTTCGGGTACCGATGGTGAATTAATCATTTCGATATATGCAAAAATATTGCTTTCGAATGTGTAATCTTCAAGCTGAGGAAGCAATACCTTTACCGGTTTTGTCTCGAATCCTGCTTTCAGAATCCGTATATTTTTTTCGATGGTTTTATAAACCGAAAAATCCGTATACACTGACTCGTTTTGTCGTTTTGGGGTACTGAAGTTCACCATTATCCGGAACAGGCTTGTGTTATCAATAATCTGTTTCCACATGTCACCACGCTTCTCACCGGTAGCTTTGAGGACAGGCATCTGAATAACAGCAACTGCATTCCCTGACCCATCAGTAACAGTTTGTTGCGATATCACCTTAAATTCCCCGGGAATTTCCCACTTTATGTTTTTGCCGGCTACGGGAACTTTGTTAACATCTTCGTAGTGAAAAATGGCTTTGGTCTGGGTGCGTCCGTCACCGATGAGTTCATTTTGTTCGATGGTTACGAAAACACGCTCCTTCGATTGCTGCTCTTCCTGCATGGCAGAGTTTGTGTTGCCAGCCGTGGAGGTTTCCTTTGGCCTGCCCTGGTATTCGAATAGTATTGGAGGAATATATGTAAATATTCCATTATTAGGCATTGGCAGATAAATGGAAGGAAGCCCGTTTTTACGTATATCGTATCCTTCCATATATTGCATATCGCGTTCCGAAGCTCCCATGTAAACATTCATCCATTCGCCGCCTCCCATCATCTTCTGCATGGCTGAGTTTATTTCGGCCGACTTTTCACTGGTGAATAAAATACCAACCGGATCAATCCCGTTCTGAGTCATTTGACCTTTGCCACCACTCTCGATCACAAGTTCAAACGGAGCTGAACCGGTAACATCGTAACCTGAATAGTAACCAGGTACAATGGAACTGTTGCCGCCCTCGGTTGCTTTTTTGATCTCAATTTTTGTTTTTCCCTTCACACCATTCATTTCGCTAACAAAATAGGTAAAATTGGCGCCATCCTTTTTCGGTATGAGTGTAAGGGGATTTATACCTTCCTTAAAGGTTTCGAGGGCAATTTTTCCGGCCAGTTTCTGGTTCGAATCCATGTCGGTGGAACCATTGAAGCGGGAAAGGAATTTTCGTATGAATTTTACTACAAAATACACCATACGCTGTGCGGCTTTTATGGGTTGCCCGAATATAGGGGCCGTATATTTTGTAAAGGCGATCCCGTTCACCATCTGAAGTTCCGATTCGTCGAGGAAACCGGCACTGCATCGCAGCATTACTTTGCCGTTTACAGTTGGAATAATTTCGCCTTCGGCATCGCGGGCTGTAACCACAATGGTAGTATAATCGTCGCCATCCCCTGTAAGTTCAGCTTTACTGCCCTGTACATGCAGCCTGAATGCGGGTTGCTGCGCTGATGAAATACCTGCCATCAGAAGGAAAATGAATATGCTGTATAACCTTCTCATACTCATTTATTTTCGAAATAGTCAGGAATCGAATTATATTCTTTCTCAACAGCCGATTTGTGCGGCATACTTTTGTAAAACAGATAACCGGCATATCCAAGTATGCCGACAATCAGAACCAGGAATATCATGCTGCATCCAAAGCAGCAGCCATGTTTTTTCTTTTTTGGTGGAGGGGTATTGGAGTCCTGAACAGGAGGAGGAGTCTGTTGCTGCATTACGGTACGAATTTAAAATGCTATATATAATTGCAATTTGACTATTCGGAACTGTGCTGGTTTGGATACCGCTAATATACAAAAGGATGGGGCTGAATGCAACAGGAGCCGGGAATAAAAATTCCCGGCTCCTGTTGAAACAATATATTTATTCTCTATATTCCGCCTCCAGAACTTATACTGAAAACATCCTGAAATTTTAAAACTCACTACTCCTCATAAGCCGGCTTGATAACAATGCCGTCATAGCGCTTTTCAACGTCGCCACGGTAGGTTATGATAAGGAATGGAGTACCATCCTCATTAAAGGTGATCCAGTCGCCCTCACGACTCCCATTCACGAAATTGCCCTGGTCCTTCAGTTTGCCATTCGGCCAGTACCAGTTTACCCTTCCGTTGAGGTTATCGTCAATATAATCGCCTTCGAACTTAAGTGTTCCGTCGGCATAAAACGATTTCCATTTCCCAAAGCGTGCACCGCTTTTGTAACTTCCTAATTCCTTGTAATTTATAAAATCATAAATCCATTCACCTTCTTCGAGCCCTTCGGTGTATTGTCCTTTTACAATGAGACGCCCGGTCTCGTCATGTTCTTCGTATTCACCATCTTCCATGCCTGCAATATACGACTGCACACGCCTTATGCTTCCATCGTCGAAATACCAGCGCCAGGTTCCGTCGAGTAAACCCGATTTGGTGAATTTACCTTCTGATTCGAGTTTTCCGTTTTCGAAATAGTATTTCCAGTTTCCAACCGTTTTTCCCTTCGAATAAGTGCCTACCGAACGTAAAGTAGTTCCATCGGTATAAAACTCACGCCAATCGCCATCCTTATTTCCTTCTTCATCCACAATTCCCTGGCCGGTCAAAACTCCTTTTGTAAAAATATAACCCGCTATAATTTTACCTTCTTCGTTATACTCGCGGCGGACGCCCTCAGGAACATCGCCATTGTAGCTGGCCACGGTTTTTACTTTTCCATCAGGATAATAATCGGTTTTTAACTTCAGGCTGGTAAGTTCCTGAACTTCAACCTGCTCAACATCGTTTACATACTTCTTAACTGAAAGCAAGCTGCCGTTTTCGTCGTATTCTTTAAAATAACCGTTCTTTTTATCATCCCTGAAAATACCTTCCTGTTTGATTGAAAAGTTATCGTAGAAATACTTCCAGCGTCCCTGTTTCAATCCTTTGCTATCCTTACGGTTAATGCGCTCGCGGCTCACAAGGAATCCTTTTTTGTATTCCATGTAGGTGATAACCGTCCCATCCTCAGCCAGTTCGCGGGCAATACCACTTTCGAGACCATCAACAAAATTAACTATCATCCGTACTTTCCCATCGGGGTAATAATACGTTGCAGGACCCTGTTTTATATCATTTACAAAGGTTTCGGTAGTCATTTCACCCTGGCGGTATGTCGTTTTTAATCCATTTTTTTTATCGCCTGCATACGTGATGGAAACCAAAAGCCTGGCTGAATCGTCATAAAATTTCCATACACTGTCGAGCAGGTAATTTTTACGGTTTCCCTCCGATTTCAATACTCCGTTTTCGTAATAGGTTTTCCAGTATCCATCGGGTTTTCCTTCACGGATGGTTCCTTCGCTCGAAACCTTTCCATCAGGATAACGGAACTGCACAAAACCATCGGTAACTGTATTTACCTGCTGTTCCTGTGCCTGAATACAACTCAACGATACAACAGAAAACAAAGCAATTAAAACAGTTTTCACCAGCTGTTTTATGCTAAAGTCATTAATGTATTTTTGCAACTCAAACATAATTTACCTGTTCTTTGACAATTCGAGCATACGCACAATCGGCCTTCGGGCTTTTTCGATAACATCATCCGGAAGCGTAATTTCAGGTTTTTCGTGCAGCATACAAAGATAGAGTTTCTCCAACGTATTTAACTTCATATACGGACAATCGTTGCATGAACAGGTTTCGTCGGCGGGAACTACAATAAATTCCTTACCCGGCGACAGTTTCTGCATCTGGTGAACAATTCCGGTTTCGGTAGCAACAATAAACTTTTTACAACTGTCAGTTGCAGTATAGTCGAGCATTGCTGATGTTGAACCAATAAAATCGGCCAGTACAAGTACCGGTTGTTTACACTCGGGGTGTGCGATCAGTTTGGCATCGGGATACTGAAGTTTAAGCTGCAGAATACTTTCGGTACGAATGGTTTCGTGTACTTCGCAGGCTCCTTCCCAAAGCAGCATATTGCGTCCGGTTAAGCCGTTTATATATGCACCAAGGTTTTTATCAGGAGCAAAAATAAGTTTCTGATCTTTAGGAAATGACTCTACAATTTTAACCGCATTGCTGGAAGTTACGATAACATCCGACCAGGTTTTTACAGCAGCCGTACAATTAATATACGTAATTACTTTATGATCAGGATGTTGTTTTACAAATTCCGAAAATTCTTTTTCGGGAGCACTTGCAGCCAGCGAACAACCTGCATCCAGGTCGGGTAACAATACTTTTTTTGAAGGAGACAATATTTTTGCCGTTTCGGCCATAAAATGCACGCCTGCAAAAACAATAATATCGGCATTGGTTTCGGCTGCCTTTTGTGAAAGTTGAAGGCTGTCGCCAATAAAATCGGCAATATCCTGAATTTCGGGTACCTGGTAATAGTGAGCCAGGATGACCGCATTCTTAGCTTCCTTGATTTCTAAAATTTTCTTTATGAGATTATATTTTTCCATACTTCCGAATAATCCGTAACAGATACTATTAATATTCTTTTTTATAATTTAAAGATATGTTATTAATATATGCCTGTTCATAGTGTTAACAGTTTTAACGGATTTTATTTTTAAGTTTAACAAGCAGTTGTTTATGCACATGTTTTTAACAGGTAAGCCATCGATTATGTTCTGATAATTATTGTTTTAGGTTTGTTATTAACAATCTGTTCATAAACGCGGAGGTGATAAAAAAAGCAGATATAAACAGGCAAAAATTGTTCATATCATGTTGTAAAACAGCTAATAAATAGAGCAAACTTTTTCAGCCATATCATAACACACTCCTCTGTGAATTAATTGTTAAGAGCAAGCGAATTCTGTGCACATTTTAGTAACAAAAGTAAGCACTTATTAACAATAATTGTTTAATAAATCTATCGTATTGATAATGAAACACCTTCTTTTTGAATGTACATTTGTTTTTTGCTGTAAGTACTTAAAAATGAAAGCGAATGCACAGTAAACTACTGAGCAGGAACAAATTCGGTATAATAATTTATTAACAATGCTTGACAAAACCAAAACCTTAGCACTGGGCTGCGACCAGGGTGGATTTACATTGAAGGAATATATTAAGATAAAGCTCGCTGAGTCAGGCTATTCGGTTCGTGATTTTGGTACATATTCAGCAGATAGCATTGATTATCCCGATGTAGCTCATCCGGTTGCTTCGGCTGTTAATAACGGGCAGTTCACTATGGCAATACTGATTTGCGGAAGCGGGAACGGGGTTTGCATGGTGGCCAACAAGTATTCGGCTGTACGGGCAACTTTGTGCTGGAATACGGAACTGGCCCGGCTTGCCCGCCAGCACAACAACGCCAATATCCTTTGTTTGCCTGGCAGGTTCATTTCCGAAAGCGAGGCACTTAGCGCGGTAATGGCATTTCTGACTACTGAGTTCGAAGGCGGACGCCACCAGGAGAGGATAGATAAAATACCTCTTTAACAATCAAAAACGTTGTCACTTTGTTGAACAGGCAGTATTTGTTTGATAAAATTATAAAAGAATAGTTGAAAACTCAATTTCTAAGTAAAACTACATGAGCGATTCCTACAATAAGTTTGTTGCTGACAGTGAAAAAAAAGCATTCGATAAAGTGCACCGTGCAACGGTGGCATTTAATATTTCGCGCTACGATGCAGCTGTTGTAAAAGGGAAAGAGCAGTACCTGAACCTTGAACTTGCCAAACAACGCGGTGCACATATTAAAAACAAGGTGGTTACCGACCTGGCAAAATACCTGGTCGATTTTGAATCGGCATTCCAGTCGCATGGCGGTAAAATTTTATGGGCTCAGGATGGTGCTGAAGCGGTTAGCGAAGTGCTTAAGATCGCAAAAAGGCAGCAGGCTAAAAATGTGGTGAAAAGCAAAACCATGGTTACCGAGGAAATATCGCTTAACGAACACCTCGAAAAAGCCGGGATCGAATCGCTCGAAACCGACCTAGGCGAATATATTGTACAACTTGCCGGTGAAAAACCATACCACATTGTTACCCCGGCCATGCATAAATCGAAAGAACAGGTAGCCGAGCTTTTCAACGAAAAATTCGGGTTGGATACGGCTAGCACGCCCCAGGAGATTACAGCCTATGTGCGGGAGTTGCTGCGCGAAAAATTTGTAAATGCAGATATAGGAATTACAGGTGCCAATTTCCTGGTTGCCGATATAGGCGCTGTCTGTCTTACCGAAAACGAAGGAAATGCCATGATGAGCATGTCGTTCCCCAAGGTTCATATTGTAATAGCCGGCATCGAAAAACTTATTCCGAAACTCCGCGACCTCGATCTATTCTGGCCTTTGCTCGCAACTTACGGCACCGGGCAGAATATTACTGTTTACAATTCGATAGTAACCGGGCCTCGGCAGGAAGATGAAAACGACGGACCCGAGGAAATGTATGTGATACTTCTTGATAATAACCGGACTGAAATTCTAGGTCATAAAAACCAGAGACGGGCTTTGGGATGTATACGTTGCGGAGCATGCCTCAATGTATGCCCGGTATATAAAAGTATAGGAGGCCATGCCTACGGAACTACTTACAGCGGACCAATCGGATCGGTAATCACACCCTGGATGCGCGGCATGAAAGATTACAAGCACCTTAGTTTTGCTTCGTCGCTCTGCGGAAGTTGTACCGAAGTGTGCCCGGTAAAAATCAACCTCCACGAGTTATTACTTTACAACCGCAACGATTCTGTTAAGGAAGGGTATACCACACGCGCTGAAAAATCAGTGATGTTTGCATTTAAAACAGCCATGGGCAAACGCAGGTACCTGGACCTGCTCAGCGCTAAAAACAAGAATAAACTTCTGAAAAAGTTTTTTGCCGCAGGCTGGGGCCCGCGCCGCGAACTGCCCGAAGTAGCACCAAAGAGTTTTAAACAACTTTGGGATGAACGGAGGGAAGGAAAGAAGTAGTTTTCGGGGTTGAATATTTGACGGAAGTCGGAAGACAGAAGTCCGAAGTCGAAAGACCGGATGTCAGAAGTATTCACTTTCCCGGTCACTTTGTCTCCAATTCGCCTCAGGCCCTATCGCCTAATCATATCTACCGAAATTTGAAATTCCTGTTTAGCGCCGTCTCTCGCCCGATCCGCCCGGTTTGCCGCCGCCACCGCCTTTGCGTTTCCCTCCGAATTTATGGTTGCCGCCTTTGGGCCTTATTTTGGGATTATACACAGGTGTTTCGCCATACTGTTCGGGAACGGGTGATTTTTCAACTTCACGTTCAAGGAGGGTCTCGATGGCATCAAAGCGTTGCTGGTCGCGTTCGTTAATAAACGTTACGGCTGTGCCTTCGGCCGAAGCCCGGGCCGTACGGCCTATACGGTGTATATAATCTTCGGCATCGTGCGGCACATCATAGTTTATTACCATATCAATGTCCTCGATATCAATCCCGCGTGAAACAATATCGGTTGCAACCAGAACTGGAATATCGCCACTTTTGAACCGTATGATTACATTTTCGCGGGCAGCCTGTTCAAGGGTTGAATGGATTTCTTCGGCTTTTATGCCTGTTTTTTTCAATTCGTGGTAAAGCTGGCGTGTTTTTTCCTTGGTAGAACAAAAAATCAGAACCCGTTTCATCACGGTTTCCTTCAGCAGCATTTTGATAAGTGGTATTTTCTGGGTGTCGTAAACCACGTATGCTTTCTGAACAATCTTTTCGGCAGGTTTCGACATAGCAATATTGATCTCTACAGGATTTGTAAGGATCTGCCGTACCAGGTGACGTATTTTTGAAGGCATTGTAGCCGAAAACATCAGGTTTTGACGTTTTTTGGGCAGGTACGAAATGATTTTCAGTATATCTTCGTTGAAACCCATATCAAGCATGCGATCCGCTTCGTCGAGTATAAGGAATTTAAGTTCCGGGAACTGTATGTATCCCATATTCATATGAGCCATAAGCCGGCCGGGAGTACATACAATAAGGTCGGCACCTTCGGTAAGCGCCTGTTTTTCGCGCGAGAAAACCGTTCCGTCGGTCCCGCCGTAAATGGCAATTGAACTTACATGGGTGTAATACGAAAAACCTTCCATCTGTTGATCGATCTGCAGTGCAAGTTCACGTGTTGGCACAATAACCATGGCTTTCACCTGATTGTCGTGGGGCATGGCCATTAGTTTTTCGATAACCGGGAGTAAAAATGCAGCTGTCTTACCTGTTCCGGTCTGGGCCGATGCAATGATGTCGCGACCTTCGAGTATGGCCGGTATGGCTGCAACCTGCACGGGAGTTGCGGTTTCGTATCCTATTGCTTCTATTCCCTGCATAAGAGTAGGGCTGAAGCCGAATGAGTTAAAGTTCAATGTGTTGAAATTATGGTGTTTGTTTTATTAATCAGATGGGACGAGGGGCTAGAGAGAGATTATCTACAAGTAATTTATTTGTTAAGTTCCTTATTTTTAGCTTGCTGAAGTGATTTTGCATTTTGGGATGTTACAACTTTCTTACCGGTTGTGTTTTCCAATTGTAGTCGGGCTGCTTCAGCTACCTTACCACCTTTTCGTGCCACAATCTTATTCTCCTTAAAAGTTTTTGGCTTTTTATCTTTCGAAATTTCAGTAGTGGATGCTTCTGCCAGCATATTAAGCACAAGTTCCAGATTGGTCATATTGTCGCGGAGGTTCTCCTTTTTCAGGTTTTTGAGATTTTTATACTGTTTTACACTAAAGCCAGCCCAGGCTTTTGTTATTTCATCGGTCAGGATAGCATATTCCTGGCCCTTTTTTACTCCACGGGTATCCCATTCGTCGGTAAGCTCTTTACGGATCTCAATACTTTTCAAACGCTGGTTGATCCATTCCTTGCTATATCCTTTTTTGAGATAGGTTACCATTAATCGGTCGAAACCAAGTTCAGGATCTTCTATTTCATCAATTCGTTCACGACCGGCTTGTGCAAGCCAAAGTTTAAAAGGTTCGGCTTTGGGCGATGGAACAGATTGTATAAGTCTGAAAAGTTGTTCGGTGCCAGCTACATCTGTTTCTCTTTGTTTACCATCTTCAGCTTCTAATTTCAACCGGTTACAATTTGTAACCGTTTCATTTCCCTCTTTTAATAATCGGCTTTTAAGTACTTTCCAATAATTTCGGGCACCCTGATGATGTGGTTGGTCAGTAAGGATTGATATGACATCGACAATAGAAAAATACCATTTTTCTTCTTCGTCATCCCAAACGGAACGGATTTTCTTCGATTCGAAAAGCTTTATGGCTGTTTCCTTATTCATGATTCCATATAGTTTTAAATGTTAAATATAAACATTTAAACCGAGGTATTAGGAAAATACAGCTTGAAAACATTACTAATTGAAGCATTGTCAACCGTCCGATTTTATCGGATTGATTAATATTCCATACTTACCGGGCCCGAAATTACTCAAAATTGCCGGATAATCCGCAAAACCTGCCCGGCATAGCCGCCACCGAATAAGTTTACATGTACCAGGAGCGGGTAGAGGTTGAAAATATCCATCCGTTGCTGCCAGCCTTTTTCGAGGAGCCAGGCCTGGTTGTAGGCATCATAGAAGCCGGGCGGAAATCCCCCGAAAAGCTGTGTCATGGCTATATCCGCTTCGCGATGACCATAATAAACAGCGGGATCGATAAGGCAGGGAGAACCATTTGCCATTACCATAAAATTACCGCTCCAGAGGTCGCCGTGGACGAGCGCAGGTTTTTCGGGCGGGATTATATTTTTCAACGATTTGAAAAGTGAATCGAAATATCGGGTATCACTTTGGCTAATAGCACATTTGTTACGGGCTTCCCGGAGTTGTGGCTCAATACGTTCGGAGATAAAAAAACTGTAAAAATCCGTGTGCCTGTTGTTACTCTGTGCCAGGAACCCTATATAATTATCATGATCGAGTCCGAAGAGTTCGTTTGTATTGCGATGCAAAGCGGCCAATTCTGTTCCGAATTCAATCCAGAAATGCTTCGGGGGAATACCATTTTCAATGTATTGAAGCAACAGGAATGCATGTTTCCCGGATTCTTCGGAACCGATAATTTCGGGAACTACCAGTGTATTTGTGTCTGAAAGTATTTTCAATCCGGCGGCTTCTTTTTCGAACATTCCCGGGAAAGCTGCATCAGAATTGTATTTAATAAAATACTTCCCTGCAGTGGTTTTTAGTAAACGGGCTTCGTTTATACATCCACCGCCGACAGCAATTGAATCATTAATCTTAACTGCCGTTCCGCTGATTTCAGCCAGGAGAGATTCAACAGGTTTTACCAGATCAACCGGAAGCATTTCGTGGTATCATTTTGAATAGTGAAGATAAAAAAACATCCTGCCGATTGTAGCAGGATGTTTTTTATGAAAATATATCGTTTGCTATTAGTTTTTTGCGGTGTGAATAACGGGCTTGCGGCTGATCACCTGGTCGAAAACCGAAACCAGCAAAAGAGCTACTGAAACCGGAATAAAGTAAGCGTATTTGCCAAGTGACCCTATTTTACCGAACATTTGTCCGAGCCATGAAAGCCCTCCAGAAACAAGGTTCCCTGCCATTTGTGTAGCGGAGGTTCCTGCCATTTTGAAATCAAAATCGAATACGGTCCATGCCGGGAAAATCAGCATCAGTATTGCGATACCTGCAGCTACAGCGAGTATGCCGTACTGGTAGGTGATCATCCATTTTTTTACCGGCTCAGGGTGTGCGAGCAGGCGATCCATGATACGCGCACTGAATCCTTCCGATGGTTTGTCGAGCCTTGTGCGGCTGACAATCCGGCGGATTGCTTCATCGTGGTTGTTAATCTCTTTTGTCATGGCGCATTAAGTATTTCGGGGTTCAAAGATACAATTTTATACAACGGTTTCCATTTTCAGCTTCATCTGCAATTCTTCATACAGTTTTTTGCGGATGCGGAACAGTTTCACTTTCACGTTCGACACGCTCAGACCGGTAATCTGGCTGATATCGTCGATTGTATTTTCTTCAAGGTAAAAGAGCGTGACAATGGCACTTTCGTCGGCTGGCAGGTTATTTATGGCTTCGTTTATAAGTTTCGACTGAAGTTCAGTATCGAGTATGTCGAGGTTTTCAAAAATTTCGTCTTCCGTTGTTTCGCCAACCACCCGTTCGTCGAGTTGCGTAAAGTCCTGTTTGCGGCGGCGGGTATGTGAAATGGCCGCATTGTAAACGATACGGTACAGCCAGGTACTGAATTTTGAATCCCCTTTAAATGAACGAAGCGACTGGTAGGCTTTCACAAATGCATCCTGCGCAATTTCTTCGGCATCTTCGCGGCTGCGCACGATTTTATTGGCAATTGTGAAAGCCATATCACTATGTTTTTCGACCAGGATGGCGAATGCTGCGGTATTTCCCGCAAGTACCCGCTGCACGTGAAAAATATCGTCCTGTTCTTTCATGTGTTAGTATGACGCAGCTTGGTGGATAAGGTTACAGAAAGGGGTTACTGGTTACTGGCTGCTGGTTCTGTCAATCCCATCAATCCCATCTTCGTGTCCTTTCTATCAGGGAATCGTAAAATTACAAAAAAATACCCTTTTTTGTAACCTGTACCGAAATGTTACGTCATAAAAGGCAGAGAACCAGAATACGAACCCTCAAAAAACTTATAACATGCACGAAGAATTTTTTATCCCGATTTCTTTTTTTGCTATGATACTGGGCATTGTGTACCTGTCGTACCGCAAAAAAGAACGCATGGCGCTGATCCAAAGTGGCAGAGATGCTTCTGTTTTGAAAGAGGATGGGCGCTGCTATTCATCTCTCAAATGGGGCCTTTTGCTTTTTGGCGTGGGTCTTGGGCTGTTGATTGCCGAATTTATGGCTAAATATGAAGTTATGTCGCCGGAAGCCGCTTATTTTTCAATGGCTTCGATTTTTGGCGGAATGGCGCTGATACTCGATTTTTTTATCGAGAAATTCCGCAAGGACAAAGAGACCGAACCGGAAAAGAAAAGCTGATAAAAACTGAGGTGAATTTTTTTTAAGACCCTGCGGAATTCGTTTTCCGGAGGGCTTTTTATTTTTAAAGTTTAACTACGGATGCGCGGAGGGCACATAGGGAAATGGATGTTAATTAAATCAGAGGCATCCAAACTCATCAGCATTAGAGTTTAGCAGAAAATAGTTCAACATACTGCGGACCTTCACGACGAAGAATGCTTTCGTAAAGGATCAGTTCGCCGACAGTTTCGTTCTGAATATCAACAGTAGAATATTTGCCGATTATTTCCTGGAAAAGCTTTTTGTCCTTTAACTCTTTGATCCTCCCGATGGTGAGGTGAGGCACGAAATTCTGCCTGTCCGGTGTCCAGCTGCATTTTTCAAGTTCCGTAAAGAGATTTTTTGCAAGAATATCCAATTCAGGCTGTTTTTCAATTCCAAACCAGATCACCTTAGGATCGTAGCGGCTGCCGAAAATACCAGTATTCGCTATATGAAGAGTAAATGGTTTAGACTGTGCCACAGCCGATCTGAGGGCATGGCTGATTGCCGGTATGTGTTTTTCGTCGGTTTCGCCGAAGAACTTTAAAGTGAGGTGCATATTTTCCGGCTCAACCCATTTAATCCGCTCATGACGGAGCGATGTGGTTATCGAATTATAAACCTTTAAATACCCTTCCGAAGGATGAATTTTAATAGCTGCAAACAGTCGCCTCATAAAATTTAAACTAATTTGTGTAAAATTAGGAAAGTTTCTTAATTTTGCGCCTCTGTAACGGGGCGTTAGCTCAGTTGGCTAGAGTGTCAGACTGGCAGTCTGAAGGTCATGGGTTCGACTCCCATACGCTCCACTAAACCCGTATAATACTACAGTAGCAAAGGGTTTTATATTTTGATTGAAAAATAGACATGTTTTTCAGACAAGAAGGAGGTTTTTGCGTGGGGACGCGTAACACCTTTAGGAATGAAAAATGTCGAAGTTGTTTTGCCATATCTGGTATCTGGTACCGGTAAATGGTTTGTCGAATATCGCTGTCTTGATCCCAAAAAAGGTTCAATGCAGCGATATCGCGTTTATAAGGGTTTCGCAAAAAAAGAAGATCCGGAAAAGAGAAAATTCGCGGATGAAATAATTGACTATTATACTCGGAAATTGAATACCGGTTGGCGTCCTTGGGATGTTCAGAAATATATTTATATTGACGAAATCGAATATTCCCAGGTGAAAAGCCACTGGGGATCAAAGAAAAAGGATTTCAATCACCTACGACGATACATGTCGGCTTTTCTGCTTGAAAAGAAACAAGAATTAGCGCCTAAAAGCTACGAATCTTATAATTCGAAAATCAGGTTATTCTGCCAATTCCTGGAGAATAGAGAACCTGAAGGCATTCGGCCGTTCGAAATCAACAACAATATGGTAAAGTCATTTTTCAATTATCTGGTTAATGATCGGAAACTTGACAGGATTACCATTAATAAGTATCGGCAGAATATTGGAATGTTATTCAAATATTTTCTCCGCAAAAAAATAGTTGATAAAATACCAATGGAAGATTTACCGAAAGGTAAAAAAACTGCAGATTATTCAGCACGACCAATTATGGAGACTGATATGATAAGGATACTTGAGCACTGCGCAACGAATGACCCGCAAATGCTTTTGGCTTCATTGTTTCAATTTTTTCTTTGTTGCCGTCCAGGGTCAGAATTAAGATTAATGAAAATTGAGGATCTTGATTTTTTTAACCAGGTGGTTTATATTCGTTTTGACACCGGCAAAAACGGAGCAAGGCGAATATCAATGCCAAATGCTTTGCTTGAGGTTTGTAATGAGTTTAAGTTAAGTACTTTTCCGGGATCGTATTTTATTTTTGGGAATAAGGGCATTCCTGGAATTAGTCCACACGGAAAAAATTATCTTTCAAGCCGCTTTCGCGATATCCGGAATAAGCTAGGCTTATCACCCATGTATAAATTTTATTCATACAAACATACTGGAGCCGGTAAATTACTGGAGAGTGGAGCTACAATTGCAGAAGTAAAATCGCATCTGGGACATACTTCCGTGGAGTCAACCATAAAATACATTCACCGGCATTTTGGTGACCGGTCACAAAAAATAATTGACTTTCGGCCCAAATTTCTTGAAAAATTATTGTGATACAAGTATTTTAAACTGGTTTTCAACCCCATCGTAAGCCGTCATATATCCTCTTTCTTTAAGCGACATAAAAACGGATGTGCCTGAAAATCCATTTTTAGTCCCAAAGTAACTATCCAATGCTTCCAGAATTTCATACATGCTAATTTTTTCAGCCTGATCAGGATCATCAGCCGGTTTAAATTGATTACACCAGGCTTCAATGGCTAATTCAAAATAGATGGTTTGTTTTGCATTCTCATCAGCTTCAGGTGTGTTTTTTTCGTCTTCACTCATCACATTATTTGTTTTACGAGGAAACCCCCGTGTACCCGAAACAGAGCCCGCCAAGGCTCCTGTTCTGTTTCCAGAACAAGGTACACGAGGGTTTCCCCTTCTGAAGAAAAGACACAAACAGTCATTGTTTTGGCGGTTCTTGTTTCTTCAATCTGTCGACTGTAACAGATTGATAGTGTAAAAATAGTAAACAAATGGATATATCAGAAAATCAGGGGAAATTTCAAAAAGTATATAAATCCAATTCCCCAACGCTTAGCCCGCTCTTCTTCATATTCACCCTCAATTCTTTCACCAGGAAATTCACATTATTTCCGGAGTAAACTTGTTCATATTTCAACGCCTTCAGCTGGGCCCTGGTCATGATTGCGTTATAGGTAACCGGTTTGGCATTATATACAAGCCATTCAAGCCAATTCTTGTAGCGGTTATTAATAAGACCGGTTGCCGAAATATCAGGAAAAGTCATCCCGGTATAATCAGCGCATCGAGCCGATCCAAGCGGGTACGCCTGACCAAGCGAATCATTCACCATCCCTTTATAATACAATACCTGCAGGCCGGTTTCGGCCGAAAGCGAATCCGGGAAACCTTCCAGTATACCTGGCTGTTCCGTAATGGGTATGGTCCAGTAGCGCGAATCAGGAGCCCCTGGTATTGTATCAAGCATATATTTTGTAAGTACCGGGCTGAATTCAACAATCACTTCCAGGAAAGGTGCATCCCCCTCGGTGTAAACGAGCGGATGTTTTACGCCGAATGGTACCCAGTATAGCTGGTAGGTTTCGGTATCGTACTGAAATACATAATATGTATTATCGCTTTCAACGTAATACATATCGTTCACCTTGTTGCCCGATAGCGGCAGCTGTCCCGGGTTAGCTAATGTGCCCTTGTCAATAAACTTGCTGCTCAGTTCCTTTATATGCTCCAGATACTTATCCGATGTTGCTTTCTTTAACTCGAATTTTATACCCTTATACTCCGGATCCACTCTCACAGTCGGGTTAGCCAGCATTACACCAGGGAAAGGTACAGCAGGGTTTGTTCTGCTAATTACTGGCTTATCCTTCAGGTTAACGAAAGTGATGGTCATTGTATCATTATCCGGAACTGGCATAAACCCGGTCAACTTCGAAGCTTCACGCAGGAATTCACTTTGCAGCATCGCCGGTACATGATCTACCAGGTTAAAGGTTGGTTTTATCGGCATCAGGGTGGTAACTTCCGATATATAATTGTTTTCTGCATAGGCATTATACAATACAGCGCCAAAGAAATCTTCAGTATCGAACGGATTATTCACACATGTGTATCCAGCCTCGGTGATAACCTGCTCGAGTAATTTACGCATATATACCATAGGCGTAAATAGGTTTGAACAAACGATGGTTTCCCCTTCAACTGTCCCAACCAGTGATATTGGGAATCGGCCATCTTTCCAGTAGTTTAATACTTTAAAATAATTCGAATAAATGGTCTTAATCGATAGGTTATCAAGCTGAAAACGATCTTCCGGGAAATTGCTTAGGAAAGTTTCGTTATGTATTGGAAATACTGCATAGTCGCATGTTGTCTGGTCACCGGTCACCACTTCATTAAATACAGGAGTTCCGCTCATCTCCACGAAATAGTTAGCAGCAATCGAAAAATAGATTACTTCCTGATCAAATACCGTCCACGAAGCTGCATAAATTTTAAAGGCAAGAATATCACCTGTTACCAGGTCAAGTTCTTCACTTACCGGGTTCAAGCCATTTACTAATTCAATATCAATGAGCAACGATCCCCCTTTGTAAACACGGAAATATACTGACCCATAAGTAATTCCTACATCGAATGCCCCAATTAGTTTCCGGTTTCCGTCAGCACGCGCTGTATAGGTCGAAGCTGCGATATTAAAGCAGTTTTCTTCATCCATAATTATACCGCTTAGTGGAAGGTTCTCGGTATAATTAAACGGTCCACCGTTTTGCCAATCCTCGTATGCATAATTATTCGCACTGGTAGCACTGGCCATAGGATCGCTTGTTATGCTTCTATCTCCTCCAAGGTCCAACCCCTTCAGCGTTTTCTCACCCAGTTCCGGATAATCAACCTTCAGCGATACCTGGTAATTATCTTTGTTTGCCTCTTTTACAATGCAATTTCCCTTGTAGCGCAATACTCCATCAAGTAGCAGATAGGGTAGCTCTGCAGTAGCTTTTCCATTGCGTTGCGGCCGGTGTGCCTGGGTATAAACCTGCCGTATGGCTTCACCTGCCGGTACCGTTATATTGAAAATGTAACTGCCCGATATCTTACCATCCTCATTAATAAATAAAGGCGAACGCTTCACAAGTGGAAGGCTAACACCAGGATCAAGGGGGATGAGAATATCTGAAATATAAAATTGCATCGTTACAAGTAGGAAGATTAATTTATTCTTTTGGCAGGAACATACTCAAAATCTGCATGTATTCAAACCCAATTTTCACATGCTCCAGTTTTAGTGGATCCAGCATAAAAAGCTGAAGGTCATTTTCCGCTTCCATATCTTCCAGGTATTTTGCAAATAATTCCTGATGCTTTTTCTGATCGGTCTCGGGTAAGGTTTTAAGTGCCTGGTCAAATGGATATGCCTTTTCCTTTTCATCATCTGTGAATTTGCGTCCTGCAGCTTTTTCAAGTTCATCCAGTTTAGCCTGCCTGGCGTCAAAAACCTTATTTTCGATTTCGACCAGGGTTTTATTCACATTCTTGTTGATCTCGAAAACAGCATTGTTTATCCTGGTATTATTTTTATCCAGGCCATACATCAGATGGAAATTATCCTCCTGCCTTTCAATTAAGTAATCGATCAGTATCTTAATTAGCCTCTGATGCTCCTTTACTTCAATATGCTTCATGGCCGGTTATTAAAGTATGTTTGATTGTATTAGCTGTGCGAATTTCACAGCTTCCGTTTTGTCAAGTATAATAGGGCTTTCTTTCGAAAGTACCTTAATGCTCACATTCGCTCTGGGAGCCACCGTTGGAAACGGACGTTCCGCTGTTGTGGGTTCGAAAGTAGCTTCTGCAACGGATTCGATTTCGAATGCTGCAGCGTTGTTGATGTCTGAAATAATTGCTTTCATGGTTTTGAATTTTATTGTTATTGAATAATTTGATTGTTAAGCTATTCTTCGCACCTTCAGGAAACTGCCGATAAATACAGTCGATGTTCCTGATGTATTTTTCAGATGCCGTATGTGTAGGTTACCGGCGCCTGAAACAACTGTTATAGTCCCTTTAATTTGGATCCCTCCTGTCTGACTGGAAGAAGTAAGGAAAACTCCACTGGCCCCGAATGAAGATATTCTCTCCGATTTATCTGCCGAAGTAGTATATGAACCTATAATTGTACCGGTTACTGTAGCTGAAGCTCCTGTATACCATACACCATATTGTACACCTGTTGTAACTGCACTTGTACCTACTTGCAATACAGCTTCAAATTCATATGTTTCACCAGCAATTAGAGGTATAGATAACCCTGTTATTGCTGTCATTGTCTGACCTGTATAGGTTACGTCAGAACCTGAAACTCTCGCATAACTTCCCGGCAGATAAAGTATTCCAGTATCCGATACCTCCATTTTAAGAGCCATTGTACCTCCCGAAATAAGATATAACTGGAATTTAGACGATTGCACTCCGCTTCCCACTGCGGTCAGTACCGTGCCTAATTTTGCAGCTGCAGGAGTTTGAGTATTACCTTCAACATAAAATGTCATATGGGCACCTATCCCAACTGCAGGCGTGCCACTTGTTGTGCGGTAAAGCGCAAGAACCTGTTCCGAAACATTCGTAGTTGCAGGATCAATGGTTGCCGATAAAGGCACGCCGGTTGTTGAGGCGAACCTACCTCCGGTACCTGATAGGCTGAAGCCTTCAATACCGGTTCCGCCTCCTGAGTGGCTCCCCAGTATACAAATCGAGTAATCAACCGATCCCTGAACGGCCAGAATATATCCGGTACTTACATTACTGTTAATTTGCAACCGGTCATTAGCTGTGGCCTGGGATAAAGTTCCGGAGGATCTCTGCCAGTAATTTGTTGGGAAAGGCATCCAGCTTCGCACTCCTCCGTTGGAGCTGGTAAGCACATCGCCGTTATTGGTTGGATTTCCTAGTGCCGGTTCAAATCCGGTTACGCTGATTGTTAATTGAGCGTAATTATCCATACTGCTGATAGTCGAAATGGTTACCCCGCTTCCTTGCAGTATTCGTATTCCCTGGTATCCGGTTGCAGAAGTTGTACCGGTCTTGTAAATATTAGTATCACCGGCATTCGTTCCAAAAGCCCAGCACACAAAGTTGTCATATACACCGGCATGGTTGTGATTCGTAGCGGCATAATCCAATGCAGGTATATCAGCTGCTACCAAATAGCGAAATCCGGGAGTACCTGGTGATCCTGACACAGGGCTTGCCAATACCTTATTTGCCGCCTGCTGTTGCCATATTGCCGTTAAGGTTCCGCTGCTGGTTATCGGGCTGCTGGTAACCGAGAATTCATTTGGCAGCGATAAATCCACGGAAGTAACCGAACCATTCCCGGTACCAAATGAGCTTTTCAATACGCCATCAATATTCCCGTTGTTGTCGGCCACCAATACTATTGGATATGCAGTTTGATCGGTAATAGTCCGGATTCTTACTGCACCATTAATATCCAATTTTCGTGTTGGCGCTATTCCTATACCCGCATTACCGGCATTATCAATCTGAAGTCGTATTTGGTTTCCGTTAGCCCTTATCTGGAATGAATCATAATCACTTTGATTGCCATAATCATAATCCAGTATCATACTTTGCCCGTAGCTACCCGATGCCGAAATTCCCGATCCACTACCCATTAATCCTATCAGATTAATATATCGGGTTTCGCTGCTGCCTAAAGAGCCAAATGTTAACGGTGATGTTGCGCTATATGTATTGATACCTACATTTCCTCCTTGTGGATTAAGCAGGAATTGCACATCATTGGCTATGCCCGATCGTACACCGGCCATAATAACCTGGTTGGCCAGCTGACTTATCGTATAGTAAAGATACGTATGGCCGGTAGCATTATTGCCTGCAAAAATAGCAGCCCCATATTCATCTGTTCGGTCCTGATCCGAGAAAACTGACAACGATCGTGGAGGGTTAAGCATTCCTATACCCAGGTTCCCCATAATTACACCATTCCCGGAAATCTTATAGTTGGCTGTCTGGATAGTAGCAAACTGATTTTGAATGTAATTATTTGAGCCTGATAAATCATCTTCGGTTAATAGCCTTTTCGATGATTCCCCATTTCTACGCAAATACAACCCATCAGTTTTGGGGGCCAAGCCCACAAAACCTGATGGTACCGTTTCCAGGTCGGTTCTGACCTGGAAATTATGTTGTGCGTAAATCGATTTCGAAGCCATGCTTACCCTATAACTGTAACAGTGAATTGATTTGCGGTTGGAGCTACGTTAAAGCTGAGGGTAACAACAGTGGTTGATGTATAGTAAATCTGGCAATCAATATTTTCATCCGTTGCCTTATTACGGACAGAAACAACCACTTCTTTAGTTCCCAGGTTATGTGTCACTGGGATATCGGTTAATGCTCCATTTCCGATATCTACCGAATATTTCCTCGAAACATTGGATATCTTGCCGGCAAGTGTTGCCGGTGTCACAGCCCTGCTTGTATCGGTTCCTGCATTTACCTCTGCCTGCGTAGCAAGTTCAATAAGACCTTGCTCAGTTTCACTGGCCGAAACAATATCCGGAATATTCTTATTCACTGTTGTCCAGTGGGCAAGGGTGGTAGGACTATCCTGATTGGCAATGATCATATCTCCAATCTGCATATTTTCACTGAAGAATTGACCGGCAGCGGTTACAACATAAGTCCATCCATTTTTTATCCCGGCAATAGGAGTTGCATCCAGCAGTGGGGTGTTGGTAGCAGCATTATAGCCCCCTTTATTCACCAATGCACCACCTATGATATTATTTATGGCAGTTATAGCTGCATCTACATAGGTTTTAATTGCCTTTTGTGAAGAAAGCTTTGTATCCACCGGCGTTGCTCCACCAAGTGTTACATCGGTATCCGCCAGCATCAGTATTACCTGGCCAACAGTAAGGTCGATAGGGGCCGCTGCACCTGCGGTATTATTACCTTTTATGGTATTCGCAGCCATATTCGCCATCTTCGCATTTGTAACGGCTCCGTTCACTATGGTTGTTGCTCCATCACCAACTGAAGTAACATCTCCGCTGTGATTGGGGTGTACATAGGGGATAATTTTCCAGGCTGTACCAGTCCAGAGCTTTATTACCAATTCGACAGTATGATAAAAAACAAACCCTTTATCATTCACAGTCAGCGTGGGATCTGCTGCAAGGTTTTGCAATTTCGTGTTTAGTAATTGATTCTTGTTTAAATCAATGTCTACTAAGAATGATCGTTTTGCCATGGCAGTTTAATTTAAATCAGCAAAGCCCGAAAACTCGGCTGAAAAGGTGATTATTAAATTATTAGTATCGGTATATTCTACCTGCCCCTCAACGCAGGTTCCGGCGCTATCAACTACTGATACCGACGGGCATTTCTCCATATTGTGATTTATTTCCCATACTGAGGCAGGGACATTCTGAGTAAATCGAAAGTATTTATCGCCTGGAGTCATAATTAATTCCCATTCGCCAGTTAAATTATTCGTATGTGGAACTTTGTTATAATCTGATGCACCAACTTTTTCATGATCCAATCCACTGATCATGGAGTGGAGCCGGTCATGCGTTGCTCCTGGCGCTATCGATTCGCCAAGGCAAATAACAGTTTTTACCAGTCCCACTACTTTCAGTCCATAGAACAAACCATCCACCCGGTTATACCCAAGGTTTGAGTCAGCTGTTTCCAGCTGCCTTACCGTAGGTATACGGCCTGCAACATTCGATATATGTATGGTGCTCATTACTTTGTGGCTGATTCGGTAAACTCATAATTGGCATAATCATACTCCAGCTCTCCTGAGTACTGGTACTCTCCGTCATGAACCACCGGAAGCACCATGTCTTTAAATACAACCGGCAACATCGATGCACCGGCTACCTCATAAGCCTCACAAAAGTCCATATCACCAAGCCACTGCATTTGTGCAGCACTCAGGTGCCCGGTATTTACCTTTACGGTCCGGGTTTCTTCCAACCTCAAGGCAATCTTATCCGGAAGTGTTGCCCCATCAGTAACAGCAGTTTCGGGCTTAATCCCATTCTCCTGGGCACCCGTACCGGTGCATACCAGTATCTCCCACAATCCAAATGCATTACGTAGCATCAAGGTGCGCGGGTTCTCATAATAAGCAGTATCGATGGTATACGTATACGCCTTACTTATCGGAGTGGATCCACTTTTTACAATCACGGTATAACCAGCCAGTGTTTTGGTTGGATAGGTAGCCGCCATAATTGCTGCAAGTCCAAGGTCAGCCAGCCCGGTTGGAAAATACACCAGCTTCATATAGTCAACATTGTTCACAGTGAACAGTGTTCCTGTGGCACCAGTCGTACCATCAGAGAATAGCAGCGTTGCACTCAGAGTAATGGTAATGGCATTTGCGCTGTAAAGCTGCAGGTAATTTATAAACTCCCTGGTTGTGGGCAGTATCCGTTTCGCTTCGCCATCGGGCCACCAGCTTAGGCACGATTTCGAGTAAATCAGGTACGATATCAGGTTCGAATGTGTTGCATACAGTGCTGCACGTCTCGATTTTGGCACATATGCATCAAGCAAATAATACGGTCCCTGGTTATTTAAAGTGTAGGTTTCATGCAGCGGATTTCCGCTCCATTCTCCGAAATCGAAAGTAACCGGCTTTGGAACATTCGCGTACACCTGAGGCACAGGTGCTGCATATCCGCGCAGCGAAATTAATCCCTGCAGGTAATCACTCATTTCAAATGCAGCTCTGAAGGCAGCATCAGCCTGCACACTATCGCCATCTTCGCCGCTCACAGCTGCAGTTATTCGCATCGGCCTTACAGTTTCATCGCTTTCAATCACGAATTTCACCGGCGCCTTAGCCAGGATCAGGGGAGGGGGTTGCGTTAGTATCGATAATGACATGGTGCAAAAGTGGATTATCCGGACTGAGAAATAAAGGACAAAAGAACTATGAGTTATAAGTTATGAATGTCCTCTTTGAATTTGGATATTGAAATTTGGGGCTTGGGTCTTTAAAACGTCGTTGCATCCTCTATCGTTGCCTTCTCTTTCTGTATTTTCTCGAAGTCGAACAATGAGAATTTGGTGCTTATTCCATTTTCAATTTGTTGTCTCATTTGTTTCATCACTTCGGTATTTTCCTTGATGATCGCAAGCAGAGCAGGGTCGGCCGTATTACTTTGGTTTTGTTCTTTCACGGGTTCACGCCTGTTTTCTACATACCGGCCAAAAGCAAATTCGGGAATTCTTGCATTGTTTATAGCCTCAATAATCTCGGGATAGTTCACCATCAGGTTCCGTGTGGTTGGTGCATCAATAATCATTTCAGCGCCACTTTCAGCCACTATTGCCGGCTTGGTATATAAACCGGTAACTGCCGGACCAGTGTAACTAATATTCGAATATTCCTTCCCTGTATTTGCGCCCGTTACATTATACCGGCCCTTCGCAAACTCCGGAACCTCCTGATCTGCTATTACTGCATATTCTATTCCTGTTTCTATTGCCTGAGCTGCTGCAGCTGCCCATCCGGCTGGAGTAAATCCATAGGCTGCAAAAGTCTTTGTTATGGCTATTGCACCATTTATTAGCGATTGGATCTTGTCAGCATTTTGCTGCTTCTTAAATGCATCTTGTTTAAGCTTGCGGGTTTTGGCGTCGTATTTGGCGTTTATAGCGTCCTTTTCAGCCTCAGTTAACTTTTTATTGCTAAGTTCCGCAGCTCTCTGCTTGTCGAGCATGCTTAACTTATGATCCAGTTCAGCCTGTTGCCTGTTCCTGGTTATCTCAAATATGCCGTTATTCAGCGAGGTTGCTCCCGAAAATGCCGCATCCTGTATGGCTTGTCTCTGATCAGCTGCAGCAGTCTCTTCAGCTGCTACTCTGTCGCGTTCGGCCTGTGCGGCTTCCTCCTGGCTTGCTGGGCTCAGTCCTGTGTCACGTTTGGCAAGCGGTGATTTTACTTTTTCCTTCGATACAACATTGGTCGCCGTCCTGGTAACCAGCTGTTGTATTGGACCGAGATCACGCTGATCAACGTCCCAACCTTTCTCAATCTCCTTTTTAAGTGCTTCGTAAACCAGGAGCAGATCCTGGGCCGCTTTCTTCTCGAGCTGAAGCTTTTGGGCCAGGGGAGTATTGCCTTTACCAATTGCTTCATTTATCTGCGAATCAAATTTCGATATCTTTTCCTGCAGTACTTTAAATGCATCACCTAAGGCTTCTGTTGCTTCGGTATTATCTTCAACAATCCCGGTATTTTCTTGAGTGCTGTTCGAAGACATATTCGTCGAACCCGCATTCTCTTCGGTTTTTGTAGTAATGATATCGAGTGTAACTCCTAATGATTTAGCAAGCTCATTCCTGGAATTGGTTACATCATTTACTTCGCCAATAGCCTTTTTCTCTTTATCCAGGTATCCAAGGTACATAGTATAAGTAGTTGAAATCTTGTCTTTGTCCAGGGCTACTATCTGCGAACTTCCCTTATTTGTTTTTTGCAACTGATCTATACTCTTCCAAAACAAATCATATTTCTGTTGAAAGGTTAGCAATTCGTTATTTACAATAAATTTCAGCTGATCGCCGGCCTCCTTATTTCGTTTAGCAACAAAATCAGCTGATCGTGTCATATAATCACGTATCTCTTGCTCCTTCTTACTCCGTTTACTAACCCAATCACCGGCATCTTCGGCCATTGCCTGAATTTCAGCATCTTTGCGTTTTAGTACAATTTGATTGATCATTTGCTTATTGTACTTCTCCAGGTTAATTCGCAGCTGGTTGTAAGCAATGGCTTCTTTATTAATTCCTTCTGTAACTCCTGGAGCAAGAGCGTTAAGCTCTCCGTAAAGTTTATTCCGTGTGGTAGCCTGCACATTTGCTTCCATGAGCTGTGCTGCCAGAATATTTACTTTGATCCGCTCCTGTTCAAGTTTATCAGCTAGAGGTATTTCTCCCCACGAGGCCATCCATTTCACAAGTTTTTCCAGTCCGCTCATTATGGTGCTGTTTACAAAAGCAGCCTTCAATGCTTTACCAACACGTTCCAGGTTCCCGGCCATGTTGTCATTTTTCAGATTGAACTCTTTTGTAAGTGAAGTGCCTTTGGCAAACTCTACATTCGAAAGATGCTGAGCATCCTTCAACATCTCAACATTATTCGATAAAGCTCCTATCACACTTATTGCCCTTGATCCATCCACGCCCAGATCTCCGAATTTTGAAGCCAGTTCAGTTAATCCGCCTTTATTTTTATTTAAACCTTCAAGTAATTTTATAAGGGCAGCATTCGCATCAGTCTTTAGCAACTTAGTGAAATCAGCAACATTCATCCCTGCTATCTTGGCATATTCGCCAGGCTTCTGAAACATCTTTGTCATCAGTTGGCCAACTGCAGTCGATGATGTTTCAACCTGCTGTCCCAGCTGATCAAGCGTCGCTCCAAGCCCCATTACTTTTTCGATACTTATACCCGCCTGCGGAGCAATACCGCCAAGTCGTTTGGTAAACTCTACAATATACGATTCAGTTGCAGTTCCCGAAGCTCCAAGCGCATTAATGGCCGATCCGGTTTTAAGCAAAGCTTGTTCAATACCGAATTTGTCTTTTATTTTGAAAATATCAACAAGTTTCCCAAGGCTGGTAACTGCATCTTCCACATTATCTCCAAGATCCTTACTCAGTGCAACACCAATCTGATCAGCAGCCTTCACAAAGCCTAAAATTTCTGCCTTACCGGTATATCCAAGTTTCCCGGCTGCATATGCCAGGTCAAGCAATTCCTTACGCTTGGTCCGGGTATCAATTTTACCCAGTTCTTTATAGAGTTCTTTAACTTCCGCAATAGTTAACCCGGTCGTTTTGGCTACGTCGGCAAAACTATCCGATAACTCCGAATTACCAAATATTAGGCTTTTCAGCGATACTACTACACCGGTAATAGCCATAATAAAGGTAGTTGCCATGGTAAAATACTTATTGAAACCATTGGCAATCTGTCCCATAAACCCGCCCTTCTGCAAAGCCATCGACGATTGAACTTTATCAATCTCAGCTTTGAGCATCCGCAATTGCTTTTTCTTCTCTTCAATTACTTCAATTTCTTCCCGGGTATTGCGTGTGCTCGATCTGATTTCAGCAGTAAGTTGCCTTTGTGCCCCCTGCAATTGTTTAAGGCTGGAGCCATTAAGGTTTTTCATCACAGCCGAAATGCTGTTCAATTCCCTTTTTGCTGCCGACGCTTCTTTTTCAACTGCCGAGAGTTCCTTTTTAAGCTTTTTTGCACCCTCGTCATCGCCATGCTGAACGGCCAGCCGTAACTGTTTTTTTAATTCAGACGAGAGCTTGGTCAATCGTTTCAGTTCGTCCTCAGCCTCTGTGCCATCAATAATTACTTTACTGGTAGCTGTTTCGGTATTTGATGCCATGTTGGATTTTTTATATCGTATTAGTATTCCATCTTTCGGCATTGTCATCCACATTTTCGCAGATGGTAATGGCCGCCCGGTGAGCGTATTTTTCGGCAAGTATTTCCGCAAGTTTCATTCGTTCGGCATACATCGTGCTTGCATACCAGGGTTTCGCACGCCTGCTGTTTCCACTATGTTTTCCTTCTAGCCGGCGGCTTATTTTGTTTTCTGCCACATCGCCAATTCGTGTACCTTTTCCTACGCCCATATCCACAAACTTGCCGTAATAGTTAAAGGCAAATTCAATGGATGTAGGCATACCGTTGTTTTCGGTAATTTTATCCATTATGCTGTCGCCCAGGGCGTAGGTATCGTGGATCTGGAGCTTCACTATTTTATCATTCCATATCTGCTCAACAATATCCGTCCAGGCGCGTACAGTTTCCAGTAGGTTGGTATTTTCGGCCACAGTTTATTCCTCCCAGTCGTCAGCATTATAGTTGATGTTTGCCCCATTCAGCAAAGTGAATGATGCCCACATTCCATAGCAATTATCGGCTATCGGGCCCACTGCTTTGTAACTTAGGCTGTCGCGGTTCAGGTTCTTGAGTCCATAGCAGGGTAACGCAAGCGGATTACGCTGCTCACTGGCTCTATCCCGGAACATCCGGCCAAGGAGTTGCTTTATGATGGCCTTGCTGCCGTCTATGGCTGCCTTTCGTGAAGCCGCATCATCAATATCCGCCTTATCGATTACGAAGAAGTAATAATACTGCAGATCCAGCAGGTTAGTGCTGTCCTTATCCATCAGTCGGCCTTCGGGCGAATCAATTACACACAATGCCGGAAACTGAGCCGAATTCAGATTCTGAAGCACTTCGTCCAGGTTTATCAGGCTCTGAACTTTAAAAAAATGTTTCGAAGTTTCCGGATCATGTTTCAGGCTTTTAAGTTTTGTGGCCAGCATCTCCATGTAAGTCACGAAATCAAATTCTTTCATCGTTTCGGGGTTTTAAGTGCATCTTTCATTTTACGGTCCTGGATAAGTATCGCCTGCAGGGCGAACATGGTATCATAAATGTACGTTTGCCGTACCTGGTCCGATTTGGTTACATCATTATTAGCCATACTATTCACCAGGCGCATAAACCCGGTAAAAGGATCAGTCTTTTCTGCCGTCCCTTCTACGTTTTCAAAAACTTCAGGCCATTTCACTTCCATAAAATCACGGCATGCCTCATACCACATCACTACTATCGAAATACAGCCTTTTGGAGTATTCATAAGTGCGGCAGTGCGCTCCCCAAGCAGGAAGTCATTAAATGCTTCCCTGCGGTCGCCTGTGTAATCAGGTGAAGTAATATCTACTCCAGGGGCTTCGGGTCGGTAAAGGATGGCAAATAGCCGAACTGCGAAATGATACTTCCCGGTCTTCAGGAAATTGTATCGGGCAGTTTCGGCATGAATATATTCGCTGGTTTTTAAATTGCTGAGAGCATCCGCCGGACCATACAGTTTCCCGATATCGGTTTTTATTTCCGGTACCAGGTTTCGGATCTCCTTATACTGGAGCAGGTAAACCGTCTCATCCGTTTCCGTTGTTTTCTTCCGGAACATAAAATCGAAAGCCGATGCAATAAAGGCGATATCCGTTTCCGATATCAGAGACTGAGTGGTAATTCCATGCCTGAAATAGTAATAGGTTTCCTCATCAATTACTATTTCTTTTTTCTGTAGTACGGTAATGCCTGTAAGCATCCTGAGTAAAGCGATCCGAAACTCATAATTGCTGAGTCCTTTTTCGGCCAGTTCGCCAACAGCCAGTATCTGATCAGCATCCATCTCGCTCCAGCTGGCCGGCAGAGTAAATACCCTTTTATCAATCTGCAGTGTCCGCATCTTGTTTTTTTTGGCGAAGTAATACTATCCGCCGCCCAAAATAAAGGACATAAAAAAACGGCCCCGTTGCTGGTGGCCGTTTCGATTAGATATTATGAAATGATGATTTATCATTTCTAATTTATTTTAGTTCAGCTATAGAGAACTTATATTCGTATTTTGTTGAGATTAGAGTTGGACATTTGTCAATTATTTATTTGGTGCAGTCCATTCTGCGAGCCAACCGTTAAGGACTATGAATATTGCGGTTGCAACGATTGCCCCAATTAGATTTAGGATAAAATATCTAAAGAAGCGTTTCCGGATACTCATTGTTGGAGAATCCAAGTGTCGAGCTGCGCTGACATTAATTAAATAACCTGCCAAGCGAATGAACCCCCACATTAAAATACTTCCAGCCAATGCGATGAGAGTTCGTTTTACAAAAAGCGATAATTTAGGAAACTTACGAATGGGATAAATCAAAATACGATGAATTGAGTCAATTAAATTCCAAATGAAAATATTAATTCGTTCAATAGAACGGTGAAGTGGCCCCCAAAACGATCCTTCTGCTTTTTCTATATCCTTCCAGAGTTCTGTTGTCATGTTATTTTCTGCAATTTCTCTTTCAGAGCGAGGAATAATAATGTCAACGCTTTGAAATACTCTGGTAAAGGCAAGGGAAACAAGAGCCAAATCGGTTATTAAACTTGGGATTATTATCTTAGGCCATTTAGGGATAATTGGAAGAAACCAAGAGCATATTGTCGTAAGACCTAACCAAATTGATTGTAAAATAAATGTTAGCCATGAAAATATCAATAAATGCAGAATGTAATGACAAAAGTCGTGGAATGCATCAAATGTCAATTCAAAGAAAGGGAGAAGTTTAAATCCAAAAAGTCTATACGTAATATTAGAAATTGTTACCATTAGGATAAAAAAGGTCACTACAAGTCCCAGTTCCTTAGAATAACTTTTCCCTGTTGACCAAACAAATTTTGTGTCAGATTTAATTGCCTGCTCTTTTGTTTTGTTCATTTTTGCGGTCAGTATAAATGGCATGTGTCACCCAGAATGACGAATAATGTTTTTTATGTGCCATATTTTTATTCATCTTATAAATTCAACTTTTTGTTTTTCAATATAATGAAGTAAGCGAAAATATAAACACTTATTTCGATTAGAAAATTTAATACGGTAATCAAATTTGTCAGAGTGAAGTTATAATAATTGTTACTATTCGAATTAAACGAATAAGGGTTTATTTTCGGAAATATAAGCAATGGAATAATTATTTGCAAAATTGTCGCAAGAAAAACGAATAGGAAGACAAATTTGAGAGTTTTATTTTCGTCAAAATTCTTTGATTTTATTGTTTTCAAGAGGAATAATATTCCGGAAATAAAAACTATGACATTTAATAGTTTTGAAATTAAGTAATTGGTTGTTGAATTTATGTCAAGGTGAAAAAAAATTTCGTTCACCGTTCTTTCAGCAAGAAAGGCAAAAAGTCTAATTGAAATCCAAGCAAATATTCCAATTCCTAATATTACAAATTTATTTTTCATTGGTTTCAGATTTAATTTCAATATGGTACAAACGGCTGACGATATGACAAGTGCGGGATTAATTTGTTGCTCAACTGGCTGCCAGCACTAATTTTTATTAATTTCTCAAATGTTTCTATTCACTATGTCTGCTTGCTAACGTAAAATCCGTGTTACTGTAATTTATTTAGATTTCTGTAATTCAAGTATTTTGCTAAGAATAAGCAAGCAACGATAAATGGTCAACATTATAATAATAAGCCCAAATACATTATAGTAAAATAAATATATTCTATTTGTATCGGTTAAAAACAGTTTAAAAGAGAATCCCAAAACTGCGATTAAAGAAATCGATTTAATGCAGTTCTTCAAATGCTTGATTGTTTCAAAATAGTATACAGTTGAGAAGAATTTATTAAAAACAGGTTCTTCTTCGCTGGAAATGCTATTACTCGAATTGTCTTTGAAAGTAATAAGCACAGTTAATATTGTTAAAATAAATCCTACAAGAGTCAATGAAATATTGGTTAAATCGCCGGTCAGAGAGAAAGAATCTTGTGCAACTGGCAAGGAAATTCTTTCATTACTAATAAGCAGAATTAAGACTCCAATGCAGCATGTTGCAATGAAATAGTCCCAAAACAAAGGTCGTTTAAAATAGATGTCCAATATCATAGTGTCTCTACAAATTGATCCAATTCAGGCTTAACAAGGTCATACCAGTGTCGTGCCTTTGTTATTGTTTTTAAGTCTACTAACAAAATAATTTCCCTTTTTCCACTCAGTAAATTAAACACATCTTCCTTACCATCTTCATCTTCGAATTTAAACATAAATGATTTAAAGGCATCGATATCCAGACTATTCCCCTTGATTCTATTTAAAAGGTCCTTAATCATATTGTTGGCACTAGTATTTAATTCCTTGCTTTGAATACTTCCACCAGGTGACTGAAAGTAGGCTTCAATTCTTAGAAACTTTGGTTTCAAAACATTTCCTAATGTCCTCATACCTGTAAAATATTTGTTACTAACATCTGTTGAAAGTCTACTTAAATCCTCAGGGACAATTTTTATATCGATATTAAGTACATTTTTTAATTTTTTTAGCGTCTCTAATATAGGGGCGTTTAGAAAAGCATTAATCTCAGTTGCTTTACTTTGTCTAAGAACTTTATGGGCTACATTTCTAAAATAGTATTCTATGTCAGTAATTCTCGGTCCGTGATGATTATATTCACAACAGATAACAACAGAGCCTTTGCTGTAATCAATAAAAAAATGTGTTTCTTCTGCAATACTTCCTTTAATAGCATCTGAGATTGGGATTAATTTATACTCCTCTTCTGGTTTGATAAGCGGAATTTTCCCTGCTCTAAGAAGTGCCATAGAGCAACGAATTCTTTTCTCTGCGTGCATTATAACAACTCTATTAATAAATAGTTCTCTTCGATTCCCTTGTCTTAACTCATGCTTATCTATCAGGTGGCCTTGATTTTCGTTTAGCAATTTGTTGGAAATATAGGTGATAATATTAAATGTAATATCCTTACTGATTAATTGAATGCCCTTTAAAGGTGTAAACTTTAAGGTAAACAGTTGATATCTTACTTCGGTTTTATTTTCTTCCATAATTTTCGTTTCAATAAATTCCGACTAACGTCAGGTAAAATGTTGATAATCAACATTGTTTTTTGAGTCAAATTTACTTCATTTTTTGAGTTCGTTAGCAGTGGAAGTCAAAAAAACCGAAAAAATTATTACCTTTTCTTGAAAATAATTTTAGAGTGGCTTTATCTGGGAAATTACGGCTAAAGTTCTTTGTTAGCAATAGTTTTTAAATTAATTTTCGGTCGCGTAAGTCTTTTATTATCTGATTTACACTTCTAATACAATGTGTTAAAGTATCTTGAGAGTCATCAGATGTATAAATCAGCAACGGATGTTGAGTTTTATTTCTATAGTATTTACGCAAAGAATCCAGATTAATAATTAATTCTTCACTTGGCGCAGGATTAATATTTCCAGATTTAGTTTCTTTTTGAATTTCACTTACAAAGTCATGCCAGGTTTGGCTTTCAGTTGCTAGTTTTCCTATCAGCTTTTCATATAGATATTTGATAACTGCTTCAGTACCACGTAAAGAGTGAAAAGCGCATGCTGTATACCTGTCAAAAACCAAACATTTACAACTCTCTTCAAAATCATATTTAGCAATGTCTGGAAGTGCCTGAAATGTATATTCAGAAAATAGTTTGTCAACGTTTGAAATTAATGTTTCTGTAGGCATTCTTTTTTCGTCTATCAAGAATGCAATTGTAATGTTCAATTCTGCATCTAAAGTAGCGTCAGTATCTTTAATTATTGTTCTTAAAGCAGAATGCAGGATAGAGTCGATTATTAAATCTTTTGTTTTTTTGTTTTTGGATAGCTTCTCAATTTTAGAATAGTGAGAAGCAAGTCCTTTCAAATTTAAGCATTCTTTTGTTACACGAAGATCCAGTTCATTAATTAAATCGATGTACTCTCTGAGGGAGTTATAATATTCTAAATTCGTTCTTTTTTCAGAATGGTCAACTAAAATTTTATAATTAAATCCGAATCCATAATATTTGTATATGTTTACTGTTTTCATCGGTTATAACTTTTGTAAATGAGTTTGATGCGATAAAATTATTTTTAACGGCTAAGGTTATGACAAGTGGCGGCCTGTGTGATTCTTATCTATTACCTCAAGTGCGTCGAATGAAATTCCATTCCAGATGTTCTTAGTTTTGAAATGAGGACTGTCATCTTTGTCAGCCAGTTTGTAAATTCATCATTTATGTGCCGATCAATTATTTTACCTGTCTTAGGATTCGAAATAAATACTTTTTGATGACTCTCACCTCCAAGATGAAAATGTCTCGGCACGTCCGATATGTGTGTTAGTTGATCTCGAATAGATTTGGCATGAAAGAGCCAACTTTCCTCGTTCTTTTCTAAATCAACAAGATCAGCAAGTTCAGGAGACTTCAATCCAACCTTATCCAATGCTTTTCGTAATTTGCCAGGTGAAATATCTGAATCCCCTATCTCCAGTTTGTAATATTTATTTAACTCACAAAGGAATGACTCTTTTGCTCCCAGTAAATGAAAAAGAAATGACTCTTGATGAGCTCGATCAAAATCGTCCCCATCAATTATACCTTTGCTTTTCATTTCATCAAGGTGTATTGACGCATATTTGAGTTTATAATCAGTCCTTGATTGAACGTTCTCAATTATTTTTTCATCACTCATATTCTTACATTAGCGATAATTTGTCTAAATGTATCCCCTTTACAGGTTCTCTATTAACGAATTACATTTTTCCTATTTCCCCGATTTTCTTCTATTATCATCTTTGCACAACATCTGGCAATTTTCCTCTATTGTTTTGCCGCCTTCGTGCCAGGGTGTAATATGATCTGCTTCCATACCAGAGAGTTCAAAATATTTGCCGCATTTCACGCAAACTCCCAATTGCCGTTCATATACTTTTTGTTTCATTGAATCGGAAAATTCCCGGATAGATAAGTATCTTTCATCTCGGGTTAGAATATACGGGTAAATCCCACTTTTTTTAATAACATCGTCATCAGCAATCAATCTGGCTGTTTCCGCTTCTATTGCTTTCGTGTCGTAAACTTCATCCTTGTATTTATTGTAAAGCATACCCCAATCCACACCTTTCATAAATCTACGTTTAGTTGTGAAGGTCGCATTTACCCATGTAATAACCGATTGAAAATATAGCCACAATGCACTGGCGTTCGCATCGTGCTGGTGATTCGACATATAAACCTCAATATTCCCTTTTGAAATCCAGTCTATTGCCGTTTCGAAATATTCCTGGCGTATAGCTGAACCGATCAAATAATCGCTGCCAATGTTGTAAGCCGGGCAACCCGATTTGCTGAAATACTTTTTGGCATCCGATACCCAGGGGCCGGCATAAACCGCATTTCGCAATTCCTGGTCAGTAAGTTTTTCGCCGGCTATGTTTATGGTTTTAAACCACTCCAGTTTCTCACTATCGGAGCCGCTGCATATATAAACCATCAGTTTATAATTAAGGATCTGTTCCTGCTCGTTGTTTTGCAGGTTATGAAAATACCTGAACAAATAAGCGAAATCGCCATTTACATATTGGCAAACTGAAATTGTACGCTGCTGCCCGTCAATCACTTCAAAATTCCCGTCGTCACGAACCGACCAATACATTACATTAAGAGGAAACTCTTTTGTGATGGTATTAATTACTGCGTCGCGCTGTTTATCCTTGTATATAAACTCCCGTTGGAAGGGCGGACGAATATCGAGTCTGCCTCCGAAACCGACAACACCGTTTTCGGCATTATCCTGGTAACCGGCAGCTAATTCGCGAATTGTGATTTCTTTAAGTTCTATTTTCATTTTTGCACATTCTTGTTTCTAATAACAATTCTATCATAAAGTCTCTTATATGTGCCGTCTCCATTATCTAAATAAAAACGAGGACCACCTGCTGAATAAGTTCCTTTATCAGCAAATTTAGACATAGGTGCACCGAATGTTATACTTGAGCCAATAATTTCAAACTGGTCAGGATTGTATTTGTCCAAAAAGGTTATTGGAACTCCCATTTTACCTTCATAATCAATCGGAATTTCTTTTACTTTACCAACTTCAATTGCATCATAATTAGCATATTTAGGATATTCAGCTTCATTAGCTCTATATGTTTTGTATAATATTATGTCCTCGTGGCGTTTTGCAATATCAAGATTTGTAAACCAAACTACGTTTCGAAATTTAACCAGGCCCGTTTCTTCATTATATACACCACTAGCGAAATCTTTAATATGTGAAGTTTTAAAATATGCATTACCACTGTCAAAACCATATCCCAGCCATAATTTATTATCCTTTACCAGTTTAAAAACATCTTTATATGTTAACGCATTCATGCTTCCAATAATTACAAATTTCTTATCGTAATCAATTAATTGGGCTAAATACTCTCTGAATAAAGAAAAAGGTGGATTGGTTACTACAACATCGGCTTCTTTTAAAAGCTCAATGCTTTCACTGCTACGAAAATCGCCATCACTTTTTAAATGTTTAATGCCAATTTCTTCGGAATTGGGAATGTTATCACCATTTTTATCACCCGTATATTCCAGGTATATGGCTTTTTCGGACTGGTTTCTACTGAACAGATCAGCATCTTGGTTTTTATAACAGGTCGTAATCAGTTTCTTGAGCCCAAGCTTCTCAAAATTATAGGAGAAATAGTGAAAGAAATTGCTTACCCGTGGATCATCGCAATTGCAAAATATCACCTTGCCTTTAAAATGCTCTTTGTAATGCCTGAGTTCTTTTTCTATATCAGTAAGTTGGGTATAAAACTCATCTGATTTTGCGGTCTTTGCATTGTGTAGATTATTATTCAAGTTTTGTTTCCCCATATAATCTCTGTTTGTTAAGTCTGTAATATTACAAAATTAGCAATTATGTTTTTTGTTGAAGATTGACTTCTAGGGCAAAACTATACCCAAACCAGCTACTTCTCCTTTTCCCATATTAGCCGGCCTTTACTTTCTTTGTCTGCGCTCTTATTTAACCAAATTACACTGATGTCACCATTTGGCAGAACGTGCAGGTGATGTTCGCCCCAGTCATTAAGATCTGAGGTCGGTTGCCAATCATAAACTCCGGTAAATACAGAATTTTCCAAATAATGAAGATTGCTTTTCCAGATTACTCCGCTTCTTTCAGTTCCAATAGCCTGAAAATCGTTTCCACTAATATGATTTATTTCTACCGTACCGTTTTGATGGTAATATTTACCAAGGAATTTTTTATATTTCTTACGTGCAAATATTTTTTCATACACTTTTCTTTTAAACAAATACAAAAGGTACTCTGACACAAATGCCGAAATTATACCAAGTAAAATTCCAATTAACAATTCTGTGCTCATGTGCAATTAGATTTTAAATAGATTAGTCAAATAATTATAGATATATGGTAATTCTTGGGCTGTTGATAATTATGCCTATGGTTCTTTAACTTCATAGAGGCTTTTGGCGTTGGCCAAAAATGGATGGCAAGCAAAGGCGAGAAACTGGTGGAACCTACGAGGGCCATCATTTAATTATTTTATCAATAAATGAATTTGTTCCAGGCATTGTTGGAGAAGAATCATCTTTTAATAAACCGGTGTCGGCTCTACTGAAAAGAGATTGCATAATCAATTGCCTATCCGATTTATCTATACTGGCATCCTTTATCAATGCAAGATAAACAAATGTCAGTCTTTCTCTTTCTTCAGCATCTCTAGCTAAATGGAAGGAACTAAATGTTACCTTAGTTAAGGCTCTTATACCAAAAGCAAGGAAAGATAAAAAAGTAACAAAAATAATTGACCATCTTATTGCTATACTCTTATCATTGCTAAAGAAGGTTTTTAACATACCTTCTGGTGTTTGCCAAAGTAGAAAATAGAGTGAAATAAATCCAATGGAAACTAATCCTATTAGCCAATAGAGAGATCTCCAGCCTTCTTTTTTTAATTCTGTTGCTCTTAGATTCCAGTATTCTGCAGGCTTTTTTAAACGCAAAAGCTCTTCATACGTTTTTTCAAGATCACTAATTGTTGTTCCAGCATTTTTAGAAAATGTATTAAAGTCAGTTTTGGAATTTTCATACCAATCATTAAATAATTTCTCTTTTTGTTGTGTCATATTATCAATGGCATGAATATATTCCTTATATTTAGAAGTAGCCTCTAGAAGATGATTTGACAATTGAGTCTCCGAATCAGAAAGATATTTATATAAATCTTTCTTGACTTTATTTAATGAGTTATTCTCTGCAATCCTTCTGTTGCTAATTGAGCTATTTTCTTTAGTTCTAAACTCATAAGCTAAAATTACCCCAATTAATGTATCTGGATCACTAATATTGTAGTATATGGACCTTGTAATAAAAGCAAAAGCTCCTTCAAATGATTTGGGATAAATAGTTTGAATTTTTAAAAAAAATTCAGTTTCGGGACAATCATAAGTGAGAGGGCAATTATTTCTAGAATTTATTATATTTCTAATAATACTCCATTGATTTACTAAAGAATTATAAGGTTGGTGAGATTGTGTATTTAAGAAGATATCTATTTGGTTCCGAATATTTGTGAAATATGATAAGGAATTACTTAATAGTTGTGGACCAGTAGTTCCAATTTCTTCCCATCCATGGATTTGTTGATTTAAAAATTGATAAATTGCTGTTAATCCCTCAAGATCAACTTCTAAATTTATGTAATCAAATGAAAATGTCTCTTTAACCGTATTAAACCAATTTGGTTCTGCTGATTCTAGAATCTTATTTTTTAGTTCTGTTATTGTCATGATTTATTAAGAATTTGTATATCTCCTTGACTCTATTATCTATTTACGCACTAAATCGGCCGTATCTGACGGATAGCAACCAGGTATTTCCCCCAAATTTACTAATCATTTACATTACATGGATTTAAATAGTAAATATTCTCTCTGAATAGGCTATAATGCAATTAGTAAATATAATTAGAACGGTATTTATTCAAAAAAAATACGGCCCCATTACCGGCAGCCGTTTAAAACATCCTTAAAAGCAATCTTACTTTCAATCCATTTTATCCTGGATCCATCCCGCCTTTATCAGGTCCTCCGGGTTTTTCTTTGCCCGCTCAATCCCTTTCTGCAATTCTTTATCCGTCAGAAGCAGTGCAGTTTCTTCCCCTTCCGGCAGCTGGATCCGGATATGGTTATACGTTGGCTTGGCAAGCCGGTGGCGTTTCTTGTTTTCAACCACAGTCACATCTCCTATCCTGTTTTTCATGGCTTTGTTATTTTAGTGTTACCACAACTATTGTTACAGCTTCAATCACAATTACAGCACCGGCTACTATTTTTGTCACTGTATGTTTAAGCTTTTCAGCTTTATACATCTTCTCTCCCGCTGTTATCTGTATATCTTTATAGGAGCCGGTAAGCGAATCATTTACAATTATTTTATTAAGTATTTCGATCTCCCGGTCCTTCATGTTATTTACCGAACTCAGGTCTTTAATAACCATGCTTTTCACTTCGCTTTCACGCCGCAGGTTGGCATTAACAGCAACCTGTTCATCGAAACCAACCGCCAGGTCGTTGTAAAATCGTATAGGATCTATTTCCACCAGGTACGAACTGTCATATTTTACAATCGGGCACTCTCCGCAATCTGCCCTGTCCAGGAAATACCCTACCGCCGAATCATTCGGCAACTTCCGCAATCGTGCTTTTTCAGCGGCATATTTCGAGGCTATTTCCGCCCGCTGCAGTTCCTTCTGAACTAATTCCTTATTTAGACTGGCGATATTTATTCTGAGGCTATCCTGTGCGGTTTTATAGCCGGTTATCTGCAGTTTAAGGGATTCGTTTTCCGCCTGCAGGTAGTCTAAATGTTCACTTGCCACCGCATCAGTAATAACCGCTTCATTCTGCTGTTTTGTACTGCACCTCGTAACCAGTAATCCGCTCAGGCATATTCCTGAAAACACCAGGAGAATGGCAGTTTTGTACTTTTTCAGTATGGAAAGCAAATTCATCGATTCAATATGTTACAAGTGTAAAAGAGGTAATCCTGAAATAATTCGCCGGCTCAATACTTCGCTTCCTGATCCAGATCCCGTCACCATCTGCCTGCGATCCGCTTTGTCCGCTCGATGTATTCCCCTCCACCGTTGTTCCGGATCGTGTTCCCCAGCTCCGTACAAATCCGGTGTGCCCGTTTATGGTTTCCCCCTTTTCCCATACGATTATCGTTCCGGGAGGTATTTGCACTTTACCCATAAGCACATCCCTGGCGGGTATGCTGGTTTTACGCTTAAAACTGCGTGCCAGTCCCGATCGTACTGCAGGCGTTTTCACCTTAGCGGAATCCAGGCACAGGCTCACAAAATAGGCACAATACGATGATCCTTTGGCTCCGCCGCCACGCCTGATAATATATTCTATTTTTGCACCATCGTTATGGCCGGTGCGTTCTACCGTACCAACATACGATTCTGCAATTGCCAGATGCCTGGGTGTTTGGCTATGAAAAGCCGATGGCAAAAGCAATAATAAGAGCGAAAGCAAAAAGGATGATCGCATAACTCATGTTTTTTTCACGGATTTCATGTATTGTGTCAATCTTGCCAAGAATTATCTCATCAATAAATATCAGAGTCAGGCATCCGATTATACCCTTTGTCAGCCCGATTGGAAATGACGAATAATCTACCGGCCTTGCTGAATCAATACTCCATATGGCGATCAACAATGCGGCTAACAGAAATACTAACGCTATCAGGTAAACGGTTGACTTTTTCATGGTTTTGGTATTTAATAAATTGAGTTTTGATTTTCATCTTCATCCTGCTGCTTTATCGGCTTTTGGATTCGCCTTGCTTTTTTCTCTTCATACCAGGAACGAAGCGGATAAAAGTAATTTACTATCGACAGGATTCCAGCAAGTATGGCAATAAACCAGGCCGTATGCTGGAGGGCAATATTAGCCACATCAATTTTGCTTTCGGCTGCAGCCTGACCAATAGCAGCTGATGTAACTGCAGTCAATGCCGTTTTCCCGCTATCGGTTATGTAATTCAGTATTGCAAGTAGCATAGTTTTAGGTTGCATTAGTCTATTCGTTTATCCTCCGAACACAAATAGTTTGTTTTCTTCCAGGTTCTCGAATTGTGAATATGTTGTTTTAGTTGAGTCGTAACATTCGGAATCCCGGTATTCGGGATATAGTTCCGGATTTTTATCCAGTATCTTTTTTACTTCAGCCAGGTACTGGGTTCCCCGTGCGGTGTACTTTGCATCAATGGCATTGCCGGCAGTAAGGTAAACAACGGCCTTCCGGAGTGGGATAATAACCTTTTTATTATCATCACTCAGTTCATCGGTCCGGATCTCTTCGCGCAGCACATCTGCAAGTGCCTTGCTGATCACCGGCTCAATCTGCAATATTTCCACATTATCCAGTTCCGGGCGCAGCTTCTGGAAAGTTAGCCGGCTCTGGTTAATATCCAGTATCGAATCAAAAACCTCGGTACTGTTTACCAGGTTACGGCCCGATAGTGTACAGGCTTCGGAACTGGTCCAGCTGGGGTAACTGCTTTTGTTTTCCTCCAGGAAAAGGAGCATAGTTTCCACACGTGCAAAGCCGGTTTCTTCAATGCTTTCCCGGAACTTTTTTACACGCTCAGCTGATGCCGGTACCAGGGTCGAATTATTGCTGATAACGGCAAACCCGGAATCGGTAATCTTTACATCAAGGGTTGGCGTAGCCAGGTAAAATGCAAAGGCCGATACCGAATTCTGAGCCAACGGCAAAAGTTTATTGATATACGAAGTAACCAGTACTTCCGATATACCAGCCCATACAGGTTTCGTTCCGGATACAACAAAAGCATTAAGTTCCTGCAGGAGCGTCGGACCCAGGTACCGACGCATATATTTCTCCTGGGCATCATCCACAAATGGCAATATATTTTCAATGTTGAATGTTCCGGTAACCGGAAGGTACTTTTTCAGATCAGCCGTGGTTTTTATGATGCTCATTAGCTTACTACTTTTTGGCTCCCGGTTCCCTTATCCAGGGTAGTGAGTTCCATGTTAGGAATATGGAATGAAATGCTTGAGTCCCATCCGTTAAAATTCTTAATCAGGTACAAGGGCATCAGTAGCCGGTCGCGGAACGGTTTCAATAAAGCTTGCTTTATGATAAACAGTTCCCGGGCTTCAGTACCGTTAATGGTTTTCGATTTTCCCGGGCTCGATCCGATCAGCGAAGGGTGAACCCCAATGCCATAACTCATAATATTACTAGCCTCTTCAGAGTCATCCAGGTATTCGCCGCCCTGTTTAGCCGATTCAATAATGGTAATCTTCATTTGCCTCATTTCTTTCCCGTCAGGCGAATACTTCACATACGAAATAACCGATTTGCCGGTGTTCTTTACACCGCTCAGGAATTTATTCAGATCAGCGAATTCCTTTTTGATCCGGTTTTTCTTTGCCTCATCTGTAGTAATTCCCTCAGCTGTAAAAATCCTGTCAAAATAATCATGGGCCAGTTCCACATGATATTTCACCGACATTTGATTATCCATCAAAGCGTTTTTAAATTCCGGAATTTTTTGGGCATAATCATACCATCCCGACTGGATGATCGAAAGCCAGTAAGGTTTCTGGTAATAACTCCTGCCGGGTGTCGGGAACGAAACCGGGATTATAAACCTGTGATTTGTCGGTTTAGTAACTTTATTCCCTTTGGCATCCTTCTCAATTCCCATTCGCACACGCAGGTCATACAAGGGCCTGTGGCGGTTCAGTACCGGGGTTACATCAGTAAATTTCGGTTGATTGGGCGACCAGTAAGCCGAATAAAAATGATTTTCAATAATCCCCATATCATTCATTTCCTCCCACCGGCTGAACGATGCTTCTTTACTACACAGCATCACTATCTTGGGCACTTCTTCAGTATTCAGAATGATTTCAGGAAAAATATTGTAGAAGAAATTCAAATCAGTAAGCTGCTCCAGCAGATACATTTGAATATCGTTTTCCTCGAAAAAAGTATTCACTTCTTTATTATCCCTCACCGGTGTAAACACTTCCTTTCCGCCTTCCACGGTCCACCGGCCGGCAACAATCCCGGTGCCATAACCCATTTCAACGTTAAAAAGCATTCCGGAGCTAAGCACAGGACTGGCCTCAACCTTTTCAATAATCTGGGCAGGCAAATCATTATTGTTTCCCCAGGGAATGGCGCCCCTGAATCCTTTTCCGTCAATAGTTATGGGAGTAGGTCTTACCGCCGGTTCAGCAAACATTTCGCGGGCCGGAGTAACCGTTACTGCAGCTTTCACCCCGCTCAGGTAAGCGGAACCGGCAGTATCGAGCACAATTATCTCTTTTTTCATATAAACACTTCCTCCCCGTTAAAGCATACAATCCCGATCAGGTAAACTGTTCTTACCTCCATACTTGGCAGAAGCATAAGGTTAGCAGTGCGGTCAGCGCTGTAAGTGCTGGTACATACGCACTCATTCACTTTAATGCGTTCACCGCTTTTCACAACCACCTCGCAGCTGAATGGGATCCGTCGCCTGTTTTTATCCAGGCGTTCCATAAGTTGTGGCAATCGGCCGATATGAATCATTACCCTAAGTTTGAGTTTGCGAAGTAAAGGCCGGCAGCATCAAAAATAAAGGACAAAAAAAAGAGCCGCCCACCGGGCGACTCGTCACAATAAAATAAATCGAATTCTATATCACAGTTGCATGCTCTTCGAACTTCTTAATTAGTTGGGCTTTATTTTGAAGTGCTCCAATTATTGATAATTTATTACCTAACACAGTTAAATCATTCAGTTTTATTGCCGTTCCGGCAGCACATACCATAATCATGCCCTTAACACTTCCTAATTCACCATAATCTATATCAGTCGCTATTACAGCATGTCCCCCCATTTTCAAAGCCTTTATTCTTAGTTGAGCTAAACACATTTGTTCTCCAGCTGCAATTTTTCTGATAAAGGATCCTGATTGTTGCCCAAAAAAGTCTGTAAACCCAGAAGCGAATTCAGATATTACCCCAGTTCCTGTAACTGACTGGCCGGTTACAATTCCTAATGAATCATAATTCCATCCAAAGGGTGTATGTGTTGTTACTACAGGCACTAAATAAACATATCCATTTATAAAATCATTAATTTCTTTTTTGAGTTGATCCATTTTCGAATGTAAATCAACATAACATTTAACGCAATAGGCTTCTTTATCAATGCCAAGGATCTCGTTTACAGCTTTTATTTGATTTGGCGAAACCAAAGGATTTGATTTTAAAACAGTATTCCGAATTTCAGCGCCACAATTTGGGCAGGTTGTTGGGTCCATATAAGTTGATTCTAGGTTATCAATGTAAAATTGCGAAATAGTAAGATATGCATCAGAATTCAGGTATTTCTTTTCTATTCGATATCAGAAAGTTTCACTTCAATAGCATCACAAAGCATTAGAAAGTTATCCAATGAAGGCGGATATTTTCCTGCAAGCAACCGGCTTATATTATTACGCATCAACCCGGTTCTTTCGGCAATCATTTCATGAGTAATGGCTTTTTCAATTGCGATATCTGATAGTCTTCGCATTAACCTGCGACGTTCCTGGGTATAAGTTTCTTTTTCCATAACTCAAAATTAGAATAAAAAATCAATGCATCGGTACGAACAAAAAAAAGGAGCTTTGCCGCCTAGGCAAAGCTCCGATATCTTAACTGTAGCATTTCAAAAATTGTTCAAATTCAAAATCGAACAACTCCTGATCAGCTGCAAGTACTTCGTCTGTGTATCCGGGAAAATATATCTGGTCCATCAGCTCTCTGAAAATTTCCATCAGTTCCATAGCTTCTTATATTATGCCTTCATCGGCGAATGAATAATAACTTTCTTCAGTCAGTATCAGGTGGTCCAGTACCGGGATATCCAGAAAAGCGCCCCCCGACTTAACTTTCTTCGTCAGGTCAATATCAGCCTGGCTCGGGGTAAGCTGTCCTGATGGATGATTGTGGGCTAGTATTAGAGATGAGGCATTAGCTTTTAGTGCAGCCTGGAATACCAGCTTAGGATCTACCACCGTCCCGCTCACTCCGCCCGATGATACCTGGTAATAGCCAAGTATTTGATTAGCGCGGTTCAGTAGCAGGATGTAGAAATATTCCCGATGTTCCATGCCAGGGTAAAATAAGCGCAGCGCATCAACGGCACTTCTGCTGGTTTTCACCTGCAGTCTGTCTCTTGCAGGTACTTTCGTTGAATAGCTGATTTGTACTTCAGCTATGTTCAGATTTAATAATGTATTTTTCATTTTATTGGTACCGCTGTTATCCGTTGTCGCCGGTGTTAGAAATTAAGAAAGAAATGGGGTTTTCTGGGTTGGCTGGTCCAGTGATTAACCAGGGCAACGGTAATATCTCGCTGCCGGATGTAAGGCACCACTGAACCCTTCAGGAAGGGCCTGAATTGTCCTGATGAAAATAGATGGAGAACTGTATAAAACAAAAAATCCGAAACTAAGAAGTTCGGATCTGTTTTCACTCCAACGCTGTTAGGGATGGAATTTCGCAGGGGCTTTCCTGCATTTTCGCCTTTGAGCTGGATCCAGAAGTCCGGATCCTGATCGGTAAACTTAAACATAATAATTGCGCCGCTTATACCCCGTTGCCGCCGGTTCTAGAAAATTTAAGCCGGTTTTAAATCGAAGTAAAAATTCTGAGTCAAGGTTTCTGGTCATTATGTCTCTTCACATAATGAATGAACCCAACGGGCTCGACCTTTACGCATGATATTTTCCATTCATGGATATGTGCGGAGCGGCTGCCAGAGGTAATGGCAGTACGAGATTAACTTTGCTTAAAATTTGAGTAAACCAAGTGCGCTGGTTTTCTTTTGTCCGGGTTTTCTTTTGTTGGTAGATGAAAAGAAAAGGGGAAAGCCTTTATACCTATTTAGCTAAGCATGTGCGTAAGATGGTTTCTTTTCTGCTTCTCTATTCTTTGCCATCAGGCTTACCAAAGAAAAGAGAAGTTCCCCCTTTTTGAACATTTATAAACATCTAATAATCAACCAATAAAACAATATTTTTTTTCTTTATTTACAACGTTTCAAAATAACACTTTTCCCCTCAAAATTTATCTATTTTTATGATTTTCAGCAAGTTGTTAAGTAGAAAAGGGATTTTTATCCCTTTTTACTCTTAACTGATCCCGCACCGCCCTGATTTTTTTTTGCGACATTCGCTTTGGGGTTGGCCTGTTATATGCTGCGGGCTGCGCCCGCCCTGACAATGGATCGCACGTATGGCGAAGCCTACGGGTGATACCGATTCAAATAGAAAATGGAACTCTTTGCACGCTCTTCAGTGCAATGGGTTCCATTTTCCTTTCATAAGAAAACGTCTGCATATTGTTCTGATTTTATTTCAAATCAGAACGTTATGCAGACACCTATTTTTGCGACAGGGATTGAAGCGGCATCCTTTTGCTTTTACCAGCAAAAGATATAGCGGAAAGCCCGGCCGTCGCCCAAATAATTATCCATAAGAAGTAACCAGGAAAGAACTTGTTTCTGCAGGAAAGAAATTACATCCAATGAATAAAGTGTCCCATGCATCAGTAATATGGGTTTTAAGTTCATCAGGTTGTTCCGGGCTATCCTCTAATTTCTCTGGGTCTTTATCCTTTTCAAATCCATTACGTCCGACCTTGATTCCTGTCTGATCCATGGCAGGCAACAGATACTCATTGTTATCCTCATTGAATGTTGGGAATAGATACTGAGGATCTCCTTTCAATGCCAGGTCAATATAGTTATGCTTGAGATGATGTTTCATTTGTTGACCAATGTATACTGCTGTTACATTCCAACCTCTATGCTCGAGGACTTGCTGTACTGTTTCGGCAAAGCTTAATCCACCCAATGGAGTATCATAGATAGCGGTACTGTCATAGTAGTATATAACCTCATGAGTTGGATGATAGAAGTAATAGTCGCACCAATCTTCCATAACTTCTTTGAGCTTACGCGGTGTCTTAACATAACTGGATCTTAGTGTGCGCAGTTCCCGACCAATTACCTGAGCGGTTACAACACTATTAATTGCAGCATTATAATCATTAGCAATGATCAGATGCTTCGACTGATCGATATCCCCATCTAAAGAGCAATTGTTAACATTGATATTGTAAATCGTTTCATCTAAATCTGCAGGTGTATAGGCAGGATAATAATGAATCTTTTCGCTTAGCGCTGAATAAAAACCATTGGCAATCTTCCGGATGCGTTTGTTGAGAATAGCGGTTTGAAAGATCAACGGGGGAAGATCCCTTTTCATTTGCGCTATAAACTTCTCGCCCAGGATATCGAAGTTATCAAATACATTATACTCGGCATAGAATGTGGCTTTAGACCTCAGGAAATCGAGTTCTCGACGGAGTTTCTTATGTACTGCAGGATTCTTAATATTATGTTTTGCATGGTAATACTCAGCATACGTTGATTTGATCACTTCAATCAGCTCCGGATCCATTTCTTTTTCTTTTTCAAGGATCCACATGCCTTTCTTGCTGGTTGGCATGTCGGTTGTATAAAGTTGCCCATGGTGCCAGGGACAATTCCCGAAATAGTTTAAATTCCCGCGGTTGGCTGGTAATACTTCATTTTTTATTTTATCAAAGTCGAGGAACTTTGCTTCAAACCCCATTATGTAATCCAAACTCATTGAGTTGGCCGACATCGGCCGGTCGAAGCTTAAAAGGTGCTGAATGCTTCCGTTGAACCAAGCTATTACATATTTATAATCGAATGGATCTATGTAAGGTTTTGCGAATCCGAGTTCTTTACGTGGTCGACAGCCAACAACATAGTGAACTCCCCTGATGTAGCCAAGTCGGCTGAGCGCATGAAATATCGCAGGCAAAGTATTCCTAAGCAATTTACCATAAGTTGGACTGATAAGAGCGCCAGCACTGCGCGGCATGGCATGAACATTCCTGATCAGACGTGGCGCATCGATACCTTCAGACTTTCCAAAAGCCCTCGATGCTACAATATATTCAGTGTTGGCACTTATAGCCATACACTCGAGCTGCTTGTGATTGAAGTACTTTTTTGCTTTAGGTTCAGTCATTTCATTCGTCAATTACATCAGCTAAAACAACATCTTCGGTTTCCTGCATATACTTCTGCATTATTTTCTTTCGCCTGGCTTCAGAATTAGGCAGCTTTTTGAAATTTAAAATAGTAACATCAGGCGACGGCTCAAAATCGGGAGGAATAACGGAATCCCAGGGCATTTGATCAGCTTCAATCTGATCGCACCGGGTATATTTGCCATATACGCCTGCAGCTACAGCCATGGCTTTGGCATCGTGTTGTTTTTCAGCTAGAGCATAGGCATTCTTCGCCATTTGAATAACTGTAAAACGGTGCCATTCTTTCCCGGAATTACGGACATTACCAAGCATTATTCTTAAATTTCCGATATCGCGATATGCCTGGGAGTTTTCGATTTTAAAAATAATCTTCAGGTGATTGGCAATTTGCTTATCTGTATAAGTTGGGTTTTCGAGCCATACAGTAAATGCTGACATATACCGCTTCCGGATCTCGAGCTCATGAGCTGATAGACCCTCCAGATGCTCTTGGGAATCAGAAAAGAGCGACTTCTGAATTTTATCGAATAATGTCATTTTATCCATAATCAGAATTCCTCCTTGATTTTTTGTTCATTCATAAATCCGGCGACAAGCATTTCGGCCTGTGGACTTCCTGATTTAGCCATTTTTACCACTTTACGCCGGATCTCGAGAATACTTGTAATTTTTGATTTATGGTAATGACAATATTCCTCACTGGATGGATCAGAAAGTATAAGTTGAAACTCATCATAATTAACGCCTAAGACAATAGCTATTTCTTTAGGAGTCATAAAATGAGCTGCCATATCGTCAATAATAGATAATTGTTCCTCTGTCATGGCTATTCAATTGTAAAAGGAATTGATATTTCTCTGAGTTCCTCCAGCTGCTTAATGAAGTAATCCGTAATGCTGCTGTTTATGCTAATTATTCCTGCCTCGTAGCGCTTAATCGTGTTCATATTAGCACTGGTCATAATTACAATACTAGCACCGGCTTCAATAACTATAACCTTTGCGTGTACATCGGCCAGGAATACTTTTGTATTCTCATTGGCGAACAGGAGCATATCGAGTTTATTCTTCCGGGCGGTATGATCGATGATAATTTCAATATCACCTACCAGGTTATCTTCTTTCAACGAAATAAACTCCCTGATTGCTGATTCGCTTATAGAGAAAGTACATATCCGCAATTTTGCGGGCATAGCCCAGGATAAGCCATGTAAGTTTATCAATTCACGAATCATGTCGTGAATATTTTCCTCCATGGTAAAGAATGGCCAGATTACACCCTGGCCATCCTTAATTGCTCCTTCAGGAATTTCAAACTGCATCTTTCTTAGCTTTAAGATCAGCCATTTCCTTTTCCCATGCTTGGAGCTTTTCTTTCTTCGACATCACTTTCTTCAGGTCCAGAGTTTTATCCTTTAACTCTTTCTTTACCCTCAATATGGCTTTGCGAACGGTTTCAATTCGTTTTTCAATATCGGGTTCTTCGATTGACTGTACGGGTTTCTGTCCGGCATTCTGTCCGGTTTTTTGTCCGTTTTCTTCCCACCATGTGTCAATGGCTTTCCAGTTCTCATCCTTCTCTTTTTCAAGCTCTTTGCATATTTCCAGATGCTTTGCTCTTTGTGCATCATCTGCAGCTGATTTCATTGCACCATGTTCGCCGGCCAGTTCTTTTATAAGTTGCTTATTGCGGAAGAATTTTTCCTGAAGATTCTTTGGGAGTTGAGTGACTTCGACCAGGTGATTATCGACGAACCTAGGCGATTTTTCAGCCTTTATTGGTTTCAGTTTTATTTCCGGATTTTTCTGCTTAACTATTTCGCCCGGATCCGAAAGGGAATTTCCGATCCGGCGCTCGGCAACCCTTATTTTTTCGATTAACAGGTTGAAATGTAATCCTCCGGGTTTGGGATCAGATGCATTGGCGAAAAAGGCATATTGCTTATCCATGCCGAATACTTCTTTGTAAATCAGAACCCCTTCCTGGTATTTGCGATCAGGGATTTTAAGCCATTGCGTTGCTTTGTTCATTTTGAATAATGTTAAGTTTCCATTTTATTGAATTGATAATTTTTGTCTGGTATTCATCTTTATGATTCAGGAGATTGTAAATCGTATGTGATTCGTCATAGTTCTGACTCATCAGGATCCACCCTTTGTTATGAGGAATGGAAATAACAGGTACCTCCTGATGCTGAGCCGCCAAAGCGAGCCAGATATCGGCCATATTTGAGCATTTGAAATTATTCATGCTCAGAGAAATTGTTGAGGAATGAAATGCAGTTACACCGGTTCCCGGAACATGCAGATATTCCTGATTGATCTGGGGATTAAGACAACTTACTCTAAATGATTTATCATGGTAATAAGAGCTCACAGGAAAGTGATTAAATCTACGGCCATGTATTGTTATGATTGCTTTGCGATCATTGCTCTCGATGGCTGCTATCATTTGCTTCACATAATCGCACGGATAGATCAGATCATCATCACAAAAAAATAAGTAACCGGTTTGTCCCAGGCAAATAAATTTACCGGCATCACCAAGGGAGTTATCGATATCTACGCTGGCGATTATTTTAGGGTGTTTACAACAATCAGGAACAGTTGCATACCCATTAAGCCGGATATATAACATATCTACTTGTGGAAGTAAACTTGAAATGGCTTCTTTCAGGCTCTCAAGTCGTCCGCATATCGTTGCCATTCCAGCTATTATTTTTTCAGTAACAGCTATTAGTGGTACTTCTTTGCGATGATTCGGATGCATCTGACTGGTATGCGCACCATGAGCCACCAGACTACGTGAAACCATGTACATGTTTTTCCCAAGTTCATTCAAGCGCTGGCTTATTTGCATACCGACTCCGGAACTTCGGTTTTCATTAGCAGCCCAGGACTGGGATATCGGTTGTACTTCCCAGCATAAAGTATGGAAAAAATATCGAGCGGAAATAAAACACATGTCAACCCATTGCGTCTGTATAAAGGTGTATCCATTATATGTTTTATTCTTTGTTCTGCGCCCTGTCCAACCGGGATTAACTCTTCCGTCATTCAATAGATTCAGGCAAATTTTATAAGGATTCGCAATGGCCTCCCATTGCCGAACAGCTTCATTAAAGAAATCATCACATAAACTGATATCATCAGGTACCTGGATAAAATAGTCAAAAGGAAATGTAAAGTCCTTTTCACGAGCCATTTCATATAAATGGGTTACCAGTTCATAGTAAAATTCTTTACCGCAATGATAAGGATAACTAGAAGCTATAATTTCGGAATCATTAGCCTTAACGTATTGAAAAACATTATCGTAATTTTCCTGGGGACCATCAGCAAGAATGAATGTTAGAATATGGTGATCCCCCTTCAGCCTTTCGATATCGTGCAGAAGACGCATGAGCATATCTGGCCGGTTGTGTGTGGTAATCAGTACTGCGATTTTCATTCGGCTAAACTATACTGATATTAAAGTGTTGGAAAGGACAGTATTTGCGACAATTTTGCGACAGCGCAAAAAAGCAAAAGCCCGGAAAACCGGGCTTTCACAACTTGACTAATGGAAGCTAACCGCTAACTATTTTGCGATTTCTTCCGGTTGCCCTTAACGGGCTTCTGTCTGGCCGGTAGTTCCGGCACTTCGGCGGGGATTATGGGATTTACCTCTATGGGTGTTTCTTCAGGAAACAAAATTAATCGGTATTCCGGAGTAGGCTCCAGGTAGGGGCAACCTGATTTATATATTTCCTCTGCAAGTTTATCGCTGATGTTGGCAAGCTCAATCGTGCCAATCCTGAACAAATTGACACGACCCGGATGAGCTATGCCTTTTAAACGAAAGTTTTGCATGGCTTAGGAAATTGCCGGGATGGTTGATGCTGATAAAGGAATGGATCCGTTATATATCCATGCCGGAGCAAAGGAATCACACTCCCACTCAATGGTAATACCACGGCGATCGGCAGGACCTTTTCCGAAATCAACTTTAGGCTTAAAGCGTACCGGAAGTTCTTTTGTGCCCCAATTGTACCTGTCGCCTGTATTGGGATCAACACCTATCAGGACTCCTCTTGAGTTGTTGAGCTTTCGGCAGAGAGCAAGGCAAGCAAGTTTAGTACCAGGGTAGAAAAATTCCCCCTTGGGATGGAAGCTTTTTGCGTCAGTATCTCCCTGGTTCTCTGCTATTGCTGAAAATGTGCCAGGAGTAACATATACTTCAATAAAATGTTTTGTTGCTTTCATGACATAATTCCCCTGGAGTTGTATAGCTTCTTCATCTGTATTTGGATTCCTATTGATTGTCGGATAAGAATCAATATGGGGAATAAATCCAAGATAAGCTAAGGCCGTAAAGCCACCCATGTTTTCAGGTTCATCTTCAAAGGTAAGATCTCCGAATGCAAATGACATTCCAAGGCTGATGCCGGTATAATCCGGAGGACCGGTTATCCAGGTAAAAATACTGAATGCTATAAAGAGAAGAGCCAGTGCCCTCATTCCATAACGTAAAAGCTGTGCAGGTTTCATTTTGAGTTGAATTTGATTATGTTGAAAATTTTTGATTAATAAACCGCGAGCGCTTTCACGCTCACGGTTTGTCGGGTTTGGGGCATTTAGCTGACGTAGTCGCCGGAGAGAGGCAGGGCAGTGGCAGTCTGTTCATTCACCTGGAACTCTTTGGGGTGGATGCTTCGTACACGGCAACCGGCATCCCATTGGGTCCAGAACTGGATGATATTGGGATCCTCGAAAGGATTACGTACCTGGCAGAAATTAGTATCCGACTTGGTATTCATACCGAAATCGAGATTGCGGGCTTTGGTAAGCATCATGCGGCTTCCAATACCGAGAGCGGGTTCACTGATGATCTTCAGTTTCGAGTTGGTGGTTTGCTCCAGGTGTTTCTGGAATACATCAAACTCCATTACTCCTTTGTAACGAAGCTTGTTACCAAGCGCATCACTGGCATTAAAAAGGGCGCCATCACAAATGTACAATACAGCTGATTTTCGCAGTTGTGGGTGAGCTGCTCTGAGAAAAGCGACTAATGCATCCCATGCGTCAGTATCTTCGACATCTTCCGGAGCGGTAATTGCTCCGGTGGCTTTCAGGTTACCAAGGTTCTCAGCTATTGCTCCCGAAGTAATTTCGTTCGTAATAAGGGTATTGTACCCATCAAACATATCAGCCGGGGTATTGCCATCGGCATCATATTCGCCATGAAAAATGTAATCGATGATATCCTCACTGATGGTTTTCAATTTAGCGCCAATGATTTGAACTTCGAGCGGATGTTTTTTCATCTGGTTGTCAAATTTCTGATCCTCAACCGTGTTGAGAACCAGTTTTCCGCCTTCGTAGGCTTTGCCATGTTCTTTGAGAGCCGCAAAGGAAGTTTTGACTTCCAACGGGCGCTCAATAATCTTTCCGACTTCGCCCTTGTACCCGATAGCAGAGTTAGGATTATACGGGCGGGCTAACCCCTGTTTGCGCTGGAACTGTGTGAGAATATCCTTGGCAGCTATTTCAAGCTGATTGATCTCAAGAGCTGCAAGCACATCGGCCAGGATCATAAACGGTAAAGTCTGCAGAACAGGATTGTACTTCTGGGCAGCTTTATTGAGTGAATCGGTATTTACTATGGTTGACATTGGAATAAGAATTAGATTATGAGAAAAAGAGTTTGGAAAACCTCAGGAGGAATTAATTTTTTTTCAGGAATTCAATGCGCTCAGCCATGGTCATATTCTCCAATTGGGCATTGATATCCTCTGTTTTATCAAGCTTATCGGTCAAAACCTTTGTAGCTGCAGGTGCAGCGCCGGGAGCTTTACGGGCTTCAGCCAGATCCGCTTTCAAAGTAACGATTTCAACTTTCAGAGCTTCAACTGAAGGGTTCTGATTATCACCAGGCTTTGAAGCATCTTTCGATGCAACAGGAGTATTGGTGTCATCCTTTTTTTCGTCGGTTTTGGCTGCTAAAGCGTCCGAATCGGCCTTCAATTTGGCTTCGATAGCTTCGAGTTGTTCCTCATTCAGGAAAATTCCATCAGAAGTGGATTCCAGCTTTTCAAGCTTGAGAACCGAGTTTACTAAATCGAATTGTTTTTTCATTGTATTTGTTGGGTTAAAAATTTCACGCAGTTTGTTGATCAGTTTGGTTTCATTGTAAACTTCAGGATGATCAGCCTCATTTTCGGGGAGAGTTACTTGTTTTGACCTTCCCGGTACCGGGAATCCTGAAGCTGCTATCATAGTCATCAGGTTTGAATCTTCCAGGTAATTGGTAATCTGTGAAGGCTTATAAACTTCATCAATGAAACCTTTTTCCTTTGCCATATCTGCTGTCAGCCATGTCTCTTCTTTCATGAGTGAAAGAATGTCTTTTATGGCCATGCCTGTTTTATCCTTGTACATGCGGGCAAGTACCAGGGTGAACTTTGCCAGTTCGTTTTTCTTTTTTTCGAGTGAGGCGATAAGGCTGTCGATGTCATCCTCATTCAGGCTATCAAAAACATCAACCCAACCCATAGGTTTATGGATCAGGTAAAATGAGTTTTCGCTCATTTTTACTTTTTTAGAGCCTAAACTGAGAATGGTTGCTGAAGAGGCATTGAACCCGGTATAGATCACAGTCACATTACCGTGAGCTGCAAATTGATCATGAATGTCAAGCGCATGATTGAAATCTCCACCCAGACTGGTGATATTAACTTCAACTTCCTCGTTAGAGGTACCTTTGAGCATCTCGCGTACAAAGGTTTTTGAGAAATACCATTGTCCAATATACCCGTCTATTACTATTTTCTTCATTGCAACACTGATTTTGCTGCAATATTAAAGTTATAGCAATGAGCGATAAAGGACTTATAAAGCCGGTGCGTATTGCACCGATGCCCTGGTTGTTATTCCCCAAAATTCGAAATCATAACCCGGCTTTTCTCCTGGAGCCGATTTTGAGGATTTTGAATAAATGAATGATAATGGTTCGTTTTTGTTTCCTAAAAGCATTTTTTCGCTCGAAATTTCAGAAACCAGCAAAATGAACTTTTGGCGGCACATCTCTTCAAAAAGTGAAATCATTGCAGCTGAAGCTTTAGGAAAAAATCCTTTTACCGAAAGTTTAAAAATAGTGCCTGCGCGTGTACCTTCAGCAATTTCCGAATAGGATAAAGTTCCTGGAGTCGCATAGCCCAGTTTCATTGTGTATCCTGCAACCATTGAAATTGCAGTTGTAATTATTCCTTCAGTTGCTAATGGAATTGAGGCTACCAGCTGAACAGGTGAAAATTCAAAACCGGAATTTCCTCCCATTATTTCGGCCATTTCGGGCACTTCAAAGTCTTTCATTTCATTAAATTTTATTAAAAGCGTTACATGGCGTTACATAGCGTTACCAGAGGGACAAAATGCGCTCTTAACTGACAAGATTTTTTTATTTTTTCTATGCCTGGTTATACGCCTGTTAGCCCGGTAACGGAGATAATCTTTCTTCAGCATATCGAATGAGTCTTCGTTTATTTCATGGTTTTCCATGAATAAATGAATAGCATCAATTTTTCTTATTCCCAGTAGTACCATCTGATCCATTTCATCACGGAATGTTAATCGGAAAATGGTTTCGATTTTTGAAATTAGAACGTTTTCCTGCCAGGGAGTAAGATGAAAGTTGGATAGCACATTTTTATCCTCGAAATAGGGGAGCCGTATTTCAAGCTTTGAATCCCCCCGGCGGTATCTTGAGTACCTGGGCGAATCGTTATCCAGGAATTTATGGAGAATGCGGGTAAAATTATCTTTCCTAGGAAATTCGATAGGTTGTGGTCCGTAAATGTTTACCATGAAGTCAACCAGGTAGGGCTGAATGCGGATACTGATGGTTATAGGCGATGGCATACAAGTTTTTTCTACTAAATTACTACGTAATTTATAGACAAATCAGACAAAAACTTATCTTATTATGCACATGTGCAGTGTTTTGTATTTTATACGCCTGAATTTTTTCTGCGAAAAACGGTAAAAATTTGTAATTTCTAAAAAATACCTTTGTAACATTCTGATCTACAGTAATTACAAAATTACAAACTGATTTTTACAGGTTTGTAACCTATTGAAAATCAACAAACACAAAATTGCATCAATTTGTAATTTTATTGTTTTAAGGTCATATCAGCGAGTGAGAAAAATTACAAATTTAACTAAATTACAAACTTCGTTTTATTTTGTATTTTTTTTGTAATCGAGTAATCAACTGATTCTCTTTAGCTTAATCCCTTAAATTACAAATTACAAATTATTTTTATATTTGGGGGATGGGGGGTAATTGGGCAAAACGGCGGAAAACCGCGAAAATTGACAAAGCAGCCACAAATAGGTATCCTTGTAATCGCTTTCTATAGGCTGTGTTGGTATATTGGTAATTGGTGTAGTCTATATGGGCAACGATTACAAGGATGCTTAAAAAGTCCCGCTAGGGCGGGACCCTTCGGGTTTATCAAATAGGAGTGCTTCGCACATAAATAACAGAAGCCCGCTGAGGGCGGGCTTCTGGGGATCGGATTCTGATTTTTATTCCTGGTTAAACATTTGGGGTAAAATTGCCACAGGAGATATCCTGAGCGTAACGTATAATTGGTTCTGGATTATACATGCATTTTCCTGGCCAGTTTTCCGGAATACGCTCGCTATGGCTTATCTGTTTTCGCTGCCAGAACTCGCAGTTTTCGCATATACGTGGAAGCGGCTTTGCTTTACACATATTTTCGGGCCAGTTTAGAAATTGTTTTATTTCATTACCCATCTCAGCTGCATGTTTTGCATCAGCTGTGGATTTTCCATGTGTAGCAATATGCTGAGCGCCATCAGATGAAAGCCCATAAATTACTAAATGAGTTAATCTGAGATCTTCCCGGATCTGCTTTACCTGTTTGATTGAAATTTTGCTCATAATTCTGATTTTATTACTTGGTTAAACATTCCTTTATAATCCTCCCGGCGCCAGCTCCTGGCAATAGGTAGGAGTGAGGCGGTTAGTGTTCGCTGCAACTCGCTATCGGCTAGGTGTTTTACTCCATGCTTTTTCATGCGGTTAACTATGCGCTGCTGGGTTCGGTTGATTGCGTCTTTGGTATTTCTCATTTTACTGGTTTTAATTTATCATTTCCAATATCATCCACACTAGTACTATCACAAACAGTATGACTGCAATCCGATCCTGATCCCTGCTATGCCACAGCTCCCACCGGTACCTCCTGATGCTGTACTCGAAGCATATCTTCCGCAACAGGTTCATGTCGAAAAACTTCATCAGTTATAGCCCTCCTTCCAGCCGTCAATTGCCGAATTCAGTATGATGATGAGTAGAATTATGAACAGGATCATGGTCTGCTTTTTTTCATTTCAAACAGCTACTTTCAGCTGATTTTCCTTTTTCCGGCAAACGCCGGTGAATGAAATTATAGAGTCGCCGATCACACAGTCATGCTTAGGCGAAGTGGTTGGATCTTCCAGGTTCCATTTGTCATGCCAACAGTCCCATCTGAGATCACCAGGCATCAGTTTCCCTTCAGTTATTATTTCATATCCTTCCGGAAGATTTTCCATCATTATCCGGGCTGTTACTTGTGAGAACATATTACTTCGATTTTATAAATACTCGGCCGGCCGGGATCCAGTCGAGCCAGCTAACAAAGCGTTCGGTTGTTGATGTGCGATGAGCTTCATATTCAGCGTCAGTAGAACTAAGTACCAGGAAATCGATACCGGGCTTAACTTCATTGTTAGTGAGAAAATCACTGAATAAGGCGGCTCGGCAGCCAAGTGGGCATTTGGGGTAATACCACAATCCCCGTTGTTTATAGGGAAGTTTATCAATATACACATACCCTCTTGCGATATCAGATTCCCAGTGCAACAGGTTCGACTTATCGCGAATACAGTGCGCCTGGTAATCCTTTAATCCGTTCGGCTTAAACAGGATATTGATACCAAAAACAACTTCATCCGTAAGGATTGAAAAATCAGCCGGCTTTGCCTGGCGCATTCCGGCCGGCAATTCGGGATAATTCCAAATGCCATCCTGTTTGTACGGTTTTTTTACCTGTGTAGCGATCATAATATCGAGAGTTGAATTGCGTAATGATGTGTGTCGAGTAGTTTCTTCAGCTGCGAATCATTGAGGTCGTTTAACTGGCCTTCAGTACAACTGAGGGTGCGTGATCGGGTCCGGACCGATATCCCTTTTTCGCGTACCCGGTGGTTAAGGTTATAAATCTGCTTGATGGTTTTTTTCTCAATTTCGGCATTGTATGCAGCCTGTACCTCGAGTAGAGCCGCTTTATACATCATGCGAAAAACCGAATTCGTTTCAATCAGCCCTTTGGCAGTTCGCAGGGCGCGCATAGGAGTGGTATGCTGATGCTTTCCGTAGAGCTTTGCCAGTTTATTACTCGATGTTTTAAGTACCTCCTGGCATACCAGGTAGGCGAAAATCCGGGCATTTGCATCCACATCCTTCATGGAATGCATAAGCAGTTCCGGTGTAGTACCGAAATGCCGAGCAACGATTTTATTTACATCGAGGTGAGTCATTTTTAGTTGTGAGCTGTGAGTGATCCGTGCAAACTTTTACTTGCAGCCTGGTAACCGGTTAGGTCTTTTACCACTTCGCCACAATAAAGGCAGCGGTAAATCTTATCGTAGGGTGCAATTATATTGTGCTGGCATTTGCCGTTTATCTGCGTTGGCCGGATGTAGCCGGATGCCTGGATGGTTGGTTTGTTGCTCATGATTCTACTTTTATGCCACAGAAAGGGCAAAATGTTTGGAATATTTTTAATTGTACTGGCCGTTTCCGATCATCAATAGTGCATTCTGCGATTTCATAGAATCGAACATCTGCTACGTTTTTACCATCTTTTTTAAGTAGTACCAATCCTGAATTATTAAATTGAGCAGATCGTATCGATTTGTTATCGATTTTTTGTTTTTTGATGTTTTCAATAACATCAGTTCTACAGTTACACATAGTTTTGGGTTTTTATGATTTCTAAAATGGTAAGTCACTATCCCATTCAATGGTATTAAGTTTTCTTTCTAAAGACATTTGTCTGGCATATTCCAGTTTTATTTCCAGGAACTTCTTTAGGCGTTTTGCAAGAAAACTATCGATATGCATTCCTAAATCCCACATCGTTTTTGGAGCAGGATACTTTTCGTCTAAATCAAAACCGCCTACTTCTATAAATCCATGGATATGATTACAAGCTACCGGAAGGATTATCAATTTTGACTGAATGTTTTCCATATATCCGTATCTGGGAGTATCTCCAAAATATAATCGAGTTTCAGTTTTTGAAATATCAAAATGAAAATCAGCCATCATTCCGAAATCGTAATAAGGACGGTCATTTTCGCCCTCTTCATTCCATCCCCAATATTCACATTTACTGAATCTTCTCTCCGAAAAGTTGTAAACCTTTAAAAAGTCAATTAACTCAGGATCATACTTTCTATGTAAATCCTTACTAAATTTTACTGTTTCTCCAATTCTTTTTTCCATTGCTATTGATTTCTAAAATGGTAAACTTTCATCCTCCGGAGGCAGTATTACCGGCTCCGTATTCTCCGGTTGTGTACTGTCCTTGGGTTTGGTTGAGATATAGAAGTACTCCTTCGATTCCTTACCCCTAGTTATCACTATTCGGTTGCCATCGCTATCTGTGCACCTGTCAGCAGGATTTAGCTCATAGCCTTTATATTCGCACCAGGCTTTTAAATGGGTCTTAAATTTTGTAGCCTTATATTCATCAGCCTGTTTTCGGGTTAAGGTCTTCTTGAAGTTTTCGAAAGCTACCCACCGCATGAAATAAGTATTCAGGTATCCATGATCATCAGGTGAGTATACCGGTTTATCTTCGCCCGGATATTTGCTGCAGTAATCATTAGCCCAGTTCAGGAATTCCTCATCCTTACCTAACCCGGTGGCCATAGCCCGGCGGAGCTGTCGCTTCTCCAGGTTAACCATTGGTGGCTGTATTTTGAAAAAACGTTGCTGCAGCTGAATGCAATAGGCTATAAGGTTGTAAAACTTTATCCATTCTTCATCTGTGAAATCCGCATATAGGCTACGGCCATACTTCAAGAGCGGGGAGCGTGTTTCATGATAATCGTTATTCTTTGTTTTTTCGTGGTAATAGTCGCTCACAGCACAGTTTAAAACACGGCGAAGCATACTTGCTTCTGTATTTGGCAATTCATAATTACTCGAAATAAGCATTTTACCCGAGTCTTCGTACTCGAGTGTACAACCGGTATAATTCTTGGGATTTATTTCGCGCTTGCCTGTTATTTCAGCATAGAGCTGTTTTGTTTCGGCATGTTCATCCAGGTCATCAATCTCAATAAAGTTGTGAAATTCGGTATACCCATCATAAAAAAACTGCCATACACTTTTATCATTAAGCTTTTTACCTCCCTTATAAAAAGATGTTACAACATAGGTAATGGCTTTTGTGAGCAAGCTCTTTCCCGATCCTCCGGAGGCGGTCCCGATTGCACTTATAAGGTAATCCTGTAATAGTGTAAACCAGGGTTTTCCCATTTCTTTATATCTGGAGCAATGGTAGCCGAGAACAAAACAGATATTGGCAAGCATCAGGTTTTCTTCTTTTTTTTCATCCTGAGTAAGCTCCTGTTTTTTCTCAATCTCTTTTCTCCAGTGTATACGGCTCAGATCTCGCAAAAAACTAACGAAATAGAAATTGTCGTTAATTTTTACATCATACTTATCGATATCTCGGAAGGATGATTCATCAATATTCAATTCGGCGCGTTCATCCTCGGTTTTTGCCTTGGCTATTTTATTTAGCAGATCCTGGTATTCTGGAGTTGCGGTTATCTCAATTGCCGGTATTTCACTCCGCCTGAAGGTGCGATCAATCAGGTGAGTAATATTCTTTTCCTTTACATTCAGCTGGCCAAGAATGTAGTTAGGTACATCCGATTGTTTAATGCTTTCAATCTTTTCCTTTGTGATCCTTACCGAGCAATTTTTAAAATGCAGATATTCGGTGTTACGGTCATGATTTTTGAATTTGAGATTAATTTTCTCAATTCCATCAATCATGGCTTCATTCAACTGGGTACTACCATTCAGTTTATTTAGTATCTGTTTGGCATCCATCAGTTTTTTACTGCGGATCCAGTCCTTTGTGAAGCGTTTTATCAATCGTTTAATCTGGACCGGATGGATCAGAGTGGCGGCTTTATCATCAAGTTTCACATAGCAGTAATCAGCTCCGGTATGGTATACTGAATCCATTTGATAAAACCCGTTGCACTTCAGGAAGAAAAAGAAATCCTCCATATTGAGGTTGTAGTTTTCCTTCTTTGTTTTTTCGTCTGGTTGCTTGTGCCAGAATTTCACCCTGACAGCGTTATGCTTGAGTACAAGTATTTCATACCGGGTTGAATCTACATCGGTACCCGCAATATTTATAAAATCCTTTAGGTCCTTGCATGGATTGCCGCGCCAATCGGTTTTGTGTTTTATCCAGGAAGGGAGTTCAACAGTGTATTGGTCGATATGCTTGAGTGCATTCTTCAAAGCTTCATTCTGACCGGTTGCATCCAGATCCATCACCTGGTAGTGTTTTTCGCACAGATCATTTACCTGTTTGTACATCTGCCATGTAAAATCATTGCTTTCACTATTCAGCCAATACGAATGAAATCCAATTGAGAAAAGGTTAAGTGCATCTGATTCACCCGTTACCCGGAACAAATCCCTGATCCTGCAGTCCGGTTTATCTTCCGGTTTCTTTGGTGTTACCGATTCTTTATCATCCGGATCTGCAATAGGGAATTCATTATCCGAATCGAGGATCTGTTTTAGTCCGAATATATAATCCTTCGGTTTTTTGCCGATATACTGAAACCGGTTCTTTTTTTCCTGCTCGTGTGGTTTGTAAAGCTTTTTAAACTCCCCATAATCGAAAAGAAAAACCGGGAAGTCCGGAGTGGCTGAGAATATATGAACTACGTCCCGGTTCAGTTTTTCCGATTCACCACAGTACTCGTATTTCTCAACTGATTTGCCATTGAAGTGAGTAAGATGATCCTCGGTAACATATCGGCCAATTGCCGAAAGATCTTCCGGCGATGGGTGTTCTTTAAATGTGAAATTATAGGCGCCTTTCCTGTCTTCCGGAGTCATTTCGCGGAAGGAGTAATCCGCCCTGAATTTTGATGCAGTAAACTTTTTCCCATCCACCTCTCGCCTGATGATCACCCGTTCGATGAACAGAAGCGCATCATAGTGAGTTAGCTTCTCCCGCCATTTCACATATTCAATTCCCCTGGCGCTGTTGAGTTCGCTTTGGTTACCGAAATCAGTAATGCGCCAGTACCCCTGGTACCAGCTTATACGTGCCGAAGCCGATTTTTCCTCTTCCCTGGCTTTCACATAATGATTCGGATTTCGAATATCCTGCTCACTGTGATAGTGTGTGAAAATGGCACGTCCCTGGTCGGTGAGTTCGTATATTTTATCCTGATCGATATAGCGCATTGAGGGTGGTTCTGTAGTTTAGGAGGGTAGCCTGACTAATTGATAAAATATTATTTAAGCTTGAGTTTTGTCAATCTCGATAAATTGTACTTAATCCGTATGCGCTCCCGCCTTATGGTATTATTGCGTTTTAGGTGCACTTTATTTACCACATCCGGATTGGTTTTCATTACCGATATGCAACCCGGTTTAAATCTCGAATCTTCGCTGTTTGCTATTGTCCATCCTTTATGCCCTTTGTGAGGATGTGGTGGGTGAGCATTCACGGCCATGGTTGTAATTTCGGTCCTTCTGTTCTCCAGGAAACCGTGTTCTTTTTCCAGTCCCAATTCCCGGGCTTTTCGTATCAGTGTCCGCCACGATACTCCCAGCTCACGGGCAAGTACCTTATTGTAGGTTACCGGAAACAGTTCGGTAAGTGACCGTATCATTTCGGGCGTCCAGTTCTTTTTCCTGCAATCGCGTTTGCTTTTTGGCGGGATATACAGTTCCATTACTTATCCTCTTTTATCTGGTAAATAGCAATATGGAATACCCTATCGATAAAGAAAAACTTATCGGTATCGTTGATAGGTACGGGGCTGTCAATTCGCTGCAGCTGCAGCGGAACACTCCGATGGTATTTCTGGTTAAGCTTTTCTATTGCAGCATACAGGTTGCCGATAAATTCATCAAGTTTGGTTTCCGGCACAAGCTTCCGATCCGCTTTGTGGGCTATCATTTTGGCTTCCTCCTGTAGCTTGTTTTTTGGGCACCAGTAATCAGCAGTGAGTTTTGAAAAGTACATGCTCATATTGTTTTCAGTTTATGGGTGGGTAAAATGGAACCCGGAGTTTCCCGGGTTCCTGGCTGCACTTATCAGCCACTTCCATTTAAGTGTATATCTTTAGTGATCTGCCAGGTTTTCCCTGATCAGCCTGCGTAGATGTTCCTCCATCTTAACAGCCTCATTCGTTTCGGCCAGGAGCTTTTCGCGGCGTTTCGGGTTCTTTTCTCTTCTCCGCAACGAAGTATTATGAATTACAAGGCCTTCACATGCCTTTTGCAGCAATTCCATCATAGGTACCGAACTGATCTGTAGTGTCTTCATGCTTCGAATCTGTAAATCATTTTAACTTCATTATCTGCCAGCCGATTGATATCATCAATGATTTCAGCTTTCAGTTTTTGGGCGTCAAATAGCTTCTGAAAAAAAAGCCGCCACACCGGGCATTGCACGGGAATAGTGTCCACGTAAAATTGTAATTCTTTAACCACTCTCTTGGCTAACGTTAGCTCCAGGCTCAGTCTTCTGTATCGGTCTATTAGTCCATCCATAACTAAACCTCTCTCATTAAAGTTATAACCGGTTCCGGCCCGCCGGCTTCCTTACACATGCGGTTTAGCTTGGCCACAGCCGCTTCTTTTGATTTTACGCCGGTAATGGTATATGTTGTTGGATATTCGGTACCATTAACAAAGCGTTTGTACTCAGTGTAGAATTTGCGTTTTTTGCTCATTGGAAATTGTGTTTTTGCGTGGGGACGCATGATTATATTATTTTGTTGGTATAAGCATAATTAAGTAGCAACCTGTCGGGATGTGGCTGTCCAGTAAAACCAAGCTTATGATAAATGTTATTGATATGGTTGTGGACTGTTGCTTTCGAAATAAAAAGTTTGCAAGCAATGGATTCATCATCAGATCCGCGAACAAACAATTTTACAATTTCAAGTTCCCGATCACTTAGCGAACTTTCACTGGAGCAATAAATAGCTTTGCATTTATGCCTTATTGGGCAAGGGACTCGCTCAGTTGTAAGATTTTGATCATCATCGATATCTGCTCTACCATCCCTTGTAGAGAAATTACAAGCGGCAAACTGATAAACACGATTAAAAGCAAACTGAGGACCATAACCAAACTCTTCACAAAGGCACTTGTAAGCCTTTGGGCGCATGGTAGCAATTGAAGAGTCAAATGCCTGTATTCTATTATTACTCCATTCATCAAGACGAAGACTTGTTCCCATTATAATATCCTCCGACATAAGTGTCGTGCGAGTTTCGTTCCAATATATTTCAATCATAGAGTATTGATTAAATCAGTGTTAAACTCTTCGACAATCCTGGCAATAGCTTCTCGTTCGATAGTGCTCCAGGAATCGGCATTGATTTTGTTGTAGAAAGTTTTGCTACTGATTTCTAACTTATCACAAACCTTATTTCGAAGATCACTTTGTAGCTCTGAAAGGGTTTTATAATAGTCCGAAAAGTTCAAAATTGAGGCTGTAAATTCCATTTGCTTGCTTTACGTTAAAAAATGTTGTAACTTTTACAATGCAAATGTAATATGTAATACGCAAAATGCAATATAAATCTTTCAAAATGAAAGAAAAAAATATCAATTTGGATTTAATCTAAATTCGATTAATCGTAACAATATGAATTACAGCAAGATAAAAGTATTGCAGAATCAAAAAAATCTTAGTGATCGCAAATTTGCAAAGAGCATTGGTTTGACTGGACCAGGGTATAAGACGATGATTGAAAAGCATACTTGTACAGTCGAAACATTAGAGACTATATGCAAAATCTATGGATTGGAGCTTTCTTATTTTTTTGATGAATCCGGAGTGCCTTTTTGTAATCCGGTAATAATTGATGAGAATTGCCCTAGGTGTAAAGTCTTTGAAGCAATCATTGAAGAATTGCGAAACGATAAGAAGGAGCAGCAGAACCAAATAGCTCTTTTAAACCGAGAATTGGGAAGGAGAAGTACCGGCGAGAGAGGGAAAGCTGGCTGAATTGCGAGTAATGTATAATTTGTATATAGTCTCAAAAGATTAAAATTTACAGATAATAGTATTATATCAGTCAGCTTAATTCTCGCATTACTTGGATACAGATAATAAAAAACTCGAATAGAAAGCAATAAAAAAAACACAATACAAATAGCTTAATACCAAATAGTTGTAATAATTAATTGAGCTTCCCATACGCTCCACCGAAACAGATCATAAAAGCCCGTAAACACTGCGTTTTCGGGCTTTACTTTTAATGGGGTGACCGTAAAGGTAACCGTTTTCACTAGTACGTATTTATATTTTTCTCAAGGGTCTTTGCTTTTCGGATTTCTTTCTCAAAGCCGATAAATATGGACTTCAAAGCAATAACATTACTTTCTACTTGCACATTTGAGGCAATGCCTCGGCAGCCATCTGGTATCCCAGGTTAGCGGCCTTCTGCAAGTCAGTACAGCATGCATCTTTATTATTTAAATCAAATTCCGCCAACCCTCTCATATAGTATGCAGCGGCCAAGTCAGTTTTCAGATCTATTGCCTTTGTATAATCGCTGATAGCCTCATTGTATCTCTTTTCATTATAAAGAAGGATCCCCCGGTTAAAATATGCCAGGGTAAAATCGGGTTTCAGCCTAATGGCACTGGAATAGTCGTTCAATGCTTCGACATTTCGCATCATATTTTTTAAAACGATTCCCCGGTTATTGTATGCCTCGGCAAGGCCGGGATTCAGCTCAATCGCTTTGTTAAAATCGTTTATCGCTTCAGCATTCCTGTTTTCATTCTTAAAAACACTGCCCCGGTTATAGTAAGCCTCGGCAAAGCCGGGATTCAACTCAATGGCTTTTTTAAAATCGTTAACCGCTTCGGCATTCCGGTTTTCATTTTTAAGGAAATTACCCCGGTTATTGTACGCTATTGGCACAGTTTGGTACTGGCTGATAACATTATCCCAGAGTGTCATTTCATTTTTCCAGACGCCACACCGGGCATATGTTTTTACCGAAAACAGAACTGTAAATATGCTTAAAACGGCAATTGCAGCATATTTTGATTTTTTTGCATATAACCAAACAAACCCTTCGGCTGCCAGGTAAAAAATTCCGATTGAAGGTATGTAGCTATAGCGGTCGGCCATTATCACATTTCCAACGGGTAACAATTGCAACACCAGGAAAATAGTGACAGCGAAAAATCCAAGCCCGAAAATAATTTTTTTTGAGTACCGCAGCGAATAAACTGCGTAAGCAACCAAACCTATAAACAACAGCGTATAAACATAATACAATGCAGGTACATTCTCACCCATCATTATCGGGTAAGGGTAAAAGGCACTGAGATTCAGCGGCAGGATTAATTTTAACAGGTAAGTTATAAAACCATAGGAGGCAAATAGTATACGTTGGGGGAAGGCGAAATTTGTTACGTCGGAAATTGCGCCATATGATTTTTGCGCCAGCACTGCCACAATGCCCAAAGCGATCGCAATCAGGAAGAACGGGACTTTTCCGAGAATTGCCCTGGTTTTTAATTTTCTTCCTTTGAAATAATCGGTTAGCATTAATATAACAGGCAGCGAAGCCGCCATAGCCTTTGAGAGCAGCGAAATCAAAAACAGCAATAAAGCGAAGACATAGAATTTTGTCTTCGGGTTTTTAAGATACTCCAGGTAGAAAATATAGGATAAAAGAAAGAAAAAGGTGTAAAGTAAATCTTTCAATTCTGCAGCCCATGCAACCGATTCAACATGCATAGGATGGATTCCGAACAATAATGAAGCAACTAATGCAACTCTGGTTTTTCCACTGACAAGAAAAACGGTATAGAAAACAAGAATCACATTCATCAGGTGAAATATAAGATTAACGGCATGATAACCTGTTTCATCCAAGCCGAAAAAACGATGTTCAATGGCAAGGGTTAGAATTGTAACAGGATGGTAATTCCCCATTACATACTGTGAAAAAATTTGTTTCAGATTGATCGCATTTATGAACGGATTGTTTTTAATGTAATGAATATCGTCCCACACAAATCCGTTATGAAGAATTGGCAAATAGGCAATGAATGAAATCAGCAGAATCCCGGCGAGTGCAGTATAATTTTTCCATTGTTCATTATCAGCAACTTTTAGCTTTGCTGTCTGTTTGTTTCCCTCTGGTTTCCGATGCTTGTGTTGTATCTCTCTTTTCATAAAAAATCCATAAATAGATTGCGGTAAAGATAAAATTAATTAGAGAATTTTTTATTTCAAACCGCCAATTCAAAAACTCATCCGAGGATAATGGTATACTTAACAGCACATCAGGCTTTTCCTGCCGGAGTTGCTTTCACCTAGCATCAGGGGGCAAGCGTAATGCAGATGGTGAAAACAGCCAGACTGGTTTGAACCTCCTCTTTACATTTTTCAGTATATTTACAATGTGAAGCCATTGATACAGTTTACTTATTCCACGAAAACCTCAAAACAATGCATGAGCAAATAACCCTTACAACACCTGCCCTTTTATTTTCGGCAATATCACTGATCCTTCTGGCTTATACCAATCGATTCATGGGGTATGCGTCTTTGATAAGAGGATTGCATGAAAAATTCAAAGTTGATCCCAATGAATTGTTGAAAGGTCAGATCGCCAATCTTCGTAAACGTCTTTATCTGACAAAAAACATGCAGATTTTTGGCGTTACCAGTCTGTTTCTGTGCGTTGGAACAATGTTCCTCATTTTCGTAGGCGAACAGTATATAGCTGTCTGGGTATTTGGCATCGCCCTGCTTATGATGATTGTGTCACTCGGCATATCCATTTACGAAATCCAGATTTCGGTTAAAGCATTAAATTTACACCTGAGCGATATGGAGCAGAAAACCCTTGAAGCGTAAATTACAAGCCGATAATAAAGAGCAAAAACAATAACCCATTGTAAAGGGATGGCGTAAGTGCGAGTGAATATTGTAAACAAACGGAAGACGCCAGGATTCATCAGGACGGCTGGTTAACCGGTTATATTACAAAAAGGTCTTTAAGCGTGCTGAACGCTATTTTATTTTTACCAGTGCGCCCTGTTTGATTGGGGTGCGGTTTAGCTGATATTCTGCCCATTTTTCTGATATACGGAAAAGCTGTTAAGTAATTTATTATTTACAACATGACGATATTTAACAATATTGATAAGTGTTAATTGGGTTGTAGGTACCTATTAACATTGTTGGTGATACATTTATCGTACTTAAAGATTGTATTAAGGGAGGTGAATTATATCGGTGATTTTTAGCAGTTATTTTTTCTTAAGCATACAATTGAATGCAAAACAGGGGAGGCAAAATTTCAGATGCAAACCCTACTGCCCCCGAAAGTGATCTTTCCCGATTCGTCGTAAGTCAGGTATCCGACGAGCCCTATAAAAGAATTATCATAAGCACTCACTACTCCCAAACACTTTTGGGCAGAATTACGGTAAAATCGATATTAATGATTTATAAGGCAAACATCATAATAATGTCCTGTAATGTCACCCCCAAAACCCGTTATATTAGTAACATTCAAATGTTTATAACATGTATTCCGAAACAAAGATAGCCGGAAGAAAATCAATTAATTTTGATAACTTATCCGGATTAAAGACATTAACCTGTAAGTATCCCTCCGGAAACTTATTTGACATTGCCAACCAGGATGAATTTTTGAAGCCGGAAATATGGACACAACTCACCTGATTCCGACCGGCTAATCGCTGGATTCCAACAACAGGTTCGTGGGGTTGTACGAATATCAAACCGAAATTGCAGTCATTGTATATGTGATGCAATAGATTAAAAGTGATTTGTTTAACAGGTCCTGGCTGGACCTGTTAAAATCGTTAAGCAGGTAAAATTAATACCGGGTTGTACAAACCAGGATCGATAAGGTAATGCGCAATACTATACTAAAAATACAATCAATCACCGGGAAATTATTGCTGATTCTGATTATTGGTCTCAGCAGTATGGTGGTGGATGCGCAATCGTCGCCATTGTTGGGATCTTCAGCTTCATTGCTACCCAATCGTACTGGAGTGTGTCCGGGTGATACAGTTATAATTCATGTAAGAGTAACTGGAATTCATGTTGGAACAATGTCACTATACCTTGATTTTGACCGGACTGTGTTGTTGCCATATATTGTTTGGAATCCAATACTGCTCAAAAATGACACAATTTCATTTGGCTATTTTAGGCCATTATGGGTGCCATGGATAAACTGGCAATACACTCCTGGCATTACACAATCAGTTGACTTATATAATTATGTTCCGTTAGGGCAGACTGTAAACAATGAAGTTATTGTAGATCTGATTTATATTTACAATGGAGGAACTACAGACATTCATATCAGGGAAGCGCCGGGTGATCCATCTCCAATAAGTGGTTTATGGGATAATAACGGTTTTGACCTCGAAAAACCATGGATCTTCACTGATGTTAACATTTCTGGTTCTTACCCGGTTGATCCGGCGGGGCCGATTATTGGGGCTTCGGAGGTTTGTCTTGGTACCACTGAAGTATATTCGATAGATACAATTGCCAATGCAACAGCCTATTCCTGGTCATACAGCGGTACAGGAGTTACAGTTTCAGCTGTTGACACCGCAGCTACATTAACTATTTCTCCAACAGCAACTTCTGGTATACTCACCGTTCAAGGAACTAATGCTCCATGCGATCCCGGTGCCATTTCGAGTTTTCCAATTACGGTACTGCCAGATGCAGCAGTGGCGACTGTTACGGGAATCACACCACGTTGTATAGGAGCAACCACAACGTATAATGCCGGAGGTGTGGTATTGGGAGGAGGCACAGGAGCCTGGAGCAGCAGCAATACACTTGTAGCGACTGTCAATTCAGCAACTGGGGTTGTAACACCGCTAACATCAGGAACAACAAATATTATCTACACGATCATAGGCGGATGCAACGGGACTCCATCAGCCCAACAGACGTTGACTGTAACTCCGGATGCGGCTGTATCCGCAGTAACAGGCACTTCTCCACTTTGCATAGGATCAACCACAACGTATAATGCCGGTGGAGTTGTATTAGGCGGAGGCACAGGCTCCTGGAGCAGCAGCAATCCAATAGTAGCAACTGTCAACGCCATAACAGGCGTAGTTACCACCTTAACATCAGGAACAACAAATATTATCTACACAATCACAGGAGGATGTAATGGGGCTCCATCGGCCCAGCAGTTGTTGACGGTACTACCAGATGCAGCAGTAGCGACTGTCACGGGAATCACCCCACTTTGTATAGGATCAACCACAACGTATAATGCCGGTGGAGTGGTATATGGTGGAGGCACAGGAGTTTGGAGCAGCAGCAATCCAATAGTAGCAACTGTCAACGCCATAACAGGCGTAGTTACCACCTTAACATCAGGAACAACAAATATTATCTACACAATCACAGGCGGATGCAACGGGACTCCATCAGCCCAACAGACGTTGACTGTAACTCCGGATGCGGCTGTATCCACAGTAACAGGCACTTCTCCACTTTGCATAGGAGCAACTACAACGTATAATGCCGGAGGAGTGGTATTTGGTGGAGGCACAGGCTCGTGGAGCAGCAGCAATCCAATAGTAGCAACTGTCAACGCCATAACAGGCGTAGTTACCGCCTTAACATCAGGAACAACAAATATTATCTACACTATCACAGGCGGATGTAACGGGACTCCATCGGCCCAGCAGTTGTTGACGGTACTGCCAGATGCAGCAGTAGCGACTGTCACGGGAATCACCCCACTTTGTATAGGATCAACCACAACGTATAACACCGGTGGAGTGGTATTGGGTGGAGGCACAGGCTCCTGGAGCAGCAGCAATCCAATAGTAGCAACTGTCAACGCTATAACAGGCGTAGTTACCACCTTAACATCAGGAACAACAAATATTATCTACACAATCACAGGAGGATGTAATGGGACTCCATCGGCCCAGCAGTTGTTGACGGTACTGCCAGATGCAGCAGTAGCGACTGTCACGGGAATCACACCACGTTGTATAGGAGCAACCACAACGTATAATGCCGGAGGTGTGGTATTGGGTGGAGGCACAGGAGTTTGGAGCAGCAGTAATACGCTTGTAGCGACTGTAAATTCAGCAACGGGGTTGGTAACACCGCTAACATCAGGAACAACAAATATTATCTACACAATCACAAGCGGATGCAACGGGACTCCATCAGCCCAACAGACGTTGACTGTAACTCCGGATGCAGCTGTATCCACAGTAACAGGCACTTCTCCACTTTGCATAGGAGCAACTACAACGTATAATGCCGGTGGAGAGGTATTGGGTGGAGGCACAGGCTCCTGGAGCAGCAGCAATCCAATAGTAGCAACTGTCAACGCCATAACAGGCGTAGTTACCACCTTAACATCAGGAACAACAAATATTATCTACACAATCACAGGCGGATGTAACGGGACTCCATCGGCCCAGCAGTTGTTGACGGTACTACCAGATGCAGCAGTAGCGACTGTCACGGGAATCACCCCACTTTGTATAGGATCAACCACAACGTATAATGCCGGTGGAGTGGTATATGGTGGAGGCACAGGCTCCTGGAGCAGCAGCAATCCAATAGTAGCAACTGTCAACGCCATAACAGGCGTAGTTACCACCTTAACATCAGGAACAACAAATATTATCTACACAATCACAGGCGGATGTAACGGGACTCCGTCAGCCCAACAGACGTTGACTGTAACTCCGGATGCGGCTGTATCCACAGTAACAGGCACTTCTCCACTTTGCATAGGAGCAACCACAACGTATAATGCCGGAGGAGTGGTATTTGGTGGAGGCACAGGCTCGTGGAGCAGCAGCAATCCAATAGTAGCAACTGTCAACGCCATAACAGGCGTAGTTACCTCCTTAACATCAGGAACAACAAATATTATCTACACAATCACAGGCGGATGTAACGGGACTCCGTCAGCCCAACAGACGTTGACTGTAACTCCGGATGCAGCTGTATCCACAGTAACAGGCACTTCTCCACTTTGCAGAGGAACAACCGCAACGTATAATGCCGGAGGAGTGGTATTGGGTGGAGGCACAGGCTCGTGGAGCAGCAGCAATCCAATAGTAGCAACTGTCAACGCCATAACAGGCGTAGTTACCACCTTAACATCAGGAACAACAAATATTATCTACACAATCACAGGCGGATGTAACGGGACTCCATCTGCCCAACAGACGTTGACTGTAACTCTGGATGCGGCTGTATCCACAGTAACAGGCATTTCTCCACTTTGCATAGGAGCAACCACAACGTATAATGCCGGTGGAGTGGTATTGGGTGGAGGCACAGGCTCGTGGAGCAGCAGCAATCCAATAGTAGCAACTGTCAACGCCATAACAGGCGTAGTTACCACCTTAACATCAGGAACAACAAATATTATCTACACAATCACAGGCGAATGCAACGGAACTCTGTCAGCCCAACAGACGTTGACTGTAACTCCGGATGCAGCTGTAACCACAGTAACAGGCACTTCTCCACTTTGCATAGGAGCAACTACAACGTATAATGCCGGTGGAGAGGTATTGGGTGGAGGCACAGGCTCCTGGAGCAGCAGCAATCCAATAGTAGCAACTGTCAACGTCATAACAGGCGTAGTTACCACCTTAACATCAGGAACAACAAATATTATCTACACTATCACAGGCGGATGTAACGGGACTCCGTCGGCCCAGCAGTTGTTGACGGTACTGCCAGATGCATCAGTAGCAACTGTCACGGGAATCACACCACTTTGTATAGGATCAACCGCAACGTATAACACCGGTGGAGTGGTATTTGGTGGAGGCACAGGCTCCTGGAGCAGCAGCAATCCAATAGTAGCAACTGTCAACGCCATAACAGGCGTAGTTACCACCTTAACTTCAGGAACAACAAATATTATCTACACAATCACAGGCGGATGTAACGGGACTCCGTCAGCCCAACAGACGTTGACTGTAACTCCGGATGCGGCTGTATCCACAGTAACAGGCACTTCTCCACTTTGCATAGGAGCAACCACAACGTATAATGCCGGAGGAGTGGTATTGGGTGGAGGCACAGGCTCGTGGAGCAGCAGCAATCCAATAGTAGCAACTGTCAACGCCATAACAGGCGTAGTTACCACCTTAACATCAGGAACAACAAATATTATTTACACAATCACAGGTGGATGCAACGGGACTCCATCGGCCCAGCAGTTGTTGACGGTACTGCCAGATGCAGCAGTAGCGACTGTTACGGGAATCACACCACGTTGTATAGGAGCAACCACAACGTATAATGCCGGAGGAGTGGTATTTGGTGGAGGCACAGGCTCCTGGAGCAGCAGCAATCCAATAATAGCAACTGTCAACGCCATAACAGGCGTAGTTACCACCTTAACATCAGGAACAACAAATATTATCTACACAATCACAGGAGGATGTAATGGGGCTCCATCGGCCCAGCAGTTGTTGACGGTACTGCCAGATGCAGCAGTAGCGACTGTCACGGGAATCACACCACGTTGTATAGGATCAACCACAACGTATAATGCCGGAGGTGTGGTATTGGGTGGAGGCACAGGAGTTTGGAGCAGCAGTAATACGCTTGTAGCGACTGTAAATTCAGCAACGGGGTTGGTAACACCGCTAACATCAGGAACAACAAATATTATCTACACAATCACAGGCGGATGCAACGGGACTCCATCAGCCCAACAGACGTTGACTGTAACTCCGGATGCGGCTGTATCCACAGTAACAGGCACTTATCCACTTTGCATAGGAGCAACTACAACGTATAATGCCGGAGGAGTGGTATTTGGTGGAGGCACAGGCTCGTGGAGCAGCAGCAATCCAATAGTAGCAACTGTCAACGCCATAACAGGCGTAGTTACCGCCTTAATATCAGGAACAACAAATATTATCTACACTATCACAGGCGGATGTAACGGGACTCCATCGGCCCAGCAGTTGTTGACGGTACTGCCAGATGCAGCAGTAGCGACTGTCACGGGAATCACCCCACTTTGTATAGGATCAACCACAACGTATAACACCGGTGGAGTGGTATTGGGTGGAGGCACAGGCTCCTGGAGCAGCAGCAATCCAATAGTAGCAACTGTCAACGCTATAACAGGCGTAGTTACCACCTTAACATCAGGAACAACAAATATTATCTACACAATCACAGGAGGATGTAATGGGACTCCATCGGCCCAGCAGTTGTTGACGGTACTGCCAGATGCAGCAGTAGCGACTGTCACGGGAATCACACCACGTTGTATAGGAGCAACCACAACGTATAATGCCGGAGGTGTGGTATTGGGTGGAGGCACAGGAGTTTGGAGCAGCAGTAATACGCTTGTAGCGACTGTAAATTCAGCAACGGGGTTGGTAACACCGCTAACATCAGGAACAACAAATATTATCTACACAATCACAAGCGGATGCAACGGGACTCCATCAGCCCAACAGACGTTGACTGTAACTCCGGATGCAGCTGTATCCACAGTAACAGGCACTTCTCCACTTTGCATAGGAGCAACTACAACGTATAATGCCGGTGGAGAGGTATTGGGTGGAGGCACAGGCTCCTGGAGCAGCAGCAATCCAATAGTAGCAACTGTCAACGCCATAACAGGCGTAGTTACCACCTTAACATCAGGAACAACAAATATTATCTACACAATCACAGGCGGATGTAACGGGACTCCATCGGCCCAGCAGTTGTTGACGGTACTACCAGATGCAGCAGTAGCGACTGTCACGGGAATCACCCCACTTTGTATAGGATCAACCACAACGTATAATGCCGGTGGAGTGGTATATGGTGGAGGCACAGGCTCCTGGAGCAGCAGCAATCCAATAGTAGCAACTGTCAACGCCATAACAGGCGTAGTTACCACCTTAACATCAGGAACAACAAATATTATCTACACAATCACAGGCGGATGTAACGGGACTCCGTCAGCCCAACAGACGTTGACTGTAACTCCGGATGCGGCTGTATCCACAGTAACAGGCACTTCTCCACTTTGCATAGGAGCAACCACAACGTATAATGCCGGAGGAGTGGTATTTGGTGGAGGCACAGGCTCGTGGAGCAGCAGCAATCCAATAGTAGCAACTGTCAACGCCATAACAGGCGTAGTTACCTCCTTAACATCAGGAACAACAAATATTATCTACACAATCACAGGCGGATGTAACGGGACTCCGTCAGCCCAACAGACGTTGACTGTAACTCCGGATGCAGCTGTATCCACAGTAACAGGCACTTCTCCACTTTGCAGAGGAACAACCGCAACGTATAATGCCGGAGGAGTGGTATTGGGTGGAGGCACAGGCTCGTGGAGCAGCAGCAATCCAATAGTAGCAACTGTCAACGCCATAACAGGCGTAGTTACCACCTTAACATCAGGAACAACAAATATTATCTACACAATCACAGGCGGATGTAACGGGACTCCGTCGGCCCAGCAGTTGTTGACGGTACTGCCAGATGCATCAGTAGCAACTGTCACGGGAATCACCCCACTTTGTATAGGATCAACCACAACGTATAATGCCGGTGGAGTGGTATTGGGTGGAGGCACAGGCTCGTGGAGCAGCAGCAATCCAATAGTAGCAACTGTCAACGCCATAACAGGCGTAGTTACCACCTTAACATCAGGAACAACAAATATTATCTACACAATCACAGGCGGATGTAACGGGACTCCATCTGCCCAACAGACGTTGACTGTAACTCCGGATGCGGCTGTATCCACAGTAACAGGCACTTCTCCACTTTGCATAGGAGCAACCACCACGTATAATACCGGAGGAGTGGTATTGGGTGGAGGCACAGGCTCGTGGAGCAGCAGCAATCCAATAGTAGCAACTGTCAACGCCATAACAGGCGTAGTTACCACCTTAACATCAGGAACAACAAATATTATCTACACTATCACAGGCGGATGTAACGGGACTCCATCGGCCCAGCAGTTGTTGACGGTACTACCAGATGCAGCAGTAGCGACTGTCACAGGAATCACCCCACTTTGCATAGGAGAAACCACAACGTATAATTCCGGAGGTGAGGTATTAGGTGGAGGCACAGGAGTCTGGAGTAGCAGTAATGCACTTGTAGCGACTGTAAATTCAGCAACGGGGTTGGTAACACCGCTAACATCAGGAACAACAAATATTATCTTCACAATCACAGGCGGATGTAACGGAACTCCGTCAGCCCAACAGACGTTGACAGTAACTCCGGATGCGGCTGTATCAACAGTAACAGGCACTTCTCCACTTTGTATAGGAGCAACCACAACGTATAATGCCGGAGGAGTGGTATTTGGTGGAGGCACAGGCTCGTGGAGCAGTAGCAATCCTATAGTAGCAACTGTCAACGCCATAACAGGCGTAGTTACCACCTTAACTTCAGGAACAACAAATATTATCTACACGATCGTAAGTGGTTGTAACGGAACAGTTTTTGCGCAACAGGGTTTAATTGTACTACCGAATTCAACCCTGACCTTAACTTCGGCTGCAGGTACCGATAACCAGACTATATGCATAACAAGCCCAATAGTTAATATTACATATGCAATCGGTGGAAGCGGCACAGGAGCAACCATTGCCGGGTTACCGGCAGGTTTGACAGGTGCTTACAATGCCGGTGTTTTTACCATCAGCGGAGTACCAGCATTTGTAGGTACTTTTAATTATTATATTGTAACAATCGGCCTTTGTAGTGTGCAGGTTTCGGCAACCGGCACTATCAAAGTAATAATGCCACCCAACATTTTCAATGTTACCGCCACCAACAACGGTTTTTACTGCGATGGCGATGCCGGGGTGCGACTGGGTCTTGACAACTCCGAAACAGGCATGACTTACGAACTGTTATACAACAATATACCTGTACCTGCACCGACAGGTCCGATCGTTTCACCCGGAACAGGCTCCCCGCTCGACTTCGGCTGGTTCACTATGGTGGGACAATATTCAGTAATGGCAACCAATCCTGCCGCAATACCGGCGTGCAACGCCATGATGAACGATACCATCAACGTAGTGATGAACCCCATCCCCGTGGTGGATTTCGCCACTAACAATGCCTGCTCGGGCGATACCACCGTTTTCACCATTACCAGCACGGGAGGATTTATTGACGGAATCAGCACCTGGCAATGGGATTTTGGCGACGGCACACTGCTCACCTTCAATGCCCCTGTTAACCCGGTGAAGCATATCTATGCCAATACCACCACCTACCAGGCCATACTGAGTGTTACCGATACCAACGGCTGCCATTACAGGGTAACCCATCCTGTTGTGGTATTGCCCCATCCTACCTCCTACTTCAGTTTTACCAACCCCAATTGCTTTGGTTTGACCACCCAGTTCACCGACCTGTGCCAGAACCCACCGGGTCAAGGATACCTTACCCAGTGGATATGGAACTTCGGCGATGGAAGCCCTGTGCAAACCATCAACTTCCCGCCCATGCCGGTACCTTACAACCCTACGCATACCTATGCCTCGCCCGGAACATACATAGTCACCCTTACTGTGAGCAACAGCAAGGGCTGCAGCGATACCTACCAGGCACCTGTTACCATTGCCCGTCTTCCGGTAGCCGGTTTCAGCTACCAGGGCAACTGCCAGGACCTGGCAACGGCTTTCTTTGATAACTCCAACCCGAACGGTGGCGGACAGATTACAGGCTGGCACTGGGATTTCGGCGATGCCATCTCGGGTACGCCCAATACCTCTTTGCTGCAGGATCCCTCACACACCTATTCCGTTCCCGGACCCTACACCGTTACCCTGATCATCACCAACCTGAACGGCTGCAAGGATACCATCGCCAAAGGCATCATGGTAAAGACCTCACCGCTGGTTGATTTCACCAACGACACTGCATGCCTGGGCACTGCAACCCATTTCTGGGCCGATACCCTTGTGTCCGATCCCCTGGCTGTTGCCCAATACCTGTGGGATTTCGGTGATAACAACACTTCGTTAGTACGCAATGCCTCCAACACCTATGTGGCCCCGGGCACCTATACCGTTTCGCTCACCATCACCGATACGGCAGGCTGCAGCAATGTAAAGACACACACGATTACCGTTCACCCCTCACCGGTGGCTCATTTCACAGCCACCAACACCACATGCCAGGGACAGGTGGTTACCTTCACCGACCAGAGTGTGGCCAATTCGGCCTATATGAGCCGGTGGGTATGGGATTTCGGCGACGGAAGCCCCTCTCAGACCTTTACCTTCCCTGCGCTTCCACCCAACCCCAATACGACCTATACCTATACCAACCCCGGAACATTCGGTGTAACCCTCACTGTTACCAACAGCGACGGGTGTACCCATTCCGAAACCCGGGTCATAGAAGTGCTCTCAGCCCCTGTGGCTGATTTCAGCAGCAGCGGCAGGTGCGTGAGCACAGCGGTAAGTTTTACCGACAAGTCCGCCGTTGTGCTGCCACAGGCCCTTTCCTCCTGGAGATGGAACTTTGGAGAACCCTCCTCGGGAACAGCCAATACCAGCACCCTTCAGAACCCTGTACATACCTATTCCACGGTGAATACCTTTACCGTAACGCTGATCACCTTTACTGCCAACGGCTGCTCGGACACCATCACCCATGATGTGACCACGCAGGCGCTTCCTGTTGTGGATTTCACCTTTACCTCAGCCTGTATGGGTAACCCCGTGCAGTTCAGCCCCGGTGCGGGGATGAGCCCGGGAGCCATAGGCAACTGGCTGTGGAGCTTTGGCGACGGTGGCACCGCCGGCACACAGGCGCCGGTGCATACCTATACAGCACCCGGCACCTACAACATCACCCTTAGTGTTACCGATACGGCTGGCTGCAGCAATGTAAAAACCGGCAGCATCACTATCAAACCTTCGCCCGATGCCAGTTTCAGCATCAGCGGACCCGGATGCCAGGGCGATACCATCCGTTTTATCAATACAACGGCTGTGCTGCCTTCAGGGTTTATAGCCCGTTACCTCTGGAATTTCGGCGACGGCAACACCCAAAGCGTATTCTTCCCCTCCAGCCCGGATGTTACACACCAATACTTCAATTCAGGAACCTTTAATGTAAGCCTGCTGGTGGTGAGCAGCGACAGCTGTTCGGATACATACAGCGGCATAGTTACCATACAGCCCAGGCCTACGGCCGCCTTTATGCATGGTTCGGCATGCCAGGGCGGGGCCGTTCAGTTTACCGATATCAGCAACAGCAATACCACCGGAAGCATCAGCGGCTGGGCATGGGACTTTGGCGATGCAGCCTCAGGCACCGCTAACCAGAGCACGCTTCAGAATCCGGCACATACCTACAATACTTCGGGCACCTATACGGTACTGCTTAGCGTAACCCTATCAGGAGGCTGCAGCGATGATACCACCATGCAGGTGGTAGTAGCGGCGCCCCCCACGGTGGATTTCACCTCCGTGGCCGGATGCAACGGCGACACTACCGAATTTACTTCTACCGTAAACCCTGCCGGCACGCAGGGCTGGTTCTGGCAGTTTGGCGACGGGGGCACCTCGGTGATCCCGGATCCCATACATATTTATGCCAACGCGGGCACCTACCAGGTGATACTGACCATTACCGATACAGCAGGCTGTGTAAACAGCAAGACCAAAGCGGTAGTGGTAGCTCCGGCTCCGCTGGCTGCCTTTGCAGTGAGTTCGCCCGGATGCTCGGGCCTGCCGGTAATACTTACCGACCTGAGCAGCGCCAGCGGCGGAAGCCTGGGTACATGGTACTGGACCTTCGGCGATGGAAACGACACCACATACAACAGCGTACTGCCTACCTTTACACATACCTATACACAACCCGGAACCTTTACCATTACCCTGAAGGTAATTACGGCCACAGGATGCGAAAATACAACTACCCATACGGCGATCATATCGGCTTCGCCTATTGCTGATTTCAACTACGGGGGTACCTGCCAGGGACAAAGCACGCAGTTTACCGATATTACCAACCTGAACGGAGGGGGCACCCTCACCCAGCACACCTGGAACTTCGGAGACCCGGCTTCGGGGATTCAGAATACATCCACACAGACCAACCCCGTACATACGTATGCACTGGCAGGAACCTATACGGTTGTGCTTACCACGGTAAATGCTTCGGGTTGCAACGATTCGGTAAGCCGCAGCGTGGTGATTTCACCCAAACCGGGAGTAGACTTTTACGCCGACAGCCTGGTATGCATGGGCAGCACCACAACGTTTTATACCGATACCACAGCTACTCAGGTGGCTGCAGTAACCTATTACAACTGGGATTTCGGCGACGGAGGCCCGCATGCTTTCACACGCAATGCATCGCACAGCTATACGGTAGCCGGCACCTATACGGTCAGGCTCACCATACAGGATACCCTGGGGTGCGGAAATACCATCACGCATCCTGTAACTATCCATCCTTCGCCCATCACGCAGTTTGTTTTCAGCGGGGTGTGCGAAAACTCACCGACTCATTTTACCGACCTGAGCATACCTCCCACCGGGGATACTATCGTGAGCTGGTACTGGGATTTTGGTGTTAACGGCATCACCACTGATACTTCTACCCTTCAGAACCCCAAATTCACCTACACGCTTCCGGCTACCTATTCCATTACCCTCACCACACGCACCGAGCATGGCTGTGCGAATACCAAGGTGCTGCCCCTGCAGGTATGGAATACACCTACGGCATGGTTTAAATACACTTCCAGTCCCTGCACCAACGGTCTGGTACAGTTCCAGGATTCATCCTGGAGCTACCAGGGGATCATTAACAGCTGGCAGTGGGAGTTTGAGCCCTTCCAGTTTGGTACGGGTACCAACCCCAGCCACCTGTATTCCGCTGTTGACAGCTGTTACGATGTAAGGCTTTCGGTTACCGACCTGAGGGGTTGTGTGGACACCACCGTGCTGAATGTATGTGTGCTTCCTCCTTTCACGGTTGATTTCACCAACACCAATACCTGTTTCGGCAATGCGGTAGCGTTTACTCCGCAGCTTCTCACTCCGGCAGCACCCATAGATACGCTTCTTACCTTCCACTGGGACTTTGGCGATCCGGTAACAGGAACACAGAATATTTCGACACTTAAAAAACCTGCACATACCTTCAGCAAGGCGGGCTTCTACACGGTGAACTTCACTTCGACCGATAAATTCGGGTGCACGGCATCGCAGTTCCACAGCATACAGGTGCTTGCACTGCCGGTGGCAGGATTTGGATATACTTCAGGAAGTTGCGACAGCACCATTACCTTTGCCAACACCAGCGTGGATACTTCGGCTGCACTGAATATGTACGTCTGGATGTATGGCGATGGCACCCCTGCCGATACCTTATATGTGCCCGGAAGTACACATAAATATATGCTGGCGGGAGATTATATGGCCTCCCTTACGGTGGTGAATGCCACCGGATGCATGGACAGCTATACCGATACAGTAACCCGCGGCGCCTGTATTGTGGCTGCTTACATTAATGTGAGCGACACCCTCTGCCAGAACCTGCAGATTGGCTTTACCGATATGAGCAAATGCGAGGGTACCATCTCCAACTGGGTATGGACCTTTGGCGACATATCGCCACCAACAACCTATACCGTTTATCAGCCACAGGTGTTCCACACCTACGATACAGCGGGTGTTTACACCGTGAAACTCAGGGTGAGCACCGTGGTAGGGGCTTCCACCATCAGCGACAGCACCAGCAGGACCATACTTGTAAAGCCCTCGCCGCTGGCTGGCTTCAGTGTAGCGCCATCCTGCCTGGGCAGCAAGACGCATTTCAACAATACCACGCAGGCCAACGGGGCAACAGCGATAAGCTACCGATGGGATTTTGGCGATGCAGGCACTGCCGATACCTCGCTGCTGAAAAGCCCTGAATACCTGTACCCGATAGCAGGAGTATATACAACGATGATGAAAGCGGTAAACCAGCAGGGATGCTGGGATACGGTAAGTTCGCTCATCAGGGTGAACGGACTGCCGGAAGCACGTTTCAGCAACAACCCGCCATGCTCGCAGCAGATTGTGCAGTTTGTGGATTCTTCACTTGCATACATAGCTCCTGTGGTTAGCTGGCACTGGAGGGTGAGCGACAGCCTGGGGCTGCTTGCCATTCTGCAGGGCGATACGGTCAGCTATGTGTTCGACTCCACGGGACGATACAATGTGCAGCTGCTGGTAGCCGATACAAACGGATGCAGCGATACGCTCACACAATGGATCACAGTGAACCGTTCGCCGGTGAGCGCTTTCAGCTTCACCGAAAATGTGGACGACATACAGGGGCACATTCAGTTTACCAACGGATCGATAGGGTCGGTGCAGTACAACTGGGATTTTGGAAACGGGGAGAACTCCTATGCGGAATCGCCGCTGATGACTTATGCCGACGACGGCGACTACCCGGTGATACTGGTGAGCACCAGCAAGGAAGGGTGCAACGACACGGCTCTGCTTATTTACAAAATGCTGTTCAAAGGCTTATATGTGCCCAATGCGTTTGCACCCGAAGGCATGGCCAGCGAAACACGGATATGGAAACCGGTGGGTGTAAACCTTGAATCGTACCAGTGCGAAATATTCAACAGCTATGGTGCCCTGGTATGGAGCAGTATCAAACTGGATTCGTGGGGAGCGCCGCTGGAAGGATGGGAAGGATACTATATGGACAACAACAATACAAGCCACAAATGCCCACAGGATGTGTATGTGTGGAAAATCACAGCCAGATTCCGCGATGGTACCATATGGTCGAATACAGATGTGGGCGAACATGAGGGATTGTCGAAACCGGTTTACGGTACACTTACTTTGATAAGGTAATTATGTACCCTGCATTTTAGATTAGAGCCTCAAGTATTAAATTATACGTGACGAACCGAATAAAATGCAGCAATAATTAAACTGATATCCGACAAGAAAACAGTTGTTTAAGATGGTTTTAAGAAGGCCTGCTAAACTGCAGTTTAATAAAATTAACTATTTCGTTCATAGCATCAGTGGTTTCGGGAAACATCGGGGCTAAAAGTGGGTAACAATGTACCATACCGACTCCTTTCCGGAAGGCAATATCCACACCGGCCTCTTTTGCTTTTAATAAAACTTTTTACCGTCTTCGTATTATTCATCGTCAACCCCGGAATTTATAAAAATCGGGGGCAACCCCTTCAGGTCGCCAAACAGAGGTGATATTAGCGGCAAACTTGCTTCATTATTACCTGCATAATATTTACTGAAAACAGTCCAGGAGTTTAAAGGTGCCGGTGACAGCCTGTTTTTCGTATGATACGAATCGCTTGAGCAGGTCAGGTCGGTCCAGGGTGAAATGGCTACAGCAGCAGCCGGCATGGCAATAGTTCGCTCTTTTAATGCCAGAAGAATGGCCAGGCATAAACCTCCGCCGGCTGATTCACCTGAGATAATGTTATTCTCATGTTTAAATCCCGACAACATTAGCAATTTGTAGATGTTTACCGAATCGTCCAAGGCGGCCGGGAAAGGATTTTCAGGTGCAAGGCGGTATTCGAAAACCAGGTTAGTAATACCGGTATTTTTTGCAAATTTTGAAACAAATCCCTTGTGATCGTTGCAGGAACCGGAAACATACGCACCCCCATGAACATATTAAATCACTTTCGATGGATCAGAACCATCAGGTATAAACCATTACGATCTGATTCCTTCGATAATCTGTTCTTTTATGCTGATTTCTTTGGGAACAGAAGCATACCTGTTTGCACCCTTTTCGCAGCGGCCCCTGAAACCGGCAATGGATGTATTATAATCAAAAACTTCTTTTTTAAAACTACCCCTCAACAAATGCGTGTTCCGCATAAAAAGGTTGAATAGTCTGGCTTTGAAACTTGTCATTGGAATAGTCTATTATCCGAAAAGTTGCTTCAGCTAAATTATAAAGTCTTTTTACCGCAACTCATTGTCCTATAATGAATTTCCAAGGAAACCGCCAATTTCCATCATATAAGCAATACCGCAGTGTACAATAATGCCGCCAACGATAGAGTTAGTTTCGTAGGCTATAACGCCTAATATCATTCCCCCGAAGAATGAGCTTATGGTTTCGCCCATTGGTTTCCCGAAATGAATAAATACATACATGCATGCCATTGTTATGATGGCTCCTTTACCCATATACCTCGCAAGCGCATACACTACGAAGCCGCGAAAGAAGAGTTCGATGGCTACATAATCGAAACCATACAGAAATTCGTAAATGCCGGTTTTTGCAGCCAGCAGCGGGCTGAAATTATCGCCTCTTACAAATGCTTTAAAAGTAGGATACTTGTGCAGGAAATCGGCTTGTGTGGAAGCAATAACTATAAGGGGAACCATGAGCAGAAGCAGAATGAAATAAGGTTTTATGCTAACACCCTTAAGTTTAAATCCATAAAACGGGGTTGTTTTACTGTGTCCTGAAAACTTCCAGAATACGAAAACAAGTAAAAAAATTACCAAAGCGCGGATTACCTGGCCGGCGCAACGAATAAGGAAAACATCATAAATGCCTTTGTTCATAGTTGTTACCCAGTTCCTCTGCTGAAAAATGTACGTACGGAAAGAAAAAGCACAGATGATGTATAAAACGGTAATCCAGAACGAAAGATTCTTAAAAAGGTCGGTTCGTTTGTAGAAATAAATATATGCCAGAAGCGAGAATAAAACGGGGATGCTGTAGAATATGATATTAGAGAAAAAGAACGTGATTGTATACCTGCCCGGGTCCATGACCGAAGTAACATCGTACCTGTATTGAGCGAAAATACTAAGGCCAAGGAACCCCATTATCACCAGAAGGTATGGTAATTTTACCTCTTCTTTCCAGAATGTTATAAGGTAGCCGTATATTTTGCGCATTCCAATCGGGTTGAATCTTCAAAAGTACTTTTTTTATACCGACTGAAAGGCATTATCATAAGATTGGGATACATGTTAATCGAAAAAGTAAAATAGTGCCGTAAAAACCGGTTTCTTAACACCTCCAGGTAAAATATGTCTTTATAATTCAATTTATTCCCGGAATATAAAGATCTACCGATTTTCAAGAACATTCTTAAGATTTAAGAGGCCTTTTTCCAGATCCTTGCCAAGCATTTTTTGAAAAACAGGCTTCATTAGGCTCATCGGGAACCTTGTTGGTCCATAAAAAAGCCAGGTAACTGTGGTTTGTTTTGTGCTTTCGGACTTTAATTCAAATCTGGTATTCGCCACGTTTTTCATGGGTCGGAAGAAACGAACTTCATATTCAATGCTCATACCAGTTTCAATTTTTGTGATTTCCTGTTCACCGGCACCGACATTCTTATTCGTACTGCTATCCCATTTGTAAATAAAACCAATTTGCCCGTCCACGCCCTGATATTCTTTTTTCATTCCCGGATCGGTCATATTCCAGGTGCTGAAATTATCCTGGTTTTTGGTAATCTTTAGATAATCAAAAACCTCTTGTGCCGGTTTTGTGATCAGGATGCTACGGTCAATTCTCATTTCTTTACCCATAATCGATGACCAAAGAATCAGAATGATTAGAATTGCCGCCAGTACTATTAATGCTGTTGTCATGAGTTTTAATACTATTTTAAAGGTGAAACATGATGCAAACAGAAATTTTTTTCGGTAATATAAACGTTAACCTGCTGAGTATGTTCAATAACATAATTACATCTGAACAAAAAAATGTTAATATTGTCAGCCTTTATTACATCGTCCTAACCAGCTTTTTTTATGACACCAATTTTACTGGTTTCCACTATCCTTATAACCCTTGCCCTTATTTTTTATTCGCTCGGCGTTTGGGCTGAACGTATAGCCCGTTATCTTAAACCCTGGCATGTAATTGCATTCTGGGCGGGATTTATCTTCGACGTTTCGGGAACCCTTTCAATGACAAGGCTTGCCGAAGGGCCCTTCAACCTGATGGAATTGCATACTTTAACCGGGCAGATTGCCCTCTGGCTTATGCTGGCACATGCCATATGGGCAAGCTATGTGGCAAGGAAAGGAAGTGAAAAATCCAGGATTGGTTTTCACAGGTATAGCATGGTTGTATGGATTTTCTGGCTGATTCCATACTTTGGCGGGATGTATATGGGGATGTTCCGGTAGGGAGAAGGCGGGTGGCGAAGGGGCGACAAGGGGACAAGGCGACTTGGAGAAATGGGGAAAAGGCGACAAAGCGACAAGGAGTAATGGCGACACGGAGACAGGGCTCTGAATTTGCTGATGATTGCCTTAATTAATACTCCCAAAATAGCTGAATTTACTGCAACTGATCTGCCAATACCTGGCCAGATGGGATTCTGGCATTAACCCTGTTTTTATTAGCCCAGCCAACCATAGCCTCCAGTACCGGGCGCAATTCTTTACCCGAATCAGTGAGGCTGTATTCAACAAACGGAGGTATTACGGGTAATGCTTTCCTGTATACCAGGTTATCGGCTTCAAGTTGTTTTAAATGCTGTATCAGCATTTTTTCGGTAATAGCCGGGATTAGCTTTTTCAACGCGCTGTATCGCTTGGTTCCACTCAACAGATTGTAGATAATAATAGGTTTCCATCGACCGCCAATCTTATCGAGTGTATAAGTTACGGGACAAAGGGTAAGCGCATTTTTACGGTTATCCTGGTTCGTTGAGGTCTCTTTGATCTTTGTCATATATACACACTTTGGGGTAAGTACTTGTATAAAAGTAAGTGCAAATATACCTTTGTTCTTTTAATTTAAAGCAAAAAACATGAAATTAGTAATAACAGGATCATTGGGGCACATCAGCAGGACCCTGGTTGAAAAATTAACAACTGCAAAACACGAGGTAACAGTTATTAGCAGCAATGCTGACCGGAAAGCAGAAATTGATGCTCTTGGTGCAAAGGCAGCTATAGGATCAGTTAGCGATCTGGCATTTATAACCGAAACATTTATAGGGGCCGATGCTGTTTACACCATGGTTCCTCCTACCTATAGTGCAAGCGACTGGAAAATGCATATTGCCGGAATCGGGAAAATTTACGCACAGGCAATAGCAGCATCAGGAGTAAAATATGTTGTAAACCTGAGCAGTATAGGTGCGCATATTCCCGAGGGTTGCGGACCGGTAAGTGGCTTATATCATGTTGAACAGGCGCTCAACTCTTTGGAAGGAGTTAATGTGAAACATCTGCGTCCTGGATTTTTCTTTTACAATTTCTTCGCCAACCTTGGAATGATAAAACACATGGGTATTATCGGCGGCAACTATGGTGAAAGTGCAAAACTCATACTGGCCGATCCCGGTGATATAGCAGAGGCAGCAGCTGAGGAATTAAATAATTTGTCGTTTACAGGAAAAAGTATTCGTTACATCGTCAGTGACGAACTAACCACCGATGATGTTGCAGCGGTTTTAGGAAAAGCCATAGGAAAATCCGACCTGAAATGGGTAAATTTTACTGATGCCGATACGCTTGGCGGCATGCTGCAAAACGGAGTCCCTGATGATGTTGCAAAAAACTATACCGAAATGGGTGCAGCCATGCGAAGCGGCGACATGGCATCAGAATATAATCATAACAGGCCGCATACATTCGGAAAATCGAAATTCGAAACATTTGCTCCGGTTTTTGCGGAAGCATATTCGCAGCAATAACAGGAGAAGACATTACTTTAACGAGGCTGTTTCAAGAGATTTCTGCTTATGAGACAGCCACGTTTTTATGCTGGTTCAATCAGATCCCACTGGTTTCCATATAAATCGGCGAATACAGCAACCGTTCCATACTTTTCTTTTATTGGCTCCCGGACAATAGCTATATTGTTATCGATCAGGTTCTGAAAATCTCTTTCAAAATTATCGGTACTCAGAAAAAGAAAAACACGCCCGCCGGTTTGATTTCCAATCCGGCTTCGTTGTTCTTCGCCTTCCGCTTTTGCAAGTAAAAGACAACATCCCGGCGGATCCGATGGCGCCACCAGAACCCAGCGTTTTGTATCATTCAGCTTTGTATCTTCGACAAGTGTGAAATGCAGTTTGCGGGTGTAAAATTCAATGGCTTCGTCGTAATTATCAACGAGCAGAGCTATTTGAGCTATTTTTCGGTTCATAGGTATTAAAAATTTGAATTTTCACCGCGAAAACACAATGGAATGACGCAAAGCGGTGAATGAGAACGTTACAGACTTAATTTATTCCTGCCTGAGTGACTGTATCACATTTTTCCGCAAAGCAGCTTTTACCGGAAAATAGATCCATACCAATCCGCTGAGGAAAATTACAAGCAGTGTTAATGCCAGAAATGTTGCCGGGAGATGGAAGGCCGGCGAGAAAAATGAAGGCATAATGCCAGTAATAGCAGCAAGAAGCCCAAGGCCAATCCCGTAAAGCAGGATAAAAAGGTTCTCGGTATAAATGAGTTTCCGGGTAAACTTCGGAGTAAATCCAAGGGCCTGGTACAATGCAATTTCCTGTTTGCGTTCAGCCAGGCTTCGAAGCAACACAATGCCAAGCCCAAGAGTGCCAATAATCATTGCCAGCCCGCTGAGCAGCATAAATACCGACAAATAGGTATTGGTCACCGAGTTGAATTCGGCCAGGCGTTCCGAAGTGGGTGTTACCACAATTCCATAATCCTGAAAAAGGTATTCGAGCCGTTGCCTGGTTGCTGAACGCTGTGTAAAATCTCCGTCAACCAGCATCACTTCCGATCCGGCAGTTGAAGGGAAATACCGGCTGAACGCCCCGGCTGAAACCAGTATATTCCCCTGGAAAACGGAATTGGCCAGCCCGCCCATAATTACAACTTTCAGTATTTTCCCGTTTTCAGTTGTGTATAAAAGCGTATCGCCAATCTTTTTCTGCATACCCCAGGTAATCACACTTTGGTCGGCAAAAGCCGGTACAATCCCGGGTGCTGACAGATTGTTGAGTATACTCCATGGATGCGCGGAATTAACAGAAGGATGAAGGTCGTCGAAACTGAAAGATTGCAGGCTGTCGAAAAGCGCAGGATTGATACCGAGTATACGGGGTTGAGCAACCTGGTTCAGGTTCAGGCAGCTGGCATCGTTGCCTGTAAGGCTGAGTATCTGGGCAAAATGCAGGTTTTGCAGTGTTTTTTCATCGCCAAGCCCATAGGTTGATTTCCCTTCATGCGTATTGAGGTCATCCAAAACTGGCACAGTTGTTTCGGCCCAGAAAAGAAACCCACCTGTGCCGGATTGGCGGCTGTTCTCGGCACCATAGAAGGTTTTCCGGTTTGCGCCGGTTATAATAACTGTAAATATCCCGATGGCCAGAAGCGAAATTGCCGTCAGGGTTCGTGATTTTTTCAAACGTATATTACACAATACAAGTGTGTAAAAGCCTAGAACCGAATAGCGGGGTTTCTGTCCGCTTTTCATCAAAAGATAATCGAGCAGAGCTATGCCTGCAACCAGCAGAAATCCGCCGGAAGTGAGAAAAATACCAGAAGTATCGCCCTGCGATGTGAATATTGAATACACAATCATCAGGATTGTCGCTAAGGTGAAAAGTATGGTTATTGTCAGGCTTATGGTTTTCCGGTTATTTTTTATACGTGGAAGCGCAGGAGCAATTCCTTTTATCGCAACCGATAAAGGTTTACTTAGGTTCCTGACTATTACAAACGACAGGGCCAGCAAGGCTGTTATAACACCCGAGATGAACCCGGTAATAAGAGTTGCCGGAACAATATGTACCTGCAGTATCGAAGTGCGCACAGCATCGTTCCACAGGGTATTTAAACCAATCAACAGGAGTTTGTTGTAAAAAACCCCTGAAACCATTCCCGCAAAGCTTCCCAAAACCACAATAATTATTGCTTCGGCAAATAAAATCCCTAGTATGTCTTTTTTGCGGAAACCAAGTGTTGCCAGTATGGCTGTTTCGGCCATCCTTTTTTGCGCATGAAGCGAAAACAGCAGAGCCGAAAGCATGAGGGCTGCAACTATAATAAAAAAACTCAGGCTTAGAAACAGACTTCCGAAATCGGTAGAACGGGCTGCGGCTACTTTGCCTTCGGTGTAAACATTACGCGCACCCAGGCCGTTATCAGAAGGCAGCATCCGGCTCATTAAATGGTTTTTCAATTTTATAATTCCGGAACTATCTGCCTGGTAGCGAAAGGCTGTGGCGTGCCCGAATGCGTTATCCCATATTTTCTGCCCGGCTGCCACCGAAATAAATGCTTTCGGGGTTCCACGGTAATCGTTCCAGTATTGTTCGTCCTTGTCCCTGATTTTACTCATGTCGACAGGGGCGCCGGTTTCCCATTCACGGCAGTTACCTGCGTCGGTCATACCCGGGAAATCGGGCATCAGAGTCCGGTCGAACATGGGGTTAGTGATTGGTAGGATCGTCCTTACACAAAAGCGGGCACTGTCCTCGGTAAGCTTCCTCAACGCCCCCATTTTGAAATACCGCAACTGAATGGAATCACCTGCTTTCACTCCCAGGTCGTCGGCCAGCCAGTTGCTTATAAGGATTTCGTTTTCTGACAATTGATTGTCAAAATCAGCTGCTGTAACAAATGAATAGGGCGTGGATTTGCCCTTTGCCGAAAGCGCGTTTACAAGGTACGTGAGTACCGGCTCAGCCCCGGGAACAGATGTTCTAATAGCTTTGGCAACCTGATCGTCGATAAAAATCCGGCCTGACCGGATTTCAAAATTGCGCGATCCGGGTATCGGTTTGAATTCCAGGCCTGCATCATCCGGTTGCCAACAAAAGCGAAGTGCGGAATCGATTTTTTGACTGGTTACTACATTATTGTCATTTCCGGCAATCAGCATCAGGTTTGCGTTTCCTTCAAGTTCAACTTTCCGGGCCATGTCAGGCAGTGAGATGAAAATATTAAACGGTGCCGACTGGTTGCTTTTCAGGCTGAAACGCCCCATTTGTTCATCGCCGGCAATTGCCGACACTTTGAGGAGGAAAGTTACCAGCGGTTCTTTTTCCGAAACGAAGGGAGCATTTTCGGAGGCTTTGGACTGTTTGCGAATTTTCAGAATAAATTCGTCACCTTGTTTCAGATTAAGTTTTTCGGCGGCATTCCGGCTCAATATGGCTTCATTCTCAGCGATTTGTCCTGCGGAATTATTCCATAATTTTATAAAACGATCATCAATACCAAGCACCTCCACCCGGTTTATCCTCGAGTCATTTGAATTGTTTACAGCAATTCCTTCGAGTTGAAGCACAGGTACAACGTTTGTTTTTAGTTGTCCTGAGAGTTCAACCGCAAGTTGCTGCCGGAAAAATCTTTCGCGCGGCTGAATTGCAAAATGTGTTTTCCCAAGCCGCGTTTCGGTAAGCTGATCAAGGCTATACCTTACCGAATCACCCACCACCAGCGCGCCGGTAAGCACAGCCGTGCTGATCACTGTACCGGCAAGGATTGTGAGCCAGGGCTTGCGGTAGAATTTCAGATTTTTGGCTATGAGTGAAAGAAATGTCATTTGGTTTTGAGGGGTTGGGGGTTGGGGTTTAGGGGTTTAGAAATGTCAAATGCTAAAGATCCGCCTTATGAGAATATATGTCTTTTGAAGCCAACTTTATCATTTTACCTTTTGAGTTCAGTGTTTTATATTTTCTTTCATAACGGGCAAATCAGAACCAGAATAATAAACATCCTGAACCTTTGCCCTTTTACTTTTGACTTAATACCAGCTTCCCTTCATGGAGATGGTAAATTTTGTCCATTTTTGATGCAAGTTCCATGGAATGAGTTACGATAACAAGGGCGACGTTTTGTTCGGAATTGAGTTCGGCAAGCAGGTTGGCGAGTTGGCCGGCATTAGCGGAGTCGAGAGAGCCTGTGGGTTCGTCTGCGAGTAAAAGTCTTGGTTGGCTGATAAGGGCCCTTACAACGGCTGTACGCTGGCATTCGCCTACCGATAGTTGCGTTGGGTATTGGTTGATATGCCCCGTCAATCCTACCCTGTCAATAAGATGAAGGGCGAGTTTGTTGGCCTGTTTCAGTAAGGTTTTATCTTTTCGGGGCAACAGTGGCAGGAGAACATTTTCGAGCAAAGTGAGTTGGGGAAGCAGGTGATGCATCTGGAAAACAAATCCGATAAATGTATTTCGGACCTCAGCCATTCGGGTTTCATCCATTTTGTCCGTTTCGAAGCCATCGAGAAAGACTTTACCCGATGATGGCATATCGAGAGTGCCAAGTATATTGAGTAATGTACTTTTCCCGGAACCGGAAGGCCCGACAATGGCAATACGGTCCTGAGCATTAATTTGCAACGAAATATCACAAAGAACTGTGTTCCGTAATGCAGAACCGGGTTGTTCGTAAAACCTGCTGATATGTTGAAGTTCGGCTAACATTGGCATAATTATTTTAATTCTATGTTTTTGTCGGAATTCCTTTGACAGAAGCCAGGAGAATTTTGAAATATGACCCTTTCAGAAATCTACCTGTTTGTTATTTAACTTAACTTTCTTCAATTATAATTATTCTAACCCCATGTTTCTTCCGACTTCCGACTTCTGTCTTCCGACTTCCGTCTTCCAGCCACACATTACCGTTTCATAAGAAGAGATCATAATATCCACTTTTCCCACGGTAAAAATAGGCTTTTCGCCGGATCTGTAAATCAAATTGATTCAAGGAGAGTAAGGTACTTTAATACTATTATTGCGACTAAAACGGGCAGCGAAAAAACAGGCGCCGATAACCTTGATCTTTTGGTGAAAAACATATATTTGTACTTGGGTAATCGTAATATAAATCCTTAAAAGTAAATCTTATGAAAGTTAAACCATTTCTGATATTAGGTCTTTTAATTGCCACTTTGTTGTATTCCCCGATTAATCTGCAAGCCCAGGAAGAAGAATCCGGTTCGCCGTTTTCGCTGGGAGCTGATCTGGTGAGTTCATATGTATGGCGCGGTTCAAAATCCGGAACGGGGCCCAATATTCAGCCGTATATTGAATTCTCGAAAGGAGGCTTTACACTTGGTGCCTGGGGCACAACCAGTTTTCATGATCTGGGCGATATTCCTGAAGTAGATCTCTATGCTTCGTATGCTTTTGATTGTGGTTTGAGCTTTGGTATTACCGATTACTATTTCCAGGGTACGCCCTTCTTCCGGTATTCAACCGACTCGGCCAGCCATGCCTTCGAAGGAAACCTGGAGTATAAAATTGAAAGGCTCACTTTCTCTGCCAATTACGTGTTTAACGATGCATCGAATGGAGGGCCGGGAAACAAGCCGGGCGGAGGTGATATGTATTTCGAATTGGGTTACGATTTTAAATACTTCGGTGTTTTTGCCGGTGCCGGTAATGGCTGGACCACAACCTATAAGGATAACGGCGATGATGTATTTGCACTCTGTAATCTTGGAATTAAAACGAGCAAAGAAATCAAGATCACGGATAAATATTCAATACCTGTTTCGGGTATGCTTAATATAAATCCTGACAGGGAAGAACTTAACCTTGTGATCGGGATTAGTTTTTAGCTTCCGCAAAATAAAGGACTCTTATAAGAGCGTTTTATAAATATCAACCATTTTGACTGACAGCTTACCGCAGTCGAAATGATCTTCCACAGCTTTTCGCCCTGAAAGACTCATGGTTTCGAGTTTCTTTTGATCTGATAAAACTTCAGCCAGTTTTTCGGCCAGGGCCGTGGCAGTATTGGGTTTATAATTAACACCTCCATCGCTGATACTGATAATTTCGGGAAATGCACCAAGTTCAGGCTGTACCAATGGAATCCCCGAGGCAAGCGCTTCGACCTGGTACAAGCCGAAAGCCTCGCCTTTAAGAACAGGAACGGATAAAACCGTGACTGATTTAAAGAAATTCTGCAGATCGGGCTGGGTAAAATCCGGAATTATTTCAAAATCGGAATAAATACTAGTCTTTTTTAACTTGTCGATTTGCCTGTTGATAAACTTAGTATCATCGCCGGTCATTCCGCCGGTTGCCTTTAATTTGAGTGTACTGAAGGCCGGGTTTTGTTTCAATTTAATAAATGCATCTACAAGGATTTCGAACCCGTTTTCTTCGCATATCCTCGACACAAAACCAATTGCCTGCGGATTGCCGGCAGGTTTTGAATAGGTATAGGCTTCGGGGCGGACACCCACATGCAATACATGAAGTTTTTCTTTGGGAATCGACATGCGTTTCTGCATAAGCCTGCCAAAATAGTCGCTCACGGCGATAAACGCATCCACATCTTTTGCCTTGTCAGCCAATAGTTGCCAAATTTTTTCACGGGAATCTTCGTGCATGGCATCAACCCATACGTCTTCATCCTGCAGGGAACAAACAACAGGAACATTCACCTCATCCCGCACTTTTTTCGCCAACCCAAGCAGAAGAGCATTCGAAACATGAACAATATCGGGCTTTTCGTGGTATTTAAGGAAATCGACCAACTGCCGTAGTTCCTCGCTCTGATGGCCTTCAGCTCCGAGCAGCATGGATTCGGTGAGGTCCTCGAGGCCCGAAGCACGTGTAGAACCTGATTTTTTAGCTGCAAATTTTAAAACTGACGGCGAATTCATCAGCTTTTCGAACCATTTGGGCATATGCCTGAAAACAGGGAATTGCTTCAGGTAAATGTTAACGGCACCGTAAAAAACAGGGATGCCATCTTCGTTTACATACCCGTTCATAGTAAGCGGAAGGTACATCGGCAGGGTAACTGCATCGTGGCCTGCTTTTTTCAGCGATGCAACAACACCGCTGTCGCGAAGGCAGTTACCGCAGTAAAATGTTCCTCCAAAACCGGGGACTATATGGACGATCTTCATGATTCTTATTTTTCTTTTTAAAACATCCTGAAGTGTGAGAGGAGAAAGGCGAGGGGTGATGGTCACTCACCTCCCACTTCATATCAGTTATATTTTCAATTTTCAATTTTTAAAGTTTTCACTTTTTCCCAAAGACATACACTTTCCCGTCGGCCGCAGCCACAACAATCATTTTACTTGTAACGGCAGGTGTTCCGGTTATCGGGCTGCCGATTTCGTATTTCCAGGTTTCTTTTCCGGTGGCAATATCAAGAAAACGCAGGCGGCCATCAGAGGATGCAATCACTACGGAATTCCCTGTGATAACAGGCGAAGCGTCCACCTTGCCAAGCGCTTTGAAAGTCCACAGAAGCTTCCCGTCGCGGGTATCAAAACAATATACAGTTTTGTTCTGTGAGCCTGTAATCACGAGGTTTCCCGAAACAGCAGGTGATGCCAGGAAGGGACCGCTGCCTTCGGTTTTCCATTTTATTTTCTTCAGTTTCAGGTCCACACAATAAAAAACGCCATCGTAATTGCCGAAGTAAGCCATATTCCCACTCACAGCCGCTGATGCCGGGATATAAACGCCCAACTCAATATTTCCCGAAGCTTTGCCATTATCCGTGTTCACGATATGCAAAATAGCATCGCAACCACCGAATATCGCATTTTTACCGCTGATGGCAGCTGCCCCGTTGATGTAATTTCCCGATTCGTATTTCCACAAACGCTTCCCGGTAGCTGCATCCAGGCAGTGCAGGAAATAATCATAACTTCCGAAAAGGATGCGCTTCTGTTTTCCGTCGGGGCCATAAGCCCAATTGCAGGAACCGGAAATCTGTCCATCGGTGGCATATTTCCATTTCAGTTTCCCGCTTGAGGCATCCACGGCAAATAATTCCCCTTCGAGCGAACCAACGAAAATAACATTATCGAGCACCAGCGGAGGTGATTCGATGGAAGAGCCGGCGTTGAATTTCCATTTTAATTTACCACTGGAAGTAATCGCGTAAAGAAATCCATCGTCGGAACCCACGAAAATTGTATTATTAAAGATTACAGGGGATGATTTGATAGCATCATCCGTTTTGAACGACCAAATCATGTTTAATGGCGGTGTGATTTTAGCCGCAGAAACACCGGTAAGTTGTGCATTTCCCCGAAACGACGGCCATGAGTCAGGTGTTTGTGCAACAACTGCCTGTGAAAAAATATGAAATGGAATCAGAAACAGAAGTATTCGTGAAATATTGAATACCGAATAATGAAGGCTGAATTTTGAAGACATTGCCTGGCAACCTTCATTATTCGATATTCCATGTTCAATATTCATAATTTTTTGGGATTAATGCTTTTCATTTTCTGAAGGTAATCGTTCTTCCTGATCTTTAAATGCCATGGCACCGGTCGGACAGGCATCCACGCAGGCTGCAGCTGTTTTCACAAGCGCTTCAGCCATGGTTTCGCTGAAAGGGACACCAATGCGGACATCGAATCCCCGGCCTATATAAGTCAGTCCGAGCGATTCTTCCTTTGCGCTGATCTCGACACACAACCCGCAGCGGATGCATTTTTCGGGTTCGTAAACGATCAGGTTGTGGTGGACGGATCTGGTCAGCGCTTTCCGTTCCGGGCCAAGATGGCGCTTGCGGTTTGCACCATATTCATCCGCATAAATACGAAGTTTGCAGGATGCCGGTTTGCGGCAGTCGCAATGCATACAGCGTTTTGCTTCGGCAACTGCCTGTCCGGCATCGAACCCTGCTATAAAGCCACCTTCAGGTTCAATTGGTGGCCCGGGAACACTTTCTTTCAGGTATTCTTCCTGTTCGGGTTTTGTCAGGTGCCCGAACAAGGAATTGAAGTGCATTTTTTTTACCGGGGCATTAGTATTCAGATAATGGCCAACCTCGGCCGCGGCAATTCTACCCTGGGCCGAAGCCCTTACTGCCATTTCGTATTCGCGGATCATATTCCCTATGGCAAATACTCCTGGACGGGCAGTTTTGAAGGTTTTTTTATCGGCGAACTCATGTCCGTCGTAAGAGGTTAATCCGAAATCTTCGACAGGCTGTTCGTTCCGGTTTCCTGTTGCCAGAATTACGGCGTCGAATGAGGGAATAATGTGATTCTCGAAAAAATCAGGAGTTATTGGAGTATTAAGTTTAAAAACTGCACCCATTTTGCGGATACCGTCAATTTCGGTATCCAGCGCTTTACGCGGGAGTTTTTCAGCCGGAATACTGTATCGAACAGCACCGCCGGCCTCCTCGTTTTTATCAAACAGGGTACACCCGTGACCGGCGCACAGCAGATAAAAAGCAGCTGATAAGCCGGCCGGACCTGTCCCGATAATGGCAATATTTTTACCGGTTCTGATGACTTCAGGAACCAGGTTTGCGTTCCGTCGCCCGGCATCCTGTGCAGTGAAACGCTTTAACAGGCAGATGGAAACAGCGCCATCAATCGGTTTACGGCGACACGCTTTTTCGCAGGGAGCGGGACAGATATAACCAAGTATGAGCGGCAAAGCAATTTCTTCGCGAACTACCTTGAGCGCTTTTTCGAATTCCCCGGCAGCTAAAAGGCGGTTCATCAGCGGGATATCCATTCCGGCAGGGCAACTCAGGGTACAGGGAGCTTCACAATCACCCACATGATCGCTGAGAAGCAGTTCGAGGGCTTCGCGCCGTATATCGTTTATTTCTTCCGAAGTGGCTGTGATGTTCATCCCATCCGCAACAGGCATAGCGCAGGATGCAAAGAAATTTCCCCTGTCGGCATCTTTTACCATACAAACCATGCATGAAGGATGGCACGAATGCCCTTCGCGAAAGCACATCGCCGGTATGGCAATCCCCAAAGCAGCCGCAGCCTGCATAACGGTGGTGCCTTCTGCAACTTCAACTGTTGTGTTATCTATTTTGAGTTTTATCATTTCTCTTTTCCCCTGGTCAGAAGTCGGAAGACCGAAGTCGGAAGCCGGGTAATTTCAATTCTTAATCAATTACACTTTTTATCAATTTTATTTGGTCTGAAGACGGAAGACCGAAGCCGGAAGCCCGCTTTGATAATGGTACTCTTTCATATTTAGGAAGTCTTCCGTCTCCCGACTTCCGACTTTCAGCCACTTTCTTCCGTCTTCCGACACCCGACTTCCAGCCCCTTGTCACCATATTCAAACATCTCAAACTTCTCAAACTACCTTTACCGCATCCACCGGGCAAACCTGCTTGCAGATATCGCATTTTATACATTTTTCCATATCGATGGCATGAATTTCGTAGGGTTTGAAATCAATTGCATCCGAAGGGCAACGCTGCGCACATTTGGTACAACCGATGCATTCTTCAGTTATCGAATAGGTTATCAGCGGCAAACATTTCCCCGAAGGGCAAAGGCCATTGATATGAGCCTCGTATTCATCTCTGAAATATTTTAACGTGGACAAAACCGGGTTGGGCGCTGTTTTTCCCAGCCCACACAAACTGCCTTGCCGGGTGCTTTCGGCCAGTTTTTCAAGATGGACCAGGTCGTCGGGTTTGCCTTTGCCGTGGCGGATTTTATCAAGCAGCTCAAGCATTCGTGTAGTTCCGATCCGGCAGAACGTGCATCTTCCGCACGACTGGTCCTGCGTAAACGAAAGGAAATAATGAGCGATGTCGATCATACAATCCGTATCGTCGAGTACTATAAGTCCGCCGGAACCCATCATGGCACCTACCTTTGCCAGTTCCTCGAAATCGATAGGCAAGTCGTAATGCGATGCAGGAATGCATCCTCCTGATGGACCCCCGATCTGGACCGCTTTAAATTGGCGGCTGTTGGCAATTCCACCCCCGATTTCTTCAACAATCTGCCTGAGCGTGATTCCCATTGGTACTTCGATCAAACCTCCACGGTTCACTTTCCCGGCAAGGGCAAAAACCTTGGTTCCTTTGCTCCCGGCAGTACCGGTATTTGCAAAAGACGCAGCACCATGGCGGAAAATCCACGAAACTAACGAAAAGGTTTCAGTATTATTCACCAATGTGGGTTTGCCCCAGAGTCCCTGCACGGCAGGGTAGGGCGGACGCATGCGTGGGATGCCGCGTTCGCCTTCGATTGAAGCTATTAGGGCCGTTTCTTCGCCGCAAACAAAAGCCCCGGCGCCTTCAAAAATACTTATATCAAACGAAAAACCGGAGTTCATTACCGAAGGGCCAATCAGCCCGTTTTCGCGGCAAATCAAAAGAGCTTCATTTATACGTTTTACTGCCAGCGGATACTCGGCCCGGATGTAAAAAACCCCGGTTCGCGCACCTGTGGCATAACCCGCAATCAGTATTCCTTCAATAATCCGGAAAGGATACGACTCAAGCAGCATACGGTCCATAAATGCACCGGGGTCGCCTTCGTCACCATTACAGATCACATATTTTTCATCATTATGCTGGTCTTTCACCATCTGCCACTTCCGCCCTGTGGGGAACCCGGCACCGCCGCGGCCGCGCAGACCGCTTTTCGTGATTTCGTCGACCACCTGCTGAGGTGTAAGTTCATCAAGGCATCTTTTCAGGGCAGTAAAACCTCCGCCGGCACGGTATTCAGCAATATCGCAGGGTTTAACTACACCCCGGTTTTCGGAAGCAATTGCCATTTGCGGACCGAGGAATTCGGAAATGGGAGTATCGCGCTGGTCGGACGAATATTTCCGGAAGGATTTTTCTTCACCCTCTACAACCACTTTTTCGAAACTGTTTACAAAACTGTTTTTCAGCTTATTGAAAAACCCTACGGGCTGAAAATGGCTCAGGATAACTTCTTTAACGTCTTCTGGCTTTATTTTTGCATAGTAAGCAGGCTCCTGGCCGGGTTTGATGATTTCCATGATCGGAACCTGGTTACACACACCCACGCAACCCACCTGTTTCACATTTACATTGATTTTTGTTTCAGCCAGTATCCTATCCAGTTCTAGCCTCACCTCTTCGCTCCCGCTTGCAACGCAGCATGACCCAAGCCCGATTCGGATTTCGCCCATGCTTTCGGAACCGGATTTCGGGGCTGAAGCTTTTTGGTGATTGGTATTCAAATTTTTCGAAAGAAAATCCTGCATGATTTCGCTCACTTTTTCGGGCAGGATATGGCCGTATGTGGTTTCGTCAATCTTAATAACTGGCGCCAGGGTGCAGCATCCCAGGCAGGCAACTTTTTCGAGGGTGAATGTACCCTGGTTGTCAGTCGCCTGGTTATCAGAGAGTTTCAGTTCGCGGGCAATGGCATCGTAAACCCGAGATGCTCCTTTTACATGACAGGCGGTGCCCGTGCACACACGGATTATATGTTTACCTGCAGGCTGGTGGCGGAACTGCGAATAAAATGTGGAAATGCCGGTAATGCGTGATGGTGTGATTTCGGTGATTTCGCAAACATGCTTCAGGGCTTCATCGGGCAGGTAATTAAATTCCTGCTGGATATCCTGTAACACGGGAATGGCTGCATCAGCAGAAGTACCGCGTTTTGCGACGATCTGTTCAACGGTTTTGATTATATGTTCGTGCGTTAGAAGCATTAAGCGTTTGAGGGTCTATAGTTTATAGTAGTCAATGTCTTCCTGATCTGAGACAAACAGGGTTTCATTGTCTTTGCTTTGTTCATCAAGGAATTTCTGATATTCATCATCAAAAGTGAACTTCTGGTGGTGTTTTTCCTGGTTTCGTATATATTTACGGACAGTTTTCACGGCGGAATCGGATACAGATGAAGCATAATAGTCAATCGCCCATTCGAACTTCTCACTAATTAATTTTTGCTCATTTGCCCAATGCGACGATTCTCCTTTTATCAAATTCAGCACTTTACTAATTGAAAGTTCAGCATTCAACTGCAAAAGGCAATGAACGTGATCTTCTACTCCATTAATGAAGTCGATGTGTATGTTATGTTTATTTGCGTTTTCCCTGATGTGCCTGAATAAGTTTACACGGATAGATTTCGCCAGGATTGGATGGCGGTATTTTGTTCCCCAGACTGCATGTATCCATATTCTTACGTATGACATGGTAGTATGTTTTGTCAGGCCTTTAGGCCTGTGGTTTCTTCGAGTCCCCGGCATGAATGCCGGGGTTAGGCGTGATGACGGGTAGTAGGTACTTCATATAGCTCTGGCTTTCAGGCAGGGGCTATGGTTTAGCAATACAGTACAAGTTTTTATCTCCCCTGATTATGATTTTCCCGCCAACGAATGCCGGCGTGCAGACCGATCCTTCGCCCAACGGGGATTCGCCGACAGAAGTATACGATTTATCGGCTTTAAAAATGTGCATTACCCCTTTTTTATCCAGCTGGTAGATATTTCCATCGGCCAGCATGGGCGAAGCATACGTTGGTGTTCCAAAGTCTTTTTCCCAGTACTTTTCCCCATTTTTTGTATCGTAGCATACCATGGTTCCGTAGCTGGTTGGCATAAAAAGAAATTTTGATGTAGCCACGGGGCTAGGTATATCCGAAAGATATTCGTCAGCTTCCCAAAGCAAAGTTGGGGTTGCCCCGATCTGCACGGCTGCCAGTTTCGAATAATCGTTTACCGAGAACACAACGCCATCGGCGTAAGCCAGCGAAGGCCCAACTTCGCCCGAAATGCAGTTAAAACGCCAAAGTTCCTTTCCTGTTGCCGGGCTGTAGGAAATCACAAATGGCTCTGCCACAAGCATAAGTTCGGCCTGTGTACTGGTATTAACGAGAATAGGCGAAGACCATGAAATTTTCACGTCGCGGCTGGTTTTCCAGACCTGTTCACCGGTTTTACCTGCGAAGGCCATCACACTTGTATTTCCCGACTGATCAAACTGCACGATCAGTAAATCGCGGTACATTATCAGAGACGAAGAGTGCCCGTAATGGTTCCTGGGGAGCCCAAGGTTTTTGGCCCACACTTTTTTACCCTCAAAATCGAGTGCGATAAGGTCGCCATTGGCAAAAATGGAATATACACGTCGTCCGTCGGTAGCAAGGGTAGGCGCAGCCAAACCGGTTTCGGGATTCACTTTGGGTACCGTTCCCGGTGAGCCAGGGATTCTATCAACAAGGGTTTGCCAAAGTAGCTTACCTGTATTCAAATCGAAGCAATACACTTCCCTTTTTGTGGTATTGGCACCCGAAAGGAATATTTTGTCGTTCCATACTATAGGTGAATTATAACCCGGAAGTGGAATTATTGTTTTCCATTTTATGTTCTTGCCGCTGCTCCCGTTCCAGCTCGTGGGGAATCCATGCTGGGATACAACCGCATTGCCTCCCGGCCCTCGGAAAGAAGCTGAATTAGCATTTATTTCCTGTTGTGTCGGATAGCCATCTATCGATTGCTTAAGCGAAGCGGAATCAGCAGAAGCTATTGATGCACTGTCGGTTGAAGATGCCGAATCGGATACTGCAGTTGCGGTTTTAGAATTTGTTTTTAAAGTATCTGAGACCGAACCCGGACTGGTTCCGGTTATCTGGAGCGTTTTCCCCAGTTCGTTGTGAGTCAGGAAGGCGAAGAGGAGCGAAATGCAAACCAGGAAAATGCCGGAATATGCGACCCATTTCCGGTTTATTTTACGGAGATCCCAGAAATTATCAGTGCCTGAACCAGGGAGGGCAGGAATTTTAGCTATCAACAATTCGGCTGTTTTCAGGCAGATAATAATGACCAGTACACTGAAAAGCAACAGGTAGCCACCGGTGCGGATCTGCCACTGTCGTGTAAAAAACGATTTACGGGCGAGCAGGTCCATTTCGCGGATTTCGGCTTTAAGCTGTTCGTCAGCAGGGTTGCTCCTGAACTTTTCAACCAGGGCTTTCATGACCGGTGAATTCAAAGGATCGCTGCTTTTCACCTGGAAATAATTCACCGAAAGCAAGATGCAAAGCACGAAAGCAAGCATAGCGCCTGCAAAGGCGATACTGTGCAGGAGCCTGATGGTTTTGTCCGGTGGGGGAGGAAGATTTTTCATGTCTTAAATTTCTTTTCCGATCTCTGTCAGTTGCACCGGGCAATAATCAACGCAACGCACACAGCTTAAACAGTTTCCTTTGTTTGGTGTATAATCGGTATGGTGTTTGGTTATCAGAAGTCCAGCAATAAGTCCGCCAAATACGAGGCCAATAAAACCGCCTAAAATCCAGCCGCCAATATAAAATTTATGCAACACGTCCATTGCTTCAGTAAATGCCTGGGCCTGCTGCTTCCCTGCTGATTTGAATGCTTCCATTTCGAAGGTTTCGGTCTGGTTTTTGTCAGCAACCGGGTTCAGAATTTGTTTGGCAAGTTTTACTTTTCCATTAACACCGGCCAGCTGTTCGTGCAGTCGCGAACCTGTCCAGCCGCCTGCAAGCATCAGGACGGGAATCAGGAAAGTTATAAAAATCAGTTTGCGGCCCATGGTGCGCTTGTCCTCTGGATTTTTACCTGAAACCGGCATATCGATAGCGTCGTAGGGACAGGAATTTTCGCAAAGCCGGCACTGAATGCATTCGGCGGGTGTAATTGTAATATGCTTTCGCGAAAAGCGGCTTGTCCAGTTGAGCAGAACCCCGTAAGGGCATAGAAATCGGCAATAAGGCCGGGCTATAAAAATTCCGCTAACCAGAAGTAATCCCCCGAACAAAAACATGCCAAACGAAGCGTTCACCCTCCATATTCCGACAAAGGGATCGTAGCGGCAGATGATAAAATCGGTTCCGGTTGCGGCGTATAAAACGGCGAGCCCAAGGTAGATATACGGAATGATGCCCAGTACCGCATTTAGTCTTGCACCCAGTTTCTGCGGTTTGAAACCCACAAGGTCCTGTAAGGCTCCGAATGGGCAGACTGCCGCACAGAATGTCTGGCCGAAAAACAAGGTGTAGACCAAAGGCGCCACAAAGAAAATTATTGCCGAAAGCGGTATAAAATAGGATTTGTCAAAAAGAGCCAGCGTTACATTCTGGATGGATCCGATGGAACAGATACAGCCTTCGCGGTAAAAACCGAAGTAGGCAAGTGCGAACAGAGACATCCAGAAAACCTTGTTGCGCGAACGTTTTTTAATCACAAGCCTCGATACTACCGACAGGCAGATGATGAGCACTGCTATATCCATGATGGCCAGCACCTCGGCCTGTGGACCCGGCATAAGGGTTTCGGGCTGTACATACCCCGATTCAAACTCAGGCTTAGGGAAACGTTGAATCCCGTAAGCGTTCGTAAACTGAACCGCGAACAGGAAAACAAGGAAAACCAATGCCGGAATTTTTTTCATTTATAAGTAATTCAAAATTCAAAGTGCAAAATTCAAAGAGAGCTTTCTGAAAATGACTCTCAACCTGTTTGTTTGTCATCCGGTTTTGATTCGATTCCCTGCAAAAGATACGGTTTGCTTGCCGGAACACGGCTGTAGGCATCGGCAGGGCAATCGCGGGCAATGGCGCATTGGTTGCAGTTTTTGCAGCGGTCGTGGTGAACCTGCAACTGCAGGGATCCATTCCCGAAAGCGCTGCAGCCTTTCACACACTTGGCGCAGCCAATGCATAAGGGTTCATCGATGGTGTACTGGTAAAACGGGTCTTCGACAAATTTGCGTTTTATAGCGCTGGTAGGGCAAAGCTGGTTTTCGGCGGCTGTGGAAATATTTTTAGTATCGGGTTTCAGGTAACCACCGCACAGGTCGCAATAGCCGCACATGGCGAATACATGGGTGGCTTTCACGGCCGATGGCGTCATCACACAATTAGTAGCGCAGCGTCCGCACTGTATGCATTTGGCAGGATCGAGCTGCCAGACTGTTGAGTGGTAAAGCACTGCTTCAGTCAAAGAGCAGTTATCCGATTTGCCGCAATTGTTGCAGGATGAACCCAGTTCGCAATTGCCCGACTTCACCGAACGGTATACCAATACTCCCGTTGTTGCCGCCAGACCCGTTAACAGGGTTCCGCGGCACAGCATGTTCAGAAAGTCTCTACGATTTTGCATTGGCCGGTTCGTTTAGTTTTTCTTGGGTTCAAAAACATGCACAATCAACTTTACGGGGTCAAGTACCAGGATACGGTTTTTTTTGTCTACGGCAAGGTCGAGGCCCTTGGTTCCAGGTTCAAACAGGTCGGGAGTGGCAACGATACTGTTGAAAGAGCCGTCGGCATTGTAAATTTTCACCCGTTCAATGGCTTTTTCGCTGGTTACAAACATGCTGTCATTAAGGGTGGCAAAGTTCGATGGGTTGCAGCATCCGCAAAACCCTTCCATGGCCATGGAGGCTTTTCCCCAGGAAGAAAGAAGTTTCCCGTCTAAAGTATATTTCTCGAAACTGTGCCTTCCCGGATTAACAACCCAAAGATTTCCGTCATTGCTGATTCCAAGATCAAAATACGCGCTTGGAATTATAAAGCCGGGAACCCCGGTGGCAGGATCTTTTAGTCCGATTTTGTTCAGGAGTTTCCCTTTTTTATCGAAACGATAAACCACTTTCTGACCAGCATCGGCAACAAAAACATTATTTCCGCTGGTAGCAATGCTTGTAATAACGGCATCACTGCCACAGGAATTCCACCGGGCCAGTTCTTTCCCGTCGCTGCTCCATATTTCGATATGATCCTTCATTCCAAGGAGGAGGTCTCCTTCCTGGTTTAACGCTATGCATAAAGCAGTTCCTTCAATCCTGAATTTCCCGTTTTGCTTTCCTTCCGCATCCAGCATTTCAACAGCATCCTTACCGCTGATATAAATCGTGCCGGAAGCATCTGTGGTTATGCCATGAATTTCCCCGAGGGCGGTTTTGTATTGTTGAGTTTCAGTCCAGGCGGTCATGCTTGTATCGCCGGTCCGGACTTTATCGAGCTCAAATTCGTATGGATTGCTGTTACCGTTCTTACCGAAAAAGAAGTCGTTAACCATAAATACAATCAGGGCAAGCAGGAGTGCCAGTGCCGCAAGGATTATTATTTTTTGTTTCATCAGGCTGAACCAATTATGGTTATTCTTCAATTAATTATTTCTATTGATAAGGTTTACAATAACCTTGATCATAATATCTCTTTCTTCTGGTTTGCTCACTGCAATCATCAGTGTCAATGCTACAAGAGTGTTATCGGCAATTCTCTTGTTTCCCGATTCATCGAATAATATTCCATTTCTTTCAAGAAAATAAAGGAAAAGAAAAGCGGCAATCCGTTTATTTCCGTCAGTAAATGAATGATTTTTTGTAATGAAGTAAAGCAAATTTGCAGCTTTTTCTTCAATACTTGGATATACATCAACTCCTCCGACAGTCTGATAGACAGAATCTACGGAACTTTTGAACGATTCATCTTTTTCACGCCCGAATAATTCGCTGTTGCCGTGAACTTTTTTAACTAATCCTATGTGGTAAACAGCTTCATCATAGGTGAGTTGATAAGTCTCTTTGCCTGAAGTATTCTTTACTTCAAGTGTCTGATAATCATATTGATCCAAAATATCCAATGCAAACGCATAATCAGAAATTATTTTTAACAGACCAATACTTTCATCATTTGATAAGGCTTTGTAATTGAGTATATTCCCTATTAGTTTAACAGATTTTTGTAACTCTTTTAATTGTTCTTTCTGCAGGGCGAGTTTTTTTTCATTGATAGCATACCCCTTTATAAGGTACTCTTTCAATATTTTATTTGCCCAAATTCTGAATTGAGTTCCATATTGTGATTTAATTCTATAGCCGACAGAAATAATGACGTCAAGGTTGAAATAATCAATTTCCCTTTCAACTTCCCTGTTCCCTTCAATTTGAACTGTTGCAATTTTTGCAACAGTTGCCTGCTTAGATAATTCTTTTTCATTAAAGATATTGGTCAAATGTCTTGATATAACTGATTTATCACGCTGGAATAGATCTACCAGTTGTGTTAAACTCAGCCAAACCGAATCGTTTTCCAACCGGACCGAAATCTCAGTTTCTCCACTTTCAGATTTGTATATTTCTATACTAGAATCAGTCATTTCATTTCTATTAAAAATTATTGAAGAAATAACTTCAAAACATTATTTTAAAATATTGTTTCCAGCGATAAGGGTACTTTGTTCTTATCACTTGGCCCTGATATCAAGGCAAACCAATGTTTTCGAGTCGCGCATCAGGAGGTATCCGCCGGTTATTGCAATCGGTCCCCACGAATCCTGTCCGTCGATTATTTTAGCTTTATCCAGCACTTTGAATGCCGAGGTTGAGTATTTTGCAATGGTAAGTTCTCCTTCGTCGCTCAGAATAAAAAACTTGTTGTCGGCCAGTATGTATGGACCAAGGCCGTATCGCTCGGTCTTCCCGCTGCTCATAACCGATTTCCGGGTGTCACCTGCATTGAAGCAGGCGAATTGTTCGCGCAGTCCGCCGGCATCTTTGGGAAGTATCCCGAAGAGGTAACCGTCGTGAAAGATCGGTGTCTGTTGTTCCGAAGCCAATCCTTCGAGCGGCTTGTATTTCCCGGTAACTTCGGCCGAATATTTTCCTCCGTTTTCTTTGACCTGGATAAGAGTTGCGCCCGCCCCATAGCCGGCAGTGATAAAGATAAGTCCGTTATCAAGAATAACTGGTGAAGGCGCAATTACTGCCGGGGCAAAATCTGATGATTCCCACAATAATTTCCCTTTATCGGCCCCTTCGGCTGAGATACCGCATACTCCCCCAATGGCGCAATACACATACATTTTCTTCCCTTTAAAAACCATTGGCATGATGGACGAATGCGACATTTTCCAGTTCCCGGGATTCGGCGTTTCCCAGGTTTTTTTGCCTGTTTTGCAATCGATACCAATTAAAAGGGATTTCCCTCCTGTGGCAATCACAGCGGTATCATTATCTATAATCGGGCATTGACCGGTATACCAGAAGGGCACTTCCGTGCTGTATTCGCTGGCCAGATCGAGGCCCCAGAGGAGGTCGCCGGAGAGGCGGTTCACGCACATTACCTGGCAGCGCGGGCCGATAGTTACCACATATTTATCGTTAACAGCCGGGATAGTGCGTGAAAGGCCGTGATTGCGTTTAAGCCTGACGTGGTATCCGCGTTGCCAGAGTTCATCGCCGTTTGCCAGGAGAAACAACGCAGCAGATCCTGTTTGGAGGTTTCGTCGTAATCGAGGATATACACGCGTCCATCGTACACAGCCGGTGCGGCATGCCCTTCGCCGAGTTGTTTCTTCCAGAGAATTTTAGGTCCCGCTTTTCCCCAATTATCAATCAGGCGGGTATTTTCCTTATTGATATTATCAAAATCAGCACCACGGAAACGAGGCCAGCGCGTTCCGGGAATATCCTCACAGGTTTTGAAAAAGGTAAAGGATTCACCGATATTAACTTTTTGCAAAGCAACAGCACCGGTTTTTCGTTCGTCCATTCCCGGCTGGGAAGTCGTGAATGTTTTCACCGGGTTATAGATCAGCCACCATGCTACTACACCGATTGCCACCACAATAAACGCGGGAAGCAGGTACTGGTATAGAATATTTTTATGCATAGCAGACAAGCCGGATTATTCCGGAACAAAAGTACTTATTTCGGATGTAACTATTGCGAATCCTGAATATGTAAGGATTGAGGTTTCAGCAGGATTTCACTGAGATTTATTCATTTCGGATGCAAGCAATTATTCAAGTTGGCAGTTGGCAATAAATTTACCATCCTTCAACAAAAATCAACTTTATTAGATTAAGCCTTTTACCAACTAAAATCGAACTGTAAGTTCCAGCGGTTCTATTTTGCCCGGATATCATAAGCCAGCATTGCATTACCATGACGGAGATAAATTACGCCTTCCGAAATTACAGGAATAGTAAAATATTCTTTTGTTCCGACCGGCATTTTAAACGAACTGATTAATTCCATTTTGCCGTTATCGGGTTTTACCAGTCCGACCATTCCCTTTTCGGTGTATAAATAGAGCATATCATCAGCAAGAATAAGGGCACCTTTGTCGAATTTCAGTGAGTCCGCAATCTGGCCGGTGGCGGCATCAATACTACAATACCTTCGGGGTTTGTATTGTGAGGTATAAATGAAATTTCCTGCTTTTACGAATCCTCCGTGGACATCGGTTACAGTTTCATTTTTCCATATTTCGGTTAATATTCGTCCATCGTCGGATAGCGCGAGTTTAACAGCGCCTGATCCGCTTCCTGCCAAAAAGTAAAGACATCCATTTTCGTACAGCGAGGTATTTCCATGAATATCGCCGATTCCCTTCAGTTGGCTGTTCCAGAGCAGTTCACCGGTGGCAGCATCAAGACCGATAAGGTTATGAATTGTAAAGTTGACAATGATTTTACGGGCAGGCAATGTAATAAGCGCTGGCGAAGTATAGGACGTTGAATCGCCCAGGGCTTTCGAGACCCAAACGATTTTACCGTTGAAACGATCGAGTGCAACAGCATTTGTATCCGGACCGCCGGGGAAACAATACACCAGGTTATCATTTACCAGTAAACCTTCGGCATACCCAAAACGCACATTTATACCATGAAGATCGTTCACCATTTCCACGGACCATTTTTCGGCTCCATTTGAAGCATCTAAACAAATAATCCTGCCCATACTGGTTTCAACGTACATCAGCCCATCAACCAGGGTAGGGGTGGAGCGTGACCCGGTGAAATTTTCCATCCATTCAGGGCCGGTTTTCTTTTTCCAGATCAGGGAGCCCTTTTTATCGTAAGCAAAAAGATAGCCGATGCTGTCGATTTCGCCTGTTACATATACCCTGTCGCCGTTAATAATCGGCGAGCTGTAACCATTACCAATACCTTCCGCTTTCCACATCAGGGCAGGTCCACTAACGGGCCAGGTTTTCAGCAGGTTGGGTTCATTGTAAATTCCGTTCCGGTCAGGGCCGCGGAACTGGGTGATTTTCTGGGCTGAGAGGCTTGCAGAAAACAAGAAAACTGATACAAACAGTATCGTTTTGGTTTTGGAGATATTCATACGTTATTAATTGATTTTTTTTTAACTGTGATGCTGTTCAATTAGAACGCTTCAAGGGTTCAAAACCCTTGAAGCGTTAATGTGTTGAAGGGTTGAATTGGAATTGGTTGCATTTATTTTTTCCGGATATCATAAACCTGCAATGCCTTTCCATGCCTGATATAGAGAACCCCATCCTTAATCACCGGGTGTGAGAAATGTTCCTTTGTACCTGCCGTGATTTTAAATTTGCTGATCAGTTCCATTTTTGTTGCTCCCGGGTTTACCAGGTTCATTTCACCACGCTGGTTGTAATAGTATAACTTACCATCAGCCAGTGCTATCGACCCGGTGCCGATTTTCAGTGAATCAACAACCTGCCCGGTATTTGCATCAGCACATATGAGTATGCGCTTCGAATCGCTTCCGGTATAAATCCGGTTATCGATTTTTATAAAGCCGCCCATATAATTGTCGATGGCCGTATTTCGCCATACCTGGTTTATTTGTTTTCCGTCGTCGGAAAGTTTGAGTTTTACGCCACAATTGCCGTCGCCGGCGACATAATAAATAAAACCGTTTTCGTAGTAAGCGGAATTGCTGTGGGTGTCGCCCATACCCGGGCCGCGTTCAGGCAGGGGTGTATTTACCTGCTCATGCATCCAGAGCAATTTACCGGTTTTGGCATCGACCCCCAGCATGTGGTAAGCGCTGAACATAACGAGAATTTTAACGGCTGGAAGACTGATCAGGATTGGCGAGTTATAACCGGGAATTTCACCGCTTCCTTTGCATATCCAGTTTATTTTCCCGGTAAAACGATTGAAAGCTACCACATTTTTATCAGCACCACCGGGTGTAAGGAAAACCTGGTCGCCATCCACGAGAGGCGATTCGGCATGACCGAATTTGGTAAAGCGGCCGTTCAGTTCTTTAATCATATCGACCGACCAGACTTTTTTGCCATTTGTAGCATCGATGCAATAAAGGTTGCCCAAACCAGAGCAAACGTAAATGAGGTTACCAACTACCGTGGGTGTTGAACGAGATCCCTGGTATGAAATCACCCATTCATCGCCACAATCGGCTTTCCACAGGAGTTTGCCGTTATGATCGAAAGCAAAAAGATAGCTTGTGCTGTCAGTTTCACCCGTTATAAATACCCTGTCGGCAGTAATTGCAGGCGGGCCGTACCCGTTGCCTACTTCGTTACTGCTCCATAGCAATGCCGGACCTTCTACCGGCCAGGAAGCCAGGAGATTCTTTTCATTATAAACACCATCCCGGTTAAGCCCGCGAAATTGTGCAACAGCTTGTGCATATATTCCTGTTGAGGCGAAAATCAAAATACAGGCCAGGTAAAATACTTTACGGATCATGATCTAAGAATTATGAATTAGTTATAAAGAGATACTGCTGTTTTCAGCCAGAGCTGTAATAAACAAAGTAAAAATATACTTTTGACCGATATGTCGGATCATATTTTTATAAATGCCGGGAAATAATCGCTGAAATACGGGAATAAATCTTCAACACCCTTTGGGAATTGGGGTTATATTGGAGCGATGGGCGACCGGGGGACAAGGGGAAGGGGCGACAAGGCGATGGGGCGATCGGGGGACATGGCGACAAGTCGACATCGCGACAGGGCAAAAGGGAAAAATAGGAAACCTGTCTGGGTAAGAATCCAGACAGACTTTGATCTTTCAGAAAATGATAAAAGATATTATTTTAAAGTGTAAACCATCATCGAATTACCGTGACGGATATACAGTCGGCCGTTTGCGATAACCGGGTGGGCCCAGTGCTGGGCAGTTCCGAAGGGGACTTTAAAACCACTTATTTTTTTAAAGCCGGCTGCTGTTGGTTCAACCAGGGATACTTCACCTGTTTCGTCGTATATATACATCATTCCGTCGGCTGAAATAATCGTTCCGAATTTACCGTTCAATTTATCATAGGCAAGTTCTTTCCCCGTTTTCCAGTCGAGGCAATGCAGACCTTTGATTTTATCGCCAAGCCCGTAAATTTTGCCGTCAATCAAAACAATTCCGCCCATACGGCTGTCGAGAACTTCGTTTTTCCAGGCTTTTTCGACAGAAGTTCCGTCGGCCGAAAGCTTTAACATTACACCGCCACAACCATAGCCGGAAACACAATACAAGTAACCGTCGCTGTAAAGTGGAGTATTGGCATGAACAGCCCATTGGTTTACCTGGTCGTAGCTCCAGAGTTTTTTACCTGTTTCGGCATCGAGCCCGAGGATTGATTTCTGAGTGTTGGTAACCAGTATTTTGCGTCCTCCTGTTGTTACAAGCAATGGCGAGCAGTAAGCACTTATTTCGCCATTTCCGGCACTGCTCCAAATCAGCTTTCCTGAGTTTTTGTCTAAAGCAATTATGTTGTTTTGAATGCCTCCTACTGTGCAGAATAATTTATCCCCGTCGATCAAAAGGTTTTCAGTTACTCCCCATTGAATGTTGCGGCCATCGTATAGCCTCGATTTATCAAGCGAATCCTTTAAAACCTCAACCGACCAAAGTTCCGCTCCTTTATCTGCCGAAAGGCATACAATTTTCCCAAAGCCGCTCATCAGGTATACTTTCCCGACGTTTACAAGAGGTGTGGAACGTGTTCCCGGGAAACTTTCGGTAAATTCATCACCGTACGGCGTTTTCCAGGCCGGTTGCCCGTCGGGTGAGAAAGCGAAAATATGACCTTTGCCACCGATTGATCCGGCAGTGTAAATCAGCTTGCTGTCAACCGCAACTGATGCATACCCATCGCCAAAGCTTTCGTTGTGCCACAGCAGAGCAGGTCCTCCGGCGGGCCATGTCTTAAGCAAACCTGTTTCGTTATAATTCCCGTCGCGGTGCTCCCCACGCCATTGGGTCGCTTCCTGTGCAAGTGTAAATGATGAAAAAAACGCAATACAAACAATAGCAGCGAAAAGGGATTTCATAGGTAAGTCCGGGTTAAAATTTTTGATAAAATTACAATTAAAACAGATATTGCAATAAGGTCTGTTGCCTGGAAACATTTTTTAGCCATCTAACGGCGTATTTTCTTCCCGATAGGCGGGAAATGGCGGTATTTGTCTGACTGTTTTTAAAATTCAGGAAAGCAGTTGCGAGAACATTTCCGATCCTCAACTGTTCATCTTCAGTTAATACAAAAATGGTTTAATATGAAAATAGTAATTTTTGGCGCCAGCGGGAAAACAGGAAGCCTTATGGTAGAGCAAGCCCTGGAATTGGGGCACCAGGTAACGGCTTATGTACGCCGTTCGGGTGCTATATTGCAACAACATCCTAACCTGAAAATTATAATAGGCGGGTTGAACGATAGCTCCCGTTTATCCGAAGCAATCAAAGGTGCCGATGCATGTATTTCAACGCTTGGAGGTGCTTCGCTTACCAAACATGCAACCGAGGTCGCAACGGGAATCGAAAATATTATTAATACCATGGAACTCACCGGTGTCAGCCGGTTTATCTATCTTTCGAGTATAGGTACGGGCGAAAGCCGTTATTATATGGGACCAATTATGCGGTTTTTTATTGTCGACCTGATGCTGCGTGTTCCGATGGCCGACCATACAGCCAATGAGCGCCGGCTTACTGCAAGTAAACTGCAATGGACCGTTGTAAAACCGGGAAGTCTTACCGATGGGCTAAAAACAGGAAACCTGAAGCATGGGAGCGAAAAAATCATGCTCAAAGGCAGTCCGAAAATATCAAGGGCCAATGTTGCTGCATTTATGCTTGCTCAGCTTACTGACAGCACTTACGTGAAAAAAGCCGCATGGCTTTATGAATAAAAAAGCCCCGCAGGTTTCTGCAGGGCGTTTTTCATATTGTCAACTGATTCGATGTTACCTCATCTTTTTATATTCGTTTATCAGCCCGTTGGTAGAAGCATCAAGACTATTCACTTCAGCATCTCCTTCCAGTTCGGGTAAGATAAGGTTGGCAAGTTGTTTTCCAAGTTGAACGCCCCATTGATCGAAACTGTAAATATTCCAGATCACGCCCTGGACAAATATTTTCTGCTCGTACATGGCAATCAGTGAGCCTAATGTGCGTGGAGTGAGTTTTTTGAAAAGGAATGAGTTAGTGGGAATATTTCCTTCAAAAACCATGTAAGGAAGCAACTCATCTATTTCGGCCTGGCTTTTACCAGCAGCTTTTAATTCTGCTTCGACCTGTACGGCAGTTTTCCCAAGCATAAGGGCGCCCGTTTGTGCGAAGAAATTTGCAAGCAGTTTTGGGTGGTGGTCGCCAAGGGGATTGTGGCTGATGGCAGGTGCCATAAAATCGCAGGGAATCATTTTTGTGCCTTGGTGAATGAGCTGGTAAAAAGCATGCTGGCCATTGGTTCCGGGCTCACCCCAGAGGATAGGGCCGGTTTGATAAGTGACCCTTTTCCCGTTCCGGTCGACTGATTTGCCGTTGCTTTCCATATTTCCTTGCTGAAAATAGGATGCAAAACGATGCATATACTGGTCGTAAGGAAGAATCGCTTCGGTTTCGGCGCCGTAAAAATTATTATACCATATCCCTATCAGGGCCAGGATTACCGGGATATTTTGTTCAAAATCCGCTTCCGCAAAATGGCGGTCCATGGCAAAAGCGCCTTCGAGCAACACCTCGAAATTATCGAAACCTATGCCACAAGCAATCGAAAGCCCGATAGCCGACCAAAGCGAATAACGCCCGCCGACCCAATCCCAGAAACCGAACATATTCCTCGTATCGATACCAAAAGCCGAAACGGCTTTCGCATTGGTGGAAAGGGCTACGAAATGGTTTTTTACAAATTCAGGGTTTACGGCTTTGGCCAGGAACCAGTCGCGTGCCGTTTCGGCATTGGTCATGGTTTCCTGGGTGGTAAACGTTTTGGAAGCAATGATAAAAAGGGTCGTTTCAGGGTTTACTTTTTTCAGCGTTTCGGCTATATGTGTGCCGTCAACATTCGAAACGAAATGCAGGCTGATGTTTTCTTTCCGGTAATGTTTAAGCGCTTCGGTAACCATAAGCGGGCCCAAGTCGGAGCCGCCGATTCCGATGTTAACAATGTCGCTGATCGGTTTTCCGGTATATCCTTTCCACGATCCAGAAATGATACTTTCGGAGAAGGTTTTCATTTGGCCCAGAACAGCATTTACATCGGGCATTACATCTTTTCCATCGACATAAACCGGTGTGTTTGCCCGGTTGCGTAAGGCGGTGTGAAGCACCGGACGATTCTCGGTTTTGTTGATCCGCTCACCCGAAAACTGGCTGGCTATGGCCTCTTTCAAACCACACTCATTTGCCAGTTTTATTAAAAGCGAAAAGGCTTTATCATCGACAATGTTTTTCGAGAAATCGACAAGGATATCTTCAAATTTCAGGGAGTATTTTTCGAAACGGTTTGGATCCTCAGCAAACATATTTTTCATCTGCGTTCCTTCGAACGTTTTGAAGTACGCTTCAAGTTCTTTCCAGGCTGCAGTAGTGGTTGGATTTACGGTTGGGAACATAAAATAGGGGTTAAAGGAATTCAGTTTTCATGGAATGATTTGAGGGCGCAAAGGTAATAAAGTTGGAGAAAGTTAGCCTTGATGCAAAATATCCGTTTCTGTCGGAATGCAGAATATCGTATAATTAAAAGGAATAAGCCGGTTAAGCCGGCATGCCCTGTAATTTTTCTTCCATTTGAAGGAGTAACACCAATGCTTCCTCATACCCGTGCGCCCTCATAAAAGCGTCCCGCCAGTGGGCAGCGCCTTCGAATCCGCTGAGATAAATTTTAAAAAATCGTTTCAGAATATTGTAATCTTTATCACTGCCCCAGGTATTGCGGTACAGCGTTATGTGCTTTTGCATCAGGCCGATGCGATGCTGAAGCGTTATCTCCAAAGCTTGTTTGTTGAACATCCATGGGTTTTTAAACACACCGGTTCCAACCATTACGCCATCTACCCCGTATTGATCAATACGGTTCATTGCATCGGCATAACTGGTTACATCACCATTGCCCAGAATTACGGTTGAACTCCGGGAAGTGTTCCGCATTTGCACAGCTTTGCCGATTTCATCCCACAATGCAGGCCCGTTCGACATCATTTTACGGGTTCTGCCATGAATAGTGAGTGCTTTGGGTTTGGTTTCCAGCACTTGCCCTATCCATTCTTCGGTATTGATGCGGCTGAATCCTATCCTGGTCTTAACACTTACCGGCAGTCCGGTGGATTCGGCTGTGGCATATATAATTTCTTTTGCATGATCCGGGAAATTGATGAGGTTGGCACAGCTCCGGTTTTTCACTACTTTTTTTACCGGGCAACCCATATTGATATCGATTCCGTCGAAAAGCTGCATGTCGGAGATCAGTTTTGCGCTCAGGCGGAATTTTTCAGGATCGCTGCCCCATATCTGGGCAACCAGTTTTGTATTACGCGTCTTCAGCAACTGCATTTCGCTGGCATTCACCAGCAGGCGTTCAATTACTTTAGGCCGTCCTTTTTCGTGGCACAAACCATCGGTGGAGGTAAACTCGGTAAAAACCACATGCAGAGCATCAGGATCCGATACCGAAAGCACCACCTCGCGGAAAACGGTGTCAGTAACATCTTCCATGGGGGCCAGCGCAATGATTGGCTTTTTGAGCGATTGCCAGAAATTATCCATTAGAAAAAGCCTCTTCCGTTTCAGACAGCTTACTCAGCAGGAAGGGCGACAGCCTGCTCTTGTATATTTTACTTCCCGAATATTTCTTATGGTTTTTCACCCGCATCTCTACCCGTGATTCCAAAGGGAGTTTGATAATCTCCTTACATTCGTCGGAACAGCAGTTATCATACTTTGCGGCACATTCGGTGCATTGAATAAACAACAGGTGGCAATCGTCGTTTGCACAGTTTACATGGGTATCGGCGGGTTTGCCACATTGGTGGCAATGCGAAATCACCTGCCCGTCGACGGTTTCGCCCAGCCGTTCGTCGAATACGAAGTTTTTCCCAATGAACTTTGAAGGTAATCCAAGCTTTTTGATCTGCTGGGCATACTCAATAATGCCGCCATAAAGCTGCGACACATCCTTAAACCCGCTATGCAGCAGGAACGAACTGGCTTTCTCGCAGCGGATGCCGCCTGTGCAGTAAAGCAGGATTTTCCTGTCCTTTTCAACTTCAAAATCACGGATCACCATCTGGATAGCATCTTTAAACGTATTGGCATCGGGACAAACCGCATTCTCGAACCGACCGATCTCGCTTTCGTAATGGTTGCGCATGTCGATGATTAGGGTTTCAGGTTTTCCCGCTAATTCGTGAAATTCGGTAGCCGACAAATGTTTGCCAACCTTCGACAGATCATATGAGTCGTGATCCAGCCCATCGGCAACAATCTTGGGCCTTACCTTTATAGTAAGCTTGTAGAATGATTTCCCGTCGTCGACGAGGGCATATTTTATTGGCATTCCGGACAATCCGGGGATGGAATCAAGCTGCTGCAGGAACGCCTCAAGGGTATGTTCGGGAACGCTCATCTGTGCATTAATCCCTTCGCGGGCAACATAAATACGGCCGAAGCAGTTCATCTCCGCCCAGTTACCGAACAGCGAATTACGGAATTCAACAGGGTTTTCGATATTTACATACCGGTAAAACGACAGTGTCCTCCGGCTAAAGGTTTCATTAACAAGACGTTGTTTCAGTATTTCTTTGTTTACTCTGTTCTCAAGCATGCGAATAAAATAATAATTTACAGGAGAAGCCATCCTGGTATTTCAAAGGGACGATCAAATTATGGGCTAAGATAACAATAGTCGGTACGGAAATGTTTAAATATGCCGTTATATAACTGATTACCAACAGTTGGAAAACATGTTGGAAAGAAGAATCCTTCAGGGGTTTTACCCTACCAGAGGGTTAGTTTATTGGTACATTATTGACTTAAACCTGTTACCTGTTCCCGAACACCAGATCCAGTGTAGGCCAGATCTGCCATTTGGGAGTTTCATATGGATATTGGCCGTAACACAGCACATATCCGCCCCTTATGCACAACTTTTTGCCAACAGCCCACATAAGGGTGCCCGAATTTTCGAAAAAGAAATTGTTATCTGGCCGGGTAACTAAAAATGCCTGTACACCTTCTTCGTAAAACCATTTACGGAACATACTTCCTTTCACCGAAAGGCCGGGCCTGATGGATGTGCCTTCGTAGTAGTGTGCCATACGCGGGTAAAAGAGTGGCAGGTCAATGGTAGCCTGCGGATCGGGTTTCCCTCCGCGAAGGGCAAAAACAAATCCCAACTTTGCTGTTGCCAGCATCAAAGGAGTAATCTTACGCGAAACAACCAGGGCATTATTTACCGAAAGGATAAAAGAAAAATCATACTCAGGCGAAATCAGGCCGCCGGTTCCTTTCAGGCTCATAATATTTAAAAAAGGTGTTGGAACACTCAGGCTGTGCTCACTGGCAATAAAATAATTATTCTTTTTCCCGTACGAAATTTTTAAACCTGCACTTGGCACCAGAGGAAGCATAAGCACGTTGGTGTACGCTTCCATTTTGTCATTTATTCCGTAACGGAAAGATTGAAAAATACCGCTTTCCCATTTGCCGGCAGGCACTAGAAATGCAGTATTATAACTCCATTTTTTAACCAAAGGGTCTTCCTGCGAATAACCGGCGTTAACGCAATAAACGAATAATAGGCAAAGTATTGATTTCCTGAACATCATTGTCGTATTTTAGAACAGCGTGGCGGCTGTATTATTTATCTTGATTTTTTATTAATAAAGTCTCGGTATTTCCCTGGTGTCTGACCATCAATTTTTTCCCTTTTGCTACTCTTTTATTAAAACGAACTGTGCACTCACAGGAGCATGATCCGATTCGCTGAAAAATTCCTGGTGTGTCTTAGCCGATCCGGCCCGCCAGCGGTAATTGGTGAAAAGGTAGTCGAGAGTGCGGTCCCAGGTATGATCGGGGCGTGTAGTATGGGTGAAATGAGCCGCCTGATTCTGGAGGTATTCGGAAAGAGGGAAAGCACATTTGTAGGCATTGTAAATCGGGCGCAGCCACTCATTTTCATCAGTATAATTGCTTCCGGCCTTATGTTGCGGATCATCGCCGGGCTGGTGGAACGATTCGCCGGGGCACATGTCCTCATAGCAATAATCGGTCGAATCGCTTCCGGGAGGCAGTTCGTTAAGGTCGCCTCCGGCAACAAAGTACTTGCCTGCCGAATTGAGCTTGTCCAATTCAGATTTAAACTCTTCGTAGTGTTTTTTCTTGGTATCGTCGGTTGCAAATGCTGACGCATGAATATTTATTAGCGGGATCTCCTTAAAACCTGGAATTTTTATATTTCCGGTCACAATGCATGAGTGGAGGTAGAAATAGTTTATTATTCCGGCCTGGTCCTCCCGGGTAGCCAGGTTTATTCGTTTCGCATCAGTAATGGGCCAGGGCGAAAGTATAACCGACCCCATATCCATACGCCCAAGACCATCGCTTGGAATAAACTCAGCTTTCCATTCCGAAACGTAAGCGGCATAATTGAAGTAAGTATTATCCAGTATATATTGTAATTCATCAATATAGGCTGTACGGTTCGATTTAACATCGCATTCCTGGAGGAAAAGAATATCCGGTTTCAACTGATTAATCGTGGCAACAATTGCTATAAGGCCAGGCATCACTTCTTCCTTTTTAAATACCGTGTTGTTGCCGCATGCATCGCCGAACCAGGGCTGACGGCCAATTCCGAAGCGGATATTCCAGGTTATGACCTTTAGAGTAGAATCGGGCAGGGGCGGGGCTACTACCGAACTTCTGGTATACATAACGGCATCTTCCACATCATCAAAACCGGTTGCAAGGGGTTCACAGGAATTTATTACCGGGAAGAGAACGGGCAGAATAAGAAAGAGAATTATTTTTCTGGTAAATGAAATTTTCATGATTTTGCTGCTATTTTATCCAAAGATAACAAATGAATAGTTTCAACGCGATTAATCATACGAAATTTATATTTATCCTCCTGCATACATGTTGATTTCTACCGGAATAGTAATCACGTATAAAGGAAATATTCTATTTTTACCTGATGAAAACTGCCGATCAACTCAATTCCTCCTGGCGCAAAACAGCCTCCGCCATCTACCGCAGGCCAACCGATTCAAAAATTTTTGGTTCGGTCGAAATCGACATAACCGAACTGGAAGCGTGGATTAACGAAAAGCGAAAAAGCGGCATTAAAGCCACGCTGACCCATGTTTTTATTCTTGCAGCAGCCCGGGCACTGAAACACGAAGTTCCCGAGTTGAATTCATTTATAAGGCGGGGCAATGTGGTGTTGCGCGAAAATATAAATGTAATGGTAAGCGTTCTGCTGCGCGATACGAAAATGGGCTCTGTGCTCATTAAAGACGCTGATAAACTTACACTCGAAGAGTTGATTGAAGTAATGACCAACGAAGTTAAAAACTCAAGGCAGGGTTCCGAAAATAAAACCATGCAGATGAAGGACAAGCTTGCCAGGGTTCCCTGGCCGCTCAGATCCTGGGTTTTCCGCCTGATTAAAACCATTACCATGGACTGGGGTCTTTCATTCACTTCCATGGGGCTTTCGGCAAGCAGTTTTGGCTCGTTTATGGTCTCAAATATAGGCAATGTCGGGCTTGATATGGGATACCCTGCACTGTTCCCCTCATCGAATGTATCGTTTGTTCTGATTATGGGTGGTGTGAACCGTAAGCCGGCTGTTGTGGGCGATCAGATACTTCCACGCACTATTTTATCGTTGGGTGCAGCGCTCGATCACCGTGTTGTGGATGCATCGCATGGCGGATTACTGTTCCGCTACTTAAAGCACATAGTTAAAAATCCGCATCTGCTCGATTCACCTATCTAATCAACCATAAGTTTGCCGGTAACATGCCGGTTCGAGATTCGATCAGTAAAACGAATAATATAGCACCCCGACTGCAATCCGCTCCTGTCGATTTTTATCTGTTTTGAAGTTACAGGCTCAATTTGCCGGACTTTCATACCGGTTAGAGTGAATATCTCGAGAACCCCGTCATTAATTTCCAATGCTGTATGAATTGTTATTACAGCGCTGTTCCTGAATGGATTTGGTCTTACCGAAACAGAAAGATTTTCTTTGTCAACAGGTTTATCAAGACTGACATAAAAACTGTTTTCAGCTCCCGGAGTGCCATGTGGAGGAATTGTACTTGCAAACCAGTTTACACCAAGCGCATTATCAAGTGCCGGGGATCTCAGTTGCAAACTGGCACCAAGCCCGTCAGCTTCCGTTGGCCAGGGGGCAACATCATCATAATTAACCGTATCGATAAGGGTACCTGAATTATTATACAGTCGTAAAAGTTCACCACCTCCTGCAAAACCGAACCCCATCGGTCCAACATAATTAGTTACAGTGGGGAAACGGGTATGAAACGCTGTCATATCAAAAGCGATTACAATGTAACCCTTTGCCGGCATTATAGTTCCCGGGCTGAATTTATAAATGTGAAGATCGTCTTCATCCTTGAATTCCCAGTTTGAAATATCCAGAGAGTGATCCTGTGGATTGTAGAGTTCGACCCAGTCACCCGGATCAAAACTTGCTGCAGAATTATAATTTATCTCATTTATAACCAGTGAATCGGAGAAAACGCGTGGAATGAAAACTGCTGTTATTACATCATTGGCAGTAAGCCGTATGGTGATGTCATGGGCCCTGTCGTTAGGCAGTATTATATTGCTGTTTACCTGCCAGTGGTCGAACATAAACTGCTGGTTTGTTTCAATAGCCGACAGTTTTGTATCCATTTCGCCATAATAATTCCCATTCCACGGAAAATCATTCAAAGTAAGCGAGTTAACTTTTACCTGCCCAGCCGCCTGGGGATACATGTTTACAAATATTTCATACGGTCCGGTAATAGAATAACAATCTTTTAATCCTTCAGTTACCGCTGTATAGCGGGTGGTTACAAAATTTCGTATTTTCTGTACATTCCCGTTCCATTCAGCAACACTTCCGCCCCAGCGGGTGCAGTGTCTCGGCATCTCGGGAGCAATCAGCCCGACCATGCTGTCGAGCAAATGGATCATCGTTGCAGATTTAAAGGCTGTATTTAGTAAATCAGCATACCGGGCCACATAATATTGTTCAAAACCAGGGTTTTGCCGAAGCTTGTTTAGTACTTTTACATGACCTTCAGGATCGGACGTTCCAGTAATATATTGTTGAAAACAAGGTGAAACGTAAGGGTTTTGGGCGGGAATCCCGGTATAATTAATGTAATGGCCGAAGGTTGCATCTTCGTCCCATAGCATGTAAGCCCAGCGCTTATGGCTCCCGTTCGGATTCAGCCCTTTCCACCAGGCCACATTCCAGTTAAGCCAATCGGAACATACAGTGTAGGAATTTATAAGCATATAATCCACAAGACTTGTAGGATCAAGCCGTTCCGTTACATAGGAATAGTTTGCGGGCACGGTCATGTCATGAGTCATGATATAGGTGTAAAGGGCATTCCAGTCGTCGAAAGCAGCCTGGCCTCCATATTCAGCCCAGGTGTTTCCCCAAAGCATCAGGTAGTAAAGGTCATATTTTTCCTGGTTATAGTAATATTTGGTGTAGTCATGATCATCGGGCTTTTCACGTATAGAATATACTCCCCAGTACTGACCGTTGGCAAATACAATACAGCGGGCTGATTTCCGCTCATCGAGGCTCATGCCGGCTTTTACCGAAATGGTTTGAACGAAATCATCTCGTATAAGCGCACTTGAATCAATGCCGGGATAATTATCATCACCACATGCTCGAAGAATCACTTTCTGGAATTCATCCCGGTCGGTATCCGAAAACAGATGTTCTAGAAGTGCATAATTATATCCGCATTCATCGCGCATTTTATAATCGAGGCTACGTTGGGGGTGAACCCAGGAATCCTGTCCGTGTTTGTCGAACTCACCATAGCCCTTGGTAGTACGTACCTGATTTGCATTATAATATTCAATCGAGCCCCAGGGTTTAATATTGCCGTTTCCGTTCAGCAGCAACAGCAGGTCAGTGCCAGCAATAGAAACTACCGGTAAAGTGAATGTTTCGTTGATGAAATATGTGTTGAAATCGATGAGACCCGGCAGAATAGTAGCATCATCACTAAAAACCCGGGCTTTGAGGATTGCAGTTAAGGGAACCACAATAGGTTCAGTGTAAACAGTTGAAATTGCTATAGGATCGTTTCCGTTAGTTGTGTAACGTATTTTAGAGTTTGGCTCTGTTGTACTAATACTTATCAGGATCCCACCTGAATAAAAGCCGCCTTGCATACTCATTTCAGGCTTTGCTGCATAACGCAAATAGGCAGTTGAAGTATTTGAAGTTCCGGGTGTTGGCAAGGTAAAAACACGCCAGTCGGAACTCCCATTGGGTTTCCGTCCGTTCGAATGTCCTTTTTGGGTGATTGACAGTTGCTGCTGGTCAATAATGGTCCCGGCAGCATTGGCTAAAACGACATATTCTGCATTGGTTTTCGTTTGTGTAAATTTAAAATTTGTGTGTAAATTTCCCGGAGTTGCCATATCACGTCCCGAAGCCCACACACGGATAAAACCTGTATTCGGAATTGTTGTTCCCGCCGGAAATTTCCATTTGGCCGGTACCGAAGGATTATCGCTCAGCGAATATCCACCAATGTTTAAAGGGCCGGAACCTGCATTGTAGAGTTCAATCCAGTCGCCATACTCCAAGTAATTGTCGGCATAACTATCAAAATTTGAACATGAGTATTCGTTAATAACAACCTGTGCATAGGCATTCTGAGCCCGGAATAAAAATGTGAAAGAAAACAGCAGGCAGATAATAAAAGAGGCGTAAGAAGGCTTCATAAAAGGCTGGCTTTTAGTTATAACTATCACAAATTTAGTGATTATTACCGTTGTAATGTCGTTATTCGAAAGAGATTAACTATTAAAGCAAGGCTCCCGGATTTGTTGAAACCCAAAATCACAGAAATTTTTATTGCTCTTTTGAGATTGCTGGTTTCTGATTTAATCCTAATTTTTCAATTTAAATTTGACTGCCATATTATAAAGCACATCAACTGCCTTCCCATCCTGTTTGCCTGGCGACCATTTCGGCATCATTTTCACCACGCGCAAAACTTCCTCATCGCATCCGCCGCCTATTCCCTGTAGAACTTTGAAATCAGCAAGATTGCCGTTTCTCTTTACAACAAAACTCACATAAACTTTACCTTGTATGGCATTTTCAACAGCTTTTTCCGGGTATCTGATATTTCGGGCCAGGAATGCAATCCTTTTTTCTTCCCCACCCGGGAAGGAAGGCATTTGTTCAACAATTGCAAAAACGGGCCTTGTTTCATCTTCGATTTCTGTTTTTTCAATTGAGGCAATGGAATATGTTCCTCCCGATATAGGACGAGCATTATCGGACCCTGGTATTTTTGTTCCTCCATTGGCTCCCGAAGTTTCTCTTTCAGGTGGAGTTTCAGGAAACTCTGATGCTTGCATGATAACGCTGCGGTTATCCTGGCGTATCATATCATCATCAGATATAATTATATCAGCTACAATTTGAGAAGGTTTCTGAGAGCCTTTTTCTTCATTATCTGTCAGGGAGGGAATGCCATGTTTCTGTAACATTGAAACAATCAGCGTATCCTGATTTGAAGTGCCTTCGAGCATTAATATTTGGTCAGCACGCTCCTTGGCTAACGTCTGGGTATAGAGCTGGTTCTGTAGCCACAAAACATAGCCAATTACTATAAAAAGCAATAGAGTTGCTGCTGCTGAAAGCCATACAAAAGGCTGGTAAGAGATACGTTTTTTTTCAGCAGCTTCAATTCTTCCATGCGCATAGAGACGTTTCCTGATGTGTTCGTTAATCACATCGGTTCTTTTGCGAAACAAGGCAGGAATAGGCTCAGTTGCTTCGGTTTTTTGTGGAGATGCAAGTGGGTGATTATCCGAAGCATTAGTTTTTTCAGATTCCGCAAGTGCTGCCTTGTTTTCATTAAGCCACATTTTCAACCCTTCGGCCGCATCGGCACATAATGGACATTCCGCTATGTGATTTTGGGCCTCTGAAAGAGTTTTACCCTTCAATAAACCGTTGACGAGCTGCAACAGAGCTTCGCCTGTGAGGCAACCTGAGGGTGTAAAGATTGCCGGTGACATTCTATTCCTGTCATTCATAGCGTTCCAGCCTTTCCATCATTTGCTTCAGTTTGCGTTTGCCGTTTTGTATATAGCTTTTCACTTCATTGTAGGTATATCCTGTTATCTGTTCAACCTCGCGGTAGGATTTTTCATCGAGGTAAAACAACTCGATACATTGTTTTTGCTCAGAATTCAGTTCGCTGATGGCTATTTCAAGATAACGTATCCGGTGTTCTCCATTACCATCTATCAGATGATCGGGCAGCAGTGATTCCATAATTTCCACATCCAGTTTCCTGAGATTTTCCTCTTTCACTTTTTCGCCCGACTTCCAGTGCCTTAGCTGCATAAGGCATTCATTTTTTGTGATGGTATAGATCCAGCTTTTAAAATTTGTGACTTCTGATTTCTTCAGCAGTTCAAAGAGTTTCTCAAAAACCTGCATCACAGTATCTTCCGAATCCGCATCATTTCCAAGGTATTTATAGCAAACTGTAAACAAAAGGTGGGTATACCGTTCGTATAGTATTCCGATAATTTCCTTGTCGTGTGTAACCGTATAGAGCACTACCAGCTGCTCATCAGGTAATGAAAGCAGTTCCCTTTTATCGTCTTTATGAAAAAAACGCAGCGCCACAGTGGTGATGTTTATACAAAGATACCCTTTTTACAGGATTTTGGGATTGGAATTTGGGGTTTCAATAGCGAAAAAGCCAGGATCAAGACTAGAACGCTAAACTTCTCTGAATATTTTTCCTGAATAGCCACATATGACCTTTGACTGAGAACCAAATGTTGATTGAATGCCAATCAAAAACTCAACTTTTTCCTGCGACTCTCATTAAACAACAATCGAATAACAATAAATGACAATTTTTTTGACAACCAAGATTACTTGTATTCCTTACCTTTTATTCCACCCATTCCCAGCCTGATATTTCCCTGCATTTTATGGAATTCTTAAAACCTGTGCATTAAATGGATGTAAACAGCCTGCTATACCAGTTCACATATCAATTAACCAACTACTAAAAAGCAAAGTGATGAAAACCCCGGAAAAAATTATCGCTCAGATGGATGAGATCATCTTCGAGCACCGCAACAAGATGTATGGTGCATATATTCTTCGCAAAATGTATGGCACTCAGCTTGTACGCGCTTTGATACTGTCGACTGCTATTATGGCTGCCGGCCTTACATACCCGGTTGTATACAGCTATAAAATCGTTAAACCAGTCAGAGATATAGGCGATACAACCGGAGTTATATTTATTTCGGACCTTCAGCCCGATAGACCTTTGGACCCTTTACCTGAGCCTCAAAAGGCAACAGAACATGTAAAAACACCAAGGTTTGTTGCTCCAATCCCTGTGGAAGGGGCGGTTGAGGAAGAGGTGTCATTGAATCAGGATGACTACAATACGGAAAATGCAAATCCTCCGGTTGATTTGGGCGAAGAGCCGGTTATTGCAAAGAAAGCCGAAGTGATCGAAATTGACGAAGCCGAAAAACCCATTATCGATTTTGCCCAGGAAACTCCTCTTTTCCCGGGCGGAGAAAGCGAACGCCTCAAATTTCTTGCCGATAATATCACCTATCCTGAAGATGCGGTTCAGAATGGAATTCAGGGGACTGTATATATTCAGTTTGTTGTTGATACGAAGGGTAACATTACTGATGTGAAAATGATGCGGGGCATAGGCGGAGGTTGCGATGAGGAGGCAATAAGGGTTGTAAAAATGATGCCTCAATGGCACCCGGGCCGCCAAAACGGTATGACTGTCAGGGTACGTTACACAATGTCCATATTATTTAAACTGAATAGCTAAAGCAGAAAAGATCCAGGGAATAAGGAGAGCTAATTTCACAATCTTTCTTGCTGGGACATTGTAAAGCAAACCTCAAGGTGTCAGACTCCCGATTGGCGTGCTGATACCCTGGGGTTTGGGATTTTATACCTTCTCCAGAATTTCCAGGTAGTAAGAGAAGCATAGGTGAAGATCTTGTTTAGTTTTGGGAATCTCATCAGGTAATGTATAAATTCATAGCCTAAATAGAAGGTAACAATCCATATTCCCCATTGCACAATAAATAGAAGGACTTTATACGCCATCCACGAATGGCCTAACCATACAGCAACCAGTTCCGTAACTTTACCCGACAACCAGGGGTTTACGAATACCGTTAATAAAAATACAAGAACAAAAACAAACGAAAGAGCCGTTTCTATTGCTCGGTGGGGACAATAGTTCATGCATTTCATGCAGCTTTCGCATGTAAATTTCCAGTAAGGCCGGTTCCCCAAAAGTATGATGGATTTTGTCGGGCATTGTTCAATACAAACCATACAGTTATTGCAGTTGTAATTAGCAACAAAGGTTTTGGCAAGGATGTATCGCCCTACAAAATAATACCCGAATGCAATTGGGGCAACAAGAATATCGAGGGGAAGCAAAACAAACGATTTCAGAAATACACTTTTACCTGCAAGGATTTTTACAGCAAAGTTTTTGGTTAGTCGTTCGTAATGCTCAACCATCGAATCTATTATTTTTTTTCGTAAGCCGGGGTGGAGCGAAATCCAGTTCGAAGGCAGGTCGACCGGGTACATGGCCTTCACTTTATACCCTTTAAAAAACATAATCAATGCCGGGAAATACATGGCAATTCCACTCAACCCCGGTAAAAACAATTTACCGAGTTTCATGCCAGCACGTGTGTTCCCTATAAATACATCCGATCCCTTTAATAACTTGAACCGGAAAAGAAAACGCAACATGGAGTGAGGCATATTGAAACCATGCGTTGCCGAGAAAAACCCGATTAAGGTTTTCCCGGTAAAACCAGCGACATCATCCGGGTTAAACTGGTGAAAAGATGCGAAATGCGTTCGGAGACCTTGCTCCTTTGCTTTTTCTACAATCCATTCCGAAACGCGTTTCGAATTCCCGGTTCCCGAATAATAAATAATCAGAAGGTTTTCGTAACTTTCCCCCATATTCAAGAGTAATATCTGATAATTTGATTCAAAAATACATAGAATAGCCATAGATATATAAAATATTTTTTGCTATTCATTCTTCCCCTAACCCCTGCTAAATATACTCTTTCTAAATTACCTGTTAATTGATTAACAGGTGGATAAAAAAATTAATTTTGCTCCGTGAAACTCTGAAAAAAGGAGTTGATATAACATTTTCTGTATTGAGCCAATATGAATAAAATAACTGAACATCCGATTCTGGAAGTGCCTGTAGTTGAAAAGGTTAGCTTTAATTATGAGGGAACAGCTGTTGCCGGCGAAAAAGGATTTACTATTGCAGCGGCACTGCACCAGGCCGGTTTCCCGGTCCACAGCCACAGTTTATCGAACCGTGAACGAAGCCTCGAATGCGGTATCGGAAAATGCGGTGCATGCGAAATGCTTGTCGACGGGCAGATCCGACGCATCTGCATTACAAAAGTGGATAATGTAAAAGAGGTTAGCGAAATTCCGCATGATTATTCTCCTGTTGCGCGTGAAGTAAATACCGAAAAGCCGGTTGATGTTTATAAAACCACCGTTGCAATAATCGGAGCAGGACCAGCTGGTCTTGCCTGCCGCGAAGAGTTGCTGAAACAAGGTGTGGATAATATTGTTATTGATAACAACGATAAGATAGGCGGCCAATTCCTGATGCAGACTCACCAGTTCTTCTTTTTTGAAAAAGAAAAGAAATTCGGCGGGATGCGAGGTTTTGATATAGCAAAAACATTGGCAGGCGAAAGCCATGAAGGCATTTTTCTGAACAGTACCGTTTGGGATATACTCGAAGGAAAACGTATTGCCGTTAAGAATGTTGAAACGGAAGAGATCTATTATGTGGATGCCGAATATATGGTAGTAGCTACAGGTGCAGTTCCGTTTATGCCCACTTTCGAAAATGATGATCTTCCCGGAGTATATACGGCTGCGGTTGTTCAGAAAATGATGAACAACGAACTCACCCTCCTGGGAAAAAGGGTGCTCACCGTGGGTGCAGGGAACATAGGCTACCTGACTTCATACCAGCTGATGCAGGCCGGTGCCGAGGTTAAGGCTATTATAGAAGCCCAGCCATTCGAAGGAGGTTTCCCGGTGCAGGCCAACAGGGTGCGCCGGTTGGGAATACCGGTCATGACCTCGCATATCCTTTTAAAGGCATTACCTAACGAAGATAACACGGGGATCATTGGAGCAGTGGTTGCCGAGTGCAAAAATTTCGAAGCTGTTCCGGGAACCGAGAAAATTATAGGTGATATTGATGTAATTAACATCTGTACAGGCCTTGTTGCCGACGACCAGCTAATTATTAAGGGTAATGAGATTTTTGGCCGGAATTGTTACGGTGCAGGCGATGCTATTCGTATTGGCGAAGGAACCAGTGCCGTTTTACGAGGTAACCAGGTTGCCTATGAAATCCTTCAGGATATGGGCGAAAATATCGATTACGATGCTTACCTGAATGTGTCGAAGGAATATATTGATTCGCAGCAGCACCCGCATTTGGTAATACCGGAGCCTTATAAGCCAACCGGTGAGCGCATGAACGCAAAACCTTTTGTGCAGATCGATTGCCTGTATGGTTTTGCCTGCAATCCCTGTGAGTTTGCCTGTCCGCATGGCGCAATTACCAAAACATCTACAAGTACTGTTCCGCAGCTCGATTTCGAAAAATGCATTGGGTGTATGGATTGCGTTTATCAATGCCCCGGGCTTGCCATTTTTGGTTATGCACCTAAAAAAGACTGGATTTTCCTGCCTATCGAGTATTTTGCTGAGGAAAAGAAAGAGGTATATCTTGTTGATAACCAGGGAATAAAACTTGGCAATGGAATCATCGAAAAAATCCTGAAAAAACCAAACAAAACAAATATTGCACGCGTAAAAGCCCTTGATATCGTGGGAGAGGCGCTGCTCGAGGTACGCGGTTTCATTTTAAAGGACAAATATCCTGAACCCATTATAATGAAACCCACCGAATATACAGGGATACACGAGATGTATGTTTGTCATTGCGATGATGTTACCCTGGGTGAAATTGTAAAAACCATAGGCGAACGTAAATTTATTTCGGTCGATGAAATCAAGCATACTACACGTCTGGGTATGGGTGCCTGCCGGGGCAAAAGGTGCATCCGCAGGGTTAAGCAGGTTTTGCGCAACAAAGGAATCAGCGTTGTTGGCGATGCCACTCCCCGTGGTCCTTTAAGCAACCAGTTGGCTATGGGAGAATTGTTTCCTAAAAATGTCCGCGAAAATATTATTATCAACAACAGCAAAAACGCAGCTCGTATTGTAAAAGTTCCTGCTTTAATAGCCGGAGGTGGCATAGGGGGAAGTGCGTTATTCCGTTATATGGCCGAAGCCGGGCTGAAACCGGCGCTTCTTAATTATGGCCGCGGGGCTTCGTGGCGAAATATTGCAGGCGGACGACCTGCTTTCAGTTTGCCCGAAATCGCTGATATTGCGCGCCATAACCTCGAAATATTCAAGGAATTACAGAAAATCCGGGATATTAATTTCCTTTCAACACGGTATATCAACTTTGCCCACGACGATGCCACTTTCAAGGCATTGGAAGATTCCCGCTCCTGGTCGGATGCTTACATGGTGGACCCAAAGGATTACAAAAAGGAGATTTCCCCTAACATTAATCCCGATCTAGGTAAAAATTACCAGGCAGCGCTCATCACCCGCGATTGCTGGCAGGCAACACCGGGTAGAGTTATTGACCTGATCAGGCGAATTGGGGTTGAAAAGGGAGGTAAAATATACGAAGACTGCCAGCTGCTGGATGTAAGAAAGGAAAACGGGAATTATATTGTTTTGGCAAGGGATCATGAGAAGAAATATGTTGAATTCCATACACCGCATTTTGTAAACTCTCTGGGGCCGGAAGCCGATAAGTTTTCGAAACAGCTAGGAATCGAAACGGGCCTTTACCCGGTTAAACATCAGGCATTTATTACCCGCAGGTTACCTAATATGGGAATTAACGGACAACCGCTCGATATGCTTATCGACCGTCGTAAATATAAAGGATTCACTGCCGTGTATGGACAGCAGTTGGGCGAAACCGGTCAGATTATCGGTTGTGCTTCGCCACAGGTTGAACCCATGGAAACGGATAAGAACCTAAAAATAAACTCAAAGGAATTCCTCGAAATTGTTTCCGAAGTTTTCGTTAGCTGGCTTCCTCAATTGTCATCGGTTGGTTTTCAGGCTGTATGGGCGGGTTATTATGTCGAACCACGCATGATTCTTGATCCCGACCTGGGCTTGTTTGTTGGTTTCCGCGGACAAGGCTTTATGCTTGGTCAGTACCTGGCGAAAATCTATGTTGATAAACTTATGGGCAAAGAAGTTCCTTCCTATTTCGACCGGTTGAAACTGAGTGGTGACGGGCTACTTGAAAAGGCATTCAAATAAAATCACAAAAGGGCGGTAAGAATCCGCCCTTTTTTATGGTACATATACCTGTGAAAAAAATACTTTTACCAGAGCCGGATGTAGCTAGGTCCTTCTGAATATACGTTTAAACAGCGATGCTTTTTGGGTTTCAGCCCTGGTGTCGTCAGAATAATAACCATAGCCCTGACCGTATCCATATCCATACCCATATCCGTATTTCCCGATAATATTGTCTTTTTTCACGTCGTTTACCAGGATTACCGAATTCAGGATATTGCGCTTTTCAAAATCTCCTGCAATTACACCAAGAACTTTCTTATTAGTAGTATCCTCACGAACAAGCAGAATATTTGCATCCGTATTAGGGATTAGCAGGAATGCATCAGTAACGATGGCTACAGGCGGGGTGTCGAGAATTATATAGTCATACATTTCTTTCAGCTGGCGCAATAAAAAAGTGTTTTGCGGAGAAGCAATCAGTTCGGCCGGATTCGGGGGGACAGGGCCTGCTGAAATAAAATCCAGGTTTGGAACAGATGATCTCTGTATAATATCATCCATGGAGCTTTTACCTGTCAGGTAGGTAGTGATTCCAACTGTATTAGTCAGGCCCAGGTCCTGATAGATTTTTGGTTTTCGCAGGTCATAACCCATCAGGAGGGTTTTGCGCTCGAACTGTGCATAAATGCAGGCAAGATTCAGAGCACAGAAGGTTTTGCCTTCGTTTACCCCGGTACTTGTGAGCAGTATAACAAATTTCTCCTTGTCTTTGGTAAGGTTGCGGAGGTTTGTCCTTAAAGCCCTGAATGATTCCGATACTGCTGATTTTGGTGAAGTGAAGGCTACAATCTTACTATCATGCCTGTTATGTAATATCTGGCCTATAATCGGCAGTTGGGTAACCTTTTCAATATCTGATTTATTAGTAACCTTATCATTAAAGTAATCTTTACCCAAAACAAACAGCAGTGGTAAAATGAAGCCTATTAAGAATGCGATTGTATAATTGTAGTTTGTTCTGGGAAGTACCTGTTCCTGGACCACAGCATCAGCTGCGTCAACAACTTCGTTATCGGAAGTATTGCTGGCCTGGGTTATTCCTGCTTCGGATCGTTTTTGCAAAAGGTAGGTATAAATGGCATCATTTAATTTGTACATACGTTCAATACCAAGCAGATTACGTTCAGTGCCGGGCAAGGTACTAAACGAGGCACTATACTTTGCAATTCGGGCATCAATATCAGAAATTGCTATATCCGAAGACTTTACAATATTTGTAGCACTTTCATACATGGATTGCTTTAGGTTTTCAATTTTCCTGTTGAGCGATAAAACCATGGGGTTGTTTGCCTTCGTTGTGACCAATCGCTCTGCTCTTTCAGTCATCAGATCAAAAAGGCGGGTAATTAAATCGTTCATAAACGGATCGTCTATGCCAATGGCTGAAGGCACAACAATTCCATTGATATCATCCTTATTACTTTCGATATATTCTTTGAGGTTTTTATAGTATTTTGACTTAATCAGTAATTGAGCTTTTTCCTTATCAAGAGCGGAAATATTATTAAAATTATCCTGAATTTTGGCATCCATATTCATTACCTGGTTATTGGTTCTGAAGTTCTGAAGTACGTTTTCATTTATGCTTAAAGAATCCCGCATTTCCTTAAGCTGCCCGTCGATAAACATAATTGTATTTATGGCTATCTGGTTTTTCTTCTCAAGACCCTGCCGGATGTATTCCCTTGAAAGTTGGTTAAGAAAATCGGCTGACTTTTCAGGATTATTGCCATTTAATGTGACCTGAAGTATAGAAGATTCAGGACTGATTGATACAATATCATAACCGGAGAACTGTGAAATAAGGGCATCCAATGTATTGAATGTGAAATAGAAACGCTGATTTTGGAAGCTTTTGAAATCAATACCCGGTTTTTTTTCGATTCGAAAACTAAAACTTTCATTTAGTACCGGTTCACCAAACCGATGAGCAACATCATATTTTATATAAGGTATTTGTTTTTTTCCATAAGTGTAAGATTTATAATCATAAGTACTCAGATTTTCACCACTGGCCTCGACCCGGTAATATGTTTCTGACAAAATGGTAATAAAGAATCTTGCATTTCCTAAAGGTTGAAGGTTTGCTGTATCAATGATAACCTCAAAAGGTGCAGCTTTATAGACTTCGGATGTGATAAATTTACCTTCCTTAAACAAGGAAACATTGAAGTTAAGAGATTTAAGTGTTCGAGAAACCAAGGATCTGGATCGTAAAATTCCAATTTGGTTCTGTAATTTTTGTGTATTAGTGAAATTTGCATAACCAAGCAGAGACTGGGCACCACTGAAAGCATTCTTATCTTCCGCTATCAGTACAGTAGATCTAACCATATATACAGGCAAGGTATATCTATTATATAAATAAGCAGCGAATAATGCCAAGGGAATGGTTATAATGAACACGTACCAGTATCTGAGAAATTTAAACAGCAGCACTTTGAAGTCAATTGACTGCTCCATCTGCATTTCGCTATAATCAGTAATTCTGTTGTCCATTACTTAAAAAATGTTGCAAAAACCAGAGCTATTCCTATTGTTGAATATATCAGAGCATATGGGAAAGTTTCAAATGCCCATAACTTACTTTTTATTGGTTCTATGTATAAAACATCGTTTGGATTGAGGTAATAATAAGGTGATGAAAGAATATTCTTATCAAGAAGATTAATGCTAATAACTCTATTTATATTTCCCTCGCGCCGGATAATTTTAACATTACTTCGGTTAGCATATGGAGTGAGGTCCCCAGCCATTGCAATCAATTCAAAAACGTTGGCCCTGTTATTGTAAATAGAATATTTGTTTGGAGATTTAACTTCCCCTAATATTGAAATGTTAAACATGACAAGCCTCACAACCACTCTTGATTCAGTAACAAGTTCAGCAACCCTTTTATTAAGGCCGGCTTCGATTTCGGTTGTAGTAAGCCCGTTTGCATAAAAATTCCCAAGAAGGGGGAATTGAATAAAGCCGGAATCATTTACCAAATATCCAGATAAGGCTAATTCATAATCCTGCCCCCCCGTGGCTCCTGTTCCTGTTATGTCAGCAAATACCTGATTGCTCTTATTATCGAGCGTTAGAATCCGGATCAGCATACGATCGCCCGGTTTAACCCTGTATTCAGGTTTTATATTCAGATATTCGTTTACCGGAGGTACCCCCTTTTCATCCTGAATATATTTGACCTTTTTCTGAGAAATACATGAAATCAAAGCCAAACTTATGAGCGATAAATAAAACAGCCTGAATACAAATAGTTTAGTATTCATATGAATGAAATTATTAATCGAAGCTAATAATCTACATACAAAGTTAAAACGAGAAATCTAGTAAGTCAAGGTCTATGGCAGTAAAGCAATAAGAGTTATTAACTGTCGGAATGTTAGCAAGTTGAGTAAAATGCCCGAGTAAAAACAGTTTTAGAAGTGAAATACTATTCGCAAAGATTGAGCTGGAATTATTTATATATACCACTTTGACGAGTACAAATATAAAAAAATAATCAATAATCCTAATTTTTTATAAAAAATCTTTTAATACAATGAAAATTAGTAATGCTATCAGCAGAACCTGAACTTACACCTGCGGAGAATAAATTGAATGAGATAGAAAAAGAAATAATTGTATCTAATAATCAGCAATTTATAGAATGTAAAAGCCTGGATTACCAACTCGATGAAGGGCCGCATGACAACCTGGCTGAAACAGCGCTTTAAATTCCTTGACACTAAACCATCAACTTATTATCAATATTATACCTGATAGCCCTGTTTTTAAGCTATCCTTCAGGTGCAAAAGCGACAATTTGATGTTAAAACGAGGCTACATACATTGTCGCCCTTACTCTTGAGTGAATAATTCAAGAAAACAGTCTGCCAGATTTTAACTAATTTAGGGGTTCACCCCTTAATGTTGCCGCTGTACAGGAAACCACCTTTACTTTAACATAATCGCCCGGGTTATAATTTCCACGGGCAAAAACAACCACCTTATTCTGGCTGGTACGTCCGAAAAGCTGCTGATCCGATCGTTTCGATATTCCTTCGGCCAAAACTTCAAATTCTTTACCAATGTCAAGTTTGTTGCTCTTGAGCGAAAGTTCCTGCTGCAAGGCAATTATTTCATCAAGCCGACGACTTTTAACTTCTTCAGGTACGTCATCCGGATATTTTTTGGCAGCAATTGTGTTGGGACGTTCGGAATATTTAAACATGTAAGCATAATCATACCCTACTTCGCGCATTACCGAAATCGTTTCATTGTGATCAATATCTGTTTCGGTACAAAAACCGGCAATAATATCAGTTGTAATAGCGCATCCGGGAATAATTCGTTTGATTGCTGAAATTCGGTCCATATACCATTCGCGGGTATAACCCCGCTTCATCATTCCAAGTACACGCGTGCTGCCCGATTGGATTGGGAGGTGTATGGATTTGCATATGTTTTCATGTGAAGCAATCACTTCCAGCAGTTTGTCGGAAATGTCTTTGGGATGAGAAGTTGCAAAGCGGACGCGAATCAATGGATTTACCTCAGCAACCTTCTCAAGCAAAGCGGGAAAATCGACCTGCATTTCATTTTCTTCCCAGCGATACGAATTCACATTCTGCCCAAGCAGGGTCACTTCCCGGAAACCCTGTTCGAAAAGTTCGTTGGCTTCTTTTATTATTGTTTGCGGATTTCGGCTGCGTTCTTTGCCACGGGTATAAGGTACAACACAGTAGGCACAAAAATTTTCACAGCCCCGCATAATGCTGATAAATGCTGTGATTCCACTGCCACCGGTTCGCACAGGATTGATATCTGCATATGTTTCGTCAGCTGATAGCAATACATTGATGGCTTTCTGCCCGCTTTCAACCTGCTCGAGCAGTTGGGGTAACTGGCGGTAACCATCAGGCCCGACAATCAGGTCGATATGGCGTTCTTCCTCCAGGAGTTTATCTTTCAGCCTTTCGGCCATGCATCCGAGCAATCCGATAACAAGGCCGGGATGTTTACGTTTAAGAGCATGAAGTTCATTGAGACGATTACGCACTCGCTGTTCCGCGTTATCGCGGATCGAACAGGTATTGAGCAAAATAAGGTCGGCGGCTTTTATATCGGTTGTAGGTTCGTAGTTCTGTTTTTCAAGTATGGAAGCCACAATCTCGCTGTCCGAAAAATTCATCTGGCATCCGTAAGTTTCAATATATGATTTCTTTTTAAGTTCCACGTTAACAAATTAAAATTAGAGCAGTGACAGATTTTTTTTTAGGGTGCAAAATTACAACAAATTCAGTCACGGATTGTTGTTAATAAACATCAGATAATCAGACATATATGCAAACTGTAGATACGTCGTTATACATGATCAAACGAAGTCATATTTACTCCTTATAAACGGCTTTGGAATAATATGTCCCGTCAGATGTAATTTTATTGCGTTACTTTGCACCCGTTTTTCCGGTATAAATCTGCTTAAAGTATGAGTAAAAATCTTGTTATTGTTGAATCACCGGCTAAGGCCAAAACTATCGAAGGATACCTCGGTAAGGATTTTATTGTGAAATCCAGTTTCGGCCACGTACGCGATCTTTCGACAAAAGAGCTTGGTATTGAGGTAAATAACCACTTCAAACCCATGTACGAAGTGATGCCCGACAAAAAGAAAGTGATCAGCGAACTGAAAAAACTTGCCGATAGTTCGGATACAGTCTGGCTGGCAACTGACGAGGACCGCGAAGGGGAAGCCATATCGTGGCACCTTGCCGAAGTCCTTAATCTCGATCAGACCAAAACAAACCGCATTGTATTTCACGAAATCACCAAATCCGCTATAACCGAAGCTATAAAATCACCCCGGAAGATTGATCAGAACCTGGTGAATGCACAGCAGGCCCGCCGTGTACTCGACAGGCTTGTTGGTTTTGAGTTGTCGCCCATTCTCTGGAAAAAAGTTAAACCCTCACTGTCAGCCGGACGTGTTCAGAGCGTAGCTGTCAGGCTTATTGTTGAGCGTGAAGAAGATATCCGCAAATTTGAATCCACTTTTAGTTACAGGGTAAGCGGGTTGTTCGAGGTGGATAATGATAAAGGGAAAGGTACATTTAAGGCTGATCTTCAAAAAAGATATTCAACACTCGAAGAAGCACGTGATTTTCTCGCCTTATGCATTAACGCATCCTTTACAGTTGCCGATGTTGAAAAAAAGCCTGGTAAACGTTCACCAGCGCCTCCTTTCACAACTTCCACACTCCAGCAGGAAGCCAGCCGCAAGCTTGGTTTCTCGGTAAGCCGCACCATGACGGTGGCCCAGCAACTCTACGAAAGCGGAAAAATAACCTATATGCGTACTGACTCGGTAAACCTTTCACAAACAGCGCTTGGTATGGCTAAAGCCGAAATTACCAGCCAGTTTGGAGAGGCTTATCATAAAGCGCGCCAGTTTGCCACCAAAAGCAAAGGAGCACAGGAAGCGCACGAAGCCATTCGTCCGACCTATATGAACAGCAGCACAATTGACGGTGACGCTTCCCAGAAACGGCTTTACGAATTAATATGGAAACGTACTATAGCCTCACAAATGGCAGATGCTATACTCGAAAAGACAAATATTAACATTGATGTTTCCAAAAGCAGGGAACAATTCATTGCTTTGGGCGAAGTGATTAAGTTCGATGGTTTCCTGAAAGTTTACATGGAATCGTCCGACGAAGATACCGAACAAACCGAAGGTATGCTTCCCCCGGTTAAAAAAGGGGAAGCTCTTGGAATGCATCATATTGAAGCTGTTCAGAAGTTTACCACCAGCCAACCACGATATACGGAAGCCAGCCTTGTTAAAAAACTGGAGGAACTGGGAATAGGGCGGCCTTCGACCTATGCACCAACCATTTCGACCATTATAAAACGCGAATATGTCGTTAAAGAAGATCGTGACGGCAGTACCCGCGACATCAAACAACTTTTGCTGAAAGACGGTAAAATAAAGGAGTCGGTGAAACATGAAAAGTTCGGGTACGAAAAATCCAAGCTTTTCCCTACCGATACTGGCGAGCTTGTTACCCGTTTCCTTCTTCAGTATTTCGACGACATTATGGATTACAATTTCACAGCCAGTGTCGAAAAGGAGTTTGATGAAATAGCTGACGGACTTAAAGCCTGGAACCTTATGATCGGTGAGTTTTACACGCCGTTCCATAAGAAAGTTGTCGAAACCCTCGAAACCGGCGATAAAGCCAAAGGAGAAAAATTACTTGGCAAAGACCCGGAAACCGGGATGAATATTTATGTTAAACTGGGCCGCTTTGGTGCCATTGCGCAGATCGGCGAAACCGATTCGCCCGATAAACCTAAGTTTGCCGGGCTCCGTAAAGGCCAGACGCTGGAAAATATTACACTGGAAGAAGCCATCAAGTTATTTGATTATCCGCGTTTACTGGGCCAGTTCGAAGATGCTGATATTACTGTTGCCATTGGCCGTTTCGGTCCGTACGTATTACACCAGTCGAAATTCTGCTCGCTTAAGAAGACAGATGATCCGGCTACAATTACTATCGAACGTGCCATTGAACTTATCGAAGAGAAACGTTCGGAAAATGCCAATCGCACTATTAAATCGTTTACGGAGCGCCCAGATGTCCTGGTGCTGAATGGACGTTACGGCCCATATATTGCTGTTGGCAAAAACAACATCAAAATTCCAAAAGGAACTGAACCTTCGGCACTTACCCTCGAAGAATGTCTTAAACTGGCTGATGCATCACCTGCACCGGCTAAGAAGAAATTTGTGTCAAGGAGTAAAAAGGGTTAGTTGTTTTTCCTTAATATTGAAGCAGCAATTAACCACTGTTTCCGGCATTAATAGTTAATAGGAAACTGCTAGATAATTAATAGTAATTGGTGTTGACAATCGATCACATTCGCCTTGTCGCCCCTCTCCTTGCCGCCTTGTCTTTAGCTTATATCGTTAAATCACACAAAAATGCATATCTCAAGCTACTTTAAACCGGTTCAGGATATTAAGCTGCCACATATAGCAGCGCATACTGGCAAACGATTAGGCGAGGTTTTTCGTGTTCATACTACCGAAAGCGGTTTTCCCGAACTTACTGATATTGATCTTGCTGTTTTTGGTGTAGACGATGACCGTAGCGCAGTCGATAATCTGGGTTGCGGGATGGCTTCGGAGAGTGTTCGTGAATATTTGTACCGGCTTTTACCCGGGAATTACAAAATGCGGGTGGCCGACTTGGGAGATATAATGCGGGGCGATTCGGTTAACGACACATATTTTGCAGTAACTGCCGTGGTTGAATCTCTCCTGGAGTTGAATATATTGCCAATCATTATCGGTGGCGGGCAGGATTTAACCTACGCCATGTACCGAGCATATAAAAACCGCAAAAGCATTATTAATATCGCGGCTGTCGATAATATGTTCGACCTTGGCGAAAGCGAAGACCAGCTTAATTCACGTTCGTATCTGAGCCATATCATACTCCATAAGCCTAACTACCTGTTTAATTTTACAAATATTGGCTACCAGACATATTTTGTCGAGCAGGGCGCAATCGATCTGATGCATAACCTGTTTTTCGACATTTACAGGCTGGGAGTTCTGCGCAGCGACATAACCCAGGTTGAACCGCTGGTTCGGAATGCCGACCTGTTTTCATTCGATATGTCAGCAATCAGGCAAGCTGATGCTCCTGGGAATGCAAATGTTACACCAAATGGATTTTATGGTGAAGAGGCATGCCAGATTGTTCGCTATGCAGGGATGAGCGACAAAACAACTTCGGCTGGTTTTTTCGAGATGAATCCGTCGCTGGACCGCAACGGGCAAACGGCACATTTGCTTGCCCAGATGATATGGTATTTTATTGATGGATTCTATCACCGCAACGATGATCATCCTTCGGGCGGTGCTGATAATTATATCAGGTATACCGTTCAGGTTACCGATTTCGACGAAGGAATAGTTTTTTATAAAAGCAAACCCACCGACCGATGGTGGATGGAAATAAAATGTTCCGATAACATACGCGAAAAATATCGCCGCCATTATATCGTTCCATGCTCAGCTGCCGATTATCAACTGGCGCTCGAAAATGAAATCCCCGACCGCTGGTGGCAGGCATACCAGAAATTGATGTAATACAGGATAAGTGAAGAGTGAAAAGTGAAGAGTGAAGATTGAAGAGTGAAGAATGGGGGATGAACATTCCACATCGCACATCCGACATCAAACATCCGACATCACTTCACCCTATCCGGATTATTACTTATGAACGATCCCCAGCCAGTGTAACTTTTCCCGGCACCTTCAACAGTTCGCTGAAAATAATGACAACATGCCACGGCGACGGCATCGGTGGCATCGAAGTATTTAGGTTGTTCCTCAATATTAACCAGTCGGTTTATCATAGCCGAAACCTGTTCCTTCGAAGCATTTCCATGACCGGTAATGGATTGTTTTACTTTACGCGGGGAATATTCAAAAATGGGGATATCGCGGTATAAGGCAGCTGCCATAGCGACGCCCTGGGCACGGCCGAGTTTGAGCATACTCTGTACATTTTTTCCGAAAAAAGGCGCCTCAAGGGCAACTTCATCAGGATGGTAATTGTCGATAAGGGCCAGCACTTTTACAAAAATACTCCTCAACTTCAGAGGTTGTGAATCCAGGTGATCGAGTTTAATAACATCGAGCGCAATCAGTTCGATCTTTTTGCCTTTTTCGGCAATCAAACCGAATCCCATAATATTGGTCCCGGGATCAATGCCTAATATTATACGGTTGTTTGCCAAAGTATATTTTGAATTTGAGTTTTATTTATCGGTAATTTGGACTATCCCTTAGTGATTCTTAGTGAACTTAGTGCCTTAGTGGTTCATTTCCAATAAGACTTCAGCAAGCTTAATATCCTGCGGATGTGTAATTTTAATATTCCCTTTAAGCCCTTCAGTTAAATGCAACTGAAATCCTGCTGACTCTATTACGGCAGCATCGTCAGTAAAATTAGGTTTGTAAAACTGTTTGTAAGCCTGCTTTAATTCCGAAATCTTAAACACCTGAGGCGTCTGCATTACGCGAAGTGCCGACCGATCGATCTGTCGGGAGCTAGCACCTTCAATTGCCCGTATTGTTTCGTTTATCTGAATTCCGGGAATCGCATTGCCAAAATCCAAAGCCTCACTATATAATCTGCCAAGAAATTCAACATTAATTACCGGTCGTGCTGCATCATGAACAGCAACTAAACCCTCATCTTCAATAACGTCCAATCCGTTTTTCACCGATTCAAAACGGGTCTCTCCGCCAGGAACAATTTGTACCTGAAATGTAATTTTATATTCCAGGGACAATCCATTCCAATAACCGATGTAATCAGGATGAACAACAACTATAATCTGTAACGAAGGATCATACTCATGAAAAGCCTCAATGGAATACAGAATAACCGGTTTTCCACCCAAAAGCATGAACTGCTTAGGGACATCGACCTTCATCCGGCTTCCGGTTCCTCCCGCGACTATGATTGCGTATTTTTTCATTTTCAGGCTTTTAGGCTGTAGGTATTTAGGCTGTTAGTGTTTCTTAATTGAAGTATTTGCCCTTTATCACCAAACTTTTTACATCTGTCTTCCGAAATCGGACTTCCGTCTCCCGACTTCCAGCCACTTATTTCACCAGCAACGCCAATCCACCCTCCGACGTTTCCTTATAAATATCCGGCAAATCGTGCCCGGTTTCTTTCATGGCAAGACAGGTTTTGTCGAAACTTACACGATGCTGCCCGTCGGAAAGCAGCGCATAGGCGCATGCATCCATGGCGCGGCCGGCACCGATAGCATTGCGCTCGATGCAGGGAACTGAACAAGTCCGGCCACAGGGTCGCAGGTAAGCCCTAAATGGTGTTCCAGGCCCATTTCGGCAGCATATTCAACCTGGGCCGGAGTTGCACCGAAAAGTTGTGCACCTGCCCCGGCAGCCATTGAGCAGGCGGTTCCCACTTCGCCCTGGCAGCCAACCTGTGCCCCCGAAATGGAAGCATTTTCCTTTACCAGGTTTCCGATAAGCGCCGCAGTTGCCAGCGCGCGAAGTATTTTGATATCTGAGAATGCGTATGTCAGTTGCGAATGATATAATACCGCTGGCACAATACCGCATGAACCGCAGGTAGGAGCGGTTACTATGGTTCCCCCGCCGGCATTTTCTTCCGAAACGGCAAGTGCATAGGCAAAAACCAAAGCGCGTTTCTGCAAGGATCCGGCCGAACTTTTGGCTTTTATATAATAAGAAGAAGCTTTACGCGGGAGATGCAGAATTCCGGGCAACACACCCTCATGCTCAAGGCCACGCACAATGGATTCCTTCATTGTATTCCAAACTTCGGTCAGAAACTCCCATATTCCTGCCCCTTCATGTATCTCGACATACTCCCAGAGTGTGCGCCCGTTCTGATGGCACCATTTCAGGATATCTGTCATTTTGGTATGGGGATACACATTTACTTTCTGAGCTTTTAATTCGTCGTCTTCAATATCGCCTCCGCCAACACTGAAAACGGTCCACTCATCCAGCAAGGTTCCTTTATCGTCGAGCGCCTCGAATTTCATCCCGTTGGGATGCTGCGGAAGTACTGTATCTTTTTCCCAGATGATTTTTACCTTATCTTCAGGAAACGATTCCCTCAGTACTTTGTCAGTCAGGTGCCCTTTGCCGGTTGCGGCCAGACTTCCGTAGAGGGTTATGCGGATAACCGTTGCCGGTTCGTTTTTCAGCCTGAATTTTTCGGCAGCGAAACGCGGACCCATGGTATGAGAACTGGATGGGCCGAGGCCGGTTTTGTATATTTTTCGGATTGACTCCATCGTGATTATTAGATTTAATTTAAACACAAAACATTAAACTCAAAATGAAGAATGACGAACGAAGGCAACAATTACTTCTTGATTGTTCATTCTGTGTTCAGTGTTTTTGATTTTCTTGTCGGAACGCAAAACATTAAACTCAAAATGAAGAATGACGAACGAAGGCAACAATTACTTCTTGATTGTTCATTCTGTGTTCAGTGTTTTTGATTTTCTTGTCGGAACGCAAAACATTAAACTCAAAATGAAGAATGATGAACGGAGGCAACAATTACTTCTTAATTTTTCATTCTGTGTTCAGTGTTTTTGATTTTCTTGTCGGAACGCAAAACAGTAAACTCAAAATAAAGAATGATAAACGAAGGCAACAATTACTTCTTAATTTTTCATTTTGTGTTCAGCGTTTTTGATTTTATTTCAGGAACGCAAAACATTGAACTCAAAATGAAGAATGACGAACGAAGGCAACAATTACTTCTTGATTGTTCATTCTGTGTTCAGTGTTTTTGATTTTCTTGTCGGAACGCAAAACATTAAACTCAAAATGAAGAATGATGAACGGAGGCAACAATTACCTCTTAATTTTTCATTTAGTGTGCAGTGTTTTTCATTTTTTCGAATTCAATTTTGCAGTATCAACACTTTTCAGGAAGATTGCTATCAATTCTTTGCATTCCTCTATACAGAGATCGAGATTTGAATAGCCTGCAATAAGTGGTTTTCTTTTGATTATCTGAAGAGCAATATAAGATTCCTTTAGCTCCTTGAGACAAATCTTCATTTTGTGAATAAAATCATTCCGCGATTCGGCAACCTGCGCTTCGCCGTAATTGAATGCAGGAGAAGTGCCTGAACGAAGCAACTGGCCTGCAATGTGATTTCCACTTCTTGTATCCGGCAATTTCTCGACTATGTCAATTATTGTAAGAGAAAAATCTATTAGACGTTCTTCCAGATCGAATTTTTTTGCGTTGTCATTCATAGCTATTTATTTTTTTGTCTTGCTATCGGATATTACAGAAACATTAAAATTTTCAAGAGCTACTTCTTCACAAAGGTCATAAAAAAATCCCCTCTTCCGAAGGGATTTCATTTTTATCACGAATCTTTGATTTCTTAAAGAATCAGCATTGCATCACCATAAGTAAAGAAACGGTATTTCTGTGCAACTGCTTCCTTGTAGGCTTTCATCAGCAGATCATATCCTGCATAGGCAGCTACCATCATCATCATGGGCGATTGCGGCAGGTGAAAATTGGTGATCATACTCGAAGCTATACTGAAATCGTAAGGCGGAAAAATAAACTTGTTGCTCCAGCCGGTATAAGGCTTAACCTGCCCCGAAATGGTTACAGACGATTCAACGGCTTTCATAGTGGTGGTTCCTACTACGCATACTTTGTGGCGCGACTCAATGGAGCGGTTTACAATCTGTGCCTGGTCCTCTTCAATAATTAACTCTTCGGAGTCCATTTTGTACTTGGTAAGGTCTTCCACATCAATAGCCCGGAAGTTGCCCAGACCTGCATGCAGTGTTACCTCTGCAAAATTAACGCCCTGAAGTTCAAGTCTTTTCATTAGTTCGCGGCTGAAATGCAGCCCGGCTGACGGTACTGCAACTGCGCCTTCGTTTTTAGCATAGATGGTCTGATAGCGTTCTTTGTCGCTGGGTTCAATGTCGCGTAAACGCTGTAGTTCTTCAGGAAGAGGAGTCCGCCCAAGAGATTCAATAGTGCGTTTGAACTCGCTGTAAGGTCCGTCAAAAAGGAAACGCAGTGTGCGTCCACGCGATGTAGTATTGTCAATTACCTCAGCAACCAATGAATCGTCATCGCCAAAATACAGTTTGTTGCCAATCCGGATCTTTCGTGCAGGATCAACGAGTACATCCCACAGGCGGGCTTCACTGTTAAGTTCGCGCAGAAGGAAAACGGTAATTTTAGCGCCCGTTTTTTCTTTTTCGCCCAGCAAAAGGGCTGGAAAAACTTTGGTATTATTCAGAATAAAAACGTCGCCGTCGCCAAAATAATTGAGGATATCCTTGAAAGTCTTGTGTTCAATGGTTTGTTTTTTTCGGTCAAGTACCATTAACCTCGACTCATCCCTGTTTTCCAAAGGATGCAGGGCTACCAGCTCATTTGGCAGATGATACCTGAATTGTGAGAGTTTCATATATAGGGATTTTATATTTTATTCGGGAAAAGTTTGCAAAGGTAATGAATTTGGGTCCGAAAATCAAGGGGTTCCCAATATATAATGCTGTCTTTTAACGCTTTTTATGAAAACCGGATTGTTTATTTAATGAAAATTAAGAATTGCTGAAAATTGATAAATATCTACTTGTTAAACGATAATCCACACATTATCAAATACATATATGTGTGATGCCTGGAAATTGATATACCATTGATTCTGAATACCTGTTCATCAATTATGTCTTCTAAAATGCCTACTTTTGCACTTTCAAAAAAAATAAAACTATGCTTCGGACACACACTTGTGGTGAACTCAATATGACCCATGTTGGGACAAATGTTATACTTACCGGCTGGATGCAGCGCTCGCGCGACCTGGGTGGAATGACTTTCATTGACCTTCGCGACCGTTATGGAATTACACAATTGGTATTCAATATGGAAACCAATGCAGCACTTTGCGAACAGGCACGGAAACTAGGGCGCGAATTTGTAATCCAGGTTTCAGGGAAAGTAGCCGAACGCAGCAACAAGAATGCAAAAATGATAACCGGCGATATCGAAATCAGCGTTGAGAAACTCGATATTCTGAACGAGTCGAAAACGCCTCCTTTTACAATCGAAGACAATACTGACGGTGGCGACGAACTCCGTATGAAATACCGCTACCTCGATCTTCGCCGTAACGCCGTGAAACGCAATATGGAACTTCGCCACCGCCTGGCTTTCCAGACGCGAAATTACATGGACAGCCTCAATTTTATTGAAGTCGAAACACCTGTACTGATCAAATCAACACCCGAAGGAGCCCGCGATTACGTGGTTCCTTCACGTGTAAATCCCGGCGAATTTTATGCTTTGCCGCAGTCGCCGCAAACCTTCAAGCAATTGCTCATGGTAGCCGGTTTCGACCGCTATTTCCAGATCGTGAAATGCTTCCGCGACGAAGACCTCCGCGCCGACCGCCAGCCTGAATTTACACAGATCGATTGCGAAATGTCGTTCATTACCCAGGAGGATATTTTCAATACCTTCGAAGGACTGGTTGTACACCTTTTCAAAACCGTGAAAAACGTTGACGTGGTTAAGCTGCCGCGTATTACCTGGGCCGATGCTATGAAGTATTACGGCAGCGACAAGCCCGATACTCGTTTTGGTATGCAATTTACCGAACTAAACGACCTGGTAAAGGGAAGAGATTTTAAAGTTTTCGACGATGCCGAACTGGTAGTTGGTATTAATGCCGAAGGCTGTTCCGAATATACCCGCAAACAACTCGATGAATTAACGGATTTTGTAAAGAAACCGCAGATCGGTGCCGGCGGTTTGATCTATGTTCGTTATGCGGCTGACGGTAGCCTGAAATCGTCGGTTGATAAATTCTATGCACCTGAAGAACTGAAAAAATGGGCTGATGCATTAGGTTCCAAGCCAGGCGACCTAATCCTGATACTTGCAGGCAAAGCCCATAAAACACGCAAAGCCCTTAACGAATTACGCCTCGAAATGGGAACCCGTCTTGGACTGCGCAACCCTGAAACGTTCGCACCGCTTTGGGTATACGATTTCCCGCTTCTCGAATGGGACGAGGAATCGCAACGCTTTTATGCCATGCACCACCCGTTCACTTCGCCAAAACCTGAGGATATTGCCCTGCTCGACACCGACCCGGGTGCTGTGCGTGCAAATGCTTACGATATGGTTATCAATGGCGTGGAAGTTGGCGGAGGTTCTATCCGTATCCACAACAAACCTTTACAGCATAAAATGCTGCAACTTCTGGGTTTCAGCGAGGAAGATGCACAGGAGCAGTTTGGCTTCCTTATGAATGCATTCGAATTCGGCGCACCGCCGCACGGAGGAATTGCCTTTGGTTTCGACAGGCTTTGTTCCCTGTTTGGCGGAAGCGAATCGATACGCGATTATATTGCCTTCCCCAAAAATAATGCAGCCCGCGACGTGATGATCGATTCTCCTTCACGTATTTCGGACGACCAACTTAAAGAACTGAGTTTAAAAGTTTCGATATAAGCAGCTCTTGACCTTACGTACTTATTTACTTCAAATCCCGGTTTCCAAAACCCGGGATTTTTTGCCTTTTTAATGGAACGCAATAAAAATAGCAGATGTAAATATTATGAGTCATCCGATAGGACTTAAGATATTGAGAATCTGAAATGGGCTAACTAAACAATAATCTGGTCCAACTTGTTAAATATGTACCATTCAGATTGATACCTGAATTTACCTGATAAATAGCGGAAACAAGCAATGATAGTATATCCGGAGCGACACAGTAAAGAATCATTACAACTAAGACCGAGATTTACTTTTATGTCAAAGTTCGTAATTGAAATACCAGGTTCAACTTCACCAGGCCTGAAGTATCGTGTAGTTCAAACTTTTACTTTATCTTTCCACTTTTAAAACAATAATCAATGATCTGGGGGAAACGCTGGTTTCAGTTTACCATCTTAATGATACTTGCATTTATCTGGGGTAGTTCATTTATTCTGATGAAGATCGGTATGCTGAGTTTCAGCAGCGACCAGGCTGCCGCGTTGCGGATTCTCCTGGCTTCGCTGGCTCTTTTGCCCATGGCGCTCAAACACATAAAAAAAATCCAGAGGAAAGATCTGATAAGTTTACTGATAGCCGGATTCATTGGAAGTTTTATCCCGGCATTCCTTTTTATGAAAGCCGAAACTCGTATCGACAGTGCGCTGGCGGGAATGCTCAACTCTCTAACCCCGGTTTTTACATTGATTGTAGGGCTGCTTTTTCACCGTACTGCATTCCGATGGATGCAGGTTGCAGGCCTGTCGATCGGGCTTGCCGGCGCAACCGGACTGATCCTGGCAGGAGATGGATTTCACCTTGGAGCCGTCAACAGCTATGCTCTTTATATTGTGCTTGCAACCCTTTTTTATGCCATAAGCATGAACCAGATTAAAGCGAAACTGCCGCATCTTACCGGAGTGCAGGTGACCTCTTTTTCATTTTTATTTATCGGCCCGGCGGCATTAATTTACCTGCTTACAACTGATTTCGCTCCCGTTTTGGCTACACCGGGATGGCCCTTACACCTGCTGGCAATTGCCGTACTAGGTATTGTAGGCTCCGCGCTGGCCATGCTGCTTATGAACAGTATTATCCGCTATTCATCGGCAGTTGCAGCATCGTCGGTTACTTATATTATACCCATATTTGCCATAATGTGGGGTTTGTTTTATGGTGAAAAAGTGACACTTCTCCACCTGATCTGCATGTGTTTTATACTGGCCGGCGTTTACCTGATCAATTGGAGAAGCAAAAAAAGGCCCCAGCGCATTTAATAGTCAAGCAGGATATTTTCAGCTTATTATTGATTACTGTTTATTTGATTGGAATAAAGGGGTAAAACCTTGATCAAATTTGGTTAATCTTAAAACCGTTTCGTAAGGTTTACATATACCCGCTGGTAATTATTTTGCTTTTCAAATGTGCCTTCGAAATTGAGGGATAACGAAAGCTTTTTAATAACCCGCCAGGTCAGGTTCATTTCAGCCATGTTTTGAACAAGCGGCGATTCGGAAGTGACAAAATGGTAGTCGACATACCGGTAACCGATCTCACCGTCCAATTTTCCAGGTATAAGGTCACGCGTGAGCGACAGGCTGTAAATACTGCCGTTCATATACCCGGTTTCGAAAAGAGTAGCCGAGATTGTTGCTGAAGCCTTAAGCCAGGGGACATTGTTGTATGTGAAATAGGCATATAAATTTTTGCTTGCTCTCGGATCCTGTTTGCTGAACCTGTAACCGGCATTCGCCCCTGCTGAAATGTTTTTCCCCGGGCGGTAACTTACCTGGAACATATAACCCTGCAGGGTAGCTGCTTCGAGAAGCTGGTCGATAATACTTTTATAGGTTTCGTAATAAATGATATTTTGTCTGGCGCTGTATGAAAGGGATAAGGATAACTGCTTAATAATCTTGTAGCGCAATGAAACATATACGTTAGTAAGCTTTGGCTTATTATCCCTGTTTAAAGTGCTGTCCTGGGTATTCCTGACTTTATTATAGAAATCAAATTCGACCGATCCGAAAAAGTTCAGTTTTGGAAGCAGCGAATTGGAATGTTGCAGGTAAGCGAATCTCCGGTCGGTATTTCCATGATTCATTTGCTCAATAAAAGCAAGTGACGTTTGCATACTGCCTTTTCCCGAAATATAATCGTGCCCGAAATAACCCCCAAACTGAAGCAGGGTTGGATTAAAACTATAGTCCATGTAATCAGGGCGGGAACCGGCAAAAAGCCCAGTCGAAACCGCTTTAAATTTATGTTCATATTGAATCCCATCAATGGCACCAATACTGGAAAGCTTCTGATTTATCTTCCGTCCGGCCCATGCAGTGTTGTTTTTGTCGATAGCATACGTAAACGCAAGACTGTAAACCTTTAAGCCGTTATGAAAGTTGTTCTGTATTTCGCTCCATTGATTGATTTTGTGTGCGAACGAAATATAGGCTTCGCCCGATAATTTTGAATTAGCAATGTTTTGAGCATCAAGCGAAAATGTATATCTAAGCCGTTGTGAGAAATCGGAAACATTCGAAAAGTCCGTATAGGAAGATACGGAAACCCGCCCGTTTATATCCTGTTTAATCTCCTTTGATATTTCTTTTTTTAAAGTATCTGTTTCCGCTTTTACAAATGCAGTTACTACCGGGGTCACAGGCGATTCAACAGGACTTTTAGTTGGTATTGCTTTCAGTTTTGCCGATATTTTATCGGTAAGCGACAATTTCCTTGTCGTAATCGGGACACACACACAGGATATAGAAGAAAGGTCTTTCACTATCAACACCGGGGTCATTTTGCCTGATTCGTTGGCAAACAGAGTATCCCCGGCCGAAATGCTTTCGGTGGATTCAAATTTTACATACACATTCTGTGACGTGATAAACGAAATCGTTCCTTCCCTTGTATCAACGGCAGTTTGCGCTATGATACCATAACCAAAAAAGCAAAAGGAAATTAAGAAAAGTAACTTTTTCATGAGGTCTTTTAATTTCTGTCAAAGTTGCTGTTGTCGAACATTTTACCGCCCGACCCATTTGGATGGCAGTTAAGGCAGGCCGTGCTCACATATTGGTAACCGCTTACGCCCTGGTGTTTACTGTTCATTGATGATTGCGGATGGCAGGAAGTAGTGCAGGTGTATACTACATAATTCGACGGGTTTGTATGGCAGTCGGCACAACTATTCCATTTGCCTTTGTGTTTTCCTGAATAAATCGGGAAATATTGCCCGTCGTGGTTGAAGGTCGAAGGCGTCCATGCCGACTGGCTGTGGCAATCGGCACAGGTAACGGGGAATTGGGCCGTTGCATGTTTGGGATTAGTCGTCTGGTTATAATCGGTCATATGACAACCGGCACAGGTATTCGGTGTATTGGTATAGTTACCATTATGACAAGTTACACATGCAACCTGAATATGGGCTCCGGCCAGTACATAATAATTATTGTGAATCGCGAAAGTAGCTGGCTGCCATCCGGGATTCGTTGTGTGACAAGTAGCACAACTGTTAGGAATATTGAGCGCACTGTGGTTAGGATTAACTGACTGATTGTAATCAGGTTGGTGGCATCCGGCACAGGTATTGGGAGTATTGGCATAACCGTTTGGATGGCATTGGGTGCAGTTTGAAGCAATAGCCGCATGTGCCCCGGTAAGCGGGTAGGTATTGTTATGATTGAAGGTGGATGGCACCCAGGCCGTTTGCGAGTGGCATGTTTCGCAGGTTTTTGAAAACTGAGATGTAATATGATTCGGGTTTGTGGCCTGGTTATAATCAGGCGTATGGCAATCGGAACAGATTTTCGGAATAACCAAATAACTCCCGTTGTGACATTTGGCACAATCGTTAGCTATAGGAATGTGAACACCTGAAAGGTTCGAATGAACCGGGTAAGTGGCGGGCTTCCATCCGGGAGCAGTGGTATGGCAGGTGGCACAATCGTTAGCGATACCGTTTGTTTTGTGGTTTGGATTTGTGGATTGATTATAATTTGTTGTATGACAGCTTGCACAGGCATTCGGAGTTCCGGCATAACCGCTTGTATGACAGTCGGCACAAGCTGTTGTTGTATGGGCCCCGGTTAACGGGAAAACCGATTTGTTATGATCAAAACTTCCTTCGCTTGTACCGGTCGGGTGACAGGCAAAACAAGCCTCGCTGTTATAAATATATCCCGTTACATTCTTATGTTCATTATCGGTATCCCCTTTATTATGCTCATGGCAATCGGTACATATGTATTGCTGGTAATTGGCTGTATTCTTGTGGCAATCAGCGCATGTATTCCACTCCCCTTTATGTTTACCCGAATAAATCGGGAACAGGGCATCATGACTTTTATATTCAGCGGGCTTCCAGCCGGGGGTTGTAGTATGGCAAAGAGCGCAGTTGGAAGGAAAACCGAGTGAGGTATGATTTGGGTTTAAAGCCGAAGTATAATCGGATTGGTGACACGAATTGCATTCGGCAGGAATTTTGCTGTAACTTCCCGAAGTGTGGCACCTTTTACAATCGCTTATAGCATGACCTCCCTCAAGGGGGAAAAAGTCATGAGTAATTCCGGCACCATTCCAGGACAATGTATTTATTTTATGACAATCGATGCAGTTGGTTGAGTATTTGCCTTCTACATGATTGGGTTGGGTTGCCGACTGGAAGTTGCTTTTATGACAATCGTAGCACTCAATGCCCATAGGATCAAAACGAAGCCGCGATGCTGTTGAGGCAGATGGTGTCGACGGAATCAGGTTTTTATGACAATCCTTACAATCGGCTTGAGTATGTGCCCCGATAAGCGGGAAACGGCTTTGATGATGCAGCTGGCTGATATTGTTCACGACCCACGAAACCGGGGTATGGCATCGGGCGCAGGCATTCCCGACGGTTTGTTCATGCACATCGGTATGGCAGGCAAAACATTCGAGCGGAGCTTTGGCAAACTCAAGCGAAGTGTGGCACTCTTTGCAGTTCACATCGCGGTGCTGCCCGACTAAAGGAAATGTTGTGCCATTATGATTGAAGTCGATTGTTTTTAAATCAACCTTCCAGCCATCTGTTTTATGGCAGTCGTCGCAGTTGGCCGTAAAGCTGTCACCATGCGGCGATTTTTGTGCCGACAGGTTAACGGTTAGCAACAACACGAGTATTATCGATGACAGTCTTCGCATTTGAATTTCTTTATTTTATAAAGCACAAAAGTTTCTCCCTGGTCAGTTACAGGCTTGTGACACCTGTTACAGGCTACTTTTACATGTTTTCCGTCGAGCACAAACTGAGAAGTGTTATGATCGAATTTAGTTGCAGGTTTAAACGAATCGGAATTATGACATTTTTTGCAATCTGTAACCCCATTGGTTTCAAATTGAGCTACGTGAACATCCTTATGACAGTTGGTGCAATTGCCTGCTAAGCCCGTAAACTGCTGATTGACGTGACCTGTTTTTTCTTTATTAAAATGGCAATCGCGGCAGGTTTGACGGGTATGCGCTCCCTCCAGCTCAAATTTGGTTTTTTTATGATCAAAGCTAACCGTATTCCACCTGTCAGGGTTATGACAAGCTTCACAGTTTGCTTCGGGATAATATTTTTCATCAATAAAAGCCTGATGAATATTCGTGTGACAATCCTTACATACTTTACCCACTTCTTTAAATTTCCATTTTTCCTGCTTTTTATGGCAGGCAAGACAAGGCGTTGCAATGTGTGCACCTTTCAGCGGGAAGACACCGGCATTATGCTGGTCGATCGTATAAGAGAATTCTGTGAATCCATTTACTGTGTGACAGGCAGAACAATCGGGTGATATGCCGTTTTTTGCAAATTGCTTTTCGTGGTAATCGGAGTGACAGTCGGTACAATGCGTAAAATTTAAAGGCGTGGTAAGTTTTTGTTTATGACACGATTTACACACAACATTCAGGTGTTTCCCTTCAAGCTGAAAATCTGCCTTGGTGTGATCAAAATTCTTTACCCCTCCAACTGCCGCAAATGATTCGTTGTTGTGGCATTCGGCACAATTCTGACCAAACTTATTGTTGTGCGGATCCTTATGGCAGTTGGTGCAATTAGTAGCTTTTACACCTTTAAATTCCTGGAATTTCTGCCCGTTACGGACAGAAGTTTTATGGCAATCGGCACAGGCAACCATTTCGTGTTTACCGGCCAGTTTGAATTTAGCATTATTGTGGTTGAACCTGGCTGCCGGCTTAAATTTAGTGTCATTATGGCACAAAGCGCAGTCGGACGAAAGTGTTTTCTGGTGATAATCGGCATGACAGTTTAAACAGTCAGACTTTAAACCAAGATAAGTGAATTTTTTAGCTTTAATTTTTGCATCGGTGATAAATGCGGGTTTATGACAATCCTCGCATTTTTTAGTTGTGTGCACACCGCTTAACTTATATCCCGAAAGGTTGTGATTATATTTAGTCTTGTCAAACCGAACGATCTGAAAGGTTAATCCGTGATGATCATTATGACAGGAAGCACATTGTTTGCCTTTTACTTCGGCGGAAGCGTGATATCCCTTTTGAAGGTCGATGCGGACTTTTAACTCGGTATGGCAAGCCAGGCATTTTGCATTCGAAACTTTTTCGCCAAGGGTATGGCACTGTGTGCAATTGGACATACCTTCGAGTTGCGTGTGAACCCGTGCTAACGGACCCGGCGATATCTGGGCATATGATGTCAGGCTGTAAAGAACAGTTAGCATCAATACACAGATAATATTTCCAACCTTTAATTTCATTTCAATCAAACTACTATTTATGGTTACAGTTAAAAAAACATTTTTTGTATCAATTGAGGGAAAAGTTAACTTATCAGGCCAGCCAGGAATATTCGGTTCTCCGTTCTCATTTCTCCCTTCACATCACATGTCCAGTTATAATCTGCTGCTGAATTCAAGATTCCGGATAAATCCTATTTCAGTCTTCGTGTTTTAAAATAGCATCGCCAAACTTTTTGGTGATTCGTATACCTGCTTTCTCAAGGAATTGAGTGGGAAGCTCGCCTCCGGCAAAAATATATACCAGGTCGTTCTCGACATAGAGTTCTTCTCCTTCTTTATTTGTCGACAGTACAACAGAATCCTTATTAATGCACAGCGGAGTTGTATTAAAAAGCATTTTAATTTTTCCCTGTTCAATAGCTTCCTTGATTTTTTCGCTGTTTTTGACTTTTATCCTGCTGAATACTTCCCCACGATACGAAAGTGTAACATTATTCTCATCGGCTAATAACAAGGCAGATTCAATTGCAGAATCGCCCCCACCGATTACCATTATGTTTTTTGCCATAATATCCTCCGGTTCAAGAAGCCGGTATGCCACTTTTTCCTGGATTTCGCCTTCAACACCAAGTTTGCGTGGAGTGCCACGCCGACCGATTGTTAGCAATACAGTTTTTGCCGTGATGTGTTCTCCGGTCAACAACACGAGATTAAAATGACCGTTTTCAGGCGTAATTGTTTCCACTTTGGAGTTTTCACGTATAGTAATGTTGTTTTTACTGAGTGCCGAATGCCATAAATCGAGCAGAGCTGTTTTACTGGTTTCAAATAATTTAACCTTCCCATACAACGGAAGATCCATAGCGGATGTCATTACAACTTTTTGACGCGGGAATGTAAATATTGTCCCCCCAAGTGTATCCTGTTCAAGGGTGAGGAAGTTAAGATTGTGTTTTTTAGCCGCAAGGGAGGCTGAAATTCCTGCCGGCCCTGCCCCTACGATGACAAGATCATAGGTAGCGTCGTGGGTATTACGGAGAGTTTTAACAATATTATCAACGGCTTGTTTCCCCTGCTCAACAGCATTTTTTATCAGTCCCATGCCACCCAGTTCGCCGGCAATAAAAATTCCATCCACATTGGTTTCGAAATTCTGGTTAACATGTGGCAGTTCAACACCGCGCTTTTCGGTACCGATACATAGTGTAATTGCCTGTGTGGGACATGCATGAAAACAGGCTCCGTGACCTATACATTTCGATGCATTTATTGTAACAGCTTTTCCATCCTTAATTCCGAGAATATCATGTTCGGGGCATGCCGCCACACATGCTCCGGTGCGAATGCAGCTATTTTCATCAATTACCGGGTGCAGCGATACAGGTTCATACATCCCGTCGCGTTTTGCTATCACTATTTTCTCTTCTACCTTTTTCGAATTGCGTTTCTGAGTACGCAGGTATATCAACACAATAGCGAAGCAAAACAGGATTACCACGGAATAAATTACAACCTGCTCCAAAAGTATTTCGTTCATATTAAAAGATCCATCTGTAACCAAATACAATGGTAACGGCCACATGAAATATCATTATTACAAGCATTACAAGGGCAAAAGGCAAATGTGCAACATGCCAGTATTTGAATAAGTTCTGCATTAAAACCAGCCGCTCAATCCTGCGGTTAAGCGACATTTCGTTTTTTACCAGGCTCAGGACTTCCGCTTTTTGCACCCTGGATAAGTTTTTCTTTTTCAGAACAGATTTAACGGTTGCAAGTTTCCTGCGGTTTTCGGCCTTCGTGCGAAAATAGCGCACTATGAAATTGCTGCTGTATAATCCGGCTTTTGATCTGGTTGAATCAACTATAATCCTGAAACTTTCTTCGTCAAGTTGTACTGAAGTAGTGAGTGCTTTGCCTATATCTCCTTTCATATCGCACACTTCATTAAGGCTTAATTCGCGGCCTTCGATGGTTCGTGGTATTTGTATATAAATAAACCGGCCCACAATTCCGCTCAGGAAAACAGCGACCATACTCCAGAAACTTATAGCCACAATTCCGCCAAACTTAAATGAGGTATGAAAAAGCACCAGAATCGGGCCGAGTGTACAAAGGAAAATATGGAATTCGAGCCAGTGTTTGAGAACTCCCCAACGCGAAAACATCCTGTACCTTTTACGGAACATGTATAACAGGACACCTAGAATCATAAACAATGACCCGATAATCCCCATTCCGTGTCCCCATATGCCACTGGGTTTCAGAAGCGTATGGTCAGGATGAAAAAAACGTTCTTCGAGGCTTATTTTGTAATATGTATAACCCTTGTAGGTAATTGCCGCAAAAACCACAATCACTATGAGCGATAACACGAAAAGGTATATTCTGTGTGCTGTTTTATTCATGTGCTAGTTAAAATTCATTTCGTTTGGGCAGATATCATTGCTTTAAGTATAGATCAAAATTACTCCAATTGACCGACAATGGTATTGAACAGCCTTATTTAGAACCTGTCTAAATTTTGTTTTTTTATTCCTCATGGAGCAGTATAAGGCAAAAAAAAGACATGTCTTTGGGATTAGCCTGAAATATCTGAATTCAGTCCGGATTGCTATGTGTTTGTTTAACCGCACATTAACCCGCAATAAAAATGCTGTTGGCATTATGCTGCATTCAGGTATTTAATAACGTATTTGCTGTTATTAATAGTATTTGATTTAAGGTTTACCGCAGATTAACCAGAATGCGATTTATGAATATAATCATAGTATTGAAAAAAGGTCATAATTTTAACGGGTATAATCTAATAGTATGAAAACGTACATCTGGAGCTTACCAACACGACTGTTCCACTGGCTGCTTGTAATCGCACTGGTTGCCGCATACCTGCTTTCGGAAGAAGAAGAACTCTTAAATATACATTCTTCTGTTGGATACATGGCGGGGATTTTGATCATTTTTCGGATTATATGGGGTTTTGCCGGCCCCAAATATTCAAGGTTCAGCGATTTTCCTATAGGAATTAAACGGATTAAAGAATTTATCACCGATATGAATAGCAGCAAAAGCCATTCGCCGGGTCACAACCCGCTGGCATCGCTTGCAATGCTGGGAATTATCATTTTCAGCCTTATGATCGTAATCTCCGGTGCTTTATTACTGGCATCCGAAGGGGAAGGCTTTTTTGCATTCATCAAACCCGGTGTATCGGAAGACACACTTAAAGATGTGCACGAAATTGCTGTAAATATTGTTATTGCACTTGTATTTATGCATTTGCTGGGGAACCTTATGGATTATCTCTTCAACAAAAAAGCAGGTACTTTGCAATCGATGTTTACAGGGTATAAAAATATAGATGCCGAAGGTATCCGTCTTACAACATTACAGAAAATAATTGCGGCCATTGGCCTTACTGCTGCTCTGGCAGTATTTCCCTACTCTGTTCTGAATCAAAAGATTTCAGCCAAAAGCGAAAAAACCGAACAGAATGAACAGGGAAATATTGAGGAGGAGGATGATTAGATTAAGTGAAAACCTGAAGAAATCATTTATCCCATCCGATTATCATCCCCGACCGGGTGATATGCTTTGATATTAATAAATTGCTACTTTTAAATCTCCGCTTATGAAAACGCAGGAAATACTGGTACGATCCACAGTAAAATTCTGGCAGAAATGGTCTATTGCCATAAGGATAATGCCTTTGATCATTCTCATTGCCATATTAAAATTCGGTTCTCACTGGTATGGTCTAAAGATCATGGAGTTGAATGCGCTTTTTACAAGCCTGGTTGCAGGTACAATCTTCCTCATCGGATTCCTTATAAGCGGGGTACTCTCCGATTATAAGGAAAGCGAAAAAATCCCGAGTGAGCTTGCTGCTTCGGTGAAAACACTTTTCGACGATACTTACACAATTTATAAAAGTAAAAACTCAGAAACAGCCTTACGGTTTATCGAATTTCAGAAATTGTTTGTGAAATCGCTCATTGATTGGTTCTATAAGAAAGAAAGAACCAAATCGATGCTGATCAGGATCAGCCAGATGAATGACTTCTTTGTTGAATTTGATAAAGAAGGCATCCAGCCTAATTACATCATAAAACTTAAGAACGAACAAAACAGCCTGCGGAAAATGATAATGCGGATTGATACTATCCGCGACACCGAATTTGTTGGTTCGGCCTACGCCAGTGTTGAAGCTATGGGGTTTCTGGTAGCACTCGGCCTTATTCTTATCCGGATTGAGCCTTTTTATGTTTCCGCTTTTCTCACCCTGATTGTTACTTTTCTTATTTTCTATATGTTCCTGCTAATTAAAGACCTCGACAATCCCTTTGATTATGCAGTACAGGGCGAAACCGGAACCGAAGTTTCGTTAAAACCCATTCACGATCTTGAAGAGGCTCTGAAAGAGTTTGAAGTTATATAAATCCGTTTCCTGTTAGCAATCGGATAGTAAGTCGCAAACCTTATTTTTTTATAAAAACAAATACCAGTTCTAAGAATAGAAACAATGAATTTTAAGAATATTCAAACCGAAATTGATGCCAGTTTTCTGTATAAAGTGCTTGCCGAAAACGAAGAAGACTCAAATGTTGCGGAAGTATTTCGTAAGATGAGTGAAATAGAACAGAGCCATGCACTGGCATTTATGAAGAAGGGCAACTTCGATATTTCAATGATGCCTCTTCCTTCGGGGAGGGCCCGGATTTTAAAAATGATCGGGAAAATATTTGGGTACAATTACCTTTTAGGTGTGCTGCTGGATACCGAAAAAAGCATATCTTCCTCTATAATAAGTGCCCGGAAAAAAGGCAGTTCCGCTCCTTCATTGTCAGATACGGCGCATGTTTCAATCCTGACCAATATTCTGAATACTACCCCGAAAGTTTCAGGGGCAAGCCGGGCACGTTTCGAAAAACGGCATCGTTCGGTTGGCGGTAATGCTTTAAGGGCAGCCGTTTTGGGCGGTAACGATGGGCTGGTATCCAATTTCAGCCTCGTAATGGGAATTGCCGGAGCTACAAGTGGCCAACAGGGCATACTACTGGCAGGGCTTGCGGGTCTCCTGGCAGGGGCCTTGTCGATGGCTTTGGGCGAATGGATCTCGGTTAAAAGCTCGCAGGAACTCTCCGAAAACCAGATGCAGCTAGAGATGGATGAACTCGAATCGAACCCTGAAGGCGAAGAATTAGAACTGGTTTTGATTTATCAATCCAAGGGAATACCCGAAGAACAGGCACAAAGGATGGCAAAAGAAATTATTTCGGATAAAGATCATGCACATGCCATCCTTGTGAAAGAAGAACTGGGCATCAATGTCGACGATATGAAAGGATCGGCAATCGAAGCGGCAATAACTTCTTTTATGTTGTTTGCGGTAGGGGCTATAATCCCGGTTATCCCGTTTTTCTTCACTACTGGAATGAAGGCAATTTTAATAAGTACGATATCAAGTGCCCTGGGACTATTCCTGATAGGATCTTCCATAACCTTATTTACAGGTAAAAGTGTCTGGTATTCAGGCTTCAGGCAGGTAATTTTCGGGCTGGCTGCTGCCGCCATTACATTTGGAATCGGAAGGTTAATAGGAGTATCTGTTTCCTGAAAATTTCAGTTTGTAAAGCTTTGTTAGCCAAATACAAACTTCTTTTCCGTTTTAATGCTATCCCGGTTACGCTAACCGGGATTTCATTTGGTACGAAAGAGTAGAATTGTAGAAAAGGAATTTATTTGTTTGCCGAAATCAAGAAAAGCTAATTTCGCGCCCGATTCTTAAATTCTTGTTAAAACGAAGAAATTGTTTAAAAATGTCCTTGTTCCGAATGTCATATCTCCACTTAAATCTACATATGTATACCTTTAGCCGCAAATTCATCATTTTTATACCGGCTCATTGTTTCCCTGTATTAATTGCAGGAGCTCAACCTTCAGACAGCATATGTGGAAGAGGCTAAATGGTCTGTTTTTAATGACTTATGGCAAGGTTAAATAGGCATAATAGATCCCCCAATAATTCAAATTTGAATGTTTAGACGTATTCAGAAGATCAAAGGCCCCATTCGTGGCAAATTATTATTAGCAATTATATCACATCATCATGCCTGTCGATCCCTATGTCGTGCATCGAAACCGGGTCCTCAATAGGTTCGAGGTGAGTAAAAACAGTTACCGGCGAATCGAACAGGTCCCGGATGTCCTTCTCAACTTTTTCAACCATATTGTGGCCCTCCTGTATTGTGAGATGTCCCGGCATCAGAATATGTACAGCTATAAACTTACGCTGGCCTGCCTGCCGGGTCATGAGCGAATGGTAATCAAACCCCAGTCTTTTTAAAGCGCCCAATGCTGTTATTATTTGTGCGCGTTCGGTTTCAGGAATACCTGAGTCCAGTAAACCCAGTGCCGACCGGTGCATAAGCTGGTAACCGGTCCACAAAATATTAATGGCTACACCAATAGCTACCAATGCATCGAGCAGAAGCCAGCCCGTTATCTTTACAAGACCGATACCCAATAACACGCCAATAGAAGTATACACATCCGTCATTAAATGTTTACCGTCGGCTTCAAGGGTAATGGAATGGTTTTTACGGCCGTTTTTAATCAGGATCATTCCAACTGCCAGGTTAATCCCTGAAGCCCCTACTGCAACCAGCAAACCGATTCCAACATTTTCTAGAGGTTGAGGATGCAGTAACCTTGGGATAGCTGACCAGATAATGCTAAAGGCAGCCAGTACAATCAAACCACCTTCAATAGCACTCGAAAAGTATTCTGCTTTGTGATGGCCAAAAGCATGTTCTTCGTCAGCGGGCTTTTCGGCCAGCGTGATCATGAAAAGTGCTACCACAGCTGCTATCAGGTTAACACACGATTCCAGCGCATCAGAAAATAAACCCACAGAACCTGTAAGAGAATAAGCCAGTAATTTGAGACCTATAGTTGCTATTGCCGCTGCAATTGACAAATAAACAAATTTCTTTAACGACTGAGTCTGCATAGCCAAACTGTGTTACATATTAATATTCGAAGCAAACGAAATTTTTGCATTTAACTTTTCCGCAGTGTAATCAGTATATGAACTGAATGCAATAGCAATTACCAGGTATTGGTAATCAGCGATATAACAGAAGTGAATTTCATTTTCAGACTCTGCATTCAATGAAATACTGATCTCAAAGATAAAGGATTTAACCTGTATATTGTATATTTCTCCTTTTGTTTCGGACCGGACTAAGATGTCCTTTTTTTTTACTTCATTTCGGCTAGAACGGATTTATTATGAGCCACACAGTATTACAAAGAATTTTTAGGTACTTTGAAAAGGCGTACTCCAATGCTGAATTCAATATTTTTCATGTATTATCGGCAAAACTAATTGAACAGTTTGTTGTGGTATTTTTGATCCGAATTAGTAATAATATAAATTTCATTCAAAAATGAACTATTTATTAAAAAGAGAAAACAGCGACTATGCCTTACTTATTCACAATCGGGCTTAATGCGCACTCTAAATCAGGGGGTATCAGAATATTTTATCTTCATTACGGTTTGACTTCTCACTTTACAGATTCGATTGATTTTGTAACAGCTAAAAATCATAGTCTAATTTCAACATACAAACCGGATATTCGTTAAACCCAATCATATTTAATATTTTATATGTAAATTTGCTGATTCTGTTTTACTGATAAGGCGAACACTTAATTCAAATAATATTCAACCCCGGATTGATTTGTCCTCCTAAACCGTTAGATCAACTGAAGACCTGGTTTTTTCATCCCGTCATCCTTCCTTCATGTATAAGCATATAATATGTAGATTTCCACTTATTTTCTTCATCCTGGCTTTCTTTGTATTATCATGCCATAAATCCTCCCCGGAAACAAAAAACCTGCAATCACAACCTAATACGATTTTCCAAACGGATGACTTTACCCAAATTGCTGATAATCCTGCTACATATATAAAAGAACTGGAATCGGATTCGCTGAACACAGCTATCAGGCTAAAACTTGCCGGATATTATTATTCAAGCCAGGATTTTGAAAAAGCACTTTATCATAATCAAATTGTACTCCGTATCGACAAAGAAAACCGGGCTGCCATATTTAACCTGGGCAATATTTATTATGATAAACAGCAATTTGCACAGGCAATAAAATACTATGAGCAATTTCTGAGCCGCGACAAAAATAATTGCAATGTAAGGTGTGACCTCGCCACCTGTTACCTCAATACAAACAATCCCGGTAAAGCTATGGACCTGTTGCGCGAAAATATAAAGATAGACGCATCTCACCCTCAGTCGCACTACAATCTGTCGGTCATACTTTCACAAAGCGGCAAATCAGCCGAAGCTGACCAGGAAATGAAAATATTTAAAAGCCTGCAATCCGGCACGACCCAATAAAAGGGTTAACCGAATTATATCAAGACAGAACTGCTTAAAAAATCAATTATGGCAAAGCGCATACTGAAATTTGTTTTTTCATCACCCATGACCATTATCCTGCTTACTATACTGGCACTGGTGCTGGCAATAGCAACTTTTATCGAGGATAAATACGATACTCTTACCGCACGGCAAATGGTGTACCAAGCTAAATGGTTCGAATTTATCTTCGTTCTTTTGATTCTCAATTTATTCGGGCATATCAAACAGTACAACCTGCTGAGCCGGAAAAAATGGGCCGGACTGCTGTTTCATACAGCCTTTATTGTAATTATTATAGGTGCAGGTGTTACGAGGTATTTTGGTTTCGAAGGTACAATGCCTATCCGCGAAGGCGAAACCTCCAATATAATCTATTCGTCCGATGCCTACCTTGATGTTATCGTTAAGGATAAGGACCAAAAGCAGGAATACAGCAAACCGCTAATTATCAGCCAGTATACTTCAAATGCAAAACATATAGGATTTACGGTTGAAACTAACAAAAAGGTTGAAATCGACTTCAATAAGTTTATTCAGAATGCCGTTCAGCAGGTACAGGAAAATGTTCCGGGTGGGAAAAACATTGCCAGCCTCATAATTTCAAACCAACAAGGCAGGCAAAATATCTTTATTGAAGAAGGAACCGAGAAATCGGCCGGAGGCATTTCGGTTGGATTTTTTAGCAAGAACAGCAGTAGTACAGTCAGTATTTTTGAAGACAAAGGGGTTCTGAAATTCATTTCCCCTGTTGGTGTGTTTGCAGGCGACATGACAATGGCATCGCAGGACACTATCCAGCCCTTCACGCTTACCGAACTAAGGTCGGATAAACTGTATAATGTGCAGGGAACTTTTTTAAAGCTGCAGCGGATTTATAAAAACGCTAAAATTGAATGGACGGCAGGTCCCGCTGATGAAAAAGGCGAAAGTGTTTTGCTCCTGGATGTTGCAGTTGATAGCAAAAAACATGAAGCTGCGGTTTTTGGCGGCCCCGGATATTTCATGACCATGCAGAAATTTAAGTTTGAAAACGTTCCAGTTGAGATCGGCTATGGCGAGAAAGCGATTGAACTGCCTTTCGCCATTAAACTCAACGATTTTATCCTCGACCGTTATGCCGGTTCCATGAGTCCGTCATCTTATGCCAGCGAGGTTACACTTATCGATACCAGGAATAATATCAATGAGATTCACAGGATTTTCATGAATAATGTCCTGGATTATAATAAATACAGGTTTTTTCAATCGTCGTATGATGTTGACGAGAAAGGAACAATCCTATCGGTAAATCACGATTTCTACGGAACAAGAATAACCTACCTCGGGTATATACTCCTGATCCTTGGATTCATCCTTACGCTCCTCAACAAACATTCCCGTTTTTATATGCTGGCCCGCAAAATAGGCGAAATCAAGCAAAAAAGGAAAGCAGGTACCCTTGTTACTATGTTTATATTAGGAATCAGTATGCTTTCGGTTGCACAGCAGCAGCCGGGGAGACCGGTTTCAGCCGATCATGCCGACAAATTCGGTCACCTGCTCAGCCAGACTTTCGACGGACGATTTGAACCGGTTCATTCACTTGCATATGATGTAATGCATAAGATCTCGCGGAAAGATATGTTTGATATTGAAGGCAAAGGCCGTTTGAATGCTATGCAGGTAATGATCGACATGCTGCTGAACCCTGAGTTCTGGAAAGGGCAAAAAATGATTTATGTAAGGGAAAAATCGGTACAGGAGGTGATTGGAGTAAATAGCAAATACGTTTCATTCCTCAATTTTTTCAGTAGCGGAGGTGAGTATAAACTTCAGAAATATGTTGAAGAAGCTTTCCGCAAAAAACAGTCGGAACAGAACAATTTCGACAAGGAAATTATTAAAGTCGACGAACGCCTGAACATATTTGTAATGGCCATCAACGGAAGTATGCTTAAGATATTCCCCGACCAGGCTTCGACAAACAACAAATGGATAAGTGTTGATGATAAAGAGGCAGCAACTCCGCTTACAGGTGCTGTTGCAGTGATCAATGAAGATCTCCGGTTAAATCCCCTGAGCTACAGGAATATGATGATTGCCTATATAACCGAAGTTTCAAAAGGAATTTCTACAGGCGATTACAGCCAGGCTGAAAAGATAATGGGTTATATCACCAATATACAGCGAAATTCGGCCGGCCCTGAATTATTGGCTTCCGAAGCGAAAATCAATACGGAGATTCTGTACAACAAACTCCAGATATTCATTACGTTGCGAAATTTCTATGCATTGCTGAGTGTGATTTTACTGTTTCTTGCCTTTGTTGATAATTTGCAGGTCAGGAAAAACAGGTTTATATCCTGGAGTCTCAATATTTCGATCGCGTTGCTGGCAGCTGGTTTTCTTTATCATACCTTCGGCCTGGTACTCCGCTGGTACCTTACCGGGCATGCTCCATGGAGTAACGGCTACGAATCGCTTTTGCTTGTTGCCTGGGGCGGTTTGCTTGCCGGGTTCAGTTTTGTGCGTTATTCGAAAATCACACTTGCTGCAACCGCATTGCTTGCATTTTTCATGCTCATGACAGCCAGCCACAGCAGCTACGATCCCCAGCTTACCAACCTGCAGCCGGTTTTGAAATCGTACTGGCTTATTGTTCATGTTGCCACACTTACAATCAGTTATGGGTTTTTAGGTCTGGGATTTTTCCTCGGGCTTATGAATTTGACAATCAACCTGTTTAAGACCCGCAGGAACCAGGGAAGGCTTGATTTGATCGTTACGGAACTCACGTATATAAACGAAATGAACCTTACGGTTGGGATTGTTCTGGCTACAATCGGAACTTTCCTCGGAGGCGTTTGGGCCAATGAATCCTGGGGCCGCTATTGGGGCTGGGATGCCAAGGAAACCTGGGCGCTAGTAATTGTAATAGCATATACGCTTGTTCTGCATTTGCGTTTTTTACCCAAAATGGGAAGCACTTTCGTATTCAATGTTGCCTCCGTTCTGGGATTTGGCAGTGTGATCATGACTTTCGTGGGTGTAAACTACTATTTATCAAAAGGACTTCACAGTTACGGAGCCGGTGATACACCTGTTTTCCCGCTCTGGGCATGGGGAATCATACTTTCGGTACTTGCGCTTATAGTTGCTTCAGGGGTAAAAAGCAATCTTTTAAAAAGCAAACCTTCTCCCGGAAACGAACAAGTTTAATCCGTGCATCTTCTCCTTGCTAAACCAGGTACAAATGAACTGGAAAATGGATTCAGGACATAAGGTGAGTAAGCAAACCTGATTTTAGGAATGAATATACCAAGCGGGCAGCAAAATATTTTTCGGTTTTATAACTTGCAGAAAAATAAACGTATAATTAGACCTAAACCTGATGTTTTAATCTTGAGTAGTATTAATGGGAAATCATAGAATTGTTTTTAAACGAAATAACCAAAACCGCGAATCAAGAATTCATGTCAAAAGAGTAATAGGTTGATCAAAGTGAGATTGTAAACAGATTGCGAATCAAATAAATATTTTATAACAGGGAAAGCAGGATTCTGTTAAAATATATCACTACGCGATAAAAGATATGAGCTTTTCAGGATAAAGCATACAATTATATGAATTCTACTTTCAAGTATTTGTAAACCAATATTTTGGGCCAATATTCTCCTATATTCTATGTTTATGACCAAGCTGCACTCTGAAGTCGTATACCCGATAATTTTATTATCTTTATCTTCGGGAGAAGATGCTCATTTCTTTCGTGGGCTGAGTACAATTTCCTGAAAATCTCTACAGCGGAAATCCGCCTGCAGTTTTTGAACACAGGCATGATTATTCTGTTGTAAGTGAATCATATTCACAGCTTTAGAATTGATTATGGAACATTATCCTGCCAAGGATACTTTTCGTTCGGATATACTTACAGGGAGTTTGTTTTTACTGCTCCTGGTTTTTGCATTCGGGATAATTAGGGCACAAAAGCCGAACGATGCACAGTTGAATAAGGATTATGTCCAGGCTGTTACCAAAGCTGATAATTATTTAATGGCAGGCGAATACCTTAAGGCACTTAATGAATATGATAAAGCCGGAAGCTTAAGTTTAAAGCACAAATACCCCGAAAAGAAGATCGACCAGATCAACAGACTTTTAGCCAATTCACCGCTTAACAAAACACTGTTTGACAAAGCGATTGTGAGAGGCGACAGCTGTTTTGCGGTTAAAAATTACAAGGCAGCAAACATTGAATTTTACAATGCTCTCAGGCTTAAACCGGAAGCCCAGTATCCTAAAGCCCAGATTATCAGGATTTCCGAAATTTTTACTGATCCCGAATACGATACACGCTACCGGATTATGCTGATCCATGCCGGCAATGAAACCGACAGGGCTAAATACGATAAGGCGATCAGCTATTATCAGCAGGCCATCTCGATAAAACCATCCGAAACCTGGATTGAAAAAAAGATTGAAGATATCCGGTTTTTGAAAGAGAAAAGTGTTTCCACCCTAGATCCATATACAAAGCGTATTCTTGAAGCCGACATTCTGCTTGAACAGAAAAGATGGTCCGAAGCCCGTTCTGTTTACCTTCAGGCTTTGACATTGAATCCCAAAGAAAACTACCCAGCAGCAAAAATCATGCTTATTGACCACTTGAAGAATTTTACCGTTTCGGGAGAGCGCAACTACGATTCCCTTATAGTAAAAGCCGACAAATTCAACAAACTGCAGGATTTCGAAAATGCCGGAATCTGGTACCAGAAAGCGCTAAACCTGAAACCGGGTACACAGTATCCGAAAAACATGCTTAAAAAACTGGATCATATGGGTCTGCAAGCTGATAAATCCCCGTTAAGTTTTGATGCTGCCGTATCCAACGCCGATATTTTGAGCCTTGCCGGCGATAATGAATCGGCTCTTATAGGTTTTGAACGGTGCAATTCAGCAATTCCCGGCGATAGTTATGTGCTTTCAAGGATAAGAGAAATACCCAAACCACCGAAAGCTGATAACAAGGATAATGTTGCTTACCTTTCGGCTATATCAAGAGGTGATGGGGACCTAGCAGTGAAAAATTATTCAAAGGCATTGTCGGAATACCTGTATGCTTCGTGGCTGAAGCCCGACGAAGCCTACCCAAAGCTTAAAGCTGCGGAGGTGCAAAAGCTTATCGATCAGGCAGCCAAAAGCCAGGATAAGACTTCCCCGCCGGTAGCTGCCGCAGTTAAACCTGCAGTTCCTATAAGTACTTCTCCCAAACCATCAGCAACCGTAATTAATACTCCGCCGGCTAAAGTGAAGCCTCAAATTTCTTCACAAAACACAAAACCATCATTAGCCAACACGCCGTCACCACCTGTCGCAAACTCAAAGGCTGAAAACAAGAATCCTGCCCCTGTAAACGCAGTAATAGAAAAGCCGGTCGAAAAACCGCCGGCAAAACCGGTAATTTCAGCGAAACCAGCCGCTAAACCTCAAAATGCCGAACAGTCCAAATACGACGAGGCTATAGCTTTCGCGGATAAGTCGTTTGCCGAAAAGAATTATCCGTTTGCCCTGAAAGGTTATAAAGCAGCCCTTAAAATAAAACCGGCCGAAAAGTATCCCCAGAATCAGATTGCGCAGGTTACAGCCTTAATGAAGCCGGGAAATGCCGTGGCCGACACTTATCCAAAAACGATTGTCGATGCCGACAGGGCATTTAACGAAAAGGACTACCCAAAAGCCCTGGAATTATATCAGTCGGCCCGCGATCAGAACCCAGCGCAGAAATATCCGGTTGAAAAAATAGCTGCAATCAATACTTTATTGGGCCAGCAGAAAGCCATGCAGGCAGCTTACGACAAAGCAGTTGCATCAGCCGACCTTGCATTTTCAGGAAAATCATACAACGAAGCCATTCAAGGCTACCAGGCGGCACTCAAAATAAAGCCGTCAGAAAGTTATCCTAAGGAGAAAATTTCGACGATCAACCGATTGCTGGGTCAAACAAAAGAACAGCAGCAAAATTACAGCAAACTTATTGCGGATGCTGACCGTGCTTTTTCAGGGAAAGACTATCAGAAAGCAATCTCCCTTTTCCAGGGTGCATCGGAGTTAAAACCAGCCGAAGCATATCCAAAGCAAAGGATAGCCGCAATTAAGATTATAAGTGATCAGCAAAAAGCCCGGCAGGATAAATATACCAATGCAATAGCGGCAGCTGACATGGAATACGAAAACCGCGACTATGTAGCGGCATTAACCGGGTATAAAACAGCCCTGGGAATGTCACCCAACGAAGCCTACCCCAAAGAAAGAGTTAATACGATAAACAACATATTGATGCAGTTCAAAGAGCTGCAGGACACCTATGACAAGGCTATTACGGCTGCCGATAAGGCATTTGCAGCCAAAGACTATTCCGTGGCGATCGCAGGCTACCAGTCAGCCGGAAATATAAAGCCTGATGAAAGTTATCCACGGACAAAGGTTGCCGAGATAAACCGTATTATTGCCCTCGACAAGGACAAACGCGATAAACAATACATCGATTATATCACCCAGGCTGATGTTTTTTATTCGAAACAGGATTTCCTTCTGGCGCAAAAAGCCTACCAGCTTGCGTCCGACCTGAAACCTGACGAAACCTATCCAAGGGAGCAATACAATTCGATCACGCAAATGCTCATGAACAAAGCCCGTGAAATAAGGGAAGCGTATGGAAAAGCAATTGCCGATGCCGACAGTGCATACAAATTATTTGTTTTTGATAAAGCCATTCTGAATTATACCCGCGCTCTCGAGATCCGTCCGGGTGAAGTTTATCCCGGACAAATGATTGCCAGGATCAGGAAATACATGATTGATAACTCTGTTGTTGAGGTGGTTACAGAAAATTTTATTCTTAAAAATGAGCTCGAACAGCGGTTTCCTTTTAAACCTGTTGATATGAATCTGCGTAAGAATAATTATATGGTACTTCGTGCGCGAACCGCCGGGGCCAATAACCCGAAGCTTTTTCTGAGTTACGGAAGTGATAAAACCAAAAACGGAGGAGTGGTATTAAAGAATATCAACTCAGGAATATTCAGCGATTTCATAATAAAAATCAGCGACCAGGATAAATGGTTCCGCGAGGATAATAACTGGCTCAGCCTGTATACCGAAAACGGCGACCTGGAAGTAGCCTCTGTACGCATTTCGCAGGGGAAATAAATCGCGTTTTAAAACTGAAAATAGTAATTGACGTATATTCATAGCACTGTCCAAAGTAAGATCCTGTGAAAAATGGTAAGATCCCGAATTTTCAAATAAGAATATTTTTTATTCTTATTTTATTCCTTTTCGTCTCCTGTTCAAGCAAAAAAAGTTCCGTATCTACAATTCCGGTCTTGAAGATCAGTGAAGCGCACCTGTCGGTTCCGGGTGGCAATATCTGGTATAAAGTGAGCGGGAGCGGAAAGGGCATACCTCTTGTGCTTCTGCATGGCGGGCCCGGTATGTCGAGTTTCTACCTGAAACCGTTCGAACAACTTGGCAACGAAAGACAAGTGATCCGCTACGACCAGCTGGGAGGCGGAAAATCGGATGTAATAACGGATACAGCAATGTTCACAGTGGATCATTTTGTTAAGGAGCTTGAATTGCTCCGTATTCATCTTGGGATTTCAAAATGGCATATTCTGGGTCATTCTTGGGGCACATTACTGGCTTTTGAATATTACCGGGCTTATCCCGAAAGGGTTGCTTCGTTAACTTTGGGAAGCATGTGTATTGATGTTCCGGGATGGGAAAAGAGCACTCGGCACCTGTTGACCACGCTCCCCGATTCGTCGCAGAAAGCAGTGCAAAAAGCGGAATCGACAGGTAATTACATTGATCCTGCATACGGAAATGCGATTAACCAGTTCTATAGTTTGTATGTTTTCCGCAAACCTGTAAAAGCTGATCTCGACAGCATGAATGCAACCTTTAACATCGGTATGTATACATATATGTGGGGCCCTAGTGAGTTTTCGGTTACAGGCACCTTAAAAGCAAACAAATCGCTTCCATATCTGAAGGGAATAAGAGTGCCCACCCTGTTTACCGTTGGTGAGTTCGATGAAATTGATCCGGAAATTGTTAAGGATTGGGCGGGGAAAGTTCCCGGTGCAATCTTTATTGTGTTTCCCGGTTCTTCGCATATGACACCTTGGGATGCAGGCGATGAAAGCATAAAAGTTGAAAGAGCTTTCTTAAACTCTGCGGATTTGCCGGATTGAAAATTTTGAATCCAGGAGTGTTATTGATGGAAAGTATTTCCGCGAATTTTGATAGTTTGATAATTTGTAAAAAGGCATTACGGTATACCTTCCACCTCTAACCGACTATTAACAAATAAAACCCGGGCTTTCAAAGCTCCGGGTTTTTCGTTTAACTAGGTTTCTGAAATCCCTATTATTTTTTCTCTTCAGGTGCATCCGCCTGGGTATTCTGAATTTTAATTTTATCCTTTTTGGTAATACCCGAAAGGATTTCAACATTAACCCCGTCGCTGAGACCTGTTTTAATAATCTTTTTTACAAATACCTGGGGCGTTTTTTCAACTTCCACCCAGGCAGTGTCGCCTTCGTACTTAACCAGGCTTTCCTGTACCGACAGAACGCTGTCGCGCCGTTCGAGCACTATATCGGCATTGGCACTGTACCCGGCACGGATAAACAAGTTGTTTTTCAACTCAACAGCTGCGCGTATTTCGAACTGTATAGCGCCGTTTTCCTCAACGCCTTTTGGCGAAATATGCTCAAGTTTTGCCGTAAATTTCTCGGTATCAATAGCTCCAACGGTCATGATCAGTTCCATGCCTTCATGCAGTTTCCCGACTTCCGATTCATCCACCTTGCCTTTGAAAATCATTTCACCCATATCGGCCACAGTGGCAATGGTAGTTCCATCGTTAAACGTATTGCTTTCGATAACTGAATTTCCAACTTCGACCGGCACGGTGAGAACCATTCCCTCAATTGTTGAACGGATAATGGTATTGCTCACAGCTCCGGAAGTCTTGCTAATACCATCGCGAATCAGTTGGAGGTTGTTTTCGGCTGCATCAAGGTCTTCCTGGGCATTTTTAAGGGCAACTTCGTAAGTCTGCATTTCAGCAAGCGGAATAATCCGGCCATCGTAGAGCGGCTTTTCGCGGTTGTAATTTTGCTGTGCATTATCAAGGCTTATCTTAGCCCGGTTTACCCGCGATTCGGCTTCGTTAAGGCTCACCATGTTAGGTATGATGCGCACTTTGGCAATCATATCGCCTTTCCTCACTTTCTGCCCGGCTTCGACATACAATTCCGAAATAATGCCCGATACCTGTGGCTTTATCTCAATTTCTTTTCGCGGAACCACTTTCCCGGTCGCCACTGTTTTCTTAACGATGCTGGTGACCTGGGCAGAGGTAGTTTCATAAATTACCGGCTTTGCCTGCGATTTCTTATACAAGTAAACGATGGTGCCAACAAATACCACCAGTATAATGATTCCAATCACTATTTTTAAAACCTTCTTCATTGTTTGCTTTTCTTTATGGGTTAACAAAACATTTTATTCATAACGGAGGGCATCAATCGGTTTGATGCTGACGGCTTTACGGGCAGGTATAAGCCCGGCAACTGCCCCCGAAATTACAAGGATCACCAGGGCGGTAATTGCCATATTAAAATCGATGCTTGGATTTTTAAACATATTGGATTCGGCTCCGCTCGATGCGAGCACATAATTGACCAGTCCCAGGATTCCAACGCCTATAACCAGCCCGACATACCCTGCAAACGTTGTGAGGAAAACCGATTCGGTAATAATCTGTGATATTATATTCCAGGGTTTGGCACCAATTGCCCGCTGAATTCCGATTTCTTTGGTCCGTTCTTTAACAATTACCAGCATAATATTACTGATACCGATTACTCCGGCCATAAGGGTGCCGATGCCGACGATCCATATCAGCCCGCTGATTCCCGAAAAAAGACCGGTCATCTGGTTGTATTCTTTTTCCATGTTAAACGACCCTATTGCCTGGGGGTCGTCGGGAGCAACGGAATGCCGGCGTTTTAGCAGGGCGGAGGCTTTTTCTTCCACCACCGAGGCCGGCGTACCGGGCTTCGATGTAAAGGCGAACCAGCCAATAATATCACCCCAGTTGTATACCCGTTGAAAGGTGGTTAAGGGGATAAAAATGCTTCGTTCCTTATCGCCGCCAAAATTCACTCCTGAGTTTTTAGGTTTAAAAACACCTACCACCTGGAAATAAATGCCCTGTATCTGTATATACTGCCCGATAGCCTGTTCGCCGGGTGCAAATAACACATCGAAAACCTTATTGCCAATGACTGCAACCTTGCGTTTTTCGTTTAAATCGGCATGGTTAAGGAAGCGTCCGTTGTAAACTACAACAGGATCAATAAGATTCCATTCCGGATAGTCGCCCATTACCGAAAAAGCACCGGATTTAGCGCCCCTTATAACGTTGTTGCCCCCGTCGAATCCACCGCCCTGTGTTCGGGGGGCGAGATATTCTATTTCAGGTATTTCGCGACGAAGAGCATCAATATCGTCATTTTTAAAATTGTATTGCCTTGCTCTTGGGAGCCCTTTATAAGGAATTGACGTCGGCCTGGTCCACATAAAAACGCTGTTTGTTGCAAAGTCGCCAAAGTCACTGATAACGCCGTTACGAAGCCCATTGCCCGACCCCAGCATTACAACCAGCATAAACACGCCCCAGAACACGCCAAAGGCAGTGAAGAAAGTGCGAAGCTTGTTCTTCTTTAGTGCACTCATTATTTCCTGCCAGCGGTCGAGGTCGAACATAGGTAGAGTTTCTGGTTTAAGTGTTTAAAAGTTCAAATGCCTGCGGCGTTCAAAGGTTTCAGTGTTTCAGTTTTTCAAGGTTCAAAGGTTCAAATGCCTGCGGCGTTCAAGGGTTTCAGTGTTTAAAGGTTCAAATGCCTGCGGCGTTCAATGGTTTCAGGGTTCAAAAATTGTATACTTTATCAATCTCTTCAATCCCATTTCTCCAACTCGCCCTTCGCCCTTCTCCCTGTCCCCTTGTCTCCTTGTCCCCAGGTCATCACTCGTCGCGCAGCGCTTCAATCGGCTTAATGGCAGCAGCTTTTCTTGCCGGGATAAACCCGGCCAGTGCACCACTGAATACAAGCAGCAAGAGTGCGTAAATGGCTATTCCTAAATCGACCGAAGGGTGTGAGAAGAACTTTGATTCAATTTTACTTCCAACGGTTTCGAGAACCACAACTCCAAGTACCAGGCCGAAATAACCGGCAAAAGAAGTAATCAGTATAGCCTCCTGGAGAATAAGGCTGATAATGCTCCATGGTGTTGCTCCCATCGATTTCCGTATGCCGATTTCCTTCGTACGGTCTTTTACAACTATCATCATAATATTGCTTACTCCCACGATACCTGCAATAATGGTTCCGAAGCCAATGATCCAGATAAAAAGACGAATACTGGAGAACAGACGCTGGAATTTCTGAAATTGCTCCAGGCTGTTCCAGGTAAATATAGCCCGCGGGTCAGCCGGATCGAATTTATGCAGAACAGCCAACCTCGACTTAACCGTCTGTTCAATCTGTTTGCTTTCCTCAACGGAGGCATTCCCGACCGTTAAAGCAATTGTATTGATACGGTTGTCACCCGAAAATACGCGCTGAGCAGTGCTGATCGGCAGGTAAATAAGGCGGTTGTTGTCGTCGCCGCCGTTGTTGTCGTCAGTAAAAATGCCAACTACCTTAAACGGAACTCCGTTCACATTGATGTATTTACCCATAGGGTCTTCGCCTTTGAAAAGAGCTTCTTCAACCTGTTTACTAATGGTTGTTACTTTGCGGAACTCGTCGATATCGGGTTGGTTTATATAACGGCCCTTAATGATGGTTACCCGCTCAATTATTCCATAATCGGGGTAAACATTCATGATATTGAAACTACCGAATTGTTTTTTGTAGGATAAGGTGTTGCTTCCCCATATCTGGTAACGGGATGAACTTTTATCAATGCCTTTAACCGTTCGTTTAACGGCGTCATAATCCTGGTTAACCAGCTGAATATTTCTGCCTGGTTTCATGCCTTTGTACGGAAGGCTGGTTTGCCCGCTCCAAACCCATATGGTGTTGGTTGCCGACGATTCAAATTCTTTCTCAACACCTTTCTGCAATCCGTTTCCCGAACCCAGCAAAATCATAAGCATAAAAATTCCCCATGCCACGCTGAAGCCGGTCAGAAATGTTCTGAGCTTATTCTTCTTAATGGTACTGAAGATCTCCTGCCATTTGTCGGTATCGAACATTCTGACTGTTTTAGGCTATTTTTATATAAACGCTTCATGATCTAATAAGCAGCTCAAAACACTAAACACAAAACGGGAAATGACAAAGTAAATAGTATTCCTTCCCTTCTATATTTATTATTCTGAGTGCTGTGTTTTTCATTCCATTCTTTTAACAGTCATACAAACTATCATTTAAGCAACAATAGGATGTTTCCCGTTAAGCACTTCACTTTCGATCAATCCGTCTTTCAGGTGGATGATTCGGTTGGTCATGTGTGAAATATCATTTTCATGGGTTACAATAATTATTGTGATTCCTTCCTGGTTTATTTCCTTCAGGATCTGCATTACTTCGTATGATGTAGTTGTATCGAGAGCACCGGTTGGTTCGTCGGCGAGTATCACCTTGGGTTTCGATATAAGGGCACGTGCAATTGCGATACGTTGTTTCTGACCGCCCGACAACTCATTGGGCATATGTTCGGCCCATTCGCTAAGCCCCATCCGCTCAAGGTATTCCATGGCGATGCGGTTGCGCTTTTTACGGTTAACGTTCTGGTAATAGAGTGGCAGGGCTACGTTTTCCATTGCGTTTTTAAACGAAATAAGGTTAAACGACTGGAATACAAACCCTATGTACTGGTTTCGCAAACCGGCAGCCCTGGTTTCGCTCTGGTTTCGGATAAGAGTGTTGTCGAGATAATAATCCCCGGCATCGTAGTTGTCGAGAATACCAATAATATTAAGCAGGGTCGACTTACCGGAACCTGACGATCCCATGATTGATACAAACTCTCCGGCCTCTATATGCAGGTCGATACCTTTGAGAACATGCAACGTGTTGTTGCCGGTAATGTATGATTTATTAATTCCGTTCAGACGGATCATACTTGTTGTTTTTTTATTATGACCAGGGGAATAGTATTTCCGACATATCCTCCTGTTTATGATTTCGTAGAATAATCATGTTCACTAATCAGGCAAAAATACTCAGAGAATGATTTTCAATAGTATAGAAAACAAACGTCAGGAGCCATTGTTTTAGTGTTTATTCCGGTAAATTGAACTATACTTCAGACGTAATAAGTGGCAATAAGTTACAAAGTTAAACCTTGAATATTTTTGAAGGAAGAGCCGGCTTTTGGAAAGTTAATCTGCCGCCCTTATTTTCAGAAAATAACTTCCAACCCGATTATGTTATACTGGTTGGTTCAGGTTTAGACGGTTGATAAAACAGACGAAACCAGTAGATATTAAATCAACAACAGGCTCCAATAGGGAAAGTCCCGGACCAAAGATCACAATCCGTCTAAGTTTTAAATTGAAATTTCTACTTTGGTTATTTAGCTGAACCTTTATTTTTTCATATACGATTGATCAAGAAAAAGGTAGCGGGCATCATCCGGTGCATTGATCGTTTTCGATTCCACGTCAATTACCATCACCGGAGGATGTAAATCGTCAGGTTTAGCAGGGATCCACTCCAGGAGGTTAGCTCCGTTCGGGTTGCCGGTTTTGATAAAGTTTGCAAAATAATTTTGCATGGTTTCCGATACCTTATAATCATCAGGTGTCCAGGTGTAATCTTTTATCAGATCAAGGTTGCCCATGCAATATTCGATTTCGCAGGCATGCTCCGCACCGATAGGTTCAGGCATTTTGAATGCATTGTCTTCTTTTTTCGCAGTTCCTCCTGCCAGACCGGGAACGAGCGATTTATCCGTCATAGGGGGACGCAGTTTGCTGTAAAGATACCGGTATACCGGCTGTGTGCTGTTTTTACGATGCAGATCGAACCATTTCCACGTGCTGTAAACGATAAACCGGTCGGAAGCCAGCGCAGTTGCCGAAAGTTCAATTTCTTTTTCGGTACTGCAAGGATATAGTTTCAGGACATCCTCATAGGTTTGTGGATAGGTTTCTTTAACCCGGTTTATATAATTGTCTTTCAGGTAAGGCTGCCCGTACATAAAAGCCATTCCGGGAATTTCGGCTGAATTCCATCCCAGTAACAAAGGGACTTTTGCCTGTTCGCCGGCATTAAATATGTCGGGAACTGATTTCGGTAGTACATACCCGTCAATTACAATAGGGAATCCAAAGCGCTTTGACTCTGAATAGAGTTCATAAATTTCGCGGGAGCTCATAGCTCTTAATTGTTTCAGTGTATAATTGCCGGCTTTGGCGGCAAAGGCTATTCCCTGCTGTTCCGCTTCGGCAAGAGTTATAGGCGCTAAGGTCGGGTTAATTGCAGCCCCGCTTTCGCCAATGGCACCTGCAATAAGACCTTTCGACAGCGGGGATGCCATCTGGGCACAAACTGACATTGATCCGGCCGATTCACCTGCTATAGTAACTTTGGCAGGATCGCCGCCAAAAGCTGCTGCATTTTGACTGACCCATTTCAAGGCTGCATTCTGATCAAGCAGTCCATAGTTTCCCGATGCTTTGTATGAGGCTTCGGCACTCAGATCAGGATGGGTGAAAAACCCGAATATATTCAGCCGGTAATTTACCGTGACAACCACAATTCCCTTTTTGGCCATGCTTTCACCATCGTAGCGTGGTTCCGATCCGTCGCCTGCTACAAAACCTCCACCATAAAAATATACCAATACAGGTAATCCCGTCGTATTCCGCTTTGCAGGTGTCCACACGTTCAGGTACAAACAATCCTCGCTCATGCCGGCTGAACGGAAATTCATATCGCCAAATACAACAGATTGTATGGGCGCGGAGCCGAATTTTTTGGTTTCCCTGATCCCCTGCCAGTCATCCGTTGGCACAGGCGCTTTCCAGCGAAGGTCGCCAACCGGTGGTTTTGAATAAGGGATACCCAGGTAGAGCTGTAATCCCGTTTTAATATCATAAAGCCCTTCAATGGAGCCGTGTGTGGTTTTAACCTGGACCGGGAAATAGTGATTTGGCTGTTGAGACCAGGCAGAAACAGAAGCTAAACTGAGTGCAAGTATAGTAGCAACTGACATAATAAGGCCATGTAATTTTTTCGGTTTCATGTTGTATTCAGGGTTATATGTGATTGTATTGCAGGGGATAACGCTATGTCTGAAATTTCACACATAGCAGAAATGTAACTCTTTCCGGATGAACAGCGAATGATCGTTATTTTTTCGATAATTCCTTTATTGCAACTTGGGGAGCAAGTACCGGGTTTACTTTTTCCGAAACGATGGCTTTCTTCAGGTTAAAGGAGCCGCTAAGTTTAATATCAGCCGATGAGGCTCCTAGCAAAACAGCATATTTACCGGCATCGGCAATCCACGCGGAAGCATCGGTATTGAACGATGAGAGACTTCTTGCATTCAACTCAAAAACAAGCGACTGCGATTCGCCGGGTTGCAGTAGTTTTGTCTTGCCAAATCCCTTAAGTTCAAGAGTTGGTTTATCAACTTTACCTGCCGGAGCGGTAATATAAAGTTCAACTACTTCGCGTCCTGCAGTTTTGCCTGTGTTTTTTATGGCGACGCTTACAGTTTGTTTCCCTTTAAAATCAGGTGAACCTATTTTCAGCCCGTTGTATTCAAAGGTGGTATAGCTGAGCCCGAATCCGAAAGGGTACGAGGTTTTAACACCGAAAGTTTCATAGTAACGGTATCCTACATAAATACCTTCTTCATATGTAATTTCAGCAGGGGCGGGAAAGAGGAAAGGCATTATCCAGTTGTCGCCCGGCTTGGGTGTATATGCGGATTTGCCAGTGATTTTGCCCGGAAAATTGTTAGCCGAAGGAACATCTTCATAGTTAACAGGGAATGTCATAGGTAATTTGCCCGAAGGATTTACTTTACCCGTTATAATATCGGCAATCGAATTACCCGTTTCCTGCCCGCCCTGCCATGCTAGAACAATGGCATCAGGCAGATCACGCCAGGAGGCCGTTTCAATAACTCCGCCAATGTTGAGGATTAGAGTAACCTTTTTACCGGCAGCATGGAACGCTTTGCAAACATTTGAAATCATTTCAGTTTCGGATTGCAGAAGTTTAAAATCGCCAGGCTCATTTTTACGGTCGGTTCCTTCGCCTGCATTACGTCCGATTGTGATAATGGCGGCATCGCACTGGTCGGCTAATAGCCTTGCCGAAAGTATATCAACACCCATTTCACTTACTGGCTGGTGTGGAGCCAGCAATGCCATCATCGGATCAGTTGGTTTCGTTTGTTTGTCCCTTTCCATCTTGATATAGTCCTCATATTGCTGTTTCATAGCCTGTGGCACATCGAAACCTGCATTGGCTAAACCCTGGCTGATGGATACAGTATAGGCTTCATTAACATCACCGCTGCCGGTTCCGCCGCTGAATGTTTGGTAACCGGCATTGCCGAATGAGGCTATCCGTTTGACCGATTTCGCCAGCGGCAAAGCGTTGTTATCGTTTTTAAGCAGTACGATTCCTTCGGTAGCAGCCTGGCGGGCTACAACGGAATGAGCTGCCAGATCTGGCTTATCGGAATATTTATACGCTTTGTAATGAGGTGAATTGAACATCACGGTCAGGATCCTCTCCACATTTTTATCCAGAACTTTTGCATCCAGGGTTCCGGCTTTCACAGATTTTATAATCTCTTCGATCTGTTTCGGGCGACCAGGCATAATCATGTCGTTACCGGCTTTCATTTGTGCCACAGCATTTGTGCCACCATACCAGTCGGTCATTACAAATCCTTTGAAACCCCATTCGTTACGCAGGATTTTTGTGATAAGATCAAAATTCTCCGATGTGTAAACCCCGTTTACCAGGTTATATGACGACATAACTGTCCAGGGTTGAGCCTTCTCGACTGCGATACGGAACCCTTCGAGGTAAATTTCCCGCAGGGCGCGTTGGCTCACGATAGTATTGAGCGAATTCCGGCTGTTTTCCGAATTGTTGGCAGCATAGTGTTTCAATGAAGTACCAACATTTTGCGACTGCACCCCAATTATCATAGCCGCTGCAATATTCCCGGCAAGGAACGGATCTTCGGAATAGTATTCGAAGTTCCGGCCGCAAAGCGGGTTACGGTGAATATTGATTGCAGGGGCCAGAAGCACATCGGCTCCATATTCCAGTATTTCATTTCCCATTGCAGAGCCAACGCGGGTAAGCAATTCGGTATCCCAGGAAGAAGCAAGTAATGTTCCTACCGGGAATGCGGTACAATAATACGTTTTGGAATCACCTTTTCTTTTTGGCATAATCCGCATGCCGGCAGGTCCGTCGGATAAGACCATGGGTGTAATGCCTAGGCGCGTAAGCTGGTAAGAAGTACCGGCAGCTCCGGGGACCAATTCGAACGGAGATTCTACAGGCTCAATCGGTTTGTTTTTTGCATCACCCGAAAAATCGGGAAAATCCATCCCGGTTCCTACTACCAGTTTAACCTTTTCTTCAAGGGTCATGGCCGAAACTATTGATTTTGCGGATGGTTTGTCAGTTGTTTTTGTTTGAGACATAACCGTAACATTTAAAAGGATTACTGCACAGACCAGTATGCCTGCCTGCAGGGCATGGCTAAAAGGAAATTTCATATGGAATTGTTTTGTTATTTTGGATCTGTATTGCTGTGATTCTGCGAAGAAATCCCGGGAAGAAAGGCGTAATTGTGTTTATGTGATGTTCGGTGGAGTTAAAATTAAAAAAAATGTGTAAAATTGCAACCTATGATAAACAATATTTTAAACAATTGAAATACAGTATATTATCCAGCCATTTTGACAAAAGGCAGCTAATATTCACGGGAAAAACGGACTGATTTATGCTGAAATCACTCAAGGATAGTGTAAGAATAACACTTTCTATATTAAAAAACGGCAATTCTAACCAATCCTTTGGTGTACGAAAGGACAGTTCACAGGGTATTAAAAAGAAAGTTTGTTGATTTAGTTACACGATCCTTCGGGTGTGCATACCTGACCTTCCAGTAGCTCAAAGTTTGATTCAGGATTTTCTTTCCTCCATTCCGGAAATGATTTTTCGAGGGTTTGCAGAAAAACCTGTGTGTCCTGGGCTCCCGATACGGCATATTTCCTGTTAAAAACAAAGAACGGCACTCCGCGTATGCCAAGTTGCTGAGCTTCATAAACATCAGCACGCGCAGCATCAGCGTAGGTTTGGTTTTCAAGTGCCGATTTTAGGGCTGAAGTATCAAGACCCACTTCTGCTCCCAGTTGTATGAGTGTAGTATAATCATCGGTATTTTTCCCTTCAGTGAAATACGCCTGGAAAAGCTTTTCTTCTGCCTCGTTTTGTTTACCGTATTGTTTCGCAAAATGGGTGAAACTATGCGCATTCAGCGAATTGGCGACAACCGCCGTGTCGAAATTAAAAACCAGACCTTCGCCGGCTGCCATCTGGGTTACATGATCATTCATCTGCCGGGCCTGCTCCAGGCTGAAACCTTTATGTTCGGCCAGGTACTGATGAATGTTTTTTGTTGGATCTGTTTTCATATCGGGGGAGAGCTGGAAACTCTTCCATATTACCTGAATGCTTTCCCTTTCAGGAAACTGTGCCAGGGCTTTTTCGAACCTCCGCTTGCCGATATAACAAAAAGGGCGCATTACATCACTCCAGATTTCTACCTTCATTTTATTTTTCATTGAATCCATATCCATATAAGTTGTATTGTAATAAACAAACAATTGGTTTCTAAGTTTGCGTGAAAAAAAAACCAACTGAAAAGGGTAAGGCCCGGGATTTTACCTGCTATAGTTCAATTCTGAATGTTAGTCAGTAGATTCCGATAAAATGCACCCCTTGATTAAATTTCGTTTAACCAGGGCAATTTTGCCTATATTTCGGTAATACGGGAGCTTAATTAGAGCGAATTGCTTTATCTGGCTTTACGGGACTAATTTATCGGATTACAATTTGCCCGCAGGGCTGTTCCACCAATTTCACAATATCAGGAACCAGTTTCCCGGATCAGGTAAACGCATGAAATGTTGATTCTGTTTATAATATAATGATTCCTGAGAATAGTCAGCAGGTTTTGCTTAGCAGGAAAAAAGTTCCATTTCCGGATTGCAAAGCCTTTTAACTGCTAAGGAGGCCGATGGTAAGCTTATAGTATATGTTAATTTTTCGAAACCGGATACTTTTTTCGAAACATTGGGGTTATATCCAAATACTCACATATAAAAAATATTAGATATGAAAAAATTTCTGGTTGTTGCGGCAATAAGCATAGGCTTATGGACAAGCTGTTCGAAAGACAGCACTACAAATCTTTATACCCCTTCGTGTAATGGCACGGTTAAATCGTACATTACCAATGTAGCACCTATTATACGTTCGTCATGTGCCGGCTGCCACCAGAATTATAATACGTATTCACAACTTTATGCTTCTCGAAATAATGTAAGAAGTATGGTCGTAAGCGGGCAAATGCCACAGGGCAGCACTCTTTCAATAACCCAGAAGGATGCAATTGTATGCTGGATTGATAATGGAGCACCCAACAACTAGCTTTTTTATCAACTGACTATCGGATTGCCTTTAACTGATGGATTTCGTTTTGGGGATAGAGAACCTGATTAAATAAATGTCGAATTTGATAATCTGGATTTATTAAAACATGCGGATACAGGAAATCCAGATCGAAGTACTTTGCAATATATGGAAAAGGGTTGAGATTTAGCAAATAGTTAATAATAGCCGGTTTCTCCGGCTATTTTGTACAATAATTCGAGTGCAAGAGAGGGATTGGATAACTTGCTATGATGACAAAAAAAATCCGGCCTTGTGAGCCGGATTTTCCCGTATAATCCTTTCGGACTATTTTACATTTATCACAAGCACTTTCGATAAACTCCAGAATTCTTTCTGATTGGTGATGACCAAGCTATCGGAGAGGTTCTTACCGGTTAAACGGTACGAGGTTTTGGGGTGTGAGGTCAAAATTGTGACTTTATTCTTCATAAGTGAAAGGCCTTTTAACTGGGTAACATCAACCCTTGTAAAGTAGCTCTTTTCCATTCCCGGGGTGAGTTCTTTCGAACGACCCAGCCCGATAAATCCGCCTTCTTTGGTTATAATTTTCTTTTCTTTCAGGTAGCTGGTTGTCCCTACTACATAATATGCTGTGTTGAGTTCGGCGGTTGTTGATGCGATAACCTGCTCCTGTTTTGCGTTGGCTGTGCTCAGATCAACTACATCGGCATTCAGACCCACAACCTTGGTTGTTAAATCGGTTACCTGCACATTTACCTTTTCGAGGTCAACTTTAAGCTGGGCAATCTGTACATCTTTTTCTTCAATCTGCTTGTTCAGGTTATCAATCATTTGTTCCAGTTCAACAGCATGAACACCTGATTTTTTCAGTTTCGAACGCAACGATGCTAACATTGCCTTATTCTCCTGTTGTAGTTTGTAAATAAGATTAATGTCGCTGTTAATCTGGTCTTTCACCCTGGTTTTAATTTCGGAACTGCCATCGGCACTTTTGCTGATGATTTTTTCTTTCATCTTGATTGAATCAAGGTTCGCCTGAATATCGTTAAAGGCATTGACAAAGTCAATTACTGTTGAGTCTTTAACAAAGCCCATTGACATAAGGCTATCGTTTTTTGCTTTTAACTGGGCAATTTCAATATTTTTCTGATTGCATCCGGAAGCCAATAGTATAACTGGTATTACCAGGACGTAAAGTAATTTTTTCATAACGTTTGTTTTAAGTTGGATTTAGGGGAGAAGTAATCGTTGCATTAAATAATGTATGGCCATTATGATCCCGGTGTTTGACAAGGGGAATTATAATGATGAAATAATTTTACGCAATTCTTCCTTGGTTTTCCCAAGGGTGATCTGCAGTTTCTCCAGCATCTCTTCATTCTTGCCTTCGGCAAATACCAGGTCGCTGTCAGTTAAGATTGCAAATTTTTGTTTGAGCCTGCTTTTTTGTTCGTTCCAGGTTCGTTTTGTTTCCGGGCTGTTCATTTTCTTGAGTTTTATTTCCCGTATTTGGCGGGGACGGATATTTATTTTTTCGCTGCAAAGGTGGTTCTGTTACTTGCTGAAAGCATTACACAATTAGTATAAAGAGTTACATTATTCACACATAGGGTTTGCAGTATTAAAGCGGAGTTGATTGCTTTGCATTTTGTCTTTTCAGCAAAAGGTAATCCATCACCGAACGGGCTCATAATGAACCTGCTTAAGATTACCCGGGACCTATTTTGGTAGTGTTTAATTAACTGTGTAAAGGAGCCCGCGGCAGGCGACCGAGAATTAGTAACTTTACACAATTAGTTAAAAAATGGACGAAAACTTAAAACGAGCACTAAGGGAACATTTAGGCAAGGCAAAATCTTCAAAGGGGCTATCAGAGATGCTTCAGGAGCTTTTTAAAGAAGCAGTTCAGGAGTTGTTACAAGCAGAGATGGAAGAACATCTTGGCTATGAGAAACATGCTTCAAACAGCAACCAGTTCCCTAACAATCGTAACGGCAAAGCCCGTAAAACGATTAAAAGTAAATTTGGTGAAACTGAAATTGAGGTTCCACGAGATCGGGATGGAACTTTTGAGCCTCAGGTTGTACCTAAACGCAAACGGATCATTGAAGAGATCGAAGACCATGTATTATCCTTATACTCGCATGGTTTAAGCACCCGTGACATCGAGAGCCACATCAAAGACCTTTACGGTGTTGAGATGAGCGAGGCAACCATTTCACACATAACTGATCGCATTATTGATCATATAGAACAATGGAAAAGCCGAAGGCTGGAGCGGGTTTATATGGTGGTTTGGATGGATGCGATTGTCTTTAAAGTACGCCAGGATGGCAAGGTCATTGATAAAGCTGTTCAGATTGCTGTAGGGCTTAATAATCAGGGCTACAAAGAAATGCTGGGTATGTGGCTGTGCCAGAATGAAAGTGCTTCTTTCTGGATGAGCGTATTAACAAACATGAAAAGTCGTGGTGTAGAAGAAATACTGGTCACCAGTACTGACAACCTAAAAGGATTTACCGATGCGATCAACGCGGTTTTTCCATCTGCCAAAACACAGGTATGTATCGTACACCAATTGCGCAACTCTTTGAAGTTTGTTGTATGGAAGGATAAAAGGACAGTGGCTCAGGCACTCAAACAGGTGTATGATGCTCCAGATGAGCAGATAGCTGCTAATAAACTGGTTGCTTTTGAAGAACAATGGTCGAAAAAATATCCTTATATCGGACAGTCCTGGCGCAACAACTGGGATAAACTTACAACTTTTTTTGAGTTCCCAATGGAAATCCGGAAGATCATTTATACCACTAATATCATTGAGAATATCAACCGGATCATCCGTAAATACACTAAAACTAAGACTTCTTTACCCAACGATACTGCGGTTGAGAAAGCGGTTTATCTGGCATTAATGCAGGTATCCAGAAAATGGACAATGTCTCAAAAAGATTGGCCAATAATGCTTCTTCAATTTATCAATATCTTTGGACAGGAAAAATGTGGATTAAAAATTTAACCTTTACGCAGTTAATTAAACACGGCGTTTACACAGTTAAGTTAACACTCTCCCTATTTTGTGTTTTTTACTGTCAGGTCTTTGAGCGCCTTGCCGAGTTCATCCATATCGTGATTGAATTCACTTTTAAACGTCTCCCATTTCACTTTTCGGTTCTCCGCGTTATCGTGATTTTTTATCCTTGCTTTAAGGGCTTCATTTTGCTTTTCGAGTTTGTTTATGTTTTCCGAATAAAGCACATCATCTTTCTTCCCCGACTCATACATCCTGTCTTTTAAATCGGCAATGCTAAGTTCATTGATCCTGATCTTTACTTCCGATTCTTTTTTAAATGCATCCCATTCTTCGGCAGTTGCGGTTTCCTGCGCCGCCAGCAAATCCTGTTTGGCACTATCTATTTTTGCCTGGGCGGATATCTCTTCGGAGGTTTGTGGCCGGGTCTGGCAACCTGAGAAAGAGATGCCAGCTGTAAGCACTGCGGCAATGGTGAGGGTATAAATTATCTTTTTCATTTTTTATTGATTTATATTTTGTTTAACGAAAAGGGTAGTGCATTTAAATACCGTTTAACAAGCGTGCTAAACGGTATTTTTGTAATGAGCTGATCATCGGAGCGCTTCAATAATCCTGGTCAGTTCGTCTTTTTTGCCTTCAGCAAACATCAGATCGTTCCCTGTTAAATGTCCAATTTCTGTTTGAGCTTGTCTTTGTGCTTATTCCGATTTCCTTTTATCCCGGTCGCATTCCTTTTTATCAGGGATTAATTCACTCACCGGCTCTGCATTGTGAAATAAGTATAACCCTGCAAAGTTGATTGTGAATTTGGGGAACTATAACACATCTGAAGGGAAAACATCCATTATTCAAAGGCATTCCGAAAGAGTCCCTATTTAGGAAGAGGATTGGTTTTGGCCATTTTACAGGAATAAAAACACAAAAAGAAGGAAGAAATCCCGCTTTTACCGGGTACAATAAACGGGTTAATTTTTATTGTTAACGGTCAGGTCTTTTAAAGCGTTTCCGAGTTCGTCCATATCATGATTGAATTCGCGTTTAAAGGTTTCCCAGTCGGTATTGTTCCTGTCGTATGCATCAATCCTGAGGCGCAGGTCGTGGTTCTGCTGTTCCAGCGCAAGTATCCTTTTTTTGTATATGCCATCAAATAAAGCACCGGGCTTATTCATCTGGACTTTTAATTCAGCAATGCGGACATCGTTATTTTTAATTTTTAATTCTGCATCGCTTTTAAAGGCAGCCCATTCTTCGTCGGTAGCGGCTTTCAGTTCCACTGCATTCGCGTTGTTTTGTGCCTTGTTTAAATTATCCCGGGCATCCTGTACTTCGGCCTGGGCATCTTTCTCTTTTTGAGTCTGCGATTTACAGCCCGTAAACACGGAACCTGTAATAATCAGAACTGATGCCGCGAGTGTAATCATTATTTTTTTCATTTTGATTGTTTTTTGTTGTTAGTAATTGTGCTGTAAATGATTTCGAAAAAGCGCAGTTGGCCGGAATGTGAGGCTTTGCCGTTCTTTTCGTTTAACGAAACCGCGGATTACAGTTCTGCGATAAATTTTTTAAGTTCATCCTTCGTTTTACCAAGTTTGATCTGGAGCTTCCCCATCATTTCATCCTGCTTACCTTCTTCAAACATAAGGTCATTATCAGTTAAAAATCCAAATTTCTGTTTGAGCTTGCCTTTTTGCTCATTCCAGTTCCCTTTTACTTCGGTCGTATTCATTTTGTCAGGTATTTATTTACGCACTGGCGCTACATTGTGAAAAAATTTTCACAGTGCAAAGTTGATCTGGCTGTGGGTGGAAAGCGTTACATAATTCACAAAAAGATTTGCATTATTCACACTTTACTTTATTAAATACAAAAACAGGGACCACCCCGACTTTGAGGCAGTCCCTGTTTGAAAGCGGATATCCTGTTAAAATGTTATGATCCCTATATTGGTTGAAACCCCGGTAGTAACCGTTGCGCCTGTGATAATTACAGGCAAGAGCGGAAGTATAGGAGTTACTGTAATATTGTAGGTTCCGGCAGCTAATCCGGCAATCAGAAATTGCCCGAACGGATTGGTAACCGTGGAGTAGCTTATTGTGCCTGAGGTAGCTGTTACGACAGCAAAAGTACCAACCGGAGTAATACTTCCCCTGATAGAACCTGTAAAAGCTGCATCGATGGTCCTGATTACAGGTTTTAACTGGTATTCGCCGTTGCCCTTGGTAACAATGGACTGGGTTGCATCAAAATCGAGCAGGATGCTGTACGAAACACCGGCCTCGAAAGTCTGGTGAACCTGCAGTTTCAGTCCCGACTGCAAAGCACTGGGAGTGCTGAGAGGATAGGACACATTATTGATCACAACCGAATTGTTGGCACCAAGTATTAACCTGATCTGTGAAACGGATCCGGCATCCAGGTCACCTGTTGCCAGGAGTGTATCCATGCCGTTTGTAAAATCGAGGAGGTTATAAATTCCGGCATTTGTATTCAATAAAACTGTGGTTCCTCCGTTACCGGTTACCTCAACACCTTGTATGTCGATCAGCACAGCATTATACGATGCCGGGGCATCCGTCATACGTACCGACAGGTGCGATTTGTCAGCGGTATCTTTTTTGCATGAAGGAGTAAAAATAACCAGCATACTGAATAATACAGCATAAATCACCTTTTGAACAAGGGCTGTTTTTCTGTTTTTAATTTGAATTAAGTTCATGTTTTTAAGATTAAATGAATAAATTAATTATCCGGCAAAGGTGATTGCTTTCATTTTCTAATGATTTACACCATTCGGGAAAAGAGTTGCAACATTCACACATTAGTAAACAGGTTGATTTGCAAGTGACTTTAAGGCAAGGTTCCGGAAATTTTGAAAAACTGAAGTCATTATTCAAAATCGATTTTCAAATGTTCAAAAAGCCATGAAATATAAACAGTCTGTTATATATTAAACGCCAGTTTGATCCCTTCGATAAGCATATTTGCCCCCAGCACTCCAAGGATTAGCCCCATTATTTTGCCTATGATAACGAAGTTCTTCTCCCCGACAACCCTTATAAAATAGCGGCTGTATATAAAAGCCAGGTAGGTGAGCAGGATGATAAGCGCAAAGAGAAGGATGGTTATAATTATGTGAAAGAAATTGGCATGTACCACAAAATTCATGGCCGTAACAATGGTTCCGGGGCCAGCCAGAACCGGTATTGCTATAGGTGAAATTGCAACGGCATCGTCAAAAAGGGGTTTCTCATTATGATGAATGCTCGGTTTTTTAGATTGTAGCATTTCGAACCCGATAAAGAAAATAAGGATACCCCCGAAAACCTTAAATGCAGGGATTGTTAAGCCGAATATTTCAAAAATGTATTTGCCAACCAGTATAAAAGCCAGTACAATTACAAAGGCAACCAATGTTGATGTTTTGGCAATTTCTTTCTTTTTCTTATCGTCAGTTCCTTCGGTTAACTTAATAAAAATCGGGATATTGACAATTGGGTTCATAATCGCAAAAAAGGCCATAAAAACCGTCAGCGAATAGCTCCAGATGTTTTCCATACAGGATGGTTAGCAATGGGTATTAATGTGGGACCGGTTAAGCAATCGCGACTTATTTGAAGAACCCCAGCACAAAATCATTCATCTGATCTTCATCCATTTTGTCAGTCGCTTTGACCTCAATTTTTATTTCATTAAACAAATGGTTTTTTTTCAGCAAATTGAATAATTCATTTTTGGCTTCGGTGGGGCCGAACAGAAGCACATCGTCGAAATTCCGGATCATTTCGCTAATCTGTTTGTAATAGTGCGATTGTTCGTGCTGTTTTTTATTATTCATAAGAATTTCACTCTTGTTTAATGCGAATTCTCTGTCTTCATGGGTAAACTCGGACGTCACCTTTGATTGAAGTACTGTGTCACCTTTCACTTCCAGCATAAGTGCATTGGAATGATCCATATATACGCCTAAATGGCTTTCTGTTTTCATTTCTGATTAGTTTTAAAGGTTTGAATTAATAATGGAATTTGGGGTTTTTACAAATCAGCTTCGTAAAGCAGAAGTTTGTTGTGCAGCAATACAATTTCGTCGTGCATAAGGTTTATTCGCTGCAGCATATGGGTTATGGTTTCTATTCCTTCAAGATTTATATCAAGATCGTAATAGAATCGGATATATTTCTCAACCTCAGGCAATTGGTTTGTATAAATAAAACCCGATTCTTCAAGGGTAATAATTTCTACAAGACCGGTTTGCTGCAATGAGCGGATAAAAGAAGTCTCAATGTTGTGATGGGTACAGAATTCATCAACGGATATCAAATGCTCTGTTTTCATGACTTTATTCGTATAATCAGGATCTGGACAATTCGGCAAACAATTCTTTTTGTTTGTCGTTGAGATTTGACGGAATTTTAATGTTCCAGGTAACGAACAGGTCACCGAAATGCCCATCGTCCTTATAAACCGGGAATCCTTTTCCTTTGAGTTTTATTTTACTGCCATTCTGCGTTTCGGGAGCTACCTTGAGTTTCACCTGGCCATCGAGGGTTTTTATGGTAATTTCTCCTCCCAGCACTGCTGTGAACAAGTCCAGGTCGGCGGTTGTGTATAGGTTATCACCGAGCCTTTTCATTGTGGTATGATTGGCTATTGAAAAGGTAATATATAGATCTCCGCTAGGTCCGCCGTTTGTTCCCGCCCCGCCATGTCCCTGGATTTTTATCGTTTGGCCGTTTTCGATCCCGGCAGGGATAGTAATCCTTATTTTGTTGCCGTTTACAGTCAGCGTTTGTTTCCGGGTTTTATATGCGTCAATTAGATCGAGTTGCAATTCGGTTTTAAAATCTTCGCCCCGGTATTTTGCCTGCCGGCTCCTGCCTGCCCCTGCCGATCCGCCAAACAGGTTTTCGAAGAAATCGGAAAAATCGCCTTCGGACCGATCGCCTGAAAATCGTTGTCCACCTCTGCCTGTTGACTGCCGCTGGGATTGCTGTTGCTTTTCAAATTCATCAGCGTGCTGCCAGTTTTCGCCATACTGGTCAAATTTCTTCCTTTTTTCAGGATCGCTCAGAACCTCATTTGCTTCGTTAATCTGTTGAAAATTACGTTTTGCATCCGCATTGTCGGGATTTAAATCGGGATGATATTTCCGGGCTAATTTCCGGTAGGCACTCTTAATGTCCTTTGGAGTAGCTGTTTTTTCAATACCCAGAATTTTATAATAATCAACGAAAATCATAGGTGTGACGGGATTGGGATAAAGGGGCTGAATTCGGAAACTATGTCGGATTTAGCCAATTGATAATATCCCTCACAGGATTTCATCCGGTTGGGGATATTATCGGCTAGTTTATCTTTTGAATCATTGAATGGACAGATTGTATTTACTTGTTATCAGAATGTTTTGGCTTTTCAGGCCAAACACCTGATTTGGCGGATTAACGATGGTTCCTCTGGTAATGGCCAGGCACCCAATGTTGTCCCCGCGGGCTTGACTGCCAGTATCCGGAGACATAAGTGCGGTTGTGGCTGGGTTTAGCCCAATAACCATTCTTTTGAACATACACTTGATTTTGCTGGCTGTAAACCCATCCGTTGCCGACCCAAACATGCACGGGGCTGGGTTGTGGCGGCCTGCTGTATTCTACATATGAAGGTTCCGATGCCACATAGCCTGTAGATGTGCATGAACCAAAGCAAATTGCTATTCCGGCCAGGCTGGTTATATAAAAAATCTTACGCATGTTCCTGCCGGCTTTTGAAACAATACTAATTTCAGTTCGAACCGGGATTTGTTCCGGTGTATTTCTCTGATCAATTGTTTCCGGTACTTCTTTATTTTTCATGATATTTTTTATTGAGTTGCGAAAGGATTATCACAAGGATACAAAGTTGGGTTATATGAGGCCACGATGTGTTACACAATTGAGTTTAAGAGTTATATCATTCACACATTCCGGACCTGTATGTTTTTAACGCATCGTGTTTCGGTGCGAACCTAAACAGTCTGGATGAGAACTATATATGGCAGACAGAATCGGATTTTTGCCATGAGCTATTGCCAGTCAGTACCCTCTTTCCCCGCTTCGCCTGCTAACATTTCAGCGATTGTCCAATAGGGGATTCGGGAAGGTCCAGGTTAACCGCGCTTTTTGGTTTGCACGATAAAAAGCGGAATCGCCGAGTGTTGCAATACTTCCTGGGTGACACTGCCCATAACTATGTTTTCGAGCCATTTCCTGCTGTGCGACCCCATAACAATTACATCTGCCTGGGTACTGCTTGCTGCCGTTAAAATTGAACCGGCAAAATCACCTTCCTCGATCATGGTTTTAATGGTTTCGTCGCCGAGATAGTGTTTTGTATCTTCAAGAAAGAATTGTGACATCTTCCGAAGGCGATCATCCCCATCGAATTTTAACGGATCGACACCAAGAGAATCAGTGAGCCCCATTATAGGCGAATATTCGGTTGATGCATAATATACAGGATCGGATATTACATGAAGCAGGGTGATTTCTGCTCCCAGGGCTTTTGCCATTGCATAACCGGTTTCAGCTACTTTTTTTGCAGTATGATTGTAATCCAGTGCAATAAGCACTTTTTTGATTTTATATGTTTTCATTTCCTTTTTGCTAGGTAGTATTACAAACCTTTCAGTCTTTATGTTTCAGATCATGAAGGGTATTCAGCCTTTTTATTTACTCTCCAAAAGTTGATTCCTTTGGCGGCTCAGCACGCTTATTTTCGTTGGTTTGTTTTTTCTGTTTATTCTTCGACGGCTCAGTTGAATTGCGGGGTTGTGCAGGCTGCGCATTGGAATTGTTATTATGTGGTTTTACGGTATTTGGCTGCTGTTGTTGCTGTTGCCGTTGTTGCTGCTGTTGCTGCTGTTGGTTTTGCTGATTTTGCTGTTGTTTCTGCTGATCCTGCTGTTGCTTCATTTGCTGTTGCTGCTGCTTTTGCTGATCAGCCTGCTGCCATTGCTGTTGCTGCTTTTGCTGATCAACCTGTTGTTTCTGCTGTTGTTGTTTCTGCTGATCCTGTTGTTGTCTCTGCTGCTGTTGCTGCTTCTGCTGGTCCTGTTGTTGGTTCAGTTGCTGCTGTTGCTGCACCTTCTGTTTATCCTGCTGCTGCCTTTGTTGCTGCTGATTTTGCTTCAGTTGCTGTTGGTCCTGCTGTTGTTGCTTCTGCTGGTCGAATTGTTGTTTCTGTTGCTTTTGTTTCTGTTGGTCCACTTGTTGCTTTTGTTGCGGCTGTTGATTTTTTTGCTGCTGTTGCTTTTGTCGGTCCTGTTGTTGCTGAATCTGCTGTTTCTGTTGCTGATCCTGCCTTTGCTTACCATTATTAGCCGGGGCTAAATTGCCCGGTTGGGTATTTGCATTTCTTCCTGAAGGTTGTTTTATGTTTTGCTTGTCGGTTATCCTGGCCGGAGCCGGTTTGCGACCGTTATTATTCGATTTTTCGACCTGTGGCCGGTATATCTGCAAGCTTCCTTTATTCAGCTTTTGACCGGGCTTGTTATATTCCTGAACCGCAACCCTGTTAACGTTTTGTCCTGATGTTCTCTGTACATCGGCCCTGTTTGGACCCGATACATAGGTGGTATGACGGCTATTGTCAACATAGGTGGTATTTATTACAGTGGAGTTGACAATTATAGTCTGGCTTACTCTTCTGTCGGCATAATACCGGTTGAGATTGGTTCGTTGAAAATCCCTGTCGCGGACAAACATCCAGTATTCGCTCTGCATGTTATAATCCCTTCCGAAATACATATTTATGCTAATGCCTGGCTGCATAGGTGCCCATCCGTAATAGCCTTCGGCTCTGCGCCAGATGACCCACGAAGGTCCCCACTCGGTATCAGGTACCCAGTACCATCCGTAATAATCATTATAATCCCAGCGGCCATAATGGAAAGGCGCCCATCCCCATACATAATCCGACACCCAGGTCCAGCCATAATCGGTCATTATCCAGTGACCCTGTGTTGAATAGGGAACAAAGTCGCGCCCTGCATCCGGTAACCAAACATATCCGTAACTTGGATTATCCACCCATTGGCCATAAGGGCTTAGCTGGTCGTAGAAAACCTGGTAACTGACATCGAATTGCTGTGCTGATGCCTGTTTTGGCTTTATTGCTGATGACAGCATTACTGCCAGCAATATTACTAAGAATTTTATGCTTACTTTCATAATATGTTGAGTTAACATCTTTATTATTAGGGCATTATACAATAAACATGAGAAATACCGGCTTCAATCCGGGATAAATAAATCATACCACAAAAGTAGACTGACAAAAAACCCGGAGCATTACACAGTTCCCCGAAAGAGTTACATGATTCACACATCATTGCGAAGCCAGTAGTAAAAAACAAAGACTATCCCGAAATTGAGACAGTCTTTGCTTTTGAGGAAAACGAATAAATTTTTATACCTGTTTTTTGTGCTGCCTCTCTGCCAGGTAACCACCCTGGGATCCGGGCTACCTATAAAAATTCTCGCGGTATTTTGGCTGTAGTTAGTTGAGAAGTCTGGAATTACGGAGGTAAACCATATCGGGGTTATAGATAAACAGGCAACTGCCTTTTTCGATGGTTTCGATCACCGGCCTGATCAGATCGGGGGGCAGGGCGGGGCAACCATAGCTCCTGCCGAGCCGGCCGGTCTTTGTTATAAATTCTTCGGTAGCGTATGTAGCCCCGTGCATGATAATCTGGCGGCTCTCAGCATTGTCGTTAAATCCTTTCTCAACACCACGGATGATCAGGGATAACCCGACTTTTGCCCCTATTGCTTCATCCTTGGTTATATAAAATCCAAGGCTGCTTTTTAAGGAGCCCAAATCGTTGGAGAAATGTTGTGCAAATTCTTCACCTGTGTTCCTGCCATGCGCTACAAGCGTATTGAACAAAATTTTATTGTTCATTAAATCAATCACATACATCCGCTTGTTTTTACTCGATTGCGAGAAGTCGACTATGGTTAACAGGGAAGGATTCGCAAGTTTGCCGGTGGTTTCAAGTTTCGTGTAGCCTTTTAACGCAAGTAGGAAGACTTCCTTTGATAAACCGTAATCGCCGAGATGCAAAACAGTGTAAAGATCGCTTTTTTCGCTTCCAACCGGGTTTGGTGTATCGGAATCAGCCTTATTGATTATCGGAAACATAAAGAATATGATATAGATAAAATATTTTTTCATCCTGCATGGTTTGGTGTTAAAACCTCTAAAAGCCAGGTTTATTGAATTTCAACTGTTAAAGTTTCCTCATTTGACCGAAAATAAATCCGGCGTACTATTTGTATAATCCGTGTAAGCGACTGGTAGCCAAATTTATATGGATGTGTATTGCATCAGGGGAAACAATCAGGCAGAACATGCCAACTCCGGGTAAAGGAAATCAACGGTCATATTGCCTACCTTTGCCTTGTTAACGACTGGAATAAGTCTTAACTTTATTCCCGATCTATCGGAATACATTCTATAGGTTTAAAGATTCTGCTTTCATAACCTGAAACGAGAGCAGGCTTATTTTAAACAAGCTCACTTATCAGAAATTTAATTTTATAAAATGCTTAAAAAGCTTTCACTTATACTTGTTCTTTTCATGGTTGCCTTATCGCTGCAATCGAATAGCAAAGCGTCGCAAGCGGAGGCTGTAATACCGGTTAATCGTCCCAGTGAAATTGACAGGACAGGAGTAATTGAATTTGCCAAAAAATACCTGGGAACAGTTTACAGGTATGCAAGCGCTGACCCGGTGAATGGTTTCGACTGTTCCGGATTTGTGCATTTTGTTTTTAAAAATTATAATGTTGATCTGCCGAGGGGTTCAAGAGAATATCAATTTTTGGGAAGAGCCCTGAAACCTGTAGAATTCAGAGTGGGTGATGTTTTGGTTTTTTATGGTTACCGCGACAGTAATCATATAGGACATGTTGGCATAATATGCGAAGCGAACGGGATGAAATCAAAATTCATCCATGCATCATCAGGTAGGGCTCATGCGGTAACTATAAGCGAACTGGATTCCGAAATGTACACCCGCCGTTTTTACAAGTGCATTGATGTGATTGATTAATTGTGGGGTGTGTGATATTAGATGTCGGATGTGGGATGTCGGAAGCTGGAAGTTGGAAACTGGAAGTTGAAGGGCCGAAACCAGAAGTCAGAGGCTGATTCAAACATATTTTGAAGTTGAGCACATAAGAATATTGAAACCCTTATTCCCCAGATTATCATCCAATTGCAAAAAAAGTTCGTACCTCTTCCGACTTCCGGCTTCGGACTTCCGACCAGTACAATGGCAAGCCTATTAATGGGCACTTTCTGCGCTTAATCCGGATTTAATCTTTGTATATCAGCAATTTGGCCAGTCTTTCATCCATATCATAAACATCTTTATAGAAGTTTATTTCTCCCGCTTCATCAACCCAGGAAGTAAAATACAGTATATACACAGGTATTTTATGCTTGAGCGAGCAAATGGTTTCTTTGCCCCCATTCATTGCCGAGTCAATCTTTTGGGGAGTCCAGGTTTTATTGTCTTTAAGAATCGTTAATGCTAATTCCCGCGGCTTCCCGACACGGACACAGCCATGGCTGAGTGCACGGTTTTCTCTCTTGAAGTAGCTTTTTGAAGGGGTATCGTGAAAGTATATATCATGCTCATTAGGGAACATAAACTTAACTAATCCCAACGAATTTTTTTTCCCCGGTTTTTGGCGAACCTGGCCACTGTTCCATTCCATATTGTGCTTTGCCAGGTAGTTAGTGTCTTTGGCTATTCCCGGTTTGATTTCTTTATCGTAAATGCTTTTTGGCAAATTCCAATAGGGGCTGAATATCAGATAGGTCATTGTCCCATTAAAAATCTCGGTTTTAGTCTTGGTTGCACCGACAACAACAGGAGAATCGAATACGATATTCCCTTCACGGCTAAATTTCATTTTGTACGAAGGGATATTTACATAAATGAATTCCTTTTCATCAAAAATTCCGGGCATAAGCCAGCGGCAACGCTCCATATTAACTGTAATTGTTCTTATACGCTCGCTAACAGGTACATTCATTGTCTTAATATGTTCCGGCTTAACCAACGAGTCGGGTGTATAGCCATTGTGCAATTTGTATGTTTTTACAGCAGCCACCAATTCGGGGTCGTACCTGTTGCTCTCATTATTTTGTTTGATTTCGCCGGTAACGAATAACCGATCCCTGATTTGCCGGATCGCTTTCGCTGTATCGTTAGGTTTATAGGCTTTTAGATCAGGGTCCAGCTCAATCACTTTCCAGCCACCATTCTTTTCAATTGAACGGTATCGCATCAAAGCATCACGTAAACTGTAATATTGGCCGAATAAAACCAAACTGTCTTTATTCAGTAATTTGGGATCTGCCAGCATTGAAGTCAGCAAACCGGGATAAGAAATTTCTTTTCGTGGGAGTAACCATCCCATGGCCACTATAGAGTCGCTGTCGATGCCTTTATATACATTATCGGCAAAAAAAAGGTATAAGCAGCTAAGCATTAATTCGGCATCAGTATCATCCGGGGTATTTGGGGTTTTATCAGCAAAAATTCCGTCTATTTTTTCTGCATAAGGGAATTGGGCCGAAATTCCATCATCTTGCAGATGTTTAAATTTATTGTAAAGCGAGGTGGCTGATTCAACTACCCCTTTTTCATCAAACCAGAAATATTTGGAATCAGATTTGCGATAGAAGGCAATTAAATCGCTTTCATATTTCTTTAAATCCGGATAGGATTCAATAAACGGATCAATTAATTTGCTGTCGAACGGAATGCTGCTACCCTTATTTTTAGTGGAAGTATTTCCCGGCATATTGCCTTTTTGTTTACAGGATTCGACTGTAATCAGGAACAGAATTGTAATACTTAACAGGAGGAATGAAAACTTTCTCATATTGAACTGATTTTTGAGACGTCAGGAATAAAGACTTTAAACAAACAGCTATAAGAATCCTTTTCAGAAATTTCATAGAAGCAACTGGCGTAAAAAAAGCCAGGATACAAAGGCGTAAAGCGTAAGGAACCTATTGGGATTAATTTGTTTAAGTCCTTATACTTTTGTTTTGAATAATTAACCATGTACAATAATGAAATTGACAATGCGAAGTTACGAATCTGTATCCGAAAGCGATATACACAATAACTGAAAAATCTTACATAATTCACATATTTAAAATGAGTTATTGCCTTTAATCCCGCTAAAGGCAGGAAGGACGTGCCGTATTTAAAACGTATAACTTTTGGGGAAAGCATTCCCCGTTCTCAGAAAGGATACCCTATGGCAACATTCAGAATCAGGTTCTCTCGTCTCCAGTTTGAACTCCCAAGGTTTATCTCGTTAATCACCCAGCGGTTGGTTTTTTCAAGCCAGGGCTTGCGGAGTGGTGTTGCCAGATCGAACCGCAGGATGAAAAAGGAAACATCAACTCTTAACCCCACGCCGGCTCCCACGGCTATTTCACTGCTGAAGCCTGAAAAGGAGAACGGCCCCCCTAAAGTTGAAGGATTTGATTTAAGCAGCCACACATTTCCGGCATCGGCAAACACAGCGCCTTTAAAAAAGCTGTAAATACCGAAGCGGTACTCTGCATTCATTTCCAGTTTAATATCACCACCCAGTTGCAGAAACCCTATACTGTCGTTGTTTTGGTTGTAGGTGCCCGGACCGACAGAATTGATTCTGAATGCGCGGATACTGCTGGGTCCCCCGCTGAAAAATTGCCTCGTATAGGGCAGTACCGAAGAGTTTCCATAAGGCTTTGCCATTCCGGCAAAAACTCTCAGTGCCAGTTTGTTCCTGTCGGCAAAATTGTAATACGCACGCCCATCGATACTTGCCCGGGCATATTGCGAATATATTGATCCGACCATGCTTGATGGATTTTCAGCTGATATCTTTTCCCCACCGACAATTTTTGCCAGCGAAAAAACGTTCCCCGCTGTCTCAGCAGTCAGCTGGAAAAAGTATTGGATTTTTTTCAGTGCCAGTACCTGTTCGTTAAAGGTATATATGTAGGTTCCGCCGGCGATGAATTGCTCTTCATAACTTTTCTTCAGAAAAGGGTTCGTGGCCAGTAATTCTTCAAATGCAGCTGTTTTATTGGTGAGCTTAGTATAACTGATATTAACCGGCGTCAGTTCATGATCTTGCCTGATATCCTGTTTCCACCGGTACCCATAATTAAACAGGAACGTGCGCATATCGAAATAATCCACTCTTTTCGAATAAGTTACCGAAAGCGAAAAACGCGTTTTGGGAATATACAAACTGTTTGTTTTTATCCTGAATGGTACTATAAAGCGTGGGAAATACAATTCAACCTGAGGGTTTAGGGAAAAGGAATATAAATTTTGGGTTGTTCTGCTGAACTGGGCCTCGAACGATGCTGCCAGGCTCAGATTTAACATCTCGGCACCTCTGAATGTATTCCTGTTTACAAAACTTGTATTCAGGCGTGGCCCTGTATAATTATTTGATTTTGAAACAAGTTCCATTTCGGCCCTGAACGTATGTTCGGGCATGGGAGTCATTAAAATGCTTACGTCAAGGTATCCTGATGCCGATGTATCACTCTCGGAGAAATTTATACTTACGAATTTGAAATTACCCATTGACATCAGGCGGTTAAGCGTGATATTGTGGTTTTTTCGTGAATAGATTTCATTTTTTACCAGGTATACGGAGCGTGAAATTACCTTTGGCCTGATCTTCATTTCCAGGTCTTTGCCCAGGAAGAAAATACCCTGGTAAATAAGAGTGTCCTTGGGTGTGTCGGAGGTCCCGTCGAGCGAATAATCCTGATCGATATACACATTACGGATGTAGTATACAGTAGTGGCTTTTTCCGTAATACTGTCTTTTAAAGTAAGCCTGAAGGATATATTGTGATTTAAACTGGAAGTATCGGCTTTAAAAAGCAGGTAGTCGGGACTGAAATAGAAATACCCTTTGTCCTTAAGCAGAGCATCAATCCGTAACCTTTCGTTTTTGAGTTTTATAAGACTATACTCCTCACCAGGTTTAATCAGTGATTTCTCTTTTTCGGCAATGATAATCCGGCTTATACTATCGTTTGAAACCGAATAATTAAGTTCATGAACGGAATACGGCGTATGAATATAACTGGTGTAAATAATTTTAGCAGTGTTTTGTTTTTCGATGATTTTATATCCCGTAGCACTATTGAAAATGCCGGTATTGAAAAGTCGGGCATCAATAATGGAAGCTGTTACCACAGGTGTGATTGTGCTCATCAGAACGGGAGCCTCGCCGCGTTTTTTAATCCATTTTTTAAACTTTCCACCGGGATTTTCGCCGGCTGTCATATACAGCCATAATTTCGGGCGAAAGCCGAGTATTTTCTTGTTGGGGAGAGGGCGCAGGGCATTTTCAGCAGCAGCCTTTGCATCACGTTTTTGCCTTGTACTTAGTTTTTCGCCTGATTCTAATTTTATCTCTGCCCCGGTATAAAGTTTTTCGCCTTTCGGCAAATGCTTTGTGCCGCTGCACCCGGCAATAAGCAGGCAGCAGGTAAGCACAGCAAAACTATTTCTTATGAGGTGTGTCATTACTTTTGTTTTTCCGGGTCAATCACTTTTACTTTCCTGGGTGCCCTGAATAAGTCTTTCCATTTATTGAAATCGCGCACGTACGAAATGCCGAATCCGGTTTCAACTATCTGGCCTTCAATAGCCCCCTCATACAGACTTTGCCTGAACCCTTTCACCCGGTAACGGCCATCTTCAACTAATTTATACTCAATAATGACGTCGCTGAAAATATCGCTCGCCGAATTTTGCTGAGCCATTTTTCCTTCAACATCTACTGTACCTCCTACCTGAACGGATAAGCGTTCGCTGAAAAGTTGCTTTTTAAGCCCAACTTCTACCTGGGTTCTTCCTGCCGCTTGTCCTGTTGTATAATCGTCGTACGACTGAATGTCAAAATTTAATTCCACGCCAGGTACAACCTTTGAACTCAACTGGTTTAATTGGGTGGATAAAAACTTGCCGACAGTGGCCCGAACAACAGTTGATGCCCCGCTATTTGCATCCGTAAGTAAAGGATTCTCCTGTATAAACCGGCCCAGCACCAAAAGGGCAAATACCTGTTTGTTTAATGCCGAAGGATCTTCATTAAGCATATTCAGTTTGGCATCGACTGCCCCGCCTAAGATTCCTTTATCCTGGGGGGGCAACTGTATAGCAAAACTTATTTCGGGATGCAGAATTTCGCCCCGCAGTTTCAGCAGCACCAGGAACGGATACTTCTGTTTATATCCTCTTTTATCCACTTCGCTTAAACCCGACATCTGGTCAGCCACCAGGTCGATAGGTGAAGCGCGAACTGAATAAGTTGCATTAATCGATATTTCAGCATCCAGGGGATCGCCGTTCCAGATAATTGTGCTTCCGGGAATAATATCAAATTTCTTTTTTATTACCGATTGGAGCGAAACCAGGTAACTACCGTCACTCAGGTTGTAAGCCCCGGTGAGGCTCATCTTGCCGCTTCGGTCCATTGTAAAACTTAAAGCGGCTTCGCCGCGTACCACGAGCGAATCGGTCGAAGCGGGATCCATAAGTAATCGCAAGGTTGCCTCTTTATCTATTTCAATAACTGAAGAAAGATCAAACCCGGTGAAACCGGATTTTGCTACGGCTTTAGTCCCGGAATTATATAAAATCGAATTCATCCGCAATGAATCTTCAAATTCAACAACGCCTTCACCTCTATCGGTAGTAAGTTTGTCTTCCTGAACAGCAAATGTAAAATTTGAACCTTTTTTCATCTTTATTTTGGCAACAATTACAGGCAGTGTCATAGGGCCTTTTATGTCAATACGGCTGTCGATTACCATGCGGCCGAAGAATTCCTTATTGTCTTTGGCCGTTGTGTTGAACAGCTGAAAATCCTTCGTATTTACCTGCATGTCGAAGACAAAATCCTTAAACTGTTTCATTTTAACTGAACCATCAATCGTAGCTGTATTGTTTTTTGAATCGATGAGGGTAAATGAATTAAAATAAATTCCATCCACTTTCAGTTGAACGGTCTCATGTTTTAATTCCAGCCTGTTATTCAGTATGGCCGGGGTTATAAAAGCATCGTTAAAAACCAGCTCGCCCGTAATTTCGGGTGTTGTGGCCGCACCCCTGATGTGTAAATTTCCCTGAAGTGTTCCCGCGGCTTCTGTTATCTGCCCCATCGAAAAAGCCTGGACGGTTTTCATCGAAAGCGATTGAATGGCGGCTACAATGTTGAGCGAATTATCACCCCCATTGGGGATAAAATATCCCTTTACCGTAAAGTTGTTATCGGTACCCGATAAATTCACATCAATATCAAAGCGTCCAGCGGTAGGGTTGTCAGCTTTCACCGTTAAATCTCCAATGGGAACCTCACGCACAAACAGGCTGCTTATGCGGGCATCAGCAATAATGCCGTATGTATTATTAACCCTTTTTAATAATACATTTCCATTTACCAAACCTTTTATAAGGCTGGTATCCTTTTCGATAATCCGCGAGAGGTCGTCGAGTTTGAAGTTCTTAACCTCAATATTCAAATCGTCGTTGAACCGATCGTGAACCGAAGCAACATTGATCCGGCTTTCAGCGCTGCTGATATAAAATTTATGAATCAAAAACCCGTCTTTGCCAAACTCAATATAGTTGTCGGCCGCTATATCCCAACTCTTATTCATCAGGAAGAAATCTTTAGGATCGAGAGTTAACCTGTAATTGGATTTATTTCGGGTAACCTGCGAACGGATCACCAGCTTTTTGTCCAGGTTATCGCCAATGGATGACAGGTTGGCAAACAGGGTATTTTCGGCAAGTTTCCCTTCAAGCAGGAAGTTGTCAAATTTTATTTGTGAGTTGGAAACACTCGTTGATGAGAGTTTGTAGTTTACAGCGCCGGGATCTGAGTTTACATCGAGCACCAAATCATTTACTTCGGTAGTTCCGTAAACAATTTTTTTCATCGTGGCATTTAACGTCAGGCTGTTTTTCTCACTGTCGAAACTTCCCCTGATAATGCCCGGTTCGAACTCTTTGAGCTGCGGCAGCAGAACCTGCGACAGGACAGGATGGTTATGAAGCTGTATTTCGAAAGTAAAATCGGATTGTTCTCCCTGCTTTTGCAGTGGAATACTGTCGGTAAACCGAAAATAATTATTGACGAAGCGGTTAAGTTCCACCGGGAGTCTGAAAGGCGAAATGGTTCCGGAATATTTTACCCCAATGAGGGCGCTGCTGATATTTAATTCACTCTTTTTTGTTTCGTTAACCGAGGCAATCAATACGGAATCGAGCTTGTACACTTTGTCGCCCTTCACTATAACCATGCTGGATATGGCAGCCCTGCCATTCACATTATTTACCGAACTGCCTTTTAAATCGACCGATGCAGCAAGACCTATACGAATATCTTCTTTTGAAAAATAGAGTTTCTGCAGGTTGGCGCCCTGCACATCGAGCCTGAAAGCATATTTCTCCTGGCCCGGATTCAAGTTAACAAGTCCGTCAAATGCAAATTCTGCATTTTTGTCATTCAGATTTATTTTTCCCTCGAATTGCTGTCCGCGGATATTGCCGTCGACGGTCAGGTTGTGATACGTATACCTATTCAGGTAAACCTGCGATACTTCAGCATTGATTTTTGCCTGGATCGTTTTTGTATCAAGACTATGCCCGGTAGTTGAGGCAGTCAGCGATACGGGTCCAAACACCGCGGTATCTTTAAGCAGCTGGCCCAGGTCGAAACCGGTAAGGCTGAGGTTACTCCTGAAATTTTCATTCTTGTCAATAGTTACAAAAGCATTGGCCGATCCAAAGCTGCTTCCCAGACCTAAAGTTGCTTCAAACGATTTCAGCTTCCCTTTGAAAGCAACCTGTAAAACAATGCTGGCCGGAAGTGCAATGCTTTTGGGTATTGCCGAAGGGCCGGCCATCATTGCAATATCCGTTTTGCCTGTAACCAGTTTAAGGTTCGGGAAAGCATAATACGCGGTTTCCGCATCAGGTAACCCGCTTATCCGGAAATCGGTTTTTAAGATCGTGCCAATACCGGTTTTTATACTAATATTTTTGCCTGCCAGGTTGTTCACGGGCCCTTGTACAATGCCGGAAATGAATGTTTTATTCGTACTGTTTTTAAAGAACTCCTGCTTGCCAAGTTGGGGACTGAAATAAAGAACATCAGCATTTTGTATGCTCACTTCAGCCAGGTTTAAATCCAGGACCAGGTAGGGAATTGAATCTTTTAAGGATTCTAAAGAGGAATAATTGATTTTCAGATCAGCTATAATTGACGAATGGGAGGTTGCTGCTTTCAGGTTTTTAGCGGTAATAGAATGCCGGTCCATGCTGAAATAAGTTTCAAACCCTGTTATTGAGAAATTATTCTGATCGGTTGCACTGAATTTCTTAATCGAAATCCGGGTTGTGTCCGATGAGTATGAAAAATCAGCAGCATCAAGCGTTAAATGTTTGTAAACCAGGTGGTAAACATCGAAAACATGTTTTGTTTCCGGTTTGTTGTTAACCTGGTATGAAAGAGTGTTATCATCCAGGTATATGCTTTTCGCTTTAACTTTCCAGTTGCCTGATGAGGTTGCAACAGCTATCGCAATGGTTGAGTCGGAATAGTAGGTTGTATCAATGGTATTATACTGAATTTCACTTTTCGACAGGGATAATTTACCGAATGTTACCAATTCGTTTTGCAGATCGACAGATCCTTTGTTTAACTCAAAACGGTTAATTACGGCCATTACCGATTGCCGGGCAATTGAATCCGTGTAAGATACAGTTGAATGATTGATACGGATTATATTTGCAGATATTCTGGGTAAAATGGCGTCCGGATTATTTACTGCGGCAGTCGATGTTTTAGTGATCCGGACATTTGCATCCAGCTTTTCGACCAGCAACTCATCTACATCATAAAGTGATTTTGCAAGATCAAGTTGATCCATTTTTAATTGTGCGCTCACGAGTTTCGCGCTTACATTCATACCTGCAAATGCATCGTTATAGTGCAGCCTGATGTTATTGAGGCTGACAGCACCTACACTGATTGTCCATTTGGAAGTGGTCGGAGGTGAGGATTTTGCCTTGGCGGAGGTATCGCTGAAAGCAGTCAGCAGAAAGTTATAATTGAAAACAGAATCAATGCCGGTATTGTAAAGATTCAGATTTACGCCATCCAGGGTGACCGAACTTATCGATATCTTGCTTGAAATTAAGGCATAAAGGGCAATATTTATTTTTATCCTGCCGGCATACAACAAAGTGTCTTTACGCAGGTCGTCCAGGAAAAGACCCTCAATAACAACTGATTTTGGAAATGAAATGCTGATGTTTTTTATCTCGACCCGGGTGTGGGTTTTGTTGCTGACAAACGAAGTGGCATAGTGAACAATCTTATTCTGAATGGCCGGAATTTGGATGAGCACAGCAACTGCAATAAAAATAAGCACAACGAACAGGGCCACCCATAAAATAGCTTTTAATGTTTTCTTTAATAATGATCGTATTTTCTTCAACTACTGCTGTTTTATATTTTGTTTCGTGCAAAAAATACTACCTGAATGGAGTCGTTTAAAAATTGTACTCCCGAAACAGTGATGAACTGTAAAACTCCGGTCAGCTTCGGAAACATAGTCAAATCAAGAATTACTTCTTTTGTCTTCGGATTCCAATCAACAAGGAGAGCAGCTGGTTTTCTTTTCAGAAATATCCTGGCCACTTTAACCAGTATAACTGCCAGACCGTTGAGTTCGTAATGAAGAAAAATCACATTTTCTTTTACCTCATCTATTATTAACAGCACCGAATCGAAATAATCTATCTCAATTTTTTTTTCACTCACGACTTTTAAATCAATATCTACGCGATACTGATCATTTATATAATCCTGAATTTCTTTTATCGAAACTTCTAATTTCATAGAGTCTTAATGATTAATTAATGAGCAGAGTTCAATTTATCAGATTTCTTATACCTGGGGATGAACCGATTCAATTTGCCATTTAGTGCAAAGTGTAATAAGTCATAGCTTCGGGCATAAACTTATTCAGGTTTTTAATCCTTGTTTCATCGGCAGGGTGAGTACTAAGAAATTCCGGTGGTTTTGATCCGCCCACTGCTGCCATGCGTTTCCAGAAAACAACCGCCTCGCGCGGATCGTAACCGGCCATGGCGGCAAATATTAACCCGTACTTATCTGCTTCGGTTTCCTGCTGCCGCGACCAGGGTAAAATGGCGCCAACCTGGCTGCCAATACCGTAGGAGGTCATGAACAGATCCTGTGTTTGCTGGGGTTTTTGTGATAAAGCAACCTGCAAAGCCACTCCGCCCATTTGCTGAACCATAGCCTGGCTCATTCGTTCGTTGCCATGTTTGGCAATGGAATGCGCAATTTCATGCCCCATAACAATAGCTAATCCTGCTTCGTTGAGGGTAATTGGTAATATGCCGGTATAAACAACCACTTTGCCACCGGGCATACACCAGGCATTTGCTTCAGCACTTTCGACAGTGTTAAACTCCCAGTTATACCCTTCGAGTACGGCTGCTTTTCCATGGTTGTCGTAATATTTTTTAATAGCATTGGCTATACGCGCCCCAACCCGGTCGACCATGGCGGCTTTGCTGCTGGATGCTGAATTCAGCACCTTATTCTCAGCCAGAAAGGTCTTGTACTGGCTTACAGCCATCAACTGTAATTCCGATTCCTGAACCAGGCTCATTTGTTTACGACCGGTAACCATATTCATCGCACATCCGGCTAGAAGTGCTGCGATACAAAGGAATCCAATTATCTTTTTCATGGGGCATTGATGATTAACGTAGAAAAAACAGTTGCTGTTAAATGACATTTTTTATCAGAATCGCTCAATAAAAAATTGAAAGAACCCGACAGAGCAAAGGTAGACCCTGAAATTGCTGCAGCTATTATATAACTTTTCGAAAGGCTTACATGATTCACACATTTGGAAACGCTATCCTTTCCTGTTCATCGATGGTAATCACCTGTAAACAGGCATCAGCCTGCCCATTCACAGATGCTGGATCTGACGGGATTATTCAATCTCCGGTACTTTTATCTTAGCTGCATTGCCCGAGTAAAAGCCAGATGATAACAAAAACTATTACAGTGCCAATACAGCCACTACCTAATTTCATTGCGCCGTAGCCGGAGATAAGTCCTCTGAAAAGATTATTCATTCTGCTTGCTTTTAAAAGTTGATTATAATTAATTTTTCATGCTTATTGGATTCAATAAACACACACTTCAAAATTGACAGTAAACATGCAGTTGCGGGATACAAAATTCCCTGAATAAGTTACATGATTCCTATCCGTTCTGAATGATGCATTTAAATATTCAGTTCAGGGATAAAACGGAAAGAGAACTGTTGTGCACAACAGCTCTCTTTCCGGAATTAATTCTTTTAAAATCTAAAGGTTAGTATGATGTTTTTAGTTCAACTCTCCTGTTTTTTGCACGGCCGGCAGCGGTCTTATTGTCGGCAATAGGTTTGGTTTCACCATACCCAACGGCTGTCAGTCGCGATTCCATAATGCCTTTTCCCATCAGGTAAGCTTTAACCGACTCGGTGCGTTTTTGCGACAAGTTGAGGTTAAAGTCATCAGCACCCTGGCTATCAGCATGTCCTTCGATCAGCAGGTTGGCTGCTTCATATTTTTTGAGAATCACAGCAAGTTCGTCGAGTTGCGATAAGGATGCAACTTTGAGTTTGTCGCTGTTGGTTTCGAAGAATATTTTGCTTGCAATGGTGGTAATCTTTTTTACATCTTCAACAGCAATTTCAGGACAACCTTTATTCAGAAGCGTGCCTTTCACATCCGGACAACGGTCTTCTCTATCGGCAACTCCGTCACCATCCCTGTCGGGGCAACCTTTAAGAGCTAAGGCACCTGCAACGGCCGGGCAGGCATCTTCTTCGTCAACGAGGCCGTCTTTATCGGTATCAATCGGGCAACCTGCTGCATCCACCTTATAACCGGCTTTTGTATTGGCACATTTATCATCAATATCCGCTACTCCGTCCTTGTCAGAATCGGGGCAGCCCTTTAAAGCTAAAAGTCCTGCAACATCAGGGCAACGGTCGTCTTTATCGGCAATGCCGTCGCCATCTGTATCAGGGCAACCAGTATATTTTGCCAATCCTTTAACATCCGGGCAATTGTCGTCTTTATCGGCTATGCCATCACCATCTCTGTCGGGGCAGCCATTCAGTGCTTTAAGACCTGAGATATCGGGACAGGCATCCAGGTAGTCGGCTACGCCATCACCATCTTTATCAAGCGGGCATCCAACCTTATCAACCGGAATGCCTGCCGGTGTGCCGGGGCATTTATCCTTATTATCGGAAACCCCATCGTTATCAGCATCTTTTTTCTTGCCAAAATTAAAGGTAAGACCTGCAGAATGAAACAGATACATGTCGTTTTCGTTTCCTACAACTCCATCCCTGTCGTCAGCATTGGAATACATGAAAGTTTCCTGCAGGTTAAACATCACTGATTTACCCAATTTCAAATTTATACCACCTCCAAAGTCCGGAGCAATGTAATCGACTTTCTTTTCAGTTACATCCAGGTTTTTATCGAAAAGTGCAACTCCACCTCCAACAAACAAATAGGGTATAACGAAAGATTCAGGATTCAGAATATTGAACCTGAAATTTATGGTAGCGGTAGAAACATTTCTTTTAAAGCTACCCGATTCCCTGTTAAAACCTACCGTTCCTTTGGTTGCAAAAAGGTTGAGGTCGAAATGGCTGGCAATGTACCGGGAAACTGATATTCCTCCCATCCCGTAGAATGCCATGTCGGTTTTGTAAAAGTCATTTCCCAGGTCACCTTTGTATTGGGTGGCTCCTCCATGGAGTCCGATGTTCCATTTCTTATCAATTGTTTGCGCATAAGAGGCGAAAGTAATCGCCAGACATATACAAATAAGTACTATTTTTTTCATAAGTTCTTGTTTTAAGATTATGGGGCAAAGGTCAACAGCTTAACAGCAAAATAAGTTACAGAATAGAAGGAAAGAATTACACAATTCACACCCCGGCCTTTATTTCCGGATAATTATTCTCGTATTTGAATATTGGGAGGAAGAAGACGCCCATAGCCGCGCCTGAACTAAACACATAAGAAGCAATAGATTGCCAAATAGTTACCAGGAATTGTATGGCTTATTTTTGATTTATCCGATTACTTTCCTTTATATTCAGGATATTTGCATTAAAGAATTGTTACCGGTAAAAGTTTGGGCGATATAAACAACCAGAGCTTCGGATTGTATTCCGCTTTCACTGAGTAAAGACTCCTGCATGCCAGATACATCCTCGCTTTTTTTTAACAATAAATCGTTTCCGGGTTTATTATCTAAACAGGATGCTTTTTTCGTTCTGGTGGTTTTCATTTAGTTTAAATTTTAAATAGTGATAGTGTTTTACTTGCAGTATGATGAAACCGGTAACAGGTTCATATGTATGTATCATCAACCCCTGTTTTCGTCCAGGTCGTTATAGTCGTCGCCGCCCAAACTGTAATAGTTATTCTCTTCATCCTCACTTCCGATTTCTTCCATATCATCATCCAGTTCGGAACCGGGAATATCCAGATCGCTTTCGGAGGCTCCTTTGGTAAGATCTTGGACGTCTTTGATTCCGGTATTTTCGTTTCTGTCTTTGTTTTTGGAAATATCTTCCGGATTAATATCCTTTTCCTCCTGGTATTTATTAAAAATGTCATCGTCTGGCTCGTAAGATGGATAACCAGGGAGATCATTTACTTTGGGGTTATTTGTCTTCCTTACCGGAACACCTTCGTCATTGTCCATTTTGCTCATATTCTGCAGTAATTTGAAAAACACGAAATTAAATAGGTTTGAGCGGGAAAATATTATACAATTCTGTGAAAATGTTACATTATTCAGACCTTTCACATAGGATTGTCTTCCAGCGGATGTTTTATCAAAGTCGTTAAATTCCAGGATTCTTCTTTTATATTACCCAAATAAATTATCCGATTCTTTATTTCTATACTGTAATCATAATTGCCTGAAATATACTGTCAAATCTGGCATAGTGGTATAATTGGACTCAATCCCCAGGTGTGAATGATGTAAGTTATTCACAAAGTTCTGTAATACATGGGAGTATAGAACCCAGGACCTTTGCACTCAGGTAATTTATACCAAACATCCTGTCGGCAAACAGTAAATACATTGTCTTTTATTTTATACAAAGGCCTGTTTACATATAAACCCACAGGAGCAATCAATATAGTATTAACAATTAAATGTAATTGAAATGAAAAAAGCAGGTATGAGTATGATGATGGTAGCCTTAACAGTCTTGCTGTTTTCGGGTTGCTCATCATTAAATAAAACCCAGAAAGGCGGTGCCGTTGGCGTAGCTGCCGGTGGTGTAATGGGTGCCGTGATCGGAAAAGCGACAGGCAACACAGCCCTTGGTGCTATTATAGGAGCCACTGTCGGTGGTGCAACCGGTGCTGTAATTGGCCACCAGATGGATAAGCAGGCTGAGGAAATTAAAAAGACCGTTCCCGATGCAAAGGTTGAACGAGTTGGCGAAGGCATTGTTGTTGAATTCAGCAGTAATGTTTTATTTGGATTCGACAAAGCAAATCTTTCAGAGGATGCAAAACTGAACCTTAACAAACTGTATACAGTGCTGGTTACATACCCCGAAACGAATATTGAGGTTCAGGGGCACACCGATAGTAAAGGAAGTGATTCCTATAACAGCAAGCTCTCAGTAAGGCGGGCCGCATCAGTATCTGATTACTTGCGCCAGAAAGGCATTCAAACCAATCGCCTTTCGATAAACGGATTTGGCGAAAGCGTTCCAAAGTATAACAATAATACGGCTGAAGGTCAGACACAGAACCGCAGGGTCGAGTTCCTGATCACAGCAAATGAAAAAATGAAAGCCGATGCCGAAAAAGTAGCCGGGAAATAAATTAATCTTTAACATTAAAACTAACAATTATGAAAAGTAAACTGATTTCGATATCAATGATCCTGATGCTTTCAGCTTTTATGGCAGTAGCCCAGGATACAGAAAAAGCAAAAACATCTTTTGGCGTTATTGGCGGAATAAATTTCCAGAATCTGAACGGGAAGGATGCCAGTGGCGACAAACTTACAAATGATATGATCCTTGGTTATCACGCCGGAGTCAATATCCAGATCCCGATAGCCCCGCAGTTCTATTTTCAGCCCGGGTTGATTTACTCAACAAAAGGTGCAAAAAACCAGTACACCTTTTTGGGAACAACATATACAAAGACAACCACTCTTTCGTACATAGAGATGCCGTTAAACCTGGTATACAAGGCCATGCTTGGCAACGGTTATTTTATGCTTGGATTCGGACCGTATGTTGCGTATGGATTCAATGGTAAAGTAGTAACCAAAGGAGGCGAAGTATCGCTGAATCAGGATGTCAGGTTTCAGAATGTGGTCGAAAGTAACGAGGATTTAACAGTGCCTTATTATAAGTCACTGGATATAGGAGGAAATGTTTTTGCCGGTTACGAATTGTCGAACGGCATCTTTGCGCAGTTTAACACGCAACTGGGAATGATAAAAATTAATCCTGAATACAAAATACGTACCGACGATAAATCGTCAGTAAAAAACACAGGTTTTGGTTTATCACTTGGATACAGGTTTTAACCCAAATCAATAATTGCAAAGTAGCGGCCGCCCCGTGTAAAACGGGCGGTCACTTACTTTTTTACCAGGGAATCAAAAGGACAGTATAACATCAGGTTTTTAACGCTTAATTATACTACCGGCTCCTGGCTGGTATTGTATACAGGCTTTAAATATTGAAAACCATTGATTTACCGGGATTTCATTCTTACTAATACCGAAGACTATGAACGACAAGAAGCATAATCATTTCGATTCGCCCAATACAGGCAAATTGCAGGCTGTTGTAATTGATCACAAAACAACAATTTATATTGCCATGGATGCCGATCCTGTGGAAGCAAAGAAACGCTTCTTATACAGGACCAATCCTAAGAGGGAAGTTCTTTCCTGAAGGCAGGTCCTGAGTATTTACAGGCGAACTCACTAGATTGCGAAACCCTGTCGCAGATCCGCTTCAACCCTGCAGAAAGGGAAAGCTGGATCAGCGATCAACAAGGTTTGGTGGAAATTCAGGATAAAGAAACGACCGGCGCTGCTCAGCAGGCCGGTCGTTTCTTTTTAGGAAAGCCTGACAGAACTTCCTTGAAAACGCATTTTCTCATTCTTTTCACGGGGAATCCCGTATGGAAGAGCATATTTAAATTCAAATATCGAATAAATGTATTATCTTTACCCTTTGATTTTCAGTGAATTTCATTTTACAGAAACGACAGGATTATGAGCGAAAAAAAGCAGGCAAATTTTGACTCGCCAAATGTAGGCAAATTACAGGCAGTTGAAATAGATCACAAGACAACCATTTATATTGCCCTGGATGCTGATCCGGTGGAGGCGAAGAAACGTTACTTATACAGGACGAATCCCAAAACGATAACTCTTTCCTGAAATCAAATACCGGGCATATATCTTTATCCCGGGGTTTCAGCCGGCATACAGTATTATTCTTTTACAAAAGAGGAGCGTTGTTTTTTTGAACAACGCTCCTCTTTGCTATGAATGGATGAGGAAACTTCTGGTATCCTATCCGGATTATGCGGAATGTGAAAAGCTCAACCCTGGTTTTGTGAGGTAAACAATTCGTCGGATGCTGGCTGATTACTGCATACTTACCGGGACATAATAGATTCAGACAGGGAGGTTTTCCTGCTAACCGGCCTAAAGGCCGGACAGTGGTTTTTACCAGTTAACTGGAAAATAGCTTAAGTTTACATTTAATAAGAATCCTAATATGAATTGGATTTATGAATTACTTGCTGCCGAATCAGTAGCCCAGACTATTATAATCTATAGTTTTGTGATAGCTGTCGGAGTAATTCTTGGAAAAATCAGGGTACTGAATATTTCGCTGGGAATAACTTTTGTTTTATTCACGGGTATTGCAGTCGGGCATTTCGGATTTGATATTAATCATAAGGTGCTGGATATTGCCAGAGACTTTGGCCTGATCCTCTTTGTTTTCTCAATAGGCATGCAGGTTGGCCCCGGATTTTTCGCATCCTTCCGCAAAGGGGGAATTGCATTAAACCTTCTTGCCATGGGAATTGTGGTCCTGGGAGCCGTAACAACTGTAATACTGCATTTTGTCACCGGGGTTTCAATGCCGGTAATGGTTGGAATCATGTCGGGAGCCGTTACCAGCACACCTGGCCTTGGGGCTGCACAACAGGCTGTGATTGAAATTTTTAAAGACAGGACCGGTTCCGTTATTCCGGATATTAGCTTAGGATATGCTGTTGCGTATCCCTTCGGAGTTTTGGGCATTATTCTGGCTATGCTCCTGATTAAGCGAATTACACGCACCGATATTGCAAAGAACCTTGAGGAATACAATGAACTTCAGCATCCTGTTGAAGCCTTGCCTGTTAGAATCAGTATAATTATCACCAACCCGGCTATTGAAGGCCGCAGGGTGGAGGATTTAAAGGAATTTTTACAGCACGACACAGTTGTTTCGCGCATTTACCATAAGGGCGAAGTGAGCGGTGTAACCTCTGCTTCGCAACTTCACCTGGGCGATATAGTGCATTTTGTGGTTCAGAAAGGAGATGTGGATGATCTGATCAGGCAGTTTGGCAAAAGAAGCGACATCGACCTGGCTAAACACCCCGGGACACTTATGTCGAAACAAATACTCGTAACACATGCGTCGGTTTCGGGTAAATCGCTTGCGGCATTAAAACTGCGTTTGCGTTTTAGCGTAAATATTACCCGTGTATACCGATCGGGGATCGAACTCCTGGCAACCCCGGGCTTAAGACTTCAGTTGGGTGATAAAATTACAATTGTGGGCGAAGAGACTGCTATTGAAAATGTTGCCCAATTGTTAGGGAATTCACTCAAAAGGCTGAATGAGCCCAACCTGTTCCCGATATTTATCGGGATTCTGGCCGGGGCTTTGCTTGGTAATATTCCTATATCGATTCCCGGCATGCAGACCACCTTTAAACTTGGACTTGCCGGAGGACCCTTAATTGTAGCCATACTGCTGAGTAAATACGGTTATAAATTATCACTTGTATCGTATACCACGCCAAGTGCCAACCTTATGCTACGCGAAGTGGGAATTGTGCTTTTCCTGGCAAGTATTGGACTTAAAGCGGGAGAAAACTTTATTCCAACACTGCTGAACGGCGACGGATTAAAATGGATAGGTTACGGAGCGCTCATTACTTTCGTTCCGATATTGTTAACCGGGCTTTTTACAGCCATGGTTTTAAAGAAAAGTTTCTTCGAAGTATGTGGTCTGCTGGCCGGGAGTATGACCGACACACCGGCCCTGGCTTTCGCAAATTCCATGGCGCTATGCGAGGCGCCTGCAGTTGTATATGCTACGGTTTATCCGCTTTCGATGTTTTTAAGGATCGTAGTAGCCCAGTTGCTGATTATGTTATTTACTTAGGACGGGATTACAAATCCCGCTGAGCTTTTCTGCTTATAACAGCATCGGTCAGGAATACCTATACGGATATGCCGGGTTTTAAATCCAGGAAATAATACGTTTCATTTCGATCTTCGTCTTATGAAGTTTGTATTCGACCATCCGCAACATATCCTGTTCGGCTGATTCTTCATACTGGAGATCGGATTCACTCAGTTCGGGAAATTTTTGTTTTAATCGGACCTGCAGATCAACCCATTGATCCGGGGTTAGTATTTCGTCCATTTATTTGATTTTTAACAGTGTTTGTCAATAATTCCTTAATTATCAAGCACTAAATGTACATCAAACAGAAATGGGAAGCTTTACACAATTCCATAGAAGAGTTACACAATTCACACATACAGTATGACGCGATATGGATTAAAAAAAGAGCCTTGCCAGTTTGGCAAGACTCTTAAAGTATTATTAACCAGCATACGTTTGGCAACTCAACACCAGGCTGCAAAACGGGCTTACATTCTCTCCATGTACCAGTTCAGTGTCTTTTCAATTTTCCGGGTATGGAATATGGTCGAAATAGCTTTTTGGAGGCGGATAAAAGCGGTTTCGCTTTTAACGACATAATCAGCAGCTTTGTGCAACATGCAATCAACAGCAACTTCGATTTTATCCTGTGACGACAGCATTACAACCGGAATATCAGGATTAAAAGCTTTGATCTTATCCAGTGTGTCGACTCCGTTCATAGCCGTTTTATCAATACCATCAAGGTGATAATCCAAAATTATGACATCAGGGTTTTGTGACAAATTCGCAATACAGAGTTCGCCTGTAGCAAATGTTCTGATCGAAAAATCAGCATGCTCCATCAATTCTATCTCCAGGATTTTCAAATACAATGCATCATCGTCGACCAGGAAAAGCTTTATTTTTTTCTCGTTGCTCATCAGTTTGCGTGTTTAAATAGTGCGTACTCTTCGGTTAATTCGATACAGGCCTGTGTGCATACAGTCTCAAGCTGCAAAACGAGTTCGGATATTCCCTCCGACTGTTGCTGGTTTTTGGCAAAATCCTGCACTTTTTTTGCCATATTTTCGTAGTTGATGTCAATTCCCATGATAGCAAAAGAAGGTATCATTTTATGTACTGCAGCGTATAACGAACTCCAGTCTTTTTCTTTCCAGCTTTTTTTCATCACGCTTACCAGGGGAGGTGTTTGTTCGAGATAGAGCGATATCATTTCCATCATTAATATCGGATTTGATTTGGTGCGTGTTATCAGGTAATGCAGATCGGTGTATTTCAATGTTTTAACTTCAGTGATTTCTGCATTTTCGCCAATATTCTTGTTAAGCAGGTTGGTTTTTCTGACTTCCAAAACGATTTTGCTGTACAGCAGTTTCTCATCCACAGGCTTTGCAATATAATCATTCATTCCAACCGCTTTGCATTTTTCAAGGTCAACTGTGGTTACATCGGCTGTTAAAGCAATGATAGGGATGGTGGATTTCATGGTGTTGCGAATGTACTCGGTAGCCTCAAACCCATTCATTTCGGGCATCTGCAGATCCATCAGAATAACGTCATACGAATTGGTCAGCAGTTTATCGATGGCTATTTTCCCGTTGGCGGCAATGTCGCAGGTAAATTCGAATTCATCGAGAAGTGTTCGCATAAGCAACTGATTAAGAGCAATATCTTCTACCACTAATACTTTAATGTTTTTAACTTCCGAATCCAATTCTACATAGGCATCATCGGCTTCGGGATTTGCCTTTGTTTTCAAAAAATCCATCACGAAACTGAATGTTGAACCTTCGTCAATTTTACTCTCCACGCTGATAGTTCCTTCCTGGGCTTCGACCAGTTGCTTTACAATGGCAAGACCTAATCCGGTACCGCCGTATAACCTGGATGTACCGCTCGAAGCCTGCTGGAAGTTTTCGAAAATCTTCGCCAGTTTATTTTCTACTATTCCAATGCCAGTATCTTTAACTGAGAACCTGATAGTTGCCTTGGCATCATCCTGTTGCAGTAATTTCACGCTCACCTTTATTTTTCCGTGGTTGGTAAATTTAACTGCATTACTTACCAGGTTTAATATTATCTGGTGCAAACGCACTGGGTCGCCCACAAGAACCTCAGGTATTCCGGGATCGTATTCTTTTACCAGTTCAATATTCTTCTCCCGTATCTTAGGCTCAAACAGGTGCAGCATAGCCGAAATGGATTGAGCCATTCGGAACGGTGTTTGCTCAAATATCATTTTTCCGGAATCTACTTTAGCCAGGTCGAGTATATCGTTAATAAGTACGATTAATGCATCGCCGCTCATTTTTATAGCCTGGAGATATTCTTTTTGCTTTCCGGATGTTTCCGTTTTTAAAAGCACTTTTGTAAACCCGATAATTGCATTCATCGGTGTACGGATTTCGTGGCTCATGTTCGACAGGAACTGTTGTTTGGCTTTCACAGCAGTTTCGGCAACCAGGGTGGCACTTTCGGCTTTCAGCTTTGCTTCTTCGGCTATGCCCACTGCCAGTTCGGCAAACACTATGGCTTCGGTTAATTCTGTTGCGATACGTTTCTGGTCGGTAATGTCCCTGGCCACTATAACAACACCCAATACTTTACCCTTGTCGTCCTTATATACCGATCCGTTGCACAATACATCTACAAGTTCACCATCTCTTATTGTGAGTGGAAAATCGGCAATAAAGCCCTTGACGAATACCTGCTGGTAAGCTTCACGGGCCATATCCGGATCGGTGAAATAATCGAAAAAATCGGTTCCTATCAGGTCCTTGCGTGATATTCCGGTTACAATTACCGTTGCCTCATTCAAATCGGTGATTTTGCCCTGGGGGTTTATGGTAAACAGCGGGTCACGACTGGCTTCAATCAGGCTCAGCGAATACTGGGAAGCTAATTTTAAGGAATTAGAAATTGCCTCTAATTCAACATTCACCATTTCCTGCTTTTCTTTTTCCCTGATTTGATGAACAAGTTCTTTGTCTGAGATGATTAATTCTGCCGCCCGTTTTGATTTCTCGTCATTCTGAAAAGCAAGCTCCTTGTTCGCAATAGTTAATTCGGCAGCCCTTTTTTCTTTCTCATCGTTCTGGAATGCAAGTTCCTGGTTTGCAATGAATAATTCAGCTGCTCTTTTTTCTTTTTCATCGTTCTGAAATACCAGTTCGGTATTGGCAATACTTAGTTCAAGCGCCCTTTTTTCTTTTTCTTCATTTTGAAAAGCAAGTTCCTCATTTGCAATAACTAACTCAGCAGCCATCTTCTCTTTTTCCTCATTTTGAAAAGCAAGTTCTTTGTTGGCAATGAATAGCTCTGAAGCCCGCTTTTCTTTTTCATCGTTCTGGAATACCAGTTCGGTATTGGCAATGCTCAGTTCATGTGCCCGTTTTTCTTTTTCTTCGTTTTGAAAAGCAAGTTCCTCATTGGCAATAACCAACTCAGCTGCACGTTTTTCTTTTTCTTCGTTTTGAAAAGCAAGTTCCTTGTTGGCAATGATTAGCTCTGAAGCCCGCTTTTCTTTTTCATCGTTCTGGAAAAGAAGCTCAGTATTTGCAATGCTCAGTTCTTGCGCCCGTTTTTCTTTTTCTTCGTTTTGGAAAGCGAGTTCTTTATTGACATTCCGCAGTTCCATTGCTAATTTTTGCTCAGCAATATCCCTGGCTACGATTACAATACCCAGTACATTTCCATCGGCATCTTTGTAAACCGAACCGTTGAATGAAACATCGGTAAGTTTCCCACCCTTATGCCGGAGCGTTAATGGTTTATCCGCAACCGATAATTTTTCGAATACCTCAAGATAAACTTCGCGTGCTTTATCGGGTTCGGTAAAATAAGTGAGGAAATCGGTTCCTTTAAGTTCATCACGTGTTAACCCTGTAATATTCACCAGGGCTTCGTTCATATCGGTGATCTTGCCATCGGTATTAATAGTAACCAGAGGGTCAAGGCTGGCTTCCAGAAGACTGAGGGAATAATTTGAAAGCAATTTCTGTGAGGCAGTATGAGCTTCCTGCTCTTTGTTTCTTTGCCTTTGATTCTGTAGAATTATAAAAACCAGCCCGAAAATTACACAGATAAAAATCAGGAGTAAGAGTAAGATTAATTTAGAATAATCATTACTCCTTGCATTTTCTATTCTTGTTTGTTCAAGCAATTTAAACTCTTCCGTATTTATACCTGCAATAATAACCCTGATTTTATCGGAAAGAATTTTCCCTTGTTCGATGGTTTCAATTTTTTCAAGTTCGCCATAACCATCGTTTGTCATTAATGCGTTATTAACTTTTTCAGTATATGTCAACCTTATTTCGACAGCCTTTTTCAAAGAATCAATCCGTATTTGCTGAGCCGGATTATCACTGCATAAAAGGGACAGGGCTTCGAGATCTGGATTTATTGATTTAAAGGCAATTTTGTATGGCTCTAAGAAAATTTCATTATTTGATAAGATATATCCCCTTAATCCGGTTTCCATATTGATTACGTCCAGGAGAATATTATTGCTTTTATTAAGCACTTCCTGAGTGTGCTCAACCAAATCGCTGGTTAATTTTACTTTCCTTGTATTATAATAAAATAGCACCACTACTGATACCAGAATGATGGCGGCAAAGAACAGAATAAGCGATATTTTTTTTTCGACCAGGAATTTCATGCTGCTTTCAGGGTTAATTTGAGTATTCTAAGCGGATTGACAAGATTATGAGTTTCATGTATCAAGTTTCAGCGTTTCTCGTTAAACTAAATGGTTAAAAGTTATATCAAGAGACCTGAAACCGGAAACTTTTAATTGTTTTCCGTAATTCCAATGTCTTCAATCGGGCTGCGACGTTTAACTTTGAGTTGTTTGAAGTGTGAAGGCGTAAGTCCGGTAACTTTTTTAAACTGGTTTGATAAATGTGCAACACTGCTGTAATGCATCATCCAGGCAATTTCGGTAAGGTTAACCTCATCGTAAATAATCAGTTCTTTAACTCGTTCGATTTTGTGCGAAATCATGAATTGCTCAATGGTGGTTCCCTGTACCTCAGAAAACAGATTTGCCATGTATGTATAATCGTGATTCAGTTTCTGGCTCAGGTAGTCCGAAAAATTAACTTTTGGTTGCTCTTCGGTGAAATGGACCATTTCGATGATTACGGCTTTTATTTTTTCGATCAGGACGGCTCTCCTGTCGTCCATCAGTTCCAGTCCTGATTCGAGCAAGGCAACTTTGATCTGATCACGTTGCTCGGTTGTAATATCTTCCATAATATCAGCTTCGCCCATGTCGACAATGAAGTGTAGCCCGAGTTTTTTCAACTCTTCCCGCACCAGCATTTTGCAGCGGTTGCTTACCATGTACTTGATGTATATTTTCAAAGGGAACGGGGATTGGATGTGAAGTGTAGGAAGCGGCAGTCGGTTGAGTGATGGGTGGTAAGCGGAGCGACACGGTAAAGCGCGGAAGGAGGGAGGGAATAATTTAAGTTTGGCTGCTCTTTGCCCGGATGGCCGGGGGTTATTGAGGATTATATGTTTGCCAAAAAACGATACCGCCTATCCCCATTATGCAGATCCCAACGAGGGGAGATATCTCAGGACGGCGTTCTTTTTCCCTGGTGATTTCAACTTTTCCCAAAGTTACTACTTTTTCCCTTGTAAAAAAAGTTATTGTCGAATAAACTATCAATCCTAATCCTACAAGAACTATAAAAAGGCCTATTTTTCTCATTTTACTGAAAGTTTAACGATCAGTCGGCTAAAACGGATCCTGTATGAATTTCAAAGCATTTTGTTTTAATTGTCATTGGAACGAAATAAGAGATGAGACATCTGGAGCCGGAAATTTGCATTTCACACTTCAGTTATCTCACCTCATGGTTGGAAGAATTCAGTTTCGAAAAGAATATGCAGGCTCCTTTCAATCCTTATTGTTCCAGGATTTTGAAAAGCTCTTTCAGGTCTGGTGATAAGATAACTTCGGTTCGGCGGTTTGCAGCACGTCCTTCGGCTGTTTCGTTGGTCTGCACAGGGTGAAAACTTCCTTTACCGGCTGCTGTGATACGGTTTGGGTCGAATGTATTTTCAACAGTCAACACCCTCACAATAGAGGTTGCTCTGGCAGTACTGAGGTCCCAGTTATCCATGTATTGTTTGGTTTTGATAGGCACATTATCCGTATGACCTTCGATCAATACGGTGATGTCCTTTGTGTTGTTGAGCACCATGGCAAGTTTTTTAAGAGCTTCTTTCCCCTTGGGATCAACCACATCGCTGCCCGATTTGAACAACAGTTTTTCCTGGAGCGAAACGTATACGTTACCATCCTTTATATAAACAGTAAGTTCATCAGCCGAATAATTCAGCAACGCTGCGGCTATTGAGTTTTTGAGATTGTTCATCACATCGCGCTGCGATTGGATCAGGTTCTGAAGGTTCTGAAGGCGTATTGCCTGGTCGGCAATTGTCATTTTTGACTGGGTATTGATAGCCTTCAGGTTTTGTTGGGCAGCAGCATTTTCCTTTTGAAGAAGAGCCTTTTCATCATTCAGGTTTTGAACCTGGCTGTAGCAATCTTTGAGGTTATTGTGAGTTCTTGCACTGTCGTTCTGAAGTTTTTCGACCCGCGATCTTGATTCCACAAGCTTTTTGCTTGGCCCGCATGAGGTTATCAATAAGCTGAAGATCAGTGGCAGGATAGCGAGGATGTAAAATGGATTTTTCATCTTGTTTTTTTAGATAATTAATTAGGGACAAAGTTGAGTTCAATCAAGGCAGGAAGCGTTACATAACTATTTCAAAAAGTTACATAATTCACACATCCTGAAGCTGCCAGGTAATGAACAAATAAGGACATATTACTTTTTATTACTTATGGAAGCTTCCTTTTTGTACTTTTCAATCGTCAAACGTGCCATAATGTAGCTTACTACCGATTCGGCTCCCTGGTTAAGGCTGGCGTGGGTTTCTTCGAGACCGTCGTAACATCCGCCGGTACAGGGGTTATACACAATCTGTTTCAAACGGTTATTCCCTAAAAACCAGTTAAATGCAATTTCCATCTTCTTGCGGTAGTCTTTAACTTTGGTTTCGTCGTAGAATTTACTCAGGGTCATTATGGTATAGGCAACATCAATCGGCTGTTCGCCATAGCTAGCAGCTTTCTCGCCTTTTTGCATCCAGTTTTTGTTGGAGATTACTTCGATGCCGTTTTCGTTGAATATTTGCGACAGCAAAAAACGGAACGATGATACCGCGATATCTTTATATACACTATTTCCGGTCAGCTTCCACGCATCTAACAAAGCTTCGGGCATTACGCTGTTGGCATAAGTGAGGTATCCTTCAAACCATTCCCAGCCTGCAACCGATTCGTGCCTGTACATCTGCACAAGGCGGTCGGCAAAGGTTTCGATTAGAAACAGGTTATTAAATGACTTGTTCGTGCTTTGATAGTAACATAATCCCTTTATGGCAAAGGACATAGCCCTTGTTGAGTAAACAGCAAACAGGCAGGGCCTGGCTATTTCGATAATAGATTCTGCTTTCTTTATTATTTCAGTAGGTAACAAAAAGGACAGCGATACCAGGTATCCTAAAGCCCAGATGGCCCTTCCATTGGAATCATCCAGGTTAACTTCCCTGTTCAATCCGGTAAAATTCCGGTCTTTATCCACGTAGTTCAGAAATTCACCTCCAGGTTGCTGGCAAAATTCTATAAAGCGGATATATTTGCGGATAAGGTCGATATCTTTTTTATCATGTGTTAATTTGTAGTGCATGCATATGGCAACCAGGGCTCTTGCATTATCATCGAGTGTATAGCCCGAATCTATATCTGGCTGATTTATTTTCGAGAACTGAATTAGTCCGAAATTGTCTGTCATCTTAAGCAGGTGATCGAGTTTGATTTCAGGAACATTATACCTTAGTACAATCTTTTCTCCCGAAAGTTTCCCGAACAACATGGCATGCGCTACGGCTGAGTTTTCCCAAGCAGTCGAAACTATCTTCTGTAAAGCATTTGTACTGAGTCTCCTGCGCAGGGGTTCGTCATTAAGTAACTTTAGGACGCCTGCGGCTAACTGCTTTGAATTACGGAAATCGAAAATAATACCCGTATCTTCAGTCAATACTTCTTTGGCATGCGGAATAGGGGTGGAAATGATCGGGCAGGCGCAACTCATCGCATAGGCAAATGTGCCGCTTACAGCCTGGTTGGGATCGTTTGTTGTAAACAGGTAAATATCTGTCAGCTGAAGGTATTCGAGCAAATCGGATAGTGGCAGGTAACTGTTTATAAACCTGACATTGTCCTGCAAGGCATATTCAATTACTTTTTGTTCGAGCATTTCCCTGTATTTTTCGCCTTCCCGCCTTACAACTTCAGGATGGGTTTTGCCAATAACCAGGAACATTACTTCCGGTTTTTCTTTTATTACAGCAGGCAAAGCTTCGAGCGTAGTTTCGATGCTTTTCCCCGAACTTAATAACCCGAATGTGGTGAGCACTTTCCTGCCTGCCAATCCATATTTTGCCTTTAGGAATTTCTCGTTCAAATGGGGAACCAGGTGTGTTCCATGGGCAATTACTGTTATTTTATTTTCAGGTACACCATATTGATCTGTTAATATCTCGGCCGACTTATGTGTCATTACCACGATGGATTCGCAGATGCTTGCTATGCTTTTTATTTTCGATTTCAAGTGTGGGTCGGGATTGGGCAAAACTGTATGAAAAACAATCGCCACAGGCTTTGTCAGTTCGAACAGAAATTGCAGGAATGCCTGTTCCTGTTTATGATAAAAGCCAAATTCGTGCTGGATCAGAACAATTTTAATGTCATCATCCTTGTTAATGTCGGCTGCAAGTTTTTCGAATGAGTCGACCGCGGAGGTGTTAAGCGTATATTTTACTTCAGCCGGGTATTTATATGAAGTGTCGCCATTTTCGAGTGCACACACTTTTATTGAAAGGGATTTGATGAATTTGTTATTCACAGCCTTAATCAAATCCTGCGAATAGGTGGCAATTCCGCATTCCCTGGGTGGATATGAGGTGATGAAAAGGATTTCGGCCAGTTTAGGAATAGGAGAATCTACTTTAAGAGGCACTTTTTTTGAAGAGGCATTCCGGTTTATCGGTGCCATTATACTTATTGGATTTGTTCCGGGTATCAAATTGCTTGAATACCCAAACAGTTTACCATATTGTATTTCATCATGGTTGAGTTGTAAGGAAATAATTCTATTTTTCATTATTCGTGGGTTTCGTAAAGGTTAAAAGTTCAGTCATCAATGCCGATAAACTCAAGGACGCGCAGGCTATCCGTTCATCGGCCGCACCGTAATAAATATATAGGGTATCCCCGATAAGAGCAGTACCGGTTGGGAAAACCACATTATTTACCTCACCTTTTAATTCATATTTATATTCGGGTGAGAATAAAGCATATGGCAAACGGGCAATTTCTTTTGAAGGGTCATTTAAATCCAATAATGCTGCAGCACAGGCTGAATACACAAGTCCTTTTGCCGTTTCTTCAGCACCATGGTAAATAAGCAGCCATCCGTGTTCGGTTTCGATAGGAGGGCAGCCGCTGCCGGTGTATCTTGCCTCATGCTCAAATACAGGCTCCAGTACAATATGATCCTGAAGATTACGGAAATAATCTATCCAGAATTCAGTGGTGAGCTCATTCAGGTTTTTTACCGAAACCAGTTGGATACCCGGCCTGATCCTATGCAGGAAAACCAGGTTGCCGTTAATCCTTCGAGGGAAGAAAACTAAATTTTTATCCCAAAGAAAGACTTTTTCGGGGGGCGTGTTCGGATTATAAAACTTGTGGTCGCGGTAATAGCTTTCATGAACCTTTCCACCCCCTTCGACCAGGGTTACAAATTCGGCATACGTTATTTTAGGAACAATGATGCCGTGTTTATCAAAATGAATACGATCTTTTGATGTAGCCAAAGCCCCCAGAGCTGATTCTCCGTCGTAGGCGGTATACGTCAGGTAATACAGGTCATCAATTTTAACAATGCGTGCATCCTCAACACCATGTGATTCGTATTCAAATTCAGGTGAAATTATGGGCTTATCCCATCTTTCGGCAACTGTCAACGGACTATCCAGCCTGCAATAGCCAATAGAGGAATGATTACCGGTTTGTACTGCCCTGTAAAACATGTGAATATCCTCACCTTCCTGGATAACCCCGGGATTAAGAACACCTTCGTTTTCAAATTCCAATTCGGTTTTTGATAAAACAATTCCTTCTTTTTTAACTTCTATCATAGCATTAATTTTTTATTCAATGTTTGTAAAGCACATCATCAGCCGATAACCATGAAGACCTTGTTAATACTTTGTCAGAACTCATTTTAGCTTTTTGTTGTGATGGAAACTAAGCGTTGATTTTATTTTTTTTACCTGTACTATTCTGAACATTAATGCTTTAGCAGCTGTAAGCCAAAGAATGTGAATACTGCTACAGCATGAATATCATAAAAACCAGATATTCAGGCTATAAGCAGAGTAGTTGTAAAAATCCAAAGTAGATTCCCCTTAATTTTATCTATCCCTGGATTTCAATATTTTGTTCGAAATGAGGTCTTTTTTTTCGATCAATTTTACAATTGTCAGTTACAATTGCACGTGATAAAGATATTTCGCTTTATACCCGGAGTTGTTACAAAAGATCTGTAATAAGTTACATAATTCACACCTCATGGTGATTAATCATGGCAGATCACGGCTATTGTGTTATTTTTAAATAGCACATCCTGCCTATACAGGGTGAAAGCATTATAAGTGTTTGTATTTAATGATTATTTTGTATTAATGATCTAATATCGCCATCATGAAACCACTAATTTTTTGAATAAGAGATTTTTACGCTTTAATAAGAGTACTTTTGTACAGCTTAAACCACAAGCCATGCAAGTAACTGTAACCAGAAAAAAGGTCATCTTTTCTCCCGACCCTTCACGGATAATAGCTCGTTTTTTATATGTGAGCGATGAAAGATCAGCCGATATTATCAGAAAAGTACTGGCAATGCCTGAAAAGGAAGTAAATATTGCCATGAGCCAGTTGCTGAGAGGGTTTGCAAGGCGTCACAGGAATATTTCACGGATATTTGAAAAACATTTTGTCCGGCTGGCTCCGATATTTGATAAAATAGAGGTCAACCAGGAAGACCTTAGCACAGCCCAGAAAGCATTGGTGGGATCTTATTTTACGATGGAATACTCTATTGAATCGGCAGCATTCTTTAACCCTTCGGTTGTGGAAAATCCTGATCAGTCCGAAACCAGGGCGGGTGAAAAAAGGGTGATTTTTAGTTTCCGTGCTACCGGTGAAGGACATATATCATCCATTGTTTTCCGCTCAGGTGTTCTCGACAGGAATAATAACCTGACTATAGAGCCTGTTGGTAAAATGTTGGCCGAAGCAGATGTAATTAAACGAAATGTCTACGATAAAAAGGCTTTCACAGCGAAACTGGTCGAAATGCACGACAAGGGGAATGCTATATCTCCTGCTATCCTTGATAAACATGATGAAAAAGCAGACCAGGGTAATATCATTCCGGCTGTTATTATCGATAAACATGATAAAATGCAGGACCAACGGACTTTTATTTCCCCTGCATTCATCTTAGATAAACTCGGAGATAATTTCACCTATGGTGAATTGATGAAAAACCTTGAAGCTGCCAGGAAAGATCCGGGCCTTACTGAGGATCACATAAAAATAATGAATCAGATGATGTGGCTGGCTTCATCGCACTATGAGATTACTTTTTCGATTGATTCAGCCATTTCCGAAAGGGTTATATTCCCCATATCAGCCACCGAGCACAAAGGTATCGAAGACGCCCGTTTTGTTAAATTCACGGATGACAACGGAGAAATAACCTATTATGCCACCTACACAGCATATGATGGAACGACCATTCTGCCTAAGCTGATCAAAACTTCAGATTTCTATAATTTCAAGATTCTGCCCATTAATGGCGAGGTTGCCCGAAATAAGGGTATGGCCCTTTTCCCCAGGAAGATCAACGGCAAGTATGCCATGCTGTGCAGGATTGATGGAGTAAATAATTACATTGCCTATTCGGATAGTATAAATATGTGGCATGAAGCAAAAGTTATTCAGCAACCTGTATACCCCTGGGAACTGATGCAGATAGGTAATGCGGGTTCCCCAATTGAGACTGAAGACGGTTGGCTTGTAATTACCCATGCAGTTGGTCCAATGCGGGAATACACGCTGGGAGCTTCGTTGTATGACCTTGAGAATCCGGAGAAAGAAATCGGCAGGTTGAGTACCCCATTAATGATGCCCAATGAAACGGAAAGAGAAGGATATGTGCCAAATGTAATTTATTCGTGCGGTTCGATAATCCATAATGATGATCTGATTATTCCTTATGCCATGTCCGATCATTCTTCATCATACGCTACCGTTAGTCTCAGGGAATTATTGGATGTACTTAAGGCCTCCGGCAGCAATACTAAGTAGAAGTACACATTCCAGATATTCATATTTTATCAGAGAATCTTTTTCTTGATTTTTTTCAATACCGGCGAAATTTTCAAGATGGAAGGCATAGTATCACCTAACAGCAATCCCCAGGGTTTTAAAGATTCAATATGATCGAAAATCAGTTTTACAATAGCCAGAAGAGGTATTGAAAGAAACATACCGGGGATTCCCCATAGTGCGTTTCCTACAAACACAACTATTATGGAAAATAACGCATTGATTTTTACTTTTGATGCAACAATATAGGGAACAATGTAATTGTTGTCGATAATCTGAATGGCATAATAAATGGCCCATATATAAATAACATACCAGGCAGTATCTTTGGTAGCCAGTGCTACCATCATGGGTAATGCGACTGCAACCAGTCCGCCGATATAGGGTATTACATTGAGCAAAGCACCCAATACACCAAGCAGGATGGCATAATCGATTCCCAGAAACAGAAGCGCTGCGATTTCGAGGATTGCAACAATTGTTGCTTCAATGATCAGGCCTATCAGATAGCGTTGAATGAGGGTTTTTGTTTTGATTATTACTTCGCTCACACGTTCACGGTTTGCATCGCCAAACAGGTTCCGGATAAAATCGAGCAGCAGGGGTTCGTAAAAGAGAATTAAAAAGATGTAAACAGGTATTAAAAACGCTACCATTACTCCGACCCCTATAACTACAATGGTTTGCCCTATGGCAGCACTGCTCGAGTTAATGAGTTCTCCTTTGGCATGTGTAAACCATTCGTGGATCCTGGTAGGGTTAATGTCAAGATAGCCCGAAAGCCAGGTTATGGTTTGATTAAACAGTAGTGTAAAGCGTTCGACAAGTACCGGCCATGTATCGCTGAACCTGCTTGCCTGGGAATAGAGCAGTATGCCCAATCCGGCTATCAGAACAATTGTAATTGAAATGGAAATCACAATCGCGATTATCCTGTTAAAATGATGCCGTACAAGGTATTTTACAACCGGTTGCAAAACTATGGCAATAATAAGCGCAAAAACCAAAGGAACAATTATACTCCTGCCAATGTATAAAATAGTGATAAATGCAAAAAGGCTAACCAGGAAAATGGTTGTCCGGGCATAGAAAGGAACTTTAAATTCTTTATCGATCACGGCTCGATGGATTTTTTTAATTTGAGAGGTATTTAAACTGCCTTGAAAACAGTTCGTTCCAAGGCAGTTCTCCAATCTGTTCAAACTGGGTTATTTAACCTTTACCTGGTCAGCAATGTCAGCAACATCCACCTTAACTTTTTCAAATTTCGCGGTGACACTATCCTTAAAATCATTGAATTTTTCGTTCAGTGAATCCGAATAATCTTTTCCTTTTTTGGTTATTTTTTTGCGTGTTTCGGAACCTTTATCCGGTGCCAGCAAAATTCCCAATACGGCTCCGGCAGCTGCGCCGGCCAGGGCTCCTAATACTACTTTTCCTGTACTCATAATTTTTGTTTTTTAGTGGGTTATAATAATATGATCAATAGAAAAACGATTACAACGATAGCACCTACCGACAAAAGTAAGCCCCCTCCCAATTCGTTTAGCTGTTCTTTAATTGAACGGACTTCCCTGCGCAACTCGCGTTTTTCAGCAAATTTCAGATCCGATTTGTCCATTTTGTTTATTGCATTCAGCCGTGATTCCAGCTTTTTCACTTTTACCTGGTCAGCAGTATGCGTAAAAACTACTGTTATCGGACCGGGTTTTGCAGAAATTGCGGCATTCGATTGTGCCGGGTAAAACGCGAATGACAGGAAAACCGCCAACACAACAATGTTGATTTTTTTCACGACATTTGAATTTACCTGGTTTATAAAATTCTCCGTCCCTGTATTACCCTGAATATTATTGCAATAAGAGCAATAACAAGCAGGATATGAATTAGACCGCCAAAACTGTAGGCGAAAAATCCGATTGCCCATGCGACAACCAGGATTACTGCGATGATGTAAAGTAGATTTCCCATGATTGAATTATTATTGGATTAACGTATGCGTTCAGTACCATTTTTTAACCTGTACCAGTCAAAAACTATGTGTGCTGATTAATACAGGAACAAAGGTAAATGCTGCTGTTCCGCTTCGTATTACACAATTCAGCGAATAAGTTACATCATTCACACTCCGCAATATCAGCAGCCTGTCCGGGAACCCTGCATTTGCTAATGTTAACCGTAAAAGCAATTTAATACCCATAAACAAAAGGCAAAAAAAATGCCCGAAGCTACTGACTACGGACATCAATGGGCCCCGGCCTTTTCCGTTTTGCGGGAAGATAATTAGCAGAGGATATATAATTACTATTGGAATCACAATTTACATTGCTGCAGTTTCACTGCTTTCACTATGCTGAGTTTCTTTATCTTTATCACCCATTGTTTTCCTGATCATTTTGAAAAATCCTTTCCCAATCGATTTCACTACTTCCGGGTTTTGTGCGACAAGATTTTTAACTCCAAACATTAAGGCGGTGCCTAGTATCTTTTTTATCGGGCTGCCCGATAATCCCTGGAAAAGTAATTTGGAGATATATCCGGCCGATATACCAAAAGTTGAGTTTATCAGGGTATCCTGTAAATCTCCCGATCCCGCTGCTTCACGAAAAGTACTTTTTATCAGGTTGATAGGTTTTACATTTTCATAAACAACCAGAAATTGCTCTTTCAATTTTAACCCTTCTTCGTCCTGCCTTATTTTCAGGTCGAGAATAGCGATCCTGAGATCCGTTTCCGTGATTATTTTTTGCATAATATGTTTATTGAAGCGCTTGTTTGATGATTAATTCGCTTATTGGTTTTTTAACCCATTTGTGCATGAAAAAATGTAACATTATCCCGGCTGCAAGATAAAACCCGGCAACAATAAAAAATCCGTAATATGCTTTTCCGAGCAGATCGCCCAGCCAAAGTGCAATTGCAATACTGAGCACAAATGAAAACATCGAAATCATCAGAATTGTGCTGAGCTTGGCTATCACTGAAGTGATAACCGTAATGGTCGTTTCAAGTAATTTGAGTTTCGATAGTTCGAAGGTTGTTCGGGCATAAGTTTCGGCCCGCTCAAATAGTGTTTCAATTGAATTTGCTGTGGTTTCCATGGGGTTGTATATGATCTTATTAACCGTATTTTAAGCAGTCATAATTTCGCTGCAGCTATTTGTTATACTTATCTCCATTATTATGCTTATCCTCTGATTTTCCAGGGTTTTTGCTATGGTGATGGTGCGGATTATTGGAGTTTTTATACCAGCCTTTGTGTTGCCCGGGATTGTCGTGTTTTGTGTAAACAACACAGGATGTAGTGCCATACAAAAGTCCGAGCCCCATTACCAGAAGTGCAATTGTTCGGAGTGCTTTCATCTTTGATTTGATTTGTATTAACATTGATGTTTTGACTATTCCGTGTTCCGGGCACTCTATTTACTTGCCGGAGGTAGCAGCTTTTGCTTTCGCTTTTTCCGTTTTAATAATGGCTTCATCTGCAATCTGGTTAACTTCTTCAACAACAGTCTGAAATTGTTCGGTTATGTTGTCGATGAGGTCGTTGAACCTTGCTTCCAGTTCGTCGGTATAGGCATAGCTTTTGCGCGAAAACCTGTTGCGTGTGATTGACCCTTTTTCAGGGGCAAATAAAATTCCTAAAACAGCGCCTGCAGCAGCTCCGGCTAAAACGCCTATCATTACTTTCTGTATACTCATGATTCTTATTATTATTTATTGATAATTTCTTTGCACAAAGGTGGTAACCATTAGAGGAGTATGCATTACACAATTCCAAATAAGAGTTACATTATTCCTACCTTTTATTGGGAATTTATTAACCGATTACATCATAATCGCTAACTATAACAGCTTGTAAATAAGGCTAATAAACTCATTTTTTATGGATCGCATGCCGATCAAACAAACTGCATAACCAACAGGACCACTGCAGCTGCAGTCATTAGAACCAGGGCCAAGTAGCCGAAAATATTTGATGCCTTGCCGTTCGTATAAACACCCATAATTTTTTTGTTATTTGCGATATGAAGAATAATTGCAATGAGCACAGGGGCCGTTATCCCATATAGTATAGCCGAATATATAAGTGCTTTAATGGGTGAAATGCCTATGTAATTTAACGATAAGCCAAGGAGGAGCGAGAAGGCGATTATGACATAAAAAATTTTGGCCTGGTGATACTTTTTATCTAGCCCGTTTTTCCATCCGAAAGTTTCGGTAACAATATACGACAGCGACCCGCTTAAAACCGGAATAGCTAAAAGCCCCGTTCCGATTATTCCAGCTGCAAAAAGCAGGTATGCAAAATTTCCGGCTAAGGGCTTCAGGGCTTGTGCAGCCTGTTCAACTGTATTGATCGAATGAATACCCCCGTTGAATAACACCGATCCTGTGGTCAGAATGATAAAGAACATGGTAATGTTCGAAAAGAGCATTCCGAAATCCACGTCCTTTTTCATGTCGCTTATTAATCTTTTATTTACAACCAAAATTTTCCGGAGCTTTTTATCTTCCACTTCCATAGTTGCCTGCCAGAAAAAAAGATAAGGCGAAATTGTAGTTCCGAGTATGGCAACCAGCATGCTTATAAATTCTTTATTGAAGTGAATCTCAGGAATAAAGGTGGCTTTTAGAATCGCCAGCAAATTCTGTTTGTATAAAAAAGGAACAACGAAATATACCAGAAGAACGATGCAGAGATATTTGAGGACTGCGGCAATTTTCCGGTAGGGTAGTAAAATAATTAAAACTAAGAGTAAAAGGGTGAAGCTGATACTAAAATATATAGCATGTATGGATGGAAACAGAAGATTACCCACTGCTCCCATTCCAGCAATATCCGCTCCTATATTCATTACAATAGCCGGGAAACTGAACAAGAGCATCAGGTAAAGCACGGGCCTCGAATAATTGGCTTTCAGAGTACCTGCAAGGCCATTGGATGTTACCAGGCCTATACGGGCACTCATTTCCTGTATGGATGCCATTAAAGGGAATGTAATAAGTGCAGTCCAGAGCGTTGATAAGCCAAATGCTGCTCCAGCCTGTGAATATGTTGCAATACCCGAAGGATCGTCATCACTGGCACCTGTAATCAGCCCCGGGCCAAGTATTTTCCAGAAACGCGAAAGCCGGGATTTAGATTTAACTTTGTTCATAAATGATTAACAGATGAATCAGGTTTTTAAGTAAAGCGATGATAAGGGGTGAAAAAGACTGTATACGTTTTGTGATAATCTTGCTGAAAGATCTTAAACACAAAGATGAGAGACCTAAAGGTTGAAATAGATATTTCTCACTTCGGTTCTCTCACCTTATTTATAAACCTAAACCTCCATTTAAGCAATATCTTTCATCCTCTCATTCTAATGAATTGCAAGTCCAAGGGTTGAAACTCCTGTTGACAGGTCAAGGAATAATCCGACCTTGTTACTAAGGTGGTATTCGGTTCCCATGTGCAGATCGAGAAACAGAGGGCTCACGTTCTGGTAATAGGTTTCGCCTGAATATCCGGCATCCCATGTAGCAGTTCTGATAGCAAATCCTAATGAACCGGCAAGGTAAAAATCCCAGTCGGAGCCTGCATTGAGAAGCTGGTCAAAATAGTATGTGCCTTTTACTCCAATTGGGATAATGGATTCGCGGTAATGTTGATCATTATTCCTGTATGTATAAAAAGTAACAAAAGGGGCAAGTGTAAAATTGCGGGCTACATCAAATTCGTAGTTTATATCTAGAACCGGTAATGTTTGTCCGGCATGATTATAATAGCCATAATATCCGACCCCAATACCTAAGTTTAAAGTATGTCCGTATCCTTCCGAATACGTCTTCTGGGCGAATAAATTAGTCCCTGCTAGTATTAGGGCTAAAAGCAATGTTAATGTAATTGTTTTCATCTTTGGTTTGTTTAGTTAGTAGTTTACTTATATTGATTGTATTTGCACAATTAAAGGTAATTTGATCAGTAAGGAATTATTTGTGTTTTCCATTGCCTTTGTCGTGGCCGCCCTTGTTCTTACCGTTTTTATTGTTATTTCCGTTCTTCCCGTTGTTTTGCTGCTGGCCCTGGTTCCCTTGTTTCTGCTGGTGGCTGTTGTACTGAGGTTTTCCATTATAATTTCCGTTTCCTGGTCTTTCACCTATATTATGCTGAGCCGGGCCATGGTATCCTTTTGCATATTTCCTTTTATAATCTTTGTGCTGATAGTATGGCCTGGAGCCATGATAATCGGTCATCACCACTTTATATCCATTATACAGATCATAATTCCTGTACCTCGAAGGAAGGTAAGTTCTATGAACCCAAACCCCGCCGCTTTGATAAATAAACATCCTCGAAGGAATGTCGTAATAAGCTTCCACATCCGGCAGGTAGTAATACTGAGCACTGCTATAACCAACTGGCCCCCACATAGGAGCTATGCCCAGATTTACAGTTACTGCCACCTGAGCCTTTAATGTTCCGACTATGAATAACGCTATTCCCAGGATAACTAACTTTAATATTTTCATTTTAAAATTTATTAAGTGAATTAATTTTCACACTACAAAGGTGAGCCCGGAATTATCCGTTTTCGTTACACAATTAAGAATATGAGTTACATCTTTCACACATTGATCCAGACTGAAATTAAAAAAGCTGCCTGGTACAAATACCAGGCAGCTTTTTGGGGGTAGAAGATTATACTGTTAAATCAATTACCTGGGAACAACATCTATTATAACAGTGCGGTTATAAAAGCGGGTTTCAGGGAATTTGTTATCGAAAGGTGCTAATTTTTCATCTTCACCAAATCCGTACATTACCAGTTTAACATCACTTCTTCCGGCTTTTGCAAGGCTGCTTTCAAGAATCCTCTTCACATCGTTTGCACGGGCTAATGACAATTGCTTGTTATGGGCTTCTTCGCCGATAATATCAGTATGGCCATGAATAAGTACAGTGCCGCCAAGTGGAATCTTTGGTGTTACAACTTCGGTTAGGTACTTTTCGTATACCGGTAAAGCTTTTGATTCGTTGAATTCGTAAATGATGCTGAATCGCATGCCTTCTTCGTTGCTTGGAGGTGTCCAGAGTACCATGTGTACCGAAGATTCTTTCGTTACAGTCTTGCCACTTTTTGTCAGGCCAATCATAGTAACTTTGTAGTCGCCTTCAGGACGTGTGCCTAGAATTGATTTCCCGGGTATGCTTACCGACTCTTCAGTATAAGGTCCGAAATTCTGAACAGTTCCTTTTTCATCCCTGATTTCGAGTGTCCATGATGAGTAAGCTTCAGTGGCACCTTTGGTTTCGAAAGTAACATAACTGTCGACTGGAGCTTCCTGTAATACATTGATTTCGACAGGTCGGAGTGAGTTTTCGGGGCCACTCTGGAATTCCATTAATATGGCAGGTGAGCTGCTTTCGATAGAAACCCTGCGATCGCCTTCAGCCAACAGCACGAGTTCGCGTGTTCCGCCCGGCTGTTGCGAAGGAACATCAGGATGTAGCTGTCCTTTGGTGGTGATCCTTGAAGGATTGATTCCAAAAACATCTACCAGGTACACCTTAATTGACTCTGCCATTTCACGTCCGTCTTTCTTCCCTTTTTCCGATGATCCTACCAAAGTAACAGTTGCGGAAGGATTTTTCACCATACGGTCGCCAAGGATATTGAGTACGTTGTAATAAACAACCATCTGGCGGTCCGAGCGGCCCGAGAGGTTTTTAGGAACAGATACTTCCAGTTGATCTTCCTTGAAGTCTTTCACCTGGTCTTTTTTCAGCAATATGTAACGATCAGGAATCTGGGTTGATCCCAGATCAAAGAATACATAGTTGCGGACAGGAAATATTTCCCTTACCCTGCGTTCAGCGGGTATGTTCTTAGGTGAATAGATGGTAAACTGTGTCTCGGGTTCAACAACTACTGGTATTATAACTTCAGCCGGGACGATCTTAACAGGTTCCGGGATTTCACGACCCCGGCCAAGCTTAATTGCCGCTCCGGCCCTTACCGTAGTAATATTCCATGTTTCAATTGAGCGTGGAGTTTGCCCAAAATAGGGCTGGAACGAAACAAAAGGCGAAAGTACCCATTGTGTGTGATGGCTCTGCGACGAGAGCTGGATATCATACCCGGCCCCAACCTGCATCGAGATCTGGGTCTGGTTTACATCGCTTAAGTCGCCGGTTACATCAGCAGTAGGTTCCTGTTCAGGGTAGGCCGGGTTGATCCCGAGCTTGTAGGTGAATGATTTATTGATGTTGTAGGCGAAACGCGGGCCTGCATACAGGTAAAAATCGCCTTTAAAAGGAGCCAGGCGTAAACTTGGCTCAATGGTTACATAACTTACATCCGTGGCTAAATCAGCTGGGCAGTTACATGGACTTGATACTTCTTTGAATGCACCTTTGCGGTTGTCGTAACCAGCCTGGAACATAAAGCCCCATCGTGTATCGGGACGATGAAACTCAATAAGCGGGGCTGCATAGAGTCCGACGCCCTGGCCTTTATGAAAGGTTACTGGAGGAGCGAAATCGGCAGTCAGCTGGTGGGTCGATCCGTTGTAGAAGTTGAAATTTGCCCCACCGGCCACGCCGAACCACCATGATGGCCGCGTATATTGGGTCTCCTGTGCATTCACTGACATTTGAATACCTGCCAGAATCAAAGCGCTTAGTAAAAGGCTTTTAATTCCCGGGGTATAAGGGGACCACGCTTTGCGCGGTCCCTTTGTTAAATTAATTTTTAATTTCATGTTTTTATGTTTTAGTCTTTTGTTTCTGTTTAGTTAAGAATAATCCGGCTTTTTAAGGAATAAAAGCAACCTGCTTGTTCGCCTGTTTCTTAAGGTAATGGTACATTTATAATTGTATTTACCATAGTAACTGAAGCTACCAGCGAAATTGCCCGGCCGTTCAGCACAGTGAGTGCTACATTCCCGGCTGTGGAGAAAGTAACTCCTGAATATGCTATGATTGTTCCAACCATAATGCCACCGCCTGCTCCGTTAATGGTAGCTGCAGTTCCCACATGCCAGAATACATTCTTGGGTAAAGCTCCGTTAATCATTACAATACTGCGGGCACCTGTTGGTCCTGCTATACCTACTGTAAGCCCTGCTGCCGTCTGGAATACCCATGTGGCATTCGGATCGCCCTGTGCATCAAGTGTAAGAGGGCCATTTGAAATATTGAAGGTTCCGCTGGCTGATTTATAGATACCAGGAGCCAGGGTTAATCCACCCAGTTCGCCAGCACCCGGATCCATACCTCCCGGCATCGAAGCCGGTGAAGTGAAGTTGTAGGCTGTTTGTGCATCTAACAAACCCTGGGTTGCAATTGCAAATGAAGTGGCTGTTCCCGGGAACGGAGGTGCTGTAAAGATACCATTGGTTACAAGACCTACATTAAGCGGGGTTTCGGTGTAAACAGCGGCTGTAAGGCCATCGTGGAATCCGGTTACCAATGTTGAGGCAGCGGTGGTTCCAAGAGCCCCGTTTATAACAGTAAACAGCCCCTGGTTAGTAACGCCTGCATTTCCTCCGAAAGCTCCGAAAGCAGAAGCACTTCCAAGATCAACGAGTGGTGGTATAACAGCAGTCAGGGTTGTAAAGCTCCAGGTATAGTCACTTGCTAACGGAATGCCAGCCAGATTCTTAGCTCCGGTTGTAATTGTAGCTGTATAAAGGGTGTTTGATACAAGATCGTTAGTCGGATTATAGGATGCTGTTGTACCACTGTAGGTAACCGCTCCGGCAACCGGGGTTGTTCCTAGTTTCAGGGTAAAAGTAGTACCAGTAATCGTCAAAGGATCCATCGGCATATCAAAAGTAGCGGTTACCGTCTTATTGAGGGCTACATTTATAGCATTGTTCAGCGGGTCAGTTGAAAGAACTACAGGAGCAACTGCTGCTGCTGCAGTGGTAAATGTCCATACATAATCAGCAGCCAATGGTATACCGGCAACATTTTTTGCTCCAGTGGTAATGGTGGCGGTATAAAGAGTATTCGGTAAAAAGGGAGTTGAATGTGAAAAAGAAACCGTCGAACCAAAATATGCTATTATCCCGGAAACCGGCGTTGTTCCTTGTTTTATAGTAAACGTTGCAGCTGTAAGTGTTAACGGATCCATTGGCTCGTTAAAAGTTGCAGTTACCATTTTAGTCAGAATCACACCTGTTGCTAAGTTTAGCGGGTCGGTAAGAATAACAATCGGGGCAGCTGCAGGGGCTGCAGTGGTAAATGTCCATACATAATCAGTTGCCATAGCTATACCGGCAACGTTCTTAGCACCAGTGGTAATGGTGGCGGTATAAACAGTATTTGGTAAAAAGGCAATTGTATGTGAGAATGATACAGTCGAACCAAAGTAGGAAATTATTCCTGCGACAGGAGTAGTACCTTGTTTTAAAGTAAATGTTGCAGCGGTAAGTGTTAACGGATCCATTGGCTCGTTAAAAGTTGCAGTTACCATTTTAGTCAGAATGACACCTGTAGCCAGGTTTAACGGGTCAGTCAGAATAACTGTAGGAGCTGCAGCTGCTGCTGCAGTGGTAAATGTCCATACATAATCAGCTGCCATAGCTATACCGGCTACGTTCTTAGACCCGGTGGTAATCGTGGCGGTATAAACAGTATTTGGTAAAAAGGCAATTGTATGTGAGAATGATACAGTTGAACCAAAGTAGGAAATTAATCCTGCAACAGGAGTGGTACCTTGTTTTAAAGTAAATGTTGCAGCAGTAAGTGTTAACGGATCCATCGGCTCGCTAAAAGTTGCAGTGACCATTTTAGTCAGAATCACACCTGTAGCCAGGTTTAACGGGTCAGTTAGAATAACTGTAGGAGCAGCTGCTGCTGCAGCAGTGGTAAATGTCCATACATAATCAGCTGCCATAGCAATACCGGCAACGTTCTTTGCACCATTGGTAATCGTTGCAGTATAAACGGTATTAGGTAAAAAGGCAATTGTATGCGAGAAAGATACAGTTGAACCAAAGTAGGAAATTAATCCTGCAACAGGTGTTGTGCCTTGTTTTAGGGTAAATGTTGCAGCAGTAAGTGTTAACGGATCCATCGGCTCGCTAAAAGTAGCGGTGACCATTTTAGTCAGAACCACACCTGTAGCCAGGTTTAACGGGTCAGTAAGAATAACGGTAGGAGTGCCAGCTGCAGCTGCAGTGGTAAATGTCCATATATAATCAGCTGCTATAGGTGTACCGGCAAGGTTCTTTGCACCAGTAGTAATCGTGGCGGTATAAACGGTGTTCGGCAGTAAAGCAAATGAATGTGAAAATGATACAGTCGATCCAAAGTAGGAAATTATTCCGACAACAGGAGTTGTACCTTGTTTTAAAGTAAATGTTGCAGCGTTCAGTGTAAGCGGATCCATTGGCATATTGAAAGTAGCCGTGACCATTTTACCCAAAACGACATCCGTTGCATTATTTAAGGGATCAGTCAGTATTACGGTTGGTGCGTTAGGTGCTATTGTGGTGAATGACCACACGTAATTTGCGGCAAGTGCTATTCCTGTTGCACTTTTTGCACCGGTAGTTATTGTGCATACGTAAAGTGCATTTGCTGTTAACGGAAACGAAGGAACAAATGATGCAGTTGTGCCGTTATAGGATACTGTTCCTGCAACCGCTGTCAGACCTTGTTTAACTGTAAATGTTGTGGCTGAAAGTGTTAACGGATCCATGACCATGCTGAAAGTTGCGGATACTGTTTTATTGACAGGAACCCCAATTGCATTATTTGTTGGGTCGGTAGATATTACCGTAGGCCCTGTTATAGCACCCGTAGTAAAATTCCACACATAATTGTTTTCCATTGCGGTTCCCACTGTATTTTTGGCACCGGTTGTAACAGTAATAGTATACAGAGTATTAGGTGTAAGATCACTTGCCGGTACGAACGTAGCAGTTACTCCTGAATAGGAAAATGTTCCGGCAACTGAAGTTGTGCCTTGCATGGGTGTAAAAGTAACGGCGGTAATTGTCAGCGGATCCATAGCAACGCTGAAAGTAGCAGTAACTACCTTGTTTATAAATACCCCTGTTGCACTGTTGGCGGGGTCGGTCGAAATAACGGTCGGCGCCAGTAGTGTGCCTGTTGTAAAGGTCCATGCATGATTGGTTTGTAATGCATTGCCTTGTAAATCTTTAATTGTTGATTTAATAGTTCCGGTATAGGTAGTATTTTGAGCAAGCGGTAAGGTTGGCACAAAACTTAATGTTGCATTAGTATTGTCATAAGTCAGGGTGCCTGCTATGGGGTCGCCTGAACTTAACCCACCTGTTAATATAAATGAAGCAGGTGTAATAGTGGAAGGATTCATCTCTTCATTAAAGGTGGCAGTTACAATCTGGTTGAGAGCTACACCCGTAGCCGTGTTTGCTGGATTTGTTGATTCTACAACCGGGCATACTCCGATGATTTCAACGTAATCATCTTTTTTGCAACTTCCTGTAAGGATAAGTACTAATAAGAAAGCTAAGGTTGGAATCGTCCAAATTCTTGTTCGTTTTGTTTTCATAGTGATTTGTTTAAAGTGATTTATTTTACGGTACAAAGAACGCCCCAGTTTTCCCGCTGAGCATTACACAATTAGTTGTAAAGCTTACAACATTCACACATTCCGAAATCAAATCCACTTTCCCGCCCTACAGCGGGCTAAGCATGTGTGAATCATGTAAATAATACTAAAAATTATGTAAACAGATTAGTGTCTCGTACAGTGAACTTTGTACAAAATTTGGAGTCCGGTCAGAAGCATCGGACAAACAGTAAGAATTCAGAATTCATGCAGGGAATTGATAAAGCTCTTTCTTCTTTTTATAATAAAAGCATCATAGCTGTAGCCCGGAAAATAGACGGCAGGTACCTTCAGGGGAAACTTATGCGCAAACTAAAAAAGCCGGTTTTAATACTTTTTACTGTTTTCATACTTTTCGCCGGACTTGTTATCGCATTTATTTCACCGATTACTAAATACCTTGTCGAAAAATATGATCTTAAATATACCGGCCGGCAAATTACCATGAACTGGGCTTATGTGAACCCGTTTACAGGGTATGTCCATTTCAGCGGCCTCAAAATCTATGAATTTGAGAGTGACAGTGTTTTCCTTTCAGTAAAAGGGGTAAGTGCAAACTTTGAGATGCGTAAAATGCTATCAAAAACTTATGAAATAAGCGAACTTACATTAAATCATCCCCGCGGTATAATTATTCAGATTGATTCAGTTATAAATTTTGACGACCTGATTATGAGGTTCAAGCCGAAAGCGAATCCTATCAAAAGGGGTTCACCGGTACATTTCAATATGCTTAAAATTAATATTATTGATGGGGAATTCTATTACCGCGAAAGGGTTACCCCTATAAATTACTTTATTAAAAAAGTAAATATCGAAAGCCCGGGTCTGCGCTGGGATTCAGATACAATTGCTGCAAAATATTCTTTTCTGTCAGGCATTGGTAGCGGAGGTATGAAAGGCGACTTTGCCATTAATACTAAAAACCTTGATTACCGGCTTGCCGTTGAGGCCCGGAAATTCGACCTGAATATCCTGGAACAATATCTGAGGGATTTAACCAACTTCGGTTATTTCTCCGGGAATATTGATTCAGATCTGGATGTTAAGGGGAGTTTTAAAAAGGCCGAAAATGTAAAATTTACAGGAATGGTGGCTATCAATGATTTTCATGCCGGCGAAAAACCGGGCGAAGATTATGCCTCCTTCCTTAAACTTACGCTGGCCATATTCGACCTCAGCCCTATAAATCACAAATATCTTTTTGATTCGGTTTCATTAAATAACCCTTATTTCAAGTATGAACGATACGATTACCTGGATAATCTTACAAGGATGTTTATATCCGAAAATAACAATTCGGCAGTCGGCCAGTCAGATACAAAATTTAACCTGGTACTCGAGATCGGGAATTATATAAAACGTTTGTCGCAGAATTTCTTCCGCAGCAATTACAAAATCAACCGCCTGGCAATATACAGAGGCGACCTGGAGTTCAGCGATTATTCGGTAAGCGAAAAATTCTCAGTACACTTAAACCCAATATTCGTCCTGGCTGATTCCATAACAAAGAACCATAAAAGAGTGAGTGTTTTATTTCATTCAGGTATTCAACCCTATGGGAATATGAGTGTTGCATTAAGTATAAACCCTAACGACAGTTCGGATTTTGACCTGGAGTACCATCTGCGGAATTTACCCGTGCCCATGTTTAATCCCTATATAATTACATATACCTCGTTTCCCCTCGACAGGGGAACCATTGCCATAAACGGGGCCTGGCATGTCCGAAAAGGGATAATAAGCAGCAACAACCATCTGCTCATTATCGACCCCCGGTTAACAAAGCGATATAAAAACAGGGACTCCAAATGGATTCCAATGCGCCTGTTAATGGCATTAATACGCGAGCGGGGCAATGTAATCGATTACGAGATTCCAATAAGCGGGAATTTGAATAATCCGGAATTTCATATAAAAGACGTGATATTCGATATACTGGGTAATATTTTTATTAAACCGGCAACCACACCATATATAATGGAAGTAAAAAGTACCGAAACTCAAATAGAAAAATCCCTTACTATAAAGTGGGAAATGCGGAATAATACACTTAAACCGCAGCAGGTAAGGTTTGTGGAACGAATGGCCGACTTCCTGGGAGAAAACCCCGGGGCCTCTATTACAGCTTCTCCCCGGCTATATGCCGTTAAGGAAAAGGAATACATACTGTTTTACGAAGCAAAAAAGAAATACTTCCTGGCGACAAACCATAAAAATGCCAAATCGTACAGTGTTGAGGATTCGGAAAAAGTTGATGAAATGTCGATACGCGATCCCAAGTTTGTCAGGTACCTGAACATACAGACACAGGATTCCATGTTGTTTACTCTCCAGGAAAAATGTGCCCGGCTTATTGGATGGGCTATTATTGACAGCAGGTACAGACAGTTGAACAAGGAAAGAGAAACCGCTTTTATTTCCATTTTTAAAAATAAAGGAGTTGAAAAACACGTCAAAATTACTGCCGACCAAATCGTTACTCCATACAATGGATTTTCGTATTACAAAATTGATTACAAAGGCGAATTCCCCGAATCATTAATGAAAGCCTACCGGGAAATGAACGATTTAAACAGTAAAGCTCCCCGGGAAATGTTCAAAAAAGAACGAAAAAAAAACAAGGCTGCTTTGTAGTATAAGCAATACCAATTTACCTAATCACTCTGCCCTAATCATTTGGATTTTTATTGAATCCTAAAACTTTGCAAAACCAGCCATATGGCAATTTTCAGCAACAGGAAATATATATTCTCAGAAAGGATTGACCAGTATTTTACCGGTGTTCAAAGTGCCTATAGTTTTACTTTGCGGTTCTTTAAGGAAGTAGTAAAAAAACCCATCCACCTTCGCGAAGTAATTAACCAGAGCTTCGAAGTCGGTTTAAAATCGTTGCCTTTGATTACCCTGACAGGGTTTATTGTAGGTGTGGTTTTTACAAAACAGTCGCGTCCTTCGCTTGAGGATTTTGGAGCAACCTCCTGGCTCCCTTCTTTAATTGGCATTGCAATAGTCAGGGCTTTAGGCCCTTTGGTTACAGCTCTTATATGCGCAGGCAAAGTTGGTTCCAGCATTGGGGCAGAGCTGGGTTCAATGAAAGTGACCGAACAGATCGATGCTATGGAGGTTTCGGCTATCAACCCGTTTAAATACCTTGTAGTTACCCGGGTACTTGCTACAACAATTACCATTCCTTTGTTGTCACTGTTTTGCAGCTTTGTCGGGTTATACGGTTCGTATGTAAATGTTCACTCCCAGGAAGCCAGCAGCATAATAAGCTTTTACCAGAGTGCTTTTTCAACCATCAGTTTCCTCGACATATTTACATCGGTGACCAAGGCCCTTTTTTATGGATTTACCATTGGTATGGTAGGCGCCTATAAAGGATTTAATGCAACCCAGGGAACCCGGGGTGTCGGCAAAGCAGCTAACCAGGCGGTAGTGCTGGCCATGTTCCTCATATTTATCGAGGAACTTGTAATTGTTCAGATTTCGAATTGGATCCGCTATTTCTAAAGCTATGAGCGAACAAAAAGTACATATTATAGATACAAATGAGACGGTTATTTCGATAAGCGGATTATACAAATCATTTGGCGAACTCCAGGTGCTTAAAGGCATCGACTTTACCCTCTCGAAAGGTGAAAATGTGGCTGTGCTGGGTAAATCAGGCACCGGGAAATCAGTCCTGATAAAAATTATCGTGGGTTTGCTCAAACCCGACAAAGGAAAGGTTATTGTATTGGGACAAGAGGTCGATAAACTCGAACGAAAAGAGCTGGATGCTTTGCGTTTGCATATTGGGTTTTCGTTCCAAAGCAGCGCTTTGTACGACAGCATGAACGTATTCCAAAACCTTGCTTTTCCCTTAACCATGAATACAAAAAACCTGAGTAAAAGTGATGTGACAGATGCTGTTGAAGAGGTGCTTATGGCAGTCGGACTGAAAGAAAAAATACATGAACTGCCGTCAGACCTTTCGGGCGGGCAGCGCAAGAGAATTGGTATAGCTCGCACATTAATACTCAAACCCGAAATCATGCTGTACGACGAACCCACTTCAGGTCTCGACCCTGTTACAAGTGCCGAAATCATTGAACTTATCAACGAGGTTCAGCAGAAATACAATACAAGTTCGGTAATTATTACCCACGACCTGACCTGTGCCAAAAATACAGGCAACCGCGTAGCCATGTTGCTTGACGGCAAGTTTTTAAGGGCCGGAAAGTTTGATGATGTATTCAAAACCGACGATGAACGGGTGAAAGCCTTCTTTAATTACAATTTTATACAATAAATCATGAATGAGTCATCAAACAAACGAGCAGTTATAGTAGGAATTTTTGTCCTGGTTGGAATCCTGTTTTTTATCGGAGGAATCCTGATGGTTGGCAACCTGCACGAAACATTTAAAAATAAGATGGAAATAGTTTCTCTTTTTGACGATGTTAACGGTTTGCAAAAAGGGAATAATGTGTGGTTCTCCGGTGTAAAAATAGGTACAGTAACCAGCCTGCATTTTTATGGAAAATCGCAGGTGGAGGTAAGGTTAAAGATTGAGACTAAAGCTCAGCAATACATTCGCCGCGATGCAAAAGTAAAAATCAGCAGCGATGGAATAATCGGCAATAAAATACTTATTATTTACGGGGGTACACCCAAGTTCGGCGAAGTGCAGGAAGGCGATACGCTGGAGGTGGAAAAAACATTCTCCACCGAAGATATGATAAATACCCTGCAGGAAAACAATAAAAACTTTCTTGCTATTACATCCGACTTCAAGGTGATAAGTAAAAATTTAGTTGCCGGCGAAGGCACCATAGGTAAGTTGCTCAAAAGTGACGATGTATATGCCAATATCAATGCTACAACCGCATCACTAAAGATAGCATCCGTTAAGGCGCAGCAATTGATTAATTCACTGGCTGTTTTCAGCGAAGGGCTGAATAAAAAAGGCACACTGGCAAATGAACTTACTACTGATACTGTAGTTTTCAATTCCTTTAAAATTTCCGTACTTCAATTGCAGCAAATGGCTGATACCGCAAGTGTTTTTATTGAAAACCTGAAACAGGCAGGAGAAAATCCGAATTCAACCATTGGGGTACTGCTCCGCGATGAGGCATCAGGCACCCGGCTGAAAGAAACTATCAAAAACCTGGAAAGCAGTTCCCAAAAACTTGACCAGGATCTCGAAGCAGCACAGCATTCCATTTTTCTCAAAGGGTATTTCAAAAAGAAAGCTAAATCGGAAGAAAATGCAGCTCCCGGTAAATAATGCCAGGCTTTGAATACAGTTCCTGATTCAAAAAGTGTGAATCTTATAACTTATTGAAATAGTTATGTAACACATTCACAATGTGCTCCATGTAATTTTGCTATCATTCGGAAAGTAAGTGGCAATGCGGCAAATCGCATGATACAAGGAACCCCTGATACTGTTAGACCCCGAATGACATACCCTATAAAATTACACTCCAGGCATGGAAACGAGTAAAAAACCAAATCCTGTAAAAAAAGTAATTCCGAAACTTCGGGTTGCTACTGTTCAATCCATCAGCAAACTAAGCGATAAAACACTCGAGAAAACCGAAATGGCCGGCAGCTTTTTAACCGACCTGGCCAATGTTGTCCTGTTTATAAACCGTATACTCAAAGAAACATTTTCGCGCGACTTCGAATTCAGAGAATTTTTCCGCCAGTGTTTTCAAATCGGGTATAAGTCGTTACCCCTAATTTCAGTCACAGGAGCTATAATGGGACTGGTCTTAACCATTCAATCCCGGCCGGTACTTGTCGATTTCGGGGCAGTAAGCATGCTTCCCGGAATGGTGGCAGTATCGCTGATCCGTGAAATGGGACCGGTAATCACAGCGCTGATATGCGCAGGAAAAATAGGATCAGGCATGGGTGCAGAGTTGGGTTCCATGAAAGTGACCGAACAAATCGAAGCCATGGAAGTGTCGTCAACCAACCCCATGCGTTTCCTGGTTGTAACCCGCGTACTGGCAGCAACCATTATGATCCCGTTCCTTATTCTTTACGCTGATGCTTTCGGTATACTGGGAAGTTGGGCAGGTGCAAATCTGAAAGGAGATGTTACCTTTTCATTATTTTTCTCCCAGGCATTTGCCTCAATTGATTTTGTGGACTTTTTACCTGCCGTAATAAAATCATTCTTTTTCGGAGCAGTAATCGGTCTGGTCGGAACCTATAAAGGATACAATGCCGGCCGGGGAACCGAGAGTGTTGGTATAGCCGCAAATTCGGCTGTTGTGCTGGCATCGCTCCTGGTGATAATTGTTGATGTGATTGCAGTACAAATAACTGATATGTTACTCTGATGAATACACATGAAACTGAAGCAACTGTTATAACACTGCCTGAAACTACCGGGAGGGAACCGGTAATTGAAATCTGCAAGCTGAAGAAATCATTTGGCACCCTCGAAGTCTTAAAAAATGTTTCATTGACCCTTTTTAATGGCGAAAACCTGGTTGTTTTGGGTAAATCGGGCACCGGCAAATCAGTCCTGATAAAATGCATTGCAGGTTTATTGCGTCCGGATGGAGGAACCATAAAAGTGTTTGATAAAAATATCGGGACTTTAAGCACCAAAGAAATGGGGGAGATGCGCCAGCATATCGGTTTCCTTTTCCAGAGCGGTGCGTTATACGATTCCATGACAGTAAAACAGAACCTGGAATTCCCTTTACAGAGACTCCGGAAGAACCTTTCGGGGAAAGAAATGGCTGAAAAAATAAACGAAGTACTCGAAAATGTCGGTTTGGCTGACGCATTAAACAAAATGCCGTCGCAGCTTTCGGGCGGCATGCGGAAAAGAATAAGCCTGGCACGCACCATCGTGGTTGACCCGCTCATAATGCTGTACGACGAACCTACCACAGGACTTGATCCAGTGACCTCTGACGAAATCAGTGAACTTATTAACCAGGTTCAGAAAAAGTATAAAACATCCTCCATCATCATTACTCACGATATAAAATGTGCTCTCGCTACCGCCGACCGAATGATTATGCTTGCTGAAGGTGAAGTATATAAAGAAGGAAAACGAAAGGACTTCGAAAACTCCGGCGATGCACTGATAAAGTCGTTTTTTAATTAAGAAGGGATGGAAGCCGGAAGACCGAAGTTGGAAGGCCGAAGCGTGAAGTCGGAAAATGTGGGACATGGACCAGAGAGACACTGCCACATTTTTTAATTAGTTTATTGAATGGAAAGAGACGGCAAATTAATAATTGCACCTATAAAATGGAAATTAAGTTACCCGGAAAGACTTCGGTCTTCCAGTTTCTGACTTCCAGCCAAAAACAAACAGATCACTACATTTAAAACCCAATAACATGGAACCCCACTCACAAAAATATAAAATACGATTAGGAATGTTTGTAGCCGGGGGACTGGCACTTTTTGTACTGACCATTTTTATCATTGGTAAACAGAAAAATCTTTTTAACCCAGTCTTTAAACTTACCGCCACCTTCTACAACGTAAGCGGTTTGCAGGTCGGAAATAACATCCGTTTCTCGGGTATTAATGTTGGTACGGTCGATAACATACTCATTATTAACGATTCCACAGTCAGGGTCGATATGCTGATCCGTAAAGAGGTTCACCAGTTTATTAAAGCCGACTGCCAGGTTGCCATTGGATCGGAAGGACTTATCGGCGACAGGCTGTTGGTTATTACCCAGGGCAGCTCCGATGCTAAACTTGCAAAGGAAGGGCAGGAGTTGGCATCGACCGAACCGGTCGAAACCGATGCCATTATGGCAAGCCTTAAGGTAACGGCTGGTAATGTTGAAATTATCACTCAACAACTTGCAGAAGTCATGATAAAAATAAATTCCGGGCGGGGAACAATGGGCCGGTTGATACAGGATACAGCCATTGCTGAAAACCTGAACCAAACTATTGTAAACCTAAAAACAAGTTCAAAAGGCCTCGACGAAAATATGAAAGCCGTGAAGCATAACGTCTTCCTGAGGGGCTATTTCAAAAAGAAGGCAAAAGCAGCGGAAGAAAAGAAAGCAGAAGAGGAGAAGAAGTAACATCAGGGAAGAAAAATTTCCGGAATCCTTAATGGGCGAGGGGCTAAAAGGAGACATGGCGAAAAAGGTGTGCTTCCGGCTTCAGTCTTGCTGACTTTTGAAATAAAAGACAGAGAAATATACTGATTACTAAATGAGACTTCCAAACTACTCAAAAGCAGTAAATGCAAAAATGGTCCAAAATATTTCCCATACTGATTTTTGTTTCGATTGTAACAACGGATAGTGCATTTGCCCAGAAAATTCCTGTCGTAATAGATTCGACCAGGGTTTATAAAAGTATTGAATCATTCTCGGTAAAACGGAAGTTTACGAAGTTCATGTACGACATTTTTTTCAAACCGGTTGCATTGACTTCGCAACAAAGGAATGATAAAAAGAAGGCATACAAGAACCTGATTCAGAAACCATACAGCGCATTCGAAGGGAAAATTATCAGGCATATCGATATCGAAACCCTCGATCCGTTCGGGTATTCCATTGCCGACACCATTATCAAAGCACAAAACATTCTCACAAAAGCCGGCAACAAATTACATATTAAATCACAACGGATTACTATTCGCAACCTCCTCCTTATACGGCAAAACACGGAATTCGATTCGTTGCTTGTAAACGAATCGGAACGACTGGTCCGCAGTATGGAATATGTAAATGACGTTTCCTTTTTCGTCAGATTTGCCACAAAGGACTCCGACTCCGTTGATATTTTTATCCGCGAGCTGGATAAATGGAGCATCATTCCCGATGGGGCAATTTCAACTTCAAGTGTTACAGTCAACATAAGGGATAATAATTTTATGGGCTTAGGCCACGAATCGAAGAATGAATATACATGGAATCAGAAAAACAGGGACTATGCTTACAAACTCGATTATTATATTCCTAATTTCCGTAATACATACATAAACTCAACCCTGCATCTGGGCACCGGTGAAACAGGAAATTTTACCCGCAGTTTTGCCGTCGATCGTCCGTTCTTTTCACCGTTTGCCAGGTGGGCTGCAGGTGCAGGTTTTGCAGCACAATTCCGGCAGGATTACATTCGTGCAGCCGATTCGCTTCTTACGCTGCAAAGATTCAGATTCAACGTACAGGATTACTGGGTTGGTAATTCAATGCAGCTTTTCAAGGGGAATACCGAATATCAGCGTACCACTAATTTCATAACTACCGTGCGTTATTTGAAGGTCAGATATTTCGAAAAACCGGATGAAGCATACGATACACAGCATTTTTTTGAAAACGAAAACTTTTACATGGTAAGTGCCGGGGTTTCAACCCGGAAATATGTCCAGGACAGGTACATTTTCCGGTTTGGAGTCAAGGAAGATGTGCCTGTAGGTCAAGTTTACAGTTTAACCGGGGGCTACCAGAAAAAAAATAATGCTGGCAGGTTCTATCTGGGCGGCCGTATTTCGGCCGGAAATTATTATCCCTGGGGTTACCTGAGCTATAACCTCGAATCCGGAACTTTTTTTAATGCATCACATGCCGAACAGGGCGTCTTAACAGCAGGTGTGAACTATTCAACAATATTGGTAGTAATCGGGAAATGGAAATTCAGGCAATTTGTCAAACCACAGCTAACTGTTGGATTTAACCGTTTTGATTTCGATAGCCTGACACTCAACGACGGATATGGTATTGATGGGTTCAACAGTTCTTCATTGTCGGGAACCCGGAGGATACTGCTAACACTCCAGACACAATCTTATGCTCCCTGGAATTTTATCGGGTTCCGTTTCGGACCTTTTCTCTCATTTTCAATAGGCAAACTTGGTGATGCTACGAGCGGATTTATGAACAGTGACCTGTATTCGCAAATCGGGCTGGGTGTATTAATCAAAAACGAGCACCTGGTTATCAATACATTCCAGGTTTCTTTTGCGTATTACCCTACCATGCCCGGAAACGGGCAAAATGTGTTTAAGTTTAATTCATTCCGTACTGTGGATTTCGGTTTCAGGGATTTTGAAATCGGGAAACCGGCGGTAGTGGTGTTTCAGTAAATCTAATTGACATGGAGGGTATAGTTTTAATGGATATTGTTTCTGGTTTCTGGCACCTGGTCTCTCGAATATACAGAAACCTGTCAACTCATCAACCTATCAACCTATCAACCCATAAATCATGAGAACCTACCTTAAAAAAACAAAAACATACTCGATAAAGATATGGTTCCTTCTCAAAGAAACCGTCAACGGATTTATCGATGATAATGGAGTTAAACTGGCTGCATCTTTATCGTACTACACCATTTTCTCTTTACCGCCATTACTGATTATTATTATAAGTTTATCCGGGTTCTTTTTTGGTGCCGAAGCCGTTCGGGGTGAAATATTCGGACAGATAAACGGGTTGGTAGGAAATTCTGCTGCCTTGCAGATACAGGAAATAATTATTAACGTAAAACTTTCGCACAGTTCAAAATTTGCCACCACTTTTGGTGTGATCATTTTGTTGGTAGGCGCATCAGGAGTATTTGCCGAAATTCAGGATTCAATCAATTTTATTTGGGGGCTGAAGGCAAAACCCAAACGCGGATTAGTCAAGTACATCAAAAACCGGCTTATGTCGTTTTCCATGATAGGATCAGTTGGCTTTTTAATGCTGGTTGGCTTAATCATAAATTCACTGATGGATATACTCAACAACCAGCTTTCCGGCTTTTTCCCCAAGGATGCAGTGTATCTGATTTATGTCATCAACCTGCTTATTGTTTTCGGGATTATAACACTTTTATTTACAGTTATTTTCAAAACCTTGCCCGATGGGAGAGTGGCATTGCGTGATTGTGTTATCGGGGCATCATTTACATCATTACTTTTTATGGGAGGTAAATTTGCTATCGGAGCTTATCTGGGCCGTTCTTCAATCAGTTCATGGTATGGCGCTGCCGGATCGGTAATACTGATACTTATCTGGGTATATTATTCGGCCATAATACTTTATTTCGGAGCTGAATTCACAAAGGTTTATGCCGAAACACATGGCGACAAGATTATTCCAAATGGATATGCCGTGCAGATAATCAAACATAAAATTGAGGTTGAAGAATTAAAAATGGTATGAAATTAATACCGATTCCCTTTGGTATTAATGGGTTTGACAACACCGGTTGATGAATGTAATTTGGCGGAATATTGAAAAGCCGGCGGTACTATTTCATTGATCCCGCTTTCATCTTTATCTGCTTTGATAAATCGAGGTTCAACGTAATACGGATTCGTTCTTTTACAGAGTTGCTGACTGATTGAATATTACCCGAAACAAGCAAAGGTACATATATTTCAAATACATTCCAGATACCTGCTTTTAGGCCGGCTTCGAAAAAGACCGGTGAATTATGATCTGTGTCGAAACCATGATCATTCAGCAAAACATTTATAAAAGGTTTAATTGGAATACGGCCAGCTTTACCCGGCAGGCTGCTTACAAAGGACGCAGAAACCAAACGCCTGCTATACCCAAGGCTTTCGTTAACAGGTGAAACGAGCCCGCCTTCCGAAAACATCACCTGCCTCGAAAGGAATGTTTCGCCCGAAGGTGTAAACCGGTCCGGGTAAGTACCGTCGTAAAGATATTGCTCGCGTCCGCTGCGGCCTCCTGCTGCAAATGCGTAAAAAGGCACCCCCGAATTGTTTTGAATCATGGTTCCGGCAAACAATTTCATATCCAGTCCGTTGTTTTTACCTGTGTAACTGTACTTGTAGTTTAATACTACCGATGCTTTCTGGTAGGTTTTATGTGCTTCAATCGTCAAGAGCACACTGTAAGGATTTACTTTCCGGGATTTTTCCAGCTGATAGCCCACCTGAAGGTACGAACTCATTTTGGCTTTTTCAGCCAGTTCAATCCGGTAAAGATCAGTTGCTGCAATATAGTATCCGGATACGCTTTGTTTTAATGGGTTATTCAAGTGCTGAGGATTAAAAAACAAGTTGAACCCGGTTTTTATCATATGATAATTTTGGTCGCCTGGAGCACCAAACTGTGTTCCCTCCAGGGTAAAGTTTACCATTCGGATGATTGAATTGTAAGGCATAATATTATATGAAACCCTTCCATACCCGGCTATTCCAGGTTTTTTAAAGGTGTAGAAAGGCATAAAAAAATATTCAACAGGCTTTGGTATTAGAAAACCATTATGCAATGCAATCCCAAGCATATAGCCGTTCTCCCTTGTCCAGTTCACAACCGGAATATACATCAGCGAACGTTTGTCGGGATCTTCCATAGTAAAGTAAAACTGCGTACGAACAGGATCCGCTTTACGGAAAGTACCGGAAGTTGCTGTATTATTATTGAGCCTGTATAATTCGTGCGACAGGTGCCCTGGGTCGATCTTTATTTTCTTATAGTTTCCGGCCGGAAGTTCAATCCATCTCTCTCCTTCGAATCCATCTACCCATTTTTTGAAGCTAACTGAATCGCCTGTCATTCCTGCAATCAGCACTGGTAAAGCGAGTTCTCCATTATTTTTAACGAGCAGCCGCTGGTTTTCGAAGCGGATTACTTTATAATCTGTTCGTTTGGTTGTTCCCAGGAAATCGTCAAAAAACCAACCCAGGTCTTTCCCCGTCAGGGATTCAAATGAAGCTCTTAGATCATCCGGCCCGGGATGGCGGTATCGCCATTCGAGATAATACGAATGCATGACTGAATCAAAAACGGAATCTCCCAGGTAAGCCCTGAGGTAATTAAAACCCTGGGCTGCTTTGTAATAAATAAGTATGTTGTAGTTTTCTTCGCTGTATTCGGGCGAAGGGAGGTTTAGCGGTTGTTCGGTGTTTGATCGGGCCTGGATAAGCCATCCGATTTCCGGCATCCGCTGTACAGGCATATTCTCGATATGAAAAAATTTAGCCAGTTTCCGGTTTTTAAAATATACCTCCCACAGTTTTTTGCCAGGATATTTATCTGTCATGTAGCGTCTTTCATAGGCTGCAGTCAGGCCTTCATCGAGGTAAGGGAAGAGGCGTTCGTTGTAACCGAGAGCGCTATAAAACCAATTATGCCCTATTTCATGGGTCAGTACTTCATCAAGTGAGTACGCATCTTCAGCCAGCCCGATTACAGTAAGACCGGGATATTCCATGCCGGCACCGGCATTCAGGGAACTTTGTACAGCTGTAAAACTGTTGTACGGATAATCGCCGATCCAACCCGAAAAATCAAGTATTGCACTTTTCACATAAGGCAAAGCATCGAGCCAGAGTGATGCCTGTTTATCGGTGAACATAAGCCATGTTGTGATGTTCCGGCCTGATTGAGGAAGGATTACATTTCCTTTCAACACATGAAAGCGTTTATCGGCAAACCAGGCGAAATCATGTATCTGGCTCCCTGTATAATTCAATGTTTTCATTTGCGGGGATGAGGGCGGGAATTTGGGTGTCCCGAAGTAAAATTCCTTTTTCCACGAAGTATCTGCTGCAAGACTGTCGAGCCTTTCTGATTCCTTTGCATTTTGCAGGTCGCCGGTAGCACCTACTATATAATTGTCGGGCAGTGTAATATTTACTTCATAACTCCCGAATTCTGAATAAAATTCGCCCTGGTCGAGATATGGCATCTGATTCCAGCCCGAACGGTCGTAGACTGCCGGTTTGGGATACCATTGTGAAACCTGGTACGATTCGCCTATATGCCCAAGGCGCGAAGTCACTCCTTTTGGTAGTTTTACATGGAAGGGTGTTGTAATGGATATGGTTTCACCCGGAATGAGAGCGTGGTTGAGAGTGATCCTGCAAAGGTCGGGGAAATCCGGAAGCAGGGTCCATTTTACAAGGCGACAGTTGATTTTAAAGTCCAGTGAATCGATATACCCATTCAATTCCGGATCATCGAATAGTTTTTCCTTGCCTTTCAGGCTGAATAACTGTCTGGCTAATGCGGTATTGTTGTTTGAATATGCGTTTGGCCAAAGGTGAAAAAGCAGAAATGTAAGCGTGTCGGGAGAATTGTTGGTGTAGACTACTGTTTCGTAAGCGTTTAGTTCATGGTTTATATCATTCAGTGTAACTTCAATTGAATAATTTACCTGTTGCTGAAAATATTCCTGTGCTGAAGCATCGTGTAAACACCAGAATAAAATAGTGCTTACATAGGCCAAATGCCTTATCCTGCCGTTAGGGAATAATTTTCTCAAATCAGTTACAGGTAAAAAGTTTATAAGGAATTTATTTATTCAACTTAGGTGTTCCTGATCAATCAGCATCAGTAAAGAAATCTGCCTGATAAGTAAGATATTGATCCGGAAAGAGCTTTTAACAATCGGACTTAATCCCGTTCAGAGACCTTATTTCTCAGATTCAAGAATAGAGTTCTGCATTATACAGAACTCTATTTTACTTCTAAACTTTGATTTTATAAGTATATTCTACCTGGATACAGACTGAGAATAGATGTGGCTTCTGCCTTGCTGGATCAAAATCCGCTTGCTTCATACTATTGGCATTCGTGTTTGCCCGGGTAGAACCGGGAATCATTGATTATACAAGGATGATGATCAGGATAATGATAAGAAGGAGGGTTCCGCCGCCGATATAGATATATCCGCCATCTTTTTTAACCGTTTGTTTGATATCTTTAACTTCGTTGCGAAGTGCAAGTTTTTCGGTAGCCGACATATCCTTTTTGTCCATATCGCGTATTTCCTCAACACGGTTTTTCAGACGGGTTACCTGTTCGTCAGTAAGTTTAGTTTCAGTTTTTGCAGGAATTGCAGGATTTTCAATTGAATTTTTTGGATTGGAATTCACTGCAAATGCTGTTGTTGCGCTCATTGATATGATCATAAGTAACGCAAAAAAGATAGTCTTTTTCATTTTCTTTTTGTTTAAGTTAGTTTGTGTAATTGTTAAGTGCAAAGATACCCGGTGATGTGGTGGTGTGTGTTACAGAATTCCCGGTTTGAGTTACATCATTCACACTATCCATGTTTGGTGCTATTTGTTTTATTGAGGAGCGATTAACTTTGAAAGAGTAAAAAGTATTGTATTTGCTGCTCCTTGTAGTTTGAATTGGGTAAGCATAATTCAGGACGGGTAAAATCATCGGCCAAAACCGATTTTGGTGAAATTTAAAAGGCAGTCACGAACGATGTCAGAAATACGATTAAAAGGGGTTCATGCATATATTGAAATTATGACTGAAAATCCTTTTTAGGGTTCCGAAAAATTTTGTTATGAATCAGGATTCATCTTTTGTTGTCCGAACCAAGCTGACGCCAGCCGCAAAGAATACAATTCCAAGTATGCCATAAATAATAAGTGCTTTAATATCGCGGGTTCCACCTGCGGTATTTACAAATATTACTGCTGTATAGATAAGACCACCTATTCCCAGCAGGGTAAGCATTGCGCCAAATATTCTTTTTAGGTTCATAATTTATTTTTTTTGAATTATTTAATCTGGAATGTCTTTTTTTTCAATCAGTTTTGTTGAAGGATGGTAAGGTTTAATATGATCATATAAACCCTGCAGATAAGTTTTTATACCTGTATGCTCATCAGGTAGCTGAAAAGTCCGAAAACCTTCATTAACCAGAATACCACGGCAATCACAACCACTATATTGAGGATTTTCTTAATCTTTCGGTCCATAGGTATCATATTATTGACCAGCCAAAGGACAAAGCCTGCGATAATGATTACGAGTAAGATGGTGAGTAATGGCATAACAGGGTTTTTAAATACGGTTCAAAGGTAATATCACCCTTATGAGGAATAGTTACATAACTTTATTTTGCTGTTACATAATTCACACAATTTAAGGCTCTTACTATCGTTTTACATACTGGTTTCTATTATGTCGGCAATGATTGGTTTAAGAACACATTAGCTGGTTCTGATCGCTGTTGTTCAAGCATGTGGAAATTTTGTTATTTTTAACCATGCTTTTATGTGATCAAAACCGCTGAACAGAAATATTCCGGTTTTTGCGGATATTGTTTCCAGAAAGAATACCTTTATCGTATGAAAGAATACAATGCCATAATCATTGATGATGAGAAGAATATTCGGGAGGCATTATCGATATTGTTAAGCCAGTACTGTCCTGAAATACACATTTGCGGGATTGCTGGTTCTGCAAGCGAGGGGAGGAAACTTCTTGAAAAGAACATAGTGGATTTTATTTTTCTCGACATTTCGATGCCAAAGGAGGACGGTTTTGCCTTTCTGCGCTCCATTCCAAGCGATAACTATGGAGTGATATTTGCCACTGCTTACCATGAATATGCCTTGCGCGCACTTAAAGCAAATGCAATAGATTATCTTCTCAAACCAATCAATCCATTCGAACTTCAGGTTGCTGTCAAGAAAGCAATCTACAACCATGAACTTCGTAAGAGTTTTTCGGGTCTTCAGGATGTATATAACCAGTCGTTGAATAATCTTCACGACCAAATGCAATTAAAAAACGGCCTGGTAACCAAACTTACCATACCCGACAAGCTGGGATTCCGTTTGGTGAAGGTTGAAGAACTGATGTATCTTCAGGCTGATGATAATTATACAATCCTTTCACTAGCTGGCAATCAGAAGGTCATAGCAACACGCACTTTGGGGGAGTTTGAAAAAATGTTGGACAGTCCCGAGTTTTTCAGGATACATAAATCAACAATAATCAATCTGAATTATCTTGTGGCTTATTCCAGTTTCCAGGGAAACTTTGCTGAGTTAAAAGATGGTACCCGTCTGGATATATCAAGACGGAAGTTGCCGGAATTTCGTGAAAAAATGAAACATTATTCAATTTCAATCGATTAATTTGAGAATAGTATTTTTATTCTTTATTGCTTTTATCCCGGGATTTTGTGCTGACCTCATTGCTCAAAACCCTTATTTCCGGCATTATACAACACTCGACGGGTTACCTACCAATACAATCTACCAGATCTACCAGGACAGCCATAAATTTATCTGGTTCACTTCCGATGCAGGTGTTGTAAAGTTTGACGGTTCCACCTTCACAAGTTACAGGAAGAAAGATGGTTTAAGCAGCAACGATGTTGTTCGTATAAAAGAAGATTCAAAAGGGAGAATCTGGATTTTTAATTACAATGGGTCTGTGAACTTTATATATAACAATACTGTTTACAATGGCAAAAACGCCCCTTTTCTTGATTCTTTAACAGGAACCGGCTTTATTTTGGATTTTTTCACTGATTCCAACCAAACCATATATTTTTACAATTGGCAGAAGGAAGTCTTTTCGTTGGACAAGCATAACAAAGTAACGAAGGACTTACTATTTAGAAATACCAATTTTGATCAAAATTTTATCAGGAAATATCTTGTCAGTATTAAAGTTGTATATTTAAGTAAAAGTTTTTCTGGCGAATGGGTAATCTGGTGTAATGGTGGGATATACAAGCAAAGTATACAGAAAAACGCAAGAACAGTCACTTTTGATCTTGATTTGCAATGTAGACAAGTCTTTGCTGCCAGAAATAATACTTATTATGTAAAAACCTATTCTGATGAATTAATAAAAGTAACAGGCAATTTCAGAAAAGAGAAAATTCCAATCCCTGTTGATATTCAGAAAATCAGAACTATTCTTGAAGATCCTGAGGGGTTTCTTTGGATAGCTGCATATGATGAAGGTGTTTATTGTTTAAAAAACAATAAAGTTGTCAGGTATTTTAATATAAAAAATGCTCTTGGGCTTATACAAGATCACGAGCAAAATATATGGATTAGTACTCAATCAGAAGGTGTTTATGTGGTCAATCATGATTTACTTGGGCAAAACCATTTAGACCGTTCTAGTTTTGGTGATTATGGTGTCAATCAGCTTTGTGATTTTCCTGAAATGGGGATATGGTGCACCACTACAAAAGCCGCATTTTTGCTGAAAAACAAGATGTTATACAAGTTTCCAGCTCCTGAGGAAATACAGCCGGTTAATTTAATATATATGTTTAAGGATAAAACACTCGCTCTAGGTGTAAAAAATTACAATATCTGCATGTTTCAGAACTTAACCATTCATGAATCTTCAAAGGCAATAGAGTATAGTAAGCGAAGGGTTTTCGAAATCGGAACTAAAAAAATTGTAAGCGACTGCTACGGGAACCGAATAGCTATGTTTGATCAAAATAACATCAAGGTTACCAGCCAACGAAAGCCCTCCTTAGACTTTGAATATGATCAGGTTTCCGAAAGGATTAATAATGCATTCTTCAGTCCAAAGAACGAGTTAGTTATTAATGCGAAGAGAAACTACCTTTTTAAAGATATGAAGTTGGAACCGTATCCCGAATTGTCCCGTTTTGATGGATCAATAATATCCGACCATCTATTCCTGAATGATTCAGCTGAATTGCTCAATATTGACGGAGATAGCTTGTTTATATTGAAACATGCAAAGCTTTACAACCTAACGTCATCATTCGATACCCCTTTTGATTTACAAATCAATAAAATTCTGTTTGACGATTCTACCCTATATATCGCGACACTTAAGGATATATTTGTTTGTCACAACCCAATGATGATTTTATTAGGAATGCCATTGCATATTGAATCACTTAATATCAATTTTAACAACATAAATGATATCCTTATCCATAAAGACACGCTGTATGTTGCGAGTGATGATGGTCTTACAATCATAGCGGAATCATCTATTTCTAACAGTATATCTTTGCCTCCAATTCCTTACCTGCAAACAATAACAGTAAATAATAAAGCATATTCTCTTCATGATAATGAACTCCGACTTACAGGCAAAAACAATATTCATCTTTCATTTGGGTGTATCAGCTATTTTTCAAGTTCAGTTATTTATTCATACAAGCTAGAGGGAGCTGAAAACAAGTGGACAGTAGGTACGGGAAACGGGATTAACCTGGTGTATCAGAACCTGCCCAAAGGACATTATGTTTTCAAGTTGAGAGTCAGAAAATCTAATTCCGCCTGGAGTGAACCTCTGGAATTGGCAATTACAATCAAGCCGACTCTCACAGAGTACCCCGCCTTCTGGGCAGTTATCGTATTGGCTTTTTCAGGTTTCTTTTTTCTTATTCTAATAATAATAAGGACCCAGAGAATGAAAAGGGTGGAGGTTAACCATCAACTTATAGTTTTAGAGCAAAAGGCACTGCAATCAATGATGAACCCGCATTTTATTTTTAATTCACTCGGATCGATACAGAATTACCTGCTTAACAATAAAGGAAGTGAAGCGGTGATATACCTTGCCCAGTTTTCCCATTTGATCAGGCAGAACCTGAATGCTATAAATACACCGATGATTTTCCTGGAAGAAGAGGTCGACCGCTTGAAAAATTACCTTGATCTCGAGAAAAAAAGGCTGGAAAATAAATTTGACTACACTTTCGAAATTGACCACAAACTTGAAGAAGAAGGTTTATTTATTCCCGGAATGATTATTCAGCCCATTGTCGAAAATTCAATCTGGCATGGTTTAGCTACCCTCGAAGATATGGGATTTATTAAAATCACATTCCAGTCATATAAGTCCAAATCCCTTAAGGTAATAATTGAGGATAATGGAATTGGGATGGGAAAGGCACAGGAATATTCTGCTAAGAGTTCGCAGCGTCAGCATCTTGGAATGCAGATCCTAAAAAAACGGTTAATCCTGTTGAGCAAAAAATATAACACTGAAACTAATATTATTTATTCGGAAAGCAACCCGAATCTTACCAACCCGGGAACACGCGTTGAATTAATACTTCCATTTTTATACAGCATCGAAAACAGTTAGAACCGGATTCGAAATACGTTTATCCATATACGCAATCTGCCCTGATTTCCCGGAAATTTCTTCTCATGTTATACCGTTCCTTTTGGAGAGATGTCTTTCCCTAAAATTTTTATACCGTTTACTCAAAGACAAAGCAAACTCCTGAAAATATGAAGTAAATTTGAGCAGTTCATTATATTCAAACGATCAATTTATTAATTGCGAAATGAATATGATGCTTTATAATATAACTTTTTATAACTGCTTTTACTTCCATTTAAGTGGTTAAATTATCAGAGTTTATCTGGCAGCCGTCCTGGCAAAGGGCGGCTGTTTTATTTCTAAAGCTTCACTTTTCGGATATGTAGAATATGACAAGAAAAAAAAGAATAAATGGAGGCTGCATTTTAAGGCAGCCTCCATACCAAGAATCATACTGTCATCTTGTAATCGCTTGTCTTCAGCGTATTACTATACTTTTATAAGTGATTTGTTCTGCTCCAGCCATGAATTAAAATTCAACAGTTCAGGGTTAAGTTTCTTTGTGGCCTCAATATTACGGGCTCCGCAATAATACTCCTCAAAATCAGCTTTAAACTGGAACATATTGCCCATATCATCTGCTCCCGGGAAACCAAAACTCCGGTAAACAGTTGCCGGTACATCGTTATAAGCAACTTCTTTGCCTAAAACTTTCGAAAACGCGGCTGCCATTTGAGCGCCGGTTAAATGCTCACCGGCAATGCAGACGGTTTTGCCCTGGAATTCTTTCCCGGCTTTAAAAATGGCGTAAGCGCTTTTTCCGATATCTGCCGAAGCAATACCCGGGAGTTTTTTATCCCTCATTGGGAACGTGATAGCAAGTTTGCCATCGGGTCCTTTTTGGGGCCCCAAACCGAAATAAATAAAGTTCTCCCAATAGAACGATGTATTCAACAAAGTGTAAGGAACGCCGCAATTTTCGAAGTATCTATTCGATTCGCCTTTGGCGTCAAAATGGGGAACTTTGTATTTCTCCTGCAAAGTAGGCATCCTGTCGTCGTCAAGTGGTATCCATTTCCGCGTATCCTCCAGTGTCGACCAGATTACATGTTTAACACCTGCTTCAAAGGCTGCCTCCGCCATATTTTTTGCGTTTTGCTTCTCCTTATCCGGCGAAAAATGGTCCCAGAAAAAAGTTACGCAGTAGGCTCCATAAACCCCTTCGAAAGCGTTCTTAATACTCTCCTTATCATCAACATTCGCTTCTACAACTTCGGCTCCCATACTGGCAAGTTCCCTGGCTTTATCCGAATTTGCATCCCGGGTGATAGCACGAACGGTAAATCCCCCTTCTTTGTCATTTAATATAGCACGAACAAGTCCGCCTCCCTGGGCTCCTGTTGCACCAATTACTGCAATTATTTTTTTGTTTTCCATCTTTTCAGTTTTATGATTTTGTTGTGATGTCTTAAAAACACACAGGGCCGTTCGTTGTTCACTTTTGAAATTCATATAAATGCTTTTTAATCCTTTTTTAACTTATCTCACTTTGCCAGCTATATGGTTGTTTCTTTTTTAATTGGCCACTTAATAATTGCTGTGTGTAATTATATCCGATCCTTTGTCATATCAAAATAAATAGTATAGTTTTACGGTGAATTCCTGACTAAAAATTGCAGGGTAAAATCCAGGGTGAATCGTTTAGGCAGCAGACGAAATGGTAATTTACCTGGAAATTAGTCGCTATTCCGCTCCTGCAGGAAAAACAACATAAATGGAATGATCCCATTACGTAATATTATCAATAGTTGAAACTGTTATATTTCCCGCTTAGGTACTCCGTAAAACTGAATAAACGATTAACAATAAAACCCCATTAGGAATCATGAAAAACAAATTGTCTCTTGTGTTAATTGCGCTAATGCTTTGCATTAATTTCACACTTTTTGGAATGGAAAAGAAAAAAGAATTTAAAATCCCCTATGAGAAATATGTACTGTCGAATGGATTAAATGTAATTCTGCAGGCCGATGGTTCAAACCCGATAGCTGCGGTTTACGTGGTATATCATGTAGGTTCGGCCAGGGAAGTACAGGGGAAAACCGGGTTTGCCCATTTATTCGAACACCTCAGGTTCAACGAATCGCAGGATATCCCGCAGGGACAATGGTTCAAAAAACTCCAGACCGCCGGGGCAAGCAGCGTAAACGGATCAACAAGCAACGACAGGACCAATTACTTTGAAGTTGTTCCTAAAAATGCAGTCGAAATGGCCTTATGGATGGAAGCCGACAGGATGGGATTCCTGCTGAGCAAAGTAAACCAGGAGACATTTGTAACCCAGCAGAACGTTGTTCAGAATGAGAAACGCCAGGGCGATAACAGGGCTTATTCGCAAAGCGAATACATGTCGACCAAGCTGATGTATCCCGAAACACATCCATACGGGCATACAGTTATCGGCGAACTGGATGACCTTGCAGCAGCCTCGCTGCAGGATGTTATCGACTTCCATGACAAATATTACGGGCCAAGCAACGCAACGCTGATCGTTGTTGGCGATATTAATATAGCCGAGACAAAAAAATGGATCGACAAATACTTTGCCGAAATAAAATCAGGCCCGGCACCGGCGCCTCTTGCCAAAATGCCGGTTAAACTGAACGAAACTGTTCGGGCATACTGTGAAGACAACCTTGCTAATGCTCCCCGCCTGGGAATGGAATTCCCAACCGTTGAAGAATTTAACAATGATGCTTATGCCCTCGAATTCCTGGGACGGATTTTTGCCGGAAGCAAGAAATCGCCCTTGTACAAAGTGATAGTTGAAGAGAAGAAACTGGCTCCATCGGTTATGGCACGACAGAGCAGCAGCGAAATTGCCGGCGAGTTCGGCATTGTTGTTACAGCTTTCCCGACAGTAAAACTGGGTGAAGTTGAAGCTGCCATAAAGGAAGCATTCCAGCGGTTCGAAAAGGAAGGATTTACCGATAAAGATGTTGAGCGCCAGAAAGCCGGTATTGAGTACGGATTTTACAGTTCGATCTCAAGCGATTTAGGCAAAGCAAGGCGCCTGGGCGATTACAATGTCTTTAACGGATCGCCCGATTATATGGCTACCGATTTTAATAACCGCATGAGTGTTACAAGAAAGGATGTATGGCGTGTTTATAACAAGTATATCAAGGGTCAGAATTACCTTCTCACTAGTATAGTTCCGAAAGACAAAGCAGATTTGGCCGCTCCCGATTCAAAATTGTGGGTTGTTGAGGAAGAATCAATCGATAAACAGGGAACTAAGAAAAAAGACATCGTAAATGCACCTTATGTACCCATTCCATCGCTGATCGACAGGACCATCGAACCGGTGAAAGGTCCGGATCCGGTTGTGAATATTCCTGCTGTTTGGAAAGATAAAACTGCCAATGGGATTCCGGTTCACGGGATTCAAAAGAGTGAATTGCCGCTTGTCCAGTTTTCGATAATCCTGAAGGGCGGAATGCTGCTCGACAATCCCGACCTCGTAGGAGTCGGCTCATTAACAGCACGTTTGATGAACCAGGGAACCAAAACTAAAACGCCTGTTGAATTGCAGGAAGCCATCAGGGATTTAGGCGCCAACATTAATGTTAACGGGGGCAAAGAATCCATTACAGTTTCAGGAAGCTGCCTTACAAGTAAACTTAACCAAACATTTACGCTGGCCAAAGAAATGCTCCTCGAACCCCGCTGGGATGCCAAAGAATTTGACCTGGCCAAAAGTCAGACCATTGAAGGGCTGAAAAGAACGGAAACTGCACCTGCATCGATTGCCCAGAATGTATTCGGCAAGCTGGTTTACGGTTCCGATAATATTTTGGCTAACGAAGCTGCAGGAACGATTAACTCCGTAGGGAAAATCACAATCGATGATCTGAAAAAATACTACGAAGACTATTTCTCGCCTTCAGTTTGTAAAATAAGCATAGTTGGAGACATTACACAGGAGAAAGCAGTTGCCCTGTTCAACGGGTTAAAAGACTGGAAAGCGAAAGATGTTACAATTCCTGCTGTTGCAGCAATTTCATCGGCAAAACCGGGAATTTATTTTATTGATATCCCGAATGCAAAACAATCGCAGGTTTTTGTTGGTCATTCAGGACTCAGTTATGTAAACCTCGATTATTACAAAGCTGTTGTTGTTAATTATAAACTAGGTGGTGATTTCAGCGGGATTCTGAATATGATCCTGCGTGAACAGAAATCGTTTACCTATGGAGCCCGTTCAGCTTTCAGCGGAACAGGCAACGGCGGACAATTCTTAGCAAACTCATCGGTTCAGTCGAATTCGACTTTCGAAACCACCCAGATCATGAGGGATGAAATAAAGAAGTACACCGAAGGGATTTCGAAAGACGATCTTGATCAGGTGAAGAGTACATTGTTGCTAAGCTATTCGGGAAAATTTGAAACCCTGCAGCAACTCGACGATATGCTTGCGCCTATTGTAATTTACGATCTTCCTTTCGACTATATCAAACAGCGCGAAGAAATTGTAAAAGACATAACACCTGCCGAACACGCTGCTCTTTCGAAGAAATATATCCACCCCGATCAGCTTATTTACCTGGTTGTGGGTGATAAAGCGACACAGTTCGACAAACTGAAAGAATTAGGGCTTGGCGATCCTGTATTGCTTGATAAAACAGGGAAGCTGGCAGCAAAATAGTGGATTTCTGAGAACCGGATTTAGAGATTTAAAATAAAAAAGAGGTCGGAAACGGCCTCTTTTTATTGAAACACATTTGTAATTCATTTGGTGTTATGTTTCCCCTTTTGTTTCGAAAACTCATGTCTATTTTTTGTCCACTTTGTCAATATTCTCCATTCCTTCAATATCCATGGCTTTTGAAAGTTTCGATATCGATTTGAGATTGATGTTTCCGGTTATATAAATCAGGACATTGTCGTTGCCGCCTCCGATCATCAGAAATTCGGTAATTACATCCCCTTTCTTGCGGATAAGCATTTTGAAAACCTGGTCTTTCTCCTTGATCGACATGAGTTCTTCGTATTGTGCAGCCGGAAAGCTTTTGCTGACCTCATTATAAAAATTGAGCTTCACTTTCTGGGCAGTAGCCGAGTCCGGTGCAAGGATACGGATCGATTCAAGTCCTTTTACAGCCTGGTTGAATTCGTCCTTGCTTTCGGTTTCGCTTGCAAAAAGGCTGAACATTGCTTTTGAAATCGAAACAGTAGTATAACCATCCCTGTCGGCATATTTTGCAAACAGTTGTTCAACTGCCTGATTCTGTGCATTTACAATCACTGAACTCACCAGGAGCAATACTCCGATTACTATCTTTTTCATATTATTTGTTTTTTACTGAGTTAACAATTTTATCAATTTCGGCAACTTTTTTCAGGTGGCTGAAGGACTCATCCACTTTTGTCAGGTATTTCAGGTTGGTGGTATTATGGTTCATGGTCCTGGAAACCATGAGCAATGCGCGTTTGGTTTCGAGGTAAGCCAGTTTAGGATCTTTAAACGTATCCTTAATCACCGGTTCAGGCTTTTCCATATTCTGATAGATTCCAAGAGAAAGTACCAGCACGGCTGCAGCACTTCCCACCCAGGCCGATACCCGGCGGAAGCGACTCCTGGTTTCGCGCTTCCATTCCTTTTCAATAAGCGAATTCAGGTCAGCAGAAACGTCAAATGAAGGTGCTGTCTGCCGCTGTGCCTCAGCGAAATAACTGAACATCTTTTTCGATTCGTTTTGCTCCGCGGGCAAGTCAGGCTGGCTGAAATATTCCCTGAGCAGGGCCTCCTCCTCCAGGGTAGTTTCCCCTTCGAGGTATCGGTTCAGGATTTCCTCAATCGCGTTGTATTCCATAATTGTAAACTTTTTTTAATTCTTCCTTTATCCATTTGCGGGCAATGCAAAGCTGTACCCTTACATTGTTTACCGAGGTGTCGGCAAGTAACGCAATTTCCTCAAATGAACAGCAGTCGATATCCCGCATTTGTATTATCAGTTTCTGCTTTTCGGGCAGCAATTGTATCAGTTTCCTTATCTCGGCGACTCCCTCATGATAATCGAAAGTTGCTTCGGGGTTATTTCCCATACTTTTCAGTACGTCAATATCAACCATTTCTCTTTGCTGACGGAGTTTATCGAGGCATTTGTTTTTAAGAACAGTGCATGCGAAGGCATCAATACTAATAATATCACTGAGTTCATGACGCTTTTCCCAGAGTTTCAGAAACGATTCCTGGAGTACATCCCGGGCTGCTTCCGAATTCCCAAGCAGGCGGAAAGCAACCCGGTACAACTTGTCGCCCATCGGAATTACCTGCTTCTGGAACTCTTCTTTTGTCATTTGCTTTCAATATACCGTAATTTACTGCATTCCTGATCTTTGATACTATTACGTTTGGCCTTGATTCCCATAGGTATAGTGCAGATGGATTTTAATTATTATCATCATCTGAATCCTTTACGTTGCCTTTATCTGCGACCTGGCTGGTCATTTCCCTGGCCTGCTCCAGCGACATGCTTCCTGTAATTTCGATCATCACATTGGTTTTACCTCCCGATACAAATAGCACCTCGGTTATTCGCTTTTTATCCTTCTTACACAAAAGGATGGACTTTTCCCCGTTATGCTTCACCGACATCAGCTCTTCGTAACCAGAACGGTCGATTTGGGGTACAATTTCGGTATAAAAATTCAATTTCGGATTAAGCTTTTCGTCCTGGACAGAAAGAATTCTGAGTGAAGAAATCCTCAGGTCAGGATCTTTTTCAGTGTCACCGAGTAAACCGGCCGGAAGATTTGAGAGTTTTACAGTAATAAAACCATCTTTATCGGCATATCGGTCAAAGAAGCGGTCGAAGGTTTGTGTTTGGGCACATGCGCTTAGTATAAAGCTAACAACCAGGAAGCAGGTCAGAAGTAAAGTTTTCATGGGTTTCGTTTTTAGGTTAATGTCAGATATATCCTAATGACGATGGATATTCAATTTCATTAATTGAAAACGCAAAATTGTTAAAGAAGGGATTCGATTTATAGTTGCCGGATGAGTGAGGCTGTGTTTGATAGATTGGATAATTCCGGCTATTCTCCCTGATAAGAATAATCAGGACAAGAAAATTTCGTAAAAGCAAAAGGAGGCCAATTCCGACCTCCTTTTGCTAAAGCAATCAATACGGTTCTTTTACTGCCTGTAATTACAGGATAATAGCAGTTGTGTTTTCATATCACCTTTATACCAAAGAACGGCAATACAGATTCGATGTTTTCAGGTGTAACCGGCAGGTAGAACTTCCCGTCTTTAAAAATAAAGAACTCATACTCGAGATGTGCCTTTTCGTATGTATTGTCACACAATTCACCATGAGCCTGGACTTTGCTGTATTTATAAAGCCTGAATCCATTGCGCGATGTAACATATTCCATCAGAGCTGTGCAGTTTGCCGGTGCACCTTTGCATACTACTGGAAGTCTTTCATACAGGCGTCCGTCGCAGGAATAGGAACTAATCTTACTAAACGGAACTTTCACCTTAGTTCCATCGGTCATAGTCAGGCTCAAGTTAAACAAACCGGGTTTCAAGGCTTGGCAAAAATAGATTTTGCTGCCTACAGATACATAATTGGTAGCTTCGCCCCCAGCGTTAAGCATAAGAACAGTCATGACGAGTATTAGTGATACAAATAGTTTTTTCATTGCCTGGTCCTCCATATTTTAGGTTAATGGTTTTATGAAGCAAATGTACATAACAGGTTGACAGTGAAGCAAATGTATTCGATAATATGGCAAAAAGAATCGACTAACCGTTGAGCGGATTTATCAGGCTGTTCAAAGGATAAAATGAATGGTTCACCGGTGAGCAGGAGCACAGGCTGAGCTGTTTTTATCAGTAATTATATATTATGATAACAACGATTAACGATTTTAGATCCGCAGAGTTGAATTGCAGGATCTCCGTATATGAAAACCAGGGGGTAATCAGAAATTTCAACATATTGTATCTTTCAGAATGAAGTGCCCACAATAATACAGGAAATACACGGCAACTCCCGGATTAAAAGCCGGCTTCCGGGGCTGGAGTTCAACTTGAAAAGGGAAGTGGAAAAAGTCTGGGATGAAAAGAATTCTGCTTTACTTTTTCTTTTCAATTATTTCGAAGAAATTCTTTTGATAGGTATCGCCGATCGGGATGCGCTGATCAGCAAGTTTTATATGCTTTCTTTCAATAGATTCAATTTTAGCCATAGCAACAAAATAGGACCTGTGCACCCTGCAGAACTGACGCTCAGGCAACACTTCTTCAATTCCGCGGGCATTCATAAGCGTCATAATGCGCTTGTTTTTGGTCACGATCCGCCAATAGTCGCCCATACCTTCAACGTAAAGAACGTCTGAAGTTGTAACTTTTTCGATATGTGTATCCGTTTTCACGAAAAAATAGTCTTTTTCGCTTATGTCGGCCGGAGCTGCGGCTATCTTTTCACCCTCCGGGGCAGGAGTTTCGTTATTCATCCGGTCGTAAACCTTGTTCACGCCCTTTAAGAACCTTTCGAACGAAATAGGCTTGAGCAGGTAATCGGTCACATCCAGGTCGAATCCCTGCAGGGCATAGTTATCGTAAGCAGTTGTCATGATAACGTAAGGTTTCACCTTCAGCACGTTGAGAAGCTGTATACCGGTGAAATCTTCCATCTGTATATCGAGAAGGATAAGGCCGACGCGGTTGTTGCGGAGGTATTCCATCGTATCGATGGCATTATCGAAAGCCTGCAAAAGGTTCAGGAAGGGAACTTTGGTGCAGTAATCTTTTATAATGTCGAGAGCCAGGGGTTCGTCGTCGACTGCTATGCAATTGATTTTCATATTACTATGATATTTCAAGATTTATCCGGAATGTATCGTCATCCTGTTTTACTGACAGGTGATGTTTCCCGGGATATATAAGTTCAAGTCGTCTCTTTATCATTTTCAGGCTTATGCCGCTCGATGGCTCATCAATGGCTGATGAAGATTTTTTAAGGTAATTGGTAACTTCAAAATGTATTTTCCCATTGAGTGTGGACAGGTAAATAATAATTCCAGGCCGCTGGGTTTTGCTGCTGTGTTTAAATGCATTTTCGACAAACGAAATCAGGAGCATGGGTGCAATTGTGCGGTCGCTGGTATTGCCTTCGATGCGGAGCGAGACAAAATCAGTATTCTTGATACGCAGATTCTGCAATTCGATAAAACTTTTAAGGTATTCAACCTCTTTTTCGAGAGGGACCATTGTAGAAGCAGAATCGTACAGCATGTATCGCATAATGGATGACAGTTTCATAAACGCTTCCGGTGCTTCGTCCGATTTCCGGTAAACCAGCGAATAAATATTGTTGAGGGTATTGAAAAGGAAATGCGGGTTAACCTGCGAGCGCATAAGTGCGAGTTCGCTTGCCTGCTGCTGGTTGATGAGTTCGTCGCGGAGTTTTTGCGATTCGAACCAGTTAATCATAAACTGTATCAGCATTGAATATATTCCAATAATTATAACCAGCCTGAGGTTGTTCCACATGTATACCATTTCGAACACCATTTCTTTTTCAGGCTTGCATATGAAGAGTTTCCAGATATAATATTCAGCCGGCACCCTGAATGCTGTTATCAAGGCTATCATCATAATCCCGGTAAGAATGGCCAGGAACCTGCTGTTAAATCTTATTAAACGGGGAAATACAAGGTAAACGGTATAAAATGTAATCATATTCAGAAAGGCCGAAATGCATACTTCTTTCAGATAGTAGTTACTGGCCAGTAAAGTCTCATCAAGCTTTCCGACATAAAGCGGGAAGAGGCCCTGGTTTATCATGTAAAACCAGAAGAGCACATGGATGAGTATGATATTTTTCCGTTTCATTCGGTCAGCCTTTTCTGTATAGGTTTCATTAACTAAGTAATACAAAGTAATGAAAAACAGGTCGGTAAGCCCTAATCAAATCGATGAACTGCATTCATTTTCCGGCAAATTGAATGTCTGCATCTGCCAGCCGGAAAAAATATCCGGCGACCCTGAAAATGTGTATCCTGGTTTATTCACCTCAAGGGACTATTTATATATACTGGATCAGGTGGATTTTCCCGGAACTTCCGGGATAATAACCCTGAATTCGCTTCCTTTTCCCACTTCACTCTCTACTTCAATCCGGCCGCCATGCTTTTCGATAAATTCCCTGCAAAGTATTAATCCAAGGCCTGTTCCCGGTTCCTGGTCGGTTCCCTTGGTTTTGTGAGCTGTATCAATGCTAAACAGGTGCTTCAGTCTTTCGGCCGGTATTCCGATTCCATTATCTTTTACAGTCAATATGCAAAAGCCATTATTTGGGAATACCCCAATTCGAACTTCGCCATTTCTCGGGGTAAATTTCAGTGCATTGGTCAGGAGATTCCGCAGAATGGTACTCATCATGTTTACATCGCCAGTAACTAATCCCCCCGTATTAAAATCGGATAGTATTGTGATGTTTTTGCGTGCAGCCTGAACGGCGACAAGTTCGATAATTTCTTCAGCCCGGAGTTTCAGGTCGAACGGTTCAGGTCTGAACGAAATGGTACCGGTCTGGGAACGGGCCCATAACAGGAGGTTTTCGAGCAGTTCGTGCGCCTGTTGTGATGATCCTTTAATATTTTCAAGTGTTTTCTGAAGCTTTTCGGCATCAATTTCATCGAGGCTGATCAACAGTATGTCGGTAAGCCCGATTATGGCGTTGAAAGGATTCCTGAGATCGTGGGCAATAATGGAGAAGAATTTGTCCTTTGCGGCATTGAGTTCATTCAGTTCCGTATTTTTGGTTAAGATTTCCGATTTCTGTTCTTCGATAAGTTGTGTCCGAACCCTGACTTTTTCCTCCAGAATCCTTAGCTCCCTGATGTGATTACGCTCCCTGATTTTGATATACAGATAGATCATAAAAACAACCATGAGGAAATATGCGACATAAGCAGCCCGGCTTTTCCACCACGGCGGACGGATAATTATCTGCAGGCTTACACCGGTTTCGTTCCAGCGTCCGTCGTTATTGCAGCCTTTTACATGCATGGTATATTCGCCCGGCGGGAGGTTGGTAAAAGCGACAAAATTTCTGGTTCCTATATCATTCCAGTCGTTGTCGACACCATCGAGCCTGTAGGCATAGCTGTTTTTTGCCGGATTTGTGAATTCCAGGGCTGCGAATTCGACGGTGAACGTATTTTCGTTATAGTTAAGAATAATCGGGCCGCCTTTTTCCAGGTTCAGGAATTCTCTGTTGCCCTTACCTGATTTATAGGCAGCAGTGATGGCAATGGTTGGGATGTGGGGATTGTCACTAAGCGAATCAGGATAGAACGAATTGAAACCGTTCATTCCCCCGAAAAACATTTCCCCGTCGGAACTCATGAATGAAGCTCCCATGTTGAATTCGGGACTCTGTAAGCCGTCTTCAACACTATAGGTGCGGAATTTTCCATCAGCCTGCCCATAGCGGCATAACCCATTCCCTGTGGCAAACCACAGGTTATGATATTTGTCTTCGCGAATACTGTAAACAAGGTTGCTGGGAAATCCCTGCCCGGCTGAATAATATTTGAATGTTGATTTTTTTTTCGAAAAGCGGTTAACATAGGAATTTGTTCCAATCCAGATATCACCCTGAGGATCTTCGAACAGGGCTGTAATAAAGTTGTCCGACAACGAATTTGCTTTGCTTTCACTTTTCATGTAATGCGTAATTGCGCCTGTAGCCGGATCAATTACATCCAACCCATTGATAGTTCCCACCCAGATGGCCCCGTCTCGATCTTCGAGTACAGCATATACCAGGTTTGAACTGATCCTGAACTGCGAAATAGCCCCGGCATAATAATGATCAGGCATGAAACCGCCTGGCCGCATTTTGAATAATCCGTCGTGGGTTGCAACCCAGTAGTTTCCTTTGTGATCCTGTATCATACGGTTGATCCTCAGTCCGGCAAAATCGGGTAGCCGCTTATCTTTAAAAACAATTTCAGGACGAGCAAACCGTTTCCCAGTCAGGTTGTAAACCAACAGACCGTCGCGCGTCCCCAGCCAGATGGTGTGTTTGTCGTCTTCGAATATGCAATGTATGTAATCGTTTGGAATATGTGAGTTGCCGGTAAGTCTGGATGAATAATGTGCAACTTCGCCGGTTTTGCGGTTGTAAAGATTCAGTCCCTGGCCCCAGTTCCCGATCCAGATCACTTTATTTTCATCTACGAAGAGAGAAGCAATAACATTTCCGGCCAAATCGACAGAATAGGGTGAATCGTTTTTACGGTAAAGCCTGAAATTTCGTTTTTTGAGGTCGGTTTTATTAATACCCGATAAGGTGCCTATCCAGAGGTTGTCCGATTTATCAATGGCCAGCGAAAGGTTTATATTATGATTAAGTCCGCTTTTTTCGGCTGAAAACCTTTCGAAAAACACATGATTATCCTTAGTCCTGTTCATCCGGTTGAGTCCACCGCCTTCGGTTGCAATCCAGATATTCCCCGATTTATCAGCAAGGATTGCCCTGATAAAATTGTTGCTCAGCGAGAATTCGTTATTGGTTTCCTGGAAATAATGTTTGAAACCCTTACCGATGGATGATAGATAATTAAGCCCTTTTGCAGTTCCAATCCACAACCCACCCTCGGCATCCTGGTATAAGGCAGTGATGTTGTCGTCCGACAAGCCGTCAGCATCAAGATCACTATGTATGAAAACCCTGAAAACAGAAGTAACCGGATCAAAGGAAGCCAGGCCCCTAGTGGATGCTATCCAGATAGTGCCTTTTTTATCCTCAAGCAGCGGGATGTTGTTGTCTTTTGCACTTCCATCGAAATCAAACGGGCTGATAAAGTGTCTGAATTTCATTGTAACAGGATCATAAACTGATAGAACCGGCGGCATATTGATGAGAATTTTCCCGTTTAGGGCACACTTAACATCATATACACAGTCAGTTACAAGCGACAAAAAAGGGGAAGTAAACCTGATCCTGCTGAACCGCTTTTCGCTTCTGATATATTTTATCAGTCCTCCTTTTGTGGCAATCCATAGGTTTGCGTCCTTATCTTCCGAAATGCCATTAATCCAGTTATTTGAAATAGAATTGGTATCGTTGGGATTACAGGTAAAAACTTCGAAATTATAGCCATTGTATTTATTCAAGCCGTTTTGCGTACCAAACCATATATATCCCTTTGAGTCCTCGAAAATGCAGTTGATCACACTCTGCGAAAGCCCGTCGCTGATTGAATACCCCGAAAAAAAATATTGCTGCGCATTGCCGGCGAAACAATGCAGAAATAGAACTATAATCAAAAATGATATTCTGTTCATCAAAAAGCCGGATTAATGAACCTTCAGTCTTTCGCCTCATCCTGCCCGGGCAATTTGATAAAATTTAATATGAATGGGGCAGGCGAATAAAGAGGGTATCAAATTTACAAAAACTTTACAGTGAATCCTAATTGAGATGCGTTTTAAATACATATTACAGAAAGGCAATAATTTTAATTGCTGGATGCATTTAATCGCTGAAAACCGCATCGTTTTCGCCAAACCGGTATTTTGGCACCCTGATCGGTCTGCCGGTTTTAATTCCCCTTTCATCGATTATAGTTGATTCCTGGCCAGGGAGTTATATACATTTACATCACAGTTTGCAGATGCATTTAACTCTATTTAATAATATAGCCATGAAAACTTCAACCCTGCTCATCGTGTTGCTTTTTCTGACATCAGTCCAAAACGCAGCAAATAAATCGACAAGTAATTTTGTGATAATCGGCGACAAAACATATTATTGTGATGACGTTCATGTTGGTAAGACAAGCACCAAAATCTTTACCGATGGCAGAAAATACTTTAAAGTTCCCACCTTCACTATAAACGCTTATGCTCAGGAAGGGCGGTATTTTGAGTATCTGCCTGTTGTGAATTCCAGCCAGGACACTACCGGATGGACATTTATGCAGTTAATAGCCACACGCGACGGAAGCCGGCTATATCACTATTGCAGCAACTGCCTGAAGTACGATCCCTTAACTGGTATCATTGCACCTGCACTGACAGTTTACCGGTACTATATTTATAAAGGCGGTAACCTCCAACTCATTTCCGACGACAAGAATTCGAAAGCCCAGCTTAATGGGTTCGGAGTGAAGGTAGTCGTTTAGATCGAACGGTTTTATTATACAATTGTTCGGACTAAAAAGTATGGCTGGTTATATACAGGCATTTTGCCAGCCGGTAAACTACTCAATTGTTCAGTTTGATTTCCCAGATGCCGGGTGTTTTAATTTCAATCTCGAACTCACAGTTAATTGCAGCTGCATTATACGAATTCAACGTTGTATAAATAATCCTCACCGTACACGGGAAAATAACATTCTCGTACCCTCTTTTGGGGCCTACGCTATAAGTCATGCCACTCGTACAAAAAAAAGTAAGTCCATAAACTGTTGAATTGTTGTTGCCGTCCTTCATTATCGAAAGTGATATTTTCTCGCCGTCGCCAAAGCGGTCGACGGTATACCTCTTTATACCTTCAACTCTGTGCACTGTATAAGGACTTATTGTTTTAATCCTTACAAATGCATCATTTTTCCAGATTCCATTTGTTGTGCTGTCGACCCCGTTCGATTTAAAAGTATATTTCCCTTCACCGTTTCTTTTTCCTTCTTTCCATGTACCGGTGTAAACTTCGCCTGTAGCCCACCGGTACGAACCTTGCCCGTTTGGCAATCCGTTTTTAAACTTGCCTTCGTATTTGTCAGTTCCTTCAGCTACACCCTTTCCGTCGGCAAGACCGTTCTTGCAGTCACCTGAATATTTCCCTGAAATCTCAGGTTTTAATACTTTACAGGGATCCTGCGAAAATGCTTTGAACTGGCTTAAAACCAGTACAATAGCGAACAAAAATGATATTGAAGTTTTCATGTTACTGTGCTACTGTCAAAATAAAGTGGATTGTTAACACTGATAAAATTAAATAAATTTTGCATTAAAAAACAGTCAATGATTGAGACCTGCATAACTTTTCCGGAAAATGTCGGCAACTTCCAAGGCCGGTCATATTCAGATTTCCTTCTGGTAAATCCTGTACCGCCGCAAGGGTTTGGCTTTTAGTTTCCTGATGGCATTATTCATCGGGTTATTGTCTTCCAGCACATAGTTGATCTCCATCCAGATATCGTCAGTGTAGAGCGATTCGCACAAAGCGCGGTAGATTAAACTGTCAATCCCCTTGCCATGGTATTCGGGAACAACCCCAAGGGCAAACAGGCGGTAGCTGGTGAGTTTCGGCAGTCCTGTCAGAAGTTTGAGCCACCCGAAAGGAAGAAGTCGTCCATTAAGCCCTTTTAGTAAAACATTCGCATTCGGAAGAGCGATGGCAAAGCCGATTGTATTGCCATCTGTGTCTTCGGCAAACAGAACTCCCTTTGGCTGTATGATCGGTTTCAGATCCCGGGCAATGGCTTCAGCTTCGGCTTTTGTAACAGAAGTATACCCCCAGTTGTCCTTAAGGCTTTTATTCGAAAGGTCAATAACCTTTTTCACGTCATCGTCGTAATGTTTCATATCAACTTGCCGTACCCTAACCCCATAGCGCTTTGCAACGTTATCGGTCTGTGTCATAATCCTGTCGGGGATTTTATATCCTTCGGCCCCTGAAATATAGTATATTAGCAGGTCTTTGATTTTCAACAGGTTAAACCTGTCCATATGGGCTACATAGAAGGGCGGATTATAGGGTGCCATTACGGTTGGCGATGGAGTAAATCCCTCAATCACAAGTCCCCATTCCTGCGAAACAAAACTCCATGGACCCCGCATCTGTTTCATGTTGTTTTCGCGCAGCCATCCCGCTGCAGCATCGAGCAGCATTTGGGAAGCAACATCATTTTCGATGCATTCGTAGTAGCCGAACAGTCCGATAGGCTCTTTCCATGTTTCGAGAGCAATCAGGTCGAGGAAAGCGGCTATACGGCCTATGGTTTCCCCCTCAACTTCGAGCAGGAAAAGAGCATATTTGCAATGATCAAGAGTGGGGTTCCGCTTTGCATCAAACTGCGACCTTTGCTCATCGAGTAACGGCGGAATCCAAACCGGGTCGTTTTTATATAATTGATAAGGAAGTTTTATAAACCTGTTGAGATCCGATTTTGTGACAACCCGGGTGATTTTCATAAGCCAGATATTGAATGCTTCCTGTTTTTAAAGACAGTAAATATACCATCGACCAAATTTAATTCTTTTCATTTACAAACACATCCGACCAACAGAAAACAGCCGGATCTGCTCAATTTAATCCGCATGGTTTCTTACTACAAACCTTGTAACCGGATGTATCTCGTTAATTGTGCCCCTCCAGCATGTCGTCCGTGTTGGATTGGACTGAACGCTCATATTCCTGTGTTCGAGATCGGCAAATTTGTATCCATAGAAATCAACATACCTGTTCCGGAGGCTGAAAATTTCATGATCGGTCCAGTTATATAATTGTTGTATCCCGGGAGTTACCTCAACAATTACATACTTGCTTTTATCGCCCTTATCAGCCGGGTCAGGTACAAGCACGATATGGAAATCACGGGCAATACTGCTTTTGCAATTGCAGCTTTCGGGCCCCTGTCTCCTGACATCGATTACGAATCCCCCGGTAAGTTCTATTGCTTCACCATCGCAAACACTATCATCCTTAAATTTAAGAAAATCGGTAATTGATATTTTAACATAATCCTCAGGAATATCTGTCCTGTTTTTTTTTATGTTCAAGGCATAAGCCAATGTGCCCGGTTTGGCACTTCCCCAACGTGGACAGGGTGCCTGTGCATAGAGTACACCATTTGCAAAAAATATTAAAATTAGCAGGTATTTCATGTTTAATTAACTTATATTCAGTGAGATAAAAACATTGTTGTGATTATTTCAACTCTTATATTATAATTAACCAACCGTGATATTTCAGCCGGAGAGTATGTAAAATTACCTTGTTTTTGATTTCTTTGTGTTGGAATTTTTATCAAACCACACTTTTTTACCAGCTATCGGATTTGTAATCTTTCTTTTATAAAATCAGCCCAGATTTTATAACACGCATTTGTGATATGAAGCATGTCGGATTCAAAATAATCCTGGCGTATATTTCCTGCCTGATCATACATAAGCGGCCTGATATCGATAAAGCCGGTCTTGCGCCGTTTACGCAGGAGTTTTTTAAGCTTGTAATTTGCTTCGTCCTGTACAGGCATAAATTTCAGCCTCGAAGGCGAAGGTTTGATCGCCAGGAAATAGATTTTTGTGCGTGGTAATTTTTCGTGGACCCTTTTTATAAATGTATCGCACTGGCTGATAAATTCGTCGGGGGTGACACCTTTGGCCAAGTCGTTATCGCCTTCATACACAATTATTTTGGCAGGTTTATAAGGAATAACTATATAATCCGTATAATAATCAAGAGCTTCCATTGTGGAACCGCCGAACCCGCGATGTATGAGGGTTATTTCGTGAAAATCAGTTTTCAGATTGTCCCATTTGCGTATGGTTGAACTTCCGGTGAACAACCAGGCACGGGAAGGAGGGAAGGAAATGGAATCCTGTCGCAGGAATTCGTTGATTTCCGATTCAAACCCGACCGGTGTTTTTTCGGATATATGCCGGTATGATGATACTTTTTGCGAAAATGCTGCTCCGGCCAGGAGTGCGAACGTTAATAAACAGAGATATAATTGTTTTTTCATAATCCGGTTTGATTCATCAGGTAACAGGGCTCAACAAATTAATCCCGTTTTCCAGTTGGTCAAAAGTATTGATTTTGCAATTAAGAACTCCTGGTCGGGTAAACATTTGGTTCAAATCTGGTTTAAATGGGTCTGCCAATAAAATCAAATAGTGTAAGTCATATAAAGTTACCAGCACGTACTTCGGGTGACCCCGTAAAAACAGCCCGGTTTTGTTACGAAAAACATTTTGGCACAATTGAGAATAGCGGATTAAAAGATCAGAGAAATTAAAGAGGCTGAAATGTATTTTAAAAGAAGGTGCCAAAAGTTTTGTGCTTTCAATGAATAAGCAAAACATCCTTTAGCTGATTATAGCTTAGGAAGAAAGCGATTACAGCAAATTTGATCTGTTCCCGGTTGGGGTTTCAGTGTATGATATTTCCATACGCCATATTGCATTGTTACTGAAGGAATTTTGAATGTAAGCGCAACCTGTATTTTCGTGAAATTATAAATAATTCCAGCGGGACCATAATGAAATAGGATAACTTGATATTCGACCCGCCTTTTTCTATCCAGCAACTCAAGGGGACTTCATATATGCTTTCTGCGATTTTATCCATTCCGGTATGGGCTGAAATTCGGGCAAACAATTCAATGTCAAAAAGCCAGCGACTGATGAAATGTTCGCTGAAAACAATTTCTGCCAGAGGAGCAGTAAGGATTTTAGCCCCGCATTGGGTATCATAAACATGCAATCTGAGCAGTAAACTGGCAATTGTCGAAAACACCCTTCCCAGGTAATGCCGTTTTGCAGAACGCACAATAACCGATCCCATGCGTTTTATGCGTGAACCTGCAACCATGATGCTTTTTGGATGCTGGTTAAAAGCATCGAGCAGATTCGGCAATTCCCATAAAGGGGTTGCAAAATCAGCGTCAAAATATCCAACATACTCAAATGAATTCTGTGCAAGGGAAAATAGAATTCCCTGACGTACAGCTTCGGCTTTCCCTGAATTTTTTTTCAGTTCAAGGACCTGGATACGGCTCTTATCAAGTGCCTGGAGTTCGATAAGTAATTTACTTGTATTATCGGAACTCCCGTCGTTCACAAAACAAAATGCAAAATCGGTATTGTTTGCAATAAAGTCACGGAATTCCCCCGCAGGAAGCCGCTTCTCTTCGTTATAACAGGGTATTATTATACAGACTTTTTGCATATGGTGTAGAGGGATAATCCGGGAAGATGGATGTGTACTTTATTAAATAGCCTGTTAATAACAAAATCAGTTTGCAGTATAAAGGCTGTAAGTTTTGTGGCCAGGGCTCCTCCATTCCAGTTCCCTACGCCCTCGGCTGAGCCGGGTTTTTTCACTTTTTCGAGCATAACCTGCATGATCCTTACAACCAGGAGAAAAGTAAAAAAGTAGCCTTTGCGGATTATTTTGAGTTTGGATGCTGAGAGCAACCCCGAAAAAACGGGAAGGCTGTACCTGCGGTAATGTTGCAGGAATTTATCGTGCGAGGAAAAAAGCGATTGGAATGCCGGAACCGTTAGTATTAACGTGGTTGTTGAATCAATAACATCTGATGATGTCAGTTTCGATAAAAAACCTCTGTCATCTTCAATATGCTCAATAACATCAAGTAACAATACCAGCGAAACGGCCCTTTTGTAATAAGCTGCCGCTTCGTCAATGGTGTTGAACAGGCGGATATTACTTCCCGATGTCCTGAATTTCTCCCTGTATTCTGCTTTCAATGCATCGGTAAAGGCAATGTCAATGGCTGCAATTTCAAAATCAGGATAATAAACGAGAAGTGTTTCAGAAAAGAAGGTATCGCCACAGCCGACATCGAAAACCAATAATTTATCGTGAACTTTCCGCCCCAAATGCTTATTAATAAGCGTGGATATCACTTTGAAACGGGCAATTTCCCAAGGGTGCCTGTTAACTTGGCTCTTACTATTACCCGATTCAATTAAATCCATAATTCTTATTGTGTTTTTTCGAAAATTATAAAATCATTTGTTTTCCTGATGACCCGGTAAGTAAACAAAACATCTCCTTCCCTGATTTGTTCAAATTCGACGAGGTTAAGAAACTCTTCGGTATCTTCCTGTTTATCAGCAATAATGTACCGGTTATTGCCCTTCGTGGCAAAAGCAAAAAAATCTTCTTTTGTAGGAGTGCGTTGGTAGTACTTTTCGTAAAGCAGCGAGAATGCCAGCCGAATATGGATGGTATAATTCTCAATCTGGTTGAAAAAAAAGATCTCGTTTCCAAGAACATTTACCTGTTTTGCAGGCATAAAGCTGCTTTTTAATTCATTCCGTTTAATACTGTTGGTTGAATGCAGTATGTCACTGAGAATGCTTCCTGTATTTGTCACAAAAAAGGCAGCAAAGAGCACGGCTATCGCATATTTTTTAATCCCCGAAAACTGTATTATGCCGGGCAATGAAACGCCTGTAATCAGCACCATAAAAGGGAAGTAAACAAGACCGTATTTCAGCGTTTTTCCGTGCGAAAAAAGAGCCAGTCCTACAACAAGTAACAGCAGGTAAAGCAGCAATGTTCCATGTGCTTTCCTGAGCATTTTAAAATTCAGCACCAGGCTTACTATGGTAAGAATCGTGAAAAGCGACATGGTCGGATTCCAGAAAAAACGGCTTTGTTCTGTGACCAGTTTAATGAAAGGGTTCAATAAATCGGAATTAGTCAGATTGGGATCGTGGGTAAACTGTTGCCAGAACGCTTTTAGCTCTGCAATCGAAGCTATATCCGCAAAATACAACAGTGATACCATTGAACTAACCGCTCCGAACAAAACGGCAAATCCATATTTTTTATTTACTGCAAGAACCATAAAACCTGCAAACACGAAACAAACCCCGTTAAGATGTGTATAAACACCCAATCCGGCAAGAATTGCTGCAAAAATCATATAACTGTACCTCTGCTTTTTTATACCTGAATCAATAAAATAGAAACTAACAAACCCTAAAGCCATCAGCATGGTTTCGGGACGGAAAATAACGCCGAATTTCACAAAATTATAATTGGCGATCAGCAATATAACACTGAGTAAAAAGCCTGGAAGGTATTGTTCCTGATTGGCGTTTTCTTTTGAATATTTAAACATGAAACCTATTGCCAGGACAAGGAACAGTAAACTAATGGAACGCAATGCATATAACGAAACTCCAAACACGCGGATGACAAGAGCCCCGGTAAATACGAACAGTTTATGGAAATGATACTGCCTTATTTCCCAACCTGCATTCATGCCTTCATACATTTTCGACTTAACAAAGCCCAGTTTATTAAACCAGTACGAATGCTCTGCAATAATACCTTCATCGCCATTGATAGCAATCCTGATAAATGAAATCAAAAGCAATGAAGTTGATAAGATTATCAATAACAGTAATGACCGCCTGAGTGTGAAAAAGTTGCCGGTATATATCGGGGTTCCTTGCATAACTGCCGTAAATGTAGATAATTATACTTTCCGGCAAGCTTATTTCAGTTACAGGAAGTGAATTTTTACGATTTCCTGATCGTTAGTGTAGTATATGAATCAGGACTAAAAGAGTAGTTGGGAAAGCGAGGCAGTGATTTTTTACAAATATCCGGACCAGTTTTCGGATTTTTGCTCTGGACTACAGGGAAGCCTTTGTTGAATTGCAATCAGAATGGCAAATTTAACTGTAATCAACTGTACCTGATGGCTCAGTAATTTTTTCTTTTCAGATTATTTCGCAAATAAAACCTTGGGCCAGGAAAAAATCACGGGCTGTGATATTATGCTTTTGATCAGCCGGTTTGAGATAATCAAGGCTGTATTTCATTCCATGTTCTTCATATTTGTCCTCACCAAGGCTGTGATAAGGCATCAGGTCGATTTGTTTCAGCTGATTTTGGTGCATGATCTTTGCTATTGCCTCCAGGTTTTCGCTTGAATCAGTTGTGCCCGGGATCAATGGCAACCTGATTACAATATTGGCTTTCAGCGATGTAAGCAGGGCAAGATTTGAAAGGATGAAGTCGACAGGTTTGCCTGTGAATTCAAGATGGACGTCAGGATTTATAATCTTAAGATCGAACAGGAACAGGTCTGTATAAGGCAAAGCATCAAGCAATGCTTTTTCGGAAGTCCATCCACAGGTTTCAACCGCAGTATGTATGCCTGACGATTTGCATTTTTGCAGCATTTCGACCAGGAACTCATGCTGGGCAAATGGTTCCCCTCCCGAAAAGGTTACGCCTCCGCCTGAATTATCGTAGAACGGGATATCGGCAGAAATAATTCCGAGCAGTTCGTCGGATGTGATGTCCTTTCCGGTAAGGGTGACTGCATCGTAGCTGCAGTTATCAATACATGTGAGGGATTCACACGTACTGCACAGCCCGAATGAATGCTCCAGGTGGTCGCCGTTTAACGAAACGGCAGCTTTTGCGCAAACTGAAACACATTTCAGGCAAAGTTTGCAGCGGTATGCAATATACCTTAACTGTAGCCCGGGGGATTGTGTTTCGGGATTTGAACACCAGGCACAATTCATAGTGCAGCCCTTGAAAAAAACCAGGGTTCTTATTCCGGGCCCGTCATGAACTGCATAATGCTGAATATTAATTATTGTTCCCCTCATCCGGACTGCCTTTATCTAAAGACTGTGTTCTGTCCGCCAGATCACCTGGTCCTGAAGCGCCTTGCTCATTTCCACCCAATATGCCGAAAACCCGGCAACCCTTACAACGAGATCGCGATAATTTTCGGGATTAAGCTGTGCATCTTTCAACATACGGGAATCTACAACATTAAACTGTACGTGAAATCCCGGTTTTTCGAAATAGGTCTTTATAAGGGCAAGCAGGTTTTTCGACCCATTCTCCCCTTTAAGTGCCGAAGGGTGAAACTTAAGGTTAAGAAGACCGCCGCGAATCTTACGATGATCAACTTTTGATGATGAACGGATCACAGCCGTGGGTCCGCATACATCGCTTCCCGGGAACGGGGAGGTTACCCCGTCGGCAAGTGGCTCGCCTTTCATCCTGCCATCAGGGAAAGCATTACATACTTTTCCGAATGGTACAGGTGTTGAAATAGCAAGCATGGAAGGATCGTAAGGAACACCGAGGTAATTATTCTGCCCTTTAACCCAGGAGCAGTATTCGTCGAATAATCCCAGGAAAATATCGTCAGCATAGGCCTGGTCGTTGCCCCAATGCGGAACGGCCAAAGCTTTTTTACGAAGAATTTCATATCCTTCCCAGTTTTCGCTTACGGCATGGAATAGTTCGCCGAGGGAACAAATCTTATCGTCGAAGCACAGTTTTTTAATTACAGCCAGTGAATTTGCTACATTCACCATTCCCGACGACAGGGTTGTGATCGAATTATTGCTTAATGCGCCTCCATCGTCCATGCATTTTCCTTCGCCAAGGCAATCCCTTACAAAAACCGAACAGAATATAAGCGGTACCGTATTCCGGTGTGCGATCATCACATAATTCCAGTATTGCTGCCAGTTTCGAACTGCATCGTGCATCATTTCGATGTAATAGGAGCGAACCTCCTCATAGGTCAGAGGGTTTCGGGATTCAAACATGCGGATCCCGGTATAGGGATCAATTCCCTGGTTGAGAACTAGGTCGATGAGCTTTCCATGATTCACGAACCCGGCCTGGACAATTCCGTACGACATTCCCTGGAGGGTAGGTTCGGTACAGCCACCAATGGCCGCATGTTTACGTATCAGTTCAACAGGCAGACCACTTGTTTCCAGCTCATGAGCAATATATGTCGATTGGTTGAAGAATGCCGGGTACCCGACACCCGTCTTTACACATTCAGCCGCTTTCATAAGGAATTCCTGGTCCAGTCTTTCATCCCACCAAACCGAAAGAGTAGGCTGCGTCATTTGCATATTAATCTGCGCCTGGAGAATTGCCATCGAAACCGGGTTGTTGACAGGCTCTCCATTTTCGTCCACACCGCCGAGTATCAGGTTCTGGTATAGGTTTCCATGACCAAGTCCCTGCCAGCTGAGACTGGCAATGTACTCAATCTGTGTCATTTTAACGAATAATTCCTCGAAGAGCGGGATGGCTTTTTCGACCGTTATTTCCGGATCGTTTTTAAAATAAGGCCAGAGCAGCATATCGAGCCTGCCGGGGGAGAATCCCAGGTGCGAGCCTTCGATGTGACCCAGAAGGTATGTAAACCAGAATGCCTGGACCGCTTCGCGGAAATTGCGTGGAGGTTCGAGGGGTACCCGGCGACAGGTTTCGGCCATTTGCTCCAGTTCGGCTTTTCGTAGCGGATCGGCCTCTTTTGCTGCCAGTTTTTCGGCTTCGGCGGCATAATTGGAGGTGAACGCAGCAGCACCTTCCAGCGCGATTACAGTTGCTTTCCAGAAAAGCAACTTTGACGAAGCGGTAAGGTTTTCCGGCACGAACGAATTGATTTTTGCTTCCGTTTCGCGGATAATTTCATTATACCCTTTTCCGAGGGCTGTTTCATAATCAAGAATCAGGCGGCCTTCGGGACAAGGTTCATGTGGGGCAGTGTAGAGCCCTATTTTCCATCCGTTTTCGATGAAATCAGCTTTCGCGAAATGATTCTTCCAGAGCCGGTCGCCCTGTTCCATAAAGCATTTATCCTCCCAATACCCGCATATATCTTTAAAGTCCTCATAATCGTTTTTTGAGATCAGGAATTTGCCTGAAATCACCCGCAGTCCGCCCTGTTCTGCTTCCGAAATAGTTCGTGCTATTCCGCCTCCCATTCCCTGTTCGCTGTGTTTCGACTGTGCATCCTGTTCTTCCTTCCTCATTTCTTTCAGGAAAGGACTTGCTGCGTAATTTACATAAGGTATGGCTCCCCTTATAAAGCGGGTCTTATTTCCCGCGATCAGGTCTCCATCATGGATAACAGGCGTCATGTGTGAAAGTGCATAAGCATGATCGGTGGCGCGGCGGAGCTGCACTTCGAGTCCGTCGGTAAGTTTATGCGAATCAGTCAGGTGCCGGATGTATTCAATATCTACCATCAGCGGCGAATCGAGATAACGGATCTTCAGAAATGAAGTCCTTGGGATTGCCGGGGCACTTATTATTTCCCTGCCTGTAAAACTAACCGTTTTATCATCCATGGCGAAATTATTTGTAGTATCAAATTTAGCATATTTTTTCCGGTCTTGTTAAGCTGAAGAGTTATTTATGCGGACAGGGGAAAATCATACCTGAAAAGCGAATAATGAATCATCTGGTTAACCTGTTGTAATACCCTGTACTGTATTGATTTGCAGCAAGATGATTTTCGTTTTCAATTTGTTTTTTGACGGGTTGATAAAAAGAATTATATCTTTGAGTAACCAATTTGCCGACGACTATGAAAAGGCTGATCCTATTATTACTAATTTCTATATTCTGTCATCAGCTATATGCTCAGAAAAGGCAACGCCAGCCTATTGATACCATTGGTTTTGCCACGAAAGCCCGGCAGATGGATTCGGTTATAAAAAGGATCGACAGAACCTATGGGTCCTGCATCGACTCGATAAATAAGCTAAACATGTTGACGGGGAATACTGCTTTCAGGCTTGCCATTTGCCCTCACGATGATTATATGTATGCCGGGTTTTTGTACAGGGGAGTCCTTTCGCATATCCAGGCGAAAACTATTATTGTTTTTGGTGTGGCGCATAAAGCGAAAAAGTTCAATATAGAGCAAAAACTGGTTTTTGACAGCTTTGATACATGGAACGAACCTTATGGGAACATCAAAATTTCCTCCTTGCGCGAAGAAATAATACGACATTTACCGAAGGATGATTATATAATTCACGACAGCTTACAGCAGGCCGAGCATTCAATTGAAGCACTGGTTCCTTTTCTTCAGAATCAGAACCGCAATGTTGAGATTATTCCAATCCTTGTTCCCTATATGAATTTTGATATGATGGAAAAATACGCACTGGATCTTGCCGGTGGTATTGAAAAGGTGCTGAAGGCGCATAACCTTGAATGGGGTAAGGATATGGCTCTTTTGATTTCGAACGACGCTGTCCATTATGGCGATGAGGAATGGGGCGGAAAGAATTATGCCACCTACGGTTGTGATTCAGCCGGGTATGTGAAAGCCGTGAATCATGAAAATGAAATTATCGTCAACTCCCTTCTCCCTGAGCCCGAAACAGCGAATATCCATAAATTTTTCAACTATACGGTACAGCCCGGAAACTGGCACGAATACCAGTGGCCATGGTGCGGGCGGTATAGTGTGCCTTTCGGGCTGCTGACCGGGATGTATCTTCGCGAAATCAGTGGAGCAGCAAAGCTGGAAGGAATAAAAATGGGATATTCCACAAGTATTGCACATAAACCCTTGCCTGTCGAAGATCTGGGGATGGGGAAAACTGCCATTGCTACCCTGCATCACTGGGTTGGTTATGCTGCTATCGGTTATAGATAACTTCTTTATTCCTGATTTTGCGGTCTGTATTTTTCATTGACCTGAAAATTTTGAACAGTAAACGAAACATATTGGTAAACATTGATGCAACAAAGGATTCCGGAGGCAGGGGAGGAGCCGGCAACTGAGAATTGATTCATACGGAATTGCCTTACAAGCTGGCCATGAAATAATTTACTTGTTGCGAATCTCATACATTCATATCGATTAGCTTTGTTGCTCAATATTCCGACAATCATTCGAAGCATGAACAGAACTTTCTTCCCCGGTTTTTTAGCAACCGCAATTACACTTGTTTTATTTTGCTGCTTTCAGCTGCAGGCACAGATTCAGCCGCCTGCCGGCACACCTGCTTCCTTTGTGAACCCGCTTATCGGGACCAATGGCGAAGGAAATACATATCCCGGTGCGGTTGCTCCTTTCGGGATGATACAAATTTCGCCCGATACGGAAGACGAATTATGGGAAACAGCTTCGGGATACGAATATTCCGATGCTTCAATAATCGCATTCAGTCTGACCCATTTCAGCGGTACCGGTATTCCCGACCTGGGAGATATTCGGTTTATGCCGCAGATCGGGAAGCCCTGGTATGTGCAGGGAAGGAAAGAAAATCCTGATTCAGGATACCGTGCACGATACTCGCATGCCGACGAATCGGCATCAGCAGGATATTACTCCGTAAAACTCAAAGATAACGGTGTACGCGTTGAGTGCACCTCAGCCGATCGTTCAGGGTTCATGCGTTTCACCTTCCCGCAGACCGACAGTGCATCCATATTGGTTGACCTGAGCCGCAACCTGCGCTGGAACGTGATCTGGTCCGGTATCCGCATCCTTAACGATTCAACCATATGCGGGTATCATATGGTGAACGGATGGGCTAAAGAGCGCTATGTGTATTTTACAGCGGTATTTTCGCGCCCTTTTGACGAAAGCAGTATAATAAGCGATGGCAAACGGGTATTTTACAACGGATACCGCTTCAGGAGCAGCAATGAATGTGCAGGTAAAAACCTGCAGTTCATGGCTGGTTTTAAAACAAGGAAAGATGAGCAGATTCTGGTCAAAGTGTCGGTTTCAGCGGTAAGCACTGATAATGCCTTCCAAAACATGAATACCGAAATTGAACACTGGAATTTCGAAAAGATTGTACAGGAAACCACCCAGAAATGGAATAAAGAACTGGGTAAGGTCGAAATTGAAGCCACACGTGAACAAAAGGAGACCTTCTACACGGCTTTGTATCATACATTCCTCACACCCATACTTTTCCAGGATGTGAACGGCCAATACCGGGGCCTCGATCAGAATATAAGGACGGCTGCCGGCTTCACTAACCATGCAATTTTCTCACTCTGGGATACCTACCGGGCTACTCACCCGCTTTTCTGCCTGCTGCAGCCCGAACGCAATGCCGATATGGTCAATTCAATGCTTGCCCATTACGATCAAAGCCCCGACCACCTTCTACCGGTCTGGTCGCTGAGCGGTAACGAAACCTGGTGTATGGTGGGCTATCATTCGGTACCTGTAATAGTTGACGCTTACCTCAAGGGGATCAAAGGCTTTGATGTTCAGCGGGCCTATGAGGCGATTAAGACCACAGCCATGAATCCTGATTACGACAATGTGAAAACATATGCTGCGCTGGGTTGGGTTCCTTTCGATAAAGAGAACGAATCGGTTTCCAAAACCCTGGAATATGCCCACGATGACTTCTGCATTGCCCAGATGGCTAAATCACTCGGGAAAACTTCGGATTATGACTATTTCCTGAAAAGGTCAATGGCCTACAGGAACCTGTTCGATAAATCGACCATGCTCATGCGCGGGCGCGATTCGAAAGGCAACTGGCGAACTCCTTTCGACTCGCACGAATACATACAGGGCGGCGATTTTACCGAGGGAACAAGCTGGCAATATTCATGGTATGTGCCCCAGGATATTGGTGGCCTGATTGGATTATACGGATGCAATAAAGGATTTTTACAGAAACTGGATTCGCTCTTTACTTTCAACGATAATTCGAGTGCCAACATGGACGATGTGCAGGGCCGCCTTGGCGAATACTGGCATGGTAATGAACCCAGCCACCACATTATATTCCTATATGATTTTGCCGGACAGCCATGGAAAACACAGGAACTCGTTCACAAGATTGTCAACACCCAGTATGGAAACAAGCCGAATTCCCTGTCGGGTAACGACGATTGCGGGCAAATGTCGGCCTGGTATCTTTTCAATGCATTGGGTTTCTACCCGGTGTGCCCGGGAACCAATTATTACGCCTTTGGGAGCCCGGTTCTTCCCAAAGCGGCCATACATCTGGCGGGAGGGAAAACATTCACAATGACGGCTGAAAACTTATCGGAACTGAATATTTATATACAGAAAGTCACCCTAAACGGGAAACCCTGGATAAGTCCGTATTTTTCATACGATGAATTAAAAAATGGCGGGGAACTGGTATTCCTAATGGGCCCGAAACCCAATAAAAAGTGGGGGACCGTGGTTGATTTTGGAGAGATGAATGCTGTGAATGGGATTAAGTAATTTCAAGACTAAATCAAAACATCAGACTGTTTAAACCCAAAAACGTTGGATAGCCCTAAATTCCTGAAAGGGTTGTCAGGAAGTTGCTTTATTGCCGGAAACTGGAGTTGACAAGTTCAGCTATTTGTGCCACAAAATACAAACAAAGCAATTATCGCAAGGTTAATCCGAATCGGTTTTACATATGAATCAATGCCACCATTAATTTAGGCTAAATTTTTTAACAGAGGATTAATGCCAGTTAATCAAGCGGATAAAGAGAAATAAAAAAGTAAATGATTATTGGATTTTCAAATGCCCCGGCTTTTACAGGCAGTGGTTCCGTTCTCTTACAAATCTAATAAAAGATTTGTCCTTAAACGGGTAAGCTATAACCTGACGTTTACAGCTCAAAACTTATTCAACAAAAAACTATTTTTCTGTTCTGAAAGGCGATGCCGGTAAGCCTTCCTTATTATACAGATTTGCACCATCCGGATTGTCGGACCATGCATACCTTGCATATCGGGGATCTGTAATCTTTTCATTCCAGATTTCAACGGTATTACCCTCAATCCTCGCATTTGCCCAAACAAATTTGTGGTCAGCACCAGCTATTTCGAAGCGGGACAATGGTTCTCCGTCAATTGAAACCAGACCGCTTCCTGTATGGCTGAAGATAACTGTAATTTTATTCCCCTCTGCTTTATAGGATTGATAAACCGGCCCCATATACTCAACATCTTTATCGTCATAGGCTAAATTTTGGGCACACAAAGCCAACCTTTCCCCTAAATCTTTTTTGTTCAGCGGATGAATATCGTTCCATTCACCCAAATCGATGGCAACTGTCATTGCCGTGTTCGGAACTGTTAAGGCATGAAACTGCGCATCCCTTAATTCTGCCCAGTTACTTTCGACCGGTAAATAATTTACATCCATAAAATTTGCCAACTGAACATAAATGAAAGGCAATTCTCCCTGGCTCCAATGCTCACGCCAGTCGCTGATTAATGCCGGCAGCAGTTGTCCGTATGTTTCGGGATGTTCGGTATCTGATTCGCCCTGGTACCATAAAAATCCTTTAATTGTTTGGTTTGTCAGCGGAGCAATCATTGCGTTGTAAAGAGCTGTTGGCTGGTTCTGAGCCGAAAATCCAGGACCTGTCCAGGCTGTAGGCTCATATACTTCGCCTACTTTGTATTGCCAGGTCCCTTTTAAATCAATATTATACCCGTTAGCAGTCATGTAATACGATTTATCGGGAACAAATCCACCTTTCCCGGTATTATTTATCACCCTGATGACGATTGTATTTTTTCCGGGTTTCAAAACTCCGGCAGGAATTTCGTATCGCCTTGGCGGATATTGATAGGTTATGTTGCCAACTAATTGCCCGTTAACATACACGAAATCAGCATCCACAATCCTTCCCAGGAAAAGTTTTACCGGCACGCCTGTCATAGAGGCTGGAACATCCACTTCTCTCCTGTACCAAATTACTCCATCCAGGTTTTTTACACCCTGATCTTCCCAATACCCCGGAATATTAATATTGTGCCAGTTTTTGTGGGAATAAGAGGTTTCGTACCATTTAGGGCTTTCGGTAAGGCCTTTATCCTGAACCTCCTTTTGAACAGGCTGAGGTTTTGACTTCATCAGCGAATCAATAAATGAAGCGCTCTTATTTTTGTTAATGATTTCCTGTATTTGCGGAAATTCTTTGTATCCCTGTTCGCTTATCCAGGCCTGTATAGGTGTACCCCCGACGCTTGAATTGATTATTCCGATTGGGACATGGTATTTTTCATAGATCCTTTTTGCAAAGAACCAGGCAACCGCCGAGAAGCGTAAAACATCTTTCGGGTTGGCTGTTATCCAGTTGCCCGAAGGCAGGTCTGCATCAGGATTTTCCATGTTAGTCAGGGTAGGAATAAAAAAGTTCCTGATTTCAGGGTAATCAGCTTTTTCTATTTCATCGGGATATTTTTCTTTTACCCTTTCCATGGGTATCACCATATTTGATTGCCCTGCACAAATCCACACATCTCCAAACAGGATATTTTTAAGCGTAATTACATTTTTTCCTTTAAAAACCATTTCATAAGGCCCGCCGGCTTTCTGGGGCGGAAGCAGGATCAGCCAGTTCCCCGATTTATCGGCTTTTGTTCTGAATTTCTGATCCCGGAGAGTCAATGTAACTGTTTCACCGGGAGAGGCCCATCCCCAGAGTTTAACTTTTGTATCGCGCTGCAAAACAACACCATCGCTTATTAACCGCGGTAAACGGATTTCAGCTTTTGCTGAAATCCATGCAAGAGGTACGAGCATTAAAAATAAAACTGCCTTTTTCATAGTTCATGGATTTTAGTTTCCGGGACAAGATATTAATACATTGTCAATTATGCAGACAGACCTAACTGCAAGTTATAATTACTTACGATAACACTCAATCAATTCATCCAGAAACTTATGTGTTTCTTCCTTGATTAGCATTCTTGATGCATCACTTTCAAACCATTTTAAGGTTTGTTTTATACCCAGGGCAAACGGAGTTGTGCAATTAAATTCAGGAACGAATCTTTTGATTTTTGAATTATCGAATACAGTAGTGAAGGCTTTATCGTTTAACAGGGAACCGCGAATCGAAGGGAAATTATGCGCATCGGCAAAACCGGCAATAAAATCTGACGGAATATGAACCATATCGGCGTTACAACCGGCAGCTCCGGCAAGTGTTTCGTAAATCCGGTTCCACGAGAGGGCTTCATCGGAGGTAATATGAAATGCTTCGCCGATAGCGCGAGGGTTATTCATTAATCCAACAAACCCTTTGGCAAAATCTGTTGCATGAGTTATTGTCCAGAGAGAAGTTCCGTCGTCATGTACAACAATGGGTCTGCCTTTTCTGATGCGGTCGACAACCGTGTATTCTGTCCCTCCGCCAAGGGGAACAGGAATAAACGAATAATAGGTATGCGAAGGCCTTACAATGGTTACCGGGAAATCGTTTTCGCGATGCAGTTTGATTAATAATTCTTCGCAGGCAATTTTATTTCGCGAATACTCCCAAAACGGGTTCCCAAGCGGGGTTAATTCTGTAATTATAGTATTTACAGATGGTTTCTGATAAACGGAAGCAGAACTTATAAAAATATATTGCCTGGTTTTACCACTGAACATCTCAAAATCGCGTATTATATCTTCGGGCGAAAATGCAATCCAGTTTACTACCACATCCCAGGTCTGGTCCTGAAGCACTTTTTTGCTTTCCATACTGTCCTTAATATCAGCCACAAGTGTTTTTACGCCCTCTAATGCTGGTCTGTTCCCCCTGTTCAGATGGTATAAATCAATGTCTTTTTGCAATGCCAACTCGCTCACCGGGTAGCTAATATTGCCGGAACCGCCGATAAATAGTGCTTTCACAAGTGTAATTTAAATTCGTAAAAACTTCAAACCTTTTCGAAGCCTAAGATATTCTGCCATTGTAACCTCCGAATTAAGAATAGGGGGTGTTTTATTAATTGCGGATAGCATCAGCATAATTTAATTAGATATCCACTTAATGGATCTTATTTCTCTAATGAAAGCCCTGCAATTCCTTTTTTGTATCTATTTCGACAGATAATACATTTTCCTCATTTCCTGCAACTTCATCATTCGTTTGAAGACTATATTCACTTGGCTTAACTCCATAAAATTCGTGAAAACACTGCGAAAAGTGCGATACAGAATTAAACCCGACCTCAAAAGCAATTTCTTTAATAAATCCTTTATTTCCTGATAACAATTGTGCAGCTTTCTGCAGTCTTATTTTTCGTATAAAATCGCTGGGTGACTGACCCGTGATTTTTTTCAACCGGCGGAACAAATGTACACGGCTCATTCCAACATCTTTGCTTAATGCCTCGGCATTAAATGCAGGATCGGAAATCCGTTTCTCAATAAGTTGCATTACTTTGTTCATTAAGGCTTCATCGGCAGAGGTGAATACTTTATTTTCAGCATTGATATTTCCCAGCGGGCTGTATTTTATTTTTATTCGTTCCCTGTTACCAAGCAGGTTATAGATTATCTTGGTAAGCATATCCGCGTTAAATGGTTTTTCCAGGTATGCATCGGCCCCGATATCCATACCCTGGGCTCTGTCCTCGTTAGTTGAAAGGGCCGTAAGAAGTACTACAGGTATATGGTTGGTAGAAGGATTTGATTTTAACCGCCTGCATAAAGTGATGCCATCCATCAATGGCATTTTTATATCGCTGACCACGAGATCAGGAAGATTTTTATGCACTATATCCAGGGCTTCCTTTCCATTAGGCGCTTCGGTTATCGAGAAATGCTGGCCGATTTCCTCTTTCAGGTAATTTCTCATTTGTGAATCATCATCGATAATCAGGATTTTATAACGGGATTTTAAACGTGCTTTTGATTCATGGGTGTAATCTTCTGTTGTTTCATTATCCTGATCTATAAATGTCAGGTAGGATGAATCGCCCTTAAGATTTTGTATATTTTTAGGTTCAGCGGTTAATTCTCTAACCGGAACATGCAGATTGCCAAGTGGAATCTGAATGTAGAATATACTCCCGCTTGAAGAAAGATGGTTTTTAGCAAATATTATTCCATGTTGCATTTCAACAATGGATTGCGATAAGTGCAACCCGATTCCTGTTCCGGTATTTATGTTATTGTTGGCATGAATCTGATAAAACCTGTCGAAAATACGCTGTAGTTTATCCTCTTCTATGCCGGGTCCCGTATCTGCAATCGAAATCTCTACATAGTCTTTCAGATATTCAGCGTTTGCAGGATTATGACCAGTTTGGACAAATACTTCAATCTGGCCATTTTGGGGGGTGAATTTAAATGCGTTTGAAAGAACATTGTAAAGTACTTTGTCAAAATTATTAGGATCGATCCACACTTTCAACGATTCCATCGAATGCCGGAAATCAAACTTTATTTGCTTCTTTTCTGCTGTTTGATCAAAAGCATGCATGATTTCTGCAATAAACAAAATAATATCAACCTCAGAATAATGGATCAGGAGCTGCCCTCTGTCAATTTTGCGAACGTCAAGCAGCTGATTAACCAGACGCATCAGCCTTTTTGTATTCCGCGACATAAGCTGATAGGTTTTATCCAATGCTACATCTTTATTTTCTGCTATCAGCTTTTCAAGTGGTGAGGCAATGAGTGTAAGTGGTGTCCGGATTTCGTGCGAAATATTTGTAAAAAACTGAAGTTTTGCCTCATTCATTTTTTCATGGTGCTCAAGTGCCAGCAATTCGTGCCTGTGCTTAATGCGGCTTCTCAGATAGGAGTAAATAAAGTACAGTAATAACGCAGCGAACGTGAAGTAAATGAACCTGAACAGACTGGAATCCCACCATGGTGGGGTGATATAAACCACCAGTTTCCGGTATTTCGAATAGGCTTCTTTATCCGTAGCCCTGACCTGAAAAGTATATTTTCCCGGTTCAAGATTTGTGTATGTAGCCCTGCGGTTTCCAGTACCTGTATTAATTGATTTTACATCATATCCAAGAAGCTGATACTGGAACGAAATTCGTTCAGGGTTACTGAAACCGATGGTTGAAAAATCGATACTGAAGTTCTTTTGCTGCCACGAGAGGTACAATGTGTCTGTTTTTTCAATGGATTTTTCAAGAATAACCCTGCCCCCGATTTTTTCGCCAATTTGAACGGGCTTGTTAAAAAGGATCAGATCATTCAGATATACTTCAGGTATATTTTGATCATCAGTTATCTGATCAGGTGAAAACCATGTTACACCGTTAATGCCTCCAAAAAACAGTTCACCGTTCCTTGCTTTAAAAGCTGAATTACGCCTGAATTCATTGCCTTGTAAACCATCGTATACAAAGTAATTCTTAAATTTCAAACTTTTAAGTGAATAACATGAAATCCCAAGGTGAGTTGATATCCATAGTTGCTGTTTGTCATCAGCTAAAATAGCAGAGACCACGTTGTTACACAGTCCGTCTTCGGTGGTAATAAATTTTGAGGTATTCGTCTTTTTATCGTAACAGGCCAGGCCCGCATTCGTGCCGATCCATATTTTCCCTTTTGACACTTCTGTGATATAATATACAACATTGTTAGGCAGCAAACCATTGCCTGCACTCAGTATTTTAAATTTGCCGGTCGCCGGATTAAAAACACTTAAGCGGTTGTAAGTTCCAATCCAGATTAGGCCCTCACTGTCGCAAAAAATGCAATTAATCCAGTTATTGCATATAGTATTTTCTTCATCCGACGGGTTATTCAGAAAGGTTGTAAATTTACCGCTCACGGTATTGAATCTATTAAGTCCTCCTCCGCTTGTTCCTATCCAGAGATTTGAAGCACGATCAGATGTAATACATTGCACTTTGTCATTCGAAAGGCTGTTAGGGTCCAGAAGCTGATGTTTATAATACCTCCCATTTCCGGTATTCGGATCAAATTTCAAAAACCCTTCCATGGATGTACCCAGCCAAATATCGCCGCCTGGTCCGATACAAATGGTTGTTATTGTTCCTGAATTTACTTCAAGATTACTGGGCTTGATAAGGTAGTTTCTGATTTGACCATTCTGCCGGTTAATCTTGTAGATTCCCTCTGTATCAGTTCCAATCCATAGCTGATTTGCATTATCTTCTGCCAAAGCCAAAACGCAACTTGAGCCTATGCTTTTCTGCCCGAATTGCTGATACATATACGAGTTAAACCGATTTGTCTTACTCGGAATCATAAGAACCCCTTTCTGGAAGATGCCTAACCATAGATTTCCTTCACGATCTTCAGCAATAGCATGAATTTTCGATTTGCTGACTTCAAACCGGGGAGCCGTAACATATTTTGGTTCAAGAACCCGGGTTCCGGAGTTCAGTTTCCATAATCCCTGTCCGTTTGTTCCGACCCAAAGGTTGAAATTTTTATCAGTAAAGAGGCTCTTAACAGGCAATGATGCGGCATGTCCAACAGAAGCAGGGATAATTTGAAATGTTGAATCATTCTCACTATAAATGTTTAATCCGCCATTTAGGGTACCGATAACTATATTCCTGCGGTCATCTTCACAAATTGCTGTAATATAGTTACTACTGATTGAGGATTGTTTACCGGGAACATATCGGAAAATCCTGAATTCATTAAGAACCGGATCATACAGATTTAATCCTTCATTTTCGGTACCAATCCATAACCGGCCTTTAAAATCGGCATAAATGCACTCTAAAAATCTACTGCTTAGTTTAGTAATTAAGTTAAAATCAACGTGCCCTACATGTTCGCCAGGTTTAATAACCACAAGCCCTTGTCCTGAGGTAGCAATTAATATTTCTCCTTTGCCGGATTCAATTATTGATGTTACATGTGGCTTAAGAAGTACAGTGTCCTTTAATAATCTGATCTCCTCAAAAGACTGTTTATCAGAATTATATAACATCAAACCATTAATACATCCAACCCAGAATCTCCCTTTACTATCAACAAAGAGCGTTCTTATAAAATTACTGCTAATTCCTGAGGGGTCGTTTGAGTTCTTTCGAAAAGAAAGAAATTTTAAACCGTCAAACCTGTTTAGTCCATCCTCGGTGGCAATCCACATAAAACCCTGATTGTCCTGCAAGATGCAGGTAATCATGCTGTTGGACAAGTCCTTGTCTGATGAGAAAAATTTGACCTGTTGTCCCTGTAATTGGATACAAAGCATGAATACCAGGAAAATCAGTATTATGTGGCGTATTTTCATGTACTATTTTTCTGTTTCTATTTGGATGCTTAACAAATGTACTGAAATTTATAAATAATCTGATAAAAATGATCTGGTGTAACGTATCCATATGCATATGTAACAATTCTGATATTTATGTAACCAAAATTCAAACACTGGTAACCTGTTAACTATGGGGAACATCCTTAATGCTGTATATTTGGTTCATCAAAAAAGTTCATAAATAACCAACAAATCAATTATTCATTAACCATTGTTAAACTTAATTCTATGATGAAATTTCTACACCTTAGTAAAAAGGCGATAGGATTAACACTCTTAGCTTTGATTTTTTCCGGAATCCAGGTTTGGGGTCAAACCCTAACAATTCAGGGAACAGTTAGAACTTCTGATGGCGAAACTTTGCCGGGAGCGAGTGTTATTGAAAAAGGGACCCAAAACGGGACCGTTGCCGACATTAATGGAAAGTATTCCATCCAGGCTCCAGCTAACGGGACCCTGGTTTTCTCCTTCGTAGGCTTTAAAGACCTTGAAGTACCTATTAATAACCAGAAGACCATCGATGTAACTGTCGAGCCTCAGGCACAAAGTCTGGAAGAAGTGGTCGTAGTTGGTTATGGAACACAAAGGAAAGAAGCAGTTACAGGCTCGGTTGCTACAGTGAAAGGTGACCTTATGCGCGAAGTGCCGGCTGCAAATATATCTAATGCTATGCAGGGACGTGTAGCAGGGGTGGATATGCAGCAAACTTCATCTAAACCGGGTGCCGCAATGCAAATCCGTATTCGTGGTACACGTTCGCTGACCGCCACCAACGATCCGCTGATTGTCCTCGACGGTATCCCTTTTAACGGGGCAATAGGAGATATCAACCCCAGCGACATCAAAAGCCTTGACATCCTGAAAGATGCATCGGCAACTGCCATTTACGGTTCGCGCGGTGCCAACGGAGTCATTTTGGTAACAACCAACAAAGGAGTAAAAGGGCAAAAAGCAAAATTTACTTACATGGGCTACCAAGGAATGAACACGGTTTTTAAGGAATACCCCATGATGAATAATACGGATTTTATTAAACTACGTAAAGCAGCCGGAGTATACACAAACGGGGTTGATGAATCCGATGATGTTAATACCAATTGGCAGGATTTATATTATAGAACAGGCAGAGTAACAAATCACAACCTAGGTGTTACGGGTGGTACCGATAAGGGTAGCTACAGTTTCAGCGGGGGTTACTACAAGGAAGAAGCTATACTTCCAGGGCAGGATTTCAATCGCTTTTCGATGCGTGGTTCTCTTGATCAGGAGTTGGGCAAATTTATCAAAGTTGGCTTTACTACAAGCAACAACTATTCCGTCAATCAAGGTAACAACAGCAATCTGTATGGTAACCTGAGCATGTCGCCAATCGCCAATCCTTATAACGCTGATGGCACATGGAAAAGAACAATAAAAATGCCGTTGGATGAACAGTGGAATTATACGCAAGGAACTATTGATGCTTTGGGTGATAAATGGATAGACCAAACCAAAGCTTATGGTTCCTACAATAACCTATACGGAGAGGTAAAAATCCCAGGTGTTGAAGGATTAAAGTATCACATCAACCTTGCCGGAAACTTTCGCATGACCAATGGTGGACAGTACACAGGAGAAGGAGTATTCAGTTCTAACGCAACAACAGTGTCCACCGCTACAGTTAGTAACTCTCTCACTACAAACTGGGCAGTTGAAAACCTTTTGACATATGACCGCACTTTTGACAAACATCAGTTGAATATAGTCGGATTATACTCTGCTGAGCAAACCCAATATAATAGCTCTCAAGTATCAGCAAAGGATATTCCCGCCGATGCTTTCCAATTCTACAACCTGGGGAGGGCTGCCGGCGAATTTACCATAAACCCTGATTACCAGAGTTATAAATTGAGTGGCCTGATGTCGTGGATGGGACGTGCTATGTACTCTTATGATAATCGGTATATGCTGAGTGCTACTATCCGCTCTGATGCCTCTTCAAGGCTGGCGGAAGGCCATAAATGGCATACCTATCCTGCCGTATCGGCTGGATGGAATATCGCCAACGAAGCGTTTATGGATAATGTTTCCGTGATAGATGCTTTGAAACTGCGTGTGGGTTATGGACAAACTTCCAACCAATCTGTTGAACCCTACGCCACACTGGGACTTTTGAATACCAGACCTTATAACTTTGGTACAGGTTACTCCACAGGGTACTATGTGTCCGCGCTACCTAACCCTGAATTAGGATGGGAGTTCTCGAAAACAATGAACTATGGCCTGGACTTTGCTATATTGAAAAACAGACTGACAGGTACCTTTGAGTATTATTTAACAAATACCGAAAATGTTCTGCTGAGTGTTGGTCTTCCCCCTACTTCAGGAGTGACCAGTATTACACAAAACGTTGGTTCAACCCAGAATAAAGGATGGGAACTTTCTCTCAACGGTGTGATTTTGGAAAACGCCAACGGTTTAACATGGGAAGCCGGAGTCAACTTTTATTCCAACCACAATGAGATAGTATCACTTGCTTCGGGACAAGTGAAGGATGAAGCCAACTTTTGGTTTGTAGGCCATCCAATCAGTGTTGTTTACGATTATAACAGAATAGGACTCTGGCAGGCAGAAGATGCCAATCTTCTGAAGTTTGAGCCAGGCGGAAATGTAGGTATGATTAAGGTCGAATATAAAGGAGCTTTTAATGATGATGGTACGCCTAAAAGGCAAATCGGGCCCGACGACAGGGAAATTATTGACCTTGAGCCAAAGTTCCAGGGGGGATTCAACACCCGCTTAGCTTATAAAGGATTTGATCTTGGCATCGTTGCTGCCTTTCAAAGCGGCGGTATCCTAATCAGCACCCTTTATTCATCACAAGGTTATCTCAATATGATGACCGGTCGCAGGGGCAATGTTCAGGTGGATTATTGGACAACAGAAAATACAGGCGCCAAGTATCCAAAACCAGGTGGCATTCTTTCTGGCGACAATCCAAAGTATGCAAGCACACTGGGTTACTTCGATGCATCGTATGTAAAGATACGTTCCTTTACGCTCGGATATAATTTTGACCAAAAAGGAATTAAAAATGCAGGCTTTGAAAAACTGCGGCTTTACTTTACTGCACAGAACCCATTTGTGTTGTTCTCGCCCTACCACAAAGAAACAGGTATGGATCCGGAAACCAACTCCTATGGCAACGAAAATGCAGCAGTAGCTTATACTGAAAACTTGAAACGTCTTCTGACTATAGGTACTAATACACCTTCAATTCGCAAATACTTGGTTGGTATTGAATTCACATTTTAACAAAAGACAACTATGAAACGTAATCATATAAAAACTCTCTTTGGAACTGTCATTATGACCTTGTTCCTGATGTCGTGTACCAAAATTTTAGATGAAAAACCACGCAGTATTTATACTCCCGAATTTTTCAAAACTGAAAAAGGTGTTCTGGGTGGAATAACATCTCAATATGCCCACCTGCGCTATATCTATGGGAATGCATACTACTATAACTCCTGCCTGACTGGCACTGACGAAGCAACATATGGTCAGCAAGCGGATGGAAACTTTAAGGACATGGATATGTCAGGTGCTGGTTCAGTTACAGCCAGCGGGGCCAATACCAATGTTTTATGGTCAAATGCTTTCTCTAATATTAATACAGCCAGTGGTATAATTGAGAATGCTCAGTTAGTAGGAATTGCGCCTGCACTAATTGCAGAAGCCAGATTCTTCCGTGCATTCGACTACTTTTTGCTGGTACAGACTTTCGGCGGAGTGCCTCTCGATTTGGGTGCCGGTGAATTGAAATTTAATACATCAACCGCCAGAACCTCTGTACGTAATACCGTACCTGAAGTCTATACTAAAGCTATATTCCCTGATCTTCTGACCGCCGTAACAGATTTGCCGGCAACCGGTCGTGTAACCGGGGGCGCAACTAAAACAGCCGCACGCATCTGTTTGGCCAAAGCTTACCTGACCTATGGATGGTGGCTCCAAAACCCGAACAGTATTCCTACCTATCCGGCTAGTGCCCGGACCGATCCTAACGGGAAAAATGCCGCCTGGTATTTTCAGGAAGCTTACAATGTAGCAACTGCTGCCATTGCTGATCCGGGTCCGTTCAAATTACAGGCAACATTTTATGATCTTAACGTGGGCAAAAACGACCGTAACCCGGAAATTGTCCTGTATGCTGATCATACTGAGAAAAGCGAATTCTATAACGGTTCCAGCCTTACTTATGGCGGTGGTGGTGGAGCTGATAATTTTGCTGTATGGATGTTGACCTGGAATTATACAGTCCTCAGAAGTGGTGGTGTAAGTTCCGTTCAACGTGAAGCAGAACAACACCTGGGCCGTCCATGGGTACGTATGGCTCCTCCTATTGGCGTAATTAAAAACACTTTTGCTGATAAAACGAATGATTCGCGGTACGACGCAACTTTTACAACTGTATACCGTGGCAACTGGCCCAAAGGCGGAGCAACTCAGACGTCGTTGGTTAATGCAAATGGCAAGACTATTGTTCCAGGTGATGCAGTATTAACTTTCCTGAACGAAGATGACCCGGCTATTGTTTGGGGTACTGATGCAGTTACCGGAGGTAATATAGGAGCCGGTACATTACCGGGAAGAGCTGATTATGTTATAAATCCCAGCGGAATAAGCAGATATAAATATCCGGGGCTATGGAAGCTTGGTGTATACCGTACCGATGGTGGAACCTCATTGGGGCAACCAAATGCCGCATCTACACGTCCATATAATATATTTAAATTCTCAGAATTATATTTTATTGCAGCTGAAGCTGCTGTAAAGGGTGCAACAGGTAGTCAAAGTGCCAGGGATCTCATTAATGTCATTCGTGCACGTGCCGGCAAATGGAGCTTTGACAACAACGGGAATGTAGCCAAAGTTGCAGATAACAGCGCCGCTATGATTGCTGCCACACCGGCAACCATTGACATTAACTATATTCTGGCAGAACGTTCGCGTGAATATTTTGGTGAAGGTTATCGCTGGTTCGACCTGGCACGTACGCAAAAATGGGCTGAAATAGCAGGAACTTATCAAATTTGCGGAACCGGGGTAACGGATCATACCCCTTTAACAGTAACAAGGACCATCACTCCGAATTTCTATCTACGGCCTATTCCTACAAGCCAGCTCGATGGAATGGAAATGACCGCCGAGGAAAAAGCTGCTTATCAGAACCCGGGTTACTAATTGATGAAAAAGTAAATTATTAAATCTTGAAAAACAAAAAAAAGGAGTTGTAAATAGCTACAACTCCTTTTTTCTCCCAGATAAGCAAGCAGGAAGGATCATTATTTTAAGGTAATCCGATGAAAAACAGGATATTCATATTAGTATTCCACGTATTTTGGTTTCTGAATATCCATGCTCAGGGCATTGAGTCATTTGTGGCCATGAGTTTTGATCCTGAATGTTTTCCCCTTACAAGCCAGGGAACAACGGTTCCGATACTTGTGGACAATGCCGATTTCCCTGGTGTTCAGAAAGCTGTAACCAATCTTACTGTCGATTTTAGGAATGTAACGGGTAGCCTAACACCTTATTATAATGAAATCCCGGTACAATACAAAAAAATATTAATTATCGGGACAGCGGGGAAAAGCAAATACATTAATCAGCTGATCAGGACAGGGTTGATAAATAAAGAGGATCTGGAAGGAAAGAATGAAAAATTTATCATTCAAACCGTTAAGAATCCTCTGGCAGGTATTGAAGAAGCAATGGTAATTGCCGGCAGCGACAAACGCGGAACAATCTATGGCATTTACGAATTATCACGTCAGATAGGAGTTTCGCCCTGGTATTACTGGGCTGACACACCAGTCCGTAAATCGCAGAATATTTATATCAAACCTGGTAAATATACCGAGGGAGAACCTGCCGTAAAATATAGGGGAATTTTTCTTAACGACGAAGCACCAGCCTTAACAAACTGGGCAAATGTCAGTTACGGGGGATTTAATCATCAATTCTATGAAAAGGTCTTTGAGTTGGTATTAAGACTTAAAGGAAACTTTGTATGGCCTGCGATGTGGGGCAGTGCATTTTTTGATAATGACCCCCAAAATGGTTCGCTAGCTGACGAAATGGGTATCGTAATAGGTACGTCTCATCATGAACCAATGGGCAGGGCACATAACGAATGGCGCAGGTATGGCTCAGGGGATTGGGATTTTACTAAAAACATTAATAATCTAAACGATTTCTGGAGAGATGGGATGAAGCGCATGAAAGATTGGGAAACCGTCGTAACTATCGGTATGAGAGGCGATGGCGATGAACCAATGACCGATGGTAGCAATATTGACCTTCTTGAGAAAATTGTAAGCGATCAACGCGAAATCATTTCGCAGGTGACAGGCAAAGAAGCCAGAAATGTTCCACAGGTATGGGCATTGTACAAAGAAGTGCAGGATTATTATGACCAGGGAATGAGAGTGCCCGACGACGTGACCTTATTGCTTTGTGACGATAACTGGGGTAATGTCCGCAAACTGCCCGATCTGCAGGCTCCTAAACGTCAGGGCGGATATGGAATGTATTATCATTTTGATTATGTGGGTGGCCCCCGTAATTATAAATGGTTAAACGTGAGCCAGGTTCAAAGAATTTGGGAGCAAATGAATCTCACATGGCAATACGGAGTTGACCGGATCTGGATAGTTAACGTAGGTGATCTTAAACCTATGGAGTATCCCATAACGTTCTTCCTGGATATGGCATGGAATCCCGCTGCTTTCAATGCGAACAATTTATTTGATCACACAGTAGCTTTCTGCGAAGAACAATTTGGCGGTAATTATCCCCGTGAATCAGCCCGGCTGATCAATTTATATACAAAGTATAACCGGAGAGTAACGCCGGAACTTTTAGGTGCCAGCACTTTTAGCCTTCAAAATTACAATGAATTCGAAAAGGCAGTAACTGAGTATCAGAATCTGCTGCTCGATGCATTCCGGTTATATAATCTTATGCCTTCCCAGTATAGGGATACATATGATCAGCTTGTGTTATTTCCCATCCAGGCAATGGCTAATTTATATGAAATGTATTTTGCCTTGGCAAAAAACAGCGAGCTGATAAAAGATGGAAATCCTGAAGCAAATATATGGGCAGCAAAGGTAAAAGATTGTTTCCTTCGCGACTCGGTATTAACAGTCCATTACAATAAGGAAATCTCAGGAGGTAAATGGGATCATATGATGGACCAGGTGCATATAGGATACACATATTGGCAACAACCTCCGCGGAACAGAATGCCCGATGTGCAAATTATACCCGAAAGCGATTGCAAAGCCAGGAAAGGCATATTTCTCGAATCAGGCGGTTGCATCTCGATAGAATCAACACATTATTCACGACTGACAGATACTAAGGATATAAAATGGCTTGTAATTCCCGACCTGGGAAAGACTTGTTCTGCCATCACAACAACACCCGTAGTCCATGCATCACAAACAGATGCTTCAAACAGTGCCAGTCTGGAATATGATATCGAGCTGCAAAGTACCGGTAGCACTACTCTTTCCTTGTTTTTGTCTCCAACACTTAACTTCAACGAAAACAGAGGGTTGCGTTATGCTGTATCCATTGATAACGGGCCGGAGCAGGTTGTTAATTTCAACCAGACATATAATCAGCAATTGCATGATACCTGGCTGGCAAATAGCATAATAGAATCAAAGACTAAACACTATATCTCATCTCCAGGGATACATACAATTCGATATAGGGCCATTGACCCTGGTATTGTTTTACAGAAACTGGTACTTGATACAGGCGGAGTTCTCCCTTCGTTTCTTGGACCTCCTGAGAGTAAACGGTCATTCATTAGCATAGATTAATAAATGTTCTTAACATTTCACATAAATAGTACAACGAAAGAAACATTGATAAACATATCATAGTATATGTTTTTAGAAGAGCAGCATTGTTTCCGGAGCTTTAATCTGACTATAAAAGTAATCCGGATTCATAGTTGATTGGTTGGTTGATTGGTTGGTTGAAGGGGATTATTACTCCATTTTAGAAAACGGTGTCAATAATCCCCTTTCAACTCTTTAACCGGCACTTTTTACCTCTTAAATGCTGAAGCTAACTATGCTGAATTGTAAGATTCAGAAGTTGTTTTTTGCCTGGTGTTTGTTTCGCGAAAGCTTCAACCTTAAAATTGATTTAAAGATCAATTCTTCTAAAAATTAATTGTCTGACAACATAGAATTGAGAAAAGCAAAATTCCAACACTGATTTAAATTTAAGAGCAGGATAATCAAATGTTTCAAATCTCTAATAATTTATAATGATGAAAGGTGACACACAAAAAATATCTGTAGTCGAAAAAATAGGTTACAGTCTTGGTGATTTGTCTGCAAACCTGATTTTTCAGACGCTGATGACGTTCATTGCTTTTTTCTATACGGATGTGTATAAAATACCCCCCGCAGCGGCATCTGCTATTATTTTTACCGGCGGAATGCTGGGGGCCTGTTTTAATCCCATCATGGGAATTATTGCCGACCGTACTGTTACACGGTGGGGGAAATTCCGCCCCTGGATCCTGTGGACCGCCCTGCCTTTCGGGGCAATGGCTATTCTGACTTTCAGCACGCCAGATTTAGGCGCCCATGGTAAAATCATTTATGCTATGCTTACTTATATGTTCCTGGTAATAGTCTATTCGGCAAATAATCTGCCTTATTCAGCCTTAAGCGGAGTGCTTACCGGCGATATGGCTGAACGCAATAGCATATCTTCGTATAGGTTTCTGGCTGTTATGATAGCTCAGTTTACTGTCCAGGTTTTGTTACTTCCTTTAGTCCTTATTTTAGGCAATGGAGACAAAATAATGGGTTTTGAAAAGACAATCGGAATATTTGCAGTAGTAGGCGTGATATTCTTTATCATAACATTCCTCACTACCAGGGAAAGAGTGATTCCAACCGCTGAACAAAAATCCAGTGTTAAACAGGATCTGTCCGATTTGGTAAAAAACAAGCCATGGATAGCCATGCTGGTTCTGACAATTTTTATTTTCATCACTCTTTCTCTCAAAGGAGGTATGTATGTTTATTATTTTAAGGATTACCTGAGCGCACCGGACTTAGCCGCGTTTTTAAATAATATCGGATTTAACAGCTTTATTGAAAGCCTGAACACTCTCCTGACTAATATGGGCATGGTAGGCTTCCAATGGCCCGAAGATGCGGCTACATCAGGATTCAGCCTGTTTAATGCAGGTGGTATCGTGTTTATGATTATTGGGATCCTTTTCTCAAAACGCTTAGCCGATAAGTATGGTAAACGGGATGTTTTTGGGGTAGGATTGTTTCTTTCCTCCTTATGCCTTCTGTTGTTTTACTTCTATTCGCCTAAAGCAATTGCATTTGTTTTTATAACCCAGATAATGCATGGCTTTTTCTATGGGTTAACAATTCCGCTACTATGGGCCATGATTGCTGATGTGGCTGATTATTCCGAATGGAAGAACAACCGCAGGGCAACTGCTATTGTCTTCTCAGCCATGATCTTCGGGTTGAAAGCCGGATTGAGTATAGGAGGCGCTTTGGTTGCCGGAATCCTCGCCGGATTTGGTTACGATGCCCAGTTGTTAACACAGGCCCCGGGAACTATAAAAGGGATTCAACTATCAGTAAGTGTATTTCCGACTTTAACATTCTTTGTTGGCGTAGCCTGTCTTTTCTTTTACGAAATAAACAAGAGCAAAGAAGTTTTGATTGAAAAAGAATTAAAGGAAAGAAGACTAAAGAATTCTTAATTGCCATCACAAATTAGTCCTCCATGAAAAGTAATTGTAAACCAAAATATGTCTTTCTGGCTTTAAGCTTTTTACTTATCCTGACAGCCTGTAGTAAAAATCATGCGGGCGGACCTGATAATTTGTTAAAAGAAGCTTTCGCCGGAAAGTTTTACATAGGTGTGGCAATGAATAGTTATCAGATTGAGGGAAAAGATACAGCCGGTATCCGGATTATAAAACAGCATTTCAACTCAGTTGTAGCCGAAAACTGTATGAAAAGTGAAGTCATACAGCCCAGAGAAGGGGAATTCAATTTCACACTCTCCGATCCGTTTGTCGACTTTGGTGAAAAAAACAATATGTTCATTGTCGGGCATGTTTTAATCTGGCATTCGCAGGCCCCGGCCTGGTTTTTTACAGATAAAAACGGGAAAGATGTTTCGCGCGAGGTGCTTATACAGCGAATGAAAACGCATATAACCACATTAGTGAGCCGGTATAAAGGCAAAGTGAAAAGCTGGGATGTAGTGAATGAGGCTATAAACGATGATGGGTCGTGGAGGCAAACCAAATTTTTACAGATCATCGGCAAGGACTACGTGAAATTAGCCTTCCAATTTGCCCATGAAGCAGATAGCTCAGCGGATTTGATTTATAATGACTATTCAATGGCACTTCCCGCCAGAAGGCAGGCAGTGGTTGAAATGGTAAAGGAATTGCAGCAGGAAAAAGTCAAAATAAGCGGAATCGGGATGCAATGCCATATTGACCTTACATTTCCCACTATTGATGAATTTGAAAAAAGCTTACTTGCTTTTTCAAACTTAGGCGTAAAGGTGATGATCACCGAGATGGATATCAGTGTCCTGCCTGCTCCCGGCCCCAATCAGGGTGCCGACGTAGCTGCAAATTACAAATACGACAAGTCGTTAAATCCCTATCCTGATAGGCTGCCCGACTCAGTTGCCAGGGTCCTTGCTGACAGGTACACTGCTTTTTTCAGCCTGTTCCTGAAACACCAGGATAAAATCAGCAGGGTCACAGTTTGGGGAGTTAATGACGGACAATCGTGGCGGAATCACTGGCCGGTTTATGGACGTAGTGATTATCCGCTTTTATTCGACAGGAATTACGAGCCTAAACCATTTGTGAAAACTATCATCAATGAGGCTGTTGCCTCCAAAATGAAGTAAGTCTGAAAATCCTTTAAAAATAATGAAATTGAAATTATGAAGACCCCAAGATACCTGGTACCTGGCCTGTTCACAGCCGATCCATCAGCACATGTTTTCAACGACCGGATATACATTTATCCCTCACATGATATTGATGCCGGTATTCCCGAAAACGACAACGGCGACCATTTCGATATGCGCGATTATCATGTTTTTTCGATGGATGATGTTCATGGTGAAGTGACCGATCATGGAGTTGCGCTGGATGTTAAAAATATAGCCTGGGCTGGAAGGCAGTTGTGGGCTCCGGATGCGGCTTATAAAAACGGCAAATATTACCTCTATTTCCCGTTAAAAGATAAAACCGATATTTTCAGAATAGGAGTTGCTGTTAGCGACAAACCGGAAGGCCCTTTTGTGGCATGCGAAAACCCCATCAAAGGCAGTTACAGCATTGATCCTGCTGTTCTGGCCGACGAAGATGGCAGCTTTTTTATGTATTTTGGAGGTTTATGGGGAGGCCAGTTGCAGCGTTACCGGAACAATAAAGCCCTTGAATGCGGTGCCGAACCTCAGGATAACGAACCGGCTTTATGTGCAAAAGTTGCCAGGCTGAGGGAAGATATGCTGGAATTTGCCGAAGAACCCCGTGATGTTGTTATTCTTCATACGGATGGTGAACCGTTAAAAGCCTGTGATCACGACCGACGATTTTTCGAGGCTTCCTGGATGCATAAGTACAACGAGAAATACTATTTTTCCTATTCGACCGGGAATACGCATTTTTTGTGTTATGCCACCGGCGATAATCCTTACGGACCTTTTACATATAAAGGACAGATACTTACACCGGTTGTTGGCTGGACCTCACATCATTCGGTTTGTGAGTTTCAGGGGAAATGGTATTTGTTTTACCACGACAGTGTTCCTTCGGGAGGCAGAACCTGGCTACGGAGTATAAAAGTAATTGAACTTGAGTACGATGAAGATGGAACCATCAAAACCATTGATGGATTGCTGTAATATAAACTCTCTTCTCAACAAAAAGGTTTAAAATGTAAAGAACAACCTTAGTGTTGTTTCTGATGAGTTTTCCAACTGATAAAAACAGGTCAATTCCCGGATTATTGGGAATCATTAAAATAATCATAGTACATCAAAATTTCATATAGCCAGCTTACGCAAATAAGTTTTGTATATTTGAGCCAAATTTCAGGTAATGAAACTTGCAAAAGGCGATAATTATTTTAAAGATCATGCTATTGCAATTAATGTGTGCAAGGTGAACCGCATGAAACATATTTCGCATGACAACGACCTTACCGAAATTGAGCATCACCACGATTTTATTGAAATAGTTTTCATTACAAAAGGTAAGGGTGTGCAGGTTATAAGCAATAACGAATACGATGTAACCGAAGGCGATATTTTTATACTTCAGGGTTTCCAGAACCATTTTTTTAAGGATACAGGAAATGCCGAAATTGTTAATATTATGTTTGACCCGGTGAAGAGTCCCGGGCTGGTATCACCCGATATCAAAACAATTGATGGCTATACCGCGCTTTTTATACTCGAGCCCCGGTACCGGAACCGTATGCATTTTAAAAACATGCTCCATCTCAATCGTGTCGACCTGGCAAAAACTGAATACATCCTGAACAGCATGCTGTATGAAATTGCGAATAAAGAGAAAGGATATGAGTTGTTTTTGAAAAATAAACTTGAAGAGATTGTCATCTTCCTTTCCCGCAAATATTCCGAAATAAGCATACCAAAAGCCAAGTCGATGGTACGTATTGGAAAGGCTATTAATTTCGTCGAGAAAAGCTTTCATCACAATATTTATATTCACGAACTGGCTGAATTAAGCTTTATGTCAGTCCGCAATTTTCAACGGATCTTCAAGGAGGCCACAAGTTTATCCCCGAATGATTATTTGCTTGAACTTCGCATACAACACGCTTCGAAGCTTTTACTTAATTCAAATTCAGCAGTTTATGAAATTGCAAACCAGGTTGGTATTACCGATTGGTTTTATTTTTCAAAAGCATTCAAGAAGAAATTCGGGGTGAGTCCGTTGATTTACCGGAAACAGAATAAGACAGCATAAAGGATTTAGGTCTTACGGATTGGGTTTTCGGGATGAAGAAAGATGTATTTTCAGCATGTATCTTCAAGTTCTTCTCTTAATGCCTGAATCCTGATCCCAAAACCTTCATTTTTGTCGCAATAATACATGTTAATTTCATAATAGTACAATCTATCTGAATCAGGTTGATTTATTTTTGTACTATACTAATTTCACGAAATTTCAGAACATGTATTTATTAGGCCTTGATATCGGGACATCATCCATAAAAGCATCCATCCTGGATGCAAAAACCGGTGCCTGCACAGCCAGTTGCCAGTCACCCGAAACTGAAATGGAAATTCTTTCGCTCAAAGCAGGCTGGGCAGAGCAGGATCCAGAGATGTGGTGGGAACACACCCAGTCATCAATTGTTGAAATCATTGCAAAATCCGGGGTAAATCCGGACGAAATAAAGGCGATAGGAATTTCCTACCAGATGCACGGACTGGTATGTGTGGATAAGGATATGAAAGTACTCCGGAATTCAATTATCTGGTGCGACAGCCGGGCGGTGGAAACCGGGAATGCTGCGTTCCGCGAGATCGGTGAAAAGAAGTGCTTATCACATTTACTTAATTCACCCGGCAATTTTACTGCTTCAAAACTAAAATGGGTAAAAGAGAACGAGCCGGATATTTTCAGCCGCATTTTTAAAGTTATGCTTCCCGGCGACTATATTGCTGCAAAACTTACCGGCGAAATAAAAACCACTGAATCAGGACTTTCGGAAGGGATTTTCTGGGATTTTAATACCCTGGCCCCGGCTGATATTCTCCTTGAAAATTATGGCCTCAGTAAAAATCTGCTTGCTCAAATAACTCCCACTTTTGGAATCCAGGGAGAAGTAAGTGCTGAAGCTGCTGCAACAACAGGTTTAAAACCCGGCACTCCTGTCAGTTACCGTGCTGGCGACCAACCCAACAACGCTTTCTCGCTCAATGTGCTTAACCCTGGCGAAATAGCTGCAACCGCCGGCACTTCAGGTGTGGTTTATGGCGTGAGCGACCAGGTTAAATACGATCCTCAATCGCGGGTAAATACTTTTGTGCATGTAAATAACTCTTCGGACGGAACCCGCAACGGAATTTTACTTTGTGTGAACGGAACGGGAATCCTTAATTCGTGGATGAAAAAAAATGCCGGCGAAAACATGAGTTACACACAGATGAACGGGCTGGCGGCAACTGTTAACCCAGGATCCGATGGCTTGCTGATCCTTCCGTTTGGCAATGGCGCCGAACGTGTGCTCGGAAATGTGGAAACAGGATGCAGCATTCATAACCTGAATTTCAATATTCACGGTAAGGCTCATTTGTTCAGGGCTGCACAGGAAGGAATTGCATTTTCGCTGTATTATGGCATTAAAATAATGCAGGATATGGGCGTCGAAATCAAAATGATAAGGGCGGGGAAAGCCAACATGTTCCTGAGCCAGGTATTTAGCCAGACCTTAGCCGATATCTCAGGTGCAACAATCGAACTTTATAATACCGATGGCGCACAGGGAGCCGCCAGGGGAGCCGGCGTCGGTGCCGGGATTTATAAGGATTTTGAAACAGCGTTTGCAGGATTAAATAGACTGGAAACCATTATACCGGCTGCGGATAATCAAATACTCGCAGAAGCTTATGCAAATTGGGAAGCTGAACTCAGTAAAGAGGAAATAGGGAAATAGAAAAATGGTAAATGATAAATGGTAAATGGTATGACAGGAAATCCGGGTTTACCTTAAATTGAACTGGAACACCGAAGACATTTGAACCTTGAACGCGCGAAGCGCATTGAACGCCGAAGGCATTTGAACTTTTAAATTAATAAACAAAAAAATAATCTAACAACCAATCCACATGAACACAACAGGTAATAAAGAATTTTTTCCTACTGTAGGGAAAATTAAGTTTGAAGGCGTTGAATCGCACAATCCCTTAGCCTTCAGGTATTATGATGAAAACAAGCTGGTTGGAGGCAAAACTCTGAAAGAGCATTTCCGGTTTGCCATGGCTTACTGGCATACACTTTGCGGAACTGGAGGCGATCCGTTTGGCCCGGGTACAAAGGAATTTCCATGGGAAGCATCAACTGACCTTATGCAACGCAACCGCGACAGGATGGATGCTGCCTTTGAATTTATGACCAAGATCGGGATTCCTTTCTGGTGTTTTCACGATACAGATATTGCCGGCGATGGCAGTGTGAAAGAGATTGAAGACCGGCTTGCCCAAATGGTTGCTTATGCAAAAGAAAAACAGGCAGCATCAGGAATAAAATTACTCTGGGGAACCGCCAATGTTTTTTCGAACCCGAGGTATATGAACGGGGCATCGACCAACCCCGATTTTCTGTCGGTTGCCCATGCAGGTACCCAGGTCAAAAATGCCATTGATGCCACTATTGCACTTGGCGGCGAAAATTATGTGTTCTGGGGTGGCCGCGAAGGGTATATGTCGTTGCTCAATACCATTACCAAACGCGAAAAGGAACATCTTGCCCGGTTCCTTACCATGGCACGCGACTATGCCCGTGGCAAAGGATTTAAAGGTACATTCCTGATCGAACCCAAACCCATGGAGCCGACCAAGCATCAGTATGATTTCGATACAGAAACGGTAATCGGATTCCTGCGCCATTTCGGGCTCGACAAGGATTTTAAACTGAATATCGAAGTAAATCACGCCACGCTGGCCGGGCATACTTTTGAGCACGAACTCCAGATGGCTGCCGACGCCGGATTGCTCGGAAGCATTGATGCCAACCGTGGCGACAGCCAGAATGGCTGGGATACCGATCAGTTCCCGATCAATCTTTACGAATCGGTCGAAGCCATGCTTGTAATTCAGCAGGCAGGCGGATTTACAACCGGAGGTATCAATTTCGATGCAAAAACCCGCCGTAACTCTACCGACCTGGAAGATATCTTTATTGCTCATATTGCAGCCATGGATACATTTGCCAGGGCATTTATGATTGCCGACAAGGTTTTAAAAGAATCGGATTTCCTGAAACTTAGGAAACAACGTTATGCTTCATTCGATGCGGGAAAAGGCAAAGAGTTTGAAGAGGGTAAACTTAAACTTGAAGACCTGAGAACCATTGCATTGGCCGAAGGGGAGCCAAATATAACAAGCGGAAAACAGGAAATGTACGAGCAGCTTCTTAGCATGTATATCTAAACGGATTCGATCTTCACAGATCCTTCATCCGGATCATCATCATTTGATAAAGGAAAGGAAATCCAACTAATACCATGATACCCGCACTCATGACCATGTTGGGTTTCCTTTTCTGGTTCTATAAGCCCTTGGTGCAGGCGTTCTTTCCTTTATAACCCCACTTTAATTAATACCTTCAGTTTTAACTTTCACAGACAATATTCAAATGGAAGCAGAATTCAGAGTTAAAAATCCCGATCTTGAGTTAAGTCCTTTTACTGGAATGTCCAGAAAGCATTATATCGAACTGGCAAAGTACCTGCTGGAAAAAGCACTAAAACATGTCGGTTCAATCGAAACGCCCTTAACATTTCCGACTGTTCCCGGAAAGACGTATCCACAAACGGGTGCCCCTGACTGGCGTTACCGTTCGGTAGAATTTGAATCACTCGAACGGACTTTTACCCTGGCAGGTCCCCTTATCCATATTGATCCTGAAATAAAAATCAATAATATCAGTTTAAGAGATTATTACAGCCTTCAGATTTACAATACCTTAACTCCCGGGCACCCGAATTCACTCCCTTTTCCTGAAGATCTCACTGACTCAAACTATCAATTTACCTGTGAAATAGGAGGCTTGTGTAAAACGCTACTGCTCCTCCCCGATACGATCTGGACAAGATATACCCAACAACAAAGAGATGAAATGGCTGTCACCATCTCAAAATGGGCACACCACCGCACAACTCAGAATAATTGGCGGATCTTTAATATTGTCGCACTTTCGTTTCTTAAGAAATACGGCTACCAGATTGATGATGACCTGTTAAAAAGTCATCTCCTGTGGATCTTATCGTATCATTCCGGGGATGGATGGTACCTTGAACAAACCTATAATTACTATTCCATCAGTTTGTTTATTGTTTATACAGCGATCTGGAACCGGGCGTTCGGCGATGAATACTATCCAGAAATTGCCGGGGTGATTGAAAAATCTGCTCAAAAATTGATGGGCTTCATTACAAAATTTTATGCCCGTGACGGATATATAAATATGTGGTCCCGAAGCATCTGTTACCGGACATGGATTTCGGGCGCTTTTCCTGTAGCTTTCATGCTTAAAGATAAAACTTTGCTTGATCCGGGTTGGGCCCGGAGGCTATGTTCCGGCTCATTGCTGCAGTTTGTTACCCGGCCTGAGTTCTATTATAATGATATTCCGAGTCTTGGATTTTATGGTCAAAAGGAATATATGGTACAAAATTACAGCTGTTCCGGCAGTCCCTTCCTGATGTTTCTGCCGTTTATCAACCTTGCATTGCCTGAGGATTCACCTTTCTGGACAGCCAGGGAGAATGAGGGAATCTGGGAAACACTGGGAGATAAATCAGATGTTACCGTATTGGACAGCCCTGGACTGGTCCTTGTTAATCATGGTAAAACGGGGACATCGGAAATTATTTCGGGCAAAGTGTACTACGACGACCCGAACTATTCCAAACTTGTGTATAATACTCATTTCCCATGGGAAGATCATAATCCGCAGGGAGGAACTGCCATGGAATACAGTTACCGCAGTCTCGATCCCCGTGACGTGAGAGGGGATGATGTTAACTTTTACCTTACAGGACTCACTGTAGACAAAGATCCTGATAAAAACCATGAGTTTACGATCGCGCAGGGTATGCTGTTTAATGGCTATCGCGAAGGGGTATTATACAGGCAGGCAATCATGCGAAGACCTCCGAATAACGGCTTGGGTTACATCATCGATCTTGCGGAAATTACCATTCCTGGTGGGATAATCAGGGTGGACCGTTCCCGACTGGCTTTTGAATACGAAATCACCCTGGGGCATTTCGGAATGCCTCATATCCGGGGGCAAAAAGCCGAAATACACCGGTTTGAAGATGAAACAAAAAAAGTGATCACGGCATCTATCCCCGGAAGGCAAATAGCAATGATTTCTTACTCCGGCTGGGATAAACTGGACTACCTGGTTCATTCAAACAGAAATGCCGAAGCCGAACAAAGCACAGTGATATATGCACGTAAGAAACGGCTGCAGAAAAATCCTCCCTTGGAGCTGATGATTACTGTGATGCTGCATAAAACCGACGATAACGAATGGACAGAGGAAGAACTATCCCCGATTAAGGAAATAAGGATTACAGAAATAATGCACGGGTATTCGGCATTGGGTGCTTTTATCGAACTTTCAGGCGGAGAAAAATATGAAATCGACTTTAAAGATATCGATGGAAGGCGTGCGTGCTGATTCGTTTCGTTTGATTTGCTTGTTTTGAAGATTGATACCGGAAGACCACACATTTTTAATGCATCCTTGATGCCGGACTTCTGAACAGATAAAAACGAACGGCATTTGGATTAAAAGTGTATACACCCGCACTCATTCTTTGTTCAGTGGCGTACCATCGTATTGACGCAAAAAGAAAAAGCCGGCAGTTTATGAACATTCAGTATCAAACTGGTCATAATACAAAGGATGCTGTTGCCCGAAATTCACAATAGCTGTAAATATATCTCTGCAAAATTCAAATATTAGTTCGGGAATAGCAGATTACGATAAACAAGAGCAGATAATAAACATTAACACATGAAAAAAAATATTAATCTACTCATCCTTACAGGTCTTCTCCTGATTGCATCAGCTGTTACAAGGAAGGCCGTAGCCCAAAAAGCTGGTAAAACTAAGATCACTGTTGACGTCAATAAACCCGGGCATTCCATTTCGCCGGCCCTCTTTGGAATTTTCTTTGAAGATATCAACCTATCAGCTGATGGCGGTCTTTATCCTGAACAGGTTCGGAACCGATCTTTTGAAGATGCTGATACGCTTCAGAACTGGAATTTCACCAGTACTGATGGCAAAAGCAAAGCCGGAATCAATGTTGCTGATGTACACTCACGACCTCCTTTAATGCCACTCAATCCGTTCAACCGCAAATCGCTCGCAGTTGAAGCAAATGGCCAGTTTATACTAGAGAATAAAGGCTACTTCGGTATGAATATTATCGGGGGCGAAAGTTATTCGTTCAAAATGGCAGCCAGGGCCGCTGATGATTATTCAGCTCCTCTCAGCGTAAAACTGATGAACAGTGATGGAAAAGTACTGGCCACCGGAGAAATAAAAGGGTTGGATAATATCTGGAAATACTATTCACTTGATCTGCGGGCATCGGGAAGTGATCCCAAAGCATATCTGGAAATTTCAGGAGAAGGAAGTGGTACGCTATTTCTTGATATGATATCGCTGATGCCTCAAAAAACCTGGAAAAATCATGGATTACGTTCCGACCTGGCTGTAGCTCTGGATGGGCTTCACTCCCGCTTCCTGCGTTTCCCCGGGGGGTGCTGGGTTGAGGGCGACGATTTTGCCCATATGAACCACTGGAAAAATACCATTGGCAATATTGATGCACGCACATCATTGTGGAATATCTGGGGATACAACGCCACGAACGGGCTCGGTTTTCACGAATATCTGCAACTGGCTGAAGACCTTGGTGCCGAGCCATTGTATTGTATAAATGCCGGTATATCGCACAGGGAAGTAGTTCCCCTGGATCAAATGGGGCAGTGGATCCAGGATGCGCTCGATGCCGTTGAATATGCCAATGGTCCTGAAACTTCGGTTTGGGGAAGCATTCGCGCTAAAAACGGTCATCCGCAACCATTTAACCTTAAATATATTGAAATAGGCAATGAAAACGGTATGACGCCTTATAACGAACGTTGGGCTTTAATTGCAAAAGCGATCCAGGCACGATACCCCGATATAAAACTGATAGCAAACGAATGGGCAGGAGGCCACCCTTCAACTCCAAAACCTGAAATTATAGATGAACACTATTACAATAACCCTGACTGGTTTATCTGGAATTCGAATAAATACGACAAATACGACCGTAAGGGGCCGAAAATATTTATTGGCGAATATGCAGTAACCAGCGGCACCGGGAACGGGAACCTGAGGGGCGCCATTGGTGAAGCAGCCTGGATGACTGGTATGGAACGAAACTCCGATATTGTCGTCATGGGGTCTTATGCACCTCTTTTTTGCAATGCAAACCACAAAGCCTGGCCTGTTAATCTGATTAATTTCGACAGTTACCGTTGGTTCGGGCTTCCAAGTTATTATGTACAACAAATGTTCGCCGGTAACCAGGGAAGTGTGGTATTGCCGGTTAACATTGAAGGAGCTCCGGTAATCGAAGCGCCGTATTCAAAGGGGTGTATCGGTTTGGGTACCTGGCTTAACTCCGCTGAATTTAAAGATGTTGTTGTGACTTCGCTGGCAGGAAAGACACTGTTCTTGGCAGATTTTTCGAAATTCGATGATAACTGGAGAAAAACAGGTAAAGGTGAGTGGTCGGTCCAAAATGGAGTTTTGAAGCAATCAGCAATTGCATCGGGTGTAACTGTATTTATGGGTGATACAACCTGGACCGATTGCACCATTTCGCTCAAGGCAAGGAAAATTTCGGGCGAAAACGGATTCCAGATTTATTTTCATAACCGCGACAGCAGGGAACGTATCCGATGGGATTTAGGAGGTTATACCAATTCGGTCCACATGATGGATATAGGTGTTCTTGCTGAAAGTATTCCGGCAAATATCGATATTGACCGTTGGTACGATGTCAGAATTGAAATTCGTGGCAATTCGGTGAAAGGCTATCTCGACGGCAAACTGGTACAGGAGGTTTCTGATACAAGGGCCGATGTAAAAAGTCTTTGCACCAGTGCATCCCGCGATGATAAAACAGGCGATATTATCCTCAAGGTTGTTAATGCATCAAACAACCCTGTGTTAACACAGATCAGTCTCCCTGGAGCCGAAAACCTCACAGGATCAGGGAAAGCAATTGTTCTTTCATCGGCAAGTCCTCTTGATGAAAATACCTTTGCTGAGCCGACCAAAGTTGCACCAAAAACAGAAGATGTGAAATTCACAGGAACAGAAATTAATCGGTCGTTTCCGGGTAATTCGCTGACTATTCTGCGCCTGTCGGCAACTAATTAAAGAAATGTTTTACCAATGAATCTCCGGTATACAAAGGGACTCAGACAAAACAAACCCGAATTTTTGGTATGAAAAAACCAACCTGTTTAGCCGGCTTTCTAATCCTGTCAGTATTTGTTATCAAAATCTCAGCACAGGTAAACAAATCTCAAAACCCGGTGATTTATGCCGATGTACCTGATATGTCGATCATTCGCATCGGAAATGTCTATTACATGAGCAGTACAACCATGCATATGAGTCCCGGCGTGCCAATTATGAAATCGAAAGACCTTGTTAACTGGACAATCATTAATTATGCATACGATACACTTGCAAATATTGACGCAATGAACCTGAATAACGGGAAAAGCACCTACGGCAGAGGTTCATGGGCCAGTTGCATGCGGTATCACAACGGAACTTTCTATGTTTCAACTTTCGCCCAAACAACGGGGAAAACCTACATTTTTTCGACCAAAGATATTGAAAAGGGACCCTGGAAAAGAATAGCTTTCACCCCGGCTTATCATGATCATTCTCTCTTTTTCGACGATAACGGCCAGATTTACATGATTTACGGTAACGGCAAACTTAGTATTGTAGAATTGAAAGCGGATTTATCGGGTATTAAAGAAGGAACAAACCAAGTGCTGATTGAGAATGCCAGTTTACCTGCAGGAACCAACATTGCTCTTGGCGCGGAAGGCTCGCAGCTTTTCAAGGTAAATGGGAAGTATTATCTATTCAACATTACCTGGCCACGTGGAGGAATGCGCACGGTGGTTGTGCACAGGGCTGATAAGATAACCGGACCTTATGAAGGACGTATTGCATTACAGGATCAGGGAGTTGCGCAGGGAGGAATTATTGACACGCCCGATGGCAGATGGTTTGCCTATTTATTTCAGGATCACGGATCAGTCGGACGAGTTCCCTATCTTGTTCCGATGAAATGGGAGGATGGCTGGCCGGTAATCGGGGTTGCAGGAAAAGTGGTTGAAACGCTCGATTTACCTGCAAGCAATGGCCTAATTCCCGGTATTGTTAACAATGATGAATTTAACCGCGCGAAAGGCGAACCCGGTTTGCCCCTGGTTTGGCAGTGGAACCACAATCCCGACAATAGCCTGTGGTCGGTTTCCGAACGCAAAGGATATCTGCGCCTGAAAACCGGACGGATCGATACTTTGTTCGTCAAATCAAGGAATACATTAACCCAGCGAACATTTGGTCCGCAATGTTCGGGCTCAACACTTATTGATGCCTCGGGGCTGAAAGAAGGCGATTTTGCGGGGCTGTGCGCACTGCAACGAAAATTCGGTCAGGTAGGCGTTAAAATCGTTAACGGGAGCAGGTATATTTTCATGGTAAGCGCCGAAACTGATAAACCGGTCGAACTCCAGAGCTTACAGATTTCGCAGAATACGGTCTATCTCAAAATCGAATGTGATTTCAGGAATAAAGCGGACATAGCCAGTTTCTTCTACAGCCTCGACGGTAAAACATGGTCAGCAATTGGCAGGCCTCTGAAGATGGAATATACCTTGATGGAACACTTCATGGGTTACCGTTTTGGATTGTTTAACTACTCCACAAAAACAGCGGGTGGTTTTGCCGATTTTGATTATTTTCACATCAGCGATCAGATTTCTACAAAAGAATAGAGTAGTAAAGATGTCCCATACCTTGTGACCGAGCCAGGAACTTTGAGTTTGACCGTTTTGTAAAACAATGAATATGAGTAACATTTAATTTAAAAATCATGAAAATCATTATCCAGCTTATTGTTTTTACACTTGCGACAATTTCAGTTTTTGCCGAAGATGGGCATAATCTCTGGCTTCGCAATACAAGTCCTAATCCTGTAAATGTGGTTTGTACTAAAAGCTCCCCAACCCTGGCACTTGCCATTCAGGAACTTCAGAAAGGCTGGATGGGGGAAACAGGGGCCTCTGTGTCGCTGCTGGTACTCAAAGCGGATAAAGATATTCGGATTGATGGTTTCAGGATCACTAAAAACTCCATTCAGGCCCTCAACGAATTTGGAATTTTATATGGTGTTTTCGAGCTTTTGCGTCGTCAGCAAACCTGCGAAGCCATTCAGAATGAAATTTGTAATCCCTCCTACGAACGCCGGATATTAAACCATTGGGACAATCTCGACGGATCGGTTGAGCGCGGTTATGCCGGTAATTCTATTTTTTGGCGTAAAGGCAGCGATTCCCTCACTGTGACCGAAACGGATAAAGCCCTTTGGCTGGAATATGCCCGCGCCAATGCTTCGGTTGGCATAAACGGTTCAGTCCTCAACAACGTGAATGCCTCCCCGCTGATGCTTACAAGCGAATACCTGCAGCGGGTTAAAGCCATTGCCGATGTTCTTCGTCCATATGGAATCAAAACCTATCTTTCGGTGAAATTCTCATCACCTGCACTCATTGGCGGTTTAAAGACTTCGGACCCGTTAAATCCTGAAGTCGCCAATTGGTGGAAGGCAAAGGTCAGGGAAATTTATAGCCTGATACCTGATTTTGGCGGATTTCTGGTTAAAGCCAACAGCGAAGGACAACCCGGGCCTCAGGATTTCGGGCGAACACATGCCGATGGCGCTAACATGCTGGCCGATGCCCTCAACCCGTTTGGAGGAATTGTGATGTGGCGGGCGTTTGTGTACAGTGCATCAAACGAAGATCGGGCAAAGCAGGCATATTTGGAATTTATGCCGCTCGACGGACAGTTTCGCGATAATGTAATTATCCAGGCCAAGAATGGCCCTATCGACTTTCAGCCACGCGAACCGTTCAGCCCGCTTTTTGGCGCACTGAAAAAAACAACGGTAATGCCCGAATTGCAGATCACCCAGGAATATTTGGGGCATTCAGTCCACCTGGCCTTTCTGGCGCCTATGTGGGAGGAATTTCTGCAAAGCGATACCTACCAGGAAGGTCCCGGAAGTACCGTTGCCCGTTGTACCGATGGCAGTATTTTCTCGCAGAAATATTCAGCAATTGCAGGTGTAGCAAATATTGGACTGGATGAAAACTGGTGCGGTCACCCGTTTGCTCAGGCTAACTGGTATGCTTTCGGGCGGTTGGCATGGAACAGTTCAATCCGAAGCGAGCAGATTGCCGACGAATGGATTAAATTAACTTTTGGACAACCAATTCACGGGGAGAAGTCAACCTATGTTCGTTCCCTTGACTGGAACCTGAATTTTCTGGTGCCGGTAAAACAAATGATGTTGCAAAGCCGGGAAGCAATTGTTGACTACATGATGCCACTCGGTCTGCACCATATTTTTTCTGCCAACGGGCATTATGGCCCGGGCCCATGGTGGGCGCCTCCAAAAATGAGGAAAGACTGGACTCCTCCCTATTATCATCAGGCCGATTCACTGGGAATTGGATTCGATCGTACACAGTCCGGAAGTAATGCTGTCTTTCAATACCACGAACCTCTGCCTACAGTATTTTCAAACCTTTCGACTTGTCCTGAGGCTTACCTTCTGTGGTTTCATCATTTGCCGTGGGATTATAAAACGAAAAGTGGACAAACATTGTGGGATGAGTTGTGCATTCATTATGACCATGGCGTACAGCAGGTCAGGCAGTTTCAAAAAACCTGGGATAAAATGGAGCAATATGTTGACCATGAGCGCTTTGTGGATGTTCAGAAGAGACTGCGCGACCAAAGCCTTAATGCACTCGAATGGAAAGATGGCTGTTTGCTCTATTTCCAGAAGTTTAGCCGAAAACCTATCCTGAATAACCTCGAACAGCCGATGTATAATCTGAATGATTTAATTGAAAAAGATACAAAAAGAGTTGGTGTTTACCACGACTGAAAAGAGGTTTTTTCAATGAAATATATTGCTGAATACCATTTTGCCAATGGAAAACAATAAAACGCTCATATTTGGAATGCTAATGATTATGTCGTACTGGTTGTCCGGCCAGAATCCGATTGTTCGCAACCAGTTTTCCGCTGACCCTGCAGCAAGGGTATTCAATGGTAAATTATATGTTTTCCCTTCGCATGATATTCCCACTCCTCCTGACAAAAACTTGCGAAAGAACTGGTTCTGTATGGCCGATTATCATGTGTTTTCATCTGAAAACCTAACTGAATGGACCGATCACGGCATGATTATAAGCCAGAGCAAAGTCCCCTGGGTCGATTCAACATCTTACAGCATGTGGGCACCCGATTGCATTGAACGCAACGGGAAGTATTACTTCTATTTTCCTGCTCATAAAAAAACGGCAGATTCAACCGGCAAAAAAAGATTTGGCATTGGCGTTGCAGTAGCCGAAAAACCTGAAGGACCATACGTTCCGCTTCCTGAGCCAATAAATGGTGTGAATGGAATCGATCCTAATGTATTTATCGACAGCGACGGACAGGCTTATCTTTACTGGGCACAGGGAGATATTTTCGTGGCAAAACTCAAAGATAACATGACCGAACTGGCGTCGGAACCATTGGTAATTGAAAATCTGCCCGGCAAGGGATTGAAAGAAGGTCCGTTTTTGTTTGAACGCAATGGCATTTATTACCTGACTTTCCCCCATGTGGAAAACAAAGTTGAACGAATAGAATATGCAATTAGCAACAGCCCGGTTGGACCTTTCAGCATGAAGGGCGTTATCATGGATGAATCGCCAATGGACTGCTGGACCAATCAACCATCTATAGTCATGTATAAGGATCAATGGTACCTGTTATATCATCAGAATGCCTATTCTCCCCTATTCGATAAAAACAGGTCGGTTTGTATTGATAGCTTGTTTTTTAATACTGATGGATCTATCCGGAAATTGACTCCAACTCTGCGCGGTGTCGGGGTGACCATGGCAACAGGCAGAATTGAAACCGACAGGTATAGCAGCAAGAGCGAACATGGTTTTTCGATTGATTTCATGGATTCTCTCCAGCCTTTCAATGGCTGGAAAGCAATACTCAAAAGCAAAGATGCCTGGGTACAGTATAACGCTGTTGATTTTGGTAAAGATAAACTGAATAAAGTGCAGGTTAACGCTTTGTCAGAAAACGGAAGTACTTTGCAAATCAGGCTGGATAAAACCGATGGATTGGTTATTGCTGAAGTTAAAATCCCAAAAGGAATAAGCTTTACTACTGTTGAAGCTGAAGTTACCAGTCAGCAAACCGGTATTCATAACCTGGTTGTTGTTCTGAAAAATAAAAATCCGGTCGGAATCGATTGGATTCAATTCGCATTTTAACGATACTCTTACCCTAAAAGATGCCTTATGAAAAAGTTAATTTTTGCCCTTTTGATTGCTCTTCCTTTATTGATGAGCAGCCAGACAGCCACGATCAAAATAGATATTGGCAGAACAATCGGGGTAATTGATCCGGGAATTTACGGTGTGTTTATGGAACCTATCCATTTTAGCGGTAAAATGATGGATTTACCCGATTCGGTGAATTTTAATACGGTTTATGGGAATTTATACGATCCTTCATCACCACTTGCCGACGAAAACGGGTTCAGGAAAGACTATGTTGATGCGATGAAGGAGTTGAAAGTGACCAATATGCGCTGGCCGGGTGGGAATTTTGTGATGGGCTATAACTGGAAAGATGGAATCGGTCCTAAAGCCCAGCGCCCGGCCCGAATCAACATGGCATGGGGAGGTGTGGAGAATAATCATGTGGGTACCGATGAATGGTTTGCTTTGAATAAAGCAATCGGCAGTGAAAATGTAGTATGTGCCAATCTTGGTCTTGGCTCTGTTCAGGATGCCTGCGATTGGGTCGAATACTGCAATTATGATAAAGGCACCTACTATTCCGATTTACGTGCCAGGTTCGGACATCGTGAACCCTATAATGTTAAGATATGGGATCTCGGTAACGAAGTTGACGGAGCACCATGGGAATTGGGATATAAAAATGCAGACGATTACGTCAAAATAGGACGCGAGGCTGCAAAAGCAATGAGATCTGTCGACAACAAAATCAGATTTGTAGCCTCCGGATCATCGTATTACGAAAGTACAGGCCTGTGGGTGGAGTGGAACAGGAAGGTCCTGGCTGGCCTGGGTGACTTGATCGATTATCTGTCCATTCACCGCTACTGGGAAAAGTCAGATGACTATTATACATTCATAGGCCAAAGCGCTATAGATTTTGAAGAAAAGATCAACATTACCGCTGCTGAAATAAAAGCTGCGAATGCAATGAAAAACTTCAAAAACCCGATTTATATCTCCGTTGATGAATGGGGCATTATGTCGAGAAACCTTCTATCTGTTCTCCCGGTTGCTGAATGTTTTAACTCATTTATCCGCCATTCCGATATAGTGAAAATGGCCGATTTTACTCTTCTTACATCATTGTTGGGAAGTGATAAAGTCAAGGGAACCTATAAAACACCTCTATTCTATATATTCAAGGCATATTCTAACAACTGCAGGGGAAATTCAGTCGACACTTATGTTGATTGTGGGACTTTTAATACCGAAAAATGCAAGGATATTCCATATCTTGATGTAACTTCAGTTTATTCGAAAGAAACTAATACAGTTTATATCAATGTGGTTAATCGTCATAAAGACAATGCTATAACAGCCGATATTTTATCCACAACCAGTGAGTTCACTGGAAAAGCTGTAGCCACTCTTGTTGCCGGAAATTCACTCAATGAGCAGTATGCTTTTGAAAAGCAGAATGAGTATATTCCGGTTTCAGAGGAGATTAAAACCGGTGGAAACAAACTAATGTATTCGTTTCCGGCACATTCATTCACACAGATTAAAATTGGAATGAAAAATTAACGACGATAATGAAAAACATTCTAATCTGGATATTCAACTTCGGGTTAATAATTTCTGTTAGTGCCCAGAATAACAAACTTTTAAAACTGTGGTATGAACAGCCTGCCAAACAATGGGTCGAAGCTCTTCCGGTGGGAAATGGCCGTTTGGGCGCCATGATTTATGGAGATCCTTTTAACGAAATCATCCAGCTGAATGAAAATACATTATGGACCGGCAGTCCCAACCGAAATGATAATCCTGGTGCAAAAGAGGCATTGCCTGAAGTCAGGAAACTAGTATTCGAGGGCAAATACAACGAAGCCCAGGATCTTGTAAATCGGGAATTTATTAGTAAAACCTCTCAAGGTATGGCTTACCAAACAGTTGGTAACCTGAAATTGTCCTTCCCGGGACATGAGAATTATACAGGTTTTTACCGGGAACTTGATCTGGAAAAGGCAGTGGTTTCGTCAAGCTACGAAGTGAAGGGCATAAAATATGAAACCAGCGTATTTTCATCATTCCCCGACCAGATAATAGTCATCCAGATTAAGGCGGATAAGCCAGGATCAGTCACTTTTTCAGCATCAATGGACAGACCGGAACCTTCGAAGATAAATGTGAGCGCGGATGAGGAGGGTGAACTTACCATGACAGGAATTACCAGCGAATTTGAGAAACTGGCTGGAAGTATAAAATTCGCAGCAAGGGTTAAAATTGTGGCTCAGGGGGGTAAAGTATCCGCTTATGGAACCTCATTGAGTGTAACCAATGCCGACGTTGCTACCCTGTATATTTCAATTGCTACAAATTTCATCAACTACCACGACTTGAGCGCGAATGCTGAAGAAAAAGTATCTAACTACCTGCTGAAAGCCTCGAAAAAGAGTTATGATCAGATTTTAAGTGATCATATTTCGGACTTTCAGAACTATTTCAACAGGGTAAAACTCGATCTGGGCGAATCACCTGCTGTAAAGAAACCTACCGATGTGCGTTTGGCCGGATTTGCCAAAGGAAATGATCCTCAGTTTGTTGCATTGTATTTCCAGTTTGGCCGCTATTTGCTCATTTCAGCATCGCGGCCGGGCGGACAGCCTGCGAATCTCCAGGGAATATGGAACGATCAGCTTGCCCCGCCATGGGATAGTAAGTATACAGTGAATATCAACACTGAAATGAATTACTGGCCATCGGAAGTTGCCAACATGTCGGAAATGAATGAACCGCTTATACAGATGGTTCGCGAACTTTCGGAAACAGGAAAACAAACTGCCCGCGACATGTATGGGGCCGGTGGTTGGGTTTTACACCACAATACCGACATCTGGAGAATCAATGGTCCCGTTGACGGTTCTTTCTGGGGACAATGGCCGATGGGCGGTGCATGGCTTTCGCAGCATTTGTTTAATAAATATACCTATAGCGGCGATGTAGAATACCTGAAATCAATTTATCCTGTACTTAAAGGTTCTTCAGAATTTTTTCTCGACTTTCTGGTCGAAGAACCTGAGCATAAATGGTTGGTGGTTTGCCCTTCGGTTTCGCCCGAAAATGCACCTGCCCATCATCCGCAATCATCAATCTCTGCCGGAACAACAATGGATAATCAATTGGTTTTCGATTTGTTTTCAATCACGGTTAAAGCTGCTTTAATCCTTAATACCGATAAAGACCTGATTGCAAAAATCAATGAAGCTATAAAACGCCTGGCGCCTATGCAAATCGGCAAATGGGGCCAGTTGCAGGAATGGATGTACGATTGGGACAATCCGCAGGATAAGCATCGCCATGTTTCTCATCTGTACGGCCTCTATCCGTCAAACCAGATATCTCCCTACCATCATCCGGAACTTTTCGTGGCAGCCAGAACTTCACTACTGGCCCGTGGTGACGAATCCACCGGCTGGTCGATGGGATGGAAAGTGAACCTTTGGGCGCGCCTGCTCGATGGTGACCATGCGTTTAAATTAATCATGGATCAATTAACTCCCGCTATACAGCCTGGCGGAAAACAAAAAGGAGGAACGTATCCGAACCTTTTCGATGCTCACCCGCCGTTTCAGATCGACGGAAACTTTGGATGCACATCGGGCATTGCTGAAATGCTGATGCAAAGTCACGACGGGGCAATTCATATCTTACCGGCTTTACCTGATGAGTGGAAAAAAGGTGAGGTTTCAGGTCTCAGAACACGAGGTGGTTTCGAAGTAAGTTTCAGGTGGGAGAATGGCCGGGTACAGAAAATCGAAATAAAGTCGAAACTGGGTGGAAACTGCCGCATCCGTGTACCAAACGAAGTTGTTTTAGCCAAAGATAATTCCTTAAAACCTGCATCAGGTACAAATCCGAATCCATTCTTTGAAACCGCGAATGTTAAAAACCCGGTTATTTCAGAAAATGCAAAGTTGAACAAAGTGGCTCTTCCTTCGACTCAATTGTACGATTTGCCAACCGAGGCAGGGAAAACTTATTCTATAGTAATTAAGTAAATGATTGTAAATCAATAAAATCAGGGTGATATGAAGAATACTGAATTTGGGTTAACAGCAGTAAAAAGAAAGCAATTCGTATGGTTGGCGGTTTTTATAACCTTGTTTTCTTTTGCTGGAATTGGTCAGAACAGCAATCAAAAAGGAAATCAAACCAAAAATGCGCCGGTATTTTCAAATTTTATTTACCATGGCGACGACCAGGTTTATAAAGATAATCCCTTAAAACCGGATGAGTTTTATAACCCGATATTGCAGGGCTGTTACCCCGACCCAAGTATAACCCGCAAAGGGGATGATTATTATTTGGTTTGCTCTTCTTTTGCCATGTTTCCGGGTGTTCCAATTTTTCATTCGAAAGATTTGGTGAACTGGAAACAAATTGGTCACGTCCTGGACCGCTCTTCGCAGCTTAAATTAAACGATTGCGGGATTAGTGCCGGCATTTATGCTCCACAGATTTTGTACAACCCCAATAACAAGACTTTTTATATGATCACCACTGAATTTTCAGGTGGTTTTGGAAATATTGTAGTAAAAACAAAAGACCCGTTACAAGGCTGGAGCGACCCGATAAAGCTGGATTTTAACGGGATTGATCCTTCGCTTTTCTTCGACGATAACGGAAAAGCGTATGTTGTTCACAACGATGCCCCCGATAAGGGAAAAGAACTTTACAACGGACACCGCGTAATTAAAATATGGGAATATGATGTCGAAAACGACAAAATCATTCAGGGGTCCGATAAAATAATTGTTGACGGCGGGGTTGACCTTTCGAAAAAACCAATCTGGATTGAAGCGCCCCATATGTACAAGAAAAACGGCCGTTATTTTTTAATGTGTGCCGAAGGCGGAACCGGAGGCTGGCACAGCGAAGTAATTTTTTCAAGCGACAATCCCAAAGGCCCTTATACTCCGGCACCCGGCAATCCGATTCTTACACAACGCTATTTTGAAAAGGACCGCAAAAATAAGGTTGATTGGGCCGGTCATGCCGATTTGGTTTTAGGACCGGATAATAAAAAATATTACGGTGTATTCCTGGCTGTCAGTCCAAATGAAAAACAAAGAGTGAATATGGGTCGTGAAACTTTTATTTTACCCGTGGATTGGTCGGGCGAATTCCCTGTTTTTGAAAACGGACTCATTCCGTTGGAGCCAAAACTTAAAATGCCACAGCAATTTACCGAAAATAAGACTGGAAAAGATGGATTCTTCCCCAATGGCAACTTTACATTCACTGATGATTTTAGTTCGGGAAAACTTGACTACCGCTGGATCGGATTAAGAGGGCCACGCGAGGATTTTATTTCAACTATCAAAAATGGCTTGCAGATAAAACCGTTTGAAACAAATATAAAGCAAGTTGCTCCTGTAGCCGCGCTCTTTTGCCGGCAGATGCATAATAGTTTTTCGTACACAGTAACCATGGATTACAAACCGGATTCGGAGAAAGACCTGGTAGGTATTGTGGCGCTGCAAAGCGAGAGGTTTAATTATGTTTTTGGAATTACCCAAAAAGGATCCGACTATTATCTCCTGCTCGAACGAACCCAGGGAAAGGGCAAAAGCCGTGAAGCAGAATCAAGAATTGTTGCCAGTACAAAAATTGACATTTCCAAACCTGTCCGATTACAGGTGTCAGCAAAAGGCGATGATTACCAGTTTAGTTACTCAACCAACGGAATCGACTTCGTGAATTTAGGCGGCACAGTTTCCGGTGATATACTTTCAACCGATGTGGCAGGAGGATTTACCGGCTGTTTACTTGGTTTATACGCTACTACAGGAAACGATGCTATACCTCTTGATTAGACCGAAAGGGAACAACACTTACAGGTTGAATAACAGATTTACAGTTAGAATACAGGAACAGGAAACCATTCTTCCAGTGTAATAATGATACAGAAAAGCAATATGAAACTACTGCAAATCAGCGTATTCATTTACTGTATGATTTTAGCAGGCAATGTTCATGCTCAGGATAAATTGTATCCTGACGAATTCCCTTTGGGAGATGTGACACTTCTGAATGGTCCTTTTCAACATGCCCGCGATCTGAACATCGGTGTACTCATGAAATACGATGTCGACCGGTTGCTGGCACCATACCGCAAAGAAGCCGGCTTACCAGCGAAAGCGAAATGCTATCCCAACTGGGAAGGCCTCGACGGGCATGTTGCTGGTCATTACCTTTCGGCAATGGCGATGAATTTCGCCGCTACAAATGATGCACGCTGCAAGGAACGCATGGAATACATGCTTTCAGAACTCAGGGCCTGTCAGGATGCAAATGCCAAAAACAATGCCGGCTGGGGAGTTGGTTATGCCGGTGGTTTCCCAAATAGCGCAAAACTGTGGTCAGCATTTATGAAAGGCGATTTCAGTGTTTACAATTCGGCGTGGGCGCCTTTTTATAACCTGCATAAAATGTATGCCGGTTTAAGGGATGCATGGCTCTATGGAGGGAAAGAGGATGCAAAAGCCATGTTTCTGAAATTTTGCGATTGGGGAATTAATATTACCTCCGCCCTTTCTTCTGATCAGATGCAATCGGTGCTGAACATGGAGCATGGTGGCATGGACGAAGTATTTGCCGATGCTTACCAAATGACAGGTGATGAAAAATACCTTACAGCTGCAAAATGGTTTTCGCATACGATGTTTCTGGATCCATTGTCGGAAGGAATTGACATGCTTGATAACAAACATGCCAACACACAGATCCCAAAATTCATTGGTTTTGAAAGAATTGCGGAGCTTAGCCATGATGAGAAATATGGTAGAGCAGGCAGCTTTTTCTGGGAAACTGTTACAGCCAATCGTTCGCTGGCTTTGGGAGGAAACAGCAGGAGGGAACACTTTCCGGCTAAAGAATCATGCATCGATTTTGTAACGGTTAATGACGGGCCGGAATCATGCAATTCATACAATATGCTCAAGTTAACTGAAGATTTGTTCAGAGTGCACCCTTTGGCCAAATACGCTGATTATTACGAATGTACCCTCTACAATCATATCCTTTCTTCCCAGCATCCCGAGCATGGTGGATACGTCTATTTCACACCGGCACGTCCGCGGCATTACAGGGTTTACTCAGCCCCAAATGAAGCCATGTGGTGTTGTGTGGGAACAGGCATGGAAAACCACAGTAAATACAACCAGTTTATCTACACGCATTCAAACGATTCTTTGTTCCTGAATTTATTTATCACATCCGAGCTCAACTGGAAGGAAAAAGGAGTAAAAATCAAACAGGAAACGGATTTCCCGGATGAGGAGCAAACAAAACTTACAATTACTTCCGGCTCTTCAGGTTTTAAATTAATGGTAAGATATCCGGCGTGGGTAAGCAAAGGCGCATTTAAAATTTCGGTTAACGGGAAAGAAGTCCCTTATACAGTGCTTCCATCATCTTATGTCAGCATCGACAGGATATGGGAAAAAGGCGATGTGGTTCTGATTACACTTCCGATGCGCACTACCATTAAATATTTGCCCAATGTTCCTGATTACATTGCATTCATGCACGGCCCGATTTTGCTGGGTGCAAAAACCGGAACAGAAGATTTGAAAGGCCTGATTGCTGATGATAGCCGTTGGGGACAGTATGCTGGTGGAGAATATTTGCCCGTTGATAAAGCTCCTATTCTGATTGATGATGATATTCGGAATATTGGAGATAAGCTCGTGCCTGTAAAGGACAAGTCATTGAACTTCAAACTTAATGTTAAAATGATTAATTCTTCAGATCTTACCCTGGAACCCTTTTATAAAATTCACGATGCCCGATATATGATGTACTGGTTAGCCCTGTCAGATTCGGGTTACAAAGCATATTTGGATTCATTGGCTAACATTGAAAAAGAAAAACTTGCACTCGAAAAGCGCACTATCGACCAGGTGGCAACCGGCGAACAACAACCCGAAACCGATCATTTATTGCAAAAGGAAAACTCCGGTACAGGTAACAATTTGAATGAATTTTATCGCGATGCGCGAAACGGCGGCTATTTCAGCTACGATATGCTAACCAATTCCGAAACCAATCTCAGCCTGTTCGTACGCTATTGGGGAGCTGAGTGGGGTAACCGGAGGTTCGAAATTTACATTGATAATCAAAAATTACAGACTGAGGACAATACAAATAAATGGAACCAGTCGATGTTTAAAGATGTGGCTTATCCTATCCCCGATTCAATTTTAAAAGGGAAAACCCATGTCAGGGTGAAATTTCAGTCACTTCCCGGAAGCACGGCAGGCGCGGTTTATTACATCCGTTTAATACACAGTAATGATTAAATTCAAAAATAAACAGTAAAAATGAATAATTACAAAGTGATCCTGCTTTCCGCTTTGATTCTGATATCAACAGGTTGTTTTGCACAGGAGAAAATAAGTAAAGGAATCTCAGATGTTAAAATGGCTACTCATATTTTTCGTTACACAAATCCCATTACCAGGGATACCGCTATATCCATGCGTGACCATTGTATAATTAAAGTTGGTGATAAATGGTATTGTACAGGAACATCGAATCCTGTGTGGATCGGTCCAAACCCGGGAGTGCGACTGTTGGTTTCTGACGATTTAATCAACTGGAAACAACATTCCTGGTTAATTGATGCGAGCAAGTTACCTGAAGACTGCCCTTACAACGGCAGGTTCTGGGCACCTGAAATTCATTTTATCCAGGGTAAATACTGGCTTACCGTGAACAGTGGAAAAGTAACAGAGAAAGACCCCAAAGGAATGAGTACCCATAGTGTCTGGCTGTTTTCCTCAAATGATGTTACAGGTCCATATACTTTAGTCAACGGACCGCTTACTCCCCAGTATAATAACGATGCAACCCTTTTCGAGGATGATGATAAACAGGTATATCTTTATTGCAGTGGTAATGGTTTATTTCAGGCTAAAATTGATTTAAAAACCGGGAAACTTACTACGCCGATTGAAAAATTCCTGGATAAACGCCAACCCGGTTATCCTGAGTGGATGGCAGGAGGTATCGAAGGTCCGTTCGTAATTAAGCGCGATGGCACTTACTTCATGTTTTTCTCCACCTGGACCCGGGGATACGAAGTCGGGCTTTTAAAATCAAAAACTCCTCTTGGCCCCTGGGAATTGGTATCGGATGAAACCATCTTCGGCACACGAAAAAAAGGATACCGCCCCGAACTGGCCATTAGCGGAGGGTACGACAACCTGAAGTTTCAGGACACTGAAGACCCCTATTGCGAAACCGGTCACAATGCCCTCTTTACAGGACCTGACGGCAATTTGTGGAGTTCCTGCCACTACATGATGTATGAAAAACGGCCTTATCCGTATTGCTCTGAACTTCAGGACAGGGAAAAAACTCCTCAGATGGGATACGAACCGGTATACTACCGGGATGGCAGGTTTTATTTATCAGGTCCTACATGGACTGAGCAAATTGTTAATTATTAAAACTGATAAATCCAATTATAGCATATGAAGTCACTGTCTATATCAATCAACATAAAAGGGATACTGCTTTTGGCAATCAGTACATTGTTTTCATTTGTCATTTTTGCACAGCAATATCCTTTCCAAAACCCGAACCTCAGTTCAGCAGAAAGGGCCAAAGACCTTATTTCAAGGTTGACGATTGAAGAAAAGGCCGCGTTGATGTGCGACCAGAGCGATGCCATCCTGCGTTTGGGCATTAAAAAATTCAACTGGTGGAGCGAAGCGCTGCATGGTTATGCCAATAACGACAGTGTTACCGTTTTCCCCGAACCCATTGCTATGGCCGCTTCTTTTAATGATGAATTGCTTTTTACAGTTTTCGATGCGGTATCGGACGAAGCCCGGGCAAAATACAACCAATGGCTGAAAAGGGGAAACGAAAACAAACGTTTCCTAAGCCTTTCGGTCTGGACTCCCAATGTGAACATTTTTCGTGACCCTCGCTGGGGACGTGGTCAGGAGACCTATGGCGAGGATCCTTACCTTACTTCCCGTATGGGCGTTCAGGTAGTTAAAGGCCTGCAGGGTCCTGCCGATGCAAAGTACCGTAAACTACTGGCCTGCGCAAAACACTATGCAGTACATTCAGGCCCCGAATGGAGCCGTCATGAGCTAAACCTCAATAATGTAAACCCACGCGAATTGTACGAAACTTATCTGCCAGCCTTTAAAGCTTTGGTGCAACAAGCTGATGTACGTGAAGTAATGTGCGCCTATCAGCGCCTTGATGATGAACCCTGTTGTGGTAATACCAGGCTGTTGCAACAGATTCTTCGTGAAGAATGGGGGTATAAATACATGGTTGTATCGGATTGTGGTGCTATTACCGATTTCTTTACCAGCCATAAAGTATCTTCAACCCCGGTGCATGCTGCATCAAAAGCTGTTCTGGCAGGCACGGATGTTGAGTGTGTTTGGGAAAACTATCCTTACAAAACACTGCCCGAAGGAGTTGAAAAAGGCCTGATTAAAGAGGAAAATATTGATAAAAGCCTGATGCGTGTGCTGATTGGCCGTTTCGACCTGGGTGATTTCGATGAAGATACCCTTGTACCCTGGGTACAAATTCCTGCATCCATTCTGAACAATGAAAAACACCGTCAACTTGCCCTCGATATGGCACGTCAAACAATAACGCTGCTTCAGAACAATAACAATATCCTGCCATTATCAAAAACGGATAAGAAGATTGCCGTTATCGGGCCAAATGCCAACGATAAAGTGATGCTGTGGGGCAACTATAACGGAAAACCAGTTCACACAATAACAATACTCGACGGGATAAAAACGAAACTTCCCGGCAACAGTATTATTTACGACAAAGGTTGCGACCTGGTTGAGGACAAAGTAACCGAAAGCTATTTCGGACAACTTTCGTATGAAGAGAAGCAGGGATTGAAAGCAACTTACTGGAACAATCCCGACCGCAAAGGAAATATAGTCACGACGGTTCAAATAACCAACCCTGTTAAAATGACTACTGCCGGACAGCATGAATTTGCCCCGGGTGTGGAACTTGAAGGGTTTTCGACAATTTACGAAACAGAGTTTGTTCCTGCAGCAACTGAAGAAATCGTGTTTAAGTTCGGCGCCACCGGCCATTTTGAATTGTTGGTAAATGGCGAATCACTGGCGAAATATGATAACTGGAGGACACTTCCGTCAAAAATTCCATTTAAAGTTGAAGCGGATAAAAAGTATAAAATTGAAATCCGTTATGCCCAGTTGCACAACTGGCAGGCAAATATTGAATTCGATTTAGGCAAAGAGGTGGACGCTGATTATACAGGACTCATCAACAAACTGAAAGCTATTGAAACCGTTGTGTTTGTGGGCGGGCTTTCGGGCAACCTGGAAGGCGAAGAGATGCCTGTAAATTGCCCCGGCTTCAAAGGCGGCGACCGCACAAATATTGACCTGCCGGCTGTACAGCGCAATTGCCTGAAAGCATTGAAAGCAGCCGGGAAAAAGGTAATTTTTGTGAACTGCTCAGGCTCGGCCATCGCTTTAACACCCGAAACCGAAAGTTGCGATGCCATTTTACAGGCCTGGTATGGTGGAGAAACCGGCGGGCAAGCCGTTGCCGATGTCCTTTTTGGCGATTACAATCCATCCGGGAAACTGCCGGTTACCTTCTATAAGAATTCCGGCCAGCTTAAAGATTTTGAAAATTACTCAATGCAGGGCCGTACCTACCGATATATGGACGATGCCTTATTCCCGTTTGGTTATGGTCTGAGCTATACCAGTTTTGAAATTGGCAATGCTTCTCTTAGTAAAACAATCCTGAATGTAAATGAAACCGTGCTGTTAACGGTTCCGATCAGCAATACCGGTAAACGTGCTGGCACTGAGATTGTTCAGGTATATGTACGCAAAGTGAACGATGTTGACGGTCCGCTGAAAACACTTCGCGGTTTCAATCGAGTGACCCTGGCAGCAGGGACATCAGATCGGGTTACAATCGATTTGTCTCCTTCAGCTTTTGAATTCTATGACTGGAGCCAAGGAAAAATGGCGGTAACTCCCGGCGAATACGAGGTTTACTATGGCAACAGTTCCGATAAGAAAGATCTAAAGACAATAAAGGTTTCAATACTATAAATCAGTCCGACAATGAAAAAACCATTGCGCCAGATTGTATCAGAATGTATTTTTATGCTTGCTGGTATTGCTAGTATTCAGGCCCAAAATACATTTGCACCTCCAAATCCTGGTGCAGATACCAGTGGAAACAGGAAGCCAGCGGGCTGATTATTACCTGTCCGGCTGAAATGCCGTTTGCCACGTTCGTTGTATTCAGAATTGAATAGAGATAATAAATTGGGAATCAATGTTTTGATTGATGGCTTTTTAGAAGAAATAAAAGTTATGAAAACAAAAGTAATAGCATGCTGCTTTATAGCATTATTTTTTACTGCTTGCAGAAAAGATCCCAATGATAACAATCATAGCAATACTAATAGAAATGATCAAATCCTTGTTAAAGAGCTAAAGCAGGAACTCAACCCACTAACCCAGGATCCGCTGAGTTGGAGCGATACTGAACTCCGGTTTTTGGATGCAATAGCCGATAAACCTATGATTGGCCTGGGTGAAGCCACTCATGGCACTTCCGAGTTTTTTAAAGCTAAGCACCGGATATTTAGGTATTTAGTCGAAAAACACAATTATAAAATATTTGCATTTGAAGCCGATTTTGGCGAATCACTGCTTATTAATGAAGCCATACAGAAAGGTGATAGTACCCAAATTGAAAGTCTGATGAAAAACAAAATGCTTTTTTGGACATGGAAAACTGAGGAAGTCAAAGATCTCCTGGTTTGGATGTGCAAGTATAATCTGGGCAAATCAGACGATGAGAAAGTTCAATACATGGGAATAGATTGTCAATATCTTACATACAATCCGGGTTTGCTTGAAGACTATTTAACCCTGACACATGCACCTTTCTTTTCTTATGCAAAAGAAATCCTTGTATCAACTGTCAGTTTCTCGACAAATACAAATTATGCGAATTATTTAATAAAACTCGACAACTTACTTGATACTATGACTTTATATAAGCCACAATTAATAGCAGCCAGTTCTGAGAAAAAATACCTTTTAAACGAAAGAATTTTAAAAACTATACGACAGACCTTAGAGGGCAGATTTGACGAAAGCTATAGGGACAGGTATATGGCAGAAAACGCTGTTTGGCTGCTTGATTATTTTAATCGTAAGAAAATAGTTGTTTGGGCACATGATGGTCATATTGCAAATGGTAACCTATGGGGCGTAACCCGAATGGGGTACCATCTAAACAAACTATTATCAACTGATTATGTCCCGGTGGGGTTTCTTTTTTCTACCGGCTATTTTAATGCACTTTCACAGGGTAATGGTACAGTGAATATTTTGACAAAACAGGTAATAAATACCGAACCAATGGGAAATTCGATCAATTATTTGATGTACCTCAGTAAAGAATCCGTATTTTCTGTTAAGGTGGCCGATTTGCAAAAATACAGCGAATGGGATAATGCCTTATCCTCTGGCATACAATACTTATGTATTGGTGCATTGTATAGTTATTTGCCAGATAATCATTATTATAGCTATAATCCGGCTTCCTTTAATTATCTGATCTATTTCAACAATACGACTGCTTCGGCATTTTTGCAATAGGTTTTGATACTTGCTTTTTGAATGTTTAATCAATAGCTAGAATGGCAATAGAAGAATCAACCTTGTTTCAGAAAGTGATATCATCAATAGGTCGAACAAAAGAAAATAATCAACTGATAAGATAAATCCTTAATAGAATCAAATCAGAAACAAAAGGTTAGGCGATGTTGGATGATTTCAAAAAAAATACAATTACAACATTTCTGCTTTTAACTCAATCTTTTAATAGTGCTTCATATGAAGATTAAACTCTTAATTGCTTTAACTGCCTCTATGATAGTTTGTTCTATCGTATTCGGACAATCTTTTCAAAAACAACCCAATGGGATAGTTTATACCAGTCCTGTAAGTATAAATGGAATTATCAATTTGAAATTAATCGTCCGAAGCAGCAATATAATACAGGTTATTTCTTCGCCTGTAAACGATTTCTCAAATCGTGAAAGCTTAATCGTACCAGATAATTTCCATGAACAGACTGTTTGGGATGTAAAAGAAACAGATTCGCAGATCGTCGTAACAACTGATGCAATCACAGCTAATATTGAAAAAAAAAACATGAATGTTAGTTTCTTTGACAAAAAAGGCAAAAAATTATTATCTGAAGACGGCAAAAATGCCCAACCTGCAAGGGTAGTTGCGGAGAACTGTTTCCACATTAAGCAGTCATTTCGATATTCAACAGGTGAAATGCTTTATGGACTAGGAAGTTTCCAGGATGCTGATTTAGCTCTGAATGGTAAAAAAATAACATTGCTTCAAAAAAACCGGGATGATGTTGTGCCGGTAATAATTTCAACAAACCACTATGGTTTGCTTTGGGACAACTATTCATTTGGCGAATTTAACGACACGAAAGAAAGTTATTATTTATGGTCGGAAGTAGCAGATGAAATCAATTACTATTTCATATATGGCGAAAATATCGATAGTATAGTTTCGTCTTATCGCCGTTTAACCGGCAAGGCGCCCATGTATCCGAAATGGGTATTTGGCTATATGCAATCCAAACAGAAATATAACACCCAGGATGAAATCGTATCAATAGTTAAAGGCTTTCGTGATCGAAGGTTTCCTTTAGACTTAATTGTACAGGACTGGTTGTATTGGCCTGAAGGACAATGGGGGCAGAAATCATTCAATCGCAGCAACTATGCTGAGCCTGCCCAAATGGTTACCGACATTCATAATATGAATGCGAAAGTGATTATTTCAATCTGGCCCAACATGACCAAAGGCACTCCCAATCAAAAAGAACTTGCGAAAATAAAAGGTTTATTCAGTGATAATGAGCACCTGAACGTACTAATGCCGGAGGCTCGTCAGATGTATTGGAAACAAGTGAACGACAGCCTTTTCTCGACCGGGATTGATGGCTGGTGGGCCGATTGCTCCGAAGGATATGACTCTGACTGGACTTCGCCCTTTTTAAAATTATCAACCGCAAAAGGGAACCAGGTAAATTCAAATGAATTAAAAAAAATAATGGGTAGTGGCCGGTATATTAACACCTATGCTTTAATGCATACCAAAGGTTTGTACGAAGGTCAGCTGTCGTCGCCATCACAAAAAAGAGTTTATATTCTTACCCGGTCTTCATTTGCAGGTATGCAAAAATATGCAGCAAGCTACTGGACCGGTGATGTTTCCGCAAATTGGGAAGAATACCGCATGCAAATACCTGCCGGTCTTAATTTTTGCATGACAGGTATACCTTACTGGACGACGGATATTGCAGGATATTTTCTCAAACATCAACCCGGATGGTGGTTTTCGAATGGTGTATTTGAAAAAGGACAGGAAGATGAAGGATTTAAAGAACTCTATACGCGTTGGTTCCAGTTTGCTTCTTTCTGTCCGTTGTTTCGCGCTCATGGAGCAGATTTTCCACGGGAACCATGGACTTTCGGAACTCCCGGCTCAAAAACGTACCAGACATTACTCAATTTTACGAATCTGCGATATCGTTTAATGCCCTACATTTATTCCTTGTCGTGGAAAGTTACCAACGACAATTATACAATAATGAGGGCTTTGCCTTTTGATTTTAATGCCGATACGGCTACATACACAATAAACGATCAGTATATGTTTGGCCCATCCATATTGGTTAATCCTGTTCTAAAACCCTATTACTATCTCCCGGGTAATGTAAAAATGGATTCTTCGGATTATACCCGTGATGTATATTTGCCTGAAAACACTAAATGGTTTGATTTCTGGACAGGGGAAGAAATTAGCGGAGGTCAGTCAGTAAAAGCAAATGCCGCATATGAAACCATGCCACTATTTGTAAAAGCGGGCTCTATTATCCCGTTTGGCCCGTTCATCCAGTATTCAACAGAGAAAACTGATCCGATAGAAGTCAGAATATATACCGGTGCCGATGGAGAGTTTACTTTGTATGAAGATGAAAACGATAATTTCAATTACGAAAAGGGAGTTTATTCTCTGATCAAATTCAGATGGAATAACAGCAAAAAGAGCTTAATTATCGAAGATAGAAAAGGAACATTTCCCGGAATGTTAAAGGAAAGAACATTTAACCTTGTAATAGTTGGTGTAAACAAGGGTATAGGAGTAAATATCTCTGAACAAGTTGATAAAGTTGTAAAATACCACGGAAATAATGTTGTAACTAACTTTTAAGTGATTTGAACTCAAATTTTAATCCGTCAGCTGCAAGAGCTTATAGACAATTGATGTGCATAAACCTGTTCAAGACACTGGCGGGTAAAAGGTTTCTGTTTCGTACAGCAGGAATGCAAATCAGAAACATGGCTGTTTAAAAAGCTCTTTTCTGATGCACAAAGCTGATAATCTGGCATATAGCTATGGCGAATTGTTGAGTTGAGTTAAATATTATTTTAAATTCAGTGTACCTTAGAAAAAATTTACAATGAAAAAGATCTTTGAATCATTTTTCCGGATTAGTCTGACAACGATTTCATTAGTGCCGTTGTTCACTATACAGCAGTTAAACGCTCAAACAATCACCACAAATCAAACCGGAACCAATAACGGATACTACTATTCCTTCTGGAATCAGGGAGGAGGTGGATCGGTATCCATGACTTTGGGATCGGGCGGCAACTACAGTACTACCTGGTCAAATGTCACTAATTTTACTGCCGGTAAAGGCTGGGCTACCGGAAGCCCTGACAGGGTTATTAACTTTTCAGGCAGTTTCGATGGCGGCAGCAATGGATTTTTGGCTGTATATGGATGGACAAAAAACGCACTGATAGAATATTACGTGGTTGAAAACTATGGATCATGGACACCCCCGGGTGGAACTTCAAAAGGTACCTTTACCAGCGATGATGGCACTTATAACATTTATGAGACAACCAGAACGAATCAACCTTCCATCATTGGCACAGCCACTTTTCAGCAGTATTGGAGTGTCCGTACGACAAAGAGATCGGGCGGAACCGTAACGTTTGCAAACCATGTTGCGGCATGGAAGGGCAAAGGAATGAACCTGGGCACCACATGGGATTACCAGATAATGGAAACAGAGGGATATCAAAGCAGCGGGAGCTCTAATATTACAGTAAGTGAAGGTGGTCCATTATCTGTAAATTCACAGAATGTTGTCACTGAATTCCATGCCTGGCCAAATCCGGTAACGGATACGCTGACTTTAACTCTTCCCGGATCAGAATCGGAAGTTAGCCTGCTCTCTGTAAATGGTGCCCTGTTAATGACTTTGAGAACAAAAAACCATGAAATTAGAATTGATATGACGAAATATGAAGCCGGAATCTACATGCTTAAAATCTTAACTGAAGGACACACTCTTACAAAAAAAATAATCAAACTATAAATTCAGTTACTGAATTGACCAAGAGTAATTATTCTTTCAAAAAGACCGGAGTTTCAGCACTAAAACCGAAGCCATTTCTTGTTTTATTAATAAAGGCATTTACCAGGAAGTTTTTATTTGACTTTTAACGCTTTGATATAGTCGGCAAGCTGGATTTTGGTATTAACTTTGAAGTAAGAATATTGAATGTTTAACCTTGAGCCTTATTTACGACTTAACGGCAAGAATCCTGATAGCTGAAAAGAATTATTGAATTGAGAAAGTCATTACTTTAGAATCTGCAATTGTTTAAAAGAAGGTTACAATGAAACATATCATTGAAGCAATCTTCAGGATTATCCTTTTGGCGATTATTCTAACTATCTGGTGGCTCATATTGAACACACCATTTTCAAAGGTCATGAATCTTTCAGTAATTACAGGAGGCTTAATGCTGACATACCCCCTTGTCTGGCTTGGAAGGAAGATTCTTGACCGGCACCAATCAGCTGGCCACGCCATGTGGACAACGACTTTTGTGCATTTCGGTCTGGCTTTTACATTTGGTGTTCCTGTAGTTAGGGCACTGGCAACTCAACAAGCCTGGCCAGGCTGGGTACTGCCTGTACCATCGGTAATCGGCCAGTTCCTGATCATTATAACCGGTACAGCTACTTTTCTAACGGTGGCAAACCTTGCATTAAAAGGCTTTGGAGCACCCTTTTTATCAGCCTCAGCCGGAAACTGGCGGCCGACTGGATGTACGCCTGGACACGCAATCCCATGGTTCTGGCAGCTTTATCTTTGTTGCTCTCGCTGGGAATCGGGTTTCAATCCGTGTTGTTTATCCTGTGGGTTCTCATATTGTTTGCCCCGGCATTGCTTTTTTTGTGAAAGTGTTCGAAGAAAGAGAACTTGAGTTTCGTTTTGGAGAATCCTATCTGGAATATAAATCCAGAACCCCGGTGTTGTTTCCACGAAAACCCTTAAATAAAAATCAGAAGAATCCGAAACAAAAAACTCCCGATGGAAAACAAGAAAATTAAATGGGGCATTTTAAGTACAGGACGTATAGCACATACATTTGCAAAAGCACTTCTATCCATACCTGACTCCGAAATCTACGCTGTTGGTTCAAGGAGCATTGAAACGGCCATGAAATTTGCTGAAGAATTCTCCATTCCAAAGGCATATGGAAGTTATGAGAAGCTTGCTGAAGATCCTGATATTGATGTAATATATATCGGGACACCTCACAATCTTCACCTGGAGAATACGCTTCTGGCACTCAATCATAATAAGCATGTGCTTTGCGAAAAGCCGATGGGAGTAAATATCAAGGAAGAATGTTTAATGATTGACAAGGCAAGAGAGAAAAATCTCTTCCTGATGGAAGCGCTTTGGAGCCGTTTTCTGCCGCATATAATCAAAATAAAAGAACTTATCGATTCAGGGGAGATCGGGGATATAAAATTGCTTACTGCTTTCTTCTCAATCAAATCCGAAAACGGACCAGAACACAGGCATTACAATATTGATCTTTGCGGCGGCACCATACTGGACATTGGGATATATAACATTTTTCTTTCTTACCTGCTTCTCGGAAAACCTGAAAGCCTTTCGGCTATTGCAGTATTAAGTGACCAGGGCGTGGATAACAGCTGCAGTTACACCTTAAGGTACGATAAGGATACCTTGTCGGTCATGTATTCATCCTTTCTTGCAAACCCGGCAGTTGTTGCCGAAATTCATGGCACAAAGGGGAAAATACTGCTCGGGCACTTATGGTTTTGCCCCGGTAATGTTAAAGTGGTTTATAACAATGGCAGTGAAAAACTATTTGAGTTTGACCTGAAAGGCAATGGCTATGAGTTCGAAGCGGAAGAAGCAGCCCGGTGTATCCGTGCCGGGAAAACACAAAGCGATTTGTGGAGTTGGAATGACAGCATTGCGCTGATCACCATTATGGATGCGATTCGGAAAGAATGCGGGATTATTTATGCGAAACATGATTAATAACACTAATAATTATCATATGGAAATTTTTAAACTCAAACTGGTTTTATCTCTTGCAATACCTATTCTGTTCTTTTTTGACGTAAAAGCTCAATCCGATTTCAAGCCAGGTTATATAATCACCCTGCAAGGCGATACTGTTAATGGATTAATCAATTTCAGGGGAGATAAAGCGAATGGAAAGGGCTGCATGTTTAAAACAGCGACTGAAAGGGAGTCAGTAACTTATACTCCGGATCAAATTAAATCCTACCGATATATTGATGGGAAGTACTATGTGTCAAGCATCTCTCTAAATTGCGGATTTAAAGAACAGGTGTTTTTAGAATATGTCATTAAAGGATCGGTAAGTATCTTCTATTATCAGGATGAGGTGAAAGATCACTATTTTGCATTAAAAGACTCATCAGTTTTAGAGCTTGATCATCATATCAGACTTACCGGTAATGCAGAAGAAGATATTTTAATACTTGCAAAACCAGAAAAATTCAAAGAGCAATTAACCTTATTAACACAAGATCAACCAACATTAATTGGGAAAATAGATGGAATTGATTGCAGCACTAAAGATTTAATATCAATTACCAAGGAATATCAAACACTTAGTTGCCCATCGCAAGAGTGTATACAATTTGAAAAAAAAACAAGTGGACGTTTTAAAGTTAAGTTTGGAATATTATCTGCAGCAGGACTTTCTCATTTAAGTTCGCCACCTTATAATATGTATATAAGTGACTATGAGGAAACCAAATGTCTTGATTTTAAGCCAGCTTTTACGTTTGAAATTGGGGCTGCACTCAATATGTTTTTAGATTATACCGGCAGAAATAAATTTTGTATTCAATTATCTCCTGCTTTAAACTTTGTCGAATATACATCAAATGAGGAAAGACCTCTTCCTCCATTATTATATATATATAAGTTAAATGTTAAATTTACAACACTTAAAATCCCCTTATTGCTAAAGTATTCATTTTATAGCAGTAATAAGTCGATACTGCCATTCGTTAAATTCGGTCCCGGATTCGCAATATATTTAAGACAAAAGGGAAGTTATGAATATTATTCAGTCCCTTTATCCGGATCTACAAGTCAGCCGACAATCTATACTAAACCACTAAATGAGGTTTCTAAATCTACTGAAATTTATTTTGTGGCAGGCGCAGGAATAGACTTAAAGTGTGGTAAAAAACTCTTATCTGTTGGAGCGACTTTTGCATATGGAGAAAGCCAATTAGAAGGATATCGTTCAGATACTCAACTTCAGGTCGAATTCCAATTTTAGAAATTTACAGGAAATGCCCCAATGTAAGGTTTATACTTCGGCTGCAGACCCAGTAATTTTTTAATTTCGTCAGGCAAAACTGTGGCTGTATTCACACCCGGAAATGCCTGGTTTAATTGGTAGTCACCAAGCTCAGGGCTTTTAAACAAAGGTAGATTGTAACTTTCAAACACCTTGCTGTTAGCCGATGAGCCTTCAAATAGTGTTTTCAGATCATCCGGCGATTCAACAACTTTCTGGCATCCGGCTCCGGAAGCCGGGCTCCAATAAGCTATTGCCTTTAAGCCATTATTGGCATCCTTGACATAAACGTTGTAATCGTATTGTTTCAGGGGCGATTTATCCAGCCTCTGGCAAAGATCAGGATGTTGCCATACCAGCATCAACGGCCTTTTGAAATTAGCATCGCCGGTAAGCAAGTTGTTTACAAATACATGTCCATAACGCTGATCAACATCTGGGCCTGTACTGGGGTGCCATCCGAAGTGGTCAGCAACCGCGCTGCGTTTGTCGCGCCCGATACAGGCTGTACTGTTAACAAATGTATTCTGGTATACCTGTACATTACAGCTATTGAGGATCATAATCCCATGATCGCAATTTACAAAAACGTTGCCTGCACAAACAGCACCCTTCGAGATTTCGAAGAAAAAGCCGTTATTGCTGGGCCACATCTGGTTATTGGTTCCGGCACCCTTGTTATTCCCTACACCTTCGACCCAATTGTTCAGGAAACGGCCATCTACATTTCCCACATCATACCAGATTCCATTCGAAATAGGCAGGTCATAAACCAGGTTATCACGGCAGGTCACACGGTGAGTCTGGTTAAAGATCTTCACGGCAGCCGGGTAATATCCCTTTATATCTTCGATATTATTTCGTGAGAACTTGTTTTTCTCAAGCAGGCAATCGGAAGAAGATAAAAGGTAAATTCCTTCAGTGGTTGTATTGTTGACATCACACTGGCGTAAAACCAGGTTGTCGCCCCTTAGGTAGGCTCCCACGCGACCACAAAATGAAAATGTGCAGTTCTCAATAACTGATCCAACAACATCCTTACCAAAAGTCGACGGATCGGCTGGTCCCTGGGGTTCGAACCCGTCAATTTCAAACGCGCAGTATGCGTACTGGGTAAGGGTTATACCCTTGATCACGACACCTTTATGATCGTTCGGTTTCCCGTGCACATCCTTTGTTACCCTGTGCAGGCCATAATTGTGAGCAGTTATTTCGATCAGATGATTTGCGGGATCCGCGCCAATGTAAACAAACTTGTTTTTGTAATCGATATAAAATGAATTCTCGTCCACTTCGCCTGCCCAACCGGCTGATTTAAGGATTTTCCTATCCACGAAAACCATATCGTTATTGAATATGTGCAAAGGGGTTTCCATGCCAAACCGGTCGCTCGACCACCAATCGTCGGGACTGCTGGCAAAAAAGTGGTCCCATGAGGTTTTCCATAACCCCCCACTGATTGCTTTCCATTCTTTGGCCTCGAGCGTTCCTTTAAAAACAGGTTGTTCATCGGCATAAGGCTGGATAGTTATTCCCTGGTTGAATTCCAGGTCGCCGGTACGATATGTGCCACCGCGAAGTACAATAGCATCGCCGGTTTTAGCATTTGCCAGAGCCGACTCAATGGAAGTTGGCTGTGCGATTTGGTCGCCTGGCAATCCGGCTTTTCCATCAGGTGCAACATAGTATATTTTACCGGTGACTTTTGGCAATTCATATGTCTGATTTACAGGGCCATACGGGCCTCCGGAGGGCTGAGCATTTGCACTATACGAGCCCGATACCATCAATACGATTGAAATAAAACTACATTGAAGTACTTTTCCAATCGCAGTGTCTTTTAAGAGTTGTTTCATTTTATTATCAAAATAAGTTTTAGTCTATTTAGTGTTTAAAACTACAAAAAAAAATGCTTGAAATAACGTAAAAACTCATTTTTGGTGCTTCTAATTTTTAAGCACATTTCTAATAAAAATACTCAAACAAAATCAATTAAACAGCATATTCATTTTTGTTTTTTTGGTACATTTACAGATGAACAGAATCAATTATTAAATAAACATAAATGTAGGATGAGAAAAATAATTTTAACAGTACTTCTGGGATATGGAGCATTATGGGCTGCAGCTCAGAACCAGGTAACATTGAATGCCGGCAAGTCAGGGACAGTGATAAGCAAACACATTTACGGGCACTTTGCCGAGCATCTCGGAAGGTGTATATATGGCGGATTATATGTGGGAGTGAATAATGCAGGCATTCCAAATACCAATGGAGTGCGCAACGATATCATTAAAGCACTGAAAGATCTAAATATTCCCAATCTCCGCTGGCCGGGTGGATGTTTTGCTGATACCTATCACTGGAAGGATGCCATAGGGCCTAAAAGTGAAAGAAAACCCATTGAAAACCTGATGTGGGGTAATATGAGGGAAGACAACAGCTTTGGCACAAACGAATTTTTAGATATGTGTGAATTGCTGGGAGCTGAACCCTACCTGGCAGTTAATATGAATTCCGGTACCGTACAGGAGGCTGTGGACTGGGTTCAATATACAAATCATGCCAATGGCACCAGTTACCTGACCGATATACGTCAAAAAAGCGGGCGCGATAAACCCTGGAACGTGAAGTTTTGGGGGATAGGAAATGAGTCCTGGGATTGCGGCGGAAATATGTCGGCAGACCACTATAGTGACCTTTACAAGCAATATGCTACTGCAATGACCAGTTACAGCAATACCGAAAAACTGTTCAGAATTGCCGTAGGACCGGGATCACCCGATTACGTCTGGACTGAGACAATAATGAAGAACATTCCTTTAAAGAGGTTTGAAGGCTTATCCATCCATCATTATTCCGTTATTGACTGGAGTAAGAAAGGCTCATCTTCCCTTTTTTCCGATGATGAGTATTTTAAAACCATGCAACAAGCCTGGAGAATAGAAGATCTGATAAGTAAAAACTGTGTAATAATGGATAAGTACGACCCGCAGAAAAAGATTGCTCTTGTTGTGGATGAATGGGGCGGGTGGTACGAAACCGACCCTGTAGGAAATGGTCAGTTGTATCAGCAAAACACTATAAGGGATGCTATGATTGCCGGCTTAACGCTTAACATATTCAACAACCATGCCGACCGTGTCAGGATGGCTTGCCTGGCACAAATCGTAAATGTCCTCCAGGCAGTTATCCTTACCGATAAGGAGAAAATCCTTCTTACTCCAACATATTATGTGATGGAAATGTATAAGGTCCACCAGGATGCAACTCTTGTGCCGGTTGAAGTTATTTCCAATGACTTTGTATTGGGCAACAATCGCATTAAGGCTGTTTCTGTTTCGGCTTCGAAAGACAAATCGGGTAAAATGCATATTTCGCTTACCAATATTGATAACAAAAACAAACAGGAGGTTGAAATTGGTTTAAATGGTTTTAAAGCTACGCAGGTAACCGGCAGGATTCTGACATCTTTAAAAGTTCAGGATCATAATACTTTTGATAATCCTGCAAATGTGGCTCCAAAGAGTTTCAACAATGCGACACTGTCAGGGGGAAATTTGAGGGTAAGCATGCCTGCGAATTCAGTAATTGTTTTGGAATTAACTGAATAAAAATAATTTATCAGACACGATGAAAATAATTTCACCAATCAAGCTGCTTTATCTGGTTTTCACTCTGATTTTTTTCACTGCTTGTAAAAAAGAAAATAGTGCTGATCCTGAACCATTAATCGTTTCAATTAATACTGGTACCACTTATCAGACCATTGCCGGGTTCGGAGGGGCAAACAGGATGTGGGGGACTAAATTTTTAAAACCTGCCGAAGCAAAAAAAGCTTTTGGCCTGGATGCATCCGATCTTGGGCTGAGCCTGTTCAGAGTAAAGTTAGCATCTGATTCGACCGAATGGCCGCTTATCCTCGAATCGGTTAAAGAAGCTCAAATACTGGGCGCAAAAATATTAGCGTGCCCATGGTCTCCTCCAGCAAATTTAAAGAGCAATAACAATGCTGTAGGTGGTTATTTACTCCCTGAGAAATATGGAGCATTTAAAGATTATATCAATTCATTTATTGCCTTTATGGCGGCAAACGGCGTAAATATATATGCTGTTTCAATTCAAAACGAACCAGATATTCAGGTTTCGTATGAGTCCTGTAGCTGGACTTCCTCCACGATGATTGATTTTCTTAAAAACCATGGCCATCTAATTACAGGAACTAAAATCGCTGCGCCGGAGTCGTTTAATTTCAATAAGGATTTCACCAATGCCTTATTGAATGATGCTGATGTTGCTAAAGAGTTGGATATAGCCGCTGGTCATATTTACGGTGGCGGATCAGGAACCTTTCCTCTGGCTGAACAAAAAGGGAAAGAAATCTGGATGACGGAATACCTCCTGAATCTGAATACCGGAAATGCGGGAGCACCTGCCTGGACATCTTACAGCGAAAGTTCCAAATGGAATGAGAGCCTCGAAATGCTTCATACTATCCATCTGGCAATGACGAATAACTGGAATGCGTACATATGGTGGTATCTTCAGCGGTATTATTCCTTCATTGGCGACGGTGAACAGGGCACTGTGGATGGCGAAATTCTAAAAAGAGGCTATGCCTTTTCGCATTTTTCAAAATATGTAAGGCCGGGGTTTATTCGGGTAGAAACCAGCACCAACAGAACTACAAGTCTTGAAATAACAGCCTATACTGGTAATGACCAGGTAGTGGTTGTAATTATCAATCCAACTGAATATTCGATAAATACAAACATAAAAGTTCCTTCTGTAACTTCTGCTTCTGCTTTTGAAACCTCGCTTCACTTAAACCGAACCGAAAAAGGAGTTGGTTTATCCGGTGGTAAGGTGGCCCTGGATATAACACCTGAAAGTGTTACGACTATTGTAGTAAAAAAATAGTGGATAAATCCGTGATCAAACAATATTGACATTTAAAACCAGCATTATGGATCAAATGATTGGTACCAGAGACTTCTCATCCATCAGCCCTTCAGCCAGGTGGTTATTATTACTGAAAGGTTACACCAGTATTCCATTTGCCAGGGAAGCAGCAGAACAATTGGAATATCCTGAGAAATATATTCCGGACTTTAACAGAAGGGACTTTACCCTCTGGGCAGGAGCATACCACTTCGAAAGCAGGTACCGGAGCATTGATCAGCTTCTGAAAGATTTACCGGTTCACAATATTTTAGAACTGTCGTCAGGATATTCCTTTCGCAGTCTGGATTATTCTATGCGAAAAGGGGTTCATTATATCGACACTGATTTGCCGGATGTAATCACCACCAAAAAAAGATTAGTGGATAATTTAACGAAGGAAGGGTTTAATGCAAAGGGGAAGCTGGAATTATTACCTTTAAATGCTCTTGATCAACAAGGTTTTAATAAAATAATCGGTAAGTTTGACCCTGGTGAGGTTGCAATTGTTAATGAAGGGCTGCTAACCTACCTCGATAAAGAAGAACAGAAAAAACTCCTTTCAATTATTCACGATATTTTGATAGAAAGGGGAGGCTGTTGGATTACTGCTGATATTTACCTGAAAAACAAGCAACCTCGACTTGGCTTTACATACGATGATGAAAAAAAGGACTTTTATAAACAACACGATACTGAAAGCAATAGTTTTGAGAGTTTTAAAGAAGCAGAATTGTTTTTCAGGGACATGGGTTTTGTGATCGATAAAGAAGCCAGGATAAAAGCCTCTGATATGAGTTCATTGAAATACCTGGTGAAAAGCCTCACGCTCAGGCAGTTTTTCAGGTTGCTTGGTGCAAGAAAAATACAGGCTACATGGCGGTTGAAAGCGGTATGAGGATTCTGGAATGAATGCCGGCAATCAATACAGGCATATTCCTTCAACAGTTAATCATAAAATAAGTGCTTTTCTCACACCTGAATACTGATTTAAAACCTTATCCGATGAATCGAATCATGTCTATTCCTGTTATGTTTTGTTTCCTTTTGTTGTGTTTGAACTTTCAGTCAGCAAAATCCCAGGACTTTAAAAGAAAACCGGAGGAAGTGGCAAGGTTAATTATAACTGATCTTTTATCCAGGCCCGTTTTTATGATGTATCAGACCCCCGGTATAACGGCAGTCCATTATGCAGAGGTTCTTACCGGATATGGTGCACTGAAGCTTGCCGGCCTGATTAAGGATACAATAACAATGGCTGAGATTATTACCCGTTACGACAGGGTTATCGCTGAAAATATCCCGAATACCGCTAACCATGTTGACGCTAATGTATATGGAGTGCTTCCATTAGAAATATACCTTCAAACCAACGACAGGAAATACCTAACTCAAGGGCTCGCGTTTGCCGACGGGCAATGGAAGAATCCCTTACCCGACGGGCTAACATCACAAACAAGATACTGGATCGACGATATTTTTATGATTGGATGCCTTCAGGTCCAGGCTTTCCGGGTTACCGGCAATAAGATCTACCTCGAAAGAGCTGCACTTGAAATTGATTCATATATTCAAAAACTTCAGCAACCAAACGGATTGTTTTTTCATGGAAGCGAGGCTCCTTTCTTTTGGGGGAGAGGCAATGGATGGGTAGCTGCCGGTTTTGCCGAATTGCTTACGGTCCTGCCGGAAAACAATCCACATTACAGTTCAATTTTAAATGCGTATAAAAAGATGATGAAAACGCTTGCGGAAAATCAGTCGGATGACGGAATGTGGCGGCAGTTAATTGATAAGCCCGAATCTTTCAGGGAAACATCCTCCACCGCCATGTTCGGATTTGCCATGGCGGTGGGCGTAAAAAAAGGAATATTACCTGAAGAGCCATATACAACTGCCTTTGTAAAAGCCTGGAATTCCCTGACCGGATACCTGGATGAAGATGGTAAAATGGGCGAAGTATGTGTTGGAACCGGGCAGAGTAATGATATCAGTTACTATCTCACCCGCCCCAGGTCCACCGGGGATTTTCATGGGCAGGCCCCGATGTTATGGTTTGCATGCAGTCTGATGACAGAAGACTACAAATAAACTATTTATTCATTGGATGTCAGCAATTGATAACTGCAAAATCAGGCTAAAAGTATTGTTTCTCATGGCCAACAAAGGCGAACACGTATTAAAATAATGCGCACTAAAACTCAATTATAACATATTGATCAATTTGAATTAAATGATGTCTCAGGATAATTCAAACTTAGATCTGGCAGATTTGGGACTTCGGTGCTTTGGTTTACACGACTGCAATGTGTAAAATGCAGTACTTAAGGATTTCTTTCACCGATATATTGTTGATAAACAGCAATATAAAAAATATCACTAAATAGTATATTAATTTAATTCTTGTTGTATATTAGTACCCGATAAAATAAGTGTATAAAGTACGCTTATTTAAAATAATTCTAAAAATCAAATTATTAACCTGCTAATCTGTTAACACATGGCACTACTGGATTGGATTGTATTGGGTTTATTCTTCCTGGGTTTAATTGGTATCATTGTATGGGTACTTCGAAAAAAGGAGCAAAATACGACAGACTATTTTCTTGCCGGAAAAGATGCCGGTTGGCTTTCGATCGGATCATCAATATTTGCTTCCAATATCGGATCTGAGCACCTCGTCGGACTGGCAGGAGCAGGATTTGTGAGCGGCATGGCGATGGCCCACTGGGAGATGCATGCATGGCTGATTCTTATTCTCGGGTGGGTATTTGTGCCTTTTTACGACAGGATAAAAATATTTACCATGCCCGAATTCCTTGAGCGCAGGTTTTCAGCCGGTTCAAGGTCAGTGTTATCGGTTATTTCACTTGTTTCCTATGTGCTTACGAAGGTTGCCGTAACTGTTTATGCGGGAGGTGTCGTTTTTAAAACTGTTTTTGGAATAGATGAAATATGGGGGATTGATTTCTTCTGGATCAGTGCGGTTGGTTTGGTCGTGATAACCGGCTTGTATACCATTTTCGGAGGAATGAGGGCTATAATGTACACTTCGGTTCTTCAGACTCCGGTTTTACTGATAGGCTCAATAGTTATACTTGTTGTTGGTTTGATTAAAGTTGGAGGGTGGGTTGAAGTGGAGCGCCTGGTGGGTGATAATTTGCACCTCATCCGGTCATCATCCGATCCTGAATTCCCATGGACCGGTGTCTTAATGGGATCAGCTATTATTGGTTTCTGGTACTGGTGTACCGATCAGTATATTGTGCAACGTGTGCTGTCGGGTCGCAATCAGCAGCAAGCCCGCAGGGGAGCGATCCTGGCCGGGTATTTTAAATTGTTGCCGGTGTTTATTTTCCTTATTCCCGGCATGATCGCTTTTGCATTAAATCAAAAAGGGCTCCTTACCATAACCAGCAGTGACTCTGCCTTTGCAGCCATGGTTGCCCAATTGCTTCCTGCTGGTGTTACCGGTGTGGTGGTTTGCGGTTTGCTTGCAGCCCTTATGAGTTCCCTGGCATCGTTATTTAACTCTTCAGCCATGCTTTTTGTGGAAGATTTTTATAAAAAAATGAGGCCTGCAAGGGAAGAGAAGCATTATGTTGTTGTAGGCCGCATTGCTACTGCAGTGGTTGTTATATTAGGGGTTGTATGGATCCCTGTCATGCTGGGATTAGGGAAAGTGTTATACGAATATCTTCAGGCTGTCCAGGGATTACTTGCCCCGGCCATTGCTTCCGTTTTCCTGCTTGGAGTATTCTGGAAAAGAACTACAGCGCAGGCTGCATTCTGGGGAATGATTACCGGCTTCGGTATTGGCATGTTCCGTTTAGGACTTAACGTATTGTTTGGTGCAAAAGCAGCACTTATTTCAGGCTGTGAAAAAGCGTTGCAGCAAATCAACCATACCGGGTATGCTTCGGTGAAACAATTGCAGGAAGGCATACAGAGCCTTAGCGACAAAATATCGCAGGTAGCAGGAACAGCCGGTGGACAAGCCCGCGAAGCTGTTGATTCAGCCAATAGCCTGCTTGCAGCCGGTGTTACGCCTGAATCAAAAATGCAGGCTGCCCAACTCATCGCACAGGCTAAAATGAACCTGAGCCAGATGTATACGGATCAGTATGGTTTGTTTTTCAATATTGCATCCATCAACTGGCTGCATTTCTGTGTGGTTTTGTTTTTTATCTGCATCACTGTAATGGTTTTAATAAGCCTGGTAACCAAAGCTCCGGATATTGAACAGCTTAAATACACTTTCGGATCATCAACAGTAGCTGAAAAAGCCGAAACCCGTTCAAGCTGGAATACCTGGGATATTATCCACACCTGCATCATAATGGGTATTGTAATTGCCTTTTACATTTATTTCTGGTAAAGGAAAAGGATTCACCGTTGCTGGTACAATCCAATAAAATCAAATCGGTAATATGCCTGATGGAATCAACATAAATCGATCAAGTGCGGATATTTATAATAAATATATTCCGATCATGGTGGCTGTTGATAGTATCATTTTCGGATTTGCCGACAGTGAGTTAAAACTGTTGATAATTAAAAGGGATTTTGAACCCGGTAAAGGTTTATGGTCCCTCACCGGCGGTTTTGTCGGGCCCCATGAAAGCATGGATGAGGCTGCAAACAGGATTCTTTATGATTTAACCGGATTGAAGGACCTGTATATGAACCAGTTATACACACATGGAGATCTTGACAGGGATCCGGGAGCGAGGGTGATTTCAACTTCATACTATTCGCTTATAAAAATACAGGATATCGACCCCGACCATGAAATGATCAGCAATGCACGGTGGTGCCCGATGAACGAACTACCTGAACTGATTTTCGATCATGCGAAGATGGTGGAAATGGCTCTCGAAAGTTTACGTGACGAGGCTCATCGCAAGCCCATAGGTTTTGAATTGCTGCCGCCTAAATTTACAATCCCCCAGTTACAGTCGCTTTACGAAGCTATCTACCAGCAACACTTCGATAAACGCAATTTCAGGAAAAGCATTTTAAAAATGAACCTGCTCGATCAGCTTAATGAAAAAGATAAGGAGAACTCGAAAAAGGGCGCCTTTTTATACCGATTCAACGAAGAGAAATACAGGGAATTACTTCGTAACGGATTCTTTTTCAACGTTCCTGTTTAATAACACAACTGAATCAAATACAAATAAAACATATAAATGAAAACCTATAATAACCTTGAAGTTTGGTTTGTAACCGGAAGCCAGCATTTATACGGACCCGAAACACTCAAGCAGGTTGCCTGCGATTCGCAGGAGATTGTAAACGCCTTTAATGGATTATCCCAAATTCCCGCACAGGTTGTTTTCAAACCCGTACTGACAACACCGGATGCCATTACGGCTTTGATGATTGAAGCTAATTCATCGCCTGCATGTATAGGGCTGATAACGTGGTGCCATACCTTTTCGCCTTCCAAGATGTGGATTAACGGGCTGAAGAAACTTCAGAAACCTATTCTTCACTTCCACACCCAGTTCAATCGCGACTTGCCCTGGGCCGATATCGATATGGATTTCATGAACCTCAACCAATCGGCTCACGGCGACCGCGAACATGGTTTTATTATGACCCGTATGCGTATCAACCGCAAGGTGGTGGTCGGGCACTGGCAGGATTCTGAAGTACTTGATAGTATTGCCATATGGATGCGGGCTGCTGCCGGCTGGAATGAAATGCAAAACCTGAAAATAGCCCGTTTTGGTGACAACATGCGTGAAGTTGCTGTTACCGAAGGCGATAAAGTGGCTGCCCAGATACAACTTGGGGTTGCGGTTAATGGCTACGGTGTCGGCGATCTGGTTAAGATTGTAAATGAAGTTTCTGAACCGGCCATTGATGCGTTGGTTAAGGAATACAACGAAACTTATAGCATTTCATCCGAAGGTAAAGAGGGCGGAAAATACTATGAAAATGTCCGTTACCAGGCACGCCTGGAGATTGCAATGAAGAGTTTCCTTGAAGAAGGGGGATTTGGCGCTTTTACAACTACTTTCGAAGATCTTCATGGCTTGAAACAGCTCCCGGGCCTTGCTTCGCAGAGGCTAATGGACGCCGGTTATGGTTTTGGCGCCGAAGGCGACTGGAAACATGCTGCCATGGTGCGTGTAAGCAAAGTAATGGGTAAAGGCCTCAAAGGCGGCTGTTCGTTCATGGAAGATTATACCTATCATCTGAATCCAAAAGGGATGAGCGTCCTAGGCGCTCATATGCTCGAAATCTGTCCGACTATCAGAGAAGGTAAACCTAAACTCGAAGTACATCCACTTGGAATCGGTGGCAAAGATGCACCAGCCCGCCTGGTTTTCAACGTTCCTGCCGGCCCGGCTGTTAACACCAGCCTGGTGGATATGGGTAACCGTTTCCGGGTGATCGTTAACTCGGTTGATTGTGTTGTGCCGGAAGCCGGGCTTCCAAAATTACCGGTTGCGCGGGCATTATGGATTCCCCAGCCTGACCTGAAAGTAGGAGCCGGGGCATGGATTTACGCCGGAGGAGCTCACCATACAGCTTTCAGTCAGGCTATTGACGCAAGGCACATTGAGGATTTCTGCGAAATGGCAGGTATTGAATTTGTCCATATCGGAAAAGATACCAGCATAACGCCGTTTAAAAAGGAACTCCGGTGGAATGAAGTTTATTATCACCTGTCCAATGGGTTAAAGTTTATGTAATTTTGCCTTTATAACAGGAAATGAATAATCTGATTTAATCGGGACAAACAGGAACATTTTTAAATTCCAGGTCCCAAGACTCAAATTACAAATTCCAAAATGGATTTTGAACTTGAGATTTGGTCCGCCTCAGGCGGATGGGACTTGGAATTTTACTGTCGATAAAACATTTCAAAGAAACATCATGTTGGAAGATCTCAAGTTAAAAGTATACCAGGCTAATCTTGACCTTGTAAAGCATAATCTTGTGCTTTTTACCTGGGGCAATGTCAGCGGTATCGACCGGGAAACAGGCCTCGTTGTTATCAAACCCAGCGGTGTATCCTACGACGATCTGAACCCGGAAAATATGGTCGTGGTTGACTTTGATTGCAATGTAATTGAAGGAAATCTGAAACCCTCTTCCGATACTCTGACTCATATCGAACTGTACAAAGCTTTTCCTGCAATAAGCGGGATCGTTCACACACATTCAACCTATGCTGTAGCCTGGGCCCAGGCTATGAAAGCGATTCCGGCAATGGGTACAACCCATGCCGACCATTTTTACGGCGAAATTCCCTGTACACGCGAATTAACAAAGGATGAAGTTGAACAGGATTATGAAAAAAAAACCGGAACAGTGATAGTTGAAACTTTTAAAAACATTGATCCGCTTCACGTTCCGGGTGTGCTGATTGGCAACCATGGTCCGTTCGCCTGGGGAGTTAATCCCGGAAAAGCCGTTTATAATGCGGTAGTTCTCGAGGAAGTCGCCCGAATGGCATTTTTAACCAAACAATTAGGAAACATAAAACCCATTAATAATTACCTCCTGGATAAGCACTTCAGCCGGAAACACGGCAATGACGCTTATTACGGCCAAAACTAACAATATTTTTTTTTATGAACACACGAACAATAGAAAGAGCCGCCGACAATATCCGTATTCTCTCAGCAGCCATGGTTGAAAAAGCAAAATCAGGACATCCGGGCGGAGCCATGGGCGGCGCTGATTTTATTAACATCCTTTACACCGAATTTCTCAGGTACGATCCTTCGGATATGACCTGGCATATGCGCGACCGTTTCTTCCTCGATCCGGGGCACATGTCGCCCATGCTGTATTCGGTGCTGACCCTTTCGGGAAAATACACTTTGGAAGAGCTAAAAAACTTCCGTCAGTGGGGCAGCCCGACACCTGGTCATCCTGAGCTGGAAGTTGCCCGTGGGGTTGAAAATACTTCAGGCCCTCTCGGGCAGGGACATACCATGGCTATTGGCGCTGCCATTGCCGAACGTTTCCTTTGTGCCCGCTTCGGCGAGTGGATGTCGCATAATACATTTGCCTATATTTCGGATGGAGGGGTACAGGAAGAAATATCACAATCAGCCGGGCGTATTGCCGGTTTTTTGGGTTTGAATAACCTGGTAATGTTCTACGATTCAAACGACATACAGCTTTCGACCGAAACCAGTGCAGTTACTTCCGAAAATACAGCCATGAAATACGAAGCCTGGGGCTGGAACGTGATGACCATCGATGGGAATGACGCAACACAGATTCGTGCTTCGCTTACCAAAGCAATAGCTGAAAAGGAAAAGCCAACGCTTATTATCGGGAAAACCGTTATGGGCAAAGGCGCACTCAAAGCCGACGGTTCAAACTACGAACGCAATTGTGCCACTCATGGAATGCCTCTGGGCGAATCAGGTGCATCCTTCGAAAAATCCATCGAAAACCTGGGCGGAAATCCTGCAGATCCTTTTGTCATCTTCCCTGAAGTGGCTGAGCTTTATACTAAGGCTGGAACAGAAAAGATAAAAGAAGCAGCCGCCCGAAAAGCGTTACAGCTTGAATGGGAGAAATCATACCCTGATCTTTCAGAAAAACTGAATCTATTCCTTTCAGGTAACCTGCCGGAACTTGATTTTGGGTCTGTTATTCAGAAAGAGGGCATAGCAAGCCGGGCAGCATCGGCAGCTATCCTTGGTTACCTGGCCCAGAATGTCGAAAATTTCATAGTTTCTTCTGCTGACCTGTCGAACAGCGATAAAACCGACGGATTCCTGAAATATACCAAACCATTTACCAAAAATGACTTCAGCGGAGCCTTCCTGCAGGCCGGTGTGAGTGAACTCACTATGGCCGCCATCTGCAACGGGATTGCACTTCATGGCGGAGTCTGGGCAGCCTGTGCCACTTTCTTCGTATTCAGCGATTATATGAAACCGGCAGTGCGCCTTGCAGCCCTGATGGGTTTGCCTGTAAAATACATCTGGACTCACGATGCTTTCCGCGTCGGCGAAGACGGTCCAACCCACCAGCCGGTGGAACAGGAAGCACAGATCCGTTTGCTTGAACAACTCAAAAACCATCACGGGCATATGAGCCTGCTGGCTCTGCGCCCTGCTGATGCCTGCGAAACATCGGTAGCCTGGAAAATGGCCATGGAAAACAAGCTTACCCCGACAGCACTGCTTCTTTCGCGCCAGAACATAAAAGACCTTCCGGCAATGCCTGGTTCAACAAGATACCAGGATGCCCTGCAGGCTGAAAAAGGCGCTTATATAGTGCAGGATTGTGAAGGAATACCTGATGTGGTCCTGGTTGCCTGCGGATCAGAAGTTTCCACTCTTATCGATAGTACAGCTTTACTCGCCTCTGCTGACGGGCTGAAGGTTCGTGTAGTTTCGGCTATTTCCGAAGGATTATTCAGGCAACAGCCTTTGGATTATCAAAAAATGGTAATTCCCGACGGGTTGCCGGTATTCGGCCTTACAGCCGGTCTTCCGGTTACTCTTGCAGGCTTGGTTGGCACACATGGAAAAGTCTGGGGTCTCGATCATTTCGGGTATTCAGCTCCTGCAAAAGTGCTGGACGAAAAATTCGGTTTTACACCCGAAAATGTGTATAAACAGGTCATTGCATTTCTTGAAGCATCCAAGTAATAACTGAATATGCCAAAGTATACATTAGGCGTCGATTATGGCACCGACTCCGTTCGCACCGTTTTGGTTGATACTGCCGATGGAACCGAAATTTCATCCAGTGTCTTTTATTATCCACGCTGGAAAAAGGGGAAATATTGTAACCCTGCCAGGAACCAGTTCCGCCAGCATCCGCTCGATTATACCGAAGGACTCGAAGCCACTGTTAAAGCTGTTATAGCAAATGCCCCGGCTGGTGTTGCAGAGAACATCGTTGCTATTTCGGTGGATACCACCGGGTCGACACCAGTGGCAGTTGACAGGAACGGTACACCATTGTCACTGCTTCCTGAATTTGCCGAAAATCCCAATGCCATGTTCGTGTTGTGGAAAGACCATACTGCGACAGCTGAAGCAGAACTGATCAATACAGTTTCCAGGACCTGGGGCGGGATTGATTATACCAAATTTGAAGGAGGCATTTATTCATCCGAGTGGTTCTGGGCAAAAATCCTGCATGTTTTGCGTGAAGATGAAAATATCCGCAAAGCAGCATTTTCATGGGTTGAGCATTGCGACTGGATACCTGCATTGATTACCGGAACAGCCGAACCCGCTGTGATGAAACGCAGCCGCTGTGCCGCCGGCCATAAAGCTATGTGGCATGAAAAATTCGAAGGGTTGCCATCCGAAGAATTCCTTGTAAAACTCGATCCTTTGCTTGCCGGGCTCCGCGGCAGGCTGTTTACCGATACTTATGATTGCGAAGTAAATATAGGAACGCTTACGCCTGAATGGGCCAAAAGGCTCGGATTAAGCGAAACCGTTGCGGTCGGAGCCGGTTCATTTGATGCTCATCTCGGTGCCTTGGGCGGGGAGATAAAACCCTACTACTTGAGCAAAATTATGGGGACCTCTACCTGTGATATATTAATTGCACCAATGGCAGAAGTCGGGGATAAACTTGTGAAAGGGATTTGCGGCCAGGTCGACGGATCTGTGGTTCCGGGTATGCTCGGACTTGAAGCCGGCCAATCGGGCTTCGGGGATATTTATGCCTGGTTTAAAAACGTGCTGATGTGGCCGGTTGAAGAGTTACTGTCGAAATCCACTATAATTGATGATGAAACGAAACAGAAACTTATAAGCGAAATTGCTGATCAGATTATCCCTCAACTAAGTGCCGAAGCGGCAAAAATGCCTGTGGGCAATTCAGGAGTACTAGCCCTCGACTGGATGAATGGCAGACGCACTCCCGATGCCAACCAACTGCTGAAGGGAGCTGTTCTCGGATTGAACTTAGGATCGGATGCGCCGCGGATTTTCAGGGCTTTGGTTGAGGCAACAGCTTTTGGGGCCAAAAAGATTGTCGACCGTTTTATCGACGAAGGCATTCCGATTGAAGGCATCATTGCATTGGGTGGTGTAGCAAAAAAATCACCTTTCATCATGCAGGTAGTGGCCGATGTTATCAACAAACCTATACTTGTTGCCCGAAGCGAACAGGCTTGCGCGCTTGGCTCGGCTATGGCGGCGGCAGTGGTTGGAGGTGTGTATTCAAATGTTCTTGAAGCACAGAAACACATGGGCAGCGGTTTCGAAACCGAATATCTGCCTATACCCGAGAATGCCGAAAAATACAAAGCACTGTACGCTGACTATTCGCGTTACGGCGAGGTAATCGAAACTGAAATCCTGAAAAGGTAATCCAATCTCCTAGAAATCAATTATATGAAATCCGGAATTTTTCTTTCAACACTAATCGCAATGCTGGGTCTGCTTTTACTCTCCTCAGCATGCACAAAAAAAGAAGCAATGCAACAACCTGGCACGATCACAAAAACTGATTTTGGCCTTATGCCCGATTCTGCTAAAATAAGTATGTATACACTGGTAAACCATTCGGGGATTACAATGAAAGTCATTAATTATGGCGGTATAATCACTTCGTTAATGGTTCCTGATAAAAACGGAGCTGCTGCCGATATTGTGCTGGGCTGCGACTGCCTTTCGGGATATATAGCCAAATCACCGTTTTTTGGCGCCCTGATCGGTCGGTATGGAAACAGGATTGCCAAAGGTAAATTTACACTTGAAGGCAAAGAATATACCCTGGCATTGAATGATGGTCCCAATCACCTTCATGGGGGCGTTAAAGGTTATGATAAAGTGGTGTGGGATATCGAAGAATTCAAAACCGACAGTGCCGTTGGCCTGAAACTGCATTACCTGAGCAAGGACGGGGAAGAAGGTTATCCCGGCAATCTTGATATTACGGTAACATACACCCTGAATGACGACAACAGCCTGGTTTTTGATTATAATGCAACCACCGACAAGGCAACACCGGTTAACCTTACACAACACTCTTATTTTAACCTGGCCGGCGGCGGCGATATTAAATCGCATGAATTAATGATTTCCGCATCAAAATACAACGTGGTCGACGGCACACTTATTCCAACCGGTGAATTGCGCGATGTGAAAGGAACGCCTTTTGATTTTACCATAGCTAAACCAATCGGCAGGGATCTGGCTGCAACCGGCGGAAAACCGGTAGGATACGATCATAATTTTATACTTGATACTAAATCTGAAGCCGATCTTGCCGTGAGTGTAACAGAACCGGTCAGTGGAAGAATTATGGAAGTATATACTGACCAGCCCGGCGTGCAGTTCTACTCCGGGAATTTCCTGGATGGAACCATAACTGGCAAATCAGGAAAAGTTTACCAGCAATATTCAGGTTTTTGTCTCGAAACCCAGCATTTCCCCGATTCACCCAACCAGCCTGCTTTCCCTACCACCATCCTGAAACCGGGTGAAAAGTACCATACTACTACAATTTATAAATTCTCAGCAAAATAAGGCTTTGGGGGTTTGACACTATAGCATCAGAAAATATAATAATATTTACTGAAAACGGGAAAAATTACGGAAAGAACAGCGCTTTCATTTTTGTGATGATTGACCTGCTTGCTACCTGGTTTGCAGACGGCTTGATTTACCATCCGTTTTTATTCTCAGTTTTGTAACTGAATATGAAGAAACATACCTCCAGGTGATGCCGGCATTCCGATTCATTTATAAATTTGAAGGATATTGACCTCCATTCCCAAAATTCGCTGAAATGAAAACTCTTATTGGTTTACTGCTTTTTTCTGTTGTCCTGTTTACAACTAATCGGTCTTTTTCACAACAGGTCTGGCCTTCATATCCCATTGGCCCTGTGCCTTTTACATCAGTGCATGTTGATGATAATTTCTGGGCGCCGCGCATCCGGACCAATCATGAAGTTACTATCCCTATTGCCATTCAGAAATGCCGGGAAACGGGCCGTATAAGGAACTTCAAAATTGCCGGCAAACTCGAAAAGGGCTCTTTCTGTTCATTATATCCATTTGATGATTCGGATATTTATAAAATTATCGAAGGCGCCAGTTTTACCCTGCAAACCACTCCCGATCCAAACCTTTCGCTCAGCCTCGACACGCTTATTTATTACATAGGCCTGGCCCAGGAACCGGATGGTTACCTTTTTACCAACCGGACCATAGACTCAACCAAACTTCATGAATGGGTAGGCAAGAAACGCTGGGAAAACGATCCCGTACTCAGCCACGAATTATACAACCTGGGACACTTGTACGAAGCTGCAGTTGCTCATTACCTCGCCACCGGCAAACGCTCACTTCTCGATATTGCAATAAAGAGCGCCAACCTTGTTTACAGCGATTTTATCGGCAAACAACTGCCTTATTATCCCGGTCACCAGGTTATTGAAATGGGCCTTGTAAAACTATATGGCGTCACAGGCGAAAAGAAATACCTCGAACTGGCGCAATACATGCTCGATATCCGCCATGGCGGTGATGAATATAACCAGGCGCATAAACCGGTAGTTGAACAGGATAAGATCGTAGGACATGCTGTCCGTGCTACGTACATGTACTCAGGCATGGCCGACCTGGCTGCAATAAATGGCAACACTGCTTACACCAATGTTCTGACTAAAATATGGGATGATCTTATTACAACCAAATACTACATTACGGGAGGAATCGGATCAGGTGGAGATAACGAGGGATTTGGCGAACCGTATTATCTCCCGAATATGTCGGCTTATTGCGAAACCTGCGCTTCAATTGGGAATGTGTACTGGAACTACCGAATGTTTTTGCTGCACGGTGAATCGAAATACATGGATGTACTTGAACGCAGCCTTTATAATGCCTTACTTTCAGGAGTTTCGCTGAGCGGCGATCATTTTTTCTATCCCAATGTGCTTGAATCGCGTGGCCAGCACCAGCGCTCGGAATGGTTTGGCTGTGCCTGCTGCCCGAGCAATGTATGCCGTTTCCTTCCATCTATTCCCGGGTATATTTATGCTCACGATAAATCAACTATCTATCTGAATTTATATATTCAGAATAAGGCCGATATCGATTTCAACGGAAGTAAAACTGAAATTATACAAACAACCGCTTATCCCTGGGACGGGAAAATCGCTGCAACTGTAAATCCTTCGGCAATAAAGGAATTTGCTGTTGCCATGCGCATCCCCGGCTGGGCCGGCAGCGAGGTCGTACCAGGTGATTTGTTTCATTTTTTGCCTGATGTAAATACACCTTTCACAATTTCAGTAAACGGAGTCCCTGCAAAATATGTAATGAAAAACGGCTATGCCGTAATTGAAAACGCCTGGAAAACCGGCGATAAGATTGAGCTTTACCTCCCTATGCCTGTCAGCAAGATCTCTGCAAATCCGCTTGTGGCTGCCGACCGCGGCAAAGTTGCTCTTCAGCGCGGCCCGCTGGTTTATTGCCTTGAATGGCCCGATAACAAAGAAGGACATGTTCTGAACCTCGTATTTGATCCAAAATCAGAACCCCAGGCTTCGTTTGAACCGCAATTGCTGAATGGGGTTGAAGTAATCACTGGCCAGGCAAATTCATTAAAACAAACTGATAATGGAGTGCGGTCAACAGGAAATGAAACGTTTAAAGCAATACCCTACTATGCCTGGGCCAACCGCGGATCCGGCGAAATGGAAGTGTGGATGGCATCGGAAGCAGCTGCTGCCCGACCTGTGCCGGTTCCCACCATTGCAAGTCAGAGCAAAGTCAGCGGATCAACAGAGGGAAAGTCACTTAAATCGGTTAACGACCTGGATCTTCCATCCAGTTCCAACGACCACGAGGTTCTGTATTTCCACTGGTGGCCAAAGAAAGCTACAACCGAATGGATTCAATACGATTTTTCAAGCAAGACAAAGGTCTCGGAATGTTCGGTATACTGGTTCGACGATGGTCCCTCGGGTGGGTGCCGTGTTCCTGCCGGGTGGAGAATTCTATATAAATCGGGCAATAAATGGATCCCGGTCAAAACTACCGGACCATATCCTATCAGCAAAGACAAATTGGATATTATAACCTTCAAACCAATCACAACCTCTTCACTCAGGCTTGAAGTTACATTGCCAAAAGAATTTGCATCAGGTGTTTATGAATGGGTAGTGAAATAAAAACAGCAACCCGCAATAAGTAACCGGCAGACAGTTGCCGGCAGCAAAATAACAGTTGTTGCTGCCTTGCTTTGAGAACCAGCCTCACGACGCTACATCGTGGTTTGCCACCGAACAGGTACTGTGTTCATTTTCGGACAATTTGCGCGACAGATTGCAAAAAGGAAATGGAAATATGGTTTATAACTTTAAATTCGGGCTACCTTCCTGAAAAACAGCGTTCCCCGGGATCGCCTGATCATCCCGATTTTCCATTCACTCTCCATGTGGAAATGCAACAATACACACAAACGACAATTTACAGTTTCAGGGGAAATTGTACTTTATTTAATCATACATTTGGCTTAGCAATTCCCATAATCTGCAATAAAAATTCGTCATGTTGCGTGTACTATGTGAATTTGCTCAAAACGCATTTCGGTAATTTAAATACATTTCATATTATGGCACCTCTGAACTTGATTGTTCTGTTGCTGGCTTTTGCAGCCTTAAATTCTCACGCCCAGGACTGGCATCCTGCCGGGGATAAAATCAAAACCCAATGGGCCGAAAAAGTCGATCCTTTAAACCCGTTATCCGAATATCCCCGGCCTGCGCTGGTACGCGAGAAGTGGCTGAATCTGAACGGTTTATGGGATTATGCCATTCTTTCTGCCGGCAACGCTATGCCTTCGGTATATTCGGGCAAGATTCTGGTCCCTTTTTGTGTTGAGTCATCTTTATCGGGTGTACAAAAGCCGGTCGGCGAACAAAACGAGCTATGGTACAACCGTCAGTTTACGATTCCCGCAGAATGGAAAAACAAAAAGGTACAACTGAATTTTGGTGCGGTCGACTGGAAAGCAGATGTTTGGATTAATGATATTCAGATTGGGTCACACAAAGGGGGCTATACTCCTTTCAGTTTTGACATTACTCCATATCTGGCAGCCGGAAAACCGCAGAAACTTACCGTCAGGGTCTGGGATCCGGCTGACAAAGGATTTCAACCTCATGGCAAACAGGTTTCAAAGCCGGGAGGTATATGGTACACTTCGGTAACAGGAATATGGCAAACTGTATGGATCGAGCCGGTTGGCGAAAATTTTATTACAAGGATTAAAACGACTTCCAACATCGACACAAAAACAGTTACCATAACCACTTTATCTGCTGAACAGAATGCAACGGATCTGGTTGGAGTGAAAATTCTTGAAAGCGGCAAGGTCATAGCTCAGGGCAAAGGTATTGCAGGACAGGAGATTTTATTGTCAGTACCCGATGCCAGGTTGTGGAGTCCTGAATTGCCATTCCTGTATGATATGGAGGTTGAGTTGATCAGGAATGGTAAAACCTGCGACCAGGTAAAAAGTTACTTTGGCATGAGGAAAATTTCGACCAAAACAGATAAAAATGGAGTCGTTCGCATGCAACTTAATAACAAGGATTATTTCCAGTTTGGTCCGCTCGACCAGGGCTGGTGGCCCGATGGACTGTATACCGCACCGACGGATGAAGCTTTAAAGTATGACATCGTTAAGACAAAGGACTTCGGGTTCAACCTGATACGTAAACATGTAAAAGTGGAACCTGCAAGGTGGTATTATCACTGCGATAAGGAAGGCATATTGGTTTGGCAGGATATGCCCAGCGGCGACGAAGGTCCCGAATGGCAAACCAACAAATTCTTCGATGGAACCGATCATGTCCGGTCACCGGAATCCGAAATCAATTATAAACGGGAATGGAAAGAAATTATTGATTTTCTGATTTCCAACCCTTGTGTGGTAACCTGGGTACCTTTTAATGAATCGTGGGGGCAGTTCAAAACCGTGGAAATTGTACAGTGGACCAAGAGTTACGATCCTTCGCGCCTGGTAAATCCGGCCAGTGGCGGCAACTTCTATACGGTGGGCGATATACTCGATATTCATAATTATCCGGGTCCAAGAATGACCTTATACGATGCCGGACGTGTTTGTGTGCTGGGCGAATACGGTGGCATCGGACTTGTTGTTGAAAACCATATCTGGGAAAATGACCGCAACTGGGGATATGTAAAATACAAAACCTCTGCCGAAGCAACTGATGCATATGTTGATTTCGCCGAAAAACTAAAAAAACTGATTACCTCTGGTTTTTCAGCCGCCATCTACACCCAGACAACGGATGTGGAAATTGAAGTTAACGGGCTTATGACCTACGACCGTAGAGTGATAAAGCTGGATGAAGCTAGAATCAGAAAAGTTAACCGAGAGGTATGCAATTCGCTGAACGAAACAAAATAATATCATGAACAAACTGATATCTGTTATAACAGTTTCTGTATTCTTCATAACCGCATCACATAACTCTTTTGCCTGGAAACCTCAGGGTAACCGGGCTCCTCTGGTTCAGGGTAAATACATTCCCCTGCCATTGGGAAGTATTAAACCTGCCGGGCATCTGCTCCGCATGCTGGAACTTCAGCGCGACGGGCTTACCGGTAACCTCGACAGTATATATAGTTTGGTTTGTGGCTCAAATAACGGCTGGCTCGGCGGCACAGGCGATTGCTGGGAGCGCGGACCATACTGGATCGATGGACTGGTTCCATTGGCTTATATTCTTGACGATCCGAAACTGAAAGCCAAGGTGCAAAAGTGGATGGACTGGTCGTTCGCGAACCAGCGCCCGGATGGGTATTTCGGTCCATATCCTTTGAAAGAGGGCACACCCAGGATTAAAGGCACCCAGCAAACTATGAGTGAGGACTGGTGGCCAAAAATGGTTATGCTTAAAGCCATGCAGCAGTATTATTCAGCAACAGGTGATGAAAGGGTAATAAAACTGATGACAGATTATTTTAAATTCCAGCTCAAAACACTACCTGAGTTTCCGCTAAATCACTATACATGGTGGGCCCAACAGCGGGGAGGCGATAACCTGCAGGTAGTGCTTTGGCTTTATAATATCACGGGGGATAAATTTCTTCTCGAATTGGGAGAACTCATACATAAACAAACCTCGGACTGGACGACCATATTTACCGACAACACGTTGCGCAAAGCCAACCCTTATGCCGCCCTGCATTGCGTAAATGTGGCCCAGGGACTGAAGGAACCGGTTATGTATTACCAGCTGAACAGTGATAAAAAATACGAAAATGCTGTCCGCGAAGGACTTTATGCTTTGCATGACACTCATGGGTTTGTAAACGGAATGTATGGCGGCGACGAAGCCATTCATGGCAACGATCCAAGTCAGGGCTCGGAGTTTTGCTCTGCAGTTGAAATGATGTATTCGTTCGAAAGCATATTACCCATAACCGGCGACTTGTATTATGCCGATTATCTCGAAAAAATCGCTTATAATGTTTTGCCCACCCAGGCCGACGACAAATACCTCAGGAAACAATATTATCAGCAGGTGAACCAGGTTCTTGTTACCGCCGACTATCGTCATTTTGACTGCAATTACCTTACAGGCAATGTGTTTGGAACCACTACCGGGTATCCCTGCTGCCTTACCAATATGCACCAGGGCTGGCCGAAATTTATTCAGAATCTGTGGTATGCTACTCCTGATAATGGCCTTGCCGCATTAGTTTATGGCCCTTCAACTGTAAAAGCAATAGTAGCAGATGATGTGGAGGTTGAGATTATAGAGAATACGAATTATCCTTTTTCGGACAGGATCGCATTTACCTGCAAGATCAAAAAACCTGCAAAATTTCCTTTGCACCTCCGTATTCCTGAATGGTGTGCCGAAGGTACTATTTCGGACGGCAGAACTGTGCTTCAAAAAGCTAAAAGCGGAGGAATTGCAGTTATCGATCGTGTATGGAACGACGGTGATATGATAGTGCTTGAGATTCCGATGGAAATAAAGCTTTCGTTCTGGTTCGAAAATTCGCTGGGAGTGCAGCGAGGCCCTTTGGTTTATGCACTGAAAGTTGAAGAAGAATGGAAGGAACACAAAACAGCTGAAACCGCAGATACATATTGGGAAGTATTCCCGGCTTCACCCTGGAATTACGGTATTCCTGAAAGTGTTATCGACAGCCTCGGTTTTTCTGCCCGTGTGAGCAAAAATGTGGACAATATGCCCTGGAACCTGCAAAACGCACCTATTCAGATCCGTACGAAAGGAAAGAGAATTCCCTGTTGGGGTTTATACGAAAATTCAGCCGGGAAAATTCCCAATTCGAATGAATCATACCGCAAACAGAATGAACCTTCGGAAGAAATAATTCTTATTCCATACGGATGCACTACCATGCGCATCGCTGAATTTCCCGTGATTGACAGACATTAACCAAAACAGGTATTTTCAATTGAAACGAGTCGTAATTACTGTTATAGGGCTATTTGTAATCTCAAATATGCTGAAAGCACAATCCTATGTGCCTGAATTTAACAATCCCAGGATTAAAGTTAGCCCTGTAGTACCGGTTAAGGCATACTCTTTCAATATCCGGGATGTAAAACTGCTCGACGGCAGCCCGTTTAAAAATGCAATGGACAAAGATGCCGCGTATCTGCTTGAGATTGACCCTGACAGGCTCCTGCACAGTTTTTACGCGAATGCCGGCCTGCCCGCAAAGGGTGATGCTTATGGCGGTTGGGAGAGTGAAGGTCTCTCGGGTCACACCCTCGGGCATTATTTATCGGCAATCTCCATGTTTTATGCTGCTTCGGGCAATCCTGAGTTCAAAAAGCGGTCCGATTACATTGTTGACGAACTTGCCCGTTGCCAGCAGGCACGTAAAACCGGTTATGTCGGGGCCATTCCGAATGAAGATTCAATTTTCGGAAATGTTGCAAAAGGAATTATTAAATCAGGTGGATTTGATCTCAACGGGGGCTGGTCGCCCTGGTATACGGTTCATAAAGTAATGGCGGGGCTGGTGGATGCTTATCTGTATAGCGATAATGCGGAAGCCTTGCAGGTTGCGGTTAAGATGGCTGACTGGACCGAAAGTATCATTAAAAACCTGACCGAAGATCAGCGGCTGAGAATGCTGAACTGCGAATATGGCGGCATGAATGATGTGCTTGCGAATATTTATAGCATAACCGGCGATAAGAAATACCTCACTCTGTCGCGGAAATTCAACGATGAATTTGTAATGGGACAACTGGCAAAAGAAATTGATCCCATGCCCGGCAAACATTCCAACACCAATGTTCCCAAAGCCATAGGTGCAGCGCGCAGCTACGAACTTACCAGTTCACAGGATGATAAAACCATTGCCTCGTTCTTCTGGAAAACCATGGTTCACCATCATTCGTATGTTATCGGCGGAAACAGCAGTTACGAATACTGCAGCGAAGAGGATAAACTCAGCGACCGCTTAAGTGACAATACCTGCGAAACCTGCAACACTTACAACATGCTGAAGCTAACCAGGCACCTTTTTTGCTGGAATCCTGACCAGGAACTGGCCGATTATTACGAAAGGGCATTGTATAACCATATTCTTGCCTCACAAAACCCGGCTGACGGCATGATGTGCTATTTTGTTCCCCTGCGTATGGGTACGCAAAAACAGTTCAGCGACAAGTTCAGCACATTTACCTGCTGTGTAGGAACCGGTATGGAAAATCACGGCAAATACGTCGAAAGTATTTACTACAGGGCAAACGACGGTGGGCTGTATGTTAACCTGTTTATCCCGTCATTACTCAACTGGATTGAAAAAGGTGTTACTGTAAAACAGGAAACGGCTTTCCCGGAGGATGATAAAATTAAACTAACCATTTCTGCTAAATCCCCCGTTTCATTCCCTCTTTACCTGCGTAATCCCAAATGGGCATTCAACGGAGTGAAAATAAAAGTTAACGGCAAACTGGTAACACCTGCAATTAATGAAGGCGGATTCCTGGTTATCAGCCGTAAATGGAAAGATAAAGATTTTGTGGAAGTTTTCATGCCAATGAAACTGTATACCGAGAGCATGCCGGATAACAAGAACAGGGTTGCCATTCTCACAGGGCCTGTTGTTCTGGCAGCTCAGCTTGGAAAGGTTGCACCTGATCCCTTGCTTGGGATACCGGTATTTCTTACTGACGATCACAATGTAAATAACTGGATTAAACTTGTCGATAACAAATCACTGGAGTTTAAAACAAATGGTGTCGGAAAACCATTCGATCCGGTTTTAAAGCCGTTTTATAAAACCTACGATGAATACTACAGCGTATACTTCGATTTCTTTACACAGGCTGAATGGCTTACACGCCAGGCTGAGTATGAGGTGGAGAAGACACGCCGGCAGGCAATCGAAAATACAACCATTGATAATTTCAGGATTGGTGAAATGCAGCCCGAACGCGACCACAACCTGAAAGCAAGCGAACGATCCTATGTGGATGAAGCTTTGGGTCGCACAGGGCGCGAAGCCAGAAGCGGCAACTATTTTGCCTTCGATATGAAAGTAATGCCGGAGGTGACTAACGCCTTATTGGTGACTTACATAGGGGATGACAAAAACAGGAAATTTGATATAAAAGCCGATGGCGTATTGATAGCTACCGTTGACTGGAATGGTGGAATTACAGGTAAATTCTACGATATTGAATATCCGCTGCCGGCAGAGTTAATTGCCGGTAAGGCAACCGTAAATATTAGGATTGAAGCCAATTATGATAAAACGGCAGGCCGGGTGTTCGGTTGCCGCACTATACGTGTTGATAAATTGAAAAGTAAAGCCATTAAGTGAAATAAACCCAGTAATTCTGTCTTTCGATAATAGTTATAATAATCAGGATATCAACTTAATAGGCATATAGAAATACTAAAATCTTCAGCTTTTTAATTACTATAATTGGTTCAAAGGCATTAATAAACAAATTTGTTGATAGCCAATATCGGTTAATCATGCTTTTTGCCTGTCAGCAATTATTGTTTTCAGAAAAACAAATTTTCTCAAAACTGTTGTAAGTTGACTATTCAGTAATCCCATAGCGCTGCCGGTTTCAAACTGACAGCTTAATCTAACATTATTGGCACTAAGAATTAATAGCACAAGGCTATTTTTTGTTCAAAAGAAATGTCCCCATATCGGATCCAGGGTCTTTCCATGTACCCGATATTTCACCGTTCGAAAAGGTAGCTGTATATTCACAGTTCAGGTTTGCACTGCCTTTTTTGATATAGCTTACTTCCGTGAAAGTGAGCTTTGAATCAGTCAGTTGCCCGACGATCTTATGAATTGCATTGAGCGAAGGCCATTCTATTTCCCCTTCCACTCTCCCTAATACCTGGTCGTAGGATGTAATCTTTAATATAGAAGGCCAAACGGTTCCTGATTTTGTTGATTTTGCCTGCCCCGAAAAAACAGATCCTTTGAATTCGGTATTTACGGCAGGATTTGTTTGCCTGCTTAACCGGAATGTCCCCAAATCGGATCCCGGGTCTTTCCATGTACCCGATATTTCACCGTTCGAAAAGGTAGCTGTGTATTCACAGTTCAAATTTGCACTGCCTTTTTTGATATAGCTTACTTCCGTGAAAGTAATCTTTGAATCAGTCAGTTGCCCGACGATCTTGTGAATTGCATTGAGCGAAGGCCATTCTATTTCTCCTTCCACTCTCCCTGATGCCTGGTCGTAGGATGTAATCTTTAGTGTTGAGGGCCAGACGGTTCCTGATTTTGTCGATTTTGCCTGCCCCGAAAAAACGGATCCTTTGAATTCGGTATTTACGTCAGGATTTGTTTGCCTGCTTAACCGGAATGTCCCCAAATCGGATCCCGGATCTTTCCATGTACCCGATATTTCACCGTTCGAAAAGGTAGCTGTGTATTCACAGTTCAAATTTGCACTGCCTTTTTTGATATAGCTCACTTCCGTGAAAGTGAGCTTTGAATCAGTCAGTTGTCCGACGATCTTGTGAATTGCATTGAGCGAAGGCCATTCTATTTCGCCTTCCACTTTCCCTGATGCCTGGTCATATGATACAATCTTTAAAACAGCAGGCCAGACGGTCCCTGATTTTGTCGATTTGGCTTGCCCTGAAAAAAACATGCCGGTAAGATCGTCAGCCCACCCGGAGTTTGCACTAAAAAGGATAAGAAAAGCAATAATTAAATGCTTAAGTTGAACAGGTTTGTTTTTCATAATACACATCCTCCATTTTAGAATTAACTTTTCAAAACCACGATTTAATTAATAGCTCCTCAGGGATAAAAACCAATAGCAAATATAATAGTAATATAATTCTGAAACAGACTTTTACTTTGCGTTGCATTTTTTGAGTTTATTGCATTTCCGGATCAGATTCTCAATAGCCGTTAGGTTTTCATGTCAGCCTACCACTGACCATACAGTTTCAAAATGATTAGTTTTTTACCAGTTTAACAGCATTTTCAAATCCGCCTCCGCGAACATGAAAGAAATAGACACCATTATCATATCCTGAAAAATCCATATTGATCAGTCCTGAGCCGCCGGCAAATTTGTTATCAAACAGAACAGTTCCATGGGTATCAGTAATCCTAATGGTAAATTCTTTCCCATTATTTTCAGGAAGTGTTATATAAAGCTTGCCGGAGGTTGGATTAGGGTAAAGTTTCACTGTGTTTACCTTGGTTTCACCTATGCCATAAATGGATTGCTTCAGAGTGACCCCAATTTTTTCAACCTGCGCCATTACTTCGAGGGTTTGGTTTTCGAGGCTGCTATAACCAGGTTTCGATACTGAGTAGTTATAGATGCCAAGCGGATACCGGTTGAATGAAGCCAGCCCGGTTGTGTCGGTGAACAGGGTAATGCCGTCAAATTTTACAGCGGCGTCCTGCAGCGCCACCAAAGCCTGGTCTTTGACATAAATATCGATGCGATGGGCATCAGCAATTTCAATTTTAACAGTAACGATGTTCGACGCTACGATAACTGTACCACGGATAATGGCTTTTGAAACATCATCGGGCCTTACCACATAGGAATACGTGCCCTGGCTGCAGAATACAAGGGTTCCGCCCGAGCCGGGATTGTATGCGTAATCAGATCCGTCGAAGCTGATAGTGGCATTTCCCTGGTAGCTCCACCAGCCGTCGACCAGATTGAAATAGACCCCGGGGCTCAAAAAAAAAACCTTATCAGTATTACCGATGATTTTGATCCGATCCTGGGCCGGCGTTTGTTGTAAGGAGAACAGAAAAAACAGAAAAATCAGGATACGGACCATCAGTATTGCGTTTGTACTTCAAAAATACAAAATTTAACCTATGAATTAGGCTAAAAGGCCATGCTAAATTCCATCGGGAGATATGTGTTAAATGACCAGTTGCCACAAAGAAGCACTGTCAAGCTTTTAGGTTGAAATTGCCATGATTAGAAAAAATCACCGATCAAAAATGATATTCTGATAAATTGAAAACAGCTGGATTATCTTTTGGATCGCTGCCACACCGAACCGTTGGTCCATACAATTTTACGGCCGTTATCTTCGAGGGTCGCTTTCAGTCCGCCTTCCCAGGCAGTTGCTATGACGGTGCTGTTATCGAGGAAATATCCGTCAGATGTATATTCGAATGAATTTTTAAAAACAAGTTTGTCGCCATTCTGTTTAATGTAACTGATTGCACCCGAATAACCTGAGACGGCTGAATAATCGTACCATACCCCGTCAAGGATCGGTCGGGCAGAGACCCTTAAATTTCTCTCCCACACTGAACCATTACTCCATACTATCCTCTTGTTGTTATCCTCCAGGGTGGCTTTAAGCCCACCTGCCCAGGCGTTTGCAATGATGCTGGTGTTATCGAGGAAGGAACCTTCGGACGAACTGTTAAATGTATTGGTAAACACCAGGTTATTACCGTTCTGTTTGATCGTTGAAACAGCTCCTTCTACTGCGTAAGCAGGTGAATAGTCGTACCAGGTGCCTGAAAGATCTGGCCTCGAGCCTTGCATATTGCCGGCTGTATTGGAGCAGGAGCCACGTGTCCATACCGACCCGCCATAATTCCCGTTCTGGTCAATTTTAACCATTCTGTTCTGGTTTTCGACCCGCAGTGCCAGGGTTCCCGATCCCAGTATGTTGCCACCGGGAACATCGGCCCAGGTTCCGGTAATTGTGTTTCCGGCCAGATAACCCATGAAAACGTTAATCACCCGGGGACGGCCGTCCATGTACCAGAAAACCTGGTTTTCGACCTGGCGGATTTTATAGCATGCACCGTTTTCATCGGTCCATTCGCCTGTGAGCTGTGCTTTAGCAGTCAAAGCAACCAGCGAGAAAGTGAAAATTTGAAGTAATGTTCTAAAGTTCATAGTTTGGAATTTTAGTAATATTAATTCATCAGGATTGATTAAATGCAAATATAATAAATATGTTCCAGAAGTACTTATTGCCAGCTTTTTACACCGGTGAAAAACCAGCTCCTGTCTGGTAAATATTTACTAGGAACGGTGTTCAATGTGGTTCATTTCCGGAACACAAAACGCAAAGTGAAAAATCATAAACGAAAAAAAGCCGGAATAAATCCGGCTTTTTGGCTCCCCCTTCAGGACTTGAACCTGAGACCCTCTGATTAACAGTCAGATGCTCTAACCAACTGAGCTAAGGAGGAATATTGACGTTTTCCCCTCGAAAGGGACGGCAAAATTACACATTCATTCGGAAATAACAATATCTTTGCAAAAAAATTTTGAAAATCACTGATAATTCTCTTTTAACACTTTTTTATGAGTACCGTTATTGTAGGAACCGTCGCATTCGACAAAATTGAAACACCCTTTGGAAAAACCGATAAAATCCTGGGAGGAGCCGCAACGTTTATCAGCCTTACAGCATCGCAATTTGCTGACGATGTGCATATTATAAGCGTTGTAGGTGGCGATTTCCCCGAAGAATATATTAAACTCTTAACCGACAGAGGCATTCATACCGATGGCCTGCAGGTTAAATCGGATGGAAAATCATTTTACTGGTCAGGCAGGTATCATACCGATATGAATACCCGCGATACCTTGGTTACCGAGCTTAATGTACTTGCCGATTTTGACCCCATTCTTCCCGAAGGTTGCCGCGAACCCGAATTTGTAGTACTTGGCAACCTTACCCCGAGTGTTCAGATGCGCGTACTCGACCAGCTTGTTAAGCGGCCGAAACTGATCGTGATGGATACAATGAATTACTGGATGGATTCAGCCTGGGACGACCTGATGAAAGTTATTGCAAGGGTTGATGTGCTTATGGTTAACGATTCCGAAGCACGCCAGCTTACAGGTGAATATTCACTTGTGAAAGCTGCCCAGAAAATTCTTACCATGGGACCGAAATACCTGGTGATTAAAAAAGGCGAACATGGTGCACTGCTGTTTCACGGCGATAGCGTATTTTTTGCTCCCGCACTTCCGCTCGAAGAAGTATTCGACCCAACGGGTGCAGGCGATACTTTTGCTGGAGGCTTTATTGGCCACCTGGCAAGCAGCGGCGATATTTCATTCGGCAACATGAAAAATGCCATTATCTTCGGAGCTGCAATGGCTTCGTTTACTGTTGAAAAATTCGGGACCGAAGGGTTGCTTTCACTTACCCGTGAGGATATTCAAGACCGCATAAAACTTTTTGTTGACCTGGTTCAGTTTGATATTTCACTGGTGGGCTGATAACTCATAATCGTTTTTTTACGAAGTAGGCTGCTAAATATTTTTTAGCAGTCTTTTTTAATTTATTCTATAATTCCGGTTATATCACCTGACTCTGGTAACACTGGAATATGTGCAGGTTTTTAAAGCTCATTTCCCCAAAAGGGCTCAAAGGCTGATAAATATTTTTGTATATAATTGAATTTTGTAAAAAAACTTTGTATATCTTTACAACTATAAATAAGACCCTTAAGGTTATTCGGGTCGAAAGCGCTGATTATCAGTTAAAAATACGATTAATTCTGCCTCATTCTTTTTAACGATAAAACAGATCCGGGCAACATGGTTAAAAATTATCGCTGTATTTATCATACAGTTTTCCTAGTTAGTATACCGAAAAACCGAGTGATGACAAAATCATTTAGTACAAGCATCTCCTGATTTTTCCTGCTCCTGCCGGAAATAACTCAGATAGCTATTACAATGAATAAAATTTCTATAAAAGCATAGCCGTTTGCAATAGCCATTGAAAAGGATTTATCGTGAATTAATATACATTAACCATTTAAAATCAAATGCTTATGAAACAATGTTACTCTTTCAATTACAAGAACTTTACAGCCTTCGGGAGCCCGAAAATAGTACTGTTGCTCCTGTGGATGGTATGGTTCGGGACTGCAAGTGCCCAGGTTTCTAACTATTCATTTGCAGCCTCTGCAGGAACATATACTGCATTAAGCAGCCCAACCAATGTTTTCGCCAGTGGCTGGGATGACAATACCGCCGTATCGGTTCCATTAGGATTTACTTTTACCTTCAATGGGGTGACTTATACCAGTGTATATGTTCATACTAATGGATATATCACTTTTGGCACATCCACTTCCGGGTACACTCCTATTTCGGGAACAAGCACTGTTGCGGGTGTGGTGTCAGCCTGGGGCAGGGACTTACAGGCACAGAATACAGCACCACTTGGCAGTATTGACTATTTATCATCAGGTGGCGTATTTACAGTGCAATGGTCCTATACCAGGAGGTATTACGGTACAAACACCAATGCCGAGAGTTTTGAGATGCAGATCCAACTATATCAGACCACGAATGCAATCAAGATTGTATACGGAAGCTGGTCAAATGCAGTAAGTGCTACTACATCCAATCTCGGGGAAGTCGGTCTTCGTGGTGCTACCAACGCAGATTTCAAGAACCTTGAAGTACTGAGCAGCGGAAGTTGGGCATCCCCAACAGCAGGGGCAGCTAATAATGTTACCTGTTATTACAATGAGCTCACCGTTGCAACAAAGCCTGCTTCCGGTCAGACTTATACTTTCACTCCGCCGGCACCTTGTGCAACCCCGGCTAACCAACCCACCAGCCTGGTTTTCACCCCATCGGCCGGGATAATTTCAGCTACATTTACAGCAGCGGCAAGTACCCCAACAAATTACCTGGTTGTCCGCACCTCAACAGCAACCCCTCCTGCGGCACCTGTCGACGGTACGTTATATACAGTAGGAGCATCAGTTTTGGGTGGAGTTATTGTTGCAAATCCTTCAACACCAAGCTTTACAGCAATAGGGCTGACACCTTCAACCCCGTATTTTTTCTGGGTATATTCTTATAATAACGCAGGTTGCTCCGGTGGCCCCAAATACCTTGCATCTGCACCTCTGAGCGGAACAGCCAGCACTACAGCTTGTGCAGGCCCGTCAGGAACAATATTGGTGGGCCCGACAGGAACTTATACCACTTTAACCGCAGCCATCGCTGCGTTATCGTCAGGGTCGTCAGGACCGGTGATTTTTGAGTTACAGCCAGCCTATACAAGTGCCGGCGAGACTTATCCCATCACATTTCCATCGAATACCTGTATCAATTCAACCAATACGCTAACCATCAGACCGCAGACCGGAGCTGCCGGGCTTGTAATTACAAGTGCCAATACCACTGCAACGCTTGATTTTAACGGGGCAACTTACATCACAATCGACGGCCGCCCCGGAGGCACCGGAACAACCTCACAGCTTACTATTGCGAATACAGCTTTAGGTTCGGCAAGTGCAATACGTTTCATAAATGACGCCATGAACAATACGGTTACTTATTGTTCAGTACAGGGGTCAAATACGACCTCATTGGGTGTAATTTCTTTTGTGGGTGGTATTATTAACGGAAATGATAATAATGTGATTACAAACAACAATATCGGCCCGGCAGGGAGTAATCTTCCGTTAAACGGGATTTATTCATTAGGTACAAGTTCCCCTGTAAACAATAGTAACAATACCATCTCGGGTAACAATATCTTCGATTATTTCAGTGCTGCTTCAGCTACAAACGGAATAAACGTTAATTCCTTCAATTCGAACTGGACCATTACCAACAACCGCCTGTATCAAACAGCGAACAGGATATATACAACGGCCAGTACACACACCGGGATAAGTGTTCTTTCCGGCGAAAGCTACACGATAACCGGAAATGTTATAGGTTATGCGAACGCTTCAGGAACAGGTACCACCAACATAATAGGCAACAGTGCAGCACTCACCGGGACCTTTCCTTCTTCATATACAGTCTCCGGTACTGCTAATGCCACACGGTATGTCGGTATCAACTGTGCTTTCAACGCCGGTGGTGTAGTATCATCGATACAGAATAACACGATTGCCGGGTTTGCACTCTATACCTCAAGCAGCGCTACTACAACAACCGGTGTTTTCTGTGGTATTGCGGTTACATCAGGTAATGCGAATATAGGAACCGTCACCGGCAATACCATAGGATCTACAACAGGAACGGGTTCAATCTATACCTGTACTACGACTACCGGTGGTTCTATTGTTGGGATTTCTGCAGTAAGCACCAATGGAATTGCAATCAGGAATAATACTATTGGAGCTTTGGATGCAATGGGAACCACTTCGAGTATTTCCGGCGGGATTATCGGGATTTACACATCGGGTCCGAGTACAAGCTATGATGTTTCAGGGAATACAATCGGGAATTCGACGAACCCTAATCTCAGGATGGGCAACCTTAACACCGGGACGAATCTTTCGAATGTGGGGACAACCTTCGGAATTGCTACGGGGACAGGCCAGTTTAACGGGATCCTGAGTGCGCAAACCGGGGCCGGTACCATCGGGACGGCTCTTCTGCCCAATACCATTACCAATGCTTCCTTGAATTCAAGCAGCACTTCTGCCTCAATCCGCGGTATTACAGCAAGCGGAAGCCCGGCGATCAGCAGCAATCTTATAAACAACCTTACATCGCAGACTACCAATGTCTCAGTGTCAAGTACATTGCTGGCCGGAATGGGGATATTTCTGAATAGTATATCGACTAACGGTGCCGTTGTGACAAAAAACAACATTAATACTTTGTCGCTGGCCAATACAACAGCTACTGGTACCAATCTGGCCGGTATTGCTGTATATGCAGGTACAACTGAAATATCGGGGAATAAAATCTATAATCTCACAAATGCCAGTACTTCGACAACGACCACCACGCCAGGTACAGCATCGGCTATATTTTTACGCCAGCCGGCCGGGATTCAGAGTATTTTCAACAATATGTTCTCACTTGGCAACGGGCAAACCACGAATACTGCGTTCAACGGAATATGGTTACAAAGTTCAGCAGTCGCCTATACTTTGAACTTCTACCACAATTCTGTGAACATCGAAGGTACTGTTGCCACAGGAACTCAGCCAAGTTTCTGTCTCAACAGGAGTTCATATACTACAACTGCAATAACTATTGCTGTTGATGTAAGAAATAACATCTTTACCAACACACGTTCAGGTGGAACAGGCAAACACTACATATTCGGTAATTGTTACGGAACAACTGCAGTAGCAACCGGGTGGGGTGCAAATGCCACCAATTACAATGTGCTGAATGCCAACGCAGCGACCATCGGATACTGGACTTCCGACCAGACTTTTGCCAGCTGGAAAACCACTACGGCCTGTGACGGGAATTCATTTTCAGGTATTCCGGTTACATACACCAATACGGCCACCGGCGACCTGCACCTGAATATGGGGACTTCCCCCACTCAGATGGAATCAGCATGTACAGCCATTGCAGCGGTAAGTGTTGACTACGATAACCAGGTAAGACCGGGGCCTGCAGGCTCGGTTAACGGCGGAGCATGTTCCCCGGATCTTGGAGCCGATGAATTCGACGGGGTTATGCTCGATATTCTCGGTCCTGCCATTACTTATACACCTCTGGGAAATACAGCCTGCCTGGTGCCGGCAAACAGGGTATTGTCAAATGTCACCATGACAGATTGCAGCAACATTAACGCTACAACAGGAACCAAACCGCGTATCTACTTTAAAAAGTCAGGAGATGCCAACACCTATGCCGGAAATACCAGCGCCTTTAACGGGTGGAAATACACCGAAGCATCAGGAACAACATCACCGTTCAGTTTCACCATAGACTATTCCTTGTTACAGGCTCCTGTAGTTGTAGGCGATGTGATCCAATATTTCGTTGTAGCACAAGATATGAGTGCGATCCCGAATGTAAGTATCAACAACGGAGTATTTGCAGCAACACCAGCCAGTGTGGCACTAACGGCAACTGCTTTCCCACTCACCGGGACAATAAACAGCTTTATGGTTGTTTCCGGACTTAGCGGCAACGTTACGATCGGAGCTGCGGGTACTTATCCCAACCTGACCGATGTTGCAGGGTTGTTCAATGCTATCAATACACAAGGATTGACCGGGAACCTTACGGTTACCCTTATCGATCCGACGATTACGGAAACAGGCACAGTTGGTTTAAACACGGTTTCTGCCAGTTCGTGTTCAGGCGGGCCATATACCATTCTGATCAAACCCCAGACAGGGCTTGCTGTAACACTCACAGGAACGAATGCCAACGCCCTGATCAAGCTTAACGGGGCTGACTTTGTGACAATTGACGGTGTAAATACGGGCGGCACCTCGCTCACCATCACCAATACCAATGCTGCCGGCCTAACCGTGATTTGGTTGGGAAGTGCAAGTACAACCGACGGAGCAACCAACAACACCATCAAAAACTGTATTATTTCCGGCATTTCGACCACTGGCACAGTAGGTTGTATTATTTCCGGCAGCGGAGCAACCCTGGGTAGTCCGGCTGAAGCACCCAACTCCAATAATACCATCACGGGGAATACTTTGAATACTGCACAGAATGGCTTATATCTCAGTGGTCAAACCTCAAGTTTTGATCAGAACTGGTTGATCGATGGGAATACAATCGGCTCGAACGTTGCTGCCAATAAAATGAGTTTCCGCGGGATGAGCATCCAGGGAGTTAATAATTTTACAATCAGCAATAACACGATCGCTGGTGTGGTTACATCATCATCTTCGACAACAACCGGTATAACCACCTTTGTAAACTGCACCAACGGGAATATATTCAACAACCGGATAAGTGATATCAAGAATACCAGTACACTCGGTTTCGGTTCAAACGGTATAGGCCTGAGTTGTACTTCAACAGCATCCAATATTACTGTTTATAACAACTTTGTTTCTGATGTGGCCAGTTATGGGTATTCTTCAGGATACGGTCAGGCTGATAATGGATATGGTATCATACTTATAAGTGGCGGAGGATACAATATCTACCATAATACAGTTTTGTTGAATACCGACCAAACGGTAAGCGGAAACCCGGCAGCACTCAACGTTACGTCGGGTATCACCACAGCTGGTTCTTTGAATATACGCGACAACATTTTCGCTAATATCCAAACAGTAGGTACAGCCCGTTATGCTATGATGTCATCGGCTTCAGCAGTGGTTTTTGGCGATATAAACTATAATGATTACTATGCCGGAACATCTCCAAGCCTAGGATATTTCAGCGGCGCAGTTGCCGACCTGGCAGCATGGAGAACCGCTTCAGGAAAGGACCTGCAGTCGAAGAGCGTAGCTCCGGTATTCGTTGCTTCAGTTGCTCCTGCCGACCTGCATCTCGTAAATACGCTGGGAACTAACTGGTGTCTAAACGGGACCGGGGTTTCCATTCCGGTTGCACTGGATATCGACGGTCAGGCCCGCAGTATACCTCCTGATATGGGAGCCGATGAGTTCACAGCTGTTGACAATTCAACTGCCACTCCTCTTACCCAGACCATCTGCAGCGGAAGCGCAATTACAGCCATTACCGTTACCGGGAGTGCATCAGCATATAACTGGACAAGGGATAATACGGTTCTTGTTACAGGCATTGCTGCCAGCGGTACAGGCAATATCAGCGGTATTCTGACAAACACAACAACAGCACCCGTTACGGTTACCTTCACTATTGTTCCGACCAATGCCAATGGCTGCGGATTTATACCCAACCTGACTGCTACAGTAATTGTTAACCCGATTCCAACGGCAGTGCCAAGCCCCTCATCGCAAACTATATGCACCGGTACAACTGCAAACCTTACTCTGAGTGGAAGCGTGCCGGGCAGTATATTCAACTGGACCAGGGATAATACAAGTTCGGTCACCGGCCTCCCGGCCAGCGGTTCGGGAAATATCAGCAGTGTCCTTACCAATACTACGAATGCCCCTGTTACAGTTACCTTCACCATTACACCCTCGTTCACCAATGCCGGAACGACCTGTACAGGAATTCCTGTTACGGCAACTATAACGGTTAACCCGAATAATTCTATTGCACTCACATCGGCTGCGGGCACGAATGTTCAAAATGTGTGTATTAACACAGCCATGACCACTATTACCTATTCCACCGCAATAGCTACAGGTGCTACTTTCACCGGCCTTCCTGCAGGTGTTACAGGAACATGGGCTTCGAACGTTGTTACCATCAGCGGCACTGTTACTACCCTGGGCACATTCAACTATACAGTTACTTTAACCGGGGGTTGCGGAACCGCAACAGCCACAGGTACTATTACTGTAACTCCTGATGCTGCTATTGCACTTACCTCAGCAGCAGGAACAAATGTCCAGGCAAAATGTGTAAACCAGGCATTTACCAATATCACTTACTCGGTAAGTGGCGGAGGTACAGGAGCTGGTGTTACAGGCTTACCAGCCGGTGTAACAGGCACATTTGCAGCAGGCGTATTTGCTATCAGCGGCACCCCGACAGCAGCGGGTGTATTTAACTATACGGTTACAACAACCGGGACCTGTGTCCAGGCTACTGCAACCGGAACACTCACAGTATATGCCCTTCCAATCCCGACCATTACCGGCCCGGCAACACCGCTGGCAGGAAGTACAGGGAATGTATATACTACTGAACCAGGGATGACAAACTATATCTGGACAGTTTCAGCAGGCGGTACCGTTACCGGCGGAGGAACCACCGGCAGTAACACAGTAACCGTTACATGGAATACGGCAAGCCCACAAACAGTAACAGTGACTTATACCAACGGGAATGGATGTACCTCGGCAGCCCCGACAGTGTATTTTATAAACAATGCACTTCCCGGCCCAGCAGGTCCTATAACAGGTTCGTCATCCGTATGTGCAGGCCAGAGCGGAGTTTCGTATTCAGTAGGTTTGATTACAAGCGCAACCGGATATGCATGGACACTGCCAACCGGAGCTACCATTGCAACGGGAGCCAATACGAATGTGATCACGGTTAATTTTGCTGAAAGTGCAGTATCGGGCAACATCACTGTTTATGGTACCAACGGAACCGGAAACGGGGCAGTATCACCTGCTTTTGCAGTAACGGTTAACCCGCGTCCGGCCCCATCCATCACGGGTCCTGCCAATACCTGTATCAATGTGGCAGGCAATGTCTATACCACCCAGGCGGGAATGACGGGCTATGTATGGACCGTTTCAGCGGGCGGAACAATTACCGCAGGTGCGGGAACCAATGCAATTACTGTTACCTGGTCAACATTAGGAGCAAAAACTGTTTCAGTGAACTATATCAACAGCAATGGCTGTACAGCAATAGCCGCCACAGTATACAATGTAACTGTAAACGCTCTTCCAGTACCAACCATAACAGGTCCAGCCAGCACTTGTTTGAATGTAGCAGGGAATGTATATACCACCCAGGCAGGCATGACAGGGTATACCTGGGCACTCTCAGCCGGAGGTGTTATTACAGCCGGAGCAGGTACCAATGCAATTACTGTAACCTGGAATACATTAGGAGCACAAACGGTAAGTGTTAGTTATATCAATTCAAACGGATGTACCGCAGTATCACCGACGGTATTTAATGTAACGGTAAACGCCCTTCCGGCAAGCCCGACGCTCACAGGTCCGACCACAGCCTGCTTTGGTTCCACGGGGAATATTTATTCCACCACAACCACGGGAACCGCCTACAACTGGACTGTACCAGGAGGTACGATAACAGCAGGTGCAGGTACCAATAGTATAACCGTAACCTGGACCACAGCAGGAGCCCAGACCGTAACACTGAATGTGTCCAATGCGAACGGATGCTTTGCAGCCACCCCGGCAGTATTCACAACCACGGTAGGTCCTCAGATCACAGTAAATGCAGTTACCAGCCAGGTTGTATGCAATGGCTCACCAACCACAGCAGTAGCCTTCAACGGCCCAGTATCAGGATCAGTATTCAGCTGGACCAACAATACGCCATCGATAGGATTGGCAGGCAGCGGAACAGGGAATATAGCCTCGTTCAATGCGGTTAATGCCACGGGTGCACCTGTAACAGCAACCGTAACAGTAACCCCGGCCGTATTGGGAGCCTCTACACAGACCGTAACAGGCGCCCTTGCAGCAGGCGATGCCACCATAGCAGGCGGCCGTTTGTTCAGGGACGGAGTTCCATCCACATGTGCGGTACCGAAAGCCTACCCGGGAACATCAGGAGCCGGACCATTCTACTATGATACGTACAACTTTACCAATACCACAGGCTCATCGCAGTGTGTAAGTGTAACGTATACGGCAACAGGCACAGGGAATGCCTTTGTAACTGCATACAGCGGGAGTTTTAATTCGGCCAGTCTTGGGACGAATTACATAGCCGACGGAGGCAGCAGTTCGGTAGGCCCAGCAGGAGCAGCCGTTACATTCAGTTTCACCCTGGCCAACGGAGCTACGGTAGTACTGGTAGTAAATGAAGCAACCACGAGCGAGGCATGTACGGGATATTCGGTAAGTGTAACAGGACTACCTGTAATAGGATGTACCGGTACGCCATCCACATTTACGTATACGGTAAACCCGACACCGGTAGTAAACCCTGTATCGAACCAGAATGTATGTAAAGGAGCAAGTACCAGCCCGATCACTTTCGGGAGCAATGTAGCAGGCACCACCTTTAGCTGGACCAACAGCAACCCGGCCATAGGCCTTGCAGCCAGCGGCACGGGCAATATCCCGTCGTTTGTTGGAACCAATACCGGAACCACCCCGATCACGGGTACCATTACGGTAACCCCATCGCCATTTACGAATGCAAGTGTAACCTGTACAGGTGCTCCTTTAACCTTCCAGATCACAGTACATCCTATTCCGGTACCGACCCTATCAGGACCGACCAGTTTGTGTGCAGGATCCACAGGAATCACCTATACTACCGAAGCCGGTAATTCGAATTATTCGTGGACGATATCGTACGATGGAATAATCACCTCGGGGTTAAACACGAATACGATCACGGTTAACTGGCCGACCGCCGGTTCACGTTATGTGGCAGTAAACTATACGAATTCAGGAGGGTGCGGAGCAGCAGCGCCAACCTACCGCAATGTAACGGTACTCACAGTCCCTGTACCAATGATATTCGGCGAAACGGCCGTATGCCAGGGAGCCACAGGAGTGACCTACACCACACAGGCAGGTAATTCGAACTATGTATGGGCAGTATCCTCAGGAGGCACGATAACCTCAGGGGCAGGGACAGCATCGATAAAAGTTACCTGGAGCGCAGGCGGCAACCAGACCGTAAGTGTAAATTACACGAATGCAGGTGGCTGCAGTGCAGTACAACCTACAGTATACAATGTGGCTGTTGCGCCATTACCTGCCGCAGGGGGAACGATTACCGGCCCTGCATCAGTATGCGCAGGTTCACAGGGAGTGTCTTACACGGTACCTGCAATAGCCAATGCGACCACCTACAGCTGGACGGTACCCACAGGCGCTACAATAGCCTCGGGAGCCACCACGAACTCGATCACGGTTAATTTCGATGCTACGGCAGTTTCGGGCATCATCAAGGTTAACGGAGTGAATACATGCGGAAACGGAGCAAGTTCGCCGAATTTCAGTGTAACGGTTAACCCGATACCAGCCACCCCGGTTATAACCAAGACAGGAAGTGTGTTGAGCAGCAGTGCAGCAACAGGCAACCAGTGGTACAGGAACGGAGTACTGATAGCAGGAGCAACGGCACAGCAATTCACCCCGGTTTACCTGGGCACGTATACGGTAATAGTAACCGTAGGCGGGTGCAGTTCAGCGGTATCGAATGCGATAGTGATAACTGCCATAGTAGGGACGCCTGATCTGGAAGTAAGCCATTCGTTTGATGTATATCCGAACCCGAGCAGGGGGCAGTTCAATGTGAAGGTAGTATCGGGCAAACCGGTAGTACTCAGCATTGAGATCTACAACAACCTGGGAGCCATACAGTGGAAACAGGAGAATGTACATATCGACGGTACATATATCACACCGATCGATCTGGGAACAGTTCCTGCAGGAGTATATATGGTTGCCCTTCGCAACAGCGAGCTCAACCTGGTACGTAAAATTGTAATTATGAATTAATCTTTTTATTGTTTGCAACCAAAATAAGAAGCCGGAGCAATCCGGCTTTTTATTTTACCTGAATTTCCCGACCTGAATTGATGATCTTTCGTATATTCGACACTGTTTTTTAGTCTCAAACAGCTGAAAACTAAACACTTTAATTTTTTGGGAAGGAAGTTGTTTCCCTCTAAACGATAGCTTTATAAAGCTATTTTATATAAATATTCTGTTTCTGAAAACAAAATTACGAAATCCGATAAAGGCAAAAGGCTATTAACGCATTGAAATACAAGCAAGTGCAATTTGTGTTTCACACATCTAAAATAATTTTTAACTATTTTTTGCAAAAAACGGTTTTTTACTTATATTTGTCCTACAAAAACATATACAATAATTTCGATCTGTTGGGAAGGGTTTTAGTATTCCGATAAAACCCAAATTTTGGAAGGACATTTCTTCACATAACCATCACTTTTTGGTTCTAACTTTTCTTGGTATTACCTGATTAAATTAATTTAAAATAACCGATTTAAAAGTTAAAGTTTTATGGAAATTTTAGCTTTAAAACTTCAGTACAGGATACCCACCGTGGTATTCCCATTCAATTGTAACTATGCCCGCCAGGTAAACGCAGGGAAAAACAAATTTATTCAATAGAATTCGCTTCCTGCTGATATTCTGGTTACAAATGCAAAAGGCCGGTATTGGCTATTAAATAAATAACAATAGACTCTTTCCCGGTCAGGGAGTGAAAATTCAGCTTGAACTAATCAAATCATTCGATGAGTGAAGGTAAGATTTAACCACGAACCACGACTGAACAATTATACAAAACTTGCCTTAACAAATTGACAATAAAGTTGTTATAAGAAACAGGAATGAGAATGGCACAGGTACCCCCTGATTGGATACAGTTATACCGGAATAACACAAATTGTGTAAACGTTTACTAAAACACATTATCAGAAAATAAAATATTTTATTAACCTTAAATACTAATTTATGGAGAAAACCAGAGAATCATAATCTTATCAATTACGGACCGGTAATTTCTGCTGAATTGAACTTGTTTGTCAATAAAGGAATTCATATCGGCATGATCCCCTCAGAATTGTTTCAGCATAAAAAACCTGATTCAGTCAATACACAGTGAAATAATCAAAATCAACTGGAATCATTAATGTGAATGCAATGCAAATTAAAACAGTATTAATTTAAAAAAGAAAAACATGAAAAAATTTTACTCGTTTATTGTATTTTTCCTTTTGCTTGCCGGATTAACGAATAACGCCCTTGCACAACCACAGTATTATAATTCTGCAACAGTAGGTTCGTCAAATTCCTTCCCGTTTAACCAAGTGGCAGGAAAACAGGTTCAGCTTCTCTACCTTCCGGGAGAATTCAGCCAACCAACACCTGCTCCTGCAGGAACCAACATCACAAGTATATCCTTATTATGCAGTGCCGCATTAGGCCCTTACACCTATACCGATTTTGTGGTAAAACTCGGGCAATCTACTATTACAGCTTTCGCCGCCGGGGACTTTTATACCGGTACACTCACAACGGTGTTCAGCAGAACTTCTGTTGTTTTATCAGGTGTGGCTGGCGGATGGTTGACTATAACTCTCGACACCCCGTATGGGTATGATCCGACCAAAAGTTTAATTGTCGACATTCAGCAATGCGGTGCTCCCGGAGCTACCGGTTTTAGTTCGAGTTTCTTCACCACAGCTGAAAACCGCCGGAACTGGTCAGTTGGAGGTTGCCCGTTTGCCTACTATGGAGCAAATGCGGTAGCTTATAATTTCGGGATTACTACTACGCCTGCCTGTCAGCTTCCGGCTGCAGCAGGTACAATTATCGGCCCTATAAATGTTTGTAAACCAACTAACGGGGTTGTTTACAGTGTAGGTGCTATTTCCGGAGCAACATCCTATGTATGGTCGGTACCGACAGGAGCCACTATAGTGGCCGGATCGGGAACCAACACCATAACTGTAAATTTCGGCCCGACAGCAGTTTCGGGGAATATTTCTGTTTACGGAACCAATATATGCGGAAATGGTACAGCCTCGACTCTTCCGGTTACACTTAATTCGCCACCTGTGCCTGTTATAACCGGTCCTGCTTCGGTTTGTGGTTACTCAGCGGGAAATGTATATTCTACCACGGCAGGAATGACCTCTTACACCTGGACTGTTTCGGCTGGTGGAATGATAACTGCCGGAGGAACAGCCAACAGCAATACGGCTACCGTTACCTGGACTACACCGGGTGCACAGACAATAAGCGTAAACTATGCTAATGCCGCAGGTTGTTCTGCAGCAACCCCAACCATTTTCCCTGTAACAGTCGCACCCGGACCAACTATGAACGTTGTGCCCAACCAGGTTGTCTGCAATGGTTCGCCTACCACAGCAACGGCATTCAGCGGGGCTGCAGGACTCATATTTAACTGGACTAATAATAACCCTTCAATAGGTTTGGGAGCCAGCGGAACCGGGAATATAGCCTCGTTCAATGCCGTAAATAGCGGTGGGACACCTGTAACGGCAACTGTATCGGTCACGCCTGCTCTCCCAGGGGCTTCTGTACAAACCGTTACCGGAACACTTGATGTTGGCGATGCAACCATTGCCGGCGGCCGCTTGTACAGGGATGGTGTCCCGTCAACATGTGCAACACCTAAGGCCTACCCGGGAACATCTGGAGCAGGTCCGTATTATTATGATACATATAACTTTACTAATACAACGGGCACCTCGCAGTGTGTAAGTGTTACTTACTCATCGCCAGGATCAGGAAATGCTTTTGTTACCGCTTATAATGGCAGCTTTAATTCAGCAAATCTTGGTACAAATTACATTGCCGACGGCGGAAGCAGTTCAGTAGGACCCGCTGGTGCAACAGTTACATTCAGTTTCAACCTGGCCAACGGAGCAACTGTTGTACTGGTTGTAAATGAAGCAGTTACAAGTGAAGTTTGTACGGGATATTCATTAAGTGTAACCGGCCTTCCTACAATAGGATGTATTGGCTTGCCAACTACTTTTACGTATACAGTTAACCCGACACCAACTGTAAACCCTGTTGCCAACCAGAATGTTTGCAAGAATACAAATACGGCTCCAATAACTTTTGGCAGCAATGTAGCCGGTACAACATTTACCTGGACCAACAGCAATACAGCTATAGGTCTTGCCGCAAGCGGCACCGGGAATATTCCTTCATTCCTGGCAACCAATACCGGAGCTAACCCGATATCGGGAACTATAGTTGTAACCCCTTCATCGTACACCAATGCTGGCGTTACATGTAACGGGGTACCTCAAACCTTCCTCATCATTGTAAACAATATTCCTGTCCCGACGGTTACCGGGTCTGCCAGTTTGTGTGCAGGTGCCACAGGAGTCACCTATTCAACCGAAGCCGGGAATTCGAATTATTCGTGGACGATATCCTATGATGGTATTATCACTTCAGGCTTGAATACCAACACCATTACTGTAAACTGGCCGACCGCCGGATCACGGTATGTAGCTGTAAATTACGCAAATGCAGGCGGCTGCATAGCAGTTGCACCAACCTATCGTAACGTAACCGTACTTCCGGTACCTGTACCAATGATCTTTGGCGAAAATGCCGTATGCCAGGGTGCAACCGGAGTAACCTACAGTACGCAGGCAGGTAACTCGGCCTATGTATGGACTGTTTCTTCAGGCGGAACTATTACTTCCGGTGCCGGAACTGCTTCCATTAAAGTTACCTGGAATACGGGCGGTGCCCAGACTGTAAGCGTAAATTACACCAATGCCGGCGGATGCAGTGCGGTTCAGCCCACGGTTTACAATGTGGCCGTAGGTCCGTTACCTGCCGCTGGCGGAACTATTACCGGCCCGGCAACGGTATGTACAGGAGCACAGGGAGTTGCCTATACTGTACCGGCAATTGCCAACGCTACTACCTATAACTGGATAGTGCCGACCGGAGTTACCATTGCTTCGGGAGCCACCACGAACTCGATAACGGTTAATTTCTCGGCCAGCGCAGCTACGGGCATCATTAAAGTGAACGGAGTGAATACATGCGGCAACGGAACTCCCTCATCTAATTTCAATGTTACGGTTAACCCTGTACCGGCCACACCGGTTATTACCAAAACCGGAAGCGTGCTGAGCAGCAGCGCCACCACCGGAAACCAGTGGTACAGAAACGGAGTGCTTATTGCAGGTGCAACAGCACAGCAATTCACGCCGGTTTACCTCGGCACCTATACAGTAATTGTTACTGTAGGCGGCTGCAGTTCCGATGTATCGAATTCAATTGTTATCACAGCTATTGTTGCTACTCAGGACTTTGAGTTAAGTCATTCGTTCGATGTTTATCCCAATCCGAGCAAAGGCCAGTTCAATATTAAGGTTGTATCAGGCAAACCTGTTGAACTCAGCATAGAGGTGTACAACAACCTCGGCGCCCTGCTTTGGAAACAGGAGAAAGTTCAGATTGACGGTACCTATATAACACCTGTCGATCTGGGAAAAATTCCGGCTGGTGTTTATATGGTTGCTCTCCGTAATGCTAATACCAACCTGGTCCGTAAAATGGTTATTATGAAGTAATCCAGGTTAAAAACAGCAGTTTCCAGCTGTAATTGCAAAAGGAGGTTGTCCGGCAAAAGCGGATAGCCTCTTTTTGTTTGCAGGCTAAAGTTGAATGAAGCAAATACTGCCAGAGGAGGGCGTCAAATTTTAAAGGGTAAAAGGGGAGGGGAAGTTCGGTGAACCTGATTACTTAAAATAGAGATTTAAACAGTTTAAATTCAAATTTCGGAATTGAACGAACCTTTCGAAAACTAATTGGTATAAGTTAATTCCTTAACGAAGTATGTCAGAATCTGTAACTTTTCACTTATCCGCCATGGGAGGAAAACTCAGTATGGCTAAACCACGAAAAATATTCATAGCGGTTAACAAATTACAAAGCTGAAAGAGAACAGTCACCCGGAAATTCATAACTCATAATTCATATCTCATTTAATGATTATTATTATTCAAAATCCTTCAGCCTGCCTGCCCTGTAACCTCCAATCCCTAACCACTTTATCAACAAAATTCTTATTAATAATAAAATTTTTCGAAGGTTGTAAAACCCAAATATTATTTTATATTTGAATCGTAATTTAAACCCGCTCAAATACCTGCTAAATCATTATGCCAGGCCAATTTATTGTTTATAGTACCCGGCTAAACAAATACGTTTTAACTGTTTGAAAAACAAATTATTATGAAAAGATCTTTACGCTTATTAAAAAGGAATTTTTGCATTCTTGGAATGCTGGTTGTATTTACCACTGTATTAGGAGTAAAGGGGTGGGGGCAGACTACTTATACGTGGTCCGGAGGAAACGCTGCCTGGAATGTCGCAGGTAACTGGACCCCAACACGAACCACTCCAGCCTCCAATGATATCCTTGTTTTTAACAGCGGCACAACCGTTACTGTTACAGCCATTCCGGCTCAAACCATTGGGCAGTTGCTTGTAAGTACTACAGGGACAATTGTGAATTTACAAGCCGGGGGTACTAATACCCTAACTATTGCTGGTGGTGTTGGTACAGACCTTTCGGTTGCTTTAGGTTGCCAATTAAATAATACAGGAGCCAGTGCAATGACTATAACCTTATCTGCTGGGGCTACGGGCAGTATTACCGGGAATATGACATTTTCGGGTGCGGCTCATAAACTGGATGCTGCTGATGCCAGCGCCATTACATTCAACAGCCCTGCCATATTTACTCAGGGTACTAGTTGCACAGGAAATGTATTCACTGCTGCAGGAACAGCAAACGCTATAATATTTGCCAATGGAACTACATTTTTACAAACAGTGGGATCGAATCCATTTGGATTAACGGCTCCAAATTCAAAAGTTGTTTTTCAAACTGGAAGTTTATTTAAAATAACCGGATCAGGCCTGACTCCGGCATTTTCAGGAAGAACCTATGCCAATATAGAATTTGCGGGCAGCGGATCCTCTAATATGTCAGGTGGTAGTGCAGTTGTAATGGATAACCTTACTGTTACATCAGGTACTGCTAATATAAATATGACCGCTACACCCGGACACTCAATTAAAGGGAATATCTCTGTTGCTAATGGGGCTACATTAAATTTTAACCCAGCCACCGCAGGAACAATGAATTTTAATGGTACAAATGCGCAGAGTATTTCAAAAACAGGAACAGGAGCAATTACCTTTGCAGCAAATATGGCAGTTGTAATAGGTAATACAGCAGGTGTAACCTTTAACCAGGCTAATACAATTTTGGGCACAACTACAGTTAATCTGGGGGCTAAACTTGCAACAGATGCGCTTTTGACCTTATCAGGTGCAACTACTATAAACGGCACATTACAGATCAACGCAGGAGGGTCCATCAGCAGCACGCCTACCTATGGAGCTTCGTCGACACTTATTTATAATACGGCTAATTATACAACCACTAATTTTGAATTTCCTGCCACAGGGGTTAATAATGTTACTATTTTAGCACCCGGAGGAACCAATACCGTAACTTTCAATGCTGCTAAAACCATCGGTGGTGCTCTTTCAATTTCAGCAGGAAAAGTCAACCTGGGTTCCTATACTTCCACTGCCAATACCCTTACACTTAGCGGGGCAGGCGCACGCAATGGCTCGTGGGGAGGTACAGGTTCCGGAGCAACGTTCATAAATAGCACTTTTTTTGAATCAAACACAGGGATCCTCAATATAGGAACTACCTCCTGCAGCAATCCGGTTGCACCCGTTTCGGGAGGCGACCAAAGTATTTGTGCCGGTACTTCTATACCTGCACTTACAGTTAGTGTTGGAGCCGGCGAAACGGCCGACTGGTACGATGCTTCAAGTGCCGGAGCATTGCTGCTTGCAGGAAATTTAAGTTATACCCCTGCAGTTGCCGGAACTTTTTATGCCGAAGCAAGAAATGCAACAACCAATTGTGTGAGTTCAACACGTACTGTTGTTTCACTCGCAATTAACCCCCTTCCCACCGGAACCTTAAGCAACAATGGCCCGGTTTGTACAGGGAATAATTCACTTTTAACTTTTACTGCAACAGCCGGAACAGGTCCGTTCGATCTAGTGATTAATGGAACTTCGTATGCAGGTATTGTCAGCGGCGGAACGGTGAATGTTACGCCTTCGGTCCCTTCAACTGAATATACGTTAACCTCAATTACGGATAAAGGCGTTACACCCAATTGCGCAAATATAGTGAGTGTTGCAACAACCGTTACTGTTGATGTATCACCGTCAATTTCTGTCACCAACCTCGGTCCGGTCGATAATACTGTTGGCACATGTACAGCATCTGTCGCATTTGGCGAAGGTGTAAATGTAACCTATAATTCAGGTACTCTCCCGGTTACGTACACTTACAGTTTGACCAATTTTGGCGCTCCCATTGCCAGTCCTTATACATTCCCGACAGGGGTTACCACGGTGTATGTTAAAGCGTCGAACACTTGCGGTGATGATATTAAATCCTTTACTGTAACAGTGAAGGGCCCGATTACAGATGTAACCCCTGATCCTGATGTTTATTTCTGTACCATGACTGATGCCAATGCCGGCGCAAATCCTGGTGATGTTATGCATTTTCTGAATGGATCAGATATTCGTCCTGATGTTCTGGCTGATAGCAAAGGATTCACCTATGCACCAGGCAGCAGCCCCGGTTGTGTAACCGTCGGTGGTATCGCCTGGACCATTGCCAATACCTATGCCGTAGAAATTAACGGAATTACACCTTGTACACAATACGACCAGATAACTGTCAATACCCCCGGTCCCGGCACAGTGGATCTGGGTAGCGCTACATTATCATTAACCCTGGGCTATATACCTGCACCTTCTGATCAGGTTACCATTATCGATAAAGTGACTGTCGGTCCTGTTACAAACACGTTCGCCGGTCTACCGGAGGGAAGTATTATTAATGTGGGAGGTTATAACTGGTTAATCAGTTACGCAGGAGGCGATGGTAATGATGTTACACTGACAAATACTACCGTAACAATAAATACTACTATACAGTCGCCGACCATCGTATCGTGCGGCTTGTATAAATATGACGTAACGGTTACGAATTTCACCAACGTAGGCAATATTTCGCTTAAGTTAAACTATGATCCATTGGTTTATACTTATTCGAACGTTACTGTTGATCCGTCATTTCCGGGTGCTGTAACCAGCGGAGCTGCGGGAACTTTCAGTTTAGCCTGGTTCTCCGTTGTAGGAGCCACTCTTGCAGATGGTTCGGTATTATTATCGCTTTATTTTCAAGCCCTGCCAGCCCCCATCGCCGGGACAACCAACCTGACCTGGAGCGTGGTACCGACGGATTGCGAATATTCAGCACCAGGCGGAATGCCGGTGTATCCCGGTGTTTTCAACAATGTATCCTATTCATATCCTGCGGATTTAACCGCATCAATCAGTCCTTTGGCAGTATCGATCTGTCCAGGTAACAAGACTCAACTTATGATCGGCACCCCTGCTGGAGGCACCCCTGCCTATGTATTGCCCACATGGACAGGAAGCGGAGCAACGTATCTGGACTTTACAAACATTACTAATCCGACCTTTACCAGCCCCATTTGTACACTGGGGGCCTTTACACTTATATTCACAGTAACCGATGCCATAGGCTGTACGGCCAGCACCTCGACCACAGTAACGGTAGAGGATCTTTTACCTCCGGTGATTAATTGCGCCACGATATTACCGATAAATTATACTACAGAATTTCCAACCTGTGCAAATGCAACGGATGTAACCCCACCTGTAGCAAACGATGCCTGTTCCGGCCCGATCACGGGAGTAGGAACCCGTAGCGACCTTGCAGCGATCAATGACTCATGGCCTTTAGGCACCACCACGATCACCTGGACATTCACCGATTTATGTGTAGGCAATACAAGCACCTGCACCCAGACGGTAACGGTAACCGACGATGATCCGCCTGTATTAACAGGATGTCCGACTAATATAACGACCACCACAGAGATTCTGACCTGTGAGAAGACCGTTAATTTCACACACCCGACAGTTACCGATAATTGCAGTGTACCTGTATTAACATATAAGGTAGGGGGCGATGCTCCTGTAATAGCAAGCGGCCTGAATGCGAACTATACCTTTCCAAAAGGCACCACGACGGTACTGTATACAGCCACCGACGTTGCGGGCAATACAGCGACCTGTTCCTTTACAGTAACGGTAAACGATATAACACCACCTACAATCGTAAGCGTACCTTCACCTGCCCCTGTAAACAATACCCCGGGCCTGTGCAGTGCACCTGTATATTGGGTAGGCCCATCCATAAGTGATAACTGTGTTGGTGTTCTATTTACCAGCAACTATACCTCAGGGAATACATTTCCTGTAGGTACCACCACAGTAATCTATACAGCTACGGATGCATCATCAAATGTAACGACAGCCAGTTTTGTGGTAACGGTATTAGACAACGAACTTCCGACGATCACCTGTAGCGGCCCGATCAGTGTAAATGCAGATGCAGGTGTATGCACGTATGCAAGCATACAGTTAACGGCGCCCCCTGCATTAGACAACTGTAGTGTAGCCAGCGTCTTGCCCTCACCTTCAAGTTTGGTATTAGGCGCCAATACGGTGACCTGGACAGTAACCGACGGGAGCGGCAACACGGCCAACTGCACTCAGGCAGTAACGGTAATAGACACACAACTTCCGACCATCACCTGTGGGGGTCCAATCAGTGTAAATGCTGATTTAGGCGTATGCACATATGCAAGTATACAGTTAACGGCTCCACCAACAGCAGATAACTGCACAGTATCCAGTGTGGTAGCCAGCCCTTCAAGTTTAGTATTAGGCGCCAATACGGTAACCTGGACCGTAACAGACAATAGCGGCTTAACAGCCAACTGTACCCAGAGCGTAACAGTAGTAGATGCCCAGGCACCAACTATTACCTGCGCAGGTCCGATCAGTGTAAATGCTGATTTAGGCGTATGTACGTATGCAAGTTCACAGTTAACAGTACCCCCGGCAGCAGACAACTGCAGCTATACCCCCCCAGTAGCCAGCCCTGTAAGTTTAGTCTTAGGCGCCAATACGGTGACCTGGACAGTAACTGACGGCAGCGGCAATACGGCCAACTGCACGCAGACAGTAACAGTATTAGACACACAACTTCCGACCATCACCTGTGGCGGCCCGATCAGTGTAAATGCAGATTTAGGTGTATGCACCTATGCAAGTATACAGCTAACGGCCCCCCCTGCAGCAGATAACTGCAGCTATACCACCCCTGTAGCGACCCCTGCAAGTTTAATATTGGGTGCCAATACGGTGACCTGGACAGTAACCGACGGCAGCGGCAACAGTGCCAACTGCACACAGACCGTAACAGTAGTAGATGCGCAGGCCCCAACCATTACCTGTGGCGGCCCGATCAGTGTAAATGCAGATGCAGGCGTATGCACGTATGCCAGTTCACAGTTAACAGCCCCCCCGGCAGCAGACAACTGCAGCTATACGACCCCTGTAGCTACCCCTGCAAGTTTAGTCTTAGGTGCCAATACGGTGACCTGGACAGTAACCGATGGCAGCGGGAACACAGCTAACTGCACACAGACAGTAACAGTAATAGATAATCAGCCACCGTCAATCACCTGTCCTGCCACAGTGAACGTAGGCACGAATACACTCTGCACGTATGTAGGTCCGATAGGCACGGCCACAGCTACCGATAACTGCACAGCAGTCCCGGTGATCAACAATGATGCACCACCGGCCTTCCCACTTGGAACCACGACAGTAATCTGGATGGCTACGGATGTGGCCCTGAACACCTCGACCTGCAGCCAGACGGTAATAGTAACCGACGATGACGCCCCGACGATCACCTGCCCTGCGAACATTAGTGTCTTTGCCGCTCTTGGTGTATGCGATGCTACCGTTCCAAGCCTTGGAAGCCCGACCACCGCTGATAACTGCGGAGTATTCGGTGTTGTAAATAATCATGCAAGTACTACCTATCCTGTAGGAGTCACCACGGTAACCTGGACGGTAACGGACAACAGTGGCAACACAGCGGCCTGTAACCAGACGGTAACTGTAATAGATAACCAGCTTCCGACTATTGTTTGCCCAACCCCTGTAGCAGTGAATAATGATTATCATGTTTGTGGCGCAGCAGTGACCTTTTCAGCACCTGTTACCACCGACAACTGCCCGGGTCAGGTAACAACGCAGCTAACCGGATTGGCCAGCGGATCGGTCTTCCCGATAGGGATTACCACCAATACCTTTATGGTGACGGATGCCAGCAACAATACGGCCACCTGTTCGTTTACGATCACGGTAACAGACAGCGAAGTTCCGGAGATTACATGCCCTGGTAATATCACCACCACGAACAATGCAGGCTTATGCAGTGCAGTGGTAACGTATACAGCACCTGTAGGAACAGATAACTGCCCTGCCCCGGTCACCACCCAGATAGCCGGTTTCCCGAGCGGCTCAGCGTTCCCTGTAGGGGTAACCACCAATACCTTCTTAGTAACGGATATCCATAGCAATACGACTACCTGTTCATTTACGGTAACCGTATCAGACAATGAGCTACCGACTATTACCTGTGGCGGTCCTATCAGTGTAAATGCCGATGCAGGCGTATGCACGTATGCCAGTTCACAGTTAACAGCCCCCCCGGCAGCAGACAACTGCAGCTATACGACCCCTGTAGCTACCCCTGCAAGTTTAGTCTTAGGCGCCAATACGGTTACCTGGACAGTAACTGACGGCAGCGGCAACACGGCCAACTGCACCCAGACAGTAACCGTAGTAGATGCGCAGGCCCCAACCATTACCTGTGGCGGTCCAATCAGTGTAAATGCAGATGCAGGCGTATGTACGTATGCAAGTTCACAGTTAACAGCCCCCCCGGCAGCAGACAACTGCAGCTATACAACTCCAGTAGCTACCCCTGCAAGTTTAGTATTAGGTGCCAATACGGTGACCTGGACAGTAACTGACGGCGGCGGCAACACAGCCAACTGCACGCAGACGGTAACGGTATTAGACATACAGCTTCCGACCATAACCTGTGGCGGCCCGATCAGTGTAAATGCAGATGCAGGCGTATGTACGTATGCAAGTTCACAGTTAACAGCCCCACCAACAGCAGATAACTGCACAGTATCCAGCGTGGTAGCCAGTCCTTCAAGTTTAGTATTAGGCGCCAATACGGTTACCTGGACAGTAACTGACGGCAGCGGCAACAGCGCCAACTGCACGCAGACAGTAACCGTAGTAGATGCGCAGGCACCCACCATTACCTGTGGCGGCCCGATCAGCGTAAATGCCGATGCAGGCGTATGCACGTATGCAAGTTCACAGTTAACAGCCCCCCCGGCAGCAGACAACTGCAGCTATACAACTCCAGTAGCTACCCCTTCAAGTTTAGTATTAGGCGCCAATACGGTTACCTGGACAGTAACGGACGGCAGCGGCAACACGGCTAACTGTACACAGACAGTAACAGTAGTAGACACGCAGGTACCGACCATAACCTGTGCAGGCCCGATCAGTGTAAATGCCGATGCAGGCGTATGCACGTATGCAAGTTCACAGTTAACAGCGCCACCCACAGCAGATAACTGCACAGTATCCAGCGTGGTAGCCAGTCCTTCAAGTTTAGTATTAGGTGCCAATACGGTGACCTGGACAGTAACTGACGGCAGCGGCAACACGGCCAACTGCACGCAGACAGTAACAGTATTAGACAACCAGCCGCCGACGATCACCTGTGCAGCCACGGCAGTGAATTACCCTGCAGATTTGGGAGTATGTACCTATACAGTACCAGGCACAGCACTTAATCCGACAGTGAACGACAACTGTTCAGTATTAAGCGTCACGAATAATTATAATGGTCTTTCGAGTTTGCAATCGGCAGTATTTCCATTTGGCAGCACCACAGTAGTGTGGACGGTGACGGATGGTTCAAGCAATACAGCTATCTGCAGCCAGACGATAGTAGTAGTAGATACCCAGGCACCAATCATAGCAGGTTGTCCGGCGAATGTATCGTATAACACCTCACCTGTCAGCTGCACGGCGATAGTGTCGTGGACGATCCCGACGGTAACGGATAACTGTAACCCGGGAGTTGTATTGGTCAACACGATAGTACCTGCACTGGCCACACCACTGGTAATAATATCAGGTACGGCCCAGGGCCAGTTTGATGTAGGCGTAACCACGGTATACTATACAGCAGATGACGGCAACGGTAATACGAGCACCTGTTCATTTACTGTTACTATCATCGATAATACGTATCCGACCATAACGGGTATCCCTGCCAACATCACCCTTCCCAATACGGTAGGACAGTGTTCGGCACAAGCCTTCTGGGGTGCGGTAACGGCAAGTGATAATTGCCCTGGCGTAATTTTGGTAAACAATTACTTCTCAGGCCAGACTTTCCCGGTAGGTACGACCACGGTTATATATACGGCAACAGATGTACATTCGAATGTAACGACAGCATCGTTCACGATAACGGTAAACGACACACAGTTGCCGACCATTACCTGTGCTACCCCAGCGGCCTATTATGTGACCGATCCGGGAGTATGTACCTATACAGTACCAGGCACAGCGCTTAACCCGACTGCTTTTGGCGACAACTGCCCGGGATCAAGCGTTAAGAACAATTTCAATAACACAGCCACACTACAAGGAGCAGTATTACCGAAGGGAACAACCACAGTAGTATGGACGGTAACCGACGCGAGCCTCAATGCGGTAACCTGTAACCAGGTCATTATAGTGAAGGATATGGAGGTGCCGGTAATCACCCGCACAGGAAGCGCAAGCGTATCGATCTGTCAGAACCAGCCCTATACGGATCTGGGTGCTACGGTTGCAGATAATTGCGACGTATTAGTAGCGGTGGTAAACAATCCTGTAAATACAGCGATTCCGGGTACCTATACGGTAACGTATACAGCGACCGATTTATCAGGCAACATAGCAGTACCGGTAACCCGAACGGTAATCGTTAATGCATTACCAGTACCGACCATCACCGGCCCAACGCCGGTATGCCAGTCCTCGACAGGAAATGTATACAGCACCCAGTCGCTGATGACTTCCTATATATGGGCAGTTACAGGCGGTACTATTACCTCAGGAACAGGAACCAATTCGATAACAGTAACCTGGAACACAGCAGGAACGCAAACGGTAGGCGTAACCTACACGGATGGCAATGGCTGTACAGGCACATCGGCCCCATACTCTGTTTTGGTGAACCCGACCCCGAATGCAGTAGCCACCCCGGCATCACAAACCAAGTGTTCAGGCATAGCTATTACCACTATAGCACTGACGGGCAGTATACCAGGCACGGTGTTCAACTGGACACGCGACAATACAGCCACAGTGTCGGGCATAGCAGCCAGCGGCAGCGGCAATATCAGCGGAACGTTAACCAACACGACGAATGCGCCAGTAACTGTAACCTTTACCATCACCCCGACGGCCAGCGGCTGCCCGGGAAGCCCGATCACAGCGACAGTACTTGTGAACCCGACGCCAAATGCAGTAGCCACCCCGGCTTCGCAGACGGTATGTTCGGCCACTGCAATCACCACGATAGTTCTGAGCGGGAATGTATCAGGTACGTTATTCAACTGGACGCGTGACAATACGGCCACCGCCACGGGCATAACCGCCAGCGGCTCAGGCAATATCATCGGCACGCTGACCAATACGACGAATGCCCCAGTAACGGTAACCTTTACGATCACCCCGACAGCCGCCGGCTGCCCGGGCCCATCGATTACCGCAACGGTACTAGTAAACCCGACGCCGAATGCAGTAGCCAACCTGACATCACAAACCAAATGTTCAGGTGTAGCGATCGACAATATCACCTTCACCGGTGTTGTCTCAGGTACAGTATTCAACTGGACGCGTGACAATACGGTATCAGCCACGGGCATATCAGCCAGCGGCTCAGGAACGATCAGCGGCACATTAACCAATACGACTTTTGCCCCAGTAACGGTAACCTTTACCATCACCCCGATGGCAAACGGTTGCCCGGGCAGCCCGATCACCTCAACCGTACTGGTAAATCCGACACCGAATGCCTTTGCTACCCCGTCGTCACAGACAGTATGTTCAGCATTCCCGATTACGGGTATTGTACTGAGCGGCAATGTATCGGGAACGGTATTTAACTGGACGCGCGACAATACAGCAACGGTAACAGGTATATCAGCCAGCGGCTCAGGCAATATCAACGGCACGCTGACCAATACCACAGGCAACCCGATTACTGTAGCCTTCACGGTCACCCCGACAGCCAACGGCTGCCCGGGCACACCAATCACAGCAACAGTACTTGTGAACCCGACCAATACCATCACGCTGGTATCAGCAGTAGGAACGAACAACCAGTCGGTATGTACCACTTCGCCGATCACCACAATTACCTATAATACCACCTGGGCAACAGGCGCAACCTTTACAGGTTTACCTGCCGGGATCAATGGCAGCTGGGCAAGTAGCGGTCCGAACACGGGCGTTGTAACTATCAATGGCGTATCACCTGCAACAGTGGGAGTATGGCCATACACGGTTACCTTAACGGGCGGCTGTGGTACAGTAACAGCAAGTGGCTCGATCACCACAACTCCGCCCAATACGATATCACTATACTCACCGGTAAATACCACCGACCAGATAGAGTGTATCAACCAGGCACTGAATGACATTATATACACCACCACCAATGCTACGGGCGCAACCATTACAGGTTTACCTGCAGGCGTAACGGGAGGCTGGGTAAGCAGCGGCGGCACCAACGGAATAATCACTATAGGCGGTGTTCCGACAGTAGCAGGCGTATACAACTGGCAGATAACCTTAACAGGAGGCTGCGGACTTGTAATTGCCGATGGTACGATCACGGTTAATGAAAACACGATAGTTTTAACCTCAGCAGCAGGCACCAATGCCCAGACCAAGTGTATCTATACGGCCTTGACCCCAATTACGTATGCTACCACCGGAGCAAGCGGAGCAACCATCACAGGCTTGCCAACAGGCGTAACCGGCAGCTGGGCATCGGATGTAGTAACCATTAGTGGTAACCCAAGTGTATCAGGGACGTTCAATTATACGATCAACTTAGTGGGCGGCTGCGGAACGGTATCCACTACAGGTACGATCACAGTAACCCCGAACAATACGGTTACATTAACCTCGGTAACGGGTACTGACAACCAGACCAAATGTATCAATACAGCGCTCACTACGATCACTTATTCTACCACTGGTGCAACCGGAGCAAGCGTAAGCGGCTTACCGGCAGGGGTAACTGGTACATGGGTATCCGGAGTTGTAACCATTAGCGGCACGCCAACCGTATCGGGAACATTCCCATACACGGTAACCTTAACAGGAGGTTGCGGATCGATAAGTGCAACGGGTACTATCACGGTAACTCCGAATAACACGATCACCTTAACATCGGCCACAGGCACCAACCTTCAGACCTTGTGTATCAGCACCCCGCTGACCACCATCACCTATTCAACTACAGGAGCCACCGGAGCAACTATCACCGGCTTACCTGCAGGTGTAACGGGAGTATGGGCATCGAATGTTGTAACTATCAGTGGTACGCCAACAGCAGCAGGCACGTTCCCATATACAGTAACCTTAACAGGCGGGTGCGGTAGCGTAACAGCCACGGGCACGATCACAGTAACCCCGAACAATACGGTTACTTTAACCTCGGTAACGGGTACTGACAACCAGACCAAATGCATCAACACTGCGCTCACGAACATTACCTATGCAACCACAGGCGCAACCGGAGCAACAGTAACCGGTTTACCAGCGGGAGTAACAGGCGTATGGACCTCGGGAGTAGTAACGATCAGCGGCACCCCAACGGTATCGGGCACGTTTACCTATACGGTAAGCTTAACGGGAGGATGTGGCAACATAACAGCCACGGGTACTATCACGGTTAATCCTAACAATACGATAACAGTCGTAGGTTCGGCAGACCGCAGTTTATGTATCAATACACTGATGCTCCCCAATATCACCTTTACCACCACCGGAGCAACGGGTGCAAGCTTTGCAGGTTTACCGGCGGGAGTAACAGGAGCATGGTCATCGAATGTAGTAACGATCAGCGGCACCCCAACGGTTTCAGGCATCTTTACTTACACGGTAACCTTAACGGGCGGCTGTGGAGTAATAACAGCAACAGGTACTATCACAGTAACTCCAGACAATACGATAGTATTAACCACCTTGCCGACCAATACCAACCAGACGGTATGTATCAACACTCCGATCAATAACATTACCTATACTTCAACAGGCGCGACAGGTGCAACCTTCAGCGGTTTACCAGCAGGAGTAACGGGAGTGTGGGTATCAAATAATGTAACCATCAGCGGATCACCAAGCGTAGCAGGGTTCTACAATTACGTAGTTACCTTAACAGGCGGCTGCGGAATAGTAATCGCCACGGGTACGATCAGTGTAACCCCGAACAGTACCTTAACCTTAACCTCTGCAAATAGCACCCAGACCAGGTGTATTAACACTGCGATCGCCAACATTACCTATACGGTTGGAGGCAGTGGCACAGGAGCAGGCGTAACAGGTTTACCGGCAGGCGTAACAGGTTTCTACTCAGCAGGCGTATTCACCATCAGTGGCACCCCAACAGTAGCAGGTACCTATACCTATACAGTAACCACCACGGGACCATGTGCACAGGCAACCGCTACGGGCACTATAACCGTTACCCCGAATAACACGATAGTGTTAAGCTCGGCAACCGGTACTGACAACCAGACAAAGTGTATCAATACAGCGCTTACCAATATTACCTATACCACCACCGGCGCCACGGGAGCAACCGTAACAGGTTTGCCAACGGGAGTAAGCGGAGTATGGGCATCGAATGTAGTAACGATCAGCGGAACACCATCAGTAGCAGGCACGTTCCCATACACAGTAACCTTAACAGGTGGCTGCGCAGTAGTAACAACTACAGGCACGATCACAGTAACGCCGAATAATGTAATTACCTTAACCTCAGGTACAGGAAGCAATATCCAGACCAGGTGTATCAATACAGCGATAAGCGCGATCACCTATAGCACTACCGGCGCCACCGGAGCGACTGTAACCGGCTTACCGGCAGGCGTAACGGGTACATGGGCATCGAACGTAGTAACGATCAGCGGTACACCAAGTGTAGCAGGTACATTTACTTACACGGTAACCTTAACAGGCGGATGTGGAGTAGTAACTGCCACAGGCACGATCACAGTAACCCCGAACAACACGATAGTGTTAAGTTCAGCCACCGGTACCGACAACCAGACCAAGTGTATCAACACTGCGTTAACCAACATTACCTATACCACCACCGGCGCCACGGGTGCAACCGTAACAGGTTTACCAACGGGAGTAAGCGGAGTATGGGCATCGAATGTAGTAACGATCAGCGGTACACCAACAGTAGCAGGTACGTTCCCGTACACAGTAACCTTAAGCGGTGGCTGTGGCACGATCACCACTACAGGTACGATCACAGTAACGCCGAACAATACGATAGCAGTTGTAGGTTCAGCTAACCGGACCTTATGTATTCTCACCGCGATAGCCCCGAATATCACCTTTAATACAACAGGTGCAACGGGAGCAACGTTCGCAGGCTTACCAACGGGAGTAACGGGCAGCTATTCAAGCAATGTGGTAACGATCAGCGGTATCCCAACCGTATCGGGCACCTTTAACTATACGGTAACCTTAACGGGCGGCTGTGGAATAGTAACGGCCAACGGTACGATCAGCGTAACGCCAGACAACACCATCACGCTGACCTCAGCAATAGGCACCACCACGCAGACGGTATGTATCTCAACCCCGATAACGACCATTACCTATACTACTACCGGCGCAACAGGAGTAATCTTCAGCGGCTTACCAGCAGGAGTAACGGCTAACTGGGCATCGAACATAGTAACGATCAGCGGCACCCCGAGTGTAGCAGGCACGTTTAACTACGTAGTAACCTTAACGGGAGGTTGCGGAACGATACTGGCCAATGGAATACTGACCGTAACGCCGAACAACACCATATCAGTAGTAGGGTCAGCAAACCAGACCTTATGTATCAATACGGCGATGTCTTCTATCAACTTTACCACCACCGGCGCCACGGGAGCAACCTTTGCAGGATTGCCAACGGGCGTAACGGGCAGTTATGCAAGCAACGTGGTAACGATCAGCGGCACACCAAGTGTATCAGGCGTATTCCCATACACGGTAACCTTAACAGGAGGCTGCGGCACAATAACAGCCACAGGCACAATCACAGTAACGCCGAACAACACCATAACGTTGAACACGGGTAACAACAACCAGACCTTGTGTGTAAGTACAGCAATCGCAACCATAACCTATAGCACTACAGGCGCCACGGGTGCAACCTTCAGCGGCTTACCAGCAGGAATAACGGGCTCATGGGCATCGAATGTTGTGACTATCAGCGGTACGACCCCGGCCATTGCAGGCGTATATCCATATACAGTAACCTTAACGGGAGGTTGTGGCACAGTAACTGCAAGCGGTACGATCACAGTACAGAAGAACACAGTAACCCTGAGTTCGGCAGCAGGTACCGACAACCAGAGTGTATGTAACAACGTAGCGATCACCCCGATCACCTATGCTACCACCTTAGCCACCGGCGCCACTTTCAGCGGTTTACCGACGGGAGTAAGCGGAACATGGTCAGCAGGCGTAGCAACGATCAGCGGGATACCATCAGTAACGGGTACATTCCCGTATACGGTAGCCTTAACGGGCGGTTGCGGGGTTGTATCGATAACAGGCACGATAACAGTTATACCGAACAGCACCCTCACGCTGACCTCGTTTGTAGCCACTACCAACCAGGTAGTATGTATCAATGCCCCGATCGATAACATCACTTATGTAACGACCAATGCAACGGGCGCAACCATTACCGGTTTACCGGCAGGCGTAACGGGCGTATGGGCATCGAATGTTATCACCATCAGCGGAGCGCCGAGTGTACCAGGTACGTTTGACTACCTGATTACCCTGACGGGTGCATGTGGCGGACCAATCCAGGCCATAGGCTCAGTAACGGCAAACCCACGACCGATAGTAACTCTCACAGGCCCGACCTCAATATGTATCAATACCCCGGGGAATGTGTATACAACCGAAGCAGGGTTCAGCGAGTATACCTGGTCAGTACCGGCAGGTAACACCTATACGGGTGGAACAGCACTGGACAATACGATCACGGTTAACTGGTTAGTAGCAGGCACACAGAATATCACAGTAAACTACAAGAATATATATGGCTGCGTAGCCTATTCGCCGACTATTCTTCCAGTAACAGTGATGCCGAATGCAACAGCCACACTGACCTCAGCAGCAGGCACCAATGCCCAGACAGCCATACTGAATTCACCGATCACTACCATAACCTACGGGTTCAACAGCAGTGTAACGGGAGCAACAGTAAGCGGCTTACCGGCAGGAGTAAGCGGAGTATACTCAGCTGGAGTATTTACTATCAGCGGTACCCCGACTATCCTGGGCTTATACACCTACACGATCACAACTACCGGATCATGTGTACAAACCACAGCCACGGGAACCATCAATGTAATCGGGTATAAAGTCAGCGGATATCTGACCTATGACAAACCCACGACCTTGCCGCTGGCCGGCGCGGGAGTGACTGTATACCTGAAGAGCGGGGCAGAACCGGTACCACCGGCCACGCTTCCGGTTCCGACAGTACTCTATTCTGTCAACACGGATGTAAACGGATACTATGAATTCTATGTTCCAAACGGCACTTACTATCTTTATGCAGCGAACACTGCAGCATGGACGGGAGTAGCGCCAAATGATGTCACCAACCTGCAGAGGTACATTGCCAACCTGTTGCCAAACACAGTGAATACCCCGTTAAGGGTACGTGCTGCGGATATCAACCAGGACGGGCTGATCCAGCCAAACGATGTAACACCATTGCAGCGAAGGATTGCAAACATTCTTCCAAATCCGAACTACAAAGCACCAAACTGGTTGTTTGAAAATCCAACCATAGTTGTGAACAATGCTAATGTAACTCAGAACTTCAAGGGAATTGTTTCTGGTGATGTTAACGGATCATATCCATCAAATTAATCCGAAAGATTTCATATATCTGTAACCTTACAATACGAACTTAAAAAAACAAGATACAATGAGAAACCAATATTCAACCTTCGGAAAAATATTGCTGGTCCTGTTACTCAGCATCGGCAGTATCTTAGCGAATGCTCAATCATCAGCCACATTACAGCCCAATCTCACCGGGCTGTGTGTGGGTGATGTTGTAATCGTTCCGGTCAAAATAACGGGTACAGCTGTACTTAATATGTCGTTTTACCTCGACTTTGATCGAAGTGTTCTGAAAGACCCAACATTATCAGCTCTTCCGTATTATCAAAACGTGAAGTCCGGATGGTCACCTGTAGTGAATTGGGATTTTGTACCCGGTACAACACAGTCCATTGACGTCTATGCTCCAACTTCAGTTGGTGTAGATTTTGCCGATGAAGTAATCCTCGAACTTGTATATATCTATAATGGCGGTACTACCAATATTCATATACGTACAGCTCCGGATGCACTGCCATTAAGCGGTATATGGAATGATATAGGAAACCCACTGACTCCTTATACTTTTACGGATAACAGTGTAACCGGATCATACGCAGTTGCTGCTGCTGGCCCTATTTCAGGTACATCAATTCTTTGTCAAGGTACAACTGGAGTAGTTTACTCTGTTGGAGCTATTACAAATGCAGTAGGATATGCGTGGACATTACCTCCTGGTGCTACTATAGCTTCAGGTGCTAATTCCAACTCTATAACAGTTAATTATTCGGGCAGTTCAACTTCAGGTAATGTTACTGTTCAGGGTATCAATAATGCCCCATGTCCTTCCGGTGCAATTTCTACTTTCCCTGTAACAGTTAATCCGAATGCAACGATTGCTCTAAGTTCACCTGCAGGTACCAATGCTCAGACTGTTTGTATCAGTACCCCGATTACGAATATTACGTATGCAATCGGTGGAGGCGGAGTAGGCGCAGGAGTTACCGGATTACCAACTGGTGTAACCGGTTCTTATGCAGCAGGCGTTTTCACTATTAGTGGAACACCAAGCGTAGCCGGTACCTATAATTATACCGTTACAACTACCGGAATCTGCACACAAACAACAGCCACCGGATCTATAACGGTTACCCCGAATTCAACAATTGCCATGACCTCAGCTGCCGGAACCAACCTGCAGACCCTTTGCATCAATAACGCAATCACCAACATTACTTATTCAGTAGGTGGCAGCGCAACAGGTGCAACGGTAACAGGATTACCAACCGGAGTAACAGGTGCTTTTGCTTCAGGAGTATTCACAATCAGTGGAACCCCATCAGTAGCAGGAACATTTAACTATACAGTTACCACAACCGGTCCATGTGTGCAGGCAACAGCAACGGGAACTATTACAGTTATAGCGAACTCGACTATTGCTCTGACCTCAGCTGCAGGAACCAACCTTCAGACCCTTTGTATCAATAACGCAATCACCAACATTACTTATTCAGTAGGTGGCAGCGGAACAGGTGCAACGGTAACAGGTTTACCAACAGGAGTAACAGGTGCTTTTGCTTCAGGAGTATTCACAATCAGTGGAACCCCATCAGTAGCAGGAACCTTTAACTATACAGTTACAACAACAGGCCCATGCTTGCAGGCAACAGCAACTGGTACTATCACAGTTATAGCGAACTCGACTATTGCTCTGACCTCAGCTGCAGGAACCAACCTTCAGACCCTATGTATCAATAACGCAATCACCAGCATTACTTATTCAGTAGGTGGCAGCGCAACAGGTGCAACGGTAACAGGTTTACCCACAGGTGTAACAGGTGTTTATGTATCAGGAGTATTCACAATCAGTGGAACCCCATCAGTAGCAGGGACATTTAACTATACTGTTACCACAACCGGCCCATGTGTGCAGGCAACAGCTACGGGTACTATCACAGTTACCCCGAATTCGACAATCACACTAACCTCAGCAGCCGGAACCAACCTGCAGACCCTTTGTATCAATAACGCAATCACCAACATTACTTATTCAGTAGGTGGCAGCGGAACAGGTGCAACGGTAACAGGTTTACCAACCGGAGTAACAGGTGCTTTTGCTTCAGGAGTATTCACAATCAGTGGAACGCCATCAGTAGCAGGAACATTTAACTATACAGTTACCACAACCGGTCCATGTGTACAGGCAACAGCAACTGGAACAATCACAGTTATAGCGAACTCGACTATTGCTCTGACCTCAGCAGCCGGAACCAACCTTCAGACCCTATGTATCAATAACGCAATCACCAGCATTACGTATTCAGTAGGTGGCAGCGCAACAGGTGCAACGGTAACAGGTTTACCCACAGGTGTAACTGGAGTTTATGTCTCAGGAGTATTCACAATCAGTGGAACCCCATCAGTAGCAGGAACATTTAACTATACAGTTACCACAACCGGCCCATGTGTGCAGGCAACTGCTTCGGGTACTATCACAGTTACCCCGAATTCGACAATCACACTAACCTCAGCAGCTGGAACCAACCTTCAGACCCTTTGTATCAATAACGCAATCACCAATATTACTTATTCAGTAGGTGGCAGCGGAACAGGTGCAACGGTAACAGGTTTACCAACCGGAGTAACAGGTGCTTTTGCTTCAGGAGTATTCACAATCAGTGGAACGCCATCAATAGCAGGAACCTTTAACTATACAGTTACAACAACCGGCCCATGTGTACAGGCAACAGCAACTGGAACAATCACAGTTATAGCGAACTCGACTATTGCTCTGACCTCAGCAGCTGGAACCAACCTTCAGACCCTATGTATCAATAACGCAATCACCAGCATTACTTATTCAGTAGGTGGCAGCGCAACAGGTGCAACGGTAACAGGTTTACCCACAGGTGTAACTGGAGTTTATGTCTCAGGAGTATTCACAATCAGTGGAACCCCATCAGTAGCAGGAACCTTTAACTATACAGTTACAACAACCGGCCCATGTGTGCAGGCAACAGCTACGGGTACTATCACAGTTACCCCGAATTCGACAATCACACTAACCTCAACAGCCGGAACCAACCTGCAGACCCTTTGTATCAATAACGCAATCACCAATATTACTTATTCAGTAGGTGGCAGCGGAACAGGTGCAACGGTAACAGGTTTACCAACAGGTGTAACAGGTGCTTTTGCTTCAGGAGTATTCACAATCAGTGGAACCCCATCAGTTGCAGGGACATTTACCTATACTGTTACAACAACCGGCCCATGTTTGCAGGCAACAGCAACGGGAACTATCACAGTTACCCCGAATTCGACAATCACTCTGACCTCAGTTACAGGAACCAACGCCCAGACCCTTTGTATCAATAACGCAATCACCAATATTACTTATTCAGTAGGTGGCAGCGCAACGGGTGCAACGGTAACAGGTTTACCAACCGGAGTAACAGGTGCTTTTGCTTCAGGAGTATTCACAATCAGTGGAACGCCATCAGTAGCAGGAACCTTTAACTATACAGTTACAACAACCGGCCCATGTGTACAGGCAACAGCAACTGGAACAATCACAGTTATAGCGAACTCGACTATTGCTCTGACCTCAGCAGCCGGAACCAACCTTCAGACGCTTTGTATCAATAACGCAATCACCAACATTACGTATTCAGTAGGTGGCAGCGCAACAGGTGCAACGGTAACAGGTTTACCAACAGGTGTAACAGGTGTTTATGTATCAGGAGTATTCACAATCAGTGGAACCCCATCAGTAGCAGGAACGTTTAACTATACAGTGACCACAACGGGCCCATGTGTACAGGCAACAGCTACGGGAACTATCACAGTTACCCCGAATTCGACAATCACACTAACCTCAGCAGCCGGAACCAACCTTCAGACGCTTTGTATCAATAACGCAATCACCAGCATTACTTATTCAGTAGGTGGAAGCGCAACAGGTGCAACAGTAACAGGTTTGCCAACAGGAGTAACAGGTGTTTATGCTTCAGGAGTATTCACAATCAGTGGAACGCCATCAGTAGCAGGAACATTTAACTATACAGTTACAACAACAGGCCCATGTGTACAGGCAACAGCAACTGGAACTATCACAGTTACCCCGAATTCGACAATCACTCTGACCTCAGCAGTTGGAACCAACCTTCAGACCCTTTGTATAAATAACGCAATCACCAACATTACTTATTCAGTAGGTGGCAGCGGGACAGGTGCAACGGTAACAGGTTTACCCACAGGTGTAACTGGTGTTTATGTCTCAGGAGTATTCACAATCAGTGGAACCCCATCAGTAGCTGGAACGTTTAACTATACAATTACAACAACCGGCCCATGTGCTCAGGCAACGGCAACTGGAACTATCACAGTTACCGCGAATTCGACAATCACTCTGACTTCAGTAACAGGAACCAACGCCCAGACCCTTTGTATCAATAACGCAATCACCAATATTACTTATTCAGTAGGTGGCAGCGCAACGGGTGCAACGGTAACAGGTTTACCAACCGGAGTAACAGGTGCTTTTGCTTCAGGAGTATTCACAATCAGTGGAACGCCATCAGTAGCAGGAACCTTTAACTATACAGTTACAACAACCGGCCCATGTGTACAGGCAACAGCAACTGGAACAATCACAGTTATAGCGAACTCGACTATTGCTCTGACCTCAGCAGCCGGAACAAACCTTCAGACGCTTTGTATCAATAACGCAATCACCAACATTACTTATTCAGTAGGTGGCAGCGGAACAGGTGCAACGGTAACAGGTTTACCAACAGGTGTAACAGGTGTTTATGTATCAGGAGTATTCACAATCAGTGGAACCCCATCAGTAGCAGGAACGTTTAACTATACAGTGACCACAACGGGCCCATGTGTACAGGCAACAGCTACGGGAACTATCACAGTTACCCCGAATTCGACAATCACACTAACCTCAGCAGCCGGAACCAACCTTCAGACGCTTTGTATCAATAACACAATCACCAGCATTACTTATTCAGTAGGTGGAAGCGCAACAGGTGCAACAGTAACAGGTTTACCAACAGGAGTAACAGGTGTTTATGCTTCAGGAGTATTCACAATCAGTGGAACGCCATCAGTAGCAGGAACATTTAACTATACAGTTACAACAACAGGCCCATGTGTACAGGCAACAGCAACCGGAACTATTACGGTTAATCCGAATGCAACCATTGCCCTTACATCAGCAACTGGAACCAACCTGCAGACCCTTTGTATCAATAACGCAATTACCAACATTACTTATGCAGTAGGTGGCGGCGGAACAGGTGCAACAGTAACAGGTTTACCAACCGGTGTAACAGGTGTTTTTGCTTCAGGAGTATTCACAATCAGTGGAACCCCAACCGTAGCTGGTACATTCAACTATACAGTTACAACTACAGGTACCTGTTTACAGGCTACAGCAACCGGAACCATAACTGTTAATTCAAATGCAACGGTTACTTTGACTTCAGCTGCAGGTACTACGGCTCAAACACTCTGTGTCAATACCAATATTGCCAATATTACTTACTCAGTAGGTGGTAGTGCAACAGGTGCTGTAGCTACAGGATTGCCGGCTGGCGTATCAGGAGTATTTGCTTCAGGAGTATTCACTATTTCAGGAGCCCCGAGTGTAGCTGGCACATTCAACTATACCGTTACAACAACTGGTCCTTGTATTCAGGCTTCGTTAGGCGGAACTATTACGGTTAATCCTAACCAGACACTTACACTTACTTCAGCAGCAGGAACCAATGCTCAAACTGTATGTATCAATACCCCGATTGCCACAATTACTTATGCAGTAGGTGGCGGCGGAACAGGTGCTGGTGTTACAGGATTGCCGACTGGCGTTACTGGTAACTATTCAGCAGGAGTATTCACCATTAGTGGTACACCTACAGTAAGTGGTGTGTTCAGCTATACGATAATCACTTCAGGAACCTGTGCTCAGGCTTCAGCTAGCGGAACAATTACTATTAGTCCGAATTCGACTATTACACTTACTTCAGCAGCAGGAACTATCGCCCAGACGTTGTGTGTTAACACAGCAATTACCAACATTACCTATGCAGTAGGTGGTAGCGGAACGGGTGCAACAGTTACTGGTTTACCTTCAGGTGTTACAGGTGCATTTGCATCAGGAGTATTCACGATTAGCGGAACCCCATCAGTAGCAGGAACATTTAACTACACAGTAACCACAACTGGTCCATGTGTTCAGGCAACTGCTACCGGAACCATTACGGTTAATCCGAATGCAACAATCACGCTTACTTCAGCTGCCGGTACCAATGTTCAATCACTGTGTATCAATACTGCAATCACCACTATCGCTTATTCAATTGGAGGCGGTGGAACAGGTGCAACAGTAGCAGGTTTACCTACCGGAGTAACAGGAGTTTTTGCTTCAGGAGTATTCACAATCAGTGGAACCCCAACTGTATCAGGAACATTTAACTATACTGTTACAACTACAGGTACCTGTGTACAGGCTACAGCAACCGGAACTATAACGGTTAATCCTAATGCAACCATTTCACTTACATCAGCAGCAGGAACTGACGCTCAATCAAAATGTGTTAACACAGCTATTACTAACATCACTTATGCAATAGGTGGCGGCGGTACCGGTGCAGGTGTTACAGGCTTACCGGCAGGTGTAACTGGTGCTTTTGCTGCAGGTGTCTTCACAATCAGTGGAACCCCGACAGTAACCGGAACATTCCCTTATACAGTAACCACAACAGGTACCTGTGTACAGGCTACAGCAACAGGGACAATCACTGTTAATCCGAATGCAACCATAACTCTCACTTCAGCTGCCGGAACTAACGTTCAAATTCGCTGTATAAACACTGCTATAACCAATATCACTTACTCAGTAGGTGGCGGCGGTACTGGTGCAGGTGTTACCGGCTTACCAGCAGGTGTAACGGGTACTTATGCTGCAGGTGTCTTCACAATAAGTGGAACCCCAACAGTTACCGGTACGTTCAACTATACAGTTACGACAACAGGAACCTGTGTACAGGCAACTGCAACCGGAACTATCACTGTTAATCCTCGCCCAGTACCAACTATTACCGGTCCAGCAACTGTTTGTGCTGTTTCGACAGGAAATGTTTATACTACAGAGGCCGGAATGACTGGTTATACATGGGTACTTTCAGCAGGTGGTACTATCACAGCTGGTGGCGGAACAAATGCAATTACAGTAACCTGGAATACTGCAGGAGCACAAACTGTAAGTGTAAATTACGCCAATGCAAATGGATGTACCGCAACAACAGCAACTGTATTTAATGTAACAGCTAACGCAATGCCTGCACCGACCATTACCGGCCCTGCTACAGCATGTGTTGGTTCAACCGGAAATGTTTATACAACACAAACCGGTATGACAGCTTATACCTGGACAGTTTCAGCTGGAGGTACAATTACCGCCGGTGCTGGTACAAGTTCAATAACAGTAACCTGGACTACCGCAGGTGCTCGCACAGTAAGTGTGAACTATACCAACGCAAGTTCATGTACTGCATTAACCCCAGCTGTTTACAATGTAACTGTTAACTCAGGCCCGGCACCAACCATTACTGGTCCTGCCAGTGTTTGTGCAGGTGCTACAGGAGTTGTTTATACTACCGAAGCCGGATTCACGAATTATCAGTGGACTATCTCTTATGATGGTGTTATTACTTCTGGTCTGAATACAAACCAGGTAACTGTAACATGGGCTACTTCAGGTTCACGTTATATTACTGCTAATTACACTAATCCATCAGGATGCAGTGCATTAACACCTACCTACAAATATGTGGATGTACTTCTCGTACCTGTTCCTATGATCTTCGGCGAAACAGCCGTTTGCCAGGGAGCAACCGATGTTGTTTACACAACACAAGCTGGGAATGCTAACTATGTATGGAATGTTTCAGCAGGTGGAACAATCACCGCCGGTGCAGGAACCGCTTCTATTAAAGTTACATGGAACGCAGGTGGCAACCAGACAGTAAGTGTTAATTACACAAACAGCTTAGGATGTCCAGGTGCTCAGCCAACTGTTTACAACGTAACTGTTGCTCCATTACCAGCTGCAGCTGCTGCCATTACTGGTCCAGCCAATGTATGTTCAGGATCACAGGGAGTTATTTATACTGTACCAGTAGTTGCCAACGCAACTACATACGCTTGGACGGTACCAGCTGGAGCTACTATTGCTTTGGGTGCAACGACCAACTCTATTACGGTTAATTTCTCAGCCTCAGCTGCTTCAGGAATCATTAAGGTTAATGGAGTTAACACATGCGGAAACGGTGCAAGTTCACCTAATTTCAACGTAACTGTTAATCCAATACCAGCTACCCCTGTAATCACACAGGTTCCGGTTGGCGATACTCTGATCAGCAGTGCTGCAACAGGAAATCAATGGTATCTGAATGGAGTAGCTATACCAGGTGCAACAGGCAAGAAATACAAACCAGTATACTTAGGCAGCTATACAGTTGTGGTAACACTTAACGGATGCAGCTCGCTTCCATCAAATACTATCGTTGTAACGAAGATTGTTGCAACTCTGGATCTGGAAGTTAGTCATTCATTCGAAGTGTATCCAAACCCAAGTCATGGCCAGTTCAATATTAAGGTTGTATCAGGCAAACCGATAGAACTTAGTATCGAGATCTATAACAATGTTGGTTCATTACAATGGAAACAGGAAAAAGTACAGATTGATGGTACTTACATCACACCTGTTGACCTTGGATCAGTTCCAGCAGGTGTTTACATGGTGGCTCTTCGCAATAAAGAGATCAACATGGTGCGTAAAGTTGTGATTATGAAATAATCTCAATAATGCAGTAGCATAACTCTGCAATATCAAAAAGAGGTTGTCCGTCTATTGCGGATGACCTCTTTTTTTTTAATATATTTTTTACAAAACCTTTTTATAACTATATTTGAACCAGTCCAAACACAACTATTCATCCTTTAAACTTTAATCTATGAGAAAACTATTACTCACAATGCTGGTTGTTATAGCAGGCATATTCGGCATGGCCCAAACAAGGCAATACTTCGCCATTCCTCACAGTGACGACGGAGCAGAATCAGGCCCATTGTTTACAAGTCTCAATCCGTTGCAAACAGATGCAATTTCACTCTGGGTTTTGCCCAGTACAGGAGGTACATCTGCAAACACCCGTTGTCCGGGAGGGGCTTCGCGCTATCAACGAACTGAATATCTTATTACCGCTGCTGAAATGGCGGCCAGTGGTTTCCCGGTCGGACAGCAGGTTAATTCTATTGGATTCCTGATCGCAACTGCCGGAGTGGGAACTCAAACAGGAACATTCTCTGTTTATCTTAAAAACACCACTGATAATACATATACTCTAGGTGCAAACTGGGATGTAACCGGGTTTACAACAGCTGCAGTTATTTCAAACTGGACGGTTCCCATTGCTGTGGGTTCTTATGAGGTGCCTTTTACAGGAGGTTCTGCATTTACTTATACAGGCGGTGCAGTATACGTAGCTTGGGAATTTTCGAATCCTTCGGGAACTGTTGGAACAACAAATCCCACCGCTTATTGCGAATATCTGAATACACCGAATAAACTTTATGGTAACCGGAGCAATGTTGCAATGCCTACCGCATTGACCTCATCAAACTTCAGGCCTGCAACAATATTTGGAAATAACTTTTATACTGATATAGTGCAGGTTACCAATATTTATACACAGGAAAGAACTCCTGTACCCTATGGAACACCAAGCCCTATCGATGTAAGAGTTGTTAATGTGTCAGGAACGTCTGCAACCTTTGATGTAACTGTAACAGTGAAAGATGCTACTAATACAATCACAAGGTATACTTCAACAAAAACGGTTACCGCACTGGCTGCAAATTCAGCAACACTTGTCAATTTCACGGGCTGGAATCCAAACTTGCAGGAGGATGTTAAAATTACGGCTACAGCTTCAACTGTTGCCGGAGAAAACTGGTTGGCAAATAATGCAATGACTATTACCGGTAATGTTAACGGGAATCTTTATTCATACTGCTATTCAAATGCAAGTCCAGGTGGGTTTGGATATACCTATCCTGGAACTGGAACATTTCTTGCAAAATTTAAAATGAACGGACAAGGCAAGGTTACCGGGTCAAATCTGGTTATTGCCAATTCAGTGGGAAACACTGGGAACACTACTTATGCCATTGTTCTCAACAGTGCAGGAACCATTGTTGCACAATCAGCTAACTATGTGATTCAAGCAGCTGACCTGGGAACGAATGTAAACTTTACTTTCCCGACTCCTCCTGTATTTACTGATGAGGAATTTTATGTAGGAATAGCCCAAACAGCCGGAACTGCCCAATGGTATCCCATGGGTACAATAAATGAAACTCCCCAGCGTGCTAACACATACTATGAATCGGCTATTACTGGGGGAGCAATCGTAGCCCTGGATAACACGTGGAATTTCCGATTCGGTATCGAAGCCCAGGTAGCACCTAATTTTACACTACCTACAATTATTACCACTGCAGCTACATCAGTTACCTACAATTCAGCTACAGTAAACGGTACTGTTAATGCAAGCGGAAACAATGTAGCAGTTTCATTCGAATATGGTACCACAACTGCTTACGGGCTTACAGCTCCTGGCACACCGGCAAGTGTAACCGGATCAACAGTAACGGGTGTTCTCAGCAACCTTTCAGGGCTTTCTGCAACTACCACTTACCATTACAGGGCTGTTGGTTCAGTTGGCTTATTTAAATTTTACGGTGCCGATATGACCTTCACCACCACGGCATCCCCGACTATTGTTGTAACAAATTTTGCAAATAATGTTACCACTAACGGAGCAACCCTGAGGGGAACGGTTAATGCCAATAACCAAACGGCAACCGCAACTTTTGAGTATGGTTTAACGACCAGTTATGGAAATACAATAAATGGTAATCCTTTAACAGTTACCGGAAATGTAACCACTCCCGTAACGGCAATTATTACCGGTCTTACCAATAACACACTCTATCATTACCGCATTGTTGGTACCAATTCAGGTGGAGCATCGTATGGGAACGATATTACCTTTACAACGGGCTGTTCAGCTCCTGTCGCACCAGGAACAATCACAGGTTTGGCCACTGTATGCCAGGGAGCGACTGCTGTTGCTTTTTCGGTTCCTGCAATAGCTAATGCCAGCACATATTTCTGGACACTACCAACCGGTGCAACCATCGCTAGCGGAAGCGGAACCAATTCAATTACTGTTAATTTTGGCGCAGCTGCAGTTTCTGGAAATGTAACCGTTTATGGTGCAGGATCATGCGGCGATGGCCCGGTAGCAACAAAAGCTGTTACGGTAAATCCTTCGCCGGTACCTTCGCTTGTTTCGGGTCCACTCCAGTCATGTATTGGCTCCACAGGAGTAATTTATTCGACACAGGCAGGTATGACCGGGTATAGCTGGGCAATTTCAGCAGGCGGAACTATTACAGCAGGAGCCGGAACAAATACAATTACGGTTTCATGGAACACGCTCGGACCTCAGACCATAGGCCTGAACTATACCAACGGATCCGGATGTACTGCAGCAGCCCCTGTTGTTTTCAACATTTCGGTTGTTGACCGTCCTGTTCCTACTATTTCAGGTCCTTCAAATGCATGCCTTGGATTTACTACCAACGTATATACTACCCAGGCTGGAAATTCAGCTTATACATGGACCGTTTCAGGCGGTGGAACAATTACAGCCGGTGCCGGAACCAATGCTATAACAGTAACATGGAATACTGCCGGAGCCCAGACTGTGGGTGTAAATTACACAATCCCTGCAGGTTGCAATGCTGTTACTCCTGCAAGTTATACAGTAACTGTTAATACAACTCCTACTCCAACACTCTCAGGGCCAAATTCTCTTTGTGCCGGCTCAACAGGTGTAGTGTATACAACTGAAGCAGGATTTTCCAACTATGTTTGGACAATCTCCTACGATGGTGTTATTACTTCGGGTTTGAATACTAACCAGGTAACTGTTAATTGGGCAACAGCGGGAGCACGTTACATTGCTGTTAATTATTCGAATGCGCTTGGATGCAGCGCTGTAAATCCAACCTACCGGAACGTTACAGTTCTTACAGTTCCTGTTCCCGTTATTTTTGGTGAGGATACTGTTTGCCAGGGAACTACAGGGGTTACCTATACAACCCAGGCTGGTAATAACAACTATGTATGGACTGTTTCAGCAGGTGGAACAATCACAGCCGGGGCAGGCACAAAGACTATTACTGTTACCTGGAATACCAGCGGAAGCCAGTCGGTTAGTGTAAACTATTCCAATTCATTGGGATGCAGCGGAGTTCAGCCAACGAGCTTTGCAGTTGTTGTAGCTCCAAAACCTGCAGCAGCAGGAACAATTACCGGGGCAGCTTCGGTTTGTTCAGGAGCTACAGGCATCGTGTATTCGGTTCCTGCAATTACCAATGCAACTACTTACAATTGGACAGTTCCTGCAGGAGTTACAATAACAGCAGGAGCAAACACCCGGATAATAACAGTTGCTTTTGGTACAACAGCAGCTTCGGGAGTATTTAGTGTAAACGGTGTTAATAATTGCGGAAACGGCGCCAGTTCGCCTAATTTTTCAGTAACTGTGAATCCTATTCCGGCAGCAGCGGTTATTACCAAGGTAGGCGACACACTTTACAGCAGTGCTCCAACAGGAAACCAATGGTACAGGAACGGAGTAGCCATTGCAGGTGCTACAGGCAAAAAATTCAGGCCTGTTTACTTGGGAACTTATACCGCTGTTGTAACATTAAGCGGCTGCAGTTCACCGGTATCGAATGCCATTATAGTTACAGCTATAGTAGCAACACCGGATCTGGAGGTAAGTCATTCTTTCGATGTATACCCGAATCCGACAGGCGGACAATTCAATATAAAAGTTGTATCCGGCAAACCGGTCGTACTGAACATCGAAATCTATAACAACCTCGGAGCCCTGCAATGGAAACAGCAAAATGTATCGGTCGACGGAACCTTTATAAAGGCGGTTGATCTAGGCTCGGTTCCGGCAGGTGTTTATATGGTTGCTTTAAGGAACAAAGATATCAACCTTGTACATAAGATTGTGATAATTAAATAACGCGTCTTCAAACCATAAAAAAAGCCGGAGAAATCCGGCTTTTTCTTTTATATGTTAGCTGAAGAGGATATTAAACCTGCAGATTTTATTTATTATCGAGTGATTCGCAAAGTTCCTTGTACCATACTTCCCCGTATTTGCGGGTAAGTGAGTTTTTCAAAAAGATGTACAATGGGATATCATTTTTTTTACCGTTGAGCAATGCCGGTTTGCAGATATGCCATTCGTGGTAGTTTACAGCATCAAAATTGTTGTAATTGCTTATACGCACCGGGTACAAATGGCATGAAACCGGTTTCAGGAATGGAATTTTACCTTCGTTGCAGGCTTTTTCGATAGCGCAGAAAGCTATTCCGTTCTCGTGGTAAACGAAAGCACATTCGCAACCGTTTACCAGAGGAGTAACATAATGCCCGAACATATCGTAATCGAAAACCCCGGCCAATTCTACCTGCATAATGCCTTCCTGCGTCATGTAAGGTTTTATTTCATCGAAATAATCTTCAAGTATACTTATTTCCTCTTCGTCGAGCGGAGCTCCTGCATCACCATCAACACAACAGGCCCCTTTACAGGCATCGAGGTTGCAAGCGAAACAGATTGTTCCAAGTTCGTCGGATATTAAAGTGTTGTCAATTGCTATCATGATGTAAAAGTATATTTTATTTTCACTGCTAAACGATAAAGCAAGTTAATAATTAAATTCCCGGTAAGACCCCGCCCAATCCCTTAATTGTAAAATTACTGGTGAATTGCGGTTCTGCTTTATTCTTTATTATGAATAATACTGTTTTAGAACCAGGTAGATTGACTTGCAATTTACGAAGTTTTGCAAAAAACTCATCCCCTCGGCCCCCCTCTCTTCACCTCATCCGTCCACCAGAGGCGGACACCTTCTCCTGAGAGGAGAAGGAAACCGGAATTTTTTATTGTTTGAGAGGGGGATGCCTAAGGCAGAGGGTGAGTTGATATGAGGAATTTTATTCCCGCAATCCGGATATCAGGAGTAATTAAATAACTCAGAATCACACATAGAAGCTGAACTCCTTTGAAAATAAAAAAGGAGCGAATAATCATTATTGGATGTTCGTTAATAAAAACAGATTTAAGGACAGAGAACTTAGCAATGCCTATTCTGATTCATGAGAAAAAACTCACCCCCTCGGTCCCCCTCTCTTCACAGAAGAGAGGGGGATGCCTAAGGCAGGGGGTGAGTTGATTTGAGGAATTTTATTCCATCAATCCGGATATCGGGAGTAATTGAATACCTAAACTGTACAAGCCGGAAAAAAATGAAAAACACAGAACATTAAATTTGGAATGAATAAGTAAGGAAGCTTTCTATACTTTAACATTTTGCGTTCTGTGTTTAATGTTTTTAATTTTCATTGCATTATTGTGCCAGAAAAAACCTCAAATTTAAAGATAAGAGCTAATAATAAACAGTTAGAAACTGATCTCCTAGTAATGTCTTTCTGATTCATAAGAAAAAACACCCCCCCCTCGGTCCTCCTCTCTTCACCTAATCCGTCCTCCAGAGGCGGATACCTTCTCCTGAGAGGAGAAGGAAACCGGAATTTTTTATTGTTTGAGAGGGGGATGCCGAAGGCAGGGGGTGAGTTGATATGAGGAATTTTATTCCCGCAATCCGGATATCAGTAGTAATTAAATAACTCAGAACCACACATAGAAGCTGAACTCCTTTGAAAATAAAAAAAGAGCGAATAATCATTATTGGATGTTCGTTAATAAAAACAGATTTAAGGACAGAAAACTTAGCAATGCCTTTTCTGATTCATAAAAATTCAAGGTCATAAACCCGCAGAAGAAATAAAAGGTCAAATGATATGTTTTTCTTTATATTTTTACATATCCTTTAATTTTTTCGATAAAATCCTGAAAATGGTATTGACTCCAAAAGCATTAAATGCAAATAGGGCCAGGATTATAACTACCAATGCTAAAAATAATCTATTTCTTACATATAATTTTGAATTTATCATACCGGATAATTCTGTTAACTTCTGATTACAATGAAAGATAAGCAAAGAAAACCACAGGTAAAACAAACGTCATCACCCAAAAAGAAAGAGAAAGTGAATATACTTTCAACCTCCCCGTCGCCGTATTTCATACGGATCGGGCTTATCATTATTGCACTTGTGACGTTTATCCCCTATTTCCCTTCCCTGCGAAACTCTTTTACTAACTGGGATGATGAGAATTATATTACTGAAAATCCATATATCCATGATGTTTCAGCAAAAACTATCAAATCACTTTTTGCCGGTGACGGAAAATATTATATGGGGAATTATCATCCGCTCACCATGCTTTCGCTTGCAATAGACCAAAAAATAAGCCAGAGTTCCCTGGTTCGTTCCACGGGTGAATCGCTCCGGAAAGAGAAACAACTAACTACATACCGTGGGTTCGAACCCTTCTGGTTTCACCTGGTTAACCTCCTTTTGCATCTAATGGTTACCATAACAATTTTCTTTGTTATAAAGCTTTTGTTTAACAACGGGTGGATTGCGCTGGCTGTTTCACTTATGTTCGGGATTAATGGAATGCATGTGGAGTCGGTGACATGGGTAGCGGAACGGAAAGATGTACTGTATGCAGCCTTCTTTTTCTTTTCCCTTTTATCCTATATCCTTTACTGCAAAAAGCAACACTGGATTTACCTGGTTCTTTCATTCGTACTGTTTATCTTATCCTGTTTTTCGAAAGGCCAGGCTGTTTCGCTTGCCGTAACCCTGTTCCTTATCGACTACCTGATGGCTAGGAAACTTACATCAATTAAGGTTATACTTGAGAAAATTCCTTTTCTGGTGGTTGCGGTTATATTTGGTTACATGGCCATTGAAGCACAGCAGGCGGCTGCGGCAATCCTCGAGATCCGCCAATACCCTTTCCTGGTCCGGCTGGTAATTGCCAGCTTTGGTTTTGTAAATTACCTGCTCATGCTGCTTATTCCTGTAAACCTGAGCCCTGTACATCATTACCCGGGTTACAGTGTTGCAGATTTCCCGGCCGCTTACTGGCTCTATTTAATTCCTGCCTTTGCATTGGCCGGTCTGCTTATATATTCATTCCTGAAAAAAGAAAAAAACTTTGTCTTTGGGATGGGGTTTTTCGTGTTGAATATAGCCCTGTTATTGCAATTTTTCCCGGTTGGCGATATGATAATGGCCGAACGATACACCTACGTGTCTTCCGTCGGATTTTTCTTTCTCCTGGCTGCAGGAGGCTGGTGGATAGTGGAACATAAACCAGGGTACAAAATAATACTCATTGCGGGATTCCTTTTTTATTCATTGGTTCTTTGCTTTGGAACCAACAAGCAGACCAAAGTTTGGCGCAACAGCCAGACTCTTTGGGAATATGCTGCTAAAAACGACCCGAAATCGCATATCGCCTGGCATAATTTAGGGCAGGTGATGAACAGCATGAACCGCAAGCAGGATGCCCTTGCCTTTTATACAAAGGCAGTTGAGGCATACCCGAGGTATTACCCCTCGTTTAAGAACCGGGGTATTGTACTTCGCGAACTGGGGCGCAACGAAGAAGCCTTGCAGGATTTCAACAAAGCGCTGGCGCTTATGCCCGGTTACACCGAAGCAAATCACAGCAGGGGTATCTGCTACGAAATGCTTAACAGGATGCCGGAGGCCTATGCCGATTTCCGAATCGCCCTGCAGAAGAGTCCTTCAGACCCGAAGTATAACCTGAGCATGGGTCGTTATTATTATAAAATGAATCTGTTCGACAGTGCGGTGTATTATAATACGCGAGCCATACGATTCGGTCCGCAACTACCTGACCCGTATTTAAACCGTGCGGTGGCCTATACCAGTATGGGAAAATATGACGAAGCGATTGCTGATCTGGATATGGCTTACCGTATCGACCCCTTAAATGTAAATGTGTTTATAAACCGCGGATCGATTAAAGAAAGGCTCAATGATAATGAGGGCGCAATTAAGGATTTCACGGAGGCCATCCGCCTGAAGCCGGACCTGTTAGGGGCCTATTCGAACCGGGCCATTGTAAAGCAAAAAACAGGTGACCTCGAAGGGGCCATTGCCGATTATACCCTAATGACCAACCTGAAACCCGATGACTATATGCCTTATTACCAGCGTATAACGCTTAACATTAAGCTGGGCCACACCGACCGTATTTGCAACGATATTATCAAAGGACTGAGCCTGGGACATATGGAACTAAAAACATTCAAGGATTATTACTGTAAATAAACAGCAGGAGGTCATTTGTTTTTGGGGATTGCTTGTAGGGGGGATTTTGTGTTTTAAAATTGCCTGAGCCTTTATATGCAGCACAGGGCCCGAAAATGAAATGAAATTTGAAAGCCTTATAGCTACTTTGGGATCAGATGCAGAGCAAATTAATTACCCACATCCCGCACATGTTTTGATTTCCCGATACAACATATCGATAATTCAGAACTGAAAATTATTCGGGCAGGTTCCAGTCCTGATTTTTTCCCCTTTCAGAAGTATTTTTCTTTATATATTTGTGTGATAACTCGGCATAGAAACAGCTTTCGATGCGGGCATGGACCTGTTAGGTCAAGTAAGCCCATATTTCGAAGTAAAAACATATACTCTTTAGGGGTTATTTCCCGCTAAGGCGAAAAGAACAGAAACGATTTTAGCCGGTATTTGCAGGAAATAAATGCTGTTAAATTAGCGTAAAGTTCATGAAGGTTAAAAGTGATTAATAATACGGAATGTGAATCCCTAAAGGGTTTTATTTATTAATGCTTTGAAAATTATTTAGATTTATGAAAGAAAAGTACAAACAAAAACAAACGGGAATCCAGGAAATGCAAGTGGAAGCGAAAAACGCGTATAATCCCCCTCTTATAAAGAAAATTATTCTTTTTGGAATACCTCTGCTTGGAGCCGGTATTTTGTTTTTTATCTGGTTCGAGATTTATAAGCCCAAAATAGTCGATGACTGGTACAGAGGAGCAATTTTAGTTGACAGTGCCAACAAAATCACTGACCCAACGGCCCGAAAGATACTGATGGATGAAGGCAAAGCTATTCTAAAACAACAGGTAAGTTTACATCCTTATCATGCAAGGGTGTGGTTCCTTTATGGGCATTATTTCCTGGTTAATAACAACTGGGATTCCTGCATTTATGCCGAAAAAATGGCTATTAAAATAGGAGCCGGGGGAGTAGTGAATAACGTTGAATATGTTGCTGCCGATCATCTCAATTACGCCCTTGGGCAAAAATTACAGGGAATACATAACCTCGATAGTTCAATACGGGAGATAGACAGTGCTTTTACCCCTAACTGGGAAAATGTTATTCTATATAAATATAAAGGGTTCACGTATTACAATTATAAACAATATGACTCAAGCAGAGTTTACCTGGAACGGTTTTATGGAAAAGTAAAGAATGATTTTGATGCCATTTTAATACTCGCTTATAGTTATACCCAGAAAGGGGATAAGGACAAAGCGCTGTATTATGCAATGGAGGCAAAGAAAATCAAGAATGATAATGCTGATATAAACAATTTAATTACCCGGTTAAATACCCGATAAATACATAACCAACCCGCAGGTTGAACCACCCGGGTCGTTATTAACAGTATACCTTTAAAGTTAACACATGAAAAAAAACATACCGGCTACAAAAAAAGAGAGCGCTAAAACCAGCCATCCAAAAACTGCAAAACCGCATAAGAATTTTGCCATTTTTCAGTATCATTTTCTGTTCCTGTTTATCGGTCTGATTTTTGGGTTTAAGTTTGTTTTTGTGAACCCGCCCTGGCAAACCAATGATGAGGACAGGCATTTTTATAATGCATACGCGCTATCGCAAGGACAAATTGCTCCCAAAATTGAAAAGGGGAAAATTGGCTATACAATACCAACAACTCTGAACGAAACAGTCAGAAGTTTCCAGGGTATTCAGTTTAGTAAAGACAATAGGGTTTCAAAAGCAAAACTAAACAGTTTAAAACATCAACCGCTAAAGCCGGAAAAAACAAGTTTTTGCGACAATCCCTCTGCGGGTTTTTTACCGGTTGCATACGTCCCTGCGGCAATTATGATTAAAATTGGGTCTGTATTTAACAACAGCCCAATATGGCTTGGCTGGTGGGGGCGAATAGGTTCGTTATTTGCATACTTAGCTATCATCTTTTTTGCGATTAAGAATATCCCCCATTTTAAAGCCCTACTTATGGTTGTTGCATTGAGCCCGATGGCGCTTTACCAGGGCTCAAGTGTTTCGTACGATGCATTAAGTTTTGCCTTCCTGTTTTTGTTGTTTTCATTAGTGATCAAATATTATTACCAGGAAACCCCGATTACCTTAAAACAAATTTTTATTTTCTTTTTGTTTGCATTGGCTCAACGTTGTTCAAAAGACGGTTATTTTATCTTGTATTTTACACTTTTTGCTATCAACATAAATAAATTTGAATCAAAGAAAGTATATTTTTTAAGTATCTTCCTTTTACTTGTTGCCTCATTTTTACCTTCATACATATGGAATTCCTACATATCAGGGTTGCATTTACCTCAGGGGAAATTTCAGGTTGATTTTGTGTTTGATAGTGGTTTAAACATAAAATATCATCTTCAAAATCCTCTGAATGCTGTAGCACTCGTATTTCAGAATATTTTCAGCCAGGGGAAACTGTGGATTAGTGGTAGTATAGGCAGGTTTGGATATAGCTATACGTTATTGCCAGATTGGCTAATAATAATACAATTGTTGGGATTTGCGCTGATTGCTTTTTTTGAAAAACCAGCTGTTATGTTATCGCTGAAATTCAGGACAATTTTCCTTGGTTTAGCAATTATGAACGTTTTTGCACTTATAGCAGTAGGCCTCTTATTAATTTCACCGGTTGGAGCAAAATCGATTTTCGGGTTCCAGGGCAGGTATTTTACACCAGTATTGCCCTTCCTCTTCCTGGGATTATTTTACCTCCCGGTTTTTGCTGACAGGGAAAAGTGGATGAAATGGATTGTACCTGTTTATTGCATCATTGTCCTGTTATACACCAGTAATTTCCTTGAGTCAAAATTCCTGGTTTAATAATCAGGACATACAGGGAGATCAATTTTCTATCCTGTTTTCAAGTGAGAAACACAACAAGGAATAAGCAAGCAACTGATAAAGTATTATATACAGGAAAAACTTGAATAAAAGAGGTGATAATAGTTTCTGTAATAAAACTTTAACGTGCTGACAAATCTCGTCCAGAGAAGAATTTACATAACAGGAGTCAGTTTAAATAGGCGGGTAAAAATCATGTTAATAATTTCGCTGTTTTAATAGCAGAAGGAAACGATGATGGAAATCAAAAATATTTGATTTTGCCCTATCTTTGTTAACCCGGGTTTTATAAACCAGGAATAGTGTATAATTCATTCGCTTGAATGGCTGTGCTGGAGGAAGGATAATGATAGACCGAGGTCGACACCCGGTTTTCAACAATTAAACAGGGAAAAATGAAAATTGCAGTAGTAATACCATGCTATAAAGTGGAAAAGCATATTGAAGAGGTAATCTTTAATCTTCCTGAAGTAGTTACATACATTATTACTGTAAACGATTGTTCTCCTGACGGGACTGAAGCTTTATTACTGGATCTGCAAAAGAAAAACTCAAAAATCATTTACCTTAAAAATGAGAAAAACCTGGGAGTTGGCGGAGCCATGATTGCAGGTTACATGAAATCGCTTGAACTGGGTTGCGATATTACAATCAAGATGGATGGTGACGGGCAAATGGATGCCAGGTACCTGCCTGCCCTTATCAAACCTATTGTTGATGATAAAGCAGATTTTGTGAAGGGCAACCGTTTCCGGGACTTCAGATCTGTAAAAAAAATGCCCCTGGTTCGTCGCTTTGGCAATATGGGACTAAGCTTTTTAATTAAGGCGGCTTCGGGATACTGGAATATTTTTGATCCGACCAATGGATTTTTTGCCATCAGGAATGAAACGCTTTCGAACATTGATTTTGGGAAAATCCATAAACGATATTTTTTCGAATCTTCGCAACTTATTGAACTTTATTACCTCAACGCTGTGGTGCAGGATATAAATATGGTGGCTAACTACGGTAATGAGGTATCTAATTTGTCAATCTTTAAAACCTTGTTTGAGTTTCCCCCAAAATTACTGAGGGCTTTTTTGAAACGCATATTACTTAAGTATTTTCTGTACGATTTCAATATTGCCTCTGTGTATTTTCTGGTAGGGATGCCGCTTTTTTTATTAGGTTCAATATACGGCGGATTAAGTTTTATTAAGTATGCGAGCCAACATTTGGAAGCACCCACGGGTACAGTTGTAATTCCTACATTGTTGATAATGCTGGGATTTCAGCTCTTATTGTCAGCAATTACCTATGATATTGGGAATTACCCCAAAAAATAAAACTTCCTACAGCATTTTATTCAATAGTAAGATTAATTGATGAATCCAAAAATTTCGATAATTATACCTTCATTTAACCAGGGTGTTTTTATATCTCAAACTATAAATTCCATACTCAACCAATCCTACCGGGATTTCGAAATCCTTGTAATGGATGGTGGTTCAACTGATCATACTATTGAAATCCTTAAAAGCTACGGAGACCGTATTTTCTGGCTTTCGGAAAAGGACAGGGGGCAAACCCATGCAATTAACAAAGGTATTGCATTGGCCAAAGGTGAAGTCATAGCATATTTAAATTCAGATGATTATTATTTGGAAGGCACCTTAGAAAAAGTAGCTGATTTTTTTGACCATCACGAAAACACACTTTGGGTTACTGGCGATTATGTAATTGTGGATGAAAACGGGAAACAAATTCAACCCGCCATTGCAAAGTATAAAACATTTTTTCGCAAGCGGATTTCCTTTAGCGTACTTACAGTATTAAACCCGATCATACAGCCCAGCACTTTCTTCCGCAGAGAACTTATTACTAAAATCGGACTTTTTAGTGAAGAGTTAAGATACACTATGGATTATGAATTTTGGCTAAGGGCGATAAAGAAACATATACCTTTTTTACTGAAAGATAAACTTTCGGGTTTTAGAATTCATAACAATTCAAAGGGCGGGAGTGAATATAAGAAACAGTTTAAGGAAGAATTATTGGTAGCTAAAAAGTATCAGACTAACCAGTTTTTAATATTTCTTCATATCTTGCACAATCAATTAATTAGAATAGCCTATTTTTTTCTGAAAAAATAAAGGCGGCTAATCTTATCTGATTGTATTTCAGGAACAGAAATTGTGGATTTAAGAAAATGACAAGAAAAAAAACAAAATATAAATCATATAAAATACCAGATAAGATATGTTGAAACATCTCAAAATTATAAGCGCCCGTATATTGTATTTTTGTTTTAAATGGATACATGGAAGTGATATCCACCTTGTTACGCGCAAAGGTATACGGTATGAACTGGACCTAGCGGAATTAATTGATTTTTCGATTTACTTCGCGGGATCTTTTCAAAAACATGTGTTGGATCAAAAGTATTTTACAATAGCTGACAAGCCCGTTATCTTTGATATTGGGGCAAATATGGGCCAGATGTCTTTAAGTTATGCTAAGTTGTTTCCGGGTTCAACTGTCTATGCTTTCGAACCTACAGATTATGCTTTTCAAAAACTCCATAAAAATATTAGTTTAAACCCGGACCTCTCGAAGAGAATTATACCTACCAAGGCTTTTATCTCCAACAAGTCGGAAAATGATGCTGATATTAAAGCATTTGCAAGCTGGAAAATTCTACCGATACAAACCGATGCTGCATTAACCCATCCTGTCCATTCGGGTACATTAATGGAATCAACCCATACACCATCTATCCGTCTGGACGATTTTGTCATTCAAAACAATATCAAAACTATAGACTTTATTAAAATTGATACCGATGGACACGAACTGGATGTTCTGCAAGGAGCTCTTGAATCAATCAGCCGGTTTAAACCTGTAATTATTTTTGAAGTCGGTTTATATATTTTGAAAGAAAAGGGAATGAATTTTGAACAATTTTTTGATTTGTTTGAAACGTTCAATGTTGCCTTTATCAATGCTGAGAATGGACACAAAATTACCAGAAACAATTATGTACACGAGATCCCACCAAAATCCACTCTCGATATTCTGGTTATTTTCAACTAAGAAGCGAATTTTTATCGCCTTGACAATATCACATGTAATTCGTAATATCCGGGGATAGGGACTTTGATAAGACGAAGCATTTTTAAAACTGCTGCATTCAGTCTAATATATTTCCCAACTCTGAAAAGAATAGGATCTATAAGAGGAAACCACATTTGGTTAATTTGAAGTTCTGTAATAACCAACCCACCTTTTTCGGTAACTAAAAGTTTAAATTCTTCTAAATCGGTATATTCTCTTAAGTGAGAGGTGTCTAAAACTGATTCTCCATCACGTTTACGGAAATACCAGGCCCATTTCCGCTTGTAAACTGTACTTATATAGGCTTTCCCAAGTGGATTTAGTAATCGGGCAATTTCCCTGAGATACTTTGGCTCATCCGGAACATGTTCCATAACCATTGTCGATATCACCCAATCCAAACTTCCTGTTTTAATCAACGGTATTTCATCGGCAGCAGAGGGTACAACTGTGATCCATGAAAAATTATCCTGAACACGCTTTAGCCTCTCCATTTCTAAATCTACGGCATACACGGTCTTTTCAGGTGAAATAAATCCGTCTTTATACAGAATATTGAACCATGGCCCATCTCCACATCCCAGATCAGCTAAAGAAACCGGTCCTAATTGTAAATACCCATGTAAAATTTTCGGGAGAGCATGTTTATCAAAATGAAGTGCAGTGGAGTTATATTTTTCAGCCATATTTGTGTTTTGGTTTTTTATAGAGCGCAGATTTTTCGTTCAGTAATATTATTGTAACATTTATAACTTGGAAATGTTGATTTTATCTGGTATTTGCTTTCAAAGAAACCTCATTATTATACTGAGATTTAAATGATGATTTGCTTTTATTTCAGATATCACCGTTTAGTTTTTCAAAAATACAATAGAATTGTTAATTATAAGCAAAAATATAAGCATTGATATTGAGACTTGGGTCTGTACTTTTTATTGGCGACTTATGTTAATTCCTCTTAAAGAAATGAATCTAATCGCATGCTATTAAATAGTTGATCCTTAGCAATTATTAACACGTTGAATGTTAATAACTTAAATTGTTTTTATTTGCGATTCGTGTGCAGATTTTGATTAAATTTGGTCAAAACACTGCAATTTATATTAAAAAAACTACCCAAGCAGCCTCAGTTGGAGATGTTCAAAACAGTTCTGGTAAGTTTCATCAATCCTGAGCACGAACTTTGTCTGTTGGCTAATAAAATCAATTGGGACAAGCTTGAAAAGGACTTTGCTCAGCAATATGGAACCGTTGGCAGACATTCTATTCCCATAAGGACTATAGTTGGTCTTTTGTTGCTAAAGCAAATGTATGACCTGGGAGATGAAACAGTAGTGGAACGTTACCTGGAAAATCCATACTGGCAATACTTCTGTAGAGAGGTTTATTTTCAATACCGTCTTCCTTTTAATCCCAGCGACTTCGTTCATTTTCGTCATCGTATTGGAAAAGAGGGAATGGAAAAGATCTTCAGACTAAGCATCAGTTTGTTTGGCGAAGATATGATCCGTAAAGAAGTAAAGGAGGTTCGAGTAGATACCACTGTACAGGAAAAGAATATCACCTATCCAACAGATCGGAAACTTTATGAGAGAACCATTGAACACTGTAAGAGAATAGCTAAAACAGAAGGAATAAGTCTGAAGAGAACCTATACCAGGGAAATCAAGAAACTCAAGTACCAGCTTCGCTTTGCACGCGGACCCAAGAATGTAAAGAAACTTTTCAAGGCACAGAACAAGCTTCACCGGATTTCAATTAAAATCTACAATGATCTGGTAACTCAACTTAATCCTATTCCAAAGCAAGAATATTACAAAAAGTTTAACACTCTATACAGAGTACTCACCCAGGTAAGAGAAAACAAGAATAAGGTTTACAGCATTCATGAACCGGAAATTCTGTGTATAGCCAAGGGTAAGGAACACAAGCCATATGAGTTTGGCAATAAAAGCTCATTCGCATACACTCGCAATAGCGGTATTATCGTCGGAGCTTTGACTATCGAAGGAAATATGTTTGATGGCCATACACTCAAACCGCAACTGGATCAAGTTCGCGAAATTACAGATGGTAAAATCCGTAAAGCAATCGAGGATCGTGGATACAAGGGTAAGTTGAAGATTGGTATTACAGAAATAGTGATGCCAAATGCTTTGAAAAAAGAAAGCTACTACTTGAAGAAACAACGGGAAGCCCGATGTAGATCCAGGGCCGGAATAGAAGGCTTGATCTCGCACATGAAACATGATCACAGATTATAGAGAAATTACCTCAAAGGCACTGCCGGTGATGGAATTAACACATTATTGGCCGTTGCTGCTTACAATATGATGAAATGGATGAGGATGAAGAGGAAAGAATTTTTTTTCTTCATTTTTCTGTGGTTTTTATTGGCACCTAAAATGGTTTTGGCAAATAACCAACTCTCTGGATCATTGAAAAATGTCGATTAATAAGGATCAACTAAATAATCCTGATGAGTGCGACTGAACATTAGATAATCAAAATAAGCTTGTAGGAATTGATAAGATTGAATGGATTTATAATTCAAAAATCCAACATCTGAAATTGCATGTCAAAGTACCTGTTACCAAAGCTGAGCTGTTAATCAAAAGCATCACGCGAAGATGCAAAGTCGCTGAGGATATTGAGCTTTGTGCAAATTACTAAACAGCCAAAAACGCCTTGAATTACGTTTTCCCATTGTAAAATTCATATTTTCAACTCTTTCCGTCGTTGCGCCTTTGCGTGGTGATTCCGGGCCGTTTGGTTGTTTTACGAATACTGCCCGGGGAAAGAATTGAAGGGCAAGCTGCTGTTTGTATTTCAATTGCATCCTGACGTGTCTGCTGGATTTACAATAGCTTTTACCCTAATTCTTCTTACTTTCCAATAGAGCTTGAATAATCTTTCTGTTTTTAATGACGATGGTATCCTGGGGATTTAATTCAATCATTTTATCGTAATCGGCGAGGGTTCCTTCGTAATCCTGCATTGTGCATAACAGGAAACTCCTGTTGTTGTATGCTTTTATCATCTTCGGATTTAATTCGATTGCTTTACTCCAGTCATTAAGCGCGCCGGTAAAATCCCTGAGCTCTTTTTTGGCATTGCCCCGGTTAAAATATACATCTGCCACCCCGGGGTCCAATTCTAGTGTTTTATTAAAATCACGAACAGCGCCTGTGTAATCTTTAATTGCATTTTTAGCAAGAGCTCTGTAAAAATAAGCTCCTTTAGCTTTTGAATTCCTTACGATTTCCAGATCAAAATCATTAATAGCCTTATAATAATCGTGTAAATAAAAATTTGCAATTCCCCTGTTTTTATAAACATAGGAATTGTTTTTATCGAGTTCAACGAGTTTGTCAAAATCTTTTACTGCATTTATCAGGCAAACCTCTTTTTTTTGACTGTTATCATTATATTTATTTTGAGCAAGATCAAGGTAATAACTTCCCCGGTTAATATATGCAGTAGTCGAAAAGGGGTTTTTGTTTATTGCATCCGAAAAAAGTGTGTTGTCATTTTCCCATTTCTTTACACGCTCATAGCTAAGGGATGAAAACACAACAAATCCCAAAATCAAGGGCACTAACAGATAATAGGTATACCTGACATTTGCACCGGAAGATAAATACGCGCAGAGTTTTCCGATGATAAAAAATATCCCGATAAAGGGGATGTAAGTATACCGATCGGCCATGGCTGCATCACCCACTGCAATAATTTGCATGACCAGGATAATTGTAAGTATAAAAAACAGGAATCCGAATATAACAACTTTTCCCCACCTTCGCGAATACCAAACGAAATACAGCAGCAGCCCATTGAACACAAATGACATATAATAAATCATTGGGAGCAGCCCTCCGGATTTGATCGGGTATTGATATATAGCCGACAGGTTTACCGGAAGGAAAGCCTTAAAAATATATGTAATAAATGAATTTGAAACAACAGTAATATGATCGAAAACCGAATACGCCTGCAGAACTGAAAGAGCTGTTTTTTGGGATTTTACAGCAACTATTCCGAAAACAAGAGAAATTATAAAAAATGGAATTTTTTCAACCAGTATTCTCCAGGAAATTTTTCTGTTTAAATAATAATCAAAGAGAATCATTACCAAGGGTAGTATAACCGCTGCAGACTTGCTCATACATGAAAATATAAATAGTATGCATGAAAATAGCAGGAACTTTAGCTTTTCGGTTTTGAGATAATAAGTATAAAGTATAAGGGAAATCAGGAAGAAAAAGGAGTATAAAACATCTTTCCGCTCCGAAACCCATGCAACGGATTCAACATGCATTGGATGAACAGCAAAAAATGCAGCCGTGATTAATGCAACTATGTAATTCTTTGGTGAAAGGTTCTTTATTAAAAGAAAAACAAGTAAGGTATTTAAAACATGCAATATTATGTTGTTGAAATGGTATAAAAAGGGGGAATTTCCTGCTGCCTTATATTCGAGGGCATACGTTAGTATTGTTATGGGCTGATAATTCCAGACGAAATACTCTGTAAAAAATGATTGGATATTTGCCCGGTGCAAATCTCTTATTGCGCTGTTGGTGGTTATATACGCAGCATCATCCCACGTAATCAGAAAACCGTAACTCAATGCATTATAATAGATTACAAAAGTTGTAAGAGAAACAATCGCCAGCGCAATCCAGATCCATTTCTTCTGATCGTTAACTGAAACATTAGACACGGGTAGCTTCTGTTGCGATTTAGGCAGATCTCTCTTTGGTTTCTTGCTCGGGTATTTTGACTCCATTGATTAGTATATAAAGTTGTCACTCCTGGTTGCTATTGGAAAATCCGGATCAGGTAACAATATCTTCGGGCTGATCATTGTTTCCTTGCTTATTGTATAGTTAATTTTAAGCGCTGGCAACAGCAGTAAAGGGTTATAAGGAAGACATAATGGCAATTGAAATTATCGGTGTTTCGCATCCAAATATACAAAATCCTGCTTAGTTCGATACCGATACTTTCTCAATGTAGCCGCTGATTATGAACTTTTCCTTACCTTTGCCGCATGGCACAAAACGAAGAAATTTTCAAAAAAATTATATCCCATGCCAAGGAGTATGGGTTTGTATTCCCGTCGAGCGAAATATATGATGGCCTTAGCGCCGTATACGATTACGGGCAGAATGGTGTTGAACTTAAAAACAATATCAGGCAATACTGGTGGAAATCCATGGTACAGCATCACGAAAATATAGTGGGTCTCGATGCAGCCATTTTTATGCATCCAACCACCTGGAAAGCATCGGGGCATATTGATGCATTCAGCGATCCGCTTATTGATAACAAGGATTCGAAAAAACGCTACAGGGCTGATGTACTGGTTGAAGACCAGATGGCCAAATGGCAGGATAAGATCGACAAGGAAGTTGAAAAAGCATCGAAACGCTTCGGCGATACATTCGATAAAGACCAGTTTCTTGCCACCAATGCCCGTGTACTCGAATACCAGGAAAAGATAGATACCACTACAAAGCGTTTCTACGGAGCCATGGAACGCAACGACCTGTCCGATGTTAAAAGCCTTATCGAAGAGCTGGAGATAGCCTGCCCGGTTTCGGGAAGCCGTAACTGGACCGAAGTACGGCAGTTTAACCTCATGTTCAGCACATCGATGGGTTCGGTTAGCGAAGATGCGAATGTTATCTATTTGAGGCCGGAAACTGCCCAGGGGATCTTTGTAAACTACCTGAATGTACAGAAAACAGGCCGCATGAAAATTCCTTTCGGAATAGCCCAGACCGGCAAAGCGTTCCGCAACGAAATTGTTGCCCGGCAGTTTATTTTCCGTATGCGCGAATTCGAACAAATGGAAATGCAGTTTTTTGTCCGCCCCGGTACCGAACTCGAATGGTTTGAGAAATGGAAGGAAACCCGTTTGAACTGGCATCTTTCGCTTGGAATTCCTGCTTCGAAATACCGTTTCCACAAACACGAAAAACTGGCTCATTACGCCAATGCTGCTGCCGATATTGAATTCGAATTCCCTATCGGTTTCAAAGAACTCGAAGGCATACACTCCCGTACCGATTTCGATTTAAAGGCTCACCAGGAATATTCGGGTAAAAAAATCCAGTATTTCGACCCGGAACTCAACGAGAACTATGTTCCTTATGTAATTGAAACCTCAATCGGCCTCGACCGTACTTTCCTTGCTGTGCTTAGTTATGCCTATACCGAGGAAAAACTCGAAGATGGTTCGGAGCGTGTTGTTCTTCGGATTCCGCCGGTACTGGCCCCGATAAAAATCGGCATTTTACCGCTTACTGCAAAAGACGGTCTGCCTGAAAAAGCCCGTGAAATTATGGATACCCTTAAGTATGATTTCATGTGCCAGTACGAAGAAAAAGACTCCATTGGCAAACGCTACCGTCGCCACGATGCCATTGGCACACCGTATTGCATAACCATCGATCATCAAACCATGGAGGATAACACCGTAACCATCCGCGACCGCGATACCATGCTGCAGGACCGTATACCGGTTGACAAAATCGGGGAACTGGTTAGAATTAAAATAAAAGGATAGCAATATGGCAGGTTATTATTTTGATGTGCTGGACACATAATCACTTGACTGAAATTTATCTATTGATTTTGATTTTGTTCTTTTGTCATGACACAAAAGAACCAATTAGCGAAGCGGTCTCATGAGCACCTTCGAAAATAAATACGGTGCGAATAAAAGGTCTAGGCTGCATATAAATTTTACACATATGTGCGCCTCGGTAAAGGCTAGCAAAACAAGGACTGGTGTTTTGGGAACATCATCCTGACAGCACGTAAAGCTGGTGTTTTGCAGAGTTTATCCGGCTCAGACGGACACGTGCCCGCGCGTATTACCTTCGGCTTTCCCGCTGTTGGCGGGATTGTAAAATTTCTATAAGGCCGGTCCTTACACCCTGAAAATCCTGGTGAAAAGTAAAATCCTAATCCCGCAATGTTGCTAAAAGCGAAAATGTTCCTTGAAGGACCGGCCTTATAGGGTTTTAGTAGTTTTTCAAGGAAGGTTTTTGATCGTTAGGCATCAGTAAGCCATGCAGAAGTGAGCCCTGTAGCCAAAGTCCGGAATCTGGTAAATGTAAATTGGCGAACGGCTTGCGTGGCGTGGCAAAAACCTGACGTAGTAAAAACACTAAAAACCTATAAAGCCTTGATTTTTGGATACCTTTTCATCAAGGAAAAGGTATAAAAAAACAAATAGAACTTTGTTCCTGTTGAGTATTCCAAAAAATGTTTATTAGTTTAAGGCTTTGCTTATTGTTACAAATAGAAAAACCCATAACACATCAAAATAATATGTAGTCAGGAATCTTTCCGGAAGTATTCGAACCGGGATATATGGAAAGCAAAAAAGGTACAAAGTGAAAACTCTGTACCTTTTTTTTATGCACTGAAGTGCAGTAGTGTATTATTTGCCTCCTGGTGTTGTAGGTTCAACCGCGCGGGTTGATGCAACGGTAAGCACGAGGTTGCTCATAACTTCGAGGATTTCGATATTAGGAATCTTGATATCGCTGATACGTACAACGTCTTCGATTTCCATGTTTGAAATGCTGATCGAAACTTCTTCCGGCATATGCTCAGCTAAACCTTTAACTTTCAGTTTGCGGAATTTCTTAACAAGTTTACCCCCGCGCAATACTCCGGGTGAATTTCCTTCGACGCGGATAGGAAGGCTGACAATAATAGGTTTGCCCTTGGTAACCTGGAGGAAATCGGCATGTAAAGTTTTGTCCGAAACCGGGTGATACTGAACATCCTGCAAGGTGGCAGTCATTTTTTTACCGTCGATATCCAGATCGATCAGGTAAGTGTACGGGTTGAAAATGATTGTGTCGAGGACTTTGGATGGAACTGTAAAATGAAGTTCTTCTTTACCACCGTATACTACGCATGGCACCAGGCCGTTAGCCCTGTTCATTTTAGCATCTTTTTTCCCTACGTTCGCGCGAAGCGAACCGCTCATAGATACTGTTTTCATGTTGAATTGATTGTTTAGTTATTATTATTTGATGTTAAAAAGAGACGAGATTGATTCGTAATTATGGGCCTTTTTGATTACATCGGCAAGCAAAGCCGCGGTGCTCAATACTTTAATTTTAGGACTTGCGTGTTTTAAAGGAATGGTGTCGGTAACAATTACTTCGGTAAATGCAGATTCTTCGATACGCTCAACAGCTTCGCCCGATAAAATAGGATGAGTGCAGAATGCACGCACACTCGACGCACCATTATCCATCATAATTTGTGCAGCCTTGCAAATGGTACCTGCTGTGTCGATAATATCGTCGAGCAAAATCACATCCTTGCCTTTTACATCACCTATAAGTGACATTAAATCGACCTGGTTTGCTTTTGAACGCTGCTTGTAACAGATTACAAAACCTGTATCGATGGCTTTGGCATACGATGCTGCCCTGCGGGTTCCACCTGTATCGGGCGAAGCAAATACAAGGTTTGGCAGGCTAAGTTTTTTGATATATGGAAGGAATATGGAAGAAGCATAAAGGTGATCGACAGGCACATCGAAAAATCCCTGTATCTGGTCGGCATGCAGGTCGATTGTAATCAGACGTTGCACGCCTGCAGCAGTTAGCAGGTTGGCAATAAGTTTTGCCGAAATGGGAACACGGGGTTTATCCTTGCGGTCCTGGCGGGCAAACCCGAAATATGGTATAACTGCAGTTATCTGCCGTGCCGAAGCACGTTTCGCTGCATCAACCATTAATAAAAGCTCGAGTAGGTTTACTGCAGGCGGGAAAGTTGACTGAACAATGTACACATCATTTCCCCGCAGATTTTCCTCGAATGAAGTGGTAAACTCCCCGTCACTGAACACAATAACCTGAACTTCACCCAGTTTTGTGCCAAAGCTGAGCGCAATATTCTCGGCAAGGTAGCGTGTAGCCCTGCCTGAAAAAATTTTAACCTCATGTGCCATGTTCAGTGATTTTTGTAATAGGAAGTGCAAAGGTATGATTTTTTTGGTTTCCGCAAAATATATTTACAATTCTAATTGCCTATTTCATTGATTATTAGAATAGTAAATTTAAATTATATAAAGGATTAGTCATCTGATCTGGAAAATTTCTGGTGGAATGCTTTTGTAAAGTATCTTTGATGTTTTACCTTTGAATAGTGTACGCAATAATCGACATTGAAACCACCGGCGGGAATGCCAGCCGGGAACGGATTACTGAGATTGCCATTTATATCCACGACGGGATACAGGTTGTAAACGAATATTCAACCCTTGTTAACCCTGAATGTAAGATGCCTCCTTTTGTGGCACGGCTTACAGGTATTTCGGACGAAATGCTGAAGGATGCCCCGAAGTTTTACGAAATTGCCCGCAATATTGTCGAAATTACCGAAGGTTGCACTTTTGTGGCTCATAATGCTGCTTTCGACTATAGTTTTGTAAAGCAGGAATTCCTTAACCTGGGATACAAGTACAAACGCCCGGTTTTATGTACGGTTAAAATGTCGCGTAAATTAATGCCCGGTTTTAAATCTTACAGCCTCGGAAATCTCTGCAACAGCCTTGGAATCGAGATTACTTCGCGTCACCGTGCAGCAGGCGATGCATTGGCCACTGTAAAGCTTTTCGAGCAATTATTGTATATTGATCCAACCCTGAACCAGATTCCGACTGATGGATTACACCCTTCGCTTGACAGGTCCACATTCAGTAAATTGCCCGCTGTAGCCGGAGTTTATTATTTCTATAATGAAAAAGGGGATATTATATATATTGGCAAGAGTAAAAATATACAGGCCAGGGTTTTGTCGCATTTCCAGAACAACAGCAGCCCGAAAGCCATCGAAATGAAGTCGAATACGGTTAACATAAGTTACGAGGAAACAGGAAGTGAATTAATAGCCCTGCTTCTGGAGTCGGACGAAATAAAAAAGCACAAACCGCTTCACAACAGGCTACAACGGAGGACGTCGTACAAATACGGATTGTATTCGTTTAAAACCCAGGCGGGTTACCATATTATCCAGATCGAAAAGATTAAAAATACAGGAAAGCCTCATACCGTTTGTTCTTCATTCGACGAAGCGCTTGTGTTGGTCCATAAACTGGCTGCAAAGTACGAACTGTGCCAGAAATTATGCGGGCTTTATCAAAGCCACGGGGCCTGTTTCCAGCATTCAATCGGGCAGTGTTCCGGGGCCTGTATAGGGGCCGAACCACCTGAGTTGTATAACCAGAGAGTTGATAAAGCGTTGGCTGAGTTTCATCACAAATGGACGGATATGGCAATCTTCGATCATGGCCGCCATGAGGATGAAGTATCCGTTGTATTGATCGAAAACAATGTTTTTGCCGGTTTCGGATGGATGGCAAAAGAGGATAGTATCGAAAACCCGGAGCAGATCCGGGAACGTATAAAACCATACAGCGATAACCGCGATATACAGCAAATAATAAAAGGATTCCTGAATTCAGGCAAAGCATTGAAGGTCTTAAGGTTCTAAACGGGACACGATGTCCCATTTTGGAACAATATTTTAGTCCTTTCGTGCTTATTAACCAGATTTTCTTCATCAGGGTAAGGATTTATGATTTCGTAAGTATATGGAATTCAGTATTATATAAATATATTTATTTAATAAAGGAGAATTTTTAATTTTTTTCTTCGTCTGATTATGGTTTTGCACGATTTTTATTGCAGTATATATGAGCTGTGTTTTTTTTATATGCACTTACTGATATTTCTTTAGCAAAGGGAAATGCGGATAAATGCGAAAATCAGGAAGCAGCGGGTAGAAATACCCGCTGCTTTTATTTTATACATGTAAATCGCTAATAATCTGGATAATACGTAAAAAGCCGTTCCCGTTTTTGGAAGCGGCTTTCACTATATTGTTATTAATATTTTAGAGAGCTGTGAGAGGTGCTACTACTTTTGCTGCAGCAAGAGCATTAAGTTCTTTGTCAATATGGAACAATCCACCAGCTTCGTTGCCGGCAAGTTTCATTTTGTCGAGAATTCCGTGCATGGTGCTTTCTTCTTCAATTTGCTCATTAATAAACCATTGCAGGAAATTTCCGGTAGTATAATCTTTATTTGTAACAGCAACTTCGTACAAATCGTTTATCGAGGCCGTAATAAACTCTTCGTGTATCATTACTTTTTCGAAAACATCAAGTAATGAAGTGTATTCTGCTGTTGGATTATCGAGAGCAAGAAGCCTGCTGTAACCTGCCCTGTCGTTAAGGTAATGCACAAATTTAAGCTGGTGCATGCGCTCTTCGTCGGTTTGCTTGTAGAGGAAAGCAGCTGCACCCGGATAACCGTTTACCTGGCACCACGAGGCCATTGACAAGTAAAGCCTCGAGGAATGTTCCTCATTTTTTATCTGGTTGATAATCGCTTTTTCAACTGCATCTTTTATCATGACTCTTCTTATTAATTTAAAAAATATTCCTTTATATCTTAAAACAAGGAGAAATGGAGAGGGGAGATAAGGGGATAACCCTATTTACTTATTCTTGAGTGCTTCGGCTCCACTGACGATTTCAAGAATTTCTTTTGTAATGGACGCCTGCCGGGCTTTATTGTAAGCAAGGTTAAGCTCCTTGATCAGGTCGCCTGCATTATCCGTTGCCTGGTGCATAGCCGTCATACGGGCGCCGTGCTCCGAAGCATAGGAGTCGAGTACAGCTTTATAAAACTGTATCTTAAGCGATTTTGGGATGAGTTCGTTTACAATTTCCTCTTTGGATGGCAAAAAGATAAAATCGGTATTGCTCTTTGTAACTAAAGTATCAGTAGCCGGCGGTTCCACCGGAAGGAATTGCTCGACTGCAACCTTCTGTACGGCAGCGTTTTTAAACTGGTTATATACAATATCAACCCTGTCGAAATCCCTGTTCACGAATGCGTTCATAACTGCCGAAGCAATAGCCGAAACATTTTCATAGGTTAGGTTATCGAATACTGCATCGTGCGATGAAACAACTTTATACCCACGTTTAGTAAAATATTCGGTTGCTTTACGCCCAATAGTGAGCACGCTTACATTCCCTGCTTTTAATTGTATGCTATATTCGCCCTGGATCCGCTGAACCGCAGTACGTAAAATATTTGTATTGAAAGCTCCGCATAAGCCGCGGTTTGAAGTAAGAACAACCAACAGAACTTTTTCGGGACTGCGCTGCTGGGCATATAAATTTACATCGTTCGAATCGAGGCTGGCACTGAGGTTTTGCAGTATATCCTTAAGTTTCGAAGCAAACGGACGCATTTTCAGAATGGCATTCTGAGCCCGGCGCAGTTTCGAAGCTGCCACCATTTTCATGGCGCTGGTGATCTGCTGTGTCGATTTTACCGAAGCGATCCTGATACGTACTTCCTTTAAATTCGGCATATATTTGGGTTAACCGCTGATTGCTTATTCCGTTCTTTTTTCAGAAGGCGGGAATGTTATTTAATATATTTTGCTGCTACGTCTTTAGCTACGCTGTCGATTGTACTTAGAATCTGATCGTCGAGTTTTCCCTGTTTCAGGTCGGCGAGCAATTCTTTATGGCTGGTTTCGAGCATATGCAGAAACTCAGTTTCAAAATCACGTATCGAATGAACTGGTACTTTCTGCAACAATCCGCGTGTTCCACAGGCAATAATTGCAATCTGTTTTTCAACGGTTACCGGCGAGTACTGCGGTTGTTTCAGAATTTCGACGTTGCGGGCACCTTTATCAAGGATATTTTTGGTTGCCGCATCGAGGTCGGAACCGAATTTCGAGAAAGCTTCAAGTTCGCGGTATTCGGCCTGGGCCAGTTTAAGCGTACCGGCAACTTTTTTCATGGCCTTGATCTGTGCATTTCCGCCTACCCTCGATACCGAAATACCTACGTTGATAGCCGGACGGATACCTGAGTTGAACAATGTGGTTTCGAGGAATATCTGCCCGTCGGTAATCGAAATTACATTGGTAGGAATATACGCCGAAACGTCGCCTGCCTGGGTTTCAATAATCGGGAGTGCCGTAAGTGAACCACCACCTTTTACCATATGCCTGATTGACTCAGGAAGATCGTTCATCTGCTTTGCGATTTCGTCGCTCTTGATAATCTTGGCTGCGCGTTCGAGAAGGCGTGAGTGCAGGTAGAAAACGTCACCAGGATAAGCTTCGCGTCCCGGCGGGCGGCGCAGAAGGAGCGAAACTTCGCGGTAAGCAACAGCCTGTTTCGAAAGGTCATCATAAATAACCAAAGCGGAACGGCCGGTATCGCGGAGGAATTCGCCAATGGCAGCACCAGTAAACGGTGCATAGAACTGCATGGCAGCAGGGTCGCTGGCAGTAGCCATTACTATGACGGTATAAACCATCGCTCCATGATCCTCAAGGATTTTCTGGATATTGGCAACTGTTGATCCTTTTTGTCCGATAGCAACATAAATACAAAAAACCGGTTCGCCTTTATCGTAAAACTGTTTCTGGTTAATGATAGTATCAATCGCAATGGCTGATTTCCCTGTCTGGCGGTCGCCGATAATAAGCTCACGCTGTCCACGGCCAATAGGAATCATAGCATCAATAGCTTTGATACCTGTTTGTAAAGGTTCAGTAACAGGTTGACGGAAAATAACGCCCGGGGCTTTACGCTCAATAGGCATTTCGAAAAGTTCGCCTTTAATCTCGCCCTTTCCGTCAATAGGTTCGCCAAGAGTATTTATTACGCGGCCAAGCATACCAGCACCAACCTTGATACTGGCAATGCGTTTGGTACGTTGTACCTTGTCGCCTTCCTTTATATTTTTCGACTCACCTAAAAGTACAACTCCAACGTTGTCCTCTTCGAGGTTGAGTACTATACCTTTGGTGTCGGTTTTAACAAATTCAACAAGTTCGCCCGACTGTGCATTGGTAAGGCCGTAAACCCGGGCTATCCCGTCGCCTACCTGCAGCACAGATCCTATTTCTTTTATCTCGGCTTCTGTTGAAAAACCGGCTAATTCCTGCCGCAGGATTGCAGTTACTTCTGCGGGTTTAATTTCTGCCATAGTAGTAATTGAGTTAATGGTTAATGGTAAAAGGGTAATGGTTGATGACCGATAGGTCTTAAAACCCTAAACACTGATACCTGTAACCTCATTAAAATCCTTTTATAAACAGGTTTTTTTCAAAATCCTTTTTAAGTTCCTTTATTTTTGTTGCTATACTCTGGTCGATCTGGAAGTTATCGAGGTTAATGATGAAACCGCCGATGAGAGCTTCGTTGGTTTTTTCGACCAGTTCAATTTTTTTATCTGTCAGTCTGCTGAGAATTTCCAGCACACCCTTTTTTTCTTTGTCGGCAAGTGAAACTGCTGATGTAACGTAGGCTGTCTTAACTCCTTTCGATGCCTGGTAGAGGTCGGCAAACGCCTCGGCAATTGAAGGCAGGTAGCGTTCGCGGCGTTTACGGATCATCAGGTTAAAAAAACCAAGAGTAACAGGGCTTACCGAAGATCCAAACACTTTTGAAAGTACTTTAATCTTCTTATCAGCATGTACAACAGGGTTTTGCAGCATCCTCACAAATTCAGGGTTCGAGTTGCAAACACTCCCGAGCAGCGCCATATCCTCATTTGCTTTTTCCACAGTGCCCTTTTCTTCGGCAAGGTCAAAAAAAGCAGCAGCGTAACGTATGGTTATTTTAGTATAACTCACTTTATTAATGTGCTAATGGGTTAATGTGTTAATGGGCTAAAGTGGTAATGGGATATTGATCAATATTCACTTGTTTGTAAATTTATTAACCATTTCCTTCATTATCGTATTACCGTATTTTCACATTATCTCAATTAATTAATTTTAACATCTTTCAACAGTTTCTCGGTAAGTTCCTGTTGTTGTTTTTTGTTTTCAAGTTCTTTGCCTAAAAGCTTTTCAGCAATTTCGATTGAGATGGAAGCAATCTGGTTTTTCAGGTCGTTGATGGCCGCCATCTTTTCGAACTGAATATTTTCGCGTGCATTTTCCATTATTCTGGCAGCTTCTTCGTTGGCTTTCACACGGGCTTCCTCGAGGATTGCTTCTTTTACTTTACGGGCATCGCGCATCAGTGCATCGCGTTCGTCCTTTGCATCGCGGAGCAATTGCTCGTTACCGGCTTTTAGCTGCAACATTTCCTTTTTGGCTTCATTGGCAGCTTCCAGGGCTTTTTCGATGGTATCTTCCCGCTGGTGGATGCCTTTCATAATTGGCTTCCATGCGTATTTTGCAAGGATATACATTACCAGGCTGAAGGAAACCAACATCCAGAAAATCAATCCGATTCCAGGAGTTACTAATTGCATAGTTCTGGGTATGAATAGTTTATAATTCGTTTACTTTTTAACAGGCTGAAATTATTCAACTGCGGCATCCCTGCCAGTCGCAGGGATACAGCAGAAGAATTTTTTTTACTTCATGAAAATGATCAACAGACAAACCACGATAGCGAAGAAAGCTACACCTTCGATAAGAGCGGCTGCCACAATCATGTTCGAACGGATATCGCCTACGCTTTCAGGCTGGCGGGCAATGGATTCGAGAGCGGATGCCCCGATTTTTCCAATACCAATACCTGCACCGATAGCTGCAATACCAGCACCAATACCTGCGCCCATATATGCAATGGGAGCGAAGTTTGCTGCTTCTTGTAATAAAACGCTTAAGAGTGACATAAGAAGTGAATTATGGTTATTAATAAAAGATTTAGTGGTCAGTAGGATGTTCTTCTTCGTGGTGATGTTCTTCCATTGCCATACCGAAATATATGGACGAAAGCAATGCAAATACATAAGCCTGGATAAATGCTACCAGTAATTCGAGCATGGTCATAAAAACGCCGAAAGCTATTGAGAAAACGGAAACTCCATATCCCAGGATAACATTCATGTTTCCGAAAATAAATATCAGGCTCATAAATCCAAGCAGAATAATATGGCCTGCAGTTATGTTTGCAAACAAACGGACCATCAGTACGAATGGTTTTGTAATAAGACCGATGAATTCAACTACCGGCATAAGCGGAATCGGAAATTTGAGCCACCAGGGAACCCCGGGAGCATTGAAAATATGCAGCCAGTAATTCTTGTTTCCTATAAATGTGGTAATCACAAACGTAAACAGTGCAAGAACCAGCGTAATGGCGATGTTACCGGTGAGGTTGGCTCCACCAGGGAAAATGGGGATGAGTCCTAACAGGTTATTAAAAAAGATAAAGAAAAACACTGTGAGCAGGAAAGGCATAAACCGTGCATAGTTCTTTTTGCCTAATCCAGGGATTGCAATATCGTCGCGGACAAAAAGGATGAGCGGTTCGAGTATCGACTGCAGGCCTTTTGGCGCAACGTCAGGGTTCTTTTTATACTTGTTTGCTATTGAAATAAACACAAAGCAAAGTAATAACAGGCTGATAAAAAGCGAAACAACATTTTTTGTGATCGAGAAGTCAAGCGGGAGTTTTGCATTTGCATCCACCGACCCGTCTTCGGCTGCTTTAACAATTTTACCCTTATTTTCGCCTTCAGTCATTAATTTGTAACCCATATAGGTTTCATGACCATGATGGAAATGGCTGGCACTAAATGCAACCAGTTTGCCGTTATCAATCAAAATAACCGGTAAGGGAATCGTAAAGTGAAACTCATTGTAAGTAAGAATATGCCATTCGTGAGCATCAACAATATGATCAATAATCATTTCGCCTGCATCGAAAGCTTTTTCAGCGTGGGCACCTTCAGTTGCCTCAACCTTCTGGGTGACTGAATCCTGCTGGATGGTATTACCATATGCAAACCCTGCTGTGAGCAAGGCAATAATTGCGACCTGTAACCTGGCTGAGCGTATTAACTTTCTGATCATTAGCCTGTTTTCAAATTGAAGTGCAATATTAGTAAAATTTCGGGAATTTAGCGGTGTTGTCCCTCTAAAAATACGAATTTCTTTCATGCACATGGGGCGAAAGTGAAAATACACGACGAGCCGAAAGGAATAAATTCATTGTGTAAGTTGCCCAAAATATCAAATAAAGGCAGTACAACAATCGTTTGTCAAAAAAAACGGTACATTTGTTTTCTCCTAAATACTGAGTATGGAATTTACAGTTTTCTCCGACGAATCGTTTATGCGTGAGGCTTTGAAAGAAGCGCGTAAAGCCCTGGGGAAGGATGAGGTCCCGATAGGAGCCGTTATTGTTTGCGAAAACAGGGTAATTGCCCGTGCCCATAATCTTATCGAGCAACTCAATGATGTTACTGCTCATGCCGAAATGCAGGCTTTTACGGCTGCATCGGGGTTTATGGGTGGCAAATATCTCGATGGCTGCACCTTATATGTAACTATTGAACCTTGCGTAATGTGTGCCGGTGCTTCGTTCTGGACGCAAATAAGCAGGATAGTATACGGAGCTACGGATGCAAAAAGAGGATATTCGCTTCTGAGTTCATCGGTTCTGCATCCGCACACTAAAGTTACTGGTGGTGTGCTTGCTGAAGAATGCAGTACACTGGTGAAAGAATTTTTCAGGAAGAAACGCTAAGTTTTGGTTGACAAAGGGAATTGGAGACAAGGGGACAATTGGACAAAGAGCAATAAGAATGAGCGAAAATGCACTATACTATATTTTCAGTGTCAGATTTATGCGACACAGCTTTACTGAAATCGTATTTTTGCAACAGATTTAAAAAATTGCTGATTTGAAAGATATCAGGTATTTTACGAACGGGAAGGAAACCATCGAATGGAACCAGGAGGGATGCATGCATATGGGCAAATGCCTGAAAAATATTCCATATATCATCGATAAACCCGGTGTTTATAGTATAAGTGTATCCGACAGCCAGTTCAGGCTTATAGCTAGCCTGGCGAATCATTGCCCTGCCAAAGCTCTGAAATTAAAATAACCTATCCTGGGCCGGTACTGATTTCCATTATAGTATTGTAGCTAAATTTATCCCTTCTTCCGACAATTATTTATTTTTTGGCGAAACTAAATACACTTTGGAACGTTTTTTGAACGTTAGTATACCAAACACCATTTTAATGCGAAGGTTTCTCACCATATTTGTATTGTTCAGCAGTGTAGCGGCTTTTGGCCAAACTTACCGCAGTATTACGAATACTGCATTTGTGCGTGGTGAGAAATTTACTTTCCGTGTTGCCTTTAACTCGGCTCTTACAGGAAGTATTACAGGTGGCAAAGCTACCCTGGAAGTAAAAGCAGATAATAAAATAATTAACAACCGGAGTACATATTATGTGGTTGGAGAGGGAAAAACAACCGGCTTTATTGAGTTGTTTTATAAAATACACGACCGCTTCGAAAGCTATTTTGACCAGGATGCACTGATTTCCTGGCAGTTTAATCGCCGTACGCGTGAAAATAATTATTCAAAAGACGACCTGGTTACATTTCGTCAGAATGATCGTTTGGCTGTAAGCCTGACAAAAATTGTGAAGGTACCGGCAAATGTTCAGGATATTTTATCTGCATTTTACTTTGCCCGAACCTTGAATATTTCAGGATTAAAACCAGGCGGAACAATTGAAGTACCTTTTTTTCTCGATGATACGGTTTATCACTCGAAAGTAATATTTAAAGGCAGGGAAATTGTAAAAACAAAGCTCGGAAAATTCCGTTGTATCGCTTTCCAGCCTATGGTGGCAACAGGATACGCTTTCGACGATCCTTACCCTATTACCTTGTGGTTGACCGATGATGCCAACCGAATGCCGGTACTTATTGAATCCGAGCAGGCTGTGGGGCGGGCAAGGGTTGAGCTTATTTCCTATTCAGGACTGGCGAACCCGGTTACGGCTCTTGTATCAAATTAAGATGGATCTTTTTTATTTCCTGTTTCAAATTTGTGCAGTTAGAATTCGGCAATGCAATAATACGGTAATTTGAAAATGAAATTATTTGAAAATTGGATTTACCAAAGTGAGGATATCGTAAGATCTATTGTGCTGGTTGAGAAACGCTAAATCTTTATACTTTAAAAGATTCCATTCAGGTTAAGGATTGTGCCCTTCACGAACAAGAATTGAATCCGTGACCGCCGGAGCAACTGGTATTAATTCTGTAGGCAGCGTATCGAAACGAGTTAAATCATACTTTCGTATCATATTGTCGATACGACTCACCCATGTTGAGGAAGAAGCATATTTTGCTGATTTCATTGCTTTTAGCCATTTCATATAATCCATATTGCATCTTAGTCCGGGATAATACTTTTTTTCGGACACCATTTTGCCAAAATGGAGATAAGCCGCTTCGTCCGACTCAAAACTCCTGTAAGTGGTTATAAAACCCGATTTTGTTTTGCTTGATTTTACATGCCCTTTCACCCCAAAATGATTGTGTTTGGTCACGCATAACTTACTGGTTCCTCCGCCGCTTTCCTGTAAGGCAATTCCAAGTACCAGGCTTGCCGGGATGCCATAAGTATAAAGCACTTCCAATGCCAGTGAATCATATTTATTTACATAGGCTTCAACCGGGTTTTGAGCCTGTAGAGAAAAGGCTAAGACAGACAGAAAAAATACGAGCAGAAAACGCATAAATCTTTTTAATCGACATCTAAAGTAAGCAATCTCATTAAATTCAACTAAAGGTATACTCAATTTGTTCATTTCACGTATTAACCATACAGTTCCGTTTACAAAACCGGGAATAGGTTTTTGCCGGAATAGTGGCAATTTCGAAACCGGTTATGGAAAAATTACTAAAGGTGCATCCTTATGAAATCAAAATACATATCTTTATAATTGAGTAAACCCGAATTAATATGAAAACAATTTTCAGCTTCTTAGTCCTGATATTAAGTGTTAATGCAATGGCGCAGAACAGGTATTCACTTGAATGGCAAAAGGTTGACTCTCTTATTGCGCTTGGACAGGCGAAGTCGGCACTTGAAATTGTAATCCCTGTTTACGATCAGTCCAAAGCCAATGGCCAGGCTGACCAGTTTTTAAAGGCGGTACTTTACCGGATGAAACTGGAATCGGATTTTGAGGAAGACTATTCCGAAAAGGCAATTGCCCGCACCCAGAGCGAAATACTCTCGGCAAAAGCCCCGGTAAAGCAAATCCTTTATTCAGTACTGGCCGAGCTATACTGGCAGTATTATGAAAGTAACCGCTGGCAGATACTCGACCGGAGCGAAACTTCGAACTTCGAGGCCGGGGACATAAAAACATGGGATATCAGGAAAATTGTCGCAGCATGTGTTGAAAACTATGATTTATCACTCACCGACCTGGATTTACTTAAAAAAACAGCAGTATCGGATTATAACGAAATCCTTGTCAAACAAAAGGATTCGGAAAAATTCAGACCCACGCTGTTCGATTTCCTGGCTCATCGTGCTATCGACTTTTATTCCTCTTCCGAAGCCGGACTTACAAAACCGGCAGCAACCTTTGTGGTTGACCAGGCAGCTTATTTTTTAACATCAGTTGAGTTTTCGGGTCTAATAATAAGCTCTCCCGATCCTTTTTCGTTCGATTTCCAGGCGATGAAACTGTACCAGGAAATAACCAGGTTCCATATTCCGGATAAAGATCCGACCGCCCTGGCAGATGCTGAATTAGAAAGGCTTTCGTTTGTTCACGAAAAAAGTATTCTTGCCTCAAAGGACAGTTTATACCTTGATGCATTGTATAAACTGGAAAGCCGGTTTAAAAACGACCCTTCTTCAGCCGAGGTTGCTTTTGCAATTGCCTTTCAGCTGAATGGAGGTGTTGAAGGAATTATTCCTTATTTCAACGAAGAATCAGATCGTAAACTTCCGGTTACTGAAAACCACAAATGGGATAAAAGGAAAGCCATTGAAGTTTGCGAAGCAGCCATAAGCCGTTTCCCTGATAGCTATGGTTCCCGAAATTGCCGTTCGCTTATTGAAAGCATCAAACTCCCCTCACTTTTTACCGAGACAGGATATGTTACAATTCCTGCAAAGCCAGCCCTGGCACTTGTAACATACAAAAATGTTTCAAAAGCATATTTCCGCCTGCTGAAAATCGATCCTGAAACCGACAGGCAGCTTAGGGATTTACAACAGGATGATCGGTTAAAAAAATATCTTGCTAAAAAACCGTTGAAAACATGGGAACAGTCGTTGCCCGATGACAGAGATTACCTGAGTCACTCTGCCGAAATCCGCCTTCCAGTTGTACCGGCGGGATATTATGTACTTCTGGCAAGTAACAATTCGTCTTTCCCCGACAGTTCGGCAATAGTAATATCCAACAGTTTCTGGGCCAGCAATATCTGCTATCTTAGCCGCAGGAACAGTAATGGAGATAACGAAATTGTGGTCCTGCACCGCGAATCAGGTCAACCCCTCGCCGGGGTGAAAGTCCAGGCTTTCCGCCGGGAGTACAATTCCAAATTGCGGAAATACGATGGTATTTCAGGAGATATTTATATTTCGGATAAATCGGGAATGCTTACAATACCTTCCAAAAACGATAACTGGAGGAATAACCAGTTTTACCTGGTTTTCAGTACCAAAAAGGATAAACTGATCACCGAGAGTTATTTTTCTGGTTACAGGTATAATACCGAAGATCCCAGGACAATTGTTCAGACTCATTTTTTCACCGATCGTTCAATTTACCGTCCGGGGCAAACCATATTTTTCAAGGGAATAGTGCTGGAACGGAAAGCAGGAGATGTAAAAATAAAGCCCGGGTATAAAACCGAAGTGAGTTTTTATGATGTAAACGGGCAGGTTGTTTCGAAACAGGAGCTTATCACAAATGACTTTGGCTCCTTTAGCGGGAATTTTATTGCTCCGCAAGGCGTTCTTACCGGCAGGATGGCAATACGCTGCGAAACCGGATCGGTTGCGGTGCAGGTTGAAGAATACAAGCGTCCTAAGTTTGAAGTAGCATTTGAACCGGTGAAGGGTTCTTATAAACTGGGCGAAATCATCACAGCCAAAGGTAAAGCCTCGGCGTATGCAGGAAGTTCAGTTTCGGATGCAAAAGTAACATACCGGGTAGTAAGGCAGGCAAATTTTCCATATTGGTGGGGATGGCGCAGTATGCCGGTTTCGGACGAGATGGAAATTACAAATGGCGAAACGCATACAGGCAGCGATGGTTCGTTCAATGTGGCCTTTGAGGCGATTCCCGATCCGGTTGTCGGCAGGAATACCAATCCGGTTTTCACGTACACCGTGTATGCCGATGTAGCTGATATTAACGGAGAAAGCCATAGTGCTGAAACCGGGATTTCAGTAGGCTATAATGCATTGCTTTTAAGCACGGATCTAGCTGATGATGTTAATATCGGCAAAGAGGTTCAATTCACGCTTACAACTACCAACCTCAACGGTGAAAAAGAATCCGTTAGCGGGAAGTTGAGCATTTCAAAGCTGCGCAAACCCGGTCAGGTTCTGTATACGCGCAAATGGGCCCGGCCCGACCGGTTTACCATGTCGAAAAAAGAATTTGAAAAAGACTTCCCCGGTGAAGTCTATAATAATGAGGACGATGTAACAACATGGATGAAGGAACCCAATTCGTTTTCAACCGACTCAACGGTTTATAAAGCAAACTTTCGCACCCCTGCTGATTCCGTATTCTGGGTCGGGCCGGCTATCGAGGAAGGCACTTATGTACTCGAGATAAAATCTAAAGATGCATATGGCGATGAGGTTATTTATAAAAAGTATTTCAATACGTTTAAACCTGAATCAACATCAACAGGATCAGTTTCGCCTGCTTTTTTTACCTTACTCACCCCCAAAGCCGAACCCGGTGAAAATGTGAAGTTTGTAATCGGCACACCGGTTAAAAAGGCCTATATAATCTACGAAATCATTCATAAAGATAAAGTCATAAGCCGTGAAATCCTGAACATCGACAACGCGCAGAAACTCATCAGTATACCTGTAAAGGAGGAATACCGGGGCAACTTTGCCATCAACCTCGCTTTTGTGAAAAACAACCACACTTTCCTGGTAAGCAAACTGATCAATGTTCCCTACACTAATAAAAAACTGGATATCGGTTTTACAACTTTCCGCAATAAGCTGCTACCGGGTCAGGACGAAGAATGGCAGATTACCATTCATGACAGCAAAGGCGAAAAAGCTGCCGCCGAAATGCTTGCCGGTATGTACGATGCTTCGCTTGATGAATTTATTCCACACTTCTGGAGATTTAACATCTTCAATTATTTCAATGGAACCTTTTCATGGACCGATAACCATTTCTTTGGAACCGAAACCAGTACCCAGTATTACTATCCTGTAACACCCTCTTACCCGGAATCTCGTTTATATGACCAGTTAAACTGGTTTGGATTAAGTTCCGGATATGCGTTCGGATATGGCGGAAGCGGGATGGGCAGGGCTCTCAGGTACTCCACCGTAATGGTAAGTGAGAACGCTGTTGATTTCGCCATGGACGAAATGGCTGCGCCATCTCCGGCTAAGGGAGAAGCTGATGCCAGTGAGAAAAAAGACGGATCTGAGGCCCCTGCCATTCCTGATAAAGTTGTTGAAACACAAAAACCTGTCGCACAACCCGTCATACAGGTGCGCAAGAATTTCAACGAAACGGCCTTTTTCTTCCCCCAGCTTTCAACAAACGAAATGGGTGAAATCGTTTTGAAATTCAAGGCACCCGAAGCGCTGACACGCTGGAAAATGATGGGGCTGGCATATACCAAAGACCTGAAATACGGACAGGTTGAGAAAACGCTTGTAACACAGAAAGACCTGATGATTTTCACCAATGTGCCGCGTTTCCTTCGCGAAGGCGATAAAATGGATTTTGCCGCCAAAATCTCCAACCTAAGCGACCATAACCTCACCGGCACAGCCGAACTGCACTTTTTCGATGCTTTAACAATGAAACCGGTTGATGATATTCTTGGTCTGACTCAGTCAGCCATTTCATTTACAGTAAATAAGGGACTCAGCTCTCCTGTAAGCTGGAGGATCAGTATCCCTGAAGGATTACAAGCCGTAATTTACCACATAACTGCTTCGGCAGGGACGTTCAGCGATGGAGAGGAAGGAGCCGTTCCGGTATTGACAAACCGGATGCTTGTAACAGAAAGCATGGCTTTGCCGGTAAATGGTATGGAGCATAAGAAATTCAGCTTCGACAAACTGCTTAATTCGGGCAAAGCAGGTTCAACCCTGAGTAATTACAGGCTCTCGCTCGAATATACTTCGAATCCGGCCTGGTATGCCGTCCAGGCACTGCCTTACCTGATGGAATACCCGTACGAATGTGCCGAACAGCTTTTCAGCCGTTATTATGCCAACAGTCTGGCTACCCATATAGCCAACAGCGACCCCAGGATCAAACGGGTTTTCGAAAGCTGGAAAACCCTTACACCCGATGCCCTGAAATCGAACCTCGAAAAGAATGAAGAACTCAAATCCGTATTGTTGCAGGAAAGTCCATGGGTTCGCGAAGCAACCAATGAAAGCGAGCGCAAACAGCGGATCGGATTGCTTTTCGATCTGAACCGCATGGCTTCGGAACAAACATCGGCCCTGAAAAAACTCAGCGATATGCAGGCTCCGAACGGTGGATGGCCATGGTTCCCCGGTATGCCCGAAAGCCGGTATATAACCCAGCACATTGTTTCGGGCCTTGGCCACCTTTATGCTCTCAATGTGTTGAATTCGCCGGATAACGGTGAAATTCGCGAAATGTTGAAAAATGCTGTCGGTTACCTCGATGAGGAGGTGAAAATCAGCTTTGAAAAAATGAAACAATATGATAAGGAATACATTAAAAATAATCACCTGGGTTACGATGACATACAATACCTGTATGCCCGCACCTATTTTCTGGATGAATTTCCGATAGATAAGAATTACGATGAGATGATCGGCTATTACAAAGCCCAATCAGTCAAATACTGGAATACGCAAAACAACTACATGAAGGCTATGATAGCATTGTATCTCAGTCGTTTTGGCGATGGTACCACAGCTGCACTCATCATGCGTTCAATAAAAGAAACCTCCCTGCATAACGAAGAAATGGGTATGTACTGGCGCAGCGAACAACATGGCTGGAACTGGTACCAGGCTCCGATTGAAACCCAGGCTATGCTTATCGAAGCTTTCGACAAAGTTAGCAACGACCAGAAATCGGTTGAGGAAATGAAGATTTGGCTGCTTAAGCAAAAGCAAACCCAGGACTGGAAAACCACCAAAGCAACCACCGAAGCCATATATGCATTGCTGCTACGTGGCACTTCGCTTCTGGCATCCGACAAACAAGTGGAAATTACACTGGGTTCTGAAAAAGTCAACCCGTACAAACAGGATGGTACAAAACCCGAAGCCGGAACCGGGTATTTTAAAACTTCATGGGAGGCATCAGACATAAAACCCGAAATGGGGAAAGTTACAGTTAACAATCCAAATCCAACGGTTGCATGGGGTGCCCTTTACTGGCAGTATTTCGAGCAACTTGATAAAATTACACCTGCACAAACCCCGCTTAGCCTTTCGAAAAAGCTTTTCCGCGAAGTGAACACAGCAAGCGGACCGGTTATTGAGCCAATCACTGAGAATACAAAAGTGAAAACCGGGGATAAAATTGTGGTACGGGTAGAGCTTCGTTCCGACCGCGACATGGAATACATCCACCTCAAAGATATGCGTGCATCGGCATTTGAACCGGTTAACGTGCTTTCAGGATACCGCTGGCAGGATGGCCTGGGTTATTATGAATCCACGCTCGATGCAGCAACGAATTTCTTTATTTACTACCTGCCGAAAGGCACCTATGTGTTTGAATACAAGTTAACTGCCACACAAACGGGAGACTTCTCTAACGGGATCACAACGGTTCAATGTATGTATGCACCTGAGTTTTCGGCCCATTCGGATGGGGTGAGGGTGAAAGTGGATTAGGGGTAAAGGTATTTGTGAGTTTGATGGTTCGGGATTGCAAATCCCGGACTCCTAGGGTGCGGATTATAAATCCGCACCTGCCATGTCCAATTACACACTTGAAAAATACTGATTTAGAAACAGCTTAATAGCCGCCCTGTCAGGAATTATTTATACTCACAATTTTCCATCAGTCCCTGCAGAAGACTTTCAAGAACCAGGGTTACATATATATCCGGTTTTTCGGCTTCTACGATTGGCTCGTTGAGTTTGTACTGCCATTTATCCCAGATAAAAATACTCCTCGAGAACGATTCCTTTATAAACGGTTGAATGCTATTGCCGAATGAATCGTGTAAGATCAGGATTTTGGGGAGTTTTTCGTTTGTAAGCTGAAAACCGTGAAAAAAGTTTTCGGCTTCAAAATCAGCCGGAACAGGGTAGGGCGACTTCTGAATCACTGAACTTGTGCTTGTAAACTTCGGGGTGAAGGTATAGGTTACATCCCGCATTTCTTTTGCACGGTTCAGAATAATGGCCAGGTTTCCGCCATCAGCGTCGTTTGGTGTTATAATAAAGTCGGAAAACTGCAGCGTTCTGGCCCCGGGATGGTTTTTCGAGATCTGTTTCATGATTTCCCTGTATGCCACAAATGCTCCCAGGTCATTCCAATGGTTATCGTTTTTCCGGTACAATTGGTCCGGTATGCTGTCCTTAGCCTTTATAATTGCACTTTTGACATCAATCACTTTTATATCAAGCTCTTTCAGCAGCGCAATAAACTGGTCCGTACGGCTCCCTTTGTATATAGGTTTAACATACCAGGGCAAGCGTTCGGGGTAGATAGAATACTTGGTAGGACATACCGCCACATAATAATCAACACCCCGGTCCTTCAGGTACTGTTTGCGGTAAGCGAAATCGGAACGAAGCTTCTTTAATTCACTGTTGGTAAACAGGTTCTTATTCAGGTATGTATCCAACTCCCTGAAAACAAGGAATAGTTCATTGTTTTTCCCGATAATTACCTGGTCAGGGTAGGGACATTTACCAAAAACATCAAGGTTTTCCTGTGCAAACAGCTTAACAAAATGGTTCCTGAAGGCAAAATGGTCATTGTAGTAGAGCTCGTATTTTGCAGGGAACGGGTCGAGAAGTGTAATATCAAAGGATGGTTTGTCGGCTAAGCGCCTGTTTTCGGTATTCGATACATCGGGAATAACTTTGAAGATGTTTTGAATGTATGGCGAAACAAGGGCTAACAGGAATAGCCCGATAAGGATGTAATTCGAAAATGTGTTTTTACCTTTCATAGCACCTGATTAAAAACGGTAATAAATAAATGGATTGTAGGTGCTTGTAATCAGGTAAACCGAACAGGCTATAAATATGCCCATCAGAAAAACGGCCTGGATTACCCTGTATGACTCAGTGAGTGCTGCAGAGTTGTTTTTAAGATTTTCCAATTTGCTGTCGATGAACGACTGAGCTTTGACAAATATCCCAGCAGCGCTCAATAAGCTGACTGCGAAAAGAATGTAGAATTCCTTATTGATGATCTTGCTGTATATCATCATGTCGAAATTGGCCGATGCATTGCCAAAAAGCGCACCATAATACGACCAGGCGTACGAAATATCGTTGGCCCTGAATAATACCCAGGCCATCAGTACAACGAAAATTGTATAACCGTGCTGCAAGGGTCTCCATAATTTGCCGGGAAATTTGTTTTCGCTCACCCTTTCAATAATCAGGAAAGTGCCATGTACAAATCCCCATATCACAAAGGTCCAGCTTGCACCGTGCCATAAACCGGTGATAAAGAAAACGAGTATCAGGTTGAAATACGTCCTGTATTTGCTTACACGGTTTCCACCCAGTGGTACGTAAAGATAATCTCTGAACCATGTTGAAAGGCTGATATGCCACCTCCTCCAGAATTCCTTGATTGAACGGGAGATATAAGGATAGTTGAAGTTTTCCATAAAGGTAAACCCGAACATTTTACCCAGCCCGATTGCCATATCCGAATAACCCGAAAAATCAAAATATATCTGGAGTGCGTACGTAATGAGTCCGAGCCAGGCCAGCATTCCGGAGAGTTGATTAACAGGTGTTCCAAAAACCGTATCCGCAACAAATCCCATGTTGTTAGCCAGAAGTACTTTCTTCCCTAAGCCGATTATAAACCGCCTGATTCCATATGAAAATGAAACCGAATTGATGGTTCGCGATTTAATCTGGGGTGCAATATCGTGGTACCTTAGAATAGGTCCGGCAATAAGCTGAGGGAAAAATGCTATGTACAAACCCAGGTTAAACGGATTCTTCTGGGTAACCGTTATTTTGCGGTATACATCAATGAGGTACGACAGTGCATGAAAGGTATAAAACGAAATACCAATCGGTAAAACCAGTCCCGGATCTGCAATAGGCTTAAACCTGAGCACCGAAGAAAATATATTCAGGTTATCGACAACAAAATCGGCATACTTAAAAACTCCCAGGAACAGGACGTTCACAATTACTCCTGCCGCAAGGAAATTCCGGGATCGCCGGCCACCCGGGTTTTTACCGATTCCAAGTCCGAAAAGATAATTGAATGTTATCGAAATCAGAAGCAGGGCAGTATAACTTACGCCTCCCCATGCAAAAAATACCAGGCTGGCAACCAGTAAAAGGTAGTTGCGGAGTTTTCGCCAGATAAGAAAATACAGGAGTAAAACTACCGGAAGGAAAACAAAAAGGAAAATGGGCGAACTAAATAGCATAAAGGAATTTAATGGCTTGAAGGAATGCTTGTTTAATACTCAAATGTTATTTTGAAGTCATCAAAATAAGCTAATTTTTTGCCTCCGAACCCAAATATCTTGATCTGGAAATCGTTACTTACCGGTTGATCGATTACAAATTCGGTAGTAAACTCATACCATTCATTCTGGCTTTTAACAAAACGGCTGATAGGATTTCCTTTCCAGAGTACCGATTTGTTATTGTCGTTAATATCCATTGCTATTAAAGTTTCCTCGCTGTACTCAGGGCAATTTATCCATCCGCTGACAATAACTTTCAGGGGGACAACATTATTAATGTTTTTGAATTGCTCGAGGTAGGTATATGAATACAGGTTGTCCTTATCCACTTTTGAAACGAACTGACCTGAATGGGCTTTACCCGGTTCCGGCATGGCTACAACGGTAACTTCATTTCCCCATGAGGGAACTTTACCGGCAGCGTTTTCCATATCACTGGTTATAACTACCTCTTTCTGTTTGGGTTGTTCCTGGTTTGCCGGTGTATTGCTCCCGGAATTTGTGCAGCTGTATGCAAGTAATCCGGCAACAGCCATAAGAAAAAGCTTCTTCATAATTCTGTTTTTTAATACGTTATGAAATTGAAATATTTTGAAAGCAAATTTACTCCTTTTATACTTATTCGCAAGATCAGAGTCGTTATCTGCAAAATCTATTATTCTCTTTCCCAAAACTATAATCGTACTGATTGGGTTAATAAACCGATTTGCTTGATTGACTGAATCTTTGGCAGAAAAACCATATGGCAATTAATTGCATGGTCCATGATTGCGAATTTGCTGTTATTATATTGTATACTAAGCGTTTATTATGTATCCAAATATAAAATATCCTTATATGTCAACCCATACTTGTTGTGGATTGACTGGATTCCGGTATCAGGAATAGCGTTTCTTCGTACTTTGAAAAACAAATCATTATGAAAGAAATAGTTATAGTATCAGCAGTTCGCACAGCTATTGGAAATTTCGGTGGAGCTTTATCCGGGCTTTCAGCAACCGAGTTAGGAATAATAGCCGCAAAAGAGGCTATCAGAAGGGCCGGCATTAGTCCTGATGACATCTCGGAAACAATAATCGGGAATATTCTCTCGGCAGGACTCGGCCAGAACATCAGCCGGCAAATTGCCATCAAAGCCGGCATCCCCGACACAAAACCTGCTATGACAATTAATAAACTATGTGGTTCCGGGCTCAGGGCCGTATCCATGGCTGCCCAGTTCATCATGCTTGGTGATGCCGAAGTTGTTCTGGCAGGTGGAACCGAAAGTATGTCGAATGCTCCGTATTTATTGCCTCAGGGCAGGAACGGTTTCCGGATGGGTCACGGCCAGGTAATGGACAGTATGATCCTCGACGGGCTAACTGATTCGTTTAACAACTATCACATGGGAATCACAGCCGAGAATATAGCCGAGAGATGGAATATCAGCCGCGAAGAGCAGGATCTTTTTGCGCTCGAAAGCCAGCGTAAGGCTGAACAGGCGCAGTTATCAGGCCGTTTTGCCGATGAAATTGTGGCGGTAAGCATTCCCCAGCGTAAAGGTGATCCGATACTATTTGATACAGATGAGTTTCCTAAACATGGCCTTAAACTCGAGAAATTATCAGCCCTCAAGCCGGCATTCAAGAAAGATGGCACCGTAACTGCAGGCAATGCATCGGGAATAAACGACGGAGCCTGTATGCTAATCATTATGTCGGGCGAAAAGGCTGCTCAACTTGGAATAAAGCCTTTAGCCCGGATTTTGTCGTACGGAAATGCAGCCCTGGACCCGGCAATTATGGGATATGGACCTGTCCCGGCCACTCTCGCTGCTTTGAAAAAAGCTGATCTCACAATAAACGATATCGACCTGGTTGAAGCCAATGAGGCGTTCGCTGCCCAATCCATTGCTATTGCCCGCGATCTGAAACTGGATCCGGAAAAAGTAAATGTAAATGGCGGTGCTATTGCTCTCGGGCACCCTATCGGGGCTTCCGGCGCCCGAATACTTACGACTCTTATTTATGAAATGAAACGACGCAATGCTGGTATCGGATTGGCAACACTCTGTATAGGCGGAGGCCAGGGAACAGCTTTAATAATTGAAAACATTAAATAATAATTTATATGAAACGACTTGAAAATAAAGTAGCAGTTATCACCGGAGGTGCCGACGGGCTGGGCCGTGCTGCAGCAATCAGATTTGCTGCCGAAGGTGCATTGGTAATAATCTGGGATATGAATAAAGAAAAAGGGAATCAAACGGTTTCGGAAATCGAAAAGGCCGGCGGCAAAGCATTCTTTTCGAAGGTAAATACAGCATCGTACGCCGAAGTTTTGGCTGCTACAAACGAAGCTAACGGATTATTCGGTAATATCGATATCCTTATCAACAATGCAGGTATCACCCGCGATGCTTCCATAAAAAAAATGACTCCCGACATGTGGCAACAGGTTATTGATGTAAATCTTACCGGTGTTTTCAATTGCGCCAAATGCATCAGTGCCGGTATGGTCGAAAACGGATACGGACGAATAATCAATACGTCATCGGTGGTTGCACTCTACGGAAATTTCGGTCAAACCAATTATGTGGCTACCAAAGCCGGTGTAATTGGCCTTACAAAAACACTGGCCCGCGAACTGGGGCGCAAAGGTGTAACCGTAAATGCTGTAGCTCCCGGATTTATAGCTACCGACATGGTTAAAAAAATGCCCGAAAACGTTTTGAAAGCCATGGAAGAAAAAGTGCCGCTGGGCAGGCTCGGCATCCCCGAAGAAATTGCTTCTGCTTATTTATTCCTTGCCAGCGACGAGGCAGCCTACATCAATGGGGCTACACTCAGCGTTGATGGCGGAATAACGATATAGTTTTAAGAAAGTTCCGGGGTTCAACAGGCCCGGAACTATGTTTTTCACAATGCTACTACTAACAAAAATATATTTTTCACCTATCTGAACCCTATAATGGCATCAATAGAACAAGTTACCGGTGGTTGGATCATGATCGCAATTTATGCTGCGGCTATCCTCTTTTTTGTGATCCGCGGAGCAATCCGAACCAAAAGTATGAGTGATTACGCTGTGGGGAATTTTAATTTCTCTCCTTTGTTTGTAGGCCTGTCGCTGGCAGCAGCCATGACAAGTGCCGCAACCTTTGTTATAAATCCGGGGCTTATTGCTGCCTATGGGCTGAGCGGGGCGCTATCGTTCGGTATTGTTTTTCCTCTCGCTTCTCTGGTTTCTCTGGTAGTACTCACAAAAAGCTTCCGCCGTCACGGTACAAATGTTAAGGCGCTTACACTGGCCAGTTGGATTGGAACACGTTATAACAGCAAAGGATATGCCTTGTTTATAGGGTTCCTGTCGGTTCTGTTACTCACATTTATTGTACTGATCCTTGTTGCGATAACGAAGGTGTTAAGCCAGTCGCTAAATGTTAATGAGTCGTGGATGCTTTTCTTCGCTGTAACTTTTGTTTTCGGCTATATGATGTTCGGCGGGGCCAATTCGATGGTTTATACAAATACACTGCAAGCCATAGTAATGGTGGTAGTTGCGGTTATACTTATTTCGTCAGGGTATCCTTATTTTAAAGACGGAATGTTTTCATTTTTCGATAAACTGGCTGCAATAAGTCCCGACCTTGTAAAACCGATCAACCCCGGAAGTCCTTTGTTCCGCGATCTTTTCGAAATAGTAGTTGCCCAGATGATAGTTGGGGTTGCCGTAGTGTGCCAGCCTCATATTATCACCAAATCGTTGCTTCTCAAAAAGGAGAGCGATGTGAACAAATATCTTGTTTCGGCAGTAATCATCCAGGCTTTGTTCTACTCCGTGGTTTTTGCAGGATTATATGCCCGCCTTACCTTTCCCGATCTCACTGCAAACGGTCAGCCACTTGGTATCGATGGCATCATTCCAGCTTATGTCGTTAAGATTTTTTCACAAGGCTGGATAGCCATCAGTATTGGTTTAATTGTGGTTCTTGGTCTCATCAGCGCCGGTTTGTCGACCATCGAAGGACTGATACAGAGCCTGAGTACAACCATTACATCGGATATTATCAAGCCACTGTTCGGCAAACATATTACGAGCGACCGTAACTATATCGTTATCAATCGTGTAGTTATTGTGGGCATGGCTATTGTATCGTTTCTTGCCGCCCGTTCGCAACTTATCCATCCCAACCTGAGTGTTGCCATTTTTGCTCAGAACGGGGTATATTCCTTTTTCTCCATCGCTTTTGTACCCATAGTATTTGGAATTTTCTATAAAAACACTTCCCGTAAGACTGCTGTTGCCGGATCAATTACAGCACTGGTGGTTTATTTTGTAGTGTATTATGTAATACCCTGGCTGATAAATACTTTTGGAGTAAGTTTCGGGTTTTTCGACAGGTATTTTTCAGGGAAAGTTCAAAATCCTGCTATTGCGGCAGCATGCGCTATATTGGTTTCGGTAATTGTTAGCCTGGCTTTATATTATTCGTTCAGGAAATCAAATGCAAATAAGGTAAATTTGTCAAAAAACTTAGTATAAACATGACCTCTGACCAACAGATATACAGCGAAAAGCTTATCAGCATTGAAGATGCCGTTCAGTTCATTAAAAGTGATACCGACATAATTGTAGCGCAATGTGCATCCGAACCACAGGGTTGCATGTCGAAATTTCATCTGGCAAAGGACCGTGTTAAGGATGTAAAGGTATTTTCAGTGCTTACACTTAAGCCCTACGATTTTTATATGAAACCTGAAATGAAGGGCCATTTCGAACTTTGCAGCTGGTTTCATGCCCCGGGATCTAGGCAGGCATTGAAAGAAAAAACGGGTACAGTTACATATGTTCCCAATATGCTTCACAGGGCTGCTTCCGACAGGCTGAAAGTCCGCAGGCCTCATATGTTTTTCGGTACCTGCACACCGCCCGACGACGACGGTTTTGTTTCTCTTTCGCTTGGAATCACTTATGAAAAAGATATTGTTGAAGCTGCTGAAATAGTTGTACTCGAAGTCAATGACCAGCTGCCCCGCACCTTTGGTGATACCTATGTGCATGTAAGCCAGGTTACCTGGTTTGTGGAATATTCACAAGTACCGCCCACACTTCCTGCCCCCGAGCCTGATAATGTTGCTTTACGTATTGGTCAGCATATTGCCGACCTGGTTGAAGATGGCTCGACAATTCAGCTTGGAATAGGGGAAATTCCAAATGCAGCTGCCTTATCGCTTCATTCCAAGAAAGATCTGGGAGTTCATACCGAGATGATGGTCGACAGTATGATGGAGTTGTATGAACTTGGTGTAATCAACAATAGCAGGAAGTCGATTCATAAAGATAAATTCATATGTACTTTCGCCATGGGCAGCCTGAAACTATACAAATGGCTCAACAACAACCCTTCGGTTGAATTCCTGAGGGGAAAGTATGTTAATGATCCCTGTGCCATGAAACACAACAGCCGCATGGTTTCAATCAATACCTGTATTATGATTGATTTCACAGGCCAGGTTTCAAGTGAGTCGATCGGGATTGAGCAGTATTCGGGTACCGGCGGGCAGACTGACACTGCTTCGGCAGCCATCGAAGGAACTGACGGATTGGGAAAATCGATAATTGCCTGCCGTTCAACAGCCCGTGGAGGTAAAATCTCCACCATTGTACCTGTACTGCCCGAAGGAAGCGCTGTAACCCTCCACCGCAGCCACACCGATTATGTGGTAACGGAATGGGGAAGTGTTAGGTTAACCGGCCGAACGGTACGGGAACGCACCCATTTCCTGGTATCGATTGCGCACCCCGATTTCAGGGAAAGCCTTCAGCAAAAGGCAGAAGAAATAGGATATTGGTAAGATAGTTTCCAGGTCAATACTGTGATTTTTTAATCTAAAACTAAAGTAATGCTTCCCATAAAAATTGTTGGCACCGGGTTATATGCTCCTGGTAAAGCCATTTCAAATTCCGAACTCATGATCCTGACCGGGCTTGAATTCAAAACGGAAAAGCTGGAAGGTAAACTCGGTGTTTTCAACCGCCATATGGCACACCTGCGTGGAATCTCTGAAACTACAGCAGATTTTGCGACCCGTGCTTCGCATAAAGCTATTAATGATGCCGGAATTTCGGGTGACGAGGTAGGACTTTTTGTAATAGGAACCGATACCCCTGAATACATTTCGCCTGCAACATCAATTCTTGTACAGGGCCGGATCCAGAAAAAGGAAACCTGGTCAATAACGTTCGATGTTAATGCCTCCTGCGCGAGTTTCACAATTGCTTTCGACAATGCTGCCCGAATTATGGCAACTGATGCTTCAATAAAGTATGCGGTTGTTGCAGGAGTTTATAATATGCCTGCGTTTCTGCGCGATGACGATGCATTCGGTTATTCCTTATTTGCTGATGGTGCCGGTGCCGTGGTGATTGCCAGAGCCGAAGAAGATAATTCGGGGTATATAGGTAGCCAGATGCTCACTGATGGAACCCAGTTCGACTTTATCGGGGTGTATGCCGGAGGCACCAAAATGCCGGTCACTGCTGAGGTGCTTGCAGGTAAACAGCAGGGACTTTTAAGTCTGCAGCCTATGCCCGGCGACCGCAATGTTAAACTATGGCCGAAAGTTGTAGGTAAATTGCTGGATAAATATCAGCTTACGATCAATGATATTGATCATTTCATCTTCACCCAGATAAACCATTCCGTGATTTCCGAAGTGATGGATATACTGGGAGTTCCTATGTCGAAAACGACTACAATCATGGACAAATATGGTTATACAGGTTCGGGCTGCGTGCCTATGGCTTTCCACCATGCCGTTACCGATGGACATATAAAGCGTGGCGACCGAGTGCTGTTCGTAGCATCGGGGGCCGGGTTGGCTGTTGGAAGTAACCTTTTTGTTTACTAAACAAGTTTTATTTTATGGTACAATCGACTAAACAAGGCTTTCATGTTGGAATAGTTGGCACCGGTATTTATATTCCTGAACACCGTATGACTGCGGCACAACTGTCAGCTGCTACCAATTTCGAGTGGAGCGAAGATGCTATTTATAAAAAACTTGGCATTGCTGAAAAATCTATGCCCGGACCGGGTGACGGAACTCAGGAAATGGGTGTAAAAGCAGCACTCGATTGCCTCGAAAACACAAAAACTCCGGCTTCCGAGATTGATCTTATTATTTCAATTGGCGAAGAATGGAAAGAATACCCGCTTACAACAACCGGGATTTACATCCAGGAGCGTATTGGAGCAACAAATGCCTGGGCCCTCGACATACAGCAACGTTGCTGCACTTCAGTAGCTGCAATGAAAATAGCAAAAGATATGATGTTTGCTGATCCGGAAATAAATACAGTACTTATTGCAGGCGGTTACCGCAACGGCGATTTCCTTGATTATACCGACAGTTCCGTGTCGTTCATGTTTAACCTGGCTGCTGGTGCAGGAGCAATATTATTAAAAAAGAACCTGGGTCGCAATGCATTGCTTGGCACACATATTATTACTGATGGAACTATGGCTCGCGATGCAGGTGTGGAATTCGGCGGCACCGAAAAACCAATTACCTGTGATAACATCGCTGAAGCGCATCGTTCACTTCGGGTTTTTGACGAAAAGCATATGAAGGACCGCTTGAATGAGGTTTCGATGAAAAACTGGATGACCTGTATCGACAATGCATTCACGAAATCGGGTGTAAAAAAATCAGATCTGGGTTTCCTTGCTGCACTGCACTTCAAGAGATCACTGTATTTCAGTATGGTTGCTGAATTAGGTCTTCAACCTGAGCAAACAGTATATCTCGAAAACTACGGGCACCTCGGACAAATTGATCAGATATTGTCGCTCCATCTGGCTCAGCAAAAAGAGAAAATAGAAGAAGGAAGCATTATCTCCATGATTGCAGCCGGAATTGGTTATGCCTGGGGGGCAAATGTGATACGTTGGGGGAAATTTAAAGTCTGAAGTTAATATTGGTCTTTTATAATGCTGATAAACAAAGTGTTAGTGATCATCTATCCTCAATAAGCTTTTAAAGTCAACCCGGTTTAATATTTTATTAATTCGTTACACTGTAATCATTTAAATAATTTTAACCACTTAATACTAATCAATCAAAAACCCCCAACCAACATGAAAAAGAAAGCTTTTTTATTTTTATCTATTGCCCTTGCTGCTGTTATCGGAATTTCTTCCTGTAATAAAGATGAAAACACGGCACCTACTATCAAATCAGCGGTATTATCGGCTGATAATAAAACAATTGCCATTACCTTTTCTGAAGCTGTTTATTCAAAATCTGATGTAACAGGTGCAATTGATGCAACTGGTCTTTCGGTTACAGCACCAGCTGCTGTAAAATTTACCTACACTGTTACACATACGGCAGGAAGCACCACGGCAACTGTAAACCTCACTGTTACATCAGTGGTTCAGGGAACCGAAACATTCACTATCAAGCCTGCTTCGGCAACTGCTATCTATGATAATGAAGGATTAGCTATGGAGGTTACATCAACGATTGAAAGTAATACTGCAGCCAAAGATCTTGCAATAATGGGGAACTGGGTATCGGAAGGCGCTAATTTATCACCGCTTTTTGCAGGAGCTTATTTCAATATCCGTAAAGTTGAAGCCAACTTTAAAACCGACTATACGTATATTGTAAATCAATATAACAAAACCAACACGACCACAACTCCTGATCTGGTTTTTAAAGGCACTTATGTGATTACCAAATCAACTACCGGCAACATCTGGACGATTACCTGCAACCAGGATCAGCCTTATGTTGCTGTTGCTTCGGGTATATTCGAAATAAAGACCGGTCCTGAAGTACTTTGGTATGAAGTTGTTCAAACATCAGGTACACAGAATGTGCCTCCAACTCCTGCTGCCGGTTTCGGAAGCTCAAATGGAGGAACACTTGGTGTTGCTAATATTCAGAAATACGTTCGCGTACTGTAATTCTTCTGCTTTGCTTTAAAGTAGAAAAAGAAAAATAAATTAAGGCAAAGCCGTTGTTTCAGTAAGTAGCGGCTTTGCTTTTTTTTAATAAGATAATCAAGCGCCATGAATAAGACTTCTACATTTCTATTGATAGTATTACTGGCTTCAGCCCAATTGTTGTCAGCCCAGGACACGATTCCGAAAAGGGGTTCGGATGCCAATAAATTCAACTTGTTTTCGAAGGATATGCCTTACAATGCCAAGGCAAACAAGGAATTCCAGTTTCTTGCATTTTTCATAACCCAGGGTGTACACACCGATATGTATCCCAAAGTCAGCATGTTCAACGGGCAATTGGTAGGGAGACTTTTCGGGCCAAATTCCTCAACCACTTCGGATTCAGCAATTTCCAATTATTTCGAACAGCGTTTAATCCCGTTTTTCATCTATCAGCCTAAATTATTCAATGGCAAAGCTATTTTGCGGACTTCGTTTGAGATTGACTGGACCTGGGGCGACCAGGCTTACGGAATCAGTGGAAATAAAGGCGGGGCTATCAATGCCGACCAGGTTAACATCCAGACACAGAATGTTGAGCTTGAGCTGATCCCGGCCAAAAATTTCGCAATCAATATTGGCCTGCAGCGCCTGTTCGATACGCCGTATAATCCTTACCGGACCATGTTCGACAAAATGACAACCACCGGTTACAGGATGGCATATTGGGGAACTGATGCCGTTGGTATTTCGGCCCGCTACGACGGCGATTTCCAGAAAGCTAAAGCCGGTTATTACCTGCTATACGAAAATAATACCGAAGCCGACGATGATGTTACCTTAACCGAACTGGTTTATAACCGCAAACTAAGTATGAAATGGAATGTGGGAGGTTCGGTTTATTATGTCCGCGACCGCGGAAAAGGACAAGGCGGGGTATCCGTTTTTGGTGAAGGACTTGCCAGCACAATGGCAGCTTATAACGGTTGTTTTGTATTTGATATGCAGAAGGATTATAAAGCTGATATTGCCTGGCTGGGAGCCACTGTAAGCCGTAACCCCGATTTTATTCTTGATCCGTTCCAGTTGACGGCATTTGTAAATTACAACCTGGGCTCAGTACGTTCGAATACTGATGGAAGTTACAAAAAATCATCTGATATTGCTGGTTTTGCCGGCAATATCAGGGCAGCCTACCGTTACGGGGGTACTTTAAACGATTACTTCTCGGCTGATTTTATTTACGCTTCGGGTGACCCGAATGGAATCACCGATAAAAAATACACCGGAGTTGTGACCGGAAACTATTATGGAATGCCAACCAGTATTTTTGTTGGCACAGGCGGATACCTGTTATTCCCGCATTCCAATGTAGTAAACCGATTTACACCTGTAGTTTCGGATATTTCGAATATGGGTTACGGACTGATAGGCGGAACCATGAATTTTGCCCACGACCTGATTCCGAACAGGCTGAATGTTAAAGCCGGTACTGCTATGGCTGTGAGTCCTGCCAAACCTCAGAACGGAGGCCGAAACCTGGGTACTGAAATTAACGGAGCTGTTATTTATACCGTAGGACCTTACATGAGTATTGAAATGCATGCCGCATATATGTGGCTTGGCGATTTCTTCGATAGTAGCGACGATTCGCATGGATCGTCAATTAATGGGAATTCAGCAACCCGGCCGGTGAATCCATATACGGCATTCATTGTCTATAAATGGTTGATGTTCTGATAATTCATGTAAAACTAACGAAGATGAAAACACTTGAAAATATGAAACTTAAATCAATCGTACCCTTCTTACTTTTGCTGCTTACCGCATGCGCCCCGTATAAAAATCTAACTAAAATAAGTTCGATGAGCGAATTGAAATACGATTTTCCGGTAAAATATGCCGATCTGAACAATGGCATTAAACTGGCGTATGTTGACGAAGGCAAAGGCACCGAAACGATACTGATGATTCATGGATTGGGAAGTTATCTGCCGGCATGGAAAAAGAACATCACCGAACTCAGCAAATACTACAGGGTGATTGCCGTCGACCTTCCGGGTTACGGCAAATCGTCAAAAGATCCACACAGCGGCTTAATGTCGTTTTATGCCGGTGTGATAGCCGAACTTATCCAGAAACTGCAATTAGGACCTGTGAACCTGGCCGGGCATTCGATGGGCGGACAGATTGCAATGGTCCTTGCACTCGAGAACCCCGAACTCGTAAAACGTTTGATTCTTGTTGATCCAGCAGGATTTGAGGCTTTTCATGCCGGGCAGCGAAACTGGTTTAAAGATGTTATGACTCCAAACCTGGTGCGTCTGACCTCGGTTGATGCCATCGAAACCAACCTGGCCAGCAATTTTTACCGTATGCCTGCCGATGCCCGTTTTATGATCGAGGATCGTATCGCCATGCGCGATGCGATTGATTTTGAAGCGTATTGCCTTGCCGTTGCCCGATCAGTTTCTGGTATGATTGATGAACCTGTGCTTGACAAACTTTCACGCATAAAAGTCCCTACACTTATTTTCTTTGGCGAAAACGACATGCTGATTCCTAACCGCTACCTTAACCCAGGCTTCACAAGCAAGATTGCCGAAACAGGTGCAGGTCGCATAAAGGGAAGCAAACTTATTATGGTTCCCAAATGCGGGCATTTCATGATGTTCGAGAAACCGGAAGTATTTAATACCGAAACCCGTAACTTTATACAGTAATTTCTTTAAACTGCTAAAGGATTACACAATAATCTTTGTTTGATTGAGGTTTGAGTTGGGAGTTGGAATACCGTTTACCAGGTATAGCCAACTCTCACTATTTTACGAAATACCCTGACTGTGCCAGGAATAAAAATTCGCTGCCTCAACCTTGCAATCTTTAGCACTCATTGTTTTTTGATGTAATTTCATCCCAAATTAATACACATGAGGATCAAACTGGTTACTTTCAGCGATTTTGCAAATCATCTTTATCCGCATGAAGCCGATTACCTGTTAAGTATACAGAAATTCAGCAAAGGAGTGAATGCCCAAATCCTCAACACCCTGCATTTTAATTGCCATAATCCTCTTAAAGCCAGGGAGTATGATCCCGAAATCGACAAACGCTCGTATTCCTATATAAAAACTTGGATCATTCAGGCTCTTGATAAAGCCGATGTAGATAAGTTTTACGAATGGCTAGCATATACCGAAAAACAGGTGATGATCGATGCAATTACACCGGAGGAAGAGAAGGAAATCCTTGCATACATCAAAACAATCAATCCGTCGCAGTATTTTTTCCTCAGGTTTTACGAATTGCTTCAGTATTTCAGGGATTACCTGCTTATCAGGGTGAGGAACCAGTTTTACAAACCTATTAACGATTATCTTCAAAAACACGAATCAGCCTATAACCGGAGCATGGCTATAAATACCAGGCTCAATCAGGCTGCTGAAGAAATTATCCGCCAGCACGAAACCCTCGATGCCGATCCTATCCATTACAGCGATTTCCTGCAAACCACTTTCAACGACTCGACCCTTGATGGATATACGCGGTACAGGGCTGCCGTAAGGCTTACTTTCCTGTACTACAATTACAGGGAGTTCGAAAATCTCAGGGTCGTTTACGATGAGTTGGACAGGCTTTTCAAGACAGATGTCTTTTATTCGAAACGCCTGCTGGCCAACTATTATTCGAACCGAGCCATGATGCACAGCAAACTGAACGAACTGTCGCTGGCCGAAAAATTCGGATATCTTTCCATAAGGCAAAAAAACAGCGATTACTTGTTTTACCTGGCCAATCTCTGCGGTGTTCTGCTAAGGAGCGGGAAGTACGACAAGGCTCTGAAAATAATGAGTTCGTCAATTCCAGAATTAAAGAAGACGAATAGCTTTTATAACAAAATAGGCTTTGCTAGTTTCTATACCCGGACACTGGTTTATAACAAAATGTCGAAAAATGCTGTCAGTTATGCAACTACATTTTTAGAAGCCTACAAAAAGGAAATCTTTGCAACACGCTGGCATTTGTTTTTTGCAGCTTACCTTCAGGCTCTGCTGAGTGCTGAAAAATACAGCCGTCTGCTGGCCGTTGCCAAGCGATATAACCTGCTTGCACTGGAGAAAAAATTTATCGATAAAACCGTTTATATGCCTGTCCTGCTTTGGCATAACGAAGTGGCTCTCTATATGGAAGGGAGACAGAGTAAAGAAAAACTCGAAGAAACCATTCTGTCTTCAGCCAGTCTGCTATTGCAAAACAAATACAAAGCTGGCCGCATAAATGAATTGCTCGACAATCTTTCCGATTCAATACCCGCCGAAATTACTGCTATACGCACGAAGTTAAAAGAGCTGCATTATAACATTTTCTAATCCCGGATATTAAATTCCCATCAGGTTATAGCCGGCTGCAAATCTGGAGTCATTGATTTCAGATTTCTATAACGATCAGGAATACCTCGCTTTGACACGAATGCCGCGGGGTACTGTAAAAATAAACAAGGCCTTTCTATACATGGCAGCTGTTTTTTTTTAATTTAGCTATCAATTTCAACGTGTATGCAGGTGATTTTTAATGAGCTTAAATCAGTAATTGAGCAGGGGATCCCGGCTGTGTTATGCATTGTAACAGCCACAACCGGTTCCACACCCAGGAAAGCAGGCTCGAAAATGCTTGTATATAGCGATGGCTCCGTGAAAGGAACAATAGGCGGCGGGAGCATTGAGTTCCAGGCCATAAAGGATGCCCTTGGAATTATAACCACAGGAACACCTCAGTCAAAGAAATTTCACCTGGAAGATGACCTTAAAATGCAATGCGGAGGTACAATGGAAGTTTATTTCGAACCCATAGGTGTGCTTCCGAAACTCTATATTTTCGGCGGCGGGCATATCGGGAAAGCTCTTTCGGGCTATGCTACCGGCCTTGGCTTCAGGCCTTTTGTGTTCGATCAGCGTGAAGGCATTTTCGAATCCTGGAAAATTCCCGGTGTTGAAACCCGTAACGGCGATTTTCGACAAATTATCGATTCGCTTGCCTTTGACACAAATACTTATATTGTGATAGTGACCCACCAGCATGAGTTCGACGAAAAAGTGCTGTTCGCATGTGCACCGCGCGAATATGCCTATCTGGGGATGATAGGCAGCAGGCGCAAAGTTGGCGAAATCCGTAAAAAAGCGCTGGCAGAAAATATCGTTTCGGAAAGCCTGATTGAAAAAATCGATATGCCTATCGGGATTCCTTTTGCAGCCGAAACACCGGCCGAAATAGCCATCAGCATTGTTGCAAAAATGATTGATGTGAAAAATACATTGAAAAAATCATGAGTTCCGGGCACGATAGTATCCGATTTGTATTAAACGACCGGGTGGTTACAGTCGGTTTCGATGCCGACTCCGAGCTGAAACCGACCACTACGGTACTCAATTACCTGCGGTCGCTGCCGTTTCACAAAGGAGTTAAGGAAGGCTGCGCCGAAGGCGATTGTGGCGCATGCACGGTGGTTATAGCCGAAAATTACGACGGGAAACTTACGTACAAAACCATCGACAGCTGCCTGGTTTTCCTTCCCATGATCCATGGCAAACAACTTATCACGGTCGAAAACCTTGCCGATTCGGGTGTGCTCCATCCTGTGCAGCAGGAAATGGTAAATCACAATGGCAGCCAGTGCGGGTATTGTACACCAGGCATCGTGATGTCACTTTTTGGTCTATATAAAAACCATCATAATCCTGAACGGGAAGTAATTGAAGATGCACTCACAGGCAATCTGTGCCGCTGCACCGGGTATCAACCCATAATAAAAGCTGCTGAGCATGCCTGCTCAAAAGTAGATGCAGATAAATTCCGGGTTCATGAGACGAAAATAATAGGGTTACTTGATGATATAAGGAAAAGTACCCGAGAGATTGAAATTATTACCCCGAAACAGAAGTACCTCAAGCCGTTTACATTAAGCGATGCTCTGGCATACAGGAAAAAATTCCCGGAGGCAGTCATTGTCAGCGGGGCAACCGATACCGCCCTAAGGCAAACCAAGAAACACGAACTGCTGCCCGAAATCATTGATATTTCGGATGTTGCAGAGTTGGATTATTTTAGAGAAGAAGAACGGGTTTTCAAAATCGGTTCCGGCTTAACCCTCGAAAAACTTAAATCGCATACAGCCGGGAAACTTCCTGCTTTGTATAAAATGCTCCGGATTTTCGGCTCGCTTCAGATCAGGAACCTTGCTACTATTGGTGGCAATATAGGTTCAGCATCACCTATCGGGGATACGCTTCCGTTACTAATTGCATATAAAGCGAATATTCAGTTACAGTCAGCTACATCCGAACGAATGGTGCGGATGGAGGATTTTATCAGGGGTTACCGTTTAACCGATATTCATCCTTATGAACTGATAACTGCCGTTCATATCCCCAAGCCTGCACCCGGAACTATTATCCGCTCGTATAAAGTTTCGAAACGCAAGGACCTTGATATTTCTACGGTAAGCGGAGGTTTTTCGCTACAGATCGAAAACGGGGTTGTGAAAGAAATCATACTGGCTTTCGGCGGAATGGCCGACCGTCCACGGAGGGCTTTTGCAGCTGAAAAAGCATTGTATGGTAAATCCTGGATCAGGGAAAACATCGATAATGCAATGAAAATCATTGCACTGGAGTTTACGCCGCTGAGCGATGCACGGGCCGGTGCCGGGTACCGCCTGATCGTGGCATCCAATCTCCTGCTGAAGTTTTTTGTTGAATCCTCAACTCCTGAACTATGAAAGCGGCGAACCTGAAACACGACAGTGCTGTGAAACATGTAACCGGTGAATCGGTATATGTTAACGATATTTCAGTCAGCCGGCAACTGGTTGGGAGGATTGTTTACAGCTCCAAGGCGCACGCGCGGATCAGCCTGGTTGATATAAAAGCAGCCCTGCAACTCAATGGAATTGTTTCAATACTCACGTATAAAGACATTCCCGGCAAAAACCAGATGGGTCCGGTTATTGACGACGAACTTTGCCTCGCTGAGGATGAGGTTACGTTAATAGGTCAGGCAATAGTTCTGATTGCGGCCGAAACTGAAGATGCTGCCTTGAAGGCTGAAAAGCTTATCCGCATTGAATACGAAGAACTCGAAACGATTCTCACGCTGCATGAAGCTATAAAAAAGCAAAGCCTGATTGCGCCTGTAAGAATTATTGAATGCGGCAATGCTGAAGAAGTTTTCAAATCGGCTCCTCACGTTTTTTCGGGCGAACTCGAAACGGGCGCACAGGAACACTGGTACCTCGAAACGCAATCGGCTTTGGCTGTTCCCGGCGAAGGCAGGGAAATGCTCATCCATGCATCGAGCCAGAACCCTGCCGAAACTCAGGCCATTGTTGCCGAAGTACTGGGAATTCCGAAAAACGAAGTGGATGTCGAAGTACGACGCATGGGCGGAGGTTTCGGAGGGAAGGAAACACAGGCTAACCATGTGGCAGCCTGGGCCGCATTGCTTGCTAATGCTACACACAGACCTGTTGGAATTCACCTTTTCCGCGACGACGACCAGAAAATCACCGGCAAACGTCACCGCTTTCTCTCGAAATACAAAGTCGGGTTTAACGACAATGGAAAAATACTGGCTTATACGGTCGAATTGAATTCCGATGCCGGTGCAGCTACCGACCTGAGCCGGGCTATTCTCGAACGGGCCATGTTGCATGCCGAAAATTCCTACTTTTTGCCAAATGCAAAAATAGTTGGTAAGGCTTATAAAACGAACCTTCCGTCAAACACGGCCTTCCGGGGTTTCGGCGGGCCGCAGGGCATGGCTGTTATTGAAAATGCCATCGACCGCATAGCCCGTTTCCTAAAAAAAGATGCTGCCGAAATCCGTAAAATCAACTTTTACAGGATCGGGGAAAATAATATCACACCTTACGGTGAAACGGTTTCAGGTAACCATTTGCATGTCATGTTCGACCAGTTGATGCTTTCATCGGGTTACAGCAACCGCAGGAAAGAAATTGATCAGTTCAACCGGGAGCATGAATTTGTAAAACGTGGAATTTCGCTTACACCGGTTAAATTCGGTATTTCGTTTACCACAGCTTTCCTCAACCAGGCCGGGGCGCTGGTGCATATTTACAACGACGGTACAATTGCCGTTAACCATGGCGGTACCGAAATGGGACAGGGACTGAATACCAAAATCCACGGGATAGCCGCTGCTGAATTTGGCGTTTCGGCTGAATACATCAAAATCAGTGTAACCAGCACTGCTAAAGTACCGAATGCATCGGCTACAGCGGCATCCTCAGGCAGCGACCTGAACGGGATGGCTGTTAAAAATGCAGTCGAAATACTGAAAGCCCGCCTTGCCGATATTGCCGTTGAAGAACTTAAAGGAAAACTGAATAACCAATCCATAGCTTCCGGTGACGTGATTTTCGCCGGTAATTCGGTTTTTACTTCAGCACAACCGGAAGTGAAAATCGCTTTTCGCGACCTGGTTAAACAGGCATACCTCAAACAGGTCAGCCTCAGTACCACCGGTTTTTATAAAACCCCCGGAATTTTTTACGACCGCGACCTGGGGAAAGGCAACCCGTTTTATTATTATGCTTACGGAATGGCCGTTTCCGAAGCGGAGGTGGATATTCTCACAGGCGAATCACGCTTATTGCGTAGCGATATCCTGCACGATGTTGGCGATTCGCTGAACGAAGATATTGATATCGGTCAGATTGAAGGCGGTTTTATACAGGGTGTCGGCTGGGTTACTACCGAAGAGATAAAATGGAATAAACTTGGCCACTTGCTTACCCATTCGCCGGATACATACAAAATCCCTACAGTCAATGATATCCCGCGTATTTTCAACGTGGAGCTTTTAAAAGGATATCCTAACGAAGGAACCATCCGTAAAAGCAAAGCCGTCGGCGAACCTCCTTTTATGCTTGCCTTTTCGGTTTGGCTGGCTATTAAGGACGCTGTTTCAGCAGTCGGGAACCACGCGTTTGAACCCACATTTTCGATTCCTGCTACTGCTGAAGTTGTTTTATTAAGCATCGAAGAAATAATGAAGAAGGGGTTAGGGGTTAGAGTTTAGGGATTGGGGGAAATCAAATTTTCCTTCAATTACAAAATCCTTACACCATTTACAAAGCCGGCCCTAACCCCTAACCCCCAAAGCCTAACCCCTTAACTAATATGAAAGATATTTTTGAAAAGATTAACGAATTATCACACAAGTACAGCGATTATACCGCACAAAACCTCTCGAAACTGATCCGGATAAAATCGACCAGCATGAACGAAAAAGAGGTTCAGCTGGAGCTGAAACGACAAATGGAAGAAGCCGGTTTCGACGAGGTCCGCATCGACGGGCTCGGGAATGTGATCGGGCGGATCGGGAACGGCAAACGAATACTTGCCATTGATGGCCACATGGACACAGTGGATGTCGGCAATGCTGCAAACTGGACTTTCGATCCTTTCAGCGGCGAAATCCGTGATGGATTTGTTCTTGGCCGCGGCACCGTTGATCAGAAAGGCGGACCGGCAGCGGCAGTTACAAGCGGGCGGATTCTCAAAGAAATGGGTTTCGACCGCGACCTGACGTTTTTAGTCGTAGGCAGCGTAATGGAAGAAGACTGCGACGGGCTTTGCTGGAAATACCTTGTTGAAGAAGAAAAACTGAAGCCTGACTTTGTGATCAGCACCGAACCTACCAACCTGAATATATACCGCGGCCATCGGGGCAGGATGGAGATAGTAGTAAAATTCAAAGGTCTTTCGTGCCACGGCAGCGCTCCCGAACGTGGAATTAATGCAGTGTATATGGCAGCGCGGGCAGCCCTCGAAATTGAAAAACTGAACGAACGTCTTCCTTCCGATGAATTTCTTGGAAAAGGCTCGGTAACCATTTCCGAAATCAAATCAGGCAGTCCGTCGCTTTGCGCCGTTGCTGATTATGCACAGTTCCACCTCGACCGCCGCCTTACATGGGGCGAAACAAAGGAATCGGCTGTAGCCGAAATACAGGAAATCATCAAAAATATGGATGCAACTGTCGAAGTGCTTTATTATGAGGAAGTTGCTTATACCGGTTTAAAATACGGTATGGAGAAGTATTACCCAACATGGAAAATCCCTGCTGAACATACCGCTGTAACCACCGGTGTTGAAGCTTTTAAACAGCTTTTCCATAAAGATCCTATCGTAGATAAATGGACTTTTTCAACCAACGGTGTTACTATCAACGGATATTATGGCATCCCCATCATCGGTTTCGGCCCGGGTAACGAAGTGTTTGCCCATGCGCCGAATGAAAAAGTACCCGTCAGCGATCTAGAAACTGCTGCAGCATTTTATGCAGCTTATGCATTACTGATTTAATATTTAAAAACCCTCGACAAAAACCCTTCAGGGGTTTTAAACCCCTGAAGGGTTCTATAAGACCATACTTACCATTTTCCATTAACTATTAACCACAACACCCCAATGAAATCATTCGACCAGATACTTGAATCCCTCAAACAATTAAATACCAATTTATTCGCCAACGATTTCCTCCTGACCTGGGAAAAAACAGAAGATGAACTTAAACAGACCCTTTTTGTTGCCGAAGCATTAAAAAACCTGCGCGATAAAAATATTTCCACGAAAGTTTTCGATTCGGGTCTTGCGGTTTCCAACTTCAGGGATAACTCAACCCGTACGCGCTTTTCATTTGCTTCAGCCTGCAATATGCTGGGGCTTGAAGTCCAGGATCTCGATGAGGGCAAATCGCAGATAGCCCATGGCGAGACGGTGCGCGAAACGGCAAATATGATCAGTTTTCTCACCGATGTTATCGGCATACGCGACGATATGTTCCTGGGCGAAGGGCATACCTATATGAAAGAAGTGGGTGATGCTTTGGACGATGGTTTTAAAAACGGCGTTCTCCCTCAGCGCCCGGGCATTGTTAACCTGCAATGCGATATTGACCATCCTACTCAGGCTATGGCCGATCTTATGCACCTGGCCAATTACTACGGCGGGCTCGAAAACCTGAAAGGAAAGAAAATCGCAATGACCTGGGCCTATTCACCAAGCTATGGCAAACCGCTGTCGGTGCCACAGGGGATCATCGGGCTTATGACACGTTTCGGCATGGAAGTGGACCTGGCTTATCCTGAAGGATATAACCTTATTGAGGATGTTGTTACACTGGCAGGCAAAAATGCTGCTGCATCGGGAGGTAGTTTCAGGGTAGTGAACAGCATGGACGTTGCTTTCCATAATGCGGATATCGTTTATCCTAAAAGCTGGGCTCCTTTCGAAGTAATGCAGCGCCGCACGCCTCTGCTGAAAAATAACGACAAAAACGGCCTTAAAGCACTCGAAGAGGAATGTCTTGCCAACAACGCCCGTTTCAAAGACTGGGAATGCACCGAAGAGATGATGAAACTCACAAAGGTCGGAAAAGCCCTGTATATGCATTGCCTGCCTGCTGATATTTCGGGCATTTCGTGCGACGAAGGCGAAGTACAGGGCAGCGTTTTCGAACGTTACCGGATTGAGACTTACATAGAAGCCGGGTTCAAACCTTATATTATTGCTGCTATGATCTTAAATAACAAATTCAAAGATGCAGCCGGAATTTTAAACAAATTGAACGAAAGAGGAGCTAAGCGGATTTTTGTTTAGAAAATTCCCTTAACCATAAAAGCTGAAAATATTTTTTTAGTCAACTTTTTAAGCCTGCATACTTTTGCAGGCTTTTTTATGGCTATCCGATAAAAATGAACAATCAATATACATTAATGGTTAAATGTGTAAAGCTCATTTTTTTAATGAAGCTATTCTGATTCGGGGAATTAGATTATTTATTGTACAATTCCCCAAAAATATTTTGTTTCAATTGGTCTGTTGTTAGCTTAATTACCTATCAAACATCTAAAAAAATAAACCGTACAATATCAATTAATTATTTACTCAAAACCATTTCCGAACATGAAAAAATCTCTTTTTTTCACTGCTTTACTTATTCCGTTTGCATTTCTTTCTTTATCGGCACAGGACCGTCACAGCATGGGTGCTAACTTCGATATGGCAACCATAGCACAGACCCCGCGTAAAGTGCAGTTGTCGTTCCAGAGTTTCCGGGGAATGCCAGAACAGGCTTCTTTGGAGCAATATTGCCCTACCCCCGGTGACCAGGGCAATCATGGAACATGTGTAGCTTTTGCCAATGGCTATGGAATTGCTACCCTTTTGTATGCCAAAGCGCATAATATTACCGACAAATCAATTATCGACAAATACATTTTCTCACCGGCATTCCTTTACGAACTTATTAAAGACCCGACTGATGGCGATTGCCAGATGGGAAGCGATCCAATTCAGGCAATATTGATGCTTATTGATACCGGAAATGCTTTGATAAAAACGGTACCCTATTATTGTGGTGTTTCCATTTCGCATCAGGCACTCATAGAAGCTGAAAGGTATAAAATTTCTGATGCTTCTATTCTGTTTGCACCCGACGAATATAAAAAGCCCGCCAGCGAAATGATTGATATGACCAAGAAAGCCTTGCTTGAAGGAACACCTGTCTCAGGAGGATTTCACCTTCCTGAAAGTTTTTTTAACATAAAGAGCGATGTTTGGACCTCGGATCCTTCAGAAGTTGACAAGGATTGGAAGCATAACGGACACGCCATGGCTGTAATTGGTTTCGATGATAATAAGGCAGGAGGAGCTTTTCGCATTCTGAACAGTTGGGGGACCGACTGGGCCGACCATGGATTTGTGTGGATGCGTTACGATGATTATGCCCGTTATTGTATTATGGGGTTGCAGGTATTTGGCAACCCTCATTCCCCCGATCCGACGGAGAATGTAAAACCAATTCCACAACCTGAACCCGCTCCGAAACCAATACCAGTTCCTGTGCCTGAAACTAAAACCATGAGCCTCAGCGGCAGCATTGAATTTAAACTGAACACCGGCGAGGATATGCCGGTAAACAAAATTTCGTCGCGCAACCTGATGGTGGAGGAAGATGTAGCCGCAAAAGAAGACCTGGTTGCTTATACCATGATGAATAGCTACAGCAGCGGTACTAAATTTCGTTTTTTTATGAATATTGATAAGGAAGCCTATATCTATGCTTTTGCTACAGATCTGAGTGGCAAGATAAACCGCATTCTGCCTTTTGATGATCTTACTTCCACACACGTTGGAAGTAACAGCATTGTTGCTTTCCCCTCGGATACAAAAATCATAAAAATGGATGAAAACAAAGGCACCGATTACCTGCTGATCCTGTATTCGAAAGAGCCGCTTGATATGAATGAAATGCTGGCTGATATGAACAAAGCCAAAGGAGGATTATCGGCAAAGATATTGGCTGCGTTAGGCGATAAAATGATAGCAAAAGATAAAATTAAGTATGATGCAACCAAGGTAGGTTTCCAGGTGAATGTGAAATATGATTCTAATGGCCCTACAGTTGAAAATGATGATAACCAAAGCACTGAGTTTGCCACAGGAAGCGTTGTTCCTTTGATGGTTGAGATCAAGCATAATTAGTTTATGTTTTCAGAGTAATTTCCTGTTCTTATGATTCTCAGCCATACTAATTTTAATGTCATGAAAAAACTAATCTTTGGGCTCTTTTTCTTTCCGTTGCTCACACTTGCTCAAAAACCCCAGTTGGTAATTAAAACAGGCGTACAAGGCGTAGCAATGATGACATCCGTTTCCCCCGACAATAAACTGGGACTAACCGTGGATGACAAGATGGAACTTATGCTCTGGGAATTGGGCTCAGGAAAGCAATTAAGATCTTATCCGAATATACTTGCTGCTGATTTTGGATTGGATAATAAATCTATCGATGTGGTCACAGGTGATTACAAATTCCGAACCATTGACTACTCAGGAAATACCATAAGTGAAGGTCCGGTTACAAAAACAAGCCCTTCAAACAAATTAACCTATTCATATTACAGAAAATCAGGACTATATCTCGAAAACGGGATTATTAATACCCGCGATAAAGGCTATTTATGTCGGATTGTTCCGGAGCATTATGATGTTGTTCAGCATTATTCCGAAAAACTTAACTTGCTGGCAATTGCATATCAGAGTGAAGTACAACTTTGCAAAGTGCCTACTGGTGAAATTTTAAAAGTGATCAAATTCAACCTGGCTCAGGAGAATGCAGATTATCCGAAAATTACCTTTACTCAGTTCTCTCCTGATGGAAAGTACATCATGGCTGGCAATAATCTTTCACTAGAAATTATTGCAATCGAAACAGGACAAAGCGTTTACACTTACACATACCCGCCTGATAAATTAAGACAGGATCTTTCGGATAATTCAAATCTGCGTTTCCTGAATAATGCCGGATTTTCACCCGATAGTAAAAAGCTTTTGATTCTTTGTGAGAAACATTATTTAATGGTGAACCTGGCAACTAAAAAAGAACTGTGGAACAAGCCGCAAACAGATATACTTTGCCCGGTTTCGTATGCCACACGCCGCGGATTAATACGTTTTTCCGATGATGGCACAAAAGCTCTGGTTGGCTATTACAATAAATTTCAGTTTGTGAATGCCGAAAATGGCAATGTAATCAGCAGGTTAGCAGGTATTACACAAGCATATATGGCTTATCATCAATTGCGCGAAAACGTTAGCGGGCTGTATATCGAGCAGGACAATAAAATTATAAACTGGAACCTGGCATCAGGGGCAATACAAACGACAACTGCGGTCGAAAGTCCATACACAAGTTATTATATTCAAATTAATAAAAAGGGGACTAAATTTTATAAAAATCAGCAGGAAGTTGATCAGTTAACAAAAGCCACTATTGACTTTGAAGATAAACAGGGAGTTGGCTGGGATGATTCAAAACTCCTGAGCCTATCTTTTGATGACAAATACCTTTTGCACACCTTAGAGGATAAAACCATTGATCCATATGACAGTAAAGGTCCTGTAAACAAAGACGAACTGATAGTGTTAGATGTAGATACCAAAAAGATTCTGTGGCGAAAAAAGGAAATTAATGCTGCCGTTTTCAGCAATACAAGCAGTACACTTGCAGCGGCAAATACAAGGGTTATAAAAGATGAATGGGGATATAATTCTATTCAGCTATTAGATGGAGCGAACGGCAACCGGATAAAAACCTTCACCATACCAGATAAATCGCAGGAAGCCGCACGAATGGTATTTTCATCCAGAGATACTTACCTGACTTTAGATCCTTACGAAACTAATGGCCGCAATTATTCCTATGATTGCCAGTTACTTATTGAAGTAGCAACGGGAACAGTAAATCAAATTTCAAAAATATTGCCCAATGGCAATCATTTCCGCTTCAGGACTTTTACTGATGATGAAAAATATTTAGTTGTAACTGATCAGGATAGTAAGGATGGTGAAGTTTATTTTTATGATATCATCCAGCAAAAGTTGGATTTAACCAAAACTATTAAACTCAACGAAAAGGAAAACATACGTGCCATAACAGTTACAAAGAACAATCATTTTATGTTTACCAATACCCAGGAATTCAAAGTTAAACTCTGGGACCTGGAAACCAAAAAATTAGCGGCTACGCTTTATCCTGTGCCTGCCACCGGCGACTGGGCCGTGGTTATGCCCGATGGCCGGTTTGATGCGTCATCCGAGGCTCAGAAGGATATCTATTTTGTGAAAGGACTTAATACGTTCCCGCTTGAAATATTGTACGAACAGTTTTATACACCCCGGCTTTTGCCCCGCTTGCTGGCTGGTGAACGCTTTACGCCCGTTGATGCCGATTTCGATAACCTGAAAAAAGCTCCAGTTGTTAAAATTTCGTACGAACAGAAAACCCGAAATCTGTTTGTGGAAGATGAGGGCGTACCTTCTTATACAAACACAACAGGTTTAGCCCATATCACCGTAAATGCCAAAGCCGAAAACGATAAAATTGATGAAATCCGCCTGTTTCATAATGGCAAAATTGTAAACCTGGCAACACGCGGCCTTTTCGTTACTGATGATGTTACCAACACCGATTCCAAAAAATACACCATTACCCTGATGCCTGGTTCAAATACGTTCAGAGCAATTGCCTTAAACAGCCAGCGAACGGAAAGTAAGCCTGATGAAATACAGGTTATTTACCAATCGGCATCTAAACCTACCGGCAACCAACATGTTATTGTTGCTGGAAACGGAATTATTGATCAGGTAGATAAAAATGCAACACTGTACCTCCTAGTGGTCGGAATTAATAAATATCAGAACGAAAAAATGACGCTCAACTATGCGCTGGCTGATGCTACTGCATTCAAGGATGAACTGGAAAAGGATGCGAAAAGCGTTATCACAAATATCAAAACCTTCTTTGTTACCGACAATACGGCAACCAAAACAGGAATTACAGCTGCATTCAAACAAGTACAGGAAGCGGCTAAACCCCAGGATGTATTTGTATTTTATTATGCCGGCCACGGTGTAATTGGTAAGGACAAGGAATTCTACCTTGTCCCCAACGATGTCAGCGATTTAAAGAATGTACAGGCCGAACTCGAATCGAAAGGAATTCCTGCGAAACTCCTTCAAAAATATGCCATCGATATTGCAGCCCAGAAACAGCTTTTTATTCTCGATGCCTGCCAGAGCGCAGGAGCGTTTAATGAAATGCTGAGTGCCGATGCCAACCAGCAAAAGAGTATTGCAGTAGTTTCGCGCAGCACAGGTACGCATTGGATGGCGGCCAGCGGGGCACAGCAATATGCCAACGAGTTTTCACAACTTGGGCATGGAGCTTTTACCTATGTGCTTCTCGAAGCATTGAAAGGTTCGGCAGCTTCGGATAAAATGATAACCGTTAACGGACTTAAAGGCTACCTTCAGCAGGAAGTTCCCGAACTCATGAAAAAATACAGCGGCACGCTTCAATACCCTGCCAGCTATGGGTTTGGGAATGATTTCCCGGTTGAAATTCTGAAATAAAAATGACCAATACGATTTGATGTTGCTAAATAGGCAGGAAAAGATTTCAAACCCTGGCCAAAGTGAAAAAGCTAGAAAACTATGAAAAAGGCCATGCTTCTGATTATTGTACTTATTGCCGTGGCTTTGATTTATTCCCTTTTTTTCAATAAGGACAGCCCCCTGGCATTAAAAAGTAAAATTGCATCTCAGTCAAACCCTTTTATAGTACCGTTTTCCCAATCGGACCTGGTATGGAACCGGGCTCAGGAATATATTAAAAAGCGGTACAGGCTTATTTCAGGCGACAAAATGCAACTGAACGACTCCGCTCTTTTTATTCCCTATTTCAGCGATTATCACAAAGGAAATTCACTTGAAATAAAAAGGGCTCAAAAAGGCGATTCGGTACAATTCAGAATTACTTTGTATAATTCAGGGAAACTGCAACAGGACGGATCAAAAGAAATCGCCTTGTTTATGGCAACCGGAATTGATAAGTATAATTATAAAGAGTAATCAGCCTGTTCGGGGAAAGAGTTGAATTCATTCCTTTAAGCTACTAGTGCATAGATCACTAGTGCTTTACACAATATCCATCATAAAGCCAAAGCAAACTATTCCGCTCTGTACTCTAAGATATCGCCCGGCTGGCAGTCGAGAGTTCTGCAAATAGATTCCAGAGTATCAAATCTTACACCCTTTGCCTTTCCTGTTTTCAGGATCGATAAATTCACGGTAGTAAGCCCGACACGTTGCGAAAGTTCGTTCAACGATATTTTCCGCTTTGCCATCATCACATCTAAGTTGATTATTATAGCCATAATTATATAAATGCTTCGTTTTCGGTTTTAAGCTGTAAAGCCTTTAAAATAAATTGCTTTACAACCCATAGAATTATAGCTACCAGGAAATACATAGTCTGCGGCGACTTGACAAGCAGGATTTGAGTAAATGTCCGGAACGATAAGTTTGAGATACTCAATACAGACGTCCATTGGGCGATATGCACTTCGTTAAAGTCATTCGCCAGAATTTGTGCTGCACCCAGAGCGGCAAGCGCTAAACAGGAGAGTATTACTACGTTGAATACCCTGATGCTTCCAAGGTCAAAAAATCCGGTTTTTTTATACCTGGCAAATAACCTGACCAACAGGCATCCTACAAGCAGGAAAATTAAGTTGTTGCATATCTGCACTACAAACCACGCAAGCGGTTCCTGACCTGCCGGAACAACATTGCTTTGCTGGTTAATCAGAAACGGCACAAACCACCTGATATGGATTAGTAATGCCAGGGAGGATAAACCTATTGTCCCCCATAAAATTATTTTTACGAAAAACAATTTTGCTGATTCATTTCGAAACAGTTTCATAACATGAGATTTAATTTAAAGCAAAGGTAATATAAAATTAAACAAAACAACTATTATTTAATGTTTTATTTTAAATTATTATACTAATACAATTGTTTTTATAAATACATAACTATTCTGTATCGGGAATAATTCCGGAATAAATAAATAAGATAAAGGATTGAAGCTTCTTTTTTGAACAAGCTTTCTAATAGCTTGTATCATCCAGTTTCACTTTCCCCCTGAAGGTCCGGTATACAAACAAAGTATAAAAACCAACCAACGGGGCTCCGATCAATACAATAATGAGCATAGTTTGCAATGCTTTTACCGATGAGACTGAATTGTATATGGTTAAATTGTAGGCAGGGTTGATAGTCGATATAAGCAGCACCGGGTAAAGTTCAATAGCAACCAGGATCAATAGCAAACTCATAGTGAGGGCCGAAAACATAAACGCCCGGCGGTATTTGCTTTTGCTTACCAGCCTGGGAATATTCGCAATGCTTAGAAACGCAAGGAAGGGTACCAGGAAGAGCAAAGGGTTGCCCAGCAAATGATCCGAAAGGTGCGGAATATAAAGAAGCGTATATACAGTTGTAAGAAGGAAAATACCCACAAAAATCAGGATTGCCCTTCGGAGCAGAACTGTAATTCGTACAAATAATTTTCCTTCAGTTTTCATAGCCAGGTAAATGGCACCATGAACCATAAACAGTGAAAGCGATGTTAAGCCGACCATTATGGCATACGGATTTAGGAATTCAAGCCAGTTACCAACAAACTCAAAGTCCTTGTCGATAGCTATGCCCTGTAATATATTGCCTAGCACAACACCAAGCAGGAAAGCAAGCATTGCGCTGGAAATGCTGTAGCATACATCCCACATTTTCCGCCACCACAGCATGGGCTCTTTTGATCGGAATTCAATGGAAACAGCCCTGAATATGAGGAATGCCAGGAAAAGCATAAATGGAATGTACATGGCTGAGAAAAGACTGGCATAAAAAACCGGGAATCCTGCAAACAAAGCGCCTCCGCCAATTACAAGCCAAACTTCGTTTCCATCCCATACAGGTCCGATGGCATTCAAGGCAATACGACGGCTTTCCTCCTTACGGAAAAACAGTTGCCAGGCTCCTGCACCCAGGTCGAAACCATCAAGTATGGCATACCCTGAAAACAACGCACCCACAACCAGGAACCATAAAGTCGGATAATCGATACCCATAAACATTTTCATAATCATTCCGTATTTATTGGTTTACCTGTTTTCAAGTACTTCAGCTATTTCGCGCTGCAATGGCCGGTCCTCTTCTTCAGCCTCATCATACGGCCCATGTTTGATCTTCCTGTCGAGCAGGTAAATGAACAAAGCAAAAAGCAGCACATAAATAAATGCAAACATGATGAGCGAAAACACAACCTGGTTTGCCTTAACTGCCTTGGAAAACGCATCAGAGGTGCGCAGCAGCCCGTATACGACCCAGGGCTGCCGGCCCATTTCGGCTGCAAACCACCCAACCTGGTTGGCAATCTGAGGTAAAAACACGGCAAATACAAACAACCACATCAGCCATTTATGATGAAAGAGCTTTTTACGCCACCAAAGCCAACAGGCCAGCAAGGTAAGGCCAATCATAGTCATGCCTATAATGATCATAAGGTGATAGAACTGAAAAACAGCATTTACCTGAGGCGGACGCTCGTTTTCGGGAAAATAATTTAAACCTTTCAAAGGCTTTTTGAAATCCCATGTGGTCAGGAAACTTAGTCCTCCCTGTATTTTAGGACCAGAAACCTTCTGATGCTCCCTGTCGACCCAACCGAACAAATACATATCGGCAACAGCCAGGCTATCAAAATGGCCTTCGAAAGCGGCAAGCTTGGCCGGTTGATTTTCGGCAACCCCGACAGCGGCTTTATGCCCGGTTAACAATTGGGAGAAACTGAAAACAGCAGCTACCACCAGTGCGATCTTAAATGCTTTCTGCGAAAGTTCAACATACCGGTTCCGTATTAGGTAATAGGCATGCACACTCAATACAAGGAAGGCTCCTGAAAGAATAGCTCCAACCCAAACATGCAAAAGCCTGTCGACACTCGAAGGATTGAACACCATGGCCCAGAAATCAGTAATCTCGGCCCGTGCGGACATGCCTGTTCCAACAATATGATAACCTGCAGGTGTCTGTTGCCAGCTGTTGGCAACCACAATCCACACCGCCGAAAACATCGACCCCAGCCAGACTCCCAGCGTTGCAATAAAATGGACCTTTTTACTTACCCGGTTCCATCCGAAAAGCAGTATTCCAAGAAAACCGCTTTCGAGGGCAAATGCAAAAATTCCTTCTGCCGCAAGGGCACTACCAAAAACATCGCCGACGTATCTCGAATAGGTTGCCCAGTTGGTTCCGAATTCGAATTCCATAACTATACCGGTTGCAACGCCTATCCCGAAAGTCAGGGCAAATATGCGCGTCCAGAAACGCGTCATTTTTTCATAGATTTTATTGCCTGTTTTCAGGTATAGGCCTTCCATAATTACCATTATAAGCCCAAGGCCTATGCTGAGCGGCGGATAGATATAATGAAAAGCTATTGTGAACGCAAATTGACTTCGGGCTAATATTTCGACTTCCATGGTTCGTGTTAATTCACTGGTTTTATTTATGCGTCAGTGGCAATCAAAATTACAGGTTTATATCGGTTTTACGGGTAAAAATCACAGGGGGAAACCGGAATCTGTAACTTGCTTAGTTTACCGGAATTTCGGCAATAAAGCATATAATATTAACCATTCAACGCACTAAAAGTTATTAGAAACTCTATACATAATTGTAAAGGCGGATTCCCAGCCTGCCCCGGCAACCTGTTTTATTTGCAAAGTTTCCTGAAGGTTTTTTACCCGTAAACGGATGTACATTTGAATAGTGCTTATTTAGTTGGCGCAGATTTTATAACCACCCCTCCGAAGTCCTGCATCTCGAATCAGGGAAGTAGTAACCTTAGTTGATATTCTACTCTTCGAACAAAAAGGTATATTTTCTGGTTAAAACATATTCCTTAATCTGCAGTAAATATTTCATGGAAAACCGTTTTATATCATCACCGCTTGTTCAGAATCCTGCACCCTGGTGGATTCCGGTCATTTCGATGGCCATTACCGTATATGGAATGCTGTTTCTTGGCTGGTATATTCAGCCTATTGTTTTCTTTTTCTGGTGGGAAGTAATCCTGATGATAGCAACTGCATTGGTGCGAATGTTCTTCGCCCTGAACGGGCAGCCTTTTCTTAAAAATTTTTTGTCCCGTTTAGGCATGCTTTTTTTCGGAATATTTTTCGGAATCATGTTCATTATGCTCTCGGTAACTTTCACGATTAAAGCCGTTGAGAATCTTTCAGGCAGCGAGTTTAGAGGCATAGGCCACCAGATCAGGCTATTACAGTTAAGTTACCTGGCAGGCATTATTGTTCATTTTTTTGCCAACGGGCGTTATAAGACGGCAGAACCTTTCGAGGAATTGTCAGGTGTTTTCATTCACCTGCTGATATTACTCACCTTTTTAATGGCTATCACTATGCACCTGATTCCCCGGTACCCGCAGCTGAACCAGGCCCTTTGGGTGGCAATAGCCGTGGTGGTGATAAAATTCCTTGTTGACCTGCTGTTTGCCAGGATAGGGCAGCCTGTGAAAGCAATGTTCTCGAAACCTGACGAATAAACCCGGATCTCAGTTTACCGGTTCAAATCCCCATCCATTCCCTTTAAAATATACCACTTCGTTTATACCAACCTCTTTCAGCAGAGCAAATCCATGCTCAAATTCACCATCCAGTTCATGGGGTTTGTGCGCATCGGAGTTTACCATTACCGGAATATGCATGGCTTTTATTTGTTTGAGGATATCCAATCCCGGATAAGTAGTTTCTGAACGCTGTTTGTAAATTCCGCGGGTGTTAACCTCAACAATGATGTCACGATCCTGGATTAACAATAAAGTTTCTTTAATCAGTTCCTGGTACCATGCTTCGTCTTCTTTAAAGAAACGGTCGCGGTTGTGCATCTTGATTTTGTCGAAATGCCCGATTATTTCGAAATGCTGGGTTTCGATCATCTCGTTGATTTGCCTGTAATAGGTTGTGACCGCTTTTTTAATGTCGCCACCGAACATTTCATTCAGGCCCTGGTCGTATGTACTGAAATCAGGACCGTCGGTAAACCATAGCTCCTCCGAATTCGAAGGCCGCACAAGATGCACCGAACCGATCAGGTAATCGAGTTTATACTCTGACTTTGTTTTCGAAAAACTCTCTGATAAGCCCGGAATGTAATCCATCTCCATGCCTGAATAAACCGCAATCTGTCCCGAATATTGCTGCTTCAGCGATTGCATAAGTAAAATGTATTCGTCTTTGTTTCCCTTGCGGAACGAAAACGGGTTTGCGAATGGCAATGGCGAATGTTCGGTAAAGCCTAAAAGATTGAACCCTCGCGAAATCGCTTCGGTAACATATTCGGCAGGCTGCGATGATCCATCGGAAAACAGGCTATGGGTGTGGTGGTTGGTAAGCATTAAAATGTCGGATTTACGATGTAGGATGTCGGATTTTGCCGTTAGATAGTATTACTGTTCGTTTGAGACGATCTTATACACTTTATCTCTTCGCCTCACTGTTCTTGAAACCGGGAAAGTGGGGCTATCGCCTTTTACAGCCATTTCGCAGGGTTTGTCGTCCTTTACCAATCCGGTGATTACCGCTTCGTACACACCTGTAGTAGGTCCAATAATTTCAATCTGGTCGCCGTTCGAAATATCGTGCGAATCCATGCGGATATGGGCAATACCCGATTTGGCAAAGTAATTGGCAACCATTCCGACGTATATTTTTTTATGCGTAGCAAGCGAGCCGTGCACAGGCGACCATTCGCCCAATCTACGCCCCATATAATAGCCTTCCCAGAAACCGCGGTTGTAAACAGTAGCCAGATCAGCATCCCAGCGTTCCAGGTTTTCGGGGGTAAATTCCCCGTTGAAATACGCACTTACGGCTTCGCTGTAACAGCGTGTAACGGTTTTTACATATTCAGGCGAGCGGCCGCGCCCTTCGATCTTAAGCACCGTAACACCCGCATCCAGTATTTTATCAAGCAGGTGAATGGTTTTCAGATCTTTTGGTGACATGATATACTCGTTGTCAATCTCAAGTTCGGTATCACTTTCCTTATCCTTCACGGTATAGGAGCGGCGGCAGTCCTGCAGGCAGGCGCCCCGGTTGGCCGAAGTATTGTGGTTGTGAAGGCTCAGGTAGCATTTGCCGCTAACGGCCATACACAGGGCTCCGTGTACAAAAATTTCGATTTTAACAAGTTCGCCTTTTGGACCGCGTATGTCCTGCTCGCGGATCTGGCGCGTTATGGCAGCAACCTGGTCGAGTGTAAGTTCGCGGGCGGTAACCATTACATCGGCATAGCGCGAGTAGAATTTAACAGCCGAAATATTGGTGATATTACATTGGGTTGAGATATGAATCTCAACACCTTGTTCTCTGGCATATTCAAGCACCGAAAGATCGGAAGCGATAATTGCTGTAATCCCGGTGGCTTTGGCTGCATCAACGGTACGTTGTACTTCTTCAATTTCATTGTCAAATATCACAGTGTTCATAGTTAGGTAACTTTTCACATGGAACTGCCGGCAGATACGGGTTATTTTGGCAAGGTCTTCCAATGTGAAATTCACACTCGAACGGGCACGCATATTGAGTTTACCCACCCCGAAGTATACCGATCCCGCTCCGCCCTGAATGGCAGCCATCAGCGACTCGAACGAGCCCACCGGTGACATGATTTCTATCTCCTGTAAAGGCATGACAATAATTTGTCCAAAGGTAGAACATTTACATAATTCTATGGAATGAGTATTAATAAGAAAGACTGAGGGGTATTGAAAAAAATCTTAAAATGAAATTTCAACATTCTGGTTACTAAAAACAGAGAGCGAAATTCTGAAACCTACGGATTGAAATCCGCTCTTATTAAACCCGGAATATACTCCAACATTATAAAAGTCATTACCCATTCCATAGCCAAGTTCAAGGTGATAGCCATTTCCAGGTACATATAGATAATTAGCTGACAGGTTTTCTGTCCACATTCGGTTACGGATCAGCGGCAGGCGTTTTAATAAAAGCATGGGGGTTTTATACATTACATGACCTTCGAAATACCCCTTATCTGTGCTATTTGAATAATAATCCATCAACTGAAAAACAGGATAGATATTTTTTATACCGACTTCGTAGGGCTGAGTTGCAAAATGATTGAATTCGTTGAAATAGATATTTTTTCGGGAGGCAAAATATCCGGCTTCGAAAGTGTAATTAATTGTTGATTTTAAACCTGATTTTAGCTGTTGTAAAATCCCAAGTTTTATCAAATCAAAATCTGAGTCAAAATCTCCTGACGGGATTCCTTTTTTATACCCAACGAACAGGGTTGGATAATTATTGAATCCCGGGCGAGGGATTTTAACACCCTCTTTTATAAAATAGTACGGTATTGGTTTATATGATAATGTCAGCTCCAACTGAAGATTTTTATGATCGGCCATATTGTATAATTCAGCGTCTGGTAAATTTGGCTTATATTTTCTGCTTTCGGTGTAAAAAAAGGAAAAATCAGTTGTATTTTCCTGTATTTTATTCTCTTCGGCTGATAAGGATGATTTAAGATTTAGCTCATGCGATATTCTGATACTATGGTTTAGTGTGATATAATTACGGAGATAAAGTCTTGAAATATTGTAGTGCAGAAAAAGCGAGGATACTGTATTTTCCAATCCCTTTGCTCCGGTTAAATTGAAATCGGTAATGCCGCTACCGGCATTCAGACCGATGCGCTGCCTAAATCTCCCGCTACCGGTAAAATTGATACCCGCATCCCAGACCAGGGCTTTCCTTGAAAATGCATATCCGGGTGACAATGATATCGAATACAAATCCTTTGTCTTATTTTTCCATGATAAACTAAAATCTGTTTTATAAATAAATCCATCCACAGGGTTAAAATTCAAACCAAAAGGATAAAGCAATCCCGAACTTTTAAAATACTTAATGGTATCCGGTTCATATCGGCCACCTAACATTAATGTTTTGAATAACTTCTTATTTATACCTGGTTTGGATAGTGTTGAATCATTTGCTTTGTTGGTGTTCTCCATCTGAACAGAGTCATATGCCCGAGTGCTCACTTTTTCATTAGCCGAAAGCGGTATAGCACGTATTTGATTCCAATATGAGGTGTCGCGGGTTCGTGCCAGGCTATCTATTTCAGTTTTATACCTTTCAATGTACAGGTGGTTATATTTTAGAGTGTCTTTGATGATTATATTATTTTTTCGGAGAATAAGTTTCGAAACCTGATTAGCTTCAGCTGTGCTAGGATTACTTTCAGAGGAGAGCTTCTGCAGCTTTTTATCAATTTTATTTACACGTGATTGGGCTTTATTTGATACAGTTTTCTTTTCCCCGAGCAGTTGTTCGCCAATTTTCACATTTGCCCGGGTCAAGGCTTCATTTACTTCGAGCGTATTGTATTTTATGGATGAATAGTAATTCATTACTGATTTACTATCCATAATCTCAATATCTATGTTGTAATGGTTATTCACCGGAAGCCATGCACCTGGTTTAACTTCGCCAAAAGTCTGGCTTATTTTGAATGTTGTTCCTAATTGCGAGTTGATAGTAAGATCCATACTATAAATGCACCAAAGCCCTTTTATTATATATATATATCCGGCAACATACTGAGGTCCGTCTCCTTTAGGAATGACTTTTATTTTATCTACCAGGACATTACCATATTGATTTGTACCTTCGTAATGATATCTGTAGTAGGTAAAAGCTCCTGCCGTGATTGGGGATACTGCATTCCCGAATGATCTCGGATTATAGGTGTTTTGGGTAATAAACCCGATTGCCCCCGAGGAATTGCTTTGGTTATTACCCGGAAATGTGCTGTGAAGGGATTTTACTTTTTGATGGATTGTATAAGGGGACTTAAAATCAATTTCATTTACGGATTCTTCAAGGTATGTTTCCCCTTCTTTTATCTGTTGTTCCTGAATCTGTTCGCGGGCCAGCAATTTTATCATATTCGCAATTTTCTGTATCTCAATACTTCCCCTGATATAAACCTCGGCATTATAAGCTTTTACCAATGCTGCATTTGCAGGAGCTTTGCTTATTACATTCCGCATAATTTTATAGGCCGGATCTTCGCCATTAGAAGATATTACAACTTCGTTAAGGATATAAGCCATTTCGGGTAACACTACATGTATGGTTAAAGTCCCTTTTTCTACCTGGATATTCTTTGTAACAGGTTTATAACCCATGCTTTGAAACAGGCAAATATAATTCCCTGCCGGAATTGTCAATTCAAATTCTCCATCCGCATTAGCGGATGTACCATAGGCCATTTCTTTAATAAATAAGGTTGAAAAGGGTAGTGGAGTACCCAGAGTATCGGTAATTCGGCCTTTTAATATCTGACTTAAAAGAGAAGTACTAAACCCAATCAGAAGGACTGAAATACAGATGAATCTTTTCATGTAAAATAATACAACTCAAATGTATATAAAGATTTATCATGGATTTTTTTATTAACGAATTTTAAGAGATATTCATCTGTCTGTTTTAAGATCAGAGCTTTACGAATGTCCCCAATTGGGTTTCCCCATTGTACCATACATTGTTTACCCTCAAATTCGCTTACCTGTTTGACTGAATAAATTTTGGAGAATTTACGATGTAAGAAATTGTGATAAAACGCATCTTTAAGCTAAAGATACTTTAAATGCAACAATATTTTATTTTAATTGTTTATCTGTCAAAAAAAGAGAAACCTCCAAATGGGATCACCCATTCAACACATGAAGAATTCTTAATATATTTGATGTCCGCATCGTAATCAGGTTTATAAAGGCATTTAATAATTCCCTACAACTACAAAAACTCCTCAAAGCGATAATTAAAACCTCTAAAATGAAACTGTCATCAACACCTCTCCTTATCTTCCTGTTTGCTGCAATTTCGGCAATCTCTGTTACGGCTCAGTCCCTTAAGGGTAAATGTGTTACAGGCGACTGTTTGAACGGTCCGGGGAAATTTGTTTTTACTGATCCTGATGGGGCCGTTTACTATGGAAATTACAAAAACGGCGAATTCGATGGGGAAGGCGTGCTTATTACTGCCGACCATGCTAAGTATGTAGGAACTTTCAAAGCAAGCCAGATGGACGGGAAAGGAACTTATTCTTTTGCTAATGGTGATGTTTATACGGGAGAATTTAAAAACGGCAAAGTTGAAGGAACCGGAACAGCTACTTACCACGATGGCCAGAAATTTACCGGGACATGGAAGGATTTTAGTTTTCAGACCGGCACCGGGAAAATATTCGATGGTTCAAATGCTTATGAAGGATCTTTCGTGGATGGTAAATATGATGGACAGGGGACATATACATATTCAACAGGGAAAATGTTAACTGGTATATTCAGCAAAGGCGATATTGTAACCGGTACAGGATATGTATTTTATCAGGCCGATGGTACCGAATATGAAGGGGATTTACTTAACGGAGTTTTTTCCGGCCAGGGCAATGTTAAATACAAGAGCGGTAGTTATTATACAGGAGCATTTAAAAATGGGTTATTTAACGGGAAAGGAGTTTATACGACGAGTTCCGGGGAAAAATACGAAGGAATCTTCGTGAACGGTGAACTCGAAGGTGAAGGAACATATACTGGTAACAGCGGAACAGGTTACAGCGGGAATTTCAAAACCTCAAAATTCGACGGTTATGGAATAGCGAAGTATGCTGATGGTACCTATAAAGGCAATTGGGTGGCTGGGAAACGCAATGGTGAGGGCACTTTTTACGACCTAAATATGAATGTCCTTCAAAGCGGTACATGGAATAATGATATACTTACCCAAACAACGGTTGCAGCAACAACTGATGATTCTGACGGGGAGTGGGAAACTGCCAAAGATATCTTTCACAGGCATTATTTCACGGGGCAACAATCGCAAACCATCGAGGGGTACAACGGATCAGGAATGGAAATTGCTTCGAACTATTATATCTCCGGCGAAAAATCCTATAATGGCTACCCTGTTTCAGGTTCCGCAAAATCTACTATTTCAATTGATGGAGCAAAATATTCATCAACGCAGGATATAACCGGGTACTACAATCCTGACGGATTCACCCTGCATCTTGATTTTGGACGGATCACCTCCTCCGATGCCCTTCCCAACGGTCTGTACTGGATCGAAGGCGGATCGGCTGATGCAAACGTTTATTCCGACTCCGGGCATCAGGGATATTACATTATAAGAGGTAAAACCAGCAGCGGCTGGAATTTCGAGGAATCCGACTATTAATAGCCGGATTATTTATTTTCCTCTGTTCCGTCAACATACCTGGCAAACCTTCCTTTTTCGCGTGCATGCACCTGGTCGTGTCGCGGCCACGGCCAGCCTCCAAATTCGGTTCGGCGATAGTCGGCAAATGCCTGCTGAATTTCAGCATCAGTATTCATTACAAAAGGGCCATACTGAACAACAGGCTCACCGATAGGTTTTCCCTGTAACATCAGCAGGTAACTGTCGGAACTCCCGTTTGCAATTTCCAATGCTACATCAGCCCTTATTTCGATGGCCTGGTTGGTAGTTACCTCAGTTCCATCAATTTTCATACTTGCTCCGCGGTAAAAAAACAGGCTTCTTTTAGCTTTTTCGCTCGCTGCCGGCAAAATAAAATGTGCCCCGGCTTCAATTTTGATAGTCCATATTGCAACTTCGTTCTGCAGGTCGGCAGCCCACGAATCCGGGGCAGGAGTTAAAGATGTGACTTGGCCGATTGTACCCGAAATTACATTAATAACCACCGATTTGCCATTTTCGTCCTTTGCAGTATATACCGGTATATCTTCGCTCCAAAGCATTTTAAAGTGAGGCTTGACAAATTTACCGGCTTTTGGCAGGTTGAGCCATACCTGGAACAATTCGGCCGGGTTTCCACTTTCACGGTTCAAAAGCGGGAACATTTCGCTATGCTGCAGACCTGAGCCGGCAGTCATCCATTGTACATCGCCGTTTCCATACCGGCCGGCCTGTCCCCATGAATCGGCATGGTCGACCAGTCCCTGCATTACAATGGTAATAGTTTCGAAACCACGGTGCGGGTGCTCGGGGAAACCGGGTACGGTTTCCCCATGATACATGCGCCAGCCATCTTTGATGGTGAAATCCTGTCCTATATTGCGGCCACTCAGCGATATGTCAGGCCCCATTTCATCGTTCCCGGCAGGATAATAATCGAGGTGGTGGGCACAAAACAGGAAAGGGTCGCTCACCGGCCATAAAAAACCAAGAGGTTGTATGCTGATAATAGTGTCGTTTTTCATAAAAGAAGGTTTGGGAAGGGAACCCTTTTCGTATTTATTCTACCCGTCAGGTAAAAGAACCTGGTTCCGCTTTTGACAAAGATAATGGTTTTGAACTTCATTGAGCCTGTAGATAAACACACTTGTTTTTGATTTCAGAACAAGAAAAATAGCTTTTTGACTTACGAAGGAGTGGTAATCATCGTATTTTCTGATTACTTTTTGAATCTTAAAGCATTCATCACTGACTATAAATCAATTTTTATGACTTTACTTTCACGCTCTACTTTAAATAAGGGTTGAAAAATATTGATAACAGCATAAAACGGAACAGGTTTAACCAGCTGGCAATCTGATACTAATGTTCTCTGAATCAGGTTTTTAAAGAGACGTGTCCGTTTAGGGAGAACAGCAAAGACACCTAAATGAACAAAATCGTGCTATAGTTTGTTTATGTAAGCAGAGAAGGAAATACAGGAGAAAATTTGATTGAATCAACAATTGCGGGGTATTTTAATATAAATATTTATACTGTATCTGCTTCTTATTTATCCTTTACAGGATGGATGTAACTTTTTAACGGAGTTACCGTCATATACACATACAAATCAAAAATCAAATTTAAATCTCCCCGCACGAGAATAAAAATAAGAATGATGAAAACAACTAAATTTTTAACTTCCGCTGCCTTCAGCCTTGTAATCTTTATGTCAGCTTCTTCTATCGCCGGTCCATGCAGGAATGCAACAGGCGACGAAATTAAAACCGCTGCAAAAAACCAGGTTTCAATCTCCGAAAATTCAATTTCCCGAATAATTACAACTGCTGAAAATGAATTCAGCTACCTTCGCTTCGATGTGGAGAAATTCGTCAAAGAAAATGAAGTTGCTGAATTACCCGCCACCTCAACTGAATATCTGCGTTTTGATGTAAATAAATTTTCGACTTCCGAAAATACCTTAACAGAATTGCCTGTTACGGAAGAGTTCATCAAACTGCGTTTCGACGTAAATGATTTTACCGGGAACGAAAGTTCACAAATCACCGAAATGCCGGAAAACGAATTCAAATTCCTGCGTTTCGATGTTACAAAATACGCTGAACAAAATACCCCGGAAATTGACTAATTGCCGGCTGGCAAATTGAATTTGCAGTAAAACAAAAAGTCCTGTCATAAGCAGGACTTTTTTTTGTTTTATTAGGCTCTCATAAGTGGTTAATGAAAACTATTTTTTATAAAGGATGGATTAAAGAACAAGAATCAACGATTTCAGATTTTCATGGAATGCTTGCAAGTTGGCAATTACTTCACAAATCGTTAATCGATATTCATTATTCTTAAATCAAAACGCCCAGCTTTTTACAGGTACTATTTTGCATCAATAATAAAAGGGGCGCTCTTTTTCGTATCGAGTATGATAAGTTTTGCATTCGGCGAGGTTGCAATAGCCTTAATCATTTCGTACTGCAGCTGTTTGTCGCTGAGGCCCGTGCTTAAAATCTTTTGGTAATCGGCAATTCCCTGGGCTTCTACTCGTTTGCGTTCGGCTTCCTGCCTTTCCTTTTGTAATACAAAAGTCATTTTCTGGGCTTCCTGTTCGGCATTTATTTTCGATTCGATGGTGGTTTTTACCGAAGCCGGTAAGGTGATGTTTCGCACAAGCAATTGTTCAAGCAAAAGACCACGACTTTTAAAGTCGCTTTCTATAGTTTTAAAGATACGTGCCTGAAATTCATCGCGCTTGGTCGAATATAAGGCTACTGCCTCATAATACACAGCATTATCACGGATTTTTGTCCTGCAAATTGGCCGGACTATTGTATTGCGGTAATCGGTACCTATTTCTTTGAGAATGCGCGGGGCTTCGGTAGGCACAACCCTGTAAAGCACCGTTAAGTCAACAATAACTTCAAGCCCGTCGGCCGAAAGCACCCGGATGGCATCGTCGCCCGCTTTATCACCTTCGTCATGTACCCCCGACATGGTGTAATTCTGGGTACGTATATCGAATGTCACTACTTCAACCAGGGGGTTGATCATATTCAGACCGCTTTCGAGTGTATTGTTACTTACTTTTCCGAAGAGCTTCTGAACGCCCACATAACCCGGCTCAATCTGTTTCACAGCTGAAAGGCTAGCGCCAATCAATACCAATATAAAACCAGTTATACGGATCATGCCGGTATAGGGTTTTACCGGTGAATCCATTTTGGCTAATACAAAACCGGCAACAATTATTGCAATTCCAAGTACCATTAAAAACATATGCTTTTCATTTTAGGGTTAAACTTCAGGGGGCGATTAAAAGTGTAAATATACTACAATTGGATGGTTCCTGATTGCCGTTTCACGATTCTTTGCCGGGATTGAACCATCACCGGGAAATAGTGTTTTTAGTATGTTGCCGGAAATTATGTTCTGGTTTTACCGCTTTTGCCTGCGACCAGATATTCATTACTTTTGCCCTAAAAATACCATGCTGATCATTAAACGCCATCATACCAACCCGTATTTTAACCTTGCTGCCGAAGAGTATTTCCTTAAAGAATTCACCCGCGATATTTTCATGCTCTGGCGTAATGAACCAGCCATTATTGTCGGGAAGCACCAGAATACCCTTTCCGAAATAAATATTGATTACGTTAAGGAAAAGGAAATCACTGTAGTGCGAAGGCTTACAGGTGGAGGTGCTGTGTTCCACGATCTAGGCAACCTTAATTTCACTTTTATACAATCGGACAAGGATCATACGTTCAACGATTTCCGCAAGTATACCGAACCTATTCTCGAAGTACTGCTTAAACTCGGAATTGATGCCCGTTTCGAAGGCAGAAACGACCTTACTATTGAAGGAAAGAAATTTTCGGGAAATGCCGAAATGGTATGGAAGAACCGCGTTCTTCACCATGGAACTTTACTTTTTTCGGCTCTTATGACCGATCTGAGCCAGGCGCTTAAAGTTGATCCGGCTAAATTCCAGGATAAAGCCGTTAAGTCAGTTCGCAGCCGGGTAACCAATATAAGTGAACACCTTAAGGAGCCCATGGATGTGATGCAATTTTCGGAGCTTATCCAGGATCATATTACCGAAATGTACCCGGATGCAAGGTCCTATGAACTTACTGATGAAGATCACCGTCTGATTAACGAACTGGTTCAGGCTAAATACAGTACCTGGGACTGGAATTTCGGGAATTCACCTGCTTACAATTTCCGAAAGGTAATGCGCACCGAAAACAGCGGAACGCTCGAATTTTGCATGGATGTTCAAAATGGTGTAATAAAACAGATCCGCATTTATGGCGATTATTTTTCGCATGCCGATCCTGCTGAAATTGAAACTGCACTTGAAGGCGTTTCGCACCAGGAAGAAGCCATCCGGAAGGCGGTTTCGGAATTCGAAATCAGCGACTATTTTGGAAAACTCACTATTGATGAACTGGTGAAAGGTTTTTTTTAGAGTATTTCCGCAGGAAATTATATAGATTCAAAAAGCAAATTCTGTTTTCGTTCGATTTCAGAAGTAGTTCACGATTTAAACGCTTGGGATAAAAAAAATACCTGAACCTCTGAAATACTGGAAAGTTCAGGCATGCATCTGAATTATTTAATTTCATATATTTACTTTTCCAATCTATATAGCCATGAGCGCTTTTAAAACGAAAAGTAAGTGTAGTATCCGATTCTCATTTATTCCCGTTTTTCTTATTGCCCTCTGCTTCAGTTTGCAGTTAAAAGCACAAACCGAAGGTATTTACAAAGGAAAATTTTCCCTCCCGGCAGGTTCGCAGCAGAATGCGGCATTTTATCAAAACTCGCTGATCATTTCCATTGATAAAGCAGGCGCCGTTACAGGTAAACTGAGTTTCAAAGGGGGCTCTGCATCGGAACCTGATGAATATGTTTATTTTTCAGGGACTTTCCGGGGGCAATTGCAGGGTGCTTCATTCAATGCAACCGGATCAACCACAATGCTGATGCTGGATAACAAAAAGGAAAAGACCGACAAGATTAGCTTTAGTTTATCCGGCAACCTAATCTCAACAGGAAGTGCCTCCCAAATCAAAGGAAAACTATCAATAACCAATAGCGGTGAGGAAGGAGGCACTGAATTTCTTGCTTACACAGCAGGTATTTCGGAAGGGGAGGGGATGCAACTTACATATCCTCTTGGTAAAAGCCCGATGGTTTTTAATAAGGGCTGGAAATTCGGAGCTAGCTGCATACTTAATGAAGGTACCGACAGCGAAATAGACCTGTCGAATGACATAGAGTGGAGTGGAACAGCTACCTTCAGTCCTGCAAAAGGTCCGCTTTCGAGCCCGGTATTTGAAAACGAAGGGGCCAATAAAATTATACTAACTGTTCAGGATGCGGAAGGAAATGTGTTTAAAAAAGAATTTAAGGTGGAGGTTGTTGATGTCACAAGGTATGCATACTCCGGATGTTTTGCATTTTGTCAGGCTGATGCTCATGGCTGCTTATCCTGTCCTCACACTACTGTAGGATTCATTAACGGAAGTGCTGCCGATGTTACAATCAATGGTTTACCGGCCGCTGTTGTTGGAGATAACGGAACTCACACAACCTGTTGCGGACCGAACACCTTTGAATTAATTGAAGGAGACCCCAACGTCCTGATCAATGGCAAACAGGCTGTATTATTAGGTGCGAAAACCAGACATTGTGGAGGGACGGGTACTGTTGTAAAAAGCATGCCCAAGATTGGACAGGTAATTATAGCCAACGATTCAGCGTATTTTCTCGATCCATGGGGAGACCCCCGCAAGCTTAGTTCTGATTTGTATAAACGACTTGATACTGAATATATAGGCACTACATACCTTACCCACGAAAGGGGCAGTTTAACCTTGAGCCTCTTCCCGAAAGGGATTCTCTCTGCAGGTCCGAATTCGCAATTCAAAATAGTGTCGGATGAAGGAGGGGTAATGAAGATTCATGTCGATAAGGGGAATCTGTATTTCAACGGGCACAGTACAGGCGAAGGCGAGGTTGTTATTGAGCTCAAAGATTGCGGACTGGTGTTGAAAGGAACACGATTTTCGCTCTTTGTCAGTGAACAAACCATGAAGCTCGATCTGCTTGAAGGGAATGTTGACCTGAAGTTTAACAAAAGCGGCGAAACAGTAGCAATCCACCAGGGCGAATCGGTATCATCCGACTTTAATACGGTAACGGCAACAACGACGGTTGATGCTCAGGCAGTAAGCAGGCAATGGCAGCAGATTGCTGAGAGCACCCCGGGGGTTAAAGTTGTCGAAATCCCTGAAACAGGAAGCTCTGCTACAGCTGGCTGGAAAAAATACCTTACAAGCCAGGTACTTATGCTCGCCGGTAGTGTTGTATTTATACTTGCAATCCTGGCCGGGTTATTACGCAGGAGAAAAAAAAACAGGTTCAAAAAAATGCAGGGTTCTCAGTATTCGGTTCCGCCGGTAAATCCATCCGCCGGAAATGTATACCAGCAAACACTCCCGCCTATACCTTCACCTGATAAGGTTCCTCCAATTAATCCGACCGCCGGAAATGTATACCAGCAAAGATCCGGCCCACAAAATCCACTACCCACGCAAGCACCGAAATTCTGTCCCTCCTGCGGAACCCCTCTGAAGCCCGGATCGAAATTCTGCGGAGCCTGCGGGTTTAAAACTTCATTCTGACAATTCCAAAATACTTTTAGCTGCCGTGTTATTTCGGGTTTAGTTCCTGCAAATCAGCAGAAACCGGATTTATTATTTAATTTTATTCACGATTTTACAACCCTTCGTGAAGAATACTGTCATTACATATAAAAACACGGACCCGCCAGCTTGACCCAGCAGATTTACGACATACACAGGCAACTGGTTGAGGACTGCAAAGCAGGCAACCGTAAAGCATACAACGATTTATACAATTCGTATGCTAAGGCTATGTACAACATCTGCTACCGAATGATGAATGATACCGAAGAAGCCCGGGATATGCTCCAGGAAGGATTTGTGGATGCTTTCAGGCGGCTTGAAACCTTTCGTTTCGAATCTGCTTTCGGAGCCTGGCTTAAAAAAATAGTAATAAATAAATGTATCAATACACTCGAAAAACGGAGAATAACATGGGCGGATGAAGAAGTCACCGATTCGTTTGCCGACATGGCCACTGAAGATCAAATTGATGAGGAAGAACTTCAGATGAGTGTTGAAAGAGTAAAAAAAGCCATGAACCGTTTGCCTGAAGGAGCAAGGGTAATTTTTTCGCTCTACCTGCTCGAAGGCTACGATCATACCGAGATTTCGGAAATACTGCACATTTCGGAATCCACATCGAAAACGCAGTTCATGCGGGCCCGCCAGATGGTAAAAGAAATTATGCTTACAATGCCTGCATTGTAATGCAAAAAGAATGAAGAAAATGAAAAAGGATAAACTTGAACAATTTGTACGTGCGAATGCCGGGGATTTTGACAGCCTCGAGCCACCGGCAACCGCCTGGGAAAACATCGAAAAACAACTTCCTGCTGCCAGACAATCGAAGATGCGGACCCTTTGGCCTTATGCCTGGAAAATTGCAGCTGCCATACTCATATTTGCTTCGGCCTGGATGCTGAATGATTATATGGATCAAAAAAGGAATTCAGTAAACTATGCATCACCTGCTGTGGCAAATGCCAGCCCCGAACTTTCAGCACTGGCCGACGCCGAAGCTTACTATACTTCTCAGATCAGCAGCAAACAGGTGGAACTTGCACAGTATGCAAGGCAGCATCCCGAAATTATTGAAGACCTGAAAAAGGAATTCACCGAGATGGACAAGAACAAGGCTGATCTGGAAAATGACCTTGCCGAAAGCCATGCCGACGAAAAAGTTATAGAAGCTATAATCCTGTCGTACAGGGTTAAAATCGAAATTCTTGACCAGATGCTGTCAGAACTTCAAAAATCAAAAGAAGGAACCGCCGGCCCGAAAGCTGTCGAAACTCACCTGTAGATTTTATTTTACCTAGCAAAACCAATCATGAGAACACCTTATATACTAAAACGGATCCTTTTTCTTTTACTGATTGCAACCGCGATACCGGTGCTTGTCAGCGGGCAGGTTTATTCTGAAAAGAGGGAGCAGGGGAAAAGCTTTAAACTGAAAAGCGGTATAACCGTCATGATTACCAATAAGTACGGTAATGTGAATGTGATGCCGTGGGAAAAGGACTCGGTACGCATCGAAGTGAGCATGTCGGCCCAGTCAAAACAGGCTGCGAAGGTTGTAAAAATATTATCGAGCATCGATTGTGAAATGATTTCAACGGCAACTTCTATAAATGCCCGCACCGTATTTTATGACAACAGTGCCACCTTCTGGAAGGATGTTGTGTCATACGCCGGCCAGGTGATAAATACAAGTAACAACCTGCAGATAAATTATACAGTGTATATTCCTGAAAATGTTCCTCTGAAAATTGAAAACAAGTTCGGCAATATATATATGGACAGTCACCGGGCCAATGTGGATATACTGCTATCGAACGGCGATCTGCAGGCACGCGATTTCAGCAAGACGCTTAAACTGAAGCTCGAATTCGGTTCGGCTAGCTTCCAGGATGCCGACGATGCTCAGCTTACTGTTAACTATTCCGATATTACATGCCGTAAACTCAATACACTGAACCTTAACAGCCGCTCCTCGACAATGGAAATTGAAGAAACAGGAGCCATTGAAATTGCCTCTTCACGCGACAAACTCGTTGTTAAATCATGCACTTCGATAATTGGCGATGCTTCCTTTTCGCGCATCCGGATTAACGAAATGGAGTCGATGTGCACCATGGATACCAAGTACGGAGAATTAAGGCTGAACAGCATTTCTCGGAATTTCAGAGCAATACAGCTTAAGATGGAATATACCGACATTTTCGTTGGTATAAACCCTGCTTCAAACTACTCAATGGACCTTCTGTACGATGCTAAAACAGCACTTAATATTTCGTCGCCTGTTAACAACCAGCTGAAAAAAGAAATACTGAATGAAAAAACAGGAACCATACAGGCAACCGGTGATGTCGGCAAAGCCTCGGGCTCGCATATTTCCATATCTGCTAAAGCAGGATCAATTTCACTGCTAAACAAGTAAATTTTTTAAATGGTTTTCCAACCTTTCGAAATAACTTCTGTCATTAGATTAAAACGAATACAAAGAATGAAAGCGATCGAAAAACCACAGGTAATAATAACCACTTCACTGTTTATCCTGTTAGCCATCATCATCCTGATGCTTATGACAGCCGGTTGTGTTAGTGACCGGATCGAAGGGAACCGGGATCCTGTTGTACAGGAGCGTCCATCACTTCCCTTCACTGACGTGGTTGCACAGGGAAGTTTCACGGTATATATTGTTGCCGACAGTGTGAACCGGGTTATAGTAAAATGCGAATCGAATATCCTGCCATACCTGTATACTACCACAAACGGCTCCACAATCACAATCGGGTACAAAAGCGGGTACAACATTCATGAACACAACCCGGTTGAGGTATACCTTCACACACCTGAGTTGCAATCGGTAAAATTGTCCGGATCAGGCAGGGTGGAATGCGGAAGTTTAGTTACAGATTTAGTAAGTTTGAACATCTCCGGTTCCGGGACCATTACAGGTGATTTTGAGTCAGCTACGCTTGATGCCTTTATCTCAGGTTCAGGAAATATGATACTTACTGGAACTGCAGGTACCAGTCAGTTAACAATTTCGGGGTCTGGTGATATAGATGCCCAGAGCCTGGCGATTGAACATTGTTCGGCCGACATTTCGGGGAGTGGTAATATTATTGTTGTAGTAAGCAAAACTCTTGATGCAGTCATTTCGGGTAGTGGAAATATTTTCTATCACGGGAACCCGGCAATCACCTCGCATATTACCGGTTCGGGGAAAGTAGAGAGATATTAACTGGCAATTGAGCCGGAAGGTCTGGGTTCAATACTTTGGCCGCCTGATTAACAAATGACTGATTTAACATAAACTCATGTACGAGTAATGCTTACGTCTCCCATCTTCCGACTCCGGACTTCCGACTTCCAACCTTTAAATAGAACCATCGAATCACCATGAAAGTCTACACCACTAATTACTAATGACACACATGTAACTATTCATCATAAGATTTCGTCATAAAAACAAAGATTAAAATAACCTATAATTCTCAAATTTGTGAAAAGAACTTTTACTCTCGTTTTAATTGCTTTGCTCCTGGCTATTGATGTATACAGCCAGAGCTACAGGCAGGCAGCCGGACTCCGGCTTGGTGCAGCAGGAGGTTTTACCTATCGCCGGCAGTTCGTTGCCTCTGTTGCCGGTGAGGTTATGCTGCTTTCGCAGAATCATGGTACAGTGGTTGCTTTCCTGGTCGAAAAGCAAAAACCGGCTATACTTTTCGACGACCTGAACATGAATTTCATATACGGAGCTGGTGCCCATATCGGGGGTGCCACCACCGATTGTGACCACAACGATCCTTACGTCAGCCATTATTACAACCATGGGTACAACACAATGCAATTGGGTTTCGACGGCTTTGCCTCCTTCGAATACATGGTGCCGCGCTATCCTATTGCCCTAAGCCTCGAAGCCAAACCATATTTTGAGTTTTTCGACAACCACAGCTTAGGTCTTCATTTGTTCCAGATCGCTTTTGGTGCAAGGTACACTTTCTGACCGGTAAGGTTTTGAATATCAAAAACACAATAAATCACGGATATATAACAAATAACGAATGATACCCATGAAAAAATACACATTTCTCCTTTTAGTAATTGCCCTGGGGTTTGCTAATGTTGCTTATTGCCAGGATACACTCAGGCTATTCGGACACAAAGAAAATCAGAAAGTAATTGCCCCTCCCGATACTGCGGTTAAACCGCCCCGTTCTATACCACAACCCAAAACCTACAATCCGGGCGAAATAAAAACACTCACAGGCCCCGGTCATGCTACCGGATTCTATTTTGGATTTGGCTCAAAATATTCGCAGATTGCCGGTTACGATGCATTCGGAGCCGGAGGTACATTTGCAATGATTGCCAATCATGGCCTGGCTATTGGCTTTTCGGGCGAAGGCTTTTTTACACAGCCTTACGAAAAAATTCATGGATCAAATACAAGCTACAGTTTTACGGGTGGATATGGCGGCATTCTGATTGAGCCAATCATTTTCCCCAGATCCCCGGTTCATATATCGTTACCGATCCTTGTTGGTGCAGGCGGCATTGCCAGGAGTACACTTACAAATTACAGTTATCCCTACGATTACACCGATATCTACGTTGAAGATGCCGAGGCTTTCATGATAGCTGAACCCGGAATGAATATCGAATTTAATGTGGCCCGGTGGATGCGCCTTGCCATTGGTGCAAGCTACCGCTTTACCACACCTCTCGAATCTACAACATATGATACCAACCCCATGGATGGGTTTACCGGGGGATTTTCATTCAAATTCGGCAAGTTCTGATAAGGTTTATTGATTTTTACATCCCGCTAACCTGGTTGGATAAAAATACCTGGTTAGCGGGATTTTAATTTTCATGTATATCGTATTGAAAAAATCAATTTTGCGAGAAGTAGAAAATGTACCTTTGCGCCGTTTTATTCACTGCCAAACCAATTGGAAACACGTACCACCTTTCAGCGACTCTGGCTTTGTGTTACTTCAGCCTTGCCCAAAGGACTGAAAACGGCATGGTGGCTAATTAAAATCACGGTACCGGTATCGTTTGGGGTAATGCTGCTCGGTCATTTCGGGATACTGGCTTTTATGGCCCAATATACCGGCCCGGTTTTCAGGCATATAGGACTTCCCGGAGTGTCGGCTATTGTGCTGGTAACCAGCATATTTACCAATATTTATTCGGTGGTTGCAGTGCTTTCCATGCTTCACCTGCCGGTTCGCGAAGGTATGATACTTGCAACCATGTGCCTTGTATCGCATGGCTTCCTGATCGAAACCATGGTAATGAAGCGTACAGGCTCATCGGCAATACGTATGTTATTGTTGCGTTTGACCGGAAGCGTGATCATTGGCTGGATGTTGAATCTCATAATGCCGGGAAGCATTTCGCCGGATATAACATCGGTTATTCATAAGCAGGAGGATTTCAGCCTGGCTTTGATGAACTGGCTGAATTCGATCACACACACTACAATAAAAATATTAATACTCGTAAATCTTTTGCTGGTATTCCAGCGAATACTGGATGAGTTCGGTTGGATAGGAATTATTGAAAAGCCTTTAAGTCCGCTTATGAAACTTTTCGGATTGCCGAGAAGTACTACTCTCTCCTGGGTGGTTGCAAACCTCATAGGGCTGGCATATGGTTCGGCAATCATGATTGATGAGTCGGAGAAAGGCAGGATGAGCCGCGCGGATGCCGATCTGCTCAATCACCATGTATCGCTTTCGCATTCGCAACTCGAAGACCCCCTGCTTTTTCTCACTTTAGGCTATGCAATTCACTGGCTTATCTGGCCCCGTATAATTATTGCTGTAGCTGCTGTTTGGCTGCGCAAAGCAGAATTGAAGTTTTACACACTTTCAGCTGGAAAGCGGGTTTTGGAACAAATCGATAAGTGATTCCTCACCTGCGAACTCCCCACTTTTTAATCGTAATTACACTGATATACGGAAGTATTATTAAGGATCTTTGGTGCTAAATCCCTGAAACATTGAATTATCGGGAGTTCCATTGCAATTAATCCTTGAAAGTATCAGCCTGATCAAACATATTCACTCCTAAAACCATATTAAGCACCTATTCTTCAGTGCTTTTATACCATCATAAAATTTTAATAATTCTCTTTTCTCAGAACATTTGCATATATTACTCTAATTTATAACTTTGCAGCCCATTTATCGCTGAATAACTGTTTCAATCACAATAAATTCACTTATACAATGAAGGTCTACAAGACAAACGAGATTAGGAATATTGCGCTTATTGGTGGAGCCAAATCCGGTAAGACCACTACAGCAGAAGCAATGCTTTTTGAAGGCGGATTATTAAACCGTCGCGGAACAATTGAAGATAAAAATACCGTTTCCGATTATCGCGAGATAGAGCTGGAAAGGCAGAACTCAGTTTGTTCGACATTAATGTACGTTGAATACAAAGGCAAGAAAATCAACATAATTGATACCCCGGGCTTTGATGATTTCATCGGTGAGGTAGTTGCTGCACTTCGTGTAGTTGATACTGCTATTATGCTTGTTAATGCACAGAACGGAGTTGAAGTTGGAACCGAAATTACCTGGAGGCAAACCACTAAGAACCAGACTCCGGTTATTTTTGCTGTGAACCAGCTGGAGCACGAAAAAGCCAATTTCGATGAAACCATCCGCCAGCTGAAAACACAGTTCGGTGGAAATATTACTGTACTGCAATACCCTGTTAACGAAGGCCATAGCTTCAATGCAATTATCGACCTTCTGCAGATGAAAATGCTGAAATATGCCGATGGTGGCGGAAAACCCGAAGTGCTTGATATTCCTGCCGGTGAACTGGCCAAAGCAGAGAAACTGCAAGGAGCCCTGGTCGAAAAAGCAGCCGAAAGCGATGAATCACTTATGGAAGCATTTTTCGAAAACGGATCACTTACCGAAGAACAACTCGAAAAAGGACTAAAAGCGGGAATTATCAGCCGCGGTTTGTTCCCTGTTTTCTGTCTTTCATCAAAACACAATAAAGGTATCGGCCGTTTACTGGAGTTCGTCTGTTCATCAGTCCCGGCTCCTGACGAAATGCCGGCAATCCTCACAACGGGAGGTAAAGAATTAAAATGCAATTCAGCTGATCCTTTATCGCTGCAGGTAGTTAAAGTTGCGGTTGAAGAACATCTGGGTGAAATAGCCTTTTTCAAGGTCTATGGAGGTGAAGTTACCGAAGCAATGGATTTAATTAACAGCACGAACTCGGGTAAAGAACGTATTTCCCAATTGCTGGTTATTGCGGGTAAAAAACGCGAAAAAGTCGAAAGAATCTGTGCAGGTGATATAGCTGCTACCATTAAACTTAAAAATACCCGTACGGGCGATACATTGAATTCAGTTAAAAATGCTGATGATATGATTGTTCCGATATTGTTCCCTGCTCCGAAAATCAGCATGGCCATCAAGCCTAAGAACTCCGGTGATGACGAAAAACTGGGAGCACGCCTTAACGAAATGCACAAGGTGGATCAAACCCTGTTAATCGAATATTCGAAAGAACTGAAACAAATAATCATAAAGGGGCAGGGTGAACTTCACCTGAATATTGCCAAATGGTATCTCGAAAACCTCGATAAAATACCTATCGAGTATATCGCACCTAAAATTCCGTACCGCGAAACTATTACCAAAACTGCAAAAGCCATGTACCGCCACAAAAAGCAGTCGGGTGGAGCAGGCCAGTTTGGCGAAGTACATATGCTTATTGAGCCTTATACAGAAGGTATGAAGTTCCAGAGCGAATTCCCGGTTCGTGGCACCGATGAACATATTCTCCCATGGGGCGGAAAACTTGTTTACAATAACTGTATCGTTGGAGGTGCCATCGATGCACGTTTTATTCCGGCTATCCTTAAAGGTATCATGGAAAAAATTGAAGAAGGTCCGCTTACGGGATCTTATGCCCGCGATATCGTTGTGAATGTTTACGACGGGAAAATGCACCCTGTCGATTCAAACGAACTTGCCTTTAAACTTGCCGGTCGTAATGCTTTCAGGGAAGCTTTTAAAAATGCAGGCCCAAAGATTCTTGAACCAATTTATGATGTTGAAGTTATGGTTCCTGCCGAGCGCATGGGCGATGTTATGACCGATTTACAAGGTCGCCGCGCCATCATCATGGGTATGGACAGCGAAGGAAACTACCAGAAAATCAAAGCTAAAGTTCCCCTTGCCGAAATGAACCGTTATTCGACAGCACTCAGTTCGCTTACCTCCGGTTCCGGTACTTATTCGCTTGCTTTTGGCGAATATGCCCAGGTTCCGCCTGATGTTCAGACTGCATTGCTCAAGGCCTACGAAGAACAGGAAAAAGAAGAAGAATAGTTTTAGGAAAATTCCTCACAATATGCAAAAACCCCGGCTTTTCGACCGGGGTTTTTCGTTTTGGTATTTGTACAAAATTTATTTTTCAGGTTCGGAATTCAATGGTAAGCAAAAAATTACTTTGCAAATTCCATAATCTTGCGGTAATCCGCTTCCGAAAGTTTATAGTTGCTGCCTTCGGCCTTGTTGCGGATCATCAGCCGGATAATTTCTTCAAACTTGTCTTCCCCGATTCCCACCTGCGAAAGGCGCACAGGTGAACCGATCAGGGTAAAGAACTCTTCAAATTTTGCTATTGTTGCATCCACATCCGGGTTGCCAAACAGGTCAGTTCCCAGTTTCGTGATTTGTTTGCCTGCGCGCTCATTCAGCAGTTTCATCCAGGCCGGGAAAAGGATCGATAAGGAGGCTCCGTGGGCAACGCCATGTAAAAGCGAAAGGATGTGTCCCATGCCGTGCACGCCCCAGTCGCCGCCTGATTTGCCGTGGCTGGTCATCAGGTTAAGCGCCATTGTGGCATCGTACATAATGGCTGCACGTTCATCATAACCGTGGAGGTTGTTCATCAGTTTTGGTCCCCATTCCATGGCATCGGCAATAATGGCAGTAATAAACCGGTCGCTGAGGCTGCAGTCGCCCTTGCCGAAATAGTTTTCGAAGCAATGAGCTATCAGGTCGGCAATGCCGTAGGCGGTATAATCAGCAGGAACAGTATAGGTAACTTCCGGATCGAGGAAAGAGTGTACAGGAAAACACAGGGGTGAGCCATAGCCATCCTTACGCCCTGTAGCAGGATTCTGCAGGACGGCAAACGGGTTCATTTCAGTACCGGTGGCTGCCAGGGTAAGAACTGCAACCATCGGAACGGCAGTCAGCGGTTTAGCTTTATATTCGTAAAAATCCCATGCTGTATGTTGAACAGGAATAGTAATGGAGATAATTTTTGCTGAATCGATTACGCTGCCACCTCCAACGGCAAGTATATAGTCGACTTTATTTTCGCGGCCAATGGCTGCGGCTTTGTCAACATCCCCTACCAGCGGGTTGGGTTGTACACCGTCAAATTCAAAAATAGTCGCCCCGGCCTCGTTCAATTGGGCGATAATACGATCGTACAAACCTGATTTTTTAATCGAGCCTTTTCCGTAAACCAATAATACTTTTCTGCCGAAAGGTTTAACCGTTTTTCCGATTGTTTCAATAACGCCTTTTCCGAAATGAAGGCTTGTGGGATTATGTGCAATGAAGTTATCCATAGAATAGAGTTTATCCGGCAAAATTACATTGTTCTTTTCATACTGTCTAAAAACAATTGCAAATTGGTTCAATTGTGTTTCGTTGGATTTATGAGATTTATGAGATTTATGAGATTGAAGGGATTGATCTAAAAGTTGAATAATCCTTACAAGTAGTAATTTCCCCTTGTCCTCAAGTCTCCTTGTCCCCTTGTTAAAACAACATCCGACATCCCACATCCGACATTATTTTATCACTCCTGTTTAAAATCCCGTACTTTTGCACCCTGCTATGAAAAAATCGAAAAACAAATATTATGTAGTTTGGGAAGGCCACCAGCCGGGCATTTTCGACTCGTGGGACAAGTGTAAAAAGCAGGTCGAGGGGTTTACGGGAGCCAAATACAAAGGGTTTGAAACCCTTGAAGAAGCAAAGCGGGCTTCTGGAAATAATGCCTGGAATTACATCGGGAAAGTCGTAAAAAAGACAATATCCCCCGAACTTATGAAATCATTTGGCGTACCGGTAAAAGCTGCAATCTGTGTTGATGCAGCCTGCAGTGGTAACCCGGGTCTGCTTGAATACCGGGGCGTAAATCTTGTTACCGGGCAGGAAATATTTCACCGTGGCCCTTTTCCCGACGGTACAAATAATATTGGGGAATTTCTCGGTATTGTCACCGGCCTTGCATGGCTTAAGCAGAGCGGCCTGTCGCTGCCGCTTTACAGCGACTCGCGCAATGCTATTTTGTGGGTAAAGTCTAAAAAAGTAAATACTAAACTCGTTCAAAGCGAAAAGAACAGGGAGATTTTCATCCTGATAGACCGTGCACTCGACTGGCTTCACAACAATAGTTACGATACCCGGATCCTGAAATGGGAAACCAAGGCATGGGGCGAAATTCCGGCTGATTTTGGGAGGAAGTGAGAGCCGGAGAAAAGGCTAAATGCTGACAAGGAGACATGGCGACAAAATATGCAGGTGTGTGGAATACAGGTTATTGCAATTATAAATGAACTTTTGTAGCACTTCAAACGCTTCAAACATTTCAATCACCAAAAACCCGTCAAATTTTAAAACAAATATCTGCAAAACAAGTGTTTGGTAATTAGAATTGGATTTTGTAATTTTGCGCCCCTCAAATTAACAATGACCATCGTGAACCGTCTCAAAGAATTTAATATTCCATTCGTTTCGCTTGAGCTTGGTAATCATCAATTTGAATTTGAAGTTACCGATTCGTTCTTTGAATACTTTGAGTTTTCACTTATACAGCACGGTGATGTGCACGTTATGGTCGACCTTGAAAAGATGGAAAGAATGATGGTTTTTACCATCAAACTCGATGGGGAAGTACTTGTAACCTGCGACCGCTGTACAAACGAATTTGAATTCCCGCTCTCAGATACCCAGCGGCTTATCGTAAAACTGGGCGCTGAATATATGGAAGAAAGTGAAGATGTAGTTATTATTCCGGAAACGGAATACCAGTTCGGACTGGCACCCTACATTTATGAGTTTATCCACCTTGCCCTGCCTGCACGCCTGCTTCATCCTGACGATGAAAAAGGTAACAGCACCTGCGATCCGGATATGCTCAGGCGCCTCGATACAATGGCACCGCACGAAACTATCGATCCACGGTGGGAAGCACTCAAAAAATTAAATACAGATAATTAACAGAAAGAATTAACAATAAATACATAAAAAAATGCCAAATCCAAAACACAGGTTCTCGAAAACCAGAACGGCAAAACGCAGGACACATTATAAACTTGAAGTTCCTACCTTCATACTTTGCTCAAACTGCGGCACTTCGGTACTTTACCACCGTGTTTGTCCCGAGTGTGGCTATTATAAAGGTCGCCTTGCAATTGAGAAAAATACTACAGCTTAATTTTGCCCATAACCTGGCAAATCATGTTTAGCAAAGGATTCTTTAAATGAGAATCGGTCTGGATGTAATGGGTGGCGATTACGCCCCGGTAGCTGCTATTGACGGAGCTATACTGGCAGCTAAGGAATTAGTTGACGATGATAAACTTGTGCTTATAGGTCAGGAACCGATTATCCTTTCGTTATTGAACGAACGAGGATGCGATCCTGCTATTTTTGATATTGTGCATGCTCCTGATGTTATAGAAATGGGCGAACATCCCGCAAGAGCAATCACCCGCAAACCTGAATCAAGCATCAGCGTTGGATTTCATCTGCTTAAACACAAAAAAATTGAAGCTTTCGCCAGCGCCGGTAACAGCGGTGCTATGGTTGTAGGTTCAATTTTCAGTGTCAATACAATCCAGGGAATTGTTCGCCCGTTTACAGCAGCTATTATACCGCAGGAAGACGGGGGCTATAGTTTGCTGGTTGATGTGGGCACCAATCCGGACGCAAAACCAGATGTTTTTTACCAGTTTGGATTGATCGGATCCATTTATGTGCAGAATGTATACCATGTGGAAAAACCCAGGGTAGCCCTGTTAAACATTGGTCATGAAGAGGAAAAAGGTAACCTTACTACCCAGTCGGCTTACCACCTGATGAAGGATTCGAAAGATTTTAACTTTATAGGGAACGTCGAAGGACGCGATATCCTTCATAATAAAGCAGATGTGATTGTGTGCGACGGGTTTACCGGAAACATTATCCTCAAGCTTATTGAATCCTTTTATGATCTTATGGTAAACCGTAACCTTACCGATTCGTATATTCATAGGTTGAATTATGAAAACTATGGCGGTACACCTATTCTGGGCATCAATGGTGCTGTTGTAATGGGTCACGGCATTTCGAATGATATAGCTGTAAAAAATATGGTTTTACTCGGACGCGACGTCTACAAAGCACGCATTGCATCCAAGATTAAACATGCTCTTTTAAACCTTAACGGAGGTTTTATACTCGAATAAAAATTCCTGGCTTTTTCATTAGCCAGCTCCCAAACCGGGAAAATTGTTAGCAGCGTTTGATAAAAATTCTTTTTAACAACAGGAAAACAAAAATTCATGACAAAATTAGGAGCCGCCATCACCGGAGTTGCAGGATATGCCCCCGAATATATACTCAATAATGAAGAATTAAGCCGAATGGTTGATACTACCGACGAATGGATCATGTCCCGCATCGGTATACGCGAAAGGCATATTTTAAAAGGCGAAGGCTTAGCCTCGTCCGATATGGGCGCCGAAGCTGTTAAATTACTTCTCGAAAAAACAAATACAAGCCCGGAAGAAGTCGATATGGTTATCTGTGCAACAGTTACCCCCGACATGATGTTCCCGGCTACAGCCAATATAATCAGCGATAAATGCGGAATTGTTAATGCTTTTAGCTTTGATATGAACGCCGCATGTTCCAGCTTTCTTTACGCACTCACAGTCGGACAGAAATTTGTTGAATCGGGAACACATAAAAAGGTAATTATTGTTGGTTCAGATAAAATGTCATCAATTACCGACTATACTGACCGTGCTATCTGCCCGCTCTTCGGTGATGCCGCTGCCGCTGTAATGCTCGAGCCAACACACGAAGACATAGGTATGATTGATTCAATATTCCTAACAAACGGTGTTGGCCGTCAGCACTTGCATATGAAGGCAGGCGGCTCGCTGAAACCTGCATCGCACGAAACCGTCGATGCAAAAGAACACTTTATTTACCAGGAAGGACAGGCTGTTTTCAAATGGGCTGTTTCGAAAATGGCGGATGTTTCAGTCGAAATGATGGAAAAACATAACCTGAAACCCGAAGATCTTGCTTGGCTGGTTCCGCACCAGGCCAATATGCGCATTATCGATGCAGTTGCCAACCGTATGGGTCTTGAGAAAGAAAAAGTAATGATCAATATCGAAAGATACGGCAACACCACATCGGCAACCATCCCGCTTTGCCTCTGGGAATGGGAACCCCGTTTGCGTAAAGGCGACAATATTATACTCGCTGCTTTCGGTGGGGGATTTACCTGGGGCTCCTCGTACCTGAAGTGGGCTTACGATCCTAAATAGGACATGGGGACAAGGAGATCGGTCTATACGTAGAAAAGTGATAAAAGAAAGACGATTTGGTGAATAGTGATACTTGATTTAAAACATATAAACCCTGCTGGAATGGCGGGGTTTTACATTTTAGCCTGATTGGTTACCCGATCCCACCCAAACAAATTCCCTGAAAACCAATGCTACTGCATCTTCATACTCATCAAAGCTTTTAACCTTTTTCAGTTTGCTGAAAACCTTTTGCGGATCGTCAAATGAAAGCGAGAGATATGTCCAGTATTCCTTTAACGTGCTGATTACCGAAAGGCTGTCATTTTTTTGTTTGCGGTACTCATAATACAGATCATCAATAAATTTCCGTATTGGTGCCTGCCTGTCGGCAGGGAGATCAATTCCTTTAATCGCAGCGGGTAAAAAAGGGTCATAAAGCAAACCGCGCCCTATCATCCAGTTATGTACTGACGGGAACTGTTTTTGAAGTACCATAAAATCACCGACCGAAAAAATATCACCGTTGTATGCTATGCGAACAGTACTGAGCGAAATAACCTTTCCAAAGGTTTCAAGATCGGTATTTCCACTGTAAAGTTGCTTCCCGATACGGGCATGTAAGGTCAGTTCCGAAATCCGGCTTTGATTGAAAACAGTAACAAGGTCGAAGATTTCGTTTGGCGAATAATAGCCGAGCCTGCATTTTACTGATAGTCGGATACCGGTTTCAGCAATTACTTTCCCGAGAATTTCATCTATCATCTCCGGGTAAGGCAGCATTCCGGAGCCTCGCTTTTTGTTGGCTACCTGAGGATAAGGGCATCCGAGATTCCAGTTCACTTCGCTGAACCCAAGCTGTTTGCAAAATAGGGCAAAACGGTTGATTTCGTCGGCATCCTTACTCAGAATCTGTGGGACAACTTCAATCCCGTTTTCGAAAGGTTCGCCTAATTCCTGCAGTTTTCGCGCCGGAAGTTTATTGCTGTGTTGTATTGCAGTAAAGAAAGGCGTAAACAGTTTATCGACTCCCTTAAAATGCCTGGCATAAACCGAACGGAAAGTGATGCCGGTTATTCCCTGGAAAGGGGCAAGGTAAATCAAAGGTCGGTCTTCCATCAAAGGCTCAGGTATTATCGGGGTAATAGTACTTACCTCTAACGGCAAATATAAGCCATATTTTAAAACAGGAATCTGCTTTTTCCGGGCCGTTTCTTTATTAAAGACTCCTGGATCTGAACTCTGATCCTAATCAAATATGCAGAAATCTACATATTTATATAAAATTTTTTCATAAGAATGATCTTTCAAAATATCTTTCGTAAAATGCTGAATATAATAATGGTATGTAATAATATTTTGATAATTTTTTTCAGAAGTCTGATCCAAATCCGGATTCTGAAGCCCGGAGCCTCATCAAAAATGTCGAACCTAAAGAAATAGGTCGTATTTTTGCGGCTACAAATCAAAATCAATTCCGGACTAAACTGTATGTACGCTCATTCCTTAAATAGCATTTTTAACATTTTTATTATTGTCATTAGGAGTCTCCTGGTGAGTTAGGATAATTTGTTATGAATGCAAACAAAAGCCTCTCTCACCTTAGTGAGAGGGGTTTTTTTATTTAAGAAGGGTCCTGGAAAGATTTTTATAGAATCATTATTAAACAAGAATATGCAGCAAATACCTCTCCGCAGCGATACATCCACCAAAGGCCGGAAAATGGCCGGCGCCCGTAGTTTATGGCGGGCTAATGGAATGAAGGAAGAACAATTCGGCAAACCTCTCATTGCGATTGCCAATTCGTTTACCCAGTTTGTACCAGGTCATGCTCATTTGCATCAGGTTGGGCAAGATGTTAAAAAACGGATTGAGTCGCAGGGCTGTTTTGCGGCTGAATTCAACACCATAGCCATCGATGACGGCATCGCCATGGGACATGATGGTATGCTGTATTCATTACCATCGCGCGATCTTATTGCCGACAGCGTTGAGTATATGGTAAATGCTCATAAGGCTGATGCTCTTATTTGTATAAGCAACTGTGATAAAATTACACCCGGTATGCTTATGGCAGCCATGAGGCTGAATATACCAACCATTTTTGTATCGGGAGGGCCGATGGAGGCGGGTATTATGGGTGGTCGTAAACTCGACCTGGTTGATGCCATGGTTATGGGAGCCGATAATAATGTGAGCGACGACGAACTTGCTATGGCTGAACAGGCGGCTTGTCCTACCTGCGGGTCCTGCTCAGGTATGTTTACGGCTAATAGTATGAACTGCCTTACCGAAGCTCTTGGTTTGTCGTTGCCCGGAAACGGTACAGTGGTAGCTACCCATATCAACAGGCTTAAACTCTTCGAGAAGGCCGCCAGCCGCATTGTTGAAATGGCACATGAATACTACTACAAGGGGAATGAAACTGTTCTTCCCCGTCAGATTGCCTCGAAAGCAGCTTTCCGGAATGCAATGACACTCGATATTGCAATGGGTGGCTCGACAAATACAGTCTTGCATCTCCTTGCTGTAGCACACGAAGCCGGAGTTGACTTTACCATGAAGGATATTGATGAACTTTCGCGGAAAACTCCCTGTTTGTGCAAGGTATCGCCGAGTTCACAATACCATGTTGAAGATGTAAACCGGGCCGGCGGAATAATGTCGCTCCTGGGTGAGTTGAACCATTCAGCTCTCCTCGATGTAAATACATACCGGGTTGATGGTTTAACCCTTGAACAGGCTATTTCGGAATACGATATAAAGAGCAGTAAAGTTACAGATGAAGCGCTGGAAATATTCAGCAGTGCACCGGCCCATTTGATTAACCTGGTTATGGGAACGCAAAATGCACGCTATCCCAGGCTTGATGATGATCGTGTAGGTGGTTGTATCCGGAATGCAGGGAATGCTTATCATAAAGACGGCGGGCTTGCGGTTTTATATGGCAATATTGCTACCAAAGGTTGTATCGTTAAAACTGCCGGGGTTGATCCTTCACTCTTTTATTTTGAAGGAACAGCCAGGGTTTTCGAATCGCAGGATGATGCCGTTAACGGAATTCTGCAGGGTAAAGTAAATCCGGGCGATGTTGTGGTAATCCGTTACGAAGGCCCGAAAGGCGGCCCGGGAATGCAGGAAATGCTCTACCCTACATCGTATCTGAAAACACTAAAACTCGATAAGTCGTGTGCTTTAATTACCGATGGCCGTTTCTCGGGAGGTACCTCAGGGCTTTCGATCGGGCATATCTCGCCTGAGGCAGCTGCAGGCGGTGAAATCGCTTTAATTCACGACAATGATAAAATCGCAATCGATATTGCTGCCCGCTCAATTAATCTTGAAATAAAGGACGAAGTATTATTGCTTCGCAGGACAATGGAAAAGTTCAGGGCTAAGGCAGCTTTTACACCTCATACCCGGAAAAGAAACATATCAGATGCACTTAAGATTTATGCAAAACATGTTTCTTCAGCCGATAAAGGAGCGGTGAGGAGAATAGAAGACTAATTGAAAGCTTCACAGACATGGATTACTGATTTATTCAAGAATCTGAACCAAAACAATAAACAATGACTGCTAAAGAAAAAGAATCCCGAAGATCGAAACAACAAAATGAGGATATAACCGGCAGCGAAGCTGTGATCCGGTCGCTTATTGAAGAAGGCACGGAAATTATTTTTGGTTATCCGGGTGGTGCCATTATGCCTGTATATGATGCTTTGTACGATTACAGGAATGTATTGCGCCATATACTTACCCGGCACGAGCAGGGAGCGGTACACGCAGCCCAGGGATACGCCAGGGCGACCGGTAAGACAGGTGTTTGCCTTGTTACCTCCGGCCCCGGCGCTACAAACCTGATTACGGGTATTGCTGATGCAATGATTGATTCAACACCACTGGTCTGCATTACCGGGCAGGTAGGTTCACACCTTTTAGGTTCCGATGCTTTCCAGGAATCGGATGTAATCGGTATTTCGATGCCGGTTACAAAATGGAATTTCCAGATTACTTCGCCCGACGAAATCCCATCGACAATAGCCAAGGCATTTTATATTGCTGCCACCGGCCGGCCGGGTCCTGTGTTAATTGATATTACGAAAGATGCTCAGTTCGGCAAACTGAAGTATAAATATGCCAAATGCCATAAAATTCGAAGTTATATTCCCGAATTCCCTGTAAATAAAGAAAAGCTGGGTCAGGCGGCCGTCCTGATTAACGAAGCCAAAAAGCCTTTCCTTGTATTCGGGCAGGGTGTGCTTTTATCGGGAGCAGAGAACGAACTTAAAAGTTTTATCGAAAAAACAGGGATTCCGGCAGCCTGGACTTTGCTCGGTTTGTCGGCACTCGACACGGATCATCCTTTGAACATGGGCATGCTGGGGATGCATGGTAATTATGGCCCGAATATCAAAACCAACGAATGTGATGTGCTGATTGCCGTAGGAATGCGTTTCGACGACCGAGTGACCGGTAACCTGAATACCTATGCGAAGCAGGCCAAAATCATCCATATAGAAATTGATCCGGCCGAAATCAACAAGATAGTGAAAACTGATGTTGCCTTACTTGGCGATGCCAAACGAATCCTCAGACTTTTGAAACTTTTGGTAAAAAAGAAGAAATATCCTTCATGGATCAGGGAGTTCATGCAGGCACATGATGTGGAGGTTGAAAAAATTATTCAGTCCGAACTCAACCCAACAAATGCAGGGCTGAGTATGGCCGAGATTGTGAATAAGGTGGCCGGTCTCACCAATAATACTGCAGTTGTTGTGAGTGATGTTGGTCAAAATCAGATGGCAGCTGCACGGTACTCCAAGTTTTCGACATCGCGCAGCCATATTACTTCAGGAGGATTAGGAACCATGGGATTCGGACTTCCGGCAGCCATGGGAGCTAAACTGGGAATGAAAGACCGTGATGTAGTTCTTTTTGTCGGCGACGGCGGTATGCAGATGACCATACAGGAACTGGGTACAATCGCGCAGGAAAACCTTCCAGTGAAGATTGTTATCCTTAATAATCATTTCCTTGGAATGGTGCGGCAATGGCAGGAACTTTTCTTTGAGAAACGATATTCGTTTACCGAAATTTTCAGCCCCGATTTTGTCAAAGTAGCTGATGCCTATGGAATTCCGGGGCAAATGATTAATTCACGCAATGTCCTCGAAAGTGCTTTACAAACCATGCTCGATGCCAAAGGGCCATACCTGCTCGAAATTATGGTTGAAAAGGAAGATAATATTTTCCCGATGGTTCCCGCCGGCGCTTCCGTTTCCGACATACTGCTTTGTGCTGATGATGTTAAATAGACCGTATACTAATGATCCTGAAAAATGAAACAAGAATACATAATATCAGCCTATAGTGAAAACCACATTGGTTTACTGAACCGTATTACCATCATCTTCACCCGACGTAAAGTTAATATCGAAAGCATAACGGCATCGGTGTCGGCTATTGAAGGAATTTCAAAACTGACTATTGTTGTTAACGATGAAAAGGAAAAGGTTGTTAACATCACGAAGCAGATCGAAAAGCAGGTGGAAGTGCTGAAAGCATTTTATCATACCAACGATGAGATGATCTTCCAGGAAATAGCCTTATACAAGGTGCCTACACAGGCCCTGATGGAATCGGACAAACTCGAGAAATTGATCAGGCAGCACAATGCCCGCATCCTCGAAATTACTCCTGAATATACCGTGATTGAAAAAACCGGCCATAAAGAAGAAACCCAGGATCTTTTCAACGGGCTTGTTGAATACGGGGTTTTACAGTTCATCCGTTCGGGCCGGGTTGCAATAACCCGCTCACCTATCGAAAAGCTATCGGAATTCCTTAAGGAACGTGATGCTCTTCTGGAGAAAATAGAGTCGCGCCGCAGTTTGCGCACGTCAAAAAAATAAAGTATCCTTAGCGATGGTCCTTCAATGATTTGGGATTTCCGTCTTCCGATAAAAAAATCTTAATACCAATACAAATAAACAAAGAACAAAATGGCAAAAATCAAATTTGGATCAACTGAAGAAAATGTAGTTACCCGCGAAGAATTTCCGTTGGCTAAAGCGCTGGAAACGCTTAAAAATGAAACTATTGCGATAGTCGGTTATGGTGTGCAGGGGCCCGGACAATCGTTAAACCTGCGTGATAATGGTTTTAATGTGATCATCGGCCAGCGTAAAGGTTCCAAATCGTGGGACAAAGCCGTTGCCGATGGTTGGGTACCGGGCGACACACTTTTCGAAATAGAGGAAGCCTGCCAGCGTGCAACAATTATACAATTCCTGTTGTCCGATGCCGGCCAGATCGCATTATGGCCAACGGTTAAGAAAAATCTTACTGCAGGTAAAGCCCTTTACTTTTCGCATGGATTTGGAATAACCTATAAGGAGCGCACCGGGATTATCCCGCCGGCTGATGTTGATGTTATACTGGTTGCACCCAAAGGTTCAGGAACCAGCCTGAGGCGGATGTTCCTCCAGGGAAGAGGACTCAATTCGAGTTACGCTATTTTCCAGGATGCAACGGGCCATGCATGGGAACGAGTGGTTTCATTGGGAATCGGGGTCGGATCAGGATACCTGTTCGAAACCGATTTCAGACGCGAGGTTTTCTCCGATCTTACCGGCGAACGCGGAACGCTGATGGGCGCTATACAGGGAATTTTTGCCGCTCAGTACGAAGTATTGCGCAGCAAAGGCCATTCGCCCTCCGAAGCATTTAACGAAACCGTTGAAGAGCTGACCCAGAGCCTGATGCCGCTTGTTGCTGAGAATGGTATGGACTGGATGTACGCCAACTGTTCCACAACTGCACAGCGTGGTGCACTCGACTGGTGGAAGCGTTTCCGCGATGCAACCAAACCCCTTTTCGAAGAATTGTACAGCGAAGTAGCCAGCGGCAATGAGGCCCAGTTATCCATCGATTCGAACAGCAAACCCGATTACCGCGAAAAACTTGAAGTCGAGCTCAAAGAACTGCGTGAATCGGAAATGTGGGTGGCCGGATCAGCTGTGCGTAAGCTGAGACCGGAAAATAATTAGCCGGGAAGTTAGGTGTCAGGGATTGGGATTTGGGGTTAAAAGGTTTCAGAGTTTTAGTGTTTCATAATCGCGATCGACGTTAACTTTTAACCTTGGCATTTTGACCTAGGTTTTTCTCCTTGTCTCCCTATCTCCGTGTCTCCATTTCCTGCACACCTTCAACTTAAAGAAGGAAATTAAAAACAAACCGAAAAAATGTCGCCTCCCGAAACTCCTCATATCTTCAACTTCGAAGCCGCAGCCGAAAGGCTGAAGCCTGCAGTACTCAATACTCCTTTGCAGCTTAATGCATCATTATCAGCAAAATACAAATGCAAAGTATACCTGAAACGCGAAGATTTGCAGGTTGTACGCTCGTATAAAATTCGGGGTGCCTACAATATGATCAGCCAGTTAAGCCTTAAACGTAAAACTGCCGGGGTTGTATGTGCTAGTGCCGGGAACCACGCCCAGGGGTTTGCATGGAGTTGTAAATCCCTGGGAATTAAAGGTGTGATTTTTATGCCTACCCCAACGCCAAAGCAGAAAGTGAATCAGGTGAAGATGTTCGGCGGCGAATGGATCGACCTGGTAATGACCGGCGACACTTTTGACGATTGTTTAAAAGAAGCGCTCGATTACACTGCCGAAAACAGTAAAACCTTTGTCCCTCCTTTCGATGATTTCCGCGTTATTGAAGGGCAGGGGACAGTAGCACTCGAAATCCTTCAAAAGGTTGAAAATCCCGATTTTATTTTTGTACCTGTCGGTGGCGGAGGTTTAATTGCCGGGATATCGGAAGTTGCCAGGCTGAAAAGTCCCCGTACACGAATTATAGGCGTGGAGCCCGAAGGCGCACCCAGCATGGTTGCAGCGTTGAAGAGCGGAAAACCCGTAATTCTCGATGCTATTGATAAATTTGTTGATGGTGCTGCAGTAAAAAAAGTAGGCACACATACTTTCGAGCTTGCAAAAGACCGTATTCACAAAATGATTCTGGCCCCCGAAGGGCTGGTTTGTTCCACAATTTTAAAACTTTACAACGAGGATGCCATTGTGGTGGAACCTGCAGGGGCTTTGTCAGTTGCAGCACTTGAACTTTATAAGGATCACCTGAAGGGGAAAATCGTGGTTTGTATCGTTAGCGGAAGCAATAACGACATAAGCCGCATGCAGGAAATCATGGAGCGCTCATTGTTGTACGAAGGACTGAAACATTATTTCCTGGTACGGTTTCCGCAACGTGCAGGTGCCTTACGCCATTTTGTAAATAATGTGCTTGGCCCCGACGATGATATAACGCGGTTTGAATTTATCAAGAAAAGTAACCGCGAAGCCGGACCTGCACTGGTTGGGATCGAAATGAAAGCCCCGGCGGACTATGCCGTGCTGCTGGCAAATATGAAAAAGCACAAGGTTGCTTTCACGGAAGTGAACAAACATGAAAGCCTTTTTGAATACCTTATCTGATGCTTAAGTATTCTGTTTTCACAGATTAAGGCTAAGACCTAATTTATTAATTATTCAATCTCATCAATCCAAGCCGTACCCTCACTTCTGTATAAAAAATGAATCTTTCAGGCCTGTATTGATTTTGTAATTTTTCAATTCGATTGTTATTACACCCTTTTTGCCTTCTTTTTCATTTGTTTTTGAAGGGCGTGGCGCAGTGTTGGCATCGGATGCCATGGCTTTAGGAATTTTAAATTTCTTGACGTCGACCGTGAATATCATTTTATCGGGCAGGCCCAGGGCAAGTTGTGTAGTGTAAAAATATTCGATTTGCATTGTGCCCGCTGTTCGTGTGGTAAGCTGCGATTTCAACACCAGGTTGCGGGCATAATCAATCCAGAATTTTGCCAGTACAAGTTCACCGGTATCGGCATTTGGAATTATACTTACGATCTGCGTAAGCGATGTGCCGATTTTTTCTTTTCCCGTAAAAACTGCAGTGTACGACGAGGTATCGCGGATAATTTTTAACAGGTCGCCGAAGCCCTGGCGTGGCAATATGGCTATCCCTTTCGATTCAACTTTGATCTTGTCGGGCTGTTTGAAATACACAATTGCATTGACCGGTAATATTTTTATTAAAGGAATATCGGCCCTGATTGTTGCTTCTACTGTGTAATCCTTAACTTTTGATAATTTCTGATAAACGGCACGCAACATCTGCGCGGGCGATTTCTGTGCAACCACCGGCAATATGGAAAGCAATAAAAAAACCAGTACCAGCAATCCTCCTTTTCGGTCCATATTTCTCATGACAGGATGTCTTTTTTATTGAACTTGTATAAGGCAATTCCAAGCAGGGCAATTATATGTATAAACAAAATGACCGCTGAATTTGTGATTTCATTCCATGGAACGGGATCGTAAAAGAAACTTCGCCACGAAGCCATATGGGTGGTAAAAAGAAACGGCCGTATGTTATCGAAAACCGGAACATCAAGGGTTCCGATAATGGTAAAAAGCAGGATAATGGCCATGGTTGTGACAATAGGCCCTATGGAGTTATCGGTAAAGCATGAAAGTGTGATTGAAAGCATTGCCACGGTAACCAGGGCAAGGTATGCTATAAAAAAGCTGCATAAAAAGCGCCACATCACATCGTTGTTCTGTAGTATAAACAGGCCATCGCTTTGTAGAATCATTAGGTCGCCTTCGCCGAAAAGCAGCCTGCCCAATCCTATTGCGAGCACCCCGAGCCAGACCAGGAAAATAAGGGTGTAGGCATTACCGGCAGCAAATTTCGAAAGAAGTATTTTTGTTCTTGAAACAGGTTTTGTGGCAAGCATGCGGAGGGTGCCGGAGGCGGCTTCGCCCGAAATTAAATCTCCTGTAACCAGGGCAATAAGCAAAGGCACCTGTATGATTAAAGTCTGCAGGACCAGGAAGGCCATCAGGTGACCGTTGAGTAAATTTCCGCCGAATGATAAAGTTTGTTCGAAAGAGGCTGTGACAAACGAAATATAGGACCGGCCATCCACTTTCATGGCAAACAAAATCACCCCGACCAGTATTGTAATTGCAGCCATACCAATATAGGAACGCGGTTTCGCGGCAATCTTAATAAGTTCGTTATATGTGCTTTTCCAGAACATCAGGTGGTTACCAGTTTTAAGAAATAATCCTCCAGTTTCCGCTTTGTGTCAATTCCGAAAACTTTGACTTCGTTTTCAATCAGCCATTGATTAACCTGAGGAATTAGCGGGTATCCTATATTCAGTTGCAGAATTTTATTCTCAATTTTCCCAATCACTTCAGCCGGAAGATGTTTCATTAAAACCCGGATTGCTTTTTCGGGATCATCTACTTCGAACGAAACGATCAGATCCTGTTCGTTGAGTAATTCGGCAACATTTCCCTGCACAATCGATTTCCCCTTGGCAATAATGACCATACGGTTCGCGATCAGTTCAATTTCGGGTAGGATGTGCGACGACAGGAGTATGGTTTTATTCTTTTCGTTTTTTAACTGAAGCAATAGGTTGCGGATATCGATACTGCCCTGCGGGTCGAGGCCGGTATTTGGTTCGTCGAGTATAATCAGGTCGGGATCGTGGAGTAAGGTCTGGGCTATTCCAAGCCTTTGTTTCATGCCGTGCGAGTAGTGCCCGACTTTATCTTTTTCTCTGCCTTTGAGGCCAACAAATTCAATTGTTTCGCTGATTTTTTTCTTCGAAACGGCTGATCCTGAAATGCGGGCAAATACTTCAAGGTTTTTCTCGGCCGAAAGATAGTTGTAGAAATCGGGTTTTTCGACAATACACCCGATCCGGGAAAGGATGGCACCCCGGTTAGCTCGCAGCGGTATGCCGAAAAGAAATATTTCACCGGCATCGGGTGATATAAGCGAAAGCATGGCCCGTATAGTTGTGCTTTTACCCGCTCCGTTTGGCCCCAGGAACCCGAAAACATCACCGGCATATACATCAAAGCTCACATCTTCAACAGCAACAGTCCTGCCGAATTTTTTTGCGAGGTGTCGAACTTCGATTATTTTACCGTGCATGATTTTGGGTTGTTTTACACGCAATGGTTAATGGTTGAATTGTCAGTATAGGAAAACAGTCCGGTATGCGTATTGTTTGTGCCGGTAAACTGTTTTATAAGGGCAATTCGGGATTAAAACTACAGTATTTTTTTCACTTCGATCAGACCGCATTTCACCGCCATTATCTTTCTTCTCGATTGCCTGACCATCTTTTTGGTTATTTCGCTTTTTGGTTATTTCGCTTTTTTCGTTTCGAGGTATTCTTTCATTTGTCCCTTGTTTTTAGCATCAACCAGTTTTCTCATCTCGCCTTTTGGGATATAATTGTTTTCGGGATTTTCGCAATAGGTTGCAAACAGTATGTAAGAGTATGTTCGTATTTCGTCACGATCGGCATCTTTACCTTTTTGAAGGGCCGATTTGGCAAGGCAGGCAAAGTATACCGATGCTAAATCCTGGTCATTGTAAGTAATCTTCTTGAGTGATTCGTCAACCACAAACGAATAATCCGAGGTTCCCCTCATCCATTTTATTATAAACGAAAGGGCGTTTTTTCGGTTCAGGTTTGTTTTATCGATAGGAACATTATAAACAAAGTCCGCTGCCAGTGCAACCTGGGGCTCAGCCCTGCGGTATTCTGCGGCAGTGCTCATAGGAATGCTTTCGTACTGGGCAAAATCCTGTGAAAAAGAGTTCAGGGTAAGGGTAATAAGAATTATTGAGATAAGATATTTCATTTTCTGTATTTGATGATTGTATTGTGGCAGCAGCCTCCAGGCCGGCAGTCCTGTTCCCGTTTAGTTTCATTAAGGCCGAATTTCAATAAGCGCAACGGTATCAGTAAGTTCGGTTATTTCTTTGTTGTTTCCAATACCGATCCAGTTATGGCAAATGTACTCGATTAAATCATCAGGCAACAGATGGCTGACGCTATTTTCCTGGTCGATTGCCAAGTTTACAGCTTTGCTTTTCTTTTTCATATACCGGTTGAGTAGCCTGGTTTTGTACCCTGAGCTCATGAACTGGAACCTGAAAACCAGGTTATAGGAATCAATAATCGGGGTACGTATATAAAAACTACGGCTAAAATTCCGTTCATGCAGGCAAAGCATAAGCAGGTAATCGAAATAGAAGTCCTTGTTGTCGAATTCGCTGAACAAGGCGGCTGTTTTCGCCATAAGGCTGAAAACCAGGTTAATTTCGGGCGATATAGTATTTTTAGCTTTTTGATTTTCAGATTGTTGCAGAGGTAAATTATAGGGGCTTGTTTTTTTCAGGCCGTTCAACGGCAGGAAAGCGCTGTTCCAGTTTTGATTCCAGCAATAATTGGTAGCGAATTTTGTGAACCAGGTTAAATCGGTTTCGCCCATATACCTGCTCATAAGCATAGTGTGGGAAACTGTTTTCGGCATAGCAATACTCAGATTAACCACCTCAGCTGCGGTAGAACAGCCTTTGAATTTGCTCATGTTTTCAACAAACCATAAATATTCCTCCCTGAAGTACCCGTAGCTCAGGGTAAGCGGGTAATTGGGCTGGAAATTCCAGTCGGCACTCATATCTTTCAGATCGTCGTAAAGTTGTATGTTTTCGACCAGGTGACCCCATTCTTTTATCTGCGGAAGGAATTTTTCGTAATCAAGTCCCAGGATTCCGGCTCTGAGCCAGAGCCCATACATCATTACGCAGTTGTTTTTCTTAAAGTAATACCAGCTGGTATCGCTTAGGCTGTATTTATGCTTTTTGTCAAAAGTGGAAAATAACAGGTCGTCCATGTATGTCGAAAGGCAATAATTCAGGAAACTACTGATGGCTTCGCTGGTGCCTTTTCGCTCCTGCAGGTCGATTTTATATAAGCGGGTATTGATTTCGTTAAAAATCTCAAGCAGGATCACAAACAGCTGGTCGAAAGTCATATTATACTTTTCGCTGACTTTTTCCTTCTCGATATTGAGGGTTTTGTATAGCAGGACCAGGTCGTCGGATTTAAGGATATAATCGGCATCAATTTTTATTTCGAATGCATCCGCTTTTTGATGGATCAGTGAAATCACGTTTTCGCTGCCTGTCCGCTGGGCAATCTGGTCGATAAAGTCGTCGCCGATCAGCATAACAAGTATCGAGAGATCAACAATTTCGGTCTTGCCACGAAATATTTCGGCCATTCCCTTACGAAAGACCAGGAAGTTCAGCTGGAACGATAAAACAGTAATGTTTTTCCACAGACTTTGAATGCTTTCAATATGCCTGAACCGCTGGACAACACTTTTCCGGAACTTTAAAATCCTGAATAAGTAAACAAACGGAAGCCGCAAAGTGATTCGCAATATGGTCAGGAATTTTAATAATTCCTGCCAAAGCACACCGGATTTGCTTTGAGAATGTTTTTCGTTTTCAAGTATGCCCTGGTAAAGCAGTTTCAGGTCGAACTGAACCGATTCCTGTTTCTGGCCTCCAAACAGCAGGAAATCAGGCAAAGCCGATTCCCTGATCCTATATTTTGTAATGATATCAGTATCAGTAATTTTAATAATTATTCCAGCTTCCAATTCCGCGAGATTTTCGTATAAACCCTTGATAGTAAGTATGTCAAAAGGCTGTTTCAAAAGCGGATTGCAGTAGAAATACAGCAGGCACGACCTAAGATTGAGACTTCGTTCGAGTTTCTTAACCAAAGGATTTGGTTTACCTGGAGTGTTTAGCGGCTGGTAGAAAATTTTATTGTTCAGGTATTTCCTGTAAATATGTCTAAGCAATTGCCTTTCCGTTTTTTTGAAAAACGGTTTTGGATTTTTAACAAAAGAGAGGGCAACTTCTTTAAACATACGATCTTTAGGGAGAAATACTTTATTTATGAAAACATTTTTTGATGTTAAATATGCACTTCTACTTACCGGGAATACTCTAAAAATGAAGGAATAGAATTCCTCCTGGGGAAACCGGAATATTAATACAAATATAGGTGTATTCTCATTAAATACTTTGAAGTTGAATACTGAAAAGTCAACCCAAAAATGATTGCGTCAGACACCCTGTGGTTGTGCCGGTACTAATGCTTTCACGAATTTGCCTTCGGTGCTTTTTTCAAATCCCAGCTTTACAAGGTATTGCGAGTATTTTTCGCTTCGGCCGTCAGCAATCACCTTAGTGAAACCTGCATCGATAAAGCGTTGGCGCAGATGGAGATAAATATATTTCCCGTTTTTAAAATCTCGGTATTCCGGCAATACAAAGTCGAGTCCAACCGAAAGGGTGTGATCTTCCTTACGATGTGCCAGGAATACACCGGCCACAGCCATATTACGCAATACAAAGAAACTCACCGTATTCAATTCAGGCTGATACGAAAACCCGGGGAAGAAATGCTGAATATCTTTCTCGTGAAACTGAAGGAACCGCAGCAGGTACCTGTTGTCGGCCCTGACTTCGAGTATTTCGAAAACTTCTTTTTTTGAATAAATTGAATTCAGGTAATAGATGTCGATCAATGCTATAAAAGCATTCAGGAAACCCACCGGTAAAGCCCCGATAAGGAAACCGTATGTCGAAAAAGTGATTGCTCCGGCAAGGTTAATCCACCTGAATTTCAGGATGGAACTCATAGTCATTGATATCGCAATGGTTATGGAGGCGAGGTACCCTATCCAATGTAAAAGGCTTATTCCCATTTATACAGATTTAAAGTTAGTTCCGTGTTTGTTAAAACACAAAAGGAATAAAAGAAATTTGTGTGACTTTTGTGCCTTTAGTGGTCCTTTTTTCCTGGTCCCGAGCACAAAGAAATTAATTATTAAGTGCTGCAAAGGTAATGTAAAAACAGAACTACCTCATCTTAGCCCAAAGCCGCTGAGCCTGTTGTTTAGCGCCTGAAAGAATTTTCTCTTCATCAACCGTGGTAATTTTACGGTCTTCCACTACCAGTTTCCCCTGTGAAATCACATGCTGAACATGTTTCGATTCAATACCGAAAACAAAATGACTGTAGAAATTACTTTGATTAAATGGTGTGGGCGAATCATAATCCAGTACGACCAGATTGTTCGGGCCGTGACCCTTAAACCCGTTGCTGTTCAGGTATTTATCGGCATTGCGGAAACGCTGGTAAACGCTGTCGTAACCGATAGTATCGAAGTTCTGGCCAACGAAAAAGGCTGCTTTGGCGCTGCGAAGCATATCGCAGTGCATGCCGTCGGTTCCCATCATAATGTTGTCGCCCAAACCGGCGGCATTAAAATAGCCAACATTGTTGTTCAGGTTGCTTTCGGTATTCTGCACGACCCAAACATGGCTTTTCCTGATGATTTTCTTTTCCTTTTCCTCCAGGTGAAGACAATGTCCGAGAATGGTTTTTGGGGATTCAAGCGCTGCAAACTTCTTTAAGCGCTCAATTACCCTAATTCCATAAGTATCCATGCAATGCTGCTGATCGCTCATGGATTCTGCAACATGAATATGTATGCCGGTATTATAATGTTTTGCCAGCCGGACAGCCTTTTGCAGCGTATCGTCCGAAACAGTAAACGAAGCATGTAAACCTACAAGTCCCTGGTTGTCTTCAAGGTACTCGGCAGTTTCCATCAATCCCTGGTGTGCCTTGTCCATGCCGTCGCGATCCGTAATTTCGTAACAAAGCAGGTGTAAGGCCCCGACTTTTTCGAAAGCAGTTGCAATTACTTCAAGTGACCCGCCGATTGCGAAAGGCGAAGCATGATGATCGATCGCGAAGGTAACCCCGTTTTTAATACAGGCCATGGCGGTGACCAGGGCGCTGGCTTCGATCATTTCGGCATCAAGGCATTTGTCCAGTGTCCACCAGACATATTGAAGGATTTCATTGAAATTTTCAGGGTTTTTCTTCGGAGCGCCCATGCCTCTGGCCAGCGCTGAGTAAACATGGTGGTGGCCGCATACAAAGGATTGAGTAATGTATTTTCCTGAGCAGTCGATTACTGTTTCACTTTTAGTTTCTGATCCCGCAGGAAGGAATTTTATTTTTCCATCCGGACCTTCTTCGACTAAAATATCAGAAGTCGTGAATTCGAGGGTTTCGGGGTGAATGTAGGTTCCGTTTTTAAGTAATAAGGGCATAGATTAAGGTTAAAAGTGTTTTGATCAGAAGGGTATTAGAATTTATATAAAGGCAAACAAAAACTACTGTTTCAACTTTTTATTTACTTTTTGGAGGTAAGAAATTTTCACCTGTAATAACACTTTTTCCGGTTTTTGATTCTAATTCTTTGCGTGCATTTTTTGCTACAGTTCCTCCTTTTTTGCTTGCTTTGGCATTTTGAATCAATCCTTTAGCCTCTTCACTTTCGGCTATTTGCCGTGTTGAGAGTTCTGCCAGAGCAGTAAAAATTAATTCTGCCTCACTCATATGATCCCGGAGGTTTTGAGATTTCAAGCCTTTAAGGTCTTTATGTTTTTTAACGGTAAGACCTGTCCATTCCTGGTGAATAATATTTGTCAGCAAGGCAAACTCATCAGTCTTTTCGATACCGCTATCTTTCCAGTAATCTGTGAGTTTGTTTCTTGTTTCTTGTCCGGTCATTCGTTGCTGGATCCACTTTTCACTCCGGCCAAGTTTTTGCCAGTTTTCCCTTGCTCTGTCAATACTTTGGGATGGATCGGAAATTTCCTGCATTCGTTCGTAGCCTGTTTTAGCCAACCATTGCTTGAAAGGTTCGGCTTTGGGAGAAGGGATGGATTGGATGATCCGAAGCAGCTGCTGCGTATTGGCACAATCAGTTTCCCGCATTTTTCCATCATTAGCCTGCATTTTGAACTGTCGACAAATTGTCGACAGTTCAATCCCGTCTTCCAATTTAACCCTAATCTTCATTTTGAACCAGTAATCCCGTGGGTTGGATGTATCAGTTAATACATTAACAACATCAATAACAGAGAAATACCATTGTTCCTCTTTTTCTTCCCAATGAGTACGGACTTTTTTTTGTTCAAATAACTTTATCGGTCCCATATTTCTATCGATTTTAACTGATTAAGTTAGGGAAAAACTATTTTTCCTGCTTTCTTAATGGTAACTCAAATTTCCTCTGACCATCAAAATCGCAAAAAGCATTTGCAACTGCTGCTGCTGTTGGCACCAGCCCGATTTCTCCCAGGCCTTTTGCTCCGTATGGACCAACCGGATCTTTAACTTCGACGCCAAGAACTACCACCTGGGGCATATCCTTTGCCCTGAGAATTTTCAGATCACGCATTTTTGCCGAAACCAACTGCCCGTCAATCATCGGAAGGTCTTCGCAAAGCGCATATCCCAATCCCATGTGAACGGCTCCTTCGATCTGTCCTTCGAACATAACGGGATTCATAATTTTTCCGGCATCGTGAGCTGCATATACCGTTTCAATTTTGCCTTTTTCGTCGAGCACAACCAGCTGAGTGGCATAACCATATGCAAAATGGGTGATTATTTCTTTAACATCGGCCCCGGGTTTGGTGGTCCAGTCGCAGGTGTAATTACCCTTGTAGACCTTCCCCGCGAGTTCCGCCAGGCTGTGATATTTCAAATCTTTCCGTATCTGTATTGAAGCATCAAGTATGGCATTCCCAAGTAGAGCGGTGGCACGCGATGAGGTGGTCATCCCTGTTGTGATTCCGGCGCTTGTATCTGCAATTACCTCCACAATTCCGGGAGGAATTCCGGTTTCCTCACGCAAAACCTGCGTTGCAATAGTATGCACACCCTGGCCCATTTCGGTCCAGCCGTGATGCAACACAACTTTGTTTTCCGATATGATTTCGATAATTACATCGCTGAAATCGGCCATCCCGTTTCCAACACCGCTGTTCTTTATACCGCATGCAAGGCCTTTGAACCTTGCTTTGTCGTAAAACGGTTTTACAGCCAGTAAGGTATCTTTTACTCCGACGCCCTTGTGAAGGACCTGACCGGTAGCAGTCATTTTACCTTCGCAAAGTGCATTATCGTAGCGGAACTGCCAGCGGTCGAAACCACCCTGTCTGCATAGCTCATCGATACAGGCTTCGAGTGCAAATGCAACCTGATTAGCGCCAAAACCCCGCATGGCGCCGCTTGGGATATTGTTGGTATAAACGGTGAGTGCTTCGAGGTTCACACATGGAAAATGATATGCGCCACTGGCATGGCCGGCGACACGTTCCATAACTTTTGTGCCGACCGATGCGTATGCCCCTGAATCGCCGACCGCATAGAGTTTCAACCCGGTAAGTTTGCCCTCCTTATCACAGCCAATGCTTATTTCCATATAAACAGGGTGCCGCTTAGGGTGCATACGTATTGATTCGTCGCGCGAAAGCACCACTTTAACTGGTTTTTTGAGGTGCCATGCAAAAAGTGACGCATGTCCCTGCACGGTCATATCTTCCTTACCCCCGAATCCACCACCGGTCGATACCAGCGTAACGCGGACCTTTTCTTCAGTTAAATTCAGCAACGAAGCAACTTGTTTACGGTCGACATAAATGCCCTGCCCGTTGGAATACAGGTGGATTCCATCGTCGATAGGCATTGCTACAGCGCCTTCGGTTTCGAGGAAAGCATGTTCGATGCGCTGGGTCTGGTAAGTGCCTTTAGCTGTAAATGCTGAATCCAGGATGATCTCGTCGGCAATTCCTCCGCGGTAGACTCTGCAGGTTTCCAGGAGGTTGTTGCGATCGGGATGCACCTGCAATGCCCGTGGTTTGATGGCTTCGTGCGGATCGGTTACCGGTTTGTAAACTTCGTACGATACTTTGATCAGTTTTAATGCTTCACGTGCAATTTCTTCGGTTTCGGCAACCACGCCGGCCAGCACATCGCCTATGTAACGGGTTGTTTCACCGGTTTTTATCATTAATGGCCAGTCGTTGAAAATCAATCCTACAAAACGGTTGCCGGGAACATCGCCGGCGGTAAAAATCCGGGTTACTCCCGTAAGTTTGAGAGCTTCCCGAACATCAATTTCCAACACTTTTGCTTTCGCATGATCTGAGAAATATAGAGCTGCATGAAGCATTCCTTCAAAATGCAGGTCATTCACAAACAGGCGTTTGCCGACAGCCATTTCGTAAGCTTCGTATTTTGGGTAGGATGTTCCTACATGGCCCGAAGTATCGGATCCGGGTGAATTTCCGCCTGAATGAAGTTGTTGGGCTGCTTCATGAATAGCATCAATAATTTTTACATAGCCGGTGCAGCGGCACAAATTCAGGGTAAGAGCCTGTTTTATTTCATCACGCGTTGGCGAAGGATTTTTCCGCAGAAGGACATTGGTCCGCGCCAGGAAGCCGGGAGTGCAGAAACCACATTGTACTGCGCCTTTTTCGACAAATGCTTTAGCTATAACATCCCTCACGGATGCAGGAATTCCCTCAAGTGTATTTACAGTTTTATTTTCAAGGTTTTTAAGCAGAGTCAGACAGGATAATTTGGCTTCGCCGTTTATTTCAACCATGCAGGCACCACAAGCGCCCTGGCAGGAGCAGCCATCTTTAACGGAAGTAATATTTTTAGTATTTCTAAGAAATTTCAGAAGGGTTACTTCCGGATTTCCTTCGAAGCTGGTTGTTTCTCCGTTTAATATAAATTTCACCATGATTCTGGTAATGATTTTTAAAATTGTTATTTCATTTCGTATATCCTGATCCAATCGATTTCCATCTGGTTGGGGAAAACGGTCTTTTCGTCGGGTGACCTGGTGAACGGAGACGTGCTTGTGCCAATAGCCAACCCGGCAATCACCGAAAGCATTTCACCCTCAGGCGGGAAAGTAGGATTAAGCTGGTATTTACCCGGTTTTACAGGGCATTTTTTTACAACGCGGCCACGCCTGTTTGCATACTGGCTAACCCGCCATACTTCGTTGCCATCCACAGCAATACTTATAAAATTTGTATCCCAAATCATGGTATAAATGTGATAACCATCAGCCAGGTTTGTTCCGTTATACCCTTTTTCCAGGTCTGTTTTTGTGTTCCAGCTATGGATTGCTACATGATGGTGGCGGGGACTCTGTGTCCCGATTTCAAAAACATCAATTTCGGTGGCTTTAAGCCCGAACATCCAGAAAGCAGGCCAGAAACCCATTCCGGAAGGTATGCGGCAGCGAATTTCGTATTTTCCCATACCGAACCTTTGAACCGAATGAATTGTAGCTGACGAATAAGACCTTGTTTCACCCATCCATTCCCCTGTTTCCTTTCGGGCTATCAGTTTCAGGCTTCCTTCGCTTACCACGGTGTTCTGATCACGGTATATCTGTCCTTCGTTTCCATGAGTGCGGCAAAATGTGCATTTATCGCCTCCGTCATCGGTGAAGGGGTACCAGGTTAACCACTTGCTGCCGTCGAGAGAGTTTCCATCGAACTCATCGGAGAAAACCAACTTCCACTCACCTGAAGGACATTGAACAGGCTCTTTCAAAACGGTATCCCGCTGGGCGGAGACGTTAATAGAAACCGCTGCAAAAATCCATAGTAGCAGGAATATTCGGTAAGGTTTTGTGTGATCCCGCATATTGCATTTATTTGTCAATTTACCTTAATAAATTTCTAAACCCCTGCAGCCTTTAAAAACATACCGACCGAATCAATATCCGGTGCAACTGCCTGTGGAATATCAAAGAGAGTTTGTACAGCACTGAGGTCTTTCAGGCCGCTGCCGGTAAGCAAAACTACGTTGGTAGAACCTTTAGGGATCATACTCCTGGTTTTATAATCGAGAAATCCTGCAAATGCTGCAGCGGCAGCCGGTTCGGTAAAAATCCCAGTGTTTTTAGCCAGGATTGATGAAGCCTTTATGATTTGATCATCACTAACAGTGACTGTTTGCCCATGGTATTTTGTTATGTAACCTTCAGCCATGTTGAAATTCCGTGGGATATCGACCGAAATGCTGTCGGCAATGGTATGTGAGGGCGTAACCTGGAATTTCAGTTTCCCGATGTTCTCAACCAGGTTGCTGCTCCCTGCAGCCTGAACCGCAATGATAACAGGTATTTTTTCGATTATTCCAAGCTGGAGAAGATCCTCGAAACCCTTGTACACACCTGAAATTATAACCCCGTCACCAACAGGGACGAAAATAAAATCAGGGATATTTTCGTGCAACTGGCTGAACAATTCGAACGAGACCGTCTTTTTCCCTTCAACCGTAAGCGGGTTGAAAGCGGTATTACGGTTGTACCAGCCAAAACGGCGGGTGGCTTCTATACTAAGGTCAAAGGCGCTGTCGTAGTTGCCGGCAACAGGAATGAGTGTCGCGCCATACATCATAATCTGGGTAAGCTTTGCTTTAGGTGCCGTGGAAGGTGCAAATATCACCGCTTTCTGGCCCTGGGCAGCACATATTCCCGCAAGGGATGAGCCCGCGTTGCCGGTGGAAGCGGCAACTATAGTATCAATCCCGTTTTCTTTCGCGAAAGCGGAAACTAAGGCTGAAGCCCTGTCCTTAAACGAAAATGTGGGATTTTGAGAGTCGTCTTTGAGGTAAAGTTCAAAATCGTTGGTATGACTGTTTAACGCATCGATTTTATATAGAGGAGTTTGGCCGATCCGCAGGTTTGGAAGGCTTTTCAAATCATTTACAGGCAACAGTTGAAGAAAATTGTTTTCTTCCAGTTCCGAAAATAATGTTCCGCTTAATGACCGGTAATCGTAAACTACTTTGAGGACACCCAGCGGAGGCTGGCCCGGCTGCTGCTTTTCGCTGCAATCGGGGCACAGGTATACAATTTCCCCGGCAGGGATCTGTTTGCCGCAATCGGTGCATTCGTAACTAAATTTTGAAATCATAAATTGAGCTTCGGCTTGAATTTATTTTCCGGAATTTATTTTGAGGTAAGTTAATTGGTTGGATATAGTGTCAGACACCTGAAATAGGTGTGCAGACACTTTATCACTACAGGCTTTTCAAAACACCGGTTTCCTCGTTGAATTCATTGATCATTTCATCCCAGCGTTCGGCCTGCTGAAACTGCTGAGCCCAAACATCGCGGTCGTACCAGAGCTGGTTGAGGTCTTCCAGGTCTTTTCCCTGCTGTTCGATCCAGGTGAAATACTTGAGGTTATGAATGGCTTTACGATCGTAGTACGTAAGTTCATTCAGGTTATCCGTAGCCTGCCCCATAAGGCATTTTTCCATATCCTTTGCAGCCTGCAGTTGGGAATAGGCGCCTTTTTCAGCATTCAGTTCTTCGAGGCGTGAACCGTACATTTCGGCCGAGTCGGTTGCCAGGCTGAAAATCACATCATCGCCTGTCATTTCATAATATTTTGCCGTTTTGATTGCCGAAAGGATATTTGCGACACCCGAAATGCCCAATAATCCGAGCTGGCTGATAAGTTCAGGGTTAATACCTAAAGTTTTCAGGTAATTTATGCCTTCCGGTTCGTTGAAAAGACGGAAAATGCGCATGCAGTCCTCATCATCGATGGCAGTAACCACGTCGGTATTTTTTGCATTGTGAACCCATGGAACATGTTTGTCGCCGATTCCTTCGATGCGGTGGCCGCCAAACCCGTTGTTGAGCAAGGTAGGGCATTGCAGCGCTTCGGAAGCAACAATTTTCATATGCGGGAATTGCTTTTTCAGGTAGTCGCCGGCTCCAATGGTCCCAGCCGAACCAGTTGCCGAAACGTATGCAGCCAGTTGTCCTTTGGCCGATTTTACCGAATTGAAAACTTCCTCAATGGCCAGGGCCGTAACATTATAATGCCAGCATGGATTGCCGAATTCGTCGAACTGGTTAAAAATCACGCAGTCCTTACGGTTGCGGCGTATATCCCAGCATTTATCGTAAATTTCTTTCACGTTCGATTCGCATCCGGGTGTTGCAATTACTTCGGCGCCAATTTCCTTAAGCCAGGTAAAACGTTCTTTGCTCATTTCCTCAGGAAGGATAGCTACTGCCGTAACGCCCATAAGGTGTGAGTCGAAGGCGCCTCCGCGGCAATAATTGCCGGTTGATGGCCAGACTGCTTTGTGATAGGTTGGATCGAATTCGCCCGTAATAATTCGTGGGGCAAGGCAGCCGTATGCAGCGCCTACTTTATGGGCACCGGTTGGGAAATATTTGCCGATTAACAGGATAATCCTTGTCTGCACCCCAGTGAGTTCCGATGGAATTTCGAGGTAATTAACACCGCCATATAAGCCGCCTTTGGCAACCGGCTGGTTTTTCCAGGTAATACGGAAAAGATTGGCCGGGTGGAGGTCCCACAATCCTATGGTTTTAAGTTGATCTTTAATTTTCCCCGGGACCAGTTCGGGGTTGCGCATTTGTGCAAATGTGGGCAGCACTATTCCTTTTTCGCGGAAGCGTTCGATGGCTTTCTGCCTTGTGGCAGGGTTTACAATTTTGTCAGTAAGTTTTATCATTTTTCAGGCTTTTACGCTGCAAAGTTATGAATGTAAAATGGGTATTTGATGTATATTTTTTATCCCGGATTATTGGATTTGTGAACCGGAACAACCGGAGTAAGTTGACAAGGGAGTTTTGGACAGTTTCGGTACTATTTGGAGAGTGCTGTTCTTTTTGCATTATTGCCTGCTTACCTCTTCAGATATGCTGATATCCGAAAGTAAACAGGCATTAAGAAAGGCCGGATCTATTATGCGGTCGACGTGAGAATTGTATTCCGTCAGTCGCTGAAAAAGGAATTATCCTTCTTATGGATTTCAGATTCTCTCTGACAGTATGGAACTGTCAGTTCTGTCTCATGAAAATTAGTAGAAAATCAGTTAGTTCAGTATTTAAATGAACGGTACCTATAATTTGGGTTCCCATCCTTTTTCGTATTCCCGTTTCCAGTATTTATCCACCGCAGGCTGGTTGTTGAGGATATGGCCATTCGTTTTGTTGATATCAAGGCTCTTTTTCTCAAACTGCGCAATATTGCCGAGATGGCACAAATGGGTTGAAACTGCAGCATCATAAATTGGCGAGCGTAGGGTTTCATTAGTCCTGATTGCATTTATGAAATTCTGAATATGGCTTCCGGTGAGCTTATCAAAGCCTTTCGTATCCGAAGTGCTGGTACTCCCCTGTTCGCTCTCCTTCACTTCTTTAATGATTGCCCCGTTGATATCATACAGAATATAGCCCCCGCGATCCAGTAAAACCGATCCTTTGGCTCCCTGTATAATGCTTCCGCGGCCACGGTTCCCGTATTGTTCCAGACCGTTACAGCTCAATCCTTCCCACGTGATGATTTCCTTACCTTCAAACTCATAGTTTACCAGTTGGGTATCGAAATACTGCCAGTCGTCCTGGGCTTGGAACCGCCCTCCTGTGCTGGTCACTTTCGTTGGGTATGTCAATCCCATAGCCCAACGGCATATATCAATTTCGTGGGTTCCGTTATTATGTATCTCTCCGGTTCCCCAGGTTTTAAACCAGTGCCAGTTGTAGGGATGTATATTGTCGCGGTAGGATTCGCGGGGGGCTGGTCCCTGCCATAAATCCCAGTTGAGCGTTTCAGGAACAGCAATGTTCCTGCCAATTCCTATCGGTTTCCTGGAATTGCTGTACCACGCTTTGCCATAATAAGGTTTGCCTATGATGCCTTCAGCAATTTCTTTTACGGCAAGCGCCGAAGTAACTGCCGACCGCTGCTGGTTCCCCATCTGGACTATTTTTCCGTATTTCTTCTGGGCTGCAACCAGCAATTCGTTTTCGAACAGGTTATGGCTGCATGGTTTTTCGACATAAACATGCTTGCCCGCCTGCAGCGCCATAATTGCCATAGGCGCGTGCCAGTGCTCCGGAGTGGCTATGGTAACGGCATCAATATCCTTGTTTTCGAGAAGTTTCCTGAAATCCGTTTCAGTTTCCGGGGCATATCCAAGTTTTGAAAGGCAATAAGCTTTCTTCTTTTCCAGGATAACGGCATCTACATCACAGATATGGGTAACCCGGATGCCGGAAATGGCAGCCAATGACTGAATGTGCGCTTCCGCCCGCCCGTTCAACCCAATGATAGCGATGTTAATGGTATCGCCGGCTAATCCCGGAATATAGAGCCTTTTGCCGGAAGCCATGGCAACCCCGCCAAGGCAAAGGGCGGCTGACGCAACTGCGGATTTTTTAATAAACTCTCTTCTGCTGTTCATTTTATAAATATTATCTGTCAATATTAAACAATGCGGTTCTCTTGCCTTACCAACACAAAAGCATTTTTTATTTGGTAACCATTATTTTTATATCCCTGAATGAAACCCTGTTCCCATGATCCTGGAGCAGGATGGGGCCTTCGGCAAGTTCGCCGAAACCTGGTATGGCGGCATATTTGCTTTCAGAAACAAGTTTTTTGAATTCGTCGCCTCCGCGCTCATATTCAAGCACTTTAACCCCATTGAGCCAGTGTTCAACGTGGTTTTTGTCGCTGACGATCATGGCATGGTTCCATTCTCCAATCTGGTTAGGCGATTTGTTAACTGCCATTTTCAGGTCGTAGAGGGACGCCATCGTGCGGATGCCTTCGATGCGGCCAAGTTTTGCATCAGGATGGACTTTATCGTCCAGGATCTGGTATTCAAGCCCGATGGCTGATCCGATCTGCTTGTTAATGCTGCGGTCAACAAAATATTTAATGCCGCTGTTCGCCCCGGGATTGAGCTTAAAGTCGACCATCAGAACAAAATTGCTGAAATTCTCGGTCGTAACTATATCGCCGCCCCTTGACGATTCAGCGCCATCCGATTCAACTATCGAAAGAATCCCGTCTTTAATCTCCCAACCGCTGGCTGGGAAAACATCGCCCCTCGAACTCTTCCAGCCTGTGGTGGTTTTGCCGTCCCATAGTAGTTTCCAGCCTCCTTCGGTTTCGGTTTTGGTGAGCGTGTTGTGGTTCAGTTTCAAAGGAACTGTCGTAGGTGTGACATATTTCTCCGGGCGATCGGTAATCAGCCGGATGTTTTTCCACTTTATCTGTATTCCTTCATCCTCTTTCTGTTTTATACTGTGTACCTGCAAGGCAATAAATCCCGATTTGGTATAATCATCCTCCAGGTTTGCCACAGGAACACCATTTATGAACGTCCGGATATTTGCCCCGACAGCTTCGATACGGTAATGATTCCACTGACCGTTTTTAAAAGCATCCTGTGCTTTGGTATCGTCAAGTACAGGAAACAACCATCCCCTTGCTCTTTCTTCGTAGATTCCTCCGCTCCATTTCCGGTCGCTTGGATCGATTTCGACCTGGTAACCATGAACTACCCCGTTGCTGTAATCAGGGTTGCTGTGGCTCCGGAACTGCACTCCCGAGTTGGTAGCCGCGGTGAGAAAAACATCAAATTCCAGGATGAAATCGTTAAAATCATTTTTGGTACATATAAAGCTGTTGGGGGTATTCATTACGGTCTGCCCGACGATTTCACCGTTTTCGACAAAGTATTTTGCCGCACCTCCCTTTTGTTCCCAGCCGTCAAGGGTTTTACCATCAAATAAACTGAACCAGGGCTCGTTGGCTATCTGTGCAAAAACAGAAAACGCTGAAAAAGCTACCAGGAGAGAAGTAAATGTGATTTTACGTAGATTTGATTTCATTGAATTGCTTTTGTTTGCAGAGGATTAAACATTAATTATTATTACTAATGATATTTTTTCGAGATGCAATTCACGAGTATTTTTTTGCCGGATTCTATTTCGTGATATATTCTTTCAGAACCGTGATCGGGACAAGGGCAGTCCAGCCACAGAAATCTTTGGCGGCCTGGTTTCCCTGCGAAATTTCGGCCGGAGCATAATTTTCCCAGAAAGTACCGGTTTTTTTATATACCTCAGCCACAGCCCAGTAATATTGCCTGGCTAATTCTCGGGCTAAGTCGTTCTTACCATAACGCGTCAATCCCCTTAAAACCATATAATTGGTGGGAGCCCATATGCTTCCCAGCCAGTATGCGCCTTTGGGGTTATATTCAGGCTGGTCGGCACTGAAGGAAGCTACCGGAATTCTGGTCCGGAATTCTCCCGGATTGGTAAGATGCGCTAGGAATTTATCCAGCTTGTTTACGGGCACAACGCCACCCAGCAGGGGCCAGAACATGCCGATATGTTTCCGTTTGATCTGTTTGCCATAGCCCAGGTCGTAATAAAACCCATCTTCCTCGCTCCAGCAGTGCTGGTTTATGGCAGAGGCGACTTCTTTGCGAAACGCTGTATAGTATTTAATATCAGCGTTTTGATTAAGTATTTTTGCTATTTCAGCTATATTATCGGCAAACAAACACATCTGAGCGGAAGCATCCACCGAGCGGCCTTGCCTGTTCCATTTCGAGCTCAGCGAATCATATAAGAAAATTTCCGGGTGCAGATTTACCAGAGGGATTCCCTGTTTGTCATCCTGCCAGCCATATGGATAGCGTTCGATATTGTCCATTCCGCTGCCGAAAGCATCGCTGAAAAACAATTTATCGGGGCACTGGTAGGTTTCAATCCAGTACTGGAAATGCTTTTTTAGAAACGGATAAACTTTTGCGAGGCGTTTTTCGTCATTTTTTATCGAAAATAATTCCAGTTCGGCAAAAGCCAGCAGGGGCGGATTCATGCTTACGGGGTGATTTTTCGGCCAGAAAGGCGTACCATCGGGCCTGAATTCGCGGCAGATGTACCCATCAGCATCCATGCGGTCGTAGAAATTATCCAGCGCATTGGCTATGGGCAATTCATCCTGGTGGTATTTTGCGTAAGTAGCAATGAAACAGGTGTCCCAATAGAAAATGCTTTCCGAAAATGCTGCATCCAGGAATGGTTTCTTAAATACAGGGTGATCGCTTCCGCCCCGTATTTTTAATCTGGCAAGCGCCAGAGCCTTATTGTACATTTCTTTCTGAAGATCCTTCGGCACATCAAATTCATCACCGGGAAATGTGAGGGCACGGGGTTTGAACGACCATAATGCAAGGGCACTGCCAAGCAAAACACCATTTTCGATAAACCTTCTTCTTGAGACCATTTTAATTCCCGTCGTATTGTTTGGTTAAAAGGAAACAGAATCGATAATAACTTTCATTTCGGCTGCTTTATCCAGGACAATATCATTCCCGGTATAATTCAGTTTATTCACTGTTACAACCTGGAAATCAATCAAATCAAAATTGACTTCAACTTCCAGATCCGAATACCAGTAGAGATCTTCTCCTTTGGTGAGTTGCATTACTTTATCTCCTTTCCGGTGAAACAGGGTTGTGGTCAATCCCTCTTTCTGCAGGAAAAACCCGTTTTCGGTCTGGCTGAAGCTTTTTTCGGTAAGGCAGAAACGGGCTTGTCGCTGAACGGCGATCCTTTGGTAGGGCAGAAGGTGGTACAGTTGCCGCATTCGTTGCAAAAATCGGCCACGTTGAGCACCTGGTATTTCTGATCAATTTTCAGATGGCTTTCAATAATAGGCGATACTTCGCCATCCGCAAAATTAATTTTCCATACCGGCACTTCAGCCGCTTCTGTTTGGTAATACTGGTTTGCGCGGTTGGGACAAACCGTAACGCAGACACTGCAAACATCGCCGCAGAAAAGGCAGCGTGAAGCTTCCCGGACGGCTGATTCGTCAGTAAATACAGGGTGGTCGCCCGAAAGGAATTCCGCCATTTTTACCCTTTTCGATTTACGGGTAATCAGATCGCTGTGCGATAATTTTTTGTCGGACGATAACTTTTCGGATGGAAGAACAATTCCTGCTTTTGCCCCGATCTGAATTGCGGCTTTGCGTCCGTCGCCAACCGCTTTCACGATGGTTGCCGCTCCACGCATGGCATCGCCGCCGATAAATACACCGGGAATGCCTGTCTGGTAAGAGCCTTTTTCTGTTTTAAGTTCAGCGGACGAAATAAAATCAATATCAATATCCTGCCCGAGAGCAGGAATCAATGTGTCGACAGGAAATTCGAGAAATTCGCCTTCAATTTTTACTGGAGTAAGGCGCGAATCCTTATCGGTTTTTACTAGTTGCATTTTGGAGCAGATAACCGAAACGACGCGATTTTCGCGTACAACCAGCTTTTCAGGGGCCAGCAGTTCGTGCAATTCGATCCCTTCGGCAAGCAGGGCTTTTATTTCATCCACATCGGCGGGCATTTCGGTGCGTGTGCGGCGATACAGCACTTTGACGGTGCTCCCCGAAAGGGCGATTCGTTTGGCCGTTCGTGCAACATCCATGGCTGTATTTCCGCCACCGATTATGATGATGTTTTTGCCTAATTCAACGGTTTTGCCGTATTTAACATTTTTAAGAAATTCAAATGCATTTAAAACGCCGGAAGCCGTTTCGCCTTCCATCTGCAAGGTTTTGAAATGCTGGGCGCCGGCGGCAATATATACAAAATCAAATTCTGCATGCAGGCTTGCAAAAAGGGCGGAATCAATCTTTGAATCGTAATGGATTTTTACACCCAGCTTTCCAATACGCTGAATGTCTTTTTGTATCGATTCCATTTTGAGGCGGAAAGCCGGAATGGCTTCCGAAACCATGCCGCCGGGAATGGATTTGGTTTCGAAAATCTCAACTTCAAAACCGCCCATCCTGAGGAAATAGGCACAACTCAAACCGGAAGGACCGGCACCGATTATTGCAATTTTCTTTCCATTGGGGGCAGCAATACTTATATCGGTTTCAAATCCTTTTTCGGCAACAAAGCGTTTTACTTCCTTTATTTTCAGTGCCTGCTCGTAATTAATACGGGTGCATTTGGCCTGGCACAAATGATCGCAGGCGACTCCCAGCACATTCGGGAACGGGTTTTTAACCATGATCACATCGAATGCTTTCTGAAAATCACCCTGCGAGGTGTGATAAAGGTATTCGGGAATATCCTGGTTGGTCGGACATTCGTCAACGCAGGGCGCATGGATGCAGTCGAAATAGCCTAAGGAACGGCTGGATTTTATGCTTTTATTTACGAATGGGTCGCGTTTATAGTCTTCGTTCGACAGAACTTCGATGGCATAGACATTTAATCTTTCAATCGGAGTCGTTTTGCCGGAAACGGTTTTTCCCGAAAGGGCTTCCACATACTGATGAAGCCTCCCATAACCGCCGGGTTTGAGCACATCGGAACAAACCGTAACGGGTTTCAGGCCACTTTCGACCAGGTCGCAGATATTAAAGCAATCGGCCCCAGCTGAAAATGAAGTGTTGAGTTTGCCCTTGAATTCGTTCTGCAGTTTGCGTGCCACGTTTACACTTATGGGATGCAAAGCGCGGCCGCTCATGTACATCATCTGCTCCTTAGCCGGGAAGATATTTTTGTGATTAAGGCTTTCGAGCGTATTGGTAAGCTTAACGCCAAAAAACAAACCTTCGGCATCGGCTGTTTGCTGCAGCCTCTCTATAATTCCTATAGCATCGGCATATTTCAGGTCATGTTCGAAAGCGATATCGGGAACGGTGGTTTTGAACTTAAGCTTGTTGTTTAAAATATCGCGCAATTCATCCTTGCCGAGAAGCGTCGGGTTAAGTTTGATCAGGGTGTGAAGTTTCTTTTCCCTGAGCAGGTAGTGCCCGATTTTTTCAATTTCGTCAGGCGGGCAGCCGTGCATGGTGCTGAGGGTGATATTGTCGGAAATACAATCGGGGATCTCAATACCGGCAAGTTCAGGATAAAGAGGCAGTAATTCATTGATCATCTCTATTTTAGCCTCACCGCAACCGGACATATTTTCCAGGAACCACTGCATATTCTCATTCTGAATGCCTTCGAAATTGTAGCCTATGCTCATATTGAACACAAACCCGCGTTTATGAAGTTTGTCCCAGCCGAATTTGTGCTGCAAAATATGGATGATCACCCAGGCTTTCAGGTATTCAGCAAACGATTCATGGATTTTCAGCTCCTGCGACCATTCGCAATTGTAGCCTTCGTCCTGCATATCAATGCAGGGTTTCGAAATTTCAAGTTCATCGAGAGTTTGAACAGTTTTTAGTTCGATATAGCTTGCCCCGCAAAGCCAGGCCGAAATAATATTCTGGGCCATCTGCGTATGCGGACCGGCAGCAACACCAAGGGGAGAATAAAGGTGTTTGCCAAATATTTCCATGGAGATTTCTCCATGATTTGCGGGATTGAAAAACAAAGCTTCGGGGATGCCGAAGATTTCTTTCCGGGAATTGTACTCAGTATCAATGAGGTTATAAAGTTTATCGGCTGTAACCGGGGAAAATGCGGTGGAGTGGGTCATTGGTGGAGTGTTGATTTGTTGAGTGCCTAGAGTGCCTAGGGTGATTATGTTATTCGGGTATTAAGAGTATTTCGGGCAATACAGATTTATTTGATTTTATACGTTATTAAAGCTTGTTTTGTTTTGTAATTATTTGGTAGGAAGCATTTTCTTTTTACGCAACCTCCAAACATTTTAGGCACTTTAGGCACTTGATTGCATCTTAGCCTTCTAGGGCTTCTGTTTTTTACTAATTGCCGTAAAAATTGCAAGTAGTTCATTTGCTTCTTCCAGAAGCGAATTCCCATCTTTAAAATCTACCCAGTTAAAATCTGAAATAAGTTCAAGCCAATAGACAGTCTCACTTGCCTCACTTTCGCAGATTTGGATATTATTGTAAAAATCGGCCTTGCTTCTCGACCGGTTTGCTTCCCTGTAATTTGTGCCAATGCTTGTTCCTGATTTGGTCAACTGGTTTTTATTACTCTCCCTTCCTGTGTTGTGGGTAGTGAAACGGAAAGCCTGATAATATGAATTGCAAACTGTTTAGTCCTGATTTCCAGCTGCTTTGCAAATTCTTTGTTTTCCATCAAAATGAGTTTCACATTATATTAGGAGTAGTTTGTGTATCATATTACCTAAAGTGGTATTTGCAGGATAATGAGTAAAAAAAATAATCCTAGGTTTAAACTCTAGGCACTCTAGGCATTTTAGGCACTCTAGACACTTTGTGTATAGCCCACATGAGGCATTTTCTATACTTTTGTAAAAGTAGCAAATAATTAAAATGGACAGGGCTTTATTCGATCAAACTTCATGTATTGTGCTTTCGGCCGGAAGTTCGGAGCGTATGGGCATGCATAAGGCATTATTGGAATTTGATGAAAAAACCACCTTCATTGAACAAATAACGGATACTTATTTAAGGGCAGGTTTTTACCAGGTTGTTGTTGTTGTGAGTAAGGAGTTATACAAGAAACTTGAAGAGGTAAAAATGGATTTATCTGAAAACGTTTTGCTGGTTATAAATCCAAAACCTGAACTTGGGCGGTTCTGTTCATTTCAAACAGGTATTCAGCGAATTAAACCGGGGAATTACTGCTTTTTTCAAAATATTGATAACCCGTTTACAACGGAAAAAATACTTCACGATTTGTTTTCTTTTAAGAATGAAGCACATGTGATTGTCCCTGTATTTCAGGAGAAATCGGGTCACCCAGTGCTTATCGACCCCGATGTTTCAGATATAATTGGAACAACCCGTAAGGAAGATATCAGAATCGACAATTTTCTAAGAACATTCACTATTAAAAAAGTCGAAATCGCTGACAGCAGAGTTCTTATAAATATCAATTCACCGGAGGATTATGTATATGCCGGATTCTGACATTTTCCCCGAAGCAAAAAAAAGGAGAACAACTGTCCTCCTTTTTAATAAATATTTTTAATTGCTTATTCAGCAAGTACAAGTATACGGTTTTTCAGTATTTCGGCAACACCGCCGTTGATCTCAAAAAACAAAGTCGCTTTCTTATCGTCAATTACCTTCACTTTCCCTTTTTTGAGGGCGGCAATCATGGCGGCATGGTTGTTCAGTATTTCGAACGAACCATCAAGACCAGGCAGTTGAGCCAGCGAAACTTCACCTTCGTAAATCGTGGTATCGGGGGTTACTATTTCTATTCTCATTTTTATAGAGGCTTTTGGGGTTAGGGGTTAGGGGAAATACCCCAATGTCCTGTTAAACAGATATCCTTAATTCAAACTTTCGACATCCGACATCAAACATCCGACATCTATCTAACTGCCTGCGATCATTTTCTTTCCCTTCTCAATTGCTTCTTCTATGGTTCCAACCATATTGAAGGCGGATTCAGGGTATTCGTCTACTTCACCGTCGAGGATCATTTTGAAACCTTTGATTGTGTCTTCAATTGCAACAAATGCTCCCGGAATACCGGTAAACTGCGTAGCAACAAAGAAAGGCTGCGAAAGGAAACGGGCAACACGGCGTGCGCGCTGAACCACCAGTTTATCCTCATCCGAAAGTTCATCCATACCAAGGATGGCGATAATATCCTGCAATTCCTTGTAGCGCTGAAGGATTTCTTTTACCCTTTGGGCTGTGTTGTAATGTTCTTCGCCAACAATATCCGGGTTAAGGATACGTGAAGTGGAATCGAGTGGGTCCACAGCAGGATAAATTCCTTGCTCGGAGATTTTACGGTTCAAAACAGTTGTTGCATCGAGGTGAGCAAAGGTTGTAGCCGGAGCCGGGTCAGTAAGGTCGTCGGCAGGTACATATACAGCCTGAACCGAAGTAATTGAACCGCGTTTTGTTGAAGTAATACGTTCCTGCATCACACCCATTTCGGTTGCCAAGGTTGGCTGGTAACCCACGGCTGATGGCATACGGCCTAGAAGAGCTGAAACCTCGGAACCTGCCTGTGTGAAACGGAAAATGTTATCGATAAAGAATAAAATGTCTTTTCCACCGCTTTGCTCATCGCCGTCGCGGAAATATTCGGCAACAGTAAGTCCCGAAAGGGCAACGCGTGCACGTGCTCCGGGAGGCTCATTCATCTGCCCGAAAACTAGTGTTGCCTGCGATTCTTTAAGCAGGTTCGGATCAATTAATGAAAGATCCCAACCACCTTTTTCCATATCTTCTTTAAAAGCCTCACCATAATTAATAACGCCCGACTCAATCATTTCGCGCAGCAGGTCGTTTCCTTCACGTGTGCGTTCGCCTACACCCGCAAAAACTGACATACCTGAATAACTCTTGGCGATATTATTGATAAGTTCCATGATGATAACCGTTTTTCCTACACCTGCACCACCGAACAAACCAATTTTCCCTCCTTTTGAATATGGCTCAATAAGGTCGATAACCTTGATGCCGGTATAAAGCACTTCTTTGGAAGTGGAAAGGTTTTCGAATTTTGGAGGATCGCGGTGAATACTGGCTACTCTTTCGCGGGATACTGCCGGCATTCCGTCGATAGCATTTCCGATTACGTTGAATAAGCGTCCTTTGATAGTATCGCCGACGGGCATTGAGATAGTCATACCTGTTGAAACAACCTGCATGCCGCGGCTCAAACCATCCGTGGAGTCCATTGCAATTGTGCGGACGGTATTTTCACCTATATCCTGCTGACATTCCAATACTATGACTGTACCATTCTCATTGGTAACTTCAAGAGCATCATATATATTTGGAAGCGGAACATTCTCATCAAAAGAAACATCAATTACAGCACCGATGATCTGAGAAATTTTACCGATAATTTTTTGAGCCATATTACTTTGATTTAGCAGGCAAATTTAAAAAACAAATTCAAAAGTTTTACGTTACCCCGGATTATTAATCTGTTGGGTGTTGTTATTCGTCAGAAGGCTTCGTGTTCTCAGCATCTTCGGCAGGATTTGTATCCCCGTTTTCCGGCTGTATTTCAGAATAATTTTCTTCGTTTTCAACAGTGTCGTCCTGATGTGAATTGAAGAACTGCCGTTGAAAAACCAGCAAGGTAAATACTCCTGTGGTTATTGCCGAATCGGCAAGGTTAAACACGGGCCTGAAGAAAATATAACTATCGCCTCCCAATATAGGTATCCATTTCGGATAAGTGCCTTCGAGAATTGGGAAATAAAACATATCCACTACTTTTCCGTGCAGAAAAGTACTGTATCCGCCTTCGGCTGGTAAGAACCGGGCCAGGTCGAAGTAGGTGCTTTCACTGAACAAAAGTCCATAAAAAGCACTATCGATAATATTGCCCATTGCCCCTGCAAGTATAAGCGAGAATGAGAAAATAACCCCGAACCCTGTTTTTTTCTTCGAAAGGTGAACGATATACCACGACAGGAATCCCACAGCGAGGATTCGAAACAAACTCAGCGCGAGTTTACCGTAACCGCCTGCGAACTGGAGCCCGAAAGCCATACCGTTATTTTCGGTAAAGTGGATTATTGCCCAGTTTCCGGCCATGTGAAATTCCTGGCCAAGGGTCATATGGGTTTTAATCCAGAATTTTAACACCTGGTCGAAAAACAGGATCAGAAAAACTACAAAAAATGATTTTTTCAGCACGGGAGCCTGTCTTCGGGTTATTTTTGTTTCAGTTTGGCTTCCATGCTTAAAGTAGCGTGAGGGACTATGCGCAAGCGTTCTTTTGAAATAAGTTTGCCTGTTTCGCGGCAAATGCCGTACGTCTTATTTTCTATCCTTACCAGGGCGTTTTCGAGGCTCTGGATAAACTTTTCCTGACGGCCTGCCAATCGGGCATTATCTTCTTTCGACAATACCTGGTATCCTTCTTCCAATACTTTAAATGTTGGTGAAGTGTCCATAATATCATTACCAGCGCTGTTGGAATAAGCCTCAGTTAGCAGAACCATGTCCTGGCGTGCTTTATCGAGTTTCTCGAGGATAATAGCGCGGAATTCCTCCAGTTCCTCATCCGAGTAATGGGTTCTTCCTTTTTCGTCTTTTACGTCTTCCGCTTTCATATAATTCAATTTTAAAAGATTCAGTTTTAATTTATTACAGGTATTTATACTTTTTCAACTTTAACCCCGACACTGATTTCGTCAGTTAGTTCTAAGGTTTCGGTTTCACCATGCATATTATCCGAAATGATAAGAGTTTCAGCAAGTGTTTCAGAGCAAATATAACTATTAAAGTTTATGATTGCATCTTCAATCAGATCATTTTTTTGCAATACGATTGTTATTTTATCCGTTACTTCAAAACCAAGGTCTTTACGGATATTTTGTATGCGGTTAACCAGTTCGCGGGCTATACCTTCCTGCAGTAGTTCCCCGGTTAGTGTGATGTCAAGAGCAACTGTGAGTGTTCCCTGGTTGGCAACTACCCAGCCCGGAATATCTTCGGTGATGATCTCAACATCTGTCAGGAGCATTTCTACAGTTTCGGTACCGATCTGCAGGTTGAACTGGCCTTCGGTTTCAATTTTATTTATATCGCCCTGAGTAAATTCAGCTACTCCGGTTGCGATTTCCTTCATCAGTTTACCGTAACGAGGTCCAAGGGTTTTAAAGTTAGGTTTTATCTTTTTTACCAGGAACCCGGCGGATTCGTCGAGGTATTCAAGTTCTTTTACATTTACCTCGCTGAGGATGAGCTGGCTCACCTTATCAAGCTGCTGTTTAATATGGTCACCCGAAACAGGGATCAGTATTTTCTGCAATGGCTGGCGGACACGGAGGTAGGTTTTCTTGCGTAAGCTCAGCACCATACTCGATACCTGCTGAGCCAGTTCCATGCGTTCTTCCAGTTGCTTGTCGATTTTACTTTCGTCGGCAACCGGGAAATCGGTAAGGTGGACAGATTCAAATTTCTCGAGCCCGGATACGGAATTCAAATCGATAAAAAGCCTGTCGGCAAAGAACGGTGCAATAGGTGAAGCCAGTTTTGCAACTACTTCGAGACAGCGGTACAAGGTCTGGTATGCCGAGATTTTATCGCTTGTATATTCACCTTTCCAGAAACGGCGGCGCGAAAGCCGAACATACCAGTTGCTGAGGTGTTCGTTTACAAAATCGGAAACCAGTCGTCCTGCACGTGTCGGCTCATAGTCAGCAAAAGCATCATCCACATTTTTAATCAGGCTGTTAAGTTCCGATAGTATCCACCTATCGATTTCGGGTCTTTCGGCAAACGGAATTTCTGCTTCTTCGAAACAGAAACCATCGATGTTCGCATACAACGCGAAAAAGTTGTAGGTATTATAAAGAGTTCCGAAAAACTTGCGTTGCACTTCGCCTATGCCTTCGATATCAAATTTCAGGTTATCCCAGGGCTGCGAATTGGTGATCATATACCAGCGCAAAGCATCGGGACCATACTTTTCGAGTGTTGCGAATGGATCGACCGAGTTGCCGAGTTTTTTCGACATCTTGTTACCTGTTTTATCCAACACAAGACCGTTGGAAATTACATTCCTGAAAGCAACCGAATCGAAAACAAGTGTAGCAATAGCATGCAGGGTGTAGAACCATCCACGGGTCTGATCAACGCCTTCGGCAATAAGATCAGCCGGGAAATATTGAGGATGACCTTCGTTTTTCTCGAACGGGTAATGGAACTGTGCGTAAGGAACAGCACCTGAGTCGAACCAAACATCGATAAGGTCGGTTTCACGTATCATTTTCCGGCCTGTTGGCGATACGAGGAAAATATCATCCACATACGGTCGATGAAGATCGAATGAAGTGTAATTTTTAACAGAATTATCACCCGGAATGAAATCGGAATATGGATTTGAACTCATAAAACCGGCAGCTATCGATTTCTCAATTTCGGCCTGTAACTGGGCAATAGATCCAATGCATATTTCTTCGCTTCGGTCTTCGCTAACCCAAATCGGGAGCGGAGTTCCCCAGTAGCGTGAACGCGACAGGTTCCAGTCGACAAGGTTTTCGAGCCAGTTGCCAAAACGACCGGTACCCGTTGACTCGGGTTTCCAGTTGATGGTATTGTTCAGCTCGATCATGCGGTCTTTAAGTGCTGTGGTGCGGATAAACCACGAATCGAGCGGGTAATAGAGTATAGGTTTATCTGTACGCCAGCAATGCGGGTAAGAGTGTTCGTATTTTTCGGTTTTAAACGCCCTGTTTTCTTTTTTAAGCTTAACGATAATGTCGATATCAACGTTTTCGTCCTTCTGAGGATCATTATCGGAGGCATAATCGGCTTTTACAAAGCGGCCTGCAAATTCACCCATTTCTTCCGTAAAACGCCCTGATTTATCAACAAGCGTTAGGGAGCCGATGCCATACTGTTTAGCTACTTTAAAGTCGTCGGCACCAAAACTGGGTGCGATATGAACAATGCCGGTTCCGTCTTCGGTGGTTACAAAATCGCCGGTCACAACCAAAAAGGCTTCACCGGTTTCGGGCTGAGTATATGGTAAAAGTTGTTCGTAACGCAGGCCAGCCATCTCTGCACCGGTGAATTCACCAATCACTTCGAAAGGAATTGTTTTTTGTCCCGGTACATATTCGCTCATGGCGATTTCTGCATTCTTTTCAGGGAAATATTTGCTGAAAAGCGGTTTCCCAACCACGACCTTTATAGCTTCGTAAG